>CAWBUJ010000010.1:0-14627 GCA_963791975.1 uncultured Acidobacteriaceae bacterium | reverse complement strand
CTTGCAGCAGCAGCGAGACCTCCAAAACCGACCTCCTGGTTTTGCACCAGATTTCACCCGGCACTCAAGCGTTGCGAACCGCATAAATACTGCACTCCATGGCCATCGCAGGGTGCAGGACCGTCTACAAAATCGACTACAGCACCGTGACGGAAAAACCAGATGGCCTACTCAATGGCAAGCTGTTGAATTAAAAACGCTCATGAGTGTCGCAGTTGCGAGTCCAGAGCGTGGTTTTTGGGGAGCTTCACGGACCACTTCGACGGTTTGGCGACTTCTCGTCCAAGTGATTTTTGCCCACGACAGGACGTTGCCAAGCCGCCGGCAAGGTGTCAGGCAGTGAGCCCTGCTAATCGTCTTGCTGTTTTGGAAGGCCGAGCCGAGCACCTGGTTCGGGATTACGTGAGTTAGCTTTCTGCTGGCGGGAGGTGTGGTGTACGGAACCGGGGGCGGGCGGCGATCACACGAGCGGGTTGTGTGGCCCTCTCACTCATGGCTTTGGGGTGCATTTCCTTTAAGGCGGTACACCATCGCCGTCTTGGTAACGCCCAGCACCAGCCAGTCTTGCACGTCCTGCTGCAGCGAGATGAAAAACTGCTCCGACAGTTTCTTCGGTTTCTCGGCTACGTCCTCTTGCCTTGAGAACTTGGCCTGGTAGGCAAACTCTCCCACCAGTGGCATTTGTTCGCCGCGCGTCCGCCACAGCGCCACATTGCAGTGGGCCACGATCCCTTTACCGAAGTCCAACTCCCCGAGTTCCAGCAGCACTTCCTCAACAATCCCCTCGTTCACCAGACCGACCTTCTCATCGTTCGATTTCTTCAGACCGGCGAGCACCGGAAACACACGGGCCAGGGTCCCCATCGAGTTCTTGTCCGCATCGTGCATCTGGCTCAGACCGAAGACGCAGTTGTGTGAGTACAGGACACGGTATCCGCCGATTTCATCCTTCAGGGGGAGGACCTCAGCCTTGAACTTAATGCGATAGGCTCCTGCGATGTTGGGCCGCACGTCCATGCACGCGGCCTTCTGTTGGTCTGGGTGGCGGAACTTGAAAACCATTTCCGGATCGCCTATCGGGAAGCCGTCAACGTACGAAACGCGTCGCCGCAGGATGAAGGCATTGTCATAGAGGCGGAAGTCTGGAGTGTCGAAGAAGGTGATCTCCCTGATCTCCGGCCTTCGCACAGTCTTGGGATCGCTGACAAACCCAACCCCGACCTTCTTCGCTGTGCGCTGCATGAGTTTCCCGAAGTCGCGGAAGCTCTCCACCGAAACGAAGCGGTCAGGCTTCAGGATGAGCTTGGCCTCAAGGTACTGGACAACATCCCGCGGATGGCCGTCACTGCAGGTGGCAAAGGCCGCAGCAGAGCCGTTACCGGACCCTTGGCCTTTCTTGGCCTTTTTGTCTTTCTTGTCCTTTTCGTCCGTCTTTGACACCGGCTTCCTCCAATCGTGGGTGTCTTGGGGCTGGCTGTGAACCTCATTTTTGCCGCGGCACTCTGGCGCTTGGTGGAAGTCACACTCCGTCACTGCAGAGTCAACGTAACCCTGTCGCCTCCCACGGTCCCGTGCTTTGCGCCCGGAGTCTGCTCCAGCATTACCTAGCGCTGGATCACGTTCGGCGCTACCGTCAGGGAGTTGCAATACCGTTGCCGGGTGAAATAGTCGCTCCTTCCCAATTTGTCCCCAAGCTTTTGATTCTGACAACCGGTGGTCGCGGCACCTATTCTCGTCACATTCCACAAACACTTTCTCATCGATTACGATTTACGGAACCCGCCGCTTCGCCCGCGCTGAGGCTCGACGATGTCTGGCGGGCTTCGATCGGGTCCGGAGTCACCGGCTGGCTTATGACGGTAATTGCCGATGATGCCCATTTGAACCGTCCGTTGCTATCCGTCACTTCCTCTGCGATTTTCGTGAACAACCGATCTTGCATGGCAGTCCGCTTCGTGTAGTCCACAACATAGCTGACGGTGAATTCGAGCGACCCGGAGTTTACGGCTAGGGTGACGGTAGGTTCTAACGGAGGATTTTGGCTGTGATAATTTTCGCTCATAGTTTTCCAGGACGACTGTGCCTCCAACAGGTACTCACCAATCGCCTCTTTGGCTACCCTCAAAAGCATCGCCCTGGCAAATTGGGAGTCGCTGGTGCCTGTAAGCACAACTTTAATCTCGTCCCAGATAAACCGGAATCCCTGCGAGTAGTTGAAGACGGACCCTTTCAAGACGGTGCTGTTGGGGATGCGAGCGATCCGGCCGTTGTATAAGTCCTTGCTGACCCAGTTCCCCGTTTCCATCAACGTTGTTCGCAGGAGTCCGATGTCGATCACGTCACCGCGAATATCGCCGATCTGAACTCTGTCGCCCACGGTATACAGTTTTGAAAAACCGATCGAGAAAGCACCTGCGATGCTGGCCAGCACGTCCTGGAGGGCCACCGCCACACCCGCGCCAGCGACACCCAAAGCAAAGCTGAGGCGACCCAAGCGATCTTCAAAGAGGATGGCGAGGAAAAGTAGAATCGCAAGGTATCCACAAAAGACCACGAACTTGCGAACCCTGTAACGCGCGTCGGCCCGGCCAAAGCGCCTAGGCAGCGTTTGTTCGAGCACCCGAAACGTGGCGTGGATGAACAGGATTCCGACAACTGCCGCAACGCACTTGCCGACGAGTGAAAGTAAAACAGCCTCTTTTACGAAATCATTCATCCAGCCGCCGTCATACCCAGTCCGCTGCTCCAGGGCGAAGTGAGACTATCGGATCCTGTAAAGCGTTCGAACGACTGCGAGTTGTGATTTGTGGTCGCTTGCCTCATTCCGGACGCTTGTTGTTGCCGAGAGCGTGGCGATCTATTTCACGTGGACGGGAGGGTGCACTTCGACGCGAGGCCCTGGCCGTGGGACCCACGGATGTGCGTACGGTTGACGGTAGTAGCCGCGATTCACCCAAACACGACTCCACGGGGTGCGATCGAAATAGATGGTGTGCGCGCCCCACAGAAAATACGGATGCACCCATCCAAACGGGAAAAATCCCGCGGTGATGACCGCCGCCGGCCCCCACCGGATCGCTCCGCCAACGAAAAATCCCGGGGCGGGCGGACCAAACACCACCAACGGGTCGTAATAGGGCACATAGATGTATGCCGGATTGACCGGCAAGATTTCCAAATAGCCGCCGGCTTCGACGACGTTGCAGTACGGGTTCGTCTGCAAGTAGCCATACTTGCGCGTCTGTTTGCGCAGACGCTGCACGGCGTCCATGACGTTCCCGCGCTGCAGGAGCACGGCGTTGCCGAGTTGCTCGGTCCACGCCGGATCTTTCGCCATCATGTCAAGCACTGACGGAAACGGGACTAACGCGAGTACGCTCGGGTCCCACTGCAAATTATCTTCACGAATCGCATTGGCAAGCACTTCGCCTTTGAGGTTGCTGTGCTCGTCGGCCCACGCGGCGGCCTCGGGGATTTCGCTCCAATAGGTGGATGCCGTCAGGATTTGTGCAAGCAGCGGATCGGGATACAGCGCGATGCGGCTAACGAGATTTTCCAATTGTTTCTCGGTGAGCGGCGGGCCAGGCGGCGCAGGCTCGGGAGCGGCCGGCGCTGGTGGAGGAGGCGGGGGCGGCGGGTTCTGCGCCGTCGCTTGAAATGCGAGAAGCGCCGTGAGCGAGACGAGCAGAAAGAGCTTCGCGAATGGAATAGTGCAAATCGAATTGCAGTGAAATTTGGGACGCGTAATACAGCGCGCGCGATTCTCGACAGCGTCATTTGCGGGCACACGATACTGGGCCGACTTCATACTGTTCCTCCTCCAAGACGACTTGAACGTTATTGTCAGTGATCGACTGGATTGACGGAGTCTGCGCCTGTGCCTGAACAAGTCCAAATGCTACGTAAGCCGGAATTTCCGTTTTAGATCCGAACAGCCTAGCACCATATAACCTTTCGGGGGATCCGAGCGCATATTTACTGTTCCTGGCCGTGCCCACAGCTTGGGACAGGGTCCCGTGTGCCCCAAGAGAACACGGACTGGCACCGACAGTTGCTCGACATGCAAGCCTTCAGCTGAAAGGCGAAGCGGTACGTTCCGCTCAAGACTTTCCTTGCTCAATAAAGGCGCGGCCACAGGCGAACTTTCTCTAGTTTTGGTCCCAAACAACCATGGCGACGCGATGGAACCAACTCAATAGTCTCTTGGAACAAATGGGACCTGGCCCGAGGCACCAGACCTTGGGTGGGCTGTCCGGCGGTTCTGGAGCCGGGGTTTAAGCGGTATGCCTACCCGTTGCCTGCTCATTGCCTGCTCGGGGTACACGTAACCATTCGTATTCTCAATGAGATGCGGCTTAACCACTCCCCCATTCACGCAGGTTTTGCCTATAAAACGACGGAGCAGTTGTGCCATTCGCGCGCGCTTTGCGATGCATTGTGTGCCGCCAGGATGACGCAGTTCTTGTACAGGCTAACCTCGCAGAACCGCGCCCGGGTAGGGCCATTTCTCGACTCATGCGAAAGCGTCTGTAAAGACGAAGGCGTTGTCAAGGACAGAATTCTCCTGTCCGGTTTCGTGACACCGCCGGCTTCGCTCCACAGCTTCTGCTTGAGTTGCACACCCCGGTTCAGCATCAGGTGCTTGCATCGGTTCGCTGGAGACCGGCAAACTCGCCGATATCGTTGTGCTGGAGAAAGACCTGTACAAGATTCCTCCTTCCGACATCAGCACGACGAAAGCGAAGCTGACCATGATGAACGGCAACGTGACCAAGGCGGAGTAGGTCGCTTGTTCAAGTATTTTTCTTCACTCGGAGAGAGAGCTATGAAGTGGAAGAACAGTTGGATGTATAACGCCCTACTCGCCAGCGAGCGTGGGTAGGCTCTGGCCAGCCGCGGTGGAGGCGGCTGGAATGAGCAGACGCGCCAAGGGCAAATACCCAAAACCAAAGCGTCCCAAGACTAAACTCGGTCTTCCTGATCTGGATCCCAGCAAATCGGCGGTCCTGGACAGCCTTCGGTCACCCGAGTCCAAACGTGGGTATCGGCACGCCATTGATGAATTTATTCAGTGGTACTGCTCCGAGCCACGACTTTCGTTCAACAGGGCGGTTGTTACCCGCTATCGCATATTCCTTGAGAATCGACAGCTTGCGGGGGGAACGATCAATGGACGACTCGCCGCTGTACGGCGGCTCGCCTATGAAGCTGCGGACGCTGGCTTGCTCAGTCCGGAACTCGCTGCTGGCATCCGACGTGTGAAAGGTGCCAAGAAGTTGGGTGTGAGGCTTGGGAACTGGCTCACAGCCGAAGAAGCCCGTCGCCTCTGGCAGTCGCCAGATGCAGACACCCTCAAAGGAAAGAGGGATCGGGCGATTCTCGCCGTCTTGCTGGGGTGCGGACTTCGACGCCGCGAATTGGCTGATCTGGACTTCAGGCATTTGCAACAACGCGACGAGCATTGGGCGATAGTTGATCTCGTTGGTAAAGGCGGGCACATCCGAACCGTTCCTGTACCCGACTGGGTGAAAACAACTATCGATGAGTGGCTGACGGCAGCCGCGATTTCGGCCGGGAGACTTTTCCGATGTGTCTGTCGAGCAGGCAAACACTGGGGTGATGGCGTAACAGGACGATTAGTCTGGCACGTCGTGAAGCAGTACGCGAGAAAACTCGGACTTGCCCAAGCAGCACCGCATGATCTGAGGCGTTCGTGCCAAGTTGTGTCATGCTTCGGGTGGAGAATTGTATCAGATCCAATTCCTTCTCGGGCACGTCTCCGTACAGACAACTGAACGCTATCTCGGCTGCAAGCAGCGGATTCGTGGAGCGGTGAACGACTGCATCGGTATCGAACCCTAGCCACGGCTCCCGCTCCTGTGGAGCGGGTCGCCGACTTCTCGTCCAAGTTGGGTCGCCATCGTTGCGGGCGACACAACTGGCGCGGTCGCGATGCTCACAAGCTGTGAAGGTTTGTTACCGCAAAGACATTTCCGGCGAATAGCCGGAAAAAGTAACTCTTTCGGTCGCATGCGCCAAGATATCGTCCTTTGGCAATCTGCTGAAACACTGGCGATAATCCTTCGTGAACTGCGATGGGCTCTGATAACCAACGCGATAGCTCGCCTCACCGATACCGAGCGAATCCACCAGTAGCAACTTCCGCGCTTCGTGAAGGCGTATTCGGCGCTGATATTGAATCGGCGTCATTCCTGTCATCGCCTTGAAATGCTGATGAAACGAAGATGGACTCATCCCAACCCGACGAGCAAGATCGTCCACCATAAAACCCTTCGTGAACTGCTTCTGCAGCCAGGTGAGCGCCTGGGCGATGCGATTGGATGGGCTGTCCTGCCTGGAGATTTCCAGCAGCCGCGAACCGGACGGTCCTGCAAGCAACCGATACAGAATCTCCTGCCGGATCAGCGGCGTCAGCGCAGCTGCGTGTTGTGGCGTGTTCAGTAATCGCAAGAGACGAATCACCGCTCCCCATAAATCTGGGTCCGCATGAAACACGTCCACGGCGGACTGAGGGCTGGAAGGCGGCAGCTTATCGCATCGACCGATCAACTGTTTCAACTCTTCGAAGTCAATCTCCACTGCAAGTGCCAACAGAGGTCTCCTTCCGGTTGCGCTCAGGATTTGGGAGGTCGATGGCATATCTATTGACGAGAGCAGAAACTGTCCTGCGCCGTACTCGAGGTGCGTGGTGCCGAAATCGAGGGTCTTTACCCCTTGAATCACCAGGGCCATGCAGCGCATCGATTGCACCGTCACCAGTGGCCGGCTTACCCAACCGAACCTCATCAGGTGCAGGCCAGGAAGAGCGTCCCTGGTAAGTCGATCCTCCTCGGCGTGCCGCAGAAGGATCGACCGGGCTTCTTTTCGAAGTGAGGAGATAGCAGCCATCTCCTCCATCGTATCGAGTTCACTCGGCATTGCAATCGGTTTCAAGATTCTTGAAAGCCTCAAGCTGCTCCAGCCGCGCATCGAGCGCCGCCTTAATGTACCCGTAGACATCCGCTCCCAGCGCCAGCCGGGGCGGCGCAGCCTCCGCTTCAAACGCGTCTACGATTGCCTTCGCCATCTTTACCGGATCGCCCGGCGCTACGTAGCCTCTCTTCGCCATCTGCCGCAGCATACCCACAGGCCCATCCTGATAAGCCTCCAGCTCAGGGCTAAGAATGCCGGCGCCACCGAAGTCAGTACGGATAGCTCCAGGCTCTACCAACGTCGTCCCGATGCCGAAGCCGGTTACTTCCTGCGATAGGCCCTCGAAAAAGCCTTCGATGCCCCACTTGGTCGCACAGTAGAGCGACAGTCCTGGGAAGGAGGATTGTCCCGCACCGCTGGAGATCTGGATGATGCGGCCTCCGCCAAGAGGACGCATGTGCGCCACGGCCGCGCGCGCAAGCTGAATCGAGCCGAGAAGGTTCGTGTCGACGATATGCCGCATCGCGTCGAGTTCTAGCTCTTCGGCCGCACCCAGCAGGCTGTAGCCTGCGTTGCTGACCACTGCGTGGATTCGGCCGAGGGCCTTCACGGCAGCGTCGAAGACCATTGGGATATTGGCTAAATCCGACACATCCAACTCTGACACCCAAAGCTGGCTGGGGAACCGCCTCTCAAGCTCCGCCGCATCGGTACGTCTGCGAACTGTGCCGGCCACCCTGCCGCCCCGGTCGAGGATGGCTTCGGCAATGCTGCGGCCAAGGCCGCGGTTGATTCCCGTAACAAACCAGGTCGAGGACTTGACGGGCACGAAAGGAATAGCTTGCGAATGTATAGCACTCATGGAGTCAATCTAGCGGCGGGAACGATTTAGGCGTGACTCAAATCGTGCGAGAGATTAGCGAAATCCTACGAAAGCAACCATCAGTCCCAATAGGTCAGCCAGCATCCGGCAACCGCATTGGCACCGCCGCTTGGATGTAAAACGCCCCACCCTTTCTTGTGACGCACGGCGTGCCGTCCGCTCTCAGTTGTCGGTTTGGGGACTTCTCGCTCGCGTGGATTTGGTTTCCGGATCACCGGGCCGTCCAGGACTGGTGTGCCCACACACTGCGCCTTAATGCGCTATTCGGTCTTGAACGGCGGACGTGAGAGCTTTGAGCACGCGGAAGCGTCGAGCCCCCGAACGGAGCCTTGATCCAGGAAACGCTGGTATAGCGTCTCGATGCATGGCGCCCACTCGGTGTGACCGTGATTGCTCATGATCACTTCGACACGGTTCCGAAAGCCGGGTGCTGCGTGCTCGGTGAAGCAGAGAGGAGTCCCACCATCGGAGTCACCTGACACAAACATCGTTGGTAGCTGTGTGTGTATCGGTTGGCGGTAGCTCGCAGGAGCGACAGAGTGCGGCCACAGCTTGCACGCAGCCTGCTGTTGCCGCAAACGCCAGTCGCCGAGGAACGTATTGCGAGTCGCAGCCGCAACGTCCTGCTCACGTACAAACGGCACGTCATCGCTACACGTGATGGACAGCAGCAGCCCGAGGCTTAGATCAGTGTCTGCATCCCGCGCGTCGTCGAGAATCCCGTTCACAATCGGGCTCCAATCGCCTTTACTCGCTTGATCAATTAGCCAAGGCACGCGCGCCGAACTCGACGGCCTGTATAGCAACGAACGAAACCATTCGGCGACACGGCCTTCGGGCAATGCCACCGCCCCTGCATGACCGGGAACTTTGACAAAGACGCGACCTGATGCAAGTTGGTCCGCGATCTGTGAGAACTCATCACGCAGATGAGGGAAAGCAGAGTGGCACGACGCATCAGACTCGCAGGCATCTAACGTACGCTCCAGCATCGATTGTTCAGCTTTTGCGAAGGGCAACGGCATCGCAATGTCAATGGGCACGACGCTTCCGAGGTAGGTGGTCCGAACGCTGCTGGGGTACGCTCTTACGAATACCTGCGCTGCGCGGGTGCCGTAAGATCCGGCAAACAGATTTAGCCTCCCGTAGCCGAGAGTTTGGCGCACTTTTTCGAGATCGTCTGCGAACCGCTGGTACGAGTATTGCGTTAACTCGGCATGCGCGGCCAGCTCCTTCGCACAGCCCTCGACACGAGCGGGCGGAAACAGATACTGCAGACTCTCAGCAGGATTGTCAGAGGAGAAGAAGTGACAGCGCAGCGCGTTGGATTGTCCGGTGCCCCGCTGGTCAACCAGCAGTAGATCGCGGTCGTTCAGCATCTGGCCTAAACGCTCCACAAAATACTGTCCGGACTCGATGGCAGATTCCCCCGGTCCACCGAGCAGTGGGACGATCGGATCCGGACGGGCGTGGCCGCTAGCTGGCGGAATCACTGCGAAGTGTATTTCGAGTTTGCGCGACCCAGGCCGGTCCGGGTCCTCCTGGACTTCGATGGCGCCGCATCGCGCGCTTCTCTTAACCCCAGGCACTGAGCATGAATGGAGCGTAACGGGCAGAGCGTACCCGATCTGCCCGGCGGCGACGATCGTCAATACAAACCGGACGAGGATCGAGGGAAGAAGTCGCAAAGGAGGCATGGTCGGCAGCAATGGCATCAATCGGTTTAGAGAACGCCTGTGTGAAGCCACTGACGGCTCGCTGAATTCACAGCCCAAGGATAGCAAGCTTCCGCCGCGATCAGCATGGCTGTCGTTAAGACTCACGGATGACGAGCCACCTGGAAGCGTGGCACGGCGCCGGGTGCGGTCAAGTTAACGTAAAACGCCCAACCCGTGCTGTTGAAGAACTCCACCAGGCCGCGGCCACAACGACGGAACGCCGACTAGACGTCAAAGTGACCGCGAATTGGGAAGCCGACTTCGCCGACTCCCAGCAACCGAGGTTTCGAGCGGTGAGCCCTATCAATCGTCTTGCCGTGTACTCCATTTCTGACAGGTAAGTAGCTGCCTTTCTGAAACTCGAGACAGACCCTGCACATCGTAAATAGTGAAGGAGAAAAATCATGAAGATTGCAGTTACCACCCCTTCTGGCCACATCGGCAGCAAACTCGCCAACATACTTCTTGACCGCAAGTCGGATGTCACGCTGATAGCCCGACATCCCGAAAAAGTGAAAGATCTAGTCAGCCGCGGTGCAAAGGTCATCGCCGGTGAGCACAGCGATCCCGCGGTTGTTGAGCAGGCGGTGCGTGGCGCCGACGCGCTGTTCTGGCTGACGCCTTCGGAGATGACCTCGCACGATCCGTTGGGCGCGGCCCGTCGCATGGCCGAGGCGGGGGCCAGCGTTATCCGCAAGCATCCGGAACTTCATGTGGTTCATCTCTCGAGTGCAGGAGCATTCCTGCCGAGTGGCACGGGGCCGATTGTTGGACACTACGAGACGGAAGAGAAGTTCCGCGCTGCCGGGAAGAACATCGTCTCGCTGCGCCCAAACGAGTTCATGGAGAACGTGTTTTTCTCGCTGCCGACGATCATCGGACAAGGCAGCATCTACACTTCGCTCCCGGGATCGGTGAAAGCGCCGATCATTGCCACGCAGGACATCGCTGAGGTTGCCGCTGAGTTTCTGCTCAAACCGATCGACGGCCATCACGTGGTCGATATTGTGGGCCCGCAGGAGATTTCGTTGGACGAGTGGGCTCGCATCGCCGGACAGGCCATCGGGAAACAAATCCGCGTGGTCACCGTCCCAGGCGACAAATTGAAGGCCGCAATGAGCCAGGGCGGAATGTCGCCGGAGATGGCAGCGCTGCTGGTTGAAATGGAAGAGGCAATCGCGAAAATCCAGCAATTCAAAGGCGAACAAAAACGCACCGGCAAAGTTACATTTGCGCAATTTGCCCGCGAGGTGTTCGCGCCCGGATATAAGAGAGCCGTGCAATCAGCGGCGTAGTCAGTTCGCGGTCCCGCACTTCGGGGTCTCCGATTTGCGGGACTGGCGAGTAGTTTGGCGATTGCAAGGAAAGCAAAATCAAGGGGCGAGACAAGAGTGTCCGCCGTCCGACCGATTCCCGATGAATGCAAATCGGAAGTAATCCACCTGGACGTAAAACGCCCAAACCTTTCCTGTGACTTACGGCGTGTCGTCCGCTCTCAGTCGGCGGTTTGCCGACAAACCGTGAAAGTGGATTGCTTCCTTGTAGCCGACGATTCGCTCAGGATCAAAATTGAGTCTTGCCACGCTGCTTCAAAACGCACGTGGCACAAGGAGCATGAATTCGAAATTTCTACAGGGCCGAGGGGAATTGGGTCAAGGACAGTGGTGAACGGACCATCCGTCCTGCAACTCTCAGGCAGGTTGCGGATTCTAATCACTGGGATTCGCCCACAGCCGAGCAACCGAATCAGAGAGGAGAGTACGATATAACTTCAACGTGACTACTTCACGGCTTATCACAACCTAAAGCTGACCCGAGACGACAGAGGTTTGCTCGTTGCTGAGTTCCACATCAACGGCGGGCCGTTCATTATGTCCGCGCCATCTCACACGGAACTTGTCGATGCCTTCTACCGGATTTCGCAAGATCGAGCTAACAAGATCGTAATCCTCACGGGTGCAGGTGGGGAGTTCATTACTGATGTCGATTGGTCCTCTTTCGGCGATGTCGCCGATCCCGGGGTTTGGAGCCAGGTTCACGACGAAGGCGTTCAGGCCTTGGAAAACATAGCCAACATACGCGTGCCGGTCATCGCGGCCATCGAGGGACGTGCCCACGTGCACTCAGACTACGCGCTGCTTGCCAGTGTAATTGTGGCGGCGGATGGTGCGACCTTCCAGGATGTGGCCCACTTCTCCGCAGGCGTTGCACCCGGTGACGGAATCTTTACCACCTGGAGTTATCGCGCGGGAGCGGGGCGAGCGGAGGCGTTCCTGCTGAACCCACAACCGCTGCTGGCGCATACTGCACACGAATGGGGAGTAGTAGCCGAAGTTGTGCCGAACGGTAAGGCGCTCACCCGCGCGCGGGAATTGGCCGAGCTGTACCTGAAGGCCCCGGAAGTGACACGCCGCAACACCCGCATCCACTTCATTCAACCGTTGAAGGAGCGCATCGTGCGAGAAGTTGGCTACGGTTTGTCGCTTGAAGGAGCGTCGTCGTCCGACCTCGTCAAATCAATGCGAGCCAAGACTGAATCTGTCGCTCGGAAAGAAAAAGTCGCATGAACCGCATGGAGACACCGACCAAAAGAAACTCACCGGCGGAACGGCCTAAACCGAAAAAATACGCAACTTGGTGGCTTAGATCCAAAGGATTTTGGGCCAGAGGTTAACCGCACGAGTGCGCTGAATTATATACCTGGCTTGTCTGTGCGTTGGGCTACGGAAGGACCTCCCTCCGCAGATCGACGCCTTGCGCGTCCTGATCGGACATAAGCGCTTGCCACCGATTCTGGGCGGATGACGGGCAACTCTTACTTAATCTTGTAAGGAAGGGGTTGCCTACCAGTCGTCCACAATCGCTAAATCCACTGCGAACGGGTCGACCGCAGAGGGGCTGCCTCAGCCTGGATATCTTCCGGTTATATAGCCCTCTAGTCTAGTCGCTGGATGGCATGTTCCTGCCCGGAGATGATCCATTTCACGCGATCCCCGATAGACAGCACACCCATCACGGCTTCACCTTCCATGACCGGAAGATGGCGAATGCGGCGGACGGTCATAATGGCCATGCACTCGTCTACCGACTGTTGCTGAGTTACGAAGATAACCGGGCTCCTCATAATCTCCCGGACTGGAGTCTCCTTCGAAGACCGTCCCTTGAGCACGACTTTGCGGGCGTAGTCACGCTCCGAGAGGATACCGACCAACTTGCCTTTGGAGATCACGAGCAGGAACCCTATCTCTTTTTCAGCCATCCTCTCAATCGCTTCGTAGACAGACTGCTCGGGGGTTACCGACCAGATTACTTGGCTGCCCTTTCCCTTCAGGACGGAGTCTACCGTGTCAGTTAGCTTCATGGAGCACCTGCAGGGTTGCAATACTAGGACCCATGTCCTCCCCCAGGTCACGGCCCGCAGGTTCTACTGCGCCTTACTTTTTAGCGGCTTGCCAATCGCGAGCAAGAAGATGGCGCTCTTTCCCTTCGCGTGTGGAGAAAAGAAGGCAGCTATATCATCGTCGAAGAAGGTCAGCCCGGTGGAACCCAGGCACTGGGCATACGCAGCCAGGTACATCCTGCCGCCGATGACGCCTGCCTCTAGCTGGACGGCCCGGTAGCCGCGGTTCCCGTATTGCTCGATGATCCTTTCCAAATCCGCAAGAAAGAAGATCGCCACGCAGGCGTCCGCCGGCAACTCCTGTTCCAGCCCAAGATGGTACGCCACAGCGCGGAAGTCCCCCGGCTTCAAAACCTCGAGAGTGTTTCGATCACGCTGGAAAAAGTATGCACCCGGCCTGAGCCCCTGCACCGAGTGCACTATAAGGTAAAGATCATTGAGCTGTAATCCGGGAGGTTCCAGGAAGTCAGCCGGCACACCTCGCGTGGCGCAATCGAGAATCGTGGACAGCTGAGATAGGGTAATGGATGCCGTATTATCAAACGTTCGAGTAGAGCCTCGGCGCAGAATCACTTGCTCGATCGTATCCTTGGGTTGTTCTTCCTCCGACAGCGGCCGGAGGCGGGTCTCCTCTCCGACCGGGGCGAAAGATGTAACGGCCGAGCGCCTTTCGCGCCACTGTCGTACTTCCTCTTCTGTCTCAAGCGAAGACGCATCGTGCATCTGCAGCATCGCGGGATATTCGACCTCATGCTGTGAAAGCGGGACCGTTTCCAGCCCGAGCGCCAGAGCTTCTCTCGGCGCCGGCGGTGAACTCCGGGGTACACACCCGATGGGCACGAAGCACAATGAAACCTCACGCCGGGTCTCGAGATCAAGCAGGCGGTCCACCTCGGCGTCCACGAAGCCGAGCACGATTTTGGCCGACAGCCCCGAAGTTGCGCAAACCGCCAGCATATTTGCCAGCAGCGTGCCGTTGTACCAGCCGAAATGACGATAGGTGCGCGCCAGGTACTTCCACGCGTTCCGCCAGTAGGTTCCAGTTCAAATGATGGTCGCGGGCGAATGGGCGACGGCAGGTTCCATCGCCGTTGCCTGTGCCAAGTTTCCCCGAAAATCCCCTCCTCTCAAAAGTCGAAGTGACACATCCGCCGGATTGAAGTGATACACGCCGCCATCAAGTCCAGGGAGATCGCTCGTCACGAGGTAAAGCTCAATCTCGTAAAGAGCTCCAGTACAGGCCGCGGCGCGAAAATAGATTTCGCCCCCTGGATAAGCACGCTGTTTGGTGATCCCCGCCGAGAAGTAGAGGATACGCGCCACATCGTGAAGATCAGGAACTGCTTCGGTTCGCGACGGGCGCAAGGGCTCTGCGATCGCTGACAGCGCAGTCACCCCTGTCTGGGGGAGCTCCCGTGGCAGCGGACGCGGCTCTATGGTCGGATAAAGCTTGAAAGGCAGCGGCCGATTCGCGAAGTCGAGGAAGTGAGGATTATTACGAACACTCCAAGGGGAGTGCTTGGTGTCATCGTGATATTTCCACGTTGCCCGGACGCCGCGGTTGTTCATGGACACTGCGTCAGACTAGCACTTGCGCAGGACCACGGACGGAACGAATGAACGCGAACCGCGGATTGCGCCTGGGTCACGAGCCACTCGGAGGTTGAGCAGGCCCGTTCAAGTTGACGAGAAA
>CAWBUJ010000009.1:0-155349 GCA_963791975.1 uncultured Acidobacteriaceae bacterium | reverse complement strand
TGAAGCGCTGGGCTATCATCTTTCGTCCCGCAAGGCGGGACTCGGTCCTAACCGTTCAAACGCCTACGCTGCTCCCGAATCCCTCTGCATTGTCATCCCGACCGAGGACGTTAGTCCGAGCGGAGGGATCTGCGGTTTGTGCCGTCCCTGAAGGGAGTCGTTTTCTATAACCCTGTCTACCCCGCGGCTCAACACGCCAGCTCGCACAAAACCGGCACGAGTTGGGGACCTCGGTCACGCCCGGAACTAACAGCAGTTCCGCCCCCACGGGCTCGGCTTCTGCGAAGCTGGGCGCCACCTTCCATGAAATCGGCAATACCCAACCCGCTGTGCCAGTCTTCGCCCAGAAGGTTATGGGGGCCTCTTCTCCTTTGCCAACGATCGTCGGCAGGGAGGAGGCCCCCGGTTGTCTGTTCCGCCACCGCAAAATGATGCCCCCGCAAACGACATCATGTCGCCTGCTGGACCACCGTTGACTTGGAAAGGAACCCGCTGATGCCATCGCCCCAGCGATGACTTCGTCGGTCTTGCTAGCCCACCGCAGTCGGGTGGGGTTCTGGGTTGAAAGCCTCCCCGCGACCTCGCTGGGAGGAACTCCCGTACTTCGCTCGCGAAACCTGATCTCCGAAAACCGGAGGAGGACCCGGCCCAACTACCCGCCTCCGCGGTCACCTCTGCCGCTTCGGCTTTTCGGGGGAGGAGCCTTCCGAACAGCCCTCGTTGGGAAGACCCAAAACAACCACGTGGAAAGGGAGCTTACGCCCGACATCTTGTGGATGTCAAGAGGGAAACGCTATATGTTGTATTTTAATCCGGTTCCCGCTGAATCTAAACAGTAACCGGCCCATTCTTTTTTTGACTCTAGCTAGAAGTTCTCTCTCAAGGCGGGCGGCTGATGCCGCGCTCCTAGTTGCTGTACAGCAGCACGCCCTCAGTCTTCTCTTCACCCACCGGACGATAGAAGAGCTGGTTGCCCTCGAGGTAGACCTCGATGAAGGTAGGCCGCTGCGCGAACGTTCCCTGGATGAGCGCCTCCGACATCGGGTCCTCGATGTACTTCTGCAGCGCGCGGCGCAACGGACGCGCGCCGTAGCTGCGATCGGTCAACGTCTGATCGAGAATCCACTTGCGCGCCTCTTCGGTGACTGTGACCGTGATGGAGCGCTGCGCCAGGTGCTGGTTCAATTGCTGCACCATCAACTCCACGATCTGAATGAGGTCCTGCTCCGCCAGCGCGTTGAAGATGATGACCTCGTCGAGACGGTTCAGGAACTCGGGGTTGAAGGTTCGCTTCACCTCGTTCTTCACCATGTCCTCGACTTTGGTCGAGATCACGTCCTCGTGCTCCGACTGGAAGCCCATGCCGGTGCGCTTCTGCAAGTGACGCGCTCCGATGTTCGAGGTCATGATGATGATGGTGTTCTTGAAGTCCACCGTGTTGCCCAAGCCGTCGGTGAGCTGGCCGTCTTCAAACACCTGTAGCAGGATATTGAACAGGTCAGGATGCGCCTTTTCGACTTCGTCGAGCAGCACCACCGAGTACGGCGCCCGCTTAACGCGCTCCGTCAGCTGGCCACCCTCCTCATAGCCGACATATCCCGGAGGCGAGCCAATCAGCTTGGAGACCGAGTGCTTTTCCATGAACTCCGACATGTCGAAGCGCACCAGCGATTTCTCGCTGCCGAACATGAACTGCGCCAGGGTTCGCGCAACTTCCGTCTTGCCGACGCCGGTTGGTCCGAGGAAGAGGAAGGAACCGATAGGCCGGTTCGGACTCTTCAGACCGGCACGGGAGCGACGGATGGCGCGGGCCAGCGCGGTAATAGCGCGGTCCTGCGAGATGACGCGCCTGTGCAGCTCTTCTTCGATGCGCAGCAGCTTCTGGCTCTCTTCTTCCTTGATGGAAGCGATGGGGACGCCGGTCCAGCGCGACACCACGTCCTCGATGTCCTCGCGGCCGACGACGCCGGTGGACGATTCATCGAGGTGGTACTTCTCGCGCAGGGCGCGCAGGTTCTCGCGCTCTTTGCGTTCCTCGTCGGAGTAGAAGCGCGCCTTCTCGAACTCATGGTTCGCGATGGCGTTTTCCATGCGATGAACAATGAACTTGATCCGCTTCTGCACCTCGGTGATGTCCTCGGGCAGAGAAGTCTGGCGCAGCTTGACGCGGGCGCCGGCCTCGTCGACCAGGTCGATGGCCTTGTCGGGCAGGAAGCGATCGGGCAGATAGCGGTTGGAGTGCGACACCGAGAAATTGATGGCCTCGTCGGTGTAGGTGACGGCGTGGAACTTCTCGTAGCGCTCCTTGATGCCGAACAAAATCTTGACCGCGTCCACCTCGTTCGGGGGCGGAACTTTGACTGCCTGGAAGCGGCGCTCCAGCGAGCGGTCCTTTTCGATGGACTTGCGATATTCGCCCGGCGTAGTCGCGCCAATGCATTGAATCTCACCGCGCGATAAGGCAGGCTTAAGGATGTTGGCGGCATCGAGCGATCCCTCGGCCGAGCCCGCGCCCACCAAGGTGTGCAGCTCGTCGATGAAGATGATGGAATTCTGCGACTCCATCAGCTCCTTCATGATGGTCTTGAGCCGCTCCTCGAACTGGCCGCGGTATTTGGTGCCGGCAACAATCAGAGAAAGATCGAGTGCAAGAATGCGCTTGTCGGCCAGGAAAGACGGGACTTCTCCGTCGGCGATGCGTTGCGCCAGACCTTCGACGATGGCGGTCTTGCCCACTCCCGGCTCTCCGATCAGCACGGGATTGTTCTTGGTGCGGCGGCACAGAATCTGGACGACGCGCTCAAGCTCTCCGTCGCGTCCCACCAGCGGGTCGAGCTGGTTGTCCATCGCCGCCTGGGTGAGGTCGCGCGAGAACTCCGACAGCAGGGACGACTCGCGATTGCGCTGCGATGGCTGCGACTTCTCCTGCGAGGTGCGGGACAGTTCTTCGCGAATGGTGGAGAGCCGAAGCCCGCGCTCGTGCAGAATCTCGGCGGCAAAGCACTTTTCTTCGCGCAACAGCCCCAGCAACAGATGTTCGGTGCCGATGTGCTTGTGCGAGAGCCGCTCCGCTTCCTCGGCGGCATACGCCAGAACACGCTTGCATTCGTTGCTCAGGGGCAGGTCCACGGACGTGGAAACCTTCTCCCGGATGGTGGTGTGGCCCTCAATCTGTTTCCGGATGGACTCCACAGAAGCATGAGACCGAAGGAACCGATTGGTGAGCGCCTTGTCCTCGCGCAGCAGTCCCAGCAGCAGATGCTCCGTTTCGATGTACGGAGAACCGAACTGGCTGGCTTCGTAGCGCGCAAAGAAAATTACTCGCCGGGCCTTTTCCGTGTACCGTTCAAACATGACGTCTCCAGGAACTCTCCGGGATGTTCCCCCCATTCGAGCTCTGTTACCTGACTCTCCCCCAGTCGCCGGTCCTCAAAAAAACCGAGGCCGAAGTACAAAGACCCAATGGGTCTTCCACTACTACAAACCCGCCAGTCGCTCTCCGGTTGTGTAAGCCGGCAGCGACTGCGGAGACACTTCGATCGCCTGTCCACGCTCGAGCCGGAGAACACGGTCGCACCGGCGCGCAAACCCAAGATTGTGAGTAACGATGAGCGAGGTAAGACGATAGTCGCGATGTAGCCTGGCGATCAAATTAAAAACCGCTTCCGCTGTCCGGTTGTCGAGGTCTCCAGTTGGTTCATCGGCCATCAGGACCTTCGGCTTAGTGATCAGCGCACGGGCCAACGCCACCCGCTGCTGCTCCCCCCCGGACAATTCCCCGGACCGGTGACTGGCACGGTCCGCTAACCCAACTTCCTGCAACCAGCGCAAAGCCTCATGCTCCGCCTCGCGGCCACTCATACCGCGCATCAGCAAGGGCATGGCCACGTTCTCCACGGCGGTGAACTCGGGCAGCAAGTAATGAAACTGCCAGACAAAACCAAGCTCACGGCTGCGAAATTCCGCTGCTGCATCTTCCGACAGCTTCGCCAAATCGACTTGGGCGAAGTATACGTCACCTTCGGAAGCACTATCAAGGACTCCGAGTATGTGCAGGAGGGTGCTTTTCCCGGCACCTGACTCGCCTACAATCGCCAGCATTTCTCCTGCCTGCAGCTGAAACGACAGGTTTTCAAAGAGCACAAGATCAGAGTCGCCCGAGCGAAACACCTTTTTCAGATTTTCCACCCGCAACAAGCTGTCTTGCATGATTGGATGCAGATACGCTCCGGCGCGTCACAAATTCCGGCCAAATCGCCAGCGCCAAAGCCATTCTGGGACGCCAACGAAAGCCTGTAGGAATTAGAACATGTCTGGGGCTGGAAGTCAGTGACGAACAGCGGCAATTGTCTGGATCAATCTAGTTTTAGGCCTGCGGCTCGACCCAGCCCTCGCTGGCGATTGTCAAAGCTGCAATCAGATCAGTGCATCTACTCGTACCGCAGCGCCTCGGCCGGAAGCACGCTGGCGGCTGACCAGGAGGGATAAAGGGTCGCAATGAACGAGACGCCGATGGCGACCAACGCCACCAGCAGCCCATCCTGCGCGCGAGGCGCGAACGGCACGTAGTCTATAGAATAGACCTCGGCGGAGAGCGAGACCAGGTGATAATGCCCACCCACCCAGGAGATTGCGTAACCCGCAATCAGTCCGATCGCGGTCCCGATCACCCCGATCAGCAGGCCCTGATAGATAAAGATGCGCCGGATCTGGCGCTTCTTCGCTCCCATCGAGACCAGCACTGCGATGTCGCGAGTCTTCTCCATCACCATCATGATCAGCGAAATGAGGATGTTCAGGGCAGCGACGAAAACAATCAGACCGATAGTAATGAAGGTCACGACGCGCTCCAAGCGCAGCGCGTGGAAAAGCGCGCGGTTCTGTTCCATCCAGTCAGTTGACATGAAGCCCTTGCCAGCTTCGACTTCCAGCTTACGGGCGATCTCCGATGCCTTGTAGATGTCGTCCACCTTGAACTCGAGCACGGAAACGACGTCACCAAGGTCAAACAGCCTCTGCGCATCCGACAACCGGATGAAGGCCCAGTTGCTGTCGTAATCGTAGAAGCCGGAGGAGAAGATGCCGGCGACTTTGAAACGCTTGTACTTGGGAACGATGCCAAAGGGAGTGAGTTCGCCCTGCGGGCTGGTGACGGTCACCAAAGAGCCCATGGGCGCGCCCAGTTGGTCGGCCATGTCCTTGCCGAGAATGATCGGCGGCAGGGAAGCCGTCTGCGGGCTGGATTCGTCTTTTTCGGCCGGACTCGGTTGTACCGGTTCCTTCGGGCTCGCATCCAGTGCGTCGGCGGACCCTTTGCGGATGGAATCCAGGAGATCGCTGACCTTGCGCTCGTCCTGGGGAACGATTCCCTTGAGCACAGCGCCCTGGGCGTGCGCTCCTCGCGAGATCAGCACCTGCTCGTAGATCGCGGGTGCTGCGGCGACGACGTGCGGCTGCTTTTCCAGCCGCGACAACAAGTCCTGCCAATCGCGAATGCCGTCACTCGCCACGCGCAGCAGGTTGACGTGCGAAGTCGAGCCGAGCAGGCGGTCTTGAAGGTCCTGGCGGAATCCGTTGTTGATGGCCAGCGCAATGATGAGCGAGGCAACACCCGCCGCCACTCCGATGATGGAGATCACGGTGATAATGCCGATGACGGCCTGCCGCCGCTTGGCCCGCAGGTAGCGCGCCGCTACAAAGAGTTCAAATTGCATTCCCGGAAGCTCAGCGAAGGTTCATTGTAGCGAAAAGCGAAAACCACCTCGGATCTGACGAATAAACGCCGGCTGACGCAAAGCTTATCCGCATGGTCCGGGAAAATCCGCGGTTGAACGAATTACCGCGACAACCTCGGAATGACGCCGGGCACGCGCTCGCGATACTGCCGATACGCCTCGCCAAAGCGTGATTCCAGTTCACGATCTTCCGTGCGAATCATGACCGCTCCGGTAATGATGGCGAACAGCGCCAATCCCCAAATCGCGACCAGGCCAGTCCCGAGACACCAGCCGGCGATTTCGCAAAGATGGCCAAGATAAATGGGATGCCGGATCCGAGAACGAATGCCAGTCGTGACCAGTTGCTGGCGATGCTTTCGGGGCTCGAGTTCAGCCAGTCCGGAGACCTGCGTATGATGGAAACTCCGGAATGCCGCGCGATAGATCGAGAGTCCAAGGAAGAAGAACACTGCTGCCGGCGCCCACGCGAACCAGTTCGCATAGAAGTGCGAAGACCGGAACGGCCACACGACGAGAAAGGTGATCGCGATGATTCCACCCCAGGCCGGTACCACAAAGAGGTAGCTTCGCCGGCCGAGCTTACGCCAACGTTCCATGAAGGGATGCACCATGAGCCAGAAGAGCGGAATCGTGCAATATCCCGACGCTACAAGTAACGCCAGAATATCGATAGCGGCACGCGAGCTCATGGGTAACAATTTACTTCACGAAGCGGTAACTCGAGTTGTTTAATGCAGGTACTGCGATAGCAGCCCGGATGGTGCTCAATGCCGGTAAAGCGGTCGATCCAAACTGTTGTCTTACTGCTGCTGTGCTTCCCGATGATGGGTGACTCGCAGATTCGCGACACCACTCTACAAGGCCAGGTCGTGGACGCGTCGGGGGCGCCAGTGCCGGAAACGCGGCTTCTTGTGGTCAACCTCGACACTCTCGAGGAACAGAGAGCCGTGGTGAAGCCTGACGGCAAGTTTAGTTTTCAACAGATGTCGCCGGGAGACTATGTCGTTGTTGCCGCAGCGCCAACAGATGCGCCATGCTTCCGTCCGGCGATGGAGAGAGTCCGTCTGGAAACCGACACGACCCGCAAGCTGCGACTGGTCATGATCGCGAACCCCGGCACATGCGGCGCCAGTCAATAGAGGATACCTGGTTGCTCATGATGTAACACTATCGGGCCGCCGACACCGGCCTCTTCACTACGACCTTGTTTGTGCCCATGTTCTCGAAGCGGTCATACACGCGAACAATAATGGTGTGCTCCTCGGAGGAGGCTGCAACATCGCGCGTGATGCCCTTCTCGCTTGAGCTCCCAGGCATGCTCTTGGTCCCACCGCCGGTGGTCGCAGGAATCGAAATTTTGACGTCGTAAGTCTCGATCTTGTAATCCGAAATCTGTCCCACAGGCTCGACCAGTTGCCAGTCATCGGCATCGATTGAATATTCGGCGCGCTTGATGGGCGAGAAGCTATCCACTGCACGAAACATCACGTGCACCTGATCGCCTTCGACCTTGGTGCTCAGGAACTCAATGCGGGGCGGCGTGTTGTCCACCTCGAAGCGCGGGCTGGTGGCTTCCCCAGTCAAGGCTTCCTCGGCGGAATGCGACGGCACGTCAGAGGCGACAACGCGGATCGTGTAGCCACCGTCGGGGAACAAGTCGGACTCGAGATTCGCGAAGCGCTCATCCACACCCTCGCGCAACAGTTTCCAACGCGTTTCGCCGTCGCCGCGGTAGTAGACATCGAACGTCAGCGTGTCGTCGTTGGCGTCGTGCGCCTTCCACTTCACCGCGATGAAATGGCGGTCATGGATGGTGGGTGTCGGCGCTTCGTAGCTGGCGGAATTCCCCGGCTCGGTATGCGTCCCCGGCGGGACGCGCGCCCCAACCAGTACGGTCACATCTTCGACTTCCGGGGCGACATTCTTTGGAAGGTAATTGAGGACGACGCTGTCAATGACGGGAGTGGTGCCGGAATGCAGTACGGCCTTCCACTGGATGAAGCGGGCAGATGGTGCATCGATGGGGAGTTCCTGCAACAAGTCTACTTTCTTCCATCCGCTCCAATTGCGATCGGGATTGTCAACGTTGCCGCTGCGGGCGAAAAGATCGAAACGGCCGCTACCACGCACTTCGACGCGTCCCCACTTGGAGAAATTCTTGGCGTCGAAGACATCGCTCTCATACGTGCCCTCGGCCACCGGGCCGGGGCCGAGCCGAAAAATCTTGCCCAGATTGCTGGTGGCGGCATAGAGCCCGCCCTGGGGCGCGGGCGCGAAAGCCGTCACCTGGTTTGCGCTCGCCTTGACGAGGTCGATGTACTGATTGCCGTGGATGGTGTAAATTTTCCCGCGATTTCCCGTGCCCGCCAGCAGGCGTCCGGCTTGATCGAAGGCCAGGGCGTAGACCAGGTCCTCACGAGACGACCAGATCGTCTTGGGAGAGCCATCAGCCGAAATGTAGTACACCTCGGAACCCCCGAGGTTGGCAACGTTGGGATAGGGAATAGCGGTGAATGCCGAAGCGGGGGGCGGTGCGCCAGAGGGAGCACTTTGCTGGCCGAGGACAACGACTGGCGCGGTGGCAACGGTCGCCGGAGCCGAGACGATCGGACTCATCGGCTGCGCATTGGCTGCCCGCTTTTCGCCAGCGCCGGCAGCGTAGATGTTGCCCTTGGCATCAACCGCGAGCGCGGTGATCTCTTTTTTCGGCGCGCTGTAGAGAACGAAGCCTTGCCCCTGCGGCGAGATGCGATAGATGAGGCCGCTGCCATCGGTGCCGGCGATCAGATTGCCGGCATTGTCGAAGTCGAGGGCGCGGATTTGCGCTTCGTCGCTCTTGAAGAACAGACTGCCGCCACCGCTGCGGTCCACGCGAAAGATTTCGCCGCGATCGCCGGTGCCGACGTAGAGATTGCCCTGGCGATCGAGCGCGAGCGCCCAAATGTACTTGGTCTTGGGGTCGAAGAAGACTTCGGAGCTGTAGCTGGAATCGACCGCCACGGACGTGCGTGGAATCTCGCCGGCCGCAGAAGGCTTAGCGCCCTCCTGCGCGGCTGCGACTTCGGCAGTGCTATGCGAACTCTCCGGCGCTCTGCCGGGCGTGGGGCCGCCGTGAACGATCCTGTACACCTTGCCATCGGGCGACGTGGCTGCAAAGATCGTGCCGTTGGTGTCCATCACGAGTGCTTGCACCTGCAACTCCTGGGGAGCAAAGATGATACTGGCCTTGCCGTCAGGCGTGAGTTTGTAGACACGTGCTGGAGATCCGGCCGCCGCATAGACGTTGCCCTGCCCATCCGAGGCGAGGCTCCAGAGGTAAGTAGAAGGCGACGTATAGAGAGCGTCGAATACCGGCGCGAGGGTGAGATTACCGTCGCTGCTGATGGCGACACCCTGCGCCGTACCCTTTTCGAATTCGTCGTATTTGGTCTGTTCCCAGGTGCGAGTTCCCTGTGCCCAACCGATGGCGGAAAGTAACAGGCACAGGAGCGCCAGCCGAAGTTGCTTCATTATGGATTCCGATTGGCCGATTTGCAGAGGTAAGAAGAGCCTAACACAGCAGGTTGGGGACAAGAGGACAGATCGGCCTTCCAAAAAACTGGAGCAGCTTCACCGTCTGAGCTGCTCCTGCGTATCGCTTCGGGGAGGAAATTGCGGGGCGGCGGGGTTGGTCCGCCCCTCGGTTAAGAGCGTCCGTGATCGCGTGCCGTTTAGCACGGAGGAGCACGGCCGCATCACTTCATCTCGAAAATGTACAGGACGAAGGAGCCTCCCGGGCTGGGGTGGATCTTGAGTTCCGTCACCGCACCCCATGAGTTGGGAAGCACGATCTTGAACTTCTGCGCTTTGGACTGGAGGTTGAACTTCTGCGAACCCACCTTTGCGCCGTTGTTGTAAGCTTCCACGACGACGGACTGACTGCCGTCGCTGCTCCAGCCCTCAGAAAGGACCATGTAATCGGGGCGGAACGAGGTCAGAGCGTTCGGACCGATACCCGCGGCGATGGTCGCTTCACAAACGTCGGTGGAGGTGTTGCCCCCATGCTTTGCGTAGCACAAAGGGCCGCCACCGAACGCCACCTGAGCTTCAGGGCCGGTGGTGAAACCGTCTCCGTTCTCAAGCGTGCCGTTCGTGTAGCTCCACAATAGCGGATTGACGTACTCGATCCCGGTCCAAATCAAGCCGCCGTAGTTTAACGGGATAGGCGCCGGTGCGGGCGCCGCTACCAGATGGGTGAAGTCAATCATTACCTGGGCGCTGGCGGTCATCGCCACGGCCAGAAGAATGGTTGCGAACAAAGCTACTTTTTTCATCGAAGTTTCCTTTCCTTTTCTTAAGTTGAAGTTTGGGGCCCATAATGCCTGTATTAAGTTCATCGTTGTTCTCCGCTGTCTTCACCGCCTGCGCGCTCTGAACACGCCCGATGGCGCCAGCAAAATAGCCACCTCTTGCGCATCGAACTGCGGTTGCGTGGCCATCAGCGTCTCCATCTCCTCGATCCGGAGAAAGCTGCCGCCTACCTGGAAGCCACAGACAAGGGCGTCCTCGCCCATCAATAACGGCGAAAAGCCGGGATGTTCCTCCAGGAATCGGGCGAACTTTTCTATCTGGTGCGCTTGCATGGTTCCTTGTCTTTTCATGGCGTTCCTCCTTTCCTTCTGGTTCGGGTTTCCGCTATCCGGAGGGCGTGGTTTACGCTCCCCCGGATGCGTTTCCCCCGAAAGAGCAGGTCCTCAAGCTCGGCTCAATTTCCCGCTCTGTGGTGCACAATGCGCCCGTTCCATTTTTCGTTCAATGGTTAGCGCCTGATTTGCGAATGGATTGGAGATGATCGTCTAACCTATTGATAAGGCGTGGGATGGTGTTATGGCTGAGGGGCGGTAGCCGACGCCGGGCAGTGTATAATCCGGCTCAAAAGAGAGACGCTTCAGGTGGCAGGTTGAACGGCACACATAAGCTATTGCGCTTCGGAGTCTTCGAGCTAAATCTCGACACCGAAGAGTTGCGCAAATCGGGCACCATTCTCAAACTGTCGCCACAACCGTTCCGGCTACTGGCTTTACTTGCCAAGCACTCCGGACAGATCGTCACTCGCGAAGAGATCAAGGAGCAGCTTTGGGGAGAAGAAACGTTTGTCGATTTTGAGCAAGGAATGAACCACTGCATTAAGCAGATCAGGACGGTGCTCGGCGACAATGCCGACAACCCGCTCTATGTGGAGACGTTGCCTCGCCGCGGATATCGCTTCCTGGCGCCGGTCATCTCCAAGAATGTGCCCGCACCGGCGCCCCAGATCATCAAATCGAAATCCGGCATTCAGAGCGCCGTCCTGCCGGCCCTGAAACAGGTAGGGGGCCGCGCCACTCCGAACGTCCCGGAGACCACCCCCCAGGTCAAGCTCCCGGCCAGCGACATCCCCGCTAGCCTACGATCAAGTGTCACCAGCAAGAAGGAACCGCTGCCCGATAGCGGGGTAGTTGCTATTAATGCAACAGAGGCGGTCGTCCGGGAGGAGATTCCGGCGGCTCCTCCGAAAGTTACATCGGCGACCGCCGCAGCAGAGGCCTTAGCGCCGGAAATTGCGCGTTTGCGAAGGTCGTCGGGCCGGATCCGCAAAAGTTTGTTCTGGATTGCAGCCGTGATTGTGCTGTTGATTGCATGCGCCCTTTACTGGTACTCACATCGCCCGTAAGAATCACAAAAACCCCACTTCAGCTATCGCTGAAGCGGGGTAGAGGAAAGTCTCAGCAGAAGTCGTGTCATGACTGACACGACATATGCGCCGTTCATCTGGCCTCCCCGCAGGAGTGGCTGTTGGTTGGGTGTTTTTTGCTTGGGATCAGATAGGTCACGTCGACAAGCATCTTCAAATTCTTGCCGTTCAATGTGTTGCGACCTACTTAATGGTCAGCGTGATAATTTGCGATCCGGAAACGACATAGTCCACGGGTGCGGAGGCTTCATCTACCGCCGACTCGCCCACAACCACCATGTCCTGCGTTCCGCGCAAGCCGTCCATCACGTTCATGATTGACAGCGGCAGTGTAGGCATGACTTTATCGTCTACCATGGCTTGCGGGTTGGCCTCCATCAGGGAGACGTAGACCTCCGAGTTAGTGTGTTCTTTATTAAGCATCGCGATGGTGGAGGCGAGGTCGAGACGGCGGCTCATGTTGGCGGGAACGCGGCGCATCTTGTCGAGGGTGTCGCCGTCGCTGACCAGAATGCGCAGCGTACCTTTCGGTGTCGAGGTCGGGATCTTTACTGGAATCTCGCGGAGAATGCTTTCGCCGCGATACGGCCGCAGCAGAGTCTCAATTGTGATCCGGTCACCCGGACGGGCTTCCGTCACGTCGGTCCGGGCAGTCTCAAGGCGGGCCGAACGGCGGTCCGGCACCAGATCGAAGTTCAATTCCACGCCTTCGATGTTCGGCCGCTCGTACGGGTTCTCGAAGATGCGGCTGAATCGCTCACCGATGGAAAGCGCGATACCGTACGCCGTGGGAGACGTTCCGTCGGCAGGCGCGTACATGTTCTTGACGCTGAGCTTGGGATAGCCGAGCACCGAAATATCGCCCTGCAGACGATAGGTCGTGTCCTCGCCGTACTCGTTCATCCCCTGGATGGCGCTAAACACCGTGGCCATCATGGCAGCCGGCGTGATCTTGGCATTGTTCAGTACTTCGTAATGAAATTGCTTGGGATGCGACACGCCGCGAAACGTGAGCGTCACCGGAATCATGTGCGGTTCGCGGTCGAATCGTCCCATGATCCCCGCACGTCGGTCCTGCACAAAAGCGCCAACTGGTTCGGTTGCGTTGACGATCTTGAAGGAATTAGCCGCCGAAGGCAGGGTGGCAAGCACGGTGGCCTTGGTCATCGGCATGTCAACGTTACCGGATTGCAACAGTGGATGGCCGCAGGCCAGCAGGTGAGTGCTGTCAAGATAGGTGACAGTGCAGGTTCCCGCGATGTTCATGTCGCCGCGGACCAGGATGGCGCTGACCGCCGAGCCCGGCACCAGCGGTTCGGGCTGCTTGTCATTGCTGACCGAACCCGCCCCCATGACCGGCATGATGCCGGCCGAAGCGAAGTCTTTGGCGAAGAGCCGCAGCGTGTCTGGTGTGAATCCGCTGAAGACCAGTGGAGTATCGATGGGTTTCAGCAGGTTGGCATAGCCGGCAGTCTGCTGCTCAAGAGCGGTACTGTCGCCCGGAACTGAGGTGCGGCTGGCCTCCCGTTTCTCGCCCGCGACACCTTGTGCCACATCTGGCGCCGGAGTTTTATCCATGTCGTCGATTTCCAGCATGGAGGCGGCAGGGGTGATTCCGGCAATCGGCTCCTTGGAGAATTCGCCGATGCGGTACGCGATGGCGCCGACCAGTTTGCCGTCGATATAAACCGGGCTGCCACTCATGCCAGCGACCACGCCTGTGTACTCGACGTTCTTGCCGTGCAGGCGCGCGAGAATGACATCGGACTTAGGGCCGGCCATGTTGTGGAGCACACCGAGAATCTCGACTTCCATAGATTCCGGAGCAGTGCCCTGGAAGACGGTGTAAGCCACGCCGTGCATTCCGTCCTTGACCTGGCTTACTGGCAGGATTTGGACTTTCGGCGTTTCGGCAGCGTAGGACGCTAACGCAGTAAGGCACAGTAGAATCGACGAAACAGCGCTGCGGAGCATGCTCCCCCCATCCCTTGCAGCCACCAGGTGGCTTGGCCATGGATCAACGATAGCTCTGACCCGCCGTGGGGGCGGGCTGGAGTCCCCGAATAACGATTGCAGCCGCTCGCCCGTCTAATGGTCAAGTAAATTTGCCCCGGGCTACGGCGAATCAAAGTAGCAGGAATTGCATTTATACTAGCAGAAAGCTTGGCCTATGAGGCATCCCGATGTGTTCTGAGAAACCCCCTAAGCGCCTGCGAATTTCCCTCCTTGGGCTTCGAAGTATTGCGCTGGCGATTATTACTTGTATGGCCGGTTCCGTGTTGTCCATTCCGGGCCTGGCGCAGTCCTCCAGCAACAGCCAGTCCGGCTCGCAAGCGCAGCAGAACCCGAACCAGAACAGTCAGGCTCCGGATGAGGCTGGAGGCCCTGCCGGCGAATCCGGCCCGATCGCGGTTCCTAAGAAGAAGGAGACGGAAGAACCGCCTCCGCCGCCCAAACCCAAGGCCGCTGACAATCCGCAATACTCGCTGCACGTGGACGTTCCCGTGGTCACCGTCGATGCTCGCGTAGTGCAGAAGGACGGGCGCACTTTGGCGCTGCCGGTGGACGTAGCCAAGGAGCACTTCAAGATCTGGGAAGACGGCGTTCCCCAGCACATCCAGAGCGTGACCCAAAGCCAGGCGCCGATCACTGCCGTGTTGCTGGTGGAATTTGCCGCCACAAACTACAACTTCATGTATGACGCGCTGAACGCGTCTTACATGTTCGCCTCGAACCTGCAGCCCAAAGACTGGGTCGCGGTAGTCGAATTCGACATGAAGGACCACATCCTGGTGGATTTCACCCAGGACAAGCAGGCCATCTTCGGGGCCTTGAATACGCTCCGGGTTCCGGGTTTCCGCGAGACGAACATCTTCGACGCGATGTATGACACGCTCGACCGGTTGGATCGCCTTCCCGGACACAAGGAACTGGTAGTGGTAGCCAGCGGCGTGGACACGTTCAGCAAACTGACCCTCGACCAGATCCTGAAAAAGATCAAGGCCACGCCGAACGTGACCATTTACACCATCAGCACCGGTGCGGCATTTCTGAACTTTGTTGACGCTCGGTACGGTAGCAATCCGGATGTGTCGATGGCCATGATGGACTACGTACAGGCCGACAACCAGATGAATACGTTCGCCCGGATGACGGGTGGCCGTTGGTACAAGCCAAGGCTTTTGGGAGAGTTGCCTGATATCTTCCGCGAAGTAGCGCAGTCCATTCGCAACCAGTACACCATCACCTATAAGCCCACCAACACCAAGCAGGACGGCACCTACCGGAAACTAAAAGTGGAACTGGTCGGCCCCAATGACAAGCCGTTGGAGATCAAGGACCAGAAAAACCACGACATTAAGTATCAGATCATCGCCCGCGACGGCTACACCGCCAAGCACGAAGTCGAATAGGTGCGCCTGAGAACTTGACCCCGACGTTGGTGGTGGGAGAAGAGAAACCACACCGGCGCAAATGCGGGCCTCGTGGCGTTGCGTGTCGCGCGCGATTGCCTTTACCATCGACTATTCATGAAACAGGCCGTCTTCCGAGAGCGCAACAAACAGTACTACCGCGTTCTACATTCTCCCATTTGGATCTGGGTCTTCTGGGTCCTGCCCGGTTACCCTCTGACCTACGACCTGTATGCCCACGGGCCCGACCTGAGGCACTGGATTTGGCTGGCGCTCGTGGCGGCCGGCGTTGCCTGGCGCGGCTTCGAGGGTCGTATTCCCGGCTGCGAGCAGCGGCCCTACATCACCCACTACGGGGTACATCAGCCAAATCTGCCCTATCGCGTGGTATGTTACACGGCCGCGTGGATCGACCTAATCGTACCCTACACTTTGAATCTGATTGGCCTAATCGTGGCCTCCATCAACGGCCGCTGGCTGCTGAAGGAGCTTTACACATACGGCTATTATCCCCTGGCGCTGGCCGTGGTGCTGGCGACGGCGTTCGACTGGACGCCGCGCGCGCGCCGCGATACCTTCGGTGAAGGCGTCGAACGGGCCTGGTTCTATATCGCGATCTGGACGGTGGTTCCGACTCAGGTGATCAACTGGGCCGCGTGGCGCTTGGGCCGATTCATGGACCTGCCTCCGCTGCCGTTAGCTCATGTTCGGTTGGCCGTGTGTCTCAGCTCGACCGCAATTTTCTTTGCGCTTGGCTATGCGGCAAAGCTGCCGCGCACACAACGGCATTACGAAGGCGTGGCTGCAGCGGGGGTGTAGTGGATAGCTCGCGGTCGCCCGGGTCAGCGGAGGATCCAGGAAGGCGATTATTGAAGTGCGCTACTTGCTGGAAGCAGCCAACTGGCTGAAGCGTCCAGTTTTGGCGTGGCGGGCAGCACGCTCTCTAATGGCAGCGTTCAGTCCCCGGAAGATCACCTCGTGGATCGGCAAAAGCGCCCACCAGTACATGCGGCCTGCCAGTCCGCGAGGACGAAACAGCGCGGCGGAACGCAAATGCGTCGTCCCATCAGGGTCAGACCGGGCTTCCAATTGCAGGAAGGCCTCTCCAGGTATTTTCATCCTGGCTTTCAGGAGGAGACGCCGGCCCGGCTCGATTTCATCCACTTGCCAAAAGTCCAGCTTGTCGCCGCGTCGTAGCTTGTCAGGATCGCGGCGGCCATCTCCCATGCCCACGCCGCCAACCACGCGATCCAGCAGCGCGCGCAAGCGCCACAGCGCCGTGGCGTAATACCAACCGCGACGGCCACCAATGCCTTCCACCACCCCGAAGACCTGCGATATTGACGCATTCACCTGGCCTTCACGAATGTCCACCACCCACCCTTCGTGCTCCAAAAACCGCTGGCGGAGAGACGGCTTGCTTGCGGTCAGGTGTTCCACCCATTGCTCGACCATTTCGGCCAAGTTCGGTACCCTTAGCGCTCGCGCCAGCGCTTCCTCGTAGGACATTGGCTGAATGCTGGGAAACAGCTCCCGCGCCAGTCCATCACGGCAGACCACTTCGCTGCGCAAACCTTCAATCAGGGGGCGGGAGATGCTGGGTGAGATCGGTGTAACCAGGTCAACCCAGTAGGACGACAAACGCGGCGTCAACACTGGAACTTGAATGAGCGGGCGGCGAAGTCCACGATGCGCAGCGTACTTCAGCATCATGGTTCGGTAGGTTTCCAGTGACGGACTGCCGATGTCGATGGTCTGTCCGGCGGACTCCGGGACGTGCAGCGCGGCGACGAAATAGCTGATCACATCGTCAATGGCAATCGGCTGGATGCGCGTCGTGACCCAGCGTGGACAGATCATGATGGGCACACGCTCGGTCAGATAGCGGAGCATCTCGAACGAGGTGCTGCCCGCTCCGACCACCACCGCCGAGCGAAACTCCGTCAGCGGAGGACCGTATTCTCGCAGCGCTTCGCTGGTTTCCTGCCGGCTCAATAAGTGGGCTGAAAGGTTGCTGTTGCGGTTGCCAAGTCCGCCCAGGTAGATGATTCGTTGTACGCCCGCCGCCTTTGCCGCGGTGGCGAAATTGCGCGCTGCAGCTTGGTCTGCGCGCCGAAAACTGCGTTCTCCGGCTCCTAAAGAATGAATGAGATAATAGGCCACGTCAATGCCGCGAAAGATCCCGTCCAGAGCCTCCGGCTTCAAGGCATCGGCCTCGACCACATTAACTCGCCGGGGGAACTTGCGGGTGAGCTGTCGCGCATTCCGGCCCATACAAACAACGTAGTGGCCGGCTTCGAGCAACGCTGGAACCAGTTGCGAGCCGATGTAGCCGGAAGCCCCACTGACCAGGATGTTCATCGCGCCGCCTCGCCTATCGGCAACTGCTGGCGCCGTTCCTCACTGCGGAGAATCCGCTGGAGACGCGGAAAGCGCCGCAAACGACCCAAGTCTCCGTTGGGCGCGGCAGCCGAGCTGTCGCTCGGCTGTCCCACGCGCTGGGAATGACTGTCTTCGGCCACGGGTGTCCTTAGCAGTATCTTTGCCCACACCGGAAGGTCTTGTTGATTAGCCATAAGTCTTACCCACAATATTTCAGTCTTGCTGTGCACTGGTTTGGTTTGCGTTTATGCCTTGCTGGTGGCGGGCGAGTGCCCCCTCCAACGCTGCTGAATTCCACGCCAGAAGATTGCCTGATAGACGCCGGCCAGTCCTACCAGCGAATACACAATCGACGTGAGCACGGAGGTTTCTCCGAATCGCATCCCAAATAGCAGAGCGACCAGGTCCACATGAGCCACGCCGACGGCGCCCCAGTTCAAGGCTCCGATGACGACGAGTACGGCTGCCAAAACATCGAAATTTTTCATTGGTTTCCTCTCCACTCCAGACAACCCCAGCCGATCATGCTGTCAGTTGCGTCTGGTGTATTGATTATGATGAAAATTATTTTGCTTGGATAGAAATTACTGGAGAAAAAATGACCTCGTGTAACTGGCACGATAAGCAACCCTGTATTTTTTGCCTGGGCTTCCAATTGTGAGATTCGCAGGTCCTGGGAGATCTCGCGAGCAGAAGCGCAAAACTTCAAGCTCTCGAGTCGACTGTGCAATCTGGCTACTGTTTGACCGGCAGTTCGACGGCGCTGCAAAGGACTGCCAAGGCCGGGTCTGAAGACACCAAAATACGAAAGGCGGCCGCTTGGCCGCCTTCCCTAACCCTGAGGCTCTAGATCCTACAGAACTTGTACGTTCTCCGCCTGCCAGCCCTTGGGTCCTTTGACTACGTTGAACGAGACCGCCTGGCCTTCCTGCAAGCTGCGGAAGCCATTGGTCTGGATCGCAGAATAGTGAACAAAAACGTCTTCCCCATTCTGGCGGCTGATAAAGCCGTAGCCCTTCGCGTCATTGAACCATTTAACTGTTCCTTGTTCCATGGTGATGCATATTCCTTCAAATTGATGTAGCTGCAATTCGATCGAGATGTGATGCAGGCAGGGATTGCTGCAAAGGCAGGAAACTGCTGCGTACAAATGACGATCAATCGAGCGCCTTCATCATAGCAGCCCATGTCAAAAAACCCAAGCATTTCCGTCTCGACGACATGCAGCGCCAGGCGCAAAGCGCCCGTATTCTCAATGTGTTACCTTCTTTCGAGCGCCGCTACTCTTGGCCTGGGAGGGCGGGCGTCGTCACCCATGATTGTCGGAACCGGCATTGACATAGCGGAGGTCGACCGTATCGCGGCGTCCATCGAGCGCTTCGGACGGCGGTTCACGGAGCGAGTTTTCACTTCCGACGAGATTCGCTACTGCGAGTCAAAGGCTAACAAGGCAGAGCGTTACGCCGGACGCTTCGCCGCCAAAGAAGCCGCTATGAAGGCCATCGGCACCGGCTGGAGCCGTGGCGTCACCTGGCAGGATGTAGAAGTGACACGAGTTCCCGGCGCGACGTCCGACGATGGCGTTTCATGGCAAGGCGGCCGAGTTCCTGAACCAGCTCGGCGCCGTGCGAGCCCATGTCTCCATTACTCACACTAAGGAACATGCGATGGCGCAGGTCATTCTGGAGTCCGAGGAGGCGAACTCTTGACAGTCTCCGGTAATCAGTCAGCGTTCGGAACTGCCGATTGCGAGTGACATGGCGATTTATCTCCGGTCAGTGGGCAAGACCTCAACGACACGATTGCTGTGACAGTTATCGTCGTCTTATTCCTCATCGATCACAATTTATGGCGTGATCTCCCACACCACACCGCACTCTCCGCCCACGCTGCAAGCTGGATTTTGCAAGCCTCCGAAGGTCGTAGTGCCATAGAGGTTTCCCTGGGCATCGATCACAACCTTGCTTTCCGGCCACCGTCCGTCGGATCCATCAAAGTCATGAAGCGAGGTGTAGGTCCAGGAACCATTCGTGTGGGTTAACTTGAACACATTTCCGTAGCCAAATGCGCCAGCGCCATACGTGGTTCCATACAGGTTTCCCGCGGCATCCTGGGTTAGGGGAGCCATGGGGCCTGCACCTATGTTTCGTCCGCTGAAGCTGTAAAGCAGGTTGAAATTCCAACCACCATTCGAGGGTGTCAGCTCGAATACCGTGCCATTCTGTCCCTGTCCTGCTGCTGACGTTGTACCGTATAGGTTTCCGCTGGCGTCGATGAGTAGCGAACCATAGGGTTCCGCGCCACTAGTCCCGCCGTAATCGAAGGCGTAGATTGTGCTCTTGGACCAAGAGCCATTATTCGGCGTCAGTTTATAAACCGTTCCTGCATTGAGCGGACCTCCCTGCGCGGTGCCATACAGATTGCCGGCTTGATCAAAAACGACGCCGCCGAAGGGAGAGAATTCTTGCGGGCTGTAACCTGGGAAGGAGTAAAGGATGGACGAACTCCAGACTCCGTTATTCTGCGAGAGCTCGTACACCGTACCGCAGCCGCCCGAGCATGATCCCGAACCGCCGCCCACCGTGGTCCCATATATGTTCCCCTGTTGGTCAAAGACGAGATCGGGATTCCCAGGAGATGCACCATCATCAGGCGGGCCAGTGAAGGTGTGCAGTTGTGTCCCGATCCATGGACAAAATACTGTGCCGCAGGATGATGCGGCCGGCGTGAGACTCAAGACCCCGCCGTACAATCCACCGCCGATGGGGCCATACAGCCTCCCGCCGGGCCCGAGGACGACGCCCAAACCCCCTATGTTGTAGAGAGGCAGCAATGTCCATGCGGAGCCACGCTTCGTCATCTTGAAGACTTCGCCATTGGGCGGGGCGAGGGTCGCCCCATAGAGATTTCCCGCCTGATCGATCGTCAGTCCCCAAGGGTAGTAGCCGTCACCTGCACCGGTGAAATAGTGGATGACGCTGTAAGTCTGAGCTTGGGCTGCTAAGGCAAATGTCAACGCGAATATCACTGCCACGATTCCGAGTGCGCAAACGCTTCGGCGAAAGGTGACTGACTGCCCTGCCTCAGGCGAGAACATAGAGGTCTCCTCAGGAAGAAACTCGTAACTGCGGCGGCAGCTTTATTCCAATCGCCGCCTGAAGCTGTAAGCGCAGGGGAGGTCTGCGCCTGCGCGGGTCGCAAGACAATCAATGCGAGTCCACTGAATACCGTCAACCAGAAGGATGCTTGGCCGTTGTCTACCTGGAGCTGTCGATAAGACCTCAGCTGGGCCCGTCGTGATTGTCTCCTCCACGAACGCGGCCGTCGGCGGTTGCCGTTCCTGACAGCGGGGAGTTTACATCTCACGCTGAAGAAATTGCCAGCATTTTCGTAGTAATCTCAAACATCCATGATTGCGACGACGGAACCAGCAATTACCGCAGCTCCTCTCGTCCAGAGTTCCACCCGCAGCGCCACGCTGGCGGTCGCGCTAATGAGCTTCTCAGCTCTTCTGCTGGAGCTTGGGCTCACCCGGCTGTTTTCGGTGGTGCTCTTCTACCACTTCGCATTTCTGGCCATTTCGATTGCGTTGCTGGGGCTGGGAGCAGGCGCAGTCTTTGCATTCCTGCGACGCGAGTGGCTGGAGCGCTGGACCATAAGCCAACTCGGAGCAACCTTGTGCGCCGCTAACGCCGCCATCATCCTCCTGGGCCTCGAGATCGTTCTGCACAGCGCGGTGTCCATGCATCTCGACTGGCCCAACTTCGGACGGCTGACGGTACTTTATCTCGCGGCAGCGGTGCCTTTTTTTGTCACGGGCTTGCTGTTCTCCGTTGTTTTTGCGCGGCATCCTACCCGGATCACGCAAATCTACGGTGCGGATCTGCTGGGCGGCTCGCTCGCCTGCCTGGCGCTGGTTCCGTTGCTCAACCTCATCGGCGGTCCCAACACCATCTTGTTTGCCGCCGTTGCGGTGGCGCTGGCAGGAGTTGCATGGGCGAACGCACGCGCGCGTTGGGTCCCCGCGATCCTGGCCTCATCGCTGCTGGTGCTGATCGCAGCTAACTTTCACGGCAAACTGATCGACATCGTGTACGCCAAAGGCATGAAGCGCATAACGCCACTGTTTGCCAAGTGGAATGCGCTATCGCGGGTTGAAGTCGATGACCAGGGCTGGGCAAAGGTCATTGTGATCGATGCCGACGCCAGCACCTATCTTATGAACGCCGACCCGCACCACTGGGATGCCAGATATCAGCGCGACCTCATGTCCGGCGTCCCCGCGCTGGTCAATGTGCTTCGGCCAAAGGGCGACTACGCCATCATCGGTCCGGGCGGCGGGGTCGACGTGCAACGCGCCGTGGCCAATGGCAGCCCCAGCGTCACCGGCATCGAGATCAATCCCATCATCGCCAACGACATCATGCGCGACCGCTTCGCGGATTACGCCCATCACCTCTACCAGATTCCCGAGGTACACATCCACGTCAGCGACGGGCGTTCTTTCATTCGCGACAGCCGCGACAAGTATGACGTGATACAGATGACGCTGGTCGACACCTGGGCCTCGACCGCAGCCGGCGCCTTCGCGCTAAGCGAAAACAACCTTTACACGGTGGAGGCCTTCCGCGAGTACTTCGAGCATTTGAAGCCCGACGGGATGATCGCCATTACGCGCTGGGAGTTTACCCAGCCCCGCGAAGCGCTGCGCGTAGTTTCGCAGGCGATGGAGGCGCTTCGTCAGCTCGGCGTGAAGGATAGCACGGGAAATTTCATCGTGGCCAGCGACGGGCCCCTGGATGCCGACGGGCGTCCTGTGCTGGTGCTGGCCAAGAAATCGCCCTTCACTGAGGAAGAGCAACTCGCCGTGCTGCACTACATTAAGGGGGCGACGCCGTCCGATGCCCGTCTCAATCTCTATGTGCTTTATCTTCCCGCAACCGCCGACCGGCCGGGGCTGGCGAATCCGGCGTTCGCCGGGCTGATTCGCAGCCAGGACCCGCAGGCCTTCTCTGCCGGCTATGCCTATAACGTCACGCCGGTGACTGACAACGCGCCGTTCTTCTTCTTTACTCTAAAAACGGGGCAGGTATTCCACGATCTGAATCAAGGCGGAATCGATTGGAAGGTCAATCTCGGTATCGCCATCCTGGGGTTACTGCTTCTGCTCTCGATTGCCGCCGTCATCCTGTTTCTCGTGGTGCCGTTGGCGCTGTCGCCGCAAGCGCGCTCCGGACGCAGCGTGCGCCTGCTGTACTTCATCGCCATCGGCCTGGGATACATTCTGGTGGAGATCGCCTTGATCCAGCGATTTGTTTTGTTTCTCGGAAACCCGACGTACGCCCTGACCGTGGTCATCTTCCTGATGCTGCTCTCCAGCGGCATCGGCAGCCTGCTTTCGTGCCGCTGCTTCCGCGAGCCGACCCGCGTGGTCTGGGCAGTGGCGGTCATCGTGCTGGCCTTGTTTGCCTGCGTCCTCATGTTGCCGCGTCTGCTGGAGACGCTGGTCGGTCTGCCGTTCGCGATGAAACTGTTGATTAGCGCGGCCGTGCTCGTCCCCCTCGGCCTCGCCATGGGTATGCCGTTCCCCAGTGGACTGCGCGCTCTCTCCTCGAAGCTTGACAGCGATGTCATGCCCTCGATCGACGGCGGCGCGGTGGAATGGGCGTGGGCGATGAACGCGGCTGCGAGCGTGCTGGGTTCGGTGCTGGCGATGGTAATTGCGATTCAGTTCGGATTGAACGTGACCCTGGCCTGCGCAGCCGTTGCCTATGGGCTTGCGATGCTGCTGCTGCTCGCTTCTTTTGCGCCTGAAGAAAAGACGTAATGCAGAAATCCACATCCCACTTGCCATGCGGACAACATGAGTTGCTATAATCACTCGCTTGGGTGATTTGCGTCACACCCGTTTGTGAGTAAGACATCCGTGCGGAACTGGGCCCGAGGGGGGTTATCGGACCCGAACCCGCAAACCTGGAACCGCTTCATACATGGCCCAAGTCTTCCATCGCAGTGCGAATACGATTGCCAGGGCGTCGATTATCGGCGTGGTGCTGGTGGTGTCGGTGCTGCTGTGGGCGGGGTTGGAGATGCAGCGCTCGCCTTATGCCACCTATCAGGACATCTCGCAGGCTCAACCGGTGCCGTTCAGCCATCAGCATCATGTCGCCGGCGACGGCATCGACTGCCGTTATTGTCACACCTCGGTTGAGAGCTCCAGCTTCGCCGGTATTCCTCCCACCAAGACCTGCATGAACTGCCACTCGCAGATCTGGACGAACGCTCCACTTCTGGAGCCGGTCCGCGAGAGCTACCGCAGCGGCAAGTCTCTGATGTGGACGCGGGTGGACTACCTGCCCGATTTTGTCTATTTCAATCACAGCATTCATGTGAACAAAGGCGTGGGCTGCGAGAGCTGCCACGGGCGGGTGGACACGATGCCGCTGATGCGCGAGGCCAACTCGCTGCAGATGGAATGGTGCCTGAACTGCCATCGCGCGCCGGAAAAGTTCCTGCGTCCGCGCGACCAGGTTTTCAACATGAAGTACCAGCAGCCGAGCCCCGACCATCCCGTGACGCTGGCCGATGGACGTACGTTTACCGACCAGATGGCGCTGGGTACGGCGTTAAGGAGCCTCTACGACATTCGCAGTGAGCAGGGCATTACCAGTTGCAATACCTGCCACCGCTAGCCGGCTTGGTCCGGCTGCGGTACAGGAAACATAGTCTTCCCGGAACCTACGAGACGAATGGAAAACGAGAGTTCAAACAAGTCTGAGGCGGTGTGTCCCAGCAAGCTGGATCTGGCCGACGTCAAGCGGAAACTGGCGGATGCCAAGAGCGGCCCACAGTACTGGCGCAGCCTGGAAGAGCTGGCGCAGACCGACGGCTTCTACGAGATGCTGCATCGCGAGTTTCCGCGGCAGGCTTCGGTCTGGCCCGAAGGCTCGTCGCGCCGCGACTTTTTGAAGCTAATGACCGCCTCGATGGCGCTGGCGGGGCTGTCCGGCTGCGTCAAGATGCCGTTGCAGCCCATCGTCCCCTACGTGCGGCAGCCTGACGAAGTCGTCCTGGGGCAGCCTCTCTTCTTCTCCAGCGCTATGCCGTTTGGCGCTTACGCAAATCCCGTCCTGGTGGAGAGCCACGAAGGACGTTCCGACCAAGATTGAAGGCAATCCTGATCATCCTGCGAGCCTGGGCGGAAGCGATGTCTTCGCCCAAGCTTCCATTCTTGACATGTACGATCCCGATCGCTCCCAGACCATCACTTATCTGGGCGGATTGAGCACCTGGAGCGCCTTCACGGACGCTTTCCAGGGGCCGCTGAGTGCGCAGAAGGCGGTGAGCGGAAGCGGGCTCAGGATTCTCAGCTCTCCCACCAGTTCGCCCACCATGGCCTCGCTGATGGATTCGGTGCAGGCCGCCTATCCCCAGTCGAAGTGGGTGCAATACGAGCCGGTGAATCGGGACAACGTGCGCGCCGGTTCTCAATTGGCCCTTGGGCAGTTCGTCGAGACGCGCTACAACCTGGAGAAGGCCGACATCATTCTGTCGCTGGATGGCGACTTTCTATCCAGCGGGTACCCCGGGTTCCTGGTTTACGCCCGCATGTTTGCGGAGCGGCGCAACCCCGATCTCAAAGAGAAGATGTCGCGTTTCTACTCCATTGAAAGCACGCCGACCAACACGGGAGGCAAGGCCGACCATCACCTGCCGGTGCGGGCTTCGGAGGTGGAGCAACTCGCGCGTGCCATTGCGGCGGGTCTCGGAGTGGGCGGCGGAGACAGTGCGAAGCCGGAGCATCGGAGATTTGTCACGGCGCTGGTGAAAGATCTGCTGGCCCACAAGGGCGCAGCGGTGGTGATCCCGGGCGACAACCAGCCGCCGGCGGTGCATGCGCTGGCCCACGCTATGAACCAGGCGCTGGGCGCGGTGGGTAACACCGTCATTTATACCGAGACCGTGGAAGCCAAGCCGCAGATTCAGACCGCGGCGTTGAAGGAACTGGTCGGCGAAATGAACGCCGGCGGGGTGGACCTGCTGATCATCCTTGGCAGCAACCCGGTCTACGACGCTCCTGCCGACTTCGAATTCGCCAAGGCGATGGACAAGGTCCCGTTGCGCGTGCAGTACGGCTCGTACCGGGACGAAACCTACGATCACGTTCACTGGCACGTCAACGGCACGCATTGTCTGGAGCAGTGGGGCGACGCCCGCGCCTTTGACGGGACGGCAACCATCATCCAGCCCCTCATAGCCCCCTTGTATGACGCCAAGAGTCCCTACGAATTCGTTTTCTCGCTGGTCGGCTCGTCCGAAACTGCGGGCTACGACATCGTCCGCAAATACTGGAAGGGGCAGATGCAGGGAAGCGACTTCGAGGCCGCGTGGCGAAAAGCTGTGCATGATGGGTTTGTGGCAAATACTGCGTTCCCGGCCAAGACCGTGGCGGCGAAGGGTGGCACCGTCCCCGCTACCAACAATGCCAGCGGCGACCTGGAGGTCATCTTCCGGCGCGATCCACTGATCTTTGACGGCAGCCGCGCCAACAATGGCTGGTTGCAGGAGACGCCGAAGCCGATTACCAATCTGTGCTGGGACAACCCGGTGCTCATCAGCCCGGCGACAGCCACCAAGCGCGGCCTGGTCACCGGCGATATCGTCGAAATCGACGTCAACGGCCGCAAGGTCAAGGGTCCAATCTGGCCGCAGCCGGGACATCCGAACGATTCGATCACGGTTTTCCTCGGCTACGGACGCACCAAGGCCGGGCGCGTCGCGGACGGTGTCGGTTTCGACGCCTACCCGATACGGACCAGCGACGCACTGTGGATCGCCGGCGCCAAGATCACGAAAGTCGGCAGCGGATTCGGCTTCGCCCACCCGCAGGGATTCCAGTACATCGATTACTCCGATTTGCCCAAAGGCACCGAGCCGCTCAAGAACCGCCACATCATCCGCAAGGCGACTCTGGAAGACTTCATCAAAAACCCCAACTTTGCCCACGAGGGTATTGAGTCGCCCGCGCCCGAGATGACGCTCTATTACAACTATCAGTACACCGAGCTGAAGTGGGGAATGACCATCGACATGAACTCCTGCATCGGCTGCAAGACCTGTATTGTGGCCTGTCAGGCGGAGAACAATATTCCGGTTGTCGGTAAAGAGGAGACCATGCGCGGCCGCCAGATGCAATGGCTGCGGGTTGACATGTACTACGAGGGTGGAACGGAAAACCCCACTATGTACTACCAGCCGGTCCCCTGCCAGCAATGCGAGAACGCGCCCTGCGAGGTGGTTTGTCCCGTGGGCGCCACGGTCCACAGCACCGAGGGGTTGAACGACATGATTTACAACCGCTGTGTGGGCACGCGTTACTGCTCCAACAACTGCCCCTACAAGGTCCGTCGTTTCAACTTCCTGCTGTTCCAGGACTGGACTACGCCGCAGTTCAAGATGATGCGGAATCCCGAAGTTACCGTCCGCAGCCGCGGGGTGATGGAGAAATGCACCTACTGCATTCAGCGCATTTCCCACGGGCGCATCACGGCGGAAAAGGAGAACCGCAGCGTGCGCGATGGAGAAGTAGTGACCGCCTGCCAGCAGGCGTGTCCGGCAGGGGCTATCGTGTTCGGCAATCTGAATGACAAGAGCAGCCGAGTGGCGAAGCTCAAGGAACAGCAGCGCAACTACAACCTGCTGGAGGACTTGAACACGCGTCCGCGCACCTCCTATTTGGCGGTGGTGCAGAACCCCAACCCCGAACTTGAGGCGGAGCCCAGTTAGCGATGCAGCAGGGACCGGAAGAGAAGACGATTTTACAGGACGTGCCTTGGCCGGATGAGCCACCGGTATTAGCTCCCGGGCAGACCTTCGGCAGCATGACCGACCAGATCTCCGATGCGGTCCTTACCCGGCCGATTGGCTTCGGCTGGCTGGGAGGCTTGGCCATCGGCATGGCGCTGGTAGCGCTCCTGATGGCAGCGGTCACCTATCTTTTCCTGGTGGGTGTCGGTATCTGGGGTATTGAAGTTCCAGTCGCCTGGGGCTTTGCCATCATCAACTTCGTCTGGTGGATCGGCATCGGCCACGCCGGCACATTGATCTCGGCTATTCTGCTGCTGCTGAAGCAGAGCTGGCGTAATTCCATCAACCGCTTCGCCGAAGCCATGACGCTGTTTGCCGTCGCCTGCGCCGGCATGTTTCCCTTGCTGCACATGGGCCGTCCCTGGCTGTTTTACTGGATGTTTCCTTACCCGAGCAGCATGGGAGTGTGGCCGCAGTTCCGCAGCCCGTTGGTTTGGGACGTCTTCGCGGTTTCAACCTATGCCACGATCTCGGCGGTGTTCTGGTATGTAGGCTTGGTCCCCGACCTCGCGACCATGCGCGAGAAGGCTACAAGCCGCTACACCAAGTCAATTTACGGACTTCTAGCGATGGGCTGGCGCGGCTCGGCCCGGCACTGGAAGCGCTACGAAGCGCTCTACATTTTGCTGGCAGGCATTGCGACGCCGCTGGTGCTGTCCGTTCACACTGTAGTCAGCTTTGATTTTGCGATCGCCATCGTTCCCGGCTGGCATACCACCATCTTCCCACCGTACTTCGTCGCGGGCGCCATCTATTCGGGCTTTGCCATGGTGCTGGTGTTGGCAATTCCCATCCGTCACTTCTACGGTCTGCAGAACATGATCACCATGCGCCATCTGCAGAACTCGGCCAAGATCATGCTGGCCACCGGACTGATCGTTGCCTATGGCTATTTCTTCGAAACCTTCATCGCCTTTTACAGCGGTTCCACCTACGAGCGTTTCATGATCGAAAACCGCTGGTTCGGGCCCTACGCGGTGTTTTACTGGATGCTGATCCTGTTTAACATTTTGATTCCGCAGATTCTGTGGGTACCCAAGATTCGCGCCAACACGGCTTGGCTCTTCCTGATCTCCTTGATCATTCTGGTTGGCATGTGGCTGGAGCGCTTCGTGATCATCATCACCAGCTTGAGCCGCGACTTCTTGCCCTCTTCGTGGGGCCATTACGTGCCCACCCGTTGGGACTATGCGGTCCTTGCCGGCACCCTGGGCTTCTTCGCTGCGGCCATGTTCATCTTCATTCGCATCATGCCGGCCATCTCGATCTTCGAAATGCGCACCCTGCTGCCGGAGTCGGAGGTAAAAGCCAAGTGAGTCATCCAGCGCTTTCACCGCCCATCTACGGATTGATCGCGGAGTTCGATACCTCTACTGAACTGGTCGAGGCAGCCCAGGCGGCGTATGCGGCCGGATACCGCAAGATGGATGCCTACAGCCCATTTCCCATCGAGGAAGCCAGCGAGGCCATCGGCTTCCACAAGAGCCGGGTACCGATGGTGGTGCTGCTCGGCGGCTTGCTCGGCGGCCTTTCCATGTTTGGACTGCAGTACTGGATCAACGTTATTAACTATCCGCTGAATATTGGCGGCAAGCCCTATGACTCGTGGCCTGCGTTTATCGTTCCGACGTTTGAGGTGACGATCCTGTTCGCTGGACTTTCGGGTGTCTTCGGGATGTTCGCCCTGAATGGGTTGCCGATGCCCTATCACCCGCTTTTCAATGTCGACCGGTTCGCGGCAGTAACTCGCGACAAGTTCTTCCTGTGCGTGGAGGCGGCCGACCCCAAATTCGACATCGTGGACACGCAGCAATTCATGGAGAGTCTGAAGCCGGTATCGATCACGGAGGTGCCGCATTAACCGGCTAGCGCAATCGGGGATCGGGACAATGGCAAGGACCTGCGGCAGACGCTGGGTCGGCAGGACTGCGGTCTACTTGCTTCTGGGAGCGGCGTGCTCGCTGCTGTCGGGCTGTCGCCTCGACATGCAGGTCCAGCCTTATCAACGACCGCTGACTGAGAGCGATTTCTACGCCGACAAGCGTTCGGAGCGCCCCATGGTCGATGGGACGGTGGCGCGCGGGCATCTGGACGCGGACACCTATTTCTACACCGGTAAAACCGGTAGTAACGATGGCGACTACATGCCCTTCCCGGTAACGGCTGCCGTGCTGGCACGCGGACAGCAGCGCTTCGATATTTACTGCTCGCCGTGCCACGGCGAAGCCGGCGAGGGAAATGGCATGATCGTGCAACGCGGCTTCAAGCATCCGCCGTCGTATCACGCCGACCGCTTGCGCAAGGCCCCGATTGGCCACTTCGTCGATGTTATGACCAACGGCTTCGGCGCCATGCCGGATTACAGTGAACAGGTTTCTCCCGCCGATCGCTGGGCCATCGCCGCCTACATCCGCGCGCTGCAGTTGAGCCAGCATGCCGGCCCAGGCGATATCGCACCCGGCCAGAAGATCGCCGACACGCCGCCACCAGGCGTTACCATCCTGCCTCTGTATGACACGCAGTCTGCCACCACAGCTGCGTCAACTCCGTCCCAGCCTGCGATGGCTCCGGCAGAAAGGGGCGGGCGAAAGCCATGAGCAACGAGACGATGTACCGGCAACAGGCCGACTCTACCGACTATCCCGTGCCCGCGGCCGCGGCGCAGTGGCAAAAACGGGCGCTGATTGTTGGCGTGGTAGGGGCTGTCGTTTGCGTGGCGGGAGCCGTGACCTCGCTGGAGCAGTTCATGCGCGGTTATCTCATCGCGTACATGTTCTGGACGGGATTGAGCCTCGGCTGTCTCGCGCTGCTGATGGTGCAGTATCTCTCCGGAGGTTTGTGGGGACTGGTCATCCGCCGCGTCCTGGAGAGTGCCAGCAAGTGTCTTCCGCTGATGTTCATCCTGTTCCTGCCGATCCTTTTCTTCCGCACCAGTCTTTACGCCTGGATGACGAATCCGGCGCTGACCGAGAGGAACCATTGGTACCTCAATACTCCGGCATGGATCATACGCTGGCTTATCTATTTTGCGATCTGGATTGGGTTTGAGATCGTCCTGGTCAAGAGAGGGAACAGGCAGGACTATCCTCTTACTGGTGTGTGGCCGCGCTTCCAGGGTTTGAGCGGTTTAGGACTGGTGTTGTACGCCCTCACGGTCTCCTTCGCTGCGGTGGATTGGGTGATGTCACTGGATCCCAGCTGGGGCTCGACTATCTACGGTTTGATCTTTGTCGCGGGGCAAGGTCTGTCCGCACTGGCATTCTGTGTCATTCTGCTGACGATCTTCACCCGCTCCAGCCCCTATCGCGAAATCATTAAGCCGATGCAGTTTCACGATCTCGGCAAGCTGATGCTGGCGTTCGTGATGCTGTTCGCCTACTTCTCGTTCTCGCAATGGCTCATCATCTGGGCGGGAAACTTGCCGGAGGAGATCGGCTGGTTTCTGCATCGCATTCGCGGAGGATGGGGCGTGGTGGCGCTCATCATCATTCTCTTCCACTTCGCCCTGCCCTTTGCCCTGCTGCTGTCGCGAGAGCGCAAGCGCGCCGGACGCCGCTTGATTGGGCTGGCCTTGCTGCTGCTGTTCATGCGGGTAGTGGACATCTACTGGTACGTCGTGCCGAATTTCGCCCACGAGCGGGGACACTTCTACCTGAGCTTGTGGTACATCGTCGCTCCGATCGCTGTCGGCGGGTTATGGCTGGCATTCTTCTTCTACGACCTGCGCCAGCGGCCGCTGTTGCCGATATACGAACCGCAAATGCCGCTTTTGCTGCACCAGAGGGGCCATGGCCACTGAGAACTCCAATTACGATCCCTTGCGCAATCCGCTGGTTGACTACGATCGCACCGATCTGAGTCCGCGCGGCATTCTGCTGTTCCTGGTCGGGCTTTTGCTATGCGGCGTGTTCATCGAGCTGGTGGTTTGGGGGATGTTCCGCTTCATGGCCAAGAGCGATGTGCTGTTCCCGCAGCCGCAGACCAACCCGATGGCGGCTGCGCAGAAGATGCCCGGGCAGCCGGCTTCGCGCTCGATATTGCAAAATGCTCCAACGGTCAATCTGGATGTTTTCCCTGAGCCGCGTTTGCAAGTGAACGACGCCGGCGATATGGGCCAGTTCCTGCATTCGGAAGAGGAACTGCTGAATCCCCCGGAGCCATTCAAAGATTCAACCGGAGCGATCCATATTCCGATTTCGCAGGCCATGAATTTGATCGTGGAGCGAGGGTTGCCGGTGCGCCCGAACGCGCCGCCTGGGGCAAATCCAGCTCCGTAGGAGGGAACTTGTTTGACCGGCCATGACTTTAGGCCGGTGAAGCGAATTACAAATTGGCGGTGTCAGGCAAGAAACGGGCACCTGCGCAAACCCAAGCTCCGCAGAGGCGGAACGGCCTCGGCGAAGAAGCATGGAACTCTATGTACCAAACACGCGCCTGGCGCGGGAAGTGGATGTAAAGCAGTGAGAAGTTTGCAGTCAGTCATTAGCGGAGCCTTTGCTTTGGGAGTGTTGGTGGCAACGAGCACGTTCGCGGCTGCTCAGCCGCCCTCCTCCTTTCAGGACAAGAGCACCTCGGCCTCTTCGCAGGTCAGTCCACCCGACCTGTCGAACATTGGCATCGATCAGCGCTTGAATCAACAGGTGCCGCTTGATCTGCAATTCAAGGACGAAACGGGCAGGACTGTGAAGTTGGGCGACTACTTCCGCACCGGACGTCCGGTCGTCCTGAATCTGGTCTATTACACCTGCCCGATGCTCTGCGGTGAAGAGTTGGCGGGCGAAGCCAGCGCCCTGGGCGTGCTGCGATTCACGCCCGGCAACGAGTACGAGGTCGTGTCGGTAAGCTTCAATCCCGAGGAGACGCCGAAGGACGCGGCCGAGAAGAAGGAAATCTATGTCGCCCGCATGAACGAACATCTGGAGCACAAGACCAATGGCGACGGCTGGCACTTTCTCACCGGAGAGCAGCCCGAGATCAAGCAGCTTGCCGATGCGGTGGGATTTCGTTACCGGCGCGATCCGCGGACCGGACAGTTTATTCATACTGCGGCCATCATGATCGTGACCCCTACCGGCAAGCTTGCTCAGTACTACTACGGGGTTGAATTCTCCCCCAAAGACATTCGTCTGGGATTGATCCAGGCGTCGCAGGACAGGATTGGAACGCTGGTCGATGAGGTAGTGCTGTACTGCTATCACTACGACCCCAAGACCGGGCGATATGGCGCTGTGGTCACCAATATCATGCGCCTGGCGGGAGCTGCCACGATGCTGATTCTTGGCGGCTTGATTATCGTGATGTATCGCCGTGAATCGCATAAGTCTCATAGCGGGGACAAGGGAACAGGACGGGCCTGAACGATATGTGGAAGAATTTCCCACTCTTTCCTGAACGTGCCTCGGCACTGGCATGGCAGGTGGATGGACTGTATTTCCTGCTGACGGCGGTGTCTGCCTTCTTCACACTGCTGATCTTTGTGCTGATCCTGGTGTTCGCGATCAAGTACCGGCGCTCAGTGCATCCGCACGCGGAGCAGATCGAAGGGTCGCTGCCGCTGGAACTCGCCTGGACCCTCATTCCGCTCGGAATCTGCATGATCTTCTTTGCCTGGGGGTCGCTGATCTACTTCGAGGAGGCGCGGCCGCCCAAAGGCGCGATGGAGATCTATGTCGTCGCCAAGCAGTGGATGTGGAAGTTCGAGTACGAGAACGGACAACGCGATATTAACCAGCTGCACGTGCCGGTTGGCCGCGACGTCAAGATGATCATGAGCTCGCAGGACGTAATTCACAGTTTCTACGTGCCCGCGTTTCGCATCAAGGCTGACGTATTGCCCGGCCGCTTTACCGAGACCTGGTTCCACCCGACCAAAGTCGGGACCTACCATTTGTTCTGCGCCGAATATTGCGGCACCGACCACTCCGCCATGATCGGCCAGGTGATCGTGATGGATCCCGCCGCGTATCAGGCTTGGTTGAGCCTCGGAAGCGGTGCGGCAACCAGTCTGGTGTCGACCGGCCAACAGGTCTTCCAGCAGTTGGGATGCGCCACCTGCCATCGCTTCGATACCCAGGGACGCGGACCGGACTTGGCCGGACTCTTCGGCAAAACCGTGCTGCTGGACGACGGGCGGACTGTGGTCGCCGATGACAACTACATCCGCGAATCCATCTTGAATCCGGGCGTGAAAGTCGTCTCCGGATTTAAGCCCATCATGCCGACCTTCCAGGGACAGGTATCGGAAGAGAACTTGATGGCGCTTGTGGCTTACATAAAATCGCTGTCGCAGGCGGGCCAGAAGACGTTGGCCCCGGAAGCGTCCAGCACGCAGTAAGGCTTTAGAACCTGAGGGTGTGACATGGCTACCGCTGTACAGACCGTCGAGCGCGAGAACTACCTGAACGCCAACTACGGCATCAAGTCGTGGCTGCTGACTACAGACCATAAGCGCATCGCGATCCTTTACCTCATCTCGATCACCGTGATGTTCTGGATCGGCGGCTTCTTCGCCATGATGATCCGGTTGGAGTTACTCACTCCGGCAGGCGACCTGGTCTCGTCCGACACCTATAACAAGCTGTTCACCATGCACGGGATCATCATGGTCTTCTTCTTCCTGATCCCGTCGGTGCCAGCGGTGCTGGGCAACTTCCTGGTGCCGCTGATGGTTGGCGCCAAAGACCTGGCGTTTCCCCGAGTGAACCTGCTGAGCTGGTATCTCTATATGCTCGGCGGCAGCACCGCTTTGATCGCCATGGTCACAGGCGGTGTCGATACCGGCTGGACCTTCTACACTCCCTTCAGCACCACCTACTCGAACACTCACGTGATCGGAGCGGCCATCGGCATCTTCATTGCCGGCTTTTCCTCCATTCTTACCGGCCTCAACTTCATCATCACCATCCACCGCATGCGCGCTCCCGGCTTGACCTGGCGCCGTTTGCCGCTGTTCTGCTGGTCAAACTACGCGGCCGCCATCATCATGGTGCTGGGAACCCCCGTGGTCGCTGTCACCCTGTTGCTGGTCGCGCTGGAGCGCGCCTTCCACATTGGCGTGTTTAATCCGCAACTGGGCGGCGATCCGCTTCTGTTCCAGCACCTGTTCTGGTTCTATTCGCATCCCGCGGTGTACATCATGATTCTGCCCGGAATGGGCGTCATGAGCGAGATCATCGCCTGCTTCTCGCGCAAGCGCGTCTTCGGATACGAGTTCGTGGCGCTGGCTTCCATCGCCATCGCGGTGCTCGGGTTCCTGGTCTGGGCTCACCATATGTTCGTGGCCGGCATTTCGGTGTATGCCGCGCTGGTCTTCTCCCTGCTGTCCTACCTGGTCGCAATCCCCTCGGCGGTGAAGATCTTCAACTGGACGGCCACGCTCTATAAAGGATCGATCCAGTACAGCACTCCGATGCTGTACGCCTTCGGCTTCATCGGCCTGTTTACCGTGGGCGGATTGACCGGCGTGTTTCTGGCTTCCCTCGGCGTCGATGTGCATGTCACCGACACCTACTTCGTAGTAGCGCACTTCCACTATGTGATGGTCGGTGGAATGGTGATGGCTTACATGGCCGGACTGCACTTCTGGTGGCCCAAGATGACGGGACGTATGTATCCCGAAGCGTGGGCCAAGCTTTCCGCGCTGCTGGTGTTTGTGGGATTCAATACCACATTCTTCCCGCAGTTCATCCTCGGCTACATGGGCTCGCCGCGCCGCTACCATGCGTATCCTCCGGAATTCCAGGTGCTCAACGTGCTCTCCACGGCGGGCGCTTCCATTCTGGCCGTCGGCTACGTGCTGCCCATGATCTACTTCCTCTGGTCGTTGCGCTACGGAGAACAGGCCGGCCCGAATCCGTGGAACGCAGTCGGTCTGGAGTGGATGACTCCTTCGCCGCCTCCGACCTTCAACTTCGACGAGACTCCGGTCGTCACCTGGGAAGCCTACGACTACGAGCACCAGCCGCAAGAGGAGGTCACCGTTGGCCACTAGCGAGATCCAGGTCGCCGAGCACTCGCTGCAACACCACTTCGCCGACATGGAGCAGCAGAAGCAAACCTCCACCTTCGGCATGTGGATGTTCCTGCTGACCGAGATCATGTTCTTCGGCGGCATGTTCTGCGCCTATCTGGTGTATCGCGCTTCCTACTATCAGGCCTTCGTCGAGGGCAGCCGCAAGATGAACATCTGGGCTCGGCGCAACCAATACCGGCAGTACTCATTTGCAGCTCGTTGACCATGGCGATGGGCGTTCGCGCCGCCCAAATGGCCAAGCCCAAGCTCATGATCGCCTTGATGCTGATCACCATCCTGTTCGGCTTCGGTTTCCTTGGCATCAAGGCGGTCGAGTATCACGAGCACTGGGTCCACCATGAATTCCCTGGACCGAACTTCCACTTCGATACCGACGATCCCGCGCATCCGGCGACCGATCCGCAGCACACCGAGATCTACTTCTCGCTGTACTGGGCCATGACCGGATTGCACGCGCTGCACATGGTCATCGGCATCGGCCTGGTTGACATGGATCGTGATCGCGGGATATATGGGAACGTTTACTCCCGAGTATTACAGTCCGGTGGAAAACGTCGGACTGTATTGGCACTTTGTTGACCTGGTCTGGATCTATCTGTTCCCACTGCTCTATCTGATCAGCAAGCCATACCGGCGGCTAACGAGGACCCATGGCGAACCACAGCGAACATACCGACTATGTAGGGCACGTCATTCCAGCCAAACTCTACGTGGTGATTTGGGCCCTTCGATGTTCCTGACCGCCACCACGGTTTTTGCGGCGACACTTGAGCTGGGCATCTTCAATATTGTGGTGGCGCTGCTGATTGCCACCATCAAAGGCACGTTGGTTGTGCTCTTCTTTATGCACCTGCGCTACAGCACCAAGCTGACGATGGTCACCGTCGTTGCCGCCCTCTTCTGGCTGTTCATCATGTTTTCGCTCACCATGACCGATTACGTCTCGCGCGCCTGGTCCACTTACGCGGGACACTGACCTGTCAAGTTTTCTCAATGGCGCTCCGCCGCGGCGGGGCGTTTTTTGTTTGCGCTGGTCGTCCGAGCGAGGAGGACTTTTTAGTCCATTTGATTATTCCGCTACAGGCTGTCCCAGCGACGAGCGCGACGCCTGAACTGTCATCCCGAGCGAGCGTAGCGAGTCGAGAGACCTGCTTTGTGTCGTCCCTGTGGAGCCCGGAGGGCGAAACATGGCCCAGGGCGGAAGCCCTGGGTGCCGTTCCATAGCGAGCTGAGCCCCGTAGGGGCGGCACTTGTGCCGCCGGCTGAAGCCGGCTCGGGGTCATACAACCAGCCTACCCAGGGCGGAGCCTGCCCTGAGCCAGCGACGATTTTTCGGAACGTCAGTGATGACAGAAACTAAACCACTTACGTGTTTAGTTTCTGGAGAGCGGAGCCGAAGGGCCCTGGGCTAACACAAATGACGCCCTCCGGGCTCTCATCTATGACAAACGCAACATCCTCTTGCGTCGACGAACATGATTCGGCTCGAATCGAAGGTCGTCGGGTTGGGCCCGAGCGCCTCGGGCGCGAAATAAGATAGCCCACGGTTTCAACCGTGGGAAGGGTGAAGAAGGAAACCGAGTCCCCTGGGGACGACACTGCCTTGCTCCCGCCCTTCGCCAACCCCGGGGAGCGCGCCGTTCACTGAATATTCACAGTGACTGGACTGGACGGGATACCGTTGGCTACGACAACAAGTGACGCCTGACCTGGGGCTAATCCCGAGGGAACATCGAAGTGAGTGTATACAGGAGTCTGGCCGGTGGCTACCGCCATCGTACTGTGATCATGCGTTCGGGCATATAAGACGTGGTTGGCTGAATCTCTGATTCGCACGAGGGGATAATTAGAGCGGTTTTACAGTTTCATCGCCAAACATGCTTGCCTGCGAGAGGCCGTTAAACTGTGTTCCGGAAATGAGGTAGGTATTCGCCCTGATCAAAGTGCCGCTGACAAAGGCAATACTTGGCTTCCATTGTTGTAGCGGACCATAATTAGAAGGCAGAGTGTGATGTAGTAATCGTTCCCTCCCTTCTGAGAAGTACCTGCCCCGATGGGAGAACGAGCATGCTTATCCAGTCGTGAGACGCCAGGAGCGCAGGAGGTACATTATTGTCGCTGATTTTGCAAAGAGATCCGTTGAGATATTGGTATTCAAAGAAGTGATGTCGAGTTAAAGGGTCCTGTGCGGGCAATAGTACATTCCCGTCGGGCAGCAAGGCTGCGGTTTCGTCTCCCATTCCCATTGGGTAGCCATCGCTGGTGAGGGGAAAGATCGGGCCGGCGGACCAGCCCTGAGCGGGCGTATAAATCGCTGTGTTGGCCGAAACACATGGGTATTGTGGGTTGCCAGGGTAGCAATTAGGGGGCCTCACGAGGAGGCTTCCTGTAGCTAGAACGGTTCCATTGGTGAGCAAGATAGCCGGTCCTATATCGCCCGCCCCTGGGTACGGTCCATACAGCTGCACGACTTTATTCCCTGCCGAACTCCAGGTGTTATGCTTGGGTTAAACACCTCAGAGGTCGTGCTTCCGGTCCCCGTCTCAACGGTCAACACGTTTCCACCCGGGAGCAGCGTCCAGCCTTCCTCTGCATTGGCGTCTGCTTTACCGTTAGCGGGGGACGTAATCGTCTGCCATGTCTGATTACTCTCGCTCACAAGAAGAGCTTCATCCTCGTAGGTAACATGGCCATTCAGATCCGGACAGTTGTCATTTACGAAGTTGGCGGTGCTGCATGCGGCCACCATATAAGTACCATTGGCCAGAACTATACTTTGCGCATCGCCAATATAAGGCCAAGCCGAGTTGGTGCCGGACCCGGGCCAATTCAGCTGTGTCCAAGTGTTTCCAACTGGATCGTAGATAGCACCCATGCGCGACCATACTGAACCGCCACCGAGATTGAATTCCCCGCCCTGCACTACCACGTGTCCGTTCGGTAGCACCGCAGACGCGAATCCGCTTGGGCCATATCCGCCGCCCCAAACGGTTGTCAAAGACCTCAGTATGCTCCAATTGTTCGACCCGTAATTTCCAGAATTATCAGGTGTCAAGGCGTACCAATCCTGGTATCGGTTACCAACAGTGCCAACATATTGCACCATGACTCGACCATCGGTCAGCAGAAGGGGAATGTCAATGGCATCATTACTCCCGCCAAAATTCAGTGATGTCCAGGTGCCCTCGTCAGTGCATTCCTGTTGTGCCACCGCAGTGACACTCGCCATGAAGAGTGTTAGCAGGAGTATGCTGAGTACACGTAGCGTGTTCATTTCTCGTCTCCTTTTCGCGCTATGACGGGCCTTGTGGAGGCCCGAGTGTTTCCCTCCAAGATGTTCTTGGTCGACGGAACCTACATTCCGAAATAATAATCGGCTTCGGTACCAGCAGTACCGAGAGAAACGCTGAACGATATCAAGGCGTTTGTGAAGCTTTCTGCACCAGAGGAGAATAGCAGGGGTAGACCTTCGCGTCTGAGCAACATTGCTCACATATAATGTGATGCTGTGCCGGAGCATCAAGTCGCATTGTTTCGGTTTAGGGTAAGGAACTCAACGGCTTTCTTGGGTGTCCCTAGCCAGGAGAGAATTCTCAAATATGTGGAGTAAAATGGGCCTTAAATTCTGAAATCAGGAGTTACCCGTGCGGACGGCGCATCTCACTGGGTTCTTTTACAGGCCATTTATTGCACGTCTCCAAACCGACAGGATCGCGGAGCTTAAAGATAGCAGTGTGCTCTCTGCCGCTGTCATGGCTTTTTGAGAAAATGACTATCACTCCGACAATCTTCGTCCGTGAGCGAACGTTGGCGACGAGACGTTGGCTGGATCGCTTCCCCCGCGTCGGTAGCATTCTCTCTTACGCAATCCTTGTAGGCGGAATTCTCACCGTCGTCTTGGCGGCGTATTTGGTACTGGTCAGCTACTCGCCCCTTCCGTACTGGGATGGATGGATCCAGATCAACTTCGCTGCCGAAGGACGAAATCCGTTCACCTCTGGCTGGCTGTGGAAGCAACATAACGAACATCGGATGCCGGTTCCGAAATTGTTCCTGCTGGCGGATCTGCGCTGGTTTCACGCTCGCCAGGTGTTGCTGCTGGCCAGCATCTTCGTGATTCAACTCCTGCACTTGTTGTTGTTGGCTTGGAGCATGCGCGTGCTGGGGGGCTGGCGTGCAGCAATTTGGCGAACCGGCGTCGGGGTGGCGGCATTCTGCCTGTTTTGCCCCTCGCAATGGGAGAATTTGACGTGGGGTTTTCAGGTTTGCTTTGTCTTGCCAGGCTTGTTTGCCAGCCTCTCTTTTGTCGGGCTGCTGCTCTACTGGGTCCGGTCCACAGAAAACTCCACCGGCACATCTTCGAATTGGATGTATCTCCTGCTGTCCATTGTGGCGGCCCTGGGTGCCACATGGTCCCTGGTAAACGGAAACCTCCTTTGGCCGTTGTTGCTGGCTGCTGCCATGCTGCTCCGACTGCGCCTTGCGGCGGTGCTCAGTTATACGATTGCAGGCGCCTTGAGCACTGCTGCTTATCTGCAGAACTACATTCACCCATCGTATGCCATGAATTCCACGAAGACGCCGGTCAACATGCTGAAGTATCTGGCCGCTTATTTCGGGAGTTCCTGGGTCGACAGCAGTTTCCGTTTGGCGGAAGTTATCGGATTAGCCGGGTTGGCGCTTTGTTTCTTGCTGCTCTCACGGTTGCCGTCGTACGTTCGAAAGTGCCGCCCCCTTAATGTTCAGCTTGTACTCACTTCGCTTTTTTGCGTCGGGACCGGCCTGCTGACCTCGTTTGGGCGATCAGGCTTTGGTATTAGCCAAGCTTTCACCTCGCGGTATCAAACCGTCTCTCTACTTTTTTGGTGTTGCCTGGCACTGCTCTTGCTGGGTACGGTGTGCACTCGACAACGCAAACTCAATGTCGGTGTCTTGCTGTGGCAAGTTGCACTCCTGTCCATTATGCTAGTGGGTGCAAGGCGTGCGGGAATTCCACTTACACGGGCAAGGATACGTGGTTTCAGGCTTGACGCGGCCGCAATGTCCCTGGTGACGAATGTGCCGGACCCGGAACAGTTGCGGTGGGCTTACTGGGAGCCAGAGCATTTGGTCGCGCTTGCGCCCTACATGGCAGGAGCACTTGTCAGTTTTTGGAAACCTGGATTCATCGCTCATGGGCAAGCCCATGGATTCGGCGTTTACACTAGCTTCCCCAAATGAATGCGCCGGAGAATTGGAAACCAGCGTCGCGATGGGCAGGCCAGGGATGGAACCCTTGGGCCGTCGTATTGCCGGCTGGGCTTGGGATTATCGACATCGCCAGCCTGCGTCTATGATCGTCACCGCGACCGATGGCATGATCACCGGCCTCGGCGCCATCGACTGGACGTGCCATGAACAAAACCGCGAGTCCTTGGATGACGACCAACTACATTGGCTATACGGGATACGTTCAGGGACCCCGGCTGCCCGGTACGGAGGAGGTCTATGCGACCCTGAAGGGCAGCCCTACGAAAGCCTGCCTGATCGCCGCAATAAAGTGAGACATCATCGAAGCAAAAGAACGAGCAGCACCTCCTTGATACTCATTGCCACAGCGGGCCGGAAGCTGATCCGCGTAATTCTGCTGTATCGCTGTGCGCATCACACGCATCCGTGACCTGCGCCCTTGCGTAAGCTGGGCTCGGTGCGGTATCACCGATGTGCGAGGTGAGAGATTTTGTGTCTTCGCTGGCCGACACCCAGTGTGCGGGCCATGAAAAGCTCTTTTGAACAGCAGTGGTCAGCGCCAGCTGCCCCTTGGGGACTTAGAAGTATAGCTTGCTGTATCATGTATGTCTGCTAAGCATGCTTAGCAATCTATGACACAAAATTGCCAGGGATTATTGCCACGGCTAAGTCCTTGTGCAACAATACACTACGTATAAGTCATTGCGGCTCAAATGGATGCGAATGATTTGTGGTCTAAGTTATTGATTCTAGGTAAAACGCGGAGGGGGAGGTTTCCCGCGCTTCGGACGCAGTTTGGCCAATGCTAAGCGTCGGAAAAGCAGGTCCCTCGACTCGGGCTAAAGGCCTCGCTCGGGACGACAATCTATGCTTGGCGACCATCGAAAAGCAAACAGCCAAAAGCGTCTTCACTGTGCGATCGCGTAGTAACCGCGACGCGCATGGACTTGGGCGTTCTGCGGAGAGCGGACTTCGACCCGCAGAGCGTGGAATCCGGGCGTGGATTGTTGCGGCGGGAAGGAGACGTAGTACTGGGAACGCATCTGCTGCTCGATTTCTGCGAAAGCGCCTTGCATCTCACGCGCCGACTGGGCCACGAAAAAACCTCCACCCGTTTCGTCGGCCAGACGCTGCAGGATTGCGTCGCCGGCAAGACGCAGGCCTCGCTTGTGCACGGTGAGGGCGTAGATCTGGATTTCGTTTTTCTGTGCGGCTGCGATGACATCGGGCAGAGCGTGCAGACTGTGGGTATCGTTGCCGTCGGTCAGGACCACGATCGCGCGGTGCACAAGAACGCCATCGTCGGCATCGGGCATACGGTCAATGCAGGCTGAATACAGAGCGTCGTACAGGACCGTGCCCCATCCCGGCTGATGCACGCGGTAGACGGCATCGCTCAAGCGGTCGCGATCGCTGGTGGAGTCCTGCCAGAGCTGCACGTTTCCGCCGATACCCATGACGAAGGCAAGGTCGTTGCCGGGATGCAGAACGCGATCCAGAAAGTTGAGCGCGGCGGCTTTTTCTTCCGGCAACACACGCTTGACGGAATCGCTGACGTCGAGGACGATGCCCAGCCGCAGCGGGAGATTGTCGTCGCGCGTGAAGTCCTTAAACTTCGCAACCGGAGACCGATCGTCGAGGATGCGAATGTCGTCGGGAGTGAGGTCTTGCACCAGGCGTCCATGCTCGTCGGCCACGGTGAATTGCAGGCGGACTTCGGGCACGGTGCGGCGGATGGTGTATTCGCGGGCGGTGGAAAGAACTACGTTGCTTATCGCCGGGGCCAACACGGCCAGCGGCGGCGCGGGTCCCGGGTCGCGGTTACTGGCATAACCGTCTGGCGATGGAAAGGAGCCGGATGAATCCGGCGCTGCCGTGGAGTTTTCTGATCCACTGGTAGAGCTGTTGGAACTTTCGGAAGCCCATTCGCCAATTCCCGCCATGGTGGCCGCGCTCAAGGTCAGCATCAAGCCGTAAATGAGCGCCGACTTCTGCACAATTGAGTAATCGGCTGTGCGGCGAAGGAGCTTGAGAAGGAACAGAAATCCACGGGGGAGAATGGCAAGCCAGAACGCCGCCCATTCAAGTGACGGAAAGATCCGGGTCGCCGTTGCGGCTGTGCCAATTGCGGCGCGCCCGGCGACTGGCACCGGCTGCGTTTCGCGCAACAATGAAATACCCCACGCACTCCGGGAGGAGCGCTACCCACATTGCGTGTTTGGATGCAGGTTCCCGGCGCGAAGATGGATCATTGTTTCATCATCCTGTAACACATTTATGTGTACCTTATGGGTGTGATCCCGACACATGAAAGCCAATCGCCCAGCCTCGGCTACAATACAGCCGTGAAACAGACCATCTTCGCCGTGGAAGACGACGCGGATATTTCACGGCTGGTGCGTCATCATCTGGAAAGCGCCGGTTACGGCGTCCGCACCTTCGCGGCGACCGCCGGCGTGATCGCCGAGGCGGAGAAACAGCCGCCCGCGCTCTTCCTTCTGGACATCATGGTGCCCGGCGGAGACGGACTGGACCTGTGCAAGCGCATTCGCCAGACCCCCAGCCTGAACATGATTCCGGTCATCTTTCTGACCGCCAAAGTGAGCGAGTCCGATAGAGTGATCGGGCTGGATCTGGGCGCCGACGACTACATTCCCAAGCCCTTCAGCCCGCGCGAGATGGTGGCGCGTGTGCGCGCCGTGCTGCGGCGCTTCGAGCGTCCGCTGGCGCCGCTCATCGTGAAGGCGGGAGACATCGAGATCGACAGCGGCGGCATGACGCTGACGGTGCGTGGCCGGCTCACGCAGACCACGGCCACCGAGTTCCGCCTGCTGGAATACCTGGCGCGGCATCCCGGGCGCGTGTTTACCCGCGACCAGTTGCTGGATGCGGTCTGGCGCGACACTCATTATGTGACGCCGCGCTCGGTGGATGTTTACGTACGGCGCATTCGTGAGAAGATCGAAGCGAACCCTGACGAGCCTCGCTATCTGAAGACGGTCCGCGGAGCAGGCTACCGCTTCGAGGTGCCTAAAACGTAAAGAGCCAACTTGAGAAGCCGCATCTTCCTGAAGCTGTTTCTGGCGGCGCTGCTCATCGTCGCCGCCTGCACCCTGACCCTGAACGTGCTGATTCGGCGTTCCTGGGAAGGCATGCTGCGAAGCGAGATCCAGACCTCGCTGCGGCAGAAGACGCTGATGTTTGCCTCCCGCGTCGAAGGTTCTCCGCCCCAGTCTCTGCAAGACATCACGATGCAGGCCGCAAAAGCGGCCGAGGCTCGGGTCACGGTCATCGATTCCACGGGAAGGGTGCTGGCTGACACGGAGGCCGATCCGGAAAAGATGGAGAACCATGCCACGCGGCCGGAGTTTGTCGCGGCGCTGCACGGCGAGGTGGGCAGTTCCACGCGCTTGAGCCACACCATCGGGGTGGAACTGCTTTACGTGGCGGCGCCGATTCCCGGCGGCGCAGTGCGCATGGCTTACCCGCTGTCCTTCATTCGCGTGGCCAATGCACGCATACGCAGAGACTTGATTGAGGGCTCGGCCCTGGCGGCGCTGCTGGCGATGCTGCTGGCGTTCATCGCGACCCAGTCGATCGGCCGCAGGCTGATGCGGATCACCGATTTCGCCGAACGGGTGGCGGCCGGCGACCTGTCGGCGCGAATCGAAGAGGAATCGAGCGACGAAATTGCCCACGTCGCCTCCGCGCTGGACAAGACCGCCCGCAAGCTGGAGGACGGCTTCCGTGCGGTCGAAAACAGCCGGCAGACTCTGGAGACCCTGCTCAATTCCATGCAGGAAGCGGTGCTGGCGGTGGCGGAGGACGGTCGCGTCCTGTGGGCCAACCAGCGCATGGAGCGTCTGCTGCCCGGCGGGATCCGTCTGGGCGAGCCGCTGGTGCAATCGGTGCGCGATCCGGAGATCCTGCGCGCGGTAGAGGACGTGATCGAGCGGCGGGACGTGACGATGGGGCGCGCGGCCAAGATATTTTCCGGCCGCATCTTCGATGTCACCGCGGCCCCCATGCCAGGCGGCGGAGCGGTCGCGGTGTTGCACGATCAGACCGACATCGAGCGGGTGGAGAAGACCCGGCGCGACTTCATCGCCAACGTCTCGCACGAGCTGCGGACGCCCTTGACCTCGATTCAGGGTTACTCCGAAACCCTGCTCGACCACAACAACGTGCCGGAACATGTGCGCGAGTTCATCGAGATCATTCGCAAGAACGCCACCCGCATGGCCCGGCTTACGGAAGACCTGCTGGTGCTGGCGCGCGTCGAATCGGGAGAGCAGAACTTCAACTTCCAGCTCACCATGCCGCGCCAGTTGCTCGACGACGCGGTGCAGACGTTCGCGGACCTCGCCGCCAGCCGCGACATCGAATTGTCGCAGATAAACACGGCGACGTCGCTGGTCTCGGTCGATCGCGATGCGATCCACCAGGTTTTCAGCAACCTGATCGACAATGCCTTGAAGTATGGCGACACCGGCAGGAAGATCCTGGTGGGCGCCTGCGAGACGGAAGAAGGAGTGCAGTTCTACGTGCGCGACTTTGGCGGCGGAATCCCCAGCGAGCACCTGCCGCGTTTGTTCGAGCGTTTTTACCGGGTGGACAAAGCGCGCTCGCGCGAGTCGGGCGGAACCGGCCTGGGACTGGCGATCGCGAAACACGTGGTGCGAGCACATGGCGGATCGATCAAGGCGGAGAGCGAACTGAACCACGGCTCGACGTTCTATTTCACCTTGCCGCGGCAGGCGGTGGCAGCGCACACGTAGCTGCGCCGAAAGGTTGTTCTGTCCTTCGACACCCCGCGAATTTCAAGGAAATTTCACCAGTTTTTCATAGCGGATTCACAAACCAGGGATATCGTCATCATCATCCGTCCGTCTATTTACTCAAAGACCTGGCCCGGGACGTTGAAGCCAGGAATACACTGGCCTTGCGCTGTCTTAGGCAGCTTCTCTAAATCATCATGGGTTCAGCCGACCTAGCGCCTCCAAATCCCGACGCAATCTGCGCCCAACTCAAGGAGCAGACGCTGCAGGCTGTGCGCGTGGCGCGCGCCGCCGCCGGAATCGTTGCCGAGGGCATCGCCACCGGAGTGCCGGCATTGCTGGATGGGGTGCGGGAGCGCGAGAAGGAACTTGACACGCTGGACCGCATCATCGACCAGGGCGTGACTTCCGTCATTACCAGGGTGAACGACGAGCATGCGCGCGAACTGCTCGCCTGCCTGAAATTCATCATCGACGTGGAACGGATTGGCGACCTGCTGCTCAACTGCAGTAACCGCGCCGCCACCGTGGGCAGCCGCATCGACCTGCAGGACATCCGGGACCTCACGGTGATGGCTTCCCGGCTGGAGAAGATGCTGGGCGACGTGCACGACGCCTTCTGCCAGCGCGACATCGATCGCGCGCTCGCGGTGCTGCGCTCCGACGCCGAGCTCGACCGCCTGCGCAATCTCATTTTCCTGCGGCACCTGGAGAACCACGATGGCGTCCAGCGCCAGGAGAGCTTCCATGTGCTGTTCATGACGCAATCGCTGGAGCGCGCCGGGGACCACGCCAAGAACCTGGCGGAAGAGGTTTGCCACCTGGTCAGCGGGCACAGCGTGCGGCACGTGCTGCGCGTCTACGACAAGCCAGTGGAGCAGATGTTCATCGACGACCTGCGGCGGCGGCAGCGGGAGACGAAATGATCCCGTGCCGGATGACATCCCGCAAGCGCTCGCGGTAGTCTCGAAACATGGCGAAACCCGTTCCCATCGGCACCCGTGGCGAATTCCAGAAGCAGGTCGATTTCATGCACACCCTGACGGCATGGCGGGAGGAACTTCCGCCGGTGCTTTCCACTCCCCACATGATCGGATGGATGGAGGCGGCGGGCTTCGAAGCGCTGCTGCCGTTCTGCGAAGGCGACGAGGTCAGCGTGGGCACGGCGATCGACATTGTCCACCGCGCGGCAACCGGCGTAGGTGCAACCGTAAGGTGCGAAGCCGTGCTGGAAGAATTCGACGGCCGTTTCTATAGGTTCCGCGTGAGCGCGCATGACGGCTCGGAAGTGCTCGGGCACGGCACGATTAAGCGGGCCATCGTCAGCAAAGGCAAGTTCGAAGAGAAGCAGCGGCAAAAGCTGGCACAGAGAATCTAACGCGTAAATTCCTTTGTTGCCCTGCACAGAGGCCGAGGGTTTATTGCTCGACCAACCCGCAGGTGATTTGTCCGTTTTGGACGTGAAGGTTGGGATTCAATCGAGCTCCATAAGAGAGGTGGACCGATCCTGAGCACGTCATTGACTTCTTCGGATGCACAATAAGGAACTTAAAGGTATGTTGACCCGGCGAGCAGGGAAACTCCAGACCGGAGTGGCCCTCGGGGCCGAACTGAAATTTTCCCACACTGGCGTCATCGATGAATACTTCCGCCGTGCCGGGCGGATTCCAACTGGAGGATGAGGCGAGGATTTGGCAGGGCTCAGCATTCGATCCTTCCTGTGCCGTTCCCCGGCCCTTCCCGCCCTCGGTTGCGTCCGACAAGGTGAGAGCTACGCTCGATCCCCGCTGCACCTTGTCTCCGGCATTGGGAAATTCCTGAATGACGGTGTTGCGCGCGACCCCAGCTTTCGGCTCCCGCGATATCGTGCCCACGGTGAGTCTGCGGTCCTGCAATGCCTGCTGGGCGGCAGCGAGCGGCTTTCCCACCAGCGATGGCACTTCTACCATGTCCGACAGCGGCTTCGGCCTCATCAGGTACGCCACGATTACCCCTATCGCCAAAACGGCTGCCACCACGGCGAGGACCATTCCGAGAGGCTTCCGGGCCGACGATGAGGAGAGCTGGACCTCTAGCCGGCTGGCCGCCATGTCGCCTGATTTCGCTGCAGCCGCCGCTTTCTCCAGTGGCGTACTGGGCTGACTGGCTAGGTTTGGCGGCTGGCCGACATGCGGACGCAGTTGCTTAATCAACAGCTGAACATCGGAGTTCCAGCGCGCATGGGTCACCTCCGCGCCGTTGCGATAGGCCAACTCTTTCAGGTCCTCCGGCAATTGTTCGGCACGGGGCATTTTTGCGTCATGAACCAACACCGGAATTACGGGGACATCCCGCTTCAGAGCGGAAGCCGTTTCCAGGCGAACGAAATCGCCCGGGTCATCGAGGCGCCGTTGTCCCGCATCGTTCTTAGCGTCGATCCACTGTTTGCCGATGATCGCCAGCAGTACCCCACAAGTGGCGACGCTCTCGTCAATCGCCTTGCGAAAGTCGCGCCCTGCCTGGATGCCGGCGACATCCATGAACACCGAGTCCTCTCCGAATTCCCGCACCAGATCGTCAAACAGGCGTCCGGCTTCGCCTTCGGTGTCGTCTCGACGGTAGCTGATGAAGATGGAACGCATTACGGGTCCCTTTCCCCCGCCCCTGGTTGTTGGATAGTAGAAGGCGAAGCTATCTTGATTTGGCTCGCGGGTCAAGAGGTTTGCGAACTGCCCGAAGCGATAGCCAATAGGGCAGGACAGGGCATCTCTCGCGAGAATTCTGTTGTACCCTGAGTGTAGCGACAACGAGATTTTCCCGACGAGGTGAGGAGATGACCGCACGACTGAACTACATTGCCGCATCGCGCGATGCGGTTCAGGCCATGTTCGATCTGCAATCCCATGTAAATAACAGTGGCCTGGAGCCGTCTCTGGTGGACCTGGTTTACCTGCTGGTGTCGCGCATTAACGGATGCGCCTATTGCATCGACATGCACAGCAAGGACCTGCGCGCCATGGGCGAGAGCGAACTGCGCATTGACCTGGTCCACGAGTGGGACGAAGCGCCGTGCTACAGCGATCGTGAGCGCGCCGCTTTCGCCTGGGCGGAGTCGGTGACCAAGGTGAGCCAGACGCACGTGCCCGATGACGTGTTTGTGCTGGCGCGCAAGCACTTCAGCGAGGAGGAACTGGTGAAGCTGACTCTCGCGGTGGTGACCATTAACGGTTGGAACCGCTTCGCGATTTCGTTCCGGAGCGAGCCCGGAATATATCAGCCCAGCAAGAAAAAGCAGGGAGCCACCCCGGCGGCGTGATGAGCACGGACTGAAGCGCGCCGGATTCGCGAGGGCTTTGATATATCTTGGAAGGTTCAGCGACAGACGAGACGCATTCGCGGAGACAGACGTGCTGATTCCACCGTTGCCGTTGCTCAACTTCTTCGTTGCAGTGGTGATGTTTTCCATCGGGCTGCGGGTCAGGGGCGGAGAACTGATCGATATCGTGCGCGACCGCGCACTGTTTGTGCGCACTCTACTGGCGAATTGCCTCCTTATACCTGCTTTGGGCTTTCTGCTGGTCCGCATTTTCCCCCTGACCCCCGACGCGACTGTGGGCATCCTGCTGCTGGCCGCGATTCCGGGAACCCCCATCGCCTTGCAATTTACGCGCAAGGCCAAAACGCGACTGGCGTTTGCCGCCGCCATGACCTTCGTGCTCTCCCTGGTGAGCATCGCCATGATCCCGCTGGCTATCGAACTGGTGCCGCAGACCGCGCGCAGCAATCGGCAACCGCTTCTGCTGCTGGTGACGGCCATTCTGCTTTACATTGCGCTGCCGCTGTGCGCCGGGCTATGGGTGGCGAAGCTCGCGCCGAAGATTGCCCCCAGGCTGGTACTGCCGCTGGGCATTCTGGCCTCGGTAGCCTTTGTGTTTCTTATGTGGGAGACGCGGCTGGTGCGCCGGACAGCCTTCGATGCCATCCGCGGCCGCGGGACCATCGCGGCGATGCTTCTGTTGCTGTTTCTATCCATGTTGATCGGCTGGATGATTGGCGGCCCCGACCGCGAGTCGCGGCGGGTGCTGGCCACCTCCAGCGGCATGCGCAGCGTAGTCGTTGTGCTATATGTGGCGCGGTACTGCTTCCCTGGTACCGTCGTGTACATGATGCCGATCGTGTATCTGTCACTGATGGTGCCCACCAACCTGCTGTTCCATCTGGCGTGCACGGGATGGAACAAATGGCGGCCCGCGGAGGCGACGTAGGGCGGCGAAAGCACGCCGGTCGCGCACACTCCAGCTACAATCCTTGCGATGTCCTTTCGCTTTCGGATAGAAGCTCGCGAAGGCGCAGCGCGCGCCGGGCGGTTCTCGACGCCGCATGGTGAGGTGCAGACGCCGGTCTTCATGCCCGTCGGCACCCTGGCAACGGTGAAGGGCGTGCCGCAAGACACGCTGGAAGAGCTGGGCGTCCAGATCCTGCTGAACAACACCTATCATCTTTATCTGCGGCCGGGGGTCGAGACGGTGCGCCAACTCGGCGGGGTGCAGAAGTTCATGGCGTGGGACCGGCCCATCCTTACCGACTCGGGCGGCTTCCAGGTATTCAGCCTCAGCGATCTGCGCAAGGTGACGGAAGAGGGGGTAGCGTTTCGCTCACACCTGGACGGCTCGTCGCACATGTTCAGTCCGGAGAGCGCGATCGCCGCCGAGATCGGGCTGGGCGCCGACATCATCATGGCCTTCGACGAGTGCACCGAGCATCCGGCGGAGTACAAGCGCACACAGGACTCGATGGAGATGACGCTGCGGTGGGCGCGCCGCAGCAAGGAATATTTCGAGGCCCACAAGTGGGAGACGCCGTGGTTTGCCGAGCGCAACGGACAGACCCAAACCCTGTTCGGCATCGTGCAGGGGGGGATGTTTCCCGATCTGCGCCGCGAATCGGCGCAGCGCACGGTGGAAATCGACTTTCCCGGATACGCGATTGGCGGGCTGAGCGTGGGGGAGCCGCGTCCGATGACCTATGAGATGGTGGATGCGGCGATTCGTTTTCTGCCGGAGGACAAGCCGCGCTATCTGATGGGAGTGGGCACTCCGGAAGAGATTGTTCGTTACGTGGCTGCCGGCGTGGACATGATGGACTGCGTGCTGCCGACGCGGGCGGCGCGTCACGGATTACTGTTCACCTCAGAGGGCCGCCTGACCATCAAGAACGCCCGTTTTGCGGCGGACGAAGGTCCGATCGATCCCACCTGCCAGTGTAAGGTTTGTGCGCGCTATTCGCGCGCCTACCTGCGGCATCTTTATGCCTCGAACGAGCTGCTGGCGCAGACGCTGAACACGATTCACAATCTGGCGTACTACCTTGACACCATGCGCAGGGTGCGGCAAGCTATACTACTAGGGGATTTCGCAAAGTTTCTATCTGGTGTCCGGCCCCCGCAGCTATCGCCCCAAACCGCCCCGAGGAGGCGCGGCTTGGGAGTCCCGGAAAAGGCCTGAGCGTTCCTTGGGCAGCCATTCGTGGTTCGGGTCTGAGCGGCGAGAGTGTGTGCGAAAGCTCGTCAGGTACCCCGGATTCTGGCGAAACGCGATACTATAGAGGGATGGGGGCTGCGTGTCCGACCCGCGGTGTTGGGTGGTGCGCCGGCCCACGGGTACCAGTGTTCCGTTGGAACCCCCAGAAACTGTTGAAAGAGCGGGGAAAGCGGATCCTCGCGGGCTGAACTCCCTTAGGGGATGAAAGAATCGACGTATGCCGCACCAAGCCCCTTGTCCCCTTCCAGGCAAGTGAATTCGGCGATGGTCTGTGAGGAAAGTCGAAGCAAATGGTTAGACTGATAGCTATGTTCGCGCAAGGCCTCGGGGGCGGGTCGGCCCCAATCCTGATGATGGTTGCGATCTTCGCAATCTTCTACTTCCTTTTGATCATGCCGCAGCAGCGTCGTCAGAAGAAGTGGCAGGCTATGTTGAAAGAAATCAAGTCGGGCGACAAGGTGGTCACCAGCGGCGGACTGACGGGCGTGATCCTGTCTGTCAAAGATGACGCCGTGGTCCTGCGAGTTCCACCGGACAACCTCAAACTCGAAGTTGCGCGCTCCTCCATCGTCACTTTAACGACCGCGGAGGGCTCCTCCAAGTCTTAACAGGGTTGCAGTTTTCTCATGAACAAGAATCTTCTCACCAAGACAATTCTGATTATTGCGGTGCTGATCGTCTTTCTGTTCGGCATCTTTGGCATGCCGAGCAGCTTGAGCGGCAGGGGTCTGCTGGCGGCATTGCAAAGCCGCATCCACCTCGGGCTCGATCTGAAGGGCGGGACCCACCTGATACTGCAGGTGCAGGTCAACGACGCTATCAACGCCGATACCGATCGCGTGGTCGAGAGGCTGAAGGAGAGCCTGAAGAAGGCCAATGTGGCCTTCGGAGAGATCTCCAAGCCCGATCCGCAGAACCATCCGGAGCTGATCCAGATCAAGGGCGTGCCCCCGGAGCAGGCTTCGGACCTGCGGCGGATCGTCGGCGAAAACGCGCCGGATTACGAGCTGGCATCCGGAGCGGAGAACTCGTGGACGCTTACCATGAAGACGGCGGTGGCCAACGACACCAAGAAGAAAGCGGTGCAGCAGGCGATTGAGACCATCCGCAACCGAATAGACCAACTCGGTGTTTCCGAGCCGGTGATTCAGGAGCACGGACTGGGCGATTACCAGATCCTGGTGCAACTGCCGGGCGTGGATGATCCGGCCCGGGTGAAAGAAATCATGCAGTCCACCGCCATGCTGGAAATCCGGCAGGCGGTCGGCGGACCTTATGCCAGCGAGCAGGCGGCGATGCAGGCCACCGGTGGGGTGCTTCCGCCGGACACGGTGCTGATGAAGGGCAACAGCCTCCATCCGCAGAACCCCGACGACAACGCTGAAGTGTACTGGGTCATCAGCCGCGCATCGGCGGTGAGCGGAAGCGATCTGCGCACGGCTGACGCCGGCCGCGATGAGAATGGCCGAGCGGACGTCAACTTCACGTTGACGGGCGATGGCGGACGGCGCTTTGCCGCCTTCACCGGCGCGCACGTTGGTGACAAGCTGGCGGTGGTGCTCGACAACCGGGTGAAATCGGTGGCCACCATCCAGGAGCAGATCCACGATCAGGGACGCATTACCGGCTCCTTCACTCCGCAGGAGACGCAGGACCTGGCCTTAACGCTGCGTTCGGGAGCGCTGCCGGCCGGCATTAAATACCTGCAGGAAGTTACGGTGGGTCCGTCTTTGGGCGCTGACTCCATTCGTGAGGGCGTGCGCGCGGCCATCTTCGGCATGGTCGCGGTGATGGTGTTCATGCTCTTCTATTACCGCGCGGCGGGTATCAACGCAGATCTGGGACTGTTCCTGAACCTGGTCATCTTGCTGGGGTTCCTCGGATTCACGGGCGCGACGCTCACCTTGCCGGGGATCGCAGGCGTCATCCTGACGGTCGGTATGGGTGTGGATTCCAACGTGCTTATCTTTGAGCGCATCCGTGAAGAGTTGCGGCATGGCAAGACGCCGCCGTCGGCAGTAGACCAGGGCTTCGCGCATGCCTGGACGACGATTCTGGATACACACGTGACCACGATCGTTTCGGCCATCATACTGTTCCTGTTCGGAACCGGCCCGGTGCGCGGTTTCGCCGTGACCCTCAGCTTCGGTCTGGCGGCCAACCTGTTCACTTCGGTCTTTGTTTCGCGGGTCATTTTCGAGTCCATTCTCAACCGCCACCAGCGTGGCGAGGCATTGAGCATCTAAGGGGCTAGCGGTGGAGTTATTTCGTAATACAAATATCGATTTTCTGGGCAAGAAATGGTATTTCCTTGCCTTCTCACTGGTCTTCAGCGTTGCCGGACTTCTGTCCATCTTCTTCTGGCATGGGATCCCGCTGGGCGTGGAGTTTCGCGGCGGCACACTGGTTTACGTCAAGTTTGCCCAGACGCCCGATCTCGACCAGGTCCGTCACGACATGGACCGGGCGGGCCTAAAGAACCCTCGCATCCAACGCTTCGGTCCGATTTCCGGCAACGAAGTGCTTATCGATCTGGGCTTGCAGGAGACCAACGAGGCGGCGCTGGATAAGGGAAAGAATGCCATTATCCACGCCCTGCAAACCGAGACGGCCGCCAATCAGGGCAAGCAGGACCTGAACAACACCGGTACGGAGACGTTGGAGCAATATCTGCTGCAAAAGGACCCGCTGACCTTGGGCCCGGACGCGGCCGCGCAGTATCACGCTTTGGCGCAGAAGATCGAGGACTTTCGCAACAAGGAGCACAGCGGAATTCTGACTTCGGTGGATGAGTTGCGCGGGGTGGTGCCGCCGCAAGTACTCGGCGTGCTTCAGCAGGACTTCTATATTTCCGATTTCGTGGTGCGCAACGTCGAGATCGTGGGACCGCAGGTGGGCGGCCAGCTTCGCCATCAGGCGATCATGGCGACCCTGTACTCGCTGGGTGGAATGCTGGTCTATCTGTGGTTCCGGTTTGAGATGATCTACGGCGTGGGCGCGGTTGTGGCCTGCTTCCACGACACCATCATTACCGTCGGCTTCTTCTCCCTGCTGGACAAGGAAATCAGTCTGACGGTGATTGCCGCCATTCTGACCCTCATCGGCTACTCCATGAACGATACGATCGTGGTTTTTGACCGCATCCGGGAGAACATCAAGCTCTTGCGGCGCGAGCCGCTGGCCGACATCGTCAACAAGAGCATTAACCAGACGCTGAGCCGGACCATTCTCACCTCGGGTCTGACTTTTCTGACTGTGCTGTCGTTGTACCTGTTCGGCGGCGAAGTGCTGCGCGGATTCTCCCTTGCTCTAGTGATCGGCATCATGATCGGAACCTATTCCTCTATCGCAGTTGCGGCCCCCATGCTCGTGTCTTACCAGGATTGGCGGTCCCGGCGAGCAGGAGAGGCGGTTGCCCGAAGCCTGAGTTCTCCGCGGAACAAGACGCCGAACAACAAGGTGAAGGTGAAAGCGTAGGACGGACAGGCGGGCAAAGCGCCCGTCCCGGATGACACCTGTACAAGTGGGTGTGCAATTTTCGTGCAGGGGTGTATACTTCGGGTCGCTGTTGCAGGGCAGTTTTTTGGGACTGCCAAAACTGCTGCCGAAAGCTACGGATTGCGGGAGTCCCCGTACAGTTTTATGGAGCAAAAACCGTAGGTCCGGTGTCTAAGTGATTTCAAGCTTTCAACGGAGAACAGGCCATGTTTGAAGACAGCCTCGTGGAGTCGGGAGGCAAGCTCAGGACCAAGCGGGGCGTGACGACCGTGGTTTCGTTTGTGGTTCAGGTCCTGCTTGTTGGCATCCTCGTGTTGTTGCCGTTGATTTTCACTGAGGCCTTGCCGAAGCAGCAGTTAATGACGTTCCTGGTTGCGCCGCCGCCTCCACCGCCTCCACCGCCACCTCCGGCCGCCGCTCCCATCCATGTGGTAAAGCCGCAGACCGAGTTGGATAACGGGCAATTGCGCACTCCTACGGCGATTCCGAAGAAGATTGAGATGATTAAAGAGGATGAACCTCCGCCGAGCACCGGGGTAGCCGGTGTCGTAGGTGGTGTCCCGGGCGGAGTTCCGGGGGGCGCCATGGGCGGAGTGCTGGGAAGCGTGATCGGCAATGTTCCGACAGCCGTACCCAAGGCGGCGACGCCGCAGCGTGTACGGGTTTCCCAGGGGGTATCGCAGGGCCTGCTGATCCACAAGGTGCAGCCGCAGTATCCGCCGCTTGCCCGGCAGGCGCGTGTTCAGGGCACCGTCGTCCTGCAAGCGTTGATCGGCAAAGACGGAACGATCCAGAACCTGCACGTGGTAAGCGGGCATCCGATGTTGACGTCGGCCGCGCTCGAGGCGGTGAAGCAGTGGCGGTACAAGCCGTACTACCTCAATGGCGAGCCGGTGGAAGTGGAAACCACGATCAACGTTAACTTTACGTTGGCTGGCGGCTAGCCATTTTGCAGATGGCGTTCTGTGTGCGTTAGCTTGGGTTTGGCCGCGGTCCCAGGGCCTGCGACCGAACTCTGATTAGCGGGTTTCTTCCGGTCCGGCTTGCGGTTCGAGCGCCGATGGCTGGCGAGGATGGAAGTTCAACCGAGAAGTTCGAATCACCAGTAGTACCGAGTTGGTCTGCTGCAACCAAAGTTCCGAGGAGGAAAAGTCGACTCATGTTCCTAGCTAACCTTGCAACCTACTTTCTCAGCCACGTACCCTCGGCTGCGACCTGGATTTTCCAGGAAGCCGGTGTGGGGTGGGACCCCGTCTCCCTGTGGAAGCAGATGGGAATTCTGGCGAAGATCGTCGTCGTCATACTGTTCATCATGTCAGGATGGTCGATTGGCGTGATGATCGATCGCGCGATGGCGTTCAGCGCCGCCCGCAAACAGTCTCGCGCCTTTGCCCCCGCCGTAGCCGGCGCCCTGCGTGAAGGCAAGATCGAAGAAGCCATCAAGGTCGGCGAGCGCAACAAGAAGAGCCACCTGGCCAAGGTTGTCACCGCCGGTCTGCAGGAGTTCAAGGCCCACGGCGATTCCGCCGACATTCCAGGCGAACAGATTGAAGCTTCCAAGCGCGCTCTGGAGCGTGCCGAGGCCATCACCCATGCCGAGTTGAAGCGCGGCTTGGGCGGTCTGGCGACCATCGGGTCCACCGCACCGTTCGTCGGACTGTTCGGGACAGTGGTCGGCATTCTGAATGCGTTCAAAGAGATTTCGACGCAGAAGGCCACCGGTCTGGGCGCGGTCGCCGGCGGTATTTCGGAAGCGCTGGTCACCACGGCTGTCGGACTCTTCGTCGCCATCCCGGCGGTCATGATGTTCAACTACTTCACCAACAAGGTGGAAGCTTTCGACGTAGAAATGGACAACAGCTCCAGCGAGCTGATCGACTATTTCCTGAAGAAGCGGAGCGTCCGCCGGTAAGCTGGACGTTCCGCGCCTGCGGGCGCTGGACCCAGTCTGATGGAGGTTGAACTCTATGGCATTATCGGTACGCAACGAAGGATCCAAGGTAAACTCCAACATCAACGTCACGCCAATGGTGGACGTTATGCTGGTGTTGCTCATCGTCTTCATGGTGATCACTCCTATGTTGCAGCACGGCGTGAGCGTTGACATGGCGAAGGTCGATAACCCTATACCCATGCCGGACGCCGACAAGGAAGACGCGCTGCTCATCGCGGTCATGCGGGACGGGCAGATCTACTTTGGCACCGACGTGGTCAAAGCTGACGAGCTTAGTTCCAAGGTCAAGGACCGTCTGGCCAACAGGGTAGACAAGCGCGTCTTTATCAAGGCCGACGCTCGCGCCAAGTACGGCAACGTGGTTGACGTTGTCGACAACGTGCGGTCGGCCGGGGTAGATGACGTTGGGCTGTTGACCGAGCAGAAACAGACCGGCGCGGCGGGGAAGAAACCGCCTGAAACAGGCACCACCGGCGCGGGCGCGCCGTAGGGGGATATCTATGTCCATGGCAATGGCAGGGTCCGGTGGACCTTCAGCCGACATCAACGTAACGCCGCTGATCGACGTTTTGCTGGTGCTGCTCATCGTTTTCATGGTGATCACGCCGCTGACGCCGAAGGGTCTGGATGCGCTGGTTCCTCAGCCGCCTAAGGACCAGCAAAAACAGCCTCCTCCGAGCGACCGCACAATCGTGGTTCAGGTATTGAAGGGCGCGGGCGACAAACCGGCGCTGAAGATCAACCAGGACGACGTCACCTGGGAAAACCTGGAAGGCCGGTTGAACGATATCTTCAAGACCCGCGCCGAAAAGGTGATGTTCGTCAAGGCCGATCCGGACCTGACATTCAACGATGTGGCGCAGGTGATTGACATCGCGCACGCCGCCGGTGTCGATAAGGTAGGGTTGATTACGGCCAAAATTGAGGCCGGTGGTTAGGCATTCCTCGGAACCTGGAAACGTGATTCGGGCTTTACTCTTCCTTTTGGACGGGCGGACGCCGTGCAGCGGCTTTTCCGCCCTCCCTCGGAACCCGAACGATCCTAACGGAGAGTGATATCGAAGATGAAAATATACGGACGGGTACTGACGGTGCTTGCCGTGTTGCTTGTGCTGTTCTCGGCCGTAGGTTGCAGCAAGCTGAGAGCGCGCGATCAGCTCAACAAGGGTGTGCAGGCCTATAAGAACGCAAAATACGAAGACGCCATCGAACATTTCAAGAACGCTGTGGAGCTGGATCCCGGTCTTATCAACGCCCGCCTTTATCTGGCCACAGCCTATGCCCAGCAATACATCCCCGGCGCCGATTCTCCTGACAACAATCGCTATGCCGAGCAGGCCATCGACGTGTTCAAGCAGGTCCTGGACCTGCATCCACCGAAAGAGCAGCAGGTCCACAGTCTGAAGGGTATTGCCTCGCTGTACTTCAACATGAAGAAGTTCGATCTGGCCAAGGAGTATTACCAGAAGGTTGCCGACCTCGATCCCAACGACCCGGAAACCTACTATTCGATCGCGGTCATCGATTGGACGCAGTCGTACCAGCGTCGCATGGACGAGCGCGCCAAGCTTGGCCTGAAGCCGACGGACGACCTCAAGGACAAGAAGGACTGTGCGGAGCTGATCAAGACCATCAAGGCCGACAACGAACCCATGGTGCAGGATGGAATCCAGAAGCTGCAAAAGGCGCTGGAGCTCCGTCCGGACTACGACGACGCCATGGCTTACATGAACCTGCTGTACCGCGAACAAGCCGACATACAGTGCGACGATCCTGAAGCCCGCAAGGCCGATCTTAAGTCGGCCGACGATTGGGTGGACAAGACCATGGCCACCAAGAAGGCCAAGGCGGAAAAGGCCGGACCCAGCGGCATCGTGACCCCGCAATAGCGAGGCTTTCCAATATCGGATTGCGGATTTCCCGAATGCGCCCCTCCCCAAGGAGGGGCGTTTTGTCGAAGCCGGGTCGGCGGGGTTAGGTCACACAGGTTTGTGACGCAGCCCCTACCGTTTTGTGACCTATGCAGTACAATCCTTTCTTCTGCTGCCTATGTTCAAACGAGTCCTGATTGCGAATCGTGGTGAGATTGCGGTGCGCATCATCCGCGCCTGCCGCGAGATGGGTATCGAATCGGTCGCGGTCTTCTCCGACGTGGACCGCAAAGCGCTGCATGTCCGCAAAGCGGACTATGCCTATCCTATTGGGCCGGCCACAGCGAGCGAATCCTACCTGAACGCGGACAAGATCCTCGATGTTGCGCGCCGCAGCGGGGCCGAGGCAATCCATCCGGGCTACGGTTTTCTGTCGGAGAACGCGCGTTTTGCCCGGGCCTGTGCGGACGCGGGCTTCAAGTTCATCGGTCCCGCGCCGGAATCGATGGAGATGATGGGCTCCAAGACGCGGGCCCGCCAGAACATGAAGCGGGCGGGCGTTCCCTTCGTTCCCGGTTCCGAGCAGAGCCTGGACATCGAGGCGGCGGAGCGGCTGGCGGAGCAGATTGGCTATCCCGTGATGCTGAAGGCGGCGGCGGGTGGCGGCGGAAAAGGCATGCGCATGGTCGCGGAGCCGAGCGAACTGCGCTCCGCCTACGAGAATGCGCGCAGCGAGGCCCAACGTTCCTTCGGCGACAACCAGGTGTACCTGGAGAAGTTCATCGTTAACCCGCGCCACGTCGAGATGCAGATCTTCGGCGACGAGCATGGGAACACGGTGTATCTCGGCGAGCGCGAGTGCTCAGTCCAGCGGCGCCATCAGAAGGTGATGGAAGAGTCGCCTTCTCCCATCGTGGACGAGGACATGCGGCGGCGTATGGGCGATGTCGCGGTGCGGGTGGCCAAGGCCGCGGATTACCACAACGCGGGCACGGTTGAGTTCCTGGTGGACGAACAGCGCAACTTCTACTTCCTGGAGATGAACACGCGCCTGCAGGTGGAGCACCCGGTCACCGAGCTGGTGACCGGACTCGATCTGGTTCACCTGCAAATGCAGGTGGCTTCGGGCGAAAAATTGCCCTTTCGCCAGGAGGACGTAAAGGTCCGGGGGCACGCCATGGAGTGCCGGGTTTACGCGGAAGATCCCGACAATAACTTCTTCCCGTCGCCAGGACAGATAACACGGCTCATCTCTCCTTCAGGGCCGGGCATCCGGCGCGACAGTGGCATGTATGAGGGTTGGAAGGTGCCTATCGAGTACGACCCCCTGCTGGCGAAGTTGATCGGCTACGGCGAGACTCGCGACGACACCATCGACCGCTTGCTGCGCGCGCTGTACGAGTACTTTGTCGGCGGCATCAAGACCAACATCTCGCTGTTCCGGAGAATCTTGCGAGACCCGGAGTTTCGCGCCGGCAAGCTGGACACAGGTTTCCTCGACCGCCTCCTGGCAAGGCCGTATCACGAAAAGGAAGGACATTATCCATTAATGGCGGCCATCGGAGCGGCGATTTTCGCCGCTACGGAGCCGAAAGCGACCTTCCCCACAGGCCCAGGGGCTCCTGCCTCTACGAACGGCAATTCTGCGTCTCCCCCTCCGGCCTCGAATTGGCGGCGAACTGCGCGCGCCGAAGCGCTGAGGGACCGGTAATGACTTACGACGTGGTGGTTGACGGCAAAACGCACCAGCTGGAACTGAACCAGGGCGACAAAACCTGGCATTGCAAGATCGACGGCCAGGACATCGATGTGGATGCCGCTCTCACGGCGCGCGATGTGCTGTCCATCCTGGTGGGCGGCAAGGCTTACGAGATCAAGCGTGAACGCTCGCTGCAGGGCGAGCTGCACATGGTCATCGGCAGCGCCCGCTATGCCGTCGATGTCCAGGACCCGCGGTCCTTGCGCACTCGTCGCGCGGTCGCCGGCGCCGAGGCCGGACCGCAAAGACTGAAGGCTCCGATGCCGGGCAAGATTGTCCGCATCAACGTCCAGGAGAAGGACGAAGTGAAGGCCGGGCAAAGCATTCTTGTCATGGAAGCCATGAAGATGCAAAACGAAATGAAGTCTCCCAAGGGCGGAAGGGTGCAGAAGATCCTGACGGCGGAGGGATCGGTCGTTAACGCGGGGGACACGCTGGCCATCGTCGAATAGGCAGGTAGCCGGCTCCTTGCCGATATTGGGGCCAGAGAAAATGCCGGAGCCGGGCAGCTCCTCGGCGGCGGCATCCGGGCGTTCAAGGATGGCGTGCGCAACAACGACCACGAGGCGGCTGAAAGCTCGGCGACGAAATAGACGGCTGCCGCCCTTCGCCTATTTCATGGTCGAGGCTTGTTTCAGGATTTCGTCCGCATAGTAGTTCTCGACGGTGGCCTTGTCGCGGACGGATTCGTAATACGCCGCCTTAAGCAGTTGTTCGCGGCGATCGCGAAGCTGTTCGCGAATGGCCTGCTGGACCCGCGGATCTTTCAGTTCGCGCTGGCCGGCGGCTTCCTTGCTGATGAGCTTGACGATCCGAAAGCCGTAGATCTGGTGACTGTTGGGATCGGCCACCACCAGCACCCCGGTGTACTGGCCCGGTTTCAGCTTGCTGATAGCGTCGTAAGCGATCTTGTCCGTCTTAAGCGAGGATTCGGGTACGAACCCCAGATCGCCACCGTTCTGGGAAGTCTCGGTCTGTTCCGAGAAATTCATGGCCACGGTGGCAAAGTCTTCGCCGCTATCCAGGCGGTTGGCGATCATCTGGATCTTCTTGCGGGCCTCGGCCTCGTTCTGCGCCTTCACGTTCTTCACTTGCGGATTGGGCTGAGTGGTGACCAGAATCTGCGCCAGATGGTACTGCGGCTCGATCAGGTTGAACTCGGCCTTGTGCTCATTGTAGTAGCGGGTAATGTCCTCGTCGGAAATATTGATTTTCGACGTGACTTCCTTGTTCATGACCTTTTCAATTGTGATGGAACGGCGCAGGTCTCGCTTGAAGTCGTCAATCGTCAGGTTGCGGTCTTTCAGGCGCTTGTCGAATTCTTCCTGGGTATAGGGCGCCTTGATCTCGGCCAGCTTGCTGTTGATCTCCTCGTCGGTGGCCAGCAGGCCCAGCTTTTCGGCGCGCTGCATGAGGATTTCGTTGTCAATCAGCTCGCGCAGGATGCTTAACCGCAAACTGTCGGCTTGCTCCTGACTCGGCTTCTGCGGCGCATCGGCGGTCTGGTTGTTGTAATACTTTTCGACTTCCGTGCGGGTGATTTTGCGGCCGTTGACGGTCGCCATCACATCGGCGCCCTGCTGCTTTCCGGCACAGCCTGATACTGCCAGCAGCAGGCCGAGAGCCAGCGTCAGAACCGCGGCCTTTGCCAGATTCGCCACAGGCTTACCGATTTCGTTCAATTCTTGCCCCTCCTGCGAGGCCTTGTGACAGATCAACCGGCCTCAGGCAGGTCGAATCCGGGGGTATCGTGGGAGCCGATCGTCTGCTCGCACTGTGATCACTTGCTCGCGGGTGCAGGCTGAGGTTTGGCCGGCGGCGGTGGCGGCTGTACTCCCGCTTCCAGGAGCCGCTGGTTCAACGCAGCCCTCACTTCGTCGATATCCACCGCACCTTCCAGTCGCTCCCCATTGACAAACACCGTCGGGGTTGCATTCACGCCAACCGTGTCGGCCTCGGCGATCGACGCCTTCATGACATCCTCCGGTTGGGCCTTGATGCAGGCCTGCAGGCGGGTGGCATCGGCCCCATTCTTCTTCCCGATGTCCAAGGTCGCGTGATCCAACTCGTTGAACGAGTTCTGCACGTCCTTCTGGGAGCCGCTGATCGCGCGCTGGTTGGCGTGCACATAGTCCGCAAATTGCCAATAGGCCGGCGCACTTTCCTTGGCAAGACAATTGGCATCGTTGGCCGCGTGCTTGGCCCAAGGGTGCATGGGGAGGGGGTAGTCCTTGTAGACGATCTTGATTTTGTCGCCATATTCCGGCAGGATCTCGGTCATTAGCGTGCTGTGCATACGCGCACAGAAGGGGCATTCGAAATCGTCGAAGTTGACAATTGTGACTTTAGCGTCGGGATTTCCCCGCACTGGACGGCCCGCCACGTCGATCTTCTTCATGGTTTCGGCGTAGGGGTCCTTGGTCAAATCGATCTTGGTCATGCGGACCAGGGTGGTTCCGTCTTTGGAGACCAGAAACTGTATCGTCTGCGTTTTTTCGCCGCGATTCATTGTGACCGGTACCGTGTCGTAATTGGGGAACTCACTGGGAGTCTGCGCCCCAACCTTCACGTTTACATCGGCGGGAATACTGAAGTAAGCGCGGACTTGCCGTTCGATGCGCTGGTTCAACTCGCTTGCAGCAGGTTGCGGTTTGGACTGCGCCGAGCATCCGACGCACAACAATAGGGACAAGACAGTCAATCGGCGTAACAAAGTAAGTAACCACCTTTGGGGGATGAACATGGACTCCTGATTATCTCATGGGAAACGGACGACCCACACGGCTCGGGGGAACAACAACCATCGCCGCCCAGCCCGGCAAGACCTGACATCCATAGCTTAGACGCGTCCCGATATGCGAAGGTCAACCCCGGCGCGCACCTAGGCCCTGACCAGTGATTCAAGCGGAAGCAACGCGTTCATCGATCCCGAGCGGAAGCCTTCCAGATCCAGCGTGACGTAAGCAAAACCCAAGGCCCGAAAGATGCGAGCGAATTCCGCTGCCATCTCCAGGGTCATGGCTCGGGACAGTTCTTCGCGCCCAATCTCGATGCGCGCAATCTCGCCGTGATGTCTCACCCGCACCTGACGAAACCCCAGCAGCCGGAGTGCATCTTCGCCCTGCTCGACCGCAGACAGCGCCTCGCGTGTCACTGGGCGGCCATATTCGATCCGCGAGGAAAGGCAGGCGGAGGCGGGTTTGTCCCAAATACGCAGTCCCGCTTCGAACGCAAGTTGGCGGATTTCTTCCTTCGTCAATCGCGCTTCGAGCAGGGGGGCGGCAACCTGATGCAAGCGTGCGGCCTGTTGGCCCGGCCTATAATCTCCGAGGTCGTCCGCGTTCACGCCATAGGCGGTCGTATTGAAGCCCCAGCGCAGGCGGTAGCTTTCCAGCGCCGTAAAGAGCTCGTCCTTGCAGTGATAACAACGCGCCGCATCGTTGCGGAGGTATTCCGGGCGCTCCATTTCTTCGGTGTGGATGACCGCAAGCGGAATAAGCTGCTCGTGCGCAAAAGCCACCGCGTCGCGCATCAGGGAGCGCGCCAGGCTGGGAGAATCGGCCAGCACCGCCAGCATGTCCTCTCCCAGTTCCTGGTGGGCCGACCAGGCAAGGAACGCGGAGTCCACTCCGCCGGAATAGGCGACCAGCAGACGGCCCATCGAATGCAAGTGTGCGCGGAGCTTGCCCGACTTATTCTCCAGGGTCTCCGCAGCCAGCGGGAGGCCGTTGCTCAAGGCAGACATTGCTTTATTGTAAGGCAAGTCGGAATGGGAGAAGGCCATCGGCTAAAACAGCCGCTGCAGCCGCTTGATGGTGCCAAACGTCCCTACATTGGTGAGGCTGAAGGCGAAGTGATAGGCATTCTCATTACGCACCGCACCCAAGGCAAAACGCTGGTATTCAAAGGTCACGCCGCAACAATCCCAGTTGTAGTTGGTTTGGGCAGTTGCGGACTGAAGGTAATGCAGCCGGCTGTCTATCCCGATCGCGGCGCCGGCGCTCACGCCTCGTTTGTTAACGTTTCCGTAAAGCACCATGGCGCGCCACTGATCGAAGATGGAGGCGTTGGGAGGAGGCACGTTCAGGTAAAACTGCCCGGCATTCAGGTACCAGTTGCGCCAACGATAGCCGGCGAAAACCGTGCTTGCATTTACCTGGTGCAGCACCGGGTCGTAGTCCAAAGCCCACTCAAAGTCGGCTGACGCATCCTGCACCCGCAAGCGCGAGATGATGGGAGAAAGGTTTCGCGGCTTGGTAAGGAAGGCGATGCCGGTGAAATCCACCGTGCTGTCGAAAACGTTGGTCTGGCCGGGCACCAGCGCACCGCCAAACGTGGGATTCATGTAGTACTTCTGGGCGATCTCCCAGGTCACCAGGTCGCGAGCGACTCCCTGTTGATCGTCGCAGGTGTCCTTTTCTGGCACGATGTCCGACTGCAGGGCGTTTTCCAGGTGTTTTTGCTCAGCCTTGGTGAGCCAGTCGTACCGGGGATTGCGGAAGCATTTGCCCGTGGACTTCGTCTTCTTCGAGTAAAGCCGATTGACGACCCCGTATTCAACTTCGTTGGTATTCACCAGAATGTCGCGCTGGTCGAAGCGGATGATCTGGCTGAAGTCATTGACGCCGGTCTGGTAACGGTAGGTAATGCGGGGTTCGATGGTGTGTTTCAACACGTGACCGTGGATTTTATGATCGAAGACCTTCCCGATCGAGGGAGGGCGGATGTCCACCGAAGCCGAAAAGACGTTGCGATTAATGGGGTCGCCAATGGCCGTTACCACGGAGTTCGTTCCCGGGGCCAGACGCTCGGTGTAATAGGTTTCGCGAAATCCAGCTTCCGGCCGGAGCGTCCAGCCATGAAGAAACGTTGGCAGCGAAACCTTGGGATAGGCGTCCAGGCGGCCGACCGCCGGAGCGGTCTGGAAACCGATCTCGTGACGTGACAGGCCTTCGGCCGCGAAGTCGTAGGAATACATCAAACGCGAGCGATTGAAAGGTCTCTCCAGAGAAGAAAATTCCAGGGTCGAGAGATGGGCGATATCGATGACGTCGCCGGGAGCTTCGCTCTGGTAATCCTGATAACGAGCCACCAAATATCCCAGGAAATAGCCATTTTGATCGCGAAAGATGAACCCGTTCGAGCGCACCTCGGAATTAATGGCTTCTGTGTAGCTCTGGGCAAAGGCCAGCCGGAAGATATAGGAGCTGAGGAAGTCCACGGAGAGGGCGCCGTGAAAGTTATCCGGCAGCGACAGAAAACCGTTGGCTTTCAACTCCTCTCCGCCCTGATTTTGCCCCGTGGGGGGATATCCCTTCTCATCGACCACGCCGAAGTATTCGGCATGAAACGAGTAGTTGTATCCCACCGCGCGATAAACGCCGTGCTGCGCCCAGCCTCGTCTCGAGTACAGCGTGGCGCCGATCACGGCATCCGAACTGCGATTAATCGCCCAGTAGAAACCATCGCCGAGTATTGTGCCTCGGGTGTTGGAGGTCCCGAACACAGGGATCAGAAAGCCGCTCTTTCGTCCCAGGTTGTCCACGGGATGTTCCACAAAAGGGAAGTAGAAGACGGGAATTCCGCGAATGCGCAAGGTGGCGTGATGCATCTTGGCTTCGTCTCCCATTTCGATTGTGGCAGTCTGAGCATTGAACTCCCATTTCGGCTTGGGCAGCTGGCATGAAGTGACATAGCCATGATGGACTCGGTAACGGTCGGGACCTAGTTTGTCCACCACTTTGCCGCTGAAGAAAAACGGAGTGGAGGAAGTAAGAAACATCATGGTGTTCTTGACCTTGACCCCGGTCGAGCCGGTCACGTCGTAAAAGGTCCCAGTGTCGCGGCTGACGTCATAAGTGGCGTGAGTTCCCACCATGTGCTCGTCGTGAGGGCCGCCATCGAATACCACGTGGCCCTTGGCCGTAATCAGACCCGTGGTCGAATCGTAGGTGGCCTCATCGCAGTGCAGGATATAGGTGCGAAAACGGATTTCTACGTGTCCGCGAATGTGATAAATGTCCTGGATCTTCTCCTGCTCGTCGGCTCGGATCAGCACCTCATTTCGCCCCAGCGGAACGTTGATCGCCGGACGGGGAGGTCCAAGCTCCCGATTGCTGCCGGCCTCTAACTCCTCCTGAATGATCTGTTCTGTCTTCTGGTCTCGTTGGCCGCTGTCGGTGGTCACCGTGATTTCCGGCGTGGACGGCGCGGGCTTCTGTGGGAGCTGCGAAACCTCGGCAGACGGTTTGTTATCGGGGGCGGCAGCAAGATTGGGAGCCAGTTCGGAAGGATCGGGCGGGGCCCCCAGCTGGTCGGAAACCCCCTGATTCGAGGGTGGACGCAACTGGCTGGTTAACAGGCCGGGTCGCAGAAAGAGATGACACACCACCAGCGCCGTGATAATCAATCGAGTGCGGGAAATCATCACGGGGGCTATGTCCCTTCGCCGGTTCGGTTTGATCGAGCGCAACTTTGCAACTTAGCACGTTGGGTGGTGACAGGCAAAATGCCCGGCACGCCCTCCCTGATTTCGCGCGGCTCTGGGCTCTTCTCTAAACCCGTTTTGTGTTCTCTGGTTGCGCCAACACGCGAACAGGTGCGCCGGTTGATGCGCCGACAGACGCAAGGAGGGCCCTCTTTTGCTCACGACGTTCACGCTGCGCTTGACCATCGAACGTGTACAGGTCTGAGCGGATGGGACAGATCGAAGGATTGACAAAGCTATTTATGACTGAACCACAATGTTTTCGCGCCCAAACCGCTGGCGATTCCCCGCAACCTGGCACGGACGTTTGGCGGAACGAAATCCATTCGCGGGTCTCGCGCTATCGCACGCGACGCGGCCGCCGTATTGAGGGAGCATTTTCCATGCGCTTCCCGTTTCCTCCAGCCGAGCCTGTCAGCTTAGCGCCTGAGCTGGCATCCGAAATAACGCCGCCCGCAACAAGACATCCTGGCCGCGAGCGTAGAGAATGTGGTCGAAAGCGCTACGATTACTCCTATCGTGGAGCCGCCGGAGGTCAGGGATCGGTTAATTGCCGCCGTTGGTGTCGCCGCAATCAAACCGGAGCTCGTTGTGGTTGAGGCTGAGACGCCGATTGATCTTGTGGCCCATCAACTCCCGGAGGCTCAGGCTGAAGTGCAGCCAGTCATCCAGGCGCGTCCCAGGCCAAAACGGAAGGTGATTGCCTTCCCGCGGCCGACGCCAACCCCGGAGTCGGTTTATCGGTTGGCAGACCCCGTCCTGGCAGAGCAGCCCCGTATTCTGGATGTCCCCGAAGAGTTGGAAGCGTTTCCCAATACGCCATTTCTCGACGGCTTACGCTTTGACGCTTCGCCTCAGACGCCTACCGTTCCTCGCGAGCACATCGAGTTGCCATTCCGGGTTGTCGGCCTGTCGCAGAGAATCTACGCGGCCCTGGTGGATTGCTCGTTGGTGGCGGCGGCGGCGGTGGTTTTCGGAGCAGTTTGTCACAAATTGCTGCCTAAGCTGGATTTGAGCAAGCCGGTTCTGCTGACCGCGGCAGCGGCTCCACTGCTGTTCTGGGCGATCTATGAATACCTGCTCCTGGTCTACGCCGGCAGGACAGCAGGAATGCAAGTAGCAGGGATCCGTTTGAGCACTTTCAAGGGAACCCGGCCATCGCTGCGCCATCGGCGCAATCGGGTTGTGGGTCTCTATTTGTCGACTGCTTCCCTCATCATGGGCCTGCTCTGGGCCTTTGTGGATGTCGATGCCCTTTGCTGGCACGACCGCATGAGCGGCACCTACTTGACGAAACCGGAGCAGGGCCGGCCGGGCGCCACGAACTGAGGAGCTCAAAGTTTCTCCGGTGGAAGCCCGGCATCACCGCTTACCCGAAGCACCGGTTTTGGGCACGTCGGGCCAAGCCCTTCCTCGTCACCGTAAAGCGCTACTGACAAGCTCGGGAAGAAACAGGTACAGTCTAGCCAGCACACCACCACGACGACGCGGTAAACGCAGTACACTGGTATACCGCCTCGCGCGCTGCCCGCCGCCCACGTGCAGCCTCGGGAACTTCAAGCACCGCTATGTCCACGACCACTGGGAACCTCCAGCGCCCCGCCGTCAAAGTCTTCGTCGCCACCACGGTGATGTTGACCTTCATTTCCTTTTGGCGGGCCGCGGCCATTGTGCTCTCCGACCTCGCCTCTTCGGCCTATTACGTGGGCGGCGATGCCGAGAAGGTGATTGGAAAAAGCGCTCCCTGGTTCGTACTCGCGGTCATGCTGTTCAGCTACGCGGTGCGTTCCATCTACATCGAGTCCAGTTCGATGTTCGTGCGCGGCGGCGTGTATCGCGTGGTCAAAGAAGCCATGGGCGGGACCTTGGCCAAGCTGTCCGTCTCCGCCCTGCTCTTCGATTACATCCTGACCGGTCCCATCAGTTCGGTCGCCGCCGGACAATACGTTGCGGGGTTCCTGACCGATACCTTCCATCACCTTGGCTATGACATCCACGTTCCAGAAAATTCCTTCGCCGCTTTTTTTGCGGTTTTGGTGTCGCTGTATTTTTGGTGGAAGAACACCCAAGGCATACACGAATCCAGCGAACGCGCCCTGCAAATCATGAAAATCACCACCGTCATGGTGGTCGTCCTGATTGTGTGGTGCCTGTTGACCCTGGCCAAGCGCGGCGGGCAATTACCTCCGCTGCCGGCTGTGGTTGATATGCACCATGATCGCGAGTCTCTGGGCTGGCTGCTGGGGACCTGGGCGGCGCGCATTCCGCTGGTCATGCTGCTGGTTGGCTTCGGACATTCGGTGCTCGCCATGAGCGGCGAGGAGTCCCTGGCCCAGGTCAACCGCGAGATCGAACATCCCAAACTCAAGAACCTGGAGAAGACCGGGCTGGTGATCTTCCTGTACAGCCTGTTTTTCACTTCGCTGGTTTCGTTTTTCGCGGTCATGATCATTCCCGATGGGGTGCGTAAGGACTATTTTGCCAACCTCATCAGCGGCCTGGCGATGAACGTGGTCGGCCCTTACACGCTGCGGCTTGTCTTCCAGGGCTTCGTGGTCATCGTGGGCGCGCTCATTCTTTCCGGGGCCGTGAACACCGCCATCGTCGGCGCCAACGGCGTACTTAGCCGGATGGTCGAAGACGGTGTTCTGACCACCTGGTTCAAGAAGCCCCACAAACGATTCGGGACCAGCTACCGCGTCATTAACATGATTGTCGGCCTCCAGATCTTCACCATCGTGGCCAGTCACGGCAACATCTACCTGCTGGCTTCGCTGTACGCATTCGGTGTCATCTGGAGTTTCTCGTTCATGTCCCTGGCGGTAGTGGTATTGCGCTACACCAGCCCGGAGAACCGGGAGTGGAAGGTACCCGGCAACATTCACATCCGAGGCGTGGAAATCCCGATTGGGCTGGGTGTGATTTCTGTGATTCTGTTCTCCACCGCCATCGTGAACCTCTTCACCAAGGAGATGGCCACCATCGCCGGCGTGACCTTCAGCCTGGTGTTCTTCGTTGTTCTTACCATCTCCGAGCACAAGACGGCGCACCAGCACGCCTCGGGCGAATCGGGGCTGGAGCAGTTCAACGTTGCTGCCGACCGGGAACTCAGCGCCGAAGCCATGGACGTGCGGCCGGGCAATATTCTGGTTGCCGTGCGCGACCCCCGCAACCTGTACTACCTCCGCCAGGTGCTGGACAAAACCGATACCACCAAGACCGACGTGGTGGTGATGACTTCGCGCATCTACCACCGTGAGCACTCCTTTAGCGGCAACATGTTGATGGAAACCTCGGAGATCTTCGAGAAGTACGAGCAGGAACTGTTTACCTCCGTGGTCACCGTCGCGGAAAAGGAGGGCAAACACGTTTCGCTGGTGGTGGTGCCCACCAACGACGTCTTCGAGAGCATCGTGGCCACGGCGCAAAGGCTGTACTCCTCGGTCGTCGTCTGTGGCCTGTCCAACAAGCTGACCGCCGATGAGCAGGGCAAGCTCACCGGCGATGCCTGGGAGCGATTACCGGAGCCCCGTCCCCGGATGCGGCTGGTGGTGGTCGAGCCCAGTGGCAACAAGCACGAATACCTGCTGGGACCGCACACGCCGCGCATGCGCCAGGAAGATGTGGACCTGCTGCACGGTTTGTGGAAGGAAGTGACCTCCGATCCCCGATACCGCAACTTGCATCATTTTCACGTGCTCAACGTGGCCCTACAGGAAATGAGGGAACGCATGCACAACGGGGCCTACCGCGATGAGGTAATGAGGGAGATTCGAGACGAAATGGAACGTCACGGCGGAACTCCGCTCGAGGATGAGGACGCTAAGCCGCCATCCACCTAACCCGAGAGGGCAGATTCGCAGATTCTCCCCGCTTGCCGGGTTTGAAATATCGACGGGGGTGCTGCCGCTGGCCTGGGCTTTGCCCAAGAAGGGCGGCAAACCTTTGAATAAATGGGCAGATGTCAGAGTTTTTGGGCAGAAGGTTTTTCTGCTAGCTTTGGGGTTTGGGATTCTTGCGCCCCTTCTTTTTGTCCTCGGCTGGGGAGTCGAAGATTATCTGCCTCGATTCGGTAATATCAATGCCGCCCATGTATTTCACCACGGTAAGCTCGGATTTTTGCTCCCACCTATTTTTCAGTGTGTCACGGAAAAACATCGAGAGTTCGACGGGGAGAATAAGCCTTCCCGACTGAAAGGCAGTCATGCGTTCTTCGCTGATGCGCACGGGAGCCGTAATGGAATATTTGCCTTTCGGAATCATCCAAGTACCGACAGCCTGAGCTTGCTCGAAGTTTGGGACGGTTACATTAACAGTTTCCAGCCAGAGCGGAAAGTCGGTGTTGTTCAGGACGGAGAAGAAGATCGTAATGTCATTCCCCTCCCCCATTTCAATATTCCATTCGTCGGTATTGAGCCACTGACGCAAAGCCGACTCTTGCAGCCGCAAACTTCGTTCCATGATGTTGGTCTGACGATATACGGCCCACCATGCGAGGACGGATACGATCAGCACTCCTATGCCGAGGGCCGTGCTAATCATTTCTCCACGCGAGAGAAATGGACGCGACTCTATTGCGGGGCGGCGTTGTTTCTCATCGGCAGTCCGTTCGCTGTCCTCGGAGTCAAGATTTTGGACGGTAATCATTTCCGAAGCTTGCGCGGATGGGGGTTGGTGGCTATCGGTGCGCCGATGTGGTGGCTTGGATACGCCTTGCTGTTGAGCGTATGTCGCTATGGATGCTAACAGCAGTGTGGCTAGTAGTAGGCGCATGAGGGGAAGTTACTAGTTCCAAAACACGGGGTCAATTCCGAGTTCGTACATTTCGTGAATTAAGACGACGAGATTATGACAGAGCACCTTGCACAGTACCTCATTGACCATCGCGGTATCGGTCTTACTGCGCAAGCTATCGCCAAATTTTCGCTTCATCATGCTGAAGGTGCTTTCTACGTTCAACCGCTTGTGGTAGTGCGCGAGGAACTCGTCCCGACGAAACATGAAGTAGTGGAACATATGCCCCCACATTCCGCCTCCGTTCCCCTTGTGGTTATCAGAAAACGAAATGAACGGCGTTGCGCCCAAGATCGCAACCGCGTTCGTATTCATTCGACTCGCATAACCTTTGTCAGCGGAAACCTCGGCGATTTGGAAATTTTTGGCGGTAGCATCCAAGAGCGGAGGCAACAGTTTGGCATCACTCGCGTTCCGTCCGTGAATCTCGACAGCCGTGACAATGTTTGTTTTGACTCCGCACATGATATGGGCCTTCACCCAATCGTGCTGCTCTCTGACCTCTCCATACTTGTGGTCAAACCAGCGGTGGAAGCGGCAAGTGGTGAAACCGGAGGAATCGACCGCAAAATCGGTTTCGACCGACTTCAGCGGAAGGCTGCTTTGCATTATCAGGTTCCGGAGAATGGGAGTCAGATTCTCGCTTTCCAGGTAATTAAGAATCGAGTTGTAGTGTGGAACTCGCGTGATGAATCCGCGAGTGTACGACTGCCGCAAGTCACTCATGAATCGACGCGCAGAGACTGTGCTGTAAACCTTGAACGTAGCCGCGAATATTGCATCGGACAGTGGGAGAGTTGGTCTGCCCTGCTTCTTTGCTTGCGGCTCGCGGATTCCGCAGCACGGGTCGAAGAGCAGAGATTGGAACTTGTCCTTCTCGTTCACCTGTGCGGCGTTGTAGGTAGTCCACTGCTGCGGGTACGTGGTTTTCTTTTCTGCCTTGAACGTCACGGTTTCCGTGATCGTGGTCGTGCCATCCGCGTTTTGCTCTTGCTTTATCTGCATGACGCACGCGGCAACGATGTGCTTACATGCCTCGCCGCGCTTCTCAAAGTCCCGACATTCGCACGTCGCAAACTTGCTCGTCAGTTGCACTCGTTACAACCTCTTACTCGCTTGCGATGGAACCCACCACCAACCGTCGTGTTTACGAATCGTCCGCGTTTCCGCCAGTTCTATGCCGCGAAGTTGTCTCAGGTTCATAATATCCACCTGAGAAATATATTACTAAGTAGGTATATACTTGTCAAGGAAATACTTGACAATATATCCCGTTCTGGTATATTATCTTCGTTATGGGGCTGGTTACGATCAAGCAAAAGGGGTATAAATGTATGCGCTGTCCCCACGAGTGGATACCACGTAAGACCACAGTGGGAGAGCCGAGCGTCTGCCCCAAGTGCAAGAGTCCATATTGGAACAAGCCCCGTAAGAACGCGCACAAGGCGCGCTAATAGTTCTTTTACAACTTTGGCGGAGAGACAGGGTGTCGAACCCACGACGGTACTAGCCCGCCGCCCGATCCTGGTTTTGCAGACCAGTCGCCACCACTGGCACGGTGTCTCTCCGTTGAACGGGTCGGGTGAGGAGAGCGCTGTCCAAACGTTTACTCCTCACTCGACTTGCCAAATTCTGACGTATTCGTTAACTTGCCGCCGCCACCTCCTTGATCTCATCGCTGGCCTCCTTGCTCTCCGGTGCCGCCCACTCACGTTGGGTTACTCGGAGTCGCATCGTGATCTGCTCGGCATCGGGCGGGGCGACCCAAATATAAGCGCCTTTTTCGCGTTTAACATGTGGATGGCGCAACAGCGCGCCGTGGATTTCCCGCAGCGGCGAGTTCGTCCGAAATCTGAACATGCCATCGTTGAGGTCGCGGAGCAGTTGCTCTGGTGTCATCCTCTTGTGTTCTCGGAGAGAGTTTGTGCAGGCGTCGGCGAGTCGAACGCCTACGTAACGCACACTGTTGAGGTCTTTGCTCCAGTCGTTGGGGATGGCGTCTTGCGTCTTCTCCACGGTCATGGCGAAGTGGTCCCTAGCAAGAGAGAGCGTCTTTTCGGCAAGTTCGGTTTGGGCCTCCAACCCCATCAACTGGCCGATGAGGATGTGATACTTTTTCTTCTGATCGTTGAACTGAGTGAACAATCCACCCAGATAAGCGGTGGATTCATATGTTCGGTGGGCGTGTGGGACAGATTCCTGGGTAACTTTCATGCTCGGTTTGTCCTTGTGTTCTCGTGTTTTTTCCTTCTTAGCAGGCATCGCTATGGGTTCCTCCAGTTTTGGCTTTTTGTCTTTTGTCGTGAGCTTGGCTGCCAAGGACAATATAGCACAGTTCTACCTGTGACTGTGCACACAGTTAACTGTAACACTGCTAACACAGTATCTTGTGGTGATGTATATGACTGAATTCGCGGCAATTATGTTGGATGAAGTGCGGAACCTAAAGAGTAACTACTTGCATTTGCGGGCGGAGCTGGAGCGCGTCCGGGCTGAACGCGATAAGACGGCCCAGCGTATTAAGCTGATGGAGCAGCTGTTGGCTCTTGACGGTGTCGAGGCTAACTGCGTGGGGGAATGAGTTATTGGGCGGCGGGTTTATTTGTTGGGCAGGCAGCGATTGTTGGGCAAAGCCGCTGGCCTGAAGCTAAGTCGCTTTGAATCTATATTTTGCCTATAACCAGTTATAGAATCAATATTTTGCGACATAAATGATGTCTAAGTGATTGAAAGTAGGTGAGCCGCGGATGGGGAGGGTTATCGACAGCGGGCGGCTCCAGGCGCAGTCCGCATTCGGGCTGATGCGAAAGCTCTGCGCCGTGCTCATCTGCATGCTTTGCCTCGATCTGTTTGGGTTGGCCCAGTATGGTTCCCCCTCATCCTCTGCAAACTCCGCCACTTTTACCCTGAGTGGCACGGTGGTGAACTCCGTAACTGGCGAACCCATCGCGCGCGCCTTGGTGCGAGTCTCGGGCATCGTCCAGCGCAATGTCTTTACCGATACGGAAGGGAATTTCCAGATCGATGGTTTGCCGCCCGGGTGGGTACACATAGAGCTTCAGAAGCCCGGCTACCGCAGTTCGCAGAACGGCGGAACGGACGCCGTGAACATCGGGGCCAACATCGGCCCGGTCGTGCTCAAGCTAAGTCCGCTGGGTGCCATCTATGGTCGGGTGATGGATGCTGCCGGCCAACCGATCGAGAACCTGCCGCTTCGCCTGACCGGACGCAGTGTGCGCGACGGCCGCTTGCGTTGGAACATCGTTGGCTCTACGGAGAGCGACGAGGATGGCAAGTTTCGTTTTCAGAGCCTGGCCTCTGGAGCTTACTATCTTGCGGCCGGTCCGGGACTTCAGCGCGAGATACGGCTCCTGGCCCGCGATAGCACGCCCAAAACCGGTTATCCCAGCCTGTTTTATCCCGGCTCTCCCGACCTCAGCGGTGCAGCGCCCATCCAGTTGGCCGCAGGCCAGCAGGCGCAAGCGGACTTCTCGATGCCTGCGGTGCCGGTCTACAAGGTCTCGGGTACCGTGGCTAATTATGGCGAGAGTCGCGTCGTCGTCCTGCAAGTCTTGAATCAATCGGGAGACCCGATTTCGCTGGCAACCGGAATGCGCATGGACGGGACCTTCGAGATCAGGACCATTCCCGCTGGCGTCTACACACTAAAGGCATCCTCGCATGTGGGCAACCAGACGCTTCGTGCCGAGACGCGTGTGACCGTGGCCGCGAATCTTGACAACGTTAGCATTGCGCTCGCACCGGCGCCGTTCATTCCCATCACCGTGCGCTTGGATGCACGCGATACCTCCAACCTCAACCGCCCGGGTTGGAACCCGCAAAGGCCACCGGTAACCGTGCGCCTGATTCCGTCAGCAATGTTCGGGGTAGAACCCAGCTCGAACTTCGTGCAACAGTCCTCGGCGGTTCAGGTCATGGGGTTGCAAGACGTCGAGCCGGGAAAATACACCGCCGAGGTGATGTCATGGGGCCCATGGTATGTGCAGTCGGCCCAGTACGGACCGACGAATTTGCTGTCTGACGACCTGACAATCGTCTCGGGCCAGACTTACCCTATTGAGATCGTCTTGCGCGACGATGGGGCGACCTTGACGGGAAATTTGAATTCCTCCGAAAAGAGCCCAACCTTCGCAACCGTGGTCGTAGTGCCACTGTCGTCCTCGAGGCGGGGCGCGAAAGTCTCGCAATTCAGTTCCCAGAGCGGCTTCACCATTCAGGGCCTGCCACCGGGCGATTACCTGGTCTTCGCCTTCGATCATATCGACGACCTCGAATACGCAAATCCTGACGTACTTCAGCCTTACGCCTCGCAAGCCGCCCATGTCACGCTTTCCCCCAATCAGGAGACGCATGTGCTGCTGAACCTGATCCGCACGGGAGAGGGAGAATAGCCGTGGCGCTTGGCCGGGTCGCGTGCTGTGTGCTGTTCGCGATTGGATTGCAGGCCCAATCGCAGCCCGCCGTCTCCACGAGCGCCACACAGCGTTATCGCATTGCCGGCGTCGTCGTGAACTCGATCACCGGACAACCGTTGCCCGGGGCGTCCGTTGCCATCGCTCCCACTACCCCGCAAGGTGGAAGCCGCGATGTGTCGCAAGAAATGGTCACGGGCGACGACGGACGTTTTGCCTTCGCTGGTCTGACCCGCGGCAAGTACTCGCTTATGGCGGAAGCCCGCGGCTTCGCGCTGCAATACTTTGAGCATCACGACGCGTACTCCAGTGCCATTGCGGTCGGGCCCGACCTCGATTCCGAGCACCTGGTGTTCCACGTGGAACAGGATGCTTCCATCGAAGGGCAGGTCAGCGACGAGAATAACGAGCCGGTTCAAAACGCCATGGTGCTACTGTTCGAGAAGAGGATCGGCGACGGGCAACAGAGGATTTCCTCCGTCAATCAGGTGCAAACCGATGACCTGGGACGCTTCCACATGGGCCACTTAGCTTCCGGAACGTGTTATCTGGCAGTTTCGGCGCGTCCCTGGTACGCCCAGAACGATCGCTCGGCGTCGCGACGGCCGGGCAACTCCGACGCTCAGGCCCACGCGGCACAAGATGCAGCCGCCCTGGACGTCACTTATCCGCTGACCTTCTATCCCGACTCGCCCGATTCTGCGGGCGCAAGCCCCATCCTGCTGCACCCCGGAGAGCACGCTAACGCCGATGTGGTTATGCATGCGGTGCCAGCTTTGCACCTGCGAATCCATACCGGTACCGTCGGCACTGGCCCTCAGTTCGCGATCGGCAGAATGACATTCCCAAGCCTATGGCAGCGCATCTTTGATGGATCCCTGGAGCCGGTGGCAAACTCCCCGGTCTCCGGCAGTGAACCGGGAGTGCTCCAAGTCATGGGACTGGCGCCTGGACACTACGTCATCGAGATGCCGGCTTCGAGTCCCTCCGACAGCAAGGCCGCCAGCCGAGGCTGGTATCAGGAAATCGATCTGGTGGGCGACACCGATTTGAATGCCGGCGACGCACCCGGGTTCGTCAGCGTGAGCGGATCCGTGTCTTTCGAGGGCGCTACGGCTGTGCCCAAGGGGTCGGCTGTGATGCTTTCGAGCCCTACGACCGGCGAGAATTTCACCGCTCCTATCTCCGACAAGGGATGGTTCGATTTCAAGGCTGACGCGGTGCGGCCGGGCCGATACAACCTGGTACTCGCCGGGGAACGAAGGTTCTTTTTCAGCCGGCTAGCGGTTACGGGCGCCAGGCTCACGGGCCGCACCCTCGACATTCCTCGCCGCTGCCAGCATACGTATTACCGGCGTGGCGAACCGTGGCCTGGGGCAGGTGGACGGCGTCGCTCTCCGCGATGGCAAGCCCTTCGCTGGCGCCATGGTTGTCCTGGTGCCGCACGACCCCGCTAACAGCATGCCGCTGTTTCGCCGCGACCAGAGCGACAGCGATGGCAGTTTCACTCTGCCCAACATCGTGCCGGGCCAATATACCGTCGTCGCGGTCGCCAATGGCTGGGACCTGGAGTGGGGTAACCCTGCCGTACTCCAGCCCTATCTGAAAGGCGGCCAACCGGTACAGGTAACGGGCGAGGACAAGCAGCAAGTCAGGGTCGACGTGCACTAAGCCGGGCGCAAATGGCGGCTCAGCCCAAGTCTTCCCAGCGTCGACTGGCGATGTGCGGATTGTTATTGGCGTCGTATGCCGTGACCCTGAGAGTATGGCTGGTGCCCGGCGCGGCGCTTCCGGCGCTGCGGAACTCGTGAATATACGACTCCTCCGGCTCTTCCAAGACATCGTCGTTCAGGGTGAAGCCATCCAGATCCACCACCACGCGCGAAATCCGTTCCTGGCCGCTGGCCTTTACCTCCACGGCAATATCATTCCCGCCGATCGGATTGCGTCGATACGTCATGGCGGTATTCATGTTGTTGTTCCCTTTCATGTGAGGTCGGGGACGCTTAAGATCATTCCCAAGGCATCCCAACCTGGCGGGCGCGAATCGAAAAAAGCGTCCGGGGTTCGCCCCGGGACTCTCCTTGAGGGTACGAGCATGTTGCGGGTGATGGCGCGGGTTTTTACCGTTTCCTCCGCTCGAGCCCGGTCGAAGCAGAACGGTGTCAGATTGGGCTACATCACTCCCTGGCTCGTCCCCTTATCGCAGCAGTCCGATTACGAACGCCGCTACAAATGCGACGACCAGCGCCAGTCGCCAGCGCTTTCCTTCCGGCAGAGGACCTCCTCCCGAAACCCGTGGCGGCACCCAGAACAGCGCCACCACTGCCAGAATGAGCGCTGGCACGAACAGAAATGCCAACAATATATATTGCGAGCTGCCTTGAGAGAATAACCTCTCCTGACGCAGCGGCTCCGCCAGTGTACTTCCCAAGAACCAACACAGAATGGCACTACCCAGTCCAGCTACGGCGCCCAGCATGCGCAAGATTGGAGATGTCATCGTGGTGGCAAGCAGTGTAACAGCGGTTCATACTGCCGGGAAACGCGGAGCGGCGAATCGCTAGACATAATCTGCAAGCTAGCGCGTCGCCGCCGTCGGAGGTGCGCCAGATTTGCTCAACTTCCACGGCTTGATTTTTGGCATTCCGGGCGGCATCCTCATCGCGCTCATCTTAATTTCGGCTTTGGACTCGCCGGTTAGCTTCATGGTGTAGTGGTCGGTCTCCTGCGTGTCCGGTTCCTTGACCGTCAGCAAGAGCCCGTCAGGGTTGACCTGCGCATCGTCCACCGTCTCGGTGAATTGCTCCTCGCCCACGCTTTTGATGTCTCCCGAGTCGTTGAATTGAAGATTGCGGGGGCGTTGGATCGAGCCGGAAAGCCGGTCGCCCTGCAGCGTCAGCTTTACCGTGATCCAGGCCTTGCCGTCGAATGTCCCCGTCCATGTGCCGGCATAATCGGCCAACGGAGACTTGCGCACCGGCCTGCCGTCAGGTCCCAGCTTCGGCGAGGTTTGGGCCGCCGTCATTACGCTAAGAGCCGCCACCAGGAACAGCAGCATGTGTCTCATTCGATCTCCCTCGTCCGCTACGGATTGTACTCCGGACGGCGCCCAGCTTCTTGCCTGAAGTTCTGCTGGTGCGGTTCCAATTTTCAATGTAGAGGGAAGGCCAGCGCCCGGCGGCGGCGTAGAGTGAAAGTTCGGGAAGTAGAAAGAAGGGGAACGGGAGCGCGTTCCCCCTTTCTGACGAATGGCGCCGTGGCGCCTAACCGCCACACCTACAAAGCTTCGGCCTCACCAGACAATCTCGCTATCGCGGGACTCAGGGCTGCGCGGTCACCTTTAAGCACGCGCTGCGGAACGCCTTGCCGAACCCGTTCTTCCTGATGGCAAGTCCAGCACAACGGCCGCATCTCCTGCAACGCCACCTGCAGCTGCTTCAGGTTCACTTGCCGCAATTCAACCAGCTTGTACCGGGCGTCGAGCCATGCCAAACGCCCGCGCCGCCAGTCGGATGGCGTGATGGACCGCGCGCAGATCGCACACGCTTTGCCCTTGTACCAGCCGAGCATCAGGCGCTCCACGTTTTCCGGCGAAGGATCGACCTGCGCCAGGCACTCCTGGCCGCAATCGCCCTTTTCCGGCCAGCGGGTGCAGGACTTCAACCGCGAGTGTTCCTGGCCGCGCAAAGCCGTCCAGAAACCGTACTTGTTGTCCACCTCAACGTCGACTGGTTGTCCATTTTCCGGACAAACGACCGGTTGGCGTCCACGATTCTGGAAATAGGTTTGCAAGCTCAAGGCAACCGGCAGACCGGTCACCAGCGCCGCTCCAATGAAGAAGAGAACAAAAGGAAAAAGTGCGAATGTCAACATAAACTCACCTGCGGCCGTCGAGCTCTGGTCTCACCTCGAAGGCGGAACCGCTTTCCGCAGCCTCACAGGCCCTTTGTACGCTGCTTTGTCACTATGGTTCAGTGACCTGGCGCACATGGGCCTGTGACGTAGCTTCGGGAAGGCGCAGCGGCCAATGGATCGCGTGAGTGGCTTACAAAAGAAAGCCGCCCCGGAGCAGGAGGCTGCGCTCCGGGGCGGTGTACGGTCGGGTAGATCAGGACAGGAAGAACTCGCGGGTGATCTTTACCCATTGCTCGTCGGGGATGGTGCCGGCCACATCGTCGATGGCCACGCCGCCGTCTTGCGCCAGGGCGCCAAGGGCGCTGGGAACCAGGCGCTGCAGCCGCATCGAGGATTCCTCGGTCCACCAGCGGGCCAGTGCGCCGCCCAGCAGATTGCGGAAGTTGGTCTTGGCATCAGGCGACTGCACCATCACCATCCAGCCTTCGCCGTAGGGGTCCTTGCCAGCGAGCGATGGGTTGCTGACCACCGCCTCGTTGATGTCGGACACGCTGCCCTCGATCGGCGATACCATGTCCACCTTCACGCCGTTGCGTACCAGGCTCCATACCTTTTGTCCCTGACGGATCCACTGCCCGCGCTGCGGCAGAGTCACGTGTTCGATCTTGCCCGTCAGTTTGGCAGCGAAGTCGTCGATTCCGATGCGCACCAGGTTGGGGCTCTCACTCAACGCCCAGGTGTGTCCGGGATGGTAGCGCAGGTTGTCGGGAACCGAGAAACCTCCAACCAGACTGGGTGTTAAGTGCGGCGCAGTTGCATCGCGTTTGCTCATTGCGGGAGCAACTTGTAGAACAGGGTGCTTCGCCTTGGAATAAAAGTGATCGATTGTAAGGAAAATTGCGAACATCGCCAGAACCAGTAGAACTGTCATGACCCGCCTCCTGCCTCGCTCCCCGAGGCCTTTTGATCTTTGCCGCGCCTTTCTTCATCGCGCTTGGCACTCTATGTAAGGCATTCGGCATGCCAATTCAGCGGCTGATTAGAATCGTCTCGTGCTGGCGCTGTAACTGGCAGCGATTGTTGAGCTTGGGCAAGTCTGTTGCGAATCACATCGGCATATGAGTTGTATTTCGCAGCACCGCAATTCGTTGTGTTCCGCAACGGGGCAGCGAGCGAAACATGGTTTTCTGACGATCACTTGGCGTGCGCGGCAAGTAGAATCAGCGAGTTAGATTGAGAGCAATCGGAGCCGGATGAGCTGTTGCAATTTGTATCGGCCTGATGCACTCTGCAACACCGCCGAGGCGGAAGACAACAGAGTCGAAACAAGAACAAACGCCGTTACACAAAAAATAACCTGCTTTACGGATTCATCTCGATTCGTACGGCATCGGCGGCCTCAAGAACGATTGCGCTCGGCGTGACGGAAACCCAATCCAGAGGAGTCGCTACAACGCGAAGCCGTGTAATTGAGGGGCGAGGAGTGGTCCGCCAATTGCTTTTATCCGGATCGAGGTAGTGGACCAAGTCGGGCGGGCTCCACGGGTAAAACCAGATTTCGCTCGAGACATTGGGTTGGATGACGAACCATCGCAACTCGCTGCTGCCATCGGCCCGGGTGATCTCGACCTGCATCCTCTCCGGTTTACGTAACTTCCACCAGACGCCATAGCGCACCGTCAGACGCAGCCGCAGGAAATCACTACCCGCCGGCCAATCGGGCACGCCGAGGTCCACGGCCGAGCTTCGCTCATGGATGGGGTAGGTTTGCGCCGCAAGACCAAGTGTCTGAGCCTGCATCGAAATTCGCGCCGCGCGAGAGTCGTCGCGTTGCAAGCCAAAGACGCCCGCCGAGAGTTTCGTCTCCGAACGGTAGTGCTGCAACATCCAGAACCACAGCTCCGGAGTGCGAGTGAAGTTATAGGTTCCGTCAACTGGAAGGCTCAGGTCGAGGTTGCGCCACCGCACCAAGTCCGGCTCGGAGAGGTCGCGCATGTCGGCATCGGGGAGGTAGAGACCTGCCGGCGCCGGGGCGCTCTCCAGTCCCGCGATCTCAAGTTGCGAAAGGTAGGGTCCGCTGGCGGTATAGGCTTGCATCAGGCCTCCGGCGACATTGCGCTGCGAGGCGATGCCGAACATGGTCTGGTAAGGGAAGACCACGATGTGGTCCCGCGGTCCGCTTTCCTGGCCGAGGTAAGTGGCCGCGGACTGTAGCATGGCGGTGAATTCGGGCGCAAAGCAGCCGCGGTCGAACTTGCGAAAACCGCGCGGACAGTCAGTCAAGGGATGCCGCACCTGCTGCACCAGGCGGATGACGGTGGATGGCCGGAACGCCGGACGCGAAAATAGCATGGAACACGCGATCGCGACCAATACGGCAAGCCATGCGAGGCGCGACTCGATCGAGAACAGAATGGCCCCCGCGAGGACCACCATGGCAAACGATGCGATGACCACGTGACCATAATCGGAGCGCACCAGGGCGCTTTGCAACATGACGATGGCAAAGACGAAACCGCCCAGCAAGAAGCTGCTGCGTGCGGTGGTGCCGGCAGGATTCTCTTTGCGCCGGGCGCTGGCGCCAAAGAGAAACACCACCGTTCCTGCGAGCAACGTCGCTAGCAAGCGGATCGTGCCCGCGTCCGTCATGGCGGCCGGCGTCGCCCAGCGATACACGCTCACCATCTGCGCGCTGTCTTTCCAGAACTTGAAGTCGAACGCGGAGGCCATCGCGGCGTTGACGGCGAGCGCGAAAACCAAGGCCGATATTACGAATGCCAACAGGGTAATGAGGCCCTTGCCGACGATTCGTTCATCCCGCCTGGCTTCGAATAGGACCGCCGCGCTTGCAATTACCCATGCCGCCGTCGAATACACGCCGGTGTCAGACGCGATCAGGAATGCGAGGATGCACAGCAAAGCGGCGCCGATGCCGAGCACGTAGGCTTTGACGCGTCCTGCGACGATCGCATACCAAGCGCGCAGGAAAATGGCGAAGAGCAAGACCGGGAACGCATTGCGCAGCGATGGTTCCCAGAAGACCAGTATCAGGACCAGGAGCAGGGCGCGTTTCCACGCAGGCTTTCCCGGCAACAACCATCGCAGCGTAAGGTACACGAAGACAAAGGCACACCAGGCAGGAACCGTGACCCAGGTTGCATAGATCGCTCCCATCGACACGCCCATGGAGCGGGCGGGCAAGCTGGAGAGCCACTGAAAGATGGGACCGTGAGTAAACGCGACGTCGCGGCCGACCCAGATATCGCGCGAGAGCTTGAAAACCTCGTCAAGATGCCAGTTATCGTCGATCAGACTTGTGTCGCGGACCACAACCAGCGAGCGCGGCGAGAGCCACACCGCAGGGATGGAGGCGAGGACGAGAAGCACCAGCGCGAGCAGGTCCCAGTTTTTGGCCAGCCAAAAGTGCGGCGATACAGACCTGGGCGAAGGCGAGCGCCGTCGAGTCGCCGGAACGTCGAGCTTCTCCATAGGCGAGTGCCATTTTATCGCAGGCAGAATCCCGAACAGGCGCACGGCAATCGCGGGCAATCTCATCGGCCCATCGACATTCGCACAGCCTCGGCCGACTCGATAACGATCGAGTCCGGCTGCTGCGAAACCCAGTCTAGAGGCGTAACCAGCAGGCGAAGATGAGTGATCGCAGGCCGAGGTCCAATGCGCCAGCGAGCCTCATCGCCATGAAAATAGTGTCCGAGATCGGCCTGGTTCCAGGGAAAGAACCAGACCTCCGAGGAGACATTCGGTTCCACGACGAAGGACTGCACATCGCGGCTGCCATCGGCACATGTGATCTCAAGCTGCAGGCGCTCGGGCTTGCGCAGCTTCCACAGAGGTCCGTAACGGGCAGTCAGGCGTAGCCGGAGAAAATCTGCGCCCTCTACGGGCCACAAAGGATCGCCGAGATCTATGGCTGAAGTCCTTTCATGGATGGGATAGCTTTGCGCCACAACCGTGAGGGGCAATGGATGCATCAGAATCCGGGCAGAGCGGGAATCGTCGTGGAGCAGGCCAAACACTCCCGGCCAGAGCTCCTGGTCCGAGCGGTAATGACGGTTGAGCCAGAACCGAACGTCCGGCGTGCGCGTGAAGTTGGGCACGTCGTCAATCGCAATACTGAGCTCGCCGTCAGGAAAGTAGAGGCCGGCTGGCGCGTCCGAATGCCGGTATCCGGCAATGTCGAATTGCGATAAGTACGGGCCGCTGGCGAGAAACGACTGCAGGACTCCGCCGGCAACGTTGCGGCCCGACGCGATGCCGAAGATGTATTGGTAAGGGAAGAGCACGACGGAATCGCGCTCGGTGCTGTGTTGTTGAAGATAGTTAACGCCCGTAATGAGCATCTCGTCGAACGCCGCCGGATAGCAGACGCGACTGAATTCGCGGTAGCCGCCGGGACACTCGGTCAGAGGATGCCGCATCGTCGCCAGGCGGTAGCGCAAGCTGACCGGCTGGAACGGTGCGGCCAGTTGGCCAAAAAGAAAGGAAGCGGCGACGGCGACCAGCGCGGCAATCGCCGAGAGAGCACGCGACGGAAACGAGAACAGGACCGCGCCGGCCAGGAACATCATGGGGTAGATGGCGAAGACAACGTGCTGGTGGTCGGAGCGAACGAGTCCGGTTTGCATAGCGGCGAAGGCAAACGCGAAGGCACTGAGCAGAAATCCGGTGCGCGCAGTAACGCTGGCCTCGCGATCGCCCGGAGTCAAGGCGCGCACGAGGAAGATGACACCGCCCGCGACCAGCGTTGCAATCAACTGGACATTTGCCGCCTCTGACATTGCAGCCGGCTCGTTCCAACGATGAACACTTACCAGCGCCAACGAGGTTCGCCAGAAGCGAAAGTCCAGCAAGCCCGCCATGGCAGCATTGATGGCAAACATCAGCAACACGGAAAGACCGGCGAAGGACAACAGAGCGGCCGCATACAAGCGCACCGGCGGCGAATCGCGTCTGCCTTCCCACACTACTCCCGCCAGGGTGACCAGCAATGCCGCGATCGAATAAACGCCGGTATCGGCAGAATACAGAAAGGCGATGGCACACAGCAGCGCAGAGCCGCATCCCAACAGCACGGGACTCAACAGCTTGCGGAGAACCGCGTACCAGCCTCGCAGGAACAGTGCGAAGAGAAGGATGGTGAAGGCGGTGCGTCCGTCCCAAGGCGCCCAGGACACGCAGAGCAGAATCAGCAGCAGAAAACGTTTCCACGGCGGCTGCTCGGGCAGCAGAAGGCGCAGGGTCAGATATCCGAAGAGAATCGTGCACCACAGCATCGGCGTGTGGTATGTGGTGTAGATGGCCGCCATCGACATGCCCATGGCACGCGATGGAGCGCTGAAGAGCCACTGGAAGAGCGGGCCATAAGGAAAGGCGACGTCGCGACCAAACCACAGGCCGCGCACGGTCTTGAACGGCGTGTCGAGCACCCAGTGATCGTCGAAGGTTCCCGCGTGCGGGACGGCGATCAGCGTATGCGGCGAGAGCCACGTTACCGGTAGCGACGCTGCCATCAGCAGCAATACCGCCAGAAAATCCCAATGCCTTCGCTGCCACAACAGCGGCGATTGTCCATTCGCCGGCGCGGCTGGTGGGTTCGTCACGACATCGGGTTTCTCCATAGGCGAGTGCCATTCTAAACGACGGTTCCATCACCGCCACGATCCCATCGGCAGTTCACTGCGCAGCCGTGCCCTTTACCACGATGCCCATCTTCTCGGTTGTGCCCGCCGATGTCGGGACGGATGCAGTGAACACGGTGACGTCCTGCTCGTCCTTGATGAGGCTTCCGGCATCGCCGGCGCTGTCCATCGCGATGACCGCTGGATGGCCTGTTCCGGTGCTCTCTGCGCTCAGCCCGACGAGCTTCTTGTACAGATAAAGCTGCTCGGGATTGGGGTCGCTGGCGACTGGAATGGCCAGCAGGAAGTCAGGATTGGGAGCAACACCCATGTGATTTCCATCTTGCGGCAGCAGCTGATAGCGCAGAGTGTAAGTTCCCGGCGGAATCGCCTGCCCGCGGTAGTCAGTCATGCCTTTGGGCAAGCTGACCACTCCAACGAACTCCGCGTTTGCCAGCTCAGGATAAAGCGCGCCGGGAACTTCTTTGGTCGCGGTCTTGAGCTGCTTCGCAAACCAGAACTCCGCAGTCCAGCCGTCATCGCGGGTCACGCGATAGCCTTTGTCTTCGACGGCGTGTTTGAGTTGGTCGGAGGCGCCGGCAACCGAGAGAGCACCAATACGCTGGACTCCGGGTGCAGCCGCGTCAGCCCCGGCGCACAGCGCAAGGCAGGCCAGAAGAGTGAGCAACCGGTGAATAAGCGGTCTTGTCATAATTCGATTCTAGTCATGAGCAGCAACGAGCCTCGCTATAATAAGCGAACCTGAGGCCATGATCTTCGTTCTCGACAACTACGACTCGTTTACCTACAACCTGGTGCAGTACCTGGGCGAGTTGGGCGAAGAGGTCGTGGTGCGCCGCAACGACCAGGTCACGATTTCTGAAATCGAAGAACTTCAGCCCGGCCGCATAGTGGTTTCTCCCGGCCCGTGCACGCCGCAGGACGCAGGCATCAGCATCGAATTGATCCGGCATTTCGCCGGCCGCATGCCGCTGCTGGGCGTGTGCCTCGGTCATCAGGCCATCGGCGAGGCGTTTGGCGGGAAGGTCGTCCGCGCCGGGACCTTGATGCACGGCAAGACCAGCTCCATCGAACATGACGGCAAATCTATCTTCGCCGGCATTCCGTCGCCCATGACCGCAACCCGCTATCACTCGCTCATCGTGCGGGAGCAGGGCTTGCCTGGCGAGCTGGAGATCTCGGCTACCTGTCATGATCGCGATGGGCAACGCGTCATCATGGGCTTGCGGCATCGCAGGTTTCCCGTCGAGGGCGTGCAGTTCCATCCTGAGAGCGTGCTCACCGATTACGGCAAGCAGATGGTGCGCAACTTCGTGGCGATTTGAGGATTCGCGGCCAACACTCGGCATTGAGCTGTTGCCCTTTCCGGCGATTCAGGTCAATATAATAACCCTCTGGTTACTCCCCCTCCCCCCTCCCTGTTCTTTAGAATCATGCGATTACGAACTTTTTCCCGGCAAGCTATTGAGTACCAAAGGCTTACGGGTAACTGCTTTATTTGCAGCACTTACGAGTGATTGGCCTCGACCCCGCTCGACCCCGAAGGATACGCGAAAGACCCAACGCCCTAGGAGTCGGGTCGCGGGCGGGGCCCGATCCGCTCCAATGCTAACCACTGATCTGTCAAAGAACCTTTTCCGGATCGCACACTGGGTGCGACGCTCGAAGACACGACAGCATGCCCCCAATCAGGTGATACAGATCGGAGCCGCTAATCGGCAAGTACACAGGTCACGTTCGCAGGTGACGCGCAGACCAGAGAATCCCGACCCGATTATGGGAGACTTAATAGCAGACAGCTCAGGCTGGGCGTCGGAGACGCCCACAATGACTTACCCGGTCGCTGCAGATGGCCATGCAGCGCCCCGCACCATGCTTGAAGAGAGGTCAAAGATGTATGCACGTAATGCCCATTTCCGCGTGAAATCCCTGAACATGGCGGCAGACTTCGACCAGATACTGGAGAACGAGGTCATTCCTTTACTGCGCAAGCAAACGGGTTTCCAGGGTGAAATCACGTTATCGAACCCCGGCAACCTGGAACGGATTTCCATCAGCCTGTGGGAGGAGAAAAGCAACGCCGAGGCTTACCAGGCCAAGATCTATCCCCAAGTCTTGAAGATCCTGGCGAAGGTGATCGACGGGACGCCCAAGATCCGGACGTTCGAAGCTGTTGCCTTAAACCTCGATCATGGCACTGGAGGCGAGCGCCAGAGTTCTTGATCGCTCTTCCTGACGCAACACTCGCAGCGCGCCTTCCATGAGCGCTTGCAGTTCGTCCTCGCCCGGATAGACCTTGATGGGAGCGATCCAACCCACGCGCTCACTGAGCCCGGAGAGCAAACGCTGGGAATGCGCCATGCCGCCGGTAAAGAGCACCGCATTCACTCGTCCGTGCAGGACGGCCGCCATAGCACCGATCTCTTTCGCGATTTGATAGACCATCGCGTCGAAAACGGCCAACGCCTTTGCCTCGCCGCACGCCAGGCGACGCTCCACTTCCAGCAGGTCTTTGGTGCCGAGATAGGAGTAGAGTCCGCCGTTGCGGAACAGCATTTCTTCAACTTGCTTTTCCGTATACCTGCCGCTGAAGCAGAGATTGACCAACTGCATTACCGGCACCCCGCCTGCACGCTCGGTGGAAAATGCGCCCTCTTCGCGCGAGTTGGTCACGTCCACCATCAGGCCGTTTTCGTGTGCTGAAACCGAAATCCCGCTGCCCAGGTGGGCCACAATCAGCCGCAATGAATCGTACGGCTCGCCGCACTCGCGCGCATAACGCTTGGCCACCGCCTTGGAATTCAACGCATGCGACAAACACTGCCGCTCCAGCAGCGCCGATCCCGACAGGCGGGCCAGTTCCGGCCATTCGTCCACGCTGACCGGATCGACCACGTAAGCTTCTACGCCCGCTTTCTGGGCGATGCCGTAGGCGAGGAAAGCGCCCAGATTCGAGGCATGTTCACCGCGCCGGGCGAGACGCAACTCCTCCAGCATCTCGTCATTCACCAGGTAGGTGCCGCTCGCCAGCGGAGGCAGTAGGCCGCCGCGTCCTACCACCGCATGAAGCTCCTTGGCGGTGTGTCCCGCCTCGGTAAGCGCGGCTTCAATCTGCTGCGAACGAAATTGCTGCTGATCGAGAATCGGGCGTCCACGGAACTGCGCCATCTCGGCATCCGAGTGCCGGATGTTCTTAACGAAATCGGGGCGCTCATTCACATACAGACCAATCTTCGTGGATGTGGAGCCGGGGTTAATGGCGAGAATCCTGAATTCAGCGGGCGGCAAAGATCACCCCCAGGGCGATGGAGTTCACCTTGTCCTCCACGCTCTCCACCCGCGACGGAATCAGGATGGGGACCGTGGCTCCGGCGACCACGTGCGCGCATTGTGAGCCGCCGAGGTACTTCACGGATTTTCCCAGAAGGTTGCCCGCCTCGATGTTGGGCACCACCATGCAGTCAGCGTGACCGGCCACCGGATGCGAGATGCCCTTGGCCTGCGCCGCGGACTCCAGCAGAGCGCAATCAAGGGCCAGCGGGCCGAAGATTTCAACATCACCGAACTCGCCGGCTTCGCCCATCGCGGTGAGCTCCCGAGCATCCACACTCGAGGGCACCGACTCGCTGACCGCTTCCGTGGCGCTCATCAGCGCGATCTTCGGCCGCGCCAGTCCAAGGGAGCGCATGACTTCGATCGCGTTCTGCACGATCTGCTTCTTCTGCTCCAGATTCGGCAGAACATTCAGCCCGCCGTCGGTGATACCCACCAACCTCAGTTCGCCTGCGAGCTTGTCCTCATAGAGGAGTACGTCGCTCAGCAGACGTCCCGTCCGCAAACCGGACTCTTTGTCCAGCGCGGCCCGCAGGAGTTCGTCGGTGCGGAGATGGCCTTTCAGCAAAAGGTCCACGTAGCCTTCGCGCGCCATGCACGTCGCTACGGTTGCAGTATCCTCGGCGCTGACAATCTGCGCCCGGGCGATCAAGTCCGAAAGCCCGAGCGCCTCGGCTTTTGCGCGAATTTTCGGTTCGTTGCCGATGAGCACGGGCAAGGCAATTCCCAGATGCAGCGCGCCATCGGCTGCCGTCAGGGCAACCTCGTCGTCAGCCGCCACGACTGCGACCCGCTTGGGGCCGAGCGGCTGAGCGCGACGGAGGAGTTCGGCAAAGTTGGCTATTTCCTGTGTGGGTGTGGCTGTGCTGGAGAACATGGCCCATTTTCGCCTGAGCTAGCGATGCATTGCAGTGAGGCGGGTCACACAGGCGATGGTCGTGTTTCGTCAGGGGTCAGTCGAGAGGGACCAGGCGCCAGAACAAGCGGGATAGCGGCACTACGTGTTTGTGAAAAAGTGTAAATCTCGGCTGCGGTAGCGAACTTTTTCCCGCGCCATCCGTCTATAGGAGTAACCCAAATCCAAGGTGGGCGCCGCAACCCCAATCGATACACAAACCGGCGCCCACCGCCCTCTTTTGCTACTCTCGGACGGCTTTCACTTGAGCTTCTTCCCGGTCGTGGTCAGCACCAGCTTGCCATGTTTCACGCCCCGCATCGCCAGCATGTGATCGGCAAGATGCTTCACCTCTCCGCTTCGGCCTTTCATGATGACGACCTCGAGGCAATTGTCCTCGTCGAGGTGAACGTGGGTCGCCGCCATGACATTTCCGTGGGAATGGTGCTGAATCTCGTTGAGTTTGTTTGACAGGTTCGGACGGTGGTGGTCGTAGATCATGGAAAGGGTTGCCACCACCTGCCGGTCGCGATCAATGGCCTCCGATACCAGGCTCTCGCGAATGAGATCGCGAATGGCCTCGGAGCGGTTCTTGTAGCCGCGTTTGGCGATCACTCGATCGAACTGCTTAAGCAAGCCCTCTTCGATCGAAACCCCGGTCCTGGTCAGTTCCGCCATGGCCGTGTGCAACCCCCTCAAAAGACTGCCGCACGCTGCGCAGTTTACACCCGTAAGCCGTGGCGCGTCTCTTCCTGCCAGCAGGCCTATTGTTGCCGCCGCGGCCTGGAGAGCGTGCCACAAAGAACACAATCGTGCTAAACGCGGTGGCACGAATTCATGAATCGTGTTACAAGATATCAGCCCCGCGGAACGCGCCAACCGCGCCGTCAGGATCGCCATGGTCTCCGCCAAGCGCAATCCGCTGCCAACTGTGTCGCGTGGTTGCTTCTTCGCCTGGTTCCTGTGTCTACTCGCCGGTCCGGTCCTTTGGGCTGCACCCGAGGCTGGGCGAATCGCCGGCCGCGTCCTTGACCCCCAGAGCGCATCGGTCGCCCAAGCGCACGTGAAACTGGTCAACGCCGCAGGGGCCGAAGTTGGCGACACCCGGAGCGACGAGCAGGGCCGGTTTACCCTGCCAGGGGTCGACCCAGGCGTTTACCAACTGATCGCCGAGTCGCCATCGTTTGTCACCGTGATCCAAAGCGTATCGGTGGCCGCCGGGCAACAGCAAGATGTGGACCTGCAATTCCAGCAGCTCGCCGCGGTCCATCAGTCGATTACGGTGGTGGCTTCGGCGCCGTCGATCATGGCGCCCGATCCTGCGCAGAGCATCGTGATCCACGACCAGGTACTGGACGCGAATCCCGGCCGGCCGGGAGCCCCCATCTCGATCCCCGGCCTTCCCATCGAGACGGCCTCAGGAGGCATCAAAGCCCCGCAATATTTTGCTCCCGGCGTCGCCGGCGACCACGGCGAGCCTATCGCGCAGTTCTTTCAGATCGGCAATTATCTTTACCCGAACAATCTGCCGGCTAATGCTCACGGGAACGGCTATGCCGATCCCAACTTCCTGATTCCGCCAATCATTGAGGCCGTCACCGTCGATGGCGGGGCCTTCAACGTCCGCGAGGGCAATAACTCTGTCGATCTTGCGGCCGCCTACGTTCCCCGGCAGCGACTCAACAGTTTCCTGCAGCTCACCGGGGACTATCGCGATGCCGACCTGATGGCCGGCTGGAGTCCCGCAAACCCTCAGACCAAGGCGTGGCTGGGGGCGGAGATGTCCTTTGGCAACGGTTTTCTGGAGCGGCTGGAACACCGCCAGCAGTACAAGCTAAACGGTCTGCGCCAGTTCAATCTTGGGAAGCATCAACTGAGCCTGTTCGGCATCGGCTATTACGGTTTTTCCTACGTTCCAGGACTGATCCCCATCGACGTATCTGTTCCCGGCGACACCATCGACAATCGGCAACTTGATCGCACCCACACCGTGATCCTGGTCGCGACCGACAACTGGAAGCTCAGCGAGCAGAAGCAGTTCTCTTTCTCCGGCTTCTATCGCAACTACGCACTTACCCTGCGCTCCAACTTCGGCGACGGCCTCATCCAGCAGAGTGAAACCCGCAATGTCTTCGGCGGCGAGGCGACCTACATCCAGAGCGTTCGTCGCTGGCTGGCAGTGCTGGCAGGTGTCGATCTGCGGCGTGACGCTCCCCGCAACCTGGACTTGAACCACATCGACGAGCAGGGAATCTTTGAACCGGTCACCAGCAACAACCTCACCCTTTCGTTCGTCGAACCCTTCATCTCTATCGATGGTCCGGCCGGACGCTACTTTCATTACAATCTCGGCGTTCGCCAGGAAGAAGTCTGGATGGACAATCAGGACCTCATCCAACCGCAGAATTCCTTCGACAGGCTGGCCACCCTGACCTTACCCAAGGGCACGTTGACGGTGCTTCCTGCTGACCGCTGGTACCTGCCAACCGTATCCTTCAGCTATGGCGAAGCGTTTCACACCGAAGATCCGCGCATCGGCAACGGCACCGGCACGCCCACGTTGCTCGCGCCTTCGCGCGCTTATCAGCTTGTGCTGTCCAAGGTCATCAAGCAGACGCAGTTTTATCTCACATTGCGGCGGATCTCCAACTCTCAGGAGTTGGCCAAGATCGATCCCGACACCGGCCTGCAGGAAGTTATAGGTCCTTCCATTAACAAGGTACTTGCTGTTTCTTTGCAGAGAAACTTCACCTACGGCTCCGTCTACGTCTCCTATTCGCAGGCCGACGCTCGGGATTCACAGAGCGGCGAGCCGATTCCGGAGGCGCCAAGATTTATATGGGACACAGTCGGCTCGTACAAGCATTTGCCGTTCGGCCTGTGGGTGCGGGGGGAGATCGAATACGTTCGGGCAAAGCCTCTGGGCGATGGCTTCACGGGCGCGCCGGTCACCGAGTTTCGCGGCGCGGTGCTAAAGCCGTTCCGCGAGGAGACGATGTCTCTGGCGGCCAACTTTCTCATTGCCAGCGGTTATACCGGCCAGACGACGGAAGTCCTTGCGCTGCCCAGCGACCCGGCCCCGTTTGAGCGCGTGGTGGGCGTTCCGCTGAAATCGTACGTCAGCTTGAGCTGGACGTATTACCTCCGCAAGTGAGGACCAAAGCGCCCTGGTGGGCTTTTTATAGATCCAGCTCCGCCAGGATCATGTTCTCTTCCATGCTGGCGTACATCTTGAAGCCGTGTTTGACGCAGACCGCCCGCATCTCGCGGTTTTCCGGCAGCATGTTGGAGATAACTCGCTTGAGTTTTTCTTCGCGAGCAATCTCAATCAGCCGGCGGTAGAGCTCCGTTCCCAGTCCTTTGTGTTGCGCAGCGTCGATGGCGACCGCGGCCATTTCGGCTTCGTCGCGGCCATGGAGTTTGCTCAGGCGGCCGACCGCCAGAATTTCAGTTTCGTCGCCCTCGCCCTTGCGCTCGGCCACCAGCGCCATTTCGCGGTTGTAGTCGATGAAGCAGGCGCGGGTCAGACGCTCGTGGGCGGTGCGTTGCGTCAGCTTCAGCGGCTGGAAGTATCGCAGGTACACGCTTCTCTCGGAGAGCTTCTCGTGGAACTTGATCATGGCCGGCTCGTCCTCGGGACGGATGGGCCGGATGGTCACCGGATTGCCGTCCTTCATGATCCATTCGCTCACCAGATGGATCGGATAGGGCCGGATAGCGGCCTCGGGCAGTTCGTCTTCGGTCATCTCCGGACCATGTACGACGACCCTCGCATCCAGCGCCAGCAGCCGTTCCGGCGACGCCAGCAGCGGATTGATGTCAATTTCCTTGATCCAGCGCTGTTCGACCACCAGCTGGCTAAAGCGGACCAGCAGATCAGCCAGCGCGGTCACATCCACCGGCTTGCGCCCGCGCACGCCTCTGAGCGCCGTCAGGATCTTAGTCTGTTCCATCAGCCGAAGGGCGAGGGTGGAGTTCAATGGGGGCAGGGCGAGGGCGCTGTCTTTGAACACCTCAACCATCTGCCCGCCGGTACCGAAGAGAATGACCGGACCGAACTGCGAATCGAGGCTACTGCCGACGATCAGCTCGTAGCCATCCAGCTCCACCATAGGCTGCACCGTCACGCCCTGGAAGTGCTCGGCTCCCGCCTTGTCGGTAACCGACTGCTTGATGGCCTGGAACGCGTCCGTGACCGCATTGGCATCGCGCAGATTTAGCTTCACGCCGCCTACGTCGGTCTTATGGGTGATGGTGAGCGAGTACAGCTTGAGTACGACGGGGTAGCCTATCTCCTGCGCCGCCTGCAGCGCTTCCTGTCCGGTCATCGCAACGCGAGTCTCGACCGAGGGAATGTCGTAGGCTTTCAGCAACTCCTTGGACTCGTGCTCGGTGAGGATGGTGCGTCCGGAGGCGCGCGCCTCGCGGATAATGCGCTCGGCCTTGTCACGCTGTAGCTGAGCATCGGCGTGTTGCGGCAGAGTGGGTGTCTCGTATATACCCCTCAGATTGTAGGAGTAGCGCCACATGTAATTGAAGGCGCGCACCGCACTGTCAGGAAACTGGAAGGTTGGAATGCCCGCCTGGTTCAGGATCTGCTCGCCGGCAGCTACCTCAGCGCCGCCCATCCAACTGGCCAGCACCGGCTTTCCAAATCCTTTCGCGTAGGGTTTCAGCTTCTCTGCGATCTGTGTAGGGTTGGTCATGTCCTGCGGGGTCAGGATGACGAGCATGCCGTTGATGCCGGAATCTTTGGCGGCAATCTCCAGCGACTTGGCGTAACGCTCCGGCTCAGCGTCACCCAGAATGTCCACCGGATTGTTGTGGCTCCACTGCTCGGGAAGGATGGCGTCGAATGCCTTCATGGTCTCTTCGGACAGTTCAGCCAGCTCGCCTCCGCCTGCAACCAGAGCATCCGTGGCCAGCACTCCCGGCCCGCCGGCGTTGGTCAGAATGCACAGCCGCTTGCCACGAGGCCGGGGCTGCTTGGCCAGAACATCGGACATAAAGAAGATGTCGGCGATGCTGTTGACCCGCAGCACGCCGCTGCGACGGAAGGCGGCGTCGAGCACTTTGTCGCTGCCCGTAAGCGAACCGGTATGCGACGCCGCCGCTTTGGCCGCGGCTGCCGTCCGTCCCGCCTTGATCACGATGACCGGCTTGGTGAGCGATACTTCGCGAGCGGCGGAAAGGAAGGACCGAGCATCGCCGATGGATTCCATATAGATCACAATGCTGTGCGTCCGGTGATCGCTGCCGAAGTAGTCCACCAGGTCGCCCCAATCCACGTCGAGCATGGAGCCGATGGAGACAAAGGCGCTGAAGCCAACATTCTCGCGCAGGCTCCAGTCCAGGATTGCCGTGCACAGCGCCCCACTTTGGCTGATGAAGGCTACATTGCCGGGTCGCGCCACGCTATGGGCAAAAGTCGCGTTGAGACCCCGCACCGGATTCATCACGCCCAGACAATTTGGGCCGATGAGCCGCATCTTGCCGCGGATCGTCTGGGCGATCTGCCGTTCCAGTTCCTTGCCGTGTTCGCCGTGTTCTTTGAAGCCGGCCGAGATCACGATGCCGGCGGGAATACCCAGCTCCACCGACTCGGCAATCAGGTCCGGAACCGTATCGGCTGGCGTAGTGACCACCACCAGGTCCACCTTGTCAGGCAGATCGCGCACACTGGGATAGGCCTTGATTCCCAATACGTTGGGACGTTTGGAGTTGACCGGGAAGACGGTGCCGCCGAACGGGCTGCTTAACAGGTTCCACAGCACGGACCGCCCGACGCTGCCGGGCCGCTCCGACGCTCCAATCACCGCCACGCTTTGCGGCATGAACAGCGGGTCAAGGGGGTGACTTTCCGAACGATAGACATCAGAGGAGGGGTCGACTTTGATCTTGGAATCGAAAGGCTTTGTTGCCGCACCTGTAGTCATGAGTTCCTCGCGAGTAAGCTACAGTTTAATGGTTTTAGGTACTCGCCCGGAACCTAACCATCACATCAACACGTGACCGGCCTCACAACTGTGGTGCGAGCCCAGCGCGGCATGTCAGCCCTCAACCTGCAATCAACAACTTAGGTTGGCCCCCGTGATTGTCCGAAATCAGACACAACGTAGAGATCGCAACAATTTCTCTGGATGGTTCCCCATGGAGTTGCTGTTGCGGCAGGCTTGGTTGCCGGACAAATCCCTTGGTTCGAGTTCTCGGTGAAGCCCGGAGATCGGACGTAAGTTGCCAACTGCTAATGGCCAATTGCTAATTGCTCGTTCCCGTTCCTGGCAAAATAATGTTTTCCAAATAATCGATGGGTAGCGCGCCCTGATCGAGGGCCTTATCGTGGAATTCCTCCAGGGTGAAGGCGCTTCCCTTTGCAGCTTGATACTTCTTGCGCAACTCCCACCACTGCCGCATACCGACGAAGTAGGTGGGCAGTTGAGTTGAGCTGAGCTTGGCGCGCTGGAGTTTGCCGTCGGCCTCGGCCTGGGTCTGGAAGGTGTCGTTCAACATCAAGTCCATGGCTTCCTTGTCCGTCATGCTCATGGTCTGGAGGCGAATATCGAGTATCGTGTTGGCGACGGCGCGCAGCGTGATCTTGCGCCGCACCAGACCAAACTTCGGACTGTAGTTCAGATAGCCTTCCTCGGTCATGACGTTGGCAATGTACTCGGCCCAACCTTCCACGTAAGCTCCATTGCCGAAGAGGTCACGCAGCACGCGCCGCGTTGGCGGTTCGACATCGTCTGCGTGCTCGGCCTGAACATAGTGCCCGGGGAGTGCCTCGTGAATAGTGAGCCACTTGAGTGCATAGTTGTTGTACTCGCGCAGCTTGCTCTCCGCTCTGGCCTCGGGCATCTTGGGATCGATCGGCGTCACCCAGTACTGGGCCTCGGCAGTCGGCTCCAACGGCGGTGCGCCATGGAAGCCGGCGACCGAATAGATGCCTCGCATGAATTCAGGTGTGGGAATCACCTTCAGGTTGTCGCGGCTTCCCAGAGTTACGATCTTCTTTTCGCGGATGAACTGCTTGATGCCCTCCAGGTCAGCCTTGACGGCCTCGATCAATTGGTCGCGCTGCGGATGTTCATCGCTGATCTTGTCGAGCACGGCGCGAATGATCTTGTTCTCGCGCTCATGGGCGGGCAGGCTGCTGTAGTCGTCCTGGCCGGGATACATCTGCTTGTAGAGCGGCAGCGCCAGTTGCAGCATCTCAGCGCGGACGGCCTTCAGTTTGGCCTCGGCGTCGGCCAGTAACCGCTCAGGCGTGACTGAAGTCTCCATTACATAGCGAAACTTTTCGTCATACCATTTCTTGCCTAACCGCCACGTGCGCCCGTTGGTTGGGCGCTTGGCCAGGTCATTCTTCATCCAGTCACTGAAATCGCTAAGCGACTTCTTTGCCGCAGGCGCGACTTTGTCATACTGCGCTTTTAACGGCGACCCGGCAGGAATATCGGCCGCAACGCTGTCCACCAGATTGATGTTGCCCTCGTTCTCGTCCACTGCGGTCGAGATGAAGATGGGGTCGGAGTCGGTCAACTGCGATTTCGCTTGCTCGACGAAGCGCGGAATCTGGCCGATGCGGGAGACGACATCGCCGACACGCACTTCCTTCGACGCGTACTCCTGGGTGAGCGGCAGGAACATTGCGTTACCGATCAGTTCAACGTATCCGGTTGGGTTGTGTTTGTAGCTCTGGATGTGTTCGAATTCGAGGAGGTTGAGCGCGATCTGATCGTCAATCAGGCGGAAGTCGGCCGCGTCCTGGGCGTTGAGCGATGCGACCGGTGTCTCGGTTTGAAAGCGTTGCCGCCACGCTCGATAGAACTTTTCCTGCGCGGCGATGCCTTGCGGGCTGACATCATCGAGTTGGGCGTCAAGGTCAATCGTCTTCCCGGTCCTGGCGTCCTTGTGTTTGTGATAACCGGCTTGCGATGCGTTCACCGGCGAGAGGGCCAGAGAGTCCTTCACGAACTGGTCGGTCATCTGGGAGAACTTTTCGTTGGCCTGAGTATTGGTCTGCTTCATGGTTTGTGCCGTCAAGAGAAGCGAAGCCAGAGAGAGGAACAAGAGAATGTGCAAAGCGTGTTTCATGGCGCCCCTTAGGGAGAAGAGTCCGAGCGCGCCAGTATAAACCTTGCGCTCAATCGGCCGCTTCGGGCGTGCTGGCCATCCGTGCCGGGCGTGCCGTAGTCGCTTCTCCGCGGCGGCGTCCCCATGCGACGTAGAGGATCGTTACCAGCAAGAGCCAGGGGACGCCAGCCTCAAGGGTGACACGCATCCCTGGCACCCACCAGGTGGAGATCAGGATCGCCAGCACGGCAACTCCTCCTACAATGGTCGTCACGGGAAACACCGGCATCACAAAGGGTAGACGTCGAACAGCTTCCGTTCCCCAATGGCGGCGGAAGCCGAGGTGGGTAAGAAAGATGAGCAGCCACGCAAAGAGTCCGCCAAACAACGCGATGCCAAACATGTAAACGTAGGCCGACGCTGGAAAAACAAATGCGAAGACCGTAGCGGCTCCCAGGCCGGCCCCCGAAACCAGTAGCGCCGGAAGCGGCGCGCTGTTGCTGGAGACGCGCCCAAGAATCGCGGGAGCGTAACCCGCGCGTGCCAGGGAGAACACCATGCGGGTCCCGAGATACAGGTTGCAGTTCATGCTGGAGAGCGCGGCCGTCAGCACCACGAAGTTAATGACCTGGGCCGCGGCGGGGATGTGCATCACATCGAAGACGCGGACAAACGGGCTCACGGTAATGCTTTGCCCAGGTTGAATCTGAGTCCACGGTATGACCCCAACCAAAATAGCGATGGCGCCGACATAGAAAACAATGAGGCGTGCCAGCATGCTGCGCATGGCGCGCGGGACGGTTCGTTGCGGGTCCTTCGCCTCACCCGCGCTGACTGCGATGACCTCCGAACCAATAAAACTGAAGATGACGAACGCGAAGCGCGAGCCAAACGCCGAGCCAGCCATTGGGCAGAAATCCGCCGTACGCCCGGAAGTTCTCCAGCCCGATCGGGCGCTGCTGATGTACGCCAAACAGGATGGCCGCTCCTAATAGGATGAAAACGACGATGGCGCTGACCTTGATCATCGAGAACCAGTACTCGAACTCCCCAAAAGCGCCGACACTGCGCGCGTTCACAAACATGAGGACTGCCGAATAGAAGACCACCCAGGCCCAAGCCGGACTATGGGGGAACCACCATTGCGTATAAATCGCCGCTGCGACGGCTTCACCGCCAACAGCGATCGATTGTGCAGCCCAGTAGGTGTAGCGAATCGCGAAGCCGGCCCAGGGTGAAAGGTAGAGATCGGCATAGACTCCGAACGATCCCACGGTGGGATGGGTGACCGCCATCTCAGCCAGGCAGCCCATCAACAGCAAGGTGATTCCGGCCGCCACGACATAGCTCAAGATCACGCCTGGGCCGGCGATGCGTACCGCGAGCGCGCTACCCAGGAACAGCCCTGTTCCGATAGCTCCGCCAATGGCCATCATGCTGACCTGGCGTTCGCTGAGCTGACGGGCCAGGCCGCCTTCGTTGGCCAGCACCTGGTCGCCGCGGGAAAGACTCGGTTTGTCTGCACTCATAGCGTAAGACCCTTACCGCCGCAGATACACATTACCGGAGCATTCGCAGGACCGCCCCGCTGAAGGCATCGTGCCAGGCATGGGCCATCATTCCAGTACGAAGGCTCTTTCGCCACCACGCGAGTAGCCCGAACATCGACCCGTAAACTCCAATCAAGAGCATGCGCCCGGCGCCTTCATATCCGTGCGATGCACCAAAAACAACAGCGGAGAGCAGTACCCCAGCCAACATGGAATGGGTGACCGCCGCGAACTGGCGTTGCAGATAGCCGCGAAACATGATTTCTTCACAGAAGCCTGCGGTAGCGCTCAGGCAGAACCAGACCGTTAGTTCCAGCTTGTTTCCGGGTGTCAGGAATCCGAGCTGCTTGCGCATGCTCTCGATCTTCCCGGCCTGGTCGAGGTGGAGGAGTTTCGCGCCGCCGCCGAGTACGAACATCGCGCAGACCCAGAAGGTGCCCGCATACACCACGTCCAGACAGAAGTCTTCGATACTCGCCCAGCGTCCGCCGATGAGCTCCCGGAGCGTAATGCGTTTGCGAATGCCGAACCAGGTGAAGGCCAGCAAAATCCATTCCCACGTCATGCCCCAAAGATATTCCGGAAGCTTGCTGTGCGCGGCGAGCGGATGCCGGCCGCGCGTCCCATTGAGAGAAGCGAACAGCAGCACCGCAATGAACAAAACGGTGTGCCACCACGGCGCGAGCAGCCGACGTTCCGTGGCCGGAGCCGGCGGAATTTCAGGCGGGGTTTGTGCGTCGGTGGTCAAAGCAAACACATCTTATAATGTTCGGCATTCAGTTCCGGGTTAAGTGGGGTAAAGCAATCGTGGAAGACGTAGTCATTGTTTCAGCAGTGCGCACGCCAATCGGGAGATTTCAAGGCTCGCTATCAGACTTCAGCGCGACACAATTGGGCGCCATCGTCGTGCGCGAAGCGGTGAGGCGGGCGGAAATCGATCCCGGCACGGTCGATGAATGCATCATGGGCAACGTAGTCTCCGCCGGTCTGGGGCAGAATCCGGCGCGGCAGGCGGCCCTTGGCGGAGGGCTCGCGGACCGTGTCAGCGCGATGACCATCAACAAAGTCTGCGGCTCGGGACTGAAGGCGGTGGCGCTCGGTCAGCAGGCGATCCAAACCGGCAACTCGGAAATCGTCGTTGCGGGCGGCATGGAGAGCATGACCAACGCCCCTTATCTTCTGCCGCAGGCGCGGAAAGGGTTCCGCCTGGGTGATCAGAAGGTCATAGACGCGATGGTGCATGACGGATTGTGGGATGCCTACAACGATTACCACATGGGCAACACGGGCGAGAACGTCGCCGAGAAATATCGCATCACCCGCGAGGAACAGGACGAATACGCGGTCAACTCGCATCGCAAGGCTGTAGCTGCGATCAAGGAGTGCCGATTCAAGGACCAGATCATCCCGATCGAGCTGCCGGCGAAAAAGAAAGGCGCCGCGCCGGTGTTGTTTGCGAAGGATGAGTCGCCTCGCGAAGACACTACGGCCGAAGTGCTGCGCGCTCTCAAGCCGGCGTTCAAAAAGGATGGCACGGTGACCGCCGGTAATGCGCCCGGGGTAAATGACGGAGCCTCCGCGCTCGTGCTCATGACGGCCACTAAGGCAAGGGATCTCGGATTGAAGCCCATGGCGACAATTGTCGCGCAGGCTACCAGTGGCATCGCCCCGGCATGGGTGATGATGGCGCCGGTCGAAACGGTGCGGCAACTGTGGAAGAAGACAGGGTGGAAAAACGAGGACGTGGACCTCTACGAGATTAACGAAGCGTTCTCGGTGGCTGCCATTGCGGTGACGCGCGAGCTCGGCCTCGATCTCAACAAGGTCAACGTGAACGGTGGAGCAGTCGCTCTCGGGCATCCTGTTGGCGCCAGCGGTGCGCGTATTCTGACAACGCTGTTGTATGAAATGCAACGCCGCGACGCGCACAAAGGCATTGCGGCTCTCTGCCTGGGCGGAGGAAACGCCGTGGGGTTGGCGGTGGAGCGGCAGTAAACCAGTGGCAAGTGGCTAGTGGTCCGTTGAATCGCAAGTCTGGAATTGACGACAGTTTGCCGCAAGAGACTCGCGACGGCTGCGACAAATCTGTTTCCACGCTTTACAATTCTCCCTTCTGCACAATCCATCATGGCTGCAAACAGCTCAGGGAAATACGATGCCATCGTCATCGGTGGCGGGCACAACGGACTAGTGAACGCCGCCTATCTGGCGCGAGCGGGCAGAAAAGTCCTGGTGCTGGAACGCCGCCACGTGCTGGGCGGAGCGGCGGTGACGGAAGAGGTCATTCCCGGCTTCAAGTTTTCCGTCTGTTCCTATGTCGTCTCGCTGTTGCGGCCCGAGATCATTCGCGACCTCGATCTTCCGCGGCATGGACTGGAAATCCTTCCCCTCGATGGCACTTTCACGCCGATGCTCAACGGCGACTACCTGTGGCGCGTAAATGACCATGGCAAAACCATGCGCGAAATCAGGCGCCACTCCAGGTTCGATGCCGAGGCCTACGAAGAGTTCGGTAAGGCCATGTTGCAGATGTGCCGTTTCGTAAAGCCGATTCTCGCCATGGTGCCACCCGACCCGACGACCCTGAACCCTCGCGACCTGCTCAAGCTACTCTTCCTGGGCCGCCGATTCACCGGCCTTAGCGGTGAGGACAAGTACAACCAGGTGCAGCTGATGACCATGAGCGCCATCGACTTTCTCGACCAGTGGTTCGAGACTGATGTGCTGAAGGCGACGATGTCGGCCTCGGGAATCATCGGCACCTTCCTGGGCGTGCGCTCGCCCGGAACTGCCTATGTGCTGCTGCACCACTACATGGGCGAGATCGACGGCGCTTTCCGTGCGTGGGGCTTCGCGCGCGGCGGCACGGGAGCCATCTCGAACGCCATTGCCGACGCTGCCCGCGAGCTTGGGGTGGAAATCAAAACGCAGGTTGCCATCGAGCGGATTCTGGTGAAGGACGGAAAGGCGGCCGGGGTCGCAACCACCACCGGGGACGAATATTTCGCTCCAATTGTCTCGTCGAGCGTGGACCCAAATCTTACCTTCCTGAAGATGATCGAGCCGCAACACCTCGACGACGAATTTCGTGATTCGATCAAGCGCTACAAGTATCGCGGTTCCTCAGGAAAGGTGAATCTCGCGCTGGACGCTCTTCCTGACTTCACCTGCCTGCCCGGTGAGGGAAATCATCTGCGTGGCGCGATTTCGATTTCGCCCAGCATTGACTACATGGAGCGCGCCTACGACGACGCGAAATATGGCAACTATTCGCGCCGGCCTTACATTGACATGGTGATCCCCAGCCTAACCGATCCTTCGATCGCGCCTCCGGGGAAACATGTGATGTCATGCTTCGTGCAATACGCGCCTTACAAGCTGAAGGAAGGCAACTGGGATGAGAAGCGCGAAGCCTTCGGGGACAACGTGATCGATGCCATTGCCCAGTTTGCGCCCAACCTGAAGCAGATCATCGTGGGCCGTCAGGTCGTCACGCCGCTCGATTTGGAACGCGAGTGGGGACTTACCGAAGGCAATATCTTCCAGGGCGAACTTTCATTGGAGCAGTTGTTCTTTCTGCGTCCTGTGCCCGGCTGGGCGCAATACAGGAGCCCGATCAAGAACCTATGGATGTGCGGCTCAGCTACCCATCCCGGGGGCGGCATCATGGGAGCACCGGGACGTTTGGCGGCACTGGAGATCCTGAAGTACTCCAAGGGGAAAAGCTAGACATGGCGGAGCGGCGCGATGTCGTCATCCTGGGCGCGGGGCACAATGGGCTAGTCACGGCGTTCTATCTTGCCAAGGCAGGCTTCAAGCCCTTGCTGCTGGAACGGCGGCCCATAGCCGGCGGTTGCGCGGTTACGGAGGAATTTCATCCTGGTTTTCGTTGTTCCAGACTGGCCCACAGTGCGGGAGCCATCAAGTCTGACATTGTGGCAGACATGAATCTGGCCAGGCATGGGCTCAGGACCTATTTGCCGGATGTGCAGGTACTTTCGTTGTCGCCGATCGGTCAGCCGCTCGTGCTCTACCGTGACGTAGCGAAGTCGCAAGCTGAGATCGCCCGCTTTTCGCAGAAGGACGCAGCAAATTACGCCGAGTTCCGCAAGTCGCTGACACGAATCGGAGAAGTCATCGACCTGTTGTTGGCTATGACGCCACCCGATCTCGACGATCCGGCCTCGGGCAATGTATGGGAGTTGCTGAAGGCCGGCCGCAAACTTCGCGGCCTGGGCGAGAAGGACCTTTATCGCCTGCTGCGCTGGGGACCGATGGCAATCGCCGATCTGGTGGCAGAATGGTTTGAGACGGAGCTGCTGCGGGGCACGATTGCAGCCCAAGGTATCTTCGGCACGTTTCTGGGCCCGTGGTCGGCCGGCTCGGCCGCAACGTACCTTCTGCGTACATCTGGAGATGGCGATCCTGCGGTGTCAGTGTCTTACGCTGTGGGAGGAACCGGCGCGATCGCCGCAGCGATGGTGGCGGCGGTTACAGAAGCCGGGGCTGAAATCCGTACCTCGTCCGACGTTGTTAGTATCACAGTCAAGGAAGGCGTCGCCAGCGGCGTTGTTCTGGCGAATGGGGACGAGATCGAGGCCGGGACTGTGATCTCCAACGCCGATCCGAGGCGTACGCTGCTCGGCCTTGTCGAGCCTCAACACCTGGAACCAGGTTTTCTGCAGAAGCTGCAGCATTACCGCATGAATGGCACAGTCGCCAAGATCAACCTCGCCATGAGCGGATTGCCTAAGTTCAAGGGGGCCGATGGAGATGCGAGCCTGCTGTCGGGCAGAATTCAGATCTCTCCCGAGGTCGATTATCTGGAGCGCGCCTTTGACGCCTCGAAGTACGGCGAATTCTCTGCTGGCCCCTATCTTGAAATTAGCATTCCCACATTGTGGGACAGCTCGCTTGCGCCAGCAGGCAAGCATGTGATGTCGATTTACATGCAGTACGCGCCTTACAAGCTGCGCCATACCGGCTGGGACGCGCAACGGGAGGCTCTGGGCAACACGGTGATCAAGACCCTGGAGGACTACGCGCCCGATCTTCCCAGCCTGATCGAGGGTCGTGACGTGATTACCCCGAAAGACCTGGAGCAGACGTACGGTCTTACCGGCGGCCACATCTTTCACGGCGAGTTGGCGCTGGACCAGTTGTTCACCATGCGTCCTTTGCTGAACTGGGCGCAATATCGCACGCCCATAAAAAGCCTCTATTTATGCGGGTCGGGAACGCATCCGGGCACAGGCTTGAACGGAATGTCCGGCGCCAACGCCGCGCGCGAAATTATCAAAGACCTGCGTAAGTAGACCGCGACCGCTCTGTAAATGCAGGAAATTCAATCCTCGGTTCGATCGAGAAGTAGTCGGCCAGTCTCCCCTCCGGCAAGTTGGGCGGGTGGTAGTCAACGCCGGCATCCAGCCGCTGTTGCACGCTCTCGTGCATAACGGTTGACTTGTCCACTGGAATTGTGCGCGGCGCGCCTAGCGGGATCGTCCACTTGGTCTGCCTGGACTGCTTGTCCCAGTACTTGTGCGGCAGGAACTCGACTGGCCACCACGCTGCAGTGAGCGAGTTGTGAATGCAGGCGGCCGGATCAGGTGGAACATACGGCCGAGCGCCATCGGGCAGGGGCAGGCGACCCAGCATCACCGCAGCCCGGTAGGGATCGACCTTCAACCCGGCGAAGGACGCCTCCCGCAGCATCCACTCCAACGTCAGCTTCGACAGTCCGCTCTGCTCCTCGGGATAGCTGCCGCCGACATCCGAATGTACCCCGGCGAACCACACCTGCTTAATGTCCTGCTTGAAGTCGAAGCGGTAATGAGGTTCTCCCGGTTCGAATGGTCTGCCCCACAGATTGTCGCGGAAGAAACAGCGGCGCTCATCAATCGAGATGGCGTGCCGGCCGATCTGCATGTCCGGATTGCGCGCAGAGAAGGGAAGGGTGAGAGGGTCATAAACCCAACCCACAGAGCTCACCGTGTCCCATACGCCGACGAAACGCAAGGTGACGTCGCGTGAGTAGGTCCGCTTGAATCCCTCGGAGATGTCGAAGGTATCTTTGCCCTTTGCCAGGTTCTTGCTGGCTTGCGCGAACATGCGAGTGACGTACGGAATAAGCCCGTCGTTACCGGGACACAGCAGACCGAACATATGCAGCGCGCCCGCCAGGGCGCGCACCGTGTAGGCCCCGCGACTGAAGCCGAAGAGGTAAATGTCGTCGCCCGCGCGGTACATGTTCATCAGGTAGCGATAGGCGTCCCCGACATTAAGCATGAAGCCGACCCCAAAGGCGAGACCGGCCAGCACGCTCCACTCTTCCTCGATCTTGTTGCGAGCGGCTGGAGCACCCATCGTGCCTACGCCAGGATGGTAGTATCCGATCTGCTGGTCGTTGATGTCGAGGGTGGCGTAGAGCTTGACGACGTTGGAATTGTCATTGCCGAACTCGTTGCCGGTCCCGTCGCAACAGATGACGATGTTCCTCTTGTCAGGCATGTTGTACCCCGATCCCCGAGAATAATGGTGGAGTGTCTGGAGTCCGTTGTACATCAGGACAGGACACGCGTCGAGCGCAATCTGTGGGTGCAGGCGTCATCTTCAGCGCGCGTTGGCGATCTTCCACAAGCCTGCCTTTAAGTCCGCCGCCAACAGGCGATGAAACAGATGTACTCCGGCTTCGCGCCGCAGCGAGAGTCGTCCGGCGCCATAGGCGCGCGAGTGCAACCCGCGTTGCACCGACTCACAGATTCCCACGTCTTCGTCATTCACCCGTTCGCCCACGAGGATGCTTTGCCGGTTGCGCTCAACGGCGGTATCGCTCACATCGTCGAAGTAGAAGTCGAAGATGACGGTGCAACGGTCGACGCCATCGGGCAGCACGAGGTTGGTGTCCATGTAACCCGCGTAGAGGTTGATCATGAAGTTGGGATATTGCCAGAAGTACCAGGCGCGGTCGCCGGTGCGAGTGGCGGAAGTGGCGTCGTCGACGTTGGAAACAACCATGGGGCTTGATTGCAGGCAGTAGCGGTCTTCGTTCTCGATGGTGTAGTGCTTGTACTCGAGCACGCTGTTCAACGCCTTGTGCAGGTGCGGAACGTGATAGCCGCCATCGAGATAGTTGTCAACGAACACCTTCCAGTTGCAATGGAGGCTGTAGGAGCGGCGCTCGAAAAACTGCACTGAGGCGAGATTCAGCGGCGCGACGCGCTGCGCCAGGCCGCCCAGAAAATCCGCCAGTGGCGAAGCTTGCGGATCGAGATTGACGAAAACAAACTGTTCCCACGTTTCCACTTTGACCGGAACCAATCCGTTCTGCGAACGATCGAAGGAACACACACCGTCAAACTCGGGTGCACCCTTCAGCGAGCCGTCGAGGCCATAAGTCCAGCCATGATACGGACAACGCAGAATGTTCGCGCTGCCTTCTTCTTCCGTTACCACCGCCGCGGCATGATGGCGGCAGACGTTGTAGAACGCGCGCAACTGATGGTCGCCGCCGCGCACCACGACGATCGGTTCTCCCGCCAACTCCGCAGTAACGAACTGTCCGGGCTGCTGCACCTGGTCGGCACGCGCCACGGCCTGCCAGCTTCGCCCGAAGACTGTCTGCCGCTCCAACTCCGCGATGCGGTCGTCGATATACCACGATGCGGGAATGGTGAATGCCCGATCGAGCGGCTCCCGGTCGTTATAGGACGAGACGATTTCGCGCAGCGAAGAATCCACGGCCACTGGCTCCGGTACGAGTTTCCCGAGATCATAGCAGGCGCGGCCACACAAAAATGTTGACGTCCAGAGCGCGGCGTGTTCCCTTGTCCAGATGCCTGGTTCAGTGGATGCTCCGGAAGTCGTACAAGCCAGTCCAGCCGACGTGGGCGATGTGGCGCCGCTGTTTGACGCTTACCGCCAGTTCTACGGCAAGCCTCCCGACGAGGAGGCGGCCCGCCGCTTCCTGTTTGCGCGGCTCAGCAAGGCCGAGTCGGTGCTGTTCATGGCACGGGTCGAAGGGAAAGTGGCCGGCTTCGTGAACCTTTATCCCGTCTTTTCGTCAGTCAACCTGACGCGGCAGTGGATCCTCAATGACCTGTTCGTCGCTCCCGAAGCACGCAAGCTCGGAGTAGGCCGTGCTCTGATGGAGCGTGCCCGTCAGCTTGCCGAGGCCACCCAATCCAACGGCCTGGCCTTGGAAACCGCGATCGACAACCATGCCGCGCAGAAGCTCTACGAAAGCCTGGGCTGGAATCGCGATGAGGAGTTCTATCGCTATTTCCTGCCCGTCTGACGAGCTATCAGCCGCAACACATTGACCAACCAGTAACCTCCCCCCTCCCCCCTCGGTTCTTTAGAATCATTCGATTACACACTTTTTCCCGGCAAACGATTGAGCCGCAGTGGTTTACAGGCAACTGCTTTTATTGCAACACTTACGCGTCCCTTCGAGAGCGGACCTCCCGCCAGGGCTGTCGGTCAGCTTAGTGGTCGAATTATCAAAGAGCTTCTCCGCTCACACGTTGGGTGCGGCGGTAGAGCAGGGCACACAACAACACCTTGCCCTCGTTTCAGTGATAACCCGGGAAGGCAGGTGGCGCAAGGGCACGCGTCACGCATCCCAGTGACGAAACCGGGGCGGGCTGCGCTATCATTCTCCCTCCCTCACGGGTCCTGCCAACTCAAATGCAACCAGTTTCCCGCAGCGCGCACCCAGGCACGGCAATCGACACTCCGGCCCAGCCGAAGCGAGTGCTCGGACTTCGTGACCTGGTGATGTTTTACGTAGTCGCCACGCTCAGCCTGCGATGGATCCCGGTTGCGGCCAGCGCCGGCCCAAGCTCCATCGTGATCTGGTTCATCGGTCTGGCGACCATCTTCCTTCCTCTGGCGCTGTGCGTCATGGAGCTTTCCTCGCGCTATCCGCAGGAAGGCGGAATGTATGTGTGGAGCAAGCGCGCCTTCGGCGATTTCGCGGGTTTCATTACTGGATGGATCTATTGGACCAGCAACCTGCCCTACTTCCCGGCGGTCCTCTATTTCGCCGCCAGCAATGCGCTGTACGTCGGCGGAACAAAGTGGAAGGCGGCGCAGGGAAGTGCGACCTTCTTTGTTTTGTTCGCGTTGTTCGGCCTTGGGTTGGCGCTAGTCTTGAATATTGTCGGCCTGGATGTCGGCAAATGGCTGAGCAACCTGGGCGCAATCGGAACCTGGCTGCCCATCGCCCTGCTTTGCATGGTCGCGGCGGTGGCGTGGTGGAAGTTTGGATCGGCAACCAGCTTCAACGCGGCATCGTTGAAACCGTCCTGGAACATGGGGACGCTCGGCGTCTGGGCGACGCTCCTCTACGCTTTCAGCGGCGCTGAGTCGGCCTCATTCATGGGTGGCGAGATCAAGGACCCACGTCGCACCATTCCTCGCGGCCTGATTGCCGCCGGGTTCATCATTACCGCCGGATACATTCTGGGGACGATCGCAGTGCTGGTTGCGCTGCCCAAAGTCAACAGCCTCGAGGGAATCATGCAGGCCATCTCCGGCAGTGCCGACAGCGTGGGATGGACCGGCCTCGGGCCGGCAGTCGCATTGCTGATATGCGTGTCGAACCTGGGCGGCGTCGGTGCGTACCTGGCGGCGTTGTCGCGGATTCCGTTTGTCGCCGGCATCGACCGCTATCTGCCGCCGGCATTCGGCCGCGTCCATCCGAAATGGGGGACGCCCTACGTTTCGTTGATCGTGCAGGCGATCTGTTGCGCTCTGTTCATCCTGATGGGACAACTCGGCAGCACGGTGCGCGGCGCGTATCAGGTGCTGGTGAGCATGACCATCATCACCAACTTCGTGCCCTATCTGTTCATGTTCGCGGCGCTGATTCGCCTGCAACGCGAACCCGTCGAGCCTGGCGTCATCCGCGTGCCCGGCGGCAAGCCGGTTGCGATTGTGCTGGCGGTCCTCGGGGCGCTAACCACCACCGCTGTCATTATCGGCTCGGTGATTCCCGACGCCAGCGAGCCTGATAAAGCGCTGGCGGTAGGGAAGATTATCGTGCTGAGCATGGTGCTGCTGGGGGGAGGGGTGGCGCTGTATTGGTCGGGGAGACGGGGAAGACGTGCAACCGGGGGAGGATGAGGTTGGTTGCGCATCGCTCAACCAACCACCCAGAGAGCCAGGTTCTCGCTTCATGAGACCTGGGAAGGTCTGGTTGAAGTCATCGCTGCCGAAGACGCAGCCCCCGCAATCGGAAGTTCGATCGTAAACACCGTCCAGCCAGACGGGGAATTCTGGTTGCTGTCCACGTAAATGCTTCCGCCGTGCTTCTCAATGATGGAGCGCGAAACCCATAACCCCAGACCACTGCCCTGTTCTGCCTTGGTGGTAAAGAAGGTCTCGAACAGTTTTGGCAGGAACTCGGGAGGGATTCCCGGCCCGTCATCGCAGACGGATACGATCGCACAGCTCCCGCCGTGACGGCATTCCTCGCGAGCATGGATTTCGATGCGACCGTCACTCTTCACAGCGTCAATTGCGTTGTCGATCAGATTTTCAAAGACCTGGCGCAACTCGCCGTGGAAGCCCTTGATCAGCAGCACGTCGGCCAAATCCACCGCGACATGGACGTTCTTGCGCTCCAGCTTTTTGCGCTTTGCCTGGAGCACCTGCTCCACGACTTCCTGCAGCTTCACGTCCGCGAAAATGTGCGACTCGCGATAGTAGCTCAGCGTCTGGCGGGTGATGTCCCCTGCCCGCTGCACCTCCTGTGAGAGCAAATCGGCGTAATGGCGCGCCTCGGCATCGAGAGGGATGTGTTCCGAGAGAAGATAAGCCAGGTTGGTAATCGATTCCAGCGGATTGTTCACCTCGTGCGCGAGCGTCGCGGCCAGACGCCCGGCCGCCGCGAGCTTCTCCTTCTCCACCAACCTTGCTTCGATGGCTTTGCGTTGGCTGATATCTCGCAAGATCTTCGATCCGCCGATGACGCGGCCTTTATCGTCTTTGATCGGAGACACAGTCAATGAGACGTTGAAGATCTGCCCGTTCTTTTTCATGCGGCGCGTCTCGAAATGTTCAATCCGTTCGCCCTTGCGAAGCTGGCTGATGATCCCAGGCTCTTCGAAGTGCAGCTCGGGGGGCACGATCCGCAAGACCGACTGGCCTATCATCTCTTCCGGCTTATAGCCCAGCAACCGTTCCGCCGCGGCATTCCAGGACATGATGATGCCATCGAGGTTCTTAGAAATGATCGCGTCGTCGGATGACTCCACGATGGCGGCGAGCAAGCGGCGGGCATTCTCCAGCTTGCGCCGCTCGGAGATGTCGCGGGCGATCTTCGATACCCCGATTACCCGCCCCATCAAGTCATGAATGGGAGACATGGACACGGATACTTCCAACTGCCTTCCCGACTTGTCGCAGCGTTGCGTCTCGTAATGCTCAATCCGCTCGCCTCGTCGCAACCTTTCCATGTCCGTGAAATATTCTTTGTGCAGGCCGGGTGGAACCAGAAGCAGGATCGACTCACCGACGATCTCATCTGGAGCGTAACCAAAAAGTTTGCATGCGGCCGAGTTCCAGGTGACGACAGTGCCGTCGAGGTCGGCGCCGATGACAGCGTCCTCTAACGAGTCCACGATCGCGGCGAACCGGACCACACTCTCTTCGGGGCTGAGTGGCTTGAAACTCAATGGCGATTCCAAGTGGATCGGGCGGGCGCTTCCGCAGCACCCCCGATGCAGAATACGATGCCCGGGCTGTACCCCCGGTTGGATAAATAATACTTTCTTTTCTTAGGGAGAAATTTTCGATTCCCCGCCAAATGGTAACCGATTCACCCGGGGAAGGCGGGCTAGGGCGCGGCCGCAGGGAATATTGCAATTGATAGCGCTCCCCTCAGGCCAATCCGGAAGTGACGTCTCCGTTTTTCGTCCTGGCTCAAGAACGTTCTGTCAGGGGCTTGCCGATCTCCCAATGATGTCCGAAGGGATCGACGATTCGTCCTAATCGCCAGCCATAGTCGTTGCTGACTGGCCGAACCACGGTGGCTCCGGCGGCGACCGCCCGCTCGAAGGCGGCATCCGGCTCTTCCACGGTCATCACCATCCGCACCGAGCCTCCGCCGAGCGACTCCGGGCTGAAGTTGAGGTGTTCGGGAGACTCGTCCGCAACCCAGAACTCCGCATCTCCCAGCGACAAGCGGGCGACCACCGCACCATCCTCGCCGTCGAGGCGGAAGATCTCGGTCGCGCCCAACGCCGCCTTGTAGAACTCGACCGCCCGCGCTCCGTTTCGTACCGAGAGCATGGGTGCTATAGAGGTTTTCGGGTGGTTGGCCGTCGGCGAGTCATTGCTCATCGGAACACTCTCCCGCTGCTGGTTTCGATACCCGCTGGCCCGACATTATGGCACGCCAGGAGGCCGCTTGACCGTAGCGCGTGGCTGGCGTAGTCTCGCGTGGAAAATCCCAACCTTGGCCCCCGCATTGATAAGGAGGCTGTACATGGTCCCTCTTGCCGCTCTCTGGCTGCCGATCGTGTTGTCGGCTGTCATCGTCTTTGTTGCCAGCTCCATCATGCACATGTTGCTGCCGTACCATCACAGCGACTGCAGCCAGCTCCCCGATGAGGACAAGCTTCGCGCCGCCCTGCGCGGCGCCGGCGTGAAGCGCGGTCTTTACATGTTCCCGTATGGCAGCCATAAGGACATGAAGTCGCCGGCCATGCAGGAAAAATTCAAAGAAGGGCCGGTCGGCTTCATGACCATATTCCCCAGCGGCCCGCCCGCCATCCCTAAGTTCATGGGGATGTGGTTCGTCTATTGCCTGGTGATCGGGTTCTTCACCGCCTATCTCACCGGGCACACAGTTGCCCCCGGCGTGGACTACCTGGTCGTCTTTCGCGTAGCCGGTACCGCCGCCTTCATGGCCTACGGCCTGGGACAGTTGAGCAACGGCATCTGGAAAGGCCAGCCGTGGAGCAATACCATCAAGGAAGTGATCGACGGACTGGTATACGGTCTGCTGACGGCGGGAACGTTCGGGTGGCTGTGGCCGCGGTAGGGCCAAAATCTCCAGGCCGACACCGCGTTGCCATTTGCCATGGAGTGGTGCGACCACTCCAGCGAGATGACCTTATCTTGCGGCCCATCAGAAACTCGTCTCCACGTTGCGGGCGGTATAATCAAGGTTTGTCGGCAGGAGATCCGAAGTCATGAGTGGAACCAACGGCAGCAAGGATAATGTCGCAACTGCGGTGAATCCGCGTGCGGAGTGGATTGCCAATCGGCGCGCAGAGGCGGCGCGCACCGGCGACGGCAACATGTCGCAGATGCATTTTGCACGCAAGGGCCTGCTCACCGAAGAGATGATGTTCGTCGCCGAGCGCGAGCAACTTGCGCCGGAGTTGGTCCGCGATGAAGTTGCTGCCGGGCACATGATCATTCCGGCCAACGTCAATCATCCTGAGCTGGAGCCGATGTGCATCGGCGTGGCGTCGAAGTGCAAAATCAACTCCAACATCGGCAACTCGTCGGTCACCAGCAACGTTGATGAGGAACTGAAGAAGCTGCACACCTCGGTGCACTACGGCGCCGACACGGTGATGGACCTCTCCACCGGCGGCGGCATCCACGAGATCCGCGAAGCCATTCTGCGGCATTCGCCGGTGCCCATCGGCACGGTTCCCATCTACGAGGCGGTTTCGCGCGTAAAGCGCATCGAGGACCTTAACGCCGACATCATGCTCGAAGTCATCGAGGAGCAGGCCGAGCAGGGCGTGGACTACATGACCATCCACGCGGGCGTGCTGGTGGAGTATCTGCCGCTGATCACCAAGCGCATTACCGGCATCGTGAGCCGCGGCGGCGCGATCCTGGCGCAGTGGATGGCCCATCACCACAAGCAGAATTTCCTCTACGAGCGCTTCGACGACATCACCAAGATTCTGGCCAAGCACGACGTGAGCTATTCGCTGGGCGACGGCTTGCGCCCCGGCTGCATTGCGGATGCCAGCGACGAGGCGCAGTTCGCGGAACTGAAGACTCTAGGCGAGCTGACGAAGAAGGCCTGGGAACGCGACGTGCAGGTCATGATCGAAGGCCCTGGCCACGTGCCGCTCGATAAGATCAAGGAGCAGGTGGAGAAGGAGGTCGAGCTGTGCTACGGCGCGCCGTTCTACACCCTGGGGCCTCTGGTCATCGACATTGCTCCCGGCTACGACCACATCACGTCGGCCATCGGTGCGGCCATGATCGGCTGGTATGGCGCTGCCATGCTCTGCTACGTCACGCCCAAAGAGCACCTCGGCCTGCCCAACGACAAGGACGTGAAAGACGGCATCATTGCCTATAAGATTGCGGCGCACGCCGCCGACGTGGCGCGGCACCGTCCGGGAGCCCGCGACCGCGATGACGCCATCAGCTATGCGCGCTACACCTTCGATTGGGACAAGCAGTTTGCGCTGTCGCTCGATCCTGAGACTGCGCGCGCCATGCACGACGAGACTCTGCCCGACGCCTACTACAAAGAAGCGGCGTTCTGCTCGATGTGCGGGCCGAAGTTCTGCTCCATGAACTACTCGGCCAAAGTGGACGAGTATAACCGGCAGGTGCACGGGGTGGAGAAGAAGGACTACTCGGAGCTGATGAACAAGCTGGTGGCGATTAAGTAGTGAGACGAATCCGCCGCAACGCCTGGATACTGGCCTGCACTTCCGGCGTTCTCCAGGTCTTGATCTTTCCCAGGCCGGCGCTCTACATCCTGAGTTGGGTTGCGCTGGCGCCGCTGATTTACGCCATCCTCAAGTGCCGTGAGCAGGATGCCCTCCTCGTCCTCGACGACGGCGGAGAATTCTTCGCGCCGGCAACGGCGTGGCAAGGATTCCTGCTCGGCTATGTGAGCGGCGTCATCTGGTATCTTGGCAGCAATTCCTGGATCTTCTACGTGATGCACGTCTACGGCGGGATTAACACGCCGACCTCTGTGGTGTGCCTGCTGCTGTACGCGCTGTATCTCTCCCTCTATCACGGGCTGTTCGGATTGCTGCTTGCCTTGATTGCTGCGCGCCGCAACGGTTTCAGCCTGCGCGCGCTGGTGTTCACGCCGTTCGCATGGGTAGCGGTCGAGCTGGCTCGGACCTACATCACTGGATTTCCCTGGGACCTGCTGGGCACGACGCAGATCGACAACATTCCTCTGTCACGCGTTGCCACCGTGACTGGGGTATACGGCATCTCCTTCGAAATTGTGCTGGTGAACACTGCACTGGCGGCGGCGTTCCTGGTTCCACGCGAGCGGCGCAATCTCTTGCTGGCGTCGGCGGTGGCGGCGGCCATTGCGCTTCATGCCGGGAGGCTGGTGCACCCTCCTCCGCTTCCGGCGGATCGAGGCGCGACGTTGGTGCAAGCCGACATTCCTATCCTCGACTCGGGCGATTGGACGCTCGACTATCTTACGCATACGCTCGATTCGCTGGCGGCGTTGAGCGTGCGTCCGGAGAACAGCTCTACCGGCACGCCGGGACTCGATCCTGTGGCCGGAATCGCCGGCGCCCTTCTTCGCCACCGACCTGCACGTGCGAAGCGCGCTGGCCGATGTCGCGCGCACGACCGATTCGTACATCATTGCGGGGACCCTCGGCATCGAGCACGCCGGCGACCCCAATCGCCCACCAGACATCTACAATTCCGCGTCGGTGATTGAGCCCAACGGCGCATGGACCGGACGTTACGACAAGATTCACCTCGTCCCCTTCGGCGAATTTGTTCCGTTCGAGAAGCTGTTCAGCTTCGCCAGCGGGCTCACGCGCCAGGTTGGGACCTTCGCGCGCGGCAAGTCGCGCGAGCCGTTGCGGGTTGGCGATGCGAAGGTTGGCACGTTTATCTGCTACGAGGCGGTCTTTCCGAATGAGGTCCGGCAATTCGCCCGCAACGGTGCTGATCTGTTCGTCAACATTTCCAATGACGGCTGGTATGGCGAGGGAGGCGCGCCATGGCAGCACTTGAACCAGGCACGCATGCGCGCCGTGGAGAACGATCGCTGGCTGCTGCGCGACACCAACACCGGCATTACAGCGGTGATCGATCCACTCGGCCGCGTCGTTGCTCAGGCGCCACGCAACCAGCGGATGCAGTTGCAAGCGGCGTATTCGTTGGTTGAAACCACCACCTTCTACACTCGTCACGGCGACTGGTTCCCGCTACTATGTGCGATAATCACTTTGCTGGGACTGCTGTTGCGGGTCGCCGCGCCTGGTGCGTTGGCGCAACCGCAAGTCGCATAGAGAGGGAACTTTACCGCACAATGGTCGAAGAATTAGAGCAAGAATATGCAGCGCTCCGCGATAAGGTGCGCGATCTACAGGAGTATCTTTGACGCGCCCAAGCTGCGCGAAAAGCTGAGCGAGATCGAAAAGCAAACCGCCGACCCCACGCTCTGGTCGAACCCCGAAAAATCCCAGCAGGTGATGCGCGAGAAGAAGCGCCTGGACACGCTGCTGGCCACCGAGACCGAACTGGCGCGGCGCTCAGGCGACATCAACGCCTATTTCGACCTGGCCCACGAAGGCGAAGATGTTTCGTCTGAGCTGAAGCGCGAGATGGACGAGTTGCGCGCGCTCGTGGACAAGCTCGAAACCGAAACGCTGCTCTCGGGCGACAATGATGACCGCAATGCCATCGTGACCATTCACCCTGGCGCAGGCGGAACGGAGTCGCAGGATTGGGCCGAGATGCTCATGCGGATGTACCTGCGCTGGGCCGAGCGTCAGGGATTTTCCACCCAGCTGTATGAATATCAGCCGGGCGACGAAGCGGGCATCAAATCGGCAACCTTCGGCGTTAACGGCGAGCACGCTTACGGGCTGCTCACCAGCGAGATCGGAGTGCACCGGCTGGTGCGCATCTCGCCCTTCGATCAGGCCAAGCGCCGCCACACGTCCTTTGCCAGCGTGTACGTCTCGCCGGAAATCGACGAAACCATCGTGATCGACATCAAGCCGGAAGACATTCGCACCGATACATATCGTTCCGGGGGCAAGGGGGGCCAGCACGTCAACACCACCGACTCGGCGGTGCGCATCACCCATATTCCGACCGGAATCGTCGCCGCCTGCCAGAACGAGCGCTCGCAGCACAAGAACCGCGAGAAGGCGATGAGCATCCTGCGCTCGCGACTGTATGAGTACGAATTGGAGAAGAAGCGCGAAGTGACCAAGCACATTGAGGACTCCAAGCTCGACATCGACTTCGGCTCGCAGATCCGGTCGTATGTGCTACAGCCCTATCGCATGGTGAAAGACCTGCGGACGAGAGTCGAGATCGGCGACGTAGACCGCGTGCTGGACGGTGATCTGAACGAGCTGATTCGGGCGTATCTGCAACTGCGCCGGAAAGAGCAGAGGGCGTAGTCGGGTCGTCGCCGTTTTGTGCGGGCCATGACTGCCATCACACGGTGACGCCGAGTCACAAAGGAGAATCGCCAATGAAGGCCGCTGTTTTGCGCACTCTTGGGAATTCGCCCCGATGTGAGCAGTTTCCGGAGCCCATTGCGCGCGATGGCGAGTCGATCATCCAAGTGCGCGCTGCAGCTCTGAAACCCGTCGATAAACAGATGGCCGGCGGCTCACACTACGCCAGTTTTCGTGAGCTGCCGGTGGTGTGCGGTTTGGACGGCGTCGGCAACCTTGATGATGGCAAGCGTGTGTTCTTTGCCGCACCGCGACAGCCCCATGGCGCGATGGCGCAGCGCACGGTTGTATCCCGGGTTCGCTGCTGGCCGCTGCCAGACGACGTAGACGACATCACTGCTGCGGCTATTGTTAACCCCGGTGTCTCGGCCTGGCTCACGTTGCGGGAGCGGGCGAAGCTGGCTGTTGGCGATCACGTACTGGTTCTTGGTGCGACCGGTACCACCGGCAGGCTTGCGGTTCAGCTGGCCAAGCAATTCGGCGCCGGACGAGTTGTCGCTGCCGGCCGTGACGAAGAAACGCTCAGTACACTTAGCGACCTGGGAGCCGACTCGACCATCCCGCTCAATCAGTCAGATGAAAAACTAGTCGAGGCCTTTGCTCGGCAAGCTGCTGAAGGAGGGTTCAACATCGTTGTCGATTATCTATGGGGTCACCCTACAGAGGCGCTGTTATCGGCCCTTACACGCGGCGATTTCGCTCCTGCTGCGGGGAGCATTCGGCTGGTTCAAGTTGGCGAAAGCGCCGGTCCAACCATTTCCCTGTCCGCTGCAACCTTGCGCAGCTCAGGTCTGGAGATTCTAGGCAGCGGTTCGGGAACGGCTCCTCCGCTCGACACACTGCTCGACGCGTATCGTCAGGTGCTGTCCCGTGCCGCAAGTGGAGAGCTTCGCATCGAAACTGAGCCGGTGCCACTCCACGATGTCGAAAGCGCCTGGCAACGTAAGTCGCGGGCGCGGCTCGTGATCGTTCCGTAGCGAGGCTCTGGATTTCGTCTAATACGATTGGTATCATCGTCTCTCGCCGACATGCGAACAAAGACCATGGACGACTGCCTCTTCTGCAAAATTATCGCCGGCAAGATTCCGTCAAAGAAGGTTTACGAGGACGACAAGGTCTACGTCTTCGAGGACATCAACCCCAAGGCTCCGACCCACGTGCTCATCGTTCCCAAGCGGCATATCGTGGGATTGAAGGAAGCCTCGCCGGAAGATGCCGAAATCCTAGGCTACTGCCAGCTTATCGCCGCAAAGATCGGCCGCGAGCGCGGCATTGAAGACGGCTATCGCACGGTGTACAACGTTGGTCCGCGTTCAGGGCAGTCGGTGTTCCATCTGCACTTGCACCTGCTCGGCGGACGCGACATGACCTGGCCTCCGGGATAAACCGCGGGTCGGGCACGCAGATGATCGAAAAGGCCCCTGAAAACGGAAAGGGCGCACCAACCGGAATCGTGCGCCCTAATCCGCCTCGCTCTCAGGCCCTCATCAGAAGCGGAACATCACTCCCGTCGAGACCCGAAAATTGTTCTGCGTTGTGCTGAAGAACTGTGTCCTAACCCAATCCAGTTGCGCCAGGCGGAGGCCAAAGTGTCCTTTGAGCGGAAGGTCAACTCCCCCACCCACCGCCATGGCGAACGCGTTCTGGCTCGCCGAGAGCCCAGCGATTGAGCCGGTCAGATGGCTGCCGCCAAACAGGGCGTGGGCGAATGGAGTGATGTGCTGCGCCCGATAGCTCAGCGTGGGGCCAAACATGTAGGTGTAGTTGTGGACCGAGACCGAAGACGGGGACCCGTAGTAGCCGCCGAAGTCACCGGTCAGTCCCAGCCAGTGGTTAAGGTTCACGCTGCCCTGCGCCGTCCAGCCGTTCAGACCAAAGCCTCGTTCATGCCCGGACGAGCCGACATTCAAGTACGAATATCCGCCGAAGACCTCAACCCGAGGCATCTCTTGCGCCGTGGCCACCAACGCGGCGGTGACGACAATCAGGACCAACAGCACCATTCTCTTCATAAAGATGATTCCTCCTGAAGCCCGCCGGGTAAACCCCCTCAAGCAGCCATGCCGACGCACGAGGAATTCGTGATTACTCGCGGCTTCAGCTAGTACATCGGCAGTTGAGGGACGGGCTTGAGAGGGACGCCCGCCAACGTCCCAGCAGTGGGCGTGAAGGCCGCACTCCTGCGCATTACCAACAGGGACGCTCGCAGGTCACAGCTTTCCTCCGTCCACAGGCGTAGAATTCACTCGTTTTCACCGTACATACCAACTTTGCAGGAGAGGTCTTATGGCAAAGAAATCCAAGAAGAACCGCGCACCGAAGTCCGCAAAAGGGGCGGAGAACATTCCCGCAAAAAGCGATGCCGCTATAACGCCGCTCAGCAAAAAAGACTACGAACGCGAGCTCTTCAAGCTGCAAATCGAACTGGTGAAGTTGCAGGACTGGGTAAAGCACACGGGCGCCCGCATCGTTATTTTGTTCGAAGGCCGCGACGCCGCCGGCAAGGGCGGCGTCATACGCCGCATTCTGGAACGGGTGAGCCCGCGCGTGTTCCGCCTGGTTGCTCTGCCCGCTCCCACCGAGCGCGAGAAAAGTCAGATTTACGTACAGCGCTACATCGCTCATCTACCGGCGGGCGGGGAAGTCGTCATCTTCGACCGCAGTTGGTATAACCGCGCCGGCGTCGAGCATGTGATGGGATTCTGTACTGAGGAACAGTACAAGAGCTTCCTGAAGGGCTGCCCGCCCTTTGAGAACACCCTGGTAAACAACGGCATCATCCTGCTCAAGTACTGGCTGGATGTTTCGGAGAAAGAGCAGCACCGCCGGTTCGTGGCCCGCATCACGGACCCGACCAAGCGGTGGAAGCTGAGCCCCATGGACCTGGAGTCGCATCGCCGCTGGTACGACTTTTCGCGTGCCCGCGATGCCATGCTGGCGGCCACCGACACGCCAACTGCGCCGTGGTACCTGGTGCCTTCCGACGACAAGAAGCGGGCCCGGCTTAACTGCATAGCTCACCTGCTGAGTTGTATTCCGTATGAAGAGGTTCCCTACAAGCCGCCCAAGCTGCCCGGCCGCCAGAAGCCGAAAGGCTATACGGAATCTCCGATGAAACATCAGGTGGTGGCGCAGAGGTGGTGACCTACCGGCTACTTTCCAGCCAATGAGCGGCATCCGCAATCCGCACAGATGGGCCGTATCTTCGGACGGGATAGTTGTGTAGTATTCACGCCATCCCAAGATTGACTGGAAATCCCTGGCTTAACCTGCACCGACGCGCCGGACCTCAGGCTTGCGGACTGCTGGATGGGGTCGCGTGGCCGAATGCGGTATAGCGAATTCGGTTCAACCACTTTTCCGAAAGGCGGAGCACAAATGAGAAAAAGAAAATGTTTGACGGCGTTTGGTGTCGCGTTGTTCGCAGCAGTATCGGTCGTTGCACAGAATAATCCGGGGACCCTGGCCGCGCTGGAGTTTCAGAAGCCCAAGAACGGGATGGTGTCGCAATACGAGAATGGGCGGAAGGAGAAAGCAGTCTGGCACAAGCAGCAAAACGACCCCCAGCCGCTATTCGTCTGGGAGACGCTCAGCGGTGACAACACGGGGACCTTCATCGTGGGCCGGCTGGGCCAGCACTGGTCCGATTTCGACAAGCCCGCCGTCCCGGACCAGGCCGACCTGGAGGAATATCAGAAGGTGGTCGGCAATTACGTCGATTCCATCGTAGCCCGCTACTACGATTTCATGCCCAAGGTTAGCAACCCCGACAATTCCAAAATGCCCTCCAAGTTTGCCGAGATTATTACTTTTTATGTGCGCTACGGCAAAGGGTCGGATTTTCGCAGCGCCATTGGCAGGGTTCACTTTGCCGGCGAGAAGACGAAGTGGCCTGTTCACTACGAGTGGTATGCGCTGGCCAACGGCGGCGACACAGGAACCTACGTTCTGGTGCTACCGCGCGCCAACTGGGCCGACTTTGAGGACAAACCTGATGTGAAGCCCTTTCGCGACATGATTAAGGAAGCCTTTGGACAGGCGGAGGCGGACTCGATTGTGAACGGCATCGATGCGTCAGTGCAGCGCGAAACCAGCGAGATCATTCAATTCCGTCCGGACTTGAGTTACTTGCCCGGCAAGTAGTGACGGCGAGGATGGCCTGACAGACCTGCTGCAAATAAAACCGGCCGCGCAAGCGGCCGGTTTCACGCAATTCGAGACTCCGTGGTGCCCGGCATCCGCTTTCCATCACGCTGGACGGATGTTCTGGTTCACACGGAAGAAGTTGTTGGGGTCGTACTTCTTCTTGACTGCCGCCAGGCGCGCATAGTTATCGCGGAACGAGGCCTGGACGCGCTCCTGCCCCTCTTCCATCAGGAAGTTCACATAGGCGCCGCCGGCGGAGTGCGGGTGCAAAGCGTCGAAGTAGTCCTTACACCACTTCGTGATCTTGCCCTGGTTGGCGGGATCGGGGTCCACGCCTACGATGACCTCCGCCCAGTTGGCGTCACGGTAACTAAACGCGGTATCGCTGTTCCCGACCTTGTGCGCCTGGCCGTCAATGGGATAAAGGTGCATGGTGGAGTGCATGGTTGCGAGGGCCGATCCATGCTCGACGTGTAGGGCGATAGCCTCATCGCTCAATTCTTTGACGAAGTCAGCCCGCCAGTACCACTGCAAACCGGGCGGGTAAAGCGCGTCAAAGAGGCTTTGAACGACCGGGAACGGCAGTTCGCCTACGTGGTCCAGGACGGGCTTGCCCACCGAACGCAAAATCTTGGTTGCGGCTTCCGCCTTGTCGGCTGGAGCGGTGCAACACCACATGACACCGCATACTTTCTGGAGGTGGAGACTCGCCGGAAACATCGGCGCAGGAGGAATGGTGAGAAACGCGAAGAAGCCGTTTACATCATTTGAAGCTTTGGGAATGAATTCGCGATAGGCCTTCATTACCTCAGCAGCCTGCTCCAATGGCCAGAACGTCGGTCCTGCATACACCGTCTTCACAGGATGAAGACGGAAGAGGAACGAGGTCACCACACCGAAATTTCCGCCGCCGCCGCGCAGCGCCCAAAACAGATCGGCGTTCTCGTTCTCGCTGGCCGTGACGAACCTCCCGTCGGCCAGTACCACATCTGCCGAGAGTAGATTGTCAATCGTCAGGCCGTAGGTTCTCGTCAGGTGGCCTATGCCGCCTCCCAGCGTCAGGCCGGCCACTCCGGTGGTGGAAATAAATCCGCTGGGCGTCGCCATGCCGAAGGCGTGGGTGGCATGGTCCACATCGCCCCAAACGCAGCCGCCCGCCACTTGAGCGGTGCGGGCCGCGGGATCGACACGAATGCCTTTCATCCGCGACAGGTCGATGACCAGGCCATCGTCACAGATCCCCAATCCGCCGCCATTGTGTCCGCCGCCGCGAATGGCGGTGAGCATCTGATTCTCGCGGCCATATTCGACCGCCGCCAGCACATCGGCTACATCCGTGCACTTGGCGATAACGGCGGGCCGCTTGTCAATCATCGCGTTATAAACTTTGCGGGCGGCATCGTAGGATTCGTCCCCGGGCTCGATGATCTCGCCGCGAAACTTAGAGCGCAACTGTTCGATATTTGCTGCAGCCATTGGAACCTCCTTTGCGGGTTGCAAAAGATATTTTTCTCTAGGCAGGGTGGTCGCAAAGAAATACCAGCGTCCGCGAGATGCCGGATTGCCGGCCTCGGGCTTTTGGTTCTACAGAGGAAGACCTCGGACTCGCCCCACCGCGGAATTGTAACCCAAGTTCAGGCCCGAGCGGGCTGCCTGACTGTCCGCGCCAACTTGCGAGTATGCGACTGGAAGGGCGCAGGCGAAGCGTGGATCTGGAAGCGTACAAAACAAAACCGGCCGCTGCCGCGACCGGTTGTTATTAACGACCACCCACTATTCACTTAAGCTAGTCGCCGTAGACCGCTTCCCGCTCTTCCACGACTGGCTCTGCCGGCTTAATGCCGCCGATACTGCCCAGCGGAATGAATCCTTCCTGGCTGACCGGTTTCTCGCCCAGCACGTGCTCCTTATAGAGCGCCATCATGCGGGCCTTCTCGGCTTCGGCCTTCACGCGCTCGTCGCGGGCCTTGAACTTCTCCTGACGGGCGTTCTTGGCGATGCCGAGCTTATCCAGAGTGTCGTTGGCTTCGGCGTTTACGTGCTCGTCCACCAGGTGGAGCGTGTGCGCGGTAGTCTCAAGGCCGACCTTCTTACCGCCGGCAAAGATCTCGTGACGCCCGTGCTCCTCGTACCACTTGGTGAGGGTGGCGGTCATGTGCATCTTCTCCACGATATTGCGCCAGCCCACGCCGGTGTTGTAGGCGCAGAAGCTGATCTCGCCTTCCTGCGTGGCGTAGGGAATGATGCACTGCTCGGTGCGGCGGAAATCATAGTTGAACAGGTCCTGGAACCACATGCCCGCGACGAACAGGAAGTTCCAGCGATCGCGGCGGCGCTTCTCGATGTCGGTCTCGGTGCGTTCGCCGCTGACCTTGCCGTAATCCTTGCCGGTAGCGCCGAAGGTCTTGTCGAACTTCTTCAGCAGGTCGGCAAACTTGAAGTGCTTGGGCGACTTGAACGGGTCGTAGTTCTTCAGCAGCGCCAGGGTCATGCCGGCAATCGACATCCACTTGCCGCGCGCCGCGTCATTCACCTTCGCAATGTCTTTCGCGATGTTATCGCCGTTGAGGAACGCGGTCACCGGGACCGCTTCCTTGGTTTCCTTGTCGATCATGACCGCCATGCCGACGCCGCAGTTCGGGTGGCAGCCGCAGCTCAACGAGCCCCAATCCTTATCGGGTCCGTGGACCAGATCAGCCCAATCGGAAAAGGTGCTCATGAACGAGATGGGGAACCAGTCGCGCGTCGGCTCGCCCATGCCGGTCTGGTTTTTCACGTCGTGCGCCAGGTGCGACAGCGTGTAGCGTTGCGCCTGGCGACGCTCGTCCGTGATGGCCTCGTCGCGTCCGGTGAAGGACACCGGCTGGAACGACAGGAACGAGATGCGCTTGGGATTGTCGAGCGCGAACTGGATGATGCGTCCGACCTGCTCGTTGTTCAGGTCGTTAACGATGGTGACCACGGGCACGATCTCCACGCCCGCCTTGTGCAGGTTCTCGATCGCCTGCAGCTTCACGTCGAACAGATTGCCAACCAGACGGTGCGAGTTGGCAGCATTGCCGATGCCATCGAACTGCAGATAGGCATAGCGCAAACCGGCTTCGGCCGCCTGCTTGCAGAACTCAAAACTCTTGGCAAACTCGATGCCGTTGGTTGCCGCCTGCACGCTGTTGTAGCCGACTTTGCGCGAGTACGCGACCGCGTCCAGGAAGTAGGGTGACAACGTGGGCTCGCCGCCGGAGAACTGCACTGACATCTGGCGCCGCGGCTTGATGGTGATGGCGTTGTCGAGCATCGTCTTGATTTCGTCCCACGTCAATTCATGGACGAAGCCAACCTGGTTGGCGTCCATGAAGCAGGGATCGCACATCATGTTGCAGCGGTTGGTCAGATCGATGGTCAACACCGATCCGCGGCCGTGCAGCACCGTGCTGCTGCCGTGGTGGTGCAGCTTCTCGTCGTTGTGGGCGCGGATGTCGCGGCCAGGGAAGGTCTCTTCCAGGTGCTTAAAGAAAGCGGTATCGATGGCCATCACGTCTTCAAAGTGGCCGTGCTTGGGGCAGTCCTTCACCATCAGGATCTTGCCGTCGCGCTCGATGATCTCCGCCTTGATTTCGCCGACCTTCTCGTTCATCAGGATCTCGACGGGCAGCTTGCCGTCGATGATCTGCTGGCGGATTTCAGGGACGCACTTGGGGCACAGCGAATCGGTCTGGCGCGGCCAGCCCAACGGCGGCTTCGACTTCTCGTATGACTTCAGGAGCGGCTTGTCCGACCACTTCGGCGTAAACGAAGGATTAGGATTGATGCTGTTGAACTTGTCGAAAACGGCCCATGCGCCTTTGGCAGCAATGGTGACCGCTTTCTCAACGTACTTTACCGGTTTATGCATTTACGCCCTCTCGTTTGGATGCGATTCGGCCAGACCCAGGTTGACGGCCGTGCCACACTGCTGTTCGTCACTATGAGACTAACGACCCGAAGCCCGACCGGCCAAGCAAGATGGGCCAAATGGGGGGATTTGGCGGTTCAGCGGGGGTATGGAACATTGAATGGGAGGGCACGCTGAAGGTTATGTTGTTGAAAAGGAAAGACCTCCGTTGACGTTGACCTCCTGGCGCCGACGCGCCGGGCTAGCTTCATCTCGCGGCTGCGCGGCTAGGCTCGTATCAGCTCAGCTTTCCTGTCGCCGCCAATTCCGCGTACCACTTGCCCGAGTCTTTGACCGTCCGCTTCAGCGTGCGGAAATCCACGAATACGAATCCAAAGCGCTGGCTGTAACCTTCCGCCCACTCGAAGTTGTCCATCAGACTCCAGGCGGCGTAGCCGCGAATCGGCACGCCTTGCTTGCGCGCGCGTGCAACCGCACCGAGATAGCCGCGGAAGAAGTCGGTGCGGCGTTCGTCGGGCACGCGGCCATTGTCGTCGGGAACATCGCCGTAGGAGCAGCCGTTCTCGGTGATCTCGATGGCCTTCGGTTTGTACCTGTCATTCACCTTGATCAGCAGATCATGGAAGCCGTCAGGCCAGACCTCCCATCCCAACTCTGTCTTTGGTCCTTCGTCTCCGGTGTGCGACGCCATGCGCATGACTCCGCGGTCGCCGTTGTCCGAGACGATGGCGCGGTCGTAGTAGTTGATAGCGAGATAGTCCAATGGTGCCTTCGCAATTTCCATGTCGCCGGGACGAACCCCCATCGTCGCCAACAGCTCATCGCTCGCCAGCACTGGCGGGTAATGGCCCTTCAGTGGAGGGTCGATAAACCAATAGTTGCGAAAGGCGGCGTAGCGCTCGGCCGCCAACTTGTCGGCGTCGGAGTTCGAGGCAGGCACGGCCTCTGCCGTGTTGAAAGCAGAACTCACTTCCGCCTTCGGGTAGGCGGCTTTGATGGCTCGAAACGCCATGCCCTGCGCCAGATTAACCATGTGGGTCGCCTTAAGAAATGCATTCCAGTCCGTGCGGCCTGGAGCATGAACGCCGGTGCCGTACCCGAGCCAGGTAAAGATGCTCGGTTCGTTGAAGATGCACCACGTGTCCACACGGTCTCCGAGGGCCTTCACCACCAGGTCGGCGTAATCGGCAAAGTAGTTTGCAGTTTTGCGATCAGGCCAGCCGCCCTTATCTTCGAGCGTTTGCGGCAAGTCCCAGTGATAGAGCGTAACTAGCGGCCGGATGCTTGCGGCGTGCAGTTCGTCCAGCACCCGCTTGTAGTAGTCGAGCCCTTTCTGATTTGCCGGGCCGACTCCCGTGGCCTGGATTCGCGGCCACGCGATCGAGAAGCGGCAGCTCTTCAGATTGAGCTGCTTCATCAGCGCGATGTCTTGCTTGTAAAGATGATACGAGTCGCAGGCAACGTCGCCGGTGGCCGCGCCTTTGATCTTGCCCACAGTGTGCGCGAAGTGGTCCCACACCGATTCGCCCTTGCCATCTTCTTTCCACGCCCCTTCCACCTGATAGGACGCGGTCGCGGCGCCCCAGTAAAAATGCTGCGGGAATTGATACGGCTCGGGCGGGACCTCCGGGGTTCCGGGCAGGTAATCCGTTTGAAGTTGCTGCGGTAAAGGCAGGGCCAGCGATTTCAGTGCGCCGGAAAACAGGCCCGCGGCGAGACCGCCCGTGGTCACCCCGATGAATCTGCGACGGTCCATAGTCCTCCTCCTGAAATGCCAGCCGCTTCCGCTGTCGGGTAGCAATCGTATGGAGACAGATACGGTTTGGCAAGAATGAAGTGAGGGCCCCTGCCAAGTGGCTAATCGGCTGTCGAATCCCCAGCCGGATAGGGCTCGGCAGTGGCGCGCCGCACCGGCCACCACGCCGCGAATGCGGCGCCAAGGTACATAGTGCCCACCAGCCAGAAGCCGTACTTCAGCCCGTCGCGGTGTGCAGCCTCGCCCGCAAGTAAGGCCGTGACAATCTGTAGTGCGCTGGCTCCGAACGAGACCATGTTCTGCACCCGGCCCATCATGTAGCGCGGCACGATCTCCATCATCTCGCTGGAGATGGCGATGCCGCCGACACCGCGGCCGGAACCCATGATGAAATAGACTGCCACGGCCAGTGCCACCCATCGGGTAGAGGGCAGCAGGAAAAGCGAGAGCGCAATGATCGTCATGGTTACAGTGACCGAGCGATGCGTCCCATGGCGGCGAATGAAGGTAGCGGCATAGAACACGCTGACGAAGGCCCCGACCGCCCAGCCCGCATTGAGCCAGCCATAGCCCACGGCACCGCCGTGCAGGATGCGATCGCTCAGCGGCGCCGACAGCACTCCCTGCGTCATCATGGAGGCGACGAACAGCGCCCACGCGAGGCCGATGAGCAGCACTCCCCGGTCCTGCCAGACGAAGCGGTGTCCCTCGGCCATCTCGTGCAGGAAGCTTGCCACGGCGCCCGAGGCGGCCGAAGTGTCTGTGTTCTCTGGCTGGGGCCGTTCGACGATTACCCGTCCCTTGCGCACCTGGAAGATAAGGGCCAGCGAAACGGCGTAGGTGGCGCAATCGATGAGCAGCACGCCACCCAGTCCGATGTGGTTGTAAACGAAGCCGACCACGGCGCCGGCCAGCAGCCAGCCGCCCTGCAAGGCGGCCAGGAACAGGGAGTTTGCGTCCACCATCTTGGTGTCCGGCGTGAGCTCTTGGATGAGTGCATTCACGGTTGGAAAGAACATCCAGAAACCGATCGCCACCAGGACATTCATGGCATACAACTGCCACAGGTGTACATGATGGGCGAACACCAGCATTGCAACCGCAAAGATGATGGCGCCGCGCGCGGCGTCGAGCCACATCATCAGATGGCGGCGGTCTTCGCGATCGATGAGCACGCCAGTAAACGGCAGCAAGAACAACGAGGGAATCGTCTGCAACGCGACCAGCATGCCCAGCGACACTTCCGAATGGGTGGCCTGGAGGATGTACCAGATGACGGCGGCGGCGTTCATCCCGCTGCCAATCATGGAGACGAGGTTGGCCAGAAAAATCAGCCGCATTCCCCGGTGCCGCCACATCTCTCGCATGGTGCTTCCACTGTAACCCAGCTAACGCATCGCGCCCCACCTCACAGCTGGTTGTGCGCTAGCTCATGGCGCAGCTTCCCCAAAAGCGCTACGATTTCGGCGAATAGGGACTGCGGGTGGCGTTGTCTCCTGGCGCACCTGCCGAGCCAGCCTATCGAGGTGCATCATGCGTATTTGGCGTCAACTGGTTCTCTGCGCTTGCCTCCTGATCTCTCCGGCAGCGTGGACGCAAAACGTTAAGATCGCGATTCCGGCCGGATCGCCGGAAGACAAGGAACTTGCCACCATCGCGGCGGAGGCTGATGCGCAGAAGCGCATCGCGGCTTATGAGGAGTTCATCAAGAAGTACGCTGACAACAAGCCGGCGCTGGCTTACGGCGAGTGGCAGCTCGCGATCCAATATCTCGCGGCGGGTGACCCGGCCAAGGCTTTGGAATATGGCGACAAGGCCCTGGAACTGTATCCCAACAACCTTGACATCATCGTTTCGCAGGTCGGTGTTGCTCAGGCGATGAAGGACTACCCGAAAACTGTGGACTATGCGGTCCGCGGCGCCGCCGTATTCCACTCCATCGCTACCCAGGCCAAGCCTGCCAACGTGTCGGATACCGATTGGGCGTCGCAGGTGGCTCAGGAGCAGGACGCATCCAAGTCAAGCTACGAATTTCTCGAAGGCGCCGCCTACAGCGCGATTGCCGCCGAGAAGGACCCGAACAAACGCATGAGCGAAATCGAAGCCTTTACCCCCGCGTTTCCCAAGTCCCAGTATGAGCAGCAGGTCTCGCAACTGGCCCTGTACAGCCTGCAACAACTGAACCAGCCGCAACGCCTCGAGGCCTACGGCGAAAAGGCGCTGGCCGCCAATCCCGACAGTGTCCCCACGCTTCTGATGCTGGCCAATGCTTATGCTGAGGACCCGAAGCAGGCCGCCAAGGCCGTCACTTACTGCAACAAGGTGCTCGCCTTGACCGGGAACAGCTCAGAGAAGCAGGAGAAGCTGTCCGCCGGACTGGCGCATTCCACGCTCGGCTATGCCTACCTGAAACAGGACAAGCTGGCGGCGGCCGTGCCCGAGCTCAAGACCGCGGTGAGCATGTTGCAGGATGACCCGCAAGCCCAGCAGGCAGCGCTCTTCCGGCTGGGCTTCGCTTATGCCAAGCGCAACGATAAGAGCGATGCCGTGTCTGCGCTCCAGAAAGCCGCTGCCATCGACGGACCCTATCAAGCCCTGGCGAAGGAGATGCTGGCGAAGGTCAGTGCGGCAGGGAAACGGTGATGTCTACTTCTTAACCAGAGCGTCGACCAACAGGTGGGCCTTCATTGCGAGGTTGTAAGCGCGCTCGAAGTCGCCATCTTTGGTGGCGCTGCGCGATTGCGCGACGTAAGACTTGATCTGAGCCACCATGATTTCCTCATCGTGACTGAGGCCTCGATTCAGCCCCTTCAGATTCTTCTCGGTAGCGTCGAGCAACTCGTTGGTCGTTTGTTTTTGCTGAATGAGCTGCTGGCTGGTGACCTCGGCGGCGATGGCCGCATCCATGACGGCCTCGGTTGGCGGCACGTGATTGACTGCGACCGTAGGATTGTTTTGGTTGGCCGGGGGCGGGGCTGTTTTCTTGGATTTTCGTTTCGCCGGCGGCTTCTTCGCCGGCGGTGTCTCCGCAGTCGTCTCCTGCGTCGGAGCCGGAGGCTGGGGGGGAGGAGCTTCTTCCGGTATCTGTTCGGGCACGGGGACCGCCAGCGTCGGAGCGTGCATATTAATCGCGAGCGGCTTGGTCTTCTTCTTGCACGCCGGGCTCAACAGCAGGCAGAAGCCCACAGCTAAGACGGCGAATTGGCGCGCCCATTTCATGCGAAGTGGAATTCCATGCCGCACTCCCTTTAACCTATCAGGCAGTGTAGAAGCAAGTGGATAATCCGTTCCGCCCATCATAAACCCGGAGAAGAGAGTCATGGACCAACCTACAGTCCCTCGCGCCGGATCATGTACGAGTCATCGCTTCCAGGTCCTGACGCTCCCGGGTCGCCGCCAGGGGAAGCACCAAACGGAAGGTTGTGCCCTGTCCCATCTCGGTCACAAAATCCAGTCCCCCGTTGTGCAGCTGCAAGACTCGATAACTCATGGCCAAGCCGATGCCGCTGCCCCCCCGCTTGGTCGTGAAATACAAGTTGAAAATTTTATCGCGAATCTCGGGCGGGATTCCGTCGCCCTGATCGCGGACCTCGATGGTTGCGGCCACGTCGTCGCGGCGCGCCACGATAGTCAGGGTTCCGCCGCCGTCGCTCATGGCTTGCACGCCATTTAAAACCACGTTGAGCAGCGCCTGCTTGATGAGGTCCGCGTCGGCCCGGACTGGCAGCACCGCGCCACCGAAGTTCATCTCCAGCTTCACCCCATGCAGTGCAGCTTCCGGCGATGCCAGCAGGGCGACATCTTCCGTCAGACGTCGCAGGTCGAAGTCGGTCAGGCGCAACTCGACCGGGCGATGGAAGTCCACCAGCACTTGCACAACCCGATCCAGGCGATGGATTTCCTTTCCGATGATGTCCAGGTGACGTCCGGCATCGGTATCGACATTGCGCATCTTTTCGCGCAGGAGCTCAAGATGCACGACGATCGCGTTGATGGGGTTCTTGACCTCGTGGGCCACGCCGGAGGTGAGGCGGCCGATGGCCGCCAGTCGCCGCGAAAGCTCGATCTCGTTTTCGATCCGCCGGACCGATTCCGCGTCGCGCATGGTGAGGAGCGCGCCGATGCGCTCCCCCCGCTCGGCGATGAAGTCGAGCGCAATCTGGATGCGGCGGCCGTTCTCCAGTTCGATCTCGCGCTGCGGGATGGGCTGATGCAGCGCAAAGGCGTCAAGCACGATGCGGCCCAACTTGTTGGCGTCGCTGAAGACGTTCTCCACCGGGTTGCCCAGGATATCTGCCCGCGGACGCCCGACGAACCGCTCGGCCGAGGTGCTCACCAGTACCACCCTGGTGTCGCTGGTGAACAGGACGAGTCCGTCCTGCAGGGTCTCCATGATCTGGTCGAGATTTTCCTTGAGGGCGCTGAATACCTCCTTGACGTCACGAATCTGCCGGCCCAGACGATCGATCTTGGTGTTGACCATTCCGTATTCGTCGGTGACCTTTGGGTCCGGCTCCGGCGCGATATCCGGAACGCCCGCCGTCATCTGGTCGAGACGGCGGCCAATCGCCTCCAGCGGACGCAGGGCAATGTTGGACACCCCGGCCGCCAGCCCCAGCGAAACCAGAATGGCCAGGATCGACAAGCCCACCGCCCGCGTCAATTGCGGCTGCACCTCGTGCTTTAGAAAAACGGTCGAAATTCCCACGCGAATGACGCCGAAGGGCTGCCCCTCGCGCTGCAGCGGCAACTTGACGTCGTAAACCTTCGGCGCACCGTACACCACCTTGAGCTGCTGCAGGAAACTTCCATTGCGGACATCGGCAAAATCTTTGCGCTCCTCGAGTTTGCTGCCGATGAAGGAGTTATCGGTGTGAACGATGGCGCGATCGTTCACGTCAACAATGCTGGCATCGTAGATCGTCTGAGAGTAGCCAACAATCGATTGCAACAGGGTCGTGAGGCCGGGGTCGTTCTGCAAAGCCTCGTCCAGGTCCGCCTCGATTTGCTTGGGGTCGGTGGTCTCGGCAAACCTGCTGCTGAGGTCGACCTGGGAAGCTTCCCGGGCGCTTTCCCGGATCTGCTTGGCGACAAACGCCGCACTGTCGTACGCTTCGGTTGTGCGCTGGCGTACCAGATGCGACACGTAAAGGTACGAGAACATGGCGACCAGCGCAAAAACCATGCCGGTTATCGCCAGCACCAGCTTTGTTTTCAGGCGGATTCGACCCATCAGGCCACACTTACCCCGCGCACAACATTGGCCGAATCATACCAGCCCGCCACCACCGCAGGGAACCCGCCGGGGACATGCGCCGTGCCGTCGCAAGGCTGGCGGTATGCTATTGTGAGCACCGGATGCAGCGCCCACCAACAACGAGAAGGGGCACATGCGCATCCAACCTGGAAAGGCGGCGGACCGCTCTTGAGGGCTGGTTGGGCATACGAATACGAAAAGGAAGTTCCCTAGGTGGGAATGGAAGAGAGCAAGAACTTGGAAAGTGAAACCGTCACCAAATTGCGCACTCTGGCGCACGATCTGAGTAACTCCATCGAGACCATCATGCAGGCTTCTTACCTTCTTGCTCAGGTGAAACTCGACGAAAATGACGGGAAGTGGCTGGGCATGATTGACAACGCAGTCCACGACGCGGCCCGAATCAATCGCGAAATCAGGGAAATTCTGCGCACCCAAAGCTGATTACCGGAGAGTAGGCTGCCCAGGCGTCAGGCCGGGCAGCCTGGCCCGGATCAAGCAATGAGTTTGGCGTCCATCGTGATGGCGGCCTTCAATACCCGCGAGACCGGACATCCCTTCTCCGCATTTTGCGCGGCCTGGTCGAATTTCGCCTGGTCTCCGCCGGGGATCTTTACGTTGACATCGAGATGCACGGCGGTGATGGTGAAGCCGGCGTCGGTTTTTTCCATGGTGAGCGTGGCTTTGGTGTCGATACTGTCGGCCTTCATGCCCGCTTCGCCGAGTTGCGCAGAAAGAGCCATGGAAAAGCAACCGGCATGGGCGGCCGCAATCAGCTCCTCCGGATTTGTGCCTGCGCCATTTTCAAAACGAGTGCTAAAAGAGTACTGCGTCTGGCTCAGGACCCCGCTCTGCGTGGAAACGGTCCCCTTGCCGTCTTTCAAACCACCCGACCAGTGGGCGGTGGCTGTGCGTTGCATTCTGTCCTCCTAGGAATCGAGTTAGTGACTGTGTACACGTTACCCGAATCCGGAACCTTTCGCGTGGGTGCCGGGTCAAGGTGACGTTCGTTGATTAAGAAATGCTAACCGAAGTTGGCGGCCCGCTTGCCTTTAGCCTCAGTGGAAGTCCGAACAGCTGAGAAAGTAGCCGCAGCCCGGACAGACCAGTTTGCAATGATGCTCTTGCAGTTTCGTCGAGCAGTTGGGACAAACCTGCAATGCCGCCACCGGTCGCTTCACGTCGGTTTCGCGCGCAGCGCCAGAGTGGGGCGATTCTTGCGGAGTTGTCCGGTCACTCATCGTAGGTCTAGGCATTAGCCGCGCAACAGCGGGCACACTTAGGATAGCCGCGTTCTCCTCGAAAGGCGAAGAAAAAGTCTCAATTTTGAGGAGTTCGGAGTAAAACTCCGCGAGGGAGTACATGTACTTTCGTAACCGGGCCAGGCAGAAATTCGCTGGAATTGTGCTTGCCCGGTCATATAATGCGAGTCGGGTCCGCATTTCTGCGGCGCGCGCCGTCAATGACGCCACAGGGCAACCTGAAAACGTCGTTTAGGCGCTAAAATCGGAGGTTCATCGCGCATGTTTACTAGTTAGTTACGGTACGGGCCGGCTTTTCGATAGACGCAAAGAATCCGCCACTCAAGGAGTTCGTGAAAAAGATGAAAAAGACAATGATCGCCACTCTAGCCACCTTAATGCTCAGCGGCGCCCTGTGCGCTGTTAGTGGCGTCGCCCCTGCAAGTTCATCTGGCCCTGCCATTTTCCTTGGAGAAGGGTCAGCGCCAGTCCCACTTGCATTAGCTCCTGCACAAGTAAACGGCGATACAACATCGCTCACCGGCAACTTCTAACAATTTTTTGAAGTCAGGTCGAACCGACCAAGGAGATGTTTCCATGAAAAAAGGTCTGCTTGCTATCTCTGTGATGCTCATTCTTGTTGCCACGCTGTGTGCCGGAGCCAACCCTGTGCAGATTACGAATGGCGCGGCGCAGTTCTCTGCGAATGTGAGTTCTTCGTCGATGGGCGTATGCGGCGCTAACGATCTTTGCAGCAGTGGGGATCAATATGCTTTTACCCCGGGCGATGGCGGACCGCAACCTGTTTGCGCTCCGGGGAAGAACTGCAACAACGACCAGTTCCAGCTGCGGGCAGGCGATGGCGGACCGCAACCTGTTTGCGCTCCTGGGAAGAACTGTAACAACGACCAGTTCCAGCTGCGGGCAGGCGACGGCGGGCCGCAACCAGTTTGCGCTCCTGGTAAGAACTGCAACAACGATCAGTTTCAGCTGCGGGCAGGCGATGGCGGACCGCAACCTGTTTGCGCTCCTGGTAAGAACTGCAACAACGACCAGTTCCAGCTGCGGGCAGGCGATGGTGGACCGCAACCTGTTTGCGCTCCGGGTAAGAACTGCAACAACGACCAGTTCCAGCTGCGGGCAGGCGATGGCGGACCGCAACCTGTTTGCGCTCCGGGTAAGAACTGCAACAACGACCAGTTCCAGCTGCGGGCAGGCGATGGCGGACCGCAACCTGTTTGCGCCCCTGGGAAGAACTGTAACAACGATCAGTTCCAGCTGCGGGCAGGCGATGGCGGACCGCAACCTGTTTGCGCTCCGGGTAAGAACTGCAACAACGACCAGTTCCAGCTGCGGGCAGGCGATGGCGGACCGCAACCTGTTTGCGCCCCTGGGAAGAACTGTAACAACGATCAGTTCCAGCTGCGGGCAGGCGACGGCGGACCGCAACCTGTTTGCGCTCCGGGGAAGAACTGCAACAACGACCAGTTTCAGTTGATGGCAGGCGATGGCGGGCCGCAACCTGTTTGCGCTCCTGGTAAGAACTGTAACAACGATCAGTTTCAGCTGCGGGCAGGCGATGGTGGGCCGCAACCTGTTTGCGCTCCTGGTAAGAACTGCAACAACGACCAGTTTCAGCTGCGGGCAGGCGATGGCGGACCGCAACCTGTTTGCGCTCCGGGTAAGAACTGCAACAACGACCAGTTCCAGCTGCGGGCAGGCGATGGCGGACCGCAACCTGTTTGCGCCCCTGGGAAGAACTGTAACAACGATCAGTTCCAGCTGCGGGCAGGCGACGGCGGACCGCAACCTGTTTGCGCTCCGGGGAAGAACTGCAACAACGACCAGTTTCAGTTGCTGGCAGGCGATGGCGGACCGCAACCTGTTTGCGCCCCTGGGAAGAACTGCAACAACGACCAGTTTCAGCTGCGGGCAGGCGATGGTGGGCCGCAACCTGTTTGCGCTCCGGGTAAGAACTGCAACAACGACCAGTTCCAGCTGCGGGCAGGCGATGGCGGACCGCAACCTGTTTGCGCCCCTGGGAAGAACTGCAACAACGATCAGTTCCAGCTGCGGGCAGGCGACGGCGGACCGCAACCTGTTTGCGCTCCGGGTAAGAACTGCAACAACGACCAGTTCCAGCTGCGGGCAGGCGATGGCGGACCGCAACCTGTTTGCGCCCCTGGGAAGAACTGCAACAACGACCAGTTTCAGTTGATGGCAGGCGATGGCGGGCCGCAACCTGTTTGCGCCCTGGGAAGAACTGCAACAACGACCAGTTTCAGTTGATGGCAGGCGATGGTGGGCCGCAACCGCTGTGCGCCCCGGGGAGGAAGTGCAACAACGACCAGCTGCGGCCGGAGATGGCGCTATAGCACAGATTTCTAAAGACTTGTAGGCTTTTCCAAGAGGCCATGCCATCGTAAGAGGCCGCGACCTGGCGAAGCAGAAGTCTTCATGTCTGAGATGGTACTTGTGTCGAGTCGATTTCAGAGATATGCTTAAGTGGCCTTATGCATCTACGCCTGCTCGATTACGTGCTCTGGTGCGCAGGCCCCATAATGCAGTGTGGGGTGCTGGCTGTGATGTACAGGCGTGGACTGCACCGCGAGTATCCCTACTTCTTCAACTATACGATACTGCAAGTTCTTAGCGAGCCGATCCTCTTTGTAATCCAAAGGCATTCCTACACGATGTACTACTGGGGCTACTATATTTCGATAGCCCTCAGCGCTCTGGTTTCGTTTGCAGTTCTTCAGGAAATCTTCCAGGACGCCTTTCGTCCCTACGAGGCCTTGCGAGATCTGAGTGTGATCCTGTTTCGCTGGTCGGCGCTGCTGGTGCTGCTGTTCGGGGTGATGTGGGCGATCACGGCCGCGCAGTCGAGCCAGGTTGACACGATTACCAGTGGAATTCTTCTCGTACAGCGCAGCGTTCGCTTAATGCAATGCGGGCTCGTCTTCTTCCTATTGCTTTTCAACGAGTACCTGGGAATATCGCGCCGCCACGTTCTCTTCGGAATCGCTCTTGGATTCGGTATTTTTGCCTCCGTCAGCATGTTGTTTGCGGCAGCCGTGGCCCACGGGACATTTGTGCATGTATCGATTTTGCGGCAGATCAACAGTGCCGCGTATGACCTCGCTGTGTTGATCTGGTTGGGCTACACCGCCCTGGCGCCGGTACGCAGCGGTGGCGGGTCGAGCTCGGCCCGGTCGAAGGATTGGAATTACGCGCTCGAAGACGCCCGCGTGCCGCCCATTGATGACAGTCTGCTGGATACCATGGATCGCACCGTCGAGCGGCTGCTTTATCCTCGCGAGGATTTCAAGACCGGCGCAGCTCACACCAAATAGGCTGACCCAACTTTCCGCCTATCCCGCCGCCGTCTCCCGGCGGCGTTTTTGTCTGTGGGGCAATCGCTTGACTGGAAACTTCCCGGTTCACACCGGAGTCTTGGTTTTGCGCGGCGGATTGAAGAATGGCAGTTGCCGCACTATGGCCCACGCCCGGTGCCGGATCGCTTCCACGGTTATTTCCATTTGCAGCCTGGCGCCCGGCTGCGCGTACTTTGGTTCCACGCTGGCCAATGCTATCAATTGCTTCAGCAGTGGGGACCATGTTGTCGAAGTCGCCTTTCCGGCCTGCTCCCGGCCCTTGTACACCGGCACGTGCACCCGTGACGCTGTGGCCGGCGTCTGCGGAGCCAAGCCCATTCTGTCGAACAACGCCTCCACTTCATTCCAATCGACTTCAAGCCCGACCAGCACTCGCCGCGGCCCGGTCTTCTTTTCTTCCAGCAGCGCGCGCCTGCCGATGAAGTTTTCCTTGTCATAATGCACCAGTTTGCCCAGTCCCACCTCCGCCGGTGTGTACTTCTGCGACGGAATGAGCGCCTTCTTGCTGTTGATGTAATCCACGTCGGCCAGGATCAATCCGGCCTCGATACGGGCGACATCGAGGGCCAGCATACCGGTGGGATGGATGTCGAAACTCCGGCCGGCTTGCATCAGCGCGTCCCACACTTTGACGGCCTGCGGCCATGCCATCCAGATCTCGTAGCCCAGGTCCCCGGTGTAGCCGGTTCGCGAAATGTCCACCGGTACGCCGCCAATCTTTCCGCTCGTTTTGCGGAAGTATTTCAGGCTCTCGATCTCCGCTTCGGCGACGCTCTTCAGCAGTCTGCCCAACGTCGGCCCCTGCAGCGCCAGAGCGGCGACCTGCTCGGTGACATCCTCGATCTCCACCTCGAATCCGATGGCGTTCTGCCGGAACCAGCGCAGGTTCGGGTCGGCAGCAGTCCAGCGATAGCGGTTCTCCTCCAGCCGCGTGATGGTGCCGTCATCGATGATCTTCCCGTCCTCGTCGCACCAGCAGCAATAGATCACCTGATCGACCGCCACTTTGTCGATATCCCGTGCGATGATGCGGTTGACGAAGCGCGTTGCGTCGCGCCCGGTGATCATGTACTTGAACAGCGGGGTGACATCGATGAGCGCAGCCGCGTTGCGAATGGCGTTGTACTCGTGTTCGTGGTGGGTCTCGTAAACGCTGACCGCGTAAAACCCTGACCACTCGCGGTAGTTCAGGCTCTGGCAGAGCGGAAACGTCCGCTCGTGCACCGCTGTTCCGATGGGCACGGAAACTCCTTGGCGCTGGGTTTTGCGCGGATTATAGCCACCGCCGCCGGCGCGCGGCAAGGCCGGCCGTCCCGACCTCGCGCTTTACAAAACGTTACACTGAAATTGGAGCTAACGCGCTTCGCGTTTCGTATCGATGACCAGCGCTGGTTGCGCCGCAGGTACCCATGGCAGCATCGAATCCACTGAAGATGAATCCCCCGACAATTCCTCAGGCGGCTGCGCACCGAGAATGTCTGCCGCTACTATCCCATGGGCGGAGGAGTGATCCGCGCGGTGGACGGCATCTCGCTCACTATTGAGCGCGGCGAGTTCGTGGCCCTGCTGGGCCAATCCGGCTCGGGAAAATCCACGCTGCTGAATCTGCTGGCCGGGCTCGATCGTCCAACCTCGGGCTCCGTCGTCGTACAGGGCCGCGACTTGGCGAAGATGTCGTCGGAAGATCTGGCGCAGTATCGCCGCAACGACGTCGGCATGGTCTTCCAGGCGTTTCATCTTATTCCGTCCATGACCATCACAGAGAACGTCGAGCTGCCCATGCGCTTCGCAGAGGTTGATCGCGCCGAACGCGCCCAGCGCGTACGCCAGTCGCTGGAACGGGTCGGCCTCGGACACCGCCTCGCGCATCGGCCCTCCGAGCTTTCCGGTGGCGAGCAGCAGCGGGTCTCGCTGGCACGCGCCCTGGCCAATTCTCCGCAGATGCTGCTGGCTGATGAACCGACCGGCAATCTTGACAGCCGCACCGGCGAGGACATCCTGAATCTCATTCGCGACGTGAGCCTCTCGCTCGGCATGACCGTCGTTATGGTCACACACGAGCGTGCGCTGGCCGAGCGTTTCGCGCAACGGCTGATTTTTCTCGGCGACGGCAAACTCCTCTCGCAGGAGGCGCTGGCATGAAGGGCTACGATCTCTTCGATCTCGCCGTCCGCAACCTGCGCCAGTCCAAGCTGCGCAATGGATTGACGACCGTCGGCATCTCAGTCGGCGTGGCGTCGCTGGTCGCCATGCTTTCGCTTGGCGTCGGATTGCAACAGTTGGCCACGCGCCGTCTCGCTGGCTCAGGAATGTTCGACACCGTCTTCGTCACCTCGAAACAGGATTTTCGCGGCTTCGACCGCGAGGACGATCAGAAGACCGAGCATCCGGAAAAGGCGCCGGTGCTGGACGAGCCGGCGCGCGAGAAGATGGCTCACCTCCAGTATGTGACTGAGGTTGAACCGGAAGTCCGCGTGATGGGCGAGATCCTCTATGGCGGCGAGACGCACTTCGGATTTGTGACGGGCCTCCCGATGTCGGCACGCGAAAATGAGGCCTTCGACAACCTGCAAGGCAAGTTCTTCTCCGGTCCCGCGGCTGACGAGGTAATCCTGCTGAACGACTTCGCCAAAGAGCTCGATCCCAAGGACCCCAGGCAGCTCATCGGGCAGGAAATCACTCTTCGTTACGGCGAGCGTCAGGCGCTGCCGGCCGACTCCAGCGATCGCCCACAGCTCTCCGGCGCTCCAGCAAGTGAGCCCACCAGTGGCAATGACTTCGGCTTCTCCGTGGTGCGCAAAACGCAAGCGCTGAAAGTCGTCGGCATCGTTCAGGAAGAGCCCTATGGCGGCATGCGCACCGTCTCGCGTGGACGCATCTTTTTGCCCGTCGACCTCACCGAAAGGCTGAACATGGCGCAGTTCACCGACATGCGCAGCTCGTTGCGCGGCGGTGCTGGCAAGACTTACATGACCCTGACCGTGCGCGTCAAAGATCCCGCCAAGGTCTCCCAGGTGCAGGACGCGATCAACAAGATGGGCTTCCGCACCTTCTCCGTGCTCGATGCCACCAAGAGCTTGCGCCGCTTCTTCACCGTGCTCGATCTTTTCCTCGGCATCTTCGGTTCGCTCGCCCTGGCCGTGGCGACGCTGGCCATCATCAACACGCTGGTGATGGCGGTACTGGAACGGCGGCGCGAGATCGGCGTCATGAAAGCCATCGGCGCCAGCGACCGCGACGTGAAGCGCTTGTTCTTCGCCGAGGCCGGCGCCATGGGCTTTTTCGGCGGGCTGCTGGGGATCGCACTCGGCTTCGCCATCGGCAAAGGCATTAACTTCGGTACCGGAATCTATCTGCATCGCCATCAATTGCCGTCAGAGGCTGTCTGGATTTTGCCGTCGTGGCTGATTGGAGCAGCGATCGCATTCTCCATCGTGGTGAGCCTGCTCGCGGGCCTGTATCCCGCCAGCCGCGCCGCGCGGCTCGACCCGGTGCAGACGCTGAAGTACGAGTAGCGATCGGGGAAATTCATAGTGATCTGCGACAGATTTTTGTAGAATCAGGACATCATGAAGCGCGCTGAAGCCAAGTTGAAGCGGCCTGTCAATGCGAGAACGAAAGTCCCCGCCATTCGAAAGATTATGGACGCCGATCCCCGCGTGATGGAATACGCTCAGGTCTTGGCCCATGCGGTAGACACCTTCGGCTCTCGCGCGCGGGCCAACTCTTGGCTCAACAGGCCCAGTCGTATTTTCAACAACCAGAGTCCACTTCAGGTTCTTACCCAAGATCCTGCTTCTGTTGAGGAAGAGCTGGTTCGCATAGATCACGGCATGTTCGCTTGATTGCTTACCGACTGGCGCGAAGGAAGTTCGCCCGCGATCTCACCGGCAGCGGTGGTCTCGAAGCTGCGAACCGCTGCAATCACAAAGGCACCCCTGTCATCTATGCTGCTCAGCATGTGTCGCTGGCGCTCGCAGAAAAACTCGTTCACCTTGAATTGTCTGAAGACCCTCCTGATTACACGCTTGTAACAATTGAAATACCCGACGACGTTCCCGTCATACGAGCTACACCGGAACAGGCCCTGGCCGCTTCAACAAATCCCGATGTGCCGGTTTTTCTCGTTCCCTCAGTGGTTGTCCCGCAAGAGCTTAACGTCGTGATGTACCCTCGCGCAGCCGGGTTCAAAGCTGCTGTGACAAATGTAGAACCATTTCATATCGATGAGCGATTATTACGATTCGGAAAATGGCGCTAAGCTGAATTCGTTCCCGGTGGGCAAACGAGAAATGAAGATGCTCTGTGCTCTGCGATCACAGCTGAGCTCGAAATCCATAGGCTCTGTGTTGGTCCGCATGGCGATCGCCCTGCTCGCGCTCTGCCTCGCCCCTCTGCTTCATGCCCAAGGCCGCGCCGAGTGTTCGGTCATCCAGTCTGCCATCCTTGCGCGCCCCGTGCGCTACTGCGCCTTCCTGCCCGCCAGCTTCGACCAGGACAAAACACGGCGCTACCCGGTGCTCTATTACCTGCACGGGCTCGGCGACAACGAGCAGTCGCTGTTGAACCTCGGTGGGTGGGACGTCATCTCCGAGCTGCGCCGCCAGGGCAAGATCGGCGACTTCATCGTGCTTGCGCCCAGCGCCGGCCGCACCTTCTATCTCAACTCCGAGAACGGCAAGGTCCGCTACGACGACTTCTTCATCCGGGAGTTCATGCCGCAGATGGAAAAGAAGTACCGCGCCGAGAGCGGGCGCGCCACCCGTGGCATCACCGGCGTCTCGATGGGCGGCTACGGCGCGCTGCGATTTGCCTTCAAGTATCCCGACAAGTTCGCCGCTGTCAGCGCGCAGATGCCGGCGCTCATCGCCGACCTGCCCAAGGACCTTAGCACCGGCGGCGCAGGCTCGCCCGGCTCCCTGATGGGCGATGTCTTCGGCTCGCCCTTCGACCGCGCCTACTTCGAGCGCAACAACGTCTTCTACTTCGCCCGCACCGACAGCGCCGTCAGCCTCAAGCGCATGAAAATTTACTTCGATATCGGCAACAATGACGATTACGGCTTCGAGCAGGGCGCGCAGCAGTTGCACCAACTGCTGACCTCACGCGGCATCCCCAACGAGTTCCACATCTATCCCGGACGCCACGATCCGCAGTTCGTCATCCGCCACTTCGGCGAGGTCATGCAGTTTCAGTGGAAGGCGATCGGGGCGGAGAAGCGATAGCAGCTTGCCCGGGAAAGCAACCCTCTACGAAACAAGCCGCAACTCGGCGCGGTGCCGGAGCCTGACCCCCAGTGTGCGCATAATTTCGTTGACGCGCTCCAAGCTGGCCGACTGGTAGTTTGTGGCCTCATAGCGCTGGATCTGCTGCGGCTTCAAGCCGAGCCTGGCGGCGAGTTCCTCCTGGCTAAGTCCGGCGGCAATGCGGGCCTGAATCAGGGTCTTGTGCAGCTCGTCGATTGATTCGAGTGCGATGACCCGCCGCTTGCCCGAGCGCAGAGTTTCGTATTCGTGCAGCTCGCGCTTCAGGTCGTCGAGCTGGCTGCTCAGCCCTTCCAACTCGGCGCGTCGCAGCTTGGGGTGGATCGTCGAGTTGGGCCGCGCTTTCGCTTCCGCAATCGTCCGCGCGAATTTCTCCGCATGTGCTTTGGTGATCCGGTACTGCCGCTCATTCTTTATCATGGTCGCCACCTAGTGAGATCGATCGCTACAATGCCCTTCACGTCTCCGGTTTCTTTGTCCGTCTGGAAGAATTCAAGGAATGTCCGGCCGGTCTCACCCTCAGGAAGGTCAGCCGGAAAGAACTCGCCTCCGAAGCGCTCCTTTTGCCGCGCGCGTCCATGCGAGAAATCGAGGAACACCGGATCCAACTCATCAACAACAACGCCGTTCACCGCCCAGCAAGCGTCGAAATCGCCCGGCGCAGGCTTGCTGGTGACGAAGCTTCCATCCAGATAGACCGAGCGACAGCCTGCCGTCTTCAGCAGAAACAATGCCTCCCGCATACCTTTGAGCAATTGCTTACGCCTGGCTGTGAACCCGAAAGCTGTTCCAACCTGTTTCCACGATGCCGTATGAACGCCGGGCGGCAGCCTGCCCAAAGAATCGAAGGGCGGAATCACAGATACAACTATATTGTTGTGTTACAGGATCCGTCAAGAGGATTGGGGCCTAGATGTTGGAAGTCTCGGGTAGAGCGGGCCTTCAGGCCCGCGTCCAAGCCTTTTACTTTTGTCATTGCGAGCGGACTTCAGTCCGCGAGGGACCTGCTGTTCTCTACTTTTTTCAGCACGCAGTCGCGGCTGTTGATGATGGCATCGAGGTCGCGGTAGAAGTCTTCATCGAGGGTAACCGTGGAACCATGCGCTTCGGGCGGGGTGTCCCACGCAAGCTTCTCTTGCTTGGGTGGGATTATGGTTGTCCGGCCGGGAAAACGTTGTCACTGATGTAGTAATATGACATCGTGCTATAGTATGTCATTGATAATGACGCCTGACATGGAAGAGACCAGAGTGCGCGTCAATGAGAATGGCCGGGTCGTGATTCCTGCGGCGTTTCGGCAAGCTCTCGGCATCAGCCCGGGGGACGAGGTTGTTCTGCGGGTGGAGGACGATGAGCTGCGAATCAGCACGATGAAGCATCGCATCGAGCGGGCCAAGCGCCTGGTCCGGCGGCACATCAAACCCGGCACATCGCTGGTTGACGACTTGATTGCCGAGCGGCGCAAGGCCGCCCAACGTGAGTAGGATCGTGCTCGACGCTTCTGCGCTGCTCGCCATCCTCAATGACGAACCGGGCGCCGAGAAGCTGACTTCACCACCGGATTTGCTCAGCGACGCGGCCATCAGCACGGTCAATCTGGCGGAGGTCCACAGCAAACTCGTGGGCCACGGCATCGACGAGGCCGAAGCTTGGGAAGCAGCCCTCAGCCCCATTCGTGACGTCATGGTCTTTACCAGCGAACAGGCCAGGATTGCCGGTGGCCTCATCTCCCGGACCCGTTCCCTCGGCCTCTCACTGGGAGACCGGGCCTGCCTTGCGCTGGGAGTGGCCCTCAAGGCCCCGGTTTACACCGCCGACAAAGATTGGAAAAAGTTGAAATTGGGTATCCGAATCCACGTCATCCGATAACGGGTCCGGACTCTCCGGCGCTTGTGAATCCGGGAAATCACGCAACAACTGTAGGAACGAGACTGGTTCTCCAGCTTCGGTCCTTCTTTTGACGTTACCCTGGATGAGAGGCTGGGGCTGGGCCCAGGGCCGCGAACTGCAAAACCGCCAGGAGCTGTTGCAGAGGGATTTCGAAGACCTCGGCAATCTCCAGAAACGGCTGGCCGTCGGCGACGGCCTGCAAGACCCCAACCAGCCGCGCGTCGGTTCCACGAACCACCCAGACGTTGCCGGTCTCGGCCTTTACCTTCTCCACCGCGGAACATTTTGACCAATCCACCTGCGCCGCCCTTTGGAGCAGGGTCCGCGATGCAGTGCTGAGGCTGGAGATGGGAGCGCCACTGGGTGCCGATGGAGGCTTTCCCCCCATCGGACGCTGGGCTTGTTTCTTCGCTTGGCCTGGCTTCTGCAAGACCGCGCCGACGGGCGCGCCTCGCGCCAACTCAGCTTTGGGCGCTCCCGATTGCAGCTGTTCCGCCCATACTCGGAAAGCCTGCAACGTGGCTTGCCGCAGGGTCAGCCGCTGGCTTGCAGCCAGAGTCTTGATATTGCGCTTCTCGGCTTCCGTCAATCGAATCTGCAATAGGTTGGTGCGGTCTTCTGGCATGTAGGTCCTTTTCGGAATTACCGTATCGCAAGGCTCAGGCAGAACAGCGCTGTAGAGCCACTTCTGCCCCCCAGGATAGGAGACCGCTTTCGCCGTTGAGCTCTGCACCACCTCAGCGAAAGCAAAATCAGGACGAGATCGCAAAGGCTAGCCTTGAAAGCGTGCTCCATCCTGCGCATACTTGTATGTGTAGTATGACACATACAAGTATGTAAAGTATGATGAAAATTCCCCAAAATCCAGCGTTTTCTTGCCTCTAAGTCCTTATGGAACAATACACTAACTATAAATTACTTAGAATCAAATGCTTGCGACATATTTGCAGGCTAAGTTATTGATTCTACGTAAAACCGACCGAGGGGAGGTTCGCTGCGGACAACTGTTGCAAAAGCGCGGCAATCCTCATCCCAAAGAAGCTCGTTTCCTCGTGTTGTGTCATCCCGCGTGACGAACGACAGCGACGAGCCGAGAGACCGGCTTTTAGCCAAAGTTGAATAGTGCTCGCTGGCGAAAGGCGAGGGCGAAGAGCGAGTCGCGCACGAAGAGCATCCTTCGCTGCGTGCTGATGGCCTCTTCTCCCGATGGTAAGATTTCAGCCTGATGGTTACTTTCGTTGTGCTGCGCATTGTAGTGGTGGTTTTGCTCGTCGCAGCGAACGCGTTCTTCGTGGCCGCGGAATTCGCCCTGGTAAGCGTACGCGAGACGCGTCTGCAACAGATGATTGCCGCGCACCGCATCGGAGCGCGCACCGTCCAGAAGCTCCATCAGAAGCTCGATCATGTGCTCAGCGCCGTGCAGTTTGGCGTTACGGTTGCCAGCCTTGCGCTGGGCTGGATCGGCGAAGCCGCGGTCGCTCACATGCTGGAGCCGCTGTTCCGTCCGCTGCCGCACTCGCGGCTTTACGCGCATGGCGTTGCGGTCGCGGTTGCCTTCGTCCTGATCACGTATCTGGTGGTGATTCTGGGCGAAGTGGTTCCCAAGTCCATCGCGCTGCAGCGGACCGAGCAGGTTGCGCTGGCGGTCGCTGGTCCGATGGACGCGTTCATGACCATCGCCGCGCCGTTCCTGGCGTTCATGACCGCTTCCAGCCATGCGGTCTTGAAGGTCTTCGGCGCCAGGCAAGCCCGCGAAGGCGGTGTGCATTCGCCCGAGGAGCTGAAGCTGATCGTCTCCGCCAGCCGCAGAGTGGGAATTCTCGGCCCGCCGCAAGAGGAGATGATTCTTCGCGCGCTCGATCTGGAGAACATCTCAGTGCGTGAAATTATGGTGCCGCGACCCGATATCTTTTCTCTGCCCGGCGATATGTCGTTGGAGGAGGCGCTGCAGCGCGTGGTCGATGACCAGCATTCGCGAGTGCCGGTTTATGATCCGCAGCGTGGACCCGAGCACATCATCGGCGTGCTCTACTCCAAGGACCTGATGCGCTGGATGCGTTATCGGCTCGGGCGCACGGCTTCGGGACGACCCGTCAGCCGGCCCAGCGGTCTGCAGGTGCGGCACATCATGCGCGAGGTGCTGGTAGTTCCCGAGACCAAGCCGCTGCCCGATTTGCTGACGGAGTTCAAAGTGCGCAAGCGTCACCTGGCGGTTGTGGTGGATGAGTTCGGGTCGACTGCGGGCGTGGTGACGGTCGAGGACGTGCTGGAGCAACTGGTGGGCGAGATCGAGGACGAATTTGATATCTCTGAAAAGCCGCTCGCTCCAGGTGCAGCGTCGATGACGCTCGACGGCTCGGTCAACATTCGCGATCTCGAGTCGCAGTATCACATCGTTCTGCCGCGCGACGAAGGCTTCGAAACCCTGGCCGGCTTTGTGCTGGCGTATCTGCAACGTATTCCCTCGGCCGGTGACAGCTTCGAATATCAGGGCCGCCGCTATACCGTGGTCGCCATGGATGGACTGCGCGTCGATACCGTGAAGATTGAAGTGCAGCAACCGCAACCTGCTTCCGCAACTCCCGTGGCGCATTGATGGTGCGCTATCTGCTCGCGCGCCTGCTGTACATGCTTCCGGTCGTGTGGCTTGTGGTGTCCGTCGTGTTCCTGCTGATTCATCTTGTCCCTGGCGATCCCATCCAGCAGATGCTTGGCGAAGGAGCGGCCGCGACCGATGTTGCCGCGGCGCGTCACGCTTACGGCCTCGATGTTCCGCTGGGCGAGCAGTACATGAACTATTGGCGAGGCATTCTGCACGGCGACATGGGCCGCTCGCTGCGCCTGAACCAGAACGTAGGACACGTGATTGCGCAGGCCTATCCCGCAACCATGCAATTGACGCTGGCCGCGCTCATGGTCGCGCTGTGCCTGGCAATTCCAGCCGGAGTGCGTTCCGCCCTGCGGCGTAATCGGTGGGATGATCGTGTGCTGAGCTTTGTCTCGCTGCTGGGACTCTCGTTTCCCAACTTTGCGCTGGGACCGATTCTGATCCTGTTTTTCGCCATAGAGCTGGGCTGGCTGCCGGTTTCAGGCTCAGGATCGCCGGCGCACCTGGTGCTTCCGGCGATCACCATGGGCGGAGCGCTGGCGGCCATCCTGACGCGCATGGTGCGCACGTCCATGCTGGAAGAGTTGGGCCAGGACTATATTCGCACGGCACGCGCCAAGGGTTTGCCGGAACGCACGGTGGTTTACCGTCACGCGCTGCGCAATGCGATGATTCCGATTCTCACCGTCGTTGGCCTTCAGTTCGGCGCGCTGCTGGCCGGAGCCATCGTTACCGAGACCATTTTTTCTTGGCCGGGAATCGGACGGCTGACGGTACAAGCCATCTCCAACCGCGATTACTACCTTGTGCAGGGCTGCATCCTGATGATCGGTCTGACTTATGTACTGGTGAATTTCATCACCGATCTGCTGTACTCGGCCTTTAATCCGAGGATAAGGCAATAGCACCAGCCGCAACGTTTCACTGCGCTTGGCGAACGATAGTCGAATTGCTGGCAAACGCCAGCACCAAGGCCAGAAGGGCGACGCCGGTCAGCGAATAGACGCACGCCGGCCAACCACCAGCCTGCCAAGCCCAGCCAGTCGCGACCGCTCCCAGACTGCCGCCAATGTAATAGAAGGTCACATACAGTCCGGCAGCGGACGAGCGGGCTCGGCCGGCGACCACTCCAGTCTGAACGGTGCCGACCGCCTGGAAGATAAAGATGCCCGATGAGAACAGGGCCAGACCGGCGACGATCAAAGGCAAGGGGCGCGTGAGTGTCAACAGAAGTCCCGTCACTGCAAGGGCCGCCGCGACCACCGCTGTCGGTCGCATTCCGAAGCGGTCGAGAAATCGCCCCGAGAACGGCGTGATCACTACGCCCAACAGGTATACGAAGAAGATGCTTCCGAGTTGCTCGGAATTCAGCCGGTAAGGTGGCAATGCCAGATAGAAATTGGCGTAGGTAAACGCGCCCACCAGGGAAAAGAGCACTGCGAAGGCCATTCCGTACACGGTTATCAGGCGAGGGTTCTGTAAATGTTGCTTCGCATCCACGACAGAACCGCGCCAGTTCGTCGAGCGCACGAAGCGTTTCGCGCGCGGCAGTTCACGCTGCACTACTGCGGCGCCGGCGAGGTTGACAATTCCAATCACTATGAAGGCGTCTCGCCAGGAGAAGTGCTGGGCGATTACTCCCGAGATATATCGGCCGCCGAATCCGCCGAGCACGGTACCGGAGATGTACGCTGCCATTGCTCTTCCGACATAACTGCCCGCGAACTCTTCGCCGATGTAAGCCATGATGACGGCGATCACTCCCGGAACAAACACCCCCTGCATGAATCGCCAGAAAATAAGTTCGTGCAGATTGCGCGAAGTCGCAGCCAGCATCGTGGGAGCGGTCAGCGCATACAGGCATGGAACGATGACCTTCTTGCGGCCCACCGATTCGGCCATCATGCCAACGAAGGGGGCGACGATCGCCACGGCGAGAATAGTGGCGCTGACTGTCAGACTGACCTCGATTGCCGAGGAGCGGAAGAGGTGTTGCAGGTAAGGAAGCAACGGCTGGGTGCAGTACACGTTCAGGAAAGTGCACATTCCCGCCAGCATGCAGGCCAAGATCGCCCCGCGCGGCGGCGAGACAGCCGCATCGACACCGGAAGCGGGATTTCGAGTGGCAACGTCCATGGAAGATGCCAAGCGTATGCAAGCTGAAACCGCAGCCTGGAAGAACGGGTGCAGAGTTCAACCCAGGATTATAGGGGAATGCGAATCACGCTAAAGGAAAGTTGACAGCGCGAGGTTCAAAGCACTACCAGCGTGATGCCCTTGTTGCCTTTGGCGAGGTCGCTGTCATTCTTGAGATCGGGCATTCGCTTCAGAAGCTCCCAGGAGCGCTGGTCGCTGGTGCGCCAGTTCTCGCCATAAATGCAGTCGCCGATTTCATGCCGCTGCGCCATTTGCCGCAGGGTGGACTGGAGCGCGATACGCAAATCACCACCTACTCCGCTGGATCCGTAACCGTGTATGAGCTTCAGCACCTTGACACCGCTTTGCCGCGCAGTGGCGATTTCGGTTTGCAGACGCGCCCGCGCCTGCTCGACGCTGGGCATGCCTTCCTTGACGACCACGGTTTTCATGCTGGCCGCCATGTCGCCTCCCTCGGCAGCTCGAGCAACACCATAACATCTTCGACCCATCACAGGCTGCGCCGCCACGCGAGTGGTCTGCCTCTCAAGTAACGTCGTCACCGTGCCAGTGTTCCTACGGACTCCCGTTTCATACAGAAAGTCACCAGTTCAGGATTACTGCGATATGGTGCATATAAATACGTCACCGTGAAAAATTTACCGCTTTTAAGGTCGTGACGGATGGAAACCTCGGTATCGAATTTATGGTAACCAAACAGCATGGTACTTTAGTAACTGAATTCTTGGCGGCAACTCGATGTATCCTGTTGGCAGTATGAGTCCTGGCCGCGAGTACGACCTGCGCAATTCGTTACGCTTCCCCCTTCATCTTCAGGTTACGCTGAAGACGGCGTCGAAAGAGTATCAAGCTCAAACGATTGATATCTCGGCAGGCGGAATTCTGTTCCAAGCGGACGCGAATATTGAGGTCGGCTCCCAGGTGGAGTTTACGATTGAGATGCCAAAAGATGCACTGGGAACAGACCATCCGGTGTTGGTGAAGTGCCAGGGTCGGGTCGTCCGCTGCTCGAACGAAGCGACCGGACGGAACGTGGCGGTAGTGATCGATGAATACCAATTCCAGCGGGTCTAAGACCTTGAGCGGCGGTGCTGTGAAGTCTGCCGGTCGAGGGCAGGCTCGCGATAACCCTCCGTCCGTCTCATCGCCAGAGCATGCCTCGGAGGAGGCCGAGGCCACGCCGATTCGCATCATACTCGCCGACTCGGAGGCCATCTTCCGAGTGGGAATGGCCAAGATCTTCGCTGCGGAGAGCGACTTGGAAGTGGTAGCGCAGACGGAAAGCTTGCCCCAAACCCTGAATGCAGTCTCCACCATCGCCGCCGATGTCATTCTCTTCGAAACAGGGTTATCTCCGACGCCTGCCGAAGCGGTCAGTGAAATCGCACGCCGTGCGCCGCCCGAGGCAAGTTTGGTCCTGGTGACGCAACGAGCTGGCGCCGAAGAAACCGTGGACTACCTGCGCCGTGGCGTTCAGGGTATCCTGACACGCGCGATCTCGCCCGACCTGCTGGTGCGTTGCGTACGCAAGGTTGCGGCTGGCGAAACCTGGCTCGACAAGCAGAGCGTGAACTGGGTCATTCAGGCCTATCGCACGCAGGCCCTACAGGGGACTGCGCCCAGGCAACAGCTGCGCCTCAGCGAAAAGGAGATGCTCATCATCGGAGGTGTCACGCAGGGCCTGAAGAACAAGGACATCGCGCGTGAAATCGGCACCACCGAACAGGTCGTGAAAAACTACCTTCGTAAGATCTACGATAAGCTCCAGGTCGTGGACCGTCTGGAACTCGCCCTCTACAGCATGAATCATCGATTGTTGGAGGGCTATGTTCCGGAGCAGAAACGTTCACCCGAGAATGAGGTGCAGGGGCAACAACATTCGGCACCGGCATCGGCTACAGGTCGCGAAACCGTGGCTCCGGAGCCTCCTTCTCCAGATGCACCAGATGTTTCGGACAGCGGCTCCGGCAAGATCTGATAACCGCATCCCGCGTACTCTACTTTCGAGGCCCCAATGAACCGCTTGAAAGATATCTCCTGGAAGCGCGTGCTGCTGTTTGCCGGCGCGCTATTGCTGACGCTTTCATCTTCGGCGGCGCAAACCGGCTTGGCTCCGGAGTTGCGTGCCAATATCAACGACATCGTTCATCAGGTACTGGCGACCACTGGGGTTCCCAGCGCGTCGCTGGCCATCGTGAAGGATGGAAAAATCGAATACCTGCAGGCCTACGGCAAGGCTCGGCTGGATCCGGCCATGACCGCCGCTCCGGACATGCGGTACAGCATCGGCTCGATCAGCAAGCAGTTTACCGCCGCAGCCATACTGATGCTGGCCGAAGAAGGCAAGCTGTCGCTGGACGATCCGGTCTCGAAATACGTTTCCGGATTGACGCGCGGCAACGAGGTCACGATTCGCGAATTACTGTCGCATACGTCCGGCTACCAGGACTACTGGCCGCAAGACTATGTAATGCCGATGATGCTGAAACCTGTTACGCCACAGGAGATCCTCGATCGCTGGGGCCACATTCCGCTGGACTTCACTCCGGGCACCAAGTGGCAGTACAGCAACACCAACTACGTGATCGCCGGAGTCATCGTGGAAAAGGTCAGCGGGATGCCGCTGTGGACGCTCCTGGGTGAACGGATCTTCACGCCCCTGGCAATGAAGAGCGTCACCGACACGAATGACAAGGCGCTTCCCGCGGCCGATCCAGGCGGATATTTCCGCTATGCATTAGGTCCGTTGCATCCGGCGCCGAAAGAGGGCAAAGGTTGGATGTTCGCTGCCGGCGAGCTCGCGATGACGGCAGAGAACCTGGCCAAATGGGACGTTCTCGATGATCAACCAGACGGTCCTCAAACCGGCCTCTTACAAGGAAATGGAAACCGTGGTCCTGCTCAAAAACGGTGCGCCCACGCGCTACGGGCTCGGGGTCGGCGTGTCCATGGTGAACGGCCATCGCGTGCTGGAACACGGCGGCGAGGTCTCCGGATTCACCGCCGAGAACATCGTGATGCCCGACGACAAAATGGCGGTTGTGGTGTTGACCAATCAGGATGCGGCCGAGGCGGCCTCGCAGATCGGGAGCCAGGTCAGGTCCGCCCTCCTGAACTCCCTCAATCCTGAAGATCAGAAAGAGGATGACAAGGTCCGCAAGGTATACGAGGGCTTGCAGCAGGGAAAGGTCGATCGTTCGCTGTTCACGGACAACGCCAATTTCTACTTCAACGACCAGGCGCTGAACGACTACGCCAGCAGTCTTGGGCCTCTGGGCGCTCCCCAGAGCTTTACGTCATCCGGTACTTCTCTGCGCGGCGGAATGACGGAACGCATTTACGAGGTAAAGTACCCGAACAAGAGCCTGGTCATCATCATCTACGAGATGCCCGACGGCAAGTTTGAACAATACCTGATCGCGGAAAGATAGTACGCAAAGGAACAGGAAGCGGCTCGGGTTACCGCAGGCGCTACAATGGAAGGTCCGGTCAGCTGTATGGTTTGCGACGCGTGCTAAGGCCGGGTTGTGTTTACTTAACTGAGTTCTGCGAGGCGACATGAAAGGTGATCCTAAAGTAATCGAATTTCTCAATCAGGCCTTGAAGGCGGAATTGACCGCCATTAACCAGTACTTCCTGCACGCCGAGATGTGCGAGAACTGGGGCTACGAGCGGCTGGCAAAGCTGATCAAGAAAGAATCCATCGAGGAGATGACCCACGCTGAGAAGTTGATGGAGCGCATTCTCTATCTTGACGGCACTCCCAACATGACCGATTACTTCAAGATCAATATCGGCGCCACGGTCGAGACCCAGATCAAGAACGATCTTCATCTCGAATACGACGCCGTGAAACGCCTGAACGAAGGCATCAAGCTGTGTGTGGCCGCAGGCGACAACGGCTCGCGCGATCTCGCGCAAAAGATCCTCGATGACGAAGAACACCACGTCGACTGGCTGGAAGGCCAGTTGCACGCCATCGGCGAAATGGGTATCGCGAACTATCTGGCGCAGCAGTTAAAGGAAGACAAGTAGCCGCTTAAGTCACGGGAATAATGCCAGCATCGCGGTGGTTCCTCTCTTGCAGATTGCTGTCTGCCGATACGTTACAATGGAAAGCGCTGCGAAAGAGTGCGTGTGAACACGCCGGTTGGTGCGTTTTACGCGCCGCGCAGGCGCTCTCGTAAAGCGTTTCCCCGACGGAGAGATGGCCGAGTGGCTGAAGGCGCACGCTTGGAAAGCGTGTATACTCGAAAGGGTATCCAGGGTTCGAATCCCTGTCTCTCCGCCATGTTTTCAATAACTTACGTGGCGTCACGGTCAAGCTACGGTCAAATAACCGGTACCGGGATTACTGGATAACCATCCTAACTACTGCACTGTTTGCCTCACGCATCGCCTCCGGCATGGCCCTTCCATACCCATTCATGGTCATCTTGATGTCCGTGTGGCGCATCAAGTCTTTCTGGATTCCAAGCGGCGTACCGTTGTTATCCATCCATGAGCGATAGGTGTGGCGGAGTGTATGCCACCCGATCATGCCCAGGCCGGCACGTTTGCCAGCTGGGATGATGTAGTCGCGCTGAACGGCGTTCAGGTAATATGGCATCTCGCCAGCAACAAACGGCGAAGCCCACACCCAATCGTCATCAGCATTGAATTGCGAGATCTTCCGCCAGTCCTGCAGCACGGTTATCAACACCGGATCGACTGGAAGTCGTGACTTGCTCTTCTTCGTTTTCACGGCATCCACACGATTGGCTATGACCCCGCGCTGAATCAGAACTTCCTGGCGCATCCAGTCGAAGTCCGACCACTTTAGACCAGCCAGTTCAGACCGACGCAGCCCAAGACACATTGCGACAATTACCATTGTTCGGTGTGGCTCAGTGCTGATGTGCTGCAGTAGTCTGCCGAACTGCTCCGGCGTGAGTATTAGCGGGTCCTTGTCGCGGAGTGTTCCGCCGGCAATCCGAACGAGATCCATTGGATTGCGTTGCATCTCGAACATCTCGCACAACATCGCGTATTCGAACACCTGACGCATGGCGCACTTCACATGCGCTTTTGTCTTTTGCGCCAGGGGTAAAGCGTAGAACCATCGATCGACCGCGAACGGTTTGATGGCGCCCAGGTCGAGCGAGCCCCACTTCGGGATAATGTACTTCTCTAGGTTGTTGCGATATCCGCTGGCCGTCGTGTACCGCTTCGGCATGCGCTCGGCCATGTAGCGCCGCGCGGCGGCTTCGAAGCTCACCTTCTGGCCGGGAGTGGTTGGGTTTGCGGCAATGCGGTAACCCTCGGCTAACCGCATGGCCTTGGCCTTGGTCTGGATGTCGGCGAGGGTGCCGAGCCGGGTTGATCTGCGTTTTCCAGTGGTATGGTCTTTCCAGCGGTAGAACCAGGTCTTGATTCTTGGGTCTAGGTAGACCGTACCGCGCTGATAGTATTGTCGCTTCGCTTCCACGTTCACACTCACCTTTCGTGGTTACGCGGAGGCTGGTGGCGAACCAATGCTAGCCGAGAGTTAACCCACTCGTCTAGCGACGAAGCGCGAAAGCGCCAGACCTTACCGATTTTCAGGCCCGGAATTTCACGCCGTGCTGCCATCTCGCGAACAGTTACGGGGTGCAATCTGAGAATCTGTGCGGCTTCGTTTGCATCAATCAGCGGTTCAATATGCGCCATCTTCTGCTCGTCAGACTGCCAGAAAACCAGCGACCTAAAGACTCGTGACTCCTGCAGCGCAGTTGCTTAAGCGGCAGGATTCTTCGTCTGTCGGCCCGCAATTTGGCATCGCGGGCACCGCTAGGAGGCGCCAATAGGCTTCGCTATCCAGAGCGGTGTCGCTGTCAAGAGGTCAAGAATTCCACGAGTACAAAGTTTGAGCAGGCATTGAGGACTAGCGAGAAAAGGGATGATGGTTCACCCCTTTCTCGCCGGCCCGGCAGACCGATGTCGGGTCCACACGTATTTGGTCTGCAGAACAGAACTGCAGATGGTGTGTCGACGATTACAGGCAGATTGGACGAGCGATTTCGGTACAGACAGGATCTAGAAAGCCTTGAGCGGGTTCCGGCTGCTCAAGAGACAGGTCGATGACAGCAAAACCATGAGACAGCTCGCAACCATCGGACAAGATCGGGCGACAGATGATCGTCTCCGAAAACTTGTTGCGAAATACTAAAACACCATTGCGGGGAGAAATGCAAGAAAAAAAATTGGCAGTGATGCCAAATTATTCTTGGCGCGCACGACAAAGAGCGTAGCCATCGATTGAATATGTGGCGGGAGAACTTGCCAATAGCAAAGTACTTGTCGTAACGTACCCCTCGCGATGCGGCTTCGGCAAAGACGAGACCCGATGACAGATGCGCAAGCCAACGAAGACGGCCGCAACGGAAAACATTTTGGGACAAATAGCAGCCATCGTTTCCAGTCAGAGGCGCATGCGCTGAGTGCAGCAGGTGAGATAAATCCGTACTCGTGCCCCGCGTGCAAAAGCGAGAATACTCAGCGGCTTTCAACGGCCTACATGTCCGGTTTGTCACATTTCTCAGCTGTGACGAGCGGGTTTGGCTGGGCCAGGGCTCCCATCGTAGGAGGCGCCTGGACAACAGGAATTTCCCAAACGCAGTTGTCGCAAGTTGTCGCTCCGCCGGCGAGAAGAAAATACGCTCGCGGGTTCTTACTGCTGTTCCTTGGGCCCATCATCGGCGGCGCGCCATTTGCCATATTGGAACATCTTCACGGACCATCAACAACGTACGAGCTCCTCGCCGCTTCAGTGGTGATACTGCTGGAAATCGGAGCGGTTGCATCCTTGCTGCGAGCAGTGGCTTACAATAAACGCGTCTGGCCCGAGCTTTGTCAACAATGGCGGTCGTATGTAATGTGTTTAAGGTGCGGGCAGGTATTTCGTCCGTGATTACCTCCGCATGGAGAGCGCATGAACTGCCCGGAGGCCGCCCCACATTCAATTTGACTTGCACAAGCCACGCGTCTATTCTCGGCCGGTTTTAGCGTGAGGTGACATCCAATCGTGGCCAAGAAACCCCGGGGCTTTGCTGGCCCCGAATCCGACGCTCCTCCCTGGGAAGTTCTTCAGGAGAGAATACTGGCAGTGCTCAACGAGTACGCAGACGAGAATCCTGTTGTGCCGGATGCGCTTTTGCTAACCGGGGCTGGCCTTGCTTATGTGACGTTTGCCACCACTCGATACGGTCCGGAAGCGTTCCGGAACGTGTACGAGAACCTTCGGTCTATCGTGCAATTGTTTCAGCTCATCATCGATGATGAACGCAAGCACCTGCCCAAACGTTCGCTCAAAGATGCAACGAAAAAGGAAGCGCTTAAAGAGAAATGGGAGGTTCTGGAATCAGTCCGCAAAAAGTTGACCGTCATGGTCGAACACGAGATAAAACGCCTTCAGGGACAGAGTTCTAGGCCCAGCT
>CAWBUJ010000008.1:0-166252 GCA_963791975.1 uncultured Acidobacteriaceae bacterium | reverse complement strand
TCTAAACCCACAAGGGGGGGGAGGAGGAGGAGGGAACAACCCGATGCAAAAAGTAATGTTGATCGGAAATCTCGGTCGCGATCCGGAGGTGAAGTACAGCCAACAGGGGACGGCCATCGCGCAGTTCTCCGTGGCCGCCACGGAACGATGGAAGGACAAGGCCGGCGGACTGCAAGAACACACGGAATGGTTTGCCGTGAAGGCTTTCGGCCGGAGGGCAGAGATCGTCGGCGAGAGTCTGCATAAAGGCTCACGCGTCTATCTCGAAGGCCGGAAGCGTACAGAATCTTGGGACGACAAACAGCAAGGGGCAAACACTACAGGGATCTTGTCTACGTCGATAGGATCGAGTTCCTGGACTCAAGGAGCGGCGAGAACGGACGTCGAGAGCCAGCCGAAAGCGGCTTTTGACGAAACAACTGTCACGGAGCAGGATGTGCCGTTCTGAACGATCCCGATTCCTCTGTCCATCTCTTCCTTCAGCTGTACCGCTTGGGTTAACGTGCGACTTGGCCTTATATCAACAGCTATCTTGATGGAGACACTCTGCTCACACAGTTCCGACGATTTTGCTGAATGCTCCACGTATGGGTGATATGGGTTCGTCAATGTGTCGCGAAAGCAAACCAGATTGATCCTGGCCTGCACGGAGTCGCGCGAGCCAGTCGTTGGGATCGAACTCGACTCCGACGGGATTCTTGTCGAACGTGTTGTACATCATGGCCGCGGCTTCTTCGCTGGATGCGCAGCAGTTGACTTGAAACTCCATTTGGTTGCCGTCCGGGTCGGCGTAATACAGAGAAATAGTGATGCCATGATGGATGCACCAGTATGGGGTGATTCCCTTCGCCTTCAGTTCAGCGTAGTTCTCTAGGAGATCGCGCAGCGTGGCGTAAGTGTAACCAACGTGGTCCACTCCTATGGCTCCCTGTCGGTCGGACTCTGTGCCGCTCGGTTGGAATAGCGAAAGATTGGCAATGGCGAAGCGATGGTGCTCGTCGTCAAACGTCAGGAACGCGAGCCCCGGGTTTTGGTACTGGACCTTGGCATCGAAGACGGTTTGGTACCAACCCAGCATTGCGTCAAACCGACGCGTACGGTAGACGACGTGGGCGAACTTGATTGGCCGAGCGATGGGCATGCCTTCTTCCTCTTGCGTCCGATGTGAATGCTGCGGGATGATAACACCCGTTCTGGTCAAACGCCATCTGCCGAAGTCGATTGGCCGAAGTAGTTGTTTAGAAATCGCCAAGTGGTAGTGATGCTGGCTGAGCGCGGCGGTCGAGATTGGTTACGACGCGGCCTTTCCGATTGCGCTAGCCGTAAACCTACGGCTTGACGACCGATACCTTTCGAGTCACCGCGGGTTTTGCCGCCGGTTGTCTCTATCGTCAGGGAATCACCGCCAGCAATTCCGCAACTGAAGCGGTATCGCCGAACGTCTTGCTCACATGTGCATACAGGTCGCGATTGCCAGGAGCGAAGACGAAACTGCCTCCCAGCTGAAAAGGGTTCTTTCCCAACTTGTGCTGGCGATGCCACTGGCGCTAGCACGTTTGCGGGCTGCAGCGTTATCGCCCCGAAGAAGGTGGAGCAGCGTGGCGCTGCCTAACCCGGCAGCGCGATAAGCTTGGCGTTCCTCATCGATAAGCAGAGGAAACGTGATGCCAGTCTCTTCCCGGAAGAACTTGGCGTAGTTCCTATCACCCAGTCCAATTGCCGCGACTCGGGCCCCTCTGCGCCTGAGCTCCGCCTCGTGTTCGCGCAACTGCGCGACGTGCTCGCGGCAGAAAATTCAGCCATAGTGCCGCAAAAAAGCCACCACCGCGGGCGCCTCTGCCCAGATAGACCCAAGCATGACCCAATTGTCTTCGGAATCCGGCAAGCTGATACCAGCCAGCCTCGCGCTTAGTGACTCCATCGCCCCGCCATTCTAGCTTGTGAGCAGGACCGTCTCAACGTCGATAGGTCGCGCTGATAGCTGCATTCACTGTATTCCTCAAATCACAACCGAGTTCAACAAGTCCTCAGGTACCTGAAGGAGGGTGCCTCGCCATGCCAAACGAAGTCACAACGACTGCCCCCTCGGGACTGGATGTGTCCCGCCTTCTCGCCGAGCTTGAGGTCCCGTTTTCACTCGACCAAGTCCGGTGGCGGGTTACCAACACAACCAACGACGAGAAGCGCGGTCAGATCGTGCCTTACGCCGATTGCCGCGCCTACACTGACCGGCTGAACGCCCTCTTCACGCCCCAAGGCTGGACCCGTGAGTACAAGGTCGAAACGATGACCAACATCACTCGCGTAAAAAAAGGTGAGAGCATCGTCTCGGGCAAAGTGCTGGTCACTTGCACGGTCACGATCCTGGGCATTGGGTCACATTCAGGCACTGGGGAAGAATGGGCAGATGACGATAACGGCATGACTTCAGCGGACGCGCAAGCGTTTAAGCGGGCTTGCTCGTGTTTTGGTCTCGGCCGCTACTTCTACGATTTCAACGCTATCTGGGTCGACTTGGACTCAAATCGTCAGCCACTGAGAACGCCCGCATTGTTCGCCTGGGCGCTTCCAGAAAACTGGCGCAAAGGAATGCGGCCTTCGAGTAGGAATACGAACGGCAACGGCGCTGGAAATTCCAATCGCGCAAATGGACGAAGCGAAACCAACCTGCGCGAAGCTCCGAAGACCTCGGGTAACGGCCACAGCAAAGTCGGCAACAGCAATGGCGGTGCGAACGGAACCACCAGCGACGATCTTGACCTGCGCATTGCAGGGTTGGAAAAGGCGGTTGGCACACCGTTGTATCGCAACATCCTGCGGGAGTGCGGACGGGTTAACCAGCCAAAGTTGATCCGCGATCCCGCAGTTAAGCGCAGCGTCCTGCAGTTACTCGAATCGGCAGAGCGCGGCTTTACGCGATTGGAAGCAGTTACCAAGCGGCTGGAACCGAAAACCGTCGAAGCTCTGCTGGCCAAACTCCAAGCCCCGCCTTTGGCCGAGATCTCGGACATGAAGACCTTGCAACACGTGGTCTTCGGCCTCGAAGAACTCGCTGGCCCCAATCAACATCACGCCGCTTAGTCACTACACCACAAGCTACGGAGATGCCGAGGGCACACGTGTGCTCTCGGCTCGCTCAACCCACACCCAGAGACAGCCGTAGCTGGACCCTCCGCACATATCCAGGAGCAAAGACATGGTTATCACGGCAGTCGCGCATATTTCTCAGGTTCGCGGCGGCTCGCAAGGCCGCATTATGCTGGCCGACGACGGCAAGCGGTATGTGGTGAAGTTTCAGGGGAACCCGCAATGTACAAGGGTGCTGGCTAACGACTACCTGGCTTGCCGACTGGCTCGAATGATCGGGCTCAGCGTACCGGAGCCGGTCATTATTCAAGTAGATGAGAAAACAATCCAGGAGCAGCAAATCGTCTTCAACCTGGCTGGCCGCGCGGTTCCAGCGAGCCCAGGACTCCAGTTTGGTTCTGAGGTGGTGACTGGCGAGGTCTGGGATTGGCCATCAGGATCGATGCTAGGGCGCGTCAGGAATCTTAGGAAATTTGCCGGTGTGCTGGCTTTTGATAAGTGGACCGGCAACGCCGATGGGCGCCAGGTCGTATTCCACAAAAAGAGATGCGCGAGAGGAAATACACCGCGTCTTTTATCGATTTTGGGTATTGCTTCAATGCCGGCGAGTGGAGTTTCGGAGACGCTCCGCTGCGGGGAGTCTATGGGCTCAATGATGTTTATAAGGAAATCGAGTTCTGGAATGACTTTGCTCCGTGGCTGCAGCGAATTGAGACGTTCCCCGAACAGCAGTTGCGGAGCATTGCAGACGAGATCCCTTGCGAGTGGTACGGAGGACGTGATGAGCTTCAAGGCCTGCTGGAACAATTATTGGTGCGACGCTGTATGGTTCGGCGGCTAATCGAAGACTTTAGGACTTCCAGCAGAAATCCCTTTCCGAATTGGCCCTCGGCGCCGTTGCTTCCCGGCACAAGCCAAGAAGCGTTTGAGCAAGTCTCCATCAGGCCGTGACCATTTGTGGCGACCAGCTCTTGACGAATGCTCCGAAGCGGTCGAGCGCCTTGGAGAAATTGTCTCCGGCGGCGGCAAAGCCCAGACGGAAGTGCGAAGGCGTATCGAAACAATCTCCGGGCGCCAGCAGGATTCCATGCTCGGTCGCAGCCTGGCAGAACGGGCGCTCCTTCTCACCACTCAGCAGCCAGGGGAACGCGGTCATGCCGCCTTGCGGCGAAATCCAGCCGAGTACGTCGCGATGGTCCGCCATGAAGTGCTCGAGGAGCCTCAGGTTTCGGGTAGCAACTTCCTGGGTCTTCCCCAACACGACGTCACGTTTGCGGATAGCGATCTCCGAGAGAATCTCCCCGGTGGTGGTGTTGCAGATGGAGAAGTAGGCGCGCGCGGTCCAGTATTGCTGCCGGCGATGGGCGTCGTGCTCGATCATCCATCCCGTGCGCACGCCGGCAATCGAAAATGCCTTCGACAGATCGGAGATCACAGTAACGTGCGGCAGGCGCGCTGCCGATTGCGTTGGCCTTCCGTGGTAGACGGGATGGTAGACCTCGTCACTCACCAGCTGGATTCCGCGCTCGGCGGTGAAGTCGTGTAGGGCTTCCATTTCTTCGTCGCCGATAGTCGCGCCGGTAGGGTTGTGCGGGCTGTTGACCAAGATGAGCTTGGTCTTCGAGTCGGCGAGCCCCTTGATCTCGTCGGGATCGATGCGAAAGCCGTTCTCTGCGCACGCGATAGTAGCGGGTTTCCAGACCAAGCGATTCCGGGAGCGCCGAGAAAGTCGTGAATCCGGGCAGCGGGATGATTACGTTCGCGCCGGGCTCTGCCGCAAGCCACATCAGGGCCACTAGCGCTTCGGAGGCGCCGGTCACGATTTGCACGGCCTCAACCGGGACACCCTGCATTTCGGCGATCGCTTCGCGCAGGCTGTCAGCGCCGGCGGGGCGGCTGTAGACCAGGTTGTGGTTCAGGAAGCGGTGGCGGGTTTCATCGTCAGAGAGGGCGAGGATGTCATTCACGGTCCAGGCCGGTCCGGTGCTCGCAGCCAGATTGAATTCTATGTCGTGTTCGTACTGGTCGAGCCAGGCATCGAGTAGGAAGGGCTTGAGTCGCATGCGTGCACCTCGAAGGAAAAGTCGGTTCCTGTTATTGATCCTGCGAGCTGGCGCACGGATGATGTTTTAGTTTGCGAGCGGTCGAAATCGAGCGTCTGAACAGTTCGTTGGCAGCCACGTTGGCGGCCTCAGCCCTAACCTAACCTTCAATTCACCACCTTAATTAGAGCCTTCCGGAGAGCAAATGGCCCGACCAATTGCCAGACTCAAGCTCGGCTATTTCCCCTTGCCTATCGAGGAAGCCCAAAATACCCAAGCATTGCTCGTCGCATCTGGGCCTTACGCCGCCATCGACCCTTGCGTCGGTGACGGTACGGCTCTACTTGAGGTCACGAAGAGTACTGGCGCGCACTTGGCAGGTATCGAGCTCGACGCGGACCGAGCTGCGGGAGCCGCCCAGAAGGGAATTGCGACGGTTCACGGGAGCGCTTTTGAGTGCAAAGTCTTGGCGGAAACATGCTCTCTCCTGTACCTGAATCCGCCATACGACACTGAGTTCGGACCACACAGTAATAAGAGGATGGAGCTGGTATTCCTGGAGCATTGCTATCGCTGGGTGACCAGCGAGGGTGCGCTGGTATTTGTCGTTCCGGCTCCCGCCGTAGGTACGTGCGCACGGCTACTGACCAGCCAGTTTGATCGGATTTGCGTCTTCCGCCTCGGAAATCCAGAGTCAGTACGGTTCAACCAGGTCGTGGTGTTTGGAACACGAAAGAAAGCACATTTACGCGGGGAGCCCAAGGGAGCGGATGAGCTGCTCCGGATTGCTTACAAGCCGCAGGTGCTTCCCGTACTGAACCAAGAGGTGAGGGAGCGTTACGTAATCCCTCCATCATCGCCCACAAGGATCTCTTTTGCGGGACTGCCCTTGGATCAAATTGAAGACGCGCTGCAGCGGTCGGTGGCGATGCAAAACGCCCGCAGCATCCTTGTCCGCAAACAGCAGAAGATGAGTGGTCGGCCGGTGACACCGCTTCATAAGGGACACGTTGGTTTGCTGGCATGCAGCGGTATGCTGAACGGCTTCTTCGGAGAAGGCGAGACAAGACACATCGCCCACTGGCGATCGGTGAAGTACGTGGACGAGTTCAACGAGGAAGGGGAAGCGGAGGGGGAGACCATCATTCGCAAGCGAGAGCGATTCAGCCATGAACTGACCCTTGCTTACGAGACGGGGCAAATCGTCGAACTGAAAGAGACCAAGGAGGCCAAGCCTTGCGATGAAGAACGCTCATGAGCGATTCGGCAAACTTGTCTATCGGCGCCGCACTGAAAAGACAGCCACCAACGTTCGCGTGCTCTTGGACGCCTTTGTGGGAGAAGAACGTGGCAAGGCCCATCTGATCTCAGTTGTTGGCGGCGACGTTGAGATTGGAGCCATCGCAGCAGCGTTTGCCAACGGTGATTCATTTACAGTGGAAGACCCGTATGGTGTTGAGAGCATGGTCTCGCTTGGTGAGAAGCCGCTATGCTTCCGAGGCTCGATAGTGATTTCCGGCCGCAAGCGACCGTTAAGGCATCTGGTGAGTTGCTCGCAGGAACTAGCCGACAACACGTCGGATGGGAAGCTGCTTCTAGCGAGTGACGACCACCTCTTCGTCTGGTCTTCTCTGGTATGTCACTACGGTCTGCCCGCCACGCCGGAATGGGGCTCGTGGGTAATCGCACAACTGGAGCAGCAAAAGAGGATTCAGCCTCTTCCTGGGTTTGGATTCGACGGTGTGGCGGTCAAAGCGACACGCAAACATCTACTGGCACTGGTGTCGAAGGGTCTGAGGAACAGGCGGATTGCTTTCCCCGACCAGAATGGGCCGGTGGAATGGCCTGCCATCCAACTGACCAAGAAACTAACTGAATCAGAACGGTGCGGCGGTGAAGTGAATGTTGCCTGACGAAGGTTGAGCAGGACGATGGTGGCCGCAGCTTCACTTCCCGAAATGCAGCATTACTCGAGAGTAGGCGAAAATCAAAATAAGGCCAGCGATTATCGCCACCCAGACCCACTTCGGTCGCCGCGCACTCTTAGCAGATTTCCACATGGGGGCTTCTACCTCGAACTGGCAGAGGGTTGACGACGATCAACCTCCCCGATCAACTTTGGCGCGGCAGTTGCCGGAATGATTCCAGATGCCAGGATCCATCGGGGGTCGATGTCTCTCGGCGCAAGATGTAGAGATTGCCGTCGTCCGCATGCACTTTGAAAAACGTGTCTTGCGGACCGTACCACTGGTCGAGGAGTTCCTCGACCAGATACTCGTATCCGTCCAGCCGAAAGCGAATCGGCCTTTCGTCCGCTGTCCGACCCGAGTAGCAATCTACTTCCAGCTTCATCTATTTCATTCTGACGCATAAGCGTCACACTCGCCAACAGTCAGGCGATAGGCAGTTTGAGGTCACGAAATTCGAGGTAAGAACCTGGCTAGGCGTCGCGAATGAAGGTTGGTCGGGTGAGACGGGCGAGCCGTCACGAAACTAGGTAAAGTGCGACCAACGGAACGAGGTTCAACAAGATGATGCCGATCTTGTAAACCGAGAGACCCGCGTAATGAATCGCATCAAAGGTCTCCACAGAGAGCTTGAACCAACGGGTGTGCATCCCGTACATCCAGTCATGGGCGAAGACAAAGACGCCGAACCAGACGAATAGAACCAGGTAATTGAGACCAACACACCAGAGAAGAACGTGCTTCAGATCAATCGGCGTCACAGCGCACCTCCAGTGAGCAAGCGCAAAGAACTCCGGATGGACAAGGCCAGCTTGATCTAATTCTAGTCCCGCATTTCAGAGTGACCCGCTCTCTAGAAGAACCCTCCCTTTTTCCTTTTTCTGGCCCTCGCCAGCGCCTGTTCGTCGCTGTTGAAGTGTCACCGTTTGCCCAACTCGTGTTCGGAGAAATCCATGCAGAGCCTAGATACGATTCACGATTAGCCACTGTGTGGCGCAGTCGATGTGCACGGATCTCGCCGAGGCCTGCGCGACGGGCCGCCGCGACAACAATCCCGCTCACCCCGATGCCGCTAAGAGCGCGGTGAGGTGCTCTGATGCGGACGAATACACTACGATCCGCCGCGCTTGCGGGCCGTCCTCGGCGCAGATAGGCGACCACTGCGTCGCCGACATCTTGCGGACACGGTAACGGCTCAACCCGATTGCCCTTCCCTCGAATAAGGATAGAGCCAGCACGCCAATCGATATCATCGAGGCGAAGTCCCGCGAGTTCACTCGCACGCAGTCCGAGGCGAACAAGCATCGTCAGGACGGCAAAATCCCGACGTCCCATTCGCGTGCGCCGATCACACGCTGCCAAAAGCGCCTGAACCTCGCGAGGTTGCAGAGCCTTCGGGAGCGCAGCTAGGCGCCATCGAGCTACCGCAGGAACAGCCGCTGTCAACTGCTGTTTGATCAAGCCGTTGGCGTAAAGGTAGCCAAGGAATGACCGCAATGCAGTCACCGTCGTGCTTGCGACGCTTCGCGATTGACTCGGAGTGCGGGCCACCACGAATGCGGTCACTCTAGCCAGGAGCAGAAGGCGGCTGCAGTGGGAAACCGAGCCAGATTCGGGCCGATCTCGGTAAGCAGCATTTGCGCGGTTAACGTGTTGATGCCAGGGACCTCCGTCAGGTCTACGCCAAAAGCCCGATAGAGATCGTCCCGTAATTGCGGCGGTTCATTCCTCCAGGGAGTCTTGCGGGGGCGAGGCTTGTCTCCTTTCGGCGGCTTTTCGCGATCAGCAACTTTGGAGGGGAGCCGCTGCATCATCTGCTTCACCTGCAAGTCGACCTCCTGAATCAACTGCTGGTAATAGCGGTAGGCGTTGAGGGATTGGCGGAGCGTGAACAGGTGCTCCTCACGGTAATCGCCGACCAGCGACTTCATGATCGTTTCTTGGCTGGCGCGAATGCGCGGATGCCGCAGTTGCGCCAGCTTATGCGGGTCGCGTTCCCCAGCTAGGATCCCGTCCATGATGGCAAGACCGGTCGTTCCGTCCAGATCGCTGATGACGTGGTGGATCTGCAGGTTCATCTGATCCAGCGCCTTCTGCATGTGCTGGAGGTGAAGGGTAGCTAAGTGAATGAGGTTGTCGCGATGACGCCACAACGAACGGATGGCGCAGATTTCGTCATCCGGGCGAAAGGACCCTCGCAATAGTCCCACGCAATGAAGGTGCTGAATCCACTGGCAATCTTGAACATCGGTCTTTCTGCCGGGCACGTTCTTGACGTGATGGGCGTTGACCAGCCGCACATCGATCTGGCGCTTCTCCAGTATCTGGAACAGTGGGATCCAGTACACTCCGGTCGACTCCATTGCCACGGTTCGAATCTGGCATTCTTGAAGCCAATCTGCGAGTCTCTCCAAATCGACGGTAAACGTTGGGAAAGACCGAACTGGCTCTGCGTCGCGGTCTCCAGGAACCGCGACGAAGATCTCCGTCGCACCAATATCGATCCCTGCGGCGTTGGGCTCTATAACGGGTAGAATACCAACCTTGTTTCGCTTCTTGGGCACGACATACTCCTTGTCTGCCCCAACTGCGTCGGCCCGGGCCGTGCAAGAAAGTAGTCTCCCAAACGAGATCCTCCGCCTCTCCATCGGAAGCGACGAGGTCATCACTGTATCGGGCACGGGGCCCAGAACCACACTGCCGGACGAGCTTGCAAAGGCATCAGTGAGCCAGCGGTCTTAACTGCCAACGAGCGGGACATCTCTCAGCCTAAACCACTGCGCCCTCCAGCTCTACACCTGTTCCTTGCCTTATCGCCCAGACCATCGGTCTGGCGCCCCACTGCCGGAGGATAATTACTCGTCAACCGACTCTGGCTCGGCGCGCTCCCTCGCGGAGTGGAGAGCAATGGCGGTGTGGGAGCAGCACCACGCTGTTCGGGGTTTCACTCGAGGGAAGAGAGTGGGTTGATTTCCAAGGTTGAAGGAAGCACTTGCGGTAGGCGCCCTCTTCAATGCTTTCACACACAAAAAGCGTATAGTCTCCCAGAAAGACGCTGCCGATAAGTTGTTCCCGCTTCTTCCGGCACTCCGGGGACCCAGACAACGCGGGCTCCGCCGAACGGTTTGTCTTCTTTCAGCAAACGCCCATCGATCATGAGATAGCGCAATATCTGCTGCACGAAAAGACGGGCGAAAGGCGCAGTTACTTATGGATCGTCACGTGACGTTCAGGCGCGATGGGACATCATCCACCGGAGTCGATCACGACGAGGTAGAGCCCAACCAACTTGGCGCGTCCCTGCTGATGCGCTGATGCCCAAGGGCCTCGTACAGCAAGAGCTTCAAAAGAATGGTCTGAATTTAGATGACGAAGAAGCGATTAGCCACCTGGCGAAGAAATTTCAAGTAAGCACGGCTGCAATGTCCAACAGGTTGGTAAATCTGCGAATGGTCTGTTAAGGGAGATGTACAATTTGTATGTCGTTCATCCGCCGACCACTGAAGCGCAAGTCCGGAGACAACCTTGCGAACGGCCCCAGACTGCGGGATCGCGGTATCTACCATACCGGCCGGTGCATTGCCCGAAAAATATGACATGGGCGACGTATACAGTTGCACTCTTCGGCGCAATCATAGTTCGCAATGGCAGTTGCTACCGCTGCATGAGCTGCGGCTCAACCAACGGCTGCGGTTAGAAGGTGGAAGTTGTTAACCATAAAGTGTGGTGGTGAAAGGTTGGTGAGTGCGCCAGTTCGTTAGTCTGGTCCATACTACTCAATGTTCGTCCTTGTCCGCTCCTTGTGGAATAGGCGGGATCGGGGTTGATGGTGACAGTTGCGCACCATGCTTAACACCGAGGCTATCAAGCGTCGGTGAGCAGGATGAGCATGGAGCCGCCAATTCTCCTTTGCGTACACCTCTTGCCCATCGCGCGACGATAGAGCCGCCTTCAGGATTTACTCCCGCCTCGAAGGCCTGAGTGAGGCATGACGCTTCCGCACAAGCAGCGTGCGACATCGGTGATCGCAGATCCAAAGGAACCTTGGCATATTCAGTGGCAACTTCCGGACGAAGTGACTCGACGGTGGCTCGTCCACTGCTGCCGGTAAACAATTGTCCGTCTACATCTAATGCTGCGCCGACCATGCCTTCGGCATCGGCTGCAGCGATGCGCGAAGCATTATTGAGTTCCACCAAAGAAATCGCCTCGGACGCTGACCCGACCATAGTTCCTATCGACAATGCTTGGAGGGTGAGCGTCGAGCCGCCGCGGATGCCCAAATCCAGTCGGTCCTCAGACGATAGTGAGTCCCCAAATCGATTTTCACCCTTCGCCGACATGGTAAGGTTGTTGAATCCAAGAAGCTCGCCAATATCGTTACGAAGCTTCTCAATGAACGACCAATTCGCGCGGTTCCAGGTCTCCGATCTGTCTTTGGCTTTCTGGTCACCCCCGATTCCCAAACCGTAGGTCAGTTGCGGTTCTATGTCGAGAATGGTTGTGATTTGATCTCCCTGATCCGCATCGAAGTCGTCAGGAACGCCGCGCATCTGTCGGACGATCGCGCCCGGGCTCAGCGTCCAGCCGAGGCCAACCCAGGATGCGTCCTGGTCCGGTGTTATGCCGCTTGCATAACTCAGAACTATGGGATAGCCGCCGTTCGGCCCAGGAACTTCCATCAACGGAAGGCTGTAATGAAAGTCGCCCGTAAAGTGGTCCGCCAAGTCCTGTTGATCTAAGGGAGCAAACTTGCTAAGTTCAGGCTGAACTTGCGCGCTCGAAATAGCAGTCGTAATAGCAAGCAGGGTGACTGTGAGCCACAGTAAGGCATTGCAACTCGCATTTCTCATCGCTCGCCACCTCCATCAAAATCGACATAAGTTCCGACAAACCAACAGAACTGTTTCCCATTTTCGCCGATACCGCGGATCGCTCCGCCGCCTTTTGGCAGTGCAATGGATGGTGCCGCGAACCCGTCCTTTTGTTCTAGGGATGACTTCTTATCGTCTCCACAGCGTTGGTTCTCCGGCACGGACCCTCCCGAACTAAGTCGGATAGGTCCAAAGGTGCAATCGCGAGCTGCGATGCACTATTAGGTGTCGCGGGTGATCGTCGCCCCAAACAGGTTAGCCATTACGGCCCCAAGGCTGATCAGTAAAATGAGGTAACGGCATTATCCGCCGAAATCAACGCTTGTCAACAAGATTATTGCCGTGAGGGTCGCCGCTATATGTACCAAACAGGATGATTCTCCTTGCAAGGTTCACTGCTCAAGACCTGTACTTGATTGCTGTTAGCGGGACTAAAAGCCTCTCCTAGGAGGCTTTTATGACCATTCGAGCTGCGTACTACGCGCGCGTCTCCAGCGAGCAGCAGGCGGCCGCGCACACAATCGAAAGTCAGGTATCTGCTCTCACAGAGCGCGCACGAAGCGACGGCACCCCGGTGCCGCGGGAGCGACAGTTTGTTGATGATGGGACCAGCGGCGCCACCTTGGCTCGCCCAGCCCTCGATCGGCTACGCGATCTTGCGGCCGTCGGCGCAATTGACCGAATCTACGTTCATTCGCCTGACCGGCTGGCGCGCAACTACGCGTATCAGGTTCTGCTTCTGGACGAGTGGCGGCGATCTAATGTTGAGATTGTCTTCTTGAACAAGTCCCTCGGCAAAAGCCCGGAAGATGATCTATTGCTCCAAATGCATGGATATCTGCCGGTGCGAAGTACGGCTTCGGTCGATCCTATAGAAGCGTTGCGCGAAGAGTGCCGCTAGTCGCATAAACTCACGCAACGGCAGGGGTCAGGTAACCATGCGTAAGTTCAGTTTTCCAGCTCCGCTAAACGGCAGATGAATCCCCATCCGCCGCCGAGTTCGCTGACCGCCAGCACTAGTTCGTTGCTGCCCTTCTTCAAAGGAAGATAGACGGCGTCGTTTTCCGGGTTAACGATGCCAAGGAACCCTGGGTCGCGGAAGCTCTGGGCGCTTCGGCCACGAAAGAGAATCTGGCCATTCAGGAAGACACTGACGTCATCGCTGTAGCCAATCTCCAGCTTCTTCACCTGGTCGCGGTCGGAGTCGATCGTGGTGCGCGCGTAGAGTACCTTCATACCCGGCTGGGGTTTGAGGCGCGTCGAAAAGTCGGTCTGAAACGTGACCCTCAGATGCGGGGCCTCGCGATAGCGGTAGAGGACCACGAAGCCAGGCGGCTCTGCCTCCACATCCTGCCAATCTATGGCATCGCTCTCGGAGTGGGAAAGCGGACGCTCCAGATTACGTGCCAGCGCATCGTAGGAAGGCGATAGGCTCCACTTGGTCAGCGTTCCAGCGGGCATCGGCGGCAGGTGACGCTCCCAGGGCGCATCGGGCGTTGTCCGTACTTCGAAATTCGAGAAATAGGTTGCGCCAGTCAGGACATACAGGGCGACCTGACCTTTCTGAACGCCACTTTTCAGATCGCTCATCACCAGCGCAGGCTTATCCATGTCCTTGACATAGAGCTTTGCCTGCGCCCCCACCACCTCCAGACGCAGATGAAACCAAACATCTTTCGGGATATCGACTGCACCGGTGAAGTCCGGCCCGTTATAGATTTGCCAGTTAGCGCCGGTGTTGAGAATCGGTGTGTATTGCATGGCGTCGGGAAGACCGGACTTGTGCTGGCGGAGATAAACCCATTCGCCGTTGGCGCCATCGTCGGTGAGCCGAAACTGAATACCGAAAAACCCGTGCTTGGCTGGAGTTGCGACATCCACGTCGATAACCGCGTCGCGCAGTTCAAAATCCTTCAAAACCGCTGCTCCACCATCGAGCAACAGGCACTTGCGGCTTTGATATTCAACTACCTTGGCTTGTTCCTCCAGATCCCAGCGTGGCGAGTCTGCAGGGACGGCGAGCGTGGGCGGCGTCTGCGACTGGGCCGCGGAGGAAAAGAGAAGAGTAAGCGTACAAAGAGCGAGACGTCGAAGCATAGCTCGCCTCCACATAAGTTACCTGTAGAAATGACTTTCGCCACCCGCCGGGCAACAAGAACACAAGGCCGTTGGGAAAGCGCCCCCAGCATCGCGTTCCGCCAAAACCACTGGGCCAAGCCAGCAGGCTCAGTTTATCGATCATCCTGCCTGTCTTAGACATGCGTGAGCCAACTTCGAAAGCGCAACGTAATTCCTTGGAGCTGAGACTTATCCCGGTCGAAACTGCCCTCATCCCACCGGGGATCACAGGCTACAAAAGGCTTGGCCGCAAAGGCAGCCGTGCGAGCCGTCGTTCATCCCGTCCTGATGCGGCTCAAATCAACTGACGTTTTTCCTGCTGCCCTATTGCTGTATCGTTCGTCTGTGACGACACCGACCGCTAGTCGCGGCTGCGATGGGAATGGACCGCCGCTCGCATGAATACTATCCTGCTCGATCTCCGATATTCGCTTCGGACGCTGTTGAAGACCCCTGCCTTTACGGTTGCCGCGGTACTGTCGCTGGCCATTGGAATTGGGGCGACCGCCGCTGTCTTCAGCATCGCCAACGCGTTGTTGCTGCGGCCCCTGCCCTACCAGGATCCCGAGCGCCTGGTGATTCTGTGGAACCGCTCACCGGGGTTGGGCATAACCGAGGACTGGTTCTCCACCGCGCAATACTTCGACATCAAGACCGGTCATCGCGGTCTGGAGCAGGTGGCGATCGCCATTGGCGGCAACTACAACCTCACCGGCAAGGGTGAGCCGGAACGCGTAGGAACGATCCGCGTCTCGTCCAATCTGCTGCCCATGCTGGGCCTGCGCGCCGAAATCGGGCGTTCGTTTGTTGCCGACGAGGACCGGCTCGGTCGCAATCCAACCGCGCTCCTCAGTTATGGCACGTGGACGCGCCGTTATGGCTCCGATCCCGGCATTGTGGGCAAGACCATCACCTTGAACGGTATGCCGTACGAAGTGGTGGGTGTGATGCCGCGGTCGTTCGCCCTGCCGCGCGAGGTGATGCCGACGCTCGACGGCGCCGAGCAGGCTGAGGTATTGCTGCCCATGCCGCTCCCCGGCGACGCTGCCCAAAACCGCGACCACGAGGACTACAACATCGTCGGCAAGCTGCGGCCCGGCGTAAGCCTAAAACAGGCCCAGGCGGAGATGGACACCATCACGGCGCGCCTGCGGCACGATCATCCCGAGGTGTATCCACCCAACGGCGGCTTGACCTTCGGCATTGTACCGCTGATGGAGCAAGTGGTGGGCGACGTGCGCCGCACTTTGTATCTGTTGCTGGCAGCGGTTGGCTGCGTGCTGCTGATTGCCTGTGCGAATGTGGCCAACCTCCAGTTATCGCGGACGGTTGCGCGGCAGAAGGAGATCGCGGTGCGCTCCGCGCTGGGCGCTAGCCGTCTTCGCATCACCCGCCAACTGCTGACGGAGAGCCTGCTGCTGGCGCTGGGCGGCGGCACCCTAGGTTTGCTATTGGCTTATGTGAGCGTGCACTGGATCCGCGTTCTCGGGCCGCAGAGCGTGCCGCGGGTAAGCGACGTCGGCATCGACGGCACGGCGCTGCTGTTCACCTTCACCATCTCGGTCGCGTCGGCGGTGCTCTTCGGCATGGCGCCCGCGGGACGCGCTTCGGGAATCGATGTGCAGAACACTCTGCAGGACACGAGTCGGACCTCGGCCGGCGTCAGCGCGATCTGGGGACGCGGGCACAGCCTGCGCCACTTACTGGTGGTTGCGGAGTTGGCGCTCTGCACCATGCTGCTAATCGGCTCGGGACTGCTGATTCGCAGCTTTCTGCGCGCCAAGGACGTTCCCCCGGGATTCAACCCGCGCAATGTGCTCACGCTGGAGCTCACCATGAGCGGCCCGAAATACAAGGACAAGCAGGCAGTCTGGGCTGCCTATCACGAAATGTGGCAGCGGCTGGAGCGTCTGCCCGGCGTGACTTCGGCGGGAGCTGTGACCTCTTTGCCGCTGAGCCAGATGTTCGCCTGGGGTCCGATTACGGTTGAGGGCCGTGTGCCGCCACCCGGCGAGCAGTTCATCAACGCCGACACGCGCATGGTCAGCGGCGATTACTTCCAGGCGATGGAAGTTCCGCTGATCGAGGGCCGGTTCTTCAACGATCACGATGTTCCGGCGGATCCCCGCGTCGCTATCGTCGACGACTACATGGCGCAGCAACTTTGGCCCGGTCAGGACGCGGTGGGAAAGCGCATTCACATCGGCGGCATCGACGACACCAGTGCGCCGTGGATCACGATTGTTGGAGTGGTTGGGCGGGTGAAGCAGTACACGCTCGACTCGGGCTCGCGCATCGCTTTCTATCTTCCCCACACGCAATATCCCACGCGAGCCATGAATGTGGTGGTGCGCAGCAGCGCCGATCCCGCCGCTTTGACCGGCGCGGTGAAACAGCAACTGCATGAGCTCGACACCGATCTGCCGCTGTACAACGTGGTCACCATGGAACAGCGGGTTCACCTTTCGCTGGCGCGCCGGCGCTTCGCCATGCTGCTGCTGGCCGGGTTCGCCTGCATCTCGCTGGCGCTGGCGGCGATCGGCATCTACGGGGTACTGGCGTACCTGGTGAGCCAGGGCACACGCGAGATCGGCATACGCATGGCGCTGGGCGCGACCCGAAGCGCCATCCTCGGTCTCGTGCTACGCAACGGAATCGCGCTGGCGCTGACCGGAGTGGCGATGGGCGTGGCCGCCGCGTTACTGCTGACCCGGCTGATGCAGAGCCTTCTCTTCGGTGTGACGGCCGGCGATCCGCTGACATTCTGCACAGTTCCGTTGCTGTTGCTGTTCATCGCGCTGCTGGCCACCAGCGTTCCGGCGCGGCGCGCGGCGCGGGTCGATCCGGCGGAGTGCCTGCGGTACGACTAGGTCTGAGAGTCGTCTGCTCATAGAGAGCTGGCGCCGGCTGCCTGGTTATTCGTCGATTCGTCGGTCAACAACTTTGGCCAGAAACCGGCATGTGGGAGATTACTCCCGAGAAGCATCCGACAACCGCATTGGCATCGCCACTTGGGCGTAAAACGCCCCATGCGCGGATGTGATGCGGCGAGCTCGCGACCACATTTCATTTCCGCGCCTAGGAGCGCCACCATTGACCACCGCATCCCGATCAAGCTGGGTGGCAAACACCGGGCGGAAAACTGCCAATGCGCTCATCATACCTGCAACTCTTAGAAGGGTGACACCATTGGTTACGTGCCACGGGTGCTACCCGTGCAGTGCGAGCTAAACCTATGAAGGCATGGGGCATGCCGGTCGCAATCCCTACCGCCGGACGGCTTGGCGACCACGCCGCAGGCTAGGCGCGCATGGCCGCGTTTGGGGCACCCGGGGGGGTTAGACCATTAGGGTGGTAGTTTCAACCCGGCCTCGGGCACGCTGGGCCCCGCGCTGGCCATTGTGAGGACTTATGCCAGTTGACCCAGAGACAACGAAAACTGCGGTAACCGCAGTTTTCATAGCCCTTTCGGTTGCGCCCGCCTCAACCCTATGGCGCTGATGAAGTATGCGCGTCCAAGGATCTGCCACTGGCGCTCTTCTGTTGGATGCTAACCGATGTGGACCGGGTGATGCTCGCCGTCAGGCACATCGACGTGCACGGGGACCTGCGGCCGCCAGAGCTCAACTGGAAGGATGTCGGATTCGAGATGACGCCCGAGATGTGGATCGCCAAATACTGCTCTCATTGATTACTTATGAGTAACACAATCCTCGATTGGCGGATACCCGTCTCCGAAAATCCCGGGTGGAGGCTTAGCCGGCGAACACGCTCTATCGTTTACTAAGTTGCAAACTAAAGAGACACACCATTGGGGCACGATGACCCGAGATCTCTTGGCGATGGCTGACTGGATGACCGCCCAAGGCGTCACTCACGTTGCCATGGAATCCACCGGGGTCTATTGGAAACCGATCTTCAATATCTTGGAGAACCGATTCACGGTGCTGCTGGTGAATGCGCGCCATATCAAACAGGTACCGGGGCGGAAGAGTGACATCCGGGACTGCCAGTGGATTGCACAACTCTTACAGCACGGGCTGCTGAAAGGCAGCTTCATTCCACCACGGTCCCAGCGTGACTTGCGCGACCTGACGCGATATCGAACGCAGTTGACGAACGAAAAAGTACGCACGGCAAATCGAATTCACAAGGTGCTGGAGGACGCCAACATCAAACTGTCGTCGGTAGCGACAGACGTTCTGGGAGTCTCTGGCCGAGCGATGCTCAAAGCTTTGATCCGAGGGGAAGAGGATCCCGCGAAGCTTGCGGATTTAGCGCAGCGAAGGCTGAGGGGCAAGATCCCCCAGTTGGAGAAGGCCCTGCAAGGGCACCTCACCGATCACCATAGGTTCATGCTCCAGTTGCTGTGGAAACAACTCGCCGAGCAGGAAGAGTTAATCGACCAGTTGGACGGCAAAATCGAGAAGCAAACCCGCGCCTTGGCAGCAGAGATCGAGCGCCTCGACGCAATCCCGGGAGTTGATCGCCGCGTAGCTGAGGTAGTGCTAGCGGAAGTGGGAGCGAACATGCAACCTTTTCCGAGCCACCAAAACTTGGCCTCGTGGGCTGGGATGTCTCCCGGCAACGAAGAAAGTGCCGGGAAACGACAGCGGCGCCGCATCACCCCCGGTAATCGCTGGCTGAAGCGAACCCTGTCGCAAGCCGCCTGGGCCGCGAGCCACGTTAAGAACAGTTACCTGGCCGCTCAATACCGCCGATTGGCCGGCCGGCATGGAAAGAAACGCGCTCTGATTGCAGTGGCTCATTCGATGTTGGTGATCGTCTATCACATGCTTAAAGCGGGAACCGAGTACACTGATCTACGCGGCGATTTCTTCGATCATCTTGAGCCTAAGCGCCTCAGCCGTTACTACGTCACACGCCTCCAACGCTTAGGCTATAAAGTCACTCTCGAATCCTGTGCCCCTGCCGTATGAAGAAAATTTTCGGAGCAGACATTGGCCATGCCCTCGGAGGCTACAAGCCTCTGCGGGCTTCAATGTCCCGGACGCTATTCTCGTTGGCCGGTTTTCAGTTGGCCGGTTTTGGGTGATCGCTGAGGCTTGAGATCCGACGTTAACCATTGTTTTTTCTTTGACTTGCACTTTGACATCCGAAATAACCCCGAAACAACACCCCGTGTATTGATCCGCCGTCTTCAGCCAGCGCATTGTGCGCTTACAAAGCCGAGCGGTCGGTGGTTGCTGCCGGCTTTCGTGATCGTTACCGGGAGATACGGGCCGGCAAGGCGCCCAAAGGTACCGGAGGGCGGGGCAGCCAACGCGGTGAAGTTGCTCTACCCGTTCAACAAGAATCGCCGCGCTACCGACCTTGGAGGGTCAACATGAAACGCACTCACTCAGGTACGGCCATCCCTACGGGCTGCGCCGAAACGCAAGTCCTCGGGGCCAACGACCGCCTCGCCAACCATTCACTTTCCAGCGGACCGTAGGCATCGCAGCCGATCACCAGATCCTTGTGCACACGGGCGTTTCTCGTTCCAAATCCTTGGATGTTTGCCCACTTCCCAGAAGCCGACTTGAACGAAGCCGTAGTACGGCGGACGCTTGCGCGTGCGTGGTCTATGCGACAGCACAGGTGAGTTGATCGTAAGCGTCCGGTCCAGACCGCGGGAGGAAGCTAAGAGCGGGCGATAAGTGTCCACTTAAGAAATATGTGGACACTTCAGGAATGGGTTGGTGGGGGATTGATCTCGTCGGTGTAGATGTCGTCAGTAAGCGCCTTGTCGATAGCCTGATCGAGGCGGGCGAGCAACTGGGCCAAGGTTTCGCCTCGGCGGCGGATCAGCATGGCCAGGCAGTTATGTCCGTCGGTGGCAGTGGCAACACAACCGACAGGGCGGAGCACGCCCAAGGTGATTTCCCCGTAGGTAATCAGCTCCGCGATACGTTTCATGGCCTCGGCCGCGATCGGCGAAGCATGCGCCAGGTGCAGTTCATAGAACTTGCGCCGCACATGGGCCCAGCACGCCGCCTCCTGGATGAGACCACCCTCATATAAATGATGAAAGCCGGCATAAGCGTCAGCCTGTAGCGTCCCGCGGAAGCCGCGCAGATGCTGCCGCGGATGTTCACCCTTGCGATCCGACGAGTAGGCAAACCACACCGCCGCTGGCCCGCTATCGCCTGCGGGACGATCATCGCGAACGTAGGTCCACAAGCGTCCGGTCTTGGTCTTACCATTACCCGGAGCCAGCACCGGTACCGGGGTGTCATCGGCGTGCAGCTTGGTGGCGGCCAACACATGACGCGATAAAGCTTCTACTAACGGCTGCAGCAGGCGACTCGTTCCGCCTACCCAATCTGCCAACGTCGAGCGCTCCAGTTCGACACCTTCACGCGCGTACATTTCCGCCTGACGATAGAGCGGCTGGTGATCGCAGTACTTCGAAACCAGCACATGGGCCAGCAGTCCCGGTCCTGCTAGGCCGCGCTCGATGGGGCGGCTTGGCGCTGCTGCCTGCACAATGCGTTCACAGCCTGCGCAACTCAGCTTCGGGCGCACATGCCGGATCACCTTGAAGCGGGCCGGCACATACTCCAGTATCTCGGAGACATCCTCGCCTAGCTTGCGCAACCGGCCACCGCATTCCGAGCAGGTCTGTTCGCCTGATACGTAAGTCTTCACTTCACGAGGGAGATGTTCGGGCAGGGGCTGCCGCGCCGGTTTCGCACTGGCCCGGAAGTTAGGAGAAGCTTCCGCAGCAAACTCGTGGGCATTGGCGGTCAACCCTTTCTCCGACTGCAACTCTTCCAGCTTGAGCTCCAGCTGTTCGATCTGCCGCTCCAGCTTCTCCGACTTGCGACCGAACTGCATGCGCCGCAGCTTGGCAATCAGCAGCTTCAGATGTTCGATCTCACTTTGATGGGAGAGCAACTGCTCATGTTGCGAAACGATCAGCGCCTTCAATCCCGATGGATCCAGCAGCTCCAAGTCCGGCAGTGTTATAGGCGAAGCAGTCACAGACGCAGTATGCCAGCAACTCGGTACAACGCAAATAGTGCGGCACACAAAAATCTGTGCAAATCATCCAGGGCGAACTTAGATCGCCAACTGCGGTTCTGCAGTACGTACAGGCCGCCGCCAATCGATGCCTTCCAGCAGCATCGATAACTGCGCTCGCGTCAGCGCCACCGTGCCATCACTGGCTTGTGGCCACACATAACGTCCTCGCTCCAGCCGCTTGGCAAACAAGCAGAGTCCATCGCCGTCCCACCAAAGCACTTTGATTAGATCGCCGCGCCGGCCGCGGAAGACAAACACATGCCCCGAGAACGGACTCTGTTCCAGCTTCGTCTGCACCAGCGCACTCAGCCCGTCAAAGCCACGTCGCATGTCGGTCACCCCTGCCGCAATCCAGATGTGTGTCTTCATCGGCAGCGTGATCATCGTGGTAGCGACTCCAGCACTACCCGCAACAGCGCAGCATCGGCCCCACTTTCAATGCGGAGATGAATCTTGGGAAACTCGACGTAGATGCTGCCCGCGGAGGTCGCAGGCATGAGTGCCGGCGCCGACGGAAGCTTTGGCTCGGACTCAACCACAGCGGTTGCTAGGGACTCGCTCACGCTCACCGGCAGCAGGCGAATGCTGTCGGCTTGCTTCTCCCCCAATCGACCCTGGCGATAAAGGTTCCGCCAGTAATGCACCATGTTGGCATTAACTCCATGCTCTCGTGCCACACGAGCTACCGATGCTCCAGGCTGCATGGCCAGCCCTACAATCCTGCGCTTCTCAACGATGCTTCGCCGCTGCCGCTTGGCATGCTCGACCTTCGTTATCGCTGAACTGTCCACCACCACCTCCCGCACAACCATGTGCAGGTGATGATCTCGCTGGTTTAGCTGGAAGTACAGACGGTAGTAACCGGACGCTTACAGTTGATCTAAGTTGTGTCGCAGAGAAGGAGGCATCTCTGTGACTCATCTACGCAAGATCATGCTCGAAGAACTCCACCGTCGGAACTACGCGCAGACCACCATCGATTGTTACGTTCGCACCGTCGAACACTTCTCCCGGTACTTCCACCGGTCCCCCGAACAGTTGGGTCCGCAACACATCCGCGAGTACCAAGCCGCATTGTTTAAGAAGTGGAAGTTGGCACCGAACACGGTGAACCAGCGGTTGGCAGCTCTGCGCTTCTTCTACATCCAGACACTCAAGCGGGCCTGGAGCGTGGCCGAAACTCCCTATCCCAAGAAAGTGCTGAAGCTGCCCATCATTCTCAGTCAGGAGGAGGTCGCTCGCCTGATCAACTCGGCACTGACTCCTTTTCATCGCATCGTGCTGATGACGCTCTATGCCACCGGAGTGCGGCGTGCCGAACTGGCGCGCCTGAAGATCAGCGATATTGATAGTCAGCGGATGGTCGTCCACATCCAGGGCGGCAAGGGACGCCAGGATCGTGACGTCATGCTCAGCCCCAAGCTGCTGGATGCCTTGCGCGAGTACTGGCGCGGGTTAAAGCGCAAACCCTCGCAGTGGTTGTTCCCCGGGGGTTGCAGCCATACAGCGGATCATCCGATCACCCCTAAGACCGTTTATCACGCCTGCCGCCAGGCCGCTCGACGCGCTAGCCTGCAGGAGAAAAACATCCATCCCCACACCTTGCGGCATTGTTTCGCCACCCACCTCTTAGAAGACGGTGCGGATCTGCGCACCATTCAGTTGCTGCTGGGGCATCACGATTTGGAAGAAACCACCATCTACCTGCATCTGTCCAAACGCCACCTCAGCGCCACCGCAAGCCCGTTGGACTCGTTGATCTTGTCCCCGGAGAAGCAGAAACGAGAGCTCCCGCTAAAGCCTTAAATGAGTCGCCCTCTCCTGGAGATGGCCGACATCGTTCGCAGCGCGGGGCAGACATTCGTTGAGCGCAGTCGCCACTGGATCACCTGGCAACATCAGAAGGTGCTGCTGGCCATCGCACGCTGCCGCACCGCCACCCTCGGCGGACATCGTGATCAGTGTTCCCACTGCGGACATTCCGCCATCTCTTACAACTCGTGCCGCAATCGTCATTGCCCAAAATGCCAGGGCAATGCCCGCCACCGCTGGCGGCAGGCACGGCAGCGCGAGTTGCTGCCCACCTCCTATGTGCACGTCGTTTTCACTCTGCCGCGGGAACTGGCACACCTCGCCCTGCAGAACAAGAAGGTCGTCTACGACCTTCTGTTCCGCACCAGCGCCGCAACTCTGCTGGAGATCGCGCGCGATCCCAGGCACCTGGGCGCCGAGATCGGTTTCTTCAGTGTGCTGCACACCTGGGATCAGAAGCTCCAACATCATCCCCATGTCCATTGTCTGGTCCCCGCCGGTGGACTCTCGCTGGATCACACCCACTGGGTCCACACCCGCTACTCTTTCTTTCTTCCCATCAAAGTGCTGAGCCGGGTATTTCGCGGCAAGTTCGTGGCGGCGTTGAGGCGCGCCTGCAGCAAAGGGGAACTTCGCTTCTATGGCGATTTGAAACGGCTCGCTCAGCCCAAGATCTTCTCCGCTTGGCTCCGCCAACTGTTTCGGCATGACTGGGTGGTCTATTGCAAACCGCCCTTCGGTGGTCCCGAGCATGCTCTACGCTATCTCGGCGCTTACACCCACCGCGTCGCCATCTCCAATCACCGGCTCGTCTCCCTGGCCGATGGCCAAGTCACGTTTCGCTGGAGGGATTCGGCTCACAACAACAAAAAGCGTCTGATGACGCTTCCCGTCGAGGAGTTCCTAAGACGCTTCCTGCTCCACCTACTTCCCAGCGGCTTCGTTCGGATTCGCAACTTCGGCTTTCTGGCCAACCGCCGGCGCGCGCTATTGCTGCCACTCTGTGCTCGGTTATTGGACTCAGCGCAAGAATCAAACCCCGTCAATCCGCGCCCCGCTCGCGCTCTTACTTTCTGGATCTGCCCCATCTGCGGTGGACCGATGCACGTCATCGAGAGGCTCTCTGCATTCCAGATCCAACTCCGTGCTCCACCGCTTCCACGGGAGTATGCTGCATGAAACCACAGCCCCAACCTCGATCCATCCGCGTGCTACAACACGCCACCGCTTTTTGCGCCTCGCAGGTGTCTTCCTCAGATGCTTTCTCCACCGCCGAGTGTCGTTCCCATCACGCTGCTCGCACAAAACCCGATCCCATCTCTAATCCAACCACTCCTTCGTACCACGGCACTGGTTTGCCACCCTGCTCATCTCACCCCAGCGCCATTCAAATCCCATAGGAAGCGGCTTCCTTCAAGTCGCTGTATCGAAAGCGCCCACGCACTCCAATGTGATTCATGATTCCTCGCAGGGGGCGCTTCCGATACAGCCCTAGGACCTCTGGCCCTAAATAGGCTCCGGTTTGCTCGTCCTGAGGGAGTCAGTACGGGGCGCAGTCCGGACCAATCAGGAGTCGGGCTACTGCAGCTTTGCGTACTCGGCTTTCGCCTGCTTGTAGATGGGAATGTCGGGATCGGCGTCTTTCCATAGCGCGAGAAACTCTTCGTAAGACTTACGTGCGCTAGTCTTATTACCCATCATCACCTGCGCCCGGCCGAGCTGCAGTTGTGACAGAGGCGCAGTAATGAAGTCTTGGTGAATGCCTGGATGATCAATGATTTTCTGGAACTCGTCCGCGGCTTCACGGCCTTTACCTAATTCTAGATAGGCGAGACCGCGCAGATACACTGGATACAATGTTCCTTCATCTTGGCCGAAACAGCCCCACGGTGCTAGCTCGTAAGGCAGTGCAAGCTTCAAGATTTCGATAGCTTGTGCGGGTCGGTTATTGGCCAGTTCAATTGCTGCCCGAATTGTAGGGAGTTCGTAGTTTTGTACCAATGTGGCCAGTGGAAATTCCTGATCTAGGGATTTCACCAAGCTCCGTGCCTGTTCTACGGCTCCAGCTCTGGCAAAAACTAACGCTGCAAGCGACCGAATACCGCTCGTCGGAGCCCCTGCCAATGCTTTCTCGGCTGCGCGCCTGGCGCGAAGCGCGTTACCCGTTTCCACGTCGGGCAGCGCAGTATAGCCCAGTATATGTACAGCGTGCGCGGCTGGGCTGGGACTATAACTGCGCAATGCGGCATAAAATCCATGCGCAGCCCTGAATTGTCCATGGTGAAGCGCGTTGTCACCGGGTTGCTGAAGCGCCCATTCCTTTGTTTCAGGCTTGGCCATTGCCCAAGAGATCTGCTCTTGCCTGGCCGCCGAGTCATGCTGCAGGAGAGCCAAAACGTAACGATAGGCTCGTATATCTAAGCCGTCCAGTCCGCGGGCCTTTGCCTCGTCGAGTACGGCGACCGCCTCATTCAGCCTGTTCAAGTAGATGAACGAGCCTGCAAGTCTAGAATAATTGACAATACTGGGCGTGAGCCGCACCGCGTCTCGCCATTCCACGGCAGCCATTTGATGTTGTCCTAGCGTTGACAACGACAGCGCGAAATTTTGATGTGGGTACGTCTCCGCTGGAAACAGCCCAATCCATTTAACATACGTCTGATTTGCTCTTTCCAGCTGTCCAACGACATCTCTGAAATACACACCCTCTACAAGAAATCTCGCACGTAGGCTGAGGCGCTCGCGAAGCTTGAATGCCTCGCTCACATTCCTTACTAATTCGTCGTTGTTCCCGGCCCATCCAGCGGAAACCTCTCCAAGATTTAAATAAGCCAAAGCGAACTGGGGATCGAGTTCCGTCGCCCGTTTAAAGAATGGGATTGCACTGGTAGGTTGATTGCCCTGTTGCGCTCGATGTCCTTGATGGGAAGCCTGCAACGCTTCCAGCGAGGCACTCCAATCCTCCTCCAGAGGGGCATTAAAGCGCTGCAGCGAGTCTGTAGGCTCGCCTAGTTCGCCCCGCAGCTGGTGAATGGCTACTCCCAGCATCTTTACGATCTGGTTACGGTCGTCCGCTGACGTTTCGGTTCTAGCCAAGGTTCTGCCGGAACGGCAGTCCATGGCGCTTACCTCAATCTGATAGTGATTGCCGTCGTCCGCAATCCGTGTCGTTATGAAGGCGCGGCTGCCTGTTGGCAAACATACCCTGTGAGCCAACTCGGGTGTTAGCTTGGCATCATCCGCTACGTGCAGCAAAGTTAGTGTCTCGTGAATCTTGGTGGGATAAAGCAAGGTTATATAGGGAGACTGTTGGAATGCACGCAGCAGCGGCCAATATAGGGCTTCGGCAAGTATCGGATCGCTTGTGGAATTGACCAGATCGGCGACAATAATTGTGTCTTTGCTAGTGAGCCTGATTAGCGGATGCGAGCGCCAGTACGACCAAGCGCCAGCCCCAACCGCAAGCAACAACAGTACGGCCGCATACCGTGCCCATGTCTTACTTTTGCTTAGCCATACCCTGCCGGTGCTCATCTGTTCCAGTTCAGTGCGCATCTCCGCAGTTGACTGATAGCGCTGCTCACGATCCTTCTGCAGCGCCTTGTCGATGATGGCGACAATGTTCGACGGAATTGCGGAGTTGAGTTCGCCCGGCGGTCGCGGGGTGGAGTCAAGGATGGCGTTTTGGACCACAGCCGCTGTTTCGCCGGGGAAGCCTCGCTGGCCAGTGGCGATCTCGTATAGCACGAGTCCGAAGGAAAAGATGTCAGTGCGGCAATCGAGTTTCTCCCCTCGTACCTGCTCGGGTGACATGTAGCTGGCGGTACCCATGGTCATGCCGAGGCGCGTGATGGTCGTGTCTGCTGAGGCTGCCCCCGCAGGACGCAGGTCGGCAGCCACCGCCTCAACCCGTAATCCATCTGCTTGCTTGTCTTCGGCCGTGCTGACCAGCTTCGCGAGTCCAAAATCCAGAATCTTCACCTGTCCGGAACTTGTCAGGAAGATGTTGGCGGGCTTAATGTCGCGATGAATGATCCCTCTCTGATGTGCTGCTTGAAGCCCGTGACAGGTTTGGGTGGCGATTTCTAACAATTGATCCAGAGGCAGAGACTTCGGTCTGGAAGCCGCAAGACGGTCGCGTAGCGTCTCGCCTTCCAGCAACTCCATCACGATAAAGGGCTGGCCGTCGTGCTCTTCAACTTCATGAATTGTGCAGATATTGGGATGGTTCAGAGATGAGGCGGTTTGGGCCTCGCGCTCAAACCGCTGCAGCGCAACTTGATCGTTTGCCAGCTCTTCGGGTAGAAACTTCAGCGCTACCTGGCGTCCCAGCCTTAGGTCCTCGGCCGAATACAGCATGCCCATGCCGCCGCCGCCAATCACCTCGAGAACGCGATAGTGCGAGACCTTCTTTCCTATGAGCCCGGGCTCAAGTTGGCACCGAACGGCGGTTCCATTCGTCACCTCTGAAATCTCGCCCGAACCGCTGTCCGCGGCCAACCGCTCCACGACAACCATTAGCCGGTAACCGCGACGGGGTATGGTCTCGACGTATCTGGGTTCCTCGGCCGAGTCGCTCAGTGCCCGCCGCAAGTTCTTGATTGCGGTGTTGATGCCGTGCTCGAAGTCGACGATGGTGTTGTTAGGCCAGAGCTTCTTTTGGATCTCGTCTCGGGTTACCAACTCGCCGGCGTGTTCTACCAGGATTTGCAGCACCCGCAACGACTTATCTTGCAGGCGGAATACCTGTCCCCTGGCCCACACTTCTCCGGTCCGAAGATCGACTTCGCAATCGGCCAGGCGGACACGATCTGGCAGCGTGCTTTTCATGGGAACGCCAGTCGGGCGGGAGCGGTTGCGAGAGAGTCTACTACAGAAGAATCGTCTCTCAAAGCGAGCGTTAAGAGCGGAGGGAATTCGCGTGTCCCCTTGAGAATGAATAGATTAGACCGATTCACCTTCAACTCACCATTAACTCACCTCGCGTGCATTGTTTCCTAAATGCCGGCTGCCCCAAACTCTGCACTATTCCCGGAGCGCCAGTGGTAAAGCGCAACTTTTACCCAGGGGGGTGAGGCATGAATAGCACAGGATGGAAGATCAGACGTTGTGGCATACCCGTAGCCTTGGCCTTGGCAATAGGACTTTTATCGGCGCTGGCGGCTCAGGCACAGACCTATACGATATTGCACAACTTTGCCGGCCAGAGCGACGGGGCTACTCCCCTTGCTGGTCTGACTATGGATCGGGCGGGAAACTTCTATGGCACTACCTCGGGTGGTGGGGACCACGGTTTCGGCGACATCTATCGCTTGATGCATCCAGGCTCCGGCTGGAGCTTCGAAGTGCTGTACAGCTTCAAGGGATGGACGGCCTCCTACCTGGATGGGGCCGCCCCATATTCCCGAGTCGCCATAGGGCCGGATGGCGCACTGTATGGCACCACACGCTCCGGCGGCAACGGACAAGGTTGCCGTGAGTTGCATGGTTGCGGCACGGTTTACAAGCTTCAACTCGGCCTAAACGGTGTATGGAACGACAAGATGATCTTCCAGTTCGGTTATTACGATGGCGAGGATCCTTATTACGGGGATGTAGTCTTCGATCAGGCCGGAAATCTATACGGCGCCACTCGCAATGGCGGCGCGAACTTGATGGGGGCAGTATACAAGCTGACTCCCGACAATGGTGCGTGGGCCGAAACCGTGGTTCACAGCTTCAACGGTGTTGATGGCAGCACGCCACTCAATGGCCCAGCCATGGATGCAGCCGGCACCCTCTACGGCACGACGTTAACCGGCGGCGCAAATGGACAGGGAACGGTTTACCGCATTCAACGATCAGACTCGAGTTGGTCGGAGGCTGTTCTGCATAGCTTTCAGGGTGGCAGCGACGGACAAACACCAACCGCTAACCCGATCTTGACTCAGACCGGTGACCTGTATGGCGCGACCGAGGCGGGTGGTGCGGACGGCGCGGGAATTGCCTTCGAAATAACACAACTAGGCGGCAGTTGGAACATCAGCACACTCTACGGCTTCCAAGGTGCAGCGCCCGGAAGTTCCTATCGCACGCTCACGATGGACAGTACGGGAAACCTCTACGGCACTAGCGCTGCTGGCGGTGCTAACCAGCAAGGTTCAGTATTCAAGCTGACCTGGTCGAACGGCGCATGGATCTACAGCACACTGCATGACTTCACCGGCGGTTCCGACGGTGGCGCTCCCTACGGAATCCTGATCTTCGATAGCTCCGGAAATATCTACGGCACTGCCTCAACCGGTGGTGCCTACGGCGATGGCGTGGTGTTCGAGATCACACCCTAAGCTTGTCCGTTTAGTTCACGCCTTGAACATGGGAGACAAGCGCTAGCACCAAGCCATTCTGCCTGAACTGTAATTGGATCTAGCAGCTCATGAGGAGGAGCAATGAAAAGCAAATGGGTTTCGTTTCTTGCCTGTTTTACAGTCGTTCTGTCCATTTGCCTGGCCCCGGCCCCTGCGCAAGACCAACCGGACCAGCCAAAGGCCTACTTCACCTCCAGGCCTCTGCGCAGCAACACGGTTGAGAACGCCGTGCGCGAGAGTCAATCCGGCCAGACGATTCCCATGTGGACATATTCCACCTATACGACCGTCGACAGTAATCTCTATACCGGCCAGATCATGGGCGGCGCGCCCAATACCGGGACTACAACCATCCCGACGTATATCGTACCGTTGATTGTGGTCATGCCGGACGGCACCGTATTCGACCCAAACGCTCCCGACCCGAACTGTGCCGGCGGAACACCGCTGACGATTACGCAGAACTCGCCGCTGTTCCAGAACGCTGGACCTTGGATGTGGGGGCTTCCACCTTTTGGCCTCGGCAATAGCCAATACATTGACGCTTTGCAGCGCGCCGAATTTTTCAAGCTACTATTCCTTGGTCCGCTCAACTACCACTGGCATACCGTGTTGGGCCTGAACACGACTGCTCCGGTGACGCTTGTTGTTCCGTCGGATCAAGGGCAAAGCTATGTCTTGGCTGGTTGCAACCGCCTTGGTGTGATCAACATTGACTGGCTAGACAACTACATCACGACTACGCTCATTCCTTCGCTGGCTGGACAGGGAGTCGGTCCGACAACGTTTCCGGTAGTCTTGACATACAACATTTACCTAGCATCGCAAGGCCACAATCTCTTTATTGACTGCTGTTACGTGGGTTATCACGGCGCCTACGGCTCACCCATGCAGGTGTATGGCGAGGCTGAGTTTGATAGCAACGGACATTACGGATCCATAGCGCAAGACGTCACCATTGTTGCCCACGAGCTCGGAGAGGCGGTCAACGATCCCACTGGACTCAACCTAACCCCGGCGTGGGGCCATGTCGGCCAGCAGCAGAACTGCCAGAACAACTTCGAGGTCGGTGATCCGCTGACGGGCACGCAATATCCGCCGGTCACGGTCAACGGGTACATTTACCACCTGCAAGAGTTAGCGATGTACTCCTGGTTCTACCGTCCGAGCCAGATGGTGCAGCCGTCTCGGATCATGGGTGATCTGGGCGTGCCTAATTGGTACTCCACTCACGGGACGTTTCGACATGATGCCGGACCGATTTGCCAGTAAAGAGCGGGGCGGGATGATACAGCCCTCCTCCCGCCCTTGATCTCGCATGGCGGAGCGCCGCAATTATTGCAATCTCCACATGCTGAGGAGGAGCTATGAAGCCTAAAACTTGGAACTCGAAGCTACGCGCCCCATACGCGGTGCTGACACTGGCGATCGGTTTCTTGCTGGCTCCGACGGCCCAGGCGCAGACCTTCACCGTACTTCACAACTTCACTGGGGGAGCAGACGGTGCTGTGCCCGTAGCCGGTTTAACAATGGATCGAGGAGGAAATCTCTACGGCACCGCCTCCGCGGGCGGTGCACGGGGATATGGCACGGTGTTTAAGCTTGCCCCCAGAGGCTCCGGATGGGTCCTTGCGCCGCTATACAGCTTTCATGGAGTTAGCGATGGAAAGCTCCCCTTCGACCGAGTAGTTATCGGTCCGGGAGGCGTTTTGTACGGCGCGACATTTTCCGGAGGGAGCGGATGTGAAGGAGACGGCTGCGGCACGGTTTTCAAGTTGAGTCCCCCTGCAACAGCTTGTAAGACGGCACTGTGCTCCTGGACGGAAACCGTGTTGTACCGATTCACCGGAGGTTTCGACGGGCTATATCCTGAGCATGGTGATCTCGTTTTCGACGAAATGGGAAATATCTACGGCACCACCTACGGGGGCGGCACAGGAAACGGAGTGGTCTTTGAGCTGACACCGTCAGGTATGCAGAGCGTCCTGTATCCTTTCCCGGGCGGTCAGCTGGCATCCCCGTACAGCGGCGTAATCTTCGATAACGCTGGCAATCTCTATGGAACAACATATAATAAAGGGGGCACACTTTACCAACTGACGCCCTCAGGAGCGGGGTGGACAGAAAATACTCTCTTCAGCTTCAGCGACAATGACAACGGATTCTTTCCTTACGCCGGCCTGATTTTCGACCAGTCGGACAACATATACGGAACCAACAGTGTCGGTGGCATCAACGGCGGCGGCACGGCTTTCCAGGTAACATCCTCCAACGGCATGTGGGCGCTGAACACCATTTATAGCTTTACCGGCGTATTCTTTCACGGCGACTGCGGACCCTTTGCCAGTCTCTTTGAGGACAGCGCAGGCAATCTCTATGGCACCACCATGTGCGAGAGCCAGACCGTCTTCGGCAGCGTTTTCAAGTTGACCAATACAGCCGGCAGCTGGACCTATACCTCACTGCATGACTTTACGGGCGGTAGTGATGGAGGCTATCCATTCTCCAACGTTGTCGTGGATGCGAGTGGTAATCTGTACGGCACTGCTTCCCGTGGCGGCACACTAGGCTATGGTGTCGTCTGGGAGATCACGCCATAGGTGAGGTGCAACTGGACTGCCGGGTTGTTTTCTCATCCTTGAAACTCAACAGCAGATAGTCCTCACGGGTGACGAGTTCAGCCGGGGTGCTCAACCAGAATCTCCGGAACACGGAACGATTTCCCATGCACGTGGGCTAGTCGACCGCCAGTCGATATCTCTTCGCCCCGCGGTGGTACGCCGACAACTTGGGCAAGTTGCAAGTTGCACAGCTTGCTGACCTGTACCTGATGCCGGCAGCAGACCGATCCCATTCATTCCAAGACGAGGAGGATTGGGCCTCCCACTCCTGACGTTTAATCCTTCCTACAGTCACCTTCTCGAAGCCTGCATAGCCTCGCTCAGTGAATAGCACTTGAACCGACCCCTCGTTGGCTACTTGGGGAATCCGGTCGAAGGTGAACGCGATTCCGCTGTGAAGCCGAACACGATTCCGTTGTGATCCCGAACAGCATTCCGGTCTGAAGGTGAACGCCGATTCCGGTGGGAAGGCGAACAGTTCTTGTCGCCTAGCGGAATGGCGTTCGGCTTGGAGCGGAATGTTTTCCACAGACGAGCAGCAGGAGGTGCAGCGACGCTGGACAATCACCCGGCATTGAAACTCCATCAATGAAGGAGGACAGGGTGCCGGCCAGGAGAAAGTCCATGCGGAAAACAAAGGAAGTCCTGCGGTTACGGTTTGAGTTGGGGTTGGGGCAACGCCAGATAGCTCGCAGTTGCGGGATGGGACTGGGAACGGTCCATGAGTATCTGGAACGGGCGGTGGCGGCCGGAATCGGTTGGCCGTTGCCGGAAGGCTTGGGCGAAGAAGAACTAGAAGCCAAGCTGTTTGGCAACCAGCCCGTGCAGGCCGGAGCGGTGCGACAGCGGTCACAACCGGATTGGAATACCATCCATCAGCAACTGCAACAACATCGTCATCTGACCCTGCAGTTGGTCTGGGAAGAATACCGGCAGGTGAATCCTGAAGGGTATCGCTACAGTTGGTTTTGCGAGCGCTATCAACACTGGCGGCGGCACCTGGACGTGGTGCTGCGTCAGGAACACAAAGCCGGGGAAAAGATGTTCGTGGACTGGGCGGGGGCAACGATCCCCGTGTATGACGCCACGACGGGGCAAGCCTGGCCAGCATCATTGTTTGTTTCCGTGTTGGGCGCCAGTTCCTACACCTACGCAGAAGCGACTCGGGATCAGCAGTTGGAAGCCTGGATTCAGGCGCACATCCACGCGCTGGAGTTTTTCGGCGGGGTGCCGATTCTGGTAGTACCCGATAACACCAAGACGGCCGTCACCCGCGCCTGCCGTTACGATCCAGACCTGAATCCCACCTATCAAGAGTTCGCGGTGCATTACGGAATGGGAGTCGTGCCCGCACGTCCGTACAAACCACGGGACAAGGCCAAGGCCGAGAGTGGAGTGCAAGTATGCGAACGCTGGATCGTGGCGGCGCTGCGAAACCGGAAGTTCTTTAGTCTGCCGGAACTCAACCAGGCGATCCGCGAGCTGCTGGTGCGACTGAACGAGCGTCCTTTTCGCAAGCAGGACGGATCGCGGTCGAGTCTGTTTCACAGTCTGGAGAAACCGGCTCTGGCGATGTTACCGGCCGAGCGCTTCGACAGGAGCCAGTGGTCGCGTGCCACCGTCAACATTGATTACCACATTGCCTTCGATGGGAACTTTTACAGTGTGCCGTACACTCTGGTGCAGCAGGTCGTGGAAGTCCGCTCCATGCCGACCACGGTGGAGATCTTCCACAAGGGCAACCGGATCGCTTCCCACCTGCGCAGTCGCAGGCGCGGTCAAGCGATCACTCAGAACGAGCACCGCCCCAGGAGTCATCAAGCCCATCTGGAATGGCCGCCATCGCGGATGGTGAACTGGGCGCGCAGCATCGGACCCAACACGGCCCAGTTGTTCGAGCGAATCCTGAACGAGAAGCCGCACCCGGAGATGGGTTATCGCTCCTGTCTCGGCATCATTCGTCTGGCGCAGCAGTACTCCCGGCAACGCATGGAGGCGGCGGCGGAACGGGCACTCCTCGCTCAGGCTTGCCGCTATCAGAGCGTGAAGTCGATCTTGAAGAACTCGCTCGACGTGGTTCCCTTATCTCCACCACAACCCGGCTCTCCACCTCTGACCCATGACAATGTCCGCGGCGCCGAGTACTCGACCAAGGGGGACCGACCTCATGCTGAACCAACCGATGATGGAAAAACTGCTGGCCATGCGGCTGCAGGGCATGGTCGAAGGCTTGAAGACGCAGGAGCAAGATCGAGCGATCAACGAGCTGAGTTTCCTCGAACGACTCGGGCTGCTGGTCGATCAACAATGGAGTTGGCGCGAGAATCAGGCGCTGGCGCGAAGGCTGAAAGCGGCCAAGCTGCGAGGACCGGCCTGTGTGGAGGACATCGACTATCGCACAGCGCGTGGCTTGGACAAGACGGTAGTGCGTGCTCTGGCAAAAGACTCGGCCTGGGTCCGCAACCACGAAAACATTTTCGTGTTGGGTCCGACCGGCGTGGGCAAGAGCTTCATCGCATCGGCCCTGGCACAGAAAGCCTGTCGCGACGGCTACTCTGCTTTCTATTTGCGGGCCGCCGCCTTACTGCGCGAACTGGCCCTGGCACGGGCCGATGGAAGCTTGCGTCACTTTCTGGCTCGACTGGGCCGTATCGATGTTCTGGTCATTGATGACTGGGCCATGGCGCCGCTGAATGAAAACGAGCGCCGCGAAGTCTGGGAGATCTGCGAAGATCGCTACCACACTCGTTCCACCATCCTCACTTCCCAGTTGCCGATCTCGCGCTGGCACGAACAGATCGGCGATCCCACCATCGCTGACGGCATCCTCGACCGCCTGGTTCACAACGCTCATCGCATCGAAAGGCGCGGCGAGTCCATGCGCAAGAAACGCAATCCGCGGCAGGACGAGAAGAAGGAATGAACGAAAGTTAACATCTTTGAGTGCGAGTTGGCGATTTATCAACAGTGATCCGTATTGACAAAGCCTATGCCGTGACATTAAATGATTCCTCCATCCGACCCCGCCGCTGCGGCGACAACGCCGCGGCCTCCGCTCCTGGTCGTCGTTGGATTGCAGTTTCGTGCAGGCCCGATTCTTGTAGATCAAATGGTCGGAGGTACGTCGATGTTGGGCACGCATCAGTGTCGCAATTCGAATTGCCGTAAGATCTCCCCCGCAGCAAACCTCGCGGTGGCCACCATAATGACATTCGTGGTCGGCGCCGGCTTTACCCAGGTGGCACAGGCCCAGAGCTACTCGCTGACTGTGTTGTATTCGTTTTCAAACTCCGCCGACGGTGGACTTCCGCACGGCGTTGTACTGGACTCGCAAGGCAACATATATGGCGCTGCCCAGTTCGGCGGGTACTTCTCCTGCGGACCGAGGGTAGGGTACAGTTGCGGAACGGTCTTTAAGCTGGATCCGGCCGGGCACGAGACCGTCTTACATGACTTTGGATCTAGCGGCGATGGTATGGATCCCCTGGAAGGCGTGATATTCGACAGCGACGGCAATCTTTACGGCACCACGGTTGGGGGCGGTGATCTCAGGTGTACCCAGCCTGGGCTCTTCTCCAACCTCAGGGGCTGCGGCGTGGTGTTCAAGCTTGATTCAAGTGGACGCGAAAGCGTACTCCACACTTTCACCGGTCTTTCGGGCGGCGGTGACGGCGCAGCACCATACGCAACCGTTGTGGAGGACGCAGGCGGCAACTTATACGGAACTACCTATTACGGTGGAGACGGAAGTAGCGCGTGCACCTCCAATGGGCAGCAGGGCTGCGGGACGGTCTTCAAGCTGGATCCCTCCGGCCACGAGACCGTGCTTTACAGATTCACCGGAACTAACGGTGACGGGGAAACTCCTGAGGCAGCCCTGGTGCTGGACGCCCAAGGCAACCTGTTTGGAACTACTTGCTATGGCGGATCTTATGGTTTTGGGACGGTCTTCAAAGTTGATCCCTCCGGCCACGAAACCGTACTCCACAGCTTTCGCGGTGTTGCCGAAGGAGGGACAAATGGAGACGGGGCAAATCCAATCGGCACGCTGGTCTTCGATGCGCAAGGCAACCTGTACGGTACGACCATAGACGGCGGCGATGACAGCAACGGCCTCGGTTGCGAGGACCTCTCGTATGGCTGCGGAACCGTGTTTAAACTGAGTCCGTCTGGAACAGAGACCGTTCTATACCGCTTTACCGGAACCAACGGCGACGGGGAGTTCGCGGGCGGAAATCTGGTCTTCGACACACAGGGTAATTTGTACGGCACCACGGCGTACGGCGGGGACGGCTTCGGTATAGCGTTCAAGCTGGACCCTTCCGGCCATGAAACTGTGATCCACACTTTCATTGCAGGAGACGGCACCACCCCTCGTGATCTTGTGTCGGACCAGCAGGGCAATCTCTACGGTGCCGCAGAGTGGGGCGGTCCTCACCAATTTGGAACTGTGTACAAGCTGACGCCAACCGGACGATAAGTGCTGAGCTTTTACCTGTTTCCCATAATGCTGGATTGCATGGAAGCAAGCTGGCTGGAACGAACAGAGCAGAACTATTGGCTCAATTGTTGATCGTTGATCGTTGATTGTCATTGCGCGGGAATTACACTTCAAACTCATCAGAAACAGAACCATGCGCCTTTCCGGGTAGACACCTTGGCTAGCGTAATCAGGCCAACTCGAACCCCATCCGTCTAGGACAGAATTATCAGCGAAACCCACTCGTCTCTTCTACAACGAGGAGGCAGGGGCAAAGGGGCTGCCGCCCCTTTCCCCTGCACCCCCAATCCCCGCCGGACCTCCTCCGCTTCGCTTCGGACCACCTCTCCCGGACCATCCCGCTTGACGAAGCCGAACACTTCTTGCACAATCATCACGCCAGCGTCGCTTTGCTCCGACTGCTGTTCACCTTCACTCCGGAACGCCGTTCGGCTTGCCTCCGGCATCGATGTTCACCTTCACCGGAATACCCAGGCTACTCGCGCAATTGTCAATGTTGACCAGAAACGGGCTATGCGCGGATGCGGACTCGGACCGCTTCGTCCCCAGCTGGCTTCGGGGAATTTGGAGTCCGTTTAACCGTTTGCAACAAGTTTAGGGCTACTGGTTTTTCCATCACAGCTCTGTAGTCGATTTTGTAGACGGTGCTGCACCACCCGATGAGCAGAAATTGCAGTATTTATGCGGTTGGAAGGGCTAGAGCACCTGGGCTAAAACCAGGTGGGTCGGTTTTGAGGTTCTCGCCGTCGCTGTAAGTTGTTGGCAAATAGTGGTCGGGGAGAGAGGATTTGAACCTCCGACCCCCACTCTTCCCAGCATCCCTGTAAGTGTGGGTGACTGTGAAGTTGTTGACGTCCGCATACCGACTGATGGCAGCTGCTTGGTTGTCCAGAGAATACTGTTGATGTTCGGTGGACATTCGTAGGTACTGCGCAGCGGGCACTTGATTACTTGGTTGCATTAGCCCTCCTCCGAAGGTCCTTAATCATAAGCTCCAATTGAAAATCGTCAATCGAGCATACGAAGGAACGCCGACGCCCGCCCCCGGTCCCGCACACGCGGCGCTTCCCCCAGGTCCGCCCCAAGACCCAGCGCCCTTGGGGCGGGGTGTACCAGAAAACGCAGATTATGATTGGGGAGGCAATTGCGGCTTCAGAGGTGGCTGTCCCGCTGAAAGAACACGAGCAAGAACTTCTGTAAGGGGACACCGGCTCAGGTCGCAGAGGCGATACTCTCGGAAGCACGAAACGGCTGAGCAGTATTCTCGGCCAAGTCGTTTCACGCCGAGAAGGAAGCGGTCGCGTCGGTAACCTGCCCCATTCACGGGAAGCGATTCAAGGATTTCGCTGGTGGTGTTTATCACTGTATTTACCTCCCCACTCACCTCGATCCCAATTGGCGAACCTGGCACTCTCCTCAGTACGTGAAGGCGATGGACGCCAGCTTCCCGGCCGACCGCTGGCCGGCAACGAAGATCGTGGAACCGGACGGGGCAGTGAGGTTCGTGCTCAAGGACGGGACCGGGATTCATCGGTTGCCGCCGCCGGAGCCGGTATACGACTACGATTCCGGCGAACTCGCTGGCTTCCTTGAGGGACACCCACCCAAATTTAGAGCCATCTCGTTGGAGGAACCGTCATGAGCACCCTCAGAAAGCGCTTAGCCACTGTCGAGGAGCGGATCGAGCTTCAGCGGCACAGGGAGTTACAACGCCAGTTTAAGGGGACCGCAAGGGTAAGGGAAGTCGGTCTCGGATTCGCGCCGATTTTCTACTAAGAGGTGCCGCTTGCACGCTCCGCTTCGGATCGGCCAATTGCCGCTTCATGCCGCTTAAGCGGCATGGGTGGCAGTGCCACTTTGTTTCCATAGATGAAATTGCTATTGCTTCTTCGAACTTCGCGCCAAGTGAGGATGCACCTGCTCTGCGAACGAGGAACAACTCAACGGCCGCATCGACTCTTTGCCTGATCCATTGCTCATCCCCAGCTTGACGATGCTTGAACGCGCCGAAAGACTTCTCCAGTAGGCTGCGCGCAAGCTCTTCGCCCTCGCCAAGCTTAATCGGCAGTCGTCGAATGAAGTAGTCGCTCAGTTCCGATTCGTGGGCCGCTGTGTGAATCTGATCGAGCAGCAGTTCTAATCCGAGTTTCCCGACGCTACGAGACCGGCCTGTTCTCAATGGAGATACTGACCTTGGACCCCGCTTTGACGCATTGGCCAGGCCCCGGGTTCTGATGGTAGACCCACGTGTCCCTTAGATTATTTGAGGTGCCCGGCCGTGGGACGAGGACCGGGACGAATCCGGCCGCAGTGAGGATATTCTCTGCGTTGTCAGAGTAATCCTCGGTTACGTCTGGCACGGCGACGCACGGAGGAGGAGGCGAACCTGAGGTTGGCGGCGTGGGGAGGCAGTTGGGAGTGGGGAAGGTGGCCGGGGACCCATCGGTGATGTTCGCGAGAGGTGAGCCGCTTTCCATCTGCTCACAGATGATGGTGCCATTGGGATTGCGCAACTTGAGATCGATGGACTGGATGTCCCAATGATCGTTGTTCTGGAATACGGCATTGTGGGAGGTGAGTGTCAGCAGCTCCTGTTGCAAGGGCGCGGTGATGCTGGTGGAGGAGACGCGAACATGGGGAGCGCTGCTATCCCAGCCGGGCTGACCGTCGATTTTGCCAATTGTGCCTTGCGAAGAACCGTCGTTCGCTTGCAGCACAGCGTTCAAATCGCTGTTGCCACGCAGGTCGTCGCTGCCGGTAGTAAAGGTGTTTTGAAGGGTTCGTCCGGCGAGGTTGTTGACGAAGCTGATGATGCAATCGTCGTTGTCGTTACTCCATTCGGTTTGCAGGACGTAGGGGTGGCCATTCATGGTGATGTTGCTCCCGTTGGAGGCGATGTTGCCCAATACGGGAGTGCCATCCGTGTTGCAGTTGTCGCCGATTTCACGAAAAGGAGGAGTGATCGAGCGCCAACCACTGGCAACGGGATCATTTATGGACTCGGAAAACTCGTGAGAGAGAGCGATAATTTCGCGATCGGCGGCCAGTTGGTTCGGGCCGGAGGAGATGCCTTCCTCGCAACCGCCCAACGAATTCAGATTGGGCATGACTCCGTAGATGGCGGTGCCCGCCGTGGCTCCGGTAGTGGTGAATGCGCTGTGGTAGGCACAGAAACCGGGAAAAGTATTATCGCAAGAACCGTCGGGCAGGCATGTTACTGCGCCTCCGCCAAGAAAGACGAAAACTTCGGTGTTAAAGCCGGGAGTGAGACCCTTGGTGGCGATGAAAGTGGAGACTTCTGTTTGTATGTCGGCGTCGCTCAAGGGGTCAGCCGCAGTTCCGGCATGCGGATAGGCGTGCGTGTCGACGATAGTTCCGCCCAGCGTGACCGCGCCAAAGCAAGACGTTTGGGTGGCGATAATGGGCGGTCCACAGGTGCCGGGATATTGGCTCAAGATGTTGAGGTAGGCGCTGCCGGAAACATCGGTGAAGAAACGGCCCATCAGACCTTCGTAAGTGGTATCGGCAGCGGCGGTGCCGGTGGAGTCGTAGTGGAAACCGCCGGGCAGCCAGAAAATGAGGAAAATGGTGGGAGACTGCATCACGTTGCCGCCTCCATCGACGAGGGGGGTGACGGCTTGCGTGTTGCCAGTGCCGGCGAGAGCGAAGATGCAAACGAAGGCTAGGAGCGCTTTCGGCCATGTCTGGCGCGCGGCGACGGCCGAAGCCGGAATGATCTTTCTACTTTGGCACATTTGTTGGTTCGTCACGGCAGGCTCCTTTTCTGGTTTTTGAAGCGGTCGTATTTCTATTGCGGTCCGGCGGGAGGAAGGTTGTATTGGGTTTGGATGGTCTGCAAGGCAGCGTTCAACTCCGCCGGTGAGAATGGCGACGCGCTGTGAATCGAGTTGCCCTCCTGAAGGGATAGAATCCCAATCTTGATGGCGGTGGCGATGAACTGGCGCGCGGTGGATGGTAGGGTCTTGGCATCGGCAGCACTGGCGAGGATGCGGTCTGCCTCTTTCGAGCTGACGAGCTGGACTTTGTTCTGCGCCATGAGATAGCTGACGAAGAAAACGGCGGACCCGGCACGGGGAAGCGCTTGAGCGGGAAAGAAGTTTGCAGAGAGCATGCAGCCGGGGCAAAGAACCTGGCGGTTTAAGTACGGCGTAATGGCCTGAGCGGCGGTGTAATTTGGATCGCTCGGGGCAAGGTCGGCAAAGCGAACGGGCGCAGGAGGTTGGGGGAGGCCGAATCTCTGCTGCATGGTTGCGGCGAAACCTGCCATCGTCAGACTGGGCGCACAGGTATAGGTTACGCTGGCAATCGTGCTGACTTTGGAACCGGGCGCGAGAGCGATGGCCCGCACCTGGTCCCTGACGCCGATGGGAAAGGGTGCTGTGTAGCGGGAGGAGGCGGTGGTCGGCGCGCTCCCGTCGGTGGTGTAGTAGATGGCAGCATTCGCCCGGGCATCAGTGAGGGTGACGATTTGAGGGCACTGATAGATACCCGCCGGAGGAGCCACCCTGGGTGGCGGAGTGATACAGCTGGTCAAGTTGAATGCCAGTAACCCAATCAACAAGAGCAGGTAGGCGTGACCAAAAGAGCGTAGCGTCATAGATTCCTCCCGGCGTTTGCATTTCACCGCGATCCGCGACAGAGGCTGGCTTCTGAACTTAATATTCTCCCTTGTCCAGTCGACGAGGATGTTCGCAGAATGAGTTTTCATGCTTGATCGATCCGTGGAGGCCGCACGAGCACGGCCACTCCAAGAGTTGCCGTTGCCGACAGGGTTTTAGTGGGATCACTAGCGCTCGTCTCCGTGGCACTCACCCCGATTGTGAAGTGATAGCGCCCTGGGTTTGGAGGGTCTGTCGGAAGCACGAAAGTCAGCACGATGGAGGTCGATTGCTCGCCGTCCGCTGGCAGCGGAATAACATTAACATCGACGGCCCCGCGACCGTGTACCGTTGCTGTAAATGTCGCGGCATCAGGGATGATGCCGGTCCACCTAACGACATAGGAGGCCTCTGCCCCTCCGAGAAACTCAGAAGGCGGTCCAGTCAGCCCAACGGGGCCTGAAATCGCCACGAAGGCATCGGTTGTAGAGCGGGAGCGGAGAACAAAGATCCCGGTACCCGTGATGCCCGACGCACTCGCAGTGAGTGTCATCCAGTTCGGAACCACTCCAGGAAAAGGTCCGCCCACACCGAAAGGATCGCGAAATGCAATAATCTCCGGTATGCCATTGAAGGTGGCGTTTGCAAGACTCAGCGCATTGTTCACTGACACGGACGCTTCCGATATCTTGGACTCTGCGAGAGCGCTAAGGAGCACGCCACCCAGTGGGATAATTATTACAAGGAGAATCTCAAGGAATCGAGCACCTGTCGCGTCAATTGTTGCTGTGCCCGTAACACTTGGTACCATTTGTGCCATGGACCTTGGCGACGGCACGATTCCTAGCGTCTCGGTAATAGTTAGATTGAATCCGATACCCTCGAAACTTGCGCTAATCACGGTTTGCACAACGTTCGGAGCCGAGCACCGAATGGATATCGGATCTAAGGAGACTCCTTGCTTAGCAGCTTGAGCCTGTAGTGAGGGAAGCAGTGCGTTAGCCACGCTTTGCAGGGTGGATTGGGAAATCGTCAGTCCAAAACCGAATGTTCCCAAAGGCTTCATTGGGTCCGGCACAGTCGGAGAAGGCGTAATGGCTGGAACGAAGGTGGCAGCTACCGCTGCCTGAGGCAGAACTGGAAAAAGCGCGGCGGGCGGACTAGGTGGTATCAGGAAAAAAGGCGGCGGAACGAGACTGGACTTTGTGGGGTCCAGTATCCATAGCGCAATGCGCTCTGTCCCGACTGAGGTACCACCTGGAATAGGACTTTGGCTGTCGTTCGGCCCAACCAACACCTCAACGCCTTTAGCTAGTAGCGTCGAAAGAGGCGCGAGGAAAGCTTGCAGTTTCGGCAGCAAGGATGGAAAGCTGCTAAATATAAGCGTTGCGGGCACCAAGTCAAGCAGAATCGCAGGGGCTGTCGGCGAATACCCCTGTCCCACAAAGACCGTAACACTGGCACTATTTCGGAGACCGTCCTCGTCAGTTGTTCTTACGGTAATTGTGAAGAGGCCTACGCCGAGTGTAACTCCGTCGGCAGTGAATGTCGAAGAACCGTGGCCGCTGGCTACCGTCTGGACTGGCCCGACGCGGCCGGGGCCGCTAACATCCACCTTTGAGAGGACAGGCGGATCATCCTGAGGCCGGCCCTGAATTACGCCGGAAATCCGGTACTGCTGGCTGGCCTGCAGGTGTGCACCGTTCTGAGGCGCAATGATTGTTATTGAGAAAGGCATTCACAACCTCCATGAGTTACCCAATCTAAGGGGCCGCGCCAAAAAAAAATCACTTTTTTGACGTTCCAAACCCTAACCTGACCGATCTCTTGTACCAAGTGAAATGTTGGTGTAACGCCTTTTTATCCATATGTCTTTCCAGGGAGGCAGGACTTACGTTGGCCTAAATCGCCGGAACCTAAGATCTGTTCCTCCGGTCGCAAACGACATTGCACGCATCTTCCCAAAACGTCAATTTGCGGCGGCTGAGGCTTTCATGAGTTTCTTGTGAGGGGCCGTAAGCCACTAATATCTGGCGATTTAAGGACTCCGGGGTTATAATCCCGCACACCGCATTCCCAGACCTTTGCAGACGGGACAAGGTCATGCAGTCCAAGACCGCAGGCGTCGTGCGCTTTGCCGAGTACGCACTTGATCTCCGCACCGGCGAACTGCACCGCAATCACCTCCAATTAAAGCTGCAACCGCAACCTGCGAAGGTGCTGGTGCTTTTGGTCCGCCGTGCCGGGGAGCTTCTTACCCGCCAAGAGATCGCCAAACAGGTGTGGGACTCAGATGTGTTCGTCGATTATGAACAGGGATTGAATTTCGCGATCCGCCAAATCCGGGCTGTCTTGGAGGATGACCCCGACCATCCCCAGTTTCTCGAAACCATACCCAAGCGTGGCTATCGCTTTGTGGCGCCCGTCGAAGAGGTCACCCATGTGGAAGTTCCTCTACAGCCGAAGCTATCTGTTGAAACAGGTCTTCAGCCGGGTCAATCCGTTGGCGCCAGCCTGGTTGGCAAGAAAGTCTCCCATTACCGCGTGCTGGAGATCATTGGCGGCGGCGGCATGGGGCTGGTGTACAAAGCAGAAGACCTGAAGTTGGGCCGCCGAGTTGCCTTGAAATTTTTGCCGGAAGAGTTAGCGCGTGACTCGATCTCCCTACAGCGCTTCGAACGTGAAGCCCACACCGCCTCTACCCTCAACCACCGCAATATCTGCACGATTTACGAAGTTGAAGAGCACGATGGCCAGCCCTGCCTCGTGATGGAGCTACTGGAAGGCGAGACGCTCCGAGACCGGCTCGCCGCCTGGCAAACGAAGCCGATCCCGGTAGACGAAATGCTTCAGATTGCGATCCAGATCTGCGACGGATTGCAGGCTGCTCACCAAAGTAACATCATTCATCGCGATATCAAACCGGCCAACATCTTTCTCACCACCGCTGGACAGGTGAAGATACTGGACTTTGGTTTGGCTAGGTTCATGGCAGGTGAGAGCGAAGCGGTCAACGCTGACGCGCCGGATAATGATCTGGAGCGCGCCTGCGCCACATGGGCGAGCACCGGTCAGCCAACCTCTGTCGACCATACCCTGACGCAAACCGGCTCTGCGATGGGCACGGCGGGCTACATGTCTCCCGAGCAGGCTCGTGGGGAGAAGCTGGACCCGCGTACCGACATCTTCTCTTTCGGCCTCGTCCTGTACGAGATGGCTGCCGGCCAGCGCGCTTTCAGCGGCGAGACAGCCGCGGTGGTACACGATGCCATTCTGCATAACTCACCGGTTCCGCTGCGTGAGCTGAATTCCACGCTTCCAGCAAAACTGGTCGCGACGATCGATAAGTGTCTTGAGAAGGACCGCGAGGAACGCTGTCAAAGTGCGGCAGAAGTTCGTACAGCTTTGCAGGCTGTTAACAGCGGGGCGGAAAACAAAGCGTCAGGACGCATCCGTGCCGCAGTGGCAGTCGGCGTTCTGGTCCTTGTTGCGCTTGCCGTCGGATTGTATATGCGCCGGGCTTCTCACGCCCCGCGTCCGGGCTCAAGCTCATCTTCCTTGCAGGTGCGTCCCCTGACTGCTCACGGCAAATCGTACCGAGTGGCCGCGACTCCTGATGGCAGCTACATCGCCTACGTGAAGGAAGGAGCCGATACGTATGAGTTGCGTCTGCTGCAGGTTGCCACCGACCGCGACGTGCAGATTCTTCCCGCCGCGCCTCAGCAAATCCACAGCCTTCACTTTTCTAGGGATGGCAACTTCTTGTACTTCCTGCGTGTACTGGATCCGGCAAAGGATCCCCACACCTCAGGAGTATTTCGGATCGGTACCCTGGGCGGACCAGTAACCACTTTGGCCACCGATGCCCGCACCGTTGCTGAGCGCGCCAACAGCGTTACGGTCTCGCCCGATGGCAAACAAATAGCCTATATCGCCCAAACGGCGAGCGAATCTCTCATCGTTGCCATCGATCCCGACGGCTCTAACCGTCGCGTCCTTGCCAAGCGGCCCCTGGGGTTAGACTTCTGGTTTGTTGAATGGTCGCCTTCGCAGGACACTCTGGCTGCCGTGGCCAATGTGAAGGATGACATGGTGTTGTTCAGGGTTGACCTGCCCGCCGGCTCGATGCGAAACCTGAGCGGCCCTGGCTGGACGATCGGTCAGCCTGCGTGGAGTTCAGATGGTGCTACCATCTTCGCGCCTGCGATGCCTACTAATAATGGCGACCGGATCATGCAGATATGGGCATTTGGCGCACGTACTGGAGTTCGCCGCGCCCTAACGTCAAGTTCGATGTGGTACTACGAGTATAGCCTTTCCGCGACGGCTAACGATGACTTAGTCGTTAACACGCTGGCTGCAGAGACAAACCTTTCGGTAACGGATCAGTCTGGCCAGCCCTATCCGATCCCTGCCTTGAGGGGGGAGGGGGCAGATAGCGCGGTCTGGGTGGACAACCGGATCGTGACTGGCACCTCGAACCAGATGGTGGTGCATGATACAGATGGTCGCAACCCCACCAAGCTTCAGACTTATTCATCCATTTATCGGCAGCTGGCACGATGCGGCCCTGATCATGTCGCCTATTGGGCGGTTGACGCGAAGCGCCACTCCCACATTGCACGCACCGACATCACGACTGGATCGTCGTCCGCGCTCACGGATGGCCCCAACGACACTCAGCCCACCTGTACAGCCGACGGTTCCACTCTGGTGTGTGTTCGTTGCTCGGACAACGGGAACCATTGCGCTCTCACCCGCAAATCTCTCGATTCCGGACAGTCAGGTGAGCTGTACCAATTCGATCCAGCCGACGACGTTTCGGAGGATCCGAGCCCGAGTGTTTCTCCAGACGGAAAAAGCGTCTTGTTCTGGAGATACACTCACGCTGAAGATACCCACGAATGGGCGGCGATCATACCCATCGCTGGAGGAGAGGTGAAGAAGGTCAGGATGCCAGTCCCTGCCAGCCAGTTCGGCGCGTTCGGCGCGTTCCGATGGGCGGCAGACGGCAAGTCTATCCTGTACTCCCGAAATGAAAGCGGCGTGGACAACATCTGGTCGGTGCCGCTCGCTGGTGGCGCTCCTAAGAGAATCACGAACTTCGATTCCGAACACATTTTTGCCTTCGATGTGTCGCCGGAGAACCGCCTTGTCATCTCACGCGGCAACTGGATACATGACGTAGTCCTCATTAAGAACGTGAGAGAAGGAGCGGGCCAGCCAGCACCAGCCACTGCTAACTAGCTCAGCGGAAACTAAGACTTCGAAGGCATGATGATTTCATGTCTTTGTTAGGCTCGACCCGCTGCGGTCAGGCTGGTGGTCATCCTTTGAAGCGCTACTCGGAAGCAGTTCACCTCGTCGCTTCCATCTGAGCCACAATCGGGGTTGCAACCGGATCTCGGGGATTTAGTTGTACTGCCTCGAAAAACTGTCTTCTTGCATGAGACCAACAAGCGGCATGTACCATTCTCGGCGAATGTCACTGGTGCATCCGTTTATGCAGCAGTTCTGTCGTGCCGACTCAGCGGAGATCGAGGCTCTCGCGCGTGTTGCCGCCGCCCTGGGGCTTGCTTTGAGCGCAACTCCGAGGTAGCCGAGTCCACCACGAGTCATACCCCACCGTTTGAACGAGCGGAACGATATAGGACGAACAGATGAACGCGATATGCAAGGCGAAAACGAACGCAGGTGAGCGGTGCAGAGCCGTCGCGGTGAAGAACGGACTCTGCGCCTTACACGCTGACCCCAACCTCGCTGCCGAGATGGGCCGTAAGAGCGGCAAGGCTCGGCGTTCCAAGGAGTCGCGGGAACAGCCACAGCCTGAACTGGCGCCTCCGCAGACAGCTCAGGAGGTACGGGCCGCGCTCGGTCAGTTCATTTCCGACGTGCGGGCACGGCGTCTTGATCCAAAGGTCGCCGGTACTCTCGGATACCTGGCAAATGTGCTGCTGAAATCCATCGAGGTTTCAGACGTTGAAGAGCGCTTGGCTGCACTGGAGAGCGGTCTCGGGGCCGGAATGCCACAGGATTAACAGGGAAAGTGATATGGCGGAAGGTGGACAACAATGACATCGGTTAAGCGCCGGCTCGAACGGCTGGAGAAAGAGCAGCGGTTTCAGTGGTGGTTTGAAATGAGCGACATTCTTGAACGGTTCACCCAAGACGAACTGAAGACCTACGCGGAAACCGGGGAACTGCTACCGTCCGTGCTCTGCGCCACGTATGCCGACCGGCCGAGCAGATTGGAAGGGTTGGACCGCAAGGCCCTTCTCCAGATGTGGGCAGAGGACGAACGGGTGGTTGGCGGTCGGAGCGACGACGAGCTGAAGTTCTACGCCGAGCACGGTTACTGGCCTGAGCAGCGAAGGCACCGACTGAATGGGAGCGGCCCGTCATGAGCACCCTCAGAAAGCGCTTAGCCAGTGTCGAAGAGCGGATCGAGCTTCAGCAGCACAGGGAGTTACAACGCCAGTTTAAGGGCCGGCCTGACGGTGAGGCGTCGTTCTTTATCGTTCACGGCTATTGGCCAGAGAACGCCACTGTGCTTCCGCACCGAATAGAGTTCACGGCGCGGGGTATTAAGACGGTCGTCACCACTGAGTGGGCAGAAGAGAGGCACAGGACAAAAGCAGCGAATCGTGGGGCGGGCGTAGGCCGACACTCGATCGAGGATGCCGGCTGTGGTGAAGGTGCAGATGGTTAGTTACGGCGTGATCTCAAAGATGACACCATAGCCATTCGCTCCGCCCTCTGTCGTACCGGCCGTTCCATCGCGGCCTCGCCGTAAGAGATCATGTCCTCCATGCTCTCTCACCCGTGCCGCCCGCTAAGCGGACACTTACTTGCTAATTCAATCGGCCATATCATGTGAAGGTCGGGGCTCGTCTCGAACCATGCGCCACGTGACCTTTACATCCGCCAGCATCTTCTTTCGCCATTCAAAATCAGCACCGAGAGAAGAAACCTGTTCTTCCGTCAGAACTCTTCGATAGTCTATCGTGGTTATCAATTTCGACAACTCACGCCTGACTTCGGCAATCTGATCTGAACGAATACCCAGCGGATCTCCGGCTAACGATTCTATTGCACGTTCGATGAGCATACTCGGAATTTCTTGCGATGCCAGGATTTCACTGGCAACGTCGGCCAACGGGTCGGGAGGAAATAACCCTTTGCTGTTATCGAATTTGCGGAGAAAGTGCTCTCCGACTGTCTTTTGTTGATTGAACTGCATTTTCATGACACCCGGCCAGCCATCGAATGAATGCATGATGGGAAGTTCCGTGACCCAAGCACATTGTTCGGTCGGCCTGGGCAATAATTGTGGTCCAAGTGGTTCGTATCTACCGAACGGATTCTCTAGACTCTTTAGTTCTACTCGATAGACAACCCCGACCCCTTTTTCAATGGGCTCCCAGCCCTCGCGAGTTTGGCGACAAGTCGCAAAAAATGCGCTCACATTAAAATCATCTGTTAGATCCAGGTACCCCGTCGGAATCCCGTAATGTTGCGCGAGTGCAATCCGATCAAGTTTCAGCTTTTGTGAGGTGGCGTGAGATGTTATCGGATGATGGTCGAGCTCGCGAGCAAACCACCACGACTGTGCCAGCCTTAAAACAACGGTCGCTTGGTCACGCGGGGATCTTTCCCATAACCCACCAGTGATAGTTTGGAGCCCGCGCGCAATTGCGGGGAGCATTGGTAAGTAGAGCCCATTTTGGCCTCTGAAAAGTGCGGAAACGAAGGGAATCGCGCCCCAATGGTCTCCATCCGTGTATCCATACCAGACTTGTTCACGAACTACTCGGTGATTATCGAAATCATGTGAAATATCGAGAAGTGCTTTGGCGTCGAAAACCTGTACGGCTGCCTGAGTGGGCTGATTAGGCATAGACATTCCTGAGACCCCCTTGGGACTTGTCAGCATATCAGTACCGTCCCCGTTGCATTGTTTCTTCTAGAGGAGGGTATTACCCATGCAACTTAAGCGTTCAAAGCCAACTCTGGCGCAGTGTAAAGCCACAACGTCAAGCGGTGGGCGCTGCAAGGCCAGGCCACACAAGAACGGGCTCTGCTTCTTTCATTCCGACCCCAAAAAAGCGGCGGAGCTTGGCCGAAAAGGAGGCCGACGCAATCGGCATACCTACGAGACGCCGCTGCAAGATGTCGCGGCTCCCGAATCGGCCGGGGATGTGAAACGGATGCTGGCCGAAACAATGGCCGATATTCGGGCGGGAAGAATGGACCCGAAGTTAGGCAGCACACTCGGCTATGTGGGAATGGCGCTGTTGAGAGCGTTTGAGGTCGCGGATCTTGAGCAGCAGCTCGAACGACTGGAGCAGAGGAATGAACTTGAAGAACAGGCTGGACAAGCTGGAACAAACGAAGCGCAAAATCGTTATTGAGGAGGAATGCATCTGTTTTCCTGCCGATGAACCGCCCCATGTGGAGCTAGGTATTGAGGAGGAAGCGGCCGCGGCCGTAACCTGCCGCCTTCACGGGACGCGATTCAAGAAGTTCGCGGGAACTGTTTATCGCGCCGTTTCCCTGCCCACCCATCTCAACCCCAATTGGCGACCCTGGCACTCACCTCAGTATGTGAAGGCGATGGACGCCAGCTTCCCGGCCGACCGTTGGCCCGCCGCGAAGGTTGTGGAACCTGACGGAGCGGTGAGATTTGTTCTGAAAGACGGGACCGAGATTCTTCGGCTACCGCCGCCGGAGCCGGTATACGACTACGATTCCGGCAAACTCGCTGGCTTCCTTGAGGGACACCCACCCAAATTTAGAGCCATTTCATTGGAGGAACCGTCATGAGCACCCTCAGAAAGCGCTTAGCCAGTGTCGAGGAGCGGATCGAGATTCAGCAGCACTGAGGCGTCGTTCTTTATTGTTCACGGGTATTGGCCAAAGGACTGGGCGCGGGCTCCTACGGTGCGACAGGCGATAGCAGAGTACTTCGTCTATTGGGCTTTGTGCCTAATTCTACGGCGCGAAGTAGCTGGAAATATCCAGAATCAGGTCGGTCAATCCATTGGCATAGGCATCAACCTCGCCTCGGTTGCCAGCAGGCACAATCGCCAGGTTCGAGGTGACCGCTCCATCGAAAGCATTCAGCGTCCGTTGCACGCGGTCGCATTCAGTACGGGGAAATTGCGTTCCACGGCGCCGATCAACGACGGCGGCCCCAAGCCTTGCGGGTAATTGGAGTCGCGGGTGTCGGCCACGCGGCACGGCACCAAGGGATAGAACGCTAGAGTGGAGCTGCTGACCGGGGCGAAGTAGCCGTCAATGTCCAACACGAGATTGGTGGTATCAGTTACATAGAAGCTGACAGCGCCTTGATAGCCGGCGGTACAGAAAGCAATTTGGGCATGCGTACCTCGTCGAAGTCCAGCGTCTGGCTAGAATCGTTTTGTTCTTTACCAATGACGAGCCGGAGCGGCACCATCCACGTGGAGTATCTCGCCGCTCACATGGCCTGCCTGTGCCAGGTAAAGCACCGCGTCGACGATATCCTCGACCGTCGCCTTTTTCATAGGCAGCTGCAACGTCGAGTCGCTGGGATCATTCTTGTGCATCGGTGTATCCACTTCGCCGGGTGCTACGGCGTTAAAGCGAATGCCATCTTTTGCATACTCGATTGCCAGATTCTGGGTTGCTGAATTCAAGCCACCCTTAGTAATCATGGAAATCGAGCCATTTACGCCCGCAATGGGCCGATCGGCAAGCGCCGCTGTAATGCTCACGACGCATCCCGATTTTTGTTTCAGCATCTCTATCAAAGTGCGCTGAGTGATGTAGAAGAACCCAAGCAGATTAGTGGAGACGAGGGCACCGAAGTCCTCGGTAGTGAAGTCTGTGAAAGGCTTTTTTAGGAAGATGCCCGCGTTATTTACCAGAACGTCGACGGCTCCGAAGTTGTTGATCGCTGCCTCGACAGCACAGGCAGCCGTTTGCTGCTTGGCGATATCGCCATCGAGAAGAACCAGGCCGCCTGAGGGGGTCAATTTTCGATTGGCGTCACGAGAGGCTGCGACAACATTATAACCTTCTTCCAGGAACCGTTCCACTAAACCCGTGCCAATGCCCCCCGCTGCTCCGGTTATGATTGCTGTTTGTTTGACTGACATACATAACCCTTCTTTTTAAAGGAGCGCGATTTTGGCTTTCATGTTCATCTCCCTTGTGCGATGAAACCAGGGACGCCTGTTTTCACCACATCATTGAGTCTCTGCCTGGTCTGAATACGATTGATTTCGTTCAACGCATCCGCCGGAAGGGCAGAGATGTCAAAATTCTCTCGCGCGCGAGCCGCGGTTTTGGGTGTCGTAAGCGAAGCCGTGCCGCGCTGAACCGCCCATGCCAGTAGGACCTGTGCCGGCGTCTTTCCAATTCGTGTGGCGATTGCCGAAATGAATGGGTCTTCGAGCAGCCCCGGCCTCATTCCGTGACCCAACGGCGCGAAAGCCAAAAACACAACGCCCTTTTTTTTGCAGAATTCCAGAAGCTCCGTTTCCGGCAGATAGGGATGTGATTCGACCTGGACCACGGCTGGCTTAATTCTTGCAGACTCGTAGATGGGCATCAATTCATTCAAGCTGATGTCCGACAGTCCGATGGCCCGGCACCTGCCGTGGTCCACGAGACTTTCCATTGCTCTCCACGTGTCGAGCAGAGTCACGCTGTTGTCATAGATGACATCGCCGTTTTGATCCCGCGGATCCTGCTCGTCGCCCGGTTGAAATGCATAGGGAGTGTGAATGAGGTAGAGATCCAGATACTTGATACTGAGTCTGTGGAGACTCGCCTCGAAAGCCGGTTCGACGCGTTCTGGCCGATGGTTGGAGTTCCACAACTTTGTGGTAACAAAAATGTTTTCGCGCGCGATCCCATTAGCGGCAAGTCCTGCCTGCAACGCCTCGCCTACCTCGCGCTCGTTCCGGTATCGTTCCGCGCAATCGAAGTGTCGAAATCCGGCGTCCAGTGCGTCTCTGGTCGCGGTTCTCGTCAGGGCAGGGTCGGGAATGAGGGTGCCAAAGCCGAGTGCGGGCATGTGGCCCGCTCCGTTGTTGAGCGGCATTCTCGTCAGCCGAAGATCAGAAGATTCAATCATTCGGTTATAACCTTCTTCCAGAAAACCTTCGACTAAACCCGTGCCGATACCCCCCGATGCTCCGGTTACGATTGCTGTTCTCTTGCCCGACATACATCACCTTTCGACCTAACAAGGTTCGAACCCAATACACAGTTGTGTCACCGGTCCTCTCAAAGCGGCCTCATTTCGCCCGCCTCGCCGCGAAGCCCTGGCGTGAAGAACCGACGAATCCTTGGACGAGTGCGGCGATTTCGTCTGCGGCGGTGTCCAAGGCGAAGTGGCCGCCATCGACGATGTGGACTTCGGCTTTGTGGACATCGCGGCGATAGGACTCTGGCTCGGAGGGGTCGAACGAAGACTCATACCGACCCCAGATCACCAGCAGGCGCGGCTGCTTCTCGCGCATCCATGCTTGCCATTTCGGGTAGGAATCGACGTTGGTGCGGTAGTCGTAGAAGATGTCGCTTTGAATGTCAGCCTGTCCGGGCTGATTTAGAAAATAAAATTCGTCGATCCAGAGATCAGGGTTGTGGCGCTCCACGTTGGGATCGTTTCCCGCGTGGCGGGACTTCGTGGTTGCAAGCGACAGGAGATTTGTGCGCAGCGCGCTTTCGTTGGCAGCGCGATCGACCCAAAAGGCGCGCCGCGTTTTCCAGTTCTCGCCGAGACCGGTGTTGTGTGCTACCGCGTCCTGGACGATGAGAGCTTCGACTCGGTCCGGGTGAGCTAAGATCATGCGAAAGCCGACCGGGCCACCGTAATCCTGCATGTAGAGGGTGAAGTGGGAGAGACCGAGCGCTTCGGTGAAGTGATTCATGATTTCCGCAATGTGATCGAAGGTGTACGCGAATTTTTTCGGGTCCGGCCAGTCGCTGTGACCGAAGCCCGGGTAATCGGGCGCGACCAGGTGATAACGATCAGACAGCCGTGTGAAGAGCGGGTCGAACATTCGCGAAGAGGACGGCAGACCGTGCAGCAGGAGGAGTGTCGTCGCGTCTTTCGGACCAGCCTCTCGGTAGAAAATTGAGAGCCCATCGATTTGTGCGGTGCAATAAGAAGTTGGATACTTCATGGCCGTGTTCCTCTCGTCGCTTCTGGACTTGGGGTTCCTGGACTTGGGCAAGCAGTTGAGCGTTGCGCATTTCCGATTGCGTCGGCCGCGATGACGGCATCACACCAGAAGCTTGAAGGAGAAACAATTGGACGATGGTATTGGCGATACCTTCGTATCAGTCGACGCGGCGAGCGCTCGACGATCCCATGCGACAGTCAGTCGACTTGCCAATCGTGCCGAGGCTGCTACTGTGACTGCTCGCCAATCTCGACTGGTGGCTGGAGGCGCGCTATCCATTAACTCAGACTCGTCAAGCCAGTCACCGGTAGAGAGTCGCGCCTCTTCTGGACCGAATAACTCCGTGACCGCGGCGATGAATGACGCTAACTCACGCTCCGCCAGGTGCATCTGGTCCGCACAAGTCGAAGTGCCAAACGATTCATCCGAGTTCATGGGATTCTCCTCTTTTTTGCCTCTGTCGTGCAATCCGACTACTTTGGCTGCGACCAGCGCATCACACCAGACTCGTAGAGGCAGCAGAATTGGACGATGGTATTGGCCTTTGCATCAGGGTGCGTAACGGGTATAGACGAAGTCGCGAGCTTTGACGGGCTCGTGGCACGGGAAGCAGGTATCGAGCTTCGCAGTGGCGTCAGGCTTGCCGTCTTTGAATTGAGCGAACCCCCAACCGCCGGTCGCGGCGTATTTTTTTGAGTCCTTGACCATAAACTGAACGTTGATGGGGGGCCCGGCAACGAACGACTGGTCACGGCCAAAGACTTTGTTGTTTTCAGCAGACGAGGTGTAGGTCCAGGCCAGGCGGGCAATGATAGTGCCGTCCGGGAAGGGCAGCGTTCCATTCCGGTAGGCCTTAATCGCGACGTCGTTGCCGAGGACGGCACGCAAATCGTTATTGCTGCCGGCCTCGTGGGCCACGGAGATTAACTGCCAGTCACGGTATCCGGGTGGAAGTGTAACTCCAAAGATCGGAGCAGCTTCCCCATCGGCCTGTCCAGATGCGTGCGCTATGTACACGACCATGCCGATCAGCGTTACAAATGCAAACAACAAGTAGGCAATCTGTTTCATCGTGTTCCTCCTTCTAAATTCTCGAGCGCTGCCTGTGTAGCACTGGTTTGGGCCATGGCGTTCTCCTTCCGAGCAGTATTGGGTTTCGAATCTGCAAATGCCTCGCCGATCGTTGCTGGTCCGAACGCGACTGCCAGGCCCAACATCGAGCTCGCCTTGAGAAAGCAACGGCGCGACCTGTCGTCTGGTTCTTTCATTGGGCGTGCTCCTTTCGAGTAGTTCTGGGTTTTTGGGGCCATGTGGTCATCGTGTCTTCACTACACGACATGGAAAGCATCGGATGCATTTCGGCCGTGTGCGTTGGGACGTGCTTTCATGGTGTTTCTTCTTCTAGTGGTGGTGTGTTTCTCCCGCAGGATTCTAGGGCGGTTCCCCGCCCTTCAGAAATGCGCTGGATCTGCCTCCATCTTCGAATTCCACCCATTCATCTCATTGAGTTCCTCGGGGGTGATTTGGGGCAAGTGTCGGATGAACAAAACCAGGCGCCAGGTTTGCGGGACAGTGTGCGTTCCGTGGAACGCGGGCATGCCGCTCAAACGAACTCCATTTTCAATTGTGTAGTAGAGTTCGCCATCGCTTTTGTGCTGCGTCCCGGCTGCGCGCATGTCGGGCGGTTTCGGATAGAGACCCCTGCCGTATACCGTCTGGCCCCCTCCGTCATTCGAATGGCACGGGGAGCAATGATAGGCGAAATGTTTCCATGCCTCCCCGAATGCTCTCCGTTGAAGGCGTGATGGGATTGCGAAGTTGGCGATACGCGGATGGCAAGGCCAATTTGCTCGAGATCGGCGTGCCTGTGACGCTTGAATTGATCCGTAGCCGAGTCCATCCGGAAGACGTCACTTTGATCGAGAAAATGAAGATGGTGGACCAGGCGCGAGAGGGGGGCCACACCTTTGAATGGCGGTACCGCTTGCTAATGCCAGACCACTCCATCAAGTACATGCATGCAGTCGCTCGCGCGACGCGGGACCGGAGTGGTCAGTCGGAGTACATCGCCTCGGTTCAGGATGTCACGGCGCGAACGCTGGCGGAAGAAGCACGCGACAAGGCTCAATCGGAGCTTGCAAACGTGGCCAGGGTGATGAGCCTCGGAGCGCTGACAGCGTCCATCGCCCACGAAGTCAACCAGCCGCTGTCCGGCATCATCACAAACGCCAGTACTTGTCTCCGGATGCTGGCGACTGATCCTCCCCAGGTCGAGGGGGCTCGCGAAACTGCCCGGCGCACGATTCGCGACGGCAACCGTATGTCCGAGGTGATCGCCCGGTTGCGCGCACTCTTTAGTAAGAAAGAGCCCACAACCGAATCGGTGAACCTGAATGATGCCGTTCTTGAGGTGATTGCGCTGTCTATAGTGGAACTTCAAAAGAACCGGGTAATGCTCTGTCCGGAACTTGCCGACGACCTTCCGCTCATCACAGGCGATCGTGTCCAACTTCAGCAAGTCATAATGAACCTGCTTAGGAATGGCTCAGACGCCATGAGCACAGTCGAAGATCGTCCGAGACAACTGGTGATCAGAACCGAGGGAGATGACGGTGATCGGGTGCGTCTGACGGTGCAAGATGCGGGAATCGGTTTTGATCCTCAGGCCGCGGACCGTCTTTTCGACGCGTTCTATACCACCAAGGGCGACGGTATGGGAATCGGGCTATCGGTTATGCTATCCCGAGAAGAGGGCCTATTAGCCTGTTCTCTCGTGGACGACGCAGGCAGTGTTGCGCCATGGGCAGAGTGCTTAGCCCTTCCTGTTGAACAAAATGATCATGAGTACCGGAACCATTTCGATGCCAACGCTGTGATTACTGGGAGTGAACACTCCATTCTTTCGGCAGCGCATGGCCGGCTGCGACTCGGAGAACAGAAATTCGTTCTTCTCTAGCTCTACAGGCACCTTCGCGACAATGGGGACAATTTCAGCACTAGGTTTGTGCAAGCACTTGCGTCGCGTATAGCTCGAATGGCAGGTTGCGCAGTAGTCGAAAAACTCGCTAAGTTGAGCCAGAGGGCATGCCCGAGTCGACGCAACATTACACGATGGGCTTCCGCGGTACTAACGCTCGGCGTAGCGGAGGAGTATCGGCGACGGGGCAGCGACACTGAAGCAGCCGAAGCGGCAACGCGGGCGCTGCGCCTGACCTCTGACCCTGAGCTCGCGTGTGAGTGCCTGAGACTCGGGGCATCTGAACGGGAGATTCAGCTGGTTTTTGACCCTCTTAGGATTCCAATTGGCGTCGGGCCGAACGAGTATTTGCACGATGCTACCGGCGTTCGAACATGGGTTGCTGCTATAGAGCTCACAAGCGTGAGCCATGATGCGTTTCGTGCTGTGCAAGCGGCAGAGCGGATACGACTTGCGGGCGAAGGGTGGTATCGGTGCTGGCTGCGATTCGTAATCGAACTTGCAGATGCCGCTGCCACATTGAAACGTGGAGAAGTGCCGGATTTGAGCTTAGCATGGAACGAATTCACTCGCGATACACGGCCATTTCGCGGCAATCCACGCGCATGTTACCTTTTCGCGGTCCATAATGTCATTCGAGAGTCATTAGAGTGGGCCTTGTCCCTTCTCAAAACCGAAGAGGAGTGGCGCACCGCGATCCGGTGTCTCACCAGGGCTAGCCGAGAAACATCGACGCGAATGGACCGGGAAGACGGTGGTCCTATCCCGACGTATGTGCTTCTTGATCTGCTCTTGCCGTACTGCAGGCATGAAATTGCGGGGCCAATCGTACGGGACATCATAGAAGACGAAGTGAAGTGGAGGAACGCCGCCGGAACTTACTATTCCACCCATGCCGATTACTGCATAGCTCTTGCAAGAGCACGGAACGCAGCGGGGCTGCAAACTGTGGCAAGATCCGCCTGGAACGAAGCGGCAATTTTTCTATGCGGGTACGGATCCCATAAAGACGGAACAATTTTCGAATTTATCGATACGACCCCCGTGTTGGCTTCTTTTTCGCGGTCGTATTTTATTGAGGCGCTATCTGATCTTCAGCCACTTACGAATGCGGTCCTAGTTCATACAGACCACCGCGGTACTAATCACGCCCCCAACGCGTGGTACAAAGCCTTGGTTACGGAGGAGCCAGCCCTTGGCGGTTTCCTGCTGGCGAGAACAATTACTACTGAAGGAGGGACTGGTGGATGGCCCACTGAACAGGCTATCCATGACTTTATCGACGCTGTACGTGACGTGTCGCATGCAGCATTGACCGACGCTTTGCTTGCTACTTTACCGTTTTCCGTTGAGCATGAAGGCGATGCCACGCGCGCGGCGGAGGAGCGTATAACCCCCATTCGGAGCTTAGCCCTGTCGGACCCCGCGTTCGCGAAGAAACGCCTGCGAGCTCTTGTGGCCCAAGTCCAAAACGATGGCGCCCATTACTCCCAGCAAGCAGTGGAAGCAGTCAGCGCGGCAGCTCAATCAATTGGAGGCCAACCGACCACCAAGCCAGCTAGTCACTCAAACAAGAAGAAGAAACCGGCAACAGCAATCGCAAATAGGATAACAGGCGAGCTGCCGTTCATGCGCATCCCGCCCTTTCCGCCGAATGCGAGCTTCATCGACTTGCTTACCGGGATTCGTAGAGCTGCTGATACAAGGAGTTGGGATGCTCCCCCAGAGACATGGGAGGGTGTCGTTTTGGCGCTAAAGTTTCACTTTATGATGCTCGCGGAGTCTTCTCGAACAGACGATGCTGAGCGACTGCTCAGGTATTTTGCACGGCATGTACGTGTCTACTCTAACAAGGAGCATCTCCGTTGATGGGAAGAGCCCCCTTTCACGATCAGAACCCTCAGGGTTGGTCTTACTACAAGCTCTTGACGACCTCGACCGCTTTCTCCAATTGGGTGTCCCTGCCCTCCCGCAACGCCTCTCGTGATAATTCAGCAGAGACAGCCGGAATCATGCCGTTGTTTTCCAACATCCTGCCCTGCCAGGTCAGATACCTGCGTACTAGGTGCTGTGACCAGTCAAAGTGCGATCGGTGAAATAAATCTATTGACGATCATGATTCAAGAGCGAGCCCGGGGTTTTCGTGGTCGGAGTGCCGGCGTCTTACGGCAAGAACGGCTTTAACAAGAAATTCCTGCCAGCTCTGCCAAATTACAAGCAAGCCCACACGGACGCCCGCAGTGCCCGAACCAGCCCTCGCCTAATCAGCCCGTTTGACTACCACGCCATTTGAAGCTAATAAGAGCGCTGGAGAAGGCGTTTTTTGCGTCTGTCCGGGGTGACCTATGTGGAGCACGACCGGCATGGACGTGACGGAAGACACGATGAAAGCGATGCAGCCAAGGAAAAGGCCAGCCGGCCCGCCTAGTTTTGCTGACTGCAGTGGACAGGTAGTGGTGCCTGCCCTTGACCCTAACCATGTGCAAGGTCGGCGATGAAGCAGCACATGACGCTTTCGATAATTTTCCAAGCGTCGGGTGCCAATGGCCGATCTTATGAGGCCCTGGCATGAACCACGAAGACTCGGTGAAGGACTCTCTACAATCTCCCGTCATTCCCGAGAAAGAATTCAAATCGCTGTTGGACTGCGAGCAATCGGATGCCTTTTTGAAGATCCGTCCCAAAACGCTGGTCAACCGCTCTGATCCTCCCAACCTCATCGGAGGCCGAGGGCCAGCAAAGCCGGGCTATGAACCATTCGTGCAGTGTCGAGACGCAGCAAAATTCCTTGGTCTTCACTGCAAGACTGTCGAGCGTTACGCACGCCAGGGCGTACTGCCCGCCCATCCTGCCACAGGCCGTCACCGAAGGCGGTGGCGCTTCTTGATTTCCGAACTGGACGTTCTGGTTGCGCTCCAGAGTAATCTCGGCATGCCATCCGTGTTCGCCCGAGAAATAGGAGGATCGTTTGCGGCGGACACGATACCAACACGGCACGGTGGACGTAAGTCCCCGTGCTAAAGGACCAGATGTATGGGTTTACCGTTGGCGAGAAGAGAATCCAGACGGAAGTCAGAAGCGGCGGAGCATGATCGTTGGCACTGTCGATCAGTACAGGACCGAAGCTCAGGCTCTCAGGGCATCCGAAGGGATTCGCATGCGGGCCAATCAATCGGGCCCTCAGGTCAGACCAACATCCTTCGGAGCCCTCGTGGACCGCTTTGTCCTCGAGGAAGTTTCCAACAAGCAACCCATCGGCGTCGAAGCCGGGGAATCTGGGCTGGCGTACTCCACCAGCACCTCGTACCTCTCGATGCTCAACCGACACATCAAACCCAAGTGGGAAGATTACCTAGTTACGGAGGTGAAACCTGCTCTCGTTCAGGAATGGCTGAACGGGAAGCAAGCTGCGCCCAAATACAAAGGTCACATCAAAGCTCTCATGCGGAGACTTTTCGAAAAGGCCATGCTGTGGGAGCTCGTGCCCCTTCATCGCAACCCCATGGAACTCGTCGAGGTGAGGGGAATCAGCAAGCGCCAGCGGCGTCCCCGCATTCTCACTCTCGAAGAGTTTTTTGCTTTGGTAAGGCTGCTCCACGAACCCTATCGAACGATGGTGATCGTCGCTCAGTGCACCGGACTCCGGGTCAGCGAGATTTTGGCGCTTCGCTGGTCGAGGATCGACTTCGAGAGCCTCACAATGGTTGTAATGCAGGCGGTTGTAAACGGGCGTGTCAAGGGACTCAAGACCGACTACTCGGAAGACGAACTCCCTCTGGATCCCGCCTTTGCCACAATCCTGCTCCGCTGGAAGGCCCAGTGTCCTCCCTCCGAGGGGGATTGGGTGTTTCCGAGTCCAGTCACAGGTCGCTGCTATCATGCCAGTCCGATCCAACAAGACTACATTCGGACCGCAGGGGTGAAGGCGGGTCTCGGGGACGGAATCGGATGGCATACCTTCAGGCACACCTACCGTGCTTGGCTGGATGCCACCGGCGCACCAATCGGCGTGCAGCAAAAACTGATGCGGCACGCGCAGGTGTCAACCACAATGAACATCTATGGCAACGCATTGATGACGTCCAAGCGGAAGGCGAACAGCAAAGTCGCTCGCATGGCACTTCGTCCTGCCTTGCTGCGAACAAAATAGAAAAGGGACTGCTGTTGGCAATCCCTTTTCAAGCACTTTCCGAAGCAGGTTACGCTTATTGGACCTTTTTGGACCTGCGTCGGAAACGCGTAATGCTCGTAACCCTATGATTGCGTTGGTTGCGGGGGGTGGATTTGAACCACCGACCTTTGGGTTATGAGCCCAACGAGCTACCAGACTGCTCCACCCCGCAGCTCGATCATAACGGCTGATGAACATCAGGTCAAACGCTGCGTTCAGCCGGCCTGCGTAAACTTAAGAATCTGGTTCGCATCAAACATCACATCTGTGTCTTACAGCAAACGCAATCACCGGTCGCGTGCCTCCGAATCGCACGAGGCATGCGTCAGGTTGCTGGGAGTGATAGCCTCTTGCTCATGGGCGATGGACAGCAGGACAACAAGGCACAAAGCGGAATGGCACTCTGGGCACGCTACTCGCAGCTGGCGTTCATCATCCCGGCGGCAGTGGTGGTGGGTTTGCTCGTAGGTAAACTCTTCGACTACTGGTTTCATACGCGGTGGTTGTTTCTGGTGGGAGTCATCCTCGGAGCGATCGCCGGCTTCGTTGACTTGATTCGAACCGTTTTGCGGGACAAGACCCTGAAGGGCGAGTAAGCCTTCACTTGCGGGCTACGATAGAGTGGTTGTGCTAATGGCGCCGCCCGAACCAAGTTCATCGCAGGCCGATCAATTCTTCGATAGAGCGCTGGGGCGTGTCCGCAAATTCATGCTCGCCCTGGCGGTCGCCGGGCTGCTAGCTTGCATGGTCTTGTTCCGTTGGCCGGTCGCCGCGGGGTTCGCTGCGGGTGCCGTCGTCTCCTACGTCAATCACCGCTGGCTGGAGAAGGCTATCGAAGCCGTGGGCGAACGCGTCACAACGGGCCAAAGCCGCGAACGCGGCGCCGGGATTATCGCGCGCTCGGTGCTTCGCTATGTCTTCATCGCGGCCGGCGCCTATGTTATATTTAGAGTTTCTCAAGCAGGTCTTTACGGCTTCTTGGGAGGTGTTTGCCTTCCGATTGCGGCTGTGGCTTGCGAAGTTGCAGTGGAATTATTTACCGTCTTTCGACGCGGATTCTGATTTCCCGAATTCTTTTTGGGCGCCCAACCGAATAACGCCAGTGTGCCCGATTACTGCGCTTGATTTCATCTTACGAGTTACTTCTTCATGCATGAACAGCTCTGGATAACGGCCCTTCTCAACAAATATTTCGGCGGCGTGGCGAACGCGACCCTGGGTATCTTCCATCTTCACGCACCGCATCCGAAAACGCCCATCAGCAACTATGTGGCGATGGAAATACTGGTATTCGTCCTGCTGGTGTTGTTCTTCGTACTCGTTCGCTTGCGTCTTTCCGTGGACAATCCGGGCGCGCTGCAACACGTGATGGAAGGGCTCGATTCCTTCGTCGCTAAGCAAGGCCATGAAGTAATTGGACATGGCTATGATCGATACACCGCGTACTTGACCACGCTGGGCGTCTTCATCCTGACATCGTGCCTCATTGGCCTGATTCCCGGCTTTGAATCGCCAACCGCCGTCCCTTCGGTGCCGCTAGGCTGCGCGCTGGTCACCTGGTTCTATTATCATTACCACGGCATTCGGGAGAACGGCTTCTCATATGTAAAGAACTTTCTTGGTCCCGAACCGTTCCTTGCCTGGCTCTTGTTCCCGATTGAAGTATTTAGCCACTTGGCGCGCATCTTATCTCTTACAGTACGTCTGTTTGCCAACATATTTGCTGGTGACATGGTGACGTTGGTCTTTTTGTCGCTGTTTCCTATAGCAATCCCGGTGGTCTTCATGGGGTTGCACATCTTCGTTTCATTCGTTCAGACGTACATCTTTGTGTTGCTTGCCACGGTTTACATCGCCGAAGCGGTGGCGCATGAGCACTAGTTAGAGGTTCTGCTGCGAGCGTGAGGGCGTCAGCACGGTGAACGTCAACCACCCACTGGCAGCGATTCATAAGGAGAAAGAGAACATGCGGAAACTGATGATCGTAATCTTTGCGCTGCTGGCCATCATGATGATGACCATGCCAGCGTACGCGCAGGGCGGAACGGCCGCTCCGGCGAACAACCTGGTGCCCATTGCGGCTGGCTTTGGCATCGCCATCGCTGCTGGCTTGGGCGGTCTCGGACAGGGCAAGGTCGGCGCCGCGGCATGCGAAGCCATGGCTCGAAATCCTGCTGCACGGCCGGCAATTCAGGTGGCCCTGATTTTGGGTCTCGCCTTCATTGAGTCCCTGGTGCTGTTTACCCTGGTGATCATCTTTGCCAAGGTTGGCTAGAGTTCGCCATGGCCTGAGTTCAAGCGCCCCGTCCGCGGACGGGGCGTTTTGCCGTTCTGCGGCGTAATGCTCGGAGGGTCCATTCATGTCTCGACTCGTTCTCATATCGCTGCTCGTCCTATCGACCATTGGCTCGTTGCTTGCGCAAGCCGGAACCAAATCTACGGAAGCTTATGCGCCCAAGACCATGAGCACGGCGCCTCGCGTTGCCGGACTTCCTCCGGCGGCGGAACAAGCCATGGCTGCAGTCAATCCCGAGAACATCCGCGCACATGTCAAGTTCCTGGCCAGCGATCTGCTGGAAGGCCGCGGAACGGGAGCTCGCGGAGGAGAGATTGCCGCCGAGTACATTGCCACCCAATTCGCGCTCTACGGGCTGAAGCCTGCGGGCGACAACGGCACGTACATGCAGAAGGTGCCGATGGTTGGCATCGCTACGCAGGACGACACCACATTCACGTTGCTTCCGGACAAGGGCGCGCCGATGAACCTGCGCAACCGCGCCGACTTTGTTGCCATGGACGAGACCACCAACACGCAGGACGAGATTGACGCTCCCATCGTTTGGATCGGCTACGGCATCGATGCTCCGGAGTACAACTGGAACGACTACAAAGGTGTAGACGTAAGGGGCAAGGTATTGCTGATGATGGTGAATCAGCCACCATCGGACGATCCCAAATTTTTTCACGGAAAATCGCTGACCTATTACGGCCGCTGGACCTATAAGTTTGAGGAGGCTGCGCGCATGGGAGCGGTTGGCGTCATCCTGATCCACAAGACCGACATGGCCAGCTACGGCTGGGACGTAGTGCGCAACTCGTGGTCGGGCGAGCGCGCTTACCTGCGCAACGATCCCGCTCCCAAGCTGAAGCTCGCCTCGTGGATCCAGCTCGACGTCGCACAAAAACTCGCCCAGGCCTGCGGCATGAACCTGGATCAGATGATGGCCGCGGCGCAAACCCGCGGCTTCAAGGCGGTGCAACTGCCGGCGAAGCTCAAAGCGCACATGGTCAGCAAGGTGCGCCCGTTCGATGTGCACAACGTCATCGCTAAGCTGCCCGGCTCCGATCCCAAGCTCGAGCAGGAAGCCGTGTTCTATAGCGCGCACTACGATCACCTCGGCATCGTGCCCGGAATGCCCGGCGACAACATCTACAACGGCGCCCAGGACAACGCCACCGGCTGCGGCATCCTGTTGGAGATCGCGCGCGTCTTCGCTGCGGCGCGACAGCAGCCCAAGCGCTCCATCTACTTCGCCTCAGTCACGGCTGAGGAGCAGGGTCTGCGCGGCTCCGAATTTCTCGGCATGCATCCGCCGGTTCCCGCCAAACACATCAGCCTCGACCTGAACTACGATGACGTTCCGCCGCTGGGCGTGCCGCAAGAAGTCACCGTCGCCGGCGCCGAGCGCACCACGTTCTATCCCACCGTGGAGAGCGTCGCCCGGCAGTTCGGGCTGGCCATCATTCCCGATTCGCAGCCCGGCGCGGGACACTATTACCGCTCCGACCACTTCAGCTTCGCGCGCGCCGGAGTGCCGGCGTTTTCCATCGACGAAGGTCTCAAGTACCAGGGCCACGACCGCGATTGGGGCCAGCAACAAGCCAAGGAGTTCGTCGCCAAGCACTATCATCAGCCCAGTGACGAATACCATCCGGAGATGGACTTCAGCGGTAATGCGGTGATGGCTCGCTTCGGAGTCGCTCTAGGATGGCTCGCAGCCGACCAGCCGTCGATGATCGGCTGGAAGCCGGGCGACGAATTCGCCAAAGCCAGGGCAAAAAGCCAATTAGCCAACAGCCGCTAGCTTTCGGCCCAGTCAGTATTTCTATCCACTAATCGCTATCCACTGAACCGTCGTCCCGGCGCGAGGACTCGGTCGTTCCGAGCTTTAGCTCGGGAAGGCGACGCTGTTCGAGCCTGGGGAACCGCTTTTCCTTGACGATAGGGAACTGGTGCCCGCTGTTAACTATTCCATAATCTTTGACATCTCGCCCGCTGTTTCCCACTCGGGAGACGCCTATTATCGAATTGATAACCCCCCATCCCCCCTGCCGGTTATTTAGAATCATGCGATTACGAACTTTTTCCCGGCAAACGATTGACCCCCAGAGGTTTAAAAGTAACTGCTTTATTTGCGTCACTTACGAGCATGAATTGCTTATATCGGAGGACTCGTGCGAGGGCCTGTAGTTCTTAACTGGATAACTAGACCAAGACTCTATCCACTATCCACTATGCAATCCATTGGCTTGTAAAAGAGCTTTTCCGGGCCGCGCACTGGGTGCAGCCGCCAAGAACACACAACAATCTCGTCCTCAGGTACAGTGATACTGCGACCAGTCCCGTGCTACAAGGACGCAGGTCACTTGAGCCTGTGACGGTCTGGAAAAAGTCCGGCCCAAGCGGAGGAAGCTTCGGAAGGACACCCGGCCGTCTGCTCAGCAGCATTTCCAACCACTATCCACTAACCACGATCCACTCAACCAGGGAGAAACCAAACTTGAAACGATCCGCGATGGTGCTTGCCGTTGTACTGGCCGCATCGGCAATAGGCAACTGCAAATCGGTAAAGCTGGTGGCCAGCGAGAAGAACCCCAGCTATTCCGGAGAGCGCTTCCGCAAGGTACTGGTGATCGGGATGAGCAACGACCCGGCAATCCGCTCCGACTTCGAGGACGCGATGGCCAGCAAACTCACGCGCGACGGGGTCGAAGCCATTCCGGGCCATACCATCCTGCTGCGGCCGGAGTCGGCCAACCTGGACATGGACTATCTGAAGGCGCAGATCCGCGAGCACCACATCGAGGCTGTGCTGGTGTCGCGGCTGGTGAAGGTAGAGAAGAACGTCACCTACATTCCCGGCCACAGCTACGTCGTTCCTTATCCTTATTACAACTCGTTCTACGGCTATTACCCGGTGGCTTACCGGCAAGTCTATACACCGGATTACCTGCGCGAGGACCACACCGTGCGCATCGAAACCAACCTGTACGCCACCGCGACGCCCGAGGGCGAGTTCGTCTGGACGGGCATCAGCGACTCCTTCAATCCGAGCTCAGCAAAGAAGGCAATCGACGCGGTCGTGAAAGTGGTGGTGAAGGAGCTGGAGAAAGAGGGGGTTTTCTGAAGGTGGGATGCCCCGGGCGATCTGCGGTGCCTAACACCGGGTGTCGTGGCTGCCATCCCACTTGGATGGAGCATGGGGCGTGACAAGTCGCCTGCGGATGGCTATTCGGTCTTTTGCTCCTGATAGACCCGGATTCGACCGCGCTCGACAATCCACAGACAACCGTTACAAAACTTAACCAATATTTGCCAAGACGGGAACACGAGAATTCAACCGGGGCACGGAAGAGCGGCGCCTTCGTTTGCACACTGGGCTGTTCGCATAGATATCCTCTTCTCCCCGCTTTACATTCAACGCTAAGCGTTATACGCTGAGACGGTGATCAAATCGTTCCGGTCACCGGAGACCGCGCAGCTTCATGTCCGGCAGCGGGTAAAGCGCTTTCGGGCTTTCGAGCGCGTGGCCCAGCGCAAGCTGCGGCAGTTGGATATCGCCGTCGAACTTCGCGATTTGAGGTCACCTCCAGGCAATCATCTGGAAGCACTGAAGGGTGATCGCGAAGGGCAGCACAGCATCCGCATCAACGACCAATGGCGCATCTGCTTTGTGTGGCGCGACGGCGATGCCTACGACGTGGAAATCGTGGATTATCACTAGGAGGACGCATGGCCAAATCGGAAAGACTTCCGCCCATTCATCCCGGCGAGATTCTGCGCGAAGACTTCATGAAGCCGCTGGGCATCAGCATGAACCGGCTGGCGCTCGACCTGCGCGTTCCGGGGACACGTATTGCCGAGATTGTGCACGAGCGGCGGGGAATCACTCCCGACACGGCGTTGCGGCTGGGACGCTATTTCAACACCAGCGCGCGCTTCTGGATGAACGCGCAATCCAGCTACGACCTTGAAGTCGCACAAGACGAACTGCAGCGCACCATTGAGCGCGATGTGCGTCCGCTGGTAGCCTGAGGGGTAGTCGTTTGAACCTACGACAGGGAACGGGCGGCCAAAGAACTCCCACCCAAGCAACGGAAGCTTGGGTGGGGCACCTGTGATCTTTCAAGAGGTTGTCCATTCGATCGGAACCGGAGAAGCTGGTTGTGACGAGCAACTAGTGACTCTGGAGACCGAATGGACTATCACAAGAATGCCCCATGGACGGCGTTGAGTCGAGAGCGTCTGGCCCGTATGGTGATCGACGGCGGCCTGCCGGTAAGTGCCGCGGCTGTACGGTTCAGTGTGAGCGCCAAAACGGCAGCCAAATGGCTTGGCCGGTACCGCCAGTTGGGCGTTGCCGGCCTGGCTGACCGCAGCTCGCGGCCGCGCCACAGCCCGCGTCAGACCCCTTCTTCCTTATTAGAAAGGGTTGTTGTTCTTCGCCGGAGCCACATGCCCGGTTACGAGATTGCACGCCGCACCGGTCTGAGCCCGGCCACCGTCAGCCGCGTCCTGCGCCGCGCCCGGCTGAGCCGCTGGCGCGATCTGAACCCGCCGCCTCCCGTACAGCGCTACGAGCATCCCCGTCCAGGCGACCTGCTGCACCTGGATATCAAAGGCATGACGCGCTTTTCTGAAGTTAGCCGGCGCGGCGATGGACGCCTGCGCGGTAAGCAGAAACATCCTGGCTTCCTGGCTCTGCACGTGGCCGTGGACGATCACTCGCGCCTGGCCTTTACCCAGATACTGCCCGATCAAAAGGCCGAAACTACCGTCGCTTTCCTCGCCGCCGCCACCGACTTCTTCGCCACCCACGGCATCGGTGTGCGCGCCCTGCTCACCGATAATGGCTCCAGCTATCGCTCCGCTCAGTTCCGGCAGGCTTGTCAGTCCATGCAGATCAAACATCACCGCACCCGGCCCTACACCCCCAGAACCAACGGCAAGGCGGAGCGCTTCATCCAGACTGCGCTGCGCGAGTGGGCTTATGCACAACACTGGTCCGACTCCGAGCAAAGAGACGCCTATCTGCAGCCTTGGACCGACTACTACAACCGTGAACGCCCCCATGGTAGCCTCAACTACAAGCCGCCCATCAGCCGCTCCGATTCCGGAACAACGTCTTGATCATCTACAGGCACCCGGCGAAGAAACCCAGCTCGCCGACCTGCTACCCTGAAAAGGGTAACAATTTACTTTACAACTCCGCAGCCCCGCCCTAGCCAAAACCGGGCTAGAACGGGGCGCCCCGGATGAAGGTATCTGCTGGTTCCTCCCATCCAGTCGTCAAAAGGAGGGCGACAAGGGTAGGCCACCCACGATGAAGGTGACAGGTCTACTGATTTTTCCCCGCCGCTGGGATGAAGCTCATAGCGCGTTCGGCGAGGGCGGTGATGGTGAGGCTGGGATTGACGCCGAGATTGGCGGCGACGACGGACCCGTCGCAGACGTACAGGTTCTGGTAGCCGAAGACGCGGTGGCGGGAATCGACCACGCCGTTCCCGGCGGAGTCGGCGATGACGCAGCCTCCCAGGCAATGCGCCGTGCCGGGAACGTTGAACAGGATTTCCGGCAGCATGCTCATGGCAGTTCCGCCGGAGAGACGCGCCAGCTTCTGGGCGAATTCGTTGGCCTGCGGGATGTAGGTGGGCACCTTGTCGCCGCGGCTGACCAGAAACTTGCGGAAGGGCCAGAACCAGGGCCGCTCCCAGCACATATCGATGTGGGCGTCGAGCGCCTGCATGCACAGCAGAATCACCGACTCGCGCGCCCAGCCGAAGGGCTGCCACACGCGCACCGTCCGGACGGGGTGGCGCAGGAACGAGACCGCGAGGTTCTTCAACCACAAGCCGATTCTTGCCGGCCCGGGGCGGCCGCCGGTCAAGGTAGTGGCCCACACCGACATGGCGTCGGAACCTTTGGGATAGCGGACGGCTTCGATGTGGGTGTGCTCGTCGATGTAGACGCCGGAGCCGATGGCAACGCCTTTCGACAGGTCGTCGCGGGAGCCGGGCACGCGAACTCCGATGAGCGACTCGGAGTTGGTGCGGATGTGCTTGCCCAGCCGGTCGCTGATGCGCGGGAGCGAGCCTTTCGATTTGAGGCGGAAGAGCAGCTCGGTGGTGCCCAGTGACGACGCCGCAAGAACAACGGCGCGGCAGGTGAAGCGCCGGGGACGGCGGCGCACGAAGGCGGTGGAGTTCACGGTGGAAACTTCGTAGCCGTCGCTGCCGTCGCCTGTGCCGTTGAGCGGACGCACGTCAACGACTTTGGTTTCAGGATGGACGACGGCCCCGCGTTTCTCGGCGAGGTAAAGATAATTCTGGTCAAGCGTGTTCTTGGCGCCGTGCCGGCAACCCATCATGCATCCGCCACAGGCGTTGCAGGTGGTGCGCTCGGGCCCTTCGCCGCCGAAGTATGGGTCGGGAAAGGTCTGGCCGCCGGGCTGGCCTTCCGGCGACTGGAAGATCGCAACCTGGGTGCGGTAAAAGGTGGCGCCCACGCCGGACTCTTCGGCGGCGCGTTTGAGCAGGCGGTCGGCGGGTCCGAGAATCTTGTTTTCGGTGATGCCCAACATGCGCGAGGCGGTGTCGTAATGCCGCGGCATCTCAGCCTTCCAATCGACCAGGCCAGCCCAGTATCCGCTGTCCCAAACTTTGTCGGGGGGGCGAAGCAGGGTGCAGGCGTAGGTGATGGAGCCTCCGCCAACGGCGCAGCCATGCAGGATGGTGACGTGGCGGAAGAAGCGCATGTTGAAGAAGCCGCGCATGGCCAGACCGGGACGCCAGAACCAGCGATGCAGAGACCAACTGGTGCGCGGCAGGTTCTCCGGCGTCCAGCGGCGGCCCATCTCCATGACGGCAACTTTGTAGCCCTTCTCGACCAGCCGGAGGGCGGAGACACTGCCGCCGAATCCGGAGCCGATGACGATGAAGTCGAAATCGTAGGGCCCGCTCTGGCATGACGCGGCTGGGCCCTGAGTTGTCGGGGTCATAGGTGAACGCTGGGTGTGACTCTACAGCGCAGTATCTCACCGGAGGGGGCGAGCGGACGGCGGCGCGGGCAAAAAATTCGCCGCGATTCCCGAAAGGGGAACTGGTCGCGTGAGCGCTGGCGGCGCTAGGTTAGCGCTGCCGCACCGGACAGCCCCGCGCGCAGGGTATTCAGATCGCCCAGATCGTTTGCGCGCAGTTGCTCCTTTAAGCTCACGGAGCGATAGGTGATGCGTTGCGACAGCTTCGGGTCGGCACAGTTGAAGATCTCGGCCAGGCGATCGCAGGCGGCCTGGAGGCGCTTGGTGTGGGCGAACGTCAAGTCATTCAGGGTTTTGCCATTCCCCAGTTGGGCGGCGGTAGCGGCGACGAAGGCGCCCAGGCTGTCTACCTGCATGGCGCCCCGCAGGTTGTTGCGGTGATAACAATTCAGCGAAGACACCTTCTGCTTCTGAAGGGTGAACTTGTCGGGAAACCAGATGGTGCGCCCGCGTTGGCCGGCAAACATGGCGCTGCCCGCGGCGGCGTCACGCTTATAGAGGGGTAGAGTCGCCTTGTCAAAAGCACTGGGGGGCGCGGTGCTCGCAGGGGGCCAGTAGCAGAGGGCGTCGAGCATCTGATGGACTGGAGTACCTTGGGGAAACGGTTGTGTGGGGTCCACACCCTGGCCCTTGACCACGGTCAGCAGGGTGAAAGGTTTAAAGGGATCTCTGCGCTGACCGGCCTGGCCGCCCGGTTCCACGGCTGTGGCCCGCAGCACATCCAGCGCAGTCGCGGCCAGTTTGTCGAGCGTCAAGGTCTGCTGTTTATCCGCAGCGGTCACGGTAAACAGCTGGTCATAGCGGATGGAATAGGCGAGGTCGCGCACTTCCGTGGGAGCGAAGCGGCCCTGGCAGTGGAAGGTGCAGACCGCGGCCACACCGTGAGGATAGTAGAAACCTTCGAGAACAGGTTGGCCCTTCTGCCATTTGTCCACTTTCAACTGCGGCTTGGTGCGAATCGGCACCAAATGCTCCCAGGCCTGCTTTCCGCTGACTTCCCCTCCGGCGGAGCCGGGCAGGTAAAAGTTCCAAAAGTGCTCCCGCGATCCCTTCCAGGGCACATTAAGACCATTATCGGAAGGGCCGGATTGTTGCACGTCCCGAAACAACTGCTCGTAGGAGCTCTTTTGAATCAGGAACTCGAACGAAGGTTTCGGTTTCAGGGCCTGGTTGAGGAGGCCCAGCAAGGTCTCCGTCCAAACGAAAGAGAGCCGGAAATCCAGGATGACGGGTTGGCTTGACATTTTGTGTCCTTGGCGGTTAGATGGAGTCGACTTTATCGGTGTGCGGGTCTGCACCCCGTTCTGCGACGGACTGGCGAGCGAGCGCCGTCGTGGACCGGGGTGCAGACCGAAGAGTTGGTCGCCACTGCCGGTTCCGGCAGAGCGCTGCAAAGCGCCTTCGCGGCTGTCACAGGCTGCATTCGGGTCGCCCACTCAAGGTTCGCCGAGTCTGTTGTAAAGCGGCGCCACGGGTGCCGCCTAGAGCGAAAGAAGGGGCAGGGTGTAGTTTGCCGATGCTGCAAGGCACAAGCAGACTTGCCTTGCCCCGTTCCTTTCCTCTTCTCTTCTTCGCGCTACCGCAGGAAAATGAAGCGCGTTTCCCAACTCTCAATCTCGTCTTTCGTGAGGGGGCGCACCCGGTCGATGGGCTCATGCTGCCAGATCAGGCTAACACCGTCCTTCCTCAGTAGCTCCTCGAGCGTTGCCAAGTCTCCTTTTTCGGTAATCTGACGTTCGATTCTTTCCTGCAAGTCCTCGTCGGCGCCGTCAAGATTGAGACTGGGCGGAGGACAAGCCCATATCGAATTATCGCCCTGCGACCCGGCGAGCACAAAAGCCAGTCCTTGCTTGCCCTTCAGCTTCACCCGGTCGCGCAGCAGCCCCTGGCCCCGCAGGCGCAGCCTAACCAGTACATCGAGGGGCTGGTCCTTCTCGGTAAAGGTACGGGCAGCCTCGTCTTTCTCCTTCTGTTGCTGCTCCGCTTCGGCGCGCTTCCGGCGCTCGTCGCGGTAGGTCCACCAGATTGTGTAACACACCATGCCGGCGGCGATGGAAGCGAACCAGGTCACCGCTATATCGGGCAGACCATAGCTGGTGAAATACCAGCGATGCAAGCTCGCGAGGAGGAAGAAGGCTATCACCAGCGAGATGGTCACCGAGACCAGCCAGAAGTTCGGATCGCTGTACTTGAGCGGGAATTCATCGCCGTCGGGCGCTCGCCACCACCGCTTCTCCAGCGACCAGCACACGCTGATGGTGAGCAGCAACAAGGTGCCGGGCAGCAGGAAAAACGCGGGGATGCCGGCGACCTTGAGGATCGCGGATTCGCCCAGAACGTCAACCTCCATCGCCTGGCTGACCACCACGTTGCGCCGCAGCGGCACCCCGCCTTCGTAGGACTGGGTCGCGATCTGCAATACCAGAAGATACTTTCCCGGCTTCACCCGTTGATGGGCCCGCACCAAAAGTTCTTCGATGATGGTCTGGTAAGGGCTGAGAGTCACGGCGGGGAACGAAGAGGTGAAGCAGAAGGGAAGACTGTCCTGGCCGGCTGGCCCGCCCGCCGGGGCCGGTCTGGGGTTGCCGTTCAGGCAGAACGGATTTCCCTTGGCGATGGGAACGATGCTGGTGACGCTGATGGTGCGGGCGGAATTGTTCTTCAAGATCAGGTAGATGGAACCGGTCTCGGAGCTCTCCAGCGTCTCCAGTGCAGTCTTGATCTGCACGTCCAATGCCTTGTCCAGATCGCTCAGGTCCTGCGACTTGACCGGAAGCGACTTGAGAACGGCTTGGGTCTCCTCCCGGCCGCCCACGGGTGTCTTGTACTGGAGGAGAAAGTCCAGGCTTGCGTCGACCCTGGTTTCCGGGGGGCCGGGAGGGCTGGTCAGCGCTGTCACTCCGGGAGTCGGCCCCAGGTTGCCCGCCGCTGAGGCAGGTTTTAGCGCGCCGGGAGTGGGCAGGCCATGGCGGGGCTTGATGGTAAGGGTCCAGACGTAATCGGCATGAGGAGCAAGCGCCGGCAAGGTCAGCGGCGAGGGCGGCTCGAACGTCCAGGTCGGGCCGCGGCAGCCACGACAAACGCACGTCGCGCAAAGCCCCATTCGTAGGATTGTGCAGGACCACGAGCGCCGTCGCCTGCTGGCCGACGCCGATAGCGAGGCTTACCGATGCCGGCTGAAACTCCAACTCCGCCTTGGCGTCCGCAGCGTGGGCGGGAGAGACATGCGCCAGGGTAACAATCGCCAGTCCGAGACAGAAGCGAAGGAACGTGGAGCGTGGTTTCCGCGGCGCCAGGGACGAGGGCCGTTGAGTGCTGAAGCGTTCGCTCCTTATCGATGTTCGTACGCTCACTCGAATCTCCGGTGCTGCAATTGGCGGGAACTGGCTTAGGCTGCGAATAGTAGATGAGCGCGCCGAGGCAGTCAATTAAGGTTGCGCCAGATTTCTGCCGAAAGCTAGTCTAGCGAAGGTGGAGAGTCTTCTGCGCAGGCACCTTGGCTCCATCAAATCGTGTATTCAAAGGAGTCCTTGATTTGTCAGTTGCGCTGTTTGTCTTCCGATAGTAGATATGAACCACATCTTCAGGCGAGCAGGCGCGCCATGCTCGTCGAGAGGAGAACAGTGTAGGTGGAGGACACAAGTGTCAAAGAACGGCAATGACGATAAGAAAGAGAAGAAGGACAAGAAGGCCCCGCAGTCGGTTGGCGATGTCGCGGCGGCGCCGGTGGCAACCTACAGCGATGGGCATCCCCAGGATGTGGTGCAGTACATGGAATCCAAGCTCATCCTGAAGCCGGACCGGTTCGTCTCGGTGGAGAGCTTCCGCGATTTCGGCAGGCTGGTACAGCGCACCGCGAAGCGGCTGGGAGTCGGCTTTGTCAGCGATCCCAAAGCGGGGCGCCGGCCGGACATTCGGGAGATCATTTTCTTCGACACCCCGGACTTCCGCCTGTACAACAATGCGTACATCCTGCGCCGCCGCATTGCCTATCTGGACGGCTTCCCGGTGGGCGATCCGGAAATGGTTTTCAAGTTCCGCCACCCCGACGCCCAGAAAGCCGCAGCCTTGGATGTCAGGCCCAATATCGCCGGAAGCTATCGCATCAAGTTCAAGGTCGAGGTCCTTCCTCTGAAGGAGGAGATTGGCGGATTCCGCACTCTCTTTTCGCACAACTGTGTATTCGGCCTGAGCCAGATGCATGACGCAGACAAGAACTCGATGGGAACGCTGGCCCATGTCTTCCCCGCGCTGGCGGAACTGAAGCAGTCCGACGACGAGAAAGTCAGCCTGGTGAACGAGGGAATCGTTGAGGAAGTGCTGCTGGAGCTTGGGGAACTCGACTTCGGCAAGGATGCCGTGGCCAAGTGCAACGTCGCGCTGTGGCGCACTCGCGGGGAGCACATGCCGCTGGTGGGAGAGTTCGCCTACCAAGCCAAGTTCAGCCGCAAAGAGGATGTCCACGTTAAGGCGAAAAAGCTGAACGAGCAGTTTTACATCTCGTCTGCAGCAGGACGTGCAGGACTGGATTCAGCTGGGCACCACCAAGACCGGCATGGTTTACCGCTTGAAAGGGAATGCACCCCAAAGCCATGAGTAACGTAGCGCTCACCCCAACGCTGCCAGTGGCAGCCCTCGAGGCTCCGGAGACGAAAGACATCTCGGTCGTCGATATCTTCATTGAGTTCCTGCTGATTGGCGCAACCAGTTTCGGCGGTGGTGTCGTGGCCTACCTGCGCAACGGATTGGTAACCAAGCGGCAATGGATCGACGATAAGGAATTTGTCGAGTTGCTGGCCATCAGCCAGACCTTGCCCGGCTTGAATGCCACCAACATGGCGATGCTGGTGGGCGACCGGCTGCGTGGTGGCCTGGGCGCAACCGCGGCCATCTTCGGCATCTGCCTGCCGGGCGCGGTGCTGATGTACATCATGGGCATCCTGTATCAGCAGCACGGCAGCCGGCCGCTGTCGAACGCTGCGCTCAAAGGGGTGGCAGCCGCCGCAGTGGGACTTATCCTGGCCACCACTTGGCAACTGGGTCGTAAGTCCTTGTCCGATATCTACGACATCGGCTTTGTTCTTCTGACCGTCATTGGAGTCGACCGGCTCCATCAGTCGGTACCGCGCACCCTGATTATCGTGGGGGCGATGGCCATCTTGTGGTACCGGCCCCGGTCAGCCGCCAGGGGAGGACCCCGGCCATGAATCAGATCCCATCGCTTGTTCGCGTCTTTGCCTACCTGTCAATTCTCACCGTGGGCGGCGGCATGGCGGCGTTTCCCGAACTCAAGGTCCTCACCGTGGACGTGCACCAGTGGCTGACCTTCCCGCAATTGGTCCATCTGTACAGCGTTGGACAGATGGCGCCCGGGCCCAACATGATGATGATCGTATCGATCGGCGCATGGGCCGCCGGGGTGGTGGGAGCGATTGTTGTGCTTCTGGCTTTTTTCGGGCCAACCGCCGTGTTTGCGCTCTTCGTGGGGCGGCTATGGAAGAGGCTGGAGCACTGGCCGTGGCGAGATTCCGTTCAGAAGGGCCTGGCCCCCGTCTCCATCGGCTTGCTCCTGGCGGGCTGCCTCACCATTGCCCGAGGAGCGGTGCGGGACTGGATTTCGGCCTGCCTTTGCGTCGTTACTTTCATGGTCCTGTTGCGCAGCAAAGTCAATCCTGCCTTGCTGGTATTGGGCGGCGCCATCGTTGGCGGCCTCGCCTACTATCGGCCTTAACATAGACTAAGGATAAACGTCCCGCGCCGTCTCCATCCTCCTTAGTGCGTGCATGTCTTAGCGAGAAACAATTCCGGGAATTTCGCCTGTGATCCGAAGCTGGAGTCTAGCCGCCGCGCCGCTTGTGGTTTAGGCTATCTGTTCGAGACCAATCTTGAAAGGAGCCGATATGAGCGCCCCCGCTGAGATACTGAGACTACAAGAAGCCCGTACTGCTAATGCCCCCTGGAGGAGATGGGGCCCTTACCTCAGCGAGCGGCAGTGGGGCACGGTCCGCGAGGACTACAGTCCTGATGGCAATGCCTGGGACTACTTTACCCACGACCAGGCCCGATCGCGCGCCTACCACTGGGGTGAGGACGGTATCGCCGGCATCAGCGGCGAGAAGCAACTGACATGCTTTGCCATGGCCCTGTGGAACGGCCGCGATCCCATCCTCAAGGAGCGCCTGTTCGGTCTGACCAACAGCGAGGGTAACCACGGGGAGGACGTCAAAGAATATTACTTTTACCTCGACAGCACACCCACCCACTCCTATATGAAGTACCTGTACAAGTATCCGCAGGCGGCTTTCCCCTACGACGATCTGGTGGCAAAGAACAAACGCCGGGGGCGCTCCGACATGGAGTATGAGCTGCTGGATACCGGCGTCTTTAACGAGAACCGCTACTTCGACGTGTTTGTGGAATACGCCAAGCAGTCTCCGACCGACATGCTGGTGCAGATCGGCGTTTACAATCGCGGACCGGAAGAGGCCCCGTTGCACGTGCTGCCGACGCTTTGGTTTCGCAACATCTGGACCTGGTGGCCCGATGTGGAGAGGCCGTCGATGCAAATGCTGGCCGGCAAAAAGGGGCCGGTCATTTCGGCAACTCACCCTAAATTGGGGCGCCTCTATTTATATTGCGAAGCAGACGTGCCGCTGTTGTTCACGGAGAATGACACCAACAATGAGCGGATCTTCGGCACTCCGAACCTCTCGCCGTATGTCAAAGACGGAATCAACAACTACATTGTCAACGGAAAGCTCGATGCCGTGAACCCGGAGCACACCGGGACCAAGGCTTCCGCGCATTATCGACTCGACATCCCCGCGGGGGGAATGGCCACGGTGCGGCTGCGGCTCGCCAAGACCGCGCCCGCCGATATGGGCGATCCATTCAACGGCTTCGCAGACATCCTGCAGACCCGGCAACGCGAAGCGGATGAGTTTTATGCACTCATTACTCCCGAGCGTGCCAGCGAAGATGAGGCCCGGGTCATGCGACAGGCCTTGGCGGGGATGCTTTGGACCAAGCAATATTTCGGTTTCGACGTGGACAAATGGCTCGAGGAACACGGTGTGAATCCGATGCTGCCCGGCCATGGGGTCGCCATACGCAACCGCGAATGGTTCCACATGATCAACGACAACGTCATTTCCATGCCCGACAAATGGGAGTATCCGTGGTACGCGGCATGGGACCTGGCATTTCACACTATTGCGCTCACAACCGTAGATGTGGATTTTGCCAAGGAACAGCTCGAACTGATGCTGAACGAGTTTTTCCTGCATCCCACCGGACAGATCCCGGCGTACGAGTGGAACTTCAGCGACGTGAATCCGCCGGTGCACGCCTGGGCCACCATCTTCCTCTACCGCACTCAGCAGGCCCTCTACGGGGAAGGCGACATCGATTTTCTCAAGCGGTCGTTTGGCAAGCTGGCCCTGAACTTCAGTTGGTGGGTGAATCGCAAAGACCGTTTCGGCAAGAACCTGTTTGAAGGCGGGTTCCTGGGGCTGGACAACATCGGGGTTTTCGATCGCAGCGCTCCTCTGCCCACGGGCGGATGCCTGGAGCAGGCGGATGGAACGGCCTGGGTCGCGCTCTTCTGCCAGAACCTGACCGAGATCGCCGTCGAGCTGGCGGCGTACGATCCCACCTACGAGGACATGGCGGCGAAGTACCTCGACCATCTCCTATGGATCGCCAATGCTATGAACCATACCGGCCCGGACGGCATGTGGGACGAAGCGGATGGGTTCTACTACGACGTGCTGCGGCTACCCGATGGAAGCGCGTCCCGGCTTAAGGTCCGCTCCATGGTGGGTTTGTTGCCGCTGTGTGCGACTTCGGTCATCGAGCCCTGGCAGCGCGAACGGGTGCCGCGGGTGACCTCGCTTTTCACCGAACGTCTCCGGCGCATGCCCGAACTGCTGGACAGTATCCACGCCTCAGGACCCGGACATCGCGGCGTGGGAGACCGTGGCATCATTGCATTGGTGAATCAGGACAGGCTGCGGCGAATTCTGTCGCGGATGCTCGACGAGAACGAGTTCCTCAGCCCCTATGGTCTCCGGGCGCTCTCCCGCTATCACGAGAAGCACCCTTACGTCATTGGGGTGGAAGGCAAGGAGTACCGGGTGGGCTACCTGCCGGCGGAATCGGACTCCGGCATGTTTGGCGGAAACTCCAATTGGCGCGGGCCCATTTGGATGCCGGTAAACGCGCTGCTCATCCGCGCGCTCCTCTCCTACTATCTCTACTATGGCGACAACTTCAAGATCGAGTGCCCCACCGGCTCGGGGAAATTGATGAACCTCTTTGAAGTGTCGGAGGAAATTGCGAATCGGCTGAAGCGCATCTTTCTGCGCGACGCCTCCGGCAGGCGCCCGGTGTATGGAGGTACGGAGAAATTCCAGAGCGACCCGTACTGGAAAGACTACATTCTGTTCTACGAGTACTTTCATGGGGACAATGGCGCCGGTCTCGGGGCCAGCCACCAGACCGGCTGGACCGGCCTTATCGCCAAGCTCATCGAAATCTTCGGCCGCCTCGACGGCCCGGCCCTGCTTAAGGGAGGCAAGATGGGCGCCTTCGCCAAGATCGAGCAGAAGCTAGAGACGTCTTCGACATGAGGCGGTTGAGTGCCATAGAGGCTTGCAGGGGCCGTCAGGTTTGATCTGTCCTGCGCCGGATTTCTCGCGGCTTGCGCCCACAGGTTACAGAAGTGCCGTTGTTTCGACAGACCTGTAACTTGGCTGCGGCGATCCTTCGGCCGCCCTTGTCCCGATGCCGGAAGGCACGACCGTCTGAAGATAGGAGCCACCTTGAACTTCCGAGCCGTTGTTTTCTGCCTGGCCCTCTTTCTGGCTTGCCCCCTGCTCGCGCGCGACAGCACCGACATCGTCATCATGAAGAATGGCGACCGGCTGACCGGCGAGGTCAAGGGGCTCGACGCCGGTGTGCTCTACGTGAGCATGCAATACATCCTGGGCACCTCGTCCATCGACTGGTCAAAGGTGGCGCGGGTGGAGAGCAAGCAACTGTTCATCGTCAAGACCACGGATGGAACCGTCTATAAGGGCCTGCTGAACACTGTCGAAGCTGCGGGCGGCCGTCCGGTGAAGATTCAAGTGGTGGAGGGCCAGGGAAAAGAGGTGGCGATCAGGCGATCGGAGATCGTGGAAATCGCCGAGACCTCCGACAAGTTCTGGCAGCGATTCAATGGCGAGGTAAATTTTGGCACGACCTATTCCAAAGGCAATGAAACCACCCAATACACCCTAAGTTCGCAGACCGAATATCTTCGGGAGCGGTGGTCTGCCGACGCCAGCTTGAGCTCTACCCTGTCATCGAGCACGGGCGCCAACGCCTCCACCAGAAACGAGCTGACGCTGACCGGAACTCACCTTCTGCCGTGGAAGAACTGGTACTACGCGGGTCTGGGCGACTTCCTGCAAAGTTCGGTGCAGGGAATCCAACTGCAAACTTCCCTCGGCACGGGCGTCGGGCGCTACTTGAAAAATACCAACCGGGCCACCATCTCCCTTCTCGGTGGTCTCGCCTGGCAGAACGCGCAATACGATCAGGCCAAACTGACGGCCAGCACCCAGAACCTCGGCGCGCTCCTGGTGGCGGGCGAAGTAAAGCTTTTCCGGTTCAACAAGACCAACCTCGATCTTACCGGCATTCTGTTCCCCGTCCTCAATGACCCTGGCCGCTTCAAGTTCGGCACCAATGCGGCCTATTACATTAAGATCACCAGCAACCTGTCGTGGAATATCTCGTTCTATGGCAACTGGGACAACCAGCCTCCGCCCCACTTCACCGGCAGCGACTACGGCACCAGCTCAGGCGTGAGCTGGACCTTCGGCATGAGGTAGGCGAGGAGCCGAAGGCTGCCCGGCGCGCAGCGCTTACTCTTCCGGGCCCGTCCGCAAAGGCTGTTGAATCGCCAGGTTATAGAGCCAGGCGAACAGCGAGCCCGCGGAAGTTGATTTCGCGGCGATACTTGGGTTCCCTTGAGGCTGGGCCATTCGACGCTCCCTGGCGACAGCCGGGACGCCGACGTTATGGCGATAGTCAAATTCAGATTATCGGCGGATACACTCTGTGGCAAACCGAGCAATACCTTGAGGGCCCTCTCTTCCCATGGCAGGTCTTCAGTGAAGGAGCGGGCCCGGTTTGACTGACGATCTATGCGGCGACTTTTACAGGCTTTTTGGAAGTCAGTTCCAACTCTGCTTGCAGCCAGTCTTCTAAATCATGACCGTGCTGGCCGCCGCGCTGCTCGTACAGTTCGTAGGCACGGAAACGAATAAGCTCTTCAAGTTCAGTCGTGGGTTCGGTTGTTTCCTGGGATCCTTCGAGGGTAGGTGTCTTGTGTTTCGTCATGCGAGCCTCCTTGGTAAGCATCATTGGCGGCGCACGTTGGTCGTTGCCGTCCCGGCTACGCATCATGCGGATTTTCGCCCCAAGGTTGGCTGATGCAGCCCGAGCCATCTGGTAGTCGACGGCAGCCCCAAAGCAACGCAGATTGTCCTGCATCCATGATTCTATTTTTTCGCGAGAATTACTGTGACACGCGTCACGGGAAGAGGTGACGGGAACGAAATGGCCTCTCCGGTTGGGCGCAACTCAAACCGTGCTCCAACGAAGCGCAGAGACTATGAGATGAGTTGCAGTCGCCACCTGCCTCAAACTACATGCTGGGCCGGTCGCTGCTCCTCCTGCGGGGCAGCAGAGGGCGGGGAAGGCGCATATTCGGGAAGCACCTCGCGCAGGGCCCACTCGATGCGCTCCACCGAGCTGCGTATAAGCTCGACGGATTCGGCGTGAGTCTGCGAGGCCGCAACGTAGGTGATTATCTGCAGCGCGTTGCGGATGTAGTGGTTCATCTCGGCGATGGTGCGCAGCCGTTGCTGCACCAGCCGCCGGCGCTCCCGTTCCTGGTTGCCCAGGGTGTAGAAGAGAAGACCAGTTACGATGGCGGTAAGACTATTCGATGTGAGCAGGACGTCGGTACGAGTAGCACCTTCCTTTAGGAGAAGGCGATCGAAGGCGAATCCTACGACCGCGACCAGCAGCACCACGCATAGACAAACTAAGATCAGGCGAGTTCGCGAATCCCCGCTTACGTCCATCGGTAAATCCTTGAAAGTTATTCTACGCCTGAGATGTGAGACGGTTGAACCGGCGTTTCGTCCTGGTGAAAATGGCGCAGAATGGCGCTGGCCTGCGGCCGGCTGACGACCGACGCCAGCGCGGCAGCGTCGGCTTCCTTTACCGCCTGTAGGCTGCCGAAATGCTGCAACAGGCGTCGCGTGGTGCTGGCGCCGACGCCGGGAATGTCGAGCAGTTCGGTCTTGCGATCGCGCATCTGGCGGCGCTTGCGATGGAAGGTGACGGCAAAGCGGTGGGCCTCGTCGCGGACCTGCTGCACCAGATGCAGCACTGGCGAGTGGCGGTCGAGCACGATAGGCTCATCCTCCTGGCCGTGGACGTAGATAATCTCTTCCCGCTTGGCGATCGCGGCCAGCGGTTGGTTGGTGATGCCCAGCGCTCCCAACGCTTCGGCGGCCGAGTGCAATTGTCCGATGCCGCCGTCGACGAGCACCAGGCTGGGCATCTTCTGCTTTTCGTCGTCCTTCACCCCGGCGAGCGCAGAATCGGCGCTGGCCGGGGACCCCGAATCCTGCACGCGCTTGTAGCGGCGAGTGACCACTTCGCGCATGGAGGCGAAGTCGTCCACTCCGGTGATGCCCCGGATGATGAACTTGCGGTAGTCGGACTTTTTCATCTGGCCGTCTTCCCACACCACCATCGAGGCGACGGTCTCCGCGCCCTGGATGTGCGAGATGTCGAAGCACTCGATGCGCTTGGGCAACTCGGGCAACATGAGCGCATCCTGGAGCGCTTCCTGGATGGCCTTCGCGGCCGGTTTCATCACGCGGAAGCGCTGGTCGTAAGCCTGCTTGGCGTTCTGGCCCACCAGGTCAACCAGCGAACGTTTTTCGCCGCGCTGGGGAACGTGAATCTGCACCCGCCGCCTGTGACCCTCGGAGAGCACTTCTTCCAGCGTGGCGCGGTCCGCGAAATCCACCGGCACATAAATTGCGTGGGGGACATACTGCTGGTCGAGGTAGAGCTGCTTGAGCAACGCGGAAAAGAATTCGCCCGGCTCGAATCCCGCACCCGCAACCGTTTCACTGAGGTCTTCCCAGAAAAACTCGCGCCGGTCCACGATCTTGCCGCCGCGCATGTGAAACAGGTTCACGGCCAGCATTTCGTTCTCGAAGTGATAACCGAAGACGTCGGCATCGTCGCCCTCGACTGCGGCGATGCGCTGCTTTTGCTCCAGCAGAGCGATGGTTGAAATGAGGTCGCGATACTTGGCGGCCAGTTCGAACTGCTCGCGATCGGCCGCGGCCGCCATGCGTTGTTGCAGGGAGCGCGACAGGTCCACGCCACGGCCTTCGAGAAACATCTTCACGTCATGCACCGCCTCCGCGTAGCGTTCCGGCGTGGTGAGCCCTTCGACGCAGGGCCCCAGACAACGCCCGATGTAGTACTGCAAACACGGACGCGGATAGTAGCGATTGAGGTCGAGCTTGCACGACGGAATCAGAAAGTGCCGATGGATGAGATCGACGATGCGATACGCGAGGCTGGTGGGAAAAAACGGCCCGTAGTAAAGCGAACCGTCCTTGCGCAGCCGCCGCGTGGGATAGACCCGCGGATAGCGCTCGCCGATGGTTAGCTTGATGTAAGGGTAGCTCTTGTCGTCGCGCAGCAGGATGTTGTAGCGCGGCTTCTTCTGCTTGATCAGGTTGTTCTCGAGCGCGAGCGCTTCCTTCTCGTTGTCGACCACGATGTAGTCGAGATCGACGGCCTCGCGCAGCAGCGTCCCGGTCTTGGCATTCTCGGCTGCGCCCTCCAGAAAATAGGAACGCACGCGTGAGCGCAGGTTGTTGGCCTTGCCCACGTAGATGACTTCGCCGTCGGCGTTCTTGTACAGGTACACCCCAGGCGAGGTCGGAAGCGTCCGGATTTTCTGGTGAAGGTCCATTCAGTTATGGGAAAAGCGCCGGGATTTCGCGATCATTTGCTGCATGTCGCGAGCGTTACCACCCGGTAAAAATTCTACTCTCTGCGTCAGGTTTATCCGGCGAACGGGACGGGACCTGAAAACCACGCTCACGGCGTCGGCAATCGATTGAAATCAAACGACAGATAATTATGTCCAAGTCAGTTTGCAATGGCACTCCGCTTGCACAGCTTGGTATGACGGCCAAGCGCCGAGGCCTGCCATTTCTCAAGGAGCCATTTTTGCCATGAGCCGATTCTCTTCACTGGCGGTGCTGGTTGCCGCAAGTCTGCCGTTTACCGTCGGTTGTACCACCAAGAACTATGTGCGCAGCGAAGTCACGCCCACCGTCAACAAGGTCAATGAATTAGATGATCTGACGGCGAAGAATACTCATGATATCCGGGACGTGGATACGCGCGCTCAGCAGGGTATTCAGCAAGTGAACGATAAGTCGGCGGTGGCCGATCGCAAGGCGCTGGCGGCTGGACAGGCTGCGGACCAGGCCAATCAGAAGGCCAGGCAAGCGGGAAATCGTGTCACCAGCCTCGCCGGGACGGTGGAGAACCTTGACAATTACAAATCGATCGGCAATGCGACCGTGCTGTTTGGCTTCGACAAGGCGGCGCTGACGCGCAAAGACCAGCAGACGCTCGACGATTTTGCGCAGCAGATCCAGGGCCAGAAGCACTACATCGTCCAGGTCGAAGGCTATACGGACGCGACCGGTCCGGCCGATTACAACTACCAGCTCAGCCAGCGCCGCGCCGACGCCGTCACCCAGTACCTGGCGCAGAAGTACGGCATTCCGGCATTCAAGATTTTCCTGATTGGACTCGGCGAGGACAATCCGGTCGCTCAGAACGCCAGCGCTTCCGGGCGCGCCAAGAACCGCCGTGTGGACGTAAGGCTCATGACCAATAGCCTCGCGGAATCGGCCTCGGTGCAGACCCGGCAATAGGCCGCTTTTCTACAGTAAGCTCTCTCCTCCCCCAGGAGCGACGAGGCGCCCAGCATAAACAAAAGGCCGTCCACGGGGACGGCCTTTGTGCCTGGCCCATGTTGCGGCCCTTCGGTCATGGTTTGGTGTCTATTCTCCCCGGTGATTATGCGGCGTTCTTCAGACCGTACTGACCGAAGATTTCCTGCTCAGCTTGGGCCCAGTCCTCCTGATCGTGTCCATCGCGCCGACCGTGCTTCTCGTACAGCTCATAGGCGCGTGCCCGGATTCTTTCCTGCAGATGCATTGTCCCGGGGTCAAGATGCGGCAAGACCTGTGGACCTTTGGATTGGTGGGTTGAATCGAAATGTATAGTTCGTGTCATGCGGCCTCCTTAATACTTCAGTACCCTTGTTTCCGGCGTCCGCTGGTCCCGTTTTGAGGAAGAGCGGTCAGTTAGTGCGTACCATAAGACCTGGCATTGCTGACGTTCGTCGGCCCAAAGTTGACGCCGACGGAGTCGGCCTGCAGTTTCTCGAGCGCGTATTCGCCACCCATGTTCTTGAATGTCAGCGTCGCTTTGCCGGCCTGCGCAGGATCGGCCGGGACTCCAGTCATGAAAAAGGTGCGACCTGTCGAATCTTGTTCCACGGTGACGGCACGGTCGACGGGGTCCACGTCAAACGTGTACATACCCGCGGGAAGATTTGCCGATCCGGCATGGAATTCGAAGGGAATTTCGGCGCGAGCCGCGGGTTGCATTTCGTCTTGCGCTGCGGCAGCACCGGCCAGTAGTGCTACCAGACCAGCAAGAATAAATAAGTGAATAAGATACTTTGTCATCACATGACCTCCTCTACGATTGTGCCGGGGTTCCCGGACGCGGATTCGTCTAGTCACTAACCACTCACCCCTTTAGACGTTTCACCTTGGAGGGAGACACTGAACAGCTGTCGAGTTCCTGCGAATTTCCGGTGGAATATTTGACGCGGATCAGGTGCGACATTTAAGACATGAAGGGACAACCCCCTGCCAATAATGAGCACCAAACTTCAACGATTGATGCTTCGTTCCATCAATATCTGGCCGCCGCTGCTGGGCGCTGGGATTCGGGTGCGCTGGCGTTCCGCACGGGCCGTCGATGTCGAGATGAAACTGCGCCCCTGGAACCGCAACTACGTGGGCACCCACTACGGAGGCTCGCTGTATTCCATGACCGATCCGTTTTACATGCTGATGCTGATGGAGAACCTGGGCCGCGATTACATCGTTTGGGACAAGGCGGCCAGCATCCGCTTCCGCAAACCGGGGAAGGGAAAGGTCAGGGCGGAATTTCGCCTGGACGACGCGCAACTGGAGGAGATTCGCAGCAAGCTCACGACGCAGGATAAATACGAGCCCATATTTCTGGTCGAAGTGAAAGACGAATCCGGAGAGGTGGTCGCCGAGGTGCAGAAGGTGTTGCACGTCCGCCGTAAGTGAGAGAGCCGGCCTGCGAGATCACACACCCGGATACTTCCCCAGAAACAACAGCATAATGTCTACCGTATCGGCGACGCCATGCGCGATGATGGGCACCCACAGGTTCCGGCCGAAGGCGAGGTACAACAACCCCAGCAGCAGGCCGTCGATCGCGTTCTCGATCTGCCCGGTGATGCCTTGATCGAGATGGCCAAATCCGAAGAGAACGCTGACAATGAGCAGACTGGCGATCCAAACGGTTCGCGAATTCCTTCCCAACCCGGCAACCCGGTTCATCAGGTAACCCCGATAGACCATCTCCTCGCCGAAGGCAGCCAGTGTCCAGGTCAGGATCAGAAATAGCGCGAGCATCTTCACATTTCCGCGCAGCGAATCCAGGTCCGAGAGATCGGGCATCTTTCCGATGATATGAACCAGCAGCGGCTGGGTGACGAACAGTTCCAGCAACTCCATCGCGATGCCCGCAAGAACACCCACTGCCAGCGTCTTGGCCCAATCGCGCGGACGCGCGAGTCCGGTGTCCTTCCATCGCATGCCGCGCAGGCGCAGCGAGATCCACGCCAGTAGAAACAGGAAAGGTGTCTTGCTGAAGAAGATATGGTGGCGCATGTCCGCCACGAAGAGCGCGGCCACGACGGCAAACTCGCAAAACACCAGCAGATTGCTCTCTCGCCTCGAAGCCAGGTTGGGAGACGCTTCGCTCATTCTGCCGCAATGTAACACAGCGTTGCCATCCCCGGACCACGCAGGCCGGTTCCTGCAAGGCCGTGGCCAAGCCGTTATGTCCGGAGTCTCTTGTATGCCGGACCTACAAACAGGAGGGTTAGCACAGCGTGCAGGGCACTCGCAGGTAGTAGCAGAATGCCGCCGAAGCCTCCGCCAATCCTGAGATAGCCAAGATATATTGCAGCAAGAAGGTTGTAGACCAAGAGGGCCCAAGTGGCTGCCGTGGTAACGTCCTCGCCGCTCGGCCAACACGCCAGGCCGAGAGAGAGCAGCCCGAACCCTCCCACCCGGGCAACCGCGACGCCGCTGGCAGAAAGTCCGCTGCCCAGGAGCACGTGGGCGACAATCTCCGGAAGGGCGATTAGTGAAAGTCCGGTGGCCGCTTCAAGCCCCGCAGAGAACCTCAGTAGCGCCCTTGTTATCATCTCTTTCTCCAGGCCGGTCTCATTATTCCTGTTCTAACGAGCTGTCAATCTGTCAATCGCGCCCTTGACCACCGTTCTACACACCGAGTTGGTTCTCACAATTTTCACTTGCGTTCCGTAAGGTCAGACGAAAGCTTTGCGTAGCTCGGAACTCATGTAGCCCATGGCGACTTACGCTTGGAGCTTTCTTGCGGAAATCTCAAACTGCAGCAACTACCACATCGAGTAAAGAGGCCAACCAGATGAATGGTTGGCCTCGGGTGTTTATCATTGCCCGCTGCTAGTTTCCAGAGGGAGGTGGGGCAGCCTTTTTGGACTTATGTTTCTTCGGAGCAGGAGCAGCCGCGCGTCCTTGCGGTTGCACCTGACTCTCGTCGACCACAGTCCCTTCTTCCAGCTGTCCGCCGCACATGGTGCCCTCGGGGACGAAGTAGAAGTGAGTGGCCTGACCCTTGGTTCCGCCCTCACGAGGCTGGACGCGGCCAGCGTCGATCTTGGTCGGCCCTTCCGTGGTCAGGTAGTACTTGACGTTTACGGAACGCTGGCTGCCCAAGCTCTTCTCTTTGACCACTTCCTCGTCGTTGGTGTAGCCCACGACGTCCAGCTTACCGTTGGGCATTTGCTGCACACGGAGAGCAAGTTTGTCGAGCGTGTCCTTGCAATCGTTGTCGACACGCCACGGCTTCTTGGGGTTCTTCTCGAAGGTGCACTCGCCCCAATCCTCGATGTTGACGCACTTCTGAATTGGCGGCACCGTCACCGAGGCCGTGCAACTGCTGTTCAGGTTGGCCCGCGCGTCCGTCGCCGTTGCCGTAACCGTGATGGTATTGCCGGCATCCGCATTGGTTGCCGTCAACGTAGCTGAAGTGCCGCTGCCACTCAACTGGCCACCGGTGGCAGACCAACTGTAAGTCATGGGCCACCCCTGCGGGTCGCTGGCAGTCATGGTAATCGTGGAAGGTTCGCCAATTGCGATCGTGGTCGGATTGGCCGAGCAGCTCACCACTGGTGGCTGCGGCTGCTTGATGGTAAAGGCCGCCGTGCAGGTCGCTGAGTTGTTCTTCTTTTCCTTGGGGTCCGTGATGGTGGCGGTAGCCGAATAGCTTCCCGGCGCCATACCTGCGGTGTCGACGGTCGCGGTCTCCGCGTTGGCGCCCGACAGCTTGCCGCCATTTCCGGTCCAGCCGTAGGTGACGGTGTGCTTGGGGTTGAAGTTCGCGCCCGTCGCGGTCACTTTCACCGGATCGCCAGACCAGACCTCAGCGGGAGAGGCCGAACAGCTCGCGCTCACCGGGACCGGCGGCTTGCCGCCAATGGTGTAGGAGACGCCCGCCACCAGGCCAGTCATGGCGGTATCGAAGACGAACTGATGATTGCTCGGACGATAGTCCACATCCAAATACCGCCAGCCAACCGCCGCACCCCACTTGGGGGTGAAGTTGTAGTTCAGCAGGCCCAAGGCCTGGTAGTCCAGGTTCGCTCCGCCTGCGCCAGCGTCGCCCGCCACCGTGATGGCCGCTTTCTCGCCCATAGGCAGTATGAACCTGGCCCCGCCCAGACCATCGACCCAGTTGGCCGAGCGCGACCGGCCGACGCCCGATGGCTCCACGGCGAGGTCTTGGCCCACGTGCCAATAGCGAATCCCGCCGAGTGCATCGATCTTCAGGTGCTCACCGTCATAGAGCCTGTACCCCAGCTTCGGCGTAAAAATCGACTCCGTCAGATGGATGTTGACCGAGGTCTGCCCCAGTTCGTTAAAGGGGAGGCCTTTGTCGTCACCCAGTTTCACCCAGAAGAAATCGACCGGCATGAGGAAGCGGCCCTTATCAGCCTCGACTGCGATCGGTATTATGCCTTTGAGGGTATGAAACACGTCGGAAAAAGGAACGTGGATGCCGGCATCATGGCCCAGCACGCCGACGGTCCCGTGTATTCCCGGAAACCAGCCGTAAATCGAGATCGCGACGCGCCAAGCGTCGCCGCTGCCACTTCCCATCGGGTATTGTGGCGCCGGACTAGGCGGCGGATCAGGCGCGGGCGCGTCTGGGCTAGCGGTTGCGTCGGCGGTAGTTGCCGGCGTTGCGAGTGTCGTGTCCGACGGCCCTTGGGCAACCGCAGACGTGCAAAGCAACAGACTCAGTCCTATTCCTATGATGACTGTGAAGCATACCTTACCACGAGAATTCATTCGCTCTCCTTGTACTTCTCTGATGATCGTTCGAGTTCTACGCCGCCACCGTAAGTTGTTTGCCGACGCGGTTACTCCGCCGTACCGGTAACGCGGGTGCTTCCCGCCTCGTTTGCCGAGGTCGAGGAAGTCTGGGGCGCCGTATGGCTTCATGTGAACGAAGCGGCGCACTATCGATTGCAACACAACTGCCCGGTACCGTTGCTACAACTTTTGTGTTAGCTCTTCGGTCACTACCGGCTTTCGGCTGCCGGTACGATTGTTCGGTTTCTCGACGGGCCCGGCTCTCCCATCCACCTAGTTGTTCACTCTGGCTATCGCGTCATCCACCTTTTTCTGGTCCTCTGCCGACAACTGCGAGGGCCCGAGCTTGTAGTTCAGCTTGTCGATCGTTCCAGTGAACGCAAACGGCACGTCGTAGCTGAAGTCCACCGGCGTCCTTGTATCGAGACCAATGTCGAAGGTCTCATCAATGGACATGAGTAACGGGATGGTGTGCGGGACCGTCTTGCGATCGACCTCCCTGCCATCAACCGAGAGCACACCGGTGCCACCCTTGCCGGGTCCGGGTCCGTCATATTTGAAGTCGAAGACGATGGTGTGCTTGCCTGCGCTGAGCGCAGAGCCTCTCCACCTGAAACGCTCCAGGTCCAAGAGGTTGTACACGAACACCGGCCGACCGCGGCCGATATGGAAGATGTCGGTGGCAAAGGAGACAATGAGCCCGATGGCCGCAATCAGCACTAGAGCATAGCCGAAACGTTTTCTCCACCTTCCGGCTGTGCCAATGAAGATCAGAAGTAATCCGAGAATCAACAAAGCGATTTCGATGTGTTTGAACGGTCTACTGCTCAGCAACCAACTGGCGCTGGGACTCAGCATGAGTCCGTAGCCGCCGAAGCGTCCGCCCAAGGTTGCAATCATTCCCTCGGCCCCGCCATCGGGGATGGTCACCTCCGCCGTGATGGTGTAGTCCTTGTTAAGAATGCTCGGAGCATTGCCGACCGGAATGCCGGGATTGACGCCCGTGTATGTGAAATCGCTCTTGCCCGCGATCGCGCTTGGACGGGGTGTCAGCAAACGCACGAAAGCTCGGTTATCCAAGGGGTAAACCTGATACTTCTCCGCTTCCTTGTGGAACAGCGCCTGCAGCTCCTTCAACTTGTCGGGATTGCTGGCTGCCAGGTCGTCGAATTCCGAATAGTCCTCAGAGATGTGGTAAAGCTCCCACTTGTATTGGTCTGGTGGAGGCATCGCACCCGTACCTAGCTCCCAGACTGGCGCAGGCGGTGTGGTGGCGGCGATCCATCCATCGTGATAAATAGCGCGGTTGCTGGCCATCTCGAAGTACTGCGTGTCGCGCTTCGACGGAGCGTTGGCGTTGGCGTAGTCAAAGGTGTAGAGCATGCTCACGCCTTCGATCGGCTTCTGTTTGATGCCGTTAACCTCGTCCGGCGCCTGAATGCCGGCGGCTTCGAGGATGGTGGGAACAATGTCAATGACGTGGTGGAACTGGGTGCGAATGCCGCCCACGTCCTTGATGTGACCGGGCCACGAAATCGCCAGGCCCTGCCGGGTGCCGCCAAAATGCGACGCTACCTGCTTGGTCCACTTGAAGGGCGTATCGAACGCCCAGGTCCACGACACGGCCATATGGGGGTAGGTCTTGTCCGAACCCCAGTCGTTGTAATGCAATAGATTCATGACCTTGACGGGCTTGACCTCCGGCTCGTTCAGAAGGCCGTTGTAAGCGGTCAAGGTATTGAATGTGCCGTACAGACTACCCTCGGCGCTGGTACCGTTGTCACCGTCGATGTAAATGATCAGTGTGTTGTCGAGCTTGCCCATCTTCTGGATTTCGTCAATCACGCGGCCGATCTCATAGTCGGTGTAGGCGGTGTAGGCGGCAAAGACCTCCGCTTCGCGGGCATACATCTTCTTTTCCGCCGCGCTGAGCGAGTCCCACTTGGGCAGCTTGGCTCCCGCGTACTCCGCCTGTCCGTCCGGCCAGGGCGTCAGCTTGGTGTTCGGCGGAATCACGCCCAGCTTCTTCTGGTTTTCGAAGATCTGCTCGCGCATCTTTTCCCAGCCCATGTCGAACTTGCCCTTGAACTTGTCGATCCATTCCTGGGTCGGCTGGTGCGGCGAGTGTGAGCCGCCGGGCACGTAATAGAGGAAGAACGGCTTGTCAGGGGCTGAAGCGTTCAGGTCCCTGAGGTAGCGGATGGCGTCGTCAGCCATGTCGGTGATGAGGTTATAGCCGGGGTGACCGACCCACGGAGTGACCATTTCCGTATTGCGAAACAGGTAGGGCCTCCATTGGTCGGTCTCGCCGCCCAGGAAGCCATAGAAATACTGGAAGCCCATGCCGACTGGCCATTGGTCGAAAGGCCCAGCGGTGGTGCTGTAGGTGAACGCCGGCGTGTTGTGGTCTTTGCCAAACCACGATGTGGCATACCCGTTTTCCTTCAGGATCTCGCCAACCGTGGCGCTCTCCGGGCCGATGATCGAGTCATAGCCGGGGTAGCCGGTGGACAATTCTCCGATGACACCAAAACCGACCGAATGGTGATTGCGGCCGGTGATGAGCGCCGCCCGCGTGGGCGAGCAAAGCGCCGTGGAGTGGAACTGAATATAGCGCAGCCCCGACTTGGCGATGCGGTCCAAGGTCGGCGTCGGAATGACACCTCCAAAGGTTCCCGGTACCCCATAGCCCTGGTCATCGGTCATGATAAGGAGCACGTTGGGAGCGCCCTTGGGCGGCACCACGCGGGGCGGCCACCAGGGCGTAGAATCCGTCGCAAGTTCCTTGATCACGCCGCCGAACTTCGGAGGCGGTGGCGGAAGTTGTTTTCCGTTGATGGTCGTGGTGGCGTCAGACTGCCCCAACGTTCCCGTGACCTGCTGCGCGAGGGCTGGACGCCCGCCCGCAACAATGATGGCGATAGCGAACGCTCGCAGAGCTAGTCTTCGAACCTCTGCTCCTAAGTCCATTCGATCTCTCCTCGCAACGATCGGGTAGTCTCCCCAATGGGAGGGTAATTGCCGGGTTACGCCCCACGATCAACTCAGGGTTCGGAGAAGCCACCTGCGATGAATCGAAGCCTGGTTCAGAAGTGAGCTCTTTGAGTGAATCAAATCATAGTTGCAGCCGTTACTGAAGTCCACTGGCAAAAATACTAGCGGCGTTGGCCAGTTCGCGCAGGTTCGCACCTTTACGTTGGCCGCCGCCACAAGCAGCCAGCGATGGATAGGGCGATGACAGCTGGAGATTCAATAAGTTCCGGGAGAAGTATGCAAATCGTTTACAACGTACTAATCGTCCGTAACGCGCGACACGCCCCGCGCTTGGGAAGGCGCGCGCTTCCCGCCCAAGCGTGATGCGGCCATCCGGTATCAACGTTCGCTATTGTTTTTCGTCGACATACGTCGAGACTCTTCCCGTGCGCTTGTTGTCGACGACGGTGGTCATTGTCTTTCCGTCGGGCGAGACCGTGATCTTCTCGACGGACCAGAGTTTGCCATCGCGTTTGTAAGTCACTTCGAGGGAGCGGTCCCCGGCCGGCTTCACCGACACAGTCTCATTCGCATAGATACCTTTCACCGGGTACTCTTTGCCGTCGAGTTTGGCTTCCCAGTTCATGCCGGCGGGTGTGGACAGGCTCAGCGAATCGCCCCCGCCCTTCCAGGTGGTGGTAAGTCCGGCGGCGTCTTCATTCACGTTCTGGATGCGCCAGGAACCAGAGATGCCATTAGAACCGGCCGGTCCCTTGGAAACCCGCGCCCACTTGCTTTCCGTCTTGAAGGACGGGCTGCCATCGGCGGGATGGCTGGTCACCGAAACGGTCAACGTATTGCCATCGGACGACACTGTCCTGACCTGCTCGAACTCCGGTTTGCCCGCTTTCTTCCCGGTAAAGTGAACCGTGTTGGCATCTACAACCTGCACCGCAAGCGTGTCGAAAGGCTGGCCGGTGACAGGCTGGTCCTGGCCGTCAGCCTTTACGTTCTTGAGTTTGGGGACGCAGCTTTCGCAGTCGTACATCCCTTTGTCGACCGAAAACACATAGGGCTTTTGCGACAGCTTGGACTCCGTCATGTTCGTCTTCCAGGTGCCGTCAAACGGACTTTGGGCGAACAACATCACGGGGAGAAACCACAAAACGACGCATAGCAACTTCTTCATGCGTATCTCCTGATCCTGATAGTAGTGAGGAATTAGAGGTTATGCCTGCCTTCCAGGTTTGTCAAAATCCTGCTAAGCGAAGCCAACATAGGTCAGGCACTCGGCGGGAGGCGGATGAGCACGCGCTGCAATGATTGATCAGCGTTCAATCGGGTGGACGACGGCTGCTGGCATGGGCTGGGTGCGGCGCCGCGAAAAACCCTCCACCTCAGAGATCTACCACTACCTCCTCCTGAGGTTGACAGCAGCAAACCAGGACATTGCCGTCGGCCGGCGCCTGAAGGGGTTCGGGCCGGTAGCCCACCGTGCCGGAGATCAGTCCGCTTTCACAGGTGTGGCAGACGCCCGTCCGGCACGACCATCTCACCGAAACATCGCAAGCCTCAGCCAGCTCGAGCACACTTTGATATTTCGGGTCCCATGCGACGGTGAGACCGCTGCGCGCAAACGAGACCCGCGGCCCCACCCCCGCGGCCCCCGAGGGCTGATGGGGCGGTCGAGACGCCACCGCAGTTACGCCGGGCGTTATGGGCGCGCCTGGTCCAAAGACTTCGCTGTGCAACCGGGCGGTACCGACGCCCCATGCTGCAAGCCCTGCCCTAAGGTCTTGCAGAAAGGCAGGCGGACCGCACAGATAGAAGTCGGCGCCGCGCGGCACGCCAAGAGCCTGGATTGCGGCCACGTCAAAGTGGCCGGGTGCATCGAAGTCGGGGCCAAGCCGATCCTGTGGACCGGGCCTGCTGTACCGTATGTGACTCCGGCAGTTTTGCAGCTTTTGCAGCAAGCGACGTGACTCGTCAAAGAACGGGTGATCCTCGCGATTACGGGTTCCATATAACCACCAGACTTGGCGCTCCGAAGACTCGGCGGCCAATGAGTGCAACATTGCCAGCACCGGGGTCGCTCCGACGCCCGCGCTGAGCAGGACCACGGGGCCATCTCCTGGCCGCAGGGTGAAACTGCCTCGCGGAGCGCTTACGTCCAACACGTCACCAGGCCGGACCTGACTGTGCAGATAAGTGCTGGCTGCCCCGTTTACTTCGCGCTTCACACTCACGCGATAGTGCTCTTCACTGGGAGCATCCGACAGCGAATAGTTGCGGAGCAGCGCCGGTGCATCCGGGCTGGGGCGCATTCGCAGGATGACAAACTGACCCGGCAATGCCGGGCTAAGGGGGCTTCCGTCCGCTGCCTCCAGCACCAGCGAGAGCACGCTGCTACTTTCTCGCTTGGTCTCTGCCACCCGCAGCGGACGGAAACCCGGCCACGCCGGCGGCGGTTCGCTAGCCGGTCCGAGGCCCGCATTTCCGGTCGCCGGTCCTCGCTGCTCCTCCGCTTGAAGAATTGCCCGAAAGGAACCCTGCCAACCGGGGCTCAATGCCGGGATGCTCAGCGCGCGCCGCAGTTGATCGCGGGAGTGGCTTGGCAAATATAGCAATGCGTCAATTTCGGCCACCGTCATGCGCACCGGATCTTCCGCAACCTTCACGATTTCAGCGCCACGTCCTACCTCTCCCTCCTCCAGCACGCGAAAGTAAAAGCCCGGCCGGTGATGCTGTACCAGCAGCGACGGCATGCGAGGTTCCTTCATCCGAATGCCAACCCGGTAGCAGGTCACGCGGGGCTGCGTCACTTCGAAGAGCGCGTTCCCAATCCGATAGCGATCGCCAATGCAAACTTCGTGATCTGCGAGGCCATCAACGGTGAAGTTCTCGCCGAACTGCCCCCAGGTGAAGTCGTTTCGCCCGAGCTGCTTTTCCCAGTAGCGATAGGAATCGGTCTGATACACAAACACCGCGCGATACTCGCCTCCGTGACCGGCCAGGTCGCCCTGGCCATCGCCGTCGATGTTGAGTCGCCGTACCATACGGCGGTCGTGAACCGGATCTTTCCATACCGCGGTGTAAACCGTTTTACCTTCCCACGAGACATTGCGCGGAAGGCCGACGTTGACCGACAACAGACGAGCCATGGGCTGTTTCCATTCGGCGGCCGAATGGTCCAAGAGGCTTGAACTTCCGGTCGCAAGATCTGATGTCGGGAAGGGTAACGCTCGCGATCGACGCTGCGCAACGCCGTGACGCCGGATTTGAAAGCGCTGCGGGTTTATGCGGCGGGAGTCGAACTTTGCTGCCGCGTTGAAAATGATGTGTGGACCACAACATCTCCCGTTCTTCGCGATAGCAATGCAGACTTGGCGCCCAATGCGAACCCGGCGCGAGCGGCTGCAGCCGTGGCGAGCCGACCTAATCCGCCACCGCGGAACTTCTGCTCTCCCAGAGGAACCAGGTGAAGGATGGTCTTGCCCAGATCGATGCCGAAACGACCTAAGGCACTGAGTCCCCATCCCCCAGCACATTGGGAATGGGGACTCTCGAGCGGGCAGTCATGCACATTTTCCGCCGGAACCATGCACTACGCTTATGGTGTGACTACAAAGCCTGTCGGGTTGTGCAATTCCGTGACTATCGTGGTCGAGGGGCCGACCAGGCCATGCGTGTAGTCGGCCTGGTACACGCCGATCGAGCCGGTTGTGGACGATGGGTCGGCTTGGCGGTTGAGTACAAACACCCAATTGACAAAGCCACCGTCACTCCACAGCCATCCGCCGGCAACGGGTGAGGTCCCTGTGCTTACCGGGGGACCTCCTGCTGCAAGAGCGCCTGGTGGAAGACCCAGATAGTCGAATGCGTAGGAGAAGCCTCCTCCGCTTTGGGGGTTGACTCCAATCAGGAGCCCATCGGAGACGTTCCTAAAAAGCTCCGGGGACTTCCCGGCGGCAGTTTGGGTTGCTGAAGGCAAATAGGTGAGGGATCCGGAGTGCAGGTTGCGGTCATAAGCTTCGATGCCGTTATCGCTACCGGCGTACAAGTATGGATAGTCACTGCTGGTATTGACAGCGATCGAGGACGAGCCGGGCTGCGCCGAAAATGGCGAGCCGGCTATTGAACTGAGACTGCCGTCCGCCGCAATCGCCAGGCCGATGATCTGGTTGGCATCTCGATTCACGGCGTACAGGAACCTGCCGTCCGGCGAGATCGCAAGACTCTGAATCCGCCCGCCGCCTGCCGCGTACGAACCGCTGCTGAGCGGGGTCAGGGCGCCGGTGCCAACACTCAAAGCGAAGGCCGCAACCGTGGAAGCGCCGTCACAACTTACATAGGCGAAGTCTCCCTTGGAAGAGAACACCATCGCATAGGGGCCGTTCGGCACCGGAACCGTTCCAGCATTGGCCAGGTTTCCAGTTGCGGGATCGATGGCATAGATGGAAATGTCATTGGAGCCACGATTCAGACTGAACAGGAAGTTGCCATTCGGAGATAAGGCCAGCGTCGTAGGAGCGGTCCCCGCTCCTACCGGGAGAGTGGTGGTTGGCTGCAGCATTCCTGTCTTTCCGTCCGCTATGAAAATCTGAATGCTGTTGTCAGTGGCACTCGAAACGTAGGCGAAGCGAGTACCGGTCAGCGCACCGACGTCCACGTCTGCAAATGACATCGATCCGTGAGCCTTGGATGTGGCTCTAATCGTGATGACGGGATCGAAAGGGACGACAACTGGGGCGGTGTAAAGACCGGCGGATGAGATTGTGCCAACCATGTCATTTCCGCCTGTCACACCGTTCACTGCCCAAGTCACGTCACTTTCGGACGAGGTGAACTGTTGCGTGCTCCCGAGGAGGATCCTGGACCTGGCAGGAAAAACCGTCAGCGGGAAACCGGACCCGCCAGTACTTGACCCTGAATTATTTGTTTCGCTCTGCTCGGTTGCGTTGCTTATTGGATTGCCGGTGCCACCGCAACCTGCAAGCAAGAAAAGGCAAAGGCAAATAGTCACGAAAATGCATCCCCTGGTCATTTCATTTCTCCTCTCTTGTGACGAGACGCGACGCCGCGACGCCGCAGCCCATCCACGAGCCTTTCGCACCGCTGGATAGTTGTAGTCAGTTCCTCGCCCTAGCATCGAACGCGATGTAGAGCGATTCAACGGAGAGCACTAGGCTTCCTCTGGGTCTAGCAGCGGAGCGGGAGAGTGATCGTCGAGAGTGAAATGCCGGCGGTGTAAGGGCTGGCATGTAATCTGGGTCCAGAAGGAGAATTGGCGATGGGCGAGACACCCGAGACAGAAGCCGTCGCCCCTATCAACAGGACAGAATGAAAGTGCGCACGTAGCACGAGCGGCGAACTGTTACGCTGAAAAGCGGTGTCGAGCAGATCGACCTGAGGCAGGACCAGAACTAAAGTAATGGCCGCAAGAACTCCCAGCAGGAGTATCAATCGGGTCGGTCTTGAGCTGAAGGAGTCCACGAGCGAAATTCGGTAGAGTATGCATGGCTGCCGCCACCCTGTCAAGCCTACGTGGGCCAGCCTACGGTTGGCCCACGCTTATTTGGTGGAGGCGGCGGGAGTTGGACTAAACAGTCGGGTTGACAGCAAACAAGCTGTTGAAGACTAACGACGCTCAGACGCCTCAGACGCGAGAATCGCGGTATTCACACACGTAATACGCACGCAAGAAAACGGGCACTGTCCCCACCAGTCGATATTCAGCAAGTCTTCGATGAACGAGCGAACCGTTTCCCGCTCGTTCTCAGTGATCAGGAACATCTCGTACACGCGCTTACCTTGTTAGTCTGGCGCCGAATAACTTCCTGTTTGCCGACGACTCGGTAGCCATAACGTGGTGGCTCGAATGGGGAGGAAGGACGCGTTGCCTCCCTCGCCGCATTCGTTAGTTCGGTCGTGCTTGGCCAATCAGCGGGGCCTTCATCGGAGCCGCCACTCCATAGATCACGGTGAGGCGATTCCCCGCACCCCAAGTCGAGGTGGGGCCGTACGGCGGGTCTCCGATTGGTAGAGCCAGCAGCACAGCGTTGCAGATTCTTCAGCGTGTAGCGTTCTGTCGCCGTCGCTGCTCACTTGCCTTCAGCATTTCGTTCAAGTCCGCCGCTGGCCGAATCTCGAAAATGCTACCGTACTTCAGGGCCGGATGCTGCGCCATGAGCTGTACAGCATGATTCATGTCCCGCGCCTCAAGGACGAGAATCCCGCCGAGTTGTTCTTTGGTTTCCGCATAAGGACCGTCCGTAGTTGCGACTTTGCCGCTCTTCCAATACAAGGTCAGGGCGGTTTCCGCAGGCTGAAGCGCTTCTCCGCCGGCCCAGTGCCCATTGGCGCGAAGATGGTCGTCATATTCAAAGCATTTGTCGAACATGACGTTTTGCTCGCCCTCGGTCATGCCTTCGTGTTTGCCTTTATCGTAGTACCCCAAACAAATGTATTTCATTGATTCCTCCTTGTTTCCGGCGACTCCTTGTTTCCTTGTGGCTCGCCGGAGCTCATCGTTCTGTTATCAGATAGTCGTTCGGCAGACCGAAAATCGACAGCCTACCCTCCATTTTTTTTGGCCTTGTCGGAGGAATCTGTGGGGCGCCGGGGGTGCCCCATCTCATTCGCGGGGTTAGAATGAGGTGCCGCGAGTCACACCCGGCGAAAGCAGAAGTGTTTTCTCTTCACATTCCCTTTTATAGAACCAGGCTAAGTGCACGGTCGAGGCGCGGCAGTTTCGTCAAACATAAAAATAGAAGCTGTGGCTTCCGGGAGCGGCTCACTAGCATCCTACGAAGCGGGAGCATTCTAGGTTATTGTGTTCGACCTTATCGGCATGCCTTTGCTCCAAGTCGTCATTGTCCTAATATTCCCTCGCATAGGGCGGCTAATAAGCGGGGACGCGCAGCCCCTTGGAAGATGACGAATCGATGCCACTCCGTTGTTCTTCTTGCTCTAGCAGGAATGTTCTGGGCGTTGCCCTGTTCGCTGAAGGCACAAGAACCACACGCGGGCCCGCCCAACTTAAACTCAATTCTAGACGCTTTGGAGAAAACCGAGGCGCAGAACCCTGCCCTCTCGCAACCTTACGAAGTGATACGGCAATATAAAGTATTCCGCGGCGACAAATCCCAGCCTTACTCGGAAGCCACCGCTCACATCAGCTTTACTCCCCCTAACATCAAAACCTTCAAAGTTACCGAAGAGCAGGGTAGCTCGAAAGGTATAAAGATCATAGATGGCATTTTGGAGCAGGAAATAGCCTCCGCCAAGGCGGGACCTAAAGGCGACATCAGCCGATCCAATTATGACTTCGTTTTTGTGGCCCAGCAGACTTTCGGCGCGGCTCCAGAGTATATTCTGCACATCATTCCAAAACGGAAGGAACCGGGCCTCTTCCTCGGCGACATCTGGGTGGATGCCGAGACCTACCACATCCGTCAGATTGTGGGCGTCCCCGCCAAGGGTCCCTCTTTCTGGATCAAGGATCTGCACATCACCGTCCAATTCGCCGCGGTGAACGGCATGTGGATACCGGTGTTTGTGCATGCGATCGCGACGGTTCGATTTCTCGGTATTTGCATTCTTACGGGTCGCAATCTAACGCCGCCAATTGCCGATTCAGGCGCGCTCAAGCCCTAATCCTTACATTGCCGGGTGCCCCGACTTGGCAGAGTTCTTGCTGGGAGACCCGCCCACCCCGGTACCCAGCTTTCATTTTTTCCAAAATATTTAGATGAGGCTCTTCCCCGCAGGAAACAATGCGATGTATGCTGTCGCAATCCCAACGAAACGAGATCGATCGTGACTTTAGCAGTTGTCAATAATCCTCGATCAACTGCCTCTTCAGTCCCGATCGAAAGGCGAACCAGATGCCTATACTTAAGAACCCATTTGAGGGCCCGCTTGGGATCAAGGTCCCACGCATCCTTATTGGCCTCACTGGTATGAGCATCGGGCGGTCAATCCGCCCCCCTTGCCGTGGTCGGAGGCATTCAACCCGGATCCAGTGCCGTGGTCGGTCCAATTCCTGGTAGCAGCGGTGAGCTCGAAAATAGCCGCCGAACAAATGACGAACACAGACGCTGCGCAAGAAATCATTGCTGCGGCGGACGCGTCAATCGCGGACTTTATAGACAGCGATGATATCTGCCCGCGCTGGCCGTGGCCGGGACCACCGCCGTGGTTGTCAATCATCGCCTCCGAGCTGACACTGGTCGCGAATACCCTGCAAGAAGGAAGTCTGCGAATCGGCATACTCCGAGTTGCAGGCCAAGTGCTCGACCGGGTGGGAAAGGCTGCTCTGAACCCGCAGCCCTTACCGCCATGACGTCCTCCTGATCAGAGGCGCGTTTTCCAGCGACTTTGATCCTTAACCTTCCCGGCAAGCCCGCGGTGCTTCCCCACCGCTCAGGAGAAGTTTCGCTTGACAACGCCTTCTCTCTTATCGAGGGGCACCCGGCACTCCGACCTTTGGAGGCTGACTGCATCCGGCCAATTGGGGTATTCTACGGCGCAATGTCAACTGAATCCCTTGCAGGCGGAAAGACCCGGGCCAACGCCGAATATGTCCAAAGAATTGATCGGGTCATCGACTATCTTCGCGGGAATCTGGATCGCCCGGTAAAGCTGGCTGAGCTTGCTGATGTTGCTTGCTTCTCGGAATTCCACTTCCACCGGATTTTTGCAGCAGTTTCCGGCGAAACCCTGAATAGTTTCACCAATCGGCTTCGTCTTGAAAAGGCCGCTCGTCTGCTCCGTTATTCCGGCCAAAGCCTGACCGATATCGCCTTGGATTGCGGTTTTTCGTCGTCGGCCACGTTTTCACGCGCCTTTCGCTCCGGCTACGACACTTCGCCCAGTCAGTTTCGAAGGACCGGCGAGATCAAAAAGAGCAAGATTTGCAAAGAACTCTTTCCGGAAGATGCATATGGTCTCCCCATGAGCGCGGAGGAGAAGCGGGCCGCGTTTCCCGTGAGATTGATCGACATTCCCGAAAGGCAAGTCACGTATATTCGAGTTACGAACGCCTTTGAACTGGACAGGGTACTCGCCGCCCTCAAGACCTTGATCGAATGGGCCAAATCACAGCATGTGTTTGCGGAAGGAACTCTCTTCGGAATGACGGTAGACGATCCGCACGTGACGCCTAGACACCTCTACCGATATGAGGTTTGCCTTGCATCGTCGTTCCCCTTCGAGTGCTGGGAAGGGATGTCAAAATTGAAAATGCCGGCCATGCGATACGCCGCCATCAAGGTTTCCGGCAACATCGATAAGGTAGCTACGGCTTGGGACTACCTTTACCGGGATTGGCTTATCAACAGTGCCTACGAGCCCGAGCATGCGCCGGCACTTGAGGTTTTTCTGGACAAAGACAGCGCGATGGATTGGTCGCACTTTGAATTGGAACTATGCCTGCCGGTTCGGAAGCCGGCAGAGATGTGCAATGGGAGGAACGTATGATCGACGGAATTGGCGGCGTTTTTTTGTTTTCCAACGACACAAAGGGATTGGCGGCCTGGTATCGCGATTGCCTCGGAATCGCCACTGCGGGCGAAGACAGCGAGTGCGCTTCCATCTATGCAACGTTTGACTCTCGGGACGTTGAAAATCCGGAGATCAAGAGAACTATGGCGTGGGCGATTATGCCCACCGACCAGGACATCAAGGACAAGCCGCGAACAGGCCAGATTAATTATCGCGTGAAGAACTTGAAAGAAGTACTCGACCATCTCAAGAGTAAAGGCGTGGCAATCGACAAGAACGAGGAATATCCCTCCTACGGAAAGTTTGCGTGGCTCAAAGATCCAGATGGCAACAAGATCGAGCTTTGGGAGCCATCCGAGGGTGTATAGAAATCGGTTACGCAAGATCCAATCGCACTCGTCGAGGAGTAGGCGGGTGGCCCACCCTTTCTTTCATACCCGACCCTTGTACTCAACTTCGGGTGCCCCGCCCTTCCCGCTTCAGCGGGAGGGTAGGCTCGCCCAGATCGGCGGTCGGGGGAACCGGCGGCGTAGCTTGTCGCCTGATTTTTCTGTCACGGTTTTACGTAGCGAAGCGCAACACATCCAGATCCAAAAACCTTCGACTCAACAAATTTCAGTTGTAATCTCTCCCGCAGGTTCACGCCTTCCAACAACCTTCTGCCTTCTCCTGCAAGGATTGGCGAAACCACAAAACGGTACTCGTCAACCAGACCAAGCTCCATAAGTTGTGAAGGAACATCTACTCCACCGACCAAAATATCTTTGCCTTGTTCCTGTTTTAATTTAACGATTTCGTCGCGAAGATTCGTACGAACAATTCGCGTGTTCCCGGCTTCGACGCTGTCCAACGATCGTGAAAAAACCAGTTTGTCGATGGAGTTAAACGCTTTAGCAAATTCGCGGTCTGCTTTCGTTGCAGACTGGTCTTTTGCGACATCTGGCCAATAAGGCACCATCAATTGATAGGTCTTGCGACCGAAGACTTGCAGGTCAACCTCCCGCAGGAGGCCGGTGAAATATTCAAGCGTTTCATCGTCAGCACTGACTTTGGTGTGATCGCAGCAGCCATCCAGGGTAATGTTGATGGCGAACATTACATTTCTCATTCGGATTGTCCCTCCTTTATGTGCCAGTGCGTGTGAGAGTCCAACAGCCTCGCGCGGGGCATTGTTCATCCTATCGCCGTCGCGCACAGAAAAATCGACAGCCGGGTGGCCCAGGGCACCCGGCCATGCTGTTTACTTGTTTTCGCCGGGTCCTTGTTCCGGGTCCGGGTAGAAAAGAAGCTGGCGCACCTCGCCGACCACATCGCAGGCGATGGCGCCCTTCTTCGCCCATGCCAGCGCCTCGTCGATATCGGCGCATTCCAGTATCCAAAATCCGCCCATATGCTCCTTGGTCTCGGTGTACGGCCCGTCGGTGACAAGCACCTTGCCGTCGGACTGCTTCCGCACCGTCTTTGCGTTGCCGGCCGGGGAAATGCCGCAGGCGAACTTCCTCACGCCGGCAGCAATCATTTCGCGGTTGAGAGCGTGGATCTCTTCGATCATCGCTTCGGTTACGGTGGACGGGTCGAAGTCGTCGGGGAGGTAGTTACAAACCAAATACTGTGGCATGACTTTTTCTCCTTGGTTTCTGTGGTTTGTTTCCGATGACTCGTTTCCTGTTCATTCAGGAGCCGTAGCTCATCGTTCCTTTGTCCTATAGTCGTTGGGGAGACGGAAAATCGACAGCTATCCCAATTTTTATTTCAGCTGCCGAATCCGCTCCTGCAGGAATTGCCGCTCTGGTTCCTGTTGGGTCAGCGCCAGAGCTTTCTCATAAGCGGACCGAGCCTCGACTGTTCGGCCGAGCCTGCGGCACATATCGGCACGGGCTGAATGCGCCAGGTAATAATTTGCCAATTCGCCATGTTCCAACGCCGCGTCGATCTGCGCCAGACCGGCCTCTGGACCATCGCACATTGCAATTGCCACGGCACGATTGAGATATACAACCGGCGAAGGCTGAATTTGTAGCAATCGGTTGTAAAGCGCAACAATCTGCCGCCAGTCGGTCGCGGCGACCGATTCCGCCTCCGCATGAACGGCCGCAATCGCAGCCTGCAGTGTGTAGGAGCCGAAGCGGCGGGACTTCAGGGCTTTCTCCAGCAATGCCACTCCCTCCGCGATTTGCTCTTTGTTCCAGAGCGAGCGATCCTGGTTCTCCAGCAAAATCAGCTCTCCGGTCGGCGAGGTTCTCGCGGCGTGACGGGATTCCTGTAGCAACATCAGGGAAAGCAGCCCCATGACCTCCGGCTCTGGCTGGAGTTCGGTCAGCAACCGGCCCAGTCGAATCGCCTCGCCGGTTAGCTCCGCCCGCGTTACCTCCGCTCCCGCCGCAGCCGAATAACCCTCGTTAAAGACGAGATAGATGACCTGAAGCACCGCGCCCAGCCGCTCCGGCAGTTCCTCGGGCGTCGGCACCTCGTACGGAATCCGTGTCTCTCGAATCTTTGCCTTCGCGCGCACAATGCGCTGCGCCAGCGTACGCGGAGTGATGAGGAAGGCCTTGGCTATCTCCTCGGTTGTCAGCCCGCACACCTCACGCAAGGTGAGCGCAACGTGCGCTTCCGGCGCGAGAGAGGGATGACAACAGGTAAAAATCAGGCGCAGCCGATCATCCTCAAGGCTGTCCTCTTCCTTGGACCTGTCCGCCGAACTCGATTGCGCTTCGAGATATCGCACGAGATCGTCTTGCGACGCATCAAATCTTGCCCGTCGCCGCAGAGTATCAATGGCCTTGAATCGGGCCGTCGAAATCAACCATGGTCGCGGGTTGCCGGGTACTCCACTCCTCGGCCACAGGCTCAGCGCAGCCGCAAAGGCTTCGTGCATCGCCTCCTCGGCAAGATCGAAGTCACCCAGCAAGCGGATCAGAGTTGCCAGGATTCGTCCCGATTCCACGCGATAGAGGGAGTCGAGCAATTCGCGTATCGGCTCGGTGGAGCGCTCGGACATGACGACGACCTTAGCAAACCAGCTACCCCCGAGTCACGGGCAACACTGAAGGAATGTCACCCGAGCTCTTGGTCGCACAGAGCGGCACCCGGCCGCAGTGTGTCAACGGCGCGCTGAATTGGTTGATTTTCGGGAATTGAAATCAGCGGGTCGAAGCCCGCCGATTAAGATGTAAGATTTTTAAAATAAACAACTTGGTGGAGGCGGCGGGAGTTGAATTCAACAGCCGTGTTGCAAAACAAACAAGTCATTCATTACTAACGGTCGCCACAAACGCTGAGGGCGCAGAACTGGGCATTTCATTGCACGTGTATTGCACACAGCTCCGAGTCTCATACACCCTCACGAGGCGACACGATGAATATACTGGCGCCTGAGCTCAACCTTCAGGTGCACCTCTGGGCCAGCCTTCACAGCACCGTCGCGTCTCAGTAAACGGAAACTCTCAAGCAGAGTCTTACCAGCACGAATATTCTCCACAAACTTGACAGCAACAGAGGACGCTTCAGCCGCATCCACTTTTTGCCCGTAACTCCAGATTGCAGTAGCCCCACTCTTCTTCAACTCCTGTGCCAAAGAAGAACTGGCATCGCTCGCGCCACGGCCACCTTCGCAGCTTAGCAACAACACAACCGGTCGATTCTTATGCAGGTCGAGCTTTCGCACATCCTCCACAGTAAGTTTTTGCCCCTCTGGCGTATAGACCCCCTCTCGATCTCCGTGCGCGAACAGGATGAACACTCCCTTGGAGTTCTCGAGCGAATGCATCACATCTTTCTTAGAATCGGTTCCCATCAAATCGGTTACCCAGCCCCAGAGTCCAGTACGGTTCACAGATTGGGTAACAACGGGAGAGTCGCGAGCGTTCGATTTAAGATATTCGGCCGACAACCAAGCCCGGCTTCTTTGGGCCTCTGTCCAATTTAGACCCATGACAGCTTGCTGTTCAGCATTTTTGGGCAATAGGATCGCGAGGTCGAAGTCTTTTGGCGTCAGCTGCAACTGTTGCAGGGCAGAAAGCGACTCCGAGGCTTCAGTGATGTACGGATCAGTCCAGATCGTGGCATCGGGGAAGCTCTGCCGCAGCGACTCTTGCGACCCGGAATCCTTTGTCACAGAAGGAGCGAGAAGCAAATCACTTCCTTTCAAAATTTGATCCTTTGCCGGACGAAAATCGGGATCGTCCAGCAGTTCACGCATCGTGTCGACTTTTAGCAACAGATCGACCGCGCCAGCGGCTCCGAATATGTGAAAAAAGGATGCGCGGCTCTCTGTTGTGATGTGATCGACAACCAGCGTGGTCCGAGGAAGGCTGGTTACCTCCGACCAGTTCTGACTGCGGGAATTGAGAAGGAAGATCCTTTCCTTTTCTGTTGGGGTCAGAGAGAAGTACTGCTGTTTTTGGATTTCCTCGCAGGCCGCAGACGTTGACTGCCAATCGTGCTTTTCGTAGTCTGCATTTGCAGAGGCTAAGAATGCCTTTTTAAAAAGTGAAACGTTCTTGGGCGTTGCTTGATCCGAAACCGAAGCAAATAATTCACGGAACAAAGAGACCGCTCCACCCGGATCACCCGCGCGCAGACTTTGTTGGGCTAGCTCCCCAGTTGCCTCCCCGTATAGTTTTCTTGCGGAACCCAGCGCGTTTCTAAGCTTGATCCGGGGATCGAGCTCGCCTAACGGTTGCTCAGATTTACCTGTTCGTGGATTGTAGTGGTAAAAGCGATATATGGAAGTCCATTCGATATTATCCACTGCTGTCACGCTGCTAACGTCTGTCATGGTTTCAAGTGAGGTGCGCACGTCCTTCCAGTCAGCGCGCGCCCTGGCGCGAGCGGCTTTGCCTAATAGATTCCTCGCAGCTTCTAGTCTCAAGGATACTTCGCGATTGGAATCGAGGTAGCGTCCCGCTGGCAGTGTTTTCGATTCCTCCCAGACTTGTATCCAATCTCGTTTGGCCGCAGATTCTTCCATCCTCTGGAGTGTTGACACTCGCTGCTGCTCCGGCGTTCTATAAAAAGGAGGCCGCCAGGGATTCCCGGCTGGGGGCCGGAATGGGTTTGTGCCGTCTGGAAGGATTCTGTCTCGATCGCGGTCGTACGATCGCTGTTCCTCGCTCCGCGGTTCGATCCTCCGCGGTTCGATTTTTCGAGGAGCCTCGTGAGCACCAAGCTGCGAAGACGCGAGCGAAGGAACTACGATCAGCGCGACGATCGCGGCAACGTTCCGCCAATGTTCCATGTTAGCCCTCCCGACAGGAACTGTTGCGCCAGCTTGGCTGCCTGCTGCCGGGACAGCAAAGGCATCATGTCAGGGAAAACCTCAAGGGCAACTCTCTGCCGGTTCAGCGCGATAAGAACTTGCAATGGCCACACAGCTGCTACTCCCAATCCCGGCACGACTAGGAGTTTGGCTGTCGAATTGCCGCCGTGCAGGTGGTCATAGATGACGAGCGCGGCGGCGATGACAAAAAAAGCTATAAGAAGAACGACCAGCAAGGTCCGTTCGCGCCTATTTTGCTTAAGAGCCAGTTGAATTTGAGGACGTAAAATTTCTGCGTAACGCTGCAGTCCATTGGGTTCGTCGAGGTTCAGAGTCCCGGTCGGTCCGCCTCCCAACTGGGCGAGATCAACTCTCCCACTGTCCAGAGAACCGCGTACTGTTTCGAAGAAATCTCGCACGTTAGCCATCGCTACTCGCTTCCAGGCAACGGCCCCGATAGACTTCTGTTGTTTTTTGTACTCGCTGAACGTTCCACTGTCAGTGACCGTGGTCACTCATTATCTGTCAACTGTTCACCGCTCGGAAAAGGACTGCACGAAAGATCGATCTCGAAGCTCACTCAGGGAGCACGGAGTGGCAGCAGCTGGAGGAGTGCACTGATTGATTTTTCGGGACTTAAAATCAGCGGGTCGAAGCCCGCTGATTAAGGTGTAAGATTTTGAAAATAAACAACTTGGTGGAGGCGGCGGGAGTTGAACCCGCGTCCGAAAATGTTGTCAGCAAAGAGCCTACATACTTAGTCACGTTCGTGCGCCGGTTGCCCGGCACTCTCGCCAACCGCGCTCAAAACGGACAAGAAACGCGGCCGGCCAGCCTGAAGGTTTCGCCTCGAACCCCCAGACGTAGGGTTCCAGGCTAGCTCACTGTATGACGCCCTGACTCCAGCCCATGAGCAAAGCCGAAGAGAGCGGCAACCTAACTAATTAAGCTGCGTATGCCAGGTTTTGGTTGGCAATTGTGTTTTTGCACGCGATTACGGATGCATGCGCTCCGGTATGCCTCTTTACCGCAATCACTTCCGTCGAAGCCGTGACGCCCCCGGAGTGAACCGCGATCTCCTTCACTCTACCAGCAAAGGCAGGGAAGTCAACCGTACTCATATAGATGTCGGCCGCGCGGCCGACGACTCCTGGGACGGATTCCTGCATCCCACCCTCAGCGGAATCATCCAAACCTTTTGCAACCCCTGTTAGTCTCATACGAGTGCGCATGACCAGCCGAGCGACATGTAGCTGTGGATGCTGTTGGCCGGAGACGATCTCGTGATCCCCGATTGCATCCCGTTCAACGCCATCCCACACACCACCCGCCTCTTCAGCGACTTTCTTTCCTACTCCCCAGAAATTCGCCAATTCTTTCCGACGCAGCCCGACACGGAGCACGTTGTGGCGTTCGCCAAATCGGTGCCCCGCGACCTCGCGCGACAGTCCCGAGTCGCCGATGTCCTGGAGAAGCAAAACCGCGCCTGGGGCGCTTCGGAGGCGGCGCTGCTCAATATCCAGCGCCTGCGGGACGGAGCCTTCGCCGTCGTCACCGGCCAGCAGGTGGGATTGTTCGGCGGCCCGCTGATGTCGCTGTTCAAGATCGCTTCCGCGCTCGCGCTGGCCAAGCAGGTGCAGAAGGCTGGCATCGATTGTGTGCCGGTTTTTTGGCTGGCCACCGAAGATCACGACCTCGACGAGGTCAATCAGGCCCTGTTCCTGACGCACGACTTCAAGCTAGCGACCTTCCAGGTCCCCACTGCTGGAATCGCGGGTTCCCCCGTGGCCCACATTCGGTTCGCAGCAGGAACCAACCAGCTTGTCGCGCAAGCCGCAGCTCTGCTGGGCGAATCGCTGGCCGCCGATTACCTGCGCGAGAGCTACGTGGAAGGCGAGACCTTCTCTAACGCCTTCGCCAAGCTCTACACCCGCATCTTTGCGGGGCACGGGCTTATCCTGCTCGATCCCGCCGATGCCGAACTGCACCGTATCGCAGCCCCGTTGTTCGTGGACGCTCTACACCGCTCTGCCGAACTGGATCGGGCCGTTCTGCAGCGCAACCGCGAGTTGAGCGCCGCCGGTTATCACGAACAGGTGAAGGTCACGCCGGAGTCCACGCCCCTGTTCGCTCTGGTTGGAGGAAAGCGCGTCCCCATTCACCGCGCCAACGGCCAATACTCGATTGCGACCGAGCGCCTGTCGGGCGAAGAGCTGGAACGGCGGGTGGAGAGCGCGCCGGAGAACTTTAACGCCAACGTGCTGCTGCGACCGGTGCTGCAAGATTATTGGCTGCCGACCGTGGCCTACTTCGGGGGCCCGGCGGAGATCGCTTACTTCGCGCAGGGCGCGGTGCTCTACGAGAGACTGTTGGGGCGCGTCACTCCCATCCTGCCCCGCATGAGTGCGACGTTAATTGAGCCGCGCATTGCACGTCTGCTCCTGAAGTACGAGGTGGAGTTGCCGGAGCTGTTTCACGGCGAGTGCCAACTGCGCGACTGCCTGGCGGCCCGTTCGTTGCCCGCTGATGTGAAGGAGAACTTCGATCTGGCGCGGCGCGCGGTCCAGGTGAACCTGCAACGCATCAGCGAATCGCTGCGCGCGCTCGACCCCACGCTGGTGGAAGCTGCCGGACGCGCCGCCAGCAAGGTGCGCTACCAGGTGGACCGCCTGGAGAAGCGTGCGGCGCAGGCCGAGTTGCGCCGCTCCGAGATCCTGGCCCGACATGCGGCGCAGATTGAGAACGCTCTCTATCCCAACAAATCTCTCCAGGAGCGGGAGATCGCCGCGCTGTACTTCTACGCCAACCGCGGTCCCGAGCTGATCGATCGCCTCGTCGACCTCGCCCAGACGCGCTGCCCCGAGCACAAAGTGCTGCGACTGGGTTCCTGAGTCGGGGCGGGAACTCTACTGGTTGGCCTGGTCGATCAATTGGGCTACCTTGGAAGCCGGCCCCACTGGTTCCACGAAGATAATCTGGTTCGCGTTCAAGTACATGCGATCAGGCCCGTGCAGCTCCTTGCCGCGTTTCACCAGAACATTTGTGACCTGCTTGCTCCGTCCGCTCACGGCCTGCGAGCGATTCGGTGCGACCGTTACCGAGTGGCCCTTAAATGGGACTAAGTATAGGAGGAAACTGCCGCAGGTCAAGACAAGAATTAGGATCCTCTTGGCGACGGGCCAAGGTGGCCTGCGAACCGGTTGGCGATCGGCGCGGAGCTGCATCACCTGACTGCGAGGATCAGCTCGTTGTGTCTTCGGAAGCGCATCCAGAGGGCAGAGCGGGGTGGTAAAGCAGCTGCCCGGTGCCGGTCGTCAGCGCCAGGTCGGAGAAGACGGCTTGCCCCCCTGCAGGGCGACCAGTTACATAGTTACTCCGACACATACTTCTATGTACCATTGGTACATACTTCTATGTACTGATTAGCACAAAATACCCACTTTTTCTCAGCTAAGTCCTTGCGCAAGAATACACTACGTATAAGTCATTGTGGCTCAAATGGATGCGAATCATTTGTGGTCTAAGTTATTGATTCTACGTAAAACCGGGCAGGGGCGGGTTTTCATCCTCGGGCGCAATCGGGTGAAACCAAGATCGTTCCGCCTTCCTCCCGCGCCGCCCAATTCGGCAGCGCGGGAGCAACGAATATTACGCTCTAGTTGACGGTGATGTTTATCGGTAGCGACGGAATGCCATTGGTCACCACCACCAGCGTGCTCGGTCCGGTCTCCATATTTGCGGGCACGTCGAAATGAGTGTAAGTGGGCACGTTGCCGGTCTGCACGCCCATGTAGCTGTGGTCATGCGTCTTGGCATAGAAAACGTGTCCGGTGGATTTGTTGGTAATGCGAACCAAGGGATAGTTGGTGGCGGTTTCAAGTTCGTCGCCGAAATTCGCCGCTTGCGACCAGCCATTGAACAACTTGCCGGAGACAATGTAGCTCTGGCCGCGGACGGGCGCGCTCGGATAGGAGAGAATCGTCGGCGCCCAGGGTTGGACGTAGCTTCCGGTGGCCTTGTAAACTTCGGCGCCTCCGACCAGCACTTCGCCGGTCGGCAGCACGATCAGGCTACCGCCGTTGCTGTACAGAGTCGGCGTGAAGTTGACTCCGTCGAACTCGTAAAGCCGGCTGGAATTGCCCTCCACCAGCACTTTGCCGTTGATCAGCAGGACGGCAAAATTGTCGCCGGCGTCATCGCCATTGGGGAAGTCGGGACCGGGAACCCAAGTGCCGGGATCGGTCGGACTGGAACCATGATGATAGACCGACGTGTGTCCGGTGGACGCGCCGGAATGAAGGGCACCGGTTGCGAACACCGTGCCATCGGGGCGCAAGATCGCTGGACCGATTTCGCCTGGGGGACAATATTCGCCTCCTCCATATTTGATGCAACCCACTTCAGGCGGGCCTTGTAGGTTGGCAATCGTGCTGCCGTCAGAAACCCACTCTTGCAGGGAAGGAATGTAGCGCTCCGAATTCGGATTGGCCAGAACGTCGGCCGTCAGAATTGTTCCGTCCGGCATCAGCGTCCAGCCCTCTTCCGCGTTCCAGTCGGCTTTACCAGTGGATCCCAGCAGGGTCCACTGCAGAGTGGTCGGATCCAGTTCCGCCATCTGGGTATCAAACTTACGCCCGATCAGGAAATGACCATTGGGGAGAATGGCGGATGGCGAATCTCCGATATAGTCCCAGCCCGGAGGCGGCGTCAGCGGCGTCCAGGTGTCCTGCGCAGGATCGTAAATTGCGCCCAGATTGGTGAAGGAGAACTGGCCAAAGTTGTATTCGCCGCCTTCAATCAGGACGCGGCCATCGGCCAGGACCTGCGAAGCCATGGCATACGGCTCATATCCGGAAGGCAGATTGGCAAGCCGCGTCCAGGTGCCGTTGACGTAACTTCCGTTGATGTCGGGCGTGAGTTTGTACCAGTCGTTTCCGACGTTGCCTTGGACCATGACGGTTCCATCGGTCAGCAGAAAAGGAACTCCGGCCCCGTCAGGTGGTTGGTTCTTGAGGGTTGTCAGTGTCTGCGCCAGCGCGATATTGCAGACAGCGAGCAGTAGCGTGGTTACAGCAAGGAACAGCTTCTTCGTCAAAACAGACCTCCGTCTGAAAGGCACAACAAAACATCAAAACGCGAAACTTTCCGCAGGACTTGCTTTCGAGTGGGAAGTACAACGATCGGCCAGAATATCAACGCGAAAATCTCTTTCGGGGGCCACTGCGAGGCGGCACAAACTCAGGAAACGAAGTTCCAAAATTCTGCGTCAGCGGCCCACTCCGTGTCAATCGGTTTGGGGCCGAAACAACGTGAAACCTTCATTTCCGGGCTGTGATGAGTACGAACCGGGTAGTAGCCGCCGACCGTCTCCCGCTCTCCGGTTGAGCGAAAAATGTTGGAACATACGACGGAAACCGTTGTAAGCTTCCTACTCTTGCAGCAAGGCGGATGATCCAGAGTGCTGAGTGACATTTTCATAATCCTTGCCAGTATTGCCGCGGCGATACTGTTTCTGTTTCTGGTGGCACGCATTTCCACTGCGCCCTCACGCAAGGAATCGAACGATTTCACCGGCGCCATCGTGGCCGTCATCGGCACTACGTATGCGGTGATCCTGGCATTTACGCTGGCGGGAGTGTGGAACATGTTTCAGGGAGCGCAGGCCAACGAAGAGCAAGAGGCAAACTCGCTGGTGAACGTCTATCGCATCGCCAGCCAGTTGCAGGATCCGAATGCAAAACCGATCCAGGAGCTCTGCGTGCGCTATGCCGAAAATGCCCTGGACCGCGAGTGGCCCGCGATGCAGAACGAACAGATGCCGACGGAAGGCGGCGAAATGGTGAACCAGCTCTGGACCCTTGCCGGAGAAGCCCAGGCGCACGCTCAGCCCGATGCCATTGCCGCCTATCAACTCATGGAGGAACTGCGGGGGTTGACGCAATACCGCCGCATTCGGGCCATGCAAAACCGCGAGGCTCTGCCCGCCATCCTGTGGGCGGTGTTGATCGTGGGTGGCATCATTACCGTGTCCTCTGCCTGCTTCTTCGGGGTGCCGAGTTTCCGCTTTCACTTGCTGCAGGTATTTATGCTGAGCTTCCTTGTCTCGTTGATCCTGGTCGCCATCGCGGACGTTGACCGGCCTTACCAAGGTCCGTTACGGGTACAGCCGGAAGGCTTTCGCTTCGCGATTCGTACCCTGCACGGAGAGCCGAGCCCTTAAGGCTGGGGAGGGCTGTCTGAGCTGTGGTCCGACCTGGGACCATTGGGCGCTGATCCGTTGCTGTTCGAGGCGGCAGCTTTTTTCTTTTTATGGCTGCTCTTCTGGGTCGGCGCGTTTTCGTCAATGACAACTCTCTTCGGCGCAGCTGGTGTTGCGACTGGCTGTTGCTGCGCCTTAGCCTGGCTTCGCAACTGAGTCAACTCCGCCTGGGTCGCGGCGGTGAGACGGTCCAACGCATCTCCCAGATCGCGCCGCACCGAGTCGATGATCTGGAGCTGTCGTGTCAACGCTTCGTACTCGCTATCTGGACCGAACGCGCCTGCCGACTCAGTCAGCGAACCAAAGACGTTGTATAAGGCGTTCAAGTTGCGATAAAGCCTGAATGCTGCGTTCAGGTCGTGCGGCGCAGAGCGAACGCCGTCGATGAGTCCCGGCAAGGCCGATGTCAAGTTACGCTGAATGGAGGCCGCGTTGCTCTGCGCCTGCCGCTTAGATTCGCCGTCCGCCTTCCACTTCTCGATCCGCAGGTGCGCTATTTCCGTAGCTGCCTGCGAAGCCGCGGTTTGCAGGCTGTCCAACGCCGGCAGAACCGACGTTGTCGAGGCGTTGCCGACCATCGGCGAACCGGTAACCGTAGAACTGGGCATGGTCGCAGACCGGTTCGTTTGCGCGGTCATTGGCGCTGTGGTCATGTAGAAACACAGCAGGAGCAAATAAATTCTCATCTTTCATCCCTGTCGGAGAATTGGGTTAAAGACAAGTGTCGCGGACGAGGCAGAGCAGTTGTTACCCAGACGTAGTTGGACGTGGCGAGACGAGGCAGCGACCAAGCTCTCTTGCGAGTAACTTCAGTTTACTCCCGGTCGAGCGCTAACGGTGCGGGACAACGGTCGTCGGCGAAACCTTGTTCGACATGCAAACGCTCGCCGCACGGGCGAGTCTGTACGGTCGGTTTGAAGACGGCGTCGGCTCGATGTGGCAAAGCGCGGGTATTCGGCGGCTGACCGCGGGCCACTGTTTGACTAACCTATACTGCTGGGAGAAAATGAATCATACGTCGTCGAGCGAGACGTCGTCCTTCCGCGGAGTGGGCCTGTGGCGCAGCTGGGAGCGCGCTTCCATGGCATGGAAGAGGTCGCCGGTTCGATCCCGGCCAGGTCCACCAAATCCATCAACGAGTTAGACGGGGCGAGTGCTTACAGCCATGACGTTTGTGTCATGGTTTGTGTCATAACCCGCCGTTTTGGTGCTTGTGGCAAGGGCTTCCATCGCGTTGCGCTTCGCTTCCATCCGAACGTGGCTATACCGCTCCAGCATCCGTCTGCTGACGTGACCCGCAATCGCCATGATGGTCGAATCCGATGTGCCACCCTCCGCAAACTTGGGTGATAGCGCAATGCCGAAGATCATGGAACCGGAAACCCGGCAGCCCCGCTTTCTTCGTCAGAGTCCGCCAAGCTGACCTCCAGCTCTTGACGTGCGTCGTAGGGTCAAACGCGGTGACGTTGTAGCCGATGACCTTCTTGCCGCTGAAGGTGAACTTCGGCACGAAAGCCGCAAAGATGTAATGCGAGGGCAGAACCGGGCCGAAGGACTCCGCTCTGCGACGCAGCCTTGCCAGAGCCGACAGAGCCACATCGGTCAGAGGAATCACTCGCTCACCAGCAGCCGTTTTGGACGTGCGGATTGTAAGAGTCCGGGCAAACGCAGCGACACGCCATTATCAAAGAGATTGAAAAATGTCCCCGCACACACGCCGTGGAATTTCCCGGAGGCGCATTCTCCTCAAACCTTCGAGAAGATGTTGCGCAACCCGATCTACAGCGGTTGGATCGTTATCGCAGGCTGGGGCGTCCGCGAGCGTGGCAGCTTTGCTCCCCTGGTAAGCGAAGAACTTTTCAGGCGGGTGCAGGACATATTCGATGGGAAGAGGCTCTCGGTCACTTCACACCAGCGCAATAACCCGGATTTCCCGCCCCGCGTCTTTGTTAGCTGTGGGGCTTGTGGAACGCCGCTGACTGGAAGTTGGTCTAAGGGACGGAAAGGTCGCTACCCCTACTATCGCTGCCGCAATTCGCATTGCCGCGCCGTGAACGTGCGCCGCGAGAGTCTCGAGCGGGACTTCGCCGCGCTTTTGGAACGGCTGGCCCCGGAACGCCGATATATGCGTCTGTTCAAGGAAATCGTGCGCCAGGTCTGGAAGCAGAGGGTAGCGGCCTCTGAGAGCGTCCTGCGCGCGGCAAAGGGCAAGCTAGCTGAACTGGAGAATCGCAAGAATCGGCTGGTGGACTTTCTGCTTGAGGGCCGCCTCGATCAACAAACCTACGATGAAGAGACTATGAGGCTGCGAGGTGAGATCGAGTCGGCAGAGCGGGAGTTGCGAGAGGCGGATTTGGAACAGATGGATTTGGAGGCTGTCCTCGCCTTTGCGGAGAAGCTGGTGGAACGTCCTCGACAGCTAGGGTTGGAATCGACGCTGAAGCAAAAACAGCGGTTGCAGCGGGTGTTCTTCCTCGATGGAGTGAAGTTCACGAAGGAGGGATTTGGAACCGCTGTAAACAACTCGTTTTTCGGCGTGCTACGTAATGTTTCGGAGCAAAAAGCAACTTTGGCGTCCCCGACGGGATTTGAACCCGTGTTACCGCCGTGAAATGGCGTTCGCCTGTTGCAAACAAAGGAACTTAGCGGGTAGCGGTCGCTCCTGTATGTACCGTAAGAGCCTTTTAAGAACGCTAGGGCACAGGTACTCCTTGTACCGCGAGAATTCCGAATCATTGACGATCGCCAAGCTGTTCCGCACAGGAACGACTCGAGAGTGTTTGGCACGCACTGGCTTGTACATGCCCGCGACGATGTCTCCGAACTGCCAAGCTTTCTAAGAGCCTATAACAAGAGTCCCTTGTAACGCGGTAGCCTCCTCGGGCATTCTATTGCTCTTTGGGGGACGCTTGGCTGCCGCACTTGTTCCTGACACTCATACGGTTGACTCGTTCTCGCGAGAATCCCGTCGGGGTAGGATTTTGCTCAAGGCAGTCCTCTTGGCTCGTGCCGACGAATCCCGAATCACGGCTTTCCGGCCGGAGCAAAACTCTTGGCGATGCCTACCTCTGAAGCGAAAGCGCGTCGAGAGCCATTGTGGGCAGTCGTGGGTAAATTGGCAGCTCGCTCCGCATCTTCGGTCAAGCGGACCGCCTCCTTCGTCTGTTGCAGGGAGACCAGCATGGAGTTCCTTGAGACGCGGCGCACGATGGGATTAACCACCCAGCGTAGCATAGTAGGAACGTCGCGACTCAAGGCAATCGCCTCGACTTCCACATAGGTTCCACCGTCTCTTTGCTCAAACCTGGCGACGCTGTACAGGCGCCAGATGTAGCCGCTGCCATGATCCGGCGGAAGCTCCTGCTCGTCCGGGAGGCCCAGATGCCGGATCTCCTGCACACGCGTGGTGTGCGTGGTGCTGTACCATCGCCGGTCGTCGATTTTGAAGTAGCAGGTCTCGTACTCCATATCGAGCGCCGTTTGGGCGACGACCTCCTTGTTCACCACGCGCATGGAGTACTTCTCACAGGGCCCGTCGCTGCCCAGCAACCTGGAATCAACAACCGTGGGCTTGTAATACTCCTTGTAGTTGCTGTAATCACGCGCGGCGGACAAAACGTCTTTGATACTAACATTGGGAAGAAAGACCGCGCCCATCCAATCGTGGATCAACCCTGAGGCCACCGGTTTTGGGTTTTCCTTCCCAACGGACGAGACCAGAATCTCACCTTCGCGGACATGCTGAAGGCGCTCGGGCTTCTGGTCGACCCAAAGAAAGGGTGTTTGGGAAGTCATCTGTGGACGGGCAGCATCGAGGTATGCGTTCCAATAGACCAAAGTGTCTTGCTTCAACTCGGCCCCATGAGACAGCGAGGGCGCGACGAGACAGCCCAAATAGATGAGCATGACGACAAAGGCGCGGAGTGTGAGGAAGCTGTAAGGACTGCCAAAGCTCGTCTGGCTTGCTGAGGTCTCTTTCATGGGTGACCACCTCTTGTTCTTCGTTGTTCTTCGCGCAAGCGATGGATTCGAGCGACAGAATCTTCGACCTGCGGACTACTCGTATCTAAGAGCAAGGCGGATGCCAAAACGTGATCGATGTAATGGGCTGAGAAATCAACGCATTGACGAATTGAGGCTGGACGGTCTATCAAAACTGTCGACCGTACATAGGCAATGGCGGCATTCTGCCCACATTTGGGCACGTTGCCGGGGACTGCATCGCTCTCCGGCGAGACAGGGTTCCACTCTAGCCGATGAATTTGTCCAGGTGAGGGTTGAGGACAGAAGCGCGGGGATCGATTGAGCTCCAACGGGAAGAAGCAAGCCTCGAGGGCCGCTCTTTCTTAGATCCGACGCAGATATGCCTGAGCCGATCTCCCAGGCAAATCAGGGCTCAGTGGAGTGTCGAGACGTCCACTTATGCAACACGAACTCTTGGACGATGCCGAGGGCCATACGGCCGCCGACGCCAATCAAGGCACTGCGAGCTACGAGTCCAGCGCCACGGTCCTGGCTCGGATAGTAGGCATTCGCAATCGCGCCGGACGCCAAGTCGCCAATGATGTTCGAATAATTGATCTCACTACGCCCGTCGTCTCCTCGGGCGACAAATGGAGTTGCTATCGCATGCAAGAGGCGCGATTTCGTTGTGCCGGTGCCTTGATAGAAGTAGCGGGGGTCCTGGTGAAAGAGAGAGGGCAGTAGCGCATCGCCAAGCAAGATGTTGGTGTAGCCGCCGGCAAAGGTAGCGCCAAGGCGCTGACCATAACCAGCCGCACCCTGACGGTAGCTCGGGTAGTCGGCTGCCTGGTAAATTGCGGCGTTCAGGCCGAAGCCAGTAATCGTGACCGGGTCCGTTAAAGCCTTCATTGCAAGCTGAAACTTTAGTTTTGGTGTTAGCGGTGCAGCATCGTGCTCATAGGTCACGTAGAAATTCGGTACGACCCCGAAGACACGCTGCTTCTCTTCGACTTTCACCTGCTCGGCGGCAATTTGCTCCGGGGTAACCGCGTTCACTGATTCTTCTACAGGTTCGACCGCGAGGGTAACGCCAGTCAGTATGAAGGACTGCCCCGATTGGAGAACAATCTCGTTGGAGGTCCAGCTTTTGAACCCGGATGCATTGACGAGGATTCGGATTGGTGTTCCAGGGTTAATACCATCGAACTTAAAGAAGCCGTTATCCCCTGTCTCAAGAGTGCGATTCTCGTTCGGCCCTTGCGAGACAACAGTCGCGTTCGGAACCGTGCCGCCGGTGATATCGAGCACCGTTCCCATGATCGTTGCCGTCTGCGGCAGAGGTTGCTGAGCGTGACTAAGTGTAGCTGCCCAGAGCACGATGGCAAGGGCGCACGCTGACTTTCTGATTCCAAGGGTCATGAAACACTCCTGCCTTCCACATTGCAAGCGCCGAACCAAAACGAGTCCAGCGTAACTGTATGTATTCAGGAAGTGTTCGGAGGGCTGAGGTGCCGATGGGCGCGACAGTTTGACGTTCCGCGGGCACTTAGAACGCTAGACTGGCAGGGGCCTCGTCCTCTTGCTTGGCCGGGGACGTGTGCTGTCCCATGGGGCTTGATATCGATACTTGTGGAGGGCCCGCCTTTCCCGCCGGCGCAAGTCTTGAAAGTTGCTTTCCTGTAATGTTTGTCCTGGCGGTGTAATTATTACTACTTCTTTGAAAATGTTGGTTCGCCCCTTATCGGTTATTGCCGGTATACGCGCTGGAACTCTCCTCCGCAGCGGCCAACCCGCCGGGCGCGCGGATGCTGCCAAGCAGGGCGCTCAGAGACTCTTCGTCCTCGAGCAGCACCTGATACTGCTGGTCATTCTGCAGGGCGCCAAGCGTCATGTAGTGCTGGGCCAGGCGCATCTCGCGGTTTGCGACGAGCAGTTCGTCGCTCCAGCGCTGGAGGGCGTCGAAGTACTCCAGCAGCTCCCGCATAGTGGCGTGATCAGCCTCCGTAGAGGCAGCGAGGGCGGCCAGATCCAGAGCATCGGCAGCGCGGCTACGGTCGCCGGCCAGCCATAGCTTCTCCAGCGGATAGCCATTGTTGATCGTGTAGGCCAGGTCCGTGCGCATGCTCCTCAGAGTCGATAGGGCTTGCAGCGCGGCAGCGGAAAAGTGCCGCGACATTCCGCCGTCGCCCGCCTCCGCCTCGGTCTGCGCAGGCGCCGACGGGCGCGGAGCAGTGGCCCGGGACCTGTTTGCCCCGGGGTCGGCACCGGGGTCGAATGCGAAGGCGAGCAAGGGCATCAGCAGCACGGCCGCCACAATGACCTGCGCCACTCGTGGAGCCGATGCCCGGGCCATGGTGTCAAGCGTCTCATTGGGCCTTTGATCGCGCATTATGTCTCGTCCTTTCAACAGTTTGGTCTTACGAAACGGGTTGTATTACTATCCATGGTGTATCCAGGCTATCGCTATTCAGGAGGCGGTAGTTTCTCTACCGAGTCGAGAGTCTGGCGCAATAGGTCATCCGCCTTACGCTGTTGCTCTTTGGTCAGCATGCTGTAGAGCCTGGTCTCAAGCTGCGAATTCATTACGATCAGCCGCTTGACGATCTGCGACTGTTCTGCCGCCACAGCTTGAACCTCTTTGTCGCCAGCTTTCCCGTCAAGTTTCATCTCCATCAGTTTGCGCCGACTCCTTTCGAGCCGATCCACGAGTGGTTGCACCTGGCTGCACTCTTCGGAAACTTGCGCCTGAAGCCGTTGGATTTCTACCGGAGTCAGCTGGAGATAGTCAACGATCTGTGGGGGGATGTTAGGTGAGCAGGTCACCGGAGGAATAACGAAGGTACTCCCGGGAATCTGGGGTGAAGCATTCGCCTGTACGTAACTCTGCGGCGGATCGCTGTCCGGCGGCGGCTGATACAGCATACGCAGGAGCTGGAAGCGCGTCAGTGCAACGTAATAACGTTCCAGGCTGAGGTATTCCGCTTGATCGCGGTTGATCTTGCCTTCACGAGCGGCCCGTGCAATTTCGCTTAACTCTGCCGACATGGCCCCCAGAACCTCCTCCAACCGGTCTGGATAGGAATCTGCATCCTGCGATCCTGCAGGCGCTTGTAGTTGCGTAGCAGGGTTTGTTGCGTCGCCCGAGTTTTGCTGCGCCGAGCTTGCGCTTGGGCCTTCCGCGCTTGGTACGCCGCTATTCCTTTGAGAATTGGCGGGAACCGCCAGTGCACACGTTAGTAGGAATCCGATAATCCATTGTGATTTCACGTTGAGTCTCCTCTTACTTGCCGGCCTGCGGCGGATAGTTCTTGAAAAGCTTGGCCATGCATTTTTGCAGAGTTCTGTAGTTCTTATCGGGGTCTTTCTTAAGGTCGATGGTTTTGGTGCCGTCACCGCGCCAGACCAGCTGCTTTCTTGCCGGATCATACAGGTCTACTAGCAGCGTTCCGACAGGAATCGTGGAGGTTTGGCCGGTTACTGTAGCGCTATCGAATCCACCCCAACCCCCGCCCCATCCCCAGGGGCCGCCGCCGGTACCAAATGCCGACAAACTAATGCCCTTTTCCTCTGTGATAACTGCGTGATATCCGACGTAGAGGTCCGCACCCGTTTCGACCCTAGTGAGACCTTTTTGAGCGAGTTGTCCGTCCACTGCACGCTTGATGGACTGATCGATCAACTGATCCGGCACCGCCCCGCCCGGGCCCGGGAGATCGACCCACTGATAAGTCTTGTAAGCTCCAAAGTTCGCGCTGCGGTCGTAGTTGTAGTGAACATCCTGTGCATACAGAGAAGCTATAAAAATGATGAACAGGGGTAAGAACGACAGTCGTTGAATAAACCTCATTAGAGCTCCCTTCCGCTGATAATCTCTAATTCCTATAGATCCGAATCCTTGATTAATCGGTTTGAGATTTGGAGCGATCGGCAATGGGGCCTCCGCTTATAATCGGTACCTCATGAGACTGGCCCAGAATGTCATTCCAGATGATTGTGTTCTCGCCTACCCGGACGAGGAGTTCACGGCCAATGGCATACAAGATGGTTGGCTCTCCGGGCGGCGACTTCGTCAGGACCACATAGGTTGTTCCATTTACCTTCACCGACACTTCGTAGACCGCTTCACCTGGATCCGAGGCGCCTCCACTCTGATGCGGCTTAACTTGCGTGATGGTCGCCGGCTGGTATGTCGATGACGCAGGTGAAGATTGAGCGAACGCAAGGACTGGCAAGAAAAATATCAGTATTCCCACGAAAAGCTTCGACATTGTGTTGCTCCTGTATGAGATTCCTCATCTTCGAAATAGTCGGGTTCCGCCACGTGCGTGCCGCAGGATCACCTGGCACTCGGCACCGTCATAGCTGGATCTCCGCGTCGTTAGGCAACCGCATGGCTCACGCCTCCGACAACGCATGTCGGGCGGGGAGCCGCGTTTGCCGGCGCTTAATAGACATGGTTTCCAGCGAATAGTCGAACTCTGCGCCGCACTCACAGCAAACGCAGTATGTCCGTCTGCTGATGGTGAAGACACGGCTGAGATTGCTGTGCCGACAACCAAATAAAAAGTTGAAGAACTTTGTGACGTTCGGCATAAAACCTCCCATGGCGCTCGCCATTGTGGGAGAGTGCAGGTCTAATGCCGAACCTGATGGTGGCTAAATGGTTGATTAGCAGTCGCATTAGGGACTCAGAAGGGACAGTTGCCCGCCCTGATACGGTCACTGGCAGCATAAGGTCGTGAAGGGATGTTGCAGGGATGGATCCAACAAACGCAAAAGCCAGTAGGCGAACCAGTACTCCATCCTTCAGTCCGCCCCTTTATGGCCCGTCTTTTTGACCAAGCGGTACGCCCGCGGACGATGCTACCTAACCCGAGTGCACCGCGAGTGGTTGGTGTCGGAACAGCAGCACCCTCAAGCAGTCGAGTCGGCGAGCGTTCGTTCGTTGTTAATGTGATGCGTCGGAACATCTGCACTGCATAGCACCCGACCGGAGGCGAGTTCGAGAGCCTCGAATGCAACACAATATGCTGCTTCAACGGCGCTGCGGCTGACCCCGAGCTGCGCAGCAACTTTGTCGTAGGAGTCATTTGCAATGCCGTGCAGTACGAGCACAAACCGGCAAAGCACATCCAGGCGAGCATGAACGGCCTCGGAGTTTTTCACTAGCGATAGAAAGTACTCAGGTGAAAGCGCGGCCTGCTTTAGATGGGCTGGTTCACTTTTTTCATATTTCGGGGTAAGCTCCGCGATGTTCGCATGCTGCCTTTGGAGCGCGCATCCAACCGTGGCTCGGGCCCCCCAGTGTACGAGCCATTCGTGAAAGTCTGGAGTTTGAGTTTCGGCAATCGTGCAGGCATCGACCATACAGGCGTCTGCGAGCTTCTCGTCTCCGACCAGGAAGCCGGTTAACCAGCGCAGCAGGTTGTGATAATCGCCGAAAACCCTGCGGATGTCGTCCGGTGTCGCACAGCGGCCGTTTCCCCTGATTTCTTCTAACAACGTCGCGAGTTTCATCACTTCTTTGCCCCTCAAGCACCCGATCATGGGAACGCAACCCGAGCGCCATAGGATCGGCTATGGCTAAGTTGCCTATTTCGCCCCGGATATGCAGGCTTTGCACGGTCTCTGGGGCGTCCAGAGTGTCCGAATCCCGGCACTCCGACCGACCACGGCGTAGTTACGACATCGACCCTCACGTCAGGGTAACAGCCATAACGGGATGAGACTTAGTGCAGCCATGCCGGTCAACAACGCCAGGCTCTGTAAACCCGTTCTCCGATCAGCGAATGCATAGGCATAAAGGCCCTTGACCACATTGTTGCTGGCGACGGCAATTAAGATGCCTTTGGCCGCCAAAGGACCTGGCGTGAGGCTTCCGGCAGACTGGGTCATGCCCAGGATAAAAGCGTCCACATCAATAAGGCCGGTAAGACCCGCAAGACCATATATTCCAGTATTGCCAAAATGAATGATTACCAGACGAGAGATAACCAGAACGGCAAGGAACAGTGCTGCAAAGAAAATCGCGGACCGCATTTCCAAGGGATTTCTCGGCTCAACCTCTCCGTGGGTTTCCGCCGGTTTCCGTTTCTGAAGATGCGACCAGGACCATCCTGTAATCCCAGCTACACACCCAAGGACGAGAAGTGGCACCGCCAGCATATGTAGAAGTGTCCGGTTAAAGAGCATCAGAAGAACTGTCATGCGCACGTACATCATCGCGGAGGCAAGGAGGATCCCACCAGAGAACAGGTACGGAGCCCCTTGAAGACAAGCTTTCTTCGCCAATGCAACCGTGGTAGCAGTAGAAGAGTAGACGCCACCCAGTAATCCAGAGAGTAGCACTCCGTTCCTCTGCCTGGTAAGAGCCAGGAGTACGTAGCTTCCATACGAAATCCCGCACACGGCCACAACCAATAACCACGTCTTGAACGGGTTGATCCCGAATTGTGTGAATGGCATGTTGGGCACTGTCGGCAGGATCACGGCTGTAAGAAGCAGGAACTTCGTAAACGTCAGGATCTCCTGCGGCGCGAGCCGCTTTGACAAGCCTTCCAGCACTCCCTTGAGCTCCAGCAAGAACAGGCTGAGAACGGCGATGGTTGCAGAAATCCAGAAATAGCCGTTCGAGACCAGCGCACCGAGCACGTAGGTAGTCAAGCCCGAGATTTCAGTCGTAACACCGGGCGGGTCAGCGAGCGCCTGAGCTCCAGCCAGCTTATGCCGGTATGCCATCAAGAGAAATGCACCCACCACCGCGAAACCAATGGAGAGGGGCACTAGTTGGTCCTTTGATAACAGAGCCACGGCGTATCCCACGAGTCCTATAAGCGGGAATGTCCGCACCCCGCCGAAGGAGTAGTCGCCGTCCGCCTTATGCTCCTCTCGCTCCAGCCCAATCAGAAAGGACAGTACGAGCACGATGAGAATTTTCATCGCTTCGGGAGGCGGCAACAATTGAGAAAGGTTTCCGGCCATGACTAGGGCCTCCCGTTTTGCAGGAACCGGCGGGCTTCTTCAAGCTGCTTGTGTTTCTGCGGGTCCACCGTGGGATAGGACAAGTCAAGCCCTTCCAGGGCGTCAACAATTGCCGCCGCAACCACAATGCGCGTAAACCACTTGTGGTCGGCCGGAACAACGTACCAGGGGGCCCATGGGGTGGCTGTATGCTGGATCATGTCCTCGTAAGCCGTCATGTAGTCGTTCCAGGATTCGCGTTCGTTAATGTCGGCAGCGGAAAATTTCCAATGCTTCTCAGGCTGCTCCAGCCGTGCCAGAAACCGTTTGGACTGCTCAGCCTTGGAGAGATTTAGGAAGAATTTCCGGATCACGATGCCGTTGTGACTGAGATAGCGCTCAAAAGCACAAATATCCTCGAATCGCTGCTTCCAGATGCCATTGGTAATCAGCGATGGCGGGATTTTCTGCTGTTTCAACAGAGCGTCATGCACCCTTACGACCAATACCTCTTCGTAATAGGAGCGGTTAAAGATCCCAATGCGACCGCACTCGGGCAGGCGCAGGGTGGTTCGCCACAAGTAGTCGTGGCTCGACTCTAGTCCATTTGGCGCCTTGAAGGAGTAAACCTCGCAACCTGCGGGATTCACTCCCGACATGACGTGCTTGATGGTGCCGTCCTTGCCAGCTGCATCCATAGCCTGGAAGATCAACAGGACTGCCCACTGGTGCTGTGCATAGAGCTTGTCCTGCCAAACGCACAACTGGTCAACACCTCGTTGCAACTCCGCCGCGGCGTGTTGCTTTGATCTGATCTCGCTCGTATCCCCGGGATCGAAATCCCGGAGACGGAAATGCTTGCCATCTTCTACTCGATACGGCTTAGCCAATTGCCCTAGCTTCTTCATCGCGCTTTGTCCAAGCTCATGAAGGTGCATTCACGTTGCCAAAGCTTGTTAGCGGCAAGTCTATGTTTCTAGGCCACCTATTCTCGAGTGACTACGGAGATCTGCCCGCATCGCGACAGTGCCCTCAGAAGGGCAGCGCAGTGTCCGCGAAAGAGATGGCAGCCCAGTTCGAGCCAAGCCTGGGAATTCCTCTGATTACTTTGAAGGGTCCGGCCAAAGAAATTTCTCCGTCATCGATGGGGGATAATTAGACTCGCAGAACTGGTGAAACCAACATTTCGAAGGTCGCATTCCGGCGTGATTAGCACCGAGAGACGCCCTTGGGTGTCCACCCGATCGAAAAGCAGCAGTTCAGTGCTGCCCGCACTCCGGGAGAGGATTGAGAAATTGGCGCCGCCGGTTACCAGCGTAGCTCCTATTCAAAACTGACCTGGCGGCAGGTCAGTGCGGTGATGAGGTCCCACTCCGGTGGTTTAGCATGTCAGGTCATGGTAGCCGTCCACAAACCAACTAAGTCGATGGCATTCGTGTTGCTGACAAGCCCCCTGTGGTGTTTGTTCCGGAGGAGTGAATGAGTGAAAAGATCGAGAAGAGTCTGCTGGACATCGACTTTGCGGCCCTGACCGCGCGGAAATTTAACCCCTCACCAGCTGCGTGGGAAGACCAAGTGCTCTATTTCTTGCTTGTGGACCGGTTTTCGGACGGGAACGAGGGGGGCGGCTACCGCGACAACAGCGGCAATCCGGTGTCTTCAGGAAGCACGCCTCTCTATACGGCGAACGACACCACCCGGGTTGACTATGAAGAGTGGTTACGCACCGGCGGCACGTGGGAGGGCGGAACAATCAAGGGGTTGAAGAGCAAGTTAGGTTACTTGAAGCGCCTTGGCGTAACTGCGCTGTGGGTTAGTCCCGTCTTTCGCCAGGTCCCGTTCGAACCCAGCTATCACGGCTACGGTATCCAGAACTTTCTTGATGTCGACCCTCATTTTGGGACACGCGAGGAACTGGGTGATTTCGTGCAGGCTGCCCACGAGCATGGAATCTACATCATTCTCGACATCATCGCCCACCACACGGGAAATGTCTTTGCTTACCACCCTGATCGTTATTTGGTCCACGATGTCAACACCGGCCGGAGCGATTACGATCCGCGCTGGGATGGGAATCCTTACACCGTGCGCGGGTTCAATGATCGTAACGGTGAGCCAACCATAGCCTTGGACCCCGCCAATCGAGCCGGGTTGGAAGCTTCGTGGCCCGATGGCGCGGTCTGGCCTCGCGAATTCCAAAACATTGCCAAGTTCCGCCGGGCCGGGCACATCACTAACTGGGACTACTATCCGGAGGATATCGAGGCTGACATGTTCTCTCTGAAGACCCTCGACCTCTGGGCCGAGCAGGAGGAGCAAACACGCCAATTCTCGTCTGCGCTGGCGTGCCTGGTGCTCACCTATTGCTTCTGGATTGCTTATGCCGATGTTGACGGGTTCCGACTCGATGCCGCCAAGCACATGGGCACCCAAGCCTTACGCGCTTTCTGCGATTCCATTCGCGAATTTGCAGAGAGCCTTGGCAAGGAACGATTTCTGCTGGTAGGAGAAGTCGGCGGCGGCCGAGAGAAAGCATGGGAGGTGGTCCAGCAAACTGGTTTGGACGCTGCACTGGGCATTGACGACGTTCCTGGCAAGCTCGAACGGATGGTTTGCGGCCTGGGAAACCCCGAGGACTATTTCTCAGTATTCCAGAATTGGATTTTGGATGACATGGGGCAGCATCGCTGGTACCGGAACAAGGTTGTGACCTTGGTGGATGATCACGACCAGGTGCGCAAAGGTGGAAGCAAGATGCGCTTTTGCGGAGATCCGCAATATTCGGATCTGGCGTTCAACGTGGTAGCGACGCAACTGACTACCACGGGCATTCCGTGCATTTATTACGGGACCGAGCAAGAGTTCGACAGCGGAGGCCGTCCGAGTGGCTCAGACCTCGTTCTCCGGGAAAGCATGTTCGGCGGCAACTTCGGTGGAAAATGCACACGGGGGCATCATTTCTTCAACGAAAGCGGCGCTCTGTACGAAGCTCTATCCAAGCTGGTTGACCTGCGTAAACAACTGCTTCCCCTTCGTCGCGGACGCCAGATGTTGCACGAGATTTCAGGAGATGGAATCAATTTTGGCTTTCCCCACATGATGGGCGACAGGATGCTCTCGATTGTCGCATGGTCGAGAATTTTCGTCGATCAAGAAGTGCTGGTTGCATTCAGCACCAATCGCGAACAACCTCTGGCTGCATACTCGACGGTCGCCTCCATGTTCCGAAGTGAAGGCGACCAGTTGAAACTGATCTTCTGGCATGGTCCTCGAGCCGCGACATCCCCGCCCGCTGAATTGGCAGTCGAAAACAGAGGTGGTGTCCTCGCGGTTCCGTTGACGCTGCCGCCGGCTGGCTTCGTCATCTATCAGGCGCCTCCCGGGCGGCAAAGCCTGGGTTCGCGCCAGGCCGTTGTGAATCAACTACAACGAACCGAGGCGTTGGCACTTTAGGAAGAAGCCGGCTTGCCTGGAGATCGGCGCCTATTACCAGGATTTTTCCGTCAGATTGCAAAGCAAGGCATTGCCTACGCCCAGTCCGGAATTGAGCGACTTCGAACTAGCGAGGCCGCAATAGCCAACGTGGTGTCCGGACTGCCGTAACTGTTGAATCGGCCAACCGATCCTCCGAGGAAGCCGCCCGCCGCGGAACCGGCTTTTTCCTTACGCCTTCTCTGGAACTGGACATGGTTGCACGTTCCAGATATCGGCTGCGTACTGGGCGATGGTACGGTCGCTGGAGAACTTGCCCGAACCCGCCACATTCAAGATGGCCTTGCGCGCCCATTCGTCGGGATCGGCGTACAGCACGCGCAGCTGCTCGTCGGCCTCGAGGTACGACTTCAGGTCCGCCAGGTGCATGTAGTGATCGCCATATGTTAGCAACATGTCGCGCAGTGGGGCGAAGACGCCCGGTTCATTGCGGCTAAAATAGTCGGAGAAGATTAAGTCCAAGGCATTGCGCGTCTCGGGCTCATGTTCGTAATGCCAGTTTGGGTCGTACGATGCGCGGCTGCCGATCACCTGTTCCGCCGTCAGGCCGAAAAGAAAGAAGTTCTCCTCGCCGGCCTCCGCGGCCATCTCAATCGTCGCGCCGTCGCGTGTGCCGATAGTCAAGGCGCCATTCATCATGAATTTCATGTTGCTTGTGCCGCTGGCTTCATAGCCCGCCGTCGAAATCTGGTTGGACACGTCACTGGCGGGGATCAGGTGCTCCGCAAGCGAGACGCAGTACTCGGGCAGGAATACCACTTTAAGACGTCCGCGTACTGCGGGATCGCCATCAATCGTGCCAGCCAGATTGTTGATGAATTTGATAATCAGTTTGGCAAGCCGGTATGCAGGGGCAGCCTTGCCGGCGAAGAAAAACGTCCGTGGACACATGTCCAGTCCCGGGTTCTCGCGTAGGCGGCTGTAAAGCACCACGATCCTCAGGGCATTCAGTAACTGACGTTTGTACTCGTGGATGCGTTTAATCTGACAATCGAAAATCGAATCCGGGTCAAGAATCTGCCCTGTCGACCACCTGAGCCAATCGCAAAACCTTCGCTTGGCACTACCCTTGGCCTTTAGGAAGTCCTCACGGAAAGCTTTGTCGGGCGTGATTGCTTTCAGCTTGCTTAATTGGCTTAGGTCGCTGATCCAGCCGCCTCCAATCGCATCAGTGATCAGTCTGGACAACTCAGGATTGCACAGTAGCAACCATCGGCGGGGCGTGATTCCGTTGGTTTTGTTGTTGAAGCGCTCGGGGTAGATCTCTGCCAAGTCCTTTAGCGTCGTCTGCCGGAGTAGGTTCGAATGAATTTCCGCCACACCGTTCGTGCTGTGGGAACCTACCACCGCCAGATGCGCCATCCGAACCTTCTTGGCGGCGCCCTCTTCGATGAGGCTCACGCGCTGCATGCGGTCGTCATCGCCTGGAAACTGCCGGCGAACATCGCCCAGGAAACGGCGATTGATCTCGTAGATTATTTCGAGCTGCCTGGGCAGCATTTCCTCAAACCAGGCGACCGGCCATTTTTCAAGCGCTTCGGGTAGTAAGGTGTGGTTCGTGTAAGCCAGCGTTTTTTGTGTTATACCCCAAGCCTCGTCCCATCCAAGGTGCTCCTGATCAACGAGGATTCGCATGAGCTCAGGAACCGACAGAGCCGGGTGCGTGTCGTTCATCTGGATGGCCACTTTCTCTGCGAACAAGCGCCAATCCGAGTTGCTGCGTTGAAACCGGCGTACCGCGTCTGCCAGCGAGCAGGCCACGAGGAAGAACTCCTGCAGAAGGCGCAGCGCTTGCCCCCTGAAATCTGAGTCATCGGGATAGAGGACCCGTGTTAGGGTTTCAGCCGACAGAGTCTGAGTAAACGCTTCCACAAAATCGCCGTGAGAGAACTCTTCAAAGTTGAAATAGTCCGGTGCGGCCGCGGCCCAGAGGCGCAGCGTATTGATCGTCGAACCGCCGTACCCGATAACAGGGCGGTCAAAAGGTACGCCGATCAAAGTTGATGGACGCCGCGGTACTGGCCGCAGACTACCTTCGCTCAACTCGAATGAGCAACCTAGGTTGACCTCCACCTTTTCATTCGGACGAGCAATCTCCCACGGGTCGGGAGCACGGAGCCAGTTGTCCGGCATCTCCTGTTGCCATCCGTTTCGGATTGATTGTCTGAAAATTCCATACTCATATCGTAGCCCGTAACCCATGGCCGGGAGCTGCATGGTCGCGGCGGATTCCATGAAGCAGGCTGCCAAACGTCCAAGGCCGCCGTTGCCCAGGCCTGCATCGGGCTCCTGCTCCAATATCTCCAAGAGGTTAAGTTTCTTGTCCTCGATGATCTTGTAGGCCGGCGGAGCGAGCAGAAGATTCGTAACATTATTTTCGAGTGAGCGGCCGATGAGGAACTCCATCGAGAGATAGTAGAGCCGCTTGGGATTTTGTTGTTCGTAAGTCTTCTCTGTTAGAAGCCATCGCTGAGACAGGATATCGCGCACCGACCGGGCAAGCGCCTCAAACCGATCGCGCGCCGTCGCCGCCTCTATGGCGACGCCGCTGTCAAACAGCAGGTGTCGTTCGTACAGTGCTTCGTCAGTTCCGGCGAACTGCACTGGACCGCATCCGTATCGAGAGTTAATGAGTGTGGTGGCATCCGGCAATGCCTGCCGTTTCGGTACAGTCTTAGTACTCATAGTCAAGTCCTTCAACGATCCTGCAGGAGGCGACGCAGCCTTCGCATCCCGTCGCTTCAGCTGTTGTGGTCCGCGCAGGCCGAACCTCGCGCGTTAAGGCGACGCCAGCGAACCAGCTTGCGGATGCCGTAAATAGCGAGTACACCCAACGCGAGTCCCCCCAAAAGTGTTCCCGCTCTGCCGGCGTAGGCAGCCACGCGGTCCAACTCATGGCTGAAGACATAGCCGAGCCCGGCATATACACACGAATAGAGAGCTGCGCCGGTTGTCTCAAGGGTCAGGAACCGGAGCCGGCTGGTGCCGGATGTGCCAGCCAGCGGCGGCGCTACCGCATCCAGCCCTGGTACGAACTTGTCTAATACGAGAATAGGAGGCCCATATCTGGCAAACGTCCTCTTCGCTCTGCGATCGGCGGCATCTGGGTCTGGCGCGAAGCCGTGAATCAAGTGTAAAACCTTCTCACCTCGCAACCGACCAGCCTCGTACCACAACCAGTCAGCCAGCACGCAGGCAAGCACAGCCAGGCCGAGCGCGGCGGCGAGGCCCAGCTTCCCGGCCGCGGCGAGCGCCCCGGCCGCGAGCAGAAACAGAGGTCCCGGTACTGGCAATCCTATCTGGTGCACGAATACTGCACCGAACAGGACTGAGTAGCCATGCTTCATGATGAACTCGACGATAACGTTCATAAATCTCACGCGGAACATCCCGAGATGTCCCCCTATCTAGACTTCAGTTACACAGCCACTAACTCAGCCGTCCAGTTGCGGAGTCAGTTGCGGAATACACCGCGGCCTGTCGAGGGCAGTTTCTTGGTATCGGCCACGAGCTTGGCCGCAAATTCTGGATCGCCGGTCAGCGCCATTGCGAACCAGTACAACTCTTCCATTTCAGTCAGCGTTGGCATTTCACTTTGCAACGCCACATCAATTGTTGAAATTCGGCATCTCTCTGTCGGGTTTGGGTGTAGGGGCTTCATAACTGCGTTTCTCCTTGAAGTGGGACGTGAGCTTGCTCCTTGCTCGGTTCGCATCCTGGGGCACGCCTGCGAGCTCTGTGACGTACGCGTGGAGAGCCTGCCGACCGGTCGCTATCGATCGGCAGTTGCAGACATTCGCAGACATGGCGGGCATAAGCAGACTCGGCGGCAAACTTCACCCCAATTCCCTTGAACCACAGCAGCACGTCTTCGCCGACTGCGTCGATGAAACTCACCTCCGACAAATCTACGACCAGGTTCGAGGGAACGACGGCGCGTTGGATCAGCGTTCGTGCGTGCTCGGCAAATTCTCGGACGAACCGGCCTTCCAATCGCATCTTTATGCTGTCCGGAAGTTCATAGAATTGCATTCGCAACATATTGGTCTCCGTTTGTGCTGGGGGCTACTCAGCCTCCGATAGCTACTACCTTGCAAATGGCGTACCACACCACAAGTGCCGCAAGCTATTGAAACTACTGGAGAGAAGTCAAATCTACAGTGCCGATGCCTAGCCCTCATGCGGGCATTGCCGCCATTCTGGCAACGACAGTCGAGGGATGATGCTGGGCTTAGGCCTGAGAAACGGTGAAGTGGCCCGAAAATGCTCTTCAAGAACATCAGCTGGGACTGCGTCCCACTCCGATCCCAAGAGCAAGTGGGCAACAGCCCGGCGGCCCTCGCCGTTGAGCGACCGTGTGATTGCTTTGCTCAAGGCCATTTCGCAAAAACAATCGGAAAAAGCGGGGATCTTTCTATCGCGGTCGGCTAATGTACTGTGGCAATAAGCTGCATGCGATAAAAATCCAAGCCAGCCTGCATCATGTGCTTCCACATCTCCGGCGCGCGGCCCACTCCCGATTGAAAAATACGAGAGCTTGTTCTTGGCTCACAGAGCAGCCGTTTTCGATGGCCAGTCGCATCAGATGAGAAACCGTGATTTCGGCGATCACTTTGTCTCTGTTCCTCTTCCAAGTCATTGGGTTCTACTCCTCTGGTCCGAGAGCGTCACAAATCCGCTGATTCTTAGCGCTACCGTAGTGCATGGCTACAGCCCTGAGTTCAGTCTCGCTAGTTCTGGTACTGTGCTTTCGTGATGCCGAGCCGACGCATTTTGTGTTGCAGAGTCGTCCGCTTCAATCCCAGCCGTTCGGCGGCTCCGCCATCGCCTGCTATGCGTCCCGACGCGGCTCTCAAAGCTTCGACGATTACCTCCCGCTCGGCTTCATGGAAGGTACACGCTGGGGCAGAAACTGTGCGAGAGTTAGAGACTAGGAGTTCGGCCATTGGCACTTCTAATTCCTCGCCACGGGAAAGTATGACTGCGCGTTCGATAAAGTTTGCTAGTTCCCTGACGTTGCCTTTCCACGGACAGTTCGTCACGATCTCCATCACTCGCTGGGGGATAGAGTTAATCTGCTTCCGCATTCTTCGTGACAGGTCCGACACAAAATAGTTCACCAGCAGCGGAATGTCCTCGCGACGTTCCCGGAGGGGCGGGATCTCGATCGGAAAAACGTTAAGTCGATAAAACAGGTCCTCGCGAAATTCCTCCTCCCGAATCATGGCTGGAAGGTCGCGATGGGTCGCGGCAATTATGCGCACGTTTACCTGGATCGTTTTGGCGCTTCCCAGGCGCTCGAACTCCTGCTCCTGCAACGCACGGAGTAATTTCGGCTGCAGCTCCAGGCTGATATCGCCGATCTCATCGAGAAACAGAGAGCCCCCGTCCGCCAGCTCGAATCTGCCCTTTCTTTGCATCAGAGCTCCCGTGAATGCACCCCTCTCGTGCCCGAACAGCTCGCTTTCCAGCAGTCCGGATGGAATGGCAGCGCAGTTCATGCGCACATAGCTGCGCGCACGCCGGGAGCTGAGGTTGTGAATGGCGCGCGCGATCAGCTCCTTCCCTGTGCCCGTCTCACCATAGAGCAGGACGCTGGCATCCGTCGGCGCAACAATGGAGACTTGCTCCAGCACCTTCTGAATGGCTGGGCTCTTTCCGATGATGCCTTCGAAGCAGTATTCAGAGCTGAGTTCAGGTCCCAGATACAGGTGCTGCTGTTCGATCCCGCCCACGTTGGGAAAGCTTGTTCCTGCAAGCCCTTCCAGATCTGTGAATGCAACAGCCGCATATCCCATATCATCCTCCTACCTATCCTTCACTCTACATAGCAGAGTGACTACATAACGAATGAATAGCTTGGATCTCAGCAAGCAGCTCGAAGCTATCGTTGCTTACGGTGTTCTCCAGTGCCAGGAGCGATGCTGAGTACTCTGCTTCATGCTGTGAACAGTGAAGCCTTTGCTTCAACTGCGTTGCCAGGGCGTAGATCCTATCCAGGTCCATAAACGCTCCTTACAGGCTTACGCCGAGTCCGTGTGCCAACACGCAGTCATACTCGTTGGCGGTTAACACCTCGAATGCTTCTAAGGCAATATCGTCCTCCAGGACGTCTCTCGACTTGGCGAGTTCGAAACAACGCTCAGCCGAGTCCTTAAGGTTCTCTATCTCAGGCATGACGCCTCCTACCGGACCTCCAACTTCTTGCTCAATCCCATTGGCTTGAATCTTGAACGAGAGCCTTTTGGTCCCGTTGATGAACACAATTATCCACCAGGCTCCATTTGCGCACAGCCCCACATCGGGACAAATCGAAACCTCTTGGGAGGCGAGCAGCGGCCTCTTCTGAGCCAAGAAAACCGGTTGTTTGGGTAGTTTGCTAACGAGGGATAGGACTGCGTTTGCGGGGCGGAGCTTCGACACGCTTCCACCCGAAAAGGCGAGCGTCGATCGACCATCGACCTGGGCCCAACATCGCGAGAGCGCAACTAATGGTTACCAGCAACAGCCAAAGCCATCTGTCCCCGGGCTGCGTCAGGATCTTCCAGACTTCAATGACCGCCACTGAGGTCCCTACTATAGGCGTCCATAAACCAAGCATGAAGAGAATCCCCGCTGCCAGGAGGATTCCGGAGGTTATTGTGGTGTATAGCGGTGGGTCGCTCCACAGCCGCAAGCCCGCACGCGCAACCAGCACGGACCCGATCACCAGGCGCATGAGAAGCAATCCTGTGCCTGGCCAGCCGCCCGCGAATGTGGAATATAGACGTTGCAATGCGTATGCCTTTCTACGTCATTAGACTGTCACATTGTTGACGCGCACGACACCCCAAAGAGGGGCGTGATCTTCACTCTTTTGAGTCTGGATATTGGTTCGCAGCCGGAGGCAAGCAGGTGGGAACTACAGCTCGATGATTCCTCTTTTCAATCCGATCATGGCGGCGTGTGTGCGATCGTTGGCGCCCAATTTCGAAAGGATGTTCTTGACTCGGCTCTTCACGGTTTCCTCAGTGATCGAGAGCCGATCCGCAATCTGCTTGTTCGCATTGCCGGCTGCGATCAGTCGCAAAACGGCGATTTCCGCCGGGGTAAGTGCATCATCCGTCGCATGCTCGGCGATTTCGTACGAGGCCTCGGGCGAAAGGGTCTTCTTTCCAGCATGGACCGCCCGGATGGTTTGCAACAGTTCCTTGTGCAATGTGTTCTTGAGAAGATAGGCTTGAGCCCCAGCCTTGAGCGCACGAAGAATCTGTACGTCGCCGGCGTAGGTTGTCAGCACAATGACTTTGGCGTTGGGAAATTCATTTCGGATAGCAATGAGCGCCTCGATCCCATTCATCTCCGGCATTTGCAAGTCCATCAGCGTGACGTCCGGATGGAGCATCCGGAATTGCTGGATGGCCTCGCGACCGTTGGACGCTTCACCTATTAAGGTCATGTCCGGCTGGACCCCAACCAGTCCGGCGATGCCTTCGCGCACGAGTGGATGGTCGTCGACCGTGAGAATTCGAATTCGCGAGGCGTCGGCGCTCATGACCGGTCTCCTACCTCATGCTTTCGCGGCAGTTCGTGAGAACCACGAACGTCGCCGAGCGGTCGCGTAGGCGGTGCTGGCAGGAACGCGCAGTTCCACTTCGGTTCCCGCCTCGACTTCGCTCCATATTGTCAACTTGCCTCCTATGAGCGTGGCGCGCTCCCGCATCCCGGGCAACCCGTAGTGTCCCTCCCGGCTCTGAGCCGAGAGAACCGCTGCATCAATGCCCTTTCCGTCATCCCGCACCCGCAACCGGAAGCGCTCATTGTCGTAACGGATTTCGACCTCGACCTGCTTTGCGTTTGCATGAAGAAAAGCGTTACGGAGTGCTTCGGTAGCAATCTTATACACTTCGTCACGGAGGATGGGATGCAAATCTCGCGACTGGCCCTCAACGGCTACACGGAATGCAGGGCGGTGGCCGGTTGAGTCCGCTGGCAGCTCTTCTCCGAGGGTGCTTATCGCCAGTGCCAGATCGTTGGTTTGAGTTGTCGAATCGCGCAATCCCTGCACCGCATCGCGGCCTTCGGTGATCGCGTCAGCGGCCTGCTCGATTGCATTGTCCAGCTTCTCTTTCGCCTCTAGCGGACGCCCCGGCAGCAGTTGGGAAACGGTTTGGAACCGCAGCAGCAAGCCGTGAAAACTCTGCAACAGCGTGTCGTGCAACTCCCTCGCAATCCGCGTCCGCTCACCGACGCGTGCGTCCAGCGTCATCTCGAACTGATGGTGCAATTGCCGGACACGCCATTGATACGCCGCCCATAGCAAGGCCAAGAACGCGATCGCACAGAGTGCCCGGAACCAGTTCGTCTGGTAGTAGGCCGGCGCGACCGAGAAGTCTAGCGTAGCGGCCTTATCGTTCCAGACGCCGTCACTGTTCGATGCGATTACGCGAAATGAAAACTTCCCGGGAGGCAGGTCGGTGTAGAACGCCTGCCGGCGCGTGCCCACCTCGTGCCAATCACGATCATAGCCGTCGAGCCGGTACCGGAATTTCACTCGCTGCGGAATCAGAAACGTGGGCGAAGTGTAATCAATCTGCAAGTCGCGGGGGTGGGGGGAAAGCCTAAGGTTATCTGTGGCCGGGAATTCCTTTCGGTCAACGATAACCGATTCGATGTAAGTCTCCGCCGCCAGTGGCGCCGGTGAGAGCCTGGACGGGTCCACCATCTGCACGACAACTCCGCTGGAAAACCACACGCGTCCATCGGGCGAGAGCGCGGCCGCGTTGAAAGAACCTATGTTTGGCTGAGCTCCATCGAATGTGTTATAGAGACGGTTCTGAACAATGGTATCCGGGGTGGCCAACCATCGTTCGAGCTCAGCATTTGAAAATTCGACCACCCCGCAACGAGTGTAGAGCCACCAGCGTTTCTCTTGGTCCTCAATGAAGGCGATAATAAAGTCGCAGGGGAGGCCGTTTTTCATTGTCATCCGCTGCACTTTACCCATGCTCCATGCCACGAGGCCGTTCTCGGTGCCCACAAGGAGCGAGCCGTCCGGCCGGGCGGTAACTTGGCGATTTAACGGAGAACCTCCTCCTCCACCTAGCGGGATCTTTGTTGCCATAATCCCATCGCGGAACTGCGCCAGATCTCCTTGTCGGGTCACTATCCAAATTCCTCCGTGCGGATCTGGAGCGAGGTTATGTCCAGGCGGAACTTGCGGGGCGGGGAATACTTCGCGTACCTGGAAATCGCGTATGCGCACAAGCTTGCGCGGCTTGCTTGCACATTCTGCCCAAATGTTGCCGTCGGTGTCCTCGGCCATTCCGACAACCATTCCAAGCGGCCGGTGATTGGGTTCAGGCAGGCGACGGAACCGCCCATCTTTGAACAGATACAGCCCGTCATCTACTCCCACCCACATGTTTCCAGCGTGATCTTCAATCATCGCGGCGACCTGTTCGCCCGGAAGACCGTCACTCCTGCGAATGGACGAGACGGTACCGTTCTTAATGCGATCAAGCGAGCCATCATTTGCGACCCAGATTGTGCCGTCTTTGCTGGCCAGAATGCCGGCCGCGAGATCCTTCCCCAATCCCTCAACAGCCGAGAACGTGGCTATACTCGGATCACGAAAAGAGTCTATTCCGCTCGTAGTTCCAGCCCAAACCATCCCTTCCCGGTCTTCAAAAAGAGCCCAGACGGAATCGCCGGACAGGCCTTCGGTGTGTCCGTAATGCTCCATAGCGTTTCCATGGATACGGAAGAGCCCTTGTGCATCGGTACCAACCCAAAGATTGCCGTCACGGTCGAACATCACGCTGGTGACGCTGAGCTTGCTCCCGTCGAATGTGGGAGTGACGAACGGCTGTAAATCACCGTCTTTCAAGTGTTCAAGTCCTTGACCTGGACCCTCCTCTTGTATGCCGACCCAGAGAGTCCCGTCAGGAGCACGCGCCAGGCCCATTATTTCTGCTTTGACCGGATACTGCTCCGAGATTCCTCCATGCCAGTGGACAAGTGCCGTCTCCCCACCCAGCCAAAAGCCTCCGTGACCGTCAGCAAGTAAGGACTGGACCTGGGAAATCGGTATTCCATCATTCTTTCCGAAACACCTGACGGAGCGCTCAGTAACGTGGCAGAGGGACTGGTCTGACCCGCGGCGCGTCGCGACCCACACAGAGCCGTCAGGATCTTGGCTGATGCTTTGAAACGAGGTTCCATTCACTGCAAAATGGGAAGTGACAACCCCGCCTTTCAGGTGAATCAGTTCATCGGCTACCACCCAGAGCCCACCTGCGTGGTCGGCAAGGATGCTCCCTATCGTGCTGCTTGAAAAATCGGCAGGCGTGTGTCTGGGCAGAAACCGAACTCCGTCGAACCTATAGACATCGCCGGGAAGAGATAGGAACCAGAGAAAACCGTCGGAGGTTTGCGTGATCGAAAACATGCCGGCCGGCAAAGACCCGTCTTGTGTTCGCCAGGAGGTGTGTATGTACTGGGTGACATGTTTGTTCGGATCGAGGGCGTGAACCGGGCCTGCCACCAACAACACGCAGGCGAGAGAACAGCCCACCACGGCCGCGATCGCACCGCGGGCCCAATTGAAACGAAGCAGAAGCGGTCGGCGAGAAGCTATCGTTCCCATGTTCTTGGCGAATAGCGTCAGACAGTATGGTCCCGTTCAGTTGTTACGCTGCTTATTTGCCAGTTAATGTAGCACTCTCGCTGCCGGTTGTCAGTGGGTCCGGTCTGTTGTCGAGTGTCACGCAACATTCCACTCAACGATAATCTTGTGACCTCACCTAGACAACTGCGGCTGTCCCATCTCTGAGGGGGGCGATTACACGTGCGTCCGCAGCTTACCCGGCAATGTATTACGTAGGTAAGCGCGCAATTCCGAGCTTGCGCATTTTGTTCTGCAGCGTCGTGCGTTTCAGTCCCAAGCGCTCCGCTGCGCCGCCTTGTCCCGAGATTTTCCCTTGTGCGGCTTTGAGCGCCTCCATGACCGCCTGGCGCTCTGCTTCCTGAAAAGTCGAGCCGGATGTGGTGGTGGCAGCTGACGGTCTCTTCAACTCCTTGAGCGGCACCCGGAGCTCGCTGCCTGGAGTCAGTATGACGGCCCGTTCGATGAAGTTTTGCAACTCGCGAATATTGCCTGGCCAGGGTGCATTCGTCAGACCATCCATGGCTTCTTTGGGGATCGATTGGATATGCTTCTGCATCTTGCGAGACAGCCGAGAGACGAAAAAGTTTACGAGCAGTGGAATGTCCTCACGCCGGTCCCGAAGGGGCGGAATCTCGATCGGGAAGACATTTAGCCGGTAAAATAGGTCCTCCCGAAATTGGTTGTCGCGCATCATTGCCTGCAAGTCACGGTGGGTGGCAGCGATCAGGCGCACATCTACGTGAATGGTCTTGGCGCTGCCCAATCGCTCAAACTCATGCTCCTGCAAGGCTCGAAGGAGCTTTGGCTGCAGTTCGAGGCTGATGTCCCCAATTTCATCGAGGAATAGCGTGCCCTGATCGGCGATTTCGAATCGTCCTTTCTTCTGTATCAACGCGCCGGTGAATGCACCCCTCTCGTGGCCAAAGAGCTCGCTCTCGACCAGCCCGGAGGGAATGGCTGCGCAATTCAGCCGAACGAACGTGCGGTTCTGCCTGGTGCTGAGGCTGTGGAGGGCGCGCGCGATCAACTCCTTTCCGGTTCCCGTCTCCCCGTGCAACAGCACTGTCGAATCCGTGGGCGCGACAATTTCGATTTGCTGTAGGACTTTGCGAAGTGCCGCGCTCTTTCCCACAATATCTTCGAAGTTGTATTCGGCCCGAATCTCCGACTCAAGATATAGGCGCTCCTGCTCTATCAAATTTCGCGAAGCATTCAGTTTTTCATAGGCAAGTGCATTGTCCAGTGCCAGCGAAAACTGGGTGGCAATCTGCCCCAGCAGATCGAGATCGTCGCGGCGAAAATGAGTTGGCCTCTTGCTACCCAACGTCATCACGCCCAGAGGACCATTGGGCGTGCGCAGTGCTGTAACCACCATAACCTCGATACCCTCGGATCGGAACGCGTCACGGACAGTAGCTGGAAGCGCTTCCAGCTCCGCACGGGTCCACAATTCGGGCTGGCGGGTTCGCATTCTATGGAGGTCCTCACCGGTGAGGGCGGGCATCGTGATGTCATCCAGGAAGCCGCGGCTGGCGGGGAAGTCCATGGCGGCACATTCCAGGCGATTCTGGTTCTTGTCGATGATCCAGACCGCAGCGTAGTCGTTCTCAAAATAATCACGCAGTGAGCTGCAGGCAGCGCGAAACAAGGCTTTCACGTCAAGATGCGCGATGACGTGATTGTTGATTTCGAGCAGCAGCTTCCACCGGTCTCGTTCGGCCACCAACTGTCCCTGATACCCCTCCGCGGCATCGCTCGCTATCGCGCTCTCGAGAGCCGTTGCCAGGTGAGAGGCGACAGCCTCCATGAGCGTAATATCATCCGCTCCAAGTTCACTCTCTTCCCGAGTTCCAAACCACAGCACCCCGAGTCTTCGCCTGGGAGTGGAAACCGGCACCATATACGAGGCTCGTAGTTCGGTAGTGCCGGCCTGCGAAGCGATTTGCGGAACTTGAGACATCTCGGGGCGGATGTCAGGAACATAGATCGTCCGTTGTTCTTCGATTGCGCGACCAGCAGCGGTAGCTGCGAAAGGAGTCTCTGCGCCAAGGTCGACGTGAGGTCCTGCCGAACCTCGTTCCAAAGCTACGAGGCGCAGCGACTTGCCATTCTCTGTCAAGAGCATCATGGCAATGCCGTCGAAGTGAAGAATTGCCGATAGCAGCTTATGCAGGCTCCTCAGGACGGCCTGTACGCTCGTCTGTTTATCAATCGCAGTTGCCAGCTGGAGCAATGTGCGATAGCTGGCGTCTGCCCCTTGCATCTGTGATCGCTGCTCTGTTATGGAATCCACTGCCACTTCCGCCTTTCTCTATCCGTAGCTCGCCCGTTCTTTCAGTTGGTCGTTGTCAGCACCTGCCCGCAGTTTTGGGTCCTTGCCGACCAGGTATGTAATTAGCGCAAACAGTAGACTTACGGATATGCCACACATCAGTACTCCCATCATGCTCTCTAACGGCCCCAGCAGCCGCCATTTCAGCGGGACGACAACATCGCCGTATCCAACGGTGGAATAACTGGTTGCCGAAAAGTAAAACGCCGAATTCCAAGACCGAAAACAAAGCCAGCGATAGCAGCACGCCCAAAGCAGAATGATAATTCCCTGAAGCATGATGATGGCTATTGTGGCTCGCATGACCAGCGCCGCAGAGTATGACATCCGAAGCTCCTGAATGTCACCTAACGCCACCGTCCTTAGCCAGCTTATCAATGCAGCAACTCCGGCGCACTGCAGACACAGTGTGAGCACCACTAGAAGAACGGCTGCGCCAATCTGTTGAAAGCAAGTCATAGGTTCAGAACACTCCCTTTGGTGAAGGCAAACACAGCATGCCCGCTGACGCTACCGCAAGCTTGCTGTGTCGCCGGTTAGCTCTGCCAACCTCCGCCCAAGTTTCTATAGAGATCCACCAAAGCCAAAAGCTCATTGAGCCGAGCTTGCGCGAGCCCCAGCTCAGCATTGAAGTAATTGGTCTCATTCGTCAATACTTCCAGGTAGCTGGCTCGGCCACCGCCGTATCGTACTTCGGAGAGACGTGCCGAATCCTGAGCGGCCACCGTTAGTTGCTCGTGATATTCGCGAAACTCACGGTCCTTTTGGTAAGCGACCAGCGAGTCCGAGACGCCGAGAAAAGCTTCCTGAATCGTCTTTCGATACATCAGCAGGAATTCCTGTTTTTGGGCCTCGGTGTACCTGACACCCGACTTAATTCTGCCCCCGGCGAATATGGGTTGCGTTAGTGCGCCTCCGAAAGCCCACCAACCGGCCGGGCCCGCAAACAAGCTAGTCAGCGCTGAGCTGGCATATCCCGCGTTAGCGGTCAAAGAAATGTTGGGGTAGTAGGCGGCCTTGGCTACTCCGATTTGCGCGTTGGCAGCCACGAGTTGCTGCTCGGCTTGCCGAATGTCGGGCCGCCTCTCCAGCAAATTGGAAGGAAGTCCGGCCGGCACCTCTGGCGGATGCGGCTGCTCGATCAGCGGTAGACCGCGCGCGATTGGGCCAGGGTTGTTCCCCAGCAGAGTGCTGATGTAGTTCTCCTGCTGCTGAATACGACGTTCGAGATCTGGAATACTTTCAGCTGCAACGGCGACCAGTTGCTCGGCCTGGCGTTGGTCGAGCATGTTGCTCGCGCCACCGCTTACCAAGGTCTGGGTCAGCTTCAGCGATTCTTTGCGAGCAGCCAAGGTTCGGCGCGAGATATCCAATTGGAGGTCCAGCGCACGAAGCTGGAAATACGAAGCAGCGACGTTGCTTACCAGCGTAGAAATCACGTACTCCCGCGCCCAGCGTGCCGCAACCAGATTGGCGCGCGCCGCTTCAGTGGCGCGGCGGTATTTGCCCCAGAAGTCGAGCTGCCAGTTGAAGCTGGCTTCTACTGCATTGACGCTAGACTCAGTATTGCCGACGAACTTGTTTCTCGGCGCATCGAAATTGATAGCTGCCGCGCCTACGCCCAATGTGGGTAGTTGGTCAGCACGCGTGATACCTAATTGCGCCTGGGCCTTCAGGATGCGCGCCGCTGCGATATTCACATCGAAGTTATTCTTCAGCGCAGTCCTGATGAGGTCCTGCAGCTGCGGATCCTGGAAAACCTCCCACCATTTCTCGTCGCCTATCGAGCTAGCCGCTGACTGCGGCGGTTGGGCGGCGGATTGGCTCGGTTGCTGTTCCGGTTTCTTCTGAACAGATTGGGTGCCGGTCTGTGCGCCGTCCGCCGACGGAGCGGCGCCACGGAATCCGCCCGGCACATCCACAGTTGGTCTCTTGTAGTTGGGACCGACCGTGCAACCGGTGGCCACTAACATCAGCATTGCAATTGTGGCTAGTCTTTTCACGTTAGTCCCCTTCCACTGCAGCCGGTTCCGGAAGCGCAGGAGCGTGCTCCTCCTGTTTCTTATCCGCACCCGTGATACGTTCCACGAGTACATAAAGCGCCGGAATAATGAAGATGGCAATGCCGGTTGCAGCCAGCATCCCGCCGATTACGGTGGTGCCCATGATTTGCCGGCCGACGGAACCTGCGCCGGTGGCGATGAACAAGGGCACGCAGCCGAGAACGAATGCGAAGGAGGTCATCAGAATTGGCCGCAGCCTCAGTCTGGCGCCTTCGAGTGCAGCGTCCACCACCGGCTTGCCATAGACTTCGTGTTGCTCCTTGGCAAACTCAACAATCAAGATCGCGTTCTTCGCAGCCAATCCGATCAGCATCACGAGTCCGATCTGCGAGTAGACGTCGTTGTCGATCTGCACCATGAAAGCCGGGAAGATCATCCCGAGCACGGTGCGCCGCAGCCACAGCAGGCCGAACGCGCCGGCAACGGCAACCGGCGTGCTCAACAGCACACTGAACGGCAGCGACCAGCTTTCATACAGCGCCGCAAGGATGAGGAAGACAAACAGCAGCGAGACAGCGAAGATGACCGAGGATGGGATGCCCTCGCGCGCCTTTTGCTCTTGCCGTGACATGCCCATGTAATCGAAGCCCATCTCCGGCGGCATCGTCTGGTGAAAGACATCTTCCAGCGCATTCGTAGCCTGCTCTGAGCTGTAGCCCGGTGCGGCGCTGCCGATAATCTGCGCCGCGGAATACTGGTTAAAGCGCATCTTGAATTCCGGGCCATAACGCGACTCGAACCGGGTTAGCGCCGACAAGGGCACCATTTCGCCCTTGCTGTTGCGAACGTAGAACTGTCCCGCGTTTTCTAGGTTGGAGCGGTAGGGCGCTTCGGCTTCTACCCGCACTTGCCAGGCGCGACCGAAGTCGTTGAAGTAGTTGACAAACAGCCCGCCCATGAACGCCTGAAGAGTGTCATAGACATCGCTGAGCTTGACGCCCTGCTTTAATACCTTCTCCTTGTCCACGTACACGAATTTTTGCGGCGTGCTCGGTATATACGTGGTGGTAACCATGCCGATCTCGGGCCGTTTGCGAGCAGCATCGAGGAACTTGTTCAGGTTGTTCACCAGGAATTCGGGATCCTTTCCCGCGCGGTCTTCCAGCACAAATTGGAATCCGCCCGAGGTGCCGACTCCCGAGATTGCCGGTGGAGAGAAGGCGAAGACAGTGCCCTGCGGAAGGGTAAGGAGCTTAAGGTTCAGCTTCGCCTTGATGACCTGAAACTGCTCCTCAATGTGCTTGCGGTCTTCCCACGGCTGGAGCGTCACCCAGAAGAATGCGTTGTAGCTGGTGCGGGTGAGGCTGAGGAGGCTGAATCCCATCACGGTGCTGGTGTACTTCACTCCTGGTGTGGCCTTCAGGACGGCTTCGACCTCGCGGGCTGCGTCCGACGTCGCCTGAAGGGAAGACGCTTCGGGCAGTTGCATCTGGATGTACATGTATCCCTGGTCCTCGTCAGGCAGGAAGCTGGAGGGCAGCACCTTCCCAAAAAAGACACCGGCGACGCCAAATGCGGCGACTCCCACCAGGGCCAACGCACTTTTCCGAATCAGCCCGCGGCACGCGCCCACGTACAAATTGCTACCGGACGCAAACATGCGATTGAACCAGGCGAAGAATTTCGCCTGCGGCCCATGACTCTCTTTCTTGGGCCGCAGAAACAACGCTCCAAGCGCCGGGCTCAAGGTGAGGGCGTTGAAGGCTGAGATAATGACGGAAATTGCGATGGTCAACGCAAACTGCTGATAGAGGCGGCCAGTGATGCCGGGAATGAATACGGTCGGCACGAACACCGCCGAGAGCACCAGTGCTATACCAACCACCGGCCCAGTCAGTTCCTGCATGGCTTTGCGAGCCGCTTCCTTCGGCGTCAGACCCTGTTCGATGTGGTGTTGTATGCCTTCGACCACGACGATGGCATCGTCTACCACCAGGCCGATCGCCAGCACGAGCCCGAATAGCGAAAGCGTATTGACCGAAAACCCAAACAACGGAAATACAGCGAACGTGGCCACCAGCGAGACCGGGACCGCGAACATTGGAATGATGGTCGCACGCCAGTCTTGCAAGAAGATGTAGACGACGAGAATTACCAGAATAAAAGCTTCCAAGAGAGTCTGGACGATCTCGCGCATTCCCGCCCTTACGGCATCGGTCGTATCCAGGGTAACGGCGTAGTCCACGTCCGCCGGGAAGCTCTCCTTCATTTTGGCCATCAGCTTCCGGATGCCCTTTGCCGATTCCACCGCATTGGAACCGGGCAATTGGTAGATACCGACAATCGCGGACGGCTGACCGTTGAGTCGCGTTAACCAGCTATAGTCCTGGGATCCAAGTTCTACCCGGGCCACGTCCTTCACGCGCACTACTCCGCCATCGGCGCTTTCGCGGACCACAATGTCACCGAACTCTTCCGGCGTCTTGAGCCGCCCCTGGGCTCGTACCGCGTAGGTGAACTTCTGCCCTGTTTCGGCTGGTTCACCTCCGACTTGGCCGGCCGGATTTACCGTGTTCTGAGTTTGCACTGCATTAGCAATCTCGCTCACGGTGATGCCCAGCTTCGCCAGTTGATCCGGTTTTACCCACAGCCGCATCGCGTACTCGCCGATGCCGTAGATCTGGACCTGTCCTACACCGTAAGAGCGGGCAATTGGCTCCTTGAGATTGATATAGCCGAAATTCGACAGGAACTTCGCATCGTGAGTGCCCTTTGGTGAATACAACGCGACCAGCATCATCGGCGAGGTCAAGGACTTCTTCACGTCGATGCCGATCTGGTTGACCTCCTGGGGAAGCTGGCCATTCGCCAGTTGCTGGCGTGACTGGGTGAGGATGAGGTCCATATTTGGGTCGGTCTTGAGATCAAAATCGACCATCAGCGCTGTACTCGAGTTGTTGGTCGAGTTCAGCGAATACATGTAATCCATGTTGTCCACGCCATTGATCTGCTGCTCCATGGGCGTGGCTACGGCTTTCTCCATGGTCTCGGCGTCAGCACCCGGGTAAATGGCCTGCACCCGTATCTCGGGGGGAGCGATGTCCGGGAACTGCGCGACCGGCAGGCTGACGATGGTGATCGCGCCAATGATCACCATAAGGATCGAGATGACGATGGCGACGATCGGACGCCGAATGAAAAACTCAGACATGACTACCGCCCCTCCGCCTGGACATTCGCGGGCTTTGGAACCACAGGCGTTCCGTCCTTCACCTTCTCAATGCCTTCCACAATCACTTGGTCGCCCGGCTTCAGGCCCTCTTCGATCACCCACATCGCCCCGACCTTCTCTCCAGCCTTCACTTGTCGAATCACGGCCTTGTTGCCTGGGCCGAGAAGCGCTACCTGGTAACCGCCCTGAAGCTCTTTGACCGCGCTCTGCGGCACCAGCAGCGCATTCTGCTCGATGCTGGTTTGTATCCGCACACGCCCATACTGGCCGGGGCGCAGTTTGTTGCCCGGATTGGGAAATGCAGCAACCAGTCGAATGGTTCCGGTGTTGGCATCTACCTGACGATCCGTCAGCAGGATTTTGCCCTTATGCGGGTACACCGTGCCGTCGGCCAGGATCAGCTCAGGGGAGCTTTCGAAAAGATTGATCTGCTGACCTCCTGTGGTGATGTGCTGTGCTCGCAGATATTCCTGCTCGCTCACTGGGAAATAGACCTTGATCGGGTTCACTTGCGAAACTGAAGTCAGGCGAACATTGGGTCCCACCAGATTGCCTATCTGCACTTCCGCGATCCCCGCTACTCCATCCACCAGCGAAGTGACCTTGGTCCAGCCGAGATCCAGTTGTGCGCGCTCGACAGTCGCCTTTGCCGACTCGACGGCTGCCTGTGCCGCGAGTCTGGCCTGGGTTTCGGTATCGAGTTGGGCCTTTGCAATGGCCTTTTGCTCAGCGAGCGGAGTATCGCGCTCTACATCGAGCGTCGTTCTGCCCAACTCGGCCTGCGCCCGGGCAAGCTCTCCCTTGGCGCTGTCAAGAGTAGCCTGGAAGGGTCTTGGGTCGATCTGGAACAGGACCTGTCCTTTGCTGACAGTCGATCCTTCTTTGTAATTCTGGCTGATGATGTAACCGGACACCTGCGGTCGTATCTCGGCGTTGACGTAACCGTCCAAGCTCGCGACCCATTCACGCTGGACTGGGACGTCACGCTGAATAGGCTGCGCGATTAATACTTCGGTCACTATGTTTGGCACGGCGGCGTTGCCTTTGCTGCATGCAACCATGCCTACGCTCAGTATTCCGAGAGCCGCAGTGATGATGATCCGAGTAATTCGTGCTTTTTGTTCCTTAGGAGTTTTGCGATACATTCCAATACCTTCCTGCTCACAAGTGCCCAATCAAGTGTCTTAATGAGACAGCCTGACTTGTGCACGAGGCATGCCAACCGGCGCGTGAAGCTAAGCTCCGCGATACAAAGGACTTACGCGAACGTGCAGCTGCCCACGAATCATGCTTGGGCAGCTTTAATGCCCGCATGCGGGCACCGCATCGTATTCGTGTGCTGGATGACTGTGGCAGGATATCGCGCCGGTTAGGCGCCAAGGTTGGAAGATCGAAATTTGGCTTAGACGAACATCGAGAATCGCGTTACAACGCAAAGGCACAGTGGGAGTCAATATGCCCGAATTTCGGCAGCGTCACTCGCCAGCCAAAACACGGCAGAGGCTATAACGATCACGCAGAGTGCGTTCGGCAGCAAACACCAGTTCGGATCCCATCGCTTTAATAAAGGACTTCGAAATTCACTCTTGTGACCACAAGCTCCGCAGAGCCATACCTTTTTAAGACGGCGGAGCGCTTGAGCTTGACAGTGTTGATTCTGACGACAGCGAACCGGCCAGCAGCTCCTCTGGCTCAGCATTCGCTTTCGTGCGTAAAGGCAATCACGGTCTGACGACTAAACGCGAACTGCGAATGCCCAGATAAGCGAGCCATCTGAGGAGTGGTACGGAGTCTGACTCGGCAACAGAATGGGCCGCTACTTCGCTACGGTAGGCTCGCCGGGTTCGCGCCAAGCATGGCGCCTGGATGAAATGCGCCTCTGGGAATTCTTCGGCGTGCGGCGATAGGTTTGAGCCCTATTCAGCATTCTTGCTGTTATGCTGCCCTCCCAGTCCGGGCGCCAATCTTTCCGACAAAGGCCCTGGCACTTGAACTCTTTGGATGGTTCACCGAGCGGGCCGCCACAGCTAGGGCAGATCAAGTTCAGGATAGAAGAGATGTCTTTGGCAGTGAGTAATGTATCGGGCAGTATGATGGAGCGCATAGCTTCTCCCAACAAGAAAGATGGATCAACACTCCAATAGCAATCGTTCTTCCAAAATTCCTACAACCGTATCTGCTTGAAGAATGTTCCCTTACCTGTGAGCCCTCTGTCGCTAATGACCATGTCCCGGCACTGACAAAACGATGTGCCAGCTGGACCTGGATTTCCTCGCACTGAAGCTATAGAGCTCCGCCTCTACGTAAGTCTTTACGCTAAGAGCTCTTGGATGCAGCGCGGGTATCTTGACGCTTGATTTCGGTGGATTTTGGGCGCGGCGACCCGCGATGCAGGAGGATCTGGGCGAGCTCCCGGATTATGGGGTCTCTGTCGTCAAGAGCAGCAACGAGTTCGCTGTAAGCTGCTAGATTTTCGTGGTTTCGCCATTCCAGGTGGCAGAAGAGCAGGTACAGTGGATCACGATCGGACATTTTCTCAAGTTCGTGCCTGCCGCTTCAATGTGCGGCTTGCCCCTATCCTCCGCACTGTTGCCATGCTGAAATCGCAGCCGCTTGCGCGGCTACGAAATGATGCAGCACCTAGTATCTCCGATAAGGAACCAGTCAGATTATGCTCATTCTGCAAAAGCTAGAGCGATGGTCAGCAGATCCCCTATGGCAAGCAAGACGGCAGCCCCAACCAGTGCGCACGCTCCCACCAGGGTTGATCGGTCATCGCCCGCTTGGCAGTACAAGCTGACCGGGTACAAAATCACCAGTACATTGACCAGAGCCAAAATCACCCACCGCTTCGGATCACGTTTCTTGTTCCGCATATCGCCACCTCCATCGAAAGCCGTTACAGTCTTCCTTGAGAAGACTTCTCGCCCATTGAAGCAGCACGATTGTTGCCAACTTCTGTTCCACTTTGACGCCTCCTGGATTGGGAGCCGCAACCATGATTCGCTGGGCAGGCGACGTTGCGGAGTGCACTTGCCTGAAGATTGAATCGCGCGCTGCGAACCCTGTAGATCATTATTGACACATGGGGTTACCGCCGAAGTGCCTCGATGCTGGGCGAATGCGTCTGTACCTGCCAACGCAATGCCGACGTTGCGTTTCTCGCGTTTCTGCCCGGTAGAGAGCTCCCGCATTCATGATTCCCGCGCCCGAATATGGTCAGTGCCGCCATGCGGGCGAAGGTCAGGATCGAACGGCAGTATCGTCGGTAGTGAGCGACAGGGATTGATTTGCTGGTCGTTATAGCCTGGGGGCCTCAATGGGAATTAGCGAGGAGGTGGCGTTGGATCTTTGCGCATATGCACAACAGTGCCACCCTCCTCGAATGAAACTTCATCCATCAGAGCTCGCATCAAGTAAATGCCGCGACCGTGATTGGACATCAGGAACTCCGGGGCTGTGGGATCGGGTATACGGCTTTAATCCTTTGATCGAGTGGGTCGTGCCGAACTAACCGCCTGCCATTGAGTGCGAAGCATTTAAGGACAGCTTCCGCGGGGGACTCGTCTTGGAGGCGACACCGAACTTGTTCTTGAGTCACTGGCCCTGCAATTCAGCGAGGAACTGCTGGTTGCCAAGCTAAAGAACCGCCGTGAGGCGGTATTCACGGGCCACAGGTTCTACGATTTTCACCCGTCCGTGGCCTGGGTTGATCTGTTCGCGGGTGCGAACCACTCCCGCTCGCTCTAACTTAAGAACGTCTCTGCGCACGGATTTGGGATCACGCTTCAGCGCGGCCGCCAGCGCCGTGATCGACGAGGATTTTGCCCGCACTCTCTGAACCAACCGGAGACGCTCCGCCGTGAGCACTTCGACCATTGCGAGCGGGTCCTCGAACGTGATGGTGATCTCCGGCTTGATCGCCTCCCGTCGATCGGCAGAGTGGGACTCCTTCTCGCCGCCCTCTTCGCGGATGATTCCTCCCCCGAGAGCACAACGCACTTGGGTCGTTTCATCTACAACCTTGCGCAGCTTCCCGGACTTCTTCACCTCTGTGGATCCTACCACAGATAGGGCATCATAAGCCCTGGCTACTGCAGGAGACTCACCGGTCGCCGCTGTGCCAAGAGAACTCACCCCGCCATAACGGCAGCCTAACGCCTGTCTTTAACACATCTTCTGCTGGTCGCACCTGTGCCTTTTTGTGCCCACGAAAAGGCCGTCAACCCTTGGGAAATGAAGTTCTGGAACGGCGGGACGAAGAGATTTAGCAGTCCTGCTGTTCCCTTTTGTGCCTGCTACGAATCAGCTCTGTCGCTCTAAGTCTCTGACAAGACTTGGCGTCCCCGACGGGATTTGAACCCGTGTTACCGCCGTGAAAGGGCGCTTAGATATCTTAAAACGCAGTACTTACAAGGCAGCGGTCGCACTGCAATACCCTGTAAGTAACCGAAAAGAACGCTGAGGAACACAAGGAACTTGTACCGTTCTTGTACCGCGATTATGGTACATCCTGCCGCCAATTCTGTGGCATCATGTACCAGAGGCAAAACGATGGCAACATCCACCGCAAAGACTCTGAATCAGTACTTCGAGGACTGGTTGGGTACGAGCCCCGGATCGGAACAGAATGTCGTTCGTCTGGTGGAGACCGGTCTGCCCACAAGAGTGATTAATCACCTGATCGACCGCGGCCTCACCCGCAACGAAGTCTTCGATATCATCATACCGCTGCGAACCTGGAAGCATCGCAAGAGCCGCCGCGAGTCGCTTTCCAAGGAGGAATCGGAAAGAGCGATTCGAACCGCTAAGATTCTTGCCCGGGCCCAGTCAGTGATGGGCGATCAGGAATCCGCCTTGGATTGGCTTCGGACACCGAAGCGTAGATTTGAGGGCCGAGCGCCAATTCAGATGCTCTCTACGGAGGCAGGTGGCCGTTTAGTGGAGCAGATGCTCATTCAGATTGATCAAGGCATGTTCGCCTGATGTTCCTTTGGCGAATCAGCAATCACCGAACGCTCGACGGCAGGGGCGGGCTGGAAACATCGGCGCGTTGGCATACGCAGGGTCGGCCGATCGTGTATTTGGCAGAAAGTGTCGCGGGTGCACTCCTAGAGGTGCTGGTTCACCTGGAACTCAGTCCGGCGCGCCTTCCCAAATCATATCGATTGTTGAAGGTCGAAGTACCGGACGACCTCTCGATCGTGACGCTTTCTGAGGGCGATCTCGGCCAAGCCTGGGTCAATGATGAGACCCTGACCAGAACCGTCGGCGATCAATGGCTCGCTTCCAAACGCTCAGCTTTGCTCCGAGTCCCTTCCGCGATCGCTCCCGAGACGCTAAATGTGCTCCTAAACTCTGCGCATGAAGGAGCTCGACGGCTGAAAATCGTCTCGCACCGAGAATACCCTTGGGATTTACGGCTAATCACCAAGTGACGCTATAGCAAAAACGCTAGCCCAGCACAGCCCGGTGCTCGTTGAGATGATCTCTTTTTTAGAAGCTGGGAGGAGTTAAGTTCTAAAGCGGTGTTATGTTCGCCTCTCCGCTGGAATCTGGAATAAAGATCGAGAACACGCTTCCGCTTTTGCCTGCCCTGGTGCTGCTCCGGATTTTCAACCTTCCCTGATGATGGGCGATGATTTCCTGGACGATGGCCAATCCCATGCCGTTGCCGTAGGCGCCCTTTGTTGTGAAGAACGGCTCGCGTACTCGCGAAAGAATATCCGCAGCTATTCCGGTTCCCGTATCTGCAATGGTGATTCGCACCCCGGAGCGCTCCTGTCCGACCCATTCTCGAGTTTTGGAGATCTTCGCGAAGACTCTGCCGCCTTTTGGCATTGCGTCAATGGCATTCAGAAGTAGGTTGCTGAAAACCTGCCGCATTTGCTCCGGATAGATGACGGCTGTCGCATCGTCATCGTTCCGAGTAGATGCAGCGACGTTTTGACGGTCGAACTTCGGCTGGTGCAATTCCAGAACGGAGGAGAGCAGCGCTGCCACATCCGTTGCCTCTGCGGTTTCGCGACGCGGTACTCGTTTCATCGCCGCCTGCGCGATCTTTGAGACGCGCATTACCTCTGCCTGAGCCATCTTCAAGTGATCGCGGGATGCTTGGGAGATTGCCGGGTCTGCCTCCACGAGATAAAGCAGGTTCAACAGCGATTCCAAGGGATTATTGATTTCATGGAGTGCGGAAGTTAGCGACCTGCCGGTTGCGCGAGGTGCGAGAGGGTGGCGTTTGGGGCCTTCCATCGTTGAACTCTTTCGAGCAACTCCGATGGATCTTGAAGTTTCGGAGCACCATGATGTTAGAGGACAGACTGGAGATAAGAGGTTGCAAGCCATTGTGCGCCACGAACTTATTGTCACGGTCGGTCTGAGGTCGAACAACATGGAGGATCGCACGAACGAAACCGACTAAGCTACCACAGCCTCTCGGGGCCCTGACGGAGCGGGGGTCGCCACCTCCGGCCGCCGAAACAGCGGGACTTGCTCCGCTTGGACGCTGACGTTCCACAACAATAAGTTTCCAGGCGCATTCGAGTGGGAAGCCGCTCGTGGGTCCTCGGTCGGTTTACGTTAACAAGCGCGGGTACTAGTGTCTGGACAAATCCTGCTCACGAGCTCAGACAGAACCACAATGCCAGGGCCGACTTCGCACCTACACTCCCTTAGTTCGATTTTGGATGCCGAACTCGTCTTTAATTCTTCGCTGGCGGCGTCTGCTCTAGTTGTTTGAGCTTTTGCTCCATCATCATCTTTTCTTGCGCTGGCGTTAGCTTGGGAAACAGCAATGCAAACGTTGCCCGAACGGTCCAGGGCGAATCTCCGGGGACGTGCACTGCATTGCCGTAAGCCTGCACGTTGATGTTCACCGGCTGAAAACCAAGTTTCATGATTCTTCCCACACCGCCACCGAATGGCAGTGTCCAGACGCTTCCGCTGGCTGCGGCTGAATTCCAGTTGGCGGTGAGGATTGGTTGCGTGGTCAGGTACCAGCCCTTTTTCATGTTGTAGTTGACGAAGTACTGCAGCAGTAGCTGATTGACGTCTGGCCTGCTGCCGCTACCGGCGACCGACCACAGGTTGTTTACGAGTACGCCCAGCACGAAATTGCGTGGCATCGCCAGCGCTACGACGTTGGGACCCATGGCAAGCTTCCCTTGCCCCGTGTAATGGCTGGTTGCGGTCGGCAATTGAAAGATTGGGCCTACGCCCCAAATTATCTTGTGGGGCTTCCTCGGTGAGAGAAGAGCGGTGGGCTGAATGTCGCCCAACCCGAAAACCCCGACTTGAGGCGCGGGGGACGGCGCGGGAAACGGCTGGTAAATGAGGGGAGTGATCACGCGAACGATCAGATTCCAGTCGTTGTTAATTTTCAGTGGAATCACCGGCTGGATATTCACCACATCCTGCGTACGGTTCCCAGGCATAATCCCTGCGTTGGCGTTGTTCTGTATGGGAACGCTAATCAGGCTGGCGACCGGATTTTGTGCTGCCTTTCGCAACGCGTCGGCATTGGCTGCCGCCGCTGGTGTTTCCTCAGTGGCGACCTGAGTTCCTTCTGGCGCCACAGGGGTATCTTGCGACGCTCCAGCCTTGGCCTGTTCACTCGGGTCGGCTGGCTTTGCCTGATGGGGAGCATCCGCAGGTTCAGGGTCCGCTGGCTGTCCCTTAGCGGCGACGAGCTTTTGCTGCCCGGCAGTGGCCGAGGCTTCGGGAGCCGCGGGCGGCGTGCGTAGGGATGAGTCTGGCGGGGTCAAGATAACCTGATTCCCCTTGAAACTGAGGGAACTGTTCGTGAGGCGCGCCAGTGCATTGATGTCCACATAAGACTTGCCCTTCGTCTGGACAATCGGAATTTGGATCGCCTGACCGGCTACGGTGAGCGTCAGGTTTTGCTGCGCATCCTGCGACCAGACCAGCCCCGGCAAAACCGGGAATAGGAGAGAGAAGAATGAGAAAAGCCAAAATCGTTTGAACACCTCGAGTCCTTTCAATTTGTCGCCGGGAAGCCAGTGGTGAGCTTTCCGGCGCTTCTCCAGCAATCTAAGTTTCATTTCCTCCCCACAGAGAAGAACAGGTATAGGGCCAATCCAACCGCGTTTTGCGAATGGTTCTCCTGTCCACCAGTATTGTTCTCGTGCTCGTAGTAAGGATTGAATTCAACGTGACGGCCTACCGGGAAAAGAGAACCCGCGTAAATGGCCGTCGTGCTCCATTTCTCGAACGTGCTTTCGTAGTACGGCTCGACCGCCGCGTAAGTGATCAGGTGGTAGGACGAAACGGCAACCGTCCGCTCAACGGTTAACTTGTTCCGATAGCGCCAGGTGAAGTTCCCACTGGTCCAATCCAAATCTGCGCGACTGCGATCCGACAGATGGAATCCCGCACGTAGCGGAAAGTTGAACGTCGCACAATTCAGCATGCGATTCGTCGTGGGAGTGTTCGGCGCAGCAATGTAGCGATACCCGGTTTCCAGCACGAACAATCTCTTCTTCGAATTGTCCAAATCAAAGGCGGTAATTTCTTTCAGCCTTACTAAGGGCTTGAGATAGAGCTGAAGACTTGGCCCAATACCTGCTTGGAGCGGGTCGCCAGCGTCTTGATCGCCCTTGGCCTCGAGATAGGTTTGCAAAACAGAGTTGAGCCTCACGTAGATATCCACCTCAGGCAAAAACTGGACGTTCTGCGCAAACCCAGGTAAGCAGGCGAGGACCAGGAGGAACACTCCGCGCCAGAACGTCTTGTGAAGTTGTGCCAAGGAATTGCGTTGGAGGCGCTGCCTCAGTCCGAGTTAGGATGACGAACGGGGCGTGCCAATGATTGCACGCCCCAGTTGTTGTTCCGAATTAGTCGGCTGCGGGGATAGCATTCGGCAGTTTCTTAGGATCGAGCAGTGGTAGCGGGTTCTTGGGATTCTGCAAGTTCGGAATCATGTCATTCGAAGCACCGCCCGGATAGCGTTGGATGCTCGGGTACTGCATGATCGACTTGTCGAAGTCAGCCAGCACGATGCCAAAGAGCGCCGCCGACCAGCCATTATCTTCGCCGGCGTACCGTCCCGGCGAGGTCTTCAATCCATTCATCTCTCCTTCGGCTCCGTTAAAGACCATGTCGTACCTCTCATATGGATCCATGGTCAGGTTGTACACAGCCGGGATCGAGCCCAAGTTCTGGCTGGGGCCGAGCCACGAGTCCTTTGCCGTCCATACGAACTTCCAGGCGATATTCACCCAAGGCTCGTTTGGATCTCCGCCGATATCAGCGCGGACCGCATTAAGGTACTCGCCGTTGACATAGACCCACGACCTGCGAGCCGAGTGCTGCGACTTACCTAGGATGTAAGCACTGTTGTCAACGCTGTCAAAGTAGATCGGCTTGCCGTTGTTGTCTTTCATTTCGCCAACCGGAGGAGGAGTAATACCCGCCATCGCTGCCAGGGTCGACCAGCAGTCGATGTGCGACATCATTTCGCCGTAAGTGGCGCCCGCCGGGATGTGGCCGGGCCAGGTCATGATGGCGGGCACGCGCCAGCCGCCCTCATACGCGGAGCCCTTTTCGCCACGGAACGGCGTGGTTCCGGCATCGGGATAAGCATCGAGCCATGCGCCGTTGTCGGCAGTCAGGATCACGATCGTGTTGGGAGCGAATTGATGAATCGCGTCGAGCACCTTGCCGATGTCGGCATCCATCTCCATCAGCGAATCGGAATAGTCACCCAGGTGCGACTTGCCGCGGAAGTCAGGTGCGGCATTCGTCGGGTTGTGCATCTTGATCCAGTTCACATCCATGAAGAACGGCTTGCCGTCCTTGGCGTGGGTCTTGATGTAGTCAACCGCATAATCGGCTTGGCGTTCGTCCATGGTCGCCATGTAGTCATACGTAATCTTGGCGACCTGCTTGGCAGGCTGACCAGTCACGCCTTCCCATTCGTACAGGTTCACCACGGAGTCGAACATCTTTGCAAAATCGGGGTTGTACGACGGGAACCAGGGATGGAACCACTTGTCGGTGTCGGGGTAAGAGTAGACACCGGCGTAATAGGCGGCGAACTCCTTCATCTCATCGAATCCGTGATTCGTCGGGTACGCCACAGGCTTGTCGCCCAAATGCCATTTGCCGGAGAAGTATGTCGTGTAGCCGTTCTTCTTGAAGAATTCTGCGATGGTGGGTGTTTCCGGGCGGAGATAGTTCTCGTCACCGGGGGCAACCACGATCGAAAGGGCCGAGCGGATCGGGATTCTACCAGTGATAAACGAGGCACGACCTGCCGTGCAGCTTGCCTGGCCATACCAACTGGTGAAGACTGCACCCTCCTTGGCCATCTTGTCGATGTTCGGCGTCGGATGGCCAAGAGTTGCGCCTCCGTTGGAATAGGCACCGAAGTCATTCCATCCGGTGTCATCGGTCATGAGCATGACGATGTTGGGTTTATCTGCGGACTGTGCGGCCATTGGAATACCGCCAGCTGCCAGCAAACAACTGGAAATAGCTAGCGTTCCCAGCGAGAGTTTTCGAACACTTGCTCCTAGATCCATATGCCTCTCCAAAGTGCATTAGGTTAATCCCCACAAGGGGAGTTACGTTTGTCAGCCAGTTCACTTGATGTCGGTCTGTTCAGGAATTCCCACTTGCTAACGTTGAATGCCGAACCACACACCTTTCATGGTGGTTTGGCCTACCTCTCCCACGCAAAAATCTTCTTCCAGTCGCTTTTCATGCTGATGACCGTCCAGCCTTTTGCCTTGGCCTCGTCATACAAGCTTTGAGGGAAGGTGCCGACTTTGGTGTCGGGTAGGCCCTGGGCTGGGCCATAGGCGTATTCACGCTGCGCGTCATCGTGCAGGACCAACATCTCCAGCGAGGCCCCGCCGCCTGCCTGCGTGTACTCCAGCATCTGCCGATCACCATCGGTGTTGCCGAACGCCGCGTGGGGACGCTTACCGATGAAAAGATAGATATCCTCGGCCTTGCCCGCACCGTTGTTGTTCAGCAGCAGCTTCGGGTCGCGCATCAGGACGCCCTGCCCTTCTTTGTTGTATTCGTACTGCGTATCCAGGGCTGACCCGATGATCTGTTCCCTCGGAATCCCGTACACCTGCTGTGCGTAGACGCGAACGAAGTCCTGGCCGCCGCCGGTTACGATGTAGGTCTTGTACCCGTTGTCGCGGAGATACTTCATCACCTCCAGCATCGGCTGGTAGACCATCTGCGGATAAGGTTTGTCGAAGCGCGGGTGGTTCGCCTTTGCCATCCAGTCCTTCACGATGGTTTGGAAAGCGTCTGTCGTCATGCCGGTGTGGGTGGCCATGGCAATGACCTCGATGTCCTTAAGGCTGAATTTCGCCATTGCCTCGCGATCGCCGGTTACGACGGCTTTGAACGGCATCTTGGTCTTCCATTCGGGATGCTGAGGCGCCATCTCCGCGACCCGGTCCAAGGCAAACAGCACCTGCGAGTAAATGGGCTGCTCGACCCAGGTCGTACCGTCTTGGTCGAAGGTAGCGATGCGATCCTCAACCGGAACGAACTTCGGATTGTTCTTATCTGTGGTCGTTTTGACGAAGTCGACGATCGCCTGTTTAGCCGCGCCGTTGTTCCACGAAGGCAACGGGTCAACAGCAGCAGTCGCCACTGGCTGGTCCGCGGTTGGTGTCGACTTACCAGAGCATCCGGTAAGGACGAGAATTAAGAAAAGCGACAAGAAAAATGCTAGTCGGGTTTTCATTTCTGGATCTCCTGGTCTCGCCATGCCCGCTAACTGCATGCAGGATTAACGGAACCTGTCAACGAAACCTGACTTATCGGTCCCATCTTTAACCCGGAACGTTGGAAGATTGCAGGGCATTCCGGAATGCTCAATGCGCTGAAGAATGTCCTTCATATCGGGATCGATATGTTGCCAAAACTTCTGTAGCCCGCTGCACAGATAGTTCAGGCCGGGCTCGCCGGCCGGTGTACGAATCAGCCGGTTCTTGGGGCACTCGCCATTACAGGCAAACTTGTATTTACATTCGCGACATTGCTGGGGCACTTCGTTGCACTTGGCGAAGCCGAACTTCTTCTGTCCTTGGGAGAACACCATGCGGGAGATGTGGGTTTCCGCAATATTGCCTAGCTTGTATTCGGGATAGACATAGTGATCGCAGGAATACACGTTGCCATCGTGCTCCAGCGCTACGCCCTTGCCGCAGAACTCGTGATAAACGCAGAGCTGCGACTCCAGTCCCATCCACTGCGCCACTGCGGTTTCGAATAGGTTTATGTGGACTTTTCCATAATCGCGCCTGTACCAGTCATCCCACACTTTGCAGAGGAAATAGCCCCAATCATCAGGATCGACCGACCAGTCCGTCACCACAGAATCAGGATGGCCCGGATGTGCGCCAGGTGACCCTTGGATGGGCAACGTCGCTGAGTCCCATTTCTGCGGCGCAGTGTTGGTGAAACCCTTGGGTTCCACGCATGGAATGAACTGTAACTGGCGGGGACGAAGCTCGCGGCTCAGAAAACGATAAACGTCGAGCGGCTTCCTTGCATTAACGCGATTGACCACGGTCAACGTATTGAATGGGATTCCATACTTCTGCAACTGTTGACCCGCGGCGAAGACCTTATCGAAGGTCGGCTGGCCGCCTTTGTTTACCCGGAACTTGTCATGCAGCTCCTGCGGACCATCAATGCTCAGACCCACCAGAAACTTGTTTTGGCGAAGGAACGCGTACCACTCGTCATCCAGCAGGGTGCCATTGGTCTGAAGGTCGTTCTCGATATGCAGACCAGGACGCTGGTATTTCTTTTCCAGCGTAATAACCCTCTCGAAAAACTCTACCCCAAGCAGTGTCGGTTCGCCTCCCTGCCATGAGAACACGCCTTCATCGCCGCGCTGTCCTTCGATGTACTGGCGAATATGGTTTTCGAGAATCTCGTCGCTGATGCGGAACTTGTTTTCGCTGCCCAGCAACTTCTCTTTGTGCAGGTAATAGCAATAGGTGCAGTCCAGATTGCAGATCGCTCCTATCGGCTTCACCATGGTGTGGAACCGTGGCTTGGTTCCTGGATAGAAAGGTAGCGGCGATAACTGGGTGCTGATTTTGCTCATGCTATTAAGTTCCACTCCACAGCATGAAGCCTGAAGAGGTTATGGGCGGGAGCGACGGAGTGCGCAATGCTCGCCTCCCACTCCGTTGTGCGGACCCTTTCGAGTTCACGTGATTGATCCTTGCAAGTCTTGCGCCTCTGCGCGCTGGCCATCGCCCTTGTCTTTTTCCATCTGCTTCAGAATGCCGTCGAGGTTGAAAGGCCGCCTTCTTCACAGGCATCCCCCGACGCAGCTCTTTGCGCCGCCGAGGCGTTCGCTGAAACAGTATTGTTGGAGGCAATGCCCATTGGAATTCAGCAACTACCGGGCAAGCTGTGACATGGATCACTTGCGGCCTATGTTTTTTTGGCATCGAATTGATAACCTAGGTGCATGAATTTCGAAATACGTCTGCTGAGCTGTGCTCTGGCGGTGGCGGAGCATCTCAGCTTTGCGCATGCTGCAAGGTCGCTCCATGTCTCCCAGCCGGCACTCTCGCGCAGTATCCAGGCGTTGGAGCGGCGGGCGGGAGTCCGGATCTTCGAGCGCGGAACACGACACGTAGAAGTAACCGATGCCGGTGCAATTTTTCTGGAATATGCACAAGAGGTCATGGCGCGATCCGACGATCTCAGCCGGGAAATGGATTTGCTAAAAGGGTTGGACAAAGGAGAGTTGGAAATCGGAGTCGGCACCTACGTTGGCGTTGAGTTTGTTGACCGCGCTGTCGGCAGGATTGTTCGCGGTCACCCCCAAGTGCGGCTGCGCATCGCAAATGATAACTGGGTCAACCTGCTTCCACTGATGCGGCGCCGCAATCTTGACATGGTAGTGATAAACATACGCGGCCTGGCTCAAGAAGCCGAGCTTCACATCACCCCGTTGCGGCGCCGTCAAGGCTACCTTGCGGTCCGACCTGACCATCCATTGCTTCGGCACAAAGGCCCGCTGACTCTCAAGCAGGTCTTGCGCTATCCCTTCGTCAGCACATCGCGTTTTCCTACTGGATTCTTGAGGGAGTTCGTAAGCGAGTCAACCGATGACGAGAACTCTTCACGATCTGGACCGAAAACTGTTCCTTCGATCGCTTGTGAGTCCGTGACGATGATGCGGAACATCGCGCAGGAGTCAGACGCTGTCGCCATGTTGCCGTTGAAGGTGTTGCTGCCGGACTTGAAGACCAAAGCCATGGCGGTATTGCCGGTCGCATTCCCCGTGCTGGGCACCGAATTCGGCATAGTGCGTCTGGCGCGCAGGAGCTTATCTCCGCTAGGCGAACTCTTCGTGCGAACTCTGCTGGACATAGATGCTGAGGTCGCGGCCTTGGAAGGAAGTGCCTGCAAGAGACTGTTCACAGTTCGTCAAGCCGGTGCCCGGACGGCGAACAGTTCCGCCTGCTAGGGCCTCGACGGGTGCGGGTGCCCGCGTGCGGATTCTTTGAGTCTCAGTTCATCACAGGTCGCACTCGTCGAATCTTCCGAGCCGACCCACGACGCCTTTGCCAAAGTGGTCTTGATAGGTTTCTAGAGCTCGTTCTGACGGGTCGATGACAGTAACCTCTTTCCCAGAACATGAATTTTGAAACTCACTCCTGGAGCGGGTGTCATAGCAAGGCAATGAATACCCGATAAACACGACTCGCGACGCTTTGGCGATCCGTATGCGACGATCGCCGCGATGGTGGCTGAAAAGAAGCCCAGGAGAAGCTGGACGAAAACCATCGTTAAGGCGTAGTAGGTATTCATCATCGCCTTAACGATTCCGGCCCCTAGCTGGTTTTGCATGTCTGCGATGGTTTGATACATCTGGTCGATCCCGTCGTGGCCGATGATGTTGGCAAGGTCGCTCGCGCCAACATTGATGAAGTCCTTGAATGAATAGCCGACACCCGGGATTGCGTTGCTGTAGAACTCGATGAACGTGTAGGCGAACGACGCAACAACAACGAAATCGACAAACCTTGCGAAGTTGAAGCCGGGTCCGCCTTGGGCTGATGAAAGGGCCTCCTGCACTCCAAACCACACCATCATGGTTGTGAGTAGCGCCACGAATATGTGGAAACCAAGTGCTTCCATTCCTGGGCCGGAGATGTTGGTCAAATTGTCGATGCCCTGGTTGATCCAATTCAGGATGTTCATCGCGGTTCCTCTCAACCGATACTCACGTTCAGTGCGGCTGGCTCATCGTCGTACCCATACCCGAGGTGAGAGGGACGACGGAAGACTGGTACTGTTGTTGATAGCTGGCGGCATCTTCGAACGCAGCCTTAAGTGCATCTTGCTGCTGCTTTTGCGAGACCATTTGTTGCAGAACTGCGGCCTGCGAAATCTGGTTAGCGTCCTGCTGAGCCCGCAGCTGCATAAGCGTTGCTTGGTTTATTCGCTGCAAGGTCGCCATGTCCGTATGTTGTGCCGGATCGTTGGAGTATGTCGCAGCCTCCAGCTGTCGGATGTCTGATTCCCGCGCTTCGGAGTTCGCTCGCATCGTGCCCATTGTCTGGAGGTTGCTTTCGACCATTCCATCGCCCAGATCGCTGGTTGCCGCCTGAGTGGCGATGATCCGTTGACTCTGCTGACTGAGTTGCTCGTACAGTGGGTATTGTGGCGTGACGTTGATCGTTGCAGCTTGGTAGCCGAGGATCGCCCCAATCCCAGTGTTGGCCGCGTTCACCCACGCTTGCACATTCCCATAGGTGTTGCCCGCAGCGACGTTTTGCCAAACCGTCCAAGGCGTGGCATAGCGTTGGTAGAGGGAATTTGGGAGGTTTGCCATTTGGCGAGCAAGGTTGTACGAGGAAATGACTGTCGTCCGCGTCTGTTCCGCAGTCGTGTACATCTGCTCAGCCTGCCGGATTTGTTCGATCGCATGAGCGCTTTGAGTCGGGTCGAAGACAATCCCGTTGACTGGCAATATAATTCTCGTCTGGCGCATTGTATGCGTCATCAAGTTCGCGACTTTCAATCCTGTTGATGGCTGTAATAAATTAGCGGATAGTGGGCGTTCGTATCGTGATACCAATCCGGATTTTGGAATGTGGCGCCGATGATTTTCTTTTCGTCATCCGTAGACTCTAGATGCTCGATGCCCCCGTATCTCGAAACGACTGCTGATTGCAGAGGGGACGCTGAGGCGCTGATCATCTCCCTTACTACCACCTCAACCGCTCGGAGACGGTTTGGTAATGATTCCAGAAATGGTCGGCTAGCGAGCAATTCCAAATGAATAACAGAATGCGAGCTCATCAGATGCTTCACCATTCTTGGATGAAATAGGACCGAAGCCGCACCGGAAGGCATGGAGGCTAGGGATTCGTGATTCTTGCGTAGGACTCGCTCAACTTCCTCGAAGGAGCTCTCCCGCAAAGCAGCCTGGAAGAAGGATTCCAGCCTGGACACATTTCGACTTGTCAACTTCGCTGTGTACCAAAATTTCCAACTCCAGAATGCTGCAGACACAGGAATCACAAATGCGCCCAGGGTGAGCAAATATGCCACCAAGTCCGGTCGCCAACCGAACGGCGTCGGTATGCCGAGGGGCATGTCCCTGAAAATTAAGAGGACCAGTGCCGTGATCGCCGAGATCGGTAGGAACCACTTTGGGATGAACAGCCCAAGCGTATGACGTTGAATGGGGCCCATGATGGCCAACGCGGCAACAAGAAGTCCAAAGTAGGTCAGTAGTCCCTCTAGGCTCACGCCATATCCCCTCATAATCCATCGTGAGTGTACAACTTCCACTACAGGCCTCAGCGACCCGCTAAGTTTTTAGGTGACTACAACCCTTGGTCGTCTCGCGGGCCGCAAACCCTTTGGAAGCGTGGCATTTGCCGAGTCGGGTGATTCCTCCCAGTTATAAGCCCACTCCCAAATTGAATTGGACTCCTCCGCAGACCTAAAACTAACCTCAAACTGCTCTGGCAGCTCTGTAGCTGCAAAAAATCACTCTCGGAGGCGGCTATGCCCGACCTTGCTTCCAAACCGGTTCGCCGGGTTGAAGCCCGCGACACGTCTTTTGAACGGCTCCTCGATAGCGATGAGGCGGCCGCCCTGTTGAAAATCCATCCAAAAACTCTCCAGAAGATGGCCCGCCACGGCAATATCACTGGCGTGCAGATTGGCAGGCTGTGGCGCTTCCGCGCCTCGGAACTCGATCGCTGGCTCTCAGGGAAACTTGCCGGTTAACGTCTTTCGCCAAAGGCCGTGGACTCTATGATGTCGAGTAAGTTACATTCAATCCGCGACCGCTGCCAGAATTCAAGGAGCAAATGAATGCTGGCGCGTTATCAAAACGGTTGTCTCCAAAGAATTGTCCGGAAGGATGGCGTGGAGAGATGGCAGTTCCGTTGGCTCAAGAAAGGGGCGGACGGCATCTCACGCGAACGCAAGAAAACCATCGGAACGGTCAAAGATTATCCCGAAAACAGCAAGAAGCTGCAGGATCTCGTTGCTGGACTGCGGCTGAATATCAACACCGATGGCCCGACTGAGCTGTCTTCGATCACGATGACGGAAGCAGTGGAACATTACAAACTCCACGAGCTTGCCGACAGAGGCAGCGACGGCAAGGCGTATTCGACGCGCAGCCGAAAGACGCTGGTTCTGAACCGCTGGGTACTTCCTCATTGGGGGAAGCTCGAACTCCGAGCCATCAAAACCGTCGCAGTTGAGCAATGGCTGACGACACTCACCACAAGCAAGTTTGGTAAACCTAAGCCTCTTGCAGGCGGCACTAAAGAAAAGATCCGAGACGCGATGAGCAGCGTTTTCAATCACGCAATCCGATGGGAGTTCACGGATCGCAATCCGGTTACCGGTCCAGTCAAGGGCTCGGGCGTTCGGGTTTCGGCGAAACGTGAACGGACACCTGACATTCTCGAAGTTGAAGAGATGCACCTGCTGCTTGGGGCGCTTGGCACACGAGAGAGAGCTATGGTGTTTCTGGATATGCCATCGGGCTTGCGAAGGGGCGAACTAGCAGGGCTGAAGTGGGAGGACTTCGATTTCAAGAACCTGCATGTCAGCGTGACCCGGTCTCTGGTTGACCAGCACGTGGGCCCGGTAAAGACTGAGGCGTCAAGAAGGCTCATGCCGATCGACGAGTACGTTGCGCATGACCTGCTGGCCTGGTACGAAGTGACCCCGTACAAGGACCCGTCCGAGTACGTATGGGCGACAGATGCCAATCGCGCGGGAGCCAAGCGGGGAAAGCAGCCAGTCTGGCTGAGCGCCGTCATGCGCGACTACATCCAACCCGCAGCCCGAAAGGTGGGCATCAAGAAGAAAATGTCGTGGCACACGTTTCGTCACACATTCTCGACCTTGCTCAAGGGCAACGGGGAGGACGTCAAAGTCGTGCAGGAACTGTTGAGGCACTCAACCGCCAGAATGACGCTGGACACGTATACCCAAGCTCTGAGTCCACAGAAGCGGGCGGCGCAGAGCAAAGTGGTGGGTATGATCCGCCCAAAATCAAGTTGTACCGTCGTTGTACCGCGGGTTTCTGGCGAAAGTGCTCGGAACTCATTGACAAGACTTGGCGTCCCCGACGGGATTTGAACCCGTGTTACCGCCGTGAAAGGGCGATGTCCTAGGCCGGGCTAGACGACGGGGACGCTTGCTGGGCGGGAAAGCTCTCGTGAGACAATTCATACTAGCAGCCACCGGAAAACAGTGTCAAAGACCCGACGAGGCACCAAGCGCCAGAGGCAAGAAACGAGTCACGCCCGCACACCTGATGGCTGTAAAACATATCCATCGGCTTGAACTCAGTTGCGATTAGCGGGCAAGAAGCTTTTCATCGGAACTCGTTCATAGCCTTCTTACCCAGGGCTCTCCCTCGCGATTCCCGGAACAGGCGCGGCGTTATACCCCTAGTCTCTTTCGCTTCCGATAGACTGCCAACAGGCAATTTCCACCCTCTTTCCATCATGCTCGAAGCACTCGCAATGCTGCCACGGAGAGCACGACGGCTGACGGCTTTCCTGGCCGCAGCATTCTATGGCCTTTGGAAGCACGGCAAATTGCCTCGCAATGCCACGCTCGCGGAATGCGCCACCTGGTTACATCTGAGCTGCATACGCGGGCTGGCAGCGCTGAACGTCGAGGTGTCGGTCACTAGCCAGCTCCCGTCGGGGGGCCTGATTGTAAGCAATCATTTGAGCTATCTTGACATTCTCGTTCTGAGCGCCGCTGTGCCGTGCGTCTTTGTCTCGAAGGCGGAGGTTGAAGGCTGGCCGATTTTCGGGCGTTATGCGCGATGGGCGGGTACCCTTTTCGTGCGCCGTCACGACCGTGCCGATGCCGCACGTGCGAATGTCCGTGTCACCGAGTCGCTGAAGAACCGTGTTCCGGTGGTGCTCTTTCCCGAAGGTACGACCACCGCGGGGCACTCCGTTCTGCGGTTTCACGCCACGATGCTGCAGCCCGCCATCGATAGCTGTGTCCTGATTACACCATGTGCCATCGCCTATGAACTTGACGACGGCGATGTGGGCCAGGACGTCTGCTGGTGGGGCGACATGCCTTTGTTGCCTCACCTCTGGAATCTGTTAGGCAAGAAAGCGATCCGCGCGCGAATAGCCTTCGGTGCGCCCATCCTGGCCTCGGGCGACCGAAAGTTCCTGGGCCACACCTTACACGAACGGGTCGTGTGGCTGCGCGCGGGATTGTCAACCAGGCAGGAGAACAGACGGGTTACAGGCATCGCTCAGGACTAGAAGGCCTGCAGGCGGCTGCTTGCCCTTCCGTATTACCCTCTACTCAGATAGAGTGGAGCCCGGCCTCATGGATCCACCACTTCATCCCGGTCCCACTGTTTCATTTCTAGACGAGCAGGCGGTCAGCCGCGTATTGCGCTTGCAAGATCTCATTCCCGCCATGGAGCGCGGACTCGCAGACTTTTCTACCGGCCGCGTACAGCAACCTGTGCGCAACATCGTTTCGTTGCCCCAGCACAATGGCCTCATGGGACTCATGCCGGCCGTTTATGGCGAAATTATGGGCGTCAAGCTGGTCAACGTGTACCCAGACAACGCGACCCGTGGACTGGCAACTCATCAGGCGATCATCGCAGTCTTTCGTTCGGCCACCGGTGAACCGTTGGCAATAATGGATGGCCGGCTGATTACCGAACTGCGCACCGCCGCCGTTTCTGCCGTGGCGACCAGGCTGCTTTCGTCGCCAAAGGCGAGGTCGCTGGCCATTCTCGGAAGCGGGGTGCAGGCGCGGGCCCACGTCAGGGCGCTGGCCCTGGTGCGGGAGTTCGAGGACATCCGCGTATGGAGCCGCAACTCGCAGCACGCGCAGACGTTTGCCGGCGAGATCGGCGCCACTGCAACATCGGCGGAAGATGCCGTTCGCGGTGCGGACGTCGTGGTAACCTGCACCAATTCGCCCGAGCCGGTGCTACGCGGAGCGTGGTTGAAAGATGGCGCTCTGATCAATGCGGTTGGCGCTGTCGGCCCGGAGAGACGTGAACTCGACGACGAGGCGATGCAGGGCTGCGTCGTCGTTGATTCACGCGAAGCGGCACTGCAAGAGTCGGGCGATGTGCTGCTGGCGCGAGCGCAGATTCACTCCGAGTTGGGCGAACTGCTGGCTGGAACCCGCCCCATGCCACGAGCCAGGATCATCGTGTTCAAGTCGTTGGGACTGGCGGTGGAAGATCTCGCCAGTGCAAGGCTGGTGCTACAAGAGTTAGGTGGCTTTCCGTAGCCGGGAGGCGCGGTACTCGATGCAGGATTGACATCCAAGGCGAACAACAGCTCAGAATGCATGAGGTCGCGGCCGTTATGGGCGACGGCCAGTCGAACAAACTCAAGCCAGTTGGTAGTGTCTCAGCGACCGACACTACCGGTTCGTTGCAGTTATGGCGGAAGTTCAGATGCAGTTGTTATAATTCGACTACGCGGCATGATCCCTTCGCGCTTCTGTGCGCGTGGCCAGGTAGCTCAGCTGGTAGAGCGCAGCCCTGAAAAGGCTGGCGTCGGCGGTTCGATTCCGTCCCTGGCCACCATC
>CAWBUJ010000007.1:0-84778 GCA_963791975.1 uncultured Acidobacteriaceae bacterium | reverse complement strand
TTATGGGACGCCAAGTTTGGGAACTTCTCGCGAAAAGTCTCCAGTCATCATCACCGAGTCGATTTCCGGAGCGTATTTCTTTGACGCCGATACGCCGGAATCTACCGCCCAATTTCTTCAGTACCTGCAGGAACATGGAATTGCTCTTGAGGTGGGTATTTGGGGACCGGACTTCAGGAGGCCTCGGTAGCGCCCGCAGAGACTTTCCTTCGCCCAAAGTCTCCCAGCTACTGGCCTCTCGTGCCACCAGAAAGACTACGGCCTCGGAAAAGTGGCTGAGTCCAGGCACTCCACGGGCATAACCTGCTAGGACTCCTAAGTGGTCAGAAGTGGTTAGTGCTTTGAGGCACTGGATCGGCCGGATCGCTTAGTGATTGCGCTCTTCGGCAATCGCGGAACAGCCTCGACGCCCGCCCAAAGCGTTGCGATCGTTTGCTCGATCACGAGAGTCCGGTCAGGCAAGTCAGGCACAACTCCTTGGATCACAAAGAGTGTGGCGAGGCCAAAGATCGTAAACCACCAGGTGTGGGCTATCACGATGTCATCCCTATTTGGCAAGCCTTCATCCCTGGCAACATCGAAAAAGAGCTGCACGAAACGTTCGAACAACGGCGCGCCAATGTCGTTGATGTATTGTCCAGCGCGGACGCCGCTTCGGTTCTCAGGCCCGAAGAAGACGTTGCGAAACTGCTGTGGATGGGAAATGCAGAATTGAATCAAGCCGCGCGATGTCGCGAAAAGGCGCTCTTTCGGTGCGCGATGTTTAGCGGCAATCGCGTCGAAGTTCTGAATCATCAGCCCGATCGTCTCGCGGCTCAACTCGGCAAGGATGTGTGATTTGTCCGGAAAATGCTGGTAGATCACGGCGTGCGTATAACCGATTTCTTTAGCGATCTCACGAAGCGTCACGGCTTCGTAACCGCGATCGGCGAACATTTTACCTGCTGCCGCAAGGATTTCGCCGCGCAACTTCTGCTTGCGCTCTACCCGGCGACTTGGTGATGTGGACGTCACTTCCATAGCTTAGCCCATATTTGCGATTTATGCGACCACTTGTTAATTTACATCCAGTGGTTTTGTAACCATTGATTATTTTGCAACCAATGGTTTATCAAGGCTTCTAATAGTCAGGTTGCTCATTTTGGGTGGGTGCCCGAATACGAGGCAAGAGCCGATTCATGCGACAGATAACTGTGGAAACCCACGGGACTAGCGGAGTGCTAGCTGCGCAACTCACAAGCTCTGGCGTTCGCAGCAGAGCATCACTTTTGTTCTAACCAGGAGAAAACGAGCATGTACTTAGTCATGGGAATTACTGGAAACGTTGGGGGCGCGACCGCGCGCCATCTGCTGGCGCAAGGCAAACAGGTGCGAGCGCTTGTGCGCAATCGCGAGAAAGCGGCGAAGTGGGCAGAACAAGGTGTGGAGTTGGTGGATGGAGACTGGAACGATGCGACAGCCATAGCGGCGGCGCTCAAGGGTGTTGAGGGCGCATTTGTTATGTTGCCGGCTGTGTGGGCACCCTCGCCTGATTACAGAGAAGCGAAGGGCGTGATTGCGAACTATGTCGAGGCGCTGACCAACGCGATGCCCCCGCGGATGGTAGCGCTCTCGTCGATGGGCGCGAATAGAACAAGCGGCCTGGGGATGATCACGGCCTTGTCACTCTTGGAGCAGGGTTTTCGCAGCCTGCCATCTCCTGTCGCATTTGTGCGCGCAGGCGGCTTTTTCGAAAACTTCCTTTTCGGCTTACAGGCCGCCCAAGGCGGAACACTACCGGTTTTCTACAATCCTACAAACCGGAAATCGACAATGGTCGCGTCAGACGACATCGGCGCAGAGGTGGCAACGCTTCTGACCGGGCCGGCGTGGTCAGGGCATCGCGTCATCGAGCTGGGTTCGATGGTAAGCGCGGATGAAGTGGCCGGGCAATTGGGTGAGGTCCTGACACTCGATGTAAAAGCCTTTGCAGTCCCGCGTGCAGGCTGGGCGGAAGCGTTCCAGCAGTTCGGTATCCCGAAGGGCCACACTGGGCCTGCCGAAGAAATGTACGAGAGTATTAACGCGGGATGGATGGACCTCGGAATCGCGGGTACGGAGCACGTAGCGGGTACGACGTCCGCACGCGACGTGTTTGCGGCTGCACAGAGCGCCGTCAAGGCGTAAGTCCGAGGCAAGCTGGCGAAAGGCCATTATGTCGTGGCCCGGTTTGCTCGGAGGCGAGCGCCGATCTGCCGGGAGTAGACAGGATCGAGGGCGATGCTCGTTGCGAGAGCGCCCTCACCTGTTCTTCTGTGGTGAAGGGGGCAGAACGCCCTCGTTGAATGCGCGACCCGGAGGCCATCCCGCCCATGCAGCGCGTGGATTTCAGTCGCGTACAAGAGCCGGCTTGTTGCGCAACGATTTAAACCATTTAAACCGTAAGAGGAGGATCTTTTGATATGAAAGCTGAACACATAATTGATAAATCCGCGCGGTCAGGTCGAGCAACTCAGATCGCCGCGATGTTAATAACCGGCCTTGTTGCCTTCATCTGGGTGTACTTTGGAAGGTTATATCTAATTCACGATCCCGGCGAATGGAGGATCGCCAACCAGCAACTCGGATACCCGCTCTATATCATCCCTCTGATTGGCGTGACCCATGTCCTTGGTGGCGCGGGCCTTCTGATTCCCAAGGTGCCTCGATTGACTGAGTGGGTTTATGCCGGTATCGCGATCGATCTTTTACTCGCGTTCTATTCACAAATGAATGGCGGTGCCAGTACGTGGGATAAATTTGATCCGATTCTCGTCTTGGCGTTCGTTTTTGCTTCGTACGTATTGAGACGCTGCATGCGCGCAAACATGTGGTCGATGTGAAGAACACGCTCGGCGGGCGGTTTTACCGTTTCCAGGCACGTCGCGGAGGCCCGGCTCACCACTCATCCAAATGCAGGTACGAAGTCGTCCCGATAAGTCACATTGTGTCACTGACTTTTGGGCAGCGAAAGCTCAAATGGCGAGAACAAGCCGAGGCACTCTTCCACCCAGTCGGATCGGCTAATGCCTCTCGCAAGTTGCCTATAACGCCCTATCTGTTGAGGTGGCCGTTTGCTACACATTGTCGGATTGGTCGCCAACTTGGAAACCGGCTTTTTCCGCCAGTCTTTGAGATTAGCTAGTGAGAAAATCACCATGTCACACGTAATCCGGCTGAGCCACCCGGTTCCTGTTAGGGTACGAGATGGCCTGTTATCGCTATCTAAGACTCAGCGTCCCGGTTCCAGTCCACCGCTGAACAACTTCTAACACCACAGCGTAAGGGTCCGGTGCAGCGACCAGGCTGCAAAATGGCCTGAGTTTTTCCTAATGGGCGGGCAAGAATATCGCAAAAACGCTGCCGCTTCGGCCTGATTTCGTGCTGCTTCTCACTCGCAGGACGCCATGATGTTTCTCGACCGTGTCTTTCACGAGTGCCAGTCCCAAGCCCGTGCCTGCAGTTCCTTTGGTCGTAAAGAAGGGCTCGGTTATTTTGGGCAGGTCCTTCGCTGCTATCCCACAGCCATTGTCCGCAAAGGTCACCCGCAATCCGTGTCTCTTAAGTCCCGTCCACTCGAGTGCCCTGGACACTCTGACGTGCATCCTGCCCCCCGCAGGCATCGCATGAGCAGCATTCAGCAAGAGATTGGAGAACACCTGACGCAATGAACCCGGATCGACAGGGAGGTCTTCAGCAGAACAGTAGCGTGCTTCGACTCGGATACCCTGAGAGTCCAACCGCGACTTGTAAAACTCAACCACAGAACCCAGCAACCTCGGTACGTTGGTGTCCTGTGGACCTACGGGACTTCGGAACCGATCCATTGCCCCGTGTGCGATTTGGGAAATGCGATGTACTTCTTTCTCGGCGAGTGCCAGGTAATGACGACCCGTGGGCGTAGCCTCGGATTCAGTGAGATAGAGAAGATTCAATAGTGAATCGAGGGGATTGTTGATCTCGTGGGCCAGAGATGCGCTACTGCCGTCTGCGGGCGCTCGAACTCGGTCTCCTTTGTCGACACCCAATGCACACCTGGGAACCCGGCCAGTCTCAACGCTGCACTATACTCTTTGTTTGATACCAGACACCAGCCCGAGGTTGTCGTAAAAGCGTACTATTAAGTTACATCTCCATACGCACGTCCTCCGGCCAAGGGGCTGGTTCATTTGCGCATCCTGATGCGGCGTTTCTCGCCCACGAAGGAGGCAGCAATGAACCCGCCTGCGCGGCAGTTCAAAAACCGAATCTTAGCAGCAATGCCGAGAGCGGAAATCGAACGCCTAAAGACCCACCTCTCGCCGGTGACCTTAGTCCAAGAGGAAACCCTGCTCGACGGAGAAGCCCCGCACGGCTACTTCCTGGAAGACGGCATTGCGTCTGTGGTCATCACCGTTGCGAACGGAGACACAGTTGAGGTCGGTATCATCGGGATTGACGGCGTGGTTGGCATTCCTATTCTGCTCGGCACTGGTACGGCCCCGGGGCGGACATTCATCCAGATCGCAGGTTCGGGTTTCCGCGTCAACGCAGACATTCTGAAAGAGGAGTTTGACCGTCCGGGTGAGTTGCGCAATCACCTGCAGAGATACATCCAGGGCTTTCTGGTGCAATCGGCCCAAACGGCCACGTGCAACCGCCTCCACAATATCGAGGAGCGACTTGCCCGCTGGATGTTGTCTTGTCGCGACCGGGTGGAATCGAACCAGCTCCGCCTGACGCACGACTTCCTCGGACAGATGCTGGGCGCACCCCGCACCACGGTGACTTTGGCAGCAGGACTCCTCCAGCGAGCAGGGATGATCGACTATTCACGCGGTGTGGTGACCATCAAGAAGCGCAAGCAACTAGAGAACACCGCTTGTGAGTGCTACGGCATCGTGCGGAATGAGTTTCAGCGGCTCGCGCTCCTTTAAGTCTGATACCAGACAGACAACAGCGACGAACTCGCTAGCCTTAGATATTCCGCACGTGGGAGCAGCATTGAAGTCCCAACCGGTTGCACCCGCCGGAGTCCTCTTCGCCGCCTCCAGAAACGGCATCAGGCGTATTTTATCTGTCGATGATGAGCCTGGAATTCTTCTCACACGGCAACCAATTCTGGAAAAAGCGGGTTACGGAGTATTGAGCGCTGTCGATGGCGAGCAGGCATTGCACTTCTTCGATGCGCACGCCGTAGACCTGGTACTTCTTGACTATCTCATGCCGAGAATGGACGGCGGAGCCGTCGCCCAGGAAATGAAGAAGCACAAGCCGCTGGTGCCTGTCATCATCGTTTCAGGGAGCCCGGTTCCGGAGGACACTCTGACTTGCGTGGACTGTTTCATAAGAAAAGGAGAAGGGCCGGCGTTGCTTTTGGCGAAGGTTGAGCAGCTACTTGCAGCAGTCTCAACAGGCGCAATCGATAGCACCAGAGACCACTCGGGGCCACGCTCCCTCAACGGAATGGGCGACGGGTAGACCCCTCCCCGCGCAGATCGTCCCGCAGCGCCGCTCATTACCGGTCGAGCTGCTAGTACGCAAATCATGCGACAGGGGTTTGTCTTCTGATCGCCAATCCACGAAAGTTGGTCTCCAAACTGGAAGCTGGCCCGAAGCTCCTGGGTAGCTAACGCGTTTCTGAGTGGATCGAAAACCGGGACTTATGATTGCGAGTGGTAAATCTTAGGGCTGTATCTGAAGCGCCTTCTACGGGAAGGCGTTTTGTGCTTAAGGTGTGTGCTAGGCGCTTCAGATACAGCGATTTGAAGGAAGCCGCCCTTGGGATGCGACAACTATGGGATTTGTAGAGAGTTTAGCGATGTGCAAGGTTGAGTGAGAGGGTTGTTTTCGCTGGTGAAAGTTAGATGGCACAGGCGACTGGTTGAAGCCGGGTGGTTAGCGACGCAGGGTGAGGAACTTGAATGAGCACGGAAGCGGGGCTGCAGACGATTTAGGACAAGGATGTCCTGTGCGCGGCAGAGCAGGAGGATGGCTCGAGGCTGAGAATGTGGTTTCATGATGCGCACCTATCGGCTGGTGGTGAGCGGAGCAGGAGTTCAGACGCGGACAGACGTTCCATCAGGAGCATGTGCCCTCCGCAAAGCGGGCATTTCCAGAGAGAGTGCTGCAGTTGTGCCGCCGGGGCACGGCTTGGGAGGCTCGATGCTTGTCTTCGAGAGGCGGGAGCAGAGTGGCGCAGTTGGATCGCTGCCGGTTAGCGAGGAAGCCGAAGTTGCGAATGCGGACGAAGCCTCGCGGTAACAGGTGAAGTAAAAAGCGACGGAGGAACTCCTCGACTGATAGAGTCATGAGCCGCTTCTGGTTACCGTGAGCGGAGTCTCTCCAGCGAAAGCTGACGTTGCCATTCTCCAAAGCAATCAACCTGCGATTAGAAATGGCGACACGATGAGTGTAGGCGCCGAGATAGCGCAGCACCTGGTGCGGCCCACCGAACGGCGGTTTGGCATAGACAATCCAATCTTGGCGGAACAGCAATCGCAGCCAGGACGCGAAGGTTCGTGGTTGGGCGAGTGGAACCAGTTGCCCGTGGAACTCGAGCCTGCGTTGGCGGAAAGCAGTCTTGAGTGCGGCGACGAACTTGCCGCGGAAGACACGGCTGAGCACTTTAACGGGAAGGAAGAAGGAGTGGCGAGAAGAAATCCAGCGATCATGGTCCGGAGCCAGGCCACCCGCCGCGACGACGCAGTGCACATGGGGATGATGCTGCAGTCGCTGGTTCCAGGTATGGAGCACGCTGAAGAAGCCGATTTCGGCACCGAGGTGGCGGGGATCACGTGCGACCTCGAGCAGGGTGTTGGCGCTGGCACGAAACAGCAACCGGTAGATCAGGCGCTTATTCTGCAGCGCGAGTGGAGCAAGCTCGCGAGGCAGGGTGAAAACAACGTGCAGGTAGCGCGTGGGCAGCAGTCGCATTCCCGTGCTTGGAGCCAGCGAACACGGGCGTTGCCCTGGCATCGTGGGCAATGGCGGTTACGGCACGAGTTGTACGAGATGGCAGAGTGTCCGCAGTCAGAGCACTGATCGCGATGTCCACCTAGTGCGGCGGTGCGGCAGCGCGTGATGGCCAGCAACACCTTTTCGTGTTGTCCGTTGATCCACTTGCGATTGTGTTCAACGAAAGACTCTCCGGCCCAGCGAACGATATCGGCCACCTCCAGAGGAGGCCGGCTCATGCGCTCTGGGGCTGTTCTGCTTCTCGGATTGTCAAGGTGTCCAGAGGACTGCTGGTGGCACTGAGATGACGCTGCGATAGATGCAGGTAGATCGTCGTTTCCTCCAGGTCACGATGGCCCAGCAGCATCTGGATGGTTCGTAAATCGGCGCCAGCTTCGAGCAAATGGGTGGCAAAGCAGTGCCGCAGCGTGTGAGGGTGGATGTGCTTGTGTGCAAGCCCAGCGTGTTGCGTGGCGCGCTGACAAGCTGTCCAAAGAACGTTGCTGCTGACAGGATAACTCGCGGTGTGCCATCGGTTGCCGGGAAACCGCCAGTTGGTAGGCTTGCGCCGCAGCCCGCGCCAGTAAACGCGCAGTGCATCTAGCAGCTTCGGGCTGAGCATGACATCGCGGTCCTTGCGCCCCTTGCCTCCGCGGATATGAATGACCATTCGCTTACTATCTATATCGCCGAGTTTGAGGCGCGCCACCTCGGCGCGTCGTGCCCCAGTGGCATAGAGCGTCATCAGCAAGATGCGATGAAAGGGGATTCTGCCGCATCGATCAGAAGGGCTACTTCTTGTTGGCTGAGCACTTGCGGCAAGTGCAATATCTTCTTCGGGTACGGCGCTCGGCAACGCTCCAGCCTTTCTTCAACACCTGAACGTAGAAGAAGCGCAAAGCCGGAGCCGCTGCGTTACGCTGTTGGGTGACAGCTTCCAGCAAGTGAACAATGCGGCCTGATACTGGCGAATATGTTCTGGACCAAGCTGATCCGGGGAACGATGGAAATGCCCACTGAAATGCTCCATCGTGCGAATGTAGGTGCGGTAGGTTGACTCGGCGTAGTTGCGGCGCCGCAGTTCCTCAAGCATGATCTGGCGTAGATGGGTCAGCGAGAGACTCCTCCTCTGTGACACAACTTAGCTCAGCTCACCTTGCTGTTCACGGGCAACCGCACGCGAAAGCGTCCGCCGCGAAGCGGCTTCGTTCAAATCGCCAAGTGGTGAGTAATCCCTCGTTAGCGGCAGCGGCTGGGATAACGTATGCAATGGCCTGATTACAACAGCTATCCCTTCAAACACTGACATTCGTCCGTCCGCCGCTCGGTAAACTACCATGACTTATCACCGTAAACACCTCATTTAAAAGGCTAACTTGAATTTGATTTCATGTCAGCGACCGGGTTAGAGTCTCTGCAACGTTCGATCGCACTTTGGGGTAGCGTTTCGCACATCGGAAGCGAATGGTCTCCACTTGCTGCTTGTGAAACCAACCCTGGGCATTCCTCCAGCGAATGGAGGCTAACCTTTTACCACTTGCGAGGAGATATCAGGTGAACTCTGCAACTTCAATTCGAAAACTAGCCTTGGGAGCGCTGGCCATTTCCAGCTTTTTGCTGGCGGGTGGCGCAGTTCCTGCGGCAGCGCAAAACGACAAACCCAACGTCGTTATGCTCATGACCGACGACACGGGATGGAACGATTTCGGTGCTTATTCGGGAGGAGGCGCAACGCTTGGCCATCCCACTCCCAACATCGACAAGATGGCCAAAGAAGGAGCCGTGTTCACCAGTTGGTACGGCCAGGCGAGTTGCACGGCGGGCCGCGCCTCGTTTATGACCGGACGCATTCCGATCCGCTCGGCGCTGTCGATCGTAGTTGCCCCTGGCGATGAGAACTACCTCAAACCCGAAACTCCGACGATTGCAGAGTTCTTCAAGAAGAACGGCTACACGACGTACTTCTCCGGCAAGTGGCACTTGGGCGACAAGCCCGCGGCCTACCCGATCGCGCATGGCTTCGACGAAATGAAGGAGTTCGCCGCGTATTACGCAGGCGTCTATTCCTATCCCGATACTACGAAGTGGTTCCATCCCTGGTTTCCGTCGTATAACGCCGATTTCGAGAAAATGTGGGACTCCGTGGTGAACCTGGGCGAGTGGGAAGGAGTGGCCGGTCAGCCCGCCAAGAAAGTAGCTACCATCACCTACGACTACATGGCGACCATGGACGAACGGCAGGCCGATTACGCGGTCGACTACATCAAGACTCACGCGAAGAGCGGCAAGCCGTTCTTTATGGACGTGAACTGGATCAAGATGCACAACCCCACGAATGCGGCCCCCGACTTCCGCGGCAAATCGCATCTCGGCGATTATTCCGATTCGCTGATGGAAATGGACGCCGACATCGGCAGAGTGCTGGATGCCATCCATCAATACGCGCCCAACACCATCGTGATCCTGACCGCCGACAACGGCGCTTGGCTCGATGCCTACCCGGATGCGGGAACGACTCCGTTCCGCGGCGAAAAGGGCTCGGCGTTTGAAGGTGGCTGGCGCGTGCCGGCCATCATGACGTGGCCCGGGCACATTCCGTCGGGCGTTCAGTACGGCGAAATGATGTCCCACATCGACTGCTGGTCGACCCTGGCAGCGATGGCGGGTATCACTCCCCCGCCGACTGGCGAGATGAAGGACAACAACGGCAAGCCCATCTACTTTGACAGCATCGACAATAGCGCCTACATCCTGGGCAAGGCACAGCACTCGGCGCGCCGGTCCTGGATCTATATCAATGGCGAGTATCTCAATGCCATCCGCACGGATATAGCCGGAGATCCCAACGAACCGTGGGTGAACATCGCGTGGAAGTTCGTTTGGACTGCGAAAGACTCCTGGCTGGGGCCCAGTCAGTCGCTGGGTTCAATACCCGCCGTGTACAACCTCACTATGGACCCGTTTGAGAGATACGACATGATCTTCAACGGCGCCGAAGGTGAAATGAATGGATTGCGGACCTCGCCGGGAAGGTACGCCGGCGAAGATAACGGCTGGTCGGCTGCGCTCTTTTCAACAGCACTCTACGACTTCGACCAGTCCATCATGAAGTATCCGAGCATCCAGCGCTTCCCAGGCGGCGCTTCCAACGACCTGATTCCGGACTTGCAGCATCCCAAGAACCCATTACCGCTGCTGGACCCCAACAACATGCCGAAGGCCGTTCCTTCGAGCGACTAACTTGCGGCAACTTGGGGGCGTGCGACACCGCACGCCCCTCTTTGGCGTGAACGGTTCTTAGGGCGTGGCCGATACCCGCAGATCGGGTTGGCTTGTCCGTTTCGTGAGTAGTGGTTTTCCACGAACAAATGCAACAAGTGAATCCAAAAGGAGAATTGTGATGAAGATTCGTTCGAAGCGTTTCAGCATTCTGCTATCGGGGTTATGCGTTCTGGTGGCAACGGTAGCCTGGCAGGCGGCGGTTGCTGAAGATGTAGTGCACGCTGTTAGCGGCATCGTGAAGAGTGTCGATAAGGGCACAAAGACGATGGTGGTCAAGACCTCTGACGGGACGGAACACACCATAAAGTGGACTGACAAGACCACCGTGAAGGGCGTCGACGCATCCGGCAAAGCAGTCGCAGCCGGCAGCGTGGACACTTATGACGGCCTCAAAGAGGGTGCCAAGGTCTCGGTTAAATACACCGAGAAGGGCGGTGAGAAGACCGCTGTCGCGATAAAAGACGCCAGCAAAGCCACGGCCAAAGCGGTAACACAGTGACGAATTAGGGGATGCGCGCCGGCCATCGGCGCGCGCTTATTCGTAGCAACCGACCTACGGTAGGTGACGCGATGACGGCACGCCGGAGGAGACAGTGAAAATCCTTGATTGGACCCGTTCACACGCTCTGGCCCTGCCAAACCTGGCGAAGTTTGCCTTGGCGATGGCGGTCATTGTTGGCGTTCCTCCACTCTCGCGGCGGCTGCGGATCCCGGCGGTTGTGGGCTTGTTGCTGGCCGGAGTCGTGATTGGCCCTCATGTCCTGGGGATTTTCCCGATTCACCCTGCCATCGCAGATTTCTTCGCCGACTTGGGAAAGCTGCTGCTCATGTTTTTCGCCGGGCTGGAGATCGATCTCGCTTTGTTCCGGCGGGCGCGCACCCGATCGATCGTATTCGGTCTGTTGACCACCAGCATCCCACTGGCTCTGGGAACGGGGGTTGGGCTGTGGTTCGGATTCCAACCACTCACGGCCATCGTGTTGGGATCACTGCTGGCGTCGCACACGCTACTGGCGTTGCCGATCATCACCGGACTCGGCGAGACGCGTCTGGAGCCGGTCACGGTGACGGTGGGAGCGACAGTCATGTCTGACACGCTTTCGCTGATCGTTTACGCAATATGCGCCGGGATTTATCACAGCGGATTTTCGGTGTTCAATCTCGGAGTGCAGCTCATTGAGATCGCCATCTTTGTTCCGCTGGTCCTATTCGGAATGAGCCGGTTGGGGGCGTACCTCCTGAAGAAGCTCGAGAATGACGAAGACTCCTATTTCGTCCTGATGCTGGCCATCATGGGGGTGGCGGGCCTGCTCGCACAAAGCATCAACCTGCCGGGCATAGTCGGCGCATTTCTTGCTGGTCTAGCGGTTAACGCCGCAGTCCACGAAAAACCGGCCAGAGGCAAGTTGGAGTTCTTTGTCCCGCCTGGCCGGCTTCTTCGCATTCTGCATTCAGAACGGTTGGCTGACTGAGAATCCCGCCGCGAGAGTGAAACGCTCAACCGTCGGCTCACTTCCAACGGGCTGGTTTCCGAAACCTGAGTTTCAACGGATTATTGACGCAACGTACGCATAGGGAGACTGGCGTGGAGGTCGCGACTTCCATTACCGAGCTGACCGGCTTCGCGCTCTTGTATTGCTGATGTGTTGGTCTCCGCTCCGGATACCGATGCTGAGACACAACGGGACTTGGCGGTGATTAGTGCTTTCCTGCGCATGCTTTCGGACGTGGGCGATTTAGAAGGAGCAGGAATGTCGAAAAGTGATATTAACGTGACATATCTCCCGATAACCGACTCACCCACAGAGAGAGTTCCGGCAGCCGATTGGGTGCTCTCCCACTACGACTTTGCCAGAGCTAAAATGCTGATGCATCTGTTGGACAAAACCTATGTCAACGGACCGTACGTGCTTTCGACTCTCGTTGCTCTCTCGATGCAGAGCCGCCCTCCGGAACACTTCCTCTTCCAGGACATGTCAAGCGTGCCTGGCGAGGTGGCGGTTCTTTGGGACAGGAATTCCAAGACGCGAGCACAGAAGAACTTTTGGGCACCGGCGACACGCGATCAAGCAATCCTTCAATTACGCACATTTGTCGCCAATGCTGCTTTTGCATTTTCCGATGTTAACGAGCGGCTTCCACATTAAGACCTCTGTAGCCGCGTGGATATCATGGAAATGAGCGGCTACAGTTGACAAGAACGCTGTCCCCAATCGGACCTTGCTCCTGAACGCGTCCCCCCGCTCGCGGAGAAATGGAGACACTGGGTGAGAGCGGCAAGTGCGAGACATTACCCAAACTGCAAATTCTCTTGACACGCGCTTGCAACTGACACAGAATTCTGACGCGCTCCCCACATGTGCCACAACAACGTCCTAAGGGAAGTATCTGGGGAAAGTTCCCAGGCAGCCGGCTGACTGATGGCTGCCCGTGTGGGACCACGAGCCTCCGGCAGTGCGCCAGATTCTACAGATCTCGCCAGTCAGGCCGTCGTGCATCCGGCCGCTTGAGCGTAGGAGGCAATGTGCATTGTTTATCACTAGAATTGCACTGATCTTTTCAGTTGGCTTTCTAGTTTGTTCGCACGCCAAGGCGCAGGACTGCGGCCCCGGCTTAATGTGGGGGCGTGGCAGGTCACTTTTTCCATCACCGGTATGGGTTCGGGAAAGCCCACCGCTTCCGGTGGGTCGCAGTATACGTGGACAATCAGTCAAAATGATCCGGAAGTGCTCTGCTTTCTCCTAGCAAGATGCAGTGCCCAACCCAACTAGGTTGGGGGGTATTGCGGCCGGCACAGGATCCGCAAAGGCAGGTGTAAATGGGGTGTGTGGGGACGGAGACACCTTATCGGTCACGGGCTCTGGAGCGGGCTATGGTCCGGTTCAAATTACGATAGATGCAGCACAAAATTCTTACACATTTTCACCATATCTTGATGTGTTCGCTGCTTGGAGCTGGGGTGCGACTCTCTGTGGGCCAGGTTGGTCCTTCAACCAACCGATATTAATAACTCCAGTAAATCCGGTTACCCCAGGTCCAATAGTCCCATTCACAGGGCTGACCTTTCCGCTTCCCGCCACAGTTGGGGTCATTACGCAGAGCAACCTATTTCACAGCGCTTTCCTGGTTCGGCGTTCCAACTCAGTTTACGATCAGTTATACCCTGACGCCTATCCTTAGCGATAACGACAACTCCAATGTGGACAACCCGTGTCCAAAAGAAGGCGGCTCAAGCATTGCTTGCCAAAACCAAGAGCTGGGCGAGGATGTGCCAATCGCGGGTACTGTTTTTTTCCTGCATTATGAGAGCGATCGTGCCCGGCGCCAGCGGCGCAAACCACATTGCCATGGCGGATGCGGGCATGATCGGCGTGACATTGAACATCCACACACCCTGACCCGAGTAGCAACACACTTTTTATGGGTGATGGGGGACAGCGCCGTGCGTGGCAACTGGGCAGGTCTGGCATACCTATGGTGGTAACCTCTTGGTCGCTTTGAAGGATGGAAGCGAGGTTTATGTTCTCAGTTCTGCCGGACGCCATCTGAAGACGCTCAAGCCGCTGACCAGGATCTCAATGCAGTTCAGCTACGATGCTGCAGGCAATCTGACTGCTGTGACGGACGAAACCGGCAATGCCACCATGATTCATCGTAACGCTTCCGAAGAGGCGGTAGGCATCGTGTCGCCATACGCCCAGGCTACGACTTTGAGCATGGACAACAACAACTTCCTGAGTCAGGTGAAGGATCCCCTGGGAAATGCGGTCGAATTCGGCAACGGTCCCACGGGTTTACTCCTGAAGCGTACCGACGCGAATCAATATGTTTATACCTTTGTATACGACAACACTGGCAAGCTTACCTCCAACACAGATCCCTCGGGCGGTTCGACGACTTTTGACCCGGACCAATTCCAGCACCGGATATAGTGTAGGACAGACTCGCTGGGAAGAACAAGCACTTTCGTGGTCACAAACTCCCAGTCTCTAGGAGAAGACTTTGCTAACACTTGGCCGAACGGGTTGGTAGGCGGCATGGAGTACGAGCACGCAGATGAGTGGAACCCTTTCCGAAAAAACAATCTTACCTAGCGGCACCACCGACAGCCGATGGCGGCCGCCTCGATGGGGGCTCCAGACACCGGTTCTACAAAGCGAAGCTCTGACCCGAGGCAGTCTCACCAGGAGTGAACAAGGTGCAACGCGTAGTGTCGCATTGGGGACAGCCGGCGGCCCCTACGGCGTAGCACCCCAACTCGATACAACCACCATCGATGGCCGGACCTACACATCAGCATTTAACGCGCTCAGCAAGAGCTACATGAAATTCTTTCCCCCAGAACGTACGGTGACCACCGTCCTGGACTCGCCTCGAGCGCATCAGTAGCAGCCAGGTCGGTACTTTGCTGCCTGTTTCCTATAGCTACGATACCTTATAGGCCGCCTTTCAACCATTAGTCAAGGCGCACGAACAACAGGTCAATCTGGCGTATGACCCAACTGGTTTTCTGATCAGCGTTACCGACCCACTAAAACTTCCCACGACTTTCACGCACGATGCCGATGGACGCTTGCTGACGACGACGCTCCCCCCGACGGCCGAGTCCATAACTTTAGCCTACGACGCGAATGGCAACGTGACCTCCGTCACTCCAGCCGGCAAGTCTGCGCATGGCTTTGCTTTTACGGCGGTGAACGACGTCACAGCCTACACACCGCCCGTGATTTCGGGCGCGGGCGCTGTCCAGGATTATGTATGATCTGGACCGTGAGTTAACTAGCATCACTCGCCCGGACGGCCAGACTGTAAAATATACTTACGATCCCGCCGGGCGCGTGAGCTCAACCACGACGCCAAACGAGACTATCAATTTTGCTTATAACGCAATAACCGGAAGTCTGAGCGGGGCTTCGGATCTCTACGGGCGAAACCATTGCCTACGGCTACAACGGGCCCTTGCCTAGGTCTGCCTTACTTGGTCCGGCGCGATGACAGGAAGCGTGAGCCGAACATACGACAATAACTTTTGGGTCATATCCGAAGGCATCGATAACGGCAACGCAATTAACTTCACCTACGATAATGATGGCTTGCTCGCTGAATCCAGGCGCACTGGCAGTGACGGCTGACCCCAGCGACGGCCAGGGTTCATGAGATAACGCTCAGGCGATGCAAAAGAGATCCGTACTTATGACGTGTTCGGAGACTTGGCGACATATACAGCTAACTTCGGCAGCACAGTGCTTTATACGGTCGCAATCACACGCGACGCAGTGGACGAGTCAGTACAGAAACCGAAACCATCGGCAGCAGAACAGAGTACTTTTTCGGATATGGCTCAGAATCTGGCCGGGACACCTCACCGGCGTTCAGGAGGACGGAGCAAGCGTTTCCAGTTACACATACGACACCAACTCGAACCGCCTAACCGCGACGAGCCCCCAAGCAGGGTTGGCTGCGCGCTCTTGATTCCCAGGACCGCCTGCTCACCTATGGCGATGCCTCATTCAGCTACGCCGCTAATGGCGAACTGGCAAGTAAAATGGTTGGCTCCCAAAGTACCTCATACCAATATGACGTACGAGGTAACCTGGTTGCAGCGACTCTGTCCGATGGCACCGAGATAACCTTTAGCATCATTGACCCAGAGAATCACCGTGTAGGAAAGGAAGTAAACGGCGTCTTGCAAAGTCGATTTGTGTACGACGGTAATCGCATTGTGGCGCAGCTAAATGGCTCCAATGCTATCGTGAGCCAGTTCATTTACGCCCAGCGGGGGCATCACTCCAGACTACGTGGGGTGAGGGGTGGGGATTAACTATATTATTATTTCTGATCGTTTGGGAAGCCCTTGAGCTGGTAGTCGACACAACAACTGGTGCAGTTATCGAGCAGGTTAGCTACGACGAATTTGGCACCATAGTCAGTGATACAAATCCTGGCTTCCAGCCTTTGCCTTTGCCGGGGGTCCTTACGACCAAGACTTAGAGTCAGTACGTCTTAGCACGCGAGATTATAGTCCTGCGATCGGCCGCTGGACAACGAAGGATCCGATTCTCTTTAAGGGCGGAGACACAAATCTTTACGGATATGTGCTGATGGATCCGGTGAATGCCACAGATCCCAGCGGACGACGGCCCAACCCCTTCACCGCAATAGGTGACTGGTATACGAGCTTGAGGACGTCTATCCAGAACAGCTTAGACTCGTGGCAGTCAGAGATCTCGAATTTCATGAAAATAACCCCACACTGCACTTGTCAGGAGAATCCAGGGGGAGGGGAAGGCGTGACTCCCGGCGATCTGGAATGGGGATCGCAAATCACGTGGCAAGTGAGCTCGCTGGCGAAGTCGTGCGAGTCTGACCCCCTGGGTCCGACAATGACGGCCGTTGAGGGAGCAGGGAAGTTAGCCGAGCTTCGAATTATTCTTCAGCAATGGGCCAATCGCATTGGCTGTGCAGGCAACTGAGAGCACGGGCGACGCATAGCTCCTCTGGCAGTTTGTTTATCGGTTGTCAACGTTGGCTGAAGTATCTCCTGAATGCTGCAATAAAACACAGCAAACGGTACGTGGGGCAGAGCATTGAGCACCTCCGATAGAGAAGGATCTGACGGAGGCGGTGTTCTGGATCATATCTTGGTGTGATATTTATCATGTCCTCAACGATTCCTTGCCGGTAAGACCTGGATCGTGCGCATATCTCTCCAGGGTGCCAGGGCTTCCAGCATGTGAGTAGCAAAGCGAAGCTTAAGCATATCTGGAAAAACATACTTTGTGATCTTGGCAATGTTTCGCGGCATTTGCCACAGCAGTTTAGGCGATCTTTTCGTGATGGCTACGTGGGCCCGGCAGTCGTTGACGACGTTGTAGACCTTGAGGTGGCGTAGTTCAGCCCTCCGCAAAACGGGTTGCATACAGCATCATCAGCATGGTGCGATGTATCAGTTTCTGGGCGGAGTGCAATGAGCCGTCCCACTTCTTCCTGACTGAGTACAGCCAACATCCACCTCTCGACGCTTGGGGAATGAAGTCTGAACGGGAAGATACGGCCGTCTGAGCCTTTCGAAAAAGAAGAAACAAAGAGCAATTGTCGCGGCTTGCCGATTCAAGTAGTAAACGATAAAGGACGCTATCGTCAACAACGCATAATCGCGAGCCATGCTTGTGAGCACCATCGGTTATCGGAGCGGCGTGCGTGCCGCAACGCACTGACGCGGGCCATCATCCAGCTGGCGAGCCAGTACGGACGCTATGGCTATCGCCGGATCACGGCTTTGCTGCGCGATCTAGGCTGGGAGGTGGGCAAGGACCGGGTGCCGCGGCTTTGACGGCCCGAAGTCAAGCTCGGGTCATTTGACGAAAGGGAAATTAAAGTACGCTAAGCCGAAGTTGACAGAGCCGGGGATCTCGAAAGTAAGACTTCGGGGTCTCGGAGCTGGAGGCTTCTCCCGCAGCCCCTCGTCTGCCCGGAGTGCCCGAATGACTTTTTCGACCTGCTCCTCGAACTTGGTATTGTCCCGCTGCCAGTCGGTGAAGTCACGGTCGACCTCGTGACATCACTATGATTGTTGATGGTGGAGTTTTACGGGCCGACTACACTCTGCTACGCTTCGGTTGTTATGGCTCATGCCAGTCCCTTCCCCCATTGGAAGACTCCATGAAGGTCTTCCTCTCGCACAGTACCAAAGATGGCGATTTCGTGGAACGGCTCGCCATGGCTCTCCAAGACAACGGCTTCGTTCCTTGGCGTTGCGAAGTGGACATCGACAAGGCCGAGAACTTCGTTGCCCGAATCAACGATGGCTTGGCGCAGTCAGAGATAGCATTGCTCATCTGGTCGCCTGACGCCGCTCGCTCCGCCTGGACGAAAGAAGAGTGGACCGCGGCTTTGACTTCGCGCGTAGAAGGCCGGAAGATGCGGCTCGGCCTCATTCCGCTGCGCGACCACCCCAGTACCCACTGCCGCCGCTGTTGGCCACCACGAACTTCATTGACGCCCGCTGGAACCAGACGGCCGGCATTCGCGACACCATCACATGGCTCAGGGACAGGCAAACCGCGCAACGCTTCGCCGGAGCCAAGGCACCCATTTACCTCCCTGAGTACCGCCCCAAGGACTTTGTCGGTCGGTCCGACTATCTCAGGCAACTGCGATGCGAGTTCTTCCCGGAACCCGGCAAATTTCTCCTGTATGGGGAGCCCGGCTCTGGAAAATCCACTATAGCCCTCCAATACGCATGGGAGGCGCAAAAAAACCTCGACGCGGTTATTTGGCAGACATGCGGTCAACGGGAGCTCAACACGATCACCGGAGAACTTGTCGAACGCATACCGATTGACGTAAAGATGTTCCCGCCCGACTAGCAGCGTGAAGCTGCTAAACAATGGCTGCGCTCTCGCCAATCGCTGCTGGTGCTCGATGATGTGTGGTCAGCGGATGTCACTCAGTTAGAACCCGGCCCCGGCTGTTCCGTCCTGTATACGTCTCGCCTGCAGTTCTTGCGCGGAGTGGCTGCAAAACAATGCTCCAGAGTGGAGAAGTTCACAGATGGCGAGTGCGAAGAGTTGTTCCACACCGGTCTCGATTCAACATTCGGAGCGAACGAAGTCAGCCGCAATCATGATGCCTTGCTGAACTTCTGCATACAGGTGGAGATGCTTCCCATCGCGGTTACTGTCGGCGTAAACCTTCTACGCGAAAAAGCCGCCATCACGTTGGATAGAAGCATCAAGCGGCTCAGACCGGAGGCACTAACGGACGGCGTCCGGGACGTTCGCGACCTTTTTCGCAAGGCCATCGAGGCGCAGCCCAGACGCGAACAGAGGCTGCTGGCGGCTTGTGCCGTCTGCGTGCAGGAAGGCTTCTGGCTCCCGTTGGCCGCCCGAATCGCAGACCTGTCCACCGAAGAAGCCGAAGACGCTGCTATTTGCCTGGTCCAAGGCTCTCTTCTCCGTGTCGTCAACCGCGCCCGGCAGCGTTTCCAGATGCACTCCCTTCTACGGGAAAGCGTTCGAGCAGCGCTCAGTGAGTCCTCGATTAGCGACTTGCAGGACCGACACACCTGTGCAGTAGAACACTTGTTCAAGCACTGGGAAGCAGCTCCGGAGAACTGCCGGGAGTCTCTGCACGAGATAATTCCAGCGGTTCAGTATCTTTGGAAGAAGACTCCAAAAGAGACGTGGCTTACAAGCTGCTCCTTCGCCCTTTGTCAGAGAATTGGCGAACTCGATACAGGTATCCGGATACTCAAACACGAAGAGTCGTTGTGGAGTAGCCGCGAAGACCGTGAGGCGAAGCGCGTTCTGCAGCGCAATTTCGGCAACCAAGCGCAAATCTTGTTCGGTTGGGGTCACTTGGACGAGGCTTTTGCTCTGCACAAGAGACAGGAAGCTATTTGTCTTGAGCTGGACGAAAGTGTAGGACTGGCTCACAGCTATCTGTGCCAGGCTCTGATACTTCGCTGTCAGGGACGTCTCGACGAAGCGGTGGCACTACTCCAAAGTCAGCAAGACATCTGCATAAAAATGAAATATGAACACGGTCTGCAACGCAGCTTCGGTGCACAAGCACTCATCATGCAGGACCGGGGTTGCTTGGAGGAGGCGCTTGCCCTTCACAAGGAGCAGGAATCAATTTGTCTGCGCCTGCCCAACAAGGAGGGTCTTTACAAGAGTTACTCGGGACAGGGAGTCGTATTGCGCGAACTGGGACATTTAGAAGACGCGTTAACGATGTTCAAGAAGGAAGAACAGATATGCCTCGAGATCGGCGATCAGGATGGGTTGCAGTGCAGCTACGGGAATCAAGCATCAATACTGCGATTGCGGGGCCACTTCGAAGAGGCATTGGCTCTGTACCGAGGAAAGGAGGCAATCTGCGAACAACTGGGATACAGGAGTAGCCTTGCGTACTGTTACTGGCACTGGGGGTTGCTCGCTAGGGCGCAGGACGACTGCGAAACCGAGAAACGAAAGCTCGAACAGGCGCTCGCCATCTTTACGGAACTCAAGATGCCACGCGAGCGCGATCAGGTTCAGGCCGAACTCGAAAGAACGTCCGGTTCTTCGTGATCGTCGATGTTGTGCGTTTTTGACTCAGTTTGGTACGCGGGAGCCAGAGGCCAGCGTCGTCGCTCCGGCTGTCTCGGGCCATGGATGGCGAGCCACTGCTCACAACATCCCCAATTGAAAGGACACGTCATCTGGATTCTTAGAAGGGAATGTAGGGGCTGAGATGGCGCTCGCGACGATATTGATCCGCACGATGGTGTAACAGCATTTCCCGATAGTCTGGATTAAGGCCAGCAAAAAGTCTCGGCCGAATTGGCCGAATCTCAATCAGCAGATGCGTGAAGTAGCCAAATCGCTCGGCGTCGATCCGGGGCGAACTGCGCACCCTTTGCATTCGCCGAACGATCGGTTTGTGACCGCATTGCATTCGCCTGATGGGAATCTTCAAACCGGACGGTAGTCGTGCCGTCGGGTGAAAGAGACTCTGGCGTCGGCAAACCCAATGTTTGTGTCGCTATAGAAAGAATGCGCCGAGCGATGGTTGTCGTCTCGGCGCGACAAACAGCGGGCGAAAGTAGATCCTGGGCGTCAGCGCCAACTCAGGTAGTGAATGATAAAGGACGTTATCACCCTCTTTGGGACGAGACGACAGATCCCCATGAATTGGGTGGCTGTGCAGTGCTGAGATCTCATTTTGACGCCCTGCGCCGCGGCAGGAGCACCAAGTCGGTCGCTTCCTCAGCATCTCTGAGGAGCGTTTTGCGAGGCGTGCCAATTCGGGCACGCATGGTCAGGCCACGAGCAATATCCGTGACTTGGATCGCGCGCGCGGCTACGGGAAAGTCAGACGGTACTTCTCCCGCGCTGATCCCGTCCCGGAAACGGCGTTCCACCAGCGCCGCGGCGCCAGCGGCCGCGCTCTGCAGGAACTGCCGGACCTCAGCGTCGTTCACCAGCGGCGCGACGCACACCAGAAGACAGCCCGGGGCCGACCCTTTCTCGGTCGCACTTTCGACGGTGTGCCGCAGAAAGCCGGCGATCGAGTCGCGAAGAGCCCGGCGGCGAGAGGAGTGCCTTCGCGGCGGAGCGCCCTTCCCCTCTGCGTACGCCCTGAGGACGCGCAAGAATATCGCCCGCTTGTCCCCGAAGACGGCATACAGGCTCGGCCGCCCCACACCCATGCCGGTGACGAGATCATCGATCGTCACTCCGTCGTAGCCTTTCGACCAGAACACCTGGGTCGCCTTTTCCAGCGCGTCCCTCTCGTCGAAGCTGCGCGGCCGACCACGCGCCCTGGTGGCATTACGAAACATATAGTTCAAAACTCCTTGACAATTACCATCGCACCGATATATATGACCGAATAGTTCTAAATGGGCAAGCCAGCCTTGACCTCGCGGGGCCTCGCGACGACAGGAACCACCCATGAAACATTCGATCGCTCTCGTCACCGGCACCACCTCCGGGCTCGGTTATGCGGCAGCCAGCATGCTCGCCGCCGAGGGCTGCCGCCAGGTCATCGTCACCGGCCGCAGCCTGGCCGGGGTCCAGGAAACGGCCGCTCAGCTCGCGGCTGAGACCAAGACCCAGGTCTTCACGCCGCTGGAGCTGGATCTGAACGCACCGACCAGCGTTCAGTCCGCCCTCGCCGAGCTGGTCAGGCGAGGTCGGCCGATCGATTTCCTGCTGCTCAATGCAGGGATGGTCGGAGGTAAGAAGCGCGTGCTCACTGCGGCGGGCATCGAGGCGGCTCAGGCCCCGCTTATCGGCCATCATCAACTGACTGTCGGGTTGCTCCGCGCCAACCTGCTGAGCCCCAACGCGCGGATTGTTATCGCCGGCGCGGAACCTGCCCGTGGGGACGTCCCTATGTTCAGCTACACCGACGTGGCGGCCTTCGCGGCCAAACACCACCAGGGTGACCGAACCGCCGCTGTTGAAGCCCTGGTGCGCAGCGGGCCGAACGTGAAGTACGAGCCCAACCGGGCGTATGCCGACGCGAAGCTCATCGTTGCTTGGTGGGCGGCGGCGCTGGCGCGCCGGCTACCCTCCGGCATGGCCGTGTACGCCGTCTCGCCCGGTAGCGCGCCCGACACCAAGGCGGTGCGAAACCTTGGGCCGGTCATGAAGTGGCTGATGATTCCACTGGTGAAGCTCATCCCCGGCATGTCCCAGACGCCGGAGACCGCAGCCCGCCGGTACCTCCAGGCCTCGGAGTTCGGGACCGACGTCTCGGGGCAATTCTTCGCCTCGGCGCCGAAGAAGCTCACAGGCCCGATTGAGGCGATGCGTCACCCGCACTTTCACGATCGCGCCAACCAGGAAGCCGCCTGGCAGGCCGTCGTCAAGGTCTCTGGCGTCGATTTCTCGTGACATTTAGAAAGTAAAGTACAGTCTGGAAGTGATTTTGGGGGGGTTGACTCGTAACCCGATAAAATACATTATCGCGTGCTATGTTTGCCCCTTTAGCGCCAACTCTTTGGCTTTAACCTCAGCCGGCCGAAGCCCGCAGCTTCATTTAGTACTGAAGCTCAGGCTCGTCATCATTCGGATCATCGGTCTGGGGCTTAGTGCACCGAGCACCGAGCACTGCAGCGAGTTGCCAGCTCGTAAGCAGCGCCATCCGTAGGTAAGGTAGTCCTCGCCGCGATATGCCAGTATTTCAGGCACTTGTTCCCAAAACTTAGCCCGTAACTCCTGCGTAAACAAAGGAGCGGCTGACTGCTGGTTCGCTGGTTTGCACAGCAACGCCTTGGGCCCACGGGTTACGACTGCATCTCGAGACAGATGCCGGCCGTGCAGCTCCAGCTCAAGCGCTTTGCTTTCGCATTGGAGGAGCTCGCCTGTTTTCCAGTCGGCTGGCGCGGAAACCTCAACATCATGGTAAAACGCACCCCAGCCGTCGCGAAGCGGGGTCCACGATTCCAGCCGTGTTCAGCCAGGGAAAAACGACGATAACAACCTCGGCCACGAGCACTAGGACCGCTATGGCCACTCCTTTTGGCCCAAATTCTCCAGGTACGTTGAGGCTCTCGCGCGGCCTGATTCGAGGCGCCATACATATCAGGGAATGACGAAGCTTCCGGGAATCGTTCTGACAATGCGCTTTCATTCATGATTGGCCTCCGTTGTCGTGCCCAACTCGGCTGGGTTGGGCTGCTTGGTCACAGGATTGGGGGATCCAGTCGGGCATAAACTGCGCTCGGCATCCACCGTAAAAATTACGGAACGCCACAAGGTGCAATTTTCTCCACTCAGACTCAACCGCATATCAAGTCTCTACCGTTACCCTGTGAAATAGCTTTCCGAAACTAGGTCGCCGCGCCATTACCGCAGATCTCGATTTAGCCCTAGTCGGTGGCTTCCTGGCCGCGTTGCTAGCGATTCAGATTGCTATTCCGATACTGCCACGCGCCGCAATGTGGAAATGCTGGATACTCGCTCGTGTCGGCATTATAACTGTGACCGGGATAGTGAGGATGTCATGCAGTATGAGCACAGCTGGATGGAGAGTTGGAAGAATCCACGAGACAGAGTGGCAACAAACGGCAGTGGCGACAATCTCTGGTGGTATTACTTCAATCGTGCTCGCAGAGAATCTGCGGATGGCGCCATCGGGTCTAAGGGTTGCAGCAACCCGAGTTTGTCGGGGACAAAGCAAACTTCCACTGAGGTTACGCCTAAGCTGTCGCAGGCCCAATACGGAAAGATTGATCCGCGTCCAGAACCTCAGCGGCTTCCACCTGCGCTTGCGGAAGTCAATTGGAATGAGGAGGCTGTTCATGAAGATATGAAAACGGAAGTCAAGGAGTTGGGGTTGATGTTCCGACATCTCGGGGACTACTTTCGAACACTACGCCAACGTGGCCGATGCCTGCGAGATGTCCGGCCAAAAGCTGGCAATCACCCCTAAAGCGGCTCCTAAACGCGAGATGGCAGAACGTGGGTTCATGACTCGCGGGGGCCACGCACTGATGTTCGAAAAACAGCAGCGAGGAGAACAAAATGAGGCAGCTTGTGAGGAGTTTCGGTTCAATGACTGTGCTTTCTGCCGGAATTCTCTTGACGATCACTGGTGCTTGCGCCGATGTACAAGCACAAGTGCATAACTTTCCTCCATCCGGAGCTCAGGGAAACGAGTCACTTGAGAACAAGGTCAAAGCGGGGGACACTGTGTTGCAGAAGAAATACAATTACAGACCCAATGACCCCAACAGAGCGCTGGATGTTAGCCGCGTCAATCCTGGGGGCGATCAAGCCCCGATCATGATCAACGGGAAGGGAGCGCTCGCCATATATAGCGCGAACGACTGCGTGATCGTCACCTTTCAGCTCCCCCGCGGTGTCCCGCAGGCTGCGAATACCGACGAAGGCTTTCCCCTTTTCGAATACAGCACTGCAGATTCTGGCCACATGGCCGGCGATATACATGCCAATCTGATGCCTAAAACAAGGGAATCATGCTACGTCGTATTTAGGTACTACCACAAGAACTAAACAGATCGAACCGGTACTGGATACAATCCATTCCCGGATAGGAGGCCGAGACAGCGTATGCTTATTCGAACTATCAGCGTGGCATGCATCTCTCTTTTGGTGTTGGTATGCGCTTGTGAGCACAAGCCGTCGCCCAGTGCGACCGAGCCAACGGAGCAGGCAACGGCCAGCGGCCCAACTGGTGGAGCGGAGCAGTCAACGGCCAGCGGCCCAACTGGTGGAGTGCAGTACGCACCGCCGACTGAACCCACCTGGTCAACGGTGGCGCAACAGCCACCGCCGGTTGGCCCGGCTGGGGGTGATGTGGGGCCGGTGACGATACCAGGAAACACTCACATACTAAGCGCGGGAACACTAGACCCACAGTGCAGAAATGGGTATCTTAATTGTTCGACGGTCACGTTCAATCAAGTTCCATTATCGGCCCACAATATCAGGGTCATCCCTTCCGCAAGTAGAGATGGCCAAACATGGGTGGACTGTACCACCGCTGCGACTAGCACAGACGTAGCGTACGCTTACATGGACTGCGGGGCGGTCGCGGTGCGATTTTTGGGAGCTGTACCACAAATGACTCCGGATTTCGCTGCGGGCGTGATAGCGATTTCATGGAAGGTTCAGAACTTGGCGCAAGGTGAACAGTATGCGGGGCTCATCGTGGGTTACGATGACCTCGGATCCCGGTCCGAAAATACGAGAGTTCAAGTGGGTACAGGCGATTCTAACCCGGTGACACAGTCTAAAGTAGGGCCATCCGAGCAGTCGACCGGCGCATCCCCCAAACAGCCCGATCAAGGCTGGCGACACGTGGCTGATCCCCAAAATATTAGTCAGGGCAATAGCGTCTCCTACAAGGTGGAAAACGGTTGGGTGATGCTGAGGAATGACTCATCTACAAAAGCCTATTTTAGAATTCATTGGCAATGCAACGGTTGGAACCTCGGCAGAGGCGCGCACCTCAAGCCCGGGGAAGCGGCTAGATTGGAGTATATCCGTTGCGATACCGATAGCCTTCAAAAAGTGTGGGTCGAGTATTTTGTGCCAGAGCAATGAAGTAACACGTGGTATTGTTCACCCCATTTGGATTTTGACGGAGAACGAGATGAGAGTCGATTTTTATACTAAGGCTATCCTGACGGTGATAGCCGTTGCATTGCTGTGGCTTGGTTTCACGTTGAACACTCAAACAGTACATGCGCAGATAGCTCCGACTCATGTGACTATAGTTGGCGTTGACATGAATCACGGCGCGGTACCAGTGGAAATTGTCCGCAGATAACCCGAATACTTCGACGATTGACAATGATTTCTTGGCCTGCCGTGCTAAAAGCAATGGCAACTGACTTATCGATGGCATAGGAGGCGGCTCCTTCTGGCGCCTCCAGTATAGGTGCTCCAGCATTCGTCGGGGGAGCCAGAGACTCACATAGGCTGCTTGAAATCAACGGATCTGCGGTCGAAGCGCTTGCATTTTCCCGACGAGAGAATACATTATCGCGTTTAAATAACTCGGGCAGGGCGGTGGGCGATCTCGCCCCTATTAGTGAGGATTGCATAATATAGTTACAGAGAGAAATGCCTGCTGCCGGGGGGCTGGCGGCTCCGATGGGCGAACACGCCCATTGCCATCAGCCGCACGGTTCTGCGGCGTGTTGGAGTCGCGCCAGTGCGTCGGCAACCCCAGCGTGCAATTGATTCGCGCTCCAATGCTCCAGTATCCAGCCCCACCATCCAGGCGAGAAAGAGAACTCTCAGCCAAAGCTTACGCGGCAGGTGGCCGAGTCAAGCAGCACGCGAGTGATGTGGTTGTGAACCGTAATGCCGAGCGGCAAGCGCGTGGTCAGATCGATCGCCCGCCGCGCGTGGTCTATGTGCTCGACGGTGATATTTATTACATTCCATTGTCTACCGAGCACGGTCGTCCCTGCCTCAATACGCTGTCCCGGCTGCGCGGAACCCGGAGGTGTAATGGCACCGTTTGAGCATCCCACCATTGGTCGTAATTGACGGGTTCGGAGAGCAGATTCCAGACGCGCTCCGCGGGCGCCTTAACAACGGCGATCGGGCACGTGCTAAATGCCATTGCGCGATCCTTTTTGTGTGCTGGTCTTCCCCGAACGTTCTTCTAGAGAGTATCGATTCAGAACCTACCAATGAACCAAACGTTTTACATTGGAAACCTTCTTGACTAGACGATAGAATCTCTGCGAGCGGCACGCGTACTGATGAGAGACAGTGAAGATCATTGGGTCTAACCTACCTCCGTTTTCTGCACCAAACCGGATGACAGTTTCCGGTTGGGCCGTTTTTGACCTTATATTCGCCTATGTTACTGAGAGGGGCTACTCTGTTGCGAAGCCCATGATGGCTGCGAACACGTCATTGCAGTTGAAGAGTTCAGGCGGCGCGGGTCGCCCGTGGCGCGGCGACATGATCGACTCTGTGCCCCAGCCCGTCTTACGGCCGTGGTAGGTGTGTCCTTCATATGGATGCCGCATCAGATACTCCACGACGGGCACCGCGCCAGGTCCGAAGGTCCGCTTCGTATATAGGCCAGTCTGCTCCACTACAGGTTCAGGCTCGTAGCCGTTCGCCGCCGCATAAACTTGCGCCTGGAGGTCAGGCCGCGACAACAGCACATTAGGGTTCCCGAGCAGCGCGAGCGCGCGAACCCGCAACCCGCGGCGCACCCCTCGGTAAGGCTGGACTGGATCCTTCTCTCCGTGCACGACCATTAGCGCCGTGCCGGCTGGCGGCACTGGCTCGGTACCCAGCCACGTGCCCGCAATCGAACCAACTCCAAGAATACTGCCTGCCAGTCGCCCGGCGAGAATATGCGCAAACTGGGCGCCCGCCGAAAATCCGAGAGCATAGGCATGCTCTAGCTTCAGCATCGCAAAGATAGCGCTGATAAAATCCACGTCGTCGTAGCCAGGGCGGAAGTCTAGATATCCGCCGCGAGTATTCCACCCGGCAATCGTTCCCCAGTAACGGGTCTTCGGGACGGGGTAGATTGCCGCAAACCCGTATTTCTCCGAGGCATCGCTCAGTCCGTTGATGCGACCCATGTGTCCCTTCTGGTTACAGATGGTGACACCATCAAATGCGAACACGGGATGAACCTCTTCTTTCTTCCGCTCCGGGACGTGCACCCCGAAGGGCCGGCGCTCCTTTCCCACGGCGGCGAAGATGCGGTAGTCGCCGGGCGCAAGCTGACGGAACTCCAATCGGCCTTCCTTTCCACAAGAATATTCGTCCCGTGACTTTGAGACGCCAAAGGCACGGACTTACGGCATAATATGCCAATCAGCGGAGGAGAAATGTCCCTCGCCCTGGTCTTGACAATTCTGATCGCGCTCGCCACGGTGCTGGCGGGGAGCTTCGCAAACCCGGTCGCCGCTCTATTTCAACCCAGGCTCTTGCGAAATCCGCGTCTGCTGATCATTTCGTTCTCTTCGCTGGTGTTGTGGGTCATGCTGCTCACCTGGGCGGGCTGGGATCAAACCACGCTGCAGGCTGTACCACTCTACCTGAAGCACGCCGTCGAACTGGTTGGAGTACTGGTCGGTGTGCAAGTTGTCCTCTGGGTAGGGTTGCTGGTCCGCGAATGGCCATACGGCTCGGGTAGTGCAAAAGTCCCAAAGCCGCCGGCAGAGTGCGTATACGGTGGTTACACCTTGCTCACCAAAGAGAAGCTGGTTGGCAGGAAGGACGAACTGAACCGTCTGACGAGCTGGCTCGCGGGAACAGCAGGATTCTCCGAGACGCGCGTTCTGGTTGTCCATGCGCTGGGCGGCATGGGCAAGTCAGCTCTGACTTGGACTTGGTTTCGGAAGGGGTGCCGGCACACATCCCGCCTCGCCGGACGGATGTGGTGGAGTTTCTACGCCCCCGATTCCTCATTCGATAGTTTCTTGACGCATGCTCTCGCTTATTTCGACCAGCGCGATCTGGAGAAGGTGGCGAATCTCTCGTTCGCCGAGCGAACACGCGAGTTGCTGGCCACGCTTCACAAACACCAATTCCTATTGGTGCTGGATGGGCTGGAGCGGCTGATGGTGCAGTACAACCGCATGGACGCGGCTAATCTGCCTGATGAATTAGACGCTGTCACCGGCGATGAGCAGGGGTCCGCCGATCAAGGCAGTCGATCTTGGACAAGTACGGATCCGCGCAAGCTTTCCGACGATCGCGTGGCCGAATTCTTGCGCAGCTGCGCGACTGAAGGCAAGTCGCACATTCTGGTGACGAGCCGTTTGTATCCCGCTGACCTGGAAAAGCAGGAAGGAGGGCTGGCGGATGGTTGCGCCGCATTTCGGCTCACAGGCCTGAGTGACCAGGATGCGCTAGCGTTGTGGGGATCGATTGGAGGAAAGGGTTCGGTTGCCAAGGTTCGACCGTATCTGCAGGAGCTTGGGAATCAGCCTCTCTGGGTCAAAATTCTAGCCGGAGAAGTGGCAAAGTTTTGGCAGAGCCCGGGCGATTTTGATGCGTGGCTGGAGGAGAATGAGGAACTCAATCCTGCCACTCTTCGCCTAGTGCAACGAAAAACGCACATCCTACAGTTCGCCTTCCAGGGGTTGCCAGCGGCGGCGCAGCGTACCTTAAACGTGATCACCGCCTTCCGGACTTCTATCGATTTCGCGACCCTTGTCGAGCTGCTGGTGAGAACCGACTCCACGCAAGACCGGGCGGGCAAGCCATTCTCAAGTAACCGCGCGCTAGAGAAGCAGCTTCGTGACTTGGAAAATCGGGGATTGCTCGGCTGCGACCGGCAGAACGTCGATCTTCATCCCATCATCCGCGCTAGCGTCTGGCGTTGGCTGAAGAACCCGGAAAAAGCCGAGCTTCTCGAGATGGTTGCTGGTTTCGCTGATTCCAAGCTGCAGCAAGCGAAGGCCGCGAAGGCCCCGACAGGCGTCGCCGTGAAGTGGGCAATTGAACAGTTTTATGCTTTGATCGGCCTTTGGCGGTGGTCAGATGCCTACCGGGTGTTCGCCGATTCGCTCGACGACATTTTGTACTACCTGCTAAGCCGAGGGCGCGACCGCCAGGACCTTCTGGACCATTTGCTCCGGAAGCGGCCTGGGGAATACCGCCAGGTGGCAGGCACGACGTCTGTCGATTCGTGGTTCGAAAAGGAACCGCAATATCACGCTCTTATTTTGTATCGCTATGCCAAGGGAGCGATGTTTTTGGGCGACACGGAATCTGCCGTAGCGTCGTTCGACGCGGCTTACAAGATTGTCGACTCGCTACCGCCACAGAAGTTCGATAAGCCGGAACAGCTCCAATTTCTTGCCCAGACGCGCCTGGTCAATACCCCCGCCGATGTCGCCATCATGGTGCTCTGCGAGTCGGTCCACGCCAATCGGCTTGCCGGAAAGCTGCGCAATGCCGAGTGGGCAGCTCGCGAGGCGCTGCGTCTCAGCCAAGACGCCGGTTATCCCGATGCCGCCGCCGTGAGCAGGAACCGCCTGGGCATGGTGCTGTCGGCTCGTGGCGAAACAGAAAAGGCAGAAACTTATCTGAGAGACTCGCTCTTATTTTGGCAGCAGCACGGGGTAAAGCACATGGAGGGGTTTCTGTGCGCTTGCCTCGCGCACCAAGCCTATTGGAAAAAAGAATTGGCTCAGTTCCAGCAGTTGGCGGACGAGGCCTGGCGGTTGTTCCAAGGAGGAAATGAAATCAACACCATCCTGGGATACCGCCTGCTTGGCATGGTGGCCCTGGCGCGAGCCGGTGACGGCAAGAATGAAGCCGCGGAGGCACTGCTGGAGAAAGCACACGGGCACCTGCACGAAGCGCTTAGCCGCGCCCGGGGAGTCGAGCGAATTGAGGAAATCCTGCTAAGCCTGATTGCAATCGCGGAGTTGCATCGCAAACAGCGCCGCCTGAAGGATGCTCGTAGCCGCTTGGAGGAAGTATGGACCTTGGGCCGCCAGAAATCGTACCCATGGTTTTACGCCGAGGCTTACAACGTGCAGACCTGGATTGAACGCGATGCCGGTGATGATGATGACGCGGTGCTCGCGGCCACAGACGCCTACAATCTGGCCTGGTGTGACGGACCGCCTTTCGTCTACCACTGGGGCCTTGAACGGGCGCGGCAGAACCTAGTTGAATTGGGTGCGCCGATTCCTCAGCTCCCACCGTTTGACGCGTCACGCTTTCCGGCCATGCCCGATACGGAACGTGGTCTCGATATCAAGGCCAAGGTGGGCTTGCTCAGTTAACCGCCAAAATGTTCGCCGTGACTGCTTGCCTAGCGGGGAGTCACAGCTCGGGGGACTATTTTCTCATTCGAAGGCTTCGTCGTGCCGGCTCGCCGTGGCCGGCGGTGCGCTGCACGTCTTCCAGCGAACAGCCGTTCTCCAGGGGCGGTAGTGATTAATGTCGCTCGCATCGAGTGCGCCTAATATCCGCGGTCAAGGCCGATCGCCGCGGCATGTTTGCGCCGCACCCGGTCAATGGCGTCGCCGTGCATCGCCTGCCGTATTTCCAGGCGCTTGCGATTGTGAGTTGCGCAATCACCTGCAGAGATACATCCAGGGCTTTCTGGTGCAATCGGCCCAAACGGCCACGTGCAACCGCCTCCACAATATCGAGGAGCGACTTGCCCGCTGGATGTTGTCTTGTCGCGACCGGGTGGAATCGAACCAGCTCCGCCTGACGCACGACTTCCTCGGACAGATGCTGGGCGCACCCCGCACCACGGTGACTTTGGCAGCAGGACTCCTCCAGCGAGCAGGGATGATCGACTATTCACGCGGTGTGGTGACCATCAAGAAGCGCAAGCAACTAGAGAACACCGCTTGTGAGTGCTACGGCATCGTGCGGAATGAGTTTCAGCGGCTCGCGCTCCTTTAAGTCTGATACCAGACAGACAACAGCGACGAACTCGCTAGCCTTGTTGACCTGCCCCCCATCTTTAGTCCAGGGATAATGAGACTTTCTCCGGTTTTTGTTCGCCCCAGCGGCCGCTGTTGGTAGCGGGGATGGAGGTGTGGGGGAAGGGGCCGGCGTTTGAGGCCCCTTCTCCCACTTCATCCACGTCGAAGCCTGCCGACTGCTGCGCAAACTCCATCGGGGTACGGTACTGCAAGCTGCTGTGTGGCCTCGCTTCGTTGTAGTCTTGCCTCCACTGCTCGATCTTCTCGCGTGCGTCGGCCAGGCTGGTAAACCAGTTCTCGTTCAGGCACTCATCGCGGAAACGTCCGTTGAAACTTTCCACATAGCCGTTCTCCATTGGTCGTCCGGGTTGAATCGTGTGCCACTGCAAGCCCTGCTCATAGGCCCACTGATCAACAGCGCGGCTGACGAACTCGGGTCCGTTGTCGCTGCGGATCTGCCGCGGCAGCCCGCGGCTGTCGCTTCAGTTCTTCCAGCACGCGCACCACGCGCATTCCTCCCAGCGAGGTATCGACCTCGATCGCCAGGCACTCCCGCGTGTAGTCATCCACGATGTTCAAGGTGCGAAACCTCCGTCCCGAGCTGAGCGTATCGCTCATGAAGTCCACCGACCACACCTGGTTGGCGGCCATCGGCTGCCGGCAGCGGTTGGCGCACCGTGCTGCGCTTCCGTCCCCGCTTGCGCCGCAGCGACAGCTTCTCCTCCACGTACAGCCGGTACACCCGCTTGTGGTTTACCTGCCAGCCTTCGCGCTGCAACAAAACCTGCAGCCGGCGGTAGCCGAATCGGCGCCTGATCTCCGCCAACTCGCGCAGCCGCACCCGCAGCGGCTGGTCCTCACTTCTGCGTTTCCGATAACGACACGTCGCACGATACAGCTCCATCAGCCCACAGGCCCGTCGCTGGCTCAACTCTACTTCTACCTGCATCACCAGCACCGCCTCTCGCCGCGCCTGCGGGCTCACCACTTTTTTGCGACTACCGCCTTCAACGCTCGGATGTCCACCGCCTGCTCAGCTACGATGTGTTTCAGCTGCCGGTTTTCTTCCTCCAGTTGCTGCACCCGCCTCGCTTCGCTCAACTCCAACCCACCGTAGCTTGCTCTTCCACCGGTAGAAACATGCCTTCGCGATCCCGTGCCGCCGGCACAGTTCTCCCGTCTCCACCCCGGCTTCGGACTCCTTCAGGATGGCGATGATCTGCTCTTCGCTGAATCGACTCTTTCTCACGACTCCTCCTCTGGCCCTGGCGGGCCATCGTAAATCGGAGAAGTCACATTTTCGATGGACTAATTTCTGGGGGAGCAGGTCAATGGTGTAACAGCATTTCCCGATAGTCTGGATTAAGGCCAGCAAAAAGTCTCGGCCGAATTGGCCGAATCTCAATCAGCAGATGCGTGAAGTAGCCAAATCGCTCGGCGTCGATCCGGGGCGAACTGCGCACCCTTTGCATTCGCCGAACGATCGGTTTGTGACCGCATTGCATTCGCCTGATGGGAATCTTCAAACCGGACGGTAGTCGTGCCGTCGGGTGAAAGAGACTCTGGCGTCGGCAAACCCAATGTTTGTGTCGCTATAGAAAGAATGCGCCGAGCGATGGTTGTCGTCTCGGCGCGACAAACAGCGGGCGAAAGTAGATCCTGGGCGTCAGCGCCAACTCAGGTAGTGAATGATAAAGGACGTTATCAGGTGATGCTCGGGCCGCAAACATCAGGTTACAGATATCTTCTTACTCGGCGGGAATACTGAGCGTATTCCTCGCCATAGTGCTTCCTCAAATATTCCTCTTCACGCAAAATCTGCCGGTGCAAAAGCCAGAAACCGGCGGCGACATAAATTAACAAAATCCAGTTCGGGAAAATGAGGAATTGGCCAATCAGGATGAAGGCGAAGGCCACATATATCGGATTACGGCTGTGGGCGAAGATCCCATCTGTTACAAGCTTATTTGGGTGTTGCGTATCTATGCCCACCCGGAAGCTTTTTCCAAAGGACATGAGTGTCCACAACAATAATGCAAGGCCCGCTAGGCAATATGCCACGCCGAGCCACTCTGTGATTTCGGAATGAAACATCTCCTTCGTGCTTACTGTGGGAAGGCCGAACGTAACTGCGAATACGAGATAAAAGTAAAGTAATGCAAACGGCGGAATCAGAAAATCCGTTTTGTCCGTCTCCCCGAATTTCATGGCCGCGATTCCTTGCTTTTTCAGGAGCAAGATTCGGGTCACTACCATGCCGACCATCAGAATGATCGTTATAGCGGCAAAATATCGGGGCATAGAGGCTTCGAGGGAAAATTAAACTTTAGCGACTAGCGCGCGGCGGCGCAATTCCAAATAGCGCTTGGTGAATCCTGTGGGACGACGATCAGCCAGGAAAGTCTCTGGAAGCGATCAAGGGCGGAAAGCGCCCAAAAGCGGGTACAACTTACTGATCAAGATGACAAGTATGGAAAGCGGTACTGACTTCCAACGCGATAAAATACATTATCGTCGAGGTTGTGCACCGTTTGCTTCGGTGGACAGGTTGTTTGTGAGGGAGATTCGGAATCGATCATTGACCGCCTCCCTGAGGTTCTGCCTGCATCCGATGTATCGTTCTGTCGTTTGCACTGAGGCATGGCCGAGGAGAAACTGAATCTGTTCGAGTTCGCCTCCAGCGCCATGGCAAAGACGGGCGCAAGTGCGGCGAAGGTCATGAGGGGCCAGATGTTCAAAGCCGATTCGTTTTGCATATCGTTTCACTGCGTACCAGACCACCTCGGTTGTCACGCCAGCATCTTGCCGAGCGCCATCCTTTGATATTCGTCTGATTAGCCTGCCTTCAGTCACACCTGAGCCGCGAATCCAAACATCTATCAACCCCATACACCAAGCCGGCACCGGTATCGTTCGCAGCCGTCCGCCCTTGCCGACCATATCGACGATGACCCAATGGTTTTCCCTCAATTGCAGTTGATCGAATCGCAAGCTCACGGCTTCTGAACGTCGCAGTCCACATCCGAGCAGCAGCCCGAGTACCGCCGCATCTCTCTTGCCGCGCAGAGTGCTTTGAGGAACGGCATTCAGCAACTCTTGCGCCTGATCTGCATTCAGCCAATTACCAATCCTGCGGCCAAGCCGTCTGACTCCTTTTACTCGACGAATCCCAATCGCCAACTCCGCACTCAACAAACCGCTCTCCGCAGCTTCATCGGCTAGCCGCCGGATCGCGGAAAGATGAAGATTGATCGTAGCGGCTGACAGTGAACAGCGTTCAAGGAACGACCGGTATTGCACCACGACGGGGCGGTTGAACCCTAATCGAGGCTCAGAACAATACCAGTCGATGAACTTTTCGATGGCGTGTTTATAGCTCCGGCGAGAATGCGCAGACACCAGCGTACCGAGCACGGTGGTCTTCGATTGTTCTAGTTCAGGAAGTGTCAGGCTGGCAGCGCAGCATGGTCGTTTCTTCTTTGACATAGGAGGCGGCTCCTCTAACCGCCTGCCTAGTTTGGCGCTCAGAGGCCACAGTGAAAAGTCTGGCGCAGTGACAATGAGCTCGCAACCGATGGGAGCCAGTCGGAATGTCCCCGGCCCTTTTGGACGCCGGAGGAGGCTCGGGGCCCCGAAACACGGGAACGGCGCTGCCGGCGAGCGCATCGACGTGCAATTCAGCGGTTTGGGCGTTATACAGCCAGATGAAAGCGAAGCATTCGTAAACACTGGCCGACTTTTCGGGAGTATTCTCGTTGAGCGCGTTACTGGATGATGGAGGAGGGGGGCCTTCGCTTTTCGACCTGTAAATTCATCCCTTTCAACAGAATCAACCAAAGCGCGTTAACCGAGACGCATTGAGAGGGTCACTACCCGCTAAGCAGTTGCCTAAGTAACTAAGCTCTGTATGTTGACGCCACGGATGAGAACAGCGGTATCAGACCCTCCGCCAATGTGGGATGAGTCAGAACGGCATCTCGCAGTGCCGTGTAAGGCAATCCCGCAATCATGGCTACCTGAACTGCGGCCATGATCTCTCCGGCGCCGACAGCGAAAGCCGTGAACCCGAGAATGTGTTCGCCCTCCGCTTCTACCAGGGCTTTCATGAAGCCTCGTGTTTCACCAAGAGTGCGCGCCCGCAAATTGGATCTATTGGGACTTTGAAAGAGCCTGTAAGCAATGCCTCGTTTCTTCGCCTCAGTCTCACTTAGTCCGACACGAGCGAGTTCAGGATCGTGAACAAACAATACGGGGACTCGGCGGCCGGTAACTACGCGCTTGCCGCCGTCGACGTCTGTGTGCACCACGCGAAAATCGTCAACGCTGATATGCGTGAATTGTGGGCTGCCGGCGACCTCGCCAATCGCCCAAACGCCAGGGGCGGTCGGTGCGCAGACGCTCGTCGACCGCGATGTAGCCGTGCTCCGTGAGTTCCACGCCAGCTAGCTCCAGACCCAGTCCTTCGGTGTTCGGAGTGCGACCGGTCGCGACCAACGCATGACTGCCTTGCAGCGTCCTCTCGATGCCATTCTGCTCAATGAGAATGCTCACCGCATTTCCCGATTGTCCCGTCACTCGCTTCGTTGTCGCGTTCAGAAGAACCTTGATCCCCTCATCGTCAAGCAGGCTACGAAGCGCCTCGCAGACGTCTTCGTCTTCTCTGGACATGGGTCGCTGGTTGCGATCGACGATCGACACCTTACTGCCGAAACGGCGCATGGCTTGGGACAGTTCGACGCCAACATAGCCGCCGCCGATCACCAGGAGATGTTCAGGAACCCTCTCGAGTTCGAGCGCCTCGATGTGGGTGAGTGGTCGCGCTTCCGCCAGCCCTGTACATTCGCCTCGACCGTGGCTCGCGTGCCTGTACTGACAATAACGTTCGTGCCGCGCAAGCGACGCGTGCTGCCGTCGGGGAGGTCGACCTCCAGAGTTCTCTCGAGCCGATGAACCGTCCAGTTCCACCTAAAATCAGCACCGCGCCAGTGTTCCTGTAGTTCTCCACAAGACATCTCATTCAGTCCGGCAACCATTTTGCGCTTCCGTTCGCGCACACCGGCCATATCAATGGTGAAGCCGTTCTCGCTGATTCCGAATTCATTGCTCCGACGAAAGTAGGAGCGACCTTCGCGCTGTGAATAATGTTCTTGCTTGGCAGACCGGCGATGTTCGGACAGGCTCTGCGACGTACTCTGCCGGTCCATCACCCGACTCGTTTTCCTTCTCCAGCAAACGTCCACGCCGCGACAGTCGAACCCGTGCCGCCTCCGAGAATCACCAGGTCAAATTCTTCCGACTCGAGTACTCCTGGCGACGGGGCCAGATGGAATGTTCGGGCTGGCCATCGACCCTCCTTCCGGGCGACAGGTTTAACGTTCGCGCGTGCCGGTCGATGAGACCGACCGCCGGGCCCATTCCTGCACTAGATTTCTCAAGCGTTCGAGTGTTTCGGATGGCTCGGAACGGATCGTGGAGTCTGCATCGACGTCGGCCGCGCGAATGATCCCCTGCTGATCGATGATGTAGCGTGCGGGCATCGGCAATCGATATTCTTGTTCATCATGGAACCTGTCCAGAGTGCTTCCAAACGACTTATAATATTCTGAAGGTACCCGGGTAGTGTGAACACCAAGTCCAAACTGCTCCGCGACCTGCAGGTGGAGTCCCGTAAGAATGTCGAGGTTGAGGTTGAGCTTCTTATGCAAGGCGCGCGTGTACCGCTCGATTTCGGGAGTCAATACGACAAGTCCTGCACCCAGTGCCCCGACCTCGGAGTATATCCCCCGGACAACTCTCGAGCCCCACGTTGCAGTACGGCCACCATTGCCCTCGGAAGAAGCTGACCACCATTGGCCCTTCGCGCAGAACGGCTTCTGAGGAAACCTGCACCCGATCCTGATTTAAGACGCTGAACGCCGGACGTGGTCCTGACCTTCAACCCACCATCTTCAATGCCGGAAGCCTTGAGCTCGGCTGTCGCTCGATGGAACACCTCCAATTCCTCTTGCGCCGCGTTGTAGGGTGGAGCCCCGGATTCAAACGTTTTCTTGAACTCGTCCAGTCGTTCCGTAACATCCTCATTGCTTTTCCCCCTCCGTGGCCCTGAACTGTGAAGTTGTGGATGATCCATGGTGAAAGGCACCGTTTGTTATTTGTGTGGTGGAGTTTTCCGCAAAAAGGAGCGCGGCCGCCCCGAGCGTGGAGAAAAACCTCGCCAGCCACAAGCATTCCCAACGTCGGAGCAACGAAGTAAATCCACAGCGCCTGCCAGGATTCGGCATGCAAAGCTGAACCAAGGTGCGCGTCGGGTTTGTGCTGATTCCCGAGAGCGGTGTTTCGAAAACCATATAGATGGCTATCAGCCCCCGGCGAAATAGGCCGTCAAGGGCGCCAGCCTGGAGCGATTGCTGACGACTAGAATCGTGATCATGAGTATGAAGGAGATGGTAACTTTCGCGGCAAACGCTGCGGCCTTACCGAAAACCCCGGGCACGGTGACGGCGTAATGAACCGAATGATTGCCGAGCGCGCCCCGTAGCACGTACCTTGCGAGGCAGACGCCGCCTACCGCGCCCACAAATTGAGCAACAACGTAAAACCAAAGATCCCAAAACTCTACTTTGCCCAAGCGATAAAAGGTAAGGGTGATCGCAGGATTGAAATGACCACCCGATTGTTTGCCCCAGGGGGACACAACAATCGCGATAATGGTGAGGCCCATCGCCAGGCCCATGAGCGCACGCCGTGCGCTGACGTTTGCAATAAGTTGCCGCACGGGCGACGCAGGATGCTGGAGCAAAGTCGCAAATGCGCAGGTAAGAAACATGTACAGACCCAGTTCGGCCGCTTCCATCAGATACTCAGGCCAGTGGAGGGCAAGGCTGTAAACTGCACTCAGGCCATCACGGCGGCGCAGCGCCCGGGCCGTATGGCTTGTGCGCCACTGTCGGATGGTTCCGCGATTCGCGAGGTCCGTCGCTGTTTGTTGCAAGAAGGCCTCACTTGAAAACAAACCTGCTGCTTAACCTAAGCAGAGAGGAATCGATTGACGAGAACGGCGGTGTCGTCAGGATTTTCTTCCGGGAAAAAGTGGCCACCCTTCATCGGCTGTCCTTGTACGTGCGGCGCCCATTGCCGCCAAATGCCCAGTGGACCGCCATCTTTCGCGTAGAAGGTGTCAAGTGGACCACCTTCGGCCCAGAGATGCAGCATCGGGCATTCAATTCGCCTCGATACCTCTTTGTCTGCACGGTCATGCTGGAAATCGATCGTTGCGGCGGCTCGATATTCCTCGCAGATTCCATGAACTCGGGCGGAATCTCGATACGTTGAAACGTATTCCTGGAGAACCTCCGGTCCGAATGACCCATGGCCGAAGGGATTATGGAACACGGCCTCAGGCGCGCCGAGCAGATAGCTCTCTGGCAGCGGTTCCTTCTGCGCTAATAGACTCCAGGGCCAGTAGGTTTGAGTGAAGCGCGAGTCGGAACGGCTCCACGCTTCAAGAATCGGAATCACGTCGAACACCGCCAAACGCTCTACGTTGTTCGGATGATCGAGAGCCATGCGATAGCTGACGCGCCCCCCGCGGTCGTGACCAATCAACGCGAAGGTTGAGAAACCGAGTTTGTTCATCACGTCAACCAATTCCCGCGCCATTGCGCGCTTGGAATAAGGAAAATGATCGTCTGCGGACGCAGGTATTCCGCTGTGTCCGTAAGCGCGCAGGTCTACGCAGATGACAGTGTGATTCTCGGCAAGCTGTGGAGCCACGGAACGCCACATTAGACTTGTGCGTGGGAAGCCGTGTACCAGCAGAATGGCAGGGCCCTTTCCATAGCGGCGCACGAAGATTGTGTTTCCTGAAACCGCGACAAGAGAAGACTCGAAAGAACCCTGGCCAGCCATATTTTCTCCAGTCTTGTTGGAAGCGTGTGCTCTCACTAGTGGGGAGAACGAATTCTTGAGTAGCGCGCCGAACGATGCGGCTGTAAGGCCACCGAGAAACCGACGACGTTCCATAAGCTACCCCTGCTCAAATGCCCTTGATCTCGCCCCCATCCATGCGGACCGATGTACCGGTCATCCATTTGGCTGCCGGCGATACCATGAATGCGAGCAAATTGGCGATTTCTTCCGGCTGACCGTAGCGACTGATTCCCACTTCTCTTGGAAATTCCTTCATCGCCTCTTCGACGCTCATGTTATGCGCCGGAGCCCATTCTCCATGAAGGAGTGGCGACGCCCCGTCATCACCGGCCCCGGACAATACCGTCGACCTGCACGCCGTCTTTAATGCCTTGCTGGCAAACGCTTTCGCAAGCGCCGTGATAGCTGCATTGGTCGCGGCGACGGCTGCGAAAGCGGGCTTCGGATCGAGGGACGCACTGCCCGACATGAATACGACGGAGCCCTTCGACTTCGTCAGTGCCTCCCAGGCCAGTATCGTCAAGCGTCGTGCACCATGGAGTATCAGCTCCATGCCTGCGTGCCACTGCTCGTCCGTCATCTCAAACAAATCGATTTGTGGCACTGCGCCTGCGATATTGAGCAGTGCATCAATTCTTCCGAAACGGCTAAGTGTGTGCTGGATGACTGTTTTGCCTGATTCGACTTTGCTCAAGTCGAGATCGACAACGAGCGGCTCGGCTCCCAAACTCTTTACCAGTGTCGCCACATCTCTCAGTGCCTCGCCTTCCCGCGCAACCAGCACGACCGCCGCGAAGTCGCGCGCTAATCGAAGCACGGTAGCTCTGCCGATACCGCGGCTTGCTCCGGTAACAATTGCGACAGAGTTCACGACGCCACCTTCATGCGGGACGCTGCGTCCGTCGCTTCGAGAATGATGTTCACCACTTCCTGTGGTGCACTGAGTAAAGGGGTATGGTCAACGGCGACCGAGCGCATGGTTGCATTCATCCGCTCAGCCATGAAGCGTTGTGTTCTGGGGTTGATCATGCGGTCTTGCTCGGCAATCAGGAACCAGGAAGGTCTGGATCTCCACATGGGTTTTGGAACCGGCTCTTGAATGCATTTCAGCGCAATGGGCCTTTGCACCGCTGCCGACAACGCGATCTCGTCCGGCGTCGCATTTTGCGCGAATGCCTTTCCGAATCCGTCGTATGGCATCCAGATCAAACCGTCGATATCTGCTGCTAGTTGAGGCGAGAGCGGATGTTTGTTATCGCGGTAGAAGACCTGCGCAACCGTTTCGCCCTCGTCAGGAGCGATGCCGAGATGTACACCAACGCCTTCACGCGTTCATCAATGAATGCGGAGATCACGGCACCGGCATAGGCGTGAGCCGCCAGAATCACCGGGCCGGTAGTGCGCGCAATCGTGCGTCTCACCGCGGCCGCGTCATCGCCCAGTGAGGTCAGAGGAATCGGGGCTGCGATCACTCGCAGACCCTCCCTTCCAGCCGGAGAATCACCTCTTTCCAGCTTGAACCGTCAGCCCAGGCTCCGTGAACCAATATGACTGCGACATTTGCAGGTGAATCAGACATTTTGAAATCTCGTTATCGGCTTCGCGACTACAAGCCGTTCGCCTGAAGAAACTCTTTCATCGTGTTAGCAATCTCCACGACGTGGGTCTCGGTCCCGAAGTGCCCGGTATTGAGAAGTTCCACCTGCGCGTTCGGCAGATCCTTGCGAAACGCTTCGGCTCCTGCGGGGATGAAAAAGGGATCATTCTCGCCCCAGATGGCAAGCAAAGGAGGCTTCGATCTCCGAAAATACTCCTGGAATTTCGGATAAAGTTTCACGTTCGACGCATAGTCCAAGAAAAGATCCAACTGAATTTCCTTATTTCCTGGCCTCTCCATCAGGGCCGTATCAAGTACGTAGGACTCCGGTGCGACACTCTCCGCAACCTCCACGCCGTGCGTGTACTGCCATCGCGTTCCTTCCAGCCTCAAAATGTTGTTTCGGAGCACTTCTCGGTTCTCTGCGGTTGGCTCGGCCCAGTATTTCCGAATCGGTCCCCACGCATCACCCAAGCCTTCTTCATACGCGTTCCCGTTCTGTGAAACAATCGCTGCTACTCGCTCGGGCCTAGCCATTGCCAAACGCAGGCCTGTTGGTGCTCCGTAGTCGAAGATATAAAGCGCGTACCGTCTTAGGCGCAACGCTTCGGTGAAGGCCCCGAGAGTTCGCGCCAGTGCGTCGAAGGTGTAGTTGTATTGTCGCTGCTCCGGAACTTCGGTAAACCCAAAGCCCGGCAGGTCTGGCGCGATCACCCGGTAGCGATCGGCAAGTCGGGGAATCAGTTCACGAAACATAAACGACGACGATGGAAATCCATGTAGCAGGAGGACCACCGCGCACTCGGGTCGCCCGCTGCTGATAGAAGACATGGACACCATCGGCTTCGATCCTGCGGACGGATGTAAGTGGTACATCGAAGTGAGAACGGGTGGGATCATAAGACGCTTCGCGATTCATTGCTCTGGCCGGAACGCTGGGATTCATAAACGATTTTTCCTCTCAATGGCTACTCACGTTTAGGCGATTTGCTGACCGGCATCCTGCCAATTTGCTACGCCTTCCCCAGGCATAGCTGGTAGTTCCCTTTGCCGACCATATTCTTTTGCGCAATTGTCCGCCGGCACACACCCGGCCGTGCAGTACTCGGAGTGCAGTAAACGATCCTTTTTCGTTTCGGAGGAGCGCTGAGGCGGTGCGCATGATGCGGCATTAGGATCTTCTGCATCATGAGCCGCGCCCGGAAAAGCCTGATTTTTACTACGCCCTCGGTGACGCCCAACAGGGCGGCAGTTTCCCTGAAGCTCAGCTCTTCCACATCGCGTAGTAGCAGCGTCTGGCGATAACTTTGCGGCAAGCGGGCGATCGCTAATTGGAGCATCTGGCGCAGCTCCTTTCGCTCCAGCGCCTGCAAAGGGATCTCTCGTTTATCGGCAATCACCACTGGCGTAAAGCTACGGTTTCTGGCTTCCGTCTTATCGTCCACCGATTCGAATCGCAGAATTCGATCGCGACGCAGGCGCGTGCGCGCCTCGTTCTCTGCAATCGAGACCAACCAGGTGCTGAACTTCGACTCGGCGCGAAACCGGTGCAGGTTCTTGAGCGCTTTCAGCACAGTGTCCTGCACCACGTCTTCGGCTTCCTGCGCGTTTCGCAAGATGCGGAGAGTCAGAAGATATATGGTTCTTTCGTGAGGGCGCACAAGATCGTGAAACACATCACACTCGCCGGCGAGAACACGCGCGATCAACTCGGCCTCACGGGAGGTGGGAGACCCTGATCCCATAGGATATCGAATGGCAGCCCTCATCACTCTGTCCTGTTGCACTTCCGCTGAACGGCTTCTACTCAAAACGCTTCCTCCCGGCTATCGAATGATGATGTTCTGTGCCATCACAGAACATAGAGTTAGCGCAATTTGCGCGCCAAGTAGCGGACCTGACAACCGGAAACTGATTTTGAAGCCGAAGTTATTCCAGAGCTAAGGGATGCCTCTGGAAGACGGGAGGGAAATGCTCGATCCCAGGTGACGGATGGTGTGACAAATATTTGCCGCCGACAAACTGTAGTCGCGGAGTTTGTCACGGCACAAAAGAATCCGCCAAGGACCACCCCGATTAAGCGTGTCCGCGACTGTTGGCGTTCTTGCCGGAGATTTCGGTGGAGCGCCTAATGCCAAGTCGCCTCATCCTGTAAGCTAACGTAGTCCGTTTCATTCCTAGACGCTCAGCAGCACCGTTTTGCCCACCTATCACCCATTTGCTGGCCTCAAGCGCACGGAGGATGTGATCACGTTCCACCTCCGCCAGCCCGCCGACGGTGACATTTCGCTCCGGGTGGGCATTAAACGGCTCCAACTCTGCAGTCGGGGCACGAAGTACATTATGAGGAGAGAGTATCACTGCTCGTTCGACAAAGTTCTGCAGCTCACGAACATTTCCAGGCCAGCGATATCGCACCAGGGCGTCGATCGTGTCTGTGGGAATTTGGTTGATGCTCTTGTTCATTCTCTTGGCGTAGAGATCCACAAAATGTCGCACCAGTCGTGGGATGTCTTCGCGGCGTTGACGCAACGGCGGAAGGTGTATGGGAAAGACCTTCAGCCGATAATAAAGATCTTCGCGAAATGTGAGTTGCTTCACCATGCTGGCCAGATCACGATGCGTGGCTGCAATCAGCCGGACGTCCACTTTGTGCGTGCGGTTGCTGCCGAGCCGCTCGAATTCCTGCTCTTGTAGCACGCGCAGCAATTTCGCTTGAAGTTCCAGAGGGATGTCCCCGACCTCGTCAAGAAAAAGCGTGCCCTTGTTCGCGAGTTCGAAGCGTCCGATTTTTTGTGCGATTGCCCCGGTAAATGCGCCTTTTTCGTGGCCGAACAACTCACTCTCGAGCAGACCGAGGGGGATTGCGGCGCAATTCAATTTGACAAAGGCGCGTTCCCGGCGGCTGCTCAGATTGTGGATTGCACGTGCGATGAGTTCTTTGCCCGTTCCGGTCTCCCCAAGAATGAGTACGCTCGAGTCCGTAGGTGCCACCACGGAAACCAAGTCCAGAGCGCTCTTCAACGCGGGGCTCTCTCCGACGATTTCGCCAAGCTCAACGCGAATTTCCTGTTCGAGGTAGCGCCTTTGTTCCGTTTCTCTGTCTCTGTCCTTTATTGCTTTTTCGTACTCCAACGCGTTTTCTACAGCAATCGCTACCTGGCGGCCCACCTGTTCGAGAAAGACGATTTCATCTCGCCCGAATGCGCTCTCAGACCGCTTTAGAGCGGCTAACACGCCTATCACGCCGCTTCTCCCGATCAGCGGGAGGTCGCACCCCGATACCAAGCCTTCCCCCATGACACACTCATAGACACGCTGACCTGCGCTGTTGCCAAAACTCTCCGGGTCATCGCGCACGTCCTCAAGCCTATCGAAATGTTGAGTCCTGCCGGTCCAGAAGGCTTTGCCACAGCTCGAACCGTGAATAGGCACGATCGTTCCGTCTGAAAGGAACCCTCGTGAATCAGGGTTGTACAAGGTGGTTAGGCGCAATCGCCCGGCATCACCATCGGGCAGAAGCAAAGCGCAAAAGTCACATCGCGTTACGCTCAGGAGGTTCGTGGATAGCGCTTCAACCAGTTGGCTAAGATCCAGCCTTGACGTCATGCTGTTCGTAATCTCCAGCAGCAAGCGTAGGCGATCGCGCTCATGCCGTAGCGCTTCTTCATTAATCTGGCGCTCTATTGCAATCCGTGTGATATAGCTGGCATGCTCGATCAATTGCAGATCGGTTCTGCCCGGGCTACGCGCCTCACGATAAAGGACGGCGAAAGTACCCAGGGCCGTACCCTCGCTCGTGAACAGCGGACGCGACCAAACCGAGCGGATCCCGTACGGCGATACGAGGTCACGATAGTCGTCCCAGAGGGAGTCGGTGAGAATGTCGGTCACATAAACCGGCTCCTTCCGATAAACAGCTGTCCCGCAGGATGCGCCCTTCGGACCAATAAACATGGGTCCTACGTGAGCGCTAAACCCGGGAAGATTAGGAGCAGCAACGCAATGCAGTTGCCTCCCACTCTTATCCGGAAGCCAGATCGTGCAGAACATGTTCTCGCCTTGGGATTCGACTAGTTGGGCAATGATCGTCAGCACGTCAGATAGCGGAGATCCAGCGAGAATCAACTTGAGAATTTCCAGCCCAGACCCGCTGGAAAAAAACGCATGCTCAATCTGACTTCTGTCATGTTTCGACAGCAGTTGCGGAGATGATTGGGTTTCTAGTTCCATGAAGCCTCTTTCCACGTTTCCTTACGAGCGAGCGGCTTTACTCCAAGAATCGGAGCCGACGATGCACGGTGTTCGACTCAGGTCAGGACGAATGCCCCACGCAACAAAACCTCTTTTTTGGATGCTTCCGCGAATTCGTGGTTCCACAAATCAAATGCACTTCACTTTCGACTGAGCGCAGTGATAAAGCTGCTTCCGTCACGGGTGACCTGCCCCGGACACGCCAGTGATTTGGTCGATATGAGCTCTGGTGCGAAACGGGAAACGGCTCGCAATTGCCAATTGCCAAAGCAGCTTTCCGAAAACGCTTGGGCTTGCTGTTGTCCTTGTTGAACGACCAGCGCGGCTCGGAGCGGTACCACTCCCGGGCCAACACGCTAACCACGTCGCCGGGACGCGTGCCGTCATTTGACGCCGTGCTCACCTGGTGCCGGAAAGAACGGCAGGGCGAGGAGGGACTCGCTAACCTCACTCGTCGAGTGCTGCGATCGGCATTAGAACAACTACGAACTCGACAGGACACCGAAGATCGAGGATCAACTAAATAGGCAGAGAGCAACCGCATCCCATCCGCAGGCGAGAACCCTTGTGCTCCAAACAAGGCCCTACACACTGCACAGACCGACCCGTCACTTTCATTTTTTCGCTCGCGATTTGGCAGTGCATGCGGATTCGTACCGAGAAACGTCGCTAACGTTACTTGGACGAGAAGTCGCTAGCCTTGATCGGAAACGCCTCGGGTAGGACAGGTGGCGGGGCGGAAGACTGGATCCGAGGCGTTTTCGATAAGGAGACTAGGAGGAAGACGCTGGCGCGGCGGACGCGGGCCTATGGGATTTGAATGCGGGCCGGGCGTCAGGTTGCGCGATGGGAGAGCAGAGCGAAGGATCGGAAGCTGGGTTGTGATCATCCGTCGAGGGGCAAACTGACGCAATGGAAAGATGGCAAGGGGGCGATTGGCATAGGGTGGACACACGACTACGCCGGCGTGCTGGCGCACATCCCAGAGTCGTTGGTGAAGCAGTTGCTAGGAAGAATCGAAGTACATGCATGTGGATAGTTCCGCAGTTGTAAATCTCTGAACGACGAGCATGGTTGCGCCGCAGCGGGGACAATGCCACAGCGAGGTGCTCTCGGAATGGACTTCCCCGGATATGACTGCTGGCGGCATTGAGGAATCGCCGGCCAGAAGTTGTCGGCATAGGGCCAGGCGAGAGACGCGAAAGCGATTAGCGAGAAACCCGAAGTGACGGATGCGGACGAAGCTTCTGGGTAGTACGTGCAGAAAGAAGCGACGTAGAAACTCCGTTGCCGCCAGCGTCATTCGGCCCTGTTTGCTTCCATGCGCCGGTGAAGTGTGAACATCGATTCCGGAGGGAAGCCGAACGGCACTCCGGAGTGAAGGTGAACAGCAGTCGGAGCGAAGCGACGCTGGCGTGATGATTGTGCAAGAAGTGTTCGGCTTCGTCAAGCGAGATGGTCCGGGAGAGGTGGAGGTCCGCTCTTATCGGGTGACGAAAGACACTCTTTGTGGCTGATTTGTCCCGCCCAAGCCGACGAAATCCAGCTTGTAACTCGTAAGTCCAAATGAGAGGAGGCCGGATTGCTTGGATCACGCAAGTAGATCCGTCTGACACGTAAGTGCAATTGACACGGTGCCGGGATAGTGACAAGTTTTGCCGTGGAAGACCAGCATCGTTCACGTATCTTCGCAATCCGAACGGGACACTTGATGCGATTTGCCTTACGGTGGCGGGCCACGACAAAGGTTGGGGCTTAAACGAAGGGTCGTAAATCGTGCGGAGAGCGAGGAGGGAGACGAAGAAAATGAAAACTAAACTTTACATCGTCATTACTGCCTTGGCGCTCTGCCTTCTCAGCGTTGCCGCAGATCGCTATGTAGCCGTTATGGCAAACACCACGACGATTAGCATCGCCGCACACCAGACAGCAACTCTGTCAGCTCTTTGCAGCCAAACCCCCTGCAACATCCATTGGGTGGCTATCCTGTCCAATAGCGCCGTCGGGTCCCTGAGCGCGACAACAGGGCCGCAAACTGTTTTCAGCCCCGGAACCAAGGCCGGAACTGCGTGGATCTTTGCATCGGATGGTCTCGGGTATGTGGGTGGTAAGGAGATTACGATCACACCCTGAAGGCTTGCCTCGCAGAAATGCGACTTCAGGCTATGCCCCATTTGCGGACGAATAGAACCGCTGATGAACGTCAGACAGCGGGTCCGGGAATCGAATGAGTCGATCGACTACAAACCGGGGGCACATCTTTAGGCCCCAATCGTAAAGAATCCGCTTCCGAGTGATTCGACTTCGGCCGGGTTCAAGTCGAGCGTGAGAAACAGGTGCCCGTCACTGCAGTGATATGCGGCAACGACCACCGTGTTTGCAACCACGCCGTCAACACTGAGCCTAAGCTCGCATTCTTTGAAGGTGCGCCGGATTGCGTTCCGACAACATAGGGGACACGACTTGGGATTGGCCATGATGCTAAGACTAGCCGCTTTCGGTCCGCTGTCCGTGTGACTTGTAACCACCCAGCGTGTGCTTAACGTAACCAAAGTAACCTGCTGAGGAATTCAAAGCGGCAACAGCCGTCCCAACCTAAGCAGTGTGACGCTAGTCACAGAGGTTTCAGTGCTTTCCGTAGGAGACTCGATGGCAATGCAACCTCATGTTGCAAGACCCTCAGGGGGGCCACTGACCCTCCTACACAGAGTGGCCCTCTTCAGCGGTTGGTGGTCTAAGACCGCGGGAACGATAGGCACCCGCCCGAAAGCCTTCTCGGGACTGCGTCGCTGCTGGAGGCCGTCGCCGGACGCGATCTTCCGAAGGACTCCATGCGTCACGCCGTTACGTCGTGTTACGACCGTCGCGTAACGCTGTTAGGCGGTGTCCCCCAGTTACTTCAGTTACCTTCAACGGCAACACCTTGATTCACGTTGAGCGCACCCGCTCGGTCCGCCCTTTATCGTGTTCCTGCACTTCCAACGTTGGAAGTCCGCCTTCGGGAAGCTATCTTCGGGAAGCTATCTTCAAAACGCCTTTATGCCGAGACTCGCTTCAGTAGCCAGTTAGGCCAGGAACGCGACTCCGCACAAGTATGCAGCCTGGCTTGCAAGCGGCTCCCACCACCGGTGCCACCAACTTTGTCGATACCACGACCGACCAGGTGGTAAGCGTGATTCAGCACGGCAGCGGCAAGGCCATCCACGCTACTGCAAACACCTACAGCGCCATCGTTGGCATCTCGCATACAGATGCTGGCCTATATGGCATTTCGACGGCGACCACTGGTCAAACCGCGGGCGTTAAGGCGACCTCGTCGTCGCCCAGAGGATATGGCCTCCTCGGCGTAGAGAAAGCGTCCACAGGCCCAGGCATTTCCTATGGCATCTACGGGACGGCGGCCAGCACGGAGGGGGTCGGCGTTCGCGGTACGGCTACGGCGGCGAGTGGCACCAGGATTGGCGTTTGGGGAGGTTCCGCCAGCACCACAGGCTACGGCATCAAGGCGACGGCCGAGGCGAGCAGCGGCAACACCGTCGGCCTGCAAGCCGCGGTGAATAGTCCCACGGGAACGGTTGCGCTGATTCAGAACCTGGCCAGCGGGTCAATCACCGGGATGCTGCTGAAAGCTGGCACGAACGCCGGCACCCAGTTCTCGGTGGACGGCAGCGGCAATGTCTCCGCGCTGGGAGGCTTCAGCGGCCATGGGAATGCCCGCGGCAAGCAGTTGGTATCCACCGTCGCCACGGGTACGGCGCCGCTGCAAGTTGCCTCGACTACGCGGGTGCCAAACCTGAACGCTAGCCTGCTGGGCGGCAACGCGGCCAGCGCCTTCGCCCCGGCCAACGGCTCGTCTAGCTATATTCACAATGGGAACTCGCTGCAGCTCGGCACAAACTTCAACATCAGCGGGGATGGCACGGCTGGCGGAACGCTGACCGCGGCTACGTGGCAACAGCAGCGCTCTGATGAAGCTCCGGCCGGTTACGTTCCTCTACAAGCCTGAATACGATAAGCGAAGAATCCACGCCGAACCTTGGTCTGACAGCGCAACCGCATATCCAGTAGAGGTGCACTTACTTGTTTTCGGTAGCCTCGCGTACCACTCGGAGAGCAGCTTGGCTTGAGTCCTCGGTCGTCTGGCCGGGTTGGTGGGCCTTGCGGATGTGATCCGCAAAGGCTCTGTCCATATCGGGCTCATCTGGGGAGAATGGATGACCGCATACAGAACATCGTTTGAGCGTGACGCCAGCGGAGACCAAATGCGGCGAACGTGGGGTTTTGTCGCCGAGGTGGGAAAGCCTCTCTTTTCTGACCTCTGTAGCATGGTCGATGGCGTCTTGAGCCTTTTTGTGTGCGGCTTCCGATTCCGATGATCCGTAAGTCGCCCTCTTGTATTCCATGCCCACAGTCTACGCTGTTCTCTGCGCCGTTCAAGCCCCGTGGATTTCAAACGGCACCACTACCGAGATTGTAGATCACCAAGCTTTATACCGTCTTCGATGTGAGGGACAACGAAGCTGCGAACATTAGTGCCTTCGGTTAGCCCGATGTAAGTTCCGAGTTGAGCTGATCCTGGGTGGTCGAAAACGCTGAAGTTTAGAACCCCACCCGCAATCCTGCTCGGTGTCCAACATGCGCTTGAAGCGTTCTTCTACGAAACCGTGCTAGTCAGCGGCTAGTTCCAGTCCAGCAACTGGTGATGAGCCGCGTCCGACGCATCGCGAAACTGGGTGTGCTTGCAGGCGGAACATTGAGTACGAATCGATTTGTGATCAATCGCAGGAAAGATCGTGTCTTGGGCTCGGTACTCCCAGGGGTTCTTTCCTTGAACAGCGATACCGCGGGCTCACCGCAGCGCGAGCAACGAAAGACGTAAACGTTCAGGTGCGCCATGACAGGTCTCCCGTAGTTGAGGTCAGTATATGCCTCACTCCAAAAGGGAAAGCTGCGGCGGCAATCCCACAGCGCACGACGATGCGCCCGACGGGCGTCGACCGTCTGACCTGCCCGCCTTTCCACACTTCCAACGTTGGAAGTCGGCTCCATGGGCAAGCCCGCTCCAACCGAGGCTCGTTTCAGTATCCGGTCGGGCCCGGAATGCGACTCCGAGTCCCTCGGCCTGGCGACGACACTGCTGGTAGCTATTCCAGCGCATTCCTTTCGGCTTCCAGGTGGCGGGAGTAGGGTCGTCCTGGCCACATTCTGCTCTCTCCCGACGACACCTGCCAACCTAACGAGCTGTTCTATCAGCGAATTGCACGGTCATCTTAAAGTCAGGTGCGAGTCATCCCCTAACCATTGATGCCGCTTTCAATCCGTCCTAGTGTGCAACTCACGAGAGCGGCAATGAGCCCATGAGTGGCTGACCAGCTCTGGCCGGGGAAGGCGCTTGGTAGCGGGGCGAACCTTTCGCCTCTGGGTGGCGAAGCCAGCCCGCAATCGAAGCCCGGCGCGCCAAGGCCGATTCTCCGATCGACACTAGTCTTTTCGACCCGTTCGAGTGAGGAGCAGCTTCGCGGTGCAGCCTCCCCTCACTTTTGCCAACCACCGCCTCAATCGTTGACCAAGAGGAGAAGAACATGAAAACCCTTTCAAAATATCGTCCGATTGCCCTCACGACCATGAACGTCATCGAATCTTTCATCAGCGCGCCTGAGCCCAAACGCCAAGCCAGATTCCTGAAAACATTCGCCTCCGCAGCGCTCTACATCACGATATTCGCGTCCTTGGCGTGCGGATCCGTAATTCCCGTGAACTGGATAAATTGGAGCAGTGGTAGCTCCCAGACGTTCGTGAATAGCACAGGCACCGTCGGGACCATCACTTATACAGACAATTTCATGTCTGTAACCCCGGGGAGCATCCTCTCACCGGATTCCAGTTACCCGTTCACCAATCCCCTTAATGTGCTGAACGTTGACCAAATCGGGAACGCGTCGATCACCTTCGCTTTCAACCGTGCGTTGGCGGATACCAATACGATTCTCACGCTCGGGAATTTACGTGAGACCAACCTATTCACAATCAGCGCTTTCGATATGTCCGGCAATCCGCTCTCGCTGCTGACCTGGAGCAATTTGGGACAGTATGCCCTATACTCCACGGACACTGGCCTGAATGGGTGGAATCCGACCACAGGAGTGGTGCTAGGGATCGATGGCGGTATTGCGAATCTGAACAGCGAAAACCTATTCTTGAGCCTGTCACCCAACGTGGCGACAATTCAAATCGACTTTAGCGACGTGGACGGGGGCTTCGAGTATCTGGACTTTGGTCTGGGGCAGACGGCCGTTCCTGAGCCGTCGTCGTTGCTCCTGATGGGAAGTGGGATCCTCGGGTTGGTCGGTGTAGCGCGCCGCAAGCTTATGGGGTAGTTAACAGTAGTTTGGGTTATGTCTTCAACGAAGGGACGAATGCGTTCTTCCAAGGGGGATTGTCTGCGGGAATCGTCACGTTGGGTACGTGGGCGGTCAACGCGCACACAAAGGCCCCACCCAAGAGAAGCTTGAGTGGGGCGCCCGTTTGATCCGCACTAGAAGGCTTGAGAATCACGGCCACCCGATCGGCCCCTCCGCAGGCTCAGATGCCGGAACCTTGTGGTCCGATGCCGGCGGCTAGCGCGTAGGCACGAGCCAGGCTTCCAAACCGGCGCCGGTAAGTACCCGGAGAGGCCATGCCTCGGGCGGCCAATCGTCCTTCCATTCGTCGGCGAAACGTGCTGCGCGTGCTCTGATCTCGTTCCAGCTAAGGCGCATTGTCCCTGCCGTCTATGGAAACTGGCCCTTGTCGACCAATTCCAGCTGATTGAGGTTGATCCCGGCGGCGTGGTTCGACCTGCTTGTAGATGCAATTCTGGCATGTGCTGACGCCGAACCTCGCGGTCACTCTTCGTGCCTTCGTTCAGGGTGGATTACTGCCGGTTAGAGCGTTTTCACGGTTATTGTAGACCATATCCGCAATGCGAGAGCCAGGCTAAGGCGTTCTCGGCGGTAACGGCTGCCAGGGCGTCCGCAATTGCGTTTTCCAGAGCATCCGCGGTGCGGGCCTTGGCCGAGCGCAGCAACTGCTTGATCTTCGACCAAGCCTGCTCAATCGGGTTGAAGTCGGGGGAATAGGGCGGCAAGTAAAGCAGGCGGGCTCCCGTGGCTGCGATGAGTTGCTGCACCCCAGCTACTTTGTGAGCCGCCAGATTGTCCATGATGACCACTTGTCCGGGCTGGAGCTGAGGGCACAACACCTGTTCCAGATAGGCTAAGAAGACATCTCCATCGGTCGGCGATTCGATGGTCATGGGCGCCCGCAAACCTTGGGTGGTCAGCGCCGCCAACATGGTCAGCGTATGCCAGTGGCTGTTGGGCGTCCCTTCCGGTACCCGGTCTCCCCGCGGCGCGCGGCCATAGTTCCGCGTCATCTGGGTGCTGGCGCCGCTCTCGTCCAGAAATACCAATTGCTCCGGGTCGATCTGGGTTAGGGTTTCTCGCCACGCTTGCCGGCGCTGCTGCGCTTCCGGCGTTTCTTGTTCCTGAGCGTAGAGTGACTTTTTTTAAGCCGCAGCCCCATCTGCCGCAAGGCCAGCCACAACCGCCCGATGCTCAAACCCACGCCCTTGACCTCTTGCAGTTGTTCCCGCAACTCCCGCAAGGTCAGATCCGGCTGCTTGCGGATTCGCTCCCGCAGCCACGTCTGCACTGCAGCCGTCACCCGGCTCTCTGGGCCACGTCGCCACGGGGGCCGCTCAATCTGCCCGGTGCGCGTACGGGTGGCGGAGATCTTCTTGGCCCAGCCTTCGCTCACCCCAAATTGTTCCGCCAACTCCCCCAGTGTCCCTTTGCCCTGCTCATAGGCCTGCAAGAACTTTCGTCGCAAATCATTTGCGTATGGTCGTGCCATTCTGGTGGAGCAGAGAGTCGCCACCACCAGTCTACACTATCCATGAAAATGCTCTAGCCCGTGACTCAGGGAGAAATCCCCAGTCTGATTCAGCGAGGGCGGCACGGTAGTTTAGCTGTTGTCAGCGAATGGGCTCCGCAAGTTGTGCGGGAGCGGTGCGGAGGGCGCGAATCGGTGAAGTGACCAGCCAGACGGTCGAGAAAAGCGAGCCGAGAGCGCCTGCGACAAGCGTCGTGCGCACACCGATCGCATTTCCCATTAGGCCGCCGAGCAGCGAACCAACGAGTGTCGCTCCGAGTCTAAGAATTTGCATGCTGGCGTTCACTCGACCAAGCAATCCTTCTGGGGTGATGGCCTGACGCAGGCTGACCTGGTTGATCTGATAGAGGGTCGCCGCGCCATCGCCTAAAGTCTGCTGGCCGATCAGAAGCAGTGCTGCGACGAGTGTCGCCCCTCGCGCGAGGGGGATCAAGAGCAGAGCAACGCTGTATAGGATCAACCCCAGGATCATGGCTGGCCCGATTCCAAAACGTCGTGTCACGGAACCGGCAGAGACCGCGCCGATCAACGAGCTGAGCCCGCCCAGAGCCCAGATTGTGCCGAGGATGCCGGCTGCAAAACTTAGGTCCCGCACCATATAGAGCACGACCAAGGCTCCGTACATGCCGCCAAAGAATTCTTTTGAGAGCGTGCACCCGGCGGTCGCACGCAGCAGCGGCTGATGAAGGACGAATCGCAGTCCGGCAATGATCTCCCGGCGCATGCTTGGTTGCACAGCGGGCGCCGCAGCTTGTTCGGGGGCACGAACCAGCCAGATTGAAATGGCTGAGACGGCAAACGAAACCGCGTCGATCAGGATTGTGAGCGGTGCCGTAAAGAGCTGCACCAACCATCCCGCCACGGCTAGTCCGCCGAACTCGGCGGCGGACGCGCTTGCCGAGAGCTTACTATTTCCTTCGATTAATTGATCCCTGCCTATTAGAGACGGCAGATACGACTCATAGGCAATGTCGAAGAAGGTCGAGAGGATGCCGACGAAGAAAGTAACGATGTAGAGTTGCTCGATGTGCAAGCGTTGGAGGATTGCCGCGAGTGGAATCGTGGCGAGCAACAGGCCGCGCCCGATGTCTGCACCGATGAGGATCGGACGCCGTCGCAGCCGATCGACCCAAGCCCCAGCTATGAACCCGGCCAGAAAACCTGGGGCAAGGCGTGCAGCGGTAAGTATTCCGAGTTGGAAGGGAGTCGCGTGGAGGACAAGAATGGCCGTAAATGCTATTGCCGTAGCACCGATGAGCGAGCCGAATCCGGAGATCGTTTGGCCTGTCCAAAGCCTCATGAAATCGGCATGGCGCCAGAGGCCAGTGAAATGTCGTCGCAGCATAAAGTGATCCGGGCGGCGGTTGGTGAACAGCTTGAACTGAGGCACCGCAAGCCGTTTGCCGGTGAATGCCGACAGTCAAGGCAACGGTCAACCAGCACAGATTGTATACGGCAGAATTTACGACGGTATGCCTGACCACTCCTGGCTTGGACCCACCAAACAAGCAACCGAAGTCAGACTTCGAGACGGGCACAAAGGCACCAAGACGTTAACGACCCTAGCTGTCGAGCTTGGCTTTCCTGATTGTCTAATAGTCCTTCCCGCTAGCGCAAAGTTTCCGGCACTATGGACCCGCCAACAGAGACAGAGAGAGATATGATCACAACACCGGTTCAATAGCCGCGGGGTGATCACCAATGTCTTCCTCAACCTATGGAAAACACGCAAGCGGCACGACGAACAGTCAGCCTGCGGTGCCTGAGCCGTCATTCGCCGAGAGAGCACGCACGCTGATGCACTCGGGCCATATCGGCAGTCTCTCGACAATTTCCCGGAAGCAGCCAGAATTCCCATTCGGATCTTTGATGCCTTACGGGTTGGACAGGCAGGGTCGCGCTGCTGGCGAGCACCGAACTGCTTCTAAGTTTAACTATTGGCTGGGACTATTCCTCGGATAACTGTTGTGAAATCGCCATGTGGTACGCAATCCCGGAAAGGCTCCATTTTGGAATGGGTATCACATCTGGTGTGAGTTGATTTTGGGATTCGGTGCGATTCACTGCATCTTGATGATTCGCCAACTGCATGATCTTGGAATCAAAAGCCGAGTACAGTACGAAGCAACAAACTATGCGACTTCCCATCGTCGAGCCACTCTCCGGGCGATGGTGAAGAGCACGATGGCAACCGCTACGAGAACCAGAACCTGTGGCCAGAGATGGGAGATTGGCTCGTCCCGCCAGAAGATCTTGGTGAATCCGTCAATTGCCCAAGCGTTGATGGTCAGCAACCCAGCCTTCTGCATCGCTTCCGGCATCAGGAAGCGTGGAAACATGCTGCCGCCAATGGATGACATAATCAGAATGACCAGGGTTGAGAGTGCGCCCAGTTGCGCGCGCGTGTGGCAGATGCTCGCCAACAACATACCGAAAGCGGCCACGGCCACCGCTGTGCAGACGCCCATCACCATGAATCCCGGAATATGCGACCAAAAGTCGAGCTTGAATATCGCCCATCCCCAAAGAAACATCACTACGAGTTGCGAGAAGGCCAGCAACGAATTGTAAGTAAGCTTGCCCAAAAGCAGCGAGGTCATAGTGACGCGCGAACTGAGCACGCGGTCGAGCGTGCCGCTCTCGGCCTCGTCAAGCAATGCTCCTGCCGAGCCGCTTGCAGTAAAGAGCAGGAACATGACGCCAATTGCAGCGGCATAGAACGAGACCATGGGGTTGTTCTTGTTTTCCCCGACAACAGGGCGGGCATTGACTGCAATAATTCCGCCGCTCTCGTTACTGGAGGCGGAAGTGGACGAGTCGCTCTCTTGCCGCTCGCGCAATTGACGGATGCCTTGGTTCAGCCGATCGCGTTGTTCATGCGTGAGGCCGCCGCTAAACTGATCGAAGTATTTTGACCCCTGCTCAGCCATGAGGTCGGGCATGGAGGTCACGGCAACTTTCTGAAGTAGCCCGGTGACCATCTGCGGAGCAATCATATCGCTGCGGTCTTCAAGCAGTTGGACAGTTGGGCGCTTGGTATCGGCGGGGCCAAACGAAATTGGGTTCTCTCCGAACCCATGGGGGATGATCACGGCAACTGGCGCAACCCCCTCCCGGACGGCTATCTCCGCAGTCGCCGCGGTGTAGTCAGGTTGTTCGGCGCCCTTGACGGCCTCAGGCCCACTCGTCACCACCAGTGAGCCTTCTTGCTTCAGACCCTTAACCAGCCGCTCGGAGGCGGGGCTGTGGTCTTCATCCACAACCAGCACATGGACTTTGGGCGTCGTGTCGCGGCGCCCGCCGAAGATAACAGCGAAGATGCTGAAGAAGACAACAGGCAAAAGGAAACTCAGGGCGAGCCCGCCCCGGTCGCGACGCAGGGAGACCATGGCGGTGCGAATAATGGCGAACATTAATCGCGTAACTCCCTTCCCGTCAATTGAAGAAAGACCGATTCGAGATTCGGCTTGCGCAGCGACACGTCAACCAGTTCGAGTCCGGCCTTTGCCGAGTCCTCAAGCAAACTTGCAATCTCAACCGGATGTGAGATCGTGAACAACGCAATGCCATCAGTAGTCTGGCCGCCGTGCGCGGCAACCCAGGGGACGACGCGGTCGGGCGAACCGCCAAAACGCGCCAGCACTTGACTGCGCGTGCCAAATGCGTTGCGGACGAGGTCGTCGTTCGTGCCCAGCTCGATGATCTTGCCATGATCGACGATGGCGATGCGGTCGCAGAGACGCTCGGCTTCTTCCATGTAGTGGGTCGTGTAGATGAGAGACATGCCTTCGTCTCGTAGTTTCTCAATCATTTCGAAGATATGGTGACGCGATTGCGGGTCTACGCCCACGGTTGGTTCATCCATCAGAACCAGCTTGGGCTGATGAATGAGGCCGGCTGCCATGTTAAGGCGGCGCTTCATGCCTCCCGAAAGGTTCTTGACCAGCTCATGAGCGCGGTCGGTCAGGGTGGACCAATCGAGGCATCGCGCCACGGCCTGCTCAAGTACGATACCCTTTAGCCCGTAATAACGACCGAACGCCCGGAGGTTTTCGAAGCAACTCAGCCTGGGGTAGAGCGCCAGTTCCTGCGGGACCCATCCCAGCGTTGATCGTGCGGCAGTCGAATCGGCCTTCGCGCCGAAAATTAAGATCGTGCCGGCGTCGGGCATCACGCGGCCAACGATGCTACGGATGAGAGTGCTTTTGCCGGCGCCGTTTGGGCCAAGCAGTCCCAGACATTCTTCGCTGCGTAGTTCGAGCGTGATGCCGTCAACGGCATTCACCTGGCCGAAGCGCTTAACTAAACCCTCGATGCGCAACGGCAGGGATGAATTGCAGGTCGCATTGGTTGGGAGGGACAATAGTCGACCTTCCTCTTTGCACCCCATGTTAACAGTCGCGAGGATTCTGAGTGGTTGACGGGCCACCCGGAAGTTGGCCTGCTCGGAGTCAACTTGACGTAGAACGCCCAACCCTTTCTTGTGACCTACGGCGTGACGTCTGCTCCCAGTCGGCGGTTTGCCGACAACACGTTCAAGTGACTTCCCAGAAGAAGACTTCTGGACGACTTTCGGCCAGCTTTGCTGTGGGTCGCTCTCTAACCAACGATAACTGGCGATTTCACGGTGACTCCCTAGTTCAAGGAGTTAACCGAAGCGATGGAGATCCTATGGCAACAAACAGCGGGTAGGCCCTTCAAAGATGCCACCGTCGAATATTGTTTGGCTCGACGAACCTCACGCGTCGTCCTAGGTCGTTACTGCCGGTCGCAAAACCCGATGAAGTTGACCGGCAAACGCTCCTAAGCCTATGCAGATCACACCGAAGTGAACCAGCGTTCCCAGGTAGGGGACAAACCTGACGACGGTGAGAATTAACAGGCCCACCAGAAGGCTCAGCATCCAATCGCTCTTTGTCGCCCCGGCCGGCTTTAAAAGTATCTGCCCCAGGAATGCTCCGACCCAGATCTTTGCCAAATAGATGGCGACCAGGTACGCCATCAGCAGCATGATCGAAGCCGGAAGGCCAACCAGAGTGATGGCCAAAAGGATCATCGCCACCGGCACTCCGCCCAGGATCGCAATCCCAAGCCCGAGGCTGCGCCAGCCTGAACCAACCGCATGCATGCTGGCCTGGACGAAGCCGGGAAACAGAACCAGGACGAACCATCCCACCAGCATGGCGGCAGCGAGCCAGACAGCTTGGAAGAAGTAGAATTTCGGGCGCGTGAAACGGTTCTTCCTCACGCGCAACTGAATGTCACGGGTGCCAGTGATTGTGGCACCGTCGGCGATATGTACGTTTTTCAGGGCGTGCACGCGAACGCTCAGGTCGCCGCCGATTCGGGCCGTGTTCGTCAGTGTGAAGTTATCCCCGGCCATGGTCAGTGCGCGGCCGACGCTGCTGCTCACATCAGCATTGCCGGCGTACATCGTGACGCTTCGATTCACCTCGCCCTCCAGCGTGACGTCGCCGGCGCCCACCAACACACCCTCACCTATGTGAGCCCGATCATTCACGCGCAACGATTGCATCAATCCGTACAGGCTGTGACCCAACTCCCCGTCCAAGTCGAGCGAATTTGAACAGTCGAAGATGTTGCCCTCCACGGTTCCGCTCACCACGATCCTCTTGGCAAAACTCACCAGGTCGCCTTTTACCGTGCCGCGGACTTCCACCGTCTCGCCAAAGGCCAGCAGGTCTCCGTTGACGACGCCCTCCACGCGCACAATGTTGCCGGAGGCCAGCAAGGTATCCTCTACCGTCTCGTTCGACCTTACCGTAACGATGTCCCCGTGACGCCGCTCCAAGGCAGGGCTAGGTAATGACAAGGCAAGCAGCACGGTCAGCAGACCCAGGCCACGTTGACGGATGCGGCGTCCCAATAGCGTCACGCTGCCGCCCAACAGCAACGCCAAAAGTATCTTCCCGACGACAGCAGCATATTCACCCAACATGGCAGTACCTCCATTTGCAACATAATAAGAAAGGTTGAAGAACAGGTTCGTGCGGCCGCTCAAGCTGAAGGGATTCAACCATTGCAAGGCATCCGGAATACTTACCCTGTCGATCCAGAAGGAAACGATCGAACCGAGCGCTAACAACGCGGCCCCAATCGCCAGGTCACCCCATGTCCACGACGACCGCGGACGCAAGGCACGCGCCGGGCTGGGTGCTTCTTCCATCAGCTCTTGCAGGCTCTCGGTCAGAGCGCGGTTCTCAACGCGTAATGCGTCCAGCAATTGCCTGCAACGCCGGCACAAGGACAGGTGGTCTCGCAGCAGCCGCGCCTCCTCCACCTCCAGCTCGCCATCTACGAACATCGATACGATCTGTTCCGAATAACATTCCATGATCATTTACTCCCGTGGCCTAGTTTCCGGCGCAGCTCCTGTTTGGCGCGAAATAGCAACGCCGCCACGTAGTCCCTCTTCAGGCCCAACTGCTGTGCGATTTCGTCATAGCTCAATTCGCTGTAATAGCGCAGGACTAGCGGCACTCGATAGTTCTCCGGCAAACGTGCAATCGCCTCCCGCACCTTCGTCCTCTCCTCCGTGCTGAGGACGGCACGTAGCGGCGACAATTCCGAACTGACTGCCTCGATGGCCGCGACTCCTGCTTCACCTTTCACAACCTGCCGTCCACGTCTCCGGCTCCGCAGAACGTCAATGCATAGGTTGCCCGCCACCCGCAGCAGCCACCGGTGGAACGGAACTAACCCGTCGTATCTCTCGATCGAGCGCTGCAGCTTGAGGAACACTTCACCCGTCGCATCTTCCGCGCTCTCTCGCGAGTCCAGCATGTAACGGCACAAGCCGAATACCCGCTTGGCGTAGAGGCGATAGATCTCCCCCATCGCCTCGGCATCGTGGCCTTGGGCGCGCTGTATTACGCTCTCCAGATCAGGCCCATCCATGTGCGTGGCCTTGTCCTCGCTGGGCTGCGACCCTTTCGCATTGTTTCCCTTTGGCGTCCGTGAAGCAGTACGCTGCCGATCGAACAAAGTTACACAGATTTTTGGAGATTCGGGGAGCGCAGGCTTGGGGAGCTCATTGCGTCATCGCAAGCTTCAGGCTGCACACCATAGCCTGCAGGAATGTCTGCCAACTGAATCGAGGTCAGCTCGCCTCCAGTTAACTTTCGGTTTGCCCGTAACCCAGGCAATCCCCGGCTCGCGTTCAATTCGTTCCGTCAGTGGTTCCGGCAAGTGCTAGTCTGACGCAGTGGCCATGAACAACCGCGACGTCCGGGCAACGTGGAAATATCACGATGACACCAAGCACTCCCCTTGGAGTGTTCGTAATAATCCTCACTTCCTCGACTTCGCGAATCGGCCGTTGCCTTTCAAGCTTTATCCGACGATAGAACCGCATCCGCTGCCGCGAGATCTCCCCCAGACAGGAGTGACGGCGCTCTCAGCGATCGCAGAGCCCTTGCGCCCGTCGCGAACCGAAGCAGTTCCTGATCTTCACGATGTGGCGCGTATCCTCTACTTCTCGGCGGGGATCACCAAACAGCGTGCTTATCCAGGGGGCGAAATCTATTTTCGCGCCGCGGCCTGTACTGGAGCTCTTTACGAGATTGAGCTTTACCTCGTGACGAGCGATCTCCCTGGACTTGATGGCGGCGTGTATCACTTCAATCCGGCGGATGTGTCGCTTCGACTGTTGAGAGGAGGCGATTTTCGGGGAAACTTGGCACAGGCTACGGCGATGGAACCTGCTATCGTCCATGCCCCTGCGACCATCATTTGCACTGGAACCTACTGGCGGAACGCGTGGAAGTACCAGGCGCGCACCTATCGTCATTTCGGCTGGGATAACGGCACGCTGCTGGCAAATATGCTGGCGGTTTGCGCAACTTCGGGGCTGTCGGCCAAAATCGTGCTCGGCTTCGTGGACGCCGAGGTGGACCGCCTGCTTGATCTCGAGACCCGGCGTGAGGTTTCATTGTGCTTCGTGCCCATCGGGTGTGTACCCCGGAGTTCACCGCCGGCGCCGAGAGAAGCTCTGGCGCTCGGGCTGGAAACGGTCCCGCTTTCACAGCATGAGGTCGAATATCCCGCGATGCTGCAGATGCACGATGCGTCTTCGCTTGAGACAGAAGAGGAAGTACGACAGTGGCGCGAAAGGCGCTCGGCCGTTACATCTTTCGCCCCGGTCGGAGAGGAGACCCGCCTCCGGCCACTGTCGGAGGAAGAGCAACCCAAGGATACGATCGAGCAAGTGATTCTGCGCCGAGGCTCTACTCGAACGTTTGATAATGCGGCATCCATTACCCTATCTCAGCTGTCCACGATTCTCGATTGCGCCACGCGAGGTGTGCCGGCTGACTTCCTGGAACCTCCCGGATTCCAGCTCAATGATCTTTACCTTATAGTGCACTCGGTGCAGGGGCTCAGGCCGGGTGCATACTTTTTCCAGCGTGATCGAAACACTCTCGAGGTTTTGAAGCCGGGGGACTTCCGCGCTGTGGCGTACCATCTTGGGCTGGAACAGGAGTTGCCGGCGGACGCCTGCGTGGCGATCTTCTTTCTTGCGGATTTGGAAAGGATCCTCGAGCAATACGGGAACCGCGGCTACCGGGCCGTCCAGCTAGAGGCAGGCGTCATCGGCGGCAGGATGTATCTGGCTGCGTATGCACAGCGCCTCGGTTCCACAGGGTTGACCTTCTTCGATGATGATGTAACTGGCTTCTTTTCTCCGCACGCGAAGGGAAAGAGCGCTATCTTCTTGCTCGCGATTGGCAAGCCGCTAAAAAGTAAGGCGCAGTAGAGCCGGCGGGCCGTGCATGGGGGAGCGCATGGTGGTGCTAGTATTGCAGCCCTGCAGGTGCTCCATGAAGCTAACTGACACGGTAGACTCCGTCCGGAAGGGAAAGAGCAGCCAAGCAATCTGGTCGGTGACCCCCGAGCAGTCTGTTTACGAAGCGATTGAGAAGATGGCTGAAAGGAGATAGGGTCCCTGCTCGTGATCTCCAAAGGCAAGTTGGTCGGTATCCTTTCAGAGCGTGACTACGCCCGCAAAGTCGTGCTCAAGGGACGGTCTTCGAAGGAGACTCCAGTCCGGGAGATTATGAGCAGCCCGGTTATCTTCGTAACTCGGCAACAGTCGGTAGACGAGTGCATGGCCATTATGACCGTCCGCCGCATTCGCCATCTTCCGGTCATGGAAGGTGAAGCCGTGATGGGTGTGCTGTCCATCGGGGATCTCGTGAAATGGATCATCTCCGGGCAGGAACATGCCATCCAGCAACTAGAGGGCTATATAACCGGAAGATACCCGGGCTGAGGCAGCCCGCTCGCTGCGGTCGACCCGGTCGACCAGTTCGCAGTGGATTTGGCGATTGTGGATGACTGGTTTGCAAACCGGAAGTTGGCCAGAAGCCGGCTTATGGGAGATCACTCCTGGGAAGTCGGCCAGCATCCGCATTGGCACCGCCAATTGGACGTATGACGCCCGTCGCGTGCTCTTGAAGAACTCCGCCAGCTCGCGGCCACAAGGACGGGACGCCGACTATTCGCTCAAGTGGATTCCGTTGCGAAATGCGCCAAATAGCATTCGTAGACCCCGGCGCGTTTATGGGAGTAATCGGACGCAGAAGCCGATTTGTCTTCTGGCGGAACCATTTGTGAGCGATCGCGTCGCTGTTCAGCACAAAAAGTACTACGCATTAGCGGCCGCAGTTGCGGCGAGCAGTCTCGCCGCTCTACAGACCGGGAGGCTCGTTGCCTTCGAAGTGCGGATCGAAGCCGCCGAAGAGTAAGCACTCCAGCCGGTCCGCCTCAGAGAGAATTCTGCCTGGGACTCGCTTTCTCTCCAGCCGGAGAAACTCTGTCAAGCCGTTTATGGCATTGGCGACGTCTCTGTGTATGAGTTGATCATGTCGCGTCAAGTCGATGTAGCTTCGGGCGGCCTCTGCGAACGAAAGAAATTCTCGCGTCGGATACTTCCCCTTCGTTCCGCAAAGCGCCTCCTGGAAAGAGCACCATCGATCTACTACCGCCTTAGCTACGCGGTTCTTCTTGGGATTGTCCATCGAATGCTGCCTTGGCGCCCGGCGACACAGGCGCTTGATTCGACCGTCACCTTTCTCAATACTACAGATTGCTGGACAAGGCGCAGGGCGCGCTACGCGCCAGCCGGGCCCTGCCCAGATGCCGACCTCTTGGGCGCTTTGCTGGTGTATTGCCGGCCCCTCGCGAGGAATCCCAGGGATTGTCGGGCGCCAACCTCCCAGATGCCGACTTCGGGACAGCCATCGGCCGATAACATCCAGTACGGCGTCTTCTTCCCGGCACGGTCAGGTACAAGCGATCGGCGTCGTCCCGCGTTGCGAGGCATCGGTCGCCCTTACTGCAACTTCGCGTACTCAACTTTGGCTTGTTTCAGGACAGGGATGTCAGGGTCTGCATCTTTCCAGAGCTCAAGAAACTCCAGGTAGGCATGGCGGGCCTTGGTCTTATCTCCTGCCAGCACGTAGGCGCGGCCAAGTTGCAGCTTTGCCAAGGCTTCCAAAGGGGAATTGACTGCGATGCCCCGGTGGTCCAGGAATTTCTGGAACTCCGCAGCCGCTTCCGCGCCCTGACGCAGCGACAAATACGCCTGGCCGCGAACATATGCCGGATAAAGCGAGCCGCCAACCTCGAACTGGGGAGTAGGTGTTCCCAACTCGTACCCCGTTGCGGTTCGTAATCGTTCGATGGCTTTCGCCGGTTTGTTGCGGCCAATCTCGATCGAAGCGTCGATAGCCGGCAGCCAATAGCGATTGATCATGGTATTGAGCGGAAAGCGATGGGCCAGATCGTCGGAAATTTTCCGAGCTTGGATCTCGGCAGTTGAGTCTCTCCCACACGTTTCCAAAAACGTTTAGACCGGTCGAAGGACGGCCACGCAAGGCCGCCTCTGCCTAAGCAAAGCGCTTCGCGTGTCGAGAATCGGGCGGCGTTTAGTTTTGATGAACCATAACCGAGACTCACGAAATGGGTGAAGAAATTCTCGCCTCGTACCTGTATCAAGTTCACCTGTATCGCTGGCTGGAAGAGAATGGATTCGGTCGTGCCCTGACCGATACCGATCTATGATGAGCACATCGATTCGGGCACCGATGGAGTCACAGGTTGGGCCGATATAATTTTTGCGCACCACAACAGATGTTCAGATTCCTGCTCAGAACCACAAAAGGTTGCCACTCCGAACAATGGCAACCTCTTTGCCGGATGCGGCTGAAGGGTAGAACAGGCGGCACCTGAAATCACAGCTGGAACTCCTGAGCTTTGGCGTAAGGAGCACCACAATACCAGAGAACATCTCTGAAAAGGCGTCTAACTAAGTCGACGCTGCACAGCACTGAGCACGGCCAGCAGACCAGACCCGAGCAAACCCAGGGTGCCAGGTTCTGGAGTCGGAAGTAGTTCGCCGCTGGACAGTGGCCCGGTCGTCGAGTTATGGGTGGCATAAACGTCGTTTACGGTGCCTCTGCTCAGGTTGACGGAAAAATCGCCATCGACAGGTCCTTGCCAATTCGGCCCGGCGAAGACCCCCGTCGACGAGCCGTCGTTGGTAAACTCTCCTATGAACTCCGGTGCCCGTGTTGACGCGCCAACTAGGAATGTCAGAGCCCAAGTGCCGGATAGGACATCTGAGGTGACCGTGTCCTCAAATTCAAAGTGAACGACCGTGGTCCCCTGGATCACAGGATAGATGTCAAAGGGGCCACCCGTCCCGTCCAAAGCAAGGCTGGGGCCAGTAAGCCAAATGGCGTACTTTCCAACGTCCAAACTGTACAGTCCTAGTCCACTCAAACAACGTGATGCTGTAACCAGCCCGCTGCAGGAGCCGGAAAAATCGACCGCAATATCAAACGGGCTAGTGGTTGTTCCGGTGAACTGTACGAGACCTCCGTTGGTACTCTCACCGATTGTTATCTGGGTGGCAGAACCTACGCCGCACAGCAAGGTCAATATTGTGAACAACAGCAGGATTTGGCCAGCTCTTCTCAACATAACCCGTCGCTCCTTTGGGTCCAACTGACGTCGACAGAGGGCACGCCGAAATTTGAGGAGCAAGTTACGGCCCATTCGCGAGTCTCTGGAATAAACGGCTTGCGAAGGTAGCTTCCCAGGCATGTGCAATTCCTTGCACGAAAAGCGGAATATTTAGGGAGTTTCCTAACTTTACGTAGCGTCCAGCCCCCTCATAAGATGACCACGCGTACGGGTCAGATGCGACAACCATGCCAAGCCACTTCTGGCTGAGGGCACCGACTTGCCCGAGCTGCACTTCGTTTTGACGAGGCACAGCCAGCAAAATCTTTCTGACTGTGCAATAGCGTGGATGTCGTGCGATCGCGTCGCTCTGAGCGCGCCGGAACTGGCCGGAGTTGCTGTGGGTAGGGAGAGGGACTGTGGTCGGTCCAAGCTATCGACCAGAATTGAGTGGTGTGGTCGTCGCCGACCATCAGCGCAATTATCTGGCCTGCGTGAGCAGGTACACTGCGTGTGACCGCTCGCTATTAACGCCGCGGAGGCCAGCGCACGTGTCACTGGGAAGAACGCAACTGCAGCCCGATGGACAGGCCTGAGTCGGAGTGTATCGCGGCTAGCGACGCATTTTGCGGCGAATCCCGGCCAGCGCTCCCGCGAAACCCAGGCCGGTAAACGTTGAGGGCCACGCCGTCGCACCGGCGGCAATCACGCCCGTGCCCACCAGAGATAGCGTTCCGGGCTCGGGCGTAGTGGTGGTGCCGCCGCAGTTGCCGGTGTCGATCGTATTGGTATCCATCGTTACGGCAGCATTCAGCGCGATCGCTCGGCCACAGTTAATGGTCGCCCCGGTGTTCAGGGTGATGCTCTGAGCGGCAATCACGTTTCCATAAAACGCAGTGGTTGTTCCCAAGGTCGCAGAACTCCCCACCTGCCAATAAACCTGGTCATTGCTTCCCGGATTGATTACCAGTACCGATGAAGCGCTTGCCGTAGTGAGCGTACTCCCAATTTGGAAGACGATCATCACATTGCTCATCCCTTGAAAATCCAGCGTAAGCTGTCCGGTCATCTGTGCTGACGTCGCGAAAAAGTAGACCCCGGCGTCAAGCGTGAGTCCCCCGAGATCCTGGCCCGTCAACGTCTGGGTTCGAGCCAACCCTGCAAGAAAGTTGAATCCTGTCAGGGCGTCCGCCTGCGCCTGCATTGCCACGGCATCGTCGTTGTGGATCGTTCCCAGCACGACTCCCGGAGGAAATCCCGTGATGGCTGTGCCGGGCCAGACGCCCAGGTCCTGATCCACCACGCTGGGGCCCGTGTTGGTGACGGTAGAGGCACCCAGAACTCCGAACGCGTCGGCACTTCCGAGGATGCTGGCTTGGACACTCGATGCAACAAGAAGACAAGCAAATAGGCAGACTACGCTCAGGATTCTCACTACAAGCCTCGACCTGACTTCCAATATTCGAAACCTGTGCCCTGCCGTTGGAAGGTGGGAGTGAATGACGACAGACCAAATGCGATTGAAATCCTCAATGAGTCGAATGTCAATGCCACTAAAGCGCCGACGTTCGTAATCGAGCGAGAACAAGTATCATCGGCGACTAACCATCGCCCCCGGAGATATTCGACCTAAACTGGTAAGAGAAATTAAACTTGTAGGCCGAGGCAGCATCCGCAGACACCCAGTCGAAAGGTGCAATGTGGCGCTGTGCCTCGCCAAGACTCTGCGCGTTCGCAGGATCAATGACTTGGGGGCGTACCTGCGCGGCACGCTTTTCGCTATGATTCCCTGATGTTCATGCGCCTTCAACATCTGCTCGGCTGGGTTATCTCCGTCTTTCGCTCCCGAGAAGAACTCCTTCTGGAGAACCTCGCCCTTCGGCAACAACTGTTGGCTCTTCATGCCAAGCGGCCTCGCCCTCGACTGAGTTCCGTCCACCGGCTGTTCTGGGTTGCTCTGCGAAGAGTCTGGTCTGGCTGGAAAAGATCGTTGATCCTCGTCACCCCGGAGACCGTGGTTCGCTGGCATCGGACCGGCTTTCGACTTTATTGGAGTTGGATCTCGCGAGCTCGGAAGGCGGTCGGAAGGAAACCGATCAGCAGGGAAGTGTGCGAACTGATCTTTCGTATGGTCGCGGAGAACCCAACGTGGGGAGCGCCACGTATTCACGGTGAGTTGCTCAAGCTGGGATTCGACGTCTCAGAACGAACCGTATCTCGCTGGGTCAAACGTGCAAGCAAGAATCCCGATCCAGCCCGGCGCTGGCTGGTGTTTCTAAGGAATCATCGTGAAGCAATCACTGCTATGGATTTCTTCACCGTGCCCACGCTGACGTTTGGTGTTTTGTACTGTTTCTTCATCATTAGCCATGACCGGCGTAAAATCCTGCACTGCAATGTGACCTGTCAGCCAAGTGCCTTGTGGATCGTACTGCAGATGCGCGAAGCTTGGGGATACGATCAGCCACACCGGTTCTTGATCTTCGACCGCGACGCGAAGTTCTCCGCGGACGTCATCTCGAGCGTCAAACGGAACGGAACAGAACCTGTCCGAACTGCTTATCGCAGCCCCTGGCAGAACGGCATCGCCGAGCGCTGGGGTGGGAGTGTGCGTCGGGACTTGCTCGACCACGTGATAGTTCTGAACCAGAGGCATATGAGAAGGTTGCTGAGTGACTATGTCCGCTATTATCACGAAGACCGGACTCATCTCGGGCTGGGGAAGGACGCGCCCGGAGGTCGAGTTGCGCCCTCGGAGCCGCCACGCGGAAACAAGATCATCTCGTTGCCGCGACTCGGTGGACTGCATCACCGTTACATGGTCGCCGCCTGAATGTGCGACCGGCAGTGAATCACCTTCACGATCTAACTTGCTGTGGAGTCCAGGGAGATTCGCGTCTCTAATCCTATTCAGGCTTACCAAATTGCTGCAGATGCCTCACGTGACTCTGCCCACAGTTGAATTGACGGCGGCTTCACTCGTAATTACAGCAATCAAGAAGACCTGAAACAAGGCGTTTTGAGTTTTGGCGAACCACACGCGTTGAATGGTTACAACGGCATTTTCGACTGGATGCACCAGATGGCCAGCAATCCATGATGGACGCGCCCTGTGGTTAGGTGAAGTTTGGAGGCCTACACCCCGACAGGGGGAATGTCCCTCCGCTTACCGCTGAATGAGATTCCGAATCGCGCTTATCCAGTCGGAAGGGCTTTATGCGTTCCGGTTCGACCTGAACGGAGATGCGAGGGAAGAGGTTACGTTCAAGTTCAGGTTCGGTGAACCACGACACGGAGATGGCAGTGCGCATACTCACATTCAGCCGTTTGTGGTACGGAAGGCGACGGGTAGCGATGCTCTTCGTGGTGACTCTGGAGAGAGCCGGGCTGAGGGTGAAACCGGTTCCGTCGCGACCAATTCGGGTCTTCGTGCGTATGTTGGGATAGCTCCAGATCTATTTGCGGCAAATGCTGGATTCGTCACATTTATGACTGCTTTCTATAAGGAGCAGCGCTACAACGGGGACGCCTTTCTGCATCAGCAGAATCCTTTTGCAAGGCGGAATGTTACGGCGATTGTGCTGGAGGTGCCGAGCGAACTGATTGGGAAGGGAAAGATCAACGCATGGGCGACGATCTCCCTCTTTGGCCATGTGCCGGAGGTACAAGTTTCGCGTTGGGGCCTGCCTATGGTTACACATCTCTTCCTGAACGACTCGTTTGTCGGTTTCCGGCACTTCCAACGTTGGAAGTCTTGTTTCAGGTCCCTATTTCCTCAGACCTGGGTGGCTCCTGGCGGCGTTTCACTAGCACTTTTCTGTTCGATTTCAGTGATCGTCACGATGTTCAGTCACGTGCCGACGGGAAACCTCTGCTGGAACTCCTCCCGCGTATTCTCGGTGTCCTCACGGTGAATCTGGATCTTCTCGAGAAGCATGTTCTCGTCAATTCCTTCGATTCCAACAGTCTGGACCTCGGCGAACTGTCCATCGTTGTATACAACCTCGCCTTCTATCCGTTTCCTTAGTGATCATTTTGTGTCGTCTCATTTCTGTGGCTCGATCGGCGCTCCCAACGGAGGTTCACATTCCCATCACTTCCACCAAAGCCTCGCAAAATATTTGCTTCGCATACATGAACCCGATTGGCTCTCGGCTGGGCAACTCTGTTGCCGCGCCTGGCAACTCTTCCTCGCTCGCTGGCCTGCATCGGTGTTTGTCGCCGATTACTCCTAAAAAGACGACGGCAGGAATTGTCAACATCGCATCAATGTCAGTGTTCGAGATGACTTCCGGTATCTTCAGCCACCGGATCTCTGGCTGGACCGTGACGTCTTCTTCCCACTTTGCTGGCTCGTCGCGCCGCTCAGGTCTGAGACGCCTGAATAGCCCTCCGTTTTCAAACTTCAGCGGACACGTCAAGTGGGGTAATTGCCGCTGCCATGCTGCTGTGAGTTTTCCGAAGTGACTCGACAAGTTTTCCGGGCTGTGCGTCAGCGCCAGGTATTGATAGCACAGCACGTCGCCGGTTCTTGGTTCCCGGCCGAACGCCAACTCAAACTCCCCGCTTGCCCTGGTGTATCGCTTGAGGCGTTGGTCAAGATGCGCCGGGATGATCGGTCCAAAAATCTTCTCGCGTAGGTCTCTGCCTCGAATGTAAGTCGGTGTGGGCTCGACGTCGTGATACGTTGGGTCCATCGTCGCATCGAGATACGCCATGCCGCTGTAAATTGCGAGCGCATCCGCATCAAACTGCGCGGAGCAATCCGACGCACGTCCCAAGATCCGCCCTTCCAGTACTTCAACTCTGCGCTTGAGATTTGCCGTCATCATTCTCCGTTCGCTCCTCAAGCGTCTGGAGTCGGGTTTCTAGATCGGATACTTCCAGGGCACGCAGAAAACCAGCTCCGAGATAGCTGATCGAATTCGCCAGTTTAGGGTCCAGTTTGCCGGCTCTGATCTCAATGATTGACTGTGCCAGCAGATCCCGGAGGTCGGCTGCACTTCTTGGCGCTGCGAATTCTTTCAGGCCGTCGGGACTGTAAACCGTGCGCCGACGGCCGCCTTTGCTGCCAAGCTCGGCGGCGCGCCCAGAGTGCATGACACAATGGTCCGCACCCTCGAGGGCAGGGGCACCACATGGTTTACCCTCTTTGTTCTTTTCACGGCATCTCATCAGTAGCTAATCCTAGCTCCGCAACCCCGTCCCGGTAGCTAAGCAAGGGGGTGGGGGCTCCAACCATTTAAGGCACGGCAATACAAACTCAGCTCCAACCATTTAAGGCACGGCAATACAAACTCGTTTTGTGCTCTATGAAAGGTCAGATAGAGGCTGTATAGAAGGATCGTGCAGTGGGGCCGCACCCCGCCATTGTCTTTCCAGCGGCCCCCCGACCGAGCGTACCAAAAGCGTACCAAACGCCGGCAAATATACCGGTATCTCCCGTTACTAACCCTATCTAACCTCTTTAGAGTCAACAGCCGGTGGGTGGATGGCGACCGTGTGAATCTGGCAAGAATAGGTATTTCAACAACTTACAAGACCGCGGGAACTGCCTAAGAACACGCTGGTCGCACAAGACATCGCATTTTGTTGGTCGGGTTGTTGGTTCGACTGTTGCTGGGTGGACGAAGAGCGAAACGTGATTCATAAATGGCAGGAGCGTGAGGACACGCCGAAATCAAGCACGAAGCGACAAGCCTCGTCGAAGCCGCGCGTGATTAGGACGAGTGATTGACACGCAAGATTCCGATTGATGAGCGGTTCCCGTAGCGTGAGCAGTTCGGCCTCGCTGCGCGAGGACTGATTTTACTCCTTCCGGCCCGCCACCACGGATCCTAGAAAAAGTCACGGTTTGAAGGGGGCACTTCTTATGTCGGTTGACAGAATCGTTAGGCTGGCGCCGAGCGAAGTGGCAGCCGCCGCAAACCTCATCGTCGTACTCCCCGAAGCACCCTAGTTGACTTTCTTTTTGGGAACGAGGCGGCAGTCCATCGCGAAAATGTTCAATTCTGCTCAGACCTGCGAACGCTTCAACATTAGAAAGGTGTCAGGACAAGGCGAAGCTCAGCAGCCGTACAACACGAGCTTCCTGCGAGCGGAGAAGACGATGAAAACCAGCACGAAGGACAAGATCGAGGGCAGCTTTCACCAAGCTAAGGGCACTTTCAAGGAGCAGATCGGGAAGGCTATCAATGATCGCGGACTGAAAGCCGAAGGAAAATCCGAAAAGAGAGTGGGAAAGGTTCAGCAGCAGTTGGGCCGCGCCAAAGATGCGGTTGCACAGTTGAAGGTTAGTCTGAAACAAACCACAGCTGCAAAAACCCCTCACAAATAATCAGCTGCCGATTGGGAGTTCCAGGAGCGGAGTGCGTCCCTCCGAGGCAACAACCGGCGACCATCCTATTGTCGGACACACCAGATTTGCAGAGCCGTGTTTTCTCTCAGAATTCACTTGAGCTGCATGCTGGCAGAGATCGCTCGGCAGAGACTACGGTGTGAGGACTTCCGTCTGCGAATCGGCAGCGCGTCCGGTTGGCCTGTGACGACATTGCAGAAACCGGCTGGATACGTCAACAAGTCTCCGTCGCAGTCGACCAGAATGCCGCATCTTGGGTACGTCGCACTCAATTACTTATTCAGCCGGAGATGCGGGGTGTCCTTGGGTGCTACAGTGCAAGTCGAACACAGGGCTTTGACAAAGGAGTTTTGTGTCTGATTCTGAACGCGTAGCGATCGCCGGCGTGACGGGCTACATCGGTGGCCTGTGCGTCGTCAAAACTAAAAGGCCACCCAGTTTTCGTTACAAGAGCCGTTGTTCTCTGTTCTTTGGCATAGAACTGACTTTGCACGGTGCTGTCTTCGACTGCTAGGGCTGGGCTAGAAACGGCCAGAGTCTTCGACCGGGTGAAATTCCAGAGGTAGGCCCCCTACCTGTGATGATGAACGACCTAGCTCAAAAATGGAGTTGCTTAGGCGGCGAATGAATAGCGGTGATGTAACCCGCCGAGTCGCGGTAACGAGATAACCCTGTAGTGATCCCGAGGCGCTATTGCTGGAACTCGACCGTCGGGGCAGTCTTTCCCGAGTCCGAGATGAGTTCGATCCTCGTGGAAATAGCGGATGTATTCGTTCAGTAATCGACCCAGATGTCTCCGATTCAGCACGATCACGTGATCGAGCAAATCCCGTCGTACGCTACCCACCCAGCGCTCCGCAACTCCGTTCTGCCACGGACTACGGAACGCAGTACGCACCGGCTGGAGTCCCATGGACTTTGCGGTCGAAACAACATCGGCGCTGAACTTCGAGTCGCGATCGAAGATCAGGAAACGCTGGGATTGTTCTCCGCATTCCCAAGCTTCGTGCAACTGCAGCGCAACCCAAAGCGCATTGGGGTTACGAGTCACGTTGCAATGCAGAATGCGACGACGGTCGTGGCTGATGACGAAGAAGCAATATAGAACGCCAAATGTCAGCGTGGGCACCGTGAAGAAGTCCATAGCGGCAATCGCGTCGCGATGGTTGCGCAGAAAGGTCAACCAGTGCTTCGTCGGATCGGGAGGTCTCGGCGCTCGCCGCATCCATCTCGAAACCGTTGGTTCCGATAGATCAAAACCCAGCTTGAGCAGCTCCCCGTGAATTCGTGGCGCTCCCCAGGTTCGATTTTCAGCAACCATTTGAAAGATCAAGCCTCGAATCTGTTTGCTCACAGGCCTTCGCCCTCCCATCGTTCGGGCTCGTGAAAGCCATTTCCAGTACAAGCGAAAGCCAGCGCGATGCCAGGCGACGACAGTTCTCGGTGTAACCAGAATGAGAGGTTGTTTCCACCCAGCCCAAGTCCTTCGCAACAAGATCCAGAACAGCTTTTGTAGGGCGGTGAGTCGTCGACGAGGTCGTTTGGCATGGAGGGCGAGCAGTTGCTGACGCAAGGCGAGATTTTCCAGGACGAGATCCTCGCGGGAACGGAGCGTACTAACAACCCAGCCGAGCAAGTGTCGGAGCCACACAATCATGACAAGAATCTTAACGAAACGCCCAACCGAGCCGATTGTTAAGTTATTGATATCGTGGATGCAGGATGTTTTGAGGAACCACAATGGATTGCAGGCCTATTCGCAAGATTTGCGCGAGCGGGTGTTGCGGGCACTGGATCGTGGGGATCGCCCGGCGGAGATTGCGCGGCGTTTTGAGGTCAGCCGGGTATGGGTCTATCAGGTTCGGGAGCGGGCGCAAGAGACGGGAGAGCGTGGCAGTTATCAGATCGGCGGCCATCGCCGATCGCGACTGGCGGAGATGGAACCAGTGCTGCGTGCCTGGATCGAATCCGATCCCGATCTAACCTTATCGCAATTGCAAGAACGATTGGCCAAGCAGGGAGTTTCGATCAAGATCGGCGCGTTGTGGCATCAGTTGAACCGATGGAACCTCACCTTCAAAAAAAACTCTGCACGCCAGCGAGCAAGAGCGCGAGGACGTGCAGGCGGCGCGCCAGGCATGGAGTGAGGCCGCCCCAGGCTGGGACATCGAAAAGCTGGTGTTTCTTGATGAAACCGGGGCATCGACCAACATGACACGGCGCTATGGACGCGCCCCTCGAGGTCAGCGCTGCATCGCTTCGGCTCCGTTGGGCGATTGGGAAACGACCACCGTTGTAGCCGCCCTGCGGCTCCGCGAACTGACCGCACCCATGATTACCGACGGGCCCATGGACGGTGAGATATTTCTTGCCTATGTGCAGCAATTCCTCTGTCCGACCCTGAAGCCGGGAGACATCGTGATCCTCGACAACCTCAGCAGCCACAAGGTAACTGGGGTCGCGGAAGCGATCGCGGCGGTGGGCGCAAGCCTGCGCTATCTGCCACCCTACTCGCCTGACTTGAACCCCATCGAAAAGCTCTTCGCCAAACTCAAAATACTGCTCCGCAAAGCTGCCAAACGCACCACCGACACGCTCTGGGAGCACATCGGCCAACTGCTCAGCACCTTTTCCCCAGGGGAATGCACTAGGCACCGAGACGAGACGCCAGCAATCGCACTACTTAGCCTCTTCTGGATATGTATGCACTTAAATTGAAACTGCTCTAGTCAACTGCAGGGCAGTTCACGCCGAGGCAATATGCACCGACCTGGACGAACCTTGCGGCGCCGGTCATCTCAATGCTGCCAATCCAAGGGCTGGTGGTTGGCCAGAAAATCGTGGCAGACTCCGCCCGAAACATTCATTGGAAAGATCTGTCGTTTTCCCCTGAAAGAAACGACCTCAATACCTAAGACACATCCGTTTACCGCATTCTGCAACTGGTCGGCCCTCGTTTTCTCATTCGTCGATACATTGACTACGACGACGAGATTCTCGTGAATCTCCCCCGAAGGTCCGCCGGACTGCATTTCGATGCATTCCTTGGTGCTGTTGAGTTGGAGCCACGTCTTCAGAATCGCTGCCGGCCGATCTCCTTCGTTCGAAGTCATCACATGCAGCCTTTGAGCGGAGAAGCCAATGAAGAAGACTTTCACCTCAGAATCATGAACAGCCAGAGCGGCCTTCCAAGCCGGCAGTGTGGCCCCCACTACGGAAACAAGTGCTACCAGGAGAGCGAGGACCGAAGTACCGACAGTAATCTTTCCTCGCCAGTCCTGAAAAGAGTCGCAGTGAGTGCACTTTCTCGCGCCCTTCCGGATTGGCTCCTGACAGGTATTGCAAGGAACCATAACGATGTGCTGGTCGTTATTGTCTGGGTCGGCCGGCATGGCGGGTTGGGCCAAAGACTGATAATCCATGCAATGACACGCATGGCATTAACGGCTGATTGGGTGTCTGTGTTCCCGATATCTTAACGACTGGATATTTGCGCGATGAGATATCCAATCGCCCTGTTCTTATAGGAGACCCGGCCTGTGACTGGAGGAACGTCAGGCCGGGTTCCGGACAGCAAAACCCGACAACGAGCCGGGCTCAGTACGTAGCCCGGGACACGTTATTATCCGCTTGTGTGTTGGCGATGCCGCCATACGTGCCCTGTCTCGCATTGTTGGTGAAACCAAGGTATACCCGGCTGCTACCAGTGCCGGTCCCGCCGTGTGCTGCTAGGCCCATGTAGTCACCAAGTGAGCCAGAGAATCCGAACAACGTGCCGTCCCCGGTGGTCGAGTCGTAGATGGTCGTAATATTCGTGGGAGCGCTTATCGTCGTGGTTCCACCTGGTATCTGGTTCATGACCATGATGACATTGTTTTTGTAAAGGTCGGGGTTTGTACTGTAGTACGCAATGTTGATCATATTCTGCCCACTGTCGTATGCAATGGAAGGAATGATCTGGTGTCCGGTTGCAGTAGCCACGTGGCGGAAGGTCCAATTGGGACTATAAACACTTGTAGACACCGACATGACGATATCGGCGTCTGCACACCCAGCCAGCACAAATTGAGTAGAGGGTTTACAGTCGGACCATACGACAAACAGGGTTTGGCCCGCAATGTCGGTCCGGGCTGCGATCATGGGCCACATACTTTGCTGAAGTGTCGGGTTGTTGGTAAGCGCGAAGTAAACATTCGGGTCCGACATGACCGTGGAGTGGGCACCACAGGCGGGAGTTGTCGGCGCGCCCCTTGGGATGCAGGAGACGAATTCGATGTCCCCACCGGCACCAAGATAAGTAATCGTGATGGCACCCGCGTTAGGGCCACCGCCGACAACCGCGACACTGGGGAATTGCGTCCCGCTCTGCGCCCCGCTTACGATGACGGGCGCGGAGCAGTCGGCAGAAGTAGTAAATGTCGCCTTGCACGCTGTGATGACGATCACGCTTCGCAGCACCCGGAAGGAGGTGTTCACGACATAAATGTCGCCAGCGCCTGTTCCGGTGCTGCGAGGATCCTGAGCAATGGAGGGTGCATCGGCCGTGTCATCGAGACTGGCATTGGCAATAATCGAAGCTGAACCCGCGCAGGTCAATTCTTGACTGTGCGTCAGAGTACCTGCGGGACACGTGGTCGTCGACTCGAAGTTAGCGGCAGGCATCCTGCGAAGCCCGATACCCGCGGTGGTGCTGTTCAATCGGACGTCGGCGAAAATGAACTGTTTGTGCGACGGATTTGGGTCCGCCACTACGCGCGCCGTTCCCGTGCTGAAAAGCTGTGTGCCCGTGTAAAACGGGTCGTTGATCGGTGGATTTGCCATTTCAAAGTCCGTCCCACCGTAGCAACCAACCGAGGGATCACGGTGTACATAGATCGCCGTGAGGGAGTCAAATGTTCCCAGTTGGCCGCGGCCGTCTGTGCCATGCTCGACCACCAGGTCCTTGCCCGATCCTAATTCACTCAACAAGAAGTCTACGGAAACCTCTTTCTGACCTACGGCGTTGGTTGCTGGCTCCAGGTTCATGACCATGCCTGAAGCCGTCCCGCACCCTGTGACAGTCAGGGCAGGCGGTACGCTCGCTCGGGGACCGGGATGCAACAAAGGTTGCTGGGGATACAGTCCAACCGCATCCGGATGGAAGCGAGTCAGCAAGGGAAGAGCCATTGGACTGGGCGAATGCAGCAAAAATTCTTTCCCCGCATCAGAAGCCAGAAAGCCCAAGGTAGAAGACGGGGGTGCCGAATATTGCTGAAAGATCCCAGGATTCTTCGGGTTTTGTGCGAGCAGCGACGTCGCACACAAAGCCACTAGCGATAATACAAGCCCTACAGAGATTGCCCCCTTAGAAGTTTTCATAATCGGCTCCTTGATTGATGTCGCCTTGAGTTTCGCGCCTGCGCGGTCGACATACTAACCGTGGCGCCGTTGGGTTCCCGCTATTGTTGCTTGTAACCGGACCTCTGCCTGGCCCCTGCCGCTTGTATCTCGCTTATGTATCGAGAGAGCGGCCTGCTCTTATTCTTCCGGTATGAGCATGAAGCCTGCGTCCTCTTCCTCGCCATGCTGGCCCCAGCCAACAATTACGCCGTCGTCGTTGATCCCGGTAGCGACTTGCAATTTCCAGTGCGCAGCAGCGGAAACGAGAGCGTTAAGATCTTGGAATCCGAGGGCGGCGTCCCATAGAAAGGCGCGATCGGCATCGCCGAATTGCCCGAATGAGCCGACCATAACCTCGCAGCTATTCAAACCGTTCGGATGGCTGGGATGTGTGGGAGAGAGAGGAACATGACTAAGCTTGCCGTCGCGGTACAACATTATGCCGCCGAGGAAGGATTGCACAACGACAACGCCAGCCTGGTTGATTACAAGGGCGGAACTGAATCCGTCGGGTAGATCGAAGGGCCGTCCTTCCGGAACTCGGTTCCACAACATCGCCTTGTATTCGCCTTGCCTGTCATAGATATTTCCTATGACCTGGCCACGGTTGTTAATGCCTAATGCTACTCCCCCGCAACATCCTCCCAAAGACAGCACTTCAGATCCTCGCCAAATGACAGCACCGCTGGCTGCCTTGCCATCAATGATAGCTTCGCCCGCGATTTCGTCGGTGTCGTTAACGGCGAACGGCCTTGCTTGCTCTCCCGACAATAGCGTGAGCCGTCCGTCTCGATAGAAAAATCCCTGTCGCTTGTTCGTCGTGCGATTAATGGCGATGCCGACTAAATGGCCATGATTATTAATCCCTACGCCTTCGGCATGGGTGAATCCAGCCGGCACAGTAATCTCGCGAATACCTTCCCGCTCGTTCCAAACGGCGGCGCGGTTCGACGGGGAGGTGCCGCCTACATCGCCGGCGTTGTTGATGCTGGTCGGATGCAAAGGCAATTGCCTTATCGAGTAGTGTTGCGCCGCGCATCCTTTTTTCAGATCTTGTGGGAATGCCGACGAAGTACACAGGGCAATACACAGGCCGAGCATCGCGATCGATATCCCTGGTTTCAATTGTCGGTTTCGTGCGCCGGCACCCAGCCGCTGCGATTCAAACTTCGCTTGTGGTTCACGACAACAGGGCGGAGCGTTTAGCGAATCACTCCTATTCAATATTTTAGGTCTTGCGAACGTGGATAAGCTAGAGGTGCGCGGAGTTGCTGCAATCTCGGCCCTTGGCCGCTACTCGGCGTGAAGGTCCAATATAGGATGTCTTGAATGGCCGTTGCGCCCCCGGTGCTGGCCGTAAAACCAGCGTATGCCGTCGTCGCGCCAACCGCGCCGGGAATGTCAACGGGCCAACGCGCACTGAAGCTTTGCTGCGTGCTGGCATCGGTGATTGTCATTGCCAGCATTGTCCCGTCATAGACCATGTGCACATTGAAAATGTCTCCACTGTGCAGGTCCACTCCGCTGCCCGTCATGTCAGTTGCGGGCGTAGTAGGTAGAGCGCCATTAGTGTAGAGACCTGTCGAATTCATACCCTCACCCGCATTATCGAACAGGTCAAACTTAACACTGACACTCGCCGGAATGGGCGAATAACCCAGCCAGCCTCCGCCTCCTCCCAGCGCTGCAGGATTCACATTCTGTATGGCGAATGTCATTCCATCCGCCACGGCGTTGGTCACTTGAAAACTGAAGTCCTGCGTAAAGGCTTGGACGTTCACCTTTGACACGTACCAGGCGCTGGAATATTCTCCCACTCCGGAGTCGGTGAGGCGCAGACGGGTCCGGCCAGCGCGGTAGCGCCGTTCATCACCAGCCCCGACGATGTAAATCCGCTAACGTAATTGATATTGACAGTGGGTGTATAGGTCCAGCTGAGTACCTCTTGAGTCGCGGCTCCTCCGCCGGTGGCGGCTGTGAAACCCACGTAACCGCTCGTATCACCCAGAAGGGAAGTAATGTTGACCGGCCACGACGTCTGGAATGCACGACCTGTAGAGGCATCCCTAATCATCATCGTCAGGGTATTTCCGTCATAGGTCATATGCACGTTGAACACGTGACCACTATGCAGATCTACACCGCTGCTCGTCATGTCGAGCGCCGGCGTGGTTGGAACAGCACCGTTCGTATAGAGGCCGGTTGAGTCAGTCCCTTCGCCGGCATTGTTATATAAATCGAACTTGACGGCGACACTGGCAGGAATTGCCGAGTAGCCTAGCTTTCCGCCGCCGCCGCCCAGCGCTCTCGTGCCCACATTCTGGATGGCAAACGTCAATCCGTCCGCATGCGGATTGGTCATCTGGAAACTGAAGTCCTGCGTGAATGTCTGGACGTCGACTTTTGTCGAATACCAGGCGCTCGCGACTTCGCCCGGTCCGCCATCGGTCAAACGCAAGCGGTTTCCACTGAGAGAACTTCGGCCATTGAGTGCCATGCCCGTAGTTTTGAAACCACCGGCGTAGTTAACTGTGGCAGGCGAGACGAACGTCCAATTAAGTATCTCTTGGACGGCGGTTGCTCCGCCTGACGCGCCTGTGAACCCAATATATGCAGTGCTGCCGCCGACTGTGGCGGGGATGTCAATCGTCCAGGATGCCGCGTATGTCTTCTGCGTGCTGACGTCTAGGATCGTCATGGTGAGAGTAGTACCGTCATATTCCATGTGCACACTGAAGACATCACCGCTATGCAGGTCTATGCCACTTGCTGTCATATCCAAAGCGGGCACCGTCGGGGAAGCTCCATTCCTATAAAGTCCGGTAGAATTGGCCCCCTCCCCACCGTTGTTGAACAAATCGAACTTAATGGCAATGCTCGTGGGCATGCCTCCATAACCGAGCCCACCGCCTCCTGAGCCCACCGCCGTTGGACCCACATTTTGGATGACGACGGCTATTCCATCTGCATGAGGGTTGGTTAATTGAAAACTAAAGTCTTGTGCAAATGCCTGGATGTTGACCGGAGTGGAGTACCAGATACTGGCACGCTCGCCGATTCCGCCATCGGTGAGAAGAAGGCGTCCGCCGTTACGAGCCGCAGTACCGTTCAGTCGAAGACCATCGGAGCTGAAACCGTGACTCCAGTCTGGCCCTCCGGCTGAAGACGTCCAGGTTAGTATTTCCTGAATAGCTGTTGCACCACCCGACGCGCCCGTAAAACCCATGTACGCGGTTGTGCCGCCGACCGTGGCGGGTATGTCAATCGCCCAGGATGCGGTGAACGTCTTCTGCGTGCTGGCATCTACGATACTCATGTCGAGCGTAGTGCCGTCATAATTTATATGAACGTTGAAGACATCACCACTATGCAGATTTATGCCGCTCGCGGTCATGTCCATTGCGGGTAAAGTGGGGGAGGCGCCATTTATATAGAGTCCCGTCGAGTTGCTGCCCTCTCCAGCGTTGTTGAACAAATCGAACTTGACAGCCACGCTGGTCAGCATGCCGGCATACCCAAGGCCGCCGCCGCCAGCGCCCAGCGCCGTTAAGCCCGCATTCTGGATGACAAATGCCATACCATCGCCGACAGGGTTGCTCAGCTGAAAGCTGAAGTCCTGGCTGAAGATTTGAACAGGCAGAGGCGTGGAGTACCACACGCTTCCGCTCTGGCCCGGCTCACCACTGGTCAGCTGAAGGCGTGATCCGTTCAGCGCGGCGGTTCCGTTGAAGGCAAGGCGATTGAAACCTTTGCCAAAGTCTAGCGATCCGCCCCCTCCGGGCATGATGGTATAAACCGCCAGGCTGGTTTCGCTTGTAGTGTCTCCTGATGCCTCCGCGATCGCACGAATGGCGGTGGTTTGGCCGACAACGATGGGCCCGGAATAAACCGGGGACGCCGTGGTAGGGGAAGAACCGTCGGTTGTGTAATATATCGTTGCGTTTGGCGTCGCATCCGAGATTGACACCATCTGGGTGGAACTGTATGTACCTCCACCGGGGGAGAATATAGGCTGCGCCGTCTGCAATCCCTCGAGCGGCCCGAAGACGCTTATCTGCTGCACAGCGCCTACGTATACTTTGCCATTCACAACCGTAGGCACGGCGAATTTAACAACCCTGCCGGGATTGTCGCGAGCTTGATTCTGGGCGCTGTTGTAGAGCTCATTGTTCAAGTTGGTAGCATCGTAGGCATGCAATATTTCGTTACCATCATTCAGCCTGGCGGCCGTCTGTAGTGCCCACACCACGCCATCGGTCGTGCCGTTTGACGAAACGACGGGCGTTGCGCCTGGAAACCCCAGGCTCGTCGGCGAACTAGAAGCAGGGTTGGTCGATAGTATCCCGTTGCTGATGCTGAATGCCTTGACGCTGTCATTTACGCCGGCAAAGTAAACGTTATTATTCCAGAAGGCCGGTGCTCCAAAGATGCCGGCGATTTTGCCAGTAATATTCTGTACGATTTGGGAATTATCGGCAGCGTTGAAGTGTCCCATGTTATCGCGATCGACAACATAGATGCTTCCTTCCTTCCCGGCTCCTATTAGTTCATGCGGGTGAAGACCGCCTTGATCCGGCAGCAGCAACAATCCTCCCGACCCGACGTCTTTGTCAGCATCGTCAAGGTTCCCCTGGTTGTATGGAGTGAAATAGTCGATAACCGAAAGATGATTCCCGCTGAGTGTCATCTTTAGAATGCTGTCGCCGAAGTCCGCTGAATTGCCAGAGGTTTCGAATGTACCATTCCCCGTCGGCAGAAAAAGGTTACCTGCGCCGTCAGCAGTTAAGCCGGCTCCACTGCTCCAAATCCCTCCCCGCCTTCCATTCGCAGTCACCACCCATACGGCACTCTGGTGTAATGTGGTTTTGTCATAGGCCATTACCCAGCCGTGATATGGATCGCTATCGCAATTTGAGGACCAAGCCAAGTAAATACTGCCGCCATTAAGCAGTAAGGCCGGCCGATTCAGGTGCATGAGCGGATCGAAAGTCAGCAAGCCACCTGAGCTGCCGTCACCTGTGCCCGGGTAAGTAGCCTGAATCGCCACGGGGCCGCCCAGTTTCTCGGCGCCGGTTGTAATGTCGAGGGCGTGCAGTCGGTGAAAGAACTTACCGTGTTCCTTCGTTTCAGCGAGGACGTAAATGGTATTGCTTGCAGTGTCGATAACAGGCGTGCTGGTAATGCCGATCTCAGGCGCAATCGCTGTACAATTCAGGACGTCGCTGTCTGAAACGGTCGTTATTCCATTGAGTGGATCGATAAAGCTGGCACGCCACAGCGGCATTGCATTTATCCCTGTGTTGCTATCTGCATCCAAGGCATAAACGCTATCGTGCTCCGTCGCCACGTATATAACATTATGACTGCCTTTCCCGGGAATCACGACACTCGGAACATACAACGGCTGCGCATAGACATATCCATCTACCGGCACCGAAAACAGTTTGCCGAAGTGCCCGGAACTCAAAAGCTGCGGAGTAAGTATAGTCTCGTTCGTGTTCTGCCCAGTACGTGAGTTGTCGTTATGCTGAGTAGTTACCCGTATCTGCCCCACCCCAAAAGCGACAAGTCCCAGGAAAACGGCAAGAGCCCAAACGATCTTGGCGCGAAGCAATCCGCGCATTAGCCAGTTACGCGATCCAGCCTCACTCTCCAAGGGTTCTCGCACTGCAGTCTCAGTTGCGCTCATAGAGTAAGCTCGGCCTTTTGTAGCACTGTCAGGACACGTCGGCCGAATCGTGAAATATGCTGTCTCCATACGTTCAGCTACTCTCAGAATCACTTCCCTGATAGCTCTTGTTATCAATATGCATTCCTTCCGAACATACAGCTCAGGGCTGTCAGAACAATGATCCTGAGATCCAACCAAAAGCTCCAGTTCTGAAGATAGTAGAGGTCGCATTCAAATCGTTTGTGAATACTGGTGTCGCCCCGCCAGCCATTCACCTGGGCCCAGCCTGTGATGCCCACCTTCAAGCGGTGCCGGCTATCGTAATGAGAGATTTCCCGTAGGAATTGCTTTACGAAGTGCGGTCGTTCCGGACGGGGGCCGACAACACTCATGTCGCCACGGAGCACATTGAAGAACTGCGGCAGCTCATCCAGACTTGTTTTTCGCAGCAGTTTGCCGATCGCCGTTCTACGCGGGTCGCCTTCGACCGTCCAGGCGGTGTCGCTTTCCAGAGCCGAGCTCGGTACCATCGTACGAAATTTATACATAACGAATCGCTGACCATTCAGGCCAACTCTTTCCTGACGCAGCCATATACCTCCCGGGGAAGTCACTTTGACTGCAATCGCAATCAACAGCATCACCGGCGTCGACACGATGATCATCGCAGTAGAGAACACGATGTCGAAGATGCGCTTCAGACAGAAATAGGTGGGCGTCTCGAGTGGACTGATCGAGAGGTCGAGCATCTGCACATCCCCGAACTGAAAGATTCGGTCGCGCACCAGCGGCAGGTCGCCTAGATCGAGAATGGCGCGAATGGGCACACACAGCAACTCGATGCGTGACACGATTTCAGAGAGGGAACAGAGGCGAGAGGGCTGAACGGCAATGATTACCTCGTCGAAAGAAGGCATGGCTCCATTTCCCAAGTCGGTCACTCGTAAACTGGAACGTCCGTTACGGCAACGTTCTGCCCTGGAATCTGGAGATGTGCTACGACCTGCGACGTGGCGAATGGCATTCGTGAGAGCTTCTCGGCGGTCTGCTTTGCATAGTCGTCAGTTCCGACCATTAGGACTGGCACCGCTCGGCGTCTGGCTTCCCGCCGTCTAACAGGTAGCGCAAAGAAATGCGCGTGAAGAGAGTTGAAAACAGAAGGACGGTGGCACTAACTACAAAAAACAATCGCGAAAAGCTCTGTTGACGATAAAAGAAAAGGACGCCCAGAAGCACTGCATAGGTTGCGATGCATGCGGACAAGGTCTTGCGAATTCCAGTGTACTCACGGAAGAGCTCCTGAGATCACAGAGGTCGTAGTGCTCCACCGCAATCACCCAGGCGAGAGTGTTTAGCAGTAACCCATCCCATAAAATCGCTGGTCTACTTGAGGCCCACGTGCGTCATCGACGCCGAAGCGAAGATAGGCGGCAAAGGCAAATGCCAGGGCGGGTTGTATATAACACCAGAGGCGAAAATAAAATCGGTGGGACTTCAGGCGCAATGTTTATTCTTCCCCATTCAAGAGCGAGCCCGTTCGCTCGTCCCGTCGGGCGCGATAGTTTCACCGTTCCACTGTGTTTAATTCGCGTAGGCATTTCTGCCAAGGCTGTGCGGCGGAGCCTTGGCTAGACAGCTTGCAGGTGTTGTCGGTACACAGTATTGTGGAGGCGCGAAGAAGCCTCCCACGTAAAGCTCCTGGCGCGCAGTAGTCCAAAGCGCTGGAAGTCAGCCCAACGCTCTGTCGAGAGCAGGACTCGTTCTAACGCTTCGCAAATTGAATCTCGTAGGCGGGGATCGAAATACTCTGCCGCAGTGCCGGCAACTTCGGGTAACGCAGCGGCTGCTGAACATGCCACGGGAGTTCCGCAAGCCATTGACTCTAGCACCGGCAAGCCGAATCCCTCCTCGAAGGAAGGCAAAACTGTGATGTCCGCCCCCGAGTATAGCGAGCGCAGAAGGCTGTCGGATACATGCGGGACGAAAATAGCCATCCTGCTCAGGTTAAGGTCCCTTACCTTTCGCATC
>CAWBUJ010000006.1:0-188726 GCA_963791975.1 uncultured Acidobacteriaceae bacterium | reverse complement strand
ATTCTTAGTGCATGCCTTGGGGCTTGGAGCGTTGGCATGTGCCACTCACCCAGGTCTCGAAAGACGCGAGACCTGGGCCACCCCGCCCTAGGCCAAAAGCAGGTCCCCTTCGGCAAGCTCAGGGCAGGCTCTCGACTTCGCTCGGGATGACTGAAGGGGGCACCCGGCAGCCGGATGCGAAAGCCGCTTGGGAGGAACTGCCGAGAAACTGCCGGGCGCCCCACCCTTTCGCCCGGGTTTGGCGAAGGGTGGGATAAATCTGTGCCGTCCCCGAGGGACTCGACTTCCATTCGCACCGCACCCACCGTTGAAACGGTGCTATCCTCTTTCGCGCCCGAAGCGCTCGGGTTGCCGGGTGCCGCACTCATTCCTGCGCTTTTTGCAGACAGAACAACTCGCATCGGTTTCGAGCTTGCATTTTCCATGAACTCCCTTCATGATTTCGGGGCGTCACCCAGGAGCCAATGAATGACTACTTTCCGCAGAGACATCCAGATTGTAATGCTAACGATGATTGCAGTTGTCTTGTTTGCAGGTGCGGCCCCTTGCCCAGCATCTGCACAAACCCGCTACGAGTCCGTTTACAACGGACACAGGATTATTTATCCGGCCTCCAGCATCCCCGTGCCCGGTCGGGAGCACACGAACTACTTTTTTGTCGACTCGGACCAACCGCAACCGAATCCACCCCCGGGTTCTGAAACCCCCGGGTCAGTAGCTTGCGTATATAAGTTGGTAGCTGGACCGAGCGGCTGCCCGATTGCGACGAGCACAACCGTGCCAAACGGCGGTATCGGCGCTATTGCCATCGTCGACGCCGGTTACTACCCAAACGCGCAGTCCGACTTGGACGCCTTCGACAGCTACTTCGGTATTCCGGCTACGACCATTACGCAGGTCTGGCCCGGCCCGATACGGCCACCGGTTTACGGGGATTGGGAGGTCGAGGAAGCATTAGATATCGAGTGGGCCCACGCCATGGCGCCGCAGGCCAAGCTGTTCCTGGTCGTATCAGCCCTGTGTACAAGCCCGGCGTGCAACACCGATCCTACCTGGCAAGCGGTGCAGCTCGCCGGATATCTAGTGGCTAACAACGGCGGCGGCGTGGTGAGCATGAGCTTTGGCGATGCCGAGATCCCTCAGGAAACTGGCTTTGATCAATACTTCACTTCCCCGGGAGTCGTCTACTTTGCAGCCTCCGGCGATTCGGGACTCGGCGCGAGCCTCTATCCGGCAGCGTCACCGAACGTTGTGGCGGTGGGCGGAACCTATTTTAACCGCGACGGTAACGGAAACTTCACCTCCGAGCAGTACTACACTGGCGGCGGAGGGGGAGACATTAGTCCATACGAGTCGCGTCCCAGCTATCAGAATGGCATTGCCAGCATCGTAGGAAACTATCGCGGCTATCCTGATGTCGCTTCCGACTTTTGTTGCTCTGCCATTTACCTCAATGGAGGCTGGAATTCGGTCGGAGGTACCAGTTGGTCGTCTCCTACGTTTGCTGGTATCGTGAACGCGGCCGGCAGCCGACAACAGTCGTCCTTGGCGCAGCTCACCAAGATGTACAACGAGCTGGCCAATCCCATCGTGTACCATGCTGATTTCAACGACATCACGAAGGGTGACCCGCGTTGCAAAATTGGTTGGGACCTATGCACCGGCCTCGGCTCCCCCAAGACTTACGCCGGCAAGTAACCAACGAGGCTCCCCGGATTGCCGGTTCGATCTGGTCAAGACGGGGCCTTTGCCGGGTGGCCCGCCCTAAAACTTGACACAGATTAAACCTTGGGTGCCCCATTCAACCTTCTCTTGGTTGGGTGGGGCATTTTGCATCTGCCGAGGGCGGCCGGCGCCTGAGTTCCAGTGTGTTCTGTTTTGAGCAGACTGCTCAATCGTCGATCTGTCACACTTTTCCTTGGAGAACTTCAATATGAGCCTAGAAACGATTCTGATTATTGTCCTGCTTGTGTTCCTGCTTGGTGGAGGCGGTTGGTACTGGGGACGCGGGCGCGCTTAACTTTACCAATTCTGAAACGGCCGTTATGCAGCCGAAGCCGGGCTCTCGCCTGGACACTGGCGAAAGTCCCGGTTGGCGGTATGGATTGCCGCTTCAATCGAGGGGGGAATATGAGTCTGTTCGATCGGGTCTTCGGTTGTTGGCACAAACGGTGCAGCTTTCCCATGACCGTGCGGGGTAAGCTGCGCCGCCGCACTGCAGCAGCCTCCGTAACCGGGACTTACGTTGTTTGCCTGGACTGCGGCCGCGAGTTCCCGTACGACTGGTCGCAGATGAAGATGCACACGTCCAAACCCCGCACTGCGGAGGCGGCACAGCCGCTTACCATCGTTCCGGGTCTCAAGGCGGCTTGAGGCCTGCGCTGGGCCCTTCGTGAGGACAACCTTTGCATCCGGCCCGGCGAACACTCTGTTGTTCCTGGGCGGGTAACGGAAGTCCCGCCCCCTAATCAGGCAATTCTTAACGATAAGGAGAAAAACGATGAGTACGAGTACGACGGATGAGATTAAAGGCACTCTTCATCAAGTAAAAGGCAAGGTCAAAGAAACGGTAGGCCAAGTCACGAACAATCCCGACTTAGAGGCTGAAGGAAGAGCCGAACACAGGGCCGGCAAAGTCGAAGAAAAGGTCGGGCAGATCAAAGAAGTGTTCGAGAAGTAAAGTAGGCGGGCCGGGTGGCCCGCCCTAAAACTTGACGTAAACCAAACCTGGGGGTGCCCCATCCAAGCTTCTTTTGCTGGGAGCCTGCCCTGAGTGGAGTCGAAGGGCGGGGCATTTGGTTATACGAACGGGGCGCCCGGCAACCGTTGTTAATGAGTAGAGTCCCCTCTGTCGCCGGCGGGCGATTGGACGAGCAATTCTGACCAGACTTCGACAACCTGCTCGGTGCACACTAATCAACATAAGACTCTACTTCAGGCAAGGAAAACTTCCCAAACCGGGCCTTCCCTGGTCGCAGACACTCAAGGCGTAAGGAGTTCCCGATGAATCTCAATCTAATGGATCCCAAACTGATTGCTCTCGCAGTCGCAGTGGTTCTCGTAATCGTGATTGCCATTGCGCTGTACATGCGAAAACGCAAGAACACCACGGCAGAACTACGCGACCGTTTCGGGCCGGAGTACGACCGGGCTGTTCGACAACATGGGTCCGAACGTAAAGCCGAGGCCAAACTGGCGGACCGTGAAACCCGGGTTGAAATGCTGAAGATCCGCGATCTTGATGTCACGGAGCGTGAACGCTACTTGACCCAGTGGAAGGCGGTGCAATCCCGCTTTGTCGATTATCCGAAGGGTGCAGTGACGGAAGCCGATGAACTGGTGTGCTCGCTGATGCTGACGCGCGGCTATCCGGTCGCTGATTTTGACCAGCGTGCGGCGGACATTTCCGTCGACCATCCCCGAGTCGTGGAGAACTACCGCGCGGCGCACAACGTTGCATTGCGCCTTGGCACAGGCGAAGCCAGCACGGAAGAGATGCGGACCGCGATGATCCACTATCGTTCACTCTTCGACGACCTGGTACAGGTGCAGACAACTGGCGACAAAGTATTGGCGTAACACGAGGGTCTGCGACTGTACAACGGGCGCGCCTGAAGGCGCGCCCCTTCCAAACATACGAGTGTGACCTGCGTACTTGTGCACGCGCGCTCGCCGCGCTATCACTGAAACTGAAAGCGAGGGGAACGTGTTTGTGTCTCCGACGGCCGCACCCAGCGTGCAGGCCGGCAAAGCTCTTTGAAAACAGTTGTCGGTGGCCCGTTGCCGGTTGCCAGCTCTGTATTCTTGATTACTGGTTAATATCTACAGCCCTTCCCTATGTTCCCACAGGCCCTCGTTGGCGACAGCACTCCGCGCCTGTAAGTGACGCAAATAAAGCAGTTGCTTGTAAAGCACTGGCGATCAATAGCTTGCCGGGAAAAAGTTCGTAATCCAATGATTCTAAAGAACAGGGAGGGGGGAGGGGGAGTAATCACTTGGATAATACTTTGGTTTCAAAATGGGAAGCTGGCAAAAAGTCGCCGTACATCGCAAAGCGTCGCCAGGTATAACGGATGAGTAAATAGTCCAACCGGATCTCTCAGGCAACGAGCAATTGTGCTCAGATTACGTGGTAGCGGAACCGTACCATGAAGTCTGACCAATGTAATGAAGGAGAAATGAATGATATCCAAGAAACTGTTTGCTTTCGTCCTGGGATCGCTGGTTGTGCTCGCCCTGTCGCTGCCGGTAATCGCACAGAGCACCACACAATCCAGCAGCACGACGACGACAGAGACTCCAGCTCCCGCTCAGACGCAGAGCACCACCACCACAACTAGCCAGGACCCGGCAGCTCCGCCGGCCGCAACCACTCAGACGACCGATACCACCACGAAATACAACAAGCACCACAAAGTGAAACAGACCGACACGACTACCAGTACCACCACGCCGGCGGCGGCGCAGCAGAAGCAGACTGACACCACAACCACGACAACTACACCGGCGCCCGAGCAGGTGCAGAAGAGCACGACCACGACGACGACCACTCCTCCGCAGCCGTAATTGCGGGGAATCAGGCCTAAGCTTCATGGGCGGATGAGCCAGCGTTTCCATTCCCGCAGTTGAAGAAGAACTGTGACGCTAACCCGTTACGACGACCGGATGCCTTGAAGTGGGCAGGTAGCCCACTCAAGCTCCTCCGGACGAGTGGCACTGTTCGGTTTCGGGAACGAAGACGACGTGTCATTCCATGATGGTCAATTCTGCTCAGACCTTGAGACTGTCCCGGCATTACAAAAGTAGTAGCTCTCAAGAAGGCTCCAGAAGACACGCAATCCGAGCTTTACGAGGGCCGAGGAGAAATATGAAAACCAGCACGAAAGACAAGCTCAAAGGTAGTTTTCACCAAATGAAGGGAACCATCAAGGAAGGGATCGGGAAGGCTGCGAATGACCCTGGCTTGAAGGCCGAAGGCAAAGCCGAAAAGAGAGCGGGCAAGGTTGAACAGCGGATCGGCGATGCTAAAGAGGCCGTCATCAAGTTGAAAGGAAAGCTGGCGGAGCTAAAGAGCCGGTAGTTCGTCCAGAACCGGATCGGCATAGTTCCAAAGGCCCGCAGGGGTTCGGGGAAAACTACAGCGCTATCAAACTTCACTAAACCATTACCCAACTAAGGCGGCGGACGGCGGCCACGCACCTGCGATTAAACTCTCGAATCCCGCTAAACTCTCGAGAGTGCTCCATTCAATCTTCTTTGGTTGGGTGGAGCTTTTCAATTTGAGACACGGGCAATCTACTGCGGGCAGGCACTGGAAAGGGCGTCGGCAGCAGATCCGGGCTGACGCAGCGAAACTCCTTGTCCTGAGGCCAACCGCAAGCGGCGGAAATGGGCGTCCTGGCGAAAGGCGCCGTTCGAAACCTCGCAGCACCGCTCTTGTGGTGCAGCGGCACAAATCGGACAGGGCACGGACAAGGTTTGCAGCGCTGTAAGATCACGGATTTCCATGCTTAGACCATTTTCCTTCGGGTACATGAAGCTTCAATTGATAGGATGGGGAAATACTTAGGCAATTTTTTTCTTGGTCCGCTCCACGCTCTTACCCCAGTCCCATACTTGCTTTTCGGCTTCCCGCCTCGCGATTCCATAGGCTTCCTGGATTTTCGCTGCAAGCTGCTCGCGCTTGCCGGATATTTTCTGCAGATCGTCATCGGTGAGCTTGGCCCAGTTTCCCTTTGCCGAAGCCATCAATTGTGTCCATTTGCTTTCTACTTGTTCCCAATCCATTGGTATCTCCTTGATGAATACTGCTATTCCTATTGGCTCCTCGTGCCGTCCCTTCGCTCTGAATCGAACGCCACCGGGCGCGGTGACCGGTTCCACCCGCTAGTTGTGGGTGTATGACCCGGAGGGCTTCAGCTGAGGCTGCGGTCCTTTACGAATGGCCCTCGCAGCGTCGATGAAAGCCAGGATGAGCGTAGCCAGCCATCCGTAAGCGATGTAGATTCCCCAGTGGTTCATTATGGTTCGACCTCTTCCTTTCCTCAATGCCAGGCACCAATAGCTTCAGCGCTGGAAATCGCACTGCCATGCGACCTATTTCAAGCCACTTTCGGAAACATGTCTTTCATACCTACGAGGATCGACGTAGGAAGATGCAGCGTCCGCTTCTGCGGCTCTCCGGCAGTTATAACGTGGACCGCCACGCCATTGCCTTCAGGGAATGGATCGGAAACGATCTCAAAGCGCTCGCCATACATGCGAATGTGGTGAGACGAGCGGTAACCGAGGTCTTTAATCCTGACGCAGTCTTCAGGGGTGGATTTGGCGATCGCATGATTCATGACAGCACCTATATTCACTTGTCTGCGAACTGGTTGGAGATAGAGTTGTTCACCGGCGCCCGTACGCTTGCCGGTTCGCGCCGGTGGCGCCTGTCGGGTTATTGGCCGCCCACGAGTTCCATGAGTTCGGTCTCGGCCTGGCTCCAGTCCTCGTCGGCACGGTTGTGGATTCTGCCACGAGACTCGTAGATTTGATAAGCGCGGGTTCGTATCTCGTCTTCTGAAAAGGTAGTCGCTGACTCGCCCTGAACGGATTGCGGCTGGGCGGGACGGGCAGACGTCCGTGTAACTCTGACTTTGGGATTAGACACTATAACTCCTGAACCGGCGAAACTAAGAGGAGAAAACTCCAGAACGGCTGACCTAGTTCAGGTGATCTGAATGAGAGGTTAGGATAACTCTCTCACTTCCGATAGTACGCCGATTAAGCGGGAATGTCCAAACCATCACATCTCCAGCATTTGACAACGCTGAGATTACGTCGTATAGTTCAAGTTGAGGTCGATTTTATCCTCTTCCTCTTTCAGGTTTCCTGAATATAAGTCAGCCCATCTGAAATCTTCTCCATCTTATGTGGCACAACCTTTAGGAGGTTGACACTATGTACGCACGTAATGTCTCGTTTCGCCTGAAATCCAATATGCACTCTGATTACACCCGCACATTCGAGAACCAGATTCTTCCTTTACTGCGCAAGCAAAAGGGCTTCAAGGAAGAAATCAACCTTTGCAACCGCAGCAGCGTGGATGCGATCTCGATCAGTCTGTGGGAGAACAAGGCCAATGCAGACGATTACAACACCAACACCTACCCGCAGGTGTTGAAGACCTTGGCGAACCTAATCGATGGAACGCCCAGGGTGCAGACCTTCGACGAAGTCGTCTCGACCTTTCATAACGTTGCAGTAGCGGTGTAAGGTTTGTAACTGCCATCGGACCTCGGGTCCGTTAAACTCTCGAGAGTGGCCCCAGCCAAGCTTCTTTTGCTTGGGTGGGGCATTTTCTTCTAGCAACGAAAATCTCCGCCCTGGGCAGGTCTCTTCGGCAAGCTCAGGTCAGGCTCTCGACTCCGCTCCTCCACCCCAACCAGCGCGACCCGGCGCTGCTTGTGGACCCTGGCTCCGCTCGGGATGAGAGGACCGTGCCACCCCGCCTGCTGCCGCTTCAGCATCGGCTTGGTGACTTTGAACTGAGAATCGCAAGCAACGATAATGGAAACCGTCGGGAATCCGCCATGGTCGCGATCAAGAAAAAGAGGCTGTTGTGGTATTTGTTTCGCGCGCCTGCGTACCTTTACCGCTGGCGCCTGGGCTGGATGCTGGGACACCGCATCTTGCTGTTGACTCATATCGGCCGGCGCACTGGCCTGCGACGGCAGACCGTCCTGGAGGTCGTCGAGTACCGCAAACAGGGCCCCGAGGTTGTGGTGGTGAACGGTTTCGGTCGCAATTCAGACTGGGTCCTAAACATCGAGGCGAAGCACGGGGAAGAGGTGACCGTCGGCACGCAGCATTTCATCGCGGCGCACCGCTTTCTCGCCGAAGAAGAAGCGATGAGCGTGATGCAAGGCTACGAGCACCGGAACCGGTTCATCGCCCCCATTGTTCGTTGCGGGCTGAGCTGGCTGCTGGGTTGGCAATATCGCGGCAGCGAAAGCGACCGCCAGCGGCTGGTCAGACAGCTTCCGTTCATCGCGTTTCGGCCTCTGGATCCACCCGGCCAGAACACGCTAACCCCCGATTAAACTTTGACCTCCCTGGGGAGGGCGTCCTGTGATCATATCTGCGCCACCCGGTGTCGTGTCGCACTTCGACACATGCAAGTGTGATCTGCGCACTTGTGCTTGCGCTGGCGACTCGCTATCACTGGAGCTGAGGAAGGGCATTTGTGTCCTCGATGGCTGCACCCAGCGTGCGCGCCAGTAGAGTTCTTTGACAAGGTAGTGATGGTGCGCCGTACCCTATCCAAATGGTGGCTTATTGATTACTACGGAGCCCTCAATCCGGTTGCAGAAGACATTGGAGTTAACCGAAACTCGCCTCGTAAGTGGGGCAAATAAAGCAGTTACTTGTAAGCCTATGGGGGTCAATCGTTTGCCGGGAAAAAGTTTGTAATCGCATGATTCTAAATGACAGGGAGGGGGGAGGGGGAGTGATCAACTGGATAATATCCGCGTTCCGAAATGGGCAAACGAAATGGGCCTCCCCACTCGTGTCGAACCGCCGTCGAATATTACGGATGAGTAAACTTTCTGTTGACCCGCCCACAGCATTGAACGGGAAACAATCAGACTCGAGTTGGGACCCATTCTGTCCCCAATCGGGAACAACTCGGGCGGATTTCTGTTAAGGTTTTCGTGATGCCAAATCGATTTGTTCCCGCTTTGCTGTTGCTCGCGGCAATAACCGCGCCGCTGCTGAACTCGCAGCAGACAGCCGCTCCTGCCCATAGCGAATCGTTACTCTTGCCGCAGGAGCAGAAGCACCTGCGCAATGTCCGTCAGCTTACCTTCGGGGGACAGAATGCCGAGGCCTACTTCTCTGCCGACGACAAGATGTTGTCCTTCCAGCACCAGGGCGAAGGCGTTCCCTGCGATCAGATCTACACCATCCCCGTGGATACGCCCGACGGCAAGCCGGCAGTGCCCAAGCTGGTCAGCACGGGTAAGGGCAGGACTACCTGCAGCTATATATTTCCCTCGGGCGATCGCATACTGTACTCCTCGACCCACGGTGCCGGCCCGGAGTGCCCGCCTAAGCCGGACTATTCCCATGGCTACGTCTGGCCCATCTACAGTAGCTATAAGATCTACACCGCCGCGCTGAATGGTAGTGACTTGCATCTACTAACCGATGCTCCCGGTTACAATGCCGAATCTACTATTAGCCGTGATGGCAAGAACATTGTTTTTACCTCTACCAGAAATGGCGATCTCGATATCTATACCATGAACGCCGATGGCAGCCACGTTAAACAGCTTACCCACGAATTAGGCTATGACGGCGGTCCGTTCTGGTCTTATGATGGCACGAAGATTGTTTATCGAGCCGAGCATCCAAAGACGCCACAGGAGATAGCAGACTATAAGGAACTCTATGCCAAGGGATTGATACGTCCGGGCAATTTAGAGATATGGGTGATGGATGCCGATGGCAATAACAAGCGCCAGATTACTAACAATGGCGCCGCTAACTTCGCTCCCTACTTCCTGCCCGATGGCAAGCGTATTATCTTCGCCTCTAACATGAACGATCCCAAGAACGGGCGTGACTTCGATCTCTACGTCATTAACATTGATGGCACGGGGCTGGAAAGGATCACCTACTCTCCCGACTTCGATTCCTTCCCCATGTTTACCTCCGATGGCAAACGATTGGTGTGGGCCTCGAACCGCAACGGCAAAGCGCCGCACGAAACCAATATCTTCATTGCCGATTGGGTGGAGTAAGACTCTGCTATGCTAGTGGCAATGCCATTCCAGGGTGGTTAATAAACCAAGGATAAAACTATATATGACTAGAAAACTGCTGCTCATTACCGCAGCTATAGCTATTAGCGTCTCCGCTTTCGGTCAGGCCAGGAGCTGGCAGATCGATCCTAATCATTCCGCCGCGCAGTTCTCCGTGCGCCATATGGGTATATCGACAGTTCGCGGCGCGTTCACCAAGATCAGCGGCACGGCCGTCTATGATCCTGCCGATCCCAGCAAGACCACACTGGAAGCGACGATCGATGCCAGCTCGATTGACACGCGCGTGGAGCGGCGTGACAACGATCTGCGCAGCCCCAACTTCTTCGACGTCGCCAAGTACCCGTCACTGACGTTCAAGTCGACGAAGGTCGAGGCTGCTGGCGCCGGCAAGCTGAAGATTACCGGCGATCTCAGCATTCATGGCGTTACCAAACAGGTTGTTCTGGATGTCGACGGGCCCACAGCGCCGGTGCAGGATCCCCGCGGCAATTCTCACATCGGTGCTTCTGCCAGCACCAGGATCAATCGTAAAGACTACGGCGTAAACGGCGGCGGAGCGATCGTGGGCGATGAGATTCCCATTACTATCGACGTAGAGTTGGTAAGCGCCGCCGCGCCGGCAAAGTAAGCGCAAGAAACGTGCTGCCCTGAAACCAAAGGCCCGGCGGGAGAATGATCGCTGGGCCTTCTTGTGTTGCGCCAGACACCCTGGCCGCAGGCTTGTGGGGTATGAGGAGGTAGCACCTGCGTCGCTTCGCCGCCGATAAGGTTTGTTATCGCCGGAGGGTTTTCCGTTTGCTCTAATGGCATGGTGTCACGCTGCGCGGTGAGCGACAATCCCCTGATAGCCGTATTTTGCTACCGCTTTGGTAGGAGAAATCAGCCTGTCCGTCGAGATGGCTAGCGATCCAGATTCCGGTACAGCGTTCGCTCCCGGTCGCAGCGTCGCATCTGCCACACCTGCACGCCGGCCCCTTCAGGACGTGGCGGAAGCCCGCAGTAAGCTTGTCCGTGTTCTGTGAGGAAGGCGCTCACCTGCGTCTGCACATCCGCTTTGGGCAGCTTCTCATAGGGATTTGTGAGGACCGGTGCGACAAACCATACGTTCTGCGGAGGACTCGCGGGCAAAGGAGTGGAAAGCGAGTCCTCAATAAACAACGCCGGTACCTCGCGTTTGCTGGTCTCGCGGTAGTAGTCAAAGGTATAGACAACGTATGGGTCGATGACGATCTCGTCTCCGGGCTGCACGCGCGGCAACAGGTAGGCGAAAGCTCCCCGCCAATCCACACCGGCTTCAGGATGCCGATGGTAGAAACGTATGGCGGAGCCCGAGTAGAACACGATAAGCACCAGAATCAGGACGGCTGCCGGCTTCGACCAGCGCCCCACCTGGACCAGCCCGGCGGCAGCCGCCAGCACCGCCGCTGGGATACTGATGGCGAGAAAGCGCGGCACCAACAGCGGCCTGCTCAGCGACACTGCGACTATGATCGCGAACGGGAGCAACAGCCATGCCAACGTAAACCAATACGACCAGCCTTCCGATTTACGTTGCAAGACGATTGCGCACCAGATCGCCACCATCCACAGAGCGACGTATGCCAGGCAGCGAGCTTTGGAGAGCGTCCAGAAGTACAACACATCCAGCAGCTGGTGCAGGCCAGTATTTGGAATCCATGCGACTCGCCCGGTGCCGCTATGCAGGAGGAAGACCCCGGCGGGCACCAGCAGCGCCAGCAGAAGAGCCACGCTCCTCAGCAAAGCCTTCCACGGTACCCGTGCCCGAGGGAGAGCGAACAAAGCCAGCCACTGCGCAACAAGCACCAGCACGGCGAAGAAGTGGCTATAGACTGCCGCGGCTGAAAGCGCTCCATAGGCGGCGCAATTGAACCACGAAGGCGATTCGAGAATCCGCAGAAAGAACAGGCTCGACAGCGAGACCAGCAACACCACCAGCGAATAGGAACGGGCCTCCTGCGCCAGCAACAGGTGCGACGGATGTACGACCAGCAGCGCCGCTGCGATCAGCGCCGCCTTGCGTCCAAACAGTCGAAGACCCAGAAAATAAACGACTGGCACCGTAGCAGCCGAGAACAGAACGGAAAGCAGGCGGATGACATATTCGCTTTGGCCAAGGTGCATCCAGATTCGCAACAGGCCGTAGTACAGGACCATGTTGAATTCGCTGCGCCACACCATGGCCCTGAAGTTGGCGGCGGAGGTGCGCGCCAGGAAGGTGCTGAACCCCTCGTCCATGGTCAGGCCGCGCGAGGTGAGGTCCAGAATCCGCAAGATAGCGGCAGCGGCGGTCAGCAATAGCAGCCAGAGAACGTCTGCCGTGCGAAGCGGTTCGCTCGTGAGCTGAGGCGTTGAGTCGGCACGGGCTCGCGAAACCATGGCGGTGTTGGGCATGTCGGCTGCTCTATCGCCCTAGAACTTCTTCGCCGTGATGCGATCGGCGCCCACATACGGCCGCAGCACCTCGGGAACCAGCACGCTCCCGTCGGCCTGCTGGTAGTTCTCGACAATCGCGACCCAGGTGCGCCCGATAGCCAGCCCGCTGCCATTCAGAGTGTGCACCAGCTCGGTCTTCCGTCCGCCCTCCGGACGATAGCGAATGTTCGCGCGCCGCGCCTGGAAGTCGGTGAAGTTGGAGCACGACGAGATTTCCCGGAACAGGCCTTGCCCGGGCAGCCAGACCTCGATGTCATAGGTCTTGGCCGAGGAGAAGCCCAGGTCGGCCGTGCACAGCGCGACTACGCGATAATGCAGGCCCAGCTTCTGCAGCACGGCTTCAGCATTGCGCGTCAGCCTTTCATGCTCGTCCCGCGACTGCTCAGGCCGGGTGAACTTCACCAGCTCAACCTTTTGAAACTGATGCTGGCGAATAATGCCGCGTACATCCTTGCCGTAGGAACCGGCCTCGCTGCGAAAGCACGGCGTGTATGCCGTCAGCGAGATGGGCAGGCGCGCGCCGTCGAGCGTCTCGTCGCGATAGAGATTGGTGACCGGCACTTCAGCCGTGGGAATCAGGTACAGGTTTTTGTCGCCGTGCGGCACCTTGAACAGGTCAGCCTCGAACTTCGGGAGCTGTCCGGTGCCATACATCGACTCCGCATTGACCATGAACGGCGGCAGCACCTCGGTATAGCCGTGCTCGCGAGTATGCAGATCGAGCATGAGGTTCATCAGCGCGCGCTCCAGCCGTGCGCCGAGGTCCCAATACACCGCGAAACGCGCTCCCGTGATCTTGGCTGCGCGCTCCAGGTCGAGCACACCCAGCTCTTCGCCCAGCTCCCAATGCGGCTTGGGCTGGAAATCGAACTGCGGCGGCGTCCCCCAGCGTCGCACTTCGACGTTGTCGTGCTCCGATTTGCCGACTGGCACGGTGTCGTCCGGCAAATTGGGAATACCGGTCAAGACATCGCGCAACTTCGCGTCAAGCTCTTCGGCGCGCTTCTCGGCTTCGCTGATCTTTTCGCGCAGCTCTTTGGTCTGCTCGATCAGCGCTGTGGCATCCTGTTTGTCTTTTTTGAGCCTGGCGATTTGGTCAGTCGCCTGGTTGCGCCGGGCCTTCATGGTTTCGGCTGCGGTGATGGCGGCGCGCCGCTCGGAATCGAGCTCCTGAAAATTCTGGAGAACGGTTGGCTCCATGCCGCGCTGGCGCAGCTTTTCTTCGACCAGCGGCAGATGATCGCGTACAAACCCTAGATCAAGCATAAGAGATCAGGTTAACTGAATAGGGCGCGCGTCACAAAGCCCTGCACTCTTTCGCAGCGGGCAGATGTCCATTCACTTCGGAGCATCCCTACCGCAGCAGTTGCAACGAATGCAGTGTTGGCAACAAGTCGGGAAAGCAGCTCTGCCATGGCATGTACCGCGACAATGAAGGACGAAGTTGCGGGTCTTGGTGAACTAGCCCTTTCTCTGCACTGACTCGAAATCCTGCTGCTTGCTGGCCAGTTGCGCATGCCACTCGGCGGCGGCCTGAACGAAGGCGCGAAACAACGCCCGCGAGGCGGCATCATCGGCATAGGTGCGCTCGGGATGCCATTGCACTCCCAGCACGAAGTGATTAGGCGCAGTCCCTTCCACCGCTTCTTTCACTCCGTCCTCGGGACACCACGCCACCAGCCGCAATCCGTCGCCCACCACGTCCGCCGCCTGATGATGGCTGGAGTTCACCGGAAGTGCAGGTTCGCGTCCCTCAGGCAGCACGCCCGCCTCGCGCAAAATCTCCGCCAGCTTCGATTGCGGTTCCACCCGCACCTGGTGCGCCTGCGCCACTTTGCGTCCCGCCTCGTGTTTTATCCCTTGCGGCATCTCCTGGGCGAGCGTTCCGGTGCGCCAGACGTTCAGCGACTGCACCCCGTAACAAATCCCGAAGACGGGCTTGCGCATGTTGTAGGCATCCTGCAACAGCAACTCGTCGGCGTTGTCGCGCAGTTCGTCGGCGGGAGCGGTGCTGGCATGGCGCTGCGCCCCATACTTTTCCGGATCGACGTCAGCGGGACTGCCGGGCAGTAGCACACCGTCGCAGAGCTTGACCGCCTGTGCGATCTCCGAATTCGTTCCCTTCACATCGATGACCACCGGCTCGCCACCCGCCGCGCGCACGGCGCGCTCATACTGCGGCAGGGCCACGCCCACATACAGCGGCCGCTTGGAGTTCGGCACCGGGATGGCAATGCGAGGTTTCATGCCGACACCACGCTCTTCGCGCGCGAATACATCTCCGCAATCGCGTCCCGCACCTGTGCGGCCAGCTTGTTCATGTCGCGCAACCGCATCCCCGTGGTGGCGATGGGTGGCCCGATGATCATCTTCACCGGCCCCGGCATCGCGTAAAAGCTGTTCATCGGCAGCAGTTCGTACGTTCCCACAATCGCAATTGGTATCACCGGCACCTGTTCCGCGATGGCAGCGAAGAACGCGCCCCCCAGGAAGGGCTGCAACTGGCCGTTCGGCGAGCGGCCGCCTTCCGGAAACACCATCAGCGGGAGACCCTTGCGCAAGGACCTGCCCGCGCGCTTCAGGCTTCCCACCGAAGCGTGCGCGTCGCCATAGAAAATCGGGATCTGGCCCGAGCGTTGCAGATGCCAGCCCAGCACGGGATAACGGAACAGCTCCTTTTTCGCCATAATGCGGAACTGCCCGGGAATCGAGGCGTACAGCACGGGAATGTCGAGCGCCGAAAGATGATTGGCGGCGTAAACCGCCGGATGCACCGGGTCGATGTTCTCCAGACCCTCGATGTGCACCGGCACAAAACCGGTCTTCAGGATCATGCGCGACCACAGCCGCGCGAACCAGTGCTGCACCCGTCCATTCTTGTCGAATAGCGATGCCAGCAGCGACAGAATGCCCAGCACCAGCGTGTAAAGATACACCAGCGGCACATAGACAATGTAAGACCGCAAACGGCCCAGCAGCGTGCCGCGGCGCTGCTCACCTTCCACGATTTCTTGTGCCTGTGTGTTCATTACGCTCACGCCGGCAAGCCCAGCAACGTCATGGTTTCGCCCACCAGAAAGATCGAGCCGGTCACGACCATTACTCCATCCGGCTTGCACAGATCGCGCGCCCGGGCCAGCGCCGCGGCGACTGTCTCCTCCGAGAACAGCGCTACACCAGTGCGCGAGCCCGCCTGCAACAATTCTCCGACCGTCGCCGAGCGCGGATTGGCAACCTGGGTCACCACCACCTGCTCGGCCAGCGGAAACAATATCTCGGCAATCTCCTGCAACGGTTTGTCGCGCATGGCGGCAAAGACGAAGGTCAACTCGCGCCCGGAGAAATTCTCCGACAGTGCCGAGCGCAGCGCCCACGCGCCGGCCGGGTTATGCGCCACATCGAGCACCATCTCTCGCCCGTGCGTCGCGGCCGACGGCGAGACCACTTGAAACCGTCCTGGCCAGTGCGTCTCGCGAATGCCTCGCTCGATTTGCTTTGGCGTTGCCTTGAAGCCGAACAGGGCCAACTCCTCTGCCGTCGCAATCGCCAGCGCCACGTTGCGCAACTGATGTCGCCCGGCGAGCGGCGAATCCACTTCGATTTCCTCACCCATCACCGCGAGCGGATAACGATTGCGCCCGCGAGCCGGCACGACGCGGCCCTCCAGGTACGCCGCCGCTCCCGGCGATACCGGAGGAACATACTGCGTAGCGCTCACTCCGCGAGCGTTCTTCTCCAGAATCGCGTGCCCGATCACGTCGTTCGCCTGGGGATGCTGCGGCAGCGTCACCACCACGCCGTTGGCCCGGATGATGCCCGCCTTCTCCCCTGCAATTTCCGCAATCGTATCGCCTAGATACTTCTGATGATCGAGCGCGATATCGGCGATGACCGAGATCAGCGGCTCGACCACATTGGTCGCGTCCAGACGGCCGCCCATGCCGACCTCGAGCACCGCAATCTCAACTCCGACGCTGGCGAAGTATTCGAACGCCATCGCGGTCAGCATCTCGAAAAAGCTGGGATGCCACGGCAGCTTGCCCGCGTGCAGCAACTCTTGCGCGGTGCGCTCCACCCGATCGTGAATCTCGCCGAATTCAACGTCGCTGATGGCCTCGCCGTTCACCCGCACGCGCTCGTTGATCCGCACCAGATGCGGCGAGCTGTAGAGTCCTGTCCTGTAACCCGACACCCGCAGGATCGACGAGAGCGTTGCCGCGGTCGAGCCTTTGCCGTTCGTGCCCGCAATCAGCACGCTGGCGAAGCGTCGCTCGGGATGGCTAAGGGCCTCCAACATGGCGCGCACGTAGGTCAGATCGAACTTGTGCGACGGCGTGCTCGCCAGCTCGTGCCCGAGCGCGTAAAGCTGTTCCACGGTGTGTTGGTAGGACATCAGGCTGGAGTTCAGATTACAACATCGGGCAGGATAAAAGGCTCGGGCGGGGCAACAAGGAGTGCGACCCTCGGTTGTCAAGTTTTGTAGATTGCCATCCCGAGCGAGGACTTTATTTCGAGTCGAGGAAATCGGACCCCTAGCCGCCAGCCTGCTTCAACTGTTTCAGCCGCCGCGCCAGCTTTTCGCCCAGCATCTTAAATTTGTTTGCAAAATAAATTACGGGATGGTCTTTGACGTTGAACTCCAGTCGCATTAATCACCGCATGATAAATGGTATCGGCGGCGATTCCTCCCACTCGCGCCAAAACCGATGCCGCCATGTGGCTTCAGTCAAATCTGTCGTCCGCGGTAGAGCCGCCTCGCCGCTGAGCGCGGCGCTTTCCTGGAGAGCCGAGAGAGAGCGCTGCCGCGCTCCCTCCCGAAGAGGTTGCGGAGCGCCTAAAGGCGCGTCTTCATGAGCAAGGCTTGCAACAGATGATGGCTAACTATATTAGATTCAATATTATAGGATGAATCATTTGTAATCTATAGAATCGGCTCGGATTGCTCGAACACAGCACGGTTTCTAAAATCTGCTTCCAAGCGACAACCGCGCGTCACAGCTTCGGCAACATGATGCCCTTCTGTCCCTGATACTTGCCTTTCTTGTCTTTGTAGCTGGTTTCGCACTGCTCGTCGGACTGGAAGAACAGGATTTGGCACAGGCCTTCGTTGGCGTAGATGCGCGCGGGCAGCGGCGTGGTGTTCGATATCTCGAGGGTCACGAAGCCCTCCCATTCCGGTTCGAACGGCGTCACGTTGACGATGATGCCGCAGCGCGCATAGGTGGACTTGCCGACGCAGATGGTCAGCACGTCGCGCGGAATCTTGAAGTACTCTACCGAACGCGCCAGCGCGAAGGAGTTGGGCGGCACGATGCAGAACGTCGGCGTCCACCTTCACCAGCGAACGCTCGTCGAACTTCTTGGGATCGACCACCGTGCTGTTGACGTTGGTAAAGATGCGGAACTCATCGGCCACGCGCAGGTCGTAGCCGTACGATGAGAGTCCGTAGGAGATCACACCTTCACGGACCTGCTTCTCCGAGAACGGATTGATCATATCGTGCTCAGTGGCCATCTTGCGGATCCAACGGTCACTCTTAATGGACATGGAACTCCTTGGGTTCAAATCCTGATGTATTACGTAACTGGACGCAGGCCCAGAGGCCCGCTCTACCCGAAACAGGTCATCTTACGGAATGGCTTGCTGGTTGACAATGGGCGCGGCCTTCACTACGATTCGCGAGTCACCCTCTAACTCGAAGTTGAGCTAAGACTTACCCCCAGCGAGCGGGTCGAGTACAATCGCTGCAAACCTCGCGGCCCTGGCTGTCGTAGCCTCGAGCGAAACCTAGCGGAGCCACTTGTGATCAAACTGGACCTGATCAACGAAGTCGTTAACAAAACCGGAGTCACCAAAACCAAGGCCGAAATGGCGGTCGAAACCGTGTTCGAGAGCATGAAGAAAGCGCTGTCGCAGGGCGATCGTATTGAGCTGCGCGGCTTTGGCGTCTTCACCGTGCGGCCGCGCAAGACCGGCATCGGACGCAATCCGCGCACCGGCGCGGAAGTCAACATCCCGCCCGGCAAGGCGGTGCGCTTCAAGCCCGGCAAGGAACTGCAGTCGATCGAGTAGCGCCTGGGGCGGACTCGTGGTGCGGCGCACTGCTCCCTCGGACGCCCCGGCGAAAGCTCCGCCGGTGCGGTGCGCGCCTTTCGTTTATCATTTCAGCAGACGATGTCCGATCCCAGACCACCGATCTCTTACACCTTCGAAGTTCCCGCCTCTGCCCAGGTCTTTGTTTCGGCGCCGCGCCGGAACAGACGCTACTGGCTGCACATCACGTTGCTGCTGCTGACCATGGGCACCACGCTAGTCGTCGGGGCCCGCTTACAGTACAACTTCATGCACGACTTGCCCGCGTTTACGCTGGACACCTTCTCCGACTTGTTTCCCGTGATGTGGATCTGGGAGAGGCCCGCGCGTCTCGCCCTGGGCATCCCGTTTTCGTTCACTCTGATCGGCATCCTGCTGGCGCATGAGTTCGGACACTTCTTCCTGGCCGAGAAGAACCGGGTGTACGCAACCCTGCCGTACTTTATTCCCGCCCCAACATTCATCGGGACCTTTGGCGCGCTCATCCGCATCAAGTCGCCGATCCGGTCGCGGCAGGCGCTGTTCGATATCGGCATCGCCGGCCCCATCGCTGGCTTTCTGGTTGCGGTGCCGGTGCTGCTTTGGGGATTAGCGCTTTCCAAGCCTATGCCGGCTGATGTTCCCAGGTCGGCGATCGAGTTCGGTTATCCGCTGATCTTCCGGCTCGGCCATTCTCTGCTGGCGCCATTTGCCCGGCACGCGGCGCCGCTCAACGATCTTTATCTCCATCCCGTAGGCGTCGCGGCCTGGGTCGGGATGTTTGCCACTGCATTGAACCTGTTGCCTGGCGGGCAATTCGATGGCGGCCACATTCTGTATGCGATCGCGCCCCGCGTTCACAAGTGGGTCACCCGCATCAGCATTGCGGTCCTGATACCGCTGGGCATCTTTTTCTGGAGTGGATGGCTGCTGTGGGCGCTGATCCTGGGATTCACCGGCATGCGGCACCCACTGGTACCGGCCTGGCCAGGGCTGGATCCCACGCGCCGCTGGCTTGCCTTGGTGGCGGTGCTCATGCTCGCACTTACCCTCGTGCTCGCCCCTGTTGTGCACCAGGCCATCATCGGAAGCTAGTTGCAAATCCTACGGTGGTAGAGCGGGCCTTCAAGCCCGCGTGAGCGAGTTCTTTTCGGAATCTGGGGCTTCAGCCCCTCAAGATCACGGTCGAACGTGTCGCCGGGTTGAAACCCGGCTCCTCTTGCAATATCCGCCGGGACGCGGCGCTGAAAGCGCCGCTCTACCCGTACCGGTAGCCCCACCGCTGGTAAGGACCAGAGCGGATCTCACACTCATCCTGCGGTGACGATCAACGCCTGACAAGCCTGCTTGCCCACCCGCCGATAGGTGTGAGGCACATTCGGATCGAAGTATACAGAATCGCCCGCCTCCAGTTCGTACTGGTCGATTCCGATCTTCAACGCCAGTTTGCCCTTCAGCACGTGCAAGAACTCCGATCCCGGATGCTGGTGCGCCTTCAGCTTTTCCTCCGCCATGAATTCGAAGTCGGCCAGATAAGCGCTGGTTTTGCGCTCGTTCGTTTTGAAGTCGAGGCTCTCGAAGTGGTAAGCGACCTCGCCCGCCCCCGGCCGCTCGGGCAGCCGGATCCGTTCGTCTTTGGTTACGACCGATACCACGTGGCGCTTGCGCTCGTCGGTGAAGAAATAATCCAGCCCGACGCTGAATACCATCGCGATGCGCAGCAGCGTCGGCAGCGTGGGATGAAGCTTGTCGCGCTCCAGCTTCGACAGCAGCGCCGCCGACAGCCCGGTGTGTTTGCCCAGTTCGACCAGACCCATGCTCTTCTTCAAGCGCAGCGCACGCAGCTTGGGCCCGATCTGGTAGGGACGCAGACCTTCTTCAATCGTTTTGTTGACCATACCTCACCTTAAGCGTGTTCTTCGACAGAGAAGCGGATGAGCTTCCCAGGCTAAGCGCAAGTGCACCCTGGAATCACGCTTCTCTCAATATTCAAATATTTGTTCTCTATAGTCAATAGGAAGAGGGGATTTCATACCATCAACTCGGGGGCACGGCCAGTGCAATAACCCTTGAGGGTGTTGCGCTGCGGACTTTCAACCGAAGCGCAGTTCCGTCGCTCGCTAGGCTGGGGCGGGGCACAAAATCCACTGGTCAGATCTTCTCCAGCCTCCCCTCGCGCAACCTGTAGCGCAGCCTGCGCCACTCGACCTGGCTCCCGAAGAAGCTGGCTATCCAGACGCCGAGCGCCACCAGGTCCCGCAGCGGGACTAGCCAAAGATCCCGCAGCACGCGCGGGTCGCGCAGTACTCCACGGCCGATCGCAATAGCCGATGTCATACGCGCAATCGCCGCGACCACGAGGACCAGCCATGTCCACCACGCACGAGGCGCGGCGACTACCGCGAACACCGCCCACACCAGAGCGAAGCTCACAATCAACCCGAAGTACTGCCCCGGGCGGCGGTCTCTGACATTGCGGGCCCACCGCATCTGATGCGCCCAGAAATCGCGGAAGGTGTAATCCGGCACCGCGGTTTCCACCACAATGTCGGCCAGCTCGACGCGATATCCCGCGGCGGCAGTACGCGCGCCGAGTTCGTAGTCGTCGCCGAGATAATCGGCCAGCGGCTCCAGCCCGCCAATCGCAGCCAGCACGGTTTTGGTTGTCGCGATGGTCGCTCCCAACGCGAAGCGCATGCCGCCTTCCAGGGCGCGTGCCACCAGCACTCCGCCGGCAAAGTCGGTGCTGAGACCCAGCGCCTCCAGTTTGGAGCCGAGCGTTCCGCCCGCGATGCCGCGATAGAGCGTGGTGACCATGCCCACTTCCGGCCTGGCCAGGGGAGCCATCACTCGTAGCAGATAATCGCGGCCGACAACAATGTCGCTGTCGTTGATGACGACGTGTTCATATCGCGCCTGCGGCAGCATCTGCGCCAGGTTGCTGACCTTGCCATTGAGGCCGAGCTCCTTAGGGCAATGCACCACTCGCAGTTGCCGGAGAGGAAACTCTTCGCGCAGCTTTTCCACCAACTCCAGCGCCGGCTCGTTGGGATCGCTGACTCCGAACAGCACTTCATACTCGCCGTAGTCGAGCAGGCAATGACTGCGGAACGCCCGATACATCTGCGGATCGAGCCCCTTCAGCGAGCGCAGAATGCTGACCGGCGGCCGAAACTGCGCCGGCGTGGCCTCGCGCGAGCTCACGCCGAAAGTGCACGCCCGCCCGGATGCACAGCGCGAAGTACGCCGTGCCGGCCACCGCCAGCAAAGCGCAAACTGCCGCGACGACGGTAAGGATTAAAGCCATGGAGCGCTGTTCAGATTAGCAGAAGAAGAAGCGGCGCCCGGTCCCAGCCCGCGCCGCGGGCTACGGGTTATCATGGAATAGCAACAGCCCAGTCCGGGAAGAGAGAGCCAGAATCCGATGATCAACGGCAAGCGTGTGGCCGTGGTAATGCCGGCCTACAACGCCGAAAGCACGCTGGAAGCGACGGTGCGGGAGATCCCCGATCTGGTGGATATTCGCATCCTGGTGGACGACCACAGCAAGGACAACACCGCCGCGCTGGCGCGCAAGCTCGGGCTGACGGTGTTCGTGCACGACCGCAATCTCGGCTACGGCGGCAACCAGCAGACCTGCTACCGCGAGGCCATCGCCGCCGGCGCCGACTTGGTCGTCATGGTCCACCCCGACTACCAGTACACGCCGCTGCTCACCACCGCCCTGGCCAGCATGGTGGCCTACGATGTTTACGACGTGGTGCTGGGCTCGCGCATCATCGGAGGACAGGCCCTGCGCGGCGGCATGCCACTCTACAAGTACATCTCCAACCGCTTCCTCACCGCTTTCGAGAACCTGTTTCTAGGCGTCAAGCTGTCCGAGTACCATACCGGCTACCGCGCATTCAACAGCAAGGTGTTGACCACGCTGCCCCTGATGGAGAACTCGCAGGACTTCGTCTTTGACAATCAGATGCTGGCGCAGTGCGTGTACTTCGGCTTTCGTATCGGAGAAGTCTCCTGCCCGACGAAATATTTCGAAGAGGCCTCTTCCATCAACTTCCGCCGCAGCGTGAAATACGGCCTGGGAGTACTGCTCACCAGTCTTCAGTTCGCCTTCAACAAGTGGGGCTTGGCGCACTTGCCCAGATTTAGCCCGCAAGGAAAGAAGCTAGACCTCGCTCCTAAGTCCCTCGGTGCGGTGGAGGAGCAACTCAGCAGAGTGAAGTAGGCATGCGGACCGCGGGTAGTAGATAGAGGATGGAAAGAGAGCGCGCATCCATTCCGCTTTCACTCCGATTCGAGATCATAGGGTAGGACCGCTCGTCAGATCCTGGTGTAGTTCTGGATCATCTCCGCCACGCCCGGATACTGCGCGCTCAACTGGGCGCGGTCGCCGATCTGGAAATCGGCGTAGTCGAAGCCGGGAGACATGGTCGTTCCGAGCAGCGCAAAGTTGCCGCCGGGCGCCAGCCGCGAGCCCTGCCATACTCCTCCGCGGACCACGACCTGCGGCCGCTGCCCGCCGGCAAGATCGGGCCCAATCGTGATGGTTTGCGAGGTCCCGTCATTGTGAAGCTGCAGCATGATCACCGGGTCGCCGAGATAGAAATGAAAAATCTCCGTACCCGGCATGCGGTGCAGCGCCGAAAACGTCTCCGGCGTAATCATGAAGTAGATTGCCGTGCCGATGGAGCGGGAGCCGTGCGTCCCCTCCGGCAGGTATTCCTCCGAGACTTTCCAGCGCGAGCGATAGGTTTCGCGGAAGAAGCCGCCCTCCACCCGCAGCGGCTCCAATTGCAGCAGTTGTTTGACTTCGTCGGCCGTCATGACGACAACAAGCCTATCACCTCACCCCCTCGCGTGGTCTTCCGGAGAGTCTGTCACACGGCACCGTGACCTGCGCACTTGCCAATGGCGAGACCGGAGCGGTATCACCTGACTACGGGGACGCAGTTGTTGTGTCTTCGCAGGCCGAACTCAGTGTGCCGGCCGGAATCGCTCTTTGACAGGTCAGTTGGGTAGCGGACAGAGCTGCGCGCCTGGTTACCTTCATGTTCGTGTTCGCCCGGAATTATCTCGTAGGTGGGTAGGATCGTACCGCGATATCGGATCGTAAGTGAGGCAAACAAAGCAGTTACTTGTAAGCCTATGGGGTTCAATCATTTGCCGGGAAAAAGTTTGTAATCGCATGATTCTAAAGAATAGGGAGGGGGGAGGGGAGGTAATCAATCAGATAATGGGTCGTGCCAAAACGGGAAAAGCAGCGGGTAGCAGACAATGATTATAGCGGCTTCACAGTTGATGTAGTCCAGCTCTCGCTTGGAAAGGGCACGGCTTCAGCCGTGCCGTAGGTCGCATTCACGACGCCGGGCTTTAGCCCCTGTAGATAGTGAACGAGCCGTAAACGCCGGTCTCTTTCCCGGGACTACTGGCTGCCGCTGCCAGCCAGGTAGTCAAACAGGCTGAGGTTGCCAATGCTGGCGGTGGCTTGCAAAGCCGCGTTGCGGGCGGTTTCGGCATTGGCCAGATTGGTGGCGGCCTGGTTCATATCCACACCGACGAGGTCGCTGGTTTGCTGGGTGAGCTGAAGCTTTTCGCTGTTGAGAAAACTCTGACTGTCGTTGAGCTGATCGAGCGTGCTGCCGTAAAACGTTCTCGCCGAGTTCAGCTGGTCGTACGCGGTGCGCACTTCGTTGGTAGCGTTGGCGATGTCGTCGGTTGTGCTGCTGCTGGATTGAAGCGCCGTCGCCAGATCGCTGAGCGCCTGAAAGGCGTTTGCGCCGGCGGCGGAAAACAATTGGCTACCCGGCTGGTTCAAAGCGATCGTCTGCCCGGCTTCAATCTCGACTTGATTGACGGAATTGTTGCCCTGATAGATGACGCCGCCGGCCGCGGCGACATAAGGAGGCTGCGAATCGGCGGTGCCGGCGAAGACGTACTTGCCGTTGTAGCTCAGGTTGGCAACGCTCATCAGCTGCTGCGAAATGCTCTGTACTTCGGAAGCCAGCGCGGCGCGGTCGCTCTGCGACATGGTCCCGGTCGCTCCTTCGACCCCGAGCGTGATGGCGCGCTGCAGAGAGGTGACGCCGGAGTTCAAGGCCGAGTCGGCGGTCTGCACCTCCGCCGAGACGCTGGAGATACTGCGCAGGAACTGGTCGCAATTTCCGGATTGCGATGCGAGCGTAACTTCGCGGGCGGCCGCGGACGGATCGTCCGAGGCCACGTTCACCCGCTTGCCGGTAGTCAACTGCATAAGCGCAGTTTGCTCGGCCTGTTCGGCCGCAGCCATCGCGTTTAGCTCGGTTTGTGTGATGTAGGGCGAGATCCTCATGCTCAGGAGCCCATCTGGATGGCGGTTTGCAGCATCTGGTCAACCGCTGTTATGGCGTGCGCCGCAGCCTGGTACGCGCGCTGATAGAGCAAAAGATTGGAAGCTTCCTCATCGAGCGAAACGCCACTGACCGATGCCTGCTGTTGTTGCAGTTGCTGCAACATAGCGTTGCTGGCGTCCAGTTCGGTGCTTGTGTCGCTGACCGCGCTGCCGGCTTGAAACACCAGGCTGCCGTAAGCTTCGGTTGGCGTCATGCCGTTGCAGACAGCCTGGCTGGCGACCGCCGACAGATTGGCCAGGTTCCCGTTGCCGCCGGTTGTGCCGTCGGAACTGGCGGCGAGCAAGGCCGGATCGGTGATTGCAACCGCCATGCTCGCCGCTGCGCCCGCTCCGCTCACCGGAGAGAACAGGTTGCCGCCGGCATCGCCGTTTAAGTCGAAGCCCTGGGCGTGAGCGGCGTTCAGGGCTTGCACCAGCCCCCCGGCCAACCCATCGAGCTGGTTCTGCATGGCGGGCAAGGTCTGATCGCGGGCCTGAAGCAGCCCGCCCAACTGGCCGCTGGAAATTTTCCCGGTGATGTCCGTGCCTTGCGAGTAGACATGTTGCACTCCGCTGGCCGGATCGAGGGCCGTGGTCAAGGCAAAGCTCTGTCCATCGGCGACCAGCGTCGCGCCTTGTTTGGTGGTCAGCGTAACAGAGGTCCCGTCATTGATCACGGAGACATCGATCAGCCCAGAAAGCTTCTGCACCAGGCTGTCACGCTGATCGAGAAAGCTGCCTGCGCCCGACGAGGTGTTGCCGAGAGCGGCGAGCTTCTGGTTGAGGCCGGCAATCTGCTGCGTGATCTGGTTGACCTCGCCAGCAGTTTGCTCCACGTTCTGGTCAAGCGAGTCACCCTGCGCACTTAGTTGATTGGCCGCGCCGTTGAACGCCGATGCCAGGCCGTTGGCGGCCGAAAGCACGCTCTGACGCAACGCCAGGTTCGACGGGTCAGTCGAGAGACCGTTCAGGCTCTGAAAGAAGCTGCTGATCTGCTGCCCGATGCCGCTGGTGTCGTCCGGGAACAGAGTTTGCGCCTGGCTCATGGCGTTAACAAAGGCCTGCGATCGCCCCTGCTGCTGGGTCTCATTGTCGATCTGCAGATTGAGAATGCTGTCGCGCAGGCCCTCGATGCTCTGAAGCTTGACACCGGCGCCGCAAGCCATGCCGTTGACCAGAACCGGATCGGCCTCTTGCAGAACTGGCCGTTCCCGGGTGTAACCGGGCGTGTTGAGGTTCGCAATGTTATTGGTGGTGGTTGCAAGTCCGGCCTGCTGCGCTTCCAGCGCACCCATCGCAATCGACATGGCGCCCAAGAGGCTACTCATGGCGGCACCAACGCGGATCGAGGGCTTCGTCGTAGGTCACCGTGCCGGTTGCGAGGTCGAGCAGTTGCTGGCGCAGCACCATCGAACGCCGCCAGCGACGCAGCATTGCCCGGCAGAAAGAGCGCTGCCGGCACAGGTCAGCAACAAGCTTCTGGCGCTGCTGTCGCGCCGCAGGAGTCAATGGCAGATGGCCCAGGTTGAGTTCGGCGGCCCGAGCTTGCTCCGCAGTCGCTTTGATGCGGTCGCTGACTTGCGACAGCTCCGTGGTTCCGCCTTCGCTAAGCGATCGAATGGCCGCCGTCAGCAGCTCCTTCAACGTTTCCAGCAGCACGACTTCCTGCACTTCCATGGGAAACTGGCTGTTCGACGATTCGATGGTCGTGTTCAATGCAGCTCCTCAAGCGATGTCATTGACCTGATGAACTTCGCGCTCTTCGTCCCCCTCGTCCGGCTCAGACGGTCCGGCTTCCTCCCGCGGACGCCGAGGCGCTCGCCGCTGCGGCTCGTCGGAAGACTTGCCAAAGCACCGCTCCTGTATTCGCGCCGCCCCTTCCAGGCGTTCAGTGCCGAGATCCATCTCGGGGCCTCCTCATGCACGGCGGAACCGGCAAAGTCATCCAGTTCGCAATCCCCAATCCGCCAGCATCGCGCTCGCGACCTTGGCCGGGGAGATCTTGTACGTACCGGCGCTCATCGCCTGCCTGAGTGCCTCTACCCGCTCCTGACGGATGTCCGGCAACGAATCCAGATGCGTCTTAAGACTCTGTACGGACTCGCTCCCGCTGGACAAATGAGTTACGTCGTCGGCGGTCGTCGCCGTCACCTTCGCCAGCTCTGCGGGTTTCGCCCCGGCATCGGCATCTTTGCTGCGTGCCAACTCCGTCATGGCGGACGGACTTAAGTCAATTCTCATCGTGGTACCTCGTTCTATGGTATTGCCTTGCAATTGAGTGATCGGCAATTGATGAGAAAGCTTTAATCTTGGTTGATCATTTCTCACTTCTCTGGTGTTATCGGCTGGGCGCCTTCGGCAGACCAGTGCTCGACGACGCGAAATTTCCCTGATCGCCCTCTTTTGGGGCCAACTGTCGCAGCAACATGGCTGCAATACCAACACCGCCGCGGGCCGCCAGAGCGGAAGCGATGGCCTGGGTTCCCAGGCTGCTGACCGTGTCGTGGGCTGCGTCCTGGCTCTCACTGCTGCCTACAAAGCTCTGGTTCATCTTCTCCAGCCAGCTCTGCAGCAGGATGGATTCGAACTCCTGCGCCGACTTCTTCAAGTTGCTGGAGGGTTGTGTCCCCGACCCGGCAACCGTCGACGTGTCCGCAGCGGATTCGGCGGGCGGCAGAATTGCAAATGCCATGTTCAGATCACCTCCAGGTCCGCTTCCAACGCACCCGCGGCCTTGATCGCCTGAAGAATGGCGACTACGTCCCGTGCGGTTGCGCCGATGGCTTGCAAACCCGTCACCAGTTGGTCGATGCTGGCGCCTTCGCCCAGTTCGATTCTCTTCGCTTTCTGGTCCTTCGCTTCAACCTGAGTGTCGGGTACAACCGCGGTCTGCCCCGAGCCGAACGGGTTGGGTTGAGAAACCTGGTATTGGGTCGAGATTTCTACGGTCAAGTCGCCGTGCAGAATCGAGACCGCAGTCAGCCGCACGTCCCGTCCCATCACGATGGTTCCGGTGCGCTCGCTGACGACAACTTTGGCGTGCGGGTGAATTTCGACTCTCAATGCCATGAGCCGGGCCAGCAGTTCTGGAACTCCCCCGGACGGAAGACTGAGTTCTACGCGACGGCCGTCGATTGCGGTGGCCACCGGTCCGCCAATCTCCTGGTTGATGGCGGCGGCCATGTCCCGCGTAGTGCGAAAATCAGGGTCGCGCGCCAGCAGAGCTATGGTCGACAGCCGGCGGAAATCGAGCGATGCATCGCGCTCCACAAGCCCCCCGTTCGGAACGCGCCCGGCGGTGGGATGGTTGACCTGCTTGGTATTTCCGCCCCGGCCCGCGGAATACCCGCCCAAGGTCACCCCTCCCTGAGCTTCGGCGTAAACCTGGCCGTCCGCCGCATACAAAGGCGCCAGCAACAGGGTACCGCCTTCAAGGCTGGTAGCATCTCCTATGGAAGATACGGTGACGTCAATCTGCGTACCGGGACGCGAGAACGGAGGCAGTGAAGCGGTGATAAAAACGGCCGCGACATTCTTTACGCTCACTGCCGCGGCGGGGATTGTCACTCCCATCTTCAGCAGGATATTGCCCAATGTCTGGGTACTGAATATGGTCTGCCGCCGGTCGCCGGTACCGTTCAGCCCAACGACCATACCGTATCCGACCAGTGGATTCTCGCGAACGCCCTCGATCGTGGCCAAGTCCCGAATGGGCAGGTAATGCTCATTTGGTTGACTCAGGGCCGGAGACGGCGCCAACGCAATGACCAGAAGATATATCAGCACTTTCAATCGACGCTTCATCACCAATTCACCAGCTTCATTAACAGGCGGGTAAAGACGTTGGGCTGCCGGGTGGCGTCGGTCACGACTCCTTTACCCTTTAATTCAAGTTCAAGATCGCTTACCCGGGTTGACAATACGGAGTCGTCCGCCGCGATGTCGCCGGGGCGTACCAGCCCGCGCAGGATGATGATCTGGCTCTGCTGATTGAAACTGACCTGGCGCTCGGCCTCGACGACCATGTTTCCATTGGGGAGTACCGCAACCACCCGGCCAGCCAAACTCGACTGCAGCAGAGACTGACTGTTGGCCGAGCCTGTGCCCTTGAGATTGCTGTTCGAATTCAAGGCGTACAGTGGATTTACGGGAGCTGTATTCACTGATCCGGCCAGGCCGGTGATCGCCGAATTGGAGCTGAATCCGCGTTGCGCGGTGACGTTGCCCGAGGCCTGCGCTAAGGTCTGCTCGACGATGCGAATAACCACCACGTCGCCCCGCCGCCGCGCCTTGTAGTCGGTCGCCATGTCGGTAAGAGTGCCTCCATCCAGCGGCCAAAGACTGCCCAGCGAGGTCGTGGTTGCAGGCTCAGGCCCCCGCACCCGATCCAGGAACTGGCTCAACGACGAAGGAGACAGCGCTGTCTGCTTCTTGCCCTTGACCTTCCCGGCACCGGCGGCAAACAGGCTGAAGACCAGCATCCCGGTTAGCATCATTCGGTACGGCACCCTCATCACTCCACCTTCACCAGGTTCTTGCCAGCGACGGTGGCCCGCAGGACTCGCCGTGTGTCAAGATTCTGGACGCGAATCTCATCGCCCAGATCGCCCGACTGGAGACATAACACCGTAACCTTCAGCCGCATCCCGGAACGCTCCTCCACCAGCAGCAGATGGTCTCCGCTTCGCGCCAGAGGCGAAGAGTGCCGGTCTGGCTTTCCCGCCCATGCGCGCGACCGGACTATCGCTGTGACCGAGTCCGTGAGATTAGCGGAACGATCGCGCAACCTCGCGGTCGGAGAATCCAGCGTCACATGAAACGGCAGGCACTGGCGGGGTGACGCGCACTGCATCCGCAACAGCCAGCTCCCCGGGGATAAGCCAGGGCGCATGGAGACCACGTGCAACTCGGAAGCCAAGGGCAACGAAAGCGACCGGTCCAAGATTTGTAAATGGGCTGCGGAGGTCTCGCCGCCGGAACTGCACTCCACATCGCGGGCGACCGCGGCGGCCACTTTCCGCTCCAGTGCAGAGAAGGAAGCCGTCTGAGGCAAGGGCCGCTCGGCTCCGGCCCAAACCCTGCTTCCGGCCAGAAGCACCAGCATCCCCAACGATCCGATAACCCAGGCGTGTCGCATTCCATCTCCTAGCGGGAAAGATTGTTCAGCTGTTGCAGCATCTGGTCAGCCGCGGTGACCACCCGCGAGTTGGCCTCGTAGGAGCGCTGCGCCAGTATCATCTGGATGAACTCTTCCACCACGTTTACGTTGGACTGCTCCAGCACGCCCTGTTGCAGGGTTCCCAGACCCTCTGACCCGCCGGGAGTGCCGACGATCGCGTCTCCCGAGGCCGTGGTCGCGAGATAAACGTTCTGTCCCACGCTATTCAGCCCACCAGGGTTCTGAAAGGTCGCCAACTGAATACTGCCGACCTGCTGAGCCTGGGTCTGACCAGGTTGTGTCACCGTAACTGTCCCATCCGACCCAATCGAGATAGTCAGCGCATCGGGAGGAATGGTGATGGGGGGATCCAACGGGTCGCCGTCGGCGGTCACCATGTTCCCCTGATTGTCGAGGTGGAACATGCCCGCTCGCGTGTAGCCGGTCTCGCCACTGGGCATTTTGACCTGGAAGAAGCCAGTGCCCTGAATGGCGAGATCCAGGGAATTACCGGTGGAGTTGAAGTCTCCCTGGACCTGAATCACCTCCGATGCGGCTGTGCGGGTGCCCAAGCCGACTTGCAAGCCGGAAGCCACGGTGGTGTTCTGGGTCGCCGCCGAGCCGGGCATAACCAGGTTCTGATACATCAGGTCCTGAAACTGCAGCCGGCGGCGGCGAAACCCTGAGGTACTGGAATTGGAAAGGTTGTTGGCAACGTTATCCAGGTTCAACTGCTGGGCCACCATGCCGGTGGCAGCGGTGTAGAGTGCTCGAAACATGGTCGCCCTCAGACTCGCGACAGATCTTGCGCCGCAATACGGTTAAAATTCGAATGAAATGCGGTCAGCGCCTGCTGCAGCAGGTCGGCGTTGCGTTGCAAAGCAACCAGTCCAACCGCCGCCGTCACGCCATTGACATTGCTGCCTTCCAGCGAGCCCTGCACCAGCTTCCCTGTGGCCGCACGCTCGCTGCCGGCAGACGCCTCAAAGTATGAGTTGCCGGCGGGAACCAGTGCGGCCCCCGGTGCAATCCCAACCATCTGCAGTTGTCCCGCCAGGGCGCCATCCACGGAAATGGTCCCGTCTTCGCTGACCGATACCTTGCCCGGGGGAATGGTGATTGCTCCCTGCCCACCCGACACCAGGTTCCCTTCGACGGTCACCAAATGCCCCTCGCCATCAACGTGGAAGTTGCCGTTGCGCGTATACAGCCGTTGCTTGCCGGACTGAACCGCGAACCATCCCTCGCCCTGTATGGCGAAATCCAGGTCGCTGCCGGTGCGCTCAAGGCTCCCCTGCATGACGTCAGTGCGGCCGTCTCCCAGAACTCCGAAATTGTTCACCGCATCCGCAATGGCACTCCCGGTTGAAGTGTCGGAGGTATTCGCCAGCAGCGAACGGAAGGTCGGAAGCTGCGCTTTGTAACCGGTGGTGTTGATGTTGGCCAGATTGTTGGCTGCCAGTTCGAGCGCCTGCGTGCGCGCCACCAAACCGGCACAAGCCGCGTAGAGTCCACTGTTCATGAGATCCTGCTCCGGGAATTGCTAAAGCAAGAAGCAGACCAAAACAGGGCCAACGCGGGGTCTGATTTCAAGGGGTTACCGGCCGCGCGGGTTAGAAAAGACTTAAGTGAAGACCAGCCGGCGGTTGCGGCTCATAGCGGCGAGGCCAGCAAGGTAAGCACGTGACGTTTCATCTGATCCGGCGTGAATGGCTTGCGAATGTAATTGATGTAAACGTCCACAATGTTGGTGGTGGTATCGAACGACAGGTTCCACACGTGCTCCACAATCATGGCACGCGTGATTCGGCGTCCGGCGTTGCGCATAAGGTATTCCAGCAGGGCAAATTCCTTGGAGGTCAACTCGATGCGCTTACCAGCCCGTTCCACTTTTCTCTCGACCCGGTCGAGCGAGAGGTCGGCGACGCGCAGGACCGTTTCGACCGTGCGGGGACCGCGTCGCAGCAACGCCCGCACTCGTGCCGAGAGTTCGGTAAACGAGAAGGGCTTAATCAGACAGTCGTCGGCGCCGCTGTCGAGCGATTGAACGCGATCTTCGACGCGGCTGCGTGCCGTGAGTACCAAAACAGGCAGCGAGGGCTTTTTGGGACGGATGGAGCCGAGCACTCCAAAGCCATCAAGCTTCGGGAGGTTCAGATCCAGAACCAGAAGGTCGTAGTCGCTTTCCAACGCCATGTATCGCGCCTGCTCGCCGTCGGCCGCCACATCGACTGCATAGTGTTCGGCCTCAAGTCCTTTGCGGACGAAGCTGGCTAAAGGAGCATCATCTTCAACAACCAGCACGCGCATTTTGCGAGAGCCCCCAATTCGAGGTAACCTGACTATGGTTACCTCGATTCTTCTCCTTTTTCAAAGTCCGTGTCAACGAGTCTGGTCTTCATTTCTTCGGATGTCTTCCCAAATCGGGAAAGACGGCCCGGCGTGCTTTTATTCCAAATACTCGGGAGCGCGCTTCCATCCCGTAATCATGGAATAGAAGTTGTTCCAACCGTGCAGCGCTACCATAATGAGATGGCCGGGAATGAAGGCCACGAAGCCGCACATCGCCACGAAGTGCCAGATGCGGGCGTAGTGGAATCCGCCCATCGGCCAAGCCAGCCACCAGAACTGTGCCGGCTTATAGAGCACCATTCCCGTGAGCGTGGAAATCACGCCAAAAAAGATCGTCGAAGTGTAGGCGAGCTTTTGCAGCGCATTGTAGGCCTCGGCGGCGACCGGCTTCGGCCCGAACAGGAAGTAGTGCCGGAACATCGGCCACACGCCTTTGATAGCGCGCGGCGTGAACAACACCTGCCGCCAATGACCGGTGGCGAACTGGTAGATCAGGTACATCAGGCCGCTGCCAACGAAAATCCACATGAAGGTGAAGTGCCACTGTAGCGCGCCGCCCAGCCAGCCTCCGATGGTGAGCTGATTGGGGATATCGATCAGGTCCTTCTGCGGGATTTTCGGCCCGAAGCTGGGGAAGGCGCGGAAGATGCGCAGACCGCTGCCAATGAGGACGAACACAGCCACCGCGTTCAGCCAGTGCGCCACGCGAACGATCCAGGGATGCTCATAGGAGACAGTCACTGTCCTGCCGGTCTCGGTGGGTTTTACCGCCGTCGCGTCCGTCGCCATAGCCTCTGTCACAGTCCTCCGTACCAGCTATAGCCTTGATCTTCCCAATAGCCCCGCTTGTCGGCTTGCAACACATTCGTCACGCGGACCGTGTCAAGATACTTGGCCTGCTTGTATCCGAGTTTGGTCGGCATTTGCAACCGCAACGGCGCGCCGTGGCCACGATCGAGCGGCTGGCCGTACATTTCGTAACAGAACAGCGTCTGCGGATGCAGCATGGTCGCCATGTCAATGGACTCGTAATATCCGTCCACGCACTCAGCTTCCAGAAAGCGGGCGCTGATGTCGGCGCCGATGAGCCGCAGGAAATCGGAGGCCCGCGCTCCGCCGAAGTTGCCGATCACGTCCCAGCCTTCCACGCAGACGTGGCGCGTGTTCTGCACCACCTTGGGGAGCGCCTGGATCTGCTCCAGCTTGTATTCTCCGGGATGCTGAACCAGTCCCTGCACGGTCAGCGTCCAATTCTCCAGGTCCACGCCGGGATCGGCAACATCGTAAAAGTTGTAAGGAAAGCGCTGGAAGGGCGCGACCTCGCTGTTGGCAAACGTTTGCGCCAGCCGATGGCGTCCGAAGAGTTTGCCGGAAGCCCAATCGCTGAAAGCCAGACCTTCATCGAGCAGCGGTTGGCGAAACTTTGTAATTGCGAACGCTCCCACCGCCAGGGCAGGAGCGAGCTTCAGCAACTCGCGACGATTGATCCGCTTGCGCTCCGCCTGGCTGACGACCCGTATGGGTTCACCAGCCGGACCAACGATTGGCAGAGCCGCCTCCTCAGCTTGCTTCGGCTCGCTCCGGCCGTTACTCTGCTTTTCTTCGGCGGGGTTCTCGTCGGACATCTGTCACCTCGCTTGGCCTGCTATTGATAGGACTCGCAAAGATGAGGAAAGTTGCAACGGTCGAAGTTTGCCTCGTTTGCTCACTGGCGGTACGGCGCGTCGCCCGAAGGGATTTTCCCCACTGCGAAGAACCCGATTTGGCGGCGAAAGCGACCGGATACGGGGAAATATGATAACTTAAGAGTTACCTCCCCCCTCCCCCCACGATTGTTTAGAATCATGCGATTACGAACTTTTTCCCGGCAAACTATTGACCACCAATGGTTTACTGGTAACTGCTTTTATTGCAACACTTACAGCAGGGATCCGGGCTCAAAATTGGCATGCCTCACCGGCTGAAGCTCAGCTTCCTTCGAGGTGATAATCAGCCCCAATGCGGTTATTGGGCCTCCCCTGCCTGAGCTCGCCGAAGGCTAGAATTCCCGCTGCTGTGGACAGTCGTGGTCGATCTAGACTTGTTTTTTTAGTCGCCCAAACTGATTATCAAAGAACTGTAAGCCCGCCCTGGGGCGGGAGAGGACACGCTTGCGGCGGATCGCTAATGGCGGCCCGATCTCAGGTTAGTGGAGATTTGTGGCCTGTCAAGATTACGAAGGTACATGTCAGGTAACTGTACTTTCGTAACCTTTGCGGGGCAGGGTAACCACCGAACGGAGAAGGTAAACCGAGTGGTTGCCGTGTGCCCGACCGCCTGGCACCCTATTTATTTAGAAGGCGTCAGACGGGTTGCCTCGCGGACAACACGGGCCCCGATTTGCGGATGGTTGTGAAATGGCGAACGTTCTAAGCCACGGGCTTGCCGGCGGTCTTGGCCGGCTCGGGCACGTCGCGCCACCTGCCGCTGAACAACTTCTTGCCGCGGTGCTCGGCGACCATCGCCGATATGCCCATCACACCCATCACCAGGAAAACCGCGAAGAAAACAACTGCAATCACGAGGACTGGCATACCTCACCTCTAGCCCTATTGTCCGTCGCAGGCAAACATCGCTTCCGTGACGGCGGTCACAGGTGGGTGTGAGGTAGGAAGTAATTAGTAATTAGTAATTAGCAGTTAGCGATCAGCAACTAGCGAAGCCCAGAAGATAGCGAAACTGGGATCAACCCGAACTTTCCAAGTAGCCGGCCACCCTCCAGCAACCGACTTGGTATGCGATTGCGTGCATAATGGCGATGTTACGTAAATTGGGTGTATAGTTTCGGCTGCGTTGCGGACCAAATTCAGACATGCGGTGAAGATATGAGAACTTCAGGCAATTGGCTTTTGGGCCTACTTCTGGTGATTGGTTCGGCAGCGATAGCACAACAACCGTGCAGCGGACCACCCAAGACATCGGTTATCGACTGGGCACAGTTTCGTTTTACGCCCTGCCACACTGGCTACAACCCATATGAGTTAATTCTGAGTCCTTCCACGGTTGGAAACCTCGTTGTGGATTGGACATATACGACGGGGGATGTCGTCTATTCCTCGCCTGCGGTGGCACATGGGGTGGTCTATGTCGGCTCCGTGGACAGCACCGTCTATGCACTGAACGCCTCGACTGGCTCTAAGCTGTGGAGCTTTACCACCCAGGGCTCTGTGTATTCCTCGCCCGCGGTGGTGAACGGAGTCGTCTATGTCGGCTCCGACGACAACAACGTCTATGCACTGAATGCCTCCACCGGGGCTAAGTTATGGAGCTACTCCACCGGCGGCTATGTGCAGTCCTCGCCCGCCGTATCGAATGGGGTGGTCTATGTCGGCTCCGAGGACAGCAACGTCTATGCATTGAACGCCTCGACTGGCGCTAAGCTATGGAGCTTTCGCACCGGCAACTATGTGGATTCCTCGCCCGCCGTATCGAATGGGGTGGTCTATGTCGGCTCCGACGACAACAACTTCTATGCGCTGGATGCCTCCACCGGGGCTCGGTTGTGGAGCTACATGACGGGTGCCCTCGTGGATTCCTCGCCTGCGGTGGCGAATGGGGTGGTTTACGTGGGCTCCGCGGACGGCAGTCTTTATGCGCTGAACGCCTCTACTGGCGCTAAGCTGTGGAGCTTCACCGGCGGCTACTATGTGGAGTGCTCGCCCGCGGTGGCGAACGGCGTAGTCTATGTCCACGTGTTGCTAAGCGACCACGCCTTTTATGCGCTGAACGCCCAGACTGGCGCTGAGCTGTGGAGCTTCGACGACGCCGGTGGCATTTCCTCGCCCGTGGTGGCGAACGGCGTGGTCTATGACTGCACCGACTTCGGCATCTGGGCGCTGGATGCCTCCACCGGCGCTGTCCTGTGGAGCTACCACATCTACCGTGGTGAGGAATCCTCCCCCATCATTGCGAATGGGGTGCTTTACGTCGGCTCCGAGGACAATAACCTGTACGCCTTCCATCTGCTGAATCATTGAAGCCGAGCGCAGTCTAGTTCTTGTTGGCGAAATCAGGCCATTGCACAACCAGAGTGAAGATTTTGGCCAAGTCCCTTCAGAGTGGGCACCAAAAGCAGGTCCCTCCGCTCGGACGGCTTTGCCGTCCCAAGCTAAAGCTCCGGACTACCGAGTCCTCGGTCGGAATGTCAGCGAAGTGGAGATAGTTGCTAATCGCTAGTTAGCGTACGGCTTCATCTGGTCGGCGATCTTTTCTTTGTCGCCAACCACCACGATGGCGAGCTTCTCGGTTACCACATACTTCTTCGCCATTTCCTGCACCTGCTCCGGTGTGACGGCATGGACCCTTTGCACGTAGGTATTGAGATAGTTGTCGCCGAGCTGGTGCAAGTCCACAAACTGTAATTGATTGATCACACCGTCGCGGCTGGAGTTGCGAATGACAAACACTCCCGCCATGTAATTCTTGATCCCGTCCAGCTCTGCGACGGATGGCGGCGCGTTTTGCAGCCGGTTAATCTCGTAAAGTATCTCCTTGATGGAGGGCCCGGTCACTGCGGTGGTGACATCGGCGACCTCCACCCAATAGCCGTCGCGGTAACGCACCGAGACTTGGCTGCGAGGCGAATAGGTGTAGCCTTTCTGCTCGCGAATGTTTGAGGTAATGCGCGAGCCGAAGGAGCCGCCAAGCAGAGCGTCCATTACCTGGAGCGGAATGTAGTCGGGATTGCTGGGATCGATGGCTGGCAGACCGATGTAGAGCGTCGATTGCGCCGATCCCGGACGGTCCACAATATCGAGCTGACGTTTGCTCACCGGCTTGGGAATATCGATCAGCGGGTCGGGCCCGCGCTTCCAATCGGAAAACGCCGCCGTGATGGCTTTCTTGACCGCCGCCGCATCGAACTTCCCGGCTACGTAGATATGGGTGCGCGCGGCGCCGAAGTTGGCGTCGTAGAACTTCCTCACCTCGGCCAGGTTGAACGAGCTTATGGTGGCTTCGTTCGAGAGGAAGCGTCCATATGGGTGGTCTGGGTAGAGGGCCTGCACAAACCGCTCGTGTGCCAGCACGCCGGGCTGTGTCAGATCGATACTCAACTTGCGCTGCAGGTCCTGTTTCAGGCGCGGGACATCAGACTCCGGCAACAACGGGTGCATTACCACATCGGCCATCAAGGTTACGATTTTGGGCCCAAACTCCGAGAGCACATCGCTGTCAAGTCTCGTAATATCGGGCCCAACGTCCACGTCAATCGACCCGCCCATGGAAGCCGCTTGCGCCGCTACTTGTTCTGAAGTGAGCGAGGTTGTGCCTTCCTTGATCAGACGGCCGGTCAGCTCCGCCAGCCACACCTGGCTGGCCGCCTCATTCAAAGTCCCCGCCCGTACTGCGACGCGGACCTGTACCTTCGGAATGGACCCAAACTGCGCCATCGTGACCTGGAGGCCGTTGGGCAGCGAAAACTTCTCCAGCTGTGGCAGGTGAAATGGCTTCGGAGGACCACCGGGCGGCGGCGTCTGTTTCGCAGCAGAGCTGGTCTGCGCGCTCGCAGTCAACATAGCAAAGGGAACCAGCAGGGTAGCACAAATCAAATTGATGCACATATTCCGCATGAGAATCTGTCCTCAGTTACCGCTCTTCTTCGCAGCTGTGTCCGCCGGCTTGGGTTCGACCACCAAGACGGTACGGTTTGTCGGCCGCAAGTATTCGGCTGCGGTCTTCTGGATCAACTGTGGGGTAACGTTCTGGAAGTGCGCTTCCACCTCATTGATCATTGCTGGGTTGTCATCGAACAAGGCAAAGCTCGCCAGCATGTCTGCGCGGCCAAAGCCGTTGAAATCGCCCAGAGAGTCGTAGAAGCTGGAACGCATCTTGACCAGGGCCCGATCCAGCATCGCCTGATCAACCGGCTTTTCACGCAGGGGAGCGATCTGCGACTCCATCGCACTCACGATCTGCTCCGGCTTTACCGTACTGTCGTGGAAGAGATATGCAGTCCACAACATTGGTCCCTGGTAGTCGAACATGTTGCCTAACATGTTGATTCCACCTTCCACGCTGTCGGTATAGCCGCGCCGCTTCACCAGTTCGTCATGCAGCAGGCTGTTGTCGCCTTGCAGCAGCATCTGATCGATCAGCCCCATGGCGTAGTACTCAGGCGTATTGCGATCGGGCATGTGGTAGGAAACCGCCAGCGCCGGGCGCTTGGCCAGAGGATCCGTCTTGGTCGACCAACGCTCTTTCTCCTGCTTGGGCTCAGTGATGTCCGGTTGCTTTGCAGGTGGAACGGAGGGAATGCCGCCAAAATACTTCGCGATCATCTTCTTGGCGTCGGCTGGGTCGAAGTCGCCGACCACGGCCAGCGCGGCATTACTTGGCGTGTAATAGGTACTAAAGAAGTGCTGGACGTCAGGCAATGTCGCCGCATTGATGTCCTTCAGATCGCCATAGAAGTTGTGCGCGTTATACCAGTTGGTGTTGGCGTACTGCGGCATGTCGAGCCAGGGAAAGCCGCCGTAGGGAGTGTTGATCACATTGACCTTCACTTCATTGCCCACCACGCCCTTCTGATTGGTGAGGTTCTCTTCGGTGATAGCCAACCCCCTCATACGATCGGATTCAGCCCACAGCATGGTCTCCAGCTTGTTGGCGGGCACGACTTCGTAGTAGTTGGTGAAGTCGAAGCGCGTCGATCCGTTCAGCAGGCCGCCATTTTGCTGCACCAGCTTGATCATCTCCATCTTGCCCAGGTTTTGCGAGCCCTGGAACATCATGTGCTCAAAGAGATGAGCGAACCCGGTGCGGTCACGCGGCTCAATACGGAAGCCGATCCGGTAGTAAACCCCGATCACGACGGTCGGCGACGAATGATCGGGCGAAAGCACCACGCGCAGGCCGTTGGGCAGCTTGTAGTATTCGACCGGTACGGTGAAGTCAGCGGGGCTGCTATCGGAAGGGGTGGCGAAAGCTGCGATCACAGCAATCAGGATACAGGCGAGCGAGCAAAGTAAAAGTCTCACGGGTTTCCCTCTGGGAACCATGTATTCTAATGCAAACCGGCCGCATGTTTTTGGACCGGTAGACCGCGCGAAAAGCTGATCGGGGCAAAACGCTGCGAATCTCGGCTGTGACGCGGAAAAGCGGGTGCCAGAGGAATCAGGGCAGGGCGGCAATTTGTACGTCGAGATCGGCCAGAGACCGTCGTAGCTGCTCCGAGTAACGCTCGTCAGCGCTGCGCTCCAGTTGCCGGAGGACATGCTTGCGAGACAGCGTCAGGCCAGCTTTCTTGTTCCGGGAATGCAGTTCCCCGGCCGAGGAAGCCAGCGCTTCGTGTCGTGATGGTTCAGAGAAGGACTCTTCCATCTGGGCCTCTACAGATTTGCTTTCCCAACCGCGCGCCATGATTCAATTGTAGCGGAGGGGCCCGCCCAGCAAGTCAATCGGGATCAGATCCCAGACCCTGCCAAGCTGTCCGAATCATCTCCCGCTTGCGAAGCGGTTCACTTGAGCGGCGGCGGCGTCAGCCCCTGGAACGAGGTACCGGTGAATTTGCCGCTGGCGTCGAAGTTCCAATTGAACAATGCGGTGCCGGCGTGAGCGCAGGTGGCGCATCCGTTGCGCAGCGGATAGCCCAGCGTGAACTGCACACCCCCATTCGAGCCGGCTTGCGAGTTGGGCCAGGTTTGCCCGTCACGATCCCCAGGCCAAAGCCCGGCCTTGGGAAACTCGTTCAGTACGTCCTGGAACTGGAAGCTCTGCCGCATGGCCTTCTGATCGAGCTGCTTCATGTCTTCGGCGTTGACCAGCCTGGGGTCGCCGTTGACCAGGAACAAGCCATAATTGGTCGGCTGGTGGGTCGGATAGAACACCCACGCGATGTCGACCGGGCCGACGTGGTTGAAGCTGGTCATGACTCCGACATCGCCGTGACTCAGCCTCGAAAGCTCTTGTGTGAAGGCCACTGCTTCGGCGGACGCACCCGCCTTCGACATCTGGTTCGCGAAGCAATCGTCATACTGGCGTTCCTGCGAAGCGCCGCCGCAAGCTGCCTTCACCGTAGCGACAAAGTTCGGCGGCACTTGCCACACACCCGAAGGACCGATGGCGCCGGGTTTCGATTGCGCCAGACAATAACTGGCGAATACAACGATGACGACAAAAAGCAGTGGCTTACACATGAGTTGTCCCCGGCGTCAGTTTGCGTGGTGACTGGAGTTTAGCTGCGCGGCCGCCCTTCCGTAAACCCGGCCGCGCGATGGCGTCCATCATTGCTGCGGAGGTTGTGGCGGCGCAGGCGGCTGCTCCGGTGACGGAGGAGACTGCGGCGCGCGCGGCGGCCGCATCAGCTTGGGCGGCGGCGGGGTTGGGATGTACGTGGTGCCGAGAAACTTTCCCTTGGCGTCGAAGTTCCACGAGAAGCGCGCCAATCCCACATGGGCACAAGCGTGACAGCCGTTGATGAGCGGATACCCGATGATGAACTGCTGCCCGCCGTCGGGCAGGGGCTTCACCTGCGGCCATATCGGGTTGCTGCGGTCGCCCGGCCAGATGTCGGTTTCGGTGTATCTCTGTTTCACCGCCTGATAAAGCGGGCTCTGGTCCATCTCCGTACGATTCAGCTTCTTGAGATCGTCAACATCCAGCACCGCGGGATCGCCGTTGACGAGCAAGAGGCCGTAATTGTCATTGGCACGCAGAGGATACAGGACGCGAGCCAGGTCGACCGGGCCCACATTCTCGAAGGCAATCATAATGCCCACCTGGCCATCGCTCTCGCGATACAGCATGAGAGTAAAGCTCACCGCGCGGGCCGGTGCTCCGGCTGCCGACATCTGATCGATAAAGCACTTGGAGTAGTCTGGGGGATTGCTTTTGTCGCAGGCGGCGTGGGCCTTGGTGACGAAGTCTGGCGGCGGCTGCCAGACTGCCGAGGGGCCGATTTTGTCGGAATTCGTGGAAGCGGGAGTTCCATTTTGCGGGACAGCGTGACAGACTGCGAGAACAGTGAAAATCAGTACGGCGAGCAGAAGTGCTTTCCTCAATTGGCATCCTTTGTGAGAGCGGAATTTCCTGCTTCTATAGAACGAGCCTGCGCCGCAATCTTGCACGGTCCAGGCGATAATCATTAATGTAAACGACTGCGGCAGTAATCCGTCAAACCAGCGGCGTGACGCAAGTCACAGACAGAAGTACGGACCACCGGCCAGAATAACGTTGCATGAGTTGGCAGCGCATAATCCGGAGAATGTTGTCGGCGACGCTGATGCTGAGTATCGCTTTGTGGGCGGAAAGCGGGCTCGCGATGCTGGCTGCGCACAACCCGGCAAAGTGCCACGCCATGATGTCTCATATGCCGAAGCAGGCGCACGCGATGCCCTGTTGCCCTTCGCATGGGGCGTCAATCCCGGCCAACCTCTTGGTGCCGCCGCCTTGCTGCGACCTGAGCAACCAGCCTCCAGGGCCGTTGGGTGTTGCGGTTGTGTCCGGCAAGTTTCGTTCTGGCCCGCTAAGCAAGGGTAGCGTTGGCGCCGGGTCGGTTCTTCCGCAGCCACGACCTGCATTCTTCGTAGTTGCCGATTCCCCTCCCTTCGTCAAACCTGTCGTGGAATTGAAGACCGACCTCCGGATTTAGAGCGAGACTCCAACCCTCTTGCTTGTGACGGCAGTAAGTGTGCCGTTGCACGTGTGTCATAACCGGACGGCTGAGTCCGCGCCAACCGAATTCTGAGGAAATTATGAAATCGAAACTGCTGGTATTGCTGAGCACCTTAATCATGACTCTGGGATTGATGGCCCAGAGTGCGACTCAAACCACACCACCTCCGGCAGCCGACCAGGCAAAGAGCTGCCCCTGCTGCAATCACGACAAGGCCGATGGCAAGATGGCTTGCTGCGGCAAAGATGGCGCCTGCTGCCAGGGCGGCCAGTGCAACATGACGTTCGAAAGACGGCCAGGCCATGTCGCATGGGCAGATGATGTCCAAGGACGGCAAAGCCGCCAACCAGTGTCCCATGATGGCTAAAGACGGCAAGATGACTTGCTGCGGCCAGCATGGCGGCTGCTGCAAAGACGGCAAATGCGACATGTCCAAGGACGGCAAGAGCTGCTGCGATGGCATGAAGTGCGGGCGGAAGGCAGGAGCATAAGCGCCTGTTAGGGTTGTCATCCCGAGCGGGGACTTACATGTTGTGCTAGACATTGCGTCGATGCTGGTGGACCGCCACGCGCTTCGCGCAATCGATGCAGTTCAACTAGCCTGGTATGTGGCCTTGAAGAATTCATCGGGGACAGACGTCCCGGTATTTGTTTGTTCCGACGAGGAGCTTCTTATGGCCGCGAGCCAGGACGGAATACCGATTCTAAATCCTTGCGCCCGATTATAGAGCTAAAAGGGCGGCATCGCTGCCGCCCTTCAATCCACTAATCATTGTCCCCTGTTCTTACGTGCCTTCCGACCAGCTCGCCAGGTACTCTTCCTGCTCCGGAGTGAGGCGGTCGATCTTGATCCCCATCGACTCCAGCTTCAGCTTGGCGACCCGCTTATCGATCTCGTCAGGGACCTTGTAGACCTGCTTCTCCAGCGTGGAGTGGTTCTTCACCAGGTACTCCAACGAGAGGGCCTGGTCGGCGAAGCTCATGTCCATAACGGACGGCGGGTGGCCTTCGGCCGACGCGAGGTTAATGAGGCGGCCTTCGCCCAGCAGGTTGATCTTGCGGCCGTCCTTCATGGAGAACTCCTCGACAAAGGTGCGGGTGGTACGTTTGGAAGACGACATCTTCTCCAGCGCCGGGATATCGATCTCGACATTGAAGTGCCCCGAGTTGGAAACGATGGCGCCGTCCTTCATGACTTCGAAATGCTCTTTGCGCAGCACGCTCTTGTTGCCAGTGACGGTGCAGAAAACATCGCCGATGCGGGCGGCTTCGTCCATGCTCATCACCCGGAAGCCGTCCATCACCGCTTCGATGGCTTTGGTGGGATCGATTTCGGTGATGATGACTTCTGCGCCCAGTCCGCGCGCGCGGCTGGCCAGCCCGCGGCCGCACCAGCCGTAGCCGGCCACGACGAACTTCGATCCCGCCAGCAGGAAATTGGTGGCGCGGATGATGCCATCAATGGTGGATTGTCCGGTGCCGTAGCGATTGTCGAACAGGTGCTTGGTGTCGGCGTCGTTGACCGCGATGATGGGATAGCGCAGCACACCCTGCTTTGCCATGGCGCGTAGGCGGATGATGCCGGTCGTGGTCTCTTCCGTTCCACCGATTACACCGTCGAGAACGTCGGTGCGCTTGGTCAACGCGATGGTGACCAGGTCGGCGCCATCATCCATTGTGATCTGCGGCTTGTGGTCGAGCGCGGACATGATGTGCGAGTAGTAGGTGTCGTTGTCCTCGCCTTTGATGGCATAGACAGGAACGTTGTAATCGCGCACCAGGCAAGCGGCAACGTCGTCCTGGGTGGACAGCGGGTTGGAGGCGCAGAGCACAACGTCGGCGCCGCCATCGCGTAGGGTGATGGCCAGGTTGGCGGTCTCGGCGGTCACGTGCAGGCAGGCCGAAATTCGCATGCCCTTGAGCGGTTGGTTCTTGATGAAGTCCTTGCGAATGATCTGCAAGACCTTCATGGACTGATTGGCCCAGTCGATACGCTTACGACCCATATCGGCGAGCGCAAGGTTGGCGATATCGCCGGCGGCGCGAGTAGATGTAGTTGACATATTCTCCCGTTCGTTAGCTGGTTGGTGTGCGTTCGCCAGCGAGGTCGTACCTGTGGACAAATCGCAATCGAGGAAATGGTGAAGGGGAGGACGCTGCCGCATGCTCCCCGCTTCTGGAAAGACTACTTCGCTACCGCGTTCCCTTCGGCTGCGCTCAGGGCATGCTTCTGCGTGGCCGCCCCAGCCAGACCGGCCTGCTCGCGAAGAGCAGCGGACTTGTCGGTGCGCTCCCATGTGAAGTCGGCATCGTTACGGCCAAAGTGTCCGTAAGCCGCGGTCTTGCGATAGATGGGACGCCGCAGGTTCAGCGACTCGATGATGCCCTTCGGCGTCAACTTGAAGTTGGCGCGTACGAGATCCGAGATTTTGGCTTCGTCGATCTTCGCAGTGCCGAAAGTTTCCACCAGCACGCTGACCGGTTCGGCTACGCCGATGGCGTAAGCGAGTTGAACTTCGCAGCGATCGGCCAAGCCCGCAGCGACTATGTTTTTCGCGATGTAACGCGCCATGTAGCAAGCAGAACGATCAACCTTGGTCGGGTCCTTGCCGCTGAAGGCGCCGCCGCCGTGACGTCCCATGCCGCCGTAGGTATCCACGATGATCTTGCGGCCTGTAAGGCCGGTATCGCCCATAGGTCCGCCAATGACGAAGCGTCCCGTCGGATTGATGTGGTACTTGGTGTTCTCGTCGAGCATCTGCTCCGGCAAGGCGGCCTGGATGACGTGCTTCAGGATGTCGGCGCGCAGCTCTTCGGTGGAAACCGTCTCGGAGTGCTGGCTGGAGATGACCACTGCATCAATGCGGATGGGCTTGTGGTTCTCGTCGTATTCCACGGTGACCTGGGATTTGCCGTCGGGCCGGAGATAAGGGAGGATGCCGTTCTTGCGGACTTCAGTGAGGCGATTGCACAACTTGTGCGCCAGCGAAATTGGGGTCGGCATGTAATCGGCGTTTTCGTTGCTGGCGTAGCCGAACATCATGCCCTGGTCGCCGGCGCCGCCGGTATCCACGCCCATGGCGATGTCACCCGACTGCTTGTTGATGCTGGAGATGACGGCGCAGGTATTGGAATCGAACCCGTAGAGGGCGTTGTCGTAGCCGATAGAGGCGACGACGCCGCGCACCAGCGACTGGAAGTCGACATAAGCCTTGGTGGTGATTTCGCCGGCAATGACGACCAGGCCGGTGGCTGTAAGCGTCTCGCAAGCTACGCGGCTGTAAGGATCGTCTTTGATGCAGGCGTCGAGGATCGCGTCAGAGATCTGATCGGCGATCTTGTCAGGGTGACCTTCGGTCACGGATTCAGACGTGAATAGATAACGCTTCTTGGACAAAGCAAAACTCCTTGTTGCCCTCCGACGCCGCGGGGACTCAGCGCACGCCGACTAGACAGAATGGTACCGCGGTCTGTTGGTGCCTATCAGTGAGGATATCGGCCAGCCGTAAGACTCTCAACATTCTAAGGCCAAAGGGGCGGTTTAGGCCAGCAAAAGGCGCGAATCTGCATTGAAGGAATCGCCCGAATCGTGGCCCCGTGGGCTTCAGTGGGCTACCCGGTGAATCTCGACGAGTTGGTTCAACACCTCCGGCAGTAGCTTGAGGTCGAGCGCGTTGGCGCCATCGGACTTGGCCTGCGCGGGATTGTCATGCACCTCGATGAAAATGCCGTCCACTCCGGCGGCCACTGCCGCGCGCGCTAGAAGCGGGATAAACTCCGGCTGGCCGCCGCTAGCTGCGACACCGTTGCCCTCTGACGCAGAGGGAAGCTGCACAGAATGTGTCGCGTCAAAAACTACCGGCGCGAACTGGCGCATGATGGCCAGCGAACGCATGTCGACGACCAGGTTGTTGTAGCCAAATGACGCGCCGCGCTCAGTCAGGAAGACGCGTTCACCGCCGGCCTCGCGAACCTTCTCGACGGCATGGCGCATGTCCCAGGGCGAGACGAACTGGCCCTTCTTAACGTTGACCGCGCACCCGCTCTTGCCTGCGGCTATCAGCAGATCGGTCTGGCGGCAGAGGAATGCTGGAATCTGAAGTACATCCACGGCTTCTGCCACGCGCGGCACGTCGGCGGCTTGGTGAACGTCGGTCAGCACGGGAATCTTCAGCGTTTCGCGGACCTTCCGCAGAATGCGCAAACCTTCCTCCAGGCCGGGGCCGCGAAAACTTCGGATCGAAGTGCGATTCGCTTTGTCGTACGAAGCCTTGAAGATGAGGGGCAGCTTCTTCTCGCGAGCGACCGCCGCGACGGCTTCAGCCATATTGAGGGCATGGGTTTCGCTCTCGATAACGCAGGGACCAGCAATAAGGAACAGTTGTCCTCCGCCGATAGTCACGTCGCCGACCTGGAAGGAATCAGTCCGCACCCTTTAGTGTTTCACTTTCTCCGGCCGGTGGAACATTTCGACGGCGAGCTCTTCGCGCTGATGTCGTCTTCGCAAGCGATTCTCATACGACGCCTTCACGAAAGACGAAAACAGCGGGTGCGGCTCCAGCGGCTTCGACTTGAACTCGGGATGGAACTGGCAGCCGAGAAAATAAGGGTGGTCCGCAATCTCGACGATCTCAACGTACGTGCCGTCAGGCGTTGAGCCGCTGATGCGCAGGCCACCCGCGGTGAGCATGCTCTCGTATTCGCGGTTGAACTCATAACGATGGCGATGACGTTCGCTGATTTCGTTCTGCCCGTAGGCCTGGTGCGCCAGCGTGTCGGGTTCGAGCTTGCAGGTCCATGCGCCCAGGCGCATAGTTCCACCCAGCTCTTCCACGCCGCGCAATTCACGCAGCTTATAAATGACACGATGCGGGGTGGCGGGATCGAACTCGCTGGAGTTTGCCTGTTCCAGCCCGCACACATTGCGCGCGAACTCGATGCAGGCGGTTTGCATCCCCAGGCAAATGCCAAAGAACGGCACCTTGTTCTCGCGCGCGTACTGGATCCCCTTCAACATGCCTTCAATGCCACGCTTGCCGAATCCGCCCGGTACCAGGATTCCGTCCGCGTGCTCCAATTGTGTCTGCACGCTCTGGTCTCTGGCTTCCAGACCCTCGGCCTCGATCCAGTTGACCTCAAGCTTCAGGTTGTAGGCCAGCGCGCCATGCACCAGGGCCTCTTTCAGCGACTTGTAGGAATCTTCGTATTCGACGTACTTGCCTACGATGCCGATGGAAACCTCGTCCTTCGGGTTATAGACGCGGTGAACGAGTTCCTCCCATCTGCTGAGATCAGGCTCTTTCGCGTCCACGTGCAGATATCGCAGTGCCAGCTTGTCCACTCCCTCATGCGCGAACACCAAGGGCACCTCGTAAATTGAGGCCACATCTTTGGCCGTGATCACCGCTTCGTTTTCGACGTTGCAGAAGAGCGCAATCTTCGACTTGATGTCCTTCGACAGGAAGCGGTCGGTGCGGCACAGCAGGATGTCGGGTTGAATTCCGACGCTGAGCAGCTCTTTCACGGAATGCTGTGTGGGCTTGGTCTTCAGTTCGCCGGCGGCGGCAATATAGGGCACCAGAGTAACGTGAACGAAGAGCGTGCTCTCGCGGCCCAGTTCCTGGCGCATCTGGCGGATCGCCTCGATGAAGGGCAGCGATTCGATGTCGCCCACGGTGCCGCCGATTTCGATGATGGCCAGGTCAACGTCTTGCGCCACCTTCTTCATCGCGCTTTTGATTTCGTTGGTGACGTGGGGGATGACCTGCACGGTCTTGCCGAGGTAGTCGCCGCGGCGCTCTTTGGCGATGATGGTTTCGTAGATGCGACCCGTGGTCCAGTTATTGTCGCGGGTCAGCTTGCTGTGAGTGAAGCGCTCGTAATGGCCGAGGTCGAGGTCGGTTTCGGCGCCGTCATCGGTAACGAAGACTTCGCCATGTTGAAATGGAGACATGGTGCCCGGATCCACGTTGAGGTAGGGATCGAACTTTTGCAACGTGACCTTTAGGCCACGGCTCTCCATCAAGCAGCCAATGGAGGCCGCCGCCAGTCCCTTGCCGAGTGAAGACACAACACCGCCGGTCACAAAGATGTACTTTGCCGACATCGATTCCTCTGTTGTAGGGATTTATGCAACCGAAAGGGGCGCTCGCATCTTCCCGTTTTACGGGGAGCCCCTCCCGCCTGCGTGATAGCGCGGTCAGGGTGGAGCGCGTAGGGGTGCACAACCAATTATGGCTGGAAACGTCCGTTGAGGCAAGACTGGTTTACAAAGCGTTCCGCTCCGGTAAACGTGAGGAAGCAAGAACGGAAACGCGGGCCCGCCCATGCCGTTTAAACATTGGCGAACCCGCTGATTTTCGGGCAGTGTACGGCTAACTATTGGCAGCCGGTAAACGTCGCCGAATTAATCTGCGTGCTCCAGTCCGAACCCATCAAGCCTGTCGACGAGTAGTACTCGTTGGTGTACCAAAAAGTACAGTCGTCTGCCGGGTCCAGGCGCATGCTGGTGTAGTCGCCCCAGCGGTTAAAGTCTTTATCAAAAACATCGTTGTACGGGCCGCCGCCGCTTAGAACGGACAACTCAGGCTCCATGGTTCCCAGCGGATCGTTGAGCGCACGGCCTGTGATCGCAATGGACGGATAGATGGCCAAACTCGAAATGCTGTAGCCCATCAAGAGGTTACCGACCTTGTCGCGAGCGATCGATCCCGTCCAGCGATAATTCGACGCATCTGGAGCGTAAGTACCAGACTGGAAAAGTCCGATGCTGGTGACAGGTACGGCCTTTGTCTTGGCGTAAAACTCGTACCACCTCTCGGCTGTATTGCCACCCGACGCGGTCACGTCGTGGAGAATTAGCCAATGCTGATAATGCGGTGGCAGGGCGGTGGCAGGCACTCTGGGGGGGACGTCGTCGGAATAGGCCACCCGATAAAGCAAGCGGTCGCCTAGCACGTCCAGCAGGTCGGAACTGCCCAATTGGGGAACGCAAGCACCCAGGTACTGGCCGTTACACGCCGGAGTGAACGACGGTACCGTGAACAGCTGCGAGCCACCACTGCCGGTCATGAACGCGTTCATTGGATCCGTCCAGTCAGTATGGAAGGAATAAAGGGCTAAATGCGCGTCGTCCCACAGACTGAACAGGAACTCATCCTGGAACCCAGGCGGAGGAATGGAGGAATCCAGATCGGCGGGCAGCAACGCGAAGTCGCCGGTTGTTAGCTGGAAACACACCTGGGCAGCGTCGCCGCCCACCTCCATCGTAGCCCGGTCGTAAGCGCATTCGTAAGCGCCCTGATAAGTTACGCCGTCGGCCCCGAAGTTATCGTTGCTTTGGAAGAAACCGGTGGGCATTGCACCCCACTTCGATAGGTCGGGATAGCCGTTACCTAACGAGAAGTCATACACGTAGTAAGTGCTTGTAGCGTCCGTAGTGGTGGAGACGGCGATACAAGCATAGCCGGAATAGTTGTTAGGCCGGCCAGTTACTACGTTCTCCGCATATAGCCATCGCGACCCGGTCCGGTCCCACTGAATGATGGGATGTCCCTCGGGGCTAAGCTGCGAGCACGGGCCCGACGTAAAGAGCGTGCTGAAGGGAAGGGCCGGCGTCAAAGCCATGCCTGTCGTCTTATCGAAGACGGCGATGGAATTGTTCACCGCCTGCACGATTTGGGTGGTGCCGACAGCAATGTTGGCATCGGGATAATTGAAGGGTGAGGAGTTGAAACCATTGAAGCCAAGGCCTATTCCTCCGAAGTTTAGGCCAATCGAGAAGTTCGAGCCTGAACCTGCAACACTCTGCTCAACGGCATCTACCACAGGTCCGACGGCACGTCTTTGGCTCGGGCGAAGGGGTCTATCCGCTTGAAGCACATAGCGAGGCTGGATCGGCAACTTGGCCAATTCCCGGACTGGCGCCGAGACCCCAAATGCTACTGCATGACGGACTGATGGGACCGGTGAAGAATTGTCTTTGGCAAACGAGGCTGAGCCGCATAACAACAGCAGGCTCATACCAAGTATCAGGAACCGAAAGGCGGCTACGACAGGACTTCTCATGGTGAACTCCTTCTTTCTCGCTATAGACTCCTGCTCGCATCGCAATTGGCTGCAGCGGAGTAGGTTTTCGTTTCGCACTGATGGTCGATTCACAATGGGTCTGCGCTAGGGATTCGTTCACGCTTACCCGAAGTGGATCCAGAGGGTCGAAAGTTGCCGAATTTAAGCACACTCTAGCGATGAAAGCAATGGCAAACGACGGAATGCCGACGGTTTGCTTCGATGCAAGTCGGTGGACAAGGGATCGCTTGGAAGCGACAATCCCATAAAAAATTCAGGAGATTGTGATCGCGCTATGAATCCGCGGTCAGCAATTCCTCCCGTCTTCCGTCCGCCGGGCCTGAGAAAGTCTGCCCTGATAAGCAATCCGTTTCCGCGCCAACATCGCAGCTATCCCCGTACCGAGAAACAGCCAGGTGCCAGGTTCCGGCACAGTGGATGGTTGGTTGTCCGCAGTCAGGTACATTAATTCTTGCGGGGCATTCGGATCAGAGGAATACTGATCTATGGGAGTGAGAACCTCCACACGATTGAAATCGACGCCCTGAAACCCGTTCGCTGCCTCTTCCTGGGCCTGGCCCAGCCACCACTCCGCGAATGGAGTCATAGGCGATGCCTGATCGAAAATGTGCCAAACGGCAACATTCATGTCGCGCCATGCGTCGTGCGGGGTGGTTTGAGTCTGAAGCAGAAGCCAGCCCGCTTCGTCGTACAGGGTGCTTGCGCCGGGCAAGTTATTGAAACGAAGTGTACTAAGATTTCCGCTCCCAAGATCGGTAGGATTGGTGGACCAAGTGATTCCGGGCACGCCGCCGTGTACATAGTCGTCGCACATCAAGTCAACGCTCCCCGCGCCCTGGACGTATCCGTAGTAAGGGTAGCCCCACTGCCAATTTCCTCCGTTAAAGGCCAAGAGAGCAACCGAAACCGGGTCGGCGTAGGCGAACCCAGACACCGCCAAGAATCCCAATACGAGCATAAGCTTACGCATTACTTCTCCTGTTAGGCGCTGGCAGCGTGCTGAAAATTGCGTGAAAGCTCTGTTCGATCGAGAACACCCACCAGTGATGAAGACGAAGTTGCCAGGCGTAGCCACTCCCCTAAGGAAGCCGCAGCCTCTGTGCACGGGGGAAACGCAAACACTTTGAACGGTCCGAGTAAACCTTCTCGGCTGAAGTGCACACCGAAGGTCTTTCGCTCGGGCGAGCCCAAGGCTACATTTACATACTTGCAACCAAGGTTCCCAAGATTCTCCCACAATATCAACAGCTTTACAATTGCAAGTGCAAGATTCTGCGGCAAAGTACTAAAAGCTTTCCACTACAAGAGCCCCATTCACCCGTCACGAACAGTTGACGCAGGCGTGGGCACTTGGGTTGCATCCGCCGTTATTGCGCAGGGCAGGGCCCGGTTAGCGCGTCCTATCCGCGGCAAGTTTCTTCGCCTGGCGAAAAATCCTCTCGAACATTGCGGCGGTCAGCTTGCCAGTAGCCGTGTTCTGGTTGGAAGGATGATAGGAGGCCAGCAGAGTAATGCCATCGGGTAATGCGTAATGTGCGCCGTGGCCAAACCGGAATCCGGCAGTACTCTGAACTGCACCGTTACGCTTGATGTGCCTGAGATAAGCGTCGAAGCCAATCTTGCCGAGCGCCACGACGACGCTCACACTTTTCAAGAGGGCGAGCTCGCGATCCAGGAAGGGTGCGCAATTCGCAAGCTCGGACGGGAGAGGTTTGTTGTTGGGTGGGGCGCAGCGGACGGCGGCGGTAATGTAGCAGTCAATTAACTTCAAACCGTCATTGCGGTGCTCGGCGTTGGGTCGCGATGCAAACCCCACCTTGTACAGGATGGGGTACATGAACTTACCCGAGGCGTCACCGGTAAACGGGCGTCCAGTGCGATTGGAACCGTGAGCGCCGGGCGCCAGCCCGAGAATGAGAACACGCGCACGAGGATCTCCGAAGCCGGGGACCGGCCGCGCCCAGTACTCCCACTCCAGGTAGGCACGACGTTTCTCGCGGCCCACCTGTTCACGATACGCCGCGAGTCGCGGGCAGCGAACACAGTTCACGACGTTCCTGGTTCAGGACGGCAAGCGCCGAACTCATGGATAAACTCTACAGGACTTCGCAGCAGGTTTCATTTCTGAGCAAAAGGTTGCCTGCTCTTGTTTTGTGAACGCTGTTTTCGCAGGCATCCATCCGGCCGGCAATCCCTTCCAACGAGGAGCACGTGAGAACACATTACATGCCACATAAGGAGACGCGCACATGTTAATCGTCCTGCTGGTTATTTTGTTGTTGTTGTCTGTAGGGACGTTCCCCTCGTGGCCATACAGCCGCGGCTGGGGCTATTATCCTTCTGGCGGACTGGGACTGGTGGTGTTGGTGCTGGTGGTTTTGTTGCTTCTGGGCCGAATTTGAGGATGCGCTGTCGAGCAGGGAAAGACCGGCGAGATGGTTCGCGTTCGGCGCGGCTGTGGGCCGCACTGCTCATCTGTGTGCTCGCGTTGGCTCCGGCTTGCGCGGGCTACTCGGTGCTGACGCACGAAGAAATGATTGACCTGCTTTGGAAACAGCGGATCAAACCGTTGCTGTTGGCGCGCTTTCCCAATGCCACTCCCGACGAGCTGATCGAGGCCCACGCCTACGCCTACGGGGGAAGCGTGATCCAGGACATTGGCTATTACCCATTTGGCAGTCATGTCTTCAGCGATCTGACGCACTACGTGCGCAGTGGCGACTTCGTGCAGGCGATGCTCGCCGACGCGCACACCCTCGACGAATATGCCTTCGCCCTGGGCGCCCTGTCGCACTACGTGTCCGACATCAATGGACATCCTTACATCAACTTGTCGGTTGGAATCATGTATCCCCGCCTGGCCCGACTCTACGGTCCGGTGGTCCCATATGACGTGGATCACAAAGCGCACATCAGCGTTGAGTTCGGTTTCGATGTGTTGCAAGTGGCAAAAGGACGCTATGCGCCCGAGGACTACCACAACTTCATCGGCTTCCAGGTTGCCGCGCCCCTGCTGGAGCAGGCCTTCTACGACACCTACGGAATCAAACTGACCGACGTGATGCCGCACGAGCAGCTCGCCATCAACACATACCGGCGCAGCGTGAGCCAAATCCTGCCCGAGATGACCAAGGTTGCGCTGGTGGTCAAAGGCGATCAACTGAAACACGAGATCCCGGACTTCAACCGGCAACATTTTCTTTACCACCTGTCGAAAGCCGATTACCGCAAATCGTGGGGATCCGGTTATAAAGAGCCTGGGCCCGGTGCACATTTGCTCGCCGGCATCTTCACGTTAATTCCCAAAGTGGGGGCCTTACACGCCATTGACTTCAAGGAGCCCACGGCCAAAACCGAGGACCTTTATTTCAAGAGCGTAGACCGCACGATTGACCAGTTCGGCAAGGCCCTTACCGAAGCGAGAAACGACGATCTGCAAACGCCGAACATGGACCTTGATACCGGCAAGCTGACCCGGCGGGGAGAGTATCCGCTGGCTGATTACACTTATCGCCAGCTGCTGGACGCGCTGGCTGGAGACAACTTCCAGCATATGGACGACGCCTTGCGGCAAAACATCCTGCAGTTCTATGAAGGATTCGGGATGCCCGGGCCGGGCACGCGCATCGACAGCTGTGTCGCGCAACGCTGGCACAAGACCTGGATTGAGGTCAACCAACTGCGAGCGTTCGCGCTGCTGGATGCGGCGGACCAGGCCCAGCCAGAAGCTGGGGAAACGTCCATGCGCTGGGATGTTGTTCCGGTTATGCTTTCCTGCACCGGTCATCCCACGCCCACCCTCTAGGCGGCTCCTGAAAAAGTCCGAAAAGCATATCCCTCGCGGACTGAAGCCTGCTCGCGATGGCAAAACCAAAGGATTTGCACGTGTGCCCCTGCAAGACGCATTGAATATGCCTTCTGGCAGCAATCTGCCAGGCGGCCACAACCCCATCCCAGGTAACCGAGCTTCACGGCCTTGAGATGGTTTCGCGACCTGAGTATTCTCTGCAAACAACGGTGGGGGCGATGACAAGTTAGACCTTCCGTCTTCGCAATCGCAGGTCGGGCCGATGAGATTTCCCCGAAGGATGCTCGCAGTTGCGGCGATGCTGGTGGCCACGCTGATGGCGTTCAGCGAAGCTCCGGAGATTCTCACTCTCAGCGACAAGGTTTCGAATGATTGCGAGGCGGTACAAGTCGCGCGCACGGGCCGGCGCAGTTGTCTCGTCGAGGACTCGACGCATGCCGTCAATCCTGCGATAGTGCAACTGGGGCCTCCTGCACACCACGGCGATGCTTGCACTCTGAACTGCCCGTTGTCTCCCCCTTTCCGAGGTTCTGCCAGTCTGCTCCTCCTGCTCGTGACCCAGCGCAAATGAGACCCTGAGGAGCTGCCAGATTGTGGCGTTGTCTGGCGTGAAACCAATCACCTCCTAAGAGGAATCGGCCGCCGGAAAGCCGCTTTGCGACACGCTCCTCTGCGGGCGCATCCGCGCGCTTGCCAGCTCCCTTACAAACCAATTTCCCACAACGCGCGGGAGCCGGCCTCTGTTGGACGCTAAATGGAGATGGATCGCAGTAAAGTACGTGTATGCGAACAACCAATGGTTCCAGGGGCTCGGATATGGGGAGGTTAAATATTGGAAATATGTCAGCAACAAAAAGCGGCGACGGAAGATCGGAGTTTTCGATACCCCCAATCCGGAGGGTTATTTCAGATCATGGACTGCCTTCTATAACTGAGCAGCACCTTTTTCGTTACTAGCGTGAGGAGGTGCTCGCTTCCGAGAAGTTGCCGGCGGAGGCGGCAGAGTGGGAACAACGTTCACAGGGTACGGGCATCTCGGGGAGTGTCGGTTCTGTGTCGCGAGGCCTGAAGCGAAGGACTGGCAAATTCAAGTGCTGGGTCGCTCCGTTTCGGTTGTTGTCTCCACCTGTCGCCTTCAGCGGCAAGTAACGTTGGACACCTGGCGGTCATGATGGCCGGGGCAGGGCCCGATTGCAGGGTGACAAACCTCGGAGGTTCATGCGATAACTGTCACCTGATCCCTATTCCGTAACCGGCGTATGATCACCGACTGCCACATTCACATTCAACCGATGGAGTTGTTCAGGCCGGAGGCCCTGGCGCTGATGAAGAAGTCGCGTAAAGACTTCGACCAGGTGGCGGAGTACTGCCGTTCGCCCAAGGCGTTTCTGGGATATCTTGATCGGATCGGAGTCGATCGGGCGGTGCTCATCAACTATGTTGCGCCCGAGGTGATCGGTTTCACATCTGCGGTCAATGAGTTCATCGCCAACTACGTCAAGGAAAATCCGCGGCGACTTATCCCATGCGGCAGCGTGCATCCGCGCCATACGGCCAACGTCCAGGCCGACATGGAGCAGATGGTACGGTTGGGTATCAAGCTCATCAAGATCCATCCGCCGCACCAGTTGCTCTATCCCAACGACTACGTGAATGGGGTGAAGGAGTTGGAGATCATCTACCGCGAAGCCGAGGCTAACGGAATTCCGATCATGGTGCACACTGGAACGTCGATTTTCCCCGGCGCGCGCAACAAATATGGCGACCCGATGTATGTGGACGACGTCGCGGTGGATTTTCCCCGCCTGAAGATTCTGCTGGCGCACGGTGGTCGCCCGCTGTGGATGGACACTGCGTTCTTTCTGCTGCGGCGGCATCGCAACGTGTATCTGGATATCAGCGGCATTCCGCCGAAGACGCTGCTGAAATCGTTTCCGCGCCTGGAGGAGATCGCGCACAAGTCGCTGTTCGGCACCGACTGGCCGGGCCCGGGAGTGCCCGCGATCGAGAAAAACCTGGGTGAATTCCGCGGCCTGGCGCTGAGCGAAAGCGCGAAAGAACAGATCCTGAGCAGGACCGCGCTGGAGATTTGGCCGGAGTGAACTGGGGTAGCGCGGGGGGGATTTTCTAGGAGACCGTTTTCTCCATAGCTTGCGTTCCTGGATCGGCGATTCCGGCTGCCCGGCGGATGGTTCGCCACAGTTCGCCATGTCCCAATTGCGTCTTGGCAGAAAACGGAATGATCTGCTCCACCGCGACCTGCAACTGAGCGGCGAGCTTTTGCATCGAGTTGCGTTGCTGATTGTTCGAGATGCGGTCGGCCTTGGTGGCGACCACAGCAAAGTTTCGCCTCGCGTGCCGCAGCCAATCCAATAACTCCAAATCCAGTTGCTGCGGAGGGATGGTCACATCCACCAGGGCCAGGCAAAGCACCAGGGACTCGCGATTCTCCAGGTAAGGATTGATGAATTGCGCCCACTTCGCCGTAATCTCTTTGGGCACCCGTGCGTATCCATAGCCGGGTAGATCGGTGAAGATGAAGTCGGGATCCGGCTTGCCCGGACGCCGCACCTGGAAGAAGTTGATGGTCTGAGTGCGACCGGGCGTGTTGCTGGTCTTGGCGATCTTGCTACCCACCAGCGAGTTGATCAAACTCGATTTGCCGACATTGGAGCGGCCCAGGAAGGCAATCTCGGGCGCGCCCGGAAGCGGAAACTGCTTCGGGTCAACTGCGGCCATCAAGAATCGCGTCAGCACCTTCATGTATTCACTATGGCTGTAGAAGTACCAAAGTGCAAGCAATGAACGGGCAGGAACGCTTGAGTGTGAGAGCCAGCCAAAACTAAAAGACCCGCGTTTCTGCGGACCCCAGTCTCAGGGTTGAGACATCCGGCTCACTGATGCGCTATCGGAGCTTGTTCCGCAGCCGGCGGTAGCGTCGCGATTCCGGGCGCTTCTTCGGGCACCTCGGGCAACGGATGTTCCAGGGCATAGGCCAGCACATCGTCCATCGTATTGACGAAGCGCAGCTTCATCACGTTCCGCAAGTTTTCGGGCACGTCGGCCAAGTCCTTCTCGTTATCGGCGGGCAGCAGGACCTCCAGGATGCCGGCGCGATGCGCCGCCAGAAGCTTTTCCTTCAGTCCGCCGATGGGCAGGACTTTGCCGCGCAGCGTGATCTCACCGGTCATGGCGATGTCGCGCCGCACCGGAATGCGGCTCAGAGCGCTGGCAATGGCCGTCGCCATGGTGATACCGGCGGAAGGACCGTCCTTGGGGATGGCACCTTCCGGAACGTGTACGTGAATATCGAGGTTGCGATAGAAGTCGCGCGGCAGCCCCAGCCGGTGGGCGCGTGACCGCACATAGGTCATGGCCGCTTGTGCAGACTCCTGCATCACATCTCCCAATTTACCTGTGTGCGACAGTTTGCCTTTGCCATCTACAATGGCGACCTCGGTGGTCAGAATCGAGCCTCCCGCCTCAGTCCATGCGAGACCGGTAACAATGCCCACCTCACTGCGCTCGTGGACTTCACTGTCGCGGAACTTCATCACGCCGAGATACTCTCCGACGTTCTCGGCGGTAAGCGTCAGGGAAAACTTGTCGCCTTCCTTCACAACCCTGCGCGCAACCTTGCGGCAGATGTTGCCGATCTCGCGCTCCAGATTGCGTACGCCAGCTTCGCGGGTGTAGTTGCGGATGACAGCCGTCAAGGCATCATCTGTGAAGACGATATTTTGCTCGGTCAAACCGGTTTGCAGGCGCTGCTTGCGGACCAGATACTGCTTGGCAATTTCGACCTTCTCGGGCTCGGTGTAACCGTGGAGGCGCAGCACTTCCATGCGGTCCTGCAGCGCCGGCGGAATGGTGTGCAGAACGTTGGCGGTAGCGATAAAGAATACCTGCGACAGGTCGTACTCCACGTCAAGGTAGTGGTCCACGAACATGAAGTTCTGCTCGGGGTCGAGCACTTCCAGCAGCGCCGAGGACGGATCGCCTCGGAAATCCATGGACATCTTGTCAACTTCGTCTAGCATGAACACCGGATTCTTGGTGCCGGCCTTCTTCATCATCTGGATGATCTGCCCCGGCAGTGCGCCGATGTAGGTGCGGCGGTGGCCGCGGATCTCAGCTTCGTCCCGCACACCACCCAGCGACATGCGAACAAACTTGCGGCCCGTGGCCTTGGCGATGCTCATGCCCAGCGAGGTCTTACCAACGCCCGGAGGTCCAACGAAGCACAGGATCGACCCTTTCGGGTTCTTCACCAGTTGCCGGACGGCCAGGAACTCGAGGATGCGTTCCTTGATCTTCTCCAGCCCGTAATGATCTTCGTTGAGCGTTTTCTCCGCGACTTCGATGTTCCGGATCTCTTTGGAACGTTTCTTCCACGGTACCGCCAGTAGCCAGTCCAGATAATTGCGCGACACCGTGGACTCAGCTGACATGGGTGGCATCGCCTCCAGCTTCTTCAGTTCCTGGAGCGCCTTCTCGTGGGTCTCGCGCGGCATGCCGGCAGCGTCAATCTTCTTCTTCAGTTCGTCGAATTCGCTCTTTTCGCCGCGACCTAGTTCCTTTTGAATGGCTTTGATCTTCTCGTTGAGGTAGTACTCTTTCTGGGCGCGTTCCATCTGGCGCTTCACGCGCGACTGGATGGTGCGGTCCATGTTGAGCTTTTCGATCTCGACGTCGAGCACGTCGCCGATGCGGTTCAGGCGCTCCGCGGGATCGAAGATTTCCAGCAACTCCTGTTTTTCTTCGATGGATAGTTGCAAATTGGCGGCGATGGTATCGGTGAGCTTTGCCGGATCGTCGTTTCGGACCGCAGCGATCATGGTCTCATAATTCAGCGATTGGCAAAGCTTCACGTACTGCTCGAATAGGCCGGTGACGCGCTGCATGGCAGCTTCTACCTGGGGCGCAGGCTCGGTGGAGTACTTCGCGGTGCGAACCGTAGCTTCGAAATAGCCGTCGGTATCCACCACCTGCAGGATCTTGCCGCGCTCCAGGCCTTCCACCAAGACCTTAATGTTGCCGTCGGGAAGTTTCAGGCTCTGCACGATATTGACGATAGTGCCGACCTGGAAAATTTCGTTGGGCTTGGGCTCGTCGATGCTGGCGTCGTGCTGGGTCGCGAGAAAGATCTTCTTGTCGCCCGCCAGCGCCTCTTCCAGTGCCCGCACGCTGGACTCCCGCCCGACCACAAACGGCGTCATCATGAATGGGAAGATGACGACATCCCGAATCGGCATCATGGGGAGTTTCTTGGTTTCGAATTTCTCGCGTTGGGTCACCAGAACCGCCTTGTCCTCCGGAGTATACCTAGCTACTCCGAACAGACGAAATTGATAGTACTATGCCGTATTCGGCGGGACAGCCGCTCGCACGGCACCGAGTACCTTCAAGCATACCATGCTGTGAAAGCAGCAGAAGTGGACAAAACTGCACCTCGCCGGTAGCTTTCCCGACCTGCGCTACATGGCTGACAGGAAAACTTAGGAACGCCTGTAGCGTATATGGATGCTGCGAGGGTAGATTCGATTCGGGTTGTCGCGCCGTTCTGAAGAGAGGTTATGTGCGAAATCTGTTATCCCGCCTTCTCCATGATCGGCATGCTCACGTTGCGCTTCTGGACCATCTCGGCAGTGACTTCGAATTCCTTAACGCGCCTCTGGCTAGGCAGGGCGTACATCAGATCCAGCATCAGTTCCTCGAGGATCATGCGCAGGCCACGGGCGCCCACTTTGCGAGACATTGCTTCCTTCGAGATGCAACGCAAGGCCTCTTCAGTGAAGCGCAACTTGACGTTCTCGAATTCGAACAAGCGCTGGTACTGTTTCACGATGGCGTTTTTCGGACGGGTCAAGATTTCGACCAATGCGTCTTCGTCAAGATCGCTGAGTACGCCCACCACCGGCATCCGGCCAACAAACTCAGGAATGAGACCAAACTTTATAAGGTCTTGGGGCTCGACCTGCGATAGCAATTCCGTATCGCGCTTGTTGCTCTCCGTAAACGCAGTCTCTTTCGCCTCGTTGGTGCGGAAACCCATGGAGCGCTTGCCTAAACGCCGCCCGATAATGCGCTCCAACCCGACGAACGCACCCCCGCAGATGAATAGGATGTTGGTGGTGTCCACTGGCGTGAATTCCTGGTGGGGATGCTTGCGTCCGCCCTGAGGAGGAACATTGGCCACGGTGCCTTCCAGGATCTTCAGCAGGGCCTGCTGCACGCCTTCGCCGGAAACGTCACGGGTGATTGACGGGTTCTCGTCCTTACGCCCGATCTTGTCGACCTCATCGATGTAGATGATGCCGGTCTGGGCGCGCGCCACGTCACCTTCAGCGGCCTGAAGGAGCTTGAGAATAATGTTCTCCACGTCTTCGCCGACGTAGCCGGCCTCGGTAAGCGTGGTCGCATCCACAATGGCAAAAGGCACATCGAGCATCTTGGCCAGGGTCTGCGCCAATAGCGTTTTGCCGGTCCCGGTAGGGCCGATCAGCATGATGTTGGACTTGGAGAGTTCGACTTCGCTGCCGCGTTGGCGGTTCATGTAGACGCGTTTGTAATGGTTGTACACCGCGACCGCCAGCTTCTTCTTGGTTTGCTGCTGGCCGATGACATACTCGTCCAGGAACGTTTTCACCTCGGCAGGTTTGGGAAGCTGGTTCGGTGTCGCTACCGGCGCCGCTTCGGAGCGGTCGTCTTCCAGAATGGAGTTACAGACGGCCACGCACTCATCGCAGATGTAAGCCCGCGGATAGTCGGTGGGAGAGGAAATGAGTTTGGCGACGGCGTCTTGCGACTTGTGGCAGAACGAGCAGCGCAGCACTTCTTCCGAACCGGTCCTGGATCTCACGGAACAACTCCTTCAACTCGCGCGCTGCCCGCCGGAACTCCGCATTCCGAACTGCATTTCCCGAACCCCAAAGTCCGAGCAGGAGCCGCGCTGCTCCTGTTAGAGACCCGACAGTATCGGCCGTTTGGCAGGTCTCTCTGGCGAAACCCTCCGTGCGATTACACGGTGGAACTATTCAATCACAATTTCGATACGCTGCCTTCTTACGTTCGTGCTATACGGGTACAACTTTCGAAGCACTATTTGTGCTTGAAAATAATGTCATCAATAATTCCGTATTCCTTGCCTTGTTGCGCATTCATGATGAAGTCGCGCTCTACGTCCCGCTCCACCTTTTCCAGTCTCTGGCCGCTGTGCTTAGACAGCAACTGGCTGGTAATCTCGCGCATGCGCAGGATTTCGCGGGCATGAATGTCGATGTCTGTGGCCTGGCCGGATAGTCCAGACATGAGCGGCTGGTGGATCAGAATGCGCGAGGTAGGCAGGGCAAACCGTTTCTTGGCGGCACCCGCCGCCAGCAGTAGTGCCGCCATGCTGGCCGCCTGACCAATGCAGATGGTAGTCACGTCAGGACGGATAAACTGCATGGTGTCGTAGATGGCCATGCCGGCGGTAATGGAACCACCCGGCGAATTGATGTAAAGCGAAATGTCTTTTTCCGGATCCTCGGCCTCGAGAAACAGCATTTGCGCGATGATTAGGTTGGCCACATTGTCGTCAATAGGAGTGCCGAGAAAAACAATATTGTCACGCAATAGCCGGGAATAAATGTCATACGCCCGTTCGCCCCTGCTGGTTTGTTCAATCACCATGGGCACAAGCATTGTGCATCTCCTTTCTGGAAACTACTCCCACTCTTCAGCGGTTACAAGTCTTATAGGTTGCCCACACTTATTCCCGACGCACCAAAATGGGGAGTGAAATGCAGACCGCCTATGCAGAACCGCGGTAAAGAGAATCCAAGGTCTTTTCGTTGCGGATGCGATGCCGAATTCTATCCAGCCCTCCATCCTGCGTCAAACGGGCGCGCACCTCTTCGATGGTCTGCTTCGATTGGTTGGCCAGCGTTTGCAATTCGTGCTCCAGTTCCTCGTCACTGACCTCAATCTTCTCCTGGTCAGCAATCTGCTCCAGGATCAGCGAAGCTTTCACTTCGCGCAACGCGGCCTCGCGCTGGCCGGCACGGAGGCGCCCGAAGTCCATCCGCTTCATGTCTTCCGTCTTCATGCCTTGCGCCGCCAGGGCACGCAGCCCACGTTCGAGGCGCAGGTCAATCTGCTGGTCCAGCATGGTCTCGGGAACGGGGAAATCGTTGCGCTTCACCAGTTCTTCCACAATCTGGTCTTTGCCTCGGTGCTCCGCCTCGTGCGCCTTCTCCGCCTTCATGTTTTCGCGCAGGCGATGGCGCAGGTCCCCCAGGGTGGCGAATTCGGCGCCGAGCTCCTTGGCGAAATCGTCAGTGAGATCAGGAACACTGCGGGTCTTGATGCCCTTAACGTTGACCTCGTAGGTCATGGTCTTGCCGGCAAGCCGCTTGTCGGCAAAATCGTCTGCGTATTTCACTTCGAAGTTACGCTGCTCGCCTGACTTGGCACCGCGCAGGTTCTCGCTGAACTCCGCAATCGTGTCCCCGCCGCCGATCTCGACCATCACCTCGTCCACTTCCACCGGCTTGGCGTCAGCTTCGCCATCTTTAGGGGTACCCTTGAAACCGACGACGGCGAAGTCCCCATCCACCAGCGCACGCTCCTCCTCGACCGGGCTATAGGTGGCTTGCTGCTGCCGCAGGTTCTCCAAGGCGCGATCTACTTCCTCTTCGGTAACATCGGTGGGAAGTCTCTGGATACGAATGTCATCGTAGGCGGCGACCTTGAACTCGGGAAGGATTTCGAAACTCGCCTTAAAGGTCAACGGCTCGCCCGCTTGCAAGTTTAGGTCGGTGACGCGCGGTTGCGACACCGGCTGCAAGTTCTGCTTCTGGGTCTCTTCGCGGAAGTAACGCGGAACCAGGGCCTCGACGATGTCGCTCTTGATCTCCTCGGCGAAACGCTGGCGGACGATGGAAGCCGGCACCTTGCCTTTACGAAAGCCCGGGACCTTTGCCAGCTTCTGATAACGTGACACGACTGCGTCCGATTCCGCCTTGACCACATCCGCCGGAATCTCAACCGTGAGTTCGCGCTGGCAGGGGTTCGATGGCTCGGAGGATGGAAGGTCAGTCGTGGTTGGTTCTGTCGAGTTGAGGTCGGTGGTCAAAGCAATTGCCTTTGGAAATGAATGTGGCCATTTGCGGACGCGAATGTAACCCGCGATGATTGCGCCGCAATGTGTCCCGGCGCTCTCAGGCCGGTAGCGCGCCCGTACTGCAAGACGAAGCACCATGCCGGCAATCGCCGCCCAGCTCAGGTGCAATCTTCAGTGTAAGAGAGCGTTGCGGGCCGGTCAAACTACCTGGGATGGGGAGGCCGTGAAGCTCGGCTTTGGCGCTTAATTCACGCACGCCATCACCGCCCGCTTGGCGAACACTCGCACCATTTCGCGACGATACTCGGGAGTCAGCGCGGACGTCGTCAGCGGCTTGGCAGTTCGCGCCGCTAACTCCCCGACCTGTTCCGCCGTTTCCTCAGACGGGACTAGGCCCACCAGTCGAGCGTCAGCATCCTCCACCAGAAACGGCGCGGGATTGACAGCTGTGATCGCGACGCGCGCATCCTCCACGCGGCCGGAGAGCATTTTGAGCGCAACCGCCACGCCAGCCAACGGGTAATCGATGCTGCCGCGCACGCGCAACTTCTGATAACTGCCCCGCCATCCCGCCGAAGATTCCGGCAAGTGCACGCGGGTCACAATCTCGTTCGACGCGAGATGCAGGCGCACGATGCCGTCGTTCACGTAAAACCCTGACAATGGGGTACGTCGCAATCCGTTCGGGCCGGCAATCTCAAGCTCCGCTCCCAGGCATAGAAGAGCCGGTGGCGTGTCGCCCGAAAACGTCGCCCAGCAGAACTTTCCACCCGGCGCCACATGGCACAAGTCGCCGTCCTTCTTCAGGCAGAAGCCGCAGCTCTTGCGCCACAGCAGCGACTGGTTGTACCACAGGCAACGTGTGTCCAGGCAGAGATTGCCGCCGATAGTACCCATGTTGCGCAAGACCGGCGACGCGACGGCCCTCACGGCTTCATATAGCACCGGATAGTCCTTGCGCACCAGCGGCGAGTGCTCCACGCCGCTCAACGTGGTCAGCGCGCCGATTTCGACCCCATCGCCGGGGAGGTTGCGAATGCCACGCAACTCGGCAATGCCGCGCAGGTCCAGCACATAGGGCGGCGTAAACAGCTTTTGCTTCATAGAAGGCAGCAGGTCGGTGCCGCCGGCGACGATCTTCACTTCGCCGCTGTGTTTGGCCATCAGCGCGATCGCGTCATCGAGTGTCTTGGGGCGCAGCAACTGGAAGCTGGGCAGGCTCATTGCTCGCCTCCTGCCTGCGAGCCCTGCCGCGCCGGATCGAGCGGATGCCGCATCGGCCCTTTACCGCGAAACCACAACGACCCGCCATGCTCCCGCAAAGTCGTCGGCGCGGTCGGATCCACCGATTCGGTCATCTCAATTCTCTTCATTCCCTTCTTGGCCCGTAACGCCGACAGTACCCGTTCCGGCGTGAATGGCGCTTCGCGCAGCCGCACTCCCACAGCGTCATAGATGGCATTCGAGATCGCCGGAATGGTTGCGGCCAGCGACCCTTCGCCCGCTTCCTTGGCGCCGAAGGGGCCTTCAGGATCGACACTTTCGACGATGATGCACTCAATATCGGGGGATTCGGTGGCTGAAGGACTGCGGTATTCCAGCATTCCTGGATTCATCAGCAGGCCGTCCTTCCAGACCATCTCTTCTTCGAGCGCCTGACCCAGTCCCATCCACACTGAGCCGATGACCTGCCCCTCTACCGCGACCGGGTTGAGCGCCCGTCCGCAGTCGTGCGCGGCCCAGATCTTGTGCACCGTAACTTCGCCGGTGTCTTCGTCCACGCTGACCTCCGCCACCTGCGCGGAGTAGGAATAGGCCGGCGATGGGCCGACTCCTCCGCCTTTGTGTTTGCCGCCGCGCGCCTCCAGCGGAGGCGCGTACGAGCCGGTGCCGGTCAGCGCTCCGTGGAAGTCGATGGCCGAGACCACCGCCTCTTCGAAGCTCAGGTGGTCCTTGGGGCCCTCCTCCTTGCGTTTTTGCAGGACCGAGCCGCGCAGGATTTGCCCATCCACGTGCCCACTCGCCGCCTCTTCTCCGTCATCTGACAATGTGAGAGTACTATCTGACGATGTGGTACCTCGCCTCCACACCCGGTCATTACGCATGACCACGTCTTCCGGGGAGCAGTTCATACGCTTGGCGGCAGCCGAGACGATGTTCTTCTTCACTTGCTCGGCGGCCCGCAGGGCGGCGTTGCCGGACATGAACGTGACCCGGCTCGAATACGAGCCCAGATCGATCGGCGTCAAGTCGGTATCGGCGGCGATTACCCTTACGCGCGACAAGTTGCAGCCCAGCATCTCGGCGACAACTTGCGCTGTCATGGTGTCAGAGCCCTGTCCGATCTCTGACGCTCCCGTGTACACCACCACCCCGCCGTCGCGATCGATCTTGATATTCACAGTGGAGTGCGGCATATCCGAGCGAATAATGCTGTTGGCGGCGCCGCTTACATAGTGGCTGCATGCCACGCCCAGCCCGCGGCCTCGGGGAAGTTTGCCTCTGCGCTCATCCCAACCGGAGCGCGTAACCACCTGATCGATGCACTCGGGCAAGCCGTAGCTCAACACACGCAGGCCGTTGACCGTGACCGTCGGTGGCTGCAAAAGGTTAACGCGCCGCATGGTCGCGGGGTCAAGCCCGAGTTGGGCGCAAATTTCGTCCATCTGCGATTCAAAGGCAAAGCGCACATTGACCGTGCCGTGGCCCCGCATGGCGCCGCAGGCTGGCTTGTTGGTGAGCACGCGATATCCGTCGTAGCGAATATTGGGAATGTCGTACAGCGCGCCCAGCAACGCGCCCGAGTAGAGAATGGTGACTACGCCATAGGAGCAGTAGGCGCCGCCGTCCTGAATGACCTTGCAGGCCACCGAGGTGATCCGGCCATCGTTCTTCACCCCGGTCTTCAGGTCGACGATGGTACGCGGGCGTCCGCGATGCGCCCAGAAAACTTCCTCGCGCGTATAGGTGATCTTTACCGGGGCCTTGGCTGCGCGCGCCGCCACCGCCGCGATAATCTCCAGGGGAATGATTTCGCTCTTGCCGCCGAAGCCGCCGCCAACCAGCGGTTTGATCACCCTGATCTGCGACATCGGCAGCTCCAGCACCAGCGAAAGCTTATGCTGCAGATAGTACGGGACCTGCGTGGACGACCACACCGTCAGCCGGCCAAGTTGACCGGTATGCGGGTCAAGCTCGAAGTTGGCCAGCGTCGAGTGCGGCTCCATTGCCGCGTGCGTGACTTCGTTCGCGATGTAGCGCGCTTCATGCAAAAAATCCGCTTCCGCAAAGCCTTTCTCCGGATCGCCAAAAACGTGGTGGTAGTCCTTCTCAAGGTTGTGCGGACGGTTCTCGTGAATGAGGTCCGTCTCCGCCTTCATCGACTCCTCAGGATCGAAATAAGCCGGCAGCGGCTCGTACTCGAACGTCAATCAGCTCGAGCGCTTCCTCGGCAATCTGCTCGCTGATGGCGGCGACACAGGCGACATGGTCCCCTACGTAGCGGACCTTTTCGACTGCAAGAGCGGTCTCGTCATGACCGACGGGAAGAATGCCATAAGGATTGGGCGCGTCCGCTCCAGTCACCACCGCTACCACGCCATCGAGAGCTTTGGCGCGCGAGGTGTCAATGCGCTTGATGCGCGCATGGGGGTAGGGCGAGTGCAGGATCTTGCCCACCAACATGCCGGGCAGGCTGAGGTCGTCAGTGTATTTGCCGGCGCCGGTCGTCTTGCCCGCGGCGTCCACCATGGCGATCGATTTGCCGATTACGGAAAAGTCATTCATCGTTTACTTCGCTTCCACCAGTTCCTGCTTCATGCCCTTTTGTTCTGCATCGATGGCGGCGCGCACCGCCTGATACATCTGGGTGTATCCGGTGCAGCGGCACAGATTACTGCTCAGCGCCTCGCGAATCTCGCCTTCCGTCGGCTGAGGATTGTTGGCCAGCAGCCAGCGCACGGTCATCATGAATCCCGGAGTGCAGAAGCCGCACTGCGAGCCTCCGAAATCCCCATAGGCCTTCTGTAAGGCGGCCAGACTGCCGTGGTCGGAGACGCCCTCGACCGTGGTGATCTCCTGTCCCTCGCAACTGGCCGCCAGCATGGTGCACGAGAGCATGGGCACGCCGTCTATCTGGACGGTGCAGGAGCCGCACGAGGAATCGTCGCAAGCCCGCTTGGAGCCGGTCAGATTAAGGTCCTGGCGCAACAAGTCGAGCAGGGGTTTGCTGGGCTCGACGGCCAGATCGTAGCTGCGTCCATTAACGCGTAATTCGATGAGTTCTTTTTTCATATGTCATCCTGAGCGAGGCGCATAAGCGCCGCGTCGAAGGACCCCTATCGCTCCGAAAAATTCTTCCTAATAGACGGGTACACTCGGATCAACCTGTCTCGCCCAGCGGTCGATTCCGCCCTGTAACGATTGCACCTTTTCGAAACCTTGCTGCCTTAGCCACGCGGTGACGTTCATCGAGCGCACTCCGTGATGGCAAACCACAACGATGTGGTCCTCGGGATCCAGTTCCTGGTTGAACCGCGCTGGGATGTCGCCCATGGCAATGTGCTTGCTGCCGGCGATTTTGGCCACCTCGTATTCCCATGGCTCGCGCACATCAAGCATCGTGACCCCCTGAGCAGAATCGCGAAGTTTCATCAACTCCTCCGGAGCGATCTCGTAATCCATAAGTTATTTTCCCGCCCACTTCGGCCGGCGCCGCTCGACAAAAGCCGCAATGCCTTCCTTCGCATCAGCCGTTTTCATCAGCTCGTCGTGATAAATCTGCTCGGCACGCGCCAGGCCTTTGTCGAAATGAATCGCATCCCACGCGTAAAACGCCTTTTTCGCCAGGGCCAGCGCGGCCGGACTCAACTGCGAGACGCGCTGCACACATTCGGCGACCAGGGTTTCCGGATCGTCGGCGATGCCGTTCACCAAACCGGCTTCCAGCGCTTCCTTGCCGCTTAGAGTGCGCCCGGTCAGTAGCAACTCCGCCGCCAGTTTCTGTCCCACAACGGCGGACAGGGCTACGCTGGCCACCGGCGCATAGCATGCCAGCTTGATCTCAGGAAATCCCCAGACCGAATCGGGTGAGGCGTAGACCACATCGCACATCAGCGCCAGTTCAGCTCCGCCCCCCAGGCAATGCCGACGCACGCTGGCAATCGTCAGCTTGCGGTTGTCCACCACCGAGCGAATCACGCTATGGAAGGCGGTAAGCATGTCGCGCACCTTGTCGGGGGTGTGCACCGCAATGTCCACGCCGCTGGAGAAAGCCTGCTCCGAGCCGGCGAAAACAATGACGCTGATCTCCGGACGCAGGTCGATCTGCTCCAGTGCGGCCCGCAGCTCGTCCATCATCTGGACGTCGATGACGTTCAGCGGCGGATTGTTCAGCACGATGCGCGCGGCCGGCGGCTCAAGAGTAAGAGCGATGCGGCAGAAACTTGTCGCGGTCTTAATCGTCATTGCTGAATACCCATCGCTTTTCTCGCCTCTGCTTACTTGTTACACCCAGGACGGTGCTGTCACTTCCCTGTAAATGTCGCCGGGCGCTTCTCGAGGTAAGCCGCCAAGCCTTCCTTCGCATCTTCGCCCTCGAAGAGCAATTGTTGGTTCTCGCGCTCCAGCGCCAGCCCGGCCTCAAGCGGGACCTCCCAGCCGGTCTGCACCGCGCGCTTGATCCTGCCCACCGCCTTGGCCGCTTTGTTGGGCGGACAAAACTGGCGGGCGTAGTCCATGACCTGCGGCATGAAGTTTTCGCGCTCGAAAATCTGGTTGACCAGCCCCAGCTGTTTCGCGTCTTCGAACGAAAAGGTCTTGCCCGTTACCATCAATTCGATTGCCTTCGACTTGCCCACAATGCGCGACAGCCGCTGGGTTCCGCCGGTTCCCGGCAACACGCCGAGATTCACTTCCGGCAGCCCGATCTTGCCCGCGTCCTTGCGCGCGATGCGCAAGTCCGCCGCCATGGCGACCTCCAGGCCTCCCCCGACGCAGTGGCCATTGATCGCCGCAATCACCAGCTTGGGCGTATTTTCCAGCCGCAATAAAGTTTCGTTGGCATGCAGGCAGAAGTAGTACTTGAAGGTTGGGTCCACCCGGGTCAGCATCTGGATGTCGGCGCCCGCGCAAAAGAACTTTTCGCCCGCGCCGGTCAGGACAATCACGTAAACATCGTTGTCCATGCGCGCCGCCAGGATGGCGTCATCGAGCTGGCGGTTCATCTCGTAGCTGTAGGTGTTGGCGGGCGGGTCGCTCAACTCGATGAGCGCTACCCCGGACTCGGTCCGGTAATTCACCAGCCGCCTCGTCTCGGTCGAGACCGTCCCGCTACTCATCGTCCGAACTCCATGTCATTCGCAGTTTCGATCGCTTTCGCTTCTAGGCTTTTTTCTTTGCTCGCGATCGGCGCCCATTCTTGAACGCCGGTTCCTCATAGGAACACTTGGTGACGGGATGGTCCCGCAAATTGCGATTGCCGCCGGCCTGAGACTTTTCGCGCGGGGCGCATCTACCACGAATGCCGCGCAAAAAAACGTTGCCGATCTCTTGCGCCAAGGTTGCGGCATCCGGATCGACGCGCGGGTTGTACCAGGTGTACAGCCAGTTCATCATGCCGAACAGCGCCATCACCGCGGTCCGTGTTCCGATTCCCGCTCTAGGGTCTGCCTGCGGCCCCGCATGCAGGCTTTCCGCCTTCACCAGATCGTTCACCAGGCCCACGCAGATGCGGTAATAGTCGCGCTTGATGGCGGCCAATTCCGCGCCGTAGCCATTGCGCAGAATGTCGTCCTCATGGGAGAGCACCTTCATCGCTCTTGGCCGGGCGACGGCATAGTCGACGTGGTTCAGCACGAAGATACGGATGCGCTCCTCGGGATCGTCGCTCGCGCCCAGTCGCTCGCGCAAGCGCCCGACGATGGTGGTGAAGGTATGGTGCTGGATGAAGTAGAGCAGTTTTTCCTTGGACTCGAAATAGTAATAGAGGCCGGCCAGCGAGATGCCACTCAGGCGCGAGAGGTCGCGCATGGAAGCGCCCTCGTAGCCCTTGTCGGCGAAGATTTCGGTGGCATAGTCTAGTATCTCGGCCAGGCGGCGGTCGAAGCGGCTGTCCTGGACGGGGGAAGTCTCCAAAGTGCGAATTGTCGAGACAGTAGACATTGCTTTCGTGGTCGAAGTTGAGCAGACCGGCGATCTGGCGACTTTTCGAACGCTCGTTCTAATTTCATCTTAACCGCCCGCAGGCGGCTTAAGCAAACCGTCCGCACCCCTCCTCCGGGTTGCGTGGGCCGGAGCGGCACGGGAATCTCCGCGCGCGGAAATCCTTGCATTGACAAGTGTCTCCCGGAACAGGCAAACTGCTCCATCCTGAGGATTCGGTCCCGTCACGGTCCAGATGCGAGCTGACCCGGGGAAAACGAGCCATTTGATGACCGCGCCACAACGCGTTTCGTACAGGTTGGAATCCACGCTGGAAAGCGTGAACAAGGCCGAGGAAATGGCCGACCAGGCGGCCACGCAGGCCGGCTTCGACGAGGACACGCGGGGCGGAATCTCCATGGCGGTCCGGGAAGGGATGATCAATGCCGTGCTGCACGGCAACGCCTACGACCCGGCCAAGCGGGTGAACCTGACTTTTGAGCAGACGGGGCCGGAGTTGATTGTCACCATCGCCGACGAGGGCAAGGGGTTCGTTCCCGACGAGGTTCCCAATCCGCTGGCCCCGGAGAACCTTTTGAAAGAGTCGGGCCGTGGGATATTCTTGATGCGGACCTTCATGGATGAAGTCCGTTTTCGTAAACTTGATTCCGGCACTGAAATCACTTTGATCAAGCGGCTCCAGAACAACGAACTGGACCGCCAGGAGGCTTCCACGTGAGCATGAAAGCAAGCACCCGGCAGGTAGACGGCGTCACTATCGTAGACTTGAGTGGACGGATCACTCTGGGCGAGGGCAGCGTGGTTTTGCGCGACACCGTCAAGGACCTTCTGGGGAAGGGGCAGAAGAAGATCCTGTTGAATTTGGGCGACGTCAGCTACATAGACAGCTCAGGCATTGGCGAGCTGGTCAGCGCCTTTACCTCGGTGCGCAACCAGGGCGGCGAATTAAAACTGCTTCACCTGACCAAGAAAGTGCACGACCTGCTACAGATTACGAAACTCTATACCGTCTTCGACGTGAAAGACGATGAAGCCGGAGCCATCGGCGCATTTTCGAAGTAGCCTGAAGGGCGACCTCCTCTGAGATCGAGAAAGGCGCAACGCCCTTTTGCGGAAGCGAAAAGGGCGCTTTTTGGGCTGTCAGACTGCCGTGGCCTGAAAACTCCTAGGCGTTGACGGCTTCCTCGGTTTCAGACTTAGCGCCGGACGCCGCCGCCGGCGCGATGGATACGAGGCCCGGCTTGGCTTCCGGGCGCACTTCCAGCAACCCTGGCGCTGGCTGACGGCGAGCTTCTTGGACCGTCCGATTGCGCGAGGCGCGCAGCTTCAGAAATGACTTGGCCTCTTTGTACAGGCGCTTCCGATCGGTGGAGTTGAACGCGGCCCTTCTCACAATGCGGAAAATCGCCTTGGGCCGAAAATAGTATTCGTCGTAAAAGCGGTGCACCATCTCCAGGATGTAGTCGCGGGAGATTCCCGGATACTCGATCATGGCAACCTGGTGCCCCATCTCATCCACCATCTGCGAGCCTTCCAGCTTCAGAAAGCCATTCGTCTTGGCGTAATCGTACAGTTCGGTCCCCGGATAAGCGTGGGCCAACGATACCTGGATGGTCTCGACGTCCAGTTCCTTTGCGAAATCGATGGTGCGGCGAATCGACTCCTTGGTCTCTCCGGGCAGTCCAAGAATGAAGTCGCCGTGCACCAGCAGTCCGAGCTTCTTGCAGTCTTTGGTGAACTGCCGCGCGCGTTCCACGGTCGCGCCCTTCTTAATGTTCTTCAGGACCTGCTGGTCGCCCGATTCATAGCCCACGATCAGCAGCCGGCAACCGGCTTCCTTCATCGCCTTCAGGGTTTCGTAATCGGTAGTCACGCGCGAGGTGCACGACCAGGTGATGTTCAGCGGCTTCAGTTTGGAGCATAGCTCGATGGTGCGCGCCTTCTGGATATTGAAGGTGTCATCGTCGAAGAAGAATTCCTTCACCCAAGGCCAATACTCTTTGGCTTTCGCCATCTCGGCCGCCACCCGGTCCGAGGAACGCTTGCGCCACGGATGACCGCTCAGCGTCTGCGGCCACAGGCAGAAGGTGCATTGCGCCGGGCAACCGCGGGTCGTATACAGCGAAACGAACGGATAAAGCAGGAACGGAACGTTATAGCGACGGGGATCAATGTCACGCTTGTACACGTCCACCACATCGGGTAGAGCGTCCAGGTCCTCCACCGCGGGACGGTCCGTATTGTGAACGATATCTCCGTCCCGGCCACGATACGAGATTCCGAGAATCTCGCTCAGCGGCTTGCCGTTGGCGAATTCCACCGTGGCGTAGTCGAACTCGCGCCGCACTACAAAATCGATCGCCGTGCCTTCTTTCAGCGACCGCTCCGGCAAGGTAGTTACATGCGGGCCCACGAAGGCGATCTTCAGTTTCGGATTGGCGGCTTTCATTGCTGCCGCGAGCCCGATATCGCCCTGGAAGCCCGGAGTGCTGGTGAACAGCACCAGAAAATCAAAATCCTTGCCAATTTTGATGGTTTCTTCCGCGCTCACGTGGTGCGGCGGAGCATCGAGCATGCGCGAGCCTTCGAGCATTCCGGCCGGATAAGCCAACCACACGGGGTACCAATATGACTCGATCTCGCGGGTGGCCGGCCAACGCGAACTGGCGCCGCCGTCATAGTTCTCGAAGGATGGTGGATTCAGGAAAAGTGTCTTCAAAGGCATAAGCGTGACTGTTATCGTACCATTTGCGTAGCGCGCAAGAAACCTCTTGCGATTCTTAAAGTTAGATACCTTTCCGAGTTCGCAGCGAACGGTGAATTAGCGGGGTGGAATGGCCCAATTTTCCAATTCGCCGGTAAGCCGCAGCAACTGCAACTCGGCCCGGTTGAGTTCAAACTCGGCGTCCAGATAGGCTGCGTGTTTGTCGTCAGCATCGAGCCGGGCGTTCTCTTGATCGCGAGGATTGGCGCCACTTGTTTCCGTGCGCACAGTTACCGCTTCCAGTTCGCCCTGGGCGACTTCCCATTCCAGCTTGGCTACATCGCGCGCTGCGGCCAGCTGACGCAACGAGCGCTGCAGCTTCAGCGCATCTTCGCCAACCTGGTTACGGGTCAGGTCCGCCTGCTTGCGAGCTATCATGGCATCCGCGTCGGCCTCCTGGGCCTTGGCCTTCTGGACCGAATTGAAAATAGGAAAGCGAACATTCAGACCTCCAGTGAAGTTGTTGGCGAGGTAGTGAGTGAAATACACGTCCCAGTTGTTGTATCTCGCCAGGTAGGCATACTGAGTGGCGACATCGACAGTCGGCCACGAGACGGCTTTGTGCTCGCCTTTAGCGCGGGCCTCTGCGGCCGCGACTTTCTGCTCCGCCAGGTTCACCGCAGGGCTGTTGGCCACCGCCCGCGCCGGCAGATCGTCATCTTGCGAGATCGCAGGCAATCGGGGCATGGATCCCGGCTCGACCGCAATAGATTCGGCCGGCAACCCAATTAGCTTGGATAGATGCTCGCGTAAAACGTCCCTCTGATCTTGCGCCTCGGCCATGCGGAGGCGGATACGGGCTTCCACCAGTTGGCTTTTGGTGACCTCCAGTTTGCTGTCCACGCCTTGTTGCAAACGCTGCCGGCTGATCGATTGCGCTTTGGCGGCTGCGGCCTGAGCTTCGTTCAGAGTCTCGATCTTGCCCATGAGCTGTTCCAGCTGCGCGTAGGTCAAAGCGGTGTCCAGAATGACTGCGTTGCGCTTGTCCTGTACATCCTGCGAAGTCGCTTTCCAGTCGATCTTGGCGGCCCTGATGAACTGCTTCAGCGGAGGATTGAATAGCGCCTGGGTCGAGGTGAAGTTGGCCAGCGAGGGCGCAGTCCCTTCCAGCGTCAGAGGAAAGCCGTAAGCGTAGCCCAGGCCGGAGCCGACGGTGAGCTGCGGAATGTAGTTGTTGCGCAGCTCCTGATACGCCTTTTCCGACCGCCATTGGTTGAGGGCGGCAATGCCCATGGTCCCGCTATGTTGCAGCGCCAGATCGAGCGCCTGGCTGAAGGGCAACGGCTCGACGGGCGGGGTGTCGTCGGCCCGGCAACTGGCGGGTGCGACGCAGAGCGCGCAGGCCAGGGCGACGACCTTGGCCCAGCAAACAACCTGGTGAATCTTGCAATTGCGGGGTCTTGGCCTCATCCCGTGCTTGTACCTAACCAAACGACGATCTACAGACGGCCGGCTACTGGAGATGATCGAGGGCCTTTCTGGCACGATCGAATCCCGATGCCAGCGCCAGCGCCGCCTGGTATTCCGCAACCGCGGCCGGACCCTGTCCCGATTTCTCGTAAATCTGGCCCAGCAGGTAGTGAGCGCGGAAGGCGGGAGCTCCCTCCACGAGCGCTCCAGACGCTAGATACTTTTGCAAGTAAAGGGCGGCATTGGGAAAGTCGCGATTGCCAAGGTAGAGCTCGCTGGCCGCGTCAAAAAATGTTTCCGCCGGCATGTTGCCTTGCCCCAGCGCAGTCTGCACCGCCTTCTGCATGTCGTCGGGGCGTCCGCGAACGCGGTAAAACTCGGCCAGCTCCATCCAATACTCCGCCGCAGCGCCATTGGCTTCGTTAATCGCCTGCCGCAATTGGTTCTCGGCCTCCGGGAATCGTTTTTCTTTCGCGGCAATGCGCGCCAGAACCAGGTGTGATTTCGCGGTATTGCACTTTATAAGCTCCGCCGCCTGGTCGCGGGCCTTGTCCAGACCGCCACCCATCACCGCAGGGGCCTCCGTGTAGTACCGGGCCAGATCGAGGCGCGCTTCGACGCTCGAAGGATCCAGCTGCACGGCGCGCTCAAATTCATTCTTGGCTTTGCGGGCAAAACTGGCGGCGGTCAGCGGATTCGAGTTTGCCGCCTTCTCGCCATATGCGCGGGCCAGCCACAGATGGTAGTACGCGTCGTGGGGGCGAAGAGCGACAGCACGCTCTCCGTACCGCACCGCATCATCCCAGCGCTCGGTCGCGTAGTAGACTCGCGAGAGCAAGTGCACGGATTCCGCGTCATTGCGCGTAACCAAGATGCTAATGGCATCGTTCATGCGGCCTAGGGAAAGCAGCTCGGGGACGGCAGGATCGGCAACACTCGTCCCTACCGCTAGCGCGGGCAGCAAAACAAGGACAAGAAACTTTGTGCGCAGATACTTCATGGATTCACTGACTTCACTGCCATCCCATCTGTCAGCGGACGCAACGTGGTGGACCCCAACGCCAGCATCGCGTCATCGGGAAGCTTGCCGGTAACGGCGATACGCGTAAGATTTGAAACCGACGTTCTGAACATCGCGCCTTTTCAACTCCCCATTCACAACCTGATAAACGTACTGCCCCTTGGAGTCTTGGTGCACCGATTCGCGGGGAACAGTAAGCGCGTTTTCCACCCGCGCTGTGATCACTGCCACATCGACATTCGTGTTGGGTAGCAATTTAAGATCGCTGTTGTCGACTACACAAGTCACTTCGCCGACCATCCGCGTTCCGCGCTGGACAACCGTGGTTGGCAAGCCATCCAGTGTACCCTTCCACACACGTCCCGGAAGAGCGTCCCAGGTCACATCGACTTCCTGCCCCTTGCTCAACTTCCCGATTTCTGGTTCGTCGACAAATGCGCGGACCCGCACCTTGTGCAAATCCGCCGTCTGCACCAGAAGGTCGCCGGGATTGACGAAGGTGCCCTCCTGTACCGGAAGTGAATAGACCACTCCAGCGCGAGGTGCGGTCACATTCGAATTTCGCAGCAGCTCTTGCGCTGCCGACAACGAAGCGCGGGCCTCCGCCTGTTGGGCCTCAACATGGCCGACTTGTTGTTGCGAGTAGCGGCCATTTAGTTTTTGCTCAAGGAAGCGCACATTGGCATCAGCGACGCGCAACTGGTTCTGTGCGGCATCGACCTCGGACTGAGAGGCGGCACCCGTTTGCAGCAACCGCTGCATCGCATCAAGGTTCCTTTGTGACGCATCCCGATCGGCTTGGGCTTTCAACAGTGCATTGCGGGTACTCAGGAGCTCTTCCTTCGTGCCTCCGTGCTCCACGGCACTGACGTTAACTTGGGCGCCCTTCAACTGTGCCTCGGCCCGGGCGGCCTGCAGACGAGCATCGGCATCCCCCAATTGCAGAAGTAGCTGGCCCGGTTTCACCCACTGGCCTTGGTGCACATAAATCTTCTTCACTGTGGTAGCAACCGGAGCGTGCGCTTCAAAATTGTCCAGAGCCTCTATCTTTCCGTTGGTGGCGATGCTGGCGATAATGGTCTCCCGCTCAACTCGGCCGGTCCTGATGGGCACTTGAGAACGGCGCAAAGACACAAACGCTGCTAGGACGACGACCGCTAGAATCACTGCTACGAGGATGATTCCAGTTCGCTTGCCGTTCACGGGTTTTTGCCCGTTATCAGTTCCAACTGCCATTTTGCTCAAGTTGTTAAGTATAACGTACAGCGTATCTTCCGCTACGAGTCACTGCTGCCGCCACGACCTTTATTCCTTTCCAAAACATGTGACGTGTCCGGCCTTCCATGGTTACATATCTGATGTCACAACTCCGCCGAAAGACGCGGCAGGCCACGCGACCTCAAGCTTGACCCGGCCTCGCACTTCTCATAGCATCGGCAAACCTACCCATGCCCCGGAAACCCCATGCGACTACGGCACTCTAAGCTGGTCCTCCTCAATGTCGTTTCCAGCGTCAGCCAAAACAACATCTTCTCGTTCGCCGCCGCGCTGTCTTACTACTTCGTACTGGCCTTCTTTCCGGCGCTGATTACAGTAGCCACCATCGTCGGACACTTGCCCATCCCAAATCTCTTTAACACCATCGTCACAGCTATGGCGCACCTGGTGCCAGCCGAAAGCATGGGGCTGGCGCGAAAGGTTGTTGGTGACGTGGTTTCTTCCAATCAGGGTGCCCTGTTGTCGTTCGGACTATTGGGGACTTTATGGACGTGCTCCAGCGGCTTCGCCACCGTCATCGAAGCCTTGAATGTCGCCTATCGAGCTCCAGAGACCCGGCCTATGTGGAAGACGCGGCTCCTGGCCTTCGAGCTAACATTTCTGATTGGTTTTCTGGTTGCTGTCGCGTTTGCGTTCATTATTGTCGGATCGCTGCTCGGCAGGCTGGCCGCAACCTACTTTGGGTTTCAGTGGACAATCCCGGGCATCTGGGTAATCTTGCGCCACATTTTGGCAGCCATCTTCATCGTGTTCGCCATCGAGGGTCTTTACTTCCTGGGCCCGAACGTAAAACAGGACTTTTCGTCATCGTTGCCGGGCGCCATTTTTGCCGTCATCGGCTGGATTCTGCTATCGGACGGCCTCAGTCTGTATTTCGCCAAGTTCGCACATCTCAACCGGACGTATGGCGTGCTCGGCGGTGGCATCGCGTTGCTAGTGTGGCTGTACTGGTCAAGCCTCGTAGTTCTGATCGGAGCGCAACTGAACTTCGAGCTCCGACAGGAGCGCGGACGCGCCGGGCTTGCGCTTAAAGAACCTCTTCCCTCGGCAGCTGCCCCGCACCCTGCCACGGCTGGCGAACCACCTCCAGCTGGATGATTGCTGTCGGCCTCTGCCTAGCTACAATTAGGTCATGGCAAAGAGCAAGCGCTACACGCGACAACACGCCGAGTCCGGCCTTGACGTAACGTTTCCCGAGATCGAGACCTGGCCCAATCAGTTTCCCGGCTACGAGATTGTGATTGATATTCCGGAGTTCACATCGGTGTGCCCCAAGACCGGCCTGCCCGACTTCGGCACCCTGTGGATCCGTTACATGCCCGCCAAGAGATGCCTGGAGCTGAAGTCGCTGAAGGAGTATCTGACCGGCTATCGCAATCTTGGCATCTTCCAGGAAAACATCGTCAACCGCGTTCTGGAAGACGTGGTGGGCGCCGCCCGGCCGAAGTGGGCAGAAGTGAAGGGCGAATTCCGTCCCCGCGGCGGCATCGGCACGGTGGTCATCGCACGCTATCCACGGCCCGAAAGCTAAAGGCTAACCGCTAACCGCCGCCTTAGTAGGTCCCTTCGCGCCGTGTACCGAAGTACTTGCGCACGCCGATTGCGTTGTATTGGCCCCACGGCCCATTCGATCCCAGCCATGCCGGACCCAAAGGCTGATCGCGCGCCCCAAAACGCTGAATCACGGGGTGTCCGGTGAATCGCACCTCAAAGCGCTTCGGCAAGTCATAACCAACTCCCCAGGCGTACTCCATCCCAATTCCGCTCCACGACCAGGTGTAGAGATACTGCGGCACATTCTTGCCGAACAGGAATGTGGGATCGAAGAAGACCATCACTCCGCGCAGCCAGGTTTGGCCGAAGGGACGCAGCTCCGCCGTTCCCGAAATAATGTAGCGCGCAAAGGCGCTGCACTGCGCGTTCTTGCCGCCGTACTGTCCGGCGTTGGCGGCGCACAGGTTGGGATCAACTTCATTGTGCGGCGGAGCGATGTCGAATTGCGCCCAGCCCCAGTACCAGTCCTTGGGAAAGAACATTCGCTCCTGCGGCGCCGGCTTCGATGGGCTCGGGGCTTGCGTCTCCGCCGCCTGCGTCGAATCGGTCGCGACTTTGGACTCTGCCGCCGGCTGGGAAGCTGTTGCCGAGCTCGAATCTTGTGCCGGCAGACCGATGGGCAATACCAACAAAAACAGGGCGAACAACAGGCGTTTCATATTCTCTCCGGAACCAGAAGTTGTTTGTAGCGCTGAGAAGGGCAAGGCAAACGAATTCCGTGCTGTGCGGGACGCGGGCCAACCCAGGCAACGACACACCGCTTAGCGCACCGGTCGCAATTCTTCTCCCCGAGAGATTATCTTGCCGCCGCCAGCATGGGAAGTCTTTTTGCGCCGGCCGCTCCCCCTGCCGGCCAACCTTGCCGGCGCGCAGGACGCAAAACGCGACCCGTCACCTGGTGCGCTCGTGTTATCCTCACGCCCACCCATGTCTCCCAAGGCCAACGCCCGGGCCGCGTTGCTGCTGCTGACCGCGCTGAATTTTCTCAACTACATCGATCGCAACGTGCTGTTTGCGGTGCAGCCCCTCATCCAAAAAGAGTTTCGCATTAGCGATGAGCAGGTCGGCTTTCTGACCTCCGCCTTCTTCATCTGCTACATGATCGCGGCGCCGCTGATCGTTCCCCTCGCCGACCGTTACCCGCGCCGGCGCATCATGGCCATCGGCGCGTTCATCTGGAGCCTGGCCACGCTGTTGAGCGCGGTCACCAACAACTATGACGAGTTGCTGCTCCGCCACGTCATTGTCGGCATCGGCGAGGCTACATTCGTTGCCATCTCCCCCGCATTTCTCGCCGACCTTTTTCCGGAGAACATTCGCGGCCGCGTCATGGGCGTTTTCTACCTGGCCACGCCGGTGGGCAGCGCCCTGGGCTACATCGTGGGCGGATACCTCGGCCATCGCTACGGCTGGCGCGCTCCCTTCCTCATATCGGCATTGCCCGGACTGCTGCTGGCCTTCGCCGTGCTTGGACTGCGCGAACCCGTGCGCGGCGCCAGCGATCACCTGGCGGACTCGGTCGAACGGGGGACCGTGCTTGGCCTGTTCCGCAACCCGGCGTATTGGACCATCACTCTCGGCGCGGCCATGATGACCTTCGCAATCGGCGGCCTGCAAGTCTGGATGCCAACCTTCCTCACCCGCATCCGGCACCTGCCGCTCGACCGCGCCAATGTTGTCTTCGGCGGCATGACCGTGGTGGCCGGCACCGTCGCCACTCTGTTTGGAGGCTGGCTTGGCGACCGTCTGTTGCGGCGGACACCGGCCGCCTACCAACTGCTGTCGGCCGTCGGCATGGCGCTTTCCATTCCCGCCATCGTGTTGGCCATTTACAGCCCCGGCCCGGCCATGTATCCGGCGATCTTCCTCGGCGAATTCTTTCTCCTGCTCAACACCGCTCCGCTGAACGCGGCCCTGGTCAACTCGGTCAGCGCCCGCATTCGCGCCACCGCCCTGGCCGTCAACATCTTCACCATCCACCTGCTGGGCGATGCCTTCTCTCCCACCCTGATCGGGTATATTTCCGACCGCAGCAACCTCCGGACCGGGCTGACATCGATGATCGTTGCGGTAGCGCTTTCGGCTGTGGTGCTGTTCTACGGAATGCGTTTCGCCCCCAAGCTGGAAGTGCAGCAATTTGCTGGCGGCAACTCGCGATAAATCGAATCGTCGTTGACCCGCGGCATCCTGGCAGCATCTACGTGCCAGGTCCTGTACGCGTACAATTTCACCCAGGAGACAGATATGACGCTTACGCCCGAAGTTCGCGCGCTCCTGTCGCGTCCTAATTTTGCCCACCTGTCCACGCTCGGGCCAGACGGCTCGCCGCACAACACGCCCGTGTGGATTGGACTGGAAGGGGACCGCATCCTGATCGGCACCGGGGAAAGCAGCTTTAAGGGCCGCAATATTCGCCGCGATCCGCGCATTGCGCTCTCCATGGTGGACTTCCACGATCCCTACGAAGAGGTCCAGATCCGGGGCCGGGTGGTCGAGTTTCGTGACGATTCCGATTTCAAGGTCATGGACGCCATCTCCCACAAATACATTGGCAAAGAATTTCCCCTGCGCAATCCCGCCGGGCGCGTTGCCCTCGTGATCGAAGTTGACAAAGCTCGTTACACCAAGCTGCCTTTCCAGCACACGCCGCCGAAGTAGGCGCGGCCCGGCTGCCGGCTGAGGACCGAACCCATGACCAAAACCGCTCTGACTTGTCTTGCGCTCTTGCTGCTGGCCGCGTGCTCCTCCAGCCCGAAAACCGCGGGCGGGCCGCCCTCGCAGCCGGCCGCGAAACCGACAGAATACGAGACTGGCCGCGCCGCTCTCCAGAAAATATACATCTCCGCCCGCGGCTGGGCGGGCGACGCCCAGCCCTTCCGGCTGCAATCCCAGTTCTCGGCCGACGCGCCCACCAGCGAGGGCAAGGCGGGCCTGTGGCGCGGCTCCTTCGCCTCGCCCGCCAAGCGCATGATGAAGTTGTTCCTGTGGTCCGGGCTGGTTGGGCCCGATGCCCCCGAGCCCGGCGTGAGCTTCTCCGCCGAGGACTCCTGGAATCCCGCCAACAGCTCTGCCCACGTTTTCGACCTGGGATTCCTGAAGATTGACAGCGACAAAGCCTACCAGGTTGCGCAGCAGCACGGTGGGGATAAGTTAACCGCCAAGGACCCCAAGCAAGCCGTCTTCTTCGTGCTCGATTGGGACACGCAAAAGAACGAGTTGGCGTGGCGCGTTATCTACGGCAACAGCCCGGACGAAGCCAAGCTACGGGTAGCCGTCAGTGCCACCAGCGGCGAAGTTCTGCAGGTGGAAAAATAGGACGAGGTTGGGCGACATACAAGCGACCATGGGACCGCACTTCGGTTTTCGAACCTCTGCGATCTATCCACTGACCACTCTCTCCTCTCACTTGCCGCCCGGTTTCCATCCCGACCAGATCGGGACGCCCTTATCGTCGCGCAGGGTGGTGGTGTTCTGGCCGACCGTTATTTCCCGCGCCAGGATCTCCCCTGTGCTGGCATCAGGAGCCTTGCAGCCGAGGATCTCAGCCTGCTCACCCTTGTTGAACGTGGCGTCAATTTCTTTCAGGAACGCGGTGGGACCCACGTACACCAGGACGGTTTGGGTGTCCGTCTTTACCGCCAGTTGGGTGCCTCCCGGCGGACCGGCTACCTCGCGCACGTCGTCGATAACGCCTTTGATTTTCACTTCGTTTTTGAGGTCGTACTTTGGACCCGTCTTGCTCGTGGTCTGTGCCCCCGCCGTCGTTGTCAACAACGTGGCGATGGTGACCATCAACAAAACTTTGGCGTATGGTCTTAGCCTCATAGCCTGTGGCTCCTTCCCGGCCGTAGAAAATTTACGGCTCTTTCTATGGAAGGCGCGAGTCAGGACGGTCTGGTTTTCTCACGCCCCGCCGCATCTCGAAAAACCATTGCGGCCATTCTGCGAGGCCATAGTGCGCCTTAAATCCAGGCGCCGCAAGCTTTAAACATACCTCCGGGCGGCTCGGCGGTGCAGTGAGTTGCATCACAAACATCGTTTTGCCTGGCGTCCAGAGGGCGACCTGGGATTGGAAGGGTTTTATGCTCACGTCCGGCTTCTGTCGAAGTTTCTTTTGCGCTCGACCGGTCTTGTCTAACTCCCCAAGGTGGTACATGTACTCTCGTAACTTGACGTAGGCCGCAAGCGACGCTACGTTGGGTCAGGGTCCAGTGCCTTTGCGCGTCTCAGGGCGATCCAACAGCGCCGTGAGCTTTTGACCTTCGAAAGTTGAATAGCAAAGCTTAGGTAGGCGGTGGACCTACGGGCTGCGGATGCATCTTTCTGCCTAAGTGGCCGGGCGCGGCGAGTCGGCCATAAAGGATTATTTATCAATCATGTACGTGTAAATCATTGTAAATCAGTTGTTTACGGACAATTTATCTCTAAGTTATTGATTTCACATGAGGGGAGGCTGGGGAGCGCGAGCGAAGATATATGAGTCAGTCTTCTTAGGTTCCAGCAATTAACTGACAGCGCCACTCGCGCTTGGCGCCGGAACTGAACGCGATCCACTCCCGATACCGATTGCCAAATAGCGCTTTCGTGTCATAATCAGGCCACTCCCTAAGCTAGGGGACAAGGAACACCTTTTGCGAGCGCTCCGGCTGGCCACCAGGTTCCTCTCTCGACTCCGTGCCACTGGACTAGAGTACGAGGATCCGCATGTTGAGAATGTTCTAGCCTATTCTCGCGTATTTCTTGCGGCTACGTCGCTGGTTGCGTGGGGGATCGGGCCTGGCAGTGGCGCCGCCTATTACCGTCTAGGATTGATCCTGCTCGCTGCCTACACCGTTCACAGCTTGCTCCTGCTGGTCGTTCTCCATCGACGTGCTCCGGGAAGAGGACTCGTATTGTGGGCACAGGCAAGCGATATCATCTGGCCCGCGCTACTGTGCCTGTTTACAGACCCGCCCAACAGCGTGTTTTTCATTTTCTTTCTTTTCGCAATGATCGCGGCCGCTTTCCGATGGGGATTCGTGGAAACCATGGCTACCGCAGAGATTGGCGCAGGGTTGCTGCTGTTGCAAGCGGTGATCGTGGCCTACGGACCACCCTGGCTGCATCGTCTTCTGTTCACCTCGGTTGAGCCGACCCGCATTATCATGCGCTGTGGCTTCCTGTTGATGGCGGGCTTCCTGCTCGGCTTTCTGGCCGAAACCGAGAAGGAGCTGCGCGCCGAGATCGCACTTACGAACCGGCTCCTTTCCTTGGCACGGGTTGGCGGACGATTCTCCTCCGTCTTGCAGGAGGTGATGTCGGAAATGGGCCGCATCTTTGGCAGCCGCCAAGTATATGAAGTGGTGGCTCAAAGCAGCAGCGGACGAGTGTTCCGTTGGGATGTCGGCTTTTCGCAGCCTGCGCACGCGCGGGTACAGGAGATTCCCTCCGCGCAAGCTGATTCTGCGCTGATGAAGCGCTATCCGCACACCTTTTACCTGCAGCGCAAGCGGGGGAAAGGAGGATGCGATGTCGCCGCTCTCGACGAGGAAGGACGCCGCCTGGATCCGCAGGAGCTTGGGCACGTTGAGATGCCCATTCCGGATGCTGAATCGCTGCTCGTCATCGGCAACCAAATGGGCGGCGACTGGAATGCCCGTTTCGTCGTGGTGAACGCCCGCGTCGGCCGTCGCTGCGAGCGCGAACTTCGGTTTGCACAGAACATCCTGCGGCAGGTGGCGCCCGCGCTGTACTCAGTCTATGTTTTCCGCAGGTTCCGCTCGCGGGCCGGGGCGATGGAGCGGGCACGGGTGGCGCGCGAACTGCACGATACCGCCATCCAGTCCCTGATTAGTATCGAGATGCAGGTTGATGTACTCCGGCGGCGCGCCACGACCGACCCTCCGCTGGCGGCCCAGTTGGGACACATTCAGGATTTGCTGCGCCAGGAGGTTCTGAACCTCCGGGAACTGATGCAGACCATGCGGCCAATGGATATAAGCCCTCATCAATTTCTTGACTTTATCGCTCAACTCGTAGAACGTTTTTCCAGGGATACCGGTGTCGAAGCCAGGTTCGTCTCGGAGTTGGAGGAGGTCAGTATGCCGCCCTCAACCTGCCGTGAGCTGGCAAGGGTAGTGCAAGAAGGGTTGGTCAACATTCGAAAACACAGCGGTGCGCGCACCGCCGTGGTACGCTTTGGCGCGCAGAACGGCTCCTGGAAACTGGTGATCGATGACAACGGGCGAGGCTTCCCCTTTACCGGTCGGTTCAGTCTGACTGAACTGGATGACCTCCGCCAGGGGCCGACTGTTATTAAAGAACGAGTACGTGCGGTAGGTGGAGATTTGCTTATTGAATCGAATCGAGGGCGCGGCGCCAGGTTGGAGGTTACGGTTCCGCAGAAAGGGTACGAATCTTATGGATAACAAGGAACCATCGGTACGGATCGTGATCGCCGATGACCACACCATTTTTCGGGACGGGTTGCGCCGTCTATTGGAGGCGGAACCGGAGTTGCAGGTCGTGGGCGAAGCTGCCGACGGCGCCGAAGCCGTTGCCCAAACGCTGGAGCTAAGCCCGGACATCCTGCTGCTTGATCTGGCCATGCCGCGGGTGCCTGGCATGGATGTCTTACGAGAACTCTCATCGAAGGACGATGAACTTAAGACCAAGATCATCGTGTTGACGGCGGCTGTCGAGCGAATTCAGATCGTGCAGGCTCTACAGATGGGCGCGCGCGGGGTGGTGATGAAAGAAGCCGCCACTCAGTTGCTGATGAAGGCGATCCGCACCGTGATGGGCGGGCAATATTGGATCGGACGCGAGGGCGTCGGCGACATCGTCGACTACATGCGGACCAATGCCTCGGGAGAGAAATCACCCCGCAACTATGGCTTGACGAAACGCGAAATGGAGATACTGGCCACTATCGTTGCCGGTCTCAGTAATAAGGAAATTGCCCGCAAGTTCACCCTCAGCGAAGACACTGTGAAGCATCACCTCACCAACATTTTCGACAAGGTCGGCGTTGTCAGCCGACTGGAGCTTGCCTTGTTCGCCATCAACAATCACCTCACCGACGCGCCTCCGAGCTCATAAAGCAATGCATCAGGCCCGGCCGCAGCCGGGCTTGATGCGTTTGTGTCGCCCCGGGACCGTCGCCGGCGCGGTGCTGGGTGGCATCATCGGCGGCGGCAGGGGTGCAGCCATTGAGGCGGCTGCCGGAGCAGGCGCCGGCACTGGAGTTGCGGCCTCCAAGAAGGGTCAACAGATTCAGCTGGCGCCGGAGGCGGTGTTGAACTTCCAGATCATCAATCCGGTAACCGCTACTCCGCAGGCCCTCAACGGCCGCTATGACGGCCGGACGCCTCTTTCTTAGCTAGTCAGCGAAGCGGTCACAACCCGGCTGTGCCTTTTGTGCGTCTACTCTTACAGGCAGTCTTCATCGGCTGCAATATTCTCACTACGGTCGCACATGCCAAAAATTTCCGCTCTGCTGCATACTCACAATGATGCTCTCCACCTGGGTCGCGCTTTGGACTCGCTACGTCCTTGCGACGAAGTGTTGGTGATTGACGACTGCTCAGAAGACGATACCGCGAAAGTGGCGCAACAGTATGGAGCCATCCTCAAGAGTTCCATTCCCGGTGTCACCTTCGGCGCCTATGCGATGGACACATCCCACGACTGGGTGCTTTGCCTCCGCGCTAACGAAACGCTGTCCGATGATTTGGAGGCGTCCTTGTTCGAATGGAAGAATGAGGGGCCTGCCGATGGCGTAGCATGTTATAGCTTTCATGTCCGCGAACAGCGGCAGAGTGGCTGGCAAGAGTGCCCGCCCGAGGTCCGCCTGATCAATCGCAGGTTGATGAACTGGGTGGGTGAAATGCCTGCCAACCAGAACGGCGATCCGATATTGAGTGGGGACTTGTTGCGCTTCCATCAGCCTTAGGAGAGGATCCTGTCAGGACGCTTTGAACTTGATCTGCGAATGCGCGCTGTTCGTTCTCGGACTCGTGTTCGGAAGCTTTTTGAACGTTTGCATCAGTCGCATTCCGCGCGATCAGTCTATTGTGACGCCCGGCTCGCATTGCCCGTCTTGCGGCTCCCGAATCCGATGGCACGATAACGTACCTCTTCTGGGCTGGGTCCTTCTCCGCGGACGCTGCCGCGCTTGTCGCGCCCCGATCTCGCTTCGCTATCCGGCAGTCGAGTTATTAACCGCGATTCTGTTCACTGCTTGTCACCTGTCGTTTGGTCCGACCCTGCTGAACCTCAAGTTCTGCGTATTCAGCTTCCTGTTGGTCGGACTGCTGTTCATGGATTCTGAAACCGGCCTCTTGCCACGGGAATTTACATACACCGGCATCGTGTTGGGGCTTGCCTTTTCCTGGATCGCGCCGACTGACAGCCGTCTAACCCGGTTCATCGTTCATGCCTACGGTTTGCAACTTTCGACGGTCCAAATCTCGCTCCTGGATTCCGTGGCAGGCGCTCTCCTCGGCGCAGGCTTCTTCTTCGTAGCGTCAGGCCTTTACTTCATCATGCGCAAGCGGCAAGGAATGGGCGGGGGCGATTTCGCGCTCATCGCTATGTCGGGCGCTTTCCTTGGGTTGAAGCTGGCGCTGTTGGTGATTTTCGCGGCGCCGCTGTTTACGACCATGTATGCGTTCGTGCTGATGGCGCGCAGCAACAGTAACGCAGACAGTACCAGAGCTTCGATGGGCCAGATGCTGCAATCCTGGGAGATTCCATTTGGCGTCTTCATCAGCTCATGTTCGCTGGCCGTCGTGTTCTTCGGCGAAGCGATTTGGCGATGGTACCTGGGCTTGTTCTAAGATCGCGCTGAAATGGCTGAGCCGTTTTGCCTTACTCGCTGGGCAACCTGCTTCAGGTGATGCCTGGCATGAGTGCGATGAAAGCGCCGCCACTCGCGTGCAGTAAGAGGACCAAGGACGGGGTGGTCCAGTAACTTGACTCCGCTTCCAAAACGCTTCTCGGCATCGGCCAATGTCGCGTCCATTGCAACCAGCGCATCGTTGAATTGACGCAGCGAATCCACACCCGTTGTGTCCTTCGGAGTAGTCTGCTCTGGCGCCGTACGTCCCGAAGGCAGAAACCCCAGCCCAGCTACATAAAAGGTACTGACGCGGTCACGCAACGTTGGCTTGCCACCAAGAGGCTTCCCAGCCTTCATGGCTTGCAATGCTCCCTTGGTGGTCGCGGTATAGCTGAGCAGCAGGTGTTCGAAGACCTGGGCGCAGCTCCACTTGCCGGGCTGTGCCTGCTGCCAGTCTTCCTTCGACATTTCACCGCTCAGACGCTCCGCCTCACGGCGGATCTGTTCCAGTTCCGGAGACACGATCCACTCCACAGAACTACGAGATAACCCGAGGTCAGGTAACTGCCTCGCAGTAGTATGAACCATAAACGACGGTTTTGCTCCGGCGGCGCGTTCGTGATATGGAGCTTTTGCGACAACCTGAGGTTCTGGACGTGTTGGTGCATGACACCGTGACGAATGTTTCATCGAGAGCGGGCTGTAACTCTCTATTTCCCCTGCGCCTCGCCGCGGGCCTTCAGATAAACGTCGACGTTTAGCTTGTCTACCAGGGACACGCCGGTATCCACGAAGGCGGGCACCGGCGCGAACGAATCCCAGGAATAGTCCTTTTTCAGATCAATTGGGTAGTGGTGAAGGTCGTCAAGGCATTTCAATCCGAAATAGGCCATAGTGTAGGGCTTCTGCGAAATGGTCGCATCGATGGTCCCACTCTTGATCAAATCCAACGTGGCTTGGTCCACGTCCATCGCCATCACTAGGCGATCGGTGGCGTTCTGCCGGCGCAAGGCTTCAGCTACATCTTTTCCCGCCGAAGCTTCCAGGCAGATAAAAGCATCGATCCTTTCGGCTTTCTTGTCCTCCAGATAGTGCGTGGTGCGGTCAAAAGCATTGCCGGAGTCGCCCTTGATGTTGAACACCTCGACGATCTTGATGCCCGGATGGTCGGCAAACACGTCCTTGTAGCCCTTAAGCCGCTGCTCCAGATTCGGCTGTGGCATGGTGTAGAAAACAACGTTGCCCTTGCCGTGTAGTTTGTCCACCACGCGCTGGCCGCCGATCTGCCCGGCCTGGAGGTTATTGGTGCCAATGAAGTACAGCCGCTTGCTGTCGGGCGCGTCGGAGTCGATAGTGATGACCGGGATGCCGGCGCTGACCGCCTCGTCGATCGCGGGTTTCATCTTGGCGGCGTCGGCAACCGAGACCAGAATGCCGGCCGGCTTGAGCGCAACCGCGCTCCGAAACTCTTGCACTTCGGCGTCAGGATCGTAGCTGTCTGGTCCGCGGACATCGGACTTGACCCCATATAGCGCGGCCGCTTTTTCCAGGCCCGCGCGCGCCGTTTGCCAGTACGGTAGCTTGGAGTTCACTGTGACCAGGATGTATCGCTCGGAGGTATCGTGACGGGAACAGCCCATCAGAAACGACAGAGAAACTAGTGTACAAGTCAGGAGCGCGCATTTTGCTAGTGCCTTCATGTTCGCCTCACGGGTACGAAAATCGCGCGCAAGATGCGGCAAGAAATCGCGCGATGCCGAAGCATCCTGCGCGGGTTGAAGCGGGATTGTACCTCCGGAATCGGGCACATGGGAAGCTCAATCCTTCCCCGCTCCGGGCGGCAGGCTGGAACGGGCCCAAGTTGCGCCGGGTTCCGCGTCCCCTGCGTGCGACTTGCAGCGCATCCGTAGAGGTCATACGCAGCGCCGCTCGTAACTCTCCTGCACCTGTACCGCGGTACAGGCGAGTACAGGTCCGGGAACCCACCCCGAATTGCGTCCTCCGGCCAGCACCGATGCGCTGCGTGACGCCGATAGATCTATTGTGCAGCAGTTCGGTATGGCGCCTTTCGATGAGTAGTGACCCAGCCGAACCGCAGCGCGCTGGACTACGTTTATCGTGGAGACGTACTCCACGACTTGCTCAACCGTCGAAACTGACAGTTGGCATAGGGAGGCAACTTTGGGGGAGGTTGTCTCCCGTTTTTATTTCGGGCTGCGTCATCCGATCTCACCGATTTGCCTTGTGCCCAGCGTGAGCAGTTCGGGCCAAGACCCGCTCTAGTTACTGACTGAATAACATTATCCGGTCCACAGTTGTCGCCGTCATTTTGGTCGCGTTGTTATCCAGTTGAATACTCCCCCCCCCTTTACGCACAATCTGAAATCAGCAACTTAGCGAAAAAATCCCGGCAAAAACTTGAGCCCCAATGGTTTACACGTAAAAATTTGATTCGTAATGACTTACGGGAACAATAAGACGCACTGAGGAGGTCGTGAGCGCAACCGCAGGAAAGATGTATTACCTTTGTAGTAATCTAGTTCTCTATCGCAATCAGGTCCTACAACCTCCCCTCTTCCCCTTACTTTGAAAGATCGCGGCGCCCTCTCGGACCCCTCGCCGTCCGTTACCGACGGCAGAGACACTACGCCTCAAGACCCCAGTTTACCGATTTGCGCGCCGTTGTCAGTGAAGCGGGTCACGGCCGGCTGTGACAGCCGGCGACTATCGGCGCTAAGCTGGTTACCCATGGGGGTCCGAGTTTTCTTCTTCGCCATTGCTGTTGGCTTGGTGGGCGCTGCGCTGTGGGCTTACCACCACGACGAGCAGTTGAGCAAGAATGCCTTCCAGGTCACCCTCGGCGATCCGAGCGAAGTGGTGCGCGAGCTGCTTGGCGATCCCACCAGCCAGGGGCCGTGCGGCTCGCTTACTCCGGTCCCCACCGGCTGCTCTGAAGAGTACGTCTACCGCTACTGGTATTCCGTGTTTCAACCGCAGTACGAAGTGGTCTGGTTCGACAAATCACGCAAGGTCCTGGGCGAGCAGCACGTCAAGGCGCCGTAGGATTCGGCTTCCCTTGCTCCAGAAATATGACCTACGATAAGCAACACTGGTGACCAGCGATGCGGCCTTTCGCCGGCGCCCGCCTACCTCGGCCCAACTGCCTTTGGTCCTGCTTTTTTCACCTCGAGCGGAGCGTCGAATTTTTCGAAGTTCTTCGCGAAGCGGGCAGACAAATCGGCGGCCATCTTGTCGTAGGCTGCCTTGTCCTTCCACGAATTGCGCGGATTCAGCAACTCCGACGGAACGCCCGGACAGGACTTGGGAATGGTCAACCCGAAGGAGGGTTCAACTTCAAATTCCACATCAGCCAGCTTGCCTTCGACCAATGCGTTGACCATGGCGCGCGTGTAGGGCAGGCTCATGCGCTTGCCGACGCCGTACGGGCCGCCCTGCCAGCCGGTATTGACAAGCCAGCACAGCGCCTGGTGTTCGCGCAGGCGGCTGCCCAGCATCTCCGCGTAAACCTTCGGGGGTAGCGGCATGAACGGCGCGCCAAAGCAGGTAGAGAAGGTCGCCTGCGGTTCGGTAACGCCGGCTTCGGTTCCTGCGACCTTCGCAGTGTATCCCGACATGAAGTGATACATCGCCTGCTCCGGCGTAAGCCTGGAGACTGGAGGCAGCACGCCAAACGCATCTGCGGTGAGGAAGACCACATTCTTGGGATGGCCACCGAAGCCGGGAATGACGGCATTTTCGATGAATTCGACTGGATAGGCGGCGCGGGTATTTTCGGTCTTGCTGTCGTCGTCGTAGTCGGGAACGCGTGTCACCGGATCGAGCACCACGTTCTCCAGCACCGAGCCAAAGCCCAGCGCGTTCCAGATCTGCGGCTCGTTCTCCTGCGAGAGACGAATGCACTTGGCGTAGCAACCACCTTCGAAGTTGAAGACGCCGGTAGCGCTCCAGCCATGCTCATCGTCGCCAATGAGGCGGCGGGTGGGATCGGCGGACAGCGTCGTCTTGCCGGTGCCGGAAAGCCCGAAGAACAGCGCGGTCACACCGTCGGCCCCGATATTGGCCGAGCAGTGCATGGGGAAGACGTTGCGCTGCGGCAAAACAAAATTCATCACCCCAAAAATCGACTTCTTCATTTCGCCGGCATACTCCGTGCCGCCGATGAGCACCAGCTTCTTGGTGAAGTTGACCAGCACGAACACTTCGGAGCGGGTGCCGTCGCGCTGGGGGTCGGCCCGGAAGCTGGGGGCGCTGACGATGGTGAACTCGGATTTGTGTTTCTTCAGCTCCTCCGCAGTGGGACGAATAAACAGTTGCCGCACGAACAGGTTGTGCCAGGCGTATTCGTTGATCACCTGGATGGGGAGCTGGTATTGCGGATCGGCGCCACAGAACAGGTCCTGGACAAAAAGCTCCTTGTCCTTCAGGTAGTCGAGCACCCGCTCATAAAGCGCGTCGAACTTTTCCGGCGGAAACGGCTGGTTGCCAGACCCCCACGCGACTTTGTCCGCGGTGACAGCGTCCTTAACCGTGAACTTGTCTTTCGGCGAACGGCCGGTGCGCTTGCCGGTTGCCGCCACCAGCGAGCCGCGCGCCGCCAGCTCGGACTCGCCCCGCCGCAGCGACGCTTCCACTAGCGGTGCGGGATAAAGGTTGCGATGTACCTTTTTCGAGGACAGCAATTGCGATACTTCGGGAGTTTGTAAGAGGGTGGACATAGAAGAGCTCCTTGCATCCATAAAAGTGGCCCAAAAAAATCGGATGACTGCAAAAAAACACGGAATCGCTCTCTGCGGAGCGATCCACAACTTCGCGCAGTAAACTACGGCAAGGTCATGCGGCTGAACCTTAGACAGCCGCAGATTGGTGGGCTTCGTCCTTAACGGCCTGAAGATGCTCGAGGGTTTCTTTCACCGTCAAGGTGTACATCTCACGGCCGTTGTCTTCGCCTGATTCGATGGCCCACTTCAGGTAATGGCCGGCGATCTGGACTGCCATGGGATCGCTCAGGACATGGCCGGTCCGCTGCTTGTATTCCACCCACGCGGGATGAGGAAGCGCAATCCAGACGGGACGGTCCTCCACCAGAAACTTGATGTCAACCGCGTCGGCATGGCGGGTGGCAATGGCCACAATCAGCGCCTGATAGCGGCAATGGAGCCGCTTGCCCGTCAAACGGTCGGTGACATGGAAATCGTCGTACATAGCCTGAACTAAAACTATAGCTGAGGCGGTAGGGTCGGGCAATGATTTAGATGCAACCGGACTCTCTGCAAAGCTTACTGCAACTTTTAGGGGAGAACTATGCGCGCTCGTGCGCCTCGCCCAAAACGACCTTGACATCCATCTTGCGCTGCCCGCGATAGATGGTCACGGTCACAGTGTCGCCGGAACGATGCTTGTTCATGGCGTTGGCCAGGTCTTGCTGATCACCGATCGAGTCACCGTCGATCGCGACGATGAGGTCTCCTCCAATCATAATAGGAGTAGCTCCCAAATAAGCGCGCTGATTGCCGCCCCTTAAGCCGGCACGGTCCGCGGCGCCTCCGGACACCGTCCGTATGATGAGGATGCCATAGTCAGCGGGCAACCCCATCTCCTGCGCTAGCTCCGGCCCTATCGGCAACGATACGATGCCCAGCGAAGGACGCCGTACCGTGCCCAGGGTGATCAGGTCGTTGAGCACTGCTTTGGCGGTGTTGATGGGAATCGCAAAGCCAATGCCTGCACTCTGGTTCGAGCCGCCGGTGGCGATCATGCTGTTGATGCCAACCACGTCTCCGTGCGAATTGAGCAGAGGTCCGCCGGAATTGCCCGGATTAATAGCGGCGTCGGTCTGGATGGCCTCTTCGATGTACGCTCCTTCCGGACTGCGGATGGGGCGCAGCGAGCTGATGATGCCTCGCGTCATGGTACCGGCAAGTCCGAAAGGATTCCCGATGGCGAATACCTTCTGGCCGACCTGCAGGTTGGAAGAGTCGCCCAGCACGGCGGGGACCAGATCGGGAGCCTGGATTTGCACTACCGCAAGGTCATGTCCCCGATCTCGCCCGATGACGGTGGCCTTGTAAGTCTTCTTGTTGTGTAGTGTGACTTCGACCTGGGTCGAATCCCCCACTACGTGGTAGTTAGTCAGGATGTGCCCTTGTTTGTCGATGATAAAGCCGGAGCCCTGACCTTCCTCAGGGATGGGACCATAAAAGAAATCGTAGGCCATGGTCTTGGTCGTGATATTGACCACCGAGGGTATGACTTTGTGATACACCTCGATGTTGTTCTGCTCTTCGGGATCCAGCTTCTCGGGACCTGCGGCTTCGCTCAACTCCACGTGGGTCGGGTGCGCAATCCAACTTGGCGGGTCGATGCGATGGTTGTGGGTCGTGAACCAGTAGAAAGCTCCTGCAAGAAGAACGCCGAGAGCGAAAGGCCGTAGAAATCTCATAAGAAATAGGAAACTGGTACTCCACGTAGAGTTGTCAGACAGGACTTAGACGATTACCTGCTAGAAGTGTACCGAAATAGAGGCTACACGCGCCAACGGGAAGCCCTGGCCTGGCGCAGCAAGTCTTGCCAGATTTTCTCCACTTGCCGCTCGGTCTCTTCGATCGAGCCGGAGTTGTCGATGACGTAGTCGGCGTACCGCGCTTTTTCCTGATCGTTCAACTGCGCTGCGCTCCTTCGTTCCACCTCGAATTGGGCAGCCTCCGTTGATACGTTGGCGCGTCGTGCAAAGTGCTCGACCTTTCGCCGGGGATCGCAGGTGACCACGATGACTTTATCGAAGTCTTTGTGCGCGCCTGCTTCGATCAGCAGCGCCGCCTCGACCACTGCGATGGCGTTCGGATCCTGGCGCCCGACCTCGACCATCCAGCTATTTTGGCGCTTTACAACTTCGGGATGCACGATGGCGTTCAATTCGGCGATACGGCCGGGGAAGACGATGTTGGCCAGCTTGGCGCGATTGATGGTGCCGTCCTCGTTTAGAATTTCGCGGCCGAAGTGACGAACGACTTCGTCGTAGGTGATCGCTCCGGGCGCATAAAGCTGGTGCGCCAGATCATCGGCCGGCAGGAAATGGGCGCCTTGCTTCACCAGCATGGCGGCGATGGTTGACTTGCCGCAGGCTACGCCTCCCGTCAATCCTATGCGGAGCATGGCGCCTCGCGCAGCATCGGGAAGTTGGGACGTGGGAGCGCCATAGCCGGGCGGTAAGCCCCACGCAGTATATACGCTCAGCCACGATCCCTTGGCGCTGATGCCCCGTAGTCAGTAACCGATCGCCAAGGTCGCCGGTTACAATTCACATGGAGGAACTGGGAGAGCCGGAAAGCGATGCCTTCGAAGAGACGCAAGCCGAAGCCCTTCCGCGCTGCGTCGGCTGTAAAAGCGGCTGCTCGCGCTGCGATAGGCACGCCTCCACCCACCCGCTCCGAGCCCGCAAGCCCGAAGCGGAAATCCAAGCCTGAGAAGCACAAGCCTACCCTGAGCAAGCTGCTGCGAGACGTGGGTGAGTGAGGGCGCAACTTTCGATGGCCCCCTCTCACTCCATGCAGCGATCAGTCAGACTCGTTGCTGTAAACCGGCTCATGTCTTTCGAACGGGCTGCTCAAACCGCCGGCGACTCCGAATGCGGCTTCATCGGCGACATTCTGCAGCTCCCGCTCGAACTCACGGCTGCGCCAACGGACCACCAGAAGCTCTTTACGCTCGCGGCCGTGACCGTGACAGAGAGGGCAAATGATTTCGTTCTTATCGGATTGCATACTTCATGAATACGCCGGATGCGGTGTCGGCGCAGTGAGCCACATCACGCGGACGTGTGAGACAGCCGCCGCTGCCTTCTAGAATGTCTAATTCTGGGCCTTTGGTTTCCACTGGCTGGAACGCTCACGGCTATGCCATGCTGCCTGTGGGTAGAGTTTTGTATCTGAGATCTCATGTCCATTCGATCGGAATACGAACTTGAGCAGTTGCGGCTGGCGGCACGATCGTTCGGCTGGCACTGAAGGCGATGTCTGCCGCGGTCCAAGCGGGTGTCACCACGGCGCAACTCGATGCTGTCTGCGCCCGGGTGTTGGCCCAGCACCAGGCTAAGGCCGCGCCGAAGAAGGTGTACGGGTTCCCAGGCACGGCTTGCATCAGTGTCAACGACGAAGTGGTGCACGGCGTCCCCGGCGAGCGCGTTCTGCTGGATGGCGATCTGGTCAAGCTGGATGTGACCGCGGAGAAGAACGGCTTCTTCGCCGATGCTGCGGTGACGGCGCGAGTGGGAGAGGTCTCCGCGACTGCCGACGCTCTGGCGCGTTGCGCCGAAAACGCATTTCGCCAGGCCATGCGGGTGGCTCGTGCGGGATCTCGCGTCTACGAGATTGGCCGCGCGGTCGAGCGCGAGGTCCGGCGCAGCGGCTTCAGCGTTTTGCGCGAGTATTGCGGACACGGCGTGGGACGGACCATCCACGAGTATCGTGCCCAACTATCTGGACTTGAACGATCGCGCCCGGCTGACCGAGGGTTTGGTACTCGCCATCGAGCCGATCATCGCGGCCGGTGGCGGACGGACGGTTCTGGACCGCTGGACGGTCCCCACCGCCGATCGAAGCCTGGCAGCCCACTATGAGCAGACTGTGGTCATTACGCGCGGCGAGCCGGTACTAGTGACGGCGTAACCTTAGTTGATAGTCAGTTGATAGTCGGATTGCTGCAGCCATCCGCCTGCCCGCCGCCGCTCCAAGCTGGTTTGCGCGGGCAGGCGTATAGGAGGTTGGGCGCTAGTAGGAGTAACCGTCTGGCTGGCAGACAGCGCCGACTTCGACTTCGGTATCAATGTATCCACGTCCGGCGGAAATGGCCAGCTTGTCGAGCTCCAGCATTTTGTGGTTCTTGACCTTCGCTTCCAGCACCGAAATCGCGGACTCGTAAGGCAGGCACTCGGTTTCCTCCAGCAGCGCGCCGAGCATGACCACATTAGCGACCTTGGCCGAACCGAGCCGATCGGCAATCTCCGACGCGGGCACAAACACCACGCGCGCCTGACTCACGGTGAAGTCCTCAGGCAGTTTCGTGCCGTTGTACAGGACGAGGCCTCCGGAAGCCACACTGGCGCCAAACTTGCGCAGTGACGGCTCGTTCATCGCAATCAGCACTTCCGGCTGCGAAATGAGCGGCGTGCCAATGCGGTCGTGGGAAAGCGTGACGTGGCAGTGGGCGCTACCGCTGCGCATCTCGGGACCGTACGAAGGCAGCCAACTGACTTCCAGGTGCTCGCGCAGGCCCATCTCGGCCAGCAGTTGTCCCATCAGCAGGATGCCTTGGCCGCCGAAGCCGGCGATCTTCAGTCTCAAATCGCGGGTGTGTTGATGACGGCGCGGCGCAGTGGTTTCCGGCGCACCCTCCTCTACCTCCAGGGCCTCGGCAATGGTCTTGTGCGGGACCTTGGCACTCTCCGGCAGCACCGGCTTGCGGTCGCGGAACACGCCCAGCGGGAATGCCTTGACCAGCGCGTCGCCCACCCATTTGCGGGCGACCACGGGATCCATCTTCAGGATGGTCGGGCACGGCGAGAGAATTTCTACCAGCGAGAAGCCGCCGCCGTTCTTCTGGGTCTCCAGCGCCTTCTTCACCGCTTTTTTGGCCTTCATGATGTTCTTCATGTCGCTGAGCGCAACGCGCTCGATGTAGGTGGGCGTTTCCAGCGAAGCCAACAGCTCGGCAACATGCAGCGGCAGTCCTTCGTTGCTGGGACGCCGCCCCCAGGGCGAGGTAGTGCTTACCTGGCCCACCAGGGTAGTGGGCGCCATCTGCCCTCCAGTCATGCCGTAAATAGAGTTGTTGACGAAAAACACGCTGATGTTCTCACCGCGGTTCGCGGCATGGATAATCTCCGCGGTGCCGATGGCCGCCAGGTCGCCGTCGCCCTGGTACGACATGACGATGGACTCGGGATGCGCCCGCTTGAGGGCCGTGGCCGCGGCCGGGGCCCGACCGTGAGCCACCTGCACATTACCCACATCAAAGTAGTAATAGGCGAAGACCGAGCAGCCCACGGGGCTCACCAGGATGGCGCGGTCCTGCAGACCAAGCTCGGTGAGGGCTTCGGCGATCAGCTTGTGCACGACGCCGTGCCCGCAACCCGGGCAATAGTGGGTTTGCTGCTGCAATTCTCCCTTGCGCTCGAACCGGTCGTAAAACGCAGGCGATTTTTCATGGATGACTTCGTACCCGTTCACAATCCCTCCTCGTCCTCTACACCAGGGCTGACATGCGCGAAAAAACCTGCGCGGTAATTTCTTCCGCCATGGGAACGTTGCCCCCAGCGCGTCCGTAGAACTCAACCGGTAGCACGCCGTTAAGCGTCAGCTTCACGTCTTCCACCATCATGCCGGTGTTGAGCTCGACCACCATGACCGACCTCACGCGTTTGGCGGTCTCGCGCAGCTCGCGGGCCGGGAACGGCCATAAGGTAATCGGACGGAACAAGCCGGCTTTCATCCCCTGGGCGCGAAGCTGGTCCACGGTGGAGCGCAGCACGCGCGAGACGATGCCGAAGCCGACCAGCAGTACGTCAGCGTCCTCGGTCAGGTATTCTTCGCACCGGGTCTCGAGTTCCTGAGCCAGCTGATACTTGGCTTCCAGCTTCTGGACGTGGGCCTCCAGAACATCGGGCTCAAGGAAGATGGAGGAGACCAGGTTCTTCTTCGTCTCCACGGTCCCCCGCACCGCCCAGTCTTTGGCTGGCGCTTCGATGTTGCGCAGCTTGATGTCCAGCGGCTCCATCATCTGCCCTACATAACCGTCAGTCATGATGACCGCGGGGTTGCGATAACGGTCGGCCAGTTCGAAGGCGAGCACGGTGAGGTCGAACATCTCCTGTACCGACGAAGGCGCAAGCACGATGTTGCGATAGCAGCCATGGCCGCCGCCCTTCACGATGCAGAAGTAGTCGCTCTGCTCGGGGGCGATGTTGCCCAAGCCGGGTCCGCCGCGCACCACGTCAACAATCACGCACGGCAGCTCGGCTCCCGCAATGTAGGACATGCCTTCCTGCATCAGGCTGAGACCCGGGCCGGAAGAGGCACTCATCACGCGCAGGCCGGCTGAAGCCGCACCATAGACCATGTTGATGGCCGACACTTCGCTTTCCGCCTGCAAAAAAGTACCTCCCACTTCGGGGATGAGGAGCGAGGCGTATTCGGCGATCTCGCTGGCGGGGGTGATGGGATATCCGTAGTAGGCTTTGCAACCCGCCAGCACCGCGCCTTTCACGATGGCGACATTCCCCTTACAGAGCTGCCTCATGGCCCACCTCCTGCTTTTGCACGACCGCCCCGCTGACCGCCCTCGCGGGGGGAATGAGGCGATAGACGACAATGGCTCCGGGCTCAGGGCAGCAATAGAAGCATGCCCCGCATCCGGTACAGTCCTGGCCGCTGTACTGCGCCGGATGGACGCCGTACTTACTCAGTTCCGGCGCCAGGAACAGGCACTCGGGAGGGCACGACTCGACGCACAAGCCGCAGCCCTTACATTCTTCGGGATCGATGATTACGTTACCGCGCGGTTGCGATGTCATTCTTAGGCTCCTTACCCTCGCACTTCTACGCAAGCGTTGCGCTGGAACCAGCGCTGCCGCTCGCAATAATCGAACAACTCATTGTGGAACTTGGGATGAGCAATCTGGATGAGCGCTTCGGCCCGCTGGCGCACCGTCTTGCCGTGCAGATAGGCCACGCCGTACTCGGTGACGACGTAATGCACGTCGGCACGCGTGGTCAGCACACCGGCGCCGTTCGCCAGCCTCGGCACAATGCGCGACACGGTGTCATTCTTGGCGGTCGAAGGGAGTGCGATGATCGGCTTGCCCCATTTGGAGCGCGCAGCGCCGCGCATGAAGTCGAGCTGGCCGCCAAAGCCGCTGTAAAAGTTCGGCCCGATCGACTCGGCGCAAACCTGGCCGGTCAGGTCCACTTCGATTGCCGAGTTGATGGCCACCATGCGGTCGTTGGCCGCAATGCGCATCGGATCGTTGGTGTAGGCAGAAGGATGAAACTCGAAGATGGGGTTCTCGTCGATGAAGTCGAACAGCGTTTTCGTCCCCAGCACAAAGCCAAGGATGATTTTGCGCGGCTTGACGTTCTTGCGCTGCCCATTGATGACGCCGGCATCGATTAGCGGAATGACGTTATCCGAAATCAACTCCGTGTGAACTCCGAGGTCTTTTCGGTCCATCAGGTTCGGCAGTACTGCGTCGGGAATGCCGCCTATCCCACATTGTAAGACGGCACCGTCCTCGATCAGCGACGCCACCTGCGACCCAATCGTCCGGAACAACTCGCTGCCGGGTTGCTTCTGCAATTCGCAGAGCGGGCGCGATAGCTCCACGATGGTGTCGATTTCGCTCACGTGAATGAAGCTGTCGCCGTAGGTGCGCGGCATCTGGGCATTCACCTGCGCCACCACGCAATGGGCGTACTTCGCGGCGGTCAGCGTGCAATCGACTCCTACTCCAAAGCTGCAATAACCATGCGGATCGGGGGGTGAGACCTGAATGAAGGCGACGTCGATCGGAATCTCGCCGCTTTCGAACAGCGCTTCGACCTCGCTCAGGAAGATCGGCGTATAGTCGGCGCGGCCGTCGTTCACCGCCTCGCGAACGTTGCCGCCGACGAACAACGCGTTGTGCCGGAAATGTTCCGCCATCTCCGGCGCGCAATACGGGGAGGTGCCGTGGGTCAGCAGGTGCATTACTTCCACGTCCTTCACGAAGGGCGCGCGCACCATCAGCGCTTCCACCAGGGACTCCGGCTCGGCGCAGCCGGGATGGATATACACCCGCATCCCGGACTCCACGCCAGCGACCGCTTCATGCGCGGTTTTCAATTTGCTGTTGTATTGCTCAATCCAGGACATAAATTGTCTCTTTATCGGGTCAGTGTCTCGACCGTCAGAGTGACGCCGGCAGTCGCGCGCTCGTGACCCAAAGCGGCATAGTAGATGGCTAGGTGGAAGAACTTGTCGAGCATCTCCAGCAGTTCGAGTTCGCCGAAGATTTCCGCTGGGCGCTCCAACTCGGCATGCTTCTGCATGTAATCCCACAGGTTCTCCCGCACCAGGCAGATCATCCACACCACCTGGCTGATGGGCACGCCCTGGGCCGCACGTTGCGCGCCGATTTCAAGATAACGGCTTTCAATGTCGGCCTCCGTCTTGCCCAGCAACCACCCGCCCAGGTGACGATACACTTCGTACACCTTCTCGATCAGTTCGCTCTCGGGAACGCCGGCGTACGCCGAGCACTTGCTACAGTTGCGATAGCGGTTGTGCAGGCTTCGGGCCAGCCCGTCGGAATGGTTTTCAATCAGCTTGACCAAGCGATATGCGTGGAGCACGGCTCACCTCTCTCTCCGGGCCGGCGCTTGCCGAGGGTGCAGATCGACCGGGCGGACTCCTCACTCTTACTAATCAGTGTGACGCTTTACGGGCGGAAGAGCCGTGACTGCTATCACCTGCGATTTGTGACTTGAGTCACGAAAAGGGAATTCGTTGGGGCGTCTCCGTCGAAAGGAATTGAAAAGCAGGGCGAGTTAGAGTGCATCTCAGCTTTTCCCCTGTGCCGGCTGGCTTTCCTCCTAATTCCGTCCGTTCCAGAGTTCACCCGGATCACAACGCGATTCCTGCAGTAATGGAATGCCCGGTTCGACACCGAATTCTAAGTTGAAATCACGAATAACCAAATTGTAAGATTGTCTCCCCTACCATGCGTCTGCTACACATTTCCGACCTGCATTTTGGCAAACATAATGAAGCGCTAGCCGAAAGCCTTCTGCGAAGGATCGAGAAGCTCGACATCGACGTGATTGTGTGCACCGGCGACCTCGCAGACGGCCCGAAGCATGAGCTGTGGAATCTGGCGAAGGAGTTCCTCGACAAAGCGGAAAAGAAATGCAGCGGACGGGCAAATACGCGCCTCATCGTTGTCCCTGGAAATCACGATTACCAGTTAGGTGGCTGGAAGGGGAAGTTCGCCGCCGATAAATACGACGACGCGTGGCGCGATTATAAGTCGGAGGGCTTTTACAAAGTTGGCAGCACCAAGGTTTGGGTCTTCGGCTTCAACTCGGCCGAGGAAGGTGAGTTGGGAGGCAGCGGCCGGATCAGGGAAGAAGAGGTCATGCACTTTAACCGGCGGTATGACCAGATCTCGGGCGCCGACCCGGATTTTGCAGGTGCGTTCAAGATAGTGGCCGTGCATCACCATCCCCTGCCGGTCAACTGGAGTCACGATTTCCGGGCTAAGTGGCTCACTATGATCAACTCGGGGCAGTTCCTGTCTCCGGTGCTGTTCCGCAAGGTCGACCTGATACTGCATGGGCACGAACACTTGCAGGCGCGAGCTGGCTTCTGGAGCACGCTGGGCGACAACCGGCATAACGTTTCGGTGGTTAGCCTCGGGGCAACCCTGCGCCAAATGGACAACCCCTACCTGAATTGGTTCGGCGTCGTGAACGTCGAGGAGAAGAAGGCGGCGGTTGAGTTTTACTACAACGTAGCCACCGAATGGTCGGAGAAGCCGCAGCCCGCTCCATTCGTGGTTCGCACAGAAGAATCGACGCAACAGATGGTTTGGGAGCAGAGGATCCAACGGGAAGGATATTTTTACCGCGAGGTAGCCTCGATCGCCGTGCTGGACGAGGATGGCGATGCCCGGCGAGTGGTGGAGTGCGGAGACCTGACAGTCAAGGTCTCCGGGAACGAAAGAGATCGAGAACATCAGGTGCAGTTGGCTCCCACCTCGGGTTATCTCGCGGGCTTGACCGCCAAGGGCAGCGGCGGGCTCAAGGTTACGGTGGTAAAGCGCATCCCTCCGATGGACCAGGACAATCAGGTCTGGAACTCACCCCTGCACTTCGATCCCGCTATCTCGGCTGGTCCTGACCATGCGGCGAGTTATCAGTATTCCTGGCATGCGGTGAACTCTTTTGCCATGGATGAGTTGCAATTTGACCACAAATACGCCCGCGAACAGACACGATTATGGAATGTCGAATACACGCATTACCCGGTGGTTGACCCTATCGAAAATCTGACGGTCGTGGTGCAGTTCCCCAAGGGCTTCCGGCCCGGCGAGCCGCGGCTGCGCATCGCCCGGATCGATTCCAACCAGCCGGATAGCCGGAAGTGGGAAACCGATTCTGAGGTCTATGCGCATCTGTACAACGTCCATGCTCTGCGCTACTACGAAAGCCTTCGGAGCGCCGCTCTACGAGTCCGCCGTCCGCAGCAGGGTCTAAGTTACGGAATTCAATGGGACGTGCCGGAAGCTCAGGCCGCTGCCGATGAATCGATTCAAGGAACCCCGCAGGAGCTGTGGGACATCTGGCGTTCGGACTCAGTCACCGAAGAGCAGCGGAAGAAAGTCATCGCTCTGATCTGTCGTATCTTTCTGATGACGCGTGATGTCTTCGCCAAAGACTGGTCCGGGCCTCTAACCGGAAGTTTCATGTATCTGGATGCTGACTCCAGCCTGCCGATGCTGGCAGGGGTTCGCGAAACGAAAGCGGCCAGCGGCAACTACGAGCCCGTACCCATGCACTACGAAACCCAGTTACGCTACGGCACGGGTATAGCCGGCCGGGCCTTCAAAGCCAACAGCATAAAAGTGTATGTGGCGCCTGTTAGAAACAACCGGGAAGATGCTCCGCTTTATTACCGGCATGTACCCGGCTCGCCTACCCACAAGGTGCTGGCTTCCTTTCCGGTGCACGCTCCGGTGGATCCGGCCATCTGGGACAACAAAAAGGATATTTATAAGCAGAAGCGCCCTTACGGCGTTCTGAACGTTGGCAGCGAGCGTGCCGATTGCCCGCTCCGAGATCTCCGCTTGCCGGAAAAAGTGCCGGAGGCAGCGGCATTTCAGCACCGGATCAACCTGCTATTGTTCGAATCGCTGCGGGATTTGTTCCTAAAAAGCGGTTAGCTGCGGATTGTCCCGGAATCGGTTTCCACTATAATACGGGTTGATTCGGGGCGCGTGTTCTTCCTTGACAGGAGCACGGAGTCACCGTAGGATCAGAGCATGGCTGCGGTTCACGAAATCGGGATGGGATACTACGGAATCGAGACCGAGGGTGTCCGTATCAGCCGCGAAATAGAAGACCGTGTCGCGGCGGCATACCGGGCGGCGCTCGATATTTCCAACGATCAGTTGGACATTCAGTCGACCTCGATAAAATCGCCAGCCTCTCCCCAGAAAAGCCGCCGCACAGCTTAGATCCCTGTCTTTCGTCTCCGTCCTTCTTTGACTGGCTACCGTTTAGGAAATTGCCTGTCGCGATAAGGGAAACCCGTCTGCGTCTGCGCCGGAGAAGGCCAGAGCGCCCGGGAACGTGGCTTAGGCCCTTCCCGCCTTAGGCTTGATGAGGGCCTTGCGGTGGTGATGGCCCTACCGCCGCCCCGCCATGACATTTGTCACTCCCCCAGCCTGACAATCCACACTACTGTCCGCCCAGCGCATGACGGAAGATCGTCCCGTGCTCGCAAGGATTCCTGAGCACAGGAGTGAATGATGTCAACTGCTCTAGCCGAAATGCAGCTCAGCGCTGCCGCCCCGCGGCCGGTCAGTGTCGCCGCGACGCGCAACCTAACCAAGAGCTACGGGGCGATTGTGGCCCTGCGTAACTTCAACCTGGAGGTGCGCGCAGGCGAATTGCTGGCCTTGCTCGGTCCCAATGGCGCTGGCAAAACCACGCTGGTGCGGATGCTGCTCGGCCTGGCCAGGCCCGACTCGGGCAGCGTCTCAGTGTTTGGCGCTGACCCGCACCAAGGAAAGGTGCAGCCGCGTCTCGGCGCCATGCTTCAGGTTGGCCGCGTGCCGGAAACTCTGCGTGTGCGCGAGCACATAGACCTGTTTTCGTCCTACTATCCGCGGCCTCTGCCGCTGCATGAGACCTTCCGGATCGCCGGCATTGAGGACATCAAGAACCGGCCCTTCGGCGAGCTCTCGGGCGGACAAAAGCAGCGCGTGCTGTTTGGCATCGCGATCTGCGGCGATCCCGACCTGCTGTTTCTCGACGAGCCAACGGTTGGTCTCGACGTGGAAGCGCGGCGGCTGATGTGGTCGCAGATTCGCACCCTCATCGCGCGCGCCAAGACGGTGCTGCTCACCACCCACTATCTGAACGAAGCCGATGCGCTGGCCGACCGCATTTTGGTGCTGGACAAGGGTGAGATCGTGGCCGAAGGCACTCCCGCCGAGATCAAAGCGCGCGCCATGGGCAAGCAGATTCGCTGCACCAGCCGCCTCTCCCTGGAAGAAGTGCGGGGGATTCCTGGGGTGCTGAGTGTGAAGGCCGACCGTAATGCCTTCGAGCTGCAGGTGAACGTCGCCGAACCGGTGGTGCGCGAGCTGTTGCAGCGCGATTCCTGGCTGGGCGACCTGGAGGTGACCAACGCTGGCCTGGAAGAAGCGTTCCTGGCGCTCACCCAGAACAACCACTCCGATGCAAATGGGAGGAACTAACATGGCTGCCACCACTTTTCCCGCGGTTGTCGCCGCGCCGCAACGCTCGCTCTCGCGGACCATTGCCCTGTACGTCAAAGAGGCAAAATACGAGCTGCTCAAAAACATTCGCATTCCCGTGTATGCCATCTCAACTGTGGCGTTCCCAGTGATGTTCTATGTACTGTTCGGGATCGTGTTGGGGTCGAATGCCGCAGATCGCAAGGAAAATGCAACCTACATGCTGGCGACCATGGGCTGTTTCGGCGTGATCGCGGTGGCTTTGTTCGGCTTCGGCGTGAGTCTCGCCATCGAGCGCGGACAGGGCTGGCTGCAAGTGAAACGCGCCTCGCCTATGCCGGTGTCCGCTTATTTCTTAGGGAAGCTGTGCTCCGCGGTCGTCTTCAGTACGGTGATCATGTTGTTGCTGCTGGCCATCGGCATCGTCTTCGGTGGCGTGCGCATGCCGGTGGCAACGGCGGCCAAACTCGTCGGCATTCTAGTCGCCGGGGCAATCCCGTTCAGCGCCATGGGCATGGCCATCGGCTACTTCGCCAAGCCCAACTCGGCGCCCGGACTGGTCAACCTGATTTACCTGCCTATGTCGTTCTGTTCGGGGCTGTGGATACCGTTGTTCCTGCTGCCTCGCGGGCTGCAAACCTTTGCCAAAGTGCTGCCGCCTTACCACCTCAGCCAGTTGGCGCTGAATGCGGTTGGGATGGTGAACAACCCAACTCCTGCCTGGGGACACATCGAGGCACTGATCGCCTTCACCCTGCTCTGCCTGGGCCTGGCCGGATGGGGGTACCGGAGGGATGAGGGAAAGACGTACGGATGAAGTTAGTGGCTAGTGGCTGGTGGTTAGTGGATAGCTAATCACGTTACTTACTGCGGATCGGACATCGTTGAGGGGCACTCCGGACGAAAGCCGTTGCACATTTTGGAGGCTGGGAAATGGATCTACAGTTGGCACCGTGTTTGGGAGGCGAAAAGGAGACTCCGGCTGTTATGACACCTGCGGTGACCGCAAATCAACTGAACGGGCGCGCGATAGGCTCGCTGTTTTTCACCGGCTTCGGAACGCTGTGGCTGATGCTTGCCTTATACGTGCGTGAGCGACTGAGCACAGTGACAGAGGTTGGCGTAGTGCTAGTGGCCGCGGGCCTTACAGCAACAGCGCTCAACCTTATGAGTCAGGCTAGGCGGTTTCCCCGTCTCACCGAAGATATGCGCCGCAAACGGATGTTTCTTTGGATTAACGGCGGGCAGTGGTTAGCGATTTTTCTGGTATTGACGACTTTGAACAAGCTACACCTGGAGGTATACGACGTGACGGCGATCGCAGCCATCCTAGCTGTGCATCTGTTCCCACTGGCCAGGCTCTTCCAATACAAAATGCACTATGCAACCGGCGGGACGCTGCTCGTTTGGGTTGCCGGAACACTTTTCTTTGCGCCTACGGAGCGTTTGCAAGGAATGACTGCACTGGGTACGGGCGCGATTCTGTGGCTCTCGTCGGCTATCACACTAGTATTGGCTTTCTTGGTCGCCCGCCATGCTCCATTGCTGGCTCGGGGGGAAACAGCTCATGGTCCCAGTGCGAGTTAACAGGATCCCCCCTTACACCGGCTTTGAGTCCGGCTTTAGTTGACGGCTGACGGCTGATAGCTGACAGCCTCCAAAGGAGGTACAAAATGGCGAATAGAAGTTGGCAATGGATTCTTTGGGGCATCGCGATGGCGGTGTTTCTGGGACTGACCCTGACCGGCCACACCACGCTGTTGGGGCTGGCGATCACCGCGGTCGCCGTGGTCTGGTATACCGTTGTACCCGCGGCCCATCCGAAGGACAATAGATACAGGCGTTGACAAGAGCTATGAAACCATGAACACCCTCAAGGCAATCTGGTGGAAGATCTATCCCAACGGGGACGAGCATCGCTGGCAGCCGCTCATCTGGCTTCCATTCATGGTGTGGGTCTTCGTGGATCCGCTGTGGACGCACTACGGTCCGCTGGGATGGGCCGCCAACACATTCGGCGGGATCGTCTTCATCCTTCTCTACTTGCAGGCGTTCTCGCGTCCCGAACCATACAAGCTGTTGAGCATATTGGCCATGACCGCCATGGTTCCGGTCTTTGTCCACGTCAACGAGGGCAATGTCACCCTGCTAATTTACGCGGCCGCAGCAAGCGGTTTCCATCCCAGCCTTCGCCGAGTGTCCCTGCTCATCGGCCTCGACGTGGCCATCCTTGGCTTCTACGCCTACCGTGTGCAAATACCCGTAACCTTCTGGGGCTCGCTCCTGTTGCTGGTCACAATAGTGGGATTCGGCAACCATTATTGGGCACTCAAACACTGTGAGCGGCAAAAGCTACAGCGCGCCCAGGACGAGATCGAGCATCTTGCCAAGGTCGCCGAGCGCGAGCGCATCGCCCGCGATCTGCACGATCTGCTGGGCCACACGCTTTCGCTCATCACGCTGAAGGCGGAGTTGGCGCGCAAGCTGGTGGATCGCGACCCGCAACGCGCCAAGCAGGAGATGCAGGATGTGGAGCAGACCTCGCGCGCCGCGCTCGCCGATGTGCGCGAAGCCATCACCGGATACCGGGGTCAGGGGTTGGCGGCGGAATTGATCCAGGCGCGCCGGACGCTGGAGACCGCAGGGATCACCGTGGACTGTGATGCCTCGGAAGTTCCGCTCAGCCCGGCCCAGGAATCGGTGCTGGCACTGGCGCTTCGCGAAGCTGTAACCAACGTCGTGCGGCACGCGCAGGCGCAGCGCTGCAGCGTCCGGCTCCGTCGCGACGAGGAGCTTTGTACGCTGGAAATCGCCGACAACGGCCGCGGCGCAGATGCTCCTGAGGGCAACGGCCTGCGCGGCATGCGCGAGCGGCTGGAGGCCATCGGCGGCTCGCTCCAGCGGCGCACCGACGCCGGAACCCGGCTGGTTATTCATTTGCCTCTCGCCCCCGCTGCCTCCGCTCTGCGAAACTGACAGCGTGCCCCCCGCCAAGCATGGCAAAATCCGGGTCGTCCTGGCCGAAGACCAAGCCATGGTTCTAGGCGCTCTGGCCGCGCTGCTCGAAATGGAAGACGACATCGAGGTCGTCGCGCGCGCCCGTTCCGGCGATGAAGCCTTGCGCGCGGTGCAGCAGGCGCGGCCTGACGTGTTCATCACCGACATTGAAATGCCGGGGCTGACCGGCCTGGAAGTCGCAGCCGAGTTGAAGCGCCGCGGCGTGCCGGTGCGGGTCATCATTCTGACCACTTTCGCGCGCGCCGGATATCTGCGGCGCGCCCTCGATGCCGGAGCGTCAGGATACCTGCTGAAAGACATGCCCGCCGAACAGCTGGCCGATGCCGTGCGTCGTGTGCATAGCGGGTTGCGCGTCATCGATCCCCAGCTTGCCGCCGAGGCCTGGACCGACGAGCCCGATCCCTTGACCGAACGCGAGCGCCAGGTGTTGCGTCTCGCCGGAGAGGGCATGGCCAGCTCCGACATCGCGAGCGAGCTCAACCTCTCCGAAGGGACGGTGCGGAACTATCTCTCCGAGGCGATCAGCAAGCTGGGCGCCGCCAACCGCACCGAGGCCGCCCGCATCGCCCGCGCCAAGGGATGGCTGTGAGCGCCGTCATACCATTTTGTGACGAAAAAACATGATTTTGGACCCAGAGGCGGTATAAGCTGCCATGCAACTATATGTCGCAGACAATGGCACCACCCTCCACTCTGACGATCGAGCAATTCATCGAGTCGGCGACCAAGGCAGTCGCCAGCGTCGAGGTCATTGACCGCACTCCTACAGCCCTGCGGGATGCCATCCTCCGGGCTGCCGGCGACGCCAACCGAATCCTCTACGCTCCTCCTCACGATCTGCCGGCTACGTTGTTCGCAGATTTTGCGACCGACCCGCGCGTGCGCGCCGATGCCACGCCCGACGAGATGGTCAATTCGCCCGTGAGTGTGACGGAGGCGTTCGCCGCGGTCGTTAGCACCGGCTCGGTGTGTATCAATGTCAGCCAGGAGCGCACCGGCATGGTGAGCCTGCTGGCGCCTTTCCAGATCGCAGTTGTCGCGGCCGAGACCATTGTGCCGCAGCCCCGCGATCTGTTTCGCACTGACGTGCTCGACGGCAAAGGGCTGACCCGGGACTTCGTTTTCGTTACCGGCCCCAGCGCCACCGCCGACATGGGACCGTTGGTGCGTGGGGTCCACGGCCCGCACAAGCTGCACATCATCGTGTTGAGGTGAGCATGGCTACATCCGTAAATCCTTCCGACATCACTCCGCGCCAGGTGGCAAACAAGAGCGACAAGAAGCACCTGCGCGACGCCATCCGCATGACCTTGGGCGTGCAGAGTGCCGCCATCCGCCTTAACACTCAGACCTTCAACCGCAACCGCTACGCCGCCATCGGGCGCCTCCCGGACTATGACCAGCTGAAGGACCGGGCGCGCCAGATCAAAGAGCAGGCCATCGCCAACCAGCCTGCGTTACTAACCCAGCTTGAGGCCAGCGTGCATGCCAACGGCGGACATTTTTATCTGGCCAAGACCGCGGCTGACGCCAACCAGTACATTCGCGACGTGCTGGTGCGCCATGAAGTGAAACTGGTGGTGAAGGGCAAGAGCATCACCTCGGAAGAGATCAAGCTAAATCATGCGCTGGAGGCCGTGGGCATCAAGGTGGCCGAGAGCGACCTGGCGGAGTTCATCCTGCAGGTGGCCGACGAGCAGCCTTCGCACATCGTGGCGCCGGCCCTGCATTATTCGCGCGAGCGCATCACCGCGTTGTTCAAGCGCAAGTTCAAAACCGACCTGCCGCTGGATACCGGTGAGGAACTTACCAAGTTTGCGCGGGAAATCCTGCGCCAGCAGTTCATCGCCGCCGACGCCGGCATCTCCGGCGCCAACTTTGTTGCCGCCGACAGCGGCTCGCTGATGCTGGTGGAAAGCGAAGGCAACATCCGCATGACCACCACATTGCCGCCGGTGCACATCGCGATTGCCGGCATCGAGAAGGTCGTGCCCTCGCGCACCGATTTCGCCACCTTCATCGAGCTGTTGCCGCGCAGCGGGACGGGCCAGCCGCTGACCTCCTACGTGAGCATCCTGCATCCTCCGCTCAAGGCGTCGCCCTTCGTCGCCCCCGGCAAGACAGCCAAGCCGCGCGAGTTCCACATGGTGCTCATCGACAACGGCCGCAGCCGGATGCGCGAAGACCCGGTGCTGCATGAGGCGCTGTACTGCATTCGCTGCAGCGCCTGTCTGAACTCGTGCGCCAATTTCGAGACGGTTGGCGGCCACGCCTTCGGTGGAGAGACTTACTCCGGCGGCATCGGCGGCTCCTGGGAGGCCGGCACCGGGACCCTGATGAACGCTCGCTTCAGCGAGTTGTGCACCGCCTGCTCGCGCTGCGTCCCGAACTGCCCGGTGCGCATTGACATTCCCTGGCTTAACGAAAACCTCCGTCAGCGCATGAATCAGGCCCAGGGATCCTCGGGTACGAAGTCGGCGTTTGGGGCGCTCACCGGCAGTGCGCCCGAGGATCGCACTGCGCCGCTGCAGAAGCAGTTCTTCGGCAACTACGCCGCGTTTGGAAAATGGGGAACGCAGTCCGCCGGGCTGGCGAATGCTTCGATGAACCTCCCCGGTGCGCGCAGCTTCATGGAAAGCGCTCTCGGCGTTGATCATCGCCGGACGCTGCCGCCCTTCCCCAAGAAAACGTGGGAGCAGATCTATCGCGAACAGGGCAGCGTCAAGCCGGGAACGCTTCAACCCGGCGTAGTAATGCTGGCGGACATCTTCACCAACTATGGTGCGCCCGAGCGCGGGATGGCCGCGATTCGCGTCCTGCGTGCCATCGCTCTCGACGTGGTGCTTAGTCCCGCCATGCCCGACGGACGCGCCGCCATGTCGCAGGGCATGATGGAGACTGCCCGGCAGCAAGCCCGTGCCATCGCGCCCATGCTGCGCGGTTATCTGGACCAGGGAAGAAAGATTCTTGTGCTCGAACCCAGCGTGCTGGCCATGCTGCGCTTCGATTTCAAGCATCTGCTGAACGGCGACGACACGCAAACCCTGTTGGCACGAAACAGCTTTGAGCCGCTTGAGTACCTGTGGCAGGTCGCTCTGGAGCAACGGCTCGACCTGGCGCGGATCTTTCCCGCCGCCAAATGCGCGCACGGCACGCGGTTGTTCTACCACTCGCATTGCCAGCAGCGTACCTGCAACTCTGCGACTCAGACTGTCGAGGTACTGCGCGCAGCAGGCTTCGATGTGGTGACGTCGTCCGTCGAGTGCTGTGGCATGGCCGGCAGCTTCGGATACAAGCACGAGTATTACGAAATGAGCATGGCCGTAGGGGAGGACCTGTTCGCGCAAGTCCGGCAGGCTGACAAAGAGGGTGGGCCCCGCACTCTGGTCGCCAGTGGGACTTCGTGTCACGAACAGTTGCTGGCCGGAATGGGCCGCGAAGTCGTCCATCCCGCAGAGTTATTGGCGAGCAGTCTGGGGTAGTTGGATGGGGAATGGTTCCAACCGCAGATGCGCTTAAGGCGTCGTGGATTCAGAAAGTTCGGGAAATCGTAGTCCAGATGGAAAGAGGTTACTGTACATCTACTATAGGTTACTTTAGGTTACTAATTTGTTTACCAAGTTGTTACCAAAGACCTATTTACAAAACCCGAGAATGGATGCACAATCAAATCGCAGTCAGGCAGTTCTGGGGGAGGGCTGCCTTCCGGGCGCTCTGCTGAATCAGCAGGGCGCTCTTGATTTTTTGCCACGAAGATTTCCGCCATCTAAAGCCTCTCTGTATACCGAACTCAGCACAAAACTCCGTTTCCGCCGGCTTGCGTCCTGCGAGGCCGCTGCGCATCTAATCTCGCATCGGGGATGTTAGGATGATTGGAAGCCCGGCCCGCCAAGGCGTGGCCGGGGCTGTGATCCCTGCGGAGGAAATTAATGGCGAGTGAAGCAATCGTAGAAGTAACCGATGCGAATTTCGATCAGCTCGTTTTGAAGTCGGACGAACCGGTGATGGTGGATTTCTGGGCGGCTTGGTGCGGTCCGTGCCGGGCGTTGGCGCCAATCGTGGACGAATTGGCGACCAGCTACAACGGCCGGGTAAAGATCGGCAAAATGGACGTGGACAAGAATGCCGCCACGCCGCAGCGCTATGGAGTGCGCGGAATTCCCACCCTGTTGGTTTTCAAAGGCGGGCAGGTCCGCGAGCAGATCGTGGGCTACGTCTCCCGCGATGTGATCGAAAAGGCGCTGGACAAGAACCTGTAAACCGTAAGAGTTTTTCGCGCCTGGCGCGGCTGCGGCCGCGCCATTTGCATGCCTGGCTGGAAAGCCAGCAACCGACCGATAATCGCGCGCGGCCTCACGGGTCAGGCCATTTCAGACGGTAAAGCCAGTTACTTCTCAACTTCGCAATTCCATCCCGGCCCAGCGTCGCCGTCCTGGTACCGAGTGGACCGCGCGCGTTTTGACGGAAATCGGCGATCGTCACCTGGCCAAGATAAATCTCTGTAAACGCCATTGGATGGCGGTCAACTGCTGGCTCTGTCACATTGTCGATGTCGTACACGAACACGCACATCCATTGATCGCGTGCACCGTGGGTATCCACCGCCCCGCCGGCTTTTCTGGTTGTCTTAATTTCAACGCCGTCTGACCCCGCTTTAATGCTGTCGCTCGGATACACTCCCCGGACCACCAGATCCGGATGTCCATTGAAATACTTATTCTGTACGAGAGTCCGCGAGTGCCTGGCGAGGCTCGCCGTTAGCATGTCAGAAAGAAGCCCTGACATGATGGCGGGCCGAAGCATGTCGTCCAGTCTCCGGAGGCCCTTACTCAAAAGTAGCAGGTTCACGTCATAGAAGAAGTCATATACGTCCTGCATTGCCATTTCAAAATCCTTGAGTCGCAGCTCAAACGGCAGGATCGCGCCCTGGTTAAACCTGGTTGGATCGGCGTGGTTGCGGAGGATCGGCATCGCCCATTACTGATCAGGTAGCTGCAGCGAAGATAGCGATTGAAACGCCTGCTTCGCCAGAGCAAAGTACTGGGGGTCGGAATCGGTTCCGACTCCACGGTACTCAACCGCTTCGACTGCTGCCAAAGTGGAACCTGATCCTGCAAAAGGATCGTAAATGATTCCGATCCCCAGAGGCAGCGCGGCTCGAACCAGCTTACGCAAGAAACGTTGCGGCTTGAGCGATGGATGAGGCGCGATTTCTTTTTCGAGCCCTCGCGTGGGAGAACAAATAATCACGTCCTTAAACGGCTCTTCCTCCGAGATTCTGCGTAGTCCACCCGTTCCCCAAGCCCGCAGATTTTCGGCCAGTGTTTCTTCGATCGGCTTGCGAAAGATGCCCCAAGGCTCCCAGCAAGACCTCGGCATCGCCGTGACATCTGAAAATTCCCGTTCCGCGCCTTTGGGTCGGTCTCCGCCGCGGAGCGTCTGCACCAGGCGGATGACCTCACCCCGCTTCTCGAAGCCGGACTCTATAAATGCGTGAAAGGTTGTGGTCGAAAGCAACGGATTAGAGGCGACAAAAACGTGACCGCCGGGCACTAGGGCCTTAAGGAGGCCATAAGCCACCGCACTGAAAAACCCGTGGAGATTTAGAATTTCCTCCTTGGATAAAACCGTGAATCGAGGTACCGGCTTTCGATTTGCGCCGTCGAAGCTAGGCGGAATCCTCCACACCCCCCCTCTACCCTTGCGAAGCTTTGCGTGGTTTTTTTCGTCGTACTCCACCATACCGTATGGTGGGTCGGTGACGACGGCGTGTATCGAATTCGCGGGTAGATCCGAAATCCAGCTTAAGGCCTCGCAGTGAACATAGGTGGCGCGGTCAGAAAGGTGATGCCTCTGCTGGGGCCCGAGATTCTTAAGGGAACCCCAGAGCATTTCTTCGCGGCGCCTCAGAACGGCAACCCACTCCGGTTCGACCGATGCCGCGCGGTCAATTCTCGGAAACAAAGTTCCTGTCGCGTGACTCATCGCTATCCAGTTCTACTCATGGCTTATTGTAAGTGCCCGTCCGGTAAAAACCGCCAGCTTCTTAACTTAGTACTTCCGCAGAACTCCAATCACTCTTCCCTGCACCTGTACCGTGGCGGCGGGAACGATGATCGGCTGCATGGCGGCGTTGGACGGCTGCAAGCGAATCTTGCTGCCTTCCACGTAGATTCGCTTCAGAGTGGCGTCGCTGCCGTTGACCAGTGCAACCACAATCTCGCCATCGCGCGCCACATTGGTCTTCTCCACCAATACGTAGTCGCCGTTGACGATGTGCTCGTCCTGCATGCTCTCGCCGGTGACCTGGAGCACGTATACGTCTTTTGACCGGGTGAAGTCGGAGAGCGAGATGGACTCTGGATTCTCCACCGCTTCCAGCGGCCGGCCGGCGGCAATTCGTCCCAGCAGCGGCAGGCTCATGCTGGATTCGGCCGCCGCTGCCGCTGCCACGGCAAACGCCTGCTTCATGCGGCCGCGCGGCCGCAGCAGGTCAATCGAGCGGCTGCGGTTGTAGTCCCGCCGAAGCAGTTCCTTCTCTTCCAGGTTGCTGATGTGCTTATGCACCGTGGCCAGCGAACTGAGGCCAAGACCGTCCGCAATCTCCTCATAGGAAGGCGAATAACCGTTCTTGTCCACAAAGCTGGAGATAAAGTCGTATACCTGTTTTTGACGCCGGGTGAGAGCCATAATCGCGATCGCCGCCTCCACCTGAATTGTTAGCGAATAAAAGGCGAAAAGTCAAGAAGGATGTTGCCCGGAACCTGCGCGGTACATCCCGATTCCCAGCCCTGACCGGCAGAATCTATGTGTGTACCTTCATCCCGGCCAGAATCTCTTCGACCGCCGTGATGGCCGTAGCCAGCTCCTCGTCACTGTTATAGAAGTGCGGCGAAAACCTCACTCCGGCCTTGGGACGGTAATCCACCAGCACATCGCGCCTGAGCAGTTCGTTGCAGACCTGCTGGGCATTGGGCATGTCGATGGACACCGTTCCGCCGCGGCGCTCGGGATCGCGCGGCGTATTCACCCGCCAGCCATTCCGGTCGGCCATTTCGATGAGGAGCGCCGTCTGCCGTTTTGACTTCTCGCGGATCTTCTCCACGCCCACCTCGGCGATAATCTTTACCCCCGGCCTCGCCACCTGAAGCGCAGGAATGTTTGGCGTGCCCTGGGTAAAGCGATAGATGGTCGGCGCGTAGCGCGTGGGGCCGATCTCGAAACCAAACGGATTCTCGTGACCCATCCAGCCGGTGAATGCCGGCTCCAGCTTGCTCGCGAGATCAGGACGTACATAGAGGTAAGCCGTTCCCGGCCCGCCACACAGCCACTTCAGTACGCCTCCGGTGCAAAAATCCACATTCAGCCGCTGCACATCGAAGGGCACGGTGCCGGTCGCCTGAAACGAATCCAGCAGCACGTATGCTCCGACGCGGTGCGCTTTCTCCACGATCGCCTCGACATCCTGGATAAACGCGCTGCGAAAGATGACGTGCGAGATGGGCACGATGAGCGTCTCGTCATCGATGGCGTCCAGCAGACGCTCGGTGTTGACGTGGATGCCGTCATCGTTCGGCACCATCTCCACCCGCGCGCCCCGCGAACGTTGCGCCTCCCAGAAGTACATGACCGAGGGGAAATTCAAGTCGGTGTAAACCACTTTATTGCGCCGCCCGCTGAAATCGAGGCACGACGCCACCGTCGCCTGGCACGTGGTCACGTTTTGCAGGCATGCGACCGAGCCCGCTGGGGCATTCATCAGCGCGCCGATTTCATCCCCGACTTGCGCCGCCAGCATCCACCATTCTTCCTCCCAGGCGCGAACCCCGCGCGTGTTCCACATCTCCGTGTAGTGGTGAAGCGCATCTTCCACGTCGCGTGGCATGGCGCCCAGCGAGTTGCTGATGAGATACGTGGTGCGGTCCAGGATGGGGAACTCGGAGCGGTAACGCAGAAGCTCGTCAGCCATGGTGGATATTGTAGCGGCTGGTTCCCCACTATAATCGACACATGGCCACCACGCCCGAAGCCCCTGTCGCAGCGCGCTCCGACTACGAGCCGGTCATCGGTCTGGAAGTCCACGTCCAGCTGCTGACTGTGACCAAGATTTTCTGCGGCTGCTCGACCCGCTTCGGCGATCCACCGAATACGAACGTCTGTCCTGTGTGTCTCGGATTGCCCGGGCCGTTGCCGGTGCTGAACCGGCGCGCGGTCGAGTTCGCGGTGCTGGCGGCTACGGCCCTGAATTGCAAGATCAACCCGACGTCCATCTTCGCGCGCAAGAACTACTTCTATCCCGACCTGCCCAAGGGCTACCAGATTTCGCAGTATGACAAGCCGCTGGCCGAGCACGGCTACATCGAGATCAAGACAGCGAACGGGCCCAAGCGCATCGGCATTACGCGCGTGCATCTGGAGGAGGACGCGGGCAAGAGCCTGCATGATGGCCTGCCCGACAGCAACCAGTGGACCTCCATCGACCTTAACCGTTCCGGCGTGCCCCTGATCGAGATCGTCAGCGAGCCCGACATCTCCTCGCCCGACGAAGCCCATGAGTACCTGACGCGGCTGAAGGAGATTATCCTGTACACCGGCGTCAGCGACTGCAACATGGAAGAAGGCTCGCTGCGTTGCGACGCCAATGTCAGCATTCGTCCGCGCGGGCAGAAGCAGTTCGGCACCAAGACCGAAGTGAAGAACGTGAACTCCTTCCGCTTCATTCGCCAGGCGTTGGAGTACGAGATCGAGCGCCACGAGCAGGTGATCTCGTCCGGCGGAGCCATCGAGCAGGAAACGCGCCTCTACAATGCCGCCGAAGGCAAGACCTACGGTATGCGCTCCAAGGAGCAGGCGCACGATTACCGCTACTTCCCCGAGCCTGACCTGCTGCCGCTGGTGGTCGATGAGCAGTGGCGCCAGGAGATCGTTGCCCAGCTACCCGAGCTCCCTGAGGCAAGGCGCGCTCGCATGGTCGCGCAGTATGGCATCACGGAATACGACGCCGCCACCCTGACCAGCACGCGCGCCTTGGCCGACCAGTTCGAGGAAGCCGCCGCCGCGGCCAGGAACCCCAAGCGCGTCTCCAATCTGGTGCAGAGCGAATTGATGGGCCGCCTGAAAGCCAAGGGCCTGGAGATCGAGCAGTCGCCCATCTCGATGAAGGGCGTGGCCATGTCCGCCGATCTGGTGGAGAGCGGCGCCATCAGCGGCAAGATGCTCAAAGATCTTTACGACCTCGCCTTCGAGCGCGGCGAAGATTTCCCTGCCATCTACGAGAAGGAAAAGCCGCAGCAGATCACCGATACCTCGGCCATCGAGAAGATCATCGACGAGGTGATGGCCGCCAATCCCAAGCAGCTAGAGCAGTATCGTGGCGGCAAGAAAACCGTGATCGCGTTCTTCGTCGGCCAGGTGATGAAAGCCTCCAAAGGCCAGGCCAACCCCGCGCTGGTCAACCAGCTGCTCGCGAAGAAGCTTGACGGGTGACGCCCCGGCTGTTTTCGGAGAGCTCTGCGTTTGAAGGGGCGCACCTTCAGGTGCGCCATTGTACGCCCGTTGTTTTTGTCATCACGAGCGGGCTTCAGCCCGCGAGGGATCTGTTTTTCTCGGGACCTGAGGAAACTGTACACCCCGCTCCTCTCCCGCCCTTCTCTATAATCGCTTCTTATGCCCCAGTTTCCTCCGGTTGACGAGCAGCTTGCCTACCTGCGCAAGGGCGCAGCGGAGATCATCCGCGAGAGCGACCTCCGCGAGCGCCTGGAGAAATCTCTTCGCCAGCGGCAAGCCCATGCGCGTCAAGGCCGGCTTCGACCCCACCGCGCCCGACCTGCATCTCGGCCATACCGTGCTCATGCGCAAGCTCAAACACTTTCAGGACATGGGCCACACCGTCATCTTCCTTATCGGCGACTTCACCGGACTTATTGGCGACCCCTCCGGACGTTCGGCGACGCGGCCGCCGCTCAGCCGCGAGCAGATTGACCAGAACGCCGAAACCTACAAGGCGCAAGTGTTCAAAATCCTCGACCGCGACAAGACCGAGGTGCGCTTCAACAGTGAGTGGCTGGACAAGCTGGGGTACGAAGGCTTCATCCGGCTGGCTGCGAAGTTCACGGTCTCGCAGATGCTGGAGCGCGAGGACTTCCACAAGCGCTTCATGGACGAGAAGCCGATCGCGATGCACGAGCTGCTGTATCCCATCGCGCAAGGCTACGACTCGGTGGCGCTCGAGGCCGACGTCGAGCTTGGCGGCACCGACCAGAAATTCAACCTGCTGATGGGACGCGAGCTGCAACGCCATTACGGTCAGCCGCCGCAAATCGTGCTCACCACGCCGCTGCTGGAAGGCACCGACGGCGTGCAGAAGATGTCGAAGTCGTACGGCAACTACATTGGCATCACCGAAGCGCCGCAGGAGATGTTCGGTAAGGTAATGTCCATTTCCGACGAGCTCATGTGGCGCTATTACGAGCTGGTCACCGACGTGAGCATGGCTGACATCGAGCGCATGAAGCGCGAGGTCGCCGCCGGCCAGGCGCATCCCATGAAGCTCAAGCAGGAACTGGGCAAGCGCATCGTCGCCGACTTCCACTCTGCGCAAGCCGCCGAGCAGGCCGCGCACGACTGGTCGCGCATGTTCCAAAAAGACGAGACGCCCGACGATTTGCCGCTGGTTTCCGTGCGTTTCGAGGAAGTTGCCGCGCCCAATGCGTCAACCGACGACGGCAACGTGCAGATAAAGCTCGACAAGCTGCTGGCGCGGACCGGGCTCGCCACCAGCGTGACCGACGGCCTGCGCAAGCTCAAACAAAACGCCGTGAAGGTGGACGGCGAACTAAAGACCGATCTCGTCGTCACCGTGAAGCTGGGCTCGGAATTCACCCTGCGAGCGGGGAAGAAGATGGTGCGGGTCAGTGTGGAGGGGTAGACTCAACGGCAGTCGCTATTCGGGGATTCCCTAAAGGAGCACACTGTTGAATCCCAATCCACTGGCTCTTCCCATTGTCATCGTGCTGGTCGCGATCTTGATCGTCGCGCTCTCCGTCCGCCGCCTGCGCACCCTGCGACGCACACCACCTGCCAAGTGGCGTCGCATCACGGAATGGGCATTGCTTTCGCTGGTTATCCTGGTTTGCGTGATGGCTGCGGGCAGCACCATATTCAATGCGGCTGCCCTTCGCTATTACCGTTCTATCTACCCGGCTCCGGGGAAGATGTACGTTGTCAACGGACACGACATGCATATCTACTGCACGGGTGAGGGCTCTCCAACTCTTGTCCTCGATGCGGGCATGGGAAATGATTCGTTGGCATGGCACAAGGTGCAACCGGAACTCTCCAAGACTACGCGAGTGTGCTCGTATGACCGCGCCGGAATGGGCTGGAGCACTCCGGGGCCCGATCCGCGAGACGCCGACAACATTGCTAGTGAATTACATGCTCTGTTGCAGCAAGCTGGTGTGAGTGGCCCCATTGTCCTAATGGGACACTCGATGGGGGGTATCGATATACGTGCTTACGCTACACATTATCCCCAGAGCTTGGCTGGGCTGATCTTTGTTGAGGGCGCCACGCCCCTGGAAGAGGACCATGAATCTGCGGATCTGAAAGCCCACACGCCCTCTACGTCTCAGTACTATTCTTATGTTGCGCTCATGGCTCTTGGTATACCGCGGCTTACGGGCGACTGCTCGGTTGACTCTCGTTTTGATGGGCAATTTGCAAGAATGAAGGGACAACTCGATTGCGGTATGTTGTTGGGCGAGGTCTGGAGAGAGTACACGGCCTTTCGGCGGTCCGGCGAAGAAACGATTAATACCGGCCCATATGGCGACCTGCCGGTCCTGATCTTTTCGCGAGATACTCAACTGGACAGACAGACTTCCCACCTTCCGCCCAAGCTGGCGCTCGAAATGAGTGTGGTGTGGGACCACGACCAGGAAGCCTTAAAACGCTTGTCCACCCGCAGCCGTAGAATCATTGCCAAAGGAAGTGGACACCATCTACCAATCGACCGGGCTGATCTGATCAACCGCGAAGTCCCGATCTTCATCCAGCAAATCCGAAGCGGCGAGCTGCGTACCGACTACGGCTCGACCAAAACGGAATAAGGCGAATAGTGCAGAGATCATTCCGGAGGTGACGATGCCGGCTTCCCAGGATTCGCTCAAAGGACGGCTGGCCCTCTACCGAGAGGTCACACTCACCGTGACCGGCAGAAAAACGGGACGCGAAATCTCCATCCCCGTCTGGTTCGTCATGGAGAGCAGCGACACGCTCTACCTTATGCCGGTCCAGGGCTCCGACACCCAGTGGTACAAGAACGTGCTTCGCAATCCTGAGGTCCGAATCTCGGCTCGGGACAAGGAAGGAAAGTTCCAGGCCACCCCCATCACCGATCCGAAGGTCGTGATGCACGTCATCGAGGCGTTCCGCTCCAAGTATGGGGCTGCGGATGTGAAGAAGTACTACTCGAAGTTCGATGTGGTGGTCAGAGTAGCACTCTCCCGAGGCTCCGCGGACGGCAGCCTGAAGACTACTTGATGGCGTCGACCGTCTTCGTGACGCCCTTGTCTACCGCTTTGCCGGTCTTCTTGGCGCCGGTGGCAGTTCCGTGAGCGACGTCTTTGCTGGTGGCTACATCTTTCGGTGACGTCTAGCGGTCTTGGTCGCCGCTTTCTTGGTGCCGTGAGCAACGTCCTTGCTGGTGTCTTTCGTAACGTCCGCTGTCTTGTCGGCGACCTTCTTGGTGTCCTGGGTAAGGTCCTGGGCGAGGACCGCGGTTCCAACCGTGAGGGTCGCAGCAATTAGCACAATTAAAATTGCCTTCATTTTTCTCTCCTGGTTCTGATCATAGCCATTGAGCATGCAAACGCTCAATTGATATGACGCAGCAATGCCTCTAAAAGGTGCATAGGAGTCTCATTCCATCGCATACAGGGAAGCAAATGCCCCACGTTTGCCGAGCGCTTCAACTCTTGGCGCGCGAGGCAGCTACCCGCATGGGATACAACTGGAAGCGGTTCATGCCGGCCCGCACAGAAGGATCGTCTTCGCCGAACTGCCGGGCCTCAGCCTCGTCCGCAACCTCCAAAATGGCGACTCCGAAGGCCCCATCCGGCGCCATCACCGGACCGTAGGCCAGAAGCTTGCCGGCGGCAAACTGCTGCACGCAGTAAGCTCCGTGCTCCTCCATCAACGCCCTCTCGTTGTCAGTGATATCTCCGGGAAAGGTTGGCCGGGGCGGGATCAGCTTAAGGTAGAAGTGCTGCTTGTCCATGGCATGAATGATAAGCCACACCATGCTTTCGCTGGCCCTGAGAAATCAGGATAGAGCCCCGATCAAGCCAAGCCGGGATCGGCGTCCCCTCAGTGTCCAGCCCCCAGCAGCGCCCGGACTCCCCAGGCGGCTGCTGCGCCCATGACGAGGACGAAAGCCGCGCCGATGAAGCGTCCCGACAAGTCACTCTTGCTCCAGCCCTGGAGCACGGCAATGATTCAAACGAAGAAGAGGACGATTGCCACCACGCCAAGAGCCTTGAGCCACATGGGAACCTCCACTCCAAAGTCTCGCACCTGCGGGGGGAATACCGAAAGCGCGCAGGTCACCATGCAAGGTGACATGGAATGCCTGACTGCTGTATCCCTGGGTGGAGCAGCGGCATTAGCCCTGCATTATTCATCTGTTTCGGTGGCTAAGGGGCACGGCTTCAGAGCGCATTTCTCGACCGCGCTTAATCGCGTTCACGTCACACGCCATTGTGTCCCGTGCACTTGCCCTGGCGTTGCGCTGGACGTTATCCCTAGAATTGGGAGGAGCGAATTGTTGTGTGCCCGCCATGGCAGTGCGCACCGCTCTCCGGAACCGACCTTGGGAGGAGAATTGTAAGTGATTGCATTAGAAGAAGATAGCTTATAACCATTATGAATCAAGAGCTTGCCAGGGAAAAGTTCGTAATGCGATGATTCTAAAGAACATAATAAATGACGATTATGGCACCGAAGTGGTGCTTCCTCTGATTGAGGCCTGTCACCGGTCGCTGTCTCAGATACGACCATTCCACATTGTCCTTCCCGCATCCAAAGATGTGCACACTGCGAATCCGAGTCGTAACGGCTGTCTGCGAGGCGCCTTATGAGCATTGCCGCCCTTGATCGAATTGAGAACCGGACATTTTCCGAGCTCAGCGTTGGCGACACCGCCAGCCTTTCCCGCACCCTCACCTACCGCGACATCGAGCTGTTCGCCATCATGTCGGGCGACGTGAATCCGGCCCATGTGGATAAGGCCTTCGCTGACAGCGACATGTTCCACAAGATCATCGCCCACGGCATGTGGGGCGGGGCGTTGATCTCCACCGTGCTGGGGACGCAGCTTCCCGGCCCCGGCGCCATTTATCTGGGGCAATCGTTGCGCTTCCGCCGGCCGGTCGGGTTGGGCGACACCGTCACCGTGACCGTCAAGGTCGCGGAGAAGGACGAAGACAAGCACCGCGTTACCCTGGAGTGCCAGGCTACCAATCAGCGCGGCGAGATCGTCATCAGCGGTACCGCCGAGGTGATCGCGCCCACGGAAAAAATTTCGCGTGAACGAGTCCGGCTGCCTGAGGTGAAGCTGCTGGAAAAGGGACGCCATTATCGCCGGCTGATCGAGCTCGCCAAGGGTCTGTACCCGATTCGCACCGCGGTCGTCCATCCTGTCGATACGGCCTCCCTGCTGGCGGCCATCGAAGCCGCCGAAGCCAACCTGATTATCCCAGTGCTGGTAGGGCCGGAAGCGAAGATCCGCGCCGCAGCGGAGTACTGCAAGCTGGACATCTCGCAATTCGAAACGGAGTTTACCGAGCACAGCCACCAGGCGGCGGAGCTTGCGGTCACTATGGCCCGTGAACACAAGGTCGAAGCCCTGATGAAGGGCAGCCTCCACGCCCGGGAGTTACTGCAGTTTGTGGATACGCCGCAGGGATTGCAAACCGCGCGGCGCATGAGCCACGTTGCCGCGGTGGAAATACCGAGCTTCCCTCGTCCTCTCTTCATGACCGATACCGTGGTGAACGTTTCACCCACGGTGGAAGAGAAGCGCGATATCGTGCAGAACGCCATCGACCTGGTACATGCGCTGGCGATCGAGCAGCCGAAAGTTGCGCTTTTGTCGGCGCACGAAAATGTTTTGCCGCAGTTGCCCTCGTCCTATGACGCGGCCGTGCTGTGCAAGATGGCTGACCGCGGCCAGATTACCGGAGGCATACTCGACGGACCGCTGGGCTTTGACGTTGCGGTGTCGGAAGCCGCAGCCCGGACGAAATGCGTCGGCTCGCCGGTTGCGGGAAACGCCGACATCCTGGTGGTTCCGGACCTGGAAGCCGGCGCCATCCTGATGAAGCAACTCGAGTACATGTCGGACGCGCAGGCTTGCGGCATGGTGATCGGCGCCCGGGTGCCGGTGGTTGTCACCAGCCGCACCGATAATATCCTGGCGCGTCTTGGCTCCTGCGCCCTGGCATTACTGGCGGTACGCAACGAGCAAACCAAAGTTTCGTCCCCGCCGGTTTCGGCGTTATGAGAGGGAGCTAGTGCCAGCTCGCGGCAAAACGGGGGTCACATGCCCTTCCACTGATACGCGCCGGGCTGCGGCAGGCCAACGTGGGCGAGAACGCGATTGACGAACTCGCGCGCGATCTCGTCGGTGGAGACGGGACGAAAATAGAACGCCGGAATAATGGGAAAGATGGTGGCCCCCGCTTCGGCAGCCTGGGTCATGTTCCGCAGGTGGATAAGGTTGAAGGGAGTCTCGCGCACGCACAGGATGAGCGGCCGGCGCTCCTTGAGGCAGACGTCTGCCGCCCGCTCAATAAGCTGGATCGCCATGCCGTGCGCGATGCGCGCCAGCGTTCCCACGCTGCATGGCAGCACGATCATGGCGTCGGCCTGGTACGAGCCGCTGGCCACGTTGGCGCCGATGTCGGTGTTGCTCTGCTCGCGGATCTTCTGCGACGCTCTTCCCAGCAGCTTGCGGACCACGTCGTTGCGGCCCGCCACCTCCAGCTCTTCGGCCATCACCCGCAGCCCGCTGTCGGAGAAGATAACGTTGACGGTGGCCACGCGATCGTCGCGGTCCAGCGTATCGAGCAAGTGCCTGGCGAAGATGGAACCGCTCGCGCCGGTGACGGCGACAGTCATGGTTCGAGGCGCTGTATTCATGGACGCGAACATCTGAGCTTTTCATCGTACCACTCGATGCCGGACAGCCCGTGTGCTTCACGCCGACGTAGACCGGACCCCAGTGCCGCCGGCTTCCGGGGTAGACTTGAAGCTCGAGATTCGAAAACTTTTGCTGACAACTGGCAACTGACTACTGACTACTGCTCCATGAATTCGGAAGCCATCAAGAAACTCTTCGAACAGGTCAAGCGCGGCAAGCTGTCGCCCGACGAAGCCGTGCAGCGGCTGAAGCATCTTCCCTTCGAGGACCTCGGCTTCGCCAATGTGGACCATCATCGTGCACTACGTGCCGGCATGCCGGAAGTGATCTTCGGTCCGGGAAAGAGTCCGCAACAGTTTGCCGAGATCTTCGCGCGGCTCGCGCAACACGGCCACAACGTCCTGGCCACGCGGGTTTCAGCCGAGCAGTTCCGCGCGCTACGGCGCAAGGTTCGCAAAGCCGAAATGCATGAGCTGGCGCGTGCCGTCACGCTGACGCAGGACGAAACCAACTACGGCAAAGGGACGATCGTCGTGGTGTCTGCGGGTACCAGTGACATTCCGGTGGCCGAAGAAGCGGTGGTCACGGCGCAGGTCATGGGCAACGAGGTGCAGCACGTGTATGACGTCGGGGTCGCCGGCATCCATCGTCTGTTGGCCCGCCGCGAGACGTTGACTCAGGCCCGCGTGCTGATCGTCTGCGCCGGAATGGAAGGCGCGTTGCCCAGCGTCGTCGGCGGATTGGTCGGTGTTCCGGTGATCGCGGTGCCGACCAGCGTGGGCTATGGCGCTTCCTACCAGGGCGTTGCAGCGCTGCTCGGAATGCTGAACTCGTGCGCTTCGAATGTCAGCGTAGTGAACATTGACAACGGCTTTGGCGCGGGATATGTCGCCTCGATCATCAATCGGCTGGAGTAGTTTTCAGTTGCCGGTTGTCAACTCTGCGGTGCCGCAAACAGCGGGCTTTGCGGCGGGCGAGCAATCCACCAGGCGATTCCACAGCCCGCCAGGAGAAACCCATATAGCAAGTATTCCATGTGTATGTGGCCTGATCCCATCAATGCCGCGTAGGCAGGAATGCTTCTCAGAACTGCGTAGTGAATCAGATCCACCGCAACTGCCGCGGTGAAGAATGGGAAAAGCTCGCGGCGTCCCCGCAACAAGGGCCACAATGTCGCCAGGTAAAGCAGACCAGCCACGAGCGATAGCCCGACCGCCCATGAAGGAACTGCATCAAACACCGGGATAAACCGGCGATAGTCGTCACCGGGCGTAAACGCGCCAAAGACCTCAGCAATCTTGGGAAAGTGCAATCGGTAGGAGAGACCTAAAGCGGCGTCGAAGGAACTCGAAAATGCGCCATAGGCGATCATCAGAAAGACGAGCGTCCGTAATACCGGTGCTTTCATAACACTCCTCCGATAGGAAGCCGGACCAACGACGGGCGTTCAGCCAGGTACTCCAGTTCCCTTCGTTCGACTGTGTCAGTTGTTCGCAGTCGCCTTTCCAAACACCCGCTGGAAGATCTTGTCCACATTTCGCAATGGTCGCCGCAAATCGAATGCGTGTTCCAGCGTCTCACGTTTCACCTTCGAGGTAATTTCCGGATCGTTCATGATCAGCTCGCGGAAGTTCAAATCTTCCTTCCACGCTCGCATGGCATTCGATTGCACCAGCCGGTAGGCATCCTCGCGCAACATGCCGGCTTCAACCAGGTCGAGCAGCAATTGTCCGCTGAAGACCAGCCCGCCCGTCGATTCCAGGTTACTCAGCATGCGCTTGGGATAGACCAACAACGTGTCGATGAGATTGGTCGTTTTGTTGAGCAGGTAATCGACCAGGATGGTCGAGTCCGGCAGGATGATGCGCTCGGCCGAGGAATGCGAGATGTCGCGCTCGTGCCAGAGCGCCACATTCTCCAGCGCCGCCTGCGCGTTGGAGCGCACAACGCGAGCCAGCCCGCTGATCTGCTCGCAGGTCACAGGATTACGCTTATGCGGCATGGCCGACGAGCCTTTCTGCTTCTCGCTGAAGTACTCTTCAGCCTCGCGGACCTCGGTGCGCTGCAGGTGACGAATCTCGGTGGCAATCTTGTCCAGCGTGGACGCGATCACCGCCAGCGTAGCGACGTAGAAGGCATGGCGATCGCGCTGAATGACCTGCGACGAAACCGCAGCGACATTCAGGCCCAGGCGCCGGCAGATTTTCTCTTCATATTCCGGTTCAAGGTGGGCCGCGTTCCCCACCGCCCCGGAAAGCTTTCCCACGCGCATCTGCTCGGCGGCCATCTCAAAACGCTCGATGTCGCGCTGCACTTCCGAATACCAGTTCGCCAGTTTCAGGCCGAACGTAATGGGCTCGGCGTGGATGCCATGCGTGCGGCCGATCGCCGGAGTGTCCTTGAACTCCCAGGCGCGGCGCTTCAGGACCTCGCGCAGCTTCGTCAGGTCTTCGCGAAGGATGGCCGACGCCTGCTTCACCAGCAGCGCCTGCGCGGTATCGACCACATCATTCGACGTTAGTCCGTAGTGCAGCCAGCGGGATTCGGGACCAACCTTTTCCGCCACGGCAGTCGTGAAGGCGATGACATCGTGCTTCACCTCGCCTTCAATCTGGTTGATGCGGGCGACATCGATGTCGCCCTTCTCGCGGATGGCCTTGGCGGCAGACTGCGGCACAATTCCGGCCTCAGCGAGGGTTTCGGTGGCGGCGATTTCCACCTCGAGCCACGTCCGAAACTTGTTTTCGTCACTCCAGATGCGCCCCATCTCAGGCCGCGTGTAGCGAGCGATCAAGGCGAGCTCCTTTGGCTGCAATTCGGATCGGAAGAAACTCTTCATTGTAACTGCCCGGCAAGAGGAGACCGCAGCAGGCCTCAAGCTGGGTACACCCCGAACCATGCTCAGAAACCGCAAAAGTGCTATATCCTTTAGTGCATCGCGCTCCTGCCAGTTCGGCCATTCCAGGGGGATGTACGTATGCCTACAACTCGCCAACTCGAGTTCGGCAACCAGTTTGGCGCTCGCCTTCACCAGTCCTGGACGCGAAAGACCTACCTGTGGGCCCTGTGTGTTTGTTGCATCTTGGTCGTCGCGCTCGCAGCTGCCCCGACTTTGGCCGCGCAGGTTCTCTCGCCTCCGCCCCGGCTCGAGCCAACCGCCATTGCGCTGGCTGGAATACAGCAGTGCGGGGAAAGTATCGCCAAGAGCGAGCCTGACATTTCGTGGAAGATCCTCGATGCAAGAAGGCAGTTGTTCAGCGGACTTCTGAAGGGAGGGTACGCGGACGCGGGGGCAATGAGTGGGCCGGGATACAACGCAGGTGGCGACTATAAACGCGATGGCGACTGGTTGCTGATCCCCCCGCCGAAAGAGTACGTCGACGACCTGGCGCACGAAGCCCGGTGGTGCGTTCAGGTGGCCAACATATTGAACACACAGCCCGAAAAGAAGGAGGCGGCGAAGAAGGTCTTGGAGAGCATCGCCGAAGACCTCCATATCAAAGTGGTGGATTGTAAAGCGTGGGGAGCCGGGCGTCTGATTACGGTCATCGCCAACACCGTCAAGGATGGACAACCCGATGCGGGCTGGACAGTGATGTACAAGTGGGTGTCGGTCAGCGGCCTCAATTCGGCGGAGCTGTCCTTCCCGAAAATCAGTACCCCGACATCAAAGGCGGTGCCACCCGGCGTGTACGCGGTATACGCCACTAAGCAAGTGGGCGGTACGGTGAAAAAGACGGAGCCCATCATGGTGTCTGCGTTCCAGGATGCGAAGGTCAAATGCGAGATACCGGTGCCATAGGCTTGCGAGCCGAGAGAACCGAGGTTGAGCCTCACGAGCCCGTACGTTTCGCCGCCTTTGCCAAGTTCTTTAAGGCGTATATGGGAACGGCGTCCGTGGTGACGGCGTCTCTTCCTATCCCCCTGGCGGCGTTCCACCTGATCCCCACCTACGCGGCGCAAGAAAAGTTCCTTTCCACTTACACCTCTTTATTCTGCTTCCTGCTGCTCGGCTACTTGTTCTATATCCGCCATTCGCTGGGTAGGCTGATGTTCTATACCAAGCCCGATGGCCACGTTGCTATTCGTGCTTTCGTGTCCTTAGTTCCGCTCCTGTTAATCCTGTCCTCCCTCAGCCTGGTTTTCCTCTACCACTACTTCCTGATGGAGTCGCTCACGGCGTTCTCGGAACGCGGGGTCATGAACGCTACCAAGGAACTGCTCAACGTGGCTGACTACCGCGAGATTCCTGACAGCCTGCAATTGACGGTGTGCTATCTCGGAATGTTCCTCACGGCGGAGGCGGCCTTCATCCTGATGGCGTTGCGCGAATACCTGCAGGACGTCCTGCACCTGCAGGACGCTGCGCTGATCCGCTTGCCCCGCGGGCGCCGCGCCAAAGTACACCCAGCCGACTAGACCTGTTGCGGTGTCCGCAGCAGACCAACGCCCAGCGTCACAACCGAAATCGCAAGAATCACCGCCCCGACGTAGATCAACCCCACCGCGCGGCCTGGCCGGGCTGCGGTCGGCGAAAGCATCGAAACGAAAAAACCCGCGGAGATCAGAATTGCAGCAAGAGGAACTCCGAGGCGCACCAGCCACAACAGTGGGTCCGGGAGCATGGCGGCATCCGCCAGCAGTTGGCAGATCAGCGACAGAATCACGATCACGCCTGCATGGGCGTGTCCGGCGCGAAAGAAATTCTGACGCAGTGCATTGTCCATGTATCCGGAGCTGCGGTCCACGAGCAACGTCAACAGGAAATACCCACCATACTGAATGGTAGGCACTGTGATCAGAATGATTCCTGAAATCAGGCGAGCATCACGAGTCATAAGCGGTTACCTCCACCTTGCTAGGCAAAGATGCCCGCCTCGGCGGGAATGATTCCTAAGGCCGACTCTTGATGGAAATCTGAATTCCTGGTGCGGTCGTACTACAATCGGCGGCTGACCAGCTACCGGAGGGGCGAATGATTTCCCAATCGCGCACAGTGTTCATAACCGGAGCCACTGGGTTTATGGGATGCAGACTGGCGGCAGAGTTGTTGCACCGCGGGCATCATGTGCGCGCGCTAGCGAGACCCGGTTCGGAGTCAAAGCTCCCCTTGGGGTGCGAGGTGGTATCCGGCGACGCGCTGCGCGCCCAGACCTACGCCCCGCAGGTAACTCCAGGGGATACGTTCGTGCACCTCATTGGGGTGGCGCATCCTAATCCGCGGAAGGCTGCCGAGTTCCGCGACATCGATTTAAAGTCGTGCCAGGAAGCGGTGCGTGCCGCGGTCGAGGCCGGTGTTCGCCACTTCGTTTATCTCAGCGTCGCGCGGCCTGCGCCCATCATGCAGGAGTACCAGGCAGTCCGCGCCGAAGGCGAAAGACTGGTCCGCGAGAGCGGTATAACGGCGACCTTTGTGCGCCCCTGGTACGTGCTCGGACCCGGCCGGAGGTGGCCTCTGCTGCTGGTCCCCCTATACGCCATGGCGCGCCTGGTACCGGCAACGCGCGAGGGCGCCCAACGTTTGGGACTGGTCACGGTGGAGCAGATGACACAAACCCTGGCCTGGGCGGTGGAGAATCCGCCGGAGGTGACACGCATTCTCGAGCCGCCCCAGATTCGCAGCGGATTCGCCGGGACTGCGATCGTCCAACGCCGGGCCGCTTCGGCCTGATCGCTACGGTTTCAAGTGCATTTCAGTTCAGGAGTCGCGCTCTCGTCACCTCCAGCGGGTGATCGAGAAGCGGTTCCACCCGCTCGACGAAGTGCACAGTGTGGGGCATCTCTGCGTGCTGGTCAAAAGCAGCTTCGTTCGTCCAACGCGAGTGAATGTAGAAGAGCCCGGAATCCCGGGTGGAACGGAAAGCCTCAAGACTCAGGCAGCCAGCTTCCTCGCGCGATGGGCCGAGTACCTCACGCAGCGCCTCGGCCACCGCATCTTCCTGGCCCGCGCGCGCGTGAAACCGCGCAAAGATGAATAGCTCCACCGTCACCTCCGTCCCCGTCTGCCGTATGTCCGTTATTACTTCGCCGGATTAGCTGCCCGAATCTTGACCAAGGTTCCGTCTGGCAGAGATTTACCAAGGAACTCGACGATACCATTGCGCACCACTCCATTGACCTCAGGAACTACGGAGGCCACACCGCCCACGTCTGTGGCAGCGACCGCCGGGGCGCGCTTGGCAATGCCGCGGTCCATGGCGAGGTTGGCAAGGCGGTCGGCTTCGCGGTTCTTTTCCCGCAGTACGTGCTTGATCTGGAAGTAGTCGAAGTGGTCGAGGATCTTCATCGCGCTGGCGTGCAACTCCCTCAATGTGGGACTGCTGACCTTGTATTCCCCATTGATTTGCTTGACCAGCAGTTCCGAGTCGCTGATGACCTTGAGCGCTTTGAATCCATGACGCAGGGTGTAGTTGAGCGCCGCCAGCAAGGCAGAGTATTCAGCGTAGTTGTTGGTCTGGTGACCGAGAAACTCGCTAAGCTGCGCCACCGGACGCCCTATTTCGTCTTCGAAGACGACACCATATCCTGCGGGGCCGGGATTCCCGCGAGCGCCACCGTCGATGTACGCAATGAGATAACCCTGCTCCGAGGTGCCAATGGTTCCCCCGGGGAACTCTTGTGAGCGGTAGGCGGATTTTCCGGGGAATGGCCTAAAGTGCATGAGGTAGTTTACCTCCGTATCTTTGGATGCGGTCAAGCCTGCCTGAGCTACACAACAGGGATCATCGCCCTAACTTCAATCTGGTGGCCAGACGCTCCGGAAGATTGGCCGACACGATTCGCCGCTGAGTCTCGTCGATATCGTAGGGGACGCGATAGAACGTCACCGCTGCTTCTCCACCCCCGTCGTGCTCATAGAGGGCAAACGCCGCGCGCCAGTCGCCGTCACGCGGTTGCCCCACCGAGCCGGGATTGATGAGATAGCGTTCACCGCGTCCCAGCGGCATCTTGTACTCCACAACGTCTTCTCCCGTCGGAAAGACCGGCATGAAGTTGCGCACGCGCCCGTTCTCCAGAATGAAGCCGCCTTGCAGATGAGTGTGGCCGAAGAAAATCCTGTCGGGATGGTTGGGCATCCGAAGGTTGGCGCCGGCGGTGGACGGATTCAGCACGTATTCGTCTTCATCGCGCGGCGAGCCGTGAACAAATTCAAGCCCCTCCATCTCGCCCAGGCGCATCGGGCCTCGCGGCAGCCCCTTTAGCCATTCCAGGTGGTCGGGCAGGAGCGTGGTCTGCGTCCAGCGCGCCGACATCGCAGCCACCAGGTTGAACTCCGCCATGTCAGTCAGCCCGGAGCAGGCGCGGTCGTGGTTGCCGCGCACGATCTCCCCGCCCATCGCCCGCACCCGCTCGCAAACTTCATTGGGCGAAGCGTTGTAGCCGACAACATCTCCCAGATTCACAATCCGGTCGTGCGCCGGAGCGACGGCGAGGCAGGCCTCCATCGCCTCCAGATTGGCATGAATGTCGCTGAGCAGGAGCAGCCGCATGGTTCAGCAGACCTCCGCCGATACCACGGGACAACGCGCCAGATGGCCGGGCGCCACTTCCACCAGCGGCGGAAGTTCGAGGCAGCAGCTTGCGATGCGCGATGAGCAGCGCGGCTCGAACGCGCAACCCGGTGGCAAAGCGGTGATGGCAGGCACGGTCCCCTCAATCGTCTGAAGTGGTCGGCTGCGCTCGCTGCGCAGCGTCGGCACAGAGTGTAACAGCCCGCGCGTGTAGGGATGGGCCGGATGCGTGAAAACTTCCTCCGCCGCTCCTATTTCGACCACGCTGCCCGCGTACATCACGCCGATGCGGCGCGCCACCTGCGAAACCACGGCGAGGTCGTGGGAGATGAACAGCATAGCCAGCGCGAATTTCTCGCGCAACTCGCTCAGCAGGTCGAGCACCTGCGCCTGAATGGTAACGTCCAGCGCCGTCGTCGGCTCGTCCGCGATGAGCAGCGACGGGCGGTTCACCACCGCCATGGCGATCATCACCCGCTGCCGCTGGCCGCCCGACAGCTGATGAGGGTAGTCGCGCGCGCGCCGTTCGGGTTCGGCAATGGCAACCGTGCGCAACGCTTCGACCGCCAGCCGCCAAGCCTTGGCCCTGCTTACTTTGCCGCGCAAAGAAATCTTATCGTTGTCATCCCCAGCGAGCGTAGCGAGTCGAGGGAGCTGCCTTTCCGCATGTGCCAGCACTGCCTCGGCGATCTGGTCTCCCACGCGCATCACGGGATTGAGCGCGGTCATCGGCTCCTGGAAGATCATGCTGATTCCGGAGCCGCGAACGCGGCGCAGTTGCGCCTCGGGCATCGCCAGAAGATTTTCTTCCCGGAACCTGATCTCCCCCAATATGCGCGCCTGCGGCGGCAGCAGCCGCAGAATCGCCAGCGCGCTCACCGACTTCCCCGATCCCGATTCGCCCACCAGTCCCAGCACCTCGCCCGGAGCAATCTGAAAGGTCACGTCGCGGACAGCGGTTGCACTTCCCTGAGCAGTAGCGAATTCAACGGTGAGATTGCAAACCTCGAGCAGCAGACCCACAGAGCTATGCTAGCAGGGGCTCGCGCCACGACGAACTCTACTTCATCACAACCCTGGGAAAAAACGCCCTCACCGAAAAGCAGATTCCTGGTTGGCTGGAGCCATCTCGCAATGACAGTTTCCGCCACGTTTGGCTTGTCAGCGAAGTCTGAAACGTCCGAAATCTGCGATGCGCGATGCGGTTGCGACAGACAAAAACTCCCCTCCCTGCGTTCTACGTAGAATCAATGACTTATCCCGCAAATATGTCGCAAGCATCACATTCTAAATGGTTTATATCTAGTGTATTGTTGCACAAGGGTTTAGGTACGAAAATCCGCCCAAATAGGTACATACTACACATAGTAGTATGTGTCTGCGGTACATAAAAGTATGTACCTGCAAGAAACGTCAAACCCTAGAAACCCGCCGGTCCAAGAAACTCTATTTTCCGCTTGACATGCGAAAACTGTAGTGTATAGTGTACTAGTCTACTAGTACATAAGACAATGCTTTTTCGTCTCAATTCGTCCACTGGCTTGCCGATGTACCTCCAACTTATGGAGCAGATTAGACACGCCATCGAAACGGGCGCGTTGAAGGCGGGCGATCAGCTCCCGACCATTCGCAAAATGGCGGAGGACCTGGTGATGAACCCGAACACCGTCGTGCGCGCCTATCGCGAGCTTCAACACGAGGGAATCATCGAGTTGAAACATGGCTCGGGGGCGTTTGTCAGCGAATCGGTGGGCGGGCGGGCCCGGGTCACCAAGAGGGCCCAGACCATTGTCCAGTCCGCGCTTGATGGGCTCGCCGACCTTGGTCTGACGGAAGACGAGATAAGAAGGCTGTTTGAAAACGAACTGGCGCAGCATCGCCCGGGAAAGGCATCTGGAGGAGACCATGAGTGACTGGGTAATAGAAGCGCGGGGACTCCGTAAATCCTTCGAGGGGCAACCAGCACTGGCGGGCCTCACCCTCGAGGTGCCCGCGGGAAGCATTTTTGGTTTCCTGGGCCGGAATGGCACCGGGAAAACCACCACGATCAGGCTTCTGATGGGGCTTTTGAAACCTGACCGCGGAGACGCGCGCGTCTTCGGCCTGCCGGCTGGAGATTTGTCGGCCGGCATCGAGATCCGTCGGAGGCTCGGGTTCGTCACGGAAGACAAGGAGCTCTATCCGTACATGACGGTGGAGCAGATCATCCGCTTCACACGAAGCTTCTTTCCCAAATGGCGCGTGGACGTGGAGAAGCGCTACCTGAAGCTGTTCGATCTCCCACCAAAACGCAAGATTTCGGATCTGTCGAAGGGCATGCGATCGAGGTTCATGCTGCTGCTGGCAATCTCACATGCCGCCGAGCTTCTCATTTTGGACGAACCCACCGAGGGTCTGGATCCGGTAGCAGTAGAGGACATGCTGCGCGAACTGGTCGCTATCTCCGCCAGCGAAGGAACGACCATCTTTTTTTCGTCGCACCAATTAGAAGAAGTGGAGCAGATCGCGGACCGGGTCTGCATCATCGACCACGGGGCAGCGGTGGTTACGGGCTCGCTCGACGATTTGAAGACGCAGTATCAACGGCTGCGAGTTGTCTTTGGGGAAGAACTGAAAGCTCCGGTCCAGTGGGGTGAGGGAGCGGAGCACGTGCGCCAGGACGGGCGCACCTTCGACATTCTGGCAAGTCGAAATGTGGAGGCCATTATCAACCAGGCCCGGTCGTTACCGGGCGCTTCAGTCGAGCGATTTCCGGTCACATTGAAGGAAATCTTCCTCGAACACGTAAGGAGCAACTAAATGCTTTGGTACAAAGGCTGGCTTGAGACGCGATTCAAGGTGGTTTTTTTGCTTTCGTTCGCGGTGTTTCCACTTGTCCTAACCTTAGCTGTGGGTCACCATCCGACAACTCGTGGACAACATGCGCCAACTGCGGCTGAGTTAGCAGAGGCTGAAAACGGGTTCGGGTATTTCGGAATGTACTACTCGATTATTCCGCTATTCCTTGCCGGATCCGGAATCAAGACTGAATATGGCAGCCGGAAAAGGGGGGTTAGAGGCTCCACGTATTTTACGCTTTCGCTGCCCGTCAGCCGGTTTCGTCTTTTCGCCACACGGGCCGGATTAGGTATGTTGGAGACCGTTGGCATCCTTGCCATCGCTCCCTACGCTATCTGGGCCGCCATCGTCGAGCCGGGGGACCCGCCAGTCTCGCTCTCAAACCTGTTTTTCCTGTGGGTAAGCCTCTCGGCGGGCACTTCCGTATTTTATTTTGTTGGAACATTGCTTTCAACTTTTATGGATGAGGTTTATCGAAACTGGGTAAGTCTGTTCGGGGTTGCACTTCTCCTGGCCCTCTTATCTAAGGTCCCGCTGCTGGCACCCCTGAATGTCTTCCGGGCTATGGGTTTGCCTCTATTCCCCCCGCATTCTATTCCGTGGGCCAGCATGGGTATTTCGCTCGGAGTTGCGGCAGTTCTAGGATTTGCCGCTCTGAGAGTCGTGCAGACACGCGAGTACTAGAAAACGAAACATGCAAATCGTCTGCTGCAGGAGATTACAAGCGATGAGACTAACAATTGCACAACGGTACGGAAGTGATCGCCTATATCCATCGCGGCAAGACCGACGCATCCGGACAAGCGTCATGATGCAGGTACAGCGCTCGATGCTGCTGACACTCTTTTGTGGGTGGCTCGCCTTTACCTGCTCATTGGCCTTCGCGCAGCAAAAGCCAGATATCGCTGGCGACTATGTAGGATCGCTCGGTCCTCTGCATCTAAAGCTGCACGTGAAGGCGGGCGCTGACGGCGCTCTAAGCGGAAGCCTGGATAGTCCCGATCAAGGCGCGTCAGATATCCCATGCTCTGATTTTCATTTCGACGGGCAATCTCTAAGTTTCGCCGTTCCTGCGGTAAATGGTAGCTGGAAGGGAACTGTCGATAAGCAAGGTACAGTGCTGACCGGTACCTGGAACCAGGGCACTCCTGCGCCTCTGAATTTCAGCCGTGACACCTTCGTTCCCGCGGCCAAGCCTTCTGCGGTGGACGGAATATGGCTGGGGACGCTGAAGGCCGGCCCGCAATCGCTGCGCATACAGTTACACGTCAACAGCGACGCCTCGGGCAAGGAATCTTGTTCCGTCGATAGCCTGGACCAGGGCGCAATGGGACTCGACTGCGCGCATGTTCTGCTCGAAGGGAACAAGTTCTCTTATGACGTTCCTGTCGTGAGCGGCCACTGGAGTGGGACCCTGTCCGGCGATGGCAAGACACTCACAGGTACATGGACTCAAGGCCAGCCGGTGCCCTTGAACTTCGAAAGACAAGCGGTCGCGACTTCCCCTGCGCCTGCCGCTCTTCCTACCTTCGATGCGGCCATGGCTCCCGTGCCGGCAGCCCAGTTGCAGACCGTCTTGAGCAAGGACCTGGCGCAGGCGCTCGCCAGCGGGGCGCTCGCCCCATCGACGGCGGCGGGTGTGACTATAGGGATTGTTGACCACGGTGAAAAGCAGGTTTTTGCTTACGGAACCGCCAAGCCGGACTCAATCTTTGAAATTGGTTCCATCACCAAGACCTTTACCGGACTCTTGCTGGCACAGATGGTCGAACAAGGGAAAGTGAAATTCGATGAACCGGTACGCGAATTGTTGCCCGCCGGAACCGTAGCCAAACCCGCCGGCAGCGAAATCACGCTGCTTGACTTGGCTACACAGCACTCGGGATTGCCGCGGATGCCAGACAATTTCCACCCCGCTGACAATAGCAATCCCTATGCCGACTATCGATCAGCAAATCTGTACTCCTTCCTGGCAAAGCACGGAGTCGCAAAGCCGGCTGACGCTACTTTCCTTTATAGCAATCTTGGTTTCGGACTACTCGGGCAGGCCCTGGCTGATCGTGCCGGGGTTCCCTATTCCGAGTTGCTCCAGAACGAGATTACCGGCCCACTGGGGATGAAGGATACGGTCATTGCGCTTTCAGCCGAGCAAAAACTCAGGTTTATCACAGGTCACAACATGGCGCACCAACCGGCCCATGCCTGGGACCTGGACGCATTGGCCGGGGCGGGAGCGATTCGTTCAACCGCCGACGACATGCTTACGTACCTGCAGGCCAACCTGCATCCGGACAAACTGCCTTCCGCGGCCACCCAGACGCCGAGCGGTAAGACCCTTCCGGCGGCGCTTGCCCAATCCCATGAGCTTCGCGCAGACGCCTTGCCTGGCATGCGTATTGCGCTCGCGTGGCTGTACGTTGCCGCTACCGGCAGCTATTGGCACAACGGCGCAACGGGTGGATACAGCAGCTTCGCATTCTTTAATCCCAATGCCGATTATGCGGTGGTCGTTCTGATGAACACATCCGCAACTTTCGCTGATCGCGTGGGCCAGCATATCGCCCAGAGATTGGCTGGCAAACCCGCCATTTCGCTGAGTCCCGCTAACGACCACGATGCGCAGGAGGCTGCCTCGTTTGCTGCGGGCGCGGCTTACTTCGCCAAAGGCGATTACGACCAGGCCATTCAAAGCTTTGACCAGGTCCTGCGCGTGAATCCGAATGCTTCCCCGGCGCTTCTGAACCGGGGACTGGCAAACCTCTATGCTGGTCACTACTCCGAGGCGCAACAGGATTTCAGCCGGAACTTGCAGCTTGACCCGACCGATCCCTACCGCGTCATATGGCTGTACCTGTCACGCGCGAAGGCGGGAACGGATGGGAAAGATGAACTGAAGACCAATGCAGCAGCCTTGAATCTGTCGAACTGGCCCGGCCCCGTGATCCAACTCTATTTAGGACAAAGCACGCCGGAGGATGTCTTGCACGCGGCCGGTAGCAACAGCGACCAGAAGTGTGAATATAGCTTTTACGTTGGGGAGTATCGCGCTCTGCGTGGCGAACGCCCCGAAGCCCTCGCTCTTTTTCGCAGCGCCAGCGATGGCTGCCCCAAGGATTTCGTTGAATATCTTCCATCCGTCATAGAACTGAAGGATTTGGAGAAGAAGAGTAAGTAGAAATATTGGTGGGTTTTATGAGAGGAGACGTCAAGAGAAAACACCTTCCCCTTCACTGGAGAAGAGACAGTTCTCTGACATCCAGCCCTTTGGGTCGGCTTGGTGAGGCAGTGCCGCAGATCTTCGACTGGTCTTCACGTCCACCCTACGAACGTCTTTCGGTTGCTGAAGCTACATCACGGCGCGAGCGTTTACGCCTCGGTGGCGGCCTCGCTCGGAGCAGAGTTGCGCAGGACCTGCTCGGTCATGGTCTGGAACATTTTCTCCACGCCTTCGCCAGTTTTGGCGCTGGTGACCTGCACGCTCCATCCTTCGGCTTGCAGCTTTTCCAGCTCCGGAACGGTGATCTCCCAGCGGTCCCACAGGTCGGACTTGTTCACGATGAGCATGAACGGGATTTCGCCGACCGCCTCGATGGCCCGCTTGTGAATGCTCTTGGCCGTGACCAGCGATTCGGCAAAGGTACCGTCCACGACGAGGAAGTATCCGGCCGCGCCGCGCAGGTAGGAGGTCTGGACTTGCGAGTGGGAATCCTCCCCGGCCAGGTCCCAGAGCAGCAGCAGCACATCCTGGTCGCCCACCTTGATTTCCTTCTTGTCAATCTTTACGCCCACGGTGCTGAGATATTTGCCGGAGAAAATTCCTTGCACGAAACGCGCGACCAGACTGGTCTTGCCCACTCCGAAAGAACCCAGCATGCAGATTTTCTTCTGGATCATTGCTCGTCTCCCGGTGGCTGCGATTCCACCTTCAGCGAAACACTGCGGTTGACTTCCAACTGATAAGCCTCCGATCCGTGACGAATCAGCTCGCTGTCTCCCAGACCGACGGCGGAAATCAGCTGCGGCGAAATGCCCCGCTCGCGCAAGGCGTCAAACACGCGTTCCGCCCGCTGCCTGCTCAACGCCTCGTTCTTGCTCTCCGCGCCGGTCTGGTCAGCGCGGCCGTAAATCGTGAGATGAATTTGCCGGCCCAGAGAATGAGCCGCTTGCTGCAATTTATCCAGGTGTTCTTCGAGCGAGTCCAATCGGACCGATTGGTCCGGCAGCAAGGCGCTGGAATTGACGGGGAACAGGATCATCAATTGCTCGAGCGCCTGCTTCTCGGAGTCGAATTCGCGCTGCAACGCGAAGCGGCGGTCGAGCGACTGATATGGACCGAAGTGTTCCTCCACCTTCGCGGGATCGATGCCAAAAGCGGCCGCTAACTTCCGCGGATCGGCAGCCAGAGGATCGCGCAATCCGGTGACGTCGTAATGGCCCCAATGTTTGTCCCAGCCGGTGAGAACGACGCCAGGCTCGCTCTGCAGCCGCGCGACGTAATGGTTCCAGCGGACGTTCCGGCGATAGACGAGAAGTCCGAAGGCCGTGACTGCAAACAGCATGGCAGCGACAGCGATCAGCCAGCGCCGCGACTTGCGCGGTCGCTCGGAGTGGCCGAGAAGGCAGTTCTGCAGATGCGGACGCGCGCCGTCGAAGATGCTCGCGTCCCCGCTGAACGAGGCGAGCTGAACCGCGAACTCCTGATGGATGAGCTCGTTCTCGCGGGCGAAGACATCCTTCAGCTCCGGCGGAGGAGCACCGAGAATCGTGCCAGCCAGCGACGCCTGCGGTCCGTGACTAACCCAGAGAATGAAGTCGTTGGTCCGGGATTCCTCAAACTCCTGGGAGCGCTTGGTGCCAAACGAATCGGTCACGAAATCGCCAATCGCCGTGAGCATGCTGGATACCAGTTCGGCTTCCTTTACTCCTTCGCCGGGCGCCGCGAGGTACTGCAAGACCGAGCCGGTTTCACGCTGGATGAGAACGACCTGCTGCACCTTGTAGCTGAGATTGCGCAGCAGGACGATCTCGCCGAACGATTTGCCGGTCCGCCGGGCTTCGAAGCGCCACTTTACGCTCTCCCAGGAAAGACTGCGCTCCAGGGTGAAGTTGATGGATTCAGCCATGCCGCGCAGCGCGTTGGCAACCGCCTTGCGAACGGCGTCTCCGATCATGGGGGCCAGAGAGGTGGCGAGAATGGCGGGGTTCTTGGCGACCGAGATCTTCAGCGCCTGCTCGACGACGGGATATAAGGAGCGCTGCAAGCCGCCGTCACGCTTGATGGAAAGCGCGACTGCCTTGCCCAGAATCTGGCTGATCTCCTCGGTGCGGATGTTGGGATCGTCGAGCCTCGCCTGGAGCGCCTGCAGCTCGACCATCTGCTGCCCGAGCAGCAAGGCGCGAAGCTCGGCCAGTTCATCACGGTCCGGATCGTACTCGGAATCGCGTTTCAGGTCAGCGGGCGTTGACCCCATAGAATGCTCACGCCTCGGTAGCACTCCGGATCGGCTTGGGTTTGCTCCTGCCGTTGTCGCTTTCGTCCTTCAGACGCACGGCCAGTTCGACGAACAGGGCAGCCAGCGCGGAGCGGTCAGTCTTGGAATTGCGCAACTCCTGCACCCGGGTTTCGAGGAGCGCGCTGAGAGAATCGTTGCGCTGGCGAATCTCGTCGAGCAGTTTGCGGGACTCGGCCATCAACTCCTGGCGAGCGGCACTGCGGTCCTGGGCGGCCTTGTTGTCGAGGTCGAGGATCTTCTTGGAGAGCTGCGCCGACGAGGCCTTCAACTCGCGCGAGATGTTGTTCAGGAGCTCCTCGCGCTCGTCCCGCTCGGTTTTCAGGCGCGCTGCAAGGGACTCGGTCTCGCTCTTGAAGAAGGCTTCCAGCGAGTCCAGCCGTCGGCGCATGGCGTCCTTGATCTCGGCGGTCTCCCGCGCCAGGGCGTCTTCCAGCCGGCTGAAGCGCGACTCGTAGTTCTTGATCTGGGAGCCGAAGAGGATGTCGCGTATTTTTTCCACGCTGGCCCCGCTCGCCTCTGCGGTTTCAGCGACCGCAGTTTCTACGGGATGGGGCTTCGCCGGCTTTTCCTTGGAATCTTTATCTCGCATCGGGACAGGACTCATGGGATCTCCTCCACATTTGGCCGCAATTCCACTGGCAGCGAACATGCTATACCGAAAATGGCCGCTAGAGAACTTCTTTGCGCGGGCAGGCGGCTCAGAGGCGTGCCAACGGGCTTCGTCCACCGGCTGAGACTAACGCTTGAGCAAGTCCACCGGCTCACGGACGTCGGTCACCCGGAAGTATTTTGCCAGCGCTGGATAACGCTCAGCTACGGCCTGGTACATCGCATAGGCGACGTTACGATAGGAAAAATGGCCGGCCGCGCCGGTGCGCAGCTCACTGATGTAGATGGCTTCGGACAAATCCATCTTAAACAGCGTACGTTTGCGAAAAGCGAGCGGGATGGCATATTGCGACTGCTCCTCCGCCTCGACGGCATCGCGGGCAGCAAGTTGGACGACGGTATCCCGTGCGCGCGCCATCACCGAGTCGTAGCGGGCGGCCAGCCCTGCCCCATCGATCTCCTGCGGCCTGTCGTAACCGTTTGCGGTGGTGTAGCCCTGCACGATCTGCACACAGCGGCGGTGGCGATGCATGTCGCGGAATCCGCCAATGTCCATCAGGATATCGAAGCGGAAATGCTGCCCGGCGCAGAATGGCCGCGAAACCTCGTCGTGACGGCCACGATGGCGCAAGCCGAGATCGACGATCTGGCGTCGCTGCGATTCGGGCAGAGCATACACCACCTGGCGTATCTGCCGGTAAGAATGATGTGAATACTGATACAGCAGCGTGGCAGCGAGTTCGACCTCAAGCGGCTCATCGTCGAGCAGATCGACTAAAGGCGCGTTCTGGATGGCGATTCCGCCCAGCAGTTCCGCGGCGGCGGCGATCAACTCACGACGAGTCTCGACTTCGTAGGCGCACGGCTCGGCATATTTCATCAAGGTGGGCGCGACACGGATATCACGCAAAAGCAGCTGGTTGGCGCGTTCGCCGAGCGATGGGCACTCGCGCTGGATTTCCTGCACCAGATCGCGGGCGCTGGCGCGGCCCAGATTGTAGGCGGGTTCGCGTGCCGCCTGTTTCAGCAATTCGCCCAGACGCCGCACCTCAGCGTGGGGATCGGAAAGCAGTCGCGAGACCTGTGTCTCGAGAGTGCGGGCACTAACGATCTGGCCAAGCGAGGTGTTGGTCGCCAATGGCAGCAGGTATCGCGATAAGTCGAAGGCGCGGGCGCGCAAGGTACGCTCGTAGGCTTCCTGCTTCATCTCTGGCGGCTGGGGCGTGCGCTCGCGGAGATAGGAGAACATTTCGCCGGAAAAGTGACGGTACTCGGCAAATAGAAGATCAACGGTTTCACGGTACAGTGCGCAGGCGTGAACGTCATCTCCAAAGCCGGGAACGAAGTATCCGCTTTTCTGGAAATCCTGATAGCGGGTGGAGCGCTCCTGTCCGTCCCAGCGAGGCTCGTCTACGACCACCGTAGCCGCGAGGATCGACAAGCGCTCGATGGCAAATGCAATATGGGCCAAATCCGCAATACTGCGATGGCCGTACTGGAAGTAGAAGGTGTTGAGGAACTTCTCCGCTTTTTGCTCGCTGATCTCGGCCAGAGACTCGCGCATTGACAGGGCGGAGCGCGAATACTTGGCCATGCCATAAGCCTGCACTTCCGGGTCGGCGCCTTGAACCGCGTAAACCTCGGCGCTGGGCTCTTGAGCGGGAGACACCGCTGCGGAACTGGCGTTTCGTTCGTCGGTAGATGACATTGGGCTGAATCATATGCGGTCTTGGAACTCGCGGGCAACCGTCGTCTGTGGGAAACATAAGAAACCGGGGCTCATGGTTACCCGTCACAGCGCGCGGCAGCTCCTGATGGCTAGAATCAGCATCGAAAGAATCGAACTCGAAGAAATAACGAACTCCTACGCAAGGTGCCTACCCCAAACGAAATCGTGAACGGCAGCGAAATGAGTGAGAGCCAAACCCGTTGGGTGGGGGCAGATTCCATTCTCTTCGCCACCGCGCATCGTCCCTGGCCGGCGCCGATGACGCCGTGGATCATGACCCAGCGCTGGAACGACCTGCTGTTTCTGCACTATGCGTTTCCTCCCGCGATAATCCGCTCGCTTGTCCCGGAAGCGTTAACGCTGGACACCTACCAACAGCGCGCGTGGGTTTCGGTGGTCCCGTTCTGGATCAATCACCTTCGGCCGCCCGGCGTTCCCTCACTGCCATGGTTTTCGCACTTTGCCGAAATCAACGTGCGCACCTATGTCACTCACGGTGACAAGCCAGGTGTTTACTTCTTTAGCCTGGACGCCAGCAATCTGTCGGCAGTCTGGGGCGCGCGCGTTTTCTATCGGCTGCCGTATTGGCAAGCTGCCATACAAGTGAAGGGGCGAGGCGGGCCTGAGATTGAATACACCTCCAAGCGCCACCATGGACCGAAGCCCGCCGCGTTTCGCTGCACCTACGGGCCGGGCTCTTCAACGCTCCAAGGGCGCCCAGGCTCGCTGGAACACTTCCTCACTGAACGCTACTGCCTGTACGCCTATAACCGCAAGCGGCTTTATCGCGGCGAAATCCATCATCTTCCCTGGGAGATGCAAGAGGCGAAAATGGAACTGGGGGAGAATTCCATGGCACAGACGGCGGGCATTACGCTCCCACCTCAACCTGATGTCGCCCACTTCGCCCGTGAACTGAAGGTACTGTTCTGGGCACCAGAGCGACTGTCGTAGAAGATTGACCAGGGTTTTGCAGGGATCGACCCTGCATGCATATCCGCAACGACCGGATAATCCATCCTTCGGTGTTTATAATCCTGCTTTGCTTGCAAGCAGGAGGCTTCATGGCGGGAGTGGAAGGCCGGATCGCGTTGGTCACTGGAGCGTCGCAAGGAATCGGTCGTGCATGTGCGCTGGTGCTCGCAGAAGCCGGCGCCAAGGTAGCGCTCTGTGCTCGCAACCAGGAGAAGCTGGAACAGCTTGCCGGCGAGATCAATGCTAAAGGTGGTGAGGCTGCCCCGTTCAAAATGGACGTCGGCAGCGATGAGGAAATCAAGGCCGGAGCGAAAGCCGCGATCGCCCGCTTCGGCAAGATCGACATTCTGGTGAACAATGCCGGCGTGACCCGCGATCAGCTGGTCATGCGCATGAAGCGCGAAGACTGGGACACGGTGATCAGCACCAACCTCACCGGGCCCTTCCTGCTGATCCAGGCCGTGATCGGCTCGATGTTGAAGCAGCGATGGGGACGCATCATTAACGTGACCAGTATTTTTGGGCAGATCGGGCAGGCAGGACAGGCGAATTACTCCTCGTCAAAGGCTGGGCTGATTGGCCTGACGATGGCGGTTGCGCGCGAGGTGGGATCGCGCAACATCACGGTAAATGCGGTTGCGCCCGGATTCATCCAGACTGCCATGACCGACGTGCTGTCGGCGGAATTGAAAGAGGCCATGATGAGGAATGTTCCACTGGGACGCCAAGGCACCGATCTCGATGTCGCGCACGCGATAAAGTTTCTGGCGTCAGAGGAAGCGGGGTACATCACGGGAGAAGTGTTGAAGGTGAACGGTGGCATTCTGATGGGCTAGAAAATTTCGCGATGTCCATGCTGGTGAAACGTGAGTGAGATCGTGGAAGCCCTAACCGTGGAGCAGGTCGAGCAGGTTCGTGGCCTGTTTCGCGAGTATCATGCCGAACTGGCGCATGAGTACCGTCCGCGATTATTTGAGGCTGAGCTTGCGGCGCTGCCCAGGCCCTACACGCCGCCGAAGGGCTCACTGCTTCTGGCGACGGTGGCGGGACAGCCGGTTGGCTGTGTAGGATTGCGTCCGTTTCCGCTGGAAGGTGCCTGCGAGATGAAACGGCTCTATGTGCGTCCTACGTTCCGCGGCGGAGAGGTGGGTAAACTGCTGGTACGCCGGCTGGTGCAGCAGTCGCGTGCCTTGGGCTACTCGCGGCTACGCCTGGACACACACCCTCCAACCATGGCAGCCGCCGTTGCCATGTACCGCAAGTTGGGCTTTAGGGAGGTAGCTCCTAGACCAGCAGAAACGGTCGAAGGTCTCCTTTACATGGAACTGCTGTTGACGCCTACGCAAACTGTCGTGCCAGGTGCGTTGTCCGTCTCAGTCGATTGCTCTGGTTCCGCTTAGTCTCGTAACCTCAATGATTTGCTGGGGTCACCCCGGCTGTTCTTGGCCTGCGAGTGACACGAGCCAGTAACTGACAAGTAACTGTCCTTCCAGGATTCCTGTCGGCATTCCACAAGCATCGCGAATGGTGCACACGATTTCTCTTGCCAGAGAGCAGCACTATGATTACTATGCAGTTAACCCCGTGGCCATCTCTCCCCAGGACGCGAACCTCCCATGAACATTGGCGAAACCATCCGTAATTATCGTTTGCAAAAAGGCATGTCGCAGGGCGATATCGAAAAACGCACCGGCCTCTTACGCTGCTATCTGTCGCGCGTCGAGAACGGACATACAATTCCGTCGCTCGATACGCTGGCAAAAATAGCTTCGGCGATGGAGCTGCCGCTGGCGCAGTTTTTTGCCGGCGCCGGGGAAAACGGAAGCAAGGCTACTCCCCATTTGGGAGAAGACGAGGTGCGCTTCCTCACCCAGATTCGCCGGTATTCGCCAAACCTCAACGAGAGCGACCGCAAGCTGGTGGTCGCCATGGTGAAGAAGATGGCCGCTAACGCGGGCAAGTGAACACGCGTTTGGGGGTGAATCGCCGCAGCCTCGCGCTGCGGATTTTTTGTGCCTGCAGGCGAGTACAAGCGTCACCGACTCAGGAGCCGCACTGTGCTATATTCCGCTTTCCATGACAGATTCGTTCCGCTGAGATTATTCATAAAAAAGAGGAAGCGATGAGCAGGATTCAACGGGCAATTCTAAGCGTCACAGACAAGACCGGACTGGTGGAGTTCGCGCGTACGCTCTCTGCCATGAGCGTAGAACTCGTCTCCACAGGAGGTACGGCCAGGTTGTTGCGGGATTCGGGCATTGCCGTGAAAGACATCTCCGAGCTGACAGGGTTTCCAGAGATGCTCGACGGCCGCGTAAAGACCCTTCATCCTAAGGTGCATGGTGGAATTCTGCATGTGCGCAGCAACGAAAAGCACCGTGCCGCGGTGGCGGAACACGGGATCGAGCCCATCGATATGGTCGTGGTCAATCTCTACGCCTTCGAGAAGACGGCGTCGAAGCCGGGCGCACAGTTCGAAGACATCATCGAGAATATTGATATCGGGGGGCCGTCGATGGTGCGCTCTGCAGCCAAGAACTTTCAGGATGTGGCCATCGTTACCTCACCGTCGGATTACGACGCAATCGCGAAGGAGATGGAGTCATCGGGCGGCGAGCTGTCGCTTAGGACCAAGTGGCGATTGGCGCAAAAGGCTTTTGCGACCACAGCCGCATATGACTCGGCGATTGCGTCGACCTTGGAGCGGATCAGTGCACCCGAATCGAATGACGCCAAGTTCGGTATGGCCAGGGAGGAAGGGTTCCCGCAAACGCTGCGACTGACATTTCAGAAGGCTTTCGATCTGCGTTACGGAGAGAATCCACATCAGAAGGCGGCGTTATATTCGGATGGCTCAGGCAAAGGAATTGCCAATGGCAAGCAGCTTCAGGGCAAGGAACTCAGCTACAACAACATCGTCGACTTGCAGGCCGCGTGGGACCTGGCGCAGGAATTCGACGAGCCCGTTTGCGCCATCATTAAGCACACCAACCCCTGCGGAACCGCGGTGGGCGCGACTTTGGCGGAGGCCTACAAGCGCGCTCTGGAGTGCGACCCGGTGTCAGCCTTCGGAGGGGTGATCGGCGTGAACCGGCCGATTGATCGCGAGACGGCAATGGAAATGGCGAAGCTGTTCGTAGAGGCGATCGCGGCTGAAGGATTTGATGATGCGGCCCGTCAGATCTTCGCCGCCAAGAAGAACCTGCGACTAGTAGAAGTCGTTCCCACGGAACAGAAATGGGTGCTGAAGAATGTCTCCGGCGGTGTGCTGCTGCAAGACAACGATGTTCGTCCGCTAACTGACGCCGATCTGAAGGTCGTGACCGAACGCAAGCCGACCGAGCAGGAAATGCGCGATCTGCTGTTTGCGTGGAAGGTCTGTAAGCACGTGAAGTCGAACGCGATTCTGTATGCGCGTAACGGCCAGACAACGGGCGTGGGTGCAGGGCAGATGAGCCGGGTGGACTCAGCGAAGATCGGAGCAATGAAATCGGTGCTCGGCATCAAAGGATCCGTGGCAGCGTCGGATGCGTTCTTTCCTTTTCCTGACGGAGTCGAGGAGATCGCCAAGGCTGGGGCGACGGCGATTATCCAGCCCGGCGGCTCGGTGCGCGATCAGGAAGTGATTGACGCCGCCAACAAGCTGGGACTGGCGATGGTGTTTACCGGAGTCAGGCACTTCCGGCACTAAGCCTGCCGCTTCCTGGCCGCTACCACACGTGGGATTCCCTGCAAGTCGGGCACGACGCGAATGTCATCCCACATTGTGGGATTTAGCAGATTGACGACAGCATCACGCATCGAGTAACCGATCTCCATCGCCAGCCAGCCGCCGGATTTCAGCGCTGCGTAGGCCTCCTCAATCAGCGGATGGATTACGTCCAGACCGTGCTCGCCCGCAAACACAGCCATTCTTGGCTCAAACTCGAAGACTGACTTCTGCACCTTGTCGGCCTCTCCGAAGGCGACGTAGGGCGGATTGCTAACGACGAAATCGAAGTCGCCCAAATCGGACACCGCCCTCAGCACATCGCTCCGCCGGAATTGCACCCTGTCTTCCAGCTGCAGCCGCACGGCGTTGGCGCGAGCGATCTCCAGCGCATCGGGAGAAAGATCTACGGCATAGATTTCGGCGTCCTTCAATTCATGTGCCAGCGCCAACGCCACGCATCCTGAGCCAGTTCCGACATCGACCAACCTGGGACGCGGCACGCCGCCAACGAGCTCCAGCAAAGCCTCAACCAGGTGCTCGGTTTCTGGGCGCGGAATCAACACCGCCGGCGAGACCACGAAATCCAGGCCCCAAAATTCCTGATGGCCGGTGATGTACTGCGACGGCACGCCAGTCGCGCGCTGGGCAAGCGCTTCGTCGTAACGTGCTTCCTCTTCCGAGGTGAGGTCACGCTCGGGATGTGCGTAAAGATAGGCGCGATTGGCGCTGAGGACGAACATCATCAGCACTTCAGCGTTCATGCGCGGGGAACCGACATCGGCGGCTTCCAGACGTTCCACCGCCGACGCGAGCGCTTGCTTCAGTTGCACGGGATCAGGCGATGACCGCCGACTCCTGTTTCAGTTTTTCGGACTGGAAGTGCGTAATCAGGGCGTCAATCATGGGTTGAATGCGGCCGTCCATGAATTCGGGCAACTGATGCGCGGTGAAGCCGATGCGGTGATCGGTCACGCGGTTTTGCGGAAAGTTGTAGGTGCGGATCTTCTCGCTGCGGTCGCCGCTGCCAACCATAGCTTTGCGTTCCTTGGCGAGCGCTTCCTGCTGCTTTTGCTGCTCCATCTCGTAGAGGCGGGCGCGCAGCACGCGCATTCCTTTTTCGCGGTTCTTGATCTGCGACTTCTCGTCCTGGCAACTCACCACGGTGTTGGTCGGCAGGTGCGTAATACGAACGGCCGAGTATGTCGTGTTCACCGATTGGCCGCCCGGACCCGAGGAGCAGAAGGTATCGATGCGGATGTCTTTGGCCTCGATCTTGACGTCCACGTCTTCGGCTTCGGGCAGCACCGCGACGGTCACCGCCGAAGTATGTACGCGGCCCTGGGTTTCGGTTTCCGGCACACGCTGCACGCGATGCACACCGCTCTCGTACTTCATGCGCGAGAACACTCGCTGGCCTTCGATGATGGCGATGACTTCCTTCAGTCCGCCGACAGTGGATTCCGACGTGGAGAGCACTTCGACCTTCCAGCGCTGCGATTCGGCGTAGCGCGTGTACATGCGGAAGATCTCCGCGGCGAAGAGCGTGGCTTCGTCGCCGCCAGTGCCGGCGCGGATTTCCAGGATCACGTTCTTCTCGTCGTTGGGGTCCTTCGGCAGAAGCAGGAACTTCAGCTCTTCCTCAACCCGCTGGACGCGCTCTTCTAGCTGGGTCAACTCTTCCTGCGCGTAAGTGCGCATGTCAGCATCGATCTCGTCGGTCAGCATGGCTTTGCTCTCGCGAATGCCGCGCGTGAGATCTTTGTACTCGCGATACTTTTCGACCACAGGCAGCAGGTCGCTGTGCGCTTTCGCAGTCTTCTGATAACGCTGCGAATCGGAGACGATTTCCGGCGAAGCCATGGCGCGATTCAGCTCTTCATACTTCAGTTCGATTTGTTCCAGGCGTTCAAACATGAGTGTCAAAGTATGCCGTTTTTACAGAGCCCCAATGATTATTGTACGGGAAGGCCGAAACCGGTGAGTACCAGCTTTGAAAGGGCGCGGCTTTAGCCGCGCCGTAAAGCTCGATTTCTTCGCACGGCTTCAGGCGCTGAGGGATCTCGGTTTTCAAAAGCGACTTTCTTCAGGGGCTAAAGCCCGCTTTCCAAGCGCAACCAACGGCACGGCTGAAGCCGTGCCCCTTCAAAGACGGAGAACGATGACAGGTTCTCAGCGGCGGGCGCCCCTAGGCAATCACCAGTTCGCCGCCGCGCTGTTTTTCCAGCTCCATGGCTTCGTTCAAGGCGGCGATGGCGGTTTCGACCTGGTCGTCCGCCGGGGGCTGCGTAGTAATGCGCTGCAGCCAAAGACCCGGCTTGGTTAACGCCGCGAACAGCGAAGAGCCGTGCTTGGCGGCAAAGCGAATCAGTTCATACGACACGCCCGCGATGACCGGCAGCAAGGCGATGCGGAACGCGAAGCGCCCCCAGAATGTGGTCGCCGGAATCAGCATGTAAATGAACATCGCGATCAGCATCACGGTCATCAGGAAGCTGGTGCCGCAGCGCGGATGGAAGGTCGAATACGATTGCGCCCTCTCAATCGTCAGCGGATCGTGAGACTCGAACGCGAAAACCGTCTTGTGCTCGGCGCCGTGATACTGAAAGACGCGGCGAATGTCGGGCCAGCGCGAGATGCCCCAGATAAAGAGCAGGAAAAGTGCGATGCGGATGACGCCGTCGACAACGTTGAAAAGGATCTGATTGCCAAAGGCGGGATAAGCGTTCTTCAGCTTGGTGGCCGCAAATAGCGGCACAAATTTGTACATGAAGATGAAGAATCCAAGCGACAGGACAACATTGAGTGCCAGGGCCCAGCCCGGGACCTCAATCCTCTTCTCCTCTTCGGTGGTCAGCCCGTCCATGGCGACGTTCGCTGAGTAGCGCAGGGCGCGAAAGCCTAGCGCCATGGCGTGGCCCAGGGTAATGCATCCCCGGACGATCGGCCAGCCCATCCACTTGTGCTGCTCGGAAAGCTTTTCCAGCGGCTCCGAATGCGTCGCCAGCGTGCCGTCCGGCCGGCGGATGCAGATGCCCCAGGCGTGCGGCGAGCGCATCATAACGCCCTCTAGCACTGCCTGACCTCCGACCAGGGTTTCCTCCCCACTCTCCAGAGCGGGCAGAAGTTGGACCGCTGCCAAAAACCGCAGATAGCGACGCAATTGCATGTCTATTCGATGTTCTCCAACCGGGAAGGAACCGGAAAACGCTGTGTTCAGAGTAAGCAGCTTTGCGGGCAGTGTCAATCTCACAGTTCGCCTTTGCTGTTTCTCGGCAGACTACCAAACACCCGACCAGATCCCCTCTCCGTGCTTCCCTGAAATCAATGACTTGCACAACAAAACACTCGCATCCATTTGATTCCCAATGGTTTATACGTATTCAATAGATTACAAACAGCTTACGTCGGCGCATTTCATCTCCGGTGACTTTCATGGTTAAACCGACACGAAGATGAAAGACACACGTCTGCCCCCTCCCTTCAGCATCCCTGTAATCATCGACTTAGAGCACAAAACACAGGCAAGCATTTGATTCCTAACGGGTTATAGGTATGCAATAGATTATAAATGACTTAACTCCATTCATCTTCCGGTCCGCTTGCTTCCGTCGTAAGGCACTCCGCTCGTTGTGTGGTCAAGAGCTCCACGTGACAACCCGCCACCTGATGATGGCACTGACTACTGGCGACCCTCACAATGGCTGCTGCGGACCCAGAGACACAACAACTCCCTCCTCCTGAACCATGGATAGCGCATCGAGGCCCGAGCCGCAAGGGCATGGGTCACATTGCAACAAAACTTAACCAAAGTGTTTCCCAAAGCGGAAACCTCGGAACCTAACCGGCGAACGACGGTCGCCGTTGTAGACTGGGCCGTTCCCATGCAGCAGCTCAATTTGAAGCCCACGCACAAGCTGGTCGAGAGCTACTACGAAGCGCTGGGCCAATTCGGACAGCTCGGCAGACAAGACCACGCTCGTCTACAACGAAATCCTTACTCTCCGGGGCATCCCGCGAGAGACCTACGAATACCGGCGCGGCAAGAAAGCCGGAGCTTGCGCTCCGGCTTTCGAGGTCTGTTTCGCTAAACTGCAGAGGAGGGTTCGTTTTGGTTAGAGCAGCTTGCGACGCAGTAGCCCCGCAAGACCGAGGATGCCTGACCCGAACAGCATGATGCTGCTGGGCTCAGGAGTCGTTCCGGTTCCGCCGGGGTTGATGGTAAAGGCCTCCGAAGGAATCGTGCCCAAGGCACTTTCGGACGCCATCGACGGGCAGCCGTTGCTGGAGCAGCCCGCGCCGCTATTCTCGTCCCAGTAGACCGGGTCGCCGCTGGGGACGCTTGCGTTATACAGGTTGAGCCAGTAGGTTCCCGCACTCAGAGGCACACCACCGGTATTGAAGGTAATTTTGTCGATGTCGTAGCCGTACTGGTTGGTGGAGATGAAGGTGTCGGTTACGTTGCGGGTTCCACCGACGCCGGTACCGTTTTCGGTCGAGGTGATCGAAAAGTCGACGGTCGACATCACGTCGCCCGGAAATTCCCAAACGCCAAAGCTGATGCTTGTCACGTTGTCGTTAGAGCTCAGCGTGAAGGTATCGCTGACGACATAGCCGAAATTGATGGTCCAGGCATCGGTTGTGCCGTTGATCGGACCGTTGTTGTAGCTGTCTGCCAGAGCCGGAATTGCGGCTAGGGAGAGGCATAGAATCACAAGCGAAGCTATACGCATTTTCAAGGGTCGAACCTCCTTCGGGTTCTGTTCTGAGAAAAGTTGCGTGACTGACGTGCTCGGCACGTACAGCCACCGCCGTCTGCTTCAACTGAGGGCCTCGGGTTGGGCTGTGGGAAGTCTCCGGCCCGTGCCACAGGCCTGGTCGCCCATCCGGACAAAAGATCCAAAGAGCCTTGGCTCACAAACTTGAGACTTCGAAGGGACGCCTCAGAACCAAGGACAGCCACAGGTGAGTTGAGATAAACCAACCACCATTCAAGGATACTAGCGCCGATAGTAGCAATTCTCATGCCGTCGCAAGGCATTGAAAACAAGCTGCGACTGCGACTTCGTTGCGCAAGCACTTGCGACATAGTTCCAAGCATCTTCCCATTTGGGAATGGGTTTCCTGAACTAGGCGAGTGGCAGACAGCGGCGAAATTCTGGAGATCGAGCCGCAGAAGCGGTTGGTTCTGCAGTGGCGCAACTCGCTCAAGCCCGAGTTGCGCGAGGAAGGCCCTTCCCGCATGACCTATGAGATCGAGCCCATCGGCGAGACGGTCCAGCTCACCGTCATCCACGAGATGGATCGGCCAGACTCGAAGTTCATCCAGACCGTGTCGAACGGGTGGCCGATGATTCTCTCGGGCCTGAAGACTCTGCTGGAAACCGGCGAGTCGTTCGAATCCTCGCGCCATTGGCCGAAGGGGATGTGAGGTAGGGTCGCGCACTAGATTCCCACCCAGGTGAAAAAGAAAACAAACGGGTGCCCCCGGGGCCTGTGCTGAGCTTGCCGAAGCATTTCCGTCCCGCCTTTTGGACGGTAACCTGGGTAGTGGAAAGACTCGCGTGCAGCGGTCCCAGGTTAGCCCAACAGAGGGGCGAGGGGCACCCGGCTAGCATGGCTTTGTCTCCCGCTCATTTGGAGACAACCTATTGCGACACCACAGTTATTCTTTGGTTTCGGCCGCGCCGACGCCCGCGGTCGGGCCCGTGGTGGCGCCGGTCGCGGCACCCGTGGTAAGGCTTCCAGCATTAGCGTCGCCCGCCGCGCCGACCCCCGCGGTTGGTCCGGTGCTGGCGCCGGTTGTGGGCCCCGTGGTGACGCTTGCAGGGTTGGAAGCAGGTCCCTCTAAGGAGAATGCCGGTATTTCGGGTTTCGGTATCGACACTGCCGGTATCGAGACTTCCGGTATTGGGGACTTCGGTATCGAAACCTCTGGTATGGAGACCTCCGGTATCGAGAACTCAGGTATTGGGGATGTAGGTATGACGGTCGGCGGTATTGAGGTTGGAGCGATCGCGGATATTAGTATGGAAGATGTCGTCGCGTAGGGGATTGTAGGGTATGTGGTCGTGGTGGACATGCCTCCGAGGTCCTGAGCGACCGCTTGCCCGACTGCTAGAGTGGCCACGACTGCGGTAATAAGAATTGCCCTCATCGTCTCGATCCTCGGTTCGTTGAAGCCGCTGGATAACAGCACATTTCCGCTCAATTGTAATCCAACAGGGTTGTGGTTCCTCTCAATCACGGGTAGCGCTGGGAGCCGATCTACGCCGGCCATCCCCAGGCTGGCCCGAACTCATCTCGGCTACGCCACCACCCATCACTTCAATATGCGTAGTACGGCCCGTTGCCCCCCGGAGTGCTCATGTTCTCGATTGCGGTAAAGACGCTGCGGCCATAGAAGAAGCCCAATCCCCAATCGAACGCGCCGGCAAACGGCGCTCCCAGCGTGCTAAAGGCCGTGTTGGTGGTGGTGAAGAGCGTGCTTGCGTCTTCGATGCTGAAATTGACGGTGCCGCTATTTCCGTTGCTGCCCTGGTTCATCGCCGAGAGGTTATCCGGCGATGTGGTGGGGCAATACCAGAAGTCGTCGGGCTTGGCGCACAGGGGTATGCCGGTGGTGTTACTGTCGAGGAAAAATATCCCGTTGGAACCGCTGTCGATGAAGCTTGCGGGATAGTTCTTTCCGTTAAACGTGGTGGTGATGTCGCCGGCATTCTTGCCGGTATCGGGCACGGTATATACAGTGGCGCTTCCCAGACCGTTGTTAGCCTGGGTGCCGATGCCAAAAATCAGATCGCCGACGGGATTCGATGAACCTCCGTTGGGCACGGCAGGTAATTGAATCAGCACTCCGTTGTTGTCGGTGGCGAATAGGGTGACCGGATTCGTCACTTGCCGTGCGAGAGCGACATACGCCGGATTGCAACCGGAAGACGGGCAACCGTAGTAAACGTTTGGAATGGTTCCGTTGGCACTGGTGCAGGCAAGACCGCAGTCTTGTTGGAACAGTCCGACACCGAGAATGCCGTTGGCGCCCAGAGCGCTCACGCTGTTGCCGATGTTGGGCTGAGTGGTCTGGCTGGAGCAACTTGCCGGGACCGCCGGCAAACTGGTAGAGGGGATGATTACTTGCACCGGCGCGGAGGACGCCACTTCGCCAGCCAGCGTAATGTCCGCTTTCGCTACGTTGCCCCAGGCATAGCCGCCCCCGAACACCTCGCACTCGAGCAGCAGGTTGCCGCTGGAGTCGGCTTCATTGGGGAGCGAGAGGCTCAACTCGCCGCCACCCGCGGACGACAACAGGCGCAGCCCGGAAGACCCAGTATCCACCAGCACGTGGTCAATGGTCTGACAGTTGGTGGTATTGGGAACGCAAATCGTCACGGTAGCGAACGCTTCATTGGCAGTGAGGAAACTTTGAGGCGCCGGCCCCGCGTCCACCACAATGGGCTGCATATTGCTTGATCCCTGCGTGGAATTGACGGTGATTGTTGTCGTCCCCGACTTGGTCGAATCCTGCACCGAGATAGCGGTCACGGTCACGAATGTGGTCGATGAAACTACGGGCGCGGTAAACAAGCCTGAAGTCGAGATGGTACCGGCGCTTGCACTCCATGTAACCGCGTTGTCGCCGGTCCCCGAAACCGTCGCCGAACATTGGCTATTCTGGCCAGACAGTACGGTTGAGGGCGAACATTGGACGGTCACCGGGGAGATAGGTCCCGAGGGATTCACTGTCACAATCGTCATGCCTGACTTGGAGGTGTCCTGGGTTGAGGTTACCGTGATCGTGATCTGTAGCGGCGCATTTCCTACGCTGGGCGCGGTAAACAAACCCGATGCTGAGATCGACCCGGCGCTGGCCGCCCAGGTGACCACCGAACTGAAATTGCCGGTGCCCTTCACTGTTACCGAGCACTGGCTGGTTTGGCCATACTGGATGGTTGAGGGCGAGCAGGTTACGGTCACGGAGGTGATCGTCGGCGCAGGAGGACTGTTGCCGAAGCGGTACTCGGAACCGCTGCAGCCGACCAACCACACGGCCAAGAGCGGTGCGATACACCGTACAAGTTTCTGAACGGGAAGAAAGAAACCGGAGCGGCCAGTCATTCGATGTCTTCCTTTCTAGAGTCACTCGGGAGCTGGGAAACTCCCCCGGCGGCGGGGGCACGTCTTCTCAACGGATATCGTCGGCCTGAACACCTTCCGGCATTAGTTGAGGAATGTAGGCCTGTCCATGGAAACTTCGCATGTGCCCCATTTCGTAGAGCACAAGACCGGGAGCCTCTATCACCACGGGAGCGCCCCTTCGGCCCGGTTGCTGCGCCGGCAGTGCCGCCTGCTGCGCCTGTTGATAGTAGGGACCCAGGAGCTGCTGTAAATCGGGCGGAAATTGTCCTTCCCAGGCGACACCGAATACCGCTCCCGCCGGAGAGACGAATTCTCGCACCACGGTCCCGGTAGGAGAGGCGATTTCGTGCATCACGTACGCGCGATTGTCCACACTGCGCAGAGTTCCTTTCAGGTGGGCCTGGTCAGTCAGCACCGATGCGGCGTTGTCGCCGAGCACCGCCAGTGCGGGGAGTGGGAGCGCCAGTAGCAAAGCTGACAGCAAAACTCGTGCGGCTGGTTGGCAATCGCTGCCAACAAACTTGAAGATGTTCACGGTGTCCCCTCCGCGCCTTCTCAACTTCGGCAAGCCGGATGCTGGACGGCACCCTTGGCATTGCAACACGACTGCCACTCCACCAGGCCGAGGCTTTGCCACCTGTGGTATCTGTATCCATAGCCTTTTCAATCATCTGCGACAGTAGCATTGACGCAAATAAATGCCGAGGAAAATGATCGGGGGGCAACTCATTCCGCGAGTGATAGGCGTCTACAAAACTGATAGTTCATTACCTGCAAAACTCTGCACACCATTCGCTGGTGGCGCAGGCCCCTATCGCGCGCGCGAAGGGGGCGGCTTTATCCAGCCCGTTACTTCCGCGACGCCTGGGCGTGCTCTCCTGCATCCAAAGCGGCTGTTGACCGATGCAACGACTAGCTGAAACCTGCGAGCGCCTCGCTGCGACCACCAAGAAGCTGGAGAAGACTGCCATCGTGGCGGAGTATCTGCTCTCGCGCGAGCTGGGCGACGCGGCAATCTCCGCCGTATTCCTGTCGGGACGCGCCTTTCCAGCATTCGACGAACGGACCCTCCAGATCGGTGGGGCGCTTTTGTGGAAGCTGGTGGGGGAGTTAGCGGGCGGACCAGAAGCTGGTCTCAGCGCCGCTTATCGCAAGCGGGGAGACCTGGGCTCTGCCGCGGCTGACGTGCTGGCTGCGACCGCTCCCGCGTCGAACTCGGTCACGCTGCAACAAGTCCGCGCCACGTTTGACGAGATCGCCGAGACGCGCACGGCGACAGCGAAAGCGGCGTTGCTGAAGTTGCTGCTGGAGCGCGCGACGGCGCTCGAAGCCAAATACATCGTGAAGATCATCACCGGCGAGCTGCGCATCGGGCTGAAGGAGAGCCTGGTGGAAGAGGCGATCGCCAAGGCCTATGGCGAGCCGCTGGCGAGCGTGCAGCGCGCCAACATGCTCCTAGGCGATATCGGCGGCACGCTGCGACTGGCCGCAGAGCATCGCCTGGACCAGGCGCGGATGCGATTGTTTCATCCCATCGGATTCATGCTCGCCAGCCCGGCGGCCGATGCCGAAGAGGCGTTTCAGTATTTCGAACATGCGCAGGTGCAGATCGAAGACAAGTACGACGGCATCCGCGCCCAGGCCCACTGCGGGGGAGGCCAGGTGCGGCTGTTCTCGCGCACGCTGGATGAAGTAACGGGATCGTTTCCCGAGCTGGTCGCGCCGTTAAGCGGGTTCGCGGGCGAGATCATTCTCGATGGTGAGATCGTCGCATGGCGTGACGATCCGGCGGGTGGGCAGGCCATGCCGTTCTCCGAGATCCAGAAGCGGCTGGGGCGCAAGCAGGTCAGCCAGAAGATGATGACTGAGGTCCCAGTGGCCTACGTCGTCTTCGACGTCATCTATGCCGATGGCGAACTGACGCTCGATAAGCCACTGACCGAGCGGACGATCATTCTCGACTGCGTATTTGCGGGCGCGAAGCGGGTTGCGCCACAGCCGGTGGTCCACACGCAGGGTCGCCTGCTGTTTGAGCCGGAGGTCGAGGAGGCAGGCGCCGAATCCGGCTGGATCATCCGCGCACCGTCGATGCGAGCCGATTCCCCGCAGCAGCTCGAACGGTACTTCGAACAGGCCATGGCCCGCGGTAACGAGGGGCTGATGATCAAGGACCTGCAGTCGCCCTACATGCCGGGTAGGCGGGGGCGGTGGTGGTTGAAGCTGAAGCGCGAGTTGGCTACGCTCGACGTGGTGGTCACCGCTGCGGAATATGGGCATGGCAAGCGCATCCACGTGCTCAGCGATTACACCTTCGCGGTGCGCAAGGGCGAAGATCTGGTCAACATTGGCAAGGCGTATTCGGGACTGACCGACAAAGAAATTGCCGAGCTGACGCCGTGGTTCCTGGCGCATACGATCGCCGATCATGGGCATCTGCGCGAGGTCGAGCCAAAGATCGTACTGGAAGTGGCGTTCAACGCAATCATGCGCTCCGACCGTCACGATAGCGGATTCGCGCTGCGCTTCCCCCGGATCGTTCGCGTACGCGAGGACAAACGTCCCGAAGAGATTGACAGCGTCGAGGAAGTAGAGCGGATTTATGCGCGGCAGCACGGCCGCGAAAGGTCGAATTAGGTTTGTGGAAGAGATGCCGATACCGCATCCTGCGGTGGGCGGCAATCAGTACAATGACACTTCTTTCATCGGATAATGCTTCCGATTGCGCGTCCAAAGCTCGGCGCGATTGAGTAACGCCGCGGAAGCTATCAGCGCGTCCCCCAGCTCAAGGCCATGGCTCTTCTGATACTGGCGAAGGTACTCACCGGCCATGCGTCCCGTCTCGCAGTCGATAGGAGCGCAAACCAGCGTTCGAAGAAGCTTATTGAGCGCTTCGTGTTCGCGTGGCCATGCGCCCGCCCATACCTCAGCCTCAGTCACCGGGGAGTATAGAATCACATTATCGGAGTGGCTTAATTCCTCCCACCGCAAGAGGATGTCCTGATTTCTCGCTCGGAAGACCTCAATAAGAATGTCAGAATCTACTAAGACAGTCACGATTTCCCAATCCGCTCAAGCCTCCGACCTCGACGCAATCGGCGGATGTACTTTTCGGGATCGGAGAATTCGGAGCGGTCCCTTCTGATTCCCACAACGGCCTGCATGGCCTTTCTTCGTTCGTCGAGATTCCCCAGATACCGTTCCCGGGCGGCTTGTCTAACTAAGTCAGAAACGGTAGTGTTCTCCGCGTGCGCGCGCACGTGCAATGCGTTCCACAAATCGTCGTCCAGATAGAGCTGTGTCCGCTTCATGATGTACAGTATACATCAGACGATCTGGAAGCTGGGGAGCCCGGTTTCCTTCGATAGCATTAAGCCAGAGATCCCCTCTAAGTGCTAGAATCGAGGGTTTCCTATCCCTTCTCAAGGATTGCTCTCATGTCACAAGCTACGGTTCAGCCCGCCGCCTCCGCGCCCGCACCTCTGGTTACGCTCACCGAAGACGAAGCTCTTTTTCGCGACACCGTCCGCCAGTTCGCGGAAGAATCCGTCCGCCCTCACGTGAAAGAGATGGACGAAAAGGGCGTGTTCGAGCCCTCGATCATCGAACAGTTCTTTCAGCTCGGACTCATGGGCATCGAGGTTCCCGAGCAATACGGGGGAGGAGGAGGAACTTTCTTTGAAGCCATCCTCGCGGTGGAAGAGTTGTCTCGCGTCGATCCGTCGGCAGGCGTTGTGGTTGACGTGCAAAATACGCTGGTTAATAACGCGCTGCTGCGCTGGACGACCGAAGACCAAAGGAAGCGCTATCTGCCGCGCATGTGCGCTGACACCGTAGGCGCCTACGCGCTGAGCGAAGCGGGTTCCGGATCGGACGCATTCGCGCTCACGGCCCGGGCCGAGTTGAAGGGCGACGAGTACATCCTGAACGGCCAGAAGCTGTGGATCACCAACGGCAAGGAGGCCGGCGTATTCATCCTGCTGGCGACGGTCGATCCATCGGCGGGATACAAGGGCATCACGGCCTTCATCGTGGAGAAAACTTTTCCAGGCTTCACGGTGGGTAAGAAAGAAGACAAGCTCGGCATCCGCGCCTCCAGCACGTGCGAGCTGATCCTGGAAGACTGCCGTGTGCCCAAGAACAACGTGCTGGGCGAAGTCGGCAAAGGTTACAAGATTGCGATCGAGACGCTGAACGAAGGGCGCATCGGCATTGGTGCGCAGATGCTCGGCCTGGCCCGCGGCGCATGGGAGTGCGCGATGAAGTACTCGCAGGAGCGCAAGCAGTTCGGCAAGTCCATCGCCGAGTTTCAGGGCATCCAGTTCCAGATTGCGCAGATGGCTACTGAGATCGAGGCTGCGCGCATGTTGCTCTATAACTGCGCTCGCATGAAGGACGCCGGAATGAATTTCGTAAAGGAAGCGGCCATGACCAAACTGTTCTGCTCCCAGGTGGCCGAGCGCGTGGCGTCGTTGTGCGTCGAGATCTACGGCGGTTACGGATTCACCAAGGACTATCCGGTGGAGAAGTTCTTCCGCGACTCGAAGATCGGCAAGATCTACGAAGGCACTTCGAACATGCAGTTGCAGACGATCGCGAAACTGGTGATCAAGTAGGGGCGCCGGGGTTCACACGCAGGGTAAAATTCTCTCGTGTCAGAACCAGCCACTGGGGCCGACGATCGGCGCGAACCCGAGCTTAGTCTGCTGCAGCGTCTCCAGATCGGCCTGGTCTCCGGGATCGCCGCTGTGTTAGTGGGTCTCATCGGCCGTACGCTGCGCATGACCATCACGTTTGAGGAAGGCTCGATCCCCGGCCTTCACAACATCGCGCCTGGAATTTATCCCTTCTGGCACCGCTGTGTGCTCCCTGCGACCTGGCTGTTCCGCGATCGCGATATCGGAGTGCTGACCAGTCTCAGCCGTGACGGCGAATACATTGCGCGGGTGATTCGGCACTTCGGCTTTGTAGCCGTGCGCGGCTCCAGTTCGCGCGGGGGGCAACGCGGCCTGATGGAAATGGAGACCAGGGTGAAAGCCGGGGGCGCCGTGGCGTTCACCATCGATGGTCCGCGCGGTCCGCGTTACGTCGCCAAGAAGGGCCCGGTAATGCTGGCGCGGCTCACCGGGATTCCGATCACTGCGTTCTACGTCGCTGTCGAGAATTCATGGGTCCTGAAAACCTGGGACGCCATGGTCATCCCCAAACCATTCTCGCGGGCCTACGTGCGAGCGGCGAAGAACATCTACGTTCCGGCCGACGCCGACGGTCCAGCGCTCGACCGCCACCACGCCGAAATGCAATCCGCCCTGGAGCGGGTCACTGCATTCGCCGAATCGCAACTCCCCCACCGCGATTGACGCCGACCCAATCATGCGGTCAGACTTTCGCCTAATACGGGGGATCTTCGACGTTAACAGGCGAGCGTCCACGCCGGGATACGGTTCGGCTTCGCAGGCGGATACGCGAACGGGCTAGTCTTTGCCCTGAGCCGCGGGGACGTGGTTGTGGTTGTGATACTTCAGTCGAATCTCGCGCAGTTTGTCCACGTGCTGGTCGCTCAGCGTCTGCTGTTTGCCGAGCAGATGGGTGACCAGGGCGATCTTGGCGAAGTGCTCGACGGTTTCCATGTTCATGTAGGCGTTAAGCAGATCCACTCCGCAGGTGACCACGCCATGGTTCGCCATCAGAATGGCATCATGCTCTACAACCAGGGGAGCAAGCGCTTCGGCGAGCTCAGGTGTGCCGGGGGTCTCATAGTTGGCCAGCGGAACAGAGCCCAGCGTGACGATTATTTCTGAACAGATGGCGCGATCGAGCGCAATACCCGCCGCCGCATAGCCGGTGGCCGTGGGCGGATGCGCGTGCACTACCGCGTTGACGTCGGGACGCCGGCGATAGATGAGCAGGTGCATGGCAATCTCGCTGGATGCATCGCGCGAGCCCGCCACCTTGCTGCCGCGCTGATCCACGATGACCAGATCTTCCGGCTCCATCAACCCCTTGCTCATCACCGTGGGCGTGCAAAGGAAGTTGCCGTTTTCCAGGCGCACGGAGAGGTTGCCGTCCGTGGCCGCGACCAACCCGGTCTGGTGCAGCAATTTTCCGAAGCGGACAATTTCGTCCCGGTGTTGCGGTTCCGTCTTCATGCAGTGAAATAGCACCCTTGCAACGCTTATTTGTATCGTACCGCAGGTTGCCGCCGCCGCAAAGAACCGCGCGACATTAATGTGCGAGGGGCTCCCGGTCGGGCATAATCGGGGAATGCTGGTCTCGGAGTTCGATTACCACCTTCCGCCGGAGTTGATTGCCCAGCAGCCGCTGGCCGATCGGGCTGCTTCGCGCCTGTTGCGCATCGATCGCGGCGGGGAAATGCTGGAAGATCGGGCGTTCCGCGAGTTTCCCGAGTTGTTGCGGACGGACGATTTACTGGTTTTGAATAATACGAAAGTCTTCCCTGCCCGGCTCTTCGGACATCGCAGCGGATCGAGAGCGCAGCACGTCTCGCCCCAGAATCTGGCCGCCGCGGAGTTCCTTCGCGGACAAGTAGAGGTGCTGCTCACTAAACAGCTCTCGGCCGAACCGGTGGAATGGGAAGCACTGGTGCATCCTGGCCGCAAGCTCGGGATTGGCGAGCGTGTTTATTTCGGTGCCGAGGCCACGGCAGACGCGCACGAACTCGCAGCTGAAATCATCCGGCGAGGTACGTTCGGGGAGCGCCACCTGCGCTTCGATCCGGTGAGCGATTTCTTCGGAGTCGTGCAGCGCATTGGGCACGTCCCGTTGCCGCCTTATATTGATCGTCCTGACACGCCCACCGACCGCGAGCAGTACCAGACGGTGTACGCCAAACCGTTAGGCTCGGTGGCCGCTCCGACCGCGGGCCTGCATTTCACCGAAGAGATTCTCGACCGCATTCGCCGGCGCGGGATCGAAACCGCCGAGATCACGCTGCATGTCGGCTTAGGCACGTTCCAGCCAGTGCGCGAAGAAGCGGTGGAGGAGCACAAGCTGCATTGCGAGCGGTACGAAATCTCAGAGGAAGCTGCGGAACGCATTCAGCAGGCCCGCAATGCCGGTCGGCGCGTGGTGGCCGTGGGGACGACGACCGTCCGCGCATTGGAATTCGCCGGCCGACAAATGATGGATGGGCGGGTAACGCCGCAAAGCGGCGAGGCCGACATTTTTATCTATCCGGGATTCGAGTTTCGCGCCGTCGGAGGCATGCTGACGAACTTTCACCTGCCCAAGTCCACGCTGCTGATGCTGGTCGCGGCGTTCGCCGGCCGGGAGAGAATCCTGAGCGCGTATAAGCATGCGGTTAGGAAGCGGTACCGGTTCTACTCTTATGGGGATTGTATGTTCATTGAATGACGTTCTGCTGCCCATCCTGATTGGTAGAATTGACTCTTGCCCTCCACCCGGAAAACCGCAAAATCCGCCACCGTCTCCAGCGCTGCCAAACCGGTGAGCGCTGCGAAAAACGACGCTCCAAAAGGAGTTGTCGTTGCGCCGCCCGAACCCGCTGGCTCCAAGGGACGCATCTACCTGATCGACGCGATGTCATTCATCTTCCGCGCCTATCACGCGATGGCCCGGCAACGGCCCATGTCCACTAAGACCGGCATTCCTACCAGCGCGACCTTCGTCTTCGTCAACATGTTGCGCAAGTTGCGAGACGACTTTGCGCCGCAGTATCTGGCCGCGGTCTTCGATGTGGCTGCGCCAACCTTTCGCGACGAGCAGGCGACGGCCATCACCAGCGTTCGCAAATTCGACGCCAAAACCCAGACGTTTATTGACGTGGCCTACGGCGGCTACAAGGCGAACCGCGCGCAGATGCCTGAGGACTTGGCGCAGCAGGTGCCTTACATCCGGCGCGCGCTAGAAGCGTATCGGATCCCGATCCTGGAAGCGTCCGGCTTCGAGGCCGACGACGTGATTGGCACGCTGGCGCGCAAGGCAGCTGACGAGGGCTACTCGGTGTTCGTTGTTTCCAGCGACAAGGACATGATGCAGTTGGTCAACGACCGAATCTTCGTGCTCAACCCTCCGAAGGACAATCTCATCAGCGACGCGGCCAAGGTGGAGGAGATCCTGGGCGTGCCGCCGGAGCGTGTGGTGGACGTGATGGCGCTGCGCGGCGATGCCATCGACAATATCCCGGGTGCGCCCGGCATCGGCGATAAAGGCTCGGTCGAACTGATTCAGCGTTTCGGCAGTGTGGAGAGCGCGCTGGAGCACGCGGCCGAAATTGAGCGCAAGACCTATCGCGAATCGCTGCAGAACAACCGGGACGTCGTTCTGCTGAGTAAGGACCTGGCAACAATCAAGACCGACGTCGCTGTCGAGTTCGAGCCGGAGACGATGCGCGCTCGCGAGCCCGACCCCGCGGCTGCGCGCGCATTGTTCACCGAGTTGGAGTTCAACACGCTGGTGCAGGACTTTTTGAGCGAGAGTGTCGAACTGGGCGAGACGGACTACCGGGAGGCGAAGAGCGCTAACGAGATTGAGGCGGTGCTGGCAACGGCGAGAAAGCGTGGGCTGCTGGCCATCGCGCTGGAGGCTTCGGCGTCGCAGCCGGCGGCCGCGGAGGAGGAAGAGAGCGCGGAGGCTGGGGAAGATAAACAGCTATCGCTCTCAGATCTCCCGCAGGTTCCGGCAGCACCGGCTCCGCTGCGAATTGCCATCGCAGCAGAGCCGGGCGAAGCGGTCTCCCTGAAGCTTGACGACTCGGGGCCTGCCGAGCCGCTGAAGGCTGCGCTCGCGGACGAGTCCCTTCCCAAAACCGTTCACGATTACAAGGCGGCGATGCACGTTTTCTCCGAGCATGGCGTGGCGCTCGACGGTGTAGAGCATGATTCCTTGTTGTACGGCTATCTTCTCGATCCAACCTACTCGACTTACGGATTGCCGGAGACTGCTTTTCGGCACTTCCATCTGAAGCTGGGCGGATCGCCCGCCGAAGGCGCTGACATGACGCTGCGGCTCACGGAGAAGCTGGGCGATGCGGTGGACCAGGCGGGGCTGCGAAAGGTTTATGAGGAGATCGACCTGCCGCTGGTGCCGGTGCTGGCGCGCATGGAAGATGCCGGAGTCAAGCTCGACTGCGAAGTGCTGGCCGAGATGTCGCAGCGGCTGGAGCGCGAGATCCGGGTAAAAGCGCGTGAAATCTACGAAAAGTGCAGTATCGAGTTCAACATCAACTCGCCGAAACAACTCGGAGATGTGCTGTTCAACAAGCTCAACTTGCCAAAGCCATTCAAGTACGGCAAGGGCAAGACCATCTCGACTGCAGTTGACGTGCTCGAAGGGCTGGCCACGGAACACGAGGTCCCGCGGCTGGTACTCGATTACCGCCAGCTCTCCAAGTTGAAGTCCACGTACGTGGACGCCTTGCCGGCACTCCTCAATCCGTCAACCAGGCGACTGCACACCACGTTCAACATGGCCGGCTCGGCCACCGGAAGGCTGTCGTCGATCAATCCAAATCTGCAGAACATTCCGATTCGCACAGAGATGGGTCGCGAGATTCGCGCTGCGTTCATCGTCGAGCCGGGTCACCTTCTGTTAGCCGCCGACTATTCGCAAATCGAGTTGCGGCTGCTGGCACATTTCTCCGGAGACAGATTGCTGGTCGAGGCCTACCGGGCGGGCGAGGACATCCACACTCTGACCGCGTCGCAAGTGTTCGGCGTGCCACCGCTGATGGTGAACGCCGAGCATCGCCGCCGCGCCAAGGCGGTGAATTTCGGCATCGTATATGGGCTGTCGGCGTTCGGACTTTCGCAACAAATCGGAATCGATACCAAAGAGGCCAAGCAGTTCATCGACGCTTACTTCGAGAAGTACAGCGGAGTGCGCGAGTTCATTGACCGCACGCTGGAGCAGGCGCGCCGCGACCTGAAAGTGACAACGCTCTTCGGACGTGTGCGGCCGATCCCGGACATCCACAGCAAGAACTTCAATGCGCGTGGTTTTGCCGAACGGACTGCGGTGAACACCCCTTTGCAGGGCACGGCGGCGGACCTAATCAAGATCGCCATGATTCGCATCGATGCCGAGCTGCGCCAGCTGGGACTACGGTCAAGAATGCTGCTCCAGGTGCATGACGAGCTGGTCTTCGAGGTGCCCAAAGATGAGGTGGACATCATGAAGCGGCTGGTCACCGAACAGATGGAGAATGTGTACGCTCTCAAGGTGCCGCTGAAAGTGGACGTTGGAGTGGGGATGAATTGGAGGGACCTGGAGTAGCAGCCAGATCTAAGCGCGTCGTCCCTTCGGGATTACACTCCGATAGCCTGCTGGATTGCGTTCGCTATGGTATCGGTGTGGCGGCGCATGGTGTTTTCCGACTCCGCTTCAATCATCACACGGGCCAACTTCTCGGTGCCGGAGTAACGGACTACAACCCGGCCATTGCCCTTGAGGTCGAGCTCGGCAGCGCGAATGGCTTCCATCACTATGGGCAGCTGTTCCAGCGGTAGCTTCTCGCGAACCTTAACGTTCTTGATCTCCTGCGGGAAGACCTTCATGTCGGCCACGAGCTCGGCCAGCGGCTGGCCGGTGCGCGCAATCACATCCAGCACGCGCAACGCGGTAAGCAGGCCATCGCCGGTGGTCACGTCCATGTCGCGAAAGAGAATGTGACCCGACTGTTCGCCTCCCAGGGTTGCGCCTGTCTTCAGCATCTCTTCGAGCACGTACTTGTCACCCACCGGTGCGCGCAACATACGGATACCGTTACCGCGAAGGACCGATTCCAGACCCATGTTTGACATGGTGGTGGCCACGACGGTGTCGTTGTGCAGGCGGACATGGGCCTTCATATCGCGCGCCGCAAGCAGCAGGACTCCGTCCCCGTTCACCACGCGTCCGGCAGCGTCGGAGAACAGGGCGCGATCGGCGTCGCCATCGAAGGTGATACCCACGTCATACCTTCTGTTCGCAGCCGCTACTGTCTTCGCGACGTTCTCCGGATGCAGGGCGCCGCACCCGGCATTGATGTTTCGCCCATCCGGTTCGATATGAATGAGGTCAGCCGCGAGGCCGCAGTCACGAAATACCAGCGGAGCGATGGAGCTGGCTGCGCCGTTCGCGCAATCCACCAAAACGCGCAGGCGGCTGAGGTCGGTCTTGCCAACGAGCGCCGTAAGCCAATCGGCATATTGCTCCCTGAGCTTCTGTTCACCCGGTAACATGTCCTCCGCCGAGGCCGCCGCATCAGATGCTCCCTCCGCGAGTTGCTCGAGATGGGCGAAGATGTCAGCCTCGATTTCGTGCTCCAGCTGGTCGGAAAGCTTGTATCCGTCGGCGCCGAAGACCTTAATGCCATTGTCCTGCCAGGGATTGTGGGAGGCGGAGATCACAATCCCTGCGGCGAAACCGTTGGCGCGCGTCAGGTAGGCCACACCCGGGGTGGTGATCACGCCCGCACTCACCACATCCACGCCGGAGGCTTCCAAACCAGCCGCAAGGACGGAGCTGATCCAGGCGCTTGATGCGCGGGTGTCCTGCCCGACAACTACGCGTGCAAATGCATCGCGCGCCGCAAGCCGGTGCCCAAGCGCACGTCCGATGGCGTAAACCGTCCGCCGGTCGAGCGGATACTCGCCGGCCACACCCCGAATTCCATCCGTGCCGAATAGTCGCCGCATCAGTCTGTTTTAGAGACCTTTTCCGTAGTAACCGTTACATGAATCGAGCGCGGGGCCTGCACGCGAACCAGCGGATCGGACACATAGGCATGGGTGACGAAAGTGGCGGTGCCGACGACTCCTGTGGCATCCACCGGATCGGTCATGGCGCCGGTTATGGTATCCACCCGCCTCTTCGGCCCAACGATCGTGACCAGCGACGGATCAACGACGGGCGGTTTCATCTCAAGTCCGCTAAGCAGGGTGCCCGTCACGCGCGGCTGGACCGGCACAGTGCGTGTCGCGCGGTAATCGAAGCTGATGTGAAACTGCGCAGGTATGACCTGCACGACCTTGACATTGTGCGGTACGTGAACCTGACTCGCGCTGAGATCGAAGGTCTGCTCGCCCGGCTCGGCACCTTCCAAGTCCAGCATCACATGCACCTGGGACGGGCGCAGCTCCTGCATCAGGTGCTCCGGCCCTCGCAGAGTGACCTGTGCCTGAAAAGGATAGTCGGATGTGACCTCCAAGTTGCCGGGCGCGTGCTGAAACTCCAGCGGAACAGTCATGGGAATCTCGATGGATGAGTCCCGCCCGACCGCCAGCCACAGCATGACAGCAATCGCGAGCGAAACCAGCTTAAACGGCAGGTTGTTGAGCACATACTTGCGAAGGAAATTGAGGAGTGGCTTCAGCATGGTCTAGCGCTCCGCTCCGTCAGCCATATCTCGTTCACGGCCAACGCGCTCGATCACGTGGTCCTCCGACAAATCGCGATCAGTGACCGTAGTGGGCAACGCGGCTGCCGGCACGTATCGCCGTAGGACCTCGCTCAAGCGCTCGCGCAGATATTCGACCGTGATATCACGCTCAATGGCGCCGCCGACCGCAATGCTGATAGCGCCGGACTCCTCGGAAACGACAACCGAGATAGCATCTGTCTCCTCGGTGATGCCGATGGCGGCCCGATGGCGAGTTCCGAACTGCGTCGACAGCACGGGATTCATGGAAAGCGGCAGAAAACACGCCGCGGCTGCAATCCGGCCTTTCTGTACGATGACTGCGCCATCATGCAAGGGAGCACTGGGACGGAAAATGGTGATTAGCAAATCATAGGAAAGGTTGGCGTCAAGCGGTACTCCGCTCTCTACAAAGGTGCGTAAGCCGATCTCGCGCTCGATGACGATGAGCGCACCGGTGACCGTCTGGGAAAAGTGGTTGGCCGCGAGGACGATGTCCTCGTAACTATCGGCCCCATTGAATACACCGCCGCGTCCGGCCGATAGCAACCGTCCCAGGCGTGCCAGGGCATGCCGGATCTCCGCGCCAAATACCACGATCAGGGCGAAGATCGCATAGGGCAAAATATTTGTGATGATCCAGTCAACGGTCTTAAGCTGTTCCAGGTGCGCGATCCAGAAGGTCGCTGCCAGGAGGACCACAGCGATCAACATAGGAATTGCACGCGTGCCCTTGATGAGCTTCAGGAACTGGTAGATGACAAACGCCACCACCAGAATGTCGATGATGGAAAGCACCGACACATTCGGCATGTGGCTGAAGATCTGAAGCATCCCGATTCCTTGAGTGGCGATAGGCCGGCGCCATGTCTCCTTCATTCTAAATCAGGGTTGGGCTCGAGTAGATAATGAATAGTAATTAATCAAGAAAGCGCTGAGGGAAAAGCAAGCCTAACTACCCAAGTCGCCGGATGTCCTATACCTTAAGCAGCTATTGGCTATCCGATAGCTCTATTCAATATCCTTTACCTGATGTACCTCAGCCGTAAACTCTCCCTGGGCAAGCTGGGCACGGACCCGATCGCCAGCCTGGAGTTGTGACGCCCGCTTCACCAGACCGCCGTTCACATCGAAGACGAGAGCGTAGCCTCGGGCGAGGATCGACTTGGGAGAGAGTGTGTGCAGATTACTCTGCAACCGCTCCCACCGCGAACGGCGGCGCAGCAGGACGGTCTCCCCCGCCCGGCTTAGCGCCACCCTGAGCCGGTCGACTTCGATCCCGCGCCCCGCCAGGAACCTGTGGACCTGTGAGCCCAACTCCGTACTGTAAGAATCCAGCTGGCGACGCAGAGCTGCGAGTCGCATCCGGGGATCGTGGTGGCGAAGTTGTTGTTCGCAGATATCAAGCCGGCGCGCCAGGTTTTTCACCGTTCGCGACTGCGCTTGCGCCATGTGGAACACCAGGTCGTCGACACGTTGCTGGCGGCGCGCGATCGAATCCTGCATCCGCGCGAAGACGCTGTGCTGTGCTATTCGTGAAAGTGCGTTGTGCGCCCGCAGCAACTTGTAGTTGATGGCTTGGGCGATCCGCTTGCGCAGAGCCAGCAGCTTCTCCGCGAGTTCCTGCTTGGAGCCAATTACCAGTTCCGCCGCAGCCGAAGGAGTGGGCGCGCGCAGGTCCGCCACAAAATCGCAGATGGTAAAGTCGGTTTCGTGGCCGACTGCCGAGATGACGGGAAGTTCGGATGCAGCAATTACACGCGCCAGGGCCTCATCGTTGAACGCGAAGAGGTCCTCAAACGAGCCGCCGCCGCGGGCGACCACGATCACGTCCACGTTGACGTGACGGTTGAAGTAGCGCACGCCGGCACTCACTTCGGAGGCAGCGGTCTCGCCCTGCACTTGTGCCGGATAGATGAGCACGCTAACCGACTCGTGGCGGCGGCGCAGAATGTTCAGCATGTCCTGAACCGCGGCGCTTTGGGGAGAGGTGACAATTCCGATTCGTCCAGGCAGGGGCGGAATCGGTCGCTTGCGACCCGGATCGAACAGCCCCTCGGCAGCCAGTTTGGTCTTGAGTTGCTCGAACGCGATCTGCAACGCGCCCGCGCCCTTGGGCTCGAGGTGCTCGGCTTGGAGTTGCAAGTCGCCGCGCTCGTCATAGATCGTTACCCGGCCGCGGACAACGACCTGTAATCCATTGTCGGGCTTGAAGCGCAGCAGCCGCGCCTGGGTGCGCCACATCACGATTCGCAACTGGGCCGAGCCGTCCTTCAGGGTGAAATACAAATGGCCAGAGCCGGCGGGCCGGTAGTTCGATATCTCGCCTTCCACATAAACGTCGGTGAAGCCGCGTTCGACCTGGGTGCGCACGGCGGCGACCAGTTCAGCAACCGGATAGATCTTGCGCGGTGACGCCAGGAACGCCAACCCCAGTTGTTCGGTGCCGGACATAATGGGAGTGTAACCCACGAGCAACTCGCGGTTCGCTCTTCGTTTCTTCGCCAATCGGCTTCCCAGTTTCTGAAACCGCGAACGCCCGGAGAGCATACGGTATGGGTGGGCGGGACAGATAGCCGTAGTCGTGGTCTGAGGAAGAACGATTGGCGAAAAGGAGGCTACCGATGCATCCGGTTCACCACATATAGCACCAGCGACAGAATCAGGCTCAGCACAATGGAAGTCATCAGCGGGAAGAAGACGGTGGTGTGTTTGCCGCGATATACAATGTCGCCGGGCAAGCGGCCAATCGGCAGATTCATCTTTCCGGCGAGGATGAGGAGGAGCCCAAACACCAACAGCAGTCCGCCAACGAAGACCAGGATGCGGCCGAGGTCGCCCATGGCGCTAGATTAAAGCAACCGCCGGAAAATCGTGCGAGTATGTCGCTATGGCGCGATCACGCCGCATGCGATGCGGTCGCCGGAGTTGCCGGACGGATCGGTCTTCATGTCGTCCGCCTTGGCGTGAATCATGATCGATGCGCCGCCGTTGGCAAGCAGAGAGTTCGATTCGCTGCCATTGCCCAGCACCACATCCGCGTCCTTTATGGTGGCCTTCGCAGTGCCATTTTCCTTGACGGTGAAATTGGGCATGTCACCGGCGTGATGGCCATTGGGGTTATCGAACCCGTGTTGCTTATTGGTGGGGTTGAAATGCCCGCCGGCCGTTTTGAAGTCGGGCGGATCGCACATCGGTTTCTGGTGGAAGTGCACTGCATGTTCACCTGGCGGCAGGTCTCTGAGGTCGAGTTTCACTTCGACGCCCTGCCCCTTGGCGATGATGGTGGCCGTGCCGACGCTATTGCCCTTGGCGTCTTTCAATTCGACCACCCTCTTGCTCACGGGTTTTCCCTGCGCAAACCCCGCGGCGGCGTAAAGAGCGAGGACTGTAGCAACTGCGAGCGCACGAACTGCAAGCCTGTATTTCATGACGGGAGAGTTTTATCACGAAAAGGGGGCTTCCGCACATAATTTAAGACGAAGTAACGGAGGCTTAACAAGGCGTCCACATCCATCGGTTTCAGGGCACGGTACAGCCTCCCGTTACAGAACGTCAACGCGCGCGCGATGGCCAGGGGCGGCGGCGATCTTGTTGTCGCAGGTAACCAGCGTGGCATCCAGGAGTTCTGCCATCGCTACGTAAAGCGCGTCATAGGCTGTCAGATTGTCACGTAACTCCCAGATACGCCGCAGGAACAGGACATGCGGATACCGTTGAACCCGAAGGTCCAGTAGGTCTTGTAAGGCTTCTTCGGCGCGCGAGACGGACAGCGCACCCGCCGCTACATAACGCCTGAGCACCTGCGTTACTTCCGCGTCGAGCAGATGCGGGGCATGCAAGGTCTCGCGGCGGGAAAGGATTCGCCGTGCAACCCGCACGCCCAATGGAGTCCGCAATAGCCATTCGACGGCGGCAGAAGCGTCAAGGACGATCACCTCGCCTCACGCTCCTTGCGTATTGCCATGGCAGCCGGCACAACCAAACGTACCGGTTGACGGCGTTCCACCCGTTCCTGCAGTTCGCGCAGAGTGGGACGCTGTGCGATCTCACGGATTTCAGCCAGAAGGTAGTCCGAAAGCGACATTCCAGCCAGGGCGGCACGGGCCTTCAAAGTACGATGCAAATCGTCAGGGACCTTTCGTAACTGGATCATGCGAGACATGTGTCAAGCATATTTTCATGTTTGTCGCATGTCAATCCGAGTGCTAAGGGTGGCGTGGTTGCCAGCGATCCGACCTCGCAGCCCTTCTGGTATCCTTGCTGGTTTGTCCTCGTAGTAGATAGATTGCGTCCCCTGGTGAGAGGTAGGTCTTGGCGGTCAATCCTGTATTGCTGGTTCATGGTGGGGCTTGGGCGATCCCTGACAGTGAGGTTGAAGCGCATGTACGCGGTGTGGAAGCCGCGGCGGCGCAAGGTTGGCAAGTGCTGCAAAACGGTGGCAATTGTCTCGACGCGGTGGAAGCTTCTGTACTTGCTATGGAGGAAGACGAGACCTTCGATGCTGGCCGGGGAGCGTTCCTTAACATGGACGGCCGGGTGCAGCTCGACGCACTGATGATGGACGGGGCCACCCTGCGGGCCGGAGGTGTGGGCTGCGTAGAGCACATCCGCAATCCCATCCGCGCCGCCAAGAAGATTCTCACCGAGAGCCCGCACGTGTATTTCGTGGGAAAGGGCGCCGAGCGCTTCGCCCAGGAGCACGGCATCGAGCTGTGTTCCAACGACGAGCTAATCATCGAGCGCGAGGTGCAGCGACTACGCGAGGCCAAAAAGCAGAGCTACCTGGAGATGCCGGACGAGTTCGGCCCCATGCGCTCCAGCGACACTGTAGGCGCTGTTGCGCTCGATCGGGATGGCAACATCGCCGCAGCCACGTCGACCGGCGGCACCTTGAATAAGGCCCCGGGCCGGGTGGGCGACTCGTCGCTGATCGGATGTGGATGTTATGCCGACAACCGCAGCGCAGCGGTCTCCACCACCGGGTGGGGTGAGCCGATGATGAAGCTGGTCCTGAGTAAGTGGGCTGCCGATCGGGTGGAAGACGGGCTGGCTCCGCAGGAGGTAACGCAGCGCGCCCTTTACTATCTGAAGGCCCGACTCAACGGGCATGGAGGGATCATCCTGGTCGATACCAAAGGAAGGTTCGGCCTCGCCCATAACACGCCCCGCATGGCGTGGTCCCTGAGGACGAAAGACGGTCCTTCCTCGGGTGTGGAAGTCCGGACTACGACTTCCTAAACCCTACTCCGGTCATTTTGCTTGCTTTATTGTCCGCGAGTGATATAACTGCCGAAATCCAGTGAAGGCGGTTCTCGCGGCCAAATGAAGCCGTTTAGTGCAAACGCGTTGCGGATTGCTGTCTGGAGTCGCCTGCCTCATCGTGTCACAGCCGTGTCATCGCGCCCGAACAATCACCTACTCCAAACTCTTGCCTGAGGGGTTCTGCCATGAGTCTTTCACGAAAGGTTTTGTCGGTGTTTGTATTCCTGGCATTATTCGCCATCAGCGCTACCTCGCAGATTCAAACCGCGGAGCTGCACGTTACGGTGAAGGACGCGCACGGCGCGGTCGTTCGTGACGCCACCGTCACGGTCACCGATCAAGCCCGAGGACTGACACGCTCCACCACGGCCAACACCGATAATGCTTCTGAGCGGGAGTGGTGCCCCATCATGATCAGCAGGCCTCCGAAAATTGAAATCCAGCGCAACATGTTCCCCTTCTAACATGCTTTCGCTAAATCTCACCTGCTAATTGCAGTGACTTTTTCAACACCCACTCCTGATTACGCCAACCGCGGGTAGCGCCAAGTTGTCAGAGTTCGCTCGGTATCGCCACGGAAGAGTACAATTTTTTCTCCTCAGCAAAGATGTTCTAAGGTGGCTCTAGGAGATGAGAGAACCAGCGATCGTAGGGGTTTGCATTGCAGGGTTAGTGACGGTAATTGGATGGCTGGTGACGTACAACCTGAATACGCGCGCCGCTAGGGAAGCGGACCTTCGCAAGGCGGCCCTGCAGCATTTGGAAGCTCAGCTCGAAAAACTCTATGGCCCACTGGCGTTTCTCGTGATTGAGGGCCAGCAGGAATTCCGCGATCTGCTGGAAAATCTGGGACGCCCCTACGTCTTTGAGCGTGGAGAACCCCTACCGCAAGATGAGCTGGCGGTGTGGCTGTTCTGGGCGGAACATGCTTTTCTTGCACGTAATGAGACGATCAAGAATCTCCTGATGGCGAACACCCACTTAATGGTGGGGTCACAACTACCGAACAGTTATCGAGCCTTTCTTGACCATCACAACTCTTGGAGGATCAATCACCTACGTTGGAAAGAACAGCAGGTCTCATACAGCTTCCATTCCAAGATCAACTGGCCATCAGAGTTCGAGACCGACGTACTTCTTACATTTGAAGAACTGAAGAACAAGCATGAGAGGCTACTTAGAGAACAGGTCCTTGAATTTCGGAAGTAGCTGGGAGAAGAAAGCTCAAGGTGCCATAACGAAACCTCTCGCGTCCTCCCACAGAATGCGCCCACCGCACTCCTCTTCGCTTAGAACTGTCCCCTTCAGAACCAGAAATTGCGGCCCAGCGAACGCCTCAGTGTATTACTGATGATAAATCCCGTAAATGTTGAAAAAGGCCGTTTGGCTGGTATCTGGTTTCTTATTTGGGTGTTGCGGAGCTGATTACTGCGCAATTGGTGACGAGTTGCGGTTAGCGCTCACGGTTGAGCTCACGTTAAGGCACTGAATCTAAAGAAGATATGGTGGGCACGATGGGACCGGAACCCCTGACCTCTACCGTGTCAATTTTGATCTCAACAACCTAAAACCCCTTGCCTGTCTTGCTTTTCCGAGTTAAGACGGCTGAAAAAAGGCCGAAAACGGCCTAGCTTTGGTGACGAATTGGTGACGAGTTCATAGCCAGTGCGCGAGAGGCCCAAATTTGAAATGTCTGTCTACTGGCAGGTGTCCTGTATACTCTCGGCGAGCGCCGCTAAGAGCTGAAATTATGTCGACCGCAGTGTCGAGTTCCGGGGACGTAGAATCCGTGGAGTTGCGCTGCGAGAATTGTGATGTGATCTACAGATTGGGGTACGACGCGTCTTCACTTACGGCAGAGGAACTGGTACGAATGATGCCGAATCTGAAGGACACGATGCGCTCAGATGTGATGGTCGGGCCTACCGAAACGAAGGACATTAAGCAGCTTTAACGAGATCGTGACACCATCCTCAAACTCGGTCCAGCAGATGGGTGGACTTGCAGGCAGTGCCATCGCCACAATCCTTGGAACCCAGTTGCGTGTATTGCCCAGGTGCCGACCCAGGCTTCCTCAGAGAATCCGTCACGTTGGTGGGTCGAACCGATCTCTGAATTAGGGTTTGTATTGATAGCTGTACCGATTCTCTATCGTTTCGGGGGGTACTTCACCGAAACACAGAGGACCTTTTGCCTCCTCCTTCTCGGCCTTATCTTGATTAGATCGATTCGAGGTTTATTCGCACATAAGAATTGAACACAAGTCGCCATGCACGAATCGCCCGTTCCGCCTATGATCGCGGATTCCCTTGCCGTGCCCTTCTCACCCTAACCTCGTCTGGGGTGCAGCACGACCGCAGGAGGCGACATGCGGCGACGGTTTGGCGACAATCTAGTCGTCAGATGGATCTGCGGCATTATTGGGGTCGTAGTACCCGGAATCATATTTCCCTTGGTGTTCAAGCGCGCGAATCGCGATTTCCCGGGCTTCCGGGTCGTCGCCATTTGCCAAGGCCTCAAGTTTCCTACGGGTCTCTCCCCGCATCCCCGGGCCGACGTGCCGTGACAGGTTTTCTGCTGCTCCCTTAGGTGTCCAAGCCACAAAATCTTCCCCCTCTCATGCATTTTATCGCATCAAACGCCTCTCTTTTGTTGCATTGGGGCAACCCGACGTTTATTAGACACACAAGCTGCCTTCGCCCCAGTGATCCACTCCAAAACCGGCCACATAGCGGCGCTAGCCAATGTGCCTCAAGAGCTTCCAATCTCTTTTAGTCCTTTGCGCGCGGCTTCCCTTAGTGCGGAGCGGCACGTTCCTCCCATCGCAGCTTGCCATCGGATTGCCGAGATGTTACGAAGAATCTAGAGATGGTAGGCCAAGTGGGCATGAATGGAATAGGCTTCAATCTCACGAGGACCAGCATCTCGGCTGCGCTCAATTGAATGCCAGCGCCGATGTCGAAGCCCTCACAGTTGAAGGGCTTGTCCCCGCCGGGCGTGACCTTCTCAGCAATTGTTCGAGTGCCACCGATGGATCCGTTCTGCTCAATTACCGCATTCAATTCTGCGTTTATCAACACAACGTTTTGCGGATCACATTGGATTTCCAAATCGTATAGGGGTAGATATCCGGTGTTACGAAACGTGAAAGGAAATACGTGGAACTCAGATGCGTCTATCCCTTCATTCGAGGGAAGAATTTGAACATGCGGCCACACCACGATCGTGAATCCGGCGATCCCTATAAACGCCAGTAAGAGCAGACGACCTCTTGCCATGAATGGCGAACACTATACACCCGAAGTGCCTTCGCTTCTAAGCTTTCTTCATCACTTTTCATCTGGGCAATTTCCCACACCCGTCGGGTGCTCCACACATTCGCGCTTTTCGAATGCGGGGAAGCGCGATTCTCCGAAGGCTATTTGGTGACGAGTTGGTGACTAGCGTATCGCGAAAACGCCGGAAACGCCCCGGTTTTGGTGACGAGTTGCGGTAGCGCTCACGGTTGGGCTCACGTGAAGGAACTGAATCTAAAGAAGAAATGGTAGGCACGAGGAGACTCGAACTCCTGACCTCTACCGTGTCAAATCCTTGCCCGACGTGGAGCCTGACGATACTGAATGAGATGCAGCGATATTCGGGGGCAGTGTTTATGCGGCCTTGGTCGCTGTGCGCTCCCTCTCAACTGGTGCCGAGAGACACCCACCAATAGGGCTTGATACTCGTAGGGATGGCAGGGTTACGACACAAGTCACGACACAAACGTTACAAGGAGCTGAATAACCGAAAAGGTCGAGGCCGTATGGAGAAAGCTTAAAGGATAACGCGCCGTGCCGATGAGCTAACACCGACACGACGCTAACCAGGACGCCTAACAAGGAGGCACCCATGGCTGTCAGTAAACGTAACACCGCATCTTCACTCACTCAAGAACCACCCTTCACAATTGATCGCGTTGCTTTGTACGCGCGCGTTTCCACTCTGAACGGGCAAGATCCTGAGATGCAGCTCTCCCAACTCCGCGAGTATGCTTCGCGCCGCGGCTGGACCATTACCAGCGAGTATGTCGATCACGGAGTGTCCGGCTCAAAGGAGTCGCGACCAGAACTTAACCAGCTCATGGCAGACGCTCACCGGCGTAAGTTCGACGCAGTGCTGGTCTGGAAAATTGACCGCTTTGGTCGTTCGCTGAGGCATCTGGTCAACGCCCCCGCAGACCTTTGCGCCTACGGCGTCGCCTTTGTCAGCTTTCGCGACAACCTCGACCTCTCGACTCCTTCTGGTCGCCTCATGTTTCAGATCATCGGGGCAATGGCGGAATTTGAACGATCGCTGATCCAGGAGCGGGTTCGAGCCGGATTGCGCAACGCCCGCGCCAAGGGCAAGAAGTTCGGAAGGCCGCGCGCCCAGGTTGACGCCGGCCAGGTGGCAGCGCTGCGGGTTAAAGGGCTTTCGTGGTCCCAGGTGTGTCGAACCCTCAATGTAAGTAAGGGGAGCGCCCAGCGATCGGTCGCAACGCTTGTCGGAAAGCAGAGCGGAACTTAACCGGATCAGATAAGAGTTGCCGACGATCCAGGGCTTACAAAATGCAACGGTCGCGCCAAGGATGCCTGCCTCACCGTTCCCGCGCCTTCGCCCCCAGGAGACAGGAACCTGGCGGCGCTAGGAGAATTGGTACGCGATCGCAAGACCAATCCCTCGGCGTGTGGCGCTATTTGGCGACGACGACTGGTTTGACTTGATTGAATTCCGGGCTCTTCCAGAGCTCACCGCCATACTCCAGGAAGTCGGCTGTAACCTGTGCGACCTCTCGTCCGTAGTACCGCTCCACAACGTGCAGGGCAAGGTCAATTCCCGAGGTCAGTCCGCCGGCCGTGGCAACCTTGCCGTTCTCGACGAATCGGGTTCCACTCACGAAGTGCACAGCGGGGTACTGTTTCTGCATGTTCGCCGCGTACATGTGATGCGTGGTGGCGGTCAGACCGTCGAGCAAGCCATACTTGGCGAGCATTGATGCACCGGTGCAAACCGACATGGTGACGTTGGCAGTCGCCGAATTCGTCAGCAACCATGCCTTCTGGGCGTCGCTGCGGCCTCCCTGTGCCGGAATGACAATGACTTGCGGTTTCGGCGCAGTCTCAAAGCTATAGTTGGGAACGATCGTGAGCCCGTTGGCAGCATTCACGGGTTCTAGCGAATCGGAAACCGTGTACGTGTTGAAGGGCATCACCATGTCATCGCCGTCGGTCTGATGCCAGGGCTTTCCCTTGGAAGTGAGCATAGCGTCGCCGAACACTTCCCAAGCGCCCGCAATGTCCATGACATTGGCGCCGTCAGAGATGACGAACGCCACATTGATCTGCCCCTTGGCGGGCGGTCTCAGAGGCGAGGTCTGCGTTGTTGGCGCGGCAACTTTGTCCGGCACCTTAGCTGCTCGGCTCACATAGACGGCGGAGTCCAGTACTGCAATCAGGGCCACGGCGATCCAGAGCAGCTTCTTTGTCCTTGTCATGGGGTCCTCCTCTGCAAGGTGTGCTTGCGGATAGGATCAGAATAAGCGCCAAATAGAAAGTCTGAAATGACATCGACCCGGTACTTTGAGACATTCTGGATCTTTGCGATAATGTCCTGAATTACACGGTTAACGTCATATCAGACATTCTGCCTGGTCCGCCATTCTTGACGGTTACGCGCTATGACACCCAAGCATATCGTCATCGTCGGATACGACGACATCACATCACTCGACTTGGCTGGCCCCTTGGAAGCGTTCAGCAGCGCTTACATCGAAGATTCGCGGGGGAATCGTCAGCCTTGCTACAAGGTAACGATCGCGGCCCTGGGCGCGAAGACATTCTGCTCAGAGTCGGGATTGTGCATGAGGGCGGCGTGCTTTCTAAGCTCGCTGCGTCACCTTGACACCTTGCTGATCCCCGGCGGCCGGGGAATGCGGACCTCGGCTGCGGCCCAGAAGCTGGCGAGCTGGATCAGCCGGCACGAGCACCGAATCCGACGGATTGCCTCGGTGTGCACCGGGATTTTTGGCGTGGCGCCAACCGGACTGCTCAACGGGCGAAAGGTCACGACGCACTGGAAATTCTCCGCCGAACTGGTGGAGCGCTATCCCGAGTTGAAGGTCGATGCGAACCCGCTATACGTTCGCGACGGGAAGTTCTACACCTCGGCGGGGATCACGGCGGGAATCGATCTCGCGCTAGCGCTCATCGAAGAGGATTTCGGTGCGCAGGTGGCACTCTCCGTAGCGCGAGAACTGGTGATGTACGTGAAGCGCCCTGGGGGACAGGAGCAGTATTCCGAGCCCTTGAAGTTTCAGGTCGAGTCCACCAGCCGTTTTGCGGATCTCGCGGCCTGGATGGTGGGACACCTGGATAAGGATCTTTCCGTCGAAGCGCTGGCCGAGCGCATCAATCTCTGCCCACGGCAGTTTACCCGCCGCTTCAAAAAAGAATTCAAGAGCACTCCGGCTGCGTTCGTACAACGGCTACGACTCGATGAGGCGCGCAAAAGACTGGCCGCGGCCGGCTGCACGGTTGAAAGCGTCGCCGATTCCGTGGGTTTTCGTGATCCAGACAGCTTCCGGCGCGCGTTTGTGCAGCAGTTCGGGCTTGCTCCTACGCAGTACCGCAGCCGCTTCATTTCTGACAAACGATCGTAGGAGCACGCGGTTGTCGTGCCAAGACGTTGGACGTGTTTCAAAGAGCCTAATCCGACACTTCTCAGAAGCCGGTATCTCGGGAGTTTGCACGCGAGTGGCAGTTCAACGGTTTGGCGACAACACGTCCAAGTGACTTCCCCGAAGAAGACTTGAACGAAGCCGTAGTACGGCGGACGCTTGCGCGTGCGTGGTCTATGCGACAGCACAGGTGAGTTGATCTAAGTTGTGTCGCAGAGAAGGAGGCATCTCTGTGACTCATCTACGCAAGATCATGCTCGAAGAACTCCACCGTCGGAACTACGCGCAGACCACCATCGATTGTTACGTTCGCACCGTCGAACACTTCTCCCGGTACTTCCACCGGTCCCCCGAACAGTTGGGTCCGCAACACATCCGCGAGTACCAAGCCGCATTGTTTAAGAAGTGGAAGTTGGCACCGAACACGGTGAACCAGCGGTTGGCAGCTCTGCGCTTCTTCTACATCCAGACACTCAAGCGGGCCTGGAGCGTGGCCGAAACTCCCTATCCCAAGAAAGTGCTGAAGCTGCCCATCATTCTCAGTCAGGAGGAGGTCGCTCGCCTGATCAACTCGGCACTGACTCCTTTTCATCGCATCGTGCTGATGACGCTCTATGCCACCGGAGTGCGGCGTGCCGAACTGGCGCGCCTGAAGATCAGCGATATTGATAGTCAGCGGATGGTCGTCCACATCCAGGGCGGCAAGGGACGCCAGGATCGTGACGTCATGCTCAGCCCCAAGCTGCTGGATGCCTTGCGCGAGTACTGGCGCGGGTTAAAGCGCAAACCCTCGCAGTGGTTGTTCCCCGGGGGTTGCAGCCATACAGCGGATCATCCGATCACCCCTAAGACCGTTTATCACGCCTGCCGCCAGGCCGCTCGACGCGCTAGCCTGCAGGAGAAAAACATCCATCCCCACACCTTGCGGCATTGTTTCGCCACCCACCTCTTAGAAGACGGTGCGGATCTGCGCACCATTCAGTTGCTGCTGGGGCATCACGATTTGGAAGAAACCACCATCTACCTGCATCTGTCCAAACGCCACCTCAGCGCCACCGCAAGCCCGTTGGACTCGTTGATCTTGTCCCCGGAGAAGCAGAAACGAGAGCTCCCGCTAAAGCCTTAAATGAGTCGCCCTCTCCTGGAGATGGCCGACATCGTTCGCAGCGCGGGGCAGACATTCGTTGAGCGCAGTCGCCACTGGATCACCTGGCAACATCAGAAGGTGCTGCTGGCCATCGCACGCTGCCGCACCGCCACCCTCGGCGGACATCGTGATCAGTGTTCCCACTGCGGACATTCCGCCATCTCTTACAACTCGTGCCGCAATCGTCATTGCCCAAAATGCCAGGGCAATGCCCGCCACCGCTGGCGGCAGGCACGGCAGCGCGAGTTGCTGCCCACCTCCTATGTGCACGTCGTTTTCACTCTGCCGCGGGAACTGGCACACCTCGCCCTGCAGAACAAGAAGGTCGTCTACGACCTTCTGTTCCGCACCAGCGCCGCAACTCTGCTGGAGATCGCGCGCGATCCCAGGCACCTGGGCGCCGAGATCGGTTTCTTCAGTGTGCTGCACACCTGGGATCAGAAGCTCCAACATCATCCCCATGTCCATTGTCTGGTCCCCGCCGGTGGACTCTCGCTGGATCACACCCACTGGGTCCACACCCGCTACTCTTTCTTTCTTCCCATCAAAGTGCTGAGCCGGGTATTTCGCGGCAAGTTCGTGGCGGCGTTGAGGCGCGCCTGCAGCAAAGGGGAACTTCGCTTCTATGGCGATTTGAAACGGCTCGCTCAGCCCAAGATCTTCTCCGCTTGGCTCCGCCAACTGTTTCGGCATGACTGGGTGGTCTATTGCAAACCGCCCTTCGGTGGTCCCGAGCATGCTCTACGCTATCTCGGCGCTTACACCCACCGCGTCGCCATCTCCAATCACCGGCTCGTCTCCCTGGCCGATGGCCAAGTCACGTTTCGCTGGAGGGATTCGGCTCACAACAACAAAAAGCGTCTGATGACGCTTCCCGTCGAGGAGTTCCTAAGACGCTTCCTGCTCCACCTACTTCCCAGCGGCTTCGTTCGGATTCGCAACTTCGGCTTTCTGGCCAACCGCCGGCGCGCGCTATTGCTGCCACTCTGTGCTCGGTTATTGGACTCAGCGCAAGAATCAAACCCCGTCAATCCGCGCCCCGCTCGCGCTCTTACTTTCTGGATCTGCCCCATCTGCGGTGGACCGATGCACGTCATCGAGAGGCTCTCTGCATTCCAGATCCAACTCCGTGCTCCACCGCTTCCACGGGAGTATGCTGCATGAAACCACAGCCCCAACCTCGATCCATCCGCGTGCTACAACACGCCACCGCTTTTTGCGCCTCGCAGGTGTCTTCCTCAGATGCTTTCTCCACCGCCGAGTGTCGTTCCCATCACGCTGCTCGCACAAAACCCGATCCCATCTCTAATCCAACCACTCCTTCGTACCACGGCACTGGTTTGCCACCCTGCTCATCTCACCCCAGCGCCATTCAAATCCCATAGGAAGCGGCTTCCTTCAAGTCGCTGTATCGAAAGCGCCCACGCACTCCAATGTGATTCATGATTCCTCGCAGGGGGCGCTTCCGATACAGCCCTAGGACTTCCGGCCCGCGTGGACGTGAGTCCGTCGTGGCCAATAACTGTCGGTTGAGAAGAAATTGGTCCTCGTGCGGTCCGGCGTCACCTGAGATGCTTCGCGCCAGTTGTTTTAGTACAGGCTACGCCTCTTTCATCGGCAGCTTTCTTGCAGGGTCGGTGATCGCGTCAATTTTGACGGCGTAGCTAGATCGCTCTACGATGTCCGTTTCCGTAATTAGCTGAACATCGAGCAGGCCTTCCGTCCGATAGCCCGTTCGCAGGAAGTTGATCTCACTGAGACAACGACTCCAGCCTTCCAGCCAGAATGTCAATTCCCGTTTCTGCTCCTCGGTGCCTTTGAAATGAACCAATAGATCGATATCGCTCGCCGGACCGGCGGTTGCATTCTTCGTGCTGCCGATCAGGTAAAACGCCTTAACCCCGAACAGTTGGGGATCGAGCTGCGCCGCAATCCTCTGGGCCATCCGGAAGCGCCAGCGCCAGTGTTCTTCGCCTGTACGATCAACGACCTCGACGTCCGATTCAGGCTGCCCGTCTCGTTGTCGCGGAGGCGACAAGTACGCCACGGCCTGGTCCAGTTCGGCGTTCATAAGCACTCGCAAGATCAGGCCACCCGTTTCTTTCGGCACATCGATGACGCGGAGGGTGTCCGACAGGTGTGCAAATTCCGGAAGAAGTTCCTCAAGGACGCTGTGGGAGCGGCGCAGAAACTCTTCCTTGAATACCGTCTGAGGATCGTCCGGATAGAGAGGTAGGTAACGAATTGAAGCTTCCACCAGGTCCTGAAAAAAATGGGTGCCGAAGGAGAGATCCGGCAGGTAGTTTCCTCGTTGCCGGGCAACTTCGATCAGCATGGCGGTGTTGTTGATGTCGGAATACGTGACAGGAACGCCGAGTTTGATGTCCCCGCGGCTACCCCAGCGTCCAGGACCGATCAAGATAAACTGCCGCTTGGGCAGCAACTTGTTCAATCGGCCTACCGCGCGTCCCACATCGCGCATTGCGGCCTGGTCTGAAATTTGGCTGTAGCCCTCCAAGTCTACATAAACAATGTGCGTGATCTCCGGTACCTTCCCGTTCGAGACGAAGCGGTTTGCGGAGAAGATCACCTTGTCCGTCGGCAGATTCTGGGGGATCGCAACCGGCAAGGCGTCACCACTGTAGCTTTGAGGCCGGCACTGCAGGAGATAAAAGTCCTCACCGTCGTAGGCAAACTCGATGTCCACCGGCGTGCCCAACTTGGCTTGCAGAAGACTCAGCAGCTCGCGGATCCAAGTCACGAAGGGCGTCTTCCGGATCAGACCTTCGAAGCTGAAAACCACATCGCATGTGCCGAAGTCCGGAACAGGCCCCACTAGCTGCTCAATCCGATCATGCTCGATAACCGACACAAATTGGCGAATCTGAGGGTACCTAGCGCCGCAATAGCGAAGCAGTTCCACCGAATCCACGGTCTCAAATGCATTGGTTTCCAGATTGATCACGTCGACGCGCTTAGGCGAGTACCGGAGTACCTCTTCCACAGTAACGTTGACTCGGAGGTTGGGTTGTCCCGGTGCGATCAGCACCGGATAGTCGTCCATCACCCGATCGACCGCACGGGTTCCCAATCCCGGCACGAGACGCACTAATCCGTCTCCTCGACTAATGCGAGCCGACCAACGGAACTCGTTGTTACTGAACGCAACGCCGGAACAGGCCGGAAGGAAGTACTTGCCGACCCTCTGGCCCACCACCTCCTGAATCATGATGCCCATCTCTTCATGAACATCCAGAAGACCGCGTTCCGCCCGGTACTCCGTTGGGTCGGGTCCAAAGATCGACGCGTACACTTCGGCGACGGCGTCCATCAGCGCGGTTAGCCGCTCCTCCTTGCTTCCCTGGTTGCCTAGAAAGAGACTCTTGTATTTCCCTGAAAATGCCGATCCGGCGCGGTCTTCAAGAAGACTCGAACTGCGAACGATCAAAGGACGCTCGCCCAGTTCATCAAGAGCCAACGAGAGTCCCTTGGCCAGTTCCGAGGGAAATGACGAGCTCTTGAAGAGCGCCACCAGGTGCGGGTATTCCTGCCGCACCTGGTCAATCTCCATGTACTTCCAATTCAGTACGTCCTCCAGTTCGTTGTGGTGGACGAAGTTAAGAATCCAGTCCGAGGTGATGTACCAGGTGCGGGGCACCTTAACCTGGCGGAGTTGTGCACTCGCCTCCGGAGCCTTATCAATGATCTTCTTGGCCAGAAACAGCCCGGCGCTTTTGCCTCCAAGCTTCCCGTGACAGCCAGGTGGGAAGATAATTCTTCCGAGAAGATCGTAAAAGTCTTTGACCTCGATAAAGTTCTTGGCGATGTTGATGAATTCCAGGTTCTCGGAGAAAAACCGGCGGATGAGCGATACGCGCAGGCCTTTTTGCGTTGAAAGAGAAAGCTCGTTCTCTTCGATAGCGACGTGTTGATAGCGTTCGATCGCTTCTATTACATCTCCCAGCGATGTGGCCATGTTCTCCAAGATCCGCACCAGGAAGCTGGACTTCTCCTCCTTGATCCACGTTGTGACACAACTCAGGATCTCGGCTTCACTCAGATGCTGACTGGCGATGCGAAACGCTTCGGTAGTGAGGTCGACAGACTTGGCGGGCACGTCGCGGCGCAGCGGCCGATTTTCGTCGCCAGGAATCGCATCGTCGGTCAGGGTCGGAACGCCGCCGCGCTTCAATAGTTCCTTAGCTTCCTGAATTCCGCCCCAGCTCAAATGATTGATCAGCTTGCGCGAAATACGCTGCAGGAGAACTGGGTCGGTGTCGCGTAGGAACTCAAGAACGACCCGCCACTCACCTTTATCGCTTGCCAGATCACCGGCTGCCGCGGACAGCCCCTCAAACGCCGTTTTCAGTCGCCGTTGCATGACATGGTTGGCAACGCGGTCAGCAATGGTTTCGATCAGCTTGCGCTCTTCCTTGAGAAAGGGGCCCTCGTCCGACTTGGGCATCTGTGCCTGATACGAGACTTCCACGCTGCCGACCGTCTTGCCCTGTACGACGATATTGGCGCTCTGCACCCACGGCGTGGGGACAAAATCCGACGGCTGGATCACCTGATCTTCGAAGATGATTCGCGCCTGGCAGTCGTGCGGATACTGCCAACCCGGCGGTAGAACATCAATCATCCCGAGTAAGATTTCCTCCAGCGAAAGTTCGGACCTATTCAGGAGCTCATCTACCTTGTAGAGACAGTTCAATTCCTTGGCGCGCTCCTGCAACTCGCGAAGGATTATGCCGACTTGGGTTTCATCTCGGGTCATTTTTCCTTCTCGCCTGCCTGCGTTCGCCCGCCTGACAGCACAACGCCGCGCCTGGAGCGGCCATCAACACAAACCGTCAGCGTACCTGCAGCGCGCACATGGCGAACTAACTCGGTTTCTTGCACGACCGGCTGGCGATTCAACCAGTCCCAATCAATGGCAAAGCCCCCGTTGTGCTGCACCATGAAGTAGCACGTGCGAAAGCTCGATAAATTATGAAAGAAATGCGAACCTTGGCTGAGTTCCACGTTCATCTCTGGCAGAGTAGCCTCAACAATTGCGCGCGCTCCCGATATTTGGCTCCAGACCACCGGAATGCCGAGTGAGGGATGAGAGCTGCCCCAGCGGCCAAAACCGACCAGCAGGAATGGCTTGTGCTGGTCCGAGAGCTGCCGGTTGATCAGTTCCAGTTGCTGCGCGATCACCGGGGTTTGCATGGGCGAGAAGTGTTCCGGCCGGACAAAGACGATGTCCTGAATATCCTCGGCAATGCCGTTACCCATCACCATGTCTGATGCAATGATCGCACGCGGATCCGAGAGGTCCTCAGCGCTTACGTTCACAATCTGCTCTGACACCACCATGGGACGGACCTGAAGAAATCCCAGCCGCGCCCGGGCCGGTTGATCTCGACTTTCTTGAATGGTCACTGCGAATTCAATCTCGATGTTGGCGCCGAGTGCGTTCTCCGCCGTTTTAAGCAGCGCTTTGATCAGATTGTTGATCGGGAGCTGCTCCAACCCCAACAGGGGAGCGAAGTCGAGGATGCGGGGACCACGCGCGCCCAAGCCGGGGACTATGCGATTGCGCGCCGGGTCAAACGTCGACGCCAGAAAGCGGAGCACATCGTCAGCCTCGGCCTCCTTCAAGCCCGCTGTCACCAGGTACTCAGTCTCGCTGACGGGGTCGTACGCGGGCGGCTTGCCCATGTTGACCGCCCAGAACTCCGTCTGCGTACCGCGGAGCATTTCCTGCACCGAGCCAAACGGTGGCGGCTTTTTCGGGTAGGCGGGCGAGAATGTCCAGGCCACGCCGCCGTCTACAATGGTCTTGCCGAGGCCCAGGGCCAGGCTGGCCACACCCTCCTCAGGGAGTGCTGGCCCCGTCGGGTAGAAATTGTAGGAGCGCGCCACCCCGGAGAAGTCAGGATAAAAGCGATCTCCATGCCGCCTGCCGACAACTTCCTGGATGATGACGGCCATCTTCTCTTCACTTGGATCGCGGCCTGTGGTCGTAATGTAGTCTCGTGCCTCTCGGAAGTATGTGGAAGCGTAAACAAACTTGATGGCTTCAACCAGTCGCCGGAAACGGGTGTCGGGATCAAACTGATTGTTTGGGATCATCTTGGTCCCGTATACCCCTGCGAACGGACGATTAAGCGCATCTTCCAGCAGGCTGGATGATCGGATCGCCAACGGAGTCTTGACTTGCTCAATCAGTGCGCGGAGATCACCCAACAGCTCAACTGGAAGATCTGCTTGCTGAAAAGCGTGTCCGATGCGGTCGTCGGGTAACTCGTCGACGCGCAACTTCCCGAGACGGTTGCGTGCGATGAATTCGTCAAAGCAGTCAGTGGCGATGACGACCATGGTGGGGATATTGACGTCAATGTCCGGGAACGCAGAAGTATCGATCGTTTCTGCCAGCAGATCCTTGGCGAAGGTCAGTCCGCTCGCCTTTCCACCCAACGCGCCCGTTCCAATTCGTGTGGAATGAAAGGTGCCATCCCAGAAATGCCGGTCGAACGATGGCAGATCTGCAACCACGGCTTTAAGATCAGTCATCGCTATCGCCTCCGGCCGTCATTATCTCCGACGCGGTTCTCCACATCACCCATGTCGCAAAGCCGCACGCCCGAAGCGCTACACCCAGCCGCGGTCGTGGCAGGCTTTGGCCACTCGGCCGATGGCAATAGCGTATGCCGCGTCACGCATGGACAGATTCTCGCGGTGGGAGAGTTCCGAAACCGCGAAGTACGCCGACGTCATTTTGACGTCGAGCTTTCCCAGGACTTCGTCCTTCTCCCAGAAGTAGTTCATGTTGCTTTGCACCTGCTCGAAATAGCTGCAGGTCACGCCACCCGCATTCGCCAAGAAGTCCGGAATCAGCAGGATGCCGCGTTCCTTGATCTGGGTGTCGGCTTCGGGGGTCGTTGGACCGTTGGCACCCTCCGCGATGATCCGGACCCGGGGGCTGATTTTGCCAACGTTATCACCGGTAATCTGATTCTCCATCGCTGCCGGAATCAGGATCTCAACATCTTGCTCCAGCCACGCATCACCCGGCAACATCTCGTAGCCCACGGTTTTCGCTTTCTGCTTGTCGATTCCGCCAAAACGGTCGGTGATCGACAGAAGTTGATTTAGATCGATGCCGTCCATCTTGCGATAAGTGTAAGCGCACTGGTCAGCCTGGTCCCAACACGAGACGGCGGTCACCCGTCCTCCCAGGCGCTGGTAAAGGTCGATTGCGTACTGGGCTACGTTGCCAAATCCCTGCACGCTGGCAGTGGTGTTCTCCGGCCGTATACACAATTCCTTAAGAGCTTCTCGTAGAGTGAAGACGACGCCGTAACCTGTCGCTTCAGTTCGGCCGAGCGACCCGCCCATGCCCACAGGCTTGCCCGTGATGAAGCCCGGATATTGGCCCCCATGGATGTGTTCGAACTCATCGAGCATCCAGAGCATGTGCTGTGCGTTCGTCATAACATCCGGCGCCGGCACATCGGAAAGCGGACCGACGTTCTTCGCGACCTGACGCACCCACCCCCGGCAGATCTGTTCCTGCTCGCGCAAGCTGAGGTTGTGGGGATCGCAGATAACTCCGCCCTTGGCTCCCCCCAACGGAATGTCCACCACGGCGCACTTCCACGTCATCCACATCGACAGCGCCCGGACCGTGTCAATAGTCTCCTGGGGATGGAACCGGATACCGCCTTTCCCTGGCCCGCGCGCGTCGTTGTGCTGCACGCGGAAACCACGGAAGACTTTCACCGAGCCGTCATCCATTCGAACCGGGATCGCAAAATGGAATTCCCGCAGCGGGTAGCGCAGAAGTTCTCGAGTGGCTGGATCCAAGCCGAGGTATTCGGCTACTTTATCGAATTGTGCTTGTGCGATCTGAAATGAATTGAATGCCTTGGTTGACTTCTTTGGCGGCTGTCCGGGAGCTGATTGGCGTACGTCCTTTGCGACTTCGATCGGCTCGCTCACTGCGCTTTCCGGCATGATCTTCTCCTTGGTTCTTGATAGACAATCCAACCTTCTATGTTCCATTAACCTGGTCCCGTCGAACAGTGACCGTCCTCACAGGAGACGGTGACCGGCGGACTTAGTGCCAATGGTCAGCGATTCCGCCGTGTCGGCGGCTACCCCCAGTCCGATAGCGTCCCAGCCCTCCGTCGGTCGTCATAGCGCATTTCTCATTCTTGACCCGAGAGGCTTTAGTGAATGGGTTGGAGAAAACGATTTACCGCCGCTCGCGTGAAGAAGGGGCCCGCACAGTGACATCGTTTAAGGGTACCCTTCCATAGCCGCTGTAATCCAAGGCGAGACGAGGCGTCTCCAAGAGTCCAAGAGTTTGGGGATCGCAGTCTCTGAGCGTTGGCAATCGGAAAGTAATCGCGGATGCAGAGTCGGGAAGATCATTCGTCTGCCCGCCATGTTTCAGCGCTTCGCTCGCGCGGTCGAGAAACCGACATGCGGGAGTTTACTCCCGACATTTCGGCCAGCATCCGGTGACGGCACGGCACGCCAACTTGACGTAAAACGCCCTACTCGTAGAAGTGCAACCCCTGACTCCCCGGAA
>CAWBUJ010000005.1:0-710810 GCA_963791975.1 uncultured Acidobacteriaceae bacterium | reverse complement strand
AACGTGAGAACGGCGGGGCTTCAAAAACAGCGCCTTAGATTGACCGTGTCCCCATGAGGTGAGAATCGGGGGCGCCATGAGATGAAAATATCGCCACAAATTGACGCATAAGATGAAAACGCCGGCACTTCCCAGAAGGCCTTTCCCGGCCAATGTCACAGGCGAATGCTGATCGGCAATCAAGGCGTGTCCTCCGGGGCGAAGTAGCGACCTACCGCAGCGCCGCGGACGGTTCGCCACCGGCCATAATGAAGGTGTCCACTCGCAGGCCCATGGGCAATTGTGCTCCGGGATCCAGTTCCACCAGCGCTTCCAGAAATTTTCGGTCTACGCGTTCAGTAGGCTCATCGGTGCGGATGGTCTTGGGACCGAGCAGTTCGCCGATGCGCACAACGTGCCCACTAAACTTCTGTTTGCCGAAGGCATCTGCTGTGACATAGGCCTTCTGGCCCATCCGCACTTTGTTCACGTCGGATTCATCGATGTCCACCCGCACGCGGAGCACTTCGGTGTCGCCGATGGTCAGGACCGGGTCAGGCGTGGTGGCAGAGTTGGAAACGCTTTCTCCGTTGCGATGATGCTTGCGGAGAACGATCCCGTTGATCGGAGACTTGATGAAGGTCTTGTCGTATCTGGCTTGGGCCTCGGCCAAGTGCGCTTGCGCCAGTTGCAGATCTGCCCGGGCGAACGCAACATCTTCTTCCCGAGTGGCAGTGTTCACCAGTGAATAGCGGTCAGATTTCTCCTGGTACTCTTCCTTTGCGACGTTGTACTCGCGGGTGTAGTGATCTAACTCCTCGCGCGAGATCACTCCACCCTGATAAAGTTCCTGGCGCCGCTGCAATTCAGCTTGGGCATTCTTCATTATTGCCTCGGCAGCACGAACGCCCGCCAAGGCCTCCGACCGCTCCTGAGCCCGGACTCCATTCACCACCTTGCGCAGTGTCGCCTCTTTGGCTTGCACTTCCGCCGCAGAGGAGGCAAGTTCCGCACGGTAGTCGTCATTCTCCAGCACCGCCAGCACCTGGCCTGCGCGGATGGAGTCGCCTTCCTCCACGTTCACCGACTTCAGTTTGCCGCTCATCTCCGAGCCCACCTTGATGTTCTCGGAAACAGGCTCGATCCTCCCTGGTCCGGCAACGACATAGGTCAAATCCGCGGCCTGCGGGCCCGGGTTGTTGGCGTTATGTCGCGCCGACGAAAACAGTCTCATTGATATTGTTAGAACGGTGAGGGTGACTGCACAAAGAATTGCCAGTTTCTTGATCACAGTGATCTCCATTCGAAGTTGCTCGGTGCCGAAACGCCTAGCGGTCCCGCGGTCACTGCGATACCGCCGGCGCTCCTTCTGTGTGTCATGCAGCTACTATGCGGGATCGTGAGAGCATGCGCATCCCGAGATAGAAGGCTTTTTCACTACCACTGCGCAGATATAAAGGGATACCCATATTTGTGCCCTTCCACATACCACTGTGTAGTTATGGAGAAGCTGTCGATGCAGTGCGCCGAGGTTAACGGTGCGGCATTGAAGAAATTGCCGCCCGGTTTGAGGGCTAGTAAAACGTACTCCCATGCCGATTGGAACCGCCAAAGCGCGCAAGATTGAAATCAAGAACTCCGTTAGTACCAACGGCGGCGCTTTCCTCCGCGCTACATACGGGGGAAAGCGTTGTGCGGTTACTGGATCCATCGGTGAGCAGGCTGGTGGGACTCTTGAGCCAGCAACTCCACAGGAACAGCCATCTCGGGCGAACTGTCGTCAATCATTCCGTCTTCAATCCGGACGATGCGATCGGCGAACTCGAGGACTCGAGGATCGTGGGTAACGATGAGCACCGCCCGTCCACGCTCATGCGCAAGATCGCGCATCATCTCCATGATGGTCCGCCCGGTATGTGAATCGAGCGCAGCCGTGGGCTCGTCGGCCAGGATGATCCTGGGATCGCCGGCCAGAGCCCGGGCGATCGCCACGCGCTGCTTTTGTCCCCCACTAAGGTTGGCGGGGACCACGTCGAACTTGTCGGCCAATCCCACTCGTTCCAGCAGTTCGTAGGCGCGCTTTCGCGCCTGCGCTCCGCGAACGCCCTTCAGGTCGAGCATAAGCTCAATATTCTCCCCTGCAGTCAGGGTAGGAAAGAGATTGAAACCCTGGAACACGAAGCCAATGTGATCCAAGCGGACGCGAGGCAGCTCATTCTCGCGAAGGTGGCCGACTTCCTGGCCGGCGATCCGAATGCTTCCGGAGGAGGCTTGAAGAATACAGCCCATGATCGACAGTAGCGTGGTCTTGCCGCTGCCTGAGGGCCCCACCAACATCACTATCTCGCCGGAGTGAACATCCAGGTCCACGCCACGTAAGGCAGTAACGCTGGCACCGCCCTCCGCATAAGTCTTGGTCGCGTCCCGTACTATGATTGCAGCATTCATCGCATCTCCTATTGCGGACCTTATCCTTTGAAAACCATCGCAGGATCAAGCCGAGTCACTTTGTTAATGGAAACCATCGCTGCTCCAGCACACATGAGCAGCGTTAGAAGGAATGTCGAGATCGCCATCCACCCGTTCATCAGGATGGGCGCGCCGGCGGGCTGAGCGAAACGTATCACGAAGCCGCTGATGATCATCCCCAGGGTGTATCCGATTACGGCGCCGACGGCCGCCTGTATCAGGATGACTTTGTATACGTAACTGTTCGGTGCACCCATCGCCTTCAGCGTGCCGAATTCCTTCAAGTGATCCATGGTGGTGGCGTAGATGGTCTGTGCCACTACCACGAATCCCACGATCAATCCCAGCACTGCCGCCAGCAGAATGGCGATGCCGGCGCCAGTGGTAAAGGTCCAATACCTCTGAGTGCGCCGGCTGAACTCCGCGCTGGTGAGTACGTCTACATCCTTCACACGGGCCAATATATTTCTGCGTACTTCGTCCACATTGGCGCCGGGCTCGGTCTTGACCAGTATGTAGGTAGTCTGGTCGGACCGCAGCGGCGTGTAATCCTGGGCATGCCTGAAGCTGGTAAAGACATAGGGGTCGGTAGTGAAATCACGGATTCCGCGGGTGAAACCAACCACCCGGGCGCGGTGCCCGTTGATCTCGAACACTTCGCCGACCCGGCTCACTCCCAACTTTTTCTTGTAGACTTCGTCCACTATGACGCCATCGGGGGTCTTCAAATCGTGGACGCTTCCCTCCACCACATTCCAAGGGCCACCCAGACCGGCATCCGGATTGAATCCCACGACCTGAACCGTCTCCTGAGCGCCGTCGAGGCGGTTCCATCGCGTGTATCGGTTGATGAACTTCTCTGCGTCGGCCACGCCGGGCACGGCTTTCACCTGGTAAAGTTTGCGTTCGTTGAAAGGCGTCCCAAGCTCGAGGTAAGGCACGTGCGTGGAGGTCACCCAAAGGTCGGCCCCGGAGTGATCGATCAGGCAGGATGTGGTTTGCGTGAAGCCGACGTATAATCCCAACTCGACAACAATCAGAACTACGGCGAACACGATCCCAGTCAGGGTCACGGTCAACCGTACCTTATCGTGAAGCAGGTTCCGCTGCGCTAGAGAAATCATAAACAGGTAATCTCCGGCAGCGAGCTGCGGCGCACGAGGATGTTCAATGCAATACCGGCCGGGCTCTTTCTGCGTGTCATGGAAGCATCATGCGGGACTTATAGCCAGAGTGCATCACGAGATATAGCGTTTTTTCAATACCACGGTCTGGTACTCAGCGGCATACCATTTGTCAGGAGTACCTCTACTACCACAATCGGGTGAGCGGATAACTTCGTACGATCGGTCATTAAAGATAGAAATGGAAAATAAGTAGGACGGACCGGTTAGCCGCACAGCTTATGGCTTAGGCGCAACAGGCGACCGGGGGATGATGACTTTGCGCAGTCCAAAGAGGCGGGCATCCAGCGAAAACGCTCCGGGGCCCAGGAGACCAGAGGCCACGGCCACGATGATCGCAGCAAGGCTCAGCGGGTTGAAGTTGAAGACATTCCAATTCGCTGTAGGAAGCCATGAGAACATAATGCCCATGCCGCCAAAGACGGCCAGGCTACTCGCAACCGGAGTTAGAAACCCAGCCAGAAGCGCCGTACCACTTACGAGCGCCAGCAGGCAGACGGACCACATCTCCAGCCTCAGCTCCCGAAGTTGAGGCAAATAGGCTGAACCCTGCAAGATCAGCGTCCCGCCGATCGCCACTCGCAACAGCAGCAAACCTATGCCATGCCATCCGCCGGGGAATGTGGAATACAGCTTTCGCAAAGCCCAACTCCCGGGGATCCATAGTGGTCAATGAATCCCACGTAAGCAAGACTAGCGGCTGCCATCGTGAAGCGAATCCCTAGAGCGCGGAATTTTCTCCTACCACTATCGGGGGACACCTCAGCCCTTCGGGTTGTCTGTTCTTAGAGGTGGATGATTCCGCGCCGTACGGCTATGGCAACAGCTTGCGTACGGTCACTGGCTCCCAGCTTGTCCATAATGTGCTTGATGTGCACCTTGACCGTTTCCTCGGAGATGAAGAGTTTTTCGGCAATGTCGCGGTTGCGATTGCCGCCGGAAATCTGCTGGAGGACTTCGATCTCGCGTGCAGTAAGGTCTTCATCGGCATAGTGCTCGGCCAAGTGCGCAGCAATTGCGTGCGGAATTCGTTTCTTGCCGGCGTGGACTATGCGAATGGCCTCAATCACGTCCTTTGGAGGCATGCTCTTGAGAATATAGCCTCGCGCACCTGTCCCGAGCGCCCGCTGAATTTCGACGTCGCCTTCCGAGGTAGTGAGCATGATGACGCGCGCGTCCGGAAATTCGTCCCGAATCGCCACCATAGCGTCGATGCCGCTCTTGTCCGGAAGCCTGACATCCATCAGCGTTACGTCAGGACGAAGCTCGCGAAAACGCTCCAGAGCTTCGGCTCCGGTGGACGCCTCACCCACAATACACATGTCGGGCTGGTTATTGATCAGGGTGGAAATCCCCTCCCGCAGCAGCGGGTGGTCATCGACAGTCAGGACGCGAATACGGTCTTGATCGCTCACGATTCCTTACTCTTTGGCCGCCGGAATATTGCTCTTATACGCTGCACCAATCCATTTCACAAGCCGCTTCCACGAGTTGTCCTCGTCGGCGCGATCATAAGCCACCTTACCGGGGACGGACAGCTGCACTTCCGTTCCTGCCCCGGGGCGACTGAAAACATCTAATTTAGCGTGGATCTTCTCAGCTCGTTCCCGCATATTTGAAAGGCCCCAATGTCCTTCGCGGCCCGTCTGCAGCAACTTCGCATCGATACCGCTTCCATTGTCTCGCACGGTCACGCCCAGTTTACGGAGAGCATATTCAATCTCAACTTCAATGCTGGTAGCATTCGCGTGTCGGAATGCATTGATGGTCGCCTCCCGGCTGATGCGGTAAATCTCATCACGAACGACCGGATGCATATCTCCGGGCTCGCCTGCCACAATAACCCTGAAGTCAACCGCCTTCTGAGCACCCATTTCGTCCGGTATGTGCGCAAGCATCTCGTCAAGCCGACCCCTCTCAGACTCGGACGAACGGAGGCTTCGTATTGCATTTCTTCCTTCTGCGCTTACCTGCTCCATCAAGTTGAGGACGCGTTGTACCAGCGGCTTCGCGGGTGAATCGCCTGGCAGGCGGTCGTTGGCTACGTCGAGTTGCATGTGAGCGCTGACGATGCCTTGCAATAAGGTGTCATGCAGATCTCGCGCAATTCTTTCGCGTTCTGACAAGCGCTCTTCGAGCCTGGCCTGCATGCGTGCCGCAACTTGCCGAAGGCGAAGACGATAGATTGCCCACAGCACTACGGCGAATACCGCGGCGCATAATATGCGAAACCACGTGGTCTGGTAGTAGGCGGGCAACACCGTAAAGGCCATTCTCGCGCCTGCTTCGTTCCACACTCCGTCGCTATTTCCAGCGATCACGCGGAAGGAATATTGGCCGGGAGGAAGATGAGAATAGTACGCGGTACGACGGCCGCCAGCGTCGACCCACCTCGAGTCGAGGCCCTCCAGCCAATACTTAAAGTGAATCTGCTCCGGCTTGAGGAAGCTGGGAGCGCTATATTGGATCTCTATATTCTGGGCATGCGGGGGAAGGCGAATCGCCTCCGTCAAACGCACCGGAGTTCGATCTTGGACGATTGATTCAATGACAAGCGGTGGCGGGTGCGGATTGTAGGAGACGGCAGCAGGATCTACGACGGCTACGCCGGCCTGCGTCGGAAACCACAATTTCCCGTCGCGCGTCTTCACTCCGGCGGGGGACAGGCCACCGTTGCATTCGACGGTTGCCATTCCATCAACCTTGCCGTAGGCAATTGACGAAATCGTGCTGCGTCGCCCCTCCGCAAAGTCGTTCAGCTCCTGCTTCTTGACCCGATAGATACCGCGGTTGCAGCTCATCCAAAGACTGCCAGCACCATCTTCAAGAATTTGAAACACGCCGTTGTTGTAAAGGCCATCGCCCATAGTGAAGCGAGTGAATGCTCCATCCTTGAATCGGCCAAGTCCGCGGTCGTAGGTCCCGATCCAGACCGCACCATCATTGTCTTCATAAAGAGAACGGATATTGTTGCTGGGCAGGCCCTCCCGCTCCGTCCAGTGTGAGAAGTAACCTTGGCGAATACGGGTGAGGCCTCCGTAGCCGCCGACCAAGAGGTCGCCCGCCCGGGTCTGGAGGATGACGCGCACATCGTCTGTCGCGAGACCTTGGTCTACCGTGAAGAGTTTGGTGCCATTCTTTGTCAATGAAACCAAGCCACGATTGGTGCCAAACCAAAGGGTGAGGTTCTGGTCCTGATAGATGGCCTGGACCACGGAGCGCTCGGGAAGGGAGAGGTGAGTAGGCCTGTGAAAGTGACCGTCTTTAAAGATAGCGACGCCGCCGTGGGTGGCTACCCAAAGCTGGCCTTCGTTGTCTTCATAGAGCGCCGTGACTAACTTGCTGGGAAGACCTTCGGCCGTGGTAAACGCGGTGAACTTGCCGTCCAGATATCGGCTCAGTCCCATATTCCAGGCTCCGATCCATATTGCGCCGGAATGATCCTGAATGATTGGATAGATATTGTCTTCCGTCATGCCTGGCTGCTTGGAGTGGACGACGATAGACTGTTTCTGTAAGCGGTAGAGCCCTTTTCCTTCCGTACCAAACCAGAGATTCTTCTCACGGTCTTCATACATGGAGACAAAGCCGAGTTTTGAAGTCTGGCCGGCGTTCAGGTACTCGACAGTGCGGAGGAGCTCGTGGCCTAACTGCATGCTCCACGAGTGCCCACTGCCATCGACATAGGTGACGAGCGGCTTGGGAACGGGCACCGCGGTTTTCCCCGGCGGAATCTTAAAGTACCTCCTGTCGCTCGTCTCGACCCACGCGATGCCGCTGTGTTCATGCGCAACCGACAGAATGGAGGCCGGTGCAACATGCGGCGGGAGAGCGTAATGGAGAAACTTCCCTTTGGCGAAGCAGTGTATGCCGGTCTCGTCCGATCCCCAGAATCCCTCGTTATCCCAGAGGAGGATGTTGTATTGAAGCTGGAGCTGCGCGGGGGTGACATCGATAAACCGTCCCTTGTCCTGCTGCCACTCTTCAATTCTGTCTCCGTTGAGAATCCAGACGCGGCCGGCATCGTCGCCGGTCACCCCTCGGACCGAGTTCTCCGAAACTCCCTGGGCTGCTCCCATGCTTTGAAATGTGCCGTTGCGATAAAGAGCAAGGTCACCACCCTCACTGCTCAGCCAAAGATCGCCGGACGCATCACCGTATAGAGACACGATCCGGTTCGACCCCATACCCGGACTATTGCTCTTGTTAAAAACTCTAAACTGCACTCCGTCAAAGCGGACAAGACCGTCGAAGGTGGCGACCCACAGGAATCCGTCGGGAGACTGATCGATGCCCCGAACGATGTTCTGCGGCAGACCGTTGTCGGCTGTCCAAACGTTGTACCGATATTGCGCCCGAGTAGGCAAGCCCGCACAGAGGAACGCCAGTAGGCACACGCGAATCGAGAACGCCGCAAGCGGCGCTGGCGAGGGTGAAACACCACGATTCATTTGCCGTAAGTATAGGTTAAAAACCTCGAATTCCTGATCGGGCGTTGCGCCCATAGCGCCTGCGGCACGAGTGTTGTTCGCGATCGTCACTTCCCATTTTGGGATGTGCGTGCCAGGAAGTTCATGCTGGATAACTTTTGTGTTACCCGATCGTGGTATCTGCCAACATCCCCTGCAGCGTTATCTCAAAAACCACTTATCCCGTGATGTGCATTCGGACCTATCAGCCGCATAGTACCAACATGGAAGCGAGAAGCACGCAGCCGGAACGTAGCGAAGCACGGAGCCGAGCGGCGAGGGCAAGCGATGGACAGCGTGCCCGCAGAACCACACGGGAGGATGTCATGAAAATAAAGAAACCGACGTTGAACCTGACTAGCTTGGTTCTCTTGTCGCTGATGTTTTGCACCACTATGCCAGCCCAACAACCGCCGGACAACGTGGCGGGTAACTGGACGATTTACTCCACCAACATCGACAACGGCGAGACCGTCGTGAAGCACGTTCAGATCACACAATCTGGCAACCAGCTAGCGGGATTCTTCGAAGGCCCTAACCAGTCGGGTCCGATTCAGGGTGAGATCCACGGGAATTACATCCGATTCAGTACGGTTACGAAGAACGTATTGAATTTCGGCGGCCACGTTTATGGCGATAGGATGTCAGGCTCATACGGTTTTCGCGGCAAGCACGCGGCCTGGCAGGCAGAGCGCACGACGCCGGTCGGCGAAACCGCATCACCTGTGACAGGAACGGTCTATGCCTACCAGCCGGTCTTGGCACCCCCGGCGCCGACGCCTGCACCCGTTCCCGTCACTCAATATGATGCTCCGCAGGCGACGGCTTCCGCCACGCAGGACAGTTCCGCGCCAGTACCGGCGCCGCTATCGGCTGATCAGCTTGACGCCCTGGTGGCTCCCATCGCGTTATACCCGGACGCGTTGGTAGCACAAGTCCTCGCAGCCTCCACGAATCCGGACCAGGTCGCCGACGCCGACACGTGGCTCGCTCAGAACAACAACCTGACCGGAACAGCGCTCTCACAGGCTGTTGACCAGCAATCGTGGGACCCCAGTGTCAAAGCGTTAACCCAGTTTCCCTCGGTGCTGGACAACCTGGCGCATAACCTCTCGTGGACGTTCGGGCCTGGGACAGGCCTTTTCGACCCAGCAGGCCGATGTAATGGCCGCGGTACAAACCATGCGTGCCAAGGCGCAGGCGGCGGGAACGCTGCAGTCCACCAGTCAGATCACGGTGACGCAGCCGTCGGCTAACACCATCGTCATTCAGCCGGCGAATCCACAGGTCGTCTATGTGCCGCAATACAACCCGGAAGTGGTCTACGGCGCTCCCGTCGCGGTGCCGCTCTATGTGCCTCCTGCGGTACCGGTGGCTTCGGCTGGTCTCTATTTCGGAAGCGGGGTTGCTGTCGGCGCCGTGGTTGCAGGCGGCGGCTGGGGCGGAGGTTGGGGCTGGAATGCCTGGAATGTGAACTGGGGCGGCTGGGGTGGCGGCGGCTCCACCGTCATCTATAACAACAACACCTACATTAATAATCGGACCTGGAACCACACGAGTTACAACGGCTATCACCCTTGGGGCCCTGGCAACCATCCTGATCCGTATCGTCCCGGCGTGGATACACACTACGGCCCGAACGGCGCATACCACCCGAACGGTTACTACGGTCCCAATGGCGGCTGGCACCGCGATGTTCCCGGCACCAATCCTGCCCATCAGCCGAATGGCGGCGATAACGGCAATCATGGCCTGATCGGCGGCAACGGCGGAGTGCAACACGATCCCTCAGGCACGGTTGGACCGCAAGTTTATAAACCTGCCGGCAGTTCAGAAATGCCCGGCTATCGCCCACCGCAGAACGGCAGTCCTGATCACGGCAACCAGCGCTATCCCACGGCGATGGGGCGTCAGCAGGAACACTCCCGTTCGCCGATGAGCGGTGACGGAAACGCAGCCCGGGCCGAAGCGAATCGTGGACACGCTAGCATGCATTCGCATCCGGCACCGCACCCTCATGCCATGCACCACCCCGCAGCGCACGCATCCGCCCCTCACGGTGGCGGCGGAGGCCACAGACGCTAGTCCCCTTAACCTCTTCGCATAAGAACTAGAACGAATTCTCAAGGAATGGATGGTCAAAGCTATGAAGCCGCAATCGAAAAAACACTCGATAAGCCTCGACGCCCCTCTGATTTACCCGGCGCTCTTTCTCCTGATTCTTTTCGCACTATCCCTGTTTGCTGTAGACATCCCCGCCGCGGCGGACGGAGCAGCGACACAAATTACGTTCGCGACTCCGTCGGAGGCCGGTCAGGCACTGCTGGCAGCGAACCAAGCCAACGATGAAGACAAGCTTCGCAGAATTCTCGGGCCTGATTCGCAGGATGTCATCAGCTCAGGAGATTCCACGGACGACCGGGCGGCTCGTCAGTCGTTTGTGAAGAAATACGATCAGATGAGTCGATGGGTGACGATGACCGATGGCAGCCAGGTGCTCTACATCGGTGCCGATAACTATCCGTTCCCCATCCCACTTGTGCAGAAGTCGAGTTCGCAATGGTCCTTTGACGCGGCTGCCGGGAAAGACGAGATCCTGGCACGCCGTATTGGGCGAAATGAACTTCTTGCTATGGATGCGTCTTCTGCGATCGTGGGCGCGGAGTATGAGTACTATCAGACGGCCCATAACGGATCCCTGGCACACCAACACACATCGCGGATCGTCAGCACCGCCGGCAAGCGAGATGGCCTGTATTGGCCAGCCTCGGCCAGTCAGGCCCCCAGTCCCCTCGGAATTCTCGCTGAGTTACCCAAGTCCTCGCTTCCTTCGCTTTCTCCGGGCAAGCCGTTTGTTATGGATGGTTACACCCTCCGGATTGTGGAGGCGCAGGACGACTCTGCTCCCGGCGGGGCGAAGAGCTCCACCCCGAACGGCCAGATCGCCGGAGGCTTCTTCGTTCTTGCGACCCCCATAAGGTACGGAGTGACGGGCATCATGACCTTCATGACAGGCAGCGATGGAAAGCTGTATGAGCAGAACTTGGGTCCGGACACTGCGAAGATCGCGGCGTCGATTCAGGAATTTGATCCCACCGACGACTGGTCGCCGGTGAAGTAGCCGGAACACCGCTATTCGAGATGGAAGCTCTTTCGATCTTGAGGCTTTGTGATAGGAGCAGATATGAAGACAAATGTACTGATCGTAGGCGCTGGTCCCGTGGGCTTGACCATGGCTGGCGAATTAGCTCGCTACGGACTGTCGGTGAGAATCGTCGATAAGAATGCGGCGCGCACCGACAAGTCCAAAGCGCTGGTGGTGTGGGCTCGCACTCTCGAACTGATGGACCGCATGGGCACCCACTGGACCGACAGCTTTGTGTCTGCGGGACTCAGGGTGGAAGGTGCGAACATCCGTTCCGGGTCCGACCAGATCGCGCACATAGACCTCACCCACCTCGACTCGCCGTATAAATTCGTCCTGATGCTTGCCCAGAGTGAGACGGAGCGGCTGCTGGAAGAACACCTCGGCACATTTGGCGTAAGGGTGGAACGTCAACTGGAGCTAAACCAGTTTCAGGCAACAGCGGACGGTGTGTCATGCACTTTGGCCCATTCCGATGGCCGCCAGGAGGCAGTCGAGGCCGAATGGCTCATCGGCTGCGACGGCGCTCATAGCACGGTCCGTCACCAGCTCGGCATGGAATTTCAGGGAAGCACTCTGCTCAACGACTGGATACTTGCCGATGTTCATCTCGACGGTATTGCCGGCCCGCCAGAAATCAACATTTACTGGCACTCGGAAGGAGTGCTTTTAGTCTTCCCTCTCGAAAACACACGCTACCGGATCATTGCCGAACGTCGGAGAATCATCCGGGTCGATCGGCGAGGGGAATCGCCCCGCACCCACGCTCGACGAGCTTCAGCGCATTCTCGATGTCCGTGGGCCCGGCCAAGTTCGGGTCAGCGACCCAGTATGGCTTTCAACCTTCAGCATCAACGAACGCAAGGTGTCGGACTACCGTTCCGGCCGGGTGTTTCTCGCCGGCGATGCAGCACACGTTCACAGTCCGGCTGGCGGACAGGGCATGAACACTGGTATGCAGGATGCGTGCAATCTGGCGTGGAAGCTCGCGCTGGTGGCGAAGGGCTTCTGCCGTCCTGAGCCGTTGCTCGACAGTTACAGCTCAGAGCGCAGCCACATTGCGAAGCTCGTTCTTGAGGCAACCGGTAAAGCCACGACCATGGCCGTTCTGAAGGGAGGAGTCAAGCAGGCGATTCGCAATCATCTGGCGTCGTTGATTCTCGGCTTGCCTCCTGTGCAGCATGAAGTGGCTGAACTGCTCTCCGAAGTCGCAGTGGCGTATTCCGAAAGCCCGCTGAACGCGTCGGGCGCCCATTCCCAGGAAGGCCCGAAGTCCGGTCATCGCGCACCAATTCGAGGTGATGAGCCTGCGGTTGGTTCCGGTCCTACACCCCGCTTCGCGCTGTTCGCAACCGGCGGCATGCCACCCACTCTGCAGGACAAGTACGGAAAGATCCTGGAGCCTGCGTTGCGTAAGCCCTTCCACGACGACGGGCTCTGGCTCGTACGGCCGGATGGCTATGTCGCGCTGTCGGCAAAAGCAGGTGATTGGGAAGCAGTCGAGAACTATTTTGAAAAGATCTCCTGACGCATACGGATAACGTGGGCGATCAGAACATGGGGGCAGCTATGAAGGCAAAGGAAGTTGTAACCAATCTTTTTGCGAAATGGGAGGCGGGTAATTCATCCGGCTTCTTCGACGCGGTGGCTAATGACGTGGTGTGGACCGCTATCGGTAGCACACCGATTTCCGGCGTTTCCCACAGCAAGAAAGAGTACATGGACAAGACGTACCTGCCGTTGCAGGCGGTATTCGCCGGATCCACATCGTGCAAGGTCAAGCGGGTCTTGGCCGATGGCGATACGGTCGTAGTGGAGTGGCACGGCGAGACGCCACTGGCCAAGGGCGGCGTTTACGCCAACGACTATTGCTGGGTGGTTCGTGTCGCTGGAGACAAGCTGGTCGAAGTCACCGGATATTTCGATACGGCTGCAGTGCAGGCTCTGTTCACATAGCGCTCCCCCAGTGTCTCTACCTCGATAGAGGTAGAGACACGCCCCTTTCATTGGGTAGCGGGTGCTTTCCCGTTCGGGTGATTAAAAAAGAACTGCATGTCGTGATGCCGCCGCTGGCTTCTTCTCTCATACTGCGACTAGTTCAAAACACTCAGGAGGAATTATGCGGCTTCGTGTTGTACTCATGCTTCTCTTAACCCAGGTGCTTGGAACCAGTGTCTGCCTTTCGGCGCAGGACAAGCGCACGGTGACTGAACCCAAGCTTCCGCAGACCTGCGCCGTCTATGCCGCGCCACTCAGCTCCACTCCGTTGGATGGACCGGTCATCGGACAGACAGCATCCGAACAGAACGCGGAATCGAACGCCGAAACCGCAATGATCCAGCACAAATTGGACCAGTGCGGGCGCGGCCAGGCGGTTGAGCTCACCCTGGGTGCGGATAGCTCTCGCAATGCATTCCTTATTAATCCGATCAATGTGCCTCTGGGTGTGTCGCTCATCATTGACGCCGGTGTGACGGTCTATGGTTCTCGGGACCCTCGCAATTATCAGGACCCATCGACTCCGGACATCCAGTGCGGCAACTATGGTCCAGTTACTACGTACAAGGTGGGTAAGGGCTGTCTGCCATTGATCACGCTTACCGGCAACAGCGGCGTCTATGGGTACGGGGTAATCGACGGGCAAGGAGACAAGCTACTGCTGGGCGGTATCTGGGCCAACAAGTGCACCTGGTGGGGACTTACGATGCACAAGAACCGCGCGTATTCACCGGGCGAAAATTCTGATCCATGCGGCATTCTTCCTTTTGCCTACGACGGGAACGGAGAAAATGAGCAGGCAAGCCCCCAGGTCATCTCGGCGGGCGTCTCGCAGCCGCATGTTCCTACCTGCACCGACACGAGAAAACTGCAGAACTGCAATTTCACGCTTTACAAATTCACGATCCGCAATCCTCCGTTCCACACCGTGGGACTGCACGGTAAGAATGTGACGGTGTGGGGTGTCAAGGTGCAATCTCCGTGGAACATCCCGAATACGGATGGCTTTGACATCGACGCTTCTAACGTCACGGTGGAAGACACGACGGTCGCCAACGGTGACCAGGAGCTTGTTTTCGTAGCGGCGGGAACCCCAATGCAGGACATTACCGTGGACAAGTTCCACGGGTACACCAAAGGCGGAATCACGATCCTGGGAAACGGAATAAGCGTGTCGAACCTGGTGGCGAGGGACCTCAATTTCACAGGAGACCTGCCGAGCGTTTCCGGCACTACGGTGAACGGAGTGACGCAAGAGGAGATGAAGGCGAAGTACGGGCTCGGCAGTTACGCCCAGGCCCTACCGAATGCCACGAACGATTTGGAGGCGCTGCAGATTACCGATGAAAGCCAGAATGGCGGTGCCAGCGGGGCGCAGATTTCCAACATCACCTTTCAATCCGCCTGCATCCGCGACATCGTGAAACCTATCCGGCTTCAGTTCGTGAATAACGACAACCCTCCCACCGTTACCGGACTCACCTTCCAGAACGTTCATCTTCTTACGCCGACGTCGCAGCTCTTGGAGACGACACTGGATGGGACCGTCCTGGGTCAAGGCACGTATCAGGTGCTCCTGGCCGCATCGCAGAAATCCGATGGCTCGTATGGAACGAACGTATCCACTCTGGACAATGTAGTCTTCGATGATTTTTCTTCCGGATCAACTTCGGTAACAGCGATCACGGCGCTGGGAAACGAGCTCACTACCAACACCGATGTTTATCCCCCGGTCTTAAACGGGCTGAAGGCGGACTCCACGAAAGTGATTAAAGACGAACATGGCACTCATCTCGTCTTGCAGGACAACACCTATGACAGTATGACCACGGTGAGCGATCCGTCGCTGGCCTATCCTTGTGTGGGAACGACGCCGTTCGTTAGCGGTGAACTCTTCGCCTCGGGCGGCACGCAATCTCCGGCCGGCGCCGCAACCAACCTTCGGACCGTCTGGCTTGCGGCGGGAGACTCAATCACTCTGAACGCGGTGGTGCAGCCCGTCATGTCGCAAACCACGCTGTTTGTGCCGGACAGCTATGGCAAGCAGCCCGGACTGCTTTCGATTGGCTCGCCGGTGCTCACCAATGAGGTTCTGTTCTACGAAGGTTCGGAGCTCATCGGCACGGGCAGCCTCTCCGCCAATGGCACGCTGGCCACCTTCATGGTCAACAATATTTCGGAAGGAACGCATACCTATACGGCGCAGTATCCCGCCGATCAGTACTACGACACCCTCAATTTCGGCTCCGTCACCGTAGTGGTGCAACCGCGCTGACGGATCGATTTAACGTATAGACACGCAAACAAACGAACCTGAAACAACAAAACCTATAACGGCTACGCCCTTGGGTGAGCCGCTCAAATAAAAGGAGGGTTGGAAATGTCAGACGCTTTCAAGTCCACCAAGCCCGCAGAGATCGCTCCGTTCGTGGGCAAGCATTATATCTATACCTATGACAATGGCTGGCAGTACGAGTTCTATATCAAGAACGATCGCACCGCGGAATATCGCGTGCACACCGGCATTGTTGGCGGACGCTGGGTAAAAGACCAGGAGGCGCATATCGTGCGACTTGCCGACAACGTATTCAAGGTGTCGTGGGTCGAGCCGACGGGTACGTGCGTGAGCGTTGCCGTTAATCTTGCCGAACGCCGGGTGCACGGCGCGACCTTCTTCCCGAAGTGGGTAGTGGATGATCCCAAGAAGATTGTCTGCTACCAGAACGAACACTTGGACCTGATGCGCCAGTATCGAGATGCGGGTCCGACCTATCCCACGGATTTGGTGGACGAATTCGCGAATATCACGTTTATCGAGGACTGCGGGCGCGATAATGATGCTGTCATCGCCTGTGCTCCCGAGGACCTGGCGCCCGGGTATGCAGCGCGCCGAAACTGACATGCGGCCGGGCTTGCGTTCGCCCGGCTGTTAATATCACGCACCTATCCTTCGAGTTGAAAGGCTTTTATGGCAACGGTTCATGATGCAACGTACGAGTTTCTGCGCTCACTAGGGATGACCACCATTTTTGGCAACCCTGGTTCCAACGAACTTCCTTTCCTTGATCGCTTACCCAGCGACTTCCGCTACGTTCTGGCGTTGCACGAAGGCGCAGGTCTCGCTATGGCCGACGGTTATTGCCAGGTAACGGGAAGGCCGGTACTTGTGAGCCTTCATGCAGCCGCCGGCGTTGGCCAGGCCATGGGTACTCTCGTCAATGCTCAGGTGCTTGGGACTCCGCTCGTCATCATGAGCGGCCAGCAGGTTCGGTCCATGCTTACGCTGGAGGCTCAACTCACCAGCCGTAACGCGATTGACTTGCCGCGTCCCCTCGTGAAGTGGGCCTTCGAAGCTCCCGATGCCGCATCCGTGCCGGCAGTCATTTCCCGGGCCGCACACTTCGCCGCGGCGGCTCCATCCGGTCCTGTCTTTGTCTCAATCCCTCTCGATGACTGGCGAGCCGAGGCCAGCGACGATCAAACCTCTTCTCTGGTCGGCCGCCACGTGGCAGCGCAGCCAATACCACAGCAGGATGAACTCAGGGCACTCGCCGATCGCCTGAACGCCGCGCAGAATCCTCTCTTCGTGATGGGGCCAGATGTCGATACCGAGCTTGGCTGGAAAGCCGGAGTGAAGCTCTCGGATATCTGTGGCGCGCGCGTGTTCTTAGTCAGTGAGCCGGCGAGAATTCCCTTCCCAACTAACCATCCGAATTTTCTCGGAACCCTCAGCACTACGATCTCCAAGGTTTGCGAACAACTTACCGGTTACGATCTCGTGGTCGTCTTTGGCGGTCCGGCGTTTCGTTATCACGCCTGGACGCCAGGAGCCTACCTGCCAAAAGGCACAGCTTTGGTTACGGTCACCGCCGATGCGGACCAGGCGGCGCGTGCGCCAATGGGGGACGCGATAGTCGGCGACCCCGCTGTCGCGATGGAACAGTTGATCCCGCTCATCAGACGAACGCCAGCAAAGATCCAATCGAGGAATTCTTCTTCTCGCGTTCCTTCAAGCGGTTCGAAAGTTACGGTCGAAGAGTTCAATCGAATCGTGGCCAGTGTTTGCCCACCCGAAACTGTATTCACAACGGAATCTCCATCCCTTGGCTCCTGGTGGGAAACGGCTGCTATGACTCGACCAAAGAGCTTCTTCTGCGGCGCGGGTGGCGGTCTGGGCTTTGCGCTCCCAGCCGCGGTAGGTGTCAGTCTTGCCTACGGAAAACGCCCAGTGGTTGCTCTGGTCGGCGATGGGTCGGCAAACTACAGCATCACCGGTCTGTGGACCGCGGCGCAGCACAATTTGCCGTGCACCTTCGTGATCGTCAGGAATGGCGTTTATGAAGCGTTGAAAGACTTCGGCTCGTTTCTCAACACACAAGTAGTCGCGGGAATGGACCTGCCTGGCATCGACTTCGTTTCACTGGCCGCAGGCTATGGATTGCCGGCACGACGGGTTACGTCGCCCGACGGTTTTGCTGAGGCCTTGACTTCAGCGATCGCCGGTGGCACTCCCTCGCTAATCGAAGTTGAGGTAGAACCGACGAATAGCGGAATGTTCATTAAATGACCATTTGCGTGACGCCGGATTCAACACTGAATAAGGGGACGAGGAGAAGGGGAGCAACGTGCAGCAGGAAACGAAGAAAAGTAAAGAAGATATTACCCTGGAGCGGCGTCTCGTCGAGCTGGCATGGACAGACCATGCCTTCGCCGAGCTCTTGCAGAAGAACCCGCGGCAGGCTCTAGCCAACATTGGCGTGGAGGTTTCGCCCAAGGTTGAGATCGATGTCCGCCAGCAACGGCGTGACACGCTCTACTTCGTCATTCCACCCCTCGCAGAGCCCGCGGAAGATGCGGAGAAGGTGATCAATCAAATGGATTTGTGGCAAAGCGGAGAGCTCTTCTGCTGGATCATGCCACAAGCGCTCAAGCTGGAATTGCTACGCATGCGCGAGAGCTTTCGAAGGAACAACCCATGAGCGACAAACCAGACATTTTCACCGAGCATTACTGCCTGCTGCGCCGCGACGCTGAGGCGCGCCAACATCTGATCGATGATCCCATTGCTGCCCTGAAGGAGTACTTTGGCTCGATGCCCGAAGACAACTACCGGGTTGAAGTTGTACCGCAGCAGCCGCACACAATCACCATCGTGTTACCGGCGCCGCCTGTTGCCGGCAATCCAAGCACTGCCGACATCGATGCCGTCAGTAGGCGGATTTACGACGTGCTGTTTACGGACGGCATCGGCGGGTACCTGATACCCGACGAGACGCTTACATGGACATTGCGGGACATGCGCGCGAAATGGGCTGCGGCCGCCGCACGCAAGGGCGAAAAGTAATGGCTTTCCGAGTGCCCGGAGAAATCGGGGACTAACAGAACGTTCAAACTGACTTTCGCACCAAACGCCAGATTCCGGGATTCTTATCTTCATCTAGCGGATATCGGAATGTTTATTAAGTGTACTTCTAAGTGGAACGCGCAAGGTGCACGGCTTGAAGGGAGACAGAAGAGAGCGTCCGGAGCGCGAACAACAATCTCCCCCGGCAGGTTAGAATAGTTCCCATTCCGCTCGATCCGTAATGTTCGCCAAACACAGCCTGGAGTAACTAAGCAGTATCACAGACGCATTCGAGCCACTTAAGCGTGGCCGGGCCAGAAACAGGATCACGAGTCGCTCATGCTCATGCACAGAGTCGCTTCCTTCTTAGCTGGATTCCTCGTGATCCTCTCCTGCGCAAATCTTGCCGCACAGACCGCTCCTGCGACGCCGGATCGTCCGTGGACATCGCCGGACGAACAGCAGATTCAGACGCAGAATCACAATCTGCCTGCGCCGAATTTCGTCGTCGACCCGAACAAGGCTTATTCGCTGTCCGACCTCGTTGACCTGGCCCAGCAGCACAATCCCGAAACGCGTTTCGCTTGGGAGCGCGCCAAGTCCCAGGCTGCGGCGCTGGGCATCGCGAAAAGCGAGTGGTATCCGGTGCTGGGCGCGTTGGCGAGCGGAGAAGTCGACCGTAACGGCCTGCTCTTCAACACCAATTACGTGCGGCAGACTACCTCGACATCTGAGCTCGCATTTACACTGAACTACGCCATCCTTGATTTCGGACGCTCGCCTCGTATTCAAGAGGCCGCGGCCCAGCTTCTCGCCACCGACTTCGAATTCAACGACACGCATCGCAAAGTCATCTTCCAGGTGGAGCAGGCCTATTACCGCGTGTTGAGCACCGCTGCGCAGCAGGGCGCTGCCGAAGCCAACCTGGCCAACGCGCAAGCGGTGCAAGCCGCGGCCGAGGATCGACTGACGAATGGACTGGCTACTCGTCCGGATGTTCTCGAGGCGCGCAGCGCCACGGCACAGGCGCAGTTCGATTTGCAATCGGCGATCGGCTCGTACGAAATCGCCCGCGGCGACCTTGCTGCCGCGCTTGGTACGTCGGCGTCTGTCCAGGTTAAGGTCGAGCCCGTCACGTCGCTCACCACTCCTGAGAGCGTTGACGATACGGTGGAGCAACTCATCGATCGCGCCTTGCAGCAGCGCCCGGATCTGCTGCAGCAGGTGGCCGATCTGCGGGCAAGAGAGGCTGCAGTGAAGGAAGCCAAATCGGCCTACTATCCAAAGCTCAAGGTCGGAGTCGTTGCCGGACAGCAGTACCTTTACGGATTCCAAGAGCAATTTCCCGCGGCGCAAACAAGCTTGTTCGGGGGATCAGCCGCTGCGACCCTCAGTTGGACGATCTTCGACGGAGGCGCGAGACGCAGTAACCTGGCGCAGGCCCAGGCCAACAGCCGCGCTACCGCCGCCCAGATCGATACCACGCGCAACCAAATCTCCGACGAAGTGTGGCGCGCTTACTCCAACGTAAAGACTGCGTTCCGCCAGCGCCAGGCGGCCACCTCGCTGTTGCAGTCGGCCGAGGAGTCGTACAGCGCCGCGCTGGAAGCCTACAACTACGGCGTACGCAACTTGCTCGATGTGACCAACGCGCAACGTGTGCTGGCGCAGGCGCGAAGCACCGACATCACTGCGCGTACGAAGGTGCTCACGACACTCGCTGAGCTAGCGTTCCGCACGGGCGATTTGCTGCGCACGGGAGCCGCGCCGGGGAAACCATGAACTTGAACCGCTCCATGACGAATCTCCGCTATCTCGCGGTATTGCCTATGGTTGCTTTAGTCGGCTGCCGAAGCGCTCCGGCCTTCAATGTGCTGGGATCGTACTTCCCCGCCTGGCTGTTCTGCTTGCTGGTCGGCGTTCTGCTGACGACTGCCGCGCGCGTGATCGTGCGCAAATACAACCTGGCGGAGGCACTGAATCCACCCTTGCTGATGTATTCATGCCTGACCGCTTTTTTCACCTTCGCCACCTGGCTGGTTTTCTTTCGTACGTGAGGACGAACTGCCATGAATGACGCTCCCGCCCCAGCGCCCAGCACGATTCGCAACCTGCGGATTGGCATTATCGCGGCCACGCTGATCACCGGCCTGCTCGTGCTCTATGTTGTGAACTACTACCCGCGCACCGACACGGCTGTCGTCTTCGCTAACTACATCGGCATCGCCCCGCAGGTTGACGGACCGATCACGCGCTTTTACGTCCGCGACAACCAACTGGTGAAGGCCGGCGAGTTGCTGTTTGAGATCGATGACCGGCCCTACGGTTACGCACTTGAGCGCGCCAAGTCTGACCAGCGAATGCTTGAGGGACAGATCGTCGACCTGAGCCGCACTATTGCCTCACAAGAGAGCGGCGTTTCAGTGTCGCAGGCCAACACCCACAGCGCGCAGGCTGACCTGAGCCGATTCGCCGCCGCTGTGGATGAGGCCAAAGCCGATGTCGCCAACTCCCAGCAGGGCGTGGAACGCGCTAAGGCCCAATGGGCGTATGCCAACAACAACCTGCATCGCGTCGAGCCACTACTGGCCAAGCAGTTTGTCACCGCCGACCAGGTGGACCTCGTTCGCACGCAGGAGGTTGCCCAGGCACAGGCGCTGAAACAGGCGGAATCGCAGCTCAAGCTCAGCGAGGCGCGGCTGCTTTCCGCACAGGCCCAGTTGGAGCGCGCCAAGTCGGTTATTTCGCAAAGCCAGGCTCAGCTCGAGCAGTCGCGTCACGCCGTCAGCACTATGGAACCTCTCACGGCGCAGCGTGGCGCTAAAGAGTCGGCGGTACAAACTGCGCAATACAACTTCGACAACACCAAGGTTCGTGCGCCCTTTGACGCCCGCGTCACCAACCTCATTCTCTCGGAAGGCGCCTATGCACACACCGGGCAGCAGATCTTCACCCTGATTGATGCGCGCAACTGGTGGGTGATTGGAAACTTCAGGGAAACTCAGCTCAAGCACATCGCTCCCGGTATGAAGGCCGACGTGTACGTGCTCTCGCGTCCGAGGGTGCGGTTGGAAGGCATCGTGGATAGCATCGGTTACGGCGTGACGCCCGACACTGACGTCATCAGCAACCTAGGCAACGGACTGCCTGACGTGCAGCGCACGCTGAACTGGGTTCACCTGGCGTCGCGGTATCCCGTCCGAGTGCGCATCACAGACACCTCTGGGGACACGTTACGCCTGGGCGAATCGGCCGTTCTTGTCATCCGCGGATTCTGAGCATGGCTACCACCGTCACAACTCCTATTGGCCAGCAGCAGTCGCGTAGCGGTTGGCTGTGGCAGTTCTTGCGTGACGAACTGGAGCCCTATCCAGAACGCACACAGTTGGTGGGCCGCATGGTTCTTACCGCCACGCTAGTGATGATCATCTGTATGGCTTTCCGAGTGCCGTACGCGTTCCAAGGGCCGGTCCTGGCACTCTTCGTTTCCCGCGAAAGCACCAAGGCAACGTTGAATTCCGTGGTGACCATGTGCCTCTCGCTCGGTGCGGGCGCCGTTTTCGTCATTATTTCGGCCTCGTTCTTCACCATTAATCCCTTGCTGCACTTCGTCTGGGTCGTCGGCGCGCTCTTCCTCGTGTTCTTTGCCCTCACCACTGTCAATAATTACCTGGGTGTACTGATGTTCAGTGTGATGATCGGCGTCGGCCTGCCACTTTGGGACCGCCCCGTACCGGTTGAAGTGAACGTGGAAGATACGCTCTGGCTGTTGTGGGTCGGAGTTCTCGGGGCCGGCGTGGCCTTCCTGGTGGAAGTGGCTTTCGCGCGCCTCGGCCCCGGCGATAACATCATCCTTCTCGTAACGGAGCGGCTCGCCGCCGTGGAAGCCGTGATGCGCGACTATGCTGAGGGCCGTCCGGCGGACCGCGCCGCCCTTCGCCAGATTCAACGCGTGGCCATTCTGGGCACTTCTCTCGCCAGAAGATACTCTCAGCGCTCGGGCTATAACCTGCCCTACGTTGCGCGCACCGGAGGCGTGATCTCGCTGGTCGGCACTCTGGTGGACACCACCGCCGGACTTACCGAGCTTGCCGTGCGGCCTAGCGACGACGAGCGACGACGTGCCCGTGAACTCGCCGACAACGTCGCGCGCCTACGAACAGAATTTCTGGCGCGTCAGACTCCTGCACCTATCCATTTCGCCGGACTCGGCAAAGATGCGCCCGGCCTGCCGCTACTGCGCGAACTGGAAGAAACGGTAGCGCTGATTCCCGATGTGTTTGCCGCGCCTCCTACAGCGCATGACGACTCGCCCACCGGACCTCCGCCTCCGGCTCCGTTGCTCGCACAAGACGCTTTCACCAACCCCGAGCACCTGCAGTTCGCCCTCAAAGGCACTCTGGCGTCGACCCTCTGCTACGTGCTCTACACCTCAATCAACTGGCCCGGCATCAGTACCTCGGTCGTCACATGCATTTTTACTGCACTCACCACCGTCGGAGCATCGCGCCAAAAGCAGGTTCTGCGTTTCCTCGGCGCCTTCATTGGCGGATTCGTCTTCGCCATGGGCGCGCAGGTTTTCCTCTTTCCCCACATCGATTCGATCTTTGGCTTCACCATCATCTACGCCGCCGTCATCGCCATCTCTGCCTGGATCATGACCTCCAGCCCGCGGCTTTCCTACCTCGGGGTGCAAATCGCACTGGCCTTTTGCCTGGTTCACCTTCAGGCCTACCGCTTTGAGACTTCGCTCACCATCGCACGCGATCGTGTCGTCGGTGTACTCGTGGGCCTCTTCGCCATGTGGTTGATCTTCGACCAACTATGGGGTAGCCCAGCGGCTGTCGCGATGAAGAAGACGTTCATCGCCAATCTCCATTTGCTTGCGCAACTCGCACGTTCACCCGAACTCGGCGACCGCAAGGAAGCCATCCGCCGTGCCTACGCCCTGGGCCAGACGATCAACATAAACTTCGATCAGGTGAAAAGCCTCGGCGACGGCGTCTTGTTTGAGTTCGGACCGTCGCGCGCAGCCGATCTAGACCTTCGCGCCCGCATGAACCAGTGGCAATCCAAACTACGTGCGCTGTTCTTGGTTCGGGGAGCCATGCTGCGCTACAGGCTCGAGTCTCCCGGATTCGAACTTCCCAAGGAGATGCTGCCGGCGCAGGCGGAGTTCGATCACGAGCTTGCGGAAACGCTCGACGATATTGCGGAACGAATGGCGGGAGTACCGAATCCGCGCGGTAACCGTCTGCCTGAGACTCTGGCAAAGCTGGAAGAAACCGCGAAGCTACCGGAGGTGGAATCCTCGCCGCACATCCACGATTTTATGGCGCTCTCTCGCACTGCCGAGCAGCTTGCAGTCTGGGTAGAGTCCAACTGCCCGTGACGCTGACGGCGATCACAGCAATGTTCAGCTCCTGGCTTCAATTTTCAGGCGAGGGGCCGATGGATTCAATCTGTCAACCGTGTGTTCCCCCTCACACTTGCGTTTAATAAACAATGTCGGGATTCGGCGAAGAACTCACACGCACTAGGACGAAAGCCCGGGCTCAGGGGTTGCGGCGGGACTGCATGGCCATGGCCACGAGGGAGCCGATGAGGGTCGCGGGAAAAAGCTGGCCGACGATGGCTTCAGCGATGGTGAGGTAGCGCGCGATCGGATGCACTGGGGCGATCGTACTGCCGACGGTGGTAAGCGTGGCAAAACTGAAATAGGTAAGCTTAGACGTGAGTTGGTCCATATCCGTTGGCACGGTAACGAAATAAAAGGAGCCCGGGAGGAGTTGCTCAACCAACTGAAAGGCGGAAGCCCAAGCCAAGCCAAGAAGAAGATAGGCGCATATGCCGCCCTGGATGCGGCTCCAGGTTACCGGGCCTACGCGGAACATCACGAGCAACACAACGCGGACATAGAGAAGCAGCGTGCCGGTGACGAAAGCGCTTCCCAACTGATGAAGAAACGGCGTCGGATGGAGGCGACCGGCCGCCAAAACCGTCGCACAAACGAGGACGACGGCGACCACGAAAGCCTTGGCAAGGTAGCTCTCCTTTACGCTCAGTGCGCCGAAAACCATCAGCCCGACCACAACGGGCTCGAAGAAAAGACGGCCGCGCAGTCCCGCCTCGCGAAGAGGTGTTATTACGAAGATGAGAATGACCAGGGAGATAGTTATGAGAGTAAGGCCCAAGTCGCCAGACCAGAACTCGCTCATATGCTTGTGAAGAACAAACCTTGGAGCTTGATGCATATCATTCGTCATGAAGAGCGTCCTCCGAGCGATTACCGGCATGCGTCCGATTTGGCGATTCTGGACGAGCGCAGCCGAATCGTCCACAATTTTCTTCTGTGTACATGCGCAAAGGCCCGTGCAGGGAGGGTCTGCGAAAAAGACAGTCCGCTCCAACCGCTTGCGACGGTGGGTCTTTTGCTCACAGCACTCCCTCAGATGATCGCGACTTGACTTCTGCCCGATCGCAAGCAGAGCAGCTCCTGCCTATGCTCTGCGCGAATGAACGCCTGGCTGCTCTTCTTGCCCGACTGCCTTGCAACTAGCATTGGGAGGTTGCATCTCTTGCAGATGTTCTGGAGCGCCCACGAAGCACTGTTGGTCGTTCTTGCGATTGATACAAGAGAGACATACCGCTTCTTGAATTCAGCGATCGACTCCTCCGTTACCCGGAAGGCTTTTGAAGCTTGGCTGGCTCTTAGCCACTCCAATTCAACCAATCGCCGGACTGACCTGGTATTACATTCCAGCTGGCGAGCGGCCTCGGCAAAGGTTCTGGTGTCTCCGTTCGCACGCGCCCGTTCGTCGTGCGCTAAACGCTGGAATCCCTCATACGACACTAGCATTCCTGCAACCGTTCCGTCGGCGTTGCCAACGATGGGCAACTGTCCTGACAACACGGCTCGGACGATGTTTGCCTTGGCCTCGACGGAACCGTACCATCCGCTCGCGACGATTGCGAAACGGACATAGTTGGGCGACGGCAGATCCTCTGGGTTTATAGGAGGTGCCAGCCTCTTCAGTTTCTGAATGAATGCCTTAATGTCTAACTCATGAAACCCCGGTTTCGTTCTGAACTGGTGGGTGACTTCAAAATCGCCATTCGATTTCAGGCGTTTTAGCAAACCGACGGAGATCCCGATCATTGCAGCCGCCTGTCGCAGCCTATAGATCCTGCCCGGGACTGTGGGGGAGGGCCTTGCTGCCATGCTGTCAATTAACTTGCGTTCCGACTTCCCCCAGCGGAACGACCTGGACGGGACTCCTTGGTCTTCCACAAAACGAGCCGCCGCTCTCGTGTCGATGCCGTACCGTCGAGCAAACGCGGCTCTGGATATGAAGCGTTCGGACTGGTCTGTTCCTAAGCGCCGCATCAGTTTCTGGTCAATAAAGGCGGGTTTCCAGTCATCCCTGATGAAACCAAAGAACGCAATCCTCAGAAAGTCGCCCTGCGCTGCCGGCAAGATCCCTCTAAGGCTAAACAGTGAACGATAGATTCCACTAAGCCTGCCGCGAGCCACTCCTGCCAAAGAGTCCGTCGGCATTTCTTCTGTGATTTCGCGAAGGAGCCGGAAGAAGTTAGTCGGCCAGCCACCCAGGACGCTAGCGGCTGCGAAAACGATACGTTGCGAGTTTCTTCGGTCGGAATCGTTGTCGATTACCATGCGGCGCCTTCCCAGCATCCCGACCAATGACAGCAATGGCTGGAGACTCATGACTTCGAGATAGGAACCAGGGGGTCCCGAAGCATAGTCCCGGCCGGCGGAGAGGCCGAGCGCTTTTCGTCGCATGATGTCTAGCAGATCGGCTTCGGCTCCGGAGATCGCGGGCAAATCGGCGTTTCGTAGACTCGCGCCACAGTGGCATTCGAGCAACCCTGGCCGGAACCAGCGCAATGGATTCATGCACTCGGGGCAGTCGGAGAGCAGTGACCTGTTGTGGACAGGGCACCCAGTCATGAGCGCCAGGTCGAAGTGAGCTTCGATGAACCCCTTCTCCGCGACGCATTCCGAACACAGTTTGGGCCGGGTTACAACCAACTCCCATGGCGTCAGCAAATGCCCGAGCAAATGACTGGACCTCAGATGGTCGCCCGGCCAGCGGTAGGAAATGGACTGCAGTTCGTTCTGGGGCCGGTTGCATATTTGCGCAAGCTTCGCCACCTTCATGCCGGTGGACCGTGCCTCGTGCTGTCTGATCTGTGCAAGCAGAAACAGACTCCATGGTGTCGTATAGCCATTCTTTTCGCTCAGTCGCAGGATGTAGCCAAACAGGCTTTCTGTTGGGAAAGGAGCAGGGTGGCGCACCAGGAGCGGAGAGGTCATCGCGCCACCAGACCGCCGAAAGCCTGGAGGCGAGTCGGCGGCTGCATGGAAGCCCCGTCGGCTTTTCCGAGTGTCCGAATCTTCGCGTGGATGCTCACCGTCCAGCCCTCTTCGCCGTAACTGCAACCCGTGTCTTCTTCGTGACACCCACGTAAGCCTGAGTTCTGGCCAGCGCTTCCTGCTTGTCGCGCTCGTTCACGATGTTGTACCTGTCGGACACTGAGTGGGTCTTGTGCCCGCTGATCTCCATGGCCACGCGCTCCGGCACGCCGGCGCGAATCATGTTGCGCACCGCGGTGCGGCCGAGATCGTGAAATAGTTTCCCGACGAGCCCGACGCTCCTGCAGGCAGTCGCCCACGCCTTCCGTATGTCTCCGACGGCTGCCCATCGTGGTGGAACACATGTGAGGCGAACCCCGGCCCCCGATCGCTTTCGAAGTTCCGCGCCCGGCGCCGATTTTCAACCAGTTCGCCGACTTCGGTCAGCTTGCCCTCGCTGTCGCGCAGCGGAATGCTGCGGGCCTGGTTGTGCTTCGAGCTTTCCGGCCGCAGCCGGATGACGTCACCGTCCACATCGACCCAGAGCAAGGAAGCAATATCACTCTTGCGCCAGCCGGTGATGTAGCCGAACCGGGTGAAGTCCTGAAGATAATTCGGCAAGACCTCTACCAACGCTCTAAAGTCGGCGTCATCAAAGAAGTTATGTCAGGCATTCCGCTCCGGCAGGTGACGAATGAGCGGCACGGAGAGAGATCCGACGGATTTATCTTGCTTTCTTAACCGAAAAAGCATATTGTGCGGCAACCAGCCAAAACGCAACTGCAAGAAGAAGAACCCTCCTGCTTGATAGGCGGGTCGAACTCTCCGCTTCTCATGGCCAAAGGCTGAGAATGCCGGATTTGGAAGACGGGCGCGAGCTCCGCAGTACGAGACTCGATCACACTTAGACTGACGGCAGTTGGTTCTCCAAGTGCCGGTTCTACCCGCGAGGCACAGGAGTCGTGCCCGGCAGGCCGTACGCGCGTTTTTAACGGGCGACTTGAAATTCAGGAAACACGAGGACCTCGGATATGCCTTCTTCCCAATTGCGCATCGACAATCAGTACGACCAGGCGCTAGACATCTTTTCGTACGACATACCGTCCGGAGCCTCCCCGTCCAACCCCTCGAGCCTGTATCCGACCTATACAAAAGTCGGATCTGTTCCGGCGAAAACCAAGCAGACGTACCAGCCGAAGCAGCCGGTGGAATACCTGGAATTTGCCAGACAGTCGGATGGGATGCCGTTAGCTTCGATCGTAACCGGCGGCTCCGCGCCACCCCAGGCTTCGGCGGTGGCCACCATTTCGGGCACAATCACCATCTCATCGGCGAACGAGAAGCCGGCCAATGCCGCTTTCGCCTTCTACAAATCCTATAAGGCCCTGCCCTACAGCCCAAATGCGCTTCAAGTCAACAACATCCTCATCAACAAACAGAACCTTATGCAACAGAAAGACCTGTTGAATAAATGGTTCGCCGACAACAAGACCGGGTTCGACTACTACAACTTCGCCTCCATCACGCACTGGGCAGAGAACGATGTACGTGCCTGGGTCGGGACCTACTACTGCTACAGCCCGCAAAACCCGCAATCCTTTGTCCCGTTGGTCCTGCCGAAGACGCTGACTGGCCAGGTTATCCTCGCCGCAAACGGAACAGCAGAGTACCTTCCCGTCAGTTCACTCAACCTTCCCGCTGGTTCCCTCAATCTCGGAGGCGGCGCCCAGGCTTTCGGAACGGCGCTCCCGCTGACCTATTCGCGAGGCATTCTGACTTCGGCGCAGGCCACCGACGTTTCCGGAGTGACTTTGTATACCGTTCTGCAGGACATGGTCCTTCACGGCGGCGATGAGGGTACGGTCGAGCTGTTCATGACCGGAAAGTTGAACGGCAACGACGTCATCGTTCAGCCGTATAAGGACCCGCAGCTCGCTTGGTGGATGTATTGCTACGATGTCGCTTATTCCGTTTACACCGCGCTCGACATATTGGAGAAGATACATACCGTCATTTCGTTGGCCCAGAAAGTTCCCGACCTCGTCGAGAAGATCCAATCCGGCGGAGAGAAGCTGATCAGCGCGATCAAGAGTGATTTGAGTAAGGCGTCTGACTGGATTTCCGACAAGTTTAGCGCCGCTGAGGGCGATGCCGATCTGGTGAATGTGGACGTGGATGTGGACGTTGATGTGGATGTAGACGTGGATGTCGATGTGGACATCGACGTTGATACTGATGTGGATACCGACGTAGACATCGATGTCGATGTGGATGTGGACGTTGATGTGGATGTCGATGTCGACATTGACGTGGACATCGATGTCGACGTTGACTTTATCGCCGTCGTGGACGTTGATGTGGATATCGATGTCGATATCGATATTGACGTGGATACCGTGGTCGATACTGTGGTCGATACCGTGGTCGACAATGTGATCGATAATGTTACCGATAATGTCGTCGATACCGACGTTGACACCGTCGACGACGTGGACATCGATACCGACGTCAACGTGGATTCTTCAGCGCTGCTCGATCTGGTGAAGAGCGCCGGCGAGAGCCTCTGGGAAAACAAGGCGGAAATTCTGAAGGAAATCCTGAAAGAAGCGGCCCCGACGGGCGCTATGGAGGGCGCCGGAAAGCTCCTGGAGCTATGGTACGACAAGGCGAAGGAAGATTATTCGGATTCAGCACCGCAAGAAGCCGCGCCTCTTGGGCTGTTGTTGGGCTACATGGAAAATCCGGCCAACCCGGTCCAAGATAGGTGGAACACCTTCGGGATGTACGTCCAGCAGGGTAGCGCGAATCCCGATCAGCAGAATCTGTTCGTAGCTGGCATATTGTCGTTGCCGAACCCCACCGAAGATGCCGCCTTGAAGGCATGGGCATGGACTCCCGACGACGCTGCGGCCGCCCTGGCTGCCATGACCGCTTTTACCGCTAAGGCCGATTGGCATAAGGCTTACACGGCCCTGGGTGCTTATCAGTACAAGGGTAAGCCTCTTCCGCTCAAGGTTGGTGCTTCTGTCGCCTTGAAGTACATCGCCAAAATTATGTGAGGACACGACGGGAAGAACATGGATCGGAACAAGTACCCAACATTTGAGGAGCATCAGGCTTCGTGGCACGAGGTAGCGCGAGGCATCGCCTCTATGAGGAGGGAGGTGCGCGAAATCCAGCCTGGAGAGATCGCACCCGATTCCCGCAGAGGAGAACTCATCATTATCGGGTCGGGAATCGAGACGGTTGGATTCACCCTCGGAGACCGACAGTTGATTGAGTCGGCCGACAAGATTTTGTTTTGCGTTGCCGATCCGGCAACCATCGTCTGGTTGAAACGGCTCCGTCCGGACGCCCTTGATCTTTATGTCCTTTACGGCGAAGGCAAGCTGCGCTACATCACCTATATGCAGATGGCCGAAGCTCAGCTCTACTGGGTGCGGCAGGGGCTGAAGGTGGTGGTCATCTTCTACGGGCATCCTGGGATTTTTGTTCTCTCTACCCACAGGGCCATCAAAATTGCGCGGCGCGAAGGCTACAAGGCTACTATGAAGGCCAGCGTTAGCGCGCTGGATACCTTGTGCGCTGACTTGGGCGTGGATCCGGCGCAGCCCGGCCTTCAGACCCATGAAGCAACTGACGCCCTTGTGCGGCAGAGAACCCTTGATACCAGCCTGCACGTTGTCCTTTGGCAGGTGGGCGTCATTGGTGAGTTGGGTTACCGGCGCCAGGGGTATTTGAACAGTCATTTTTCGTATTTCATCAGCTGGCTTCAGAGTATCTACGGCGATGATTACGAAGTTACTCACTATATCGGCTCGCGCTACCCGACTATCCCTCCCTTGATCGAAAAACGTCGCCTTAGCGACTTTCACGACCCTGAACGTCAGGCAAAGATCACAGGGATCTCCACTTTTTATCTTCCCCCCCGCGACGTAAAGCCCTCCAGCCTCGAGGTCATGAAACATCTGGGACTGATCCGCGAAGGACAGAGGCTGGTCACGCCGTCATCTCCTTTACGGGAGATTGGTTCCTATGGCCGCAAGGAAATGCAGGCTTTCGACGCGTTTAAGGCCTTCAAGATTCCATCGTCCTACACGTGGCAGGAAGAAACGGGCGCCAGCCGATTTTTGATCGAACTCCGACTTGAGCCGGGATTGCAGGAGCGCTACCAGCAGGACCCGTTGGGACTACTTTCCGAACCGCGTTTCGCATATCTGACGGACAAAGAGAAGGCGATGCTCGGGTCCAGAGACTCCGGAACCATCCAGATTGCCTGTAAGGGCGTGTACCAACGCTTGATCGAAACCGAGCAGTTCATTGCAGAAATACTTACCAGCAAGGAGTCGGCGCGCTCCCTTCTCGGCGCCCTGCGAGGAGCGCGCAATGGAGGCTCCTCGCGCCAATTTGATCATTGGTTGGAGGAAAAGGGCCTGCGCATCGACCGCCGCCAGATCAATAAATCCATCGACTACATCCACCGCAACACGCTCTACCCTTGGACTGGCGTTTATCTCGACTTGCAAAGAGAGCTTCTGCTTACCATCATCGGCAACCGGCCGCGTCGCGCGGACAGCATCGTTTACGTCAACGGCGAGCGGGTCCAACAGTTCTCTTGCGATGAAGGGTGCCTGAAGTGGAAAGCCGGTGCCGGCAATCTGTATAACGGATTCTTGCGGCCGGATGTGGATTTGAGCGGCAACCGCCGAATCATCGGCAAGATCTGGACCACCCAGGAAACGATTCCGGCACGTAACAATGTTATGGCCGGGGAGATCGACCCTGAGAGGCAGTCTTTGCTCGGCAAAGTGAAGAGGTTTTATCGGACGAGCGATTTCACTCAAGTGTCGGGAGAATACGTCGTGAGAACGGGTGGAAGGTTCGCCGCGAATGTGGGCCGATTCCGTATCAAAGGCGGATTGGCCATCAACAACCAGGCCGTAGCAGCTTACCACTTTGCGAACGGGGTACTCTCATGGTCCGAGGGAGACGGTAACTACTATTCCGGGGAGATCCGCTTCCTGATGGATCCAATCCTTAACTCAATCGAATTATTCGGAACGGTGTCACCCCAAAACGGACAAAGCGACCTGAAGTGTCACGGCTCGTCCATCGGCGAAGGAGGCGGGCAATATTCCGGGCCCAAGTTGCCATCATGGGCAGAAACTTACCTCGCCTCGATCGTCCGCGAACATCGCGCGAGTGGTGGCCTACTTCTGTGGCACAAGTGGGAAAAGCAGAATTACACGAGTATGGTGGTCAACAAAGTGATCTCAAAATTGAGCTAAGAGGGGAATCAAAATGACGGTGTCCGACACGCTTGCGCAAGTGTCGCTGGTAAATCATGTCAACGGCGTCGTTTCTGCGGCGGCAGCGCCCACGCAGCCAGGCGCGGTCGGTGGCACGTTTAAGAACGGCACCATTACTACCTACAGTCCCGACGGAAGCCAGAAAGCGGCGGTCGGCTTCATCTCTTTTGAGAAGACGCAATTCGCCAGTGACGGTTCCATCGCTGGAGGCCAGATCTTGCATTCCGCGTCCACGCCTGAAGGCCAGCCTATTTCTTCAACCACAATTCAGTTGGGGCCGGGAGGCAAGCCCACCCAGGGGGAAATACAAATCAATAAACGCCAAGGGCCAGGGCTCTTCAACGTCGTCAGCGCCGATCTTTCTGGGGTGAAATGGACAGACGCCGGCAAGATCGGTTCCGGGGCAATTGGCGTGGCGACCAAGGATCCGGTTAGCGGCTTGCGAACAACCTCGGGATCCATAGCTTTTCAGAACGAGAAGTTTACTTCCGGGGCCGTGACCCAATATTCAGCCAAAGACGGCACCACTATCGAGTCCTCAACGGAACTCGATTTCACCGGAGTAACTCTTCTGGGCTCTAAGGTGAACGGTGGCCAAATGAAGGTAACCAGAAAGAGAGCGGACCAGTCCGTGTCCTCCAACTCGCAAGTATCGTTTCTCGAGAACGGTCTGGGGCGCATAAAACAGGTTCAAACCGCCAATCTGGCCACTGGTTCAAATCAGGTGACGTTCAAACGTCACCGCCGATTACAGCGGTATCAGTTATAACGCGCGCAACGAGATCGATTCCGGAGATATCAATATTGACGTCACCGGACCGGATCAGAGTCCGTCGTCGCACGCGATCGTTTCATTTGCCAACGCGGTTCCGAAAACCGCCCAGACTTGGCGGTTCAAAGGCGGCGTTCTCGCCAACAAGACAGTGACTGATTACTCGAACGCGAGTTTCGACAATCACAACCGCGTGGTAAACGGCAGTATCAAGGTGGATGTTTTCAATGCCGCCGAACAGCGCATCTGCTCGACAGCAGTCAGTTACGATCAGAATGGTGCGGTAACAAACAAGCAGACACAAACTTTCCCGGTCACGGCTGTCGTAACCGCTCCAAAAACCTATCAGGCTGTTGCGGCGTCATGGCCTAAGCCTCCAGCAAAACCAAGCGCAGCGGCACTGCCAGGGCCTAGTGTCGCGCCAACCACGACCGCTTTAGGCACGGCCAACGCCGGCGCATCCCAAGCGCCCGATCAAACCAAGAACATCTCTCGCAGCGACGGAACCCTCGAAGCTACCGTCGCCACGACATCGCAGAACGGTAAGCCGGTTTCGGCCGTGGTAACCCACTACGACAGTGACGGTAAAACCGTGGTGAATAGCTATCACGTCGACCTCACCAAAGTCGTGGCGCCGGCTGGCCAGGGCAAACCTTCGGGATCGGTGTCCCTGCAGGAATTTTTGGGGGGAACGATCCTGCACTCGGAGAGCGTGTTCAACTACTGATACCCGGTCATGCTTAAGTATGCTCAGGTAGTTTCCTTTGCCACGGATCAATATCCGTTCGACAAAGTTCTGGAAGCGACGGTCTTCAAAGTTCCAAAGCTAGATAGCCTTCACGTTGATTGGGCAGGGCAGTCCGGAAAGAGCAAAGCGTCGTACGAGGACAACTTGGAGCTGCGACGCCTGATGCAAAACCTGCAGGATGATTCCCCGTTCTACAAGCTCTACCATAAGTGGATCGCGGAGTTGATTGCCCCCAGGTTCGGTAAGCGGATCAGCTACTCGGCCCATCCGAAGATGCGCGTCCATCTGGCCGGAACCGGCAGTGTCAGCGAGTTTCATCGCGATGTAGACGTGACCGGTCGCTTCGATCAAATTAACTGCTACCTTCCCTTCACAGATGTTTTCGATACCAATACGTTGTGGTGCGAGAGCGCCTGCGGTTTGGAGGACTATCGTCCGATTAATCTTAAGTATGGCCAGGCTCTGGTCTGGGATGGCGGATTTCTCAAGCACGGCACGTTTCGAAATGAAACCAGCCATACGCGGGTAAGCTGTGATTTCCGTTTTAGCGTTCGGAATCAACAACGAGTACAGCCGCCTTGGTCAGACATTCTCCTTGGCAGGATGTCGAAACCGCAAGCTCAGGCCCTTTAGCCGCTACAAAACCGGCTTGTGGGCACTGGGCTGGGGGCAGTGTCTCTGAAACCGCCGCGTAACGCGCTGACCGCGCTGATGACCCACTGACTGCTGGCGCCTCCGACGATCTTCCACATGGAGGACCATTCTCCGGGGGACGTTCAACGGTCCCTCCAAGCCACGTTCGGCAAATGCCGCGAGGTTCTGCCGTCCTCGCATCGCTCGCTGCTGGACCGATACGAGATTCGAGACGCCGCTATCAAGGTGGTGGGTATCGGCAGCGTTGGGTCTGCCTGCTGGGTGCTGCTGTTAATGGCCGGAGAGGGCGACCCTCTCTTTTCTTCAGGTTAAGGAAGCGCGCGCCTACGCTGGCGCGAGCCCGTTTCCCAATCACGGCCAGCGTGTCGTAAACGGCTACCGGCTCATGCAGCCCGCCAGGGACATGTTCCTTGGGTGGACCCAATGAGTCCGCGCTCAGCGCCACCACCTCGTCCGCCAGCTGAGAGACATCAAGATCAGCATTCGGGTCGAGACCTTCGGTACGCCGGAGATGGACCCTTACGCTGGCTGGTGCGGCAGGGCCCTCGCGCTCTCGCACGCGCGCTCGGGGTCGTCGCTCCTGCTCAGCGGATACGATCAGAATCGCTCGTTATCCAGGTACCCCATTATTTTTGGCTTCCTCATTGTTTTCAACATTTTATAGCTCTAGGCTTCGATCCAGGCTTTTGCGCTTTATGCGACCTTAGTGTATGGTGTAGGGTCTTGCAAATACGAAAAGGGAATGTGCCGGGCGACAGAGTTCCGCCTGGTAGCTCGCCCAAGTACTCTGGCCGGGATCGGATCTCTCCAACGAAAGCCTATTAGCTCATCTGGACTTGGTTAGCCGCCAGACAGGCGAACAGGTGCGTTCAGCCTGCGGCTCAGCATGTCGGCAGTGCTTGCCTCTTAGTCTCTGGCGGAGGATGGCGCGTCGCTGAAGGCGGCGTAGACCAACTTGCCTCCGACAGGACATGGTGCGGGGGACTCTGCCTATGGATCCCCGATGGAGAACTGTCCCGGGTACGGTCTTCCAGGTTTAGAAAGGCGCGCTGGTGCGCAGTTGGAATTCTCAAACTGTAAGTAAGAAGGAGAAGCATCTTGGCGATTTTAGGGCTTAATCTGAACCATATCTTAGCAACCAACAACCGCGCGGCAACTCTCGGGCGTCCGCCCAAGCCGGAGCAAATCCGCTGGTCGCGAAACCTGGCATGGTTGGCAGTCGCGTTGGTCTGGATAGCTTTAGCTATCCAACCGGCCCAGGCGCAGTCGTTCAAAACAATTTACACGTTCACCGGCCAAAAAGACGGGGCAAATCCTTATGCCGGCGTAACTATAGACAAAGCCGGAAATCTCTACGGCACGACCACCGTCGGAGGTGACTACGGCGACGGCACGGTATTCAAGTTGAAGCCCACGGGATCAAGCTGGATCCTATCTCCGCTATACAGCTTTACTGGAAACGACGACGGGGCAGGACCGCGGTCCCGGGTGATCGTCGGCCCGGACGGTGGTCTCTACGGAACGACGTTTCACGGTGGCGGCGGAGGAGGAGGAGCCTGCAACACACAGGGCTGCGGTACAGTGTTCAATCTCAGGCCTCCAGCCTTTGCCTGCAAATCTGCGCTCTGCCCGTGGAAGGAGACCGTGCTGTATCAGTTCACAGGCGGCCCGGATGGGGGAGAACCCATCGGCGACCTCGTTTTTGACAAAGCGGGCAACATCTACGGTACGGCCTCGGTGGGCGGCTTGACCCACGGGTGCGGCGGCGTCGGCTGCGGCATTGTATTCGAACTGGAACGCTCGGGTGGAAGTTGGACGCAGTCAGTGATTTATACCTTTAACGGCGGCAATGACGATGGTTCGTTCCCCAATGGCGGCGTCATCTTCGATCAGTCCGGCAACCTCTACGGCACCACCTTCGCCGGCGGCTCGAGCGGCATGGGTACTGTCTTTCAGTTAGTGCCTTCGGGATCCGGTTGGGAGGAGAACACTCTCTACAATTTTCAAGGCTTGACAGATGGATCGCAGCCCAATGCAGGGCTGATTTTTGACGCCTCCGGGAATCTGTATGGCTCGACCATTTTTAATGGCATTGGCCAGGGTGGTACGCTTTTCGAGCTGAGACCATCGGACGGCAACTGGACGTTTAGCACGCTCTACGGCCTGGTGGGAGTTGCAGGGCCGTTTGGCAATCTGTCTTTTGACCCAGCCGGTAACCTGAACGGCACGACGTACCAGGACGGCCTCTCGCTTGCCGGGTCCATTTTCGAGTTGAGCCCTTCGGGCGGCGGTTGGACGTATACCTCGCTTCACGACTTTACCGGGGGCAACGACGGCGGACTTCCGATGAGCAGCCTGGTATTCGATAGCAACGGTAATATGTACGGCACCGCAGCCTACGGTGGCTCGCTGAGTGACGGAGTTGTGATTGAGATTACACCTTGAGCCCAGTATCCTTGCACGGTCTTAAGGCCACCTGAAGCTGTGCGTCTCGCGGCGGAATTCGGTCGTTGTGTGGTTAATTCCCGGACGCGGAGATTTTGGCAACTTATGGGACACGGAAAAGGGGCCCGGCTTGTGCCGTGCCCCTTTTCTAACGAAGGCCCGAAAATGCGAAATTCTACCGCCGCCAGCGGCGTCGCCCGCGACCGAACAGGAACACGGCCGCTGGACCGAACAGCAACAGAGTAGAGGGCTCAGGCACAGCCGGACTCTCCACATATAGCGGTCGGGTCACCCCGCCTGGGTAAAACTGGTCAACTTCCTGCAGCGTTCCATCCTCCGTAATTATGCCGAGAAGTGGAAGCCCGGCAGGAGGGTTGATGATCGCAGTACCAGAGGCAAAGCTCAACTCACCCGTGCCGTCGACCCACAGATAGGCATCAATTCCGCCCCCCGTGTCCTTAAATTCCAAGTATCCCCCAGCCGTGCCGCCCCACGAGGCAAAATCAGGACAATAAGACCCTGTCGTTGACACACAATACGGTGTCCCCAGGTAGAGCACTTCGAACTGGCCACCGGCGGGAGCGCCCAGACCAGAGTCATTAAGGTCAGCGGACGCGCAGATCGCGAGCCCAAGAACGACGGCTACAACGCTGATACAAAGCGGCACTTTCATGGGCACAAACCCCCTAGAGGTGGCATACAAGAGACACTAAAGCACTCTTCGTAAGTGCAATTTGCATTCCAAATGGACACTACTTAATCGGTTTGTTATCAAGCATGATTCCCGGTTTTTCTGGCAGGTGCGCAATTACTTGCATACCAATGAGTAAGCGCATTTCCTCACAGACTTTTGTGCCCCCTGACTTGTTGAACCTGATATTGGCCTTGACGCCGAACGACAGCATGGCGAGAGGAGGCTTGCTTTGCGCCCCGGGCTTCGAACCATTTTGAAGTTGTCACTGCCTGCTGCGGCATACGTCACTGACAACCGCCGCCGGCAGGAGTAAGAATTTCAGTGTTAGCTGGGAGAAGATCCGCTCGGCCTTTTTCCCACCCACTCCTGCCGAGTCCGCGCCAGAACAAGGTCGGCAAGCCCTTCCTCCCAGGTCTCCAAGTGTGCTGGCTCTTCTGGTTGCTTTTGATTCCGAACCGCATGGCGACAAAGTAGAGCCGTGGCTCGCGGCAAACTGCGATTCTGCAAACTCTCTCTGAATCGCCGGATGTGGCTGGCCCCAAACTTCAACCACAGAAGAAAGGAGACCTCCATTGAAAAAAGTAGCTTTGTTCACATCTCCCATGCACAGCAAACGGACCTCGTTGGTTTGGAGCCTGGTTCTGAATATTGCGCTGATACTGGTAATCCTTCTGAGCCAATCGGCCCAAGCACAGCAGTTCAATGTCATTCACTACTTCACTGGCGGGCAGGACGGGGCAAACCCTTATGCTGGCGTGACGGTGGATGCTTCAGGGAACCTCTACGGCACGACATCCCTAGGGGGAGTGACTGACGGATGCGCTGGATACTCCGGTGCGTACGGCTGTGGCACGGTTTACAAACTGGCCCGAACGGACTCCGGTTGGCTCTTCAACCCAATTTATACCTTCACAGGAGGCGACGACAGTCGTAGTCCCCTTGCCAGAGTGGTCTTCGGCCCGAATGGCGCTCTTTACGGTACGTCTTCGGGAACCGACTTTGCTGGACCCGACTTTGGAAATGTCTTCAGTCTGAAGCCCGCAGCCTCGGCGTGTAAAACCGCATTATGCCCCTGGACGCAAGAGGTGATTTATCGCTTCAACGGGGGCAGTGATGGAGCCAATCCGCAGAGTGAAGTTGTCTTCGACCAGGCGGGCAATCTCTACGGCACTACTCGATTCTTGGGTTACACCGGAGACCCATGTGACTTGCCTGGGTGCGGGGTGGTGTTTGAGCTGACCCCCTCAAACGGCGGCTGGAAGCAAAGCGTTCTTCATGCTTTCCGTTCTGGAGATGGTATGCAGCCATTCGCCGGGGTAATCCTCGATAAGGATGGGAAGCTTTACGGCACCGCCGCCTTCGGCGACGGCTTCCGTTATGACGGGTCGGTTTACCAATTGACCCTGACAGGTTCAGGTTGGGCCGAAACGACTCTTTACCGATTCAAAATTTATGGCGATGTTGGTACTTCGCCTGTAGGCGGACTTGTCCTCGATCAGCAAGGAAATCTCTACGGCGCTACTTTGCAGCAAGGTGTGGTCTTCAAGTTGTCCCCTTCTACCACTACCACCGTCTGGTCAATTGCCGTGCTTTGGAACTTCTTGTGGGGGGGGAACGGGTCCGGGCCTTACGCCAGCCTGGCGATGGATCCGTCAGGCGTCCTCTATGGTACGACGTATGATAACGGCGCTTATGGGTATGGCAACGTGTTCAAACTGACTCCATCGGACGGGGCTTGGATCTATACCTCGCTCTACGACTTCACGGGCGGTAGCGACGGGGCATATCCAATGAGCAACGTGACCTTTGGCGCAAATGGCAATCTCTACGGCACGACATCCTACGGCGGCATTGGACCATGCAAGGAACCAATGGATGGTTATACGGGCTGTGGAGTCGTCTGGGAGATCACGCCTTAACTGAAACTCTGCAGTTCCGCAGCGGCCGGCATCCTGGGCTGGGTGCCGGCCTACTTATTCCAACCCGGGTAGAATTGACCTTCCAACATGCTCGAAAACATCAACCTCAAGACGAAGCTCTCGCGCGAGGAATACAGGCGCTTCGTGCCTGGCCTGCAGTTGCGTTTGTACGACCTGGAGAAGGCGTGCTGGGACAATGGCGTGCCCACGCTCATTGTCTTTGAGGGCTGGGACGCGTCAGGCAAAGGCACCACGATCGCAGCGCTCACTCAGCGCCTCGATCCCCGCGGCTTCAAACTGTATCCCATCACCGCTCCCCGGACCTATGAGCAGCAGCGCCCCTGGTTGTGGCGCTTCTGGCTGAAGGTGCCGAATCGCGGCGAGATGGTCATCTTCGATCACAGCTGGTACGGCCGTGTGCTGGAAGAACGCGTGGAGGGAACGGTCACCGAGACAGCGTGGAAGCCGGCGTTCCGCGACATCATCGAGTTTGAGCGCATGCTGGCCGACGATGGCACCGTGATCTTGAAGTTCTTTCTGCACATCAGCAAGAAGGAGCAGGGCAAACGCTTCGAGATGATCCAGGCCGATCCTCTGGAAGCGTGGCGCGTGACCAAGGCCGACTGGGCACGGCACAAGAAGTACGCCCAGTATCTTGCCGCTACCGAGGAGATGCTGGAGTTGACCGAGTCGGAATTCGCGCCCTGGACCATCGTCGAAGCCACCTCGAAGTCGTATACCCGGAAGAAGGTGTTTGAGACCATCATCGGCGCGATCGAGAAAAAGCTGGGCCCCAAGGCGCCGCCGCGCAAAGATTCCGACGAAGGTTCCAAGGACGCCGAATTGCGCGACGCGATGGAATCCCTGAGCAGGGGCGGCCTCTGATGCTGGAGACGGTGGACCTTACCCGCACCTTGGACCGCCAGTCCTACGTCCGCGAAGTGACGCGCCGCCAGATTCAACTGCGCGAGTTGGGATATCAGGTTTATCTGAGGAAGCGTCCCGTCATCGTCGTGTTCGAAGGCTGGGACGCGGCGGGCAAGGGCGGCGCGATCAAGCGCATCACCGAAAAACTCGATCCCCGCGGCTACGTCGTTTATCCCATCAGCTCGCCGCACGGCGAAGACCGCACCCGCCATTATCTGTACCGCTTCTGGAGACGGCTGCCGGAGCGCGGACAAATCGCCATCTTCGACCGGTCGTGGTATGGCCGCGTGCTGGTCGAGCGAGTAGAGGGATTCGCCAGCGAAGCGGAGTGGAAGCGCGCCTACAAAGAGATCAACTCCTTCGAGCGGCAACTCCGCGACTTTGGGACCATCGTGGCCAAGTTCTGGATCCACATCTCGCGCGAGGAACAGCTTCGCCGCTTCGAGGAACGCAAAGCCATCGGCTACAAGGAGTGGAAGCTGACCGAGGAAGACTGGCGTAATCGCGAGAAGTGGGGGGCCTACGAAGACGCCGTGGAACAGATGCTGGTCAAGACCAGCACCGCTACGGCACCGTGGACGCTCATCGAAGGCAACGACAAGTACTGGGCCCGGACCAAGGTGCTGGCAAAGCTGGTGAAGATCCTGTCCACAGAATTGGGGTTCCAACCGAACGATCCTCTTCGCAAGGCTGCGGCGGTGAAGAATAATCGCAAGGGCAAGCCCCTGAAACCGAGCTAAGGAGAGAGGAAGACTCCCGGGTACCAATCAGTTCTGGCCCGGTTTTAGCTGGGGCGTGGTTCCGGGGAAAATGGCGGGCATACGGTGGTAAATCATACTAGTATGTGTAGTATGTACAATATTTATAGTATGTCTAGAAATCGCCTTTTTTGCCATCTAAGTCCTTGTGCGACAATACACTACGTATAAGCCATTATGAATCAAATGGATGCACATGATTTGTAGCCTAAGTTATTGATTTCAGGTAAAGCGGCTCAGGGGGAGGAGATAATCAATTGGATAATAGTCCACCATCGAGACGGGAAGCAGTTGCATCGAGCAGCGAAGCACTTTCTCCGGAATCCGACTCTCGAACCACATCGTCTAACCTGACAGTCCCATGGAAATCCAGAACCTCGATAGCTTCCTGGAATATCTCGACAAGGTGCATCAACGGACGATGCGCGTGGTGCGCTGCATTCCGGCCGACAAACTGGAATGGTCCTTCCGCGAAGGCAAGTTTACGCTCGGCGACTTGCTGCGCCACATGGCCGCGATCGAGCGCTATATGTTTGTCGAGACTATTGCAGGCAAACCGAGCCGCTATTCCGGCTGCGGCAAAGAGTTGGCTGACGGCCTGGAGAACGTTGTGACGTTCATGGAGAAGATGCATGGCGAATCGGTCGAAGTCATTTCTGGACTGAGCGCCGACGACCTCCAGCGCAAATGCGTCACGCCCGATGGAACTTCCATCACAGTCTGGAAGTGGCTGCGCGCGATGGTAGAGCACGAAATCCATCACCGCGGGCAAATCTACACCTATCTTGCGATGCTCAACGTCCCTGCTCCGCCTCTGTATGGCCTGACCTCCGAGCAGGTGATGGAGCGCAGCGCCAGAGCTTAGGATGCGCCGTTTACCGGCGAGTCCGAGCACCTTTGGGTTGACACCTCCGAATTAGCGCCGTACAGTTCGTGCGGAACAGTTTCCCCACAGATTACGTATGCTCTACGGGGCAAACTCGCTCCAGGAGGCTTCATGCTGCGGAAGTTATCGCTGGTCACGGCGGTTGCCGTGCTTCTCGCGCCCGCGCTGCTGGCGCAAACCGTGGACGAAATCATTGCCAAGAACGTTCAAGCTCGCGGCGGCATGGACAAGATCAAGTCGGTGCAGACGATCCGCTCGACTGGCACCATGACGATGGGTCAAGGGATGGAAGCTCCGGGAATGATGATCCAGAAGCGTCCTGATATGGCGCGGCTCGAGTTTACTGTACAGGGTCTGACTGCAGTCCAGGCATACGACGGCAAGACCGCATGGCAGATTATGCCTTTCATGGGAAAGAAGGACCCCGAACCGATGTCGGCCGATGACAAGAAGGACCTGGAGGAAAACGCCGATATCGATGGGCCGCTGGTGGATTACAAGAGCAAAGGCAACACGGTCGAACTGCTGGGCAAAGACAAACTGGAGGGTTCCGACGTTTACAAGCTAAAGGTAACGCTCAAGAACGGTGACGTTATAACGATGTATCTCGACGGCGATTCGTTTCTGGAGATCAAGGAAGAGGTCAAGCGCAATGTGCGCGGCAGTGAGCAGGACGTTGAGACCGTACTGGGCGACTACAAGGAAGTAAACGGATTGATGTTCCCCTTTGCCATGGAGAGCGGCGTCAAGGGAAGCCAGCAGAAACAGAAACTCACGATCTCGAAGATCGAACTCAACACTCCGGTAGATGACTCTCTCTTCAAGATGCCGGCCGCACCGGCAGCGAGTGCCGCCAAACCGGAAACGCCCAAGAAATAGCATTCGCAGTCTGTCGCTGATCATTCCAGAGGCCACCATGTCATCTCGTCTGCGTCTTCTTTTGTTGGTTCTGCTCTTAGCATCTCTCTCCATCATTGCCTTGGCTCAAGAGGTCACGGTTGATTCCGATACCTTCAGCGGCCTTTCGGCGCGGCCGATTGGTCCCGCAGCGATGGGCGGCCGTATCGCGGACATCGTCGCCGTCCAGGACGGCAAGCATCCGCTGACCATCTATATTGGCTCGGCCGGCGGCGGCGTGTGGAAATCCTCCGACGCTGGCATCACCTTCAAGCCCGTCTTCGACAAGCAGTCCACCCAGTCGATCGGCTCCATCGCCATCGATCCGTCGAATCCTCAGGTCGTGTGGGTCGGCACTGGAGAATCGTGGGTTCGTAATAGCGTTGGAGTTGGGAACGGTATTTACCGCTCGCGGGATGGCGGCGACAGTTGGGAAAATCTGGGACTGGACGATTCCGAGCACCTCAGCCGCATCGTGATTCATCCCAAGGACGGCAACACGGTGTATGCCTGCGCATTGGGTCATCTGTGGAACGCCAATCAGGAGCGCGGCGTCTTCAAGACCACCGATGGCGGCAAGACCTGGAAGAAGGTCCTCTACCGGGACGAAAACACTGGTTGCGCCGAGATGGTGATGGATCCGCAGGACCCGAACATCCTCTATGCCGCAATGTGGGACGTACGAAGGCAGCCATTCAACTTCCGCTCCGGTGGTCCGGGCAGCGGGCTGTTCAAAAGCACCGACGGCGGCGAAACCTGGCACGAGTTGCGCAAGGGCCTGCCAGCAGGCGATCTGGGCCGCATTGGCCTGGCGATTCCGGCTTCGCAGCATACGCGCGTCTACGCCGTCGTGGAAGCCAAGAACCACAACGCGCTCTATCGCTCCGATGACGCCGGGGAAAGCTGGACTGAAGTCAACAGTTCGTTCAACATCGGCGGGCGGCCATTCTATTTCGCGCGCATCGTCGCCGATCCAAACAATCCTGACCGCGTTTACAAGCCGGGATTCTTTCTGACGGTCAGCGAAGACGGGGGAAAGAGCTTCAGCGGCGCCATGTCGATGAGTGAGAGTCCCGGCGACAGCGTGCACAGCGACCACCACGCCTTGTGGATCAATCCCGCCAACTCCGACCAACTGCTGGACGGTACCGACGGCGGCGTGTATCAATCGCTTGATCGCGCCAACCACTGGCGCTTCCTCAACACACTGCCGGTTTCGCAGTTCTATCACGTGAGCTTCGATATGGCCGATCCGTATAACGTTTACGGCGGCCTGCAGGACAACGGTACCTGGATGGGCCCGACTCGCGGGGTGGATGGAATCGCCAATCGTAACTGGCGCAACATCGATTTTGGAGACGGCTTCTGGGCCTTCTCCGATCCCAGCGATCCCGATTACGCTTATGCGGAATACCAGGGCGGCAAGATCTCGCGCTTCCGTAAATCCACCGGCGAATCCAAGGACATCAAGCCTTTGCCTCGCGCCAACGAACCGGAGTTCCGCTTCAATTGGGACGCACCAATCCACCTCAGCCCGAACTCGCCGGGCACGATCTATCTGGGCGGACAGTTCTTGTTTCGCTCCCGCGACCATGGAGAATCCTGGGAGCGTATTTCGCCGGATCTCACCACCAACGATCCCGCCAAGCAGCACCAGGAAAACTCCGGCGGCTTAACCATCGACAATTCCGACGCCGAGAAGTACGAGACCATCTTCACCATCTCTGAATCGCCAAAGAGCGGAAACGTGATCTGGGTGGGCACCGACGACGGCAACGTCCAGATCACGCGCGATGGAGGCAAGCACTGGACGAATGTTGTCAAAAACATTCCCGGTCTGCCGCCCAACACCTGGGTCTCCACCGTCGAAGCCGGGCATTATGATCCGGCGGTCGCCTATGCGACGTTCGACGGCCATGCTGCGGGCGACATGAAGACCTACGTCTACAAGACGACCGACTATGGCAAAACCTGGACGTCGCTCTTCACTCCCGCGCTGAAGGGTTATGCCCACGTGGTCCGCGAAGACCTGGTCAATCCGAAGCTGCTTTTTGTCGGTACCGAGTCCGGACTCTTTGTTTCCATCGATGGCGGAGAGCATTGGGCGCAATTCACGGGCAGACTTCCCAGTGTGGCAGTGCGAGATGTCGTTATTCATCCGCGTGAGTCAGACTTGATCATTGCCACCCACGGTCGCGGTATCTTTATTGTGGACGATCTTACCCCACTGCGTGCCTTGACTCCCGAGATACTGGCCAAGGACGCGGCCTTTCTGCCTTCGCGGCCGGCTACGCTCACTCTGCCCGCCGGAGAGCAACGCTTCGACGGCAACGCCGAGTTCGTTGGACCGTCCCTGCCGGAAGCGGCGCCCATCGTCTATTACCAGAAGAAGCGCCACATCTTCGGCGACCTGCTTATCGAGATTTATGACCCGCAAGGCAAGCTAGTCACCACCCTTCAGGGCGAAAAGCGGCGCGGCCTGAATCGTGTGCAGTGGCCGGAACGGGCCAAACCGCCCAAGGTCCCACCTGCGGCTGGGTTGGTGGAAAACGAATTTGCATTTCTCGGCCCACAGGTACAGGAAGGCATCTACACCGTCAAGCTAATCAAAGGAAAGGAGACTTATTCCACCACGATCAAGCTGGTACCCGATCCGCGCACCAAGAGTACGGCGGAGGACCGCGCTCTCCAGCATACGACGGTGACGCAGCTTTATAACATGCTGGGGCAGTTGACTTACATTGTGGATGCCTCGGTCGATCTCCGTAACCAGGCGCGGCAGCGCGCAGCCGGTGCCTCCGACACCCAGACCAAAGCGCAGCTTCAAAAGCTGGCGGACAGCCTGGAGGAGTTTCGCTCTACGCTCGTCTCGGTGAAAGAGGGCGGCATGATTACCGGCGAGAAAAAGCTCCGCGAAAACCTGGGAGAACTATACGGAGGCGTGAACGGTTACTCTGGACGCCCGACTCAGTCGCAGATTGAACGGTCGGCAGTCCTCAAGACGCAACTGGACGATGCGGCTGACAAGTTTCAATCGCTGACTTCAAGCCAGGTGCCGAGCCTGAACTCCAAGCTACAGAGCGCCAAGGCTGCGCCGCTGGTGGTGATGTCGCAGGAGGACTGGAACAGGAAGCAGTGAGCGCGAAGCTCACTTCCAGACCGACTCCAGATCCCAGACTGTCAACGATGTGATTCTGGCGCCTTTCCCGTTGGCGTAGAGATCTATTCCATCGCTGCCCGGCGGCGGATAAATGCGGTCGGAGAGCACGCGCTCGCCGTCGTTGGCAAATACCTCAACGCTGGAACGATCGACGAAGATGTGCAACTTGACGCTGGCCCTCTTCTCAAGCCTGGCGGCGTAACGTCCGGGGAAGTCCCTGCTAAATGAGACATCGCCGGAGTGCGTTCGATCGACAAAGACTTCGTCATGCGCGGCGTCCAGTCCGACTACAGTCTGCGCATCCTTACCCTTCCGCAGGAGGAAACCGACCTCTTCCGCCTGTCCGGGCTGCAAGTCGGCTTCAATTTCGTAGACCTCGCCCTTGATTCCGGAGTCGCGAATCTTCTGGTTGGCCCGTGCCACACTGACCTTGGCAAGATGCAGTTTCTCGTGCCTCAAGCCCTCAAGCTCGCTGACCGGTTCCTGTACCAGACGCAGACCATCCGCATATCGGCGCAGCGCCAAAACCCGCGGGATGGACTGTGCTCCGCGCCAGAGCACCGTGGGCTCGACATTTGCATACTGCCAGTTGCTGAACCAGCCAATCCACACTCGCCGTTTGTCGCCCTTGGGCATGTCGTTCCAGGTATTCGTGGCATAGAAGTCCTTGCCCCAATCAGCCCAAAGCGCTGGCGTGTCAGGCACTTCACTGGTGAACTTCTCGCCGTCGAACGCACCGATAAGGTACCGCACTCCCGTCCCACCCGCCGGCGCTCCAGGGTTACGGTTGATGATCAGGACCCATTTCTTCTCGCTTGTACCCTCGACCGGAAGCTCGATCAGGTCGGGACACTCCCACTGCCCGACGGTGTCCCCGGCTGGGCCAAACGTAGAGCGTTTGGTCCAATGCTTGAGATCGCGTGAGTCCAGGATGACCAGCGTTCTCTCGTCGGCGAGCACCGCGACCATGACCCACTTATGTTCCGGCTCGTACCAGAACACATTCGGGTCACGAAAGTCAGGAGCGTGAAGGTCGGCCACGGGATTTCCGGAATAGTTCGTCCAGGTTCGGCCGCGGTCGTTGCTGTAGGCCAGGTTCTGTCTCTGCCGCTCCTCGTTGGCCGCGGTGTAGATGGCGATGAGGCAAGAGTAGTCGTCGGAATCCTGGCTCTTGCAGAGGCCGCTGCTATTGTTCCAATCGACGACGGTGCTCCCCGAATAAACCATGTACTCTCCGGTAACTTCGCGCAGCGCCACCGGGAGGTTCTGCCAATGCACCAGGTCGGTGCTGACGGCATGTCCCCAGCTCATATGTCCCCAAACATTACCCTCGGGGTTGTACTGGTAGAACAAGTGATATTCACCCTTATAGAAGACCGTGCCGTTGGGATCGTTCATGAAATTTTTAGGCGGCGTGAAGTGATACTGCGGGCGCCAAGGCTGGTCATACGGGGTCGTTTGTGCCGCCATCGGAGGCGCCAGTAAAACCGCCAAGGCAAGCGCGGTCGACAATGACAACAGCGGATTGTTCATTTTCATTTGCCCCTCAGGATACGCCAGGCTCTCCGCTGGGTGCAGGTAGGCCAAATGCGGATATCGAACACAGGCGGAAAGAACATCGACCCGTGCACTGATTGCAGAGCTTGGAAATGGAGGCCTTACGTTGACGGCTTCCCTGCCGCGAGGGCTCTAACTGCAAACCAGACCGCGACTATGGAGCCCCGTCTGTTTGCCGGAGCCACGCTGGTGGACCTTCAGTGTTCTGACTTGACAGCCAATTCCCAACGGCTTGTAGATTGCCGCGAGGAGTTCTGCAATCTCGTCCAGATTCGTCTCCGCCAGGGCCACGATCGAAGGCCCCGAGCCGCTGAGGCAGACCCCTAGAAGGTCACGATGTTCGAGGTTGAGCGCCTGTGACAGCCCCGGTACCAGCTTCTGCCGGAAGGGCTGGTGCAGTCGATCGCCCAGAGTCTGCTTCAGCAGCGAAAAATCCTGGGTTTGCAGCGACTGCAAGAGGAGCGCGATTCTCTGTAGATTGAAGACCGCATCACTTCGAGGGACCGAGGTGGGAAGCACCTTGCGCGATTCCGCTGTCGATAACGCCACCTCCGGAGTGACCACCACAAACGCCAGCGACTCGGGCCAGTGAATAGTCATGGCATAGATCGAGCCATCGGGAAGCTGGCAGCTGGCCGTGAGTCCGCCCAGCAAGGCTGCGGCAGCGTTGTCGGGATGGGCCTCAAGGGCACAGGCGGCGTTCAGGATTGCCTGCGTCGGTAAAGGTCCGGACAACGCCTCATACAAGCGGAGACCCGCTACCGTCGCAGCGGCGCTGCTGCCCAGTCCGGCACGCATGGGAATTTCACTATGCACCTCAACCGACAGAGAGGGAAAGCGGCCGTCGCCTTGCCGGGCAAGGAACCTGAATGCGCGCTCGACGGCATTCTCTCCGCAAAGCTGCTCCCCGATAAAATGGAAATCCAGCTTCCCCCGTCCCGCCACCTGCGTTACTTTCAGGCGCAAATACAACTGCACGGCGACGGCGAGTGTGTCAAAGCCAGGACCGAGATTGGCTATTGAGGCCGGAACCTGGATCTCAAACGGCTCACGCTCCAGAGTCCGCGCCATCCCAACTTCCGCGGTCGCGCTCATGAGCACACCTGGCCCACGAGCGTCCGTTCAAGACTCTGGGACTTCAAAATGAAGTCCGTATCCTTCAGAGCGTGACCGGTCAGAATAGCCACCACTACCGCGTCGCGCTCGATCGTTCCTTGCGCGACGAGCTTACGTAGAGCGGCGAGCGTGGTGGCCGACGCCGGTTCGCAGCCAATTCCGTCGCGTCCAATCATGGCCTTGGCTTCGGCGATCTCCTCATCCGTCACCTCGGTTACGCATCCGTTGGTATCCCGGACCGCGCGCAGCGCCTTCTTCCAGGAACGAGGGTTGCCGATGCGAATCGCGGTCGCGACCGTCTCGGGATTTTCCAGCGGCACGAGTTCCGACGAACCGGCGCGCCACATTCGCGCGAACGGATTAGCCCCCTGAGCCTGCACCACGATGAGCCGCGGAACCTTGTCCAGCAGGCCGGCGGCTTGCAGCTCAAATAACGCCTTACCAAATGCCGAAGCGTTGCCCAGATTACCGCCGGGGAGAATTACGAAATCCGGCGCCTTCCAGCCAAGTTGTTCGAGCATTTCAAACATCACAGTTTTCTGGCCTTCGAGGCGGAAAGGATTAATCGAGTTGAGGAAATAAAGATCGCCATGCGATGACTGGAGGAGACGTTCCAGCGCCAAGTCGAAGCTGCCCTCCACCTGCACCACTTCAGCCCCAAAATCGAGGGCTTGCGCCAACTTGTTTCGTGAGACCTGTCCGGCGGGAAGATATACCCTGGCGTCGAGGCCGGCTCTTGCGGCATAAGCTGCAAGCGATGCCGCAGTGTTTCCCGTGGAAGCGCACCCGACAGTCTTTGCGCCCACGAACACCGCCTCGGTCATTCCGGTCGTCATTCCCAGATCCTTGAAACATGCGGTCGGATTCCAGCCAAGATGCTTGAATGTGAGATTCCGCAAGGCGGCCCACTCGCCCGTTCTCTTGCCTCGCACCAGAGGATTGTTGCCTTCCGACATGGTCACGATTTCGGAATATCCGCCCGGGAGGAATTCTCGAAAACGCCAAACACCGCTCGTGTCCATAGGAGCGTAGGAGCATCGTCGCTGCAGCCAGCGGCGTTTGAGATCGTCTGGACTGAAGGGAACGCTGTCAACCGCAACCTCGAGCAAGTCAGCGCATACTGGGCACGACAGCACACGATCGTGGAGCTCCAAGGTCGCTGCACATCCGGGATCACTACAGCGCAGATGCATTTCCGTCCTCCAGTTGCAGGATCGGCATTCGCACCGGCGGCTGCACTAGAAAATCAAATTCGCCGATCTCAGCCAGCGCACCTTCCACGGCAGTTTGGGTGCAGGCTTCCAGGGTGATAACGAATGGCAGTTGTGATTTTGCATAGCCGCGCTTTTGCAGGACCGCATCCACATTGATCTGGTGCCGCGAAAATACGCCAGCCACCGCCGCGATGATTCCCGGCTGGTCCCGCACCACGAAGCGCACATATTGCGACATTTCCAGATCGCTGGTGACCGCTTGCGGATGGCCGGCACTGCGATGCGGGCGCCCCATGGCAGTTGAACGATGGTGTAGAGATTTCAGAAGGTCGGAGAGCACGGCAACTGCTGTCGGATCCCCTCCGGCTCCGTGACCCGAAAACACCGTTTCTCCTCCGAACTCTCCGCTGCTGACAATCAGATTCCTGCTGCCGGAAACGCTAGCCAAGGAAGAACTCTGCGGCACAAGGGCGGGCTCCACGACCGCATAAGCTCTTCCCTGTTCGACTTCCGCTGCTGAAACCTGCCGAATCGTGCAACTCACTTCATGCGCATATTCAAAGTCAATGAAGGCGACGTCCCTGATCGACCGGCAGGTGACCTGCTCCGGCTGAAGCTCGAGGTTCAACCCGGCTCGCGCCAGAATCACCAACTTCGCAGCTGCATCTGCACCGTCAAGGTCATCGGCTGGATCGGCTTCCGCAAATCCGGCAAGCTGCGCCTCTTTCAGCGCATCGGCAAAGGACATACCTTCCCGCTCGATTCTGGTCAGGATATAGTTGCACGTCCCATTGAGAATGCCGCAGATCTTGGTCAGCCGGTCCCCGGCGAGGCCGTCTTGCAGCCCGGCAATCACCGGGACGCCGGCCGCCACGCAGGCTTCGAAGCCCAGGTACTGCTCGTTGCCCCAAGCCAGCTCGAGCAACTCCGAGCCGAAACGCGCGATCAGTTGCTTGTTGGCCGTGACTACCGATTTGCGCGTTTGCAGGGCGCGCCGCACCCATTCGTGCGCCGGTTCCAAACCTCCGAGCAGTTCGACCACCACGTCCACATCGGACTGCAGCACGTCCTCGATGTCCTCCGTCCAGATCACGTCGGACGGAATCCAGTCCTCTTTCTTGGATGCGACGCGCCGGTTACAAATATGAGTAAGCTGCAAACTATGTTCATCGTCGCGGGCCAGCAACAGGTTGGCCACAGCCCTGCCCACAGTCCCGAAGCCGACAATCGCGACCTTGCTGGCCGCCGCGGTCCCGTATCGTTTCTGTTCGAAATGTTTAAGAGAAGTCGCCATGCTAACCGGCCTCCTGTCGCGAGCGCTCGCGATTGGGGAAAGAAAGTAGATGCACCTTTGTTTTGGCCAAACGGGTATTGTCATGGGGCATCGAGCCCCTCGCTTCAAAGAAGCGCCGGTGAAGGGCCTGCACGGCATTCCGCACATCCTTTTCCTCGATCACAAAACTGATGTTGATCTCTGAGGCGCCCTGGGAAATCATGTGCACGTTCACCTTGGCCGCCGCGACCGCATCAAACACGCTGGCGGCAATCCCCACACGTCCACGAATGCCCTTGCCCACCAGGCAAATGATCGCCTTGCCGTTCTCAACATCGACCTCGCCCAGTTTTTGCAGATCCTGCGCTAGCCCATCCACATCGCACGACGAGTCAAGTGCCACCGAAATGCTTGCCTCTGAGGTTGAGACCAGGTCCGGGGCGCACGAGTGCCGCTCGAAAATCTCAAACAGTCCGCGAAGCAGACCGTGTGCCCTCAGCACCCGCGGTGACCTGACGTTGATCACTTTCATCCCGGTTTTTGCGGCGATGGCGCGGAAGGTCGTGCGGCTACGGGGGGCGCGGTTGCGAATGCAGGTACCTTTGTTCACCGGCTGGCGTGAGTTCAGCACGTAGACCGGAATGCGCTTTGCAACTGCCGGAATCAGGGTGGCCGGGTGCAATACCTTTGCACCGAAGTAGGCCAACTCGGATGCTTCATCGAATCCGATAACGTTGATCCGTTGCGCCTGGGGACACAAGCGCGGATCGGTAGTCATCATCCCCTCGACGTCGGTCCAAATCTCGATGGCCTGCGCATCCAAAGCCGCGCCGACTATCGCAGCTGAGAAGTCCGACCCTCCCCGGCCAAGCGTCGTAGGTACCCCTTCCGTGGTAGCGCCGATAAATCCGCCCATCACGGGAACCCGTCTCGCACGCAACAGAGGTTCCACCTTAGAACGCAAGTGCTCGCCGACCTGATCCAACAACGGAATCGCCCTGCCATGAGTTGCATCGGTCACAATGCAGCAGCGGGAGTCGACCAATGCGGAAGCAATACCCCGGACTTCAAGCGCAGCACTGACGATTCGGCTTGAGAGCAGCTCGCCGTTGGAAAGAATATTGTCGCTGGTCCGTGGAGAAAGCTCGCCCAAGGCCGCAACACCGCGGAGCAAATCCTGAACGGAACTAAGTATGGTCTGGATCTCCTCACGAACCGCCGATTCACCTGGTCCAGCCTCCAGCAACGCGCCCAAGACGGCCAGGTGGCGGCGACGAAGTTTACGAAGTGACTGAAGCGCCTCAGGAAGAGACCCGGAAGCCGCTGCGCGGGACATGGCCAGCAATGAGTCTGTAACTCCAGCCAGAGCACTGACCACCACCAGCGGCTGTTCCGCCATCCGGCTCAACACGATTTCGACCAATCGCCTAATCGCCGCGTCGTTCTCTACTGAAGTCCCACCAAACTTCATTACGATCATGCCTGGCTCCCTGCCCCAAATTCGCCCCTAAATGCAAAACCCACCTGACCTTTCGGCGGTGGGTTTCTCTGATCCAGTCCTAGAAGGTTCTTTAGGAACTATTGCTGATCTTCCCTCCGCCCGATATGTGCACGGGTGTGCACATAGGTGTACCAAACCCTGTTGTGCTGCTGTGCCGGGTTGCCAGGCGGAATCGTGACATAAGATTGCAATACTGTAGATCAACCTGCGTACCAAGTCAAACTACTTCTGACATACATGAAGACATCGTTTCCCAAATCAGGATTCCTCCGTCTTCGAGTATTCTCTTTTCGCCCCAGGACGCCGAGCAATCCGCTATAGTGGATTATGGGACCTAACTCCATGGGATCCCGGCGCCGGACGCTCCTTAACTCTCGCTTCGATCACGAGTCGTGCGGAGTCGGCTTTGTTGCGACCCTGCAGGGCGCGCCTAATCATGACATCCTGAAGCTTGCGTTGACCGCCCTGGGACGCCTGGCGCATCGCGGCGCCGTTGCCTCAGACCGCAAGAGCAGCGACGGCGTCGGCATACTCGCCGGCGTGCCGCGATCCCTTCTGCTCAAGGAGACTGACACCGCACTGCCAGTTGAGCGGCCGCTCGGGGTAGGAATGCTGTTTCTTCCGCCGCACGAGTCTTCAGCGGCCCGCGACGCCGTACGGTTCGAGGAGGTCATTGCCGCTCAAGGCCTGCAGTGGCTCGTCTGGCGCGATGTTCCCACGCGACCGCATGTATTGGGCGAGATCGCGCTGTCCTCATTGCCCGTCATTCGCCAGGCGCTGATCACTGCACCCAAGGCAACGAGTTGGACGGAGGCTGAAGTCGAACACCGCCTCTATCTGGCGCGCAAAGCCTTCGAGCGCGTGACCACAGATAGCTACGTTTGCTCGCTCTCGACGCGGACCGTCGTTTACAAGGCGCTTTGTGCAGGAAAATTGCTGCACCAGTTCTATCCCGACCTCGAGAGCGATGATTTCGTCACATCGTTTGCAATCTTCCATCAGCGCTACGCCACCAACGTCCTACCGTCGTGGTCGCGCGCACAACCGCTGCGCATGCTGGCGCATAACGGCGAGATCAACACCATCTGGAGCAACCGCGCACACATGGAGGCGCGGCGTGCCACTCTGCCGCGCGAATGCGAGCCCATGCTGAGCGCCGATGCCTCCGATTCAATGAGCCTCGACGAGATCGCCGAATTGTTAGCCAACCATGGTCGCAACGTGGGGGAAGCCGTCCGTATACTTCTGCCCGCCGCTGCCGATGGCAAAGAGACGGCTTTCCACCGTTATCACGCGGATTGCATGGAACCATGGGATGGTCCTTCCGCGCTGGTATTCAGCGATGGGCGCTTTTTGGGTGCGGTGCTTGATCGTAACGGCCTGCGGCCATGCCGGTTTGTAATCACCGATAGCGGGTTGATGGTCGCGGGATCGGAAGTTGGACTGGCCGAACGTCAGCCCGGATGCCATCGTGAGCAGCGGAAGGCTGGGACCCGGCCAGATGATTCTACTCAACCTCGAGCGGAAACAGTTGCTCCAGGGCGAGAGCCTCGACCGTTACTTCGACGAACTAACAACTTATGCTCCTCTGATTGACGACATTGCTCTGGCTCCGGCCGCGGAGCCAGTCGAGGTGCTGCCCGGCGATGAACTCACCCGCTTGCAGCGCGGCTTCGGTTACACGCGAGAAGACTTGAAGATGGTAGTCGCACCCATGGCGCTGGAGGGCAAAGAGGCCATCTGGTCCATGGGCGACGACACCCCCATTGCTCCGCTGGCGCGTACACCGCGTTCGTTGTACGGCTTCTTCCGCCAGAGATTTGCGCAAGTCACCAACCCGGCAATCGATTCTTTGCGAGAGTCGTGGGTAGTCTCGCTGCGCACGCGGCTTGGCCCCTGGCCCCACCTGCTCGACAAGCATGCTCCCCTGCCCGGCCTGGTGCTACCTGCGCCTTTTCTATCGCTGGGACAGATGGCCGCATTGGAGGAGAGCAACTATCCGCTGCACGAAGAGCTACCGCTATCCCGCCTGGATTGCACTTTCGCACAAGACGCTTCTATGCAGGGCGCGATCGACCGTCTATGCGAGAATGCGGTGGCACTGGTGCGGGACGGAATTCGCATCCTGCTGCTGAGCGACCGCTGGGCATCTCTGCAAACCCTTCCCATCCCGATGGCAATGGCCACCGGCGCGGTGCATCACGCGCTGGTCAGGGCTGGTCTGCGCACCAAGGCAGGCATGGCGCTGGAGGCCGGTGACTGCCGCGATGTTCACCACGCCGCAGTGCTCATCGGATACGGCGCCGGGGCCGTGTGTCCCTGGCTGGCATTGCAGACGGCTCGCAGCTTGGGAGGCGAGAGCGGCGAAGCTGGGCTATTGAAGGCTTTTCAGTCAGGCATCGCGAAGGTCATGTCGAAGATGGGAATCTCGGTCCTCGACAGTTATCGAGCGTCGCAACTGTTCGACATCCTCGGGCTTGATGCCGATGTCACCGAACGCTGCTTCTACGGCAGTTCGTCCCCATTGGGAGGCTGGGGTTTCGCGGAAATCGAGTGCGCCATCCGAGCCTCGTGGTCTGCCGAACATCGGGGCTCCGAGCTGCCGGACTACGGTTGGGTGCGCTTCCGTCGCGACGAGGGCGCCGAATCTCACATGTGGGAGCCGCAACGAACCCGGCATCTTCAGCTCGCGGTCGGCGCAGCGAAGGAGGCGGTGCGAGCCTCCGCAACCGCGCCCTCCCATGCGGAAGCATGGACCGCCTACAGGGGCGCGGGAGAAGAACGCGAACCGGCGGTGCTGCGAGATTTGCTGGAGTTTCGTCCAGCGGGTCCGCGCTTGTCGGTCTATCAGGTGGAGCAGCGCACCAGCCTGGCGCGGCGCTTTGTGTCGAGCGCCATGTCGCTGGGCTCGCTCAGCCCGGAGGCCCATCAAACCATTACCTTGGCGATGAACCAATTGGGAGGCCGTTCCAACACTGGCGAGGGTGGCGAGGATCCCAGCGTGTACCGCACCGAGCCTGATGCTCCGCCCAACTGCCTACCGCAGAACAACAAGATCAAGCAGGTTGCGTCGGGACGCTTCGGGGTAACCGCCGAATATCTCGCCCATGCTGAGGAACTGGAAATCAAAATTGCGCAAGGCTCAAAGCCGGGCGAAGGAGGGCAGCTTCCCGGCCACAAGGTTACCGAACTCATTGCGCGCCTGCGCCACGCTCAACCGGGGATTTCGCTGATCAGTCCTCCGCCACATCACGATATCTATAGCATCGAAGACCTGGCGCAACTGATCTACGACCTGAAGCGGATCAATCCGCGAGCGGCGGTAGGGGTGAAGCTGGTCGCGCAACTCGGCGTGGGCACGGTGGCGGCTGGTGTAGCCAAGGCCTACGCCGACTACATTCACATCGCTGGACATAGCGGCGGCACCGGCGCCTCTCCGCTCAGCAGCATCAAGTACGCGGGCAGTCCATGGGAGATCGGCTTGGCGGAGACCCAGCAAGTACTCCGTCATAACGGTTTGCGTGGCCGAGTGCGGTTGCGGGTGGATGGCGGTTTCTCAAGTGCTCGTGATGTGCTGATCGCGGCGCTACTCGGCGCCGACGAATTCTCCTTCGGAACAGCCGTATTGGTTGCCTTGGGCTGCGACATGGCGCGACAGTGTCATCTCAACACGTGTCCTACCGGCATTGCGACCCAACGTCCCGACCTGCGGGCCAAGTTTCGCGGCAAACCGGAGGGCGTGGTCCGCTTCTTTCTCAATCTGGCCGAAGATCTGCAACGATCACTGGCTGCGCTGGGACTGCCATCGCTGGAGTCAGCCATCGGACGCACCGAGCTGCTGCAGCAGGTCCGATCGCAGGGCAATCTCGATTTGGAGCCCCTGCTGGCATCGGTCGGCGATGGGCCGCTGCGCTGGCAGGGACAACGCAATGTGCGACCCGAAGATGATTCTCCGCTCGACGACGCTTGGGTGAAACCCGCGCTGAACGCAGCACTGGTCGGCAAGCCGTTCGAGTACAGCGCGGCGGTGAGGAACGGGGACCGTTGTCTAGGCTCGCGTCTGGCGGGTGAGCTGGCGCTGCTTCGTTGTCGTCAGGACATAGCCAAGCCGGACATCCGGTTCCGAATGTGCGGCACCGCCGGACAGTCCTTTGGCGCCTTCGCCGTAGAGGGCATGACATTGGTACTGCAGGGACAGGCTAATGACTACGTCGGCAAAGGCCTTTCTGGGGGCGAACTCATCCTTCGTCCGACGGGCAAGCTGGCCCGTGCAAGCGGGCCGCAGGTCATCGTGGGAAACGTGGCGCTCTACGGCGCAACCTCTGGCCGCTTGTTTGCCGCGGGAGTCGCCGGCGAACGCTTCGCCATCCGCAATTCGGGCGCGACGGCGGTGGTCGAAGGGGTGGGCGAACACGGCTGCGAATACATGACTGGAGGCACAGTCCTCATCCTGGGCTCGACCGGCAAAAACTTCGGCGCAGGTATGACCGGAGGTGTGGCTTACGTCTGGGACCCCGACGGCAGCTTTCACACGGAGCAGAAATTCCATCCCGAGTTTGTTGAGGTCGAGCTTCTGAATGACTGCGACTACAAAGAGCAGGCCCATGTCCGTGATCTTCTACAATTGCACGTGGCCAAAACCGGCAGCCGCCTCGGACAAAAGCTGCTCGAGCGGTGGCCCGTAACCATCCTGCACGCGTTGCGCGTTTCGCCCAAGAGCCCGGTAGCGGCGTAGAGGTGCGCAAACCTGCCATTTTGATCGCCGATTGATCGATACCTGAAAGTACATTGTGGCTATTTTCGTGGTTTCCCCACACGCTGCGCGGTTTCAAACATCAGGGCCACCGAATTCATGTCCTTGGGTTGGACTTTGCCCGCCGGGATGCGCAAATGAGTGATGTCTTCTAGGGTCAGGAGCAGGTCCACCAGCGCCATCGAATCGATCAACCCGGACGACACCAGCGGCGTGTTCTCGTCGATCTGTAGTCCAGGCTTGCGAATGAGTTTCACCACCTGGTCAATCATCTGTTGCGCTTCAGGGGTCACGCTTCATTATCTCCTATTGTTCGGCTGCCAGTTCGGGATGCTCTTTGAGGAGCTTTTCGCGGGTGGTGGAGCGCGCCGCTTTTCCGGCTGTGCTCTTCACGATCCACTTCGGAGGCTTGAGGAAAATCGTTCGCACTGCCACTCCCATATTGCCCACGACACTGCCGCGAATTTCGCGCTCGATGTCGTCAGCCTGCTGCAGCAATTCCTCTCGCTCTACCTCGGCGACGACCACGATGTCTTCCGTACCAAGATCGGGGTTGTAGACGCCCATCGCAATCGCCCGCCCGTCGTGGATTGCAGGATGGCTGCATACGATCTCTTCGATATCCTGAGGATAGATGTTCTCGCCGCCGATGATGAGCAGATCTTTCTTGCGCCCGACGACATACAACTCGCCGTCGAGATAGAAGCCCAAGTCGCCGGTGTAATACCAGCCGTCGCGAATAGCTTTCTCGGTGAGGTCGGGGCGGTTGTAGTATCCCTGAAACAGAGAGTCACTCTGGATTGCGATCTCGCCTACGTAACCGTTTTGCAGCACCTCGCCGGAATCCGAGACAATCTGCACACGGTTGCTGGGCAGGAGCTGGCCCGACGAAGTAAACGAGACCGCGCCCGGAGTTCCTTCGGGAACAGGTGCGATAAAGTGCTCGGCGCGGAAGCGCTGTGCGTCGGCCCAAATCACAGCCGGCCCCGGCTTGCCGTGGATGCCGGACTGCGTGACCGCAAACACGTTCTCAGCCATAGCATACGACGCCTGCAGCGCCGATTGTTTCAACCCACGGGACGCGAAAGCGCTGTAGAGCTCGTCCATGCTGGAAGCGCGCACCGGCTCGGAACAGTTAATCAGCGTCCGTGCTGACGACAGGTCATAGTTTGACCAGCGCTGGCGCGGAGTGCGGCGCGGAACAAACTGAAACGCGAAGTTGGGAAGCCATGCCAGCGTGCACTTGTAGGCGGTAAAGATTTCCAACATCGAATCCGGATGCATGACCCAATCGAGCGGCGACTGCATCACGACGTGCAGATGGCACACCATAGGCAGGATGAAACAGGCGATGAGGCCCATGTCGTGGTAGAGCGGCAGCCAACTGTAGACGATGTCGCGCTCATTGATCTTCAACACCGCCGAGAGGTGCTCCAGATGCCGCAGGACCGCGTCGTGAGTGAGCGCCACACCCTTCTGCAATCCTGTCGTGCCCGCCGAGTGCTGGATGAAAGCGAGCGAATCTGGCTCGTAACCGGGATCGGGTAGCTCTACTTCGCCGTCGCTGCCGCTGGCGTCGGCTGCGCGAAGCAGTCGCGCCTCGCCTAGACTGACGTGACCCAGCAGGTCATCGGGAAACTGGCTGTCGATGACTACGACTTTGGCGTGCAGATTCGCGGTCACGCCCGCCAATCCAAAGCGGTACTTGGAGGGCTCGACCTTGAAGTTGGGATAGGCCAGAATGGCGGGCACCGCGCCCAGCAGCATCGCTCCGACAAACGTCGCCATCAGCGGAATGCCTTGCGGCATGATGAGTACAACGCGGTCGCCGACAGCAACGCCACTGTCTCGGAGTAGCCGGGCTTGGACGCGCGCCATGCCGCGAAACTCGCCGAAGGTGGCCGTTTCCTGCTCGTCTTCATCGATCCAGGCGGTTACAAACGGGCGCTCTGCCGGCGCCGCCAGCAGTGCGTCAACCAGAGTGCGGTATTTCGTCGTGACCGACAATCTGCTTCCCTTTCCTCCTGCTATTTTCCGACGCCAGCCGACCTGTGGTGCAAGGCAAGACACCCCTGCCGCTTAAGCGGCGCAAGCGGCACACCCGCCCACAGTTAAGCGTACCTACCAAAGCGGCAATCCAGCGGCTCTTCTGGTAACGGCTTTGTCTTGCGATCGCGAAGGTAAGGCCTAACCATCATCGCCGCTTGGAAAGCTCCTTCAAGTGCAAGGCCTCGATCTCAGCCTGTCTCAACGGGCATAAGCCTTTGGACAGCCGGACCCGGTCAATTCCGGCACCATGTAGACGTTCGACAAGAACAATTAACAGAATATGACCAACATGGTCATATCGGTCATGATTAGAGTATGAGAACCGTGAACATCAGCGATCTCAAGGCGCGGCTCAGTGCTTATATCCAGATTGTAAAGGACGGCGAAGAGGTCCTGGTTTGCGACCGTAACGAACCTGTGGCTCGTATTTTGCCTTGCCGTCTCACGAATCATTCGGAGCGGTCCGCACCACCTTCGGCTCCTTCTGCCCATACACGTTGCCTTTCTCGCACTCCGGGCAGCGGTCACCGTGGGTCAGCTTCTGGTGCTTGATATCCACCTCTCGCGCACCACCAAACGCCTCTGCTCCATTACGGCCGTGTCCTTTGTACAATGAGCCTGGACTGTGGCGCCTTGGTCGCGGGTCGGGTTGACTGTGGGTCCAGTTGTGGACTACTCTCCACACCATGGAGACCATTCAGGTAGTGTTGGATTCCAAGTTGCTTCGGGCAACCAACGGCGCGGCCAGACGGGCGCGGGTCAACCGATCCTCTCTGATTCGGGACGCTCTTCGCGAACACTTGCGACGCCTTCGTGCGGGCGAGATCGAAGCTCGCGACCGGCGAGGTTACCAGAGGTGTCCGGACGCCGCGGGCGACGCTGCGGCGTGGGAACGGGTGGCATCGTGGCCGGAGCGATAGGGCGCGGAGAAGTCCGCTTGTACCGGTTCCCTCACCCCGACAAACAAAGGCCTGTTGTCGTGCTCACGAGGGACAGCGCCATCGGCTATTTGTCCGCTGTCACTGTGGCCCCCATCACTTCCACAATCCGCGGGATACCCTCCGAAGTCCTCCTGACCGAGAGGGACGGAATGAAAGATACCTGCGCCATCAACCTCCACAACGTCGTCACGGTTTCAAAGGCCCATCTGGGGCGCCGGGTAGCAATGCTGAGCTCTGAGCGCTTAAGGGAGATCTGCGCGGCACTGGGCTTCACCCTCGGCTGCGCGTAAGCACATAGGTTCAGATTCGAAAGCTTGGCTGGGAGTTCTACGGGAACCTGATGTTCGATGTCCAAACTAGTGACGCGATTGGTTCAGCGAAGGCCGTCCTGGAAGAAACCGGAATCATACTCCCTCTTCGCACATGACAATCCAGTCGAGGCTATCTCGCTACTAGAAATTCCTTCCCAGCCCGCAACAGGAGGCCTTTCTCCCGGTGGAATGTGGGAACATGAGCCAGATCTTGTCCCATTATTGCCATTTGCTATGGTATATGGTATTGTTAATGTCATGGAACTCAGGATCGATAAAGCCGGGCGCATTGTCGTCCCCAAACCTGTCCGGGAGCGGCTGGGCTTCAGGCCGGACACGCAGCTGGTGGCTATTGAGCAGCCGGAGGGCGTGCTTCTCAAGCGGATCGAACAACGGCCTGCCATGGTCAAGGTCGATGGTCTGTGGGTCCATCAGGGCAGCGCGGCGCCGGGAGCAAACTGGGAGCGCATCCTTGAGGACGTGCGCGAGGAGCGGATTGAGTCCGTTTTGAAGGCGTAGCCAGGTGGATATTTTCTTCGATACGACAGTTCTCGTTGCCGCCTCCGAGCAAAGCCATCCGCACCACGCGCAAGCCAGGCCTGCGCTGCTGCGGGTTGCCACGGGGCAGGACAAGGGATTTATGGGCCAGCACTCGATCGCGGAAGTGTTTGCCGCACTCACGCGCCTGCCGGTCCAGCCGGGCATCCATCCGGTTGAAGCGGCGCGCATCGTCACCGAGAACATCCTGCCGCATTTCGAGGTCGTATCCCTCGACAAGGATGACTATGCGGAGGCCCTGAACACCATGGCCAGTGGCGGATGGGTCGGCGCAAAAATTTACGACGCCCTGCTGTTGCGCTGCGCGGCTAGTTGCGCGGTGGAACGTATCTACACGTTCAATCTCCGAGACTTCAGGCAGTTGGGTCCCGCCGGTCTGCAAGAGAAAGTATGCGCGCCATGAGCTCCGGAAATCTTCCTGCGTATCTTGGCTGATGCAATCATGAGGCTTTCGAACCCGAGCAAGCGGGAATCGGTACCGGCAGTCCTTGCAGCGGGCCATGGGCGGGCGACGCAAGAAGGAAGACGTACTACCTGATGTCGATTCACGAACATCTTCCACCCCAGGTGAGGAGAGAACTGAAACAGGTGGGATGGACCAAGGGGTGGAGCTGGCCAAGTTGGCACGCCACCAGGGTCAACACTTCCGAAAGTGCAACCTGGCTGCACAAAGCCATTCAGAAGGCTAGGTTCGCGGCGCTAGACGTCATGTACTTAGCTCTGCAGCCGGAATTGCTTGTGGGTCAGGGCTCCGGAATGTCACGCACCTCAAATTGTCCGACCCCAGTAACCTCAATCAACTTGTTCAGCAAGAAGTCCGGATCGGCCGAATTCTTCACATGCTCGATGACAGGTTGGATGCGTCCCCACTGTTCGGTTCGGCTCAGGCCGCTCTCGCGGAGAACGATCAAGCCAGGGTGCACATCTACATTGAGGAGTTCGACGAAGTCTTGCGCGTTCGTCGTAACGACGGCAAAATCGGGTCAAGCGCATAGTTCCATATCTCACGGTCGGCTCGACCGGCTAAGCCGACGTGGGGCACGGATTGAGCATACACGCCGACGTCGGCCAATCTTCTTACTAATGCCGGCGAGATATTCTCATCCAGCAACAAACGGATCACTGGGCGGCCCCATGTGGCCTCCGAATTGCCAGCCGCTTTCTCGGGCGTCCTGGCTTTTCACCAAAACGAGCGAACAGGCGAGCATATGCCAAATCGCGAGCACTAAGATTGGGAAAGTCTTCTGCGATCTCTTGTTCGGGCACGCCCTTCCGAAACAGCGATGCAACATGATGCAGGGGAATGCGGGTTCCTCGAAAAAAGGGCTCTCCTCCCAGAATCTCGGGTGAGGAGACGACACGTCGCCTACCCCAGCGATATGCAGCCAGATTCCTGGCCACCGTCTGTCGGAATGGCTTGCACGCAATCAATACTTGCATTTCGCCTGCACGATAAACAAGATTAGTTCCCCGCACAGACCATCGTGCTGCCCGCCTGTTTCCGCGCACCAAGATTTGGGCCAGAGACCGCTTGTCTTGCTTGCTCAGCGGGAATGGGAACTCAGCCAGTAGCTTCACAAACAGCACATCGCCAGCGGAAAACTGATGACGTATTGCTTTGCCGGCCTTCTGCTTGTGCGACGGAGTGACCGACTTCTTTTCCAGCGCAGTTCGGATTATGTCGGGCGAGATTTCAGCGATTGCCGCAGCTTCACTTACAGAGAACAGTTCAGGCATATTGACTCGCAACAAACATACCACCACAAGTGGCATTATTTCAATAGGCTCAGAGGGCCCGTGACGGCTGGAGAGCCTGAAGTCGTTTGATCAGTTCCTGAAACACCGGTTTCCGGAGTCCAGAAGGAAAGCCTATTACCTGATGTCGATTCACGAACGTCGTCCACCCCAAGTAAGGGAGAGCTGAAACAGGTGGGATGGACCAAGGGGCTGGAGCTGGTCAAGTTGGCACGCCACCAGGGTCAACGCTTCGAAAGTGCAACCTGGCTGCACAAAGCCAGACAGATGCCAAAGGCGGAGTTCCAGCGGGAGGGGAGCTGACAGACAACGAGATTCTGCTGCACTCCATCTCTCGCTACTACAAATTCCTTCCCAGCCCGCAACAGGAGGCCTTTCTGCCGGAGGTCACTCAGACGGCTTCATGACGAAGGTCCGCCGTAAAAGTCCGCGACTCAGACTCGATGCGAACAGCTACCCCGAACTGCATCGGCAGGTGCTCGAGCGCGACGGCTGGCGATGCCAGACCTACGGTAGTATGCGGCGTCTGCAGGTGCACGACCTCAAGTTCCGCAGCCAATCAGATAGTGACGTAGAGCAGAACTTGATCACGCTGTGCGTGGATTGCCACGCGCGCATCCATTCAGGAGGCTAGGTTCTCGGCGCCAAACCGTCATGTACTTAGCTCTCCAGCCGGAATTGTTTGTGGGTCAGGGCTCCGGAATGTCACGCACCTCAAATTGTCCGACCCCAGTAACCTCGATCAACGGTTCAGCAAAAGTCCGGATCGGCCGAATTCTTCACATGCTCGATGACAGGTCGGATGGCCACCACCGTTCGGTCCGGCTCAGGCCGCTCTCGCGGAAGACGATCAAGCCAGGGTGCGCATCTACCTCGGGGCGGAGATCCAATGTTAACGGAGCTTGATTAAATTAAGATGTAAGTTTATATTTCTCACATGCACTATGTCCCCAGAAAACTGGCCGCGGTGCTGCAGGAAGCATCGCGACACTTCCCCGCAGTTGTGGTCGCGGGGCCACGTCGTGCGGGAAAAACCACCCTCTTACGCAAGTTGTTTCCAGACGCCCGCTATGTGCTGCTGGAAGACCCCGATATTCGAGTCCGAGTACGTACCGATCCACGGGGTTTTCTTGACGAGTTGCAGCCCCCGGTCGTCTTCGACGAGATCCAAAATACACCCGAGTTACTCGACTACGTTCGTACCCGCATTGACCTAGGGCCTCGCCGTATGGGTCAGTGGCTGTTCACGGGCTCGCAAGAAGCTCCGCTGATGCGCGGCATCACGGAATCGATGGCCGGCCGGGCCGCCATTCTCCAACTGTTGCCCTTCAGCCTGGCAGAAACCACCAAGGTGAATCTGCTTCACGGAGGACTTCCCGAGGTGCTGGCGCGTCCTAAACATCGCAACCTATGGTTCGCCTCCTATTTGCAGACCTATCTTGAACGCGACGTGCGGGCGATTACCAATGTGCGTGATCTGGTGACGTTTCGCCGTTTCCTTGCGCTGGTGGCCAGCCGCCACGGTCAGGTGCTCAACAAAACGGATCTTGCCGCTCCGCTTGGAGTCTCGGTTCCCACCATCGGCGAGTGGCTACAGGTCCTGGAAGCGACCGGTCAAATCATTGTGGTGCCGCCCTACTTTGAAAACCTTGGAAAGCGGCTCATTAAATCTCCGAAAGTCTACTGGGGCGACTCCGGACTCGCCTGCTATCTGCTGGGCTTGACCTCAGCCGCCGAGTTGGAGCGCTCCCCCTTTCGGGGGGCACTGTTCGAGGGTTTCGTCGCCGCCGAAATCCTCAAGAGTCAGAGCAATCGGGGCATGCGCAAAGAGCTTTACTATTTCCGTGATCAGCAGGGTCTGGAAGTGGACTTCCTCGTACCACGGCCCAATGCCGGCCTGTGGCTGGTGGAAGCCAAAGCCACCAAGACCGTGCGACCGGCTATGGCTTCTCCTCTGCTCTCTCTGCGGCTGCCGTTGCCCAACAGGTCGGCCCGGTTAATGGTGGTCCACCGAAAGTCTGGATCAGAGTTGGCAACTGCGGCGATTGCACCTGGAGTAGAGGCTCTTGCCTTGGAGCGGTTCGTGGCAGAACTCAATCGCGCCAAGTAACGAAGGCGGCGGGTTGCCGGTTTTCGGAAACCGCACCGCACGCCCATTCTCGGCATACGAGATAGATCCTCAAAGCTGGTTATGAGCCGGTCCAGGAAGCGTTCGGCGGCGCCGGCTTGGATGTGCACAAAGACGGAGTCGAGGTCTGTGTGCGCACGATCGGCGAGGACGGCAAACTGCATCAGGAGGTTCGACACTGGGCTACGATGACGCGCGAGCTGATGGCCATGTCGGGATTGGCTGGCGGCGGCCGGAGTTACGCACGTGGTCATCGTAACGCGCCAGGACGGGCATGCCTGTGACCCATATACCACATGAGTGTGAGAACGTCGGCTCTCGCCCCATACATCGGATTGCGGGCCGCTCGCACCGCCGCCTTCTTCAACTGCTCCAGGGACAAACTGAACGGGAACTGGTACGCAACCCGGAGATTCTGTTGCATTCCATCTCACGCTACTACAAGTTCCTGCCGAGCCCGCAACAGGAAGCGTTTCTCTCCGAGGTCAACCGGAAGGCCGCTCGTACACAGCGCAGAGCACGCGGGGCGACGCCGTGTGCTCTGGCCGGTGCGCTCGACGACGCCCAGCGAGAGGGGGCTAGAGAGCGGGTAGGATGTCTGTCTTTCTGAAATCCTGCCCTTTGAAGAGGAGAGGCTCGCCGGTGATCTTGGCGAGCGCATAGGCAAAGCAATCGCCAAAATTCAGCCCGGCCGGGTGGCGTCCCTTGCCGAAGTCAAGAAAGGCCTGGCGCGCAAGATGCGCCTGCTCGACGGTGAAGGGTTCGATAATGATGTCGGCTCTGCGGAAAAAAACATCACATTGACGGCCTGCGTCTGGTCCAATCTGGCCTTCGACGACGATGGAGAGTTCAAGGAAGCTTCCGGCACTCATTAGACAGCGGTCAGCGTCGCGGATGAGCTGGGTGTAGAGGGCGGCTTCAGGCTCTCCAAAGAAAATGGCGGCCAGCGCAGAGGTGTCCAGGATCATTTGGGGAGGCCGCGTTCGTCATAAAGAAATTCGGCGTGATCGAGATAAGGACGTTTGACCCGGGTGGAGGCGCGCTGGGCGATGGCGAGAAGTTCCTCAACGGAGGCCTTGCTACGGCGTGCTTGCAGGCGTTCGTACCGTTCCCGCAGAGCTTCCTTGACGGCACCAGTCATGGTCTCGCCGGTGGCCTTGGCAATGGCCTGAGCGAGACGGTGAGCCTCCGGATCTTTGATATTGAGGCTCCTCACGGTGCTTCTATCCTTCTGTAACATTATCTACCTTTCTTTATTGTGACTCAGAAAACCCATCCTTGTCAAGTTGCCTCATCGTGTCTAACGAAAATCGTTAGCAGCCACGCCAGATATGTAGGATCTTCAGCCGATCCCGCTCCCTCGCCAACATCTCAGCTCGTCTTGTCGTTCTGCCATGCTTAGCGAAGAGGAACTTTCTCATCTTCCGCTGCGCAAGCTTAAATGGAGCGCGCCAGTGTGAATAATCGACGCTACTGACTTGATTGAACAGTTCCCTCGAGGAGACTTCTACTTCGTCCTCAGCTTCTGCTTGGCGATCAAACTTGGACCCTTCCTTCCTGTAAACCTCGACGCCCTCGTGTAGCAGCATCTCGCAAATCTGAGAGACGTTTCGCTGCTGGTCGTCAGCCATTCGCTGAAGTTCGCGCTCGAACCCAAGTATTGCTCTGCCCGGGTGACAAATTCAGTCCTTCGACGCATGGTGATTACGCAGTGAAAGCTTCTATCAGTTCCATACATTTGTTCAGGGCCGCGTCATTGGCCAGCACTTGCCATTTGTGCCGCACTGCGACCGCGCAGATCAGAATATCGATGGGACCGCACTCCACCCCTCGTTTTCTGCACAAGTTATAGAGCCGCGCCGCTTCTTCATAGTCAGAACCATCCAACACCCCATCCCGAAAGGCCTGAAGGGCATTCTTCACGTTCTCGAACTGGGCTTGCTCCTTGATTCCAGACAACAACTCTTGGCGTATCGGCCCGATCATCACTACCCGACCGTCGCTGATCGCTTCCGCTAACAGTGCCGCCAACCGCTTTTCTTCAGTGCTCAAGCTGGCCGTCTTTCGCCGACGCAGCGCGAGCGACCACACCGAGGTGTCCGCTAGTAGTTTCACCGCTCTTCCTCGATGCGGTCCCGTCGCCGGTTCGCTTTGTGATCATAGCCGCGAGCATACTCGACAGTTCCGAACAGCTTCAAGATTTCGACCTGTTTCCGTCGCCGAATGTACTCGTCCAGCGCCGCAGTAACTGCTTCTTTCTTCGTTACATGACCACCTACGTTGCGGGCTTCCTCAATCAGTTTGTCATCGATTGCGAGATTGGTTGCCATAGGCCTCCATATGTGTATGATATCACACATTCTAATGTGTGCTAATATCGGCCACGGGGATTTTGCGGCCTGATTTTTCCCGATTAACGCGCGGCTATGCCCGCTACTCGAACCGATTGCCGAAGCTCAAGGGGGGAGCTTCGCTGAGGGTAATGCCAACGACGTTCACGGCCCGTGGGTATTTCGCTGATAGTTCTGTCCTGGAGGGATTAGGTGCGAGTTGGCCTGATCTCGCTAGTTACACATTTCGAAGCTGTCTTGATGCGCGCCACCGTGATTGCACTCAGATGGCGAACCACACATACGATCAGTCATCCGGCAGACGCGGCTACTTCAATTTGTCGGCTGAATATTCTGGTTGATATGAAAAACATTTCCGGGGTCCCATTTGGCCTTGATTTGCGCCAGCCTGGCGTAGTTTGCGCCGTAGGGGCCGGACAGGTCGGCACCATCGTCCTGATCAAGATAGTTCACGTAGCGGGCTTTTGCGCAGAACGGTTCAAGCTCGGTAAATACCTCACGTGTCCAAGCTATATTCGCTTCATTCTCAGCCGGAGCCTGCCATTGAGAAATTAGCCCCAGGTTGAAGCCTTCGCGGCGGTGCGGGAAGGCTGTCTGGTGCTGCGGCACGCGAGCCAGGGCGCCATGCCAGTGCTCCACGAGGATACCGGTATATTTCGACGGACACCGCTCAACTGCATCGATCATCTTGTCGATCGACTCGTCGCTCAGGACGTTCAGGAAACTCGATTTCCAGTAGTACAACATGCCTTTCGGGTAGGTGGCGTCGAACATTGTGTTCAGGTCACAGTAGCTCGTCGGCTGAATGGAATCGAAGAGCGGCGATCCTAATTCCTTAATGGGGCGCAGAACTCTTTCGCCATCGGCGATGGTGCCGCAATGCGAAGCCCCGATGATGACCACCTTGACTCCGGAACCATCCGGCGCATGTCCAACTGCCGACATGGAGATGACTTCGTCCGGAGTCGACTCGGCGAACTCGCGGAAGAAGCGCAACACTTCTTGGGCTCGTGAGAATGGCCAGGCGACCGCACCTGCCATAATCGCTGGACCCACCGGATGCAGCCGGTACTCGAAGGAGGAGACAACGCCGAAGTTGCCGCTTCCGCCGCGCAAAGCCCAGAAGAGATCGGGATTCTCGTCCTCGCTGGCGCGTACCACCCGCCCGTCCGCGGTAACCACGGTAGCGGCCACCAAATTATCGACCGCCAACCCATGCTTACCTGCCAGATAGCCGAACCCGCCGCCGAGTGTCAGTCCGGCGATGCCTGTCGTTGAGATGACTCCCCCGGTGGTCGCAAGGCCGTGTTTCTGCGTTGCGCCGTTGAACTCGCCCCATGTGACGCCGCCTTGGGCAACGGCACGCCTTACCGCAGGATTCACCGACACCGCCTTCATGAGGGAGAGATCAATCATCATCCCGCCTTCGACGCTGGCGCGTCCGCCAACGTTGTGACCTCCACCCCGAACGGCGATCTCCAGGCGGTGCTCCCGCGCAAAGGCGATTGCGACGACTATATCGGCGTCTTTGCAAGGCCTCGCGATCACGGCAGGGCGTTTGTCCACCATGCCGTTAAACAGCGCGCGGATATTGTCGTACTCCGGATCGCCGGGTTGAAGAACGGTTCCTGCAAACTTGCTCCGGAAGGTGGCTAAGGCGGACAGGGCGATTTGCGGTTGTGCCATTGCTTTGTTTTCGAACAGGACGGAAGATTGTACTGTGCTTTGGATGCCAGGCACAATCCTTCGCACTCAGCTAGCCCTATTCGTCTCTTCGCGCCAGACGATGGCGCGGGATAGCTGGCGACAAATCGCCATCCCGTACTCTAAAGATGTTAAGCAACTCGCGGATCGCCTGGTTGAGTTCCGGCAGGCTGAAGAACTTCCGGTTTCGCAGCGCTGCCACGATCCAGCGTTCGCATACTTGCACGCCGCTCTCGGCCTTGGCCTTGTCGCGTGGTTTGTACGGACGTGCGGGCACGACTCCCATCCCGTAATGCACCGCGAACTCTTGATAGATGGGATTTAGATCCGGATCGTAGCGGCAGGCTCGGGTGACCGCCGTCTTGGTGTTATCGGGTACTCCCAGAATCGGCACGCCGCCGAAAAACTCCAGCGCGTGGATGTGCGCCTGAATCCAGCTGGCTACTGCTGGCGGAAGGACATCTGACGCGGCGGCGGTTCGGGGCAATGCTGGGCCGGATCGCGTGCTACCGATACCGACGGGATAGGTGGATCGTGGTCTAGTCGGCAGCGGAATCCGTCTATAAGCTGGTTGGGGTTTTTCGCCGGCCCAGATGGAGCTCGCCCGGGGGGCCTTGCATGGGACGCGGCTGGCAATCTGTACGGTTCTGCCGCGGCCGGAGGCAATCAGAACGGCGGCACTGTGTACCAGCTAATGCCCACTGGAGGCGGTTGGACTGAGAACACTCTTTACAAGTTCGCCAGCATAGACGTAGGGTTGCCCGGGCCGGTCACTCTCGACCCGGCGGGAAATATTTACGGTGCGACCAGCAACGGCCAGGGCACAATTTGGGAGTTGTCACCCTCCGGCGGTCAGTGGATCTACAATCTGCTGGAAGACTTCAGCTCCAGCCAACTGACCTTGGATGCCGCCGGAAATCTTTACGGCATAACCTGGGCCGGCGGTAGTCATCAGTTTGGCTCGATTTTTAAGTTGACGCCGTCCAATGGTGGCTGGATCTTCACCGACCTTTACGACTTCCAGGACAAGGACGACGGCGCCTTGCCGGTCGGCAAGCTACTGCTCGACGCTCGAGGCGACATCTATGGCGTTGCCTCAACCGGCGGCGCCTACGGATGGGGAACAGTGTGGGAGTTTACACCGTAAGAGTTAAGCGCGCTTAGCACTGGGACGGCTGGGGTGGTCGCTGCGGCGAATCCAGCAAGCCACCGGCATCCGTCGCGAAACCGCAGGCAGTTACCTCAAAGCCGCTGGGATTGCGGTGCGTTCTCCCCGAAGATGGGGGCGGGCAGCAGCAAAACCGGCCAATGAAGTGATTACCGACTTTGGCGCGGCAAACCCGGTTCATATGTGATTTTCAGCCGTATTCGCGTTCGGAAATCCAGAAAACACGACCGTCTACAAAATCGTCCACAGGCGATGTGATGTAAAAAACAGTGCAGACCTGCCCTAAGTCCTTCTATCCCTATCCTATGTTCGTAGCAAGTTAAAATGTCCGCTTTTCATAGCAAGTGAAATGTCCGGTTTTGGTTTTTAGGTTGACTCATATGCCCGTAGCCGTCGACGCTGTGGGAAAGTTGGAATCCCGCATTGAAAGATAAGCCCTCCCATTATTGGTCGGTCGATAGGTGAACGGTTACCGGTGGGGGCACATGCTCCCCTTTGCGTGCCCGCTGCAAGCGCTCCAGTTGGTTGATGGCGTAGGCCATCTGGCGGTGGATCGTGGTTTCATAACGGAGCATTCGATCTAGGCGCTCGCGCTCCATTAGAGGCAGGCTGAGATGACTCTTGTAACGCGCCGTCCTGCGCGTAAAATCCTCGAGGGATTCGTCAGGTATCCAAGGCATACCATCCGGCAAAGAATCTCCGGCATCCATCCTAGCTCTGATCATTCCAGCCTCGCACCTTAGGACGCGCCTCTGCCTCCACAAGCACACTGCTATCTTCTCGACAAGTATCTCTTCAAGTGTGCCAATCGGCCCAAGATCTCGGTGAAGGTCTGCTAGCAATCGATCGAGCTCAGCTGGATCCTCGGCGCCTTGTCCGTCAGTGACTAGCGGTACAGAAGCAAGGAGGCTGTGCTTGAGGGCGTTGCGTCGCGAGCGCCGCTTCCCTTCTTCGGTTCTGGGTCCAGTGGACAGCTGGGCGTTACGGCGATTCGCCACGGCCCTTTTACCCATTGAGACGACATTGTCATGAGTTTGTTTCTCCACAACGTCACACCTCCGGTTCGTGTAGACAAAGTTTTATCATGTTCGCTTTTATTTCGCCAGCGAGATCGGGTCGTTGGTGGTGTCTGAAAGATTTCAGACAGTACCGGGGTCGTTTGATAGCCAACCAGGATTTGAAAGATTCTCACATCGTCCTGAGCTTCTGTTGGCAAACAGGCGCTGCATGAACTTGGGTTTTTCTTCTTACGCGCTGCAAATCGGAACGCGCCGCAAGATACCCGCTACCTTAACGGTCTCGCGGCGGAGCGTCACGTAGCGCGAGAAAGCGACTAATGTATTTAGCACCTTCCTTGTCGTAGGCAGCAAGACCAGCCCGGAGAAACGCTTCACAGATCTGAGCGACGCTCCTCCCCTCTGACCCTGCGACAGACTCCAACTTGTTCTTGAGTTCAGACCGTATCCTGAGATTCAAGCTTGAATCTTTTGTGCCCATTCGGTGCGAATTCTACCACTCACGCACAACATTTCCCTTGACAACTTGGGTTCAGAGATATAAATTAGTGTTGCACTGCAATACATTGCGATACATATCGGGAGATCTTATGACAACTGCAAAATCGACTCTCCCGCGCAAAACGCCACAAGAACCTAGCATCGAGAAGAAAATTCTCCGGAAGAACCTCCGCGCGGCGAAGCGAATCGTAGGCTGGCCACTTGCGCCGCGCATGCTTTCGCACCTTAGAAGTTTGAGCCACGACTATGCCTTCTCCGTCGAAGCAGGCGAACTTCAAGTTATCGACGGGAACTGGTACGTAACCCACACAGGCTTGCTTCGGCTAGCGCGTCGCAAGAGGTGTCGCGGCATCCATGTGGAGGCCGTCGATTCGCTGTGCGATTCTGCTGCGAATCGTTTCGTGCTCAAGGCGACGGTGTATCCGTCCAAAGATTCCACCGGGTTCGTCGGATACGGCGATGCGGACCCTTCCAACGTCTCTCTGCTGGTCCGCGGTGCCGAGATGCGGATAGCTGAGACCCGAGCCGTCAATCGTGCTCTGCGCAAGGCATACGGCATCGGAATCTGCTCGGTCGAGGAGATCGGATCGAGTTCTGGTCCGATGCCGCGCCCGATTCACACAAGTCTCCACCTAAGGGCGCCAACGGGAACGGAAACAGCAACGGTTCCGGTCACAAGGTCCGCGACCGGCTCTGCCAACTCATCCGCCAGCACAAGCTCGATCCCGAACTGGTGAAAGCCTACGCCATCGACTTCTGCGGTACCAAGGTCCTCAAAGACGCCACCCGCGAGCAGGTCGAGGAATTTCGTTCAGGCAGCTTGCCGATGCCGCCAAGAACGACCGCGATTCCCTGCTCTACCAACTCAACAGCTACGCTCGCCCCAACCAGGAGGTGGCGGGATGAAACGTCTTGTCCCCGGACTCGCCGCAACGGCACAGGATTCGCACTCTGAGGTTCCTGACGGCATGTTCCTTGTCAGAGTCGATCATGCCCAGGCACCGCTGGTATTCCCAAAAGCGCTTCTATGTGCTTCGGCTCTCCGTTCTCGAACCCAAACTGTTTGCCGGGCGCTCGATCGTCAGCCGTCTTTACTGCACCCCAAAGGCGATGTGGAAGCTGGGCTGGTTCCTGCGGGATTTTCTCTATGACCCCGAGCTGCTGAGTCAGGACGAGGTCGACGAGCAAGCTCTGCGCGGACTGATCGGAGTGGTGAAGATCAGCCACACCGTAGTCAACGGCATCTCGCTGGTGAACCTGGACGGCTTCGCGCCGACCAGCCAGTGGGAAGAACTTGTGCCGGACATGCCCATCCCGCCGGCTCGCAATGGCAAAGGCATGCGGAAGGAAAGGGTAGCGCGATGACCTACAGCTACACCCAGATCTCTCAATACCTCACCTGCCCGCGCCGTTATCGCCATCGCTATCTCGATGGCTGGCAGGAAAAAGATGTCCGGGCCGCGATGCTTTTCGGCCGCTGCTTCGAGCAAGCTGTCGCGGCTTTGTTTCGTCACGAAGATCCAGCGGCAGTTCTGTTCGAGCAGTGGGCGCCGTGTAAGGACCTGCGAGCTGGTCTACTCGGGTAACGACACCTGGGACCACATGCTCCGGCAAGGCATTCAGTTGCTGGAGCGCTTCGTCCAGGACGGGCGTGTGCAGATTCTCCAGCCAGAGAGCCATCAACAGATTCGATTCACCCGGACGCTCGGTTCCGGCAACAGCTTTGTCGCCTTCATCGATGCTGTCGGCGAACTGGACACCATGCCCTGTGTGCTGGAGTGGAAGACCAGCTCCGCCCGCTATCCCGAAGAGCCTGCCGGAATCGCGGCCCTGGACCCGCAGCTGGTTTGCTATTCCTGGATGACCGGGATCAATGAAGTTGCCCAGGTCGTCTTCGTCCGCAAGCGCACGGTCGAAGTCCAGTACTTGCAGGCCACGATTACCGACCAACAGCGGCAGGAGTTCGAAACCCTGGTGGAAGACACCGTCGGAAGGATTGAATCAGGCTTGTTCCTGCCGCACAGCGGCATCCGCTTCCCCCAGAACCCCTGTACTACCTGTCCTTTCCTTGGGCTCTGCCTCGACCAACGCGATCTGGTGGAGTCTGGCCTGATCCGCAAGCCGGGAGTTGATCTTGGTCTGTTTGACGAACTTGCGTACTAGGTATCCGCCTATGCCGCCCAAGCTGAATCGCCGCCGTGGTCTGGAGGTCCTGAGCAGGATTGACGCGATCCTGGCTTGGGAGGCGCTGCATGAGAACGAGCGCGATACCAGATTCGTGGAACTCGGCAAGTACCTGTGCGAAGTCCGGGCCGGCCAGTATTGGCGGCTGGAGAACCTGAAGTCGTTCGATGAGTTCCTGGAGCACCGGTTTCCGGAGTCACGAAGGAAAGCTTATTACCTGATGTCGATTCACGAACATCTCTCCCCGCAGGTGAGGAAGGAACTGAAACAGGTGGGATGGACCAAGGGGCTGGAGTTGGCCAAGCTGGCGCGGCAGCAGGGTCAGCACTTCGAAAGTGCAACCTGGCTGCACAAAGCCAGACAGATGCCCAAGGCGGAGTTCCAGCGGGAGGTGGAGAAGGAGCTGACGGGCAAGGACAGTGAACCCTCGGAGCTGATCTATTTCAAGGTCTACAAGAGTCAGATCCCGGTCATAGAACGGGCGATCGAGATCGCGGGTCTAATGCTCGGGTCGGACAAGTCCCGGGGCTACTGCCTGGAGATGATCTGTGCCGACTTCCTGGCCGGGGCAAGTCTGGACGGCAACAATCCGGAAATTCTGTTGCACTCCATCTCTCGCTACTACAAGTTCCTTCCCAGCCCGCAACAGGAGGCCTTTCTGTCGGAGGTCACCCAGACGGCTTCATGACGAAGGTCCGCTGCAAAAGCCCGCGACTCAGACTCGATGCGACCAGCTACCGCGAACTGCATTGGCAGGTGCTGGAGCGCGACGGCTGGCGATGCCAGAGCTGCGGGAGCATGCAACATCTTCAAGTACACCACCTCACATTCCGCAGCCAGTCCGGTGGCGACCTAGAACAGAACCTGATCACTTTGTGCACTAAATGTCACGAACAGGCGCATCGAAACGCCACCCGCTGCAAGGCCCGGCTGCAGTAACTCATCTTGGTTATATGGTGCCGGGCAGGAAGGTGCGCGCTTCGCGGTCAGGCGGGAGGTGCCCAGCTAGAACCAAAGAGGCGAGTTCGTTGTTCCGAAAGCTGGTCAATGATAAGGCGAAGCGGTCGGACCGGCCGGACATAGTCAAGGAAGATCCGGTGGATAACTGAATCCTAGAATGCGCGGAGCGATGGCGATGCGCCCGAAAAAGCGGGCCGCGGTCGCGCCAAATCGCTTTGCTGCCGATCGCGATCCCGTCGGCCCGCTACGCTGATTAGATTTGCCATTGTTGATGTTTGGCCTCCGAGACGCCGTGCTACCATCTTGACGTGATGATGACTGACACAACTCCGTCCGCACAAGCTCTCCAGTCGCAGGTTCAACGGGCAATGACGGGAGAACAGCGCCTGCTGATGGCCTTGGAAATGAGTATTTTTGTCAAGGAATTGCAAAAAACGCGAATTCGCCAAGAGCATCCCGAATGGCCGGACACAGAGGTCAGGCGCGAACTCCTCCGGTTAACATTTCAACCGGGAACGGCACCAGCGCGGCTCCGATGAACGTCGCAGAGGTCTTTCTCCGGATCACCTCTACGCTGGATCAAGCCGGCATCCCGTACATGCTTACCGGATCCTTTGCCAGCGCCTACTACGGTGTTCCACGAAGCAGCCAAGACATTGACTTGATAATTGAGGCAACTCCGGCGCAATTGCAGACCTTCATCAAGCTTCTGCCAAGCGATGAATACTACGCGGACTTGGAGATGGCATTGGAAGCCCGGAAAAGGCAATCTTTGTTTAACGTGATCGACTTGTTAACAGGCTGGAAGATCGACTTGATCTTTCGAAAGTCCCGCCCATTCAGCCACGAAGAGTTCGGCCGTCGCAAACGGGTCGCTCTGCAGGGAGTCGCTATTTTTGCCGCGAGCGTCGAGGATGTAATTGTTGCGAAGCTCGAGTGGGCAAAGCTGGCACAATCTCAAAGGCACATCGAGGACGTTGCCGGAATATTAACAATGAGCTGGGACTCACTCGACCATGCGTATCTGGAAAGATGGATCGCAGAGCTGGGGCTGCCGACGGAATGGAAGGATGCGCGGCACTCGGCCGGGAGATGAGGCTGTGCCGATCGGAGTAGGACTGCCGACGTGGGGCACGGATTGAGCATACACGCCGACGTCGGCCAATCTTCTTACTAATGCCGGCGAGATATTCTCATCCAGCAACAAACGGATCACTGGGCGGCGCCATGCGGCCTCCGAATTGCCAGCCGCTTTCTCGGGCGTCCTGGAATGCCATGTAACAGGTGCATCAAAAAACAGACCGCTGCAAGGCCCGTCTGCAGTGACTCGTCGCGGTTGCAAGGCGCCGGGTCGGCCTCCCTAAACTTTAAAGACGGGAACCTCTGATAGGACGAGTATTAGGCACCCACCTTGACGCTGGAAGCCCTGTACACAAGTAGCTCGGGACTACCGGTCTTGGCAACTCTACTGATCTTTTGAAACGTGACCACTTAAAGGTCGCGCTATTGCCCGCATGGGACACACTAGTTAAAATAGCTACTAATGTAAACCGGCTTTATGAAGTATACCGAGCGTCCGAAGCCTCGATTCGTCCGCCAAGAAAAAACCACGTTCTCCGTTTCCCTGGATCGAGATCGCCGCGAATATGGGGAACCTGCTTCATTTACAGCGACAAGGTCAAGAATTAATTTGGCCGCATCCTGGAAAAAGCAATGCAGGGAGAAACGGTTGTGATAACGAAGCACAACCACCCGAAGGCAGTTCTGATCTCGGTGGACCAGTTCAACGCCCTCAAGCACGCTCCTGAATTAAAGCTTGACACGCTTAGCGGCGAATTCGACGCGCTCCTCGCTCGAATGCAGAGCCCCAAGGCGCGCACTGCGATGAAGGCTGCTTTTAGGTCATCACCACAGCAGTTGGGAAAAGCCGCAGTCCTGGCGGCCCGAAAGCATGCCTAGTACGAGTCAGCCCCCTGCATCTATGTTCTAGCCGGGGCAAACGGCGCCGGCAAGAGCAGCATTGGCGGCGGTGCTTTGTTGCGGCATGGAATTGAATATTTCAATCCAGATGAGGCTGCCAGGCGCATTCTTGCTGCCAATCCAACCATTACCCAAGAAGACGCCAACATCACCGCATGGCATGAAAGCAAGCGATTGCGGAAACGTGCAATCACGGAACGACTGAACTTCGCATTTGAGACGACCCTTGGGGGCAACACAATCCATCTCTGTTGGCGAGAGCGTTGGAGTCTGGAGTCGAGGTTCGTGTTTGGTATGTTGGCCTCAACACACCTGAGCTCCACATTACACGCGTGCGCTCCAGAGTTCAGAGGGGCGGACACGACATTCCCGAGGGTCAAGATTCGTGAACGGTATCACCGGAGTCGTCTCAATCTGGTCCGACTGATTGGGAAAGTGACGGAGCTTCGCGTTTACGACAACAGCGAAGAAGCAGACCCTCACACCGGCGCCCTTCCCGAACCAATATTGATTGTTCATCTGGACAAGGGCAAGGTCGTCAATTCATGCGATCTCACGGCATGTCCCGAATGGACGAAACCGATCCTGTTGGTGGCGCTGAAATCGTCCAAGTGAGAAGGCAGCAGTTGCATGTAGGCGAGTGTGCCGTGCGCTTCGATGCTATGTGTGCTGCGGGGGAAGACCTGTTCCGCCCGCTTTCCCGAGGAGCCCGACGGAATCGCGGCCCAAGACCCGCAGCTGGTTCGCTAGTCTTGGATGAGCGGGACCAATAACGTCGCCCAGGTCGTCTTCGTTCCTAAGCACACGTCGAAGTCCAGTACGTGCTAACCACGATCACAGGCCAACAGCGGCAAGACTTCGAAACCCTGGTCGAAGACACGGTCGGAAGAATCGAATCGGGACTTTTCCTGCCGCACAGCGGCATCTCATCGATGGCCTGAAGGGAGCATGGAATGGGTGTTTTCTTGAAAAGCGTTAGGCTGAGAATCTCTAGAGGGCGGCCTGGGCTGATTGGCTTCATGAAGGCCATGCACCGTACGAACCCGCGACTCCGACTCGATTGGGACGGCTATCGCGAGCTGCACGCCATGTGCTGGATCGGGACGGCTGGCGGTGTCAGGTCTGCGAGAGCATGCAGCACTTACAGGTACACCACCTCAAATTCCGCAGCCAAGCGGATAACGGACGAGGTACAGAGTTTGATCGCTTTGTGTGCGGAATGCCAGAAACAAATGCATCGGGGCGTTAGCTAGAACGGCGGTGTCGCAACGGTCCGAACGGATCGGCAGTGTGGTCATCGAGAACTTCGCTGGGATAGAGACGACTGAGCGCTGGGGGCAAGACTAATAGCCCTTAAGTGCTATATATCTATCTCTACCAAGAATTCGCTGAATCGCCTTATTTTCATTGTCCAAAGGTGCTTTTGACGGTTGTTTTTTGTTGTAAGTCATCTTCCTACGTGCTATCCTTCACTCACTCAAACGTGACGCATCCTTCCAGGAGGGGTCCGATGAAAGCTCAATGCTCCCGCGGTCTTGTTTGTCTAGTTACAGTATTAATTTTGACGGCGCTGGCGTTCGGAGGATCGAGCGATTCCGCCGTCCTGCATTCCAGCGGCGCAGTGGTCGTGAATGGCGCCGGGGCGCCAACTACTACGGCTCTTTTCCGCGGGGACAAGGTGCAGACCGCGGACGGGGCTGTGGTAACGATCTCGTCTCCCGGCTCTACCGTTCTGGTTCCGGCAAATTCTCAGATGACCTTCAACGGCAGCGTTCTGGATCTAACTTCGGGCAGCGCGAGTGTCAGCACCACCAAGGGCATGACGGCCCAGGCGGACAAGTACCTGATCGCGCCCGCGGGCGGCACGGCTAAATTTGAGATTAAGAAAGCCGGAAGTTCAGTGTTGGTTCACGCTTCGAGTGGGGTCTTGAATGTGAGTTCCCCGTCGGGCACCTTCACCCTGGCGGAGGGTCGGACGGCGACGCTGGACTCGGGAACGAGCGCGTCGAAAGTCGCCTCACTCAGCGCGGCGGCTCCTGGCGTGAATGGCGCCCAGTCAAACACGTCCTTCTTCAATGTCGAGCATACGCTCTCCGAACCGTCCAACAACGACATCCCGTGGTGTACTAATGTCGGGTTGTGCGTTCGTCCCCCGAACGTTTCGGGTCATAAACCGTGCCGTTGCCGGCAGCTGTAAGACTCGGGTAGGATTTCGCGTTACGTTCGTGCAGATTGATTTCGGTTCTAACACACAACAGCCCAGCTAAAACTAGCTGGGCTGTTGTGTTCTTCCCGTTCCGTTTGTCTTAGGGCTACTGCCCCTGCTAATCGGTTGCCTGAGTATCCGCGGTTATGGCTCGGCCGATCTCTCCGCTGCTCCTCGGCTCACCGCCGGGATAAGCTTTAGCTGGCGCCTCACCGCGAACTACTGGGACCAAACCATTCCACTATCTAATAGTTGGCGATAACGCTTCCTGGCCCGCTCCGTCGCGGCCGGGCTGTTCTGGATTTTTATGCCATGGCATTTCCAGTAAAATCCCGTCAGGTCCCACCGCCTTGATTAGCAAGCTCGTCTCCTCGTCCGACATCTCACCAACGTGCACGGAGATGTTGAAGATCTGGAGCGAGCCCATCGATTCGCCCAGCTTACGGATCTGTTCGATGTTCGCGCAGTAATTGCTCCAGGGCTGACCAACTCCGGTGCTGCTGTGAACCGCCGCGTTGTCAACGAACCGAACCGGCGCCGGGGACTGTTCCCACAGTCGCCTAATGCCCTCGTGAAACGCGCGGCGGGTCTCAAGATCGGTAACGTCAATCAGTTTGCGATAGGGCACGCCCGGCCAAGTGCCACTGTAACGAGAAGTGGCTGGCATCCATTGCAGCGGGACCGTTGCCCACGGCCAGTGGGTCTCCCTGGCCTCAGGAACTACCGTCGTGCCGGAAATGTACGTTCCCACGGTTAGACCGTAAGACTTGAGAAGCTGGTACGTCGCCTGATACTCCTGCGCCGCCTTGTCCCGGCCAATCGCATCGGCGTTGGTAATGGCGAAATCCGTGATCAGTTTGTCTTGGGCGAACCATTGACGAGGCCGCGTTTCTATACCCTGGGTCGCGTTGACAATGACTCTGGTGTACTGGCTGGAGTCGTGCCAGCGGTAGGCAACAAAGGATGAATAGACTAAACCTGCAGCCACTGCGGCCAATGCCAGCACGGAGACGAATATTAGCGGTCTTACATTCAAAGAGTGACCCTTGGGCGCCACACAAATCCTCGCTCGGTTGCTCGGTTAAGATCCGTCATGCTCAACGTGCATCAATGTTTAGGGGCTTCTGTGAAGGGTCACCACGTTTAAGCATCAGATTTTCTGAATATAGCGGATGTTGAAAATCGTGAAGAACGTAGATCTGCTCATTCCATGACTCGGCATGAGGCCGCATCCAGCGCAGTAGATGGAGTTGACAGAGTTTAACCTCATCGTGTTCTTCATTGAATTCCCGTATGGCGCGCAGTTCGCCGGTCCATGGGTTATGGCAAGCATATTCAGGCCATATGGTGTCGTCAAAATAGCTGTATACACGCGGTAATCGACTCGACTGTGGAAGGTCGAACACCGTTAACGCCGCTTTCGTTGAGGTGTAATAGTCCAAATCGAATGACACAAACCCGATCGGTTCTGAGGCATTCCGGAGACTTGCAACCGTGTCTTTCACGTCACCAAGAACGAGACGGGTGCCCGGGTCCAAATGCCCTCTTAATTTAGACTCCTCCATCCTGTAAAATCCGCCGCCCCACACATGAGGTAAGTCTCTGTAATCCGAGGCATTAGGCATTCCCTCGCCGCTGTCAAAGCCCCAGACTGAAATGTTAAGGCCAAAATAACCAGCGGTTTCGCGTGCAATGTTCTGCAAGTTGATCAGCCCATTGCCCCCTGCCACTCCAAACTCGATCACCGCAATACCTGGTAGACCTAGCAGCTTAGCTTGCTGCGCGGCGTGAAACACGCCATAAGCGTAATGTGGACGTTGCCATGCTCCAAAGCGAGTGCGGACGGCGACAGACCCAATTGGTACGCGGCGCCAGAGACTGACCACCTCGGGCACTGAAGTGATCCGTCGCAGTAACCGATCGCCCCTCACGATTCCAACTTACCTGCACGCCAGTACTCGGCCAGCTGAGCGCTCATAACCGTCGTTACCTCCAATTCCTACTACCGATTCCGCTACATAATCGAGGATGCGCGCGATACGGTCATAGGCATCGTCGAACTCCGCGATATCTCGCCCAAAAGGATCGCTTATTTCGAGAGAGTTTTCGTAATCCAACGCACCTAAGAAGCAAATTTGGGGAGCTCGCTTAAGATACCGTCTTGCCAAGCGCCTGACGGCTCGCAAGTGTTCTGCTTCAAACACCACAACCACATCCGACAATTTGATATCTTCCTCGCTGAGCATCCTGGAGCGGTACATCGACAAATCGACATTTTTGGTGGCGGCCGACGCAACCGCAGTGGTTGGCGGTTTGCGAGCGACGCTTGGCAGCAAACCCGCCGAGCTAATATTGACGTCAGGAAGCAATCTCTTGAGATATAGTTCAGCAAACGGACTACGACAAATGTTTCCTTTACACACAAACAATATGTTCCGAGACTTACGGATCTTCCGCATAGCCCGACGACGCATATACCACCTGGCTGGCTTGAAATGTGAGAGAACCTCAACAACTCCTCGCGCCGCGAGGGTTGTAAGTTCGTCCACAGCGGGATACGGATCATCTATTGTAAGCGTATCACTATGCTCGCGAAGGCAGGCTAGGTTCCATACTCCAGCAGCGAAGGCGTTGAACAGGAACTTAATACGAGAGGCGGTCGCTTTCTGTGTTCGGAGTACTGACCTTATAAAGCCGAGGTCAATTCGCCAATTCCGTGAATAAACATTATTCTGATAGACGACGTTAAACTGGTTCTTGCCACGCTTCACCATTTCGTAAAGGTAACGCGGAAAATCGACACCGGCCGCAAGAGCAAGGGGTAGCGAGCCCCAGAACCTCCCATTGATCTCCAGTAACACCCAGCGACGGCTGTCCCGATTAACACGAAATTCGACCATGCACACACCTGTATAGTCCATCGCTTTCATCAAGCGACGAGTTGCGTCAAGCAGCTCGGGATTAAGCTGCACGCTCTTGCGATAGGAGCTACCTCCCCCGGACAGTGGTTCATGCACGCGTTCGTGCTGGAATGCAACGAGAACCTCGCCACTCCGACAAAGCGTCTCCACCCCGACGCCGAGACCAGCAAAGCATTGTTGAACCAGAGCCGCGCCATCGGCAAGCATCCTTCTCGAGGCGGATTGCATATCCTCGCCGCTGGCAATCTTTAGCACCGAACATCGCACTCGTGGATCGTTCGCTTGAGCGGAGCGCAAGGGTTTGACGAACATCGGAAGGCCAAAGTCGCTTGCGGCGACACAGAGCTGTTCTTCCGTACGTACTAGAACTTGACGCGGCAGCGGTATGCCCAACTCGTGGGCAAGCGCATAGGTCCGTTCCTTGTCCGATGTGATCTGAAAGGCTTCATCACTCAGCAGGTAAATTCTCTCCGTTCCTACTAATCGTCTTCTGAAAAGTTGTAGCGGTAAAAGCGCTGCATCTTCACAAGGCAATACAAGATCGAATTCATATCGGCATGTCAGCTCGTTGAAGCTGTCAACCCAAGCGTTGTCATCCGCTCGATAGTATGGAATATGGTGGATCGCCGCTACATATTTGGAACTGAGCGAGACGGACTGTAGTGGACACCAAGCCACGTGCACCTCCAGCCCTGACCTGCCCAGAGATCGAACTACGGCGAGGAAGCTTCGGGTGTCTGACCCGAGAACCAGCGCCCGGCCAGAACACGCTCTCACTCTGGCCCGCGATACCATTCGGAATACTCCTTCATCGTCGCCCCGGTGAAGCTGGCGGCAACTGTTTTGAAAAGACACCTCAAGTCAGAATAGAGCTTCTCAATCCGCTCTTTTGTAGGAAATAGGGGACTGCCACCCGGCATCAATTCGGAAGAGTGCAACATGAACTCGGCATAGGTTCTATTCTCAGCTAATACCCTGCTCACAGTGCGCAGCATGTGCCACAGATTCCGGCCCGAGGGGCGAAGCCAGATGGATTCTGGCCAAATGCGATTGGCGGCGGACCGGAAGACTCGAGGTCTGATCCAACTCCAGTCAACGCCGGAAAGGATTGTTACTGGGACTTCCAGAAGAGTTGACCTGCCCTCTTTGCTCGGATCGGATGGGTCGATCCAGTATGCCTGTTTGGGAAACGCCCGATAGTCAGTACCCTCCAACCCGGCAGGCGCCTTTCCCTCCATTTTCCACGAAACGCCTGGTGTAACCGAACAATCTACGCGATATCCGAATTCGATCAACAACTCGACATGTCGCCGGTCGAGGGCCCACCTCCCTGCGCGATGGCTCACCGGAGTAACGCCGAATACATCCGCCAGCAGGGTCGTTTGGTAAGCGATCTTCGATCGCATGGCCGCGTCACTATACTCGATCAAGAATGGCGAAAACCGGTGGTCGTCTTCGGTCAGCGCTTCGATGGGTGGTGCATTCCAAGCGTGAAGGTGCATCCCGATCTCGCCGACATTTCGGGCTAGAACGTCACGCCCGAAAGTACGGAACTTCGGGCACATGGCCATCTCATAATTGACAAGATATGTTGGGCGAAGCTGAAACTCCTCACAGGTGTCCTGGAAACGTTGGAGAAAGTCTGAGTTGCGGGTCGTAATTTGAGACGGGGCTCCCCAAAGATTGTCCCCTTCGGTGTCAATGGTGATCAGGAAGAACGGTGGTCCAGGAGACGAGGTACAAAGGCCGGCGGTTGAGGCCACGGAGAGGGGATGGGGAGTCATCGAGTTGGGTTGGGTCGCAAATTGGCAGTCAGCGACGGCGGCGATCGCCACAATTGACCGGTGCTTTCCGATGAGCCGCTGCTGAGCCACACATATAAGAAGGCCAGCATGACGATGAGGATGAAAAACAGGATGGCCAGCCGCTGAACAACCTGTTTCGTGCGCTTACGGCGCGAGGAATGGCGCTTGCCGCTACGATGATGACCGTGACGATGCGGCTGCGCAATCTCCGCTGCTGGACTATCCACGTTGCGCTCCCTCCAACCCGACTATTCGCGGGCAGGCACCCCGGTGCCCAGCGGTGACTACAAGTCTCTGGACCGGCCGCTCAAATTCAATTCTTTGAGCAGCTCGCATGATCGCTTTTCAACTTTAACGGCGATTATGTCCGTTAGTCGTTGGCTCCCGTTGCCGCGATGACGCGGAGAACTGATTCTCTTCCGGCAGCTCGAGCCTCAACAGGAACTCTGACAGGCGTACTTCCTTCCATGTACAGATATTCTGGAACAATATCCTTCAATTTCTTCCGAATCATCGAATCGTTGCCCGAATAGATCAGTCCATCCAACTCATGCAGGTGCTCCTGCAAGACCGGCCATCCCATCAACTTGCCTGAGGTACGCATGACCTTATCGCACTCCGTCCGGGATGATATCTCGCTGGCATAAAAAAGCTCTTCGTGAAGCTTCTCGCCTTTGCGTAGGCCGGTGTATACCACCTCTACATCCTCCTCCGTCTTGCCGGACAACCGAATCAAGGTGCGCACCAGATCCAAAATGCGCATCGGCTTCCCCATTTCAAGGACCAAAATTTCTCCATGGTTGCCGACTGCGAAAGACTGCAGGACCAACGATACGGCTTCCGGAATGGTCATAAAAAAGCGGGTGATATCGGGATGGGTCACCGTAACCACGCGTTGCTTCTTGATCTGTTCCTGCAGAACGGGGATAACGCTACCCTGCGATCCCAATACGTTGCCGAACCGGACGGAGAGTCGCCGCATCCTAGAATTGGGTTTTGCCGCCATAATCAGCTCGCAGACCCGCTTGGTGCAGCCCATGACGTTGGTGGGATTTACCGCCTTATCCGATGAGATCATCAGAAAGTCGCTGCATCCGCATTGCTCGGCCACTTCGATCAGCGCCGTCAGTCCAAAAATGTTGTTGCGGACTGCTTCGCTGGTGTTGGTTTCCATCATGGGTACGTGTTTGTAGGCTGCCGCGTGAAAAACACAATCGACTTCGCCATTCGCCATGATATTTCTCATGCGCTGGCGGTCGGCTACGTCGGCCACCCAATACTCTGTTTGCGGCTCCGTGGCCTTCTGACTCAACTTCTGTTCCAGGAAAAATAAGGCACTCTCGTCCTGATCGACGCATAGTAGCTTGCGCGGTTTGTAGTGAACCAGTTGTGCACAAAGCTCGGATCCGATTGATCCAGCCCCGCCGGTCACCAATACCACCTTGTCGGTCAGTCGCTGACGAACGGGTTCGAGATCCAGACGGATTGGTTCTCGTCCCAGCAAATCCTCGATGTTAACGTCTCGTAGCTGCTCGACCGTTACGGTGCCGTTGATCAGGTCGGCCATTCCCGGAATCGTGCGGAAACGTGCGCCCGACTGCTCGCACAGTTCCATAATTCGGCGCATTTGGCGACCTGTTGCCGAGGGAATTGCTACCAGAACTTCCTCAACCGCGTATACACGCACCAATCTTGGCAGATCGTCCGTGGTGCCAAGTACGGGAACTCCGTGTATCCTTGCGCCAGCTTTGTCGCGGTCGTCGTCCACCAGGGCCACCGCATGATAACCGCTGTGCGACAACTCCTTCAACAGCATGGCCGCGGCGTCGCCGGCCCCGACGATAAGGACTGATTTCTGCGACTGCCCCTTATCATGGCTGGAAATGGCATGCACCAGCATTCGTAAGAGCAGGCGCACGCCACACAAGGCCCCTACTAGAAGGAGCGCCTCTAGGCAATATATGCTGAGCGGAAAGGCCGTGATCCCCAGCACCCATCGTTCTGCAAGCAGGAAACCCAGCGAACCCAGGGCGGTGGCCTGAACAACGTCGGCGATGTCACTGATCCCGGTATAGCGCCAGTAGCCGTGGAGCAACTTAAAGCGAGCCATGGCCGCGATCTGCATCAGAACAAGGAGAGGAAGGGCCGCAAACAAGACCCGGCGATGCGGCAGGGTGAACTCAAAACGCAGCAACCAGGCCCCTACAACGGAAGCACATACCAGGAGAACATTGAGCGCGAGAATAAGCCAGAACCGTATTCGCAGCAGCATGGCCAGATTCCTATTCTTGAAGAAGCGTGGGGAGCATGATCCTCAGCCATGGCTGATGGCTGAGGCGAAAAAGGAACAGCTTCAGGAAGTCCTCGGCTGGGTATTAGGGTGGGCCGCGGTCTTCATCACATTCGCAACAGTCGTACAAGTTCCATCGATGGCTTCATCGGTGAGCGTGGGATGCACCAGGAACATTAGGCTGGTTTCGCCCAATTCGCGCGCCACAGGGAGAGGACACTTCGGCCGCCAGTCTGCTGGAAATGCCCTTTCGAGATAAATCTCGCTGCAACTGCCGGTAAAACACGGCACTCCCTCGGCGTTGATGGCGTCGACGATGCGGTCTCGGCTCCAGCCCGGCCGCAACTCTTCCGGACGCAAGAACACATAATATTTGTAGTAGGCATGGCCGACGTGCGCGGGCGGATGGGTGACGCGCAGACCCTGTAACGGCGCAAAGGCGTCGCTTAGCCTTTGCGCATGTTGACGTTCTGACGCTTAGCCAATGCCCGAGCTTGCGCAACGCCACCCGCCCGATCGCGGACTGCACCTCGGTCATTCGCCAGTTGGTGCCAAAGGATTCATGCAGCCAGCGGTATCCGGGATCGTGCTCCCTCCGGTAAACAGCGTCATAGCTCTTGCCGTGATCTTTGTAGGCCCACATCTTCTCCCAAAGATCATCCGAGTCGGTAGTGACCATACCGCCTTCGCCGCCTGTGGTCATGATCTTGTCCTGGCAGAAAGAAAACGCTGCGACATCGCCCAGGGAGCCGACCGGCCTGCCTCGGTAGGTAGCTCCCACCGCCTGGGCACAGTCCTCCACAACTTTGAGGCCATGCTCGGCGGCTAACTCCAGGATCGGATCCATCTCGCAGGGCCAGCCCGCCAGATGCACAGCGACGATGGCCTTGGTGCGCGGGGAAAGTACGCTGCGAATGCTCTCCACGGTAATGTTCTGGCTGTCGGGATGAACATCGGCGATCACCGGCCGGGCGCCGACCGCCACCGCGCAACTCGCCGAGGCGATGAAGGTGCGGCTGGTGGTGATGACCTCGTCACCGGGACCAATATCGAGTGCCCGGAGAGCGGCTTCCAACGCCACGGTTCCATTCGCCAACGCAACGGCATGCTTGCAGTTGGTGAACTCTGCGAATTCCCTCTCGAATTGCCGGCCCTCGGCCCCGGTCCAATAGTTCACCTCACCGCCGCGCAACACGGCCGCGGCGGCCTCGATCTCGTCCGGGGCGAAGTATGGCCAAGGCGCAAAGGTGGCCCGCGACTCGGTTCTGGATTCGGTGAGAAGCGCCATTTCTGCTCGTGACGTCAGTTGATCGAATTGCAAGGGGGAACTTCCAGCGCGGAGATATGGGACAGGATCTGTTCTAGCGCCTTCACTGAATGTACCTCATATTCGGCGGCAAAGTCCGCAGATCCCGGCTCAAGCGAAGAGCGTAGTTGCTCTGGCACACGCAACCGCACAGTGCTCCATCCCATTTCACGAGGCGCCTGGAAGTCTTTCTCTGGATTATCGCCTACGTAGACTAGGTGCTTTGCTGGGATTCCCAGGAAATTCATTACGGTCTCAAAGCCGCGTGGATGAGGTTTGCGGTATTCCGTACCCCAAGTGTCGGTCAGCACCAGAAACTCAAACCAGTCTGTGAGTCCTAATGCAGCGATCTTGCAGGACTGGGTGGCAACAGGCCCGTCCGTAATTAGCGCCAGCTTGACCCTGTATTCGACAAGCGCCTCCAACAATTCCTCGATATTTGGCAACAACTCTATAGCCGGCTGATGAGAACGATAAACTTGGACCATGTCCTCTACGGTCCATCGTGGAGTCAAGGACGGGTAGCGCGTTATCAGGCGGTTGAAGGCATCTCCGCGAACTCCAGCCTCGAATCCGCACCACAAGAAGTTGAAGATCTCTTCAGTCGGAGCATCGCAGTTTTCACTTACAGTATTCGCCACATAATGAAAACCGCTGGCTACGTAGTCTTTCTCAAGGTAGAGTGTGTCGTCCAGGTCGAAGATGACCGCCCGCGCTACTTCCATAGCGGCTGCTCCGTGAAGTGCTCTTGATAGTACCGGGTCATAAAGAGATTCTTCCGGTACTGGCCAAATGAAGGCGTCAACGTTACGTGATCAAGGTTCTGGAGAATCCATTCTGGATAGTGCCCGCCTGCCGCCTGTGTTAGAGGGAACCCCCCTCCGAACCGTGGGTTAACCTCGGAGAGGACTGGCCCGCGCCGTGTAAGAAAAGCCTGAAGCGTCTGCGGGCCACGCCCCCCCAGAGACGCTGTTACCTCGAGAACCCTTACTACCCAGGGACGCAGTGCGTCGTCGCAAATCGTGACTCCCTGGATGGATTCCCCAGCCATAGTGCGAATGCGAATGCGCGGCACGAAATGCACTGGCCGTCCGTCTAGGTCCAAAAGCGCGTCAATGGTGATCTCCGGCCCGTCCAGTTTTTCCTGGATGATGGCATTTGGAACCTGCTGTAGCGTGCTGACAAGCTGGGAGCGCTTGATAGCGAATGCATTCTGACTCGCGCTGCCGTCACGAGGCTTGACGAATAGTTGAGCCGGCAACTCGCTTGCCGGCGTTTCATCGGGAAGCCACGATCTCGGGGTCTCGATCCCGGCATCTGCATACGCCTTGACGGTGAGGTCTTTGTCCCCGGCAATCTTTATTAGCCGGCTTGACGACACTAAAGCCACACATCCAGCAGCCGTGAACTGCTCGCGGTTGCGAGCTAGCACGGGCAATTCCGTGTCGATTGTGGGCACGATGAGCCGAATGTCGTGCTGCTTGACCAGATCCAGCAACGCAGGCACATATTCGGGACTAAGAACCTTAGGCAACCGGACCGCTTCGTCGGCTAAATAGAGGGCAGGCGCCAACGAATCACAGTCCCCGCCCAGCACCCTCCATCTACGGCGGTGCGCGGCGTCCAAAAACGCCTTGAGCAGAGAAGTCCTCCTCCCCGCACTCGTTATGAGGATAGAGGGACTATTCATGAGGAAGCCCCACGTCGCCTTTGGACCTCGGAACGGAGTTGCCTGTGGCCCCCGAACTCCGGCATGGTGGCGTGCCCCGGTTGCGAGATGCCATCGCGTTTCACGACTTGCCACACGGTCTTGCAGAGGATGTAGAAATCCAGCCTCAGACTCCAGTGATCCACATACCATACGTCGAGCTCGAACTTCTTCGGCCAGCTCAGTGTGTTTCGCCCATTGATTTGAGCCCAGCCGGTGATTCCCGGCATCACCTCGTGGCGGCGCATCTGTTCCGTCGTGTAGCGGTCCAAGTAAGCCATCCGCAGCGGCCGAGGACCTACCAGGCTCATGTCGCCGCGCAGAACGTTCCACAGTTCGGGTAGCTCGTCCAGGCTGGTGCGACGAAGAAACGCTCCAAATTTAGTCAAGCGTATGCTATCCGGCATCAACTGACCGGTGGCGTCGCGCGCGTCGGTCATGGTTCGCAACTTGTAAATAGTGAATGGCACGCCGAGCTTCCCAGGACGCAGTTGCCGGAACAGCACTGGCGAACCCAGTTTGATCCGCACCAGAACCGATAGCAGAGCGAGTAAAGGGGATAGAACTACGAGCATAATGCCGCTCACCGCAATATCCAAAGCTCGCTTGGGTACGCTTGTATAAATCCGTTTCATAGCTTACAAATATCAAAAGGCTTCAGGTATCCGGCGATGCGGCCGGCACTCCTACCGCCAGCGGTGCTGCGAGCCGATCTTTCGTTGCGCTGGCGCCGAATCCGCGGCTAATCACGCTGATCGAGAGCTGGTACGACATGTTCACGAAAGGTACCGGGACTGCTTGCGCCGGACTTCGAAACCGCCGCTCCACAGATCCCGGCAAAGAGCGCCTCAAACTTAGCGACACCAGCTTTCATGGAAAGCTTTTCATCGTAATATTTCTTACCAGCCTCACCCATGTTGAGGAGTTCTTCGGGCGACATCGCTGCAAAGCGCGCGACGGTTTCTGCGATGCTCCTTGGATTTTCCGGCTCACAGACTAGTCCGCCCCCGGATTGGATTATCAATTGGGCGGCATCGCCGCGAACTGCCATTAAGACAGGCTTTCCTGCGGCCATGTAGGCTTGGGTTTTCGACGGTATCGTGATACGGAACAGGGGATGGTCCTTGAGGTGCACCAGGAGAATGTCGGCAAGACTCAAAACGGCTCCCATTGCCCTCATCGGTTGCCGGGGCAGAAACTGAACATTGTCCAGGCCAAGCTCCGCCGCCCTTTGCTCAAGATGGCTCCGATCCACGCCTCCGCCTACAAATAGGAATCGCACTCTGGGTAGGTTCTGACGACACAGCGCGGCAGCGTCAAGAACCGCATCCAGGGCCTGGCCGATCCCCATGGTTCCGGCGAACATGACATTGAAGTAAGGGGAAGGTGCGAGCTTAGATACGATTTCAGGAGCTATTTCCGTCGGGTAGACCGTGGACTCGTCGCACCAGTTGTAAACCACGTGGATCTTGTCCGGCCGAACCCCCCGTCGAACCAAGCGCTGTTTGAAACCCGGGGATACCACAACAACACGCGTGGCCCGACGGTAGACGAAACTACACCATTTGCCTAATAGGCTAAAAGCCACCCGGCTGGATATCATTCCGGAGGTCGCGACCGTGTCAGGCCATAGATCGCAAATATCGTAGACAAAGGGAATTCTTCGAAGAAGCCCGAGGGCCACGGCGGGAAGACCAATCGTCGCCGGAGGACTGTAGACATATGCCACGTCAGGCTTCCTGATGAGAACTGTGCCAATCAGGGTTGCGCACATCGAGAAGCTCACGTAATTGAGAACCCTACGAACGGCTGACTTGTCGTGGCTTGGATAGAGTGCTACTCGTATGACGGATATCCCATCAATTTGTTCCCGCACCCAAGGGCGTATTCGATAACCAGGATAAACCTGCCCGCCGGGATAGTTCGGGAAGCCGGTCAGCACTTCGACGTGATGGCCACGCGCGGCCAATTCCCGCGCGAACACTAGCCCCTTGAAGGTCGGCTCCGGGTCAAACCACTGAGTGAGCAACAGAATTCTCATTGCTTCCCTAGTCGGTTGTGCCACTCGAGCTCGGCCGTATCGGGGAACCGGCACCCAAGGACGATGCGGCAGACAGTCTCTGCCACGACCGGAGCCATATACTCTTCCGGCGGTTTCCAGCGGCCCTCTTGGGAAGTTACTATTCGGACGGCTTGCAGAATCTCCTCCGGTATTGCCCCAGAAAGAATGTTGGAGCCGCAGTCGAGGGTCTCAGGCCGTTCAGTAACGTCGCGAATTGTGACGTTAGGAATGCCCAAAATGCATGCCTCTTCCTGCACCGTTCCGCTGTCGGACAGCAGGCATAACGCGCTCTGCTCCAACGCAATGAAGTCGAAAAACCCGAACGGCTCCAGAAATGAAAGTCCAGCTTGTCTAAGGTCGATTCCGAAGGCCTCCATCTTTGAACGCGTACGCGGATGCAAGGAGCACACTACAGGAAAACCGAACTCCTCATGGAGCAACGCAAACGAGTCTATGAGAGATCGAAGGCGACTCTCGATATCGACGTTTTCGGCCCTATGCAGCGTAACCAGGAAAAACCTGCGACGTTGCAGTGCAAATTGGTCGAGGGCAGTGCTGGCGGCGATCTTCTCCAAGAAATGGTCGATTATCTGCTTGATTGGGTTCCCGATCACGTAGACCCGGTTGCCCGGGAAGCCCTCGGCGAGCAGATTCTCCCTGCTCCGGTTCGTATAAGGCATCAAGACCGAGCTTGAATGGTCTATTACCCGGCGATTCACTTCTTCGGGGACGCGGTCGTCATAACAACGGTTACCGGCCTCCATGTGGTAGACGGGGATTCCGAGACGCCGCGCAATGATTGCAGCTAATCCGCTGTTAGTGTCTCCGAGGATCAGCACTCGATCCGGACGGTGCTCAACAAACAGCGCCTCACTACGCTCCAAGATCTGCCCGACTTGTCCGCCAAATCCGGCGGCTCTTACGCTCAAGTAAACATCGGGCTTGCGTACACCTAGTTCGCCGAAGAAGATCTCGCTCAGTCGGTCATCGTAGTTCTGGCCGGTGTGAACCAGGATATGCTGGCAAAACCGATCTAGGAGGGGGATGACCAAGCTCAACCGGATGATCTCCGGCCGAGTACCTAGGATGGTCATTATCTTCATCGCAGGAGCTCTACCCGGGACTCGACGTTGTCTTCCAGCATCAGACGCTGAGCTCGCAGCATGGCGATGGTCTCCCCGAAGCTCATCACGCTGTTACTGCTGCTGTAAGCACCACCCTCGAGGCACCCTGCACCGTCATCCGTTATCCCGTTTCCGTTAGCCACCTCGGGCAGCATTGGCCGGATCACGTACCAGCGACCCCGCTTGACGGTCCGATAGGCCTCTTCCTCACTCACCATGATTTCGTGAATCTTCTCGCCGGGGCGGATGCCCGTCGTCACCTGACGCACAGGACGGTCCCCGATGAGCGCAGTGGCGACATCCGTAATCCGCGCCGAGGGGGCCCTCGGCACGAAAGTCTCACCGGGTCGGGCCTCACCAATTGCCGCAAAGATAATGTCAACCGCGTCGTCGAGAGTCAGCAGGAACCGGGTCATATCCGGAGTTGTTATGGTCACCGGGCCACCGCTTCGAATCTGTTCGTGGAACAGCGGAATCACCGAACCTCTCGAAGCCAGTACATTCCCGTATCGCGTGCACACGAAGCGCGTGCCCGGGCATCTCATATTGCCCTGGATGAACACTCGTTCCTGCAACGCTTTGCTCATGCCCATAACGTTGACCGGTTTGCACGCTTTATCCGTGGAGACACCGACTACCGTTTCCACTGGCAGGGTGTGCTCCTGAATCGCGCGGACGATATTCTCAGCGCCGCCCACGTTGGTTCGGACGGCCTCGTGCGGGAAGTACTCGCACGTTGGAACTTGCTTCATAGCCGCAGCGTTCACTACGATGTCGGCGTCACGCAGCACACTGGCAACACTGCCAAAATCGCGAGTATCCCCGATGCGAAACTCAAGCAACCGCTGAAAGTTTTGATAGATGATTTCATCGGTGGCGGCAATCCTATTCTCGTATTCCACACGCATGAAGTGCTGCTTGGCTTCATCGCGCGAGAAAATGATTACCTTCGCCGGATGGCCTGCTTCTCCACTCAGGATACGGCGAGTCAAGACCTTTCCCAGCGATCCAGTTCCTCCCGTGATGAGGATACGCTTCCCTGCAAGAATGCTATTCATTGTCGCTTCCGCCACTTTTCGTAAGGTGTGGTGTCTTCCGCCAACTGGAGCGCCAAGACTGGCCAAGGCGGGCATTTGTAGCCAATCGCTTCGCGCAGCCTGTCGCACCTCATGCTCCGATCCGACACCTCCAGATCATCAGGTTCGATGCGGACATCCAGTCGGTACGCCTCGCGGAGGAGGCATAAGAGGTCGTATTTGGATATCGGTTCGCTGGCCACCTGATACAGTCCATGCAATCCAGAGTTTTTCTGGATGATTGACGCAACCAGCTCGGCGAGATGGTTGGTGGTCACCCCGGAGTAGATAACCCGGCGGTATCCACGAATTGTTTTCTGCTTTTGGGCGAGGAACCAGTCCAGAAGGGAGCGGTGCTCTGTGAGTTCCCGGCCGATGATGGAAGTCCTCAAGGTGAGTGCATTGGGGACGACCACTTCGCCGAGAAACTTAGTCTTTCCGTAGAGATCCTCGGCGTCGCAATGGTCTTCTTCGACGTACTTCCCACGCTTGCCGCTGAATACGCAGTCGGTACTGAAATGGATGACGCGTCCGCCCCAGTTGCTAGCCATTTGGGCCAGCTTGTGGGGCAAGAGCGAATTCAGCGTGATACTGGGAATCGGAGAAACGGCCTCTGTCCTTTGCTTGATGATGCCAACGCAATTGATCACATATTCCGGGCGGAAGGCGGACAGGATCGCGTCAAGCCCCCAAAAGTCTGTCACGTCGACACCCGTGAGGACGTCGTCTCCCTGGAGCAGTTCAACGCGGTCCAAAGGCACCTCTAGTTTGTGCTCGCGAACCGTACAGAACACCGATTCTAAACGCTCCCGAAGCACCTGAAATATCTTGTGCCCGAGCATTCCAGCGCCTCCCAGTACCATCGTCTTCGCAACGCTCATGAACGGACCTCAGCGGGACCCACCGGACATACTCGGGGCAGGCCCTCGTCTATCGTCACTGCTGGCTCAAAGCCGAGTGCCTTCCGGGTCGCGCTGATGTCGGCTAGGCTGTCCCGCATCTCGCCCGGGCGCTGAGAAACGGAGCGCCCCCGGATTCATTAAGTTGCCGCCTTGAGCTTGTTGGCGAGTGCATCGATGCTGGCGCGTGTGTTATTGCTGATATTGAACGAACCGTCAACGCCGTCAGTGATCGCCGACTGACGGTTGTCCTGAAAAGGACCTACCAGATTTCGTTGGAGACGAATTTCTAAGGCAGAACTCGGTCCCTCGCAACTCCGCAAATACCTGACGATAAATGAGAACTCTTGCGCTTGTCCAAACCGTTGGGGATTTCAAGAGAGTACGCGGATCATTTCGCTAATGTGATCGCCGTAAAGATCACATTCCCGGATGCCCATGCCTTCACCGCCAGCCTGTTTTCCCCCGCCTCCAGCCTTGGCGCACTCTCGGTAGGCACGGTCCGAAGTAGAACACCGTTTCGATCAAAGATCCGAATCAGCCCTTCCCCCCAATACTCGGCATAATCTCCAGTCTTCATCTCCCCTGGAATTCTTATCTTCCGCAACCCTACCGATATTTCGAAGTCCTTCGAAACGTCATTTCGCTCTTCTAGTGCTTCCACCATGCCTATTCTGCATCGTACTCGGCTGTCCTTCGGGTAGCGCATCCAACGAAGGTTCAGAGCAAGCACGTTCCTGTAATTGAAGCTGTACATAGCGGCCTTGAAAGAATAGTTCGCAGACGCCGGCCGAAACTCGGCTAGCATTCTGCTTGTCCCAGGCTCGGGCAAGATGACTGTCCTAATGCCGCGGAAGTCTAAGTCGATATAGTAGTCGCGATATGCTCCTCCGCCAGCTTCCAGCTGAACGTTTAGAACGGGATTCTCACAAGAACTTAATAATGGGCCATCCACTTCCAGTTGCACAGCCAGTGCGCGATGTGTTGTTAGGTCGAGCGCCTTGCTGAGCAGCCTGCTACTCCCATTGGTTGGGCCGACCATGAGCATGCTGCTTTGATCCCGTCCGGCTTGTGCATACTCGAACCGCCAAACCAGTGCGCCAGGCATCTGATCCTTGGTATCTGGCGCTTCGACTTCAACCGGTACCTTCGTTCGCAGCAAGGAAATGTTAGACGGATCGTCCACCGGTGCCAGCTGTGGTGAGACCCGTAATCGGAACTTCACTGGCTGTTCTTCGAATTGGTTCCTTACAAGTACTTCGCCCGGTACGGCTAGTCGCTGAGCATCGTACCGGACCGGATGGAACTCTCCGCTGCGAGTCATGTGCCACTCGCCCTGGGCCAACTGCCTGCGCAGCAACCTCGGCACTGCTCCAGTCAGCCGCAACTGCTCGTACTGCCCGAGCAATTTCAGCATCTCCTCAGCGCGGCCGTTAGCCTTCAGTGTATTCAAGCTCGTTTCGAGAGAGAAAGGCGAGTCTAACGCCAACATTCGCACCGCATAATATTCCATATCGTCAGGGGTGGTCGCCGGATGATCCGGCGCATCTACGAGGAATCCTACCCAGCCGAGTTCCGCGGGTAGAAAATTGTCGTGGTAGGCATGCCAGGAGTCTGCTATCTTGTGATAGTCGAGGTCTTGCTTAACCGACACCGCTGCGTAGTCGTCGCAAGTCATCCTAGAAAAGATGTGCCACATCCACGGCGTTATACCCGAACCCTGCACCAGCAGTTCACGCCTTGACCGCTCCCAGATTTGCATTTGTTGCTGTCCCACCCAGTACCATGAAGGCCCATTCGCGCCATTAACTTCACCTCCGTCGAAGTAGACCATATCGAAGCCGAGGCGGTTGATCAGGCCGACCACGCGATCCGAAATGGCGCCTTTGAGAGGCGATCTCAAGTCCGCCAAGTACGAGCCGAAGCGCTCGGCGAGATGGTAGATTTTAGAGGTAGCTCTGTGAAATGCAGGGTTTGTCCCCGAAAAACCACGTACACACTGAAGAAACTTCGTGCCGTTGATCTGCCCACAATGAATAATTTCATCATCGATCACGATGTCGTTCGCAGTGCCGGAGCGCCCTTCCTCTGCGGGAAACCCGGCTAACGCGGACACTACTGCGAACTCCGTCGCGGTCTGACTCAAATCCACCGCAAGGGTCGCCTCGGCGTCCTTTAGCAGCCAGGGGCTCGGCTTCGGCCGCACCAGTGGATCGTTCTTCCCCACGAGGCTGGTGAGCATGTGCATACCGACCTTGAGCCCCGCGGCGTGACACTTGTCAATTACCGCTTTGAGACTTTCCTCCCCGCGTGGAAAGTTCCGGGTGTTTATCGGGTACGAGCCCAGCGACGCGGACCACGTTCCGCTATATATGAGGATGTAGTGGAACCCGCCCAGTTTCGCGTATCGAATCGTCTCGTCGGCGTTGGCTTCGGTCAGGTCGGTAAACAGATAACTGGTGCGTACGTCCTGGGAAAGTTTAGCCCATGTGCCGTCGAGCATTGGGGAGGGGAGCTGGAAATCCTGCTCCACCTCCCGTACTACCTCCAGGAGACGCGGTGTGGGTGTCGCGATGACTGCTACTCGTTCGCCCTGCATCGACACTTCGGGATAAACCGAAGCCAGGATTGCCTTGCCCGCAACCCTAGAATCCACTCGCGCGCTTAGGCCCATGAGACACACGGCGAATTCATCGTCCCATCGCACGCCCAGTACCCCGCCTGTATTTGGCAGTGAGACATTAAGCTGCATGAGCCGAATCTCCTCGATTCCGTCCCCGTGAAAGGCCACCAGTTCAACGACCATATACTTCGGCCTCGCAGTGATGCGGTAGTCCGCATCGACCCCCAACGTCCCGAACGTGACGTGCAGCAAGTCGCCACGCCGGTCAGCCGCCGAGGCGGGAAACAGCCGGCCACCTTTCCTGACCGCAGCAAACGGCTCTCCCCCCGGTCGCAGGCGCTCTTTTCCGTTCTGTTTCTCTATCATGCTGCTTGCCACAGCATCTGACCTGATAACCAGCCGTACCGCGGCGGTCTCGAAGACAAACTCGTCGGCCCGTGCAATGTGCGCAGCCGCAAATGCGATAGCTAGCGCCACAATCAGTTTAGGGCAGATCAATCTCTTGCAAAACAAGATGCGCATCTCGAGAGGACGGTAACGCCTCCCCTCTCTGAAGGCCCATGGGCTCTGGGCACTTGGTCACTCTAGTGTAGGATACTGCCGCTGGCACCGACATCGCGAATTCTGGAGTCGGATGCCCGCCTAACACCGTCTCTTTGTCCGGGTTTGTTGACGCGTATCTTTGACTAACTCGTTTTATTCGACATTATGTTCTCGAAACGACGGACCCAAGTATCTCCAGAGTACTCCCCTTCTACGAGCCTCTTAGCATTTCTGCTCATTTCATCTCGTAGATGTTGGTTCTCCACTATCGCCAGCGTCGCGTCAGCTATTTCCCCAACAGAGTCGACAATTGTACCGACGTTCTTAGTTGCGACCTCGGGTGCGTTGCATCCGCGCGAGACCACGACCGGTACCCCAGCGGCGAGAGCTTCAAGAATTGCATTGGAGTGCCCTTCCTGCTGCGAGAACTGGCAAAGGACGGTGCAATCCGACAGAAATTCCCATTTCTCATCACCGGACAAGTGACCCACAAAATCAGCCTTTAGGCCCATGCCTGCGGCTCTAGCCTTCACAGCGTGGCCATAGGCGTTATTAAAGTCACCAGCTAATATGAACCGAATACCGTTGTTCCGCCGCTGCATTTCAAGGAATGCCTCACATAACTCATGGACACGCTTGATGGGGTGAAAGCGATTTAAATATCCGACGATTGGTGAGCACTCTGGAATGCCATGGCGAGACCGGTATGTGCCCAGCTTTATGCCACGAGCCGCCACTGGGTTCGGTAATACAAAGATGGGAGCAACGGCGCCCCATTGTCGAATATGCGCGATCTCAACTTCATTGCAGGCTATGAACCCACGAATCCCAGCAGTTACTTTTCTGACAAAAAGGCGACTAGCTACTTGCTTTCGAATACGACGATGATCGAGGGCAGCCGGCAACAAGAGTCCCTGCGAGTGAACAAACAGACTGGCCGACCCAACTTTACCCTGACGAGCGGCATTGAGAGCACACATGCTCGGGAATGTCCATAATCCAAACACATTGACCGAGTCAACGCCATCAAAAGCCTCCAGCGCCTTACTCATAGATGGGCAAAAGCAAAGTCGGCGGTCCCAGGCCTTAAAGACTCTTAGGTCACAATATCGTGTTACTTCCGGGTGGGCGTTGGCGACGTCCACATCTGTAGTCCACACACTCACAGAGTGTCGCCGCGCCAATGCAGTAACTATCCTCACGGCGGAAGCCACCGCGCCACCGTAGCGTGTAGATAATGTCGGCGTAATTGCGAGAACCTTCATGTGCATCCGCCACTCTGACTATTATGTAAGCATAAGTCACTGTCACCAACATGCTCGCTAGCCCACTTGTCAGATAACTCGTTCCTAGACGGCTGGAGTATTCTCCGCTCTAGCTAGGCCACTTCTTTCCCTCTCCCAGGATGCTGAGCAATCACCAAACCCCACACTCTCGCTCCCCCGGCAACTGTCGCGTCACCTACTGCTCCACCCCATTCAGCCATCGGAAGCTCTTGTAAGATCGCAGGTAGTAACCCCCCCTACTACGCCCGAACTCGTCACCACATCGCCACAGACCACATTACGGGTAGATCTCATATCGAAACCTCTCTGTTCCATAAGCCGCCGCAGGCAGAGTAACCGTAAAGGACACCTTCCCCACCTGGGTAACCTTAAAGGGTTGTGGCGTCCCGGCTTCTTGAATCAACACGATGCGCGACGTCCCAGTGACGAGCGTATTGTTGACGGTGGCGCTTGTAGCCCCGACAACAAATGTAACGGTTCCCACATTCGGGTTTGTGCCGGGGTTATACCACATATCGCCTTGACCAGACGCATCGTATGTTACTCGATTACCCGCGATCTGGTTTGCATTGCCGGTAATGTTGATCACTATGGGATCACCCGATGAACGGTAAAACACATTATCTAACACGACCGCTTGGCTGTTGCCGGTTCCTGCAATAGCTGCCGCCGATCCATTTGCTATATCCCAATTTGTTAGCTGATTATTCGCGACATACACCCGCGTCGTAGAGGACAGGCGGATCGAGCCAACACCGCCTTCGATTCTATTGGCTTGTACCGACACGTCGCTCGACAGTACAACATCGATGCCATTGGCCTCGCTGTTAACTATCTGGTTGTTTGACATATCGGCATTGTTAACCTTCGAGATGACGAGTGCCGCCTGTCCCGGCGACGACGCATTCCTAATAGTGTTGTTGCGCACGCTGACCGCTTCCCAGTCCAGCGACTGCCCGATTAACTCTATCCCTATTGGAGGACTCTCTATTGAGTTGCCATCGAACTGTAAATCGAGCGCAGCGACTCCCGACGCCTGCTCACCAACTATCCCAGTGCTGCGCGGCAATATAATAAAGTTGTTCGTTACGTGTACTCGGCTCACTGCAGCCGCTATATGGATGAGGATAGCAACATTAGCATTATTTATATAATTCTTATCAATCAGAATATCCGATGTGTCGGCAGGTGCGGCGCCGGTATAGACATAGACGCCACTGTTACCGATATTTGAAATAGTGTTGCGGCTAATGATTATGTCCGTAGCGCCGGAGGTCTCAATCCCTTCCTCAAGTGAGGTGTTCCCTGATGGTACATACCCATTAATTCTGCAGTCTAGCACTTTGCCGTGGGTAACGCCACGTAACCACACCAGATACTCCCATGCGTCAATACCTAAGACCTCGTCGCGTTGAATAAGGACATTACTAGAGCGATTGTTCGCGTGATCTAACTGAAATGCTATACCATCCATGGTCACGTTGTTAGTGTGCAGATCCACTGTAAGGTCAGTAATGTCAACGTCACTGGAGGCGACACCTCCAATGATGTAAGTGGCGGTCACGCCCTTTATTGCTATGGAGCGAAAGGTAGATTGCGGTCTTAGGACGGTGCTTCCCATGCCTGCCCCTATCACCGCGCAATGATCAGGTACGGTCAGAGGATAGGTTGTGAGATAGACTCCGCCGGGGATCACCACAATGCCCCCTCCGGCGGCGCCACAAGCGTTAAGGGCAGCTTGTAGAGACCCTGTATCGTCCGCTCTTTTGTCGCCGGATGCGCCGTAGGCCGTCACATTAAAGAAAGGTCCTGCCCTATGGAATCCCTTGTTGTATTCCTGACCACACGCGAAGTTACTTGTAGCAGCGACAGCAAATGCGAGCACGGAGAGAGAGAGAATGAATGATACCGTGACATGTTTCATCGAGTTACCTTATCGCGCCGCTCGTGCATGGCGTGCGCTTGAGAATCGGGATAGGCCATCTTCTATGCGGTTGGATCTATGCCGTTTGATCGGTGAGCAGCAGCACAGTGGGGAACATCGGCCGGTCCAAAGCTCAGCGCTGGTCGCAACCGTCGATGACTTCGACGGCATACGATGTCGGCACTGGTGTTTTTATATTCCCGAACATTCCTTGCGATGGAGCTCATAATATCTGCTCAATCAGATGTCATGTGCGAACATCCGCATCTACGGCTTCAAGTCGCTATGAGGGCTAGATATTCGCGGTCGTTCGCCCAGCAAAGAGCCTGCCAGCGGCCTTTTTGCAAAAGTTCATTATCTCATAAGTAACAGCCAAGAGAAGGATCTGCGAGTGAATACGGACAATTTTGTCGGGGTTGCGTCCGCCGGGAGAGCACATTCCTATGCTGTCCAGATGTGGGGTACCACACTCCCAGATCTGTGGTCCGTACTGTCGCCTGACGCAAACCGAGATTGTTCTTACGAACACCGTTGCTTTAGGCACTCTGACTCCAGCAACCAATTGGTACAGATTTTCATATTGCTCGGCTATTCGCCCTGGTTTAAGGCCGATGACAGCGCGCCTAGCCAACTCGGTACGGGCAAGTACCGCCGGAGCCCCTTTTAGAACCTCCAGCATCGCGCCCGCTGCCACGTCTGCATTAGCGCATGGGACGAACAAGGCGCTTGTTTCGTCAAGTAATTCACGGTGCCCGGGAATATCGGAGACAACAACGGGACAGCGACATGCCATGGCTTCAAGAACAGCATTGGGCGAGCCTTCAGACTTGCTGAGAGACACAAATGCGCTACTTCGCTTCAGTAAACTCCAGAGATTCCGAACGAAGCCGCACATTACAAGCTTGCCACTCAAGTGTCTTTCTCGAATATATCCCTCCATCTCGGACCGCAATCTTCCCTCGCCGCAGATTAATGCTTTGGCGCGGCTGTTCTGCACCACAATCTCGAGCGCCCGAAGAAGCGTGTAAATATTTTTCACCGGCTCCAGCCTGCCTGCGTAGAGTATCCACTGACCATCACCTAGGTCGACTCCACGCTCCTGCTTGGCGGCTTCGACACCGTCGATCTCTTCTAAGGGGACGATATTCGGTATTACCTGTCGTGCATAAAAGCTATGTCGGCTCGATTGCCGCCAATAGGCAAGTGCCCCACTTGAGTTAGCCACAACTGCTCCAGCATGCATTCCCAAGAATCTGCGAACGCGGCCTTTTAGACCTCTACTATACGAGAAACCGGAGCTGCGCTCGCTTAATATCCAAGGGGTACCGGACGCCAAACACACCGCTCCCCCGATGATGTCCATTTGAGGAAGCCACGTTTGGACTACGACAGGATTAACCTGCCGCATCACTTCGTACAACCGCACTGCAAGGCGAGGGTCATGGCTTCCTGAACACGGAAGTCGATGTATGATCGCACCTTTCGAGCTTAAGCGCGAGAGATGCACACCCTCCTGGATGAGGGCAACATGAGCTTCCCATCTTCTTTTCACGAGCCTCTGTGGCTAAGTAGGCCAGTTGCTGTTCGGCTCCCCCTCCACGCATACTCGCAATGCAGTGCAGTATTCGTCGGCTATGCAATGGGCGCGAACTCCTGCCTGGTAAACAAGCTCTCTACCTCACTGCCACGGCCTATCCTTCCAACCAGTACTAGCTTAGACCTGCACCTCCTAAGTAAAGTTGCGTGGTTCGCGCCACCCTCTTGATCGTAGCTTCGGCCAATAACTGCGATCCCGCCTTTGTGAAGACTGTTAAACACCGCGTGAGCACCGACAACCACCGCTCTCTCACCTAGTACTCGCGGATTGTAAAGATTCATCACCCGCACGACGTGGCACTTATGTCGGCTGGCGACAAATGCATCATGCAGCTCCACTTGGAAGCGAGCCTCCAGCTTACAAAGATTTTCCGCCACAGGGTGGATTAAGTTAATCTTCTTGACATTCCATCCGTTGAGGTCGATCTCGCTGGCATACTCAAGGGCCTTAAGGTCGTCAGCGCTGGCCACCTCCGAGAACTTGCAGTACTGTTGCTTCCCAAGCCACCGATATAGTCGGTTTATAGGGTACATCCAGCGTTCATCCGAACATAAAGATACAACAAATGCGCCCCGAACATACTGCAAAGGACTCCCGGTCGGTTCCATGATAAGCAGGTCGCCCGACCTATATCGAGCTTCTATAAGATATAACACATGGTCAGAGGCGATTATCTGGGCAGATGGATAACTACTTAGCAATCTGACTGCCAGCTCACTAGCGGCTAGCGCGTCAGAGGCTGCCCAATCTTCCACCCTCAGGGCTTCCCTCGGGGGAAAGTGGTCCTTAAGAACTCCGGCAAGCATAGCGTCCAAGTCGCGGAACCTCCCCGCTTGTGTTGTCCGGAACACGCCAGACGACATTCGAATAGTGCTTACCACCTCCTCAAATGCAGCGCAGAAGTCCGAAGCGCTTCGAGCGCTATGCAAGACCGAGTATGCAATCGTTCTGCTTGCTCCGAACCAAGTCCGCCTACGATTCAATTCTTTTATGCTTGAGATCCCTGTCTTCAACATGACTACACTTCTGTGGGTGCTGATCACCTAGTTACACAATAAAGTTCCGCTGCCCTGCTCGAAAGCTCCACTCGACAATGACCACCTTTCTATGTTCCGGTATTGCCGGTAGCAAGCCTCCCGTTAATCCTCTTGCTCGACTGTGCTTTTTTTCAAGCCGCACTGCCAAACACTCCTGTGGCAGTAGCCTGCCGCCCCCCACAGGTCAATTCAAAAGCCTTTGCGAAGCCGGCTTAACCGCCAATGGCTCGCCCCCAGGTACTTGGTGACGGCGGGGATAATTTCGGCCCCCGAGGTTCCGTAAAGCCACGCACTTCTTCCCCTCATCACACTACTCAGAAGAAACCAAGGAATGACCACGCCGTAGAGTACGTAGACCAGAAGCTCGCCGAAGCTGCCGCGTATTACGACAAATGCGAAGCCGTACAGCGCTGCGGCCAGCGCAAGCCTGAGGAGCACGGGCTGGGGCGAAACTCCCGCGCTTCGAAAGCTCCATCGTTGGATCAGACCAAACACACCTCCAAAGAGTAGGCCGAGAACCGGCACCCCCAGCACCCCTGCAAGTCGCAGTCCGTCCCCTATAGTTGCGCCCGCAACACCCGCTCCCTTTGCCTGATAAAGGCGTCCTAGTAACTCCTCTGACAGTAGAATTGCAGTGGGTTTCCAAGTAAGCTTTGCAGGCGCAATCTGGCTTGGCACGAGCTCGACCACATTTTCGTAAATATATTCAAGCCCCTCAGCTTCTTGATTGCGAGATCTGTCCAACATTACAGCTTCCTTCGCCAGCATCGCCGTAAACTCACCAGCAGTGTACTCTTCGTTATTCTCCCACAAGTCTGTCGCTGCGAGACTCACGGCCTCAGCGACACCGTACTCTCGATACATTCGAAAATAGCCTGCAAACATAAACCCCAGCAGAAGGATAGCAAGCGCAGGCCCGATCGATCTGAGACTGATAGGCCCTGCGATAGCGTCCGCAAATAGAATCGTAATTATCAGCGCCACGATTACTGGGCTTCTCTCACCTTCGCCAAATACATAATTGGCGAGCGCCAGAAGTCCGATAATGCCAATGGTACGCAGAGGCTTGCGTCCGGCTCTCAATGTTTTGCCTAAGAGCAGCCCACATCCGATACCAAATGCTGCGGCGGGATAGGTTGATATCTTGCTGAGAATTTGGGCATAAATATAAGTGGCGCCACCTTCACTTCTTAAATGGTTGACCTGGTCGAAGGCACTTGTCCAGTTCGTATCGTAATTTACGCTAGGAATAATTTGGCCGCCGCTGAGCACGCGTGAAACGGTCGTGATGGCTATGACCGACATTGCAGCAATCAGTAGGGGCAGCGGGGATGGCAATCGACTTGAAACGTGTTCCATAAACCCGGGGCGTTCGCGCCGCAAGAGTCGGTAACCAATAGCGATTCCGAGAAAAAATAGTCCATGAAGCATAAATAGAACATTGGCGTCACTAGTTGAGAGCACAACATTCAAAGGTAAGCGCTGAACGCGGCACCAGGTCAGAGATGGATAGATACAATATAGTAACAAAAGGCCGAAAATGAGGGGTCCTGGCTCACACAGCCTGAGGCGCTGTTTTGCCGACGTATGTACGATGATGAGAAAGCCCACGGTCCAGCAAAGAGATTGAAAGAGCAGTGCCGGAGCTACCTCTGTCAAAATATCATTGGGAATGGTAATCGCCGCGTCCAGCACCAGTAACATAAGCACGCCACACCCGATCACTAGCTGGTCGTGGTGTGTTGCGAAGGCGTTCTTGAAGTGCTGATTAGGCATAAGAGGTAATGGTCTGACTTGGCCGGACTAGACTCAACAGTACTCAACAATATCTAGCTCGAGGAATGGATGGGGCGCCCAAGGCCGGCGATCTTATTTGTCAATTACTGTCCCACATTGAAAAACGATGCAACCGCCTCACGTTCCGCAAGTTGCGCATTGGCATCGCTGATGTCGTTCCGAACAGGCACATGCCGGATCGCGTTAACCAGCACGATGAGACTGCCGAGGACCTGCGCCGACGTGGCGATGAGGATCGCGAACCCGGCTCCCATCAGCCCCCAGCATGGGGTCAAAGCAATTGCAAACCCTGCGCCAGTTGCGACCGTCACCGCGATGATCGGAACTTGTGCCCGGAATTGCCGTGCTGCTGTCATGCCGAATCCAAGGAATGCCGCAACTGCGGTGACGCCTGACGTGACGATTAGGAGAATCAGCAAGGAAAGATGATTCTCATACACTGGGCCGTAAACCAATCGCAAGACTGCACGGCCAAACACCGACGCCACTATGACACCCGCGCCCGCGATTCCCAACCCTAAAAGCGACATATGTTTCAGCAGTCTCGCAAACTCGCGCACCCGACCATCGGCGAAATTCCTAGACAAGCGCGGCGCTGCCGCCTGTCCCAAGGCGTTCGCGATGAGACCAACCACAATAACCAGGTAGGCGATGGCTGCGAAGATTCCCAACTCGCTGGCGCCGCGATAGTGTTGCACGACATACCGTGGAATATTGGCATTAAGCGAGCCGAGCGCCATGACGACGCCCAGGGGCGCAGCCAGCTTCAGCAGCCGCCATAGAGTGCTGCGGTCCAGCGCGACAAATTTCGACCTCCCCTTTAGCCGGCGACGGGCGAGTTGCAAGTCGTAGGAGAGGAATACCGTCAGCCAGGTCAAACAAAGACAGGCGCACGCGGCGACCATGCTGTGCCAGTAGGCGTATGCCGCCGTAAACGCGATGACTGAGAAGCCGCCCTTTAGCATCATGCTGATGGCTATCTGATCGAGGCGCTCGTACTTTTGCAGAAGTCCGGCAATGACATCTGTGAACGACTCGATCGCCTTGGCAATGGCCACCAGCATGACGACGAAGCAGGTGGCACGGTCATACCCGAAGACGACCATTATGACGGCCACGGCGATCAGTCCGATGCAGGTGCCTGCCGCGCGCAGCGTGAAGTAGTCGCCAAAGTCGAAGGTGGACCGCGCGTCTGTGGCCTGGACGCCCCGCAACTGGAGGTTGGTCAGCATGAAGACGGGGGCGGTAATCGCCAATGCAAGCGCAAACTGGCCGACCGCGGCGGCATTGCCGAGCTTGGCCAGGCCCGAGATCATTCCCCACTGGCAGAGCGCATATACGACATTGCCCACCAGCGTCCACGTAAATGTGATGCGCAGCGACGGTACGGCGACCGGCATCGCGGCCGTTGCAGGGCACGTGATTTCAGAAGATGCCATGAAGATGTTTAGCTGCGACTGAATCGCGCGATTGGTAATGTGGCGAGGGCGGCGAGAAAGGTGAACCAGGCGGCGTTCGCCGGGATGTGGAGATTGAACTCGGAGAAGCTATGCACCAGCATGCCGCAAACTCCGACGGCCGCGCCAAACTGGAGCCATCCGCTTGGCTGCCGCAGTCGCGAACGCAAATGCCGGAACGCCAGAACAAAGAACATAAGGATCGCCAGCGGCGCCAGTAGGCATCCCCAGAGGCCGGCTTCGGCGAGGAACTGGAGGTAGTCGTTGTGCGCGTAATCGATGGTGAGGTCGGTAATAACGCTCTGATAGGGGGTATAAGCCACTTCGAAAGCGCCCAGACCAACTCCGTGCGCCCAGTGATCGCGGGCCATGCGCAAGGCATCGGCCGCCATGTCCTGGCGGTTGCCCAGCGCCAGCTCCGGCCTGCCGGCCATCTGCTGCCAACGCGCCCAGACGGAGCCGGGATCGAGCCAGTAGAAGAAGCCGACCGCCAGTGCGGCGACCAGTATCCCCGCGACCAGAATGTTTTTGTGCTCGGCTCCGGTGAACAGGACCACCAGCCCCACAATGGCGAATTCAACCGCCAACGAGATGAGACCGGCGCGCGATCCCGACAAAAATACCGACACCAGGGCAATGAAAACCGCGAAGAATAGGATCGGCTTCCCGGGATGCTTCCAGCGCAAACTACAGGCCAGAGCCACGGCTATCGGGATTAACATCTCCATTAAGCCGGCGTAATTACCACGATCCACGTAGGGGCCGAAGATACTGTCGGACTCTCCGGGGATGAAGCCATAGACTAATCCGGGGCTGGCGAAGAACTGGACAATGGCAAATATCGCCATCAGGAACATATAAACCGCTATGGCGGCCCCAGTGTATTGCCAGGCTCGCGGCGACGCGGAAACGTACAACTGCTGGCCCACGAAGAATAGGATGGCGTAACCGATCAGCTTAATCAGCGCTTCTCGGGTGCCCATGTGGTCCATGGACAATCCAAACCACAACTGAACCGCCGCCAGCGCAAGCACTCCCAGCAGCGGCACATAGAGAGGCGAGGAAACAAGACCTACGCTGCCGGCTCGCGCGCAACCCAGGCCCCACAACATCAGCAGCAACCCCGATGCAACCGTAAGCGCGCCCCAGGCCAATGGCTGTACCGCGCCGAAGAACAATGGCGCCACCATTAAGACGCTCAGGAGAAATACGCGCGAAACATCGAAAACAACGTTGCTGGGCTTCTGCGCGGCCCGGGGGAGAGTCAAAACGCGCGCTTGGGACTTGTCGCTGGTCGATACAACGTTGCGTCCGCTCAGGGTGTGTTCAGAAATTTCCATGAGTTACTTGGTTTGGCCGGTGGTCGAGTCCGGTAGCGGGGTTATAGAGACGTCGTCGAACCAAACCTGGCCGGCAATCTCCATTGGATAGGAGCGGCCGCGGGGACGCCAGATTGATAATCGGACCATGTCCGTAGTAGGTCCGGTTGTGAATTCAGTTGCGACTTGATGCCATCCGGTAGTGCCTGTCGTTCCCTGCGTCGCGGTGTCGAGACAAGCGTTGCATTGGGGATCCAATACCCGCAAACGAGGACCGCTGTCGGAGGTGATGGCCTGCGACCTGACGTACGCACTCAGCTCGGTAAGTTTGGTTCGGGACAACAGGCACCAATTGGTAGGCAAGCTCAAAGTCGGAGTTCTGCGGTACTGTGAAATCCGCTCGAAAAGCACGCATTCCGCTGTGAGCCGCACGGTCGGCAAAATCCTGGTTGATGTAAGGCTGCTGCCACGAATGCCAATCTAACCCCGCGGTTAGCGGATCCCGCTCAAATCCCCCGTTGAAAACCAGATTGCGTTCGCCGCTTACTTTTTGACTGGCCACCTCGTTCCCGTCTACGGCGTATCGCCATACCAGCGACGCTTCCCGATAACTGCCGCCCGCCAGCAGCTTGTCAACATAAGGGCCCACAGCGGCAAGCGGGACCACCGCGTTCTCACCGGTTAACTGAGTCCAGTATGTGCCAGCCGGTTCAAACTTTTTGTTGGCGGCCAGGTAGTCCAGAAATTGGAGCTTTACCGCAATCTCTGCGGAAGGTCCCAGCAAATCGCGCCACACGATATTGGGATCTCCAAATCCCCTCATCAGGAGTTGGAAGCTTTGATTGAGTCCATCGGGCTGCAATCGCAAGAACGTCCTGAGCTGCTCAACCGCAGCCCCAGATTGATTCGAAACTACATCGTTAACCGCGGCTTCCCATGCAAACTGGGGTTTGGCCGGCGCTAGTTGCTGCGCGCGGAGGAAAGCAGCGTCGGCACACGGCTGATTGCCAGATGAGTAGCATGCCTTCCCTAAGCCGGACCAATATATTGCCGAATAAGGATTCATGCTCGCTGCTTCGCGAAATTCCTCCTCTGCTGAACCTTGGGTGCTCGGCTGAGCGTTCAAGAGCATGATCTTTCCGAGTGTGAAATGGAAGTCCGGGTTAGCGGGATCCAAAGCGATCGCACGCTGAATCGTTGCCGGATCAAGGGAATAGCCCCAACTTTGAGCGAGCACGACACGGGTGGTTTGCAGCACTAGCAAAGAGATCGGTATTGCCAGCACAAACAGAAACGATCACGGAAGACAGCCTCGAACCCAGCGGTATCTCGCAGGTGGCACACCACAGACTGCGTCGCGCCCTCGGTCTGGCATCTGTATTAGATCTCATTATTAGAGTTCATTCGATCCCTGGAGGCGATAGAGCAAGGGAGATCGAACTCACAGGATTGCACCGGGGGTTGCGGACAGCGGTGCGGCAGCATTGGTTCGATCCGAGGTGCGCAAAAGGCGAGTGGTTGTAAACTCCGCTCATCTTGCCGAGGATTCTTCATTCCGATGCTGCTCTTCCGTAGGGATATTTGCCGTAGCGCGAAGCGTAGTAGTATCCGTATCCGTACCCGTAATATCCTTCCCGACGGAAGTCCAGCTTGTTCAAAACTACACCCAGAATATGTGCGCCAGCGTTTTCGAGAACCGCGCGTGTGCGCATCAAGCCGGCGCGGTGGGTCTTCCCGCTCTCTGCGATGAGCACGACGCCGTCGGCCAGACCAGCCATGACCGTTGCGTCCGTCACCACCAAGACAGGTGGCGAGTCGATAATCACATGTTCAAAGCGCACCGCCAACTCCTTGCACAACTCCGCCATCTTGTCGGAGCCGACGAGTTCAGCTGGATTCGGCGGAACGGGACCGGACGGAAGCACCCATAGATTAGGCTGTATCGCACACAACTGAAGCGCATCCTCCAGCTTGTCGCCTCCTGTCAGTACGGTGCTAATTCCCTTCTTGTTCTCCAGGCCCAGCGTTTTGGCGATCCCTCCTTTTCTCAGATCGCCATCCACGATGACCACCTCTCCCTTCCGCTGTGCCAAGGATTGCGCCAAGTTAAGGGCAGTAGCGGTCTTGCCTTCGCCCGACTGTGCGCTGGTAACGAGAATCACCTTGGGTGGATTAGTCGCCAGGGACAGCAAGATGGAGGTGCGCAGCGCGCGATATGCCTCCGCCAGCACGGATTGCGGGCTTTCGCTAATGCAAAGAGCGACATTCTGGCTCCCGGTCGAACGTGAGCTTCCATTCTCACGCGTCTTTAGTGCCCGCTTCGTTCCCGCGACCATCCGTCGCGCAGAGTCAGTACCGCGCTGCAACGGAACCACTGCTAGCGCCGGCATCATGAGCAAGGACTCGACCTCTTCGGCTGTCTTTATTGAATGGTCTAAACCTTCCTGAGCGAAGGCACCCATAACCCCGAGAACAACTCCTGCCAAAAATCCCAAAGCTATGTTGAGCGCCTTCTTGGGACGGACCGGTTCGCCCGGGGGTAAGGCTGCATCGACGAGGTGTATGTTGGTCGATTGCAAGCCGGCTGAAACAGTGGCGTTTTTTAGCCGCTGCAGCAAACTTTGATAAAGCTGCTGATTGCCCTCGAAATCGCGTTGCAGAATATTGTGTTGGACCAGTAGCTCGTTCTGCGCCCCCACCACTTCCTTTTGCACAGCTACGGCGGACGCCGCCAGTTTCTCGCGAGTTACCGCAGCGGCATAGTCTTTCCGGATGCGGGCCAGCACGCGATCTTGCTCGGCCTCGATTTGGCTGCGAATGCCATCGATCTCGTCTTTCAGGCGAAGAGCCTTAGGAAACTTAGGACCGTACTGGGCGACAGTCTCCGTGTACTGATCTCGCAAGTCTGCGGATTTCTCCTCCAACTTCTGCAAGAGATCGTTATGGACGAGCGTAGCCAACTGCTCTCGATTGGCCTCCACCTCACGATACAGTGACTCCTTTTGCAGGCGATCGCTCTCGGCGGTAGTCAAGTCGCGGCTAAAGTCTGAGAGCATCTGTTCTTGCATACTTCCCTTGTCACTGGTGTTGACAATCTGATGCTCTCGCTCATACGCCACCAACGCCTGCTGCGAACTCTCTACTTTCGCTTTTAACTCGTCAAGCTGCTGCTCCATCCAGGCCGCGGTTTGGCGGGTGGCATCGTACTTCTGGCGGAAGTTATAGTCGATGTAGTTGTTGACCAGGCTGGTCGCAACCTGCGCTGCCAACTGCGGGTCGGGATCTTCATAATTCACCGACAGCATGCGGGTCTTCGGCGTCAGCTCAACCGTAAGCTTCTTCTTGAAAGCGTCAATCAGTCTGACTTTGCGCTTCTCCTGAGGAATCTTGGCCATTCTCTTCGGCTTGATAAGACTGTCCGTCAGATGTAATTGTTCGATCGTGCGCCATGCCAGGTTCTCGCTCTTTAAGACCTGGATTTGCGTCTGCACAAACGTGTCGTCGGCATTGTCTTTCTGAAACAGATCCTCAATCGACTGGATCAATGGCGTTTCCGATTCCACTTGAACTCGGGCCGTCGCCTTATACACCGGCTGCATCTTAAAGGAGACAATAGCCACGATGGTGGTGACAATAATCGCGACAGTCGCTATTGACCAGCGCCTCTTTAGCAGAGTGTGCCAGTACGTCGCTAGAGAGACGTAGTCCTGGGCACTCGCTACGCTGGCTTCAACCGCAGGGAGAGCCCGCACGGGCGAAACGGCCCCGCCAAAATCTCGTATGGTAAGTGCGCGACGTTCTGGATCGGAGGTGAGTTCGTTCGATTTCATGCTATGTGCCTTTATGGACGGGCGTAGATCGCCAGATAGGTTGCCGCTTGCACCGCGGCTTCAGCGCCGCGCCGCCATGCTTTCTTGGCGGTACTGTCGGGAATGAACAGAATGTCGTTTGCCAGCAGAAGCTGGTCTCGTTGCTTGCCGGCTAATATTAAGTTGATGTTCACCGGCACTTGTTCATGGCCGTCAGGGGCATTCGGATCAGGCCTGATGATCATGGATTTGTTCTTGATCGCACTGTATTTTGCGTCCTCCGCCATGGCGAGCGCCTGCAGCACGGTCATTCCTTTGTCTGGGGCCCGGATTACGAACCCGCCGGGCTTATTGACGGCACCAACCACGTAGACTATCCCCGCGTGGGGCACGGTCACTTTGTCACCGGGAAATATGTCGATGTTGTACTTAGGATCGCCGGTTTCCATCAACTTCTTGATGTCAACCATTTGCACACGTTCGGTGGAATTCGTCGCTTGCGCCCCGATATCTCCCCTGGTGATGACTGCAACATTGCTGGCGTCATCGCTCAGCCCTTGTGACTGCGACAGCACGTCCAGCAGAGTGGTTTTTCCAAAGACCGGATAGATTTGCGGCATTTTGACGGCTCCCGTAATCGATACGGCCTTTATCCGGGAGCTCATGATCGTGACGACGATATGGGGGTCCGTGACCAGTCCGCGCTGGCGCAGTTGCTGGGCTAAAGCGTCAGAAAACTGGCTCGGTGTCAGACCTGCAGCCGTCAGTGGTTTCGGCAGCAGCGGTAGGTCCACGTTCCCCGATGGACTGACGCGATACTGACGGGAAAGTTCGGCCACATCCATCACGTAAACGTCCAGCACGTCATCGGGGCTGATTATGCTGTCGGCGTATGCGTGGGAAGAGTCCCCCATTGCCGGAGCAACCGCTGGCGACGACGGTTTGGACGAGGCACTTACTGAGGTAGTTGTGGGGATTAGGGCGGAGGCAGTTGGGGGAGCCGCTGACTGTCCATCCACGCCGGTACACACGGCGAGAGAAAGAGCTACGACGGACAACCACTGCAAAAGCCGAATTGGAGTATGCCAACGGAAACGGATCATTATCTCCACCAAATTCTTCTACGCGAGTTCATTGCCATGAATAAGGGGTTAGGGATTGTGCCCACCTGCCAGGCAGGGGGTTGGACAGTGAGTGCAGCGACTCGCCGCTTCAGACGCCTTCTACGTCATACGCCTCAAGATCGACGGCAACTGAGCGCTGCATTGGCTCAATAGAAATAACCAGTTTCCGGCCGCGCTCGGCGACCAGAATACCTTCCAGTCCGTTCAGACAGCCGCCAGAGATTCGGACCCGTTGGCCCGCCTTCAGGAAGGGATAGGGAGACCATGACGCGTTCTGACTCTCGATGCGCTGCAGGTCTTTGATCTGCTGGTCAGGAATACACGCTATGACTCCGTTGAAGGTGACGAACGCGTAGGCGCCGCTCGTCTGTAGCACCGCGAGACGAGCGGCCGGTTCGGTCATAGCACGCACGAAGACATACCCTGGAAACAGCGGCGACTCAACCGTCTGAGAACGATCGCTCCAGCGGCGCCGCTCGCGAGTTACTGGAACGTACGCCTCCTGGCTTTTGTCTTGGACTTGCTGGCAGATCTTGCGTTCAAAACGTACCCGGGTTTGCAAAGCGTACCAATCGCGGTTCTCCAGAAACGGAACCACGGGCTGCCAACCCTGAGTCGATGCTGGTTGTACGCTGGACATAGCTCCGCCAATTGAGTCCCATCTGCCGCTTCTTGGGGGCCTAAGCGAAAACTTCTATGGAAATTTGTGCTAATGAATGGCCAGCGAAACCGAAGCGACACCTTGGAATGAAAGCTCCTTAAGGGACACTTCTCGCCATTTGGCCGCGTTTGATACTTAAGTGGTACGTTAAGATGAAGTAATACCCCACTTACTCAACGTCCACAGAACCTTGTTTCTTCTCGTAACCTCTCACAAATTCCCGGAATTTGTGGGATCATTGCTTCCTTAATACCACGATAGTTAGTATTCTGCAAGCACTATCTGGCCCAGACTCGTTGGCTACTTCTACACTTTAGTGGTATTAGATAAGAGTAATTTTGGTGACATAAATGCTACAGCTGTGTGAGCTAGGTTATGCGGCCAACGACCCAGCCCTAGGGTTCGTCCCGCATGGATGCATCATTCCGGTCTGACCGGTCTGAGTTCTCCGTCCAAGGGATCACTGGAGCACTGGAGTGTCAGCTATTTGCGAGTATGCGGGGCGTTGTTACCGCACCTCTAATTTTCTTGCCCGCCCTGAATGGATAAGGTCGGCTGCGCTGCTGACACGTTCTGCAAGGCAGCCATGGCCCCTCTTTCATTCGTCTCGATTCGATTCGGGCCCTGACCGTTTTATGACTGCGCGGTCAAAGAAGGGGGAATAGTGAGGAGAAAAATCGTAAAGGAGGTTGCAGAGTTTGCAAAGGCGAGCGGTCGCCCAAGGAGTCGATCAGCTTGCAGTATCAGTTACCGAGTTGAGAGTAAACCAACCAGTCGGGTCACCTTCTCACCGCCTGACTCAATATCACGGCGAGCTCTTCCATGGCTTCAGGAGCGTCCTCGGTGCCCCAGGCGCAGAGAAGCTTGACAGCGGCGCGGTGCATGGACGGAGCCTGGGCAATCAGGCGGGCGTTGGCTCGCTGTTCGGTATCCGAGACGGCGTCAGGAATGGTGGCCAGCGTGCGAGGTCCGTGCGCGGCAGATTCCCCCGTTATCACCCAGGCATCGCCAGGAGTTTGCTCCAGGATGCACCAGGGCTCTGGAGTATATTCCACCGATTTTGTTCGTATGTCGTCTGCGGGCGGCCTTCGCCGGGCAGACTGATTCTGGCTCACACAAAACTCCTTGTACCGACTCGCCGTTGCCGGGTCGGACCTGGCCTTCGCTTCAGCCCTTGGCCGTCACAACTGCACGCTCTAAGCCAAAGAATATTAGCCTCGCCTAAATATTTCCAGAGCACCGAAGTGAGGATATCTTGGAGCATCGAGGAGCACCCATTAATAGCACTTTAATGCCCTACAAGCCCCTCCCCCCGGAGCGCAGGTCACACGTAGCACCAAATTAGAAGACCGGTAGGATTCTTGCAAAACGAAGCCAATAAGTGTTTTGTTATGAATGTACATTGACTGAGACTAGGCCTCTTTGCCAACGAGGACTCGGGCTACTTGCCAACGGGGCCTGATTTCGCCCTCAGCTTTTCCAGCGCTTCGTGCGCCTTCTTGGCGTAGGGGCCGTTCGGCAGGATCTTGAGGTAAGCCCGGTAGTTTTCAATGGCACCGGCGGTGTCGCCAGTTTTGGTCAATGCCTCGGCCAGCTTGAACGTAGCCTCAGCGTCATGAGGCTTGAACTCCAACGCTTCACGATAGCGGCTGATGGCGGCGTTGTAGTTCTCTTTCTTGTAGTAGAAGTCCCCCACCTCGACATCCTTCATCGCCTTCATCGGGTTCCAGGGAGTAAATTCGTCAACCTCCGATTCCCCGAGATCGGCCCCGGGATGGGTCTTGGCATCGTCGGCGGGAGGGGCGATGTCAGTCTCCGTCTGTTTGCTGGAGCTCTCACCAGCGGGAATACCGTCGGAGCGCGGCGGAGATTGGCGATTGTCTTTGGGCGCTGGAGCCGACTTGTCCACTGGGACCTGCTCCACCGGAGGCTCCTGCGCCCCCGCGCCAGCAGCCAACCACAGACCAATCAGAACGAGTATCGGGTAGCGGAACCGCACGTTCATATTGTATTGAAACCCGGCGTGATTGGTGAACACTCGAAGCTGTTTCCCATTCTGAAACAATGTTGATTCCGGCGCAGCGCACAACTTCGATTGTGTCGGTTATTATTGAGTACAATCCCGCGTACGCCCACGGACTCGATCCGGTGGATTAGCCAAAGCAACCCGCCTGTGGTTCCTTGCTACCAATGGAGCACGGACGAGGCGCTCGCAGAGGGATGGAGGCCTCGGAAGTCGGGACGGGACTGCGTCCTGATCGACAAGCTCCGCCTACAAATGCAACAGGAGCATGAATGGTGACCCCGCACCCTTATCAGAGTTGTGATCATCGGACTAACTTCCTACTGAGATCCTTCCATCTTGTTTTGGCGATCGTGTTCGGTCTCGCAATTATCGCGGCAACGTCTACTGCCCAGGCGCAGAGCTATACCGTCATTCACAATTTTCAGGGCGGAGCGGATGGAGATGAGCCCAATTACGGCCTGACGATCGACGCCAGTGGAAATCTGTTTGGGACGACATTTTCGGGCGATTTCGGAACAGGCACGGTCTACATGCTATCGCCGGGAAGCTCGGGCTGGGATCTGACCCCACTCTACATGTTTTCAGGAGGCAGTGACGGGGCTGCTCCCTACGCTGCAGTTATTTTCGGTCCTGACGGCAGTCTCTACGGCACGACCGGGTTCGGGGGGGTGCCGGGACCATGCATGACGGGCGGGGGTTTTACCGGCTGCGGCACGGTGTTCAATCTGAAAAACCCCGCGCTTCAAAACTCCCGCACACCCTCGGGCTTCTGGACAGAGACCGTGCTTTACAACTTCACCGGAGCAAGCGACGGAGCGAATCCGTACGGGGCACGCCTGATCTTCGATCCCGCGGGTAATCTCTACGGCACCGCCTTCAATGGCGGTGGGGGAAGCTGCTCCGGAAGCCCTAACGGCTGCGGCGTGATTTATGAACTGACTCCCTCCAACGGCGGTTGGACGCAGAGTGTCATTTATACGTTTAGCGGAGGGAACGACGGTGCTCATCCCTGGGCGGGCCTCATACTCGACCAGTCCGGTAACCTTTACGGCACGACGTCCGGTGGCGGGGCCTATGGCTACGGCACGGTTTACGAGTTGACGCCCTCCGGGTCCGGTTGGGCCTTGAAGACTCTCTACAGTTTCGAGAACCAGCAAGACGGCGGCCAGCCTTACGCAGGGCTCATCTTTGACCCGGCGGGCAATCTTTACGGTGCCACCACAACGGGCGGCACGGGAGACGGCGGCACCGTCTTCGAGTTGACTCCTTCAGGGTCGAGCTGGACCTTCCAAACCCTTTACCCCTTTACTGGGAGCTCTGGCCAGCTCACCGGTGGGCCCACAGCCAGCCTCGTTATGGACAGCGGTGGGAACTTGTACGGCGCGACCGCCGGAGACGGTGCCTATAGCAAGGGTGCGGTTTTCAAACTCACCCAGTCGAACGGTGGATGGACATATACTTCGCTTTACGACTTCACGGGCGGTGACGATGGGCGAACTCCGCGCGGCAACCTGGTCTTTGACAAATACGGTAATCTCTACGGCACGGCGACTGGTGGGCCAGACTTGCCCGGGTGTAATGGCTGCGGAGTAGTATTCGAAATTACCTTTCCCATGCACTATGTTTCTGTCCCTCCTTGCAGGGTGGTCGATACGCGAAACTCCGACGGAACATTCGGTGGTCCTCCCGTCCAGGGCAAGACCCACCGCGACTTCCCGATCCCGAGTGGCAGTTGCAATATTCCCCCTTCCGCGACGGCGTATTCGCTGAACGTCACCGCCGTGCCAATGGGGAGCCTGGGATACCTGACGGTGTGGCCAACCGGTCAACCCCAGCCACTGGCTTCCACGTTGAATTCGGACGGGCGGGTAAAAGCCAACGCGGCGATCGTGCCGGCAGGTAACAACAATGGCTCGGTCAGCGTCTATGCCAGCGACACCACCAATCTTCTCCTGGACGTCGACGGCTACTTCGTGCCCGCGAGCAGTTCCACGCTCGCCTTCTACACTCTGCCTCCGTGTCGTTTAGTGGACACCCGCAATGGGCAGTACTTGAGGGGCGGCCAGGAAGCTGACTTCTCGCTTTCAGGCTTGTGCAACATACCAGCCAGCGCGCAAGCCTTTTCGCTGAACTTCACCGCTCTGCCGCGCACAGTACTGAACTATCTGACGGTGTGGCCCTATGGCCAGCAGCAGCCCGTTGTTTCGACCTTGAACGCGACCACGGGAACGGTTACGGCCAACGCCGCTATCGTGGGAGCTGGCACCAACCAGACAATCGCCGTATATCCCACCGACAACACCGATCTGGTAATCGACATCAATGGCTATTTTGCGCCGGCGGGAGCGCAAAATGCGTTGTCGCTATATGCAACGGCTCCCTGCCGCGTGCTGGACACCCGTCCGCCCCTGGGCAACGGCGCCTTCAATGGCCTCCTCGTTCCCCCGGTGGATGTTTTGGGAAGTTCATGTCCGGTACCCAGCCAGTCCCAGGCGTACGTGTTCAATGCGACGGTTGTTCCTTCGGGCTCGCTGGGCTACTTGACGTTATGGCCCGATGGCACAGACCAGCCGCTGGTCTCGACCCTGAATGCAGATGACGGGGCGGTTACGTCGAATATGGCTGTCGTGCCGGCTGGCCAGGGTGGCAAAATCGATGCCTACGCCGCCGGCTCGACCAACCTCATTCTGGACATTTCCGGTTACTTTGCGCCGTGACCACTCGGCGGATGAGCGACAGATTTTACAGGCATGAGACGTCAGGGGGTGCGGCGGTCGTAAGGCGTGCGCTTGTGGTCCCAACCAGAGGCTGTCGCAGGGAGGACAGTTTGGTTGGAAAGGCAAGGATCGATCAGGCAGCCGGACGTATCTGGGTAGGCTGCTTCATCTCCCTGGCTTGCGGCCGGCCTCCGGCGGAAGCTCCGGCCATTGCGGCAAGCCATCCCAGGAGCAAAGCGATAAAGGTCGCCCAACCTGTCGCCACACTCAGGTTCAGCATGTAGATGCCGTGCGTGCTCGCAGCTTGCAGGCCGCTGGCCAGCGTGCTGAGAACGATGGCGCTTATCACGGACAGGCCGAACATCATCATGCCGTGGACCAGGCCATCGTAGCGGGTGGCCACCTTGGCCATCCTGCCGGTCTCCCGGCCGGCTACGTACATGGCGATGACGGTCAACACGATGGTCCAGATCGCCATTCCGATTCCCATGTTGGAAGCGACGGTGGCGACGGTCGAGCTGCCGGCGCTGGCGAAGATAGCAAGCCCCAGCACCTCGAAGACCGCCCAAATACTGGCGAAAATAAAAACCCCACTCCAGACTGCGCTCCAGTCGCTGGCTCGGGGCAACACGGTTTGCGGATAAGTTGGCTGTACTTGAAGGGGACTGGCCCCCATATTCTGGTTCCTCCTTTTGGACCCGGCGGCCCTAATAGCAGTGATGCGGGGAAATCGTAGCGCGTTGCACCCGCAAGCCTGCCTCAGATGCAATGCAACATGGCTGGTTAATCGGCCCGGATGGCCTTTGACGCGAATGTAGTGGGGTTATTGAATTCTGGCGAGTTCTTTGGCGTAGAGCTGGTTTCCCGGGAACTCAACTGCCAAAGCCGCCAGCAGAGAGCGCGCAGTCTGAGGGTCCTTGTCGCGCAGGGCCGCCACCGCCAGCAACAGGCGGGCAAACGGCGCCAGGTAATGTCCCTTGTCGGCGGTAAGGCGCAAGCGTTGCACACCTTCTTCTTTGTCAGTCTGCGCCCCGGTCAAGCGCAACACCCAGCGCACCGGCGCGGGGCTGCTGCCCAGCAGATAGTTCTCCACCCCGATCGCCAGATAGGCGTCGTAGCATGTGGGATCAAGGACCAGCAGCTTCTCGGCCATCCCGCGCGAGGTCTTCATATACGCGAGACTGGCAAAGTTGCGCCTCTCGATCATGGCGGCGTAGTCGCCGCGCAGCCCGTTGGCCAAAACCTGCGAAAACATTGCGTTCTTGTCCTGCGGATTCTGCGCCAGGATCTTGCCCGCGAGGTCTGAACCCCGTGCCAACTCATTCTCGAATTCACTCTTCACCGCCGGGTCGGGAGTGAGCTTGCTGCGGTTATCGAATTTGTGATCGTCGGTAAATAGATCCGCTTCCAGAATGTGCAGACGGTTGAACTCCGAGAACAGATAGGCGGCTGCGTTCGACACTGGGCCCATCGGATCTCCAGGATTGGCCTGCTGATAAGACGTGAAGGTCGCATGGGCCGCACTGAAGTCAAGGTTATACATCTGCTGGAAGCCGCGGTCGAGATCGGTCGGTCGCACGCTATCGGTAGCGTGTGCGGCGACGCCGGAGCACAGAAGCGCTAACCCGGCAACTGCCACCTTCAACCTGGCTGGAGTTCGCGAGAACAATATCAAGACCCTGCCATCCTCTCTCCTGTTTGGATTCCCCAGCAGCACCGAAGTACGCAAAACTCCTGGTCAACAAATTGTTAAGAACAAGAGACGGAAACAGGCAATGGCGGCGGGTACACCAGGCCTGAACACGGATTCAACGGCAGTTTCGCTCCCATCCTCTTATATATGAGTGTGACACAACCGGCCGGCGGCAGGCCGTCGCGGAACCCGGCGGACGAGCATCACAACCGTTCTGGTCAACCGTCACTGCTTTGTGGATAACCCCAGCCGGATCATAGGAGTGTCAGGTTCTCATTTCGGGAATCCCCCAGTTTGCAGAACCTCTACGGAGTTGCTCAGGAACGGAGGCCATCGATGGCGGAGAGTGTTGCATGCGTCAGTGAAGAACGGATCGCTTATCTGGAAGGGCTGGTCAGCCAGTCTCGAACCGCTGCCGCCGTCTTCACGCAATACACCCAGGAGGACGTCGATCGTATCGTCAAGCCCATGGTCCTGGCGGGACTGGCACAGGCCCAGTATCTGGCGGGCTTGGCAATTGAGGAAACCCGGCTCGGAGTCCTGGAAGACAAGGCCCTGAAGAACATGGTGGCCACGGAATTCGTTTACAACTACGTCAAAGATAAGCGCACCGTTGGCACGATTCGCGAGTTTCCGGAACGCGGAATGGTGGAGGTGGCCGAACCCATCGGTGTCATCTTCTCTCTGCTGCCGATTACGAACCCGACTTCGACGGTGCTGTTCAAATGCATCATGGCCATCAAGACGCGCAACGCGGTCATTTTCAGTCCTCACCCGAGCGCTGGACGTTGTTGCAATGAAGCCGTACGGATCATGTACGAGGCGGCGGTAAAACACGGTGCTCCTGAAGGCGTCTTTACCTGCCTGCAATCGCACACGCTCGAGGACAACGCCTACCTGATGCATCACAAGGACGTGGGCCTGATTGACGCCACCGGAGGCCCGGGTATGGTGAAAGCAGCCTACAGCTCCGGCAAACCGGCCCTGGGTGTGGGACCGGGCAATACGCCCGTCTACCTGGAGAAGACTGCGGACCTGAACATGGCCGTGGTCGACATCATCACCTCCAAGACATTCGATAACGGAACCATTTGTGCCTCCGAACAGACGCTGGTCATCGACGACGAGATTTATGACCCGGTGCTGAAAAAATTCGCAGAGCTGGGCGCGCACATCTGCAATGAGAAAGAGGCGGCGCTGCTGGCGCGCACGGTGATCGATCCCGCCACCGGATTCATGCAGCCGCTGGCAGTGGGCCAGAACGCCACCGCGATCGCCCGCATGATCGGTCTGTCGGTCAAGCCGAAGACCAAGCTCTTGATTGCGCCGATTCAAGGTGTGGGCCGCGAATATCCCCTGTCCGTCGAGAAGCTGTTCCCGGTGCTGGCCGTCTACCGGGCGAAGTCGGTCGATGAGGCGCTCCGGGTTTGCGTAGACGTGAATCGCGCCGGCGGCCTCGGCCACACGGCGGTCGTTTTCTCGCGCAACGAAGAGGTCATCCACAAATTCAGCGAGGTGATCAACGCCGGGCGCATCATTGTGAATTCGCCGGGCTCCATCGGAGCGCTGGGTGGCGTTTACAACGACATGGTGCCCACGTTCTCCTTCGGATGCGGCACCGGTGGCGGCAACAGCACCACCGACAACGTGAATATTTACAACTACCTCAACATCAAGCGCGTGGCGCGGAGGACACCAGCCCATATGTGGTTCCGCATCCCCGATCAGATTTACTTCAACTTGAATGCGGTGGAGAACCTGAGACATTTCCCCTCCCTCTCGACCATCATCATTACCAATCCGGCGATGGAGCAAATCGGACATGTAGATATCGTCCGCCGCTACATTCCCGCGCAAACCCTCGTCCACGTCTCGGTCATTCCCGACGCCGAGCCCGACGTCAAGATCGTCATGCAAGGCGTGGAGGCGCTGAATTTCTACAAAGCCGACCAGATCATCGCGCTGGGCGGAGGCTCGGTGATCGACGCCGCGAAGATCATGAAGCTCAAGTACGAATCGCCGGAGGCCGACCTGGAAGAGCTGGCCGCGCCATTCCTCGATCTGCGCAAGCGCGTGGTCGAATACCCCACGGAAAAGACCAGCCGTGCGCGATTGATTGCCATCTCCACCACCAGCGGGACAGGCAGCGAAGTCACTCCCTTCGCCGTCATGACCGACAAAGCGCGGGGCCGCAAAGTCACACTGGCTGACTACTCCCTGAGCCCGGATGTGGCCATCGTCGATCCGCAGTTTGTTATGTCCATGCCCAAAGGCCTTACCGCGGACACTGGTGTCGACTGTTTGACCCATGCGCTGGAAGCGGGCGTTTCGATTTACGCTTCCCCCTACACCGACTCCAACGCCATGCAGGCGATTCGCATGGTGTTCAAGTATCTGCCCATCGCATATGAGAATCCGCGGGACGAAGAGGCGCGCAGCATGATGCATAATGCCGCCTGCATCGCGGCGATCGCCTTCTCCAATGCGTCGGTGGGCGTAAATCACGCTCTCGCCCACGCCTTCGGGGCGCGCTTCGGCGTGGCGCACGGCCGTGCCAATGCGCTCATGTTGCCGCACGTTATCGCGTATAACGCGGCGGTCCCCACCAAGTTCATGCCGTCGCCGAACCAGCGCGGATACACCGCGCACAAGAAATACGCCATGATGGCCGACCTGCTGGGCCTGGGTGGTCATACCATCGAGGAAAAAGTCGGAAAGCTGGTGGCGGCGACTGAACAACTACTCGACCGCCTGGCAATTCCCCGCTCCATCGCTGAGATGGGCATCTCGCGCGAGGACTTCGAGCAGGCGATGCCCGACCTGGTCAAGATCGCTTTTGACGATCCCTCGGGACGGTCAAATCCCCGCATGCCCCTGTTGAGCGAACTGGTCGAGCTGTTCTGGAGCGCTTACGAAGGACGAGGTCCGGCAATTGTGGCTCCGGCGTTGGAAAAACAAAACGTTGATGAATGGTTGTGCGTATGACTATGACAATGATTCCCGTAGGGCTTGAATTCGATGGTGAGTCCGTGGCCCATGCCTTGCAAGAAGCCCGTATGACGCTGGACGGCGCCCAGGGTGATCTGTGCCTGGATTTCTCTGCCGTCCGCCGCATCGATTCGGGTGCACTGAAAGCCATGGAAGAGTTGGCCAGCGTGGCTGACGAGAAGGGCGTCAAACCCGTTCTGCGCGGCGTCAGCGTCGATATTTACCGGGTGCTCAAGCTGATGAAGCTGTCGCAACGATTCACTTTCCTGGCCTGAGACGCGGACCTTCAGCGACGCAACCGCTATTCCGCCCCGGCCCTTTGCCGGTGCGGCAACGGGAGCATCGCTGAAATCGCACCTGCCGGGTGACGAGGTTACTTGTATGCCGAACCAGCCCGAGAATAATTCCTTCTCCTGGGGAGACGCTCTCTTTCTCTATATAGAGCGCGAGGGACAGCCGCTGAACATCGCGGGGGTCAGCGTGTTCGAAGGCGAGATCGACCTCGCCGACTGCATGGCCTACGTCGAATCGAAGCTGCCGCTCATCCCCCGTTACCGGCAGCGCGTGGTGTTTCCTCCCTTCGATCTCGGACTTCCGCACTGGGAGTTCGATCCGACGTTCGACATCCGAAACCACGTTCGCGAGGTGTCGCTCAAGCACGGCACGGAGCAGGAACTCAAAGACCTTGCCGGGACGATTGTCAGCACCAGGCTGGACCGCCAGCGGCCGCTTTGGGACTTCACCCTGGCGCGGCTGAAAGGCGGCCGCACCGGAATGATTACTCGCATCCATCATTGCCTGGCCGACGGAATTGCCGGCGTGGGTGCGATGAACGTCATCATGGGCACCGAGCCAACGGCGGCGCCTGTTCGCCGCAGGAAGCTCAAGGCGCAACTGCCTCCGCCCCACCGCGATGCGGGCGCCGCGTTGCTCGATGGGCTGGTCAAGTCGTACTTCTCCGTGGTCTCCGGGGCTCTGAGTGCGCAGTCCAAGCTGCTCGACGTGGCGCAGCAGGCCTTGGCCAATCCGAAGGGGATTCCCGCCGAGATGCTCGGCCTGATGGCTGAACTGGTTGCTCCGGCCGAGCGTTTGCCCTTCAACACCGTCTGCCAGGGACCGCAGATCTTCGCCTCAACCCAACTTCCGCTGGCCGACATTAAGGCGGTCAAAAACATCTGTGGTGGAACCGTCAACGATGTCGTGCTCACTACCGTGACCCTGGCCTTTGGCCTCTACGCCGAGCAGCGCGGTGTCGATCTGAAGGGGCGCTCGCTGCGGATTGTGATTCCCGTGAACGTGCGCGGCAACGGAGACGCTACCGAGTTGGGAAATCAAATCTCCTTCGTGCCGGTGCCGGTTCCTCTGGATATCCGCGATCCGCAAAAATTGCTGGCTGTGGTGCGGGAGCGAGTTGAGTTCCTAAAGCAGGCGCATGCGGCGGAAGTTGTGGGAATGCTGGGAGGCGTGCTCTCAACTTTCCCCAGCGCATTCTGGGCCGGGGTTGGACCCGTGGTCAGCCAGTTGCCGATCAGCCTGTGCAACATCATCTGCACCAACGTACCCGGTCCGCAAGTGCCGCTCTACCTCATGGGTCACAAGATGCTGGCCTGGTATCCCTGGGTGCCGATCGGCGGCCTGATGGGCATCAATTGCGCCATCCTAACCTATAACGGCACTGCGTTTTTCGGATTCACCGGCGACATCCACGCCGCGCCCGATCTGGAGAAGCTGGAAAAGTTCGTGGAGGAAAGCTTCGTGAAGCTGCGCAACGGCGCCAGTGCAGCCGGAGCCAAGACCCCAGCCAAGCCCGAACCGAAGAAGCGCGTCCGGCCTCAAGCAACGATTCCTGTTGCCCAGACTCCGCTTGCGAAAGCTCCGCAGAAGGCAAGGCGACGCAAGCCGCCGGCAAAGACGGTCAAGCCAAGCACCCGGCGAACCTCACCAGCGCCACCGGTTTCAGAAGCAATGACGGAAGAGCAGAAAGTACTGGCGGTTGGCGCCTGACAGTGCTTGTCCTCTGACCGGCAGCCACTATCCCCTAACCACTAGCCACTGATCTGTCATCCCGACCGAGGACTTCACTTCCTTCGAGGTTGTCATCCCGAGCGCAGGCGGCCTGATTTTGGCCGCCGGAGTCGAGGGAACTGCTTTGGATTGTCATCCCAGCGAGGACTTCAACCCCCGCTACACTGTCATCCCGACCGAGGACTTCAACCCCCGCTACGCTGTCATCCCGACCGAGGGCTTCGCTTCCTTCGAGGTTGTCATCCCGAGCGCAGGCGGCCTGACTTTGGCCGCCGGAGTCGAGGGACCTGCTTTGGAGTGTCATCCCCACCGAGGACTTCAATCCCCGCTACACTGCCATCCCGACCGAGGACTCGGTGGTCGGGAGCTTTAGCTCCGGACGGCGAAGCCGTCCGAGTGGAGGGACCTGCTGTTCCTTAGCCTGCCGCAACCCGAGCGCCTTGGGCGCGAAACAGGATAGCCCACGGTTTCAACCGTGGGAAAAGTCAGAAAAGAAATTCGAGTCCCCGGGGACGGCACAGGCTTGCTTGCTCCCTTCGCCAACCCCGGGCGAAAGGGCGGGGCACCCGGCACGCTTCCCCAGCCCTTCGCTAAGTGCTATCTTTTGCTGTGCGGAAAACCTTAAGATGAGCGCGGAAACCGTTCGCCGGGTGTCGCCCGAAGAAGAGGAGCTTGCGAGGAAGCGCGAGGAATTGGCGCTGCTCCAATCTGAACTGGCGGACCGTGAATTACACCTCACCAATCTGCGGGCTGAACTCTCAGCCTTTGAAGGAGAGTATCTCCGTCAGGTCGGGGCTCTCTACGCGGAACTTGACGAATGGAATGCAAAAATCGCCGAACTGGTAGCCGAAGATGAGCGGACAGAGGAGGCTCGGTCCGCCGCGACGCGGGCTCGAACCCAGGCCGAGGAATCCAAGTCTGCCGTTCAGGAAGCCGCCGCCAAAGGAAAGAAGTTCAAAGCCTCGCCTGAATTGAAGAAGCTCTTCAGGGAAGTAGCGTTGCGAATCCACCCAGACCATGCCGCTGACGAAGCGGAGCGCCACAAATGCGAACAGCTCATGAAGGAAGCAAACGCCGGGTATGCGAGGGGCGATGCCGAGACGCTAAAGCGAATCCTGGAAGAATATGAGAGCAGCCCTGAAACAGTTAAAGGCACGGGCGTAGCAGCAGACCTTGTCCGTGTTATCCGGCAGATCAAGCAGATTAGAAGCAGACTTGCTCAGATAGAGCTGGAAATCGAGACCTTGATTGAGTCCGACATCGCTAAGCTAAAAGCCAAAGTGGAGGCGGGCAGCGCGCAGGGGCTCGACTTGCTCGCCGAAATGGCGGAGGGCGTGAAGGCCCGCATTGAGGCGGCGCGTCATCAGTTCGAGGTTCGTTCCGCCGGCATGGCACAGCCATGACCAACGAGAAGGAGGACAGGAACGAGACAGAATTGGTGCGTTCGCAGCCTATTGCTCTTTCGCAGGTTGGAACCGCTTCGCTTGCGCGCCGTGGAATGCAGGACTTGCTCGCCACAGAGGAGAGTGCAGAGCTCTGGCTCAAGCGGGGAAGAGAATTCTTAGCTCAGCACAGGTATGAAGAGGCTGTTGGATGTTTCGAGCGAGGTCTTCGACTGAACCCGAACCACGCCGATCTACAGTGCTATCTTGGTTTTGCTTACTACAAAGGCGAGGGCGTCCCACAGAACCACACTCAGGCAGTAGTTTGGTGGCGTAAGGCCGTCGAGCACGGGCACGGAATCGCGCAATACATGCTCAGCATTGCTTACAGCAAAGGCGAGGGCGTACCGCAAGACCACACTCAAGCGATAGTTTGGTGCCGCAAGGCCGCCGAGCAGGGATACGCATTCGCGGAATCCGATCTTGGCGTTTTCTACTACAAAGGCGAGGGCGTACCGCAAGACCACACTCAGGCGTTATTTTGGTGGCGTAGGGCCGCCAAGCAGGGATACGCATTCGCGCAATACAATCTCGGAGTTGCTTACTATAAAGGCGTAGGTGTACCGCAGGACCATAATCTAGCGGCAATCTGGTGGCGCAAGGCTGCCGAGCATGGGGACGAGGATGCCCGGAAAGCCCTTGATAGCACGCTCAAGGACGGACCGACCATCGAGCACGAACGCACGCATGCGCCGTGGGGCGGAATTTTCCGCTGAGCTTTGAGCGCTCGACCGCGCCAGCCGCCCTTAGAACTAACCCGCCCGAAGACGGAGCCAACGATGAGCAGCCGCGTTGAAGATGAAATCAAGAGTGCCAATGAGTTCGGTGATCGAATAGAGGACCTCGTCATCGCAAAGAGGCAATGCCCAACGGGTGACAGCAACAGGCTCTTGATGGCCTACTGGTCTCTCATATTTGAGTTTCACAGGAGCGTTCTGTGCCTTATATCGCACAAGTTCTTCGGGGCGGCATTCGCACTCGTGCGGCCAATAGTTGAGTCCGTTGTCCGCGCCCATGTTGTGATAATAGGTTCTGAGAAAAACTTGCGGCTGTTGCGCAATGACCAGTACAGAGCTGATCTCAGTACGGTGGGCAAAGAGATCGACGCCGCCTTCGGCACAGGCGACTTCTTCGAGAAGTTTCTGCAGGGAGCAAGAAACGCTCTTCATAGCTACACTCACGCAGGAATCATGCAAGTAGGTAGGCGTTTCTCCGGAAGCGATCTAACGGCTAACTATTCCGAAGACGAAATCGTCGAGGTCATTAGGGCTACTAGCAGTGCAGTGTTCCTAGTGAACAATCTCGTCACGAAGCACCTTGGATTCGAGGAAGAGTGGAGGCAATGCAATAAGCTGTTCGAGGAGTGGGGAAAACACGCCGCGTGCCCCGGCTCACCTGAGTAACTCGCACCGAAACCTCAATCTGGGTGCCCCGTTCCTTCGACTTCGCTCATGACATGTCTAGCCTGCTTTTGGCTAGGGCGGGGCCTTGCACTGACCTTGAGTGGTTCCCGAATCACGTCGCTTCCAGAAGCCGATTCCTGTGCCAAGGTTCGGTTCGCTTCCAGCACCAAGGCGACTGCTTCGTGCAGATTGGTGCGGGCCTCGTCCAAAGTTACACCCTGGGTATTAGCGCCCGGCAATTCCTCGACGAATGCGATGTAGCCCTCGGGAGCGGGGCGAAAAACGGCGGTGAATTGAAAGTCCATGCAAACATCGTACGCCGGATTTCGTCCCCAGCTTCCTCCGCTTTGGTGGAAACGGCCTTCGAGACTAGGCGAACGGGTTCTCAATCCGCAGGTCGCCAAAGCGTTGTCCGTGCTGGAGGTCCTCACTGTAGAGGACGCCGCACCGCCCTTCCATTGCGGCCGCAACGATCAGCGAGTCATACCATGACAGGTGATGCTTGTCTGTCAAACGCAGCGCTTCTGAACACAAGGCCTGCGACGACTGCACCGCCAGCAGCGGGCGGAATATGGTGCTCAGATACTGTTCTGCTTCAGCGACGGTCATGGGATGGGAAAAGCGCCGTAGCGCAACATTGAAGAACTCCTGGACTACCTGGTAGCTCACGATTCCCTTGCGGGTGGCCACTGCCTGGCGAATCAGTTGCGCCGAGCGCTTGGCCTTGGCGGAAGAACTTAGATCAAACGAATAGATGAAGACGTTGGTGTCGAGGAAGAATCTAGCGCTCATTCATTTCATCCCGGCTGAAGTGCCGGCCCGCGTTGACGTGGCGAAGCCGTAGCATCAGGGCGTCCACTTCCTGCCCATCGCCCGACTGAGCGGTGAATTGCAGCAACCATTCGCGGAAGGCTGCGTTCAGGGTTCTGCGCTGCGAGCGCGCTACCAGGCGGGCCTGCTCGATGAGGTCTTCATCCGCGCTGAGCGTAACGTTTTTCATACGATTACAGTGTACACGATATTCGTGTTATGAACTCTGCTGCGGGCTTACCCTGGCGATCCAGAGATGAAGGTCATGGCGGCCGCGGAAAAGACGCTCCAACTGGAGTGGATTGGCCGTTAATCTGCCTCCGATCCCGGAAGCCCTATCACATGCCCACGTGACCTGTGTCCTTGCGCGATCTGGCCGGTCGCAGTATCACTGCAGGTGAGGAGAGGTTTGGTGTGTCTTCGTTGGTCGCACCCAGTGTGCTGGCCGGATAAGCTCTTTGAAAAACCGTTGCCAGTGCTCAGGAGCCAGTTACCAGTGCATCCATTCTCATTACTAGTTGATACCTACGGCCCCTACCGACACCGTCGCAAGCCTTCCAGGTGGGTGCAATTGTAGCTCGTAAGTGACGCAAATAAAGCAGTTGCTTGTAAACTTCTGGGGATCAATCGCTTGCCGGGAAAAAGTTCGTAATCGCATGATTATAAAGAAGGTGGTGGGGGGAGGGGGAGTAATCAACTCGATAATAGACCACCGCTAAAGTGGCTACCTGGACGGATTAGGACTAAGAGTTAGTGAATGGTTAACAGTCAGCGCCAGCAGCGGCTGTCCGGTCGTCGAGAAAAGCCGATCCTCTAGAGTGCCGCTGGATGACGTGTTCTGTTTCTTCTTCAGTATGTTTAGAATTGCGCCCGCAGCTGCTTTCACCCAAAGTCATGTTCTCGTTCGTTCAAGGAGGCCTTCTGTGACTCGCCTGTTGCGTTACTCCTATCTGTTTGCCGCAGCTCTCATCTTTCTTTCGACCGTTGCCTCAGCCGACCTGAAGATCAAGACCCGCACCACGGTGATGGGTCACACCACGGAGAGCACGGTTTACATCAAAGGGTCCCGCGAGCGCAACGAGATGAGTTTCGGCGGCCACGGCGGAATGGTCAGCATCATCCAGTGCGATCAGAAGCGCATGATCACCATCAGCGGCAATCAGTGCACGGTCATGTCGATGGGCGGCGACGAAACCTCCTGTCCGGCTATGCCGAACATGCGGGCCATGGGACGTCAGATGGAAGCCGACGAGAACGCCGCGCCCCGCAAGGGTGGCGTGGTGACCATCACTCGCACTTCCATCGATACCGGCGAGCGCCAGGAGATGTTCGGTTACAAGGCGCGCCACATCAAGACGACCATGGCGATGGAATCCTCTCCCGATGCCTGCAACCAGTCGCACATGAAGATGGAAACGGATGGCTGGTATGCCGATCTGGCGGGATTCTCTTGTTCCGACGAGTCGTATCGCGCCCTGGCTTGCGGCGGCGGCGGTAAGCGCGGGTGCAGCGATCGCATCGTGATGAAAGGCGGCGGCGGCGGCGCGCTTGGATATCCGCTCAAGCAGACCACGACCATGGTGACGGAACATGGGACCTTCACCACCACGACAGAGGTTGTGGAGCTGGCCAACGCAACTCTGGAGGCGCCGCTGTTCGAGATGCCGCCGGGCTGCAAGGTCACTGACATGTCGGCCATGATGGGCGGCGCGCCCGCGGCAACCCATTCGGCGCCGGCCTCCGAGGCGCCGGCGCCCAAGGCGGAAGCGACTCCGCCCGCGACTCCTGCCGCTCCTGCCGTCGCGCCCAAGGCCGCTGGCGTGGTGCGCATCGGCGTGGTCAAACTCAAGGACATGAGCGGCCAGTCGCTGCCTACCGACAGCCTGCTCCTCAACTTAATAAGCGAATTCGCCCGTAATCATTTCGAGGCGATACCTCTGGACGCCGAGGCCCCGTTGCAAGAGGTGCAGAGCGAAGCCAGTTCCAAACAGTGTGACTACATCGTCTTCACTTCCCCGACGCAAGTGAAGAATCCCGGCACCGGCGGCTTGCCGCCGGCTTCAGTACCCAAAGGCGTGACGCTCGATCCCGCCAAGTACCAGGCCATGACCACGGTGACCTTGTATAAGGTTGGAAAGCCGTCTCCCGAGCTTAAGGACCTGCCGCTGGCCGCCGATGCGAACCAGTTCGCCGTCAACGCGGTCATGGCGACGTTCGTGGTGGAATCCGACAAGGTGGCTCAGCAGGTTGCGGACGATGCCCATCCCAAGCCGGCGGCGAAGCCTTCGCGAGCCCCGAAGAAACCGGGGACTGCGAAGCCCAATTGAGACACCATGGCTGGCAACTACGCCGCGCTAAGCGCGTCGCGTGTGGCTTTTAGAGTGTTGATCAGAGATTCTCGCGGCAACTTGCGGATGATCGGTTCGATGATCCATCCCAAGCCGAGCGGGATGTCGCGGGTCAGCGAAACGGCCCGGCACTCGACATACACGCCGCCTTCCCGCTCCTGAAAGCGCCAGTAGGAATACAGTCGCCAGAGAAATCCGTAACCGGTGTCGGGTTCCAGCACCCGTTCTTTTGCAGTCCCCGGATCCTCCACCTCGGCTATGCGCGTGGTGTAGGAGCGGCAATACCAGCGCGTGTCGTCCACCGATGCATAGTGCACGTCGTGATCGGTGTCCAGAACGACGGTGATGATTTTCTTCTTGAGCAGCCGCAGGAAGATCTTGAAGTCGTTGCCGTCGTGACTGATCAGCTTCGAATCCAGCACCTCGGGCTTATACACGTTTTTGTGATTGTCGTAGTTCTGGACCAGCGCCAGCGCCTGTTTTACCGTCGCCTTGGGGACGAAGACTGCGCCGATCCAATCGTGGATCAGGCCATTCGTCACTTCCACCGGACCTTGCCCGGTCCAGAATTCCGCTACGATTTCACCCTTGCCGATCCGCTGTGCGACGTTGGATTGGGTGTCAGACCACAAGAATGGCCGCTCGCCGGTCAGCGTGGGCTCCATCGCCGCTTCGGCATCGCGAATATAGCTCTCGAAAGCCTGCAAGGTGCGAGGCTTCAACTGCACGACGTTGGCGGTTTGCGACATAAGCCTCTCGCCTGTTGTGAATCCTGGGCTGCGAAGATGGTATTGTCAAGGCGGCTTAACGGAGCACCTCAAAGAGTGCCCGTGCAATCCGCTTCAGGCTTTGGCGCGACGCCGTTTTTTCTGCCGCTGCGGTTTTTGCAGATGGCCTTCCAGTTCGGAGATACGTTGACGCAACTCCCGCAACTCTTCCCCGCCCTGGCCCGGACTTTCCTGCGATGGCGCGGTCACCAGATTCTTCACCATTTGCAACGGGGAAAGCGCCGCCGATTGCACTTCACTCAAGCGGCTTTGCACCGAGCTCTGCACTTTCTGATAGGCGTCGAACGCCGACTTCAGATACCACATGATGAACTCCTGGCCCACGCGGTCGGAGGCGACAATCAGTTGCCGCAGCAGTTCGAGCGGCAGCCCGGTGGGTTGGCCTTTGGCATCTTCCACAATGATCTGAGTCAGGGTCACCCGGGTCAGGTCTTCCCCCGTCTTGGCATCGACCACCTGAAGGTCTTTCCCATTTCGGACCAGGGCGGCGATGTCCTCCAGGTTGATGTAACGGCTCCCGGAAGTATCGTAGAGTCTGCGGTTTGCGTATTTCTTGATGACAATCTTCTTGGCTTGCACGGCCCGATATCCTCTTGTGCGGCGCATATAATTTTAGTTATCTATTGACAAATTGTCCAACAAATACTACATTTTAGTTGATGCTGCAATGCAGCATAAACGGAGGTTGTCTTATGCGGAAAGAAGTGAAAACCGGGAACGTCAGGACCCACGTTCCGGAGTCATCCTTTGTTTCCCTGCTGTCAGGCTGGGTGCAGCAGGGAGTCGAGAATATTTTTGCCACACAACGTATCCTGGTGGACCTAGCTACACGCCAGAACAACGGCGCCATGAACTTCGTGCGGGACCGGCTGGCCGAGCCCGAATATTGCCCGATGGCGACCTTGACGGAGGTGGTAGGCGAGGGAATCACCAACTTCATCGAAGGCCAGAAGCTGCTGCTCAACCTGGCCAAGCAGGAGTATGACATTGTTACTGGCGGCGTGAAAGAGCGGGTTGCCGCTTTCACTCCGGCCGTGGCCATGACCGACATGGTGCGGCGCAGCCTGGATACCTTTGTCGATATGCATCAGGAAGCCTTGAAGGTCGCGAGTAAACAGACCCATGCCTGGCTGGCGTCGGTCAAGGAAGGAAAGCCCTACGAAACTGAGGGCCTGGTCGAGGCCGCCCGCGACAGCTTCGACAACTTCGTTCGCAGCCAGAAGAAGTTTCTGGATGTGATCACCGAGGAAACCATCAAAGCCACCTCGGGCAATGGGACGGAGAAGAAGGCGAAGAAGACGGAGATCACCCATCTGGCGCAACAGGCGACCGACTCCTTCCTGGAGGCACAGAAGAAGTTGATGGACGTGGCGGGCCGTCAGGTGACCGCCCATCTGAAAGCTACGGGACGCGCGATGGAGATGATGTCGCCGTTTCGCACCAACCCTCTGCCGGAACTGACTCGTGCCGGAGTGAAGACCTTCGTGGACACCGAGAAGGAGATCCTCGACACCGTGATGAACCACCGCAGAGAGAAAAAAACGACCGGCAAAGCAGGGGCACATCATAAGCGCCCCGCGCGCTCGGCCAAGATTGAGATGTCGCACGCCACCGCCTGAGGCGTGAGATAGCGCCGAATGCAATCGGTCACGGGCCTCAACCAAGGACCGACCGGTTGCATCTGGCTGGCGTGCCGTTGCCCAGCAGCGACGGCACGCCGTTTCACGTGGACTAAGGTGATGTCGCAGGAAACGCAGTTCTCTTTTCGTGCAGGGTGAGGTGCGAGTTGAAATCGAATTCACACGGTTTTTTGCCGATGGCGAAGTAGCTGGGGTTGAACATGGAAAACGCCCTCGGTTTGGCGATGACAGGCGGAGGCGCCCGCGGCGCATATCAAGCCGGCGTTCTCAAGCGCATAGGCGAGATCAAACGGGTGCAAGAGCGCGGCAATCCTTTTCCCATCATAGGAGGAGCGTCCGCGGGTGCGATCAATGGCTCGGCCGTGGCCGTCGGCAGCGACGACTTCTCGGCCGTGACCAAAGTGACGGCCCAACTTTGGGGTAGTCTCAGGCCGTCCGACATATTTCATTGCGATGTGCTCTCCCAGGCCCGTAATTCCCTCACCTGGATACTGGATCTCTCGTTCGGAGCGATGCTGGGCGGTGGCAATGCCCGCTCGCTGCTGGATGCCACTCCGTTGCGCTACTTCCTGCGAAAGCACCTCGATTGCGACCGCATTCAAGACAACATCCGGCGCGGCCACCTCTACGCGCTCGCGATTTCCGCCACCAATTACAACTCCGGGAAGAGCTACCTTTTTATTCAGGGCAGCAAAGGTCACCCCATGTGGAACCGCAGCCGGCGCGTGACCCTTTCCACCAAGATTACGGTGGACCACATTTGCGCGTCGGCCGCCATTCCCCTGGTCTTTCAGCCGGTAAGACTGCGGACCGCGCGCGGTACAGCCTTCTTCGGCGACGGTTGTCTGCGCCTGCAACAGCCGCTGAGTCCGGTGATACGGCTGGGGGCGAAGCGTATCTTTGCCATCGGCGTGCGCGGCCAGAGTTTGGAACATCAGGAAGAATCCGCGGACCAGCGAGATCCTTCGCTGGCACAGATCATGGGAGTGCTGTTCAATGTGATGTTTCTGGACCACCTGGCTGCCGACATTGAGCACCTAGAACGGTTGAATGAGTTGCTGCGCAGCGGTCATATCAGCGAGCTTGGGGTTGAAGGATCGGAGAGGATGCGGCCGCTCACCACATGCCTGCTCACGCCTTCGATCGACCTGTCGCAACTGGCGGAGCACCATCAGAAGGACATGCCTTATCTGATCCAGTACTTTGTCAGCAGCCTGGGACGAGACGCCGGTTCCTGCGCGGACCTGATGAGTTATCTGCTGTTCACCTCGAAGTACACCAACGATCTGATTGAGATTGGTTACCACGATGCCAGCGAGCGCATCGATGAGATCGAGGACTTTCTTTATTCTTCCAACGATGGGGACGACGAGGACCTTCCGTCCGGGACCAACGGAGCGGGGAAATCGAGACCAGAACCGAAGCGGCGTACGGCCCGCAAGCCAACGAGTTGAAATAGCGGGTTGAGCGGCGCGGTATTTTCATCCTCCGGCAAAAGTGATTGCCTATCCCTCCGCTCGTGGCGTAAGCTCCCCGTCAAGATGTCAGCGCTGCTTGCCGGTCTCGTCGCGTCAAGCTTCGACCAATCGGATTGGCTGAAGCTGCTGGGTATCGCGGGCGCTGCCGTGGCCCTGTACCTGGTCGCTAAGCACCTTGGCGGAGCCGGCGATTCCTACCCATCCCCAACGCAGACTCCGGATTCGACACAACTGTCAGCCAGCCAGACCGAGGGGATTGAGCCGGAAGAAGATCAGCAGGAGGCTGACCAAGGGGACTTGGAGGGATCGGACGATGAGGCATACACGACCGAGGAAGGCGCGGCCCGGTCGCGTGACATAACGATTGCCGACTGGAGTTTTGCCAGCTTCGAGGTCGCGGACGGACCGCCTGATCGCAACGCCTTTGCCGAGGAACTTCAGGTAGGTTTGCACGATAAGTCGACCGGACAGACGTGGAAGCAGGATTACTTCGTTGCCACTCCCGCAGGCCTGGAAAAAATGCTGCATGACAGCAAGTCGAGCTTTTTGTCTTTTTCTAAGATCCTTGTCATGAATCGATACGACCCCAAAACGCTCCGCCTGGCCGTCCTCGAGGACCTGGCAACTCTAGAAGAAGAGCGCGGAGACGTCCCGCCCGATGCCATTGACGAGGCTGCGGCGGGCGGTCAGTAGAGGAGCACGATTAGGTTGGTTTTTTCGTCGTACCAGGTTTGGCCATTGGGCTTCCGCCGCGCCCATTTCCACCAGGCACACAAGCCGCGAAATTCGAAAACGATTCGCCTGGCTGCGTCGCGCAGTGACATCTTTGCCAGACTATCCGGTGCAGACTGGCTGAAGGCCCCGATCCGCAACAGATAACACCCCACTGTCTGCTTCGCCTTGGTGAGCGGGTACATGAAGTACAGGAAAATGAGCGCCATCGCAGCGAGAACAAGGGGGACCCCGAACATCCGATCGAGGTTTACTCCATACTCGCGCTGGAAGTGCCAGTGGAACGCTCCGGTCCGGTTGCTCTCGACCGCTATCGCAATCAAGCCTACCAGCCCCGCAATGGTCGATCCGGCAAAATAAAAGTCGATCAGAAACGCGCCAAAGCGCCGCCACATAGGCGCCTTGGTTGTGGCTTTTACTTCAATTCCGGCCCTGAGTATCCATCCATACAGCAGCAAGCCCGCGAGCGAAAAGACGATCGCCACGGGATGACTACCACCTGCAACTTGGGTTTCCTGGTTTTCGATGTGAAGGTAATATCCCATCGGAGCAGGCGCCGCCATCTTCCACCAGACAAATTCAACCAGCAAGAAGGCGGCAATCAAGGCGCGAGGTACCGGCACGGAGCCCTCCCGTATCTTTAGCTAAGTCCTTGCGTGGAGTTGCTCAAACAACTGCTCATACTTCTCGGCAATCACGTCCCAGCGATAGAGCGCGTCGGCGCGCTGTTTGGCACGCTGCCCCAGTTGGCCGCGCGCCTCGGCGTTGTCCAGCAACGACTGTAGCTTCCTCGCCAGGTCTTCATCGGACTTCTCGTACCGTATGCCGGCGTCGCCCGCGGTCTCAGAGTTTTCAGGCGTATCGAGATACAGCACCGCGTTACCGGCCGCCATCGCCTCGATGAGCGCCGGATGCACGCCGCCGATTTCGCACGCGAAGACGAAAACCCCGGCGTGCTTCTGGAGCGCCCAATAGCCATCTCCGTAGATGGCGCCTAGAAAGCGCACGCGCTCGTCCCCGAGTGACTTCAGTTGCTCGATATAGTTTGGTTGGTAAGGATTGTCGCCCACCACCACCAGCGGCCAGTCGCTATGCACACCGCGCCAACTGCGCAATACCAGGTCGGGATTGTTCTCCGGCTCCAGCCGGCTCACATACAGGACGTAGCGTCCGGCGGTCAGATCGAAGCCGTTCAGGCCATAGTCGCTCGCCGCCCCCTCGGAGCTGTGCTCGCTCTGCGGAGCCTCCGAGCCATAGCCAATCACCACGGACTCGCTGCCATACTTCTGCAAGTAGTAATCGTGAATGGCGCGGGCGTCGGTCACCAATCGATTGGAACTGAACGATGACATCCATTCGCAGAAATGCAGCACCTGAGCGCCCAGGCCCTTCCACTTTTCCCGCTTGCGATCGAGCCCATCGACGTTGAGCACCACCGGCTTGCCGAACATCCGTGGAATGTAGGCGAATGGGCTGTTCGCCACGTTGCACAGTAGCACCACGTCGGCATCGCTGAAAGCCACGCGTACCGCCGCGAAGAACGTGCTGACCCAGGTGTCGAGATGCTTCTGGTGCAGGCTGGGGACAATGACGCGCCGCACCCGGCGGTCGTAGATGTCGTCTGGCCGGGTGAACGCTTTGCGGCAGTAGACCGTGACTTGATGCCCGCGGTCCACGAAGCGCGAGCTGATCTGCTCCGCGAAGCGTTCAAAGCCTCCATAGCGGTTGGGAATGCCGCGCGTGCCGACGATGGCGATCTTCATTCTGTCTGTTCGCTGTTCGCTGTTCGCTGTTTGCTTTTCGCTTTTGGGTTCTCAACTGACTACTGGCTACTGACTACTGGCTACTGCTCTCCTCTGCGGCCACTGCACGCGGCCGGTTGCAGAACCACCATAGCAAATCGCGGTCGGAAACTCGGCGGCGCGACTGAATGATGGCCCGTTTGCGGCGTATGCTGTCGAGGGCACGAAACGGATAGGCCAGCGCCGACAGCATCCGCCAGTCGCGCAGCAGCGCGTAGCCCAGCGTCATGAGATCGCGCCAGGCCACCGGGAAAAACAGCCGCCAGCAAAGCCATCCCGAAGCGTTCTTGCCGCGCATCAGAAACCGGTTCTTCACCGAATGCCAGTTGATGACCAGAGGCAGGTCTTTGCGCCGCTCGGGCGTGACCCGCCGCACATGCCAAGCCACCGCGGCCGGCGTGTACAGGCACTTCCAGCCCATGACCTGCGAGCGCCATGCCAGATCTCCGTCTTCGCGGAAGGAGAAAAACTCTTCGTCAAAGAACTGGCCTTCGACTGATACCGCCTCGATGAAATTGCGGCGAAACATGGCCGCGGCCCCGCTCGCTCCAAAGACATACTGCGTACGATCATACTGGCCGCTGTCGCGCTCCTCGGCGCCGCGGTCCAAGTGACGCATGTTGCGCGTGAAATAAATGCCAGTGGAATCGAGAATGCTGCTCTTATGCTCGCTGGCGGCAGGGTCCCAACGCAAAAGCTTGCCGCAAAGACTTCCCGCTTCCGGATGCGCCTCTCCGGCAGTCACCAGTTGCCGCACAAAATCCGGGCGGAGCACCACGTCCGGATTGAGGCAGAGCACCCACTCCCCGCGGGAGGCACGTATGGCCTGGTTCTGGCCGGCAGCGAAACCCACATTGCGATCGTTATAGATGACCTGCCAGCGCGACGCGACGGAGCGTAACAGTTTGTCAGTTTCGTCGCTGGAGGCATTATCCACAACCATGACCTCGATATGCGGATAGTCCTGCCGCGCGAGCGAGGCGAAGCACTCGGTGAGGTACTGGGCGGAATTCCAGGTGACAATTGTGACCGAGACCATCGGCCTCTAGTATGCTCCGCGACCGGAAAGCACGATGGGAATGGTGCGGAGGAAGATCTTCACATCGAGCCACAGCGACCAGTTGTCAATGTAGGTGAGATCGAGTTGCATCCAGCGATTGAAGTCGAGATGGTTGCGTCCTTCCAGCACCCAGGTGCAGGTCAGGCCGGGACGCATGCGCAGCCGCCGCCGCTGCCAGTCCTGGTACTGATCGACCTCCTCGGGAACGGCCGGCCGCGGACCAACGAAGGACATATCGCCGCGCAGAATGTTCCACAACTGCGGTAACTCGTCCAGGCTGAAACGGCGAAGCCAGCGGCCGACTGGCGTGATGCGGGGATCGTCGCTGATCTTGAATACCGGCCCGTCGAGCTCGTTCAACTGATGGAGTTCGGCCCGCAGTTGCTCGGCGTTGTTGATCATGGAGCGGAATTTATACAGCGTAAAGCGGCGCCCGCCCAGCCCGCAGCGCGTCTGCTGGAAGAGCGCGAGGCCGGGCGACGTGGTCTTGATCATGGCCGCAATGCACGCCAGCAGCGGCGATAACACCACCAGCGAAACCCCCGAAAGCACGACGTCGAAGACCCGCTTGAAGAACAGTCGCAGCTCGCTATCGGGGGCGCTGGAGAGGCTGAGCAGCTGCACCTCGCGGAATTTTTCCAGATAGATTCGCGAATACGCCGCCGGAAGAAATTCCAGTTGCACCCGGGTCTTGATTCCCACGTCGGCGCAGTGTTCGATCACCGGTTCGAGCCTCGCCAGTTCCTGCATGCCGACGGCGAAAATGATTTCGTCCACCACCCGCTTCTGTAAAACACTGGCCAGCGAATCCAGCGGAAACACGTCATATCCGCCGAGCTTCGCCTCCGGGGCGAGCGCGGCGTCGGGCTCGACAAAGCCAATCAACCGCAGCCCCATGCCGCGGCTCTCTTCGATCAGGGTCGCCATCTGGCGGGCACGCGGCCCGCAACCCACGATGAGCAGGTAGTGATAGCGGCCCAGCACATCGCGCATCCAGGAGACACCTGAGTAAGACAGAGTGCGCCCAAGGAGCAGCAACACGAAATCGATCGCTCCGATCAGCAGCACGTAACTGCGGCTGATGTCCACGCGGCGGAATAAATAGAGACCGGCATAGATGACCACCAGCACGATGCCAAGCTGGCTCACGATGTTCAGGATGAGCTGGATGGGGTTGCTCAGCTCCAGGTCGCGATAAAAGCTGGAGAAATATCCCACTGCGGCCCAAACCACGAGGAACGCGACCATCAGCGGGACGTAATGACTGAACGGATAGATGATTGGCAGATGGCGGCTGAAGAACTCGAAATGCACCAGTACGGTGCGCAGCAGGTACGCTACCACGAAGGCAACGCAAGTCACTCCCAGGTCGTGTAACAGGGTGACGGTGCCGAGAAGTTTGGAGCGTCGATCGAACACTGATTCCGGTTGATCTGCGAACTGCCAATCCAGTGGGGCGGCTCCCGGCTGGAGGACGTCAGCGAAGTAGGCGCAGGAAAATATGGCCCTGACGTTGGGACATGTACCGCTCTTTTACTGTAGCAGCATTTCTTCGCCTTACGCCACTGATGTAGGCTACTAACCAGACGGATGCCTCCAGAAACGACCTCGCTTCCGCGGATGACGCAGCCCGCCTCGCCTCAGGATCGGGCTTATGGCGGCGCACGAACTCTTGGACCTTGGAGTGGGTGGCTAGACGGCGCTATCTTCTTCTTCCTGTGCCTGTTTGCCGTGCTCTGGCCTCACTCCATCAAGGGAGCGCAACACGCCTGGCAGATTGCCTTTCTCCTGTGGCTGCTGAAGCTGGCCGTCGAGCGCAAACGCCCGTTCCCGCAACCGCTCACCGCTCCGTTGTTGGCCTATGTTGTGCTGAGTGCGATCTCTACCCTGCTCAGCCCAGATCCCTACTTGAGTTGGGACCGCATGAAACTGGTCTGCCTGGTGCTGGTAGGCATCGTATTTGCGCAGAACCTGAAGCGCCTCAGCCAAGTGCGCTGGCTGGTATGTCTGCTGATTCTCTCCGGCTTGGCGGCCGCCGCTTTCACTGCATGGCAATACACCTACGGCGTCGGGGTGCGCGTCGCCACCATCCAGCCCGACTCCCCACTACAGCGTTTTGCTCGCTTGCAGGCCAATTACGTCATTGTTCGCGTCAACGGGCGCGAGGTGCATACGCCGGCGCAGTTGGAGCGGGCGGTGCGCCAGACCCCGCCCGGAACCTTCCTGCACCTCGACTTCTTTCGGGGCTACCCGTATCACTGGCATCAAACGGTGATCAGCCGCGATCAGCTACTCGCCAGCGGGCTGGGGACGCCGCGCCTGCGATTCGCGCGCGGAAGACCGTTTCGCGCCCAGGGCACGCTCGGGCACTATGTGGTTTTCGCTGAAATGCTCATGCAGATCGGCTGCCTCACGTGGGCCATGCTGCTGATTACCCGGCCGGGGCAAACCGTGTTGCAGGTTGCGCTTGGCTTGGCTTTCCTCGCGCTGACCGCGGCGCTGTTCGCCACCGAGACGCGCGCGGCCCTGGGCGGACTGGCCGCCGGCTGCCTGGTTGCCGTATTCATGCTGGCACAACGATGGCTGCGCCTGTGGGCGATCGCCGCGCTGATCGTACTGGTGATCGGCGCCGGTTTTTGGATCCACCACACGCGGGGCAAATCATGGAGCGGCGAGCAAGATCCCGGAACTCACTTTCGCACCTTGATGTGGGAAGATGGCTTCCGGCTGATTCGCCAGCATCCCTGGTTCGGCGTTGGCATGGAAACCATTCGGGTGCATTGGCAGGAGTGGAACCTCCGCGCCTTCACCCGGTATCACGACCAGAGCCACTTTCACTCGGATACCATCCAGATCGCAGTGGAACGCGGGCTGCCGGCACTGGCGGCGTGGCTATGGTTCGTGGTGGGCTACCTGTTATTTCTGTTCCGGCTGTTGGCCCGGGCCCGTCGGCACAGCCGCTTTGTTACCGGGGTGGTTGCCGGTGTGCTGGCCAGCTTCGTTGCCTTTCTGGTCCCGGGAACCGTGCATTATAGCCTCGGCGAGGAAACTCTGGTCATGGGCCTGTTCTTTTTTTATGGCGTGGCCGTGGCCATCGATCGCATGTTGCAAGAGCCGGTCGCCATAGGCGTGACCTAGGAACCATGGTCGATTGCACAGGGAGACATCTCTAGATTGCCAGCCAATCCATCGCAGCCCAAGGCCCGTCAATACTGGATTCCCGCACTCCTGCTGGCCCTGTTTGCGCTGCAATCGTTGTGTTTCATCAAGACCCAATCGTTCACCTACGATGAGCCGGGCCACATCACGGCCGGCTTGCAAGCCTGGCAGCACGGCAGGTTTGAGCTCTGGACCGATCACCCTCCGCTCGGCCGAATCTGGCTCACGCTGCCTATTGCTCGTACGCAGGTCGAGATAACCTCCGAGCAGTTCGTCGCCGGATACCTGGTGACCGCGATGCAACCTGGACCGGAGTGGCTGGCGTGGCGCACCCGCCCCATGAACACGCTGCTGGGGATCGCGCTGGGGATCGCACTCTGGTTCGCCACCCGCCGGCTGTTCTCTCCGGGGGCGGCAAATGTCGCGCTTGCGCTGTTCGCCTTTACGCCATCGCTCATCGCTCACTTCTCAGTGGTGACCACGGATGGCATCGGTGCGCTGTTTGTGTTCCTCACGGCGTGGCAGCTTGTACGTTGGCGTAACAATCGCAGCCGCACGCAAACTGTTCTGATGGGACTGACGTTGGGCGGGCTTCTTCTGGCCAAGCTCTACACGCCGCCGGAACTGCTGCTCGCGCTGGTACTCATGCTGGTGCTCGGACGCGATGGCGGCCTGAACACATTTCGGCGGTGGAACTGGAAGCCGATGCTGGCTGCGCTGGGCATCGCCGTGCTCACCTGGTGGGCCGGATACTTCTTCCATGTGTCGCATCTCAAGGTCGGCGACGGCCAGGTGGTGGCGACTTTCCCCAACCGTCCCGTCAAGATATGGGCGACCAAGTCGAAGGCGCATCTCAACCTCATCGTGCCCGCAGGAGAATACTTCGAGGGCTTGCGCGACGTGGCCTTCAGCAACCGTCGCGGGCGTCCGGCCTGGTTCCTCGGCCAAATCTATCCCAAGGGCGGAATCAGAGCTTACTATCCCGTCGCCATCGCACTGAAGTGGCCAACGATGTTGCTGTCGCTGTTCCTCGTCAGCCTGATATTGGGCGTTCGCAAAACCTGTCGTGCACCGCGTGATCTGTTGGTGATGTGCCTGTTCGGTTTGGTGGTCATGGCATTCGCCTTGCAGTCGAGGGTTGATATTGGAGAGCGGCACATCCTGCCGCTTTATCCCTTTGTGCTGCTGGTCGCTGGTGGCCTGTGGGAGCACGCGCGCAAACATCGTGCCGGCGCCATCATCGTCATTCTGGCGCTGTGCCTGAATGCCGCCGATGTGCTGCGCTACGCGCCCGATTATCTGGCCTACTTCAACGTTTTTGTGACTCCCGCGAGCAGTTGGCGCCTCTTGACCGATAGCAATCTCGATTGGGGACAAGGCCTGCTGGCGTTGCGCGATTACCAGCGGCAGCATCCCAACGAGGATCTGCACCTGGCTTACTTCGGCTCCGTCGATCCCGCGCTGTACGGCATACATGCCAAACCGCTGTCGCCCAATGAGCGCGTGGGCGGCATGGTCGTCGTGGGAGCCACCTGCCTCTCCGGGCAGACGCTCGACGACCCGGATTCCTATCGCTGGTTATGGACCTATAGACCAACGCAAGCACTCGACCACTCCCTGTGGGTCTTCAAGCCGCAAGACAACTAAGTCATGCCCGACGAAGCCGGGAATGTTCCCTTGCTGCGCAAGTATTTCTACGAGGCACTGGGTCGCCGGGCCGATTACCTCTGCGGTGCATGGTTGGGGACATTGCTCGCATAGGCGATCATACTGTCGCACCACCTTCGTGCCCAATCAATCGGATAATTTGTAACTGATCGGTTGTTGTGCACAGTGTCAGTCTGGCCCGGTGCAAGGAGACCGGAGGATTCATTCCATTCGTGCAATCATGCCCCGGGTTGTTTGGTTTAACAATTGCTCATATCTTGTAGGACAAGCTCGACGTGAAGGAGCGATTGGATCGTCGGTGTCCTTGACCAGTACGCCCTGAAGTACAGTCTCGCGGGTGGCTTGCGTCCAAAGCCATTTGGGAGCTGCCGCTACCGCCAACCGGGGTGGAGCTCGCAACCCTGGAGAAGAAGAAACCAACGGAACCAGCCTCTCTCGGCGCGCTGGGCAAAGTGGTCTACACAGCCACGTTCGAGCTTCCACAGGGACTAACGCCCCAGGTTCCAGACAAGGTGGACCTGACCGAAGACTTCGCGGATTACTACGCCAGTTACGCATTCAAAGATGGAGTCCTCATGGCGACGCGACAGCTCACGATTAAGAAGAGCAAGGTTCCCGTGGTTGAGTGGGATGCCTATAAGAGGTTCTCGAAAGCGGTCAGCGACGACCACGACCGGTGGATCGACCTCGAAGTCGGGGCCTCTTCCGCTCCATCGGCCGCGTCTTCCAATCCCGAGGCGGACCGGTTGTTCAAGGAGAGCTACGACGCATTGCAAAACCGCGATCTCACGCGGGCGGAGGAGGACCTAAATCACCTTCTATGGCGGGAAGTTGCGGGGGCACCGCGACTGGTTCGAACCCGCCTTGAAGGAGTCGGGCGTCCCGGACTATTCCTGGCATTGCAATCGCCACACATTCGCGTCTAGACTTGTGATGACCGGGGTGGACCTGCTCACGGTAGGGGAGCTTCTTGGGCATCGGACGCCCGGCATGACGTGGCGCTACTCCCATCTCGCTCCGAGTCACCAGCAGCAAGGCCGTTGACCGCCTCGTGCCGGCGGGAGTTCGGCGAAGGCAGAAGAGAGCAAGTGCCACCAAAACTGCCACCGGCTAAGTAGTAACGACGAATGTTTGCAGCAATATGGCGATTAAGTTGTTAATTATTAGTTGTTTATATGGAATGCGAGAGTGGCGGAATTGGCAGACGCACCAGACTTAGGATCTGGCGGGGAAACCTGTGGGGGTTCGAGTCCCCCCTTTCGCACCAATCCCAGGCTCGGTTCCGCGGGTGGCCGCGGGTTGGCTCCCGTTGTGTACGTGCACTACAATTCTCGCCGTCTGCCGCGGACGTCGCCTAGTACCTTGCTGCGACATGCATCTCGGAAAATGCAATGACCAAGCCCATTGACGATCTGGAAGCGGTGAGACTCATTACCGAAGCATTGCAGGGATTCGACCCCAACGAGCAGGAGCGAATCATCCGATGGGCACAGGAAAAACTGGGCCGGGTGGCGCCTGTTCCACCGCCGGCTCGAGCAAGTGCGAGAGCGCCCGTCCCTAGCGTATTTGATCTCTCTGCGCCGCCGATCGCACCCCCGGTCAGTAAGAGTCCATCAATCGGGGAGCGTTTCGCGCGAGAGGTTCCCGAGGCCGTGCAACGCGAAGCGGAGCCTCCGGCATGGCAACCGGAAGTGAAGCCTCACTACATTGAGGTTTCGGAGCTAGAGCAACCGGCAGCAGAGCGTCCCGAGCCGGAGCCGCCTACGGAGCGGCGACCCGAGATCGCCGGCGTAGCGGTGCCGGAACCGGAGCACAAGAGCCGACTCTTCCTGATCATAGGCATTGTCGCACTGACTCTTGCCGTCGCCTTTCTGATATTCATGATCACCTCATCCCATACGTAGTAACCACGCGCCGTCTCAGTGCCGCTTTGGCCTGCACCGAATTGCTGGGCCCCCTACTTTGGCGGGCTAGGCGCCAGACTGCCCGCCCGACCCGGGACATTGCACTCCGACGCCGGGCGGTGTACATTTTCCGCCTGCTCCCGAAGCAGAGAGAGAGGAGAGAAAAACATGGGCATCATCGCATGGATCGTCGTGGGACTGATTGCAGGTTGGCTGGCTGGTTTGGTGATGAAGGGCGGCGGCTATGGCGTGCTGGTGGACATCATTCTCGGCATCCTCGGTGGCGTTCTGGGAGGATGGATCTTCAGCATGCTGGGCTTGTGGCCGGGCCGCGGAATGATCGGCTCCATCATTGTGGCGTTTGTAGGCGCGGTGATCCTGGTCTGGATTACGCGCCTGATAAAAAGGGCCTGACGCTGGGCTGACGACTCGCAGCGGGCCGGGTGGCCAAGGTTACATCGGCGAGATAAGGAGCCGTGAATGCATCGGACTTTGTTCTTACTGGTCGTTGCGCTATTGACGACGGCTGTATCGATCACTGGCTTCTCGCAGAACCAAACCTCACCGGCCCGCGGCAGCATAATTGGTCCGCCCAGCAGTCACGCGGGGCTCCCCGCGCGGGTGCACACGTCGCTGTCGGTTTTCATTCCTGAAGACGGCCCCACTCCGTCCATACCGGCAGGCGAGACCCCCTCCTCCATCGGCTGCATCTATGGCTTGACGCCCGTCACGCCAGGATGTCCAGTTGACGGCGTCACGATTCCCACCGGGGGATCGCACGCCATCGCCGTGGTAGTACAGGGCAACTACCCCGCCCTGCAAAGCAACCTCGATACCTTCGATACGCAGTGGGGTCTGCCCGCAATTACCGTGCAGAGGATTTGCAGCCCCGGAGGCTGCCCCATGACCACGAACTTGCAAGCCCCTCTAGTTGTGGAGTGGGCTCATGCCATGGCGCCTAATGCGCAGATTATTGTCGTGGAGTGGAACGTCGATCCGATAGCCGATGGCGCCGAGGACTTGGCGGGTGAAGCGGTTGCCTCATTCGGAGGCGGCGAAGTCTCCAACAGTTGGGGCTATAGCGGAGGCGAATTCTCCGGAGAAATCGGCATGGACAGTCACTTCGCCGTTCCAGGTGTCGTATATTTCGCCGAGGCCGGTGATGGCGGCCCAGTACCGCAATATCCCAGTGTGTCACCCAATGTAGTTTCCGTGGGCGGAACAACCGTCAACCGGGTTGCGGGTTCCTTCGTCAATGAAACCTGCTGGACTTCCGGTGGCGGCGGGATCAGCGCCTATGAGCCCCTGCCCTCTTACCAGTCAAACCCTGCGAACGGCTACCTCTACTGGAATATCACCACCAACTTCCGCAACACGCCGGACTTGGCGGCGGTCGCCGATCCCACCACCGGGGTCGCCGTCTATGCCTCGCTAGATCCCACGTGCCTGGGCTGGTGCATCGTCGGCGGCACCGGTGCTGCCACCCCAATCCTGGCTGGCATCGTCAATTCGGCCGCCACCGACAGTATGAACTTCTACGGTTCCACTAATGCGGAACTCACCCGGGTCTATGGCGAATACATGACGTCGACCGGCGGCTACACCACCTACTTCAACGACATCACGTCGGGTCCGCCATCGGTACCGGGGTGGGACCTGTGCACCGGCATCGGCAGCACGCAGAGCCCTATGGCCTACTAGGGCTTTTCCAAGCCATTTCAGCGGTCGAACGGATACTCCTGCACCCAGTGGAAGCCTCGGCTGACGAGGGTGAATTTCTTGCGGTCAAACAGGTGAAGCTGGATGTGGACTTTGTGACCGTTCATGTTGCCATCGAGCGTCAACTGGTCCCCAGGCGCACGCTGGAACATAAGAACCGCTGCCCAGTTGCTGTCGCTGGGCTTGGTAATCTTCAGGATCTTGTCGTCGGTATTGACCGCTGCGCCATAATAGGCTATCGAATCGTCCATTAGCTGAAGCGCCATTCCGTCAGGAACGTCAAAAATGACCCGTCGCCAGCGCTCGCGATCGGTGAGCAGCGGTGAGTGTGGTTGCCCATCCATCGCAAGCTGGTCGACATTCCAGATGCCATAGAGCGGCGATTTAGGAGCGCCGCCTCCGAACGTGTACCATCCACTCCCGCTCGTATAGATATTGCATCCCAGAAGAAACAATCCAAACGCTACCTGCACCCCAAGCGAGATGCGATGGGACCTCGCGGTGCTAAACAGTTGCGGCTGCGGCGAGGCGGAGGCGATGCGATTCAGCAGGAAGAAGTCAGTCAGCCGCCGCATCTCCGGGGCCAGCAGGAACAGGCACATCAGTATCAGGTGGAAGGAAAATAGCTTTACCGGGACATCGTACGTCATGTTAAGGGTGAAGATCTGTATCGAGTCTGCGAGGCAAACCATCGCGCCCAGCAAAATCGTGCGGGGAATGACGAGCAGAATTCCGGCCATTATCTCCGCGCACCCCGCGAAGGTCTCATACGCTGGCGATGCTCCGACCGAGGACCACAGGACGCCCATGGGCGAGAAGTTCCCGAGGGGCTCCAATAATTGGGTGAGATACGGGAAGGGCATCTGCAGGGGAACCACTTTAGCCATGCCATAAAGAAGCATCTGCGAGGCAAGCCCAAAGCGAATGAAGAGCCGAAACCATTTGTGCAGCGTGTCGTAGCTTTCACTCTTGCGGTCGACCATCGACCAGACGGCGGTGGCCAATACGGCGAAAACCAGCAGGCAGAACACCAGCACCCAGTCGAAGATTTTGTCGCCGCTGCCGCTGTGCTGGTAAACCAGCGGCTGTGCCACACCGAAGACCCGCTTCGCAGTCCAGAAGACAATCTGCCGCATCGGCCACAGCATACCCAGGTTGGGAATCTCCACATTCGGAATGGGTAGCAGTCCGCCCAGGATTTGTGTGTTCAGGCAGAACAACCCGAAGTACACGAAGCAGAAACGAAATGCAAGCCGGCTGGCGAGGCCCCACTGTGGTATTTGCCGCTCTGCCTGGGCTCCTACCCCGTCTTCTGCCATCTCAGCCTCGGGTTTGATTTGCGCTATCGGAACCTGCGTGCACATTCCAGGCCTCCCCGCTTCGATTAGTTTGTTCCAGCACGGGCGAGTGGCCCAGCCTAAGCTCCGAGGTGTCCCCCAAGCCGGTCGTGCGTTGGTGGGGGATGGGACATCTTCAAGACATTAGGCTGGGCTACGCGTCCGGCTCGATTACGCCGCATCACCCCGCTTACGCGGGGTGATGCGGCCCGTTCGCTCACACGGTTCTCAGCGTCCTACTGCATCTGCAGCGCATACAGGACGAACGATCCACCCGGGCTGGGAATGAATTTCAGCTCGGTGATCGGTCCCCAGTTGGGGAAGGCCAGGGTAAACTTCTGCGCCTGCGTCCCGAGGTCAAATTTCTGCGACCCCATCAGGTTGCCGTCGCTATAGGCTTGCACCACTACCGACTGAGCACCGTCGCCCGCCCACCCGGCTGCGATGTCGACCGAAACCGGCTCGAACACCGACAAAGCAGTCGGGCCCACGCCCGCCGCGATCGTCGCAGAACAAATGTTCTTGATCGTCTGGCCGCCGTGCTTCTTGTAGCACAAGGGACCGCCGCCAAAGCCGACCATGGCTTCAGGACCGGAGGTGAACCCGCCGCCCGTCTCCGTAGTTCCGTTGGTGTAGTTCCACTGCAGCGGAGATACGTAGTCGATGCCGGTCCAGTTGAGACCGGCGTAGCCTTCCGGCACCGCGACCGGTACGGCTGTCGGTCCCAGGCCGGTGAAGTCGATGGTCGTTTGAGCGCTGGCGGTCAGTGCCAAGGCCAAAATGAGGGTCGCGAACGCCATTGCGAACAAAGTGGCTTTTTTCATTGAAATTTCCTTTCTTTGGTTCGAGATTTAAGGGGCCCGGGAAGCCGCCAGCTGTAGCCGGCAGCCGTAGACAATAGTGGCTATCTCATCAGCCTTAAGGTGTGCAGGTCCTTGCTTCTCAATGCCAGCGGCTATACCTGCCAGACCTTGCTGCTTTCGTTATCCGGAGGTGGTTTGTTTTTTCCACCTCCGGATGTTCCCCTTTGAAAACGGGAAAGTCTGCTTTGACCCAGTTCCCGCTCTCGATGAGCGCAACATAGGACAACTGCTTCTCGGCAGCAATGCACAAACGGTGATTTTTGAGTCATCAAACGGTCATTTCGTGGTTTGAGCCGTAGACGATTGGCTAACTAGCTCATTACAGAGGTTTTCGACGTGGAGGCCGGGAGCGTGGCGGGAACCCCAAAAAACAGATTTCTCGCTTGCCTCACCGCATAACCCAGCGATTGGGACATGATTCCGCCCGCCGGCCAGCCGTTGCGGCGACTGTGATATCGTGAATTTCCTTACCTGGAGGACTCACCATGACCAGTCGTAGGTCCAAAGCACACGGCTTCAAGCTGGCCCTGTGCGGCTGTCTCTGTCTGTTCCTTTTTACCTTGGCCTGCACCCAGCAGCCGCCGCCCGACACCCGCGCCGCGGATGAAACCACGATTCGCGCTCTCGACGCCCAGTGGTCAAAGACGGCAGCAGCCAAAGACCTGGACGGCTCCGTCGCCTATTACGCCGATGACGCCTCTCTGCTGCCTCCCAACGCACCCATCGCGGCAGACAAGCAGGCGATCCGCGCCGTGTGGTCGTCGCTTCTCTCTTCCGGCGCTTCCTTGTCCTGGGAGGCAAGCAAGGTGGAGGTCTCACGTTCTGGCGATCTGGCTTACATCGTGGGCGCTTACACCTTGGCCACGAAGGATCCCGAGGGCAAGCCCGTGAACGACCACGGCAAGTTTGTAGAAGTCTGGAAGAAGCAGGCCGACGGCAAATGGAAGGTGGAAGCCGACATCTTTAACTCCGACCTGCCGCCGGCGCCGGAAGAGTCGCCGGAAAAAAAGAGCTAGGTTTGCGGCTTGGGTAGCTCGCACCTTCCGCCTACGGCGTGATCTCGAAGACGACCCCGCTGTCCATCGGGAGATTGCCACATGGATCTGACTCGCCGCCGAAAAGGCTGGACAGCAAATTGAAACTCCATCCGCTACCGGACGGTGTCAGACGGAAGGCCGCGTCCCGCCCCCCACGAACCCCGTCTGCTCGGGGCCCTGCCCGTCCAGAAAAAGCACGGGCGGCCCTTGCGAGGCCGCCCTTCGTGCGCGGGTGCCCCACCCAAGATGGTTTTGCTTGGGTGGGGATTTTTCGGGTTGGACTACTGCCCTTCGTGCGCCTTCATCATCTCCGTGATTTTGGCTTTGATGGCCGATAAGTTGAAGCTCGCCGGATCCTGCATCGGAGGATAATCGATGGCAGTCATCGCCAGCTTCCCTACCGTCTGCTGCACCACTACGAAGCGCCAGAACTCGCGCGCATAGAAGTCGTTCATGTAACCCCCGCCAAGTTCGTTCAGGCTTTCGCCCCGGATAGACGGCGTGCGCTCGAACGGGTCCTGCCGGATGTTCACGATGGTAGGCATGTCGGTGGTGACCTTTTCTCCCGGCCAGCCCCAAGGCTGCTGGAAGAACTGGAACTTGAAATCATCAATGCGGATGGCACCGAGATGGGGACCACCGAAGTAGAAGACTTCATGACGGGCGGACGGTCCCTTACCCTCAAGCAGGGCCATCTGGTTGTAGCCGTCCAGGTGGTTCTTGTAGGTTGCGGTCGCCCAGCGTTACTCCCTTCAGGAGTTGATTGGTAATGTCGGGATTTCCGGCTGCGGCAGTGAGCGTGGGTAACCAATCGAGGCCGGAGAAGATGCCGTTCTCCACCGAGCCCGGCTTCACGTGGCCCGGCCACCGGATGATAGCAGGAACGCGGAAACCGCCTTCGAAAACCGTGCCTTTGGTGGCCCGGAACGGTGTCATACCCCCATCCGGCCAGGTGAACACCTCCGCGCCGTTGTCGGTGGTGAAGATGACGATGGTGTTGTCAGCCTCGCCGATATCGTCCAGGTGCTTCAGGATTTCGCCAACGCTCTCGTCCATCTGCGCCATGCCGGCCTCTTCCACGTTGTAGTTGCTGGTGGCATTCATCATGGCCTGGTATTTCGGCGGAAGATAGGTGAAGACGTGCATGCGGGTGGTGTTGTGCCAGATGAAGAACGGCTTGCCGTCCTTCTTCGCTTTATCCATAAAACCATTGGTGTCGGCGACCAGCACGTCGTCGAAGGTTTCCATGTCGTACTTGGCCGGCTTGCCCTTCTGCCAGTTCTGCATGTCCGTCATGTTGGGAAATGGCGCAAGCGGACCCTCATCCACGATCTTCTGCTTTCCCACCGCGCCCCATCGCGGCTGCACGGTCGGGTCATTGGTTTCCGTGGCCCAGCAGTGGGTCAGGTTGCGCGGCCCGGTTTTGTCGATCCAGTCCTGCGGATAGTCGAACCAGTACGGATCGGACATGGCGTCGAGGTGATAGAGGTAGCCGAAGAACTCGTCGAAGCCGTGCACGCACGGCAGGAATTTGTTCAGATCGCCGAGATGGTTCTTGCCGAATTGGCCGGTTTCATAGCCCATCGACTTGAGGATGGTGGCCAGGGTGACAGCCTGCGCCGGCAATCCCACATCAGCTCCAGCCTGGCCGACCGTCGTCATACCCGTGCGCAGAGGCAACTCGCCGGTAATGAAATTGGCGCGCCCCGCCGTGCAGCTCGCCTCGGCGTAGTAATCGGTGAACATCATGCCCTGGGAGGCCAATTTGTCAAGGTTGGGCGTCTTGCCCGACATGATTCCGCGGTGGTAAGCGCCGATGTTGAACCATCCCACGTCGTCGCCCATGATAACCAGAATGTTAGGCTGTTTTGCGGGGGCTGCCTGGGCGTGAGCGGTCATACTTACGCTGCCAAGAAAACTCGAGACTGCTAACGCTCCCAATGCAAATCGTCGAACACCTGCTCCAAAATCCATACGTGTCGCTCCTCGGTAACTCTGGGGTTAATCTCCTGCGCGGAGAGGTAGGTATAAGAATGGGTTCCTGGGCCGAACCCACAGTAAAAAGCTGGCGTTGAAAACAGGAAACTAACGCTGATCGGTGCGGGGATGTTATACCGTACCGCTGCCTTGCGTCTATTGGAAAATTTACGAATCGTCCGGTTCCAATGCCAAGCGATGGAACCCGCGGGTCGGGCGCCTCGCTTGTCCCGCATGAGGCATTGCCGTCGCAATCTCTCGCTTGTAAAGCTGCACCGCGAACGGCTCAGCCCACCCTGGCCGCCGCGAGGTCGTCGCAAACCGCCGGTGGGATTAGCGAGTCCCCGGGCCTCGGGATTGCGTGTCCATCCGTTCCACATATTGCGCGCGAGCTGGGCTGGCCTCGAATGGATCCCCAAAGTACTGCGTTTCTCGCGCTACCTTCTCGCCCCTGAACTCCATGATGCTCACGGTGTAGGATGGCTTGCCGTCATAGGACAGGATGAATTCGGTGATCCAAAGATCGCCGCCGCCGATGATTCGCTGGACCGTAAAGCGCTTCTGGTTGGGCTGGATCGAGCGGGTTGTCTGTATGTTGACGCGGCCGCGTATGCGCTCGCCTGACTGTGGGTATTCCAGCACCGCGTCCTCGTGATAGATGCGGTGCTCGGTTTCAAAATCGTCGGCATCGGAGGCCGCCCAATGCTCATCCAGGGCCGCACGTAACTGTTCATCTCGCATCTCACCCTCCTGCGCTGGAGAAAGCTTAGACTCCCGCATGGCCTGGCTTCAAGGGGATCGAATTCGTACCTTGAAAACTGCCTCGAAGCCGCTGGATATTAAAACTGGCCGGGTAACTGGCCACGAAAATGGCGCGTCTGCACAATCCATCGGTGACGGATTGCCCGTGCTGTTTCATGTAACGTGGACAACTCGGGTTGGTGTGGAATGGCGTCTCATCGCCCAACGACGCTGTGCCCGAAGGCGCGGTGATGATCGGCCGAGGCGGACCGATATATAATCTCTCGCCCAGGAAACCCCAAGTGGAAATCCAGACAAACAAGGAGAAAGTGCAATGTCAAACCATTTCACGGGACTCAGCCTCGGCCCCCCCATGGGCGATCAACGACTCGACCTCTGCGACCTGTACGCATTCCAGTCACCCGCTGACCCGAACCGGACAGTGATCATCCTCAACGCGAATCCCAATGCGGACGCGCTTCATCCCGACGCAATCTATCGGCTCAACATCGATAACGACGGCGATTACCTGACCGACATCGCCTTCAGCTATGTGTTCTCGAAGCCGCAGGACGGCAGGCAGACGGTTAGCGTTTTCGTGGCCAAGGGCCAGGAGTCGCGCTCGGCCGAAGCGGTCGGGACGAAGATCGTCGCCGACGCCGAGGTCTCTTTCGGCGCCCAGCCGAATATCGTCAAGTCGGGCCCTTATACTTTTTTCGCCGGCAGCCGCAGCGACGCGTTCTTCTTCGACTTTGACGGCATCAAGAACCTGTTCGATACCCGGGGCAAACGGAACTTCACCGAGCCTCACCTTGGCGGCAAGTCTCCCTGGACCGGCGTGGATTCGAATACGGAAGCCAACGTGTTTTCGACGGTCATCGAGCTGCCGACCAGCGAATTCGATCCCAAGCCCGAGATCCACATCTGGGGGCGGTGCAGTGTAAGACGCGACGGCAAGTTGCTGCACGTCGATCGCGCCGGCCATCCCAGCGTCAGCAGCTTCTTCAACACCGATGACACCAAGGAGGAATACAACGCCAGCGAGCCCGTTAACGACCGCCAGCGATGGCTCGAGCAGTTCGTGCATCTGCTGGGGCATACCGGCAATTACACGCGCGAGGAAGCGATTGCCGCGATCGACACGGAGCGGACACTTCCCGACGTGCTGAGTTTCGATCCTTCGAAGCCCGCAAAGTATCCCAATGGCCGCACCTTCACCGAAGACGTGATCAATTACCGTCTCGCCTTCCTGACGAAAAATGAGTGTCCGCCCACCGGCCTCAAACCTCACACCGACACCCTGAAGGAGTTCCCCTACATTGGCACGCCCCACGCGAAACGTGCCGCGGCATAAGACCGGTAACGGCGCCGATGCCACGGAAAACCGCGAAATTCGGTCAGCGCAGCTCGATATCGGGTTCGAGCTGCGCTGACACATCACCGGCAACGACGGCAACAATTGTCGGTAGATATTTGCCCGGCAGCAGATGGGTTAGCTGGCGATCGAACAAGCTGTGGCTGGTTGGGTGCAACCAGTATGCTGGCAGAGGCGGGCCTTATCCGTTCCGGACCCGCAACGCCATGGCGCGTGACCTCAACCGATGGCCCGTCTCCCCGAGGGACTGGCCGCCAGCAAGCGGTCGAGGACGGCGATCAAGACCTCCACCGGTTCGCATTTGGCCAGAAACGCGTCCGCGAACTCCAGGCCCTCGGGCTCCTCAGTCGCAGCCGAGACAATGAGAATGGGCACGTCAGGCTTCAATAGCTTCATGTCGCGGGCGATCTCGGTCCCCGTCTTGGCGCTCAAGAAGTGGTCGGCCATGACCAACTCGATGGGGTTCTGCTGGAACAGCTCGAAACCGTCCTCCGCCGAGTGAGCGGTCAGCACCTCGTAGCCGGCGCGGTCCAGCAGCAGTTTCTTCACCCGCAGAGCGACGTTGGCGTCATCGATGCACAACAGCAGCGGGCGCGGTCCCGTAACCGGAGAGGAATTCATGGGCGCACCTTGGAGCGGCTAGACTGTTCCGGACCGATCGATCACTAGAAAAGAAAGGCCCCGTGGAGACCGGATGGGAAATGTCTGTGGGGTGGTCCCCACGGGCGCTCACAGGAGTAATGAGCGAAAGTGTAAGCGCTGGGGCGGGGCTTGTCTGTGCAATATTGCACACTCTTGTCAGAAACCGTGCTAGGCCTGTCAAACCCTCGCTGGCGCGCGAACGATTTCTACCGAGCACCCGGCATGGCGGGCGACAAATTCCGCGACGCTGCCTGGCAGGAAACGCGTGATGCCCCCCTGCCCGTGCGAACCAACCACGATTAGATCTGCGCTCCATGCGGCCGCCCCATCGATCAGACTCTCTCGAACGTCACCCACCTCAACCGCGGTGTCCGCCTTGAATCCTGCACTGCGCAGCTCATTCGCTATGCGCTCGACCAGTTCATGGGCGGGCTTCCTCTGCTCCTCCAGCTCTGGAGCGTAGTCTGCCGCCATTTGCGGTGGAGGCGGCGCACCCGGCTGCAACACATGCAGGACCCGGACTTCGGTATTCTCGGTGCGAAACTGCGTAACCATGGCCCGTACCACATCCGCGGAGGACTTCGAATCGTCAATTCCTACCAGGATTTTCATGACTCCTCCTCGAGAAAAACCCGCCACATCTGCAACCGCAGGATAATACCCCGCCGCCCTCGTTACTACAATCCGGCAGTCAGGCGTTCACCTTTCGACTGCTTCCCGGTGCCCCACCCTCGTCGCCCGGCTTCCGGCGGCAGGATGGGAGCATAACCGCTTCGTGTGCGCTGCGTCACAGACAAGACTTGCGGCCCCGCCGATGGTCTGTACCCGTTAGATCGAAGCACCGCGCTCCAGCCGCTCGCCCACTGCCTGTCATGGTGAGCGACGAATACGGCGAGGAGCGGCCAACATGAGGTAAACAAGGAGGTTACTCACAAACGATTGAAGGCTCAATACGATGCCGGGAAACGGTGTGTAATCGCATTATTCTAAAAGGCAGAGAAAAAGAATGTACGATTCATATCGAGATCCAAAACGGGAAGATGCACCGCCCTGCTTTGTGATTGCGGGCATGCAAGATTTGCGGCATAATCCCCGTACCCCCGATTTCGTGCCATCCAGATTTTTACTCCAGAACAGGAGATTCGCTGTGAAGAATTGGGTTTCTCGCTGTGCGCGTGTTGTCACCCTGTCGATGCTGTCCTCTCCCCTTTTTGCCGCGGCTCAGGTCGCCGTCACCACCTACCACAACGACAACTCTCGCAGTGGCCTGAACCCCAATGAGACCATCCTGACCCCGGCGAACGTAAACCAGTCGCAGTTCGGAAGGCGCCTGGTGCTGCCGGTCGCGGGTTACGTCTACGCCCAGCCGCTCTATGTTCCCGGGGTGAACATCAACGGCACGCTGCATAACGTGGTGTATGTGGCCACCGAGCACGACCAGGTCTACGCCTTCGACGCCAACACCGGCCAGCAGCTCTGGCAGGTCAGCTTCATCGGCACCTTCGGCAACAAACAAATCCTGACCGTCTCCAGCATCAACGACCTGGGTTGCGGTGATCTCATACCCGAGGTCGGCATCACTAGCACGCCGGTCATCGACCTTAGTAACAACTGGATGTACGTCGTGGCCAAAACCAAGGAAGTTGTCAACCAGACCACGACCTTTTACCAGAGGATGCATGTCCTGGATATCAGGACCGGGCAGGAAATTCTCTTGAATCCGTACTTTGGGGGACCGATTACAGCCAAAACGCCCGGTACCGGCTCCGGTTCGGTGAATGGATATCTCACCTTTGATCCCAAGTTGGAGAATCAGCGCGCTGCCCTGGCACTCGCCAATGGCCTGGTCTTCGTGGCCTGGGGCGCGCACTGCGACATCGGGAACTTCCACGGATATGTCATGGGCTTCAGTAAGATGTCGCTGCATCCCAGCGGTGTGTTCGTCACCACGCCCAATGCTTACGAAGGCGGGGCCTGGGCCGGTGGCTTTGGCCTGGCGGTGGACGCCGGCAATTTCATTTATGTTCCCACCGGAAACGGCTACTTCGATGTAAATGTTGGAGGCATCGACTACGGCGACAGCATCCTGCGGCTCTCCTGGGCCGGCGTACTGCCGGGAGTGGCCGACTACTTCACTCCCTGGGACCAGGCGATGCTGAATTCCTACGATGACGATGTTGCTGCCGGCGGCGTTCTGCTTCTGCCTGATCAACCGGGCGCGCCCTATCCTCATCTGCTGGTACAGGTCGGGAAGGAAGGCACCATCGACTTGGTGAACCGCGACAACATGGGTCACTTCCACGCTGGTGGCGATACCCAGATTGTGCAAACGCTGCGCGACGTGATCGGTGGAGTTTGGGGCGGACCGGCGATGTGGAACAACAACTTGTATTTCGGAGGGATATCGTCGCCGATGGAGGCCTTCTATTACGATCCGGTGGCGCAGCAGATCAACCCGAACCATACTTCGGTGACCCCGGAGATATTCAGCTTCCCTGGACCTACGCCCTCCATCTCGGCCAATGGCACCGGCAACGCGATTGCCTGGATCATCGAGACCGACAACTACCACGGTGGCAATGAGGTACTGCGCGCTTATGATGCCACCAACCTGGCGACGGAGTTGTACAACTCGAACCAGAACTTGCAGCGCGATCAGGCCGGGGCCGCCGTGAAGTTTGCCGTTCCAACCGTGGCCGACGGCCAGGTTTTCGTAGGCGCGGTGAATGAAGTGGACGTTTATGGCTTGCTCAACTGACAACCCGCCGGAAGCGCAAGAGCGGCTGCGGAGGTGCCGCGCGAAGACTAGTGTTCGTGTTCGTGCTTCGAGTGCGAATGCAGGTGTTGATGGGAATGCGTATAGGTTCCGTGCGAGTGCCGATGAGCGTGTACGAGGTTGGCGCGCAGCAGCAAGTCCTGGTTCGACAGGATCTCGGCCGGAGCGCCGTGGGCTGCCACCCTGCCTTCCTCGAGCACCACGATCCGCTCGGCAATGTCTTCTACGAGCTCAAGTTGATGCGTTGCCGTGATCACCGTCCGGGAGGAACTCTTCCATTCCTGGATGAGGTCGATGATTTGGCTTTGACTGCGGGGATCCAGCGTCGAAGTGGGCTCGTCGAGCAACAGGACGTCAGGCTCAAGCACGATGACCGACGCCAGCGCCACCCGCTTCTTCTCGCCGCCGGAGAGGCGATAGGGAGGACGATCTCGCAGGTGGGCAATCTTCAGCAGCTCGAGCGTTGCCGCTACTTTGGACAGCACCTGCTCCCGCGACCATTCCAGTTGCAGCGGCCCAAAGGCCACCTCATCGAAGACCGTAGGGTTGAACAGCTGCACATCGGGATTCTGGAATACCAGCGCTACCCTCCTGCGGAACGACAGCGCGAAGCTGTCTTCATTCAGGAGTTCCTGCGTGAGACGCTGTCCCAAGAAATCGATCGACCCTTGGGAAGGAAAATACAGCGCATCGAGGATTCGCAGCAGCGTGGACTTCCCGGAGCCGTTGGCGCCGAGCAACGCGATGCTTTCCCCTTCCACCACTTGCAGCGACAGCCCGCGCAAGGCTGGAATGCGGTCATACTCGAATGCCACTTCCCGCAACTCGAAGAGCAGCGCCAAGACCGGGTTACCTTCCTATCCAGACCGCGAGACCACCGGCGCCAAGGAACCCCAGCAGTCCCACATAGTCCCATGCGCGCATGCGGAACTCGGAAAGGATTCGAATTTCCCCTCGGAACCCACGCGATTGCATGGCCGCATAGACATCGTTGCTCAGGTCCATACTCTTGCTCAGCATCACTCCCGCCGTCCTGGCAATAACGCGCCGCTGCTCGGCGCCTGGCAATTGGCCTACGGTTCGGCTCTGCCGCGATTCAAACATCTGGCTTGCGCTTTCCATCAGAAGGAAAACGTAACGATGCGTCATCGCCAACATCGCGATCGCTTCCTGAGGAAGTCGAAACGACCGCAATGCCTTCAGGACCTGACTCCAGGGGGTGCACAGTATGAGAAGGGCGGTGAAGGTGACTGCGGTTTCGACCCGCGCGATCAACAGGCCGGCAGTCGCCAAGCCTTGCGCGGTGACGTGGAGCGATCCGCCTGCGAACGTCGCAACCGCCCTGCCCGGAGTGGTAAAAATGGCCGGTAGCGCAATGACCCCGGTAAAGGCTAGAGCGACAATCCACACGCGCCTGACGAGTGTCCCGAGTCCGACGCGGGAGAAGATGGCGAGGATCAATGCCAGTACGAACAGGGCGAGCACTACTGCGAGCCGTCGCGACAGCGTGACGGCCAGCACTAAGGCAAACAGGCCCACTACTCGCACGCGCGGGTCGAGCGACTGCAGCAGTCCGCGTCTGTGGGCGATCTCCTCTGACATCAGCGCCCGGCTGAGAGCCCGGGTGAAGCCGATTACCGTCCCTGCAATAAACTTCCCGTGCTTCATGCCCGGTTTCTCATGTCTCGACGCCGTTCCGCAAAGCGCTGCACCAGTAGCGAGCACGCGAGCAGAAAACCGACTCCGAACATGGCCGAGAGAAGATATCCGAAGTGCGCACTCTTCACGAACGGAGGCGCATAAGCAGGAAACGGCGCCGTCCAGAGGTTGGCAAGGTGTTGCATTCCGGCGGGAATCGCTCCCTCCGGGACATTTGACGCGGCTGCGATGTGTGCCTTCGATCCCGCCTTGGCGAACTCGGATGGCGACCATTCGCTCCAGGCGGTGCCCGCGGCAAGAATGCCTAAAGGTGTTAGCAGCAGTAGCAGGGCAACCGCAAACCACAACCGCCGTGCGGCGCTGGCCGCAGGTCGCAGCCCCCTCACCAGTTCCGCCCCGCCCGTCGCAATTCCGGAGGTGCCTTGCAGCAGACCCGGATCGGCAATTTGCAAATACGCGACAAGTCCGCCAGAGATCACGGCCTCAGCTAATCCTGCCAACGTCAAATGCCCGATCATCATTGCATACAATGCGACGCGGAACGGATAAGGCGCGTAAAGCGGCGTTCCCGACGCATCGTGAAAAAAGAAAGGTTGAATCCCGAGTTCGACGGCGGCAACCAGCGCTCCAGCGTTGACAGCTACGTAACCGGCGATCGCCGCCGCGGCGATGCGCCGTTTAGAGGTAATGCTCGAGCCTGCAGCGATCGCGCGGTAGCTCCCATAAGCTACAAGGGAGCCCACAATCGCCATGTTGAAGCAGTTTGCTCCCAACGTTGTGATTCCGCCGTCACCGAAGAATAGGGCCTGAATCGCAACCGCAATGGAGATTGCCAGGATCGCACCCGAGGGACCAAGCACAATTGCCGCTATTGTCACGCCAACTGCGTGGCCGGTAGTTCCGCCCGGCAAGGGGAGATTGAACATCATGACCACAAAGGCAAACGCTGCCAACACGGAGATGAGCGGAACTACGCGGCTGAGCAACACGCGCTTGAGGCGCTTGAGCGCCGTGTACCATCCGGCGAAGGCGCACACGTAGAGGCCCGCGCAAGTGGATGGACTCAGGTATCCGTCAGGAATATGCATAACCCCGGCGATCTTACGACGCGTCTTAATCCTAGCGTAGTCTATGGACTAATGGCCCTGAGCTGGCTGCGCTCGGTGGGCAAATCGCTGGCGATGGCGTCACGAACCGCCTTCATTAGCGAATCGCGATCCTGGCAGCTATGGGGATCGATCGGAGTGTGAAATACGACGGTCGCCGTTCCCGGCCGCAACGCAAAGCGAGTCTTCGGCCAACACTCGTACGTGCCCAGGATAGTTACCGGCACAACGAACACTCCGGACTCCACGGCCAGATGAAACGGCCCTTTCTTGAACGGCAAGAGGCGTCCGTCGGTCGAGCGCGTACCTTCAGGGAAAATGACCATGTGCAATCCTCGTTGCAGGACCTTGACGGCAGCATTCACGCTCTCGATGGCGGCCTCGCGATCGCTGCGATCCACCGGAACCAGGTCGGCCACTTTCATTCCGGTACCGAGGATGGGAATGCGAAATAACTCCTTCTTCACCAGTACGGAGCATCGCCCAGGAATAACGGGAATCAGCACCGGCGGATCGAGGTTCGAAACGTGGTTCGACATGAAGATGTAGTTCCGCCCTGGCTGCAGGTGCTCGATTCCGCGCACCTCGATCTTCACGCCAGCGAGTCGCACACCGAATTGTCCCAGCCTGGTCGCGATCCAATAAAGCGGCATTACGTGACCGGTGGTCAGCGCTAGTAACAACCCCGGCGGTCCAACGAGTAGAGTCGAAAATGCCCAGAAGACCATCATGAAGGTGGTGCGAATCACGGAGAACCTCCGGGCTCGTCGTCCCCGTGAATCCATGCGGTTCGATGCGCGCGCTGCGTCGGGGTTACCTGCGGTAAGTCCTCTAGCTCATAAATCTTCTGCTCACGTGCACCAAGCCGCAGGGTTACTTCACCCTTGCTTTTCCGGTTCTCGACCATAAGCCGGACGGTTGTGCCGGGCTTCATCTGCGAGAGTGCTTCATCGAGGAAGCTACCCGCCGGTACTCCGTTCACTTCGATAATGCGGTCGCCCGCGACGATGCCAGCGAGCTGCGCCGCGCCTCCGGGCTGAACCTCCAGAACCTCTGGCTGGCCGCCGAGGTTCGCAGTCGTCGTGAACCCCGGTGCAGCAAGTTCTATCGTCTTCAAACTCAAGCGCAGACCTACAAATTGGAGGAAGTTGTCATAAGGAATCTCCTTCACACCCGCTACGTAATCTTGGAAGAACTCCGTAAAGCTCCGGCCTGTAATGGCTTCCGCCGTCAACCGGACACCCTCCGAGTCGGGAAAAAAGCGGTGCTTCTTCGCGTAATCTTCGTTCATCAATCGGAACAGATCGCGCAGAGATTTCCTGCCGGTCGTCAGTTCGCGGATGCGAAGGTCGAGCAGCACGCCAAGAACGTCGCCCTTGTTGTAATAGCTGATGCTCCGCGCCGGCGAACGGTAGAACGGGATGCCCTCAAACCAGGCATCCAGACTGGATTCCTCCGCCGATTGCCATAGGTGCGCGGGACGCCGCTGCAATTCGGTGATCTCGAACCCTATGCGTTGCAAGTACGAGGCTTCATCGATAAGCCCGGCCCGCGCCAGGAGTATGTTGGCGACCGTGGTCGTCACACCTTCGCTGAACCACAACGCGCGCGTATCGTTCTCGCCCCGGTAATCGATCGGCTCCAGCGATTGCGGCCGAATGCGCTTAACGTTCCACAGATGGAAGAACTCGTGGGCGGACACGCTCGCGACTGCCGACAAATCGTCGCGCAACCGCTCGGCGTTAACGTCGATGGCCGTCCCGTAGGCATGTTCCATCCCGCCAGCGCCAGTGCCGCGGGGAAAGGAATACAAGAACGTATATTCGTCGTAGGGACGATCATGCATCCAATCGACTGCCGCGTGTGTGATCTGGCGAAGGAGGTCTCGCAATCTCGCCATATCGTAGTCGGCTGGATTGCCATCTACCACAATGTGGTAGCTTGCGCCATCTTCTTGAAATGTCGACTGGTGAAAGGTGCCGACTTCCGCCGGGCTGTCCACTAACTCATCGTAGTTGCGCGCCATGCCAACCACCTGGTCAGCCTTCCCGGGGTCGGCGCCGCCGAGGACGTGCAGGTCGCGCAGGCCCCAAGCCGGGGGAACATCGAGTAGCCGGATGCTCACCGGTTGCGAGCGCAGGGCCGGAGAGTACATCAGAACCATCGCCCAGTTGAAGAATCCGTGGTCTGCGTTGAGCGTGCTGCCGAACGGACCGGGAACGTCGAGATGAACGTCATAGCTGACGACCACGCAACCCACTGACGCACTAACCTCCCACTCGCTGGGCTTCGTGTTACGTATGTCAGCCGGAGCACCTGAAGCATCCAGAGCGCGCACATGTTCCACGTTGGCGGCGAAATTGCGCACCTGGTAGAGGGCATTCCAGACCGGCATATCCAGCGTAAGCTTTGCGTCGCTTTCCCGAAACCGAATGCTCACATGCGCGAGATGACTCGCGGGATCGGCGAGTGAAACAAAGTATTCCGTCGATGCTGTAGTCGAGATTGGAGCCGAGGCGCAAGTCACAGGCGTGGCCGCGAATGCGACGTTGAGGAATAGAGCTCCAAAAACTGGAAGGAACGAAACGCGGACGAAAGGGCGGCGAGTCACGCTGTGGTCGAGACCTCGCGCACGGCTCCGAGCTTCGCGGGCAGTTTCTGGTAGATGCCGCCGAAGCCGCCATTAGAGAGGATCGCAACCACGTCTCCTTCCCGTAGCTCAGGCACGATCGATTCCACGATGGCATCTGCAGTTTCGAGCAGGCGAGCATTCTTGCCGGAAGCGTTCAAGGCCGCGACAACTGCCGAAGGATCCAGGCGCTCCTGCTCCGGGATCGCTTCCGACTTAAATATGCCTGCCACGACAACATGGTCGGCCACACTGAGACTCTGGGCCAGTTCTTCCTGAAACACTTGACGGCGGAGGGTGTTTGAGCGCGGCTCCAAAATCGCCCATAGCCTTCGCCCAGGATAGCGGCTGCGCACTGCCTTTAGCGTTTCCGCAATGGCGGTGGGGTGGTGGGCGAAGTCATCGATGACAGTGATACCGTGGACCTCTGCCTTCACTTCGAGCCGGCGCTTCACACTCCGGAAGCTACGCAGTCCCGCTGCGATCTCCTCCGGCGATATGCCATATTCGGCAGCCATGGCCATGGCAGCAGTGGCGTTCAAAACGTTGTACTCACCCGCGAGCGAGAACTCGAACGTTCCCCAATGCTCTCCATTCCGCCGGATGCTCCACCGTGTCAGGACAGGGGTATATTCGACATCGGTTATTTGCCAACCCGATTTTTGCCCGAACCCATATCGCTCCACCCGGCAGAACGCACGACCGACGCATTCATCAACGTTGGGATGCCCATCCCAAGCAACCAAGAGCCCACGCCGCGGAATAAGGTTCACCAGGCGCCTGAAAGCGGTTTTTACTTCGTCAAGATCCCGGTAGATGTCGGCGTGGTCGAACTCGACAGAAGTCAGAATCGCCGCATCTGGAAAGTAGTGGAGAAACTTCGGCCCTTTGTCGAAGAAGGCGGTGTCATATTCATCACCTTCCACAATGAATTGTTCCCCGCCTCCGAGCAGAAAGGAGCTACCAAAATTCTCTGGAATCCCGCCGATCAGGAAGCTGGGGGAGCGTCCGGCATGTTCAAACAACCAGGCCAGCAGCGACGAGGTGGTGGTCTTGCCGTGCGTACCTGCTACGACCAACCTCTCGTGTCCGGTCAAAAACTCGTCGTGCAGCAGATCTGGCATAGACTGCAAAGGGATTTTCTGGTCGAGCACATATTCCAGTTCGCAATTGCCCCTCGAAATGGCGTTACCTACGACAACCAAGCCGGGATGGGGCTGCAGGTTAGCCTCACTGAAAGGCTGCGAAACCGGAATCTCAAGCGATGCCAGAAAATTCGACATCGGGGGATATGCCGCAGCGTCGGAGCCTGTTACCCGAAATCGCCGCTGCTTGAGCATTCCCGCCAGCGAAGCCATTGCGGTGCCGCAAATCCCAATCACGTGAACATGCTTCTTTGTCATGTTTTGGAGACCACCGTTCCTGGACGCTGCACTGCGGGGTCATAGCCCAAGGTGACGCTTTCGTGAACGTTCAGCCTCGCCCGCACGCCAAGCGGCAGCGTGAAGTTTCCACTGGTAACATGCCCGGACTTCAATCCGAATGCGATCGGAACTTGCAAGTCGCCCAGGACGCGCATCACGACTTGCTGGAGCGTGTAGTCCTCGGCCCCACGCTGACCGCACCCACGCATCTCGCCGAAGATGATTCCACTCACGCCTTCCAGCTTTCCAGCGAGTTTCAACTGCATCAACATGCGGTCGATACGATAAGGTGGCTCGCTGAGGTCTTCGAGAAACAGAATTGTATCGTGCGTGCGGATCTCGTATGGCGTGCCCAAAGACGCGCATAGGATTGAGAGACAGCCGCCGTAAAGTACACCTTCGGCGGTTCCTCCCGCGAGAGGCTCAACTTCAGATGTCGCGAAGTTCCGTTCGTAGCCCTCACCCGAAGCGACCGCCGCGAACCACGCACCTTCGTCAACCCCGCCGGGCCTGCCGAAGTCTCCCGCCGCCATGGGGCCATGAAAGGTTATCAGTCCGGCTGCGTCGCACAGATAGGTGAGCAATGTTGTGACATCACTGCAACCCACGAAGACCTTGGGCGTCCGGCGAACCAGCCCTAAATCAAGATGTGGTAACAGATAGTTGCATCCGTAACCTCCGCGAGCGCAGATGATACCCCGAACTTCCTGTCTCTGGAACATCTCGTGGAATTCTGTGAGCCGGCGCTCCACCGACCCGGCAAAATACAAGGTGCGATCCAGGATCGACGGCAGGTAGAAGGGCCGATAGCCCAATCTGAGCAGTGTCGCACATCCGGATTCCAGAGCATCCGCCGCTATTGGACCGGCCGGCGCGATGATCCCGACGGTGTCGCCGAGTTCTAAGGCGACCGGGCACACGCGCGCAGGCTGGACATAGGACGGCATCAGGATCGCCTATATTAAACGAAAAACTCGCCTCGGCAGAGCAACGTAGCCGGGCCTCGGAGAAACACTTCCTCATTCCACTCGACGGTCTGCAACCCGCCGGGAGCCTCCACGCGCACCGGCGAAATAACCTTGCCGCTGTGGATCGAGGCTACAGCCGCAGCACAGGAACCCGTTCCCGAGGACATCGTCTCTCCAACGCCGCGCTCCCAGAAACCTACTTCAATCGCGTTGGCGGCCTTGACCCTCACATATTCAACATTCGTACCGTGCGGGAAGTCGTGATGGGTCGAGATTTGCTGGGCCAGAGTCCGCCAGCCCCGCTCGAATTCCGTTACAAATACAACGTAGTGGGGGTTGCCCATCGATACCGGAATACCGGAAATCTCTCCGTAGGTGCTCTTGATAGAAATTGGATCACCCACCTCCGGGATGCCCATGGAGCTGCGGAATTCGAAAGCGTTGCCGTCCCGGGCCGTCAAGACACAGGTCTTCAGACCGGCGCCGGTGCGGATAACGACAGAGTTGCGGTCCTTCTCGGCGCAGTACCAGGCCGCAACGCAGCGTGTTCCGTTGCCTGAAATCTCGGCTTCGGAACCGTCTGCATTCAACAGGCGAATGCACAGGTCCGCGTCACTCGCGGCCGAAACCCATTCCACCCCGTCGGCTCCAACGCCGTTGTGACGGTCGCAGATGCGGCGATTGAACGAAGAGAGGGAGTCGGGAGCATGAGCAGCATCGATAATGAGGAAGTCGTTACCGCAGGCGGTGGCTTTGACGAAGGGAACGTTGGTCATCTCAGTCGCTCAGGGATCATGGCGTGCGCCATAGCCAGATGGGCGGATTGTAACAAAGCGCAAGAAGGCGGAGCGTTGCCGGGCATCAGTGCCCTCCCTGCTGAGGCGGTCCCTCCTCCTGCAATTTGCTTCTGTAGATCGTGCAGCGAGCCTGGTTAGGAGCCCTGACCGACAGCAACTCTGAAAACTCGTCACGGTGAGCACGCACTGCAAGCCATACCGGATCACCCTGGCATGCAACCACATAATCAGCGGAATGCTGAGGATCGAGCAATGCCCATTCCCAATCAGGGTGCTCGGATTCGGCGATTACGTGACGGCGTGGGATGCCGGCCAACTGTAGCGCGCCGGCGTGTTCCGCAGTGTACATAAGCAGCGTCGCCGACCGGGGCAGCCCCGCCAGATAATTCGCAAGCCCACGCTCAAGCGCGACGCGACCCCGTGAGTTCACTTGCGCTTCCCGCAAGGTGATTGGTGTGTCGCGATAGACGGACAGATAGCTCGCCGCCACCGCGCCCAGGAGCACACACCAGACGACGTTCTTGAACGCTGCGTCCCGTACGCGGCTGGCGATGAAGCCTCCCAGTCCCGCCGTGAACACCGCGAACACAGGAAGCAGCTCCAGACCATAGCGCACGTTGTAATACGAGCGCGGATACCAAACCGGGATATAAATCGGCACGCTGCCATAGGCGATGGAGAGTGCGTAGAAGGGCAACGGCAGCCAGAGCAGCAACCAAACGCCGTAGCTTCGGAACCTCCAGACTGCAACCACTGTTCCTGCCAGAGCTGTGATGAACAGGATTTGTCCCCAGAGCTCCGATCCCACGTTGAGCTTCGCCGCTTTGAGGAAGTAGAGAGCGGCTGTAGAAGGATGGTGTTGTCCCGGGTAGGTATTTGTAGTTCGCAAAGCGATCGCCTTGGCCGAATAAGGGCCATTTGCGAAGTCAAGTGCGTAGCCGGAGATGTTGTACGTGTAGGTTAGCCAGAAAACCGGAACCAGCGCGTTCAGCAGCAGAAACTCGGCGAAGGATTTCGCCATCCTGTGACGCTGATCTCTGTCAGAGTTGCGCCGCCACCACAAGGCAACGACGAAAGTCGCGACAACTCCGACGACGGCTGCGATGAACCATCCGTCGTAGCGAGTGAGCGCTCCGCCGGCCAAGGTAATGCCGCAAGCTTCCAGCGCACGGTTAGGCTTCATTCTTGCCGGCTGGGCGCCGGTACTGCTAAGGGATGCCCGGAGAAACTCGTCCAGGTAGACCAGCGCCCAGACGAAGAAGGCCATGAGAATTGGCTCGTTCATGGCCGTCGTCTGCAGGTAAAGCAGATTGGGGTTCAGCGCGTAGATTGCTGCCGCGGCGTACGCAGCCAGGTGCGTTGCGCGGCCGCTCACCAGGCGAAAGATACCGAGCGTGCCCAGAACATAGGCCACCATGCCGGGAATCGCGCCCGCGATCCCGCTTCGCCACAGCGCGTCGTTCCAGACGAACGGCAGCATCGCAATGTGCTGCAGCGGGAGCCACACCGTACCGAGTTCGGCGAGCGACTGTAGCGGGTGGCGGTTGTCTACCACGCGGCGCGCGATGTTGATGTGCGCTACCGCATCGCCGTACAGAAGCAACTCCTGTTTCACATAGTAGTAAAGCAGTGCTGCGATGGACAGCCCGCCGAGAAGCAGGGTGATGCGCGCGTCGTGGCGCTGTTGGCGCCATGGATCAGGACGCCGTTCCGCGCGCGAAGATCGGGAGAGGTTGCTCAAGTTCTTGTCATTTGGCGTCGCTTTTGCGCAGTTCGGTTCACGACCTCAGTCCAAACCTGTCAGCTCGCGAAAGACCTCGAAACGCTGGTCGATCTCCTCGCGGCTCAGCGATTGCAGGCGCTCGGTGCCAAATTTCTCCACCGAAAACGAGCCCATGACACTGCCATAGAACATGGCATGTTTCAGCACCCGCCGATTCACTTCACCCTGGGAGGCGATATAGCCCATGAAGCCTCCGGCAAAGCTGTCGCCGGCGCCGGTGGGATCGCGTACTTCGTCCAACGGCAACGCCGGCGCGCGAAACGGATGGTGTCCTCCCGCAAATTCCCCGTCGTTGAAGAAGATGGTGGCTCCATACTCGCCATGCTTGATGACCAGGGCGCGCGGACCGAGTTCCAGCACCTTGCGGGCCGCTCGGGGCAGGCTGTTGTCGCCGGCCAACATCTTGGCTTCGGTGTCATTGATCAGCAGAATGTCGACCCTCTTCAGCATTTTCTCCAGGTTCGGACGGTGTCCGCTGATCCAATAATTCATGGTGTCACCGCCCACCAGCTTCACGTTCCGCATGGCATCGCGAACTCTCACCTGCAGAACGGGATCGATGTTGGCCAGAAACAGGAAGTCAGTATCGTTGTACTCGGCGGGGATTTGCGGTTGAAATGCCTCGAAAACATTTAGCTCAGTGTTCAGCGTCCTGGCTTCGTTTACGTTCTCGCCGTATTCGCCGGTCCAATGAAAGGTCTTGCCTTTGGCGTGCTGTATGCCGCGAGTGTCCACTCCACGCTTGTTCATGACCGCTTCGTTTTCTGCAGTAAAGTCTTCGCCCACGACGGCAACCACGCGAACGTCGGTGAAGTAGCTGGCGGAAAGCGAAAAGTAAGTTGCTGCGCCTCCCAGAATCTTCTGGCGCTCGCCATAAGGAGTTTTCAGGGTATCGAATGCGACGGAACCAACCACGAGAATCGACAAATCCTATGTCCCTGCTTTCTGTTCGGAGTTGAAATACTTGCCTACGAGTAACTTCAAGCGCTCCAGCGTGGCCGCTGGTACCGCATCTTTCTGCGTGATGATTGCGTTCTTCAGCGCCGATCCGCATTTGCACGAACGCGTCTGCGGCATTGCCGTCACCGCCTCGCGCACCACGTTGCAGGCGTGTTCCGCGTTCTTCAACAACACGGCAACGATCTGGTCAACGGTAACGTGGTCGTGTTCTTCGTGCCAGCAGTCGTAATCGGTGACCATCGCCACCGTCACGTAGCACAGCTCAGCTTCACGTGCCAGGCGGGCTTCGGTCAGGTTGGTCATACCGATCACATCCATGCCCCAACTGCGGTACAGGTTGGATTCAGCTTTGGTCGAGAACTGCGGTCCTTCCATGTTGAGGTAGGTGCCACCCTGCTTCACGTTGACCCCGGCGCGACGGCAGGCTTCGGCGAGCACTTTGGCCTGTTCGTCGCAGATGGGATGTCCAAAGCCAACGTGCGCAACCAAGCCGTCGCCGAAGAAGGTGTCGATGCGATGACGCGTCCGGTCTACAAACTGGTCGGGGACGACGAAATCCAGGGGGCGATGTTCCTCTTTCAGCGAGCCGACGGCCGAAAGCGAGATGACCCGTTCCACTCCAAGCTGCTTCATCCCGTGGATGTTAGCGCGGTAGTTAATCTCGGTCGGCATGAAGCGGTGGCCGCGACCATGACGCGCGAGGAAGGCGACGCTCCGGCCAGCCAGCGTGCCCAGCACGTACGCATCCGAGGGCGGACCGAACGGGGTCTCCAGCGACACCTCGCGGACCTCGGTGAGGCCCGGCATGGAGTAAAGCCCGCTCCCGCCGATAATCCCTATTTCCGCCTCTGGCACGATACGCTCCTTCCGGCAAGGCACAAACTACCGATTATACGGAACCCTGTGACAAGGCCACGGAATTCCCGGCCCGATCTAGGGTGTTCGCTACCTAACAGTCTACTCATGCTATTTATAATCAATGATTTATGCATCAATTCACATGTAAACCGCTGATTGTAAATTACTTGTATGTACTTAATTGATTCACAAGGATTTACATCGTTAATTTCCTCCTTTCCGATGGGCTGATGTTCCCTCCAGATCCCGGAGGGTGGAGCCGCCAAATAGTGCCAAATCTTGATCCGGCGACTGCAAAAGGCCTCCTTATCCCGATGGACAAAAAGCCACGCTCTCGGCACACAAGTGCCGACCGCGTGGTTCGACCTGTTGAGCCTAAGGTTGCGCGGACATGAAAGTCTGTGATCCGAGGAGATTTATTTTAGCGTTTTCCCGGATTGGGAAATCGGGAGAGACTGCTGCCAAGGCGACCGTCGAGAGGCACTCCTAATCGATTGTGGAAGGCTCCCAGCTAGGCGGCAAGTCGCTTTTCACGGACGGCAAGAGCTACAGGGCGCCGCCCGCCGGTTCCAACAGCAGCTCCGACAAGTTAGCGTTCGGCGGAAGCAGGACAGCGTAGAGCACCGCCTGGGCCACACTCTCGACGCTCACCATGCGCTCGCGTGGAGCGTCGGGCATGATCTGGTCCCACATGTCGGTGGCGGTTGCCCCTGGCATCAGCGCCACCACGCGAATGCCGCGCGGTATCAACTCTTCGCGCAGCGACAGCGTGAAGCCCAGCGCGCCTCGCTTGGCGGCACTATAGGTCGCGTACCTGGGAAACACCCGCTTGGCCGCCGCCGACAAATTGTTGACGATCGTCGCGCCCGCCTGCATCATCGGCAGCGCCGCGCGGGTGCAGAGAAATGTGCCCGTGAGATTCGTATCGAGCACGTCGCGCCACGTGTCGAGAGTTGTCTCCTGCACCGTCACGACCGGCTGAGTGATGCCGGCATTGTTCACCAGAACGTCGATTTTGCCAAAGCGGCGCTTTACCTCAACGAAGAGCCCACCCACGGATTTTTCGTCGCGCACATCGCAAACGATCGGGACAATGGTTCCCACTCCGAGCTTGGCAATTTGAGCAGCGCTCTTCTTCAATGCTGATCTATCGCGGCCCGTGATGATCACGTTGCAGCCTTCGGCTATCAGGGCGCGCGCGATGGCATACCCGATTCCGCGGCTGCCGCCGGTAACCACGGCAACTTTGCCCTCAAGTCGCCTTCCTCCTGCCGTCGGTGAAACTGAATGCGACGCTTGTTTTGTCTTTCGGTTTCCTGACTGCGGCCTCTTCGCAGCCATCGGTTAGATCCCGTTGCCGTTCTTCTCGCGGATGAGAGAGAGAAATTCCTGCCGCGTCTGTTGCGCCCGAAACGCGCCCAGCATAGACGACGTCACCGTCGCCGAATGTTGCTTCTCGACGCCGCGCATCATCATGCAGAGGTGGCGGGCCTCGATCACCACGCCCACACCCAGCGGCTGGACGGTCTTCTGTATGGTTTCGGCGATCTGCACCGTCAGCCGCTCCTGCACCTGGAGCCGGCGGGCGAACACCTCCACGAGCCGAGGCACCTTGCTCAGGCCGATGACCTTTCCTTTCGGGATGTAGGCGACGTGGACTTTACCGAAGAAGGGCAGCAGATGATGTTCGCAAAGACTGAACATCTCGATGTCCTTCACGATCACCATCTCGTCGTAGTCCACGCTGAACAGCGCGCCCTTCAGTATCTGTTCAGGGTCTTCGCTGTAGCCCTTGGTGAGATATTGCAGCGCTTGCGTATAGCGCTCAGGTGTCCGGGCCAGACCTTCGCGGTCGGCTTCCTCGCCCAGGCGGACGAGAACCTCGCGCGCCAGATCTTCAAAACTGGCGCTGGTCAGGGTTGGGACTTCGATCAGATCTTTCATGGGTTACCTGTATCGCTACGGCTGCAATTCAGCTCCGCCGGCATACTCGAAACTGTTCATCAGGGTTTCTTCCAGCCGCACTCTCTCCAGATGAGCTGCTGTAAAGCTTTGCTTCAAAATGTTGAAGACAACCGCACTCAAGTTTTCCGTAGTCGGCACTACTGTCGCAAATTCTTGACGCATATTCAAATTCTCGTGATCGAAGCGCTCCAGAACCTCCCGCCGCACGGTTTCGTCCAGTTCCGCCAGGTTGCAGACCATCCCGGTCCGAGGATCGACTTGGCCGCTCACCGTCACCTCGAGTGCATAGTTATGCCCATGTCCGTATGGGTTGTTGCATTTCCCATAGGTCGCGCGGTTTTCCTGTTCGGAGAGCTCGTCGCTATGCAAGCGGTGCGATGCCGAAAAAATATATCGCCGCGTCAGATGAGCTTTCATGCTTCACCGTAGAAATCGACGAAGAGATCGGGCAACTCGTACACGCGCACGCGATGCAACCGGGCGACGTGCAATTTACCCTGCAGCCGGTTCCACATGGCGATGGCCAGGTTCTCGGTGGTCGGAATCTGCCTGAAAAACTCCGGCACTTCTTTGTTCAGGTGCCGATGATCCAGCACGTCGATTACTTCCCGGTTCAGGACCTCCTTCAGCTCCTTCAGGTCGACGACGAAGCCGGTCTTGGGTCGATCTCGCCCTTCACCGTGACTTCCAGCGTGTAGTTATGCCCGTGTCCGTTGAGGTTGGCACACTTGCCGAAGATGCGCTGGTTCTCCTCGGCGGTGAATTCGGGATTGTGATAATAGTGCGACGCGGAAAACTCACACTTGCGGGTCAGATATACCATGTTCTCCTGGGAGCTACCTCAATCCTTGAACGGCGAAGGCGCTGCAGAATCCGCCTCCTGATTAGATGCGACGACGGGCCTTACCGCATACTCGCGCCCCTTCCAGCGCACCGACCCTCGTTTATGACAGATGTCGGAATTCCACAAAAGCAGCGCGAAAAGTGGCAGGCCAAACAACGACAGCACATTTGACAGACCGTCAAAATGCGCCTGACTGACGCGCTTCCAGAACAAGTACACCCATTGCGCAGTAACGGCGGCTGCGATTCCCGCAGCGAGTAACTCGCCCTGAAGCGCGGCAGCGACGGTGAACAGTGCGGCCACGGCGATCACGACAAATTCGATCGCCCTTCGCACCGCCAGGCCGCGCGCGTTGGGAAACAGCAACGCGAAATTCTTGGTCCAGCCCTCCCACATCTCGCCAAAGCTGCGGTACATGCGCGTAGTCACGGCATCGGACCAGCGAAAGCGCAAGACGTGTCCCGCTTGCTTGGCCCGTCTGGCAAGTTCCACATCTTCCAGAATTGCGGTTGCTACAGCAGCATGTCCGCCAATCGCGTCATAGACGTCGCGCCGGATGAGCAGATACTGGCCATTGGCGGCCGCTGCTGGAGAGTTCGGATCGCATACCTGCTTCGGCGGGTACTTCGTTGCCAACTCGCCAAAGATGAGGGGCAACAGCGCGCGCTCGGCCAGACTGCCAACCTCCTGCTTCGGCGAATACGAAAGCAGGCCTGCGCCAGCCTCCTTCGCTTCCTGCAATCCGCTGGCAATGGAATTTGGAGCGTGCTTGGTATCGGCATCGGTGAATAACAGCCATTGCCCTCGCGCGATCTTCGCGCCGCTCCACGCGGCATTGCACTTGCCGCTCCAGCCTTCCGGCAGAGCATCGGCCGCGATCAGGCGCACTGGAAAGCTCTCGGCGATCGCGCGCGTGCCGTCGGTCGAATCATCGTCCACCACGATGATTTCGTAACTAAGTCCCGCCTGGCCGACGACCGTGCGCAGACAATCGGCGAGACATGTTTCTTCGTTCCGCGCGGGAACGATGACCGAGATGTCTGGCGTCGATGTCGAGGTGGTCATCAGCAGTCAGCGGTTAGCATCCGGCAATTTAGGCTTCGAGCCAAGTTAGCATCTTAGTGGCGGTGCACGATATGAGAGTCAACTGCCATAACACATCGCGTGCCGCAGGACTCCCTTCGATAATCCAATGCTAGCAGTTCGGGTCTCAGTGACGAAATTTCATCCCATCGGTTCCTGGCGGTTGAGGCAAGCCAGACGCCGCTTCTCCTCCCCCCTTGTGTTTCATCTCTGGAACCTGTAATTTTCGCGGAATTTTGATGTAAATCATTTATCTTAAAAGACTTAGCGCCTGTAAATGAAAGCACAATCGTGATAATCATGATAAGCATGATAATCACTCTTACGAGCTATCTTGATTATCATGATTAGCACGTCATGCGGACGTTAGCGCGGGCCAGCGGCGGTCAAGTTGTCAAACATCGTCAGCTCCGGCACCCGGCAAAGCGGGGTCGCATCGGGTAAAGACACGTAGCCTTGGCAAGGAGTATCACGGATCGCTTCGCCGTTGTCGGTGACGACGCTCACCACTCGGCGTAATGGTAGAACGGCACATCCGACCGGCATGATGCGTTTATTATAGGGGTGTGAAGCGTCTCCTCTCCGCCACTGTACTTGTTTCCCTAATTCTGCTCGCAGGTTGCAACAGCGGCTCGCATCCACCGCGCATTGGCAGCGCTGCGCCCGATTTCACCATTCCCGACGGCACGCGCAACATCTCGTTGAGCCAGTTCCACGGCAAGCCCGTGGTCCTGAACTTCTGGGCGACGTGGTGCCCGCCCTGCGTCCAGGAGATGCCGTCGCTGGTGCAGTTGCAGAAGCAGCTTGGCGACAAGGTCACCATCCTCGCGGTCAGCGAGGACGACGACGACAGCGCCTATAAACAGTTCGTGAAAGACCACAACGTTGACCTGCTGACGGTGCGCGACACCAAGCGCAGCAACGAACTCTACGGCACCTTCAAGTTCCCGGAGACGTTCGTGATCGACGGCAACGGCACGATCGTGCGCAAGTTCATCGGCGCCCAGGAATGGACCAGCCCGGAGATTGTGGACTATCTGAAGAAGCTGTCGTAGAGATCTTGCGCGCTCACCACGCCGACTTCACTTCGTCTGTGTGGCGCCCGGGGCCCATGCCCTGATCTTCCCGCTCGTCATTCTGTATTAGCCGGACGGGCGAGCCTTCTGAATCACTTGCAAGCGCTGAACTTGATGGACGCCAGGCGCGTGGCAAAGTTGAAGCTGCTGGTGGTGATGTAGTACTGGCCCGTATACCAGAACGTGCATCCGTCCGATCCGTCGAGCGCCATGCCGCTGTAATCGCCCCAGCGGTTGTTCGAGGCGACCTGCGCGCCGGTTCCGGCGACAATCTGCACCTCTGGTTCGAAGGTACCGAGTGCGTCGTGGGTCGTGCGCCCAGCCACGGCGATGCTCGGATACATGGTCGCGCTCGATACGGTGTAGCCCATCAGGATGTCGCCGGCTTTGTCCTGCGCCATCGATCCCATGAAGCGATAGTTCAAGTCCGGAGCGTAGGTGCCCGACTGGAACAGCGTCATGCCGCTGACGTCAACCTTCTTCAAGGGCGCTCGAAACTCATACCACCGCATCGCGACCTGACCGCCGGATGCCGTAACGGCGTGAGTGGCGTACCAGTGTTGCTGCGGCAGCGGACCAACCTGAGGGCCAACGTGAGAGGCGGGCTGATCGATGAAGTAGGCGAAGCGGTACATCAGCCGATCGCTGATGGTTTCCAGGTTCTCGCCATCCAACTCGGGAGCGCACGCGCCCAACTGCTGGCCGGGGCACGCGGGCGCGTAGGTCGGAACGGCGATCAGTTGCGAGTCGCCGCTGCCGGTGATCGAGGCGCTCTGGGGATTCGACCAATCGATGTGAATGGAGTACAGCGACAAGTGGGACTTGTCGACCTTGGCTACCGAGCCAATCAGAAACACATCCTGACCGGCAGGTGGAGGAGTGTTCGAGTCAATGTCCGCGGGCAGGAGACTGCTGTCTCGCACAGTGAGCTGGAAGCAAACCTGCTGAGCGGAAGGATCTCCGTTCAGCATCTTCGTGCGGTCGTAGACGCAAGGGTTGGAGCCGTGGTCGCTGCTGTTGCCAAAGTTGTTTTGCGTCTGTACGTAACTATTGGTCCACGTCCCCAGCTTAGGATAGTCGGGGAAGTCGTCGTTATTCTGGTTGTACAAGGGAAACGCAAAACGATAATAGGCGCCGGTCGCATCGGGCGTAGTAGAGATGGCGAAGCAAGCGGTAGCCGGATTGCTATAGATGACACTCTGATACAGCACCCAGCGGTGCGCCGCCTTGTCCCATTGGGCGATCACATCGCCGTCATTGCTGGTGGCACAATAGCCGCCGAAACCAGCCCAGAGTTGGCTACCCTCGATCGGTCCCAGTTGCAACCCGCCCGTAGTCTTGTCGTACACAGAGTAGGAAACGTTCACCCACTGAACGACCTGGGTATCACCGACTGCCAGGTTTGCATCCGATGGCAGCACGCCCACGCCGAGATCGTTGACCCCGAGCAGATTCAGGCCAACGGCATAGTTCGCCGTTCCTGCGACCGAAGACTGCTCGACAGGATCCACGACCGGCCCATCGGGGGCGGACATCACCTCGGAATGTAGACGATCCCCGCGATGAAAGCCGTAGTGCAGTGGCGAAGGTACCCTCGCCAATTCGCGAAGCGACGGCGACACATCGAATGCGATCGCTCCTCGTACGAGGGGAGCGGGTGATGATGATTTGTCCTGCGCGGGCATCGCCAGGACCCATAAGAGAAAACCGCCTACGGTGAAAGCGGAGAAAATCGTCTTGCGATTGAGCACGCTTGTCTGTTTCCTTCCGGTCCAGGATTTCGGCCGACGCGGACTCCCGGCGATCACAACTCTGAAGCAACTAGAGCTTCGCCCTTCTCAGCCGTAGCGCATTGCTGATCACCGACACCGAGCTAAAGCTCATCGCCGCCGCCGCAATGATCGGGCTCAGCAGGATACCAAACTTCGGATAGAGGATACCCGCTGCAACCGGCACCCCCAGCGAGTTGTAGATAAACGCGAAGAAAAGGTTCTGCTTGATATTGCGCATCACGGCGCGGCTGAGCCGGCGGGCGCGCACCAGCGCGTCCAGCTTGCCCTGGAGCAGAGTAATGCCGGCGCTCTCCATGGCCACGTCAGTTCCGGTCCCCATCGCGATGCCCACCTGCGCCTGGGCGAGCGCGGGCGCATCGTTGACTCCGTCACCCGCCATCGCGACCACTTTCCCCTGCTGCTGAAGCTTCTTTACCACCTCCGCCTTCTGGTCGGGCAGCACTCCGGCCTCGAAGTCCGCGATGCCGAGCTGGCGTGCAACCGCCTTCGCCGTCGTCTCGCTGTCGCCGGTGAGCATCACCACGCGCAAGCCTTCGCGCCGCAAATCGCTCATCGCCTGCGCGGCCTCCGGCTTTACCGGATCGGCAATGCCCAGCAGTCCGGCCGCCCGGCCATCCACTGCAACGAAGACCACGGTCTGCCCGTCCTGGCGCAATTGCTCGGCGCTCGACCTCAACTCTGCTACATCAATGCCGGCATCCTGGAACAGCGATTCATTGCCCGCCGCTAGTTCGTGGCCTCCCACCTGGCCAACCACGCCGCGGCCAGTCAACGAGCGGAAGTTGTCCGCCGGAATCAGCGACAACCCATTGGCCAGGGCCGCCTCGACTACGGCTGCCGCCAGCGGATGCTCGCTTCCGCGCTCCAGGCTGGCGACCAGGCGCACCACGCGTTCTTCTGTTTCCCCGCCGACCGCGACTACCGACATGAGTTCCGGCTTGCCTTGGGTGAGGGTACCGGTCTTGTCGAGGACGAGAGTGTCGGCCTTCTGAAGCGTCTCCAGCGCCTCGGCATTCTTGATGAGCACTCCCGCGCTCGCGCCCCGGCCGGTGCCGACCATGATGGCCATCGGCGTGGCCAGGCCCAGCGCGCAGGGGCAGGCGATAATGAGCACGGCGACGGCGTTGATAATCGCGTGCGCCAGTCGCGGTTCCGGACCGGCAAACAACCATGCGAAAAATGTAACCACGGCAACCGCCAGTACGGTTGGAACAAACCATGCCGCAACCTTGTCGGCGAGCTTCTGAATGGGCGCGCGGCTGCGCTGCGCCTGGCTTACCATCTGCACAATCTGCGCCAACATGGTCTCGCTGCCGACGCGCTCGGCGCGCATCAACAGCCAGCCGGTGCCGTTCACGGTCGCGCCAATCACTTTGTCGCCGGTGCGCTTCTCGACCGGGATGGACTCGCCCGTCACCATCGATTCGTCCACCGCGCTGAGCCCGTCGAGCACGACCCCGTCCGTCGGGATCTTCTCGCCCGGGCGGACACGCAGCTTGTCGCCGACGTGCACCTGGTCGAGGGGAACGTCGTACTCGCTGCCGTCGTCGCGCATGATGCGCGCCAGTTTGGGCGAGAGGTCGAGCAAAGCGCGAATTGCACTCGAGGTGCGGCTGCGCGCTCGCAACTCCAGAACCTGTCCAAGCAGCACCAGCGCGATGATTGCGGCGGTCGCCTCGAAATAAACTTCGGGCTGGCCATACATACCGCCTATAGCTTTAGGGAAAATTCCGGGAGCGACGGTCGCCACTGTGCTGTACACGTAAGCTACGCCGACGCCCATCGCGATCAGGGTGAACATGTTGGGGCTGCGAAACTTGACGGACGCCCAGCCGCGCACAAAGAACGGCCAGCCGCACCACAACACGATGGGGGTAGCGAGGGCGAACTCCAGCCATGTACCCGCGCGCGGCGTGAGCACGTGCGCCAGCGGCCCCATGCGCAACATCGCATACGCGACGAGCGGCACGCCCAGCAGCACGCTGGTCCAGAAGCGACGGGTCATGTCGCGCAGCTCCGGATTCGCCTCCTGCGTCGAGGTGACCGTCTTTGGCTCCAGCGCCATGCCGCAGATTGGACATGCGCCCGGCCCGTCGCGAACAATCTGGGGATGCATCGGGCAGGTCCACTGCGTCTTCGTGGCCGTCACCGGAACATCGGGCTCCAGCGCCATACCGCACTTGGGACACGCGCCCGGCTGTGACTCGCGCACCTCGGGATCCATCGGGCAGACGTAGGACGGACCTGTCTCCCGCCCTTTTGCCGTCGATAACCGGCCTTGCGTCGAAGGACCAGGATCCGCATCGGCGAGCGTTATGGTTGGCGGCTGATCGGCTCTGTCTGCCACAAGTTTCGACGGCTTGGCGCCAAGCTGTACCATTGTGCCCATACCGGCAGGCTTATAGTTCGGAGAGAGATACTTCTCCGGATAGGCTTTGAACTTCTCCGCGCAACTGCGGCAGCAGAAGTGGTAGAGCTTCGATTCATACTCGACCGAAGCCGCCGCTTTCGAGGGATCGACGTTCATCCCGCAAACCGGATCTTTGTCAAGCTTTATCGCCGCGCCCGTCGCCGGAGGGGCGGTCTGGCGGTCCTCCGGGCCATTTCGCAAATACTTTGCCGGAGACGACACGAACTTGTGCATGCATCCCGGCGAACAGAAGTAGTAGGCTTGGCCTTCATGCTCGGCCTTGCCGCGCGGCTGCAACGGATCGACCGCCATACCGCAAACCGGGTCCTTCACCGAAACATCCACAATGCGGTTCTTCTCACTCTCCTGGCCCTGGTTCATTCCCTGCCCTTCACGCTCCATGTTGCCGCTGTTCACCAGCGTCGCCATGCTCTATATTGAATGCGGAATTCCACGCGGAAGCTGCTGAACACTTATCCGGATTAAGAAAGCAATCCGCGCGCTCCTATCATTGCACGTTTGCGAGAGGGTAGTTCGATGACCGCAGTTGAAGTTTTGTTTCGCTACGGAACGCCGCCGAGCGAGAGCCAGATGGGCGCGCTCGGACAAGTGAGCGACGTCTATGGCATCCGCCGGGTGCAGTTCAATGAGGGGGAGCGCACTGTCCGTCTGGAGTACGATGCCACGCGCCTGAACGATGCCGCGGTGGAAAAGCTACTCCGCAGCGCCGGTTTCGACATCCGTGAACGGATGTCTTTGGCGTAGCGCACGACCTTCCCATCCCAAGAAGAACGCCACAAAGGCAAAGCTCCGCCTGACGAGCTTTGCCTTTCGTGTTTTGAGGAATATGAGGCTGGTTAGGGGAGTGGCGGACTGGCCCTCAAACTTCGTCTGAAAATTTAAGGGCCGCCCGGCAAAGGAACTCTGGCCGAAATTCCTTTGCGAGCGGCCCCTTATTGCGCCACTTCGTCTGCTATGTTTTATAGCACTCCCGTGGCCAAAGTTCAACGCTGCAAACACAAGAGTTAGCTCGTTTTCGACAATTCGGGCACGGTAGAACTTTCCAGTGACGGGAAAACTTTACATGGCACGTCGGATTCGCCTAGGCTGGCATGGATCCCCGTGCCAGCTCGACCTCCAGGACTTCGGCGACGCGCTGCGCAACCGGGTCTCCACCATCCCATTCATCGCTGGACACCAGAAAGGGCTTGGACGTTCTCGGTGCCACCCACTCTCGCGCTTGCAATCTCCTCGATTTCCACGTTTTCGTACGCAACACAGCTCATGGCATTTCTCCTTTAAAAAGAGGCTACGAAAAACCCATCCATGAATCAAATGAATTGTTTTAATTATAATGATTACTAAACTTCATGATTAATTTGAACCAGTTGCGGGTCTTCCAGGCGGTAGCGCAAACCCGCAGTTTCACTCGCGCGGCTGAAACCGTTCATCTGACCCAACCCGGCATCAGCAAGCACATTAAGCAGATGGAGGAGTATTTCGGCACGCCCCTGTTTGACCGCCTGGGGAAGAAAGTCGCGTTGACCCAGGCCGGCGAGATTCTCTTTGCCGCCACCCAGGAGGTCATGGCGTCCATCGAAACGGCTGAGCGGAAGATCGAGGAGTTGAAGGGTTTGCTGGGGGGAAAGCTCATGCTCGGGAGCAGTTTTCCAATCGGGGTTTACATCCTGCCGGGGGTGCTGGCTGCATTCCGCAAGAAATATCCCGCCGTGGACGTGGCGCTGGAGATATCGCTGAGCGACAAGATCAGCGCCCTTATCCTGGCCAACAAACTTGACCTGGGCCTGGTCAGCCATGAAGTGCATGACCCCAGGTTGCAGTCCAAAGAATTCATGACCGACGAGCTGGTCGCGATCTTCGCCCATGATCACCGATGGGCGGCGAAGCGGCGCATAAAACCGCAAGACCTGGTCGGGGAGAGGTTCATCGTTGCGGCCCGCGGCGCCGGCACTCGAGCAGTCGTGGAAGAACGGCTCAAGGAAAAGGGCATTGTTCTTCAGCACCTGCTTGACTTCGGAAACCTGGAGGGCGTGAAGCACGCTGTCGAAGTGGGACTGGGAGTTTCGATCCAGGCCCGAAGCGTGGTGCGGCGCGAGGTTGCCGCTGGATCGCTCCGCGCCCTTCCCTTGGCTGGGATCGACGCCCGGATGGACTATCTATACGTCTGCCGCAAGGACAAACATCTCTCCGCAGCGGCCAATGCATTCCTGGAGCTCTTGCGGCAGTCGTAAGGGTTCTAAGCGCGACGGAACTGGAAGCAGTTGTAGCCCCACGGTCCTAACTCGACATAAAGGCCGGGTGACGCCAGATCGTCGCCATTGCGTTCATAGATCGCGTTTGACAATTCGTCCGCCAGGCGCCAGCTGCCGCCTCGCAGGTCATCCCATGGCATTTGTACCTGAGCTTGCACTGTGCCCTCGCTCTGGTTGACTACGATCAGGTGGCGGTCGTCGTTGTGCGCCCAACTCCAGGCCACCAGGTTCTGAAAGCTGGCATTGTCGGGCCAGCCCGAACGCTGGCACAGGCTCCATTGACCATCATGAAATGCATCATCACCAATGACCTTGAGCAGCTTCGCGTAGAACTCCTGCAATTGCTCGTCCAGCGGTTCTTCGGGACGCCGGCCCAGAAAAACCGGCAGCCGCGTCTTACGCCCTTCAAACTGTCCTTCGTGAAAGAGTCTTGCGCCCAGGAGCGTGGCGGTGGTGACCGCAGCCGCACGCTCCTTCGCCGGGGAGAAGGTTGCAGCAGCGCGAGGTTCGTCGTGGTTCTCGAGGAAGCGAAGCAGCTTCCGCTGGTAGCCGGCATCGGCGCACAGATGCAGCCGTACGCTCTCCGCATTCTCATGCTCCAGGCGGTCGTAGAGCCGCTTGTCGTAGCAGAAGTCGAAGCCGTGTTGTTGCAGCTCCCATTCCAAGTCCCAGTAGGCTTCGGCGATGAATAGAAAGTCGGCGTGCGTTCGCTTAATGGCCGGAATCACCTCATTCCAGTATTCAGTTCCAGGCAGATCTCCTGCGCGGCCACCCCAGGTGCGCTGGAAGATCGAGTTCAACACCAGCATCGCCATGTCACAGCGGACCCCATCGCACTGGGCGGCAATACCAAGCAGCGTTTCGATCACCGCGAGCCGAAGCCCCGTCTGAAAAGCGTTCAACTGCACCACATCGGGCCAGGCAGGAAAATACGGGTCGCGGCCGCACGCGAAAACATTGCCCTCTACCACAATGTAGGATGCGGGATCGTTCTGCGGATCGTCGGCGCTGCCCCGAATGAAATACTCCGGATGGTCGGTAACCCAGGGGTGGTCGGGGGCCACATGGTTGGGAACAAAATCGAGGACCAGGCCCATGCCGCGCTTGTCAAGTTCTTTACGAGCGGTCGCCAGGGCGGCCGGGCCACCGAGATGGTCATCCACCATGTAGCCACGCACGCAATAGGGCGATCCCACATTGTCCTCGGGGCGATAATCCGGAAGGGCCCGTCGGAAATCGGCCAGCAGGCCCTCGTTGCGATCGGCGATTGCCATGCCCGCAGGGCTGCGCTGCCAGACTCCCATCAGCCAAACGGCATCGAAACCATATTGGGCGATGCCGTCCCACTCCGCGGCGGGCACCGAACTCAAGTCAACTGCGGTCCCGTATTTTGCACTCAGGTCGGAGAGCCAGACCCAGGTGTTGATCTCATACAATGTGGGATTACGTCGCGCGAGGGACATATGCGTTCCTTTGCTCGAAATGCTGGAGTTTCTGTTTTCGACCAACCCGAAAGCGTAGGTATGATACGGCAGACCGGGCTGCCCTGCCAGCATTCATGCGCTGGGCGGCGTCCCATTCAGACTGCGACACCATCTGCAGCTCCGACCACATTGCAGTTACTCGTGTGCTCGTTGCATAGTTGAAAGCCATGAATACCGAAGGTCTGGAACTGCAAGGCCGGTACATTCGTCTGGAACCGCTGGAGCCCCGCCACATCGATGGACTGGTGGCCGCAGCCGCCGACGATCGTTCGCTCTACCAGTGGAGCCCGGTGCCACAAGGCAAGGCGGAAGCCACCAGCTATGTCGATACTGCGCTTGCTTGGAGAGATGCCGGCACCGCGGTACCCTACGCCATCGTCCGCCTGGAGCATGGCATTGTCATCGGGTCGACACGATTCTGGCAGATAGAGCGCTGGTCGTGGCCGCCGGGACATCCGTTGCATGGGCGCAGCACTCCCGATGTCTGCGAGATCGGTTACACCTGGCTGGCGCGCTCGGCCATCCGGACGGCCGCCAACACTGAGGCCAAACTGCTGATGCTGACGCATGCCTTCGAGGTGTGGCAGGTGCTGAGGGTCTGCCTTCATACCGACGTACGCAACCTGCGTTCGCGCGCGGCGATCGAACGTATCGGCGGCCAGTTCGAGGGGATTCTCCGCGCCCACCGCATGGCTGCGGACTACATTCCTCGCGACTCGGCACGCTATTCCATCGTGGCGTCGGAGTGGCCGGCCGTGCAGCAACGACTGGTTCAACTCAGGGACCAAGCCTGAAGGCAGACGATTGGCAGGTATTTTTGCAACCGGCCCGGCGCCACAGCCATCATTTTGAAGTCTTAGGAGGCCATCATGGATAGGCTGAAGGGAAAGCGCGCTCTCATAACCGGCGGAACGACCGGCATCGGACTGGAAACTGCTCGCGAGTTTCTACAGGAGGGCGCACGGGTTGCGATCACCGGCAGGAATCCCGCCAATCTCGAGGCAGCGCGCAAGGAGCTGGGCGGAGAAGTCATCGTCATCCCGTCGGATGCCAGCGATGCCAAGAGCCAGAAGCAAGTCGCCGAGGCAATCGGACAAGCCTTCGGAAAACTCGACATTTTGTTCGTCAACGCCGGCATAGCCCAGCTGAAGCCGCTCGAACAGTGGGACGAGGCAGGCTTCGACTGCGTGTTCGCCACCAATGTGAAGGGCCCTTACTTTCTCATCCAAGTGTTGCTGCCGATCTTCGCAAGTCCAGCGGCCATCGTACTGAACACATCGGTCAACGCCCACATCGGCATGCCCAATTCTAGTGTTTACGGAGCCAGCAAGGCCGCGCTCGCCTCTTTGATGCGCACGCTCTCGGGCGAACTGATCAGCCGCGGCATTCGCGTGAACGGGGTAAGTCCGGGCCCAATCTCAACTCCGCTCTATGGCAAGCTGGGCTTCTCGGACGCCGATCTCAAGACGGTATCGGCTTCCATCAGGGGGCTGGTGCCTGCGGGCCGCTTCGGCGAAGCCAGCGAAATCGCCAAGGCCGTGGTCTTTCTCGCATCCGACGAGTGCCGTTTCGCGGTTGGCAGCGAGCTGTACGTTGACGGAGGAATGGGAACGCTATAGCGCCGTGCTTTCCCTCAGGGCGTAATTTCAAAAACGACGCCGCAACCGCCGCCAGCCCAGGGGCATGGTTTTACGATGCCGCCGACCTCGGTCATGCCATAGAGATTGCCGCTTTCATCCAGGATGGGTTTGCCAGACGGGATCGCTCCGTCACTGCCGCCGGTGAACTCGTGCAGTGACGTATACGTCCAGCCACCGTCGGAAGGTGTGAGCTTGTAAACCGTGCCCGCCCAGTACGCTCCTCCAGCGCCCGTCATGCCATACAGGTTGCCCTTTTGGTCGAACACGACTCCGCCCGATGGATATTGGCCTTCACTGCCGTAAACGAAGTCGTGCAGCACTGTGAAGGTCCAATCACCGTTGGAGCGCGTCAGTTTGAAAACTGTGCCCCCATTTCCCGGGCCACCCATGGTCGAAGTCGTACCGTAGAGACTCCCCGACTCATCGAAGGTCAGGGTGCCCGCAGGGTTTCTTCCGTCATCGGTGCCCCGAAACTCATAAAGAACATTCTCTATCCAGCCGGTTTCTGAGCGGACTAACTGGAAGACAACGCCGTTCCCATACGCGCCGCCAGAGTTCGTGGTGCCATACAAGTTTCCGGATGCGTCGAGGATTACCCCAGTGTCGGCGTAGCAGCCATCGCGTCCACTGAAGCTGTGAATAACGCTTTCCTTCCACCCGCTTCCTGCGGGAGTCAACTCAACCACCGCGCCTATGTTGTAAGCGCCTCCCAAGTATGTGGTGACGTACATAGCGCCGCTGGGATCAAGTGCAATAGGACCGAAACGAGGACTGTATCCACCCGCGATGCCATCGAAAACGTACAGCACATCTTCCTTCCAGGAATAAAATACCCCAGGAGAAGGAAAGGCTGGAGGTCTCAGGCTGAAAACCGTGCCCTGATTTAGTTTGCCTCCCTCCTCGGTGCTGCTGTAGAGGGTGCCGTCCGGGCCGATGGTTACCGGCGCCGAGGGACCAGACCCGTCACCCGTGACCGCAACCCCTCCGTGGAAGGCATAGAGCGACGAAAACGTCCAGTTCACCCCTTGCTTCGACAACATGAATACTGTGCCGCACCCGGCGAACCCGTAGCGGGTGCAATCGCCTCCAAAGTCGCCTCCACTAAAGGTCGTCCCATAAATATTTCCTGCGGCATCCATGGTTGGGCCAGCCTGAGGCCAGCCTCCATCCTCTCCGCCGGTAAAGGAGTAAAGCACTTTGAATGTTTGGGCTTGCGCTGGCGGGGCCAGGAAGGTCACGAACAAGAGAACAAGCAGGAAGAACAGGAGCAGGACGATAATCGCGAATGCTGCGCCTTTCGGCCGCAGGCTCGCGTCGAAGATCACGTTCGGAAAATGACCTCTGCGGTGCATGGGCTTGCCTCCTCTCGATGCCGTTCGGAATGAATAGACCTAACTAAAGACATGCGCGTCCCTGGAAGGAGTTGCGAAACTAGCCCCGCGAAGCGCCCGAATATCTGCCGCCCACTTGGTAGGCAATAGTTGGCTCGATGGCTACTTTCCATTGCATCCCGACTTAAGCGGCGCTTTAGCCTCCGACTCCTGCGCCGATGTGATTTCCCAGACCACGCCTTCCTCGTTCGCCCCTCCTACCGAAGCTGTGCCGTACAGATTGCCATGGGCGTCGACAGTTACTCCGCCTAATGGATATCCGCCGTCGCTGCCGCCGGTGAACTCGTAGAGCAGTTTGTAACCCCAGTAGCAGCCTCCACAACCGCACCCATTGCTCATCCGGAAAACGGTACCGAATCGATGGGAGCCGTCTTCATAAGTTGTGCCGTAGAAGGTGCCGGCGGAGTCCATCGTCAGACTGTTCCACGGGCCGGGAAAGTAGTCATTGGTATTCCCGCTGAGGGGGTACGGGCTAAGCCACGGGTTATTGATCGAAAAGACCGTGCCACCGCCGGCTGAGCCTCCCCAGGGAGTGGTGCCATACAGGTAACCGTCCAGACCAAAAATCACTCCACCGATGGGATTGCCACTGTCGCTGCCGCCCTGGAAAGTATGCACAACTTCCAGGCTCCAGCCAGATAGGGACGGTGTCAGTTCATATACCGTGCCGCACATATTGCCAGCGATGCAGTCACCGTTACCGTAGCTACCGCCAAATAGCGCGGTCCCGTAGAGGTTGCCTGCTTGGTCGAAGACCGGCGTGCCGTAAGGGCCACTGCCGTCCGAGGATCCGGTGAAGCTATACAGCGTGGTGTTCGTCCAACCTCCATAGGAAGGCGTCATCTCGAAAACAAGACCGTTGTTGTAGTCGCCACCACTGGCCGTGCCGTACATATTGCCGGCCTTATCAAAGACGAGGTCGCCCAATTCGGGAGAGCCTCCATCGCTGCCGCCGGTAAACCGATGAAGGGTAGTTTCCCTCCAGCCAGCGAGAACATTGGGTAAGGTATTCGGCGGCGGCGCTAGCTTGAAGATGATGCCGCATCCGTTTCCGGCGCAGCCGTTACCTCCAGCCACGGTCGTGCCATAAAGGGCACCGTCTGGGCCAAAGACCACACGGGCCCATGGGCTGTTCCCGTCGTCTCCTCCCTTAAACAGGTACAGCGGCGTAACAACCCAGCCAGCGCCCGCCTTGCTCAGTTTAAAAACCGTCCCGCAACACAAGTTGTCTCCTATGGTGGTGCCGTAGAGATTGCCGGCCGCATCCAGCGTGAGACCCGCGCTCGGAAGCGCTCCATCCATGCGATCGGTAAAGTTGTAGATTACGTTGTAGGTTTGCGCCGAAGCTATCAGGCTTGCTGCCACAACCAGCACAAACACCATCGCCACCACAGTAAATGCGGGCCGCAAACTTCTGCCAGAGGAAGAACCTGGCATGTGCTTTGAGCGTGTCATGATGCCTCTTTTCTCGCTGCGTGAATCGTCCGCTGATCTCGTTGCTTTCCTTCCCGACCAATGCTGGGGGCAACTGCTACGGCGTAATTTCGAACACCGCGCCGCAACCAGTGCTTCCGTAGCCCTTGCACCGGTACTCCCCTTGCTGCGCCGCCGCTCCAAAGATCCGGCCGTCGGGACTAACTGCCAGGCTTGCAGGCCAGCATCCTTCCCAGCCGCCGGCGAGATCGTGCATGTCGCTATACGCCCATCCGCCATCGGACTTGGCTAGCTTGTACACCAGACCACAACCGTAGGCGCCGCCTGAGCCGTTAACGCCGAGAAGGTTTCCGGTGGCATCCATTGCCAGAGCATAAAGAATGCCGCCATCCGCGGAGTAGATGTTTGAGAAAGACCAGCCACCGTAAGAAGGCGACAGTACGAAGACCGACTGAACCGTAGTCCCGTAAAGGTTGCCCGAGGGATCAAGGATCAGGCGGCTAAGAGGGCCCCCATCGCTGTACCCAAAGCTGTGAAGGATTTTCTCGGTCCATTGATCTCCCTGGGGGCTCAGTTCAAAGACGGTGCCGTAACCATAGTCACCGCCGCCGCCGGTCGTGCCGTAGAGGTTGCCCTCTTTATCGCGGACAAGGGTGACAGAAGGCCCACCGCCGTCCGGCGTTCCCTGGAAGGTGTACAGTGTGGTTTCCGCCCAGCCGAAGGGCGGATTGGGCGTCAGTTCGTAAACCGTGCCGCAACCCCATTCGGCACAGTTCCCGTCGGTCTTGCCGCCGCGGGAGGCGGTACCAAATATGACGCCGCTCGGGTCGAGTAGCACACCGTCCATCGGCTGCGAGCCGTCGCTGAATCCACCGAAGCTATAGAGAACAGTTTCTGACCAGCCGCACTGCGCCACGCGGCACGGGGTCCCGAATGGCCTGAGATTAAAGACGGTGCCCGCTCCGCCTCCTGTGCCGCCAACCCAGGTTGTTCCGTAGAGGCTGCCGTCGGGAGCAAGAACCAGACCGTCAGGGTAGTTGCCATCATTGTTCCCATTGAATTCATGGACCGTGCTGAAAATCCAACCGGACTCCCTGGGTGTCAGTCGAAAAACGATTCCCCCGGGAGGCCCGCCAGCCGTCCCAAACAGATTGCCGCCTCGGTCAAGCACGAGATTACTGGGCTGCAGTCCGTCGTCTGCCCCCGTGAACTGATGGATCACCTGGTAGGTTTGGGCCTGTGCCGGCTGGGCGGTGAAGGTCATGAACAAGAATACAAACAGGAGGAACAGAAGCATGAGCAGGATTGCAAGCGCGGCGCTTTCGGGTCGCAGGCTCGCGCCAAAGATCAGGTTCGGAAAATGACCTCTGCGGTGCATGGGGTTCGCCTCCTCTCCATGCGGCTCGGAATGGAAAGAGATCAAGCGCGGGCGCACTTGGACATTGGGGAGCAGTAGGATCGACGGTCTGATATCCCGCGCAGGCTCGGCAGGAGTGGGCGGGGAAAAGGCCTGGAATCCTCTCCCGTGTTCACCAAAGCGATTTTCATCCTGTGCCTGCGGTTTGTCAGTGACGCCTGCCGCAGGGCGATGTGACGACCCGCGATGTCGCAGCTAGTCAGCCGAAGCCGCTGATAGTGCCGGCGCTTCCTTTTCCGGCCAGGGAGGCAGGAGCTTTACCAACGCCCAGAGGATGAAGAAGGGCAGGATGGTCAGGACAATCGCGGTCAGCAATCCTTCGCGGGTCACGAACCCCATCTTGTAGGTGGTGTACCCCAGAAAGCTCTTGGAGAACAGTTGTCCGCCAATGACGACGTTCCAGCGCATGGCGAAAATGCCGATCATGGTCAAACATCCGGCGACCACATAGATGCTCCGGCGCCGCGCCTCGGTCAGCTTCAGCACTTGGGTGAGACCCAGCAGCGCGATGGGGGCCACCGTTCCCAATAGAATTTGTATGACGACCTGCGACACATATAGCCGCGTGTGCACCATGAAATCCAGGCTGCGGAACGATTCGTCGGCTTCATAGATGCGATGAATCAGGTCCAGCATCTCCAGGCTGAAGTCGATGATGAAGGTGTAAAACAGGTACTTCGCAACGGTGTCGACGCAGCGCATGTCGATGGCTTCGCGGCGCAGCCGGCACACCAGCATGTAAATCAACATCACGATGGCGATGCCGGAGACCATGGCAGAAAAGAGAAAGACCACCGGCATCAAGGGCGACGACCACCAGGGGTTCGCTTTCACCGATCCGAAGATAAACCCGACATATCCGTGCAGCAGAAACGCGGAGGGAATTCCGATCACCGTGATCAGCCAGCCCGCACGCTCATCGATCCGCAGCGCGCCCTCGCTGATGTTGCTTGAACCCAGCGTCAGAACGCGATACAACATGCGCTTCCAGCCCGTCGTGGTCTGGGACAGGATGACGATGTCGCGCCGGTAGTCCAGCCAGATTTCCAGGACCAGCACGGCCAGCAGATACCACAGGTACACGAACCCGAACATTGCCATCGCCGAGGACCCATGCGGCGTCAGATACATCTCGAAGGAGCGCTCCGGGTGTCCCAGGTGGAGCTGCAACGGCATCGGAGCAACGATCAGGAATGCCAGCGCCGTCAGCAGTGCCAGGCGATAGGTGGGTTTGACCGCATCAACGCTAAAGACCCGCTCCAGCGATGCCAGGATGAATGCGCCTGCCACCAGTCCCGTCAGGTACGGGTAGAGCACGATCAGCACACTCCATTGCAGTTCGACCTCGTTGGGATACATGAAGCCTTCGACCGGAATCTGCACTCTGGAGTCTCCTTATCTCACCGAACCGTCCAGGCCGTAATAGAAGCACTTGGAGCCGGTCGCCAAGTGTGGTTTCAGGACCTGCACGGCGTGGGTCTCGAGGAACTTGTGGATCGGGTCATTGGGGTTTTTCAGGTCGGCGAGCTGTCGCGCGCCCGTGGGACACACTTCGCAGCACGCCGTCGTGAGCCCTTTCGTGATGCGGTGATAGCAGAGCGTGCACTTGTTCGCCGTTTCGGTTTCGGGGTTCAGAAAGCGGCAGCCATAGGGACAAGCCTGTATGCAATAACGGCAGCCCAGACAGTACTGCTTGTCCACCAATACCACGCCGTCGGGACTCACGAACGTCGCGCCCACCGGACACACCTGGGTGCACGGCGAGTCGGCGCAGTGATTGCACATTTTGGGAACGAAGAAGCTCTTCTCGGCTTTGTCTGGTGTCGGTGGGAATCCACTCTTACCGCCGTCCGGCGAATCGACTTTGGGATTTTCAATGTTCCAGTCGGTTACCTGGTAACGCTCAACCCAGGTGCGGAAGTAGCCATCCGGGACCTGGTTTTCCATCTGGCATGCCCGCACGCAACTGCCGCAACCGATGCACTTGGTAATGTCCACCAGCATGCCCCACCAGTGCTCGGTCATCACGTAGTTCGGAGAAGCTTCCGGCGTTCCGGCGAGCACGTACTTCCAGGCGACGGCGGCAGCCGGCAACAGGATGAGCAATCGACGCCGGGTAATGTTCATTGACTCCCTCCGCCGGTCATCGCCGGACTGTGTGGCTTGTGGCAACTGTCACAGGGCGCGCCTCCGGAGTGGTCCGCGGACACAACCTGGGGGAAGCTCTTGGGCTTGGCAAGATTGGCCTCGTGACAGCGGACGCAAAGCTTGGCGGTGTCAAGCTTCACCGGTTGCACCGATGCAGGATCTTCGACGTGCTTGGCCAAGGGCCCGTGACAGGACTCACAGTTCACTCCCTTGTGCACGCCTTTGCTTTTCACTTCGACGACATCGCTATGGCAGTCGGCGCACGCCTGGTGTCCCGCGTAGGCGATAGGCAGCGATGCGATCTCGGCGATCGCCTTGCCGCGATAATGTCCGTACTGGCCGAAGCTCCGCGGCACCAGCGCGCTACGGACCACTAGAAACAAAACCAGCCCGGCGAGAAAGACAGCGCCAACCCGGAACAGGTGCCCGGCATCTTGAAAGCGTTTCATAGGAGCAACAGTCGATCTCTTCGTTGATATAGGAATGAATTACCAAGCCGCTGTGTTCTGGGTCACGTCAGCACGTGAGGTTGGTCACATGAGCTCGAATTGCCGTCGCATTGCTGTGGCGTTCTCAGGCGGGGTCGCCGTGGCTCAGAGAGATCGAAACGCGACCAGTGATCAAGTGGTTTGAGCTTTCGGGAGCGCTTGCAGAGGCGCTTTCGCGCACTGCTTGGGCGTCCCGCGTTTGTTATAATGAACCGGCCGCACGTTTGCGCGCCCTTAGCTCAGCTGGATAGAGCGTCTGGCTACGAACCAGAAGGCCGGGAGTTCGAATCTCTCAGGGCGCGCCATTTCTTTTCTATCCGCCTTCGGGTCCGCACCTTTTTCTGTCCCCCCGCGCAAGTTTCGTCGCAATCCAGGCATGAAGTTCCTCGCATAGAATCCGACGGCGCCATTGAGGCGCCGCCTGATGTTATTCCGTTTGGGCCGTTCATTACGATAAGCGAACCTTCCTTACGTCCAATCCGAACGCCATGGCCAATTACCCTAGGGGTGGATTGGGCAGCGGGTGCCTCGGGGGATTGGGCGGTTTCGGTGGGTTAGGCGGTGGCGGTGGCGGCATTGGCGGCATCGTCTGACTCACGAGCGGTGGATTCGGCAGCGGTGTCCGTGGTGGATTCGGTGGAGGCGGAGTTGGCGGAATGTTTACATCCCCTGCCTGAAATAACGGTGGATTCGGCAACGGCTGCCGCGGCGGAACGGGCGGCGGCGGTGTCGGTGGAATGTTCGCATCCGCTACCTGATATTTCGGTGGATTCGGAAGCGGCTGCCGCGGCGGAACGGGCGGCGGCGGTGTCGGTGGAATGTTCGCATCCGCTACCTGATATTTCGGTGGATTCGGAAGCGGCTGCCGCGGCGGAACGGGCGGCGGCGGTGTCGGTGGAATGTTCGCATCCGCTACCTGATATTTCGGTGGATTCGGAAGCGGCTGCCGCGGCGGAACGGGCGGCGGCGGTGTCGGTGGAATGTTCGCATCCGCTACCTGATATTTCGGTGGATTCGGAAGCGGCTGCCGCGGTGGAACGGGCGGCGGCGGTGTCGGTGGAATGTTCGCATCCGCCACCTGAAGTTTCGGTGGATTCGGAAGTGGTGGAATGGGCGGTGGCTTAATCGGGGGAGTCGGCTCACTTAGCTGACTCACATACGTGGTTGTCAAAGACTCTGTTGCTCTGTTGGTCGCGAACCCCGTAGCGACCATCAATGACAGCACCATTAGAAGGAGGATAATGCGCTTCATATGGTTCCCCTTTCCCTGAGCGTGTTTTGTCACAGCTTGACGCTGTTGTTAGGGGCCCAATAACGGAGTGAGTGACGCCGGGCGCAGGAGCGAAGGACTTTGGAAGTTGAGGGTCTTGTTTCTCGCCCCAGGGGTTGGCTGGACTTTGCTTAAACAGGACCGAGGGTCGCAGCTCCAGTACCCGACAGCGCTAAGTTTGCACCGGCAGCGCTGCCTTTGTCTGTGACCGGTGACTCTCTGCGCTGTGACAATCGGATTGCCCCGCAGTTGCTCATCGATCGCCGTCCCGAGGCCAGGAAGCTGATAAGATGCTGCGCTATGCCCGCTCGTGAAGCCAGCAAGTCCGCCTCTCTCGACCAGGTCTTTGATGAGTTGAAGACCATACTCGCCCGTCATGCCCGTTGGTTCACCGAGCGCGAAGGAATGGTCAGGAACAAGCGCGACTATCACCTCATCCTGCAGAAGCCGCTGCTGATTGGCGGGCGCCAAAGGAACGAACTGTGGTTCGCCAGCATCATTCAGCAGAAGGACTCGGTGGGATTTTATTTCACGCCGCCGGATGTCAAAAGCAAACTCTCGCCAGAACTCCTGAAGCATTTGGATGGCAAGAGCTGTTTCCATTTCAAAGCACTGACCCCTGCCTTGAAGAAAGACGTGACCGCGGCATTGAAACTCGGACTCGAGGCCTATCGGAAGAAAAAGTGGCTGTGAGTTAAATCGTCTTAGAACGGGCTTGCCGTCCCTTCCGGCAGAGCCACCGCGAACCCCTGATTGATCGCCGAGAACATCTGGTAAAACCCCGACAGCACGACCAGCTCCATAAAACCGAGCAAACCATAGCTTGCAACAGCGTCAGCCTGAATCCCATCCGGGATGTTTTGCCAGACCAGCGTCGCGCGCAACACCAGCGCAGCCAGGCGATACGGGTCGGGGTAGTCGGCACCCGCAACCCCATTGGTCCGCAGGGCGTCAATCACCGTTGCAGGAACACCGGCGGCTAGCGCATGTTGAACGTGATCGACCCATTCGAACGCCGTCCTGGTTTCACGCGCCACCGACAACACCACGAACTGATAGACGTCCCGCGCAAGGTGGCCTTCGAACTTCAGGTAATAACCCAGTTCTTCGACCTTCTGGCAAAGCTGCGGGTGGTTCATCAAGGCGGCGTAGGGACCGCCAAAGGGAGCGCCCTGGCTCTTTCGCCGGGCCAGCATCGCGTCGTAAATTGCCTTGTCCCCGGGACTAAGGGCGGCAGCGTCAAACGGTAGTTCGGCCAATTCTCGCTCCCATTATTTTATTCGTGATAAGACCACGCCGCGGCAGCCGCGGACCAGTCATGTACCGGGGTTGGATATTGCTTGCCGGACTTGACATCGATCACGGTCGGTCCCGGGTTGCTCAGCGCGCCGTCAAATGCTGCTTCAAGGTCTTTCGGATCGGCAACGGTAATTCCGTTTCCCCCGAAATTCCTGGCGAAACCCGCCCAGTCAATATCGGGCAGAGTAGTCAGTTCATTCGGCACCGGACCCAGGGTATGCGCTCGTAACCACACATTCCCCAGCGCGCCGTTATTGATCACCGCATAAATGATGGGCAACCGGTAGCGCGCAGCGGTTGCGACTTCCAGACCATGCATGTGCATGCAACCATCTCCGGTGATGACGGCAACCTTCTTGCCTGGTCGGGCACATTGCACCCCGATCGCGGCTGGGATGGCCCATCCCATCGGACCCAGGTTGGTGGCCGAGATATAAGTCAAGGGAGAGTAGGACTGCCAGTAGTGACCGGCAAAGGCGCGATGCGCGCCCGAATCAACCAACAGGATCCCGTCTCGCGGCAGCGCCTTGCGTAGCTCGCTGACCACCCGTGCCGGGTGAATGGGAACCGCTGAACTGTCGCAGTTCTCCGGGTCCTGCAAGCGCGGCTGCGCCAGAATGCCTGCCAACCATTCCTTGCGGGCAGATCGCGTGGCGTTTAGCCCGGGACTGATTTGATCGGCTTGACCCTCCAGCCAATGCAGGTACGCTCCCGCATCGCCCACCACGTTGCTTGCCTCGGCATAACTTGCCATGGCCAAGGCATTGAGGTTGACGCATAGCGCGCGCGGCGGCGCCAGGCGCAAGGTCCAGTGCATGGTGTCCCGTTCGTTGAGCCCGGAACCCAGCACCAGCAACAAGTCCGGAGGATTATCCACCACAGCCATGCGGGCGTGGTGCGTGCCGGAATATCCGAATACACCAAGCGACAGCGGATGGTCCTCAGGAAAGATCCCCTTGGCGCGAAGCGTGGTCGCCACCGGAATGTCCCAGCGTTCGGCAAACTTCAATAGATCTCTTGCGGCCTCGGCGTGCTCCACCCCGGCGCCTGCCAGGACGGCAATACGTACCGGAGCAGTTCCGTCCTTCCCTGCCTTGAAGTGTCCGAGAGACGCTTGCGCCGCCTCCAGCGAAAGCACCCTCGCGTGAAGTAGCGCCGGGTCGAGAGCCTGATGGCATACCTCGATGGCCGCGACCTGGCTGTCGTTGGGGATGGAAAGGTGCACCGGTCCGGTGGGTTCACTGCGCAGATGAATCAGCGCATGGCCAAACAGATGTGCCAGGTTCTTCGGGTTATCGACGGAACTCGAGTAGCGCGTAACCGGCCTGAGCAGGCCGACATCATCCAGGGTCTGGCTGCTGGCGTCCTGGAACATACCCAGACCTTCCAGCGCCGTCGCCGCCTCTCCGCTGATCACCAATAGCGGAGAACCATCGGTCAGGGCGGTAGCTGTAGCGGTTACGGTGTTGGCGAGCCCCGGTCCGCCAATGCATAAGGCAGCGCCGAATTTGCCGCTGGCCCGGGCATAGCCATCGGCCATGTAGGCCGCGCCGCCTTCCTGCGCCGCAACGATCGGTTTTAGGGCGTTCTGGCGTCCCAATGCCGGCAGGAAAGGGTCAACTAATCCGCCCGGCACCATAAAGATATGATCGATACCTTCACGTGCCAGACCGTCGAGAATGAAGTCCGTTCCGAGCATAGACCTTTATACGTTATCCGAATGGCCCGTAAATTGAGTTAAGCGCCTGGTATCGTCGCTTGAATGCGCCGAATGTTTGTGCGGACCACGACGCCGGCGCCCTCGACATCGCGACCCTGGAACTTCTCTTCTGAATGTTACAGTAACCCGTTCCTACGGCGCGAAATAGCTTGAGATGTCCAGAATCAGGTCTGTCAAGCCATTAGCGTAGGCGTCGACCTTGCCTTGGGTGCCAGCCGGCACCATGGCCATGTTCGAGGTAACGGCTCCGTCGAAAGCATTCAGCGTGGACACTAAGGGTTGCTGCTGTCCATCCGGCCAAAGGGTCAGATAGTTCAGCCCTCCCTGCGGCACCACCGTAGCGTTGAACACGTACGCCTGCGCCTGCGCCGGCACCCCGCAGGGGCCGCCCAGCACGTCGATCGCCGGACTCAGCGTCCCACTGAAGGGGCCATTGCCTAAAGGCGGGCGGGTGTCCAGTAGGCGGCACGGTGCCGTGGGATATAACGACAGGCCACCCTGTCCCGGAGGCGCAAAGTAGCCGTTAACGTCAATCACCAGGTCGGTGTTGTCGGAGGCGTAGGTGCTGATCTCGCCCATGGTGCCTGCGGGCACAATGGCGGCGTTGGCCGTCACCGCCCCGGTGAAGGCGTTCAAGGTGGAGACCCCTGGCTCCTTCTGACCCGTCGGCCACACTGTTAGAAAGCCCAGGGGAGCAGGCGGCACCGCGGTGAAGTTGAGCGAGTAGGCCTTCGCCGTGTTCGGTATGTTGCACGCGGTCGCATTCAGCACGGGAAAATCGCGCGCCACACCCCCTGCCAGCGACGGTGGCCCCAAGCCCTGGGGATAGCTGTTGTCGCGGGTGTCGGCCACGCGGCAGGGAGGCAGCGGATAGAAGGCCAGCGTGGATTGGCTGGCTGGGCCAAAGTAGCCGTCAATATCGAGGATCACGTCAGTGGTATCGCTGACATACACGCTGACAGCGTTGTTTCCAGCAGGCACGATCGCCGCGTTGGCCTTGACCCGACCGTCAGCGGAGTTCAACGTGGAAACATAGGGCTGAACTTCACCGTTAGGCCAGATGGTCAGATACCCCAATGGTCCCTGCGGCACCACCGTGACATTCAGGGAATAGGCGGCGGCGCTGGTAGGAATGCCGCAATTGCCCAGTTGCGGCAAGGAGAAGCTCTGCGAAGTGCCGCCCTGAATCGGGCCGCTGCCGCCGTTCTCCGGCCGCGTGTCCACCAGACGACAGGGCGTCACCGGCACAAATTGAAGAGGCCCAGTGACCTGAAAATCCGCGTTGCTGGTCAACGTGCCACCGGGTGTCGTCACTTGTACCGTGCCGGTGGTCGCACCCGCAGGTACGTTGGTCGTGATTTCGGAATCCGAGACAACGGTGAACGTCGCTGGCGTGCCATTGAAAGTCACGCTGGTCGCGCCCGTAAGATTCGTACCCAGGATAGTGACGGGGGCTCCAACAGTGCCCGAGGTGGGCTGGGTTTCGATGAATGGGCTAAGGCCGACACTCAGACGGAAAACCGTGCCGCAATTGGAGACACAGTTAGTGTCGTTTCTCGTTGTCCCGTAGAAGTTCCCATCAGTACTCTGCACGAGCCCGGCATCAGGCCCCGCCCCGTCAGTGCCTCCAGAAAAGCTGTAGAGCGTGCTTAGCGTCCCACCGGGAGTGATTTTGAAGATCGTGCCATTTCCGTAGGAGGTTGTCCCGTAGAAGTTTCCGTCCGTGCCTTGCACGAGCGCAGCGTCGGAGGAGGAGCCATCACTCTGCTGTGACCCAAAGTTGTATAGTGTGCTCAGCGTACCATCGGGCGTGATCTTGAAGACGGTACCCCAATTGCCATAAATCCCAGTCCCACCCCAAGGCGTAGTCCCGTATAGGTTGCCGTCGGTGGCTTGTATCAGCCCTGCCGCAGGGAGGCCACCATCGTTTCCATCGAAGCTGTGTAGCGTCGTCAGCGCGCCGCCAAGGGTAATTTTGAACACCGTACCAACATCATTATTGCCCCCGGAGGATGTTGTCCCGCAGAGGCTTCCGCTAGTAGCCTGAATCAGCCCCGCGACGGGCAGGCCGCCGTCTGGGCAACCACTTTGAGCGCAAAAGCTGTACAGTGTGGTCAGTGTGCCGTCAGGCGTGATCCTGAAGACCGTGCCGAAGCCGTGGGCGCCACCCCACTCCGTTGTGCCGTAGAAATTCCCGTCGCTGGCCAGTATCAACCCAGCCTGAGGATAAGCGCCGTCGTTACCCTCGAAGCTGTGCAGCGTGGTCAGCACGCCTGCTGATGTGATTTTGAAGACGGTGCCGCCACTGTCGTCCCCGCCTTGCGACGTTGTCCCGTAGAAGTTCCCGTCGGCGCCCTGCACCAGTGCGGCTGCAGGGTTAGCGCCGTTAGAGCAGTTCCCCTGAGAGCAGAAGTTATAAAGTGTGGTTAGAGCGCCGGTCGGGGTAATTCTGAAAACGGTGCCACAACCAACCCCGCCCTCCGTACAGAACCCGAAGCCGGAACCGCCATAAAAGGTCGTCCCGTAGAAGTTGCCGTCGACGTCTCGGATAAGAGACGCTTGGGGATTAGCGCCATTGGCCCCGTTGAAGGTCACCAAAACAGTCAACGTCTGTGCGGGCGAGACAGTCGCCGTCGCCGCACAAAACACAAAGACGACGCAGACCATTTTCGATAAGCTACGTTTCCCCACGCTGATTCGGTTCCGGCCCCACGTCAGTATAAGAGTAGTCAGCCCAGAGGTCCGTAGTTTCATCATTGCAGATTCCTCCCTTTGCAGGAGATTCGCGGTTCCCTGCATACCCCGGGGAACAACATATAGTTGGACATCACGCCACCCGAGCAAGCCCTTACTTAGCGGACATCCCCCGTTGACCCACCAAGAATCGCCGGCGTGGGTGTTTGGCTGTCACTACTACCCCAGCGGGTACGGTCGCAATCACAAACTGGGCGACGGCGGACGGCACCGAGATCATTGCGGAACTGAATGTCAGAAGGCAGCACAGAAGAAAACGGCGAGCGCTTTGCACGGACTACTCCCCATGGATGCAGATGGAACGAGACCTTGCGACTTTGCCCGCCGTTTCACGAAGCAACCGGAATGCCATCGGAATTCGGCCTGAATTACCCAAGTTAAATCATTGCCTTAGCACCGCAATCCGCCACGAAGTACGCTGCTGTAGCTCACCCAATTGGATAGCGATTATCCAATTGGTTTGGCACTAAGATGTTAGCAGGTTGGTGCACGGCGAAAACACTTGTGAACGGTGAAGATGACGGGGCTGCCGACGAAGTCTCAGATGCGCGAACGTGTTGCGTTGCGCTACAGCGATAGGCATCAATGTTAAAAAACACAACGGATTTTTAGGGCAATTGCCTTGTTTCGAAACGAGATCTACCGCTCGAGGCCGAAACTGTTGCGTTTTGCAATGTCAATAGGCAAGAATTACATAGCACCACTCAATACCATGAAAACAAGAGACATACTGGCGAGCGAATTAGTGAACAACATCCCTCTCAACATGCTATAATATAGCTAGAATTGAAGTTTGCGGAACCCAGTCCCATCGGCTGGGTTTTCGTGTTTTTGGCGCAACTGCTGGCCGTCCGGCAGCCACACCTCTGGCCTGTCCGCTGCCGGACATGGCCTTACGCTGGCGGACAATCCGCCCAACTCGTACACCGTAAATAACTGAAAATTAAGGCTCGACCGCGGCCACTGCTTTGCAGTGGTCAGGTGGGGCGACGACCAACTGCATCCCGGAATTCGAGGAAAGAGCGCCGGGATGTGCGAACTCGCGAAGTTGTGATCGAGGTTTGAACCATGTCGGCCATTCTGCATGAATTTCGTTACGCCTTCCGGCAATTGCGCAAGTCGCCTGGCTTTGCAGCAGTCTCGGTGTTGACGCTGGCACTCGGCATCGGCGCAAATATTGCCGTCTTCTCAGTGACCAATGCGGTACTGCTGAATCCAAGCGGGATTCCGCATGCCCAGGGACTGGTGGCGTTACGCGCGCGTTATGACAAAATCCCCGACCTAAAGAACATCGCTATGTCGGCTCCTGACTTCGGCGACGCAGCCGACGGCAAGAACATCTTCTCGGCGGCGGGGGTGATGCGGGCCGGCAGCTTCAATTACAGCCGCGAAGACGCCAACCCTGAGCTGCTCAATGGCGCCAGGGTCTCTTCCGGCTACTTCGATACCTTTGACGTACGTCCCCTCATGGGACGGGTATTCACTCCGGAGGAAGACCAGCCCGGCGCTGCCAATGAAGCCGTGCTGTCATATACGACGTGGAAGCAACGTTTCGGCTCCGATCCCAACATCGTCGGCCAGTCGCTGATTCTGAACAACCAGAACTTTCGCGTCGTTGGCGTCATGGGGCCATCGTTCAACTGGCCTAACCAGGCGGAGCTGTGGGTGCCTATAGCGCTGCCCCCGGGGCGCTATCACGACCAGAACGACCGCTATAACGAGAATCTGTTTGCCGTGGCGAGGCTGCGTCCGGGTGTAAATCTGGCGCAAGCGAACGCTTACCTCAACATGAAGGCTGAGCAAAGTATGGCGTCGGAGGGGAATAGCTCCGCCAACTCCACTATTCCCAAGAGCTTCGGGCGGGCCAGCGGCTGGGGCATGTTCGCCATGCCGCTGACGGAATTCATTGGCGGGAACCTGCGCAAGCCCCTCACCATGCTGCTGATTGCGGTGGGCATGGTGTTGCTGATCGCCTGCGCCAACATCGCCGGATTGCAGATGGCGAGGGCGTCGGCCCGCGAGCGCGACTTGGCCATCCGCGTTGCTTTAGGCGCGCAGCGTGTCCGATTGCTGAGGCAGGCGATGGTGGAGAGCATCGTGCTGACCGTTGCCGGAATCGCGTTGGGTTTCGCGGTGGCGATGACGACGGCGCCGCTGTTGCTGCACTATCTGCCCGCTACGCTGGGCGCGCAGATCCAGCCTTCGTTTCGCGGGCCGGTGTTGCTGTTCGTCACCGCCATCGCCGTGGTGTGCTCGTTGCTGTGCGGACTGGTACCGGCGTGGCAGCGCACTCAGCCGGGATGGTTCAACGCTTTACAGCAAGGGGGCCGCTCGGGAAGCACCGGGGTGGTCAGCCAGCGTACGCGTTCGACTCTGGTGGTGGCGCAGATAGCGTTGTCGCTGCTGTTACTGGCGGGGGCGGGGTTACTGTTGAGCAGTTTGAAGGCTCTCGAACAAGTCGAGACCGGCTTTCAGCCCAGCGGTTTACTGTCGGCTCGCTTCTCGCTGCCGCGGGCAGTGTACGGACCGGCGACCATCGTGAATCCTCCGTCCGACAAGGATGCCGCTGCCAAGCTCACGGCCGCTGCGCAGGACGCCGCTGATGCCAAGCAGGCGGCTTTCTATGCTGCGTTGCAAAGCCGACTGAACAGTGTCCCGGGAGTCAGCGGCTCGGCGATGATTGACTCAGCCCCCTTTGACAACCAAGGCGGCTCGTCAAGTTTTCGGATTCAGGGAAGGGACATCGCGCCCAACGAGCCGGGACCGCACGGCAACGCGCGTGACATCTCGCCCGGCTACTTCTCGGCCATGCACATCCCGCTGCTGATGGGACGCGACTTCAACGGCGACGACCGCCAGAAAACGCAACTGGTGGCGATCATTGACAGCACGCTGGCACACCAGTATTGGCCGGGGCAGAATCCCCTGGGACAGCACATCGGCTTCGACACCAAAGGGCCGTGGATCGAGATCGTCGGCATTGTCGCTCATGCCCGTTCGTCGTCGCTGGAGTCGGATACCAACGAGGGCTTCTACTATTTGCCCAGCGCGCAATCGCCCGATCTCTCGGCTGCGATTGTGGTGCGCAGTTCGCGCTCTGCCGCGGACTTGAAGGGCGATATCGCAGCTGCGGTGCGTTCGGTGGACAGCAGCATTCCCATCTATGACGTGAAGACGATGGAGCAGCGCGTGGACGAGTCGCTGGTGGGGCGCCGCTTCGTAGTGATGTTGCTGACGGCCTTCGCCGGGCTGGCGCTCCTGCTGGCTGCGCTCGGACTGTACGGCGTGATCAGCTACTCGGTGCGCATGCGCACGCGCGAGCTGGGAGTGCGCATGGCGCTGGGCGCACAACGCGGCGAGGTGATGCAGTTGGTGTTGCTGCAGGGCGCGCGACTGGCGGCGATTGGCGTCGTCCTGGGCGTACTGTTCGCCGTGGCGCTGGGCCGCATCTTCTCCAGTCTTCTGTTCAAGGTCGGGGTGCTGAACGCGATGCCTTGGATTGCGGCCACTGCGATCCTGGTTGCGACCGTGCTGCTGGCAAGCTATCTGCCGGCGCGCCGCGCCGCTTCCATCGAGCCGATGAAGGCGCTGCGGACAGAGTGAAGAGCCAGGGGCAGGAAGGCAGGGGGCAGGGGCAGGGGCTAGTTTCCAGTGGCCAATCGCCGGCGTTGAGTTGTCCTCGTCTTGCGAAGGCGATGGAGAGTGGCAATTGAAAACTTGAGTCTATTCCCCAGCTCCTGCCCCCCGACCCCGGTGCTGGTGCGAAACATCCAGCAAGTGCAACAATAAACGCTCAAGGCCCGCTACTTATCCGAGGAGAAAATCCCATGAAACGAATACTGCTGGCTCTGCTGCTCGTGGCATCGTTGGTGCCCGCGGCTGCGCCGCCGACAACAAACCCGACGAGACGCCGCAGCCCAAGGTCAAGGTGGGCGATATAGCGCCGGACTTTACCTTGACCGACCAGTACGGCAAGAAGATTTCGCTGCACGATTACAGAGGCAAAAAGAACGTTGCGCTTGCCTTCTACATCTTCGCTTTCACCGGTGGTTGAACCAAGCAGATGCAGGCGTTCCAGCAAAACCTCGCCAAGCTGGAAGCCGCAGATACCCAGGTTCTGGGTGTAAGCATGGATTCTCCCTTCTCGAACCAGGCGTGGGCGGAAAAAATCGGCGTCACCTTCCCTTTGCTTAGCGACTGGGGCGGCGACGTGACCAAAGAGTACGGGCTTTACAACCCGAAGTACAAAGCCGCGCGGCGGGTGAACTACCTGATCGACAAAGAGGGCAAGGTGGTCGAGATGCAGTTGGACTCGGCCGCCATCGACCCGTCGAAGGTGGTGCAGGCCTGCGAAGCGCGAAAGCTTGGGAGGTAAGAGCTTGCCTACCAGGCGGAACAACGTGGAACGGAGGCGGAAGACTTTTTGAGATCGGCTGCACTCAAACGCTAAACTGCTGCCGTGCCTTTTCAAGCCAACCTCCAGACGATGAAACCACCATCGCTGAGCACTAAGAATTTTCGCGAACGCGCTCTTCAGGAACTTGTGGCAATACCGAACGAGGTGCTCAATTTGGCGACGGCAGAACCGCTGGCTATATTTCGATTCCGGCGTATTGAACCCAAATTGCCTGCATGACACCCGAAATCGGCAAGTGTAACGCGGTAGCGACTTTCGCGGCCCTGCTGGTGCTAATTTTGGCGTGCGGCAGGATTTTGGGGCTTCCTCCGCAGAAATCAAAGAAGCAGCCTGACCGGCCGAAGCTTCCCTATGGCATGTTGTCTCCGTCGCGGGAGGACCTTGCCATCTATGACAGCAAAGCCCAGCCCGTGGCCACAATCACCGGGTCGCTTACCACCGTAAACCGAACGGGCTGGGAAATGATTACCAAGTATTTCCCCGCTCTGGGAACAGAATCCCCGGAAACCGAAAAGCGGATTCATCCAGAAGACCCGACGGACAGCCGCTTCTTTGCGCACGTGGCCAACGAAGCGCCCGCTTTGAGTCCCATGCCGTTGTTGTGCATGATCTGGTCGCTGGCTGACGCCGACATGTCGGGTCCACTGAAGAAGCTACATGATGAAGTGGCGCCCGCTATGGGGGTGGACGATTATTCCACCTGGAAGCTGAACGATCTGCGTAATGCGGTCAACAATTGGACCGAGCCCGCGAGAACCCCAAAGGGCGTGAAGTTTCGCAGGGCGAAACCTGGTCTCTCCTTCAAGCAGGCGTTGCAGTTGTATGCCATGACACTTGCGTTGGTCAGAATGGAGACAAGGCCAGCCGGCAAAGGTGAGCCTCCGCCTCCGGACCTGGTTGACTTCACCAACCGACTAAAGCACCAATTGCCGGTGCGAATCCCGAACGGTGAGACGAGGGCACTTCTCCTCTATTACCCTTCAATCCTCGGCGAGCCCATTGCCAAGGGAGAGTTCGAGGAGCGGGCTGACGTGGTGGTGATGAAGCGGAAGGGAGCAGCCTTCGAGGTGGAGCAGTTCCCGGTCTATCTGACCGCCGACCTGAAGGTTTGGAACCCATCGTGGATTGAACCCAGGGACGAGATCACCGATTCAACCTTAATGACGCGAAAATGGGAGTGGGACTGGACGCGGCTCGACGGCCCCTTCCTATGGTCCCGGCCCGACCAATACAACGGGGAAGTTGTGTATCGTGCGACCGTTAAGTTTCAGGAAAGCGATATTGTCATTGAAGCCGAACGGTTCATCGAGCGCCGCGGGGCAGTGAAGAAGGTGGCGCGGCTGCCGGATTACGACCCCAGTAAAATGACGCCGTTTACTCCCGACGTCGACACGGCAGCGACACAGTGAACACGGCAAGAATCAAGAATGAGGAAGCAAGAAAAGCGGCCTTGGTTGATTCAGGGTAGTTCCAGCGCAGCCTTCACCGCGGATTGCACTATCTCCATGCCGGCCGCGGACAGCGCTCCGAGCGGAGGATAGATCACCAACTGCTTCTCGATGGTGGTTGGCTGGTCGCACTTCACCCAGGAGTCGCGGACCAAGCCCGCCTCGCCGGCCTTCAGCTTGGGGCGTAACGAGAACGCCCGGTGCTCGGCGGTTGAGATGGGCAGCACGCATACGTCCAGCGAGTGGGCATTCAGGCTGTTGCTGGAAAGAATGAGTGCGGGCCGCTCTTTGTCCAGCGCAATCAGGCACACTTCACCGCGCCGCGGATACCAGCCTCCAGGCTTCAGGCCGCGACGCCAAGCCGTCATTTCCGCGCCCAGCTTTTGATGCCGGCCTTCTGGAAGGCGCGACGCTCCAGGCGGTCATCGGGTGCGCCCGCAAAGAACTCGGCGGCTTCCTGGGAGAGACTGGCCTTGCGCTCCATCTCCAGTGCGTAGGCAAGGAGCTGATTGACCCGCTCACTGGCGGATGCTTCTCCCTTGCTGCGCTGAATCTGGGAAACGATTTCAGGATCGAGAGAATAGGACTGGGTTTTCCTCGACCGCAGGCGTACTGTGGTTCGATTAGGCATTTCTTGTATTGTGATTCCTAATAGATTTGATGTCAATTAGTTTATGAGGAATCGTCCTTTTCGGCCGCCCTACGGCGTTCGGCGGTAGCAGTACATGTAATCGGTGATGACGGGCGGCCCGGTCATGGGGATGGCTGTGGTCAGCACCTGTTCCAGGCCTGACGGTACTGTGTCCGCCAGCTTGTCGTTAGACAGAAGGTATCCGCCCGGCTTCAGCATGGCGGCGACGTTGGCGCGCGCCAGCGACTGCTCGAAGCCGCCGTAGTAAAGGAAGATATTCGTTCCGATGATGAGGTCAAAGCGCTGGTCCGGGGCCAGCGGCAGCCGCTGGTACACGATGTTCATGTCAATCGGCGCGATGCGGCTGACGACCGCCGGGCGCACCTTGACCGCCCGCGTCTCAAAGCCGGCGGCAGCTTCCGGCACTGGAACAGGAGCGACCGGCTGTCCAATCTTCGTGCCCAGCCGCTGCCAATACTGCGTGAAGCTGGCGCGAAACTCAGGCGTCCACCTTCCATTGGCGTACCACGGAAGCTGGACTGTATAAGACTTCCCGGCGGCGGCATTCTTTCTGGCAGCCTCGATGTGCAAATTCACCCGCGAGCTGATGTCGAAGGTGGAAAGCTCGACCGTGTCCGGGCTGGACAGTCCCAACCGCAACAGCGAGTCCAGCACCGCGAAGGGCTGGACGGTCTGCGGCGGATAGAAGTCCACGCCTTCCTGCTTATTGACAAAGTCGAGGCCCGGACCCACGATCGCCACCCGGCGAATGCTGCCCGGCTTCAACATACCCTTGGCCAACATTTCCGTGAGCTGCCGGTCGAGATCGTAGTCGGGCCACAGATTGCTATCGAGAGAGATGCCGCGGTGCTGAAATTCCTGATCGCGGTTCGACTTTGCCTGGTCACGGGCCTGGAGAAGTTCCTTCTGCATTCGTGCCAGGTTGGCCAGCAGGTAAGCCTTGAGCTGCTTGCGCCCTGCCGGCAAGTTGAGCGAGAAGCCTTTCTTTTCGACGAACCCGCGCATTTCGACGAAGCCCTGGTTCCCATCGGGCGCGGCAAGGGCCTTGATGAGGTCGTTGGAGCGGTTCTCGGCGAAGGCGTTCACCAGGCTGCTTTGTCCGTAGCGCGCCAGATACTCGTCGTCGATGCGGTATTCCTTGGTGAACGTCACCCCAAAGCGCAACAGATTGGTGAGGCTGTCCTCTTCGCCGGTTTCCAGGCGCTGGCGGATCTCGGCGTCAGACTTTTGCAGCCAGACCAGCCAGTCCTTTGAGCTGATTCCCGCGCCGGGATGGTCGCCCGTGCCGGAGCCCATTTGTTGCAACACCGGCCGGGCCGATTCCAGCGAAATAAACTCTGGCGCCTGGGTCGCCGGGACCGCGGAATGGACAAGGGCGGTGTGCGCGAGCAGCATTGCCAGGATGGAAAGCTTCCTGATCATGATTGGGCCTAGTCGGCGGCTACCTCCTCCGGCTGAGGCGCCAGGCGCGCAGAGTTGCTCCTGCGGCACATGGCGTAGACAGGAATGCCGGCGGCAATCAGCAGCACTCCGATCAGTGCGATGCGGGGCGCATCCAGGACGGTGTCAACCACCATCGCCGCGCTGGCCAGAACGAACACCGCGGGAACCACCAGCCGGGACGGCTTCACCCTACCTGCACTCAACCCGCGCCGCTGTACGACAAACAGACCGGCGACCGCGGCAGCAGAAGAAAGCACGATGGCGAAACCCGTGTACATGAGAATGTCTTCGAATCCGCCGAGCATGACCAGCGCGATGCTCCACAGCGATTGCAGCGCGATGGCAAGAGCGGGAGTTCCGAAGCGCCTGCTGGTGCGAGCGAAGGCAGGAATGAAGGCGCCATCGCGGGCCATGGCGAAATAGACACGCGGCCCGGCGATGGTCATAGCGCTGACCGCCCCGAGCAGAGCGACGATCAGCGCCGGGGTGACGAGGTGCCATCCCGCTCCGAACAAGGCCCGCGCCGTGCTGTCGGCGACGTTGGCGGAGCCGCTCATCTGGCCGATGGGAACCGCGTACAGATAAAGACTGTTCAGCACGATGTAGAGCAGGATGACAATAGCGGTGCCGCCCAACAGCACCGGGCGCATGGAGCGGCGGCTGGCGTGGATCTCTTCCGAGATGTAGGCGGCGGCGTTCCACCCGCTGTAGGTGAACATGACGGGAATGAGCGCCAGCAGCCAGTTCATGGCGCCGAAGTGCATATCGGGCGCGCGGAAGTTCGACCACGAGCCGTTTCCGGTGGCGAAGCCGCGGACCACAAAGACCGCAATCATCCCGACCAGCAACGTCGCGAGCGCGTTCTGAGCGATCTTGCCGGCGGCCAGGCTGCAAATATGCAGCACGGCAAATAGCGCGATCAACGCCGCGGCTGCCAAGGCGCGTGACGACAAAGTGACGCTGACGCCGAAGATGTCCTGCGACGCAATAACGTGATCGGAGGCAAGCCCGGGAAAGTATTGGCCGGCAAACAGCACAGCCGCAACGGCGCTGGCGGCAACGCTGCCGGAAAAGCCGGCGATCAGAGACGTCCAGCCGGAAAGAAATCCAGCGGCCGGCCCGTAGGTTTTGGAAAGATAAACGTATTCGCCGCCGGCGGTCGGCCACAGATTCGCCAGCCTGGCATAAGAGGCCGCCCCGGCCAGCGCGAGGCCACCACCGACGAGCCAGAGCGCCAGCATCGCCGTGGGATTGGGCACCAGGCCGGCCACGATAGCGGGCGTGGTGAAAATGCCAACGCCGACGACATTGGATACGATGAGTGCAATACCGTCGCGCTTGCGGAAAGTGCGGCGGAGCCGACTGCGCACGTTACGGCGGAGATGGTAAGAGTTTTCCGCCTCGACGGCGACGGCGACCGTCCCTCGCCCAAGGGCAGCGTCCGTGTTGAATTTTAGGTCGCCCATGACTGTTCACCAACGTCCTGCGTCCCTGAAAACAAGGGTTGGTCACAGTACTGCTACAAAGTAGTCGAGCACTTTCTGTTCCACGCTGCGCGTGGGCGCAAGGCATTGAAAACACGGAATGTAGTTCGGAACAGACTGGCCAGCGCGAACGCCAATGCGCGAGCAATGACCCGCAGTGTGCGGCAAATGGCGCGGTCGCGCGCTCACTCCCCTTCCCGGTCGCGTCGAAGGTGATCTTCCCTTGGACTCCCCCGCGGTCGTAAGATGGCTCACCCAATCATGACTATTGCCGAAGCAAAATCATTTATCGACGAGACTCCGGGCGAAGCGCCGGTGCGGGGATTTCTGCATCGCGCTGCACAAACCGACGAAGGTTTTCTGGTGCTCACGCACGGGGCCGGCGGCAACTGCAACGCCCCTCTGCTGATTGCGCTGGCGGAGAAGTTTGCCACGTCGGGAGTGACGGTGTTGCGCTGCGATCTTCCGTATCGCCAGCGCCGGCCGCGAGGCGCCCCTTCACCTTCGGATGCCAAGACGGACCAGGCCGGATTGCAGCGGGCGGTGACTCTGATGAAGGCAGAATTCCCAGGCCCGGCATTTCTCGGCGGCAGCTCCTATGGCGGACGCCAGGCAAGCATGCTGGTTGCCTCAGAACCCGCACTGGTCAAGGGATTGCTGCTGCTTTCGTACCCGCTGCATCCGCCCGGACGTCCAGCCCAGCTTAGGACGGCGCACTTCCCCAGCCTGCACACGGCAACGCTTTTCGTCAGCGGGACCAGGGACGCCTTCGGCTCCATCGAAGAACTGGAGGCCGCCATCAAACTGATCCCTGCGCGCAAGAAACTGGTGCCGATCGTTGGCGCTTCCCACGGCCTGTCGCAGAAGTCGAAATCGAGCGACGTAGTGGAGACCGTGGCGGGAGAGTTCCGGAGATTCTTGCTAGGCACATAAAAGGCCTGAGGGTCACGGCTTCGAGGTGAGGCGCATCGGCGGTCCTCTGCCGGAAAAAGCACCCACGGGGCGAGCTTCCGCGCGAGAGAGGGACCGACTCGGGTGGCGCTGACGGCTGACGCCTCTCTTCCGCTACAATGTCCTAACGGCTCAACCAGCCAAGCGCAAAGATTAGGGAGGAACAGATGGCGCAAGTGAAGATCACATGCCGCAGGAACGGGCCGTACCGCGTAGAGGCGCCCGAGGGCACCATCGAACTGGTGGACGCCGACGGCAATCCCTACGACCTGACGGGCAAAGTGGCGTTCTCGCTCTGCCGCTGCGGAGGATCGATCAACAAGCCCTTCTGCGACGGCACCCACTCGAAGCTGGGTTTCGAAGCCGCCGAAGCGGCGGTAAAGAAAGCCGATGAGCCCGCGCCGAACGTGCCCAACATCGGCGGGTAAGAAAGGGTAGCCGGCGCAGCAAGCCCTGCCGTACAGATGCCCAATCCTTAGCTGGCCGCAATCAACAAGCGAGATTTTTCCCGCCGAAACAGGTGTTACATGTGGCCGTACATCCCCTCGTCGTCGAGTGCTATGGCATCTGCCGGGGGCACGAGCCTCCGCACCCCAGAACTGGCAGACGTTATTCATCAAGATAAAACATTCTGGCGGCAACTCGGCGGCTGAGCGCTGCATCTAAGTCTGAGCTTGCGAAGCTGAAAAAGGGTACCTTCGATGAGCACAGACTATCTTTTTATAATTGCGATCGGCATAGGAATCGTTGCCGGTCTGCGCGCCCTCACTGCCCCAGCCGCGGTCTCCTGGGGCGCCCACCTGGGATGGCTTAACCTGCACGGCACGCCATTGGCATTCATGGGCTCCGCGGTAACCGTGGGGATTCTGACCCTGCTGGCGCTGGTTGAATACATCACCGATCAACTCCCCTCGACACCGGCGCGGACGGTCCCAATGCAGTTCATCACGCGCCTCATCACCGGAGGGTTCTCCGGCGCCTGCATTTACCTCGGCGCTGGGCAGTCCTGGCCGATCGGGGTGATACTCGGCGCAATCGGCGCCGCGATCGGCACCCTGGGCGGCTATCACATCCGCAAAGCACTGGTCAGCGGGCTGAAGGTGAAGGACATTCTCATCGCCATCCCCGAAGACCTGATTGCGATCGGCCTGGCATACTGGCTCGTGTCCCCGCGATAACCATGAAAAAATACGACGCGATCATTATTGGAAGTGGGCAGGGCGGAAATCCTATGGCAGCTTCCCTCGCCGACCAGGGATGGACGGTCGCCATCATCGAGAAGGCGCACCTGGGTGGCACCTGCATCAATACCGGATGTACTCCAACCAAGACCATGGTCCATCGCGCGCTGGTCGCCCATTACGCCCGCGATGCTGCACGCTGGGGAGTCATAACCCATGACGTTGGTGTGGACCTGCCAACCATCGTCGCGCAAAAGAACAAGATTGTGCAGTGGAAGCGCGCCGGCCAGCAAACTTCCATCGACCAGCGGCCGAACCTGCATCTCTACTGGGGGATTGCGCAGTTCACTGGACCGCACCAGATCAAAGTCGGGGACCAATCGCTCGAGGGCGAGCGCATCTTTATCGACACCGGCGCGCGTGCCTTTATTCCGCCTATCCCGGGCCTGGACGGCGTGGGCTATCTGACCAACGAAAGCATTATGGAGTTGACCGAGGTCCCCGAGCACTTGATCGTCCTCGGTGGCGGCTATATCGGCTTGGAATTCGGTCAGATGTTTTCTCGCTTTGGCAGCCGGGTGACTGTGATCCAGAGCAACGGCCAGATCGTTCCGCGGGAAGATCCCGAGGTGGCGGCGGAGTTGCAGCGGGCACTGGAGTCGGAGGGCATCCGGTTTTTGCTCAACGCTCGCACGACAAGAGCGGACCGCAACGGCAAGGAAGTCATCCTCACGGTTGAACAGCCCAGCGGCACTTCTACGGTCAGCGGCTCTCATCTTCTGGTGGCGACCGGACGCCGTCCCAACACCGAAGGCCTGGACTTGGAGAAGGCTGGCGTTGCCACCAATAAGGACGGAACAGTAAAGGTCAACGACAAACTAGAGACCAGTGTGCCCGGTATCTGGGCGCTGGGCGACGTGAAAGGCGGGCCCGCTTTTACTCACATTTCGTATAACGATTTCCAGATCGTTTACGCCAACCTGATCGAAGGCAAGAATCTCACGATTGACCGCAGAATTGTTCCTTATTGTGTGTTCACCGATCCGCAGTTGGGCGGCGCCGGGTTGACCGAAAAGGAGGCCAGGGCAAAGGGATACAAGCTGAAGATTGGAACCGTGCCCATGTCGGTCGTGGCCCGGGCGTACGAACGCGACGAAACCGCCGGGCTGATGAAGATCATCGTTGACGCCAGCAACGATCGCATTCTGGGCGCCACCATTCTCTCTGGCGACGGCGGCGAGACGGTCCACGTCCTCTACACTCTCATGCTCGCCGATCTTCCCTACACGCTGTTGAAGGACGCGGTGTATATCCATCCGACGTGGGCGGAGGGTTTGTTCTTCCTGCTGGATGCGGTGAAACCGGTCGACGCTTAAGCGCGCCAAGCATCTCCGCCCGCTTTCGCACATTGACCGGTGACCGCCATCACCGACAGTTGTCTCTTCTGCTGTTACGTTAACTCAGCAAGTCAGGCTCTTCCAGCGACTGGCAGGTAATCCGCTTGGATTGCTCCGCCGGTCGCTCCGCGCCATATTCGCCATACTGGACCGGTTCGATGTCTGTTAAGAGTCGAGAATCCGTGCACAGTGACGTTTAGGGCGAACTCCGCTCCGGCGGTCCCAGGCCGCCCAAGGAGACAGAGATGCGCCGAGGTTCGAGGTTCGGAACCATAGCCCTCTTATTTCTATCTTCATCTTTGACTCTGCTGTTCCTTGCCGTCCCTGGGATCGATCCCGCCGTCGACGAGGCCCCCTCGTCTGACGGAAGCCTTTCGCGACCTTTATCTACCGAGGTGCCAGCGCAACGCGGTCGTGCTTTTCCTCGACTGGACCTGGGTCCCGGCCGCGAACTGGAATATGCCGGCATGTTTTCCGCTGACGCGAAGTTTCGAGCGCCTTCGAAGTTCGCCCGCTTCCTGCACGCCATGGGAGCGGAGCCGCTGCCCAGCCCTCCTCCGCGGCGGAGCGAGGCGCCCCCGCAGATGTTTCATACCGACCAAAGATTCGTAGCGAATTTTTTGCCGCCGGCCCGCGCTACCGCCTTGCCGGACGCTCACACCCCGATGGGAAATGTGCGCGATGCCGTTATCAGGTTCGCCTACGGCCGGCCAAACTTGTTGCAGGCGCCGCAACACGTGACTACCGACTCCCAGCAGCGCGTGATCGTGAGCGATCCCGGCGTTCCGGCAGTGCACGTCCTCGATCCCAAAGGTAAAACATCGTTCAGCATTCTTGCCGGCCAGGGTCACCTGCTCCAGGTTCCGAGCGGCGTCGCCGTGGATAAGGAAGACAACATTTACGTCGCCGATTCCCAGCAGGGCATGGTTTTGGTGTTCGATCAGTACGGACGGTTCGTGCGTTACATCGGAAACATTCACGGCGAAAACGAATACCAGCGTCCGACCGGGATTGCCATTGACCGCAAGGCAGGACATTTATATCTCGTCGATACTCCTCGCCACCTTGTGTTCATGCTCGACCTCGAGGGGAATGTTCTAAAGACTGCGGGAAAGCAGGGCGAGGATACCAGCACCGGAGGGTTGAAACGCCGGCAAGATACCGGCCCGCGTGAATTCAACAAGCCCACCGAGATCGCGCTGGGAGATTCGAAAATCGCCGTTCTGGATATGGGTGGAACTCGCGTTCAAATCATGGACCTGGCGTGCAACCTGCGTCGCAGCTTCATGGTGCTAAACGTTCCCTATCACGAGGTTGACAGCGGCAACGGGCTGGCAATCGGCCAGCACGGCAACATTTACATCTCCTATGTCGGCACCTCCGAGATTCGGATGTACCACCCAAACGGAGCGCTATTGGCTACCTTCGGGCAAGCGGGGCCCAAAACCGGCGAGTTTAGCGCGCCGCAGGGTCTCTGGATCGATGGGAGAAATCGCATCTATGTCGCCGACACCGCGAACCTCCGCATCCAGCTTTTCCAACTCGACATTCACTAGGCGCGTCGCCGGAACAAAGAGCCGGCAGCGCGCTAGGAATGCCGCTTGAAGTACTGTACGGCGCGCTCGTGCGCTTCGGCTTTCTCGCGTGTCGCGAATGTTCCCAGGTTACGTCGCTTGCCGGTCTTGGCGTTTTTCTTCCGCGAATACAGCCGGTATTCTCCCGATTTCAATTTGCGAATCATAGGCCACATCCTCGTGAACTTGGATGCGACGCGCAGGCTCGACCGTGGCCTTCAAAGTCGAACGGGCCAGGACGCTACTGCGCCCGGCTGGCTTTGCCTTCCATGACCGTGGCCCATCCACCGCCGGGGGTGGCGACTTCCTGCTTGAAGGTATAGGAATCGGGCGTGACGGTGGTGATGATGTAGCGCGCCTGAGTAACGACGCCATTCATTTTCTGCTCTGAGGTCCAGGTCCAGGTGTTGCCCTGGAGCTTGCCCGTGGCCATCTGGTGCTCGCCAAGGCTGTTGTAAACGTTGTAGGTGTAAACCCCATCCTCCGGGCTGTAGCCCATAACCCGAACACTGTTGATTTGTCCCAGAGGTCCCTTCATCGAAGTCCGAGTCTCCAGGAAGAAGCCGTTGCTGACCCACTCGCCAGTTTCGGTCAGGCTGAAGGGCGCAGGATTGCCTTTCGGGCTGAGCCTCATCATGCCCTCGGCCGTCCAGTTGCCGGCGAAGTAACCCATGCGTTGGTGCTGCGGAGTGGGCGCGGGCATTTGTTGCTGCGGTTGGGCAACAGCCCATGCGCTAAGAAGCAGGCAAGCTAAGGTCAGCGTTATAAAGATTTTCATAAGCGATGCTCTTAAGGGTTTTGCCGGGGACGAGGCCCCAGTTCTAGAAACGGCTTAAACGCAGGCCTAAAGGCCTGCTTTACCTAGTGGATCTCGATCACGCTGCCGCCGGCCGACTCCTGCAACTCCTTCGTGCGTTCGATCACGCGCTGGGTGAATGCGAACAGCGACTTGGCATGGGGAGACTGGTCGCCCTCGAGCACGATGGGCTGGCCGGTATCGCCGCCTTTGCGGATGTCGGGATCCAGTTCGATGCTGCCGAGAAACGGAACGCCGAATTGCGTCGCCGTGCGCTCGCCCCCGCCCTTGGAAAAGATGTCAATCTCCTGGTGGCAGTGCGGGCAGACGAAGAAGCTCATGTTCTCCACGATGCCGAGAATGTCCACCTTCACCTGGCGGAACATCTCGATGGCCTTGCGCGCGTCCTGCAGCGAAACATCGCTGGGCGTGGTAACAACCACTGCGCCGGTCACCGGCACAGTCTGCACCAGAGAGATCACCACGTCGCCTGTGCCCGGAGGCAAATCGATGATGAGGTAGTCGAGGTGTCCCCACTCCACCTGCCCGAGAAACTGCTTCATGACCGAATGCAGCATGGGGCCGCGCCACACCAGCGGCTTGTCGCCGGGGCTGAGGAAACCGACCGAGATGACTTTCAGGCCATATCGCTCGGGCGGCAGGATGCGGTCCTCGCCGATCATGGTGGGCGCCATCGTGGTGCCGAGCATCAGCGGAACGTTGGGACCGTAAACGTCGGCATCGAGCAGTCCGACCTTGTGGCCCATGCGCGCCAGCGCGATGGAGAGATTTACCGCCAGCGTGGTTTTGCCAACGCCGCCTTTACCCGAGCCGACGGCGATGATACTGTCCACTCCGGGAAGCGGTTGCGGACCAGCCGGCGGCTGGCCTGGCATAGGTGCATGAGAATGGCTCACGTGAAGTCCTGGTGTGGCTGGAATGAAGTGCGCAAAGGACGATTATACCGTGCACGAGGGCAACGCTAAGGACAGTCTTGGTAAGGAGGTTGATCGCCGATTGGCGCCATGCAGCGGCCAGCGCAGACCACGAACGGGACGAAGCGCTTTCACACGCTGTTAACTTGCCTGCCGGGAAGCGAAACTTATAGGCTCAAGCGGTTATCAGATATGCAGGAGCCAGGATGAAGATCGCAAACGATGTTACAGAGCTGATTGGGCACACTCCGCTGGTGCGCCTCAACAAGGTGACCGCAGGATCGAAGGCCACCGTCGTGGCCAAGCTGGAGAGCCAGAACCCTTGCAGCAGCGTCAAGGACCGTATCGGCGTCAGCATGATCAATGAAGCCGAGCGTGCGGGAAAGATTCGTCCCGGCCAGACGGTGCTGATCGAGCCGACCAGCGGCAATACCGGGATAGCGCTGGCATTCGTAGCCGCGGTGAAAGGCTATCGTCTCATCCTTACCATGCCGGACACCATGAGCCTGGAGCGACGTGTGCTGCTGAAGGCCTTTGGCGCGGACATCGTGCTGACGCCGGGCGCGAAGGGCATGAAGGGCGCCATCGCCAAGGCCGACGAACTGCTGGCCAGCACTCCCAACACTTACATGCTGCAGCAGTTCGACAACCCCGCCAATCCCAAAATCCACCTGGAGACCACCGGCCCGGAAATCTGGAACGATACCGACGGCCAAGTGGATATTCTGGTGTCCGGCATCGGTACCGGTGGAACGCTAACCGGCGTTTGCGAGTACATCAAGCCGAAGAAGCCGGCGTTCAAGGCGATTGCCGTGGAGCCGGTGGAGAGCCCCGTCCTCTCCGGCGGGCAGCCAGGTCCGCACAAGATCCAGGGGATCGGGGCCGGCTTCGTTCCCAGCATTCTGCGCACCGACTACATTGACGAGGTCATCCAGGTTTCCAGCGAGGATGCCGTCGCGATGGCGCGACGGCTGCCCCGCGAAGAAGGCCTGCTGGTCGGGATCTCGTCGGGAGCGGCGGTGGTCGCCGCGTTGCGGGTTGCCAGGCCGGGACGAGAACGCCGGCAAGCTGATCGTGGTCGTCATCCCATCGTTTGGCGAGCGCTACCTTAGCAGCCTTCTGTTCGAGCAGCTCCGCGACGAGTCGATGAACATGGTGGCCGAGGGCGTTTAGGACATGTTTGGATCCATGCGTGAAGACATCGCCGCTGTCAAGGACCGCGACCCAGCGGCGCGGTCTTCGCTGGAAGTCATATTGCTGTACTCCGGCCTGCACGCGCTGTGGGGCTACCGCTTCCACCACTGGCTATGGATCCATGGCTGGCGCTTCCCCGCCCGGGCGCTCTCGCAAGCGGCACGGCTCATTACGGGTATCGAAATTCATCCCGGCGCCGAGATCGGACGCCGATTTTTCATCGATCACGGAATGGGCGTGGTCATCGGCGAGACCACAATCGTCGGCGATGACGTAACTCTCTATCAGGGCGTCACCCTCGGCGGCACCGGCAAGGAAAGTGGCAAGCGGCATCCGACGATCGGCAACAACGTAGTGGTCGGTGCGGGCGCGAAGATATTGGGCAACATCACCGTCGGCGAGAACTGCCGCATCGGCTCCGGGTCCGTGGTCTTGCGCGATGTGCCGGACAACTCAACCGTCGTCGGCGTGCCCGGACACATTGTCTTTCGTGCCGGCAAGCGGGTAGTGATAACCGATCCCAAGCAGATCAACGATCCCCTCTCGGAGGCGTTGGCCGCGGTAGCTATGGAGGTGAGGGCGCTAAAGGAAGAAGTGCGCCAGTTGCAGGGGCGTGAGCTGTCGCCTACCAACGGCGCCGACAAGCTGCAACGGGCAATCGAGATCGACTACCAGATTTAGGTTTGCCGTAGACGAAGCCGCCGGGAGGAACTCACGCAACGTCTTAGTCGAGAAGCGCTTCGATAGCCTTGAAATCGATGGTCAATCGTCCGCTGGAAACCGGACTTGCGGCTAGCTTCACAAGAGCTCCGGCGTGGAACTGATATCGCGCGTCGCTTTTGGGATCGACGAGAAAGATGCCGGCAATTCCCATCCGTTCGTAGTCGTGGAGCTTCTTCAATGTCCGGGCCATTGTATCTTCAGGAGAGAGAATCTCGAAAACCGACAGCGGGGACTGGGTAATGATCTGCTCGATTGGCCGGTCGCGGTCCAGCACGGTGACGTCTGGCACGCGGAAGCGGGTCGGGGCCACCTGCACGCATAACTCAGCCAGTACGCGGATGTTCCAATCCAGTTTGTGCTTGCTGAAGTATTCCAGCAGTGCAGCTTGCCAGCTGGCATGATCGTATTCGCCCACAAATCGCTCATGAATCTCGCCGTCTACATACTCGGCATCGGGCTCGTACGTCGAGTGCAGATACACATCTACCGGTACGGTTGTGATGGTAGCCATAACCAAACCTTCGTCGAAAGTAGTATAGCGTTGCTGCAGAACGAATTCACTATCTAGCACCGGCGCCTCGAACTCTCGGCTCTAAGTGCACGGCGGGCGAGTCGACGGGTATCATCGGGAAAAGAACATGTCGCAGCGCGCCTACACAACCCTCCTTCTAGCCCGGCAACTGCTCACTCCGCTGGAGCGGGTTGAAGACGCCGCGCTGCTCATCGAAGAAGGAACCATCTCGGCAGTGGGGCCGCGCTCTGGCGTGACTGTTCCGGCCAACGCGCGGGTTGTGGACTTCGGGGATTCCGTACTGACTCCGGGACTCATCGACATTCACATTCACGGCGGCGCAGGCCACGACGTCATGGAAGGCTCGGACGAGAGCCTGTCGGCCATCGAGCAAATGATGGCTAGGCATGGTGTCACCAGCTACTGCCCGACCACCGTCACTGCGCCTGTGGAACAAACGCTGCGCTCACTTGCCGACTTGGGTAAAGCCATAAAGCGCGCCGAGAGCGATAGCGGCTGCGGCCCGGCCCGAGCGCGGCCGCTGGGCATTCATCTGGAAGGTCCGTTCCTGAGTCACGCTCGCCGCGGCGTTCATCCGCCTCTACATCTGCAACCACCGTCGCAGGAATTGTTCAACCAGATGTGGGATGCGGCAGGCGGCCGGATTCGTATGCTCACCATCGCGCCGGAACTGGACGGCGCACTGGATCTCATCGGCGATGCCTCGCGACGCGGAGTCTGCGTAAGCCTGGGGCACTCCAACGCCACTCTGCCGCAGGCGCTGGACGGGATCCAGGCCGGAGCGCGGCACGCTACCCACTGCTTCAACGCCATGCGTCGGCTCGACCATCGCGATCCCGGGCTGCTGGGCGCGGTCCTCACCGATGGCGCGGTGACCGCCGACATCGTCGCCGACGGACTACACGTGGATCCCGTCGTGATTGACCTCTTCTTGCGCGCCAAAGGGGTTGGCGGCGCAGTGCTCATTACCGATGGCATCAGCGCCACCGGTATGCCGGACGGAACCTACCGCTTGGGTTCGTTCGAAGTGCAGTTGCGCGGCCAGCATTGCGAATCGTACGGCAAGCTCGCCGGCAGCGTGCTCACCCTCGATCGCGCCATTCGCAACACGATGCAGTTCGCTCATCTCAGTTTTCAGGACAGCCTGCGTCTGGCCACGCTAAACCCGGCACGCGTGCTGGGCCTGGCGCACCGCAAAGGCGTTCTAGCGGCTGGCGCCGACGCCGACATCGCCGTCTTTTCACCGGCCGGCGAGGTCCGGCAAGCCATCGTGGGCGGAGCGGTTAGTTAGCACTCACGGCGGAGGGGAAAGGGAATGCTGGGAGCCGGGACAGACGATGATTTTCCCTTCAAAGGGATCCGCGGACGGTCGTCACCTCCCCAAGTGACCTTGGTCACTGCTATTGCGGCCATAGTGCGGCAGAGTCATAGAGGAGAGCTAGATGCTCCTCATTTCTTCCGCTTTTGTACGCCCTGATGTCGCGCGAGGCCCCGTGCCGGGCTTGCGCGGCCTCGCCGCATCCGTGCTCTTTTTCATGGTGCAGGTTGGTTCTTCTGCGAGTGCGTGGGCTGCAACCGAGACACCCGCTCCCTCAAGAGACGCCCTCTGGATCGTCAGCATCGCCGGCTTGATGTTGCTTGCCGCCGTGGTTGCCGTTTCACGCGCTCGCATCAAGGCTGCACGGCGCGAGACGGCGCGTGCCCAGGAACTATCCCAGCATCGCGAGTACGAACGCAACCTGGCGCAACAGGAGCTGGTGCGGCGCCTGGAAGAAGAACGCGAACTGGCCAAGGAGAAGATGCAGTTCGAGTCGCAACTCTCCGATTTCGAGAAGTACGCGTCACTGGCCCAGCTCGCCCTGGGCGCGGCCCACGAGATCAACAATCCACTGCTGGGAATCCTCTCGCACCTCGAACTGGAATGGAAGGATGCGAGCGAAGAACGCCGGGCGGAAATTGAGCAGTGTATTGAGGGCGCCAAACGCATTTCGTCCGCGGTGCGTGGTCTGCTGGACTACGCGCGTCCCGGACCGCTGAAACTGAGTAAGGTCAATCTGCACCGGCTGGGAACTGACACCCTGAAGTTCGTGGAGCACCAGCCCATGTTCCGGCAGATCATCTTACAGAACTGCATTCCGGTTGACTTGCCAGTCATCAGTGCCGACGCCAACCAGCTTTCGCAGGTCTTGATGAACCTGCTGCTCAACGCCGCTGAGGCGACGCCGCCCGGCGGGACGATCACCGTGCTCGCCGAAAAAGTGCGCTTCGCCAATGTGATCGAGCTGCGAGTACGCGACACCGGATGCGGCATTCCAGCCGACATTCTGCCTCACGTTTTCGAGCCCTTCTTCACGACCAAGCGCGGCAAAGGCACGGGACTCGGATTGAGCATCAGCCAGAACTATGTGCGCAGTCATGGCGGCGAGATGCAGGTGGAGAGCATACCGGATTCCGGCACTACCGTTCGCGTGACCATGCCCATCCAGCAGGTTGGCAAGCCCGTGCCGCTGAGCGAGGAGGTCATCGTTTAAGCATGGCGTATTCCATCCTCATCGTCGACGACGAAGCGCTCACCCTGCGGACCATCGGCCGCGCGCTCGACGCCGAAGGCTTCGAGGTGTTTCTCGCCAACACCGGAGAGGAAGCGCTGAAGACGATCGCCGAAGAGCAGCCAGATCTGGCGCTGGTTGACGTTGTACTGCCCGGCATCAACGGCATCGAGGTGCTGCGGCAGGCGAAGAAAGTCTCGCCCAGCACGATCATCGTCATGATGAGCGCCTATCACCTCGTCGAACGCGCCGTGGAAGCCATGAAGCTGGGCGCTTACGACTACCTGATCAAGCCGTTCCACATCTCGGACATGGTGAACACCATACGGCGGGCGACGGAGATGCTGGCGTTTCGCGTGCGCGTGCACGATACCGTACAGAACGCCAAGGGCCGCTACGACTTTGGCCGCGTGGTCACGCAAAGCCCGGCCATGCGTGAAGTGCTGGAGATGGCGCGCAGCGCGGCCGAGAGCGATCACACTACTATCCTGATTCAGGGTGAAAGTGGCACCGGCAAAGAGGTGCTGGCCAAAGCTATCCACTACAATAGCCCGCGGGCGCAGGCGCCGATGATCAGCCTGAACTGTGCCGCGCTGCCCGACACCTTGCTGGAGAGCGAACTGTTCGGCTACGAACCCGGCGCCTTTACCGACGCGCGCCGCCGCAAGGAAGGACTCATCGAGAAAGCCACGAGCGGGACCCTTTTCCTGGACGAAATCGCCAATACCTCTTTCAGCCTGCAAGCCAAGCTGCTGCGCGTTCTGGAAGAAGGCAACTTCATGCGCCTGGGAGGAACGAAGGCGATCCAGGTGGATGTGCGCATCATTACCGCTACCAATAAAGTCTTGAAGGAATCGGTCACCAAAGGGGAGTTTCGCGAAGACCTCTACTACCGGCTGAACGTACTGCCGCTCTTCATTCCGCCACTGCGCGAGCGCCAGGAAGACATTCTGCCGCTGGCGCTCGATATCATGCAGCACTTCAACAAGGAGCTGAAGAAGAACTTCTCCGGATTCACTCCCGCGGCCGCCGAGTTGCTCCAGAAGTATCCCTGGCCGGGAAATATACGCGAGCTGCGCAACGTGATCGAGCGCACCATGATCCTTTCCAGGGAAAGCGAAGTCGACGAGGAGGCGCTGCCGGAGGAGCTTCGCGACTACCGTCCGGAGCCGGCAGCTGCCGAAGCGTTAACGTCTTACGATGTTTCCCCAACCGGCGATCAGTTCGTCAGCTTGCGCGAGCTCGAAGACCGCTACATCGCGGAAGTGCTGAACGCTACCGGTCAGAACAAGACCCATGCCGCACGCATTCTCGGCATCCATCCCACGTCATTGTTGCGACGGCTGAAAAAGAGCCACGAACTGGTCTAGGCGGATTTTGCACTACTGCAAAGTGCGACGCTTCCCCTGCAAAACGCAGTAGTAGCGATTCCCCAATCTGCAACCTGCCGGCTAAACCCTTTAGACACAAGGCCTCTTTTGGGAAGCGATTTGTATTCCACGTGCACTGGCAACAGTGAGCACAGCCGCGATGGTGGCTCTGGTCGCGGACGGAATAAGGAGGCTCCCGTGTCAATCTTATTCGTCTTACTTACGTTTCTCCTGATTCTTACCGTCATGTACTTTCGCCGTCCGCAGGAGTCTTCCGATGCGCTCCAGGTCGCACCTTCGAAGGGACTCGCTGCGCCCATCATGCTGAAGGGCACGGGGTTTGAAGTTCCGCAAGGCTATTGCTTTCATCCCGGTCACACTTGGGCGCTGGACGAAGGCCATCAGAACGCCCGCGTCGGAATCGATGCGTTCGCTGGAAACCTCTTCGGCAAGATCGACGCCATCGAGCTGGCCGCGCTAAACCGCTGGGTGCGTCAGGGACAAAAGCTCTGCACAGTGAAGCGCGAAGGGCGCAGCATCGATCTGCTGTCGCCCGTCGAAGGCGTGCTTGTCTCGGTAAACCACGAGGTGCTGAAAGATCCGAACCTCATCGTAGAAGACCCCTACAAGAACGGATGGCTGTGCGTCATCAAGGCTCCCGAGTTGGCCATCAATGCCAAGAACCTGCTGCAAGGCACGGTGGTTGCGGCGTGGATGCAGAACAGCATCGCGCGGCTTGGCGCCAAGCTGCAGCAACTCTCTCCCGCTCTCGCGCAGGATGGCGGTCTGCCGATGAAAGGCCTGCTCTTCCAGGTTGATGCCAGCGTGCAGCAGCAACTGGCGCAGGAATTCTTCCTGACGTAGCGCAGACCAGACCACGACCAAGCGAGGATGCCATGACCACAGAAAAAGCAATGCTCATCGATATCAAACGCTGCATCGGGTGCCTGAGCTGCGAGACGGCATGCAAGCAGCTCCACGGATTCAGCACCGAGCCTGAACCTACGCTCTCCGACACCGCTTTCACCGTCGTCGAAACCCGCGGCGACAAGTTCGTGCGCAAGATCTGTATGCACTGCGAAGATCCAGCCTGCGCTTCGGCATGTCCGGTCGGCGCCATCAGCAAATCCCCGCTCGGACCTGTTCTGTACAACGCCGACAAGTGCATCGGCTGCCGTTACTGCATGCTGGCCTGTCCCTACTCGGTGCCGCGTTACCAGTGGACCAAGCTCGCGCCCTTTGTCAAGAAATGCGACTTGTGCTACGGCCGCATCAAGGCGGGCGGACAACCGGCTTGCACCGAAGCTTGCCCGGTGCAGGCCAGCGTCTTCGGCAATCGCGACCAGTTGATCGCCGAAGCCTGGAACCGGATTCGCGGCGACTCGTCCTATGTGCCGCGAATCTACGGCCTGGAAGAAGCAGGCGGAGCCAGCGTCTTGTTCGTCTCTGATGTTCCCTTCGAGAAACTGGGATTCAAACCCGCGCCCACAGGCGCACAACCGGTGCCAACTCTCACCGCCAGCGCGCTTGGCGACTCGCCCAAGGTCGTCATCATGGGCGGCACGATTCTCTCGGCGCTGTATTGGGTGACCCAGCGCCGCCGCGAAGTAGCGATCGCTGAAGCCGAAGAGAAAGCGGCCATCGACAAGATGAAAGGCCAAAGGAGCTAAGCCATGATCGAGCGAATCAAATCCGAGATTACGTTGTGGCGCGTGATTGTAGCCGTGATATTTGTTACAGGCATGTACGCGACCTATCTGCGTTTCTTCGTGGGATTCCGGGCGAGCACCAACCTGAGCGACCAGATGCCTTGGGGCTTGTGGGTCGGACTCGGCACGCTGTGCGGAATCGGCCTGTCGGCGGCGGGCTTCGGCATCAGCGCCGCGGTTTATCTGCTGGGCATGGAACGCTATCGGCCCATCCTTCGCGCCTCCATTCTGATCTCCTTCCTCGGCTACATGACGGTCTGCGTCGGCTACTTGTACGAGATCGGATTGCCGTGGCGCTTCTGGCATCCCATCGTGATGTGGAACCACAAGTCGGTACTGTTCGATGTGTGCGTCTGCATCATGACCTACACCACGGTGCTGACCTTCGAGTTCGCTCCTGCGCTGATCGAGAAGCTTCCCTGGAAGCGTCTCCGCGAAAACGTACTGCACTTCCATCACAAGATCCTCATCGCCGTCGTAATGGCGGGCGTGCTGCTGTCGTCGATGCACCAGTCCTATCTTGGCGGGCTTTACCTGATCGCGCGCGGCAAGGTCCATCCGCTGTGGTACTCGCAATACATGCATGCATTGTTCTATCTCTCCGCCATTCCCGCAGGTCTGGCGTTAGTTGTTATGGCCATCTATCTCAGCATGCGCTCGCTGAACGTGCGCGTGGATTTCAGCATCCTCAGCGATTGCGGCCGCATGATCCAGTTGCTGCTGATCGTGTATGCCTTCTTCAAAGCGCTCGACCTGACGGCCAACCAGGCTTGGGGCTATGCCTTCCAGCGCACCAGCGAAGCCGGATACTTCTGGCTGGAGATGCTGTTGTTCCTGGCGATTCCCATTTTCCTGTTGAGCTTGGAGAGCGTGCGCTCCAATCCCGAGCGGCTGTACTGGAGCAGCGCGATCGTGGTCGCGGGATTCATGGTTGACCGGTTGAACGTCTCCATCAACGCCCTGCAATCGGCAATGGGAACGCACTATGTTCCGAGGTGGACGGAGTTGGCGTCCAGCGTGCTGGTAATTGCGGCGGGCGTCATTGCCTTCCGTTACGCCGTAATCTACCTCGACATACTTCCCAAGCTGCCCAAGCAACCGCAAGGCTTCACGCGTTGGATCTCGAATGGCGGACTGCCGGCGCAAGCCTGAAAAGGAGGAACAATCAGCCGGTAGTCCGAAGAAGGGCCTCGCGATGGCGCGAGGCCCTTTCTCGATCACTGAGGTGAGCTGCCTTTCTCTTCCCCTTCCTGCCATTCTTGTCCGCAGGTATGGCATATCCAACCCTTGCGATGAAGAGGGATCGGCACAAAGACATACGCACTGACGTAGGCGACAGACTGATTCAATTCCTCGAAAGCAATATCCAGCGACTGACATTTTGGACAGCGCGGCTGCTCGTACTGTCCGACGCCTTCGACCTCGAACTCTTCGGGAATGGGCTCCTCCAACAAATCCAATGCTGCCTCCGCGTCTTCCTGCTTGACGCAAAGCTTAACGCCGCCGACAAGGTTCGAAATAAACCAGTCCATTCGAACTATGTTGTCGTCGACCAAGAAGCATTCGATCCCAGCCGAATCCAGTACTCCTTTGGCCAGCAAGGCCTCGTGCAGGTCTATTAACTGGCGAATGCTGACGAGGTCAGCCAACTCGACCGCGTCACGTTCATGGACGGACTCTACGTCGGGAGCGTCGGTTTTGAGGCCTCCTCGACGGGCAATCTCATCTTCCAGAGCTTGTCGCGCCGCGTCAGTCAACTCTGAGGAATCCGCAGCAATAGCTTCCAGCTCAGTGTCCGCCATCTGAGCGTAAAGTTCCGCGAGTCGTCGCCGTTCCTTTTCGTCGTCTAGGCTGTGCATGATCCAGTGCCTCTTCCCCGGATATCAGGAGACTGCTACTGAGCCGAGTGACAGTTCCTGCTAAATGTTATCTTCCCTTCGCCACAATCAGCGTTATGTCGTCGGCCTGCTCGTCGGGGCTGAACTGCTCGACGTTGAGCAAAATGCTGTCCAGAATTTCGCTGGCGGATTGCTTCTGATGTTTGCGCATCGCGGCCATCAGACGCTCTTCGCCGAACTCTTCCACGTCGCCAGCTTCGCTCTCTCCAGCTTCAGAAACGCCGTCGGTATAAATCACTAAAACATCGCCGGGCGAAAGTTCGCTCTCCACCACATCGCAGTCCCACTCTTCGAACAATCCCAGCACCGTTGCCGTGGCATTCAGCCGCTCGATTGTTCCATTGCCTCGCAACAGCATCGGCGGATTGTGTCCGCAGTTCACGTAACGCAGTTTGCGTGTCTCGTCGTCATACACCGCGAAGAACGTGGTCGCATAGTGGGCGCTCTCGGTGTTCTTGAAGAACAAGCTATTGACCGATCGCATCAGCCGCGGAATATCTTCCAGGGCCAGCGCATACTGGCCGCGCAGGTTGGCTTGCAGGTTGGCCATCAGCAGCGCGGCGGAGATTCCTTTGCCCGCGATGTCGGCCAGCACCAGCCCAAGCCGTCCCGAACCCAGATCGAGGAAATCGTAATAATCCCCGCCGACGGCGCGGGTCTGAATGCATTTGCCGGCGCAGTCCAGCGTTCTGAGCGCGGGCGCCCCTTGCGGCAGCAGCCGGCTCTGCACCTGGCGCGCGATCTGCATCTCCTGCTCGGCGCGGCGCTCGGCTTCCATGCGCTCGGCCATTTTCTCGGCCAGGGTGATGCTGCGCATGGCAATGCCCGCCTGACTTGCAACCGAAGCCAGCAGACGTTTGTCGCTGGTGGAATACGGTTCCTCGGACAGCCGCGTGCCGAGGACAATTCCTCCCTGCAGCTGGCCGTCGCCAGCGCCGCGAATCGGCACCAGGCATTCCGGCTGCAGCTCCTCCAATTGCGTCCCCTGCATTTCTTCCGGATTCAGCTCCAGGGGGCCGCTTAGCTCGGCCAGCATCGCGATCATCTCCGCTTGGGGCGACAGGGTCATGGCCTCGTGCGGCGGACTGCCGGAATAGGCGTGAAACTGCCCCCCACCGTTGTCAAGATATACGAACATGCTCCGCGGATGCAGCGCATCGCGGATGTTCTGCTGCAACAGCTCGGCCAGCTCTTGGCGGGTGGTGACGGTGAGCGCTCTGGCCGCCAGCTCTTCCAGGATCTGCTGCGCGTCGTAGGAGCTGCGAAAGAAAGCGCGGTCCAGGCGCGCGCGCACCCGACGATGCACCTGCGTCGCACCGGTGACCATCAGCACGCCAAAGGTTGCGCCTATGGGAATTGCGGTCTTCGAGCCGGCGGAGAAATGGCGCGAAAACGCCTGCCCCAACCAGAAGGTGAGGCCTACCGCAATCGCCAGAATCAGGAAGACGAATCCGCGTTCCACGATGAAGTAGCGCGCGCTGCGCTTCAGCAGCACGGGAATGTCCATCACACGGTGCTTGACCACCGCGTAGGCGAAAGAGAGAGGAAACAATAACAGCAGAACTACCTTGATGAAATTCGGCCAGAAAGAAAGCTCGACATGAAAAACGTCTTGCACAAACGCGATAATTCCAGCGGGCGTGACTCCGACCATGGTCCCCCAGAAAATCACTTTGAGCTTGCGCCGGTCATCCGCGCTGGAGGCGGTGAATATATTGCACAGCAGAGAAATGAGTCCCAGAGAAATAGAGCCGTAAACTACGACGATGCGGATACTCTGGGCGGCGCGATTAGACAGTACCGGAGCGAAAATCGGCAGGGCAATAGAATTGCCGGTCCGATAACCACCCAGGCCCAAGCAGAGACCGCTGAACACCAGCACCCACTTCAGCCAGGGAACTTTGCGGTCTATCGGCGAGCGCTTGGGGAACACCGCAAAGAAGAAGTAGAAGAGTTCCGAAAGGACGCTGTTCCCAACGGAACGGTAGGCGAGCAGGAAGTACTGAAGACGAGGTGGCGAGGCGGCAAATTGGCTGGGCAGGTCCGCGGCCGTGATGAAGGTAGCGAACACCAGCGCCAGCAGCCAGGCATTGCGGTCTTCCACGCGAAGAAAGAGAACTGCGAGGCCGACGACCGCGAAGAAAAGAGGATAGGACGACAGGATCTGCAGCGCCACGGTGCGGGCCGCGGTCCTGGTGTCGCCTTCGCCTTCGATGGTGCGAAACACAGGCGTGATAACCAAAGGTTGCGATTGTCCGGGCCGCTGCACGGTGAGCGTCACCGTGTCTCCGGGTCGCGAGTCCAGCCACGTGCGATATAACAACTGGTCGCATGCCGCCGCCGAAGCACCGCCGCGTCCATTGATGGCAACGACCCGGTCATTCACCTTTAGTCCAGCCTTTTCCGCGGGGCTGTTCTTGTACACGTTAATGATTTCGAGCCATTTCGGAGCGGACTTGGTGTCAATCCCGATTTCGACTTGAAGCGGACGGCGAACGAAGTAAATCCATGACGCGCTGTAGAGGATGGTGAGTGCGGCGAACAGCACCGCTGCGGCATACAGCAGCGGGCGATAGTTGCGCTCGCGCGTTCCGGTTGCAACCTCCCGAGTTTGGATTGCGGTACTCATGCGGTTAACGGCGAACCAAGCACAGTGTAGTTCAATCGCGAGGGCAGCGATTCGCCGTTAGCAGTTCGCCAGAACTGGCAACGCGCAATTGTCTCAGTGCGTCGCCGAATGTAATAACGGCAAAGACACACAACTATTGCTGGCGCGAAGATTCTTCCAGGTCCGACGGTTGACCTTCGGTGCTGAAGACGGAATACCGATCGCCATTCGCCAATGGATCGTTGCTAAACTGCGAAATGCCAAACGCTAAATGCTGCTTCGACCTCCCCTCTTGCGCCCTACTTGTTTTCAACAACTTAGATAAGATTTGTGTCGCAAAATATTGATTCTAAATATACTTACACGTTAAATATTGATTCCATTACACTTATGATGCTCCCGTGGCTGTCTTCCGCCTGTTCCTGCCCTCCGTCTGCGGCGACTTCCTGGCCGCCGGATTGGTCCGCGCTCCTGCCTGATCGAGACTGGAAGCCTTCCGTGCGACCGCCGGCGGCTGCTTCGGCGCGGCGGCGGATTCGGAATGCGGCGCGGGCGTTTCGCAGCTAACCGCAGCAGCGTCCGGCAGGGTGGCGGGCAGCTCCTCGGGCGGCGGAAAGGCCTCTTCCGGCGGGGTATCGACGTCAAAGCCCTCGGGCAGGCCGTGCTCCTGCTCGAAGCCGGACCACTCAATCTGCTCGACATGGTCGAAGCGGCTGGACTGCTCCCACACTTCCTGCGGGCAGCGCAGGTTGGTGGCCGCCTGCTGCAAGCCATAGAGCATGAGCCCGCCGAGGTGACGGTCCAGATGTCCGTCGGCCATGGCGTCCAGCACCTGCTGCAGGCCGACCTGCACGGCGTACAAATCCTCCAGCGGCGGCAGCTCCAGGCGCCAGCGCCGGCCGCGCGCCCGGGCCCGCGCCATCTTCAGGCGGCGGCCGCGATGCGACAGGTGAAAGTAGCAGTAATCGCGGCCGGTCACCGCCGCCGAGCGGCAGAGTTTTCCGTTCTCGCGGATGTGGTTGCAGGTCTTGATGACCGGCGGTTTGGGAAGCTCGGCGTCGGGATCTTCGATCCCCAACTCGCGCAGCTCCAGTTTGCGTTTGGTTTCAGCGAGCTCGACTCGCAACTCTTCATAACTCAAGGTGCTCATGATGGTTCCTCGTAAGAAGGTGCAGGAGATGGCCTTTCGCTTTTTGGCTCTGAACTCTTAAGCTCTTAGCCAGCCCGCGACACGTCTGCCCCGTCTCTCTCTGAGGGTCTTGGGTTAGTCCTCGCCCGCGGTTACTTTAGGCTAGACACAAGTCAAGTGAAAAGTCAGTGATATTGGGGGAGTGCCGGTTACGAAGGTAACCGCCGAAATTCCCATTTTGGGATTGGAATGGCAAAAGCCGCCTGCCTCGGGGCATAACAGAAGCGGCGTAGATGCGGAGCTTGCGCCGCGCTATCCACACGGTCCCGCTTTGCGGGATAGTTCGTCCCGGCGCGGTGGTCCTGGCCAGACTCGCCAGACGCAGGCTGAAACGCGCAACTGGGCCCTTCTATTGCTTCGGTTGCGACGGGGTAGAGGGTGGTTGAATGACAAAGGGGTGCTGGGTGATCTGGCGTTCCACCAGAATGATTTTCTTCACCTGATTGCGCTCTAATGTCTGCTCCTTGCCATTGATGCTCATGACCACCCCGGTAAGGGACATGGAGATCACGTCGCCCAGAAGAACGGTGCCATCGCGCAACTCGACGGTATCTCGCGACAGGCCGCCCAGTTCGACGGTAATGCTGCCGCCAGGAAGCTCATCGGGGGTAACTTCCAATGGCGTGCTGCCCGGCGCATAGCCTTCCTTAGTCATGTCGAGAGTATGGTTCCCGACTGCGAGTTTCACCATAACGGGCGTAACTCCAGCATCCTGCCCATCCACCTTGAGCTTTGCGCCCGGAGGAACCGAAAGCACGCGCAGCGGAATCGTTTTGACACCAGGAGGGGCCAACATGTCTTTCCTGGCTGAAAGCGTCAGGGTGACCGGCACACCGACCGAGGTGAACTGCAAGCGGGCCTCCACCTGCTGCTGCGGGTTGAGATCGGATACGATCAGCAGGCCCTCGCCTATCCGCACGTTGTCCTTGTCGTTGCCGTACACGGTAAAGGAAGCGCGCGGAACCGCCTTGCCAGTGAGGTTTTCCACTAAAGCGTCGCACACGAAGGTTCTTTGCCCGGCGAACATTGACACTTGTTGAAACTTGCCAAAGGTAAGTTTGATGGCGGGCTTGTCCGGCGGCCATAGCAGAGTGATCGTCCGATCTTTTGCCAGACAAAGGGCGCCAGTCAGAAACCAGGCAGCGATAATGACAGCGGCGCGGGTTTTCATTGTGCCTTGCATCGTAACCCGGAATTTGCCTTTTTCTTTGGAAATCGGTGGAGATTTTGCCTGCGCCCCCCGCCGCGCTCCAAGGGTTGTCACGACCTAATACCAGGCGGTTCATGACGTGGATGGTAGATTCCGAGAACTCAAACTCCGAGGTCTCCGCGCCTCAATGGTGAACGATCTAGACCTGCCCCTTCCCTGCCGAAGCCGGAGCTGGTTGCGACGGCGAAGGGTTGCGGGTGAAGGCCTTGATGAGTCCTTCGAGGAAGGCGAAGAAGACTTCTACGGCGTAGCCCACCAGAAAGGCGATGGCCAGCGGCGAGGCGGAGGCCTGCTGGGTGAAATTGCCGAACAGTCCGATCACGGTGCCGCCGATGGCCGCAATCAGAAAGCGGGCGGAGTTGGCGGCCGATGGAGTGAAGGTGCGGTTGCCCATCTGATCTTCGAACGTGCGCAGCAGATAGGCGCAGGTCCCCAACAGGGCGTACAGAATGGGGAGAACGCAGGAGGTAATCGCGCCGTAGAAGGTGGAGATGTCGGTCTGAATGGTCTGCGCGAAATAGCGCACGTCCTCATAGGTTGACGTGATGCGATCGCGCGCCTGGGTGAGCCCGTTGTTGTCGATTGCAATAGGAACGGTAATTTCAAACTTTTTCTTCAGGTCTTTGGCCCTCTCTTCCGCGCTGGTCGCGGACGTTCCCTGCGGGCCTTGTAAGGTGAGGGGGACCTCCACGCGGGGGAAGACATAAAAATTCAATCTCCGGGCGCGGTCGTAAATGAGCCGGACGGTGGAGGCGTACTCCTGGAGGTCGGCGACTTCCTCGGTCAAGCCGACTTCCGTCCGCGGAGGCGGACCGAGTTCCACGCTAAGCTTGACGGCCAGCGCATTGGCTTTGACGATGTCGCCGTGAACCTGCGTGGATATGTTGGAGGTAACGAAGGTGGCGATGGACGCGGGAATGATGACGAGAGACAGACCGATGGCCACCCACAGATAGGTGCGCATGGTTTGGCGGCTCCCCGACTGGACCGCCTTGAGGCTGGCGGCGGTTACGGGTTTGAGACGGAATGCAAGCTGGGTGAGCGCCTGGAGAAGGCCGGCGGCGATCTCTTCGTTCCACGCGGCGGGATAAGCCGCCCGGGCCTGAAGGACAGCTTTGCGGGTGTCATCGCCGATGTCCGTGATGCCGATTTCGGCGGCATACTTAAGCAGGCGCTCGGCGTCTTCCAGAGCTTCCTGGAAATAAGCGGGCGACTGTACGCCGTCTGCCTCATAGGTGGATTCGTCATGCACCATGCTTGACACCCTCCCCGGTGCTGGACCCGACAGATTTGGTTGCGCGAGAGGGCCATGATACCGCGCAAGGCAGCGGATTGCACGAGAATGTCGGGAACGATTTCTCCGAGCGCGAGCGGATTGCTGCGAGGGAGAACCGGGCGGATGTACGGCGGCACTCTTCTTCTCTTTCAAAGTTGCAGTATGCCTTGACAACTCGTGCCTCGCCCGGCGTATCCCATTACAATGGAAGTATTCGCAGTAAAGATGACGTTGCCAAACGTCGAGCGTCTTTCGGGCGCAACACTCTCAACCAAACACTCTTGCGGAGGCGATGGAAAACGATGGAGCATTATTTGGCGCGCTGGCAAACATGGTTGTGGTCAAGCGGAGTTTTGGTGGCGGCCGTCGCGGCTGCTCTGGTACTGCACCGGATCATTTTTGGCATAGCCAGGCGGTTTACGTCGAAGAGCAAAACCACGATCGACGATTCCTTTGTGCGGCACGCGGAAAAACCTTTGCGCTTGGTCCTGCCGCTGGTGGTACTGCTGGCGGCTTTCCCGGTTTTGCCGCTGCCACCGGGTTGGGCGGGCCCGATCCGGCATGCGATCGGGTTGGGGCTGATCGCATCGCTGGGGTGGATGCTGATCGCATTCATCGGCGTTTTGGACGATCTCATCTCGATACGCCACAGCGTCCAGACGCATGACAATCTGGCGGCGCGGCGAATCCGAACGCAAGTGGAAGTGCTGCGCCGGATCGCAGCCACCATCATCCTGGTCGTCACCCTGGCGACCATGCTGATGACCTTCCCTGAGATCCGCAACCTGGGCGAAAGCCTGTTTGCCTCGGCGGGACTGGCGGCGCTGGTGGCCGGCTTTGCGGCCCGCACCACGCTGAGCAATCTGGTCGCGGGATTGCAGATCGCGCTGACTCAGCCCATGCGCCTTGACGACGTCGTGATTGTGGAAGGGGAGTGGGGCTGGATCGAGGAAATTGGCACAACGTATGTAGTGGTGCGCATTTGGGACCTGCGGCGGCTGGTGGTGCCGCTGTCATACTTCATCGAAAAGCCATTTCAGAATTGGACACGCCAGACCGCCAACCTGCTGGGCACGGTGTTTGTGTACACCGACTACAGCGTCCCAGTGGATGCGGTGCGCAGCGAACTGCATCGCATCCTGCAAAGCTCCGGCATGTGGGACGGGACGGCCTGGGGCCTGCAGGTCACCAACGCCAGCGAGCACACCATGGAGCTGCGGGCACTGATGAGCGCACCCGACTCCTCGAATGCGTGGGACTTGCGTTGTTACGTTCGCGAAAAGCTCATCGGCTTTCTTCAGGAGCGGTATCCCCAGAGCTTGCCGAGGACGAGAGCGGAAATTCAGCGCAGCGGCGAGCGGGCCCAGCAGCCGATGTCGCGGGTAGCTTAGAGAGGCTGCTGAAAAAGGCGAAAGAGCGGATTCCTCAGGGACTAAAGTCCGCTCGGTAATGAAAAAATAAAGGAGTTGTACGGCGCGGCTAAAGCTGCGCTCCTTTAACCCCGCCTCAACCTAGACTATTTCAGCAGTCGGGCAGGGCCTGCGGCCCGCGAGAAGTCATGAAAATCCCGGGATCGGCGCACGACGGACTTTCCATGACTTACAGCCGATTTTCGACCCAGCCTCTTTAAGTCCCGCTCGGAGCGCTACGGTTTGGCTCCCGCAAAGTTGTAGCTGTGTGGAGCGGCAAAGCGGGCTTTGCCGCGCGCAAACCGAGTAGAATGGTTGCAATCGTGCAAGGATGGCATTGCCGGGGTGGTAAGGCCGGGAACACACTATATAAAGGTAGGGCCGAAAAGCAGGTCCCTCGATTCCCGGCGAAAAGCGGGGCGCGCACTGGGGATGACAGCGAAATGCCGGCGGCGTCTCGGCCACGAGTTCGTACGGGTAAATAATTTTCATGCCGGAAATTGGAAGCTTTACGCTGTTGCTCGCGCTCGCGCTGGCGGCCTATTCGTTTGGGGCGGGCGTTCTGGCGCTGTGGCGCAAAGACGATCGTCTGGGCGAGACCGCGCGCCGCGCCGGCATCGCCTGCTGGGCGGCGGTAACGGTGGCCGCAGTGGCGCTGGTGATGGCCGCGTTCGGCAACGACTTCTCCGTCTCCTACATCATGCACCACAGCAACCGCGACCTGCCCATCGCCTACAAGTTCGCGGCGTTGTGGTCGGGTCAGGAAGGCTCGCTGCTGTTCTGGGCGTGGCTGCTGTCAACCTATGCGCTGGTGCTCCGGCTGCGTTACAAGGTCGATCCGCAACTGTTCGCCCACGCCTCGGCGATCATCGCCGCGGTGCAGGTGTTCTTCCTGCTGCTGGTGAATTTTGCAGCGCATCCGTTCGGGCTGGTCAGCGGACAGATTCCCGCCGACGGCAATGGGTTGAATCCGCTGTTGCAGTATCCCGAGATGGTCATCCATCCGCCGATGCTGTATCTCGGCTACGTGGGTGTCACAGTGCCGTTCGCCTTCGCGCTGGGCGCGCTGATCATGAAGTATCCCGGCGAGAAGTGGATCCACATCACGCGCCGCTGGACCATGGTGGCGTGGCTGTTCCTCACCTGCGGCATCTTCCTGGGCGCGCACTGGGCCTACGAAGTGCTGGGCTGGGGCGGCTACTGGGGATGGGACCCGGTGGAGAACGCTTCCCTGCTGCCGTGGCTCACCATGACCGCGTTTCTGCACTCGGTAATGATGCAGGAGAAGCGCGGCATGATGAAGATGTGGAACATGTGGCTCATCTTCACCACGTTTTTGCTGGCGATTTTTGGGACGTTCCTCACCCGCAGCGGCGTGGTGAGTTCGGTGCACGCGTTCGCGCAGTCGGGCATCGGCATCTGGTTCGTGTGGTTCCTGGCGCTGATCTTCGCCACCTGCGTGTATTTCTTCGTGCGCAATCGCGAGACGCTCAAGAGCGAACACCGGCTGGAGTCGCTGGTCTCGCGCGAGTCAAGTTTTCTGTTCAACAACGTGGTGCTGCTGGTGGCCTGCTTCGCGGTGCTGTGGGGAACGCTGTTCCCGGTGCTGTCGGAGTGGGTGACGGGATCGAAGGTCACGGTGGGGCCGCCGTTCTTCAACCGCGTCAACGTGCCGATCGGATTGTTCCTGGTGTTTCTGACCGGAGTCGGCCCGCTACTGGCATGGCGCAAGACATCGCTCGACCGGGTGCGGCGTAACTTTCTGTGGCCGGTGGCCCTCGGCCTGATGACCGCCATTGTGCTGATGATCGGCGGCATGAAGCCATGGGAGGATTCGGCATACTTCTACTCGCTGATGGCGATCTCGCTGGCCGTGATGGTTACGGCCACCGTGGTGGGCGAGTTCTGGCGGGGCGGACGCGTGATCGCGCGGCAAACCGGCGCCAACATCGTGCAGGGCATGGTGACGATGACGCGCCGCAACACCCGCCGTTACGGTGGATACCTGGTGCACTTCGGCGTGATCCTAGTGGTCATCGGGTTTGCCGGGCTGCCGTTTAATCAGGACAAAGAGCAGGAGATGGGCTTCGGCGACAAGATGCAGATTGGCGGCTACACGCTGGTGTGCGAGTCGTACACCCAGGACGACAAGCCGAACTACTCCAGCGAGTGGGCGGTGCTTGACGTCTACAAGCACGGCAAGAAGATTGACACCATGTATCCCGAGCGCCGCTTCTACAAGGCCAGCGAGCAGACCGCGACCATGGTGGCCAACCGCTCGCGCCCGAATGAAGATCTGTACCTGGTGTACACCGGCCGCAATCAGGACACTGGGAAGCCGATCATCAAGGCGCACGTCAATCCGCTGGTGATGTGGCTGTGGATTGGGGTGAACATGATGCTGGTCGGTACGATCATTGCGCTGATTCCGAATATGAAGCCGGCGAAAGTGACGGTGAAGGAGAAAGAGCGGGTGGCGGAGGAAAAACAGGGGATAGTGGTTAGGGGGTAGTGGCTGAGTTGCGGGGTTTTGCGGCGATGGACCTTCGCAACCGTGCGTCGCTGAGGGCAGCGCAGGATGGAGTCCCGCGAAGCGGGACGGAAAATCTTAGCCCAGCGCTTCAGCGCTGGGTAAGCATGAGTTAGAGATCCGAGTCCCTTCAGGGACGGCAGAGAAAAGCAGGTCCTCGACTCGGACTGAATCCTCGCTCGGGATGACAAAATCGTATTTGGGCGACGGCGCTGAGTTGTATAGGGGTCCTTCGACTGCGGTTCGCTTCGCGACCTCCGCTCGGGATGACAAGAAGACTGATGGTAACGATACGTTGAAACTCGAAACTCGAAATCCGAAACTTCGCATCGCCCAGCTCCTGCTGGTCGCTCTGCTCGCCATGCTCTTCCTGGGCGCCGACACGGACGCGCGCTTCAACAAACTCGGTCATGGGCTGATGTGCATGTGCGGCTGCAACCAGATTCTGCTGGAGTGCAACCATGTGGGTTGCACCTACTCCGAGCGCATGCGCAACGAGCTGATCGCCGGCCTGGAGCGCGGCGACAGCGATTCGCTGGTGCTGCAAAGTTTCGTGCAGAAGTACGGCAACACGGTGCTGGCCGCGCCCACGACGACCGGATTCAACCGCGTGGCGTGGATCATGCCGTTCGCAGTTTTCGCGGCCGCGCTCGCGCTGACCATCTGGTTCGTGCGCCTGTGGAAGTCGCGCGCGGTGGCGCAACCGGTTCCGCCTCCCAATCTCGGTGCGACCGAACTCGACGAGTTGCGCAAAAAAGCCCGTCAGGAGACTGAATATTGATGCACTCGCTGTTTGCATTTGCGTTGGCGGGAACGGAGACCGCGTTCGTGCTCTTCGGATGCGCCCTGTTCGCCACCTGCCTGTTCGTTTACGTTTTCTATCAGCCGGGTGAGGTTGAAACCGGCGAGGAAAAGACGCGGCTCACCTATCTGCTCGAACGCAAGGAAGCGACCTACGAAAACCTGCGCGACCTCAACTTCGAATACAAGGCGGGCAAGTTGAGCGAGCAGGATTACGCCGGGCAGCGCGCGTCGCTGGAGGACGAGGCGGCGGCCATTCTGGCGGAGATGGACTCGATCGAGAAGGCGCGCGTGGTGCTCCGGCACGGGACGCGGAGCGCGGGCGTGCCGGGCAACGGAGGGCAAGCGTGAGGGTTTCGCGGAACGTCCGCGCCGTATTGAAGGGGCACAGCTTTAGCTGTGCCGCTGATGGGTTCTCTAAGGTCGGGGCTTCAGCACCTGAGGTGGGCCATGCCCTACGAATTCCCCCGGCGGCTAAAGCCAAGGATCCACTGCGGCGAGATACGGCACGGCTAAAGCCGTGCCCCTTCAAAAACGCGTGCATCAATCTGGTCACTTGTGTATGGCTGGGTGTATGCATCCTCGCCTTGACCTCTTTCGCTTCCGCGCAGACCATCACGGGCACCGTCACCAACGGCACCAGCGGCAAGCCCGCCGCCGGCGACGAGGTCACACTGCTCTCGCTCTCGCAAGGCATGCAGGAAGTTGCCAGCACCAAGAGCGATGCCCGCGGACACTTCTCGTTTGCGGCGCCGGCGGACACCAACGCGCCGCACATGGTCCGCGTCACGCATGACGGCGTGAACTACTTCCCTCCCGGCGGGCCGCTGATGCCGGGCTCGACCACAGCCGAGTTGACGGTTTACGATGCGGCCAAGAAAGTTGACGGCCTCAGCCAGACGGTCGAGGTTGACCGCTATCAGAGCGACGGCAAGCAGCTGCAGGTAATCGCACTCTATGCTATTCGCAACGGGTCGCAGCCGCCGCGCACCGTGGCCAACGACAAGGGCGCATTCGAGGTTGTACTGCCCGATGGCGCCGAGCTGGAATCGGCGCAGGCCAAGGGTCCGGGCGGCCAGCCCATCGCGATTGAGACTTCGCCCCTGGGGCAGAAGAACCATTACGCGATGAACTATCCCCTGCGTCCCGGCGAAACGCAATTCCAACTTTCGTATCACATGCCGTACAGCGGTGAGGCCAGCATCTCGCCCAAGCCGCTGGCTGACGTGCAGCATTTTGTGGTGATGACGCCCACCGGCATGACTTTCACGCCCAAGGACCCGCAACGGTTTCAAGCGATGCCGGACCAGCCGGGCGTTATGGTGGCCACCAACGTGAAGCCGGGAGAGGACCTCAGCTTCCGCATAGCGGGCGCGGGAATCTTCCCGGCCGAAGGCCAGCAGAGCGCGCAAGCATCGGGTAACACCGGCGGCGGCGCAATGGGCGGAGGACAAGCGGCGGCAAACGACAATCGTCCTGGTGGCGGACTCGGCGCTCCCATCGACGCGCCCGATCCGCTGCACGCCTATCGTGCGATCATCCTGGGGGCATTCGCGCTGGTGCTGGTGATGGGCGGAGCGTACGTGGTTTCGAAGTCCAACGCGCGGTCCCTCGCTGCCGCTTCAACCGGAAGTGGTGCGGGCAGGATCGCCGCAGGTTCCGGGTCCCGGGATGAGTTCGCCGGTTACGCGGGCCCCGCGCCGGCGCGGGATCGCAACGCCCTGCTGCTGGAGGCGATGAAGGAAGAATTGTTCCAACTGGAGATCGATCGCCAGCAAGGCAAGATCAGCCCCGAAGAATACACCAAAGCCAAGGCCGCGCTGGACGAAACCATCAAACGCGCGCTGGCGCGCAGCAAAAGCTAGCGCAGAATTGAACTTGGAACCAATCCTCTCCCGGTGCTAAGGATTGACGATCACGTTCCCCGGCTTGCGTGGCGGGGAATTGCGCGGGCGCTCGGCGAAAGCCGGATTCTGATTGAACTTTGCGGATGCTCGCCTAAGCTGTCGCTTTGGCTTGTTCGAAATCGCCGTCAGCGCGCCCATGCTTCCGTGGCGGCAGCGAGAGCTTCCACCGAAAGGAATGGGCGCTGTATCCTCTGTTATAATCATGCTTTGTGGAGTGCGCGTTGCTTGATTACAAGCAGGACACGCCATCGGATGTGCGCCGAAGTTCCACGCGCAGCAGCGGCAAGTCGGGGAGTGGCTCAGCCTGGTAGAGCACCTGGTTCGGGACCAGGGGGTCGGAGGTTCAAATCCTCTCTCCCCGACCATTTTGAATCAATGACATCCGGACGTTTTCGGCTTGCCGAAAACCGCCGCCGTGGGCGGCATTGAGGGCGGGGTGTTTTCTTCGGCCTTCCCGGATGGCATTCTGGCTTGCTTTCAAACCAAACGCGCGAGGCTGAAGGCCTCGCCGAAAAATCCTGTTGGCGTTCATGACCCTCTCGCCATCCGATCACGGATGGCGCTTTTGATTTTGTCGCTGTCGGTTCCCGGTATCTACCGCCTTCAAGTGCGATCACAACTCAACCCAACGACTTCCGCTTCAGTCATGCATCGGGCTAAAACCCAACAATCAAAATGCAATCCATACATCTCTGCTTCGCCCGCTCGCGCTTCGCGCCACGCGGGCTACGCAGTGGCTCTAACTCCCTGAAATCTCAATCCAAAAGGCTCTTTGCAAATGAAATCAGGAGCAACTCTCAGAGGCGCGGTACAAGGCCGAGATGCACACCTTATCTACTGGCAGTGTTGATGTCTGTATGACATATCCGTTTGTGAATCAGCGTAATAGGAGACTAGCGATCTACCTCTCGTATGCTGCAAGGGGGATGATCCAGACGGCGCTCGTGGGCGTTACTTGTGTAACGGCGATGTTACGTAAGTTAATGCATTACCCAATTCGGCGCGAGGAACGCCTCTCGGTCATTTGCGTCAAAGGCCGCAGGGCCGGGAGCACCCCAGGAGGGCAGGAATAGACGCACATACTTGTTCAACCCATATAGCTCTCCGCCTTCACTCGAGTGATTGGCAAAAGACACATGGGCGCAGGAGGACCAGACGGAACACGGTTCCATTACCGAACGCCCCAACCTCCTCGGTTGTCCCGTAGAAATTCCCGTCATTGGCTTGGATGAGCCGGGCGTAAGGGGTAGCGCCGTCACCGCCGTCGAAGCTATGCAGCGTGGTTAGCATGCCGGACGGGGTGATCTTGAACACGGTGCCACAGCCATAGGAGCCGCAGTTCTGGCTGGTCCCGCCGTACGGCGTTGTTCCGTAGAAGTTGCCGTCGCTGGCCTGCACCAGTCCATCCAAGGGGAAAGTGCCGTCAGCGCAGTTGCTTTGCGAGCAAAAGCTGTAGAGTGTGGTTAGGGCACCGCTGGCCGTAATTTTGAAGATCGTGCCATGATCGCTGGCTCCGCCTGCGTAGGTTGTCCCGTAGAAGTTCCCGTCCCAGGCCTGAACCAGCTCGCCGTTAAGGGGCATCCGGCCGTCAGCGCAGTTGCTTTGCGAGCAAAAGCTGTAGAGTGTGGTTAGGGCACCGCTGGCCGTAATTTTGAAGATCGTGCCATGATCGCTGGCTCCGCCGTACGGCGTTGTTCCGTAGAAGTTCCCGTCGCTGGCCTGTACCAGCCCGGCCCAACAGCCTCTGCCGTCGCTCCCCGCAAAACTGTGCAGCGTGATCAGGGTACCGCTGGGCGTGATTTTGAAGACCGTGCCGTCGGTTGTCCCGTAGAAGTTGCCATCGGTGCCTTGTACTAGCCCGTCTCGCGGGTAAGCGCCATCGCTGCAGTTAGTTTGCGAGCAGAACCTGTACAACGTGGTCAGGGCGCCGCTCGGCGTCATTTTGAAGACCGTGCCATACGCGTTCGCCCCGCCATAAAAGGTTCGTTCCGTAGAAGTTCCCGTCACTGGCCTGCACCAGCTCGGCAGCAGGATTAGCGCCGTCGGTGCAGTTGCTCTGCGAGCAAAAGCTGTATAGCGTAGCAAGCGTGCCGCTGGGCGTGATTTTGAAGACTGTGCCACAGCCAACGAAGGAGGCATTGCACCCTGTGCTGTTGTTGGCTCCGCCTGCGTAGGTTGTCCCGTAGAAGTTCCCGTCGCTGGCCTGTATCAGCCCGGCGTAAGGACTAGCACCGTCGCTCGGGTATCCGACAAAGCTGTGGAGCGTGGTTAAGAGTTGTGCCGGCGAGGAAATCGCCGCCGCGGCGCAAAATACAAAGACGATGGAGGCGACTTTGGATACTCTAAAAGCTTTTCGGTGCATAGCGTTTCCTCCGTGCTAGGGCGCAAGTGAAAATCGACCGAGGATGGGCCACTGATGACGCTGGCGAGAGGAAGCCCGAAGTCTTGTTCTCGAACGAGCGGAGTAGGAAAGCCCGGGAGGTCCTCTGCCGACACGTCCAATTGCCAACTTGCATCCGGCAGGTATCGCTAGTCTGTGACCGCTGACACAGCGTCGCGTGACGTGCCTTGTGAGGCCGCTGCGACCCAGGCATTGTTGGCGCTAACAGGCGTAGCTGTTGAAAAACTCGCTCGCGGAGATCGCGCTGAAAAATCGCCGCGCTAGGATGCCCTATAAACGATTTTCTCCGACTGGGTATGCATTTCTGGTCACCCAATTTGAGCCGGATTTCAGGAAAAGGGACTTTTTCAACAGCCACAGGCGATTGCACAAGCAAAGCGGTCGGCATTTATCGAGACCATCAGGAAACAGTAAGCTCGCCAGCGCATAGCACTTTCTGGGGGTGTAATAATGCTCGCCTAGTTGTATATTGTTGCAACTCCTCATGCTGTCGCCACCAGTTGAAGAAGAGTTCTGAAGCACATGCGCCTTCGTCCCAACGAGCCGGATAATCAGAAAGTAGTTCTGGCTGTGGTGCTGTTTGTTATTGGACTATTGAGCGTCGCGATTGGCGTCCAGGCCTATCGCTCTCCTTCCTTTCTGCCTTTTCAAATCAATCCTTTGGATCGCGATTCGATGCCAGTCGGCACAGTCCTGCTCTGTATCGCGGGTGTCGTTCTGGCATGGCGGGCGGGTAGAGAATGGCGCGACAGTCGTCCGTTACCAAGCGAGACGGCCCCGCCTCCCGTCCAGCCGGTCGTGGGAGAGGATTTTGCATGGCGAAAAATAACGTCGCTGCGCTTTCTTGATCGAAAGATCGAGAGCTTTGAGCAACTGGAGGAGGATCTTATCGAGGAGTACAACACGGCCCGAAGCGCCTATGAGAAACTGCCCCGCAGCTCCGGACTAATCGAATACGACAAACTCCGCGCGGTCGTGGAGGGGCAGCGAAGGTCGTCGGTAGCCGGGAAGAAAGCATTAGCTGAATTGCGACGTGACATCGAAGCGGTATTGTCGGGAGACGTACGAAAGTTCATCCTCACAATCGAGGAGCAAATCAAGAAACTGCAGCGCAACAAGCGCGAGCTTGAGGCTTCCTTGGTCCAAAAAGAAAAAGAGGAAGCTGCCAAGAAGGTCGGCGACAAACGCAATGGGAACCAAGGATCGGAGTTGGAGGACACAATCGAGGAGGTGAAATCTGACATCGTATACGTCGACCACCAGATCATCGAACTTGAAACCGACCTGCAGGAGCTTAAGACCTTTGACTTCCAGAAACTTTACCAGCAGTTGGGGCTTCCTGGCCCGGCTGGTCTGAGCAGCGTTGCGATAGATCACCTGCAAGACATCAAAGCCAAAGCGGACATATTGAACGACATGAAGGGGAGGAGCGATCCTACGGCTACCCCGAAGACGCGAGACCGCGCCGATGTCGAGGCCGATTTGGAACGCCTCTCAGCCGAAGACGCGCTCATCGATCGTAATTCGACATTGAGTGTCGAGGACAAGGTCAGAAGGCGAAACATCAATGCAGACAAGCGGGAGCGCCTTTACCGCGAGCTTTCGAGTCTGCAATGAAGCCCCTTCATATCGGCGACAACGCGTTGGGTAAACGGATTGAACTTACAGCTGAAGATCGTGCAGCGCACATGCACGTCATCGGCTCATCCGGCTCTGGCAAGAGCAAGTTCCTCGAGTGGATGATCCGCGGCGATATAACCAACCGCCAAGGCTTTTGCCTCATCGACCCGCACGGAACCTTGTACAAGGAAGTTCTGGAATACTGCGCCCATTGGGTGCTGGATCGGGAAATCATCCTGCTCGATCTATCGAAGCCAAGCCACATTATTGGCTTCAACCCGTTTCGTAAGACTGCCAGTGGGGACATATCAGTTCAAGTTGATCGCCGGATTGCGGCAACGATGCACGCTTGGGGCGTGCCCAATACTGATGACACTCCGACGCTGGAGCGCATGCTGAGGCTCATCTACACGATGCTTGTTGAGCAGGACTTACCGTTTCAGCACGCCCAATACCTAATCGATTTCGGCTCTCACCAAATCCGTGATGGGTTAATCGCTGGGGTAAGCTCGCCGCTTATACGCAGGGAATGGCAGGAACTGCAACAGCTGCGGGCGAAGGATTGGCGCGGTGAGACGCTCTCAGTCAAGAACCGACTGTTTCGTTTGTTGACTTCACAAACGCTTGCTCGCTTCTTCAGTTCGAGCACCGAGGCCCTCGACATCGCCAAGATTATCGAGGATGGCAAAATACTGCTGGTCAATCTTGGATGGAGCGACGAGTTCTCTGGCGAAAACGCCCGCATCTTCGGTGCTCTTCTTGTCAACGAATTTTTTGAAGTTGCGCGGCGGCGAACGCCCGAGCCTGGCAGGTCGCTTAAGCCCTACTACCTCTATATCGATGAATTTCAGACGTTCGTAAGCCTGGACGTTACGAAAATGCTTGACGAGGTCAGGAAATTTAAGCTCTTCACGATTCTTGCGCACCAGCGATTTGGACAACTGGATGCAGACCTTGCCGACGCCGTGTTGACGAACTGCCGCATTAAGGCGGTGTTTGGTGGACTCCCATTCGAAAGCGCAAAAATGATGGCGCAAGAGCTATTCATCGGCGAGCTAGATCCGATGAAAATCAAGGTTGCTCTCTATCAAACAAAGTTTTGGCCGAAATACGGTCGCGACCGCGTATACACCAGTTCGAACAAGTACTGGCAGGTCTACTGGGCGGGGCGATAACGAGGCACTTGCCAGTTCGTCCGGTGCCGCATCCGGTCAATTCTTCTCGGCGGCCGATTGGTTTTCTCCTCCGGAGATAACTGGTGCAAGTCTCTCATTGAGTAGCGCTGGCAGCACGGTTAGTGGCCGGCACACGTCATCGACCGAATTTGATGGAGAAGTGGAAGGAGTGGCGGACGTGCCGATAATGATTCCGGTGCCGTTTCAGGAATTGTCGAGCGTTCAGTATTTCACTACTGAGGAACAGCTGACGCAGCTCACTGCCGCGCTCAAAGAACAATTCAAGAGGCACTGTTTCATAAAGATCCACGAGCAGAAGACACAACCGATGTTGGTTCCGACGGTCCAGTCGTTCTTTACGCCGAAGGAGAACATTCAGTGGTACGAACAGCGACTTCATGCTCAGTCTAATGCCAAGCCCGCCGCCGAGGTGGACGCAGCGATTCAAAAGGAAGACTCTGCGTTCACTGCAGCATTCGAAAATGCACCTAAGCAAGATCGGGCACCGAAAGCATCCTCGAAAAAGTCAAAAGCCGCGTGGGAGGATCTACTTGGACGCGAGTAATGCCAAAGCTCGGCTCCCAAAAACGCGACGGGTGCCTGAAGCCTTTTCCAGCCGCGGGCTGACCGAGCGAAGTCTCAAGATCATTGAGACGATCGGTCGATACCGCTTTCTTTCCAGTTCAAAGATCATTCGCCTCGTAGGCGGTAATGAAGATGTGACGCACCGGCACTTGCAGCAGCTTTTCCATCGCGGTCTTATCAGTCGGATGAAGATACCCTCAGCCCCGGCCAACTCCGAGTTTGTGTACTTCTTGGCGAATGCGGCCTTGTTGAGGGACTTGGCACACGATAACCGGATTAACGCCGAGCACTTGGATTTTGAACAGATTCGACTGAATCGAGAGAAATACGGCGAGACCGCCACGGTTGGGAGACCCCGCACCGGGCAGATGCTGTTCATTGAGCACGAGCTGATGATCAGTGACTTTCACGCTGCTCTGGAGTCAGAGATTGCTCTTCGCGATACCCCTGTCAGCCTTGAGGTTTGGCAGCAGGGCAACAAGACCTGGAGCACGGTGCCAGCCAGACGTGACTCTGTGGCTCTGCCGTTTCGTCCGGATGCGTATTTCGTCTTGAATTTTCCAAATGCGCCTGAAGGCCAGCAGCGCAGCAATTTCTTTTATGAGGCTGACCGTGATACAACGAGTCGCACGAGGTTCAAGCTTAAGCTGATCGCTTACGTTCAGTTTTTTCTGCAAGGCTTATACGCGGAGAAATATGGCGCGCGAAAAGTCCGTGCGGTCCTTACCGAAACCACAAGCAGCCCCCGGATGAAGCAACTCCAGGAAACCGCTTCCGAAATCGCGCAGAGCGTACCGCTTGCAGCTGCGCTGTTTTGGTTCACAACTATTGGATCTGTTCACGAGAAGGGGATTTGCTCTGCGATCTGGAACTGTGTAGCAGATGCAAGGCAAAGAAGCCTTTTGGATTGAACTTGGTTCCCGGAGAACGCATAGGGACAGGAATGTGCTGGGCGGCTCGCGGTGTTGCCGCTCGCCGAACGGCGAAAGCTCATAGTTCGCCGAAAAGGAGGAGCCTTTTGGATTGAGATTTCAGGGAGTTAGAGCCACTGCGTAGCCCGCGTGGCGCGAAGCGCGAGCGGGCGAAGCAGAGATGTATGGATTGCATTTTGATTGTTGGGTTTTAGCCCGATGCATGACTGAAGCGGAAGTCGTTGGGTTGAGTTGTGATCGCACTTGAAGGCGGTAGATACCGGGAACCGACAGCGACAAAATCAAAAGCGCCATCCGTGATCGGATGGCGAGAGGGTCATGAACGCCAACAGGATTTTTCGGCGAGGCCTTCAGCCTCGCGCGTTTGGTTTGAAAGCAAGCCAGAATGCCATCCGGGAAGGCCGAAGAAAACACCCCGCCCTCAATGCCGCCCACGGCGGCGGTTTTCGGCAAGCCGAAAACGTCCGGATGTCATTGATTCAAAATGGTCGGGGAGAGAGGATTTGAACCTCCGACCCCCTGGTCCCGAACCGGTTTCTCGAAAATGGGCCCAAAAGGGTGGGTGGAAAAGCTGTGCAAATCGACGCTCAAGACTCATCTCTCGTCAATGAACTTACACGAAAGTCGTTGATACCACAGCGTCATGATTTTATGGTCACTTTTATGTGATCCTAAGACATCCCCAGATGATACAATTTTGTGTCCGGAATCTTACAATCCTAAGCTAGCTCCTGCCCGGCCGATTCGACTACGGCGAGAGATCAAGAAGCCACGAATGAATACTATTCCATCGCCCCTGCTCGACACTTTTGAAGTGTATGTCGCATCTCGCTTTTTCGGCTTGGCGGAGCTCGAGTCATTCGCAAAGTCTAGCATAGAACCTTATGCCGGCGATAAAGCCGAAACTACTTTGATTTTGGACTTTTCAGCAGTTCGCATATGGGACATCTCGGCTCTGTTGTGGCTCACTGTTGCGCTCGAACACTATCGACGTAACAAGGGTCTGCGCTTTAGACTTCGTCTTCCCGAATCCAAATCATCAATGCCGGGCCAGACCAAGGACGAGATTGACAGAAGCGCTGACTTTCTCCGCCGGTGGCGATTTGACACCGCTTTGGGAGTCATAAGCGAAGACATTCCCAGCCTGCTTGTTCCGGAACAGAAAGACTACTTTCTCCCTTCGGAACCTAGGCGATATTACCCGGTCACAAAAGTGACAGATACCTCTAATTTACTCCAGTCACTCATTTCTAGGCGGCTTACCGAAATCCGGTCTCTATCCGATCCGTCGTTCGTAGGATCAAGTCCAATCTCGGAAGGCAACATCGCTAAGCGTATACGAGAATTTCAAGCTGAGAGAATTGGTGATATCCTAAGTGTTCAGTGCGGCATTGAGCCTCGAATAGCCGATTTGTTTGCTGACCACCTCCTCACCGAGGCTCTGCTCAACGTACAAGAACATCCCCAGGCAACGATTGGCTTGGTTGCGATCTCTATTATGGGTAATAGCAACGAACTCATCCTTAGTGTTGCTGATAACGGCCTTCCAATCCCCCAAACAATCTATGAAAGATTTATCCGTGATGTCGAGGATGAGTCCGCGAGCCCACAATATAGTGCAATGCAACTTGGCGCCGAAAAACTTGCTGCCATTACCCATCATGCAACTAAACAGGGCGTTACTAGAAAGACAGGCCCTCAATTGGAAACCCTAAATGCGGGCATGGGTTTAACCTACATTAAGGAAGACTGCGTCGGTAAGTTCTCCGGGAAACTCAGCATTATTACCGCGGGCGTAAGGCTCCGTTATTCTGGTGATCCACATAAACAGCCTCCTTACGAAGAGTGGAATCATTCCTGGGCTGGTAACCTCCTGCGGATAGCCATACCCATTCCTCGACCCGACGATGATTGCACGTCCAAAGGACAATTACTCGGGGAACGCCATTAACCTCCAACATGATCCCGCTTGAAACCGCTTGCTCGATCATCGCCACTGATATTTCTCCCGACGACTACGACAAGCTGCGGTATAACTTCCGTGTGTCCGTAGAAGAAAACGGTTGGAGTGAGGGCAATCAGAAGAGCACTGCTATTAAGAATATAGTGTCCAGCGCTGGAGTGACCCTCACCGATGCAATGAGCGTTTACGATTTTACGTTAAGTGTTGTTAATGAATGCGAGGATTTGGCACAGTACTTCCGCTTATTTGCAGAACAGCTGAATGCTGAGCTAATTTCTACTTTTGCCGCGGGACCAGTCAAACATATCTTATTCGTAAATTTATTGCCACTATATCTAAGTACGTCATTAATCGACAAGGTAGTTGGCGGTCTGTATTCTGATGATAGCTTTCTCCTAAAGTTCCAGTCCATCGTGATATTGGTCAGAAATAGTGACTGGCTTATACAGTCAGGTACCTTTGCTCGTATTCGTGCCGAGCGACCCTCCTGTCCTCAGACATCAGTTGTTGATATAAGATGCTATGGCGCTCGATCGGCAGGACTCGAATGGATAGAGTTTCAGCTTCCATCTAGATCGCCTTTTCGCGATTTACTTGATACAAGTACGGAGTCCATTTACTTATCTCTGATTTACCATACAAATAGCTATATAGGGCACTTTGCGCTTCCCAATGCACATGTCAGAACACATTACGACTTGAGAGCTTATGTGACACGCGATGACGTCACGGAGTTCCTTTATTACAAGCTGGCTGAATTAATGCGCGGTGCTGAGCGTGTACTTGTCTTAGGTGTCGGGATGGAGATCGATGTAATAGGGAGGATGGGATATTATTTAAGCGCAATGTTTGGCGAGCAAGTGTCCCAATTTTGCTTAGTGTCGGACTCTTCGCCTGGACAGCTTATTCCATCTGATTGGACCGAGATGTTCGACTTGGCTGTCATATTGACCGACATTGTAAACACTGGTAAGACGGTCGAGCGATGGATGATTGAGCTTCATAAACGGTCGCCTGGGAAACCACCCGTGAAAATATTTACCGTTGCGGCCATGCAGAACTCGCCGTCCGAGATCTTTGGGATACCGCTGACTAGCGGAGTAACCATCAAGCGACACTATTATCCGCCAAACCCTGAAGAGTGCACGCTTTGTATTATTTCTCAGCCGGTCATCCCGGTCAATAAGGCGGAAGATTTCTGCCAGGTTGCTAACGGTCAGCTTACGCCTTTTGATTTTTGGGAAATGGTTGCTGAAGCGCGTGCGATCAAGCGAATGAAGCCTGACCCACAAGGCAGACCGCTGACATATCGGATTGATACGGAAGTCTTAGTGCGGCATTATGGAAGATGGCTGCGCAATGTTATTGCCTTTTATGCAGAGCGAGCGTGGCCAAATGTTACGCCCGATGTCCTTTGCACAGTGGCGGAGCCAGCCAGTAAGGTTTTTTCTGGGCTTGTCCGGCGCGCGCTAAACGTTAAGCGAATGATAGCGATCGATCGACGGGACCTGCACCGCGTCACGCCCGGTGGTGGTCTACCGGAGGGCGCGAGTAATCCGTTTGAAGGCGAGAAGAAGGTCTTGATCGTCGACGACGGGATTAACTGGGGTAACACAATGAAAGGCTTGATTGCTTATTGCCGCGCGTGTGGTGTGTTGCCGGTCGGCGCCATTGTACTCGATAGCCGTTTGGATAAGGCCAAAACACGCCACATCCAGGAGCTGATGGGAGGAAATCGTCTGGTCGCACTTTACGAGTGGCCCGCGCGAACCGCCGCTCTTTAGGCGTCCTGCTACGCACACCGTGACTGACATCGTCCAAACCGACGCTGCGGTTCAGCAGCTTTGCTCCCTTCTCCGCCGGTACCCAGAGGATCCGGTTGAGCTTGAAGGTATCATCCTCGACTATGTTGGGCGGACAGGTGCCTCATTGGATCGGGTCTTCGACCTCAATGCTCGGATTTATGATTATTTGTTTTGCGCTGCCAATAATGAAATGGGATCGAGGTTGGTTAAGCTAGCCACCCCACCCGAATCAGTCGCGGCATTCGTCGAGCGTTGCGAGGTTAAGTATCCAAAGGCTAGTAGCATCTTTCATGCCCGATCGGACGACAGGGTGGGAGCAGTGGCTGAGACGTTAGATGTACTTAGCGGCCCCAGTCAGATGCTAGGATATGAGGTAGATGCTGTTGTGTGGCATATCTCTGACCTTCACTTCGGTAAACTAAATAAGGTGCAGCCGGACCCTCGTCGCCTCGCGTATACGATGGCCACTCTCGCAACAGAATTCAGAAGTGCCATGCCTGATGTCGTGATTGTTTCCGGCGATATCTCTAGCAAGGCAGCTCCCGCAGAGTTCGATGATTTCAAAGTATTTTGCCAGATTTTCTCACGCGAAGTCTGGCAGGGCACATTCCCGGAGCGCATTCTGGTCGTACCTGGAAATCATGATGTCACGTGGGAAAGTAACGGAACTGCTGATCGGATGGCTGCGTTTCAATCCCACTTTCATACCGACGATGTTTGTATTAGTCCGTTCGGAACGTCCGCGCGTACTTTTGCCGACAATACTGTAGTCGTGGAACGTTTTGACCCCGCTCCCGCTACAGTACCGCCCTTCGCGGTTGTCCGTTATAAGAAAAAAGCACTTGCATTTGTGCTACTCGTTTCTGGATATTTTTCGGGTAATATACCGGAGAATCTCCGTACCATTACCAGGACGGCTGGCACGGAGGAAGAATTATTGGAATGTTTGCGCCTGGACGAAGGTGGAGTCAATGAGGAATATATATATAACATAATCAAGTATCTTAATGTAGTGGGTGAGACTGCGATCGCTGTTATTCATCACAACCCCATTCAATATGGAGTTCAGACCTGCTCAAATAAATGTGCACCTCATTTAATGCAGGCGTTAGACCATGCTGGCGTCAGCATTCTCCTACACGGGCATGTACATCTAACTGAGAGCAGGGAGAACAAACGGCCGCCCCAACGTCGGCGAATATTCCCTGTCCCCGCGCCAACGCTTTGTAGCATCCCTACCGCTGGTGCGACCGGACTTAATATTCATTACATTGGACCGCCAGCGTCGGCTCGAAACATGGACTCTGCCATATTGCGCTTCTCTGAAAGCGGTAATTTCGCCCCCGAAGACGCATCGTTGCGATATCGGTTTGTGATCGGTGGCGGTTACTTAGAAGTGACCCACCTCTAGTTTTCTTTAGAATACGTGCTTGACAAATTGCTGCGATTTGTCACTATGTACTCATATTGACTTCATAAACTCGCCGCTTAGCCTTTGTAAGCATAAGTCAGCAAGCCCTATACTGTAAGCATAAGTCAGCAAGTCTTCTACGTTATTCGCGGCTCGGAGGCCATGGTTCGCCATGTGAGGTCAGGTTAAGCACGTAGTGCTTTGCTGCGGAGGGGATGCAGTGCAATACACAATAACCGCAGAGGAGGACATCGTGCTGCCTACGTCAGATACTGCATCCTTACGCGAACTACAGAAGCTCCTTTCCGATGTTGCCATGGGCATACCGCCTGCCATGCGCGACCACGTGCTCAAAGCTTGGGTCAACGGCAAATCCACGCGCCACGCCGCTATTCGTGATCTGCTGCTAGACCCAAACTGGCAGAGCAAGATTCTGGTAGATTGGAGTAGCTTCTGGGGCGAGATGTATATCCGTTTGGAAACTGTCCGAATTCCTGAATGCCAGCCTGGATATGACCGGTTGTTGGTCGTCCCGATTGACCTAACCCTGGAAACCGCATTTCGATACTGTCAGTTCCACTTCAGGTGTTCTAAACACCACGAATCCAAGCCCCTCGACGATATCGTTACTTATAGCCAGCGGTCAAACGCGAGGGAGTCCTATGCAATTTGGGTGCGCGAGTCCGCTGAAGCAGGGGACGTTGGGGAAGTATTTCCTAAAATCGTGCATCCAGCACCGAGTGCCACAGTGATGACTCTATTGGAGCGACTGATTTACGAAGCAAAGTTTTTTAAGGAGACCGGGCGCCATCTCGACCTTACACACACAACTCTGTGCTCAGGTTCTCGCTTTATTGACGGTAGCATACCCACCATCTACTGGAATGGCAATGCCGGCGGTATGTATGTGGGTGCACATATGACTTCCGAGTCCGACTCAAGAATATCACCCCGCAGGGTGATCGCTATTGGTGGGTAGGGAGAGTCTACAATCTCACGCGGCTGCGCATTGCGCAGCCGTTTTATTTCGCCATGGCAGCGGGTCTTTCCCGCAACAGTTGCCACGGTGGCGATGAACTGAAAGGAAATGCCGGTGGTCGGAGCGCTAGCATTCGCTGAGCGCTTTGTCACGAGCTCAGTTGCCTATTTTGTTACAGATTGTGCTGCGGCTTCCGGATTCAAGCACCATTTGTCGTATTGGGACGGGTTTCATCTAACGCCTGGCCTGATATAACGAACTGAATGGAGAGGACTATGAGGCGGCAACGCGCTCAGCCTACTTCACACGGGCGACACCATCGTCGATCTTCTCTGCCAGTCGCGCACTGCTCTATTAGTATGCGTAGCATCCGCCGATTCGAGCGAACGCGGCAGCACGAGTTGTACCCCGCGGAATTGAAAAGGAGCGTGCAACTGCATGCTCCTTTTGAGTGTTACTTGGCCTCAAGCACCTCCTTCGCCTTCAAGAGTTTCTGGAGCTCCCGTTTTTCACGGGTCAGGTCCGTTTCCATCTGCTGAACTTTCTGTTCCTGCTTGTTGATCTGCTCCAGCACGACTTCTACTGGCGTTTTCTTGACCCATGGCTTCCGTCCGCCGCTCTCGGTTGAGTGCGCTGCGGATTTCGGGACCTGGGTCTCAGGTTGCTTTTTTGCCGTCATGGTGTCCTCCTTTTGAATTGTGGTTTTGGCTCAATACCCGACGAGCGCCTTACGGCTTCGCGGCAAGCTTTGCACTGTTGTGCATCGGCTCTACTGTGACGCTTTCCTTGGTCGAGTGCGATTAGCGTTGCACCCTCGATCAGGTGTTCATCCCATTCCGAAACAAACTTCCTGGTCTCTTCGGGTGTCTGGTTGTGAGTGATTAGGCGGTATTCGTTGTTAGTTCGGTGGTGGAGAATCAGCAGCTTCAATGCTTCTGCCATTGCCTACCTCCATTTGAATTCCGGAGGCTGCAAGTTATGCATGGCGCCGGAATTCCTTTAGCTGTCATGTATTCCCCCTCTAGGTCTTGTTCCGCGTGGCCTGCCACTGGAACAACACCTGCAAGATGTTGACGGCGTATCGCACTCGCTCCTTAACACCGGTGAGTGCGCCTATTGCTGCTAGTGCTTCGCTACGGCTCAGGTGCTCGATTGCTTCTTCACACCTGAGCTTTGCTTCCTGAATCCCCTCCAGCGCGTTCGAAAGAATCATCTGTGCCACTGGATCGGGACTCGCCTGAGTCATAGGTCTTTTCCCCCTTTTCGAGAGTGGTGTGTGTGTCTGGTTTTGTCTGGGAAGCCAACCACGCTTCGAGTCTGCGAATGGCTTCGCGGAGCATCGGTAGTTCTACGTGCGTGTAAATATCGTTGGTCGTGCGTGGCCGACCTTGGGCGTGCCCCATAAGTGTGTTCCGCACATCTTGGATTACTCCCGCTTCCATAAGCCGGGTATTGAAGGTGTGTCGCAGATGCTTGAACAGGAGCGGACGCACACCTGCTCGGCGAATCGCCGTGTCCCAAGAGCGGCGGAGTTTTCGAATTGGTCTGCCTTTGTAGGTGAACAGCAGTCCTGTTTTTGGCGCGCTTGCAAGAAGCGCCGACATCCTCGCTGTGAGTGGAATTTCCCGCTGTTCGCCGCCGGGGGTCTTGCTCTTCGTCACACTCAGCACAAGCCGATTGAGATCTAAATCTTCGGCGAGTTGGGAGAGAAGTTCGCCTCGGCGCATGCCGGTGTCGAGGGCGGCAATGATGATCGGCTTAAGGTGCGGCTGCGCAGCTCGGATCACACGGTCTTCTTCTTCCAGGCTTAGAACCGGCCTACGCTGTCTCCGAGACCGCACCATCGACACCCGGCTCAAGGGGTTCGTAAGCAGTAGTCCGCTATCGACCGCAAAGAACAGAATGCGGCGTAAGGCTTCAAGGTCGCGGTTGACCGTGCTGTCGGTGACTTGGTCGGCGTTCTTGCGGTGCCTTCGGTATTCGTCAGCTTGCAGGCGGGTGATTTCGTTTAGCGGCAGGTCGCCGAAGTACGGAAGAAGCTTCTTTAGACGTTCGATGTGGTACTGCTTGACGGCGGCACTGCCGATGAAACTTGCGGCAAGCTGGCTGAAGGGCATCTCCGGGTTGAGGTCGATGTGCTTATGCCGCCGGATGTCGAGTTCCTTGCGGAAGTCGTCCTCGCGGCACTCTGCTTCACGCTTATTGGTGGTGTCCAGGGATTTGGCGTGGCGGACGCCATGAATCCAGATATAGGACCAATAGACATTTCCTCGTTTATATAGGCTCATGGCTGCTCCTGATCTAGTGCTGGCGCTCTATCGTGAGCACCAGCTCCGGACCAGGAGCGTGAGGACAACAACGTGGGGAAAGCCGAGAAATACAGACTGTATAGCAGAACTAAAGAATCAACCGTTTGGCCCGGTCAGCCTCTTTTCGCGTTGCCTTTGCGTTTTGCCCACCATGCCTTCTTGGCAGCGCCAATTCTGGCACGTGCCGCCGCGCTCATACGTTTGCGTTTTTTGGGAGCGACCGCTGGGGCTGATTGCTCTTGCTTCGGTGGCCGACCTCGCGGAGCAGCCGGTGCGCCTCCCAATGCTTCGATAGCCTGGTTCAGCCGGTCCCGCCGGGCAGCCAATTCGGCCAAGATTTCCTGTCTGTTCATCTATTCTCCTTTCGTTGATGTTGCCTTGTCCGGACAGGATACCGTCTGCCCGGAAAAGCTCCTATTGCGCTCTAACCTTGAATGTTTCTCATGCTGATACTGCACAGGCAGCGCCTCGGGCAGCAGCTAGGGTGCGACTGCCCTAGGCAAACGTGAGTTTCGAGCAATATTCATGCAGGCTTTCGGAGATCGCTTTTGCCGACTACCGGCACCTGCCTGTATCTCCCCTGGCTCGCTTGGCAGGCTAAGTCATTGCCGGTCACAAGAGAGTCACATAGGCAAGCCACAGGAGGCTAAGAATGAGGCCTATAAGCATGGGACGAAGTAAACCGTAAGGATTCTGGAGGAGCTCGTATCCGAAGAAAAGGACATAGAGGATAGAGCCCAGCATAAGGACCACGCCAGAAACTGCGCCAAACATAAATAGGGCCTTTCTCCACCAGGACACGTACCGCTGCGGAGTACTTAACTCGCGGGAGCCGCACTGGGAACACGCTTCGGCCCGACGAGGGTTAACGTGCAGGCGCGGACAGAGCTTGACGTTGTAACTCCTGCCGCAGTGATTGCAGAAAAGGGGCTTATCGCTTGTGATGTGCCGGCACGAGAAGCAGTAGCGCATCGGTTACGCTCCAGGGGGAACTTGCTGGTCACCCACAGGCCGAAGCCAAATTGGCGACCAGAAGCCTCGCTCTTTAATGGTCTTTAAGGTCGTGAACCAGAAGAGCTTTTGGGTCAGCACTGCAATGTGCGCTCGCAACTGTCGCGACCTGGCATCAGAATTAGCGACAACCAGCACGGCGAATCGGTCAGCCTGAACGACATCTCGGAAATTACCGCTTGTCGCCAGTTGCAGGTATTGCTGCACCTTCTTGGTCCACGTTGGTAGCGCCTCGGTCCCTAGATCGACCTCAAGGAACAGCGAGCGCCACTCGGTATCAAATTGTCTTTCAATTAGGGCATCTGGAATGAGTTTTGTGGATTCCGCGATTGGCTCATCGAGAGTTTTCCAGATGACAGGAACCCTGCCGGAATCGCTAGCGGCAACGCGTATCTCGTTAATGGCAAGCTGATGGGCGGCAAACGCATTGCCGATAATGATGGAATTCGGCAGCCACTTCAAAGGCTGAAACGGCAGTTGCGCCGTCTGCGAGCCTTTTCGCGTAAGCGCGTAGATGGAGGATCTGCCGCCGCTTTCACTTGCTACGAAATACCTCTGAATGAGTCCGGCTCGCGTGAGCTTGGCGAGCCTGACATTGACGCGCGTGATGGATTGAAACCCGGAAAGAGCGGCAATCTGATCGCGACTGAGGAGCCTAAGATCGGATAGGGTTCGAAGCAGAAGTAAGTCGCGTGCCTGCAAGATTACGTTCTTACTTCCATTCCGCAAGCGTCTCCTTTCCCGAACTTCCCGACTTTACGTGCTCTCGGATTTCTGCTTCGATTGTTTCCCGCGGCCGCGCCCAGAAATTGTTTATCCGCTCCGGGAGGTCAGCTGCTGGCTCTGTTACGGTCGGTATTTTAGGCGCGTGAATCTCGATTGCGGGTTCGCCTCCGGTCCGAATAAGGAAGCGGCGGTTCGGAAGTTCCTTCAACCGGTGCTCGACACTCTGTGCGCCATCGACGGCCATCAGAATTCGCGGTATATCTTCCGGCGAACTGCGAAAGAAGATGGTGGTTCCGGCGGAAAACAGGGCGGCACGGACGCGAGCGGGATACTGCTGCAGATGCTGATTCGCCGATACGACGGAGACCGAAAACTTCCTGGCCTCGGAGAACAGGGTCTCGAAAGTGTTTCCTTCTGCTACGAGGTTTTGCAGTTCATCGGCGTAGATGGTGAAGAGCGTTCTCTTCCGGCGGGAGAAGATAGAGTTCTTGAACTTGGTGAGAATCAGTGCGGCCAGGGTCTCGGCGTTTTCTCCGAGCTGGCCTTTCTGAAGAGATAAGACTACCCAGAGTCCCTGATCGAGTGCTTCCGCCAAATCAAGCGAGGAATGTCGCTGACCGATGATATGCCGGATCGCCGGGTCCACCGTGAATGCCGTCACCTTATTTAGGATCGCTTCCCGAACGATGACCTGCATTGCATCTGACAGCTGCTCATATCGCTCCCGAAAATAGGCTTTGACATCTTCATTCCGAAGTCGCTGAACCAGTGCTGCCCGGAAGGACAAGTTCGTCAGCAGCGGCACAAGATCGGTCAGGGCAAGGCCGTTCTCGGCCAGAACCCAGAGCGAGTTTCGCAGCAGTTCTTCTGTGCGAGCCCCGAAGTGATCAAGACTCCATCGCTGGCGAAGAATCGCGACAACCTCGGACGTGAGGACGGGAAGCGACCGATGATTTGCTTCCAGGACATTCAGGCCAATTGCTCGGCTGGTATCAGCGGGGTTGATAACCACGGTTCGGCGGCTTAGGTCGGCTCCAGTTCGCTTTTCACGTTGGGCGACGCGGTCCAAGATGAACGGGGTCAGGTCCCCGTGCAAGTCGATGCACAGGAATCCAATCCCGTTCCTAATATCCTGTTCCAGCATGGACTTGATTAGGCTGGTCTTCCCGGTTCCGGTCTTGCCGATAATAACTATGTGCTCGGGTCTATTGCGATGAGGCAATCGAAAGGACCCTCGTGTTACCTGCCCGTCAGAGACTCGGAAGCCAAGTAGAAGACCATCTTGCCTCGAGCTTTGTCTCTCGACTATCCGATTCCAGGTTCTTGCGAAGAGGCTCATGGACAATAGGGGTTAATAGTTCTTGATCAGCAGTTCTTGATACTTTCGTCCAGGTTTGCTGTGGAGCGAATAGGCGAGATGGATCGGTTCAATCTGGAAGTCGGAGAACAGCCTTCGGACCGCAGGATCGTCGTTGATGGAGAGAAGAAACTTTCCGCGAATGAGTCTCAGGTGCTCTGCAAGCCGCTCGAAATCTGGATGCTCGAAGTTATGTCGATACAGCCTGATTCCATAGTACGGCGGATCGAGATAGAAAAACGTCTCTTTCCGGTCATACTTGCGGAGGATCTGTTCGTACGGCAGACACTCAATCTGTACTCGCTCTAGCCGTTCATGCGTTTGCCCGATGACCTCCGCAACTCGCGCTGTGCTGAAGTTTGCAGGCTGGACGACGTGGATGGCATAGCTCTGTCTGCGGACCAAACCTCCATACGCGCTTTTCTGCAGATAGAAGTACCTCGCGGCTCGCTGAATGTCGGTCAACGATTCCGCAGGCGTCTTCTGCAGGAGCAGAAACCATTTGCGGCCAAGCAGCACGAACCGCATGTAGCGGAGCAGCTCTTCGTAGTGGGTCTGACAGACGCGGTAGAAGTTGACGAGTTCTCCATCGAGATCATTGATGACTTCGATTCGCGACGGGGCCTTGTGAAAAAGAACCTGGGCTCCGCCACCGAAAGGCTCGACGTATGTCGTATGCGGTGGTATCTGCTGGATGATGGTCTTCGCCAGGCGGTTCTTGCCGCCAATGTAGCTTAAGGGACCTTTCAAGATTGAGGAGAATTAAGATTAAAGAGGCGTTCGGTTTGGAGGTACAGGCCGAGGGCGGCAGCATCTGATCCCACTTGACCTAGCCTTCTGTCATTCAGAGCCGGCCAAATTGACCGAGCGATTCTACGCAATTGGCTTCTTTGCCGCAGCGGCGGAATCGCAAAGCTCTGAAAAAGCTCTGCCAGCGGCACCTCCTGGATTGGCATTCCCTCAGCGCGCAAGACACTTTCAGCCTGTTTATGCAGTTGCTGAATTCGCGCGGTCTGGTGTTCGACGTTCTCCATCGCCACCAACTCGATGTGATGTCGCTCCAGGGTCTGCCGAAGAAATCCTGTAACGGAGTTCTCGGCCTTCTGCAGGTCGCTTGAAAGTTCGCGGACAAGTATGTCCTCGATGCCGGTTTTACGAAAAAGTGCAATGACAGCAGTACGACGCCGGATGATGATCGCGGCGAGTGTTAAATCGGGCATTTTGAATTTTTGCTTACTTGAGATAGGAGAAAAAGTGCTCACCGGCATCGCTTCCAGGTGAGGCCAACGCCCGGCGGTAAACGCTCAGGAGATGGTCCTGGCTAAAATGTTCGGCGAGATAAACATAGCGACCGATACTCTTCAGGTCGTTCAACTTTCGGGCAAGCTGCAAGGCGAAGTGCTCGTTCAGACTGTTTGGCACAAATCCAGCCTGATCGGGAATTTTGTCCAGGATGCTCATAGGCTTGGAAATGGCAGCATTTCCTGACGCTGCATCTGGCCCTGTCCTTCCCGATCGCGTATCTCAGTCCGGAGGGCGATGTATTTGTCGTGGTAAAGGAAATCGACCGGGATGCGATACACAATCGCGAGTTGGAGGGCTGCATAGAGGCGAGGAAGCGTTCGTCCTAGTTCCATGTTGGAAAGCGCGTTCCGCGATTTGTAGCCGAGCAGTTGTGCCACCTGCTCTTGCGTCAGACCTCTGCGTCTGCGGTAGTGCACGAGGCTGTTTGGGTGTTTGTTTTTGGATGGAGACATTGGTCTCTTCCTCCTTTCTGCCCTCACGTTAGCAATTCCCGGAACAATCGGAAAGAGGGGAAAAAGTCACGCGCACCCGACAGCAATTCGTTTTCTTGTGAATAACTTGCTGGGGTTACTGTGGAGACAGAACACCGCCGGGCTCTGAGAACGGCAACTAGCGGCATAATCAGTTCCGACCGCAACGCTTGCCAACAAGAACCTGCTTCCATGTCAGGCGACAGCGACATTTTCCCGTCTGCCGTTACGTTGGACTTCCCTCTACGATGTTCGCATGCAAGCAAATCCCCAGCGTCAAGAGGCCGTGCAGCTTCACGATAAACTGCGCCCGCTTCGCACTCTGTATCCGGAATACACAGAGGTCGAGTTGGAGGAAGCGTACGAGAATCTGATGCGCTATTTTGATCGTGCCTGGAAAGTTTTTGTGCGCCTACGAGACGAGGGCCGATTGCCCGAGGTCTTTGACAACCTGCCCGCCGCATCCTACGATGAAAATCAAAGGTCGAGCCCACACCGTTAATAATTAACCTACCTAATAAGCTGTGAAATCTTTTTTTGCATACACCCGTGTCTCCACGACGAGACAGGGTGAAGGTGTTTCATTACAGCAGCAACGAGAAGCCATCGAGCGGTTCGCATCAAGAGCAGGACTATCGATTCACGAATGGTTGGAGGAGCAAGAGACAGCGGCGAAACTTGGGCGTCCGGTCTTCAGTCGCATGCTAAAGAGACTCCGTAAAGGCGAAGCCGCCGGTGTGATCATGCACAAGATCGACCGCAGTGCACGAAACCTAAAGGACTGGGCGGACCTAGGTCAGCTTATCGATGACGGTATCGAGGTCCATTTTGCAAATGAAGCACTTGACTTGAACTCTCGGGGCGGCCGTTTGTCCGCCGATATTCAGGCTGTCGTCGCAGCTGACTACATTCGCAATCTGCGCGAGGAAACCAAGAAAGGCTTCTACGGCAGGCTGAAACAAGGTCTCAGCCCGTTTCCTGCTCCTCTCGGCTATCTCGATTGCGGCGCTGGCAAGCCCAAAGCAATTGATCCGGTTACCGGTCCGATGATCCGGCAGGCCTTTGACCTGTACGCAACCGGCAGATACGGCCTCTACGCTCTGACGGAAGAGTCTCTACCGCCTCGGTCTTCGCACGCGTCGAGGCAAGAAGGTCAGCCGCAACGTTGTAAATCGCATTCTGTCGAATCCGTTCTATATTGGATTGCTTCGCGTCCGGAAAGCCAATCAGACTTGGGTCGGCACTCACGAACCATTGATCTCCAAAGCCGTATTCGACCGCGTTCAACGATGTCTCGCAGGCAAAAGCGTGCGAGGTCCGGGCCTGCACAATTTCTTGTTTCGACGGCTCATTCGGTGTAAGACCTGTGGTCGCTCCCTGATTGGAGAGCGCCAAAAGGGCCGCGTGTACTACCGATGTCACACAAGGGAATGTCCCATGACCATCTTGCGCGAAGGGCAGATTGATCAAGCCGTTCGAAATCAAATCACGCGACTCCGGCTTGCTCCCCAGGAAGAGACTGTTCTCGATGAAATACTCGCGCAGAAGCGCGCCAAACAGCAACAAGACCTCGAACGTGGGGTTGCTAGCCTGAGGCTTAATGTCTCGGCAATTGCAGACCGACAGAATCGCCTAACCGACGCCTACCTTGATGGCGTCCTCGCACGGGAAGAATACGAGCAAAGAAAAACAGCGCTCATAACGGAACGCTGTGATATCGAAGACAAATTGCGATCCGCCGAGCGTGGAGAGTCCAGCTCACTGGCCGATCTTGAATTTTATGTCGAACTCGTAAAAAGGGCGTATCTACAGTACGAACACGGCTTGGACGATGAAAAGCGGGATCTGCTGAAAGACGCAACCTCGAACCGCCTTGCGGACGGGAAAACCATCGAAATTACTTGGAAATTTCCGCTTTCAGCGATCGCAAATCGTCCAACGTGTCCGAGTGGTGGCCCGCATCGGGACAAAGCTCGAACTTTCTGGCTGGATTGGCTCAAACTCTTTGCCATGACAGAGAGGAAACGCTCCCCTGCCCAGACTCTGTGATCTCACTATGGCAGTGAACCACGTCGCCTAAATCGGGGGCAAGCTACTCCTCGGCGTATGTGCCCTGTGGGAATAGCTTTACTGGAACCAGCACGGTTGCTTGACCGGGGGTCCTCCACTTAAGGGATTCGCGAGATTTGAGCTCCTACCAATTTGAATAGTTGACTTCCGCGCGCTCCTGACGCACACTTCACCTTTGGTTTCAGGTACTCCCATCATTGATACAAGAACATGGGGTTCATTGGCTGGCTGAGGTCGCTCTTCACTAATTCGAATACTCCCCCTCACGAGTACGTGCCTTCAGATCTCACATTCACAGAGCTGGACGTTGCGGCCTTGGGCCGGAAGCTACAGTTAATAGAAGACGGGGAGCAGCGCGGCAGGAACAACCTACCGAATACCTCCCAATCCTCACTTGATAATGTGGAAGCGCGAGTCGCAACTACCATCCAAAGCGAACTTGCGATTGCGCACGAGCGTTTTGCTCGCCACATGAGGGCGTATGGGGAGCGGCAAGCCGCCCTCCAGGTGCACGGGAAATTTGCCCAACTGGAAACCCAGGCAGATGCAGCACGCGCCGACTTCGCTGCTCACCTGGGTCATGGCAAAGATCTGATATGGAAGCTTGCAAAAGACGTTGAACATCGGGCAAAGGAACTGGAAATATTTTGCCGGGAGAATCAGCTAACGCGTGACGCTCAGATTCCCGAATCGAAGACTCTGCATTGGGGTGTCATCGCTGTTCTTGTTTTGATCGAGTCACTCTTAAATGGGCAACTCTTGGCGCGGGGAATTGAATCGGGCATTGTGGGAGGTGTAACCCTGGCGTTAGTCATCGCCATTTTAAATGTAGGTGTCGGCTACGTTGCAGGGAGATATCTTTTCACGAACATTAACCACATTCGAAATTACAGGAAAGCTGCAGCCTTCGCATCGATGCTAGGATGGATCGTTTTTGCTTTCGGGTTCAATCTTCTTGTCGCTCACTATCGCGCCGCTCTGGGCGGCTCCAATCCGGAGGAGGCCGAGAGAAGTGCACTTGCGACTTTCGCGTCGGCGCCATTTACGATCAACGAAATAACGGGGTGGCTGCTTTTCTTGCTTGGATTTTCGTTCTCATTGATCGCGGCGGTAGACGGCTGGAGGATGAACGATCCGTATCCGGGCTACGGCCACCTAGCGCAACGCTTCGAATGCAGCCTTGACGATTACACATTGCAAAAGCAGGAGCTTTCATGGGGACTTGAAGAAATCAAGAATACGGCTATCACTACAATCGACGATCTCATTCTTGAAGTGGAAAAAGGCGCAGCCCAATACAAGAACATCCGCGCTAACCAGGCGCATCTTATGGGGCAGTTTGATGGCTACGTTGATTATCTGCAGAAGTGTGGAAATGAACTCCTCAGCATTTACCGACAAGTTAACATCGCCGCGCGGTCGAGTCCTGCTCCGGAGCACTTTGCAACGGAGTGGGTGATTACTCATCCAGCCGAGTTGACCGACGGCTTCAGTTCGGCCGACTCGTCGATCGACGAACGAATTGCGACCACTTTTCAGGGGATTCGAGCAGCCCGGCTACAAATCCTGAAAGATTACCAAACAGCTCTCCAAGAGTTCAGCAGCATTGAGGCTCTCGTGACGAAGGAGGCGAAGACAGATGCAGCGATCAGTTCGCCATAGACGGAAAGCTGGTCGTGATCGACTGGGCGTCGTACTAATCGCAATTGTAATTCTGGTTGCCTGCACTCTATTCGGTATTTCCAAGTACATTCAAAGCAAACGGCCTGTTCTGGACAATGCGAGTATGTGTCCCGTTACCGGACCTGTAGGGCTGATCACTCTGCTTGTCGATACTACCGATCCGCTTACCACCATGCAGGAAGCAGACTTGAAGAATCAACTAAGACGGCTCAAAGAGAAGATGCCGAAGTATTACGCAATTGAGGTTTACACCGTGTCGGAAACGAAGGATGGACTTCTGAAGCCTCTCGGGGCGAGAGTCTGCAATCCGGGTGATGGTCGAGATGCGAGTGAACTCACCAGCAATCCGCGCCTCATCAAAGACAAATGGGAGAAGCGGTTTTCACAGCCGCTTGAAAATCTTTTCACGAAGATGCTTGCAGTTCCCCCTGCGAAGGAATCACCAATCTTCGAGAGCATCCAGTCGGTTGCCGTAACCGCATTCGGGAGCCTTACCGACTCGACAACCAGCCGGAAACTGGTGATTGTTTCCGACATGCTTCAAAATATGCCGGAATACTCACAGTATCGCGAGATTAGTAGCTTTGAGGAATTCCAGCGCTCGCCCTATTACCAGCGGATTAAGCCTGATTTGCACGATGTTGAGGTCGAGATCTATTACTTGCGCCGCGACCAGAGTGTGCAGGTTACAAAACACATTCACTTTTGGGAGCAATATTTTGCAGCCTCTGGTGCCACGTTAATTCATGTGGTCAGACTCGAGGGGTAACGACGATGAACGCGACGTCAGGTAAACCTGAGATGGTGTATCGTGATCGGCTGGCTGTTTGGGCTGATAAATATCTCTTTATAGTTCTGTTTCTCGCCGGGAGCACCGCGATCATAACGATGAAAGTGGCGCATTTCAACCGGTTCGTTGTGACCGCCGTACCCGTCGCAACAATGATTCTTTACGGCATTTATGTGTTGGCTACACCACGATACAGAATCCGGAGCGATCGCGCAGGGGACAGCCTTTACTATTTGGGATTTCTGTACACGATGGTGAGTCTGGCGTGCTCCCTTTACGAGTTTAATGAATCAAACTCAAACACCTCAGATGTGGTGACCAATTTCGGCATAGCGTTGGCGACCACTATCGTCGGGCTGATGCTCCGGGTTGTGTACCACCAGCTGCGCGAAGACCCCTTCGACACGGAACAAGAGGCTCGACTTGAGCTTGCGGAAGCGGCGGCGCGGTTGCACGGTGTGCTGCTGGAAGCCGAAGCCGACTTCGATCGTTTGCGCCTAACTGTAAGCCAGGTCGTTTCCGAAGCCGCTGATGACACCAAGACCAGAATGAAAGCAATCGCAGAAGAGGTAGAGTCAACCACAAAGATCCAAACGACATTCCTGTCAAAGTTTTCGCAAGAGGCCGGCGAAGAGCTTCGAGAGCATCATTCCAAGATGCTCGAGGCAAGCCGCAATATGAGTGCAGCGGTGAAAAGAATTTCGGATCGGATCGACAAGGTCGAGATTCCCCCTGACACAATCAAGAATCGCCTGGAGATGGTTGTCATTCCCAGCGATCTAATCAAGAATCGATTGGAGCAGGTCGAGATCCCGAGCGATCTTATCAAAAATCGACTGGACCGTGTAGAAATTCCGTCGGACATATTTACGGCGAGTTTCGATGGCTTGATCAGCTGACCTGCCCCCCGTTTTTAGTCCAGGGATAATGAGACTTTCTCCGGTTTTTGTTCGCCCCGCAGATGTGGCGTAGCGGGGATGGGGGTGTGGGGCAAGGGGCCGGCGTTTGAGGTCCCTTGCCCCACTCCAGTGATTCCGAAGCTTCTCACTTCTGCTGCAAACTCCTCCGGCGTTCTGTAGCCCAGCGCCGAGTGCGGACGCTCCTGGTTGTAGTACCGCCGCCACTGCTCGATGAGCTGCCGCGCATCGCTGAGCGAGACGAACCAGTTCTCGTTCAGACACTCGTCGCGGAACTTGCCGTTGAAGCTCTCGATATAGCCGTTCTGCATCGGTTTTCCCGGCTGGATGAAGTGCTGCTCCACCCCTTCGGCGAAGCACCACTGGTCCAGCGCACGCCCGGCGAACTCCGGGCCGTTGTCGGTGCGGATCTGCCGCGGTCGTCCGCGCTCGCCGACCAGCCGCTCCAGCACCCGCACCACGCGCGCTCCTGGCAGCGAGGTGTCCACCTCAATCGCTAAGCACTCGCGCGTGTAGTCATCCACCACGTTTAGCGTGCGCAGCTTGCGCCCTGAGCTGAGCGTATCGGCCATGAAGTCCAGCGACCAAACCTGATTGGCGGCCGTGGGCGCCGGCAGCGGCAGCCGTGGCAAGCCTGCACAACGCTTGCGCCGCCGCTTCCGCACCTGCATCCCTTCCAGCCGGTAGAGCCGGCAGACCCGTTTGTGGTTGACCCGCCAGCCCTCGCGCACCAGCCGGTCCTGCAACCGGCGATAGCCAAAGCGCCGGAACTGGTACGCCAACTCGCGCAACCGCTGCCGCAGCCGCTCGTCTTCCCAGCGCCGCGCCCGATATCGATACGTCCCTCGATACAATCCGATCAGCCCGCAGGCGCGTCGCTCCGAAACCGCAACTTCCGAGCGCATCACTACCACCGCCTGCTTCCGCATCTGCGGGCTTACCACTTTTTTGTGACCACCGCCTGCAACGCCTGCTTGTCCAACGTCAGGTCCGCCACCAGGTGCTTCAGCCGCCGGTTCTCCTCTTCCAGCGCCCGCAACCGCCGCGCCTCGCTCACCTGCATCCCGCCGTACTTGGCCTTCCAGCGGTACAGGCTTCCTCGCGTAATGCCATGCCGGCGACACAGCTCGCCGGGATCGGCCCCTGCTTCCGATTCCCTCAGAATGGCGATGATCTGTTCTTCGTTGAAGCGACTCTTGCGCACGACTCCTCCTCCGCCCTAGCGGGCTATGTTAAGGGGAAAAGTCTCTTTTACGCTGGACTAATTTCTGGGGGGCAGGTCACAGCCAGCTACAAGTCATCGTAACCGCTTTTTCAGAGCGTGCCGCCGCCGATGCTGGCGCCAGGAAATTGGTAGAAGATCTGAACAAGTCAGCCGCAGAAACGGCGGAAAAGTTAAGGCTGGCGGTTACTGCAGCGCAAACGGACGATGAACAACGTCGCGCTCAGATCAATGCGAGCTTGGAAGCATTTATTAAGGCAGTGACGAGCGTAGAGACGACGATTGAGGCGCTCGCACAATTGAGCACGGGTCATGTGAATGAACACAAGAAGTTGCTCGACGGACTTGCGACTTCAGCAGCGCTTACCCTTAAGACGGTTCAGGATCATCGGCGGCAGCTCGAAGGCGAATTGAACAGCTCTTCAACTGCAGTGCAGCAGGTGCACGGTTCGCTCGTATCGCTTACGCGCACTGTCGTGGAGAAGCTGAATGGCCAAGCTTGACGAACGATCTTATCGCCGAGGCCTCATTTTAGGACTCACGATGGCCGAGGTGATGATCCTTGTTCTGTTTTCTCTCCTGCTGATTTGGATGTTTGGCATTCGCAACCACAAACGAGAGGCGAAAGAAGCGATTGCACGGGAAAGCCAAATGGAAAAGCTTATGGCTGAGAATAAAGAGCTTAGATTTAAAGCGGCAGAACTGGCCGAGATGAAGAAAATTTTCACAGGAAGACCCGGTGCTCCAAACCAGATCGATGACGTTTTCCGGGAGTTGACATTAGCCAAGCAACAGGTTGCCCAGATGCAGAGCCAACTCAAGAGTACTGAAGTTATTGGGCAAACCATGAGTTCGCTGGGCTATCCTCTTCACGATGAAAAAACAGCAGCTGAATCGGCGCGTGAAATAAAGGATAGGTTGAATATCGCGTCGGCAGTCGAGAAGTATGCCAAAGAGCATCCTGGAAAGAGCGGGCCACAAAGTGAATCCGATGTCGCGGCCACTTTTGGATCCCTTGCGCAGATCGAGTCCCAACTGTCGGCAAGAGGGAAGGATCCCAGGTCTGCCGCAACGGAATGCGCTAACGCACTCGATCGACAAACAGAATGTGCTACCAGTCTCAACAACGTGAAAGGCCGTCTCGCATATGCTGAACAAAAGCTCTCTACCTCGAGTCGTGGTACCGAAAAACCCGCTTGTTGGGCAGACCAAACCGGAAAGCCGGAGTACATCTTCGACATTACTTTAAAGAGCCGAAGCGTCGTCATTCGAGATAATGCTCTTCCCAATCGCCGTTCGGAAGAAGCAGCGCTACCCATCCAGAGGATTTCCTTTGGGGCAGATCTCGGGCAAGACGAATTCCGTGCGCAGACTCGCACACTGTTCGAGTGGAGCGAGAAAGAGCAGTGCCGCTTTTTCGTGAGAATTGTCGATGAGACGGCAGCACACGAGAAAGATATCTATAAGCGCCAACTCCGTACTGTGGGCGAGCATTTCTACTACTACGAGGACCTGTCGCGATCTCGGGAGGGCGATCATGTCGCAGGAGCTCGATAAGAGCATCAATCAAATGCGGGCAGAGGTTTTGATTCGGCTCGCGGAGCGGAATAAGTTGTACGTCGATGCCTTCTCCGTTCAGATACTTGTGAATGGCCGCGACGACAGTGAGGCGTGGTCGTGTATTTCGCAATCAAATGCAGGGTTCCTCGGGTTTTGCCGAAGATTGTTGAGCCGAGTTAGGAATCGGTCCAAGTATCGTGTGTGAGCACGACACCTGGACCGCGTTTACGAGGCTCGCAAGTCGCGCCTAATCAAAGGCTAAACAGACGCAGATTATGAGCCGGAAAGAGAGAAAGATGAAGCGCACCCTATTGATAACCATCGCTGCTGCGCTTGCAATGCTTGTAGGTGATGGTACGGCAGCGGGTTCGTCGAGAATCAAGTGCTGCCATGGTTGCGGGAGCTACTATTGCAACCATAACAACTGTGGGAGCTCATGTGGAAATGGGCCCAACTGTCGTGGGTGCTGGAAGAACTGCCGTTCTGGACATCCGGACAAGCAAGTCATCACAGCGCCCCAGAGCCCCAGACGATACTCGGTAGATAGCTCTTTCGCGAGAACAGAGAGCGGGTGCTTCGTTCAGGGGACGGATTTGGTTCAGTGACTCTGATTCGGCGAGTCGGGCACTGCTGCAGATGTTAGTGCACAACGTGGATGGAAAAGTAATGACAGACTGTGGGATACCGGGTACCTCCTGTCTCGTCCGAAGGGTATCCAGGAAATTAGAGCCGGGCGCTCGAAGGCAGCGACTGGACAGTTTCATGCATAACAAGAGCAACATTAGTTCATGTGTATGCTGCTGAGTGGCGCGGGCGGAGCTTCTCGAGCTGAGACACGTGTCTGTCGCCTAGGATTCTTTTCAGAACATCATCGGGTGCGGACCAGAAGTCCGTAGCTGTTCTTATACCCGCCGCGAAAATACTCAGGTACTCCCCTCTATTCAGGACAAGCGGAATGGCAAGTAGACCAATTGCATCTTTTGGCAACCCGACTTCTAATTGAGTCAGCAGAACGTTCAATTCCTCCTCAGAATGTTGCTGAAGAAGCAAAACACTCAAAATGTCACCAGCCGATCTGAGGTGAAAACGGGTCATGTCAGCAAACCGTCGGATATCTCCGTGCTCGATCCGGCCAGAGTATGGCGTTGTTGTGTACTCTCGCTCGATTTCCTCGAGTTCTTCTGCCAGACACCCAATCATATAGAACTGCGGCGCGCTTGCAGCGTGCATAAAACTCGAAGTGATCTTGCGCATACCGTTGCAGTACAGCAACGATATCCTTGCCGAAACGCTGAGATGCTTGTCCAACTCTCACAGACTCCTTAGCGCCTTTCTTAAATATCGGGGTATATCCCATTTCATCTTGGGGTAGACCCTGCATCAAAGCCATTAGATTGAGCGCTGTCAGCGAACCCGCCGGAATTGCTCTGACGATTTCGATTAATCGCATAGCAGAGCCAAGTGATAATGAAGACCTTCCGCATGCCCTTCCTAGCAGGCTTAGGGAAACGGTGTCCCCTGCCACATCAACTAAGCCAAGGGAGATCATGCGATCGAGCAACGCATTGATATCATGATCAATCCGCTTCCTCCAGCCAGGATCGCGGCGATTTTCCAGGTAGCCAGCATATGTGTTTGCCAACAATCTGGGTACGTCAGAACGGACCATTGTGGTGACTTGCGCCAAAAGACGAACCAGCCAAGTATCAATCTGCCGAGGATCGAACGAGGATTCCAGTCTTTCGAGTTGTCCCCGGACATATTTACTAAAAAGAACCCTGCGCTCCATCGGCGTCTCAGCGTAAATAATTGCCTTGCCTGTTTCGCTAAAGCCAAGACGTCCTGCTCTGCCGGCCATGTTCTTATATTCAGCCACCGTGAACGGTCTGCCATCTTCGCCCACAAATTCGTTCTCGGCTAGGATCACAGTCGATGCCGGGGTGTTGATACCCGCTGCTACCGTAGTCGTCGCCGCCAATACGCGCACTGGTCCATCAGGTCGTCTAAACGCCTGCTCGACAATGATCCGTTCCTCCCTCGTAAGATTGGAATTGTGGAATGCAGTTCCGCCCTGTAATGCCTCTCGCAACGCAGCTGAAGCGCCGGACAAATCACCATCAGGCAGTAAGGCTAAGGCGTCCGACGCAGCCGGTAATCCAAGGTCGTGGGCGAGGTAAACCGCACATCCCTGGGCGGGTCCCCTCATGTTCCGAAAAACAATGACCTTTTCATCTTGGCTAACCAGCTTCCGTACTAATGGGACCAGAAGATCCTGAGCACCTGCCTTGTCTCTTCTAACTTGGACATCGCCGGGATTCAAAAGGCGCTCTTCATGCTCTTCGCCAAGCTCGTTTACAAACTGAAATGTGCCATTACGATCAATGACACCCTCAATGAGCGGGACCGGCCGCTCGTTATGAAAAAGGAGCTCACTGTGCAACCACTCAGGAAAGTTATTTGCGTCGCCGATGACGGCAGACAAGGTTATCAATTGCGGGCTGATCCCTTTTTCTCGTGCTGATAACAAGAAAGTCAGCAAGAGTTCAACCGCCATACCGCGCGTTGGGTCGGTTATGAATTGTGCCTCGTCCAAAACCACCAACCCCAGTTGACTTAAGATCGCTGGACTACTCACAACGAGTTGCAAAAACATTTCGTAAGTCAGCAACGCCAGATCGTACTTGCCTTTCAGGAATGAGCCGACATCATCGTTGTAGTCGCCAGAGCATCGAATAACTCTGATTCCAAGTCTGTCAGCATAGAGAGCAGAGAACTGGTCGAACTTCTCATTTACCAGGGCCCTATAAGGGAGCAGGAAAACTGCCTTCCGGCCTTCGGAGACCGCCTTCGCTGCAGCCAGCTCTCCAATGTATGTCTTACCAGCACTCGTGGGCGCAACTACGACAAGCGACTTTCCGTCAGCCACACGGTAATTGTTTACAGCCTCGAGCTGAAGGCTATTTAAGCCGCTTGGATATTTGCTTGCCCATTCATTTACGACCGTTTCAGGGAAGCCAAGCTGAACAAGGTCGTGTATATCAGATGAAACCTTGAGTCCTTTTAGCTCCGGAAATGCAGAATAAAACGTTGTTCCGGGGGTAAGTTTCGGAAGCCGGAGGCCTCCCTGCACATTGCCTAATAACACAGGGGTTTGGACCACCCCTAATCTGGCTGATTCTGCTCGGACGGCGTTCATGACGTCACTTGCTGCCGCGAGAATGTCCACTGATCCATCGGCTCTCATCAGTACATCGAGCAAGGCTTTGGTGAGTACGCCGTGCCGAGCCTGAGGTAACTCGTACGCCACTTCATTTGCAGCAGAAGCAGCGAGTAGCACTCGCCCTTCGCCAATCAAAACTCCAAATGGGTCGGCGGGATCGCGGGGAATGGGGCTATCTTCCAACACTTTTGCTGGTGCACCGCCGCTGAAACAACAGTCGAGGATGCAGAGAATCGCTTTCGCGTGACTGGCCTTGAAGAGTGCCGCGAGCTCATCCATCGGAATGGATGTATTGTGCAGGTCTGCGAGAATTGTGTCAGCGGCTGCCAGTCGATGGTCGTGCGAACCATGGCCCGAAAAAGAGAAAATTACGGTATCGTCCTCACTGGCTGCTCCGAGTGTGTCGGCCAACGCCTGCCTAATTGCGTCAGAACGTCGCGTCAAGGTCCGCGAGGAGCCTCGGATGCGAAGACGGGACGGTGTCAGCAAAAAGCGCGTGCAATGCCTGTGCATCTCTGGTGGAGCCCACAAGATCTCGGATCGCAGGATCAGAGTATCGACCGACCCCGACAAATGTTGCAAGTAGAGCCATTGTTTTTTTGAGAGAGAATTTCTTTAATCTTAGTACTTCTTAGCGGACTGTCAACGCGATTGGAGCAGCCCCTCCATGCTCATCCCGACGTTTTAAGTCACACTAGCTTTTCATCCCGGCTGACTTTGTCATCCATACCAGCTCCTGTCGCAGTTGCTATTACTTTAGCCGGATTGGGAGATTCAAAGCAGAAAGCATGTCCGAAGATGAACTAAGGTGTTTCTTGCGGTCATTGATGGTCATGATAACCGTTCTTTTTAGCTCCTCTCTGAGGCGGCCGACCGACTCTCTTAACCAAGCTAAATGCTGGTTGACATTCTGCAGATTTCGTTGATATTCAATCTTTATAGCTGCACCATCGTTATCGGCCCGTTCATATTCCATCTCAATCTCGTTCCCGACTACCGCACCGTATGGAGGGTTTAGATTGAAAGTGGACGGCTGAACCCCGAACAATTCGGGTGCGCCGGTGAAGGGAACTCGAATTACCGTTCGTGTGCCTCGAACATAACAGGGGCGGCTGCGATCGAATACGATTCGCATTGGGTCGTGGCTAACGTCAATATTCTTCTCTTCGTGTATCGCGATATACGGCTCACCAAGAACCGGTAGCTGTAGGTCAAAGCGCTCTACGAGCTCTTCTGCGATCCCTGACTCATCTTCGATTGTTAGTCGTTTCGCATCGATTTCGTTTACTGCTCTCTTTGTTCCGGCGATCCGGCTTTGAACAACTGCAAAGCTGTCGTATTTTCGGAAAAGATGCTGTGTGCGCATTTAGGCTTTGTCTCCTGCCTGTGCCTAGTTCTCAAAATTAAGAAGCCGACACGATGATTACAGAAAAATGCTCAGCTCGTGAGTTAGTACATGGTCCCAGTACCGTTGTGCAGCCGGACTGCACCTCGGGCAGCGCATCAGATTCAGCGTTGCCCCGACCGCAAGCAATCCAAGAATGAACGTGTGATCACTTTTTCTCGTTCGAGCTTCCCGTCCCTTCGGGCACAAGCGTTACTTCAGCCTTCGAAGGTAGAGGGTAAGACTTCCCTTCAACTTGGAATCTAAGGTCGTTTGGCGCAATTTGCGTGTGCGTCCAACCGCTTCCTGGCAGGAATAGCCAGATCACGGAAATGTGCCATTGGCCAGGCACAGCCCCTTCTGGAAGCTTGCCAGCAATCCGGAAATGTTCCTGCGTCGCGTCAATGGGCTCGCCGGAACCGAGCGGAATCTCTTCATCAGTGGACACCGGCGAGATCCGGAAATCGAAGTGCGCCCCTTTCGGCAAGGGCTGGTTTAACTTCACATTGAAAACAATGGGGCCGCCCGCTTTCAACGAGCCCGACTTTTCCATCTGAACAGCCGCTTTATCCTGGGCAAGGGGCAGGATCGCTGCTCCAAAAAGCAAGGCGATGAGGGTAGCTACACGAAGTGACATTTCTGCTCTCCATAACGGTCGGCTGGAAGTTGTCTGCTCGACCGTTAGCCAGCATCTTTTCATGGAATCTATCCTGAATGCAAGCTGTTACTTTGCATCATGTTTGTGTAGCAAACATTTGCCAAGGCAGCTTGACATTAAGTGTAATATGGGTGGGCCAGTGAATAAGGAACTTCTGTATCGAGAATTCGGGATTGCCCTTGCCAATGAGAGGCGCCGGAAACGGCTTACCCAAGCGCAATTCGGGGCGAAGATTAAGATGTCGCGCACCTCGGTTACGAACATTGAGCGCGGTAGGCAGCCGGTCCAGCTTCACCAGCTTTATATGTTTTCCTTCGTTCTGGAAGTTGACATTGCAAGACTGCTACCCAAAGAGCTAACGTTCAGGGAGGCCGATGCCGAGAGGTCCGAAGATACGCGGGCTCAATATCTCGCCGCGGCAATGGACGTGTTGAATCGCTCGATGAAGCCTCCCACGGAGGTCCATTATGGCCCAGAACATAAGACAAGAAGTCAACGATCTATTGCAACGGTTCAACATTCGCCGACCGCCCGTTCCGGTCGACAAGATCGCGAAAAAGCTCGGTCTAATGCTGGTTCCGCTTCCCGGGGATGATGAGATTTCGGGAGCGATCATCAGGAAGGATGGGAAAGTTGTGATCGCGGTTAATCCCGCTCACCACATCAATCGGCAGAGATTTACTATTGCCCATGAGCTCGGCCATTTCCTTCTTCACGAGGGATTGGAAGAACATGTGGATCAAGATCTGAGGGTCGCATGGAGAAATGCCAATTCCTCGAAGGCCGTTAACTGGATTGAGATACAGGCAAACCGTTTCGCGGCCGAGCTTTTGATGCCGATGTCGTATCTTAAGCAGGACTTGGATTGTCTTGAGCTGATTGACAAGCGCACTGTTGCACTGCTCGCGGCAAAATATGTTGTTAGTCCAGAGGCGATGAAGATTCGTTTATCGCAGCTCGGGATTGTGGGACCGTTTTGATGTTTGAGTGTGTCCTCGCGAACGGGGAGTTTTGGTTGAAGTTGCTTAAGCGGTGGTCGCAGCACGCCAAATCACTTTTGCATTGGGCAGCTGCTGCGGGTCATTTGAGGCTCCTCTCAACCGGCTTTGGGTCTCGTGGAACTGAGAGATGTTACATCATGGGCGGTTCCGCAATTACTCTTTTTTGTTGTCGGCGCGCTTGTGGAGTAATGGGTCGACGCACGAATTGGAAAACCTTGTAGCTATTTGTGAAGACTTCGGTTTCGAAACGCCAAGGAGAATGCCCTTCTCGGTCGATAGCCAGCTCGCGTTCGACCACGCTGCTCAGGGACCACCCGGACTGCGTACCGACTATTTCCGAGGCTTTGCATTTTCCGCCGCTGACTTGAATGGCGGAAAAATATGTTTTTCGGAAAGAATCTGATGTGACCGTGTACTGTACCCGGTAATCATCCTCTTCCACGTATCCGTCCTCCGGCCGAGGCAAACGTTCGTAGACAATCAGCGCGCACGGCTCAACGTGTAATTCTGTATATCGGCGCAAGGCTGCTTCATAAGATGCTCCGAACTTTGGTGCCAAGCCGAGCACACTCGTAAGGCTGGTCGACATGCTGAGAGCATATTCTGTGAATAAGTGACCCTGGAATAGAAGGTCAGCTGCGAATTGATTTGCTTCCCGTTCCATTCTCGCTTTTGCCCACCAACCTAAAGTCCGGTCAGTGTCTACAAAGAGCCGTTCCAAATGCTCCGGCAAAACGCAATGAGCTATTTCATGAAAGATGCTAAAACGTGTCCGCTTCTCGCCTAACCCTGATTGGGTGGCAACAACCCTCTCATCCAGATGCAGGGCTGCCCGTAACTCCCCGGGAACAGTGCCACCTTGACTAACCCAATCAACTTCGTTCATGAAATCAAGACTCAGTTGCTGAAGACCCAAGAATCGAAGTAGCCTCTCTTCGTCCGTCGGAAGCACTCCAGATGTGCCCGCTTCGACAAGAAGAGTCTCGAGGATCTCCTGAAAGCTCAACTCTTCCGCCGGCTTCGTGGCTGCATAGAACTTACCCATTTTTTCTCTGACTGATCATGGTCGCAATACGACGTTTCACGTCGTCTGGAAAATCAGGCGAGGCGAATGTCGCAATGTTCTTTTCTTTCGACTCCGTTTTCTTGACCTGTTGTAACCAAGCCTTCGCCGCATCGGTCGCTTTTATTTCGGCAGAGGGTGCTGAGTAGAAATAGCTTAAAGGTACGCCGTAGTAGTCAGCCAATCTCTTAAGAACAGATCCTCGGGGAACTGTTTCTTGATTTTCAAGTGTGGAAAGAGTTGTAACAGGCATCCCCAAACCTGAGGCGACTTCCTTCTGCGTACGGCTGCCTCGGAGGCGACGGAGCAGGTCGCCGAATCCGGCCATACGGTTCCTCCCTTGCGTCGGTACGAAATACTCGTTCTGTTACGGCCTCAATTGTGCCACATCAAGGCGGTTTACGGCCAATTTTATTTGCCATGTTTTCATAGACATATGATATTTTCCACAGAGACTACGAAATTTTCGTATTGCAAGTGACAATTGATCGTAGTAGATAATTGTATGAACTGGAACTGATGAGCAGCTCGGTTCGGTCGCAGCAGTTTTTCATTCCAGGTGTCTGGCTGGCTGCTGATGAGGCTATCTGCCGTCGCCGCAAAGAAAAGGAAGGGATCATATGCCTGACGACAAAACGAATCGCGGACCTCAAGATCGTGCGCGAATAAACGTGAACGAACCGTATGAGTTGCGCTACTGGTCGACCGCATTGGGGGTTACCCCAGATCGGCTGAAGCAACTAGTCGCGCAACACGGTGTTTCGGCAGCCCGAATCCGAGAGGTTCTGGGACAGTAAGAGCTACGGTAAGTCATTCCGAGCGGAGATTCCCGGTTTCGGATCTTTGCTCTTAACGGACCGATGGAGGCGACGTGAAGAAGCACAATGAAGTATTTGTCAAACAGCATCCGAAAGGGTGGGCCGTAGCTAAGCCGAATGCCGAGCGGGCGAGTGCTGTGTTCGATACTCAAGCTGAGGCCATTGATCGAGCGCGGGAATTGGCTGGAGTTGGAACGATTCATATCCAGGGCCGAGATGGCAAGTTTCGCTCCGAGACACCCTTTGACTAGCTAGTCTCAGCCTAACCATTTCGACGAAGTAAACAGGAGTGTGACGCGTGGCATTTGAGATGCGAGGACTTGACGCGCTTCAACGCAAAATGAACGATTTGTCCGATCGAGCCAAACGCTTGAACGGTACCCATGAGGTTCCGATTCCGGAACTGCTCACGCCAGAATTTCTATCCACATGCAGTAGTTTTGGATCGGTACAGGAAATGTTTGAGGCCAGCGGCTTTGCAATCAATTCGACGGACGATTTCAAGGCCATACCCAACCTTGAATGGGATGCGTTTGTCACAAGAAACACATCATTCACGAGTTGGAAAGACATGCTCGATTCAGCTGTTCGTTCCTGGACCAGTAGGCAGCTTGGCTTTTAGTCGATTTGGAATTCGTTATTACGGGACTTCAACTCTCTACCGGCGCCACTGTGGCACCATGTAGGTAAGCTAGGGGTGTCAGCTCCGGTCATCGGCGAAAGGATAGACATTGACTGATTTCGAGGTCGCTCATTTAAACGTTCAGGGCCAACAGGTCATCATCATCGTCGTCGACTCTTCGGTAGGACGAAAAGTCGACTCTGAACAGAATCAACTCAGAGACGCATTGCAGATGTGTGCGGCAAGCGCACGCTTAGCAGGTAGCGTTGCGCTAGTTTGGGACGCCGGCGGCGGCTGCATGGGGTACCTAGCTCCGAGACCATGGCACCCGTTTTTTCAGTCCCTCACTCTCCTGGACGTAGCCAGGAGCATCAACAAGAAACTATCCTGCGCGTAAGAACCGAGGCAATGGGGTGATCCACGTAATTGCTTACGACCTGCACGAGCCAAACGACACGGCTCAAGATTATGAGCGTGTCATCATCGCAGTAAAGAATAAATTTCCCACTTGGTGTCATCTTGAGAAATCGGTATGGCTGGTAAGCTCCAGCCTGAGCGCAAGAGAGGTGCGCGATTTTATGAAGACATGCATCAACAATGCCGATACTGTGTTTGTTGGACGCCTCAGCGGGAATTGGGGGTCGTGGGGACTCTCGCAAACCCAAACGGATTGGCTAAAGGCGCAGACATTTTGAGGGCGAATCTGAGGGCGGCGGCGTCAGCTTTGCTGCCGCCGATAAATGTAAATCTCTCATTCCAAACCCTTTCCACCCACCCTTTTGAGCCCATTTTCGAGAAACCGGTTCGGGACCAGGGGGTCGGAGGTTCAAATCCTCTCTCCCCGACCAATCTTTTCAATAAGATACAGCCGGTTTGGAATCCGCGAAAATCTCACTGTAGGCAAATTTGTGACAGTGAAATCCTCCAAGACTTTTCTATTTAACTCCTTACGGGGATTTGCCACCGAACCATCTCGGGGGAACGCGCGCAAGACCACTCAGTCTCGGGACCGAATCCTCCATCAGTGAGACACAATCAACTGCCAGCGGATCGGGCCGCTCCCTGCCGGATGTTGGTGGTGGTTTTGAGGCGGCAGCGGATGTCCCTCAGTAGACACATCTTCTTTTCCGCAGACAGCGCATCGATAGATTCCAGAGTATGGAGTGGATGCACCCGGGAGATGCAGCGTGTCGAAAACCGCATTGCTGTTGTATTTCAAGAATTGTTGATATTTATACTGAGCCACGATTCCTCCTGTGGAATGTCAAAGAACTAGCTGAGCCGAGTCGCATCTCTTCGACGGCTTTCACCTGTCAAACCTGGTTTCAGGCCTAAAACTGCCATGCCTGCCTTGAATGTGTAAGGCTCCGCCGTTCGCGATACTTCTGGCGCAGCCGATTGCCTCGGCCTGAGTAGGGAACAGAGCGGTTGCTCTGTCCGCGTTTGGTCTCATTACGGCCCAACCATTTGGCCTATTGGTCACATATACGTCTTCTGACTTTGGCATTGAGCACTCCCGGGCATTGGAATATCTTGAGATTGCTAATCAGCCCTCATACCGGAAACGAGGAAGCGTGACAGAAATCGCGCCGTCACGCTTTTTCGTTATTCAAGGTGATGCGGCATTCTGGCCAAGATGGTACTTCGCGACGAGGACGTTGACGATTTCGAACTGATAAGGTGTATGGCAGACAAGGATGCCAACCCTGCCCTAGCCAGGGAGGCGTGGGCGATATTCTACGTGCGCCACCGAGCCTATATGCTGCGCGTCGCCGCGCTAGCTCATGGCGACTTACTTGGTACAGACCGAGTAAGAGATGCGGTACAAGACGGGTTTCTCAAGTGTTACAAGGGCGCAGGAAACTTTGATCGCGCTGACTGTTGTGAACCGCCGGTGCAACAGCGCAAGGTGCGAGCATGGTTGGGCAGGATTATTGAGAACCTCATACGTGACTTTTTCAGGGGACAGCCCCAAGTCGCTTTTGTGGATAGCGAGGATTTAGACGATCTCACGCCCGGGTCGCTGGCGGAGGCCGACCAACCAGAAGTACCAGCAGACAAGAGATTACAGCTGTTGGAGAATGGCTTATCTTTACTCTCAGAAGAGGAGCAGACAGTGCTTCGGGCCACTATGCTGTGGTGGCGTGCCGGTGCACGACAACAGAGAATGCCCAGCTCCGCAATGAGTCATCTCACCACTCAATTGGGTACAACCGCAGACAATGTGAGGCAAATTCGGTCGCGTGCCATGAAAAAACTAAGGAATCACGTTAACGAAGGTCTTGCCTTATGACGAAAGGAATGAGAAAACGGGGCATAACCGCCAAACAGATTGAGAAGGACCTGGAAACGTTGTTTCGAAAACAGGGTCGTTTGCTACCAACACATGAGTCTTACGTACTGGCCGAAGGCTCTGTGGCTGGTGAAACTTTTGAGGAGGTCGATTTAGAAGGCGCTTTTCGGCTTTTCGATCGTGCCGCCAGTACGCATAGAGCGGAAAGCCCGACAACAATGGCGGCAGGCTACTGGAGTCATCCATCTGTCTTGACTCTCGGAGGCGAGGACCCTATCAAAGCCATAGTCGTACGAGCTAGGCAGATGGTATTAGACGCCATCGAAAGAGGTTGGAAAGGACCGCCTTATGATCCCTTTGCCTTGGCGGTTATGCGAGGAGTCCAATTGTTGCCTACTCAGGATGTTATTGATGCTAGAACAAGGAGCGATACTAAAGGACAATTCACGATTGAATTTAATCCCAGCAGGCCGCTCGCCAGAACGCGATACTCAATAGCCCATGAGATCGGTCACACTCTCTTTCCTGATTGCGCGATTGCGGTGAGAAATCGTGCCACACATCAAGATATGGGTGGCGATGATTGGCAGCTTGAGATGCTTTGTAATATGGCTGCCGCAGAAATCCTTATGCCGCTGGGCACTCTCCAAGACGTTGAATCGACTCGTCCAAGTGTTGACAAGATTTTAGACCTTCGACGCAGGTACTTGGTTTCGTGTGAGGCGGTAATGATTAGATTGACCCGCCTAACTGGACATCGCTGCATTGCGTTTGCAGCACGACGCGAAACAGAGGGTTCCAGATATCAAGTCGAATACCGGATCAATTCGTCTTCTTGGCGTGAGCGAGTTCCGATTGCACCCGGCTTTCTACTCCCAAAGTGGAGCAAGGTGACTGAGTGCACGGCAATTGGGGTGGTACAACGCGCAGAGGAAGACTGGATAACTAAAGGCAAACCGTGGTATCTCGAATACTTGGGAGTTTCTCCATACACCGGAGAGGCGCATCCGCGCGTGATTGGAATCGCTTTCCCTAATGAACCAGAGGGAGAATCACAACAAACCAACCGACTAAGATTTGTAAAGGGTGATGCAACCGAGCCGCTCGGAGCGGAACGAAAGATCTTGCTTCAGGTGGTCAACGATAAGGCTCTCATCTGGGGGGTAGGGTTCGGTCGTCAAGTGCGCAAGAAGTGGCCCCATGCGCAGTCCGATTTTACTCAGTGGGTATTGTCAAACAGGCGTGAGCTAAAGTTGGGGGCGGTCCACTTCGCCACCCTACGTTCTGATTTAGGCTTGGCCAGTCTGGTGGCTCAACACGGATATGGGCCTGCGAAGGGGCCGAGACTGCGATACGCCTCACTTTTCTCGGCTCTGGAAAAAGTGGCGACCGTTGCATTGAGACAAAACGCGACCATTCATATGCCGCGCATCGGTTCTGGTGAAGCCGGGGGGAGTTGGCCTGTTATAGAGGAGATTGTTCAAGAAACACTTACGAGCAGCGGTGTGAACGTCACAGTCTACGACCTACCGTCCGCAGCAGCCGGAGTGCCTCGTCAGCCGGCGTTTGAATTCCCGCGAACGCTCGCCGACGAGATTACTTAAGCGAGGAGACAACGATGGCATTTCAAATTGTCCTGCTTTCCGGCAGTGTAGCCTCAGGCAAGACGACATTGTGCGATCAACTTACGAGGCAATTCCCGCTCGAAAATGTGCATGTGCTGAAGACGAAGCAGCTGATAAAAGACCTTGCCATCAAGAGGCTCGGTAACGAGCTCCCCGCAGAACGGAGAGCGCTGCAAGATTTCGGTGATCGCCTCGACCGGGAAACGAAGGGTCAGTGGGTCCGAGACGCACTTACAACCTTGGTGAATCGTTATACCATTACCGAGCCATCATCTATCTTTGTAGTGGACGCCGTCAGAATTCCTGCCCAGATTAAGGCGATCCGAGAAGCCTATGGATTTTCTGTAACGCATATTCACCTCAGTGCACCTAAGGATGAGTTGAACGACAGATACAAGCAGCGCAAAAGCGGCCTCAGGGAGTTTAAGTCGTTTGCTGAAGTCGAGAAGAACTCCACAGAATTGCGGGTGCAACAGCTCGAACAGATTGCAGATATTGTTATCGACACGAAACTCTGCACGCCAGCTGATGTTCTGGTGAGGGCCGCGAGTCACCTCGGCCTTTTTACGCGTGAATACGGTCGTTTAGTGGATGTTATCGTCGGCGGTCAATTCGGCAGCGAAGGTAAAGGGCACATCGCTTCATACCTGTCGAGAGAATACGACGTACTTGTAAGAGTTGGGGGGCCAAACGCTGGCCACAAAGTTTACCTTGAAGATGGACCCTATGTGCATCATCAACTACCCTCAGGGACCTTGCGGAATAGTACTGCGAAGCTGGTCATTGCCCCGGGGACAGTGCTGAACCCAGAGCTTTTACTGAAAGAGGTCATGGAATGCAAGGTCGACCGCGAACGACTGTCGATTGACCCGCAAGCCATGATAATCAGACCGAAAGACCAAAAGACAGAAGTGGGACTTACCCAGCGTATCAGTTCGACAGGTCAGGGCGTCGGAGCTGCCACCGCTCGGCGAATATTAGATCGAGGTAAAGAGGTTCACCTTGCGAGGGACACGAAGGATCTGCTGCCTTTTGTTAGGGATACGTGGGAGGTTCTTGAACAGTCCTACAAACGAGGAGCGAGGGTGTTGGTCGAAGGAACACAGGGTACTGGACTCAGCCTGTACCACGGTATATATCCGTTTGTTACGTCCCGTGATACGACCGTGGCAGGATGCTTGTCAGAAGCGGGTATTTCACCGAGTAGGGTTAGGAAGATCATTGTTGTTTGTCGCGCATATCCTATCCGAGTTCAGAATCCGGAAGGGGGAACATCAGGCCCTCTTTCTCAAGAGATCACTTGGGAGGAGATATCCAAACGATCAAAGATTCCGTTGTCAAAGCTGAAGATGTCAGAACGAACATCGACAACTAACCGAGAGCGCCGTGTCGGCGAGTTTGATTGGACACTGTTGAGAAAAACATCGGCCTTAAACGGCCCAACGGATATAGCTCTCACATTCACTGACTACCTTGACCCCGGAAATGAAGAAGCAAGACGATACGAACAGCTTTCGGAGGACACCATTCGTTTCATTGAGGAAGTCGAGAGGGTGAGTGCGGCTCCTGTATCGCTGATTTCGACGCGGTTTGATTTCCGAAGCATCATCGACCGCAGACCCTGGCGGGTGCTTTGATGAAATTATCTGTGGACGAGCTGGCGCGTCATTATCCCAACCTGTATCACATGGCTGAGGTTAACAGCTGGCCTTCGATCAGCAAGCACGGACTATTGAGCACGATAGCGCTGCTGGATTTGTTCGAGATTGATGGCATAAAGCGTAAGAAGATACTAAGCCGGCATCGGCCAAAATCAGTGCCGATCGAGCATCCGCGATTAGGAAGCGCTGTAATTCGTGACCAGATCCCGATGCGCGAGTCCGCACTAATTAAATGTTTGCGGGATGCAACGCCACGTGAATGGTACGAGTTCTTAAACAGCCGGGTGTTCTTCTGGGTCACTAAGAAGCGGGTGGAAACTCTGTTGACTGCGCGCGCCTATCGCAGCCGGGAGCATCTTGTGATCACGGTTGAGACCCGACCACTGCTTGAAAGATACAGTGACAAAGTGTTGCTCTCGCCGATCAACTCTGGCAGTACGATTTACCGTCCTGTAGAGCGTGGAATTGACACGTTTAAAACAATTCCTGACTACCCGTTCAGTGAAAGGCGCCGCCTACGCGGAATTGCAAATGCCGTTGCGGAGATGGCCTTTGATTATGCGGTACCTGATCTTCGGAATTTCGTGTTGCGTGTCGAGCGGCACAAAGCAGGTAGGATGCTGGAGAAAATTTGGGTCCGTGGCAAATCTTAGCCTGCATGATCGCAGTCGGGAGCGACCTAAAAGGTAGCCTCGGTCGCGTGCTTTCAGCGAGTTCGGATTTCTGCGAGTAGAATTCTGGTTTGAAAAAGGATATCGAATGACTGCCGACGAAATTATTGCGCTGATTAAGAACAGGCGAGAGAAGTTCTTTGACGCACAAATACTTGGCACTGCGGATGATCCGCCAGTCGCTTCGCAAGCTGGCGTGTATAGGGCAATATCAGACGAATACGACGATCTATTGGCTGAGATTGAAGGGACTCTGACACACAAATGAGATAGAGAACCAGAGGGACCTAACCCTTACGGGGAGATTTCTTTGCATCACGTTCGAGCAATGTTTTCTCCTTAGCTGCTTCCATGTCGAAGATCATTCTGTTCTCACCTGACAGAAACCATTGGAAACATTCCTCAATACTGTCCGTCCAGACCTCAGAACGTTTGCTTGCCACTGGTTGCATGATTTCCATGAGCTTCTTGTCGGCGGCTCTAGGCATAAGCCAGGAGCCAACTGTGTACATGAACCGTGTCCAGTCATGTGCCGAAGGCTGACATGTTGACCGCCAGTATGTCGAAATCACCGAATTGATAAGGACGCGTTTTCTCGGGAGCTGCCGGAGCGGTATCAGGTAAGAGGACATCTGTTTTTGTCGGTTTCTTCGTGCCTGTTCGTGTCTTTTGAACCTCAACAATGAACGTGTCGGGACCAAAACGCTTTCTGGTCAAAGGCAGGCCCGCTTCGGTACGCTGCAACTTCACTTGGACCGTGATTTCCCGCCGATCTGAGTCCCTCCGAATCTTGAAATCGTAGGGAAGATCGCCTAAGACCGGCACAGAGTGCCAGCCTTTGATGTTTGTCAATATTTTCGCATCGAATACCGCTTCACCTCAGCGATCACCCAAAACCGGCCAATAGTAATCACCTGAAAACCGGCCAATGAGAATAGCGTCCGGGACATTGAAGCCCGCCGAGGCTTGTAGCCTCCCAGGGCATGGCCAATGTCTTGAACGAAGAGAAGAAACAGCAAGTCTTAGCTCTGGGACGGCTGGGATGGCCGCTGCGGAAGATCCAGCAGGCCACGCGCATCCGTCGTGAAACCGCCAGCGCTTATCTGAAAGCCGCTGGCATTGTGGTACGTCCGTCCGGAGGCTGGGGGCGGCGGGCGGCAAAACCGGCCAACGAGGTGATCACCGACTTTGGCGCGGAAAAACCGGCCACTCCGGCGACCACCGACCCCAACCGCAATCCCAAAACCAACCCCGAAAACCTTTCCACGAAGGGAAAAGCAAAACCAACTTTAAAACCGGCCAGTGAGGTGATTACCGACTCCAACCCATCCCAACCAGACGAAGTGGGCGCTCTTGCCTCAGCGCCAGTGGCGTCTCCGCGGCGCAGTCCCAGCGCCAGCGCCTGCGAGCCTTACCGCGAGGCCATTGAGTTAGGACTCAGCCGGGGCCGCAATGCCGTGGCGATCTACCAGGACCTGGTGGATGAGTACAGCTTTGCCAGCAGCTACCAGAGCGTGCAGCGCTTCGTGCGCAAGTTGCGTGGCGCGCAAGCGCCCGAAGCCCGCGTGGTGATCGTCACCGCTCCCGGCCAGGAGGCGCAAGTCGATTACGGTACCGGCCCGATGGTGCGCGATCCCGAAACCCACAAGTATCGGCGCACGCGGCTGTTCGTGATGACGCTGGGCTGCAGCCGGAAAGCGGTTCGACTGCTGACCTTCCGCTCCAGCACCCGCATCTGGGCCGAACTGCATGAACGAGCCTTCCGTCGATTCGGTGGCGCTACTCGCATCGTGGTGCTCGACAATCTGCGCGAGGGCGTGCTCGTCCCCGACATTTACGATCCCGCGCTCAATCCGCTCTATCGCGACGTGCTCACCCACTACGGCGCGGTCGCCATGCCGTGTTGCATTCAAGATCCAGATCGCAAGGGCAAAGTCGAGGCCGGTGTCGGCCACACGCAGAAAACGCCGTTGAGAGGTCTGCGCTTCGAGAGTCTAGAAGAAGCCCAAGCGTACCTGGATCGCTGGGAAGAACGCTGGGCCGACACCCGCATCCACGGCACCACCAAACGGCAGGTCGCGGCCATGTTCGCCGAAGAGAAACCATTCCTACTGCCGCTGCCCGTCGAACCCTTCCGCTATTACCAGTACGGCGAACGCATCGTGCATCTGGACGGCTGCGTCGAAGTCGAAGCCGCTTACTATGGCGCCCCGCCGGGCTGGATCGGACGTGTGGTGCGCGTGCAATGGGATGACATTTTCGTTCGCCTGCTCGATCCCAAAACCGGCCAACTGCTGCGCGAACATGTGCGTCAGAAACGCGGCTGGTATCGCATCAAGCCCGAAGATCACCCGAAGCGAACTCCACAGCGTACTTCGCAGCTGCTGTGGCGGGCCGGTCGTGCCGGCACGCATATCGGCACGCTCTGCGAGGCCATTCATCGCCAGCAGGGAGAGGTTGGCGTGCGCCGCATCCTGGGCGTTCTCTCCTTAGCCAAGAAATACGGCGCAGCAGCCGTGGATGAAGCCTGCGCCGCCGCGCTGGAGATGGGAGTCCAGGAATACCGTTTCGTCCGCCGCTATCTGGAACGCTGCCCACAAGCCCCGCTCAGTTTGCAGCAAGTCGATCCTCTGATCCGCGAACTGGTGCAGTATCGCGACCTCATCAATCACCGAACCAAGGAGCTGGAAGAATGAACCTCATCGAACTCGATCGTGCTCTCAAACAACTTCGCCTGGGCGGCATGGCCGCGGTGCTGGAGACCCGTCTGCGCCAGGCGCAAAGCCAACCGCTCGCCCCTATCGACCTGATCTCCTGCCTGGTCTCCGACGAACTCGCCCGGCGTGGCGAGCGCCTGCTGGAGCGGCGGAAAAAGCAAGCCCAGTTCCGCGACGCCCAGAAGACGCTGGACAACTTCGACTTCAACTTCAACAGGAAGATGAATCGCAGTCTGGTCTTCGATCTCGCCACCGGCGCCTTCATCGGCCGCCACGAAGACGCCTTGTTTTTAGGTCCGCCCGGCACCGGCAAGAGCCACTTGGCCCAAGCCATCGGACAGGCTGCCATCCAGCAGGGATACCGTGTACTCTATCGAGAAACCCACACTCTGCTCGATGACTTGGCCGAGGCCACGCTCGATGGCACGCGCAAGGAACTCATGGGGTTTCTGGTGACTGTGCCCTTGCTCATCGTCGATGATCTCGGCATGCGCAAGTTACCGCTCACCGCCGCCGAGGAACTGCTGGAGATCATCATGCGCCGCTACGAGCGTGCCAGCACCGTGCTGACCTCCAACCGCCCGGTGGAAGACTGGGGCAAACTGCTAGGAGACGCGGCTGCCGTGAGCGCCATGCTCGACCGCCTGCTGCACCACGGGCACGTCCTCAAGTGCGGTCCCAGGAGTTGGCGCACCAAAACGGACTTGCCTCCACAGGAGGCGGCAGGGTAGAACAAACTGGTCCCGGATCGGCCACTTCCGTTGGCCGGTTTTGAAGTGATAATCGTTGGCCGCTTTTCAAGTGATCACTGAGGTTCAGCAATAACCCCCCGTACACCACGCTGAACGATGTCCTGTGACCGGTGTATTGCGTCGAGGATCAATTCGTGAGAGATTCCCCATTTCTCTTCCAATGGATGTCTTGGCAATTTCTGGCGGAGGTATGAGGCGAGATCCTGCAACTCATCTGAAGACAGACTATCGATTACCGCCTTAACTCTATCCGTTTTTTCGGTCATTGGTGGGACGGCCGGGACGCTCCGCTCGGTAGTTCTCAACTTCAGTTCGTCGCAGCAGCTCCCGGCCACCGATTTTCAGGGGCTTGAATCGACCCTTTCGAATCAGTCGTGCGATGGCTTGACGGGAAACACGCCTGATTCGCGCTGCTTCCGCCTGAGACACCCACTCGTCCGGTTTGAAACTCTGCGTCACAATAAAATGGTTGACAACGTAAACCTATTTTCAGTAAGATGCTTCAGTCATACTGGTGAGCACATGTCTTCGACCAATCGCAAAGAAGCTGAAACCGAGGAACAAAAATCCTCCGATCAAGGGGTTACAGAACATCCAGCGAATGCAGCATACCTGGGGGACGCGGAACTGTCCTCAGATCACCCTCGCGTTCTTTTGCCGAATACTCCATATTACGTCACTCGGCTGGGTGCTGTTTACTTGGGGAGCGCCCTTGAGATTTTGCAAGCTCTGCCGGACGGGTCCGTCAACCTGGTTGTTACCTCTCCTCCTTACGCTCTTCACTTCAAGAAAGAATACGGCAACGTCTCCAAGGACCGCTATGTCGATTGGTTTCTACCGTTTGCAAAGGAGATTCACCGCGTCCTGACTGAGGACGGTAGCTTTGTTCTGAACATCGGCGGTAGCTGGAATCAAGGTACGCCCACCCGTTCTGTGTATCACTTCAAATTGTTAATCGCTCTGGTTGAGATTCTTGGCTTTCACCTGGCGCAGGAATGCTTCTGGTATAACCCGGCTAAAATGCCTGCCCCGGCAGAGTGGGTTACGGTCCGCCGCATCCGGGTGAGGGATTCCGTTGAGTACGTGTGGTGGCTATCAAAAACGCCATGGCCGAAAGCGTCAAATCTTCATGTGCTTAAGGAATACAGTGCGGACATGCTGCGATTAGCCAAGAATGGTGTTCGAGAGACGGTTCGTCCCTCCGGTCACGTTATACGGGGCAGCTTCGACAAGATCAGCGCAGGCGGCGCTATCCCTCCGAACGTGATTGAAGAACAGTTTGCGGAGAGCATGTTGAAGTTGGGAAACAATGCTGCAAACGACGAATACACAAGGCTTTGCAAGGAGACAGGCGTTAAGATCCACCCCGCACGTTTCCCAGCAGCATTGCCCAGCTTTTTTCTCAAACTTTTGACTCAGCCCAACGACCTGGTGGTTGATCCGTTTGCCGGTTCGAACACAACCGGTGCAGTGGCAGAAGAGCTAGATCGTCGCTGGCTCGCGTTTGACCAAGTCGAAGAATATCTTCGTGCCAGCAGGTTCCGTTTCGATTTGAGGCAAAAGCCACTATTCTAGTTCTGTCACTGTGCCCCAAACGTAAAGCTCGCGGTAGAAACCTGAGTAGACGGCCGCAAGTTTTGTCCTCCGCCGATGTCTCACAACAGCTTACTGATCACGGGTATTTCCTGTAATAACACGGATTCCTGAAGATTCATTTGCTTGATGAGAATGGCGGCTTTCTCCGCCAGTTGTTCCGTAATATTGTCCAGTTCGATCATCAAACTGTTTTCACGTTGCCCGTGCCATGCACCTTCGCCGTAGTAGACGGTGAAGTCCAGGCCGAGGCCGCAGAGCGTCCTCTTGACCTGATCAGCATTCTTGTTTTCGGTCAGAATGCGGTACATCAGTTGCCTCGGACTTCGTCACAGCTTCCCACTATGGCGATGAAAGATCGTGATGGCTGCTGTCATTGTTCTTGGAGGTCCCAGGTGATTGGGAGTCTCCTGCCGTTCACTTTTTCTGCAAAGTTATGATTTTGAAAAGCTCGCTTGCGACGCCCTTGGAAATTTCTTTCGCTTCCCTGAGGACTCCCTTTCCAGCTGCCTTCGCAAGCGTCTTTGCTCGATCCGAGTAGTTATCCTTCCTTGCCATTTCAGCCTCCTAGTAACGGGTTGTATTTGGTGGTCGTTTAGCCGCAGAACATCAGCGACTGTCAGTTCGCTAAAATCGCGCTCATTCCAGGTCCATCCGTCGCAAAAACCGGATGGTCTTTTTCATTTTTGAAATATTCGAGCCAGAATTCTCGGATCGCCTGCCGTCTGGCCCTTGGCAGCCGGTCGAGTTCCGTACTCTGCAGGCTGCCCAGGAAAACTCTGACGCCAGATGCCTGCGATACGTTTTTGGTAAGTCGTGCGGCAAGCTGCCGGGCGCTGTTTTCACCGGCGAGCGCTGGAGTCGTTCTGAAATCAAACGTGTCATCCTCTTCGATGAAGTCAGAGAGGACGATCAGCTTTTTGTGAATGCGCCCTTCGTCGGCGGCAAACTCCTGACTCGCAAGGTCCGTAGTGCCCAAAATGTCAGTCTTGTCGAAGAGGTGTTTCTTCGCACGTTCGTGGAGAGCATCCAGATCCCGCCGGAAATTCTCTCTGAACTTCTTCAGATCTTGGTCGTAAGGTTGGCGACTCAGCGGCACCGACATTCTCAGAATATTTCCTTGAGCCTTGGTGTCAGAGTCGCTTGTAATCGGGATGACGCTGATGCGGTCCCCGCGCTGCATGTGCTCCGCCTGTAACTCGATTTGCTCAACGGCGTCCTCAAGCGCTTTTGGCGTGATGCTTGCGCTGCAATCCAACAAATAAACAAAGTGGGTTGGCTGCGCGGGCGTGCGGTGGCCGCCCGTGCAAGAGACGGCCACCAACAGCAACAAAATTGACAGAAGCAAGCACCCAAGGAGTTTCATTGCGAGAGTTCCTTTCTGCCTCCGAAAGAAGCGAGTAGGGGACTTGCATCTGATCGATCAGCCGCAGGAACAGCAAAGGAGACGTGCTCCAGTTCGAAGAACTCGCTGGGGCTTGGGCTGTGCCACTGTTTGCGGAAATACAGAAAAGCAGCAATCCAAACAGCTAAATCAACTGGGCCAAACAGAAATGTCCAGAACAGCAGTGGCAGCACCGCCAGTGTTGCGAGCGTCGCTTTCAGCGGGACGGTCCAGTATGGCTCCTGTATGGCGCCGTGCTTGCCGCCGCGTTCATGGTGTAAGCGGTAAGTTGCTTTCCACTCGGTGCACTGATGCGCAATCTCCTTGAGTCCGTGACTGAGCCGTTCTCTCTCCGACTCCAGCCCCTTCTGAGCCGACACCCGCCGCTCTATTAGCTGATTCATCTGGGAGTTTGTGGTCTTCCACTCCCACCAGTCACGAAGGTGATGGAATGAATAGTGAGTGGCAACGGCGATTACCACCGGTATCGCGAGTGTCAGGAAAACAAAGAACACAGCCGATAACACTGGATGCTCAGAAAGGAAATCGCCGAGTGGATTTTGCGTAACCTTCGCGGCAAAGGCGACCTGCATGCCGCGTAGGATTCCCCAGCAGATGAGGACGGCCGTGATACCCACCGCAAACAGCCGAATGCCTAACCGCCAGAGTCTGTTGAACTTCTCGGACAAGAGGCTTTCCCATGCCAAGTGATAGGCCAAACTGCCAACCAGAACCAAGCCGACCGCGCTGAATACCTGCTGTGAATAATCTGTGACATTAATCATGTCCAACGCGGGGGCCAAGAGAATGACCTCAGCGATGGCAATAAAGACCGATGCCAACGCCATCACCACAGGCAGGAGGAACGGCGGAATACAATCGCCAATGCGTTCACGAACGGCAAGACAGAGCTTCTCGGCAGGCGTCCAAAGTTCCTTGACGTGGTCGAGGACAGCCTCAAATTTCTTCTGACGCTCGATTGACTGTTGGTTTAACTGCGCGGCCTGTTTGTCGAACCTGGCCTGAATTTCCTCGAGGCCAGACTCGATCTCGACCTTGTGAGCGCCTTGGTAAAAGCCTTCAGCTTCTAAGTGCTTGATGTCACTCTTCCGCCGAGAAGATATTTCCGGAAACAATCTCGACAACATCGAATTCTCCTTTTCTGTTAGGTGTCGTTACGGCTTCTCACGCTGGCAACGAGTCGCCTGATGAACAAGATCAGCCCGATGATTGTGAGCGAAGCAATCAGAGGCCGAATGATTGAGAAACTGGTTAGCGCCGCAGGCAAGGGTCTCAGCAAGCAGCCGGCGACGAGTAGCGCCGCTACCGTCACCAATGCGCGCCTGGTAAATCGAAACAGGTCCGCCAACGAGACCCGTCGCACCATCACCAGAAGCGAAAGCACAACAGAGCTAAGTCCCGCGATCATCAAAAGTGCACGAAGCATTGCAAGACCTCACGGCCACAAGAAAAAGGGAGCCTGCATCAAGCAAGCGCCCTTTGGTTTAGGCCTCTAAGACCTTCTTGGCCTGGAGAAGTTTGTTGAGTGTGGTCTTCTCGCCGTCGAGTTCCTGTTGCAGCTCGGCGACTTTGCGTTCCTGTTTCCCAATCTGTTCGAGTACAACCTCGATCGGGGATTTGGGTGTCCATGCCTTTCGGATTTTTTCCGAAGTCGTGGCAGTGCCCTTCGGCGCTGTCTCTGACTTTTTCTCAGCTGTCATGCAGTTCCTCCTTCTAGGTTTTGTTCCGTGTGGCCTGCCACTGGAACAGCACCTGCAAGATGTTGACGGTGTATCGCGCCCGCTCCTTAACACCGGTGAGCGCGCCTATAGCAGCAAGTGCTTCGCTTCGGCTGAGGTGCTCGATTGCTTCTTCACACCTGAGCTTTGCTTCCTGAATCCCTTCCAGTGCGTTCGAAAGAATCATCTGTGCCACTGGATCGGGACTCTCCTGATTCATCGGTCATTTCCTCCTTTTCGAAAGTTGTATTTGTGTCTGTTTTTGTCTGGGAAGCCAACCACTCTTCAAGTTTGCGAATGGCTTCACGCTTGGCGGGAAGTTCTATGTGCACGTAAGTCGAGTGAACGTCCTCTCCACTTGAGTGGCCCATTAAGGCCTTGCGAACTTCCTGCATGACGCCCGCTTCAATCAGCCGACAATTAAAGCTGTGGCGAAGATCATGAAAACGCAGCGGACGAATTTGGGACCGTCTGATTGCGGCCTTCCATGCGGTTTTGATTCTGTGTAGCGGCTTGTCTTTGAAAGTGAAAACAAGTCCGGACTGCTTGCGATTGCTCGACAGCAGCTCAAACAAACGATCACTCAAGGGAATTTCGCGTGACTCACCCTCGGGTGTTTTTGAGTGAGTTACAAAGAGCAGCCGCCTGGGAAAATCAATGTCTTGCCAGTCTTGACTTAGAATTTCTCCGCGGCGCATGCCGGTGTGCAGCGCGATGATGATAATCGGCTGCAAGTGGGGTGCGGCTGCTGGTAGAAGCCGTCCTTCCTCTTCTACACTTAGAACCGGGCGCTTCCGCTTGCGTTCCCGCTCCAGGGGAAGCCGTGCCAGTGGGTTGTTTGCCAGAATGCCTTCATCCACAGCCCAAAAGAAAATGTGACGCAGACACTCAAGATCACGGTTGACGGTGGTCTCTGTCAGCCTTCTGTGGCGATGACGCTCCAAGCGGTACTGGCGGACACTGCTCCGACCGATTTGTCCGATAGCTTTATCGGCGTAGTACGGAAGTAGCATCTTGAGTCGCCCCAGATGCCAAGCCTTAACCTCGCCGCTTGCGATAAATTGGGCTGCGAGTTCGCCAAAGATCATTTCGGGATTGAAGTTCGAGATCTGGCTTTTCTGTGCGATTAGTTCGTCCTTGAATTTGCGGTCGATCTGCTCGGCTAGCCTGCGATTCTTTGTGCCGGTGGACTTGCGATGGCGAACGCCATCCACACACACATGCGACTCGTAGACGCCGTTCCGGTTCACGAGGCTCACCGCTGTATTCCTCCTTTTTGTTGTTTTTGTCTTTCTAGGACCCAAGCGACGACCTGCTCGCGAAAGAAGGTCAGTTTGCCGCTCGGGGAGAACCGGAAGACTGGCAAGCCTGCGGGGACAAGCTTGTGTCTTATGGTCCACGCCGAACAGCCAAACATTTCGGCTACCTGTACGATCGTCATCACCTCGCCTAACTGTTGCATCGGAACCTCACGTTTGTGTGGGTGACCTTTCCTTCCTGTAGAGCCTCCTGCAGAGGCTCCTGTATTCCTTCCTGCAATGCTTCCTGCACTAATACAGGAAGCTACTTCACCCTTTGACCAATGAACTCAATCGATTTCGCATTTTCTAAAAGTCCGACTACCTACCTCTTCCGGATACTAAGCACTATCTCAGTCACTACCGCATCCACTGCCTTGGTCATGTGTTTGCATACTCACTTGTGGCGTCTCCATCCCTTCAGCCGCATCCAGCCATATAGAAGACATCCAAGTCCTAGTGCTATAAGCATTAGTGGTAAGAGATTGTCTGGAGCATTGATCAACTGACGGATGTAAAACACTGTCCAGATTCCGAGCAAAATCAGAATCAGGAATCCAGGTCCCGCGTCGAGCAAAAGAACAAGGGGACGGAGTGCAAGCGGAACTTTCGGCTGTGGTGTGCTGAGATCCCGCGAGCCGCACTGCGAGCAAATCTGTGCCGCACGCGGATTGACATGCAAACGAGGGCACAGCTTGATCTGATAGGTGCAACCGCAGCTGTTGCAGAACAGTAAGCGTCCGGTTACTACCGTCTGTACTTCCAGCTAAACCAGCGAGATCATCACCTGCACATGGTTGTGCGGGAGGTGGTGGTGGACAGTTCAGCGATAACGAAGGTCGAGCATGCCAAGCGGCAGCGGCGAAGCATCGTTGAGAAGCGCAGGATTGTAGGGCTGGCCATGCAGCCTGGAGCATCGGTAGCTCGTGTGGCACGAGAGCATGGAGTTAATGCCAACATGGTGCATTACTGGCGGAACCTTTATCGCCAGGGTCGATTGGGGGAGAAGCAAGCCGACAGCATTCGCCTGCTGCCGGTGAGCGTGAGCGAGTCCCTAGCAACCGCTGTGGTTGAGTCCGAGCCAAAGCTTCCGTCGGCGCCGGCACTCATGCCTGCGACCTCCGCGGGCAGCATCTACGTCGAGTTTCCCAAGATTCATCTCCGCATTGAAAGTGGGGCCGATGCTGCGCTGTTGCGGGTAGTGCTGGAGTCGCTACCACGATGATCACGCTGCCGATGAAGACACACATCTGGATTGCGGCAGGGGTGACCGACATGCGACGTGGCTTTGACGGGCTGAGTGCGCTGGTGCAGACGAAGCTGGAACAGAGTCCGTTCTCGGGGCATGTGTTTGTCTTCCGCGGCCGGCGCGGCGATCTAATCAAAGTGCTTTGGTGGGACGGCGATGGACTCTGCTTGTTTGCCAAGCGGCTGGAGCGAGGACGTTATGTGTGGCCACAAGCCAGTGATGGCACGGTGGCGCTGACGCGAGCGCAGTTATCGATGCTGCTGGAAGGCATCGATTGGCGGCGGCCTGTACGTACTGCAGAACCGCAGTTGGCGATCTAAGTTCGCCCTGGATGATTTGCACAGATTTTTGTGTGCCGCACTATTTGCGTTGTACCGAGTTGCTGGCATACTGCGTCTGTGACTGCTTCGCCTATAACACTGCCGGACTTGGAGCTGCTGGATCCATCGGGATTGAAGGCGCTGATCGTTTCGCAACATGAGCAGTTGCTCTCCCATCAAAGTGAGATCGAACATCTGAAGCTGCTGATTGCCAAGCTGCGGCGCATGCAGTTCGGTCGCAAGTCGGAGAAGCTGGAGCGGCAGATCGAACAGCTGGAGCTCAAGCTGGAAGAGTTGCAGTCGGAGAAAGGGTTGACCGCCAATGCCCACGAGTTTGCTGCGGAAGCTTCTCCTAACTTCCGGGCCAGTGCGAAACCGGCGCGGCAGCCCCTGCCCGAACATCTCCCTCGTGAAGTGAAGACTTACGTATCAGGCGAACAGACCTGCTCGGAATGCGGTGGCCGGTTGCGCAAGCTAGGCGAGGATGTCTCCGAGATACTGGAGTATGTGCCGGCCCGCTTCAAGGTGATCCGGCATGTGCGCCCGAAGCTGAGTTGCGCAGGCTGTGAACGCATTGTGCAGGCAGCAGCGCCAAGCCGCCCCATCGAGCGCGGCCTAGCAGGACCGGGACTGCTGGCCCATGTGCTGGTTTCGAAGTACTGCGATCACCAGCCGCTCTATCGTCAGGCGGAAATGTACGCGCGTGAAGGTGTCGAACTGGAGCGCTCGACGTTGGCAGATTGGGTAGGCGGAACGAGTCGCCTGCTGCAGCCGTTAGTAGAAGCTTTATCGCGTCATGTGTTGGCCGCCACCAAGCTGCACGCCGATGACACCCCGGTACCGGTGCTGGCTCCGGGTAATGGTAAGACCAAGACCGGACGCTTGTGGACCTACGTTCGCGATGATCGTCCCGCAGGCGATAGCGGGCCAGCGGCGGTGTGGTTTGCCTACTCGTCGGATCGCAAGGGTGAACATCCGCGGCAGCATCTGCGCGGCTTCCGCGGGACGCTACAGGCTGACGCTTATGCCGGCTTTCATCATTTATATGAGGGTGGTCTCATCCAGGAGGCGGCGTGCTGGGCCCATGTGCGGCGCAAGTTCTATGAACTGCACCTGGCGCATGCTTCGCCGATCGCGGCCGAGGCCATGAAACGTATCGCGGAGCTGTACGCCATCGAGGGTGAGATCCGGGGACGACCTCCGGACGAGCGACTTGCGTTACGCAGCAGCCGTACTCGTCCTTTGTTGGAATCGCTAGATCAGTGGCTACAGTCCACACTAGCTGCCGTCTCGCGCAAGTCGGAGATCGCGGCGGCGATCCGCTATGCGCGCTCGCGTTGGCGAGCACTGGTGCGCTATTGCGAAGATGGCTGCATTGAGATCGATAACAACGCCGCCGAACGGGCGCTGCGAGCTGTGGCTCTGGGACGGAAGAACTACCTGTTCGCCGGCTCCGACGCTGGTGGAGAACGGGCGGCTGCTATCTACAGCTTGATCGGCACGGCCAAATTGAATGGTCTTGATCCGGAAGCCTACCTGCGCGAGGTGCTACAGCGCATCGCCGACCATCCCATCAACCGCATTGAGGAACTTTTGCCTTGGAACATCGCCGCAAGCCTACCGCCCGCAATCGAACCCGCAGCCTAGACACCAAGGCCGTTGCGAAGAACTCCACAGTCCCTCCCGTGGGATCTCTGCCCAACATCGCGGAGCTGATTACCTACGGGGAAATCACCTTGGGCGTGCTCCGCCCTGTCGGTTGTGTTGCCACTGCCACCGACGGACATAACTGCCTGGCCATGCTGATCCGCCGCCGAGGCGAAACCTTGGCCCAGTTGCTCGCCCGCCTCGATCAGGCTATCGACAAGGCGCTTACTGACGACATCTACACCGACGAGATCAATCCCCCACCAACCCATTCCTGAAGTGTCCACATATTTCTTAAGTGGACACTTATCGCCCGCTCTTAGCTTCCTCCCGCGGTCTGGACCGGACGCTTACGCAGAACACCGGCTTTCCAGCAGTGATGCGATGACAGTTGTGGCAGTAACGCATAAGAGCCTCACAAGAGCGAGAGACTGTCGCTTCCCTCAGGTCGAAGCCAGTGAGGAGCGAACAGACCCTGGCGATTAATGACGTTTAGAGTGGAAAACCAGAAGATCTTTGAAGTTTGCCGAGCGACTGTTTGCCGAATTTGCGAAGCGCGTCTCTCGGTTTCTGCTATGACGAGTACCCGAAAGCGCTCCTGATGAAATAGCTGTTGGAATTCGCCGCTTGAGGCAAACTTTAGATACAAGTTCGTCTTCGCTATCCAAATCTTCTGGGATTCCGTTCCGCGATCGATCTCGCAGAACATGGGGTGCACTTCACCCATGCAATTCAGTTCGAAATATCCATCGGGCATTAATTGGGTAGCGGTTGAAATCGGTTCATTGAATGTCAGCCAGCGAACGAGTTTGATGTTCTTCGAAGGTGCCGGTCTGTACTTCAACTGAACGAATATTGCGTTCACCGCTAGCTGATGCAGGACAAATGGTTCACTCGTGAGCACTGAGTCTGCTGGTCGTGGGATGGGACGATATTCACAGTGAGCTATCCCGGCAGAGAGCGGAGTGAGGCAGTACAGAGACTTAATTCCGCGACCCTCTGTCGCGATGAAGAAGCGTTTCAGAAGCCCTGCGCGAACGAGTTTCAAAAGCCACGCATTGCAGGTACTTACACTGACATTTCGTCGCCCGGTCACTTCGCTGGCTTGCTCGCGGTCAAATAATCGGGCCGTCGCAAGTGCTTCGAAGAATTTGCAGTCACTCTCAGTAACAATTCGCGTGCTCCTATTGCCAGTCATCCAAGGCCTCCTTCATCGAAGAATGTCTCTTGGGGCAGCGGGCAAGAATGTCCTGTTCGACTGCGGAGCGGAGTGTCGCCGAATGCATCCGGGAGCGGCTCAGTAAATCTGCGAACGGAGCAGCAGGAAGGTCGAACTGCGGGACTTCTACCTGTTGCCAGGGATAGTGTCCGCTTTTGGCAATGCAGTGGCGCTTAGGCAAGTTCTTGAGTAGCTCTGCAACAGGTTTTCCGCCGTCCAGCATTGCGGCAGCTTGTTGGGCGTCCTCTGGAGAAAGCTGGAAGTAAATCTGGCTGCCGGTCGCTTGGATCGCTGAGCGCATCTCATTGGGGAATTGGTCAAGGAACTGATTGGCGCTCACAACCGAAACTCCGAACTTGCGCGCCTCGGCAAGCAGCGTCTCAATGCCGCTGTCGGCAACCAACAAGTTTTGGATCTCGTCGCAGTACAGGGTGAAGATCTGGCGGACACTGCGGCGGAAGATCGCTTGCTTCAGCTGTCCTAGGATTAGGCTTCCCAGAGTAGAAGAGTGACGCCCGAGCCGGCCTTTATTGAGATCAACCAGAATCCACGCGCCGCGATTCAGGCAATCGACTAAATCAATAGTCGACTGGCGCTGTCCAAGGATGTGCTTAAAGTGAGGGTCGGAGACGAACTCACTGACTTTGTTTAAGACTGGGTCGCGGCGCACAGCTTTCATCGCCTCGCTTTGAGGCTTGACGCGAAGCTCCCAGTAATCCCAAACGTCTTGGTTGGTGACATTCTTCAGACATGCCGAGCGAAACGAGGAATCGGTGAGCAGGGGGGCCAGTTCGGTAAGCGTCAATCCGTTTTCTGCTAGCACATGGAGACTGTTGCGTAGGAGTTCTTCGGTCGGTGCTCCAAACGTAGTCAATCCCCACCGGTCCTTGAGAATTCCCGCAACGGAAACGACCTCTATAAAAAGGTTGCGGCCACTGGGCTGAAGCACGTTCAGCCCCACGGACCACTCGCTGTCTGACGGATCGATCACAACAACTCGGTTGCTAAGGTTTTTTCCCGTGCGCTTCTCCTCCTCCGCAAGAGCTGAGAGCAGATGCGGAATGGTGTCACCGTGGTGGTCGAAGAAAACGAATCCGCGGCCTGCGCGTATGTCCTGAAGGCACATGCGCAGGAGCAGGCGGGTTTTCCCCGAGCCAGTCTTGCCCAGCACCACCATGTGTTCGGCACGCTTAATATGGGGGATGTAGAAGTGCTTCTTGGTTAGCCGGCGATCGACGACCAGAAGTCCCAAGTCCAGGCCACCTGTAAGGTCGCGGCGTCCCAGCCGGATCATTCGGTTCCACAGGTTGGCGAATGTTGTTTCGGCAATTGGCATATCGTTTGCAACGTCTTCCGAAAATTCAGCGTAAAACGGAATTCGGCGACGATTTGTAGAGAGTTTGTAGAATCCACAATTTGTCTTGCGGAGTCCCACACGTGCGGGTTACGTTCTTTGCATGGAGAGGCGCGACATCGTCGGATATAAGTTTTACGACGGGTATTACGCGGACCTTCTCGGACGCCGTGTTTTACGGAATGACCTGCCGCTTACACAATCACTAACCGGCAAAGAGTTTGATGTCCTGCTCTACTTCCTTCAGAATCCCCGCAAGGTAATTGAGAGGGCGAAGATTCTGCCTCTACATACCGAGGGGTGGAGAGACCGGCACCCAGCAGATGACTACGTATCGAAGATCAAGAACAAATTAGGATTGGCTCGAAGAGAGTGCTTGTCGCTCGTCAGAGGAGTGGGCTATGAGTTAAATGCTGATGTACATCCAGTATTTGCCTTTGATCAAGACCGGGTTGGGCTTCTGTATTACGCCTCGCTAAAGCACTTCGACCAGCACACCGTAGCTTCAATGCGAATTGCACTCGGGCAGACCCTCACGCTGATCAACACATCTACGAATGCTCCACCTGGAGCGTATATATCGGCGGCGTACACCTACATAAATTTGAGCCATGCCGCGTTTTCGGCGGAATTCCCAGCGGTTGCTATCCCAAAGGCAAGAGCATTGGTGCAACAGGCTCTGACGAAAGAAGCAGCTTTCTCGGAAGCCCACGGTGTGTCCGGGTTGATCTCACTAATTTACAACTATGACTGGACTGCGCTTGCCCCCTGGGGTGAGACAACCAGTTAAGACACTGTTCGCCATTCGATGAAAAATCCTCGACCGGCAAGACGAGTTTACGGCACACTGCTCTCCGGTTGGTGAAGCGGAGGCGAGCCCTGCTGGAGAGCAACCCGCCAAGGAATAGCCAACTGGAAACTCATCGAGGCCGATGAGAGCTGGGGGCAGGCTGCAACTGCTGCTCCCAGCATTACCGAATCCTACATCGGATCGATAGATTTCCTCATGCCTCCGAAAACTCATAAAGCAAGCTGCCGGGTAGCGGCCTCCTGGCTTTGCATGGTCAGTTGTGCCTCGAACTCAGCCGGCGGCAAATAGCCGAGCGCCGAGTGCAGGCGTTGCTGGTTATAGACCTGTTCTAGAAACACGCCGATGCAGGCGCGGGCCTCGGCCAGGTCACGATATTCGGTGCGGTATACCTCTTCGTACTTGAGCGTCTTGAGGAACGACTCGCAGGTGGCATTGTCATAGGGGTTGCCGCGCCGGCTCATGCTGATGACAATCCCGTTTGCCTTCAGCAAGTCGGTGTAGTCGCGGGATGCGTACTGCACGCCGCGGTCGGAGTGATGCACCAGGCCGAGCGCGGGCCTGCGTTGCGCCAGCGCCATGTAGAGGGCGTCCAGGGTCAGGCTGGCTTCTAACGTGCGGTCCAACGCCCAGCCGATCACCCGGCGCGAGAAGGCGTCCAGAATCACCGCCAGATAGACAAACTCCCACTCCAGCCGGATGTAGGTAATATCGGCCACCCAGAGCTGATCCAGCCCCCTCACTACCAGCTCGCGCGCCCGGTTGGGATACACCGGCAGGCCATGATCGGAGTCCGTCGTCAGCACGAACTTGCGCCGCCGCAGGCACAGCAAGTTGTCTTCCCGCATCAGCCGGTACACCCGCTTCGGATTCACCCTCCATGCCTGGCGGCGCAGCTCGGCGGTGATGCGCGGCCGCCCGTAACTGGGCCACTGCAGCGCGATGCGCTGGATCACGTCCCGCAGATCCATGTCCCGCTCGGCGCCCGCTTGGCCCTCGGGGTCGAAGCGACAGAAGCTGGATCGGCTTACCCCGCCCAGCTCCAGCATGCGGCCAATACTCAGTCCACTTCCGGCGTTCACTTCTTCCCTGACCTTCTGGTAGACGGCGGATTTCCATTCCGTGCCGGCAGCATCCGCTGTTCTTCGATGCGCTGCAAGCACCCCTTTAAAAAATCGATCTCCAGCACCTGCTGCCCGATCTTGCGCTCCAGTTCAGCGATCCGGCCTTCCGACCAGCGCCGCTGCCCGTGGCCAGGAAAAGCATTGCCTGGCCCTTGCCGGAACTCACGCCGCCAGCGGTGCAGCACGTTGGGATTGACTTCCAATCCGCGCGCCACTTCCGCGATCGAAACCCCTTCTTCCAGCCGCCGTACCGCGGCCAACTTGAACTCCCGACTGAACCGCCTGTGAGACAATCCCATGACCCAATCCTCCATTCAATGGATTTTGAGTCTTAACCAGTTGTCTCATTTTTGGGGGCAAGTCCAACAACACTAATTCTAACTTCATGGTTTCGTCGCACATTGAGTCGTGGATGTCGTTCAAGGAGCGTGACAAGGCAGAGGATAGGAAGCACAAATGGTCGGCGAAGAACGGGGAGCTGCTCGTCACGTTCGTGCAACGGCTCAACACGCTGATCGACGTGGTGCGTGAGGAGTTACTGCCGGCCTACCGACAAGATGAGGGGTACTTTCTTATTCACGACGATCTGGGATATCGGAATAATGGTGAGCCGATTATTATCAGGCCCTACGCAGACACAAAATAGAATCCGCCAGCTCATGAGCTTTGATCGTTTTTGACCACGAGGTAGACAAGAGGAAGATGCGGTGGCTATTACTAAACAGTTAACAACTGTAGGCAAATCTGTGACAGTCAAAGCATCCAAGAACAACAAAAAACAATAGCCCTGGAATAGCCGACGATAAAGCGATCTATATCAATCAGTTACAAACCACAGATTTCCACAACACTCAATAAATGCTGAAATCTGGTTCGGGATCAAGTGCGTTATCTATGAAGTACATATTTATCTCCAATAAAATGAGTAAGTTGCATTTCTATGTTGTGGGGCCTTGTTGATCTTTGAGGAACTCCTTGTCACAAATTTGACTACAATCGCATGCGGACACCTACCAGCGCGCCCCGAAGCAAGTGAAAACAGGCGCTCTTACGGAACGCGGCTGACGGCCCGAGCACGTGGTATTACTCCAGGTGCTCTGTCGGCGTTGTAGGCATCAAAACATCGCGCACCCGCAATATCAATCACTTGGCCATGAATTTGTTTGGCGACTGTCAGATATGATTCTCGGCTGTCCCTCGTCACAGTCGGCCTTGCTGGCTGGTGCTGGTCTGTCTCTACACGCCCAGACCTATGAGTCATCCACGATTTCAGCGGATCGGATGGCGCAAACCGTATACGGGGCAGATCGTGGGTAACCGCCGCTCTCGATGAAAGGCCCGGTCTGGAGACTTCAGAGCTTCAGAATGGCACATGAATGTCTCCGAAATAGTTGCGCAACTAAAGAACTAAAGAACGAGCGCAGCCGACTAGACGCCGTGATACAGGCTCTGGAAGGCATCAACGGTGCCTCAGCTGCACGAACGTCGAGCGGGGTACGCCGTGGCCGTCCTCCTGGAAGTGCCAACAACTCAACACCGGCCGCAGCCAAGCCGGCAAAGAGACGTGGGATGTCGGCCGCAGCTCGCAAACGTATCGCAGAAGCAATGCGGAAACGCTAGGCGGCTGCAAAGAAGTCCGGCAAGAAGAGGCTGTAGAAGTCGGGATTAGAAACGGGCCACGAAAAAGATTTGCTCCAGCAGGCCTGTTCTTTTTGGGGCACCGGACGTGCACCTAGTGACGGTGTCCCTCCGCTCCGCAAAGACTCGAGCCGTAGCCTTTAGGGCCGAACATGTAAAAGTGTTACATCCGCTCCACCGCACCCAACCTCTGCGCTTGAATATTATTGATTCGAAAACAGTTCAAGGCGCGAAAGGTTTTGACGAGGGACAGCACAAGAAAGCTGTTACCGTTTGTACCGAGGCTCGCGCGCATTCGGTAGTCGAAGGTTTCTGGCGTAGGAAAGTGAACTATTTTGGTTTGAGCACTTTTGAGCTATTGACTTCGGTTTCCGCCCGGCGCAATATCGATCCACTTTCAAAGTAAGTGGGGGCTTATTTCGCAAGCTAGTGGATAAGTGTCGCTCCGGGGCTCGGCTACTTCGTCTTCCCGCCGTAGACTTCGACGATATTAGATCACAGTATCTTCATGATACATGATTGACGCGGATTACTGAGTGTAGGCTCGGAGTTTCTATTTTAGCAACCAAGGCGCCACTTCTTTTGGTGCGCGTTTCCGGAGTGGTGCGCAAGAGCCAGGTGTTCCGCGCCCGCCGGTGAAGAACTCGATGCGGGTTAGGATGTTTCGAGTCGATTACAGAGACCCGTAAAGTTGCGAGCTAAGACTCACAGTTGCTGAGAAGAGAAGCAGGCGATTGTAAGCTGCCAAATGCGGGCAATTTAATGATCTACGGAAAGGTACAGTCGATGTCACACAATAGGATTGTCAAAGTGATCTTTGCCTCGCTGCTTTCGGCTGCAATAAGCAACGCACAGGAAGCCTCTAAAGTACCGAAAGGGTATTCACTCACAAACGGCAAGCTCTATATTTCCATCCCGATGGGTGAAAGCGCCCAACCGGTCGCCGCCAGAGCCAGGCCTCTATTTGATATGGCGCAACCCGCGACGCAGTGTGCGAACATTCCATCGGCCGTTGATGCGACCGCAACTGACGACCACCTCTTTTCGATGAGCGTTGATGATGCTGCATCGCTAAAAATCCAGGTTCCGATCGTTGCCGCAAATGGTGCGGGTTCGTTGACACAAAAGGTCTTCATGCGGCAGTACAAACGATATGCTACTTGCACCGCTCCGAATGGGGATATCCTAGAGTATGGTCAGGCCTTACGAGGTACCGTGCTTTACGACAGCGCCCAAATTCAAGGCGATGTCAGCTTTCCAATGGTCGTAGCAAATGCCACGGTCCATAACCAGAGCACTGAGATAGACTTTCAGAACACTGGTTTCACAGATGCTACGGTGACCACTCCTCATGCCGCTGCAATGGCCTCATTAACCAATGGAGCGCTGACCGTCGATAACTATGGCATTTTCATGGGCAAGCTTATTGAATCGTTGAGCGCAGCGGACACATCTACCAACACCGTGACCGCTGGCCAAAGAGTCGGATTCTCCCCGAATCTAACTCTTGTGGGTCGTGAGGTAGAGGTCTCCCCAGCCGCGGCGTCCTTGCAAGATAGCTTAGCTGAAGCATTTGGCATTTACTATATCGCTGGCGGCTACGGGTGCCTGCAGGCTCAAGACGACTATAGTAAGACCGACCAGCATGCTCGTAGTGTTGTTCAAAATACCTATATGACGATAACTAAGGCATGTGGAGCTCCTTCCGCAATAGACAAGGTCGTAGCTCAAACTATGCTTCACGGCATGAAGGTCCAAAAACCAGATGCCGAGTGACCTAAGTTTCTATCAAGATAGCGTAATGAAGCAACTGGAGAAGTCCCCCAGAAGACCAGTTAGGCGATCATGTAAGGAGATTCAGGTGTGAAACGGTATGCTGCTACACTCGCTTGTGCGATATGCATGGTTGGGATTGGTCTTGCACAAATACAGCGCCCGGCGACCATCGAGGGACTTCCAGACAAGGTGCGGGCACGCATGGAGGTGAAGACACGCGCCGCCGCGAATGCAGCAAAGGGCCAGATCGGCGTCCAATACTTCATGTTCATCACTAAAAGATGGCCGAACGCAGCTGACCACCCCATTACCGTCGCGTTCCTTGGAGGGGACGACAATCTGCGAAGGCAGATAGCAAACACTGTAGCCGAGTGTGACCTGCCCCCCAGAAATTAGTCCAGCGTAAAAGAGACTTTTCCCCTTAACATAGCCCGCTAGGGCGGAGGAGGAGTCGTGCGCAAGAGTCGCTTCAACGAAGAACAGATCATCGCCATTCTGAGGGAATCGGAAGCAGGGGCCGATCCCGGCGAGCTGTGTCGCCGGCATGGCATTACGCGAGGAAGCCTGTACCGCTGGAAGGCCAAGTACGGCGGGATGCAGGTGAGCGAGGCGCGGCGGTTGCGGGCGCTGGAAGAGGAGAACCGGCGGCTGAAGCACCTGGTGGCGGACCTGACGTTGGACAAGCAGGCGTTGCAGGCGGTGGTCACAAAAAAGTGGTAAGCCCGCAGATGCGGAAGCAGGCGGTGGTAGTGATGCGCTCGGAAGTTGCGGTTTCGGAGCGACGCGCCTGCGGGCTGATCGGATTGTATCGAGGGACGTATCGATATCGGGCGCGGCGCTGGGAAGACGAGCGGCTGCGGCAGCGGTTGCGCGAGTTGGCGTACCAGTTCCGGCGCTTTGGCTATCGCCGGTTGCAGGACCGGCTGGTGCGCGAGGGCTGGCGGGTCAACCACAAACGGGTCTGCCGGCTCTACCGGCTGGAAGGGATGCAGGTGCGGAAGCGGCGGCGCAAGCGTTGTGCAGGCTTGCCACGGCTGCCGCTGCCGGCGCCCACGGCCGCCAATCAGGTTTGGTCGCTGGACTTCATGGCCGATACGCTCAGCTCAGGGCGCAAGCTGCGCACGCTAAACGTGGTGGATGACTACACGCGCGAGTGCTTAGCGATTGAGGTGGACACCTCGCTGCCAGGAGCGCGCGTGGTGCGGGTGCTGGAGCGGCTGGTCGGCGAGCGCGGACGACCGCGGCAGATCCGCACCGACAACGGCCCGGAGTTCGCCGGGCGTGCGCTGGACCAGTGGTGCTTCGCCGAAGGGGTGGAGCAGCACTTCATCCAGCCGGGAAAACCGATGCAGAACGGCTATATCGAGAGCTTCAACGGCAAGTTCCGCGACGAGTGTCTGAACGAGAACTGGTTCGTCTCGCTCAGCGATGCGCGGCAGCTCATCGAGCAGTGGCGGCGGTACTACAACCAGGAGCGTCCGCACTCGGCGCTGGGCTACAGAACGCCGGAGGAGTTTGCAGCAGAAGTGAGAAGCTTCGGAATCACTGGAGTGGGGCAAGGGACCTCAAACGCCGGCCCCTTGCCCCACACCCCCATCCCCGCTACGCCACATCTGCGGGGCGAACAAAAACCGGAGAAAGTCTCATTATCCCTGGACTAAAAACGGGGGGCAGGTCAAGTGGATCTCGTATGCTACCCTCCGGTTCGACTTTATCGATCCCGCTACGCAAAAATTTCGCGAATGGACCCGTTCAGACCAATCTTTTAGCGCCGACGTTCGCGTCGCATTTGATGGCGTCGACGGTGGTGGATATTGGTCTCTCATCGGCGTGGACAGCTCGGATCCCACGTTAACAGCCGCGGGCGAAGCGTCGCTGGAGCTGCAAGGCTTTGCATCTGGCCTACCGACCGATTGGCAGGGAACAGTTCGCCATGAGTTTGGTCATGCCCTGGGCCTAATGCACGAGCACGAGGTGCCAGTGGGCGGTTGCGACCAAGACTTTAAATGGGAAGATGATCCGGGTTACGTTCCAACCCAGGATTCATATGGCCAGTACATCAACGACATTCAAGGACACAGCCCTGGGATCTATACGCTTCTCGCTGGAGCGCCAAATTATTGGCCTAAGCAGAAAGTTGACGACAACATGCGACAATTGGCGGCCGACTCCACAAATTATGACTACGGCCCGTTCGACAATAAGTCCATCATGAAATATTACTTCGACCCAAAGTTCTTCAGGAACGGAACGCAAGCACATTGCTATAGCGACGAGAACATTGCTATTTCGGATCAAGACAGAGTCGGCATTTCCAAATGGTATCCGCCCGCGCAGTCTGCCGCACTGAAGGACTTAATACAAAAGCAGTCCGATCTCTCGAACGCACTTCGTATCACCAACAAAATGCAAAGCGTTCAATCGATCCAATCAATAAAGTAAGGCGGGTGAGCCAGCCCCCGCTCTCAGATCACCAATCCCAAGGCTCTTTTATCCTGGGCCGCGACCAAAAGACTGACGGCAGCACGACCCTTAATCAGCATCGGGCGTTTGACCTGGAAGTGATCAAGCGTAAGTACATGAACATAATGGATATCATCACCCCCGACGATCTACTGCGCAGACTTGACAACATGGATCACCTCTCTGCGCAGGAGAGCCGCAGCAAGCGAAAGGCGTGCATAAGGGAGGGGACGTGCCCGATTCCGAGTGGCTACGCGACTTGTTCCGCTCTTTAGCTCTATTCCGGCTTATATCGGATAATCTTGGCGGTGTCGGCGACTGACTGTGGTTTGACGAACGGCTGAATTCTTCCACTCCCAGTGTCTTTACCCAGTTCCGAGCACCTCCACCCCAACCGCGTGCAGCCACCAGGAGGGGCGGTACTATTATTCTAGCCGGGCCAGGTCTGCTGTTTACTGATGCACTAACTTGCTGTCTTGCCGTAGGCAGAGCCGAGTCTTCAAGGGCGAACAGTTGTGTTGCACTTTACTCGGCAACTGTGGGCGAATCTATTGTGTGATGAGACGCTGGTCGGGAGAATTAAATTGGCCTTGCGGCACAATCAACAATCGAATAGGGACTTAGTATGTGGAGCAAAGCTGGCACTGAATTCCTGGCACAACTTAGCGCACTGGTGGCGTTTTTTGCATTCCCAGCTATACAGTATTTGATGTTGAAACGCTTCGCTCGGAACGAAGGAACCCCCGAATTATGGTACCTGCCGAGTTACGGGTTCCGGCTTGTGATCCGTAATCTTCCGGGCAAACGAACCCTATCAGACATCAGGCAACGCGCAGTGCTGCGGACCATAATCGCCGCCAACAAAGGATCGAGCGCAGCCACGCTCCACGACGACATTTTGAGCGACCGACGCGATTTCTTCTTGTTCCCTGGAACTGACCAGATTCTTCTGTCTTTTCAGATCCAAGGCGACAGCGAAGGCAGTCTTTCATTTGTTGTGACGGATAAACTTGGACACGAACTAAACCGCGTCCCTATTGTCAGTTTCGGCAAGTTGATTTGCGATTATAATGCAACCGTTAATAATCCACTGAATTTCCGTATAAAGTTAGCCAAGCGAGTCGAAATCGAGGCGGCATCGCTGAAGAGCTTCTGGCGACAGATTCAAAAGGAGAATGTTGAGCAGGAATTCGCGTTAGATCGCGTTCGCGAGGTGAGCTAACACCGATGCGTATCGTTTCCTGTGACCGTTGGAGAAAGACAAACGGATCGAGAAGCTCAGGTACATGACGCGGTCACAGTGGCCGAATCGATGCGATGTCTCAAGAGGGAGAAACCCTCTCTGTTACTGAATAGGCGATGCGCTGTAGGCAAAATTGTGACAGTCACATCCTCCAATAACCACAAAGTTCAATAGCGTTCGAACAGCGCATGCAACAGGTTCAATATCAATCAGTTACAAACTGCGGATTTCAACAGACCTCAATAGATTCCGAAATCTGGTTAGGGATCAAGTGCGTTATCTTTGAAGTACATATTTATCTCTCATAAAATCAGTAGGTTGCATTTCGAGGTTGTGGAGCGTTGCTGATCTTTGAGGAACTCCTAGTCACAAATTTACTACCATCGCATGCTGATACCTACCAGCGCGTCCCGAAGCGATTGAAAACAGGCGTTCTAACGGGACGCGGCTGACGGCCCGAACGCCTGCTATTACACCAGGCGCTCTGCCGGGGGTGCGTAGGAACGAATCTTGGAAACCCCTCGCCCTGACTTGCCACCCGTTGAGTCCTAAGTCACTACAATCGCTACACACCACCTTTTAGGAACCGCAAGGTGATGCCCGTCACAGATCATCAGAAGAGCGTGACGTATGCTGACAAAGGCTCGGGCGAGTGTTCTTTCACGACCGCTTTCTGAATGGGGCGTTGGGTTCGCTTGAGTTAAACCGAGAAGAGCTACCATGTCGCAGAATCACCGCGATAGCAACGCCGGTCTAACCGTCTTTCTCTGTCACGCCCACGACGACAAGGAAATAGCCCGCGATCTCTGTCGGCGGCTTCGCGGCGACGGGTTTTGTCCATGGCTCGATGAAGAGCAATTGCTGCCCGGACAAGACTGGGAGCGGGAGATCCGCGAAGCCGTTCGATGCTGTCAGACAGTGTTGGTATGCCTATCACCAAACTCGGTGACAAAACAGGGATTCGTACATAAAGAGATTACATTCGCTCTGGATGTCGCTGAGGAGAAGCCGGACGGAACCATCTATATCATTCCGGCTCGGCTAAGACCTTGCGATGTTCCCGGTCGCCTTCAGAGATGGCAGTGGGTAGACCTTTTCGAAGCCAATGGCTATCAGAAACTACTACGTTCTTTATCATTGTGTTCAGGGCTTCCAGGAAAGTCATTCCCGGTAGAGGGTGTTTGGGATCGTGGAGAGCTACGCCTCCGGTTCAAGATTATTGGACAGAAAGCGGCATACGCATTTCTGGGCCGGACCACGAGCGTCAGTAGAGCCGCATTTAAGCAAGCACGAGAATACGTAGTTTCAGCGATCAGAGCTCAATTCCTGTCTTTGCCGCCCCTAGAAGACGACGAGCTGTCCATTGTTGTTGACGAGGCTCTCACTGCAGGCGTTGAAGAGCTTAAGATCTCCCAAAGAGCCGTTCACTTTCAAGACGGCTTCGACAATCCTGATGCGAATCCAGCCTAGTTTATCCCGGTCACGGAACCCTCCGCCGCAGGTCAATATGGAATGTTGTCCCGTAGTGCGTGGGGTGCCTTAATTGACTGATTCCATTGGCGCACAGAGTTTTGGCGAGGGACAGCTATGCACTGCTGCCCAATTTTGAGCGCCCCGAAAGTCCTGCACCCTTATCCTCAAGCTCGCTTCTACGCCCGAACCCCGTTTGGACAATTAAGACGAGCGGGGGATTCGCTGATCATTTTGTGCGGGACGGATAGGGGGTGAGATGGCCTGATTACGCCAACCCAATGGCGGGTACGGGTGGGGCCATCCGCAATGGGCTGTCCCTTTTGATTTGAAGTCAACGAGGATCGCAACGAGGAATACAGCGGCCAATTCGGCCTCGCGTGGTACGATTCGCTCGATGATGCCTCTCCAAGTACAGGGTCCGTGCAACGGAAGGATATTCCTGTGCCACTCGTCGGCCGACAAGGAGGCGGTGCGCAGGCTTTACCACCGTTTGCGCGCGGATGGCTTCAATCCGTGGTTCGACGAGGAAGACCTTTTGCCCGGACAAGACTGGCAACTGGAGATACCCAAGGCCGTGCGATCTAGCACGATCGTGTTGGTATGTCTCTCGCGGTTCTCTGTTAACAAGAGTGGATACATCCAGAAGGAGATTAAGTATGCGCTAGATGTCGCGGACCAGCAGCCTGAAGGTGCGATTTTCATCATTCCTGTGCGCATAGAAGAATGCATAGTCCCCGATCGACTAAGTCAATGGCAATGGGTAGATCTTTTCGAAGAACAGGGGTACTCACGGATCCTCAGGGCACTAATCAGGAAAGGGCTGACAACTCAGCCGGTTCGTACGCAGCAGCCTGACGCACAGAAAACCTCGGGAAAAACCGGCCAAGAAGAACAAGAACGCGAGCGAAGGGCTGCTGAAGAGAAAACCCGATTGGATGCATCCCGACTGAGAACACCGGCTGTCCACCAGCAGCCCGAAGGAGGCGCTTATGGACGGTCTTCTAGCAGAGCTCAATATCAAGACGGAGTCGCGGTCGCCGGCAAGAAAGTTGTCAGCGAATCGTTATCCGAGTTTCACGTTTCTCCCCAGAAGCGAGTGTGGGTGAAGGTCGCCATATCTGCAGTCGTAATTTTGATTGCAGCTGCGGTCGTGTACTGGATTTGGTCAAGATCACAATCAGTCGAACAGACAGAAGGCAATCAGAAATTACAGCCTCAAGCCGCAACCTTTACTCTTGCCTCATTAGCATTGCAATCGGGTTGGGCGGTGGGCAGATGGGGCACAATCCTGCACACCGAAGACGGAGGCGCGACGTGGAAAAAACAGACCAGCGGTACTGAGGAGGCCCTGATGTCGGTAGCCTTTGCCACCCCGCAGTCGGGCTGGGCGGTGGGCCGGGACGGTATTATTTTGCACACTGAGGACGGGGGTGGCACATGGAACGCGCAGACAAGCACCGTCGAAACGCATACTGATCCCCGAGTGACTTCAGAGATTGAAATGTGGCTCGACTCAGTAGTCTTTACTACGCCGCAGTCAGGCTGGGCGGTGGGCAGATCGGGCACAATCCTGCATACCGAAAACGGCGGCCGCAGTTGGGAGAGACAGACCAGCGGCATCCGCAACGGCCTCTATTCTATCGCTTTTGCGACGCCACAGGCGGGCTGGGCGGTGGGCGAGGACGGCGCCATCGTGCACACAGAGGATGGAGGCGCCACATGGAGAAAGCAAACCAGCGGCATACGCCGACACTTATATTCCGTAACGTTTGCTGCGGCACAGGCGGGCTGGGCCGTGAGTTGGAGCGGCACGATCCTGCACACCGAGGATGGTGGGCGCAGTTGGAGCAAGCAAACTAGCGATACCCGGGAATATCTGAATTGCATAACCTTCGTGACGGCGCAGGCCGGCTGGGCGGTGGGCGATAAAGGCACCATCCTGCACACCGAGGACGGAGGAGCGACGTGGAAGATGCAGACCAGTGGTACTGAGGATGCTCTGATTTCGGTAGCCTTCGCCACGCCGCAGTCGGGTTGGGTGATCGGCGACAAAGGCATCATCCTGCGCACCGACGATGGGGGCGCAACGTGGAAGAGACAGGATAGTGGGACCGGCGAAGAACTAAGATCCGTCACTTTTGCTGTTCAGCGCTGAAACGTGGTGAGGGAGCAACGATGGGGGATGTGTTCCAGTTCCGGGTTGCCGTGTCTGGGGTGCTTACTGACAGTCCCTCTGTTCAAGCGTTCCAGTCTACCAGGAGAGAAGTGGCCGTCAAATTCAATCGTGCAAAAGAGCATTAAGTGTTTCTCAGCTTGCTAATTCGGCGGCACCCATTTTGCGGAAGCGCCTGCAATGTGGTCTAAGTGGTGACTTGGCGTAGAGCAAGTCAATGAATGGGTAGTACTTAACCTCTCCTAGCGGCGATTACTGTCGTAACATCGCCATTTTAGTACGCAATCCAGACTACGGCTCGCAACCGTCCTGCGCCCTGGTGTTTACTGATTTCCAGTGGGTGAATTCCTACTTGGATGAGAAGTCGGCAATGACAACTGAAGAAGCCCCCGTGAGCGTCTTCCCGCGCGCGCAGGCTTGAAGAAATGTGTTCCAAACGCGTTGGTTCCTGGCCCGTAGGCAAGATTGCTACGATCACGGATCGTCTATGGGAGAAGGCAACTTCACCGGGAAGGTACACAGTTCAGGACGAGGCCGAAGTGGAATTAGTCCCTATATATCCGCAGTTGTGACTGCGAGTGTAGCAACGGAAAACTGTGTCAGGGGCGGGGGTCACCTCACGCCACGGTAGGCAAATCTGTGACAGTCAAAGCATCCAAGAACAACAAAAAACAACAGCCCTGGAATAGCCGACGATAAAGCGATCTATATCAATCAGTTACAAACCACAGATTCCCACAACTCTCAATAAATGCTGAAATCTGGTTCGGGACCAGGGGGTCGGAGGTTCAAATCCTCTCTCCCCGACCATTTTGAATCAATGACATCCGGACGTTTGCGGTATGCCGAAAACCGCCGCCGTGGGCGGCATTGAGGGCGGGGCGAGTTTGCAAGCCTTCCCGGATGGCATTTCTGTTCCCTTTCAAAACAAAAACGCGAGGCTGAAAGCCTCGCCGAAAATCGAGTAGATACCCGCTATCTACCGACAGCCCGCTACAACATCCTGATTCCCCAAACCAACAATGCGGCGTTCCGTCGCGGGCTATTGCTCCGCCCTCCCAGTGCTGTCGCACTGCTCGGGCTCCGCACGTCATTCCCCGGGACCAGCACTCCTTGTAAACCTCTGATTCTGCTCAATCCAGAAGGCTGCTGGGAACCAGGCGCATGGCAACTAGATGCGATGGAAAAAGCGTTCGTATCTACGAGCTGTCGGGATATACGAACCGATCTAACCGCCCTAAAAACAAAATGATCGCCACTTGAATATCTACTAGGCGAACCGCTGTGTAATGTGTATTCTTCTTGGAAAATTCTGTCTTAAAGTCGAGGTGCAGTAACCGTGCAACCCGGTAACCCTCTAGTCCGCATGTTGATGAGAATTGTCGGATTCTTATCACTAGGGACGGGGATTGTACTGCTGTTTATGCAGATCACGTCGCACAAATCGGGCGCAGGCCCGGCTGCGACCGCCGTCGTGGAAAAGCCGCCGGTCGCTCGCCCTTCGCCTAAGGTGGTGCGAAAGAAAAGCCCAAAACCGCCAACACCACTGTCTACGATAAAACTCACTGGGGTTCACCCTGAAATTGGCTTTCGTCGCTTCGATATACAGCTGAAGAAACAGGATGGATGGTTTGACACTGGCATACCTGTGACTGCCGGAACGGCTCTCCTTGTGTGGAATCGCAATATTCGTGAGCGGACATTTCAGGCGATGATAGGGGATGTCGTTCTCTCTCCCCAGGGCAAGAATAACCAGATCTGTGTGTATACATCGACGGATCAAGACGACCTGAAGAAGAATGGACCCGATTACTATGAGCAATACATGATCATGCCTCCCAACGTATTGCGGACGCTTAAGATCAGAATACTTCCAGACATTTCTGACGATGGCGACTATGTAGTGAAAGTCTCTACCAGCCATTTCCAGGCGACTCCGCCTGGGCCTTTGACTCCGTCCCAGGAGCGAGAGGAAGCAGCGTTGGTAAAGTGGAATCAACAATGAATCGGTTCGGTGGGCGGCTGAGTGTCGGGCAAATAGCGGGATGCGGCGTTACCGTCGCAGCCGTACTCATCATCTTGTTCGCAGAACCGAAATCGCAGATGTGGACTGTCTTCATCACGCTCGGAATTTTCCTTGTTATGGTCAGCTTTGAAGACAGGTTCAGAGAACAGCGGGTGAAGAATAAAAAGGCTGAAGGCGTACTCGTTCCGGCGACGTGGAACGAAGTAGAAATCGCCGCGGCAGTAGGACGGTTGGGCGATGATCGGAACGCTATCCTGCACTACTTGGAGCAGGTCAAGCGTCGATTCGTGGACGGACAGAGTACGAAAACGGCCGAGACGCGCCTTGCGTTTCTAACAAAACAAAACGAGTTACTCAAAGTCGCAACGGACAATTATCGACTGACGCGCCAAGCGGTTCGGGCCAGTGTCGAAGAAGATGTGCGAGACATCGAGGCGAACACGGCTGACTTGGCAAAACTTCGCATCGAGTCAGAACGTGAGCGACTCCTCGCAGAGATTGAGGAGGCGAAATACAAGCGTGAAAATATTGGCAAGACACCACCATTGCCGTCCAAGACGTAATCGGCAAGCGAAAACAGAGAACGTCGGAAGGCGGAGTTAGACGAACGAGAGAAGCAAGTTCGCGAAGCCATCGCAATCGCTCGTGCTGATCCGACGCTGACCGAAGAACAGAAGCAGCGCAAGCTTAATGCTCTCGAAGATCGACTCGCCGAGATACACGAGGAACAGGCAAAGCTGCTATGAAGAGTATTTTGCTTGGGCACGACGCTTCAGGTAGACCAGTTGAGCTGTCTGGAGAAGACCGCGCAACCCACATGCACGTCATCGGGTCGTCCGGTTCCGGAAAAAGCAAGTTTCTGGAACAGATGATGCGCGGTGATCTTGCTAACGGGCAGGGGTTTTGCCTGATCGATCCGCACGGCAGTTTGTACACCGACGTGCTCCGTTATTGCGCCCACAAGGTTCTCAACCGCGAGGTTGTGCTGCTCAATCTTTCCGAGCCTTCCCAGATCATCGGATTCAATCCGTTCAAGAAAGAGTCGGACGGCGATGTTTCAGTTCAAGTCGACCGTCGCATTCGAGCGACCTTACATGCCTGGGGGGTTGCCAATGCCGACCAGACGCCGACGTTGGAGCGGACATTGCGTCTCATTTTCACAATTTTGCTGGAGCTAAACCTGTCGTTCCACCAAGCCCAGCACCTCATCAACTTTCAGTCCGGAGAAATACGGGAACAGTTGATTGGAAAATTGAGCTCTGCCCTTATCAGACAAGAATGGGAAGAACTCGTCGCGCTGCGGCCTAAAGACTGGCGCGCAGAAATGCTTTCGGCTAAGAATCGACTTTTTCGTCTGCTCACTTCTGAAACACTCGCTCGGTTCCTCAATTCTGCAAGCGGGGGCGTAGACCTTGCCGAGATCATTGAAAAAGGCAAAGTTTTGCTCGTCAATCTAGCGCCGAGCAAAAACCTTTCGGATGAGAACGGCCGCGTTTTTGCGGCGCTGCTGGTGAATGAATTTTTCGAAGTTGCTCGCAGACGGCCCATATCCGGCAGGGCACTGAAACCGTATTATTTGTACCTCGATGAGTTCCAGACATTCGTCAGTCTTGATTTAACTGCCATGCTCGATCAAGTGCGCAAATACAAACTTTTCACGGTACTTGCGCACCAGCGATTCGGACAGCTCGACATCGACCTAACTGACGCGGTGCTAACGAACTGCCGGATCAAGGCCGTATTCGGAGGCCTGCCTGTAGATATGGCGCGGATGATGGCGCAAGAGCTCTTCATCGGGGAACTTGATCCAATGCGGATTAAGGCAGCGATCTACCAGACAAAATTCTGGCCAAAGTATGGACGGGACAAGGTCTACACGTCTTCGTCGAGCACGGGAAGATCGGAAGGGGAGGGGCAAAACAGAACGTCGGGGGAATCGGCTCTTCGGTGGAAGGGCAATTCTTCCTACTCGAGGAATGGTTTGGAGGGGTTGGTGACCCAACCGGGTTGAGTGTGAACGCGGTGAGCGGCACAAGTTCGGCATCGGGAAGCCACAACAACGTTACCGAATTCGAAGGTTCGGGAGAGGGAGAGGCAGACGTGCCAATCTTCATTCCTGTTCCCTTTCGTGAGTTATCGAGCGTCCAGTACTTCAGTTTGGAAGAGCAGCTCACTGAATTAACAGCTGCACTCAAGGAACAATACGGTCGGCATTGTTTTATCAAGATCCATGACCAAAAGACGCAGCCCTTGCGGGTTCCGTTCATAAAAACCTATCGGACCTCGACTGAAGCGATTTGCTGGTATGAGAATCGGAAGCTCGAGGCCGAAGGTGCGCACTCGTGCGCGTCAGTCGACACACTGATTGCACAACAGGATGCTGACCTCCAGCAAGAGTTTGTGGGTGCTAGCAAGAAAACGAAGGTAAAGGTGAGTGCAGCGGTTAAGAGCGTAAACAGTACCGATGAGCCTTGGTCTGAGCTGATTGGACGGGAATGAGGTGAGCGGTGCAACAGCGCCTGCCGAAGTCCCGGCGAGCACCAGAGGCAATCGCTGCAAAACGAATCACCGAGCGCAGCCTAGCGATTATTAGTACGATTGCTCGGTATCGGTTCATCCTGACCAGTGACATTGTGCGACTGGTTCGCGGCAACGAAGACGTGACTCACCGTCACCTGCAGCAACTTTACCACCGCAATCTCGTGAGCCGCTTTACCCTTCCACCGGCGAATGCGGGGAGTGAATTCATTTACTTCCTCGACAATGCTGCAGCCTTACAACAACTCGCTGCCTCTTCCACTCTCGATGCAAGTGTGCTCGACCTGGAAGAGATTCGACTTAATCGTGAAAAATATTCGCGTAGCCGTACCGTCGGACAGTTTCTCTTCGTACAACATGAGTTAATGATCAGCTCATTTCATGCTGATCTTGAGATTGCGGCTGCTCACGGCTCATCGGTAGAAGTCGAACGGTGGGCGCAAGGTGCATCCCTCTGGAATCAGGTGAAGAACACGCAGGGACGTACCCTCTCGCACCGGCCTGATGCGCTTTTCACGTTACGGTTTGTGAATGCTCCCGAAGGGCAACAGCGCAGCAATTTTTTATACGAAGCCGATCGTGGCACATCGAACCTCACGCGGATAAAGGAAAAGTTCGAAGCACATCTGCGATTCTTCATGGTTGGTGAGCACATTAAACGGTACGGCATTCGCAAGCTGCGGGCTGTTCTTGTCGAAACAATTTCCCCGGAACGGGGAAAACAAATGCGAGACGTGGCCGCGGGGCTCGCGGCTAAAATGCCGCTCGCCGGGATGATCTTTTGGTTTTCGAGCACAGAAGTGTCGAAGGAAAACAAAGCCGCCTTTTCACAGCGGTGGCTTTGTTCCGCAGATGACAGACCCAGGAGCCTTCTGGATTGAGCAGAATCAAGGATTTCCAAGGGGTACTGGCCCCAGGGAATGACGTGCGGAGCCCGAGCAGTGCGACAGCACTGGGAGGGCGGAGCAATAGCCCGCGATTGGAACGCCGCTTTGTTCGTTGAGAAATGAGGATGTTGTAGCGGGCTCTCGGTAGATAGCGGGTATCTACCCAATTTTCGGCGAGGCCTTCAGCCTCGCGTTTTTGTTTTGGAGTAAGCGTCCGGTTACTACCGTCTGTACTTCCAGCTAAACCAGCGAGATCATCACCTGCACATGGTTGTGCGGGAGGTGGTGGTGGACAGTTCAGCGATAACGAAGGTCGAGCATGCCAAGCGGCAGCGGCGAAGCATCGTTGAGAAGCGCAGGATTGTAGGGCTGGCCATGCAGCCTGGAGCATCGGTAGCTCGTGTGGCACGAGAGCATGGAGTTAATGCCAACATGGTGCATTACTGGCGGAACCTTTATCGCCAGGGTCGATTGGGGGAGAAGCAAGCCGACAGCATTCGCCTGCTGCCGGTGAGCGTGAGCGAGTCCCTAGCAACCGCTGTGGTTGAGTCCGAGCCAAAGCTTCCGTCGGCGCCGGCACTCATGCCTGCGACCTCCGCGGGCAGCATCTACGTCGAGTTTCCCAAGATTCATCTCCGCATTGAAAGTGGGGCCGATGCTGCGCTGTTGCGGGTAGTGCTGGAGTCGCTACCACGATGATCACGCTGCCGATGAAGACACACATCTGGATTGCGGCAGGGGTGACCGACATGCGACGTGGCTTTGACGGGCTGAGTGCGCTGGTGCAGACGAAGCTGGAACAGAGTCCGTTCTCGGGGCATGTGTTTGTCTTCCGCGGCCGGCGCGGCGATCTAATCAAAGTGCTTTGGTGGGACGGCGATGGACTCTGCTTGTTTGCCAAGCGGCTGGAGCGAGGACGTTATGTGTGGCCACAAGCCAGTGATGGCACGGTGGCGCTGACGCGAGCGCAGTTATCGATGCTGCTGGAAGGCATCGATTGGCGGCGGCCTGTACGTACTGCAGAACCGCAGTTGGCGATCTAAGTTCGCCCTGGATGATTTGCACAGATTTTTGTGTGCCGCACTATTTGCGTTGTACCGAGTTGCTGGCATACTGCGTCTGTGACTGCTTCGCCTATAACACTGCCGGACTTGGAGCTGCTGGATCCATCGGGATTGAAGGCGCTGATCGTTTCGCAACATGAGCAGTTGCTCTCCCATCAAAGTGAGATCGAACATCTGAAGCTGCTGATTGCCAAGCTGCGGCGCATGCAGTTCGGTCGCAAGTCGGAGAAGCTGGAGCGGCAGATCGAACAGCTGGAGCTCAAGCTGGAAGAGTTGCAGTCGGAGAAAGGGTTGACCGCCAATGCCCACGAGTTTGCTGCGGAAGCTTCTCCTAACTTCCGGGCCAGTGCGAAACCGGCGCGGCAGCCCCTGCCCGAACATCTCCCTCGTGAAGTGAAGACTTACGTATCAGGCGAACAGACCTGCTCGGAATGCGGTGGCCGGTTGCGCAAGCTAGGCGAGGATGTCTCCGAGATACTGGAGTATGTGCCGGCCCGCTTCAAGGTGATCCGGCATGTGCGCCCGAAGCTGAGTTGCGCAGGCTGTGAACGCATTGTGCAGGCAGCAGCGCCAAGCCGCCCCATCGAGCGCGGCCTAGCAGGACCGGGACTGCTGGCCCATGTGCTGGTTTCGAAGTACTGCGATCACCAGCCGCTCTATCGTCAGGCGGAAATGTACGCGCGTGAAGGTGTCGAACTGGAGCGCTCGACGTTGGCAGATTGGGTAGGCGGAACGAGTCGCCTGCTGCAGCCGTTAGTAGAAGCTTTATCGCGTCATGTGTTGGCCGCCACCAAGCTGCACGCCGATGACACCCCGGTACCGGTGCTGGCTCCGGGTAATGGTAAGACCAAGACCGGACGCTTGTGGACCTACGTTCGCGATGATCGTCCCGCAGGCGATAGCGGGCCAGCGGCGGTGTGGTTTGCCTACTCGTCGGATCGCAAGGGTGAACATCCGCGGCAGCATCTGCGCGGCTTCCGCGGGACGCTACAGGCTGACGCTTATGCCGGCTTTCATCATTTATATGAGGGTGGTCTCATCCAGGAGGCGGCGTGCTGGGCCCATGTGCGGCGCAAGTTCTATGAACTGCACCTGGCGCATGCTTCGCCGATCGCGGCCGAGGCCATGAAACGTATCGCGGAGCTGTACGCCATCGAGGGTGAGATCCGGGGACGACCTCCGGACGAGCGACTTGCGTTACGCAGCAGCCGTACTCGTCCTTTGTTGGAATCGCTAGATCAGTGGCTACAGTCCACACTAGCTGCCGTCTCGCGCAAGTCGGAGATCGCGGCGGCGATCCGCTATGCGCGCTCGCGTTGGCGAGCACTGGTGCGCTATTGCGAAGATGGCTGCATTGAGATCGATAACAACGCCGCCGAACGGGCGCTGCGAGCTGTGGCTCTGGGACGGAAGAACTACCTGTTCGCCGGCTCCGACGCTGGTGGAGAACGGGCGGCTGCTATCTACAGCTTGATCGGCACGGCCAAATTGAATGGTCTTGATCCGGAAGCCTACCTGCGCGAGGTGCTACAGCGCATCGCCGACCATCCCATCAACCGCATTGAGGAACTTTTGCCTTGGAACATCGCCGCAAGCCTACCGCCCGCAATCGAACCCGCAGCCTAGACACCAAGGCCGTTGCGAAGAACTCCACAGTCCCTCCCGTGGGATCTCTGCCCAACATCGCGGAGCTGATTACCTACGGGGAAATCACCTTGGGCGTGCTCCGCCCTGTCGGTTGTGTTGCCACTGCCACCGACGGACATAACTGCCTGGCCATGCTGATCCGCCGCCGAGGCGAAACCTTGGCCCAGTTGCTCGCCCGCCTCGATCAGGCTATCGACAAGGCGCTTACTGACGACATCTACACCGACGAGATCAATCCCCCACCAACCCATTCCTGAAGTGTCCACATATTTCTTAAGTGGACACTTATCGCCCGCTCTTAGCTTCCTCCCGCGGTCTGGACCGGACGCTTACGTTTTGGAGGGAACAGGAATGCCATCCGGGAAGGCTCGCGAATTCACCCCGCCCTCAATGCCGCCCACGGCGGCGGTTTTCGCTAGCGCGAAAACGTCCGGATGTCATTGATTCAAATTGGTCGGGGAGAGAGGATTTGAACCTCCGACCCCCTGGTCCCGAACCAGAAAACAGCCCTTTTTTGAATTCAGGAAAAATCAGGAATTGGAAGCAACGAGCACTAGCGACACTTGGTGCCAGACTCTAGACGGAATTTGAATTTTGTCAACCAAATTTACTTCGGGGTAGTGTCCTAATTTCAAATCCCGAAAACAACAACCCTTAAACCTGTGGGAAAAAAGAAAGTGAGGCCAAGATGAAAAACCGCTTGACTTGTACTAATTCCATTAGTACAGTAGTACGTGTTAGGGAAAGTGAAGACGTGGACGCCACAGCCCGAAAACTCGTTCAGCGCATGGAAGAGTTGGAGCAAGAGAGTTGGCGGATTCAAAGCGAACTCAGTTCGATAAGAATTGCCTTGAGTGTGGCGGGAATCAAGCCGGGGAAGCATAAACGGCTTCCCGATAAGCATGAAATCGACTACGCAATCCAGAGGGCATTTGAGGATAAGTCTCTCAGGGAGTGTTGCCAAGTAATTCTGAAAGACCATTCCGATGAATGGCTCTCGAAGTCGCAAATCGAGTATCTGATTGTCCGTGGCGGTTACAAGTTTTCAACAAAGGACTCGAAGAACTCTGTCGGCGTGACCCTTCAGCGGATGAAAGACGAAGGGAAATGCGAAGTCGAACGGACTCGCGGAGCACACGGTAACCGCTACCGTTGGCTACCGGAGAAGCAAGACGAGGACGAAAGGAGCGTACATGCCTCCGCCACCAATGACAGCCGCAAATGATGAGAGCCGCTAGGAGCGTCAACTCCCAACGGCCCTAAACCAACAACCCCGGCAAGCCGAAGTCGCTAGTCCTCAAACACGATTATCGGCTTGCCTCTCCAGAAAGGCAAGCCCAAATGTACACACTCGCACCTGAGAAGAAACTCGCCGTAATCGCATCCCTGCTCGAAGGAAACAGCGTCCGCTCAACCGAGCGTATGACGGGAGTTCATCGCGACACGATCTGCCGTCTGCTGGTACAAGTCGGAGACCACTGCTCCGAGTTGCTAGACGAGCGGATGAGGAACCTGCATTGCGGCTACATCCAAGCCGACGAAATCTGGACTTACGTGGGGAAGAAGCAGAAGCAGACCAGAAGCGGAGATTCCCCCGAAGTTGGTGACCAGTGGGTTTTCGTCGCAATGGACTGACCTGCCCCCCAGAAATTAGTCCAGCGTAAAAGAGACTTTTCCCCTTAACATAGCCCGCTAGGGCGGAGGAGGAGTCGTGCGCAAGAGTCGCTTCAACGAAGAACAGATCATCGCCATTCTGAGGGAATCGGAAGCAGGGGCCGATCCCGGCGAGCTGTGTCGCCGGCATGGCATTACGCGAGGAAGCCTGTACCGCTGGAAGGCCAAGTACGGCGGGATGCAGGTGAGCGAGGCGCGGCGGTTGCGGGCGCTGGAAGAGGAGAACCGGCGGCTGAAGCACCTGGTGGCGGACCTGACGTTGGACAAGCAGGCGTTGCAGGCGGTGGTCACAAAAAAGTGGTAAGCCCGCAGATGCGGAAGCAGGCGGTGGTAGTGATGCGCTCGGAAGTTGCGGTTTCGGAGCGACGCGCCTGCGGGCTGATCGGATTGTATCGAGGGACGTATCGATATCGGGCGCGGCGCTGGGAAGACGAGCGGCTGCGGCAGCGGTTGCGCGAGTTGGCGTACCAGTTCCGGCGCTTTGGCTATCGCCGGTTGCAGGACCGGCTGGTGCGCGAGGGCTGGCGGGTCAACCACAAACGGGTCTGCCGGCTCTACCGGCTGGAAGGGATGCAGGTGCGGAAGCGGCGGCGCAAGCGTTGTGCAGGCTTGCCACGGCTGCCGCTGCCGGCGCCCACGGCCGCCAATCAGGTTTGGTCGCTGGACTTCATGGCCGATACGCTCAGCTCAGGGCGCAAGCTGCGCACGCTAAACGTGGTGGATGACTACACGCGCGAGTGCTTAGCGATTGAGGTGGACACCTCGCTGCCAGGAGCGCGCGTGGTGCGGGTGCTGGAGCGGCTGGTCGGCGAGCGCGGACGACCGCGGCAGATCCGCACCGACAACGGCCCGGAGTTCGCCGGGCGTGCGCTGGACCAGTGGTGCTTCGCCGAAGGGGTGGAGCAGCACTTCATCCAGCCGGGAAAACCGATGCAGAACGGCTATATCGAGAGCTTCAACGGCAAGTTCCGCGACGAGTGTCTGAACGAGAACTGGTTCGTCTCGCTCAGCGATGCGCGGCAGCTCATCGAGCAGTGGCGGCGGTACTACAACCAGGAGCGTCCGCACTCGGCGCTGGGCTACAGAACGCCGGAGGAGTTTGCAGCAGAAGTGAGAAGCTTCGGAATCACTGGAGTGGGGCAAGGGACCTCAAACGCCGGCCCCTTGCCCCACACCCCCATCCCCGCTACGCCACATCTGCGGGGCGAACAAAAACCGGAGAAAGTCTCATTATCCCTGGACTAAAAACGGGGGGCAGGTCAACACCAGAGGGCGTTCACACTCCGAATTGCTCGCCGGATGCGAGAGAGATCAATGGCGACCGATTGCTGAAACCACTTATTCCTGTTTGGCAAATCCGTTTCGATCCGGCAAGATCTGTCATCACAAATTCGAGCGATCAGATCATCGGCGACAGTTGCAAGGAATTCGTTTCTGAACGGTCCAGACTTTGCCTTACATAGCAGAATTGCCAGTGGATTCACATCATGGCCTACAAAATTACGGCCTAGCAGCATTGACTCGGTGAGCACAGTTCCGGCACCGGCAAACGGGTCGTAAACGGTGTGGCTTTGGGTGTCTGTCTTGACGATAGTTGCGATTAGGCTACCCAACATCGCCGGTACCATCATCGCGGGGTACTGGAAGTAGTTGTGACAGTACTGCCGAGCTGCCTTTCCGTCAAAAGCCCAATAATCACGACGCTGTTGGGAAACTTGTTGCAGGGTTTCGACAAGACACACGTCTACGTCTGCGTATTCGGCCGAGGTTGCCATTTTTCAACTTCTCGAATTCTCGCAGATTTGAATAAGAAGTGCGATAACGAAATTGTGGCAAGCCCTTTTGTATGCCGTTTATCAAAGAGGCACCTAATAGGCGTCAAGCAGGATTTATAATTTCTCCGATTATTCACCGGTGACGATTCCTCAAGGAGAAACCGATGATTTTATACGGTTGTGGGCGCTATCGTAGGCGGTGCGCGGCGCGTCTTCAAGTTTCTTGAATCCGCGCCGAAGCAGCAGCGCGCAACTGCTGCATTTTCAACCACTTCCAATTCCTGATTTTTCCTGAATTCAAAAAAGGGCTGTTTTCTGGTTCGGGACCAGGGGGTCGGAGGTTCAAATCCTCTCTCCCCGACCAATTAATCCCGCGGAATCAATTAATTAGAGTACTCGTCGCTTTGGTCGCTTCTCTACCTTGGGTCCATTTGGGTCCAATCAGAAGTGCTTCGACCTTCTGCACCGCACTGCGCGCATCCGCGGGCACAGAGTGTAAATAGATTTCCCGCGTGAGCTCTCCGGAGCAGTGCCCCAATAGGGCCTGCACTGTTCCCAATGGAGTACCGACCGCATCGAGCAGTGTCGCATTCGCATGGCGTAGCCAATGCCAAGTCACACCCTTGATGCCGAGTCTCTCGCACGTCGGCGCGAGCTGACGTTTAAGCAGATTCCTTCGGCTGAGAGGCGTACCACGTCCGGTTGCGAACACCAGCGCTTCGGGGTCGATGCACTGCGGCTTGAATGCCGACAGTATTTCAGCGCGCAAAATGTCTTCCAGGCGAATGAGTTAAGAGAGGATACCCATGGAATTGATAGACGACAACGGCAAGACCGTTCCCATCACGATTTTGACCGGGTTTCTCGGCGCGGGAAAAACGACGCTGTTGAATCGCATTCTCACCGGCAATCACGGCTTGCGTGTGGGGGTGCTAGTCAACGACTTTGGCTCGATCAACATAGACGTTGAACTGGTCGTCGGCGTGGACGGCAACATGATGACCCTATCCAACGGCTGCGTATGCTGCCAGATTCGTGACGACCTCATCGAGGCTGTCGTCGCCTTGCTCGCGCGTCCCGAAAGCATCGAATACATACTGCTCGAAGCCAGTGGCGTCGCCGATCCTGCCGGAATCTTCGCGACCTTCAGCGACGCGAATCTGCGGGACCGCATTCGGCTGGATAGTGTCATCTGCGTGGTGGATGCGGACCAGGCCTTCGCTCATCCCGAGTACCCGCCGTTAATGGAACTCAAACTTCTCCAGGTCGGCTTTGCGGACATGCTGATCCTGAACAAGGTGGACCTAGCTGGTCCCGAGCAAGTCGCAAGGGTCAGGGCCTGGCTCGACGAACATTTTAACCGCCTGCGCATCGTCGAGACCAACTATTGCGAAGTGCCGTACGAGATCCTGTTGGGTGTCGGGCGTTTCGATCCGGCACGAGTGGGGCTCAACGCGCGCGCTGTGGAGCGAAGCTGCACCGATCCGGCGTGTGACGACGACAATCACGCGCACGACCACTCAAAGGTGTTTAGCACCTAGAGCTACGAAACAGACCAACCGCTCGTGCTGGATAGGCTGCGGGAAAAACTGCGAAAACTGCCCGGTTCGATTTACCGCGCCAAAGGCTTCATCGATTCGACCGACGTGCCCCATCGGCGGGCGGTGTTGCACGTGGTCGGCAGGCGCGTGGACGTTCTCGTTACAAGACGAATGGGGCCAACGTGCTCCACGCACGCAGATCGTGGCCATTGGTGCAGTCGGAAGCATCGATGCGAGTCTGCTGGAACAGACATTCGCGTCGTGCATTTCGGCCGCCGCCGAGAATAGGTGATCACCGAACTCAGACGTAAGCTAAAGCTGAAACCGACGGAGGAGCAGAACGCATGTTGGACTATCCACGCCTATTCTTCGTGCTTGTGTTAATCGTACTGTGGCTCGCGGCGCAGGCCGGGGCGTCCTGGCGCCCACGCCGGCCCCTGAACGATGAAGAGCGTGACGATTTCGCGCTTGTCGAGACCGCTACGCTCACGCTGCTCGGCCTCATCATCGGATTCAGTTTCGCGATGGCTACCGCCCGCTACGATCTGCGCAAGAACTACGAGGAAGCGGAGGCCAATGCGATTGGCACGGAATACGTCCGGGCGGGCCTGCTCCCCTCCTCAAATGCGGCCGCGGTGCGTGCCCAGCTCCGAAAATATCTCGATTTGCGGATTGCGTTCTACCTCAGCCGCCGTGGGGCTGAACTGGAGCGGATTACTGCCGATACTGCTCAACTCCAGGGGGAGATATGGTCTGCGGTACAGGTTCCAGCCGTGGCGCAACCGACACCTGTGATCGCCCTCGCGGTTGCGGGCATGAACGACGTGTTGAACTCGCGGGGATTCACCCAGGCAGCATGGTGGAACCGCATTCCAACCTCGGCATGGGGTCTGATGATAACGATTGCCATCTGCTGCAACCTGTTGGTCGGCTACGGAGCGCGTAGCGCAAAGACACGAGGTGCCCTGCTTATTATTCTGCCGCTGGTAGTCGCCATCTCGTTCCTTCTGATAGCGGACATTGACAGCCCGCATGGCGGCTTCATCCGCGTAGTTCCTCAAAATCTCGAAAGCCTGCCCCAGTCGTTGCCGAAATGATTGTTTGGTCGGGCCGGCTGCAAGCGAAATATCCCCCAAATGTGGGCGGTGCTTATGGCAGCGGCGTCGTCTGGCAGGTCACGCCATAAGCTTGGATTCTTGGTCGCTACCTGGTGTTTTTTTGTAACTGGCGAGACGCCGCCAACTCACAACTGATGATGTCACGCGCCCTTGCACTTGCCGCCGATCCGGCGAGTCAGGAACACGGGAATTGTTTCGGGCCAGAAGCCTCCTTCGGGGAAGCCACTTGGACGTGTTGTCGGCGTTCTGTCCTTGTGGCCGCGACGTTCGAGGAGTTCTTCAACAGCACGGTTTGAGCGTTATACGGCCAGATGAAGGAAGACATTCGAAAACACTGGCCGAGTTATCGGGACGAATTCGAACTGAAGGCCGACCTATTCGGTGAGGAACGCGTTGGTGTAGGCTTCGAAGACCAATGGATCGACAACTCCAGCAGTGGCTGATCGCGATCCGATCCTCACGGTCGAAAGGAACGGTCAGAGGCATTTCTCTCAAATGACATGGATCAACAAGAGACCAACGACAAGAATCGCCGCGCAGGTTACGCCATGAATTGACAACGCTCGCGACTGCGAGCCGCCCGACCCCAGAACGATTGACATGTCGCCAAGAGGGATGATGGCAAAAACGATGAGAGCTATGCCTACCGACCGCCTGTCCGCGGTCAGCATCATTGTCAGCACGACCAATCCAGATGCGAGGTCCCGAATTCCTTGAGGGCGCAGCCAGGCACGAGTGTCAGCATCGGGTGCAGGCGGCTTAAGACCAAATGATTCTGTCATTCGTTAAGGAGATACGTCGGGGCAGTCCCGATAGGTATCTATCGTTTATCATTAATAGTCCTTTTTGAGCTTCCTACTTCGTTTCTTGATGCGAAAATGGCGGGTAATCATACAGCGAAGTCTTCGTCGGCTACGTCCCTCGATTGACAAGGGCTTAACGGGCAGTTTCCCACATCTATCGTTAACTAAGCTCAAGGCCGCAACCCAATGAATATCCCGTTTGGCCCTGTACCATGGATGTGCCCGATCGCCGAGATCGTTTCATTGCTCTCAGACGGACCAGCAAAGAACGTAGATCTTCCATCGTAATGCCAAGCTTGAAGAATGGCCAAGATGCCGCTCGTCGCCGATTCTGGTTGGCGATGTCGGGGTTTGTCATGGCGCTTGCGCTGCTGCCCTTTTCCTACAAAGTCGAACGTCGCTTGGAGACAGCTGTTCACATCAAGGGCGCAGAATCCGGAAAAGTTGACCTGGAACTGGCGCAGCATTTCCAGTCTCCGTACGCCCACCCCCTCGTTCTGGTGATCAGCGGTATTCCCGATCCGGATTCAGCAGAAGGCGCAGATGCATTGGCCTTTTTGACCAGTTCATTGCGTAGTGTGCCTGGAGTGTCGGGTGCCGTCTCGAGTCTGGATTGGCCAGACCCTCTGTTCACTGGGAACAATGGCGGAGCCTTGATCATCGTCGGGTTCGACCTGCGCGATGAAACCGTCGAGGCGTTGATCCCAAAACTGAGGGCAAGAGCAGACTGGATGGAAGGTCAGCTTAGGTCGCAATACCCCAATATCAAACTGGAGATTACGGGTGAAACGCCACTGACCTTCGATCTTCGCAAGGTCAGTGCAGATGAAGTCAATCATGCCGAGGAACGAGCGATGCCGGTAACTCTCCTGCTGCTGTTGCTGGCTTTCGGCAGCCTTGTGGCCGCGCTGTTGCCGCTGGGAGTCGGAGTGCTCTCAATCTCAATGGCGATGGGTGCGGCTGCGCTACTCGCGCATTATCTGCACCTGTCGATTCTGGTGCAGAATCTGGCGACGATGCTCGGCCTTGGCTTGGGCATCGACTATGCATTGCTGATGGTGAGTCGGTTTCGCGAGGCATTGGCCGAGGGATATGATCCCGGCCATGCTGCCGATATTGCTGCCGGCCAAGCGGGGCGGACGCTGCTAATCTCGGCAACGACAGTTGGAATCGGATTCTCAGCGCTGCTGACTGTTCCCATCAACGAACTGCGCTCCATCGGGATAGCTGGCCTGCTGGTAACCGCTTTTAGTGTCATGCTGTGTACATTCATTCTGCCTTGGGTGCTTGGTCTGCTAGGGCAGCGCATCAATGCCGCCAGAGTGCGTCTTCCAGCCCGACGATTCAAAACGCGGGACAGCCTTCAGGGGGCGAGTGATCGGTGGGTGCGGTGGGGCAGCATCATAACCCGCCGGCCCTGGACAGCTCTGCTTGTCGCCGGGATTCCGCTACTCATCCTTGCCTACCAAGCGCGGAGAATCTCTCCCGGGCTTCCCGACCATGGCTCGTTCCCGGCCGCAGCCAAGTCGGTGCAAGCGCTGCACACGCTTCAAGACATGGGGCGGTCGGGTATTGTGCAGTCCCTCCGAGTGGTCCTGGAGTTGCCGCCGCAGTCTCCGCCGCTCTCGCCGGCTGGCTGGCTTGCCGTCAGTCGCTTGACGAAGCGCTTCCAGAGCGATCCTAGAGCGGAAGAGGTCTTATCTCTCCCGACCCTCACGGGAATGTCTGACACTGCGGATGCTGTCGACGATGTGCCCGAGTCAATCCGCAAGAGTTTTCTTCGCAGCGATGGCCAAGCTACCTTAATTGAGTTGCTCCCCACCACCTCTCTTTCGCCCAACGAACAGATACGATGGGTAGGAGAGGTGCGTTCCTCCGACGTCGCAGCGATGACCGGCGTGCCCGGCGCTGTGTTGCGCGTCGGCGGCGTTCCCGCAGTCAACGCAGATTATGACTCGGTAGTAAAAGAGCGGTTGCCAGGGGTAGTCCTTGGCGTCGTATTGGGGAGTTTGCTGGCGCTCCTCATCGGTTTACGTTCTTTATTTGCGGCTGTCAAAGCAATTCTGCTCAATCTGCTCTCCGTTGGCGCTTCATTCGGTGCGTTAGTTCTCGTTTTTCAGGAAGGCCACGGTAGCAAGCTCTTGGGGCTCGACGGACCGACCGGCACTGTATACCCGATCGTGCTGATTCTCTCGTTTGCCATCGTCTTCGGATTGAGTATGGACTATGAGGTCTTCCTCGTCAGCCGAGTCCTTGAAGAACGGCGGCGCGGTCTATCCGAGAGATCAGCGGTAATAGAGGGCCTGGCGCGGACGGCCGGGCTCATCACGAGCGCCGCGGCAATTATGATTGCCGTCTTCACCGCATTTACCATGGGAAGCTTTCTGGTCGTCCAAATGCTGGGCTTTACGCTCGCCGTGGCGGTGTTCATTGATGCTACAGTGGTGCGGATAGTTGTCGGGCCGGCACTATTGCAACTTGCCGGCGACTGGAATTGGTGGCCCTTTGGCTTATATGGGGCCCCGACAACGTCTGAAAAGGAGCTTATCCGATGACGGTGAACACCGTGGATGCTTCAGTGACAGCACAGTGCCTCGCAACAGCCTAACTAAACGATTTCGATCTATTTCACTTTCTCTCCTGGAGCGCTGGACTGGCTGATATCAAAGTCCTTGCGTCCAAGCTTTGCCTTTACTGAGCCCCCTTCGATTACAAGAATCGAGGAGCCTGGCTTGCCCTGCAGCTTCGCCTCCACTTGCGTCGCTGACCAAACGCCGCCGACTTCCCGCAGTCCATAGTAAATGAATTCCTTCTGCTGTCCGGTCCTGCGAAGCGTCTTCACTACATGCACAGGGTACAAAATGCCGCGGTCAATCCACGATGTTACCGAATCATAATAAGTCTGGTCCTGAGAGCCGGACATGCTCTTAAGGACAAAGCAATCCCGTGCTCCGTATTTCTCCGGTGCCAGGAGTTCCTGATTCTTCCAGAAGAACTGGCTCTCTACCATGTCTTCGTACGAGAAGTCTGTTCCCACTAGTGAGTCGTTCCAACGCTCGAATGGCAACACGCTAACGGTCTTCTCGCCAGGAAGTACCGCCTCGATAGTCACGTGCCCACTCACGTTCATATGCAGAAGAAGACGCGTCTTCTCTGAGCCAGGTCCAGCGATCTCGCACAGCAGACGCAGACCATCGGGAAACCAGTGGGCCTTGGCGACGAACTTGTAGCTTGCGCGCTTGCCATTACCTTCCACCCGTGTCAGTCGTCCGGTCACGCGGTAGTCCAATTTCTCAATATGCTGGCGCGAGCCAGTCAGCACAGTCTCCAGGTCAGGATTCGCAGCGAAGGCCCGCGATGGATGCATGAGCGACAACAGCACTAGCAAAGCGATGGAGGCTTGAATTGTCCCAAGGGCCCAATTCGCCCATCTGGCCTCCGGATACCGGCCAAACTTGCGGCTGCGAGAGAGCATTACGACGCGGCGCAGGAAGGTCATGGCTATGTATACACCCAAAGTCCGCCGATCCATCACATTTGACAGTGGTTGCTTCATGGCAATTGGGTGAGAGAAGGTTCAGGTCTATAGATGGGTTCGTGGACTCCCAAAAGCTGGGAACGGACGCGCGAGCGGACACCATCGGCACCGATAACGAAGTCGTGTTCCGCAGAGAAAGCGCGGCAAGGCGGAGCAATGAATCAAGGAGGGCAAGCAGGCGGTGAAGATGACGCGGCTGTCCTGCCATCGGTTCCGGGGTAATGAGGTGCGGTTGTGGCTCAGCATTCTCGCCTACAACCTGGGGGCGAATCTGAACGGTTTGTCGCGGACCGAGGTACGTTTCGAGACTCGCCCTCAGTCAGGATCCAGAATTCGCTTGCATCCTGCGACCGGCCCAGACATGCGTTTAGGCGACAGGTGGGTTCCGTTTCGCCATCATCGGCGAGTGCAAAGGTTCCGAAGTGCATGGCGACCGAGGTCTGAGAGTTCAAAATGCGGTGGGCTTCGACGGCTTCCTCCGGCGTCATGTGCACTGGTCCCATGAACCACTCAGGCTTGAAACCACCAATAGGGAGCAGGGCGAGACGGAACGCCTCAAACTGCGCGTTGATGGCGGCGAAGTGATTACCGAAACCTGTATCGCCGGCAAAGTAAACGGGCCCATCGGCGTATTCGACTACCCATCCGGACCAAAGCGTGCGGTCCCTGTCGAAGGGCGTTCTAGAAGAAAAATGCTGTGCCGGCACGCAGTGAAGGCGTAAGCCTTTCCACGCATGCAGTTGCCACCAGTCGAGCGAGTAGACCTCCTTGAATCCGGCCCTGGCCATGAGTCCTGCAAGTCCATGCGGGCAGAACACCGCACTCTGGTGTTGGCTCGCCAGTCTCTTCAACGTGGGCATGTCGAGGTGATCGTAGTGATTGTGGCTGATGAGAATGCAGTCGATGGGAGGAATATCCTCGAAAAGAATTCCGGGATTACGGTGCCTCCGTGGACCGAGAAAAGAAACGGGACTGACCCGCTCGGACCACACAGGATCAGTGAGTATATTGAAGCTTTCGCTCTGCAGCAGAAATGTCGAGTGGTTCACAAATGTAACGCGAAGCTGGCTGCCGCTAACGCGATCAGCCGGCCTTGGTCCGGGAGGGGTAGTGACGAATCTGCGCCATGGACCTATCTTCCGACGAGTGACCCAATTGAGGACTTTGGCGACCCTCTGTGGCGGCACTCCAGGATTGAAGAAGCGGCCGTTCTTAAAATGATCGGAAGCGCAGCGGTTAGTTGTCATTCGGAATTCTGCCCAATCACGATGCACACTCAAGTGCTGGCCCACGACCCACGCAGCTATCTCTTCGATCTGCGCATCGGGCAGGTATTCGTCGCGACCGGAATCGGCATGCTGTTCTGAAACGCAAGCTTGAGCCGCTCCTGTTACCGGGCGTGTTCCTCCAGTGTAGGATCTCCTGTCTTCACCAAGTTGATGCTGGGCTTAGTCACAATGAATCCTGTGACCACTGTCCTTGCGCGCCTTGTCGCGGTTCTTGCAAGTCCATTTGGCAACAGCTAGTGGCCCGCGGATGGTTGCGTGGCGGGTTGCAGTTCGCCGGCTGCGGTAATGCTGAGTTGCACTACTTTATCGACCTTTAGAAACATGTTGCTGGGATTTTTCATGCCCCACTCTACGAAAGGAATCGAAAACTTGGAGTGGGCCTCGACGGATGTGTTGTTCGCGGTGAAGGGCACTGTAAGGGTGAGCTCGTGGGATGCGCCGTGGATCGTGAAGGTCCCGGCCAGTTGGACCGTTGACGATGCTTGACCAGGTACGAATCCGGTAACGCGCTTAGGAGAAAAAACGATCTCCGGATATTTCGCGCTCTCCAGAACGTTTTTGTTCATATCAGCATCACGCTTCTTGTTCCCGCTGTCACCGCTCGTAGCATCAACGATCAGTTGTCCGCTGGCTTCTCCGGTCTTTGGGTCAAACACAATATCGCCCGACTTTAGCCGGAAAGTGCCTTCCACGTCATGCAAGGTCGCGCCGAGGGTCCAGTCGATTCGCGTTTTCGCTGGATCCAACTTCAGTTCGGTTTGCTGGGCCGCCAGCGGCGAAATCAAGGCAAACAAGGCAGACACGAGAAGCAGCAGGCACCGTGCACGAAAACTTGGCTGTTTTCGATTCATTTTCTCCTCGTAGGGTGGTTGAGTAATGAATCGCCGCATAGAAGTCAGACTGCGGTCCCCATAAAGAAGGCGGGTCGGAACTCTACGTCGCATAAGAATAGACCCTTCTTAAATTACGTTCAAAAACCTCGTGCGGAAGCATACTGGTCACCATTTGGCGTCCGCCCGCGACGAGCCGATTCTCCCATTGCCCGATTCGGCCCATCAGAAGCGAGCGTTGCTGTACATGGCGGGTTCGCACGCAGCGCAGCGATTCGTAGCGGCGCAGAGCTGATTCGGGAGAAGCCTCTTTGCAAAACGATTTCGCAAGTACAAGCGCGTCTTCGAGAGCCATGCAACCTCCCAATCCGAGATTTGGCGTACACGGATGGGCAGCATCGCCGAGCAACATGATTCGTCCATGTCCCCAGCGCTTCAACGGTGGGAGATCGTAAGCGCCATTTTTCAGAATGCTGCCCTCGTCCGTCGCGCCGATCAGACGCTCTATCGGTTTGTGCCAACCCGCGAACATTCGCAGGAGTTCACCCTGACGCCCTTCGGGAGAATCGATGTGGCCCGAATCGGTGTTTGCGGTGGCGTACCAGGTGAACCGGTCGCCGCCGGTATTGAGGATGCCGAAGCGTTTTCCTCGCCCCCAGGTTTCGCTGTTCGAGCCGGACGGAACAGCGCCCATAAGACGCGCCAGCCCGCGCCAGATGGCGTAGCCCCGGTAGATGGGTTCGTGGACTCCCAATAGCTGAGACCGGACGCGCGAGCGGATACCATCGGCACCAATAACGAAGTCATGCTCCGCAGAGGTACCGCCTCCTGACACACTCCCGGAGAAGTTAACTCTGACGCTGGCTTTTCGCTGCTCGAAGGATTCGAAATCGTGGCCGAGGCGGATCCGTTCGGGCGGGAGTGCCGACAACAACGCATCCAGCAGGTCCGAGCGGCGTATGCATAGCGCGGGCACTTCAAACCGGCCCAGCCCAATATCCATCAGGATCTTACCCGCAGTGGAGCGAACGAGAAAATGCTGGGTTGAACCGCTCGATGCCGCTACCCTTTCAAGCAGGCCGAATTCCTTTAGAACGCGCGTGGCGTTGGGCCAGAGCATCATACCCGCGCCGACTTCGCGGAACTCGGTAGCCCTCTCATAGACTGTCGCTTGAATGCCCGCACGGTGGAGCGCCACCGCCGCGGCAACGCCGCCAATTCCGCCACCGATAATGCCGATATTAATTTTCTGCAATTTCATTTGAATCAGGGTCCCGTTTCCGAACTTGCTGAGTCCCTTATTGGACGCTCAGAAAAGCTATGCGGCTCACCACCGGGGATGAAAACTGCGTCTCGCACAGGGAGGAGTGTCGCAAGGGCGATTGGCGCGAATGGTTTCATTGGATAGCTCTCACAGCAGGCGACCATCAGAACGACGGGTGGTGAGCTCGCGCCAGTTGAGGCCGAGGTCGACGGCAAGGAGGGAAACGAGCGTAAACGCGATGACGCCGACGGCGGAGAGGGTGTCGCCAAGATGGCTCCAGTAGCGGGGCCAGAGATTGAGCACGCGGCTGGAGACGAAAGTAAACGTGACTGCATAGGAGCGAATCATCCATTGGCGATGCTGGACGAATTGTCGGTTACGCGCGGTGATGATGGCGGCGGTGGTGCAGACGATCCACGCGGCGGCCTGCATGGAGGTTCCGGGCAGGCCGGGGCGGCCCGAGGCGAGGGCGATCCCGGTCAAGGCACCGACAAAGACGCAGACGACATAAATGCGGCCGAGGACCCGATGGAATTTCAAGTGACGCTGGCGAAGGCGTGACGAGAACTGTATAGGACCGGCCAGGAGAGCGATGACGCCGGAGAGAGTATGGGGGATGAGGAGATGGCGATCGGCGATGACCTGCAGCCGATAAGCATGGTACATGTGGTAGTCGGTGACAAGAAGAACTTCTGAAGTGATGAAGACAAAGAGCGCAGTGAGACCAAGGGAAATCCAGAGAACGGTCTTGAATCTGGAGTGGCCGGAACTGTTGGTGAGCAGAGTAGAAGACGCCATCATTCGCTTCTTAGATGGATAGACGAAATGAGGGTGCAAAGAGGGCGGGGAGTGGGAGAAACTTCATATGGATATAAATAGTGTCTCATAGCCGACACCCATCAGGCACGACGGGCGCAGCCTGTGGCTCCTTCTGCAAGCTCAAGTAGTAACCCGGAGGAGATGGTTTTGTTTCTCTCTGCTCTTACGGTCTTAGGGTGCAGGGGAGGGAGTACGCGGGACGATATGTGCCGGAAGATCCCGATGCAACGCTCGTCGAGCCATCGTTTGCTCCTCGGTTGTCCAAAGGTCCTCTTCGGGGAAGTCACTTGGAGGTGTAGTCGGCATCTCGGACTTCTGCCACTCGGGTTCCGGAAACCGGCTTCCAGAGAGTGTGGATTGGGGTGTTGGCGGCGAGAGCTCTGGCGGTAGACACCATCGATTTTCTTCATGATCCTCTCGGCCCACTGAACCGCAGCAGCCACCATCGACTCTGTCCTGGGGCTTGACTTGGAATCGAAGAGATCCTCGGTCGTCTTCAAAGGACGCGCCACGAGGATTCAAGCGACAATTGCCAACACGCGTTTACGTCCTTCATCCGTGATTGGGGAATCACCTTTTTCCGGCCCTGGTCCGTTGCTTTCAAACAAAACAGGGGCACCGCTGCCTATGCGTCAAGCGCGTCCAGAAGCGTCCGGCCCGTCCTCCGTTCAAGGCGAGCCAAACGATGATCGAACCGTGCCTTTAGTTTTCTCACATCCCAGTGTAGCTCCCGACAAGAAAACTAGCCGGTCCCCAGGGATGCCCAATTGGGTTCCTACAGCCTCCTAGCTGTGCCATCGTTCAGCGCTACACGATTCAGGGCGGCGGAGGATCCTGGGTGGCAACCGATCGCGGGAATGAGAGAGAATTATTCGACAAGGGAGCAGGACAAGTAGAAACCCATCGGGGCCAGGGAGACACGAGGAGGAAAGGAAGCGTCGTGAGCGGCAGCTTGGTGAATTCGTCAGCAGTCATGGCTTTCGTCACAATTCCCAGCCGGGTGATTTGGTCATATCTCGCCTTTGGAGTGGTCCTGGCAATCGGGCTGGTCGCAATTTTTATTCGCGGCGATTGGCAAAAGGCCCGAGGATTCGACAGGCTGATTCTGTTCGGGCCGGTTTTCTATGCGGCGCCCATCGCGGCCTTCGGCACCGAACATTTCACGCTAACAGAGGGCATCGCGTCGATCGTACCGGCGTGGATTCCATGGCATGAGTTTTGGGTGTACTTCGTGGGCGCTTGCTTTATCGCAGCCGCGCTGAGCCTGGTGACGGGCATTGAGGCGCGTCTCGCCGCGAGTTTGCTCGCCTTGACGTTTTTTCTTTTCGTAGTGCTGATGCACGCCCCAGCTTGGGCGCACAATCCGCGAAATCGGTTTGGGCTGACGATCGTGCTGCGGGAAATATCCTTCAGTGGCGGCGCTCTGGCGCTGGCAGCCAGCCTAAGCGAGCAGTGGAGAGAGTTCGGCGAGCACATCCTTGCGACGATTGCACGGTACTTCGTTGCAATTCCCGTGCTGTTTTTCAGCTTCGAGCAATTTCTGCACGGCGATCACGTTCCCGGCATTCCGCTGGAACCGCTGACTCCCCAGTGGATCTACGGACACGCCGTTTGGACGTACCTGGCGGCCGTGGTTTACGCTGTCGCGGGCACGATGTTGCTGGTTGGGAAGAAGACTCGCGCAGCAGCAACGTGGCTGGGGTTGACCGTGCTCTTCGTGGAGTTGATTGTCTACGTGCCAATCGGAGTAGTGGAACGCGCCAGCCTCGACAATGGCCTTAATTACGTAGCCGATACACTGATGTTTTGCGGCGCCGTTCTTATGCTCGCTGGTGCCATGCCTCGGGAAGCGTAGCAGTGGGAATCATTTGGCTGATCGGTGGTCCCACGAAACCCGCGTCGAGCTTCCCGTTGCATTAGCGAGCGGAAATCGAATCCCTGATCCTCCCTAACAAAACACGACTTTCACTTCGGGTGATCCTCGCCGTCCGGCTGATACCAAGGCTTCTTCGCATTCGGGAAAATTGCGGGATGTTTTGAGACGAGCCTGGCGAATACGCGGCCGGCGAGGCAAGCCGCGTGCTCGATCTCCTTTTCCGTGCTCGATCTCCTTTTCGAGGTCGTGATTGCTCGCTGTTGAGTCTGAAGACCGGGCAGGCCACCGGGCGGTGCGGATTGCAAGAATGAGACACGTGGCAACGAGGAGCGACGGCCCCATCTTCGGCCAGTCCGGGTGATCTTCAAAACCGCCGATTTTGAGTCCCATGTGTCTCGCCTTTTCAGACGGCCATTATCACCGAAGAAAAGGCGAAATTGTGATCTAATTGCTCTCAATCCAAGCGAATGAGCTGGCCGGTATGGTAGTCGTATACGGGCTCCAGCGGTGGCAACCGATGAATCTCGGTCCCATCCTTCAGAACGAACCTCACCATTCCGTCCGATTCCACGATCCTTGATGCCGGCCAGCAGTCAGTCGGAAAGCTGGCGTCCATCGCCTTTATGTACTGCGGTGAGCAGATTGCGGGAGCCGCCTTTCCGGCCGAGCACTGCGGCCCGATCAGGGTCTGCGTGTAATGAGCACCAGCTTTTTCCGCGAACGGCTGGAGCGGCACACGGATGGCCCGCTTTGGTCTTCGCTTTGCACTTGCCATTTGCCGTTATCTGGCGCTTTAGCGGCATGGGTGATACCTCCCTCCTAGCTGAACTCTTGGGCGCAATTTGCCACTGAGCTGCAAGCCCATCTCGTATTGCCGCTTCAAGCGTATCGATGTTTATATCCTTGAGAGCTTTAAACCGAATGCAATATCCGGTCACGCTCGCCTTGCCTAGGTTCTTTCCATATGTTTTGGCTAAGTACTTCCTATCTTTGAGACCAAGAATATAGACAGAGATTCCGGTTTTGTTTCCGCTCACACCAATTCGAAAAAACTCTCTATTTTTCCCATCGGCATACTTTATTGTGTGAAATCCATATCCAATCGTAGGGTTGGAAACAGTTTGATTTTTGCCGTCTTTACCATCGAAGAACCATAATTTGCATTCTGGCGACACTTGAAGTGTGAGCCGATGCAACTCTCGCATGTCACTGCGTTTTGGCTCCGGTTGGCTAGCAATATACTTCTTGATTTGTTCTTGTACGTTCATATGTTCTGCTCCCTAGTTGCGCGCACGAGATTATACGACGTTTAATCCTTCTCCCCCTTGCAAGGGCGGGCGGCCCTGACCGTTGAGGTCACTCGACCGCTCGGGCGCCCGCGACGCCTGATTTCGAAATTGCCGTGCGACTTGCTGCGGCGATAGCCTGCCCTCTATGCCAGTCGGAATCCTCATTCTCGTCTGTTGGGTTTCGCTCGGTGTGTACTGGAACATCAGCGCCCGCTCCATCAAGTCCGCCGCGGAACAGGAGAATCTTGCGGCCAGGCTGGCTCGGATGCCGGTAGGGGTCGGCTTCGTCCTGTTCGTGGCAGTCTGGGTGCACCCGTTCGGCCCGGTCGCGATACGCCGCACAGTCCTTTCGGATTCGGTCGGCGTGTCCATCTGCGTGCTGGGACTCTTGATGGCCATCTGGTCGCGCAAGGTGCTGGGGGCCGAGTGGAGCCGGGACGTTGAGTTGAAGCAGGGGCACAAGCTAGGGGAACGCGGCCCCTACCGCCTTATGCGCCATCCCATCTACACGGGCCATCTGCTGATGGGCCTGGGAACGGCCATTGCCTCGGGCTCCCTTGTCGCGTTTGCTGGACTAGCATCGTTCGTGGGAGGGTTTTGGATAAAGCTGAACCAGGAGGAACGCCTGCTTCTGCGCGGCTTTCCTGGCGAGTATCCCGCCTACAAGGAGCGCGTCAAGGCGCTGATTCCCTATTTGTTTTGACGCGTGAGGCGCGAACCATAAGCAATATCACGTCGCGGTCCTCAAGTCCTTTCTATCCGACTATTGTCTAAGTTGTCGGCACTCGGAAGTAATCCAGTTTGACGGGATGTCGGCATCTCGTATATGTGCTCTGTCCGGATTGCTTCTGGATCACGAGCTAACCGGCAGTAATCCGCCCTGGACAAACGGACGAAGACCGGCCGCGCGAGAATTTGCTGATCAAGTGGCAAAGTCACGTCGGCTGCGGATTTAATCTGTCAACCATGTGTTTGCTCTTACACTTACTGCTGACAATCTGCTTTTGTATCTTCAGGCCGTGCTGGCGTGGTTAGTTAACGATGAACGCTACGCGTTAGATACTTGGCGAAACCTCTCCCGAGAAACAGAGTTTGTCGATCCAAGGCGGGTTGTTCGTAGGCATGTCGTTACTGATCAGAATCGAGTTCCGCTTATTTTCTCTGGACGTATAGAAACGGACAGCGATCCCTTTACCGTGAGATTGGACGGGTTCAATAGGAAAATCAAACTATTGGAGAAGGATTTTGCTGGCAAAGATATTCAATATGGAAGACCGGTATCAGGGTTTGCCATTGCCTTCAATTACATCGGCCCGCTTGCTGATCCTCAACCGAGGAAATTATCACATCGATGAACGTTGCAGATCTCAATGCGCAGGTCGGGGATCTACGTCACGCGTTCCAGACGCAGATAGATAGAAAGGCAATGGGAGAAGTGGGCGTTAGGGGCCCGGCGGGCAACTCGGACGAAGCCGCTTTTCTGCGATTAACGGCGTGGTGTTTTGCTCTCCTATTTGAGCAAGGCCGTATAACCATCCCGTTTCTTTTGCAGCCAGCCCTGCCCGGTGCGAATGTCGGCGCCGCGAAACAACATAAAGAGACAAGAGCACTGGTCCAAGCACTACGGACTTGGCTGTTCCACAGCCTCACAGCAGAAAGTGACCACGACCTTGATATGAGCAAAGCGGTCTCTGCATGGTTTCTGAAAACTTGGTTTGACTCTGGTGCTCTAGGGCGGGAACCGCATAAATACTGCACTTCATGCAGTTGAGGCGTCGCGGGACCATCTACAAAATCGACTACGGGCCTGTAGCGGAAAACCTAGGCGCCCCCCACTCACTCGTACGCTCTTAAATCCGAGAGGTCATTGCCTGGTTGCGGTCGTTGATGACCACCACGGCGCCCTCACGAGCCAATAACTTTGCAATGCCGAAGCCTACGCCGCAGTCTGCCCCAAGACGGACGCCAGGAAAGCGGTGGACGAGATCATCACGGCTGGGAGTGCAGATTGCGCACTCGACTAACCGATCATTTTGCGTTGATCGCCGATGCGGCGCTCGCGTTCGTTTGCGAATCGCTCCACGCCTGCGAAAATGGAATCGGGGTCAAGATGCGCTTCCGCGATCACTTCCGCTTCAAGGCCGCCGCTTCTCCAGCAATTGTCGAAGTCGGACGTAAGTGAATACTCATCCGTCAACGGACCGAGGTTGCGCAGCGGCCACATGCGTCGCGTGCCGGTTGATACCACCATCAAATCGTAGCGAGCCTCGGGCGGCAGCACGGAATCGCGATACGCTTGGGGCTGGCGATCGAACAACTCCTCGCTGATCGCCGCGATTACCTTCACGTTCACACCGGCCGCCTCGAGTTTCGGCAGCATTTTCACGAGATTCACAGTGGAACTCGAGCCTTGCGCGATCACGAAACCGTGGCGCGGCTTGTCCGGCGCGAAATCGCGGATCACGTACAGGCCTTTTGCCGCAGCGCGCAGATCGGAGTCGGCGAAATGGCTGCGGTCCGCGACCGCGAAATCGGGACGCGCCACTTCCAGCGTGATGATGCCCACGCGCGCATCGCGCGCCGCGATTTCCGCCGCCGCGAAATAGCCGGGCGCGACATCGTTGTAATCCCAAAAGCTCAAATTGATCACCTGACCGCGCGGGAACAGCTTCCACACCTGCGGCGCGAAGATGCCGAAGTGTGTGCGCGCGTCGGCCGCGGTTTCAGGACCGGAGTGCGCGGTGAGAATATGCAGCACGCCGACGCGGAATTTGCTGTCCTGATTTTGTTGACTCCAGACACGGGCCGGAGTGTACATCAGCGGGGTGAACGCTCCGTAGGTGCCGCTCAAAGCCCAAACGCCGACGAATTTTTCGGGATCGACCGAAGCGCTTTGACTCACCAACCCGATGGCAGTGGAGACATTGCCCGCCTCTTGAATGGGCGCTTTCAAGCGCGTGCCCAGCGGATTGTCCGTGGGACTGTAGTGCCCCCACAGACTGCCGTGCTCGACGTTGATCGACTCCGAGAGGTCGGCGGCCACCGTGAAGAATCGTCCTTCCGTGACGTAGTTCATCCACTTGATGATTTCGGAAATCGCGCGCCGGGCCCCGGCTATCTCGCCCGGTTTCTTGAACAGCGCGATGCCAACTTGTTTCTCCGCACCGGAAATCGCATTGCGAATCGAGACCTTCTGCGGGTTTTCCGGTAGCGTTGCGACGCGCAGGCGATCGTCGAGGAACGGATCGCTCGAGGCTGAGATGCGCAACTTCACGTCGTCGCGCACGGTGTCGCCGATTTCCACGAGGCGATCGGCGAGACGATCGCCCAATCCGTTGCGGTCGAGCAGCGACATCACCACGTCGATGTTCGTCTTGAACTGGATCAATCGCTCGCGATTGTCGCTGACCGCGCCCTTGCGAATTCCTTCGAACTCCACGCCGTAATGCTTCTCGAACGTCTGCGCCAGCGCGACAAAATACTCCGAGTTCATCTTCAGGGCGTAGGGATGGCTTGGGTAACTCACCAATTGATCGCCGTAGCCAGGAATTTTCCCGTCGACGGCCGCGGGCCAGTAGCCCTTGATGGTTTTGCCGATCGCGACGATGGGACGGCGGTCGTGCGGGTCCACTTCGTCCATGGCTTTCAGCGCCGCGGCCACTTCGCCATAATCGTTGCCGTTCGACAGCGTGAAGACGTTCCATCCATACGATGTCCATTGACTCACGAGATCGTAGCCGTCGAACTGCGCGGCGATCACGCCGCCAAGCAGGCGATCGTCGATGCCCGCGTTGTTGTCGGAAACCATCACGCGCAAACGCTTTCCCACTTGCAGCGCGAGCGCCTGCGTCTTCAACTCCTGCGCGTGACCTTCGGTGAGCGCGAATTCGCCTTCCAGCGCAATCACTTTCGGCGAGTCCGGCGCGCCCGCCACATCCCAGAACGCCGCTTTGCCCGCGGCCGTCGCGATGCCGATGCCCGAGGGTCCGCCGTTCACGTCGTTGGTTAAGTCGGTGCTTTCGGCATGTCCCATTAGCGCACGAATCCCGCGGCCCTTCGCCTGCGCGAACCGCGGATGGTCTTCCAACCCGGTTTCGTGCAGCAGCGTCTTCAGCGCCCCCGCGCCCCGCCGGAATCCCAACGCGTCGATCGGCAGCATCGCGACGTGCGGGTCGACACGATAACGCGGGTCGCCGGTCTGCTGATACTTGCGATACAGCGCTTGGCCCATGATCATCCATAGCGCGTAGCACGTGGGGATCGAGTGGCCCGCCGCGAGCATGAACTTGTCGGAATAAGGATGCTTCGGTCGACGGTAATCGAAACGGAGTCCGCCGTTTTCAGGACCGATCAAATGCGCCGTAACATTGTAAGGTGTGTATGCGAGCGGTCCGCCGAGATGCCCGGTCTGCGCGTAATTTCCGAGCAGCACCAGGGTCATGCAGGTCATGTATCCAACGTCGTCGAGCAGGGGATCGTACGCAAAAGGTTGTTGCCGGGAGGGAGAAGGAAGTACGTGGATGCACGATGTCATAGATAGTCTCAAAGAGAGCTACATCATAATATCAACGATACTCTGGGGAGATCGGGGACAGGCAGCGGTTGCGCCTCCATCAATCACTTGTAGTAGCGACCCAAAGCGTAAGTCTTGATAAAGTATCAGATTAGATATAGTCTAAATACGTCATGGATGCCGAGGCGATTAAGCTGACCTTGGAAGGCAGCGGGTTGCGGTGCACTCCGCAGCGCTACGCCGTGATGGCATTCTTGATGGAACACAACCGGCATCCCACGGCTGCGGAAATCTTCGAAGCCGTGAATCGCGTGGATCCGCGCTGTTCAAGGGCCACGACGTATAACAATCTGCGGGACCTGGTGCAGGCAGGTTTGGTGCGCGAGGTGGCCGCCGAGGGCCGCGCCGCGCGATTCGATGCGAAAGGCATGCGGCATCACCACTTCATCTGCGACCGCTGCGGCAATGTTGAGGACATTGAGTGGTGCGACGTGCCCAGTCCTGCCGCGGGTTCCCTCGGTAAGCGGGTTCTTCGCGAATGCGAACTCATTTTCCGGGGGCTGTGCACGAAGTGCGCTCCGCGGCGCGCATCCGGTTAAGTGTCGTAGGCGTATGGATACCGGATGAATGGGGCGGCCGGCGGAGATTGCGCGAACGGAAAAGCCGGGATGGATTGTAGTTGGTCACAGTTTTTTTAACTAATTTGAAGGGAAGTTACACACATGGATAAAGAACTCGCTACAGCAGTAGGGGCGGCTGTCCCCCATACTCAGGAGCAAGACTCGCCAACCGAAGCCAAGTGCCCGGTCGCTCACGGCGCTCGCAGATTGCAGACGAATGCCGACTGGTGGCCGAATCAGCTAAACCTGAACATGCTGCACCAGCACTCCCCCCTGTCCGATCCTATGGACGAGGGGTTCAACTACGCGGAAGAATTCAAGAGCCTCGACCTGAATGCGGTGGTCAAAGACCTGCATGCCTTGATGACGGACTCGCAGGATTGGTGGCCGGCCGACTTTGGCCACTACGGGCCGCTGTTCATTCGTATGGCGTGGCACAGCGCCGGGACGTACCGCATCGGTGACGGCCGCGGCGGGGCCGGATCTGGCGAACAACGTTTCGCGCCCCTCAATAGCTGGCCGGACAACGTGAACCTCGACAAGGCACGCCGGTTGCTGTGGCCGATCAAGCAGAAGTATGGGAGGAAAATCTCCTGGGCCGACCTCATGATTCTCGCCGGCAACGTCGCCCTCGATTCGATGGGCTTTAAGACCTTCGGTTTTGGCGGCGGGCGCGAGGACGTCTGGGAGCCCAGCGATGACATTTATTGGGGCTCGGAAGGCAAGTGGCTGGCGGACGAGCGCTACAGCGGCGATCGTGATCTCGCGAACCCCCTCGCCGCGGTTCAGATGGGCCTGATTTACGTGAACCCGGAAGGGCCCAATGGAAACCCCGATCCGCTTGCCGCGGCGCGGGACATCCGGGAGACTTTCGCCCGCATGGCGATGAATGACGAGGAGACGGTCGCGCTCATTGCCGGCGGCCACACCTTCGGCAAGACCCACGGCGCTGCCGATGCGAGCAAGTATGTCGGTCCAGAGCCGGAAGCTGCCCCCATCGAGCAGCAGGGCCTCGGCTGGAAGGGCACGTTCGGCACGGGCAAAGGGGATGACACGATCGGCAGCGGCCTGGAAGTCATTTGGACCACGACGCCTACCAAGTGGAGCAACAACTTCTTCGCGAACCTGTTCAACTACGAATGGGAACTGACCAAGAGCCCGGCCGGTGCGCATCAGTGGACACCGAAGAATGGCGCAGGCGCCGGTACGGTGCCGGATGCGCACGATCCATCCAAGCGTCGCGCGCCGACCATGCTGACCACTGACCTCTCGTTGCGCTTCGACCCTGCATACGAAAAGATCTCGCGGCGCTTCTACGAGCATCCGCAGGAGCTTGCAGACGCGTTCGCCAAGGCGTGGTTTAAACTGACCCACCGCGACATGGGGCCTCTCTCGCGGTACCTTGGCCCGCTGGTTCCCAAGGAGCCCCAGTTGTGGCAAGACCCTGTTCCCGCCGTGGATCATGAACTAATCGCGGAGCAGGACATTGCTGCTCTGAAGGCCAAGATCCTCGCCTCCGGACTGTCGATCTCCCAACTGGTCACGACGGCATGGGCGTCGGCGGCGACCTTCCGCGGCTCCGACAAGCGCGGCGGGGCGAACGGGGCGCGCATTCGCCTGGCGCCACAAAAGGACTGGGAAGTGAACCAGCCGGCCGGACTGGCGAAGGTCCTGCAGAAGCTGGAAGCGATCCAGAAGGAGTTCAACAGCTCGCAATCCAACGGGAAGAGAGGGAAGAAGGTCTCGCTGGCTGACCTGATCGTTCTGGGTGGCTGCGCGGCCGTCGAGGAAGCTGCGAAAAAGGCCGGGCACGACGTGAAGGTTCCCTTCTCGCCGGGGCGCACGGATGCTTCGCAGGAGCAGACCGATGTGCACTCATTCGCCGTAATGGAGCCGAAGGCCGACGGGTTCCGCAATTACCTCGGGACGCGAAACGGAATGTCGCCGGAGGAGATGCTGGTGGACCGGGCGCAGTTGCTGAAGCTGACTGCACCTGAGATGACGGTCCTCATCGGCGGCATGCGCGCGCTGAATGCGAACTTCGGGCAGTCGAAGCACGGCGTCTTCACCAAGCGGCCCGGGACGCTGACCAATGATTTCTTCGTCAACCTGCTCGACATGAATACGGAGTGGCAGCCCTCCTCTACGTCCGAAGGGGTGTATGAAGGGCGCGATCGCAAGACGGGCGAAATCAAATGGACCGGCACCCGTGTCGACCTTGTCTTCGGTTCGAACTCCCAGCTCCGGGCAATCGCGGAGGTCTATGCATGTGACGACTCGAAGGAAACGTTTGTGAAGGACTTTGTGGCTGCGTGGAACAAGGTGATGAACCTTGATCGCTACGACCTTGCGGCGGCGAAAAAGCGGGCGTCCAACTAGATGCTAACCCTAAGGGAGTGTCCAGACTGAGACACTCCCCTAGCCACGGGTTCCTGTTGTCTGGATCGCCAAGAACGAAGGTGGCGCTTTTCCTGGCTCGCGCTGGCACGGATCGCGCCCCCTCTTAATTCTGCGAGGGTCACAGTCGCTGAAGTCACCGAGGACCTATTGCGGAGCGTACCAGCCGAGGCGCTTGTCTGCCTCAATGACAAAATCGCGGGACGCCTAACCTGTGACCGTATTGACCACCCTGCCATGCCAACCCGCCAATATCCTGCTGGACTTCGCTCTCATGGTGAGGTGAGTCCTGCGTGGCGCGTGAAGGGTAAGCTTCGTAACATCTCGGTGCCGACAGCGACCTTTCGGGGGCTGCGCCGGGACGGCGGAAGACATCCTGTTACCGCCCATTAGACTCCTCGCCACTTATCGATACCACCTTAATGGCATTTCGTTAAGTCATTTATGTGGTATTTACAGGCTGCACGGTCGCGGAGCAGACTATGGCACTACAAAGCTACCCCTCAACTTCGAGACTCCACTTCTCTAGCCCGCCGAAGACCCCGGCGGCATAACCGCTGTCTCAACGGTCTGAACGATGAATCAACTCGGCAGACGCGCATTATCCCGTTCACGTAGAACAAGGTTCGCAAACACTCTCTGCCTGGCACTGGTGCCCAGAATCTCCTGGGCTTCGCGCTTCGCCTCAGGCGGGTCGAGCGCGAGCGAGTGCGTTCAACGGCGGGGGTTGAGATCGGAGTCGTCGGTATTGAATAGCAGTGCGGCCTGTCCATCGAGTGGAGTGTGCAGATATCCCTTCCGGCAACCCCCAATCATTTCGTTCGGACGCCATGCTTACCGGCAGGAAACCGTCGCGTCAAGCGGGGAGATTTCAACAAATGGATAAAAGTAACAGCAAGCTCTCGACCAGATTCGAGCAGGTCCGCGAAATACTTCGCCAAGGCGCGGACGGCAATGAGAGGGCCTATGGCGGACTGCCCCTTTGGGAGTTCTCCCGGGAGAAACTGTTGGAGGCCAAACTGTACGGTATTCCTCTGATCGCGCCCAAGAAAGAAGCTGGAGGCTCCTGCTGTCATAGCGAAAGCGCCGCCGGACTGGGCGCGCGCTCCGGGCTCATCAAAGGTCTGCGCGGCCAGTCGCCGTTTGATGGCTCACAGTTTCCTCGACTTCCCTGGGAATGCGAGCCCGTCGCGGATGAGGACATTCAAGAGATCAGCGACTGGATTGATGACGGCTGTCCTGCCGACAAAACCGGGGTGGCCGCCTATCCAGTGGAGAATTGGAAGTCAGAAATAACTACCATCACGCTCGGTCCACAAGCCTACGCCGGGGTCGAAGGCAAGGAATTCCAGATTGCCGGCAATGTCAATGAGTACAAATACAGAGAAGGTGAATGCCGGCAACGGATGAACATCGATTGTCTTTCTCCGGCGCAACTGGACAAGCTGCGATTCGCTTTTCGGGAACTTTACACCTTGAACAAATGGCCGGAGGATGTTCGTAATTACAACAACCATGCGCTGATCCATCAAAACCATTGTCAGCACGGATGGGAGCGTTTCCTGCCATGGCACCGGATTTATCTCTACGAATTCGAGCAGGCGCTTCAGGACCGTTGCGCCGGCGTGACGATACCCTACTGGGACTGGCCCATGCCGCAATACCGGCCGGAACAGCCCGACAAGGGCGTGATCATTCCCAAAGCGCTCCAGGCTTTTTTGACCGAAGAAAGCCTCAAATTTCTGGACAAGAATGGGATACCGGCAGACAAACTCAAGGACTTGGTCAATCAAACCTACGCCTCGCCGCGGCGATTTTTTAATGCCGTAGAGAAGCGGATTGGCGTCAAGTATACGCAGGGCGAATATCGCAACCGCTTTATCGACGCGTTACTGGATGCGAATTCCCTATGGTATCCGCTGCGTTACCCGGGCGAATTCGGCAGCGGTACCATCAACACTGTTATCCACTATCACTATCCCAGTGCCGACGACGTAGAGCAGATCCTCAGCTTAAGAACATTTCGCGACTTTGGCGGTGGCAGCCTCTACAACGACTCCTTTGGGTTCCTCGACCAAAACCCGCACAACACCATGCACATCTGGACGGGGGGACAGAATCCGGACGTTCCGAAGGACCCTCCCCAGAACCGCAATCTGGGTGTGAAGGTGGCAGGCCGCAGATTTCATAAACGCGAGGACCTGTACACCCAGCCTCCGTTGGGCGATATGTTCAGCAACCTTACAGCCTCCTACGATCCCATCTTCTGGCCGGTGCATTCCAATGTTGACCGCCTATGGTGGGAGTGGCAACAGCGGCATCCGGATTCGTTGCCTGCGGACCTTGATTCGGTGCTCACTCCATGGAGTTACTCTATCCGCGACACGCTGGACATGTATCGCTTCGGTTATGAATACGTGAAAAGCGCATTCATGATTCCTGTGGGTACCGACGCGCCGGTAGGACGTCTCATTTCGCAAAAAATCGATATTGCAGAAAATGTCCGGGCTTCCTTCCATGAAGCCGAAGTGCGGCTGCACCGGGTCCCTCAGCTTCCCCGTTCCTGTTTTATCCGCGTTTTTCTCAACCTGCCAAGCGCAAACGCCAATACGCCAATTAGCGATGAGCACTACGCCGGATATATGGCGGTTTTTGGGCACGGCGAATGTTACGGCGGTCCGGGGCACTGCGAAGTGCCGCCCTCGCGCAAGTACGATCTGAGGCCGCGCAACCACAACACTCCCCGCAACCATCGGGTGAACGTGACCAGGTGTGCCAAGGCCCTGTTCAGCAAAGGCGCCAAATCCATCCAAATCAACTTGGTTGTAATTGGAGCGGATTACCAGGAAGACAAGGAATTGCTGAAGCTTGAAGGTGTTTCCCTGAACTTCTTGGACTGAAAGGAACCCATACATGAGCGGGCAGTGCGCACCTCCCATCTATCGTATTCATCCAGGAATCGGCATCGCGCGACTGGGCAATAGCCCTGACGAATTCTGCATCTCGCCGGAAACTCCAGCGGCATTGCCGATTGCGTGCGACTTGCAAGGCAATCCTCTGCTGTCGCCCGATGGCACATCTGAAGTGCGGACTACCAAATTCAAAGACCAGAAGGGCCGGATCAAGCGTCAAGCCGCTCGCTTCCACATTTACGTCTTCGACGAAAAGAGCCCGGAAGGGCGTCCGCTCCGGATCGGCGATCCGATTGAAGGCGGCGGCAACCATGGCGTGCTGGTGGACATTCAGTGGCGCGTCTATCTGGCCAACAAGAAGGCGAGTTGGTATGAGTTCCAGCAACTCGACGGGGAGCATGGCTACAGCAAATCTCACCCGCGACGCAATGCCAACATCACCAACGTCGAGGCGCGACAGAAGCTGATCATCGATCCCGGACCGCAGGTCGTGGACACAACCGACCGCCGGCACGCTTCCTTCGATCGAAAAGGTGACGGACTGTACGCCCCTGTGTTTCCGCCTCCGCTGCAGCCGCACTCCATCGATACTCTGGGAGAAATACTGACAGCGGACAGCGGGCATTTGCTCGTCCTGGGTGGGCACGGCCACTCCGGTAGCTTCAAAGCTGGATTTGGGGAGCCACGCATCGACCACTATGCCAATAACGACGGCTGGTTCGATGACGTATCCGACGGTCCGGTTATGGCCCGCCTGGTAATGTTTTCTCAGGAAGTCGGGCAGCAACGATTTATTGACGTTGAGTATCCGGCTTGGGTGCTGGTGGGATACCCGCCGTACGTTCCGCAGGTGCTCGACATCGTTACGCTCGACGATGTTGTCTATAACACTGCGGTCACCCAGTTTGCCTATCGTACGGACATTTATGGAATGGTTGGAACATTTTCTGAGCCCCAAAAGATAGATCCGAACGATACTGCCGCTCTCCTGCATTGGAAGGCCGGCAATCTGGAATGGAACCGAGACTACAAGCCATGGTTTTTCCGTGACATCTGGCCAATCGTGTTTCGTGCCGACGAATTCACCTATCTGACCAACGTCCTAGCGCAGTCAAACTATCCCCACAACCAAACGAGTCGCGGAAACTTTGATCCCGACAAACTGGGCGTACCTCCGTTTGTCGATCAGGCTGCGTTGCGCAGGAAGGCCCGGCAGTTGGTCCACGATAACCAGTCGGGAGAGCTTTTCGTGAATGCCTTGGAGCCGACGCTCATTCTGCTGGACGATGAGGCCAGGGTTTCCCGGCGCACCACGCGTGAACCAACGCTGCTGGCGGCATTCCAAAAAAAGAGCCGCAACAACATGCGGGAGACCCTGAAGAAAGCCGTCGGCGAGTTTGCCGCCAAAGTCTTTCCGGAGGCGCCCACCGAGGATGCCGAAGCTTATCTGGTGCGGTGGCAGAAGATTTACGCCGAGTCGAAGGAGGACGGAAAGTCCGCCAAGGCACAGAGGTATCGCACGGCCGAGGAAAAACTGCGGAAGGCGTGGGACCAACTGATCGCCGGTTTGCGCGAATCGGCAGATGCTTCTCCGGCAAAGACAACAGCCCCGGCGTCTGGAAAGCTGCCAGCCACGAGCGGCCAGGAACCTCCTGCGCGCGTCCCGTTGGGAGACACCAGAACCGACAAGCCGATTGAGAATGCTTTAGAGAAGGTTTTCAGCGCCTTTCGCAGTGGCAAGCTCCTGGCGGACCGCATTCAGGCGGCCATCGAACAGTGTTCCCACGATCCGTCCCGTGTATTCCGCATGTACCTCTTCGACCTGCTGCGCCAACCGGGAGAAGAGAACGATTTCCGCTTGCTGGGCAGGCCCAACGCTCGCATCGGCAATCTCCCGCTGATGCCGCTTCTAGCCGGGGACAATCCCATCAGCAACACGATTTCCTCAAAGTTCCTTCGCCTTACGGATTACCAGCTGTTCCTGCTCCGCCAGTGGGCCGATGGAAAGTTCTACAACGAAGTGTCGGAAGGTTGGATCCTGAAAAGTCAGATCGATCCCTTCCGACCTTACGACCAATGGGTCAATCGCACGGCACGCGACCTGGACGAGGGTGTCCTGACCAACCTGTTGGGAGGGGCTTTTTGTCCGGGCGGGGAAGTGGCATGGGTCATTCGTAATCCTGCCATATACAAGGAGCCGTACCGTATTAAAGCCGATCCCAACTTTTACACCTTCCGTCAGACTGCAGCTAACGCCAACCAAAACGCTATTCCTGAAGAAGACTATGTTGCTGCGACGGGCGTGTTTCTCAGCCAGGATAGCAATTTCAAGCACGGTCTCCAGCCCGGAGACCTTACCAAGTATTCCGCGTTACCCTGGCAGGCGGACTTCAATGAATGTTCCACCCAGAACATCAATGTGACTTACGAAGACTGGAACAAGGTGGACCCGAAGAGTGAACACGATGAATGGATGGAGCTGGAAGAAAGGATCTGGGAAACATTATGGTGGCCAGCTCATCGTCCGATGCAAACCTACGAAGTAGTGGGGTTCAGCAACGACGCTCCCGTCTACCAATATTTAACCTGGTCACGCGGCGTCCCGCAGACCAAAGAGGGCGATCTCAAGATGGTTACAGAATGGTCCAAGCTGGGCTTTGTGGTCCGTAATCCATATGTTCCGGAGTCACAGTTGGATCAGGCGTCACCCTACACGAACAACATCAACAAGTACATCAGCGTGGAGCGCAGCCAGGAGGAACCATGAACCACAATCCATTTGTGGGCAAGTGGACATATCGCAGTCTGTTGAATGACCCGGACGTAAAGCAGCCCTTCGACAAGCTCGAGTTCGGTAGCGGCATGCTGATAATTACAGACGCCGCTTACCCTCTGCTAAAGGGGACCATAGGTGGGCCCGGATGGTCTCTCACCCTGCACGGCTCGCGCGGTTACGGATCGCCCATGCAGGTGCGCTTCCAGGGCAAGGGGATCGTCTCCGGCGCAGAGTGGATTTACGACTACATTGGTTGGCTGGTTCCGGTCTGGCCCAATAGCAACGAAACCCTGCAACGTGCGGCCATCGTAGGCTCGGTTACACGAACAATTCCCCATCCGTCTGGAAATGGGGGAGTCTCACCGGCAGGCGTGGTGGCGTCATTTTATGCGGTACATGCTGGATAAAAATCCAACAGACGATGCCTACAATGTTGTGGTCCTCGGTGGAGGTCCGGCCGGATCGGCCACGGCCCTCGCGCTGAAGCGGCTCGATCCTGGGTTGCGCGTTGCCTTGGTCGAAAGGACGGATTACTCCGCGATAAGAATCGGAGAGACCCTGGCGCCACCGGGACGCGCTCTGTTGGCCGAGTTGGGTGTCTGGGACGCCTTTGCTGCGCGCTCACCTATGAAGTCTTACGGTACGCGGGCGGCCTGGGGCAGCCCTGAACTCTACGAGAATGAATTCATCTTTTCAACGCATGGAGATGGCTGGCATCTGGATCGGCGAGAGTTCGATGCCTTTCTATCCGCCGAGGCCTGGCGCGCCGGCGTCGAGGTGATGCTTCGCGCCAAAGCGTCGGGCCAACTGCGCCGTGAACAACGATGGAACCTGACGATCCAGGGGGAGGACAGCGGCAAGCGCGAGTTGAGCGCCAGGTTTGTTGTGGATGCCACCGGCCGCCGCAGTTGGTTTGCTCACAGCCAGGGGGTACGCCATCAGGTCTATGACCGGTTGGCAGGAGTCTTCGCATTTCTCCGCCTCGATCCTGCCCAGGCTTGCACGGACACTTATGCGTCGATCGAAGCTTGCGAGCAAGGCTGGTGGTATTCAGCCGTGCTTCCCGACCACCGCATGGTGGTCGCCTTCATGGGAGACGCCGATACAATCCGCCGACTGAGTTGGCAAACGCCCGAAGGCTGGCGTTCACTCACTGCGTCGGCGCCGCATACGCGGGGCCCGATGGCCGGAGCGATCTGGTCAGCTAGGCCCGCGCTCTGGTCGGCTTCCTCGCAGCGGATTGAGACACCCATCGGCGACAATTGGCTGGCGGTGGGCGACGCCGCCGGCACATTCGACCCGCTGTCATCGCAAGGCATCATCAAGGGAATGCGCAACGGCATCTACGCGGCCCGTGTCATAGTTCGCCATCTTCGCGGCGATTCCAACGCTCTTGAGAAGTACGCAGCGGTTCTGGGCCGAGAGTACAACAACTACCTGGACGCGCGCGCCGCATACTACCGCGTCGAGCAACGGTGGCCTGATTCGCCATTCTGGCAACGGAGGCAGGAGGTCATCACGCTGCACCCTCAACAGTTGCTGCGATCCCGCGTGCCGGTGCACGCAAGTGCCGCTACACGGTTGCCGCGGAGCCAGGTAAGCATGATAGTGGATATCTGCTCGGTCCCCCGAACGGCCAGCGAGGTTGTCAAGCAAATCCATGGCCGCATAGGCGCTCCGCACTCCGACCGCCAGATTGTGCTGGCGCTGCAGCAACTAGCCGAGGAAGGTGTGCTGACCATCGACCCGGTTCACACCGCATTACACCACTCTCAAGAAACTCTGGTCAGGAGGAACGCAAATGCCCTTTAGCTGGAACATCAACATCAACCCGAATCCGGCGAAACCGTCGCAAGCAAATTTTGATCCTCCCTTCCTCGGACCACCCAAACAACAGGTTGAGCCGGGGGACCAGGTCTTCTGGGCCAACAACGATACTCAGGCGCACTGGCCCGGTCTGCTGGCCCCCGACGGAAGCATCAATAAGAGCTACTTCATGCCGAATCAGATTGCGCCGAACTCCCAATCTTCTATATTCGCCGTGGGAAGCAGCGGAACGTTGAAGTATGCATGCTCTCTCCATCCTGGCGAGATAGGCACGATTAAGATCGTCGACGCAGGGAGTTAATTGCCTTTGAACAAGGCGAAGAAAGGAGCAAGTATGACAGCCCGCCACTTTGTTGCCCAACAATGCAATCACAGCCCACGAGATGGTGGGTACCGTCCTGATAAAAGCAGAACGGTTTTGAGCGTCCTGGTCAAGGTTTGCGCTTCACTGCTGGGCCTGATGATATTTGCTCCGCTGGTGCAAGCGCAGGGGGGAATACGTAGCGAACACCTCATGCCGACGGCTGCTGCCTCCACGCCAGTGGCGCCGGACCAGACTCCGGAGAGCGTGACCTGTCCGACACCCGGCACCCAGGACCTGCTCACCATGCCGGAGCTCAAGAGCCAGAATGGGGTGCTCAGGGCGAACATCGCGGTTACCGACGGGCTGCGTACAGTGTGGGGTTCGCACGGTATCAAGAAACAGGGGAGTAGCACTGACACCCGCTGCGCCAGTCAATACTTGCGCTTTTTCGTGGGATACGATCCGGAGCATCCGCAACCCTGGCCTGCCGGCCCGGAGCCTATGCCTGGGCCGACCTTGCGCGCCCGTGTGGGTGATCTGATCGAAATCACCTTTCAGAACAAGATCAACTTACAGCATTTTGCCAATTCGCTCGATCAAGGACTGCTGGGCAACACTCCAGGGTGCGACCAGGTGTTTGGAGCTCCGGGGTGGCACGCCAACACCAAGGTTAGGAATGGCTCTCAGATCAATCCCACGGTCAACAATCCCGGAGGCTTCGTCTTCACCGCAACCACGGGCGGAGAGACGGGAGCGACTCCGCCTAAGTTCCCCCAGACCAAAGGTGCAACCGTACAAGACGGCACGGTCACCTGGATCAACCAGGCTGGAGTCGATTGGACAGCGAACAATCCATACAATCCGGGCACGCCGATTCAGCCTGTGAACAACAATCCCGGAGGCTTCGTCTTCACGGCAACCGGAATCAAAAGGGGAACGACGGGCGAAAGTGGAGCGACCGAACCCGATTTTCCCCAAACGGAAGGCGCCTGGGTGAGGGACAACGACGTGACCTGGACCAATTCCGGAAAACAAGTCGCCATCTACCCGGACGGTGACACCATGCCGGATTGCATCCATGGGTCGAGCACCGCCAATCTCCACTTCCACGGCACCCATACCACGCCCAGCACAACCGGCGACAATGTGCTCTTGTACATCCGCCCCGCTTTGCAAATGTCCGCCGGCTCCGAACCGACGGACGCTTTCGTGGAGGAGCAGTTTGCGCAGATTTTCAGAACTTGCGAAAAAGATGGCTCCCCCAGCAGGTGGGACCAGCTTCCAAGGGCATGGCGGGATAAACAAAAAGAGCTTCTGCAACAGTATGACGCAACAGCCCCCTACAAGGGCCAGCCGGGCAGCCTGCCTCACTCTATGCAGCTATGGCCTTCGAACGCCGCGGAACTGGCACAGGGTTTGTGGCCCCAGTATCAAATCGGCGCATCTCCGTACTGCTTCAGGCTGACGAAGTATGTGCCGCCGCCTAAGAACACGAATGAGCCCCCGCAATATCTGATGGGGCAGGCGCCCGGGACGCATTGGTATCACGCCCACAAGCATGGTTCGACAGCATTGAACGTAGCCAATGGCATGACCGGCGCCTTCATCATTGAAGGGCAGTACGATGACGACCTGCACAAATTTTATGGTCCTCAGCTGCGCGAGCAGGTCTTGATGCTGCAGCAGATTTCGCCGGCGCCGTTCCCGCTTCTCAATCCGGCGAATACGGTAGCACCCGGTGCCGCTCGGCCGCCGATCTCAGTGAACGGCAGGCGCCAGCCGATCGTCGAGATGCGGCCCGGCGAAGTTCAGTTATGGCGGATCGTAAACGGCGCATTTCGCGACGCCGTACAGTTCGTAGGCTTCGTCCCCGAGGGGGCAAAGGAGCCTTGCAATCAGCCTGGCGCCCGGGACGTTGTTTTGCCGTGCGTCAACTGGCGGCAGATCGCTCAGGATGGAGTACAGTTCGACTTCACCAACTACAACCGGGTGGGAGCTCCTAATAATACCTTCGACTTGGCGCCGGCGAACCGTGCGGACCTGCTGGTCAAGGCGCCGACGCAGCCCGGCACCTATGAGCTTCGCGCGCGGGCGAACACCGGTCCTTTGATTCAACAATGTCCGTCACCCCCACACGAATGCCAAGCTGCCGCAGACACCAGTTACCTGTTTCCGCTGCTCACCGTAAAGGTCGCAGACGGTCCGGTCAGTCCGCCCATGGACTTTATCCAGAAGGAAAGCGACTTCCCTCAATTCCCGACTTTCCTGGCGGACATCCCGGAAAACAGCATCTATACAAAGAGGAAGCTGGTTTTCGGTCCGGGCAATACCACCATCAATGGCCAGGCTTTCAACCCCAACCAGATCAATCAGGTCATGCTGCTCAACACCACTGAAGAATGGAAGGTGGAGAACCAAGCCAATGATAAGTCCCATCCCTTCCATATCCACATCAACCCCTTCCAGGTCGTAGAACTTTTCGAGCCGAATAGTCCGGAAGCCATGACCGAGGGCAATCCGTGCTACGTGAACCCGGATGACCCGGCAACTTTCAAGCCTTGCCCTTCGCAACAGCCGCAAGCTCCATTCGTCTGGTGGGACACGTTCGCCATACCCACCGGCCGGCAGTACATAATCACGAAACGGTGCAACGACCCGACAAACGCCGATACTTGCCCCGCGCAACTGCGTCCCTATACTCAGTGCAGCACGGCAACGGGTAAGCCGGTTTGCACGGAGTACATTCCCGGCTGGTTCAAGATGCGAACCCGCTTTGCAGACTTTACCGGCGACTACGTGCTGCATTGCCATATCCTGATCCATGAAGATCGAGGCATGATGCAGTTAATAGAAGTCGTTCCAGACAAGACCTTGTACACGCACCACTGAGGACGTGAACTCCAAAATCAAAGCTCGGGCCGGAGACGCGCGCCGTCTCCGGCCATTTGCTCCCTTACCACTCGAATCCACATAGCGATTTAGTCGGCGGGCTCAGGGGATGAAGAGACTGCGAGGACTACAATACAAGCGCCTTGCCAAGTCCGCTCTCAACGCTGCCGAAGTCGCACAATGCCCCAAGCGGAGGACCGCTGACGTGGCGGCAAAAGTTTGGCGCGCTTAGCTCGGTCCGGCAATTTCTTCAACTGGTGTGGCGGACCCACCGCGGATATGCAACTGCCACGGTGCTGCTCCGGTTGTTGCGGGCCGGCGTCCCCATCGCCACGCTGTGGGTAGCGAAATTGATCATTGACACGGTGGTGGCGGCACGCATGGGACGGCCCAACATCTCACGGCTCTGGCTCCTGGTCGGCTTAGAGCTGGTGATCGTCGCTGGGGGAGAAGCGCTGGACCGCGCCTCCACTGCGGTTGAAGGTCTTTTCGGCGAACTTTGTTCCAATCAAATCAGCGAGCAACTCATCGCTCACGCTGGCTCACTGGATCTGCGCCATTTTGAGGATCCCACGTTTTACGATCGCCTGGAGCGCGCGCAACGGCAGACTACGGGACGCATTGGTCTGGTAACGCAGCTGCTCTCCGTGGGCCAGGATTCTTTGACCCTGGTTTCGCTGGCTTCGGCCGTCCTGGTTTACAGCCCGTGGTTGCTGGCGCTGCTGGTGCTGGCCATATTGCCCAGCTTTCTGGGTGAAGCTCATTTCAGCGCGTTGGAATACTCGCTGCTATATCGCATGACGCCGGAGCGACGGCAATTAGACTACCTGCGTTTCCTCAGCGCCGGCGACAAAACCGCGAAAGAAGTACAAGTCTTCGGCTTGACCAGCTGGCTGCTGAATCGCTATCGCAACCTCGCCCGCCGGCTCCACGAAGCCAACCGCAGCCTCGTCTTACGCAAAGGCTTGGCCGGGACCGCGCTCTCATGGCTGGGTGTCGCCGGATATTATGGCGGTTACGCGATCATTTTGTGGCGCGCATTCATTTCGGTGATCAGCATCGGCACACTCACCTTTCTTGCCGGATCGTTCGCGCGCAGCCGCGCCGTTACGGAACGATTGCTGCTGTCCGCGGGCAACATCTATGAGCAGGGCCTCTATGTTCGCGACCTGTTCGACTTCTTCGAGATGCAGCCATCGATTGTTTCGATCCCCGGTGCGCGCGCAGTGCCCTCTCCGCTCACGCAGGATCTCGTATTCGACGACGTGGGGTTTCGGTATCCCGGGAGCAGCACCTGGGCGGTTCGCCACGTCAGTTTGCGTATCGCGCCCGGCGAAAAGATCGCCTTGGTGGGTGAGAATGGGGCCGGCAAGACGACCCTGGTAAAGCTGCTGGCCCGGCTTTACGACCCCAGCGAAGGGCGCATTCTGCTCGACGGCCTGGACCTCCGCGAATACGAGCTTGAGTCCGTGCGCCACACCGTGGGCGTGATCTTTCAGGACTTCGTTCATTACGACCTATGCCTGGGCGAAAATATCGGTGTCGGCGAGATCAGCCAGGTGCAGGAGTATCTGGACCGTCTGCTCCAGTTGCCGAACGGCGCGAGCCTGACCACTCATCCTGCCATTGTCGAGGCCGCGGAGAAATCGCAGGCCGCCTCGCTGGCTGCTAGTCTCCCGCTGGGGTATCGTCAGATGCTGGGCCGGCGCTTTGAAGGCGGACTTGAACTCTCCGGAGGCGAGTGGCAGAAGATTGCCCTGGCGCGGGCCTATATCCGCAATGCGCAGATCATCATCCTGGACGAGCCCACAGCGGCGATGGATGCGCGCGCAGAATATGAGACCTTCAGGCGTTTTGCCGATCTGGTTGCAGGACAAACCGCTCTGCTCATCTCACATCGTTTCTCCACGGTTCGCGTCGCTGATCGCATTGTTGTACTTCGGCGCGGGACCATGGTAGAGCAGGGAACACACGATGAGCTGCTAACCCACGACGGACTCTATGCGGAACTGTTTCGGCTCCAGGCGGAAGGCTATCGGTGAACCCAGCCACGGAATCCGCTTTTGATGCAACCGCCTCCAACTTCGAGCGCTATCGTCCTCTGCCCGCTGAGGTGCCGGAAGCCATACGAGCAGCGATATGGGCCGCGTTGCGACCCTCGGCGCCGGCGCGAGTGCTCGAGATTGGCGCGGGGACGGGACGGATCGGCAGGGCTTTCGTGACTGCGGGAGATTTCTACGTCGGCGTCGACACATCTCTCAGTATGTTGCACAAGTTTTCTGCGAACTCTATGAGTTGCTTTTTGGCGCAGGCCGATGGCCGGCAATTGCCGTTCCGTGACGGCACCTTCAATCTGGTGTTGTTAGTGCAGGTCCTGGGCGGTGTTGGCGACTGGCTGGGGATACTCAGCGAAACCCGGCGGGTCCTGCTGCCGGGCGGAAGCGTGGCTGTGGGCCACACCGTAAGTCCGGAATCGGGGATCGACGCACAACTCAAGCGTCAACTGGCAGCCATTCTTGAAGAGATGGGAGTTGGCTGGCACCGGCCACAGGAGTCGCGCATAAATGCTACGGCTTGGCTTGAGTCCTCGACCCTGCGCCATCTGCATGCCCAGGCAGCTTCCTGGAGTGTCATCACGACTCCGCAGGAATTTCTGGTGCGCCACCGCACGGGCGCGAGGTTTGCCGCCTTGCCGGTTGCCGTGCAGGAGCAGGCCCTTACGCAACTGGCGGCTTGGGCGGAAACAAGGTTCGGTTTCCTGGAGGCCCGATTTCAAGAGAAACGAAGTTTTGAGTTGGACATTTTTGAATTCGCAGAAGAAGCGGGTCGAGGTTTCTGAAAGCCATCCTATGAAAGACATAATCGAGGACAAGAGCAGCCTACTCACCGCGCTGGGCAAACAGTTGCTTTCTAGTTCGTTGACGGATGCTTCGGTGCAAAAAGCTACTGAAGACACGCCTGACTTAATCATCTTGCCCTGGGTCAACGTGATTAAGATTGGCGGCCAAAGCATTATGGATCGCGGGCGGAGCGCGGTATATCCGCTGGTCAAAGAGATTGTAGCCAACCTGGGCCGGCACAAAATGATCCTCGGAACAGGAGCGGGCACACGCGCGCGTCACATCTACAGTCTGGCCATTGATCTTGGCCTGCCCACCGGTGTGCTCACCGTGCTCGGTACGGCGGTGGCCTGGCAGAACGCGCAGATGCTGCACTACTTGCTGGCGCAATACGGAATTCCCTTCATCGAGCCGGAAGGGTTCAATACGCTGCCTCATTATTTAATGGAGCGCAGCGCCGTTGTCTGCCAGGGTATGCCTCCTTACAAGCTGTGGGAACCGAACCCGGCTATCGGTCGCATTCCCCCGCAGCGTACCGATACCGGGTGCTTCTTGATCGCCGAGGTCTTCGGGGCGCGCAAGATGATCTATGTAAAGGATGAGGACGGGTTATATACCGCCGATCCCAAGAAAGATCCAACTTCCGAGTATATTCCGCGCATCAGCGTGGAAGAATTGCTGGCTCTCGACCTGGAAGATCTGATTGTGGAAAGGGCCGTGCTCGAATTCCTGGTGCGGGCACGAAACATTCGCGAGATTCAATTCGTCAACGGTTTGAAACCCGGCCAACTGACGGCCGCGCTGAACGGCGAGCCGGTGGGAACGATCATCTACAAGAACGGAGACGCAAGATGACCTTCTATGATTTCGGCGCTCGACATGTGGAATCGGGCCTGATGCGCGAATCGCTGGTGGACAAGAACGTGATCGCCCGGACCGATGGACAAGTGGTCTCCATTCTTCCGGACGTCAATATCATTCAGATCGGCGGACGCTCCATCATGGACCGGGGCCGCTCCGCCCTGCTGCCGCTGCTTGAAGAGATCGTCGCCAATCAATCCCAGCATCGAATGATCATCGGCGTGGGAGCCGGGATCCGCTCCCGGCACATCTTCTCGGTGGGTCTGGACCTGGGACTGCCGACCGGTGCGCTGGCCGCATTGAGCGCCAAAGACTCGGCACAAAATGCTTACATGGTTTCCTGCCTTCTAGCCCAACACGGGTTTGTGTATCTGGAAGCTCCCTTTGTCGTGCAACTGCTTCCTGCCATGCTGGCTGCGGCCCGCGGAGCCGTCTTCAACGGCATTCCTCCCTATTCGTTGTGGGAGCACCCGCCGCTATTGGGCAAACTTCCGCCCCACGGAAGCGACGCCGGCTCCTATCTGGTGGCCGAGGTCTTCGGCGCCCGCAGTATGATTTTCCTTAAGGACGTTGACGGACTCTATTCCGCCGACCCCAAGACCGACCCTGCGGCAGAATTCATCCCGGAGATTCGCGCCCAAGAATTAGTCGACAGAAAACTACCAACGCTTCCGCTTGAACCGGCGGTACTGGATCTCTTGACGCGAGCCAAGCTTGTCCGGAGTTTCCGCATCGTAAACGGACTGACGCCTGGAAATCTCTCCCGCGCGTTAGCAGGAGCAGGGATTGGTACGCTGATTCGGCAGTGATGGGGCGCCATGGGCGATGGTTGCGATACAGCGCTTTGTCGATTCGACGGCTTGCAATCTAGCAGGACATCTCGTAATGCGGTGTTGGCGGGACGCAGGCCGGAAATGTACGGCCTTCTGGCGTTGCAACGTGCGCCTACAGATCCGAATGCAACGACTACACCTCATCGAAGGCTTGATCTCAGCCACGACGATTTTCAAATCCCATCTGCGGTAGCTGCCGGAGGCAACGAGGGTTGCTGCCACAGCCGCGACATTGTTTACGGCAAGGGTTCCCGCTTTGTAAGGAAGACGTTTTTGCGCGGAAACGTCGCAAAAACCGAGGGGTCTTGCGAGAAATTTGTGGCAAGTATGTCGCTTGGGTTTCCGGCAATCCATTGCGATAGATCGATGGTCTGGTAGTGACCGTTGTTGAAGACAATGAGGATACGCGCCTCATCGTCTCCGATGTTTTCAATCGAGTGACCAAAGCCTTGCGGAATATAACCAACATCTCCTTGACTCAGGTTCTCCTCGCGCCAGCGCCCTTGCGAGCCGAACAAGGTCACACTGAACTCGCCGCTCAGGATGTACTGCCACTCGGCCGCGTTGGGATGCCAATGCAATTCGCGCAGAGCGCCCGGCTCCATCTCAAGCACGACGCCCGTCATGGTCGTTGAAATAGGGAATTGAGAACCATCGACCCGCCACTCCAGCCCGCCGCTGAAGGTCTCAAAGGGCTCCTGCGAAAGAAGACTGTACTTGTGGGTGAGCGGCGGCTTCTTCCACCCCTGCAAGGGCGGAGCGGCCACGGGCGGCGGAATCTTGCCCTTGGCGAAGTAGACCTCTTTTTTTGGAAAACTGTCGAAGGTCGAGGCCGGAACGCCAAAGTTCTTGGCGAGCAGCTCTTTAGGCGCGTGGCCGATCCAGTCCGAGACGCTGAAGGTGCCGAATTCGGAGAAGTAGCCGTTGTCGAAGACGAGAATGAAGTGGCACGGTTGATCGCCTGCGGTTTCGATGACATGCCCGTGACCGCGCGGGAAATACCAGATGTCGCCCGGCTCAAAATCATTGGTCTCGGCGCAGCCCAGGGGATCGATAACTGTGGTGCGCACCCGGCCCTCGGTGACAAACGCCCACTCCGCCGCTGTGGCGTGCCAGTGCAGTTCGCGCATGATCCCCGGTTCCATGCGCATCGAGACGCCGGCAAGGCCCTTGGAGATCGGCAACTGGACCACCGTCGCCTCTTTGCCGTAGCTGCCCTCCATGACACGTCCTTCGGATCTCTCCAGCTCGAACTTGAAGGTTGGAAGCTCTTTCCCTGAGGTAACGGGATCGGGAACATTATTCTGGAAGCTGTTGTGACCACCTTCGGAGCTGATGGGAAACGACTGTGAAAACACGAACTCTCCTGTATGCCCGAACGGATGACTGCCTGGCACTTGCTTGGGAATTGGAAAGAATGGTGGCAATACTTTACCTGCGTAGGGGCTGCTAGAGCAATGAAAACTTTGCTTTCGGACAAGGGCTAAAGCAACAACGCGGCGGAGGTTCAGCTCCGGTGCAGTCAGACTAAAGCGAATTTCTGAGGGAAGAGTAAACCGGCCGAGATTCTGGTTTCTCCATCAGAGCGCACTGCCATCCGAGGAACTCTTTGCCCTGTGGCGGGTCATTGGCGAAGTCAGCACCAACCCGCGCAGCGACTTAACTGGACGCCATAGCGGCCGCCGCCGGAGTCGCCACAAATGTTCTACGGTAATTGACTAAGCTATCATCAGTAACCGCCAGGTTGGACCACCAAGGGGTGGATTTGTAACGGCGGGATGCGCTCGTACGGACGTGCAAAGCACGAATGACGGCGAGGACTGGAACTGGAGCCGATCGCGAGCTACGCCGATTCACTTGCAACTTCCTGATTTACAATGTGTTTTCTGCTTGCAGTGTTTTGCGTTACTCAGGAGCGGCCCCTTGCCACATCCAGGGTGCGGCTGGCAGCGGGGCGGCGCCGATGGCGAAGGCTCGGGGAAGGCCATCATCGGACCGGTTCTCCACCTCGCGATTTCGCACTTTTAGATTTGAGACTTATGTGTCCAGCGCACTTCCGGATCAAGATTCTGGCGGCTTTGAGTTGGCTGCTGTTGCTGGTGCCCACGGTCTCAGGACAAGGCACACTCATTACTCTCGATCAGGCAATTGATTTGGCGCTTGTGCATAATCACTCGCTCAAGGCGACGCGAACTCTTATTCTTCAAAACCAGGCCCAGGAGATCACCGCCAACCTTCGCCCCAATCCAACGTTTTTGTTCGATTCCCAGTTCGTTCCCATTTTTAATCCTAACGATTTCAATGCGAACAACCTTGACCAGGCCCAGCAATTCGACGTTGGAATCGGATATTTGTTTGAGCGTGGCCACAAGCGACAGCGCCGCTTGCAGGCGGCGCAGGACCAGACCTCGGTGACCCGCGCACAAGTCACGGATTCCGAGCGCACTTTGACGTTCGATGTGTCGCAACAGTTCATCGCGGTGTTGTTGGCGGAATCGACCCTGCAGTTCGCCCTGCAAGACCTGAAGAGCTTTCAACAGACGGTTGATATTGCCCAGGCGCAATACCAATCGGGCTATATCAGCGAAGGCGACTACCTCAAGATCAAGTTGCAATTGCTGCAATTTCAAACGGACGTCTCATCTGCACGTCTGGCAAGGGTGCAAGCATTGGTGGCCTTGCGGGGGTTGCTTGGATATGACGCAGTTCCTGCTGATTACGATGTGGTTGGCGATTTATCGTACCAGCCGGTTAAGGGGAAGCTGGAGGACCTTCAAGCCAGGGCCTTGCAGGAACGTCCTGATTTTCGTGCAGCCGAACTGGGGGTAACCGCTGCGCAAAGCCAGATTTCGCTGGCAAAAGCCAATGGCAAACAAGATGTCAATGGAGCGGCCGACTATACGCACGTTGCTGGTGAAAATACTGCTTCCTTCTTCGTGAATTTCGGTTTGCCCTTCTTCAACCGGAACCAGGGCGAGATCGCACGCACTCGTTATGCCCTTACGCAAGCCCAGGAGCTACAGGCGCTGTCGAGCGACACGGTGCTGTCCGATGTCAGCGATGCCTACGAAGCCCTGCGAAGTAATGAAGAGGTGGTGCAACTTTACGCTTCGGGATACCTGAAGCAGGCACGGGACTCACGTGACATCAGTGAGTATGCTTACAAGCGTGGTGCGGCGAGCCTGTTGGACTTCCTGGATGCGGAACGCAGTTATCGCGCAACCCAGTTGGCGTATCGCCAGGCACTGTCTTCCTACATGACTGCGCTCGAGCAGTTGAGGGAAGCCGTGGGAACGAGGAACCTTCCGTGAAGATGTCCAAGGATCGCTGGTCCGGCGGGGCTGCATTGACGGTTGCCTTTGCAATCATGCTAGGGTGTGCCGGATGTCAGGGCGGCGGGTCCAATGCCAGCGGACGGAACCACTCCGCGAACAATTCCAATACGGCGGAATTGTTCACCATTCCGGAAGACCAGATGTCGCATGTGCAGGTGCTGACGGTTGAGCCGACCACGCTAAGACGGTCGTTACGTTTAACTGGCTCCGTGACCTACAACAGCTTCCACACAACCCCCGTAATTACGCAGGTCAGCGGTCCAGTCAGCCGGATCGTCGTCGTTCCCGGACAGAGGGTCACGCCGGCCGAGCCTATGCTATATGTGGCGAGTCCCGACTATTCCCAACTCCGGACGAATTATCTGAAGGCGAGAGACGCGTATGCCCTGGCGCAGAAAACGGCCTCCCGAGCGAGAGACTTGTACCAGCACCACGCCCTTGCCGAGCAGAATTTGGAGCAGGCGGAATCGGCCGAGGTGCAGGCCGGGAGCGACCTGGCTGCGGCCGAAGCCGCTCTAAAAGTGCTCGGGATTACCAATCCTGATGCTCTAGTGAAGTCTCCACCCTCTTTTGAAGTCCCGGTGAGGGCGCCCATAGCCGGCGAGGTCGTCGAACAGAACGTTGCCGTGGGTCAGTTGATCCAGGCCGGGGCCACACAGTGCTTCATGGTCTCCGATATCAGCAATGTGTGGGTGCTGGTGAATGTTTATCAAAAAGACTTGCCGAACGTGCGGGTGGGAGACCCAGTCACGATTCAGACAGAGTCCTATCCCGATGTTTTTCATGGCCGCATTTCCTATGTGGCGGCGTCCCTGGATCCGAACACCCGCACTCTGCAAGCGCGCATCGAGACCGGCAACCCGGGCCTGAAGCTTAAGAAGGACATGTATGTGGTGGCTACGGTGGATGCAGACACGATCCCAAATGCGATTGCACTACCGGATGCAGCCATTCTGCGGGACAGCGAGAACTTACCGTTTGTTTACGTTAACGTTTCTCCGCAGCAGTTCGGACGGCGCACTGTGACGGTTGGGGATAGCTTGAACGGACAAACCCAAATCACCAGCGGGCTGAACGCCGGTGATCGTGTCGTTGGAAACGGCAGCCTGTTTCTGCAGTTCGCGAACTCACTGCAGCGTTAGTGCGCCAAGCTAAAGGTTGGGGAAGGAAGCCCGAGACGGATAAGCGTCCATAACTGAATGATTCATCGAATCGTACAAGCATCTCTGAGGCAACGGTTTCTGGTGTTGATGTTGACCGGCTTCATGATGGTCGCCGGCATCATCTCGTTCCAGCGCATGCCTGTGGATGCTTACCCTGACCTTTCCCCTCCGCAGGTTGAACTGATCACGCAATGGCCGGGCCATGCCGCGGAGGAAGTGGAACGGCTCGTGACTCTTCCTCTTGAGCTGGCAATGAACGGTGTGCCGCACATGGTGGTCATGCGGTCCATCTCGCTATATGGTCTTTCGGATGTCATCCTGACGTTTGAAGAAAATACGAACGATTACTTCGCCCGGCAGATCGTCTTTCAGCGCATCGCGGACGCCAGTCTACCTTCCGGTGTAACCCCTAGCATGGCCCCGCTGTTCAGCCCCAGCGGCCTGGTCTACCGCTATGTGCTTGAAAGTCCAGACCGCAGTCCACAGGAGCTAAAGGTCATCGAAGATTGGGTGGTAGAGAGAGCTTATCGTTCGGTCCGCGGCGTTGCCGATGACTCCGGATTTGGCGGCACGACTATGCAGTACCAGGTGCTGCTCGATCCCGCCCGAATCTACGGATATCACTTGACAGTTCCGCAGGTCATGGCGGCCCTGGCCGCGAATAATTCCAACGCAGGTGGTGGATTCTATTCCCAAGGTGGGCAATTTTATTATGTGCGCGGTATTGGTCTGGTGCGCAACACCGATGACATCGGGAACATCGTGCTGGGCAGCAACAACGGCGCACCTATTCGCGTAAAGGATGTTGGCGATGTCGTGATCGGACACGCGCCTCGATTGGGCGAATTCGGTTACCAGAACAATGACGATGCGGTGGAAGGCGTCATTCTCATGCTGCGGGGCGAGCAGACGCAAAACGTTCTGAAGGGAGTCGAAGCCGAAACCGAGAAGCTGAACCGGCAAATCCTGCCACCCGACGTTAAGATCCATCCCTTTTACGATCGCAGCGACTTGGTGAAACTGACTACAGACACGGTGGAAGACAACCTGCTTCGCGGCATGGTCCTGGTTCTGATCGTTTTGATCTTTTTTCTGATTAACCTCCGCGCAGCCGTCATCGTGGCCCTGACGATTCCGCTGGCCCTGCTGTTTGCGTTTATAGTGCTGCATGCGCATGATGGCGCAGCCAACCTGCTGTCCATTGGGGCGATCGATTTTGGCATCATCATTGACGGCACGGTGGTGATGGTGGAAAACATCTACCGTGAGCTCGGGCTAAGACAGGGGCAAGACTACAAGCTGAACGAAGTCATCCTTGCGGCCGCGAAAGACGTAGACCGTCCGATCTTCTATTCCGTAGCCGTCATTCTCGCAGGGTACCTTCCGATCTACGCCCTCAGCGGCCCCTCAGGAAAATTGTTCCATCCCATGGCCGAGACCATGTCGTTCGCGTTGGTGGGTGCGCTCATCCTCACCCTCACACTGGTCCCGGTCCTGTCCTCTTACTGGTTCAAAAGTGGTGTTCGTGAGCATCGTAACCGCGCCTACGAGTGGATGAAGTCGCAGTATGCGAAGCAATTGGATTGGGCGCTGGAGCGTCCCAGACTGATCATGGTCCTCGCGACCTTGATCTTCGGCTTGACCCTTTTGCTGATCCCCTATATCGGCGGAGAGTTTATGCCCCACCTGGACGAAGGCGCGCTTTGGGTGCGGGCCACCATGCCTTACACGATCTCGTTCGAAGAGGCGAGCAGCATTGCTCCCCAGATACGCAAGATCCTGATGTCGTATCCGCAGGTCACGGTGGTGGGCTCCGAGTTGGGACGCCCCGACGACGGCACGGACCCGACCGGCTTTTTTAATTGCGAGTTCTACGTTGGACTAAAACCCTACAAGGATAAAGCCTGGAGTGGCGACCTTAATACCAAGGACAAGTTGATCGAATCGATCAACAAGAAACTAACCGCGTTTCCCGGAATCATCTTCAACTATACCCAGCCGGCGGAGGACGCCGTCGATGAGGCCTTGACCGGGCTGAAGAGCTCCCTGGCAGTAAAAATCTACGGAGACGATTTGACCGTTCTCCAGGACAAAGCGGTCCAGATCAAGAATGCGCTGTCCCGCACTCCGGGGTTTACCGACTTGACGGTGGTGCGGGAGCTTGGGCAGCCCAGCCTCTTGATTGACGTAGACCGCGACAAGATTGCGCGCTATGGAATCAACGTCGCCGATGTGGAGGCGGTAATTTCGGCGGCCGTAGGGGGACAAGCCGTAACCCAGGTCATTCAGGGCGAAAAAGTGTTCGACTTGGTGGTGCGCATGCAGCCCCAGTTCCGCAGCAGCGCGCATGAGATCGGCGGGTTGCTTGTCGGCACTCCCGATGGCAAGCAGATTCCGGTCAGCCAACTCGCCGACATCCGCCAGGGAAACGGCGCGTCCTTCATTTACCGCGAGAACAATTCGCGCTATATAGGAGTTCAATACAGCATTGAAGGACGGGACCTGGAACGCGCCGTAAGAGATGGCCAGAAGGCCGTGAGTGAGGCGGTCTCTTTACCGCAAGGCTATTGGCTAACCTGGGGCGGCGAATACAGTCAATTTCTGGAGGCGAAGGCACAGCTGTCCTTGATCGGCCCACTGGCATTGGTCCTCATTTTCATGATCCTGTTCGCGCTCTACGGAAATTTTAAATTTCCGGTCACGATTGCGTTAGGTGTCGTCATGACCGAACCGGTCGGCGCCCTGATTGCGCTGAAGCTCACGCATACTCCGTTCAGCGTTTCCTCCGTTCTTGGACTTATGGCGTTGTTGGGGGTTTCGGTTGAAACGGCGGTGATTCTGGTTTCCTACATCAACAAGCTTCGCTTGGAAGGAATGGACATTCGGACGGCAACACGAGAGGCCTCGCTCCTGCGACTTCGCCCAATCATGATGACGGCGTTGGTTGCATGCCTGGGTCTGCTCCCGGCGGCCCTCTCAACCGGCATTGGCTCGGCCACGCAGAAACCCTTCGCCATCGTCATCGTGGCCGGTCTGATTTCCCGGCTGTTCATCGGATTCTTCGTCAATCCGCTCTTATACCAGATAGTTGCCCGGGAAGGGGACGTACTTCAGGTGTAGCACATTGGGATCGGAACCGCGGAGTTACGCATTGGTCGTATAGCCTCTTGCAGCACGACGAAGCGATTGTGGACTTCTGGTCAAGCCCGGATCAATTTGCCCGCTTTCGTGTTGCTCGCGACGAGCGACACACGACTCGCTTTGAGTGGACACCAAACGCGGTGCGATCCGTGACGCTCGGCGCGACTTCGACACTGATCGAGCCGTTGTAGATCTTGTCGTCAATCTTCTCGGTAATGTGCGCGCCCGGCACGCAGCTGGCGCTGTCGTCGCACTCTCTTCGCCGGTCGCGAATCCTTGGCGTCTCTCAAAATCGCTTTGACTGTCGATATTGAGAAGAATTCCGACATCGTAACCCGAAAGTTTGACGATACCTTCTATGTGACTTCCAAAGATCGCCGGCAGCCGATGTCGCCGGTAAGAGCTCGTAGATTCTCTCTCGGGTAGCATGCAGAAAATTACTGTTCGCGGAGCACATTTGCCGGATCAATGTGTAGGGCGCGGCGCACCGGGCCAGCGACAGATAGCACGCCGGTGAGCAGTATGGTTAATGCAACAGACGCAAGGACAATTGGATCCTGTGCTGACGCCTGGAAGACGATGACCGAGAGTACCCGGCTCGCAGCGACACCCAGCAGCAACCCGACAACTGAGCCGCTAGCGAGCAGGACCATCATACGACCAAGCGCAGCCGAGAGGACCTGCTTCGCCTGCGCACCCAGCGCAACGCGAATGCTCAACTCGCGCATCCGCTTGCTGACCGTATAAGAGGCAAGGCCGAAGGTGCCGGTGATGGAAAGCAGAAGTCCAAAAGCGCCAAACAGGCCAAGGGCGACTGTAGCCACCTGGGCGGGAAAGAAACTCATGGCGAGTTGGTTCCTCCATTCGCTCGAGGCCTGGATAGGAATGGCGGGGTCAAGATCGCGGATCATTTTACGAATGGCGGCTGCCATATCGGCCGTCGCCACACCGGTAGGATCTGGCTTGGTTCGGACGACCAGAGACGTCTTTGTGCTCGCCCGCTGCGAGATCGGGAAGTAGGCTGCGGCTCTGGGGGTTTCACTGGGCAGGAATTGTTTGCCATCGGCCATAATGCCCACAATCTGAATCGAGACGCCGGAGCTGTTCTTGAAGTAGCGGCCCACGGCATTCTCGGAGTGAAAGAGGCGCCGGGCGAACTCCTGATTCACAATGGCGACCGCGGGCGTGGTTGCAGTGTCGCTAAAGCGTACATCGCGTCCCGCAAGCAGCGGGGTTGCACAGGCGGCCAAATATCCAGGAGAGACGTCGTATTCGAAAGTATGAAAGGCTGCGTTGGATGGCCTGAAATCGGTCGTTTGCTGAGAAAAGACGGGAGGAACCGAATTGTCGCCGGTGAGGTTCGTGGTGTTGGCGTAGCCGGCTGCTTCCACTCCCGGGATCTGGGACACCCTTTCCAGCAACTGGCGTTGGATATGGTCGGCAGCCTCGCCAGAATAGCCAGCCTCGCTCAGATCGAATGTCGTCAGCACCGCGTTCTTCGGATTGAAGCCCAAGTCCATGGTCAATGTTCTGCGCAAGCCACGCAACGAGACAACCGCAGCCATGATGGTGACGCAGCACAGCGCGATCTGTGCCGCCAGCAGGACATCACGCAGGGCCCAGCGGCGTCCGGCGCCGGACTGCCCTCCGCCGCTCTTGATCGCGTCATTGGGGTCGGCCTTAAATATCTGGCGCAGCGGCATCACTCCAAACAGTACCCCGGCGAGCACCGAGATCAGCAACGCTACCAGGACCAAGGATGGCTGCGGGGCTATCAAGAACCGCATTGGATAGTCGGTAGGTGGATGCCACTTGCCAAGAGCGGTGAGGGCCATCCAGGCCAGACCGCAGGCGCATGCTCCGCCGAAGATCGAAATCACCAGGGCCTCGACCAGGACCTGGCGGAGAACGCGCCAACGGCTCGACCCAACGGCCATACGGATGGCAATTTCGCGGGTGCGGTCTGCCGTGCGCGCGGCGAACAGGCCGCCGAGGTTGGCACACGCTGCCAGCAGCACAATGCCGGCAAGAGCCATGATTCCAGCCAGAAAACGCCGCGCCGCCCCGCCTAGAAAGTCGCCGACCAGACCAGGAGTGGCCAGCTTGAATTCCAGCCCATCTTCTTCCGCAGGGTCCTGCTTCTGGACCCGGGCCGCAATCGTGTCCAGTTCAGCCTGCACCTGGGTCAGGCTGATCCCGTCCTTGATGCGCACGATCGGGAAGACCATCTTCTGGCGCCGCGATTCAAGCCAATCGACCCCATCCAGCGATGCTTCATTCGCCATCGGAACGAAGATGTCGGGCTGCAAGAATTTCTCAGTGCCGTAGAAGCCTTCCGGGGTAACCCCGACGATGGTGTACGGATGCTTGTTGATGCGGACCGTCTTTCCCACAATGTTGGGGTTCGATCCGAAATAATTCTTCCATGCCGGCCAGCTAAGTACGGCAGCCTCTGAGGCACCGGGATGGTCGTCATCGGCGCGCTCCAGCAGGCGGCCGAGGTACGGCTTGATGGCGACGACCTCGAAGTATTGCCCGCTCACGATATAGCCCCAGACTGGCCGGGTGACACCGTCGGCTTCCAGGCCAAAAAGCTGAATCGTATCGGCGGCAACGGCGGAAAACACGGTATTGCCGTCGCGCACGTCGCGCACTTCCGGATACGCGAAAATGGGATAGTCAGCAACGTGGGGCGCGAACGTCATCACCCGGTCTGGATGAGGCACATCCAGGGGTCGCAAGATCATTGCCTGCAGCACGCCGAAAACGATGACATTGGCGGCGATCCCGAGCGCCAGGATGAGGACGGCCGTGAAGGCAAAGCCAGGCGAATGGCGCATCTGGCGAAGGGCAAATCGTAGGTCCTGCAGCAGGGACGTCATGGTCGGCCTCCGGATTACGACGTCACGACATGGAAAGATGTGCAATTCGAGAGCTAAAGTGTAGCGGACGCAACTTCATGATAACGAAGCGGCTCACGGCGTCTCGCAGGTGCAGGGAACGAATCATGTGTCCGGCTTTACCTCCGGGTGTCCGTGAATGAACAGGCACACGGGGCAAAGAGCCCGCTGCTATTGTGGCGAGACAGGACCGATGCTTGCGTACGTGCAGCTCTTTGTCAGACGATTAGCTGTCGCGAATAGAGGTTTCACTTGAACTTCATCCGACCCCTTCGCATTGGTCACCGCGGGGCGGCAGGTTACGCCCCAGAAAACACGCTGTGTTCCATCGAGAAGGCGCTCGCCATCGGAGTGGATGCAGTCGAGATTGACGTCCAGCGCACCTGCGATGGGCGCTTGGTTGCGATGCATGATCCGCGGGTTGATCGCACGACGAATGGGCGCGGATACGTGCGAGAGCTTGCTCTCGAAGATTTGCGCTGCTTTCGTACCACCGTAGGCGATCAGCAGATTCCAACGCTGACCGAGGCGCTCAACACGCTGAATGGTCGAGCGGGTGCCATGATTGAGATGAAGGAGCCCGATATTGCAACACTCGTGGTCGAGACGGTTCGCCGGGCCGGGTTCAGGAGTCCCGTCTTTTATGCTTCCTTTCTGCACGACGATCTCATCCAAGTTCGAAACCTCGACGGTGGCGCTCGAACGATCGCGCTGCTCGAAGCGGTACCGGTAAATCGCACTGCCTTCGTCCATGACGCGGGCGCGACCCACGCGGGCGTTGCCCTTCATTCACTCTCCCGGGACTTCGTTCGGGAGTTACACAAGGCGGGCTTTCAGGTCTTCACCTACACAGCCAACGAGCCCGAAGAAATAATCTATGCCCAGCAGTGCGGCGTAGACGGAATAGTCTCCGACTACCCCGATCGGCTGCCGCACGTGGACTAGTTTCGGGCTTCTAATGCTCCAATGCTGACTGTCTTCGGGCCGAAACGGCCCCGGTGGCCGGGAGGAGGTAGCGGCGTCCACTGGCAATTGCCTTCAATGCACCGTCTTCATCTTCCTCGACATGTAGTCCAACAGCAGATACTGACCCAGGGTGTAAGGCGTGGTGAAGTAGGCCTTGCCCCGGCACATCTCGGTGACCTTCTGCACGAACTGAACCAGACCGTAATCCGAGGCGAGCATGAAGGTATTGATCAGGATGCCCGCGCGCTTGCATTTGGAGACTTCCTTCAGCGTCTCGCTCACGACCAGCGGATCGAGGCCGAAGGCGTTCTTGTAGATGCGGCCGTCCTCGAGGGTGAGCGCCGAGGGCTTGCCGTCGGTGATCATCACGATCTGCTTCATGTCCTTGCGCTGGCGTTGCAGGATGCGCTGCGCCATGCGCAGGCCTTCGCGCGTGTTGGTGTAATACGGCCCAACCTTGACGCGTGCCAGATGCGACAGCGGCAACTCCTCGGCCGAATCGTGGAAGAGCACCAGCGAAAGCGAGTCGCCGGGGTATTGGGTGCGGATGAGGTGGGAGAGCGCCATCGCCACTTTCTTTGCGGGCGTGAAGCGGTCTTCCCCGTAGAGGATCATGGAGTGCGAGCAGTCGAGCATGAGCACGGTCGCGCATGACGACTGGTACTCGCACTGGTGCACCTGCAAAGTCGCTGTACTCGATGTTGAGCGGCAGGTGCAGGCCCTCGCGCTGGATGGCGCTGGACAGCGTAGCGGTGATGTCAAGATTTAGGGCGTCTCCAAACTCGTAAGTCTTGGAGGCGCCGCTGGCTTCGATGCCAGTGGCCTGATCGCGAGTGTCGTGGCGGCCGAAGCTCGCTTTGCCCAGCGAGCCCATCAGGTCACGCAGCGCGCGGAAGCCAAGGAAGTCGAGGCCCTTGTCGGTAATCTCGAAGCGCGCCTGCGACTGCGCCTCTCCAATCTGCCCGCCCGCGGTGGAGCTGCGCGCTGGATCGTGCGGCTGGTCAACGCTGATGTAATCGTCCTGCTCCATGCGCTCGATGAGCTGCTCGATCAGTTGCTCCATCTGCTCGGGGCCCATGTTCTCGATGTGCTCGCGCATCTGCTGATCGAGCATGTCGCTGTTGAGTAGCGCCTCGGCGATGGCCTGGCGCAGGTCTTCCAGCGACTGCTCCACGTTCTTGAGGTCGTAGAAGTCCGTGTATTGCTGCTGGAAGCCGCTCTGCAGCAGGTAGTCGGAGAGCGCGCTGAGCAGGTCCTCCATGCTCATCTCGGAGGCGGGCTCGGGAACGTATTTCTTGTACTTGATGAACTTCATACTGTGCCACCGCTACGCGCCGCGATCATTCTCTCACTTTACGCCGGACTCACGCCCCGGGCGAGCACTCTGAAGTCCTCGCCGGGAACAACAAGCTTCCATCATTAACTATTTCGCGCTCGGATTGATCGATGAGGCCTGCGCCTGTCCAGCATAATAGCCGCTGCGGGTGCGCACCTGAAGCTTCTTGTAGCCCTTCGCCTGGGCGTCCACCCTCACCACGCGAAAACCGCCGGCGCTCTGCGGAATATCAGGCTTATAGCCGATGATGTACTGATTGCGGATGTCGTGCGCGATTTGTGAGGTGATGGCGTTGACCTCGCTCAAGCTCTTGGGGAAGAACGCTTCGCCACCGGTTTCTTCGGCCATTTCGCGAAGCGCGCGCTTGGCACGCCGGGAGTGCTCTTCCTGGAGTAAGCCGATGGTGTAAACCGTCGGTCCGTTCTCGACCTGCAGGCGCCTGACAGCCTGCTCCAGCGATTCACGGCTGGCGTTGTCTTCCCCATCAGTGACCACCAGCAATACCTTCTTTTCCAAGTCGCCGCTCTTCTTCAAATGGTCGGCGGAAGCCACCGTCGCGTCATACAGCGCGGTCCCACCGCGCGCCTCGATGCGCTCCAAAGCATCCTTGAGCTTGGGAATGCTGGCGGTGTAGTCCTGATCGAGAAAATACTCTTCGTTAAAATTGACAATGAAGACCTTGTCCTGCGGATTGCTGGATTGCACCAGATTGATAGCGGCGGCATTCACCGCGGGCCGCTTTTCGCGCATGGAGCCGGAGTTGTCGATCACAATGCCCATCGCCACGGGAACATCTTCCCGGCGGAACAACGTTACCTTTTGCGGCTTACCGTCTTCGAACACGGTGAAATCGTTGCGCGTCAGACTGGTGACCAGGCGATTGTGGTCGTCAACCACGGTGGCGTGCAGCACAACCTCGTCCACTTCCTTCTTGAAGATATAGACGTTGCCCGCCTTGGTATCGGGCGCCTGGCCGGCAGCCGCTTCACCATGGTCCTGCGAAGCGGCAGGTTGCGAAGGGAATGGGCCATTCTTCGGGGTTGCGCTCGAATTGTTGGCGGAGTTCTGAGCGGTCAACCAGGTCCCTAGCAGCACCAGCAATACAAACGGCAGAAGTGCCCGATTTCTATCACTCCGAGGGTGCATAGTATCCCGTTTTGGCATAGACGTGCAGCGGCGGCAAGCCCTTGGGCGGGTTCAGCTTGACCTTGATCTTCCGCCACTTGCCATCCTTGCTCGGATTGGTCGGGCGGTACCCAAGTATGTATTGATTGCGCAGCTCGATGCCGATCTTGGTTGCCACGTCAGCCAGTTCGTTGGGAGAGCTTATGGTGAACGTCCGCCCGCCGGTAACGTCCGTGATGTCGGTGAGCATGGCCGGACCTTCGCGCTCCTCGGGCGTTTTGAAGTAGGGATCGAACAGGCCGATGGCGTAGATCTGCACGTCGGCCTCGCGCACCATCGATTTGATCTCGCCTTCCGTGTAACGGCTGTGATTGTCTCCGCCATCGGAGATGATGAGCAGCGCCTTGCGCTCGTAATGCGCTTTGCGCATACGGTCCATGCCCAGGTAAATGGCGTCCAGCAGGGCGGTTCGGCCTTTGGGAATGGCGTAAACCAGCTTGTCCTGAATGTCCTCGACGGAAGAGGTGTAGTCCACCAGCACCTCGGGTTTATCGGAGAAGGTAATCAGGAAAAATTCGTCCTGCGGGTTGGCGGTGCGAAAGAACTCGACTACCGCCTGGCGCGATTTGTCGATCTTGTCGGACATGGAGCCGCTGATGTCGAAAATTACGCCCAGCGAAATCGGCGCGTCTTCACTGGAGAAATGGCGAATATCCTGCGGCTTGCCGTTGTCGGTGAGGGCGAAGTTTTCTTTTTCCAGTCCGGTCACCAGCCGGTTCATCGGGTCGGTGATGGTCACCGGAACCAGCACCAGGTCTACATCCTTGCGCAATGGCTTGGTGTAGGTCTTCAGGCTGGGATCGGCGTTCGGCGGCGGTACGTAGGCCGGGGCCTTCTTGGTTTCGCGCGGCACCACGTGAACGTCGTCCTGGGCGTAGCTGTAAGCCGTCAGGAAACCGGCCAGGCAAAACGCCACCAGCAGCAGAGAGAAAAAGTGACGGGAACGCACAGAGCATTGGACGGGAAGACCAGGATTATGTCCCGCCCGCCAAACAGGAATTAAACACCGATTCGTCGAGTACTTTGACCCGAACTCCCAACCGCTACCGCGGGCCATAAGGATCCCCAGGTTGGCCTGATGTTATCACAACGTCCGGGTGGCCGGACACTCGCAACCTGCCGTTCCCAGCTGACGTTGCGTTGCGCCTTTCCGAGTCGCGTGACAAGTAGGCGCTCAGGTCACCCTATTCTTGACTTCTTAACTGCTACAATCAAGTTGTCTTCCGAAAACCATCCGCAGCGCCCCATTCTTGCTCGGAGGCAATCCTAATGGCTACAATCTTTCCTTTTCGCGGTCTGCGCTACGACCCTTCTCAAGTCGCGCTGGGCGAGGTCGTCACCCAGCCCTACGACAAAATTACGCCGGAAATGCAGGACCGGTATTACGCCGACAGTCCTTATAACCTGGTACGAATCATCCTCGGCAAGCCGAGAACCGGGGACAACGAAGGCGAGACGGTGTACACTCGCGCCGCCGCTTTCCTGCAAGAGTGGCGAGAAGAGGGCGTCCTAACCGCCGACGCCGAGCCCAGCATTTACCTCTACACCCAGACGTTTCGAGTGCCCGGGGACAAGTCCGGCGCCGTGATGGAGCGCCGCGGCTTCATTGCGTTGGGTCAACTCGAAGACTATGACCGGAAAGTGATCTTCCGGCACGAGCAGACGCTGAGCAAGCCCAAGGCTGACCGGCTCAACCTTCTGCGGGCCACGCAGGCGCATTTTGGCCAGCTCTTCATGCTGTACAGCGACCCTGCGGCGGAGATCGACGCGGCTTTGCGGCAGAGCGGGCCACCCACTTCCGAGGTCTGCGACGAGTACGATGTGGTGCACCGGATGTGGAAGATCTCGGACCCAACCATCCTCGAGAAGGTGCAGGCAAAGATGGCCGACAAGAAGCTCATCATCGCCGACGGTCACCACCGTTACGAGACCGCGCTCAACTATCGCAACGAAATGCGCAAGCAGGCCAGCAGCGGTTCGACCGAAGCCTACGAGCGGGTGATGATGACCTTCGTCAACATGGACGCGCCCGGGCTGGTGATCCTCCCGACACACCGCGTGGTCTTCGGCCTGGAAGACTTTTCCATCTTCGACACTGTGGCGAAGCTGCAAGCGAACTTTGAGGTCGAAGACCTGGGAGCGCTTCCGATCGAGACAGCGATGGAGAAGCTACGCCTGGCTGGCAAGGACCAGACAGCACTGCTTGCGGTTACCTCCCACGGCGGTTTTCTGCTGCGTACGAGGCCCGATATTAAGTGGGAAGGAACCACCAGCCTGTCGCAGCGGCAACGCGAGCTTGACGTGGTGCAGCTGCACAAACTGGTGCTCGAAGGTACATTGGGCTTGTCGGAGGAGGACATTCGCGATCAGAAACACCTGCGCTACGTGCGTGACGCCAACGAGGCGGTCAAACAGGTGCAGCAGGGCGCAAACGTAGCCTTCCTCATGAACCCGGTGCGCATGGAGCAGATGCGCGATATTGCGTTTGGCGGTGAAGTGATGCCGCAGAAGTCCACCGACTTCTATCCCAAGCTCCTGAGCGGACTGGTAGCGTACTCGCTGGAGGAAGCCAGGCAGGAAGCGCCGGTGGCAATGAAAGTGTGAAGCGGGGCTCCGGTGTGCGCTGCTCCATTGTGTATCCCTGTCGTCCTGAGCGGAGGTCCGTCCGGGGGCGGACGGACCTCACTCGAAGGGCCCCCGTTTCTCAGACCGCATTCCTCGCTCGATCGGGGTCCTTCGACGCTTCAGGTTGCACTCCTATTCGCGGTGACAACCTCCCAAACAATTCTCTTACGATGCCCGTCCGCTGTGTCATCATCGATACTCGATCTATCTAGATGAGTTCCCCGTCCCAACTGTCGTACCGCAGTGCGAGGTTTCCTGCCATCGCCCTGCTCACGGCGATTGTTTTGCTGACTGCGTTCTTTCTCCATCGCACCAACGTGGAGGCGCAGGCGCTGCTCACCGTATATTCCCCGCAGACAACTTATTCCGTTCCTTTGATCGAAATTAACGGCCAGCCCTACGTAGGTCTGGTTGAGTTGCTGGAGCCGCTGGGATCGGTGGACGCACGGCCCGAGGGCAAGAAGTACAAGTTTCACTTCACCCCTCCGGGCAGCCGTCCCGAGGAAGCCCAATTTACCGAAGGCAAGGACAAGGCGAAAGTCCGCGGTGATAATTACAAGCTGTCCGCGAGTTTCGTGCTCCAGAACGGTCGCGGCTACATTCCTCTGGCCGCGGCCAGCGCTTTTCTCACCAAATTCCTCTCCACCTCGATTGAGTTCCATCCTGCGGGGCGGCGCCTGTTTATTGGCGCGGGAGTCGAGCGCTTTACCTTGGAATTGCGCCAGGGCAATCCTTCGCGCCTGCTGATCGGCTTTTCTTCGCCGGTAAACCCCACCATCGCCACTGAGCCCGGACGGGTGCGCTTCACCTTCCGCCGCGAGCCGGTGGCCGCCGCCGGACCGGACAAGGTCACTTACAACGATCCCCTCATCACCGGCGCCAGCTTTTCCGAGCACGATGGCATAGCAGAGCTTGACATCACCGGCGCCGCCCCCCTGATGGCCAACTTTGCCGACGGCGGCAAGACCATCATCGTGACTGCCGCGCCCGCTCCGCCGCCACCGGTGGCACAGCAGCCGCCTCCGCCATCGACGCCAGCCGCTCCTAACGCGACCGCTCCGACCCCGCAGCCACAGCCCCTGCAACCGGCGGCCCCGCGCTTTCTGGTGCTCATCGATCCCGCTCATGGCGGAGCCGACATCGGCGCGGCCATCTCGCCTTCGCTGCCGGAAAAGGACGTTGTATTGGCTCTGGGTCGACGCGTGCAGCGCGAGCTTGCCAGTCGCGGCATCACGGCCGGCTTGCTACGCACCTCCGACGTCGCCATTTCGCTCGACCAGCGGGCAATCTCAGCGAATGCGGTGCGTCCCGCGCTCTACGTCGTACTTCACGCTGCCAACACCGGCACCGGAGTGCACGTGTTCACCGCAATGCTACCCGCGACCAGCGCTTCGCCTCAGAGCTTTCTGCCCTGGGACACGGCGCAAGCCGCGTTCCTCGACCTCAGCGGCACCGTGGCGGGATCGGTGGCCGCGGAGCTGGAAGCGCGGAAACTGCCCAACACCACGCTGCTGGCGCCTTTGCGTCCGATGAATAACATCGCTGCGCCCGCGATAGCGGTCGAGATCGCACCTCCCTCCGACAAGGTGGACGACATCGCCAGCCCCGCCTACCAGGAGCAGGTGGCGCAATCGATTGCCGCCGGGATCGCGGCCGTCCGCGGCAAGCTGCCTGAGGTACGCCCGTGACACGACGCATCCTGGTCATCTTCGCGGCGCTGTTGGTGATTGCGCTTGGGTTGACATTCTATGCAGTGCATCTGAAACGCAAAGTCGCACGCGACGAGCAACTCGCCGCCCAGCAGCAATTGGCGATGGCGCCGCCCGCCACCGGCGTACCCACGCCGGTAACGCTCTACATTGCTTCCGACTCCGACGCGACCCTGCGCAGATCGCAGATGAGTATCGTGTTACCGGTCGAGCGGTCGGAACGCGCCCGTGCCGTTCTGCGCGCGCTCTTTGCCGCCTACCTCCAGTCGCCTTCCCCGCATCCCATCGGGGCCGGTGCGGATGTGCGTGATGTCTATCTTCTCGGCGATGACACCGCCGTGGTGGACACCAACTCGGTCTTCGCCGACAAGCATCCTTCGGGCGTACTCGCCGAAGAGCTGACCGTCGCCTCCATCATCGCCACCCTCAACGCCAACGACAGCAAAATCCAGCGCGTAAAAATCCTGGTCAACGGACAGGAGCGGGAAACCCTGGCCGGTCATGCCGACTTGCGCCGCTTCTATCTGGCCAGCAACATTGGTCAGGTGGCAAAGGACTTGCAATGACCCTTCCGCGCATTGGCGTTTTCGATTCGGGGGTCGGCGGCCTCACCGTCCTGAAGGCCATGGCCGAGCAGATTCCCGCGCGCTACTTCTACTTCGGCGACACCGCGCGGCTGCCCTATGGCACCAAGTCGGCGGAAACCGTTGCGCGCTATGCCATCGGAGCGACGCGTTTTCTCCAGGCCCAGAACATCGATCTGCTGGTCATCGCCTGCAACACCGCAACCGCGCTGGCGCTGCCGCTCATCGAACAGTCCGCGCACGTTCCCGTCGTCGGCGTCGTCGGACCCGGCGCGGCCATGGCGGCCGAAGTGAGCAAGCAGCGGGCAGCCATTGTGATCGCCACCGAAGCCACGGTCAGCAGCCATGCCTATCGCGACGCGCTGCAACGCTACGGGATCGAAGCCTACGAAAAAGCCTGCCCGCTCTTTGTTCCTCTCGTGGAGGAAGGATGGACGGAGCACCCGGTGACCGAGCAGGTGGCGCGCATCTATCTTGGGGAAGCCATGGCGCAGGTCCCTGGCCAGGCTGACGTGCTGGTGCTGGCCTGCACTCACTATCCCCTGCTCGTGCCGCTGCTGCGGCGCCTGGTTCCTGGCCAAATGCAGATCGTCGATTCGGCGGAATCGACCGCGCGCGTGGTAAAGAAGATGATTGACGAACATCCCGTCCTGTCGCCAAACGAAGGCGACAAGGGTGGGGCCGCACCTGAATCTCCCCGAGCATCGCAGCTTCCGCTTCTATGTGACCGATTCCGTGGACAAATTCAAACACCTGGCCGCCCGCTTCCTCGGCCGGCAGGTTGACCACGTCGAACACGTAGATTTGGGCGGATAGAGTTACCAAACCTCGTGGATGTCGATCCCGGCGCGCTCCACCAACTGGACAGTCGGCCTCTGACAATCACCTAGTACAATCCCCCCGTATGGTCTATCGCTCCGATAATCGTTCTCCCGACCAGATGCGGCCGGTCAACATCGTGCCCGATTTCATCTCGACCGCCGAAGGCTCGTGCCTCATCGAACTGGGCAACACCCGCGTCATCTGCACCGCCACCATCGAGGACACGGTGCCGCAATTCCTGCGCAACAGCGGCAAAGGTTGGGTCACCAGCGAATACGGCATGTTGCCGCGCTCCACCCTGACACGCACCCCTCGCGAAGTTACCAAGGGCCGCGCCGGCGGCCGCACCCACGAGATCCAACGGCTCATCGGGCGCTCCCTGCGCGCCGTGACCGACCTGGAGAAGCTGGGCGAGCGCACTCTCTTCCTCGACTGCGACGTCATTCAGGCCGATGGCGGCACGCGCACCGCATCCATCACCGGCGCGTTCGTCGCCATGGGTCTGGCGATGCGCAGCATGATCGAATCGGGCACGCTCACCGTCGCGCCCATCCGCGATTACATTGCCGCCACCAGCGTGGGCATCGTGGACGGCGAGGTCATGCTCGACCTCAGCTACGAGGAAGACTCGCGCGCCGATGTGGACATGAACCTGGTCATCACCGGCAGCAAGAAGATGGTCGAGGTGCAGGCCACGGCCGAGCGCCGTCCCTTCGACGACGCGCAACTGGCCAGGATGATGTCCCTGGCGCGCAAGGGCATCGAGTCGCTGATCGCGCGCCAGCAGGCGGTACTGGCGGGCCTGCCGCTGCGGCAGTAGCGGGACGCAACGCATTGCAGAGAAATATTCGCGGAGCAGTCGGCGAGAAAAGTGTCACGTCGCGGTGCGATTGGGTTCCTCCGCACAAGGCTCACCATGCGATTTGCCGTCGAAGGTAGTATTGACCTACCCTGCCAAGGGTAGGCTAACGAGGACCGATTGAGCTACATCCAGTTTCTCGGCGCAGCCGGCGTGGTGACCGGATCCAAGCACCTCATCAACACTGGCGACGAAAGCGGCCGCGGCGGCATACAGGTCCTGGTCGACTGCGGCCTCTTCCAGGGACAGAAAGAATGGCGTGAGCGCAACTGGAAGGACCTGCCTCTCCCAGCCCATGAGATCGATGCCGTCATCCTGACCCACGCCCACATCGATCACAGCGGCTGGATTCCCCGGCTGGTGAAGCAGGGCTTCCACGGGCCGATCTATGCGACCCCGCCCACCATCGATCTGTGCAGCATCCTGCTGCCCGATTCCGGGCACCTACAGGAAGAAGACGCGGAGTTCTACAACAAGACCCTCGCCAGCAAGCACCACCCGGCCCTGCCGCTCTATACCATGGAAGACGCGCAGCAATGCCTCACGCTGTTTCGGCCGCTCAACTTCGGCGAGCGGAAGCAACTCCCGGGTCAATTGTCGTTCCGCTTCTCGCGAGCGGCGCACATCCTCGGCTCGGCGATGGCGGAAATTACTCTGAACGCCAAGGGCACGACCTCGAAACTCCTCTTCTCCGGTGACATTGGGCGCGTTCGCAACAGCCAGATCGCTCCCGGAAAGGTGATGCACTCCGGCCCGGTCGAGGGCGAAGACTGCGATCTGCTGGTGATGGAGAGCACCTACGGCAACCGCGAGCATCCGCACTCCGACCCTCGTCCCCATATGGCGGCGCTCATCCGCACCGCCTTGCAGCGTGGCGGCACCGTGGTGGTTCCCGCCTTCGCGGTCGAGCGCACCCAGAAACTTCTGTTCCTGCTCAAAGAGTTGATGGAGACAAAACAGATTCCGCCCGTGCCCGTGCACGCCGACAGCCCCATGGCCATCAAGGCGGTGGAGATTTTCCTGAAGCACACGGAGGAGTTCACCGGGGAAACCAAGACCCTCATCGCTAAGTACGGCTCGCCTCTGGAGTGGCCGAACTTCCATTTCGACATCACGCAGGACGAATCCAAGCAGATCAACAGCTCTGCGTATCCGGGCATTATCGTGTCCTCCAGCGGCATGGTCACCGGCGGACGGATCTTGCACCACCTGATGCAGCGCCTGCCCGATCCGCGCAACCTGGTGCTGTTCATCGGCTTTCAGGCGCCGGGCACGCGCGGCTTTACCATCAAGAACGGCGCTGAGAAGGTCAAGATTTTCGGCCAGGAAGTTCCCATTCGCGCGCAGGTCGAATCGCTGGAGCAGTTCAGCGACCACGCCGACACTCCGGAGCTGCTGGAGTGGTTGCAGAGATTTCGCCGGCCTCCCAGGCGGACCTTCCTGGTGCACGGCGAGCCGGACGCGTCTTCGCAGTTACGCGATGCGATGACCAAAGAGTTGCGTTGGAATGTGCAGGTGGCGGCTTACCGGCAGAAAGTGCAAGTGGAATAGAGGGCGCGAGCGGCGGTGCGCCATGATCGGCGAGAATGTCCCCCGGCGTCCATGGTGGTTCTGCGTCGGGGCGAGGAGCCGCTCCGTCGAAAATCGTTCAAACCATGTAGACACGGTGAACACAGAGTTTTGAATTCTCCAAGTCTCCTCCTTGATCTCTGTGCCTCCGTGGTGAGTTCTTTAGGAGAACTATGGCAACCTATGGACTAATCGAATACAGCGACGCCAGCCCTGAAGTTCGTGCCGTCTACGACGACATCATGGCGACGCGCAAGACGGACTGGATCAACAATTTCTGGAAGGCGCTGGCGGCCGACCCTGCATTGCTTAAGCGCACATGGGAGGACACCAAGCAACTGATGGCGCCGGGTGCGCTGGACGCAGTGGCCAAAGAGTTGATCTATCTCGCGGTCAGCATCACCAATGGCTGCCCGTATTGTGTTGCCGCGCATACTGCGTCGGCGCGCAAAAAGGGCATGACCGAAGAAATGTTCCACGAAATGATGTCGGTGGTCGCGTTGGCCAATGCCAACAATCGTCTGGCCAACGGATACCAGATCGAGATTGACGAGCAATTCAAGACGAGCGCGGAACCGCCAGTATAATGGAGCTTCCATGAAAGCCTACGTTTACGTATCGCTCAAGAAAAGCGTGCTCGATCCGCAGGGCAAAACCATTCACGGTGCACTCAAGAAGATGGGCTATCGCGGCATTGACGATCTGCGCCAGGGCAAGTACTTCGAAATTACGCTCGACGGCGGCCTCGGGCGTGAGGAAGCGCAGGCGGAAATCGACCGCATCGCGCGCGAGGTGCTCACCAATCCGGTCATCGAGGAATATCGCTTCACGATCGAGGAATAACCGGCTTCGTAACGGTCTGGTTCAGACTACCCGGAGCCACAACGTCACGGTTTCGCATCGCGGATCGTGACCAGACCATCGAATTAGTAAGGTTGACAAACTTATGTGCGGGATTGTTGGATACGTTGGCAATAAAAAAGTTGTTCCTGTCATCATCGACGGCTTGCGGCGCCTTGAATATCGCGGCTATGACTCCGCCGGCATTGCTGTAGCCGGCAACGGAGAGGGGCTGCAAGTGCGCCGTGCCGAGGGCAAGCTGCGTAACCTGGAAGAGGTCATACGCCTGAAGCCGCTCGACGGCACCTACGGCATCGGCCACACGCGTTGGGCCACGCACGGACGTCCGACCGAGGAGAACGCCCATCCCCACCGCGACTGCACGGGAAAGATCGTGGTGGTCCACAACGGTATCGTCGAGAACTACATGAGCCTGAAGCGAAAGCTGATTGAAGAAGGCCATAAGTTCCGCACCGAGACCGACACTGAGGTGATCGCGCACCTTATCGAGAAAAACCTGCAAAGCAACAATGGACACAAAGTCCCTCTGGAAGAGGCCGTCCGCAGGACGGTGAAGCTTTTGAGCGGAGTGTTTGCCATTGCCGTCATCTCATCCGACGAGCCGAACAAGATTGTGGCTGCGCGCAATGGGCCGCCGGCAGTCATCGGACTGGGCAAGGACGAGTATTTCGTTGCCAGCGATGTTCCCGCGATTCTTTATCACACGCGCGACTTGTTTTTCCTGGGCGACGGCGACCTCGCCACCATCACGCCGACCGGCGTTTGTTTGACCGACTTCGAAGGCCAACCCGTCGAGCGCCAGGTGCAGCACATCACCTGGGACCCGATCATGGCGGAGAAGGGCGGCTTCAAGCACTTCATGCTGAAGGAAATCTACGAGCAGCCGCGCGCCGTCCGCGACACTACTCTGGGCCGCGTTTCGCTCGATACCGGCAAGGTGTTCCTCGACGAGATGGACATCACCGAGGACGACTTCCGCAAGCTACAGAAGGTTTACATCGCAGCCTGCGGCACCAGTTGGCATGCCGGACTCGCCGGCAAGTTCATGATCGAGCGGCTGGCCAAGCTGCCGGTGGAGGTCGATTATGCCAGCGAGTTTCGTTATCGCGATCCGCTGACCGGCCCCGACGATCTCACCATCCTGATTACGCAGTCGGGCGAGACCGCCGATACCATCGCGGCCATGCGCGAGTCGCGCGCCAAGGGCGCGAAGACGCTCGGCATCTGCAATGTGGTGGGCTCGATGATTGCACGCGAGTCCAACGGCACGGTTTATACCCACGCTGGTCCGGAGATCGGCGTCGCCTCCACCAAGGCATTCACCGCGCAATTAACGGCGCTGTTCCTGTTCGCGGTATATCTCGGGCAGGTGCGCGGCACCCTCGACGAGGAAGAGTCCAAGCGGTTGCTCACCGAACTAACACGTATTCCCGCCAAGCTCGAAGCGCTGCTCACTCGCGATGAAGAAACCGAAGACCTGGCGAAGGAATACCATCGCGCCCACGACTTCCTCTTCCTGGGACGCGGCATTCACTATCCCATCGCGCTGGAAGGCGCGCTGAAGCTGAAGGAAATTTCCTACATCCACGCCGAAGGTTATCCTGCGGGCGAGATGAAGCACGGTCCCAACGCGCTCATCGATGAGGACTTGCCGGTGGTCATTCTGGCCACGCACGACAAGGACGATCCGGGCTCGGTGCTGCGCTATGAGAAGACGCTCTCCAACCTGAAGGAAGTGAAGGCGCGCTCGGGCACCGTAATCGCCATCGCTACCGACGGCGATGAGGAGATCCGCGAAGCTGCCGACCACGTGCTGTACGTTCCCGAAGCTCCCGAGCTGTTGGCGCCGATTCTGGAAGTAGTTCCCTGCCAGTTGCTGGCGTATCACATCGCCGTGCGCCGCGGCTGCGATGTGGACCAGCCGCGCAACCTGGCGAAGTCGGTGACTGTGGAATAAAGTTTGGTCTGCCGTCGTGGTCAAGGTCGGCGAGACCTGTCTCGCACGCGATCAAGACGGCGCACTCCGGGATGCTGGCGAGAAAAAACCAGGCACGGGAAGGAGGGGCCCGCGCCTGGTGGTTGTGCTCAAGTTTTCCGCTTTGCGCCTAATCGTTGGCGGAAGCGTTGCCGCTCCGGACGTGCTCGTGTTCGTGCTCGCACGTCAAGGGACACTCGCCCAGGATCGGCCGGCAGGACGGATCCTGACCAATCTCGATCATCTGTGCCGGGACCTTGACCTCCGCGAACTGCTCGGCTTCGGTCGAGTGCTCCAGTGCCGACAGCGACGACTTGCCGCTGGCAATCACCTGCGTGACTTCGTCGAAGTAGCCGGTGCCGACGAAGCGCTGGTGCTTGACCGCCGAGTAGCCGTGGCTGAACTCGCGAGCGAATTCCTTCTCCTGCACGCGCGAGTAGGCGGTCATTCCCGTATCTTTGTAAGCGCGCGCCAGTTCGAACATGCTGAGATTGAGAACGTGGAAGCCGGCCAGCGTGATGAACTGGAACTTGTAGCCCATCTCGGCCAGCGCGGGCTGGAAGCGCGCAATGGTCGCGTCATCAAGCTTCTTCTTCCAGTTGAACGACGGCGAACAATTGTAGGCCAGCATCTTGCCCGGGAACTTGGCATGAATGGCGTCGGCAAAGCGCTCCGCTTCCTTCAGGTTCGGCTCCGACGTTTCGCACCAGATCAGGTCCGAGTAAGGCGCATACGCCAGACCGCGCGCAATCGCCGAGTCGAGACCGCCGTGAATGCCGTAGAAACCTTCCACCGTGCGCTCTCCGGTCAGGAAGATGCGGTCATAAGGGTCGATGTCGGCGGTCAGCAGATGCGCACTGTTGGCGTCCGTCCGTGCCAGCACCAGCGTGGGAACGCCCAGCACATCGGCCGCAAGACGAGCCGCGATGAGCTTCTGCACCGCTTCCTGGGTCGGCACCAGCACCTTGCCGCCGAGATGGCCGCACTTCTTAGCTGAAGACAACTGGTCCTCGAAATGGACGCACGCCGCGCCCGCTTCAATCATGGCCTTCATCAACTCGAAGGCGTTCAGAGTTCCGCCGAAACCGGCTTCGGCATCGGCGATGAGCGGAACAAACCAGCTCATGCCGTTCTTGCCCTCGGAGTGATGGATTTGATCGGCGCGAATCAGGGCATTGTTCAAACGGCGAACCAGATTGGGGACCGAGTCCGCCGGATAAAGGCTTTGGTCAGGATACATCTGACCGGCGTTGTTGGCGTCGGCAGCGACCTGCCAGCCGCTAACGTAGATGGCCTTCAGCCCTGCGGCGACCATCTGCACCGCCTGATTGCCACTCATGGCTCCGAGAGCGTTGACATACTTCTCGCTGTTCAACAGGTCCCACAGCCGCTCAGCGCCAAAACGCGCCAGGGTGTGTTCGATGGGCAACGTGCCGCGCAAGCGCACAACATCTTCCGCGGTATAAGGACGGGTGATTCCCTTCCAGCGGGAATCGGACTTCCATGATTTCGCAAGTTCAGCAGCAGATTGTTGTGCCATCATTTCAAGCATCTCCTCTCGAGTTCGGGTAAGGCGGGCTTAAGAACCCGGTTTGATTGCGGACCGCCAAGGACCGACCACACCGAGCAAGTGTTCAATTAGCCGAACACTTATTCCATATGGTGTACATACGATAGCGGTCATGACATTTGCCTGGCAATATGAATGTTCAGTATACTGAACATAAATTCATTTCTTTGTACAAGTGGGATCTTAGGAGTTGCCGATACATGCCGACCCAAAACGGGAATTCCTCGACTGCCGTGGAACGCACCTTGCTCATCCTGGAAGCGGTGGCGCAACGCGAAGGCGGCATGTCGAATGCGGACATCAACCGTAAACTGAACATCCCTAAGAGTTCGGCCAGCTACATCCTGAGAACGTTGGAACAGCGCGGCTACTTGCGCCGTGATCGCGAGGACAGCAAGTACCGGCTGGGGATGAAGATTCTCAGCCTTTCGCGGGCTGCCCTGAGCGGCGTCGACATTCGCGAGGTAGCGCTGCCCGTGATGCGCCACCTGGTGGACCAGATCCATCTCACGACCCATCTGGCGATTCTGGATCACGAAGAAGCGGTTTATGTGGAAAAAGTAGAGGCGCCGAGTTTCATCAAGATGGACACTTGGATTGGCCGCCGCATGGAAGTGCATTCCACAGCAGTGGGCAAAGCCCTGCTGGCTTATCTCGATGCTGACGAGCGGGAAACGATTATTCGTCATCGTGGGATGAAGAAACTGACTCCGCACACCATCACCAGCGTTCCCAAGCTGATGAAAGAGTTCGACCGCGTTCGAAAGCTGGGCTATTCCGTGGATGACGAAGAGAACAGCCTCGGAGCGCGCTGCGTTGGCGCACCCGTTTTCAACAGTCAAGGACGCGTGGAGGCCAGCATCGGATCGACCGGAACCATCACCGCGGTCCCACGCGACGCAGTTCCACGGCTGGCGGAGACGGTCAAGGATGCGGCCCGCCGGATTTCGCATCTCATTGGCTATCGCGGACCTTATCCGCGATCGAGTTGAGGTCGGCCACAAAGTTCCCGTTTTGGGTTTTATCCGGCACCGACCGGCAGGCTCGATTCTTTTCGATGTTGTCGGAGCAATGCTCTTCCTGTAACAATCTTGGGTCGCAATTTTTCTAATGCGCGTCTGGACGACGCTTTGCCTATGAGCGCGAAAGAGAAGGTACGCGAAATTCTCGCATGGGCCGATATTGAGTTGGATGGTCCCGATCCTTGGGACCTCCAAGTGCGCGACGACCGCTTCTATCAGCTCGTGCTGAGCCATGGTTCGATGGGCTTGGGCGAGTCCTACATGGACGGCTGGTGGGACGTTCCCCAACTCGACGAGTTCTTTTCCAAAGTCCAGCGGGCGGACCTGCATGGAAAGGTCAGGGACCCCGCCGTCTTTTGGCTTGCGGCCAAAAGCAGGTTTTTTAACCGCCAGACCCGCTCGGCGTCTGAGAAGGTTGCCCGTGAGCATTACGATCTCGGCAACGACCTCTACCGGGCGATGCTGGACAAAAACATGCAGTACACCTGCGCCTACTGGATCGGCGCAAAGAACCTGGACGAAGCGCAGGAAAACAAGCTCCATTTGATTTGCCGGAAGCTTTACTTGCAGCCCGGAATGAAGGTATTGGAACTCGGGTGCGGCTTTGGCGGGCTGTCGCGCTTCATGGCAAAGGAGTATGGCTGCGAGGTGGTGAGCTATAACATCTCGCGCGAGCAACTGAAGTTTGCCCGCGAGCTCTGCGCCGGGCTTCCGGTGCGCTTCGAGGAGAAGGACTATCGCGAAGCGATCCACGAGCCCCAGTTCGATCGCGTGGCAGCAATCGGGCTGTGCGAGCACATCGGTCACAAGAACCACCGCTCGTTCCTGGAGCTGGCGCGCAGCAAACTGAAAGACGGAGGATTGTTTCTGCTGCACACCATGGGGGGCATCAAGTCGCGCACTTCTACCAACCCGTGGATTGACAAATACATCTTCTCCGGCGGCGTGATCCCGTCCATTCCCCAGCTCGCGGCGGCCATGGACGGTCTCTGGCTCATGGAGGACTGGCACAACTTCGGGCCTGACTACGATAAGACCTTGATGGCGTGGTGGGACAACTTTGACACCCGCTACTGCACGCTGGACAAGCAAAAGTACGATCAGCGTTTTTACCGCATGTGGAAGCTCTATTTGATGATGTCGGCTGGCGCCTTCCGGGCCCGCAGGCTGCAGCTCTGGCAGATCGTGCTGAGCAAGGGAGACATTCCCGGATATGTGGCCATGAGGTAGCCGATGACCTCTGCCGACAATCCTGGGTATGAAAACAGGCGCGAGCGCCTGGTGCACGAACTGACTGCCGCGCGCGCGAATGGCTCCGGCATCGGCCTCGCTAAGCCCACCTCGAACCTCTTTCGTCATCGCGTCCAGGCCGGCACGAAGCGGATTGATGTTCGCTCCTTCCACCACGTGCTGCAAGTCGACGTGGCGGCCCGGATCGCCGACGTCGAGGGCATGACTACCTACGAAGAGCTCGCCGACGAGACCCTGAAACACGGCTTGCTTCCCACCGTCGTGCCGCAACTCAAGACCATCACCATCGGCGGCGCAGTCAGCGGGATCGGCATCGAGTCCTCCTCGTTCAAGTACGGGCTTGTGCATGAAACCGTCGAGGAAATGGAAATCCTGCTGGGCGACGGCAGCACCATCTTTTGCTCGGCAACGCAAAATCCGGACCTCTTTTACGGCTTCCCGAACTCCTACGGCACCCTCGGCTACGTTCTGCGCCTCAAGGTAAAACTCATTCCGGCCAGGAAGTACGTCAAGCTCACGCACATCAGGTTCACCGAGCCGGCGGAGTTCTTCGCGCAAATTGAAGTGCTGTGCGCCACCTCGGCCTTCGACTACATCGACGGCGTCGTGTTCAGCGGCAGCGAGATGTACATCACCACCGGCGAGTTCACGGACCAGGCGCCCTTCGTCAGCAACTACACCTACATGAACGTCTTCTACCAGTCCATCCGGCGACGGGAAGTGGATTACCTCACCGCCCACGACTACATCTGGCGTTGGGACACCGATTGGTTCTGGTGCTCCAAACACTTTTATGTGCAGCACGCTGCGGTACGACTGCTGGCAACCAAGTGGCTGCTGAACTCGAAAACCTACCAGCGCATCATGCGGCTCTCGCACAAAGTCTTGCCGGAGTCGAAAACCGAATCGGTGATCCAGGATGTCGACATTCCCATCGAGCACACCGAGGAGTTTCTGGATTTCCTGCTCCGCGAAATCGGCGTCCTTCCCATCTGGATCTGTCCCTTCCGCAGCTACGATCCGAGTGTCACCTACGATCTCTATGCGCTCGACCCGAAGAAGCTTCACGTCAACTTCGGCTTCTGGGACACGGTGCCCAGCACCCAACCCGAGGGCTACTTCAACAAAAAGATTGAAGCCCAGGCGTTGGCGCTCGACGGCAAGAAAGGTCTCTACTCGACCGCCTACTACGACGAGGAGACCTTCTGGCAGATCTACAATCGGCCCGCTTATGAGGCGCTGAAGAGCAAGTACGATCCTGACCTCTGCTTCAAGGACCTGTACGAGAAGACGGTGAAGAAGCTGTGAGCGCTGGCCGTCAGCTGTCAGCCCTCAGCCCAACCTCGCTCTTCGCTCTTCGCTTTTCGCCGGGCATCGGAACTTCCTTCCCAATTTTGGCTTCGCGGCCGACGTCGATCCTAAAAACGATCCCCTCGCTGAACTCGTCAAAGACCATCGCCGGAGTGGGCCTTCCCTGCCCAGATCGGGACAAGCAGAGACGCTGACTCCCATTTGGATAGTGCCTCTTCCCCTCATCTTTGTCAGTGCAGGCGGTCACATGGGTTCGTGATATGAGACAGGCAAGGCTCGAGTATCTGACGGCCCGCTCACCATTAGCTGGAGCGGCATGTGGGCGAGAAGCGACGGTTCCAGATTGTGAATAGAGAATCCGCGAACGTTGAGCGGTGACGCTCGTCACGGGAGCGGCCGATTCCTAGCCCTTAAGATTGCAGATAGCCAGTCCCGCCCCGCGGGACGTAACTAATTAGCCCATCTATGACAACCTCGAGGATGTCATAGATGGGCTAATCCATTCCGTCCTCCGGGCTAAGTCGAAAAATAGGCACCAACAACCAATGCGTCATGGTCGGGAATGTCGGAGGCTTGGACTTCCCGAATGTTACCGACGGGAGTGTGCCCGAAGTTGGCTGCATACGTCTGCTGGACGTACTTGTCCCAATCGGAGGAAAAAACGCACTCGGCGCCGGCAGATTCGAAGGCCAGCCGCATCCCTCCGATTCCGCAGAATGAGTCGATAAACTTGGGACGATTCACGTTGTCGCGCCGCACTTGTGAGCGAAGATAACACAGATCGAGCGAAATGAAGCGAGGCTCTGTGGGAATCTCGGTCTGGTACAAAACCGCGACAACCGAGCTTGGCCATATCACATCCCAATGTGACCTGCGTCCTTGCGCTGAAATGGGTCGGCCCGGTATCACCGTATGACGAGGGCGGCGTTTTTTGTCTTCGTAAGCCCGCACCCAGTGTGCGGGCCGGGAAAGCTCTTTGAAAAACAGTGGATAGTGGGCCGTGGATGGTGGATAGTGGCCCAGATTGGTTATCCAGTTGATTACTATGAACCTTCCGCAGCCTTGTGCAGACTTCTCCGGCGATGGAATTTTTCGCCCGTAAGTGCGGCAAATAAAGCAGTTGCTTGTAAACCTCTGTGGTTCAGTAGCTTGCCGGGAAAAAGTTCGTAATCGTATGATTCTAAACAAGAGGGAGGGGGGAGGGGGAGTTATAAACTGGACAACAGGTCTCCCCGAAGCGCCAAACAGCGTGATCAGGTACTCTGAGTTAGATAATAGTTAACACCGGCCAGCCGTGAGTCTCGCGGGCCGGTTCTCGTAGCTCCGCAGCCAAGGCGCTGGCGCTCGACGGCAAGAATAAAAGCAAGGCGCAGGAGAAGCAGAAAATTCAGCTTCTCCGCGCCTCTGGAGCGATCGGAAAGTTCGCGCTACTTGGGGCGGCTGGCAGGCGGAATGATGCCGTTCATGCGGAGATATTCCACCATCTGGCCGTAATGGTCCATGGGGTGAGAGATCATGCCGATGGCGAGACCAAGCCGGGAGACCTTATTGGGGCCAAACGGGCTCTGCACCAAGCCCAACACGTTATTCTCGTCGATACTCTTAGCGGCCTTATGGCCGTAGTCGAACGAGTCTTTCAGGAACTTCATGATGTCGGCCTTCGAGGTGATGTTGTCGGGGCCGTTTTCGCCTTTGATCTCAACCGGCGGCTTCTCGCCCAGGATGCCCGAGGCCAGCATGTAGTTGGCGACAGCAATGTGCTTTACCTCAAGCGCGAAGGTGCGCACGCCCTTGAAATCGCCCTGGGTCGGCGCAAAGTTGTACTTGTCCTCCGGCATGGCATCGGCCGCTTCGACGACTTCCTTCTCCACATTACTGAAGCTACGGTCGAGGACCATGGAGAACGTCGGCTGGTGTTCAGGTTTGGCTTGCGCGGCGCCTTGGGCGTTGGCGGCAAGCGGCGCTGCCGCGGCGCCAATCGCCAGTATGAGAATTGCCATCGCAACTTGTTTGTTCATGGAAAGTGCCTCCGATGAGAATGTGCATTCCGAATCGTAGCCGAGTGGTCGTTTGAGCATTTTAGTCCATTCCGACGGCTGTGGCTTGCAATTGCCCGGGATGCAGGCGAAACCAGAGCGTGGCCGTAATGCCTAACATCAGGCACAAAGCGGCGCAGGAAAGCGAACGCGCCATGCCAAAGCGCTCGGCAATTTCTCCCCACAATGCGGCGCCGCCAGCCAGACCGCCTTGCAGGACGAGAAGATACATCGAGATCGCGCGGGCACGCATGTGCCCTGGACACATGGTTTGGGCCGAGACGTTCAAGCTGGCGAGGATCTGGATCCACGCCATCCCGGCAACAAAAAGTGCGAGCGACAGAATCGGGAAGCTTTGCCGGCGCCCTCCCGCGAAGGTGCAAAAAGCGAAGATCGCGGTGGAGATTGCAACCAAGGCATCGGCCGAAATCCGGCGGCGGAAAAATGGAATGAGGGTCGCTCCCAGAAGCGCGCCGGTTCCAAAGAATCCGAGGAGCAGCCCATAACCTTGCGATCCGAAGGGATGCGCCAGAAGTGGCAGCAGCGCCGGCAGAGCGCTGGCTGAAATGCTGAAAACCGCACTGCGCACCAGCACCGCCTTAACCGGCGGCGAGCGGCGCATATGACGGAAGCCGGCGAACATCGCGTTGAACATGTGGTCGGCACGCAGAGATATGCGTCCGGGCCGGCGCTTCCACTGATACAGGAAGTAGATGACTCCAAAAAACGAGAGCGCGTTCAGCAGAAAGGCAACCCCCGAATTGGTAACGGCGATGACCAATCCGCCCAGCGCCGGACCGACTGCGCGGGCCACGTTGAATCCAGCCGAGTTGAGCGCAATGCCGGCAGTAAAGTTCTGGTGCGAGACAATCTCCGGCGTGATGGCCTGCCAGGCCGGATCGTTCAGCACGGCCCCAAAGCCCATCAGCAGTGTGAACAACAGCAGCAGCAGCGGCGTGGTCTTGCCGGCCAGAGTGAGAACGCCAAGTCCGGTGGCAGCCACAACCATCCAGGTCTGGGTGAAGAGCAGGAGTTTACGGCGGTCAACAACATCCGCCATGGCGCCTGCCGGCAGAACGACAAGAAAGACGGCAATGCTGCCCGCCGCCTGCACCAGGCCCACCATCAGCGGCGACAGGGTGAGCGAGGTCATCAACCAGCCGGCGCCGACGTTCTGCATCCAGCTTCCGGTGTAGCTGACGACGGCCGCGATCCACAGGGTGCGGAACAATGGCTCGTGCAGCGGACCGAGCACGCGATGCCGCGGCGGCGCAATGGGGAGTTCCGGTATGGAGCCGAGTTCCGACATGAGTTCAGGTCTCCTGCCGGGCGCCGCATCGGCGAGCGCGGACGCAACCCGGGATCCGCGCCGAAGGCCGGCTTTGCCCTCGGTGGCGTGGACAATCGGGTCCTGCCATGATTCGCTCGTGGCCATCCACAGTCAGACCCCTTGGTCTGACAAAGGTAAGCCCGACGGCGCAGGATTCGGCAGTGGCTGTTGCGAGCGGCTGGCAATCCGTGACCAATCGCGCTGCTTGCCCGGCGGTCATCCTGCAGCCCCGATTCCAGCCGACGCGGAGAACGGCCACTCTCGCCGTCGCCAGGAGCGAACAAAATAGATCAGCAAGCCCATCGCCAGGATGACCACTGCATAGCGGATCTCGCGCAGGAAATTTTTTCGCTCCACCAAGATGAACGTGAATCCGGCTATGGCCAGCAAAGCGGGCGCTGGATAGAACCACATGCGAAACGGTCTCGGCAGATCAGGGCGGCGAATCCGCAGCACCATCACGCCCACCGCCTGCACGATGAACTGCAACATGATGCGGATGACCACCAGCGCCGCTATCACATCGGCGAGCCGCAGGAAGCAGAACAGCATTGCGACTCCGCCCAGCGCCAGCAGCGATACTGTTGGAAAGCGATGTACCGGATGAACGCGCGCGAACGCACGAAAGTAGTTGCCGTCGAGCGCGGCAGCGTAGGGCACGCGCGAGTACCCGAGCAACAGCGAGAACACCGACGCGAAGGCCGTCCACATGATCAGTGCAGCGGCGAGTCGTCCCGCCCAGTTGCCGTAAATCCGCTGCATAAAGACCGAGACGATGTAGTTGTTCCGATCGTTGGAGAACTGGGTCATCTCGCGCCACGGAACCACGCCCAGAACGCTGATATTCATCACGATGTAGAGGGCCGCAACCGCGATGATGGAAATAATGAGAGCGCGCGGGATGGTTCGTCCCGGATCTTTCACCTCCCCGCCTATGAAGCACACGTTGTAATAGCCCCAGTAATCGTAGGTGGCAATCAACATGGCCGCGCCCAATCCGATGAAGAACTGGTGCGAGAGTTGAAACGCGCCCGCCGGAAAGTCGAACGCACGCGCCGGGCTGAAATGCGTCAGCCCCGCAACGATCACCCAAAGCACCGATCCGATTACGACCACCCACAGCAGCTCCGCCAGCTTGCCGATGGCGGTGATCCTCCGGTACAGAAGGAACACGACGCAGGCGCAGGTCGCGATTGCGACAAAGGTGGCCGGCGTAACCACGACACGAGCTTCCAGTGTCCCGACCAGCGGCAGGGCGAGTTGCAGCGTATTGGCTGCGAGGACGCGCTCCAGGCCCGGCCAAAGGTATCCCGCATAGTGAGCCAGTCCGATGCAGCCCGATGCCACCGAAAGCGGCGCGCTGAAGGAAAGCTGCCAGATGAAGAGAAACGACAGCAGGCGACCCAGGGTTTGCGGCCCGTAGATTTCCTTCAGATAGCGATACGATCCGCCGGCGCTGGGCATGGCCGCTCCCAACTCCGCCCACACCAGTCCATCGCACAGAGCCAGCACCGCGCCAACGATCCAGCCCAGCATGGCTTGCGGTCCGCCGGCGGCGCTCACGATCAGCGGGATGGTGATGAAAGGCCCCACGCCGATCATGTCAATCATGTTCAGCGTGGTCGCGCCGGCGAGACCGATTCCGCGAATGAGTTCCGGCTGCTCCGCCGAACTACTTTGGCTCATGGCCCACGCTCAGCAGATTCACATACAGGCGAATCGCTCCGGGCACGCCGAAGGGTAACTGCCGGAAGAATGCGTATCCGGTATAGATGTAGTGGCCCTTGCCGTAAGACGCAAGCAGCAGGCCGCCCTTTTGCGGCGCTTGGCTGGGGTCGTTGGATGCCAGCAGCGGGGTGTAGCGCGGGTCCCAGCTGTCCATGAAGTACAAGCCGCGCTCCTGCACCCAGCCGTCGAAGTCATGCGCGGTGATCCGGTTGGGATAGCGGAAGACGGAGCTTTCCGGATCGAGGATGGTGACTGGCGCCTCTTCGACGGTAACGCGCTCGCGGCTGAGTTGCGCCGGATAAGGCGTGTAGTGCCCGGCATTGAAATCGCCGGGGGAGGTGTTGTATTGCACCAGCAGCGTGCCGCCGTCGTTTACGTAGTCGAGCAGGCGCTGATTGTTTTTCCTGACGTTGTCGCGGGTATCGTAGGCGCGGATACCGAGGACAATTGTGCCAAAGCGACCGAGATTGCCGTGTTGCACGTCGTCCGGCGTTAGCAGGGTTACGTCGAGGCCAATTTGGCGGAGCACGGTGGGAATATCGTCGCCCGCTCCCATGATGTAACCGACTTTAAGTTCTTGCGGTACCTTCACCTCAACCACGCTGGTTCGCTGCACGGCCGGCTGGTAATAGAAGAACCCCCCAATATCGGGCCGTGCGACCAGGCTGTAGCCTTGGTTGTAGTCGCGACCGCCCGAGGCAAGCAGCGCGCGCACGCTGTATCGCCCCTCTTTCGCTCCGTCGGGCAGCACCTTGAACTCAGAGGCGTGTTCGCCGGAGTGATTGAACTCGATGCTCGCCGACTGCGGTTCGACCTTCCATCCCGAAGGGATTTCAGGACGCACGGTTCCGCTGGCGCGATCTTCGGTGGAACGGATGACGACGCTCAACTCCGCCGAGGGATCGGCGCTGGCGGGAATGATCTGCGTGCCTGGCGAGGTTTCGACCGAAAATGGCGGTACGACGGACAGAGGCATGGACCACGCATCGCCTTTGGTGTCATGGATTGGGGTGCGCGCAAAGCTGCGAACCACCCCTTCCTCGCCGTTGACGCTATACACCGCGCGGGCGGCAACGGGCGGCGGAGGCAACGCCAGAGTCAGGTACTCTTTGTCGTCGATGTGATAGATGGCGTCGGTTTCGGGATCGTTGCGATGGAAATACGCTTTCGTCAGTTTCGCATCCTCCGGCGGAGTGACCTTGAAGGTAAGCGCGCAACCGTCGCCGGGAGCAAGCCGCTTGGGTACGCGGTCCATGAACAGTTCGGACCGCCAGCCCGTCGGGACATCAAGCGTGAATTCCTTCAAATCCACCGGCAGCGAGCTGCCGTTATGCAGCTTCGCCATCAGCAGGAACGATCTGCCTGCCGTGATGACTGCCGCCAGCACATCGCCCTCGCTGCCCGAGAACGTCTCGGCCATGGGCCGGCCGTCCGGGGTTCCGGGACCGACTCCAAGATCGAGATCCAGCGCCAGGTTCGCCGCCTGCTCAAACTGCTCCTCCTTGGTATGCAGGTTGGCAAGCAGGTCGGCTTTCTCGATCGCCGGCAATTCGGAGCTCGCAACCTTGGCAATGAGTGCGCGCGTCAAAGTCAAGCCGGCCAGCAATGGTTTCGCAGCTGCTTGACTGTCCTTTTCGGCTGCGGCGGAGGCCTCAGCCACGGTCTTTGCAATTGTCTCGAGCTGCGGCCGTAACCAGGGCACTTTCTTTTCGTCGGCGCCCAGTCGTGAAGCCAGGCCGGGCAGCGAGGAATCGATCCCGTCGAAGAAATCGCTTTCGTGCGCGTCGGCGGCGGGCTTCAGCGTCGCCGAGTCAATCAGTTTGTAGTAGCTGGTGCGACGCCCCTCGGATAGCGTCCATGAGCCTGCCCCCTGGGAAAGCTGGTGCTTGAGTCCCTTCCATGCGAACTGCACGTAGGTTTCGCCCAGCAGCGGATCGAACCGCGAAGTCTCCAACTGGACCGTCCAGTCTTCGTTTGCCCGGACGTTGTCCATGTAGAGCTTCTTTGCCTGCCAGGGTTGCAGTCCTTCGCGAAGCTGCTCCGGAAATCGCGTGGGGTCGGCGGCGGCACGAAACGCTTCGCGGGTCAGTATGCCCGAGGCCTGATGATGGCCGTGGCCGTCGCGCGAGTTGCCTTGAAAGCGCGTACAGATCACATCGGGACGGAAGGTGCGAATCACCCGCACCATGTCGCCCAACGCGATATCGTGACCACCCCACTTCTGAAATGTTTCTTCCGGAGTTTTGGAGAAGCCGAAATCGGCCACCCGGGTGAAGCGCTGCTCGACTCCGTAGTAACGATCCGCAGCCAGCAGTTCCAGCGTGCGGATGATGCCAAGCTCATCCAGGAGATTGCTTCCAACCTTGTTCTGCCCGCCCTCGCCGCGATTGAGCGTGAGTTGCAACACGCTGACCCCATGCCCGCGCGACTCCAGTGTGAGCATTCCGCCGTCCTCGTCGTCGGGATGGGCGACGGTGTGCATCAGGCGCGCGGTGGTGTGCAGGCGCCGCAACATTTCCTTCAGGCCGGTGGAACCGCTATCGACGGGCAGCGGCTTAGTATCGACCCACGGCGATGGAATCTGCGCAACAGCAGCCGTACACAGCAGCACGAGAAGCAAGCAGCACCGTGCCACCACGCCGGAACGCAGTTCTGGCCGTGCAGTGCGGTTAGGAAGGGCCATGGTTTGTCAGAAACAGATCAAGGCTCACTACAGAGTACACAAACCGAAGAGCCGGCGCGAGATACCGCGCCGCCAGGAGAATGCGAAGGACCTACATGTACGACTCATGCACATAGCACCACTTCCAATCGCCGGAGTTGAACGCCTGCATCACCGGATGTCCAGTTTCCTTGAAATGCTGGTTGGCGTGACGGCCGGGCGAGGAGTCGCAACAGCCGACGTGTCCACAGACCAGACACTGACGCAACTCCACCCAGCGCAGCCCAGCGTCGACGCATCCCTGACAAACGTCGCCGCTCGCCTTCACTTTGGGATTGGCTTGTTTAATGTGTTCACATTTCGCCATAAGACCTCCCTCTGAGAACAGAGGCTGTTGGATGTCACAGATGGCGCGCGGGATTCGCGCCAAACGGGTCGAATCGCAAGGATCATGCATCGCCGCGACTGGGCGACTGCCTGTCTATAATGAAATCTTGCGACGGATTCATTCATGATTCAAACCTTGTTTGGCAGTACTGAAGAGAAGCCCAGTTTTCTGCAACGCATGAAAGAGGCGGTCACGCGCACGCGTGAGAGCCTCAGCGAGCGCATCGAGGACGTGGTCTCGATACGCAAGGAGATCGATCGGGACACGCTCGACGATCTGGAAGCCACACTCCTCGCTGCCGATCTTGGCACCGCAACCACTTCGACCGTATTGGCATCCCTACGCGAAAAGGTAGACCGCAAACAAATCGGCGATCTGGAGGAACTCAAACGGGTGTTGAAAGACGAGCTGCTGGCGATCCTCGACACGGCCGAGAAGAAGCCCGTGCAGAAAGTAGACGGCGAGCCGGAGGTGATCCTCGTCGTCGGGGTCAACGGCACCGGTAAGACGACCACAATTGGCAAACTGGCGCACACCTTGCGTGCCCAGGGCAAGACCGTGCTGTTGGCCGCCGCCGACACCTTTCGCGCCGCCGCCATCGAACAATTGGAAGTGTGGGGAGATCGCACCGGAACGGAAGTGATCAAGAACAAGCCCGGCGGGGATCCCGCAGCGGTGCTCTTCGATGCGCTGCAAGCCGCCAAGGCGCGTAAGACCGACTATGTCATCGTGGATACCGCGGGACGGCTGCACACCAAGGCCAGCCTGATGGACGAACTGGCAAAGATGCGCCGGACGGCGCAACGTTTCAGCGCCACTGCACCCCACGAAACGCTGCTGGTAATGGACGCTACTACCGGGCAGAACGGGCTGCAACAGGCGCGGCTGTTCACTCAGTCGGCGGGCGTCACCGGCATCGTGCTGACCAAACTCGACGGCACCGCTAAAGGCGGAGTGGTCGTCGCCATTTGCAAGGAGCTGGGCTTGCCAGTACGCTACGTCGGCGTTGGCGAGAAAGCCGGCGACCTGCTTCCTTTCAACCCGCAGGATTTTGTGGACTCGCTGTTCAATTGAGATGAGCAAACGTCCGACCGACGAGCAGTTCATGCAACAAGCGCTGGAGCTTGCCCGGCAAGGCATTGCGCTGGCGTCTCCCAACCCTTGCGTCGGCGCCGTGGTGGTCTCCGGAAGTGGCGAGATCGTCGGTCGTGGCGTACATACCTACGAAAAGCGGAAACACGCTGAGGTGCTGGCACTGGAAGAAGCGGGTAGCACGCGCGCGTGGCGCGACCCTCTACCTGAATCTCGAACCCTGCACGCACGTCGGTCGCACCGGCCCATGTGTGGATGCAGTCATCGCCGCAGGAGTAAAGCGCGTATTTGCGGCGATGCGCGATCCGAATCCGTTGGTCGCAGGTCGCGGGCTGGCGAGGCTGCGCGCCGCAGGTATAGAGGTCAATGAGGGTCCCTGCGAATCGGAAGCCAAGAAACTCAACGAGGCGTTCGCCAAGTACATTCGCCACAAAACGCCATTTATCACTCTTAAGACCGCCATGACCCTCGACGGGAAGATCGCTCCGCCTCCGGGGGGAAGCGACCTCACAGATGCGCTGGGTGCGAGCAGTGGGTGGATCACCAGCGAACAGGCGCGGGCCCACGTGCACGAGATGCGCCACGCCAACGATGCCATCGTGGTGGGCGTCGGCACTGTCATCGCCGACGATCCTCTGCTGACCGACCGAACGGGCTTTCTCCGGCGCAAACCCTTGCTGCGGGTCATCCTCGATTCCAAGTTGCGCCTCCCGCTGGACTCCCGTGTGGTGAAAACGGCGCGGGAAGATCTCATCGTTTTTTGCTGCTTTGCCGAGGAAAACAAGAAGCGCGAACTGGAATCGCACGGTGTGATCGTAGAGCAAGTCGCCATGCGGCACACGCCGGAGGATGGCACGCTCCTCTTTCCAGGTGGCTCGCCGGCTGTCGACGGCAGGCCTGATCTGGAGAGCGTGATGGCGAACCTCGGCCAGCGCGAGATCACCAGCCTGATTATCGAAGGCGGAGCCATGGTCAACTGGGCCGCACTTGCCGCCGGCATCGTCGACAAAATTTTCTTTTACTACGCGCCGAAGATCCTGGCCGGCACCGGTTCCATCCCCTTCGCGCTAGGCGCGGGTTATCGGCGGATGAGCGAAGCAGCTCACGTGAAGACACTCAGATTGCATCGTTTCGGAGAGGACTTTGCCGTGGAAGGCTATCTTCGCGATCCCTATGACTACGACTTACAACTGGTGCCGCCGGCGGACGCAGGTTCTTAAATCATCTTGAGGTCATGATCATGTTCACAGGATTAGTTGAAGAAGTCGGGACCGTTGCCAGCATCGTGGAACGGGGCGGCAATCATCGCGTCACCATCGACGCGCCGAACAGCGCCAAAGAGTTAAAGCAAGGCAACAGCGTCGCGGTGAGCGGCGTCTGCCTGACGGCGCTCGACATCAAGCCCGAATCGTTCTGCGCCGATCTGGCGGCGGAAACCTGGGCGCGGACTTCGTTTTCCCGTATCACCCAAGGCGCGAAGATCAACCTCGAGCTGCCACTGAAGGCCGACGGCCGCATGGGCGGCCATATGGTGCAAGGACATGTGGATGGCGTCGGCCGTTTGGTCGCCATGGAGCGCATTCCCAATGCCGAGGATTTCTGGCTGCACATCGACATTCCCGAAGATCTCGAAAAATACGTCGTATTCAAGGGTTCTATCGCAATTGAGGGCATCAGTCTCACGGTCGCGAAGCTCGAAGGGTTACGTCTCACAATTGCCATCATCCCGCATACCATCAAAATGACGAACCTGGGATCGCTGAAGCCCGGCGATCCCGTAAACATCGAGACCGACATCGTCGCCAAGTACCTGGAGAAGTGGACGCACCGCGACGAGGGGTCCGGCGCCCTGACTTTCGAGCGCCTGGTCGCGCAAGGATTCTAATGCTTCATACTCGTGGCTGATGGGCTGGACGCTGCGCACCGAAGTAATGCTCGAAGTCCAGCGAGTCGAGTTCGAGGAACTCCTGCACGATCGGCTCCTGGCATTTGGCCATGTCAGCGAACGTGCCGAAGAAGATGGCCTTGGCCTCGTACAGGAACAGCAGTCGGTCAGCCAGTTTCTTGGCGAGAGCCATGTCGTGAGTCACGACAATGCTGGTCAGCTTGAGTTGTTGCTTAAGCTTCTTGATCAGGTCGCCCAGCAAATGGGCCATCAGCGGGTCAACCATAGTCGTAGGCTCGTCGTAAAGCACGGCGTCGGGCTGCGCCGCCAGGGCCCGTGCGATGGCGACCGAACGTTTCATTCCAGTGGAAAGGTCGGAAGGCAGCAGGTCGCGGAACTCCCTGACTCCCACCATATCGAGCAAGCCGTCGACGATCTGATAAATCTGCTCCTCCTCCAGACCGCCGCGTTCACGCAGAGGGAACGCGACATTCTCGCCGACAGTAAGGGAGTCGAAGAGCGCCCCGTTCTGGAAGACCATGGTTACTTTCTTGCGAATTCGTTCCATGTCTTCCTCGCCGTAGTCGGTAATGTCTTCGTAGGCCACGCGAACGCGCCCACTGTCCGCCTTGAGGAACCCCATGATCAGATGCAGGGAGACCGATTTTCCGACTCCGCTTCGCCCCAGGACACAGACGGTCTCGCCGGGCATCACGTCGAAGCTCACGTCGTTGAGTACAACGTTGCTGCCGAATGCCTTGTGTACGTTCTGGAACTCGATGTAGGGCTTCTGCTCGCTCATGCTTTAGCGGTTCCCACCTTTCGTCGATTCGCCGACACCACCTCCTCGTCCCGCATCAGGGCCTGGTATTCGTCGGCGGTGTTTATGTTGCGAAAGATCTCGGGCGAAAAGCCCGCCTCGCGCATTGCGGTTTCCGCAACAAACATCGTCGGCGCGCGTGCCAGGAGGTGTCCAATCTTATAGTCGCCCTCTTGCAGTGCCTGCTCCGCCAGCGCTTGCAGCGGCTGGCGATAAACTGCACACAGAGGCTGTTGTCCGCCGAGTGCGTCGGGGACAACCGCCCATTCGCTGGCACGGCTCGCACGGTCCAGGAGCCAGCCAAGGAAGCCCGGCGTCATCAGCGGAATATCCACCGACAGCACCAGGTTGAGATCGGTCGTGCTGGAGCTCAGGGCCGCATGGATGCCGCCCAGCGGCCCACAGCCGGCATGGACATCTTCGATAACGCTGCCGTACATTGCGTATTGCTCCCGCGCACCTACGATAAAGACTCCGCCGGCAACCACGGCTGCGGTCTCTAGCGCTCGCGCCAGCAGGGTCTGGCCGCAATAGGGCAGCAGGGCCTTGTCAACCCCCATTCGCGAGCTGCGTCCTCCAGCGAGAACGAACGCGGTTACATTCTCCACGCCGACATGATACCTGAGCGCGGGTCAGAGGAACCGGTTACTCATGCTCGAGCAGGATGGAACGTGCTGGTCTTGGGAATGCAGCCGTTGATCTCGATGGCAACGATTCGTCCGGCGTTGTCCAGTTCGAGCGTTGCAGGAGCATTGAAAACAGCGTCCCCGCTTAGACCGGGCAACGCGATGAAGACACGGTTTTCGACGCAGGCTGCCGTTGGGTCACGCTTCAGGAAAGAAAGCGCGTGATCATTCCGGCAAACCTTGGGCAGCATAAAGCTCAGGTCGGCAACGTCTCCGGTCTCCGAAACCGAAAGGGCCGCCTCAATCGAAATTCGGGACCGCACCTCATCGCCATCGACCTCGACTGGGCGTTTGAAGCATATGTAGTATTCAAAGCCCGACTCGGGATCAAATTGGCTGCGATCGACTTGAAACGCCATAAGAGACACCCCTGCCGCACCCGACGGGCAGGAACAGCATAGTAACGCAAGCAACTCTCGCCCGCCAAGTCCCGAATGAGCAAACAGTTTGACCCCGGCCGATCGGAGCTTTCTGGAAAGCCAACGCTTGTCGCCCCGCTCTGATATATTTTCCGTTCCGGTGTTTCCCGAACCCGTATGCCGATTTTCGTACTGTCCGGTCTCGCGAAGGAGAACGTCAAGTCGGTGCAGGACTATTCCCTGCTGGCCGGCAGGTCGCTCAGCAATCTCTTTGCGCGTCCTCGCTACTACGCCGACACCCTGATGCAAGCCGACTTGATAGGAGTGGGATCGCTGCCGATCGTCGTGCTCATCGGCCTGTTCACCGGAGCGGTTCTCGCGTTGCAGACCTCCAGCACGTTGCAACAGTTCGGTTCGCTTTCTCTCACCGGCAAACTGGTTTCGCTATCCATGGTGCGCGAGTTAGGGCCGGTACTGACCGGAATCCTGGTGGCGGGAAGAAATTCCAGCGGCATGGCCAGCGAACTCGGTTCCATGAAAGTGACCGAGCAGATCGACGCCATGCGCGCCATGGGGGTAGACCCCACGAAGAAACTGGTCACGCCGCGGGTGATCGCCAGCGTCGTGATGATGTTCTTCCTCGCCATCATCTCAGACCTGGTGGGACTAACCGGCGGCTTCCTGGTTTCTTATTTGCTGTTAGGACTCAATCCCAACCAGTATTGGACGACGGCATCCCAGGCGCTGCGCTTCGGAGACGTGTTCATGGGGTTGTCGAAGCCCGTCATCTTCGGGTTTATCATAGCCACGATTGGCTGCTTCTACGGACTGTCGGCAAAAGGCGGCACCCAGGGAGTCGGACGTGCCACCACGCAGGCGGTGGTTGCCGCGTCGGTGCTGATCGTAGTCAGCGACTTCTTCATAACCAAGCTGCTGATGGGGATCTTCTCCTACTAGCATGTCGAGTCTGGCGCCTCAAGTCGAACAACCGGCGTCGCGCCTCTCGCGCCCGGACGAACCCGTCATCACCTTTCAGGATGTCTCGATTGCATTCGACAACCCGGTGCTGGAGGGAATCTCGTTTCAACTTCCCCGCGGCGAGACCAAGATCCTGATGGGCGTAGCGGGCACCGGAAAAACCTTGATCCTGAAGCTTGGGCTTGGACTGATCAAACCCGATGCCGGCCGCATCACGGTCCTGGGCCAGGACGTAACGCAAATGCGCGAGGAAGAACTGTTCGAACTGCGCCGCAATATCGGCATGGTCTTCCAGGAGAGCGCGCTCTTCGATTCGCTGACGGTCGAGGAGAACGTGGCCTACCGGCTGATGGAGGAGACCGGCAAGCTCACCGACGAGATTCATGCGCGCGTGCTGGAGGCCTTGCGCTTCGTCGAGCTCGAGCACACAGTGAATTTATTTCCTTCGGAGCTTTCTGGGGGCATGCGGCGACGAGTAGCCATCGCCCGCGCGATTATCACTCGCCCCGAGATTTTGTTCTACGACTCGCCCACCGGCGGGCTCGATCCCGTCACCTCGAACACGATCATCGAGCTGGTAGTGAAGCAGCGCGATGTCTATCAGACCAGCTCCCTGCTGGTGACCCATCGGTTGCAGGACTCTTTCACCATGGCGAGCCACTACTTCGATCGCGAGCAAAATAAAATGGTGCCGGTTCCAGACGGCACCACGCGTGATCTTCACACCAAGTTCCTGATCCTCCGCGACGGAAAGATCATCTTCGAAGGGACAGCGGCAGAGCTGCTTCGCTGCACCGACCCCTACATTCGCGAATATCTAAGTTAAGCTCAAACCTGGGAAACCTCGGCGCGCATGGCCGCGAAACGTTGCTGGTATCTTGCCACTCGCTCGCGAGCCACAGGTGAACTCTCGACAAACTTCTGCATCTGACCCGCAAGCATCTGCATGCCGGTCCGCTGCCGCACCTCTGCCAGGAATGGCTCAAGGCGCGCATAGACGGCGAACATTTCCGAGAAGTTATCGGTGGCAAGATCTTCGTTAAGCGCCCCTCGCAGCACCAGTGACGCTGCCATGTCCCAATAGCCAACGACTTGGCGCAGATACGCATTTTCCTGCCCCGACGAGTTGGAGATGACCGCCATGACGTCGTCGATGGTTTGCGGCGCAAAACTGAAAACGAAACTGCGCGCCTGGCGCATAACCGCCTCCCGGCGCAAGGCGTAGAGCTCAAGGATTAGTTCAGCATCGGCTGGCGTAGCTTTTGTGCTCATGTCGCCCTATCAGCCTTTCCCCATCTGAGCGAATAGCTCGCGAGAGCGGCGCTCCATCTCCTCGGGCGAAACGTCTTCGACATGTTGGCCCAGGGCCCAAGTGTGACCAAACGGGTCTTTAAGCTGACCGTAACGGTCTCCCCAGAACTGGTTAGCCAACGGCATGGTCACGGTGCCGCCGGCGCTGACGGCCTGGTTGAAGACTTTGTCGATGTCCTCCATGTAGAGGTTCAGGACGACAGGACTGCCGCCCAACGTCTTGGGCGAGGGCGACCCCATGCCCGGGAACTCGTCAGCAAGAAACAGCCGGGAGTCACCAATCCGCATCTCGGCGTGCATTACCTTGCCTTCAGGAGTCTTGTGAACTCCTGCGACTTGGGCCCCAAACGCCTTCTTGTAAAACTCCAGCGCCTGCTCCGCGCCGTCCACCACCAGATGGGGAGTAATCGTGTGTGTGCCCTCGGGAACCGCTTTCACAGCCATATCGTCATCTCCTCTTCCCAAAAATGCCCGGCTGCAAAGGACCGGGCTCTTCTTCGAAATCAACCAGCATTATGCAACAGCTTCGGGCACGATCTCCCGCGAGTAGTCACATTTAACCTTACTTTCATCACTGGCTTTCTTCTTGCCGCGGCGTTTGGGTTCCTCGGCCTCGGTGCGTTTGTTGTTCGGGCAGACAAGGAACGTGCCAGACTTCAGGGTCTTCTCGAGCAGGTACGGGCTGCCGCAATCCGGACAAGTCTCGGCAACCGGCTTGTAGGCGGAAGTGAACTCGCACTTCGGGTAATTCGAGCACCCGTAGAAAAAATTGCCCCGCCGCGCTTTCTTCTCTGCCAGGTCGCCAGTCTTACACTCCGGACATTTCACCCCGATGTAGTTCTGCTTCACCCATTTGCATTCCGGATACCCGCTACAGGAGATGAACTCGCCAAAGCGCCCGTGGCGCAGCAGCAGGTTGCGTCCGCATTGCGGGCATTTCTCATCGAGTGGGATGTCGGGGACCTTCTTGGCCTGGTCCAGGCGGCGTGTGGTTTTGCAATCCGGATACCCCGTGCAGGCCATGAACTGCCCGAATCGCCCGCGCTTGAGCACCATGGGCCGGCCGCAGTTCTCGCAATACTCCTCCTGCGTGGTCTCCTGAAGATCGGCGGAGTCGAGGTCGGGCAGGTCGATCGGATTTTCCTTGGTGAAGGTGCAACTGTTGGGGTCGCTCTTGTCATACGCGCTGCACGCGTAAAACGATCCGTGCTTGCCCCACTTGATGACCAGCGGCGAGCCGCAACGCTCGCACTTCTCGTCGGTGGGTTTCTCCATCCGCTTCACGTTCTCCATGTGTTTCTCGGCGTAATGGAGTTCCTTCTCGAACTTCTGGTAGAACTCGGCCAGGGCGTCAGTCCAGCGCTCTTTGCCGTCTTCGATTTCGTCGAGCTCTTCTTCCAGCCGCGCTGTGTACTGGGGATCGAAGATGTCCTTGAAGTTGGCTACCAGAAGGTCAGTCACGACGAAGCCAATCTCGGTGGGGATGAACTTCCCGCCAAGCTTCTGTACGTATTGCCTCTCCTGGATGGTGCTGATGATGGCCGAATAGGTGGACGGACGCCCGATGCCGCGTTCCTCCAGTTCCTTGACCAGCGACGCCTCGTTGAAGCGCGGCGGAGGTTCGGTGAAATGCTGTTCGGCATCCAGGCCCTTCAGCGTGAGCTTCTGGCCCTCGGTCAGCACTGGCAGTTTGTGTTTGAGGGCCTCGTCTTCTTCGTCCTTGGTATCTTTCGACTCCTCGTAGACCTTGAGGAAGCCTTCGAATTTCAGCACTGAGCCGGTGACCCGGAAACGGTAAACATCGGCGCCGCTCCTGCCGTCGATATCCACGGTGGTCTGGTCGAAGACAGCGGGGTTCATCTGCGAGGCCACAAAGCGCTGCCAGATGAGCTTGTAAACCTTATACTCGTCTTCCTGTAAATACTTTCGAATGGCGTCGGGATGCCGCAGCGCTGAACTCGGTCGAATGGCCTCGTGCGCGTCCTGCGTATCCTTCTTGGACTTGTAGACGTTGGGCGTTTCGGGCACGAACTGAGGGCCGAAACTGCCGGCAATCAGCTCGCGGACTTCGTTCACCGCGTCATTCGACACGCGCGTGGAATCGGTACGCATGTAGGTAATGAGTCCAACCGTGCCTTCGTCGCCGAGGTCGATACCTTCATACAGCCGCTGCGCGATCATCATGGCGCGCTTCACGCTGAAATGCAGCTTGCGGGACGCATCCTGCTGAAATTTGCTGGTGGTGAAGGGCGCTGCCGGGCTGCGCCGGCGCTCGCGCTTGTCGACCGAGCGCACGCTCCAGTCCGCATGTTCCAGGGCGGCCTTCAGCTTTCCGGCCTCCTCGCCATTTGGAATCGGCGTCTTCTCGTCCCCGACTCCAATAAACCGCGCCGAGAACCCGGGCGGCTTGCCGCCTTGCAGATGAGCGTCAATCGTCCAATACTCTTCCTTGACGAACGCCTTGATGTCGCGTTCGCGCTCCACGATGAGCCGCAAGGCGACGGTCTGCACCCGGCCTGCGGAGATACCTCGGCGAACTTTGTCCCACAACAGCGGAGAAATCTGGTAGCCCACCAGGCGGTCGAGCACGCGCCGGGTCTGCTGCGCGTCCACCAGGTTGCGATCGATGTCGCGCGGGTGCTGGAATGCTTCCTGCACGGCGCGCTTGGTAATTTCGTTGAAGGTAACGCGGCGGATGTTGGCCTGGCCTTTTTTCCGCTTCTTGCCATCCACGCTGTCGCCGCCGAGTTCCTCGGCCAGGTGGGCGGCAATGGCTTCACCTTCGCGGTCCGGGTCAGGCGCCAGATAAATGGTATCCGCCGTCTTCGCCAGCTTCTTCAGCCGGGCGACAACCTTCTCCTTGCCGGGGATCACAACGTACTCCGTAGAGAAGTCGTTATCGAGATCGACCCCTAGCGACTTCTTCGGCAAGTCTTTGATGTGGCCGAGCGAGGCTTCCACCTCGTAACCCGCGCCCAGATATTTTTGGATCGTCTTGGCCTTGGCAGGCGACTCGACGATAACTAATCCTTTTGACAATGGAACCTCAATGTCTACGAACCTAGCACGGAACGGAGGACGGCGGCAAAATAGTGCACCGCTTCTGGCTCCTAGCTCTTAGCTTTTAGCTCTTAGCAAGTGGTTGAGCCATCTGCTTTTCCGGAACCCGACGTATCCGTTTATAAAGGACAGTTAGCATCCGCCTGATCTCGCCTAGCTTGGCGGTCAGGGCCTCATGGCCTTCCAGGTAGCCGAGGTCGTTCGCGAGGAGCAATGAATAATCCAGTTCACTGGCTGAGCCCATTGCGATCTGGACGAAACGGCCCATATCACCATCGCCCCATCGGCCGCACCCTTCTGCCAGGTTGGTCGGAATTGACGCAGCAGCGCGACGAATTTGGCTGGTCATGCCGAACATTTCGGATTTAGGGAAGCGCTCCGTGGCACTGTACAGTTCCAGCGTCAACCCATGCGATCGTTGCCAGACAATCAGGTCTTTGAAGTCTCTCATTCGCTGATCTCCTCGATTTCTGTGCGATAGCTAGGAGCTAAAGGCTAAGAGCTAACAGCCGAATCTCTTACATCGTCCGCACGTAATACTTCCCTGGCAACTGCCGAATGCGGCCGCTCAGCTCCAGCTCAAACAAGGCGGTGAAAATTTCCGAAGACGAAAGATACGAACTCAGGCGCTCGACCAACTGGTCGATGTGGGTGGATTCGTCCGACCGCAATAGTGCGAAGACCCTTTTCTCCGCTGGAGGCAGGTCTGCCGCCTGAAACAATGATGCCGTACCGCTGTCTTGCGATTCAGGCTGCTCTGGAGGGGTGAGGGCCAGACGGGTGTCTGCGGGCAGCGCTTCCCATACATCCTCCCAGGTAGCAATCAGTGCAGCCCCCTGCTTTATCAATGTGTTAGGTCCCCAGGCGAGCTTGTTGGTGACATTTCCCGGGACCGCAAAAACCTCGCGTCCTTGCTCCAGGGCACACCGGGCCGTCACCCTCGTGCCACTGAATTCTCCGGCCTCGATCACGAGCACACCGATGGAGATGCCGCTGATAATCCTGTTGCGAATCGGAAAATTCTGCGGCGCGGGAAATGTGCCCAGCGGAAACTCGGTCAAGACGGCCCCGCCTGAGGCGAGAATCTGGTCCGTGAGCTTGCGATTTTCCTTAGGGTAAACCTCGTCGATACCCGTACCCCAAATAGCGACTGTGCCACCATGCGCATTCAACGCGCCGCGGTGGGCCGCTGTGTCAATCCCGCGCGCCATCCCGCTGAATACAACGAGCCCCCGAGCCGCCAAATCGCAAGCAAGTCGCTCGGCCATCCCCGTGCCATAGGGAGTCGGATGGCGCGTTCCAACAATCGCAATCCCTGGCTTATCAATGACTTCCGCGTTGCCGTTGAGATACAGAGCGAGCGGCGGATCATAGATCTCCAGCAACCGCCGAGGGTATTCGGCATCGCCGGGAACTATCACCACGGCCCCCTGTTCCTTGGTCCTGTCCAGCTCTGCCGCAGCTAGTTCAATCGACTTGCCCAGCGCGATGCTCTGGGCCGCTGCCGCAGGCAAACCAGCGCCTTCCAGAGCGGTGAGCGGCGCGGCAAACAGACAATCGATGCCGCCGAAGCTCTCCACCAGTCTCCGGCCGCGTCCGGCGCCGATCCCTGGCGTCAGCGACAACCCAAGCCATTGCAATTGCCGGGTAACGGCGAAGTCGTGGGCACTGACCGCGGTTTCGGCTTCCATCGCAAGCCCTCCCTGCGCACTCGTCCAACTAAGCGGAGGGTAACCTTTGAAATGGTTACCGTCAAGGTCATGCGTCACCAGGCTGAGTGCGGAAACCGCCTGCTAGACTCGAACTGTTTATGCCCGGTTTGCGAATCTCCGCTATCTCATTCCTTAATACCGCTCCGCTGATGTGGGATTTCGAACACGGTGAGGCTGCAGGAACCTTCCACATCGAATACACATTTCCGTCGGCCTGCGCAGCGGCTCTGGCTGCCAACCAGGCCGACATCGGCATCATCCCGGCCTTTACGTATGCCGAGATACCTGGGCTCGTCATCCTGCCCGATGTGGCCATTGCCTCCAAGGACCGAGTGCGCTCGATTCTTTTAGTCAGCAAGAAGCCGATTGAGGAGGTACGGACGGTTGCCACCGATTCCAGCTCGCGGACCTCGGTTGCGCTCTTGCAGGTGTTGTTCGCGAAGTTCTTCGGAGGGAGCCGACAACTCACGCCGCATGCCCCACAACTGGAGGCCATGTTACGCAAGTATGACGCGGCGCTGCTAATCGGAGACGCCGCGCTGCAAGCGAGGGCAGTTGGCTACCATACCTACGATCTGGCTCATCAGTGGCGGGAACGCACCGGCAAACCCTTCGTGTTTGCCTTTTGGGCAGTGCGCCTCGACGCCCTGGGTCGGCAGCCAAGAGGAACTGACCTGGCGGGGATCTTCCAACGGTCCCGAGATCATGGCCTCCAGCCGGAGAACATTGCCACCATCGCTAAGGAATGGTCTCCCAAGCTCGGATTGGAGCCCGGTGATATTCGCGGCTACCTGACCGAGAATATTCACTATTACCTCGACCGCGAGAATCTTGCCGGGTTGCATCTCTTCTTGCAGTATTCTCGCGAGATCGGACTGCTGACTCGGCTTCCAGAACTCCGGTTTCTCGGTCCACTTGCGTTCGGGAAGACGCATAGGTAGCTGTCGGGGCGGCGGACTCTCCCCGCCTGGACGTCATCCGCCGAATCTGCTTCTAAGGCAGAGAGCTTTCAGACTGTTGCAGTCGTAAGTGAGCAAATGCCCCTCGTCGCAGCCATAGTCGCCAAGAAGACACTCCGGAACCTCCTTTGGCACCTGGGCGGCCTCGGGCTGATTCTGCTGGGTCTGGCCGACAATTCCTTGGTCCCCTTGCCAGGAAGCATGGATGCATTCACTATCGTTTTGTCGGCGACCCGCAAGGACCTCTGGTGGTACTACGCCATCATGGCCACCGTTGGTGCGGTCATCGGCGGATACCTTACGTACCGGCTGGGGGCAGAGGGCGGAAAGGAAACGCTGGAGAAGAAGGTCTCCCAGCGACGCGCGCAGAAGGTGTACCACATCTTCGAGCGCTATGGATTCTGGTCGGTGTCGATTGCAGCGGTCTGTCCGCCACCGGTACCGATGGTTCCTTTCCTCCTTGCCGCCGGCGCAATGCAATACCCCCGCAAGAAGTTCCTGGCTGCACTGACCCTGGGACGGGGCGTGCGATTCACCATAGTCGCCTATCTGGGCTCGCTGTATGGCCCCCGCATCTTTCGCTGGGTCGGCCGCTACTACCGTCCCGTACTGTACACGCTGATCGCGCTGGCGGTAATCGGTGGCCTGGCCGGTCTTTACTTCCTGATGCGCTACAGAAGTCGCCAAAGGGACAAGCACAAAGCCCCGGCGACCAGCCGTATCCACAAAGTTCCGTGACAACCGGCCCATCAACGTCTAGGATTTGCACGTAGCTCTAATGCCGTGCGAATCCTAAAGGAGACACCACCTATGAACGTGCTCAAATTCGCGCACCGTTTGCTGCTCGTGGTTGCGCTTTTCTGTTTGCCGCTACTTGCACAGACGGCATCCTCAAGTGGCAGCGGTAAAGCCGCTGCTCCGCAGACCACGAAATCGGCCTCGACGGCATCGTCAGGCGCTAAGCTTGACATCAATACTGCCACTAAAGACCAACTCCAGGCGCTGCCGGGTATCGGAACAGCCTATTCCCAGAAGATCATCGACGGCCGGCCTTATCACGCGAAAAACGATCTGGTGAACCGCAAGATCGTTCCCCAAAGCACCTACGACGGAATCAAGGACCAGATCATCGCCCACCGTGTCGCTGGAGCGTCGGGATCGAAGGGCGCGACGACCGGGGCGAAGCCCCAGTAGCTATCGCGAATCTCTTGAGAGCCATGCGCTAGTCAAGCGCTCTTCGGCCAGCGCGAACGCCCGCGCTGGCGTTGTTTATGGCAGGTTATACGCATAGTACGGCCCAGTGCCCCCGGGAGTGCTCATATTCTCGATAGCGCTAAACACATTCTTGCCGTAGAAGAAGGAAAGTCCCCAGTCGAACGAGCCTGGATTGGGCCCACCCAGCGTGCTGAAGGCCGTGTTGTTGCCACCGTTGTTGTTGAACAGCGTAAGCGCGTTTTCGATGGTGAAGGGAGTGGTCGGACCGCTCTGCCCGTTCGATCCTTGATTGACGGCGCTCAGGTTGTCCGGCGAAGATGACGGGCAGTACCACGAGTCGCTCGGCTTGGCGCAAGTGGCGATTCCAGTCGTCTTGGTGTCGAGAAAGAACAGTCCGTTCGAGCCACTGTCGATGAAGCTACCCGGGTAGCTCGTTCCGTTGAAGATAGTGGTGAAGTCTCCCGCGCTACTCCCGGTATCCGGCACAGGGTACACCGTGGCATTGCCCAGACCGTTATTGGATTGCGTACCGATACCGAAGATGAGAAAGCCGCTTGCAGACGTCGATCCGCCGTTAGGCACCGATGGCAGTTGCACCAGCAATCCATTATTGTCGGTGGCAAACATCGCCACCGGGTTGGCCACTTGCTGCGCAAGGGTGACGTAGGTCGGAGTGCAGCCGGAAGAAGGACAGTCGTAGTATTGGTCGGGGATGCTTGAATTCTGCGAGGTGCAAGGGAGCCCGCAATCCTGCTTGAAGAGCCCCACTCCGATGAGCGCATTGGCGCCAAAGGCATCGACGCTCCCTCCCTCGTTTGCGTTGGAGCCCATACTCTGGCTGGAGCAACTGGTCGGAACCGGCGGGTTACTTGTCGATGGGATCGTGATCTGCACCGGCACGTTTGAGGCGGTCTCTCCAGTGCCTGTAATTGTGATATCGGCTGCGGCCACCGGTCCCCACACATATCCATCCAGAAATGTCAGGCACTCATCCAGAGGATTGCCACTGGAATCCAATGCCGGCGGCAGGGAGATGGTGAGCACGCTTGACACAATGCGCAAACCCGACGAACCCGTGTCCAGGGTTACGTGATTGATGGTTTGACACTGCGTGGTACTTCCCGGTACGCAAACCGTGACAGTTACGTACGGCACATTTGCGACGGCAACGTTCTGCGGATCTGGTCCGTCATCCACGGTGATGGGCGCCACATTGTTGGCTGACTGCGTTGGGTTTACCGTAACCGTCGCCGTGCCCGACTTGCTTGTATCCTGAGTTGACGTTGCGGTCACCGTCACGTTTGTCGGCGACGACACGATCGGCGCCGTCAGCAGACCCGCGGACGAAATTTGACCCGCGCTGGCGCTCCACGTCACCGTCGAGGCGAAATTTCCCGTGCCCATCACCGTCGCCGAACACTGGCTGGTCTGGCCTGACTGGACGGTGGAAGGCGAGCACGACGCGGTAACCGACGTAATCGTGGTGGTCGGATTGTTATTGTTGTTGTTGCTATTGCTGCTTCCGCCGCCACAAGCGACCATCAGCGCGACACTTCCCGTTGCCAGCAAGACGCCAAGTTTTCGCACGACACTCTCTCCTTCAGCGGATATCGCTGGCCTGAACGCCTTGCGGCACAAGTTGTGGGATGAAAGCTTGCCCGTGGAAGCTGCGCGTGTGCCCCGTTTCGTAGACCACCAGGCCGGGGGTTTCAATCACCACGGGAGCACGGCCGCGCCGCTGCGGAATTGCCTGGTCTTTTTGGGTCTGCTGGACCTGCTGGGCTTGCTGGTAGTAGGGACCGAGGAGCTGCTGCAAATCAGGCACGAACTGCCCCTCCCATGCGACACCGAAGACCACACCCTGCGGCGATACGAACTCCCGCACCACGCTGCCATTTGAGGAGGAGATTTCATGCATCACGTAGGTGCGAAGGTCCACGCTGCGCAGGGTCCCCTTGATGCGCGTCTGATCGTTCAGGACCGAAGCGGCCGTGTCCCCGAGGACCGCGCTCGCTGACAGCGGCAGTAGCAACAGTAAGCACGAAAGGAAAATTCGCGCGGCCGTTTGAGAAGGATTGCCGGCCAAACTGAAGATATTCATGAATCCCGTCCTTTGATCGATCCGCATCGCGGCATAACGACCTTTGGAATGTAAACGCCAATTTGCGACGTTTGTTGCCTTTTTCCCGTCCCTACCGCCTGGCCATCCGTCCGCCATCGTCTGGCAACGTTTCCCTATGAACCTTCAGCGGGTTAGAATGTGACTGCAACCCGTTGGATGCTATGTCTTTGACTAAAGCCCAAGCCCTCGAGATGTACCGCTCCGATGACCTGATCGGCATCGGCATGGAAGCCGACGCAGTGCGCCGCAAGCTGCATCCCGAAGGCGTAGTGACCTACATTATTGACCGCAATATCAACTACACCAACTTCTGCACCGAGTATTGCACCTTTTGCGCCTTTTATCGCCCGCTGAAGGGCAAGCTGGCGAAGGAAGGCTATATTCTGGATTTCGACACCATCTACGACAAGGTGCGCGAAACCGTGGAACTGGGCGGCACCGGCGTGCTGCTGCAAGGCGGTTTGCATCCCGACCTCAAAATCGAATGGTACGAAGCTCTGTTGAGCGGTCTGAAGCAGCGCTTTCCACGGGTGCATCTGCATTGCTTCTCCGCTTCGGAGATCATCTGCATTGCTGAGGTAAGCAGCCTCAGCATCGAGGACACCATCCGCCGCCTGCGGGATGCCGGACTCGATTCCATTCCCGGCGGCGGAGCTGAAATCCTCGACGACGAAGTGCGCTACAAGATCGCGCGCCTCAAGTGCCTCACCAACGATTGGCTCAATGTTCATCGCACCGCGCACAGGCTCGGCATGCGTACCACCGCAACCATGATGTTTGGCGTCGGCGAATCCTTCGAGCATCGCATCAACCATTTCCAATGCATCTACGACCTGCAGGAAGAGACCGGCGGCTTCACCGCCTTCATTCCGTGGTCGTTTCAGCCCCAGAATACGGCGCTCGGCGGCCGCGGCTGGGACGAGGCTACCGCGGTCGAATACCTGAAGACCCTGGCCATCGCGCGCCTCTTCCTGAGCAACTTCGAGAACGTGCAGTCGAGCTGGGTCACGCAAGGCTTGAAGGTCTGCCAGACCGGGCTGCGCTTCGGCGGCAACGACGTGGGCTCGGTGATGATCGAAGAGAACGTGGTGCGCGCTGCCGGCGTCCGCAATTGCACTACGGAAGAAGAGCTGCGCCGCATCATCCGCGATGCCGGCTTCCGCCCGGCGCAGCGCGACACGCTCTATACCAAGTTCTTCCTGAACTGATGCCCAGCGGTCTGGCACAGCAGCGTCCTTCGCTGTTGGCGGCGACCTGCTACACTTTTTTCCAACAAGACTATGGCGCGTCTCGCTGAAAGTCTCCGTAAGGAGCTGTTCGCCGATCCGGAGGACAAGTTCGTTCACGCCGCTGTACTCGAGTCCTGCCGCCAGCATGCCGGCAAGATCGCCATCATCGACACCTCGTGCAGTCCAGCGCGGCGCCTCACCTACGGTGCCTATGCTGAACTGGTGGAGCGGGTGGCGCGCAACCTGGTAGGCAGCGGCGTCCGGCCTGGCGAAGTGATCGGTATCTACCTGCCGAATTGTTGGGAGTTCGCGGTAACCTTCCATGCGGCAACGCTGGCGGGCGCCATCCCGACCACGCTGAACCCCACCTATCGCCAGCGCGAGGTCCGCTTTCAACTGGAGAATTCCGATGCGGTGGCCCTGATCACGGATGGATCGCTGCTGCCAGGCATCGATTTGAAAGGGCTGCCGGCGCTGCGCAATGTTTACACCATCCGCGCGCGTGCGCCCGCAACTCAGCCCTTTGACCTGCTCTTCAAAGGAACCGCCACCGCATTACCACAGCCCGGGCAGGATTCGCGGGTAACGCTGGCGGCGCTTCCCTACTCCAGCGGCACCACCGGCCTGCCCAAGGGTGTCATGCTGTCGCATTACAACCTGGTCACCAACGTCTACCAGACGCTCACCGCCGGAGAGCTCGGTGCGATCGGCGCGGAAGATGTTTTGCTTTGCTTTCTCCCCCTCTACCACATCTACGGGCTGACCATCGGCCTCAACCTGACGCTGATGCGCGGCTGCACGGTTGTGCTGATGCCCCGCTTCGATTGCGAAGGCTCATTGCGAATCGCCGTGGAAGAAGGGGTGACGCTCATTCTGTGCGTGCCCCCGACTTTGCTTGCCTATTGCAAGGCGGCTGAGCAGGGGTCGTTTCCGCGCGAACATCGTCTGCGATGGGCGAAGTGCGGAGCGGCCCCGCTGGCGCCGGAGCTGGCGCGGCGGTTCACCCAGGGCACCGGCATCCCCGTTCGCCAGGGCTACGGCATGACTGAGGCGTCTCCGGTGACGCACCTCGGGTTTCTGGTGCCGGAACTCTACCGGCCCGATTCCGCCGGCGGTCCTGTGGCGCGGACCGAATGCCGCGTCCTGGACGCGAACGAAAACGAAGTGGCGCAGGGTGAGTTGGGCGAGCTTGTCATGCGCGGGCCGCAAATCATGCAAGGCTACTGGAAGTCCCCCGACGCAACTACCGCGGTGCTGCGCGACGGGTGGTACTGGTCCGGAGACATTGTTCGCACCGACGAGCTTGGTCTCTACTACGTCGTCGACCGCCGCAAGGAGATGATCAAATACAAGGGATTCTCCATTGCTCCCGCCGAGGTTGAGTCGGTGCTGTTGGAACATCCCGCGGTGCGCGACTGCGGCGTCGTAGGGCGCACGAACGATGAAGGAGAAGAGATTCCCTGCGCGTTTGTTGTCTTGCGCGAAACCGAAGTCGCCACTGGGGACGCCGGGGCAGCCCTGCAGGAGTTCGTCGCCGAGCGCCTGACACGCTACAAAATGCCGCGCGAGGTGCATTTCGTCCAGTCCCTTCCCCGCACCGCCTCGGGCAAGATCCTGCGCCGCGAGCTGCGGAAGCTGCTGTGACCAACGCTGCTTTTGCGCGCGCCGTCTGCCGTCATTTAGATTGGTCGTAATGGCGACCACAGGCGAACGATTCGAGCGCGCCGTGTCCATCATGGCGCGGTTGCGCGGTCCCGGCGGCTGTCCCTGGGACCGCGAACAGACCTTCGACACCATCAAGCCCTACACCCTGGAAGAAACCTACGAGGTGCTTGAGGCCATCGACGCCCGCGATTGGGACGAACTTCCCGGCGAGCTGGGCGATCTTCTGCTACAGGTGCTTTTTTATTCCGAAATGGCTGCCGAAGAGAACCGCTTCTCGATTGATGACGTCCTGGATCGCCTCGCGAACAAGCTGATCGACCGGCATCCACACGTGTTCGGCGACGTGAAGGCCGACACGCCGGGCGAGGTGTTGCGCAACTGGCAGGCCCTGAAAGCTGAGGAGAAAAAGAAGCGCGGGGCGGAGCGGGCCAAGACGGCGAAAGCTGAGCGAGAGTCTGTCCTCGCCGGCGTCTCTTCCGCCGTGCCAGCCCTCATGGAGGCATACAAGATCAGCTCGCGCGTCGCCAATGTCGGTTTCGACTGGCCCAACATCGAGGCACTGTTCGACAAGCTGAGCGAGGAGACGGAAGAGCTGCGCAAGAATCTGGAAGAGTACCCCGAGCCGGGCCCACGGCCCGAGTCGGCTGCGGGGGTCGCCGGAGCGCGTGGTGTGCGGGTCTCTCCGGAACTGCGGGCACGATTGGAGGACGAGGTTGGCGACCTGTTCTTCGTGCTGGTGAACATCGCGCGCTATCTCTCGCTCGATCCGGAGTCGGCCCTGCGCAAGACCAACCGCAAGTTTCGCCGCCGCTTCGAATACCTGGAGGAAAAGCTTCACCAGCGCGGACGCAAACCCGCGGACGCATCGCTCGACGAAATGGAGTCGCTGTGGCAGGAATCCAAGCAGCAGGAAAGACTGTGACCGCAGAGACCGTCGCGCTGCGTAACTGCACTGGGCTGGAGGAATTCCGCGCCTGCGTCGCGCTGCAAAAGGAAGTGTGGGGCTTCGCGGACAACGAACTGGTGCCGCTGCGCATTTTCTCGCTCGCGCCCAAGATTGGCGGGCAGGTCATCGGCGCATGGGAGGGCGAAACGTTGGTTGGGTTTGCGTTCTCCATTCCGGGGATACGCAACCGGCATTCCTATCTGCACTCGCACATGCTTGCCGTGAAGGAGGGCTACAGGAACACCGGCCTCGGCAGGCGCATCAAGCTGTTTCAACGCGAGGATGCCATCGCGCACGGTTACGAGTTGCTGGAGTGGACCTTCGATCCTCTGGAGATCAAGAATTCGTACCTCAATCTCGAACGCCTTGGGGCCATCGCGCGCCGCTACAACATCAACCAGTACGGAATCACCTCATCGCCGTTGCAGGGATTTCTCCCGACCGATCGCCTGGTCGCGGAATGGTGGCTAAAATCGAAGCGCGTCCAGACGCTGCTTTCCACCGGCAAGCATCCGCCTTTCGCCGAAGAGGAGCGCGTCGAAGTGCCGGCTGACATCTACGACTGGAAGGCCCAGCCCGGAACGCGTCAGAAAGCGGCGGACGTGCAACTGCGCAATCGCGAGCAGTTTCTCAAGGCGTTTTCGCGCGACCTTGCGTGCCTGGGCTACGAGCGCGACGCTCAAGGCAACGGCGCCTTTCTGCTGGGACGCTGGGACGAAGATTGGTCATACGCGAGTAAATGATCCATGAAAATTGAAGCCATCACCCTGCGCGAACTCAAGATTCCGCTCGTCCATTTCTTCGAGACCAGCTTCGGACGCACCTACACTCGTCGCATTCTCCTGGTCACCATCCTTTCCGAAGGTCTCGAGGGCTGGGGCGAATGCGTCGCCGGCGAAGACCCCTTCTACAGCGAGGAATACATCGACGGCGCCTGGGACGTGACTGTTCGCTATCTGGCGCCGGCGCTGCTGGGCAAGACGCTGCAATCGGGCCGCGAGGTTCCGGCCTTGCTGGCGCGGGTGCGCGAGCATCGCATGGCCAAGGCGGCCCTGGAGAATGCCGTCTGGGACGCCGAAGCGCAGGAAAAGGCCGTTCCGCTGTGGAAGCTACTCGGTGGTGCAAATCGCGAGATCGCCTGCGGCGTCAGCATCGGCATTCAGGATTCGCACGAGCAGTTGTTGCAGAAAATTGAGACCGAACTGGCTGCCGGATACCAGCGCATCAAGTTAAAGTTGAAGCCCGGCTGGGACGTTGACGTGCTGGAGAAGGTCCGCGCGCGCTGGCCCGATATTATGCTGAGCTGTGATGCCAACTCGGCTTACACCCTGGCGGACACAGAGAACCTCAAGAGCTTTGACCGCTTCAAGCTGCTGATGATCGAGCAGCCGCTGTGGAGCGATGATTTCTATTTCCACGCCCGTCTGCAAAAACAGCTGCAGACAGCGCTTTGCCTCGACGAAGCCATCCGCAGCGCCCGTGACGCCGAAGCCGCGCTGGAACTCGGCGCTTGCCGCATCGTCAATATCAAGGTCGGCCGCGTTGGCGGCTTCTCTGAGTCCATCGCTGTGCACGACGTCGCGCAACGCTTCGGCGTTCCTGTCTGGTGCGGAGGCATGCTGGAATCGGGCGTCGGCCGCTCCCACAATGTGGCCCTCTCCAGCCTGCCCAACTTCAAGCTGCCGGGCGACGTTTCGGCCTCCCGGCGCTACTGGAAGGAAGACATCATCGAGCCTGAGGTCGAAGTTTCACCGCAGGGGACGATTGCAGTCAGCGACAAGCCCGGGCGCGGCTATGAGCTGCGCAAAGAGTCGATTGAGGAGCTGACGGTGAGGAAAGAAATTTTGAGAAAGTAGGCCCTCAGTTGGGCGCCGCCGTCGCGAACACCCGTTTGAGCGTTGCTGGAGTCAACAACTCCTCCAGCGAATCAGTACCAAACTTCGGCTTCAGGTCGTAGATGGAGAACTCCCGCCAGCGAAATGGATGAATTTGGAAAATGTAAACATAGTCGTCGTCATCAAATAACCCGCTGTCCTCAGCCTCGTAGCGATCAAGGAACCCTTCCGGATCGAATGTCACACGAAAGGCCAACGAAGCGGTTTCGTCGCTCACCATGACCGGATATGCGGGATAACTGCTAAAGCGATTGGGGTCGCAAGCCCAGTTGTTTGCTCTGCAGCGGTCCGGATTGATCACCTTTTGAAGCTTGGCACTGAATCCATCGCGAAATGGGTCCTTCGCCTGCGGATAAAGCTGCTTCGATTGGCGCGTTTCCTGGTTGTAAAGCCACAAGGTTTCAGGATGCACGTCCGCAAAATGGACCATGTTGCCCCAGTAGATAAATTCTCCTGCCTTGAGGAAGGCAGCCACCCCGCCCGTGAGAGTCGAGTCGACCGTCAGATCGTTCTTGAGGATAAGCAGGCACCCGGCAGACGGGTTCCAGTGCAGGGTGAGGTAATACCACGTGCTATTCCGCTTTACATCCAAGACCGATCCCAGGCACTCGGTCGAGCCAACGTGCGTCTTCACTGGAATGTCGCTCAGCGCCACCTGCTGCCACTGTCCCGAGATCTTGTTGAAACGAGTGACGAACAACGGATAACGCAAGGCCTGGTCCTTGGGACTCGCGAGGTAATAGGCAATGACGAACTCCCGGTCGTCGTTGAGCGTCGCATAACTGGTGATTTGCTCGGTCAGGTTGGGAATCGATGTGGGAGGAAATGGGATCGAGTTATGCTTTAACACGTCGGCGAAGATCTCGTACTGCTGTCCGACTGCACAACTGAGGCAGGAGATCAGAACCAGGAAACAACCGAGCATGTTGCGCCGTTTCACCGCGATACCTGCGCGGAACTTTAGCATATCGACAATACCCGAATGACGGTTTTTTCCATATCACACTCACTCGTGACCTGCGTCCTTGCGGGAGCCTGCCGGACTCAGGTATCCATGGAATAGAGGACGCAGTTGTTGTGTCCTCCGTGGGCCGCACCCAGTGTGCAGAGCCGGAAAAAGGTCTTTGACAAGTCGTGGATCGTGGGCAGTGGGTGGATAGAATCGACATCTTCGATTACTGCTTGGTTACGGTGCCCTCCCAATTCCCGTGAAAGGCTCTCGTGCCCTAGGGAAAATATGCTTTGTAAGTGAAGCAAATAAAGCAGTTGCTTGTAAACCACTGGGGATCAGTGGTTTGTCGGGAAAAAGTTTGTAATCCCATGATTCTAAACAACAGGGAGGGGGGAGGGGGAGTTATCAACTGGATAATACTCCGTTCCAAATCGGGAATCCTCCAAATAACGAATGGATTTTACGGAACGGTAAACAGCGGACATCAGCCCGCTTCAAACCTGGAGTCCCCGCCCATTCTTACTTGTGGTTGCCGGAATCCCTGGCCGCGCCGCCGTTCTGGGCGACCGTCTCGTCGCTCTTATTGAGCAGGCCGAGCGCCTGTGCGACGGTAAGGTTCGCGGGAACATGGCGGAAGTCGGTGGCGGTCTCGGTGGAGTAGATGGTGAGCGGCTTGATCATGAGAATCTTGCCGTAAAATTCCAGCGTTTCGCGAACCGTCTCCCAACGGCCCTCGCCCACATCGCGTTGCTCGATGTAGAACTTTCCACCCTTATAGAGCCGGCCCAAAATGCCCCAACCAAAGTCCACATCCCGAAACAGAGTGCCGTCAATCTTGGCAATGCGCAGGGCCTCTTGGTCGATAAGCATGTCGCCTTCCATGCCCTGGTAAACGCGGGTTTCGTGATTCGGCGGGTTGAAATTAGGGTTGGGCTTGAAGGTCAGGTGCACCAGTTCGTCGCCGTTCGGGCCCGGCTGAGTACCGGCGTAGGTGTACAGGAAAGCGTCGGGCAAACTGGTCAGCATGAGTTCGTCCCGCTGGTCATCCTCCTTACTCGACTCCAGTTTCTTGCGCCGTGCTTCCGAGTCGTTGGCAAATTTTTGCAGCCTCTGGTCTTCTTTGGCCCGTTGCTCGGGCGTCAGAGGTTTGCCGTTGATCGCGAGGGTGCGGCTCAAGCCTCCTTGCGGAGTCTCCAGCACTTCTTTGGTGATGGAGTGGTCTTTGTACTGAGTCTGGTCGCGGTACATGAAGTACTGATGTACGTTGTTGGCCTTGATTTCATTTTTCGCCGCGCTACGCACCAGTTCCAGCGGATCGATGTCGGGCTTCTGCTGGGCCGCGCCGAATGCGCCGGCCAGCAGCAATGCGACTGATACTGCCACGGTGCGGCTAATATGTTTTTGCAGACTCACCATGGGTTCTACCCGTATCCAAACTGGCTCACTTCATCCTTGGCCACTTATTAGACGATGGGCAGGATGCGCAAGTTGCTTTATGAACATGTTAGACGCTGTCTATTTCTAGATGCAACGTAAAGTAATTCTAGATGCAACGCAAAGTAATTGCCGAACTGCTTGACGACGATCTTGGCACGGGCGAGGAGATAGCAACGTCGCTGGCCGACTTGCGGCGCATCAACGACTGGTTTGGCGGGACAGGCACCAGCATCGCCCTGTTACGCAGAATCGCACGGATGAGCGGCCATGAATTGTCTCTACTGGAGGTCGGCGCTGGGGAAGGATGGGTTCCGTTGGCGGCGCAACAAGCGCTCGCCCGGGAGCACGTTGCGGTGGAGGTGACCCTGCTGGATCGGATCGCGTCGCACTTGCCTGCCAACGGCACAGCTTCGGTCGCCGCCGGCGCGCTGCACCTGCCGTTCCGGGATGATTCGTTCGACGTGGTGAGCTGTTGCCTCTTCGCCCATCACTTCGACCCGGGCGATCTTCAGGTCTTCGCACGGGAGGCTCTGCGGGTTAGCCGGCGCGCGGTGGTCATCAATGACCTCATCCGCAGCCCGATACATCTGATGCTGGTCTATCTCGGCCTGCCGCTCTTTCGTAGCCGCATAACCCGGCACGATGCAACTGCATCAGTGCGGCGCGCTTACACGATTGGCGAGATGCGCGAACTGCTCTCCCCGCTTTCGAAACGGATCGAAATCACCGCGCACTATCTTTATCGCATGGGCGTGCTGATATGGAAATGAACGGGTCCGAGCAGTACGATCTCGCCGTCATTGGCGGCGGACCGGCGGGAAGCGCGGCCGCCATCACGGCCGCGCGCGCGGGCGCCAACGTTGCGTTGTTCGAAGCGCGAGAGTTCCCGCGGCACAAAGTCTGCGGCGAGTTCATTTCGGCGGAGTCGCTCGATCTGCTCGCCGGATTGCTCAACGACTCTGCCGAAGCGGTGGCCGTGCTTGCTGGCGCGCCATGCATCGATCATACCCGTTTGATGTTCGGGCAACAGACCATCAAGGCGGGTATTTCGCCGCCGGCACTTAGCATTACGCGCTACGACCTCGATGCCCTGCTCTGGGATGCCGCCCGGCGAGCGGGCGCGGAAGTTTATTCCAATTGCGAAGTGGACGCGGCTGATGGCGAGGGTCCATTTAACCTTCAGACCTGTTCAGGCAACTGCTCGGCCAAGTCGTTGCTGCTGGCGGCAGGCCGATGGTCACCATTCACTGCTGACCGGACGCTTCCTCCGGGCCCCAGGTGGATTGGCGTCAAGGCACACTTTCGTGAGCCTAACGCCGAATTGTCCACCGATCTCTATTTCTTCGAGAAGGGATATTGCGGAGTGCAACCGGTCGGAACCGATGCCGTGAATGCCTGCGCCATGGTGCGCTCAGACTGCGCAACCTCCTTGGATGAGGTGTTCGCGCTGCATCCGGGTTTGGCGAAACGCGCTGCGGCCTGGCAAACCTTGACACCGCCCATAACCACGGCCCCCTTGGTCTATCGTGAACCGCAACCGGTCCGCGACAATATGATTCTTGTGGGCGACGCTGCCGCCTTCATGGATCCCTTCGCCGGCGACGGGATCTCCATCGCATTGCGCAGCGGGCGAGTGGCTGCAGAATGTCTGCGAGGGTTTCTAACTGGCAAGGAATCGCTGGCAGGCGCTGTCGCGACATATCAGAGAGAGTACAACCGGCAATTTGCTCCGCTGGTCTCGGCTGCGGCGCGAGTACGTTCCCTTATGTCCCTCCCCGCCTTTGCCAAGCCGCTAATATTCGACTTGCTGCGGCTGCCGGGGTTTCTGCCGTATGTGATACGGAGGACGAGAAAGGCCGGATAAAGTTCACGGTTCGCTCTTCGCTCGTCGCCAGAGGTGTCGCAGACCGCTGATGCAGACCAACCCAATGCATCACCGGCGCCGGATGATCCAGCGTTGCCAGGGCTACGGAATTAAGGGATGTCTAGCGACGAGTGAATGACGAATCGCAAACAGGTGTTAGCGGATTACCAGTACTTCCCTGATATTGTCCCGTCCGAGAAAAAACTTGATGGACGAATATTCACGAAAGAGATTCTCGACATGCCGGTTGTTGAAGATGCGTTGCAGCCGAAAGGCCCGCGCCGGTTGCAGTTCCAGCGTGTCCTTCGACGCGATGTTGTACCGGTAGAAAGGAGCGTCGGGACCGGCGTCCTTGGTGTGGAAGAAGGCGAACAGAATGCCTCCGGGCTTCATGGCCACCTGGATGCGCTCGATCAAGGGTCGCACCAGCGGTTCGGGCAGGAAATCGGCCAGGTCCCAGAACATGACCGCGTCGAATTCCTCGCGTTCGAAGTCCAGGTTTTCGTCAAAGTAACGGTGAACGTCAATCGTCGTGCCACCGTCGCCGTTTGGGATTACAAGCGACTTGTCGGTGGCGCTGCGCAATACATCTTCCTGATGGAACTTGTGGCCGAGGCCGGTCATGAAGGTAATGTTGGCAGGCGACGTGGATCCGAGATCGAGGACCTTCAGGCCTTCTTCCCGCGAGATGGCGCGGATGAACTCGTTGAAGCCGGTAGAGCGGCGGCTGATCTTCTGGCCGGGAACGAACTCGTCCTCTGTTCCCTGCCGGCCAGAGCCACCGAATAACTTGCTGAAGATGGAAGGAGCCACTGTCTACCATTGTATGGGTAGCGTGGCGCGAGCATCAATCTTTCTGTAGTGGAAGCAGGCAACGATGTCAGTCTGTTCAGTCAGAAATGACGCTCAACAAGCGCTTCACCGATGCGCGAAGCGCCCGTTTAGCCAATGTCGGCTCGACGCTAAAACTTTTTCGGCTCGAGCAGTGAGCCCTGCGTCGACGGGCCGGACGCCGGCACATTCGAAGCTGCGGGAACATTTGAGCTGGCGGCAACCTGCGGGCGCGGCTCGACCTTAGGTGCAGCCTCAGGCTTCTGGATATCAATCGTGCCTTTGAAGAAGGCGCCGTCCTCAATGGAAATGCGGGCCGTCGTAATGTCCCCTGACAAGGACGCACTTTTGCGCAATTCCACCCGGTCGCTGGCATGGATGTCACCGTCCACTCGGCCATGCAGAATCACGTTGCGAGCTTCGACATTGGCGCGTACGCGCCCGTTAGGGCCGATGGTAAGGCTCTGGCCGCGCAGCGCAATCGAACCTTCGACTTCGCCATCTACCACCAGGTCTTCACTGCCGGACAGTTCGCCTTTCACGACGACGGACTTGCCGATGGTGGCGATCTCGCTGCTGCGCGCGTCACCGCGCACGGGTTCGGCGGAACGCAGGGGTGCAGTTGGCGCTGCCGCGGGCGCAGGCGTTGTCGGGCTCGGCTGGTTTGCAGGTGTCACTTCGTCTTCCCTTCGCGATGACTTCCACATGATCTTAGACTCCCTCGGGCGATTCGCAGCCCCGGCCAGCAGGCTTGCATGGTGCGCTCCCAGGTGTGTTTGGACTACTTCGAAGAGGATACCCAACCCCCAGCCTGGCCGCAAACGCTTTCGCAAGGGAAATTGCGAAATTACGGTGACTTCCGGGCGACTCCCGGGCGGTGGCGATCACTCGGCTGCGGTGCCGACCGTCACCGACATCCTGCCCGGGCTCTCGTATAATTGCAGGTTTCGTAACGCTACCGCCGAGCCCAAGCTAGTCGACCGGCGAGAAATGCAGGACTAGTACCTATGACTCAAATCGAACTCATTCTGGCCCGCGAGATCCTGGATTCGCGCGGAAACCCGACCGTTGAAGCCGATGTAATTCTGGAGAGTGGAGCGCGTGGCCGCGCCGCAGTACCTAGCGGAGCCTCAACCGGCGAACATGAAGCGCTGGAATTGCGCGATGGCGACAAACGCCGTTATGCAGGTAAAGGGGTTCTGAAAGCGGTCCAAAACGTCAACGAGGTCATTGCGCCCGAACTGGAAGGTATGGACGCCAGCGAGCAGCGTGAACTTGACAACGCGATGCTCGCGCTGGATGGCACGCCGACGAAGAGTAAGTTGGGCGCGAATGCCATTCTTGCGGTCTCGATGGCGGCAGCTCGCGCCATGGCAGACCATCTGGGCATCGAACTGTACCAGTATCTGGGCGGATTCACCGCCAGCCTGCTGCCAACGCCCATGATGAACATCCTGAACGGCGGTGCTCACGCCGACAATAATGTCGACTTTCAGGAATTCATGGTCATGCCGGTCGGCGCGAAGTCGTTCAGCGAAGCGTTGCGCTGGGGCGTCGAGACCTTTCACGTGCTCAAGGGCGTGTTGAAAAAGCGCGGCTACAACACGGCTGTCGGCGACGAAGGCGGCTTCGCGCCATCGGTCAAGTCGAACACAGAAGCCATCGAGGTCGTGCTGGAAGCCATTACGCAGGCGGGATACAAGCCGGGAGAGCAGATTGCTGTCGCACTCGATCCCGCGGCCAGCGAGTTTTACGACTCGGCAAAGAAGAAGTATGTGTTTAAGAAGTCGGACAAGAGCACCCATTCCAGTGAGCAGATGGTGAAGTTTTGGGCCGACTGGGTGAGGCAGTATCCCATTGTGTCCCTGGAGGATGCCTTCGCCGAGAACGATTGGGAAGGCTGGAAGATGCAGACTGCCGAACTGGGAAACAAGATCCAGCTCGTGGGCGACGATATCTTTGTCACCAACATCGAGATCCTCCAGCGCGGCATCGACTCTGGCGTGGCGAACTCGATTCTGATTAAGCTAAACCAGATCGGCTCGGTGAGCGAGACTATTGACGCCATTAACCTGGCGCGGGAGAACCGCTATACCGCCGTGATCTCACACCGCTCGGGCGAGACCGAAGATACGTTCATCGCCGATCTCGCTGTCGCCACCGGTGTAGGACAGATCAAGACCGGCTCAGCTTCGCGCACCGATCGCATTGCCAAATACAACCAGTTGCTGCGCATCGAAGAAGAACTTGGCCCGGCAGCGAGATTCCTGGGATTGAAGGCGTTGAACTATCGGGGAAAGCTGGCGGGGAAGGCGAAGGCGGGAGCTAAAGAATAAATGACCGCCCCTCGTCCGCTCGTCCTCATCATTCTCGATGGCTGGGGCTATGCTCCGCCGTCGGCGGCCAACGCCATCTCGCTGGCGCGCAAGCCTAACTATGACCGCCTGCTCGCCGAGTTCCCCAACACGCTCATCCACACCAGTGGCCGTTACGTTGGGCTGCCCACAGGCCAGATGGGCAACAGCGAGGTTGGCCACCTCAACATTGGCGCCGGTCGCATCGTTTATATGGACATCACCAAGATCGATCTCATGATCGAAAACGGTGAGTTGTTCTCTAACCCTGTGCTGGTGGAGGCGATGAAGACGGCGGGCACCGGTGGTCGTCGACTCCACTTCCTCGGGTTGCTGTCGGATGGCGGCGTGCACTCGCACCAGAACCATCTTTACGCGCTGCTGCGTATGGCCAAGCAGAACGGGGTGGATCGCGTCTTCGTGCACTGCTTCATGGATGGGCGCGACACCCTGCCCACCAATGGCGCCGGATACATCGAGCAGTTGCAGCAGAAGATGCGCGAGTACGGCATCGGCAAAATCGCCACCGTCAGCGGCCGTTATTACGCCATGGACCGCGACAAAAAGTGGGACCGCGAGAAGAAAGCCTTCGACGCCATGGTGTTCGGCGATGCCGAGGGTGGCCGCTACCTTGACCCGGTGCAGGGCGTGAAGGAATCGTACAATCGCGGCGTCACCGACGAATTCATCATTCCGTTCGTTGTCGCCGACGACCGCGGCGAACCAGTGGGCAAAATTCGCGACGGCGATGTCTGCATCAACTTCAACTTTCGCGCCGACCGCGCCCGTCAAATCACGCGCTGCCTGTGCCGCAACAGTCACTTCACTCCGCAGGATGGCCGCGAACTCGAGGGTTGGGAAGATCTGGATCGCATCATCCCACGCAACCGGGTGCCCAGAGACCTGACGTACATTTGCATGACGCGCTACGACAAAAACTTCACCTTTCCGGTGGTTTCGCCTCCGGAGTCGCTGGGGAACATTCTGGCCAACGTAATGGCGGATCGCTCGATGCGAAACCTGCGCGTAGCCGAGACGGAAAAGTATGCGCATGTGACATATTTCTTCAACGGCGGCGTGGAGAAGCCTTTTCCGGGCGAAGACCGTGTGCTGGTGCAGTCACCCAAAGTAGCGACCTACGACTTAAAGCCGGAAATGTCGGCGCAGGGAATCGCGGACGCGGTGGTGAAAGCAATCGACGACAACACCTTCGAGGTAATGGTGGTCAATTTCGCCAACGCCGACATGGTGGGCCACTCCGGCAAGATTCCTCCTACCATCATCGCCGTCGAGACTGTGGACTCGTGTCTGGGCCAGATTTACTCAGCGATCCGCCAGCGCGGTGGCCTTATGATTGTCACCGCCGACCACGGTAATGCGGAGCAAATGATCGATCCGGCCACCGGCGGACCTCAGACTGCGCATACTACGAACCCGGTGCCGTTTATTGTGGCGGCGGAACATTCGGTCACGCCGGCGAATTTCAAAGGCGATTCACGCCGCTTCACCCTGCACCCGGATGGCGCGCTGCAGGACATTGCGCCCACGATGCTGGGTATCTTGGGCATCCCCCAGCCGAAGGAGATGACCGGGCACGATCTGCGTGTGATGGCTAACGAAGTGAAGGGTTGATTTCATCACGGAGGCACAGAGAGTTTTCTTGTCTCAAGGCCTCGATACTTTCGGGCTGATCAATACGATATTCAGCGAGGCACCGTCTGCATGCCCCCCAAGTTTCCGAAGACCTAGCCTTCCTGTGTCTCTGTGCCCCTGTGATAAAAACTCCTGGTGAAACTCCTAATCGCCCTCTATCACCGCTTCGAACTGTGGCAAATGCCGGAGTGGTTCTCCGAACGGCTGCGTCAGGAATTTCCCCAGCTTGAGGTGGTGCATCTTCCCAACTACGACCGCGCGACAGAAGAGGTCGCAGACGCCGACATCTGCATTTCATGGTCGCTACGTGGAGAACAGATAAGGACGGCGAAAAAGCTGCGCTGGATTCACTCCACAGCCGCCGCGGTGCATCAGCTCATGACACCCGAATTACGCGCGAGTGACATCGTCGTTACCAACGCCCGCGATGTGCATGGGCCGGTGGTAGCTGAACACGCTCTGGCCCTGGCGTTCGCATTGGCGAAGCGATTGCCGCAAGCCGTCAAGTATCAGCAGCAAAAGCGTTGGGCGCAGCACGACCTATGGAACGCACCATCGCGTCCCCGCGAGCTGAACGAAGCGACTATGACCATCGTTGGCCTGGGCGGAATCGGCAAACCGCTTGCCCGGCTGGCAAAATCCCTTGGCATGAGGGTGATCGGGGTGCGTGAACACCCGGAACGTGGAAGTGAGGTCACGGACATCCTTTACGGGTTTGGGGAACTCGACCGGGCGTTAAGCCAGGGTGACTTCGTGGTGCTGGCCGTGCCGGTCACACCAAAGACGCATTGCTTGATGAACACGGAACGTCTGGCACGGCTGAAACCGGACGCTTATCTGATTAACGTGGGGCGTGGTGTGCTGATTGACGAAGAAGCCCTGGCCCAGGCGCTTCGTGCAGGATGTTTCGCCGGAGCCGCTCTCGACGTCACGACGGAAGAGCCGCTCCCCCAGGAGTCTCCTCTGTGGCACATGGAAAATGTTCTCATCACACCCCACATCGCCGGCCTGACGGACAGAATGTGGGAGCGGCATTACGCACACTACACCGAAAACCTGCGTCGCTATCTCGCTGGTAAGCCGCTACTATGGAGAGTGGACAAGCAACGCGGATACTGACCTGGGGCTGGAGATCAAAGAATCTTGGTGCCGAAGAAGGGACTCGAACCCCCACACCCTTGCGGGTACATGGACCTGAACCATGCGCGTCTGCCAATTCCGCCACTTCGGCACGGGTGGATACGAGTTTTGATGATTCAACTCGCCGTTCAGGAAGCAACATTATTCTACAGGTGGCCGCGCAAGGTTAGCAATCGCTCTCGCGCTGCGGCCTTCGCTCTTCGTAGGTCGAACGACCCGGCATCCGCTTCTGAGTAAATAGCAAACCGCGAAAGCGGTCGTCAACTTACCGCTTCCGACGCTTCGCCTGCGCTGTGTGCACCGTATTCCTTCAACTTATTGTGCAGCGTCTTCAGACTGATGCCAAGAATCTCAGCTGCGCGGGTCTTATTGTTGTTGGTCGCTTCCAGGGTTTTCAGAATGAGTAAGCGCTCGGCTTCATCGACCGTGGTCCCGACGCCCAGACGCACCGCGTTCGCTTCCTGCACCGGCGCGCGCGGAACCACCTGACCGAAGCCAGGCGGCAAGTGGCGAGGTTCGACTAATGTGCTGTCGCACACAATCACAGCTCGCTCCAGGGTATTGCGCAATTCCCGAACATTCCCCGGCCATGCATGGGCCAGAAAAGCGTTCATTACGGGATCGCTCACTCCTCCCACCTTGCGGTTATGTTTCTCGTTCATGTCAGCTAGCAACGCCTGCACCAACTCGCGCAGATCCTCCTTATGGTCACGTAACGGCGGCAGGTGAATATTGAAAACGTTTAGCCGGTAATAAAGATCGTTGCGCAACTGGCCGCGTGCGACAGCTTCGTCGGGCGGCTTGTTGGTAGCGGCCAGAACCCGCACGTCCACGGAGGTTTCCGCCTTACTGCCCAAGCGGCGCAGCTTACGGTCTTCCAATACGCGCAACAACTTAGCTTGGGTTGCGATCGGCATCTCGCCAATCTCATCGAGCAGCAGCGTGCCCCCCTCGGCCAATTCGAAGCAACCGGTGCGCCGTTCCAGCGCTCCGGTAAAGGCGCCCTTTTCGTGCCCGAAGATCTCGCTTTCGATAAGAGTTTCGGGGATGGCGGCGCAATTGATGGCGACAAACGGCTTCATCTTGCGGTCACTGAGCGAGTGGATAGTCCGCGCCACCAGCTCTTTGCCAGTTCCGCTTTCGCCGGTAATCAGCACCGAGGCAGTGCTCGGCGCTACCATCTCGATCAAGCGGAACACCTCCTGCATTTTCTTGGAAGGCCCCACCAGAGAGCCCAGGACACCGACGTCACGCAGCTTGCGGCGGCTGGCCTCGAGCTCGCGTTCCGCGCCGCGAATACGCGAAGCGTTCTGGAGAATGTTACGCAAGCGCGTGGGATTGACCGGCTTCTCAATGAAGTCGAAGGCGCCGATCTTCATGGCAGCAACGGCGGAATCGACGCTACCCTGCGCTGTCAGAAGAATGACTGCGATCTGTTGGGGTTGCGCGGCGATGTTCTCCAGCAGCTCCATGCCGCTCATGCGCGGCATCTTCAAGTCGGTGATGACGATTCCAGGGCCCCAGGATTCCGTCCGTTCCAACCCCTCCACACCATCGCTGGCGGTCTGGGTCTCGTAGCCCCAGGCACGGACCAACTCAGCCAGGCCGGTACGTTCGTTTTCCTCATCCTCTACGATCAAAACCTTCTCGTGCGTCATGGGAAGCGCCGCCTCTTACGAATTGAACGACTATCAGTGACGAAGTTGCGCGGTTCGCCGAAGAGCCTTAGGACATCACCTTAGATGCTGATCAGCGGCTTCGGGAAATTTCGAATTGGTACTGGTTTGGGCAGAAGGTAGCGCGACCCGGCAACAGCTGCCAATAAGGTACCACTTTCAACGACTCTGCATGCTTCGTCGGGGTCTTTGGAGCGGATTTCCACCGGTACGGGCGGCTGATCCAGCCCCGTCCGTTCCGGAGTCAATTTCACCGGGCAGTTATGTATAATAGGTTTGCGGTTGGCTCCCTGCTCATTCCGGAGTACAAAAGTAGTAAACAGCCGCCACGACAAACTAGTAGACAACAAAAGCTTTGTGAATCCTGTTCCTTCATGTACAATCGTGTGCTGTTGTGAGCAGGACTGGATCCCTGCACTTGTTGCTCAAGAATCGGAGATCGAACCCGAGCTGGCCCACTTTGCTTACGGTACCGCTAGAGTTCCGGAGGATTTAAGAATGTCTTCTCGTATTGCTTCAAACCCGAGACGGGTTGTTGCGACATGTATTGGGTTTGTGTTCGCGCTGTGCCTTTTGGCCGCGCAAGCATCGGCGCAAACCGATATTCAGCCCCAAGATGAAATCTTTGCTGGATATTCATGGTTACACCCCAATGGCTATGGCGACCTCGGCTACAAAGTACCCGACATTTCCCATGGCTTTGATCTTTCCAATACCTACTATCTCCCGAGTGTCCACAATCTCGGCCTTTTGGCGGATGGCAGCGGGCACTTCGGCAGCGGCTCGAGTCAAGGCAACGGAGTGGGGTATGCGCTCTTCGGCTTACAGTACAAGTACCACACAGATACCTTCTCTCCCTTCGCACGCGTTTTTGTTGGCGCTGCTGATCTTTCCCCGGATTGCTGCGGGGGTACGCAGTGGCACGTTGCCGTTGGCGGCGGCGGTGGTTTCGACCTGAACATTACCCCGAAGTTCGCCATTCGCCTGGCGCAGATTGACTACATCTATTCGAACTACGACCAGAGGTTCCTGAGCGGCCACTCGTCGCAGTGGAACAGTATTCGTCTGGCTGCAGGCCTGGTTGTCAATTTGGGGAACTACTACAACCCGCCGCTTGCCTGCACCGCCACGGCCTCGCCTACCGAGGTGTATGCTGGCGAACCGGTGAAGGTCACAGCCACGGGAACCAATTTCAACCCCAAGCACACTATCACCTATGGCTGGGCAGGCAATGGCGGCAAGTTGTCATCTGCCAACACGCAGACCGCAACTGTTGACACTGCGGGCATGACCCCGGGAAGCTACAGCGCCAATGCCACTCTCACCGACGCCAAGATGCGGAAGAACAACTCGACGACCTGCACGGCGGCCTTCAGCATCAAGCAGCCTCTACCGCCGACGGTGAGCTGCTCCGCCAATCCGACCACCATCGCAATTGGCGAGCCTTCCACGATCACCATGACTGCCAGCGATCCGCAGGGATGGCCAATGACCTATAGCTGGTCGGCCACCGGTGGCCAGTTGAGCGGCAGCGGTACCTCTGCCACGCTGACGGCGACCAACGCCGACGCCGGCAACACCATCACGGTCACGGGAACGGCAACGAACGATCATAATCTGAGCGCCAGTTGCACGGCTTCGGTGACGGTGCCGCCGATTCAGAAGTGCGTCAACATCGAGGATTGGGGCGAGTGCACCTTCGAGAAGAACCCCAAGAAGCCGTGGCGTGTAGACAACGATTGCAAGGACACCTTGGACAAACTTGCTCTTAGGTTGCAGCAGATGCCCAACGGTAAACTTGACGTAGTGGGCTACACCAACGACAAGGAAGTGGTCAAAGAGAAGACCTTGGGCAGCCAGCGTTCCGTGAACGTCAAGTACTATCTGACCACGGAAGGGCCGACCAAGATCGACGCTGGCCGCGTCCAGCCTCGTGAGGGCGGAACCAAGGGTCAGGCCACTCACTTCTACTTCGTCCCCGAGGGCACCATGTGCGGCGGACAGCTGGAAGAAGGGACTGTGGTCGACGAGAGTCAGGTGCAACCGCAAGGACGCGCGGCTGCTCCGAAGAGACACAAATCCAAAGCTAAGGCCAAGCCGGCCGCGCCTCCAGCGCAATAGGCAGGTGCCATAGCTGAACTCAGGCCGGTGAGAGGAACATCTCTCACCGGCTTTTTCTTGATTCGGACAACCTTAAAGCGGAGAAGTTACAGAGTGGATACTCCGGTCCCTTGAAGGGTGCGCGGATGACCGCACTGGAGTTATCATCTTCCGAGGACGTGAATTTTTCATTCCTTTTCAGATCCAACCGAACAGGCAGGTTTTTCTATGCAGAGGCTATTGGGATTTACGGCGAAACTGGTTTTGTGCGTCGCATTCTTGTTGACCATTTCCTCCTTTGCTTCTGACTGGCAATTGATCGGACCGGAAGGCGGCAATGTACGAAGTCTCGCCTACGACCCCAGCGATCCCAATCGCATCATTCTGGGCACCAGCGCTGGACAATTGTTCATTTCCCAGGACGGGGGAAATTCATGGTCGCTATTCGCCCATCTCGGCGAGTCCGACGATTATGTTTTCGACCACGTGGTCTTTGACCCGACCCATCCCGCGACTATTTATGCAGCGGCCTGGGACCTGTTTGACGACAACGCGGGCGGCGTCTTCCGTTCTGATGACGGCGGCCGCACCTGGAAGGAATTGATGGGGGCCCACGGCAAGTCCATTCGCGCCATGGCCATGGCGCCCAGCGACCACAACACCCTGGTGATCGGAGCGCTGGATGGAGTGTTCCGCTCCCGTGATGGTGGCGCCACGTGGGAGCGCATCTCGCCGGAGAACCCAATCGCTATTGAGAACCATTCTGTCCTGAAAAACTTTGTCTCCGTAGCGATTGATCCGCAGAACCCGGACGTCGTTTACGCCGGCACGCGTCACCTGCCATGGAAGACAACCAACGGTGGGGTAACCTGGCACAATCTCAAGAACGGAATTCTTGACGATTCCGACGTGTTCAGCATCATCGTCGATCCCAAGGTGCCCTCCCGCGTTTATGCCAGTGCCTGCTCCGGCATTTACAAGAGCGACGACGGCGCCGAAATTTTCCACCGCGTCCAGGGCCTTCCTCATTCCGCCATCCGCACCCGGGTCCTGAAACAGGACCCGCAGCGTCCCTCCGTCGTTTATGCCGGCACCACGGGAGGACTCTGGAAGACGGTGGACGGGGGAGCCAAATGGTCGCTGGTGTCGACCCCGGACCTTATTGTGAATGATGTGCTGATCGACCCCCGCGACCCCGAGCATGTGCTGTTGGCGACCGACCGCCGCGGCGTTCTGGTGAGCAACGACGGCTTCAAGCATTACACCACATCAAACCGGGGCTTTACCCATCGCGTCGTGGGCGGTGTGATCGCGGATCGCAAGGATCCCAACCGGATTTACGTAGGCGTCGTCAATGACAAGGACAGTGGTGGCTTTTTCGTTTCTGACGATGCCGGCAAGAACTGGCGGCAGTCCAATCGCGGTCTGGACGAACGTGACATCCTCAGCCTGCAGCAGGCGGATAACGGGGTGCTATACGCCGGAACCAATCATGGCCTCTTCTCCCTGGCGTCGCTGGGGGCTTCTTGGGAGCCTGCCAAGATGATTTGGGGGCCAGTGCCGGAGTGGCAGCCCAAGCCTCCCGCGCCCGAGCCGCCTCCGCCTGAGAAGGAATCGAGGTCCTCCAGGGCAAGGGCCGCTTCCCGACACAAATCTATTGCCAAACCCAAGGCCCCCCCGGAGCCGGTGATCCCCGTAGACAACGCACCCCGCGTGCGCTCACTTCAATTGGGCGACAAGGCCTGGTTTGCGGCCACCGATGAAGGGCTGTTCATCAGCGTGGACCAGGGAGAAAAATGGTACGGACAGGCGATTGCGGGACAGAACAACTTCAGTGCAGTCAATGTCTACGAGGACGGCACGGTGACGCTGGCGGGGACGCTGGGTGCATTTATCTCGCATGACGGCGGTAAGACCTGGGATGCGGTGACGCTGCCCAAATATGTCAGTGGTGTTTACAACTTGACGGTGACCCCCGGTTCAGTATTGTGGCTGGGGTGCCGGCAGGGAGCCATTCGTTCCGATGACGGCGGTAAGACCTGGCGCTACATCCTCAGCGGGCTGCCCAAGAACGATGTGCTGGCCGTACAATATGACGCCGCTGGTCAGCGCCTTCTGGCGACCGCCCTCCACGCCCACGGAGTCTTTGAGAGCAAGGATGGCGGACGGAGCTGGCAGCGCACGCCTGAATCGAGGGTTGCGATCCGCTCCGCCATGAACTTCCAGGGACGATTGTTGGGGGCCTCGGCCCATAACGGTTTGTTGCTGGAGCAAAGCGATTCTGCGGTTTCCGAGTCGGCGCGCGCTACCGAGGGAAAGGAAGCGGCCAGTCAGTAGGCAGGAAGAAAAACGATTCTGTCGTTTCGCGCTTTGCAGTTTTTTCTTTAGTCCTTTCTACGACGCCGGGAGAACCACAAGTTCTCCCGTTTTTCTTTCTTGGCTGACGTTGGTTTTGCGCGCTCCCGGGAGACAAACCCTATGGCGAAGTGGGGCCGCCGAATGGCTTTCCCAACTCGGCCGACCTGACGGTTCTTATTCCCGAATTGGTAATCAGCCTAGGCCTTTGCTTGAGAATGAGTTATTTGTCCTCCCGCGTTTTGTCAGTTCCAAATTGGGATATTCTCGACATTTGCAACCGTCTACCGGCGTCCGGCGGTGGTCGGGAAGGCCTTATGCAACAAGAGCTTCCATGAGGTCGCGGGATTGGCAGCAGCCGTGCTTTACAACAGGACGTGTTTAGCGCAAAGAATACAGAGCATAGAATATGAAGCAGCCGACTCCAGGGGCAGGCCGCGCCGTAATTGCACCGCCGCGCAAAAGCGACGCGGATATTCCCTTCCCCGGCCGTGACGACGCGATGGTCCGCCGGCAGAGAAACGGCTGGGAAAATGGGGCTGAAGCCTCAGTCTTCTCCGGCGCCGACCGACATTTTGCCGAAGTCCTCCATGAACTGGCCAACGGTATTACGGCCTTACATATAAATACTCAGGTGTTGGACTGGAAGCTGCCCCCTCATAGCCATCTGAAGCGTTCAGTTCGGGAGATCGAGCGTCACGCCCAGCGCTGCAGCGGGCTGGTGAAACGCCTGCTCGCCGCGTTCAAGCCGATGGAAGCGACCACCCTGGAGTTATGCCAACAGGTTCCCGGCTTACACGGGCCTGTGTTAGAGGGCCTATCTGCAAGGATCGACCATGGGCTCGATGCGACCAACGAGGGACCGGCGAAAAAGCCGGCCCATGTTGGGTTTCCACCGGCCTCTGGTTCCTCCACCAGGCCGAAATCGAACTCACATCGTCATGTGACCTGTGCACTAGCGCCCGCTTCCCGAAAGAGGAATGATGGCCATGAATACTGAAGGCCGAGCAAAACCGTCTACGAACGAAATCAGCGTAGCCGGGGAAGGGACGCGCCACGTGCTTACCGCAGACGCAATAATCGAGCCGACCTCTGAGACCAACTTACTCAACCTTCTGATCGTCGATGATGAGCGATCCATGCGCGAGTCCTGCCGCGCAGTGGCCCATTCGCTGGGCTTTAACCCACAGTTGGCGGACTCTCCCGACCATGCTTGCCAGGTTCTCGACAGCCACCCTGTCGATGTCGTTCTGCTGGACTTGCGACTGCCGGGAAGCAGTGGGCTGGAGCTGCTGCGCGAGATCAAACGGCGCCGCCCCGAAGCCACGGTCATTGTGATGACCGGCTTTGCTACCGTGCAATCGGCGGTACAGGCCATGAAGCTCGGGGCCTATGACTACATCACCAAGCCGTTCAACTTCGAAGAACTGCGTCTGGTGCTGGAGCGGGTGACCTCACACCTGAAGCTGACCAGCGAAAACCGACTGCTGCGCGAGCAGTTGAAATCCAAGCACGGATTTGGCCCACTGGTGGGCCATGCCCCGGAAATGGAGAAGCTGTACCGCATCATAGCGAAGGCCGCGCACAGCACCCATCCCGTTCTCATTCTTGGCGAGAGCGGTACGGGCAAGGAACTGGTGGCCCGGTCCATTCACTACTCCGGCCCTTATCGCGACAAACCGTTCATTCCCGTGGACTGCGGCTCGCTGGTGCCCAGCCTGATCGAGAGCGAACTGTTCGGCTACGTACGTGGCGCCTTCACCGGTGCGGTGCGCGCCAAGGACGGATTGATGGCTGCGGCCGAAGGTGGAACCATCTTTCTGGACGAAGTCGGCGAACTGCCGGTGGACCTCCAGGCCAAGCTGCTGCGCGCCATCCAGGAAAAGGAGATTCGTCCGGTTGGCGGCACGCGTTCGGTGCCGATCAACGTGCGCATTCTGGCGGCCACCAATCGCGATCTCGATGTCGCGGTACAGCAGGGGACTTTCCGCCGCGACCTCTATTTCCGCCTCAACGTGCTCACCTTGCGCATCCCTCCATTGCGCGAGCGCACTCAGGACATTCCGCTGTTGATCAGCAACGTGTTGGAGCGGATCAACGCCGCCACCCAGACCCAACACGCTATCGGCGACGACGCACTGCGGCTCATGCTGACCTACGATTGGCCGGGCAACGTCCGCGAGCTGGAAAACTGCCTGGAACGCGCCTGCACCACGTGTTCGTTTTCTACCATCCACATCGCCGACTTGCCAACCGGGTTGCGGAACTTCCGGGCGGTCCACGAACCGGACGTTCAGGCTTCGGGTCCGGATGACATCGTACCTCTTGAGCAGGTCGAGAAGCAGGCCATTCTGCACGCTTTGGAAGCGCTTAAAGGAGACAAGTTGCAGGCTGCGCGCCGCCTCGGCATAGGAAAAACCACACTGTACCGCAAACTGAAGGAATACAGCTCGGTGCTCTGACCGCCAGTCACGGCATTCACAAATCGCATAACGGCCGCAGCCGGAGCACCGGGAAAGGTGTGTCTCGCGGCGTCGCGGCGGGAGAAAGATCATGATCCTTTTGGTTACAGCATCTTCCCGCGGAAGGGAATGTGCCTCCGCGATGGAGCAGGGGACGGGCCACAAAACCCAGGTGGCCGGTTCGATACCGCAGGCGCTTACCCGCCTGCGCAACGCGGACTACGAGGCGCTGGCCATCGACCAGTCGCTGCTGGAGACGGACTTTCGCGCCCTCGACACTCTGTTAAATCATGCCGGCACCGCCATGCCGATCTACGTGAATCTTTCGCTCCATAACTGCGAGAGGGTGGTGCGCGAAACCCAGGTGGCACTGCGCCGCGCCGAAAAAGAAAAGCGGATGGCTCTTCGGACTGTGGAATGCGATCTGCGCAACCAGCTGCGGGGTGAGGTCACCGGAATCCTGTTGACCTCGGAGCTGGCGTTGCGCAATCCGGCAATTCCCGCCGATGTCGCCGCCAAGCTGCAGATGGTGCAGGACATGGCGGAAAAGATGCGTGTGCGGCTGCACGTCGTCTGAAGGTCGCCGCACCGCACGCTGGTCTCAATCGTTAGACGGAGGAAAGACGTAGGAAGGGGCGGCGGTTGGTGGATCGTAGTCCCCGTAGATAGCGCCGTCCTTACTCCGTCCTCAGCGCCTTCACCGGCTCGACGGAGGCCGCCCGACGCGCGGGCAACCAAGCCGCGAGTAAAACCACCGCTGCGACCAGCAAGGTTCCGCCGAGCAAGGTCACAGGATCGGCCGCAGTAACGCCGTAGAGCGCGCTACGCAGCAGACGCCCCAGTACCACCGCCACCGGCAACGTTACCGCGATGCTGATTCCAGCCAGCCACAAAACGTCGCGCAGCACCAGCCCGATTACCGCGCGCTGCTGCGCGCCCAGCGCCATGCGGATGCCGATCTCACGCGTGCGCTGCGCGGTGGCGTAGGCCAGCACGCCGTAGAGGCCGATGGCCGCCAGCAGCATGGCGAGCACGCCAAAGCTCACCGCCAGCAGCGCTACCAGCCGCTCGACCGACAGGTTGTCGGCGATCTGAACATCCATGGTTTGCAGACTGCTCAGCGCCAGCTTGGCGTCGAGTTGCTGCATGGCCCCGCGGATATTGGCGAGCGCGGCCTCCGGTGGTTGCCAGGTGCGCACCAGAAAGGTTAGCACGCTGGGGTTGTCCAACTGGAAGCGCGGACGGTACACCGTACGTTTGATGTCGTCGCGGACCCGGGCGTGGCGCGTGTCTCCGACCACGCCTACGATCTCGGTGTCCCGCTTGCCCTGCGATCCCCCGAAACCGATAAAGTGGCCGATGGCGTTCTGCGGCGTACCGAAGAAGTGGCGCGCAAAGGCGAGGTTCACGATCCCAACGTTGGGTTTACCCATGACATCGTCCTCGGTGAAGTCGCGCCCGGCCAGCAGCGGGACCTGCATGGTCGCGAAATATCCGGGAGTAACGGCCGGCTCCTCCACCTGCATGTCCTCGTCCTCGCGTTCGTTATAGCCGGCGATCACGATGTTGCCGTCATCGTCGGTGTTGGCCAGATCGGGATCGTCAGTCCCGGCCACCGAGCGCGTTCCTGGCAACGAGGAGAGGGTCTGCGTGACGCGCCGATATAAAGGAAAGACCTGCTCGGTCTGGTAGCCCGTCAGGCGAGGGTCGATGGCAAAACTCACCAGGTGATCGGTGGCAAAGCCGACGTTGAGCGCGCGCAGATTATGCAGAGTCCGGACAAACAGGCCGGCGCCAATCAACAGCAGCAGGCTGAGGCTGATTTGCGCCCCCACTAACACCCGACGAAAGCGAAGCGGGCCGCCAGCGGGAGTCGTACTCTGCTGTTTCAGCGAACCAGCCAGATCAGGATGCAGGAAACGCAAAGCGGGCGCCAGGCTGAACAATAGGCTGACCACGAGCGCGAGTGCGAAGTTGAAAAGCAGGATGCGCGAGTCCACTCCGGAAGAGAAAGGCAGGTCGGTTGCTGTACCGCCTGCAACCCGGCGAATGAGCACGGAAGAAACTGCCGGAGCCAGCAGCAGGCCCAACGTTCCGCCCAGCAGACCTAGCAGCAGGCCTTCGGCCAGAAGCTGGCGCAGGATCTGCCACCGGCCTGCTCCCATCGCATAGCGCACCGACATCTCACGCACCCGTCCCGCCGCGCGCACCAGCAGCAGGCTCGACACATTCACGCACGCCATCAGCACCAGCAACACCACCATACCCATCACGATCAGCATGGGTGTGCCGATCTGGTCGCGCAGCGGCGAAAAGCCCCGCGCGCTGTCCAGCACCTGCATGCGTGATTCGTCAAGATACGTGCGGCGGAGGCGTTCCGAGGCGTTGGGAATCCGCGCCAGTTCCGAGGCCCGGAGCGCATGCCACAGCGGTTGCAAGCTGGCTTCCGCCTGCCTGCGACTGACCCCCGGCTTCAGCCGTCCAACAATCATCATCCAGTGCGAGTTGAAATCTTCCAGGTCCTGCCAGCGCGGCGTGATGATGTTCTTGGTTGTGAGAGGAACGAAAGTCTCCGGTGTCGATCCACCCACGATGCTGTGGAAGCCCGGCGGCGCCACACCTATGATGGTGAAGGGATGCGCATTGATGAGCAAGGTCTGGTTGATCACCCGCGGATCGGAACCAAATTGCCGCTTCCAGTAGTTGAAGCTGAGCACCACCACGGGACTGCTATCGGGAACATCGTCGGCTGGGACAAACAGGCGTCCGATCGCCGGCCGTAGTCCCAGTGCCTGGAAGTAGTTGCCCGAAGCCAACTCACAACCTACAAGATCGGGCTTGTTGTTCCATTGCACGCTGACGTTCTGTAAGTCGCTGGCGATCAGGGCTTCAAAGACCTGGTTCTGGTCTCGCAGGTCACGGTACATGGGGTACGAGAAGTAGTCGTGATCGTCCCCGCCGAAGCTGTTGAAGTGCCCGCGTGTCGATCCGGTAAATTGCAGGCGCACTAGTTGCTCGGGGTGCGAAACCGGCAGGGCACGCAACAGCGCCTGGTCGAGCAGAGTGAACACCGCTGTGTTGGCGCCAATTCCCAGCGCCAGGGTTATCACCGCTACCAGCGTGAAGACGGGCGCCTTGCGCAGTTGCCGGATCCCATAACGAAGTTCCTGAAAAATCTGCATCGCTTTACGACCCCAATCTCAACCAGACCGTCGAAGTGTAAAAGTAAGGGATTGCAGAAAGACAAGCTGAAACTTGCAGCTTACCCGCCATATTTGGCAATGCAAAATCAATGGGTTAGCACCTCGAACTCAGCGGTGATGTTCGGGGGCGCGATTCCCTGTTCAGAATCGAACATCGTAAGTTTTGGCGTTTCCCGATTGCTGAAATCGAGTCGGGCCCCTAAACTGAATGAAGATTCATTCGGTGACTCCTTGTGTCGATACTGTCGCCCCAGGTTTCCGCCGCGTGAACTCAAGATCTCAATCAGCTTTTGACCCTCGGCTACGCAGTGAAGCGCGAATCTCAACCGGCTTGGAATACCGGCAGCGGCCCGGCAGTCAACCGCAATGCCGAGAAGTACCAGCGGATCCTCGACGCTGCTGTCTCCGTCTTTGCGGAGAAAGGTTTCTTTACCGCCCGTATCTCCGACATTGCCGACCGTGCTCGTGTCGCTGATGGCACGGTCTATCTGTACTTCAAGAACAAGGAAGAGATCCTGATGACGGCCATCAACACCGCCTTCGACGCCTTCATGCGGCAGGCGCGTATCGAGTTGGAGAGGCTGCCCGATCCCGCCGGCCGGCTGCGACGGCTGGCGTTTCTGCACCTTGACGCTCTGGGCTCGAACCGCGACCTCGCCGTGGTCTTTCAGATGGAACTGCGGCAGAGCACACGATTTCTGTCGGAATTCTCGCACCAGCATATGGTCGAGTACCTCACTTTGGCACGTGACGCAATCGCCGCAGGACAGGCCAGCGGACAGTTCCGCCGCGAGATGCCGGCCAAAGTCGCGGCCAACTGTTTTTTCGGGGCGCTCGACGAGATGGTGACCTCCTGGGTGCTGAGCGGCAATGAGTATCGGCTGGCCAACGTCGCCGACCCCGTGGTGGACATTTTCTTGAATGGAGTGCAGACCGAAAAAACGCAATGAGCGGGCCGGGCCGATACCCTCCCCGGGCGTCTCCCACCGCACAGCGATGGCGGTCATCGGTCACAGCTTCCGGGTTGAGGCAAGACTAGCATTTTGATGTTGGACTGGTGTGCCTGGAGTGGCATCGGCCTTACCGAGACGTTCAGACACATGAGCATTCGGACCCTCAATGAGATTTTCTTCGCGGTCGTAGACCGTGACAGCGACCGCGTCATGCTGACGCGCGAAGGCGAAGAGTGGCGGCCCGTCTCTTCCGGCCAGTTGCGGAGCTGGGTATATTCCGCCGCCCGCCAGCTGCAGTCCTGGGGCATCGGCAAAGGTGACCGTGTGGTCATCCTCAGCGAAAACCGCGCGGAGTGGGCCGTTGCCGACTACGCCGCATTGCTGCTGGGAGCTGTCGTCGTCCCTATCTACGCAACTCAGACACCCGAGCAGGTCCTGTACGTACTGCAAAATTCCGAGGCGCGCATCGCCTTGGTTTCCACCCGCCAACAATACGAGAAGCTGGCTTCCATTCGTGAACAAACCAGTCTTGAGCACGTTGTGGTCATGGACGACGCTCCCGAACTGGCCAACGCCGTTCACATGTGGTCGTTCCTGCGCGACGCAAGCCACGCCAGCGACTCGGAGCTCGACGCTATCGCCACTGCCATCGGGCCGGACGATCTTGCGACCCTCATCTATACCTCCGGCACTACCGGAACGCCCAAGGGCGTCATGCTGACGCACGGCAATATCGCCTCCAACGTGAGCGTTTCGCTCGACATGTTCGAGGTGGGCAAGGACGATCTCAGCATCTCCTATTTGCCGCTGTCGCACATAACCGCGCGGCATCTGGACTACGCGCTGCAGTACCACAACATCGCCATTGCCTACTGCCCCAACATCGACGACCTGGGGCGCACGATGCGTGAGGTGAAGCCCACTATTATCGTGGCCGTTCCCCGCGTGTATGAGAAGGTTTACAACCAGGTGCAGCACAAGATGCACGGGGTCAAGGGCGCGCTGTTCAAGTGGGCGCTCTCGGTGGGTTCCGCTAACCGCGAGGCGATCCTGCGCGGAGAGACGCCGACTTCGTTCTCCTGGAAACTGGCCAACACTCTGGTGTTCTCCAAGGTCCGCGAAGGGCTGGGTGGCCGAGCGCGCCTCTTTGTTTCCGGAGGCGCGCCGCTGGGCCGCGAGATCGCCACCTGGTACGCCGACATCGGTATTCGCATTCACGAAGGTTATGGCCTCACGGAAACATCGCCGGTAATCGCCTTGAATAATCCCGTCAATCACCGCTTGGGAGCGGTCGGTAAACCGTTGCCCAATGTTGAGGTCAAGATCGCGGCCGATGGCGAAGTTCTGGTGCGGGGTCCGTCGGTTTTCACCGGCTACTGGAACATGCCGGAAGAGTCGGCGAATGCGTTTGAGGACGGCTGGTTCAAGACCGGCGATGTCGGCGCCCTCGATGAGGAGGGTTTTCTCTCCATCACCGACCGCAAGAAGGACTTGATCAAGACTTCGGGCGGCAAGTTCATCGCTCCCCAACCAATCGAGAACTCGCTGAAAGCCAACCTGCTGGTAGGTGAAGCCGCGCTGCTGGGCGACAAGCGCAAGTTTCCAGCCGTACTCATCGTGCCCAATTTCGCCGAACTGGAAGAGTGGGCACAACATCATGGCGTCAAGTTTTCCTCGCACAAGGAACTAGTGAAATCGCCCCACGTACAGTCGTTGTATGAGGGGATCGTCGAAGAACTGAACCGCAATCTCGCCCAGTACGAGAAACTCAAGAAGGTCCTGGTGATTCCCGCCGAACTCAGCATCGCCGACGGAACACTCACGCCCAGCATGAAATTGCGGCGCCGTCATCTCGAAGACCGCTATCGCAAAGAGATTGACGCGCTTTACGCCGGCGCACAGGCACATTCGCGCACGCCATCATCCAGCGGCGGGCGCTGATCTTACTTCGGTTCTGACGCCTCACTCGATATTGGCGCCTCGCGTTTCACTGGCGGCACTTCCTCCAGACTTCTGCTGATCACGTTCGCCACCAGAGCATCGCCGGTTGAGTTGTAATGCGTGTCCCCGAAGATGAAGTGGCTCAGATACCAGCATCCAGGCTGGCTCTTCGGGCACTGCTGCTTCACCGCAAAGAACGCCGGAAACAGCGAGATGAAGCGCTTGCACTTACCTGCACACCAGTCCTGCCAGATGCGTACCTGGCGGGAATCGACGGTGTCGTGCGCAAGTTGCGCGGGCCACGGATACACAACCACGCTCAGCGGAACGTTTCGCTTCTGCAGCTCCTGCCAAAGCAGGTCCATCTTCGCCTTCTCCTTGGCGATTCCGCCTTCGACGCCCAACGGCGCATAACCGGTTTCGTAAGGCTCGGTATCGGAGACTTTGCGGTACGTCCAAGCTGAACGCTCCAGGTCGAATTCGTTGCCGCCGTGACCGAGTTCGAGGTGATACCAGCCAAACCTGACCAGGTTGCGCTCGAAGAACTGGAGAATGTCGTTGGAGATCAGCAGATGCTCGCCAACATACAGCCGCAGCTTGGAATACCAATTCGACCTCGAAGCCTTCTGGCTCGCAATGTCAACTGCGCCTGACGAGTCTTTGTCATGGAAGAACGCGGCTTCGTCCTGCACGTCCGAGATATCGACGAAGACGATCACTTCATCGATATCGATTCCCTTCTCGAAAACCATCCTCGCGGTATTCAGATAGTTGGACGGCGAATAACCCTCGACACTTCCGTTGAGAAACCTGTATTGCGGAAAGTTGGCCGCGATTCGCCCGACGAAGCTGTCGCTCCACGAAGTCATGCCTTCGGGAGCGGAATCGCCCAGAATGAGGATGCGCGGCTCAAACACAGCCAGCGGAACATCGCGAATTTTTTCATCGCGAAATCCGAGGTTGTTGGTATAGAACTTGTACGAATCCCGCAGCCACGGCCGGGTGCACTCGCAATTGGGCTGGAAAGCAAAATGACGCACCGGGTCGCGTGCAAAGCAAAAACCCTGAGTGTTGCCGGCGACGGCGCTGTGCAGGATCGCCGCACTGTACAGCCAGTCAAAAGCCAGAAATCCGGCCACGCTAAGCAGCAGCGACAGCAGGAACAACCTGAGCTTGATGCCGCATTGCCGACTTCGCTGGCTGACGACCGAATCCACTCGGGCGGGGCCGGACTGCACCGTGGTCAACGTCGTTCCTCGCGGTCAATTGCTTCGTCCATCAACGCTCTGCTCGGGGCCGGCATTCGGTCTCGGAGAGATGATTATAGAATGCCGTCGTTAGCGGAGGTTTTCGTCGTAGTGGATGTTAACTATCTGCGTAGTATCTATCCTCCCGTTTTTTGTCTTTATAATCAGTGATTTGCCTCGACTTTCGATGTACGCTATTGAATTCAAGCAGCTTACTGCAAAATATTCCATTCAAAAGGCTTAGATGCCAATATCATCCTTCGTTTCCGGATATGGCTGAAGCTGGCAGACTCGTCAAAATAACTGACTGGTAAACACATTCGCCCAGCCTCCTGGCCCCTCAGTACCGACTTTTCAAAGAGCACTTCCGGCCCGCACACTGGGTGCGGCCGCACTAGAGACACAAAAGCCCTCTCCGCAATTTCAGTAATACGTCGCCGAGCCGGTTGGCGCAAGGGCGCGCGTCACGTTGGGATGTGACGCTTTGGGATGCGACGCTCTGGGATGCGACGCTTTGGGATGCGACGCTTTGGGATGTGACGCTTTGGGATGTGACGCTTCGAAAGGGCACGGCTTCAGCCGTGCCGTTACGCGGTGCTTGGAGAAGTGGGCTTCAGCCCCAGAGGGAATTCGGACCGCGCTTCAACACCGAGGTCCCTCGGTGGCTAAAGCCTCCATAATGAAAAGTGGCTTTACGGCACGGCTGAAGCCGTGCCCCTTCGCGACCTCCAATACCAGCCCGCAGGGCGGCACAACCTTGAGCCCAGGACGGGAGTCCTGGGTCAGCCGATCTCATGAATCCCGAATCCCTCGGGGACGGCACATTTTCATGCAGTACAGGCGCGCGCTGTGCCGCCCCTGAAGGGGCTCGGATTCCTAATGGGCTCCTCACCCAGGGCTCACGCCCTGGGCTAATTTTCGCCCTCCGGGCTTGTAACACTATCTCCGTTGGCGGCTCACATTGGTTTGGCGTCGTCTGGGAACTCACGCCGTAGACAGTGGTCAGTGGTCAGTGATCGGTTTTCAGTCCGAGTTTGGCGTACTCGGCCTTAGCCTGCTTGAGGATGGGCACGTCGGGGTCGGCGTCCTTCCAAATGGCGAGAAAATCTTGGTAAGCGATTCTAGCCTTCGCGTTGTCTCCCGAGAGGGCATATGCGCGGCCTAGACCTAGGTGCGCTAGCGCGCCGATCGGCTCGTTCAGCACCACGCCGGGATGGTTGAGAATCGTCTGGAATTCGGCCGCCGCGGCCATGCCTTGGCCAGCCGCCAGATACGCTTCGCCGCGGAGGTAGATGGGATAAAGCCAGACCTGCGGGCCTCTCCCAAGCTCATAGGGGACGGCGGGAGCGAGTGCCTGAACGGCTTTTTCGGCGTCCCCTTTCCGCAGGCCTGCTGCCGCCCGAATGGTGGGCAGATAGTTGAACTGCATGGTCGTGTCTTCGGGAAACTGCTTGTTCAGCTTGTCCGCGATGCGCCGGGATTGCTCTGACTCTCCGATGAGCGCCAATGCAATCGCAGAAACGGCTTCCACTTCTTTACCCTGCGAAAGCGCGAGTGCGGCTTGGATCTGTTGCTTTGCAACTCCCGTGTTGCCGACAACTGCGTCATGCACGGCAGATATGGCTTGATAGGTCGCTGCTGTTTCTCTTTCGTCAGCGTTCTGAGCGGATTCGGTGGCCCGGCGCATTAGTTCGCGCGCCTTCACGAACTGACCCGCATACGCCGCGGTATCCGCTTCAAAGTACAGCATGGAGTCTTCCCATCCGGGCTTGCCCATGAGTTGCTTAGACTCGATCTCCATGCCTACAGCATCACGCCGCACAAAATCAGCATAGTAGAGGTATGCGTGAATCAGAGGAGAGTCAATATGGAGGGTTTGTGCCTGGTGCGCCAGCGCCAGTGCTTCGTCTGGACGGTTGACTGACACATAACCGTAGATGAGGTTTGCATAGGACAACGGGCTATCCGGATTCAGTTTCAGGTCCTGCTGATATCCAGCCAAAGATTTGTCATAGTTTCCCAACACGGCGTTGGTTACACCGATGTTTCCAAATACCGTGTCATCTTGCGGATAGGTCTGTGCCCACAATTCGTAGGTCTTGCTCGCTGCTTCAAGGTTGTTGGTCACCAGATTGTAGTAGTGCGCGTCGATATAGAACCTTTCCCGTTCGCTGACCCGGTCGCGCAGTTCGTAGGCCTTGCGCGTTTTTTCGGTAGCCTGTACCGTCTGCGCTTCGTTCTGGTAGATGGTTCCTAACCGTGCGTAAGCCATCGCGAGATTAGGATCCAGGCTGATAGCCAGGCGAAATTGCGCGGTTGCGGCGAAATACTCATTCTTGAGCATGGCCTGATAGCCGCGGCTATAAGCTTGCAGCGCTTCCAGCGAGCCGGTGGTGACGCGCTCGGGAGGCACATCATACTTCTGAATCGAGGCCAGTGATTCCCCCAGCTTCTGACGGAGCTTGGTGGTCGCTTCGCCCATCGCCTTCAGCACCTGCTCTTTATTGTCAGCGGTCGCCTCACTCTGCCAGCGGCTTGTCATCGCCGCAGCTCACGGCGGTCAGTCCTAGCACGTACTGACCGCCAGCATTGGAGATGGAGCCGTCAATGGCAGCAGAGCTTGACGTACGTTGGCAGACCTCATAGGCCAATTCGCGGGTCAGCCGCGCCTCGTGTGGTTGTCCCATCAAGCCAAGGTCTGCGCAATCGCTGGTCCGAGAGTAGATTCAGAAATGGCGACTGCTCCAGTTGGGAGGAAAGCCCCTGGCGTAACGAGCCGTCGAAAACAGTTCGCCGGTAGTGTTGGTGAACTCAGCCAGCACAACTGGTCTAACGGCAAGCGCCGATGCAAGCGCCCGGGCTTTTCTCCATTGGCGGACTCCGTAGCCCGTTGCCAGGCAAAGCGCCAACAACGCGGCCAGTACCCAACTCCAATGCCGCCTGCGATTAGGCAATGGCGCCATGCGCGGGCCCACGGCAGGAATAACGATGAGCTTGTCCATACCCTCTTCCGGTGCGGCCTCTGCAGGCGCAAACCCATTGCGATAGAAGAGGGGAACGTAGGTTCCTTTTGGAAGGGCAATATGTATGGGGTCGAGCCTACCTACTTTCCGGTAATAATCCGCCAGGCGGGAACGAAGGCGTCCGGCCTCCACGCGGACTACGGGGTCGGCACCGGGGTCGTAGTGGGCTTCGCGGTCGAATACTTCGAGGCCAATCAGATACTCCTTAATGGAATCTCCCGAGCCCTCAAGGGCCTTGCGCACGACGAAATTCAGAAAACGGCTATGGCGGGGGGCCTTTCGGAAGAGGGGAGAAGCCAGGATTCTTCGTAGCTCAGCTTCGACTTCTTCAGGCGGGATCGCCGGGCCAGAGGTTGGATGCTCCCCATCCTGATGACTTTGTGAGGTCCGTTCCTGCATGGACGCTCCGCTTTCGGGTGCCGTCTTGGTGGGCGACCAGATACGACCGGGTAGAAGGCAGTATAGCCGCGTTCCAACCCGACCGACAAGAGACAAATCAAGTCAACAACTTACGGCGCAAGATACCGTAACGTGCGCGGATGATACTTGCGCCCGGCCTAGTTCGGCCCCAAACTCCAGCGCGAATAGCAGGCCAGCACCCGCGAACGTTTCCCCTTCGAACTGCTCGCCTGTAACTGCTTCGGCAGAATTTCAAGCGAGGAGAAAGAACGTGGTTACAGCAACATCAACTCTCACGTCCATTTTTCGGAAGGTGACAATTTCGCTGATCGGAATCGTGCTTCTTCTGGCGGTTCAACCGGCGGCGAAAGCCCAAGGCCCGGTTTACATTTTCGCGGTCGGCTGCGAATCGGGTGCTGGGAATTTTGGCAACCTGAACTTAATGACCGGCGCTTTCACCGGCCTCGGCCAACCTGGCCAAGTTACAGGATTAGGAAGAATCGGCAGCATCTTGTATGCCGCACAAACCAACGGCGACACTCTTTACCAGGTGGACCAGGGTAACGGCAACCTGATTGCAATGGGTACGGGGAATATCGTCTATGTCGCTTTTGGTTCGACGACAACCGGCCTATACGCCCTCGACCCAACAAATTACTTGTACTCAATCGTGGCTACCGGCGACGCTAAGCCAATTGGTCAGACCGGAATACCGCTCGGAGGACGCACTCTTGCAATGTCGACTGACGGCAGTCAATTGTACGCCGCTACGGATGATGGGAAGGGCACTCAACATCTTTACCGGATCGACACAACGACTGGGGCAACCACGGACATAGGGGATACGGGTTTGCTGCGTATTACCTCGATGGTCTTCGCATACGGTAGCCTCTATGCCGACCAGGATTACTACACAACGGGAGAGTTATTCACGCTCGACACCCAAACCGCAGCCGCAACCTTCGTCGCATATAGCGGAGAGTGTGCTGCGGGGATGTCGGCGCTACCGGCGTCGTCGTTCAGCACGCTTTACAGCTTCCCAGGTGGCCTGAACGGAAGTACTCCGTGGGCTGGTGTCACCCTGGACCCCTCGGGAAACCTTTATGGGACAACATCGGCCGGAGGATTGGGTTACGGCACGGCATTCAAGCTCAAACGTGCAATTTCTGGATGGACTTTTAATCCACTCTACCAGTTCCAGGGAGGCAATGACGGGGCTATTCCGCGGGCCGGGGTAGTCTTGGGACCAGACGGTACCCTTTACGGCACGACTACCGTTGGGGGAGGAAGCGGTTGCAGCCCCTACTTCCATGGATGCGGCACGGTCTTCAACTTGAAGCCGGCACCTACATTCTGCAAAACAGCGCTATGCGGTTGGGACGAGACGGTCATACATCGCTTCTCGGAAGGCGACGGTGCCATTCCTGGGTACGGAAATCTGACCTTCGATTCAGAAGGGAACATCTACGGCACGACGCAATATGGCGGAAGCCGGGGAGGTTGTTACTATCAGACCTATGCATGTGGCACTGTGTTCGAAATGACGCGCTCAGGCGGCAGCTGGAACGAGAACGTACTTTACAACTTTGCCGCCGGCGGCGACGGTGGGGAGCCACTGAGCGGCGTTACGTTCGACCAGGCGGGGAACCTCTATGGAACCAACCCCACCGGCGGCGTGAATAGCGGAGGTGTGGTGTATCAGTTAGTTCGATCCGGCTCGGGCTGGACGCAAAGTGTGCTCGCGAACTTCCCATATGCTGCAAATGCCTATGGCGGCGTGATTGTCGACCATGCGGACAATCTGTATGGTGCGACGGCAAATGGCGGGTCCGACGGGCAGGGCTTTGCATACGAGTTGTCGCCCGGCGATAACTGGACGCTCGACCCAATCTACATGTTCAGTGGCGAAGGCTCTAAGAATTCAGGAATTTGGTCGAACCTGGTTATGGGTAGCGATGGCAGTTTGTACGGTACAACTCAAGGCTGGGCTGAAGGAGGCGACTACGGAACGGTCTTCAAGCTAACGCTCGTCAATGGTGTCTGGACCTGAGAGACTGCTGCATCGCTTTAGCGGGAGGAGTAATGCCGACGGAGCCGCTCCCTACGGCGGATCAGGTGTTCAACTCCGAGAGGCAACCTCTATGGCACGGCGTCGACCGGTGGAACGGGATCGGCTTGCACCGGAGGTTGCGGCGTCGTCTTTCAGAATCACGCCTTAACTGAAGTTCCCCGCGCACGGAGGCTAACTCCCCATGCGGCCATCCTCGACCAAGGTGTCGGCCCTTCTGTCCAGCTACCTCCGCTGACCCGCTTCCCCAGCGCTTAAGCGGGAAGCGGATTCCTTCATAGAGGATTTTGCGGCTGAACTTGGAGTGGCCGGACTCGCGCTCGGAAAAATAGGGGAACTCGCAGAAGGTGGCGCCGCTGCGATGCAGCGGATACTTATGCCCGCATTGCGGCAGGCTGGTGAATCCTCTGCACACGGATTTGCTTTTCGCGCTTGCGGGTCTGGGCAATGTCGTATGCGGACTGCATCCGCATAAGCGTGTCCATCTTCACCCCGAAGGCCTTTTCAATGCGTAGCGCCATGTCCCCGGAAAGGTCGGCCTTGCCGTTGAGCAGGCTCGACAGTGTAGGCCGGGAAACCTGGAGCGCCGCCGCCGCCGCTGTGACCGACAGGCCGGCAGGAGCGATAATCTCCGTCCGAATGAAATCTCCGGGATGGGGCGGGTTCTTCATGGGCATGGCGCGTGCTCCTTCTTCTAGTGGTAGTCTTCCAAATTTAGTCGCAGATTTCCTGCTCTGCTGTGTCGATGCGAAACGTCAGACGCCGGTTACGGGTGGCGCTGAGGCTCCATGTTCCCTGACGGTCCCCGGTTAGCGTATGTGCCTTCCAAGCTTGGAGCATACGCAGTTCCGTTGGGTCCCCTATGTTATCGAGATATGCCAGCATTTTGCGGAGCTTATCCACCGTATCCGGCGGCACCGCTTTGACGCTGTCTTCCTCGTAGAGCCTTTTCAGCCCCTTATGAGCGAAGCTCCGTATCTTCACTTGTAGAGTGTAGCCTGTAGCCTAACACTTGTCAATTCCTACGAGCCGCCGCTGACCCTCTTTCCCAAGAGCCTTGAGCGGGAAGCGGATTCCTTCATAGAGGATCTTGCGGCTGAACTTGGATTTGCCGGCCTCGCGCTCAGAAAAAATGATGGGAAACTCGCAGAAGGTGGCGCCGCTGCGATGCAGGGTGAACTTCATCTCCATGAGGAAGGCGTAGCCCTCGGAGCGGATGTGGTCGAGGTCGATTTTGCGCAGGACCTCGGCGCGGTAGCCGACGAATCCGGCGGTCATGTCGTGCACCGGCACTCCGGTGAAGAGGCGGGCGTAGAGGTTGGCGCCGAAGCTCAGTGTGCGGCGCGGCAGGCTCCAGTTTTTGGCGCCGCCGCCCTTGACGTAGCGCGAACCGATCACCACCGGGCAGGTCTTCGTACTGAGCATCTCCAGCATGCGGGGCAGCAGCTCGGGCGGATGCGACAGGTCGGGTCGCACTGGATGACGTAGTCGGCGAGATTTTCGGCCAGGATTTTCTTCATGGCATCGCGGCACGCCGAGCCGTAGCCTCCCTTGCCGGGACGCGCTAGCAGGTGGATGTTGGGGTCCTGCTGCTGAAGGCGGCGGACTCGTCGGCGGTGCCGTCGGGAGAGTTGTCGTCGACGAAGAAGATGGGCTCCGCGCCCACGGCGTTGGGATTCTGCCGACGAGCGTCGCGATGTTTTCGCGTTCGTTGTAGGTGGGAATGATGAGCATGAGGGTCAGGGGTTAGGGCCCAGGATTAGGGGCCAGGAAAACCGCAGCAGCATTACCTTTCTGGATGAGGGTGGAGAACCGGAACTCCTATCCAATATCCACTATCCATTGGAATCTGCAATGGTGGCCGGTTTCCGAGGTCGAAGCGAGGGTGGAAACAGCAGGTCCCCCCCCTCCGCTCGAACGGCTTCGCCGTCCTCGGTCGGGATGACAGCATCGACAGAAAAGGGAACGGCGGAAAAGTAATACGAGGAGCGAAAAACGCAAAGCCGTCGGGAAGAGCGCGCTCTCCTCACTGTAGATAAACGACCTTCAGCGGCGTCGAAGAGCGGATGCGAAGCTGGAAGCCGTCGCGCCGCAGCGCCTCCAGAACGTCCTGCGAGGGCTCGATGAGCGCGACCTCGGGCGCGTACTCCTTGAGGTTGTAGGGCCGCCAGATTGCAGGGATAGAACTGCGACAGGTTGAGCAGCATCGCTGATGTAGGTAAGGGTCGGGCGCGAGAGCGACTCGGAAGGCTGGTCGAAGTCGGGGGGCAGCAGGAGAGCGCAATCGTCGGGATGGGATGAATAGTATTGGGCTTCGGAGAAGATGAGCGGCGGCGAGAACACCATGTAGCGCTTGCCCTCGGCGCGCAGCACAGGTTCGAGGCTGAGGAATTCGCGGATGCCGTGGCTTCCACCGATTGCGGATTGCGCGCGACGGCCATCTGTTTCGCACCGCCCCAACCCGCGAGGAGCAGAAAAATTCCCAGCGAGACACGATAGTCCCTGGCGAAATGACGCCACAACAGACAGGCAAATGCGACGGCCACTCCGGGTAATACGCAGATGAAGTAGCGGCTGAAGAAGGCGTTCGTCCCCAGCTCGGCGAGGACGAAGCCGGCGAGCGGTATGCAGAGAAACAGCCATCCGACGGCTTCGCCGGCGCTCATCGGCTGCAATGCAGTGTCTTCGTCGGTGGCGGACGAAAGAACGATCCAGACCATGATCAGCACGAGCAGCAGCAGAGCGTCAGGAAACAATTGCGGGAAGATTGCTCTGAGTTCGGCGAAGGACGGGCGGTTCCAGAAGCCGGAGGAAAACTTTCGCGAAAACGAAAGAATCAGCGGCGACAAAAGCGCCGCCGGAACAACGACGCCCACGACGCCGGCGATCAGCTTCGAGGAAGGACGCTGCCAGGGCTTCCAGCGGAGGAGCTCCCATAGCGCGTACGGCGCCAGGCACATGACCGCGTAGTAGTGCATGGTGACGCCGAGGAAGAGCGCGACACCAAAGAAGATTGCCGACCTCAGGTCCGACGCGGTTTTCGTCCACAGCCAAAGAGCGAGCGCGGCGAACATGAAGTACAGCGCATACGACCGCGCCTCGTATCCGTAGTACGGCAGAAACGAGCAGGTCAGTACGGAGAGCGCAATGAGCCCGTGCAAACCGTCGGTCAGGCGGCGCGCGCAGTCGAAGGTGAGCAGCAGGCCCGCGACCATGGCCAGCGCGGAGGGCAGGCGCGTCGCTACTTCACTCTTGCCGAACAGACTCTGGAATACCCTGACCAGCATGTAGTAGAACGGCGGCAAGGAATCGGCGGCATGGCTCAGCGCCGTCCAGATCATGGTCCAGGTGGGAAGCTGCGCAATGCGGACGGTGAAGAATTCGTCGAACCAGAAGAGACGATGCGAGGCGATGTGGAGGCTGGTGACGAGATAGAAGATCGCCAGCAAAAACGCCACGACAAGCCACAACGTCTCGGCAGACTTGGAAAGATGCTTTGACTCAGGCATGCTGGGATCGTGCAAGGCTGTCCGCGGTGAAGTCTGTATGTCCCTTATTTACGGCGGAGAGACCGGGATTCGAACCCTCAGGCTCATTGTACCGCAGCCGTTATCGGGCCGATGAGGGCCAAGAGGAACAACGCGACAGGCCCCTGGTTCGGGCCGGCCTCCCACACAGACAACAGCCTTTCAGCCGGCATCTTTCAGCACGTCAAGATACTGGCGATATGCCAACCTCGCGTCGATGAAGTTTGCGTGGGTGAGCTGCAACTCATTCACGATCAACCGAATCTCGCGCTCCTCTACATCCGAAATCGATTCGTCAGCCGCGGCGACGGCGAAGAGACAGTTCAACAGCGAGAGCTTCTGCTCCTGGGTCGCGAGCCTGTTGAACTCCTCGGTGACCAGGAAATTTTCCGTCCCCCCAAACAGAGTTGCCTGGCTTTTCGCAATTTGTACCACCAGAATTGCGTGCTCTTCGGAAAGCCCACTCAATCCGACTATCAGTTGTTCCATTTTCCTGGTTTCGGACTCGCTGATGTTCATATCGGCCCTGGCCACGCGGCTCAGGACGTAGGCGAAGGCGGCAATAAACTTGGCGCGCGCCGGCTCCAGAGCATCCAGGGTCGCAACGATCTTCCGCACGGTTTCGGTTTCGTTGCTATTTTGGTTGGCGTGGTGCCTAAGCGTTTCCAGAAATCTTGTTATGGACACATTCATATCAGATTCAGAAACTCCCTTCAGGGGTTCGCCCTAACGAAACGCAGCATGGCCGCTGCGGAGTCTGTCACTTGCCGGCATGACGGCGCTTCGAGGAAGCTGGACTCGACTCCGCGCGCTGCCGCCCCGGACTACTGGCGCGGGTAAACTCAAAGGCCGCGTTCACCAATGCGATGTGAGAAAGCGCCTGAGGGAAATTCCCGAGCTGCCGATTGGTCTTCGGGTCGTACTCTTCGGCCAGCAAACCGACATCGTTGCGCAAGGCAAGCAGGCGCTCGAACAGGGCCCGTGCATCGTCATCGCGCCCCAGCATCCTCAGCGCGCCCACCATCCAGAAACTGCACGCCAGAAAGGCCCCTTCTCCCGCAGGCAGCCCGTCACTCCCATCCTCCGTCCGGTAGCGCAGCACAAAGCCGTCGCACATGAGGTTTTTTTCAATCGCCTCGATGGTGCCGCGTACTCGCGGATCGGTTGCCGGCAGAAAGCCGACCAGGGGAATCAGCAACAGAGAAGCGTCCAGTTGCTTCGAGCCGTAAGACTGGGTGAAGCTTCCGAGTTGCGGATCGTAACCGTGCCGGCATACGTCTCGATGGATTTGGTCCCGCAACCGGCGCCACTGTTGCACTCCAGCTCGAAATCCGAACTTCTTCGCGTTCTTAAGGGCGCGGTCGAACGCCACCCAGGCCATGACCTTCGAATATGTGAACTGCTTCTTTCCGCCGCGCACCTCCCAGATGCCGTCATCGGGTTCTCGCCAAATCCTGGCGAGATGGTCGGCCAGCGCTCGTTGCAAGGCGAAATGCGTGCGATCCATGGACATTCCAGCCAGGTGGGCATGTAGCAGGGCGTCCGCGACTTCTCCGTAGACGTCAAGCTGGAGTTGTGCCGAAGCTGCGTTGCCGACGCGGACCGGCTTCGAGCCTTCATATCCGTCGAGCCAGTCCACCTCCCACTCCATCAAGTTGCGTTCGCCGCGAATTCCGTACATGATCTGCACCTGCTCGGCGCTGCCGGCGGCGGCCCGCAACAACCAGTCGCGCCAGGCATTGGCTTCCTCGAAGTACCCGGCGTTCATCAATGCCAGCAGAGTGAACGTGGCATCGCGAAGCCAGCAATAGCGGTAGTCCCAATTGCGTTGGCCGCCGATTTGCTCGGGCAGCGACGTTGTCGGAGCGGCGACAATCCCGCCCGTGGGACGATAGGTAAGCGCCTTCAGCGTAATCAGCGATCGCTCCACAGCCTCGCCGTATTCCACCTCCGCGTTGCCTTGTCGCGCCCACTTCTTCCAGTAGGCCACGGTATTGCGCAGCGAACGCTCCGGATCGTGCGGTTTGGGCGGCTTCTCATACGAAGGCCCGTAGGCCATCACGAAGGAGATGGACTCCCCTTCGCCAATGGTGAAGTCGCTGAGGGTCTTCAGGTTCTCGCCGCGAAGCGGCGCCGAAGTATGCAGCACCACCATGTCGGGACCCGCGATGGCCCGGAGCGCCCCATCCGGTAAGCGAGTCACCCAGGGAACGGTTTGGCCGTAATCGAAGCGCAGCACCAACTGCATCGCCATGGAAACCCTTCCCCGCACGCCGCGGACAATGCGAACCAGTTCGGAATTTCTGCCTCGGATGGGCATGAAATCGAGCAGGACCACAGAGCCCCGCTTGGTCTCAAAGGTGGTTTCCACAACCAGCGTGTGCTCGATATAACGGCGGGAGCTTCGACTTGAGTGTTTCGGCGCAATCGCCCAATGGCCGTTTTCCTCCGTCCCCAGCAAAGCGGCAAAACACGCCGACGAGGCGAAATTGGGCCAGCACAGCCAGTCGATGGAACCGTTGCGGCTTACCAGGGCGGCGGTTTCGCAATCGCCGATGAGGGCGTAGTCCTCGATAGGAAGAGACATGACCTCTCAAGAATACAACCGGAGCGCCGCTTTTCGTCCTTGTCGGCGCTCCACACCGGAATGGTAGGCTGAGGCATGGTCCTCGTATCTCTAACTGGCTTTGCCGCGGGCACACTATGCACGCTGGCGTATCTTCCGCAGGCCCTGCATTCTTTCCGCACCAAGTCCGTCCGCGACCTTTCGCTGCTCATGCTGATCAGCCTCAACGTAGGACTGGTGCTGTGGGTAGCTTACGGCTTCCTGATCCATTCGCTGCCCATCATCCTGCCCAATGCGGTAACGTTCTTCCTCAGCGCGCCTCTGCTGGGGATGAAGCTGCGCTATCGGGAGAATCGTTAAGGCGCCAAGATCGTCGCCTCCGTCCCTCGCCCGAGACCATCCATGCTCGCTAAGTTCCGTTGCTTCTTTAGCTGCTTCTCCGTATCTTGAACGGCATGGAAGTGCACTTCACCCCTGAGACGGAAAAGAAGCTCAAGGATCTCGCCGCGGAGGCTGGACGTGGAACCGCCGACAACTGGTGAGATGCGTGGAAGTATACTTCGACGAACTTGCCCAGATGCGGGCAATGCTCAATAGCCGTTATGACGACTTGAAAAGCGGCAGGGTGAAGCCCATTCCCGGCGACGAGGTTGAAGCCTACTTCCGCGAGAAGAGCGCCGCTGCCCGTCGCTCGCGACAACCCGGTTCATGACCGCATACAACTTCCACCCGGAAGCCCGTGCTGACCTCGACGAGATTTGGGAATTCATTCGCGCCGATAATTTTAAGAATCGCAAATTAGTGACGCACCGGCGGACGAAAGATTTGTGAATTGTCATTACGAGCGCCCTGTTTTGGCGCGAGGAATCTGCTTTTTCCGATAACCACCGAAAGCAGATCCCTCGCTGCGCTCGTGATGACAAGGCCAATGGAAATGTTCACTGTATTTTGTGAGCCTCTATAGTTGTGCCCACCCTCTCGCCAAAACCGGGCGGCAAGGGTAGGGCACCCACAGGCAAGAGCGAAGCATAACCTCAAACCGAAAGGGCAGGCCCCCCGCCCCGCTGGCTTTCCCGCCCTTGCTCCACGCGCTGGGCTGTGGCACTCCCATATTATCGATTACCTTTGGCTCGATTGTGGGTAATGCAGAGCATTTGGCAGTTCTCGGCCGAGCTTCCGCCGCCCTTGCTCCATGCGGCAACGTGGTCGGCGTCCATTTCGTCGAACTTATAGATCCTGCTCTTGTTCGCGTCGTGTCCCATCGCGCAGAGCGGGCAGTTGGATTTGCCCTTCGCCTCGGCAGCGCTCGTTTGCTTCTCGTAGACTGACCTGCTTCGTGGCTTCGTCGAACACCCGCACTTCCAGCAGCTTCGTATCCTGCTGAGCCGCCAAGGATGAATTCGAATATCCCGCGTCGTTCTTGACGTAGGGATCGCCGTATAGCCGCTTCACCTCGGCAGACATCTTTTCTGGATCGTATGACTTGGAGTGATATTGCTCGTAGAGCCTGCCCCACTCCAGACCCTGCATCTCTTTCTTGACGTCCTTGAACACCGTCGAAACCCAGTCGATCACGCTGTTGAAGTAGGTCTTCAGCTCATTGATGTTGTTGTCGTTGCGATGCGCGCTCATGTAGCCGCCGATTTCGCCCTTGCTCACCCAGTCCAGCGCCCGCTCCAGGAATCCTGCCGGTTTGCGCTGCCCTTGACGTACGCGCTCCACTTCTGGATGTTCGCGTTCTGGCTGTTGCTGAACTCAGCCTTCGCAAGTGTCACGAACGGTCCGGAGTAGATGGCGTTCAGTATCTCTTGGTCGTTCAGTGGAACACCTGCAATGTTGATGGTCTCGAACCAATCCTTGATCTCGTTTTCGAGCCCTTCGCATTCGTAGATCAGCAGTTTCGATTCTTGAATCATGGCTCGTTGGTCGGCGGGCAGGCTGTCGAAGTACTTCGGATTGCCGCCGTCCATGATCGCGAACTTGTTCGTAACGAATCGTCCGATGCTGGTGATCCGTTGCTGGCCGTCCAGCACCTCGAACTTGTCCTCGCCGACTTTGTTGAAGTAGATCAGCCCGAGCGGATACTCCTTGAGCAGGGAGTGGATGACATGCCTGCTCTTTCTTGCCGCCGCCTTCGGCATAGATGTAGTTCCGCTGGTACTCCGGCTGAATGGTGAGCTTTCCGCGCAAGCCCGAACAGCCCCTTGCCCTCTAATTCGTTGTACACAAACCCGTCGCAGATGTTGGCGACGCTGATGTCGGTTCTCAGCGTGGTCTTCACTTTTTCGTCCCTCGTGCGGGCCGGGCACGGTGGCGGATGCAGGATAACGATTCTGTCGTACATTCAGCGATAGCTTCCATCGCCGATTGTCAATGTAGAAACGCGGGCCGCCTTGCGCGTAGCTTCCCTTCTTCGCGACCTGTGACATCGGGATCGCTGAGGGTCATGCTTGATCCCAGAATCTCGAACTGGTCGGGGTTGTACTTGTCGAGGAAGGTGATGGGGACGCCCATGGCTCCGTCGTAGTCGCTGGGGATCGCGTCCTTGTAAGTGGCGACTTCGATCGCGTCGTAGTTGTCGTACCGGTCGTATGCGGCCTTGCCCTTGATCTCAATGTGCTTGCTGAACTTCAAGTTCTCCGCCATGGTCATGAGGGGCAGCTTCTGGTGGCGGCGGCCATGGTCTAGGTTTGTGAACCAAACCGACGTAGACCGGCATTACCTTGACCCGTTGATCGCTCTGTAGTCGCTACCCTTCTTGCCAGACTTCAGCATGGCCTCGTACCTTGGCTGGAACGTCGAAGAGCACGTCAGTCCCCATTGGTGGTGACGCCCATCCACAGTCTTGTTTCCCTTGATGAGCGGGAAGATTTCCTTGTAGGTGATCGCGTTCTTGTTCGCCGATGATCAGGAACTTCTTCTCGTGCTCCACGAGTTGGGCGACGTACTCGCGGAAGAGGGAGAAGGGCGGGTTGGTGACCACGATGTCCGCTTGTTTGAGCAGCTCGACGCACTCGGGACTGCGGAAGTCGCCGCCGGGTACTCGTCGTGCCGTTTTCAGGGCTGTCCGGGCGGCCTTGTTCGCTTCAGGAAGAGCTTGACGTCGTCGATGTTCGGCCGCGCCGTCGCCGTCACTCGTCTTTCACATGGTCGATCGTCGACGGCGAGCGCCTTGGGCTTTTGGCGCTTGCCATTGCCCTCGTTGTACTCACCGGAACGTGAGTTGTGCGCCGGCGATGGGGGAGCCGTCGTAGCTGGTGGTGATGAGCTTCTTGAGGCCGAGCTTGTTGAAGTTGGCGGCGAAGTACTTGAAGAAGTTGCTCTCGAATGGGTCGTCGCAATTGCAGTAGACGACCTTGCCGCGGAAGGTGTCGGGGTCGAACTCGAGGTAGGCCTCGACCTCTTTCTGGATGTCAACGTACTGGGTGTAGAACTCGTCCTGCTTGGCCGCCTTGGCGGCGTGCAGGGTTCGGTTCAGCGACTTGCCTTCCATGCTGCCGGCGTGTTTTCCCATGAGTCTCTGAAGGTGTATCACCAGTGGCCTCGAATTGACAATAACTTCGGCGTTGCCGAGCCGGTCGCCTTTTGCGTGGATTCCTAAGCAACGACGCCGTTTTGAAGCGCGAGCTTCGATCCGTAAGCCACCCTCCGACGATAGGCGAATACAAGGCGAAAGTAAAGGGGAAACCGCCGTCTTTCTTCTCCCGCAACCTGTGTGGTTCCTGAAACCGGAATGGGCTTCGCGCGGCCCGACGTTCGACGCTCCGCAGTCATTCGACGATCATGTCCGTCCCGGGGCGGGTGGCCCGGGTCTCACGAGTTCGAGACCCGGGAGCTCGTCCCTCAATCACGTGGATTGCTCTCCCTCAGACCGCGAGTCAAGGGTTTCTTCTACCCTGTCTGCCTTTGAGCTGAGGCTGAACCGGTGGGGTGTCCGAGTCCGGAAGTTCGAGACGCGACAGCTTTCCACCCTCATCGGTCGAACTCTCCCAGGTCTCGAAAACCACGAGACCCGGGGCACCCGGCAAACCCAGGACTTCACGCCCGGGGCTACGATTGTGCCGCCCTGCGGGCTCGTATTAGAGATCGCGAAGGGGCACGGCTTCAGCCGTGCCGTAAAACCACTCTCATTATGATGGCTATAGCCACTGAGAGACTTCAGTTTCGAGGCGGAGTCCGAGTTGCCTCCGAGGCTGAAGCCCACCTCTCCGCGAACCTCAACACGGCTGAAGCCGTGCCCTTTTAGTGCATCCACAAATGCATCACACACAGACGTGACCTGCGTCCTTGCGGCAGCAAGGCCCGTCGCGCTATCACCGAACTACGAGGACGGCGTTTTTGTGTCTTCGGCGGCCGCACCCAGGGTGCAGGCTGGAAAAGATCTTTGAAAACAGTTGTCAGTTGCCAGTTATCAGACCAAGCGCTTAACAGTACCAAGTGGTAACTGCCGCTCCTCCTGTCCTTAGGCTAGCCAGGCAGGACTTGAGAATTATCAGCTCGTAAGTGAGGCAAATAAAGCAGTTGCTTGTAAACCGCAGGGAATCAATCGTTTGCCGGGAAAAAGTTCGTAATCCGATGATTCTAAAGAACAGGGAGGGGGGAGGGGGAGTGATTAGTTGGATAATAGATAGTCCCGAAGTGGGAAACGGAGGGATTAGGGGCCAGAAGTTAGGGGATAGTTAACAGCGGTTGTCGGCTTCCCCGCCGTGCCAAGAAAAGCAGATCCCTCCGCTCGGGCTGAAGCCCTCGGTCGGGGATGACAACTTTGGAGTAGTTCGGGATGACAGCGGGAAGAAGGAGGAGTCTTCGGTCGGACGATACTTCGCGGGGTGACGGCGAACCTCGAAGGCCGGTTGTTAGTGGCTAATTGCCAGTTGCTGCCCTATCCCCAGATCTGCCGGGCGAAGAAGTAGATTGCCAGGGTGAAACCGATCACGATGACGATGGCGCGCACGTACTCCGGCTTGGTCTTGCGGGCGAAGTAGGCGCCGAAATAGCCGCCCGCCATGGCGCCCAGGATCATGAGTATGGCTTGCGGCCAGTACACCACGTGCGGCGTCACCGCGAACAGAATCATGGCCACTCCGTTGGACACGGCCGTCAGCCAGGCCTTGAGCGCGTTCATGGTGTGAATGTGGTCCATGCCCAGCAGCGCCAGCATGGCCAAAATGAGAATACCTGCGCCCGCGCCAAAGTAGCCGAGGTAAAAGGCGATGAGGAGCTGAAGAGCGATGCCGCGGCCGGTGGCGAACTCGTGATGCTCTCCCTGCTCGGCGCGCTGCCGCACCCAGCGCGTAATGCGTCCGCTCATCATGAAAATGAGGGTGGCGATCAGCAGCAGCCATGGCACCAGCATCATGAAGGTGGCCGACGGGGTGATGAGCAGGACCCAGGCGCCGAGCAGGCCGCCGACAACACCGGTCACGGTGAGCGGAACGATTACCCGCCGCGACAGGCTGCGAAACTCGTTGCGATAGGCCCAGACGCTGGCGGGCTGGCCCGGCCACAGCGCAACCGTGTTGGTGGCGTTGGCGCTCACCGGCGGGATGCCGGCGAACAGCAGCGACGGAAAGGAAACAAAGCTGCCGCCTCCCGCGACCGAGTTGATGGCTCCGGCGGCGACAGCAGCGATCAAGAGTAGAGGCCCGTGAGCAACGTGCATAAAAAACGAAAACCGATACTACCAGCCGTGAACGCAGAATGCGAAGGGCAATGTGCGCGACCCCTTGATGCAGAGCGCGACTCAGGTAACTCAGACCTTTCTCTTTGTCGCCGTGCCTCAGTGGTCGAACGTAGTTCACGGCACGATGATGCGGCCGCCCGGCTCATCGGGCCCGGCAATCGCGGTCTGTGCGTCAGGAAAGCGCTCGCGCAGGAAATCGAGGAAGCGTCGCGATCGCGGACGGCCCGAGGTCTGCATGTGGGCCAGACGAAGCGTGAACACCAGGGCCTTCAGGACGTCGCTCTCCTTCAGGGTCGTGTATCCGCGGTGCTGGCGCTCGACCTCGCGAAATTCGGCCAGGAGTTGCCGAAGCGCGTCCATGATGGTCTGCTGCGTCAGGCCCGGCATGGCCTCCTGATAGACCAGCCCGGACGACACCAGCGTTTGATGGCTCTTGGCCAGGTTCGCCAGAGCGGCGATAAGCTCGCGGTCGGTGAGATCGCGGTCGGCGCGCGAGAGCCTGGCGAGCGTGTGCCACATGCCCAGCAGCAGCGGCTCCTGCTCGTGCAGAAAGTGGTCGGAAATATCGATGGCAGCGAACAATTGCTCCGCGGGAATGTCTTCCATGCGCCGCGGCATTTCGTGCTGGCGCGCCTGCTGCAGGTAGGGACAGTCGGCAGGACAGTCGAGCGTGACTTCGCGCTGCTCGCCGCAACACTGTGGGCAAATGCGCTCATGCATCGCCGGGCAAAAACGTTTTTCCTTGCGGAGATTGCAAATTGCACAGCTCAAAACGTGGCACCTCGGTGTCAGGCATCCAACTTAGCATTATGGCACCTTCCGCCTGCCGGGTCCTGCCGGAGCCGCATAAGCAGCGGCTCTGCGCGGTGCAGCCTGTGGAAAACCCGCATGAAATAAGGCGAAAATGCTTTCCACCGTGGGGAAGTTAGTATAAGATACCCAGCAGTTGAGCAATCTTACTGCTCACATCTTCAAGGAGGATTAAAGAATGGCAACAGGCATGACCAAGACCCAGCTCGTCCGTTACATGGCCGAGAAGAACGAACTGAACAACAAGCAGGCCGCTGCGTTTCTCGAGTCGCTCGCCGAAGTAGCGATCAAGGAAACCAAGAAGAACGGACTTTTCATAGTGCCAGGTCTGGGCCGTTTGGTGAAGTCGAATCGCAAAGCGCGCATGGGCCGCAATCCGCAGACCGGCGAAGCCATCAAGATCGCTGCCAAGACTGTAGTGAAGTTCCGCGTGGCCAAGGCCGCCAAGGACGCGATCGCACCCAAGAAGTAAATATTTGTTTTGTGAAGAGAGGCCGGCTGCATGCCGGCCTTTTGCGTTTTAGGTCTGCTACTCGCTGCGCTCAATCACCGCTGCAAAGAATCCATCGCACGGTTGAACTCCCGGCAACGTGCGCAGATAGCTTCCGCTCAGCAGCGAATCCATATCCTCCCAGACAAGCTCTCCGTTGTTACGCAGTCGTTCCAATTCCTGGCGGCAGTCCCGAAGTTGGTATGCCGGATTCTCATGCAACACTGCGTCCATCACATCGTCATTCTCCTCGCGCTCCAGAGAGCAGGTCGAGTAAACCGCGCGGCCGCCAGGCGCAAGCTGTTGCAGCGCGGCGCGAAGGATCGCGACTTGCCGCGAGTGCAGATCGCCAAGGTCCTCGGGCGTGAGACGCCACTTGATCTCGGGATTGCGCGCCAGCGTTCCCGTGCCTGAGCACGGAACGTCGACGAGCACGCGATCGAAACCGCCATGGAATGGCAGCGCCAACGCGTCGGCGTGGATGACTGTCACGTTGGCGGCGCGCACTCGCGTGCGCAGCAGATCGGCGCGATGCTCATGCAACTCGATGGCAATAACCTCCGCAGTGGGATTGCGGGCCGCCAGCGCCGCCGTCTTTCCGCCAGGAGCGGCGCAGCAATCGAGCAGGCGCGATCCCGTCCCCGTCAATGCGGCGACCAACTGCGAAGCTTCGTCCTGGATGAAGACGCGACCTTCGCGAAAGGCATGGGTCTTCGTTACGTCGCCCTGGGCCACAATACGAGCGCCGGCAAGCAGAGTTCCGGGCACAAGTTCCACGCCCTCGCTCGCCAGCTCCTGCTCGATCTCCGCGCCGTCGAGCCGGATCGCGGTGTTGGGAACACGCTGGTCCTGTTTGCAGACTGCCCACGCGCGCTCAACCCCGAACTCCTCAACCCATCTCCTGACCAGCCATTCAGGATGCGCAAATCCCCGCGCCAGAAATAGGACCGGATCGCCGACGATGCTTTCCGATGCGATCTCGGCCGGAGCTCCGGCTATCTTGCGCAATACCGCGTTCGCAAACGGGGCAGCCGAGCGCTTATGCGCGCGCTTCACCAACTCCACGCTCTCGTTGATCGCAGCCCGCGCTGGGATCCGGGTCAGGAATCGCATCTGGTATACCGCAAGCCTTAGCGCATTCATTACCTCAACATCGAGCCTGTTCAGGGGAAGAGATGAGGCCGCCGCGATCGTGTCATCCAGGTGCGAACGCCAGCGCAATACGCCCAGAACGAGTTCGGTCGCCAGGGCGCGATCGGCGGTGCTGAGTTTCTGTAGTCTGTCCGAATGCAGAAGTTCAACTGCGTAAGCGTCGCGCTGTTCCACGCGCAGGAGAATGTCGAAGGCGGCGGCGCGGGCATGGGAAACAGGCATGCTCGGCTACGCTGGGGCGCCCAGCGCCTCTTCACTTCGCGGCCTGTACCCGTTGAGGAAATCGCGAGCGCTCATCCGCTTCCGGCCTTCCGGTTGCAACTCCTGCACTTCCAGGGCGGTGCCATGCGCAAAGCCCAGCAGCAGACGGCCGTGCTCGATGGCGAAGTGTCCAGGTGCTACTGCAACTTCAGGTGCGGCGGAAGTCGCCGTGTGCAAGTGCAGGGTCTTGCCGCGAAATTGGGTAAAAGCCCCCGGCCAGGGTTGGAAGCCACGCAGCCGGTTCCAGGTGTCCAGCGCGGCGCGTGAGAAATCGATCTGTCCATCCTCGCGCGTAAGGATGGGCGCGAGCGTAGCCTGCGCGTCGTTTTGGGCGCGCGGCGTGATGGTGCCGTTCTTCAGTCCGGCAAGAGTTGCGATCATCAGCTCAGCGCCAGTTTGCGCCAGGCGAGGAGCCAGGGTGAGCGCGTTGTCCTCGGGCGCGATGCGCTCTTCCTTTTGCAGCAGGATGTCGCCGGTGTCGAGCCCGGCATCGATGCGCATCGTCGTCACGCCGGTAATCGTCTCGCCTCTGGCGATCGCCCATTGGACGGGAGCCGCGCCGCGATACTTTGGCAGTAGCGAGGCGTGCAGATTAATGTTACCCAGCCGGGGCAGATCGATCATCCACGGCGGAACAATACGGCCGTAGCCGACCACGATAATCGCTTCAGGCGCGATCGCCTCCAATGTCGCACGGAACTCCCGGTTGTTCTTGATCTTGTCCGGTTGGATGACCGGAAGACCCAAGGCCAGCGCCCTGCGCTTGACCGGCGAGACCGCCAATTCCATCCCTCGTCCACTGGGACGATCCGGTTGCGTGGCCACCAGCTTCACGCGAAAGCCGGCACCCACCAGCTTCTCCAGAGTTGGCGCCGCAAACATCGGTGTTCCACAGAACACCAGGTCCATCATGGGAGCGCTACCATTCGCCCTGCTTCATCAGTTTGCGGATCTTGCGTTTCATCATGTCCCTCTTCAGCGCGCTGATATGGCTGATGTAAAGCTTGCCGTTAAGATGATCGGTCTCGTGCACCAGGGCGCGAGCCAGCAAGTCTTCCCCGCTGACTTCAAACGTATCGCCGTCCAGGTTCTGGGCCCGAGCGGTCACCTTGCGAGGCCGCGTCACCTTCTCGCGAAACTCGGGCAGGCTTAGGCAGCCCTCATTGGACGTAAGCCGTCCTTCGGTGTGGATGATCTCAGGATTGATGAGCACGATCTGTGCGTCGGGATCTTCTTTGAAGGTGACATCGATAACGGCGATGCGCTTACCGATCCCGATCTGCGGCGCGGCCAGACCGACGCCGTGCGCCGCATACATGCTTTCGAACATGTCCTCCACGAGCTTGCGCAGGTCGCCATCGAATACTGTGACAGGGGCGGCGGGCTTCTCCAGAACAGGATCGCCGAATTTCACGATGGGGTAGATCATTTAGAAGTTTCGCAACTGCTGGCAGTAGCCGTCGAAATTGCGCCGCACTTCCAGCATCGAATCGCCTCCGAACTTTTCCAGCGCGCAGCGCGCCACGGTCAGCGCTACCATGGCTTCAGCGGCCACCCCGGCCGCCGGAACCACGCAAACGTCCGAGCGCTCGTAGGCGGCCTTCACCAGTTCGCGACTGGCAAAATCCACCGAGTTCAGCGGACGCCGCAGCGTCGAAATAGGCTTCAGGTATCCGCGCACACGAATGTCCTGGCCATTGGAAACGCCGCCCTCCAGCCCGCCAGCATGGTTTGACTGCCGCGTGAATCCGGTGAAAGATTCGGCCTGATCGGTCTCATAACCTATTTCATCATGTACGGCGGACCCCAGTGAAGTCGCGGCCCGCACCGCGTCGCCAATCTCCACCGCCTTGACCGCCTGTAACGACATCACGGCCGCGGCCAGTAACGCGTCCAGCCGCTCGTCCCAGTTGGCGTAGGTGCCGAGGCCGGGCGGAACATTGTGCGCCACGACCTCGAAAATTCCACCTACCGAGTCACCGGTACGCAGCACCATATCCACCTGCTCCTTCATGCGCGCCTCGGCATCGGGATCGGCGCAATTGAGCACGACCTCTTCCTTGCCGGCGAGAGCTCGGATCACTTCCCACGCGATGGAAGCCTCCAGCCGCGCGTTGCCCACCGCAATCACGTGGCTCAGCACCTCCATCCCCAGTTGCCGCAGTAGCAACTTGGCAATCGCTCCGGCGGCGACGCGGGCCGCCGACTCCCGCGCCGATGCGCGCTCCAGCACATAGCGCGCTTCGGCGAAGTTGTATTTCAGCGCGCCCGCCAGGTCAGCGTGGCCCGGTCGCGGCGAAGCCACCCGTTTGTGCTTCGCCGGATCGCCCTCTTCAATCGGCAGGGCCTCCGTCCAGTTCTGCCAATCTCTATTCGCCAACTGAATGGCAATGGGCGAGCCGATGGTCTTGCCGTGACGGACGCCGCTGAGAATGTGCGCCTCATCGCGCTCAACGCGCATCCGTCCGCCGCGACCGAAGCCCTGCTGACGCCGCCACAGCTCGCGATTCACGAATTCGAGATCGATTCCGAGGCCCGCAGGCATCGCCCGAGAGCAGCGCCACCAGCGCTTCTCCGTGTGATTCTCCGGCGGTTGAAAAACGCAGCATGGGAAGGGTGATTGTAGCTGATGAGTTCAGCTTTTAGCACTTTGCGGTTAGCAATTTGCCACTTAGGATTGCCCAACGACCACCCGGAGCCACCAGCCGAAACGCCGAGCGCCAGATGCTGGCCAGATGCCAAATTCTTCCTTTTTGCGACCTGACGGCGCCGCTTCTCATCCCATTGTCATCGCACAGTAGTTGCTGTTTAGTCACGCTGTGTGCGAAAGTGTGAGTTCCGAACTTGTAAGGATGCTTTTTAAGGAATGGCGAAAAAGATCAAAACGAAATCGTACGACGAGGCCGTGGCCTGGTTTCGCGAGCACGGATTCGACGTCCTGGAAGCCCCGGGCGCAGGCCACCGCATCTTCCTGAAGAAGTATCGCTGCTCGGCCGCCATCGAGCCCACCGCGGAGGGTGGAGTCAAGATCTTCGCCTACCCCGGATACATGATCGGTGGCGAGATCTCCAAGCTGGTCGATCACGGCTACCAGAAGGTTCTGAAGACCACCAAAGGCGAGTACCCGGCCACCGCGGATCACTTGAAGGCCCTGCACGATTTCGCTGAGGAGTTGAAAGAAGGAATCGGCGCCATCAGTCTCTACAACGAGAGCCTGGGCACGGTGAGCGAGTCTTATATATACGATCGCGTGCGGGACCGCGATCTGCCGGAGTCTGAACGGCCAGAGCGGCCCTGGCAGGAACCCGCCAAGCGTCCCGCTTGAAATCTTTTTCGCGCGCGATGTCTCGCGCGCTTCCCAGGTTGTAAGTTCACCTTCAGAAATACTCTTCGTTCTCTGCCAACCCGCCATCTTCATTCGCTATCCAACCCTAATTGAAGACGCAATCGGGGGTTTCTTCAAGGAGGATGGACAAAGTTTATGAAGCGCATCGGAATTTTGCTACTGCTGCTGATGTTCTGCGGGGTCGCGCTGTGGGCCCAAGACAACAATGGTTCCGAGCGGGACAAAGTGCTGTCCCGGCTCGATGACTCATCCAACGTACTTAAGGACCTCTTGGGTGCACCTGACAAGGGCATCCCCGACGAGGTGTTGGAGAACGCAAAATGCGTGGCTGTGGTTCCCTCCATGGTCAAAGGCGGGTTCATCTTTGGGGCAGAGCACGGCCGCGGAGTGGCGACTTGCCGTACCGCGCATGGCTGGAGCGCACCGGCTTTCTTTGTCGTGACCGGAGGAACCTGGGGCGCGCAGATTGGCGGCGAAGCTATCGATCTGGTTATGCTCATCATGAATGACAACGGCATGAACCAGTTGCTGAACGCGGAGTTCAAGCTCGGCGGCTCGGCCAGTGTCGCTGCCGGTCCGGTGGGCCGCGAAGCCAGCGCTTCTACAGATTGGAAGCTCCGATCGGAGGTGCTGACTTACTCTCGTTCCCGGGGCCTCTTCGCAGGCGCAACCCTGAACGGGGCGGTCATCAAACAGGATGACGACTCGACGAAGGCCTTTTACGGCCGCTTAGTGGGATTCCGCCCGACGTTGACCGGCCGGGTTCCGGTTCCTCCCGCCGCCAAGGGCTTCCTGGCAACCGTGCGGCAAGGCAGGACGGAAGCCACCGCCGACGCCGGAACGCACTAACGGGCGTCGAGGCAAGTCTGCATCTGCGGCGGGCTTCGGCCCGCCGTTTTTCGCGGTCTGAAGCTTTCGCTACACTGGTGCAGCGGAGGCTCGCATGAAACTCTGCGGTATGACGCTCATGGCCGTTACGTTGCTGGCAGGAACCTTGAGCGGACAAAGCGCATCTACCTCCAATCCCGACGCTGCGATCCGTCAGGTCCTGCAGTCGCAGGTTGAGGCTTGGAACCATCATGACCTCGACGCCTTCATGTCGGGATATTGGCACTCGCCCGAGCTCACATTCTTTTCTGGGACCACGGTGACCAAAGGCTGGGAGCCCACGCTGGCGCGTTATCGCAAGAACTATCAAGCCGAAGGCCGAAGCATGGGAGCGCTCTCTTTCAGCGATCTGGAGATCGAGCTTCTTGCCGCCGACTCCGCCCTGGTTCGCGGGCGGTTTCAGCTGGTGATGCCGGATGGAAAACAACCCCACGGTTTGTTCACGCTCATCTTTCGCAAATTTCCCGAGGGCTGGCGCATCATTCACGATCACACCTGCGCCGACCAATCGGCCAGCCCCCGCAGCTCAGCATCGCCGCACAACTGACCTACATCGAAAGGGCTATGGACGGAGAAGGCGGCGGGTGTAGAATTCAGCCGTCTCCCAGCGGGGCTCTCTTGCCCGGTATGTCGAGGCATTGCAGGCGGTATCCGCGGACACGGAACTGCACTGGAGGACATTGTGAGTATCACCACCGGCGACTTTCGCTCCAAGATCACCGCTTCCACCCTTCTTGAGAAGAAACAACGTCAGGAACTCATCACCTGCCTCACCGCGTATGACTACCCCAGTGCGCGCCTGGTGGACGAAGCCGGCATCGACATGGTGCTGGTCGGAGATTCCCTTGGCATGGTGATGCTTGGCTACGAAAACACGCTTCCCGTCACCATGCAGGAGATGCTGCATCACACGCGCGCTGTGCGTCGCGGGGTGAAGCGCGCATTCCTGATCGCTGACATGCCGTTCGCTTCCTACCATGTCAGCCAGCGCGAGGCGCTGCACAACGCGGCGCGCTTCATCAAGGATGCAGGTGCCGAAGCGGTGAAGATCGAAGGCGGCGAGAAACGCGCGCCGCTGGTCGAGCGCATGGTCGATGCCGAGATTCCCGTCGTGGGCCACATCGGGCTGACGCCGCAGTCGCTGCACGCCATGGGCGGCTACAAGGTGCAGGGCAAGACCCTGAAGGCCATCGAGCAACTCATGCACGATGCTCTCGCCTTGGAGCGAGCGGGTGCATGCTGCGTGGTGCTGGAGGGTATTCCTCGCGAAGTGGCTGCCATGATCACGCACGAACTGGAGGTCCCGACTATCGGCATCGGCGCCGGCCCGGAGTGCGACGGCCAGGTATTGGTCTTCCACGATCTTCTGGGACTCACCTTTGCGCCTCCGGCCAAGTTCGTGCGCCGTTATGCCGACCTCGGCTCCGTCATTGGCAACGCCCTGCTGGCCTTCAAAGACGATGTGAAGTCGGGCGGCTATCCCTCCGATGTTGAGTCGTACCATTTGCCCAAGGAGACGCTCGCCTCGCTACAGGCGATTGCGGAACGCAAGCGGGCTGTGCAACTGTAGGACATGAGGCTTTTGCTTCGCGGTTCGCTGCTGTTGTTCTTGCTGTTCGGTCCGGCGGCGGGCTGGGCCGGACAGGCATCTTCCTCGTCCGCCCACAAAGCCCCTGTATGGAAGCGTTACTGCCAACCGCACGGCGGCTTCTGTTTCAAATATCCAGACTCCTGGTCGATGCTGGGCGAGGTCTATGAGGGCGACGGGGTGGTGGTCGCACCGCAGCAACAGCAGGAGCGCGCGTTGTGGGACTCGATCACACTGGCGCTGGTGGTGCCTCCGCCGGTGGAGGGCCAGAAGCCACTCGACTTGGACGGCGTGATTGAGCGGGCGTCCTCCGGCATACGGGAACACGGGCAGGACTTTCAAACGCTGCAACGTCAGGAACGCACCATCGACCATAAGCCCGCGCAAATGCTGAAGGTGCGCTATCGCGAGCAAGCCAACGCCCACGACTGGATTGAGGAGATCGTCTTCATTCAAGGTCCCGAAAACGAAATCTATTCGGTGGCCTTGAAGTGTTCTCCGCAGAATCTGGCTCGCTTGGAACCGGCGCTCAACGGAGTGCTCGCGGGCTGGACGCTGCCCCCACAGCCGCCGGCCGAAGGACCAGCGACCCCGCCGTCCCAGCCCCACTGAAAGCTTATGCGTCGCCTTCACACCATTGCCGAAATGAAGTCTGCCTGCCGCCAACTGGCCGGCAGAACGCTGGGATTCGTGCCTACTATGGGCGCCCTGCATGAGGGGCATCTCTCCCTGGTGCGCGCCTCCAAATCGCGTTGCGACGTGACCGCGGTCTCCATCTTCGTCAACCCGCTTCAGTTTGGTCCCTCCGAGGACCTGGCCAAATACCCCCGCACGCTGGAGCGGGACGCGCAATTGCTCAAGGAACTCGGCGTAGACCTGCTCTTCATTCCCGGCGTGGACGAGATGTATCCCGGCGGCGCCCAGACCTATGTCCTGGTCGAGGAGCTCAGCAACAAGCTCGACGGCGCTTCGCGCCCCGGACACTTTCGCGGAGTCGCAACCGTCGTGAGCAAGCTGTTTGAGATTGTCCGTCCGGATTACGCCTTCTTCGGTCAGAAAGATGCCGCGCAGGTTGCGGTCCTGCGCAAAATGGCGAGCGATCTCAACCTCGATGTCGAGGTGATCGTCTGCCCCATCGTGCGCGAGCCCGACGGCCTGGCCATGAGTTCACGCAACGTCTATCTCAGCTCCGAGCAGCGGCAGCAGGCGTTAGTGCTCAATCGCTCGTTGCTGCGCGTACAGGAAGCAGCGGAAGCGGGTGAGTGCGATGCCGCCAGGCTGATCGAAATGGGAGCGCAGGTTATCGCTACCGAGCCCGGCGTGCGCCTGGATTATTTCGCCATCGTCGATCCCAACACGCTCAATCCCGTGACGGATGTCTCGCGCGGCGCACTCGTCGCGGTCGCAGCTTATGTTGGCCAGACTCGTCTTATCGACAATGTCGTCTTACCCGTTCGCGGTTAACGCACAAGAAAAGGAGCTACCGATGCTGCGGTGACAGCGATTCAACCAGCGCCGGGGCCACGGCGTTGGCCGCCTCCATTCCCGAGCGGATGCAATCGGGCACACCGATACCGTGATAGGCGTTGCCGGCAAGGGCAAGACCGGGAATCTCCTTCACCCGCTTTTCGATGCGGGCTACCCGCGCGATGTGGCCCGTCTCGTACTGCGCCATAGCTTCTCGCCAGCGATACACGCGCGTGAACATGGGCCGGACGTCAAGCTTCACGATCTCCCGGAGTTCGCGGTGCACCGTGTCGAGTATTTCGTCGTCAGTAAGGGCCAGCACAGTTTCGTCACGCGCGCCTCCCAGAAAGCAGCGCAGGATGCCCAAGCCCTTGGGCGCGCGATGGGGAAATTTGTTATGCACGAAGGTGCACGCCAACATGCGCGTGCCTTCACTCCGCGGGACCAGGAAGCCAAAACCCGGCGGCAATCCCTTGAGTTGGTCCATGTAGTAGCCCAGAGTGACGGTGACCGACGAACTGTAGGTAATGTCGAGGAGGTTGCGGGCCAGAAAACGGTCCACACCGTCCAGCAGCGTTCCGGCGACATTAGCCTGCGTGGCGAGGATTACAGCATCGAAGCGCTCATCACCGTTCATCTCAATCGACACTCGCCAGCCATCCTCCTCCGGATAAATTCGCCGGACGTGATTACGCAAACGCATCGATTCCGGATCAAGGCGGCCGAGAATGGCGTCCACCAGTTGCTGCATACCGTCCTTCAACGAAGTGAACAGGGGACGCACCGGATGTTTGCCGGCTGACCGCGCCATCTTCTTGTGCGCTGCGAGCATCGCACGACTCAGGCTGCCGTACTTCTCTTCCATTTCGACGAAGCGCGGCAGTACGGCGCGCGCGCTGAGTTTCGCGGCATCGCCTCCGTAGACACCCGATAGCAGCGGGTCCGCAAGCCGGTCAACGACTTCAGGACCGAAGTGCCGCTCCACCAGTTCCGCGACCGTCTCATCGTCGTGCATGGGACGCGGCGGATGCAGCAACTCACGCGCCATGCGAATTTTCGTGCTCCAGGAAAAGAGCGGCGATAACGCCGTCGGCACCAGTTGCGTGGGCACCATGAACATCAGCCCGTCGGGCATGACTACCAGCCGCCCGTTGACCACGATGTAGGTCTTACGCTGGGCGTCGTTGGAGCCGATGAGCTGGTCGGCGATGCCCAGCTCCTTGCAGAGAGCCAGTGCCCACGGCTTTTCGGTGAGGAAGGAATCGGGACCGGCCTCGACCAGGCAGCCCTCCACCCGATCGGAATACATGGAGCCGCCCAGCCGCTGGCCGCTCTCGAAGAGCGTGTATTGCAGCTCCGCTCCCGAAGCGCGCGCTTTCTCCAGATAAAACGCGGCGCTCAGCCCAGAAATGCCTCCCCCGACAATGGCAATCCGCTTCATGCAGAAGTGTTCGTCAAGAAATCTTCTCAGTAGGGACGGTTTCTTTGCAATCAGGAAGGAAGGAGCCCAGCCGCGACCGGGCCAAATCGGCAACGGCGCACACAAAAAGTGAAGAGTCGTTCAAGGACTCGGCGCGATACAGCTTCATGCCACGTTCCGCCGCGAAGTCGCGAAACAGAATGTCGATATCGAACAGGATCTCGACGTGATCGCAGACAAAGCCGATGGGCTGTACGAACACTCCGGTGTGACCCGCTGCGCGCAGGCTCGTGATGGTGTCCTCGACGGTCGGACCCAGCCATTCCCCGCCCGACATGCCCTGGCTTTGAAAGGCAAAGTGCCAGGCGCCAATCTCGGGGACCTGGGCGGCCACCAGCGCCGCCGTCTCCCGGGTCTGGGTTTCGTAAGGATCGCCTTCCGCAATGGTGCGCTGCGGAACGCTGTGTGCCGTGAACAGTACCGGCAACCTGCTGCCATGGCTCGCGCAAGCCTGCGACCAGCCGGCGCGCAACCTTTCCGCAAAGGCTTCAACCAGCAGGGGATGGTCGTGCCACTCCTCGACGAAATCGATGGCAATTGACACGTCGTTTCCGAGCAGCACTTGCTTGTAGAGCCCTACGCTGGTACGCGAGTTGTGCGGCGCCAGGCAGATGGCAACCGCGCGTTCAACGCCGTCGGTGACCACTTGCCGCAACGTGTCGGCGATAAAGGGATGCCAGTTGCGCATGCCAACGTAAACCGGCAAAGCAAGCTCTCGAGCAACCCCGTCCGCCTGCTGGCGAGTGATCCGGGTAAGCGGGGAGCTGCCGATGAGCGAATAGCGATGCTGCACCTCGCGCACCACGGCCTCCGACATGGGCCGCCCGCGAGAGATGTTTTGCAGAAATTCGGGGACGTCTTCCACTCGCTCAGGACTGCCGTGAGCGATCAACAGCACAGCGTCTTTGCTCATTGCGTCCTCGCGGAGGTTGCGGCAGCCGAGCTGAACTCATGCACAAAATGGGCCAGGTCCTTCACATTGTCCACCGGCGTATGCGGAAGAATCCCATGACCGAGATTGAAGATGTGCCCCGGCCGTCCGTCGGCGAGCCGAAGAATATGCTCGGCGCGCTGTTTCAGTTCGCGCCAGGAAGCGAACAGCAGCACCGGATCGAGATTGCCCTGCACGGCGTGCTTGTGCCCCACCGTGCGCCAGCCCTCGTCGAGCGGAATGCGCCAGTCCAGGCCGATGACCTCAGCTTCGGTCTCCGCCATCGAGGGCAACAACGTGGCGCTGTCGGTGCCGAAGTAGATGATGGGCACCTGCGTCTCTTTTTGCAGGCGCTGGATAAGCTGTGTGGTCGGCACCAGTGCGTAGCGGCGGTAGTCCTCCACGCTCAGGCAGCCCACCCAGCTATCGAAAATCTGCAGCGCGTCCGCCCCCGCTCTCACCTGCTCGGCGGCATATTCCGCCAGCACGGCCACCAGTTTGCCCACCAGTTCGTCCCAGACTTCGGGCGAGTTGTACATCAGCTTCTTCACTTCCAGGTAATGCCGCGAGCCGCCGCCCTCCACCATGTAGCTGGCCAGGGTGAAGGGCGCCCCGCAAAAGCCGATCACCGGCAGCTTGGCGCCAAAATGTTTCGCCACCAGAGTCACGGCATTGCTCACGTAACCCAGTTCGGCGGCGCGGTCGGTGCGCAACGCCTTTACGTCTCCGGCGGTCCGGACCGGCTTCTCGATCACCGGCCCTTCCCCGGTGGAAAAATGGAAGGGCAGCCCCATGACCTCCAGAGGCAGCAGCAGATCGGCGAAGATAATTGCGGCGTCAACCTTGAGGAACTCGGCGGCGGTGATGGTCACCTCAGCTGCGAGTTCGGGTTTCTTGCATATCTCGATCAGCGAATGGCGCTTGCGGACCTCGCGGTATTCCTGCATGTAGCGGCCAGCCTGGCGCATAAACCAGACCGGAGTCGCATCCACCGGAAGCCGCTGACAGGCGCGTACAAACAGGGAGTCAGGAGCGGACATACCAATCCATCGTAGCATTGCAGGTCACTTGACCCTGTGATTCTTATCACAACAAGACTCTTACCCCTTCCTCCCCTCGCGAGTGGCTAAGAATAAAGCCTGCTGAATGTAGTTACCTGCGACGCCACACAACCCCGGTACGCGGTACACGTCCCCCGTCACCACAGGCGTAGAATACGAACATTCGGCACAATACGGTTCGCCGACAAGGATGGCGGCCGTGACCCCTGGGAGGTATCGACCCGTTGAGCAATCTTCCGCAGACCTTGGGTGAGCTTCGTCGCAGCCAGCAATTTTCCGAGCCCCGTGTGCGCAACCGGCGCGTAAAGGACGAGATGCGCGACAATCTCATTGCGCGGGTGCGCTCCGGCGGGCCGGTCTTTCCCGGCATCGTGGGATATGAAGACACGGTCGTGCCGCAGATCACCAATGCGGTCCTTTCGCGACACAACTTCATCCTTCTCGGACTGCGCGGCCAGGCCAAGAGCCGTATCCTGCGCGCGCTCACCACGCTGCTCGATCCGCAACTGCCGTATCTGCGGGGCTGCGAGATCCACGACAACCCGTACGCACCGATCTGCCGCCGCTGCCGCGAACTGCTGGCCAACAATCCCGACGACGCTCCCATTTCGTACCTCACGCCCGAAGACCGCTACGTCGAGAAGCTGGCGACTCCGGATGTGACCATCGCTGACCTGATCGGCGACATCGATCCCATCAAGGCGGCCAAGGGCGGACACGAACTGGGCAGCGAGTACACCGTACATTACGGACTGCTGCCGCGCGCCAACCGGGGTATTTTCGCCATCAACGAGCTGCCCGATCTCGCCGGCAAGATTCAGGTCGGCTTGTTCAACATCATGCAGGAAGGCGACGTGCAGATTAAGGGCTACCCGGTGCGGATGCCCCTCGACCTGGCCCTCGTCTTCACTGCCAATCCCGAGGACTACACCGCGCGCGGAAAGATCGTCACCCCGCTCAAGGACCGCATCGGATCGGAAATCCGCACCCACTATCCGGCGACCGTCGAAGAGGGCGTCGCCATCACCGCACAGGAAGCCTGGACCGAACGCAACGGCCATCAGCTACAAATTCCCAACTTCGTAAGCCAGGTGATCGAACAGATTGCCTTTGTCGCGCGGGAGGACAAGCGCATCGACAAGCGCTCCGGCGTGAGCCAGCGGCTGCCCATCAGCGCTATGGAAAACGTCATCTCCAACGCCGAGCGGCGCGCCATTCGCTGGGGCGAGAAGATCGTGGTCCCGCGCATCGGCGACATCTACGCCGCCATGCCCGCCATGACCGGCAAGCTTGAACTGGAATACGAAGGTGAACTCAAGGGCGCCGACACCGTCGTGCGCGAGATCATCCGGGCGGCAGTCGCCCGCACCTACGACAAATATTTCCACGGCAACAGCACCATGAACCAGGTCGTGCAGTGGTTCGACCTGGGTGGCGAAATCCAGATGCGCGACTCGGCCAGCGCGCAGGAGATGTTGCACAAGCTGCGCAGCATCCAGGGACTGCTCGACAAGCTGAGCACTCTCGGCCTGAGCGGCAAGGAACCGTCGGAGATGCTGGTGTCTGGAGCCGAGTTCATCCTGGAAGGCCTGTACGCGCACAAGCGCATCGGGCGCAGCGAGGAGCGCACGTTCAGCGCCGGCGAAAAGCAACCGCCGCGCGAGAAGCCGCGTATGCGCGACGAAGAGGACGAGGAACGCGACTTCCGCCGGCAAAGAAGGCCGTTTAATTAGGAGAAGCAACTAGCAACTGGCTCAACGGAACAGCAGGCTACTGCTAATTGCTAGTTGCCCTTCGGCGCCGCCTGAAACCGCGCCACCACCGTCGTCCCGTTGCTCAACTCCAGCGCGTCCCCCTCAATTTCGTAGCTTGACGTGGCCCTCAACGCAGCGAGCAAAGCTTGCTCCTGCGCCATCAAAGCCGGCGGGCACACCATCAGGGTCGTCCCGCTGGGGGTGATCTGAAGTGCATTTTGCTGCACGATGTAGGTCCCGACCACGCCGTTGCAGCCGCTTGAACCCTCGATCCTCCCCTGCTCCCGATGAAACAGGATGTACGGCTGCGTCCTGCCCATACCTGGCGCGGCGGGCTTGCCATTCAGTTCAACCAGGCTCCAGTAGGTTCCATGCAACTTGGGGGCACGCTGCTTGGCCGCAGCCGCGGCCTGTACCGGTTGCAGCACGATATTGGCCTGCATGGGGGCGCCCTGTGTAATCACCGGATATGCTGCTGTGGAAGCGAACGCCTTCGTGCCATGAATCGTAATGTTCGCGCGCAGCGTATAGGTGTGGGCGGGATTGATGTCCGCCGTGTTAAAGGAAACCTGAAAGGAGATCGGCACTTGCTGCCCTTCAGCGGCAAAAATAGATTCGCCGACCACCTTCGCCGGTGCACCTGAGGTGTCCTCTAACCGAACATCGATCGCCGCATCCGGGGGCAGGGCCACGCGCTCTCGATAGGTAAGAGTTCCCGTGATTGCAATTGGCGTTGCATTTCCCTGGGCCTGGACAGGGAGGGTGAAAGTGACGAAGGCAATCGCTGTCAGCAATAAGACCATGCAGCGTGAAATCATTCTTCTCCTTAAAGCGAATATTCCCAGGGTCTCACCCTCTGAAGGGGCACGGCTTCAAAGCTCCATTTTGATGTAGCGAGTCTGCGAGATTGTAGTGGACAGCGATGCTGCGAACAACCGGCTGTAGCTGGCGCAGTGTCTCAGTTTCCATCGCCAAACCGATTCTTGGGTAGAGCGGGTCTTCAGGCCCGCGTCGAAGGCTTACTTTAGAAGCTGGAGCCCCGTAGGGGCGGCACAAGACTACTCCGAGTTCGCCGTGTTTGCGTTGACCGCTGGATTCCGCTTCACGTACTCTTGAGAGTAATTCACTGAGCCTTCATGAAGACTGCTGAAATGACTCCTCTCCGGGTTGCCGAGGACATTACCGAACTCGTCGGCGAAACTCCAATCCTTCATCTTAAGAAAATTGCTCCCGCCGGCGCGGCCGACATCTATGCCAAGCTCGAGTACCTGAATCCGGGCGGCAGCATCAAGGACCGCGCCGCCCTGGGCATGATTACGAAGGCGGAACGGGATGGCCGCCTGCAGCCGGGAGCGACCATCTTTGAAGCTACCGCCGGCAATACCGGCGTCGGACTGGCGCTGATCGGATCGGGCCGCGGATATAGCACCGTGCTGGCGGTTCCCGAGGGCTTCTCTATCGAGAAGGTCACGCTGATGGAAGCGCTCGGCGCGGAAGTCATTCGCACTCCGCAGGCGGATGGCATGCAGGCCGCGATCGATTATGTGAAAGAGCGCGCTGCGAAAACCCCGAACTCCTTCGTCGCCGGACAGTTCGAGAACCAGGATAATCCCGACTTCCACTACGAAACCACCGCCCGCGAACTTTACGACCAGATGGGCGGGCAGGTGGATGCCGTCGTAATCGGCTCTGGAACGGGGGGAACGTTCACCGGAGTAGCTCGCTATTTCAAAGAGCGCAACCCCAACGTCCTGGCAGTTGTGGTCGAGACCCAGGGCTCAGTGCTGGGCGGCGGTCCCAAGGGGGATCACGAGGTGGAAGGCATTGGGGCGAGCTTCATTCCCAAGACGTGCGACCTGTCACTGGCCGATGAGATCATCGCCGTCAGCGATTACGACGCCTTTGACATGGTCAAGAAGCTGGCTGCTGTCGAGGGCGTCCTGGCGGGATCGAGCGCAGGCGCAAATGTCTTTGCGAGCATCGGCATCGCGCGCCGATTGGGGCCGGGCAAGCGCGTGGCCACGCTGATTCCGGATTCCGCTGAACGTTATCTATCGAAAGACATTTTTCACTTCAACGACAAGCATTAGCCACGGATTCTCACGGATGAACACGGATTCTTGAAGGGCTTTTCTCGACATCTCCTGTTTGATCCGTGGGCATCCGCGAAAATCCGTGGCTCAAAGGGTCCCTATGTCCAATAAGAACACTGTTGGATTTTCCACTCGCGCCATCCACGTGGGCAACAGTCCTGACCCCTCGACAGGCGCGGTCTCTCCTCCTATTTTTGCGACGTTGACCTACGCCCAGGAAGAACTCGGCGTCACCAAAGGCTACGACTACTCTCGCGCCGCCAATCCCACGCGCACCCGACTGGAGCAGAACCTGGCGTCGCTCGAGGGAGGTATCGCCGCTCCGGTTTTCTCCAGCGGCATGGCGGCGGTGGTCGCGATGTGCCAGCTCATGAAGTCGGGCGACCACGTCGTCGCCTCCAACAATCTCTATGGCGGCGTGCCGCGGCTCTTCAACCAGATCATGGTGAACTTCGGCCTCGCGTTCACCTACGTGGACACCGCCGACCCGCGCAACGTGGAGCGCGCCATCCGCAAGAACACGCGCTACGTCTACATCGAGACGCCGACCAACCCGCTAATGGGCCTCACCGACATCGCCGCGGTCAGCGCCATCGCCCACAAGCGAGGCTGCGAGGTCGTGGTGGACAACACCTTCATGTCGCCCTATTTCCAGCAGCCCATCAAGTTTGGCGCCGACATGGTGATGCACTCCACCACCAAGTTCCTCAACGGCCACAGCGACGGGCTGGGCGGCGTGCTGGTTTGCACAACGAAAGAGCAGGCCGAGCAGCTAGCGTTCATCCAGAAAGCCGCTGGTGCCATCCTGTCGCCATTTGAGTGCTGGCTGGTGCTGCGCGGCACCAAGACATTGGCCGTCCGCATGAAGCGGCACGACGAGAATGGCCGCGTAATGGCCGACTTCCTCAGCCGGCATCGCAAGGTCAAGCAGGTCTTCTATCCCGGACTCAAGACCCATCCGCAATATGAGTTGGCCTGCCGCCAAATGTCGGGCTTCGGCTCGATGATCACCTTCGAGACCGGCTCACTCAGCAACGCTAAGCGCCTGCTGAAGCGGGTGCGCCTGTGCACCATGGGCGAATCGCTGGGCGGAGTCGAGACGCTCATCTCGCATCCCGCGAGCATGACCCACGCGGCCATCGGGGCGAAAGGACGGAAAGAGATCGGTTTGACCGACGGAATGGTGCGAATCTCGGTGGGGATTGAGGACGTCGAAGACTTGATTGCCGATTTGGAGAAGGCGCTGGACTAACGTCCGCTCTTCGCTTTTCGCTAAGACCTTTGAGTCTGTCATCCCGAGCGAGGACTTCAGTCCGAGTCGAGGGACCTGCTTTTTTCTTTCAGCCGCAAAAAAGTCACTGCGCCGCCGCTTGCTGCTGTCCCACAATCTGATACTTGGTCTTCTTCCCGTTGGCCTCGACCGTCATCTGGTTGCCCTTGACGTAGTACTGCACCGTCTCGCCCGGCTGCATCTTGGGCTTGGTTTCCTTATGACGGGCGATGGAATACAGCATATTTTCGCCCTGCACCTGATACACGATCCAGGCCTTGGTTTTCTTTCCATCGGGATAGCTACCGTTGTCCCACTTCACGACCTTGCCGGTCTGGTAGGTGTCGGCGGCGACCGCAAAAGTAGTCAGCAACAGAGTTATCAAGAGTACAAAAGCAGTCTTCTTCAAAGGGCCCTCCAGCTACGGGTAGAGCAGGCCTTTAGGCCTGCGTTCACGCATCGATGAGAAAAGCTTCAGGCGCTGAGATCATAAATGATCTCAGCGCCTGAAGCGCGAGAACACCGCCGCATCCTACGCAGGCCTGAAGGCTTGCTCTACCCAAACCAATTCCGTGCCTCATTCGAAAAACTTCGTCACGCCCTCTTCCAGAACGCAAATCTTCTTTTCGATGCCGCGCCGCTTCGCATCGGCCAGCAACCGCGGCACCGGTTCGTCCACCGGCTCCTGGGACAGGCGGAAGGTCCCATAGTGCATGGGCACCATGGAACGCGCGCCCAGGTCGAGAAAGGCTTGCACCGCGTCTTCCGGACTGGTGTGCACGCGGCGAAACGAATCGGGATGGTAAGCGCCGATGGGCAGCAGCGCCACGTCGGGCTTCAAGCGTTCGCCAATCTCGCGAAATCCTTCGAAGTAGGCGGTATCGCCGGCGTGATAAAGCGAATGCTTGCCCGCCCGCAGAACGAATCCGCCGTAGCCGCGATGCGTGTCCCGCACCACGCGGGCGCCCCAATGTTTCGACGGAACATGCGTGATCTCCAGGTTGCCCAGCGCCACACTCTGCCACCAGTCAAGCTCGACGATCCGCCCGTAGCCAAGATCGCTGACCAGGTCGCGAACGTGCCGCGGCACGATGATCGTCGGCCGCTTGCCCGATTTGCGCCGCGAGAGCCGAGCGATCGCCCGCAGCGACGGCCTGTTCAGGTGATCGAAGTGGGCATGCGAAACCAGCACCGCGTCGATGGGAGGCAGATCGCGCAGCTTCAGTCCCGGCCGCCGCAGCCGCTTAAGCACGAAGATCCAGCGCGCAAAGTTCGGGTCGACAACAATGTTCTTCCCGCCCATCTGCACGAAGAAGCTGGAATGTCCAATGAACGTGACGCCTAGCTGACCACGACGGGCCAGTACCGGCTTACGGGTGACGCCGGAACGCGGCGTCATGGCGGAGTGGCCAATCAGCGTGCCGAATTGCCGCGCCTTACGCCGAACTGAGATTCCCAACATAGATATCAATTAGACGCTGTTGCGGGGCTGCCAGATGCGAGCGAGGAATGATCGCTTACTAGCTTGACCTATGTCTGTCACTCAGCTTAAATCAACTGTAGGGTGCACTGCCCAGCTAGCGCCACTTTATTGCTCGTTGGGAACCTCGCGAACCACAAGGAGCAGCGATGAAAATTGCCTTTCTTGGATTGGGAATCATGGGACGTCCCATGGCCGCCAACCTGGTTAAAGCAGGACATGAAGTTTCTGTGTGGAACCGCACTGCGCGGCAGCATGTAGACGGTGCCCGCACCGCAGTTTCTCCGGCTGAGGCTTCCCTTGAGGCCGATGTGGTGTGGTCCTGCGTGGCCGACACCGCCGCCGTCGAGCGAGTGATGTTCTCCGAAGATGGCGTGGAGAAGTCGCTACGCGAAGGCATGATCGTGGTCGATTCCAGCACGATTTCGCCATCGGCCACCCTGCGCTTTGCCGAGCGGGTAAACGCTCACGGGGTGCATTGGGTGGACGCTCCCGTCACCGGCTCCAAAATCGGCGCCGAGAGCGGCCAGCTCATCTTCATCGTTGGCGGCGCAGCCGAGCCGGTTGAGTACCTTCAGCCGCTGTTCAAATCCATGGGCAAGCTGGTGCTCCACATGGGCGACACCGGCAAGGGTCAGTCCGCCAAGCTTTGCATGAATCTGATGATTGCGCTCATCTACGAGGGCTTCGCCGAGGCGTTCACCCTGGGACAGAAGCTGGGCGTCGATACCCACAAGCTGGTGGAGTTGATCCAGGCTTCCATGGTGCGCTCGGGTGTGGTGGATTACAAAGCGCCGTTCGTTCTGCGCCATGATTTCTCGCCCAACTTCCCCCTGCGCCTGATGCACAAGGACATCCACCTCATGCTCGACGCCGCGAAGGAGAACCGCGTCAAGCTGCCCGCGCTGGAGACCGTGGACGAGATCTATGAATTGTCGAGTGAAGAAGGATGGGATGATCTCGACTTCGCGGCCACGCTGGGATTGCTGGAAAAATGGGCCGGCCTGCGTAGCCAGGTGAAATAATTCGGAGCACAGCGGCCTGTTAAACCTGCCTCGCAACTCGAAGCGCAAATTGTACTGGCAAGTGTGACGGTTGGAAGCTTGGCCACTCGAGCCCGGAGGGCGAAACAAGATTAGCCCAGGGCGTAAGAGCCTGTTACGAAACTCGGCACTTAGGGCAAGAGGCTATGGCAGTGAGTGCGGATAAAGGTTAGTTTAGCCACATGGCCTACATCACAGGCGAAGCGCGGGAGCAAGTGACGATGTTTCCGCTAACCTTGGACGAGTTCCTTCCCGCCGATCATCTGTGTCGGGTAATCGAAGCGTTCGTGAAGCGGCTGGGGATGCAGGAGCTGGGATTCGAGCGCGCCGAGCCGGCGGAGACAGGGCGGCCGGGCTACGATCCGCGCGATCTGCTGAAGCTGTACTTGTACGGTTACATGAACCAGCTGCGTTCGTCGCGGCGGCTGGAGGCGGAGTGCGTGCGCAACGTGGAAGTGATGTGGCTGCTGGGACGGCTGCGGCCCGATTACAAGTCGATTGCGGAGTTTCGGCGCCTGCATCGCGAGGCGGTGAAGGCGGCGGGAGCGGAGTTAGTGCGGTTGGCGCGCGAGGTGGGTTTAGTGCGGGGCGAGTGGGTGGCAATCGACGGCTCGAAGTTTCGCGCGGTGAGCAGCGCCCAGCGGGTACGCGAGCGGGATGCTGTAGAGCGCTATCTGCAGGAGATGGAAGCGGCCGACGCGCAAGATGACGTAGTGATCGACCACAGCGCGATGCAGGCGGCGCTGCAGAAGCTGGGCAACGATCCTGAGCCGGAGGCGCGGTTCATGCGGACGACGGAGGGCAAGCGTCCGGCGTACAACGTGCAGGCGGCGGTGGATGCCGAGTGCGGCATTATCGTGGCACAAGCGGTGACCACGGAGGCGACGGACAATCGCAGTCTGCTGCCGATGGCGGAGGCGGCGCAGCAGGCGGTGGGCTCGCCGGAATCGCTGCACGTGGTGGCGGACGCGGGCTACTCCAACGGAGAGCAGGCGGCGGGGTGTGAAGCGCGCGGGATTGAGCCGCACGTGGCGGCCAATCGCAGCGTGAACAGTCAAGGCGATGGCCAGATGTTCGCGGGGAGCGAGTTTTATCACGACCAGACCACCGACACCATGGTGTGTCCGGCGGGCCAGAGATTGCAGCGGAAAGCAGTGCAGAAAAAGCGGCGACAGGTGGTGTATGTAGGCGAGGCGGCGGTGTGCGGAGCCTGTCCCTTGCGGGCGCATTGCACCACGGCGGCACGGCGAACGGTGAAGCGGCACATTTACGAAGCGGCACTGCAGCGCATGCAGCAGCGGGCAACGGCAGAAGCCATGCGACTGCAACGCTGTGTGGTGGAGCGGGTGTTTGCCGCGCTCAAGTATGGCAGTTTCGGACATCCGCGCTTTTTGCTGCGTGGGTGCGGCGGCGCGCAAACGGAAATCAGCCTGGCGATGATGGCCTACAACCTCAAGCGCATGATGGCGGTGCTGGGAGGCATAAGCTTACGAGCCGCCCTGGCCCGCTAGCCCAACCGGAAAACCGGTGCCCCGCATAATGCGTTGGGGAACCGAGTGGTCCGAATATCCGTCGCTCCTGAGCGGAGTAAGCAAGAGTTTCGTAACAGGCTCGTAAGCCATGGGTAAAAGCCCATCGAGAACCTGAGCCCCTTCAGGGGCGGCACGGGCCGTGCATGTGACGGGCGAATGTGGCGTCCCCGGGGGACTCGGTTTCATAAGATTTGCTGACCCAGGACTTACGTCCTGGGCTACGATTGTTCCGCCCCGCGGGCTGGGAATACTCCAGATCGAAGTGCTTACTCGGCCTTCGGCCCCTCCACCACGTACACCCGGTTTGGGTTTCCGGGCTCAATCTTGTTCTTCTCGAAGGACGCCTTGATTCTGCGCCGAAGCTCCCGGCTGACGGCAAACTGCGCTCCCGGCTTGGTCTTCGCCAGCATCAGGTAGTCCACTTCGCTGCCACTCACCTTCTCGATGCCGGGAACTTCAGGCCGGGCGACGATCTTGTCCTTATAGGTGGGATCGTTCTCCATCTCCTCGCCGATGTCATTCAGCAACTGGATGACGCGATCGCTGTCGACGCCGTAGGCCACCGAAATGTGAAGCTGAATTTGCGTCCAGTCGCGCGTAAGATTGCTGACCACCTTGATCTCGCTGCTCGGGACCGTGTGTTGCGCGCCGCTATCGTCGCGCAGGACCGTCCGCCGCAGGGTCATTGCCTCCACTGTACCCTGCACCCCGGCGATCCGAATGGTGTCGCCGATGTCATATTGGTTCTCCACCAGGATGAAGAAGCCGTTGATGAAGTCATGCACCAGGGTCTGGGCGCCAAAGCCGATGGCGAGTCCCACAATGCCGGCGCTGGCCAGCAGCGGTCCCATGTTGATGCCCAGCAGCGGCAGGATCTGCATTGCGGCCACAAACACAATGGCGAAGACGCCAACGCTGTAGATGACGCTCGACAGCGTCCGCAGTTGTTGCACCCGCAGCGTCGACGGCAGACCAAGACGGCCGCTGAAGTCGCTCAAATGGCGTGAGACCTTCCGCAGCAGGCGGGTCAGGATGAACGCGATGATGAGGACGCCGACGATCTTCGGCACCCGCAGGCGCAGGAAGTTGAAGGCATCGTCGCTCCAGTAGTCGAGTAACTGGAGCAGGTTGTGTCTGCCGCCGTCGGGAAACAACACCCAGGCTTGCAGACGTGTGAGCAGAGAGAGCAACATTCTCGCGGATTATAACAACCGGGTCTTCCGTGGAGATGAGCTTCGCGGCAGCGGAGTTGTCCCACCAGCCGGGGAACGCGCCGAGAATATAATCGGTTCACTTCTATGACGTGCCCAATCAATCGCATATCAACGCTCCGCCAATCGACCCTGGTTCTCGCGCTGACGTTTTGTTTTCTCTTTGGATTGCCCAGCACGGCGCAAAACCCGAATAGCCGGGACCAGCGCAGCCCGGCGGAGATTGAGTGGGAAAACCAGCAGAAACTCAACGCCCAGAAGAAACTGAACGAGCAACGCCAGCAGGACATCAAGACCGACACCGACAAGCTGCTGCAACTGGCGACGCAATTGAAGCAGTACGTGGACAAGACGAACGAGAACACTTTGTCGGTCGACGTAATCAAGAAGGCGGAGGAGATCGAAAAGCTGGCCCACACCGTCAAGGACAAGATGAAGGGGCAGTGAAGGCAAGTGCGGCACTAATACTTACCTGGGATTATTCATTAGCGCGGCAACTTTTATGCTGTCATCCTGAGCGAAGCGCCCGCCTGGGTTTCCCGCGCGCTTGGGTATTGCGGGTCGGGCGGGCGCGCAGTCGAAGGATCTGCTTTTCTCGCGTTCAGCCTTGACGTGGAGCAAGATGAAAGCAGGTCCCTCGACCCGGGGCAGCCAGCGCATCAAGCCAAAAAGCACGCTTGATGCGTTCTCAGGCTAGCCCTCGCTCGGGATGACACTCCAAAATGTTTGCCACTGCGGTATCGCATTGGAGATCACGCCGTAATCCAGTTTGCAGAAACTTATACATGTACTTTCGTAATCTTGACAGCGACGCTCCGAAGGGTACACTGACTGCGTGAGGCGTTTTGTCTCCAACCGTCGGCGGCAGAAAAAGAGACGGTCTGCCGAGGCGGATGATCTTTGAAAACCAGGGCTCAGGGGCTAGGTTTCAGGGGCTAGTTCGGCTAGCAGGTTGCTAGAAAACCCGTTCTCGGGACGTTTTGAAAGGGCACAGCTTTAGCTGTGCCGTTGGAAGTCCCATAAAATTGAGATCCCGAACCGACTTTAGTCGGTGAGGGATTCGCGTTTTCGAGTTTTTCAGCAGACTGCTAGAGCTGTTAACTTTATCGCCATCAACTTCACCTGTAAATTTACGCCTAGGCTCCATGCTCTATGTGTCCTTGATGTCTAAACCATTGCGGCTCAAGTTTTTACGTGTAAGTCCTTAGAGATCAAGTTTTTGCAGATAATTTTTCTCTAAGTTGTTGATTCCTGGTAGTAGCATGAGGGGGAGGGGTAGCCAAATCGTAACCCATAGCGTCCCAAAGTGGGAACGTCAACGGAATGCAGTTTATTTTAACAGATAGTTAACAGCAAGCCGGGTGCCCCACACATTCGGGCTTTTGCGAATGTGTGGGAGACTATGATTTTGCGGACGGACCGTGAGGAATGCAGGATCGACGAGGTAACCTTCCCACCCAACCAAAAGAGGGCTGGATGGGGCACCCGCAGTTCTCCCGATGTCTAAGCACCCGCAGAAAGCATGGAATCTAAGTGCTTTGGAATCTATCGTATACATGTAAGTAATTATAATTCAATTACATAGCAATGGTTTGTGGTGTAAATTGCTGATTTTACAGAAGCCTGGGGAGGGGGTCTAACAACACTATGGCATTTGAAAAGTACGTGCGACTGCCGGGAAGCGAGCGCCAGCCGAAGAGCGGCGCAGTAATGACCGGCTCCGTCGATCCCAACGAACTCATGCAGGTAACGGTGACCCTGAGGCCGCGGCCGGGCAAGAAAGGCCCATCGTTGGCCAAACTGGTGGAGCGCGGCGAGACGCTTTCGCGCGACGAGTACGAAGCCCGCTACGGCGCCGACGCGGCAGATGTTCAGATGGTTGAGGCGTTTGCTTCGGCTTACGGACTAGCGGTTGCGAGCGTGAACCTGGCGGCGCGGACTGTGATTCTGACCGGCAAGTGCGCCGATTTTGCCAAGGCCTTTCAGGTGCAGTTGGCGCGCTACGAGTATGCGGGCGGCGCGTATCGCGGGCGCACCGGAATGGTCAACATTCCCAGTGAGTTGAGCGGCATTGTAGTCGGCGTTCTTGGACTGGACAACCGTCCCCAGGCGCAAACCCATTTTCGCATTGCCACCGCAGCTAACCGGGCAGCCTCCTCGGCGGCGACGTCATTGGCTGCGGCCACCTCCTTCACCTCGCTGCAAATCGCCAAAGCCTATAACTTCCCGGCGGGGCTGAACGGCAAGGGCCAAACCATCGGCATCGTTGAGCTTGGAGGCGGCTTCACTCAGTCCGACCTCAACACCTATTTCAGCGGCCTCAAGATTTCCCCGGCGCCGACGGTGGTCGCGGTTTCAGTGGACGGCGCTCAGAACCAGCCCACAGGAGACGTCAACGGTCCTGACACCGAAGTCATGCTCGACATCGAGGTATGCGGCGCAGTTGCGCCCGGAGCGCGAATCGTTGTGTACTTCGCCCCCAATACCGATGCCGGATTTCTGGACGCCATCAACCAGGCCGCTATGGACAAAGTGAACCAGCCTGCGGTGATCTCGATCAGTTGGGGAGGTCCCGAATCCACCTGGACGGCGCAATCCCTCCAGAGCTATAACAGCGCGCTGCAAGCCGCGTCGGCCGTCGGCGTGACCGTGTGCGTGGCCTGCGGCGACAACGGCTCCGACGATGGCGTTGGCGATGGCCATGACCATGTGGACTTTCCCGCTTCCAGTCCCTTCTCGCTGGCTTGCGGAGGCACCAGCATCACGCTCAGCGGCAGCTCGATTTCCAGCGAGGTTGTGTGGAACGACGGAGCGAGCGGCGGGGCGACTGGTGGCGGAGTGAGCGACACATTTCCAATTCCCACCTGGCAGGCGAACGCCAAAGTGCCGCCGTCGAAGAATCCGGGCAACTTCAAGGGCCGTGGCGTGCCCGACATCGCCGGCGATGCCGACCCCGCGACCGGCTACCAGGTCCAGGTCGACGGCTCCAGCTTCGCGGTTGGCGGGACGAGCGCGGTGGCGCCGTTGTGGGCGGGCTTGTTGACGCTCTTCAATCAGTCGCTGGGCAAACCGGTGGGATACCTGAATCCGGACCTGTATCAGAGCCTGGCAACCGAGACAGGAACGCTGCGCGACATCACGTCGGGCAACAACGGAGACTTCGCAGCGGGCCCGGGATGGGATGCGTGCACGGGTTGGGGAAGTCCGAATGGTGCAACGCTTCTGCAAGCGCTTGCAGGGACCGTAACGACAACTCCCACACCGGCGCCGACACCTACTCCGACTCCGACGCCTAAACCTAAGCCAAAACCGAAGCCAAAACCGAAGCCGAAACCAAGACCAAAGCCAAAATCGAAATCGAAGCCAAAGAAAGGCCGCGGCAAACGATAGCTTCAGCCGTCTTGAAAAGGATGCGCTTTCAAAGTTTGGCGGGAAACTTGACGTCGCAAGTCTTGAACGAACACGTCTTTGCGGAAAACTTGACGTCGTGAGCCCTGAAGGGACGCATTTGCCGGAAGCTTGACATCGCGAGCCTTGAAGGGTCGCACCTTTCGCGGAGGAAGCTTGACGTCATGAAACTTTGAAGGGGCGCACCTTCAGGTGCGCCGGTAAAGCCTGTCTTTTCCGGAGCGGGCTTTGGCCCGCGACACTCATAGCCAAAAGCCAAACGCCATCTCTCACGAGATGGCGTTTTAGTTGATGCGTAAATCTCAGGCCGCGGCCTTGACGATCCGCATCCCGTAGAACGACTTGTACACAAAGACGAACGACACCGCGAAGAAGATGACAGCCAGAATGTGGCTGAATCCCGATCCTTGCGTGTTCGTCAACTGGACCGCGAGCTCCACCGCAAGCAACCCGAACAGCGTGGTGAACTTGATGATCGGGTTCATGGCCACTGACGACGTGTCCTTGAACGGATCGCCAACTGTGTCGCCCACAACCGTCGCGTCATGCAGCGCAGTTCCCTTCTGCTTGAGCTCGACTTCCACGATCTTCTTGGCGTTGTCCCAGGCTCCGCCGGCATTTGCCATGAACATCGCCTGATACAAGCCGAACGCCGCGATCGAGATCAGATACCCGATGAAGAAGAACGGCTCGATGAAGGCGAACGCCAGGGTCACGAAGAAGACCGCCAGGAAGATGTTCAACATGCCCTTCTGCGCATACTTTGTACAGATTTCCACGACCTTCTTACTGTCCTCAACCGACGCCTTCTCCACGCCTTCCAGCCTGATGTTGGCCTTGATGAACTCCACCGCGCGATACGCGCCCGTAGTCACAGCCTGGGTGGAAGCGCCGGTGAACCAGTAGATGATCGCGCCGCCGCTGATCAGGCCGAGAACAAACGGCGCGTGCAGCAGCGACAGGTTCTCCTGCCCGTGAGTCAATCCGCCTGTGAGCGCCATGATGATCGAGAAGATCATCGTGGTCGCGCCAACCACGGCGGTTCCGATCAGCACCGGTTTGGCCGTCGCCTTGAAGGTATTGCCCGCGCCGTCGTTCTCCTCCAGCATGTGCTTGGCACGCTCGAAGTTCACGTCGATGTTGTAGTCCTTCTTCAGCTCACCCTGGATGTTCGGGATCTGCTCAATCAGCGAGAGCTCGTACACCGACTGCGCGTTGTCGGTCACCGGACCGTAAGAATCCACGGCGATCGTCACTGGTCCCATTCCAAGGAAGCCGAACGCTACCAGACCGAAGGCAAACACTGCCGGCGCGAGCATCAGCGCGCCCAGCCCAAACGTGCTCACGTAATAGCCGATGGACATCAGCGCCACCATGGTGAAGCCAAGGTAATAGCAGGAGAAGTTTCCGGCTACGAATCCCGACAGGATGCCGAGTGACGCTCCGCCCTCGTCCGCAGAGGTCACCACTTCTCTTACGTGACGCGACTCGACCGAGGTAAAGACCTTGACCAACTCAGGAATGATGGCGCCCGCCAGCGTTCCGCAGGAGATGATCGTTCCCAGCTTCCACCACTGGGTTGGATCGCCGCCCAGCACAGGCACGATCAGGTACGACACGATGTAAGTCAGGATGATGGAGATGATCGAGGTGAGCCATACCAAGGAAGTCAATGGCGCTTCGAAGTTCATCTCGTCGACGTTGCCGAAGCGCGCCTTGGCGACAGCCTCATTCAGGAAGTACGCTGCCGTGCTGGAAACCAGCATCATGATGCGCATGATGAAGATCCAGACCAGCAGTTGGACCTGGACGGTTGGATCTTTGACGCCCAACAGGATGAAGGTGATCAGCGCCACGCCAGTGACGCCGTAGGTCTCGAAGCCGTCAGCGCTGGGACCAACCGAATCGCCGGCGTTGTCGCCCGTGCAGTCGGCGATGACGCCCGGATTGCGCGCATCGTCTTCCTTGATCTTGAAGACGATCTTCATCAAGTCGGCGCCGATGTCGGCGATCTTGGTGAAGATGCCGCCCGCGATACGCAGCGCGGCCGCACCCAGCGACTCGCCTATGGCGAAGCCAATGAAGCACTGGCCGGCGTAATCAGCCGGAATAAACAACAGAATGCACAGCATGATCAGCAGCTCGACGCTGATCAGCATCATGCCGATGCTCATTCCGGCCTTCAGCGGGATGGCATAGATGGGATACGGCTTGCCGCCCAGTCCGGCAAACGCAGTGCGCGAGTTGGCGAAGGTGTTCACGCGGATGCCGAACCACGCTACGCCGTAACTGCCGCAAATGCCCACAATGCTAAACAGAAGAATTACCGGCAGAGTGACCGCTACCGGCTTGCCAGGAACGGGAGCCAGCCATCCAAAGTAGGCGACAATGACAATCGCGATGAAGGCCCACAACAGCATCAGGAACTTGCCCTGAGTTATCAGATAGGTCTTGCAGGTTTCGTAGATCAGGTCCGAAATCTCGCGCATGGAGCGATGGACCGGAAGGTTATTGAGCTGTATAGCAATCGCCAGGCCGAAGAGCAGGCCGAAGGCGCAGAACAGCAGGCCGATCGCCAGGATGTTGTGGCCATTCAGTCCCAGAAAAGTGACCGATGTAAGGTCGGGCAGACGCAGGTTAGCTTCACCGGCAGCCTCACTGGGCTGGGCGAAGGCAGTGGCCGCGTTCAACAAGAAGAGGGTTAGCGCGGCCGAGACCAGCTTGGCCGGGCTTTTTATCGATGACAGCCGCCGCAGCGCGGCGAGCCAGGTGTGCATATGATTCCTCCGAAGGGCGCTCCCTGGATCGGGAAACACCCAGGAATATGACGTTAGTTTTCTGCGCTCTCTGGCGAACCTCCGCCGACAGCGTTTCCATGAGATCGTTGACCGCCCAGCAGATCGGGCGCGTACAAGGCTCTAGCTTGCGTCTGACCAGACCGCCAGTCAAAACCATGCATGGACCTGCTGAAATCCCGGAAACGCGCTTCCACTTCAGACGGAAGTGTTTGAGGCTTGGCCGCGTCGGGAACACTTGCACCGATCCGTGTGCACATTGAGGCACACTATCGGCGCAGCACAAAAGGCGAGTCTTTATAACATTTCGGGGGAAGCAGGGTCAATCACACGTTAGTTGCGCGGGGGTTTTCCTTACGGGTTGTGCCACTTGCCAGCTCCCGGACCTCACGAAACATCGTCCGGTACGGTATTTGCCTTGCGTTTCGGCTGCGATCTGAGCTGATCTCTGGTGAATTTTCCGCCGCAGGTCCCGCAGCCCCACTGCACGTGTGGCATAGGCAAGGATTTCGTAGCGCTCTGTGGTTGCCACGTTCTGGACATTTCATCGTGACAGATGGGACAGTTCATGGGCAAACACTTCCTTCCACAGCTCGCAAAGAGCTGCAACTCAGGTCAGGTCTCTCGCTTTGCGTCGATTCAGATCAGCGCCGCCTCTAGACTAGAGGTGCATCTGCTTGCTGCTAACCGGCAGAATGGTCGCCTTGGATGCCAGTGCGGCCTCATCCGTAGTACCCAGCACCTTCCTCGCGTGCTGCTTCGCCTTCTCTTCGGTGCGGAATCTCTTGGGCTGGCGTGGTGTGTTGCTTCCCGTCAGGAATTCAACTTGGTAGTAGGTCATACCACCATTGTCTCATCTGGCGAGGCCCAGTGCGCAGAATTCGGTGCAAGGTTAATCACGCGCCAATTCGCCGCCGACGTTGCGTGCCTGAATATGCTCGCGCGCTGCCACGATCGCCGCCACCAATCCCGGAATCGTGTATTCACGTGCCTCGATGTCCACCGGCAAGCCGAACTCGCGCAACGTAGCCGAGGTCACCGGTCCGATCGAGGCGGTGTGTATACCGTCCGCGGGCGCCGACCTTTTCAGGATGGCTCGCGATTCGCGCAGGCCAAGCAAACGCACGAAGTTGCGCACCGTCGAGGAACTTGTGAAGGTGATCGCGTGCGGCTTTTTCTTGCTGGAAAGAGCGCTTAGCAGGCGCCTTTGCGAGGATTCTGGCGCTACCGTCTCGTAGGCTTCGACCACATCCACCACCGCGCCCGCCTTACGCAGTTGGCGCGGAATCACGTCGCGCGCAACTTTCGCGCGTACCAGCAGCACGCATTTGCCTTTTACGCGGCGACGCAGCGCGGCGACGACCGCTTCGGCCACATATTCTTTCGGGGTAACGGTTACCGGCAAGCCGTGCCGCTCAATCGCCTGCCTGGTTGCCGGTCCGATCGCGCCGATCTTAAGATGCCCGAGCACCGATGCAGGCAGCCGCCTCTTTTCCAACCGTTCGAAAAGGGCCTTTACTCCATTGACGCTGGTTAGAATGAGCCAGTCATAGCTGGCAAGGCTTTCTAAGGCCGAATCCAGCGGCCTATAGGAGCGGGGCTTGCGAATCTCGATAAAGGGGATCTCAATCACGTCACAGCCAAGTTCACGCAGCGCCGACGACAGCGCGCCCGCCTGCTCCTTGGCGCGGGAAACCAAAACGCGACAGCCGGCAAGGGGAAGAATCGATCTTGCGGCTGTCGTTCCTGAGCGTGCCATGGTTACGGTTGGGCCGGTACGGTGGCGCCGGTTCCATAGACGTGTTCCAGAATCTTGATCGCTCCGCGACGCAGCAACGTCTCGCCAACTTGCTCGCCGAGGGCCACCGGATCGCTGCCGCTCTGCTCTTCGCGCAGGACTTCTGACCCATCGGGACGCGCCACAATCGCGGTAAGCCGCAGTGTGCCGTCCTTCATCTCGGCAAACGCGCCAATCGGAACTTGGCAGCCGCCGCCCAGCTTGTTTAATAACGCGCGCTCGCATGTTGTCGCCGCCCGAGCGGCATCGTCGTTTAAGAACGCCAGGTGCTCGCGCATGGCACTATCGCCTTTGCGAATCTCGATGCCAAGCGCACCTTGTCCTGCCGCCGGGCACATGAAATGCTCCGAGAGTACTTCTCTTATCCATTGTGTTTTGCCAAGGCGCGTTAGGCCGGCCGCGGCCAGAATGATAGCGTCGTACTCGTCCTCCTCCAATTTGCGCACGCGAGTATCCACATTACCCCGCAGCGCATGAATCGCGAGATCGGGCCGCGCGGTCTTCAACTGGGCCTGACGACGCAGGCTGCTGGTGCCCACACGGGATCCTTGCGGCAGGGATTTGATGCTGTCGTACTTGACCGAAAGGAAGGCGTCGCGCGGATTGACGCGTGTGGTGACCGCAACCAATTCGAATCCCGGAGCCAGTTCCGTCGGCAAGTCCTTCAGGCTGTGTACCGCGAGATCGACACGCTCGTCGGCTAGCGCTTCCTCAATCTCCTTGGTAAACATGCCCTTGGTGCCGACCTTCGCCAGGGCAACGTCGGTGATTTTGTCGCCGGTGGTTTTGATGACCTCAATCTCAACTTCGTGGCCGCGCTCACGCAGCAGTGCCGAGATGTGGTTGGCTTGCCAGAGAGCGAGTTGCGATCCGCGGGATCCGATTCTGAGGCGTGCCACTAGTTCCGCGCCCCCGGCTTATCGCCGCCAGCCGTGCCTTGCGCGGCGGCGGCCGCCTTGCTCGCGTCACGCAAACCAAAGAGCTTGCGAACCAGGTCGATCACGGTGGTGGCCTCCGCCGATTCGCGGGCTGCGGTTTTCAGCGTGGTTATGGGTGTGTGCATGATTTTGTTGATGATACCGCGCGTCAGCGCCTCTACGGCCAACTCTTGTTCGGGCGTCATGGTTCCCAGAACGTCCGCGCACGCGATCGATCTCGGCCTGGCGAACGGTCTCGAGGTGCTCCTGCAAGGAGACGATGGTGGGCACAACGTCGAGCGTCTGCAACCGTGACTGGAACTTGTCCACCTCCAGTTGAACGATGGCTTCGGCGCGGTCGGCTTCGGTTCGGCGATCGGCGATGTGCGAAGACACCACCTGCTGCAAGTCGTCGATATCGTAAACGAAAACGCCGTCCAGCTTGTTCATTTCCGGATCGATGTCGCGCGGGACCGCGATATCGATAAAGAACATGGGACGGTTCTTGCGTCGGCCCAGGAACTTTTCGCCGTGCTCCTTGCGGAAAATGGCGTGCGGCGCGCCGGTGGAGCTGATGACGATGTCGGCATTTGGGACCGTCTCATAAAGCTGCTCGAAGGGGACGGCTTGACCATTGAACTTTTTCGCCAGCGCCACTGCCCGTTCATAGGTGCGGTTGGCAACGTAAATCTGCCTGGCTCCATGCGCCGCCAGGTGACGCGCCGAGAGCTCGCACATCTTGCCGGCCCCGACCAGGTAAACAATCTTGCCTTCCAAATTGCCGAAAATCTTTTTCGCCAGATCGACTGCCACCGAGGCGACGGACACGGCCGACGTAGCGACCGCGGTCTCGTTGCGCACCCGCTTGGCGACGGCGAACGCCCGCGTCAGCAGCGCGTCAAGCTGCGAATTGACCGCTCCGACGGCGCGCGCCGTGGCGTAGGCTTCCTTTACCTGCCCCAGAATCTGCGGCTCGCCGACGATCATCGAGTCAAGGCTGGATGCCACGCGGAAGACATGCCGCACCGCGTCGCGCTCGCTGTGTTCGTAGAGATACTGGCCGTAGGGCGCAGGGTCGAAGCCGTAGAACTGGCGCATAAAGCCCCGCATGTCGGCATTGCCGTTGGTCGTGCGGGCCAGCAGCTCCACCCGGTTGCAGGTGGAAACGATCATCGCTTCTTCAATGCCGGGATAGGTAGCCAGGCGCTTGGTGGCTTCGGGCAGCCGCGCTTCCGGAATGGCAAACTGTTCACGCACCTCGACTGGTGCGGTCTGATGGTTCACGCCGATGACGATAAAGCTCATGAGGCGATAAACCTGTGCGTGCGGCTAAAGAAATTCGCGGCCCACGCGCCCAGGGCCACGACGAAGGCGAAGGTCGCCAGAAATGCCGCGCGGCGGCCGCGCCAGCCAGAACTCCAACGCGTGTACAGCAGCAGCATGTACACCGCCCACATGATGAACGACAACAGAATCTTGGGATCGTAAAAGAACAGCGGCCCATACTTGTCGATGGCCAGCACCGAGCCCGCCACCAGCCCCAGCGTCATGAAGGGAAACCCGAACAGCAGCGAGCGATACCCGATCTCGTCAATGGTCTGCAAGGCAGGCAGCCGGCCAAGCAGTGCGTTTGACCGCTTCGACTTCAGCGCTCGCTCCTGCACCAAATACAGCAGGCTCGCGCCAAAGCTCAGAAACAGACCCGCATATCCGGTAAAAATGAGAACAACGTGGACGAAAATCCATCCGTTGCGCAGCAGAGGCGAGGTCAGGGTAATCGGCTTTTGTCCCACAGCGGAGGCGAACGTCAGCACGAAAACAATGGGGAAGATGACAACTCCGGGCGAGACCGCCCGATAAGCAACAAAGAAAATGAAGAACACCACCATCGCCAGGAAGGCGAGGATGGATTCGGAGTAGTGGATGGATGCCAACGAGAGATGCCCGATGAGGATGGTTGACTCTACCAGCGAAACGAAATGGAAGATGAGGCCGAGTCCTACGGCCGGCTCGACGATCTTCCCCAGCAAGTTGCCTTGCTTGCTGAGCAGGAGAAGCGAGTAAAGTAGTCCCACGCTGTAAAAAGCCACCGCAACTCGCAACCAGATTAAAGGCATAAACCCCGCAAAATCGACGGCTTGAACTCGTACTTCCCCGGTTACTGCCTAGTATAACGGCGCGAGGGAACGGGCGCAGTGTAGTAGATGTCACGACGCCGTGTGACCTGCGTCACAGCGGGGGAGTGCATGGCGATTTGCAAGTACGCAGCGCACAGCACCTTGTGACGCGGTCTTGCCCCTAAGCGGGATAGTGGAAATGCACGATGTGCTGCGAGGCGATGGTCACTCCATCTTTCATCGCAGGGCGAAAATGCCAATGTTGCAGCACCGCCAGAACTTTCTGCTCAACACCGTAGCCAATGCCCTGAAGCAGTTTGGTTTCAATAACATTGCCCTCAGCGTCGATGGTGACCTCAACAATCACGTCTCCCTCGACGCCGCGTGGCAAATCGGCGCGAGAGACGGGGGGATCCGGAAACACTTCTGGCAGTGCCGGCACGACCTCGTCACCGGTGATGGGCGACCCGGGCACGCGCCCCCACGGAGAACCCCCGCGCGCAGTTTGATCGAGCGCCGCCGGCTCGCTCGGCGGAGGCGTTTGCGAAAGCTTAGGCTGCCTCCGTGCCGGTTTCCGCGGAATTGCGAGCGACGGGCGCAATGAAGGGGGCCGCTCTTCCGCTACGGCCTTCACCTGCTCCGGCCCAACCGGAGCCAGGTACACGATGGAGAGCGAACCAGAGGATCCAGCTATCCCCTGCCCCACGTCCGACGGCACCACAAATACCGGAGCGGGACGATGAATCAGGACCAGCACCGCCGCGAATTGTAACCCGAACGCTGCAAGCATAGAGCAGCTCCATCGCTTTCGTTCCGGTCGCAACTCAGCAAACATCTGTACTCCTGGTTTCTACTGCTGTCCTGGGCCCCGCAATCGTCTGCACGATTGGACGCACTCGGGACCGCACTGTGAGCCGGCTATTCCACGCCAATCGAACCTAAGAGGGCCGTCAGGGCCTCCGACTCTAATCGCAAACGGCGGCCATGGTTCCGCATGTCGGCAATCTCGTCGAACGCCTGCATCAGACGCAACTTTACTCCGGCATATTGCTCGGAGTCGCTCAGCGAACGCCCGCGGACGGCGGCCCATGCGTCAAGCGCCTCCGGTCCCAGAAAGACGCTGACCGCATAGGTGGTCTTCCGATCCGAGGTCACGTCGAAGATGAATTCCGTGGAAGGCGCTTCCGGATCGCTTTCCAGTGCCGGGCGCTTACCGACGAAGTAGTACTGGTAAACGTAACCAGTCTGGCCGGTATAGGTCTTAATGCGGCGAACCGGCATGTTTACGGCTCAGTCGGCCGCTCGCGCAGGATGGCAGCCGATGTCTCCGAGCTGACCGGCGAATAGTACACCTCTTTGAAGGTGTAGGATTTCGCCTTGGTTCCCACCAGCGGGAGAATCTCAATGTGCCAGTGGTAGTCGTCCTCGATTGTCTTCCAGAACCCCAATGTCTCGGAGCGATGCATGGTGTTAGGCGAGGTATGCAGCACCATGTGAAAACCGTCGGCGATGGTGCGGATGCGATATAGGGTCCGGCGCAGAAGTGCCGCCAGGTCGCGCATTGCTCCCGACTTCAGGGCCGTACGCTCGAAGTAGGCTTCGTGCGTGCGGGGTGCGATCCAGATCTCATACGGCACCCTGGGTGCATAAGGACAACAGGCAATGTAGTCGCCGCGTACCTCCACCACGCGCACCTTCTGGTCCTGCTCCTGCTTTAGGATGTCACAAAAGACGCAGCGCTCCTTTACCTGGTAATGTTGCCGCGCCGCCCGCAGCTCGTACAACACGCGACGCGGAACAAACGTCGTGGCCACAATCTCCGACGTCGGATGGTCGAACTCCTGCCCTGACATGCTGCCGAAATTCTTGAAGACGCTGATGTACTTGAAGCGAACATCGCCCTTCAGGTCCTGAATGCGCCGGCCGCAAAGGGCAAGATACTCCTCGATCTCGCGATCGTCGGCGTTCCACAGATGACGGTCGTGGCGGGCATTCTCCACGATGACTTCGTGCGCGCCCACTGGTTGCATCGTGTCATAGAGCCCATTGCCCGAACGGCCCGGCTCACCATCGATCCCGTACAAGGGATGGGGATGGACAACGGCCCGCGCCGCCCACGGACTGCCGTTGACCGTTGGCGACGTGGCCACCACCTGCAAGGGCTGACTCGATTCCGGACAGAAAGGACAGAAGTAGTCATGCGACGAGCTGCTCTCCGGCTCGTCCCCGCAGATGACCCAGGAGCGCGTGATGGGATCTTTGCGCAGTTCCATCATTCTTACTGTACCGTACTTCCCCAGGCGGGCCAATGACCAGTGGCAACTAGAAATATCGACGGCGCGGTTGCGCCATTTCGTAAGGCATGTAACTGATTGGAGATTGACGACAAGCGGAGAACAGGTTTCTTGACAAAGTAAAATCTTAACGAGTATGGCTCATCTGTCCGTTTCTTTCTTGACTAATGCCTCCAGATTGTCGAAGGTACTAACAAGCCTCTTCTCTTGTGTCCTAGACTTTTCGAATTTGCGCCGCGATCGTTCATGTGTCTTCGCAGTAGCGTACCAACATCCTAACGATAGTTCTGGCCTCGGAAGGTTCGTGCATGAGTGCCATGTTGACGCTTTTGTTTCTCTGCCATGACGGTGAAGACTCTTCTCACTTGCTCACGCCAGTGCCGTCCGCGAACGATCGCCTTCTGGTAAAGCATTGCGGTGAAGATGGGGGATTGCTTTTGCCGGCTGTGCCCATCGACGCCATCATTCTCCATCAGGACCACCTCCAGCTTGGCTGCAGCGTAATTGCGCGGCTGAAAAGCGCGGCTCCCCGCACTCCGGTGATGTTGCTGCGTTCGGATCGACACGGGAGCGACATGATCAAGCCCCCGGGGGTTGTGGCCGTTTGCTCCGCCGATCTGCGAGATAAGAACCTGGTTAGATCCATGTGGACGTTCTTTCGTCTCGTCCTGGGAAAACAGGCCAGGCCGGGCGGCCGCTCGCAATTTGACATGTTATTAAAAGAATGCTCTTGAAGTGCGTCGCATTCCTTTCGCCGACGTTCGGGAACCCGATGAACGGCTGGCGCTGGATGCGATCGACCCGCGCAAACGCGGCCGCAACCATGCCCCGGCCGTCCGGAGCACGTGACCGCGCGTGTATAATTTTTTACAGCGCGCCCGTAGCTCAGCTGGATAGAGCGATTGCCTCCGGAGCAATAGGCCGGGAGTTCGAATCTCTCCGGGCGCGCCAGAAATTCTCTTCCCCGTCAAAGCGAGCTGGTTTCCTGGAGAGCTTGTGAAGAAATTTATAACCTTGATCTTGCCTGTCCTTCTTGGTCTGACGCTTTCCCTCCAAACTATTGCCCAGACCGATACGTCATCTGCACAGAAAGCCGCGCAGAAGAACTCGAAGCAATATACAAAGCAACAGAAGAAAGCGCAGAAGAAGGCTGTGAAGGAACAGAAAAAGGCGCAGAAAGACTGGAACAAGGAGCACCAAACGGGCCACTGAAAACGCGCCTTCCCACGGTCTAGCCAGTTGCAGTTTTGCAAGATGCGGCGGAAGAGCCAACCTCCTTTGCCGTGCGCTCATCGACCAGGCATAAAATCGGTATGGCGCCGCAAGCTCGACAGGCATCGGATATAGCGCGATTCGAGCTCGAATATACTTTGAATCGGCGATCAACCTGATGAGGTGCAACATGCAAGGCTGGAAAAGAGCAGTCATATTCGGATCGATTGGCGCCGGAGCCATGCTTATCGTTATCGGCCGCCGTCCTGCGGGAATGGCGTTCACCGCCGCCGGATTAGCGATGCTGGCCTCCGAATATCCCGAGAAGTTCGAAGCGGTGTGGGAGAGCGCACCGGAATATCTGCAAAAGGGCATGCAGATTTTCGCCACGCTACAAAAGCTGGGTGAGGGCTTCGCCGAGGAAGCGGAGCGGCGCAGCGTCACCGCCTGGCGCGAAGTGCGTTCGCAATATGGTTCGTAAGCGTCGCCAACCGAATCTCCGAACTCACTCCGACTCCAGAACCAGATAGTTCAAGGAGCCGGAGCGCTCGATCTGCAGTACTATCGGCTGGCCCCGCTTGATCTGCCGCAGTTGCTGCTTCAATTCCGTCAGATTTTGAATGGGTGTGCCGTTTACCGCGTGGATCACGTCCCCGGGTTGCGGACCTTCTCCCAGCAGAGACCCGGTGGGGGTCCTCGCCGCGACCAGCACCCCGCCTGGGATGCGTAAGTCGCCACCCAGCATGTCCTTGAGCTGTCCGGTGATATTGACAGCCACCACTCCGATGCGGTTCACCACATTGTCCGGGCCGCTGACTAGGTCGGCAAAGCGCATGGGATCGTCGGGCCTCTCTATCACCGTTACCGGTACGATCGTATCCTTGCCGTTGCGCAACACTCCGATCTCTGCCTTCTGACCAATCTTGTAGTCATAGAGGTCGAGCGCGAACTGACGAACGTCGTAGACGGGCTTTCCCCCTACGGTGGTGACAACCTCCCCGACCTTCAGGCCCGCCTTGTCCGCGGGCGAACCCGGACTGACATCTTCCAGCAGGACACCTTGCCGCACCGCTAAATGCAGTCCCTCGGCCAGCTCTGGAGTGATCGTGCGCAGATAAACGCCAACCTGTCCGCGGTGCACATGCCCTTCAGTCCGAATCTGTTCATAGATGTTGCGCACTACGTCGCTGGGAATGGCGAAGCCAAGACCTTCGTTGCCACCCGATTGCGTCAGGATGAAGGTGTTCATGCCGACCATCTGCCCATCGACATCCACCAGCGGCCCACCGCTGTTGCCCGGGTTGATAGGAGCGTCGGTCTGAATGTAAATAGCCGGATTATCAGGGTCGATCTGGCGTGCAGTTGCACTCACCACGCCCATAGTGACCGAGTTCTCCAGTCCCAGCGGGCTGCCGAAGGCAAAAACTATCTGCCCCTGCTTCAACTTGCCGGAATCGGCGAGCTGCAGCGCCGGCAGGCCGGTCATGTCAATCTTCAGCACCGCGATGTCGGTCAAGCGGTCCAGACCAACAAGTTTGGCATCGATCGGGCCCAGTGGCGCGGACGAGGCCAGCGCAGATTGCTTGTCCAGGCCGGGCAAGCGGACGCGGATCTTCCTCGCACCTTGCACCACGTGAGCATTGGTTACGATGTAGCCGTCCGACGACAAGATGGCTCCCGCGCCGATGCCATGCTCCGGCGCCAGATACGCGGTGTCTGTCTTCTGGTCTTGATTGCTGAGCGCATAACCGCTGGTCAGTACTTGCACCACAGACTCGCCGACGCTCGCCGCCAGGGCCTGCACCGACTGGCTGAATACATGCAGCGGGTCGCTCTTCAGCAGAGCTGCCGCATCCGCCGAGCGGGTTGGCTGTTCCGTTTGCGCCGCGCCAGGAAGTGGCGAAATTGTAAGTGAGAGGAGGAGAATAGCGAGGAACCGGCAGCGAACAGGCACGCATGTCATTTTATGAGTTTCCCACTTCTCATAAGATGCAGTTCCATTCATTTTCGACTGTGCCAGCGCACGCCGAAACGCGCCAGGATAGGCTGGCCCAGAGTGGCCACGGGCGTGCGTCCTATGTTGTACTGACTGTTGGTAAGATTTTCGCCCTGGAAGAACACGTCAAAGCCCTTCGGCAGCGGCCGCGAGACGGTCGCACTGAGTACGAAGTAAGCCCCCAGCGGCAGCAGGTTCTGGTCGTCATCGAATTCGTTGCTGGCAGTGCGTCCCTGGATTGCGACAAAGATCCTCTGCGGAGCCGCCCAGGTACCCTGAAAGACGAATTCGTTCTTCGGCACCAGAGGAACCTGGTTCCCCACCAGCGCCGGGTTGGCAGGAAACGAGGAAACCGTGGAGTTAATGAACTGATAAGCGCAGCTTAACCAGATGCGGTTCGTAACGCTGAAGTTCATGCCGGCCTGCAGTCCGGGAGCTTGAATGCGGCCCAGGTTTTCCCTCACCCGCACGATGAGCTGCGGAGTCGAACTGATGGTCACGTTGGCGATCGGATCGGTCACGAAGCCCCAGAATCCGACGCCGTAAAGCGTCAAGCGGTCGTGCAGCAAAGTGGTGCGCACTCCTCCCTCACCACCGGTAAAGTGTTCCGCGCGCAGGTAGGGATTGGCCAGCGTCTGCACGTTGCCCACCCGGAAGCTCCGGTAGAGTTCGTTCAGCGTCGGAGCCCGGAAGGAACGATACGCCGACGCGTAGAGCACGGTGTGTTCCCCGGCGCGATACGACGTTGTCAGCCGCGGACTGAAAGCATTCTGCCCGCGATCGGGATAGGCGATGTAGGTCGGCTTGCCGGTAACGGGAATTCGCTGCGAGCTGGCATCGAAGTTGCTCCACAGATCTTCGCGGCCGGAAAATGTCACCGACCACCTGGGTGTGATCTGCACCATGCCCTCTGCGAATGCGCCCAGCGATTGCTGCGTCCCGCCGTTCGACAGATATGCCGTCGGCTTGCCAGCCGAGTAACTGATCTCGTCGCTGAAGCCGGTGACGTCCATGCCATCCAGACCAGCCAGCAAGGTCAGACGGCTCGCAACCTGCTTCGACCATTGCGCAATCAGGCCCATTTGCTGGACCGGCACCCGTTGCACATTCGTCAAGAACTCGCTATTGCGGTTTGCCGCAATCGACGAAAAAGTCTGGTAATAGTTCTGCGTCCCGCCGTACAGACGCAGGGTAAACAAACCAGCAGCCTTGCTGTCATAGTCCGTGCCCAGTGCGAGTTGGCGGATCGTTGTGTTGTTGACCTGGAGCGGCGTCCCATTCTGCCGGTTCTCGCCGTAGATGGAGCCCTCCAGGAAGATGCGGCCACGGTCCGAGAACAGACGCTCTACCTTCAAAGTCCCGCTGCCGTACTGGGAAGCGACTGGCGTATCTACGGAACCGCGGATTGCGCTTGGCACCGCGATGTAACCGTCGGTGCGAAATCCCTCTCCACTTGCAGCGACCGCCCATTCGCCCACGCGCAGTGCGCCCCAGCCGGATCCCCAAGGCGCGTTCTCGTTCCCATAGGATCCCTGGACGAAAGCGTCCGTCTGCACCGAAGGGCGCGTCTCCAGGTTGACCACACCGCCCAGCGCGTCATTGCCATAGAGCGCTGAAACGCCTCCCGGTACGATCTGCACTTCGTCCAGCGAAGCCTGCGGCACCCGCGCCCAATAGATCCAGCCGCCGAAGGGATCGTTGAGCGGAACGCCGTCGGCCAGGACAAGGGCACGGCTCGCGCCGCTGGCCCCCAGCCCACGCAACGAGACACCTTGCGATGTAGGATTCGCCGTCTGGCTCCCCGACCTGCGTAGCAGCGAGAACCCCGGCACCTGACGTAGCTTGTCATCGGTGGCCAGCGCGCCCCACTGCTGCAAACGCGCAGAACTCACCGCCACGGCATCGGGCTGCGCCTCAACGTCGTCAACCCCGGTCGGCAGGATGGAGGTTCGGGTCGAGGTCACATCCAGGCTCTGCTGCACCGCCGCTAGAGTGAGCGTGATCGCCAGCTCGTTTTGTCCGGCATGCCAATCGCCGGTGCTGGCAGCAAAGCCGGATGCGCTGACCGTCAAGCTACCACTCTCAGCCGTTATCCCGGTAAAGACGAACGTACCATCCGATTGCGTGACGCGGTTGAATTGCTGTCCGTCGGCACTCAGTACAACCTGGGCCCGCGCCACAACGGCCCCGGTACGATCTTTCACCGTTCCCCGGATGTCCTGCGGCGGAGCGCTCCACAGGTAGAGCGGAGCTAGGACGAGCAGGATTGCTGCGCAGCCAAAAACTTTTCCCGGGAATCGGCGAGACATGTGCGCTCTATCTTGCCATACCGACGCCGGAGCGTCCCCCGGAAAACACGAGTCCGGAGCCATCACATGCCAGCGTGACCTGTGCACTTGTGCGCACGCGGCTGAGCCCGGTATCAATCATTGCGAGGCGAGGGTGGTTGTGTCCTCGGAGGCTACGCCCAGCGCGTTGGCCTGGAAGCTCTTTGACAGGTCAGTGGATAGTGGGCAGTAGCTAGTGGATAGGACCGTAGCTGCTTAGAAGTCTCGGCGGAGCGCGAGGAACGTCACGTCGTAAGTATTGCAAATAAAGCAGTTACTTGTAAACCATTGGCAATCAATCGTTTGCCGGGAAAAAGCTCGTAATCGCATGATTCTAAACAGAAGGGAGGGGGGAGGGGGAGTAATCAACTGTTTAACAGATTGGCTGCCCAAGCATTTCAAGGCCAACATCAAAGTGGTGTTGATTTAGGGCTATCGCGGGGAACCGGGGACGAGATCGAAATCAGAAGAAAGCCGACCCGCGGGGCCGTGAACAGTGGGCCGTCAATGAACCCGTCCTATACGGTGGGAACCTGCCGCGGCTCTTTAGGCATCTCCGCATGACGGAGCATCGCACACCGAACCGAATGCGAGTCAGGCTCCCTGTTCATTGAGCATTGGTTCAAAAAACGGTTACCACCAACACCAACTTTGCAGGTCGGCTATTGGGCAGATGCTATGGAAAACCCACGTGGAACGCAAGAGGAAGGACGCAAATAGATGGAAATTCACGTGCGGAACGGCAGAAGAAATTACGACTTGGAGACGCAGCTCTTGAGCGGCTCCGCCGGTAGCACAAACGTGGGCCAAGGGACCAGGTTCGCAACCCTCGGTCTCCTGCCTATCCCGCGCGGCGCGTTTCGGAGAGCACCTCATCCAACGCACCGGCCAACTGCTCGGCGCGCGCGTTGTAGTCGCTGGCGATGCCCTCGTGCTTGCGCTTGAGGGTGTGGAATTCATCGGCGATGTTGAGCGCCGCCAGCACTGCCACCCGCAAGGAATCGACAGTGGACGCCTGCTGCGCGATCAATCGCATCTTGGCATCCACGTAGGCTGCCAGGTCGGCAATGTATTCCGGGTCGGAGCCCCGCAGATGATAGGTTTGATCGTAAATCTCGACACGGACGCTGCCGCTGCCGTTGGACTGATTCAAGCTAGCCTCCTCGCGTCTCCCTTGGGCGCCGCAATTCAGGGTTGGGACCCGCGTCTTGCGATTATGACGCCGATTCTTCCGCCGTCAAAGTCTCAATTTGGTCGAGCATCTTTTCTACTCTGGTACGTACCTCTTCGCGCTCACGGCGCAACCGCACCATCTCCTGGCGCAGGCCATCGATCTCTTCTTCGCGCTCATCGAGCTGTTCGCGCAGGCGAGCGGCATCGCGTTCCGCCGCAGATTTGGCGTCGCGCGCCGATTTCAGCAGCTCGATCGTGCGCAGAACTTTTTCTTCCAGGGACTTGAAATCGGCGTTGGAGGGAACAACGGTTTCAACTGCATTTGCCGGCATGATTAGGAACGACCTCACACGAATTTGTTGTGGTGTGCGCAGTATATCGCAGAAGTTTTGCGCGTGTTGGCGAGACAAATCGCGATTCCGCAAGGCGAACCACGAACGACATTAGATGCGCGACGGAATGGCAACAGCGCGACCGGAAGTCTAAGGTCGCACTCCAACCAGGTTTGGCGCGGTAAGGTTTCCGTTGGCATCCAACAAGCCGACGCTGATCTGCTGCGCGTCGCTGCCGGAGGCAACATCGATGCGGTGCACCGTACCGTCGCTGGTGCCCACATAGACCTGAGCTCCATCAAGCGTGATGCCACCGCTGTAAGCCACGGCTCCGGAAGCATAAGGGATCACTGTCGGCGTGGAAGACTGCAAGTTGAACTCCAGCAGTTCCGGAAGATCGCTGATGATCCACGCACGTGAACTGTCGGGGCTCATGAATAGTTGTGCGGCATTGAAGCTTCCGGCTCCCATGTCAAAAGAGCTGACGCTGCTTTGGGTCGTTATCGGGCAACCACTCGGGACCGTGGTGACCGGCTCGGCCGTGGATACTACATCAACCGAGGGAGAATCGGCTGCTACAGCGCCGGTGCCATTCGGAATCGGCTGAATCAGAGTGGGATTATTGGCCGAAAGCGTAGGCGGTACTTCACTCTGGTTGCAGGTGGAGCGGACGTCAATCTCGCTGGGATTGCTCCCGGTCACGTACGTCAATCCCCCCTGCGCGCTGATGGCCATGGCCTTGGCAGTGTAATTAAGGCTCGTCATGCCAACCACGTTGGTTTGAATACCGAAGGCCAAATCCATTCCGCTCACCCACTCGTTGTACTTGCTGTCGGGTGTATAAGCGCTGGAACTGGTTGTAAATCCTCCCGCGGTGTAGCTTACGAGCTGGCTGGCGGGTGTCACGTAATAGATGGCATTTCCGGCAGAATTGGAAAGCAGAAGGTAATTGCCATCCGGGGAAATCGCGACCACGCTCCCTGGCAGGGTAGAAGTCGTAATTACGTTCGTGGTGAGATTTATACTCATGAAGCCGGAACTCGAGCCGAGATAGAGGTTGTTACCGGCAGGATCAAACAGCATCGAGTTCGGTACGTTGGGCAATGTGAGCGCAGTGCCCGCCGCGTTGCTCGAAGTACTGATCGGCACAAGCGTCGTGGAATTCGTGCTGGCCGCATAGACTGTGGTTGAGGTGCTGCCGGTGACCGCCGCCGTAACGACGTTATTACTGTATTGCGCCGGAAGGTTCCGATTGCAATCGGGGGAGCTGCAAGAAGCCGTAACCGAGGCCGTTCCCGGCGCCACGGCTGTGATGGTCGCAGGATTGTTCCCGGTGGTTCCGGTGGCGACGGTAGCGGTTGCCGAGGACGACGAACTCCATGTGAGCGTGGGCCTCACGTATTGCCCCATGCTGTCGTAGACGTCGGCGGTCACGGGCTGAGTTCCGCTGACGCCGAGTGGAAAGTAGGTATTGGAGGAACTGGCGTCGTGCACAGCAATACTGACCACTGGGCAGGTCACATAAGGAGTACTGACGCCGTTCACGCCGGAGACGCTGGCGAAGATGCTGGTGGCACCCGGACTTTGCGCGGTGAAAACACCACTGCCGATGAGCGACGTGATCACATTTGCGGTGCCGCTACACAGTCGCACTGCCGTTGCTCAACACGGCTGTGGTCGGTGGTGTGACGGCGCCATATCCCGACGACATGACCGTCAGATGTGTTCCGGAGGCAATCGTATTCTTGCTGGTCAAGGCTACGCTCGCGGTAGCGCCAATGACGCCAAAACCGTTACCTGCCACGCTAACGAGCGCAGTGATGACATTGGCGGTGCCGCTGCAAGTTGCGGTGCCGTTGCCCAGCGTGGCTGTGGTTGGCGCTACAGTTGCGCCTGACCCCTCGGCCGTAACGATCAGGTGTGTTCCGCTGGCAATCGTGTCTATACCTGTCAATATTACGGTTGCCTGGGCGCCATTAACACCGTTGAAGTTAGATAGACTGCAGGTCTGCCCCGCAGAACCCGTAATCGTTCCTCCCGAGGTGTACGTTGGGCTATTCGTAGCCGGAGAGTAATTCGGATCGACGCCGGATGAGCCACCAACGCCGAAGTTAGATAGATTGCAGGTTTGGCCCGCTGATCCGGTAATGGTGCCACCCGAAGAGTACGTGGGACTATCGGTAGTCGAGGAATAGGTCGGATCGATCCCGGACGAGATGGCTGCAATCGACAAATCGTTGGAGTTGATGGTGATCGGCCCCACGGTGTTGGTGATATCGCAGGGAGCACTCGGTGAGCAGCCCGGCGCGGAAGTGCTGTAGACGGAGGCCGTTGCCGGGATTGCCTGACCCATGCTCACGCAGCTAGACAACGGGTTGACTATGACCCGGTCCACCTGAAGATGAACGTATACCGTCGCCGTGGCCTTTGCCGTGCCGGAGGTCGCCGTAATCGTCGCTTGTCCAACGCCGCCCTGTCCGATCGTGGGCTGGCAGTTGATGATGTTGGCGTCCCACACGCCGCCGCAGATCAGGCCGCCACTCGAGATGGTTGCGATGTTGGGATTGCTGCTGGTAAAGGAAATGTCGGCCGCCACGATGGTTCCATTCGAGTTCAGGGCCACAGCAGAAAGCGTTGCCACTCCGCCTTCGTTCAGTGAGATAGTCGTCGGTGTGAGGGTGATGGTAGCCGCCAGACTGGAGGATGCGTTACTGCCTCCTCCACAACCGCTCAGAAGGACAAGAAGGATAGCCGTTAGAAGCGCAGCCAGGACAGAGACTACGGGGAACCGCCGCATGTACCCTCCCCGCCGGACAGAAACCGGCGGAATATGTGAACGCAGAAAATAATTCCTTACGGAAAGCCCTCAGTGTAGAGGCTGTCAACGCTTTCGGCAAGCGCCCGGGCGATGAAGAATTGTTAGCTTCTCCCGGGATGCTCCCGGATCAACGCAGAAACCCCGTGTCAGACCGGGGAGTTGTTGTTGAAATGAAGCGCGCTGCAGCAAAGCGGGCTGGAGTAATTGACGTGTGCGGCCGGAGTTGCTATAGTTGTTGAGTTCTGCGAGTTGTATTTGGCATGCCTGTAATGTGTGGCTGTGCTGCGATAATCTAAAGCATCCTGTGTTAAAAGGATGTCCTCGCTGAAACGTGCTTGCGCTTCCGCTGGATCTTTCCGGTGGGTATGCAGGCCGAGGCAACGAAACGGAGTGCCCTCGTTCTGAAACTCCGCAACTGGTGTCGTGCCAGCCTGCGGAACGATCACGGCGCCACCGTCGTACGCCTAACCTGATCGGAAACCGATATTCCCCTGCCCACGGCGTGCGGGGAAGTATGGGCAAGACCAATTTTTGCCCAGCCCCAGGGTGGGTTGAACTTTGCGTGGCGCTGGATATGGCTGGCCGCGCAGATTGTGGCCGAGTGTGCGCCAAAGTTTTGCTGCGCGGCGCCCGGCCGGAAGCTGGCGATGAACGAAGGAGCTGCGAAGAGTGCCTACATTTAATCAGCTGGTGCGTAAAGGCCGCACGGCGCCGAATTACAAGACGGCAAGTCCGGCGTTGCAGTCCTGCCCGCAAAAGCGCGGGGTCTGCACCCGGGTGTACACCCAGACGCCGAAAAAGCCGAATTCCGCATTGCGCAAGGTTGCACGCGTGCGGCTCACCAATGGTATTGAGGTCACGACCTACATTCCAGGTGTCGGCCACAACCTGCAGGAGCACTCGATTGTGCTGATTCGCGGCGGCCGCGTAAAAGACCTGCCGGGAGTTCGTTATCACGTGGTGCGCGGCACCTTGGACTCCGTCGGTGTCGCCAATCGCAAGCAGAGCCGTTCCAAGTACGGGGCCAAGAGGCCGAAGGCCTAGAGGATCTATGCCGAGAAAAGGACATATCGCGAAGCGTGAACCGCTAGCCGATCCGGTCTACCAGTCCACGCTGGTCAACAAATTCGTTAACTCGATGATGTGGGATGGCAAGAAGAGCACCGCCCAGTCCATCTTCTACAGCGCCATGAAGAAGCTCGAAGACAAGGGTGGCGACGAGGCGATCAAGCTCTTCAAGAAAGCGGTGGAGAACGCCAAGCCGGTGCTGGAAGTAAAAACCCGCCGTGTGGGCGGCGCCAACTACCAGGTTCCGGTGGAGGTCAACGCCGACCGCCGGACCTCGCTGGCCATTCGCTGGATTTTGACCTACAGCCGCGGACGCGGTGAAAAGGGCATGGTGGACAAGCTGGCCAACGAACTGCTCGACGCCGCGAACGGCAAGGGAGCAGCCATCAAGAAGAAAGAAGACGTGCACCGCATGGCCGAGGCCAACAAGGCCTTTGCCCATTACCGCTGGTAAGCGCGCGGGCTCTGCCGTCCCGTGACGGCAAATCATTAAGGTTTGAGTAAATCGCTCCGGCGGAAGCTCCGGGGCTGCGAGAAACGGAAAAGATTGTGGCACGACAGGTTCCATTAGAGCGTTGCAGGAACATCGGCATCATGGCCCACATCGATGCCGGTAAGACCACCACCACGGAGCGCATCCTGTTCTACACAGGACGCACGCACCGTATTGGGGAGGTCCATGAAGGCACCGCGACGATGGATTGGATGGCGCAAGAGCAGGAGCGCGGCATCACCATCACGTCGGCGGCCACCACCTGCTTCTGGAAAGATGTGCGGATCAATATCATCGACACGCCTGGCCACGTCGACTTTACCGCCGAAGTGGAGCGCTCGCTGCGCGTGCTAGACGGCGCTTGCGCCGTATTCGATGCCGTACACGGCGTCGAACCGCAGTCGGAAACCGTGTGGCGTCAGGCCGATAAATACGGCGTCCCGCGCATTTGTTTTATCAACAAGATCGACAAAATGGGCGCGGATTTCGAGCACGCCGTCGATACCATCCGCAAGCGCCTGAGTGCCCGCCCTGTAGCCATCCAGTTGCCCATCGGCCAGGAAGACAAGTTCAAGGGCGTCGTCGATCTGATGGCCATGAAGGCCATCGTCTGGAACGACGAGACCATGGGCGCGGAGTACGAGATTCAGGAGATTCCGGAAGAGCTGAAGAAGAAGGCTCAGGCCTACCATCAGATCCTCGTCGAAACCGTCGTGGAAAACGACGATCAGGACGAGTTGATGCACAAATACATTGAGGGCGAGCCGATCGGCGAAGCCGAGTTGAAGGCAGCGTTACGCCGCGCCACGTTGAAGATGAAGCTCTTCCCGGTGATCTGCGGAACAGCGTTCAAGAATAAGGGTGTTCAGCCTCTGCTCGATGCCGTGATCGACTATTTGCCTTCGCCCGACGATGTTCCTCCGGTGAAGGGCAAAGATCCTGAAACCGGACTGGAGATTGAGCGCCCCGCCAACGATAAGGCCCCGTTTTCGGCGCTGGCTTTCAAGATTATGACCGACCCGTTTGTCGGTCAGCTGACTTTCATCCGCGTGTATTCAGGCCATCTGAAGCAAGGCGACAGCGTGTATATCAGCGGACGCTCGCGGACCGAGCGCATCGGCCGCCTGCTGAAGATGCATGCCAACAAACGGGAAGACATCAACGAGATTTATGCCGGCGACATCTGCGCTTGCGTCGGCCTGAAAAACATTACTACCGGCGACACCATTTGCGACGAGAACCACCCCATCATCCTCGAGTCGATCGAGTTCCCCGCTCCCGTGATCGCGGTTGCGGTTGAGCCCAAGACCAAGGGCGACCAGGAAAAGATGGGCGTCGCGCTCGGCAAGCTGGCCCAGGAAGATCCGACCTTCAAGGTCTCCACCGATCCGGACAGCGGTCAAACCATCATCGCGGGCATGGGCGAACTGCACCTGGAGATCCTGGTCGACCGCATGATGCGCGAGTTCAATGTTCAGGCGAACGTTGGCAAGCCGCAGGTGGCATATCGCGAGACCATTCGCAAGCAATCGCAGGCCGAGGGCAAGTACATTCGCCAGACCGGCGGCAGCGGCCAGTATGGCCACGTCAAGATCCGCCTCGAGCCGAATGAGCCGGGCAAGGGCTATGAGTTCGTGAACGAGGTCGTGGGTGGCGTGATTCCTAAGGAATTCATTAAGCCGGTCGATCAGGGCATCAAGGAAGCCATGGAAGGCGGCGTTCTTGCCGGTTATGAAATGGTGGATGTGAAGGCCACGCTGTACGACGGCAGCTATCACGACGTCGATTCGAACGAAATGGCTTTCAAGATTGCCGGTTCGATGGCGTTCAAGGAAGCCGCACGCAAGGCGAGCCCGGTCCTGCTGGAACCGGTGATGTCGGTGGAAGTGGTTGTGCCTGAGGAATACATGGGTACCATCATCGGCGACCTCAGCAGCCGCCGCGGCCGCATCGAAGGCCTCGAACACCGCGCTGGATCGCAGGTGATCAAGGCGATGGTTCCGCTGGCCGAGATGTTCGGCTATGCCACCAACATGCGCTCGAACACCCAGGGGCGCGCAACGTTTTCCATGCACTTCTCGCGTTACGAAGAGGCGCCGCGCGCAGTGGCGGAAGAGATCGTGGCCAAGGTGCAGGGCAGAAGTCCGGCAGGAACGAAATAGGTTAGCGGCGCGAAATCGTCGCAAGAGTAATGGGCAGCAGTTTTAACCGAGATACGGAGCTCCAATGGCGAAAGAGAAATTTGACCGCAGCAAGCCGCACGTAAACGTAGGCACGATCGGGCACATCGATCATGGCAAGACCACGTTGACGGCGGCCATCACCAAGGTATTGCAGAAGCACAATCCCAAGATCGTGTTTCGCTCGTTCGACTCGATCGATAACGCGCCGGAAGAGCGCGAGCGCGGCATCACCATTGCCACCGCGCACGTGGAGTACGAGACGGCCAACCGGCACTACGCCCACGTGGACTGTCCCGGGCACGCCGACTACATCAAGAACATGATCACCGGCGCGGCGCAGATGGACGGCGCCATCCTGGTGGTGGCGGCCACCGACGGGCCGATGCCGCAGACCAAGGAGCACGTGCTGCTGGCGCGCCAGGTCGGGGTGCCCTACATCGTGGTGTTTCTGAACAAGTGCGATGCGGTGGAAGATCCCGAGCTGATTGACCTGGTGGAGATGGAAGTGCGCGAGCTGCTGAACAAGTACGGGTTCCCGGGCGACGATCTGCCGGTGGTGCGGGGCTCGGCGCTGGGAGCGCTGAACGGCGAAGCGCAGTGGGAAGCCAAGGTGGAAGAGCTGATGGAGGCGGTGGACAAGAATGTTCCGCTGCCGGCACGCGATATCGACAAGCCGTTCCTGATGCCGATCGAAGATATCTTCTCGATTCAGGGCCGGGGCACGGTGGTGACCGGGCGCATTGAGCGCGGCAAGGTGAAGGTGGGCGAGGACGTGGAGATCGTGGGCTTCCGCGAGACCCGCAAGACGGTGGTCACCGGCGTGGAGATGTTCAAGAAGCAGTTGGACGAAGGCATGGCGGGAGACAACGCCGGCCTGCTGCTGCGGGGCACGGCGAAGGAAGACGTGGAACGCGGCATGGTGCTGGCCAAGCCGGGATCGATCACGCCGCACACCAAGTTCAAGGGCGAGGTGTACGTGCTGTCGAAGGACGAAGGCGGGCGGCACACGCCGTTCTTCAAGGGCTACCGGCCGCAGTTTTACTTCCGCACGACGGACGTGACGGGAGTGGCGACCTTGCCGGAAGGCACGGAGATGGTGATGCCGGGCGACAACGTGAGCCTGGAGATCGAGCTGATCACGCCGGTGGCGATGGAGAAGGGCCTGCGCTTTGCCATCCGTGAAGGCGGACGCACCGTGGGCGCCGGCACCATCACAGAAATTATTGCGTAGGTTTCGTGGGTGCGGCGCTGGTCGCCGCACCTGTTCTTAAACCGCGGCAGAGACCGCAGGGCGATGAGCCACAGCAAAGAGATCTTTGAGAGATAACCAAAGTGATTGGCAAAGAACGAATCCGCATCCGGCTGAAAGCATACGACTATCGCGTTCTGGACCAGTCGACGGGCGAAATCGTCGATACTGCAAAGCGCACGGGGGCACAAATCGCGGGGCCGATTCCACTGCCCACGGTGAAGAACAAATACTGCGTGCTGCGTTCGCCCCACGTGGACAAGAAGTCGCGCGAGCAGTTTGAAATTCGAACCCATAAACGCCTGCTTGACATTCTGGAGCCCACGCAGCAGACAGTGGATGCGCTGATGAAGCTTGAGCTCCCGGCGGGCGTCGACGTGGAGATCAAGGCGTTCGGCAAGGAACACAGGTAAACGCAGTTACAAAACAAAGCTTCCGTGGCGCGAGCCCCCGGTGCCGGAATCTCCGGATTTAGGAAGCGGAGTTGAGGACAACAGATATGGGAGTCAATGGAATACTCGGCAAGAAGGTTGGCATGACGCAGCTTTTCGATGACAAGGGTGATGTTCACCCGGTCACGGTGCTGCAGGCTGGCCCTTGCGTGGTAACGCAGCGTAAAACGGTCACCAAGGACGGCTACGACGCCGCCCAGATCGGGCTGGTCGAGTTCATCAAGGAATCCCGGCTGACCAAGGCGATGAAGGGACATTTCGCCAAGAACAGCCTGCCGCCGATGCGCTTTCTACGAGAGGTGGCGATCGTTATCGATGGGGCAGAACAGGACGGAACCAAGACCGGCGACAAGGTCCTGGTGGACATGTTCGAGGGCGAACGGTTTGTCGATGTGGTGGCGACCAGCAAAGGCCGCGGTTTCGCGGGTGTTGTGAAGCGCCACAAGTTTGGCGGCGGCGCTGCGTCTCACGGCTCCATGTTTCAGATTACGGGATCGATCGGCTCGTCGGCCTTCCCTTCCCGCGTATTCAAAGGCATGCGCATGTCAGGACACATGGGCGTGGATCGTGTTACCACCCGCAACCTTCGGGTCCTGGGTGTCGATAAGGACGAGAACCTGTTGGTCGTCGAAGGGGCCGTGGCCGGGCCGAAAGACGGTTATGTCTTGATCAGTAAGGCGAAGAAGCCGCCCAGAGAGCGTCGTGGATTTAGTGGCGCGGGCACCATCGATCCTCTGAAGGCTTCGAAGCGCCAGGCAGCGAAGAAGAAATAGTAACTGGATACTAGCGGTCAGTGGCTAGTACCAGAATCACGGAAGAAACTATGGCGAACATTGATGTAGTGAACCTGGGCGGCGAGAAAGTGGGCTCCCTCGAACTGGCCGACGAGGTTTTCGGCGCAGTCAACGAAGACCTGCTTTGGGAAGCGGTGAAGCACTACCGCGCCGGGCAACGCGCTGGTACTCATGCTACGAAGAACCGCAAGCTGGTGAGTGGCGCAGGCAAAAAGCTCTGGAAGCAGAAGGGTACGGGACGCGCGCGCGTGGGATCCATTCGCTCTCCCCTGTGGCGGCATGGCGGCACGGTGCACGGGCCGCAGCCTCGCTCCTACGACTACGCCTTTCCCCGCAGGAAGCTGCTGGGCGCGCTGCGTTCGGCGCTGGCTGCCAAGCTGACCGACGGCAAGCTGGTGGTGGTGGAGAGCTTCGAGCTGAAAGAGGTCAAAACCAAGGGCTTCCGCGAGACGCTCCACAAGCTGAATGCGAAGGGGACGACGCTTTTGGTCGAGAGTTCAACAAACGAGAACCGCAACCTTCATCTGAGTTCACGCAATCTTGAGGGCGTGGAACTGGTGGCGGGAAATCAGGTTCATCCTTATCACCTGCTGCGGTACGAGAGCGCGATCTTCTCGCGTCCCGCCCTGGAAAAATTGCAGGACTCGCTGAAGGCCACGGCGCCCAGGCGGAAGCGCGCGGAGGTGGCCTAATGAAATCGGCATATCAGATCATTCGCCGCCCGGTCATCACCGAAAAGGGACTGGGCGTAAAGGAAACCGAAGGAACTCTGGTCTTCGAAGTCGCCGTCAAGGCCAGCAAGACCGAGATCAAACAGGCGGTGCAGAGCATTTTCAAGGTGAAGGTCGACGCCGTACGCACTGCCAACTTCGTAGGCAAGGAACGCCGCCGCGGCAAATTCACGGGACACCGTCCCGACTGGAAGAAGGCGTTCGTGCGGCTGAAGGCGGGCGAAAAGATGCCCGAATACGCGGAGAACCTATAGTCGCACCAGCAATGAGAAGCGAGTAGAAACATGGCTATCAAAACGTACAGACCGGTTACTCCGACGCGGCGGTTCACGACGACCACGGTCAACGACGACCTGACCACGAATCGTCCCTATAAGCCGCTGACGGAACCCAAGCAGCGCTCCGGCGGACGCCGCAACTCCGGCGACCTTACCATCTGGCATCGCGGCGGCGGACATAAACGCAAGCTGCGCATTATCGATTTCAAGCGCGACAAGTTCGGGATTCCGGCCACCGTCGCCTCCATCGAATACGATCCCAACCGCTCGGCGCGCATCGCGTTGCTGAACTATGCCGATGGCGAGAAGCGCTACATCGTCTATCCGGTGGGACTGAAGGTGGGCGCCAAGATCGTCAGCGGCCCCGAGGCCGACATTCTGGTGGGTAACGCTCTGCCGTTGCGCAACATCCCTCCCGGCACCACGGTCCACAACATCGAATTGAAGCCGGGCAAAGGGGCTCAGATGGCGCGTTCGGCGGGAGCCCAGGCACAGCTGGTTGCGAAAGAAGGCGACTATGCGCTGCTCAAGCTGCCCTCCGGCGAGACCCGTCGCGTGCTGGTGGATTGCATGGCTACGGTGGGGCAGGTTGGCAACCTCGATCACGAAAACATTTCCATCGGCAAGGCCGGACGGACGCGCTGGATGGGTCGGCGTCCGGTAAACCGCGGCGTGGCTATGAACCCGGTCGATCACCCACATGGCGGCGGCGAAGGCAAGACCAGCGGCGGACGCCACCCGGTAACGCCGTGGGGCCAGCCGACTCGCGGCTACAAGACGCGCAACAACAAGCGGACCGATAAGTTCATCGTGAACCGCAGACAGAAGTAGGACTGAAACGATATGGCACGTTCAACCAAAAAAGGTCCGTTCATCGATTCGCACCTGCAGGCCAAGATCGACGGCATGAACCAGCGCAACGAGAAGAAAGTTGTGCGCACCTGGTCCCGCCGTTCCACTGTGATCCCCGAAATGGTGGGGCACACCCTGGCGGTGCACAACGGCAAGAAGTTCATTCCGGTGTATGTCACCGAGAATATGGTGGGCCACAAGCTGGGCGAGTTCAGCCTGACCCGTGTCTTCAAGGGTCACTCAGTCAGGGCAGCCACCGAGACTGCGGCCAAGCCGGCGCCGGCGAGGTAAGGAGAGCGAGATGGAATTCACGGCCAAACTGAATTACGTGCGAGTCTCGCCGCAGAAAGCGCGCTTGGTTCTGGACCTCATCAAGGGTCGCCGCGTGGAAGAAGCGCTGGACACCTTGCTGTTTGCCAAGAAGGGCATTGCACCACAGCTATATAAGCTGCTGCGTTCAGCGGTGGAGAACGCCAACTACGTGAGCGCCGAAAAAGGGCTCGACGTCGACGTTGACCGGCTTTACGTCAAGCGCGCCATCGCCAACGACGGGCCGCGCATGAAGCGCATCCGGCCCGCGCCGATGGGTCGCGCCTACCGCTATCAGCGCCGCATCTCCCACCTGGAGATCGCACTGGAAGAAAAGGCGTCCGGCAACGGCAAAGGCGACCTGGCGGAGACCGTGGGAGCCGGACCGACAAAGAAGGCTGCTGCAAAGAAGGCAGCCCGGAAGTCACCGATGAAGAAATCGGCGACGAAGAAGTCAGCACCGAAGAAGAAAGGCCCGGCCAAGCAGCCGTCCAAGAAGAGGTAAGAGTTTGCATCCCGCTGCCAAGGCGGCGGACTAAAAGCGGCGATGCGGGAAGCGCAGTCGTCGCGGAGAAGAAACGAGATTATGGGACAGAAAGTCCATCCTTACGGATTTCGCCTCGGCATCACCAAGCCGTGGAGGTCGCGCTGGTTTGTAGAGCGCGACTACGACAAACTGCTGCTGGAAGACGTCAAGCTGAAGGCTGAGCTGAAAGAGAAGCTCAAGTCGGCGGGCGTCAGTTCCATCGAGATCGAGCGTCCTGGCAACAAGCTGCGCATCATCATCCGCACTGCGCGCCCGGGCATCATCATCGGGCGCAAGGGTACGGAAATCGACAAGCTGAAGCAGGACATCCAGAAGCGCACCAATCGCGATGTCTATGTCGACATCCAGGAAGTCCACAAGCCGGAGCTGGATGCACAACTGGTCGCGGAGAACATTGCGCTGCAACTGGAGAAGCGCGTGGGATTCCGCCGCGCCATGCGCAAAGCTGTAGATTCAGCGTTGCGCTTCGGCTGCAAGGGCATCAAGGTGCGCGTCAGCGGCCGCCTGAACGGCAACGAGATCGCGCGTTCCGAATGGTATCTGCAGGGACGCCTGCCATTGCACACTCTGCGCGCCGATATCGATTACGGTTTCGCCGAAGCCCACACCACCTACGGCCTGATCGGCGTGAAATGCTGGGTTTACAAGGGCGAGATTTACCGCGAGCGCCGCCGCGAACCGCAGGGCGTTCAAACGGGAGCGTTTTAGAAACAGTTGTCAGTGGCCAGTTGTCAGTTGTCAGAGTTATGCAGCCGTGAGTTTTCCGAGTCACTGACAACTGGGAACTGAAAACTTGGAAGCAGGGGCTTCGGCTCCGTAGGTCTGAATCTTATGTTGATGCCAAAGAAAGTGAAGTACCGCAAGCAGCAGCGCGGGCGGATGGCGGGCAAGGCCTGGCGCGGCAGCCAGTTGTCGTTCGGCGATTTTGGCCTGAAGGTCATGGAGCCGGGCTGGATTACCGACCGCCAGATTGAGGCGAGCCGCGTTGCCATGACGCGTTTCATCAAGCGTGGCGGCAAGATCTGGATCCGGCTGTTTCCGGACAAACCCGTGACCAAGAAGCCGGCTGAAACTCGTATGGGTAAAGGCAAAGGCGCGCCGGACCACTGGGTTGCGGTGGTGCGGCCGGGCAAAATCCTCTTCGAAATGGAAGGGGTGTCGGCCACCGACGCTGCCGAAGCGATGCGTTTGGCTTCGCACAAGCTGCCCCTTCGCACCAAGTTTGTGCAGCGCGAAGGCGTCCACTAAGGATTGGGATTATGAATATCGAGAAGATTCGCAATTTAACCGATGCCGAACTGCTTCATCAGCAGCGCGAGCTGTCTGACCAACTCTTCAAGATGAAGTTTCAGTTAAAGATGGGGCAGACCGAGAGCTTGAAGAAGATTCGCGAGATGAAGAAGGACATTGCACGCATCCAGACGGTAAAGCGCCAGAAGGAATTGGCAAGCGGCAACGGAGCTTCTGCGCCGAAACCGGCGCCAGCGGCACCGGTGAAAGAAACGGCAGCGCGAGCAAAAAAGAAGAAAGCGGCCGCCAAGCAGGCTGCGACGGAGAAAAAGTAAGCCATGACCGAAACAACTGAAACGAACAAGACGACCTCGGTCGGCCGCCGCAAAACCCTGATTGGCAAAGTGGTCTCTACCAAAATGGCCAAGACCATTGTGGTCGAAGTGCGTCGCCAGAAGGCGCACCCGTTTTACAAGCGCGTGGTTGCTCGCAGCAAGAAATTCTATGCCCATGACGAGAACGGAACAGCTCACCTTGGCGACTTCGTCAAGATCGAAGAAACGCGTCCACTCTCCAAGTTGAAGCGCTGGAAGCTGCAGGAGATCGTGCAGCGCGCCGCCCTGGTGGCGCCGATAGAGGAAAAGCCGGTGGTCGGCTAGGTTGGGGGAGTGACTGGCGCACAGAGGGTGCGGCAAGGAGACAAGCTATGGCAGTGATGATGAGAACCATGCTCGATGTCGCCGACAACTCCGGCGCGCGCAAGCTGCAGATGATTCTGCCGCTGGGCGGTTCTACCGGTCTAGTCGCCCATTTGGGTGACGTGGTAACGGCCGCGGTGAAGGAGGCCTCGCCCGATGGCACCGCGAAGAAGGGGACGGTTGTAAAAGCGGTGATTGTGCGCACTCGCAAGGAGCATCGGCGTCGCGATGGCACCTACATACGCTTCGACCAGAATGCGGCGGTGCTGATCAACGATGCCAACGAGCCGGTGGGGACCCGCGTGTTCGGGCCGGTGGCGCGCGAGCTGCGCGAGAAGAAGTTCTTAAAGATTGTTTCCCTGGCACCGGAAGTGCTGTAGTTGGTTGCCAAAAGGACCGAAAGAGATGCAAAAGACTGTAGACATTCGCCGCAACGATCAAGTGCGGGTGATTACCGGACGCGATAAGGGCAAGCAAGGCCGGGTGCTTCGGGTTATTCCGGACGAGAGCAAGGTGCTGGTGGAGCACGTGATGATGGTAAAGAAGAACGTGCGCCCCAATCCGCAGCGCAACATCAAGGGCGGTATCGCCGAACAGGAAAGCCCGATCTCGATCAGTAATGTGATGCTGATGTGCGCAGGCTGCAACCGGCCGGTGCGCGTCAGCCATGAGAAGCACGGTGACCGTCACGTGCGCACCTGCCGACGGTGCGGAGCGACGCTGGAAAAGTAGTTATTAGTAGTCAGTTGTCAGTTTCAAAGGCCAGGCAGAAATCTCGAACGCTCTGACGACTGACGCTAAGGACTCAATTGATTTCCTCACGAACCGGTGCAAAATCCGAAACCGTGAGAAAGGTAGAAGCAGAGAATGGCAGACGAGAAGAAACAGAAAGCGCAGCAGGGCGGCGAGGGCAAAAGCAAGAAGGCGAAGCCTGAGCAGGTCGAAGCGGCATCAGAACAGCCAGGCGGTAAGCCGGTCCGGCCGAAGGCCACCAATCGCCAGACTGCGCGCCTGCGGGACCGTTACTTCAAGGAAGTGCTTCCCGCGCTGGTGAAGGAGTTCAACCTCGACAATCCGATGGCGGCTCCGAAACTCGAGAAGATCGTGGTGAACATGGGCGTGGGCGACGCGACCCAGAATGCAAAGCTGATTGACCCTGCCGCCGCGGAAGTCGGCCAGATCACCGGACAGAAACCGGTGGTCACCAAAGCGCGCAAATCCATCGCGGCTTTCAAGGTGCGCGAAGGAATGCCCATCGGCGTGATGGTGACGTTGCGCGGCGATCGCATGTACGAGTTCTTCGACCGGCTGGTCAATATCGCTCTGCCCCGTGTGCGCGACTTCCGCGGTGTGCCGACCAAGTCGTTCGATGGGCGCGGCAACTTTACTCTGGGGGTGCGCGATCAATTGATCTTCCCGGAGATTGACTATTCCAAGGTCGAGAAACTGAAGGGAATGAACATCACGATTGTGACGTTGGCGGGTAGCGACGACCAGGCACGTGCCTTGTTGAAACATATGGGCATGCCGTTCCGGCAGTAAAGATAGTAGTTAGAGGCTAGTCAACACATAAGAGCCGAAAGCGAAGAGCGAAAGGCGAAGAGCGAACAGCTCACAAGGAAACAATGGCCAGAACATCAAGCATAGCCAAGGCGAACAAGAAGCCCAAGTTCTCGACCCGGCAGCATAACCGTTGCCACATCTGCGGACGCCCGCGCGCGTTTCTGCGCAAGTTCGGCATCTGCCGTCTGTGTTTCCGCGGGCTGGCGCTGAAGGGCGAGATTCCCGGGGTCGCGAAGTCAAGTTGGTAGTCAGGCGCTAAGTGAGTCCGTCGCCGCTGGTTCTTTCAGCAACCCTGGCGAATATTCGCCGAAAGCTAACGGGCGACGATTTGAGGAGATGCAAAGCACATGAGTTTGACCGATCCGGTCTCGGATTTCTTAACGCGCGTTCGTAACGCCATCAAGGCGCGCCACCAGAAGGTGGACGTTCCCCACTCGAAGCTGAAGGTCGAGATGGCCCGCATTCTGAAGGAAGAGGGCTACATCGCCAACTTCAAGGCGACCGAGGAAGAGGGCCGCAAGGTCCTGCGCGTGTACTTGAAGTACAGTCCCGACAATTCGTCGCCCATTTCGGACTTGAAGCGGATTTCGCGTCCCGGGTGCCGCGTGTACGTCGGGCATACCGATATTCCCCGCGTTCTCGGCGGCTTGGGGATCAACATTTTGACCACGCCGAAGGGTGTGATGACGGGACGGCAGGCGCGCAAAGAAGGCGTCGGCGGCGAAGTGTTGTGTGAGATTTACTAACTAGCTGCCAGCCCTCGCCAAGCGATGGCTGGGTTGGTGGACGGCGGTCTTTTGACCGCGGGAAGGGTGGCTCGACAACCGAGCAACCCGCCGCCCGAACAAGTAATAGCGAGCTGATGGCTGATAACTAAGGGCCGACAGCTGAATTTGAGAGCGAATTATGTCGAGAATTGGCAACAAACCGATCCCGTTGGCGAAAGGCGTGACCTACGCCATAGAAGGCAATACGGTCCGGGTCAAGGGGCCAAAGGGCGAGGTCGTAACGCATATGCCCTCCGGCGTGAAACTGGAACAGAACGATGGCCACATTCTTGTTGTCCGTGAGGATGACTCGAAAGCCGCCGTGCATGGCTTGGTGCGCGCTTTGGTTAACAACTCGGTGGAAGGCGTCACCAAGGGCTGGACCCGGGAATTGGACATCGTCGGCATCGGTTACCGTGCCGAGATGAAGGGCAAGAATACCGTCGTATTCACGCTGGGATATTCGCACCTGATTGAGTATCCCTTGCCCGCCGGCATCGAAGTGACTGTCGACCCTAAGCAGACGCACCTTACCGTCAGCGGTATTGACCGGCAAAAAGTCGGATTCGTGGCCGCCGAAATGCGGTCGCTACGTCCGCCCGACCCTTATAAAAACAAGGGTGTGCGCTACACGGGCGAGCGACTGAAGAAGAAGGTGGGCAAGACCGGAGCTAAGTAGTGGCCGGTGGCACTTGAGTAAGTACCAATTTTCCCGCGGTAGCCGAAAGCTGAGAGCTGACGGCTGAGAGCTAAGAGAAATGATTACCAAGACTTCGAAAGACCAGACGCGGCAAAAAGTTCACACCCGGATCCGCAAAAAGATCCTGGGCACGCCCGAGCGGCCGCGGCTCAACATTTATCGTTCCGTGAACCACATTTATGCCCAGGTGATTGACGATGCGCAGGGCGTCACGCTAGTTTCAGCGACCTCGGTGGAAAAGGGCAAAGGCATCAAGGGCGACAAGCGTCCGACCGGCGGCAATGTGGGCTCCGCCAAGGAAGTCGGAAAGCTGATCGCGGAACGCGCCAAGCAGAAGGGTATCAACAAGGTGGTCTTCGACCGCGGCGGATACCTCTATCATGGACGCGTGAAGGCCCTGGCCGATGCAGCGCGCGAAGCCGGGCTGGAATTCTAGGAGATGCAACGGTAATGCCAACTGTAAAGAAAAGGCTTGACGCTGGCCAGTATCAGCTCAAGGACCAGGTAGTCTCCATCAACCGCGTCACCAAGGTAGTCAAAGGCGGCAAGAACCTTTCGTTTGCGGCGCTGGTGGTGGTAGGCGATCCGGCCTCCGGTGTCGTGGGCTACGGTTCCGGTAAAGCGAAGGAAGTTCCGCAGGCGATCCGCAAGGGAATCGAGGCGGCCAAAAAGAACCTGCTGCGCGTCAACCTGACGCAGACCTCGATCCCGCATCAGGTACTGGGCCGCTATGGCGCCGGCATGGTCATGCTGAAGCCGGCCCCGGAAGGAACCGGCGTTATCGCCGGCGGCGCGGTGCGCGCGGTCATGACCTCGGCGGGGGTTCAGAACGTGCTGACCAAGTCGATCGGCACCACCAACCCGCACAACGTTATCAAGGCGACTTTTAATGCCTTGGGCAGACTGCGTGACCGCAAGGACGTCGCCAGCGCGCGCGGCAAGACGGTCGAGGAGCTTTAATATGGCGCGGACTCGCAAAAAGACAGAAACAACAGCGGCGAAGCCAGGCAGCAAGATCCAGCTCAAGTGGACGCGGTCTGCCATTGCGGCGCCGGTCAAGCACAAGCTGGTGGTGAGGGGACTGGGCTTCACTCGCTTGAACCAGGTGATCGAGCGCGAAGATACGCCTTCGATCCGCGGCATGGTGGCCAAGGTCCCGCACTTGGTGCAGATTGTTGGATAATAGTTGATTCGGTCCGTTGCGCGGAGGCGTGAGCCTCGGACAACCGGAGACAGGTACGGTACAGAATGAATCTCAGTAACTTACGTGCGCCGCGAAAAGCAGCGGAGAAAAAGAAGCGCGTGGGCCGTGGTATGGGCTCGGGCATGGGTAAAACTTCGACCCGCGGCCACAAAGGCCAGAGGTCGCGCAGCGGTTCGCGCATCATGCGCGGCTTTGAAGGCGGCCAGATGCCGCTGCATCGCCGTTTACCCAAGCGTGGCTTCACCAATATCTTCAAGACCGAATACGAAGTCGTAAACCTGGAGCGGTTGGCTGGGCTGGGCGAAAGCGAAGTCACTCCCGAGCTGCTGCGCAAGGTGGGGATCGTCAGTTCGAAACACACTCTGGTGAAGGTGCTGGGACAGGGCGAGTTGAAAAGCGCCATCACCGTGCACGCGCACAAGTTTTCCAAGTCGGCCCAGGAAAAGATCGAGAAGGCCGGTGGCAAGATAGAAGTTGTCAGCAGCCAGTAGCCAGTTAACCCTGACTTGAGGTCACGGACAACGGGTTACTGAAACTGAGGTTCTTGTTTCATGCTTGAGAAGTTTGCCAACGTATTTCGCGTTCCTGATCTGCGCAAGCGCATTATGTTCACGCTTGGACTGCTGGCGGTTTACCGCCTGGGCGGCCACATTCCTACTCCGGGCATTAATGCCGACCTGCTCTCGCAGTTCTTCGACCAGAACCGCGGTAGTTTCCTCGGCTTCGTTGACCTGTTCAGCGGCGGCCAGTTGCGTCGCTTGACCATCTTCGCGCTGGGCATCATGCCCTACATTACGGCGTCCATCATCCTGCAGTTGATGACTGTGGTTTATGAGCCGCTGGCCAAGCTGCAGAAGGAAGGCGAGCTGGGGCGCAAGAAGATCACCCAGTGGACGCGCTACCTCACTCTGCTGCTGAGCGCCGTGCAGTCGCTGGGCATTGCCATCACCCTGCAGCGTCAGACGCTGAGCGGCGGAGTCGCCTTCGTCAACACTCCGGGCGTCGGTTTCATTCTGATGACCATGCTGACTCTCACCACGGGCAGCGTTTTCATCATGTGGCTGGGTGAGCAGATCACCGAACGTGGCGTCGGCAACGGCATGTCGCTGTTGATCTTCGCCGGCATCGTGGTGGGTCTGCCGCGCGCCGTGGCCGACCTCTGGGACAAGGTGCAGAACCAGGCCTGGGGCGCTTTCACGGTTCCAGCGATCCTGTTGCTGGTGGTGCTGATGATCGCGGTAGTCGCGTTCATCGTCTACGTGGAGCGCAGCGAACGCCGAATTCCGGTGCAGTATGCCAAGCGCGTCGTCGGCCGCAAGATCATGGGTGGGCAGTCAACCCATCTGCCGCTGAGAGTGAACTCCGGCGGTGTCATGCCGGTCATCTTCGCTTCCTCCGTGCTGACGTTGCCACAGACTGCGGGCGCCCTGTTCAAGGGAAAGAGCGCCGTGCTCGACCGTATGTTGAGCTCGCTGTCATGGGGCGAACCGATGTATACGCTTCTCTACGCCATCGGCATCGTCTTTTTTGCCTACTTCTACGTTTCCATTGTCTTCAACCCCACCGAAGTTGCGGACAACATGCGTAAGTATGGTGGTTTCATTCCGGGTATCCGGCCAGGCGCACGGACGGCGAATTACATCAACGACATTCTGACGCGCATCACGCTGGTGGGCGCGCTCTACCTGATCCTGATCTCCTTCATTCCTGAGTGGATGATCACGGGCATTCACCTCAACCACTTGCCGGGCGTGCTCGGGGCATTCTTTGAGCGACTGCCGCCTTGGGTGACCAACGGTCTGGGGGTGAATTTCTACTTCGGTGGCACTTCCCTGCTGATCGTGGTTGGCGTGGCCATGGATACGGTGAATCAGGTCGAATCACAATTGGTCATGCGGCACTATGAAGGATTTACCCCGCGCAGCGGACGCGTCCGCGGGCGCAGGTCGACGTGGTAAGAAGCAGTTGCAATTCAGCATTTAGTGAAGACCTTTCCAAGGGCTAAATGCCAAGTGCTGTAGTACGGAGCTACCGGGAGGCTCCGGCCCGCTCGCGTGGCGGGCAGAAAGGCCGATGTTCGGATATCAGGGTGCTGAACATGGGAACGCAGACTTCCGCGGCTGTAAGCGTGAAAACGAAAGAACGCGTGATCGGTCCGATGATCCTGCTGGGACCGCCGGGCGCAGGCAAAGGGACGCAGGCCAAGCTGATTGCCGATGCCTTTGGCATTCCGCAGATCTCCACTGGGGACATCTTGCGGGACAACGTGGCCCGCAAAACCGATCTGGGTCTAAAGGCCAAGGTCGTTATGGAGCGCGGCGACCTGGTTCCTGACGAGTTGGTCTGCGACATGGTGGCGGACCGGCTGCTCCAGGCCGATTGTGTTCGTGGCTTTATTCTGGACGGCTTTCCGCGCACCGTGCGGCAGGCTGAGTGGTTGGACGGACAGCTGGAAAAGATGCGGGCAGGTAAGGACGCGACGGGCCGGCAGGCTTGTGCGCCGCCGGTTGTGATTCGCCTTGTAGTTGAGTATAATCAATTACTGCAACGGCTTACCGGACGTCGTTCTTGTCCCACCTGCGGACTTATTTACAACGTCTATTTCCAGCCTCCCAAAGTCCAGGGCATTTGTGATTGTGACGGCACCCCATTGGTGCAGCGCCGGGACGATACTGAAGAGGTTATCTCGGAGCGCCTGAAGGCCTACGAGCAGCTGACGCTGCCTTTGGTGGACTATTACGGCTCCCGCGGACGACTGATCGAAGTCGACGGCGATCAGCCGGTGGAAGCGGTATCGGCGCAAGTATTTAGTGCACTCGAGAATGTCAATCGTCTGTAAGTCGCAAGCGGAGATCGACAAAATGCGCCGCAGCGGGCGCATCGTGCGTCAGGTGTTGGAGGCGGCGAAGGAATTGGTTGCACCCGGGGTTTCCACCATGGATCTGGAGCGCGCCGCCGAGCGCAAGATCCGGGATCTGGGCGCAAAACCGGCGTTCAAGGGTTACTACGATTACCCCTGCGTGCTCTGCACATCGGTGAATGACGAGATAGTACACGGCATTCCCTCAGAGCGCCGGTTGTTGAAAGCGGGAGATATTGTTTCCATCGATTGTGGCGTGGTGTTGGACGGCTACTACGGTGATGCGGCCATTACTGTCCCGGTGGGTGGGTCGATTTCACCGGAGTTACAAAAGCTCCTCGAAGTGACCCGCGAGTCGCTGTTGCGTGGCATTGAAGCGGCCCGCACCGGAAACACGATTGGCGATGTTGGAGCGGCGGTGCAGCAACTGGTCGAGGCCAACGGTTTTAGTGTGGTTCGCGAGTTTGTCGGGCACGGCATCGGTACCCATTTGCACGAAGACCCGCAGGTTCCCAACTACGGGACTCCGGGACACGGCCCGAAGCTGCGCGACGGCATGGTGCTGGCCATCGAACCGATGGTCAACATGGGCAGGCCGGGCACTCGAGTGCTGGACGACAAGTGGACCGCGGTCACCGAAGACGGCAGCTATAGCGCTCATTTCGAACACTGCGTTGCGGTGACCAGGAACGGGCCGATGATTTTGACGGAGTAGCCAGGTAGAGCAGGCCTTTAGGCCTGCGTTAGGCACTCAGAAAGAAACAGGGGCTTTAGCCCCGGGGTTCGGGTTTCGAAGTACATTTCGATACGGAGTTGAATGAGCAAGGAAGACGCGATTGAAGTAATGGCGGTGGTAATCGAACCCCTGCCTAATGCCATGTTTCGAGTGGAGTTGGAGAACAAGCACCAGGTGCTGGCGCATGTCTCGGGCAAAATGCGTAAGAACTTCATTCGCATTCTTCCCGGCGACCGGGTCGCGGTGGAGCTTTCGCCCTACGACCTGACTCGGGGCCGGATCGTATATCGCTATAAGTAACAGGCGCCAGTAGCCGGTAGTCGGTAGCCAGAACGAGTTACCAGAAACTGGCAACTGGCAACTGACAACTGTTTACAGAGGGTTTCATGAAGGTACGGGCATCGGTCAAGAAGATGTGTGACAAATGCAAGGTGATTCGACGTCACGGAGTAGTACGCGTGATCTGCGAAAACGCCAAGCACAAACAACGGCAAGGGTAACCAGCACTTAGCGGTTAGCACTTAGCTAAGTGCTAAATGCCAACTGCTAAATGCGCTTTCGGAGCAACTATGGCACGTATTGCAGGCGTGGATCTTCCGCGCAACAAGCACATCGTTATTGCGCTGACCTACATTTTCGGCATCGGAAATTCGCGCGCGAAGAGCATTGTCGGTTCGGCCAATGTGGAGCCTGACAAGAAGGTGAGCGACCTCAATGAAGACGAGGTCAACCGTATTCGCCAGGTCATCGAGCAGGAAGGCAACGTCGAGGGCGATCTCCGCAAAGACGTTTCCATGCACATCAAGCGGCTCATCGAAATCGGTTCCTATCGGGGATACCGTCACCGTCGCAGCCTGCCGGTCCGCGGACAACGTACTCACACCAATGCACGCACCCGCAAGGGTCCGCGTAAAGGCACGGTAGCAAATAAGAAGAAAGCAGCAGGAAAGACATAGAACATGGCCAAGCCAGCTGGTTCCGCCGGAGCGGACAAAAAAGGCAAGAGCGGCAAGAAGTTCAAGAAGAAGGAACGCAAGCACATTCCCAACGGACTGGTGCACATTCAGGCGTCCTTCAACAACACCATCGTTACCATCACCGATCCGGTTGGCAATACGGTGTCGTGGAAGAGTTCGGGTTCGCTGGGCTTTCGCGGATCGCGTAAGGGCACTCCCTTCGCTGCGCAGCAGGCGGCAGCCAACGCCGCCAACCAGGCTCGCGATCATGGCATGCGTGTGGTCGACGTGCGAGTCAGCGGTCCGGGCTCGGGACGCGAGTCGGCGGTGCGCGCTTTGGCTGCCTCCGGTTTGGACGTGCGTTCCATTCGTGACGTCACGCCGGTGCCGCACAACGGCTGCCGTCCGCCCAAGCGCCGCAGGGTGTAGGGATTAGGGGTCAGGACCCAGGGGTTAGACACTAACCCCCGGACCCTGGATCCTCACAACTGATTCTTGATCGGGACGAAAGGCTGCCAAGCGCCCGTAAACCGATCGATAGCCGGACAGACAGGCTCTGTCCCATAAGGAGAACGCAACTTGGCTCGTTACAAAGACGCAGTATGCCGCCTCTGCCGCCGTGAAGGAATGAAACTGTTCCTCAAGGGCTCAAAGTGCTTTACGGACAAGTGTCCGATTGAGAAGCGCAATTTCGCCCCCGGCCAGCATGGCAAGGACCGCAAGGCGAGGATCGTAGGCTACGGCCTGCAACTTCGCGAGAAACAGAAGGCGAAGCGCATCTATTTCACCCAGGAAAAACAATTCCGTAACTATTTCGAACGTGCCGCCCGTACCCGCGGCGTCACCGGCGAGATGCTGCTGCAGCAATTGGAGCGGCGGCTCGACAACGTCGTCTACCGCCTGGGATTCGCGGTGGCGCGGCGTCAGGCCCGTCAGCTTGTCCGTCACGGTCACGTGGCGGTAAACGGCAGAAAGGTTGACATCCCCTCGTTCCAGGTGAATGTCGGCGACGAAATCTCGGTGCGGGAGAGCAGCAACAAGCTCGCGATTCTGGAGATCGCCAAGGACTTCGCCAGCCATCAGCCGCCGCCGGCGTGGATCGAAGTCGACCGCGACGCCTACAAGGGGCGCGTGCTTTCTTTGCCCACCCGCAGCGACATCAACCTGCCCATCAATGAGCAGTTGATCGTGGAACTTTACAGTAAGTAATGAATTCGCGGCGCACGGTAACCTGCGCCGCGCTTCCTACAATCTTCGCGCCAGATCAGCCGGGCCTGGCCCGTGCAGCATGGCCGAACTGACAGATAGGAGTTATGCATGCTTTGGAAAGGCTTTCAAAAACCGAAACGGCTGGCGACCGACACCGAGACCCTGACCGACAAGTACGGTCACTTCTGGGCACAGCCGTTCGAACGCGGTTTCGGCACCACCATCGGCAACGCGCTGCGCCGCGTATTGCTGTCCTCGATTGAGGGCGCTGCCGTCACCGCCGTCAAAATCGAGGGCGTACTGCACGAGTTTCAATCCATTCCCGGAGTGGTCGAGGATGCGACCGACATCATCCTCAATCTGAAACAGATTCCCTTCCGTCTCAATGGAGACGCTCCCAAGGCCATTTATCTGCGCGCCGACAAACCGGGTGTCATCACCTCCGGCATGATCGAAGCCGACGCCGACGTGGAAGTGCTGGACAAGGACGTTCTACATCGCCACCATCAGCGAAGGCGGCAAACTTGACATGGAGATGCGGCTGAAAAAGGGCCGCGGCTATGTTTCCGCCGACAAGAACTTCGACGAAGACCTGGGCCTCGGCTTTATTCCGATCGATTCCGTCCATTCTCCGGTGCGCAAGTGCAATTACTCGGTGGAAGCGGCCCGCCTGGGACAGATCACCGACTACGACAAACTGGCCCTGGAGATCTGGACCAACGGCTCGGTCACACCCGCCGACGCGCTCGGCCTCGCCGCGAAGCTGCTGAAAGACCACATGAACATCTTCATCAACTTCGAGGAGGAACTGGAGGCGCAAGCCGCCCATGCGGGCGACAAGCCGGAGATTCGCAACGAGAACCTGAATCGCTCGGTCGAGGAGTTGGAGCTCTCCGTGCGCAGCTACAACTGCCTGAAGAACGCCAACATTCAGACTATCGGCGAGTTGGTGCAGAAGTCGGAAGCCGAAATGCTGAAGACCAAGAACTTCGGCCGCAAGTCGCTCAACGAAATCAAGGAAATTCTCTCCTCGATGGGATTGGGCCTGGGCATGAAGATCGACGAGCAGGGCAATGCAGTGCCGGGCAGCGGAACCACCGCGTCGAGCTTGTCGCTGCCCTCGGCTTACGGCGACGAGCCGAATTTCTAACGTTTTGGGGCGTTTGCCCTTGAGGAACCGAAATGCGTCATCGTAGAGCAGGATGGAAACTGGGAAGGAACACCGAGCACCGGCGCGCGCTGCTGCGCAATCTGGTGACCTCGCTGATCGTGGAAGAGCGCATCGAAACCACTCTTACCAAGGCCAAGGCCATGCGCCCGCACGTCGAGAAAATGATCACCCTCGGCAAGCGCGGCGATGTGGCGGCGCGGCGCCAAGCCGCGTCCTACCTGATGACCCGCGAGGCGGTCAGCAAGCTGTTTGACACCATCTCACCGCGCTTCGGCGACCGCGAAGGCGGCTACGTGCGCATCGTTCAAGGCGGGTTCCGCCTGGGCGATGGCGGCTCCATCGCCTTCGTGGAGCTGCTGGGCAGCGAAAAGACCCTGGACGAGAAGCGACAGAAACGCGCCGAGCTTCGCGCCAAGCGCGCGGAAGAAAACCGCAAGGCCATGGAATCGGCCGAAGCCGAGAACAAGCAGATGGCAGCCGAGGAGCCCGCCGCTGCCGAAGACAAGGAAGAAAAGAAAGAGTAGCGGCGGAAATCTGCCCGCACTTCCCTTCTGGCATTACATGGCTAAGCGCGGGCGGCCTACTGCCAATAATCAAGCGCATCCGTTTTCGGATGCGCTTTTTCTTTTGACCATAACAAAAAGACAACCGGATTAAGTTGGGGCCGAAGCGGCCCGGCCCCTGTTCAGTGCTTACTTCTTTTCCATCATTGATTCCAGACGCGACAGGCGCTGCTGCAAGTCTGCAATCTGTTGTGCCTGGGTTTGGACCTGGCTCTGCAAGGCTTTGATCGTGTCTTGCTGCCCTGCCGCCGAGTCCTGCTGCGCTTGCTCGCTCTGCAGCATTGGGACGGTCCCGAGCTTGCCGGTCGAGTCAATGTAGACCAACTCAGCTGTACCCGTAGCCACGTTCCGGCCGTAGATGCCAGCCATGTAGGCGCTCGTTTGAATCGATTGGCTGCCGATGCGGATAACCCCGCTTTCCGTGCATGGATACCCGCAATCGGAGTTGCCCAGGTAAATGTCATTACTGCTGGTCGTGTTGTTGTTTGCCGTTGAGGAGCCGATGAAGATGTTGCCGCTCCCACCTGAGAAGCTGTTGCCGGTACCGTAACCGACAAAGGTATTGGCGTTGCCAGCAGCGTTGTTTAAGCCGGCGTACGCTCCCAGGAAGGTATTTTGCCCTCCGGCCTTGTTGTTGACTCCAGCCTCGAAGCCTTCAAAGACGTTGTTGGAGCCGGTGTTCTGTGCGCCCGCCAACTTGCCAACGATGGTGTTCTCAGTGCCCGTTGCGTTGGAGGGACCGTCACCGATCAGGGTGTTATCGGTGCCGTCGATGCTCACCACAATCTTGTCGCCAATCTCGTAGTGGTTCGCGTTGACTTCTCCGCTGACATCGAGCTGCCGGGCCGGGGTTGCCGTTCCGATACCGACGAAGGTATTTGCCAGCTCGGTGATCGAACTGCACTGCACTGTACCCGAAGTCAGCCACTTCGTTAAGAGGTAGCTTCCTGGACTGTTGCAACCACCACCGATCCCGCCGCCGCCTCCTGTGCCGGTTCCCAGGTGGCCGGTCGAATCGATCACCACCGAGCGCGTATTGCTAAGTGACGTCTGCTCATAGATGCCGGCGATGTAGGTCTTCATGCTCTGGAGACCCTGTACGCCGATGGCGATGGTGCCGTCACCAACGTGCAGACCCGAATTGCCGATTTCGATGCTGTTGTTGACGTTAGCCTCGTTATTACCGGCGTTATACCCGAGGAAGGTGTTGTTGCCGCCGTTCGTGAGGCTGGAGCTGCTGCCGGCGCCAGTACCCACGTAGGTGTTGCCGTAACCCGTCGTGGCTGGGCTGCCACTGCCACCAAAACCGGCGTTGGCTCCGAAGTAGGAGTTGTAAAGTCCCGTGGTGTTGCTGCGGCCCGCGTCGTAGCCGGTAGCCACGATGCCATAGCCGCTGTTGGTGTTGGACCCGGCCGAATAGCCCAGCAGAGTGTTCCCGCCCACGTTTGAGCTAAAGCCTGCATTCGCTCCAAGGAAGGTGTTATAGCTTTGGTCAACGTTACTTTGGCCAGCGTTATACCCAATGAACACGTTGGAGCCGCCGGTGGTGTTGGCCAGACCCGTCTGGTAACCGTTGAAGACGTTCTGAATACCCGTGGTATTGGCGGTGCCGGAGTTGTAGCCGAAGAAGCTGTTGCCGTCAGCGGTGTTGTTGTAGCCAGCCTTGTAGCCGTAGAAGCTGCCGTTGTTGGCAGTGTTGCCGAAGCCGGCCTCATAGCCTGTTATTGTGTTGTTGCTTCCCAGGTCTTGGATCGTGTTACCCCAACCAGCGTCAAAGCCGAGGTAGGTGTTGGAGCTGCCTGCAGTGTTGCGAAAGCCCGCCCCGACGCCAACGGCGACGTTGAAGTTGCCTGTGAGATTGTGCAGACAAGCCGCCGAGCCATAACAGGAATTTTCCATCCCCGTCGTGTTGCCGTAGCCGGCGGTGTAGCCCGTGTAGGTGTTTTGCGAGCCGGTGGTGTTGAAGATGCCAGCCTCGTCACCAATGAAGGTGCCGTAGCTGCCGCTGGTGTTCGAGCTACCGGCCAGGATGCCGAGGAAGGTGTTGTTGGTTCCAGTCGAAGGCGGAGGCAGATTGCCGGTCTTGCTCAGAGTTCCGCCTGTGCCAGCCCCGACCGAGAGGTTCTCGCTTCCGCCGCTATAGCCAGGAATTGCCAACACCGTGGTCCCCAGGATCTGGTAATACTGGCTGGAGTTGATCGCGCCGTTGACATCCAGGGTCGCGACCGGTGTGGTGGTTCCAATTCCGATGTTACTGCCGGCTTGATAAACCACCGAGTTACAGATGGTGATGTTGGGCGGGGCAGCCGCGGTAAAGATGGGGAGGTAGTTATTCTTGGCGGTGGTGCAGTTAACGACCGTATCCGGTCCTCCGCCACCCGACTTGGTCTTGTTGCCCGTGCTGTTGCCGGTGGTCGATGCGGCTTGTGCACTGCTGGCGGTACCGCTAACGTCGCTGCCGCCGCTGACGTCCGTTGGCGGCGCTTTCACGAAGGCCGACGCCGGCAATCCGCCCAGCGTCTCCGCTTCGTGCGCTTTGAAGGCGTAGGGCACGCTGACCATCATCACGCGGGGCTGCTCAGACTGGCCCTGAAGCTGGACGCCCAACCAACGCTGCTCCTGCTGCGAGAAGAGATCGTCGGGCAGTCCTGTGGATGTTGTGGTGCCCAGCAGCACCGTGTATTGCCCGTTCGCGTCAGGTGTGACGTTTTGGGTTTCCTGCCAGATAGGCGCGCCGCCATCCTGCTGGTTATAGATGGCGAAGGTAACGCCCACGGGCGTGTTGGGTGGAAGGGTTGCGCCCTGCCCGTCCTTCAGGCTGGCGCTGTAACGGATGAGATTGGGAACCGACGTGGTTGGGGTTTGCTGAGCTGAGCAAACGCAGCCTAACAGGATGGACAGAGCAAGAACGAACGTAATCTTGTAGCGGCGCATGGCGCGCTCCTTTCGAGTGGATATGTCGTGGTCCCTCGCCCTGGCTCGAAAACAGCAATCTCCCACCGCGGCGCCGCTAAGAGCCATAGGACGACGAGAGCGGCGTCACCTTCAGTAACGAGAGCGCGTCACTTCAATTGGGTCAGGGAACGGGCTTCGCGCCGCCGTGGCTCCGCCAACGAGCGACGGACTACACGCGGCACCTACCGCCTTGGTTCCCAAAAGCTGATTGCTTGCTCACCGCCTCGAAAGGGGTACGAGGCATTGGTACTTCAGTAGCCGACTAAAGGGGAAAATCTCGGCTGAGGTAACGGCATCCTTTCACGAGTTTGTAAAGATGTCAAGAACTTTTTGCAGGAATTTTTTCTCTGCTGGTAACATTGATCTTGGAGCCCCTGCAAAAATTTTCTTCGCTCGACGCGCGTCTCGTGCCCATGTACCTTGACATTCGAATGGACCCGCTGTTTCGGAACGCGACGTACCTTCGCGGGCCATCTGAGGAGACATCGGACTTCTGTCCCCCAAGCATCAGCCGCTGGCCGGTCATTCCCGGTCGTTCTTTGAGCCACGACTGAAGAGCCGTGGCCTGATATAAATCCAGCCTGCAAGGCAGTCAGAGCGTCAGCACCGGCCCCTCACGTCACCGGCAAGCGTGACCTGTGCACTTGCGGAGACAGGGCGCGTGGCTGTATCTCTGAATCGCGAGGACGGGGTTTTTGTGTCTTCGTAGGCCGCACCCAGTGTGCTGGACGGGTAAGATCTTTGAAAAGCAGTGGTCAGTGGTCATTCGTGGTCAATGGTCAGTTGCAGTCAGTTGCCCGTTATCAGTACACGCTCCTCTGATTACTGGTTGATACATGGGGATCCTCCCCGATTTACTGGCAGGCCCCGGAACCGACGCAAGTTCGTGCCTGTAACTGAAGCAAATAAAGCAGTTGCCTGTAAACCCATGGCACTCAGTCGTTTGCCGGGAAAAAGTTTGTAATCGCATGATTACAAAAGACCGAGGGGGGAGGGGGGAGGTGATCAGCCGGTTAACAGGTTGTCCAAGAATTGGAAAGACAACGCGGAGCGGATATTGGTTAATGCCTATTAATGACTAGTTAACAGCAACGACAGAATCCTGCTACCATCGCAGGCAATGGTCACTCCGCTCCTCCGACCCGGCGAGCCGGCGAGCCGGACTCGCGGGAAGTCCCGTTTCCGCCGCTGGCTACGCAGTCCGGTCTTTCTCCTGGCCCTGACGGCGGGCCTGAGCGCGTTCGTCATTCAGTCGGGAGAGCTCGGCACCGCCGACACCACCCATCGGCTGCAAGCCGCAACCTCTTTTTGGACCGACGAGCCGGAGGTCTTTCCCAACGAGTATCCCGACTTCGGAATTCATGGGCGTGGCGGCAAACTGTACACCTGGTACGGCATCGGACAGTCGCTGCTGATGCTGCCCTTCGACATCGTTGGGACGAAGCTGGAGCAGTTGCCGATGTTCGCCAGCTACGGCGTCGATCCGGGCGTCCGCAGCATCGTGGTCAGCTACAGCGTTAACATACTGATCGCCGTGCTGACCGCGCTTGTGTGTTTTCGCTTTTTGCGCCGACTGCGCTTCAGCACGCGGCAGTCGGTTGCCGGTGTGCTGGCACTACTGTTCTGCACCACGCATCTGCACTACGCGCAGAACATGATGGAGAACAATTACATCATGCTTCTGACCATGACCGGCCTGACGTTTTATTACGAATGGGCGCTCGACGGCAAGCGGCGAGCCCTGCTGATCGGCTCGGCGGCCCTCGGGCTGAATCTGCTGACGCGGCTTACGACGGGCCTGGATTTAATGGCGGGCGGCGTGTTCCTGCTGTTGCTGTTGTGGTTCCGCGAGCTGCGCGGCCGCGAGTTGTGGCGGCGTTTTGTGATCTACATCATGGTATCGGCCCCGGTGTTTGCATTTTTTCTGCTCATCGATCGCTGGTACCAATACCATCGTTTCGGATCGTGGTTCGGCACTTACGTCGCTGGGTTCACGCGGGAAGCCCGGATGTTAAATCCGGCCTTGCCGGCAAAGTATCCGTGGGAAACTCCGTTTCACGTGGGCTTCTTCGGCGCTCTGTTCAAGCCGGAGAAATCCATCTTCCTCTTCGATCCGCTGCTGCTGCTGACCATCGTCCTCTGCGTGCTGGCGTGGAAGAGGTTCGGCCGCGATGTTCAAGCGTATGTCATCACAGCCTTCCTGTTGCTTCTGGCGTATATCAGCTTTTACGCGCGCTATACGGTTTGGAGTGGCGACTTCGCCTGGGGCGATCGTTATGTCTCCAGCGCGGCAGAAATGGCGGCCTTCATCTCAGTGCCGCTGTTGCTGCGCTATCGCGCAGAGCTGGGCAAGCTGGTGTGGATAACTGGATGCTCGCTCGTCGCGGTGAGCTGCGCTGTTCAACTGGCGTCCTTGGCGTTCTGGCTGCCGCTGGAGATTTATCAGATGGACACGCTGGGCCATCCGACGTTCGTGGTCGCACTGCGCTTCCGGAACATCGTCGCGTTCGCTCTCGGCAAGATGGAGACCTGGGGTCTTGTCAACGACTCGATGAGGTACGATCCTTGGGATTACGTTCACATCACGACCTGGAACTTTCTCCCCTTTCTGCTGCGGCGAGTTGGAGCGGCTCCGCGCTGGGTAGTGAACCTGACGTTTGTGGTCTGGTATGCCGCGCTGGCGGCGACTGGCGGCGTGGGTTGGCGACTGCACAAGGTGCTTCGTAGCGGCGAGTTCGACCATGATGAAGCCACGGAACTTGACACCACTGGCGCACTCTGATCTGCCGCGAACATCACAGGTGCTGTCGAAAACGTAAGCACAGGACGGGGGAAGTCCGGTATATGATGTGTGATTCCGACCGCCTTGCTTCGGAAGCTTCGTCATGGAAATGGTACGCATCTTCGGATTGCCTGCCGCACTTCTGGTGCTGGCGTTCGTGGCCAATCGGCTGTCCAAGCTGACGAGGGTTCCCGACGTCGTTGTCTTGCTCCTGATCGGCACAACTCTTGGTCCGGTCCTGCACTGGGTGAACCCGGATGCGTTCCGTGGCGCCGTTCACATTCTCGGGATGCTGGCGCTCATCCTGATTCTGTCCGAGAGCGGGCTTGAACTCCGGCTGCGACAGGCGTTTCGGTATTTTCCCGCCGGGCTGCTGCTGACCGTGCTGGCTTACGGTTTGAGCCTGGGATTGATCGCGCTCGTGGGCCGGGCGCTGTTACACCTGCAATGGACTGATTGCCTGATGATGGGAGCAGCGCTGGGATGCACCAGTGGAGCAATCGTGATTCCGGCCTTGCAACAGATCAGCACGGCTGAACCGGTCAAAATTACGTTGACCATCGAGTCGGCCCTTGGCGAAGTCATTGCCGTGCTCGTCGTGGGAAGTCTGATCGGTACCGGTTCGCTGCTGTTAAGCGGTTTGGCAAGTGACTTCTCGCATCACATTGCCATCGCGACTGTTGTGGGCGTGATCGCTGGCGCAATTTGGTCCAAGGTGTGGCCGCTGGCCGCCGGTCTGCCATACAGCAACATTCTCAATCTCGGAGTCGTTCTGGGTGTCTTCGCAGTCTGCCGCTACTTCGGCGGCAGCGGACTCCTGGCCGAACTGATATTCGGCATCACTCTGGCCAACCTCCCGCGTACTCCGCACATGACGCGGCAAGGGGCGCGCATGCTGGCATTTCATGCCGAGCTCACTTTCCTGGTCCGGTCGTTCTTCTTCGTGATGCTCGGTATCGTGGCCGAGTTTATCGGCCGTAAATACATCGTTCCCATCCTGGGGATTCTTGCCGCCGTGGTTCTGGGACGATGGCTTGCTGTACAGCTTAGCGGATGGGCGATTCGCGACGTGAGCCGGAAGCAAACGGACTTGCTCTTCTGGATGCTGCCGCGCGGGCTGGTCACGGCGGTGCTGGCTCTAGAAATCGTCGACGCGCGCGGCGCGGTGTTTGCGTTCCTGCCGGCGATGGCCTTCACCGTCGTGCTGATGACTAACGTGTTCGTTGTTTGGGGCGCGGTACAATCCGGCCACGCTGAGGTCGCCGGAGAACCAATCCCGGAGAAAGCCTTTGCGATGGCGGCAGCTCAAGCCGATATGGCTCAGCTTTCCCCGTCGTCGCAGACCGAAGCGTCATGAACCGCGCCATTGCGAGCCGATTGTCGAAGCTGGAAGCTGGCAAGCTTCGCCATGGCCGCGGGTGTGCTCCACCGGTCGAGAAGCTACTGGCGTCGCTGAAGTCCGCGCAGTTTGACGATGCTGACTCCCTCCTCCGCTTTCATGACACGCTGCTCTTTCTGCGGGCGTTTCCCCAGAGCGCAAAAGTCGTGCAACTGACGGAAACGTTGTTGGCCGGCATCGGCGCACAAGTTGTAAGACTTCGCGATTCCTGCGCCGACATGGACCTGTTTGACTCGGAACAGTTTTCCGGCGTTGCTGACACGGTCATCGCTGACTCGTTCACCTACGAAGTGGCACGCTGGCTGGCCCAGCGCCATCCCGAGCGATTGAGTGCGGAGTGGGAGCTCGATGAGCAAGGCCGAGAGATGGCAGTGAGTCTGCCCCGTGTCATCCCGCTGCTCTCCGATGACTCGCTGGTGGAAGCTGATACTCCCTATCTGGATTGGATGGGGAGCGCTGCTGGTGGCGAGCAGCGGATCCTGCCATGGCTCCTCCGGCGCCTGGAGGACGTGCAGCAGACAGCGCTGCAGAAGACGGCATGGTATGACGCGCTAAAGATCAACGTTGCGTGGAATCTGGGCAAGTCTGACGCCAGCCGGACACGCGCCCGCCGTAACCCGCGAGAGATGTACTTCCATCGCCAGCCGCTGATCCGCCGCAACCAGGTATCGCTTGAGTCGGAGCTGAGATCGGGCGCCCTGCCGATTCGACGGTTGAAGCGGCGTGAAGGAGAAGAGGTCCTCGACATGGTGCGCTCTGCGCTGACTGTCCGCTATCGCGAGCTTTACGGCACGACCCGCGGCGATCCGGAAAGCGTGGTGGAAGCGGACGTGGGGCGCGGCGTGCATATCTTCCTTTGGGGCTTGCCGCCGGATAGGCGCTTGCCGCTACGTGCCTACCACGCCGGATTCACCCTCAAGAATGGCGTGCCCGTCAACTACATCGAGGGCATTTCGCTGTTTGATTGGATGGAAGTGGGCTTCAACACCTTCTACGCGTACCGCGAGGGCGAGACGGCATGGATCTACTCCAAAGTGCTGCACCTGCTGCATCAGCTCACCGACGTAACCTGTTTCTCCGTCTATCCGTACCAGCTCGGCAACCAGAACGAAGAGGCGATCAAGTCGGGCGCCTTCTGGTTTTACCGCAAGCTTGGTTTCCGCCCAGGGCGTCCTGACCTGCTGGCGATGACGCTGCGGGAGGAAGCAAGGATGACGAGACAGCCGGCGCACCGCACATCTGCCCGTACTCTGCGGAAGCTCGCGACCGGGCATGTGTTCTACGAGTTCGGCGACGCGCCGCGAGGTCTGTGGGACACGTTCGCCGTTCGAAACATCGGACTCGCCGTGCAGCAGCGCATGGCAGAAGAGTTCAACGGCGATCCCGAAAGCATGTGCCGCGCCACATCCGCTGCACTGGCCCTGAATCTGAGGGTCGATCCTCGAAGATGGAACCCGGTGGAGCAGTCTGCGTTCAAAGACTTCGCATTTGTCTTGTCGCTCGTCCCCGGCTTGAAGCGCTGGAGCGTCAATCAAAAGCTGGCGCTCATTGCCGCCATTCGCTCCAAAGCGGCTGCCGATGAGTCAACCTATCTTCGACTGCTACAAGGGCATGACATATTGAAGAATGCGATCGTGCAGTTGGGGGCGTCGCGTCCTCAAGCCGGGCCTGCATGACGGTAACGCCAGATATCGCCGTCACCCCAAGCTGGCCATAATGAAGAGGGGCTTCATCTGAAAGCTCTTGTAGAGCGGGCGTAGACGTTCCGTATCGTAATGCTCCTTCACGTTGACGACCTTTTTCGAGGACACAACGGCTTCGATCGGCACGTTGTCGTAACGGCCATCCTTCAGCACCACCAGTCTTCCATGCATCCCGCTCAACAGAAGATCGAGGGCAAGGTTCCCGTACGCCATAGGCACAATCGAGTCGATTGCGTCAGGGTCTCCGCAGCGCACCAGATAGCCCAGCTTCTGGTTCATGACGTCTACGGTTTTGCCGCCGTTGTATTTTGGCGAAAGCTCCTTCAACCTCTCAGAAACCAGATCGCCGATGCCGCCCAGTTTCTTGTGTCCGTAGGCATCGGCGGTGTCATGCTCGAATACCATTTCACCGCCCTCAAACATCGCGCCCTCTGAAATCAGAACCACCGAATACCGGCTGGTGTTGCGGCGGCGATCCCTCATCAGCAGCTCCGCCAGGCGCTCCATGTTGAACTTGCACTCCGGAATTACACAGCGATTGGCCGCTCCCGCCATCGTAGGTAACATGGCAGTAAAGCCCGCATACCGCCCGAACACTTCGATCACCAGCATGCGCTCGTGAGACCCGGCAGAGGTCCGCAGGCGGTTGGTCATCTCGATGGTTCGCGTTACGCAAGTGCTGAAGCCGATGCAGTAGTCGGTTCCCGGCACGTCGTTGTCCATGGTCTTGGGAATGGCCACCACTTTTACGCCTTCCTGCGACATCCGCACGGCGTAGCTGAGAGTGTCATCGCCACCGATGGGAATGAGGTAGTTGATTCCCAGCCACTCCAGGTTCTTCAGCACCTCCGGCGTGAGGTCGTTCTTCTCCGAGTTATACGTCTCCTGCAGATGGGGCGGAACGCTGGCTTTCTTCACCCGCGAGGGATTGGTGCGCGACGTATGCAGAAAGGTCCCGCCGCTGCGTCCCGCGCGGTTGACCAACTCCTCTGAGAGGCTTTGGAAGTTGTCCCGGTTGTCGTAGTCCTTGTCCCGCACCATATCCACCAGGCTTGCCCATCCACGGCGTAGCCCGATCACCTCGTAACCTTCCTGCAGGGCCCTGATCGTGACCGCGCGAATCGCCGGATTGAGCCCCGGCACATCGCCGCCGCCAGTCAGGATTCCGATAACGCCTTTTCTGGAACTGCCATTCGTCATGCGAAATCGTCTCTTTCTAAGGTTCGAGAGAAACCCGAACCGTACATGAATAGTTTAGCCGTAGCGGAGGGAAACGCGCGACCAAGCCATTGAAATGCGGTTTATGCAGTCTTACTGCGGAACCTCGCCCATCCCAGCCAGATTAGGGCCAGCAATGTCAGCACGGCGATGATCGCCTGCGAGATCACGCAATACAAACACCACACCTCCAGAACGTGGGCCTCAATGTTCGTAAGGTAAAGCGCGAACGCCAGGCCCACCAGGACTACCAGCAAAAGCCAGCCGCGCTGCCGCAGAAATGCCAAAATCGCGATCAGCGAATATCCAGCGATGCCGATGGCCGCAACCGGCACCCCATGGATGAGCGCAAATGGACTATGATTCACCACGCCGCAGTCCCACTTGTCATTGATGCGGCAGGGCTCGGAGCCGGTGTCGTAGTGGACCTTGAGGGCCAGCGACGAAACCACAATTCCGGCCAGAGCGAGCAGAATGATCAAATAACGCACAGAATCTCCCTTCCTGCGATTGTAACTTGCGAATGACCTGCGCCTCTTCGAAGCGCCCATCCGGCGGCAGACGGCGCTGGAGTCACAACCAACTGTGATGTAGTACAATCCATCTGCTTATGCGCCGGGTCCCTGCCAGTTTCTTGCTGGTACTGTTGTGCTTCGGGTTCGCCTTGCCTCTTCTGCAGGCGCGGCCTGGCGCTCTTCCTGCGTGCTGCCGGCGCGGCGGCAAGCACCACTGTAGTGGGCCCCCAACGGGTGACGGTTTCCGGTCGAGTGCACCCAACTGCCCGTATCGAACCGCAGGCGTACTCCTCCTCTCGCCAAGAACAGCTCTAAACGTCCGTCCCGGCATGGTGAGCGTCAGCGTTCACGGACAACTCCGCATCCAAACTGCGACGCCGCTAGTTGCGCTTCAAATCTCGGATAACACCCAGAAACGCGGCCCGCCCCTTTCATAGTCTGATTCGATAGCACCCAGCTCGCCGCGTCGACACGACGTTCAATTGCAGGAGCGCACATTGTCCTCTTTGCAAGCGTCGGACAGGTCGCTGCGCCGCGATCCCATCTCCCAAGCTACGAACTGCAGTCGTTTGTTCACGGAGATATTGATGTTCTGTGTACGCTTCGCACATCGGTCCCGACGTTGTCCCACGAAGGCTGCGTCCATTCTGCTGGGAATCGCGCTAACAGTTTTGTCGCATATTCCGGCTGCAGCTACCGTCTTCGGTAATTTGCGCGGAGTTGTCCACGATCCGCAGCACCAGCCGATCAACGCCGCCCATGTCACGCTGCAGGCCTCCGATTCAGCCTACAAACTGACAGACGATACCGGCGCCAACGGTGAGTTCCATTTCGACGCCGTTCCGCTGGGCAAATACACCGTGACGGTCGATGCTCCCGGATTCGCAACCCAATCGCAGGTCCTGGTTGTAGTTTCAGGTTCCGCACCGGTGCTTCACTATCAACTCGCCATTGCCACTGCCCAAGAGAAGGTCACGGTAACGGCGTCTCCAGCGGACCTGAATCCAGATTCGCCGCGCCGGGACATTCTCATCTCCGAGCAGCAAATCGCGCGTTATGCCGGGGTTGACTCCGCTAACAGCTTCAAGATCATCACCGAGTTTGTTCCCGGTTCGTACATGGTGCACGACCAGTTGCACGTTCGTGGAGGCCATCAGGTCACCTGGGCCATTGACGGCGTGCCCATACCCAATACCAACATCGCCTCCAACGTGGGGCCGCAATTCAATCCCAAAGACGTCTCCTACCTTCAAGCGGAGACCGGAAGCTACGCGGCGGAATACGGAGACCGAACCTATGGCGTCTTTAACGTCGCACCCAACACCGGCTTCGAACGCAATCGCCAGGCGGAGCTGATCGCCAGCTATGGCAACTACAATCAGACCGACGACTTGCTTAGCTTCGGCGACCACACCGCGAAGTTCGCCTATTACTTCAGCGTCAGCGGCAATAACACGAATTGGGGCCTCGAGCCTCCCACCAGCGTCAACCTGCACAATCAGGCATCCGGCGGCGGCGCATTCTCTTCTCTCATTTACAATCCCAGCCCCAAGGACCAGATTCGATTCGATGGCGGTCTTCGCCTGGATTACTACCAGGTGCCAAACGATCCCGACATGCAGGCTGCGGGCGTCAACGACCGCCAGCGCGAACAAGACATCTTCGGCACCGGCACCTGGATCCATACCTATTCGCCAGGTCTCATGCTGATCCTGTCGCCCTTCTACCACTTCAATCGCGCCGCCTACGAAGGCGGCCCCACCGACGTTCCCATCACCACCGACAATCGCGCGTCGAATTATGAAGGCGGCCAGGTGACGCTTTCCGCGATTAACAATCGCAACAACGCTCGGGCGGGTATTTACGCCTTCGCCCAGCAGGACAACACGTTCTTCTCGGTGGTCGCTAATGACGGCTCCGGGCAACAATTCAGCCAGCGGGTGTATCCCGGTGGGTATCTGTTTGCTGGTTTTCTGGAGGACCAGTTCAAGGCAACCTCCTGGCTGACCTTTACCGGCGGACTCCGGATGACGCACTTTTCCGGTGGCATCACCGAAAACGCATTCGATCCGCGTTTGGGTGTCGCCGTTCGCCTCCCTAAGCTCAACTGGGTCCTGCGGGCCGCCTATTCCTATTATTACCAGCCGCCACCGCTCGATACCGTTTCCGGTTCGCTACTTGATTTCACCGAGAGCCAGGGACTGGGTTTTCTGCCTCTGCAAGGTGAGCGTGACATCCAGCAGGAATACGGTCTCACAATTCCGCTGCAAAACTGGGTCTCCAGCATCACCTATTTCCACACCAGCGCGCGGAACTTCTTCGACCACGACGTTATTGGCAATTCAAATATCTTCCTGCCCCTGACGATTCAGGGAGCCATCATTGAGGGCGAGGAAGCGACGATCCGCTCACCGCTGATTCTCCACCACTATCAAGCCCATCTCGTTTACTCGCACCAACTGGCCCAGGGTGTCGGCGCGGTCACGGGTGGTCTTACCGATTTTTCCCCACCGCCCGGCGGCTCGTTCTTTCTGGACCACGACCAGCGCAACACGCTGTCGGCGGGAGCGGAAGGCGATCTGCCGTGGCATAGCTTTGCGGCCTTCACCATCAACTACGGCTCAGGCTTCTTGAATGGCGATGGCCCCGACCACCTGCCCGGGTACACCACCTTCGACTTGTCTGTGGGAAAAAGCTTCGGCGAGAGCTTCACGGTTCGCCTCTCGGGAACGAACATCTCGAACGTCCGATACCAGCTCGACAACAGCAACACCTTCGGCGGGTCGCATTGGGGCGATCCGGCCATGGTTTCGCTGCAGGTCAAGTATCGCTTTCACTATTGAGGAGGCGTTGCTACTCTACCTTGGCCATCGCGTAGTAGCCTTGGCGGGCCTGCACCTTGTAATCTCCGTTCTTGGGACGAATCTGGATCTTGCGATAGGTGCCATCGAGCTTGGCGTTGGTCGGCGTATAACCGATGCTGTACTGGCTACGCAGCTCGTTCTGGATCTGCTCGAAGGCTTGCCGCAGCTTGTCCTGCTTGTTGCCGACTTCTATGACCCGGCCGCCAGTTTGGTCGGCTAGCTTTTTCATTTCAGAATCCCCGCTGTACCCGAATCCACCATAGAATCCGCGGTCAGCAATGAGAATGACGTAGCAGATGGTGTCGGCCTTTTGCGCCGCTTCGATGGCATCATGGATCCTCAAGCGACTGCCCTGGTCTTCGCCATCGGTAAAGACGATCATGGCCTTGCGTCCGACTTCGTTCTTCAGCTTCTCGTCCGCGCCCAGGTAGATTGCGTCGTACAGCAGCGTCCCGCGCGGGGTCGTAGGAATCGGACCGCCGCCCAGCCCCGGCGGTCCGCTCATGCCGGCATTGATCTGCATCCTGTTCAACGCCCGTGTCAGGTCATGCACGTTGTTGGTGAAGTCCTGATCGAGGTTTACATCGGTGTCGAAGTTGATCACAAAGGCGAGGTCTTTTTGCCGCAGCACTTCGTGCAGAAATTCGGCGCACGATTCCTGCTCGATGGTCAGCACGCGCGTCTGGCTGGCGCTGGTGTCGATCATGATGCCCAGCGTCAGCGGCTGGTTCGATTCTGCGGAGAAATACTTGATGGTCTGCGGCTTGCCGTCCTCAAACACCTGGAAGTCATCCTTGGTCAGGTTGGGAATCAACATTCCGTGCTTGTCCTTAACATTGAAGAACAAGTTGACAACATTGACCTCAGCTTTGAAGGTCTGGAGCGGCTCCTGGTTATCGGGCGATTGCGATTGCTGGTCCTTTGTCGGGCCCGGTGCAGGTGGGTTTTGCGACTGCGCGACCATCCATCCGCTGGAGCACAGAATGAGACAGAGCGCTACAGCGAACTGCCGAACTCGATTCAACGGCATAGCTTCTCTTTCCGCAGGAATACATGTATTGTATTGCACCGGTCGGTGGGTCTGCTGGGCTGCCAGTATCACGAGCTGCGGGACAGCCGAATCAGCGGGGAAAGGCCAGGCGCTTAGGCCCCAGAACCTGCCGCGTCCGGTTATACTGTCCACAGTCCCGCAATTGGGAGAACAACCAAAGTCCATGTTCATTCGGCAATCCAGTTTCTGGACCAGAGGCGCCATTTTTGCGGCGGTATTGACGCTTGCTCCGGCTTTCGCGCCCGCGCAGCAACAGCAACTGCCCGATGCTCCAAAACCGCAGAACAACGCCCCTGTACCTCAAGAAACCTTGCCCGCCCAGAGCGTGCCTGGCGAGCCGGGTTCCTCCTCGTCCAGTGGAAACCCTGAACAGCCGGCAGATACTCGTGGGATGCCGGAGCCGTCAGCCGGGCAGACCAATCCGCAGCCCCCCCCGCCGGGATCGGAGGGGATCAAGACCGTCCCCGCCGGAAGCGTTCCGAACGAGCCGGAGAACGGTCGCGATCAGCTGTTCAGCTTGAAGAAGATGGTCAGCTTCGTCACCGTGCCGGTGACCGTAAAAGACGATGAAGGCAAGCTGGTGGATGGATTGCTGCAGAAGGACTTCACCATTCTGGAGGACGGCGTCCAGCAGCGGATCACGCTGTTTACCAGCGACCCGTTCCCCCTTTCGGCGGCGCTGGTTATCGATCAGGGCATGTCGGATCTCACCTTGAAAAAGGTCAACCAAACGTTTTCCGCGTTGGGAGGATCCTTCGGGCCCTTTGACGAGGTGGCGGTCTTCACCTACGGCAACACCGTAAACCAGCGCTCGGATTTCGGGAACACTACCCGCATGTCGATCGCCTTGAACCGAATCAAGGACGACCGGGGCGAGAATCCCGGAGCGCCCCTGGTGGGTGGCCCGTTCGGCTCAGGTCCCTCGACCAACAGCAAACCGCCAATCGGCACTAATCCGGTGCTGACCCCATCCAGAGAGTCGCATGTGCTCAACGACGCGATCCTGATGGCCGCTCAAAATCTGGCGCACCGTTCGCCCGAGAATCGCAAAATCATCTTCGTGATCAGCGATGGGCAGGAGCTTGGCAGCCGCGCAAGTTACTCCCAGGTGTTAAAAGTGCTGTTGACCGACGAAATCACCGTTTACGCCATCGGCGTCGGCAGCGCCGCCATGCCGCTCTACAACAAGATCGAGAAGGCGCGCATTCCGGGCTTCGGGTACAGCAACATCCTGCCACGCTACGTCAACGCGACCGGTGGCGATGTCCTGGACGAAATGTCGAAAGAGGCGATCGAAAGCGCCTACCAGCGCATCACCATGGAGGCCCGCAATCAGTACACCCTGGGCTACAACACTCCGCAGAAGCCCTCCAGCAGCTTTCGCGAAATCGAGGTTCGTGTGAAGCGGCCAGGGTTGCAGGTGTACGCCAAGCATGGATACTATCCCCTGCCGCCACAAAGGACGGAAACCCAGCCCGCAGCAGCCACTGCGGAGCCCGGACCTCCCTCGCAGCCGCCACAGCAATAAGCCTGTAAGCTAGCCGGGGTACGTACCCTCACTTCCGGTCCCCTTGCAGAGTCGTGCCCAGCTCTCGAGAGCGCATGCCAGCCGCGGTCCTGACACCGTTGCCGGCCGCTGCCACTTGCGCGTTTGCGGGCGCACCATATCGCTCCAGCAAGACCGGGACCAGCGCTCCCTCGGCTTCTTTCACAAACGTCAGCTTGCCGCTGGGGTCCAGATCGATGCGGATGAAGTCACCCAGCTTCACCTGCCCCGTCGCCACCAGGTTCGCCAGGGGGAATACCATGTGCCTTTCGATGGCACGTTTCAGATGGCGAGCTCCGTATCTGAGGTCGGTGCCTTCGTGGAGCAGAAACTGCTTCACCCTGGGGGTACAGTTGAATACGAATTGCTGGTTTCCTGTGGCTTGAAGAATACGCTGCTGCACCATGCCCAGTTCGATCTCCAGGATCTGCTCCAGGTGCTCGACGCGCAACATATGGAAGACGACGATCTTATCGACTCGGTTCATGAACTCGGGCGAAAACTTGCGGCGGGCGGCCTCAGTTGCGGTGCGATTGATCTTGTCATCCAGCCTGGAGTCCATGCAGGCGGACTTCTGCACGAAACCCATCGATCCATTGATTAACTCATTGACTTCGCTCGCCCCCAGATTCGACGTCATGATGATGACGCATTGCGAGAGATCGACGCGGCGATTGTCCCCCAGAGTGAGAGTCGCCTTGTCAAGGATGCCGAGCAGCAGTTGCCACAGGGAGTCGGAGGCTTTCTCGATTTCGTCGAACAGCAGGATCGAGAGTTTGAGTTTGTCGGTGTGCCACTGGTTGAGCGCTTCCTGGGTCAGAAGCGGATGGGTCTCCCTGTGACCAAGATAGCCCGGCGGCGAGCCGATCAGTTTGGCGATCTCGTGTGAATGTTGGAATTCGGCGCAATCAATCTTGATGCAGGCATGGGCATCACCGAAAAGCGACTCTGCCATGGCCTCGACCACACGCGTCTTGCCCGACCCGGTTGGTCCCAGGAACAGCAGGTTCCCCACTGGGCGTCCGGGAGGGTTCAGACCCGCCAGGAACATCTGATAAACCGCGGACACCTTGTCGACTGCGGGATCCTGCCCCACGATCTTTCGCCGGAGCGCGGTTTCGAACTCGCGCGCGTCATGGCTCCGCCGTGTGGGATCCAGAGTTGTGTTCAATCCAGTTTTCATAATCCCTGCCAACTTGCTGCAAGGCTTCCGGAAGTTCCGGAGGCTTAGCCGTGTGCCTTGAGATGAAGGCCAATGCCCACCGAGTTGTTTCCTCGTTTTTCCTTCCAGGTTGCCGCATCGCGGTCTCACCGCTGCCGGCGGGCATCCTCTACCTTGGCTTAATTGGATGAGCGACAGGGGTTTTGCGACGGCTTACTGAATGGTCAACATATTGAAAAGACTTTGGGGTTCTTTGGATACAGATAGTTGTAAGGCTGGTTTCAGACTTGCGGGGTGGGAGTGCAACAGAAGGGGCACTGCTTTTCGTGCCCCTTGCCATCTGTACCCTGACCTGGAGTCAAGCTACGGCACTTCGATCAGCTCGATCTTGCCGTCTTTCCGGCGATGCAGTACGTTGACCTTACCCTTGGCATCGCGAAAGACGAACACCTCACGATCGCGGAACTCGCATTCCTTGACCGCTTCCTCCACCGTCATGGGGCGCATGGCAATGGCGTCGCTGGTCTTCACCAGGTGGGCCTCGGTGGTGCGGGCGACGGACGGGAACTTGTGCACCACCACCGGAATGGCTGTGGCCGCGTTGGCTCCGACCGCGATCTGCATCTCGGCGCTGCTTTCGACCGGCGCTTTCCAGGTCTTGTCCTTAGGCTTGCGGGCGGTACTGCGACGACGGCCATTGTTGCGCAGAGCCTGGGTCTCGATGTGATCCAGCGCCTGGTTGATGGCCACCACCATGTCCGTCGCCTCGGCTAGTCCAACCAGATGGCCACGACGTCGCTTTACCGTAATTTCGGCTATATTGCGATGTTTTTCGACGGTCAGTATGACTTTGCTCTTGATGTTCTCACCCAGGATCTTGGTGAGTTTCGTGAGGCCGGATTCCACCTCGTCTTTTACGGCGGGAGTAATCTCGTACTGCTTACCAAAATACTCGACTGTCATTGAGCTCCCTCCTCGCCGCGCCCGATTGATTTTGATTTTCCCTTTCGGCCGCGACGCCTTCACCACAACGGCTCAGGATCGAGCTTATCGAATCGCAATACAAGCGTGAGATTCATAGTCCCGCTCCGATGCCGGTACAGCAGCTACTCAGCTAATTTTTCACTCTGCGCTGGTGGGTGCTCGGGATGCGCATATCTTCCCTGTACTTCGCGACCGTGCGGCGAGTGACCTGGATGCCCTGCGACTGAAGGATGCGGGTGATCTGCTCGTCGGTCAACGGCCTGGCGGGATCCTCGTCCTCGATTAGCTTCTTGACCCGGCGCTTGAGGATGAGCAGCGATGTGCCGCCTCCCTCGGGGCCGTTCACGCTTTCGCTGAAGAAGTATCGAAGTTCGAAGACGCCTTGCGGGGTGTGTGCATACTTGTTGGCGACGGCTCGGCTGACAGTGGAAGGATGAACCCCGATCTCCTCTGCCACTTCCTTGATCATCATGGGCTTAAGAGCGTCGATGCCGTGGTCCAGAAAGTCGCGCTGGCGATTCAGAATGGAATAGCAAACGCGAAGAATCGTCTGTTTCCGTTGCTCGATGTTCTTGATGAGCTGGATGGCCGACTTGTAGCGCTCCTTCACGTAAGTGCGTACGTCCTTCTCGGCGGCGTCCCGGCTCAAGAGACGGCGATAGGCCGGGTTCAGTCGCAACTGCGGCACCTCTTCGTCATTCATCAAGACAAGGTAATCGTCCCCTTGCTTAATGAAGGCCACATCCGGCTCGATCAACCGGGTCTCGGCTTTGTTGTACCGGAGCCCGGGACGTGGATCGAGGGTGCGAATGAAATCCATGGCGCGCATGACCGCGTCCAACGGACGGCCCATAAGCCTGGCGACGTCCTTGTAGTTTTTATTCTGGAGAGCGTGTAGGTGCTGGTCGACCAGCACGAGGGCGTCGTCCACCGCTTCCAATTCCGCAGCCTGGTGGCCATTGCCGTTCTTGCGCTCCATCCGCTTCAGAGACTGCAACTGCGCCGTGAGGCATTCCCTCAGGTCGCGCGCCCCAACGCCAATCGGGTCCATCTGCCGCACCAGGTCAATGGCCTCTCTCAAGGCATCGCGGCTGAAGGGGACGCGGGCAGGCTGGGTGCGCGGCGGCACCAGGGTCGGGCGCGGGACGTCCGGGTCGGCCACTGCCGAGTGCCCGTCGCCAACCGCGGTCTCCGCCACAGCTACAGCGACCGTAGAATCGGCGCTTTCAACTTGCGCTTCGGAAGCGTCCCCCCGGGCCGAGGAAAGCGGGGCCGCAGAGCTCACCGCATCCACCTCGGCCATGGGCGCTGCGGGTTCCAGGCTTAGGGGCTGCTCTTCATTGGCCAGACCGAGCAACTCATCGTCGTTGGCCGTCAGGTAGCCTTCTTCATCCAGGTTGCCGATCACCAGTTCCGCCGCCCGGTATACATCTTCATTCACGTGCAGAGAACCGAGCTGCCACATCAGGTGGTCGGTCAAGGTGGTTGGCTTGGACAGAAAGTTCTCGAAGGAAGGCTTCTCAGTGTCCTCCATCTCAATCGGGGTACGCATCCCGGGATCAAGATACTCGGAGAAAAACGAGCCAAAATCGATTTCGTCGAACGGGTCCTTCTCCTGGGGGGTAGCCTCGGGCTGCTCCTGCTGCGCCAGAGAGCTGTCGCGCTCCATTTTCTCCTCGCGCGCGGAAACCTCATCCAGCAGCGGCACCGAATCGTCGAGCTCCTCCAGAACCGGGTTCTCCGTCAGCTCAGCCGTGATCATGTCAGCCAGCTCAAGCTTGTTGAGCGCCAGCACGCTGACCATCTGCACCAGGCCCGGCGTCAGGATCTGCTTCTGGGAGAGCTTGAGATTTAACTTGGGCTGCAACAAAGCCATGCAAGGAACCCTGAGGAGCTATGCTCCATTTCCGAATTCTAAACTAAACCAGCGAGAAGCTCTCGCCTAAGTACACCCTCTTTACTTCCGGATCGTTGCCCAGTTCTTCCGGCGTGCCTGCCCGGAAGATGAGGCCTTCGTTGATAATGTAGGCGCGGTCCGTCACCGAGAGCGTCTCTCGTACATTATGGTCCGTTACCAGCACCCCGATGCCGGCGGCTTTCAAATCGTAGATATTTTTTTGCAGGTCGAGTACTGCAATGGGATCGATTCCAGAAAAGGGCTCATCCAGCAGAATGAACTTCGGCTCGATGCAAAGGCAACGCGCAATCTCGACCCGGCGTCGCTCGCCACCTGACAGAGCATAGCCGCGGTTCCTGCGAATCACTCCGAGCCCCAGCTGCTCAATCAACCCTTCCATCCGCTCGCGACGCTCGTGCCAGGAAATCGGCTGCGTCTCAAGCACCGCAAGGATGTTGTCCTCGACCGTCAGCTTGCGAAAGATCGACGGCTCCTGCGGCAGGTAGCTGATTCCGTGGTTGCGCGCCCGCAGATACATCGGGACGTTGGTGATGTCGGCGTCGTTGATCAGCACGCGCCCGGTATCGGACTTGATCAGTCCGACAATGATGTAGAAACTGGTCGTCTTGCCGGCGCCGTTTGGGCCTAACAGACCGACTACTTCGCCTTGCTCGACATGAATGCTTACGCCGTCGACTACTCTTCGTCCGCGGTAGCTTTTACCGATCTTATCCGCCGATAAAGTCTGCATTTACTTAGTAGTACGAGCGCGAGTAATGGTGGGCGAAGAGCGCTTACTCTCCACCAGCACCCTATCATCGCGACTATAGAAAGTCAACGAATCACCCCATACGGTGCCATGTTCGGCATCGAAAATGCTGGGCGATTTCCCCGTCAGGTGGTACTTTTCATCGTCGGCGGTATAGACCAGCCGGTCACCCACCGCACGCCGGTTCGGTTCCGTCACGACAACATCTCCTACCGCCACCATGTGATCAATTTGGCTGGGCCCATTTGCTCCCGGCACCATGGGCTTTTTCGATTGACCTGACTGGGCAGCCACATTCTTCCCGGTTTCATCAGCCGGCTTCAGGTAAACGTCAATCTGCTTGGCGGTGATGGTATTGGTAGTACTCTTGGCAAAGACATTCCCGGTGTATCGCGCACGACGCTCTTCATCCACGTAGGTCAGCCGGTCAGAGGTCACATCCACCGGAGTTAGTTTTCCGTCCTGCCCTTGTTGCATAAACAAACTGGAAACCTTCTGCGAAGAGTCAGACTGCGCCACAATGCTGCGCTTCTCGTTGTCGAAGTCGATCTTGGGCGCACGAACCACGTTGTCCGTCTGCCAGAGCCTTACATTGCCGGTGTAGTGGGCCACTCCGGGCTGTTTCTGCCCGGTCATATGCTGCGCGGTCACGTGGATGGGGTCGGAGTTCGCCAGCAATGCTCCATTGGGCTGCGGCTTCAGATCGCTGTAGGTAGTCTTCACGTCATTGTCGGCAAAACCGTCGCCGGTCTGGCGATTGATGCGGATCACTTCTGCGGTAGTGGTCATGCCGCCATCGATGATTCGCGGCGAGCCGGTCAATACCAGCATGGTGTCGCCGGGGGTGTAGGTGGCGACGTCCGCAAAGGCGGACCGTCCAGCGGTATCGGGCTTGCCGGAAGCTTCGTGATACTGGAAGTCCCCAGTCTGGACCAACTTCTCCGCTCCGCCATCGGGACCGAACAGCACGTCGAGATTACCTGCCGTACTGACCTTTTCGGGCTGTCCTGGCGAGCTGGATACGATCCGCGAGTCCGGCGAGCCGTGCAACGTTTTCATGCGATTGTTGTCGTCGAAGGTCACGTGGAACTTGCCGGCGGTGGCCACCGTAGTGGCATTGCCACCGACGTTGTTCGCCCCACCAGCATTGCTCTTCGCCGGTTTCGAGCCGGGCGGAGAGGGGAAGATCGTGATCACGGCCTTGCCTACGGTGTCGCCCGTCTTGAGCTGATTGCCATTGGCGAGTTGAAAATCCAGTTGCTCGGCATCCACTTCCATCGGCTGGCCGCTTGGCCCGGACTTGCCGGGTTTAGGCTCCTGCATCATGCGCGCATTCTTGATCATATGAAAGCGCGACGCCTGCTTTTGATCGTCGAAGTCAACCACAAAGGTGTCTGCCGTGCCGTGTGCCACATTGGCGCCACGGGTATCGAACTTCGCTCCACCCGACAGGATGGCCTGCCGGACCGAGTTCTGAGGGCCCATGTTGAGGTCGCCGCGAGGGCCTAAAATATCCACAATCGTCGGGCCCCGGCTCTCAATGTGAACCTTGCCTTCAACCACCACGTGCTGCACCGAATTGTCAGGTTCGAAGATCAGGGTTCCGGTGTCGGCAGTCAGCGTGCGATCGGGTTGCTCGATACGTAAGTTGTGCAGCACAGCTTCTCGAGGCTCCTTCTGGAGGACGCCGCTGTCGCCGGTAATGACTGAAGGCCGCTCGCCGGTAGTGACAATGTGCACATCGGACTTAAGCTGAAGCTGATTGGTCTTGGAGTCGTAGTAAGCGCCCTTGGCGCTACCGCTAGCCTGGGCGCTCCGAAAGTCCACTACTTCATCGGTCTGAGCGATGCCGGTCTTCTGATTGAAGGTCAGCGCGTGGGTCAACAGATGAACTGGGTTCTTCAGCTCTTCCGGGGCCGCCTGGTCGGGCTTCAGCGGTCCTTCGGCGTTCCCTTGCAGATCAATATGCACTTCCCCGACGGCATTGACGTCCCCGCTCTGTGGATCATAGGTAAATTCGCTGCCGTAGATCTGGTCATAGCGATCATGGTCCTTGCCGTAAACAACGATGTCAACGTTGTGCAGGTCCGCGCGGCCGCCGCTCTTGAACTGGACCGCCTTCGAAGCTCGAATGGTGTAGATGGTGCGGCCGCCTTCGGACTTCGAAAGCGAAAAGCCTTCGCTGGTCTGCTGGATATCGAGGCCCAATGCCTTCGGCACGTTGTGCAAGGTTGGAACATGCCGGTTTACGTCAATCCAATAAGAAAGCGAAACGCCAATCACAAGCACAACCACACCGGCGATCAGCCACCTGCGAACATGAGCTAAAGACTCGAACATCCTATCTTCGATATTACGCCAGCCGGAAGCCCTCGACGAGCGCCCGACCTTACACCCGCGGGGACGTTGCTTCGAAGTCCAGGCTGAAGGTTTGCCAGCTATTCTGACAGGAGGGAAAAGCTCTTCTCGCGGGGCGCGCGAACTACGACGCAGTCACAGGGAATATCGTGCAACGCCTGGCGTCGCTTGGTCCAGCCCGCCATCATGAATCCGACGCCGGCCGAAAACAGGGAAAGGAACTTCATGAAGTGGCGTACCGTGGCTTGGCCAAACGAAACCCGCCCGCCATCGGCGGCCGCCACCTGCAGTCCCATGAGCCGCTTTCCGATGGTCGCGCGCCGCGGCGAACTCTCCGCGAAGGCGCAGTACAGCCAGGCACCGATGGCCAGCACCAGGATGTAGGCAAATCCGGCGGCCTTCTGGGAAATCGACCGCTCGTATCCAAGCATGCCGCCTACCCTGGCCAGCATCCTGTCGATGACGTATGTAATGATAAGCGCGGCCGTAGCTTCCAGGGCCACATCGATCGTTCCCGCCCAGACGCGCCGCCAGAAACCGGCATATTCCATCACTGCGGGAGAAATATCCCCGGACATGTCCGGCGGATTGGCAACTTTGGAATACACTCTGCCCTGGGCTGTCGGCTCCGAAAGGAGATCTCCGCAGAAGAGGCAGTATCGGTCATAGGCATGCCGCGCGCTACCACAGCTTCCGCAGGCTTGGTCCAGCACTGTCTCCATCGGTAGGGAATACTACCTCGGAGTAGCTGGCCTGTAAAGTCGCCCTAATCCCGATTCGGAACCATTAGGCCCCAACCCGGCTGGCCGCGGACGGCACCGAGATCGCGCGTGCGAAGTCCAGCAGATTGAGTTGCACGCCGCCGAAGTCCGGATGCAGGTTGTAATCCAGGGTAAATGCCAGATCGAGCGTGTCTCCCACCAACAGCGATTCCTGCACAATTCGCTCAGCCATTCGCCAGCCGAGCACCTCCCGCGCCCGTTGATAGCCTCCATTTGCGGGACGCTCGCCGGAAACGACGCGCAGCTTGGCGTGCTTTTCCTTCATGGTCCTGGCAGGCTGTACCAGCTTTGCATTTCTGACCACAAACGCCGGCACCGGATTGCCCGCACCGAACGGCTCCAGCTTTTGCAGATCCAGCCAGAAGTCATTGGTGACGTCCTCGAGTGCAAGCTCGGCGTCATACTCCATCACCGGAATGAAGTCCTCGGGCGTCAGGCGCTGACGGGCGTAGGCATCCAGCCGTGAACGCAGTTCGGCAATGCGCTCCTGCGGCAACGCGCACCCTACGGCGTGGGAATGTCCGCCGAATCGGTCAAACAATTCGGGGCACGACTCCAGCGCCTGCAAAAGATGAAATGCCGGAATCGAACGTCCCGAGCCATGTGCTTCGCCGTCTTCGCACGAGAAAATCAGCGTCGGACGGCGCCACCGCTCCACCACCCGCGAAGCGCAGATGCCGATGACTCCACGATGCCAGCCTTCACCCTCCAGCACCAGACAATAGGCGTCCTTCAGCTCCGGCGAGGCTTCGATCCGGGCGTGGATTTCCTCAATGATGCGCTGCTCGGCTTGCTGGCGATCGCCGTTGAGCTGGTTCAATTCCATGGCCATCTCGACTGCCTGGGCCGCGTCCTTCTCCGTAAACAGCCGGATGACGCGCTCGGCGACATCCATGCGGCCGGCGGCATTCAGTCTTGGAGCCACCCGGAAGGCGATGTCGCCGGCACTCAGCGGACGCGAACCGTCAAGATCGCAGTTTGCCAGCAGCGCGCGTAACCCGGCATTGACCGGCTTGCGCAGGCCGTCGAGGCCCAACTTCGCAAAGACGCGGTTTTCACCGGCCAGCGGCACCGCGTCGGCGATGGTCGCAATCGCGACCATCTTAAGAAATGACGGCAACAGGCGTTCCCGCCCCGTCTCTTCCAACAGCGCTTGCGCAATCTTGAAGGCCACTCCCGCGCCGCACAGCGACTTGCAGGGATATTCGCACCCCGCCTGATTCGGGTTCACCACCGCCAGTGCCTTGGGAACACCCTCCGCGTGGGGCAGGTGATGGTCCGTAACAATGAGGTCGATGCCGCGTCGCTGCGCGGTCTCCGCGGCGGCGAACGCCCGAATACCGGTGTCCACACTGATGATGACCCGAATCCCGCGATCGGCGGCCTGCTCGATCACCTCGTCGCGCATTCCGTAGCCTTCGCGGATACGGTGTGGCACGTGGTATTCAACCGTGCCGCCGCACAGCTCGAGCGCTGTCTTGAGGACCACGATCGCCGTGGTGCCGTCCACGTCGTAGTCGCCGTAGATGAAGACGGTTTCCCCGCGCTCGATGGCCGCTCTGAGGCGCTCTACCGCCGCCTTGAGGCCGGTCATCAGATACGGCGAATGCAGGTCGTTCAGGGTGGGGTGGAGAAACTTCCCCGCTTGCTCGGCGGTCTGGACGCCGCGTGCCGCCAGCAGGCGCGCCAGCGATACGGGCAGTCCCATCTCCAGGACCAGCCGCTGCACATGTTGCGAATCGACATTGCGCAGGGCCCAGCGCACGTCAGTGTTCGTCGTCCTGGTCAAAGTCGTCGATGGCCACGCCGCCGAAGTCTTCTACCAGATCCAGAAGGTGCTGGTAGCGCTCGTACCATTCCGTTGCCACCTCGAAGAGAAACATGATCCCCTGGTGCGGCCAGCCCAGCTGAATGAAGCCGGTCTTGCCGATATACTGGCGCAACCAGCGCGTTTCTTCCATGTCGTCGTCGCTGGGATAGTTGGCGTGCTGCAGCCGCTGGACCAGGTAGTCGAGTTCGTCGCGCTGCAAAACTTCTTCATCCATGGAGAGAAACGCCGAGCCCGAATGCTTGGCCAGTTCTACGAAGTCCTTCCAGCTGTCGGGATTGTCGCGCGGGTCCCACATCACCGAATGCACATCTTCGCTGACATAGCCCTGAAACCGGCTCAATCCGTGACCGAGGATGAACGCCGTCATGTCGTCTTTCAGGTTGGTCAGGTCTTCTGCCATGTCATGCTCTCGCGGCGGCAGGGGACACGAAACCCCCACAACGAAAATCATCATACTCCGATGCGAGCAGCCCGGCGCAACGGCCCACCCCGAAAAGGATTACCCAAACGGAGTTGGAAACAGCCCGAGTGGCGCGTCGGCGCCGGCGTGGTGAGCCCGGGGCGCAAAAGCCTGTCTGTTTACTAACTTGTTTTTCGGCACTGCGGTAAGAACCCGAGGAACCAGCGCCGCTGGCGCGGTTCAGTCTGGCCCAGCGTGCAGCCGAAGGCGGAACGCTGGGTAAATCGAAAAGTGAAATTGAGTCCCGTCGGGATGGCAGAGTTTTCACCTGGACCCTCTAGCCCAGGCGATACTGCTCCAAATCGAATCGTCGAAAACCCTGTGTTAGACTGAAAATGTTTCCCGAACCGACTCAAACCTACATGCTTTTCTCCAAAGAATACGTGGGTTATCTGGCCCGCGAAGTCAGCAACAAGCTCATCGAGGGCGAGTTCATCGAGGCCGCCGACAAGGTCGCGGTCACCGGCCAGGTCCATGCCGCGCTGCTCGAAGAGCTCACGCTGGAAGACCGCATCAACGACGAAGTCCGCATGATCCTGGAGACCTACTCCGACGAAATGCAACGCAGCGGCGCCAACTATCAGGAGATGTTCAAGAAGATCAAGAACGAGCTGGTGCGCAAGTACAAGGCGGTCCTATGAGGCTGAGCCGCGAAAAGGTGAACAAGCTGGCGCACGCGGTCACCGATGTCCTGGCCGCGACGGAGAGCATCGAGTTCCTCGAAGACCGCAACACGATTCGTCTGGAAGTCCGGCGCCTGCTGGAAAATTTGATGGCCCAGGAGGCCCGCATCGACGCTGCCGCCCGGCAGAAGATCGAGAGCCAGCGCCGCACCATCCTCGAAGGCTCCCAGGAGTGGGACATCCTCTACCGCAAGTACTACAACGAGGAAGTGAAAAAGCTCGGAATCTGAAAGCAGCTCTCAGTTGTCAGTTGTCAGTTGTCAGCTCTCAGTTGTCAGTTGTCAGTTTTTATGATTGTCATCCCGACCGAGGGCTTCAGCCCGAGTGGAGGGACCTGCTGTTCCTTCTTTTGGGCGGCGGGAGGCGACATTCAGCCCTTTGTTGAGCGGCGTCACTGACCACTATCCACTCGCCACTATTCACTAACCTGTCATCCCGACCGAGGACTTCACTTCCTTCGAGGTTGCCATCCCGAGCGCAGGCGGCCTGATTTTGGCCGCCGGAGTCGAGGGAACTGCTTTCGATTGTCATCCCAGCGAGGACTTCAACCCCCGCTACACTGTCATCCCGACCGACGACTCGGTAGTCCGGAGCTTTAGCTCCGGACGGCGAAGCCGTCCGAGTGGAGGAACCTGCTGTTCCTTAGCCTGACGCAACCCGAGCGCCTCGGGCGCAAAAGAGGATAGCCCACGGTTTTCAACCGTGGGAAAAGTAAGAAAAGAAATTCGAGTCCCCCGGAGACGGCACAGGCTCGCTCCCATCGCGAACCCCGGGCGAAAGGGCGGGCCCCGGCCGCCGGAGTCGAGGGACCTGCTTTTCCTTCTTTTGGGCTACGGCACGAAACCGCTACCACCACCAAAGATTTGTTAAAATCCCGTCAAAAAGTTCTTGACATATTGACAAGCCGGTGACACTATGCTCCCACTTTAGCCGAGAACTTCTGCTATTCGGGCACGCAGCACGGCCGCCTCTTGATCCCTTTCGGGGCTTGGGCCATCAGGGTTTAGTTTCCGGAAATTAAAGGCAGGGAACTTCTGTATGTATCCACCGACGCTTCGCGGAGCAGCGGAAGTAAGGATGCCTTTCCCCTCGGGCCCTGATCGAACCTTAGCGCCGCTCTCGCGTCCCTGGCTCTCCGCGGCGCCGCGCCACAAACCTTTCCTTTGTGAGCAAGGGCACCAGTAGTCAGAAAGTAAGGATCGGATTCACGATTCTTACAGCATGCGCCCCTTGTGGCCGTTAGTGATTCGGCGATGACTGACTGGGCACGCGCATTGTCCGGAGGTTTCGTGTCGTGGGATTCAAGTTACCGCGGCAACGCCGGCCAGACCAGTTGACACGGCTCTGCCAGCCCAAGTTAGCGGCAAGAAATGCCATAAATAGGAGACCCACCATGGCCACTCAATCTAAGACCGACTCCACACTCAATTCAAAGCAGTCCACTGGGCGAGTGATTGCGGCAAGAACCAAGGTCCTCCGGCTGTCCGTCGCCATGGCTTTGGTTGTTCTCGTCGGGACCGCCCATGCCGATCTCTTGGTATCCAACTATGACCACGGAGCGGTCGACAAATACAAAGACGACGGCACTATCAAGGAAGCCGGCTTTCTTACTGGAGTTACCTTCGCCGAAGGGGTTCAGTGTGTGAAGCGTTCCCAAAACCTAGTCTATGTGGGAAACTCCCACTCAGGTGAAATCAAGGTTTACGACCTGCTTACAGGAGAGCATTATTCGGGGCAGGATTTTACTATCAATGGCGCGTCAAGTGTCATCGCCCTGGCGATGGATGCCAGTGCCAGCGTACTCTATTGCGGCTGACCACCATGGGGGACATCTATATGCCCTGAATCTTCCCATCGGCGGCGGTGGTGCTTGTACGCCTGGTGCCCCTTGCGTCGTCAACACGCCTTTTCTCGACGTGTTTGTCGGCCCGGATGGTAATGTTTTTGCATCAAATAGGGATGCCAGTTCACCAGTCGGCGTGACGCAGTTCCCTCCTGCCACCTACTCTGGCTGGAATCACGGCGCCGGAGTTGTTGTGATTCCGGGCGGCAGCTATAACGGCCATTCGCTCGCGAACGCTGGAGCCATGATCTTTGACGACAGCGGCAATCTTTGGCTCAATAACGCACTCCAGGCGAATGGCAGCAACGACGGCGTCTTTGAATTCACGGGCCCGCAAAATCCCAACGCGTTTAAACTTTTGAATTTTACTGCCGACGCAAATGCACTTCCCCTCGGCATGGACATCAGCCCTACAAATCCCCCGGCTCCGCCATTTGATCCCTGCACGGGCTGCATCGTGGTTGCCGAGTTCAATGGAAAGGGCCCTTCGTATCCTTACGGCGATGTCGATCAGATTGATCCGCACAGTTGTACGGGAACCATCGCCACTCCCGGTACCTGTCAGTTCTATGCATCAACCCCATTCATTCCTGGCAATGCGAACACTGGCCGACCGAAGTACTTGCGTTTCACGGAGAATTGCAATGACACTGGCTACGTGGAGATTTGTAAATTATCGTGCGCCACCAATCCAGTTTCTGGATATTTTGATTTCACGGCGACAAATGCGGGTACCACCATCGGTCCAGTCCACATTCCTGTTAATGCCTGTTCGGGCCCTATCCAGATTCCCAACGGTACAGTCACAATTAAGGAAACCCAGCAACTCGGTGTCGAGGTTACCAATATTACTGCCTTCGATTACGACTATCTAGGAAACCAGATCAATGCCCTGTTTTCCTATAACTATCCGTTTCAAACTGGCAACGTAAATGTTGTGTCAGGTGATGTTTCAACCGAAACCGTCGCCGGCTTTACCAATTGTGCATCCGGGCCGGGGGAATTGAAGATCTGTAAGGTGGCCGGCCCCGGCGTTCAAGTCAACCAACTCTTTACATTCCAGATCTCCAACCTGTTGAACTTCGGGTTCGTCACGGTGCCGGCGGGACCGCCGCCGGGCGGCTACTGCGAGATAGTTGGATCGTACCCGGTCGGAACACAGTTACTGATTTCGGAGCCTTTTCTGGGATCTGGTATTGGAGCAACCGCAATCACAGTTGCTCCGTCGGATCGGGGTGGCACACAACGGTTGGGTGGGTGTACTGGCATTTTTGGTGCCAACTGCCCCTTCGTGGAGGCCGTCATTGACAGTGGGACGACTGAGGTTAGCTTTACGAACGCGAAGCTTCCTTTCTTCAGCAACCTTGGATCCTCAGGTAACCTCTATCAGTGTGGCAGCCTAAACTCCGGATGGCCGGTAGCGGGACCCCAAACCCTGCAGGCGGCTGGATTCAAGTCCGCAATCGGCGGCAGCGTTTCCACGATTGACGTCGCCGTGACCTACAGCTCCGGGACAAACAAATTCTACGTCGCGCTCTATACCAACAATAACGGCCAGCCGGGCACGCAACTCGCGTCGTTTCCCGACCGCGTCGGCACCACCTGCGGCAACCTTGTAACCATCGGTGGAATCTCGGGCGTTAACCTAACCGCGGGTCAAAGTTACTGGCTGGTGGTTGGTCCAATGGCCTCCAACACGAATGAACTCTGGCGATTTAACTCCACCAACACGTTAGGGACGGAATTGACTTCCCACGACGGCGGCGTGACGTGGGTCAACAATGGCAACGTACTACTTGGCGCTTTTGACATTCTGCCGTGACGGCATGGTGGCCCGCTTGGGCGGTGGGTTTTGGGATAGCCGGGTGCCCCGGCCAGCGGGAGTAGTCGCACCGAAACCTCAACCAGGGCGGCCCGTTCGACTTCCCTGAGGACAGGTCTAACTAGCCTGCTGTTGGCTAGGGCGGGGCCTCGCACTGACCTTAAGCGGTTCCCGAATCACGTCGCTTCCAGAAGCCGATTCCTGTGCCAAGGTTCGGTTCGCTTCCAACAACAGGGCGACCGCTTCGTGCAGGTTGCTGCGAGCCTCTGTGAGGCTTGGGGCCCTAGAGTCGTTGAGGAATTACCGCAATCGGGTTGGGACGGGTAGTGCGGCGCTTCAGCGCCGCGTTAAGCCGATCCTTTTCTTGCCTCGGAGCCGGCTTCAGCCGGCGGCAGTCTCTGCGTCGGCTGAAGCCGACTCCCCTGTTAACGATGGCTGTGACGCGGGCCTTGAAGGCCCGCACTACCCGATCACACTAAAAACCGCCCTAGTCACAGCCTGGTGTGACCTGCGCCCTTGCGCCTCATCGGCCCGGCCCGGTATTAACGAAGTTCGAGGGCGGTAGTTTTGTGTTTTCGACGGTCGCACCCAGTGTGCGGGCCGAGAAGGATCTTTCAAAAGTCAGTGGCTAGGGGCTAGGGGTTAGTGGATAGAACTTGGCCAGCGATTACTCGTTGATTAATGCCATGCCCTCGGTCCCCTGAAGTCGAGTCTTGGAGTTGGCTCGTAAGTGATGCAAACAAAGCAGTTGCTTGTAAATCTCTGGCGTTCAGTCACTTACAGGGAAAAAGTTCGTAATCGAATGATTCTAAACAACCGGGTGGGGGGAGGGGGAGTAACCAGTCCATTACTACTCCGTCCCGAAATGGGAACGCCCTCTCGATTACGCGTCATGTGGCGAATGTTGAGCGACTAGTTAACAGCAGAAGCCAGTGCCGCGCTCCGTCCAGGAAAGGCATACCCTCCGCTCGGACGGACATTCTTGGTCGAAATGACGGAACATCGGCCAGTGGTTAGTGGTGTTGCGGAGTGTCTTTTAGCAAGAATCATCTGATGCACTCTGGTAATGCACTCTGGGCATCCGTGCTAGTTGCTAATTGCTAATTGCCAACTGCTAACCGCTGCCCACCGCTCCTCCTATAATCGCGGCAGCATGTCCGTAGCTGTTCCATTGTCCGCCATCAGAGGGGAGATCAAGCGGCTCGCGACCGAAGTTGGCTTCGATCTCGCAGGCATCGCGGGCGTAGCCGACACGCCCGAGCACCAATTCTTCCCCGGCTGGATTGCCGAAGGTTATGCCGGGGAGATGCGCTACCTGGAGAAGCGCAACGATGCCGGAGAACTGAAGCGGGCTTCTTTGGCCAACGCTGCGCCGTGGGCGCGTTCGGTTGTGGTTTGTGCGCTTAATTACAACAGCGCCCAGCCGTACTCCACGCACGCGGGCACGACCTCGCAGGGCTGGATCTCGCGCTACGCCTGGTCGCAGCGCGACTACCACAATGTGGTACTTGAAAAATTGCGCGCGCTGGAAGCGAAGCTGCTTGAAATTTGCGCGCAGCAGAATATTACGGCGCCGCGGACCTGGTGTTACGTTGACACCGGTCCGGTCCTCGAACGCGTTCTCGCCAAATACGCAGGCGTTGGCTGGATTGGCAAGAATGCCTGCATCCTGAACCAGCAATTGGGTTCGTGGCTCTTTCTCGGCGTCATGCTGACGTCGCTGGAACTGACTCCTGACTTCCCTGCTCCGGACCGCTGCGGATCGTGCACGCGCTGCCTTGACGCATGTCCGACCAACGCTTTTCCGGCGCCTTATGAGCTTGACGCCACCAAGTGCATCTCGTATCTGACGATCGAGAAGCGCGGCTCCATCCCGGAAGAATTGCGCGAAGGCGTTGGCCGTCAGGTCTTCGGGTGCGACATTTGTCAGGACGTTTGTCCGTGGAACCGCGAAGCGCCGGTGAATAGCTCGACCGAATTCGCCGCCCGGGGTGAGTTGGTGAATCCCGATCTTGAATGGCTGGCGCAAATGAATGCCGACGAGTTTCGTGAAGTGTTTCGCGGCTCTCCGGTGAAGCGCGCGCGATTCAACGGTCTTCGGCGGAATGTCGCGATCGCAATGGGCAACAGCGATGACGAACGCTTTCTGCCAGTGCTGGAAGACCTGAGTCGCGACGAAGACGCAGTGGTTGCCGAACACGCGCGATGGGCGTTGCAGCTTCTGCGCAAGAAGAAACCCTTCCAAACGGAAGGGTTTTAGTGGTCTTGCCTAACTCGGAAGCGCAGGTTGTAAGTGAGTGTTTGACCCAAGCCTCCGCGTGGCGGAGACGTCTTATACGCGCTGGACGTTAGCGGCCTGGAAGCCTTTCGGTCCCTTGGTGAGGTCGAACTCGACCGTCTCGCCCTCGTTCAAGCTCCGATATCCGTTCTCCTGGATAGCTGAGAAATGTACGAACACATCTTCACCCGTAGAGCGCTGGATGAATCCGTAACCTTTGGCTCCGTTAAACCACTTCACTGTACCTTTCTCTCTCACAACCCTACTCCTTTCACCTGGTTAGCTAGATCACTCCTGCTTCGCGGACGGTCCAGGCTCAACCCTGAGGAGCAGAAGCCTGGAGAACGTCGCAACGTCGCCGGGAAACAAAGGTTGCCGCTCAAATCGCAGTTCGTGCGCAAAGCGAAAGGGCCCACGAATACGGCCTGACGAACTAGTGCAAGTGCGTCAGAGCATATCCCTGGAACCCAAGCAATGCGTGAAGTTCAACTGCTGACAGAAACATCAACCCAAATCCGCGTTTCGGTTCGACCGAAAGCTCGCCTTCGCCCAACCGAAGGCAAGCAGATGATAATTGCAGGAAGTTGCGATTCTGGCAAGTGTTTTCATCACAAGAGGTTCGGTTCCCAGCATGAAACAGTTTGGCGCTGCTTTTCTGGTGATCGTCGACGAACTGCCGCGTCGAATGGTCTGTTACGATTAAAACTTATGAGCAGCGGTCCCGAATCCACGGGCGAAGAACGGAAATCGGGATTAGGCGGGCCTGCGCAGTCGTCGACAATCGTGGCCTCCGTTCCACTTAACTCCAGTGGCACTGCGGAGTTGCGTGCCCAGCCGCTGCGTCCGGGCGCGGTTGCCCGACGCCTGATGGCGGAAGACGAGAGGAACGAGAAGGCTGAGCTGTTCCGCCAATTGCCCGAGACCTTCAGCTTGGCGCATCGCCTGCGCCGGCATGGATGGTCCACCTTGCGTTACCTGATGCAGACTGAAGTGCACACGTACGCTTTCTCGGTGGCGGCAAATTCTATCCTTTCGCTCTTTCCGTTCATCGTCTTGTTGCTCACTCTGGTCCGCCGAGTCTTCCATTCGAGCGCGATGTACAACGTGGTCCTGGAGTTGTTGCGCGACTACCTGCCCAGCAATAAAGACTTCGTCATCCGCAACCTGCAGTTTCTGGCCGGCGTCAAAGGCCGAGGTCAGATACTGTCGCTGTTCATGTTGCTCATCACCTCGACGGGGATTTTCCTCCCGCTGGAAGTAGCGTTGAACAGCATTTGGGGCTTCAAGAAGAACCGTTCTTACCTGATGAATTTGCTCGTATCTCTTGGTCTGGCGCTGGGATGCGGCTGTTTGGCCATGCTTTCGATCGCGCTTACGGCCGAGAACCTCAAGATGCTAGGGTTGGTTGTAGGCGACCAGAACGTCGTCTTTCGTGGCTTGGGATTCATCGTCATGAAGGCCTCTGCAATGCTGGCGACGATAGGAATTTACTTCCTGATCTACTGGCTGCTGCCACACGGCAAGGTTCCGGTGCGAGCGGTTTTGCCGGCCGCGATCATCACCGGCTTGGTATCAGAGGCGGCGAAGTATGTCTACATCCTGGCCCTGCCGTGGCTTAACTTCCAGGAGGTTTACGGACCATTCGCGGTTTCGGTTACCTTGATTTTCTGGTCATTTTTAAGCGGCATGCTGCTGCTGGGCGGAGCGTACCTCTCCGCCGCCGAACACGCCGACCGGGTGCTTGCACGGCGCGAAACCGCGGCGGCAAATCGCTGACACCGGAGGCCATTTCCTCAGTCCCCGGTCGCAGTTGCGGCAACAGCCACGGATGTGTGTTCGACTTTTGGATGGACGAAGCGAATTGCCGACGACATTTCCTGCGAGGGCTTTTCGATCATCTGATACATCATCCACGCAGCCAGACCGCAAACCGCTACGCCAACCGCATCCAGCACCACCATGTAGCTGCCCGAATAGGGGAGCCAACGCGAGAGGCAACCAATCAACGTGACCCCGATAGGCAGGTGCAATAAGTACAACGAGTAGGTCACATCGCCAACGCGATCCGCTTTGCGGCTGTGGAAGGTGGAAAACGCAATCAGAAGTCCCGTGGTTACCGACACACCTGCGACTATCCAGCCGATCGGGCCACGCATAGCAAACACCATCACTGCGATCAATCCGAGCATCGCGCGCCAACCAATCAGGCCCGCACGGTACTGAAATACAAACACGCCAACCAGAAAAATCGGGATGCTATGGAAGATCAGCCGGTCGTGACCAATCATAAAATACGAAACCATCATGGCTGCGACTGCAAGGAAGCGAGCTGCCTGCTTACGGCTGGCCAGTAGAGGCAGCATCAGCCCGACCAACAGATACCACTGGAATTCGATGGCCAGCGTCCAGTACACCACGTTGATCCAGGGGACATGTACCAAATCGTTCAGATACACGAAATGCAACAGCAGGTCGCGCGCCGTAACCGTCAGCCTTGGGTAGTGAAATATTGGCGCCATCACGAAATTCGTAATCAAAACGGTTATGGCGATGGATGCCAGATAAGGCGGGTAGAGTCGCACGTTGCGCTTCAGCAGAAAGCGTGGATAATCGCGTAGAACATACTGCGAGCGAAACAGGCTCCAGGGAATTACAAATCCGGAAATAACGAAAAAGATGTGCACGCCGAGGTATCCATATTTCCCCGACAGGCTGAGCCATTTGCCCTGTCCAGCAACAAAGTGCCCCCACGCAACCGCGATCGCGGCGAACGCCCGCAGAGCGTTAATGACACCAAAACGTTGATTTGGGGCTTCTACGCGCACGTTTCAGTAGTGTAAATGTGGGCCTCCACAGTCCGTCAATCACCCATTCCTCGTAGGGTTCTGGTCGAAGTCGGTCAGCGCCGCAATCGCAGTGTTGGAAATCGCCCCAATCTCAAAGAACCGGGCCTCGCGCTCGTCTTCAAACCTGAGCAAACGCGGCATGGCAGCCGCCAGGCCGGCGATGCCTGTGTCGATGTGGCCGTGCACGTTGTAACTGATCACCTTGCGCGAGCCGCTGCCAGGATAGTCAGTAAACATGATGTTCGCCGCAGCCGCTCCGCCGCAGAGCAGTGAGCCAAGGGCTGCCCGCTTGCTCCGCTTCCAGAAGACGATTCCCATGATCAGGAAAGATCCGGCGACGGCATAGTCGAGGACGGCATGAGTCGTGGGATCGATCATTTTGGGCATTTTGCCCAGCGCCACTCTCACTCCCTTTTGCCACACTGCCACGGTGCACCTCGGCTTTCTTGACGCAGGCCCGATACAACCAACCGGGCGATTGTACGCCGCCATCTGTCAACTTTAAAGGCTTCAGACTCTGCCCAACTATGTTCTAATACTCGAGGGCGGGATGGCGCCACAGGGCGAGTGGCATAAAGGAGAACGTGATGGACGAGCGCGACTTCTACGACGAGCGGCAAGAGACCCGCAAGGCCACCCTGAATTGCCCGCATTGCCATCAGGCTGGCGAATACGACCTCGGCTGGTTCGTGCGCACCAAGAAGCGCCAGTTGCCCGGTCGGGCTGACGAGCGCGACCGCGCCAAGTTCGCCAAGGCTCGCTCGTATATGGTGCGGCGCGATGACCTCGTCGCCTGCAAGAACGTGCGCTGCCGCAAGCGCTTTGAAGTTTCCGGAGTCCAGTCGGTCGCCTTTCTGGATGAGCAAGTCCAACCGGAACGCCGGCAGTAACTCTCTCGTTTTTCCATGAGCTCGAATGTCCAAAGCGCGGGTCCTTTGCCACCGCCTCGCGATCCCTACACGGCGCGGGTCGAGCCCGTCATGACGCGGCTGGAGAGGTTCTGGCAGCGCGTCACTGATGGCATGAAGCTGAACGAGCTGTGGAAGCAATTCCGCACCGACGCCCGCTCCAGCTACAACTTGTACTCGCGCGACATTGATTCCACGCGGCTGCCCGCGTCCGGCAGGGCGAAGCACTACTTCCACCTCGCCGGTCAGTTCTTCTGGGCCGTTGTCGAAAAGATGACGCCGGCGCGCCGCGTGCTGCTGCTGATCGCGCTGGTCTTCATGTTCGCTCCCAGCGGTGAAGCCTCGTGGCAAAGTAGCGAAGGCGGAGTCAAAATTCTCGTCCTCGACGGTCACTTCTGGGGCGCCCTGCTGATGCTCATCCTGCTGGTCCTGGAAGTCTCCGATCGCGTGGTCATGAAGCGCGACCTGCAGATCGCCAAAGAGATACAGGCCTGGCTGCTGCCGCCCAACCCGCCCCAAGTGCCCGGATTGGAGATCGCGTTTGCCACCCGTCCAGCCAATACGGTGGCCGGTGACTATTACGACGTTTTTCCGTTGCCGCCATCCGCTTCCTCCCAGGGAAGTTTCCTGATCGCAATCGCCGACGTCGCCGGAAAAAGCATTCCCGCCGCCATGCTCATGGCCACTTTCCAGGCCAGCCTGAAGACGCTCTGCACCACGCCCGGTTCGCTGACCGAACTGGTGGGTCGCATGAACGCCTACGCATGCAGCAACAGCCAGAACGGCCGGCGATTTACCACCACGTTCCTCGGCGAGTACAACCCCGAGTCGCGCAGCCTGACCTATGTAAACGCCGGACACAACCCGCCGATTCTGCGCCGCCAGAACGGAGCCATCGAACGCCTGGAGGCTGGAGGCATTCCGATTGGCATCCAGCAGAACGCTCCCTACGAATCTCGCACGGTCAACTTGCAACCTGGCGATTGGCTGGTCGTCTTCACCGACGGTGTCGTCGAAGCCGAGAACGACCGCGCTGAGGAGTATGGAGAAGTGCGTCTTCTTACCATGCTGCACGCCAATACCGACGTGCAGCCGACAATGCTGTTGAACACCATCCTGCTCGACCTTGACCGCTTCGTCGGCAACGCTCCGCAACATGATGACGTGACGCTCATACTGCTGAAGGCTGCGTGAGTCGCAAACGGTGTCTACCCCTCTACCCCTCCCCTCCGGTTCCTTGGAATCATAGGGTTACGATATGTTTATCTCGCAAGCTATTGAACCCAAATAGTTTATATGTAATCAATAGATTCCTAAAGACTTACGCGATACAACTCTAGGGGTTCTCACCAAGCTCATCGCCCTCCTCCCGTCCAAGCTTTCAAAGATCAGAGGTCGCAGGGAGGCGGTTTATGCCGTGGTCTGTGGCCAGAGACACAAAGCCTCACGTAGCGAGTGTACGCATTGGCGCGCCGTTGTCAGTGAGCGCGGTCACGGTTGGGGGTGACGCGATCTTGCAGACGGATTCCGCTTATTCAACGGCTTTGGCGAACAGAGCGCTCACACCCGCGATGTTGGGCAACAGCTCCGTCGGGAAGTTGTGGCGCCGCTCGAGATATTGCGGATCGTTGTAGGTGAGCCATACCTTGCCGTAGGCGTCTTCCCAGAAACAGCGCCTTCAGCGGGAGATCGATGGCCACCGTGGGAGTGGCCTGCATCAACGGCGTTCCGCCCTTGGGGCTGCCGAAGATGAGCAGCTTGGTGGGCCGCATATCGAGGCCGACCTTGGCCGCCTCTCCGCTGTGGTCCACGCGCGCGAAAATGGTAATGCCGCGCTCGGTGAGCAGCGCTTCCAGGCGCTGCATGGCCTCGTCGACGGAATGCTTCGTCGCCAGGTGAATGAGCCCGTTCTGCGCGCCTGCGCTCATGATTCCTCCTGTGCTCGCCCCAAGACGCCCGAATTATTATGAGCCGGAGAATCCAGGTCGGCAAATCGTGCCTTGAGTGCCCATCGGCATGTAAGAATGAAAACGATGCCATCGAGCCGCTGGGATGTTGTCATCTTCGACTATGGGCGCGTGTTGAGCCTCACACCTTCAAGCGACGAGTTGCGGCAATTTGCCGCGCTGGTCGGTATCGCCGAACCGCCTTTCTTCGAGATCTATTCCGCGACGCGCCACGACTACGACGCCGGCCGGGCCGACTTCCGGCAGCACTGGCAGGCCTTTTGCGAGGCTGCGGGAGTGACGCTGGGGCCGGCACAGGTGGAGCGCATCGCGGAGATGGAAACGCTCATGTGGCTGCGCGTCAATCCTGAAACGCTGGCTCTGGCGCGCGAGATCAAAGCGCAAGGCGTGCGCATCGCGATCCTCTCCAACATGCCACATGATCTGCTGGCCTACGTCCGGAGGGAGTACGACTGGCTCGACGAGTTCGAGATAAAGGTGTGGTCGTGCGAGGTGGGCGCCACGAAGCCAGACCCAGTCATCTACCGCCATTGCCTCGAGGCGCTAGGTTGCGAGCCGCGGAGGACGCTTTTCTTCGACGACCGGGCCAACAACGTCGAAGCAGCCCGCCTGCACGGAATGGAAGCGTACATTTTCGAATCGGCGGAGCAGGCGCGGGCGATCGTGCGGGCGGGGATGAACAACGGTAGCCAGTAGTCTGTTGTCAGTTGCCACTTGGCTAGCGCTCATCGTTTTCGATTGCGTGACGCTGGGGCAGCATGCGCTGGTGCAAGATCCGAACCACCAGGATGCCACCGGATCGCTGCAATCGATAAAAAACGACATGCTTGCCGTGCTCCTGGCGGCGCAAGCCCGGGCGAATGTCATCACAAAGTCGGCCTAACGCGGGACTGTCGGCAAGCATTTGACAACAATTCTCAAGCTCACCCAGGTAACGGACTGCTTGAGCTTCGCCCCAAGTGCGTAAGGTATAGCGACCGATGCTTAGTAGGTCGGTCTCCGCACGGCGCGAAAAACGAACCGCGGCCACCGGTTAGCGCCGCGTCCCAGAGAGCTTGAGCTTTTTCCGGACACGCGCAAATGGGTTGCCGGTAGCAATCCCGCTGGCGTCGCCTTCGTCGATCGCCGACCGCAATCTGGCAAGCTGGGCCTCGTACTGCTCTTCTTCTCGCTCCAAAATCCGGAGCGCGGCGCGAACCACTTCGCTGGCATTTTCGTAGCGCCCGCTCTCAACTTTCGTGAGCACGAAGCGGTCAAGCTCCTCGGTCAAATTCACATTACGGGTAGGCATGACGGCGCTCCTTTGCGATAGGTGGGCTTGACCGAATGGTAGCACCGTTAGCAAACATTGCCAATTAGCTTTCGCGGTCCAACCTGCCCGCGAAGGAGGCTGCGCCGGCGCGAAACTCGGATAGAATTAGGCACCCATCATGCCGGACATTTTCATCAGCTATCGGCGCGACGATACCAGCGGCTATGCCGGCCGGCTGTACGACCAGATCAGCGCCCACTTCGGCAAGGAACACGTCTTCATGGATGTCGCCACGATCGAGCCGGGAAGCGACTTCGTGCAAGTCCTCGACGAAAAGGTCGGCACCTGCGACTCGCTGATCGCGCTTATTGGCAAGAATTGGCTGACCACCAAGGACGCCGAGGGACATCTGCGGCTGGCCAGCCCGGAAGATTTTGTCAGTGCGGAAATTGCCGCGGCGCTGAAACGAAATGTCGAAGTGATTCCCGTCCTGGTGGGAGGCGCCAAGATGCCCCAGCAAGCCGAATTGCCGCAGCAGTTGCAGTTTCTGGCGCGTCATCAGGCGCTGGAAGTCAGCGATGCGCGTTTCACTCGCGATGTGCAGGATTTGATTGCGGCGCTGGAGAACCGTCCCGGGCAGAAGACAGCGCGCCTGCCGAAATGGGGCATTTTCTCCCTCGCCTGCCTGGTTTGCGCTGCGATCGGGATTGGAATTTGGTTTTGGCAGCACAAGCAAGCTCAGCCTGGGCAGACGGCCGCCCAGGGCGCATCGCTCAACTCGGCTACTCAGACCGATGCCACCCCACCTAAAACCTCGCCCGCCACCGCCAACCAGCCGGATATCAGCGGCAACTGGAGGGCCGTGGTAAAGAAAGACAACACCACGTTCGAAATTTACTTTACCTTCGACGTGGTGGGCGACAAGCTGTTTGGCAAGGTCTATTACCCAACCGGCGAGGCCGGCATCCTCGACGGGACCGTCAAGCAAGGCACGATTTCCTTCACCACCAAACACACTCCCCAATTCAGCGATGAAGAAGCCACCATTTCGGTGGAAGGAAAAATCTCAGGCGACGAAATCCAAATCGTCACCCAGGACAAGGACGGCTACGCCAAGGGGGTAGCTCACAGGGTGGACAAAGTGGGCACGCCAAGAGTGCTGCCGCAGGGATGACCGAGCCGCATGAAAAGCCGGACCCGTCTCTGCCAGAGCTTCTGAGTTCGCCGGTTCGCTTCACTCTTCCTCCAAGTGAACATGACCGAAACGAAATCCTGAGCCATTCCGTATCATGTCCAATGAATATTCGATGTCAGGAAGAATAATGGCATCCGCAGCGCCCAGCCAATCAGAGGCGGATGAACGCCAAGTCCCCAGTCGCTGGTATGCCACCGGCTTTGCGGCCGTGGCTCTCATTGTTGCGCTGCGCCTGCTGTTGCACCTGCTCACGGCCAATCGTTACGGCATCTTTCGCGATGAGTTGTACTACATCGCGTGCAGCCGGCATCTGGACTGGGGCTATGTGGACATGCCGCCATTCATTCCGGCGGTGACCTGGCTGTTTACCGCGCTGTTCGGCCCTTCCCTGTTTGTCATCCGCCTCATACCGGCAATCGCAGGATGCGGGGCAATCGCGCTCACCGGATACCAGGCATTTCAGTTAGGCGGACGGCGCTACGCGATGGCGCTGTCGGCCCTGGCGATGGCGGTTTCCGCCGTGTTCGTGATCAATGGCCACCTGCTCGGGACCAACGATTTTGAGGCGCTGTTCTGGATGGGCTGCGCGTCGATCGTCATTCGCATCATCCAGACCGGCAATCAGAAGCTGTGGCTGTGGTTCGGAGGGCTGGCCGGGCTCGGCCTGATGAACAAGTATTCGATGGCTGTGTTCGGGCTGGGCATTGTTCTGGGATTGCTGTTGACTCCAGAGCGCAAGGCGTTCGCGCGCCCGTGGATCTGGATCGCCGGAGCGCTGGCGTTGCTGATTTTCCTGCCGAACTTGCTGTGGAACGTTCATCGCGACTGGCCCTTCGTGCAGTTAATGCACAACATCCATGCCAGCGGTCGCGATGTTGAACTGAATCCCGTTCAATTCCTCCTGCAGCAGACCTGATGGTCAACCCCTTCGCGCTGCCGCTGTGGCTGGCCGGATTGGGCTGGCTGTTCTTTGGCCGCGACGGACGCCGCTATCGCGTGCTGGGATGGGCGTACCTGGTTACGCTGGGCGTCTTCATGGCCCTGCACGGCAAGGATTACTACGTCGCTCCTGCCTATCCCGTGCTGTTGGCTGCCGGCGGCGTGGTCTGCGAAGAATGGATCGAGCGCGGACGTCGCGTCTGGCTCAAGCCGGTGTTTGTCCTGGTGCTGGTGGTTCCGGCACTGGTGTTCCTGCCGCTGATTGCGCCGGTGGTCAGCCCCGAGCGGTTCGTCGCTTTCATCCGGGCGATTCACTTCACCCCGCCAGTCAGCGAGCACAGTCACGCGCGGTCGCCGCTGCCGCAGTACTATTCCGACGAATTCGGTTGGGAGGCGATGGTGGCCCAGGTAGCCCAGATCTATCACGATCTGCCGCCTGACGTGCAGGCCAGGACCGCTATCAAGACCAGCAATTACGGTGAGGCGGGTGCCATCGACTACTTTGGGCCGAAGTACGGATCTGCCTCCGGCGATCTGCTTTCATCAGAACTACTGGTACTGGGGGACGCACGGCTTCACGGGCGAGAGCATCATCGTGGTGAACGAGGGAAACGAGGGCAAGCATCTCAAGCAGATCAGCGAGCACGCAGAAAAGGTTGGGCACTTCGAATATCCCGTACGCGCTGGAGAACTTCGACATCTGGTATGCCCAGGGGCTTAAGGTGAGCCTGCACGATATCTGGGAGCATGAGAAAGACTGGGATTAGCCCGAAGGCCGCGAACAGGCGGACCGGACGCAATCGCTTTGCCCGCAAGGGCCGGATAGCACCGCCAACAAGGCCGGGCTACTCTGGCAACATGCAAACCGAACTTCAGAACAAATGGCAACAAGTGCTGGCGCGGGACGCCCGGCAGGACGGCCGTTTCGTCTTTGCTGTGCGCACCACGGGAATCTTTTGCCGGCCGTCGTGTCCCAGCCGGCGTCCGCGGCGCGATTCGGTGGAATTCTTCTCCGATCCGCGCGAGGCTGAGCGTGCCGGCTATCGCGCGTGCCTGCGCTGCAAGCCGACGCAGGTGTCCGAGCAGGCGCAGTACGTGCTTCGAGCGCGACAGATGCTCGACAACGCAGAAGCGGTTGTCACGCTGGCGCAGCTCAGCAAGCGGGTGGGACTGAGCCCATTCCACTTGCAGCGGCTGTTCAAGCGCGCCACGGGCCTCAGCCCGCGCGAGTATCAGTCAGCTCGGCGCATGCAGCACATCAAGAAGCAATTGCGCAAAGGAGAAGATGTGACCACCGCACTTTATGACGCCGGCTTCAGCTCGCCCAGCCGTCTCTACGAAAATACCGATCAGCAGTTTGGGATGACGCCGGGCACGTATCGCCGCGGCGGCGCGGGAGCGACAATTACGTTCACCATTGCTCCGACTCCGCTGGGACGAATGCTGGTCGCGGCAACCGAACGCGGCCTGTGCGCGGTGCGCTTCGGCGAGAGTGCGACCGAGTTGGAGCGCGATCTACGTGAAGAGTTTCATGCTGCAGAATTGCAGCGCGACGATGCGGCGATGAGCCTGTATGTCGAGCCATTACTGGCCAGCGATTCGCGGTGAGAACACAATGATTGATCTGCCACTCGACGTGCGCGCTACGGCTTTTCAGCAGAAAGTTTGGCAGACGCTGCGCCAGATTCCTAGAGGAGAGACGAGAAGCTACAGCGAAGTTGCGCGCGAGATCGGCGATCCGCATGCGGTCCGTGCGGTGGCGCGCGCCTGCGCGTCAAATCCAGTCGCACTGGCCGTGCCCTGTCATCGCGTGGTGCGCAGCGATGGAGAGCTGGCGGGATACCGCTGGGGAATAGAGCGCAAGAAGAAGCTGCTGGAGGCGGAACGGGTTACACTTCTGACCTCAATGGCACCTTTCCCGGGCGGTTGCAGTCTTCACACAGCGAACTGGCAAGCGTCGTGTTCCCATTTCGGAACCCGATGCCAAATCCGGTTTCTCATTTCTCTGCGCTCATTTATACTTGTGAGTTTGCCCGCGCGCGCTGAGCGCGTTTGTGTGATGAACGGAAGGAGTGCTGGGTGAAAATCCTGGTCTGCATGAAGCAGGTCCCGCAGAAGGACGCGCCGCTGAAGTTGAACGAGGGCGGCACGTGGATTCGCGACGATGTTTCCTACGAAGTGAACGAGCCCGACGCCTACGCTCTGGAAGAGGCACTGCGCCAGAAGGAAAAGCACGGCGGCGAAGTGGTGGTAATCACCAGCGGTCCGGCGCGCGCGCAGCAGGTGTTGCGCGAAGCGTTGGCCAAGGGCGCGGATCGTGCGATTCATCTCGAAGGCGACAGCTTCGTCACGCTTGATGCCTTCAACACGGCAAAGGCCTTCGCGGCGGCCGTGAAAGACGAAAACTTCGATCTGGTCTTCACCGGACTGCAATCGGACGACTACGGCTTTGCCCAGACCGGCGTGATCCTTGCTGAGCTATTAGGTTGGCCGCATGCCACCATCATTATGCAGATCGAGAAGAGCGACGGTGGAATCCGGGTCAAGCGCGAGCTTGAGGCCGGCTTCTTCCAGTTCGTTGATATGCCGTTGCCCGCGGTGCTCACCATCCAGTCGGGCATCAACAAGCTGCGCTACGCGACGCTGATCGGTATCAAGCAGGCGAAGAACAAGCCGCTGAAGAAGGTCAGCTTCGATGAGGTGAAATCAGCCCTCGGCGATAACCTGCAGAGGATCGAGAAGTTGTACATCCCGCAAAAGACAAAGAAGACCGAGGTGCTGGAAGGGCCTCCGGCCGAGATTGCGAAAAAGCTGGTGGACAAGCTGCGAAACGAAATGCGGGTGATATAAGTTGGAATAGAGCGGCCATGCCGCCACGCAGTTGTCAGTCTGCGTCCGTGATCTTTGCATAACTGAGATTGGTTGGTCCTGAGAATGTTTTCGAACTGGGCTTCTTTCGCTTTGGCAACCTGTTCATAAATCGGCATCTAATTGGCTGAATCATGACGAAAGGAGCTTAGCTGATTATGCCGGGATTCGATCGCGATCAGGTCGCCATAGATAACACGGTTGAAAATCGCCGCCTTGGTTCCGTCTTTCTCACCCTGGGCTGGATTTTATTGTGGATGACTGCGGGGCTGGGGATTTTCTTCTTCATCAGCTTGCGCGGCGGTTCCTGGTTTTGGCCGATCTGGCTGGGCGTTCAGGGCCTGCTCGGGCTGGTGCTGGCGATCATGGGAACGCGCTATCGCCGCGCCGTCGGAGTCACCCGCCTGGGTCATCACGACCTGGAACGTACACTTCAGCAACAGCGCCAGGACGAGGAAGAAGAGCGGCAAGTAAGCTGAGCCACCCGGGCAGAATTCCGGTGGCGGCCGACAAAGTTTTGGGTAGGGTTGAGTGGCAGGTCGCCCGCTTCGGGCGGAGAGGAGTCGGCTATGCCACCGTCGGAAGAGAAACGTGAAATTGGCTCAGCTCTCATGATAATCGGCTGGGTCCTGGTGCTGTTTGCGTTCCTGGTCATGTTCTTTCAGCCGGCCGCAGCCAAGCTGGGAGAAACACGGTTCCAGATCATCGCGGGGACTTTAGTCCTTCTTGGATTGGTGTTGAACGTGATTGGCGCTCGCGTGCGGACGAAGAATCGGTGACCACATTGTGGCAACGGTTGCAAGCGCGACGGCGCGCAAGTCTGCGCCGTGCGTAATAGGTATTCATAACAGCCGAGCGGAGTAGCATCGAATTGGTGCACGCTGGCCGGCAACGAAAAACGGGTCCTAATGGCAGACACTATCCTGGTTGTAGTTGAACAACGCGAAGGCAAGCTGAATCGGGTTTCCTGGGAGACGCTGACGGGCGCCCAGGCCATCTCCGCCGAAACTGGTTGGGCGCTGGAAGCGGCTGTGGTTGGCAGTGGCGTCGGTGAAATCGCAAAGGAAATCGCGGGCAAGAAAGTCGCGAAGGTTTACGACTTAGAGTCCCCAAAGCTGGAGCCCTACACGCCCGACGGCTTCGTGGCTGCACTCAAGCCTTTCCTGGAGCAGAAACAGCCCCGGCTGGTATTGATGCCGCATACCTATCAGGTGCGTGACTTCGCTCCCAAGCTGGCGGCCGCGCTCGACCGGGCGCTCATTAGCGACGCGATCGGTTACAAATATGAGAGCGGCAAGCTGGCGTTTACCCGGCAGATGTTTCAAGGCAAATTCGCGGCCGACGTATCGTTCTCCGGAGAGCCTCCATATTTTGCCACCTTCCAGAACGGAGCATTCCGCGGAGACAAAGTCGAAGCTGGCGATGCCGCGGCGCCGGTCGAAACTGTCGGTGTCGAGGTGCCTGACGGGGTAATACGCAACAAACCCGAAGCTCCGTTCAAAGAAGCGAAGCAGGCGGTGGACCTGACACAAGCCGAAATCATCGTCGCTGTCGGCCGGGGCATCAAGGAGCAGAACGAACATCGAGATTGCGCAGCAGCTTGCCACGGCGCTGGGTGGCGAAATTGCAGCCTCGCGTCCCATCTGCGACTCGGGCTGGTTGCCTATGGACCGCCAGGTCGGCTCCTCCGGCCAGACAGTTGCCCCCAAGCTGTATCTGGCGCTGGGCATTAGCGGCGCCATTCAGCATGTGGTGGGCATGAAGGGATCGCGCACGATTATCGCCGTGAACAAAGACGCGGAAGCTCCGATCTTCGAGATTGCCGACGTTGCGGTGGTGGGGAACCTGTTTGACATCGTGCCGCCGCTGATCGAAGAAGTGAAGAAAGCCAAGGGCGCGTAGTCCGCCAAAAGGAATTTGTGCCCGTGCCCGTCCCATACCAGCTACAATCGGCGCATATCGCAGGTTCTTTTCCTCACATTAATTGGAAGTGGGTTCTTTATGCCGTTGAAGTGCACGAATGTCACGCGCAGTAAAGTGACTATGGTAAATGCCTCCCTCCCAGGGCAGGTCGAATGATTATCTTTCGTAAGCCGCTCGCCGGCATCGAACGGCCGGCGATGGAAGCAGATGTCGTTATCGTCGGCGGAGGACCCGCCGGCATGGCCTGCGCTTTGCGTCTGTCACAGCTGATTGACGAGCACAATTCCAAACACCCCGACTCTCAAATTACAAAAGAAAACATCTACCTGCTGGAGAAGGCGCGGGAGGTGGGTGCGCACTGTCTCTCGGGCGCGCTGCTCGATCCGCGCTCCATGCGCGAACTGCTCCCCGGCTTCGAGAAAGAAGCTCCTCTCGACGCCGCCGTCACCCGGGAAGCGGTTTATTACCTGACGCGCAGCGGGAAGTTCAAATTTCCCATCACGCCGCCGCCCATGCGCGATCACGGCAACTACGTCATCTCGATCAACAAGTTTGTGAAGTGGCTGGGCAGCAAGGTGGAAGAGGCGGGAATCACCGTCTTCACCGGCTTTGCCGGCTCCGAATTGTTGTTTGAGACCGGACGTGTAGTAGGTGTGCGCACCGACGATAAGGGTGTAGACAAGACCGGCGCACAGAAGTCCAACTTCGAGCCTGGTTACGATCTGAAGGCCAAGATCGTCATTCTGGCTGAGGGTACACGGGGCTCGCTAACCAAGCAGCTCATTGATCGCTTCCAGCTTGACCACGAACGCAATCCGCAGACCTACGGCGTCGGCGTGAAGGAGCTTTGGGAATTGCCTGCGGGACGTGTCGCTCCCGGCGAGGTCATCTATACCATGGGCTACCCCCTGACCTTCAACGAGTATGGCGGTGCCTGGATCTATGGCTCCAAAGACAATACCGTCTCGCTGGGCTTCGTCACGGGGCTCGATTATCGCGACCCGCGCCTCGACCCGCAGCGCGTATTGCAAGAGTTCAAGAAGCATCCCTTCATCACCAGCCTGCTGGAGGGCGGAAAGATGGTGCGCTACGGCGCAAAGTCGTTGCCGTACGGCGGCTGGTGGTGCATTCCGCCGCTGGCGGGAGACGGCTGGATGGTACTCGGCGACTCCGCCGGTTTCCTGAACTCACAGCGCTTGAAGGGCATCCATCTGGCGATCAAGAGCGGAATGCTGGCGGCTGAGACCGCCTTCGAGAGCATGGCGCAGAATGACTTCTCGCTGGAAATGCTGGAGACCTTCCAGGAGCGGATAGAAAAAAGCTGGATCAAGACCGAGCTGTGGCCGGTACGCAACTTCCACCAGGGTTTCGAGCACGGATTTCTCTCCGGCATGTTTCACGCCGGCATCCAGCAGCTCACCGGAGGGCGGGGCCTGAAGGCGCACTACGACAACGAGGCGGGGCACCGTCGCATGCTGCCGCTGAAGCAGCTTCCGGCAGACGGCGGCCCAGAGGCGCATATCATCGGCCCGGCAAAAGGCGATGGCAAACTTACCTTCGACAAACTCACCGACGTCTACTATTCCGGCACCAAGCACGAGGAAGACCAGCCGGCGCACCTTGTCATTCACGATACAGACATCTGCAACGAACGCTGCGTGAAGGAATTCGGCAACCCCTGCAAGAATTTCTGTCCGGCGAGTGTCTATGAGATGGTCGAGGCGCCTGATACGCCGAGCGGCCTGCAGATCCATCTGAACGCCTCGAACTGCGTGCACTGCAAAACCTGCGACATCATGGATCCCTACGAAATCATCACCTGGGTACCACCCGAGGGCGGCGGCGGGCCGAATTACGAGGGGATGTAAGAGAGACCGCGGTTCGCCGTTCATTTTTCCCTACCAGTTGAAACCTAGTATTCAAGGCGCACGCGGAACGGCGATCCGACGACCGACCAGAAGTGACAGAAGTATCTGTTGCCTGCCTTGCCAGCCTGCAGCGATTCCGCGGGTTCGTTTCCATTCGCAGCTTTCTGTCTTACACCTCGGTTATAATGTCAAAACTGTTTCCGACCTCCGCAGCCTAACGGCAAGCCCAAGGTTGCGGCGGCGGCGTTCCGCGGGTTCTTGCGGGACCGAGGGTGTGGAGGGAAACGTCCACGCCTCCCGTGCTTGGAAAGGAAACGATCCGCCGCGCTGCTGGACTTGTGCGGCGTCACGCCTCCTTTCTCCGCACATTCCAAACGGACTGACTGTTAACGAACCACAGATCCCTCGACTTGGACTGAAGTCCTCGCTCGGGATGACAGTCTAGGAGTTCCAAAGGAAGGGCGTGCTTCTTACCGACAAATTCGGGCGGCGCATCAGCGATCTGCGGATCTCTATTACCGACCGTTGCAACTACAAGTGCGTCTATTGCCGCTCCGGTAACAACGGCGCCCAGTTCGCGGAGATGCCGATTGCCGATTACCTGCGCATGGCGCGGGTGTTCGTTGATTTGGGAATCACCAAAGTCCGACTCACCGGCGGCGAGCCGCTGTTGCGTAAGGGCATCCTGGAAATGGTGGGCGAGCTGGGCCGGATGCGGACAGTCGAAGGCAACCCGCTCGACATCGCCATCACTACCAACGGACATCTGCTGGCCGAGATGGCACAGCCTCTGGCCGATGCCGGATTGAGCCGGGTGACGGTTTCGATGGACGCGGTCGATGCCGGAGAATTCGCGCGCATCACCCGGGTGCCCAATGGCTACGATCGCGTCCTGGCGGGAATCCGCGCGGCGCAACGTGTCGGGCTCAGTCCGGTGAAGGTCAACTGCGTGCTTCTGCGCGGCTTCAACGACGACCAGATCACCGCGTTTGGCCGTTTCGCGCGCGAAGAGGGCGTGGCTGTCCGTTTCATCGAATTCATGCCGCTGGAAGAAGACCGCGTCTGGTCTCCGGAGATCGTTGTGACGCTGGACGAAATCCTGCGCCGTATGGCTGAGTTCATGCCCTTGCGCGAGGTGGAGCACGTCCGCAGCGAAACGGCGCGGCGCTACGTCTTCGAAGACGGCGTCGGCGAGATCGGCATCATCGCGCCGGTTTCGCATCCCTTCTGCGGACATTGCAGCCGCATACGTGTCACGTCTGACGGCAAGATCCGCACCTGCCTGTTCTCCGTCCGCGAGCACGATCTGGCAGCATTGATGCTAAGAGGGGCGAGTGACCAGGAGATGGTCGAGTTTATCTATCGCGCCGTGGATCAGAAGGAAGAGCGCCACCACATCGGCGAGCCGGGCTTTATTCCGGCCTCGAGGACGATGGTGCATATCGGGGGATAGCTGGCAGCCGTCAGATTTCAGCAAGTTGGAGCAGCGTGCCCAAGGCCTGCTTCACTGCTTCTACTGTCTCTGTTCGAGCTCGTTCAATCAAAGTAAACTCCCGAGATCGCCAGTCGAGACTGCGGACCTGATCAGCCAAAACGACACCCCGAACGCGATTGGCGGTAAGTGCAACCTCAAAAGGGTATCCCTTCACCTTGGAGGTTATCGGACAGGTCAGCGCGAGCCCGGCCTTTTCGTTATACTCGCCCGCACTGAGAACGAGAGCAGGACGCCTTCCGGACGGTTCACGGCCAGCCTGCGGATCGAATGATGCCCATACCAAGTCTCCTGCCTCGGGGATGTAGGCGCGCTTCACCAGACTTCCCTACCTCTTGGTTTGCCCCAATCGACCTCCTCATGGACGTTCTCCGGCGAGATCTTTGCCAAAAGCTCTTTCAAGGAGGGCCGCTTCTTGACGGGCTTCGCCACTATAGCGCCATCTCTCGCGCCGAAGAGTAGAGTGTCGCCCTCCTGCAATCCAACATCGCGAAGAATCACCTTGGGAAGGCGAACGGCCATGCTGTTCCCCCACCTCACAATTTTGCGCGCGCGCATAACCGCCTCCGCCATCAGCATAACACGAATGTAGATACGGCTGTATCTACTTAATTTGCGCCGGAGCCTCGCGGATTGGGGAAGCACTCAGCTCCATCTTGCGCAATCCCTCTCAACGCGCCACAATATCCTATTCGATGCCCGTCACAGCGCTTGTATTGCGCCGCGTCGGGTGAGGCGCGGTTCACGAATTTGTAACGAATGCGCTGTTCCGGTCATCGAATGGACTGAGAAGTAAAGAAGCGTCAACTTGCAGCTTCAACATCCCCGTAGGTCGGGCGTCACAAGCGTAGTGGATCTACTGGAGCCGCAGGTCAGCTTTCAACATCCCCGTTCCAGGACGCGAGCTTTCCAATCCCAGGAAGACGCGTGGCTGGAGCTGAAGGCAGCGACAGAAAAATGGCTACGGCACCAGTTACAGAAGCAGTATCTTGCTCGCTCGAAAACTATCTTGTGCTCCCCGACCACTCCATGGACGGCCGCATCGCGGCTGCCAAGCGAACGTTGGGCAGCGAGTGCGTCATCCTCGGACATCACTATCAGCGCGACGAAGTAGTGCGTTACGCCGATTATCGTGGCGACTCTTACCGCCTTTCGCAGCTGGCCGCGCAGGCCAAAGGCAGCTACATCGTCTTCTGCGGCGTGCACTTCATGGCGGAGAGCGCCGACATCCTGGCGCGGCCGGGACAGGCGGTGATTCTTCCCGACCTGAATGCGGGTTGCTCCATGGCTGACATGGCCGATATTACTCAGGTGGAAGACGCCTGGGAGCAGTTCGTGAATCTCGGGCTGACGGACGACGAGGGCAACGGCATCACGCCGATCACCTACATGAACGCGACCGCGGCCATCAAGGCGTTTTGCGGCGAACGCGGCGGCCTGGTCTGCACTTCAACCAACGCCAACGGCGCGTTTGAGTGGGCGTTCCGCCGCAACGAAAAGATTTTCTTCCTTCCCGACCAACACCTGGGCCGCAACACCGGATTCGCGCGCGGCATCCCGCTGGACGAGATGGTGGTGTGGGACCCATACATGCTGCAAGGCGGACTGACCGCCGAGCGGCTGCGCAAGGCCAGGGTGATCCTGTGGAAGGGCCACTGCTCGGTGCACCAGCGCTTCCTGCCAGAGCATGTGGACAAGGTAAGAACGAACTATCCGGGCATTCAGGTCATCGTTCATCCCGAGTGCCGCTGGGAAGTGTGCCAGAAGGCCGATGGAATCGGTTCCACCGACCACATCATCAAAGTTGTAAGGCAGGCGCCCGCAGGAACTTCGTTCGCCATTGGCACAGAAATCCACCTGGTAAACCGCCTGGCGACGGAGAACCCAGATAAGCACGTCATAACTCTCGACGATTCCGGATGTTTATGTACTACCATGTTCCGCATATCGCCGCAGCATCTGTGCTGGGCGCTGGAAAACCTGGTGGACGGCAACATCGTCAACCAGATCAAAGTAAACGACAACGTAAAGCGGTGGGCGCGCGTGGCTCTTGATAGGATGTTAGAGATCCAATGATTGTACGTAAGCGTCCTCGGGAAAAATATCTTCGGCGGATTCCCCGGTTCTGGTCTGACCTGCGGGAATATCGTCGCCGCGTTTCTGAGCGCCGCAAGGCGCAGAACCAAGCAAGGCTGGAAAGTATCGATATGGCGCGCACCTTTACCGTTTCCGAAGCCCAGACTCTGTTGCCCGTGCTGGAGTCGTTGTTGCGCTCGGCCATGGAGGCCAAGGCGCTGATCGAAGAAGTTGACGGCGAAATGCAGTCGCTGGCCAACCGCATTTTCATCAATGGCGGCACACTGGTGAATGTGGTGGGGGCCGCGCGGCGCAAAGCCGAGCGCGAAAAGGCGGTGCAACGCGCCAAGGACGCCGTCGCCGAAATCGACGCCACCGGCGTGCAGGTCAAGGACCTCGACGTCGGTCTGCTCGATTTTCCCTGCGTTGTGGGCGATGACGTCATTCTGCTCTGCTGGAAGATGGGGGAAAAGACGATCACCCACTGGCACGGGACCCAGGAAGGCTTCGCCGGCCGCAAGCCGATCGACGACCACATCCTGCGCGGGCAGAAGAAGAGCAACTAAAGCTTTACCATGATTCAGCTCTCCTCTGCCGGCAAACGCTTCGGCCCTAAGCTCCTCTTCGACAATCTGGATTGGCTCATCACCTCCCACGACCGCGTGGGATTGGTGGGCGCCAACGGTACGGGCAAATCCACGCTGCTGAAAATTCTCGGCGGTCTCGAGTCGCTCGACTACGGAAGCATCATACCGGCAAAGAACACGACCTTCGGCTATCTGCCGCAGGACGGCTTGCAACTCTCCGGCCGCACCGTCTTCGACGAATGCATGTCCGTGTTCAGCGGCCTGCAGGCGCTGGAACTGGAAATGGAAGAGCTCACCCACAAGATGGGCGAGCTCGATCACACCTCCAACGAATATGCGCAGGTGGCGGACCGCTATCAGCGGATATCGGGGGAGTTTCATATGAACGATGGCTATGCGCTCGATTCGCAGGTCGGCACCGTGCTCGACGGCCTCGGCTTTCGCAAGGAGGACTGGACCCGCCACACGGAAGAGTTCTCCGGCGGCTGGCAAATGCGTATCGCGCTCGCCAAGCTGCTGCTCTCGAAGCCGAACCTGTTGCTGCTCGACGAGCCAACCAACCACCTGGATCTGGAAACCCGCAACTGGCTCGAACAATATCTGCTCCAGTATCCCTACGCCTACGTACTGATCTCGCACGACCGCTACTTCCTCGACGTTACCGTCGACCGGATTGTCGAGATATGGAACAAGCGGGTGCAGTTTTACAGCGGCAACTACGAAAAGTATCTGCAGCAAAAACAGGAGCGGCGCGATTCGCTGGTGGCCGCCTACAAGAACCAGCGCGAACGCATCGAGCAGCTGGAGGCCTTCATCAACCGCTTTCGCTACCAGGCGACGAAAGCCAAGCAGGTGCAGAGCCGCGTCAAGGAACTGGAAAAGATCGAGCGCATCGAGATTCCGCCGGACGAAAGGACCATCCATTTCACGTTTCCCCAGCCGAAACCCAGCGGCAGGTTAGTGGTCGAGTGCACCGACGTCGCCAAAAGCTATGGGACAAAGGAAGTGTTTCGCGATGTGAACTTCACGATTCAGCGCGGGGACCGCATCGCGCTGGTCGGAGTAAACGGCGCGGGCAAGTCGACGTTGATCAAGCTGCTGACCGGCATCGAGCCGCTGACCGAGGGCGCCATGCGCCTGGGTCACAACGTCGAGCCGGACTATTTCGCGCAGGACCAGTACAAGGAACTCGACGCCTCACGCCGCATGCTCGACGATCTGTCCGATGTGGCCGTTCAGAAAACGATGACCGAGTTGCGCGGCCTGCTGGGATGCTTCCTATTTTCCGAAGACGACGTCTTCAAGCCCATCGGTGTGCTGTCGGGCGGTGAACGCAACCGCTACGCCCTGGCCCGCATGCTGCTGCACCCCTCGAATTTCCTGCTGCTCGACGAGCCTACCAATCACCTGGACATGCGCGCCAAGGACGTGCTGCTCGAGTCGCTGGAGAAATACAACGGCACCGTGGTCTTCGTCTCGCACGATCGTTACTTTATCGACAAGCTGGCGACCCGCGTCTTCGAGATCGGCGACGGCCGTGTCGAAGTCTTTCCCGGCAATTATGAAGACTATCTCTGGCGCAAGAAGCGGGAGACTTCCGGCGACGACGACTCGCTATCGACGAACGGAAACGGCGGCGGACAGTGGACTCCCACATTGTCGGATGTGCCTGGCTATGCGGAGCAGAAGGCACAGTCCAGAAAGCGCATCAATCCCATCAAGCTCAGGCAGATGCAGGAGCGCCATCGCCTCATCGAGGAGGGCATCGCCCGGCTGGAAGACGGCATCGGGGAATGCGAGCGCGAATTGCAGTCGTATGTCAGCGCGGAAGAGACGGCGCGCTGGACCGAACTGCTCGCCAGGCGCCGTGACGAACTAGTACCGTTGCTGGCGGAATGGGTGGAGCTTTCGCAGGAACTGGAGCAGGTAAACTCATAGGCCACGGCGGTGGCTCGCCAACGAGACTTTAATTCTGCCGCGAGCGAACGCTCGGTTCGACCTCCATCCTGGCGGCAAGCACCACCTGGTCGCGGCCGGCCGCCTTGGCCCGGTACAAGGCTTCGTCGGCACACTCGACAATCTGCGAACCGGATGTGCCGTGGTCGGGAAATCCAGCCACTCCGATTGACACCGTAATCTGGCGCAGTATTTGGCCACGATGAGGGACCTGCAGGGCCTTGACCTGCTCCCGCAAAACATCAGCCCGCTCGCAGCCAGCTTCAAGGCCGGTCTCTGCCATGATCAGCAGAAACTCCTCTCCTCCGTACCGGCATGCGATGTCTCCGCCTCGCATTTTGGAGTTGAAGAAAGCACCCAGCTCTCGCAGCATGACGTCGCCGGCGTCATGGCCAAACATATCGTTAAGCCGCTTGAAGTTATCGATGTCGATCATTAAGACAGTCACTGGTTTACCGTTTCGCGCGGCGCGCAGCAATTCGCGCTCCAGCGATTCTTCCATGTAACGGCGGTTGAACAAGCCGGTGAGAGCGTCGCGGACCGACTGGTATTTCAGCGTCTCACGCAGCACGAGGTTGGCAAAGGCCAGAGAGATCTGTTCACCGAGGGTGGCGGCCAGCTTCTGCCGGTGCCGGCCCTCCCGGGGGCTGACGCCGGAACCGCAGAAGGAGGCATCGTCGATGGTGAGCACCCCCAGCGAATCGCCCTGGGCGATCATGGGGATACAGAGACGACAGGCAGCGGATTTCTCATCGCTGTGGCTGCATGGCAGGCTAAGACTTTGCGGGCCTACCAGATGAAGTTGCCCTTTCCGCAAAGCCCAGCAACTTTGTGGAGCGAACGGGCCTTGTTTGGTCGAGGCTCCCCCCCAGCTCAGGACAACATCCAGCAGGTTGCGGGACGGGTTGAGCATCAATACTGAACCTGCGGCAAAGAACTGTTGCAACACGCGCGAGGCTTGCTGGCGGGCCTCGTCCAAAGTAAGGCACGACTGCAACAACTTTACCAGCTCGTTGATGGCTTCGATCTCTCCCGCGTACTCCTGCGTATCCGCCAGCGAGTCTCGCAGTTGCTTGTCCGTGCGTACCAACTCGTCTGTCCGCTCAGAGACCCGCTGTTCGAGTAGGGCATTCAAGTTGCTGACTTCTTCCTGCATGCGGATACGGGCTTTCGTATCGCTCGCGATCCTGCGGGTCACAAACACGGCAATGGCTGCGGCCAGGATGCCCGCCAGCCAGGCGAGGCTTAGACCAATACGACGGGTGTTGATATCGCGTTCCCGTGCCTTCTCGGCGGCACGCTTTATTTCTTCGATCTCGAACCGCGCGAACTCGTTCCAGGCGGCGTGATAAGCGAACAGGGCGGGCAGCGTCTCCTCGAGCATCACCGCTTCGGCCCGATCCGCTTCCCGCCTGCCGAGAAGCAGCCTGAGCGCACGCTGATAACTGTCGACGTATGGGTTCCTGGCCTGGTTGACCGAAAGCAGTAGCTGTTGTTCTCTCTCGCTGTCGGACTGGCTCTCCAAATCAGCGATCAACTCCGATATCCTCTGGCTGTTGGCAGCCCTGCGAGCCAGCAGCAGGTCCGGCGAAGCGGGATTTTTCTCCAGGAAAAGCTGCATGATAATTCTGCTGTTATCGTTGGAGTAGCCGATCGCTTCGTGCGCCAGTTGCAGCTTCGCCGTCCTTCTGGCGAGTGCATCCTGCAGGCCGAGGTCGCCGCGCGCCACCCGAATGGCGGCCCAATAGCCCGTGCCCAGAAACATGCCAATCATCAACGCGAACGATAGGCCCAGCCTGGTCGCAATCTGCCGGTTGTTCCCAAGCCGAGATTTCAAGGGATGAACGCCAGCGTGGAGTTTGCTCTCCTGAAGTAAATGTGACCGCACCTGACTGCCAACGCGACTCACGCCAACTGTGAAAGATGGGTCGTCCCGCAACTCTGCTGCCGGTTGTACAGCGTCAGTTTCCAGACCCATCTGTCTCTCCGCGCTAACGAGCGGCTGCATCGGGTACAAATGGCTAGCCTGACTTGAGAGTACGGCCTCGTACCTCGGTCCAGGCATTAATTTCTTCTAATGATGGACGATCAGGTGTCGTCAAGAACCGCTTTTGGGAAGCGTTCTTTTCTGGGAAGACGGGTTTCAGGCGATGCCGCAGCCGCTTTACTGGGGCTTCATGCCCTCTTTCCACGCAGGCACAAAGACACTGTTTGCCAGCCACTCGACCGGCGCTATCATCGCAGCCACGGCCCGGTGGAGGTGTTGCCAGTCCACCTTGGCGAGCGTGTCGCCGGGCTGGTGATAGTCCTGGTGCAGGCCGTAGCTTGACGCCGTTTGTGCAACAATGCCGTCCCTGGCCAGCGCGTAGTTGTCGGAGCGGGTAAAGAAGCCCTGCTCGGGATGCGGGTCGCCCACCAGCTTCGCTCCGTGCGCCGCCAGTTCCGGCCCGAGATCGGTACGCTCCCATCCTGTGAGCCAGAGTTGACCACGGCTCAGTTTAGGATCGGGACGCGCGATCATTTCGAATTCGAGATTGGCAATGATGTCCTGCAAGTCGAACGTGGGATGCTTCAGAAAATAGCGTGCGCCAACGAGCCCGGTTTCTTCGCTGCCCCACAACGCGACCACGATAGTCCGACGGGGCCTGAGCGCCTTCGCCAACACTCGTGCCAACTCCATTACCGCAGCTGTGCCTGAGGCGTCGTCGTCTGCGCCGGGGTAGGTCTTGCCGTTTCGTATACCGAGGTGATCGAGATGCGCGCTGAGCAGGACGATCTGGTTTTTTTCGGACCTGCCTTGAATCCTCGCCAGCACATTCCAGGCGTGGGTTGCCGTCCAGGGCGTCATGTCGGTGTGCAGCTTGATGAGCGCGCCGTCCGCGACCGTCCATAGCTGTGCCGCTGCCTCTGGCTTGGCAATTATGCGGGCCGGACCGTCGGGTTGGTCATCCATTTTCGGCCTCACCCGCGGCAAGCGCTGCGAGCGCTGTTCAAACATCTCGGTATCGCCGGCGCGCTCCGGAATGATGACCACAGCCGCCTTGCTTCGCAAATACGGCCCCAGGACAACGTCACTCGTATCTTCCTGCTTCAGCTTCAATAGAACCACGGCTCCGCCCATGATGGCTGCTGAGGTGGTCGTTTCGTCGCTCAGGTCGAGCTTCTGGAGGGGTCCGGCAACCTCTGGTTCGGAGACCATGGAGACGACCATCTCGTTCCCGTGCGTCCAGGTGGCTGGACCCGCTTTGTCGTCAAACGAGAGCACGGGTGCTTTCGTAATGGCCCGCGAACGCAGAGTTGCTGTCTGGATGTATTGCCCATCTTCCGCGGCCGGAGCTAACCCGTATTGCTTTAGTCTGCGCGCGATGAACCGCGCCGCATGATGCTCGTCCTCGGTCCCGCTACCCCGCCCATGCAGCTCGGGACCTGCGAGATAGCTTAGGTTAGTACGAACGCAGGGAGCGCAGTAAGAAGAGGATGCCGAAGCGGATGGGCTAACCGACTTTCTTTGTTGAGGGCGTGCGGCTGCCGTCTGGGCGCACACAGATGGCGGCAGCGAAACGGCGCCCACAGCGGCCAGCACCATTGCGCCAATCAGCCGCTTGACCCTGCTATGGCGCAATCCCAGCCTCCCTTCGTTAAATCCTGATCCACCCGCCGCGGATCGCCAGCAGGCTGGCCACGGCGACCACAATCCAAAGCAAAACGCCCTGCAGCAACGGCCGCGGACCGACCCTGCGTAACGCCGCCGGCGATAGAGAGGCGCCAATCAGAAACAGGGTGATGATCAGCATCAACTTGCCGGCGCCGCTCAGGAATCGGTAGGCGAGCGCTCCGGGAAAGATGTAGGTGTTGGCCAGCGCCGCCAGGCAAAAGAACAGGATGAACCAGGGCCACTGAATTCGGGTTTTGCTGCCTTTGACCGCGGCCGTCCCAATGGACAGGGGCACGATCCATAAGGCGCGGGCCAGCTTGACCGTCGTTCCGACGGCCAACGCGACTGCACCGTACTTGGCCGATGCGCCCACCACCGAACTGGTGTCGTGTATGGCCAGTGCCGCCCACAATCCGAACTGGGTCTGGGAAAGCTTGAGCATCAACCCGATGGCCGGAAAGGTCAGCAGCGCCACCGAGTTAAGCAGGAAAATCGTCCCCAGGGAAACCGACATCTCGTCTTCGGTAGCGTGGACGATGGGACCGACCGCCGCGATCGCGCTACCTCCGCAGATTGCGGTGCCGGTTGAAATCAGGAACGCCGGGGTCGTGCGGACGGCCAACACCTTTCCCAGCAATGTCCCCACAATCATGGCAAAGGCGATGCCCACCGCGGTATAGATGAATCCACTGCGGCCGGCACGCACCACCTCTTGCAGGTTCATCCCGAAGCCCAACCCAACCACCGCTGACTGGAGCAGTACTTTGGACAGCTTTCGCGATTCGTCCTTATAAGGGTGAACGGAAATCGCCCCAAAGATCAGACCGGCAACCAGCGCCGAGGGTGGCGAGGCCCAGGGAGTAAGACAAAAGAAGAGTCCCAAGGCAAATAGCAGTCTGGCATTCATGAATGAGGAAAAAAACTAGGCGGTTTCCATTGTACTTGCCTTCCTCGCTTACCGCCTGCGACGGGTTCTGGCCGGAGAATTAAAATGGGCCCGCTGCCAAGGAGCGGTGACACTTCCTTGGCCTCGAGCCCATTCGATCCTGAAGCGGATCGGAGGTGATAACTTCATCCTACGCCAGCCTGTGGAAATGTCAAGGGTAAATCGCTATAACATGCTGAATATCTTGGAGTTGAAGGCATTTTGGGAATGTGCCTCAAATGCCTGAAAACACGAGGGATGAAGAGCGCATGGAGTGCACCGAAGGAAAGTATTTTCAAACTCTGGGCTCGAGCGTGCGCGTCGGCGATGCTACTTCGCGACTGTTCCGGCCGTCAAAGATACCGATGGGTAGCCAGCTTCGGAACATTTTCCTGTTCGCGTTGTTGGCCGTGTCTTGCGCCTCGGTCTGTCCCAGTCTCGCGGCTGCACAGCAGGAGCCGGCGGCCTCGATGAACTCCTCCGCCCAGTCGCAGATCCTGCATTACAATCTGCCCCCCGACAAACTACAGAAGGCCCATGCCCTCTACCTGCTGAACAGCACGCTTTACTTTGTCTCAACGGCGTGGGGCCTGCTGGTGCTCTATCTCATTCTGCGGATGCGCTTCGGAGTGCGGTTGCGCGACCTGGCGGAGCGCGCGTCGCACTTTCGTTTTCTTCAGGCTGTCATCGTGATGTCGCTGTTCGTCGCTTGTGCTGGAGTTGGCGCAACTCCCGTTCGACAGCTATCAGCACCACGTCAGCCTTCAGTACGGGCTCTCGGTCCAGCATTGGGGCTCGTGGTTCTGGGACCGTACTAAGGCCCTGCTGCTGGTATGTGTTGTCGCCAGCTTTGCCGGCTGGGGTCTATATGCTGCACTGCGGCACAGTCCGCACCGCTGGTGGTTCTACTTCTGGCTGGGCACGATTCCTAGTGTCATTTTCTTCATCATCATCGCGCCGGTCGTGATTGAGCCGCTGTTCAACAAATTCGAGCCGCTCACCGACCATCACGCTGATCTGGTGGCACAGATCGAACGCGTGGTGCAGCGGGCCGGCATGCAGATCCCGCCACAACGCATGTTCGAAATGAAGGCCAGCGAGAAGACGACGGAGCTGAACGCCTACGTCACCGGCTTCGGCACCACCAAGCGCGTCGTGGTGTGGGACACCACCATGGAGCAGATGACCACGCCGCAGACCTTGTTCGTCTTCGGGCACGAGATGGGGCACTATGTGCTCGGTCATATCCCGAAAGAAACGGCCATCATCCTGCTGGAACTGCTGCTACTGTTCCACGTGGAACACCGCCTGGCGAACTGGATGGTCGCCCGCTACGGAGCGCGTTGGGGAATACGCGACCCGAGCGATTGGGCGTCGCTACCCTTGCTTGTGTTGATCATCTCCCTGCTCACGTTTCTGGCTACGCCGGCCTTCAACGCCGTCTCGCGTCATTATGAGCACCAGGCCGACGAGTATGGGGTGGAGGTAATCCACGGATTGGTGCCGGACCCAGGACTGGCCGCCGCGCAGGCGTTTCAAATCCTCGGCGAGCGGTCGCTGGATTACCCTTACGTCGGCAAACTGGCCGAGTTCTGGGCTTGGGACCATCCGACCATCCGCGACCGCATGATGTTTGTGCAGACCTACGATCCGTGGAGCGAAGGCAAGCAGCCCGAGTTCGTAAAGGATACCCCGTTGGGTCCCTCGCTGAAGCACCGCTGAGAGGGCCGGCGCGATTTGCATTACTCACCGCACCTCATACAATGGTTCGGGAATCCAATCGTTGGCGCTCAGACGGCGCATGGCTCGTTAACCGCAAGGAGATAAGCATGTCCGCTTCAATTCCTGAAAATTATCTTGACCTCTTTCAGAAGAAAGCGTTCGGCAGCTTTACCACACTGCTGCCCGACGGTAGCCCGCACACCACCCCGGTATGGGTGGACCTCCAGAACGGCGATATCTGGGTGAACTCGGCGGTGGGGCGGCAGAAGGACCGCGACGTGAGACGCGATCCTCGAGTTGCGATCGCGCTCATCGATCCCGACAATCCCTATCGCTATCTTGGCGTTCGCGGACGCGTGCACGAGATCACCGAAGAAGGCGCGACCCAGCACATCGACAAGATGGCGAAGAAGTATCTGGGGCAGGACAAATATCCCTACGCGCAACCCGGCGAAAAGCGCGTGCTCTACAAGATCAAGCCTGAGCACGTCCACGCCATGGGATAGGCCAGTTGCGAGACCGTGCGGCAGAAGCGGGCTTCGGCCCGCTTAATTCTTGCCTCTACTCTGAATCGGCATTGCCGGCTTCGCGGTCCTTCCTTACGAAGCCGTACGGGCAATGCCGGCACCCCGATTCGCAGCAATACCCTCGCTTGCGCAGATAAACCGCGGTCATGACGATGAATCCGTCTTCCACGTAGTAGTCGACGCCTTCGACCAGGTCCCCCGGCATCATTGCGAGGCCACGTCGCGACCGCGCGGCTGTTCCACCCAGGCTCCCGTTGCCTGGGCGGGATTTGTTCTTTCTTCGGCGTCCACCGGAACGCCGTCACGGAAGCCGACATATTTGCCCGAGATCGCCGGCACGCGCTCCCCAGGAACGATGAAACCCACGAGGTTGAGCGGATCGGCGGCGGAAATCGTCACCTTCTCCCCGCTCGCCACCAGATTACGCATGGCGCGCAGCGATTCGACCGCTTCCGGAAGCGCGAACTGTTCGCCCAGGAAGCCGTTGACGAAGCGGCCGCCGCGCACTTCCCCGCGATCTTCCAAGCGCCGGAAGGCGATCAGCAACTCGCGCCACTTCGGCAGGTTTGACTCGCGCGCCAGCACCTCGCGGAAAACCACGCCGTAGCGCCGCAGCAGCATCCAGCACGTGGCCTCCACCATTTTGCCGTGGTCCGACCCTTCCGCGGGATAGAGCAGCGACCATCGGCCCGCTGCATGCCGGGGACGGGCGAGCTTCGGAGGTCCCACGGCGTTGCGCCGCCGCGGATTGATCAGCGCGCGCAGATTGTCGAAGCCATCGGCCGTAACCATACCCGCCGCAACCAGTTCCCACAGCGCCGTTTCAATCTCGGCTTTGAGTCTGCCCGTGCCACGTACGATATCGGCAAAGAACGAAGCTCCTCGACGGCGAAGGAATTCCAAGACCGACCGTGCGCCTTCGCTCAGCACACGTTCGTAATTCTGCTCTCCTTCCCCGAGTCTCGGCTGCATCCATTCCGATTCCTCGCGAACGAAAAACGTGATCGGCGCAACGCTGGTGGGCACCACCCTGCGGCGGCCTTCGCCAGACTCTTCCAGCGTCGCCGGATGCGGCGAAAGTCGGCCCCATCCGACAGCGCCGGTGAGGCAAAGCTGGTCGAGAGCGGCAGGATCGTAATGATTCATGCGCACGGCCAGAACGTGCTTCTCCCATGCGTTCGCCGGAATCTCAAAGCCCTGCAACTGCCGCACGACTTCCAGCAGTCCGCGCTCGCCGCTCAATTGCGACTGCGGAGTGACGTGTTGCCAGCGCAGCAGCCAGCGCATGAACTGCGCCGCCGTCACCGGCTCGACCTGCTTACGCAGCGTGGCGACGGTGAGGTGATGGATGCGCGCCAGCAGGCGGCGATCGCACCACTCGGCGGTATTCGGTTCGTTACCCTTTGCCAGACCGGTGAAATTGCCGCGCAGCACCGATCCGGCGGCCTCCATGCGCAAGAGAGCCTGCTCGACGTCAGAAGCCGCAAGTCCGAGCCAGTATCCCAGAGCCTCCGCCGTTACCGGCCCACAGTGCATCATCCAGCCGGTAACCATGGCAAGCACTGCATCGTCGCGCGAAGCCGCGTTCGACGGCAGCTCGGGCGGTACAACCTCGAACGTCGCGTCCGGAAAGATCAACGCGAAGTCTTTCGCCCGTTCGGAGGCAACGGAATAACGTCGCCCACTAGCTTGGGCGCGCACCACGCGCCATCCCTCCATCAATTCGGTGAGGAATGGCATCCAGCTTTCAATCGCTTGCTGCCAGTCAGGGTCGGCGATCTGCTCCGGCGCCGCGACCAGGGTCTGCAGCGTGTCGTGCAGTTCGTCGCTGTCGCGAACGTCGGGACGCGCTTCCTCGCGGACCCGCGCAATCGCCGCCTGGTCGAGTCTTCCCACCTCGTTCAAGACAGCTTCCGGCAGCATGCGCCGCATCTGGACCGCGCGCGCGCGACGCTCCTCCAGCGGCGCGTCGTCAAGATAAGCGTACGGATTGGCGTTCAGGATCTCGTGCGAAAACTGCGACGGCACCGGCGTATCCACCGCGAGACAGCGAATCGACCCGTCGCGGATTCCCTCCAGCACGCGCCGCAGCCCCTCGATATCCATGGCCTCGGTCAGCACGTCCTTCATGACTTCGTGGACCAGCGGATGATCGGGAATCTGGATGTCGCCGACAATGTTCTCCTGGCAGGCGGCAACGTCGGGAAAGACCGACGCCAGCAAATCGTCGCTCCGGATGCGTTGAATTTGCGGCGGGACCTTCTTGCCTCCCTGGAAACGCAGCAGCGCCAGGGAGCGGTTGGCATCCCAGCGCCAGCGGGTGGCAAAGATGGGCGAAGCCAGCGCGGCCTGCTCCAGGATCTCCTGCACGGTTTCGGTTTGCAGGTAGTGGAAGACGTCGCTGAGAGGAAAGCTGTGCTGCTCGGCCAGCGCGATGTTCAGCCCGTTATCGGTCGCGGCGGCCTGCAACTCAAAGTTGAACGAGCGGCAGAAGCGTTTGCGCAGCGCCAGTCCCCAGGCCTTGTTCACGCGCCCGCCAAACGGCGCGTGAATGATGAGCTGCATGCCGCCGCCTTCGTCAAAGAAGCGCTCGGCGATGATGGTCTGCTGCGTCGGCACTTCGCCCAGCACAGCGCGGCCGCTGACGATGTACTCGACCAACTGCTCAGCGCCCGCATCATCGAGCCCGCACTCGTCCTTCAGCCATGCGACCGCGCTCTGCACCTCGGGACTCGAGTCGATCCCGCGCAAGCGGACCCGGGGAGCGTGCTGCGGTACCCCACCCCTATTCGCCTCAACAGCGTCGGGGTAGAGCGGCGTTTTAGCGCCGCGTCCAGCCGCGTCCTTACCTTCCAGAGAAGGCTTTAGGCTGCGGAACAATTCCTCGTCGGAACCAGAACTGTCGCCGGCTGAAGCCGGCTCGGCCAAAGAAAGGGGTTGGTCGTACGCAGCCCTGAAGGGCTGCTCTACTCTTTCTGGTTGCGGATTCAGCGGAACGGGCAGAGGCGCAGTATTCGGCAGCAACGCACTGGTGCGCTCGCGCAGGTCGGCTACATGATGCGAAAGCTCGTCGGTGCGTGCGGGAGCTTCGCCTCGCCAGAATGGAATGGTCGGTGGCGCACCGTGGGCGTCTTCCACCAATACGCGCCCCGAGTTGGACTCCACGCGGTGAATACGCCAGGACGTATTGCCCAACAGCATAATGTCGCCCGCGTTGCTCTCGACCGCAAAGTCTTCGTCAAGCGTGCCTACGACGATTTCATCCGGTTGCGCCACCACAGTGAACAACGCCGTCTCCGGAATTGCCCCGCCACTGGTGATGGCCGTCAGTCGCGCTCCCCGGCGTCCACGAAGACGCCGGTTCACCATGTCGCGAAACAGGTAGGCGCCATACCGCCCGCGCTTGGCCGCGATACCTTGCGACAGCATCTCCAGGATTCGGTTGTACTCTTCCCGCCGCAGCTCGCGATAGGGGTATGCACCTCGCACGCAATCGAAGAGCGCGTCTTCGTCCCAGTCTTCAGCGCTGCACATGGCGACGATCTGCTGGGCCAGGATGTCGAGCGGCGCGTCCGGTATCTGAATGCGATCTAGGTCACCGTGCTTGATGGCGCGCACCGTCGCAGCGCATTCCAGTAAGTCGTCGCGCGTAGTGGCAAACAGTCGTCCCTTGGGGATGGCGCCGCGCCAGTGTCCTGAACGCCCGACGCGCTGCAAGGTGACTGCAATCGAACGCGGCGAGTTGATCTGGCAGACCAGATCGACGGTCCCGATATCGATGCCCAGTTCGAGAGAAGCGGTCGCAACCAGCAAGCGTATTTCGCCGTTCTTCAGCTTGCGCTCTGCGGTCAGGCGCAGCTTACGGGCGAGGCTGCCATGATGGGCGGCGACCAGTTCTTCCCCGATGCGTTCGCCGAGGTGCATGGCCAGTCGCTCCGCCAGGCGGCGCGTGTTCACGAATACCAGCGTCGAGCGATGCTGCAATGCCAGCTCCGCAATGCGGTCGTAGATCTCGCCCCACATCTCGTTGCTGGCGATGGGCCCCAGCTCGGAAGGAGGTGCTTCCACCGCGAGATCGAGCTTTCGCCGATGGCCAACGTTGACGATTGACGGGGCCGGCCGTCCGGCGCCGGTGAGGAAGTGAGCGATCTCCTCGATCGGCTTTTGCGTGGCGGAGAGTCCAATGCGCGTGGGCCGGCTCGCCAGCAGATCGAGCCGCTCGAGCGACAGCGTCAGGTGCGCGCCGCGCTTGTCGTCGGCGACAGCGTGGATTTCGTCTACGATCACTGTCTCCACATCGCGCAGAATGGCCCGGCTGCTGTTGGCGGTCAGCAGGATGTAGAGCGACTCCGGCGTCGTAACCAGAATGTGCGGCGGACGTTTCAGCATGGCGCGCCGCTCTTTCATCAGCGTGTCGCCGGTGCGCACTGCGGTACGAATTTCGGGCATCAGCAGGCCGCGGTCGGCGGCCAGCGCCAGGATTTCGCCCAGCGGCCCTTCCAGGTTCTTCTGAATGTCGTTGCCCAGCGCCTTCAGGGGCGAAACGTAGAGCACCTCGGTCCGATCGCGGAGATCGCCTGCTAATGCTTTGCGCACCAGCCGGTCAATACAGATGAGAAATGCGGCGAGCGTCTTGCCCGAGCCGGTGGGCGCGGAGATCAGCGTGGTGCGGCCGGCCAGAATCTCGGGCCAGCCCTGCTCCTGCGGCTCCGTAGGCGTGCCGAAGCGACTGACGAACCACTCTGCAACCAGTGGATGCGCCCACCCCAGCGCCATCGGAATCTCCCCCACAGCCATGGAAATGATTGTAGAAGGTTTTCCGGCTTTCGCCAATCCTTCGCCTTTGTGGGGGCGCTTCCCTTGATGCTCTACGGCTTCACGAAGTTATCACCCGGGCCTTGACCGCCACCGCTCCCACGCACCACAGCAAAGCATCTTCCACGTGCTCGCGAAGCGAGTGGCTGCTGAAGATTTTTTCCAACTGTGCGCCCTCGGTGAGGCGCGCCGCCAATTCGGTCAGGATTCCCTGGTAGCGATCGGGCATATGCAGTTTGGTGGCGCGTACCAGGTCATCCAAAACCAGCAGGCAATCCAGGATGACTCCGTCCGGATCGGCGTTCTGCGAGTTCACGCGGTATAGCGCTTCGGCCACATCGCAAAAAGTCTCGATTTCCTGAGGAGGGGGCCCCAGCCGCGCCAGGCTGGCGTCCAGTGCCAGCGCCTTTTCCGCCAGCTGCGGATTGGAGAAGAAAAGAACTCGCCCCTCGGCCGTTAGCGGCCGCTCGTTATCGCCGCCGACCGAGAGCAACGTATAGAACTGCGGGCCTTCGTGGCCGGCGTCCACGCGAAAGCCGACGAGGATGAGTTCTTCGTGGGAATGAGCATGGGGCGAGTGAACGATCGGGAGCTCAGACATGGAGACATGGTACAGAATCGCCACCGCGATGCAAGTCCCGTCCCCATCACGAGTTCCGATTCCCCGCAACCGGGGGCATTGTTTATCATCTACTTATTTGATATGGGAAACACATTTAAGACGGCGTTACTGCTTACCGCATTGACGCTTTTCCTGCTGTTCATGGGACAAGTTTTCGGCGGCCGTCGTGGCATGGAGTTGGCGCTGGGACTGGCTGTGGTCATGAACTTCGCTTCTTATTTCTTCAGCGACAAGATCGCGCTGGCCGTATATCGCGCGCAGCCGGTCACGCGCGAGCAACTGCCCCGCGCCTATGAAGTTGTGGAGCGGCTTACCCAGAAGATGGGCATTCCGATGCCCAAGATTTACGTTATACCGAACGAGTCGCCCAACGCCTTCGCCACCGGGCGCAATCCCCAGCACGCTTCCGTGGCAGTCACCGAAGGGATTCTGAATCTCCTCAACGATGAAGAGCTCGAAGGCGTTTTGGCCCACGAACTCGGCCACGTGAGAAACCGCGACATTCTTATCAGCTCGGTTGCGGCCACCCTCGCGGGCGCCATCACGCTGCTGGCCCGCATGGGCTATTGGGCCTCGCTGTTCGGAGGCATGGGCGGCCGCGATGACAACGATCGCGGCGGCGGCTTTACCGGTCTCTTGATGTTGATCCTCGCTCCCATCGCCGCCACGCTGATTCAGCTCGCCGTATCGCGTTCGCGCGAATACCAGGCCGACGCAACCGGGGCGCAGCTCACCGGCAATCCCTACGCCCTCGCCAGCGCGTTGAAAAAACTGGATGCCTACTCCAAGCGCATTCCCATGCAGGCCTCGCCCTCGACGGCGCACCTGTTCATCGTCGCCCCGCTGCTCGGTGGCGTCAGTTTCGCTAATTTGTTTTCGACCCACCCGCCGATCGCCAAACGCATCGAGCGGTTGACCGGGCGTCCTGCGGAATTGGATTACTGACCTCCAGCGCCCGGCCGCATGTCGGGGCCGCCCGACGCTGTATGTCCCACATTGTCTGATATGACAAAAGTGCGTCGGCGAAGGGGCTTCAGCCTCGACGGAACTCGCTGCAGTCTTTTCGTTTTTCCACAGGCCGCTTCGCAGGCACGTCAACATCCAAACCCAAGATCGCGCACATCTCAGGTGAGAAGAAAAATTTGCGCTTGTACTTTCTTGCACTTACGTTATTCGGAATCTCTTAACCCGTGGTCTTTGGAAAATCGCAGATGGCGCGTCATACTAGTGGTTTACAAAGCCCCCTTCACGGGTTGATAATAATACTTCCATGAGTGATCGACCTTCAGACCCTTAACTCTCCAAAATCGGTACATCAGACATTGTGGGAGGAGAAGTAATCAATGGAATCCATCGCTGACCATCCTTCAGAATCTAACCCTCGCGAGCGCATCTGGTTTTTCCCCGACAAGTTCTGGAAAGCGACCAAGAACATGTCTCCGGAGCAGGCCACAGCCTTAATGGAAGAAGTTGAGCGCTATGCGGAGGCGCGCGATGTGCAAGCGCTCAGCAAATATCCGTTCGTCTTTGTCGGCGATCCCTACAAGAAAGGCGGTCCCAAAGCAAGGACCGCACCCGCAGCCTAACTTAACTAGGATTTTCCCGAACCGGCGGCCGCGACTGTCAGGCGTCGGGCGACGCCAGACGAGGCTGCCGGTTTCGTCAGCAAGGGTTGAATCCTGATCGTCATCCCGCTAACCGCTTCCAATAAGTACCTGGCTCGGGCAAGCTGTTCGGCGGTCGCGCTGATTTCCTCCAGGCCTTGTCCATAGACATTCAGAATTCCTTCCCTCTGCTCCACGGAAATTCTGCTGACCTTCCCGTCATGCGCCGAATCGAACGCATTGGCCAGCCTGAGAACTCCGATGACCGGCAACAGGCTGGAACGGCGTTTTGCGCTTAGTCCCACAAAGTAGGAGTCGTCCTTTTGGGGTAGTCTGCCGCGATGGAACCGTGCGACCGCAGCAACACAGCGCAGCTCTTCGTCGCTCCAGCCCAAGGGTGGCTTCAGGTTGCACGTCATGCGATAGGCACGCTTGAGATGGCCGGTCACACCCTTGCCGCGTCCCACGTCGTGCACGATGCCTGCCGCTTCCAGAATGCGCCGGTACTCTGGCCTGCGAAAGGCGCCGTCGCGCTCCGCCAACGCGTCATACAGTTGCAACGCATATCGCGTGACGCGCTCTGCATGGCTGACATCGGGATCCAGAAACGAAGCCCAGGTCCGCAACTTCTCCAGCGCCGCTTTCTCCAGCGCAGGGCCGCTTGGCAATCCCGCCCGCCACACATGCCATAACGAATTTCTCCCCAACATCTTTTCACGGTAGAGATCGAGCCGCCTCTGCCGCTCCGCTGCAATCGTCTGCTGCCAGCGCGCGGCGTCTTCGGGATTGATGTCCGCATGCGCCCGGATGGTCGCGCGCAAAACGTCAAGGTCATGTACCTCACCGAGAGCGTCCTGCAGGTCGCGCAGCTCCGGCGCCCATTTTTCATGACGCTGCGGCAGGAAGTTCTCCACCGTGTACCGAAACCGCTTGATGCCGATGCGCAGTTGGTGGTATCCCACCTGCGTGCGGTTCCTCAGCGCCTGCCGATGCAACGCCTGCGCTTCCAGCAGTCTCTCCAGCGCCAGATGCTGAAATACCAGACCCTCCAGCGGTACCCTGCCGGTACGCTTCGCCAGGTTTGTATTCAGTAGCAACCATCGTTTGCGGTCGAAATTCTGCAGCGCCTCTTGCGCTGCCGCTTTTTGTGCGGTCTCCTTGTGCGAGAGCGTATGCAGGAGTTGGTGGCGAACGGAATCGTGATCTTCAGAAAGCCGGGTCACCCACTCCATCATCACTTGAGTGTCGCGCAATTCACCCAGGCTGCTGAACAGCGCCTTGCCCAGCTTCTTCATCTCTTTCCACTCCGGATCGGGATCGACGGAGAGGAAGCCGTCGGCCATCGAACGGCACCGTCGAATGGCGACGCGCAGGTCATGCACCGGATCGGCGGCAAAGTCCTGGCTGGCCTTGTCGCACTCTTCCAGTGCACGCTGCGCCCAGTAGGCGAGACCGGCCTTCTTGTCGTTTGCGTGCGACTCTGGCAGCATCAGAGTTCAACTCCCTGGTTCATTTATACAGCGGTTTGGTAACGGGAGGACAACAGCGGTCAGCTGAAGAAAGTCTACAGATACACTCGTTCGGCGCTACGCAGGTTGCGGTAGCGCTGAAAAACCTTGCGATCACTCTCCAAACCAAGCATGGACTTGATCGAGGTGCCGCGAAAGGTGTGCGACAACATCTTCCACCAATTGCGCAGTACGAACAGCGGCTCATGCGCGATCACCGCCGGGATGTGCCTGGTCTTCATCCAGCGTTCCGCGCGCCAGCGCTCGTACTCAATCTCCTCAGGTTGAAGATGCTGCGTGGCGACCACCGCAGTCGTGCCGTCGTATTCTTCCATGCGTTCGATCACGATGAGATTGCGTGCGCGGAAGTCCTTCGTCATGGGCGTGCCGGGATACGGCGTAGGATGTTGAATGTACGGCCAGTCTACGTACTTGCTGGCGAATTCCAGGTTGGTTTTGATGGATTCGCGGGTGTCGTCGGGATTACCGACAATGAGTCCGCCCACCACGTACATCTTGTTCTTATGCAGGAAATCGATAGCTCGCAACGTGGCGTTGCCAGTGCGGCGGCCATCCTCGCGAAACTCGTTCTTGGCAGCCGCCTTCAGAAACACCAGATCGTCTTCCAGAATGTTCTCGATACCCAGAAACACATAGCGAAACCCCGCCTGCCGCATGAGCGGCGCCAGCGTTTCTCCGTGCATGGCGATGGGCGACGTCATGGCCTGCACTGTGTAAGCAATGTCATTCAGGCCGGCCTCAATGATGGCGCGGCACAATGCTTCGAAGCGGCGAATGTTGAGCGAGATGTTGTCGTCAACAATGAAAATCGCACGAGCACCGTGGTCGCGGGCGTCGCGAATGTCGGCCAACACGCGATCGAACTCGTAGGTGTGAAAATTGCGGCCGCGCATCTCGATGATGGAACAGAAGCCGCAATCGAAGGTGCAGCCCCGCGAGGTCTCGACCACATCCACCTGCCGCCCCATCATGGTGTAACCGTTTAGCACGCGAGCGTCACGCTTTGGCAGGCGGATTTCGTCTCCCTCCAGGCTGTGTACCGGACGCGCCGGGTTGACCCGCCAGTCATCGCCGCTGCGATAGGACAAGCCCTGAATTCGATCGAAGCCTTCTTCGCTCTCGATGGCGCGCAGCAACTCGCGAAACGTGATCTCGCCTTCCCCGCGCACGATGTAGTCGATTCCGTTTTCGTCGGCCATGTAGGCTTCAGGCGCCAGGCTGGGATCGTATCCTCCCACTGCAACCCGCACCCCAGGACACAGCGACCGCAATAACCCGACAATCCGCATCGCAGTCTTGCGCTGGAAGGTCATCACCGAAAGGCCGACCAGGTCCGGCCTGACCTCGGCGGCCAGCCGCTCGACAGTTTCACGCACGCTCTGCTGCACCAGGATCAGATCGGCGACGGCGACTCTGTGATGGGGATCCACGTTGCCCGCCAGTGAAGTCAGCGCGCCATTAGGCATGCGCACCGCGACCGTGGGCATGTGCTCGAAGGAGTCGGGCATGGACAGAAGGAGAATATTCACGGAATCGCTCTACTTGGGCCCCCACGGCCCGGTTCATCTGTTGGCCTACATGCTACACCGAAATGGAAGTTAAGTTACTATCAAGCTGAAGGCTGGATTTTCCCACCGTTCACTGCTGGGTGAGGCTCGGCTCTCCGATCCACAGCCGGTTACTCAGCCGAATCCCCAGGCTGGGATGCATCCTGCCCCTCAGTTTCGCCTGGGCCTCCCAGTAAGGACCAACGAAACGTATCGCCTCGGGAACCGCGCGATACGCGCGCGGTAGCCACCTCCTCGCGCGCCCGGCCGAGCGCCGTTCCCGTTCCCCATAGTTGAGCTGAAACTCTTCTCGCAGTCGCGGCGGCAGCAACTGCGTGGTCAATGCCCGGTACCAGAACGGCGGCCGTAGCCACAATCCGGCGCCGTTTTGTAGCTCGCGGGCCATGTCACAAGCCGACCTGCTTACGGTAAGCGCATCGGACTGCAACATGCATTCGACATATGCATTGAATTCATGCCAATTCGCCGGCAATTCCCCCCTCGGAATACCGAAGAGAGCCGCGGTGGTTCGGCTCTGCTCGTAATAATGGTTCCGTTCCTCTCGAGTCAGCGGCGACAGCACAAGCTCATAAGCGAGGAGCGCGCTGTCCACCAGCGTCGCGAACACCCATCGCAGCGCGGCGATGTTGTTGGCTTCGTACTCGGAACCTCTGGCGAACTGGCCGACAGTCTCCGGCATTTGGCCACGAATACTTCCATGACGGCGATGCAAATGACGCGCCGCCGCTAGCGCCTGCTCGGTCGAGCCAAACACCATGGTGAACATCACGCGGAAGGTCTGATGAAAGCGGCCTATGGGATCGTGCAGGGTGCGGGAGTGCTCGGCGATCGCTGCCGCCACCCAGGGGTGCGCGAGTTGCAGTAGGGCGGCCCGTCCCGCCGCCAGGAACAACGCCGACTCACGATTGATCCTCCAACTCACGGAGTCTGGCCCGAACAGTCCCTCGGCAGGGCCCGCCGCCGAAAGCCTGACCTCGTCGAGCAGGCGATCGAGATCGGCCGCGGCGACCGTAAGGGATTCGGGACTCGCCATCACTCTATGTTATCCCCGGCGCTGAAAAACCTCGTCCATGAACGCTCGCGGACAGGTCTGAAGATGCTGGATTTCCTGTCCAATCCGTGCCCTTCCTTGTTCCCCCGACTGTTTTTCCCCTTGCTTTGCTGCAAAAGGGTTACCATAGCGCCCGGATTAGTCACGCATTTGGGTGACCGCAGTCACAGCCAGAATGCCAATCTGGGAATCAAATAGTAACGGATATCACCCAAGTATGTTCGCCTTCCTTCCATCTGCGAACAGTGTTAACGCAGTACATTCCGAAAACATATTTACAAGGTTCGAGGAGGACCTCCAATGAGCGTAACTACCCATGCGCCCGCCATTAAAACCCCGGGCAACTACACCAACGACGTGATGGCCCTGGTGAAAGCGAAGAACCCCGCTGAGCCGGAATTTCACCAGGCCGTACAGGAAGTATTCGACTCTCTGCGCTTTGTTCTCGAAAGACATCCGGAATACATCTCGGCCAAGATCCTGGAGCGGATTGTGGAACCCGAGCGGGTTCTCATGTTCCGTGTGCCGTGGTTTGACGATCAGGGCACCGTCCAGGTCAATCGCGGATTCCGCATTGAGATGAACAGCGCCATCGGCCCCTACAAGGGCGGCCTGCGCTTCCATCCCTCGGTCAATCTCGGCATCCTGAAGTTCCTCGCCTTCGAGCAGGTCTTCAAGAACTCGCTCACCACGCTGCCCATGGGCGGCGGCAAAGGCGGCTCAGACTTCGATCCCAAAGGCAAGAGCGACAACGAAGTCATGCGCTTCTGCCAGAGCTTCATGACCGAGCTCTGCCGCCACATCGGACCAGACACCGACGTTCCTGCCGGCGACATCGGCGTGGGCGGCCGCGAGATCGGCTTCCTGTTTGGCCAGTACAAGCGCATCCGCAACGAATTCACCGGCGTGCTGACCGGCAAGGGGCTGAGCTGGGGCGGTTCGCTGATCCGTCCGGAAGCCACCGGCTACGGCTGCGTCTATTTCGCGGAGGAAATGCTGAAGAGTCGCAAGGACAGCTTCGACGGCAAGACCTGCCTGGTTTCCGGCAGCGGCAACGTATCGCAGTACACCATCGAGAAGCTGCTTGACCTGGGCGCGAAGCCGGTCACAGTCTCCGACTCCGACGGCGCCATCTACGATCCCGCCGGCATCGATCGCGAGAAGCTGGCCTGGATCATGGAGCTGAAGAACGTAAAGCGCGGTCGCATTCGCGAGTATGCCGACCAGTACAAGAAAGCCATCTTCATGCCCACCGACCTGAAGCTGGGCTACAACCCGCTCTGGAACATCAAGGCGGATTGCGCTTTCCCGAGCGCCACGCAGAACGAAATCAACGCCAAGGACGCGACCAACCTCATCAATAACGGGGTCAAGGTCGTTGCCGAAGGCGCCAACATGCCAAGCACGCTGGAAGCCACCAAGCTGTTCCTGGAGGCGAAAGTCCTCTATGGTCCGGCCAAGGCGGCGAATGCCGGCGGCGTGGCTACCTCCGGTCTCGAGATGTCGCAGAACAGCGCGCGTTTGAACTGGAGCCGCGAGGAAGTGGACAACCGGCTGCACCAGATCATGATCGCCATCCACAAGACCTGCTTCGAGACTGCCGAGACCTACGGCACCCCCGGCAATCTGGTGAACGGCGCCAACATCGGCGGCTTCCTGAAAGTCGCCAATGCCATGCTGGATCAGGGACTCGTGTAATCACGAGTCGATCTCCTGAACGGTGCGGGGTGGAGCCAATCCACCCCGCGTTTTTGCGTTTACAGGGAACACAAGGGCGCCTGAAGAAATGTGCTCGATCCTCAATCTTGAATCGTCACTCCTGCACTGGGCAGCCGAACCTGAAAGCGGGTGTCGCCCGGGGTCGAGGTCACGGTGATCGATCCGTGATGTTTTCTGACGATTCGCAGGCTCGTATCCAAACCGAGCCCGGTACCCTCTCCCACTCCTTTGGTGGTGAAGAAAGGTTCGAAGATGCGCGACTGGATCTCCGGCGGGATGCCCGGTCCCGAATCCCCTATCTCAACCACTGCACAATCCGCTTCCACAAAGGTCCTGATGCGCAGCTCGCCCTCGCCGTGCATGGCATCCACCGCATTGTCGATAAGGTTGGTCCACACCTGGTTCAGCTCGCTGCCGTAGGAGTTCACCAGCAACGGCGTGGCATGGTAATCGCGCTTGATGGTCACTCCCTTTTTTAGTTTGTGCCCCATGATGGTCAGAGTATTTTCCAGGCCCTTCTTCAGGTCAACGTCCTGCACCGGAGCCTGGTCCATATAGGAATACTCTTTGATGGCACGCACCAGATCGGAAATCTTGGAGGTGCTGTCTTCCAGTTCGGCCAGAAGATCGTTGATCTCGACGAGCGCCGACACTCGCCGAAGCGCGGGCTCAGCAACGTTGCGTCGCACTCCATCGAGCATGATCTTGAGCGGCTGGGAATGGACACCGGATTCCACCAGCGACGACGAATACTGCCAGCCATCCTCGATTCCGTGCTGGTGCAGAATGGTTTCAATCTCATCCTGAAGCTCGCTCGCCTTCAGCACGTCCGTCTCCGGCTCTCCCGCGCAGCAGGATGTCTCGAACTGATCAATGGCCGTGCGCTCGCTCTCGGTGAGCTGGATCGCCTCCAGCTTGCTGACCGAAGAGCGAAACTCGCCGACCACCGTGCGCAAGCGCTCTGCGGTGCGCCGGGCGGCGGCCGCGGGATTGTTCAACTCGTGTGCCAGACCGGCGGAGAGCTTGCCCAGCGCAGCCAGGCGATCGCGCTGTTGCTCGGCCCGCGTGACCTCGCGAGTGCGATCCACCATGGTGGCGACCAGCCGCTGGCCCAGCTCCGGCATGTGGCTGAGCAGGTCATTGAACAGAGCCGCCGGAAATACGAGGCACCGAGAAGGCCGGGTCGCCCGAATCGTCGCCGGAAAGTTTTTCATGCGCGAATACGGCAGCACGCCAGTGACGGCCCCAGCCTCGGCGGTGAAGAAGCTTTCATTAGACCCTTCAAGACGACCCTGCAGTTCGCCTTCCAGGAGAACCAGCATTCTGTCCGCGGGGTCCCCGGCTCGATTGCTGATCTCGCCGGGCTGGAGGCGCAGCTCGTTTGCATGCTCGAGAAACCAGTCCAGTTGCTCGTCGGGCAAGTCGTGAAAAATACCAACCGTCCGAAGTTTCTCTCTTGAGACTGAAACAGCGGGCATCGTTTACACCTTCGCCATATAACGGTGAATGAATTGCACCGCGATTGCGCCCTCACCTACGGCCGAGGCAACCCGCTTGATCGAACCGTGCCGCACATCGCCGACGACAAAGACGCCGGGAAGGCTGCTCTCCAGCAGGAAGGGGTCGCGGTCCAGGTTCCACTGCGGCGGCATCTCTCCATCCTTCTGCATGTCGGGGCCCGCCAGAATAAATCCCCGCTCGTCGCGCAGGACCGTCCCGTCGAGCCAGTCCGTCCTGGGCAAGGCCCCAATATAGATAAACATCGCGCTGGCCGGCACGCGCTCCACCGTATTGGTATCGGAGCATTGCACCGAGATTTCTTCCAGGTGGGTCTCGCCGTGGACTTCGATCACCTCAGCATGGGTCCATAACTGGATATTGGGCGTCCTTTCGATCTGGTCGATCAGGTAGCGCGACATGGTGGCCGAAAGCGAATCGCCGCGCAGCAGCATGATGACCTTCTCCGCATACTGCGCAAAGTTCATCGCAGCCTGGCCGGCTGAGTTCGCGCCGCCCACCACATAAACCGTGTCGCCTTTGTACGAAATCGCCTCCTGGCTGCCGCCGCCATAATAGACGCCCGCACCCTGCAGCCGGTCGATGCCTGGAACCTCCAGCCTGCGCCATTGGACTCCGGTGGCAATGAGCACGGCATAGCAGGAAATCTCGTTGCCATCGCCGAGTTTGAGAATGCGATACGGCCCTTCCGCGCGCAGAGCGACCACTTCCTGCGGAGCGATGATCTCCACTCCAAATCGTTGCGCCTGCATGACCGCCCGGCGCGCCAGGTCGGTGCCGCTCAGGCCGGAAGGAAATCCCAGGTAGTTTTCAATGCGCGAACTCAGGCCGGCCTGCCCTCCCGGCGCCTCGCGGTCGATCATCACCGTCTTCAGCCCCTCAGACGCTCCGTATACCGCCGCCGCCAAACCACCGGGGCCTCCGCCAACGATCGCAAAATCGTAGAACTGCGTGTCTGCTCTGGTCTTCAATCCAACTTTCTCGGCCAGCTCGGCCGGGCTCGACTGGAACAACCGCGTGCCGTCCGGAAACAAAGTGAGTGGCAACTTCGCGGCGTCATCGCCGATGGAGGCGACGAGTTGCTTCACTTCCGGATCTTCCGCCAACAGCTCAACGTCGATCCATTGATAGGGCACGTGATTTCGCGCCAGAAAATCCCGCACCTCATACGCTTTCGACGACCAGCGCGTACCCAGCACCCGAATCCCCTCGTACGGCGGCCGGTACGAGGCGCTCCAGTCCTCCAGCAGATCGTCAATGACCGGGTACAGATGTTCGCTGGGCGGGTCCCAAGGCTTCAGGAAGAAGTAATGAACGTTCACATCATTTATGGCGTTGATAGCGGCGCTGGTGTCGGCATAGGCCGTCAGCAGGGCGCGCTTCGCATCCGGATAAACTTTTCTGGCGGCGCTCAGAAACCCGATGCCGTCCATCTGCGGCATGCGCTGGTCGGCCAGCAGCAGTGCAACTGCGTCGTTTCGCGCCCTCAGCTCGTGCAGGATTCCCAGCCCTGCGTCACCGGAATCGGCGCGCAGCACCCGATACTTATCGCCATAGCGGGCCCGCAGGTCGCGCTCAATCGCCTTCAAAACGTTAGGATCGTCATCTACGGTCAGCAGCGTCGGTTTGGCCACGCAATACGCCTCTCTCTGATTACCCGAGCGGAATTACTTCCCTGTTAGATAACAGTGCCGGGTCACTCGACTCGCGACGGATAACCCTGCCCGACCCCAATCGCAGCCCGCGCGTCGCGGTCAGTCTTGGGCGCGACTCGTCCCGGAATCGTGCCGCAGGCCACGGCCATACTGGCGAGGGCGAACGCTGCGCAAGTCCACATCATCAGCCTGAAACCGGCCAGGAACGACGCTACGATGGAGGATTCGATGGCGGCGGCCACCGCAGGCTCAACTCCGGCTGGAGGCTTCAGTGCCGCCAGCTTAATTGCATTTGATTTTAGCTCGCTTCGCGCATTCTCAGGCATGACGACTCTTGCCAGAGCGCGATCCAAGTGTGAGTCAAAGTCGGAGACCATCACCGCACCTAACACCGCAACGGCCAGCAGCCCGGCCACCCGGGCCACCGCGTTGTTGATGCCCGATGCCGTACCCGCGCGGTCGGAATCGATGCTCTCCATCACCACGGTCGTCAACGGGGCAACGCTGACCGCCATGCCCAGACCCAACACCACCATGGCCGGGAAAAACGAACTCCAGTAGCTGCCCCCGGCCGAGGGCACGGCGAACAGCAGGAATCCCAACGCCACAATCCCCGGTCCGGCGATAAGCGGCAGTCGCGCTCCGTAGCGGGCGACCAATCCTCCCGACCAGCGGGACAAGAGGAACATGAGCAGTATCAGCGGCAAAACCGCGGCCCCGGCAGCCGTGGGCGAGTAGCCCTGCACTTGAATCAGATTCAGGGGAAGCAGAAAGAAGAAGATTCCCACCGCCGCATACAGGAAGAGTGTGAGCAGATTGGCTCCGCTGAAGGCGCGCGATCGGAACAGGTTCAGCGGCACCATCGGCCATTGCCCTCGGGCTTCGGCGAATCCAAACCCTAGCAGTCCGACGACCCCGGCAAGAAGACTCCCCACGACGAAGGGGTCGCTCCACCCCAGGGTCGCGGATTCCAGAAAACCGAATACGATTCCACCGAGGCAGAGGGTCGCCAGCAATGCTCCCCAACCGTCGATCCTTCCCTGCCGGCTGCTTCGGCTCTCAGGAACTCGCCACAGAGCAATGGCAACTACCACCGCCGCCAAAGGCACATTGATAAAGAATGCCCACCGCCACGACAAATGCTGGATGAGCCAGCCGCCAAGTACAGGGCCAATCGCAGTCGTGATCGCTGTCGCTCCTGACCACGTGCCGATGGCCCGGCCACGTTCCTGCTCATCGAATGACGCGCTGATGAGCGCGAGACTTCCGGGAACCAGCAATGCGGCGCCAATTCCTTGCACGGCCCGGGCCATGATGAGTTGATGAATGCCACCGGCGACACCACAGACCGCCGAGGCGCCTCCGAATATCGCAACCCCGATGAGAAATATCCGCCGACGCCCGAACAGGTCGCCCATCGATCCGCCCACCAGGATTAAAGCGGCCAGGGTCAATCCGTACGACTCGATGACCCACTGCATCTGAACGACGTTCGCTCCGAAGCTGGCTTGCAGCGCCGGCAGGGCGACGTTCACCACCGTGCTGTCGATGAAGGCCACGCTCGAGGCCAGGATGGTCGCTGCCAGCACCCAGGCCCCGGTCGCTCCATGGCACGGCGAAGTCGCAAGGCGCGACCCGATGATGGCCTCGTCGCAGGGTGGTTTCATTCAGGCCTATGGATGTTCCTGGTGGCCGGTAGGGTTCCCAACTCGAGTGAGAAAACTCACCATTTTTCGAACTCTCGGCAATCCCAGCGAATGGCCAGCAGGTTTGGCGCACTACCTCGCGGCTACGTGTTGTAGCTCGACCTTAAAAGATTCCGGAGTAACGCGCGCAACTCCCGAGTACGGATTGTCCAGCGTAATGATGAGGAAAAGACTGAAAGCAAGAGTGCCGGCCAGGGCTGCTGTCATGGCGGCCTGCGAGACGACGCTTTCATGCCCGAACAGGTAGGTGAAGGCGATGAGGAGAACCGCGCCCGAAATCAGCAGGCACCATAGCGCGGGAGGCACCGTGCCGCGGCTGGTGAACAATCGGATCCGGCGATAGTTCGCCAGGTCGTTCAAATGCGTCAGCGATTCCTGGTAGTAGGCCTGCAATTTGGGAGTATCGGGCTGGCCAGCGCCATACACGTCCCACACCTTCTGCGTGGCCTGCCAGGTGCGCACACTGTCACGCCCTTCAGCCATGGCGGGAAATTCATCCTCGGTTACCGCGGTCAGGTACTCCATGAGCGCGGCGCGGATGTTCTGACGCAGCGGGTCGGGCATCGCGGTCGACATACGGGAGAGGTCGCCCACCTCGTTCGCCTCGTGCTCCAGGTTTGTGCCTGCATCCTTAAAGCCGCTCCAGACAACAAAAATCGCGAAGGCTACGAGTACGGCATACAACGTCCCCATCATCAGGAAAAAATAGCTTGCCACTTCATGATGCTGCTTCAGCCAGGCGATGTTGACGTAGCGGCGGACCAACACCAATCCCCCGACCGAAGCCAACATTGCACCGCCGATTAGGAGCACACCATTTAACAGGGTGTCCATACTCTGCTCTCCCTGAAACCGGTTCGACAAAGTATGCTACTCCCCGCCGCCAGCCCGCTTGTGACATATTTACATTGGGCTGTGACGGAACTTGCAGGAAGTTGAGCGCGTCCGCAGTAGAATCATTTCGGAGGCGATCTGTGCTGGTACATATCGTCCAGTCCCGTTCTCTCCGGGTCACGGATGACCCATTGCGCCGAAGCGTAAATCTGCGGGGAGCATCTGCCCCTGACTGGCCGCCAGCAGCCTCCTCTAAGAAGTTGCCAACAAATAAGTTGCTTATAAGCTATTTGGGATCAATAGGTTGCCGGGAAAATGTTTGTAATCCACTGATTCTAAATAACCTAAAAAATGGCGGCCATGACCAGGAAGTTGTAGTGGAGGTGCTCCGTTGACGGCCGCGCCTCACGTCGTCGATCCCGCTTCCCAGCCCGAGCGCCTCTTTGAGGGCTTCGAGAACCTGATGCCGTTCCGGGTGAACGACATCCTGCTGGTTTCCAGCCTGTACGACTCGTTCATCCTGCGCGAAGACGGCCGCCTCAACGAGTTGCTCATCGGCGAATCACTGGAACTGGACCTGCATCAGGTGCCGGGCGTGACTCACGTCTCGACCGGAGCGGAAGCGCTGGCGCTGGCGCACTCCCAGCCGCGCTTCAACCTCATCGTCAGCAACCTGCATGTCGTGGACATGGATGCCGCGCAACTGGCGCGCGAGGTCAAGAACGCCGGTCTGAGGGTGCCGGTAGTAGTCCTGGCTTATGACTACCGCGAGATCACCAATTTCATCGCGCGTAATCCGCAGACAGACATCGAGCGCATCTTCCTCTGGCAAGGCAACACTCGCATTCTCATCTCGATCGTGAAGTACATCGAGGACAAGCGCAACGTTTACCACGACACCAAAGCGATGGACGTTCCCGTGATCCTGGTGGTCGAGGACGACATCCGCTACTATTCCTTGTTCCTGCCAGTGATTTACACGGAACTCATCAGTCAATCGCGCCGCCTGCTGAGCGAGGGCATCAACGTCGCCCACAAGCTGGTGCGGATGCGCGCCCGTCCCAAGATCCTGCTGTCTTCGGACTACGAGGGTGCAGAGATCGAGGCTAGGAGATACCGCGATCACCTGCTGGCGGTCGTCTCCGACGTGGAGTTCCCGCGTCAGGGCATTATGACACCGGCGGCCGGCTTTGCACTGGCGCGGACCATACGCGCCCTCGTTCCCGACGTTCCTATTGTGTTGCAGTCCAGCCGGGCTGAGTTCATGGAGCGCGCCCACCAGGAGGAGTTCGGCTTTCTGCAGAAACGCTCACCCACGTTGCTGGGCGATTTGCGAAACATCCTGACTGAGGAGGTTGGCTTCGGCGACTTCGTGTTTCGCCTGGCCGATAAGACAGAGGTCTCGCGCGCCTCCGACTTGAACGCGCTGGAGACGCAACTGGCCACAGTTCCGGCCGAGAGCATCGCCTACCACGGCGAACGCAACCATTTTTCGCACTGGCTGATGGCGCGCACCGAGTTCGCCCTGGCGCAGAAGCTACGTCCGCGCAAGGTTTCCGACTTTAAGGACACCGAGCATTTGCGACGCGACCTGATCGAATCGATCGCCGAGTATCGCCGTGAGCAGGGCCAGGTCTTGATCGGCGAGTTTAACCCGGCGACGTTTCAGCCGGCGGACAATTTCTTCCTCCAGATTGGCGGCGGTTCGCTGGGCGGAAAGGCCCGTGGCCTGGCCTTCGTACGTCACCTGTTGCATCAGCGTCGAATTGCGCGCAGATATCCCGGCACTCGTATCGCGGTGCCGGCGACTCTGGTGCTGACCACCGAAGTCTTCGATAGCTTTCTCAAAGACAACGATCTGCTGGATCTTGCCCTTCATGGCGAGGATGATGCCGAAATCGTACGCCGCTTCCTCGCGGCATCGTTTCCTATCGCCCTGATCGATAATCTGCTGGCGTTCTTGCAGGAAGTGCGCTATCCGCTGGCGGTGCGTTCATCGAGCCTGCTGGAGGACTCGCAGTACCAGCCGTTCTCGGGGGTCTACGAGACCTTCATGCTGGCCAACAATCACATCGACATTCAGCTGCGACTTGAGCAACTGCTGGAAGCGATCAAGCTGGTTTATGCCTCCACCTTCAGCCAGCACGCCAAGGCTTACGTCCGCGCGACGCCTTACCGCCTGGAAGAAGAGAAAATGGCGGTCCTAGTTCAGCAGATCGTGGGCAACACCCATGGCAACCGCTTCTATCCCGACTTCTCTGGAGTGGTGCGCTCGCGAAATTTCTATCCTCATCCGCCCATGCGAGTGGAAGACGGATTCGCCGCCGTCGCCCTGGGGCTGGGACGCGAGGTGGTGGGCGGAGGAAAGTGCCTGACTTTCAGCCCGCGTTACCCGCAAAACCTGGTTCAGTTCTCCTCGGTGGACGACATCCTGGCCAATTCCCAGACTGAATTCTGGGCACTCGAACTGCAACATCCTTCGCGCGATGGCGATCCTGCGGCCGACCTGCGTGAAGTTCCCTTCCGGCTGGATATCGCCGAAGCCGACGGCACCTTGCAGATGGTCGGCTCCACCTATTCTGTGGATAACAATGCCGTTTATGACGGGCTCAGCCGGCGCGGGCCGCGCATCGTGAGCTTCGCTCCCATCCTAAAGTACGGCTTGTTTCCACTGCCCGGGATTCTCGACCAGCTTATGCGCATTGGCGAGGATGCGCTGGGGCGGCCGGTGGAGATCGAGTTCGCTGTACGCCTCTCACAGCTTCCCAACGAACCGGCCGATTTCGGCTTCCTCCAGTTACGCCCGCTGGTGATGTCGCGCGGGGGGGAAGACATTCGGATCGAGGAGGTCGAGCCTGGGCGATTGGTGTGCCGAAGCTCGCAGGTGCTGGGACACGGACGCGTGCACGACCTGCGCGATGTTGTTGTGGTTAACTTCCACCGCTTCGAGCGCGCCCAAAGTTTCGAGGTCGCGCAAAGTGTCGCCCACTTTAACGCCACGCTCAGCGAGAACGGTACGCCCTATCTGCTGATTGGTGTGGGCCGCCTGGGCTCTACGGATTCCTGGCTGGGCATTCCCGTGACCTGGGACCAGATCTCCGGCGCGCGCGTCATCGTCGAGTCAGGCTTCCGCGACTTTCGCGTCATACCTTCCCAGGGTAGCCACTTCTTCCAGAACCTCACCGCCTTCCAGATCGGCTACTTCACGGTCAATCCTGACGCCGGCGAAGGCTTCGTGGATTGGCAGTGGCTGGCCGCCCAACCCGCCGTCGAAGAGCACGGCTGCGTCCGCCATTTGCAATTCGCCTCGCCGCTGGTCGTGTTGATGAACGGCAAGACTAGCGAAGGCATGATCTTCAAACCGCAAGATGCAGAGGGAGGAAAGGAGTAAGCGTGCGCGCGGCAAGTCAATGGTTCGAAGCCGTCGCACTGTCGCCGCTGATGCGACGTTTCTCGGGTGGCGCCTCCGAGAGGCTCTTACTCACCGCCTCGGCCACGATGGCGTTGCCGGCAGAGTTGTAATGGATGTCGCCGAAAATGAAGTAGTCGAGATACCAGCAGCCTGGCTCCCAACGAGGGCATTGGGCTTTGGCTGCAAAGAACTCCGGAAACACCGAGATGAATCGCTCGCACTTGCCTTCGCACCACTCGCGCCAGATGCGCACCTGCCGTGAGTCGACAGTATCATTGGCGATTTGGTTCGGCCACGGATAGACGACGACGCTGAGGGGAATGTTGCGCGCAGCCAGCTCCTGCCAAAGCTGGTCCATTTTGGCCTTCTCTTTAGCGATGCCGCGCTCCAGCCCGAGCGGCGCGTAGCCGGCTTCGAAAGGCAGGGTGTCCGAGACCGTGCGATAGGTCCATGCGCCCCGTTCCTGGTCGAACTCGTTGCCCTCACCGCGGTCGAGATGGTAGTAGCCGAGCCCGACCAGCCCTCGCTCGCAGAACTCGACGATGTCGTCCGTGATCAGCAAGTGCTTGTTGATATATTCGCGGAGCCTGCCATAGCGGCCCTGAACGATGGTCTTGCCACCCGGCGTGGTCACCGCACCGGTTGCGTCCTTGTCGCGGTAGAGAGCAGCCTCGTCCTGAGCATCGGAAATGTCGATAAAAACGATAACGTCGTCAACGTCGACGCCCTTGTCGAAAACCAATCGCGCCGTGTTGAGATAGTTTGACGGGGAGTAAGCTCCCATGCTTCCGTTCAGGAAATCGTATTGCGGAAAGTTGGCTGCGATTCGACCGACGAAAGTGTCCTCCCAGGCCGTCATTCCCTCGGCGTGCGAATCGCCCAGAATCAGCACGCGCGGCTTCGTGTCCGTCAACGGAACGTCCCGAATCTTGTCGTCCCGGAAGCCGAGGTTGTTGGTGAACATCGGATACGAGGACTTGCCCCACAGGCGAATGCAGGAACAGTTCGGTAGCAAGGCGAAGAACCGCACCGGATCGAGCGGTGCGAAACAATAACCCTGCGCGCCACCGGAAACGACCGACCCCTGCAGCGCGACAGTATAGAAGTAGTCGAAGGTGAGGAAAACAGCTGCGCTCAACGCCGCCGACACCAGAAACAGGATCAGCTTGATCGCGCCGCTCCGCAGCTTCTGACAGCGGGCAAGATGCGCCGCTTGCCCCGCGCTCGTCTGAACCGTAGTCACGATTCCATTGCCTCTCAGCCGCCCCTATTCCCCACGAGAGATGTGAACATCGTCCCAGTAGATCGTCCCCGAGCCTGGACCGCGCAGCAGATGAAGGCGCACGGTTCCATCCTGCCCAGGGGTGAAGGAACGGGAGAGATTCTTCCAATCGGATCCTACGGTGACGAACGGAGAGGAAGTTGTCGTGTTGCCGCTAGGATCGTAAACCGTGATCTGCGCCTGGGCAGTTGCATCTGGGGAGCCAGACACCCATACCGAAGCGTTATAAATCGCTCCCGGATCCAGCCCGGTCACATCCTCATACACACTACCGAGTCCAGACTCAGCCAGACTGCGCGCTCCACTGTGAGCGTGGGTGGAATTTACGCTGGCGCCGACCTCCCAAACCGTCGACCATGGCGACAAGCCGCCATCCTCGAACCCTGGGTTGGCAATGGCGTTCTCCAGCCTCTCCTCAGGGGTCATCAGAGCGGGGCTGAGTCCGAAGTCAGATTTGACAGAGCACAGGATAACGCGATCCAGGTCATGGCACTTCCCCGGCCCGGTTGGCCCCGTCGCAATGCGTGCGGCCAACTCAGGCGTTACTACATATGCGGAATCCGGCGAGAGCGACTGCTCCGACAGAGCATCGACGGCCTGATGACAATGCCAGTCGCGCGCGACTTCCGTATAGCGAGCCGACTGATAGCTGTTGGTCCTCATCTTCTGCCGGACGGCCAGAAAGCCGAAAATGCGATAACTGTCGGGCCCAAGTGGCGCTGCCGGGCCGTCACATTGCCAGGCGGGAAGAACAATAAGGTTCTGGTGAGTGGAACCAAGCTTGGACCAAATCGGCGACTTCAGCGGCGACGGATGCTGTTCACTGATGGTCGTGTGCACCCAATGACGGAGCGACTGCGTGTCGGCGATTTGAACCAGCAATGCGCACCCAACCAGCAAACTCGCCCACATCCTCTTGAAGAAGACAAACGGTGCGGCGAGTACCGTCAGCAGAACCAAATAGTAAGGAGTCCAGAAGAGTCGTCCGCTTGCCCGCAGCGAAGCCAGGTAAGGCGACAGCTTTTCGCCCGGATCCAGGTCCACGACGGTTCTCGAGGCGAGCGTTACTTTGGTCGACAGCGCGAGCAGCGTCAACGCCACGCAGCAAAGCAGCAGCGGTATGAGCCATCGCAGGTTGAACGCTGGCACTTTGTGGCGCTGCCAGACGGCCGCAACCAACACGATCAACGTTAGGACCAGGACCCCGGCGCCCAGATAGTTGTAGCCTTCGTACTGCCCGGGAGTCGCGGAAGGGATCCGCGGAAGCAGGATGGATTTCCATCCCCGAGGATCGACCAGCGACAGAAGATTCATGGAGAACACGCGATAGCCGCCACTCTTGTAGCCGCGTCCTCCTTCGATGACCAGGCCCAGCGAATAGGCCATGACGAAGCCTGTCAGGCAAAACAGCACCAGGATGCCGGCGGCCCGCGGGATGTTCAGCTTCCTCCGCCACATCAAGCTGACGACACCGGCGGTCAACACCGCCAGCACCTGGAATGCGAGATACGGATTGATGCCAACTGATATCGCCGTCAGCGCTGTCCCCGCAGTCACGAACCGCCGAATCGCGTTGGGCGATTCCTGTTGTGCCTGAAGGAACGCCAGCAAAGCCGCAAGTAGAAGCCAGTGATTGGAGAGCGAATAATGCCCCATGAGCCGGTAGTTCAGAGGCGGTGCAAGCAGAAAGAAAAGACTGCACAACGCAATTCCCAGGACATTCGTCCCCAGGAGCAGACGAAAGATTCGAAAGGCAAAAAAGAATTGCAGGGCGCAGGCTAGAACCACTTCCAGCCCGAAGTATTGAAAGGGTTCGGGAAGCAAAGGTGAGAGTGGCTTCAACACCACCGCCGCAAGCGGATTCAGGTCCAGCAGGGCAACCGATTCTCCCTCGGGATAGCCCAGCCGGTCGGTGTAGGTCAGCGGCCAATGGACATGCGGATCCTGGCGAAACAGCTCCCATCCGATGTAGTGATAGGCGGGATCGACGGTTACCCAGTCCACATTGCGCGGATTCAGCGGTCCGGGACCCATCACAACCAGGGCGTAGAGCAATCCAGCGCCGAACGCCAGAGCAAGATCGAACCACAGCGAGCTGATCCAGGTAGATCCGGGTCGGCCTTTCACACATGCGGGCGAATCCGCATTACTGTCCGGCAAAGCAGCGGCCAGACGTGTTGTTCGGGTTCCCATGAGAGGAGAGCTGCCAGTGCAAAAAGGGTACCACAGGGGCCTGTTGTCCTGGGAAGGGGCTGCGAACCGCAGAATCAGCGTGCGAGAAGTTAAATCCTTTGATCAGTTTTATCATCCAATAAATATGCGCCGGGAGACTTACAACGAGTTTCGCCAGCTGTGCCGCGTGCACAACCTGGCGGCGACACACCAGAGGCAAAAAATCTACGAAGCGCTGGTGTCACGACCCGGGCATTATTCGCCGGAGGAGATCTACGAGCAGGTAAAACAAGACTTGCCGTCGATCTCGCTCGCGACGGTTTACAAAAACCTTAAGACTTTCGTGCACGCCGGCATGCTGCACGAAGTCAGCCCTCATCACGGCCCTTGGCGCATCGACGCCAACCGCAATCTACATCATCACCTGGTTTGCACGCGTTGCCGCTCCATCACCGATCTCCCTGTCGATTCGCTCGCCCCGGTAAAACTGCGAGGCGCGCTTCCCTCTGGCTTCCGGGTGGAAAAGTTTAGTATTGAGTTGCAGGGTGTCTGCAAGACGTGCGCAACCAGTGAACTGAAGTAGTCTTAAACTTACCTTACATACATAAGAACGGAGATCGAAGAAATGTTAGGCGTAGGAGAGCAATTTCCTGATTTCAGTCTTACCGCAACCGTTACTACCAACAAGGACAACGCATTCAAAACCATTACCAACCAGGACTACCAAGGCAAGTGGAGAATTTTCTTCTTCTGGCCGAAGGACTTTACCTTCGTCTGCCCAACCGAAATCGCCGCCTTTGGCAAGGTCAACAAGGAATTCCAGGACCGCGATGCCCAGATCTTGGGCGGAAGCATCGACTCGGAGTTCGCGCATCTGGCCTGGCGCAATAATCATCCTGACCTGAAAGACCTGCCGTTCCCCATGCTTTCGGACATCAAGCGCGACCTGTCCTCCATCCTCGGTATCCTGGATGAAAAGGAAGGTGTCGCCCAGCGTGCGACCTACGTGGTCGATCCGGACAACATCATTCGCTTCGTCTACGTGACCGACCTGTCGGTGGGACGCAACCCCCAGGAAGTTCTGCGGGTTCTGGATGCGCTTCAGACCGACGAGCTCTGCCCCTGCAATTGGCAAAAAGGCCAGGAGACGATATAGGTCTAAGTTACCTTCGTGCGGCTCCGCTCCTCAAGGGCGGAGCCGTCTTTGAATCGAGCGCTATGCAGAGTTGCACCTCTTTCACGATGACGCGGATAAGAATGAACGCCGCTCTTAAGGTGTTCGTTGTTGGGCTAATGGTTTGTGCGGGCAGAGACCACATTCAGGCGCAGATCCCTGATACCAAGCCGAAAGAAAAGATTGACTGCGAGGGAGTCTTCCAGTGCGCGCCTGTCTCCGAGGGCTGCGACCAGCTCCCCTGTTGCAGAGTGGAACGGTGTTATTGACATATTCCCGGAGCGCCACGATTGAGTTCATCTGAGGTGAACAACGGTAAGAAGCGCAAATAGTTTCCACCAGAACTGGGAATTACTTGATTCCAGATTGGAAAAGGACATCATGAATCTTGACGCGTTAATTGAAACTCTTCCGCAATACTCCAAAGACCTGAAGCTGAATTTCTCCAGCGTGGTGCGGCAGCAGTCCGACTTGACTGGCCAGCAGGTGTGGGGGACGGTGGTTGCCTCCGCCATCGCCTCGCGCAATGAGCAACTGATCGCCGCGGTATTGGAGGAGGCTGCAACTCATTTGACGCCCGAGGCTCTCGAGGCGGCGAAAGCAGCAGCGGCCATTATGGCCATGAACAATATCTTTTACCGCTTCAAGCACCTCACCTCAAATGCGAAGTACGGCACCATGCGCTCCGGATTGCGTATGAACGTAATGCGGACGCATGGCATCGATCCCCTCGATTTCGAGCTGTGGGCCACGGTGGTATCGGCGATCAACAATTGCGGTGCCTGCGTGGATGCGCATGAGAAGACGCTGCGCGAAAAGGGTTTCAGCGAAGAGAAAATCCTGGCGGCGGTACGTGTCGCGTCGGTGGTCCATGCGATTGCCGTAGTGCTCGGTACGGAAAGGGTCACGACAGCCGAACCGGTTGGAGCCTGAGGCCTTAACGTCTTGCTCAAACCGTGCCGTCGATTTGCGTCGCCCGTGTCCCGCGCAGGCCTTGCGACCAACCCGTTGGCCTCCCGCGGCGGTCTCACAGATCACAGGCCTTTGTGACGTATGTACTTGATCGATGTGCGCTCGGGATGTTCCGCTGGACTGTATCAGGAGTAGGGCCTCTATGCCTCGACCCGGCTATGAATGGCAAAAGTCGCTGTTTACGGGCCTTTTGCCGGAAGTTGTCGCTGCCCCGTGACAGGGCACGGGACGCGAGCGAGGTGCACGGAGCACCGGCCACGGCGAGTCTGGCAGGTTTTCACCCCGGAGGGCGTTCCAACACGCCCCTCGGCCGTAAGACACGGGGATACGATGTAGAGTACAGGGGGTCGTCGTGCTTACACCTTATGGTTTGGACATCATAGAAAGCTGCCTCACTTGCAAGATGCGGGCAGACCGTATTTTTTGCGATCTTCCACCAGCCGCACTACAGGCGTTCGAGTCCGTGAAATACGCCACCGCCTATCCTAAAGGCGCTGTCCTCTTTGTCGAGGGTCAGGCGCCGCGCGGGATCTTTGTGCTGTGCAAAGGCCGGGTTAAGCTTTCCATCTGTTCCACCGATGGCAAGACGCTCATCCTTAAAATCGCCGGACCCGGAGAGGTACTCGGCCTCAGCGCCAGCGTGGGCGGCAAGCCCTACGAGTTAACCGCTGAGACCGTGGATCCGTGCCAGGTAAACTTCGTGAAACGTGAGGACTTTTTGCACTTCCTCAAGGAGCACAGCGAGGCCTGCCTGCGCGTCGCCGAGCAGCTCAGCGAGAAATACAACAGTGCCTGCCGGGAAATTCGCGCCTTAGGCTTGTCGCATTCAGCCGCGGAGAAGCTGGCGAAGCTGCTGCTGGAATGGAGCGCCAGGAACGGCGAAGCCACCAAGACTGAGCCCAGGCTGAAGCTTGCCCTCACTCACGAGGAGATCGCTCAGATGATCGGCACCTCACGCGAAACCGTCACCCGATTGTTTGCCGACCTGAAGCGGAGACAGATCGTACAGTCGAAAGGCTCTACCCTGCTGATCCGCAATAAAGCGGCTCTTAAGGCATTGGCTGTCACGACGTAGCGGGAGATAGATTCCGGCTCTCCGGACATTTTCCCCCTATCCAGAGGAGGCTTTGTGCCTTTTTGGGGCCTGCCTCTCATAGCAGCTAAAGTGCCTGCGATCCCTCGCTTAGTACAATCCCTGTGAACAGGGTCACGAAAAAGGGTGACTGCTATCACAGCATTAATGCCCCCAAAGCGGTATCACCACAGTATGGAGACCACGGTGCGTTCTAGTTGCGTGACCTGCGACTTCCGTCCCGACCGGGCTTTTTGCGACATGCCCGCCAAGTCGCTGAAAGCCTTCGACGAGATCAAGTCGCTTGCTTCCTGCCGCCGAAACACGTTGCTGTTCGCCGAGGGACGGACGGTTCGAGGTGTCTACATCCTATGCAATGGCCGCGCCAAGCTCTCCATCTGCTCCGATACCGGTAAACGCCTTACCTTGCGCATAGCCGGACCGGGAGAAGTACTGGGCCTGGAGGCTGCACTTTCGAACACCCCGCATGAGATCACGGCTGAGTTGCTGGACAACTCGCAGGTCATTTTCGTCCGTAAGAAGGACCTGGTGAAGTTCTTGCACGAGCACAGTGAGATTTGTCTGCAGGTCGTACATATGCTGAGCGAGGATCTGCACGGTGCTTATGCGCGTGTTCGCAGTATTTCGACGGGGCACTGCCGGCACGGCCGAATCACCCTGCGCCCGCGCGCCATGCTGGTCTAGGCTTGACTGAGATTTCTGGGCGTCGCAACGCCTCGCTAAACTAGATTTGCCCACCAAAGTGGCATTGACGGCAAACGGCGAATTTAGTATCTTCCCGACCACGTTGAGCGACTGGTTCGCTCTTACTCCATTACACGACGCTGGCCCAAAGCCAGCCAACATTCTAGGCACTGCACAGACACTGCTGGGGAGCCAGAATGCCTCGTACCGGTTGCCGACTAATCCTGCTGCTCTGGTTTCTTGTCTCCGTTTGCTGCCTCATCGCACCCGCTCCAGCCCAGGAACACGCGGCTGCTCCAACTGCGCAAACCTCCGCCGCCCTCCCTGGCTCGACCGGCGGCCAATACGCTGAAACGGACATTTGCAAGACCTGCCACCAGGAGGTCTGGGAGAAGCACTTCGCGGGCACTCCTCATGCCGCGTTGCTCAAAGGCGGCCAGCATGGATGCCAGAGTTGCCACGGTCCCGCCCAAGCCCATGTGGACGGCGGTGGCGACGTCACCAAGATCATTCGCTTTGAGACCCTCAGTCCGGCTGAGACAGCAGCCATCTGCACCAAGTGTCATCAATCGAGCCTGGAGACGCAGAATTTCTCCAAGTCCGAGCACCTGGCAAATGGCGTCAGCTGTACCTCTTGCCACAGTCCGCACGGCTCCAAGGACGTCAACTTCCTGCTGGTGAAGCCACAGACGGCGCTGTGCTTTGGGTGCCATGCCGCGCAGAAGGCCGAATTCGCCCGGCCCTATCGGCATCGTGTGGATGTGGGACTTATCCAGTGCAGTGACTGTCACAATCCCCACGGCACTGAAACCGGCCACCAGGTACGCGCCGCCGCCGGTCAGTTTGCCGTCTGCACCAAGTGCCACACCGACACCATGGGGCCATTCGTCTTTGAACATGCGCCGGTGAAGACTGACGAAGGATGCCTGTCCTGTCACACCCCGCACGGATCCACCAATCCGCGCCTGCTCCAAGTCAACAATGTCAACTTCCTTTGTCTCCGTTGTCATACGCCCAACATGAACGGCGCGGCCGGTCGGCCTATCGGACCGAACCACGACCAATCCATCAAATATCAGGCGTGCACCATGTGCCACACCCAGATCCATGGTTCCAACTTTGATCCGGTGTTCTTCCGGTAGGAGAGAGGCATGCCAATGGCTCTTCAAAGGAATCTCGGCTCTTGTTCTTTTGGATTCGCTCTGATGGCGGCTTGCCTGTTCTTCATGGGCGGTACGTTCGCGCAGACCCCGGGGCAAACGCCACCCGCGGCCTCTTCGGCTTCGCCGGATGCGGGAGAGGGGAAACAGATTGGCGATTTTCGGGTGACCCAATCGATTGACATTGGCGGTCGCATCGCAGAGGTCAATGGCAGCCAGCCGATGTATGACACGCTGGTCGACTACCAGACTGGAGCGCGCATTCTCGACCAGTCTCTTACCATGCAGTCGCTTAGCCATGAAGACATCTTCGATACCTTGACTTTCAACAGCTTCGGATGGGGCGGCGATCCCGAGCAGGCGGCGCGGATGCGGATCGCGAAGTACGGCTGGTACACCTTCTCGGGCAGCTACCAGCACATGCAAAACTACTTTGATTACGACCTGTTCGCGAATCCCCTGAATCCTCCTACCGGGTCGCCATTCATTCCCATCCTTAACTCACCCCATGGCTACTACAATCGGCAGAATCTCTACAACTTTGACCTTGTGGTGCTGCCCATGCGGCGAGTTTCGTTTCGCGTCGATTACAACCGGAACCGCTTCATTGGACCGTCCTTCAGCAGCCTCCACGAGGGGACCGAGGCACTGCTAGATCAGAACAACGACAACACCCTGAACGGATATCGTTTCGGAGTGGACTTCCGTGCCGCCAAGAAGACCACTCTCAGCTATACCCAAATGCTGCAATACTATTCCGGCGGGACCCTGTACGGCCTGAACCCATTCAATTCCTGGCCGCTATCCAATGGGCAGCCCGTCAGTTTCGGACTCTCGTGGTTCAACGGCGGAAGTCCGTGCGCGGCCCCACTGAAGAATGGGGTTGCTAATCCCGTCTGCAACGGGTTCCTCGACTACAGCCAGTATCAGCACGTGAGCACATTTATTCCCACTGAGCAACTCAATCTGAAATCGTCTTCTCTCAAGTGGCTGGATTTCAATGGACAGTTCCAGTACAGTCACGCCAACTCCAGCACCCCACTGACCGCAATCTTCAGCGGTCTGACCACCCGGTCTTCCAACCTCGGCTACAACACCTCAGGCAGCAACTCCAGCGCCCGATGGAACTCTTCTTCCGCTGATGTCTCAGCGACGTTCCACATTAGGGACAATCTTCGCCTGGTCGAGACTTTTCGCTATCGTGATTTCAGTGTGGCCGGCGATTATCAGGAAATCGAGGCCAATTACTTCGCCGCAGCAAGTGCCGGTACCGCTTCCCTGCTTACCCCGGTCGCGACTTTTCCACCCAATCTGTTGCACAGCTCGAGTTCTCCGGCCGATCTGATCAACGAAACCACCATCAACATGATTGGTCAGAAAACCAAGCAGAACGACTTTCAGTTGCAGTACGACATTTCGCGCTTCTTTGGCGTACGTGTGGGGTTCGTATGGGACAACGACATCATCCAGCCCGGTAACACTTATCAGGCCTCAGCCGGAGATATCTATTACCCGAACCTGCCCAATCGCGGCAGCTGCGTGGGGCTGCCGCTGAATCCCGATGGCAGTTGCACCTTCAGCGGAGTCATCACGCCCTGGGGAAGCCCCACCACCGAGATCAATCGTTACTCTGAAACCATCGGGGCCTGGTTTCGTGCTGGAAACTCCTTCCATGCCAATGTCAACGCTCAAGTTGGCGGCGCCGATAACTGGATCTATCGTACCGATCCCACGACCTTCTTCAACTTTACCGGCAACGTCTCGTATGCTCCGCGCTCATGGCTGACCCTCGGCGGCAACCTCATGTTTCAGCAAAGCAAGAACCCGGCCGGCGACATTGCGTTCAACCAGCACAACTACAGCACCATGGTCAACGCTACGATTACGCCCAGCAGTCGTTGGGGGCTCGATCTGGCCTACAACTTCGATGCCCTCCAGCAGAATATCTTCCTCTGCTTCCAGAGTTCCGCGCCTCCGGCGGGATCGTTCACCTGTCTGGGCGATAGCACGCTCATGGAAACCTACGGCAATTACCAGACCCACACCCAATATGGCTACTTGGCCCTGACCCTGACGCCAGTGGAGCGGGTCACCATGCGCCTGGGGTACAACATAGTGGACAACCAGGGCAACACCACGCAGTTCAATTCGCTGTTGCCTCTGGGACCGCTTTCGTCCACCTACCAATCGCCACTGGCTGGAATTGACGTCGCCGTGCGCAAGAATGTGACCTTGAAGGCAGCCTGGAATTACTACCAGTATGCCGAGGGTTCTTTCGTTGGACCGACGGCTTCCCGCTACTTCCACGCCAATAACACGACCCTCGCCTTGCGTTACGCCTTCTGATCGGCTTCGGACTGCCCTAAGCGCCCCTCTCAAAACCGATGTTTGGCGCGGCTTTCCTCTCATTAAGGTGCCAACAGCACACGATTATGTGACCAAAGTCACACCCGCATGTGAGGTTACTCATTGCCTGTTTCCGCCCCTGTCAGTCATGGTTGAATGTGGCCCGGCGTAGCGTCGCGCGGGCGAAAGCGAGGGGTCCCAGGTGAAGCGTTGCGGTCTGGTCTTGTTGGTTGCCTTGGTGCTCTCTACGGGGGCGGCAGCCAAGCATGCGCCCAAGATGAGCAATGAAGACTGCCTGGCTTGCCATAGCGATTCGACTCTTACCAAAGACGAGAACGGCAAGCAGGTCAGCCTGCATGTGGATGACGCAAAATTCAAGGCGTCGATTCACAGCACCTTCGGCTGCACCGATTGTCATGCCGACATCAAGGCATTCCCTCACGACCCGGCGCCAGTCATGCCGGTGTGCGCCACCTGCCACGCCGATGAGCAAAAGGCTTACGACCATGGCATCCACGCCATCAGCGCCAAGGCCGGCAATACAAATGTGGCGAAGTGCCAGGATTGCCACGGAAACGTGCACGAAATCCTGCCGGCCGGCGATCCAAAGTCAAAAGTAGCTCGTGGCAATATTCCACAAACTTGCGGCGCATGCCACGGGCAGAAATTTGTGATGGCATCGAGCGGCATAAGTTCCGCTCCCTTCCTCTCCTACCAGCAGAGTGTTCACGGCAAGGCGGTCGCCTCCGGGTCCGATAAGGCTGCGGTATGCACCGACTGTCATGGTACGCACGATATTCGGCCGGCTACCGATCCCAAGTCGCCCATCAACAAATTCAATGTTCCGGCCACCTGCGCCAAGTGCCATAAAACCATCGAACTGCAGTACGTGCAGAGCATCCACGGGCAGGCCATCGCGCGTGGCAATTGGCAGGCGCCGGTGTGCACCGACTGCCACGGCATTCACACCATCAAAGCGCCCAGCGACCCAAATTCTTCGGTGGCCGCGGCGAATGTGGGTAACGTGTGCGCCCAGTGTCACGGCAGCGTGCGTCTTTCCAACGAGTTCGGAATGCCTGCGGGCCAGGTAACATCCTATCTGTCCAGCTATCACGGCATGGCCTCGAAGATGGGCTCGGCGACGGTGGCCAATTGCGCCAGTTGTCACGGGGTGCATAACATTCTGCCTTCCAGCGACCCGCGTTCTACCATCAATCATGCCAACCTGGCCAAGACCTGCGGGCAATGTCATCCTGGGGCCAACGACAAGTTCATCAGTTTCAAGGTGCATTCGGATGGGTTGGCGAAAGCCGACTTGGGCAGCCGAGTCATTGCCCTTATCAGCAGGTTTTATATCTGGATGATCGTCGTGGTCATCGGCGGTATGGTGCTGCACAACCTGATCGTATTTCGTAAGAAGGCGATCCTGCGCCGCATTGGGCAGCCCCGAATCCTGTTCCGCATGACGCTGGAGCAGCGCATCCAGCACCTCCTCCTACTCAGCAGTTTCTTGATTCTGGTATTGACCGGCTTCGCCTTGCGCTACCCCGGGTCATGGCTGGGCACGATCTTCATCAACGAAGCGGTCCGCAGCGTCGTTCACCGGGTCGCGGGCGTCGTGCTGATTCTGGTGGGTTTCTATCACCTCTGGTACATGATTACCAAACCCGACGGCCGGCGCCTCTTCAAAGACATGCTGCCCGACTGGAAGGACGTCACCGACGTGCGTGATGCTTTCCGCTACTACCTAGGTTATAGCGAGCAGCGTCCGCTGTTCCGCCGCTTCACCTATGCTGAAAAGGCCGAGTACTGGGCGCTGATCTGGGGCGTCTTCGTGATGGCTGCTACCGGACTGATGGTCTGGTTCAAGAGCGGTGTGGGCGACCGAGTACCGGGCTGGTGGGTGGATGTGGCGCTCACCATCCACTGGTACGAGGCCATACTGGCCACGCTTGCCATCGTCGTATGGCACTTCTATAGTGTCATTTTCGATCCTGACACGTACCCCATGAACTGGGCCTGGTACGACGGCAAGATGTCCATCGAGCACTACGAGCACGAGCATCCGTTGGACATGGTCGCGATCGAAAAAGCGCAAGGTTCTGACGACGAGGCGCCACCTGTCGAGCCAGAGGCGGAGCAGGCGGAAACTGCCGGCCGTCCGAAATAGAGACCAGGCAAGACTGACGCCCGCTTTACAACTTTGGGGTGAGTCGAGCGGTCAGGTGCGGTTTTCTGCAATACGATTCGATTGTGGTGATTTCGGCAGCCCTCAATGTGCATGATGCACTGGGGTGAGGCGAAGAAGGGACGTTTAAATAAATGACTGAGGACACGCAGAGGGATCCTCTACGCGATCATCCGCCTGTTTCGAAAAATCTGATCCGCAATCCCATCAGCCTTATCGGCCTGGCGCTGGCTGCAGTTGCCTTGGTCAATATCGTTCTGCTGGTCCTGATTGACCTGCTCTCCAGACAGCCCTCTCCTTACATCGGCATTCTGGCCTACATGGTGGCGCCGGGGTTTCTGGTCTTCGGGTTGATCCTGATCCCCATCGGAATGGCGATCGAGCGGAGACGACGGCTGCGCGCAGTCGGTGCACCGCCCCATTTCCCGAAACTCGATCTCAACAATCCCGCGCAACGCAGTACGGTGGCCTTCGTCCTCAGCTTCATCGTGATCTTCGCGCTGGTCAGCGCGGTGGGGAGTTACCAGGCGTACGAATTCACTGACTCGGTCAATTTCTGCGGCCAGCTATGCCACACCGTCATGCACCCCGAGTTCACCGCCTATGAGGCCTCGCCTCATGCCCGCGTGCCTTGCGTCGAATGCCACGTTGGATCGGGCGCGAGTTGGTATGTCAAGTCCAAGCTCTCGGGCATGCGCCAGGTTTACTACACCGTGCGTGGCACCTATCCCCGGCCCATACCTACCCCGGTGGCAAACCTTCGCCCGGCTCAGCAAACCTGCGAACAATGCCACTGGCCGAAAAAATTCTGGGGAGCCCAGCTCAAGACCTTTACCCATTACGGTTCCGACGAGCAGAACACGCCGCGCGTGCTCCGCTTGTTGATCAAGACCGGAGGAGGCGATCCCAGCCTGGGACAAGCCGGTGAAGGGATCCACTGGCATATGAACATCGCCAACAAAATCACCTATTTCGCCAGCGATGAACAGCGGCAGGTGATTCCCTGGGTGCGCATCGAAGACCATACCGGCCGGGTGACCGAGTATGTATCGAAGGACAACCCACCCACCCAGGCCCAGATGGACAAGGCCGATAAGCGCCGTATGGACTGTATCGATTGCCACAACCGCCCGTCGCACATCTATGTTCCACCCGATCTCTCCGTGGATCGGGCGATCACGGGCAAGTCCATCGATGCCAACCTGCCTTTCATCAAGCAGCAGGGAGTGCAGGTCCTGACCGCGGACTACAAGACCTCTGACGAGGCGAGGAATGCGATTGCCGCGAACATCCCAAAGTTCTACCAGGAGAAGTATCCGCAAATCGCCTCAGCCAAGGCGGCGAGTATCCAAGCTGCTGTCGTCGAACTGCAGCGCATCTACAGCACTACATTCTTTCCCACGATGAAGGTCAACTGGAAGACCCACCCCAATAACATCGGGCACTTCTACTACCAGGGTTGCTTCCGTTGCCACGACGGTAATCACGTCAGCAAGGACGGCAAGGTTATCAGCAAGGATTGCAACTCGTGCCACACCGTTCTAGAGCAACAGGAGAGTGGCACCGAGATCGCCTCGTTGCCGGCCCAACCGTTCAAGCACCCGGTTGACATCGGCGACTTGACGGCCGTGAACTGCTCCGATTGCCATACCGGGGGTGTCGGACCGTAATCAAGGCCTCTCACAGCAGAGGTTCCTGCGGCGGGCCGAGGAGCGTCAACTCGCAGGCGGGTTAGCGCTGCTCTTCTGCTTTTGCTGTTGTCGCTGCTGCTTCTCTTTGCTGACGGGCGTCTTTTCGCTCGGGGCCTGGCAATTCGGCGTGATTGCCTCAATCGCCGTTACCTGGAACTTGCGCGCTTTCTTTGCGCTGCTCGCCTCGGCCGGTTGATCGCTCGGTTTCCACCAGCCCGTCAGCTTCACCTTGCCTCCGGAAACGTTCCTCAGGTCATCCGGCCCGATGACCTCCACCCCAGTGCGGTAGGTCATACTGCGAATCGTGTAGTTGCCATCGCCATCCGGCCCACTGAGACAACCAATGAGCACGGTGTGGCCCTGAGGCTCAGCTTTGACCGGTTGGTCGGTGGAGGTTGAGGTGCTTTGGGCAGCGCTGGCGGCACTTTGCGGTAAGGCCGCTGCCGCGACCAGCATCGTCACGGCGAGGGCGATGCAAGACTTCAGGACAAAGCGCCGCATATGTATTGAGAATAGCAGTTGCAACGCCAACGGCGCGGACTCGGCGGGATTTTGGCACCCAGAGAGATTTCTCCCGATCGCCCAGCTGCCCATATCCGCCATCCCCGCCAGGCTTCAGGCTTGCAGGACTTAGGATCAAGGACTTACATCAGACGGATTGACAACCCACTCTCTGGATTACAATAAAGGCTGCTCTGGCGTTGGGCTGTAGCCGCGTCTCCCGGCGTGTGGCTGCCGCACGAAAAGGCGGTGTGCATCCGGTTCCGGTCCAGGGTTCGCGCCTGGAAGATGTTGTTCTGCATCCTAGAGATAACGGAAGACGTTGCATGGCCGTCTTACGTATAGCGGCTTCTCTGCATATTCATAAACGTGGCAATCAAACTCAAATTACCTGACAGCCGGCCCGCCGTCCGCGGCGCGCCCAAAGGCCGTACTCGCCCCGCAAAGGGCAAAGCGGGCCAGACGCAACGTTTCTCGCTGGCCGACCCCCTGGTGAAGCTCTTTATCGCCGGTTTCGCCATCGCAGGCATCGTCTTCATGACGACGTTTGTGTATTACTACGTCAAGTACGAGAGGATCGTGGACCGCCGCATGGCGGGTCCGATCTTCACCAATGCAGCCAAGATTTACGCCCGCCCGCAAACGGTGTCTGTCGGCGACAAGACGGATGAGGCGGAAATTGCCGCCCAACTACGCCGCGCGGGATACACCCAAGAAGCCAAAGACAGCGATTCGCCCATCGGACACTTTCGCGTCTCGTCGCATTCCATCCAGATAACCCCGGGGCCCGAGTCGTTCCACGGTTCCGGTAACGCCCTCATCTCGTTTGAAAACGGAAGAGTCAGCTCCATCTCGGCCGCGGGAAACGAGAACGCCGACGCCTACGAACTGGAACCGGAACTGGTGACCGCCTTGTTCGAAGGCCAGGACCGCGCCAAGCGCGAGTTGATTACGTTCGACGACATACCAAAGGTTATGGTGGACGCGGTCCTGGCGATTGAAGACCGCCGCTTCTTTCAGCACGGCGGCGTGAACTACTACCGCCTGGTGGAGGCTGCGGCCATCGACCTCCGCGCCGGACGCCACGGCCAGGGCGGCTCCACCATCACCATGCAACTCTCGCGAGGTTTCTTCCTCTCCCCGGAGAAGACGGTCAAGCGCAAGATGATCGAGATGCTGATCGCCCTCGAACTGGAGCGGAAGTTCAGCAAGCAGCGCATCTTTCAGATGTACGCCAACCAGGTTTACATGGGCCAGCGCGGCTCATACACCATTGCGGGCTTTGCCCAGGCCGCGCACGCTTACTTCAACAAGGACATCAAGAACCTGACGCTGCCCGAGGCGGCGTTGCTGGCGGGACTTATCCAGCGGCCGAATTATCTTTCGCCGTACAGGAACCCCAAGCGCGCGCTGGAGCGCCGCAACGTCGTGCTCGACTCCATGGTCGAGACCGGGGCCATTACCCGCGACCAGGCCGAGCATGCGAAGGCGACTCCGCTGAAGCTGGCTACCCCGAATGTCGAGGCCAGCGATGCGCCCTACTTCGTTGACCTGGTAAAGGACCAGCTTTCCAACCAGTTCAGCGAAGCGGAGCTGAACGATCACGCCTACCGTATTTACACCACGCTCGATCCCAACCTGCAGCGCGCCGCCGCCGAAGCCGTCGATGAAGGCATGAAGCTGGTGGACGAGCAGGTAACGAAACGACGCACTCACAAAAGCAAGGTCGGCACCGGCAGGGACGCCAGGACGGAAACCAATGTCGAGCCGGGACCGATGCCCCAGGTAGCGCTCGTGGCCCTCGATCCCCACACCGGCGAGGTGCTGGCGCTGGTCGGAGGCAGGAATTACGGCATGAGCCAGTTGGACCATGCCATCGCCAAGCGCCCGACCGGCTCCATCTTCAAGCCATTCGTTTACGCCGCTGCTATCAACACTGCGCTGACCGGCGCAACCATGACGGCCGCTTCCGATGAAGCCAATACCGACGCAGGCTCCAGCGGCGTGTTCACGCCAGCCACGCTCGTCGATGACTCGCCGGTAAGCATCGCCTACGGCGATCAGGTGTACGAGCCTCGCAATTACAAGCAGGAGTATCACGGCGAAGTGACCGCCCGCTATGCGCTCGCCATGTCGCTGAACAACGCCACCGTCAAAGTAGCGCAGGAAGTGGGATTCGAGAGAGTGGCGGCATTGGCCAAGGCCGCCGGTATCGCCAGCGTCAGGGCGACCCCGGCGATCGCGCTCGGGGCCTACGATGCCACCCCGCTGGAGATGGCAGGTGCGTACACTGTGTTCGCCAATTCCGGCACCCACCTCTCGCCCATCATGGTGAAGTCGGTGCGCGACGCCCGCGGCAAAGCGCTTGCAGGGTTTCACACCGACAGTAAGTCGGTGCTCGATCCCAGGGTGGCCTACGTCCTGACGACCATGATGGAAGGTGTCATCAACGGCGGCACCGGATACACCGTCCGCGCCCGCGGTTTCGAGGCCCCGGCTGCGGGCAAGACCGGGACTTCGCACGATGCCTGGTTCGCCGGCTATACCACCAACCTGCTGTGCATTGTCTGGGTCGGCAATGACGATTACACCGACCTGAAGCTCAGTGGCAGCTCGACCGCAGCGCCCATCTGGACCGAGTTCATGAAGCGCGCCGTGAAGCTGCCGCAATACTCCGATGCCCGCAACTTCCCCGCTCCGTCGGGCGTCGTCGATGTAACGCTGGACAAACTGACCAACCGCCTGGCGACCCCCACATGTCCCCAGGACTACACCGTCGCCTTCATCGCGGGCACCGAGCCCAAGCAAACCTGCGATGAGGCGTTCACCGATCACCGCGGAGTTTTCACCAAGATCCTGGGCCTGGGATCGCCTCCCGTAGCTCCGCCGCCGGCTACCACCAACGGCGCCGTCACGGCTGCCTCGACCGTAACTCCCGCTGAAACGCCGAGCGTCCAACCGGCGGCCGGCCAACCGCCTCCGGCCAAGAAGAAGAAGGGCTTCTTCAGCAAGCTCTTTGGGCGCGGCGACAACGACAGCAACAGCAACAATGACCCGCCGAAGAATAATGGGACCAGCGGCGCGGAAAATGGGAACAATTCTCCGCCAAAATAGGTCTATTATTGTCGAGTGTGGGGTCTTGGGGACCCGGCCATGGTTCCTCTTCCATCGTCGCGGACGCTGCTGCCAATCTGTCTGCTAGCCTGCCTCTCGCTTCCCGCATGTCTGGCAGCTCAACAGTCCCACCAGGCTGCGCCTCAACCTCCGGTGGCCGAAGATCTCCAGCCGCCTGCGCCTCAAGTCCCGCCGGTGCCCGATCCCAAGTCCTCGGCTGCTGAGTTGGAGGAACAAGGCGACGAGTTACGTACCCAGAAGCGATATCTGGACTCGATTGACTTCTACAAAGCGGCCATCGCCAAGCAGCCGACTGCTTTGCTGTGGAACAAAGAGGGCATGGCTTACCTTCTGCTGCAACGTCCGGTGGAGGCAACCAAGTGCTTCGACCACGCCATCAAGGCCGACAGGCACGCCGCCGAAGGTTACAACAACCGCGGCTACATGGAGTTCAGGAAGGAGAAGTACAGTAAGGCAATCAAGTACTACCAGAAGGCCCTGTCCATCCATCCCACCGATGCCGTCTTCCACTACAACATGGCCTCCGCCTACTTTGCCATGCACAAGTACGACCGCGCCGCGCAGGAGTATCGCGCCGCCTACCAGCTCGATCCCGATATCTTCCAGCGCGTCTCACGCATCGGCGTGATGGCGCAAACTACCTCTCCAGAAGACCGCGCGGCATTCTCCTTCATGATTGCCAGGATGTACGCCCAGGCGGGCGACGTAGACCACTCGCTCGAGTATCTGCGTAAGGCCCTCGAAGAGGGCTATAAACACATCAACAAGGTGTATACCGACTCCGAATTCGCCAGCCTGCGCGAGGACAAGCGCTTCACCGAACTGATGGCGCAAAAGCCGCAACCCATCCAGTAGAGGCTCGTCTGTAAGAACCGGCCGGAAAATGGACGGTTGGCAGCGTCCGATTGTTTCCTCTGTCATCCCGAGCGAGCCCGCCGCGGGCGAGTCGAGGGACCTGCTTCTCCCGCGGACCTGGCAGGAACGTGTTGGCGGCGCCTGATCGTTTCCCCTCTGTCATCCCGAGCGGAGTGAGCGCAGCGAACGGAGTCGAGGGACCTGCTTCTCCCGCGGACCTGGCAGAAAGCAGATCCCTCGCTCCGCTCGTGATGACAAATCATTTCGGTCTTGTCAACTTCTTGCGATTTTTTACCAATGCCCAACTTTGTGGTCTTGACTTGACAACGAAACAGGCGCATTGTCTGCCAATTAACAGACACCTGTTGACCCCCGAAAGTCAGGCTCCCGGTTCCGATCCCTAGGGTTTAACGCAGCACCTCAATTTTCCGCATTCGTTCGGGCAAGTTTGCCCCAGGGCCACGCTCTACCACTTTCTCTCGGAGTGTGCCATGTCGTACCGCTTGCGTCTTTTGGCCGCTTGGCTTGTGTTCTCGCTTGTTTTCACGATCTGCGCGTTTGCGCAGGTGACCTTACCACTCACGTTCAACCCTAACGATGTCAATAATAACTTTCCGGTGCTCGATCCGATTATGAACCTTTGCGCGGCTAAATAGCCTCGGTTTAGGGCTCCAGTCCGGGAAAGCTCCCCGGACCTTCTTTCGGCTGGGTGGGAGAGTCTAGTCTCATACAGGCAGGGTGGCCCGGGTTTCGCGCCTTTCGAGACCCGGGCTTCGTTTCCCGATCACTGGTATAGTGTGCTCGCCATCACTGCGCGCAGCCATCGTTCCTCGTACCCTGTTTGCATGCCTCGAGTCTGGGACGGAACCAGTGTACTGTGCAAGGGCCGAAGTTCCGAGAAGCGACAACCTTCCCACCCTCATCGGTCAAACTCGCCCGGGTCTCAAAAACCACGAGACCCGGGGCATCCGCAGGTGGTGGATAATCGCAAAATGAAGAACAGCGGATTTCACTCGACGACGTGGGCGATACGCCTGCGAGGGAACAGCAAAAACATCCCCGACACAGCCGCGAGTCGGTCCTAGCTCTGCTCCCGCTTGCGCATAAACGCCGGGACCTCCAGATCGTCGGCGTCGTAGGTGATGTTCACGCTGCTGCTGACGGTCTCGATGACAGACGACTCCTCACGCATCGGCTGAGCCGGAACTTCTTCCACCGGCTCGGCGTGGCGCACGATCTCGGAAATGTCCTCCAGATCGTCGGGCACGTACGAGATCGGCTGCGGACGCTCGGCGACGCGATGTGGCTCCGGCTCCGCTTGCCTTACCGGTTCAGGCTTGTACGCCGTAGACTTCTGCGGCTCGTGCAGCGACGGAACTTCGTAGGTCGCTTGCACACTTGGGCTCGCGGCGCGAACGTGATGCACAACGTCGGCAACGGCACTCGCATGTTCGTGAGGCCGTGAAACGGCCTTGAAGCCGGTCGCGATGACCGTGATCTTGACTTCGTCCTTCATCTTCTCGTCGAGCACGGCGCCGAAGATGATGTTGGCGTCCTCGTGCGCGGCGCTCTGGATGATGGTGGAGGCTTCGTTGACCTCGGCCAGGCGCAGCGAACTCGAGCCGGTGATGTTGATGAGAATGCCGCGCGCACCGTCGATCGCTCCCGCTTCCAACAGCGGAGACGCAATTGCCGCCTGCGCCGCCAGCGTGGCGCGGCCTTCGCCCTTCGCGGTTGCAGTGCCCATCACCGCGTAACCCATGCCCGCCATGATGGTTTTTACGTCGGCGAAATCGCGGTTGATGATGCCGGGAATGGTGATGATGTCGGAGATGCCTTGCACAGCCTGCCGCAAGATGTCGTCGGCAACGCGGAATGACTCGAAGAAACCGGCGTCCTTGGCGACGGCCAGCAGCTTCTCGTTGGGGATGACGACGGTGGTGTCCACCGAGTCGATGAGCTCCTGCAAGCCGCGCTCCGCCTGGGTTTGGCGGCGTTTGCCTTCGAACGCGAAGGGCTTGGTCACGACCGCGACGGTGAGCGCGCCCATCTCGCTGGCCAGCGAGGCGATGATCGGCGCAGCGCCGGTTCCGGTTCCGCCGCCCAGACCGGTGGTGACGAACACCATGTCTGCGCCTTCCAGCGCTTCGATGATTTTGTCGGCGTCTTCCAGAGCGGCTTTGCGGCCGACTTCCGGATTTGCGCCCGCGCCCAGACCGTTGGTTAGCTTGACGCCAAGCTGGATCTTGACCGGCGCGTTGGAGCACTTGAGCGCCTGCAGGTCAGTGTTGGCGACAACGAATTCCACGCCTTCGAGATGGGACTCGATCATGCGGTTGACGGCGTTGCCTCCGCCGCCGCCGACACCGATGACCCGGATCTTCGCGCTGTTCAGCTGTTCTTCGTTGAAATGGATGCGGATGTCGTTTTCGGGCTCATCCTTCTTGCTGAAGTCTTCGATCATCTCTGCTCCCGTGAGCGCCGCCGCAGCGACGCTGGTCAGGTCTGAAGTTGGTTACGCGTTTTGCCTGGCAAACAGTGCTTTCAGCTTGGCGCCGAGTCCGCGATCGATGTTCATTCGCGCCTGGCGCGCACGATGTCCGTACAGTACCATCCCGATCGCGGTCGAGAACTCCGGTTCCAGCAGATTCGAAGGCAGCTTTGCGATCGGAACTGGATATCCCAGGCGAACGGGCCGTCGCAGGATGTCATCCGCAACGTCCAGCAGCGCATTCAGCCGCGATCCGCCGCCGGTGAACACTACGCCAGCGCTCAGCAGGTCGTAAATGCCGGCCTGGCGAAGATGGTCGCGCAAAAGTTCCATCAGTTCACGCGCCCGCGGCTCCAGGATTTCACCCAGCATGCGTTGCTGCATCATGCGTGAGGGCCGGTCGCCTACCGACGGCACCTCGATCTCATTGCCCGACGAGATGCGCGTGACGACCGCGCAGCCAAACATTTTCTTGATGTTCTCGGCATCGGGAATCGGCGTGCGGAAGCCGACCCCGACATCGTTGGTAAAGTGGTCGCCGCCGATGGGAATGACACCGGTATGGATCACCACTCCTTCGAAGTACACGATGAGGTCGGTCGAGCCGGCGCCGATGTCAGCCAGGCAAACGCCCAGTTCGCGCTCGTCGGTCTGCAGCACCGAGTCCGCGCAGGCCAGCGCCTCAAAGACAGTGTCGTCCACATGAATGCCGGCGCGGTTGACCGCGGTAACGACGTTCTGGGTCGCGGTGGTGCCCGCCGTGACCACGTGCGCGCGGACCTCGAGCTTTCTGCCCATCAGTCCAGCCGGATCATGAACACCACCCTGTCCGTCGACAATGAACTCCTGCGGCAAAAGGTGCAGCGGTTCGCGGTCTTCCGGCATGGCGATGCTGCGCGCTTTCTCGACCGCCTGGCGAACATCCTCGCGGCTGATCTCGCGCGAACGCGCCCCCAGCGCGATACCGCCATGGCTGTTGACGCCGCGGATGTGCGAACCCGCCACTCCTACAACCGCATGCTCCACTGGAGCCTGAGCCACATTCTCGGCTTCTTCTACCGCTTTCTTGATCGAGCCCACCGCCTTGTCGAGATCGGCGATAACACCCTTTCGCATACCCCGCGAGTCGGAAATGCCGTGGCCGCGGTAGCGCAGGGCGTAGTCATTCACCTCCGCGACGACGACGCAGGTCTTGGCGCTGCCAACATCAATGACCGCAAGCAGGTTTTCGGTTTGACTTCCCATAATTTACGAATGCTTTTTCTTCTGTGGTGCAGACATGTTCTTCGGTGTCGCTTCTGGTTTTGTCTCCGCGGCAGGAGTGCCTCCGCTGCTCGCCGCCGGAACCGCATCGGGGTTCACAATCACCTGGTGCTCGTAGCGCAGGTCCACCGATTGTAATTTCTGGAACTGCGCTCGCCACTCCTGCACGTGCGCCATGTAGATCTTAAAGCGCTTCAGGAAATCCGACGATCCCAGGTGCACCAGCACCGCTCCGTGCGGGTCGGTGACCGTCGCCTTCACGTCATCCGGGTCGGACAGGTCAACGTCGCTCAAATCACGCGAATAGTGGGCTCCCTCGGAATCCAGTTCCGTTACGAGGCGCGTGTATGTCTTCATGCGTGCCGCTCGCGTCGAAAGCGGCTCCGCTTCCGTCATGCCTACAATGACCGGAAATGAGTAGGTGGCCTGAGAATTCGGAGGCGGCTGCATGATTACACCGCTGGCGTCAATCAACTGGATTTGCGAGTCGATCTGAATGAAGGCGACAGGTGCGCGCTCGCGTATGGCGACCCTTAGCCGATTGGGAAGCAGGCGCATGACCGATGCCGATTGTACCCATGGAATCTGCTCCAGTTGTTTCCTGCGCAGGTCTAATGGCACAAAGAAGATGTTGCGATCTATGTCGCTCGCCATCACCTCCAGCACCTGCGCACGGCTCACGTTTCCGCTGCCGGAAATAGCGATCTTATCGCTGGAATCGATGCGAAATCGCCATGACCCGGTTGCATACTGGTGAAGCGTCAACCAGAGGAAGGCAACAATCCCGGCAACAACGATCGCCACAAGCGCAAGCTTGAGCCGGCTGGCGGTCTTGCGCGGCAACGCGCCACGACGCACCGGAATACGCTTCTGCCCGCGCAGAAACGGCGACTCGTCTTCCTCGTCGAGGTCAAGCACCCGCGCGTCGAGCGGCGATTCGTTGTAGCTGCGGTTACGAGCCAAGGTCTCGCTTGCAGCTACTTCGAGTTCCTCTTCCGGCGTTGTCGCTGAGCTTTTCCGCGCCATGAAAACTGAAGAAAACGACCAGGCCTTCCGGTATCCGTCCCACTATAACCGTTTTCGAGCGCGACGCGGAGGGAAGAATCGGAGGCGTGAGATTCCGCGTCGAACTTGAACCAGAAGAGTAAACTTCCTACCGCGTTCGACCGCAACCCGCGATTACTCGTTCCAGGTCTTTGCGGCTCGGCTTTCCAGTTCCTGAAGAAGCCGCGGTCCGAGTTGCGAGACGCTGCCTGCGCCCAGAGTGAGTATCATGTCGCCGGGACTGGAGGTACCGGCGGCTAGCGCTACGGCGTCGGCGAAGCATGAGACGTAGACGGCCTTCTGTGTGCCCGAATTGGTTATGCGTTTGGCCAGCTCTTCCCCGGTGACGCCAGGGATGGGGGGCTCGCTCGCCGGATAAATATCCAGTACCAACAATGAATCGGCGTCGTGGAATGCATTGGCGAACTCCTGCATCAAGAGCTGCGTTCGACTGTAGCGATGGGGCTGAAAGATCACGTGCACCCCGCGGAAGCCGCACTGCCGCGCAGCCGCCAACGTGGCGCGGATCTCCGTCGGATGATGGCCGTAATCGTCAATCACCGCAACCCCATTGGCGGTGCCGATTCGCTGAAACCGGCGGTCGACGCCGTTGAAATTTTCCAGCGCTTCGCGAACCATCTCGACCGGCACGTCCAACCCGATGCCCACCGCAATTGCCGCCGTGGCGTTCCGGATGTTGTGCTCGCCGGGAACCAGGAGTTGAAACGCTCCCAGGTCGCCACCTCGATAGCTGACTCGAAAACTGCTCAGTACGGCACTGTTCAACCGTGGACCGCAACGGAGATCGGTGATATGGAAATCCGAACCTTCGCGCGTCCCGTAGGTAAGAGTCCGCCGCTGCACGGAGGGCAGGAGCCGCCGCAACTCGTCATTATCGTTGCAGGCGACAACCATTCCATAGAAAGGCACACGGTCCATGAACTCGCGGAAGGTGCTCTCGACATCCTGCATGTCGCGATAGCAGTCCATGTGCTCGCGATCCACATTGGTGACGACTGCAAGAATCGGCGACAGCTTGAGGAAGGAGCGATCGCTTTCGTCAGCTTCCGCTACCAGGTATTGCGACTTGCCCAGCCTCGCGTTCGATCCCATGGCGTCAACCCGTCCACCAACGACCACCGTAGGGTCAAGACCTCCTGCCGCCAGAACGGCCGCCACCATCGAAGTCGTTGTCGTCTTGCCATGCATTCCGCCGATGGCGATGCCGTACTTAAGACGCATCAGTTCGGCGAGCATCTCAGCGCGTTGGATTACCGGGATGTTACGCTCGTGCGCGGCCACGACCTCGACATTGTCACGAGTGATGGCTGAACTGACGATTACCACATCGGCGCCAGCTACATTGTCAGGGCCGTGTCCCAGGAATACGGATGCTCCGATTTTGGCGAGGCGACCCGTCACCGGCGAGGACTTCAAGTCGGAGCCTGAAACTTTATAGCCTAGATTGAGCAGTACCTCGGCGATGCCGCTCATACCAATGCCGCCAATACCGACAAAGTGCACGCGCTGGATGTTGGCAAACATGCTGGAGACGAGTCTCTAGGCTACAGTGTGCCGGGCCGGGATGCCAGCCACCCGGACCGCCAGGGCGGCGATCTCGGCGGCTGCGTCAGGATGGGCGAAGCGCCCTGCCGCCTCCGACATCCTGGCAAGCAGAGGACGATCGGCCAATAGCCCAACGACCTCCTTCACCAGGCGGTTGGTGTCAAGCTCAGACTGCGGCAACAGACGTGCCGCATTCGCATGGGCGAGCGTCGCAGCGTTTTGGGTTTGATGGTCGTCGGCCGCCGTCGGTAGCGGAATAAAGATGGCCGGCTTGCCCGCCGCCGTCACTTCGGCCACCGTACTGGCTCCCGAGCGGCAAAGCAGCAAATCGGCTCGCGCGAAGGCACCCGGCATGTCATCGATGAATGGAGAGACCTCAGCGGAAATCATGGTGCGCAGGTAAACTGCCTGGGCATTGGCATAGTCCTTCTCGCCCGTCTGGTGAATAATGCGAATCGTCGGCAGCACATCCATTAGAGCCGGTAAAGCCTCCAACACGGCCCGGTTAATAGCCTGTGCCCCCTGGCTACCGCCAAAGACCAGCAAAGTGGGCTGCGCATCCGTCCCGCGCGTGGCTACTTTGAAGAACTCTCCTCGTACCGGAACTCCCGTTACATGACAGTTGCGGAAATAATGGCAAGTGGCTTCGAAGTGGACGGCTGCCGCTTTAACCATCGGAGCGACCAGGCGATTGGCAACACCGGGAACCACGTTTGGCTCGAACGCGAGGGCCGGAACGCTCATCATCCCGGCTGCCAGCATCGCCGGCCCCGAAACGTAGCCGCCAACGCCGATCATTACCTCGGGACGAAATTCGCGAATCAATTTGGCGGAAGTCGTCACTGCGCCAGGCAGGTCAAACAAGGTCTTTAATCGGGTCGCAAAGTCGACGCGGTTCAGCGCCCCCACTTCGATCAGCCGAAGTTCAAACCCGGCCGCGGGGACGAGACGAGCCTCGATGCCGTGCCGGGTGCCGACAAACAGCACTTCCGCTCCATAGCGCGAACGCAACTCCCGCGCAATGGCCAATGCAGGGATGACGTGCCCGCCGGTGCCGCCTCCAGCCACGATCACGCGCATCGCTAGTCCGTCTGTTGAGTGATGTTGAGCAGTACTCCGACACTGGCCAGAGTGATGAACAGGGAGGAACCGCCGTACGAGATAAACGGCAGCGGGATTCCCTTGGCAGGCATCATGGCAAGCACCACGCTGATATTGAACAGTGCCTGCACTACCACCATCGCGGTTATTCCGGTGGCAAGATACTTTGCAAACATATCGTTGCTGCGAAGCGCGATTCGGATACCGCGAAATAAAAAGATACCAAACAGCGTTACCACCAGCAGGGAGCCCCACAAACCCAGTTCTTCCGCCGTGACCGCGTAGATGAAATCAGTGTGCGGCTCGGGAAGATAGAAGAGCTTTTGCTTACCCTCCATAAGTCCAAGACCGGTCAGGCCTCCGGTGCTGACGGCGATCATCGACTGAATGATGTGGAAGCCTTTGCCCTGCGGGTCCTTGAAGGGATCGAGAAAGGCCTGGACCCGCGCCCAACGCCAGGGAACGCGGACCACCAGAAAATAGAGAGGCAGCAACGAGCCGGCCAGCGCATACCATAGGTAGCGCATGTTCATTCCTGCGACGAACAAGATCGAGGCGGAAATGGCCATGCAGGCGATGGCGGTGCCCAGGTCAGGCTCCTTTACGATGAGCAAGGCGAAGAGAAGCGCCGGCGCAGCGGCCGGAATCAGCACCTGCTTCCAATCGGTGATTTGTTGCCAGCGCGACTCCAGAAAATAGGCGAGATAAAGGATGAGCGCGGGCTTAGCCAATTCCGAAGGTTGCAGGGAGAACCCACCCAACTTGATCCAACGATGGGTGTTGTGCGAGTCGCGGAAGAGAAACACCGCGATGAGCAGCAAGCACGTGAAACCCAAAAACGTGAACACCACCGATGGCCTGCGATACTTCTTGTAATCGATGTTCATGATGGCGAGCATGGCCACAATGCCGGACCCCGCCCAGGCCATCTGCCGCACCAGGAAGCCGTAAGGGGAGCCAAAGCGCTCCTTCGCCATCACCGCCGAAGCGCTGAAAACCATCACCAGACCGATAAAGACGAGTAACAGCGTGGCGGTGAAGAGCCACTTGTCCACACTGACGCGCTTGGCCATTAGGCGCTACCTCCCCGCCTGCCGCTCGCCACCTGCTCGCGCTCCTTTTCCCGGGACGCCAGTTGGTGGACCTGCTCTTTGAAGATCCGTCCGCGATGCTCGTAACTGGTGAATTGGTCGAAGCTGGCGCACGCCGGGGCCAGCAGCACCACGTCCCCTGGAGTCGCAGAATCGCTGGCGCTTTTCACCGCGGCCTCAAGCGTTCCAACCTTGGCAACCTCCACGCCACGTATCTGCGATTCAATCTTTGCAGCCGCCGCACCGATGGTATAAACACGCTTCACGCGCTTCTCCAGCAGCGGGTTTAGCAAGCTGTAATCGCTGCCCTTGTCTTTGCCTCCAAGAATCAGGTGGATCCGGCCGGGAAACGATTCCAGCGCCTTGATCGTGGCGTCAACGTTGGTCGCTTTAGAATCGTTGTAGTACTCCACTCCTCGAACCGCCGCGACAAATTCCAGCCGGTGTTCGACCGCCTTGAACGCGCCTACTGCGCCCCGAATCTGGGTTGGATCAACCCTCGCAAGCATTCCCACGCAGACCGCCGCCAGTGCGTTCTCGAGGTTGTGCGAGCCCTTCAACGAGACTTCGCCAACCGGGAGGACCTCGCGTTCCGTTCTTCCGTCGCGCCAAAAAATGCGCCCGGCTCGGACAAAAGCTCCACGCTCGACTTCTTTCACCCGGCCGAACCAATACACCGCCGCATTAGCTTTTGCAGCCATCGCGGCAGATGGCGGGTTATCGGCGTTCAGCACCAGGAAATCGTTTGCCGTCTGGTTCTCGAAAATGCGGGCCTTGGCGGCCGCGTAGTTCTCGAAGGTGTAGTGCCGGTCGAGATGGTCAGGCGTGACATTCAGCACCACTGCAATTCTGGGACGGAAGCTCTCGATGGTTTCCAGTTGGAAGCTGCTGATCTCGAGCACGACCCAGGTGTCATCGGTAGCGATGTCCACAAAACTGATCGCCGGCGTTCCGATATTTCCGCCAATCAGCGTTTTCGCCCCGCCGGCGGCGACGACGGCGCCGGCCAGCGCCGTGGTTGTGGTCTTGCCGTTCGAGCCCGTGATGGCCACGATGTTGCCCTTGAGGAAGCGCGCCGCCAGCTCCACCTCACCGATCACTGGAATGTTCAACGCCCGCGCCTGCACCAACTGCGGGACGTCGACCGGGACGCCCGGGCTGATGACGATCAGGTCCTGGTCACGAAAGGTTCGCTCGCTGTGCTGTCCAGTCTCAACGCTGATGCCATGGTCAAGCAGAAGAGGGATCTGCTGGGGCAGTTGCTCCTCTGTCTTGGCATCGGAGACAGCAACTCGCGCACCCTGCTCTTCAAGAAAGAGAGCGCTGGCCACGCCGGACTTGCCCAGTCCCACCACCAGCACGCGTTTGCCCTTAACGTTCATCACCGATACCGTCCGGCCCATTGTGCCACGTTTCATCGCCTCCTACCGCAGCTTCAGGGTGGTGAGAGCAAAGAGTGCAAACACCAGCGACGCGATCCAGAAGCGGACAATCACCTTGGATTCGCTCCAGCCCAGCAACTCGAAGTGATGGTGGATGGGCGCCATCTTGAAAATGCGCTTCCTGCGGAGCTTGTAAGACCCCACCTGGAGAATGACCGATAGGGCTTCGATCACGAAGATGCCACCGATGAAGGGCAGCAGCAGCTCCTGCTTGATGATCACGGCCACTGTCCCGATCGCTCCTCCCAACGCCAGCGATCCTACGTCGCCCATGAAGATTTCGGCCGGATGTGCGTTGTACCAGAGAAACCCGATCGCCGACCCGACCATGGAACCGCAGAAAATCGTCACCTCGGAGACCTGGGGCATTTTCGAGAGCTCAAGATAGTCAGCAAAAACGGCGTGCCCGCTCACGTATGTCAGCACCGTGAGCGCTCCGGCGGCGATGACCGTGCAGCCGATCGCCAGCCCGTCAAGCCCGTCGGTGAGATTCACGGCGTTACTGGAGCCAACAATGACCAGCGCCACAAACGCCATAAACGGCAAAAACGCTATCGGAGCCAGATAGCCGTGGTGCAGGTTGCCGATTACCAGGTCGGGACGGAAATGCTTCAGAAACGGCACGATCAAGCGGGTCGAGTACAGGCCGTGAGTCTCCAGCGCACTCAACGTGGCCCCGACAGCTAACGCGGCCAGGATTTGATACCCCAGTTTGGCCCGCGCGGTAAGACCAAGGTTTCGCCGGTGGACCACCTTCAGGTAATCATCGGTGAATCCGATCGCGCCAAAGGCCAACGTTGCGATTACGGCAATCCACACGAACCGGTTGCTGAGATCGGCCCAAAGCAACGTTGGGACAATCATGCCGACCACGATCAGCACTCCACCCATGGTAGGCGTACCAGCTTTTTTTTGATGGGCCTTAGGGCCGTCTTCACGGATGTACTGACCAATCTGGAATTCGCGCAACCGGCGGACGACGGCCGGTCCGATGATGAGGCCGATGAACAAAGCGGTGAGGCTCGCGAAAGCGGTGCGGAACGTCAAATAGCGGAAGATTCGGAACGGTCCGATGTGTAAGACGACGAAACCCTTCTGGTAAAGCAACCAATAGAGCAAATCTCTTCCCCGCCCTGCATCGCTTGTAAGAACTTAGTGCGCAGCAACCAAGGTTTTGCCCGTCCAAACCTCAAGTGCGCGTTCCAGGCGAACGCCGCGCGACGCTTTCAGCAGAACCACGTCGCCAGCCTTAATTTCGCGCCGCAACCATTCGCCGGCATCCTCGGGCCGGCTTACGAATTCCGCGCGCATTCCTTCCTGACCTGCGGCTTCCACCATGGCTTTGGCCAACCCCCGAACCCCAAGCAACACATCGATTCCACACTTCGCTATTTGCCGCCCGCATTCGCGGTGCATGGCTTCAGCCATGGGTCCGAGTTCCAGCATCTCGCCCGCCACCACTACGCGGCGCCGCGCCGGAAATTGTGCCAACGAGCGAACCATGCTGTCCAGGGCCTTCGGATTGGAATTGTAACAATCGTTAATAATGGTAGCCCCTGCGTAGCCGAAGACTTCTCCGCGCTTGTCAGCGGCCGATAGGGTTGCCAACGATTGGGCGGCTTCGCGCAGGGGAACGCCATATTGCAACCCGACGGCGACCGCCGCGAGTGCGTTATAGATGTTATGTTCGCCTAATAACGGCAGCCGCGCGCGCTCCCTCTGGCCGCCGGCGATAATCTCGAAGGCCGATCCCTCTGGCCCGAGCGACTCGATACCCCGCGCCGCCACTTCAGCCGGCCGGTGTACGCCAAACGTCACAACGCTCCCATGAAAATCGCGGCCAAACTGCGAGACATGCTCATCGTCCGCATTGAGGACAGCGATCCCGCCAGCCGATAGCGACTGGATCAGCTCATACTTGGCGCGGGCGATGGCGGCGACGGAATCGAAAAACTCCAGATGCACCGGCGCCACCAGCGTCACCACGCCGCAGTTGGGCTGCGCGAGTCTGGCTAGCTCAGCGATCTCACCCGCATGGGACATGCCCATCTCAATCGCCGCGAGTTCGTGCTCCGGCTCCAGCTTCAGGAGTTGCAAGGGCATTCCGAACTGGTTGTTAAGGTTCCCCTGCGATTTCAAGACGCGGTGTCGAGTCGCCAGGACGTGCGCGATCGCTTCCTTGGTGGTGGTTTTTCCCGCCGACCCTGTTACCGCGATGACCGGTTTGCCCCAGAGCCTGCGCACCGCTGCGCCCAGATTCTGCAACGCGACCAGAGGATCATCCACGACCAGCAACCTGGTCCGCACCGCATATCGCGCCAGCTGATCTTCGCCAATCACGGCGCCCACAGCACCCTTCGCGAGTGCGGCTTCGACAAAGTCGTGCCCGTCGAGCCGCTCTCCGCGGACGGCGAAGAACAACTCGCCCGCTTGCAAGGTGCGCGAATCGATGGAATAACCGGTGGCCACGGCATCGCGATCGAAGCCGCCGGTGGCCTGCATGAACTCTGCCGCACGAAACAGCGTTAGCTTCATGGTTTCGCCGACTGTACCGACTCAGGCGCGCCATAGCCGGCACTCCGCAAGGCGTCCCGCGCTACTTGAATATCGTCGAAGGGCGCCGCTCCCGCACTGGTGACCTGAACCTTCTCGTGGCCTTTTCCGGCGAGTAGGACAATATCGCCAGGCTGCGCTTCCTTAATCGCGAGGGCGATGGCCTTGCGCCGGTCCGGCTCCATGGTGTAGCGGACACCGCTCCGCTGCAAGCCGGGCAGAGAGTCGTTCATGATGTCGAACGGGTTCTCGCTTCGCGGGTTATCGCTGGTCAGCACCACCAAATCGCTGCCCCTGCCCGCCGCCTCGCCCATCAACGGACGTTTACTGCGATCGCGGTCACCTCCACATCCGAAGAGCGTTATCACGCGCCCGTGGCCTCCGCGTTGCGCGAGAAAATCCCGCGCCACGGCGGTCAGATTTCGCAGTGCATCGTCGGTGTGAGCATAGTCAACGATGACGGTGAAGGGTTGTCCCATATCCACCCGCTCAAAGCGTCCGGCAACCCGCGCCAGCGAGACGGCCCCATCGGCGATGGCGTGGATATCGACATCGCGCGCGTAGGCGGCAGCCGACGCCGCGATCAGGTTGTAGACGTTAACCCGCCCCAGCAAAGGGCTCCAGATCGGAACCTCCCCTTGCGGTGTCCTCAGGTTGAATTTGACTCCGGTGCTCTCGATGCTCAGGTCCTTTGCGTGAAAAGCGCCAGTATCGATTCCGTAAGTGATCAGTTCGGTCTGCTTCCGGCATAGCTTGAGCAGGCGCTGTCCGTACTCATCTTCCCGATTGATAACCGCTACCCGCGGCGGCTCGGTGCCGCAGCCTTGGAAGAGGATGGTCTTGGACGCGAAATAATCCTCCATGGTGCGGTGATAGTCGAGGTGATCGCGAGTGAGGTTGGTGAACACCGCCACGTCGAACGGCACTCCATAGACTCTCTGCTGCTCCAACGCGTGCGAAGACACCTCCATCGCCGCTTCAGTGCAACCAGCGTCAACTGCGCGGGCAAAGATCTGGTTCAACTCCAACGCCTCGGGAGTAGTATGCGGCGCGGGAAGCGTTTCCTCGCCGATCCGATACTCCACTGTCCCCAACAGCGCGCACTCGCGACCGGCTGAACCCAGCATCGCATCGATGAGGAATGCCGTCGTGGTTTTGCCGTTGGTTCCGGTGATTCCGCTGATCGACAGCCGTTCCGCCGGACGGCCGTAGAAATTTCCGCTCAACCTCGCCAGAGCGCGTCGTCCATGCGTGACCTGTGCCCATGCAATACCCGGCCTCGGTGCCAGGGAATCGCTGACCACCGCCACCGCGCCCGCCTGCAGTGCCGCCTCGATATGGCGATTACCGTCTGTAGTCTCGCCACGTATGGCGACAAAGCACCAGCCTGGTTTGACCCGCCGACTGTCGTAATCCAGTCCGGCGATCGGAGGATTGCCTTGTTGCGCAAGAAACTCAGCGCCATCCAGCAACTCAAGGAAGTTCATTTCTACCCGCATTATAGCTGCGTCTCGCGCAGTTCGGCTCTGGACCGAACACCTTCAATGCGCAAAACGCACCGTAATTCTCTGCCCTGAGGGCAGGCGGCTTCCGGGAGCGGGCCATTGTTCGCGGGCTACGCCGCTGCCGACGGCATTGATCGCCAGCCCCGATTGCTGCGCGGTCTCGACCGCCGTACGCAATGGTTTTCCCAGGAACGATGGAACCACAACGCCACCGTCTACATCCAGAACGACGGTGCCCTTGCCGCTGTCAGCCTGCCCTGCCGGGCTCGACTCCGGAGCTGCCGCCGGGACCGGTCCTGCTCCAGCAGAGGCTTGTGCCGGTATTGCCCCAGTCGCCGGCTCAGTTGGCTTCGATGATGTCAACGTTGTGGAAGCCGAATCCGCATGAGGTTTGTCGGCCTTCGACGCATCTGTGTCAGCCATCTGCAGGCCGGCACCAATCCGGTCGGATGACTCCTCCGTATCCTCGTTTTTCGCCGAGGCCACCATCGTCTGGCGCTTCACATCAACGTCATGCGGCACGTGCATGTACTCGAGCACCTGCTCGGCGATGCGTTTGAAGACTGGCGCCGATACCTGCCCGCCCTGATGCAGTCCGATTGGCGAATCGAGAATCACCGCGATCGTCACCGCTGGGTTGTTTACCGGAGCGAATCCGATAAACGAAGCGACATATTTGGTCTTGGAATAGGCCCCGGTTGCGGGGTCGACCTTTTGCGCGGTGCCCGTCTTGCCGGCCGATGAATATCCGTTGAGAATGGCCCGTCTCGCCGTCCCGAACAGCACTACCCCTTCCATCATCTTCTTCATCTGGGCGGCGGTCATCGCCGTTACCACGCGGTGTTGTTGCGCCGGGCGAAAGACCACGGGCTGCGGCGCCCCATCGGGAGGAAGCTCGCCTGCCACAATGCGCGGCGGTGTGTAAATGCCGTCGTTCGCAATGGTCGAGATCATCGAGATGACTTGGATCGGGCTTACTCCAATTTCCTGTCCCATGGAGATGGCGCCAATCGACACCTTCGACCAGCGGTTGACCGGCTTTGTGAGCCCGCGGGTTTCGCCGGGAAGTTCAATGCCCGTCTGCGCCCCAAAGCCGAACTCGCGAATGTAGTGGTAGAGGCGCTCGTCGCCGAGCCGTATCCCCACCTTGATGGCCGCCACATCGCTGGAATGCGCCAGGGCCTCGGCGATGGTAATGACGCCCAGGCTCTCATGATCGCGGATCTTCATGCCGAACACGTCGATTGAGCCATGCTGGCAGTCGATCTTGTCGTCCGGCTTAACCAGGTGTTGATCGAACGCGGCCGAATAGGTCACGATCTTGAACACTGAACCGGGTTCATAGACATCGCTGACGGCGCGATCTTTTAGCGACTCCTGAGGAACATCGTTGAAGAGGTTAGGATTGAACGTAGGCCGATTGGCCAGGGCTAGAATCTCACCCGTGCGCGGGTTCTGGACGATAACGGTCCCGGCAATCGCTTTCGTGTCTTCCATGCCGCGAGCCAGCTCGCGTTCGGCAATGTACTGGATCGTTTGGTCGATGGTCAGGACCAGGTTCTGCCCGGGATCGGGCGGCTTTTCCACGCGACTGAACCACTTGCGCCGTGCATCGACCGAGATCAGTTCCTTGCCGGGAATGCCGCGCAGGTCGTCATCGAAGACTCGCTCCAGGCCTCCCAGTCCTTCATCATCCATGCCCACATAACCGAGCACTTGTGCCGCCAGTTCACGATCGGGATAAAAACGCTTGGGCTCTTTGCGGAAGTAGATTCCCCGCAGATTCAGTTCCCGAATGCGATCGGCGGTGTCGGCGTCCACTTTACGGGCGATGTAGGCAAAGTTGCGCGAAGCTTCGATCCTGGCGACGATCTCTTGCGGATCGAGGTTCAGCACCTTGCCGAGAAGGGCGGCGGTGTTTTCCGGATCGTGGATCTCGCTGGGCACCGCAAAAACGGAGTCCACATCGATTGACATGGCCAGCGGATGTCCATTGCGATCGAGGATGTTTCCCCGGCGAGGCTCGACCGGGATGGTGCGATTTTGTTGGCGATGAGCAAGCTGTACGAAGAAGCCGTACTTCACGACTTGCAATCGCACCAGACGAAAACAAATGGCCAGGATCCACAGGCAAAGCAGGGCAGCCATGATGTACAGCCGCCGATTCGGCGTCCTGGGAGCGCTTGCCCGCATTCCCCGTTTGCTCCGTTCTTAGTTGAACCGCTTACATGGAGAAGGCGGTCCGTTGCTGGCGGACCGCCGCTTGGAATTCCTGCTTGGGCTCGGCCTGCCCTTATTCCTGCGGCTCGGCCGAAACCACCGTGATTCCATTCGCCTGCGCCACCACCGCGGTGGAAGGTTCTGAGATAGAGTCCATGGGCTGCCATTCTCCGTCCACCGGACGCCGCATGCCCATCTGCAGAGCCAGGCGCTCAATCCGCGAAGGGTCCTTCAGCGAAGCCGCTTCCAGGCTCAAGGCGCGATTCGATTCCACAATCGTGTCTCGCTGTGCTTTAAGCTGTTCGATGCGATAGCCGTACTCGATGGCGCTGAAATGCTGCCATAGATAGACCATCACAAATAGGAAGAACACGCTGAGTGTGATGCCGAATGAAATCATCTCGCGGCGCCGCTTGGGATCGGTTACCTTCGCCACGCGGGAATTATCAATGCGCTTGGCGAAGTAGATTTCGGGCGTGCCGAAGAACATGCCGCGCGGCTGGGACACCGTCGGCTCGCTCCATTCAACTGCTGGTGCCATCGTCGGAAAAAGAACTCCCGCTGCCATTGCTGTCTCCTGCCGGAGCACCTCACTGGTTGGGCTTCGTCCGGCTTGAATCGTTGCTGCACACGGGCCGAATTTTCCGGACTCCGCGGTTATTCACATTCTTCACAGCTTTTTCCGCAGCCTGCTCGCGCCGCACGGAGAACGCCGGAAAACTCCGACTTGTCTTCCCTGCCGCAACCCGTTAAATCCGGAGCGCAGCCCGCAACTTCGCGCTGCGTGCTCGCGGATTGCGATCGATTTCTTCCAGGTCTGCCGTCAGTGGCTTTTTCGTCAATATGCGATAGACGCCATCGCGCGCGCCCTCCCGCAACGCGTCTTTCACGATGCGGTCTTCCAATGAATGAAAACTGATGACCACCAGTCTGCCGCCCGGCCTCAGCGCTTGAGGCGCTGCGCCGCTGCCCAGTAGCGCTCGCAAATCGTCGAGTTCACGGTTCACCAGAATTCGGATCGCCTGGAAAGTCCGGGTCGCCGGATGAATACGCCTCTCCGCTTGGTTCATTGGCCGGGCCGCGGCCGAAATGATTTCCGCAAGTTGTGCGGTTGTCGTAATCGGCCGCGCCCGTACAATGGCTCTGGCGATTCTCCGCGACCTCCTTTCCTCACCGAATTCGTAAATCGCATTGGCAAGCTCGTGCTCGTCGATGCGGTTTACCACTTGTTCGGCAGTCAGCCCGGAACGCGGATTCATCCGCATGTCCAACGGACCGTCTGCCTGAAAACTGAATCCTCGCGCCGCATCCTGCAACTGCATGGAACTGACACCTAAATCCGCCAGCAGGCCATCCACGGCGGCTGACCCAACATGCTGAGCCACCTCCGCGAACGAGGCGTGCACCAGCTCAATCTGCGGCCAGTCATGCACCAACTCGGGCGGCGGATCGCTCAGGCGCTCGCGAGACCTTTCCAGCGCCGCCGGGTCTTTATCGAAGCCAATCAAACGACCCTCTGCGCCCAGGTGTCTTGCGATTTCCCAACTATGCCCGCCCAGGCCAATGGTCGCGTCGATATAGGTCCCGCCGCGCCGAACGGCCAGGAATTCGATCGCTGGTTTTAAAAGAACAGCCACATGGCCAAACTCTTTGCTCTTGCCATGTGCGCCCCCAAGGGCGCTTTCCGCTGGTGAAAATCCGTTGTCCATTCACTCCCATTCCGTCGCGAATGGAACCCGAAACTTGACTCTTCTTAAATCCCCATCCGGTCCAGCTCTTGCTCATCCTCGGAAGTAAGCGGCTCCTGCACTTCCTTGCGCAGCGTCTCGGCGTTCTGAACCTCCAGGAACTTCACCCGTCCGCTGACCGCCACTTCGCCCTTCAGTTCCGCCGATTCGCGCAGAATCGAAGGCAGCAGCAGACGACCTTGTCCGTCCATCTCGACCGATTGTCCGTAGTAGCTGGTCCGCTTCAGTAACCGCTGCTTCGATTTGTTGAAGTTGGAGACAGTGCTCAATTTGCGCTCGATCTCTTCCCACTCCTGCAGGGGATATACTTTGGCACTCTTGCCGTCCCAGCTGGTGATGTAGAATTGCGCGCTGTAGTTCTCGTCGAACAGGCGCTTGAATTCCGCCGGCACCTTGAGGCGCCCTTTTTCGTCCAGACGAGTTAAGTGCGTGCCGCGAAACATAACGCCTGGCCCTAGACCGCCGGGCCCATCTTTCTTGCACGGAGGTAAGCATCACCGGCCCTGGAACCATTTCGGACCACTTGTTCCACGTGGAACAACGAGATTAGGACCACAATGTACCACTTCTTACCACTCCCATTGGAGGTATCCTACTCCTAAACAGTTGCATGTCAAGGGGAAATTGCGAATTTTTTTAGCGCCCCCGATCAAAGCCCGCTCAACACAATTCCTAGTACTCGCTGAACGGGTCCTATACAAGGATTTGCGTTTACTCCGCGGGTTCCGGACGTACGATTTCGCGGAAAACAGGCACAAAAGCATGAGTCAGCGGTTTGAAACCGAGCAGTGGATCGCAGCGCCGCTGCCGCGCGTGTTCGCGTTTTTCGCCGATCCGCGCAATCTGCCGCGCATCATGCCGCCCCGGCAAGGCGCCAAACTGATCAAGCTGAACCTGGTTCCGCCGCGATTCCCTGTCGACGCCGTCCCGCCCGATTCCGGGCAGATGGCTGGACCCGGCACCGAGATCGTGTTCAAGTTTCGCGCTGTCCCCTACCTCCCGATGCACGAGAAATGGGTGGCGCTCATCACCGGCTTCTCGCTAAACGAGTATTTCAGCGACACCCAGAAACAGGGGCCGTTTCATCGCTGGCAGCACACGCACTCCTTCGCCGCGAAAACCATGGACGGCCGCCCGGGCACGCTCATCCACGACCTGGTGGAATATGAGATTGGGTTTGGCGCCATCGGAAAAATGCTGGAGAAGCTGCTCTTTCAGGGCATGCTGCGCAAAACCTTCGAATACCGTAAGAAGGCGGTGGAAAGCATCTTCGCAAAAGAATCCCGACCACAGACCTAGAGCCTGGAGTAAAGCCCTTCCAGGGATTGGAAGGGTCAGGTGTGTCTGTTTGACGATGGTTCAGGAGCAATAAACTACTCTGCAACAGTGGTGAAACTTCCCACGAGCCGACTTCCGGACAACCTCGAATCCGGAGAATTACTTCCGGTGTGGCCATGATTTGGGCGAAACTGGCCCTACCCTGGGCGCACCGCGGTCGCTAGAGTTTCGCGTACTCTGCCTTGGTTTGCTTGAGGATCGGAATGTCGGGATCGGCGTCTTTCCATAGAGTAAGGAAATCCTGGTAGGCAGTCTTCGCCTTTGCCTTGTTTCCCGACAAGGCGAGCGCCCTGCCTAGTTGCACGTGGGCCAGTGCTCCCATGGGATCGCTGATTACGATTCCGCGGTGGTCGAGCGTGGGTGAGCACCGCCCAGGAGAAGTTTCGCTTGACAACGCCTTCTCTCTTATCGAGGGGCACCCGGCGAGGCGCGACTGGCGGGAGCCTGGTGTCTCAGGTTCGGGATGGGCGGCCCGCGTCTGCGAGTGAAATCTGCTCTTCTTCTTTTTGCGATTATCAATTACTTACGGGTGCCCCGGGTCTCGTGGTTTTCGAGACCCGGGAGAGTGCGACCGATCAGGGTAGAAGGAACGCTTGCCTCGCGCTGGAATGGGGAAGCCCACTATCGAAGACGGGAGCATGTCAACTTATAAGACTTGAGGCCGGCCCGGGTTTGGAGACGACCGATAGCAGCCCGGAGGGCGAAACAAAAGTAGCCCAGGGCGGAAGCCCTGGGGAGATAGAAGAGTTGATCCGAGCCCCTTTTAGGGGCGGCACAGAATGCCGAGGCGACGAAAATCTGTGCCGTCCCCAGGAATATCTCCCATATGGAAACTGCTGCCGCTTTGGCAGCAGTTTCCCCGGGTTGAAGTGCGGGCCTAGCTGCAGCATCAGTCATAGCTCACGACCATAGTCCCTTCATTCGGATAAGAAGCTTTGCGGTTCATTCATGGGACTTGGGCGGATTGCCTAGCAGACGGTACACCGTCGCCGTTTTGGTGGCACCCAGGTTGATGTAGTCTTCGGCGGAGTACTGAAGTCCGATAAAGAATGCCTCCGTACGGCGCAGGGCGTCTTTGCTGAGTTTGTCGCGGTCCTGGAAGCGGAACTGGTAGGCAAATTCGCCGATGAGCGGGCGGTGCTCGCCGCGGGTACGCCAGATGGCAACGTTGGCCTTGCAGGTGAGGCCGTCGCCGAAATCGAGCAGCCCAATGTCCTGGAGGACTTCCTCGATGATGGTGTCGCTCACCAACTTGATCTTCTCTGCCGGCTGCTTCCTCACTCGGGCGAGCACCGGAAAGACCTGGACAATTGCATCCATGTCAAGCGCGCTTTCCTGGCCAATCCGGCTAATACCGATCGCGGAGCGCGGAAACTGCACGTTGTGGGAGAAGAGCAGGCGGATGCCGCCGAGTTTCTCCTTGAGCGGCAGGGCCTGGACCTTGAACTTGACGCGGTGATCGCCCAGGATGTTCGGCCGCACGTCGGTTTCCGCGCACATCTGCAAGTCGGGGTGCCGGAACTTGAAGACGATCTCGGGCTCACCGATGGGGAAGCCATCCTTGTAGGGGATTCGACGGCGCAGAATGAAGGCGTTGTTGTATAGGCGAAAGTCGTCGGTATCAACGAACAGCACTTCGCGGATCTTGACCGGCTGTTCTATAAAGCCTTCCGTCGTGTACTTTACGCCGTGCTCTTTGGCGGGCTCCTTAAAGACCTTGCCGAAGTCGAAGAAGCTCTCGCGCGAGTGGAACTTGTTGGGCCGCAGAATGAGCTTGCAGCAGATGTATTCGGGTCTATGGATGGGCATGCCGTCGGCATACTGGGCCGGCTTGAGCTGGGGAACACGTCCCACCCAACTCGGGGTTACAGGCTCCTTCTTTGGCAGTTGTTTGCCGTCTTTTGTGCGGCTTGGTGCAGTGGCTGTGGCGGTTGGCATAGTCGCTCCTCAGTGGCGGTTACTTATTGGTATGATAACTTTCTTTGGATGACTTCTATACGCAAGCTGTGATTCCTATCGAGTCTACATGCAGATCGACTCTCACCACGTGGTGAACGGCTTCGCGACGAGATTTGCGTTGAAATATCGTGGATCGCCGGTGACTTCCTCCCCGACCCAGGCAGGAAACGCCACGGATTGATGCTCGTCCTTGAGTTCAACTTCGGCGGTGATCAGGCCGCGGTTTTCACCCTCGAACTCATCGACTTCCCACAACAGACCGCGTGTGGGATATGCGATAGCGGTTTTTCTCAATCAGTGGCCGTTCGCAGAGCTGGTCAAGCATTTCGTTGGCGTCTGTCACTGGAATTTCATATTCGTACTCAGATCTGCTCGCGCCCACGGTAATGCCTTTGACGGTGAGGAATCCTTTGTCGCCTGCGATTCGCACGCGAACCGTACGTTCTTTGACGGTGCTGAGATAGCCTTGGCGATAGCGTTTGCCACTGTCCTGACCTCGCCAAGAATCGTTCTTTACCAGGAACTTGCGCTCGATCTCTTTTCCCATGTGATTCTCTCCAGACTATCGTGAGCCCGACGAGTGTCCCGCCAAGCCGAGTGCACGCTTAATCTCTCGTATGTAGCTGGTGTTGGCCGCACTGATGCCCAGGTCCCCAACCAATTTCAGTACGGCGTCAGGATCGACCGATTCCACGGCCACGGTGTCTCGCGGTACACCGTTGAGCGTGATCTGAGCATACTCGGCCGCACACACCCCTACGCTGAATTGATATCGCGTCTTGGAAACATCCGCGATGGCGATTCTCCGGCTCTGCACGCATCACATCGCCCAGAAATTCGTCCAAGGTGTACTTAGACTTTGCCAAGACAGGGGGTGGGAGCTCAAGACTGGGAAAAACCTGGGTAGCTATGACGGAGTTCTCCAGCGGAAATCCTGCTTTGAGGACAGGTTTCCACTGTTCCAATCCCCGATCTTCCGCCACGAGGACTTTGATGTCCATCAGTGCGGCACGGATCTTGGCATTGCATTTGTCGGTTGCAGCGGAGACCAGATAGGTTTCCTGGCTGACCGTCTCCTTCGGCGAAGCCAGACGATCGAGCTTTTCTCGTATGGGCGTAAGCGTCTCTGCCCAAACACGAAATTCATATCTTGGCTTGATCTCTGACATGGCAGTCCTACTGAACCGGGGAGTCAGAGCCAATTATAGGGACATCACGGGCGGAATCAAAAGATTGCTGCCGCCTCACTCCAGTGGGCGAGGACGGACTCCCGTCAGCGCGGGCCAGAAGTCTTAGTGCTGTATCTGAAGCGCCCACCGCGAAACGTCGGCAGTCGCATGATCCCTTGGCCGGGCGCTTCGGATACAGCACTAAGACATATCGGCACTGATCCGGGCTCGGTGAGCGCATTGGCGATTTACCACTCACCGCGTAGGTCCTAGCGAGTCGTCTGGCAAAGATCAGTTGCCCAACAGGGCGGTGAGACCCCGAGAAGGTTCCAGAGACAATCTGCATTCCTCCTGCCCCTGATGCCAGCGCCATAACCCTTGCCGGCTCGCCCTCCTGCGCAGAGTATCAATGAGCGCCGGTGTCAGGGTTAAGAGACTCGGGACGGAAATCACGAATCGCAAAATTCACGCTTGACATTGACCGAAAATCCACTACCATATGGTTGTGGATAAATTAGGTACAACATTTGCGGCTTTGTCTGATCCAACCCGGCGAGCAATGATCCAACGACTCTCGCATGGGCCTGCCTCTGTGCATGGATTGACGGAACCGTTTGCACTCTCGCAGCAGATGATTTCAAAACATATCGCCTACCTGGTGCGGGCGCGGATTGTAATCAAGACGAAGCGTGGACGAGAGAGTGTGTGCACGCTTAGGCCCGAGGCGATTAAGACAGTCAGCGACTGGGCGATCAGCTATCGCAGCTTCTGGGAAGAGAGTTTCGACAAACTGGACGTAGTTGTAAATCGAATGAAGAAAGAGGAGGTCAGAGATGACAAAAAACACGGTGAACGAAATTGAGCGGATGGTCGTTACAAGAGTCTTTGATGCCCCACGCGAGTTGGTTTGGAAGGCGTGGACAGACCCGAAGTACATCATGCAGTGGTGGGGGCCTAAGGGTTTTACTGCGCCCGTTTGCGAGATGGATTTTCGCGTTGGAGGAAAACTTCTCTGCTGCATGAATGCGCCGGATGGGCAGCTCTGCGGCTGGAATGCGGTTGAATACCACGAGATTGTTCTGCACGAGAAGATCGTTTCCTCCATGTACTTTTCGGACTCGAAGGGAAACAAGGTCGATCCTGCGGAATTAGGAATAGAACATGAGGCCATAGACGGTGCCTACGACGTGACCCTCTTTGAGGATCTCGGAAACGGCCAGACGAAACTCACCTTCATTGGAAATGACCCCATGGAGAGCGCGAAAAGTAGCGGTCAAATGGAGGGCTGGATCGAGATACTCGATAAAGTTGCCGCAGTTGTTGCGGAGCTGGCGCATGCGAAATAAGAAGCTGAAGCTTTGATGATCGTCATGTGCGAGCTACGGCTGAGGCTGGCGGCGAAGACTTGCTTAGAACAGGCTTCTCGCCGCTCGGCCGAATCGTCGCTAGCCTTGATCGGAAACGCCTCGGGCAGGACAGGTGGCAAGGGCGGAAGACTGGGTCCGAGGCGGCAACTCACCGATCTGCCCGGTCGTGAGCCAAGTCCCGAGAAACCGGGCTCATAGGAAGCCAAGGTTGTTACGGGTGCAACGTCGGCTAACCGGAGAAAGCTCCGGGGTTGAGCTTGCTGGTGGGAAATCCTCTATCCTTCGCCAATGGACCTTTTTGCCCTTACCCGTCAATTGATCGACATTGAGTCCACTACGGGCCAGGAAGCCGCCGTCGGGGAAGCGCTGGCTCGCGAGCTGACCAGGCTGGACTACCACGTCGAACGTATGCCGGTCGAAGGGGACCGCTTCAACGTCTGGGCAACTCATGCCGGGCATCCACAGCCTCAGCTTGCCTTCTCCACTCACATGGACACGGTGCCGCCCTTCCTCCCCTCGTCGGAGACGGCGGACCGCATCTACGGTCGCGGCTCGTGCGACGCCAAGGGCATCATGGTGGCGCAGATCGCCGCCGCCGAAAAGTTGAAGTTGCAAGGCCTACATGTTGGGCTGCTCTTCCTGGTGGGCGAAGAGCGCGACAGTCAGGGGGCGCAGGTGGCGAACCAGCAGCCTCGTGGAACCAGGTTCCTTATCAACGGCGAGCCTACGGAAAACAAGCTGGCCCTCGCATCCAAAGGCACACTGCGCGTCGAACTCGTCGCGCGGGGCAAGATGGCCCATTCGGCTTATCCTGAGCTTGGCGAGTCGGCGATTGAGAAGCTACTCGATGCGCTTGACAGTATCCGCAAAATGCCGCTGCCAACCAATCCCAAAGCCGGGCCGTGTACGCTGAACGTAGGGCTTATCGAAGGTGGCCGCGCGCCCAATGTCATTCCCGACCATGCGCGCGCACATCTGCTTTACCGCCTGGTTGGACCTGCGCAAGAGTTACGCCGGCAGATCACCCAGGCCGTAGCGGGCAAAGTCGAGGCCCAGTTCAAGCTTGAGATTCCTTACATGGAATTCGCCACGGTGCCAGGTATCGAAACCATGATTGCGGCTTTCACCACCGACATTCCCGCGCTTACAGCCTGGGGGCAACCTCTTCTGATCGGACCTGGTTCTATTCATGTAGCCCACACCGACGGTGAGTACATCGAGAAGCGTCAGTTGCTTGAGGCGGTTGACCTGTATGTGAGAATAGCTCGCGAGTTGCTCGGTCCCGGTTAGCGTCAGGGCATCCGGCTGTCAAATCTCTGTTGTCGCAGGCGGATGTTTCTGATATCCATCGGTGGGCCCCGTGACGGGTGTTTGAGCCCTTATGCCGACCAAAGCTTCTGTTCCACCTAAGACGAACAAGTCTGCTGCCGCTAAGCGTGCCGCCTGTCGCGCTGTCCGAGGACATCCGCTACCGCTCGGCGCCTCTGTCCGCCGCACGGGCGTTAATTTCTCCATTTTCTCGAAACACGCTACTTCCTGCACTCTGGTGTTGTTCCAGCCGGGCGCGGAAGATCCATTTATCGAGCTTCCCCTCGACCCCCATTCCAACCGCACTGGGCAGGTGTGGCATGCGTTTGTCGAAGGCCTCGACGCCGGGGTCCAGTACGGCTATCGCTTCGACATGCAGCCTAATCCCAATCCGGCGGTGTATCGCTTCAATCCCTCGCAGGCACTACTTGATCCGTACGCGCGCGTACTGTCGCATGGGGCCGAATGGGGGGCGCCTCACCCGGAGAGTCACTTTCGCCGGAACGGAGTGGTGATCGAGAACCATTTCGACTGGGAAGACGACCAGCCGCTTAATGTTCCTCTGGTTGACAGTGTGATTTACGAGACGCATGTTCGCAGCTTTACTCGACATTCCTCTTCCGGGGTGACGCATCCCGGAACCTTTGCCGGCCTGATCGAAAAGATCCCTTATCTCAAGCAACTCGGGGTAACGGCGGTCGAACTGCTGCCGGTGAGCGAATTCGAGGAATCGGATACCGACCGCGTGAACCCGCTCACCGGCGAGCGACTGCTGAATCTGTGGGGCTATCAAACCGTCGGGTTCTTCGCTCCCAACACCGCGTACTCGTCGAACCGCGCCGATGGTGAGCAGGTGCGCGAGTTCAAACGGCTGGTGAAGTCGATGCATCAAGCGGGCATGGAAGTGATCCTTGATATGGTATTCAACCACACGGCCGAGGGCGACGAACATGGGCCGACGTGGTCGTTCCGCGGTATCGATAATTCGACCTACTACATGGTCGATCCCGAGACGGGCAGGTACCTAAACTACAGCGGTTGTGGCGATACGGTGAATTGCAACAACCCTGTGGTGCGCGATTTCATCCTCGATTGCCTGCACTACTGGGTGATGGAGATGCACGTAGACGGCTTTCGCTTTGATCTCGCCTCCATTCTTGGGCGCGGCGAGAACGGCGAGGTGCTGAAAAATCCGCCTCTGCTGGAACGGTTGGCTTACGATCCCGTGCTGGCCAACACCAAGCTGATCGCTGAGGCGTGGGATGCAGGCGGGCTATACCAGGTTGGCACTTTTCCATCTTGGGGTCGATGGGCGGAATGGAATGGCGTTTTCCGCGACGATATACGCAAGTTCGTCAAGGGCGACGCGGGCATGACATCGTCACTGGCGACGCGTTTGCTAGGGAGCCCTGATCTCTACCTCAGCAGCGCTCGCGAGCCCTACCACAGCGTCAACTTCGTGACCTGCCACGACGGCTTCACGCTCACAGACCTGGTTTCTTATAACGAGAAACACAATCTCGCCAACGGTGAAAACAACGCCGACGGCAGCAACGCCAACTACAGTTGGAATTGCGGCGTCGAAGGCCCGACGGACGATGCCGCCATCAACGAACTGCGTCGGCGGCAATGCAAGAATTTCGCCGCCATCCTGCTGGCCTCACATGGCGTTCCGATGATTCTGGCCGGCGATGAAATCGGGCGCACCCAACAAGGAAACAACAACGCCTACTGTCAGGACAACGAGGTGAGTTGGCTGGACTGGCGCCTGGCCGAAAGCAATGCCGGTTTGCTCCGCTTCTTCCGCCTGATGATTGCGTTTCGACAACGCTGCAAGTTGCTGCGGCGCGAGACCTTCCAACTCCACGGAGAAGGGGGCTTCCACATCACCTGGCATGGCGTTAAGCGCAACCAGCCGGACTGGAGCGAGGCTTCGCGCACGGTGGCCATGCAGTTGACCCAGCTCGACGATAAGGGCCAGCGTGAAGACCTTCATTTCATCGCCAATGCCTATTCCGGAGAACTTGAGTTCGAGCTGCCGCCGATCGGCGAACACGAGTGGTTCCGCCTCGCCGATACCGCCCTGCCCTCGCCGCAGGACGTGGCGGAAGACGGCCAGGAGTTTCCGCTGCTGTCGCAGGAAAGTTATCGCGTGCAGGCGCACAGCGTGGCGATCTTTGTAGCCAAGTGAGCGTGGCTCGAGTTAGCCGCTCGGTGGGCCGCCACTGATCTCAAATATCCCGCTCTCCGGATCGGCCATCCAGATGGAGCCATCGCCGATGTCGTACACCCATCCCCGAATCTCTACTTCCCGGTTAGTTAGCCGCGAATGCACACTGGGATGGCTCTTCAGGTTTTCCATCTGCAGCAACACGTTGTACTCGGCAAGGAGGCGCATTTTCTCTGCTTCATCTGCGCCTGCATGATCGCGCAGGACGCGGTGGCGGGCCTCCGAAGCATGCCGCATCCACTGCTGCAAGCCGGGCATGGCGTGCGCTTGCTCTGTGTGCAGCAGCGCTTTCATCACCCCGCAATCGGTATGTCCGCAGACAATGACCAACGGCACCTTCAAGACCATCATGGCGTATTCGACTCCCGCCGAAACTCCGCCCACAAATTCGCTGTAATGCGGGATGAGGTTTCCGGGATTGCGCTCGATGAAGATTTCGCCCGGGCCGGTCTGGGTGATGAGATTGGGCGCCACCCGTGAATCTGCGCAGGTCACGAACAACGCCAGGGGTCGCTGGCCGTGCCTTAGCCGTTCGAACATGGCGCGTTGAGCAGGATACACTTCGGTCTGAAAGGTCGACACTCCTTTTAGAATTCTCGCCAGTGCTTCTTGACTCTTTGTCATCGCGTCCAGCCATCCAAAAAACAAGGCTTGTAAGACAAGCTGATTATTGTACGGGCTCCAGTAACCCTGCGCAGCATTATTACGGGTCGAAATGACGCCTTCGATCGCAGATCAATAAAATCGAACGCCGAGCGGACTGCCCTCAGGAGGGCCTTGCCCCCGCGGTGGTAAACGGGGCCTATTCTTCCCTGCTAGACTGAACCACGATGTCCGAATCGACTAATGCCTTAGGCCGCGCCTCCTCCGCCTACTTGCGCTCGGCGATGCACCAGCCCATCCAATGGCACGAGTGGGGCGAAGAAGCCTTCGCCACAGCACAGCGCGAGAACAAACCAATCCTGCTCGACATTGGCGCGGTCTGGTGCCACTGGTGCCATGTGATGGACCGCGAATCCTACGAGAGCGCCGAGACCTCGGACCTCATCAACCAGCGATTCATTGCGGTAAAGGTTGACCGCGACGAGCGTCCCGACGTGGACAGCCGCTACCAGCTTGCGGTTTCGGCAATTGCCGGCACGGGCGGCTGGCCGCTGACCGTTTTCTTGACGCCTGATGGCCGTCCTTTTTACGGCGGCACCTACTTCCCGCCTGACGATCGCTGGGGGCGACCCAGTTTCAAGAAGATCCTGCTCGCAATTGCCGACGCCTATCGCGATCGTCAGGACGAGGTGCTCAAATCGGCCGACGAGGCCATGAATGTGTTGGCGAATGCCGAGGGTTTCGCCGGACGACAGGGAGATTTTTCGCCGCGCATTGTGGGCATCATGGTGCAGTCGGCGCTGCCCATTTTCGACGAGAAGAATGGCGGCTTCGGCAGCGCTCCCAAATTTCCTCATCCGGCCGCACTCGACCTGCTCATGGACTGGTACGTGCGTACGCGCGAGGAGCGCGTCGCCACCGTCATCACGACCACGCTGACGAGGATGGCGCAGGGGGGCGTGTACGACCAGCTCGCCGGTGGCTTCCATCGCTATTCGGTGGACGAGCGCTGGATTGTGCCCCATTTCGAAAAGATGTCCTACGACAATTCCGAGCTGCTGAAGAATTACGTCCATGGGTATCAGGTGTTCGGATTCGAGTTCTACGCCCACGTCGCGCGCGACATCGTCCGCTGGATGGACGAGTGGTTGAGTGACCGCGAGCGAGGCGGATTCTATGCCTCGCAGGATGCCGACATTAATCTCGACGACGACGGCGATTACTTCACCTGGACTGTCGCAGAAGCGAAAGCCGTCCTCGACGAGGCCGAATTCCACGCGGCAGCGCTGCATTACGACATCAACGAAGTGGGCGAGATGCACCACAATCCCGCTAAGAATGTGTTGTGGGTGGGCGCCTTGCCGGAAGAGGTCGCCTCTCGCATGGGCATCGAGGTTTCCAGAGCGCTCGACCTGCTGGCGACGGCGAAAACCAAACTGTATGCCGCCCGCTTGCAGCGGCCAACGCCATTCGTGGACAAAACTGTTTACGTCAACTGGAATGCGATGTGCGTTTCGGCGTATCTGCAAGCCGCTCAGGTGCTGGGACTGGAAGACGCGCGCAAGTTCGCGCTGCGCTCGCTGGACCGCATTCTTGCGGAAGCATGGGATGCAGAACGCGGGATGTCTCACGTCATCGCCTATGCCGACGCCCACGCCGAAAAGCGGTTTGTTCGTGGCATGCTGGATGATTACGCCTTCACCGCGCTGGCTTGCCTGGACGCCTTTGAAGCCACCGGCGACATGAGCTACTTCAAGTTCGCGCGCCAGATTGCCGACGAGATGGTGAGCCGCTTCGGCGATGCGACTTCGGGCGGTTTCTTCGACACCGAGGCCTCGCTGGAAGAGAAGCTGCAATTGGGTGCGCTGTCGGCGCGACGCAAGCCATTTCAGGACGCGCCTACTCCGGCGGGTAATCCCAGCGCTGCCATCGCATTGTTGCGTCTGCACGCCTACACCAACGATGCGAAGTATCGTGACAAGGCCGAAGACACGCTCGAGGTCTTCGCCGGCGCCGCCGAGACATTTGGCATTTACGCTGGAACCTACGGCATCGCCGCGACCTGGATGTCGAAGCCGCACACCCAAGTGGTTGTGATCGGCGGAGACGAACCAGCCCGGGCAATGCTGCGGGCAGCCATTTCCCCGTTTGCGGTGAACAAAGCGGTCGTACATTTAACCGACAGCGAGGCGGTAGCGCAGAACTTGCCTCCGGTGCTGGCAGAGACCGTACCCAACCTTCCAGCGCTCAAGGAAAAGAGGTCGATTGCGATGCTGTGTACGGACTTTGCTTGTCAGCCGCCGGTGGAGAGCGCAGAAGAATTATTGCCCCTGCTGCGGGCGGCGATCGCCGACAAATAAGGTTCCGCGTCAGATTGCCGATTAGGGACGGTAGCGACGGCTTTCCGCCAACAGCTGGCGGGCGATGCACTGGGAGAGAACCGGAAAGGGCGACGAGAACCTGCGTCGCCCTTTTTAGGAATAGGCCTCGTCAAGCAACTCGACCACATGCGCTACCCGCGCATTCAAGCCCGCGCGCTTCATTCCAGCGGCGAACTGCAGCATGCATCCCACGTTTGCAGTGGCAAGGACCTCGGGTCTAACGCCGGCGACGTACGTCATCTTTTCATCTAGAACTTTCATCGAAAGTTCGTTCTGCACTACGTTGTAAACCCCGGCGCTGCCGCAGCAGGAATCGGGGCGCGGCATCTCGACCAGTTCGGCCCCTATCGCACGCAACAGTTCACGCGGGGCTTTGCGAATCCCTTGCGCGTGCGCCAGGTGGCAGGGATCGGAATAGGTCACACGCCGCCCCAACTTGCGCTTCGGCTCGCGCAGCCCCACTTCCGCCAGGTACTCGGTGATATCGCGGACCTTGGCTACGAAATCCCTCGCACGCCCGGCATACTCAACGTCATGCTCCAGCAGACCGGCATACTCTTTCATGACTGAGCCGCATCCGGCAGCGTTGCTCACGATGGCGTCAAACTCCGGGCTGAGCATAGCGTCGATGTTGCTGCGTGCCTGCGTACGCGCCATTTCCAGGAACCCGGCATGCAGGTGCAACGCTCCACAGCAACTCTGACTGCGTGGGATATGGACCTCGATTCCGTTCTTCGTCAGCACGCGGATGGTGGCGCGGTTCAGTTCTGCAAACGCCACGCTGCCGATGCAACCGATCAGGAGCGCTACCCGCCCTCGGCGAACTCCTTCTGCCGGGAAGACCGCACCGAGATCCCGAAAGGAAAAGTCCTTCTCGATGCGAGGAGAGAGCGCATCCAGTTCAGCGACGCCCAGCAGTTTCAACATTCCGCTTGCCCGCGCCAGACTTTGCAACCCGGAACGCTGGTAGAAGCGGACGAACCGGGCGTGCGTAGCCAAACGGCCAAAGGACGGTAGCACGTGATCGTAAAAATGCGCACGGACAGTCCGCTGCAGCCATGGGCGCCGGTAGTTCTCCACGATCTGCGAGCGTGCCCGCTCCAGCAGGCTGCCGTACGGCACGCCCGAGGGACAAGCCGTCTGGCAATTCAGGCAGCCCAGGCAGCGATCGATGTGGGTTGCAAACGAATCACCCAGCGCCAGCCTGCCTTCATCCACTTGCACCATCTGGTAAATGCGGCCGCGCGGCGAATCCATCTCCGTGCCCAGCGCGCGATAGGTTGGACACTGGTCCAGGCAGAGCCCGCAGTGAACGCATTTGGAGTACAGGTCCCAGGTCGGCTTCTCGCCCGGGAGGAAGTTCGAGACTGGCTTGTCCGCAACTGCGGTAGCTGGCGTCAAAAGAGAAACCTCCCGCGATTCAGAACGTCTCGTGGATCGAGCGTCATCTTTACCTTGCGCATGCTTTCCAAGTCCGTGGGAGTCGGACCCCACGCCGTGACATGATGACGCGCCTCCGGCGGGCAATGCAGAACCGCCAAGCCTGCACCGCGCGGCAAATGATTGCGCAAGGCCGAAGCAGCGTTGACGAAATCCACCATCGTAGCTTCAGTTCCAGATACGGGCCACATCGCACTCAGCAGGTGCCCAACTCCCACCCGGCCCACTGCCGCAAGAGTGAAGCTGTTCGAATGAGCGACCGACGCAAGTGCGTGGAGAACCGGCTGGACGTCAGCCAGCGGCATGGTCAACGAAATCAACAATGAACACGGATGCCGTTCCAGGACAGAGTTAGGAAAATCGGTCACCGCCCGCCACAGATTTTCTTCGCTCTCGCCCTCAACCTCACGCGAAACCGCAGCCCCCAACTCCGCGCGGTACCGGGCAAGCACGTTGTCGCTGCCCGCAGCGCGAATCAGAATAGACCACGACCCCTCTGCCTTCGGAAATGCAGCGGCATCGGGCGAAACCAGATCCAAACAAATCGGATCCAGCGGCGAGTGCAATACCCAGTCTCGGAATGTAAACGCCTCTTCAACCTTGACGAACTCACAGACAAACGTCCGCGTCTGCCGTGCAGCCGGGAACAGTTTGAAACTGGCGCTGGTGATGACGCCCAGCGTTCCCTGGCTGCCGATGAGCAGTTTCATCATGTCGTAGCCGGCAACGTTCTTCACAACGCGCCCGCCGCCTTTGGCCTTACGAGCATCTCCGGTTACAAACCTCACGCCGATGCAATAATCGCGCGGACCGCCATAACCATGCCGGTGCGGACCATACAGACCCGTCGCCAGCATTCCGCCAACCGTGGCACGTTGGGGCAGAGCCGCGTCGCCAGCGAAAAACAGACTGTCAGTTTTGACCTTGGCCGCCAACTGCGCCACCGTCCATCCTGCGCCCACGCCAATTGTCAGATCGCCGGGGTCATAATGTTGGACGTCGGTGAGGCGCGTGGTGTAGAGCAGCACATCGACTTGCGGCGGCAGGTTGCCGGTATGTTGCTGCGTAAAACCTCCCACCGGAACCACGCTCAGCCCGTGCTCGTTGGCAAGAAGCAGAATATCGACAATTTGGTCGGCCGATGCGGGCATGACCGCAATCCCGGGAGCGACCCCTAGAATATTGCGGCCGCACAGTTCATCCACATCCTCCACAACGTGCTCGCTCCCGCAGATCGCGCGGAACTCCGCTGCCCAGTGGCTGGCAATGGTGGTAGAGCTCACATTCCCTCCTGCACCAGCACGGGGTTGCGCGCCGCGCCCGCAATTTCCCGGCACATGCGGGGTGTAGGAAACAGCTTTTGCGGATTCAGCACATCGTCGCCGTTGAAGGCATTGCGCAGGCTGATCATGACATCGAGGTCCTGCTCAGTAAAAAGCACCGGCATCAGGTCGCGCTTCTCCATGCCAACACCGTGCTCTCCCGTGATCGAGCCGCCAATGGCAATGCAGTATTCCAATATGTCCCTGCTGGCCGCCAAGGCGCGCTCCAGCTGGTCGGGATAACGCATGTCGAACAGGATCAGCGGATGAAGATTGCCGTCTCCGGCGTGGAAGATGTTGCCGATGATCAGGTCGTACTTCCTGGATACGTTTCCGATGTGCTGCAAGGTAGCCGGGATCTTGCTGCGCGGCACAACTCCGTCCTGCGTGTAATACGAAGGACTGACGCGGCCGAGCGCGCCGAAGGCCGTCTTGCGGCCCTTCCACAACAAAGCGCGCTCCTCTTCCGTCTTGGCACGACGCACCTCGCGGGCCTTCTGCTGAAGGCACACGTCTCGTACCGCTTCCGCCTGCTCTTCCACCGCCTCGCGCAATCCATCAAGTTCGATCAGCAGCACGGCGCCGGCATCGAGCGGGTAGCCGGCATGGCAATACGCCTCGATGGTACGCAGCGTCCATCCGTCCAGCATCTCCAGCGCAGCCGGAGTAATGCCCGCGGCCGTAATCGCGGAAACGGTTTGGGCAGCATCGTCCACGGATTCAAAGATGCCCAGCAAGGTCGCAACCTTTTCCGGCTTACGCAGGAGCTTCACCGTAATCGCCGTGGCGATGCCGATGGTCCCCTCCGAGCCGACAAAGAACCCCGTCATATCGTAGCCGTAGGAATCTGCCGCCTTGCTGCCAAACTGAACGATCTCGCCGCTGGGCAGCACCACCTCCACCCCGGTAACGTGGTTCACCGTTACGCCATACATCAAGGTATGAGGGCCACCGGAGTTTTCGGCGACGTTGCCGCCAATGGTGCACGCTTTCTGGCTGGAAGGATCAGGAGCGAAATAGAGCCCCAGGTGCGAGACGTGCTCCGAGAGCTGCAGGTTTACCACGCCTGGCTGTACCACCGCGCGTTGGTTCTCAACGTCAACCTCGAGAACGCGGTTCATGCGCGCGAAGGCGACGACGATACCACCCTCCTGCGAGATCGCTCCCCCGCTCAGTCCCGTGCCCGCACCGCGCGCCACCACGGGTATATGCGCTGAAGATGCCAGGCGCATGATCTGCGAAACCTGCTCCGCGTTCTGGGGAAAAACCACTGCGCCCGGTGTACTCTTGCGGATCCCCGCGTCGTACTCATACAGCATGAGGTCTTCCGGACGGTCAAGGACGGCGTCGCGTCCGGCTATCTTCCGGAGATGTTCCACAACCTGAGGAAGGGACATAGCAAACAGCGCAAGTGTAGCACCGCCGGCGAGGACAGTTACAAGGTCAGTCAGCACATGGCGCTGTGACGCCACAGGGAGCGTGAAGAAGAAGGAATCGGCTGTCACCACGGCGCCCGGTGCGTCATAATGGTAGGTTCGTTTCCGCCCCTTAGGATCAAACCATGGATATCAACCAAATCACTGAGATTCTGCCCGCGACGCGTATGGCCAACGTGCGCTATGCGATCCGTGATCTCGCCGTCGTTGCCGACGAGGTCGCGCGCCAGGGCCACAAGATCCTGTATTTGAACATTGGCGATCCCTGCAAGTACGACTTTCCCACGCCGCCGCACATGATCGAAGCTGTGCTTAAGGCCATGCGCGACGGTCATAATGGTTATGCCGATTCACTCGGCATTAAGCCCGCCATTGACGCCATCCATAACGAAGCCGAGCGCCATGGATTTCGCGATATCCAAAGCATCTTCATCGGCTATGGCAGCGGCGAGGTCATTGACAGTTGCATCACTGCCCTTCTGAATCCCGGTGACAACGTGCTGACCCCGAGGCCGGAATATCCGCTTTACGGCGCCATCATGGGTAAGCTGGACTGCCCGGTGAACGACTACGACCTGGACGAGGCCAATGGCTGGCAGCCCGACGTGGCCGACATGGAGCGCAAGATCAACTCGCGCACCCGGGCCATTCTCCTGATCAATCCCAACAACCCGACCGGCGCGGTGTATTCCAGGCAGACGTTGGAAAGAGTTCTGGAACTGGCTCGGCAGCACGGCCTGGTCATCTTCGCCGACGAAATTTACGCAAAGCTGATCTTCGATCCGCACGAAAAGCACGTCTCCATCGCGACGCTGGCGACCGACGTTCCTATCGTGACCTTCAACGGACTCTCGAAAGCCTATCTGGTGCCCGGATGGCGTATTGGATGGGCCATCGCCACCGGTCCGCGGGAGATTTTGCATCCCTACATGGAAGCCGTGCACCGGCTGCTGCGCGCGCGGTTGTCGGCGCCGCACCCGTTCCAGCACGCCATCCGTGCAGCGCTGGAAGGTCCGCAGGACCACCTCCCCGAGGTTCGCGACAAACTGCAGCGTCGCGCTGACATGACCATCGAGTGGGCAAAACGAACGCCGCGGGTAACTCTGGTGGCGCCCAAGGGCGCGTTTTACGCCCATCCCAGCCTGGACATCCCGGAGGACGATCTTACCTTCGTCGGCGACCTGCTCAAGCAAAAGCACGTGCTGGTGGTGCATGGGTCGGGTTTCGGCGAGAAGCCCGGCACACGCCATATCAGGATCGTGTTTCTGCCGCAGGAACCGGTGTTGAGTGCGGCCTACGAGGCGATCACCGAGTTCATGCAGGAGCGGTACAAATAAAACCTTAGCCACGGATTTGCACGGATGAACGCGGATTCTCTTCCAAGCCAAAAGATTTCTTATCTGTCTGATCCGTGTTAATCCGCGGTTTAAGCATGGCTTTCGCCCATGGTCGATATTCACTGCCACATACTTCCCGGTATCGATGACGGCTCGAAGTCGTGGGAGATGACCGCCGAAATGTGCCGCGTGGCCGCGCAAGACGGAACCACGCATATCGTCGCCACGCCGCACGCCAACGACGAATTCGTCTACGACCGCGACCGCTACACCGAAATGCTCGGCCAACTCCGCGATGTGGCGGATGGCAAGTTGACCTTCAGCCTGGGCTGCGACTTCCATTTTTCCTACGACAACATCCGCGATGCGCTTGCCCATCCCGGACGATACACAATTGGCGACTCGCGATATCTGCTGGTGGAGTTCAGCGACTACGGCATTCCGCCCAGCGTGAAGCAAGACCTGTTCTCGCTGTCCAGCAGTGGAATGGTCCCCATCATCACCCATCCTGAACGCAATCAGATTCTGCTGCGCAAGCCCGAGGCGGTACTTGACTTGGTCGATCAAGGCTGCCTGGTGCAGGTCACCGCCAACGCGGTTACGGGCTTCTGGGGAAGCCGCTCGAAGAAAATGGTCGAGTGGCTGCTGAAACGCGAAGCGGTGCACATCGTTGCCAGCGATGCGCATGACCCCGAGCGCCGCAGTCCGGTGCTTTCGCAAGCGCGTAGAGTGGTCGCAGGACTGGCCGGCGAGGAGATTGCGGACGCGCTGGTCACGCATAATCCCGCCGCCATCGTAAACGGCAAGAGCCTGCCTTATCAGCCGATGTATCGCATGTGATTGTGGGTTCGACGGGCACCCATCCCCCAAGCGACTATGTAGAACCAATAGCTTACCCTACGGCTTCAGAGACTCCAGGTAGGCCACTACCGCCTCGGCGTCGGCCCGGTTCATGTGATATTGCGGCATCGGGGGACGCGCCGGCTGGCCGTTGGGCGCAAGACCGGTCATGAAGAAGTGGACTGCCTTCTGGTGGTCCCAGCCGGTGAGACCGGCGATGTTGGGAGATGCATCCGCCCAGTTGGGCACGGGCACCGTGGACGCGAACGTCAGCTTGGTGCCGTGCAGCCACTTGCCCGGGACGAACTCGCCCTTTTCGTCCATCGGGGTATGGCAGTCACCGCACTGCCCGATGGCTTTCACCAGGTACTCGCCGTGCGCGATCTGTTGCTTGCTGGCGTTTTTAGCTGGGGCGGCCAAGCCGCTGTGGGCCGCCATGATGCACAGCGCCCCGACAACGATTGCGATCATCACTCTTTTCACATTGTTCTCCCTGCGGTTGTCAGTCGGACGGGCCAAAGCGTGCGATTGCCGCGCCCCTTCTCTAGTTTCTAGAACTCATCATGAATCGTTCCGCGCCGTATCAGGGTACGACTTTAGGGGCCGCTGAAAAAGTCGAAAAAGCTGATTTCTCGCGGACTAAAGTCCGCTCGGCATGACAAAAATAAGGGACTGCACGGCTCAGCTAAAGCTGCGCCCCTTCAAAGCCGTCTCAAAGCAGAGTTTTTCAGCAGCCTCTGAAGCCGTGCCCTGATACAAACCATTTTGGCGATACCTTGTCACCAATGCGGATTTGCGAAGGCGGCCTTACTTCTGGCTGTGCTGGAAGCGCGTGTTCACCTCGGCCCAATTCACCACGTTCCACCAGGCTTTCAGATAGTCGCCGCGGCGGTTCTGGTACTTCAGGTAGTAGGCGTGCTCCCACACGTCATTACCCATGATGGGATAGAAGCCCTGGCTCATGGGATTGTCCTGATTGGCCGAGCTTACGATTTGCAGTTTGCCGCCCTGGTCGCGCACCAGCCAGGCCCAGCCGCTGCCAAACTGCTTCAGGCCGGCGTCATTGAACTTCTCTTTGAAGGCATTGAAATCGCCGAAGGTGCTCTTGATAGCATCGGCGATGGCGCCGCTCGGTTCGCCGCCTGCGTTCGGGCCCATGATCTTCCAGAACATGGTGTGGTTGACGTGGCCGCCGCCATTGTTGCGCACCGCCGTGCGAATCGCCTCGGGCACATTCTCCAGTCCCTTCAGCAACTCTTCCGCGCTGAGCTTCTGCAGCTCGGGGGCCTTCTCCAGCGCAGCATTCAGGTTGGTCACGTAGGCCTGATGATGCTTGTCATGATGCAGGTGCATGGTTTGCGTGTCGATGTAGGGTTCAAGTGCAGAGTAGTCGTAGGGCAATGCGGGAACTTCATGTGCCATTCTGATCTTTCCTCCAGTTGGCGTTGATGCGCGGGAACAACGGATGGTTTCAAAACAGCGGGCGAGATGCCACATCCCAGCGCTAAAGCATTATAGAGCTTCGCGAAGCCACGAACGCAGCCGCTCAGTTCCGACCGTCATCTTTCCGTTGGTTCTTCGGGTAATCGAGCGGTGGGATCTTCCGTCCCTGTTCCGAGTCCGCGATCAACCGTTGCAGCCGCTTGAGCCGCGTCTCCTCCCGCTTGGCGCTGACGACCCACCAGGTCGCGGTGCGCTGGTACCAGGGAGCTTGAGCGCGGAAGAACTCCCAGGCTTTCAGATTTGCGCTGAACATCTTCTGGTGCGCGGCCTCAAGCCTGGCATTGTTTCTCTCGTAGGAATACAGTTGGGCTCTTCTTACGTCCCGCGCCCGGAAGACCGTAAGCCCAGCTCTTCGCATCCGGCCAAGCTTGATCAACTCTTCCACCCGCTTGATATTTACCGCGCTCCAGATGCTACCGGGCTTCCGCGGCGTGAAGCGAATCCGGTAGCTGGAGTCGTCCACTGCCATGCGCAGCCCGTCAATCCAGCCGAAGCATAGAGCTTCGTCCAGAGCTTCGGGATAGGTAATTCCGCTTTTTCCTGATTGCTTCCGGTGGAACCCGACCCAGAGCTCGCGGACCTCGGTGTGGTGACTGGCGAGCCAGCTTCGAAAAGCGGCTTGTGTTCTGAAAAATTCAGGTTCCATCGCCCCTTCAGAAACCTCACCGGTTACTGCTGCACGGCGGTCCGCTCCTCCGGCGTCATCTGCTGCCAGATCAACTCGCGGTTCCGTTGCGCGGGCTGATTATTGGGATCGGCGGCCAGCACGGAACTCAGCCAGCGATACGCTTGCACCCGGTTGGGCTGCACGCAAGTGCCGCTGCTGTACATGGACGCCAAACGGTTGCGTGCCCGGACACTGTCTTTGGTTGCCGCGGTCTTCAGCAGCACCAATGCCTGCTCGCAACTGCGCGGCACCCCATCGCCCTTCACGTACATATCCGCCAAACGCACTGGCGCGTCGGGATTGCCCTTGGCCGTTGCCTTCCATAGCCAGGCAGCCGCGGCGGCGGCATCGCTGGCGTTGTTCGCCTTAGCCAACTCGTCGCTGCCGGGGGCGGCCTTATTGACCGCCGTCATCGGTTCTCCCCCTTGGTCACTTTGCGGTTTTGGCTTCGCCTGTTCCGCGATGGCCGGAGGCGGCCTGGGAATTTCCGCGCCAGAGGTAGGCTTCGCGGTGTTCGTTGGCGGCGGAGTCTTCGGCTGAACAGGTTTCTGCGAGGTTGAGGCCTGCAATGCGGTCAGCGGCGAGCCTGGCCCGGGAGAAGCAGCTTTTTGCTCTCCCGATTTCGTGGTTCCAGCCGCTGCGGTTGTGTCCTGCGGCGGGTTCGTACCATGGACCGCGACTCCAGACTCGGGAGGCACCGGGGAATTATTCACAGTCGTGGAACTGGTTGCGTTCGGACTTGAAGGTGTGTTCTGAGCTTGCGATGGGGATGTCTTGGGCGGTTCCTCGGCCGAAACAGGAGGCTTGGCAGGGTTGGAGGCCTGGGGAAGCGGGTTATAGCGCCCCATAATGTCCCGGAACCGCGCCCTGGTAACTTCGACTGGCCCTTGATTGGTGTGGTTGACCTGCGACCGCCACTCCAGCACTCCCAGCGCAACGAAGGCAATGAGCGCCGCAACAGCAAGCCAAGTCAGGCCCCTGCCAAGCCAGGAGGACTTCCGATCTTCCATCGGCGTCCGCTGCTGCAGTACGGTCCGCAGGTTTGACACAGTTTCGGCTGCCGGAGGTTTTTCAGTGACTCGGCGTATGTCGCTCAGCTTGAGAAAAGAAGGGGTCTCGTTAGTCGCCTCCGGCGCCTCGGGTTCTTCGACCTGAGCAGAAGGTTGGTTGAAATCGAGAAAGCGCGGACGATCGTCGCGCTCATCCGCGTCCCCCGCGTCTTCCAGCCCCAGCCGCTCACGAACATCCTCGGGAAGCAGCGTTGGGGGAGTGCCACCACCGTCCGCCACCGGCGTCGGAGATCCCGAAGACGGCTGGTCGTCCGCCGCCGAAGGCTCGGGCCGCGAGATCCGTACATCTCCCCGCATGGTGACTTCGTCAGGATCGGCTGGCGGCACGTAGCAGAAGCTCTTGACATACTCATCCAAGGAAACTTCCGGGACCATGTCCGATCCGAACCTCTCATGCTGCAAAGACTCTTCGCGTGTCTCGGTGCTGGCCATTTCGATCAGCGGACCAGGCTTTTTCGGCACATTTCCGCGGGACTCAGCGGTAGTAGTCGTAGCGGGCTGCCTCTCGTCGCGAGCACCCCCTGCCAATGGCACACGGGTAAAGCTGTGAGTTCCCTGCGCGCCCGGCGCGGTCAACGGACGATGCGGCAGCGGCGTACCGCACATCCCACAGAAGCGGTTGCCAACCTGGTTTTCGTGTCCGCAAGCGCTACAGACCACAAAGCCTCCCTTCTGGCTAATCCTAAATGATCGGCTGTTCACGGCGCAGGTGCAGGCCCAAGGTAACCGCCAAATATGGAAAAGGTCGCACAACTTAAGGCGGCGTAATTGCATCTACGCCCGTCAGAATTGGGATTATCGTCACGAGGGGTGAAACATGCGCAACCGGATGGGTTCGACTCTTTCCCTGTTATTGTTATTCGTCTTTGGCTGGGCAATCGCCTGTATGGGAGCGGAGGCTGCTTCTCCCCATCCCTCATCTCCGCCGGCTCGCGACGCTTCAGCGACGGCGAATCCGGAGGGGCAAGACCATCCCGTAAGGCAGGAAGCGTTTATTGGTTACGCTGGTGATGTTCTGACCTATCATTACACCTCCAGCCGTCAGGGACAGAACACCCTGGAATCGGTGCTGACACCCTCCAATGTCAATTCCAGCAGCTTCGGGAAAGTGGGTTTCTTTTCGGTGGATGGGAAGGTCGATGCCCAGCCGCTGTACGCCTACCGACTGCCGGGCCAGTTTCATACCCAAAACACCTTGTTTGTGGTGACCGAACACGGCAGCGCGTACGCCTTCGATGCAGACTCCGGCGGGCAGTCCTGGAAGGTAACTACCCTGGCGTCCGGCGAGACCACGAGCGACAACCATGGATGCAGTCAGATCTCGCCTGAAATCGGTATCACGGACACCCCTGTAATCGACCGCCAGCGAGGTCCAAACGGTGCCATGTACCTGGTCGCGATGTCCAAGGACTCTTCCGGCAAATACCATCAGCGGCTTCATGCCCTCGATCTGAAGACCGGGGCTGAACTGTTTGGCGGGCCGGTTGAAATTCAGGCGACCTATCCCGGAACCGGCGACGGCAGCCAGAACGGTCAGGTCATTTTCGCCCCCGGTCAATTCGCCGAGCGCGCGGGCCTGCTGGAATCAGGCGGGATCATCTATATGGCATTCACTTCCCATTGCGACTTTCGCCCTTACACGGGATGGATTATGGGCTACAACGCTCTGACCCTGGCCCAGACCTCGGTCATCGATGTCACACCCAACGGCAATGAAGGCGCCATCTGGATGGCGGGCACGGGCTTGGCCGGCGACTCCCAAGGCAATATCTATTTCCTGGATGGCAACGGTACCTTCGATACCACCCTCGACGCGAACGGGTTCCCGATAAACGGAGACTACGGAAATGCGTTCCTTAAGCTTTCCACCTCGCCCAAACTCGCCGTCGCCGACTACTTCAATATGTACAACACCGTTCAGGAATCCAACAGTGACGAGGACCTGGGCTCCGGAGGCGCAATTCTGCTGCCCGACCTGATGGATAACAATGGCGAGGTGCATCATTTGGCGGTCGGAGCGGGTAAGGACGCCAATATCTACGTCGTCGACCGCGATAACATGGGAAAATTCAACCCCAACAATAACAACGCCATTTATCAGGAACTGGTTGGAGTTTTGCCGGGCGGCGTATGGGCCAACCCCGCCTACTTCAACCAGACTGTGTACTACGGATCGGTGGGCCACGCGCTGAAGGCGTTCCCTATCAGTAATGCGATGCTGGCCTCGTCGCCGAGTTCTCAGACTTCCACTTCATTCCAGTTCCCGGGGGCGCTGTCTACGGTCTCCGCTAACGGGACCTCTAACGGCATCGTCTGGGCGGTAGAGAACAGCAACCCTGCTGTGCTGCACGCATATGACGCCACCAATTTGGCCAATGAGCTTTACAACAGCAATCAAGCGGGCTCCCGCGACCAATTTGGTCCCGGGAACAAGTTCATTACACCAGTCGTTGTAAACGGCAAAGTTTTTGTCGGAACCCAGACGGGCGTGGCTGAGTTCGGCTTACTGCAATAGAAGCGTTGTCCAACCCAAGCGGCTCGCGACTTCACAGCCTGTAAGCTGGTGCGCCTATAGCTTGCGCCAGGCCGTTCAAGTTGGGCTGCGATATGACGATTTACCTCACAGGCTCCGGATTACGGAGGCTGGAGGCTTTATGCGCTGTTTCCTCTGCCTGACCTTGCTAGGCTGCTCACTCGCAGCCGAAAGCCTGTCTTCAATGCCACAGACCTCAGGCTCCGATAACGGGTCTTTTTATGTGAACGGCATCGTCTATCACTATGTTGCGGGGGCGGAGTACACCGTCGTCGCCGCCGCCCATTCGGCCATCAATCGCAAGTTCGTTGCCGTGAAGATGCGCGTCTACAATACCAGCCGGCAATCGGTGACGATGAAGCCCGAAGAAATCAGAGCGGAGGATGCGCTCGCCGGCCAGACTCTGGCCCCGGTCTCCAGCGTGGGGCTGGCCCGGAAGATGCGTCGTCCCTATAACTGGGCGCGGCTCGCAGTCAATCCAGTCGTGGGCGAGTCAACCGATACTGGAGCGGCCAGCGACATGCTAAGTCCCCAGTTGCTCGAGATGATGAGGGCAATGGCTGCCAAAACGAATGGATCCGCAACCCCCGTGTTGCCCGGCAATCGAGCTGTCCTGTACACCGACACTCCGGGAGCGTTGCAGTCGAGGGACCCGGTTCCGGCAGCGGACTGCGATATCGTCTGCCGGCTTCGCAACCGTGAAGCTGCCAACCCCGATGTCTTGAACCAGCTCCAGCGTCAGAACTCGCCTGACTACGTTGAGCAGAGCGCATTTCTGGCCAACACCATTACTCCCGAGTCCGACTCGGGCGGAGTGCTTTACTTTCCCATGCCCAAGCTGCGACATGGAGTCCCTCAGGCGACGAATGGAAACAAAGCCGGAATGGTGCGGCTGACCGTGCCGGTTGGTGACCAGACGTTCCAGTTCTTGCTGGTGGTGGAATAGGCGCGGCGGACGGCAAGCTCGACCGGGCACCTATAATGTGGGAACCGTGCGCTTTCCATCCCTGAGTCATGGCGTTCTCATCTTGCTGTTGGCGACTGCGGTTAGTGTGCCGGCAGAGGCCCTGCAAGGGGATGCAGATTCACTTACCCTTGTCGCCCAGTCGCCACGGACGGTGGTTTCAGGAGAGCATTTCCACCTGCCGCTGGCAGCGCAAGGTGGCATCCCACCCTATACCTGGAGCCTGGCTGATGGCGAACTTCCGCCCGGACTCAGGCTGCATCATCACGCAGGAACGATCTCTGGAGTGCCCACCGCCCCTGGTGAGTATCGATTCCACCTCGCAGTTACCGATTCCAGCGTACCTCACCAACAGGTGATGCGCGAGATGACAATCGTCGTGATTGAAGGACTAGCCTTCGATTGGAAGGAGCCTCCTGAGGTGCGAGGCAACGCCATCTCGGGATCGGCCGTGCTCTCCAACCAGACGGGCCACGCCCTTCAAGTCACAGTCATTGTTGTGGCGGTCAATCAGATTGGCAGATCGACCGCTCTCGGTTATCAGCACTTTAGCCTGGCCGCGCAAGCGACAAGCCCGGTTATTCCTTTCGGTTCCAGCCCGGGGCCGGGAACCTATACCGTTCGTGCAGACGCAGCGGCCCACCGGAAGAACAGCCATCACATCTTCCGCGCCAGCAAGCAGACAGCATCCTTGCAGATAACCCAGTTCTAGCGCGGCTGGCAACTTGAGGAGCGAATGGACCATCTTTCACGCCTGAAGAAGTTCGAGCGGACGTTGGTTGACGCGGCCCTGGACGGCTTCATCGTCACGCATCCGGCGAACCTGCGGTACCTCTGCGGCTACACCGGCAGTAACGGGCTTCTGCTGTTGCTCGCGGGCCGTCGCGTATTTTTCACCGATGGCCGCTATACGGAGCAGGCCCGCGAGGAGGTCCGGGGCGCACGGCTCGTCATCGCCAAAAAACCGCTCTTGCAGGATGCCGCCAGGATCATCGTCAAGCACAACCCCGCTGTAGTCGGCTTCGAGGCTGACTACACCACGTTCGCCACAGCCGGGCAGATGCGTAAGCTGGTCCCCCGTCCGACGAAGTGGAAAGCGACATCGGGTCTGGTAATGCGCCAGCGCATGATCAAAGACGCCGAAGAGCTTCGCGCCATCTCCGACGCGGTCAAGCTGGGCGCAGATGTCTACCAGAAATCCCTGCCGTCGATCCGGCCAGGAGTCCGCGAGTCGGAGGTCGCCGGAAGACTGGAGTATGAGGCGCGACAGGCGGGCGCCGACGGAATGTCGTTCGAAACCATCGTAGCGGCGGGCAAACGCTCCGCGCTGCCCCACGGTCGCGCTACCAGCCAAACCATTCCCCGGCGCGGGTTCGTGGTGGTGGATTCCGGTGTTATACTGCGGGGCTATTGTTCCGACATGACCCGCACTGTGCACGTGGGCCGCGTCACCCGGGAAGAGCGCCGGTGGTACGAAGCCGTCCTGGAAGCGCAGTTGGCTGGCATTGCGGCCGTCGCTCCGGGCAAAACGGCGGGGGAAGTGGACCAAGCCGCCCGTCAGGTCCTACACAAGGCCGGGCTGGACAGTTATTTTACCCATTCCACAGGCCACGGAGTAGGATTGGAAATTCACGAGCCGCCGCGTATCGCCAAGGCGCAGACGGAACGGCTCGAACCGGGGATGGTCGTCACGATTGAACCGGGGATTTACCTTTCCGGTAAGGGTGGCATTCGCATTGAAGACATGGTGGTCGTGACCGGCAGTGGACATCGGGTGCTAACCCCGGTGAGCAAAGAACTGATCGAAATTTAGGCGGCGGTCGTCCGAGCGCGGCGCCAGACGGAATGCAATGAATCAGAAAGAAATCAGGGAACTGATCGAATTCTTGGTGGAGAAAGATATTGCCGAGTTCGAGCTCGAACGCGGCGATATGAAACTCCATATCAAGCGTGGCGGTGCTTTCCCCATGGTCCAGCTGGCTTCCGTTCCCGCTATTTCCGTGCCGGCCGCTCCCGTCGCCGCCCCCCCGCCAGCCCAGCCGGCTGAGGTTGCGACCGCGGCTGCCGGAGCGGCGCAAACGCCGACGCCCGCGTCTTCCGCCGACGCCGACTTGCACATCGTGAAATCGCCCATCGTCGGTACGTTCTATGAAGCTCCGTCGCCGGGAACGCCGCCCTTCGTTAAGATCGGCGATACCGTCCAGGAAGGACAGGTGCTTTGCATTATCGAAGCTATGAAGCTGATGAACGAGATCGAGGCGGAAGTTTCCGGTGTGCTCGCCAAAGCCTTCGTCTCTAACGGAAACCCGGTCGAGTACGGCATGCCGCTGTTCGGCATCCGCAAGCAATAGCCGGCCATTGCAAGTCTCTATTTCATGTTTAAGAAAATCCTAGTTGCGAACCGGGGCGAGATTGCCTTGCGCGTCATTTGCGCCTGCAAGGAGCTGGGCATCAAGGCGGTCGCCATCTACAGCGAGGCCGACCGCAATTCGCTGCACGTGCGCTTCGCCGATGAAGCCATCTGCATCGGGCCGCCGCGCCTGAGCGAAAGCTATTTGAATGTCCCGGCGGTGATCAGCGCTGCGGAAATCGCCAACGTGGACGCTATCCACCCCGGCTACGGTCTGCTCAGCGAAAACGCCAACTTTGCCGAAGTCTGCCGCGACTGCGGTATCAAGTTCATCGGTCCGCCTCCTGAAGTCACTCGCTTGATGGGCGAAAAGGAGAAAGCCCGCGCCACCATGAAACGCGAAGGGGTGCCCATCCTTCCCGGCTCGGAGGGAATCGTCGCCTCGGCCGGCGAAGCCATGGAATGGGCGCGCAGCGTTGGTTTTCCCGTCATCGTGAAGGCCTCGGCCGGAGGCGGCGGACGCGGTATGCGCGTCATCCGCAACGAAGAAGAATTGCCCAACGCGTTTCATGCCGCGCAGTCGGAAGCTGCGGCGGCCTTCGGTAACGGCGATCTTTACATGGAGAGGTTCGTCGAGCGGCCGCGCCACATCGAGTTCCAGGTGCTGGCGGACGAGCACGGCAACGTGATGAGCCTGGGCGAGCGCGATTGCAGCATCCAGCGGCGCCACCAGAAGCTGGTGGAAGAGGCACCTTCGGTCAAGATGACCCCCGAGCTCCGCGAACGCACCGGCAATCTTCTGGTCAAGACGCTCAGCAACATCGGCTACATGAATGCCGGCACGGTGGAGTTCCTCATGGACGAGAATGGCAACCTTTCGTTTATGGAGATGAACACCCGCATCCAGGTTGAGCACCCGGTCACAGAAATGACTACCGACGTGGATCTGGTCAAGTCGCAGATACTGATAGCCGCTGGCGAAAAGCTCAGCAGCATCATCACGTCCCCAATCCAGTTCCGCGGACACGCCATCGAGTGCCGCATCAATGCCGAGCATCCCGAACGCTTCACGCCCTCGGCGGGAAAAATCACGGCATTCAACACTCCCGGCGGAACGGGTGTGCGAGTCGACACCGCCGCCTACTCCGAGAGCGTGGTCCCCCCTTACTACGATTCCCTCATTGCCAAGCTGATCGTGCGCGGCCGCGACCGCGCCGAAGCCATCTCCCGCATGTCCCGCGCGCTTGAAATGTTCGTGGTCGAGGGCATCTTTACCAGCATCCCCTTGCACCGCCGGATCATGGCCGATCCCGACTTCCGAGCGGGCAACTTCGATACCAAGTTCATGGAGCGATTTCTGGCTCCCGCAAAATAGGCCCCAGAGCAGTCATCGAAATGCCCAATCCGTTGCGCCTCCCGAAACTTTACGCCATTCTCGATGTCGCCTGCTTTGCTTCACCGCTGCGTACTACGGCTGCCATCTCCAACTATGCGCGCGAACTCGGCAGCGGAGGCGTGACTCTGTTGCAGTATCGCAACAAGTTGGGCAATACGCGCGAGATGCTGAGCGATGCGCGCGAGGTCCGCAGTGTGGTGGGCGACACTGTGACCCTCATCATGAACGATCACGCCGATATCTGTATTGCCGCCGATTACGACGGTGTGCACGTTGGCCAGGACGACTTGTCGCCACAGGGCGCGCGCACTGTGATTGGCGACCATCGCATCCTGGGCGTCTCTACCCACAATCTCGATCAGTTGAAGGAAGCCGATGAAGGTCCGGCGGACTACATCGCCTACGGCCCCGTCTTTGCCACCTCAACCAAGCGGAACCATGATCCGCCCGTCGGAGTCAAGGGCATCCGGGCGGCGCGCGCGGCAACCCGGAAACCGCTGGTCGCCATCGGTGGCATCACCCGCGACAATGTCCGCTCCGTCATCGACGCCGGCGCCGACTCCGTGGCTGTCATCTCCGATCTGCTTGGCTCCCCTGCGAAAGTTGCAGAGGAATTCCTGCGCCTCTTGGTGTAAATTCTTGCCAGCGTCATTTCATTGGTTACTGCGATTCCTTTAAGGGCACGGCTTCAGCCGTGCCGCAATAATGAGGAAAGAGTGGGCTTTAGCCGCTGAGGGAACTCGGGTTTTGGCGCTAAGAAAAAAGAGGTCCCCTCGGCGGCTAAAGCGAGTCGGGACGCGACCTCTCACAGCACGGCTGAAGCCGTGCCCTTTCAAAGCTTTTCCACTCATGAGGAAGATTCAAGTTAACTCGAGGCGCCTTGGCTACTGAAGCGAAACCCACAACCGTCGTCTCCAGCGAAAGCGAATTTGTAAAAGGTCTGGGCCTGACCAGCGCCACCACCTTGGTCATGGGCTCCATGATCGGCTCCGGCATCTTCATCGTCTCCGCCGAAATCGCGCGTCTGGTCGATTCTCCGGCATTGTTGATTGCCGCCTGGCTCGTAACTGGGTTCATGACCATCACCGGCGCGCTCGCCTACGGAGAACTGGCGGCCATGATGCCGCACGCCGGCGGCCAGTACGTTTACCTGCGGGAATCGCTCGGCCCGCTCTGGGGATTTCTCTACGGCTGGACCATGTACCTGGTCATTCAGACCGGAACCATCGCCGCCGTAGGCGTGGCTTTTGGCAAGTTCCTCGGCGTGTTCTTCCCTGCCATCTCGTCGTCCAACTGGATCTGGCACATTGCGCACGTGCCACCCATCCCGATCGGCCCCATGGTGCTGGGCAATATGGATGTCGGCCTGAACACCCAGAACCTGATGGCCATCCTGATTGTGGTCTTCCTCTCGGTGTTGAATATCTTTGGCGTGAAGACCGGTGCAGCCGTGCAGAACGTTTTTACCTTTGCCAAGACCGCGGCGCTGCTCGGTCTGGTCCTGCTCGGCATCTTCGTGGGACGCAATGCGCAGGCCATCGCCGCCAACTTCGGCGCCAACTTCTGGCGTAATGCGGGATGGGCGGCGCTGCACCCGGTACAGGTCGGGGTCGGCGGGCCGATCGCGCTGGTGGGCACCATCACCATCGTCGCGGTGGCGCAGGTGGGTTCGCTGTTTTCCTCGGACGCATGGAACAACGTGACCTTTACCGCCGGTGAAGTCCGTAATCCGAAGCGGAACCTGCCACTGGCTCTGGCGTTGGGAACGGGCGCAGTGACCCTGCTCTACGTGCTCGCCAACGTGGTGTATCTGAACGTCCTTCCGCTGGCGGGCGATGCCCACGGCGCCACCATCCTGGCTCGCGGCATCCAGTACGCAAAAGAGGAGCGCGTGGCCACCGCGGTGATGCAACAGGTCTTCGGCCCCATGGGCGCGCAGATCATGGCTTTCGCTATCCTTGTCTCCACGTTTGGATGCAACAACGGGCTGATTCTAGCCGGCGCACGCGTCTATTACGCCATGGCGAAGAACGGACTGTTCTTTCGCAGTGCGGCCCGGCTCCATCCCAAGTACCACACCCCGGTGCATTCGCTCGCGATGCAATGCATCTGGACCTGCATCCTGTGCATTTCCGGCAGCTACGGACAACTGCTCGACTACATTATCTTTGCCGTGTTGGTGTTTTACATTCTCACCATCGCAGGATTGTTCGTGCTGCGGATCAAGCGCCCCGACGAACCGCGTTCCTATCGCGCCATCGGATACCCCGTGCTGCCGGCAATCTACATTTTGATGGCGGTCTTTATTGATATAGTCTTGTTGCGTTACAAGCCACAGTACACATGGCCCGGACTAATCATCGTACTGTTGGGAATTCCCGTGTATTTCCTTTGGTCCAGGCACAACCCGCAACTGAGTGCGCAAGAATAATCGCGAAGAAGAGGCCGAGCCGAATGGCGAATCTGCTGAAATGCAAGCCCCTTGACATGCTGACGCAGGAGGCTGCGGAGACGGGTGAACACAGTCTGAAACGGGCGCTGGGGCCCGTAAACCTTATAACCCTTGGCATCGGGGCCATCATCGGGGCCGGCATCTTCGTCCTCACCGGATCGGCGGCCGCCCAATACGCGGGCCCGGCCATCGTGCTCTCCTTTATTCTCGCCGGACTAGGCTGCGTCTTCGCCGGACTCTGCTATTCCGAGTTCGCCTCGCTCATTCCCATTGCCGGTTCGGCTTACACCTACGGCTACGCCACCCTCGGCGAACTCTTCGCCTGGATCATCGGCTGGGACCTGATTCTGGAATACGCTTTTGGCGCGGCCACGGTCGCCTCGGGATGGAGCGGATACTTTGTAAGCTTCCTGCAGGACTGGGGCATACATATCCCGCCGCAGCTTACGGCGACACCTTATACCCACGTCGGCCACGATTGGATCCCCAATGTGATCGTCCAGTATCAGGGGCGCTGGGAGCTGCTGACGACCATGGCGCCAATTCTCAAGCAGAATGGAGTGGACGCGGCGACGTTGCCGCAAGTAACGGGAGTGTTTAACCTCGTTGCATTCCTCATCATTGGAGTGATCACGCTCATCCTGGTCATCGGCATCAAAGAGTCGGCGAACTTCAATTCCGCCATCGTCATCACCAAGGTCACCATCGTTCTCATCTTCATTGCCATCGCCACGGCATTCGTGTTGAAGCACCCGGCACTGGCCGCAGCCAACTGGCATCCCTTCATTCCGCCCAACCAGGGAGCGTTCGGGGAGTATGGGTGGTCGGGAATCGCGCGTGCCGCGGGAGTCATTTTCTTCGCTTATATCGGGTTCGATGCCGTGTCCACCGCCGCCCAGGAAGCCAAGAACCCGCAGAGGGACATGCCGATAGGCATCCTCGGGTCGTTGGTGATCTGTACCATTCTTTACATTCTGGTTTCCGGTCTGCTGACCGGGATGGTTCCCTACTCGGCGCTGAATGTGGCCGATCCGGTTGCGGTCGGCATCGACGCGACAGGGGTCCGTTGGGGCTCGTTTCTGGTGAAGCTGGGAGCCATCGCCGGCCTGGGCAGCGTGATGCTGGTCATGCTGCTGGGGCAATCGCGTGTCTTCTACTCGATGTCGCGCGATGGATTGCTGCCGCCGTGGGCGGGTGCCGTACATCCCAGGTTCCGTACGCCGTGGATCTCTTCCATTACCGTTGGGATCTTCGTGGCGATCTTTGCTGCGCTGGTCCCCATCGGCATCCTGGGCGAATTGGTAAGCATTGGCACACTGCTGGCCTTTGTCATCGTATGCGCTGGCGTCTGGGTCTTGCGTGTACGCCGGCCGGAACTGCATCGGCCCTTCAAAACGCCGTGGGTCCCCTTGGTTCCTATTCTCGGAATATTGATTTCGTTCGGCATCATGGCCAGCCTTCCCGCAGACACGTGGTGGCGCCTCATCATCTGGCTGGCCATCGGCATGTTCATCTACTTCGGCTACGGGCGCAAGCACAGCAAGGTGCAGCGCGAGGTGCCTGACAGCGTAAACGCCGCTGGGGACTGAGGAGTCGAGCGAATCGTGATTTCGCGCCTTGAATCGCCCACCTTCAGGTACGACGCCCTTGGCCTTCCCATCCTTGTCATCCCGAAGGAGGTCGAGGAAGGAAGGAGACCCCGTGCGACTGAGAGGCCGACTGTTTATCTTTCGAAGGAGTCCGCTCCTCCGCGGCGACCTCAGAGACGTTGGTGACCTCAGCACTTGCGGGATGGGCTCACAACCATAGAATGGCGTCAACAGGATCCCGGTGTGGTTATGTCTGTGCACGGCAGCTTGCTTTGATGCACCGGCGTGCCGGACTCGGGGCCCGTTGCCGAACCTGAGGCGGGCATTAATCGGCTTCTTGCCCGCCTCAGGGCGAGGCTATTAGGCTCTTTGAAAATATGCCCCCCTAACTGCTGCAAACAAAGAAGATGCATATAACTCATCTGAAATCTATAGCTTGCCGGCAAAACTTTCGTAATCGAATGATTCTAAAGAACTGGAAAAAGAGCGATTACATGGTTGCGCTGCCCATCCCGACGCGAAAGAATGGCTGCTGTGAAGGCACTCTTCAACCTAAAGATCCTGTTCGTGGCGCTGATCACATTGATCGTCATCGGCGTGGCGGGGTTCCACTTTCTGGAAGGCTGGTCCTGGTTCGACGGCTGGTACATGGTGCTCACCACCATTACCACGATCGGCTACGGAGAAGTTCATCCGCTATCGCACGCCGGCCGCATCTTCAACACCTTCATCATTGTGACCGGCGTTGGATTGCTGCTGCTCTTCTTCGGGGGCGCGACCCAGGCCCTGCTGGAGTTCGAGCTACAATCGGTCTTCGGCAGGAGGCGCATGGACCGCGAGATTAGCCGTTTGTCGAACCACTTCATCATCTGCGGCGCCGGTCGCGTAGGCCGCAGCGTGGCGCGCGAACTGGCGCGCAAGCCTCTGCCTTTCGTCGTCATCGACAGCGACGAAGCCAAGTTGGCGCGCTACAGCGCCGAAGGCTGGCTAACGGTGATTGGCGATGCCACCCAGGCACAAGTTCTCCAACATGCGCACATCGACAGCGCCGCCGGACTGGTCGCCGCCACCACCACCGACGCCACCAACATCTACATTATTCTGACCGCCCGCAGCCTGAACTCGACCATCAAAATCATTGCCCGCGCCAGCGAAGATAATGCCGAGAAGCACTTGCTCACCGCCGGGGCCGACCGCATCGTCTCGCCCTACCACTTTGCCGGTTATCGCATCGCGCAAACCTTCATGCGTCCGCACGTGGTCGACTTCTTCGACACCGCCATGAACAAGCAGATGCCGCTGGAGATCGAGGAAGTGCAAGTGCAGCCGGGCTCGCGCGTCGCCGGACAGACGCTGGAAGGCTCGCGCATCCGCCAGGAAATGGGCGTCATCGTCCTCGCCATCAAGGGGGAAGATTCGCAAATGCGCTTCAATCCCGCGCCCGACGAGGCGATTCACGTTGGCGACCACCTCATCGTCATGGGCGAACCTGGGGGCTTGCGGAGGCTGGAAGACTCGGCCACGGGGCGCGCATGAAGATCACTACCGCCGCCGAGATGCGCGAGATCGACCGTGCGACCACCGAGCGTTACGGCGTTCCTTCCCTCACCCTGATGGAAAACGCCGGCTCGGCCGTCGCGCAGTTCATCCTGGAACACTATGGCGAGGCGAATCGCGTGGCCGTGGTTTGCGGTAAGGGCAACAATGGCGGCGACGGCTTCGTGGTCGCGCGCAAGCTGCACCGCGCCGGACGCGTGGTCGAGGTCCTGCTGCTCGCCTCGCCCGCCGACTTGCGCGGCGACGCTCTGTTAATGTTCGAGCGGCTTCCGCTTCGGCCCATCGTGCTGCGGACCCAGCCGGAGCTTCAGGTTGAGTCGTCGCGCAGCCTGGCCAACTGCGACCTGATCGTGGACGCGATACTCGGCACTGGCTTCCAACCACCGGTCAAAGGGCTTTACGCGGACGCGATTGCGGCGATCAACAGCAGTGGAAAATTAGTAGTCGCGGTCGACATTCCTTCGGGCGCCGACTCGGATGCAATGTCGGAGCAGTCGCGTGAAGCGATGGCCCGCGCCGATGCCATCGTTACCTTCACCGCGCCGCGTCCGGCGCACGTCTTCGGCAACCTGACGCGTGGCCCAATCGTTATCGCGCCCATCGGTTCGCCGCCCGAGGCGATCGTATCCAAACTCGACCTCGAACTCACCACGGCGCGCGATGTCGCGGCGCTGTTCGCACCGCGCCCCGCCGACAGCAACAAAGGCATATACGGTCACGTGTTGATCGTCGGTGGTTCTCTGGGGAAATCCGGAGCAGCGGCAATGGCCGGCATGGCTGCATTGCGCTCAGGTTGCGGATTGAGCACGGTTGCCACGCCGCGAAGCGCTCTCGTCAACGTCGCAGGCTTCGCCGCCGAGTTGATGACTGAGCCGCTGCCTGAGACAGACGCGGGCAGCATTGCCGTGGAAACGATCGAGAGCGGTCTGTTTGGACAACTGGTGCAGCCGATTGACGTAGTGGCCATCGGCCCGGGCATCGGGCGCAACACTGAAACGGCTGAGTTCGTAGGCCAGGCTGTGACCCGGACCAAGGTTCCGTTGGTGCTGGATGCCGATGGACTGAATGCGTTTCAAGGCCACGCCGATAGGCTCGCCGGGCAAACGCGTCCGCTGGTGCTCACGCCCCATCCCGGAGAAATGTCGCGGCTGACGGGGATGTCGATCAAGGACATCCAGGCAGACCGCCTCAACGTGGCACGCGATTTCGCGCGTGAGCATGCCCTCATTCTCGTGCTTAAGGGAAACCGTACCATCGTCGCGCTGCCCGATGGGACGGCGTGGGTGAACCCCACGGGTAATCCGGGGATGGCCACGGGTGGCACCGGTGACATCCTCACCGGCATGACAGCGGGCATCATCGGGCAGATGCAGAAAGATGTTGCGCGCGCTGTGGTCGCCGCGGTTTACATGCATGGACTGGCCGGCGATGTGGCGGCGGAAAAAATGGGCGAGCATTCGCTGGTAGCCACCGACCTGCTCGGCGCTTTGCCGGAAGCCTTCCGTCGCGCCACTCAGTGGGCGAAGGAAAGCGCCGTCCGTATCGGAGGGTCGGCGACATGACCCGGTCAGCCGGGAACGATCAGCTAAAATACAGACGGCTCGCCGTGAACTGCGGGTTGAGCCTGAGAAGACGGGCCTGTAGCTCAGCGGTTGAGCAGGGGACTCATAATCTCACCGAAGGGGTTGGGCTTGATTTCGCTACGTTTGTAAGTCTTAGCAGAGTCAGGGGAATGGCCCTTTCTCTGTTCAACCCATGCAAGCCCATCTAAACGGCTGGTCGCTACATTTTCCGCTACATTGCTGGCAATCCTAGTGTGCCCGCGGAAGTGGTAAATGCTTGACAATCTACGCTAAATAGACCGGGGTTTTGCAAGGGTGGGCGGCGACGAAACGTGTAAACCAGTCGAGACTCCCCCGTCCATCCCACAGCAGTCGATGCCCCCTCCGGCGGGTGGTAGGCGCATGGGCGTCCTGTACCGAGGCCGGCTCCGACGGTTTCCAGTACCCGGTTAATGCCCCATGCACAAAATGCTTGGAGTGAGAACGGAGTCGCCGCTCGCGTGAGCCTTCTTAATGGAGCCGTTGGCTTTGGTTTGCTTATTTCTTGCGGAGATTATGTTCTCCCTTACCATCCGGTACCAGGGGTAACGACAATGAGCGCTTCTTTCCAGTCGAAAAGCCGGGACCAGAGGACCAACGACAATCGTGCCGCATCGGTCAGCCGACGAGGCTGGATCTCGCGATCTTGATAGTAAGCAAGCTGCTTGCGTAAGAACAGAACTTCCGCAGCCACGGCTGTGCGGGAGCGGGCGGCGATGTTCAGGAGCTGCAGTCCATCCCGCAGCAGTTCCCACAGGACAGTGAGGATGGGGCGGACGTTACGCTGCCAAACGCATCGAAGCAGCAACATGGAAATCAGCTTCGCACAAATCAAGAACGCCGACCAGAGCTCTTTGGGACAATCGCAGGACCTGCACCAGGAGTCATGCAGAATGGGACCAGCAGAGGTTTTTGCGGAGCACAAGTATCGCGTCACACTGTGTTTTGCTCTGGCAGTCAGCATTTGCCTTAAGATGGCCGTGTGTTTGGTAGACTCATCACGCCTAAAATAATGAGAACTCGCAAGGTTACCATCCCACCGTTTATTTCAGACAATACACTGCACGCATTCTTCCGCCTTTATGAGTTTGAACACTGGTTGCGGGAGATGATTTACACGGAGTTGAAAACCTTCTATGGCGCGGACTGGCAGGCCGAAATGCAGAATGCCATCAAGCGCAGCGGAAGGGCAGGCATACCAGCGGAACGTTCCCTGCGGGCTGACAAACGACACCCGCACATGACTACGGGCGAGACTGACCCACTCTGGTATTTGTCTTTTGACGGGTTACAGCGCATTGTCTTTGACCAGAAGCTTTGGAAGAAATTCCAGCCCTGCCTGACCACGAAGAGCATTCTTAGAGCTAAGTTTGATGAGATTTCGCCGATACGCAACCGTGTGGCCCACTGCCGCGAACTGCACCCGGATGATGTATCCAGACTGGAAAGAGTGCTGCGGGACTTGGACAAGGGGTTTTGGAGATTTTGCACCTCATACAACAGCCGCTTCTGGCTCAGTAGCTACAAGAAGGGGTCCCATCCGCTTTATCAATACATCGGCTCCAAATTAAAAGGCGGCAGAAGCTCTGTGGACATGACGCCATATTATTCCTTCCGTCCCGCTGTTCCACCGTCCCGAAGACATGCACCCGGACCCGGCGGAATTTACCACCTGATGTTTATGGACACGAATCGCCCGCGCCGTTACTTCAACTACTCTGAATTGCTGTCGTCCACCAGAGGCAGTCACAAGAATGTACTGCACATTATCTTGGACTCAATGCAGCACACGGTGAGGGTTACGGTACCTGCAGCCCTACCGATGGATGTCTTGAAAGCCACGATCGATGACTTTCTCACAGGTTGCGCTTATGCTTTAACGCCCTTTCCTTCAATGGAGCTGCAAGTACAAGCACGCAGGGGCAAACACAAGACTTTACGGGAGACCGAACAGCAGAGCCGTGTTTTTGGGCAGTTCACAGCGGAGTGGCCGCACTATGTGTTGCCGCCATCGCATCCGTTTGCCTTCTTGGACCCGTCCATGCCGTGCGACTTCTTCACGACAGGCCAGTGCGTCTTCTGAAAGGACCTTGAGCAACCGTGACCCGCACGGAAAGTTCACTCCGTGTTCTGGTACTGACACCCAAACTCAAGCGGACAAAGCCGATGAAACCCCAAACGCAGAATCGAACAACCGGCCGAACGTTTGGCAGGCTCTGCGGGTCCCACATCCCAACCGGGTCGTCAGATGCACGCCAATGGTTTGTTGAGATGCAAGAGCGCGGGAATATCCCAAAGTACTTACGCGAATCCATCGCGACGAGGTTCGACTTGAAAACATTTCATCCTATCATTGCCTCGTGTTCTTTGTTTTTTGCATTCACCGCAGTCTCCGCTCAAACCCCGCTGTCCGATACGAGCCTAACGGCGAATCCTATCTACCAGAAAAACTGCGCGAAGTGTCACGGTAAAACCGCCGAGGGCCGTCATTTCGGCGGGCCGTCGCTCATCTCCGAAAGCGCCGTTGCCTCCGCCGATGACTTGCGCCGCATTATCACCGGCGGCAAAGGCCGTATGCCCAAGTACGCCAGTAAAATAACGCCGGAAGAAATTGACGCCCTGGTACGACAAATCAAAGGTCTGAACAAGAAGTGAGTAGCCGATTTGCTCCTAGTGCCTGGCGCTGGCGCGGAAGAAAAAGGATTACGCGGATTTTCGCGGCTTGACGCGGCGCCCCAAACTACTTCCAGTCACTCCTTTTTTCGAACCCTGTACTTGCGATAATGTGCTGCACGCATCGGCCCTTCCCGGTTCTCGGCACTGCCAATTCACGTCACCGAGCGGTGTGACGTACGTCACTGCTAAGCAGTTCACGCAAACGAAATACTTTCACTCCATTGATCTAGGCACACGTGGGCAGCGAGGCGCAGCAACTTTGTTGCTTAGTCGCCCACCAAAGGAGGGTGGCATGAGTGGACGGCTGTTCCGTAGGATGAACGGATGTTTACTCTTCCTCGTATTTCTCCTCTTCATTTTTTCGGCGCGCAAGAGCTTCGCGATTCCTGCATTTTCACGCATGTACGGCACCAGTTGCAGCACCTGCCACATTGACTTTCCCAAGCTGAACGATTTCGGGAAGGCCTTCAAGGACGCCGGCTTCAAGTTTCCGAAGGACGACGAGTCGATGATCAAGATTCCGCCGGTGATGCTGGGAGCACCGGCGAACGCAGGAGCTATGGCCGAAGGCCATCTGGCCGGGCGTCATACCCGGTCATCCCCCCGATCGGGCTGCGCATGAACAACTACTTCCAGTACACGGGCACGAGCAGTGGAAAGTTTGCCTCGCTGACCGCCGGCCGGAACGCTGCCGCCGTTTGTTCCGACCACCGATTTCGAGACCGGATTATTCAGCATCTTCACGGCGGGCAATTTCGGCAGCGATATCGCGTTCTGGGTGGATGACGACATCAGCGTTGCCGGGGCGAACGGTAACGGAGGCCTGGGCGATGGCTACCTTAAGTTCGTCAACATCGGCCGCCTGATAAAGCTGCCCAATCACTCATTGAACCTTCGAGTCGGCCAATTCGAACTCGAACTGCCTTTTACCCAGGCCCGGAGCATTTGGATCAGCCCGTATGACATCTATTCGCAAGCCAACATCGGTGCCATGAACTCGCTTATTCCGTTGCAGCAATTCGTGAACAACCAATTCACCATGGCGGATGCGGGCAAGGGCATCGAGTTGAGCGGCGGACTGCACACGGGAGGCTACAACTACTCTATCGCTTTCATCGACCAGAACACCAGTGGAGTTGGACAGGACGCGAATCCCGGCAGTCCGTATGTTCCGCAAGCGACGGGCAGTAACAATGGCGGCCTGGGCGTGGCCTCGGACGCGAACTTCAAGGACATCTACGCCAATTTCAATACCGCTTCAACCTGGAGCGCAACAAGGAAAGCCGCAACGCCATCCAGGCGGCGGGCCCTACCGGACCGCACGATCACACCTACCTGAACCTTGGGACCTACTACTTCTACGGACGCTCGGTACAGCGGGTGCTGGGCCAAACGGCCGATGGAACGTCAACGGTGCTCACCGCGCGGGAGCCGTTCTATCGCGTCGGCGGCAACTTGACCTTCAATTATCGCTGCTGCCTGCAGTTCAATGCCCTGTACATGTATGGGCACGACTACAACCTGTTGCCGATCGATTCCAGCGGCAACCTGATTCCCTTGCAAAATTTGAGCACCGCCGTGCCGGTAGGTTTCATCCACAGCACCCCGGCCAGCTTCAGCGGGGGGTTCGCGGACGCTGAATGGCTGGCGTATCCGTGGATGTACGTGATGATCCGCTATGACGGCGTCAACTCCACCTCGGACCGCATCAACGGGCTGGCCACCAATCCCTCGTTTACCGGCGCTCCCTTCAATGGACCATTCCGGTCAACGCGCAATCGGGTCACGCCGGGAGTGCAGTTCCTGATCCACGCCAACATCAAGGCATCGTTCGAGTACCAGTTCCGCCCGTCACAAACGGTTGTGATCGCTACCAATCCGCTGACCGGCTTGCCGGTCGCCTTAAATCCGTTCCACACCAATACAGCCGTGGCTGGGATTGGAGTTCGTGTACTAGTCGATTTCAAGTTGAAAGCTTACAAACCACGAAAGGAATGCTCATGAACGCGCAGTTTTCTGTTTACGGTTTTGCTCATCGCCGCTGTGGCAGCCAGCGCTGCCGCCGGCACCATCGAAGGGCAAAGTCTCGCCCGGGAAGTCCGTCGTCTATGTGGACACCATCCAGGGCAAAACGTTTCCAGCTCCATCGCAGCAACCGCGTTATGGACCAGAAGGGCTTGATGTTCAGCCCGCACATTATGGTCGTTCAGGTGGGGACAACCGTCGAGTTTCTGAACAGCGACACCGTGCAACACAACGTTTTCTGGCCCTCCATCAGCGGCAATAAGAAGCTCAGCCACAACATGGGGACGTGGCCCAAGGGCGAGAAGACGCCCTTTCAAATTTGACCAACCCGGGCGTGGTGCCGCTGCTTTGCAATGTTCACCCCGACATGTCGGGATACCTCATTGTGAGCCCTACCCCATATTTCGCCGAGACCGACGCCAGCGGGAACTACAAGATCGACAACGTCCCCGATGGCAAGTACAACGTGGTCGCCTGGCATGAAGGCATGAAAACGCAGAGCAAGTCTGTTGACGTTGCCGGCACAGGCAAGGCCGACTTCACGCTTTCGAAATGAAAGCGACGAAGGGCGGATTGGCCACCGCCCTTCTCCCTTTAACCTGACGGTGCACCTCGTCTCCAGAGAGCTGATGTTACTTCGCTTTGCCAACAAGAAGGTCGATCGGGAGTGGCTGAATACCAATTTCCCGTGCATGATGGCGTGTCCTGCGCACACCAATGCAGGCCGCTATGTATCGCTGATCGCAGAAGGGCGCTTCGAAGAGGCATACCGGTTCGCGCGCGATCCGAATCCGATGGCGAGCATCTGCGGGCGCGTCTGCGCTCACCCTTGCGAGACGGCCTGCCGCCGAGGCCAAATCGATCGTCCGATCTCGATTCGCGCGCTGAAGCGTTTCCTCACCGAGCGCCACGGCCCGGAGTCGCGCCATCCGGTCGCGCCCACTACCAAGCCAGCAGAGAAACTCCCGTACAAGGTTGCTGTGATCGGCGGCGGCCCGGTCGGTCTCTCAGCGGCGCACGATCTGGCGTTGATGGGCTACTCGGTGACCATCTTCGAAGCGTCGCCGGTCGCCGGCGGGATGCTGTACCTCGGCATCCCGGAGTATCGCCTGCCGCGCAGCGTGGTAGAGGCGCAGGTACGCGAGATCCTCGAGACCGGCGACATCACGCTGCGCTTGAACTCTGCCGCCGGCCGCGACTTCACCGTCGGTGAGCTACGGCGCCAGGGCTTTGACGCCGTCCTGATCGCGGTGGGCGCGCACCGCAGCCGCGATCTGTCCATCCCGGGTGTTGACCTCGATGGCGTGCATCGCGGCATCGAGTTTCTGCTCAACGTTAATCTCGGCTACAAGTTCACCATCGGGAAGAAAGTCCTCGTCATCGGCGGCGGCAACGTAGCCATGGACGTGGCACGCTCTGCTGCGCGCGAAGTCCTGCGCCAGCATGATTCCCCGGGCGAGATAACTCCTTCGGAAGAGAATCTGCAAACTGTTGCCGCTCACGAGATGATGGACATCTCGTTGTCGGCGCTGCGCATGGGCGCTCGCGAGGTCGGCCTCGTCTGCCTGGAGCAGCGGCATGAAATGCCTGCCGCGCTGGAGGAGATCGAAGAGGCGGAGACCGAAGGCATCATCATGCATCCGGGTTTCGGACCCAAGCGCGTGCTCGGACGCGACGGCAAAGTCGTCGGCCTGGAATGCCTGAAGACCAAGTATGTCTTCGACGAGAACCACCGGTTCAGCCCCGCATTTTACGAGAACAGCGAAACCCAGTTTGAGTGCGACACCATCATTCTCTCGATCGGCCAGGCCCCCAATCTCGAGTTCCTGCGGCCCGAGGACGGCGTGGAGGTCTCGCCGCGCGGCCTCATCAATGTACATCGCGACAGTTTGATGACGTCGGCTCCCGGAGTGTTCGCTGGAGGCGATTGCGCCTTCGGACCGCGCCTCATCATCGACAGCGTTGGCGACGGAAAGCGTGCCGCGGTTGGCATCGATGAATACCTGCGCGGAACGCAAGCATCCGGAGCCGCAGATTGAAGTGCAAGTGCTCGACCGCTGGCAAATGGCCGTGGACTACATGAACCTTCATCGCCAGCCGATTCCGATGTTGCCGCTTGATCGCCGGACCGGCATGACCGAGGTCGAACTCTGCTATACCGAGCAGGAAGCCATGGCCGAGGCGCAGCGCTGCCTGAAGTGCTACGTCAACACCATTCTGGAAGGCAGCGAGCAGGACGGCACCGACTGCGTGCTCTGCGGCGGCTGCGTGGATGTTTGTCCGGAGAATTGCCTGGAACTGGTTCCGCTGGATCGGATTGCAGTTCGAGCCGGACACGCATTGATGCGATCTCGAACCATCCCGAGTTGTTCAGCTTCGAGTTGGAAAACATACAGCCGGCGGAACTAGGCAGCATTACCGGCACCGCGATGTTGAAGGACGAAACCCGCTGCATCCGCTGCGGTCTGTGCGCCCTGCGCTGTCCCGCAAACACCATCACCATGGAGGCCTACCACTTCGTGGCGACCGAGCCGACCGGGCTCATCACCATTCAAAGCTTTGATGGACCCAAACCGGCGCCGACGGCGGCGGCTGCCAAGTAATGACAATGAGGATTTATGTCTGAGGACCCAAAACCAACGGCCTGCACCGGACAGTCCGGAAGAAATGAGCCGGCGAAAGTTTTTCGTCAAGATCGGCGTCGGCTCGGTCGCGGTAGCCGCCTTGGGCACGGCAGCTTTCTCCTATGAGTACCTGTCGCCGAACGTGCTCTACGAACCATCGCCGATTGTCGATGCAGGAAAGCCCGACCACTATCCTCCTGACTCAGTCACGCTCGACCCGCAAATGGCGATCTATGTGGTGCGTACGCCGGAGGGGTTCTTCGCGCTCTCGGCAATCTGCACTCACCTCGGCTGCATGACCGCCTATAAGCCGGACCTTGGCATCATCGCTTGCCCGTGTCACGGCAGCAAGTTCACCAAGTATGGCGTGAAGATCGCGGGACCGGCCCCGCGGCCGCTTCCGTGGCTGCGCATGTGGCTGAACGACGATGGCAACTTGATGGTCGATCGTTCCAACGCCATATCCATCAAGCAAATGGTGAGGGTATAGCCATGGCAAACACCCTCGATCACATCGTTGACCAGGTTCGCGAGAACCGCATATGGCGCTCCATCTTCCGCAGCGGCACCGGCGACAGCAATCTGCACCGCTCGTTGTTTGTGCAGCAGAACGTATTCCTGCACTTGTTCTCCATCAAGGCGCGCAAGCGCGCTCTGGAGTTCAGTGCGACCTGGTATCTGGGTGCGCTGACCTTCGGGACCTTCCTCATTCTGGTGATCACCGGCATTCTGCTGATGCTGTATTACCATCCCTCGGTCCCGCAGGCGTACGCCGACATGAAGGACCTGCAGTTCGTGGTTTCGTCAGGCGTGTTTCTGCGCAACCTGCATCGCTGGTCGGCCCACGCCATGGTTTTCCTGGTGTTCGCGCACATGTTCAAGGTGTTCTATCGCGGAGCCTATCGGCCGCCGCGCGAGTTCAACTGGGTCATCGGCGTGGTGTTGCTTCTGGTGACGCTGCTCCTGAGTTACACCGGCTATCTGCTGCCTTGGGACCAACTTGCCTTCTGGGCAGTGACGGTCGGGAGCAACATTGCATCGGCGGTGCCCGTTATGGGGGCCAAGATCCGCTTTCTGATGCTGGGCGGAACGGCAGTGAACGCCAACGCGCTTCTGCGCTTCTACGTCCTGCACTGCGTGATTCTGCCGTTGGCGGCGATTGTGCTGATCGCCATCCACTTCTGGCGCATTCGCAAAGACGGCGGAATCTATCCCGGCGAATCTCCGGCGAAGGGGCCGCGAAATGAGCGACTCGAAGGATTTCGTTGCCGTCGTCGACTCGGATGCGCGTAAGACGCCCCGTCGCATAGCCTTCATCACCAAGCGGACTTCGCCACAGGTGCGCGTGAAAGATGAAGACCGGGTGATGACCTACCCCGAAGTCTTCTTCCGCGCTGCTGTGGCTATTGAAGTACTGGCGATTGCATTGGTGATCACTTCGCTGCTGCTGGAACGCGCCGCTCGAAGGGCTGGCCGATCCCATGCACACGCCGAATCCGGCAAAGGCGCCGTGGTACTTCCTCGGTCTGCAGGAATTGCTGCACTACTTCCCGCCGGTCGTAGCAGGCGTTCTTATTCCGGGTCTGGTAGTGATGGCGCTGATCATCATTCCCTACTTCAACATCAACGTCGAAGCCGAAGGATTGTGGCTGCGCGACAAAGCTAAGCGTTTGCGGATTTTCGGCATTGTCGTTGCTGCTGTTCTGTATTTTCCTGGCGTTCTACGATGTCTGGGTTGCGCTGGTCCCGACCCTGATTGTCGCGGCATTCATGTTCCTGGCTGCGCAAACCGATCCCCAAGTCGACCCAGCGGATTCCGCAGATGGCTGGCCCGTAAGCCGCTCTCGTTCTGGATCATGACATGGTTTTTGTTCGAACTTGATAGTGCTGACCGCCATCGGAACATTCTTCCGCGGCCCGGGATGGTCGTGGGTTTGGCCCTGGAGGAGCTAGGTTGCCATGAGGAATAAACTGCGCGCCCTGTGGCGAGTTCTTCTTCGGCGACAGCGCTCGCGCCTTCGGCTCCGTAAGCGTTATCTTGCTTGTGCTGCTCGCCATCGCTCCCGCCAAGAACCACTTCAGCCAGTGGCGCCATTATCAGAAGCAATACTTGCACTTCATCCGTGGACGGGCCGACGCCGTCACCCTTGAACGCCACTTCCAGGGCGGGATCCAGCAGATCTGGATTCCGGAGCAGCAGGTGACTGACCGCTGCACCACCTGCCATCTCGGGCTGAAGGAAGCGAGCCTTGCCGATGTCAGCTCGGCGACATTCCGCAAGCATCCCGCAATTCCGCACTCGTTGACGGAGTTTGGCTGCACGACCTGTCATCGCGGACAGGGTGCCGCCACCACCGTCGAGGAAGCGCACAGCAGCACCGAGCAGTGGGAGCAGCCCCTGCTGCCGGCCAAGTACATCGAATCCGGTTGCGGCCAATGCCATCTGGAAAACCAAACCGGCACCCCGTTCCTCAACCAGGGACGACAACTCATTTCCAGCTACGGCTGCACGCACTGTCACACCATCAAGCAGCCGGATGGCACATACATCCTTCCCGACGACGATCCGCCTTCGCTGAAGCACATCGCCGACAAGACCACGCGCGAGTGGGTCTATGCCTGGATCGAAGATCCCCAAGCCTACGCCAGCACGGCGACCATGCCGAACTACCACTTGAGCGACGCAGACGCGCGCGACATTTCGGCGTTCATCATCGCGCAGAGCACGCCGCTCGAGCCGCCGCTTCAGCCGCTGAAGCGCTGACGCCAAGGCCGCTGCGGACCCTGCGGCGGGCACCTCGCTTTATGGCGAATCCTTCTGCGCGTCATGCCATGCCATGCAGAACGCCGCTGGCATGATGGTCGGAGGTAACGTCGGGCCTGAACTGACGGGCATCGGTACGAAGGCGAAACCGGAGTGGCTGCAGGATTGGGTGGCAAATCCCAATCACTACGATCCGGAAACCATGATGCCGCACTACCGCTTCGACGCCCAGCAAGTGGCCACGCTGGCCGGCTTCCTGGAGTCGAAGACGGAGCCCGACTTCGTCGCCAATGTGCATCTCGATCCCGCCACTCCCGAGCAGATCGAACACGGCAAGCGACTGGTGCGTGGAGAACGGCTGTGCCAGCTGCCACGAGATCAACGGCATCAAGAAGCCGGAGAACTTCGCGCCCGAGCTGAGCCGCATCGGCAGCAAACCGCTCAACCAACTAATCTTCGTCGAAGGCGTCGAGCACAACGCTGCCGGGCTACGTGGCCGCGAAAGTGCGCAATCCGCGCGCTTTCGGGCCGTCGCTGAAGATGCCGCAGTTCAAGCTTCACGCCGCAGCAGATCGATGCCATCACCACCGCGCTGTTGGCGCAGACCGACCGGGCGCAGAACCAGCCGCCCGCGATGCGCATCGCCTCGGTGCAGCAGACAAAATACGAGCCGGCGGGGCACGCCGGACAGCTCATGCGCGACCTGCGCTGCCTGAGCTGCCACCAGATCAACGGGCATGGCGGCGACATGGCGCCCGACCTGACCTGGGAAGGAACGGCGGTGCAGCGCGAATGGCTGACGCAGTTCCTGAAGAACCCGGGGACGCTGCGGCCGGCGCTGATCCGGCGCATGCCCAAGTTCAACCTCACGGACGCGGAGATCAACACTCTCGCCGACTACATGATGACGGTCTACCAGACGCCGGAGTTCGACCGCGATTCGTTGCCGGTATCACAGTTCACTCCCGCGCAGGTGGAACAGGGGCGGCAGCTCTTCTATTCCAAGTTCGCCTGCCAGTCCTGCCACATCGCCGACTACAAGACCGACAAAGGCTACATTGGCCCGGCGCTGGCTGGCGACCGGCAAGCGCCTGAACGCGGCCTGGGTTTATCACTGGCTGAAAGATCCCCAGGCGCTGCGTCCTGGAACCATCGAGCCCAACCAGCACATGACCGATGACGAAGCGCGCTCGCTGACCGCGTTCCTCATGTCGCTGAAGTCGGGCGGCGCGCAGGAGGCGATGAAGAAATGAAGCCTGTACTCATCGCTGTTTGCGCAGTCACGTTGCTGATGGCTGGATGTTCCCGCAAGCAGCAAGCAGCCTGCGCCTCTGCAAGCCACCGCCACCGGCGCCGCGATTGTGGAGTCCAGCGGCGGCAAGCAGGTCGGCTATGCCGGAATGCCGCTGGATCAGCCGGTCGTGGTGCAGGTGAACGATGCCTCCGGAAATGGGGTCGCCGGCGCGGCAGTGTATTTCAGCGGGCCGTCGGGCGTGAGTTTTACGCCCGCCTGCAGCGCTGACCGATTCCAGTGGACAGGTCACGAGCGCCGTCGACGCTCGGACAGCAAGCAGGCCGGTACAAGATCATGGCCAGCACGCGGGATGCATCGGGAAAAACATCGACCTCACGCTCGACGAGATCGCGCTGGGCTACCAGCAAACCGTGGGAGCGCAGCTCAACGCGCAGTATTGCGTCCGCTGCCATGATCCGGAGTCCACCCCGCAGCGGGTTTCCAACATGGACAATCTTTCCGTGAAGCCGCATCCCTTCACCGAAGGCGACACGCTCAACAAAATGAGCGATGCCGACCTGGTCGCGATCATCAGCCACGGCGGTCCGGCGTTAAACAAATCGCCGCTAGATGCCGCCCTGGGGATACACGCTCTCCAAGAGCGACATAGCAGCGCTGGTATCGTACATTCGCGCGGTGTCTGACCCACCTTACGAGGCGGGCGGACTTGTGTACGCCCAGAAGTGAGTGGGGAATTGCCGATTCATGAAGCTGTCGGAGAGGTGATTGGCGCTGTGTCTTGCGGTCGCGCTGGCGGCAACGCGCTCCGATGTGCGCCCAGGTGATCACGCCGGTGGAACTGTCCGATCCCAGGGATCAGCTTCTGCAACAGCGGCATCTCCAAACCCTGATGGCGATCGGCACTGAGATCGAAGCCCACAAGTTTCCTTATCCCTTCTACTTCAGCCGCGTTCTCGACGTTGATCTTGCCAAGATGCAACTCGCCGACCAGCGCTCCATCCGGTTCGACATCTACAAAGGCCAAACTCGTGTTGGAGATCACCGGCAACTACTACGCGGCCTACTCTGCCGACCGCATGGACTCCTACGCGCGATTGAAGGAAACCTTCGAGACGGTCGTCATGCCGATCCTGCAGATGCCGAAGTTCCGCACTTTCCCGACGATTCCGAATTTTCCGCGTTTGCCATAGAAGTTTCCCACCACGTGCGGCAGAAGGTGATGGGAGTCATCTCCGAGCAACCGGAAAACGTCACCATCATCATTCCTGTGCTGGTCGCGCAAAAGCTGGTGGATGCCAAGAGCGACGATCAGAAACAGGCTGCCATTCTGGACGCGCAAGTGTTTCTGAACGGACAGCCTTACTCCCTGTGGCTGCAGGAAGGCGCTCCCTCGGAGGAGTGGAAAGAAAAGATACACGCCCTGCCCGCCAGCAAAAAAACAGCCCGCTCGAAGCGGCGAACCCGGCCACGAGCCGCATTGCGTCGAATACTCCTCTGGTCTCGGCTAACTTGATGAAGACCTCGACTCCGCCGATGCGGATCATCACTCCGGAGTCACTGGCGCTGCTTCAGCGCCAGAACCAGGACGCGATCGACCGGCTGGTAAAAGGCCTCGACAGCCAAGCCCACTTCTTTGCTTACGCGTCGCCCACATTTATCGCATTTCGACAAGGCGCTTACTTGCAACTTTCCATTCCGTACTTCGCTCGAAGCTCCACCGGGAAGTTCGCGCTACAAGCTGGCGGCGCTGGCTTTCGATGAGCATGTTTCTCATCTCATACGGCCCCTGCTCGATTTCTTCCTGCCGGAAGCTGACTTCGAGGGAGTGGACTTCAGCAGCACGCTACGTATCTCCGACGGTTCGCAAACCGAGGCAGTCGAGTTCTTCTTTCCCTTCCGCATGATGCGCTGCTTCGCTTCCTATGACTGTACTGGCCAGCAATTGCTCGACTCGGGGACGGTCGTGATTAACGGCGAGCGCTCCGCCCTGGACCTACAAATTGCGGAAGGCAAGAACTGAGCCGCTCGCTTGGAAGTTGAGGGGTTCATGGATGCGTGATACGTGGCTGGCGTTGGGGTCGTCATGGGTGTAACCACCAGGTCGAAGCGCGCCAGCCACTAGGGAGAAATGAACGGGAGTTGCGTGATGCGCGCTTCGCCATGTCGCTCTCTCTGGTTTTTCGGTTTGGCCATGCTGATCGGTAAATCCGCAGCCTATTTCATGACGCATTCGGCTGCTATCTTTTCCGACGCGGCTGAGTCGGTCATCCATGTGATAGCGGTGAGTTTTGCCGCTTTTAGTCTCCGGCTCAGCGCGAAACCAGCTTCCTCTCAATTCCTTTATGGCTACGAGCGGATCACATTCTTCTCCGCGGGATTTGAAGGGGCAATGATTGTGGTGGCGGCGATTGCAATTCTTTATGAGTCGATCTCGGAGGTGGATAGCAGGACTGCAATTGGAGCACCTGGGAGCGGGTGCCGCTGGTCCTGATTGCTGGAATCCTGAATGCCGGCCTCGGATACTATCTGGTACGGATTGGCCAGCGGACCAATTCACTCATTCTCGAAGCCAATGGCAAACACGTCTTGACCGATAGCTGGACCAGCTTTGGGGTGGTGTTAGGTCTGGGGCTGGTGCTACTGACGCAGCTGGAAGCCGTTCGATCCTCTGGTGGCCATCGCAGTTGCAGCAAATATCCTCTGGGCGGGAGGACACTTGATCTGGCGTTCGGCAGTTGGGCTTCTGGATTATTCCGATCCGAAAACCGGTCGGAGAATTCGGGACAAGCTGGATGCCGTTTGCTCGGAACTGAGCATTCAATACCATGGCGTGCGATTCCGAACTACCGGATATCGCCAGATCATCGAAGTACACTTGTTGTTCCCGCGCCTCACGTTGGTCAGCGAGGCCCACCGCATTGCAACAGTTCTGGAGGAACGTCTACCGGCCGAACTGGGGATACCGGCCGAAGTCATTACACACCTGGAGTCCTTAGAAGACCATGCTGATGTCCACCGCGAACAGCACTACACAGGAAAGCCTGAGTAAGCGGTGGGTAGTTCCGGATGTGGACGCGTTCGCGGCGTGGTTATGGTGATCTGCCCGCGCGAGGCGTTGCAGCACCGGATGGCAGTCGGCACTGAGTTAACCGATCAAGACTGGTCCCGGTTTTTCTTCCTGATGAAACGCCGCGCGCTGCGGCGAGGCACGTTAGGTTGCAACGAAGCAGAGCAGACCCGATAAATCATTCCGACTTGGGAGAAACGGCGGCCGACAAAGACGCCAAGTTGTCCCGAAGTCTTCGTCGAGGAAGTGTGAAAAATCCTTCCTTCCCCGTTTCGGTGCGCTTAATGGAGCCATTTGGAGCCTCGGGGATCGAGGTCAGAGACGCTAACCCATTGAAAGAAATGGTAGGCACGAGGAGACTCGAACTCCTGACCTCTACCGTGTCAAAAGCCTGACGATACTGAATGAGATGCAGCGATATTCGGAGGCAGTGTTTATGCGGTCTTGGTCGCTGCGCGCTCCCTCTCAACTGATGCCGAGAGATACCCACCGATAGGGCTTGATGCTGGTAGGGATGGCAGGGTTACGACACAAGTCACGACACAAATGTACAAGGAGCTGAATAACCGAAAGGGTCGAGGCCGTAAGGAGAAGGCTTAAAGCACAACGCGCCGTGCCGGTGCGCAAACACCGACACGACGCTAACCAGGACGCCTACTGGAGGCACCATGGCTGTACATCAACGTAACATCGCGTCATCCTGCACTCAAGAACCACCCCTCACAATCGCTCGCGTCGGGCTTTATGCGCGAGTTTCAACCCTGAACGGGCAAGATCCCGAGATGCAGCTCTCGGAGCTGCGGGACTATGCTTCGCGCCGCGGCTGGACCATTACCAGCGAGTATGTCGATCAGGGCGTGTCCGGCTCAAAGGAATCACGCCCAGAACTGAATCAACTGATGGCTGACGCTCACCGGCGGAAGTTCGATGCAGTGCTCGTCTGGAAGATTGATCGCTTCGGTCGTTCGCTGAAGCATCTGGTCAATGCCCTGGCGGATCTCTGTGCCTACGGCGTAGCGTTTGTTAGTTTCCGTGACAACCTGGATCTGAGCACACCCTCTGGGCGACTAATGTTCCAGATCATTGGGGCAATGGCGGAATTTGAACGATCGCTGATCCAGGAGCGGGTCAAGGCCGGTCTGCGGAACGCCCGCGCCAAGGGCAAGAAGTTCGGAAGGCCGCGCGCCCAGGTTGACGCCGGCCAGGTGGCAGCGCTGCGGGTTAAAGGGCTTTCGTGGTCCCAGGTGTGTCGAACCCTCAATGTAAGTAAGGGGAGCGCCCAGCGAGCGGTTGCACGGGTTGCCGAAAGCACAGCAGACCTAACAGAGATTAGGGAAGTAGCGACCATTTACCCAAGCGCCTGAATCACACTCTCGAACCCTTGGTAGCCCAGCCCTGGCGGTGGGCCTGCAGCTATGTAGGCTGTTGCCGTCTGTAGCAACTCAGTCGTGTCGGTGCCATCGAGCGTCGATTCGTCGTAGGGGACAACAGGTTCCAGACGAAAATAGTTGCCTTGTGGCAGGATGAGCTGCAGCTGTTGATCCGGGGCCTGCACGTTCGACATCGAGAGTACGTTAATTAGAGGCGAGGTATCGTAACCATTCGTGTCCATTCCGCTTGCCCATGGCATAGCGCCCCAGTTGCCGCTATCGGTGATTTTGATTCCTGCGTCGTAAAGACCAGTACCCAGCGACACGATCAGCACGTCGCTCAGGCTGCTGCACAGGTTCAGACGGAACGCCTGCGCCAGCGCATACAAGGCGGGATTGTTGGCGGTGACACCGCCATCTGCCGCCCAGCGATTGGTAGCTTGCGATCCGTTCGGCGCATCCGCACCCACATTGGCAACGGGAAAATATGTAGGGGCGGCACTGGTACAGCGGGCGGCCTCCCAAACGTAATAATCGTCGGCAGGCCCGGCCGCGGCATCAACCCAGTTGAACAGATAAGGAGCGTAGTCCACGTCGCCTGGGGCTCCATTAATTGTGTAGCAGGTCGTTAGTACCTGCTTGGGCATGGGATTGCCCAGGCTCGCCAATTGTTGCTCTCAGAGTCGGGATTGTGCATGAGGGCGGCGTGCTTTCTAAGCTCGCTGCGTCACCTTGACACCTTGCTGATCCCCGGCGGCCGGGGAATGCGGACCTCGGCTGCGGCCCAGAAGCTGGCGAGCTGGATCAGCCGGCACGAGCACCGAATCCGACGGATTGCCTCGGTGTGCACCGGGATTTTTGGCGTGGCGCCAACCGGACTGCTCAACGGGCGAAAGGTCACGACGCACTGGAAATTCTCCGCCGAACTGGTGGAGCGCTATCCCGAGTTGAAGGTCGATGCGAACCCGCTATACGTTCGCGACGGGAAGTTCTACACCTCGGCGGGGATCACGGCGGGAATCGATCTCGCGCTAGCGCTCATCGAAGAGGATTTCGGTGCGCAGGTGGCACTCTCCGTAGCGCGAGAACTGGTGATGTACGTGAAGCGCCCTGGGGGACAGGAGCAGTATTCCGAGCCCTTGAAGTTTCAGGTCGAGTCCACCAGCCGTTTTGCGGATCTCGCGGCCTGGATGGTGGGACACCTGGATAAGGATCTTTCCGTCGAAGCGCTGGCCGAGCGCATCAATCTTGCCCACGGCAGTTTACCCGCCGCTTCAAAAAAGAATTCAAGAGCACTCCGGCTGCGTTCGTACAACGGCTACGACTCGATGAGGCGCGCAAAAGACTGGCCGCGGCCGGCTGCACGGTTGAAAGCGTCGCCGATTCCGTGGGTTTTCGTGATCCAGACAGCTTCCGGCGCGCGTTTGTGCAGCAGTTCGGGCTTGCTCCTACGCAGTACCGCAGCCGCTTCATTTCTGACAAACGATCGTAGGAGCACGCGGTTGTCGTGCCAAGACGTTGGACGTGTTTCAAAGAGCCTAATCCGACACTTCTCAGAAGCCGGTATCTCGGGAGTTTGCACGCGAGTGGCAGTTCAACGGTTGGCCGACTTCTCGTCCAAGTGGATTTCCGCCGCGAATGCGCCCAATACCATTCGTAGATACTGGTGCGTTTCCAGGACTAATCCTGGAACTGGCGCCCAATCTGTGCTTGATGAGTGCATTGCCCTGTTCTCGCCAGTTGTAATCCGGAGTTGAAGTCATATCGCTGGGCCCTGGCCGACTTAAGAGTAGTATTCCGTCATCCCCGGCCCCCAAGTGCGAGGGACCCAGTGGGACCCTTGTTCTGGTTTGGGCTTTGTGGGGGAGCCAGGGCATCGGGTAGCCAAAAATGCAGCTCTAACACTAGGGCCCTAAGTAAGTCAGCCGCCATCAATCCGATGTTGATGGTCTGGTCATGTGCTTCAACCCTATACGCGGGAAGCGCAGCTTCTGACGTTTAGAATCAATGTCGACGGACTGTAGGGTGCGGATGAGGCGGAGGCGCGGGACTGTGGAACCAAGTGTGCTGTTCAGCGGAAAGCACATTTACGACCTGGTTGAGGAACGGCGGGGGCTACTGAAGGTGGCCTATGAAGCGCTGCCGGATGACGAGGGGCTCGATGAGGCAGTCACCCAGGCTCTGAAGAAGAAGTTCATGCTCGACGTGCCGACTCTGCGGATGAACGACTGGACGTCCGAGCGCAGAGAGATATCGCCCTACTCCACCGAGATCATGGCGTACATCCCGTTCGACGGTGACCCAGCCGTGTTCGATGTGCAGCCGTCCGCCTTCAACGGAATGCTCGCCTATGGCGAGATTGTCAATCACGAGATACTAGTCCGCATTCGTCCGAACAGCGCGGATTTCGACATCCCTGCATACGTCCGGAACCAGCTCAAAGAGGTCGAGTGGCGCCTGAACAGTCTGCGCGGCTCGATGGAGCATATGAACCAGCAGCTGGAGATCACGCTGCGCGAGGGCATGCAGCGGCGTCAGCGAATGATCGAGAACAGAGTGAAGCTCGGCGACAACATCGGCATTCCTCAGCGACCGCCGAAGCCGGAACCCGTCGTTGAGAAGAAACAGGCACCCGCTCCAGCGAAACCGGTCGTGAAGAAGGAGCCTAAGTTGGAATCATGGGACGTATTCATGTCGCATGCTTCGCCGGACAAGTCCTATGTGCGCGGGCTGGTGAAGGCGCTCCGCGATGGAGGTGTGACGGTCTGGTTCGATGAAGACAACATCGACTGGGGCGAGTCGGTGATGAAAGAGATCAGGAAAGGGCTACTGAACAGCCGCTACGGGATCGTGGTGCTGTCGGAGGCCTACCTTGCCGAACGGAAGTGGACGGAGCATGAGTTTCAGGGGCTATTGGCGCGCGAAACGCTCGACACGACGGTGATCTTGCCGATCTGGCACAACATCACCGAGGAAGACGTCAAGAAGTACGACGCGCCATTAACACTGCGGCGGGCGAAGGTCAGCGCAACTGACGCATACCCCGACATCGTCAGCAGCATTCAGCGCAAGCTGGGGCGCGAGGTGTCGGTCACCGATAAGGCAGTGGCGCCTGGTGCTGATAGGTTCGCCAAGGATGGGCCAGAGGACCGGGAGCTTGTCGCATTCGCCGAGTATGAAACGAAGGGCCCGGATGCGGAGTTTTTGACGGTCTATGTCCGCAAGTCATCGTTCATGAAGGGCTGGTTCGTGCTCATTGACGGAAAGAACGAGCATGACGGCACGATGGAAGATGTCGCCGGTCGCTTTCTCATGGGCGATCGATACCTGAAGAACAAGGGCTTCGTGAGGATGCGGTTCAGCAATCCCTCGAACCTGACTGCGTTCGAGCTCTGATATGCCGGTCCCGCGTGGAGAAGACCCCAGCCTCGACCACCTGATGCAGCTGATGGAACACGATCAGCTGTCGGCGATGATCGTCGTGATCGAGAGCCTGTTGGTCAAGTTCTTGGAAATGCAGCCTGGCGCGGACATCGACAACATCCTCGCTTTCAACTTTCCAACAAAGGTTGACCGATGCGTCGCCGGCGGACTGATCCGGACCGAACTTGGCGTGTTTCTGAAGGTACTCAACCGGCAACGGAACAGCTTCGCTCACCGTCTCGGGCATCGCCTGTCGTTTGAGGACGCGTTTGCGCTGGTTCGTGAGGCCGCGACTGCAGGCGTCGACTTCTCCGATGATGAGATTCACGAGCGAGACGGCCGCGCAAAATCACTACGGCGTCGAGCTCATCATCGTTGAAATCTTTTCGAACGTCGCGCAGGACATCGGGTTTGCGCTGATGGACCGAGGCGTGGAATTCCCGTTTGGTTAGCAGCGCCGGAGATAGGTTCCGACAGATGGGCTTCTCGTCAGCGATCTGTATCGACTGAAATCAATGAGCAAATAATCGCCGAGGCACTCAGCGAAGCGCCGATCGGTACCGACATGTCGGGCAGTGTTTACGAACGCTTTCCTTTCATCTGGCCGTATAACGCCCATACCGTCGATATACCGGCAACCATGACCCTGAAGTCTTGATGATCGAAGCGATTGTGCCGATCAAAGAAGATTAGTCGTGCTAAACAGCAGCAAGGGCTGGCACCGACCTCTGAACAAGGATAAAGATCCCTTTGTAATCGTCATCGCCATTGTCCCCGGTAAGTCCGACACGGTAGCAGCAGACCTATCGAAGACCTCTCTCGCCGCAGCCACGCATGCCGGGCGCGCTGCCACCTCCGGGTGGCGCTGACGGCGCTTCCCACGCTGGTGACAGGGTGACGAACAAGGCCATCCCCTGCCGAAATTGCCTTCCTGGTTGAACGCCGCGCCGAACTGCTGATCCAGTTCGACAACCTGGGCGAACAGTTGCAGGTCGTCGAAGAATTGATCGGCCCGCTTCGGCCCGGCCGCAAGCACAAGAACAATGTCGTTCCATTCCGGGCCAAGAGGAATGAAACAGCCGACATCGCGTGATGTACGTCACATCGCTGCCAGCTACTTTCGGTTACTCTTGAGTTCCTTCATGCCGGCCCAGTCAGGCTAGAGTTTACTGGGACCTCTCGCAGCGCAGGCCACCCGCGGGATGAGATGTAAAAATCCTGACATTTTGGGTTGAGGTGTTTCGGATGACAGGATCCGCTGTCACATCTATGCCTGCTGGAGAGCAGGATGATGGTCTGGGTGCAACGATTGCGCAGGACCGGCATTACACAGTGAAAGAACTGGGGGAGCTCTGGCACATGTCGCCGCACACGGCCAGGCGGCTGGTGGAGAACGAACCTGGCGTAATCAAGTTTGATTCCGGATTCAAAAAGAGCCCGCGCACCCGCAAGCTGATCCAGATTCGCGTCCCGGCGCGCGTCATGCAGCGGGTACATCAGAAGCTGGCAGCGTAAGCGCAGGGCTGCTACCAGAACTTAAATGGAGGTTATGACCGATGTTCTATAAAGTTCGCAAGACTCGCGAGGCCAGCAGTCAGATGTTCCTTAACCTCGGGGCATATTGGATTCAAGACATTTACAAGAATTGCGTCGCGGATCACCATTTCAATACTCTCGAAGAGGCAGAAGCTCGTAGGAAGGAACTCGAGGCCCAAGCGAAGCCGCCGGCCACGGTCGTACACGCCGAACGGAAAGCCATTAAGGAGTCCGTTCCGTCCCGCACGGCGGGGATGACACCGGCTCCATCGCGTACGCGTATGTTTAGGCCTTAACCAGTCGCTTTCTTCATCGCCAACACCCGCGCCTTCCGGAGCGCGGATTTCTTTTCTCCGCTTGATCCCAATCGACGCGTGAGGCTTCGATCAGCCGGTCCTGTCGGCGCTGATCAAACTTCAGGTAGTGCCGCTCCGTTACCTTGGTTGAAGCGTGCCCCAGCAACAACGAAACGTCCTCTAACCGGGCACCACCCAGCAGCTTTTCGATGGCGAAAGTATGACGCAACATGTGCGGGTGGCAACGCAACAGCTTTCCATTGCGCTTGATTTTCGCAGCCTGGAATACGTGATCGACACTCCGCCGCCAGCCGCGCGCTGCAGTCTGCGGCCGACCGTTTTCTGACCAGAAGAAATACACCTGCGATGTAGGCGGGATCGCGTTGAGCGCATCCACGGTTTTCTGCGGCACGGCAACGAATACGGGGTTACCGTTCTTTTGCCGGCGCAGCAGCACCGTCCAGATGCCGGACACTTCCTGCTTGAGTCGGCGACGTTCGAAGCGCACACAATCGATGATGCTCAGCCCGGTCCATCGTGCGAACAGCAGGAAGGCCAGCAGCCGCTTGTCGCGGTATTCGTAATCCCGGCCGCGCTCCCAAGTATGCGAGACGAAGCAGGCGTTCTCCAGCGCTTCCATCTCCTCTGGCTGAAAATAGTCCACATCCGGTTCGTCTTCTTGTGACCTTGATCTTCTTGGCAACGTTGCTGGCCAGCCACCCGCGGTCCACACAAAACTCGCAGAAGGAACGCACCCGCGACAGCTTGCGATTACTGGTGGTGCCGACGTTGTGCAGAGAATTCCGAAAGCGGGTCAGCAGATCGAGCGTGAGTTCATCGACATAATGAAGGCCGCGCTCTTTTGACCAAGGCAAAAGCTGCCGCTCGAACAGACCTTCGTAATGGGTGATGTCGACGATATGCTCGCCGCGCTTGGTATCGATGAACTCGGCGATGGCGTCCGCGATGATCTTGCGCTGCGGTACGGCACCGCTGGCACTGGCGAGATTAAACAGCGGCCGATTCGCGGGATCGTGTTCGGCGGTTAACTTCGCCAGGAGTTTTCTGGCCTTCTCCCAGCTCGCCGTTCCAGCCGACTGGCGCATGCGCGTGCCATCCGGCGCAGTACCGCGAATGTATTTCACACAGTTGCAGCGGCGGGATTCATCACGATCAAATTCAACTTTGCTGTGGTATCGGCAGTCAGGAGAATGGCGGATGCAGAGGAAGATACCTTCAGACTTGCCTTGCATGAGAGCCTCGGTTCAGAGGCATCATACCACGGCAACTTGTTCCAAACTTGTTCCAGTAACCCGTCTGTCGTTGTAAG
>CAWBUJ010000004.1:0-62983 GCA_963791975.1 uncultured Acidobacteriaceae bacterium | reverse complement strand
ACCGCTGTGACGGCTGAATAGAGACGCCAGCTGCGATTGCTGCGGGTCGCAGGTGATCAGCAACGAATATCGAAGCCGAGAGAGGGGCACGCCCACCCCTGCGGAAAGACGGGAAAACGAAATCCGTGGCTGAGGCGTATGGCGTTCGCTCTCGCCAGTCCTGCAGATGACGGGCAAGGAGCGGATGCAGCGGAACGTAACCGTCCGATGCGTCTGTCTTGGTTGGGCCTTCTCTCCCATCAGACCATCGTTTTGACACCCGAATCCTTTCTTCATTCCAGAGAATGTCTGCCCAGCGCAGCGCCAGAATCTCCGAGGACCGGAGTGCCGTTGCTGCGCAGGTGAGGACAAGCGTGAAATGAAGGAGGTTCGCTAAAGATTTGAGAATCCTGAACGTTTGAGCGGGTGTAATAACAATGGGTCGGTAGTTGGTCTTGGCCCGTGTCTCGACATTCAGCACAGGATTCTTGCTGACCCTGTCGTGCAGCATCCCGACCTTGTAGATGCGGCTCATGACACCGCGCATCTTGGAGATCGTCGTCCAGGCAAGTCCAGAGTCGACATGAAGCGACCTGAACCAGCACTGAATGTCGAGAGGTTTGATGTCCTCGGCGATCTCGTTGCCCCATCGGGAAACGAGATAATCGCGGACGATGTGCTTGGTGATGATGATGGTGTTTTCCGACTTCGGACGCACGGCATGGTCGCCGAAGTCGGCTTTCAAGTAGTGCTCTGCAAGGGCGTTGAAACGGATGCGAACGTCGCCGGGATCATCGTTGATGCGAAGCAGCAGCCCAAGCTTGTCGACCTCGCGCCATGCGTCTTTCTCCTTTGGAAAGTCACGCACTAATGCGACTGGCATCGTGTGCTCAACCCGCCTGCCGTCCGCTTTGGTGACCCGGTAACGCAGCACCCAGGTTTCTCCTCCCTTGCGCGGCAATTTCTTAAGTGATCCACGCTGATAGCTCATATGCTCCTCTTTTCAGCGTGGAGACTGCCTGACCGAATCGTAACGCACTTCTGGGTTCTTGGGATCGGGTGACTTTGTTCCTCAACAGCGGTGGCGAGTTCGGAGAGCCGGAAGACCCAGACTTTGCGCATTGTGCCCGTGCCGAGGGCGTAAGCACCTGCCAGCCCTCTGCGGGCGAGGGCAAGGAGGTAGCGGCGCTTCACCGAGAGGAACCGCGCCGCTTCTTCCGCTGAGACAAAGGGCTCGGGAGTCATAAGGACCTCGCTTCGCTTTGGACAGCAGCATCTCCCCATTTCCGCAGCCGTCTTTCTATTCGGCGGCGAACTGCGCGGTGAATGGCATCAGTGTGACGGGTTGCATCGGGGCAAAGATCGTCCAGCGTTTTGTCGGCGTGAGATTCAATAGATCCGTTCGGCACGCTGGCGCCTTGGGTTACGGGAAGCAGCCCCAGAATCTGGGCGGCTGGTTGTGCGTCAATCAGCGGTTCGATATGCGCCATGTTCTGCTCGTCAGCTGCCAGAAAACCAGCGACCTAAAGACTAGGACTTGCTGCCGAGCTCTTGAACTAGCAGCAGAATTCCGTCGTCTGTCGGCCCGCAATTTGGCCTTGCGGGCACCGCCAGGAGGCGCCAATAGGCTTCGCCATCCAGAGCAGTGTCGCTGTCAAGAGGTCAAGAATTCCACGAGTACAAAGTTTGAGCAGGCATTGAGGGCTGGCGAGAAAAGGGATGATTGGTTCACCCCTTTCTCGCCGGCCCGGCAGACCGATGTCGGGTCCACACGTATTTGGTCTGCAGAACAGAACTGCAGATGGTGTGTCGACAATTACAAGCAGATTGGACGAGCGATTTCGGTACAGACAGGATCTAGAAAACCTTGAGCACGTTCCGGCTGCTCAAGAGACAGGTCGATGACAGCAAAACCGTGAGACAGCTCGCAGCCACCGGACAAGATCGGGCGACAGGTGATCGTCTCCGAAAACTTGTTGCGAAATACTAAAACACCATTGCGGGGAGAAATGCAAGAAAAAAATTGGCAGTGATGCCAAATTATTCCCGGCGCGCATGGACCGGCAATAGCCGGGGCTGAATATGTGGCGGGAGAACTTGCCAATAGCAAAGTACTTGTCGTAACGTACCCCACGCGATGCGGCTTCGGCAACGACCTCGACAACAGATCGGCGACTCGATAATTGCCCCACAGTGCCAAGAAGTACGTGGGCGAGCGTCAGCCAGGACCTCAATCAGCGGTGCATCGCCGGAGGGAAGAAACTAGCGTCATGCAGTACTCGTGCCCCACCTGCGGCAGCCAGAACACGCAACGACTCTCCACAGCGTACATGTCTGGCGTATCAGAGTTCTCGGCCGTGACGAGCGGATTTGGTTGGGCGAGGGCTCCCGTGTTTGGGAGCGGTTGGACAAGTGGAACTTCACAGACACAGCTCTCGAAGATTGCCGCACCGCCGACCAAGAAAAGTTATCGGAACGCTCTCTTCCTGCTTTTCCTGGCACCATTCATCGGTCCGGCGCCCTTTGCCATACTTGAGCGCATTTACGGAGTCACTCCGGTTTACGAACATCTGGCCGTTGTTTTCGGCATTTTGCTGGAGATCGTCGCTTTCGTTTGGCTGATCTCGACGTTCACTTTCAATAAAACGGTCTGGCCCAAATTGTGTCGGCAATGGCAGCTCCATTTTGTTTGTCTCCGGTGCGGGCAGATTTATGTTTCTGGCTGAAGCGCCGGACTGACGGCATTGGTGCAATTTGACGATCGGGATGCGCAACAATATGCTGGCCGGGATTCGAAGAAGAGGTGACCCCGCTTGCCCAAGAAAATTCACGACCCAATAGCATCTCAATCCGATCCTCCTCCATGGGAGATTCTTCAAGAACGAATTCTCGCCGTTCTCAATGACTATGCCGACGACAATCCCGTTGTGCCAGATGCACTGTTGCTTACCGGGGCCGGTCTTGCGTACGTGACGTTTGCGACCACCCGTTACGGCGCAGATGCTTTCCAGAACGTCTACGAAAACCTGCGGTCCATAGTGCAATTATTTCAACTCATCATCGATGACGAGAGAAAGCAGTTGCCCAAGCGTTCGCTCAAAGAAAGCACGAACAAAAAGAAAGCGCTGACGGAGAAATGGGATGTTCTGGAGTCAATCCGGAAGAAACTGAGCGTTCTGGTGGAGCAAGAAATCAAACGTATTCAGGAACAAAGCCCTAAAGCGAACTAGGAAATTGAGACTTTGCAAACAGGCTGCTCTGACCGCTCGCTGGCCGCATCCCGGAAAGGGCCAGTGGAAGTGCGGGGATCTAGCCTCCTCTAGCGCTGTTGTCGCAGCTGCTTCGGCTGCAACTTAAACTGAATAGAACCAATACGGTGAGTGTTCGATTTGGGAGATCTACAGCATGAAGAAGCTCGTATTATTGCTGGCTGCCATCATGATGCTCGTGGCAACGGCTTGCCAGAAGACAGAGGTGCCGGTACCGACAGAGAAGGATGGTGAGCAGGTCTGGCACAACACTTTCAAGAAGCATGGGGTAGAAAACCAAGTTGAACTTGTGAGCTTCAAGAAGGTCAACGGGCAGTTGGAAGGTGACCATTACACCCTGTATTTCGAGGCGCAGGAGCGCTACTTGACTGACAATCTCAAGCCGAAAGGGACAGTGGAGACAGTCAAAGCGGCCTACGAGTTCCAAAAAACTGAAAAGGGCTGGCTGGGTCCCGATAACCAGGTTTACGAGTTTGGCAAATGAAGGACAGCCGGTGCTTTGGTTCTCATGACTTGCTTGAACCGGATTCACTCCCTTGAAAATTTGACGGGACTCGGCAGTGCCCCTACTCTGCTGCCCACACTGCAAGCCGGTGTGGGAGGTCAAGGGTGTTCGAGTCGTCCGAGCAGGTGCATCATGCGCTCTCTGAAGTCGGTTATCTCACCGACAGTGTGACAGCAACGGCCGTCTACCTGGCGGCTAAGCTGAAGAAACCGCTGCTGTTGGAGGGACCGGCAGGAAGCGGCAAGACGGAACTCTCTTACGCGGTGGCGCGTGCAGCCGGTACGCAGGTCGAACGGCTGCAGTGCTATGAAGGGATCACCGAAGACAAGGCCATCGGCAAATTCGATGAATCCCTGCAGCGGCTTTACGTGGAGATGGCCGCCCGGAGCCCCGTAGCAACCGACTGGGCAGAGCTTGGCAAGCAACTTTCCGCCTTGGAATTCTTTGCCGCCGGTCCGCTGTTGAAGGCTTTGCTGTCGCCAAGCCCTTGCGTACTGCTGATCGATGAGCTCGACAAGGTGGATCACGCCTTTGAGGCGACGCTGCTGGAGATCCTCTCCGTCTGGCAGCTTTCCATCCCACGCCTGGGAACGATTCCGGCATCCTCGATTCCATTCACCGTACTGACTTCCAACGAAGAGCGCAGGCTGGGAGATCCCCTGCGCCGTCGCAGCCTGTATCTCCGCATCGAACACCCCACGGCGGAGCGGGAAGGCGAGATCGTTGCCCTGCGTACGCCCGAAGCCGGCGAAGCCACGCATCGCCTCATTGCGGGCTTTGCGAAGGCACTCCGCGCGTACAGTCTCGAAAAGCCGCCGTCGGTCTCCGAGATGATCGACATTGCCTTGTCGCTCGGCCACCTCGGGATCGAAGAGGTCTCCAGCGAGCACCGCGATGTACTGCTGCCGCTGCTGGCGAAAACCGAACGTGACCGCCAGCGCCTGCTGCTGCGGGATGGATTCGCCAGCGTTGTGCACGCCGCCAGGCACTACGCAGAAGCCATGCCCAGCGAAGAAGTGGGGTCTCTGCTTGCTACAGCGGAACCGCCCAGGCAGGAGTCGGCCGCATGAATGAAGCCTGGGCGCGTCTTTCACTCTTGATCGCCGCGGGACTGCTTCCGATTTCGCTCTCCGCGGCGCCGCATCCGGAAGCCAGCTACTACGCTGACGCCTACGCGAGGCATTACCAGGTGCCGCGCGAGTTGGTACACGCGATCATCCAGCAGGAGTCGAACTGGAATGACCGTGCCGTCTCGATCAAAGGCGCCTGCGGGCTGATGCAACTCATGCCGCGTACCGCTTCACGGCTCGGAGTGTCGGACACCTTTGACATGAAGCAGAACATCAGCGGCGGCGTCCGGTATCTGCAGCATCTGCTGAGCCAGTACCACGGCGATATGCGGCTTGCTGTAGCCGCTTATTACGCGGGCGAGCACCGTGTTCGCGGTTTGCAGTACAGCAACCAACAAGTCATCCAGTACGTGGAACAGGTGCGACGACGTTACCTCAAGGAACTCACATCGCACACCAGCTCTGAGGAGGGTCAACCATGAAACATAAACTCGCAAGCCTGATTTTCCTGGGCATTGTCGTGCCGGCCATGGCACAACAGGCCCCGTCCCGTTCTCCAGCCACCAATGACGTCGCTCCGGTTATCTCGAAGCTGACCATCTCTCCGGACACGGTGACGGACCTGAGATTGAAACCGTTCTATGCCGCGACAATCCGAATGCCGGAAGCCTGTGTCTTCCGTGGTTGTCGGCGCCCCAACACTGTTTCTGGCCGAGCACAACGAACACGAGCCGGACCTGGTCGTGGTAAAACCCATTACCGCAGATCCTGCAGTCAGCAATCTGTTGATCGCCACCAAGTCTGGTCTGGTGGTCAGCCTGCGTCTGTTGAGCGACGGATCGTCTTCCGGCGGTGCGAAGCCTGTTGATTTCGTGCTGATCTACAAACGGCGTGGGAGTTTCCTGATCGGCGCAATGGATGAGGCCCAAACGACACCCGCACTGCTCCGAAAGCAGGCCTAACGCCCTACGAGTTGGCTCTCAGTGAGCAGACGCAAGTGTCCAGTCCAGCATGGAACAGAGCAAAGCGGCGCAATCGCCGCCAGCCTGGGCACCGTGACGGGAAACGGAGATGACGTGCATCGTCGCCTTCTCCGTTCTGAACAACACCAGTCATTGGGTCGAGATCCTGCCGCCGCAGGTGGAACTGGCAAATGCCAACGGTAAGGGGAGCAAGAACAACACAGAGGACGGAAAGGCGAAGAAAGTTCTGGCGGACCAGGTCGCTGTCCGGGAGTTCCGCTTTACCGAGCAAAAGCTGGCGCCGGGAGCTCGCGCCGATGGCGTTGTGCGCTTTGAGCGCCCGGATTTCAAGCAGCACCAGGAACGTCTGCAACTGGTGCTGGCCACAGCCGATGCGGTGAATCGGCCATTGCTGCTCGAGTTGCCGTTCACGGCCCAACCCACGACCGCCAATCTCAAAGCTGGCAACTAAGCGAGGAGTCACATGTCTCAATTCAAACAGCGCACAAACAACAACGGGTCAAAAGCAGAAGGAACGAAGGCGGCAACACTGCACATCGCGGACCTGGCCCCAGATCTAAACCCAGGCACTGCTGAAGCGGATGATGCTGAGCGCGAGTCCCATGAACAGCGCCCGCCAATAGCTGCAACACGCAGTTTTCGCATGGCCAAGGACGATAAGACAGCCCGGCTTGTGATCGGCTTTCTCGGGGTCGTTGCCGTTGCGTTCCTGATGTTGGTTCTGTTCTCCCAGAAGAGCAAACCAAAACCGAAAAAGAGCGGAGAGGCCGGCCTTGGACGTCCGAAAGTGGCGGAAACAGCGCCTGCCAGCAACGACTCCATTGTTCCCGGCGGCAGTATGCAACCGATGCAGGAGGACAAGCGGCAGCCCGGCCAGGTAAACGCACACGACGTGGAGAACACCAAGAAAGTCCGAACCGGTGCAAGCGATGCAGTTTCCAACGCCACGCCGAATGGAGGGAAGAACCTGGCGCAGATTCCTTCGTTTCCGCCACCTCCGAGCAATGGCGATAACTGGACTCCACCGCCCTACGGGCAGAACCGCACTGAAACAACCACGGACAAAACCGTCGCAGATGGCCTCGCCAAGCCATCATTGGTCTTCACCGCAGGTGGCGAAAAATCCAACCCAACGGTCAGTGGGGAAAACACAGCGCCGACGCTGGATCTTGGCGTTGGGTCACGTCTTTCGGCCAGGCTGGCCTCGGTGGTGACGACGGCTGTCGATCAACCCGTGGTCGCGATCATCGAATACGGCTACCAGCACGATGGCCAGATTATTGTGCCCGCCGGATCGAAGGCGGTGGGACGGTTAGGCAAGCAGACCGCAGTGGCTACCTGCAACTGCATTTCGATCATCTGGAAATGCCCGACGGCTCCAGCGTCGGCATCGACGCCCTGGCGACCGACACTGACCTTGGGCCTCTGCGAGGGAAAGTCACCGGCACCAGCCGGGGAAAGAACTTCGCCGTTCGTGCTCTCACTGGCGTTGGACAGATGAGTGCCATGCTGGTCGGGCAGAACAACTTGAACGGAGCGGTGAGTGAGGCCGACCTGATGCGCATGCAAATGTCGGAGAACGTGGGCCGCGCCGGCGATGAGGAAATCAATCGTCAGGTGATGATGGAGCATCCGATCGTCACCTTACCGGCAGGTCTGCGGATCTATGTGGTCTTCGAGAAACAGCCGGAGGAGAGACGGGCGTCGGGCGAACTACAGCGACTCGAACGCGGAGCGGTAAACAGCAACGCCAGCGTCCAGTAATTCTCGACAATTCCCCTGTATCTCGTATCCCCAAGCCCCGTCCGCGTGACGGGGTTTTCTTTTGTTTGCGCAGGGATTCAGATTTCGGAATTAGCGTCTCTTGCGTAATCCGGAATAGAGAAAAAGATCACACCTGGTCTCGAATCCGGAATCGCCCATTTTGCATAGTCCGGAAACGAGAAAGACATCGCAGGTGATCTCGAATCCGGCATCGGTCTCGCAACACAATCCGGAATCAAGAACAACATCGCACGAGTTCTCGAATCCGGATTAAACGTATCTGCAAAATCCGCGATCGACAAACGTGTTGCAGCTCACGCAGCTTCCCGGAGGAGTGAACTTCTTACGACGAAAGCACTTGCTGCGATCCTCGGGCGACTGCGAAGGCGCGCACTGCAGTTTCACATCTCAGTTCCCCAGTCACGAAAAAGGTCGTTTGAGCATCACTCATATTTTTCGTTCGAGAGCTTGCGCTGAAAACGGGCGGGTTCTCGCCCATACGCGCTGTTAAAGGTGCAGCAGAAATTTGAGGCTACTCCCGAAGAGCCCTACATTGCGCTCACCCGGCGGAATCACCGCCCTGGAGAGAGAGCCTCATGAGCAACACTCGACACCTCAACTGGTATGGCTCGCCGTTGATTCGGGCGATCGGTACCACACTTGTCTTTCTTAGCCTGGTGTCCGTACCGGTCGCCAGCCATGCCCAGAACCTCGGCAAGCAACCAGCGACAGGCCAGGCGGTACAGGGAGAGCAGGCGAGCCAACCCGAAGGCGCCTTCCTCAACCTCGTCGACTGGATCGGCAACGTGATCTGCCCGGTGGGAGCAGCGCTTGCCATCGTGGGCTGTGTCATCTCCTGGCGGCAGGGCCGGGGTTACATGCCATGGGCTTTGACGGCGGGCGGCCTGCTCACGGTTTCCGCCTTAACGCGACTTGCCGAGTTTTTTATTGCGAACGGCCAGCAGATCGGCTGACACACACACTTCTTTCGCGAGAGTAAGTCCATGTTGCTGCCTCCATTTCTGGGAAACGTGATCGCGCTTCTGCTGGCCTTGATGACGCCGGCCGCACTGGGATGTCTGGTGCTCGCCGGGCTATGTCTAAGAACAGAAGGAGGGATCAACTTTCAGATTGGAGGCAGCTTCCTTAGATACATCCTGTGGGCCGCAATCTTTTTGACCATGCAAGGTATTGGGGCCTGGTTCGCCAGCCTGGGACTCGGCCTCAACGGTTTCAATAACGGCTTCGGGACCGGCGAACTTGGGCCGATTGCCGCCGTGGTTACACGGTTCGTTCAGGACGTAGTGCTGGTCCACCTGGTTCCGGTGATCGCGGCGGCGTTGGTCGTCAAGGCCATTTTCGATATTGGTGAAGGGCACAATCCGCTGGCTTCGATCATCTCCGCCCTGTTCCTGCTGGGCATTCAGGGGTTGTTCACGATATTCCAGGGCTGGAACGACGGCTCCGGCTTCGCAACCACCGATTTCCTGGTCAACGCCTGGAATTACCTGGCCTCCCAGCTCTGCCCGCTGGCCGCATCGCTCGCGATTGGCGGGGCGGTGTTGGCCTACGTACGCAACCGCAACTGGATGAGGTATGCCGCCTCTTCCTTCGGACTGTTAACAGTGTCAGGGCTCTGGTACCTGGTCAAAGCCATGGCGGGGGCTTAGTGAAAATGCTCAACGAAAAGACAACGCAGAAGTTCCTGTTCGTATGGCTGATTTTCCTCTTTCTGCTTACCACGCGAGTATTGCTGGTGACCAAAGCCGGGGCGCTTCTGGTGAGCCTCGTGATTGTGGCTTTCAGTATCTGGGTAGCGTTTCGCCTGGTCGAGAGCGTGGTAGCCGCAGCCTGGAAGATCTCCGGCGTTATCGCTTCGCCGGCTGATGCGGAAGCCGGCGGAAGCGCACAGCGCGGAACACAAAGGCATTGGAGAGTGAACGATGGGCTCGTTTCAACCAGGCCTGCTGAACCTTGCCAATTGGATGGGCAACGTGATGCTGCCCATTGGGGCGGGACTGATTCTTGCCTGCGGGATTTACCAGTTCTCCAAAGGCCAGGAACTGGAGCGCTACGTCTTGGGAGCGATGGCTGCACTGCTGGGCTCGGGACTGTTGCGTCTGGCAGAGGTGATCTCGCAGCAGAATGACGGCGCGGACCAGTACATGGTCATGCTGCTCACGGTCACCAATTTCGTGGGCAACGTGTTGATGCCCTTTTACGCGGCGATCGAGATTGTCCGTCTGGTCCTGGGGATTGGCGGGGTATTTGAGCGTCCGGCTGATCGGCGATGACTGGATTCGGCACGGCATGGCGGCAATGGGAGCCCTGATGGTTTCCGGTCTCCTGCGATTGCTCGAATACTTCGTAGCGAATGCGTCTTAAGAGGAGAGAGGGTATGGCACTGAATTCGTCACCGGTATCGAGGAACCTTCACTTGAAGGTGACCATCCTGTTTCTCGAACTCGAAGATCTGCTGGCCATCATGTTGGCGGTGTGCGGCGCGATGCTCATCGGGAATTTCCTGTTCTCCGACCGCTACATCTTTCACATACCGATGAATTACTTCCTGCCGCTGGCGATCCTGCTGGTTGGAGTGCCGGTACTGATGATCTTCAAGTACGGCAAGCCGCGCGGCTACCTGCTGGACCTGCTGCTGTTCCACGCCAGGCCACAGCAGTACTGCGCGGGAACGCAAGAGTCCGTCATTCGCAGCAGCTATTTCCGGGAGGAAGAGGTCTAAATGCCGACCACGTGGAAGCAACATGAAAAAAGCCTGAGCGAGCCTGGGCTGTGCGAGCTTTTGCCCATTCGGGACTATCTCGACGACGTCATGATCCGGCTGTCCGGGGAGTTTGTTGCCGGCTATGTGCTGAAGGGCGCGGTCAGCTACTTTGCCGACGATGCCGGGCTGAACACGATCAAGTCGCATCTGGAAGCCATCCTGCGCACGATTCCTGAAGAAAGCATGCGTCTGCAGTTCCGCTTCGAGGTCACCGAAGACCTTGGCGATCTGCTAGAGCGATACCAGGATTGCTCGCGGACACAGGACGAGGCCACGCTGGCGATGGACCAGAACCGGCTTGCCATGTGGCAACGGAAGGAGGCGGGCGGCGAGTATCTGCGCCGCATGACCCACCTCTATCTCATCTGGGACCCGGAGCGTCATCATCGCGTGCTGGCCGTCTCCGGCAAGACGGCGAAACGAAACAAAGACGGCGGAGGATTCAGTCTCTCCACCAGAAAGATCGTCCAGCGCACACTGAAAGAACACGTCGATCTGATGAGCGAGTTCGAAAGCCTGCTCAACGGAATCGAATCGGCGATGGTGGCGGCGGGCCTCGATCCTCAACGCATGAGCGACCAGGACCTGTTTCTGGAGACCAAGCGGGCGCTGGCTCCCCTGAGGCCCGATCCACTCCCGCTGCGGCAGTATCCGTACTCCGAGCGCTACGTCACCCCTCGCGAGCAATGCTCGGTTGTCAGCATCCTTGGCCAGACGGAAGACTACATCAATATCGACGGGTTGCTGTGGAGCTTCATCACGCTGAAAGCTCCGCCTGATGCGACCTATCCCGGGATCCTGCGCAGCCTGTTGACCTCAGGCCTTCCCGTCGTGGTCAGCACGCAGGTCACGATCCCGAACCAGTCGAAGGTCCTGGAACGCTTCAAGAAGCGCCACAAGAAGATGATGGCCGCGCAGCGGGACTCCAAGGGCAATCTTCGCATCGACGTGACCGCGCAGGTGGCCGAGGCCGAGCTGCTGAGGATCCAGCAGGACATCATCGCCAGCTCATTGAAAGCCGTAAAGGTAAGCCTCACGATTGGGGTGCGAACTTCGAAGGCAGCCCACACCACGGCTGAGTACGAAGAAGCCGAGCGTGAAATCGCCAGCCGCAAGCAGCAGATCCTTCACATCATCAGCCGGATGAATGGGGCCTCCGGGCTGACGGAGGACATCGCGCAGAGGCGCATCTTCTTATCTTCACTGCCTGGATTGGCGGGCGAAGACAAACGCGAAATCGATCTGCTCAGCTGCCATGCCGCCGATCTGCTGCCGCTGGAGATGCCCTGGACGGGGACTCCGCGATCTCCCTTGATGCTGATCGAAACTCCCTACCGGCAGCTGATCCCGTTTTCGCCCTTCGATCCCGATCTTTCAGACGCCAACATGCTGGTCGCCGCCGCCAGCGGCCACGGCAAGAGCATGATGACCGGGCAGATGCTGTTGCAGGCCGCGCGGCAGGACACGCGGGTGTCGATCATCGAGCGCGGCGACTCCTACCGCAACCTGGTCGAGTACATGGGCGGGCAGATGATCACCATGGCCCTCGACTCGGAGCAGACCCTGAATCCCTGGGACCTGGAGTCCGGGGAGCGGGAACCAAGCCGGGAACAGGTGGCCTTTCTCAAAGGACTTACCCGGCACATGCTGGGCGACATCGAAGCGTCAGACCTGCTGGATAACGTGCTGGTGGACGCGATCGAGCGGACCTACCGCCGCGCGGCCATGCGGCCGGGAAACACGATACCCACGTTTGGCGACCTGCGCGATGAACTGCAGTACTACCAGGATGCCGATCGCAACGAGCGGGTCATGGAAGAAGCTCGGCTGGCGGCGTTCAAGCTGCGCAACTGGGTCTCGCCCGGCGGGGTTTACGAAAACCTCTTCGATCGGCAGACGACCCTGAAACTCGACTCGCCATGGATCTACTTCAACGTCGAGAAGCTGAAGGACGATCCCCGGCTGGAGTCGGCGATGAGTTTGCTGATCGCCTGGGCCACGACCAAGCGGGCGTCCGGCAAGAGCAGCCACAAGAGCATCACGGTGCTGGAAGAGTGCTGGATGCTGCTGGAATCGCCGTTCCTGGCTGATCTGGTGGTCCAGCTTTACCGGACCGCCCGCAAGCGCAATGGCGCGGTGTGGGGCGTTTCCCAGGCCATTGAAGACTTCACCGGCACGACGCAAGCGCCGAACGCGTTCGGAGCGGCCATCCTGAAGAACACAACCATCAAGATCATCGGGCGGCAGACCGGAAGCCTGGACGTGCTGCGCGAGTTCCTGCACCTGAACGAAACCACGCTGAACGAGATCAAGAACCTCGGCCACACGCAGAAGGGCAGGAAGAGCGACTTCATCGTGGTCATTGGGGAAAAAGCAGAGACCACGCACACGCTGCGCGTCGTTCTTTCGCCCATTGAGTACTGGATCATGACCACCTATCCACGCGAGCGCTGGTACCGGGCATGGTGGATGAAGAAACACTCCGAGCTTCCGTTGTACGAGCGCTACTGCCTGCTGGCAGAGAAGTTCCCGCAGGGGATGGCGGCACTTGAGGAACTGCCGGAAGAGCGCAGTGGTGAAGTGTACGAGATCGAGGATCGAGTCCGCGCGCAGAATGCCAGAGCCCAAGGAGCGGGGCGATGAAAAGACTGAAGAGTCAACTTGCCATCAAAACAACCAGCCTGGTTCTGCTGATTGCTCTGCTTGTTCCCTTGCCGGCCCACGCCGGACTCGGGGACCTGTTCAACATGATCGATTCGACCATCTCCAACCTGATCGGCGGCGCTCTAACGATGATTACCACCGTGCAGAATGACATCCGCTCGTTGTACGAAGAGGTGTTGTGGCCGGTTGCGCTGATCAACAGCACTCGCACGTGGGCCCACAATCTCGTCGGTCAATACCGCGGCTGGATGGCGGCGGTCTACAACCTCCCCATCCAAAGCGCCCAGACGCTCTCTCCGCAAAAGCTGGAAAACACGTTCCTGAGTGGAAACGTCGGGTTACTGGGCGATCTCGGGCCGGCTTACAACGCCACCTACGGAGCGGTTCCATCCCCGCAGCAAGCCCCGAACGATCTCCGCCAGATGATGGACATGAACGATGCCCTCGCACAGGACTCGCTGAAGCAGACCGTGGCTTCTGACCAGGCGAATACCAGCCTGCTTCAGATCGCCGACCAGATGGAGAACAACGCCACGGTTGCGCCGGGGACTTCAAGCTACATGAGCGCCAGCGCGTACGCGGCAACGCTTCAGACACTCGCCTTCCAGCACAAGCTCCTGGCCGCACAGCTGCGGGAGGAGGCCGCTCAGTTGGCGCATCAATCCGCGGACATGAAACGCGACACGCAACGGACCAACGATCTTCATCAATCGATCTTCAACATCCTTTCCACGCACTGAGGAGGCGAGCATGATACGCGGAGCATGGACGAAGCTGCGGGCAAAACTGACAACCAGCATGAGGCAAAGGGTCGCTGCCGGACTCGTCCTCGTCCATGCTGGTGCTGAGTATCCCGCGCCCGGCGCAGGCGCAGTTCGGCATCGACCTGGCTTTGATTATCGCCGGGCTGAAACAAATCAACAGCCTGCTGACCAGCCAGGTTGCCGCTCCGCTGCAGCAAATTCAGAAGATCGAAAGCGAGTACACGCAGTTCCAGCAGGATGTGATTTATCCCATCGGCGCCATCAATCAGCTGAAGAACGCGGTCCTCATGTTCCGAAATCAGATGAAGGCCATGAACGGCCTCATGACCATGCAATACAACAGCGCGCAGTTGCCGGTTACACAGCAGCTGGAACAGCTCTTGCTGTCGGGCGATCCCAACGCTGTGAAGCAAGTGGGAGCGGTCTACCAGCAAGTCTACGGAATGCTTCCGGCAGACAACCAGGCGCCGCAATTCATCCGCTACAGCATCGACATCTCCGATGCGCAGGCGCAGGACGCGATGAAGCGGGCCATCGAGCTGGACGCCCTGGCCCAGAGGGAAATGGAAGTGAGCGAGCAGCTGCAGGACCAGATCCGCACCGCAACCCCGGGGACAGCTCCCATGGTTGAAGCGGTTGCGGCGGCATGGGTGGTCAGGGCTAACGCATACTCGCAGTCGGCGATGTCGCAGTTGATGAGAATCCGCAGCTCGAGTATCGCCAATCAGAGCGCTATTTCGAAGTGGGCGACGAGCAATACGAATAGCCTGACGAACGCAATCGGGAAAATCGCCGGCACCGGCAATTAATAAGCGAGTAGTAGCAACGATGGCGAACTCCAGTTACGTCGATATCCTGTTCACCGCTCTCGGCGGGATCGACGGCTCGGTCATGCCGATTATCTGGTTCATTGCGGCCTCAATCCTCACCGTCACCTTTCTTTGGGGTGTTTACGACGCTTTCGTGCGAGGAGGCGACGTCCGCTCGCTGGGCATAACCATGCTGAAGTATGCGGCGGTGGCGCTGGTGCTCATGAATTGGGCGGCGGTCTTCCGCGATGTCGTCAAGAGCTTCGACTATGTGAGTAATTACATCTACGGAACCAACGGACTGGGAGATGTAGTTTCTGCATGGACGAATGGGTTGGCAACGACTTGTGGATGCAGACAGCGGCGATTCGAGTATGTGAAGTCTCATCAGAGGGCGGCATTCTCCGGCCCTGATTACCGAACTCGGCTTCATCATCGGCTACATCGTTCTTCCCTTTCAGCCTGGCAATTTTCATGATCTGCTTCGTGTTCTGGGGTTCCTTCTTGTATGTCCTTGGCCCCCTGGTGGTCGCAACTATGCCGAGTTCAACACTTGGACGTTTCCATTCCCGCTGGATTGAAAACTTCTTTGTCTGGAACTGCTGGCCCCTTCTGGTTAATACCCTGTGGACACTCATGACCGCAATTCATCTCAATAACCCGCAATTTGTCCTAGGTCAGGGCGATCTCTTGGGGTTCTTTTCATGGAGTTGAAGGAACACTGCTTCTCAGTCTGGCCAGCATCATCTTTGCCCTTTTGATTGCGACGATTCCCATGACAGCCCGAAGGATTTTGATGGGGGAATACAGCCCCATCGGCGCGGCCATTGCCTGGGGACGCGGCGCGGCATCGAAAGCGCTCGCCGGGACCACGATGGCGGCTGCCACGGGAGGCACGGGCGCTGTCGCCGCGGCTGGGGCGGGCGGTGGAGGAGTCCTTGGCCGGTGGCGGCGGAATGCTTGCCGCGGGGGGCGGTGGAACGCTCGCGCCCTCTGGAGGCGTCGCGATGGCCGGCGGAGGAGGTGTGATCCCCGGCGTCAATTCGCCACTGACAGCACCACCACACACGCCGCCAGCTTCGCCGGGAGGGACGCGGTGGTTCGCAGTCGTGCCTGGCGGAGCGAACATGCCGTTCAATTTGAGAGTCAATGGCCGTCGTTACTCGTGATTGCTGGCTGATGCAACCAGCAGATGAAGCGACAAATTCAGATTCACGCACAACAGGGAGACACCGATGTTCGATTTCAAGAAAAATACCCGCGCACGGAGGCGACAGAAGGTCCTGAGAAGCTGAAGTATTCGAAGTATTACGAACACGATGGCGCCCTGCGCGCCTACGCCAACCGCGCCATGGTGCTGGCCGGGTCGATGACGCTGCTGGCGTTTCTCTCGCTGGGATTTGCCGTCTATGTGCGCATGCAGCCGCCGACGATTATTCGCGTCTCCGCTGATGGCGAATCGAGCGTGATCAGTGGCCGCCCCCTGTTTCGCAATCAATTGCCTTCGGTGCTGGCGGACGCCAGGCAGTCGCCGCAGCCTCAGAGCTATGAAAAAGAGGCGTTCGTCCGTCAGTTTCTCGATCACTATCTCAACTACGACATGCACAACGTGAGCCTGCAATGGGCGACGGCCCTCAATTCCATGACCTCCAACCTGAAGTCCTCCGCGCTTCGCGTCATGGAGAAGGACAACACGGTGGGAAAGATCGAGGATGAGAACACCCGCTCGGTCTTTCACCTGCGCGGCATCGAGTGCTCAAAGGACGATCCTCTGCTGTATACCGCCTACGGAGTGCGCGAGATCCATCGCATGGATGGGGACCGCGAGATCATCGAGACCACGGTCAATCAGTACCGAATCCGGCTGGCGGACCAGAACCGTTCGGCCGAGAACCCGAGCGGAGTGCTGGTAGGTGAGTACTCCGAAAAGCAGATTGACGGCGAGAAGAAAGCAGCGCTTCTGGCCACAGACATCGACGGCTACAAAGCCTTTCACCAACAGCAGCAATAGAGACCACAACAGACCAGTATCGAGGTGATTGCAGTGACAGAGACGACCAAGAACAACAATGCCACGGTGGAAGCGGCCAGCCCCGATCCTTTGACGGCTGCGGGCGAGAAGCGCAGCAAACGCGGACGAAAGCCAGCCGCGGAGCGCGGGAACGGAAGTCTGCGGGTGCGCTACTTCCTGCTGGGGAAAGACCCAGCCCGCGAGAACGGAAAGCTTGTCCTGGGCGAAGAGTTCGAAAACGAAGACAAAGCGCTGGTCCATTCGCTCGTCGAAGGCGTTCCTTTTCTTCGGGTGGAGACCTGGATGGCCACGCCGCAGAAGAAAGGCAACGTCATGGTGATTGAGAAGCGGCCCCAGGCGTAGCCGCTGGTGCCGATGGCGTTCTTTGACAGGTTTAAGCAGAGGGTTTGCAAAGCGAGAATCTACTTTCCAACTGGACCGTAGGTTTTCCTGAGCAACTTCGTGGGCCGAACCACGAAGACTGTCCGCTGCCATGTGCTCCCGCACCTGGCCGATGTACTGGCCAGACGGCGGCACAGGTGGCGAAAGCTCCTGAGCTGTGGATGGCCGGTTGTTCGTCAACTGACTTATCCCGCAAAGGAGCGCCTCACATGAAGAACCGGATTCTGGAAATGGATCTGGATGAAAACGGTGTACTCAGCGAACGTACACCGGACGCCGGCAGCGAGTCGTTCTTGGACAACTCGTTGCTGGACCGACTCTACCCCGGCATCAAGGCTTGCCGGATTAAAGTCTGCGAAGGCATGCTGGAGACCTTTCAGCAGACGAAAATTGCTGGAACGATGATGGCATTCGAGTATCAGGGAACCGCCTATTCGGTCGTCGGAGCCTCCGGCTCGGCGAAGAATGGGCTCTTTTATTGCGTCGAACAGAAGTATGAAGACGCAGTACGCAAGAGGATGGACGCATGGCCGGAAGCGGCCCTGTCGTACTTCGGGATCCTGACCTCGACACTCAAGACGATGGTGGAAGAGCCGAAATGCTCCGTCCTCCTCGTTCCGGACCTGGAACTCGGCACGAACGATTGCCGCGGCTGGGTCCGGCAGACACTCTTCGACAAACTCTCCTTGCCAGCCGGACGGTTCTACCAGTTCCGGCTGGCAATGGACAATTCACTCCAGGCCAAGGGAGCTTTCAAGGTGATGGACGACGTGACGGCCGCTCATGTCGGGGCCGATATCGTCCTTCCATCGTCCGCGATCAAACCGTTTCCCCGGAGAATGGTCGTTCCCTCTGGCGGAATCCGGTTGCGCTCTCGTGTGGCGCTGGGAGTTCGCGAGATTTCCCGTCCGCTGGAGTTCGCCTCCAGTTACACGCTGATCGAACATGCTCCCAAGGAAGCGCTGCTGGAAGAGATCTTCCCGCAGGCGGTTCGAGAGATCCGGGCGCTGAAACAGGCCTGGAACGAGGGGAGACACGACGCGCTGGTCGAAAGGATCGGAGGCAAGAGCTTCGATCCGGACGACGAGCAAGTCGAAGACGAGCAGAGAGCCATCGAAGCCCTGCTGCTTGCCGACAGCACGGGCGAGATTTCGCGCCATCCTTACGTCCACTACCAGCTCGACAAGATGCTGGCGAAGTGGGCGTTCAAGACCCTGACCGGAGGCGGATTCACCATGCCGGCGTTCGCGCTGGCCGATGATGGATACCTCCTCTATCACGATGGCAGGTTGTATGCGGGAGCCGACTGGCTGCCGTTGCATCAGGCCATCACCACGGTCGAGTCTCAATACGGTCTCTCGGTGCGGTATCCAATCCGCATGGCCGAAGACCTGTTGCCCATGCACCACCTGCCGCCTGAAAAGGTCGCGCAGGAGTGCTGAGCAACATCCGGGGAATTCCTCTGGAAGTCTCGGAGCGAATTGCCCTTGAACAAATCTGCCTGAAGCATGTCTATGTGCTTCACTCAGTGACGGCGAAACGTAACGGAGGCGACTTCGATTTCGACACGGTTGCCGTCGTCGACTCGAACCGTTTCCCGAAGTTCGTCTCCTGGAGGTTCAACTTCCCGGAGCGAAACGTCGTTACCAAGATCAAGGCGAAGAAAGTCCATTCGCCCTGGTTCAATCGTGGCTTCGCTGCGCTCAATGCCCGCGGCAATCGGATCGGGACCATAACCGATCTGAAAACCCGGTGCTATGCAGCCGGCCGAAGCGACCTGGCTTATCTGCTGGTTGGCGAGCTCCAGAAAGAGCTGGACTCGCTCAAGCATGGGGTCCGGGCCGACACCAAATTGCTGAACGAAATCCGGCAGCAGGTGCCGATGTGCCCCTGGCTGCTGCTGAAGAACGTGCAAAGAGTCTCCGATCTGCCCCTGCGGCTGGATGTGCAGCCCACGGACCGGATCGGCGCGCTCTACAACGTGCTGCGCAAGGAGATTGAGGAGCTGTTCGAGGCCCCACTCTCCATCTCGTCGTTTCGTGGCCTGCTGGTGGGAAACAACCCCACGCAGGATATGTACGGCGAGGTCAACATCCTGTACGGCGCCTATGTCGCCATCCAGGGACAGCTGGCGAAGCGACGCACGGAAGCACAGATTCAGGTTCTCGCCGCCCAGAAAGCGGTCGAGAACGTGGAAACAGAAGACGAAAAAAAGCAGGCGGAGAGGAAGCTCACCGCCGCTCGTGCGCGCGAGAAGGAAATCATCGAGCGCACGAAAAAGGAAACAGGAGCTTTGGCCCGCAACCTGTACGCGTGGGCACAGAGCAAACCTGAACCGGAACGCGTTGCCTGGGCCGAGGCGTTGCATCACGTCTCGTCACGGGGCAACGGCAAAGGCGGGGTGATGCTGTATGCATTCCCGCAAGAACTCGTCGATGCCGTGGCATCGGCGACGGGCGGCGGACGAGTACGAGTGAAGCCGCCCAAACTAGGGGCCCTCATGAGGGTGGAGGCGAACAGCTTCTACCTTGAGGGCGAAGAAGGGAGAACGTTCCTGTTCCGGTACGATCCCGTGAACCGGATGGTCTCCCGATAAAACGACGAACACAAATCCGCATCCGGAAGGGCCATCTGCTACGAGCTCTCCGGATGGGAGAGTTTTGTCGCAGCCGCGCTCTTCCGGTTGCTGTATCTGGAGGAGCAATGACGATGGTCATCCGGCTGTTAACGCTGGTTCGCTGGATGCTTGTGATGCCGGCTGCAATCGTCGGCACATGGGTCAGCCGAATGGAGCAAAGAACACAGCTGCCGAGCGGGAAGCAGTGGTTACAGCCGCAGCCGATTCAGCTTCGGCTGCTGCGGCCACAGCTGCCAGGGCGGCAGATATCGCCAGGCCAGGGTTGGAGGATTGTCGATCAACATCCCTGGACGGGCACCGGCTTAGGACAGACCGAAATGCGTGTACGCGTGGTGAATTACGAGTACAGGTTCACGGTCGAAAGCCAGTCAAACGATCGGTGGGAGATGCAGCAGCTTATGAGGGAAGCTCCCCTGATCGCACAGTGGGCGCAGCGCACGTATGGCGGCGCCCCAATTGAAGTAATCGTCAAACGGTGAGTTCTCGAACCCGGGCCGGTTTCGAGATGCTGACCCCAGTCCTTGGCGGAGCGACGTCAGATCGTTCCGTCTTACTTCAAACGCAAGCCAAAAGACGACAGCTCACGGAACGTGAGCTGTGGTCATGGGAATGAGACTCGGTGCCCGCAACGGCGCCGAGATCTCATTATTGTCCGCGCACAGCGCGTCAAGGAAAAGGGGTTCACCGTGAAGAAGATCTGGATAGCCATCCTCATTGCGGCCAGCACAGCGGCCATCGCACAGCAGCAGCCGGTCACCAGGGTACAAACCGCTCTGAATCATCTCACCGTGATCGAAGTCGCCGAGCCGATCACCATGGCGGCAGCGGGAAGCGAAGCCTTTGAAATCGAGCGCCATGGCACGCGCGTCTTCGTGAAACCCACCAAACCTGACGTAGCCACCAACCTTTTCGTCTGGACCGAACACGGCCGCTCCATCTACGAGCTTCAGCCCGCGGGGGAGGTGAGCAAGATGGATGTACTGGTCACCTCAGTACAGCAACCGCCAACACGTGCAGCCGCCGAGTCCCTCTCGAAAGAGGATGTGGCGAAGGTAGCCGAGCAGGTGCTCAGCCAGACCCTTCTCAATACGCAGCCGGTTAATGCCGCCGGGATCAAGACCCAGAAGAACCGGGTCAACGTCCGGCTCGAGGACGTGGTGCGCGGGAAGGATGCTATCTACGTTCGCTATCAGGTGACCAACCTGAGCACCGTGCCGTATCGCATTATCGCCCCGAATGTTTCCGTTCTGGCTGCTGAGGGAAATGCAGGAGCCAGCATGCCGCCGGCAAATCAGCAGCTTGGCGCCGGCTACCTGGAGCGGTTGGGCAAGGTGAGCAGCACGCCAATTGAGCTCCTGCACTCGGAAATCGATCAGCAGGATGTGGCGCCGGGCAAAACCTCGACCGGAGTGCTGGCCATCCACAGCACAGACGGCTCCCCGCAGATCTATCAGTTCGTTTTCGGCTCCGACAACGCGTCTCCGATCGTCACGGCGGCGGTGCTGTGATGGCCACCGGCGAGGCCGACACGCTCGATTCGCAGACTGTGAGGAGCGAGCTGCTGGCGATGTATCACGCCCGGGCCGGGCAAGGCTTCCTGCAGTCGCTGCTGGATGCAGCGAGCGACCCGATCCGGCCCGTGGATCAGGCAAAGCGGCGGCGGTTCCACCCCCTGCTGGTCATGCTGTCTGTCGTCGCGGCGATCGTGGCCGCGGCATTTGTCTACTTCACCCTCACGTCACGGTGAAGCTGGGGAGGACTGAGTCCTTTCCCAATACAGGGAGATTTCATGCCCGTAACTGCCGCTCGGCGTTATCAGGACCCGGATGACGAAGCGAAACTGCTGCTGGGGTTCATCGCGGTTGCCGCCATCGCTGGCGTGGGCTACATCTGCTATGCCCGCCTGCATATCCGCAAGGAACAGCTGATGGAAGCCAGCCTCTACCTGCTCGCCGCCGCTTTCGTCTTCTGGGACACGCTGCGCTATGTGCTCACCCTAAGTGCCGAACGGGAGAACGCCTGGCCGCATCCCCCACTGACTGTCGATCGCAAACGGGACAGCCAGAACCTGCGTGAGGCGTTCGCCGAAAACTCCATCGTGATCGGCTACGACATCTGTAAGAAGCCGGTGCTCTGGCCGGATGAAGTGCGCGTTATGCAGGCCAACGGCTTCGGCATGACCGGCGCCGGAAAAACCACCCTGTTGCTCAACATCATCCAGCAGGACCTGATCCGCGAGGCCGGGCCTGAGGGCAACCGTCACAAGGTCCCGCTGATCATCATCGACGGCAAAGGGGAACGCGAGTTCCTCGATGACAAGCTGCTGCCGCTGATCGCCGCCGCCGGGCGGCTGGACGACCTGCGCATTATCGATCCCTCACGGCCAGAGATCAGCGTGCGCTTCAATCCCTTTATTGCCATCAGCGGACAGTACCAGGAGCACGTCAGCTTCATCTTCGAGTCCTTTGACTTGCGGGAGGACTTCTTCCACGGCCATCAGAAGACCTACCTCTCCGACATCGTCCGTATCCTTTATTACACCGGCAAGCGCTACAACATCTACGACATCCTGGTCATGGCCTACGACCTCGATGTGCTGAAGGAACAGGCGGCCATCGCCCGCGCCCGGATCGAGCGGCTGCCCGACGTCAGCCACCAGCAGAGGCTCAATTTCCAGATGAGCGCGCGCAACCTGGTCGAGTCCTTCAGTGACCCCAAGCGCGTGCAGATGATTCGCGGTCTGATCAACCAGATGATGACCTTCCTGGAAGACAAGCTCTCCATCATCACCGGACCCTACGAGGACCTGATTTCGATCGAGGATGTAATCGAGGAAGGACGGATCCTGTTCGTCTCCCTCAATACCAACAAGAACGACGACACCACCCGGGCCCTGGGGCGGATGATCCTGCAGAACCTGCAACTGGTCATCGGCGAACGCTATGAGCGCAAGCGGGCCGACATGTACATGCCGTTCGTGTCGGTCATCATGGATGAATTCGCGCCCATCGCCTACTCGAATTTCGCCAACATCCTGCAGACGGCGCGCGGCTCCAACACGGCTTTCCTGTTTGCCATGCAGAGCATCCCGCAGCTGCTGAGTGTGGGAAAGGCCTTCCAGCACGACGTAGCCTCGGCGCCGAATACGACTTTCATGCTGCGCACGCGCGACGAGGATACTGCGCAATATTTTCTTAATGCGTCGGCCAGGGTGCGCCAGCTGCGGCGGAGCATGAGCATACGGAAAAAGGGAATATTCAATCCCACATACGAAGACCAGGGAGTCGGCAGCCAGACGGAAATCAAGGAAACGCGCTCGGAGGAGGAGCACATCAAGAATCTCCCTGTCGGTCAGATGGAGTACCTGATGAGCGATAAACGGTTCGGCACCATCCACGGCCACGCCCATGTGCGCGTCCCCCAGGTTGATCGCTTGTCGTCGGTTGTTCCCGAGATCCTGCCGCGTTACGCCACCAGATACAACCCGGAGATTGGAGCCAACCTGCGCTTCCGGGATGTCAGCCTCGAAGCCAGCCGCAAGCGCGGGATGAGAAGCCGGAAGAGACAGGAGGCCGAACGGTGAAAAGAGCATTTCCATTCTGCTTCTGCTCGGGCTCGGCTCGTTGGCTGCATTTGCCCAGTCGAATAACCGGCAGGCGGAAACGACGCAGCAACAAACGAGCGCCGACGCCGCGCGACTAAAGCGCAACGACGCGACAGTATGACCCGCCGGGCGGCCGGAAACAAATAATAAAGGGTGGACCGCTCGAAGGGCTGCTGGACTCGATTAACCAGCGGGACATCGATTACGGAGCGAAGCTCGCCGATGCGCGACAGATATTTCTCGGCGGCACGGTCGAGAATTTGTATTTCTGGATCATCGTGGCCGAGGGAGTCACGGTATTAATTCTGGTCCTTTATGTCTTCTGGCTGTTCCGGGAGAGAGGGAACCGGCTGGAAATCTCCGTCAATATCGTCACCCAGCTCGCCAATTCCTACCTGTACACGCGGGCACGCGCCGTCGATGCCATCCGCCGGCACAACCAATTGGTCGACGAGTACAACGCAATGGCCGAGAAGCAGACAAAACAGAATGCCACCGAACAGACGGTAATGACCTCTGTCGTGCGCTCCTCGGACGCAAACCGGGCAACTGAAATTCCGTCGCAAAGTGAATCTCCGCTGCCCGATCCGGAATTAACCTCGAATTCCAAACCGAATTCCGGCGAGGACAGTGCGCAACTCAAGCGCTCCGGCTGAAGGTCAAGATGACCAAAGCAACAGTTCAAGGAACTAATCGAGGAAGCAAAACGCGACGCTACGCGGGGAGCAAGCCCAGCTGTCGCAGCCCTAAACCAGCAGGTACGCAATTTGCGCGAGCAATTGAACCTGGCATTAACGCGAATTCAGAAATAGGAGAAACAGAACCGGACTTCAGTCAGGGCGTGATCATGGAAATGCTGGTGCGCATCTTGGGAGTCGGATCGGAGTGGTGGGTGCGTCCCGGCCCGGACCAAGCCGATCCCGCTGCGCTTCACCAAGCATGCGGCCTATTTCAATACCACCGCATTTCCCCACGGCAACAAGTTCCGCCGCAGTTGGAAAGTGCCTGGAGTCCTCCGATTTAACGGCAATAGCAGAATCGATCCGCACCGGCCGAAGGACGTCATCGGTTGCGTTTTCGGCTGCATCGGTGTCACCAACCATCAAGGCCAAAACCGGCTGCTCGCAGTTGGAAAACGCTACGGCCCATTAACGCCAACGCACTATCTAGTGGCAATCGACAGCCGTCTTCACGGATACATCAATTTCTCACTCCAATTGGAAAAACGAGGGTGTGACCACCGTCGCATTTAGCGAGTACGACGGTCTGCAACAAGCCTTGTTACTACTCTCTGAAGCCGGCCAATTCGTGACCGGTGCGGGTGTGTGGCACATCTCGAAATAAAGCGGCATGGAACGGTTGCAATTGATGACCGATCGGCGAGCACTGGGCATGAGATATCGCAAAGGCTCGGTGGTCGTCAGCGAAACGCATTCGACCTTCCGCTGCTGCTGTTGGTGAGGAACTCCGGTTACATCAACCACGAACAGCTGCTCTTCCTCGCTGGATATGACAAATCAAAGCCGTCCCTTACCTGTTTTTCGTGGCGCATGCGACGCCTCGTGACCGGCGGATTTGTTGCAATGCTGAATGAACGATTCGGCGGCGACAAGGTCTATTCAATCACCCGGAATGGACTGGAGAAACTGGAACTTTGCGGGCACACGCTTTTGTCGCTGCATTCCGAGGCACAAACCATTAGTTATCCGGCGAAGATGATGCACTGCTTGGTATTGAACGATATTCGCCTGACGTTCTTGCGTAACCACATGCTGGATTCATGGCACTCCGATGTTGAGGTATGTTCAGAGAACCTACTCGCCGGAGACAAGTACGTTAAGGACTACGACGCCTTGGCGGTGCTCCGTGTCCGTGAACGGCGATTGCACTGCGCCATCGAATACGAAAGAAGTACAAAGAGCCATGCGCGGTATGAGGAAATAAGACGGGCGATATCTCAGGAGCGAATGATCGACGCAATTCTTTACATCGTGTGCGAGCCTGAACGCCTTTTTCTGGTCGCGGACCATCTCGCCGGAGCACACCCCGGAATTCTGTTTGTAACCGCGTCGGCATTCCTCCGATTTGGACCCGATGCTTATGCGATGCGAACGCATCGATGGGAGGAACTTTGGAGGAATTACTGGTGCAATTGGCGCGGGAATTCCACCGGGTCGATCTCCCTCACCGCTTATTGGCGATCCCAGACGCAGTTGCCCTTACATTGCCCTTGGTTGCCTTTGGCATTGCCCTTAACGGGTTATATTGCCGTTAAAACTGGCTGAACAACCCCCATCCGTTCAGCGATTTGAATTCTGACTATCCCCAACCAAACGCACTTTTTCACGCGTTCATACCTGCTGTTACAACAATGGTTAACATCAGTCGTGAAAACGAAGGGCTGCACGCTGGCATGGTGTTCTCGGAACGACTTTCCTGAGCCTCTCTTTTTTAGAAAGCGACATGGCGTGCAGCGCACCAACTGACAAGAATCTGAACAACACATGGAGCAGGAAACTCCGAGTTGATAGATGCTAGCGCGATTCTCGGTAATAATCCGTGTCCGCGAGCGCAGGCCGATCACTTTAGCGGTATGGGCGTTTCCCGTCAAATTGTCTTGGACACGGCCGCGATGGGATTCCTAAACGCTGGCCGACTTCTAGGGACCAATCTGACGGTTGGGTGATTGTTCTGGCGAATGTTGCCGAGTAGATGGCGAGGACGTACCACCACGTTCGCAGCAACCAACCTTGAAAAAAAGCTAGTAAGGAGGCCGGAGCTGGGCTATATTGATGGCTGCCTGTTAGGACGTTCCCTCTCGGGCACACAACTGAGAAGTAAGAACCTAAGGAGCTACCTCCATGAAGCCTTCACTCATTCTGTCGTTAGCTTTGGCTATCAGTCTTGTCCCAATCACATGCCAAGCCAACGACTCTGCCCTGCAGGCGTGCGTTGACATATATAAGAACTCTACTAGAGATTACTCTGAGTCTCAGCAGACCAACGTGGAGCTCGTGCGGTCATTCTCATCCTTTTGTAAGAAAGATGGGTCGGTGAACACATCTGCGACAGGTGTGGGGCTAGAGGCAATCGTAAAGGCGATTCCTTTCAAGTTTTCGTTCAGCAACGCTACTAACGAGCAGAAAATGGAAGAGTTCTGCAAGGTGGGTTCGAGCCAGTTCGATTCATGGAGTGCGGCAAGCAACGCCTCATCGACCGTAGTTACGGGAGCTCTTGCCAACTTCAACAGCTGCGTTGATCTGGCTCGCTCCGGTCTGCATCTGCGCGTTGCAATCAACCAGCCGGATACGCTCGTTGTCAGCGGTTCAGCGGACGGTGCTTACAAGGACTTCATCAACAGCATCGTTTATGACAACTCTGCAATGACATGCCAGAGCGCCGACTTCAACAGCGCTCACAAGCCTGTGACCTACAGTGGGCCGGTGCACCTAAGCACCGCAAATCCTTTTGCTATCACCTGCGTAAAGAAACCTCAGAAGAAACAGGATGGGTCGACGTTCTACCAAAGAGCGACTCTCACTGTTGCCGCTGGGGCGGTAAGCCCTCTCGCGATCGTTTTCCCGTCAGAGACATTGAACGGATTTGAACTCGCGTCGCAGGCTAGCCAGGCAGTGGCACAGGCCGTCGTCGACCTCAATATGGCGCAGGCTGCGACGGCGGCTCAGAAACAAGTGGCAGAAACTCTGCAGAACCGAATAAACGGCATCAGCGTGGAAGTGCACGCCTATGACCTGTTAGGCAACGGCTGCTTCGGTACGGGGGCGGACTGGGGAAAGGGCTTCGGGACAGTCGTAGCTCAAACCTGCGGGAATAGAATCCATGGCTCGAGCAGTCAAGTGCATGGAGGAGGTCCTTGCGGAATCGGAGCGGTTGCTCTGGCGTGCGTCAATATACCCTAGTGCCCGAAGACTCACAAAGACACCGCTCTATCTGAATGATGGTGAGCGGCATCTTTGTTCTCCTCTTGGGCCAGCGGAAGCATTTCGCTTTTCCACGAAGAGACTATATGCCGTATAACAACCCGCGTCTACGGCAATTCTACCAGTTCCACGAGTGATCGCAGGTGGAACAATGCTCGGCTCCACCTCTGCTTTTGCCCGACGAAAAGCTTCGAGATGTGACAGTCGCCGCTGTTCCTTAAGGCAGCACGGGTTGGTCCTCACAAATGGGCTTGCCGTCACTTTTCTCTCGGATGTGATCCGGAAACAACCGACTTGGTCGTATAGTCGGCAAACCGCGGAAATGCCGCCTTCAGATAAGGACTGGGAAGTCGGCCAGTGTTCACTAATGTGTCCGCTTCTGCCGGTAAGACGTTCTCCTCGGAGCGTCACTTGACGAGAACAAGCATGTCGTAACCTATCAGGCTATGGCAAAAGCACTCCCGGAAGAAGCTGCTCGGCTCGCTCGGTTGCGCCCTGCAGTGCCACCTCCGCCACACATTCGGGATCGTCGTTGTCTGGAGCATTGACCAGGGTGCTTACCGGATACCACTTCATCAAGGCAGGATTGAACGGCTTTAACATCTCTGTCAACGCATCCATTTCCTTAAATCCCGGATCGAGCCACAATTCGTAATCATCACGTTCGAGAATCACCGGCATCCGGTCGTGCACAGCGGCGAGCAACGAATTTGGTGTGGTGGTCAGGATCGAACAGGTTTCAACCGGGTTGCCGCTACCATCCTTCCATCGGTCCCATATTCCGGCAAAGGCAAATAGCGAATCATCCTGCATCCCGAAATGAAAGGGCTGCTTGGTCTTCCCGGTTCGCATCCATTCATAAAAGCCGTCGGCGGGTATCAGGCACCGGCGATTTTTGAAAGCTTCGCGGAAGGCCGGTTTATCGGCGACCGTCTCCGAGCGCGCATTGATCATCTTGTGGCCAATGCTTGCCTCCTTCGCCCAGTAGGGGATTAAACCCCAGCGAACCTGGGAGAACTCACGGCGGGGTCGAGAGGGATCCTGGCGTATGATGCCGACGTTTTGGGAAGGAGCGATGTTGTAGCGCGGTTCCCAATCGACCTCGTTGGCTGTCTCGAAATATTCCTCGATCAGTTGCTTGCGCTTCGACAGCCGATAGCGACCGCACATACACGCTCCCCATGGAATGACTGGAGTTGTGCAGCAGCCTGCTGCACAATCTGCTCCCCGAGTTGGGCCCGGCTCCTATTCTGCCTCTGCTCGAGAATCTCTGTGGCGATTCACCAATCAAGCTCGATGCCAAACGAAGCAACGCGCCACGAGTCGTTTCGATCATTATTGCAACGGGGGATACTCGCGCGCTACCGACTTGGAACCTGAAAAGCGAACTCAAAACAGCTCGGGAAACTTCTTCCTGGTGTCATCCAACAGCCGTCTCGCCAGCACCAGAGAATCGCTTAGCGTGGAGACCAGCTTCGGAGACGGTGACAGGTTCTCCACTCTGGCCAGTCGTACCGCAGCAATGAAAGCGGCGGCGAGAAACACCGCCAAGCCCGCCCGCATCGGTTTCCCGTCAGTCTCTTCGCGTTGAAATCCCACGCCGGAATCATAGCGAATAAAAAGCGAATAAACAACCGGACCTTTACTGCTGGGCGCGTACCGCCAGATTCGGATGCGTGTAATCCGATGACCGGCCAGCCCGCGGGGTCGGCGCTCTCTATTCCCTCCTTTATATATAGGCCGCAATCCCGCGAGGCCAATTTCCCAGCTTGAGCAGGCCCACTGGTTCCGCACAGCCGTCAATTCCGGCGTTCCGATTCGACAGCAGTAAGTGGTTATTTTGCAATTTGTTACAGAGGGGTGCCCGCCAGATTTGACGGGACTTTACTCTCCGGCGAAACTGCGCCCCAGTTCGATCACGAAAGGAGGATTGCGGAGCGATGAGCCTCACCACCAACCAACCCCGGGGACTGAACCTCCCCAAGCCCAAACCGCCCATCGTTCCGGTCAGCAGCGAAAACGTCCGCGACTGGTGGGCTTTGTTCGTCAATCGCAAGGCGTACACCCGCCAATCAGCCAACCCGCACCCGGAAACGGGACGCCATTACCACTACCAACCTAAGAATAAGGATGACGGCAGGCCGGCGGAGCTGGACCCGGACACGGTGCGCAAGCACCTGGCCGGCTGGCTGACCGTTGGCCTGTACGCCATCAACTCTCAATCGCAGCGCTGTAAGTGGATTGCCATCGATGCCGACTACGAGGACGCGTTCTTCGATCTCGGCAAGCTGAAAACCGAACTCGAACTCGACGGGGTCTCAGCCGCGCTGGAGATGTCACGGCGTGGCGGTCACCTCTGGATCCTGTGCGAGCAGCCGCTCTTGGCCGAGCAGTGCAGGGTCTACATCTATAATGTCGCGCTCCGGCTGGGCGTGCCCATCAAGGGCAGCGCTGGTCTGCGGGACGGTATCGAAATCTTCCCGCGCCAGGACAAGCTCGGAACGGGGGAGTTCGGCAATGCCCTTCGTGGTCCGCTCGGAGTTCATCGCGCCAACAACCATCGCTACTGGTTCTATGACGCACCGAGTGACATCACGTCGCAACTGTCCTATCTCAAAAGCCTGAAGAAACTCACCGAGTCGGAACTGACACGGCTGAGTCGTGGCATGACCATTCCCGACGAGTTTCTTCGTAAACCAACCTCGGTCGAGCTGCCGCCACGGAGCTTCGATCCCAACCGCAAGCAGTTCTCCATCCTCGACTACGTCCGAAAACCTCGGCGCAAGGCGAGCGGGAACTACTACACGCAGTGTCCGTCCTGTGCGCAGGCGGGCAATGACCGGGCTGGCGATAATCTCGCCATCTCGATCAGCGATCCACGCAAGTACAAATGCTGGGCGGGCTGCACGAAGGAAATGATTCGTGCGGCCGTTGGCCAGCCAATTCGACGACCGTAAGCAAAGGGCTCGCGGTCGGACGGATTTCTTCCCGTGCTGCCGTGAGCGAACGATCAACAATTCAAATCTCGTCTCACGCAAGTGGGACCACAGGGAGCTTATCCATGACTTCGCAGCAACTCGAGCTCATCGCTCGTCGCGGCCTGACTCTACCTGAACCAACCTTGACCCGTTTGCGCACCGTGGGCATCTGGTGCGAGGCGAATCTGACACTCCAACGGCGCGACCAGGAATGGCTGATTCGCGGCCAGGAATCCGGAGGCGCCGTCAGTGACATCGGGCGCTACGTCAGCTTCTGCAAGGAGGACGGCAGCGCTCTCCCCTGGCTGCAGCCGGTCAAGAACTTCATGCCCAACGGTCTGCACGCCATCCTGGTGGCGAGGGGGCCGGTCGTCCGCCTGGACATGTATCGCTTCGAAACCAGCTATGACCTGCTGATCACGAGCCACCAACTGGTAGCGGAAGAGGGAAAACAAAAACCCAAGATCGAGACCAGCCTGATCTTCTTTCACCGCTTCGGCATCCTCGATCGTGAACTGTGGGGAAAGGACAAGATGTTTCGCGGCGGGATCGCACCGCAGTTCTTTATGTCGAACGGCAGCGAAGCAAAAGTCCCGCACGTGTTTCAGCAAGCGGTTTACAAAATGACCGAAGCCGTGACGTGTACGAAGTGCAAACATCAGCACCTGCTGGAGCCGCCGGCGATCGAAGTGCCAGTTACGGACTTGGAAAACGTGAAGGTGTCGGCAGCGGTGGCATGAGACAGAGATGCCAGACGATTCACGGCTTGCAATTCGATTGCTGACCCTGGGAGTGGCACTGCTGGCCTTCGGGCTCGGGTGCCACTTCTGGGCTGACAGGGTTTACCGCATGGCTGGACTGGCCATTGGCGCAGTTCAGTTCGTGTCGCTATTTCCTCGACAAACGAATCCAGGACGGTGAGCCAGAACGAAACGACAGAGAAGCGGATGCGATGGATGAAGAGTTGCGACCACCTCACGGCTGTCCTGCTGGTGATGGCGGTTATGCATGCAATTGCAACCGTATCGACGTAACAGAATGTCGTGTTTCGGAAAATTCTCGCCAACGTCGCGGTCTTTCTTCGCATCCTTGAACCGGAGCTCCGAATCGACTTCCAGCCGCTCGGGCAGTTCCAGGGCTTTTTGCTCACACCGTTGCTGGAAGTTCGGCTGCTCGGGTCGTCCGATGTGCCCTTGCCGAACGCTCAAACCGCATAGTCGATTTCGTACTCTTGGAGCTACATCTCCTTCTTGGTCATGCCCCGGTACTGCGCCAGAGTCCAGGTTGATAAAGCCAGTCGGATCTCGGGCACCAGCGTCTTCTCGTTGTCGCCTTTGTCCGGGTCGGCGGAGTAGTGCAGGAACACCAACTTGATGCCATGCGGGTTCGTCCGCACAGCAACGCCGGGATGGGGAAATTCAGTCTGTGCGTTGTTTACAATGAATGCGGTGCTACGCCAATCTCCGGTTTGCCGAAAACTCAGGAGTTGGCATTCGTCTTCTGCTCCGTTCCGGAGGGCGAGTCGCAACAGCCCGAACAATCCGGCCAATGAAAAGGTATTCCACCGCGCCGCTGGCGCAGAGCAATCGTTCGTCTTAGCTGAATTGGCTTGGACCAAATCGTGATCTTCGTCACAGACTTTCTCTTGGTACGCAAATAAACTGCTTTCAACGCGAAAAGGAGCTGCCTCTTAAGGCGGCCTTTAGTGCGCGAATACACCCGCGCGGTCCTGATCTGGTTTGAGGACCGTCAAGTGTTCGACAAAGCAACCACTCGGCAGCGTCGTATTTCGTTTCAGCACACGGAGCGGGCGTCAAAAAGAACACGAGGCACATATGGGGGCGATCAGCGTCGATATCGGCAACGCACTCCCATACTTCGTCGATAGGTTCCTCGAAGCGATAGGTAGAGATCCAAGCTCGGAAAATCTTAGGAAATGGTTCACTGAACTGCAGTCGGTTGGATTCTTGCACGCTTCGACCGTACATTGCGTGGGTTTGCATACTCCGATGAGCCTATCCGAGATGTACCAGCCACTTCGTTTGCAGTGGCAATCCAGTGAAGCGCATGAGGGGGAACTGAAGCTTTCGTTACCGACGGAACCAATTGAAGATAGACTTCGTTCCTCGAGCCTCCCGTGAGCGGGGTTATACTCGCCGGACCCGGACGGGGAAAAACAACTGTCCTTAAATTTGTTTTTCTGCGTTCATTACAATCGAAGAACTCAATCCCCGTGATTATCTTCCTGCGCCAACCCAAAGCTGTAGAAAATCTGGAAACGCTTGTGGATACTTTAGACCGTATCCCGGCGGTACGGAAACAGCAACTTCCAGTTTTGTTGTTGGTTGATGGCTACGACGAAGTGACCCGCCCGGTTCGAGTACAGATATCGCCAGCGCTTATGCGGTACAGGGCAATGCGGCGTGGCAAATTTCTCCTTACCTGCCGAGAAAACTATGACATCTATGACTTGCCTGTTCCAAGGGCGAGCGTACTTCCATTCGAAGAGAGCGAGCAGTACAACTTTGTAAACACTTTTTGCCGGGCGTACAAGGCGTCACTTGACCCAGCAGCATTTATCCGTGAGATGAAGTTGCGGGGACTTGATGACTTTCTTGAACATCCATTGCTGCTCGGCCTTGCATGCATTGTCAAGGCCGGACATGTTCCCCTGCACTCGCGGAGCATTCTCGGCCTGATCGAGCGGGCAATCGACACGCTGACGTTCCGATGGGACGAAGGGAAAGGCGTCACCCGCGAAAGCCTGGTGCCGCTGGACGGAAGAGACCGAATTAAGCTCCTTATGCGGGTTGCATTCGAATTTAAGGACGGAGCGGACGAAAGCGAATTCCTTCCAATCGTGCGAGATCAACTGAAACGCCTCCACTGTGACTTTGTGGACGCACGTTCCGCCATGCTCGAAGTCGCTCAGTTCTTCGGAATATTCGTGCCGATAGGGGATTCCGGAATAACCGGTCAGACTTGGACGTGGGCGCACAAATCAATTCGCGACTATCTGGCTGCAAAATATTGGATTGATGCTAACCATTTTGATGCTCGCAAAGTGAAAGAATGGGATGCCGCCGCTGCCTACGCTGCGTGCCTGTCTGTCGACGCAACTTCTGCTATCCGCAGCGCACTAGAACATCGGGCATCTTTGCCAGCTGTCATCGAAATGCTGAGCAACGACGCGGCTTTTGATTCGAGGAGCATAGCCCGGGCAATTGTTCGTTTCCTACAAATCAATACCAATCTATATGAACATAACAAGCTCTATGACAGCGTGAACTGTACATTGTCGCCTGACTTCGTCAGTGTAGGCCCCACACAGTTCCTCGTCAACCTGATTGATGTCTGTCTCGAGAGAAGAGCCATGCCTGAGGAAGAGGTTTGTCTTACCTATGCGCTGAATGAGCTACATGTTCGCGGTCAACACTTGCCCCGAGCAATATATGGCAAGTTGTTGCAGACGTACTACTCTAGGCCCGACTTCGAGTTCGTTACGGGCCAGTTTGAGGATAAGCAGCACAGGGTGGCTATACAAGATTGTTGACCCACTCTGCGGGTGGCGGACTGGTTGAATCAACATTCGCTGGGGCCCAGCACATCTATGGCGAGAAATTGGGACATCGATGCTGACCTTCAGCCTGAACCCATCCTAGGCTTTGGGCCTTGCAGCTACATTCTCAACAACTTCGAACCAGTTATGTGGCGTCGGCCAGTCACTGGTGCCCCCATGCACTGGTAGTCGCTGCGCCGGAGACTTCGTCCGGCTGGCGGCCTTTGTGATGTTGCCTTGGATAACAGACAAATCGAACCTGACCCATTCGGCTAAGCACTGCATCCCCTTCGGCCTGCCCCCGAAGTCGCCCATGAAAGCATGAGGGCGGGCTTCGACTTGGCCTTCGGCATGCCCTTCGGGACACCCCTGCCGACCGCGCGCTTTATCAGCCGACTCATTAGCGGTTTTCTCTCCAATTGCACTGGGCGCCTGCTCACGTCGCGCTTCTAACCCTTCAACCAGCCCGAGATCACTTCCTGTGCGAGCGATTCCTCCATGGGATTCACCGCCTTCTGACTGTCGTCCGCATCGAGGTTCGGGGGTGCGATGCGCGGCCTGCATTTGATCGTCGTCATCCGGCCCGTCGTGGATGGCTCGCCGTGGCGGTTCTGCAGTGCGGCGTGAGATGCGCTAGCGTTCGCGGCGATTTCACGCCAGCTTTGACTCCCTTCATTAAGCGCTGGCGCTGCTGAGGATGCTGGAAGCCAATCGCTATACCTCGATCATGGGTGTGAAATTCGCATACGTCCCGACCTGCCTCAACTCCATTGTGACTGCCTCGCTTATCGTACCGCGCAGACCCGGCAAGTCCCCCAACCATGACTGATCTGCACTAATTGCCTGCCCTGATCCCTCGCGATCCCCACAATCGTCTCCCGCACAATCTGCACGACCCTCTCCCGGCCGAATTCGCGGCCTAAAGCCTCGACCAACGGCGCCAATATCCGCGCTTCGATCTCCCGCCGTTTCAGCACTCCGATCGCGTTGAGCTCGACGTCACGCGTGTCATTCATTGGAGTCCCTCTCCACCCTCCCAAGCATACGACGTTGACACAAGACCGATGTCTGCGTGTCAGCAAATCAATTCCCAGAACAAACCCACAACAACCAAGGAGCTTTCCCATGGCAACCAAGTCCGCTGCCCGCATCCGTTCCCTGCATCGTCGCCACGCTGAGGCGCACGAAGCTGTATATCACTTCACCGCATTGCCAAATTCAGTCTCTGTTGCGGCTCATTCGCCGGGAACAAGACCGATTGAGTGCAAGCCGAGTCCCTCGGCAGATGAGCGATTCCGCTCGGCTCTCCGCAGAGAGCTCGCACGAGCAGGACTCGTCTGAGTTCCACAAGTTCACACACGAGAGGGGACACTTCGACGTCCCCTCTCGCCATTTCACAACAAAGGAGAACAACACCCCATGCAGAAGTTTCTGCTGATAGGACACTTGGGGAAAGACCCAGAAATGAAGTACACCCCTGGAGGCACCGCCATCACGACCTTTTCGGTGGCCAGTACGGAGCGCTGGAAGAACGGCGGCGGCGAGCTTCAGGAACACACAGAATGGTTCAACGTTAAGAGCTTCGGCCGGCGAGCTGAAGTTGCTGCCGAGTTCCTGAAGAAAGGAAGCCGTGTCTTCCTGGAAGGCCGGCAGCGCATCGAGTCGTGGGACGACAAGAAGTCGGGCGAGAAGAAGTACAGGTGCTTCGTCTACGTCGACAAGATCGAGTTCCTGGGCGAATCCAACCGCAACGGCCATGGCAACGGCCAGAATGGCGAGTTCGCCAAGGACCAGTCCCACAGCCAGGAAGATCCCGCCATGATCGGAGATTCCGACATTCCGTTCTGAGCGGGTCTTCTTTCCCGCTCGGAACCCCGACAGCTTGCTCAACCAAGCGAAGGAGACCTCTTTCGATGAAGAAACTCAGCAATGAAGAACTCCTGGTCGAACTGGAAGTGCCATTTCCGGTCGACCAGGTCCTGTGGCGGGTGACCAATACCGCCAACAACCGCACCCGCGGGCAGGTCGTGCCCTACGCCGATCCGCGCGCCTACACCGATCGTCTCAATGGACTCGTAACAGCCCAGGGCTGGACCCGCAGCTATGAGACGACCACGATGAACAACATCACCCGCCACAAGCGCAACAGCGAGATCGTCACGGGCAAGATTCTGGTGGTCTGCAAGGTGACCATCGAGGGTCTCGGAACCCACTCGGGAACCGGCGAAGAGTGGGCGGACGAAGAAAACGCAATGACTTCGGCAGAAGCTCAGGCGTTCAAACGGGCTTGCTCGTGTTTTGGCCTGGGTCGCTGCTTTTATGACTTCGACGCGCCTTGGGTGGACCTGGACGACAAGGGCCGTCCGAAGAAGACTCCAGCAGTTCCAAGCTGGTTGATCCCGGAAAACTGGCGCAAGGGAGCACGTCCGTCCGGAAAGGTGGGAGCCGCGAACGGAAGCGCCACACCGTCGCAAGCCGCTGGCGGAAACAACGGCCGCACGAACGGCAGCGGATCCAACGGCAATGGCGCCGACTTGGACAAACGCATTTCCGCTTTGGAAGAATCTGTCGGCGGCAAGCTGTACCGATGGGTTCTACGGGAATACGGCCATGCCAACAAGCCTCACCTGGTACGCGACATCCAGTTAAAGAAGAAGATTCTCGACGTGCTGGAGTCGGCCACGCGGGGCCTGCGCCGCATGGAGGTCGTCCTCGATCGCATTCCGGAGCAAGAGGTCGGCGCCTTGCTAACGAAGCTGCAAGCCCCGCCGCTGAATGAAATCGCCGACATGCCGACACTGGTCCAGGTGGTTCAGGGTCTGGAAGGCATCGTCAACAACGGTTCCCACCCCAACGCAGCCTGAAACGGCTGTTCTCTCCACCACACACGGGAGACGTCCCTTTATCGGGCGTCTCCCGTGCCTGTCTTACGTTGGGGTTTTGTCACGAACAGAGACACATTCCCTACTGGTGACGACCAGGCGTGTACGCGCCTAGGACGATGTTTCCGAATCGACGACGGTCAGGGAGAGAGGATTTGAAACTTTGAAACTTCGACCCCCTGGTCCCGGACCCGATTTCAGACGATATGGAATGCTGTTGAAATTTGAGGTTTGTAAATGATTCATATTGAACCTGTTGCAAGCCGCTGTTTGAACGCTGTTGATCTCTGGAGTTCCTGGATGCTCTGCGCATCTACATTGTCATCTACATTCAACGCCAGCCCACAACACCCACCTCCAGGCGCAGCAATCGCAAACAACACAGAGAGCTCTTTGCGTTTCCGCTTTCTTAAGATGCAATTCTGTTCTTACGTCAAACGTACGGCGTACCGGCCATCCGCTCGGCGAGTGCCCGTGGATGTGAGATTCTCCTTGGCTTTGCGTATGTCCTCGTCAAAACTCTCCCAGCGACAAATCGCATGAAGGTGCCTGTTGATCCCGTCACATGCGAGGTACTCCATTTGGGGATAGGTCGGCAGGTCTGTCCAATTATGCTCCGGGGCTTGTGCACTGAGCGTTTCCATCCGGGTCACAATGAGAGAGGTAATGCTTACCAGCACCTTCCTTGCCCCTTGGGCGACTTCCTGATCGCTCGATTGCAATTGCTGTTCGTAATCGCTGAGCTTGGTGTTGCACGTCTGCAACAATCTTCCAGTGACATCTGCGTTGTTTTGCAAGAAGAGAATAGCCTGGCGTTCATCGCCCAGACGAGGATGAGAGTCGACGCCGCGCACCGTCTGGTTGTATCCAAAAACAAGCTTCCCCGACTCTTGTCTTGTCCAAATCTCGTCAAACAAGGCACAGAGCGTCAGGCATTGCAGTGCCTCTTGCAGTCGAACCTTCTCTTCGTCACTCAAGATCAGCACATCTTCGAACTTGCTAGCCTCCTTGCTCTCAAGGTGCAGGGCTGCATCCTTTGCTCGTGCCGTTAGATACGCTGATCGTAGCTCATACATACTTGAGAAAAAATTGAGCGGTACTCCGGAGAGCTCGGAATAAAAGATTAACTCGGACGTTTCTAAAGTGTCTGTGAAGGTGATCCGCTGATTAATCTGGTCTTTCAAAAATCCCTCAATGGCATCACGACGGCGCCGAATACGAATACGGTCGGACTCCGGCAGATCCCGAGGGACATCTGGCAAGCCGACGAGTAATACCTCTTGATCTTGCTCGACCATATAGTGTCGGGTTGCGTCAGTTCCACCACAGGCCCAATAGCGCGCTGACGAGTAGACGCGATTGAGTTCGGCGGCCATCTCGCCGCTGATGATGTCGTGTCCGTATCGATTGTCCCAGCCACCGAATCTCTGAAACAACACGTCGACAATATGGAAGTCACGGCGAATAGGATCGAAGACCTGGCGACAGAGATCAATCAGTTGTCTCCCTTCTTCCCGCCTCAGCCAGTTAGAGTCCCTAAACAGAGTCACCGTTACATGTAACATATTTCGAGCGTAGTCGCTAATCTGGTCAATCGTTGCTGGCGTGACATATTTGTTATAATAAATAGCGTCAATTTCAGCAGAATCGAACAACACAAGCGATAAGCCATCATCATATCTGCTTCCGAAGTATGTAGCGTCCGATTGTAATGTACTTGCCACGCGGTCACAGATGAGATCAAGCTCGTGCAAACGACCAAGCGTACTACCGTGGAATACCCCCTCATCACTTTTCGCGAGTATAAAATCAATAAGCGACACGAAAACAGTGATTGCAGCTTCTAGCAATGCCCTTTGTCGCAATGCCGGTAACAATCCCGGCTTATCTTCGCCCGCGTTTAGGTGATCGCCACAGCCAACGACCGTTTCCCTCAGGAGAAGCTCGTCGTAATCGAGAATTATCTTTTTTCGGAAGTCAAAATTATGCCGCGAAACATGCATGCGCAGGTCGTTCAGGCGCTGCTTATACTCCGCTTCTAAATCTTCTATTCGGGTGCCGATTGTCTCTAGATGTTCGGCGCACAGCCTATGTGCCTGCTCCAGTAACTCGCCTACCCGCTCCAAGAACTTGATGGTGGAGTCCACACTGAGCCCGTCAATATCGATTCGGCGGTCGCAAGTGTCATCAATTGTCTCCTTGGCGGAGGCAACTATCCTTTCGAGATTCTGATTGATGATGTTGACTATCATTCCGGCGTTTTGCACGCGCGCGCTGGATGCGAACTGATATAACCTAAACCTCTTCACTTCATCGTCGAGGAAATCAGGTCGTTCCAGTATTGGCCGTGTCCGAGCCGCGTCGAAAACCTGCTCCGCGAACCGACTGATGTTAGTTATAAGCGTTCCAGCAGAAGAAGTCTTTTCACCTACTGCACTTGCATCATCCAATCGCCCAAGGACGGAGTTTGTATCCAGCAGAGAAGACGACATGAACCCATTGACATCTTCGTTTATGCCGACGATGCTTGCATCATCTGCGCCTTTCCGCTTCCAATACAAGACCAGGTCTGCCGCCAGTTTATTTGCACAAGCAGCGATAATGCGGTCGTGTGGCACCTTAATACTTGCCAGGCCGAAACTTTGATAGTTACGGTTGAAACGTTGGCGAAACTGCTGTATCGTGTCATATGTTTCTAGAACTTTCGGCGGGTATATCGCCTTGTACCCGATAAAGGCTCTGCTGTTAACGCGAGCCGACCTCCTCGCCTGTGAGAAAAATCCTTGAGAGAACTCCTTGAAGAGGTTGTCGGCAAGGATTTCGCACATCTTCTTGTGGCCATCGGTTTCAGCCCGCAGAGCCAAGTGAGCAGAATTCGGATTATCCAGTAGATATGAATAGTTGAATGCCGGAGGCTTAATTGCCGGGTAAATCTCGCCATTCGACCAGGTCGGCACGAACTCGTGGTCATTGTAGTAGTCCCATTCCAGAAGAGCTGCATATGTATTTGCATCCAGCCGCGACCTAAAAGCCGGGAAAAAGCGGCTTGTCATGAAGAAACCAAAAAGAACGGCGCTTGGCGCTAGTTGCCGAACCAAGTACGCGACATCCAAGAACATTCCACTACCAGTTCCACCTCCGAGTGAAGCGATGACATAAACATTTCTTTCTGTCATATCCAACTCCACAGCGTAGTTAAGTCGGCTCAGTTTCCCGAGTGCCTGAACTTTCTCAATCCTGTCGGGACGATGGACATGCTCAAGCGCCTCCATAAGTGATCGCCGAACCTCGGGATAGTGATAATAAAAGCCAAGCCGGCCGTACGGGCGGCATTGACTAGCACCCTCATCAAGCTGCTGGACGGTCGGTGATTCAAGCGGCCACCAAGACTCTATGTTCCTATACATAGGATCGTGCAACCTGCTTGTAATAGTACCAGTGTCCTTGATCGTTAGCATTAGTTCTTCGGTGGTTGCAAAGTTAAGCTTGTTGGCAAGCTGCGTCGTGCCAACGTCCTTATACGATTTGTCAGTATCGAGCCAGAGATAATCAACAATCGGAAACTCATGAAGTCCACCAAATCTTTCGATAAACCTCTCGCGGATGCGCACCAAGACTTCTCCGCCAGTGCCGCCGAGCCCGATAATCAGAGTCGGGCTCAGTTTCGGAACTGACCCTCTTGCCCCTGCATCAGCAGCTGAGAAAGTAGCTGACATAACCTAGCTCCTCAAGGCGCGGCGCCGCGTAAGCAACATCATGAGTGTTGTTCCGAACAGGTACAAGCCGAGGAAGATGATGGCAAGGCCAAGATATGTGTTCGTGGACCTGCCGAATAGATTGGGTGCCGTAAACGCCGCGATCTCAGCGGAGGCAGCAATCAATGTAAAGAGGAGCGTCAGAATGTTGCTCCAAAAACTCGCGGTGGTAACATCCATTCGTCTATTGAAGAGCATCCGTCGAAATATAAGAAAAAAGAAGGTCGCAAAGACCAGTCCATCTGCCGCAAGCGAGCAGAGAATGGCTCCAGCTTCCTCTGCATAGTTGGGTGGCGCATATCTATCGGACGCCAGACGGAACAGCATCTTGAATTGTGCGGATTCAGTGCCGACCATCTGTCCGCTGGTGTCTTCAAAAGTAAATAGTCGAACGACTCTTACTACACCTTCGTGGAGTGACCTTCGTGAGCGTTCGGTGATAGTCACATGTACGATGGGAGTGTGGAGACCAGTACTGTCTTGAGACGGCGATGCGGTTCCGACCTGCGCACTGATCAACACCATGCCCGCAAGAAGCAGCGTACAAGTCATTTCAATCCCTCCGTTCGCAGCTATCGCGCGCGCCTGTGGACTATTAGTGATCCTACGGTGACAAAACCACATGGTTGTGTCGCAATTTATCGCAGTTGTCTAATTGTCAGTGAACTAACCACAGTATTGCGTCACATGTTCCGTCCCCCCAGCACTTAAATCAATTCTCGCTTCTACCCGCGTTCAAGGAGCCATCGGGCCATTAGAGGAACCCTTAGCCGCCAGTACCCGTTTTCTTCCGTCATGATTTCGCGGTTGCGCAGAGATTCATATACAGCATTGTCTTCCGGTGGGCGCTGTTGGTCATAACGTCGAAATGCAGCGATATATTCCCACTCCCCCGGTAGTGTGCTTTCGCCTCGCATCAACTGGCTTAGCACGGTATCTCCCTTCACAATCGCTTGCTGCAGGGCCCGATCCATTAAGCCTTTGCTAACACTTTGCGCATCTTCGTTGTTGACTACATCAATTGCAGTTTCAGCGATCAATTGGACCAACGCAGGCCATCCGCCCGACTCTGCGTGGATTCGCTCAATTCCACCATCACCCCAGAAGCTTGCAGCGAACCGCGGCCGCCGAGAATCCTCTGACCAAAGTTCTGAGTACTTTAGAGGCTCCGTCAGCAGCAAGTGTGTTTCGCCGGCACTGAACGGACCAACCTCGACGGTGCGAGCACTAACGAAATACGAAGTCCAGTTGGCGTTAGAAAGTTCTGCTATGCGATGGCTTCCTGCCAGCAGCCAGGTGATCTGACGGTGGCTCTGGATCGACTCCCGCAGTGTGTCAAGAAGCTCTGTAGGAAGCACCCTCTCTTTGATTTTGCGATCAATGACTTCATATTCGTCTATGGCAAGCAGAACTCGCCTATTGTCCGACTTCAGCCGTTCGTTGCGTTCTTCCAGAACGCGATAGAGCCCTGGCAAATCCTCCGCTTCGTCCCTAGCTTTGTCCCGCCTTCCGTGCCGACTCGGCCTCGCGCTGTTTTTCGGAAAATGGCCCTAAGTCCACAGAGCCTGTGGTTGGCACCGGTTGACTGAAGACAATGGCAACGGCTGCCGTCCGTTTACCTGTCGAACCAGATGTCGAACTAGACTCGCGAGCGAAGTCAACATCTCCGGATGTTGCATCGATATCGGGATCGGAATTACACTCGGCGGGAGGAAACCATCCAGGTTGCGGAGCACTGTGGATTTGCCAACTCTGCGGCGACCGTAAAGAATGATTCCGGGGCAGCCCGTGCTGAGCATGATTTGCTGTTCCAGCGCTCCCACCACAGCATCGCGCGGCACAAAAGCTTCCTTGGAGCGATCGATCGGGTCACCGGCCCGGAACACCTGATGGGCCGGCTCCTTCGCTGTGGCCTCCGCCGCTTTCTGTTGCCAGAGGGCTATCTGTTTCCAGTTTTCCGCAGCAGCTTTAAATTCCTTGGCTAACAAGAAATCGAAGCCGCCGATTCGAGTCTGGAAGTTCTCGATCTCGGTAACGAGGCTCTGAGCATATGGCTGGCGGAACACCGCTCGGTCGGTGGTATTTAGACGTGCCTGGATATTCGCGATCTTGCCTACCCAATCGCGGATCTGGCGCGCCTCAAGTAGAAAGCGCTTGGTACCTTCTGGGAGCTTTGCCAGAATAGCGTCGAGTTGAGTCAACTCCGCCACTTGAGCAGACTCGCGCGCAATGAGTACCACCCGCGCGCGGAGAGCAGCCGCGCGCTGGCTCGGATAACTGGTAATCAGACGCTCAATTTCCATTTGGGCAGCTTCCAAATCGCGACTTGCATAGGCGATGAGAAGCCTATCGAGTCCCGGGAACGGGACCAGGCACAGGTCGTCCCAAGCCACCGGATGAAAACGATAAAGTCTTGGCAGAGGGATGGGCCAGGCCATCCAGAAATAAAGAGGTTCGTAATACAGACGCATCCAACTGATCACGAACGCGATCCCTTCCGCGATTCCTAAGGCGATCGCCTCTGCGGTCCCGACCTCGATCCCGAACGCGATGCCAAATGCGATCCCACCCACGATTCCGAACACGATCGCGAACGCGATCGCTTCCGCGATCCCGACCTCGATCCCGTCCGCAATCCTGCCAGCGATTCCTAGCGCGATCCCGAACGCAATCCCTAACGCGATCCCGCTCGCGATCCCGCCCGTGATCCCGACCTCGATCCCATACGCCCACGAGGAATTTGGGAGACTCCTTGTGACCGCCATTCGACCTAATACAGACACAATAATCAAGTAAGGCAGGATGTGAAGGTAAAGAAACAGTCCGTTTTCCAACGCTTGGTTGCGGGAGTCCTCCTTGAACGCGTCGACGAAATTGCGTGGGCATCGGTACAAGAGACCGACGTGACGGAGGGCCAGCTTGTGGTTACGCCAGCCAAGCCGATTGGGGCCGGGGGGAGCCGAGTTCATCATGTGCTTCCGCATAGGTAGACGGTCTTGAGGTCGATGGGGGATGAAGAGTAATCGGCGGGCATGGAGGGCGTCTGCGCTAACAACGACACAAACGGGGAACGTGACACGATCATGAGAACCAGCTTGCGCTGGTCCATGGTCAGGAAGCGCAGGGAGGAGAATAGGTCTGGTCCGTACTTGCGTTGCACCATGTTGTCGAAGTGCAAGATGGCCAGTCTGGAGACAGTATCACGCTCGGCTATCCGGTTGAGAGCTTCAAGTCCCTCTGAACTCCGCGGCACAGTTCCGAGACCGCACGCCTTTATGAGTTCCGCCACCAGGCCCTGGCGCGACACCGTCGTCCCTGAATCTAGATCTACAATCCCAAAGACATTGGGCCCAAACATGTCACTGACGACGTGGTGTACAAGCTCACGCCATTTCAGCTTCCCTTTCACCACTAGGTTCACTGACTGATTACGATCCAGGTGTAAAACGATTTCGTCACGCGCCCGCAGCCAATCAGGCGCTGTCGTGCCAAGGTCAGCACGGCATGCTCGAAGAAGCAAACCCCATGCCTTTGGGTCTCTTTCGTCGCGAAGATCGACGTAGACCGGGTTGGCCTGACGGAGCGCATCCGGCAGTTCACAGGCGACCAGCATTACTGGAATTGCGGAACCGTTCTCGAAGTTGGGATCGCGTGCGATTGCGCGCTCCATTTCGTGCATGCAGTATCTGCTGCGAAAGTACTCAGTGGAGAAGACGAGAACACTTGCATCCGCTGCGTCTTGAGTGGAGTCCAGCTGTCCTACCAAGGCTTTGGCCGCCTCGAGTCGGTCACGATCGATCAATACCTCGGTGCCACCCGCAATGAGACACGGCACCAGTCGGCGCAGGACCCAATCTCTCTGCGCATGCGAGTAACTGATGAAGACCTTCTTGGCCACGGAAGAGCCCCGTCAATCGTTACAGACTTTTAGGATTACGCCTTCAGCGCCAAGTATATCTTTATCTCCCTAGAATGGCGCGTCTTAGGGTGTACTTAGTTCGAAGCTAGCCGCGACCTGAGCTAGATCCGAAGAGAATGGGTTCGGGATTGCCGGAGCTAAGGAACGAGATCAAGCCGTCGTTTTCTTTCGCTCTGCCCATCGCGCCTTCATCAACTCTGACAATTTCTTCTTCGCGGCTCCACTCATCGGACGTTCGAACGGTGGTCTTTTTAGGCGTGGCCTTGGCTTGCTTCTTCGCGGGCTTGCCCTTTTGCTTCGCCCACCGCGCTTTTTGCGCCGCCGATATTCTGGCGCGGGCAGAGGCGCTCATTGTGCGCTTCTTCACGGTTTTGGGCGGACGACCCCGACGTGCGGGTACCGAACCTAGCCCCACAAGCGCGTTGATTGCATTCTCGATGCGGCGGAGTTCCTCTCTGAGTTGTGCCACTATGCTTTCAATGTCCATTTGCTTCCTTTCTCATCTAGTGCGGGCGAACTGGTAGCGGTTATCGATTGTATCGGAAGCTTCGGGCCAACATTTAGCGCGGTCGCGCCGGGTTCATCGAATTCCCAGTATCCAGTCCTCAATATGCGCTGCTTCGCGGTCTGCAGGCGCGAGAGCGGGAGCCAAGAAATCCGTGAGCGTGCCGTCAAGGTCGGAGCGGCGCATCCATTCCGCAACGGAAAATGCGTCATGTTGGTCGTCGTTACGATTCTCCTGCGCAAAGCCTCGCCTCCAAAGCGATGGATAGACTTCTGCGACGACTGACCGTCCCGCCGGTACATCCCAGCCATCGAAAGGCCAAAAGTGCACGCTGGGCAACGTGAAGGCGGATATAGCGCAGCCACGGCAGCCCGGCATGGGTGGACTTTGCAACCGAGCCGGGCACGTCGAAGTGGAAACACAGACTTCGCTCCGGCTCTTTCTTCTGTGATGCGCCTCCACCGCGTGTTACCGCATCGGGCTGCACCATTGCCATGAAGGCCATCGCGCACGAAATCAACGTAGGTGTATTGGTCATCTGTCGGCCAATGCCGCTGGAAATCGTCGAGAAATGCAGGCCAATCGTGCGGCAGGTGGTGCTTGTCGAAATACCGCAGCGGAAACGAAAAGCCGTTATTTGCGTGGGCTGGGCGGCGGCGGCACCTCTGTAGGAGGCTCCGTTGCGGTCCGCCATGTAAATGCGCAGGCCCTTAAGGCTCGATACCGGCGTCTCCGCGCCGGAGTAGTCGATGCCGATATACCGATCGAAAGCTGGCAATCCGCCCATTCAGTACGCTCCCATTGATGCTATCGCCAACAAATTAAGCAGTTTATACGCTTCGCCCGATGCGCTGCGCCCTTCCCGCTCTGTTTCGGTAATTCATCCCTGAAAAGCCAAACGATATCAACAAAAGTCACACTGGAGCATTGCCATGAAACTCCGTCGGAATGAATACTGCCCGCTTCACAGATCGTTGTTCTGCTGCGGTCGCGAGCAGGCGCGGGGCCGTTTTCTCGGACGGCAGTGTAATCGACCCGCGGTCGACCGGCCAACTTCTACCCGGCTGACTGAAAAACAACTGACCGCCGATTCGCAATGTGCCGGAAGTATGCCTGCATCCGGAGAAAGGAGGGGTGTCTATGCGCCAGGCACTATCCGGGGCGACGTCTGATCCGGCCGCAGACTGTTTGTGCTTGAATTGCGCCATTCCGAAACATAGTATTAACCTTCGTGCCATTCTGCAGCGATGAGATTCCAACGAGGAAGGGCAGTGAATGCCGGTCCATTCGATTTTCCTTTCTAAGCTAAAGCAAAGTGAAAGAAATGAACTGGAACAGAGGCTTCGGTCTCGGCAGCAAGGAGTGTGCTTTATCTGCGAAGAGCCGATCGACCCGGAGCTGCATCGCGGAGAACTAGAAATCGACCACATCATCCCCATCGCTGATCAGGGCAAGGATGAAGAGAACAATTTTGCGCTGACGCACGAAGTGTGTAATCGCCAAAAGAGCTCTTCTGATCTACGGGTGGCGAGAGTTCTTGCTAGGTTCGCAAAGATTGAAAGAGCTGCAAATGACGAAACCGGCGGACAAGGGGCCAACCTCGGCCATATTCTCAAGGCATATGAGGGAGCCAAACATCCACTGCGAATGATCGTCGGTGAGAACTCCGTACGATTCTCGATTTCTGGCGACAACGGCGCCCCAATAACGACCCTGCCTCTATGGGTAGATCCGCTCAGCGGCATGAAATACTGTTTTGCTCTTCTTCCCATCCAATATCTCCACCATGACAGCCGAATCAATCCGAGGAGTATAGGCGTCAATCTCCGACGTTTGGTCGAAGAGTTCAACCACAAGCGTCCTCAGCTTCAGGTGGCACTCGCATGGTGGAGTCCCGAGTCGGGTGATGAATGCAAAGTCTGTGTTTTTGACGGCCAGCATAAGGCTGCGGCGCAGATTTTACTTGGCGCGAAAGAGTTGCCGGTTCGTATCTTCGTGCGTCCTAATCTCAATGTGCTTCTCGAAGCGAATACCAATGCCGGCGATAAGTTAAAACAGATCGCGTTCGACGCAGCGGTGAAGCGGCATCTCGGAAGTGCGCTCTATGAAGAGCGAGTGGAGGATTATCAAAAGCTGAAGCAGCTCAATCCCGACGACTACTCTTTCTCTGAATCCGATATGGTCAAGCTGTTCCGCGGAGAGCATCGGGAGTTGATCCGCTATATCGTTGACGCCGTGAGGGACAGCATCACTCGCGATTCACAAAACAAGCTGATGGACTTTGTTGAGTGGGCCGGCAAGAGCGCAGAAAAGCCGCTGTCCTATTCCACGGTCGAGAAGACGTTTTACTCGGAGTTCCTTTACATGAAGCCGATCGACTCTCCGTTGTCGGCTGGCATGGAGACAGGAACAAACCCTCGTCAGCTCGAACGAGAGCAGATGATTCGGCTGATGAGCCTATTCGCAGGTATTTTCTTTGTAAACCAGTGGGACTCAGAGATCAAAGGTCGGAAGCTTGAAGATCGTCTTCTAAAGGGTGAGCAGATTCCACTTCATCATCTACGTGCTTGGCGAATTGCTCGCGAAGAAATTCTCGCTAACGTTTTGAAGTGGGTGCGACTCACAATCACGAATTACTTTGCCTTTAACGCCGAAATGGTTGACGAGGAGCGCCTTTTGCACAGGCTTCTCCCGGATCCAGTGTGGGTGAACATCGAGACAGTGCTGCGCAACATTGGCGATCTTCCGTGTTGGGTCGATACCAAACTTGCTCAGACGGTTTTCGGCGGCAAGCCCAACCGAGAGTTCTGGAAAAAAATCTTTCAAGATGGTGTGTCCCCAACCGGCATCCGGGTACTAGCCCATGGCCTCGAGTTGAAGGAATTGATAACGCCGAAAGGAGTCGCAAAAAGTGCGGCCGGGAATCCCAAATTCTAAGGCGGTTGATTCCGCATTTCGTTCGCTTGAGAAGAAACTTGCAACGACGCGGAAGAGAATCAATAACGAAGCCGCTAAGCGGATGAAGGCAGGCGAATACGAGGCAGCCACAGCCTGGATGCAGGTGGGCGGTTCCGTGGCCGATTTCATACAGCGCGTGTCTGACTTCAGCAATGAATGGAAGCGGCTAGCAAAGACCACCAAAATCGTCGCGGGTGCGAACCACCATCCAATACAGCCAACGCGTAACTCCTCCAGTCGGAAACGCACTCCAGATTGGAAGTTTTGCCAGCCCGCTTTGCAAAGCGTACTGGGTCGGGGTGGGACCGCCACTATGGCTCAGGTGCTGGCGGATGTTGGAGAATCCGCCGATAACAAGCTAACTGAAAAGGATCGGGCACCTTCGGGACGGAGCGGTGTGCCGAGATGGCAAAATGCGGTACGCCGAGCTTATCGGCAGAGTCGGAAAGAGGGCTGGATTGAGAGCCGGCGCGACGAAACCTGGAAACTTACGTCCGCCGGGAGATCGATGCTTGCCAACAGTCAACCCGAGAGGGCCCAGGCCTGATTCCGTGGCAGCGCACGGCTAATCCTAATTCTGTACATACACGCCTTTGGAGAAGGTCCCCGACTGATCACGTGTACCTAGATGTGCCCGGAACCTGGATACTAAGCCTTTGTCGCAAAGTGACCTGGCATCGAACGAGACGTTTCCAATTCCGGCAGAACTAATGTGACAGCTATAATTTGCTGTTCCCATGCCCATCACCCCTGAGGATCGGGCCCGCCAAAACATTGACCAGCTTCTGGCCGCTGCTGGATGGATACTTCAGAACCGCGACGAGGCCAATATAACGGCTGGCCGGGGTGTCGCCGTCCGCGAATTTCCCATGAAGAAGGGGCACGGCGAGGCCGACTATCTCCTCTTTGTCGATGGCGCCGCGGCTGGTGTCGTTGAAGCCAAGAGGGAGGGCGAAACTCTCACCGGCGTTGAGATTCAGACCACCAAGTACAGTGAAGGCGTTCCCGATGGCGTTCCGACACCGCGGCGACCTCTCCCGTTCCTGTACCAGAGCACGGGAGTCGAGACCCGGTTCACCAGTCTGCTGGAGCCTGACGCACGCAGCCGTCAGGTCTTTGCGTTCCATCGCCCCGAAACTCTCGCCGAATGGCTCGGCGACGAACTGAAGCATCCCGGTTCGACCCTCCGCGCGAAGCTGCGCCGGATGCCGCCGCTGATCGAAGAGGGCCTACGTCCCGCGCAGATCAGGGCCATCGAGAACCTCGAAGCCTCGCTCGCAGACTACCGCCCGCGGGCGCTCATCCAGATGGCCAGCGGCGGTGGCAAGACCTTTGCGGCCTGCAACTTCGCCTACCGGCTGATCAAGCACGCGGGCGCAAAGCGGATTCTGTTCCTGGTCGATCGCGGCAATCTTGGCCGACAGACGCTGAAGGAGTTCCAAGCATTCGTCACGCCAGAGGAGAACCGGCCGTTCACCGAGCTATACAACGTCCAGCTCATGCGGTCGAACAAGCTCGACGACGTCAGCCGAGTCTGCATCACCACGATCCAGCGTCTGTTCTCAATGCTGAAGGGCGAGGAGGAACTCGATCCCTCCCTCGAAGAAGAATCGGCATTCACCATGGCGAGCCTGCAAAAGCAGCCTGTGCCGGTCAGCTACAACCCTCGGCTGCCGATTGAGACTTTCGACTTCATCATCACTGACGAGTGTCACCGCTCGATCTACAACCTGTGGCGGCAGGTGCTGGAGTACTTCGATGCATCCCTCATCGGGTTGACGGCGACCCCGTCGAAGCACACCATCGGCTTCTTCAACCAGAACCTCGTCATGGAGTACAACCACGATCAGGCGGTTGCCGACCGCGTGAATGTTGACTTTGACGTGTACCGTATCCGCACCCTCATCAGTGAGCACGGCTCGGCCGTGAATGCCGGGTTCCCGGTGGACAAGCGTGACCGTCTGACGCGCAAGGTTCGTTGGGAACAGCTTGAGGACGACCTGCGCTACGCTGCGTCGCAGCTCGACCGCGACGTGGTGGCACCCGACCAGATTCGGACCATCATTCGCACCTTCAAGGAGCGGCTGTTCACGGAAATCTTCCCCGGCCGAACAGTGGTTCCCAAGACGCTGATCTTTGCCAAAGACGACAGCCACGCCGACGATATCCAGACAGGCCGAGATATGGGATGGCTGGATGCCGGAGAGATGGTGAAGCAGCTGAATCAGAAACTGGGCGGCTGGGCCAACTACTTCAAGCTTGGTCCGGTTACACCGGCTTATCGATTCATCGATAGATACACCACGATCCGGCTTCGCCGGTGGCTTTGCAAGAAGCATAAACAGAGCAACAGGGGATTAACGCACTACCCTGATGAGCATTTCTACCAACACCTTGGGCTCATCCGTCTGTCGATGCTTCCGCAGAACTTTCCGTGGGCGAAAGCATGATGTTCTGTCCGAGAGCCGGATGCGCTAGTTGCGCATGTCCGGTTCGATGAGCGGGATGTGGAAACGGGGCACGGTCTGGATAATGAGGCACCGGCAGACGAAAGGGCCGGACACAGATAGGCCAGACCTAAACAACCGCGCCACATCTCGACTCTACTCACAAACGGGGTTAGCAAACCGGCATTGCAATGTGTAGTCTTTTCATCCGCATCAGATTTCTTGCCCAGGGATAAGTGGAGATTTTGGCGGTCTGACCCGCTCTGAAGGGGGTGTACTATATAGGATCGACATGCTGGCCGAGGTGTTAGCGTGGATGCAAGAATTCAGTCCCTGCTATTTGAGGAGCAAGGCCTCCGAATCCGCCAAGATTTCGATGGAGCACTTCGCGTATTGGACGAGATTCTCGCGATCGACCCTTCCAACTCGTACGCGCTAAATAACAAGGCCGCGATCTTCTTGATGCGTCACTCCTATTCGGATGCTTTGCCCGTGCTCGAGAAAGCTGTGGAAGCAGACCCGTCCAACGGGCAGGCCTTCAACAATCTCGGCCTAGCTTTACAGAAGACAGGTAACCTGGAACGCGCGCTGCAGTGTCTAAAGTGTGCCCTTGAACTTGGCTATACACACCAAGGCGTTCGCCGAAATTTGAGTTGGGCCTATTTTGGCTTGGGCAAGGTTGACGAGGCGCTTGATGAATGGCAATGCATTCTTCGGGCAGATCCTTTAAACAAGCTGGTCCTTGGGGATGTATACCAACTTGCGCGGGCGGTCGGCGCTACGGTTGAAGATAGGACTGAGATCAACGAATCAATTTTCCCCACAATTCGCGAACGGCTCCAACATTGTGAATTGATCATTTCTCCGCCGAATAATGAGGAAGAAACGCGGTACGTTGTGGTTCCAAAAGGGGTCAATCCGGGGATGGTCCAGTTATTATCTGACTACCGATCGCTCTACGTCGCGGCTAGTGCTAAGGGCAAGGAGCCGGATTGGAACTACGTAAACGGTGTAAATGCGGACTTCTCAGTAAAACTTTCAGACTTTCGAAACGCCGCCAAGCATCTTGGATATGCTCTTCCGGAGAACATCTTTATCGGGACGTTTCCAGTCCGGTCTCTCAATGCCCAGGTTGTGCCACGCCCTGCAGGTACACTGATGCTAGTGAATGATATGCTGATGGGATTTGTACTCTCATCCGCACTCTTAGTGGCGGGAACCGTCCCTGCGAGTTCGAAAGGGCAGGAGCTGCCGAAGGCATTCTCCAGCACTGACGCAAGGTGCCGTTTCTTGGACAACATAGAGCTACTCTTACGAGGGGGCGAGATTAGCTCTGCTGAATGCTATCCAGGAGACAAGCGATTACCTTTTGCCGAATGGCTCTTCGTAAAGGCAGTTGACTTTGTGATAGCCCACGAACTTGCTCACGTGCTCAATGGCGACATCGATCTCCGAATGGTCTTAGAACCGACGGCACAATCGGCAATAAACGCTCACCATGAAGACTGGCAAATAGAATTCCGTGCGGATGAACTCGGTCAACAACTACTGATCGCGGCCAATCAAAAGGATGATCCCGGGCGGCTCTGTGAAGGCCCGACCCTATTCTTCGCCCTCTCAGACATTGTAAGTAGAGTGGCAAGAAGAGAGGGGTCTGCAAATCTGTTCTCGTATACGTCAACCCATCCTCCCGCTGAATCGAGGATAATGTCGGTGATGACAGCTGCAAAGGTCAGCCCCTTTGACGACAGGACACCTAGGCTTGACGGAATCATCAATGCGGTTCAACAACTCAGTACCAAGTAACGATTCAAAATGAGCAATGAAGATCTCGCCACACTCAAGTTATGGGTAAAGGATGCTTCGGGTAGCGACTTGGACGATTTGCTGGAAATGGGAAGAGCTGTTAATGGGATGACCTATTTCGACCTGGGCAAAATCTGCTCTTACCTGCAGAAAGATCATGCCCGCGCGAGGGGGAGTGTGGCCGTCGTGGCGCTGGCACTTGTCACAATGGGCTCAACTCAGCGTCGCCTGAATTCTATCCATCTGACGATTCTCTATACCATATATCTGGGCCTACATGGCGATCACCCTGAATTCCTAGAATTCGACGAGCTCCTGAAGCGAAATGTCCCAGACTTATCCGCCTGGACTGCGGATCTTTTGGCGTCCCCACAGTGGCAAAATCTGACTGAGCCTTCAGATCATTAGCCATCCCGGATCGCGTTTAGTAATCAGCTCAAGTAGAGGGAAAAAGCTATGGTTGAACGATTGGAACAACTTCTCTCAGCAGGTGAGTCCCAAACGATTGAGTTCATGGCCAAATTGCCAGGTGAGGTGGCTGTGGCTCGTGTGCTGAGTGCGTTCGCGAATACTGATGGCGGCACTGTCATCGTAGGCGTTAACGAGGCTGGAGAACCGGTCGGCATTACGTCCGACGAGGCCATGCAGATTGCAAGACGGCTGGAACACATTGCGAACTCTTTGTTGCCCGCGCCGCATGCTCCTCAAGTCATAACAGTTCAAGGCCAGCCGGTTGTGTACCTGACGGTGAACCGATTGCCAGAACACCTTTCACCGTTGTCAACAGCAACAGGAGAGACGTTCCGTCGATTTGGAACTGAAAACAAACATCTGTATCAACAAGGGACACCGCAGACACGGAGCATTTTGCCGCAAGTAACAAGAACGCTAACAGTGTTCGTAGCGATGTCTTTTCGGCTTGAAGAAGAACCAGCACTCGTGGACTACTTCTGTGCTATGCAACGAGCTGCTAAGAGAACCTCCCCGTTACTTTCACTTACACGTATGGATCTTGTTGAAGGGGACTATGAGATCTCACAGGAATTAATGCAACGGATCGACGCGGCAGACCTCATCATATGTGATTTCACCCTTTCCTCTAACAATGTATATTTCGAGCTCGGCTATGCTAGAGCCAAGAAAAAGAAAGTAATTCAGCTAGCCCGACGCGGGACAGCACTTGAGTTCGACATACGAAATTGGCGAACTATCTTTTACCGGAATGCAACGGAGCTGGAGGAGAAGCTTGTATCTGCTCTGGAAAGCGCCTCAGCCGAGTTGACAGCCGAATCATAAGCGGACCCTGAATGACGACTCGTTCTATCTTTGCAGCAACATGCACATGATTCAGCTCCTGCTGCCTCGCCCAAACCGAAGTTACACTGGGTAGAATTCCGGGACAAGGGATGAGGATAATCGGTTTAATGGACGGCCCCGGCCTTCGATGAGGGCCACCGTGGTACCTAAAAGGTGGACTGAGATGGACGGCGTCTCGGCCACATTGGGAAAAGTTCACGGGGTTCAAAAAGAGGGCACTGGAGCTTCAGATATTGAACTTTTCTTGTAAGTCGCCATCAGACGGGATTGGCAAGAGTTCGAAGAGAGGAAGCTATAGGACTCAGGTTGCGTTCGCCAAACGATTCCGATAATGAATGATAAAGGACGTGGCTGTTGAAAAACTCTTTTCGGGGCGCGGTCCTCGAAAAGTGCCTTTGTAAGTCGTTGAATCCTCGGTCGGCAAAGAGGGGAAAAGTCGCCGAAATTACTGCCTTGGTTCCTTTTTCAACAGCCACGGACGTTATCACGCGCCAATTCTAACGCCTTGTGAGGTCGCCGCCGCGGATCAGGAACGGTGTTCACGAATGCTTTCCTTTCATCTGGCCGGCTAACGCCCAAACCGCGGATCTGCCACGGGAGTGCGGGCCTGAAGTCCCCATCGACGAAGTTGACCAGCCCGATTCCAGCCAGAGAACGGCGCACCCGGAAGTTCTCTCGCCGGTTCCGGAAGCGCTAGACGCAACTGGGCAAGGTAACGCAATTTGTGGAAATTTGGCGCATTGTGCCCGGCATCCCCGCCGCCACCTTTAATTGAGCACCGAAGTACACCGCAACCCTGCCGATTCGGCAAGACCCTTGATTCAATCCGCCCCCCCCAAATTTCAAACGAAAGGAGCACTTCCGTGCGCAATGCAGAGCGTCTTAAACTCGGTCATTACCCGTTGCCCGTCGAAGAAGCGAGCAACCTCAGCCAACTCCTGCTAGCGCCAGGACCGTTCTTCGCGGTCGATCCGTGCGCCGGCGACGGAACCGCGCTGATCGAAGTCACGAAGAACTTCGCGGCACAGCGAGCGGCCATCGAACTTGATGCAGATCGAGCAGCCGCTGCGGCTGCGCGCGGCATCCCAACCACGCAGGGCAGCACCTTCGAATCCCACCTTCCGGCAGGCAGTTGCTCGCTCCTCTATCTCAACCCGCCGTACGACGTGGAAGTCGGCAGCCACAGCAACCAGCGCCTGGAACTTGTGTTTCTCGACCACTGCTACGGATGGCTGAAGACGGCAGGAGTTCTGATCTTCGTCATCCCTGACAATGCGCTCTCGCCCTGCGCCAGGCGTCTGGCCAGCCAATTCGAGCGCATCTCGGTATTCCGTCTCACCCACCCGGAATCGGTTCGCTTCCGGCAACTCGCTGTCGTTGCGATTCGCAAGAAAGAACACCATCGCGGTGACACCCGTTCCGCCGACCAACTGCTGCGGTTGGCCTACAACAGCAGCAAACTGCCGACGCTCAGTTCAGAGACGACAGAGCGTTACACCGTCCCGGAATCTACCGCAGTTCCCGTTCAGTATCGCGGCCTGCGGCTGGATGCGGTCGAGGATGCAATCGGCCGTTCCAGTGCCATGCAGAATGCACTCAACCTGCTGATACGCAAGCAGGAGCGCATCGAGGGGCGGCCGGTGACGCCCCTGCACGGTGGGCATGTCGGGTTGCTTTGCACGGCTGGGATGCTGAATGGAGTGTTCGGTCAGGACGACGGCCGGCATATCGCGCACTGGCGTTCCGTAAAGCACGTTGACGTCTATCACGAAGAGGAAGACGGCTACCAGATCGTGCGCAGGCGGGAACGCTTCAGCCACGAGCTGACTCTCGCCTACAAAAGCGGACGCGTTCTCGTACTCAAGGAAACGGAGGAAAAAGCGACAAACGATGAAAAATGCGCATGAACGATTTGGAGAACTGGTTTACCTGCGGCGCACGGAGAAGACACGGACGCACATCCGGGTCCATCTGAGCGCCTGGATTGGCGAAGACAGCAAGGCCCATCTGGTCTCCGTCATAGGCGGTGATACGGAAATCGGCGCGCTGGCTGCCGCCTTTGCCAACAACGATCCGTTCACCGCCATTGATCCCGATGGCGTTGAGAGGATCGTCTCGCTGGGGGAGACACCCACGTGCTTTCGCGGTCCCATCGGTGTAGCCGGTCGCAGGCGTCCACTGCGGCACCTGGTCGGACTGTCGCAGGAGATGATCGGCAATGCCAAGCAGGATCGGCTGTTGCTCATCAGTGACGAACCGATGTTCGTCTGGTCGTCGCTGGTTTTGCACTTCGGGCTTCCCGCACTGCCGGAATGGGCGGGCTGGTTCCTGTCGGAATTGAAGCGCAGGAAGCGAATCCAGGCTCTCGCTGGCTTCGGATATCGAGCTGTGGCCGTGAAGACACGCCGGCAGGAACTGCTCAAGCTGATCGAGCACGGACTGCGGCAGAAGAAGTTGCCCTTCCCGACGAGGAACGGTCCCGTTCATTGGCCCGCGACCGATTTTCTCGCGCCAACCGCGTAATCGTTCGCGGCACCGGCGCGTCAGGCTTACCGAAACCGCGGCGCATTACTGATTTGTACTGTGTCGGAAGCGCGCGCCTGCTTGCGGAGGAAGAAGGTTAGGTCTATGTAGGGTAAGGGCGCACGCCATCGTGATCGGTTCGCGGTCATGGCCGTCGAAGTGGAAGCCGAAAATCAAGAGAAAGGATAACGGTATAATCGCACTATGGCTCACGACGTGATCCACATCTCGGAAAAGGAAGCGGCCAGCGACTTCGCGTCGGTGCTGGCTAGCGTCCGCGCGGGCGCGGAAGTGGTGATCGAGAGTGAGAGCGGCAAGCTGCCCGTGGCAGTGGTCCATCTGCCGGTCCCGCCCCGCCGCTCGATCTCCGAATGCATTGCGCTGTTACCCGAGGACTCGACCGCAGTCATGGATGCAGACTTCGCCAAGGATGTCGAAGCAGCTATCGAGAGCCACCGCGAACCGCTAGAACCACCCGCATGGGACTGATACTCGACTCAAGCGTCCTGATTACAGCCGAACGCCAGGGGCAGAATGCAAGACAAATGCTAGCGGGCATCTCTGGCCCGGCGGGCAATACCGAGATCGCGATCTCAGTTGTTACTCTGATCGAACTGGCCCACGGTGCGGCCCGCGCTGATACGCCAGCGCGAAGAGCTAAGCGGCAGCAGTTCATCCAGGAACTGCTCACAGCGTTGCCCATCCATCCCATCACCGTGCCGGTTGCGCTTCGGGCCGGGCAAATCGACGGCGAGAACCAAGCCAGAGGGGTCCGCCTTCCGCTCTCCGACCTATTGATCGGGGTGACCGCCTTGGAACTCGGCTACAGTGTCGCTACCGCGAACCTCCGCCATTTTCAGATGATCCCCGACCTGAAGATCGTTTCCCTGTAAGCAATTCGCCCTTCTTTCGATACCGATTTCATCCTCACGAGTTTGGCTTAAGTTACTTGCCCTGCCGGAATACTTAAAGCCGAGTCTTTCCGCACTCCGCTAGTTCTCACCCAGCTTTCATAAACCCCAAGCCCAGAGCACATTCCACTTTCCCGAGATGGAGTTCTCATGTCATCCCTTTCAAACCTCAATGACTACTGGCGTCTACATAGCGACGAGTTGGCGGAGCGCATCCTTGCTTCGTACCCCCCTCTCCATGGTCTGGACGATGCGCCATCTCCGGCGCTCTCGCAGATGCTGCGCACTCCCTACCCGGCACAGTCTCTCGCCATCATGGGTGTCGCCAAACGCTGGCAAATCTCCCGTGGCGCTCATGTGGTGGCCGAGTGTGGAGCCGGCAAAACCCTGATCGCCCTGGGCATGATGTTCGTCCATGCGCAAGGCAGGCCGTTTTCCGGCATCGTCATGGCTCCGCCACATTTGGTCGAGAAATGGGCGCGCGAAACCTTCCTCACCCTTCCCCGAGTGCGGGTTTTCCTGATCGACGACATGCGTAACGGCGGCGATCCCAGGCAGCCGCATGGGGTCAACGAAGTCCGCCTTCGGCGCGGCGAAATCGTGCGCGAAGGTCTGCACACCACCTTGGCGATTTGCGCATGCTTGGGCCAAAGGGATGGCGGAAGGTCTGTCCGGAATCCTCCATCTTCATCTTCGGTCGCGAGCGGGCCAAGCTCGGCTATTTCTGGAAGCACGTCTACCTGAAAGGCCGCGCCGGAAAGCACCTCGGCCTGGTGTTAAACCCGGACACCTCGAAGCCCATCTCCACCGACGACGAGTTTCTCGACGTCCGTGACTTCGACAAGAAGCGCCTCCACGAGTTCGTGGACAGAGACAAGGGCGGAACGGCTTACTACTCGGCGCTCTGGCAGGCGGATCGCAACAAGATCCAGCGCATGGCGCCGGCCGACTTCATGGGCCGATACATGCCCGACTGGTTCGATTACGCCATCGCCGATGAGGTCCATCAACTCGCCGGAAATACGGCACAAGGTAACGCTTTGGGTGTGCTGGCAAGAGTGGCAAAAAAGGTCGCCGGGCTAACCGGCACTCTCCTGAGCGGCTATGCCGACGATCTCTATAACACCCTTTTCCGCGTCGATGCGAGCCGCATGGTGCGGGACGGGTTCACCTGGGGCTCGGCAGGCAAGGAGCGCTTTACCCACGAGTTTGGCGTGATCGAGACCATCGAGCGCACCAAGATCGAAGACAACGCCTGCTCCAAGAAGAACAAGACGGAAGTGACGATCCGCCGCAAGCCGGGAGCGTCACCGCTGCTGTTCGGCAAGTACCTGATGGACACCTGCGCTTTCGTCTCGCTGGAGGACATCTCCGATGCGCTTCCGGCGTACCGGGAAGACGTCATCCCCGTTGCCCTGGAAGGCGCGCTGAAAACAGCTTACGAGCAACTGGAGGACGAGATTACCGCGACGCTGCAGGAGCATCGCGGCAATCGCAGCGTGCTGAGCACCATGCTCAATGCGCTGTTGGTCTATCCCGACCATCCCTACGGTCTGGGCACGCTCTACGGCACCCGCTACAACCCGGAAACCCAGCAGCGCGAGAGCTTCATCATCGCGGAACCTGAGGACCTGGATGAGAGCAAGGTCTATCCGAAAGAGAGAGCTCTCATCCGGGAAATCCAGGCTCAGCTTGCCCGCGGGCGCAAATGCCAGGTCTTCGCCGTCTACACCAACAAGTACGACGTGACGGCACGGCTGGAGAAGCTGCTGCGAGCCGAGGGGATTCGCGCCGGCGTGCTCCGGGCCAGCGTGCCCACTCATAAACGCGAGGCCTGGTACCGCGAGCAATTGAAGCGCGGGATCGACGTCGTCATCTGCCATCCCAAGCTGGTCGAGACCGGACTCGATCTGCTGGAGTTTCCGACCATCCTCTTCCACGAAACCGGCTATTCGCTGCACACTCTGCGGCAGGCCAGCCGGCGCTCGTGGCGCATAGGGCAGAAGCACCCGGTGGAAGTGAAGTTCTTCGCCTATAGCGGCACCATGCAGGAGGTCTGTCTGCGCCTCATGGGGAAAAAGCTACTGGTCGCTTTGGCCATGGAAGGGAAGTTCACCTCCGATGGGCTGCAGGCGATCGACGGCGACGACGACATGCTCACCGCCATGGCGCGGGAGCTGGTGCAGAACAAGGGAATCGGAGAATCCGCCGATAACCTCTGGCGCCGGGTCGGCGCGTTCCTGCCCACTTCCGGACAGCACGAACCGATAGAAGAGCTTCCGGCTGTCAGCGAAGGGAACGGTACCAACATCCCATCGTTCCCGCTGCCCTCGGGCGCAGACCACGCAACAACTCCCGTGTGTGCCTTCGCAGGAAATCACGCTGATCAATCAACTGACTTCGCGGTGCAGCTGCCCCTGTTCTAGGGGCAGCGCACCGCCCGCGTATCCCCTTCCTCAACTCCCATGAAACTCAAAACCATGACCACTGTCGAAGCCTGCAGAAGTGCGCCCACTCGGCGTAAACGCTGGTGCTCGCATTGCAGACGCAACGAACATCACCGATGTACGGGTTCGCGGCGCTGCAATCACGGTCTCACTCAGCCGTGTCTCTGTCCCCACACCAATCCCTCTATCAACCAACGCAGCAGGTGACTCGGCATCAGTCGCCTGCTGCTTTATTGAGCCTCACCGTCTGACCAAACTTCATCCCAGGAGAAACCATTTCATGCTCGCAACCGTCGAGTCGAAGAACCAAGCTGTCTCGAAACTCGAAGCCCTGATTGAGCGTGGCCGCTCGCGTGCCGCCAACGTGATCGACCACGTCATGCGCAACCAGCCGACTGACCGATTGGCGCGCGGCGAAGCGCTTCAGTTCCGCGCCGCCGACAACCTGCCCGAAATCCTCATGACCGTTCCCGACCGGGAGCACGGAACCATCGAACAATCCTTGCACCGAAACGCGGTTTACCAGATGGCGCAGGCCACCGACATGCCGGTGAAGTTCATCGACAGCCTGCAGTCGGTCGCCGAGCCGTGGGGCCGGCAGTTACTGGCCCACAATCTCCAGACCGTCTTTAACCGGCGGTTTCAGAAGAAACACTATCTGTTGCGTTCCTTGCAGCAGGAAGTACGCGGATTCCTTTCCGACTCCTACCGCCGCATCGACTCGCGTCCCATCGTGGAAGCCTTTGCCACGGCGGTGCAGGAGAAGGGAGCGTTGCCCTACGAGGGCTATGTCACCGATACCAAGATTGCCATCCAGGCGATCATGCCGGAGGTGTATGAGCCGGTGCCCGGCGAAGTGGTCGCTTTCGGGCTGTCGCTGGAGAACTCCGACTTCGGCAACGGCGCACTCTCGCTCCGGGCCTACCTGCTGAGGATCTGGTGCACCAACCTGGCCATCACCCAGGAGGAGATGCGGCAGGTCCATCTGGGCAAGCGTCTGGATGAATCGATGGTCTACTCCCAGCGGACTTACGAACTGGACGCACAGACCACGGTGAGTGCGTTGCGAGACGTGATTCAAAAACAGCTCAACGCCGGACAATTGCAACAGCAGATGAACCTGATTCGCCAGGCGAACGGCAAAACCGTGGATTCCACCCAGGCACGCGAGCTCTTGCGCAAGGCGCTGCAGAAGAACGAGGCGGATTCGGTGATTGAAGCCTACAACTCGCTCGACACCGTGAACATGCCCGCGGGCAACACCATATGGCGGTTGTCGAACGCCGTCTCCTGGGTTGCGGGCAAGACCGAAGACGCTGAGCGCAAGCTCGAAATCAGCAAAGTCGCCGGGCAGATCCTCAATCCCGCATAACGAAATACAGGGGCGAGCTGCGTATTGCTCGCCCTCTCGTTCTTCGCCTGCAGACTCCAATTCATTATGTGGCACCAACGTGTTGCTATGATGGACAATGAAGACGCGAGCGTGAAGAAAGTTGAGCGCGGCGGACTCACCTATAGATCCAACCTGTCCGCTTGCAAACAACTCTGTGGAGAATTTTGGCAAGACAATTGCTTGACCGCCACGTATGTGCGCCGATATGCCACTTTCCGGCAGTTCCTCGCTAGTTCTTACACAGTGGCATGCAGATTCGACACTTCGTCACTCTGTTCAGTTCGCGATCATTGATGTTGCGCAAAGAGGCAACGTTCCTCCTGCAAATTATTTCTTGCCCTGGCTTCATACGGAGCACCAAGCACGCCTGAAGCACCATTTCTCAACTCAGCGAAAGGAGACGAGTCACATTCGTAAAGTAGTCCCATGCCCATGGTATTCGAGAATTCCCGCTCACGATCGCCCCGCCAGCACTATGTCTGGTCGGAAAAGGCATTAAGCATCGTAAGGTCAACCAGAATACCCAAGAAGGACGGCGCGTTGGTTGTGCAGCAACTCCAGGCATTAACGGGTTATCCAGAAAAGCCATGCTGGCGGCTGGCGGAACGATTTGGCTTCCGCCGGCCGAATGCACGTCGGGTCTGGAGCCAGGAAGACGTAGCCAGAATCATCGAGCTGTCCGAAACCACATGCATCCGGGAAATCGCCAAGCGATTCAAAACAACGACGCGCACGATTTACCTGAAGATCTACAACCACCACAGAAGCGCCGGACACAGTGGAATGATCTATACCGTGTCGGCCATCGCCAACCTGCTGAAAGTGACGCCAGTCCACGGTGAAACAGTGGGGCGTGGAAGGCAGGCTGGAAATCCAGCAGCAGCAACGGGGCAGTGTCACCGCCTACATCGTCGAGGACGATGAATTCGAACGCTTCTGCCGGGACAATCTGAATTACCTGATCTTCATGGTCGGAGGGCGCGTGGCCCCGCGTGAGCGCATCCTCTTCCTGAAACAGTTTGTCATCGCAGCCGACATGCCGGACGATCACACGGCGCGCAGCCATCGGCGTGAGCGTGAAGCCTATGCTCAGCTCATCGATTCTGAGGAAATGACGAACTGAATGCGATCTGCCAGACAGATCCGAAATCTCTGCAGCGCCAGAACGTTGCAGACAAATTGGCAAACCGACAAGGTTCGCCGGCCAGCGAAGGTGCTCTCAAGCTTGCACGCGCTGAGCTAATCAAAGAAAGTTCAAGAAAACGCAAGATATCAGCAGATCGTTCGAGCAGGGGTGTTCGACCAAGAGCGGTCACGAGCACCCCTTTTCCGCTAGGTAGTGCGGTCGACCGGCAAGATTCAACACTGCGGAGTTGGCCGTTACCCCATGTACGAATCTGAACTTTGGTCGCATGGCAACGGCTTTTGCCCATCGCACTTGAGCCAGATCGACGGAGAGAGACTTACGAGATCACGCTTTGTCGAAACTGACCAATAGGCCTCGCGCAACTGCTGCGCGATCCAGCTACTCGTCGGATGCCTCGTAACATTGCAGTGCAGAATGCGACGACGGTCATGGCCGATGACAAAGAAGCAGTCGAGGACACCGAGGGTCAGTGTCGGCACGGTAAAGAAATCCATTGCAGCGAGGGCTTCGCGATGGTTCCGGAGAAAAGCCAGCCAGCGCCGAGGTGGATCAGGATCATGATTCGCCCGCTTGACCCAGCGAGAGACTGTCCGTTCCGAGATGTCAAATTCTAGCTTGAGCAGCTCCCCGTGAATGCGTGGTGCTCCCCACGTTGGGTGCTCAGCGACCTTCCAACCGCCTTTTGTGTACGCGAGATCCAACGCCAGTACAGGCGAAACCCAGCACGGTGCCACCGCACGACGGCCCCGGGCGTAACTAGGATCAATGACCTCCTCAATCCGGATCAAACTTGTCGCAGGACGACCCAGAACAGCTTGTCGACGGAACTTAGTCTAGGACGAGGTCGCTCTGCGTGCAGAGCCAGCAGTTGTTGTCGAAAGGCGAGTCACGAGAATGAAAACAGTATTACACAGACATCGGTCACCGTTATCACCGAGGATTCCCTTCGGCGCGCGACTTGCGGCAATCCGAATGCTATCCAGTGACAGCTCGATTCCGCAGTGTGCCTCTTACGTCTCATCTCTTCCGCCCAAGAAGCCGCTGTTGCGACTCGGAATCTGATGTAGTTACGTTAATGTCAGGAGACCATTCCCGGCCCAGGCTTCCGAGTTCCCAAGAGAATTCCCTCTTGGCTGTGCAAGTTTGTTACATCAAATGCCCGACAGGAATCGATTCGGGTCGTTGTGCACAGGCAAGCTATTGAATTAAAAAGCCTTATCGGTATGATTAAGGGAGCCAGATTGGTAA
>CAWBUJ010000003.1:0-2119987 GCA_963791975.1 uncultured Acidobacteriaceae bacterium | reverse complement strand
GGCAGCAGCGCCAAGCCGCCCCATCGAGCGCGGCCTAGCAGGACCGGGACTGCTGGCCCATGTGCTGGTTTCGAAGTACTGCGATCACCAGCCGCTCTATCGTCAGGCGGAAATGTACGCGCGTGAAGGTGTCGAACTGGAGCGCTCGACGTTGGCAGATTGGGTAGGCGGAACGAGTCGCCTGCTGCAGCCGTTAGTAGAAGCTTTATCGCGTCATGTGTTGGCCGCCACCAAGCTGCACGCCGATGACACCCCGGTACCGGTGCTGGCTCCGGGTAATGGTAAGACCAAGACCGGACGCTTGTGGACCTACGTTCGCGATGATCGTCCCGCAGGCGATAGCGGGCCAGCGGCGGTGTGGTTTGCCTACTCGTCGGATCGCAAGGGTGAACATCCGCGGCAGCATCTGCGCGGCTTCCGCGGGACGCTACAGGCTGACGCTTATGCCGGCTTTCATCATTTATATGAGGGTGGTCTCATCCAGGAGGCGGCGTGCTGGGCCCATGTGCGGCGCAAGTTCTATGAACTGCACCTGGCGCATGCTTCGCCGATCGCGGCCGAGGCCATGAAACGTATCGCGGAGCTGTACGCCATCGAGGGTGAGATCCGGGGACGACCTCCGGACGAGCGACTTGCGTTACGCAGCAGCCGTACTCGTCCTTTGTTGGAATCGCTAGATCAGTGGCTACAGTCCACACTAGCTGCCGTCTCGCGCAAGTCGGAGATCGCGGCGGCGATCCGCTATGCGCGCTCGCGTTGGCGAGCACTGGTGCGCTATTGCGAAGATGGCTGCATTGAGATCGATAACAACGCCGCCGAACGGGCGCTGCGAGCTGTGGCTCTGGGACGGAAGAACTACCTGTTCGCCGGCTCCGACGCTGGTGGAGAACGGGCGGCTGCTATCTACAGCTTGATCGGCACGGCCAAATTGAATGGTCTTGATCCGGAAGCCTACCTGCGCGAGGTGCTACAGCGCATCGCCGACCATCCCATCAACCGCATTGAGGAACTTTTGCCTTGGAACATCGCCGCAAGCCTACCGCCCGCAATCGAACCCGCAGCCTAGACACCAAGGCCGTTGCGAAGAACTCCACAGTCCCTCCCGTGGGATCTCTGCCCAACATCGCGGAGCTGATTACCTACGGGGAAATCACCTTGGGCGTGCTCCGCCCTGTCGGTTGTGTTGCCACTGCCACCGACGGACATAACTGCCTGGCCATGCTGATCCGCCGCCGAGGCGAAACCTTGGCCCAGTTGCTCGCCCGCCTCGATCAGGCTATCGACAAGGCGCTTACTGACGACATCTACACCGACGAGATCAATCCCCCACCAACCCATTCCTGAAGTGTCCACATATTTCTTAAGTGGACACTTATCGCCCGCTCTTAGCTTCCTCCCGCGGTCTGGACCGGACGCTTACACTTAAGTGCGGTCGTTACAGAGAGGTTGCTCTTGCGGGCGTGTAGCCCGTCGGCCACTTTCGCAACCAAGGCAATACCAGTGCGAGGAGGGAGCATTATGGCAAGATCAGGTGCAAAGAAGCGGAGGAACAGTATAAAAGTGTTTCGGGTGCGAGTCGGCGGATCCTCCCCCGAACATCTGCCAACAATTTCTGAGGACGACCGCAAAGAGCTACGCCAAGATCTTTTTGATTTCGTCAAGAATCAACTCGGTGCGTCAGAAAGCCGCGCGAATTATCTTGCCGACACGTACAGCTTAATTTCGAAATCGGACTGAATGCTGTTCAACTTTTGGAGCACAAATTCTATCTGAGTTTGTGCTTTTTCTTGATAGATGACCACACCTGGACGATTTGCCAACCACAGAATACCGCCCGCAGTGCTCACTAGAGTAGCGATCGCATCGATGCACGACGTTCTGGTCGGCGTTGAGCGAGATACAAACGTCAAAGAGGGTGATGAAAGGGCCCTTCAGGAGGTCGAGACACCGAAGGAAGATAACATAACGCGGGAGGCAGACCAGACCGCCGAACGTGCGGCGGCCTTTCTGTTGAGAGCATATCTGCGGAACACTCGGCATAAGAACTCACTCGAAGTGTGGGGTGAGGAAAGTATCTGCGATAAGTCAAACGAGAATCTCAGTTTTCGAAAAGGCACAAAGACAGTTGCTCTGCTTGACATGATTGACGGTACAGACCTCGTGAATCGCCACTTGGGGAATTGGTGCTCCGCGATGGTTTTTGTCTATCCACCTCAGAAAGAGATATTGGCAAGCGTAATTGGCCTTCCAACACGCGAGTTTTACGTCGCGGAAAAGGGAATGCAACCATACAAGGTGCACCTTCGGACCGATGCCGCCAAGATATCACCTCAGCTGCTTTCCGATAGAACAGAGCTAAAGTTGATTCCAGATAAGACCCCAATGCTATCCGAAGCCTCAATATGCTTCTACGGTCAAAAGGCAGGGAGCCTTCTTACTGTTTTCGGATCCCTTTTTCCCGCAAATACTGATGTGAGCGACGTTTCCCAGGGCTCTGCAGAAACCATTAAGTGCAGGTTTGGCGAGTATCTAAAGCGAGTATCTGTCGGCAAGCCAAAGATGTGAATCTATACGCTCGCTGGTAACCCCATGAAGGCCCGTGTCGCCGACGGAACCGTTCATGCTGTTTTTGAACTACGAGGCCAAAAGCCACATGACGTGATTCCTGGCGCTTTCATTGCCAAGCAAGCTGGGGCAATATTTTGTGACCTCGATGGAAACGACATCGACATGGGGAATGCTGTCCTCGACCCCAATTCGTCGGATTTGCGCTACGTCCTTGCCGGAAGCAAATCGCTCGCAGAACAGATTTTGTGCGCGATAAGGAATGGCGCTGACTAGAACCGACTCATGCACCAACGACTATCACGCCGCATCGGTCAGCGACGACACCGAAGCTGGCGACCTGTTGTGCTGCGCAAATATTCCGTCCGATCCGTAAACTCATTGAAAATGCGGGTATGTCTGGCTTGGTAAAGTTCGGCCGTTGCGTGGCGACTGAACCGCTGAATTCCAGTGAATCATCGCTTCGGCGCGACTACAATCCGACACGATGCTCAGTGGACTGCAATTCTCATCCCCTATCCGTGCGGGCTTTGGCGTCTGTTTGGAACTCAGAACATTCCTGTGTTCCTCGGTTCGGTCGCGTTCAGCTCTGCTCGCAGAGAACCTATTCTTACGGAAGCAGTTGGCCTTTTACCAAGAGCATGAGATCCGACCCAGGCGGCTGACAGACGCCGCTCGCATCAGCCTTGTGCTCTGGTCCAAGTTCTGTAACTGGAAATCAGCTTTGGTCATCGTCAAACCCGAGACATTGATCGGATGGCATCGGCGGCTTTTCAAGTTGTTCTGGAAGCTGAAATCGCGCCCGGGCAGGCCGAAGCTACCCAGAAACATCCGTCAACTGATTGCTCGAATGGTGGAAGAAAATCCAACTTTGGGGGCAGGGTGGGTATTCCGGTGAAAGTGAACATCGATTCCGGAGGCAAGCCGAACGGCGTTCCGGAGTGAAGGTGAACAGCAGTCGGAGCGAAGCGACGCTAGCGTGATGATTGTGCAAGAAGTGTTCGGCTTCGTCAAGCGAGATGGTCCGGGAGAGGTGGTCCGAAGCGAAGCGGAGGAGGTTCGGCGGGGATTGGGGGTGCAGGGGAAAGGGGCGGCAGCCCCTTTGCCCCTGCTTCCTCGTTGTAGAAGAAAGGATCATGGGCCGCTCCCACTCATAAGTGCTACCTTAAAATCCGGTAGTGAGCTTGAATTGGCGCGCAACCTCCCGGAGCTCGGTTCCTGGACAGCGAGACGAGTGGGTTTCGCTGACAATTCTGTCCTGGACGGATTGGGTGCGAGTTGGCCTGTGCAAGACAGCAATCTTGCTTTGAATGGAGGAATAGGGCCAACTTGCTGACCACACCGGCGTCACTAAGCACTTGGCCCTGTGAGCGGGCACAACAGAGCCGGGGCGAGTGGCGCCGGCTCAGAGATTTCGAAGAGCGATATGGATGCGGGCGCCCCCGGGGTAATGTCTATGCTTCGGCCGCCGCTCGTTCTAGTTCATTTTGATTCTTTTGATTGTGCTCGCCAAAGTGTTTGTATCTGTGGATAGGCGCAACTTCCGAAAGAACCAACGATACTACCCGATCGCCATCGCGAAAAATAAGCCCGAGCGCATCAAGTTCATCGATGACGTCACCCACCGAATGTGGCGCCACGGTACGTAAGTGTGCTTCGCGCAGATGCTTAAGCGCCACTGGCCGAGCGGCAGCAAGCAGCACCTCCGCGCGAGGCGCATCTAAGCGGTGGACGGTCTCTTGCAGGCTCCTTTTGTCGCGGATCGTCATACCATTGGCGTCGACAGGACCGTCCTTGTACAGCCAGGCCTTTTTCTCCAGCTGCAGCAACCTCCAGAGTTTCACCTTATCGTCGAGCTCGGCATAGATCCGTTGTAGGCGTACAGAGTTCTCGAACGGGCGCTCGAAGTAGTAGCAGTAATCCTCAACGTCGAAGCCGCTGCGTTCCACATAGTCCCGTGAGAAGACGAGTTCGTAGGATTCCTCCGCCCGTGCCCGCTCGATGCCAAACGCCTCCGGGCGCGCTTGCAGTGGAGCGTAGCGGGTGATAGCCACCGGCGAGCAGCCCACCGGGGAAGCCAGATGAAAGAGCCTCGGTAGCATCGCCACCATACGCTCGTACTCAGCCGCGTCGTCATCAGGAAATCCGTAGAGGAGGTTGTAGCAGACCTGCACACCGAACCGACTACCCAGAAGTAAGGTATAGACATTTTGCACGGCTGAGACGCCTTTATGCATCTTTCGCAACACATCGGAACTGAACGACTCGATGCCAGGCTGTACCTCCTTGAATCCAGCCCGCGCCATTAGAGCGAAACGCTCCTCGGTGATGTTCGCCTTCATTTCCGCGCTAAGCCGATAGGGACGCCGCATGCGCTCCAGTTCGGGCAGGAGCGTGTCGAAATACTGATTCGGCAGGATGTAGTCGGAGAAACGAAACGTATCGATTCCATAGCGTCGCTGGAGATCCGCCATGGTCTCCAGTACCTTTGAGGCATCTCTCGCCCGATACGGCAGATCCTCATCATGGATGCCGCAGAACACGCAGTGACTCTTGGCTCCCCACCAGCAGCCGCGCGAGTTTTCGATCGGCAGATCGTATGGCACCACATCGACTCCATGCTCGTCCGACAGGCGTCTGGCGTCGGCGAAGAAGTCGTCGAAATTCGGCGTTGGGTTCGTGTTCATGTCGACCTGCGGTGGCGGAGTTGTGGAAACTACCTCGCCCGCGGCCGAACGGAACACGATTCCTGGCACGTTGCCAATCGGGATCTGGCCATCCGAAGCGCGGGCGAGCTCCACGACTGTGACCTCGCCCTCTCCGTTGCACACAGCGTCGATCCAGTGGCTGGAGCGGACAATCATCTGAGCGGTGGGCGATCGCACAGCATATCCCCCCAGCACGAGCATCTTCTCCGGCGCACGCTCTCGAACCAGGCGCGCAAGCGCGAGGGAGGCGACGGACTGATCGAACATGCAGGTGAACCCTACTAGGGTCGCCCTCTGGCGCGCGATCTCGTCAGCCCATCCTTCCAGCCAGGCAGGCAACACTTCATTGCGCAGGCGGAGTAGTTTCGTCACCGCACCTTCCAACCCGCCGAAAGCGTCCAGATCCATCCGCCCCCAAGCCAGCACCTCCGCTGCCTTCTGTCGCAGCCAGCGCTGCTGGGCGTTGGTCACCGTGGGATCCAGAGTCCCGCTGAAGAGGAAATCATTCAGTGCGTAGCCATTCGCAAGCCCGAAGTAGGTGCGCGCCTTCAGGTGTTGCAGCAGAAATAGGTTCAGGTGCAGAACGCGGCAGGGTATGCGCCGCCGGTCAAGTACAGCCCTCAGAAGGCCAAGGCCGAGACTCGGCTCGATAAGTGTTGTCCAAGGCATGCTGATAAGCAGAACCGAAGGCTCCGCCTTATCCTGCCGCGTCTGTGGCGCCACGACCGCCTCCTAGATCTTCAGTTTGCCAGACCGATCTTTGATGTAGTCGTCAATTGTGGCATATGGTGAGATGGTGAGGGCGATGGCAACACCAACTATTGACTCGGCTGCGACTATGCACACTATAAATGAGTCAATAAAATTAGACAGATTGGGCCGCAGCTGGTTGATAAGATTTGCTGGTGCGCCGCGCATGATCAACCGCTCCAGAGCCGTTTCGCTAAGTTTAACTTTCAGGGTCCGCGAGACCTCGTATGGGCGGATAAAAAAGGTCTCCAGATATCGCCCGTCCTCGACAACCTTGTGGAAGAACTCGAAAATCTCCCGGTCGGTCTCATCCTTGATGTCGGCCAGTCTAGAAGGCGCCAATATGTGTAGATCCTTCAGGGTCTTCTCAGATACGGTAACGCCTAACTCTTTCGCCACCTCCGCCGGATTCTCGAAGAGGCTCTTCAATGGGACCTTTCCATCATGCGCCCGCTTTACGAGTTCGAGCAGATCCGCTTCGATGACGCCAGCGGCGATAAGGTCCGGCAACGACGGCATCGACCCTGGAGGCCATGGAAGCGGGATTGGCGGCTTTCCGTTGGCGCCGCACGTGAATCCGCCATCGTCGTCCTGAAAGACGAGTGACCGTTCGGCATCGAGGGGGCCAACTACCTCCTCAATCTGCTCAACCGCTAAGTTGCATAGGCTTGTCGCCATCTTCGCCATTTTCTGCCGGGTTCCTTCGTGAGGCGCCTCCTTGACCGCGTTCACCATTGCCGCAGCGGACTTTAGGTTCCTCCGTATGGCAGGTTCAAATGGCGGGATCGGCCGCACCCCGTTTTCCGTGACGATCAGACCACCGCTTTCACCACCGCCGAACAGGATTATGATTTTCATTTTCCGAACCTCCTTAATTGTGACGTTGTCATCATGGGGCATCGCCTGAAGGAGCTTTCGGGCTCGTCAACCACGCCCCTAGCATCCGTGGACATGTCCTCTGACACTTATAGGCTTTCACCGCTCATGGGATCTGTGACACGCGTCTCATCTCTCTGTGATATCGGCAACGGCAAAGGGGCCCGGACTTAGCTTTATTGTTCCTGAACATGCCGAAGCTGTTACAGGCGCTATAACCGGAGGCTTGCCAACTTGCGACGCTTATAATAGGTGGTGATAAATCCCCAACTCACACTCAAAGATGTTGACTTTGGTTCATTCCTTCTTCTCGTCCTGTGGCGGATTACGTTTCTTGCGCATGGACTCACCGCGCATCTTGGACTTGCCCCCAAAAATGAGACAACTGGTTAAGACTCAAAATCCATTGAATGGAGGATTGGGTCATGGGATTGTCTCACAGGCGGTTCAGTCGGGAGTTCAAGTTGGCCGCGGTACGGCGGCTGGAAGAAGGGGTTTCGATCGCGGAAGTGGCGCGCGGATTGGAAGTCAATCCCAACGTGCTGCACCGCTGGCGGCGTGAGTTCCGGCAAGGGCCAGGCAATGCTTTTCCTGGCCACGGGCAGCGGCGCTGGTCGGAAGGCCGGATCGCTGAACTGGAGCGCAAGATCGGGCAGCAGGTGCTGGAGATCGATTTTTTAAAGGGGTGCTTGCAGCGCATCGAAGAACAGCGGATGCTGCCGGCACGGAATGGAAATCCGCCGTCTACCAGAAGGTCAGGGAAGAAGTGAACGCCGGAAGTGGACTGAGTATTGGCCGCATGCTGGAGCTGGGCGGGGTAAGCCGATCCAGCTTCTATCGCTTCGACCCCGAGGGCCAAGCGGGCGCCGAGCGGGACATGGATCTGCGGGACGCGATCCAGCGCATCGCGCTGCAGTGGCCCAGTTACGGGCGGCCGCGCATCACCGCCGAGCTGCGCCGCCAGGCATGGAGGGTGAATCCGAAGCGGGTGTACCGGCTGATGCGGGAAGACAACTTGCTGTGCCTGCGGCGGCGCAAGTTCGTGCTGACGACGGACTCCGATCATGGCCTGCCGGTGTATCCCAACCGGGCGCGCGAGCTGGTAGTGAGGGGGCTGGATCAGCTCTGGGTGGCCGATATTACCTACATCCGGCTGGAGTGGGAGTTTGTCTATCTGGCGGTGATTCTGGACGCCTTCTCGCGCCGGGTGATCGGCTGGGCGTTGGACCGCACGTTAGAAGCCAGCCTGACCCTGGACACCCTCTACATGGCGCTGGCGCAACGCAGGCCCGCGCTCGGCCTGGTGCATCACTCCGACCGCGGCGTGCAGTACGCATCCCGCGACTACACCGACTTGCTGAAGGCAAACGGGATTGTCATCAGCATGAGCCGGCGCGGCAACCCCTATGACAATGCCACCTGCGAGTCGTTCCTCAAGACGCTCAAGTACGAAGAGGTATACCGCACCGAATATCGTGACCTGGCCGAGGCCCGCGCCTGCATCGGCGTGTTTCTAGAACAGGTCTATAACCAGCAACGCCTGCACTCGGCGCTCGGCTATTTGCCGCCGGCTGAGTTCGAGGCACAACTGACCATGCAAAGCCAGGAGGCCGCTACCCGGCAGCTTGCTTTATGAGTTTTCGGAGGCATGAGGAAATCTATCGATCCGATGTAGGATTCGGTAATGCTGGGAGCAGCAGTTGCAGCCTGCCCCCAGCTCTCATCGGCCTCGATGAGTTTCCAGTTGGCTATTCCTTGGCGGGTTGCTCTCCAGCAGGGCTCGCCTCCGCTTCACCAACCGGAGAGCAGTGTGCCGTAAACTCGTCTTGCCGGTCGAGGATTTTTCATCGAATGGCGAACAGTGTCTTAACTGGTTGTCTCACCCCAGGGGGCAAGCGCATCTCGATGCGATGGGCATTGTGAACCAGACGGTCCAGGATGCCATCGGCGATAGTGGGATCTCCGATCTGCTCATGCCAACGCGAAACGGGTAGTTGGGAAGTGAGGACGGTGGAGCGAATCTGATAGCGATCCTCGCAGATCTCCCAGACTTCGCGACGCTCGTTTTCATTCAGCGGTGCCATGGCCCAGTCGTCAATGATCAGAACGTCGATGCGGCCCAGTCGTGCTAGGAAGTGGCGCAAGCTTCCATCGGCCCGTGCCAGGGCCAGTTCGCGCAGCAAGGCAGCGGCCCGCAAATAGAGAGCCGAGTAGCCGTCGCGACAGGCTTTCTGTGCAAGGGCCGATGCGATAAAGCTCTTGCCCACGCCGGTCGGACCCAACACGAAAATGTTCTCGTGGTTGCGGACCTAGGCAGAGTCTTTTGCCAGAGCACGCATTACCGTCTTGTCCAGGCCCCGCGCCGCACGATAGTCGATGTCCTCCACGCAGGCCGGCCCTCTCAGCTTGGCCGCTTTCAGTCTTCGTGCCAACGCCTGGTTCTCTCGCCAACTCCATTGTTGATCGACCAGCAGCGCGAGTCGTTCGAGGAAACTCAGCTCGTTGATCGCTCGATCTTGTTCCTGCGCCTTCAGACCGTCGACCATGCCCTGCAGCCGCATGGCCAGCAGCTTTTCCATCATCGGTTGGTTCAGCATGAGGTCGAGCCTCCTTGGTCGAAGTACTCGGCGCCGCGGACATTGTCATGGGTCAGGGGTGGAGAGCCGGGTTGTGGTGGAGATAAGGGAACCGCGTCGAGCGAGTTCTTCAAGATCGACTTCACGCTCTGATAGCGACAAGCCTGGGCGAGGAGTGCGCGTTCCGCTGCGGCTTCCATGCGTTGTCGGGAGTACTGCTGCGCCAGGCGAATGATGCCGAGACAGGAGCGGTAGCCCATCTCCGGGTGCGGCTTCTCGTTCAGGATTCGCTCGAACAACTGGGCCGTGTGGGGACCTATGCTGTGTGCCCAATTCACCATCCGCGATGGCGGCCATTCCAGATGGGCTTGATGACTCTTGGGGCGGTGCTCGTTCTGGGTGATCGCTTGACCGCGCCTGCGACTGCGCAGGTGGGAAGCGATCCGGTTGCCCCTGTGAAAGATCTCCACCGTGGTCGGCGTGGAGCGGACTTCCACGACCTGCTGCACCAGAGTGTACGGCACACTGTAAAAGTTCCCATCGAAGGCAATGTGGTAATCGATGTTGACAGTGGCACGCGACCACTGGCTCATGTCGAAGCGCTCGGCCGGTAACGCTGTCAGAGCTGGTTTCTCCAGGCCGTGAAACAGACTCGACCTCGATCCGTCTCGTTTGCGGAAAGGACGCTCATTCAGTCGCACCAGCAGCTCGCGGATCGCCTGGTTGAGTTCGGACAGACTAAAGAACCTCCGGTTCCGCAGTGCCGCTACGATCCAGCGTTCGCATACTTGCACTCCGCTCTCGGCCTTGGCCTTATCCCTTGGCCGGTAGGGACGCGCCGGTACCACTCCCATCCCGTAATGCACCGCGAACTCTTGATAAGTGGGATTCAGGTCCGGATCGTAGCGGCAGGCGCGGGTGACGGCCGTCTTGGTGTTATCGGGTACTACCAGAATCGGTACCCCGCCGAAGAACTCCAGCGCGTGGATGTGCGTCTGAATCCAGGCTTCCAACTGCTGATCCCGAGTCGCTTCTGCGTAGGTGTAGGAACTGGCGCCCAACACGGAAACAAACAATGATGCTGGCCAGGCTTGCCCCGTCGTGGCGTCATACACGGGGATCATTGCCCCCGCCCAGTCCACGAACATTTTTTCCCCGGCTTTGTGTTCCTGACGCAGCACCACATCCAGGTGTCGCCGCCAGTGTTGATAGCGTTCGCAAAACCAACTGTAGCGATACCCCTCGGGATTCGCATGCCGGTATTCTTCCCACGCCAACTGCAGGGTCAGATGACGATGTTGTTGCAGTTGCTGATGGATGGTATTCCAATCCGGTTGTGACCGCGGTCGCACCGCTGCGGCCTGCACGGGCTGGTTGCCAAACAGTTTGGCTTCCAGTTCTTCTTCGCCCAAGCCTTCCGGCAACGGCCAACCGATCCCGGCTGCTACTGCTCGTTCCAGATACTCGTGGACCGTACCCAGCCCCATTCCGCAACTGCGTGCGATCTGGCGCTGCCCCAACCCCAACTCGAACCTCAACCGCAGGACCTCTTTGACTTTCCGCATGGACTTTCTCCTGGCCGGCACCCTGTCCTCCTTCATTGATGGAGTTTCAATGCCGGGTGATTGTCCAGCGTCGCTGCACCTCCTGCTGCTCGTCTGTGGAAAAGATTCCGCTCTGAAGCCGAACGCCATTCCGCCAAGCGACAAAAACCGTTCGCCTTCCCACCGGAATCGGCGTTCACCTTCAGACCGGAATGCTGTTCGGAATCACAACGGAATCGTGTTCGGCTTCAGAGCGGAATCGCGTTCACCTTCGACCGGATTCCCCAATTGGTCGGGGAGAGAGGATTTGAACCTCCGACCCCCTGGTCCCGAACCAATAACCCATTTGCTAAGTTGTTGTCTCGCTTAGGTTGGCTCTGCGTCGTTTTGCCTCTCGTTCGTCGGTTTTCGGCACTGAATGGACCCAAATCGGACCCAAGTTTTGCCCATAGATCCATGGGGATCAGCCAAGAAGATTCTCGGAGATTGCCGGTTTTGAAGATATAGAGTCCCACATCCCTCTTGTGCGGACTCAACAACTTGGAGTGACGGTTTGTGCTCTTATTCGGGCAAATCGGTCAGTTCGGCACGCGATTATGCAACTAAATGTGCAACCGACATGATGGCGGTGTACCAAGTGGAATCGTAACTTCGGCTCACTACTGCGCCGGAAACGGGTTGCTGCGTTGGCGTTCCAAGGTTCAACCTTCGGCGCCTGCGCGCGCACCTTCGTCGGTCTTGAAGCACGCGTCGTTGCGTACGAACACCAACTGCCCAACGTCATTCCAAATCTTACATCGGCCTTGAGTCGCCGGCAGTTGGCTCGCGACTTGTGCTTCTCGAGCCGGTTAGATTCCTGATCTCGAAAGTGGGACCTGAGGCTGATTTCCGGGTAGCCCATACTTTAGCCACTCCGAGCCCCACGTAATGTTGTTGATCCAAGCCAGGAACTCCAGCATATCGTACTGCCACACAAAGCCGTCCTGAGGGAGATCCGCCGCGGGAGATCGGACGTGCCGGCGTGCGTCTGCGGTGGCCTGTGTCCACCAATCCTGGGTCGCCCAGACTAAGGCGTCCTGGTTGGCGTTCGCGACCGCCAGCGGATCCTTTGAGAAGATCTGAACCTGAAAGCCCGGTGACGAATTGTGCATTGTCCCCGACACGCCAAGGTAATCCCCCAGGATTACGAGAACCGGCGTAGGAGCCCCATCTGCTTCTGTCGGGAAAACCACACTGCCGGCCTGCAAGTCGGTCACGAGCCGGCGATATGCGGTGGCATCGCGTTCGACGAGCTGCCCGTACGACAAGCGGGGGCCTTCACCAGCGGGTACCCGGTCCCAGCCGCTCTGTAGAGCAGCGTTGGCGGGTTGCGATGTGTGAAAGGCAACGGCAGCCTCGCACTCAATGAGCCGCATCAGAAGGCGATTGAGCCAGTCGGGATTGTCATCCGACGTTTGCGTGTAGTTCGCGGTCGCCGCATTGATGTAGGTCGTCAAACTCCAAACCATACTGGGGGGCTGATCATAGTCAATTCGATTCTGATTGGAGCGCCAAAAAACCTCGTGCCGGACGAGGGCGAATCCCGGATTGTTAACATCGGACTGACTGGGCAATCTCGCGGCTACAAGGACGCCGTTCGCCATGGCGTAGATGGGCGTCCCGGCAGTCACGGCGTAATGCGCCGCGCCGCGCGCTTGGTCCTCGGTGGCAACAGCCACGCTCGCGTAGCTGGCGTCGTTAGACGTGCTGTCATAGTAGTAGCCGATCAACGGAGTGTCTTTGCGAGCCCGAAGGTACGGTCGGCGAGCCGGCACCTGCTGGACAGCCGGCATGTCGGTATCAAACGGATACCACCACCAATCCCAGACCTCGCGCGCGAAACGGTGCCAATCGAACATTGGCCCTGGACACGGATGATGGCCATTGATGTCATGGGATTGGAAGCCGCGAAAAACCGGAAAGTCGCCGGCAGACGTTCCAAAGAAGCTCCGCCAAGTGGCCTGCGAGTAATGACTCTGATAGGTGGCGGTATCGTTCTGGGCATCTGCCACACTGAAATGGAACTTCGCGACCTGTGCGTCCCGACTCTGGTCCCCCAGCAGTAGGCGCCGGAAGATCTTTCGATCACTACTGTCGGCCTCTACGCGCATGTAGGGAAGCAGCGGGAAATTTCGCGGCAGCCCCCAGTTTTCGGCGATGAACCGGCATAACAGTGCGAGCGAGCGATAGTTTCGCTCAGTAAACAGCATGTTGTTCCAGTTGCTATACCGGGTGGCGATCTGGTCGGTGTCGCCACTCCCCGGATAGTTCGGTATCGCTTGGCCCTTTCCCTCGGTCGCGAACCAGATCAAGTTGAGGTCAGGTGCGTTGGTGGGGTGAGTCAAAGCAAAGACCATCAAGCCGGGCAGGTCCTCGGTGTTGGAGGTGAGCCTCCACCACAAGGGACCATTGGCATTGTTCGCCGGCCGTAGATTGCCCCCGCCATCGCCCACATCGCCGTTTTCGATACCGATGGCAAAAAAGCTCATACCTTCCGCATGAACTGTAATTCTTGGTTGTTCGGGTAGATTATGCTGCCCGATCAGCGAGAAAGCCGTGCCGTTCCCGTCCACATAGAATTGAGGTCCGATGGCACGCCCGATCTGAGCGTCCCAGTGTGCTGGTATAGGCGGAGGGCCGGTTTTCGCAGGAATCCAGTAGATCTCGTACTCGAGGCACAGAAATCGCTGAACAAAATTGTCCACGGAAGCAGACGAAGGCCACCCCGTAGTCTCGTGGATGATCACGGTCTGCGGATGAGCGATGGTGTTTCCGAAGGCGCTGTTCTGCTTCCAGTGCGGATTCGTATTCGTTCCGGGCTTATTCGGTTTGGCGGGATCCTGCGCGGGTGGGGGGCCAAGATGATCCACGCGCGGATCGTTCTGATGGTTCATCACCCGCTGCGCGGGATCCTGCTCGAAGAACTGGCGCAATCGCTCGAGTAAGCTGACTCGGCATAGATCACTGTCATCGGATCACAGAGGCCGCATGGTACCATATTGCACCGTGGACGGGGGACTGGGTGCATTATTTCGGGAGGAATTGCTCGACTTCCTGAATCCTCTGAAGGAGGCTGCGAGCGATCCAAAGATTCTCGCCGAATGGTTGGCGCCCCTCGGACATACTCCTGCGCTTCTGAGCGAACCTGAATTGATCGCAGCTATTGGGCAGGCTGGCGATTTTATCAGCGCGATCGACAAAATCAATCCGGACGGCCTAAACAATCTTTCTTCTCTGGTTAATTTTCTCCAGACCGCGCGCGGACTTCAGCCCGTCGTGCTCGCGATCCGGCAGTTTGGGAACGATCCTGCGCGAAGTCAGGTTGCGTCCGCGCTGGCTGAAGATATTTTGTCGCTTCTGCTGGCCAGCTATTTGCGGCGGCGCCATTCCATGCTATTCCGCTCAGCATGCGTCCTCACCCTGATCGACGCCGTGGAAATCAGGCCTCCGGAGCCCGCCGTCGTCCAAAACGGAGTCGTTCTTCGTTACCCTGCGATTCGCGACAAGTTCGATTTTTCCGCCGTTCAGGCGCTGGTTTCCGATCCTGCGGCCAGGCTCAAGGGCTTCTATTATCCTAATTCGCTGGCGAGCGGCGCAGATGCTTGGCTGGCGGCGTCGCGGTTGTTTTATGCACTCGGGTATTTGGCGGACGCGCTCCATCTGTCCTGGATTTTGCAACATCCCGGCCTAAATGATCCAGCGCCCACTGATATGACGCCCATCGACGGCGACTTCCCGGACGATACCGAGGATCCACAGTTGATAAGCGATGACGGCAATAACGCAGCCATCGTCGAGTTGGGTCCGGTCAGCGACGATTACTTCGCTTCATGCTTCCCCACATTCCGAGTTGCGCTGCTCGGCAACACATCGGGAAGCAATCTTGGGTTCGAGGTGAAGTGCTCTTCCTCGAAACATCCCGGAGCGACGCCGGGCTTCATTGTTGGAGTGACCGGTACCCTTGCCGGCACGCAAACATTCGGCGCGTGGCGGCTGACAGCACAGACCAGTGGCCAGATCCCGGCCTTTGTTCTAAAGCCTACGGGCTTCGGGCTTGTTCCGGCGGCTGTCCCTGTAACTGGCGGTTCAGCGCAACTGCGGCTTGAACAGGTTCCCGCACAGGGCGCTTCCGGCCCTGCTTTTGTTTTTGGAAGCACGGACGGCACGCGCCTGGAAGTTGGCACGGTCGCCTTCGAAGGAGATTTCTTCTTCGACCCGAAACGCATTGCCGCGGCCGCATCCATAAAAGCGACGAACGGTGCTCTTGTGCTGATCCCAGGAGACGGCGACGGATTCCTGGGCAGCGTGATGCCAAGAGAGTTGAGGGCGACGTTCGATCTAGGGATTATTTACTCGAGCGAGACGGGGCTGACATTTCAGGGCGGAGTAGGGCTCGATACCACCATTCCCCTTGGTCTACGCGCCGCTGGCCTGACGGTTTCTGCGGTCCATCTCGCGCTTCAGGCTGGTCCGGCGGGCGTGGACGGAGAGATATCCCTAGGCGTTGGGGTTGCGATGGGCCCGGTTCAAGTGAGTATCGACCGGGTTGGTCTTGCCTTCGCCATAACATTTCCAGATGGCGGAGGAAATTTCGGCCCTCTCGATTTCAGGTATGGGTTCAAAGCGCCGTCAGGGCTGGGGATTGCGATTGATGGTGGGGTGGTGAGTGGGGGCGGGTTTCTGTCGTTCGACCCCGCCAAGTCGGAGTACAGCGGGGCGGCGAACTTATCGATCGAAGGGATCGGGGTCTCCGCCTTCGGGCTGGTCGAGACCCAGCCTGAAGTCAGCTTCCTGCTTCTGATCGCGACCACGTTTCCGGTTCCCATCGAGCTGGGCATGGGATTTTCGCTAGTCGGGGTGGGCGGGTTGGCGGGGATCAACCGGACGCTGGCGCTGGATGCGCTGGAAACCGCCGTCTGGAAGGGAACGGCGAAGGACATCTTGTTTCCGAGTTCCCCAATCGCCAGCGCGGTGGCGATTCTGAACGAACTGGATGTACTGTTTCCGCCCGCGGAGGGTCGCTATATCTTCGGGCCCACGGCGAAGATCGTGTGGGGCGAGCCGGCGCTGATCACGGCGGAGGTGGGGGTGGTGATTGAGCTGCCGGACCCGGTGCGCATTGCGCTGATCGGAAATGCAACGGCGAAGTTCCCGCCCGAAAAACCACTGGTCCTGCTTAGCGTGAGCTTCGCCGGAGGAATCGATTTCGGTGCCAGTCGGTTCTTCTTCGATGCCAGCCTTACAGGCTCACGCATCGAGAGCTATCCGCTCTCCGGCGACCTGTCGGTGCGCAGCGCCTGGGCGGAGCCGAAGAGTTTTGCGCTCGCGGTGGGCGGGTTCAATCCGCACTTTCAGCCGCCAGCGGGATTCCCGACGCTGTCGCGGGTGGCGCTGGACATCAGTAACGGGCCGCTGCATCTGCATCTGGCCGCGTATCTGGCGATCACGACGAACACGTTCCAGGTCGGGGCGGCCGTGGACCTGAAGGCGATGGTGTGCGATTGCGGTGTCCAGGGACACTTTGCATTCGATGCGCTGTTTACCAAGAACCCGTTTTCGTTCAGCGTGGCGCTGGATGCGTCGGCGTCGATCACGGCAGCGGGAGAGACCTTCGCGTCGGTTCACGTGCAGGGAATGCTGTCGGGACCGGCTCCCTGGCATGCCACGGGCTCGGCGTCTATAAGCCTGCTGTTCTTTAGCATCGGCGTTTCCTTTGATCGCACCTGGGGGTCGGCAGCTCCGGCTTCACTGCCGGCGGTGGATCCCTGGACGGGGGCACTGCAGGCGGCGCTGGCCGATCCGGCCAGTTGGCACGGACAACTGCCGAGCGGCGTACATGCTGCGGTCACGTTTGCGCCGAATCAAAGCGGCAGCGTGATTTACCTCGATCCCGCGGGAGATGTGGTGCTGGATCAGAAAGCGGTGCCGTTGAATCAGCCGATCGAGCGTTTTGCGGAGAGCCGGCTGCCGACGCCGGTGCGGTTCGACGTGGCTGGTCCGGCGGTGAATGGCACGGCGGTGGAAGCGGCGAACTGGACGCTGGTGAACAACGAGTTCGCGCCGTCGCAGTTTACCGAGATGAGCGACCAGGAGAAGCTGTCGGCAGAATCGTTCGTGGCGCTGCCGTCGGGAATCGCGATTGATGTGGGAGCGACGACGGGTAACAGCGTGCAAGCGGGGCTGACGTATGACCTGATCGTGATCGACTCAAGCCGCACGGCGGGTCCACGCGTCCCCTTCTTGCCAACGCTGGCGACGCAGATGGCAAGCGCGAGCACGGGACCGGCGGCGCGGGCGCCGTGGCGAAAAGTTGGACTGGGAGCTTTCGCGCCGGCAGCGGGAGCTGCGCCGAAAGCAGCGTTAACGGAAAGAGTGTTTTCCATTGTCTCGACGGTGAATCTGGCGCAGCAAGCGCAAGCAGTGGCGTCCACGCGCTATCAAGCGGGACTGGCGTTGGACGGATTCCTGCAGCAGCACGGCGCGGCCGCCGGGTCCTTTCAGGCTGTACCTCAATCGGAGATCGCATGAGAACATCCGGAGGAACGCCATGGCAATGAGTTTCCTTAAAGACCGGATCGGGACTCTTCCCTGGGTACTCGCCGGTCCGGTTCTCAGGCGAGTGACGACCAACGCTGTGACGGTCTGGCTCGCTTTGCAGGATACCGCGCTGGTCACTCTTTCCGTGAAAGATGACAAAGGCGTTGAGGTGGCAAGTGGCCAGCGGAACACCGTCGCGGTGGGAGTGAACTTACACATTGTGGCGGTAACCGCCGTCACCCCATCGGGCCAGAAGCTTACCGAGGGAATTGTCTACCAGTACGGACTCACTTTCTCAAATTCGACGAAAACCAAGGATCTAGCCGGCGCGACGAACTCGGCAAGCCTCTCCTATACGGGCTACGCGCTTCCTACCTTCGCCTTGCCGCCTTCGAACGTACAAGACGTGCGGATATTTCACGGGTCGTGCCGTATGCCGCACGGAACTGGGATTGACGCCCTGGCGATACTCGACGTCCTTATCGAGCAAGGGGTAACCAATGCCACCGCGCGCCCCCACCAATTGATGTTGACCGGGGACCAGATTTACGCCGACGACGTGTCCGCCGCTTTGTTGCTGCTTCTGACCGACGCAGGGGATCGGCTGCTCTATGGCGACACTGGCGGCCCAGAGGTTATGCCGGTACTCAATAAACCGACCAATTCATTGCTTCCCCTTTGGCGAATTGACTGCCTGGACCAAGCCGGTTTTACATCGGATGATTTGCGAAGCCATCTAATGTCCCTGGGTGAATACCTTGCGATGTATCTCTTTACCTGGTCCGATGTGCTATGGCCGAAGGCTGGAGATTCCGCGGCTCTTCCGGTGGACGAAGTCATGAAGGGGTTCGGTAGTGGTTTACCTATGGTGTCGTCAAAGGTTTTAAACGATTGGTGGAAACATCAAGGAGCGATTAAAAGTGATGCCAATGACGTCCAGATTCACTATGCAACGCTTTTCCGGGTGCGAAGACTACTGGCAAACATACCTACCTACATGATCTTCGATGATCACGAAATCACCGATGACTGGAACATGACCCTGGATTTTTGCAAGGGAGTGTATGGCGGGCCATTGGGTCGCCGAGTCGTTCAGAATGGACTCGTTGCCTATTCGCTTTGTCAGCATTGGGGGAATGTACCCGAGAGCTTTGAGTCGTCGGCGCCGGGAGGCGCCCTTTTAAGTCTCCTCGACGGTAAGAATGCTAACGATTACGCGAACAACGCCGATGCTATTCAAAAAATTGTGGGTGTACGCAGTCAGCCGGACCAGCGTGTCCCCGACCCGAGCTCGCTGATCTACAGTTACACGATCGAAGCCACGAGTTACCAAATGATCGTCACCGATACACGGACGTGGCGGACTTTTCCGAATGGAGCCAACACAACCGGGTACTTCCTGCCGGTCCAACCCGTGAATCAATTTCAGGCTCAGATTACGGGCACGCCGAGCCTCAACGGGCGCGTTCTGCTGGTCGTGGTGACTACCAATGCTCCACCGACGGAACCTATCCGAACGGCGGCGCGGCATCCATGGATGACCACAGAGTTCGGCGACAGCGATAATCCTGATATCTATGACGCATGGGACTTGCCCGGTGTCCCTTTCGACCGTCTCCTGGTGGCGCTGACAGAAAAGATGCCGTTGGTCCAGGGTAAACGGCTCGGTTCCGCGATTCTGTTGTCCGGGGACGTACATCACAGTTTCGCCTCGCATCTGAAATACCGGGCCACCAGGAGATTCGAGGATCCGCAAACCAAGCCTCAACCGGCTTCCGCAGAGATTGTTCAGCTCGTCGCCAGTTCCTTCAAGAAACAAACTGACAACACAGTAATTCTCCACAAGCGGGGATACACCGGGGCTCCGTGGGAGGCCAGACTGCTCGGCTTTGTCCCCCCTCACAATCCTGAGGGTTACGTCGGATACAACCTGCCAGCTGGATCAGTGGTCGCTCAAGTTAATGAGTTCGTCCCGGGCGGCGGGATGGTTGGGAGTGTCTGGCACGATATCAAGCTAGCGCAGGGAGCGCCCACCGGCGTTCCTACCGTGCTTTTAGGGCATGAGAGTACGGATCAATTAATGAACCCGAAAAACGTGAAGGTCACTGTAACTCCGGATTATCGCTATCGTATAGACTACCTGCTCGCTGACCGGCAGGGACAACAACCAGTCTCGCCGCCCACGATTCCCGTACTTTCCTCGAGCACGCCGCGTGAGCTAACCGTAGCGGTATTCAACACCGCTACGAGCTTTTACCGCGATTACAATTACCAGGGTTGGAGCAAACAGCAGATTGTAGGTCTTAACAACATCGGAGAAGTTACCTTTGTAACGAACCATGGCGAGCTTACCGCCGTCAACCATACGGTTCGATGGAAGCTCGACGATTCGGCGGATTTTGTCTGGGCCACCTACAACATCCTCATCGATTTGGACGGAGACACTATCTATCCTGATATCAAGGCGGATAACGAGTAATGAGTTCTAGTGTCCTAGACGTGCTCAGCGGCGAACTATCCAAGCTATTCCGCCCGATCCGCGATGTGGTGGAGAATCCGCTGCTCTTGCCACAGTTGCTAGCGGAAATCGGCGCGGAATCGGACACGGCAGGCGGCGACGCCCTGGCCAAGGCGCTGGAGGCGATCGTGACGCTGCTCGACGACATCGATCAGCTTTCCGACCAAGCAGCGCCATCATTTTCGGAAATCGCTGGCTTGCTAAAGGCGGCACAGAACGCGTTCGACGCTTTGCGAATGTTAAGTGAGAGTAGCGGTCCGGCCTCAGTACTAACTGATTTCGGCAGCGACCTGATCGATTTTCTGCTGGCCGCTTATCTGATGGGTTGGCACCCTTTGGCCAGGCAGATCGCCGCACTGCTGACGCTTCTGGACCCCGCTGAGTCGCAAGATTATTCGCCTCCAGCAGTGAATGGGAATCAGCTCTTGCGGATTCCGTTTCGCATCGACCGATTTCACGGGGAGCGCATCTCAAAGCTTCTTCAGGGTCCGGTTGGTACACTGCGCGACGCCTATATTGTTAACGACCTACTGACCGTGTCCGACGCGAATGCGTCCGCGGACAAATTGTTCCCTCGCCTGCTCTGTGTTCTCCAGGCGCTCGGCGTCTCTTGCCGCTACGGCTTCACGCCCGGCGATGAAGCAATGCTCGGTGATGCCGCGCCACTTGTGGACCACGCCTTGCTTGTGTATGCAGCGGACCGGCATATGGGGGCAACTGCGGAGGCAGGCGCAGTATTCACGTTCTCGTCTGCAGATCGCGGGGATCTAGGGCTTTTGGCGAGTCCCTTCGGTTCTCTCCAGTTGCAAACGCAGCAGGGGGCGTGGGCGATCGAGCTTGACTGTACTGCTCAAGTGCAGGGCGTTGCCTACGGTAGGCAGGGGCTCACGTTAGTAATGACCGCCGCTTCGGCCGAAGCGACGGGCAGCTTCACGGCAACTTTGCCGGCGCCCGATTCGGGGCCGGCGTTCTTGCTGGGGTCAACGGAGGGCACGCGTCTCGAAGTAGGAGGTGCAAAGCTGGCCGTGCAAACAACGCTTTCCGAAGCCGCTCAGACACTGGCTCTCTCGGCTGATGTCTCGAAATCCGCTTTGGTGCTGGCTCCGGGGGACGGAGACGGCTTCCTGCGCACAATTCTCCCGGCGAAAGGCTTGCGCGCCGAGTTCGATCTTGGGCTGGCTTGGTCGAACACTCAGGGCTTCAAGGTGCGAGGTGCCGGCGGTCTTGACGTTACACTGCCCGTCGGGATCTCGGCGGGGGGCACTGTCACCGTAGACAGTATTCACATTGGTTTGCACGCGGACGACACAGGCGTCGTGGCGGAATGCTCTGCGTCGGCCGGGCTCTCTCTAGGCCCCGTACAAATCGTGATCGACCGTATGGGGTTGCTCCTGAATCTCACCTTTCCGGAGCAGGGCGCGAATCTCGGGTTTGTCAACGCGGAGCTGGGCTTCAAGGCGCCGTCAGGGCTGGGGACTGCGATAGACGCAGGTCCGGTCACCGGCGGCGGGTTTCTGTCGTTCGATTTCACGAAATCCGAGTATAGCGGGGCGGCGAACCTGTCGATCGAAGGGATCGGAGTTTCCGCCTTCGGGCTGATCGAGACCCAGCCAGAGGTCAGCTTCCTGCTTCTGATCGCGACCACATTTCCAGTTCCGATCGAGCTGGGCATGGGATTTTCGCTGGTCGGGGTGGGCGGGTTGGCGGGGATCAACCGGACGCTGGCGCTGGATGCGCTGGAAACCGCCGTCTGGAAGGGAACGGCGAAGGACATCTTGTTTCCGAGTTCCCCAATCGCCAGCGCGGTGGCGATTCTGAACGAACTGGATGTACTGTTTCCGCCCGCGGAGGGTCGCTATATCTTCGGGCCCACGGCGAAGATCGTGTGGGGCGAGCCGGCGCTGATCACGGCGGAGGTGGGGGTGGTGATTGAGCTGCCGGACCCGGTGCGCATTGCGCTGATCGGAAATGCAACGGCGAAGTTCCCGCCCGAAAAACCACTGGTCCTGCTTAGCGTGAGCTTCGCCGGAGGAATCGATTTCGGTGCCAGTCGGTTCTTCTTCGATGCCAGCCTTACAGGCTCACGCATCGAGAGCTATCCGCTCTCCGGCGACCTGTCGGTGCGCAGCGCCTGGGCGGAGCCGAAGAGTTTTGCGCTCGCGGTGGGCGGGTTCAATCCGCACTTTCAGCCGCCAGCGGGATTCCCGACGCTGTCGCGGGTGGCGCTGGACATCAGTAACGGGCCGCTGCATCTGCATCTGGCCGCGTATCTGGCGATCACGACGAACACGTTCCAGGTCGGGGCGGCCGTGGACCTGAAGGCGATGGTGTGCGATTGCGGTGTCCAGGGACACTTTGCATTCGATGCGCTGTTTACCAAGAACCCGTTTTCGTTCAGCGTGGCGCTGGATGCGTCGGCGTCGATCACGGCAGCGGGAGAGACCTTCGCGTCGGTTCACGTGCAGGGAATGCTGTCGGGACCGGCTCCCTGGCATGCCACGGGCTCGGCGTCTATAAGCCTGCTGTTCTTTAGCATCGGCGTTTCCTTTGATCGCACCTGGGGGTCGGCAGCTCCGGCTTCACTGCCGGCGGTGGATCCCTGGACGGGGGCACTGCAGGCGGCGCTGGCCGATCCGGCCAGTTGGCACGGACAACTGCCGAGCGGCGTACATGCTGCGGTCACGTTTGCGCCGAATCAAAGCGGCAGCGTGATTTACCTCGATCCCGCGGGAGATGTGGTGCTGGATCAGAAAGCGGTGCCGTTGAATCAGCCGATCGAGCGTTTTGCGGAGAGCCGGCGCCGACGCCGGTGCGGTTCGACGTGGCTGGTCCGGCGGTGAATGGCACGGCGGTGGAAGCGGCGAACTGGACGCTGGTGAACAACGAGTTCGCGCCGTCGCAGTTTACCGAGATGAGCGACCAGGAGAAGCTGTCGGCAGAATCGTTCGTGGCGCTGCCGTCGGGAATCGCGATTGATGTGGGAGCGACGACGGGTAACAGCGTGCAAGCGGGGCTGACGTATGACCTGATCGTGATCGACTCAAGCCGCACGGCGGGTCCCGCTCCCCTTTTGCCAACGCTGGCGACGCAGATGGCAAGCGCGAGCACGGGACCGGCGGCGCGGGCGCCGTGGCGAAAAGTTGGACTGGGAGCTTTCGCGCCGGCAGCGGGAGCTGCGCCGAAAGCAGCGTTAACGGAAAGAGTGTTTTCCATTGTCTCGACGGTGAATCTGGCGCAGCAAGCGCAAGCGGTGGCGTCTACGCGCTATCAAGCCGGACTGGCGTTGGACGGATTCCTGCAGCAGCACAGCGCAGCCGCGGGGTCCTTTCAGGCTGTACCTCAATCGGAGATCGCATGAGTTCACTTCCTTCAAGTCTGGGATCGTTTGCGTTCGTGCCATGGCTGCGGCGCGGGGCCTCGCGCTTTATCGGTGCGGGCGCGGCCAATACCCCCGTTTCGGTGACGCTGCAGGTGGGTGTACACACGGTCACCTCGCCGGCCATGGCGCTGCACGGTCCGGGTGACATTGTCTCATTCGATCCGTCATCTGTATGCCGTGTGTGGCCCCTAGCCGGCTCCACCGATGCCGAGCCCGAATTCCTGGCCTTGATCGAATTCGATCAGCCGGATCTTCCATGGCGGTTCACTCCTGCGGCGCCTTCCGGCGATCAGCTTGCTCCATGGCTCTGCCTGGTGGTCGCAGCCGAAGGCGAATTTTCGCCGGTTGTGCCCGGCACTCCCGATCGTCCACTCGCTACCGTGACTATCAACGCTGCTGCGGCGTTACCGGACCGCAATTCCTTCGCGTGGGCGCACGCGGAAGGCATCGGCCAGATCTCGCTGAACGGATCGCAAGCCGCATCGCTAATGGCAACCAGCCCCCAACTGACGCGCTCCCGCATTCTTTCGCCGCGGGCGCTGAATCCGAACACCGCATACACTGCCTTCTTGGTTCCAACTCTGGACTGGCCGGCTGGGGGGCTGCTCACTCCCGAGCCAGGCACGCTTATCACGAAACCGGCATGGGTTTCCGCTCCAGTGACATTACCCGTCTACTACTATTGGACGTTCTCAACCGGCGGTCCTGGCGATTTCAGCATTCTTGTCGGGGAGCTAACGGCGAATCCGATCCCGGACACCGTAGTGTTGTGCGACATGGATGTCAGCGACGTTTCCGGGGGCATCGCGCCGATCGGAATGGAATCGGCGCTGACGACGGCCGCACATCCGTCGAAGGACCTGCCCGCCGCCGACCAGTTGAGAGTCTCGACCCGATATTCAGCTGCGCTTACGGTCCGGTAAACACGGTGCGTCCGCCGCTCTACGGAAGCGCCTATACCGGTGCTACTCCGCCCGTCTGGTTTGACGACCTGAATTACGATCCGCGCACCCGTGCTGCCGCAGGACTGGGAGCGCAGATAGTGCGCGACAACGCCAACGCGCTGCTGGCGGGTGCCTGGGGCAGGCAGCCGGCTTGCGGGAAGCCAATCAGTCTCTCCGGCAACTGGAGTTTTCCCGGAAGCCGCGAGAAGCACTTGGACGCGTCATGCTCCCACGGGTTCCGCAGACACGTTTCTCCCCTTCATCAGTCCTATCGCAACGCGAGTCGCCGTCGGAGGCGTGACGATACTGCAATCGATCGAGACAAGCACGCTGGCCAGGGGCGCCCTTTCACCGGGACTTCGACGGCTGACGCGGCCCTCGGGGCCGATAGCGCTTCGACAACGCCGGGCCGCGGGACCGGCACTGTTGTCCAAGATGAAATGGGAACTGGATGGGCAACGCCGCAGTTCATCCAGCCGGCGACTTCACCGCCTCCGGGAGGGATTCGCGCCGTCGGCGTCGTAGCTACGAGCGGAGCGGCGCCTCGGCGGGACCCGCTGCTTTCGCGACAGGTCGACTCGGGTCGGTGGCCGTGATGTTCGGCGGCGCCGATGTGGCCGCCAAGCTGCGCGCCACGACGGACAACACGGGACTGGCGACCGCGGCTGCATCTTTGTTTGAGCAGCTTGGCACGCCGCTTCCGGCGGCGCAGGTGCTGACCGGCGTCAATCTACCGGCGTTTCAGAATTCGGTGGCCGCGCGGATCGATCCGGCGGCGGCCATCGACGCAGAAACACATTTGCGCACTGTACGAACCGATAGCCGGGTCGGCGCCGCGCCCTTCATTGTGGCTCCCTCATTCCCGCAGGCGGCGAGCGGTTGGCTCATTAGGAAGTCCTCCGATTGGCTCTTACCAGGACTTACACAGGTTCCCGAGAAGACCGTGGCCTTGCTCGCAGTAGACCAGCGTTTCGTGGAAGCCTTTATGGCAGGACTCAATCACGAGATGGGCACGTGGCTGAATTTCGACGAGTATCCAACCGATGTGTCCGCAACTTACTTCAAGAGCTTCTGGAGTGATGGAGTTGACGATGTCGCGGCCATTGCCGACTGGAGCACACTGGGGAACAATCCAGCGCCCGGTGCTTTCGGCGGCGGTCGCTTTGTGCTGCTGATTCGAGGTCCTCTGGTGCAGCGTTATCCAAACATGCAGGTTCTGGCGGTGCCCGCGACCGCGGCCGGTCCCCAGCGGACCCTCGGCGCAACGGAGACTTGGCCCATCTTCTCCGGCCGAGTCGACCCGGATATCGCGTTCTTCGGATTCCCTCTGACTTCCGCGCAGCACTCGGTACCGCGACGACGCCGGGATACTATTTCGTCATTCAGGAACATCCCTCCGAGCCGCATTTCGGTGGCACAATTCCGGCGGGGAGTTCGGCCACGGTCGCTGCCGCCCTTCTGCAGCATCCTGTGAGGTTGGCGATCTATGCTTCCGACCTGATGACTGCAACCGCCGAGGGGGCGCATAACTATGGCCGACTTTACAGCATTGCGCGCCACGGTACGGGCGGCCGAAAGCACGCTCGCGCAGGCGCTATATCAGAAGGTTCGGTGCCTGGATGGCTAATCAGACTGCCTTTTCCAATGCCCAGCAGTCGCTGCGGGCGGCACGGAGTGCGTTAATGCCGCTGGCTGCGGCTCTGCCCGCGGGCGCGGATGCAGCCTCTAATCTGCGCGGTGATCTTCCGATCGCGCTCTTTCCCGTGCGCATCAAATCCCGGTTTGTGCGCAGCGCACCCACCGTGCGCGCTGGCCTGGGTGTTAGAAGAGCAACCGGCGCGACATCGCTGGCCTCGATCTCTTCCGGAAGCGTCGCGGCCGGCCCGACCACCAGCGCAGCAACCGTCTCCCGAGCGCCCAGCACAGGTAGCGCGGTAGTTAGAGCTGGCGTGGCAAGTACGGTTCCCGCCGCGGCCCCAGTTGGGATTTTGCAAATCCGCGTCTTCCCTGATGAACTGCTAGCGCAGACACACGAGCCCGAATCGACGGACGACGAGTGGAGCGCGGGGCGGGCCTACTGGGCTTCCGGCGATACGCTTGCCTCATGGGCGGCGTTGCTTGCGCGATTCCCGGCTCCGCGCGCGGCCTGGATCGTGAGCCAAACCAATACAACGGTGCGCCCCCCGCTCGCGCCGCCAGTTGGACGCGACCGGCCAACGCTATCTTGCCGGACAATTTCGTGGCGTTCGCGTATCGAGGTGGAGCGCTGATCGCTACCGCTACCGGACCGGCGGTCTCTGAACCCGTAACCTGACGATGTCTCCGCAATCGACGCGACGCAGCGTATGACGCTCCCGGGCAGTTCCTCGAGATGGATGCCGATTTGTTATGGACCGTGCAATTCGCCTCGGCGAAAGCCGTAGGCATGGGCCTGGAGATTCCTTTGTCCGCGGCCGACTGGACGCAAGGTTTCGATTTGCTTCTGGTGATGGGCACGAAGGGAACTTTCTCCATCGCCGAAGCGGGGGCGCAAATTCAAGCCCTGCTCGATGGCCACCATTACACGCGCGGGCTCGCCTTCATCTCTCCGGGGACGCCGACCTCGAACCAACCTGGCGCGCCCTCTGGATATCCATCCTCCGATCCGGGCGGCGCAGTCACCTTCGCCTTAGAACGGGAACGCCCGCTTCTGGCGATGGGCTCCTCGCCGCCCGCGCCTTCGGCGTATCGCCTCAGACTGTCGCTCACCTCGAGCACACCGATCTTCTAAGCGACGCTGCGATGCAGGCGATGGCAACCGCACTTTGGCCGGCAACGCTGGGCTATCATCTGGAACAGATGATGGCGCCTACGGATGCCTTGCTGGCTCCGCCATGGGACGCAAACGCCGTTGCCGCCGCGTACAGCTTCACCAACAACAATCTTCGCCCGGGAGGGCCGCTTCCCGCTTTCCGCGTCGGGTCGGTTCCGTATTCGCTTTTCCGGCAACGTCGGTGGCGCACCTTGCGGCTGCCTCGCCCGGGCCACTCGCCACTGCACTAGCCTCTCTGCAATCAACTTTGCTGACAGCGAGCGGTAAAGCGGCCCGCGTCGATCCGAACCCCGCGGACCCTGATAGCGATCTGATCAATGTGTTGCGCCTGAACCCCCGCCTCTGTCCTTTTTGGTTCAAGTGCTGATCGGATCTGATCTCCAGGTGCTGCTGGGGAGGCTGCCCGGAGCTAGTCCCACGGCCGCGGGAACGGCGCCCGCTCTTCAGGCCGGAACGGCAAATTCGCTGTTGATCAGTGCTCACTTGCCGGTTTCAGGTACGCCGCGGATCGCGTCGGCCTCCTTCGGGCGGACCGACACGTTTTCGGGCGTTCTGGTCTCCAGCCTCGCGGACCGTCAATCGCCGCTGCCCGCTTCCGCCAATTACATTCAATGGATTGTGGAGAGCTTGCCTCCGGCGGCAGTGAACTCGCTTCGGACGCGCTGCCCGCCGCCTACGAACGTACGCTGCTTTACCAGCTATTGCGCCACTCCGTATTGGTGGAGAAGGCAGGCGTCCGAACCTGCGCGAAATAGAAGTGCTGGGGCTGGCGGATTCCACAATTAACATTCTTGTACGGTGACGGAGACCGGGTCGCCCACGGAGGCCACAACCGCGGCGACGGTCAACGAGACAGGAGTGGGAAGAAACATTGGCGAAGTCTTTGCGACAGACATATCCACAGACCCCTCCTCCCCCGCCTGTCTTGCACCTTGCGGACGTAACGGCAGCCCTCAGTGCGTTGGCTAGCTTGCCCATTGCCGTGCTGGAGCGCCTTTTTTCCGAGACACTGGACGCCTGTTCGCATCGCTTCGATGCTTGGATCACCGCGCTGGCCAGAATCGCCTGAATCAATTGCGCGCTGGGACCGGTGCCGAGGGCACTCACTTCGGCGCTTACGGGTGGGTGCAGAATGTCGAACCCGCGGCCGAGCCCTTCGATCCCGGTCCGGGAGGATTCATCCACGCGCCCTCTCCGAACCATGCACAAACGGCGGCGATCCTGCGCAATGGATTCCTGGCGAGAGGCGCCCCGGGAACGCTGTTCTATGCGATCGATCTTTCCTCAGCCCGCGTGCGCGACGGCCTCGGAATTCTGGCGCGGGTTCGCGACGGTGAATCTCTCTCGAGATTCTCGGCAGCGAGTTGGAGACGCGGCTGCGCGCCGATCCCAGCCTGGCTGCGACGTTCTTAGAGCCGCTGCGCACCAGCTATCCCACACCTTCCAGCCCGATCATGGACGGCTTGGCGGCGGTCTTGGCGTGGCGCGCCAATCCTACTTCTCCGCACTTCCCATCGGCAGTTCTCTCTGACGTTGCTCAGTTGCTCGACTCCGCAGCGGATCTGCTGGTCGCGGAGAGTGTGTATCAGTTGGTGAGCGGAAATCCAATGGCAGCCTCCGCAGGTCTGGATGCATTGGGCCAGGGCGCTCGGCCGCCCGAGCCTGCGGTAACACGCGGGCCGGTCAGCGGCAGCGCGGTTTCGCACCGTGTGGCAGTCGTTCTGGATGACGCTGCTGCGCCAGGATGGACTGCGCCCCCGACGCCGCGCTCGACTGCGTGCCGTTACGTCGATGGGTGGCTCGGTCAACTGTTAGGAGATCCGCGGGAAGTCAAGTGCCGCGTGACGACGAGGTCCGGTGTGCAGGTGGTCGATCTTGCGGGCTCGAGCTACGTCCAGTCGACATTTTGGCTCTTTCTTCCGGCGCTCTGGACGGCAACTCCGAATTCGATATTCGAATCCGGGCCGCCGCCGGAAATTGCCAGGGCGTTGTGACCTACGCGGGCAAACTAGATCTAGGAGCGGGCGCCGTAACCTTCCCGCTCTGCTGCAGTTGGCGCAGCAAGTTGACCGGCTGCTCTCGATGGCCCGCCCGCTGGCAGCGAGCGATCTCGACTCTATCGGCGGCGGCGTCTCCGATGCGACCGACCCCGATGTTGCTGCTCGTGCGCAGAACGCACTGGACGCCCTCTCGGCGCTCAATCTGACAACGCCTTCGACGCAACCAACCCACCTCCGCCAAGCGGCCCTTTTCGGGTTCGGCGGAGCGTACCTGCCCGACAACGCAAGCGCCGATCAGACCGCGGCTGCTGCCGCGCGCATCGAAGCGCAGCGACAGAGCCGGCTTAGTGAAGCTGCGACGCTCGCCGATCCGGCCGAAATCATACGCTGCGTGTTCGGCCGCCGACTACCGATGATCGGCCAATTCGATGTTCCAGCGCAGGTGGTTCCTGCAATGGCCGGACCGGCCGATTTGAACGCCACCGATGTCGACAAGTGGGCGCACAAGGCCGCACGTGTCAGACCGGGGTTGGAGCGGTGGCGGCGAATGCGGCTGTTCGCGAATGCCGTAGGTGCGCCGCCGGTGACTTGGGACGTCGTGCAGCTTCCGTATTCGTCGTCGGCTCCATGGTGTGCGTTGCCCTTTCTGGAAGATGGCGGACCACCGTCCGGTACCGTGTCCATCGCTCTGCACCGTCCCTGGAAAACGCAACCTTCGCAAAAGTGGGCCGGGCTTCTGATCGAGGATGGAGCGAACTTCTTCCGTCGCCGTTGCAGCAGACTGCCATCGCGTTTCACTATCCAGCGCCTCGCTCCGAGCGCCCCAGGCAGTTCTGCTTGCAGTTCCTCCCGTGGACACAGCCGCTTGGTCGACCGCTGTTCTGGCGGACATTGTGCGGGAGACGTTCGAGCTTGCTCAGATCGTCTCCTCACTCCGGATCTTCTTTCATCATTATCTGTGCTCCTGCCCGCGGCTTCTCTGACCGTGAACTCGGCCGGAGATGGGCTGTCGACAAACTTGTGGAAATTCGCCGGCCACCCATTCAGTGGGTGGCGGTTTCGGGGAGTTAACATGATTTCGATTACGTATTGAACCGCCTAATCCCGCAGCCGCTGGAAGCTTCACTCGATTCCGGACTGTCGGCGGAGATGCGTGATCCGGTCTGGACCTTGGCGCGCCAGTTTCAAATGGGCGAGTTTATTGGGTCCGACGGCGGGTCTCCAGCCTACGTCGACATCAGCACCCGCACCACTGTATTCGACCGTGCCAACAAACCACTGGAGCCCGCAGCGATGGGGGAACCCGTAACGCCGGATTTCTCGGTCCGAGTGGAACTCGGACAGGTCTTGGAAAACCTTATCGACCAGATGGTCAGCCCGCCAGCGCAGGCGGCGAGCGCGAAGTCGCAACTGCGGACGCGTTATCCGCTTCCTGCTACCCAGGACCAGAACCTCTCGATTTTCGCAGGCAGCGTGACTGACGGCGTGGCGCTACAAGCAGACATTTCACAGGGGCGCGCGCCGAGCATCGATCCCGCCACTGACGCCACGCTCAAACTCGTTTTTACAGCTTTCTTGGCGTGGGTCGCCGATGTGCTCGGAGTTGTTGGAACCGCTGCGCCCGCCCAATGGAACGCATCCGTCATCGATTACTCGTTATCGTTCCCGGCGACGCTTCCCGACGGGCGAAACGTTACGCTCACCGCCGAGCCTGACCGGTCGATGGCTTTGGACTGGTATTCGTTCGATGTAGCCACGGCGGACGCCGCCGGGACCGCCGCAACTGCAGTTACAACGAGCCTGATTCCCGGCCACGTCCGCTTCCAGGGAATGCCCAACAGCCGTTTCTGGGATTTCGAATCGAACAAAACGGATTTCGGGAGTGTTGTCGCCGACGTGCAGGATGCAGGCCGGCTTTTGCTGCTGGACTTCATGTTGATCCACGGCATCGGCTGGTTTATTGTTCCGCTCGATGTTCCGGTTGGATCGTTTTGCCAGATTGCCTCACTCACACTCCACGATGTTTTCGGTGGCTCTATGGCCATTCCTTGGGCAGACGCGGCCCTGGGCCCCCCGGTGGGCGCTCAACGTTGTTCTCCATCACTGACCGGACCACTGGCGGCGTCGCAGGAGCGCTCTTCACTGCGCCAACCTGCACCGCGGCTCGTCAGACTTCCGAAGCAGTGGAAGACGTAAGGCTCTTCCGCGACGATGCGGCTGAGGTAGTGTGGGCGGTTGAAGAAACCGCACCGGACGCCTTGGGTAACCCCACCCCAGGTTATGAGCGCGGCCAGCCTCAGCAGGCGCCGCCAACTTTACCGATCCTGCGGTATCAACTTCAAACGCCTGTGCCGCCGGCTTGGTTCCCTTTCCTGCCGCAGGAATCCGGCGGGGCGCTGGTGGACTTCGCTGGGGCCACCGTCCCAGGGGGATCGAATGCGCCTTGGGGGAGGATCGTTCCTTCTTTATCTATACTGAAACCGGGGATCCCGGAACAAATGGTCCCCCGGGTAGGACTCCGGCTGCAGCGAGTGTACTGCAGAACCCGGTGGAACGACGGGACGACCTATTCCTGGATCGCGCGACGCAGGCTGCTCGGCTCTCGCGGGCAGTCGAGCGGCCTCAACTACGACCAGGTGCTGCCTAGTCCGTCGTCCTGAAAACAACATCCAGGGACGGGCATTCAGGCAATAGCAGTCGCTGGGGACCGCTGCGTGCAAGAAGCGCGAGTCGGTAAATTAGGCAGTTCGGTCAAAGGACTATAAGGCCAAACGTACAACCACTTCATGGGATGGCCTACATCTGCTCCAGCAACCGGCGGATAATGCCTGAGCTGGTTACTACAATCTCGGAACGCACAGCGCGGTACTCGACTAGGATCCCGGCGAGGCTGGGCCTGTCATTGCGCAGAACGAACACCGCGGAACCGCTTATGCCGTTCAATTTGCCTACGGCCGAACGTTGGAGCACTTTTTGATCGAGTCTGATGCTGAACCGATCCCAACTCGCTTTGCGCACCGTGCTGAGGTAGCAGAGTGGCTTGACTTGCAGAGTGTTGCGGGTTTCATCGAAGTTCCAGACCTTTGACCTCGCCTGGAATCCAACAAACAGACAAAGTTCTCCGTCTGTGAGGTTATTGGCCAGATACTGCGGCATTTTCAGTGCTCGCTTTGGATGTGCGGGGAGCTCGACGAGTGAAATATCGAAGGGTTCGCCGAGATGATGAATATGCCCTACCAGCTCGGTTCGCTCTGGCAGAAAGGTGTAAGGCGCACCTTTCGCGCTCCATCGATATGACCAGCCATGACGTGAGTCGCGGTCAAAAGATATTTCCTGTCTTGAACGGCAACGACAACTGCGCTTCCGGTCGGCTCCGGTTCTCGTCGGTAATTCGCCTCAACGATCGGTGCGAGGGAGGGAAAGACAGCTTTCGCCCAGAAGTTCCGAATCGCATCTGTGTTAGTTGAGATAAGCTCCTTCGGTAAGGGGCTTGTCCAGTCAAACGGCATCCTCTTAGAATCCCCTAGATCGCCAGTCTTCCTATTACGCTGATTCACAAATTGATATGTCATCCAGACAGCAACACCGCTAGTAGATAAGGTGTGCATCTCGGGCCTTGTACCGCCCCTCTGAGGTTTGCCCGTGGTTTCATTTGTAAAGAGCCTTTTGGATTGAGAATTCAGAGGTTAGAGCCACTGCACAGCCCGCGTGGCGCGAAGCGCGAGCGGCGAAGCAGAGATGTATGGATTGCATTTTGATTGTTGGGTCTTAGCCCGGTGCAAAACCGGAACGGAAGTCTTTTGTGTTGAGGTGTGATCGCACTTGAAGGCGGTAGATACCGGGAACCGACAGCGACAAAATCAAAAGCGCCATCCGTGTTCGGATGGCGAGAGGGTAATGAAAGCCAGCGGGATTTTCGGCGAGGCTTTCAGCCTCGCGTTTTTGTTTTGAAAGGGAGCAGGAATGCCATCCGGGAAGGCTTGCGAATTCATCCCGCCCTCAATGCCGCCCACGGCGGCGGTTTTCGCTTCGCGAAAACGTCCGGATGTCATTGATTCAAATTGGTCGGGGAGAGAGGATTTGAACCTCCCAGATTGTCGTTCACCGCTTGGCTGAGTTTCTGCTCGCAGACGAGGCGACGTTCCGTTGTCTGAACCGAGGCGTGGACGACAAGCCGAGTAGCTCATTGCCGAAGGCCATTATCCAACAGTAGAAGCGCAGAGCACTCCACAATAGGTCATGCGATGAACTCAATACCAGCGTTGAGGAGGATCCTTACCTTCGAATCTCCCAGGGCTTTGCCAGTCGAGGTATTAACTGCGTACCACCGCGGCTTGAACTTGCCACCAATTTCACCGGCCAATTCTGCTGAATCGACCCTTACGTATGTCAGCACCATCTGGACCAGAACCACACGGTCATCGGGTGATAACCCGTACCCTTGAGGGTTTACATAAACGCGGATCTGGGCGCACATCGGCTTCATAAAGCCGTCCGGCTTCCAAGCTTACGTCGGTGATGATGTGATCCCGCAGGTCTGCAACAGTGACCCGTTGCACCTTCGCTGTGAGTTCATCGTTGATGAGGACGACCTCTCGTGTATGCCCCAGAGCAACTACGATTCCGCGTCCGTGTATGTAAAACGGGATCGGTGCGCTATCATCGCGACGTTTAATGTAATCCACACGCACGAGGGTATCGAGATTGAAAGTCTCCGTGCACTCGTATCCATCAGCGGGTCCCGGGCTGTGGTTCGGACTTATCCAGACGAGCCGCGCCGAATCCTGCCCGACAGCTACTAGTACGCAAAATGCCGAAGCGAAGCGGAGCAAGATACGCGTCACAATGGAGCAAGATGATAAGATGAGCGGTTCATTCATAGGTGATCGGTCTCCTATCTTCAGTGCCCGGGAGGTTTCAGAGGACCCACCTGACGAATCGCCTCTCTGACAGTCTCACTCTCCAAGTAGGTCGCAGTCGCCACTGTCTGGCCGGCTTCAGAAGCTTCGACGGACGTAGCTTCGTCCTTCAAGAAGTCAGGAAATCGCGGTGCATAAGCGGCAACTTCGCTTTGAAACTCGGCGTCGATAACTAAAATCCGATATTTACCTGGAGGCACAAAGCAAAACGTTGTTTCCGGTCCCGTCAACCGGTTCAAATCACACGATTCGCGAAGTGTCAGGTGAGTATCTGCCGGCACCAACAGTGCGACCAGATCGCTGTGCTTGCTGGGGAAAGCCCGTCTCTTCACGTAAACATCGCCCGACTTCATGCTGACGACAAGCCGAAGAGGGCCTACACTGTCCGAACTCAATTCGAATCCCTCAGGAGCAAGCTCTTTGGGCCCCTGAGCAAAGATTCGTATGCGGCCCGGCGTTGGGTAGGTTAATGAATAACGTCCCGGTCGGATTCTCTTGAGAACGAACCGCCCGTCTTGATCCGGCTGAGCCCAGATGTCAAAACCCGCTTCGAGTAGATGAAGGGAGAAACTGACCGCCTCAACGGGGGTTGCGGCCGCGGGACGATCCACGAGTTCTACGACTCCTTCAAGATCGAACGCCGGCTCGGTTATTTGCTCTTGGCCCATGTGACTTGGCGTTGTCCTTTGGGCTGCTGCAATGACTGACGAAACCACGGCAAGAGCACAGATCAGCAAATGACGATTTGGCATCTTGTTCTCTCCAGCGGCACTTGAGGCCATCTAACTGACAACTCGGCGTGGTTCAATGAGAGGTCTCCGTCTCTCGTCGCTCTGCGAGAAGTTGTACGCGGACATAAATCCCTCCCTGCAGTTTGTTGACGCCTTGGTAGTATGCATCTTCTGTTCTTTTCCACAAGTCGTTCCGTCGGCGAATTCGGCGTACGTCAACTCCCCCGAAATCGTCTTAAATCCTGCCGTGCTGCTATGCGAAAACTTTACGTCAACCGTCTGTGATCCACCAGCAAGAATGCAGGTGAATGGCTTCCGTGAGTAGCGCACGACTAATTGACTTGGACAAGACTCACTACCATTGATGTAGATATCCCAATCAATGTCGAATACCAGTAGCTTGGCGAGAGAGCGGTTCTCCACTTCGACCTGCTCCAGCGCAATGCTCATTTCGCTGGAACTCCATCCCCCCTTCCCACTCGCCCGCACGGATACAGGACAGTCGCCCGAAACCGCGACTTCCGCGAGACCAGTCCACAGCTCCGACATATTCTCCGGCGTTATATTGCGCGGCATAACGCTTTCCCTGCGCAGTGAGGTAAGCCGTCGAGCACCTCCCAATGCGAGGGCGATCAGAACGCCCGATGTGATGACAACCAGGACGAGCAAGCGAAACTTTTTCATAGCTGCGACCTAAAAGCCTTCGCTCAATCCGAGAACCGCTGTTACCGCGTGATCTCCCAGACGATGCCGGCTCCGTTCGTCCCGCCGCTCGATGCCGTGCCGTAGAGATTGCCGTTCGCGTCGAGTATGACGTTACCGTAAGGCGCACTGCCGTCGTTTTTACCGCCAGCAAAGTCGTGCAGGTCGGCATAGGTCCAGTTTCCGTTTCCTTCATTGATCAGCTCGAAAATTGTACCCTGCATGTGTGCGCCTTCCTCAAGCGTTGTCCCATAGAGATTACCAGCTGAATCCCTAGCCAAGCTGCCCGTAGGCCCTTGAAATTGTTGGTTTGGACTGCCAGTCAAGCTATAGAGCAGCTTATACGTCCAGTGGGGTATTAGCTCGAAAACCGTGCCGCCGTGATTCACTCCGGCATCACTAGTGGTGCCGTAGAGATTACCCGACGGATCGAAGATCAAACCTCCAAAAGGGAATCCGCCGTGCGATGCATCGTCAAAGACATAAATGGTGCCCTCGGTGGCGTGGCAATCCGAAGGGGTCAATTCAAAAACCTCACCGTCCCCGTTCGTGCCAAACTCCGTGGTGCCGTAGAGGAGTTGGCCGGCATTGTCGAAGATCACACCGTTTGGATAGACGCCATCCGGTCCTTTAAAGCTGTAAATTACACATTCTGTCCAGTCGTTGCCTGATGGTGTCAGCTTGTACACGGTGCCACAGGAATTGCCGGTGCAGTTATTGCCAGTGCCTCCAAAGGTCGTCGCGCCGTAGAGGCTACCTGCTCCGTCAAAAATCACATTACCGGATGCGGGAGTAGCGCCGTCAGGATCGTCTGTGAACCGGTGAATCACCGTTTCCGTCCAGTAGCAGATTGCGGTTTTGCACGCGGTTGCGGGAGGTCTGAGATTGAATACCGTGCCGCATCCCTGACTGCCGCATCCTATTCCTCCGTATGTCGTCGTGCCGTAGAAAGTACCGTTCGGGCCGAAGACTACTCCGGATTGAGGTATTGCGCCGTCATTGCCGCCAGCAAAGTCGTAAAGCGGCGTGAATACCCAATTAGGATTTTTGTTAGTCAGCTTATAGACTAGGCCTTTGCCCGCGCTGCCGCCTTCGAAGGTAGTTCCGTAGAGGTTTCCTCGCACGTCCATGGTCACGCCGGCTTGCGGGCCGGTCCCGCCGGCCCCGCCGGTGAAGTTGTAGATGACTTTGTAGGTCTGGGCCTGCGCCGCTTGGGTAGCGATGAACATGATCCCAAACACTGCCACTAGCGCGGCCTGGAGGTTCCTAAGAATCCCAGTCCGCTGTCGCCTTCTGCTCGCCATAATCATTCTCCTTCTAGTAAAGAAATGCAGATTGCCTTGCGGTCGGCGAACTATTTGCTTGCCATCCGCCTTGTTTGGGAGCACTTCTCTTTCCTAACTAGCACCTGTTCTTGGGGTGCAGTTGGTTTGTTGTTGCTCGACGCAGCACTTCGGACGCGCGCGTTAGCTTATGGAGCGAAGTAAGTCATGATGTCCAACGCCAATTGCGTAGTGTTGGATGCATAGGCATCGGTATAGCCATCCAGATTCGGTATGATCGCCATGTTGGAGGTGATTGTCCCATCCAAGGCACTTAAGTTTGCGACTACAGGCTGTGGCTCGCCGTCCGGCCACAGTGTCAGATACCCCAGCAGACCTCGTGGATAGACCGTGGCATTGAACACGAATCCCTGCGCGGTTTCTGGCAAGCCGCATGGATTACGAGGCAAGCTGATCGGAATCACAGTCATTCCAGAGAATCCGGAGTCGAAGACGCTTCTGCCGGAGGCGAAGGCGTGGCAAGGAGCGGCTGTTGGATACAGCGACAGTCCGCCGGCTCCAGGCGGCGCGAAATACCCGTTGATGTCGATCACCAGGTGGGTGTCGCCGCTGGGAAAGACTGAGATAGCTCCGTTCAAGCCTGCAGCGATGATGCCAGCGTCAGAGACAATCGTTCCAATCGGGTCAGTGAGCGTTACTACCAAGGGTCTTTGCTGTCCGGTTGGCCACACCGTCAGAGAATTGAGAGCGCCTGGCGGGATCGCGGTGAAGTTCATGGAATACGCTTCCGGCTGGAGGCCTGTGGGAATGCAAGGACTCTCCAACACAGGAAAGTCAGCCTCCTGGCCGCCCGGCAACGGTTGCCCCGACTGGCGGGTATCCACTACACGGCAGGGAGCCAGTGGATAGAACTGCATCGAGGATTGCGAGGCGGGAGCGAAGTATCCGTAGACATCAATCACAACATTGGTGGTGTCGCTGGCATAGACACTGACAGCTTCATTCGTTCCCGCCGGCACGATGGTGGGATCTGACTTGATCCGGCCGTCAAGCGAGACCATAGTCGTGACCGCGCCCAGACTCTCGCCTGTGGGATAAACCGTCAAAAGCGACAGCTGCCCCATTGGTATGACGGTAACGGTGAGCACGTAAGCTCCCGCAGTCGAGGGTATGTTGCACGAGCCCTGCGGAATCGGGAAGCTTCGGGACGTTCTGCCTTGAATCGGCGGCCCGCCAAAGGTTCCGTTCGGATTTCGAGTATCAACTACGCGGCATTCCACCGCCGGGAAGAACTGCAATCCGTTCGAAGGGCTGGCGTCGGTTCTGTCGTGATTCAACGCTAACGAACGCGTTTGAATAGATTGTTCCGTCCCCGTGGCATTGCTCCACGGCTCTCTGAGCTGGGCGTCGGCAACACTGGCAAGCAGAACAATTATTAACACCAATGCGACCGCGACGCTGGCAGGCTGGAAGGCGGAATTGCATGTCGGAGTTCTTGGATTGGCCATGACATCTACTCCTCTGTGGTATAGCGAAATGAGGTTAACCCGAATTACAATGCGTGTTACATATGTGAGGTTGGTATCCAACCTCGATGCTTTATCGCGAACCGGCAGCATCGCCTTTCATGGCGCGAAGTAGCTGGAGAGATGTCCAGGATCAGGTTCGTCAACCCGTAACCGGCGAAAGCATCAATCTTGCCGCCGTTCCCGGCTGGCACAATGGCCATGTTCGACGTGATCGCGCCGTCGTACGCGTTCAGCGTCGGGACGTTGGGCTGCTGTCCGCCGTCCGGCCACAACGTCAGGTAGCCCAAGTATCCCATTGGCACCACGGTGGCGTTGAACACGTACGCCAGCGACTGGCTGGATGGAGAGCATGGACGGCCCAGCACATCCACCGGAGGACTGAGTTTGCCGCTGAAGGGTCCATTGCCCTGGCGAGTATCCAACACGTCACTTCAAGCTTCAGGAGTAAGGGAAGGCGATCCCGCGTGTGCCTCAACTTGCGGTGCCCCAAACCAACGCACGCCGGAGCCTCGTCTCTCACCCAACCGTCAAGAGTCTGAGGACACCATCCCGCGTGTGACGCATTGCCTCCATAAGCAGATTCCAATTCGCCGAGGGCATGGCTGCGAGCAGGGTGATGCCCAGCGTCCACGATGCAAGACTCTTTTTCATGTTCAGCCTCCTAGATTCGATTTCGATTCGAGCATATTGTTAAACAACCGTTTTGCCAGATGGCTCTCCGCCAACAACAGCCAATAATAGGGGGCATGTTTGACCAGCCGTCCGCCGGTCTTCACCAGCCGTTGCTGCAAACTCGTCAGCGACCAGTTCTCGATTCCCTTGGGCAACGCCTGCCGCCGCCATCCCCTTGCCTGCAGGATCCGAGAACCACGGCCACGCTATGGGACTTGCAAGTAGTCCTCCAGAGGCACAAGAAACCACGCGAGCCAAAGTTTTGAGGCAGTTAGATCACTGAGGTATGGCGGGACACGCCGCCAGTGTGCAGCAGCGAATCACCCAATCGGTTAGGAATTATCCGATTGGTTTGGCATCAAGGTGGGACTAAGGCTGCCGACGACCCCAAATTTTTGGCCTGTCCGTAGCAAGTGAAAATGCCCGCTTTTTGTAGCAAATGAAGTGGAGTGGACCCCAGTTTTGAGACAACCAGAACACCCATAGAATTCAGCGAAGGGGGATTGGTATGTCGAAACGGAGGTTTACCCGGGAATTTAAGTTGACGGCGGTGCGGCGCATGCAAGTGGGGGAGTCAGTGGCCCCTTATCACTAGCACAGAGCAAGACCTCGACGGCCAGCAGATTGGATCGAGCGGTTGATGTTAATCCTAATGATGGCCGAAGAACAAGGAAAAAGCCCTACGATCTTTCATGTGCCCGACCGCCAGCCCGTGTGAACGGGCGATAGGTCTTTGTTGGTCACTGGCTTGGCCGGCTCCTAGTTGGCGATTGCAACGAATTCCGTTCTGACTGCATTGCCCCTCGATTTGGGTAACGGCGCACAACCAACCTAGTCTCGCGCAGGATTGCACACTGATCCCAAGACATGTTGATTTTCCTATCGCGCCATATAAAATCGTGTGGGCTTATGGCACGTTTGGCGACGGGCTATTTACCATTGGCCATCGGCGCGCGGCGGATTTTCGTCGAAGGCGAGTTTGTGCTTCTCAGGACAGTCGTTTTGGCACGCGTGCAGGTTTTGACGAGGGGCTAGCCCGTCGTTTGCCAAAATTCAAGGTGACAATCTCGTGGCTTCACCGCCGGCAGAAGCGGGAAACATTACCTTTGCGTCATGACGAAACAGCCCCCGCAGTTTGTCCCAGAAGTCTCCGCCCAACACAAATAAGCTGGCCGCGACGGCTAGATCCAGTCCGAGATTTATCCACAGACGGGCCGCATTTCCACCAGGAAGCCAAGACGGAAAGTAACTGATGATCCAGCTGACGAGCGTCGGCACGACCAACAACATCAACCCAATCGTGTAGCGCGAACGGCTGACATTGCCAGCTGGTTTCAGCATCTTCAAAAGATCCTTTACCCGGGTGACGATGCGATCGAAGTTCTCTTTGCCCATCAGGGCAATAGCCGGAAACATCAGGATTTCAAAGCCGAGCACCAGGACTCCGCTCACCACAGTCTTTACTGCGGCAAGCCAGTCTGTTCCAGCTACGAGAAACGCGCCGAAAGGCATGATCAGCCCGATTACCAATAAGGCGACACCCAGCTTAAGACGCGTGTTTGCGTTCATCGCAATTCTCCTGTCTTTCCGGATGGGGTTAGGGGACCACTCTGCCACGCGGGAGTGGCGGCCTAGTGAGATGACGGACGATGCTTCTGAAATATTTCGGTCCCGACAGCGCTTTCTAAGGGATGCTTCCAAAGACAGGCTGCATTCCCCGTCTCGGTTTTACCCGCGTGTAAGTTGGTTCTCGCGGCTCACGCCGTAGTCGCCTGAGCTACGGTGGACAGAGCAGCATCACCATGCTGCCCGCGGTAATCAGCCACGTGAGTTACAAACTGCAGCAGGATTTCGCTTGCCGTCAGCGCAGTGATCTGTGCTGGACTGTCCAACGGAGGACAGAAGCACACGATATCGGCGCCGACCAGGTTCACGCCTCGCAGCTTGTTCAGCAGCGCGAACACCTCGCGCGTCGTCATGCCGTTGACCTCCGGGTCGGCAACTGCCGGCGCATAGGCAATATCGATCACATCCAGATCGAAACTGAGATAGGCCGGCCCCGAACCAACCACGCGGTGAACTTCTGATGCAACCCAATCAACCCCGCGATCGATCACGTCTTGCAAAGTGACCACGGTGAACTGCTCGCGTGACCAGTTGTCCTGCGTCAGCGTGGCCAACGGACCGTGGAAGCCGATCTGTATTGTCCGGGCGGGATCGATCAAGTTTTCCTCCACGCCGATCCGGAACGCCGCACCGGCATGGTGACGCGTGCCGGCCATTTCCGGATAAGTATCCGAATGAGAGTCGAAGTGAATCATGCCAATCGGACCCTTGTGCCGCGATTGCTCGCCGCCGATTGCCCGCAAGATTGGCGTGGTAATACTGTGATCGCCACCCACCGTAATCGGGACGATGCCCAACTTGTGTACCCGTCGATAGAACGCCTCCGCCTCTTTCGTCGCCAGATCTGGGTTAAGTACGCTCACAAGCGGCACGTCTCCCAGGTCCGTGACCCTGGCCATCGCGAACGGGTCGACCTGAAAGTCACGAGGGATACGACGATAGGCCGTGGACCGGTTTCGCAGCGCGCGCGGCCCCAGGTATTGCATGCGTTCAACGGAGTTTCCTCCGCTGTAAGGGAAACCGATCAGTCCGATATCCGTATTGCTCATGTCAGGCTGATAGGGGCAGCGCAAAAACGTCGCGACTCCGGACCAGTGCCAGAAGGCAGAAGCTGCCGCCGCCAAAACTTCCGCTGTCGTCGGTTCTCTTGCGACCATAGTAGTCTCCTAACATCCAACCAGCGCCGCACTGGGGCACACACGAAATTTACTCGAATGGGATGGTTAAATTTCGCCACAACTATAGCACTTGCAAGGAGAACAGGAAGCCTTTTTCTCGACGCGGCCCGATCGATCCTTCACCGAGGCGTTCGATTCCTCCGCAGGCGTCGTCCGATGGAACATGTACGCAAATCTCGAGCGTGGGTAATCATTCAGTATAAGAATTGACTACGAGCGTCGAAGAATTTTCCACAGCCAAGGGACGCTGGAAAAAGGGACGAGCCTACGGACGTTTAACATGCAGCTTTTCTTGGCGTAACAAGCGCATCAACTCCCCCAAAGCCGTACCGGGCTTTCACCACTATCTTCATTGGCGGAAGCTTACCACCCTCACTGCTCTCCCACGAATCTAAGTTTTCAGCCGCTTCCCCCCTGGCTACTAGGCCCTCGACGGGCACGTCTCCGAGATGTGCTTCATGCTCTGCACTCCAATCGCGCGCTCTTGTTTAGCGCTGGCCTTGCAACGTCATGCTATTTTGCCAGTTGGCTTTTGATCGGCATATCACGGACTTGCGACAACATGGCAGAGTTACGGCAAGAGATGGCAGAGTCAAACGGGAAAACGATGATGCAGTTTGTGCTCCCGCTTCCGAAGCCCACGGCACAGGGCTAGGATTTCTCGGTCGCTTCCCTGACGATCCGCGCAGCGGCTTGATTAACGTCCTCGGTCGTTTGTCCGGGCCTGTGGGCCTTGCTCAGGTGGTCGGCAAACGCGACCGTCATTGACGGGTGAACGTCCGCCGGGAACGGATACCCGCAGACCGAACAGCGTTGCAGGTTGCCATCCGCGACCAAATGCGGCGAACGAGGGGCTTTATCACCGAGGTGAGTAAGCCTCTCTTTCCTGACCTCAGTAGCATGGTCGATGGCGTCTTGGGCCTTTTGGTGCGGATCGTGCAATTGATCGAACGGCTTCTTGTATTCCATGCCCCCATGCTGCGCCAATTCTTGGGAAGGCGCAAGGTCACTTAGATTCAAACTGCACCAGTACCCGAAATTCACAGGAGGCTGTGTGGGATACGTTTCGTGGCGCACTCAATGCCCGCGACGACCTCGCCGCTATTCTCTCAATCATGCGACCCAGGGGTTTTGGGTCATCTCGGGACGAGGAGTCGGGGCAGCGAAAGGCTAAAGTAGCAACCGCTGCGCTTAGATTCCTAAAGCCGGAGGCTTGGGGTGTTGTTGATTGGAGAACTGTGGCGATGTTGGGGCTGCTGGACAAGAGTAACGTTGATGTAGACAAAGCCTCCATGCTGGCGAAAAACGAGAACGCAGCAGAACTCCGAAAACACTACGACATCCGTCGATGAGAAAGGCGCATGCGCGGTGAATCAGATGTACAGGGATCGGCAGACGCCTCCTCTTATCGACGGGCCGTTGACGTTGAAATGGCGGTGTTTGGTTTGTCACTGATGGCGTGGCCCATGCCCAAGTGACGGTTTCGGATATTCCTAAACCTACGACACGCAGAAACCGACGGTAAATCCGGAATTTGAGCAGCGCGCGGTCAAGTTGACGAGAACGCCCGACCCGTGTTGTTGAAGAACTCCACCAAGTCGCGGCCAGAACGACGGAACGCCGACTATTCGCTCAAGTGGATTTCCGCTGCGAAATGCGCTCAATAGCGTTCGTAGACGTGGGGCGTTTCCCGTTACCAATGCGGCCAGATCTCCCACAAGAAGACTTGAACGAAGCCGTAGTACGGCGGACGCTTGCGCGTGCGTGGTCCATGCGACAGCCAGGTGTGCAGCACGCTGAAGAAACCGACCGTCGAACACTTCTCCCGGTATTTCCACCGTTCGCCCGATCAGTTGGGCCCGCAACACATCCGCGAGTACCAAGCCGCGTTATTTAAGCCCATCGGCCAAGGAGACGAGCCGGTGATTAGAGATGGCGACGCGGTGGGTTCCCAGCCCACTGCTCCCACAACAACCCGATCCCATCTCTAATCCAACCACTCCTTCACACTCCGGCACCGCCTTGCCACCCTCCTCATCTCACTCCAGCACTATCCAAATCCCATAGCCAGCAGCTTCCTTCAAGTCGCTGTATCGAAAGCGCCCACGCACTCCAATGTAATCCACGCTTCCTCGCGGCGGGCGCTTCCGATACAGCCCTAGCAGCCCGTGGTGCAAGTCTGGATACGTGGGCAAAAAACTCGTGAGGTATCCACAGACATTGTCCGTAGAATCGCGCTATGGCAATGGGCACGCGCAAGCAGCGGGAGAAGCAAGAGGGATTGTGGATCGCGCACACGGAGTTGGCATCGGCGCCGGGACATCCGTTCTACCAGAAGCTGAATGAGTTGCTGGAGGCCGAGGGCTTCGACCAGTTTGTCGAGCAGCGGTGTGCGAAGTTCTATGCGCCGCAGTACGGGCGGCCGTCGCTGACGCCGGGGATTTACTTTCGCTCGCTGCTGATCGGATATTTCGAGGGCATCGGAGCGGAGCGTGGCATTGCTTGGCGGTTGGCGGATTCGCTGGCGCTACGGCGTTTTGTGGGGATTGCGCTGGACGAGTACACGCCGGATCACTCCACGATCTCGCGGACGCGGCGGCTGATCGATCTGGATACGCATCGGGAAGTGTTTGGTTGGGTGCTGGGGGTGTTGGCCGATCATGGTCTGCTGCGGGGCCAGCGGATCGCCATCGATGCGACGACGCTGGAAGCCAACGCGGCGATGCGCTCGATCGTGAGGCGGGACACGGGGGAGAGCTACGAAGAGTTTCTGTGCGGATTAGCGAAGGCCTCGGGCATCGCGACGCCGACGCGCGAGGACTTGGCGCGACTGGACCGCAAGCGCAAGAAGCGGACGTCCAACAAGGAGTGGAAGAGTCCAGCGGACGAGGATGCGCGAGTGGCGAAGATGAAAGACGGGCGCACGCATTTGGCGCACAAGGCCGAGCACGCGGTCGATCTGGACACGGGCGCGGTGGTGGCGGTGACGCTGCAGGGCGCGGATGAGGGCGACACGACGACGCTGGACCAGACGTTGTGCGAGGCGGGCTTGGCGGTGGCGGAGCAGCTCGGGCGCGAGGCCGCGTTGCGGCCACACGATCAGCCCAAGGTGAACGTCAACGGCATCGAAGAGCTGGTGACGGACAAGGGCTACCACAGCGGCGCGGTGGTCAAGCGGGTGAAGAGTTACGAGGTTCGCAGTTACAATTCCGGAGAAGCAGCAGAAAGGGCAGCGAAACTGGGCGGGCAAGCAGGCTGAGCAACAAGCGGTGTATGCCAACCGGCGGCGGGTGCGGAGCGAGTACGGCAAGAATTTACTGCGGCGGCGCGGCGAGTTGGTCGAGCGCAGCTTCGCGCACTGCTACGAGACGGGCGGAATGCGGCGCTGCCACCTGCGGGGACGGGACAACATCTTGAAGCGGCAGTTAGTTCATGTGGGCGCGTTCAACCTGAGCCTGATCTTGCGCCAGTTGCTGGGTGCGGGCACGCCGCGAGAGCTGAGAAACCGCCTGGGCACGCGCATTTTGCAAGTCTTTTTGCTGCTCTCGTGCTGGAATGCTCACCACCGGTCTTGTCGAAGCCGCATGGGAGCGGCAGAAACCGGGTACTCTGTAAGATCGCAGACCCGGCAATGCCGTACGTCTTGCAGGAAATCAGCTGGTTCCACCACGGACTGCTAGGACTTCTGGCCCGCGAAAGGAGGCTCCGTGCATCCAGCCACCTGGAAGTACATCACGAGCCCGGCGGGTGGAGGACGTGAATGCCTGACGAAAATATCTGCTTGCCCAGAAGAGTTGGCCACCTGTCGCACAGGGCTGACTGTAGCATTCGTGTTGACGGGCTTCATGGCCAAGATTCCTGGTTCACGTTAACATGCACGACGGCGCGATCTTCTGTGGAATGTCGATAGCGCTGACCGCGGCAGCTATTTTGGATGGATATCTGCCGGTGCGAAGTACGGCTTCGGTCGATCCTATAGAAGCGTTGCGCGAAGAGTGCCGCTAGTCGCATAAACTCACGCAACGGCAGGGGTCAGGTAACCATGCGTAAGTTCAGTTTTCCAGCTCCGCTAAACGGCAGATGAATCCCCATCCGCCGCCGAGTTCGCTGACCGCCAGCACTAGTTCGTTGCTGCCCTTCTTCAAAGGAAGATAGACGGCGTCGTTTTCCGGGTTAACGATGCCAAGGAACCCTGGGTCGCGGAAGCTCTGGGCGCTTCGGCCACGAAAGAGAATCTGGCCATTCAGGAAGACACTGACGTCATCGCTGTAGCCAATCTCCAGCTTCTTCACCTGGTCGCGGTCGGAGTCGATCGTGGTGCGCGCGTAGAGTACCTTCATACCCGGCTGGGGTTTGAGGCGCGTCGAAAAGTCGGTCTGAAACGTGACCCTCAGATGCGGGGCCTCGCGATAGCGGTAGAGGACCACGAAGCCAGGCGGCTCTGCCGCCACATCCTGCCAATCTATGGCATCGCTCTCGGAGTGGGAAAGCGGACGCTCCAGATTACGTGCCAGCGCATCGTAGGAAGGCGATAGGCTCCACTTGGTCAGCGTTCCAGCGGGCATCGGCGGCAGGTGACGCTCCCAGGGCGCATCGGGCGTTGTCCGTACTTCGAAATTCGAGAAATAGGTTGCGCCAGTCAGGACATACAGGGCGACCTGACCTTTCTGAACGCCACTTTTCAGATCGCTCATCACCAGCGCAGGCTTATCCATGTCCTTGACATAGAGCTTTGCCTGCGCCCCCACCACCTCCAGACGCAGATGAAACCAAACATCTTTCGGGATATCGACTGCACCGGTGAAGTCCGGCCCGTTATAGATTTGCCAGTTAGCGCCGGTGTTGAGAATCGGTGTGTATTGCATGGCGTCGGGAAGACCGGACTTGTGCTGGCGGAGATAAACCCATTCGCCGTTGGCGCCATCGTCGGTGAGCCGAAACTGAATACCGAAAAACCCGTGCTTGGCTGGAGTTGCGACATCCACGTCGATAACCGCGTCGCGCAGTTCAAAATCCTTCAAAACCGCTGCTCCACCATCGAGCAACAGGCACTTGCGGCTTTGATATTCAACTACCTTGGCTTGTTCCTCCAGATCCCAGCGTGGCGAGTCTGCAGGGACGGCGAGCGTGGGCGGCGTCTGCGACTGGGCCGCGGAGGAAAAGAGAAGAGTAAGCGTACAAAGAGCGAGACGTTGAAGCATAGCTCGCCTCCACATAAGTTACCTGTAGAAATGACTTTCGCCACCCGCCGGGCAACAAGAACACAAGGCCGTTGGGAAAGCGCCCCCAGCATCGCGTTCCGCCAAAACCACTGGGCCAAGCCAGCAGGCTCAGTTTATCGATCATCCTGCCTGTCTTAGACATGCGTGAGCCAACTTCGAAAGCGCAACGTAATTCCTTGGAGCTGAGACTTATCCCGGTCGAAACTGCCCTCATCCCACCGGGGATCACAGGCTACAAAAGGCTTGGCCGCAAAGGCAGCCGTGCGAGCCGTCGTTCATCCCGTCCTGATGCGGCTCAAATCAACTGACGTTTTTCCTGCTGCCCTATTGCTGTATCGTTCGTCTGTGACGACACCGACCGCTAGTCGCGGCTGCGATGGGAATGGACCGCCGCTCGCATGAATACTATCCTGCTCGATCTCCGATATTCGCTTCGGACGCTGTTGAAGACCCCTGCCTTTACGGTTGCCGCGGTACTGTCGCTGGCCATTGGAATTGGGGCGACCGCCGCTGTCTTCAGCATCGCCAACGCGTTGTTGCTGCGGCCCCTGCCCTACCAGGATCCCGAGCGCCTGGTGATTCTGTGGAACCGCTCACCGGGGTTGGGCATAACCGAGGACTGGTTCTCCACCGCGCAATACTTCGACATCAAGACCGGTCATCGCGGTCTGGAGCAGGTGGCGATCGCCATTGGCGGCAACTACAACCTCACCGGCAAGGGTGAGCCGGAACGCGTAGGAACGATCCGCGTCTCGTCCAATCTGCTGCCCATGCTGGGCCTGCGCGCCGAAATCGGGCGTTCGTTTGTTGCCGACGAGGACCGGCCCGGTCGCAATCCAACCGCGCTCCTCAGTTATGGCACGTGGACGCGCCGTTATGGCTCCGATCCCGGCATTGTGGGCAAGACCATCACCTTGAACGGTATGCCGTACGAAGTGGTGGGTGTGATGCCGCGGTCGTTCGCCCTGCCGCGCGAGGTGATGCCGACGCTCGACGGCGCCGAGCAGGCTGAGGTATTGCTGCCCATGCCGCTCCCCGGCGACGCTGCCCAAAACCGCGACCACGAGGACTACAACATCGTCGGCAAGCTGCGGCCCGGCGTAAGCCTAAAACAGGCCCAGGCGGAGATGGACACCATCACGGCGCGCCTGCGGCACGATCATCCCGAGGTGTATCCACCCAACGGCGGCTTGACCTTCGGCATTGTACCGCTGATGGAGCAAGTGGTGGGCGACGTGCGCCGCACTTTGTATCTGTTGCTGGCAGCGGTTGGCTGCGTGCTGCTGATTGCCTGTGCGAATGTGGCCAACCTCCAGTTATCGCGGACGGTTGCGCGGCAGAAGGAGATCGCGGTGCGCTCCGCGCTGGGCGCTAGCCGTCTTCGCATCACCCGCCAACTGCTGACGGAGAGCCTGCTGCTGGCGCTGGGCGGCGGCACCCTAGGTTTGCTATTGGCTTATGTGAGCGTGCACTGGATCCGCGTTCTCGGGCCGCAGAGCGTGCCGCGGGTAAGCGACGTCGGCATCGACGGCACGGCGCTGCTGTTCACCTTCACCATCTCGGTCGCGTCGGCGGTGCTCTTCGGCATGGCGCCCGCGGGACGCGCTTCGGGAATCGATGTGCAGAACACTCTGCAGGACACGAGTCGGACCTCGGCCGGCGTCAGCGCGATCTGGGGACGCGGGCACAGCCTGCGCCACTTACTGGTGGTTGCGGAGTTGGCGCTCTGCACCATGCTGCTAATCGGCTCGGGACTGCTGATTCGCAGCTTTCTGCGCGCCAAGGACGTTCCCCCGGGATTCAACCCGCGCAATGTGCTCACGCTGGAGCTCACCATGAGCGGCCCGAAATACAAGGACAAGCAGGCAGTCTGGGCTGCCTATCACGAAATGTGGCAGCGGCTGGAGCGTCTGCCCGGCGTGACTTCGGCGGGAGCTGTGACCTCTTTGCCGCTGAGCCAGATGTTCGCCTGGGGTCCGATTACGGTTGAGGGCCGTGTGCCGCCACCCGGCGAGCAGTTCATCAACGCCGACACGCGCATGGTCAGCGGCGATTACTTCCAGGCGATGGAAGTTCCGCTGATCGAGGGCCGGTTCTTCAACGATCACGATGTTCCGGCGGATCCCCGCGTCGCTATCGTCGACGACTACATGGCGCAGCAACTTTGGCCCGGTCAGGACGCGGTGGGAAAGCGCATTCACATCGGCGGCATCGACGACACCAGTGCGCCGTGGATCACGATTGTTGGAGTGGTTGGGCGGGTGAAGCAGTACACGCTCGACTCGGGCTCGCGCATCGCTTTCTATCTTCCCCACACGCAATATCCCACGCGAGCCATGAATGTGGTGGTGCGCAGCAGCGCCGATCCCGCCGCTTTGACCGGCGCGGTGAAACAGCAACTGCATGAGCTCGACACCGATCTGCCGCTGTACAACGTGGTCACCATGGAACAGCGGGTTCACCTTTCGCTGGCGCGCCGGCGCTTCGCCATGCTGCTGCTGGCCGGGTTCGCCTGCATCTCGCTGGCGCTGGCGGCGATCGGCATCTACGGGGTACTGGCGTACCTGGTGAGCCAGGGCACACGCGAGATCGGCATACGCATGGCGCTGGGCGCGACCCGAAGCGCCATCCTCGGTCTCGTGCTACGCAACGGAATCGCGCTGGCGCTGACCGGAGTGGCGATGGGCGTGGCCGCCGCGTTACTGCTGACCCGGCTGATGCAGAGCCTTCTCTTCGGTGTGACGGCCGGCGATCCGCTGACATTCTGCACAGTTCCGTTGCTGTTGCTGTTCATCGCGCTGCTGGCCACCAGCGTTCCGGCGCGGCGCGCGGCGCGGGTCGATCCGGCGGAGTGCCTGCGGTACGACTAGGTCTGAGAGTCGTCTGCTCATAGAGAGCTGGCGCCGGCTGCCTGGTTATTCGTCGATTCGTCGGTCAACAACTTTGGCCAGAAACCGGCATGTGGGAGATTACTCCCGAGAAGCATCCGACAACCGCATTGGCATCGCCACTTGGGCGTAAAACGGCCAACCCGTGCTGTTGAAGAACTCCACCAGATCGCGGCCACAAGGACGGAACGGCGACTAACGGGCCAAGTGGATTCCCGGACAGTGGTGCGTTTCCCGTTACTAATCCGGCCAGATCTCCCCCGAAACAGACTCCTGCCTGGCAATATCGGGGATTCAGACTCGCCGATTCGGTTGTGCCCAGGGTTACTTGTGCAATGGCGATGTTGCGTAAGTTGGGTGTATAGTTGCGCTGCCTTGCGGGCCAAATTCAGATCTGGGGTGAGGAGATGAAGACAACGGCCAGCTGCTTTTTAGTATTACTCCTTCTGATTGCTTCGATAGCAACGGCACAGCAACCTTGTAACGCACCGCCGCACAGGGCGCTCACCGATTGGGCGCAGTTTCACTATGATCTCTGCCTTACGGGTTTCAACCCCTACGAGTTTATTCTGAGCCCCGCCACGGTCGGTGACTTGGGTCTAAAGTGGAGCTACACTACCGGCAACGTTGTGTATTCCTCGCCGGTGGTGGTGAATGGGGTTGTGTATGTCGGCTCTGACGCCGTCTATGCGCTGAACGCCTCGACCGGCGCCAAGCTGTGGAGCTTCGTCACCCCCGGCAACCTTGTGATTTCCGCGCCCGCGGTGGTGAATGGGGTGGTCTATGTCGGCTCCGCCAACAACACTGTCTATGCGTTAAATGCCTCCACTGGCGCTTTGATCTGGAGCTACGCCACTGGCAGCTATGTGGATTCCTCGCCCGCCGTAGTAAATGGGGTGGTCTATGTCGGCTCCGAGGACAACAACGTCTATGCGCTGAATGCTTCGACCGGCGTCAAGCTGTGGAGTTACACCACCAACAGCCAAGTGTTTGCCTCGCCCGCAGTGGCGAACGGGGTGGTCTATATCGCCTCCGAGGACGCCTACAACAACGTCTATGCGCTAAACGCCTCGACTGGCGCTTTATTGTGGAGCTTCACCACCGGAAGCGGGGTGATTGCGTCGCCCGCGGTGGCCAATGGGGTGGTCTATGTCGGGGTCTATGGCCCCGGCGCCAACCTCTACGCGCTGGACGCCTCGACCGGGGCTGTGCTGTGGAGCGTCTCCACCAGCGCCAACATCGCCGGCTATGTGTATTCCTCGCCCGCGGTAGCCGATGGCGTGCTATATGTCGGCTGTTTGGACCGCAGCATCTATGCGCTGAACGCCTCGACCGGCGCTAAGCTGTGGATCTCCCGCACCGCAGGCCAAGTGGTTTCCTCGCCCGCGGTGGCCAATGGGGTGGTCTACATCGGCTCCTACGACCACAACGTCTATGCGCTCAATGCCTCGACCGGCGCTAAACTGTGGAGCTACGCCACAGGCGCCGAAGTGTACTCCTCACCTGCGGTGGCGAATGGGGTAATGTATGTCGGCTCCTGGGACCACAACGTGTACGCCTTCGGCCTGCCGGCTCATTGAGTCCGAGCGTACGAGGTTAACAACGGAAGTCGGCCACCACTGGCGCAATCAGGCCATAGCGTGAACAACGCCCCCGCCAGCGGTCAATGAGTGTAACGGCGATGTTACGACAACTATTCAGGACGGTCGCGCAGTTTGCCCACCGGAGAGCTATTACGGGTCATTGGCGCGTATGACAGCAAACGGACGGCCAGAGTGAGTCGCCCAATGAGTGTGTTCTGGGGCTTCGCCCTTACGGCGTAATCTCGAAGATGACATTACGCAAATTTGCCCCATACACGTTGCCTTCGGCATCCAGAGCCAAGGGACCGCCCGGCACTCCCCCATCGCTATCGCCGCTGAAGTTGTGGAGATTGGTGAAATACCAATAACCATTTACGGGAGACAGCTCGAAGACGAAACCGCACCCGTAGGGTGAGCAATGAAACGGCCCATCCGCCTCATCGGCAGCGTAGAGATTGCCGGCTGGATCCATGACAACGCCACCGTACGGACCGGCAGAATCATCGGGATTCCCCGGGTCGGCATAAATCAAATTGAATTCACTGGTTGAGGGAACGAACTTAAAGACACCGCCACTGCCAGCCGGGCCATTGCAACAGAGCGTGCCATAGAAATTGCCCGACGGATCGGCAACCAAAGTTCGGTACTGCAACAAAACCGTGTTGCGCCCGGAAAGTGGGGACGGATGCAACCCAAATCGTCTTCGATCATTAGCGCTGTTTTTTCTTGTCCTGAGTTATCTTGCTTGTGGAAGTCGGTTGGGCGCAAGCTCCATAGGGGGCTATCCATTTGGTTCCTATGGCATCAATGGACAAGACATCAATCGGTGGCCCGACATCTTTCGGCATAGCCGATATTTCGATAGAGATCAGTCGCCGTGCATCATCAAAATCGTTCCCCGTCAGAACACCTTCGTTGGCCGCTTTAATGGCGGCCTTGCTCTCGCCAATCATCGAGAGATGGATACCAGTATCACCTGGAAGGGGACAACCACTATCTCCGGGACAGAATGTCATGATTGGATTGATAGTAATGGGGTCATAGCCATTGTTCTTGAGGGCAAAGTCAACAGTATCCACGGAGGGGACTCCGTTTTCATATCCGAATACCACAAGTTGCAAAATTGGGCGAAAACCGCTGATCAGCGGTTCCGCTTCCCCAGGCTTAAGTTCTCTTTGTACTCGCTTGACTACTCGCAGCAATGGGTCATGAATGTTAGCCGTCAGAGTTTTGACGCGGGTATTAAGATTCCCTTGGCCATTGAGGGCCTTCATGGCGATTTGAATCGCGTCAAATTTAGTATCATCATCCTTAACGATCCCGGCGAAGGCGAAGAACTCCCTGCGGGTCGAATGAATCTTGCAGTGGGTATCTTTTCCCCATTTGTTTTCTTTCCCGACCAGTCCAAGAGTGTCAGCGGCAGCGGCAATATGCCCCCGGTGAAGAATCACCGCAACAGACGTGGCAAACGCAGTACCACTTGCAAACCACATATACATCGCAAGCACGGCTGTCTTTGGGGAATTCATTTGGACGCATCAATACGACAGGAGTTCCGCCACACTCCAAGTGTGGTCTGTCAGTCCAGCAGCCATTGCTGGAGTTGCCTTAACGGTTTGGTGGACTCGGCAGAAGTTGTAAAAGGCAACATACAGCGTAACAGCCGCTTCGAGATTTTCAAGCTTTTTCGAGAAAGCGTTCGTAAGACGAGTTAGGCGACGAAGGTGCATACGAACACTCAAATTGGCGCGTTCAACATGCGACGTAGAGATGCGGGAGAAGTCCGGCCTGCCGATTTTGACATGTGGAACTGCTCCGATTACTTGGCCGCCGCCGTACCAGCTCTCGGTTTGCAGTCTGCCGTAAATCTTATGAAGTTGACCGAAGTCAACGTTCTGCCCGAAGTGCTCTCGCATCGCGCCAACATAGGCGTTGAGTTGGTCACTCGTTACCTGATACCGCCCCGTAGTACGCTTGCGCAGATCGGAAACAAAGGCGTGCGCCGCAATACTGTTCCGTCCTCCGAGATGGTGGGTGATGAGCAGCTTCGATTCGCTGTCAATCGCGAGCCAGATATAGACGCTGCCCCACTCGCCGGGGTCGCCTTCGCTCAAGTTAGGCTCCCGCGTATGCACGTAGCCCCACAGTTCGTCCATTTGCACGTACCTAGGGCTGATGTTCTGGACTTTGGCATCCAGCACGGCGCGGGCTTTGGCCGCTGCCGTATTCATCAGCGACAGGATGGTCTGCTGGTGCAGCCCCGTAAGCCGCGAGATGGCGCGAATGCTCATTCCTTCAAGCATCATCGCAAGGGCTTTCGCGGCGGTTTCAGGGTTGGTGTAGTGGGTTCCCACCTTGGGAGCGAGTGATAGTTGAGAGGACGACGAAAGGGAGGTCTTCCATGAAACACACCCTGCTCATTGCCTTATGGTTATGCCTTGGTTTCCTAACAGCCCAAGCACAGGAAGGCGTCCTTACGCACAACAGCAATCTGCGCTCCGGGCCATCTTCAACCAGCAAGCTCCTCACAAGTCTGCCAAGCGGTACGGCGATCACGGTGATCTCAAAATATCCGCGATCTGGTTACGTGAAGGTGGAGACGACCGAGGGTGCGGGCTGGGTATTGAAGAAAAACGTCAAAGAGACAACGGCGGAAAGCGCGACAGTGCGGCCCACTCCACCGCGGGTTCCGCCGAAAGAGAACGTCGGAGCCAGAGTCGGCGATGCCCAAATTTACCCGAGGTCCGACCTGACACCTGGAAAGCCCGACCCGCGCGTCACGCAGGACAATATCGCAGACAATATCTGCAACAAGGGGTGGACTACTGGTTCAGTTCGCCCCCCCGTATCCGTTACCAGCAAGATCAAACAACAGACAATGCAGGCTTATGGCTTCCAGGACGCGGCGAACCACTACGAACTCGACCATCTGATTTCTCTACAGAACGGCGGATGCCCGGATTGTGTCGAGAACCTCTGGCCTGAGGCATACGGAGACAACGATCATCCTATGACGCAAAACGAGCGAGCCCAGTGGAACAGGGAAAATCCCAATTCATCCGAAGTTCTTCTCGGCGCATTAGAGAAGGACGTAGTTGAAAACCACATCCACGACGAAATCTGTTTCGGCATCCCCGGTGCGAAAATGAGTTCATACAGCAAGAAGTATCCGCCGACGGTTTCGATAAGCCTCGAACGCGGACAGCAAATTCTTGCGACAGACTGGTACGCCTGCTATCGGAACATGATGGACGGCAACGAGCCGTGTCAATAGCCGATTGAGCATTTTCGTCCTACCATCCCGTCATCAGGCATCTCGTTAAGGCGGGCTGCTACGGACAACGGAATAGAAAGAGATCAGACACGCAATCTAACGCCTCATTTACATAGAGATTTGAAGCACGGCCCGCCACCAGTCGGAGCTCGCTGCACGCCCAGGGCATGGGATTGGCATATAGGCGAGCACCTGTCGCACGTACTCCCGGCACATTTCTAATTTGTCCGTGTTAGTGTCCCTCAGTCCCAATTTGGAGGGGGACCTTAAAATGCTTGCTGCCCAGTACCTGCGAATGTCTACCGAACACCAGCAATTCTCCATTGAAAACCAGATGGCCGTAATCACCGAATATGCAAAGTTACACGATCTTGAAGTTGTTCACACCTACTCAGACGAAGCGCGAAGTGGCATCGACTTGGCGCATCGTCCAGGTCTCAAAAAGCTGCTCGACGATATAGCAAACAAGAGAGCAGACTTTCGAGCGGTACTGGTGTACGACGTTAGCCGTTGGGGAAGATTTCAGGACGCCGACGAGAGCGCCTGTTACGAGTTCCTCTGCCGGCGTGCCGGAGTGAACGTAGTCTATTGCGCGGAACCATTTGCCAATGACCTCAGTGTAGCCGCATCCCTGTTGAAGACTCTGAAGAGAACGATGGCCGCTGAATATCTGCGGGAACTGTCGGTAAAAGTATTCGCTGGCCACTGTCGGTTAGTCCGCAAAGGGTATAAACCGGGAGGAGTGCCAGGGTATGGTCTGCGCCGTCTTTTACTGACGCCGGAAGGCAAACCAAAAATCGTCTTGCGGGACGGCGAGCGCAAATGCCTCGCCACCGAACGAGTCACTTATTCCCTTGGGCCGGCTAGTGAGCTTCGCACGGTCCGCAAGATATATTCGCTGTTCCTGGACTCGGGGCTGGACTGCTATGCCATTGCAAGGCGGCTGAATGAAGAGGGCGTGCCATACAGCCGGGGGAAGTGGAACGGCCAGATAGTGAACACGATTCTCACCCATCCCAGGTACACAGGAGCCGTTGTGTTCAATAGGCGGTCAGAGCGGCTGCGCTCAAAGCGAAAGTCAAACCCGCCCGAGCAATGGATAGTTCAGCCGAACAGCTTTCCTCCAGTTATCCCGCAGGAACGGTTCGATGCCGCGCAACGAAAGTTGAATGATCGTATACATCGAAGGTCGAATGAACGATTGCTGAACGAGCTGAGGGACTTTGTGGATAAACATGGTCGCGCAACTCAACTGATGCTTGCAACGGACCCAGCGATGGCAGGCGTGGGTGCTTATGTCAAGCGATTTGGCAGCTTCTCTAGAGCAATTGCTTTGGCTTCCCGGGAACCCGATGGCTGCTTCTCCGAAATCGAATGGCGTGCCCGCCTGAAGCTCCAGCTACAGGATGAGTTTGCTAGAGCAATGACAGCAAAGAACGTTCACTCGCACCGAAAGAACGGACTGTTCCGGTCTTCCGACCATCCGCCTGTGCTCCTCGATGTGGCTCGTTGTCGCGTTCTAAAGACCGGCGATTTGCGGTGGGAGATACGATACCCGCTGGCAGGGGTAAAGGATCTGCGCTGTATTACACTTCGCCTCAACGCCGACAACAAGACGCCACTGGATTACCTGCTGTTCAGGTCTTTGCCGCCCGGCACCCAACGCTACCGATTGAATGAGGAACGCATTCAAAGGCTGGCGTCGATTCACAAAAAGCTGGATGAAGCAATTGGTCGTCTTCTCCAAGACGCTAACGCGCTTCTTGCGAATGGCGTCGCCTGAGAAGTCCTCCTCGCCCAAGGTATCCAGCCAATCATTTCTTCGGCTGTGGCTGAGACGCCGGCTCGCTGCTTGGAGGAACGATGTTCTTCATGCGCATGTAGGTGACGAGGTTGCCGTAGTGCTCCAGATTGTGCATGTTGTTGACCGTCAGCGCGCCTAGCTTCGGTGCGTCATTTCCGAATAGCTTTACCATTTGGCTAGCGGACGCATCCGTCATGCCGTCGTAGGCCTTGTCGCAGTAGGAGAAAGCGTCTCTGAGCGCCGCGATTAGATCGGCTTTCGAGGTCTTGGTCTGCTCGACTTTCGGGGCAGGATTTTTCTCGCCGAGTGCGATGGAACAAAACAGGTACTGCGCGTCGGCGACGTGGCCAAGGACCTGGCCGTAGCTGCGGACCGTGTCGATGGGCTTAAAGCTGTAATTCTCCTCCGGCATTTTTTCGGCCGAGCGGAGCAGGATATCCTTCTCGTGCGCGTAGATGTGCTTGGTAAATGTGCTGAGCGGGTTGTCCGAGGACGGAGCCATGGCGGCGGGCTTATCCTGAGCCACGGCGACGGCGGGTAGCGCAAGCAGGCAGAGCAGAAGTGTTCGCAGAACTGTTAGCATTGGTTCTCCTCCTTGAAAAGCAATACGCAATACAGGTAAGAAAGGTTCCCACGCTCCTAGAACGGTGACGCCGGTCACAGACGGCAGTCTCCGGGCCGGCAGATACTGACAATTTGAAGTGGCCACGATGTCAGAATTGCTTCGTCGCCTGTAGCACTGCGGGCCTCTAAAACCAACGATGCGCTCCCTGTCAGCTAATCCGTGACCTGTTCAGAGACCAACATCCAAACGCGCTTGAATGGCAGTTCTGCCTGAATCTCAGGCGGCAGTTTCTCGTAGTTGCCCGATAAGCGGGCTTGTCTCGCGTTGGTCGCAAAGGACGATTGCTCCATCAACGACATCATCCGGCAGGCTCTTGAGCAGTACCGCGACGGCAACAAGCAACAAGTGACCCCAATGAAGAACGGCTACAGCCAAGAAGACATGATTGGCTTTGGTTTTTCAGCGCGACATTGGCAGCAGATTGAGGCAGGCCGCCCCATCACAGTGACGACACTTCTGAGAATCTGCGACACATTCCACATTACCCCTGCGCGGCTGGTTCGCGGTTTATACCGGGCCGAATAAGGGGACCAAGTTCGGCCCTTCCTTCACCTCTGAGCTGCTTGCCTCCTATCTCGCGAAGGGCGCAGGTCTTGATGTTGGACATATCGGGGGGACCAGGAAAGGAGTTGAACTGCCGACTCCAGTCTTTTGAGGGACGTTTACCCGATCTAGCGCCTTAGGTTCCCTCCGAGGAGCCCCTCAAGCATTCGTGCTAAACGAATCATTTGACTGGCAGTTGCAGCTCATCGAAATAAGGCTTGCCTCTGATTGTCACGCAAGAATCGCGGATCCCTTGGGGCCTCGGTAGAGACGCCACAGCTCAGCTGCTCAACTGCCGCTTCGTCTTTCAAGGATTGTAGCCACCACACTGTATACGTTCTCGCAAATGGTGCCGATCTCATGGGCCACGCCATCGCTTAACGTGAAATCTCTACACACCCGTGGAGGTCGCGGCAGGAGGACAAAATCTCTCACTGCAGTATTCGCGGGCTGCAACCGAATTACGACCACAGCATGTCTCGGGCGGCCCTTTCGTGTTCTCACTTTCCAGCGTAGGTGTCCGTTAGGGGTGGTGAAACACCTGGCAATTTCCAGAATAAGAAAACCAAGCCCTCGCAATCTTAATCCCTGCGTTCCTGAGCTGAACCTAATGTGCGCGCCGTCAAGCTTTTGCTTGAGTTCTGCCAGCACACTAGCCTTAAGTTTGGCCACCTTCCTTCGGCTTTCCAGAGCTGCCATCGTATATCTGGCAGCCCGATGTTGAATCAGTTCGTAAGCTGCCATCATGCTGCCGAAGCGCTTGGTATATGTCGCAGGTGAGGCCATTCCATGCGCTGCTCTGGTCGGGTGCAGCAAATGCCTACCTCCTGCCTCAATGAAACGTCGTAGTTCGTCGAGTAGGCGTTCGTTGGAACGGCGAATCACCATGTTGTTAAGTTTCTTCTGGGTTCGGTCGAACACGTCTTGAGACACGATGGCCGGAAACGCCCCCGATCGCACTACCCATTGCTCAGGCGGGTTTGCGACTCTCCTTGAACCGAGCTTTTGAGACTGCCTGTTGAATACGGCACATCCGGCATACTTCGGATGCGTCAGCATGTTTCGGATTACATTGTGGTCCCAAGGCCCAAAGTTCCCGTGCTTTAGACCACGCTCGTTTAGCATACGAGCGATTGTCCGCATTCCCATGTCTCGTTCCAGGAACATGGAAAAGATATCTTGAACCAGGAGCACTTCCTCGTCCGGCCCCAACGTGTAAGTCACGCGCTCAGCCGCCAGGCTCTTACGCTCACCGTCCTGTAAGATGGCCTTGGGTTTGCCGTCTGCGTCCAATAGCAGGCGTCGCAATCCATAACCGGCACGACCACCGAGCTTGCACCCACTGGCGGCCAGACGGCATTGGCCGGTGTGGACCTTCGCCGAAAGCTCCCGCAGGTACTCGGCGGCCATCGTGCGCTTGACCATCTTGAGGAAGGCGGATGACAAGCTACCATCATTTGGGAAGGGCTCGGCGCAGTAATGGACCCCAATTCCTGCACGTTTGCAGAGAAACTCATAGCAGGCTGCTTCGTCGTTATCCTGAAAGCGCCCCCACCGACTGACGTCAAATACCAGAATCGCCTGAAAGTCCGAGCTTCCGCTTAACACATCATCAATCAAGGCTTGGAGACCAGGACGATGTTTGATGTCCAGGCCACTTCTGGCCAGATCCGAATAGGTTCTTACGATTTCGTAGCTTCGTGAGGTGGCATACTCTGCGATTATCGTTTGTTGGTTTGCTATGGAATATTGTTGATGCTCTGTGGACATTCTGACGTACTGAGCTGCCCTCATCTCTGGCCTCTTCATGCGGAGAATTGGCGGCACGTGTAGCCCGCAGCTCACTAATCGGCAATTTTGGGAATAACTTTAGATCGATTTTGGAAATCACGACGAAAGAGCCGCCGATTGGGATGTCGGCGGCTCGTCAAATGGCTCAGATACTGCCCAAGGGCAGATGGAGCCACCTACCGTAGCCTGCTACTCATACGAACATTGCGTTCTTGGTCGAATCCACCGTCAGCGAAATCGCCGGCATCAGAAAGACTTGGCCACAATGGCAACGATACGGGGTTACGGGAATCCAAGCAGGACCGTTTTCCCCTAAACACAAGGCCGTCGTGCCAAGCCCAGGAACAGCGACCACGGAATCTTGGCCGCAAGCCGGACATAGTCTCGGTTCCGTCATGGCATTGTCATCCTAGCTTGCGACCGACAACGCGAGGATCGGCCGCTAATGGACTGGTCCAATGGATAAGTCCCCGAAAGCCGCACGAGTGTTCGAAATCGTCCAGGAGAACGCCTCCCAAGGCCGAACCGTCAACACACAGGACGGTAGCCTTACATCCAGGACAGAGGATCTCGAATTGGTTGGACGACAGTGCTTCTATCATCTTTTCGCCTGGCCAGGCGCTCACAGCAGACCTTCTCCAATGGAATTCTATACCTTCGATCACTGGGGCGTTCTTCTCCAGTGACGCCCATCACCTATCAATGTTCCCGAGAGTCCGTCTCATCGGCAAAATCCTCGCCAGATGCCGGGGGTCCGATGGAGTGGGAGTTATCGAAGTCTGGCGGCGCTTTGGCTCAAGACTGCACCCATTACGGCAGTGGTATCGACCCCAGAGTCGGCCGGCGATGTGAAGCGGATGCTGGCCGAAACGATGGCCGATATTCGGGCGGGATGAGATGCCCCTTTGGCAGTGCGATCCCATCGTCCTACTCCGGAACAATAGCGATCCGCAGGGTCGAATCCTGTCTCGGGCAACCTGGGTCGCAATTTTGTGTTGCTGCTGTCGGACGGCGCTAAGCACGCAAGCCACTGGTTGATTTGGCCTGCGGAGCAGGATAAGCGCCCGGTTGGCAGGCATCGAGGGTCACCTGCGTCGGTGTGAGGATTAATAAGTTGCAAGACGGAATGCTCTATTCGTTCTAACATGAGGGTGAAATTCCGCGCAGCAACAAGGAAAGTCCGATGATCGAGCTCGTTTTGCTCGTCTTGGCATTTACGTGTGTTTGCGCTCAGTTGAACGGCTTAGCTGTACTGTTTCTGCTAGGCGCGCTAGCTGCGGTGGCACGCAGGCGTAGCGACCTCGCAGCGCGTCTCAACGACTTGCGTGACGAGTTCACCCGGCAAATGGACTCGCTGCAGGACGAGCTTTCTGATCTCCGTCGGTTGGTCCGCCGCGCAGAAGCTCAACAAGGGCCGCTTGCAGCCGTAGTCCCGACCGCCGAGATGAGAGAAGCCACCGCGGCTCTGGCGGAAGGTCCGTCCTCGGTTCAAGAACCGAATGTCTCCCCGCCAGAAGTCGTTCCCGTCGTAGAAGAAGAAAGGCGTGTTGAGTTGACGCCGGCTGCGTCTTCCGCGGAAACGAGCGAGCAAATTCCACCTGAAGTCCCGCCCGAAGCCCCGATTCCCTTCGAACCAAGCGTGGCCCCCACGATCTCTGGAGCTGAGTTAGTTTGCATTCTGACCAGATCGCAATATGACGCCCTGCGTTACCGTGGGATTGATCCGAACTGCGGCCAACACGAGCATCGCAACCGTACTGACGTAGATGTCTGGTGCCATCGTGGCCTCGGAGTCATAGTTGGTGGCGTGGTTGGGCGCGGCCGTCCAAAATTCGTCTTCAATGTCGGCGCGGAACCCGCGGTGCCACCACCTGCCGAGCCAAGCACAGCCACACCCACCGAGACAATTCCGCACATGACCCCCGAGAGCGTGCCGCTGCGGGCTCCGGCGCAAAGCACAACGGTGCGTCAGCGGGTGCTCAATGCGCTGGCCATGGAGGAGGTGCTGGGCACCAATTGGCTGAACAAGCTCGGCATCATCATCCTCGTACTGGGCGTTGCGCTGTTCGGCATCTATGAACTGGGCGAGCTTGGCCCTGCCGGGAAGGTTGCCATGAGCTATGCCGTTTCGGTGGTCCTGCTCGGTGCGGGAATCTACCTGGAACGGCGTGAACGGTACGTCATCCTCGGACGTACCTGCATTGGCGGCGGATGGGCGCTGCTCTTCTTCACTTCGTACGCTCTGAACCATGTCGCTCCGATGCGGGTTCTGGCATCCGAGACCGCCGACCTGATCTTAATGCTGGTCGTTGCCGGCGCCATGGTGATTCACACCTTGCGCTATCGCTCGCAATTGGTGACCGGCCTGTCTTTCCTGCTTGCTTTTACTACGGTGGCACTCAGCCATGACAACGTCTACAGCCTATCGGCGGGTGCAGTATTGGCGGTTGGATTGGTGGCAATTGTGGTGCCGCTTGCCTGGTTTGAGCTGGAAGTCTTCGGCATCCTGTCGAGCTACCTGAACCACCTCTACTGGCTCTATCGCCTGTTGGGGCCTAATGGTGCGCAAGGTAAGCCATTCGCCGCATTTGTGGCGAGCACGGCGATTCTTCTCTTTTACTGGTTCGTCTTCCGCGTCTCCTATGTCGTGAGGAAGATATCGACCCCGAAGCAGGAACGGATCTCCACGGTTGCGGCCCTGCTCAACACCCTGCTGCTGCTGGTGACCATGAAGTTTCAGTCTGCCAGACCGGAGCTCGCGTTTTATGCGCTGCTCACCTTGGGTGGGGCAGAATTCCTGATTGGTCAACTTCCCATCACGCGGCGCCGGCGCACAGCGTTCGTGCTGCTGACCATTCTCGGTGCGGCGTTGATGACTACGGCTGTTCCTTTCCGTTATGCCGGGCAGAATGTCGCGATCATCTGGTTGGTTGGCGCCGAGATGTTCCTGGTGGCTGGTATTCTGCTGAAAGAGCCGCTCTTCCGGCGAATGGCCTTGATTGGCGGAGTGCTTGTCGGGCTGCACGCTGTTGCCATCGATCTGCCGAAGATATTCGCCGCGCGGCAGATCGGCGAGGCGCCGCTTACTACAACTGGCGTGCTGTTCGGGACGGCCGCGATCCTCTTCTATTTGAATGCGTGTTTTGTGGCCCGGCGCTGGAGCGACGACTTCAGCTCTGCGTGGGACAGCCGGCTGATGCGCGGGCACTCTTACCTCGGCGCCTTCATGGCAGGGATCGCGTGCTGGGTGCTGTTCGTACATGACTGGACGGCTGTCGCCTTCGCCGCCGTCATGTTGGTCCTGGCCGCAATCAGCCTACCGCTGCGGTCCTCCGACCTTCAAGTGCAGTTTGCAGCCTTCGGGCTCATGACCATCGCACGAGCGGTTCTGGTCAATCTGCAATGGAATGCGCCGGAGCACGTGCACATCCCGGGGAGGCTATACACCCTGCCTTTGGTCGCGGCAGCTTTCTATTTGACTGCCAAACTCACGCAATATGAGGACACGGCTCAACAGCGCAGCTTCCGTGGTGTGTTTGCTGCCACCGGCACAGCATTCCTAGGATTGCTAATCTGGTACGAAGTGCCGGTACACTGGCAGCCCTTCGCAGCGGCAATATTCGCCTTAGTGCTGATGGAGGCAGGCCGTCGGCTGCGTTACCTGGCGCTGGCATGGCATGCGCATTTAATGGCATTGCTGGCTCTGTACCTCGCCTGGAACTCCGACTTTCTCCGCTCAAACCAGTGGCATCACGTTCAGATTGGAATCTTGGAGTGCTTGCCGGTTGTCGTCGCCCTGTACATCCTCGCCAAACGGGTAAGGATGGCCAATGGGGATGCCGAAATCGGGGCGCGGGCGGCTTATACCTGGGGCGGCTCGGCCTTGACCGCGGGGATGCTATTCCAGACCGTGCCCTTCAACTGGATCTCGGTCTCGTGGATCGTTTTGGCAATCGGATTGACTATCGCAGGAAGGTATCTGCGCTATACCCAACTAAGCTGGCAAGCCAATGCAGTTGCTGCCATCGCCATCGCACGGGCCTTCCTCGTCGACCTTCAGGTCTCAAGTACGGTGGGCGGGAGGGTCAGCCTAAGGCTGTTGACCATCGCTATCGTCGCGGCGGGGCTGTACGCGATTTCGCGCAAGGCCGTTCCGGACTCAGCCAAGAGTTTCGGAATTTCCTATTTCCATACGTCGGCAGCTACTGCCTTGCTGGCCGCTCTGGCGTTCCGTGAGGTTCAGCATGGCTGGCTGGCCGCGGTTTGGGCAATCTTCGCGCTCACGCTCGCGGTGGTCGACAGGCGCTGGCACTTCGAGGAGCTGCCGTACCAGGCCCATGTTCTGTCCGTGATGGCCGCTGTTCTTAGCGTCACCGTCAATCTGCACCAGGAAACACAATGGCACCGCCTAAGCGTGCGCCTGCTCTCTACAGGGGTCGTCATTCTTGTGTTGTACGCGATGACCTTCCTGGTGCGCATGGCCGACAATTGGCGAAATCATGAATGGCACCACCTGTATTCCTGGGCAGCATCGGCGTTGGCGGCCTCCCTGATGTGGTATGAGTTAGAGCCACTGAGCATCGCCGTGGCGTGGGCAACGTTTGGGGCCGTTCTCGTCGAGTTCGGATTGCGCCGGCAACTGCGGCAGCTTCAGTTCCAGGGTTATGTCGCGTTGGGGGCCGCGTTTGTCCGCATCTTCTTCGCGAACCTCAACTCGGGCGTGGAGGGTGCATTCTCGGCGCCGCGCCTGTACACAGTGCTCCCGATCATAGCTATTTTTTTCTTCGTGTACTTCGATCTCGCTGCCGCGTCAAGGAGAAACAACGGTACTCGGGCCTGGCACATTGACTACCTGTTCGCCTACATGGCGACTGGAACGGTCATCGCGTTGCTGTATTTCCAGTTCGCCGGGGACTGGGTTGCAACTGCGTGGTCAGCGGTAACTGTGGCCCTTCTGGGCATGGCCCTCATTCTCAGGCGCGAAGTCTTTCTTCAGCAGGCTTTATTGCTGTCATGCGGTACGCTGGCGCGCGGGCTCCTGCACAACCTGTTCGGTTCAAGCTATTTTACGGGGGGCAGTTGGGAGGGGCGGTTTCTGGTGCTTGGCAGCGCGATCGCGCTGCTGTTCCTGTCCCTGCCGATTGCCTTCAGGCTGCGGCGCTCATTCGGCCCGGTTGAGGGCGATAGTAAGCTGCGCCGGATGGTCGCCGCCGCAATGCGCCACCCCGAGCAATTCATGTTCTTCGTTTCGGTTATCCTGCTCACTGTGCTGCTCGCGCTGAAAATGAACCACGGACTGGTCACGGTGTCGTGGGGAATCGAAGGCTTGGCAATCTTTATTGGGGCGTTGCTGGTAAAGGAGCGCTCATTCCGGCTAACCGGCCTGGCGATTCTGCTGCTCTGCGTGGGGAAGATTGCGCTAATCGACGCTTGGCACCTGGCTGCTCGCGACCGCTATGTCACCTTCATCATCTTGGGTGCGTCCTTGCTCCTGGTGTCGTTCTTATATAGCAAGTATCGCGAGACGATGCGACGATACCTATGAAACGCGGCCTGATCCTCGCAGCCCTTGTGCTGGCGGCTGGAGCCAGCATTTACTACAGTCAGCGCAGCAAGGACCCTACCGCGGTGTCTCCAAACGCCGTTCTGAACATCGCTGCCGACATGCAACGCGATGTTACGCGTGCACCTTTGCGTCTTACCCGAACCTCCGATGAAGAGGAGATTCGTATTGGCGACGCGCTGGCAGAGCAATACTTGCCGCCAGCCTCGAGCTTATCGGACGAGGAAGTGGCGTTGCAGCAGTACGAGCAGCGGGTTGGCGAAACTCTTGCGCAGCACGCACACCGCAAACTGCCCTACCGGTTTCATCTATTGCCTGACAGAAACATGATCAATGCCTTTGCCCTTCCGGGAGGACACATCGTGGTCGGTGAAGGCTTGCTTGATCTCATGACCAGCGAAGATGAAATGGCCAACGTACTCGCGCATGAAGTGGAACATGTTGACCACTATCATTGCGTCGAGCGGGTGCAGATTGAAGCGCAGTTCCGGAAGCTGCACCTGGATGTACTGGGGCAACTGGTACAACTGCCGTTGTCGGTGTGGGAGGCGGGCTATAGCAAGGACCAGGAAATGGAGGCGGACCGCGAGGGCATGAGGCTGGCGACCCTGAGCGGCTATTCGCCTTACGGCGCAGTGACAATGTTCCAGAAATTTGAAAAGCTACAGGACGAATACGTCATACATGCGCGCTCGCCCGAGCAGGAGCTATCGCAGTTGGCGATCCAGAGTATCGAGGGCTACTTTCGCACGCACCCGCCTATATCCGAGCGATTAGATCTGGCGCAGGCTGAGATCCGGCAGAACCACTGGCAGCACCTTGCCGTCCAAAAGCCGTTTCGCCTCGATTACGAAGTTCACAGGCAATGAGCGCAGCAATAGTTGTCACTGACTAGCACTTCGGCCCGGCTTTCACGCGGAACGCACATGGTTAGAGTCAAGAGCGGCCAGATGAGGCGTACCCAGGCTAAAGATGAGTATCCGGGCACATAACATCATGAGCGATAGCACCAGCGCAAAACCCGAACTGCAAGGGCCTGCACCGCCAACCATTTATGCCACTCCCAAGAGCCAAAGCGGCTTTTGGGCGCTGATTGCGACCCAGTTCCAAGGCGCATTCAGTGACAATGTGCTGCGCTATCTGTTGCTCGGCATTGTCGTTGGCGCCGGCATTTCGGAGGATAGCGGCAACCGCTTGGTGTCCGTGATCATGCTGCTGTTTTCGCTTCCTTTCATCCTATTCAGCATGAGCGGCGGCTATCTGGCCGACCGCTACAGCAAGCGCAGCGTGACGATTGGCACCAAGTTCATGGAAATCGGCTCCATGCTGATCGCCACCGTTGGCCTGGCATTGCACTCGCTTCCGATTGAACTGATAGGGCTCGCGCTGGTGGCGACACAGGCCGCACTCTTCGGCCCGTCGAAATATGGACTGCTGCCGGAACTCCTGCCCGAAAAGCGTCTGTCGTGGGGAAACGGCATAATCGAACTGGGAACATTTCTCGCCATAATCACGGGAACCGTGACCGGCGGTGTTCTGGCCGATCGCTTCCACGGTCGCGAGGTTTACGCCGGATACATCCTGCTCACGCTGGCGTGCCTTGGTGTTGTTGCCAGTCTCGGTATCAACCGTGTGCCACCCGCCTCGCCGCGGAAGAGTTTCCGGCCTAATTTTATCGGGGATCTCGGGACGAATATTCGCCTAATGCAGCAGGACAGGCCCCTGTTCCTGGCCGTTCTGGGCAATACCTACTTCTGGTTTCTGGGTGCCCTGCTGATGTCGACGGTGTTGGTGTACGGTAAGTACGTTCTTCATGTCAGCACGGCAAAATCCGCTTACCTGAATGCCGCCTTGGCTATGGGCATCGGCTTCGGTAGCCTGGCTGCCGGTTATCTTTCCGCGAACAAGATTGAGTACGGACTCATTCCACTCGGCTCGATCGGGATCACCGCTATCACGCTTGCGCTCGGGTTCTTCCACGGCAGCTTCACCGGAGTCGCTGTCCTTCTTGCCGCCCTGGGGTTCTTCTCAGGGTTCTTCGCAGTGCCCGTCAACGCGCTCGTGCAACACCGTCCCAAAGAAGACCAGAAAGGAGGCATCATTGCGGCCACTAATCTGCTTTCATTTGTCGGAACCGGTGTGGCCGCCGGCGCTTATTTCCTGTTGACGAGCGTGGCGCACCTCGATCCGCGTGGTGTCTTCTTTGCATCGGCATTCATGACTGCGGCGGGTACGGTCTACGTGCTCTTCTTACTACCCGAATGGTTTATTCGCTTGCTCCTCTGGATAGGTACCAACACCGTTTACCGTATATCCATCCTGGGCCGTGACAACATTCCGGAGAAGGGCGGCGCACTCTTCGTGTGCAACCATATGTCCTTTGTGGATGCGCTATTGTTAGTTGCCTCTACCGACCGGCCAATTCGTTTCCTGATTTTCAAGGGGATTTATGATTTGCCGGTTGTGAAGCCGTGGGCGAAGATGATGAAGGCGATTCCCATCTCCGCCGGACAGAGCCCGCGCGAGATGATCCGCTCCTTACGTAAGGCAAGCGATGCCTTGAGCCAAGATGATGTCGTCTGCATCTTCGCGGAAGGTCAGATCACCCGCACCGGCCAGTTGCTTCCATTTCGCCGTGGTTTCGAGCGCATCATGAAACGTGTCGATGTGCCAATCGTTCCCGTGAACTTGGATGGCGTATGGGGCAGCATCTTCAGCTTTGAACGCGGGCGTTTTCTGTGGAAGGTGCCTCGTCACATCCCTTATCCGGTCACAGTCAGCTTTGGCGCACCCATGCCTGCCAGCTCGACTGCAACCGAGGTCCGCCGCGCCGTTCAAGAACTGCAATCAGAAGCTTTTGTTCTCCGCCGCAAGCGCATGACTACGCTCGATGCCTGCTTCGTGCGCAGTGCTCGACTGCATCCGCTCCGCTTTCTCATGGCCGACGGCCGCACGCCGAGCGTGCGCTTTGGGGCTGCGCTTAACAAGACTATCTTCCTCGCGCGGCGGCTTCGCGGGCATTGGAGTGGTCAGGAGATGGTAGGAATTTTGCTACCGCCCTCGGTCGGTGGAGCGCTGGTCAATTATGCCGCTTCTCTGCTCGGCGCAGTGCCGGTCAATCTGAACTACACGGCCAACAATGAGGTGATCGCTTCATGCGCGCGCCAGTGCGGCTTACAAACGGTGGTCACGTCGCAAGCGTTTCTTGAGCGTTTCCCGAAGATGGAGATTCCCGGAAAAACGCTGATACTGGAAGACGTTGTCGCCAATCCCGGTTCCTTCGAAAAACTCACCGCGCTGTTCTTATCCATAGCCCTGCCGTATGGGTGGCTGAAATCCGCCATCGGAGCCCGTCGCCAGTCCCTGGACGACCTGGCCACCATCATATTCTCTAGCGGTAGCACTGGCGATCCAAAAGGGGTGATGTTAACCCACTACAACATTGCCTCAAACATCCGCCAGGTTTCCCAGGTTTTCATGCTCGATGGCCACGACAAGATCATGGGTATACTTCCATTCTTCCACTCCTTCGGCTTTATGGCCGCGCTCTGGATGCCCGCCGTCAACGGCATCGGCGTGGTTTTCCACCCGAATCCACTCGATGCCAGGGCCATCAGCGCTCTCGTTGGAAAGTATCGGGTCACATTCCTCATTGCGACGCCCACATTTCTTCAGGCCTATATTCGGCGCTGTTCGCCCGAACATTTCGGTAGCCTGCAGTTCGTGCTGGTCGGCGCCGAGAAACTGCCGGACCGCGTCGCTCTAGCCTTCGAAGATAGATTCGGAATCCGGCCACTCGAAGGTTACGGTTGTACCGAGTGTTCGCCGGTGGTGACAGTCAATGGCCGCGATTTCCGTGCTCCCGGGTTTCGCCAAGTAGCGGCGCGACGTGGGCGCATCGGCCATCCGCTACCGGGGATCTCCGTCCGCATCGCCGACATCGACACAGGTCAACGTGTTCCGGCCGGCAAGGCTGGGTTGCTTCTAGTCAAAGGTCCCAATGTCATGAAGGGTTACTTGGGCCGGCCGGACAAGACCGCCGAGGTACTGAAGGATGGCTGGTACATGACCGGCGATGTGGCGATGATGGAAGATGACGGCTTCATCACGATCACGGACCGCCTTACGCGGTTCAGCAAGATCGGCGGCGAGATGGTGCCGCATATAAAGATCGAAGACAAACTGCATGAACTGGCCGCCGTAACCGACCAGGTGTTTGCCGTCACCGCCGTGCCCGACGAGAAGAAAGGTGAGCGCATTGTGGTGCTACACACACTTCCGGAGGAAAAACTAGCGCCGGTACTGGAGAAACTCGCGCAGTGCGATTTGCCATCGCTATGGAAGCCGCGCGCCGGGCAGTTCTTCCACATTCCAGAACTGCCTCATTTAGGGACGGGCAAGATCGACCTGCGCACGCTCAAAGCAATGGCGCTGGAACTGTCTACCTCTCCAGACGCAGTGGCTTAAGCCCGGTGAAAAGCGCATCATGGCGGCTAGTTAATTACAGCGCGCTTCAAAAATAGTGCCTCAGCGTAATCCAGAAGTAAGCGACGTAGAAGAAGGCGCGGCAGGTGGAGAGCAGAAGCTCATAACGCACCAGCTAGCGGCGGAATTGACCAAGCCAGGCATTCGTTCCACGATCCAACGCCACTCTAGCGCCCTAGCTTACGTTTATCCCCATAGCGCCGTTTCCTTGTTTGTTGCTCCGGCAAGGCGAAGTCAGTGCGATGCGTCGCCTCTTGAATCGCTGCCGTAGCGGTAGTGGAGGCGGACGCGAGCAAAGCTGGATGCTACAAGGATGAGAGCGCCAAGTGTTCGCCAAGAGGTCAAGGGTCCGCAGTGCGCTTGTGATCAGTAATATCGAAGCCCGCGCAGGTCACATCGACGAGGTGCCGTCGCCGTCCAGCAGGGGGTCTACTGTCAGATCCTGCTACTGATTCTTCCCTTTCCATCGAACGAAGACGGTCTGCACGACAGCTGATACGGCCCACTATTACAGTGCTCGATGCCATAGATCAAAGTAGATAAAAGTTTGCAAGCAACACAGGCGAACGCAGATAATTCTCCCACCAATGGTTGCACAAAGGATTTTTTCTGCTACTCAAATCGGCGTAGCTTTGGCGTGCCCGGGCGATCGGAAGCGGATTTATGCTGCGCGACACGAAGTCTATGCGCGGGAGTTGCGGCAACATTCCGAAAACGACAGGCGTTTGGTCTGCGACCCTCTCGATGAACGGAACGAATATATCGTCGCCAAGCAGGATGATGAGTTGCTTGGGTTTATCAGCGTGACTCCCCCGGGTGGACAGTATTCGATTGACAAGTACTTCCGGCGACAGCATCTGGCGTTGAAGTTCAATAGACGCTTGTACGAGGTTCGTCTGCTAACCGTGCTGTCCCCGCACCGCGGACGGCTTGTTGCACCTTTGCTGATGTACGCCGCGCTGCGCTACGTAGAGTCGCACGGAGGTTCGCAGTTGGTTGCGATTGGCAGGCGCCAGGTTTTAGATCTTTATACACGGTGTGGAATGAAGGCTCTTGGCATCACAACCCAAGCCGGCGCCGTGCAATACGAGTTGATGACAGCCTCGACGCAGGAAGTTCGGGCCGCGATCGCTACACGCGCACCGCAGTTGAGCAGGATTGAAAGCTCGGTTGACTGGCATCTTCCATTCCCGTTCCGTCCGGCGATGCATTGTCTCCACGGCGGCTCGTTCTGGGAGGTCTTGGGAGACGACTTCACACATCTCTCGCGTTCAACCGAAGTCGTCAACGCCGACGTGCTTGACGCGTGGTTCCCCCCGGCGCCTGAGGTTATGGTTGCTTTGCAGGAGAACCTGCCCCTATTGGTGCGAATATCTCCTCCGACCCACGCAGAAGGAATGGTTCGAGCGATCTCGCGGGCACGCGTCGTCCCGGACACGTGCGTTTTGGCAGCAGCGGGGTCTTCAGCACTCATTTTCTCGGCGTTTCAGGCTTGGCTCTCTTCCGCGTCCCGCGTGCTTCTTCTGGATCCGATGTATGGCGAGTACCGCCATGTCTGTGAGAATCTAATAGGCTGCGCCGTGGAGTCAGTTGTTGGAAAAATGGACGACGGCTTTCGCGTAGACCTTGATCAAGTTGCGGAGCGGATGACGGAAAACTACGACGCGGTCGTTCTTGTAAATCCGAACTCACCTACCGGAGCTCTGCTGCCGCGTTCGGAGTTAAAGAAGCTGTTCTCGCGCTGCGAGGGCACTCGTTTCTGGGTCGATGAAACATACGTCGAGTTTGCGTGCACCGAGAATTCGGTCGAACAGCTTGCTGCGGAGTCTGCCAACGTCTTCGTCTGCAAGTCGATGTCGAAGGCTTACGCCCTGAGCGGCCTTCGCGCGGCTTATCTTGTGGGACCTGAGGCGCAGATTGCAAAGCTCAGGAAGTTAGTTCCGCCTTGGGCGGTTTCTCTCCCTGCACAGGTCGCAGCGGTTGCCGCATTATCATCTGGCGACTACTACAGCGAACAATATCGGCGAACGGCCGAGCTTCGGGAGCAGCTTGCAACGGAATTGCGGGATAGGTGCGGCATCGTCGCCTTCGCGAGCGTCACGAATTTTCTGTTGTGCCAACTTCCAGCCGAGGCATCCGATGCGGCTGATATTGCGCGCCGCGCCCGCAAACTCAAAGTGTTCTTTCGAACCGGAGAAGACATTCATCCATCGCTAGGCCCAAGAACAATCAGGATCGCAGTTAAAAGCCCAGAGATGAACCGGAAAATTATCGAGGTGCTATCAACACTAGCTATAGGTTCTTGCGACGACCGCGCTGGCAAAAAGAGCGGGGCTTCCCCGCCACGCTAACGGCTTAGTTCAAGTCGCTTTGTGGAAACTTGATGGCATATTCATAGTGCGAATGTACACAATAGGAGGCTAGTCAGTTCGCAGTCTTCAATTCTTCATCTTATATGAGAGTCCGAAATGAAGTGGAACCCAGAGGCCCGCGCTTATGAGGAAGCAGTTATCGCGGCTCACTAATCCAGGCCTCGATTTTAAGACCAAGACCGTGATCTTCTGCCGAAACGGGACTGTCCGGGTTGTTATAACTAGGAAACCCATCGGCGGTCAAAAGGACAATTGATATCGGTCAGCGGAGAGTCCGTGACACCAACAGACCCTTGCAGCTACTCGATCGCCAATTACATCTTCTTCCCCGCCTTGCTGTCGAGCAGAGAAACAAGGGACTGGCCTGCGGGCGTAAGCTTAACCGCCATGCCGGTCACAATCTCCCGCACGCTAATCTCTTTCCCGTAAAGGCGTTTGTTAGCGTCCCCGTCAGGGCTAAGCGAGACGCCGTCAAGGGACACGCCGGCGAAAAGTCCCTTGGTTCGAGCATAGGTCAAAATGTCGGCATTGCCCATCGGACCTGACGCGGTGGCTCCGGGACCGGCCGCTGCAGTCACGTCGGTACCAACCTTTACCTTGCTGTCCAGCACCTTGTCCACGGCCGCTTGCGCCATGATGAGCAGGGCGTAATCGGTAGCCGTGCCCCCAATCTGAAAACCGGCACTGGCGCCACCGATGGTGTACATGATGGGCGCTGACCACTTGCCGGTAAAGTACTTGCCCTCACGGCAACTCATCGGACCACGGCCGCCGGTGCCGCCAATACCTACCGCGAACTTCTTCAAGCTGGGCAGAATGATGACGCAATCAGCCTTCTCTAGTACGCTGGCGGGAACGTCCTTGCTGGAGACCATAGCCTGTAACACCGTGGTGGCATTTCTGATGGTCTCCTCGTCTTTGCTCTTGTCGGATGAATGGGAAAGGGCCGGAAGATACTCATCTTGTCAGCCGGTGTGATCGACGAGACCGCTAGTGTGATCCGTTTGCGACGTTGTTGGCGCGCGCTCTGGGTAGTAAGGAATAGGACCATTGTTGGGCCCGGTTTGTAGGGTTGACCGTGGTAGCTCTGGGCTTTGACTTGACGTTTTGAAGTTGACCTTTCTCTCAATAGCTCTTAGTTTAGCTTGCTGCTCTTGATTCAGGTAGCTGAGATCTCCCTGATGCAACTTCCGGAGCACATATCGAGCTTCCCCGAGATCCGATACTTTGGCGAAGCCTTCCGCTGCGGATAGATAGTTGTCCTGCATGTCCCGGACACGACCCACCTGACCGTAGCAATTACCCAGGTGCAAATACAAATTCGGCACCGGTGGTAGCGTCTGATCTTTGTCGGCAATTTTCCGCGCACGTTCCCACTCAGAAATTGCACCCCACGGGTCTCCCATAGAATGCGGTTGCCGGCCATTCTCAAATTGTCGGTGGTCATCAAAGAAAATCGTCGCCATCACAGCACGCAAGCGCAACATCTTTTGCTGGTCTTCACGCAAATCCGTGTTGCTTTTTGCATCGACACTTTCGACCAATTTCTGGAATAACCGCCAGTTCGGGTCCAGTTCAGGATGTCCACGAATGAGCGCAGCCATGTAAAGAGCAGGGTCAGGGGAGTTCCCCATATCCCAAGCTTCTGAGTACAAGGTAACAGCAACCGGGTAGTCGTCTCGTGCGCTGTAGAAGTCGCCGATGGTCTTTAGCAACTCAGCAAATATTCCGCTGTCGTTTGTGCTCTTCCAGTAGGTAAAACCCTGCGATGGCACCGTTCCGGAATATGCAGACCTAAGTTCTTCAATTCCGAACCGAAGTGGCGAGGCCCCTAGTGCCTCCATCAACAAAGGCAGGTCGTCATCCCCAAAAGTCAACGGGCTGATTGCTAAAGCTGAATAGGAGCGCACGAGTTCAGCAAGTAACTCACCAGCGTTAGGCTCCGCGCTCCAAAGAGCTGCGGATGCCTCCAATCGACTACGCACAAGGTCTGGGCGACCGCCGCGAACCAGAATTTCCGAGAGTTTTGCGGCATCGCTGACTGGAAACGGCTTTTGGCGGCGCAAGATTAGGAACGCGCCGTCGACCGCAGGAACAAAATCCGGTCGGAGCTTTACCGCGTCGACGTAATGTGTATACGCTTCCTCCGTGTGCTGATTAAGCTGCAGAATGCGGGCGTAGTTGTATTGATGCAGATATACATCCTCTGCCTTCACGAATCGAAGATCAATTTTGCGGAATGCTTCCAGCGCTCCGGAGAGATCGCCTCGGCGAAGCAAGAGGACGCTCAGATTGTTAGCTGCAATCGCCCTTTGCTTTCCTGTTCCGAATGCAAAAGCGGACTGGTAGGCATTGACGGCTTCGGGTAGACGCGTCTTCTGCGCTGGATCGGCGGCAATCCACAACTCAATAGCGCGAGCCTCCTGGAGTGCGCCTTCGGCCTGTCCAGCGCGGTCGCCTCTCTGCTTTGCTTTGGCGCGCAGGATACGGGCGTTTCGAATTTCGAGCTCAAAGTGTGTAGCAGTTACCTGACTATCACCTGGAGGCTCTCCATTACCCGCAGGAGCGCTCAAGTTCTCTCCCGTGGAAGCAACAAGCAATAACCAGTCCGCCGAAGGCATAATCGCAGGTCGATGGGCAAGCAAGCAGTTACCGTTAAAGATAAGCGCGGCGGTCAGGACGAATTTGTCTAACGTCATCGAAATATGCTCACTCGGGTACCGCGGACAGAGGCGAAGCCGATCTGAGCTGCTCGAGATAAAACCATCGGGGTTGGAGTCCGGGAAGGTCAGTGATATGCTTCGCTATGTCTTCCGTATCGCCACCAAGCATCCATTTGTTATGCCTAATCCAAATACCTTTGAATTGTGGAGCGTCTGGAGTGAAGTCGTACGGATCACCTAGGCCTGTCGAATATAGCGTCACAATTCCATGTCCCCTCCATTCACATATGATGCGAAAGGTGCTCATTGACAAAACACTATATTTCTTATACCGCAAGGGAAGCACAGCCGTACCTCCCTGAGAGACGGTGGCCATTTGAGTACCTAGTGGAGCGAATTCCTCTAGAGCTTTCACCAGCTGATACTTGCTTTCTCCTTGGAGCCACCCTTCGAATGAAGTAGCGATTGCTGAAATCCATCCCTTGTCCTTGGGAAGCACCTGTGTTGCCAAATAGCCGGGTTCAAATAAAACACTAGACCAGGTGTCCTTGAGATCGAGCCGACCAGGTAGATGGATCAAGCCAATAGCCAGCAACCAAGTGCTGTTCTTCAGCAAGAGTCGGACTTCCAAGCGGGGAAGGCCGTCACCAGTCGACCGAAATGTCCAATACGGGATCTCCTTCTGGCAAATTGAAGCTAAGCGCGCGGCCAGTTCTTTTTCGACCTCAGCCTTTCGGGTCTGTTCGAAGCGGTTGTCAATTATACGATCCGGAAACTTGAAACCGAGATTGATCGGCCGGGCTTCCTGCCCGAAAGCAACAGAAGTCATTAAGCAGGCAAACGCAAAGAATGCTGCGAGCTGAGCTATATTGACGTCATGGCGTCGGCGTCGGAACATCTAACTCAACCTCCTGGACAAATTCGCGATTCCCTCTGAGCCGAGTCACGTTAAAACTCTTCGTTGCATAGATCTCATTGCGACTGTCACGCAAGACCAACTTGACTTGTTGACCTGCTCGTAACGGCAAGCTGAATTCTGGAGGCGCCACAGGCGGCAGCCAAAAACTAATGTGACTGATTCTGTTTGAGGCTGTCAATTTGTCACGCCATGCCCGTTCGATTTCGGCAGGTACCCAAATGTCATCATCCCCTCCAATCCAGATTGCGTGCCCGTCGAAAGGCACCTTCGCCTTCAGGACCAACTGGTGAGCCTCAGTGATGACCAACTCCAGCGTCATTGAGGTGTCGCGGACGACATCGATCAATGGTACTGTGGGGCGCAAGAGAACGATCGGGCGAAGTAAGGAGGTTGGCACATACACTGCGACACGCTGCCAGGGCCGAATCTGCACCACACTGTTAGGATAACCGCTGACTTTTATGGTAACTCTTGTCGGAGACCACCAAGTGGTCCATACCGTCCAGCGCAACTGGCCGACAGGCGGAAGATGTAAGGGATCAGAAGGTTGCTTACCAATCACGGAAATGTGAACAGTGCTCTCCGACGATTCCTGGAAAGCCTCCAGTTGCACACCTCCACGGAAATTGCCGACTACTGCCATCAACAACCCCAAAGCGGAAAGACACACTAGAGTGCCAGCGCTACCAAGAATTCTGATTTCCGTCCATCTCCGCAGCTCATTCGTGCGGTTGTCGCTCAGGATCTTGCACACGAAGCCGATCCACGCAAGGGCTCCTCCGAGCGACAAAAGGCCAGCAACCTCTGGGAATATGGAAGTGTAGTAGAGCAACCAGAGTGAGATTGCTATGCCTTCGGCACCTAGGAGAAAAACATTCAGCCAGAATAGTGACCCGGATTCGCCAACCGAATTCTGCCGAGAGTCTGGTTTTAGATCTGTACTAACAGTACTCATTGAGCTCAAGCCACTTCACGAACCACCCGTTTTGCGCGGTCACTAGTCCGCAATCCACGAATACAGATTCTAGGCGATCAAGCACCTCGCGGCGCAGATAAAGGGTGGTGTTTCAATTTGCCCCAGCGTTGGTAATTTTGCGCTCCCTTACCTCCAAAAACAAGTATTTTCCCCAGGGGCGGCGTTTGAGATCGCTCGATTGTCTCTCGTACAATTTGCAGGGTCCTCTCCCGGCCAAATTCGCGGTTTAAAGCCTCGACCACCGGCGCCAATATCCGCGCTTCGATCTCCCGCCGTTTCAGCACTGCGATCGCGTTGAGCTCGACGTCACGCGTGCCATTCATTGCAGTACCTCTCTCCACCCTCCCAAGCATACGGCGTTGACACAAGACCGATGTCTGCGTGTCAGCAAGTCAATTCCCAGAACAAACCCACAACAACCAAGGAGCTTTCCCATGGCAACCAAGTCCGCTGCCCGCATCCGTTCCCTGCATCGTCGCCACGCTGAGGCGCACGAAGCTGTTTATCACTTCACCGCCTTGCGCAATTCAGTTGCTGTTGCCGCCCATTCGCCGGGAACAAGATCCATTGAGTGCAAGCCGAGTCCTTCGGCAGATGAGCGGTTCCGTGCGGCTCTCCGCGGAGAGCTCGTACGGGCGGGACTCGTCTGATTTCCACAAATTCACACACGAGAGGAGACACTTCGACGTCCCCCTCTCTCCATTACACAACAAAGGAGAACAACAACCCCATGCAGAAGTTTCTGCTGATAGGACACCTGGGAAAAGACCCAGAAATGAAGTACACCCCTGGAGGCACCGCCATCACCACCTTTTCGGTAGCCAGCACGGAGCGCTGGAAGAACGGCGGCGGCGAGCTTCAGGAACACACCGAATGGTTCAACGCTAAGAGCTTCGGCCGGCGAGCTGAAGTCGCTGCCGAATTCCTGAAGAAAGGAAGCCGCGTCTTCCTGGAAGGCCGGCAGCGGATCGAGTCGTGGGACGACAAGAAGTCCGGCGAGAAGAAGTACAGGTGCTTCCTCTATGTCGACAAGATCGAGTTCCTGGGCGACTCCAACCGCAACGGCCATGGCAACGGCCAGAGTGGCGAGTTCGCCAAGGAGCAGTCCCACAGCCAGGAAGACCCCGCCATGATCGGAGATTCCGACACTCCGTTCTGAGCGGGTCTTCTTTCCCGCTCTGAACCCCCGACAGCTTGCCTAACCAAGCGAAGGAAACCTCTTTCGATGAAGAAATTCAGCAATGAAGAACTCCTGGTCGAACTGGAAGTGCCATTTCCAGTCGACCAGGTCCTGTGGCGCGTGACCAATACCGCCAACAACCGCACCCGCGGGCAGGTCGTGCCCTACGCCGATCCGCGCGCCTACACCGATCGTCTCAACGGACTGGTAACACCCCAGGGCTGGACCCGTAGCTACGAGACGACCACCATGAACAACATCACCCGCCACAAGCGCAACAGCGAGATCGTCACCGGCAAGATTCTGGTGATCTGCAAGGTGACCATCGAAGGCCTTGGAACCCACTCGGGAACCGGCGAAGAGTGGGCCGACGAAGAGAACGCAATGACCTCGGCAGAAGCACAGGCGTTCAAACGGGCTTGCTCCTGTTTTGGCCTGGGGCGCTGCTTCTATGACTTCGAAGCGCCATGGGTGGACTTGGACGACAAGGGACGCCCGAAGAAGGCTCCAGTAGTTCCAAGCTGGCTGATACCCGAAAACTGGTGCAAGGGAGCACGTCCTTCCGGAAAGGCCAGCGGCGCGAACGGAAGCGCCACAACGTCGCACGCGGCCGGTGGAACCGACGGCCGCTCGAACGGCAGCGCATCCAACGTAAGCGTCTGACCAACACACCTGTTCGACGGAGAAATGTCTGTGTTGAAGTGGCTGGATGAACGAAAAACAGAAAGTTTCAGCACGCCAAGCCGACGCACCCACGCGGAAATTCAGCAGTTAGTGGCGGAGTTCGTGAGCAGCGGCATGCGACGCACCGAGTTTTGTCGGAGTCGGGGTTTAAGCTTCGGCACGCTGAATCGCCATCTGAAGAAGCAACGCTGGAAGAGAAAGAGTAGAAGAGCTTCTTCGGCCGGCCGGTTGGTGCCGGTAGAGTTGGCCGCCAGGAAATCGCCGACGCAGCACGAACCGAGTTGTGGGCTGGCCGTGGTGCTGCCGGGCGGGCGCCGGATCGAGGTACATCCCGATTTTGATACGAACACCTTCGAGCGCCTGGTAAGTGCGCTGGAGCGAGTGTAAACCGTGTTTGGATTGGGTCCAGCCACCCGGATCTATCTGGCCGCCGGAGTCACCGACATGCGCAAGGGGTTCGAGGGACTGTACGGTCTGGTCCGGGATCGATTGTCGTGTGAGCCTCTGAGCGGGCACCTGTTCTTGTTCTGCAATGCCCAGCGCAATCGGTTGAAGGTCCTGGTCTGGGACGGTAGCGGACTCTGGGTCTGTGCCAAGCGGTTAGAGAAAGGGCGTTTCACCTGGCCGCAATCGGGCGATGCGCACGGCAAGGTCGTCCTGAGTCACGAAGAGCTCTCCTTATTATTAGGTGGGATCGATCTGGCCAAAACCAAGCACAAGCGGTGGTACCGGAAGGCTCCGCCAGAAGGACATGCCGCCGCATAGACTGCTTGCACGTCGCGGGCCGACTCTGTTAAATCAGTAGCCCATTGTGAGTGAAGCTCCCATTCCTTCAGCGCCAGCCGATCTGGAACTCATCGCACAACTGAAGAGCCGGCTGCAGTACGCGGAGCTGAAGATTCGTGTGCTGGAAGAGCAGCTGCGGCTGATGCGGATCGAGAAGTATGGAGCGGGCGGCGAAAAACTTTCCCACGCGCAAATGGAGTTGTTCGACCTTGAGCCCGTCGTCAGTGAAGTGTGGTGCAGGCGGAGAGTGAGTGCGCGCCGGTGCGGCGCTCGACGAACAGATCCTGCAAGCATCCGGGCCGCCAGGAATTGCCTCCGAATCTTCCTCGCGTAGAGCGGATCCTGCCTTGCACACCGGATCAGCGCGTGTGCAAGCGCTGCGGCAAAGAAACGGTGGTGATCGGCTACGAGGAGAGTTCCCAGCTGGATGTGGAGCCGGCGAAGTACTTCGTGCTGGTCACGAAACGAGAGAAACGGGCTTGCCGGTCGTGTGAGGAACTGGGAGTGGTCTCAGCACCACTGCCGCCACGGATCATCGAGAAGTGCCTGGCGAGTGACCGCATCGTTATCGACACGGTCATCAGCAAATATTGCAATCACACGCCCCTGCATCGGCAGAGCATGATTCTGGAAAGAGACATCGGCTTGGAAATCAGCCGAGCGACGCTGGACGGTTGGGTCCTGAAAGTCGGCGAGTTGCTGATCCCTATGGTCGCCGCGATGAGGCGAGAGTTGATCAGCGGAACTTACATTCAGGCGGATGAAACCCCGGTCGATGTGCAGATGCACGAGGGCCGGGGAAAGAACCACCAAGCGTATTTATGGCAGTACGGCCGACCCGGAGGAAGCGTGGTGTTCGACTTCCGTCTAGGCCGTGGGCGCGATGGACCGAAGCGGTTCCTGGGACAGTTCGAAGGTATTCTCCAAACTGACGGCTATGCGGCCTACGATCAGATCGGCGGGACGAGAATGGTACATGCCGCTTGCTGGGCTCATGCCAGAAGACAGTTTTTCGAGGCGGTGCAGCTAAATCCACGAGACCCGGTGGCAACGCCGATTGTGGCCCGGATGGACGAGCTGTTTGCCGTCGACGCGGAAGCTCGCCGCAGAGTAATTGGTCTCACTGGGCGTCATGCTCTGCGTCAGGAAAGAGCCAAGCCTCTGCTGGATGATATCCGTAGCAAGATCGAGGCAGCACAGGCCTTGGCATTGCCCTCCAGTGCACTCAGCAAGGCCTGCCAATACGCGCTCACGCTGTGGAGGAAACTTACACGATTCCTGGAATATCCGGAACTTGAGCTGAGCAATAACCTTGCGGAAAACTCAATGCGTCCCGTGGCACTGGGCCGGAAGAACTGGATACACATCGGCAGCCCACAGGCGGGACCCAAGATTGCGGCGATTCTCTCGGTCGTGGAAAGCTGCCGCAGGCTGAAACTCCCAGTGCGCGACTATTTGGCTGCGGTTCTCCCCGGGCTTGCCGATCTCCCGATCCAGCGCCTCCCAGACCTTACTCCCGCTGCGTGGGTCGCGCAGCATTCATAGACTCAAGTGTCGGGTTTGTCAGCATGAACCCGATTGCACTACGCGGCTAGAGCGGGTCGGCGTGCATTGTGTTTATTGGGTAGAGTGCATGGGTACGTGAAGGAGGTGTCCATGACCAGGCTACGCCAACACATGCAGGAAGAGCTCACAAGTCAAATAGTGATCCCATCAGAAGAAATGCTTCGCGTTACGGTCCCCACGATAAACGTTTCGATCTCTGTGAATTCTTGAAACTTGGTTTCCAAAGCTCTCGGGTCACCCTCGACCGTGACAAAACCGAACAATACCGGATCGGGAGGCCGCGGCTGCCAGGAGTCGGGGACTCGCATTGGCACAGTCGGAACTCTGTCCCGAGCCAGGGGCCTTACCAAAAAAATAAATATGCGCTGAAGTTCTCCGATGAGTGTATAGTGCCAAGATTGTTTGCATCAAAAACGGAAATCCAGGCGACAGATCTCAGAAAGGGAGGACCCTCCCATGCCGCGCTTCCTTCGTCTTGTGCTGCCCGTATCGCTGTTCATCGCTTTTGTCAGCCTCGTACTTAGCCCGCAAATTGGTCACGCGGTAATACCTCCTCCGGGTGATCCCGCATACAATCAGGACTGCCCCTCCAGCGGCCCTTCAGTATGCCCTCCCCAGCACCTGCCTGCCTATTCGTTCACTATTAGCCTCACGGAAGGCAACGTGGCGAACGAAATGTCGGTCGCGCAAGTTCTAAGCTCCTTCGGAGCGACGCTGGGCTTCTCCCCTATTTACAACTCTTACGCTGCGGACGGCTCCCGCACCATGTTTATGGGCCCTGGCTCCCAGACCGACATAGGGTTGGGGTATGGCTGGACTCATATGTATAACGATTTGCTGTTCAGTTGGCATGGCGATGTGTTCCGTATGGGCCCCGACGGACGTGTCACCCACTTTGCCCTGCAGAACGACGGCAGCTATAAGACATCAACGGGATATTTCGAGACTCTGGTCAAGAACAACGACGGCTCATTCGACCTAACTACGAAGTACCAGACCGACTATCATTACGAATCCATTCCCGGTACGCCGTTCCAGGTGGATGGCCCGGTGTTGCGGCTCACCAGCATCACTGACCGCAACAACAATGTCACGACGCTGACGTACTCCAGCGGCAACCTCACGCTCATCACGGACACCTACGGCCGGAGCATCCAACTCGGTTACAACGGGAATCATCATCTCACCAGCGTGATTGACCCGATGGGAGAGGCCACGACGTTCAGCTACAACGGCGCTGGCAACCTGCTGATAGGTATTACCGACCCTGCCGGTAAGACGACCACCTATACCTACAACGCTCTTAACCAAATAACCTCCAAGACCGACCGCGATGGGCGGGTGTTCACCATTCTTTACAACCATAATCTGCCGTCTTCAGAGCTCGACGGCAACGGGGGAACGATTTACACGCTTACCAATCCCACGAACTGGGCAATCGATCCCGTTCAACTGCTTAAGGACTTCATGCGGGGTTACATCCCGTCCACCACGTCCGCCACCGACGGTCGCGGCAACGTCTGGACCTACAGTTACGATAGCAATGCGCACCCGCTGAAGGTGACAGCGCCCGATGGCGCCACCACAACTTACACCTACGACCCGACCACGCTCAAGGTCGCCTCGGTCAAAGATGCGGACGGCAACACGACGACCTACACCTACGATGCCGAAGGCAATACGCTCACCCGCAGCGATGCGCTCGGCCATGTCACGACCTACACCTACGATTCACAGTTCAATCAGATGCTCAGGATGACCGACCCTCAGGGTCGAATCACGACCTACACAATTGACGGGCACGGAAACCGGCTGAGCGAAACCGATCCCCTGGGCGGGACCCGGAAGTGGACCTACGATTCCCACGGGAATGTCCTGACCGATACGGATAAGGATGGCAACACCACGACCTACACCTACGACGGTTATGGCAGTCGAAACACGGCCACCGACGCGCTCGACGACGTCACAAAATATACCCACGACATCATGGGCGATGCAACGTCGATTACCGACGCCGACGGTAACACCACGAAATATCAATATGATGCCCTCTACCGCCTCGTTCTGGAAACCAACGCTCTTGGCGGTGTGAAACAGTATTTCTATGACGGCGAAGGCGACAGGACAAAGTTCATTGATGAAAACGGAAACCCAACCTTCTATAAATACGACCAGCGCATGCGGCTGACGACGGTAACCGATGCTTTAGGGGGGCTAATCACTTATACCTACGACGGTAATAACAATAAGCTGTCCATGACCGACCAGAATGGGCATACAACGATATATGCTTATGACTCGCAAAATCGGCTGAACAAGGTCACTGACGCCCTAGGGGATACGACGCTATACGCTTATGACCCGGTTGGGAACCTGATATCGGAAACCGACGCCAATGACCACACGACTACTTATAAGTACGACGCCTTGAATCGCAGGGTCCAAAAGACCGACGCCCTAAATGAAGTCACGATGTGGGGATACGACCTCACCGGCCTTTCGGGCTGTCCAGTACCACCGGGGCCTTGTAGCGGACCGACTCTCGGCTCCGGCTTGATCACCGAGCAGATTGATGGCAATGGAAAAGTGATCTATTACGCTTACGATGGCCTGGACCGCCTGATCGTCGAGAACCACAAACAGGGGAACACGAAGTACGAGATTGATCCCAATGACGCGGTTAGCATTTACATCTACGATCCTAATTCGAACCGCCTGACGTGGCAAGAATCGGACGGGAATACGACCACCTACGGCTATGATGCGGTGAACCGTCTAATTAAGACGATCAACGCCGCCGGTGATACGATTGTCTATAGCTACGATTCCTTCGGAAACACTAAAGCCATTACTTCACCGGAGCAAAATGTAACCACCTACACCTACGATCCGCTCAATCGCAGGATCCAGCAGACGGACAGCGATGGGCCGGTCGGTAGCTGGTCCTACGATCCTGTGGGCAATGTGGTGTCCAGCGCAGACGGGGATGGCAATCCAACGTCCTACGCCTACGATGCCTTAAACCGCCGGGTCAGGGCGACTGATCCTCTCGGCGATGTTACCCAGTATTTCTTCGACCCCGTAGGCAACCTGGTGAAGATGATAGACCGTGAGGGGAATCCAACCACTTACACCTATGATGCCATCAACCGGCTTCTCACCACAACCAACGCGCTGCCGGCGACAACCACCTTCCAATACGACCCAGTGGGCAATCGGACGGCGATCACCGACGCCAACGGCCACACGACAACATTTGCCTATGACAAGGTGAATCGCAAGATCTCTGAGACCTATCCCGACCTTTCCAACAACGCCATCACGTGGACCTACGACCAGGTCGGTAACGTCATAACCCGGACCGACCAGAAATCGCAGGTCACGACGTACACCTATAGCGACCTGTACTTCCTACTGAGTCGAACTTATTCCCCCAGTGGAAGTATCGACGCCTTCACCTACGATCTGTCTGGTCGCGTACTAACTGGTTTACGCTCGACCTGCCTGCCTGCTTGCTTAAACTGGAATGAGACTTTTGCCTATGATGGCGCTGACCGTTTATTACAGAGCGTTCAGAACGGCCAAAGCATCTCCTATGTGTACAACATTCCCGGACGCACACGGACAGTAACCTACCCCGGCGGGCGGAACATTACCGAACAATGGGACTTTCGACCGCAGATTCTAACTGTCAACGATGGCGGTTCCACTCCAATTGCGAACTACGCCTATGACTTCGCCAGCAACGTTTTGACCCGCGGTTACCGCAACGGCGTTGTGACAACCTACACCTACAATCCCAACAACTGGGTGTGCTCACTGACGAACAACCTTGGCGCCAACCTCATTGTCGGCTTTACTTACGGGTACGACAACGAAGGCAACAAATTTTACGAGCAGAAACTGCATGAGGCAGACGATTCCGAGGCGTACACTTACGACCCTGTTTATCGGCTGGTTAATTACAAGGCGGGCACGCTGGACGGCTCGCCGCCCCCTAACTGTCCTGCCAGTCCTCTGAACATAAAGTTGCCCGCCGTCTCCCAAACGGCCTACACACTGGACAAGCTGGGCAACTGGACTAGCAAGAACACATTTCACCTCGACGGATCGATCCAAAACCGCAGCCACAGCCCATCCAACGAGATCACTTCGATCAATAGAAGCCCGGTGGTAAGCGACTACAACGGCAATACCGCGTCATACGCAGGAATTGGGTACTCTTACGACGAAGAGAATCGGCTATACCAGGCGGCGCCACAGGTCGGAAACTTCCTGGGGCAATACTTCTACGACGCCTTCGGCCGCAGAGTTGTTAAGATCGACAACTTCGGCGTCCAAACCTCTTACTACTATGACGGCTGGCGGACCATCGAGGAGCAGTCGTCGCCGGGCGTGACCCAGGCGACTTATGTCTTTGGGAATTACCTGGACGAAGTGCTCACCATGGACCGTGGCGGGGCTACTTACTACTATCACCAGAACGCGCTTTGGTCAGCATTCGCGCTCACCGACTCGAACGGCAAGGCGGTCGAAGGGTACCAGTATGACCCCTACGGTTATCAGACTTTGGTCCTCCCCGGTCAGGATGGGATCCTGGACTTTGGTAACGACGATGTCTTTCTGCCCGGCGCCAAAAGCTCTGTCGGCAATCCATTTCTGTTTACCGAGCAGCGCTACGATCCTGAAACTGGTTTCTTGTACTACAAGAACCGCTACAACTCCACTTTCTTTGGCCGGTTCATGAGCCGGGATTCCCTTGACTATGCGGGTGGGAATGTAAACCTGTATGCGTACGTAGGCGACAATCCGACGAACTTTACAGATGCATCGGGTAACGCCTCCGATAATTACATTCTAATAGACGGCATTAATGGAGAAAGCGAAGCCGAGTTGGATTCGTTTTCCTTTGGAGCCTCGAATCCCCCTAAACGTGGGGGAAAGGGCTTGTCCGGGGGGAAATCCTCATCGTCGGAATTCAGCTTTTCCTGCGGGCTAGACGCTGCCAGCTATCAGATTTTGAAGAACCAGTACATAGGGCAGCACAGTGACGCCAAGCCCTCCACTTACTTGAAGGCCATCATGACCAATGTCTATACTCGAGTCAGTCGGTGGGCGGGGGGACGATGGGCACGCCAACCCAGGGTGTCGAGGACACTAAGAGCGGTGCGGTTCAACAGGCGGGATCAGCCACCTACAACATTGGTCAAGTCAAAGGATCTGTTACATATACAGCTTCGGGACGCGGGGGGACGATGGGCACGCCAACCCAGGGTGTCGAGGACACTAAGAGCGGTGCGGTTCAACAGGCGGGATCAGCCACCTACAACATTGGTCAAGTCAAAGGATCTGTTACATATACAGCTTCGGGAGGTGGGGGGGCGATGGGCACGCCAACCCAGGGCGTCCAGGATACTGCCAGCGGTGCAGTTCAACTGGCGGGATCGGCCACGTATAACATTGGTCAGGTTAAACAATCAGTTTGCCGAAAAGGCGGCAAAGAGCAGCAAGCGTACCTGATAATTAGACTGTCGGATTGAGCTTTGGCGTACTTCGTCAGTGGGGGGCCACTTAAACATCGCGCAGCAAGAACTCGCGAGATGGCGTCTCAAGGTAAAAAACTGCGCTCGATCCCGTGCAACAGTTGCTTGTGACTGTGAAGCTATCCTGCTCCCAGGCGGTGCCGTGAGCGACGCGGATTCGCAAGAAAGGAGAGACGAGATGCGGAGGAGTTTGTTCGTAGTGGTTACGGCGTTGCTGCTCGCGATCATGTGCGTCAGCAGCTTCGGCCAAATCCTAGCCTCAACGTCCACAGGGACGATAGTCGCACCACCCAGCAGCTTGGTGCGAGGTCCAAGGAGTTTGCACACTCCTCTGTTCATTTTCATTCCCGAAGGAGGCAGCCAGCCTAGCAGCCCCCCCTCGAGTGCTGAGACGCCTTCCTCCATCGCCTGCATCTACGGCGTAACAACGCCAACCATGGGCTGCCCGAGAAATGGGAGTCTCGTTGCGACCGGCGGGACGAAGGCTATCGCGGTGGTTGAATATGGCCACAATTCGACTATGCAAGCCGACTTCAACATTCTTTTTCCGCCCAGTATGGCTTACCCACCCAAACCATCAGCGCGTTCTGCTCCTGCAATTCGTGTCCCAGCAACGACGGGACCGGCTGGGACTTGGAGGCGGCTTTGGACGTCCAGTACGCGCATGCCATGGCGCCCAACGCGCAGATCATTGTGGCGGAATTTTGCAGCGACCCGATCGACGATGGGGCCGAAACCGATGCGGCGGCTGCCGTCGCGGCCGCGGGCGGCGGTGAAGTCTCCAATAGCTGGACCTACGATGGCGGGGAATTTTCTGAGGAACTGGGGTTGGACCAGTACTTCACCACTCCCAGTGTCGTCTACTTTGCCTCGGCGGGCGATGCCGGCTGGGGACCGGAGTATCCCAGCATATCGCCTAACGTTGTTTCTGCGGGCGGCACGCACATCGTGCGTGACAGCAATGGCAATTTCGACGGCCAGGAGACTTGCTGGTCGGGCAGTGGCGGCGGCATCAGCCAATACGAAGCTCTTCCCCAATACCAACTCATCCTGGGGAACATCCTCGGACCCCACCGTGGCACGCCGGATCTGGCGGCTGACGCTGACCCTACCACCGGAGTCGCCGTTTATAACACGACGTACTGCGGTGGCTGGTGTCAAGCGGGCGGTACGAGCGTCTCCTCGCCGGTTCTCGCTGGCATCGTCAACAGCACTGGCACTTTTGCCAACTTGACCCAGGCCGAACTCAACACGGCCTATAGCTGGTACCGGAATCCTGGCCAGTACCACAAGTACCTCTACGACATTACTCAGGGCAGCAATGGCGGCAATGGCGGCGGGGCCAAGTTCGGTTGGGACCAGTGCACCGGTCTCGGCAGTCCCAGAAACCTTCCGGGCAGCCCCAGCAGTATGACTGCTGCCAATGAATTCCAGGTCACAGCCAGTGGCAGCGTATCGGAGATTGATGTCGCTGTGGGCTATGTCGGCGGCACTAATTCGTTCTATGTCAAAATTGCTACAGACAATGGCGGCCAACCGGGATCGGTGCTGGCCTCGTTTGCCAACCTGTCCAGCAGCCAGAACTTCGGAGGCTGCTGCGGCTTGGTGGCCATCACTGGTATTTCAGGCCTCAACCTGGTAGCGGGGACAAATTACTGGGTAGTCATTGGCCCCACGAGCATCTCCTCTACCACCTCGGAGGAGTGGAACTTCAGTAACAGTGCCACCGGTAACGCTGACTTTTCCACTGACGGCGGCCAGACTTGGATTCGACAAGGCAACCAGCCGCAAGGTGCCTTTGACGTCCTTGGCTCGTCCATCACCCTGTACAGCAACTTAGGGGCAGGTAGCAATGTTTACCAGTGCTGCTCTGGATGGCAAGTGTCCGGTTCCGGGGCGGTAGACGGCAAGTCCTTAACGAAGGCGCCGATGAAATAAGAAAGGCGGTCTGGCGGTCTAACTGTCTCGCCACAGTAAGCTGGCCTGGGTTCCGTCAAGGCCACCACCACAGTTTGAAGTTGGCTGCGGACTCGGCGGGTCACCTGTGTGCTTGCTCTGACGCTTACCATCCAACGGCAATGGCACCGACCTGGACAAACGCATTTCCGCTTTGGAAGAATCTGTCGGCGGCAAGCTGTACCGATGGGTTCTACGGGAATACGGCCATGCCAACAAGCCTCACCTGGTACGCGACATCCAGCAGAAGAAGAAGATTCTCGACGTGCTGGAGTCGGCCACCCGCGGCCTGCGGCGCATGGAGGTCGTCCTCGATCGCATTCCGGAGCAACAGGTAGGTGCCTTGCTGGCAAAGCTGCAAGCCCCGCCACTGAATGAAATCGCCGACATGCCTACGCTGGTCCAGGTCGTTCAGGGCCTAGAAGGCATCGTCAACAACGGTTCCCACCCCAACGCAGCCTGAAACGGCTGCTCTCTCCACCACACACGGGAGATGCCCCTTTGTCCGGCGTCTCCCGTGCCTGTCTTACCTTGAGGTTTCGTGACGAACAGAGACACATTCCCTACTGGTGACGACCAGGTGTGTGCATTGGACAATTGGACAGTGTTCTGAGCGCCTTTACAGGCCGCGTGGGCGTCGTCTCGACAAAACAATAAAGCAGAAACATCGTTGGGCTCACTTCAATACTACTTCGACCCTTCGACCGACCATTCTAAAGGGGCTCAAAAGCTCACGCACTGAATTGCGTTACGCTCCTTGTTGCGCGGGATTCGACTGCATCGGCCTGATAACTAGCCTGTGATCGTGCGGCTCAATTGGATCTATATGGCCGAGAGCAGCTTTCGATGCGCATTGTAAACGTATGTAGAATTGCTCCAAGCCGTCGCGGAACGATCTGTGTTGAAACGCCCTTGGAATAAACTCGTTCAGCTGTAATAAACTCTTACGGCAGCTGTCGCACTGGTCTTCGGTCATGCAGCCGCACTGAAATCCGAATGCGTAAAGATCAAAGACCCTCAGCAGGGGCGTCGTCAGCGCTTCTCCATCTTTTTCGAGAATTTTGATCGCGGACAGGTCATGCGTCACGAGGGGAATACCGAGTGAAAGTGCCATTGAATGAGAGTACGCCTCGCCTCGTTGCACTCTCCTCGCCCACTTGGTTGCCCGAATCGCCACTTCCGTCCAAACCGCATTCGCGCTGTGTCCGACGTATGCGGGCAAGCTGCGCTCGTCTAGAATTTGAATAGTGGCGTTGTTGATCGCTTTATCAAGGGCAGGTTCATACTTTGCGACTAATTTCCTGAGGCTCAAACTCTGCGGAGATCGCAACTCGAATTCAACCGCTTCAACGATTGCAGGCTGGATGCCATAAACTCGCTTCAGGTGGCGAAGAGCGGAAACATCACCCGCTAGAAGTAGTTGAGTAGCAGCGTCAGTATCACACAAGAGGGCGCGTGGATTCGATGATGGCAGCGGTGCCTCATCGGCGCTCACTATGCCGACGCCTCGAGCTCACCTGAAAAGCGTTCAAGCATAGTTTGACGATCCATCATCATCATCTCCGCAGCCTTTCCCAAACTGATGTCCTCGTTCTTGGCTGCCGTTAGAACCTTATTGATGTAACTGACGGGGAGTCGCAGCCTCCGCGGAGTCAGATTGCTCGTTCTTTTGTTGGCCGGCCAAATCGATTGCTCGCTTATGGTCTGCTGCAGAAACTCTCGGGTTGACAGAGCGCGCGGAGTCAACTGCTTCAACTCATCCAAAATGGAATACGATCTGTACTTTTCGAACTCCTCCGCGTTGATCATCCCCGACTCAAGAGCCGAGGTCAGTACAGTGACGGCAGACACATCCGCATTTGCGACAAGCACAGCCAAATCGCGTGGACGCAGATCGTGCCAATTGAAACCTTTTGTATTCTGAAGATGGCGCAGGAGGTGTGCTGGCGCAAACAGCTCTTGAGCGAACGCCTGCGCTCGCCTCTCGTGCAATTCGAGGTACTCTTGATCGTCCCGATAGTCGACGGACACCGTTTGGGAGTCTAGGTCGAAAATTGCATGACCTAGTTCGTGAGCAATCACAATATTTCGGCGGAACCAATCCGAGCCATACGTATTCGCAAACAGACACGGCACTTCAGTCCCGCTGCTACCCACGTAAAAGCTGCAACCCTCGACTCTAGATTTCGGAATGGGTGTCTCTATCACCAACAGGCCCGTGAGTCTGAGATTGTCGCGAAACGGTCTACCGATGCCAAGCCCACCGTGACTAAGAGCTCTCATTGCGGCGAACTGGCGCGCCGCAACCCTGCCTTGCTCGGAAGGCGAAGATTGCTTATCTACACGGCTTCGGATCTGGTCGAAGAGTGCCCGCCACAGAAAGTTCTCTGATTGTGTAACGGATAGAAGTTGATTTAAGAAAAACCCCAACTTCCTCAGGAGCAACACATACTCCCTGTCGCGGTCAGTAAGGCTTTCGTCGCGCAGCTTGTACCAGATCGCCGGTGCGTCGGCAGGAGTCGTTTTACGCGAAATAAGCTCCGACTCGGTGATCCCAAAAACCGTCGACAATTCAGGCAACATGAACGAAGGGATCGGCGCTTGTCCAACCAACCACTCATTAAAAATGCGCGGATTGACTCCGAGAAGCTCAGCGCAGGATTCTTGATCTAGGCCAGTCGAAGCAACGATGTCTTTTAGCAAAGTGAAGCTCCCAATGCGACGGTCGAGTTCTATTCGTCGCAGTTTATGATGCTGTTCGGCTTAACGTCGTTTGGCTGAAACGGTCCGGGTCTCTTGGAACCAACCAACTCACACGCCCGACTCGACCCCGATTGCCTAGCGGACAACTATATCTCCTAAAGCCAAACTCTGCCACGGTTTATGCATCACTGACTGCATAAACGCACAGTTTACAAAAAGATCCACCGCCGCGGGGGAAGCGCTCTTCGGCGCTCTCATCGCCTCGATTATCGTCCTGCTGCACCGATAAACATGTGACGCAGATCACGACCTTTTGTGAATAGATCGCAGATTCCTTTATCGGGACAGAAGCACGGGTATGGCACTCGCGTCTTGTCAAAGGCGGGATGCGGCTCAAACTCGAACGAACAGTGTGGATTGCAATATGCAAAATCGTTCAACGATTAGACGCAGCAATCAACCAAATGATACGCGAACGGACGGTAAACGTGTACCGAAACTTGCCCATTCGCTCAAAATTCGATATCACTGGTCAGCGCTAACCGACACTGCAAACTGACCCACAGTCTTGGGCAAACTCTTGCAAATGCATCTCGCAGATGAACTTAGGCCGAGCAACCTAGCAGATCAGTGCGAATCTTGTTGACCTGCCCCCCGTTTTTAGTCCAGGGATAATGAGACTTTCTCCGGTTTTTGTTCGCCCCGCAGATGTGGCGTAGCGGGGATGGGGGTGTGGGGCAAGGGGCCGGCGTTTGAGGTCCCTTGCCCCACTCCAGTGATTCCGAAGCTTCTCACTTCTGCTGCAAACTCCTCCGGCGTTCTGTAGCCCAGCGCCGAGTGCGGACGCTCCTGGTTGTAGTACCGCCGCCACTGCTCGATGAGCTGCCGCGCATCGCTGAGCGAGACGAACCAGTTCTCGTTCAGACACTCGTCGCGGAACTTGCCGTTGAAGCTCTCGATATAGCCGTTCTGCATCGGTTTTCCCGGCTGGATGAAGTGTGCTGCTCCACCCCTTCGGCGAAGCACCACTGGTCCAGCGCACGCCCGGCGAACTCCGGGCCGTTGTCGGTGCGGATCTGCCGCGGTCGTCCGCGCTCGATACGGCGGAAAGCTTTATGCAGCGCACGTCATTTCCCCCGATGCCCTTGCTCTTGCTCATCCCGAAGCCTTGGATCGGATTCTGAAGGAAACCAATGACTACACGGAATGTACTTTGGACGACCTGCTTGCACCGGTGAGGAGGCAGGGATTGCCTTGCGAGGCACTGAAGGGCCAACGAAATAGCGTACCGTGTGGCGTGCATGCTTGCCTCGGACAGATCCGGAGCCAGAACGTGGGTGAGGAAAAGTTTGGCGCCATAGCGCCTGGCGAGAGAAACGGCACATTGCAAGGCGTTTTGCGCTTCGGGTGACAAATCAGTTGCAAGTAGGATTTTGTAAATGCTAATGCGGGAAACTTTCGCTTGAGATACCATAGGACACCTCCGTGTAGCTGTATAAAGAAACACGTTCTCATTCTCCGTATCCGCGTCGAGCATTTCAGAAACCCGGCAATCGCAATCGCCAAGTAGGCCGACAGCGCCGGACGCTCGGCAGCGCACCAGACTTCTTCGCTCGCCATGCCGGGTGTCCAAAGGTTGGGTGGCGAATGCCGCGGGACAAGTCACGGCATTCGCCGTTCGTGATGAGGGGAGGTGAACTCAGGCCGCGATAGTACGTTGCTCGCCCAGCAACTCCTCCTCAGCGCGAAACCAGTCTTCAAGATCATGTCCGTCTTCCATTCCTCGCTCCACGTAGAGCTCGTACGCCCGTTTCCGGGTCGTCTCCTCGTCGAGGTGGGAATCGGGCATGACGGACAGCGGCAGCTTTCTTTTAGCATCCTTGGTCATCACAGTCTCCTTTTGCTTTTCCGGACATCTGCAACTCTGCGACTGCCCGTAGTAGGAGTGGCGGACACCCCAATTGGTTTCATCCGCTAGCTTCTTAGCCACGAGACTAGGTCTCGGGGGCGGTCAAGAACATTGCCCTAGCGGAGTGGGTAACGGGTTCTTGGGTGGATTGGGTGGCACAGGACGTGGCGGAATTGGTGGAGGAATTGGCTGGTCTGCCATCACTGCGACGAATGGCGGATTCGGCAACGGATTTCTGGGTGGATTGGGTGGCATAGGACGTGGCGGAATTGGTGGAGGAATTGGCTGGTCTGCCATCACTGCGACGAATGGCGGATTCGGCAACGGATTTCTGGGTGGATTGGGTGGCATAGGACGTGGCGGAATTGGTGGAGGAATTGGCCGGTCTGCCATCACTGCGACAAATGGCGAATTTGGCATTGGGTACCTGGGTGGATTGGGTGTCGGATATTTCGGTGGAAGAGGTCCCGGATGAGGTGGCGGCAGTGCCAACTCCACCACTAACGGCGCGGGCAGGGGGTTCTTGGGTGGATTGGGCAACGGATTCTTCGGTGGATTAGGGAGAGGTGGGGATGGCATTTCCTGCATTATCACCTGAGTTCCAACTGCCAATGAGGGAGTGTCCCCATATCCTGCGATTACGCAAGACAGCAGAAGCACGAATACTGCTGCTAGTAGTTTGCGAGTCATATTTTGTTCCTCCTTAGAAATTTCTGCCTAGGTTAACTGCAAATGTCCTTCCACTCTGTTCGCTTTAATTGCCATCCAAGCTGAAGGTGAGATCTACAGCGTTTCCCGCTTGATCAGAACGACTTATGGACGCTTGGCGGAACTGGAGGCTCTGATCTCTGCGTTTGAGTTTTTTGACAGGTTCGGCGAGTTGTTCAAAAACTTGAACATCCCTGTAGTTGCCCATCCTCAGCCGGCGCCCCAAGTACGTCGCTTTGGAGTATTTGCAACGCGATGCCGGTCTGGCAGGCAAAGTGCTTTCAATACGATTGGATCGAGACAGTTGTTTTCACGTTCACGAACGGAGAATACATATGAAGACCTTAGTTAACATTCTTGCTTTAACGCTCTTGCTGGTCACCGCTGCGATCGCAGTGCACGCGACCCAGAGCTCCACGACCGGCGATCGCACAGTGGAGAATCTGCAGACCGCCTTCAACGGCGAGAGCAATGCGCACGCAAAATATATTGCATTCGCCGTCAAGGCCGATCAGGAAGGCTACGCCGGCGTTGCGAGCCTCTTCCGAGCCGCGGCCCGGGCCGAGGAAATCCACGCCGCGAATCACTTAGCGGAAATCCAGAAGCTTGGAGGTTCTGCCCAGGCTAAGATTGACAGTCCAGAGGTGAAGTCCACGAAGGAAAATCTGGAAGCTGCGATCCAGGGCGAACGCTACGAGCGCGACATCATGTATCCCGATTTCTATAAGCAGGCGCGCGCAGTGGGAAATAACGACGCTTTTAGGACGTTTAATTACGCGCGCGAAGCAGAAGCGGAACACGCCAAGCTGTTCGAGGGGGCCTATAGTAACTTGAACAACATGCGAGGCAAGACCTCCTATTATGTGTGCACTGTGTGTGGATTTACTACGACAAATCTAGACTTTGCCAAGTGCCACACCTGCTTCAGCGCGAAGGAAAAGTTCGTAGCTGTCACCTAGGGCACAGGTGCGGTCCGCGATAAGGCAAAAGCAAATACTGGTGAAAAGGCGCAGCCATACGAGGTGACCAATCATGATTCAGTTTCCACCAATTCCGAGTTGGGATGCTTTACACCCTCTCATGATTCACTTCCCGATCGCTTTGCTGCTGGTTGTACCGTTCCTTATCGTGGTCGGGGCACTGCGTTCAACAGAGAGGGGCCGAACGATACTCTATGTTGCGCTGGCACTGATGATCGCGGGCACACTGGGGACGTTCCTGGCGGTCGCGACCGGCGAGGCGGCAGGGCGAATTGCGGAACGAACCCCCCAGATCGACGCGGTTCTGGAACACCATGAGCAATTGGCCGAGGCGACACGCATCGCCTTCTCAGTTCTGACGATAGTGTTCGCGGCGATCCTCGTGATTCCGGTGATCCTGAAAAAGACGCCTAACAGGCTCGTGTCCACGGCACTCCCGCTTGCGTTTTTGGTCCTCTATGGAGGGGGCATACTGCTTCTCACGAACACCGCACATAATGGTGGACGGCTAGTGCATGAATTTGGGGTGAGAGCCGCCGTTAAGCCCTCCCCGGTACCAGCAGGAGAGCAGGAAGCGAACAAACTGGGCGCCGCAGCCGGCGACTCCCAACGGAGCGGCGATCATGAATGAAGATCGATCCGGCAGGGTGGATGCAGATCTCCCAACAACCTGTCTGCAGGAGGGATTATGTACTCCTTTAAATGAGGAACGCAAACATGTGGCGCCTCGGCATGCTTCAGCTCACGTGTGAACAGGTGGTTCCGAATCAGTGGCAGCTTGTCGACGGGCACGAAGGCTGCTGACCGCTCCCACTTAACCGACATTCTCCGAATGGTTAAAGGTTCCAAAGCGGCGAGCTGAAATCTGCAAGGTACCAGGGAAGCGATGCATGTCCGAACAATTCAGTAGCACGAAGAATCGGGCGGCCTTTGTCTTCTTGCTGGGCGTGACGGGAATAGCACTCTATTTTTGCTACGTCCTCGTTGCTCCATTCCTTAGAGCCATCATCTTTTCCGCCTTATTAGCTGTTCTCTTTTATCCTCTGCACTCGCGTATTGTTCGCCGGCTTCGAAACCGTAATCTTTCTGCACTTCTGTCCACGTGTCTCGTGGTGTTGTTCATCGTTTTGTCGGCGGGGTTCCTCACGCACGCGCTCGCAACTGGACTGCGCGACGTTTACCAATCGCTCAATAGTTCGGGAGACGGAAGCGAACGCCTTAGCCTTTACCTCATTCATCTTCTTAATCAAGCAGTTGAGCTGGTGAGTCGCTATCTGCCGATTTCTCCCCCTGATTTGCGAACTGCGACTGTGAATCATGCTCAGAAAGGAGTCGCGGCCCTTCTTAGTATGACGGCCGGTATCGTTGGAAGCCTTACGGCTCTACTCGCCGACGCCTTAGCGGCATTCTTTATTTTGTTTTTCTTCTTTCGCGATGGTAAGGCGATGTTGCGGCGTACCGCCGTTCTGCTCCCACTCCGTTCGGATCAGACAAGAAGGCTTTTTGCCTGCGCTAAAGATACCCTCAACGCGACTGTGTATGGGACGCTTACCATGGCAGCACTGCAAGGTGCTCTCACTGGTATTGCCTTCTGGGTCTTGGGCATCACTTCACCCGCCTTGTGGGCGATCGTGACTGCACTGTGTGCGCTGTTGCCGGTGATTGGAACGTCGATTGTTATTCTACCGGCGATCTCGATGCTGATCTTCAGCGGCCATTGGATCAAAGGTCTTATTCTCCTTGCTTGGGGAACAGCTATTGTCCATCCGGTAGACAATTTATTGCGCCCACAACTGATCGGGAGCCGCGCAAGACTCTCGACACTATACGTTTTCTTTGCACTGCTAGGAGGGTTGAAAGCTTTCGGCGGACTTGGGGTATTCATCGGTCCGATTGTTCTGGCGATTACCCTGGCGCTCTTTAAATTTCTCCGTGAAGAAAAGCGGGCGGCTACCTGGGGTCGTGACCGTGAAGCTTCAACGTTAGCACCTGCAGGTCGCCACATTTAGATCGTAGGTCGGGGACATTCCACGTGCTGGGTGAGTGCCTAACGCCAGTGGAGGGGGCTATGGAGGTTTCCGGCACGGCGGCAACGGGTGGTTATTCAGCAGTGGCCTTCCAATCATACTTTCCGAGCTTGTATGACAGGTCGCTGCGCGATAGCCCGAGGCGGCGCGCAGCTTCGGCCTGGGCACCATCCGCCGAGGCCAGAGCACGCTCGATCAATTTCTTCTCAAGAGAACTGAGCACGGCACGCAGGTCCACATTATCCGGTAGAGACTGGATCCAAGCTTCTTGAGCATCCAGACCGGCAGCTCGTGATCGGTCCCTTGTGCGCTCCAGGTTGGCAAAGGCCTCGGGTCCGATCTCGTCAGTGCCCGCTAGAATACATGCCCGTTCGACGACGTTATTCAGTTCACGAACATTGCCGGGGAAGTCGTATTTTTTTAAAAGCCGAAGAGCATCGTCGCTCAATCTGCGGCGAGGAAGCTTCAACTCAGCGGCCGCGCGCTGGAGCAATATCTCCGACAACTCCGGAATATCCTCGCGTCGCTGACACAAAGGCGGTATCGCGATAGGGAATACGGCCACCCGATAGTAGAGGTCCTCGCGAAACAAGTTCTCACGCACGCGTGCTGCGAGATCGCGGTGAGTTGCGGCGAGTACGCGGACATCTACACTTCTCGGCCGTGTCGAGCCGACCCGGGTAACCTCACCATCGGTAAGCACGCGAAGCAATTTGGCTTGCGCCGCTGTGGACAATTCGGCGATTTCATCGAGGAACAGAGTGCCCTGATGCGCCGCCTCGAACAGTCCTTCACGGGCTCGATCGGCTCCCGTAAACGCTCCCCGCTCGTGTCCGAAAAGCTCACTCTCCAGGAGCGATTCTGAGAGCGCCGCGCAGTTGACGGCGATAAATGGTTTTGTGGCCCGAGAGCTGCTCTTGTGGAGCGCGCGGGCGACCAGCTCCTTGCCCGTGCCGGTCTCACCTGTTATCAACACCGTTGCGTTGGTCGTGGCTACACGCGCAATTTGTTCCCGAACGTTTTGGATTCCCGCGCTTCGCCCCACAATCTCCGCCGATCCCTCCAGCCGATCAAATGCATTCCTGAGCCGGATGTTCTCCCGCAAGAGTTGGGTGTGGTCCGTCGCGCGGTGCGCCGTCGCCCGTAACACCTCGGGCAGAAAAGGCTTCGTGAGAAAGTCGAACGCTCCTCCGCGCATGCTCTCTACCGCGAGCTCAATGCTTCCCACCGCCGTGAGGAAGACAACTGAAACAGTCGGGTCATCCTGCTGTGCCAGCCGCAGCACATCCAGACCGGTTCCGTCAGGCATCTTCTGATCGGTTATTACGGCGTCATATTCACTACTGGTAATCTTCTTTCTGGCATCTTCAACCCCGCCAGCCTCGAACACAGCATGACCGTCCTGCTGCAGGTTCGCCGCAAGAATCCTCCGCATGTGTGGTTCGTCGTCTACGACCAGTATTCTTGCCATACTTAACGTTTTACCATCTCGACTGACACTCCAGTCGTCGCGGGCAGACTGACGGAAAACCTGACGCGCTCAGGACCGTTCTCTGTCAGGGAGAGGTCTCCTCCCTGGCTGCGAGCGATGGTGCGAGCGATGGCCAATCCCAGACCCGTTCCCCGCGGCTTAGTTGTAAAGAATGGCTCGAAGATTCGTCCCAGCTGATCGGGAGCAATAGCGCCTCCCCGGTTCTCGACCTCGATCAGGACCCGATCCGCACCTTCGTTTCCAGTCAGAGTGACTGTCGCAGCCGGCGGGGAGGCGTCAATAGCATTCATCACCAAGTTCAACAATAGTTGCTGAAGTCCTGCGGGATCACAATCGCACAGCAACTCGTCAGGTGCGTTCACTGTCAAACCGACGCTCCTGGAATCCGCGTGCGCGCGCGACAGGTCGGCAACGTATGCCAGCAGGTCAGCAACATTGTTGACTGACTTCGTCGGAGGACGGGGTCGAGCGTAAGCCAGGAAGTCATTCGTCAGTTGCTCCAGGCGGTTGGCCTCCTTGGCTGCGATGTCGAACATCATTTCGCGCTGCTCGGGATCAACTGCTCCACGTGTGGCGGTGGCCAGCGAGCTGGAGATCATCGCTACTGGATTTCGGATCTCGTGCGCGATTGCGCTCGACAGCCGTCCCACCGCAGCCAGTTTTTCTTCAATCAGCAGGCGCTCTCGCGTTTCTTCAAGTTCGGACATGTTTCGCGTCAGCTCGACCTGATTTGCCCGCAAATCATTCACCAGCATCCACACCAGAACGCCGACAATTCCATAGATTAACGATATGGTGGCTGCGTCGAAGTATTCGTTCGGTTGTATTTGGCCATGCCGCCATACATACAACACAATCCACAGAAAGTTCAGCATTCCAGCGATGGTGGTGATCCCCAATGTGCTCAACAGCGAGAATGTGAAGGCGGCCTCGATGATTGGCATTACCAAGAGGACAAAGTACTGCGCATCTGGACGATTGGTCAGTAGCGCAGCGGTGAACGCGAGCACAAAATTGAGAACAACGGAGCCTGATGTCAGGATCTGCAAACCATAATGGGACAGCGGCGATGTCCGTGTCTGGACCCAGATCAACTCAACTGCACGCAACAGAAAGGCTGCAGCTAACATCATGAGCAGCGTTGGTGTTGGCAGTCCGAAGTGATTGGCGAAGAATGTATGAATCAGAAGTAATGTCGCGAGGACAATCAGATTGAGGATGGCCAGCTTTGACTGCTGACGCTTGAACGATGCCAACGTCTGCAACATCGGTCGTGGACCTCGTTCTAGATCTGTATCCATTCCAACTTACCAACGTACCGGTTTTACCCGGAAGCATGTTTTGCGAATGTTGCCGTTCCTTCGCGACTCGCCAGGATGCAGCGAAGGGCCATAGCCATTGTAGCCGTCCTTCACCACCTGACCAGCACTGCGAGCGATGGTTGTAATTGCGATATAAAGGCCTGGATCGCGCCCAGATTCAGCGTGAAGTCTGACAACGCATTTTGCTGTGTCGTCGCCGCCGGCCGTGACCTTCTTATCAAACCCGATTTGCGAGCCCAGTACTTGTGCTCGGGCCCTCCGAAGCTCGATCGTAAGAAATCGGCTTTCAAAAGTCGACCAGGTCAGTGTTGGGGAGCGCCACTCTAACGGCGTTTACTACTGCCGCCAAGTCGATGATCTCCTGCAGGATGGCTCCCTCAAGCGGAGGCAGGTACCCAAGCGCAGCTGCGATCATGCCGATAACGCTGGCCACCATTCCTCCCACGGCGCTCTGCAACGCAATTGAGCGCATCCGGTGGCTGACATGAATCAGCTCATCCACCTTGCCTAGCGAGGTGGTAAGAATCACAACGTCGGCCGCCTCGGAGGTGATGTCACTGTTAGGACCGAAGGCAACCCCTACCGTCGCCGTCATAAGTGCCGGAGCGTCATTAATTCCGTCTCCGATGAACAGGGTACGCGCCCGCTTGGTCTCTGCCTCCACGATTGCGACCTTCTGCTCCGGAGTCTGTCCAGCATACACTTCAGTGATGCCGACTTCCTGCGCCAGGTAGCGCACCTCCGACTCTCGGTCTCCGGAGACCAGTAGAACTCGGTTGACCTGATGACTGGGGTTCAAATGGTGGACGAACGGCTTCGTGTCCTGACGAGGCGCATCGTGGAAACGAAATGCTCCGGCATATTGGTCGTCTACAATACGACGCACTCCAATCCTGAAGCGAGAGGAGGCAGCGATGGAAGCAGCTTGGAGTCCACTTTGCCGCGCCCGGTGATACGGACTCTTCGGCCAGCAACCATGCCGAGCAGACCTTCTCCCGGTTTCTCCTGCATCTGGCTGACATCCAGTAAAGCCAGCTTGGCGTTGCGCGCTGCCTGCACCACCGCGCCGGCTAGCGGGTGCTTGGAAAATTGCTCAAGACTGGCAGCCGCCTGCAAGACCTCATCTTGCGTGAAACCAGGGCCGCACAACACCTCTGTCATCTTGGGCTTGCCGTAAGTCAACGTCCCGGTCTTGTCGAAGATCAGTGTGCGGCAAGTTGTAATTTGCTCCAAGGCCGCGGGATTCTTGATGATGATGCTGTGCTTGGCAGAGAGGGAGATCGCGCCAATGACGGCAACCGGAATCGCCAGAATGAGAGGACATGGGGTGGCGATGACCACCACCGCCAGAAAACGCATAGAGTCCCCGGTCACCAGCCACGTCAGTCCAGCCAGACCCACAGCCAGCGGTGTGTACCATGCTCCCAATCGGTCTCCAATGCGACGAAGTTGCGGGCGCTTCTCCTGCGTCTGCTCCATCACCTGCATGATCTTGGCGTAACGCGAATCCACCGCCAGCTTCTCGGCTTCGATGGTCAACGCCATATCGCCATTGATTGCTCCGGAGAGAACCTTCGAGCCCGGAGTCTTCGAGATCTCAAACGGCTCGCCCGTCAGATAGGACTCATCCATCACTCCATGTCCCTCCACCACCAGTCCATCAACCGGACAGATTTCGTGGGGTAACACGATGAGTTCATCGCCTATGTGAACCTGATCCAGGTTTACGTCCTCGACCGATGTTCCACGTTTGCGGTGCGCAATTTGCGGCATGCGCTTGGCCAACGCGTCCAGAACGGAAGACGCCCTGCGTGTTGCGAACTGTTCCAAGGCCGCTCCGCCCGAAAGCATCAGAACGATAATCGCCCCCACGAGGTACTGGCCCATCAGAGCCGAAGCCAAAATCGAGATTCCGGCCAGCAAGTCCGAACCGAACTCCCGCACCCAGAGTTTCTTGCCTAAGCGTCACGAGAATTGGAATTCCGCCGACCGCCAGAGCGACGAATAGAGGGATTAAATAGGCCAATCGGGGCAGATGGGTCAGATATTTGAGAATCAGGTGTGAAGCGATCGCAATCGCGGTCACTATCGCGATGTATGTCTCGCGGGAATTCGAGATCGGTATTTTGCACGGGAAGCGCTTCTTGTGGGGACATGAAATACGCATCACTTTGCGACGTTCGGTTCCTGAGATTCCTCCACCAACCGGTCGACTCCGGCCGAGCCAAAGTTCCGTGTCATAGTAGCGCTCCAGCACCTTGTCGGCTGTGACAGAGGTCACCTGAACCAGTAAGCACAGCTAAAATAGGCGTGACTCCTTGACACCGAGAACACCGCCGCCAGTCAGAATTCCGAGCCGATGGTCAGGGCTCGCTCCGAGTGCATTCGCCCGTGATCGACGGTTTCGGAATGCAAACACACTCTCTGCCCGGCTTCACAAGAAGTGTGAAGCGATCACAACACTCCTCGCACAACCAAAAGGGTTCGAAATCTTTGCCCTCGGCTTCGGCTAAGGTCCCGTTTAGTAACGGCTGGCGCAAATGGAGTACGATCAGCCGCCCCTTTCTCAGGGTAAGAAATGGCGCGGAACACAGAGGGTTTGCACACTTGGAAAGCATCTATTACTCCTTTCAGCAATCGCAGGCGAAGCGTGAAGCGGAAACCCGTGGGATCCCATCTCCAATGGCAGCCACAGCAGTGAATAAGGCAATCATCCACCTTCTCCCCGACTCGCCGTCCATCTCGCCTCTGACGATAGCGGCTCCGAGCAGGTCGGCGGCTTCTTCCAAAGCTAAGATAACGTTCCTCGGCATGTGCCGATTTCAGGCGGTAGACCAGTTGAGACCATGCCGCCTCATCCGCTACTTTCAGCTCAAGAGGACAAGCATTAAGCGAGTTGAGCGCCGTCATAGAAGCACCTCAACAGTAAGGAGTTATGCGATTCTCCGAAGGCCGGTTCTTGCGGGCCGCTAGTTTAGCCCAATGGGGCTGTTTCAGGCGGCCTGCGATATACCTGCTCGCCTTGGCAATGGCACGTTTGATGGTCAAGCGAATGTTCGAGCCTCTAGCTTCTATCACCGCGACCCTGGAGTGGGGAACCACGACGGCAACACGGCACTGTTTGTCGATCCCGCCCTTCGGACCGTTTGTATCTTCGACCCGCACCGACACTCTCTCTACCCGTCGACCAAAGCGCCCCAGTGCAAAGGCGAGCCGGCGTTGGATGTATGTGCTCAGAACATCGGTGACGTGAAGACCCTTTCCACGAATCTCAACCTGCATGTGCCCCCTTGACCGGTCTTATCGGACTGTCGGCTTCGTACGCCGGTGACCACTTACAGTGAACATGCAATTGCCATGCGCTCACACTGACGGCGCGTCGCGCGTGATTGCTACCTCAGTACTGCAAATCGCCTTCCACTTGTCCGCCGCCTCTATGCTAAAGGAGGACGCCATGCGCCCTCCCCTGCGGCAGCACAAAATGGGGTCAGGGCTTGATTAAGATGAAGCTGTAGATCACCATTGATCCTGCCTTCGGATAGACGGCATTCGTAGGGCTAAATTCGGGGGTAAACACGAGCTGGGTAACGTTCTTCCATGTTGCGGGGAAAGGAAACGTCTTCGGCTCGGTTGTAAGCTCCCAAACCGTGCTGCCTACAAACGTCGAGCTGTCGTAAGCGGTCACGATCACGTTGTTAGGAAGCCATCCAGCGGCCATCGAGATGCTGACCGGCGTGAAAGGCTTAGCGTGTGGCGTTGCCGGCAAATGGTTCAGCTTGATCGACCCACTGCATGGGGTGGCAAGGGCGCATAGTGGACCGCCAATAAAAGCTACCGTATTGTGCTGTGTCGCGGGATCGACCCAGAATCCTGGCCCAGCATCTTTCCACAGTCCCGGCGTCACATAGTAGAAGTTATCCCAATACAGGTTAACGCCCGCCGGATAGGAGTCGGGCATGGGCGACGGGGCTTTCGTCATGGGCAGTTGATGAAAATCGATGTAGTTTTGTGCGCTGGCATTGGCAGCCATCGCCATGATTACTAATAGCAACGTGAGTGCAAGTGATTTAGATGAATTCCTCATCGGTTCCTCCGATTATTGATTTGCGGACGACGAAGACCCGCTCCTGCCTTAGAAAGCAATCGGCATTCCAACTTTTCCTCACTTTGGGACGGCTACCGGCGCGCCAAATTGGCGCTTTTCCCGCACATTACGCCTAAGTACGCCCGCCCGCGACGGTTCCAGCTTGCAGTTTCCGCGTTCGAGCTTTTTGACAGATTTACGGAGTTGTTCAAAAACTTGAACCTCACCGCAACTACGCGTCCCCCTCTTCCACCCTAAGTGCATCATTTTGAGCACTCGCGATAGGGTGCCGGTTTGGCGCACCAGATGCGTGGACGAGAGTGGATTGCTGCTCATGTTGACCGCGAAAGTGAAAGCGAGCCACAAGAATCCAACGATATCGTCGATCTCACGTTAAACACCAGACCTGTCGCTCGATGCATCGGGCCCAAATTTCAAGAACAGAGGAAAGGATGCGTCCAATGAAAAAAGTAGCTTGTTCGCGACTCAAACGGAGTTCACTCGTTTGGGGCCTGCTTCCGAGTATTGCGCTGGTCCTGACAATCCTTGTCGGCCAATCGGCGCAAGCACAGCAGTTCAATGTCATTCACTACTTCACGGGCGGGCAGGACGGGGCAAACCCTTCTGCTGGCGTGACGGTGGATGCTGCAGGGAACCTCTACGGCACGACATCTCTAGGGGGAGTGACTGGCGGATGCGCTGGGCACTTCGGTGCGTACGGCTGTGGCGCGGTTTACAAGTTAGCGCACAGGGGTTCCGGCTGGCTCTTCAGCCCAATTTATACCTTCACTGGAGGCGACGATGGTCGGATTCCCAACGCCAGAGTGGTCATCGGCCCGAACGGCGCTCTTTACGGTACGGCTTCGGGGGGAAACCCGTTTGAGGGAAGCGACTTTGGAAATGTTTTCAGTCTGAGGCCCGCAGCATCGGTGTGCAAAACCGTATTTTGCCCCTGGACGCAAGAGGTGATTTATCGCTTCAACGGGGGCGGTGATGGAGCCAATCCACAGAGTGAAGTTGCTTTCGACCAGGCAGGGAATCTCTACGGCACTGCTCAGTTCCGCGGTTATACCGGGGATCCCTGTGATAATTATGGGTGCGGGGTGGTGTTTGAGCTGACCCCCTCAAACGGTGCCTGGAAGCAAAGCGTTCTTCATGCTTTCCATTCTGGAGATGGTACGCAGCCATTAGCCGGGGTAGTCCTCGATAAGGATGGAAAGCTTTACGGCACCGCTCACGCCGGCGACGGCTTCGTTCATGAAGGCTCGGTTTACGAGTTGGCCCCGTCAAGTTCGGGCTGGGTGGAAACGACTCTTTACCGATTCAAAATTTATGGCGATGTTGGTACTTCGCCTAGAGGCGGACTTGTCCTCGATCAGCAAGGAAATCTCTACGGCGCTACTTTCCAGGAGGGTGTGGTCTTCAAGTTGTCCCCTTCTACTACTACCACCGTCTGGTCAATTGCCGTGCTGTGGAACTTCTTGTGGGGGGGGAACGGGTCCGGGCCTTACGCCAGCCTGGCGATGGATGCATCAGGCGCCCTCTATGGTACGACGTATGATAACGGCGCTTATGGGTATGGCAACGTGTTCAAACTTACTCCATCGGACGGGGCTTGGATCTATACCTCGCTCTACGACTTCACGGGCGGTAGCGACGGGGCATATCCAATGAGCAACGTGACCTTTGGCGCAAATGGCAAGCTCTACGGCACGACATCCTACGGCGGCATTGGACCATGCAAGGAACCACTATATGGTTATACGGGCTGTGGAGTCGTCTGGGAGATCAAGCCCTAGAGCAGACCGATTTCCGGGTAGTGCTGGTCAAAGCGCACTGATGGATGCAAGACCTGTGCTCCACCTAGCCAAGACCTTAGGTGGGGCTTTTCGGTTCGGGTCAAAGGAAAATCGCCAGAGCTGCGCTACCACATGCATGGACCACTCGGCCCTGCTTGAAGGAGGTCCTATGTATCAGCCACTTTCCGATGGCACTCTGCACCTGTTGGCCATCGATCTCGCCCTCGCTTGTGTTCTGGTTACACCTTTATTACTGGCGGCAAATGCTTTGCGCAGAGACAGCAATCCTGCCCTTATTGTTCCCGCGGTGATGCTGATGGTCGTGGGTGCGTCCTCGCTCTGTGTTGCGTTGCTAGAGACTCAAATCGCAACCGAAGCTCTCCGGACCGGCCAAGTAGGAGCGGAGGTACTGGAACATCAGCGCAATTTGGTTATTCTGGCGGCGAATACTTTTGTGGCGGCCGCATTGCTGTTTGCGACTGCGCTGTTCGTCTGGCGGGCATTTGCCGTCAGAATGCAACCGAAGGCGATGTCCGTGACCTCCGTTGTTTTCGGTCTCGTCTACGTGGCCAATGACTTAACGCTTTAGGATTGTGGAATCCGATTTGCTGTGTGTTTACACGTCAACGCCATGGTAGGTTCGTAGCAATCAGGCGCTTATGCAAGCGATACTTCAAGATTCGCGCCATGCATTGCGGATAATGCGCAGGAGCCCGGGCCTCACGGCCATTGCGGTATTCACGCTCGCACTGGCCATCGGCGCGACCACGGCAATATTCAGCGTCGTGTATGGTGTCTTGCTCCGTCCGCTGCCCTACGCCGATCCTAGTCGCATCATGGCTATCTACGAGGTCAACAGCAAGGGCGCGTGGTCTCGTCTGGCCGACCCGAACTTCGACGACTTTCGCGATCAAAACCACAGCTTTCAGGCAATTGCAAAGTACGGCGCCAACATCGCGTCGGTTTCCGGTGGTTTAGAGCCGACCCGCTCGATAGTTGCCACCGTTTCCCCTGGCTTTTTGAAGGTCTTCCGCGTGCAGCCGATCATCGGGCGCGATTTCACGGCGTCAGATGCGAAGAAAGGCGCCACGCCTGTCGCCCTCGTCAGCCATGAATACTGGAAGCAGCATCTCGGGTCCCCGCAGGACCTTTCGCAGTCCCATCTGAAAATCGATAATGCGATTTTCTCCGTCATCGGTGTGCTTCCCGAAGGCTTCGCCTTTCCCCAAGAAGCGGGTCTATGGCTGCCCGCCGACCTTGACGGCGAAAATGCAAGCCGGACATCTCACAACTACAACGCAGTCGGGCGCCTGCGCGACGGCGTCACTGTCCAGCAAGCCAAGGCAGACATCAGCGCCGTCGCGCGCAGCATCCACAACATCGCCCCTGACAAAAATGACTATTTGCTCAAGGACGGAATTGTCGTTCCGTTGCAAGAGTCGATAACCGGCAAGGCGCGGTCGGCGCTCCTGGTCCTTTTAGGAGCGGTGGGATTCCTTCTCCTGGTGGCGTGCGCGAACGTAGCCAGCTTGCTGCTTGCGCAAGCGTCGGCCAGAACTCGCGAGACTCGCCATTAGAAGCGCGCTCGGGGCGACACGTGGACGTTTGATTCGACAATATCTTTCGGAAGCGTTTTTGCTTTCCAGCATTGGCGGCGTACTGGGCGTGCTAGGAGCGTTCTTGGGCGTTGCGGGATTGCTTGCGCTCGCGCCCAAGAATCTGCCTCGCCTGGAGAGCGTCTCGATCAGTACTCCAGTTCTTGTATTTGCCTTTCTGCTTACGGCCGCTGTTGCTGCTGGACTGGGGGCGTTCACGGCAATGAGGGCGACTTCTGGGAACCTGCGCGGAGGGCTCGGAGAGGGCGATCGCGCACAGGCGGGTTCTCAAGGAAGCCAGCGTATTGGACGGATCATCGTGGCGGCACAGATCGCCATCACGCTGGTTCTGGTGGTCGGAGCGGGCTTGCTGGGGCGCAGCCTAATGAAGGTGCTGGAGGTGAATCCTGGGTTTCGGGTGGACAAGATCATCACCATGGACGTTTCGCTGCCGTGGGTGGAAGGGAACGATCCGAAAGCAAAGGCGAATCAGGCGATTTTCTTTTCTAATCTGATCGAGCGCCTGAAACAAATTCCGGGTGTGCGTAACGTCGGCGGTATCAGCGGTCTTCCGATGGATGGCGGTCTTCCCGACGGGATGTTTCTGCTGATGACGTTGAAGGAGGTTCCGAAGACCTTCGACGGTTTCGAGTCCTTGTTTCGTCAGAAGGAACGCGTTGGAGTGGCGGACTTCGGTATTGCCACCACAGGATACTTCCAAGTTCTGGGCATTCCTCTACTTCGAGGACGCCTGTTCACGGAAAGTGACGGCGCGGACTCGCCCCACGTGGCCGTGATCAGTGAGTCGCTGGCTCGCGAACGCTGGCCCGGCCAGGACCCCATTGGTCACACGATCGAATTCGGAAACATGGATGGGGATCTGCGTTTGCTGACGATCGTCGGTATCGTCGGAGACGTTCACGACTACGGACTTGATGCGCCGTCCACTCCCACCGTCTACGTGAACTTGGCCCAGCGGCCACGCTCGACGATCACCATAACCATGCTGAGCGCTGCCGAAACACAAGCGGTCGTCCCGGCCGCGCGCGCGATCTTGCATGAACTCAACCCCGAGATTCCAGCAAATTTCCGTACGTTTCCCCAAGTGTATGCTGCCTCGCTGGGCTCACGTAGGTTCAACCTGATTCTGATTGCCTTCTTTGGGATTGTCGCGCTGCTGCTCGCAACGGCAGGGGTGTTTGGCGTTATGGCCTATTCCGTCAGTCGGCGCACGCGTGAGATCGGTGTGCGTGTGGCTCTAGGCGCCGGCTCGCGCGACGTTCTCACCATGATCCTGGGCCAGGGATTGCGCACCATCCTGATTGGCATCGCTGCCGGCTTTCTTGGCTCATTGGCGATCACACGCACCCTGCGTTCGCTGCTCTTTGGTGTAACTGCTACCGATCCGCTGACCTTCACGGCCGTGGTCATCCTGCTGTTGGCAGCCGCGCTCCTGGCCTGCTACGTGCCGGCGCGTCGCGCCACACGGGTTGATCCGATGACTGCCCTTCGTTGCGAATGAGCGTCACGTCGGTGCAAGTTCCGTGACACCGACGTGACCAGCCACGGTATCTTAGCGATTAGGTTCGAATGGACGAGCAAATTGCCAGTTAGGCTTTCGACGGCTCGCTGGGTGAACGATCTCAAGAACCCTGACGCCCGGAGGGGCCCTTCATCTCCGCCTCGGATGGGTGTCGTGAAGTCGCCATGTCACTCACAATTCCGGCATCTTCGCGTCCCGGAATAGGGAGTGAGATGGGCTATTTGCAACAGCGTTAACGCTTTGATAAAACGTCAGGAGCTACGAGACTCGGCAATTCGCGGTTACTTGTTGTGGCAACGTACTTTACAACGACTGGGAGCGCCTAGCTCGAACTCCTTCTGAAGGCTGCGAAATGAATGCTTCAACCCTGAGAAAGCCCAGCGCATGGATTCCACTGGCAATGTCGTTGGCCGCCCTTGCCACAGTGCTGGGTCACATTGCGATTTTCGGCACTGCCCGTGAGGCCGATGAGGGGTCCGCTGCCCATATCTTTCAGCTACTAATGGCTACGCAGGTACCATTGGTGGCGTTCTTCGCCATCAAATGGCTGCCGCGAACTCCAAGGCAGGCGCTGCTGGTATTGGCACTACAAGGGGGCGCCGCGCTGGCTGCACTTGCACCCGTTTTCTTTCTACGCCTCTGGGCGAGATGCCGCCCATTGTTGCCATGCAGCGTGGACGCGAGCATCTGGAGCGGCAGCCAACAACTAGGCCGCTGCATATACATGACGGTTCCTTGCGGAGATGACGATTGATGGCGCGAAACCCCCATCTCGCAAGTGATCATACTCATTACCAAGAAAAGCTGTCCTTCTAGTCAGAGCAAAGCAAGGGCCGCTGCTTCACAGCGATTTCTTCCCTTCGATGTAATAGGTCAGCGGCGTTTCGCAGTGCATACACCGTATGTGCTGCACCGCGTGCTCCTGTTCCGTTGTGCTACGAGTCGGGAATGAACGCAGGCAATTCGTACACGTGACGATGTAGTAGTCGTCGCGGCATCTCGGCAGCCAGACCGGGACGGGATTCTCTTTCAAAAGGGCGGCTCGGTGCGTCCCGCGCAGCAGCTCAGCAACCTTCGCGACGAGTGCAGACGCTCGGTCTCCTTTTTGGAAGAAGGCATCGCAGATAACGCAGGGTGGAAGAACGAGCGGATCATAGTCGCCGCTCATGCTGATGACAGGTATCTCTGGAAACCGCCGCCGCACGACCGAAAGCAGTTCAAAACCCGACATCCGGGGCATCCGCAAGTCTGATACGAGAAGGTCAGGCTGATGCTCTGATATTTTCAGCAGAGCGCCGAAGCCATCTTCGGCAATGAGGGACTCGTAACCCGACGACCTAAGAACCGCCGCGAGCATGCGTCCGCTTACACGGTCGTCATCCACTATCAGGATGTGTTCGGCCAACTCTAGGCCTCCGATTGCTTCCAGACGACGCTGCATCAACTCAGAGAGAGCATCCCAGGGCCTCGGATGGAGGTTTTCCGGGGCCACCATAGGTAACGGTTGGTACGGTACCGACGGCTGCCCGAGATACAGCGGACGCGGTCGCTAGGATGGGATTTGCGACGCACCGCAGCGTAAGCGAGGATGGCGGGAGCGACGGTATGTCAAACGGCTTTGCGCCGTTCTCTTCAACTGTTCGATCTCCGCGAGCTGACGGGCTGCCATCTCCTGCACCAATTCCGCCACTGTCTTTTGTTTAGTTTCGCCAATCTGAATGAGTTGCATGCAGAAGAGATTAGCGGGTGCCGAAACGCCAATCATCCCCTATCGGTCGCAACGACATTACAACCTTTGGACTAGGAGCTAAGTTCGGGCCGGGTAAGTAGCGTGGGAATCGACGCGTGTGGCAATCTCCATGACACGGCGTTCTGAAGGCGGAGTGTTGCTTGTGAAGGTAGTGCGAGTTCGGCAATTATTGAATGAAGGCTAACGCTTTCAGCGCCGTTTTGTCGCGGATAAGCAGCGTCGAGCCCTTGGCTTGCAGAATCCGCTGCCGTTTGAGGTCGCTAAGCAATCGAGTCACGGTTTCCCGAGAGGTATTGATCATCTGGGCGATCTCCTCGTGGGTGAACGCGAGCTTCACCCGTGGCTCGGCCTTTAGTGATCTCCCCGTCTCTCGAGGCCCATTCCAGCAGCAACTTCGCCAGTTTCTGCATCGCGGAATGGGAAAGCCCGAGGGCGCGAATTTCACGGCAGGCCGAGTTGTATTTAAGCGTCACCGTTTACCGAGATCTGATGGCTTCTCAACTAACTGGCCGATGTGAGGCAAGACGCTGCAGGGCGCTGGGCAGTATGGTGCACGGCGCCTCGGGGGGATGCACAACTCCTGCCCGAGTTCCTACATGTGCAGAGTTTGAGTACAGAATTTAGTATTCTATCCTTGCCTTTTTTAGGGCAGGATCTCCCAAACCGCGCCCCAGCCGTATTGTCCTCCCCCTATCGCCGTTCCGTACAAGTTGCCGCTAGCGTCGAGCAATACGTTGCCCTCGGGCCATCCAATTCCCTGAAGGTCGTGGAGGTCGGTCAGGTTCCAAATGCCTCCCGAGTTAGTGAGCTTGAAGACCGATCCACCTTGATAGATCCCGCCGGTGATGGCCGTGCCATAGATATTGCCGGCTTTATCGAGAGCGACATTCCCGTAGATTCCGCCGGAGTTCTTGTACGTGTACAGCGCCGAGAACGACCAGCCACCCGAGGAAGGGGTCAGCTTGTAAACCACGCCACTTGGCTCATTGCCGTTCACCATTGTAGTTGCACCGTAAAGATTTCCAGCATTGTCGAAGACCACGCCGGCCTGTGGATATCCTCCGTCAGCGCCATTCTGAAAGGTGTACAGGGTCTTTTCTGACCAGCTTGCTCCGGATCGAACCAGCTCAAAAACGCTGCCGTAGTAAGTGGTTCCGTAGAGGTTGCCAGCTTGATCCATGGTCATGGTCGCCATGGGAAAGCCGCCATCCTCGTAACCAGTGAAGTTGTAAATAACACTCTCAGTCCAGTTGCCGCCCGAAGGAGTCAGCTTATAGACCGTGCCACAGCCCTGACCATAGCAATCGCCGGTTCCACCCGCGGCCGTCGTGCCATAGAGATTGCTGGCGGTGTCGAATGTTACGCCACCATAAGGATAGCTAAGACCCGTATCGCTGTCGGAGAACCGATAGATTACGGTTTCCGTCCAGGGACAAATGGTGCGGTTGCAAAAGCGTGCCGGCGGCGCCAGCTTGAACACCGTGCCGCAGCCTTCGCCATCGCAGCCTGTGCCGCCACCGAATAAGGTCGTACCGTAAACACTACCGTCGGGCCCAATCGTGACATTCGCGAACGGCCCGTTCCCGTCACTGCCACCGGTGAAGGTATACAGCGTGTTGAACGTCCAGCTGCCGTTCCGCTTGGTCAGCTTGAATGCGGTCCCGTCCTGTCCATCGCCACCGTACAGCACGACGCCGTAGATATTTCCCGCCGCGTCCATGGTAGGACCCGCGAATGGCGAGTTCCCGTCACTGCCGTTGGTGAAGCTATGCAAGTTGACAAAAGTCTGCGCTTGCACCAGCTGGGGCGCGCCGACGGCGAGAGCAAACAGGATCGCCATGGCGGCAAAAGGGAGACGAGAGTTAAGTCCGTTCTCAGATCCTGGCTTTAGCATAGTGAGCATCCCTCCCTCGGAATCGGGGTTCAAGCTAACCCGCAGGCCACCCCTAGGTCAACTGAACCGTAGTCCGATCGGCAGAATTTGGAGAAAGACTCCCTTCACGAATGCATCTCCAGTGAACTTAGCGGTTGCTAAGCTAGGTGTCAGCTATTCTCACTGCAAAGCTTTGCGTCTTCCTCCCTTTTGGCCAAGCTCTGCCGCTCTCTTGGGGTCGGAATGAAAGAAGCAGAGCCCGTTCTTGTGTGGCCTAGCCTTGCAGCGCCCACCGCTTGACGTTGTGGCCTTACACTGCGCCAGAGTTGGCTTTGAACGCTTACGTGGCATGGGTAACACCCCTCTCTAACTGACCCGCTGGGCCCCAATATTTGCCGAATAACAGCCGTGTTTCCAGTTGGCCAACCTTGAGCGGACTAAGCCTCTCTCTGTGCGTGGCCCCCTGCTGGCGCCGCCGTGCATCCGGCATCACTCCGTATCCAGCGCCTTCCAGGCCTTACTCCCGCTGCGTGGATCGCCGAGCATTCATAGACCCAAACGACCTGATTGGAGCGCTGGCCCACTCCGACATGGCTCGCGAATGCGCGTTCTTGGGCGACGGGGAGAGCGAAAACCGCAGTAAACACTGGCGCTCAGCGGTTAAAATGGGCGCTCACATTCGGAGGGCGCCCTGCCCCAACCTTAACCAATCGGATACAAACTATCTCAAAGGATAGGCACGAAGGTGCTGACTGCCAATTTTCCTTTGACCCGTCACCTCTAGTAACCGCAGCTATTCCAATGAGTTGGCGGCCTGAGCGCAAGCGACTTGCAGGTCTGGAACTGTACGTGCCTCCTTACCCATCGCCAGTGCACTGCCTGATGCGAACCAGCTCCCTGGTTTAGCGAACGACAGTCGCACTGAGTAATAAAGCTAAAGCGAGGAATGTCATGAAAACCAACCACGTTGTTCGAGCCTGGAAGGATCAAGAGTACCGCCAGAACCTAAGCGCAGCAGAACGGGCAAACCTGCCCGCGCACCCGTCAGGGATGATCGAGCTTACCGATGCCGAGCTGAGTGGGGTCAGCGGTGGCGACATAATGGGGCCGCAGCCAAAACTACCCCCTGCTGGGGGCTCCAACAATACTTGCCCCTATCCCCGCGGCGGCTGCAAAAAGGTTTAGCAAAGAACAGGCAGGCTGGAGGGTGGGTCGTCGAGGCCCACCCTTTCATCACTGCCTTGCTTTTGTCAGCCCTTTCCAATACACCAGGCGCCTTCCGCGCCAATTTGCGCACATGGGAGTATCCCGATATGGATGGGTTAAGTCTTGAGTCTTCCAACTGGTACAACGCGGTGACGCTGATGGAGCGCGTCACATCTTTACACGCCGGCCAAGGCTCAGCGCATCTTGATGAGGCGAACGCCAAACTCGCCGAACAACGAATGCAGCGCTGGAAATCGCAAGCCCCGTTTTCCGGCAGCCCTTTCTTTGCGCAACGGCTGGCTGCCGACGGACTGAGCGAAGACGACCTGCTTTATTGTCTCGGCGAGCCGGTGGAGGACCTTCAAAGTCGTTTGGCCAACTCCCAAGACTGGCTGGAGCAGATTTCTTCCGCGTTCTCGCGTCCTGCCGCCTCGATTCCGCTGCCGTTCCCGGAAACAGTGCGCAACGAGCAGACATCCGGTTTCCTCAACCTGATTGAACCTCTGCTTCGTGACGCCTTGGATCGCGTGCAGAGCGGGGCAGAGGCGCTGGCCGACTCGGGATCGACGCCTTTCGATCCCGCTACCGTTGCGGCACTGATGTTTGCGACGCTTCCAAATCGATTGCTCTACATCCTGAGTCCGACTCTGGTCTTAGAGCTCCACGTAGCGCGCCTGGAAGGGCTACTGGATGGGGCGACCGCGGAGGAGCGATTTTGCAGCTTCGCCGAACGACTGCGCCAGCCCGATGTGGCGCTCGCTTTGCTGCAAGAGTATCCCGTTCTGGCGCGCCAGCTAGTGCTTCACATCGATAACTGGGCAGATTTCAGCTTGGCGTTTCTCCGCCATCTAGTCAGCGATTGGGAATTGCTTCGCGAAACCTTCGTACCCAAGGATGATCCCAGCATTCTCGTTGAGATTCGCGGCGACGCCGGCGACAGTCATCGCCGCGGCCGAAGCGTGCAGATCGTCAAGTTTAGCTCAGGCCTGCAACTGGTTTATAAGCCGAGGAGCTTGAGCGTCGACGTGAATTTTCAGGAGCTTCTCGCATGGCTGAACGAGCGCGGCGATCATCCGGCCTTTCGCAGCTTGAAGGTTCTCGACTGCACTACCCACGGATGGACAGAATTCATCTCGCCGAAAAGTTGCACCGCAGAGGAAGAAGTGCTGCGTTTTTACCAGCGTCAGGGCGCCTACCTCGCTCTGCTGTACGCGGTGGAAGCAACCGACATCCACTGCGAAAACCTCATTGCTGCGGGAGAGCATCCCATGTTGCTCGATCTGGAAGCCCTCTTCCACCCCCGGGTCGGCGGAACAGATATACGAAAAGCCGAGCAGCTTGCCGGCCAAACCATGAATTATTCGGTTCTACGGGTCGGGCTTCTGCCGCAGTACATTTGGTCTGACGCAGAGTCCGCCGGAATCGATCTCAGCGGACTGGCATCGCCGCCGGGTCAGTTGACCCCACGCCCTGTTCCGCGCTGGGAAGACGCTGGAACAGACGAAATGCGGCTGACGCGCAAGCGCGTCGAGATGCCCGGGAGCGACAATCGACCGACACTGAACGGCGCCGAAGTTAATGTCTTGGATTATGCAGATGCAATCGTCGCAGGGTTCACTGGCCTTTACCGTTCTCTGTTGAAGCATCGTGATGATTTGCTGGCCGGGCCCCTGTCTCGTTTTGGCGAGGATGAAGTCCGCGCTATCATGCGCGCCACCAAGACCTATAGCGTGCTGCTGCGCGAGAGTTTTCATCCCGACGTGCTGGGGAATGCGCTCGACCGGGACCGTCTCTTTGATCACCTGTGGGCAATTGTCGAGTATTGCCCCTATTTGGCCAAAGTCATCGCGGCAGAACGTCAGGACCTGCAACAAGGCGATGTGCCGATCTTTACTACGCGTCCCAACTCGCGTGACCTGTGGAGTGGTTCAAACGAGCAGTTCGTCGACTTCTTTGATGAGCCGGGCATGGCCCCGGTTCGACGCCGCCTTCAAGAACTGAGTGACCGGGATCTTGCCCAGCAACTTTGGTTCATTCGCGCGTCGCTGGCTACGCTTTCCAGCGCCAAGGATCGGATTCAGCGGCCACTTTCCCAATCGACCGTTCCATCTGCCCCAGCCGAGTACGACAGCCTTCTGTGCGCTGCGCGCCGCGTGGGCGACCGGCTGGAGGAATTGGCGCTAAGGGGCGACGAGGATATTTCCTGGATAGGGCTGACTCTTGCCAACGAAAAGGACTGGGATCTCCTTCCATTAGGCCTCGATCTCTATGACGGACTGCCGGGGATCGCCTTGTTCCTTGGCTATCTTGGCGAGATTACACAAGAGAATCGCTACACTGCGCTATCCCAGGCGGCCCTCAACACGGTCCGTCGCCTGGTGAAGGATGCAAAGCCAGGAACGCTCTCTGTAGGTGCTTACAGCGGATGGGGAGGCTTGATCTATTGCCTGACCCATCTCGGCACGCTGTGGCAGCAACTCGACCTGGTAGTCGAGGCTGAGGCCATCGTCGAGCGGATACCTGCGCTTATCGAACGCGATGAGCAGCTTGACGTTATCAGTGGCGCGGCAGGATGTATTGCCAGCCTTTTAGTCTATTACCGCTGCGTTCGTTCCGATCGCGCGTTAAGCGCAGCCGTCCAGTGCGGCGAGCACCTCCTCGCCAAGGCTCAGCCCATGGAGCATGGCCTCGGCTGGCTGGCTAAGGGAGTCGCTTCCAAGCCTCTGACTGGCTTCTCGCACGGAGTTGCGGGTATAGCCTGGGCGCTGCTGGAACTGGATATGGTGTCCAGTGATGAGCGATTTCGGGCTACCGCGTTGAGTGCTCTTGAATACGAGCGCAGCCTTTTTTCCCCTGCGGAGGCCAATTGGCCGGACCTGCGAGAGTATCGAGAATCCGGGTTAGCAACGGAGAAAGACAGCACTGCATTTTCGATGGCTTGGTGTCACGGCGCACCTGGCATAGGGCTTGCGCGTCTACTTTGTCAGCGCCATCTGGATGAATCTCACATCCAGTCCGAAATCGACGTGGCGCTCCGAACCACTGTAGCTCAGGGCTTCGGCTTCAATCACTCTCTATGTCATGGAGACCTTGGCAACCTCGAACTGCTGCTCGAAGCCGATAGAGAGCGCGGCAGTGGAATAAGGACGTCCGAGGTCAACCGCATCGCCGGCAGCATTCTGGCAGCCATCGATCAGCATGGATGGGTGTGCGGAAATCCATTGGGAGTGGAGTCGCCGGGATTGATGACGGGGCTGGCCGGCATCGGCTACGAACTGTTGCGCGTGGCAGAGCCTGATCGCGTCCCTTCGGTCTTGGCCCTTAGCGCTCCAAACTTTGACACCGCAAGAGTGCGGTCCGACGACCGAGCACTTGCCGTTACCGGAGTACGTTAATCCGGCAGGAACATTCAACGGGTAAGCTTCTATGACAGGCGAAAACCGCTCGATTTTTCGTGCCGACGCCGTTCGGCGCTATATTCAGAGTCAACAAAAAACAGTCTTACCACGTTTCGTTCGTCCGCGCATTTTCCTCTATCTATGGATTCTGCTCGGCCTGCTGCTCCTGGCCGGCAGTTTTATAACTTGGTACGCCCACAAATCCTTGTTCATAGCTGAAGCGGTCACCCAACCAACAGTTATGCGGCGACTATCCAGCGCTTCAGGTCTGGAATCGCCGGCCGCTCAAGCTCCAGAGGAGTGCGGATGAGCCTCCACCGACTTCTCGGGAGGATTCGCTTCCGGCTGCGGACAGCCAGAACACAGGTCAATGGAATTCTCCGCCAAATTGCGCTCTGGCAGTTGTCCACGGTCCTGTTTCGCCAACGTGTCCCTGTCTTGCTCCAGATGAACTCGGTGGAATGTGGTAGCGCGTGTTTGGCAATGATTCTCAGCTACTATGGCCGCAAGACTAGGGTCGTGGAATCCCGGGACGCATGTGGAGTCGGGCGGGACGGGGTGACCGCCCAAACCATCGCCACGGCCGCGCGGTCTTACGGACTTCGAGCGAAGGCGTTCTCTCTCGATCCCAACGATTTCAGGGACCTTCAGCTCCCAGCGATTGTGCACTGGGAATTCAATCATTTCATCGTCGTCGAGCGCTGGTCTCCGAGATGGGTTGAGATCGTCGATCCGGCTAGCGGGCGAAGGCGGCTAAGCGCCGCTGAGTTCGACGCCGGTATGACCGGCGTTGTTCTGACGCTTGAGCCCGGAGTCCATTTCCAACCGCGCGCGGCGCGCATGCAGCCGAAGTGGAGCAGTTATCTTTCGTCGATACTCCACGTGTCTGGCGCGATGGGCTTGATGCTGCAGATCATGGTCGCGTCCTTGTGTCTGCTGCTGTTTGGATTGGCGCTACCTTTGTTCACCAAGGTAATCGTGGATCGAGTGTTGCCCTTACATGTGGTTAGTGTGATGGCGATCCTTGGGGCAGAGCTCATCGTTGTCGTGATGGCGCAGGCCGTAGCTACCTATCTGCGCGCGGCGCTGCTGATCTACCTACAGGCGCGGCTGGACATGCAGATGATGCTTGGCTTTTTCGAGCATTTGCTCGGCCTTCCTTTTCGCTTCTTTCAACAGCGTAGCAGCGGCGACCTTCTCATGCGTTTAGGAAGCAACGCTACGATTCGCCAGGTGCTAACCTCCCAGATGCTTTCGGCCACACTGGACGGCACACTTGTGGTGGGATATCTGGCGATTCTGGTGAAACAAGCGCCATTCTTCGGCTTGCTAGTTGGGGGTGTGGGGTTGCTGCAGGCGGCGATCTTGCTGTTAGCCTCCCGCCGCCTTAGAGACGCCACTGGCCGTGATTTGGCGGCCCAGTCGCTATCCCAGAGCTACTTATTTGAAGCGATGAGCGGCATAGCGACGCTCAAAGCTTCCGGGAACGAGGACCGGGCTCTGCAACATTGGTCTGGTCTCCTGGCCAACGAGCTGAATGCCTCCCTTCGTCGCGGTCAACTGTCCAGTCTGCTTGATACGGCCATGACGACGCTCCACACCCTATCTCCGCTTCTCTTGTTGTGGGTTGGAGCATTTCAGGTCCTGCATAGCGCGATGAGCCTGGGAACGATGCTGGGCCTGATCGCGCTCGCGACCGCTTTCCTCGGGCCACTATCGTCGCTGATTTCTAATGCTCAGAGCATGCAACTGGTGCGCGCCCATCTCGACCGCATGGGCGACGTAGTGGATGCCGAACCGGAACAGCTCGTGCGGCATACGCACCATGCCCCACAGCTCAGCGGTCTCATCGAACTGAGGAACGTCAGTTTCCGCTATGCTCCGGACGTGCCCCATGTGCTCCACGATATTTCGCTGACCATCGAACGGGGGCGGAAGATCGCTTTGGTAGGGCGCACGGGATCCGGCAAGAGTACATTGGCCATGCTTCTTCTTGGCCTATACACGCCCACCGAAGGCGAGATCGTGTACGACGGTATTCCATTGCATTGCCTGAACTATCGCGCACTCCGCAGCCAAGTCGGGGTTGTTCTCCAAGAGCCGTTCCTCTTCAGTGGCTCGATCCGCCAGAATATCGCGTTCGGTAATCCTGATTTGGGAATGGCCAAAATCGTCGAAGCCGCACGATTGGCGGCAATTCACGACGAAATTGCCGCTATGCCGATGGGCTACGAAACGAGAATAGCCGAAGGCGGCAGTGGATTATCTGGCGGACAACGGCAACGGCTTTCGCTCGCGCGTGCTCTTTCACACCAGCCTGCCATCCTTCTGTTGGACGAGGCTACGAGTCATCTGGATGTAGTGACCGAGAATATTGTTGAACAAAATCTAGCTCAATTGAACTGCACACGGATTGTGATTGCACATCGCTTGAGCACCATCCATGATGCCGACCAAATTTTCGTACTGGAAGGTGGAACTGGCGCCGAACTAGGATCCCACCAAGAACTCCTCGCGAAGGACGGCTATTATGCAGCGCTTATTTCAAGCCAAACGGATCTCGAAGTGGCTCGTTGTGGTTAGAGGCGAGTAGGCAAGTTGGTGCTAAGCGCAACACTAACCCGGTCTGGGTTCCTTTCCCACCCGTTTTGACGCTAGCTGCGGACTCAACCTGTCAACCGTGTGCTTCCTCTGACGTTTACTCTGTACGCCCTGAACGCCAGCACCGGCGCACTCCTCTACACGGCGGGGAACTATGTCTCTTATTCGCCGGCGGTGGCCAACGGCATGGTGTACGTCGGGTCCCTCGACGGAAACTTGTATGCCTTCGGTTTGCAATGAAGGTGAAGAGGGCGACGTTCCCGGTCGCCCTCCCATGAATGCAATTGGGCGCAAGCTCGCCTTCAAAGTTTCCGCAGGAACTCCATCAGATTCGGATTGTCTCGCCACTTTTTCTTGATTCTGCGGTGGCCGCCTCCTGGATCGCAGGCGGCCAGAGCCTTTGCTTTAATCGCCAGGTCTGTTTCCGCATAAATCTAGTCAGGCCGGAGGTCGTCAGCTTAGCGGTTTGATGGAGCAGGCACTCGGATTCCACACGGCTAGGCAGATTTCGTCCGGAAACTCTCGCCTAAACCGCTGAAAAAGAGCTTGGGCTGCTCGAAGTTTTCTCTTGCTTCTTGGCCTTCTTTGTATTCTGCCTTACGTTTCGTCTTCTGCACCTATGTGCGCTTGCCCCCTGGGGTGAGACAACCAGTTAAGACACTGTTCGCCATTCGATGAAAAATCCTCGACCGGCAAGACGAGTTTACGGCACACTGCTCTCCGGTTGGTGAAGCGGAGGCGAGCCCTGCTGGAGAGCAACCCGCCAAGGAATAGCCAACTGGAAACTCATCGAGGCCGATGAGAGCTGGGGGCAGGCTGCAACTGCTGCTCCCAGCATTACCGAATCCTACATCGGATCGATAGATTTCCTCATGCCTCCGAAAACTCATAAAGCAAGCTGCCGGGTAGCGGCCTCCTGGCTTTGCATGGTCAGTTGTGCCTCGAACTCAGCCGGCGGCAAATAGCCGAGCGCCGAGTGCAGGCGTTGCTGGTTATAGACCTGTTCTAGAAACACGCCGATGCAGGCGCGGGCCTCGGCCAGGTCACGATATTCGGTGCGGTATACCTCTTCGTACTTGAGCGTCTTGAGGAACGACTCGCAGGTGGCATTGTCATAGGGGTTGCCGCGCCGGCTCATGCTGATGACAATCCCGTTTGCCTTCAGCAAGTCGGTGTAGTCGCGGGATGCGTACTGCACGCCGCGGTCGGAGTGATGCACCAGGCCGAGCGCGGGCCTGCGTTGCGCCAGCGCCATGTAGAGGGTGTCCAGGGTCAGGCTGGCTTCTAACGTGCGGTCCAACGCCCAGCCGATCACCCGGCGCGAGAAGGCGTCCAGAATCACCGCCAGATAGACAAACTCCCACTCCAGCCGGATGTAGGTGATATCGGCCACCCAGAGCTGATCCAGCCCCGCTCACTACCAGCTCGCGCGCCCGGTTGGGATACACCGGCAGGCCATGATCGGAGTCCGTCGTCAGCACGAACTTGCGCCGCCGCAGGCACAGCAAGTTGTCTTCGCGCATCAGCCGGTACACCCGCTTCGGATTCACCCTCCATGCCGGCGGCGCAGCTCGGCGGTGATGCGCGGCCGCCCGTAACTGGGCCACTGCAGCGCGATGCGCTGGATCGCGTCCCGCAGATCCATGTCCCGCTCGGCGCCCGCTTGGCCCTCGGGGTCGAAGCGATAGAAGCTGGATCGGCTTACCCCGCCCAGCTCCAGCATGCGGCCAATACTCAGTCCACTTCCGGCGTTCACTTCTTCCCTGACCTTCTGGTAGACGGCGGATTTCCATTCCGTGCCGGCAGCATCCGCTGTTCTTCGATGCGCTGCAAGCACCCCTTTAAAAAATCGATCTCCAGCACCTGCTGCCCGATCTTGCGCTCCAGTTCAGCGATCCGGCCTTCCGACCAGCGCCGCTGCCCGTGGCCAGGAAAAGCATTGCCTGGCCCTTGCCGGAACTCACGCCGCCAGCGGTGCAGCACGTTGGGATTGACTTCCAATCCGCGCGCCACTTCCGCGATCGAAACCCCTTCTTCCAGCCGCCGTACCGCGGCCAACTTGAACTCCCGACTGAACCGCCTGTGAGACAATCCCATGACCCAATCCTCCATTCAATGGATTTTGAGTCTTAACCAGTTGTCTCATTTTTGGGGGCAAGTCCAAACAGTGTCTTAACTGGTTGTCTCACCCCAGGGGGCAAGCGCACTCCACCATGTAGCGGACAATCTCTCGGGGTGTGTACCAGACTCCAAGTTGTTTGTGCAGCTCGGGATCGAACGCCTCAAGAAACGGCTCGTAAAAATACTGAACGGCGGTGCCTTCCTCGAAGCTCTGGAAGAAAGCTTCACGGTCAGTGCGATTGAGAACATTGCCAGTGAGGCCCAGGAGTGCCACCAGTCCCAACGGCTCCAGGTGGCCGGGACTAGCGACCCGCTCATAGAGAGCGCGGATCATCGGGACTTGCAACGACCATACAGCGGTCTTCCAGTCGAAGCGGTCGGTTTTTGCGCGTCCCGGCTCACGGCACCACAGTACCCACGCAGAAAAGAGTCCATAGAAAAGAGTTTGAATGAGCGTGCTCCTGAAGAAGTGCTCACCCTTCTCATCTATGAACTTGAGTCCTAACGCGTCTTCCAGAGCCTTGCGTACCTCTTGAAGTTCCTTCAGTTGAGCACGAGCCTCAACCTTCGCTAGGGCGTCACGTGCATAGGAAGCTAGAAATCCCGCCAGGTGCTGCGGTGTGGAAATCGTTGCCGACGACAACAAGGCGCGAGTCAGAAACTCTTGCAGATGTACTCCGTGCGCGGCTGCTGTCTTCTGGGGATGAGCGACTGCCGCCCAGAAGGTATCCTCGCCGTCTGCGATGGAATATCTTTCGAGAACCGTGATCTTACCGTCTTGCCCCTTGACGACGATCCGGAAGTCACGATAGTTCGTAACCAGAACCTGGCCATATGCTTTTAGGTACTTTGCAACCTGCTCGCCCTGTACCGTGCCGTCAAGATTTTCCCCAGGGCTCTTGACCTCCAGGGCACCGCGATTTGGAGGTTGCACCGCGAAATCCAAATTCTGAACGTCTATGCCCTTATAAACCCACATTTCCTTTTTGAACTCTGAATAAGTGGTTGTATGATCGCGCCAACGCCAGTATTCATGCGGCTTTGAGAGCAAGACGAACTCTACGGAGGCTTGCACCCAGTGGGTGAACAACAAAACCAGCCCTTTCAGCTCTCCTTCAACCCCTCGTTGAAAGTCGATTTCCAAGGATCGCGAGTAACGTCGGATGGTGGCCTGCTGCTCGTGCGAGAGTTGGATGAACGCTTGGGGTTGAGCGAACTCATCGCAGAACACTTGACCGACTCACGAGGGAAGAACACGCAATTGCCGATGGCTGATCTGTTGCGTCAGGCGGTGTACAGCCGCTTGGCTGGGTACGAAGACGTGAACGATGCCGAGCGTCTGGCGCAAGGCCAACGACCGCGAAGCATTGGACCGCTTCATGCGCGAAGCACGCGCTGCCTCGCAGGTAAACCATCCAAGCATCTGCACTATCTATGATATCGAAGAAGCGGACGGCCACCCCTTCATTGTCATGGAGAAACTGGAAGGGGTGAGCCTGAAGGATGACATGCGCGGCGAGCCGATGGAGGTAGAGACGGTCCTCGATGTCGGCTTCCAAGTAGCCGACGCGCTCGCCGCTTGCCACGCCAAAGGCGTCATTCATCGCGCCATTATGCCGGCGAACATCTTTCTTACCAACACTGGGCAGGTCAAGATCCTCGACTTCGGACTGGCTAAGTTTTCACGCGAGCACTGGGCTGGCGACCCTATATCGCAGAAAGACCCGCTCTCCGTGGCCGCTGACCCCTTTGGTACAGAAGTCTACATGTCTCCCGAGCAGGCCCGGGGCGAAGAACTCGATCCCCGCACGGACTTGTTCTCGCTTGGCGCCGTGCTTTACCAGATGGCGACTGGTCAGAGGCCCTTTGCCGGAGGCACAGCGGCAACCACGCTGCTCGCACTTCGTAAGCTATTCCCTCGGCGCCGTCTATGTACGACTTTACTGGTGGCACTGACGGAGCAAATCCCTATAGCACCTTGGTCTTCGACGCCAGCGGCAATCTGTATGGCACGGCGTACGCAGGCGGCGCGGATGGGAAGGGTGTCGTCTTCAAGCTCACACCAAACTGAAACGCATGCCAGCGGGGCCGACAGTCTCTCTGCTGTCGGCCTTATTCCTGTGGTGACGGCTACGAAGAAGTCCCATGCGTTTGGCCATTCAATACCGCAGACAAGACAGATCCTGACAGTCAGAGAACTCTTGAGCATGCACTGCTCCTGATGCGTTTTGGATTGTGGCGAGGCACAAGGCTCTCGCGCCCCACCAAACGGCCTCTGCTAATCGTTGTATGAAAATTCTGTAAAAAATCGGGAATTATGCACTTGACAAACCCACGCGGTTAGCCTAAGATTTAAGCATGAAAGTCGAAGAACTAAACCTAGCATCCCTCGCCAAGCATTTCAGCGATGAAGATAAGGCGCGTGAATTCCTCGAAGCGCAACGCTGGCCGGAAGGCCCGATCTGTCCGCATTGCGGCGAATTGGACAATGCATATCGCTTGCAGCCGAAGCCGTCCAAGAAGGACAAGCATGTCCGCGCTGGCGTGTGGAAGTGTGCCGGATGTCGCGAGCAGTTTACGGTCACCGTGGGCACAATCTTCGCTGACAGCCACATCCCTCTTAGTAAGTGGCTCTTGGCCTTTCATCTACTGTGCTCCAGTAAGAAGGGGATGAGCGCCCACCAACTTCACAGAATGCTCAAGGTTACCTACAGGAGTGCATGGTTCATGGCTCACCGGATTCGCTACACGATGAGTCAGGAACCTTTGTCGTCGAAGCTATCTGGGGTAATCGAGATTGACGAAGCGTACATCGGCGGGAAACGTCGAGAGCACCTGCCACATGCGCAAAAGATGGGGGAGAGGCCAAAAGATCGCCTTGCACCGTTTGCAGACAAGGCTCCCGTGGTTTCTGTCCTGCAACGCGGCGGACGCGTGCAATCTCGACATGTACAGCGCGTCACAGCAGAGAACTTGAGGCCGATTGTTGAGCAGATGGTTGCAGATGATGCTCACATCATGACGGACTCCGGCACGGTGCTCACTGGCGCACTCCGGGGCCGCAGGCACGATCAAGTCAACCATAGAGCGAAGGAATACGTTCGCTACGAAGATGGCCTGTGCATCACCACGAACGCAATTGAGGGCTATTTTGCGACGCTAAAACGCGGCATCAATGGCGTCTATCACCACGTCGGAAAGCAGCATTTACACAGGTATCTCTCTGAGTTTGATTTTCGTTATAACGCTCGCAAAGTAACGGATGGAGAGCGTACACTGCTCGCCCTCAAGGGAGTAGATGGAAAGCGCTTGATGTTGCGGGACTCAAAAGCGGTAAACTAGCGAGAAAGATTAGAAGTGTCGGATTAGTGCGCATACCACCCTAGCCTTCCGCCAAGAATACCGAGGGCGGTCTGCCACACGCTCCTAGAACTGGAGTATAGGGAACGTGTGCGCACAAAGTCAAACGCTGAAAATTGATGACCTCATTGCCCTTACGCGCCCACGCGATAAGCGGCCACAAATTCTCGCGATGATCGAAGCATACTTTGACGAAAGCGGAATTCACGATCAGGCAGCCGTGTGTGTGATCGCTGGCTATTGGGGAATCGCCAGCCAATGGAGATGGTTTGAAACAAAATGGAGGAGTGTGCTTGAGGAGTTCAACTTTCCCCTGAAGGATTTTCACGCGACTGACCTGATTGGCTCCCGTCGCCATGAACCGATGCTGGAAAAGCTTGCCGCAGCCATTTCCAAGTACCATGTTTATCCGGTTAGCGTCAGTCTCATCGTTGACGACTTCAACTCTTTTTCCGAAAAGCAGCGAAGATGGATGACCGGCGCAACGCTGAACACCGCTGGAAAGCTCATAACCAGCGGAGCACCCACCAAGCCGTACTTCGTTCCCTTTCAGTTGTGCCTGCGGAAGATTACCGACTACGCACAACCAGGGAGGAAGGCTCACTTCTTTTTTGGAATCGACAAACCGATGTCTAAATACGCTCGCGTTTTGTTCAAACAGATCAAGACTGACCGTGGTTATGCTCAGGAGTGGCCATCTAAAAGTCGGCTTGGAGACCCCGCTTTCCCGCTCGCCAGCGAAACACCGCAATTGCAGGCGGCAGACCTACTCGTTCATCTCACATACAAGCACATATTGGAGCGACATGCAGCCAATGACTGGCGGGTCGAGCCATCCGGCTTGTTGCGAACATGCCTGAAGAATATGAAGGCTCAAGCGGATCACGTCTTTCAGAATCAGGATTGCCTGCAACAGCAGATGGAAAGAACGTATCAGCGTTTTGGTCGATGGGACATATAATGTCTGACATGCGGTTGCGTGCTGTAACGGCTTTCGTGTTGCTGATGGTTCTCTGCTCATGCAGCCAAGAGAAGCAGTCGGGGAGTTCTGAGCAGTGGGTGAAGACGAGCGATATTAAGCCACAGCCGACGCGGCAATCGAAGTTGACGGATGCGCAGTTGGCGAGAACCAAGAAACTGCACATCGCCTTGGCAGATGTAGATGATTCCAGTCTTGATAAGTGGGTGGAGGATTTTGAAAAGGACCGTGACCCTGAGAAGGAAATCCGCGTCTGGGAATCGGTCGCAGCCGCGTATCAGATGTATTCTTCAACTCACACACTAACCCCACAGGCCAAGAAAGAGGTGTTCGGAGTTTTGATACTTCGCTCTGGAACATCGAATCAGGCAGAAGTCTTGAAACACGCGAACCTCACGGTGCTGACAGAGAAGCAGGCTCAAGATGCGATGGCTGATTACAAGGGCGAAGCAGTGCCAATTGAGGTTGAGAAGAAATAGAAAAGCCCCGGTGCCAGCCGGGACTCTTAGACGTTTATGCGCGCCTGAGCGAATCTTCGCATAGGTGTAAATGAAATGCAACGCCAAGCAAAAACCGACGAATTTTCTGGATACCGCACAGCGCTTCGGCGTATGGGACTTAGCCGCCGTGATGTGCTAGCGATTGAAAAAACATACAAGGCTAATATTTCAATTCTGGGAACTCAGAACGAGTCAGAGTCACGGTCAGCCAAGCCATCTGGCAAAACGGGATAAACATTACGAGTGAGTAACCCTGTGGAGCAGATGACGGCACGTCCTTCACAAACTCGCTGACTTTGTCTGCGAGAATTTCTAGCCAGACACCACTGTCGTCGGTGTCGCGGCAAGTACCAGAGAGGTGTTCGCCCGTTGTTAGTTTTACCGTTACGTCTCGATTGTTGTGCAGCGCTGTTCGTAGGCTCATAGTGTTTCTCCAATCGTAACCTACTTTTGCAAGCGTGGCGTATCATACTCCTGTGAAGACGAAACGGGCAAAGGAGTCAGCGCCAGTGGAAAACAGAGGAGAGAGAATCACAAACTCGAAGCCGATCCCGCACATCCCGCTCCCGTTCAAGGAAGTGATAGCGGACGTGCTCAAAGTAAAGCCGCCAGAGAAATCGAGGTCGAAAGGCATGACCAAGGCCGACGCATCAAGATTAAGAAAGACGAGGAAACCAAGCCGGAAGAATTACCAGAGTAATGGTGGCTCGTGATCGACAAGGAGGATCGACTTGTTTCAGAAGGAAGTCAAGTTTCAGTACGCGTGTGACGGGTGTGGTGCTCAGGCATCCGGCGATAAGATTTTACCCGACTGGCAATTCTTGGTGATGCAGCCCGCAGGGCAGAATGCGACAGTCAGGAAGGCTCTGCTCTGTCCTAAATGTGTTCGTTCTGTAATTAAGAGCGTCAAGTTCGTCGAAGTGGAAGCAAAAACCAATAAACCACTATGAACGCTGCTGCGCTGGAACTGAGTGCAACTCATTCTCAAACTTCAATAACCGAAGTACCCCACCGATTCGCGCGTTCGTACTTATAGGGCTTACGAATCGCGTCCTTGAGGTACACACTGTATCTTTGCCAACCGTTGTCAGCTGTTTCTGTGGGTTTAAGTTCCACAAGCCTACACTCATATCGTTTGGTTTTGTAGTAATTGTCAACGAGGATGACCACACAGCCAGCAGTCAGCTGCGACTCGTCATTCCCGGAAATCACAAAGCCCTTTGCGACGCCGGTTTTCGCGATCTCGTCCGCAGAAATAAATGTAGGCTCTCCGACCCTATTCCCCGGCACATTGATAACCAAAGCTTTCATTCAGGCAGTTTATGACGACTGCTTGGGTTTGTCAAAGGCATAATTCCGAAAAAATCTCTTGACATCTTGACAGAGCTGTCGCAGTATGTTTTCACTCAGCCGAGGAAGTCCGCTATTCGGCCACTTACGTACGACCGCCTCGTGACCCCTTTCGAGGCGTGGGCGACCAAGCAGTCAGTTGTTTAGGAAATTAGGCAGGGAACTTCTGCATGTAATCCGCCGACCGTTCGCGGACCAGCAGGAGCAAGGAAGTCCTTTGGGTCAAATTGATTTGGTACCTGTGGTTCATCAAAACTAGACGTTGCTGAGTTTTCGATGCAGGGAAGCCCTTTCCTTGGAAGGCAGGGTTTTGCATAAGGTAGTCTTGAACCGCTATGAGCGTCCCCGAAACGAGCGGAAGACCTCGGCTGTCGAGATCCTGGCGTGAATCTCCCTCCGAACCTGAGGGGAGGAGTTTAGTTTTGGCGCTGGAATTGTCAGGCGGCGACGCTGTAGCGGTGATGCAATCCCCCGAGTCGCGGCAACGATATGACCTCGTGGCGATTGGAAGGCATTGATGCTGGAACTCGGCCACCAGGAGTGTCCTTCGCAAGTCCAAGATGAATCCGGTCCTCGTGGTAATAACGGACGTACTCTTTCAGCAGCCGTCGCAGGTGGCGCTCATTTAGAACGATCACGTGATCGAGCAAGTCTCGCCGCACGCTGCCAACCCAGCGCTCCGCCACTCCGTTCTGCCAAGGACTGCGGAATGCGGTCCGAATTGGTTGGCTGCCCATCGCCTTCACGGTCGAGACGACATCGGCGCTGAACTTTGCGTCCCGATCAAAGATCAGGAATCGCTCCGGCTTCTGGCCGCACTCCCAAGCTTCGTGCAGCTGCAACGCAACCCAAAGGGCGTTGGGATTGCGAGTTACGTTGTGGTGCAGGATTCGACGCCGGTCGTGGCTGATGATGAAAAAGCAATAGAGGATGCCGAAGGTCAGGGTTGGCACGGTGAAGAAATCCATGGCGGCAATGGCCTCGCGGTGGTTCCTCAGGAAGACCAGCCAGCGCCTCGCTGGATCCGGGGGTCTCAGGGCTCGCCGCACCCAGCGCGAAACCGTTGGTTCCGATATATCAAAGCCGAGCTTGAGCAACTCGCCATGAATGCGGGGCGCTCCCCAGGTTGGGTTCTCAGCGACCATTTGAAAGATCAAAGCCCGAATGTCTTTGCTCACCGGCTTTCGACCGCCGACCGATCGAGCCCGTGAAAGCCATTTCCAATACAGCCGAAAGCCGGCCCGATGCCAGGTGACGACAGTTCTGGGTGTCACCAGGATGAGAGGTTGTTTCCATCGAGCCCAGAGCTTTCGCAATACGACCCAGAACAGCTTGTGTGACGCAGAAAGTCGTCGGCGAGGGCGGTGGGCGTGAAGAGCCAGCAACTGCTGACGCAGAGCGAGGTTTTCGAGGATGAGATCGGCGCGGGAACGAAAGACTCCGACCAGCCAGCCTAGAACGTATCGAAGAAGCGCAACCATGGCAAGAAATCTTACCTGATGATCCTAGCCAGGCAGTTCGCTAAGCGATTGATTCTGCAAGTGCACGAAGTTTTGACGAGGCACAACCGCGGGCACGTGCTAGAAATTCGGGAAGACCTGCGGATGAGTTTCCAATACTACAGACAAGTTCAACTCACCAGCTCCGCCATATCTTCACCAAGTTCGACAGGTGGGCCCGGCTAAGCCCACTGCTTCCCCAATGCCTCCAGGTTCGAGCGACCCGGGTCCTCGAGAGTCATGGCAACCCGAAACTCCACTTCGGCATTAAATGTGAGAAACCACGGCTCGGCAAGACTCGGGATCTCGGAAGGATCAATGAGATTCACCACCAGGATGCCGCCACGCCGGCCGTCTTGCTCGCAGAAATAGGCGGCTTCCGGTTTGTTGGCCTCGAGAATGCGCCTCATCTTTTGGACTACGTTTCCATCTCGAACGGCAGTGTTGAACGGTTCGAGCGGCAGATGAATGTGCATAAGCATACGCATGACCGACCTCCAAGTGTCGAGATTGTTTGCTGGTTGGGCGCGGCACGGTCGCCGAATATATCACAGGTCGAAACCTCAGGGCCGATGGCAAGCGCTGCCGGCGCGGATGGCGTATCCCTGGGTTCCATTTCAGAAACAGTCTGCTAGGAAACGAATTCGGAGACGAAGCTCTCGCCTTCCATGACGGCGTGCATGGCGGGCACCAGGTCGGTGGCGACGCGGCGCTTCACCACGTAGGCGTAGCCGCCCTCTTCGCGCACCGCTTGAGCGAGTCCGGCGTCTTCATGCTGGGTGAGATATACGAATCGCGGCTTGTCCGTCTGCTGACGAATCATGCGGGCCAGCTCAATCCCGCTCAAACCTGGCGGCATCGAGATGTCAAGCACCACGATATCGGGCTGCAGCAGCTCCACCGCTTGCAACGCTTCTTCGCCAGTGGAGCACTTCTGGACCACGTCAAATGCGGATGCGAGTAGCTTTTCGACTCGCTGTAAGATTTCGATATGATCATCGACTAAGACGACTTTCAATCGTGTCACGAGGTCCCCGTGGTCTTCCGCTCGGCGGTAACCGTCGACCCCGAGCGCCGCGGTCGCTGAGCCTGGCCTGACGAAATCATTCGGTAATTGTAGGGTTATGTCAACTCTGTCCCGGCTATTAGTTTTACTGTTTTCGGCCCAAAAAGCTAGGAAGGATAAGGCACCAAAGTGGGAAAATGCACCGAGGGGAGACCAGGAGGCAATGAGGCCTTCTCTTGGCCCGTGGTAACAAACGCCGGTCCAGTTCGAGCCGAAGAACTGTTAGATCATGCAGAGTTAGGCTTATGCCCTTCCATCTCTGTGCTGTGAGCGGCCGGCATTTTTTCTTCGCACGACTGCCGCACGGGCGACAAGTCAGGAGACAATGCCGTTTTCGATGGCGTATTTATAGAGCTCAGCATTGCTCTTGAGCTGCAACACTTCCATGGTGTGATACTTGTGGTCGGCCACCGTACTGACGGCGATTCCCAGCATGTGAGCGATCTCCTTCATGGGATGGCCTTCGGCCAGCAGTTGCACGATTTCGCGCTGCCGCATCGTCAGCTCCACCTTGGGCCCGGCGTTTTCAGGGTGGCGGGCGATTGACTCCATTGCGTCGCCCGCAATGGCGGCACTGACGAACTTGCCCCCCAGGTAGACGCGGTCAATGGCCTCGGTCAGCTCCGAGACCGCTGAGCGCTTGATTACGTAACCCGAGGCCCCGGCGCGAAACGCCTCCACCACCATGGCGGCCTCCTCATGAAAGGTGAGGAAGATGAACTTGGTGCGCGGCAACTGCTGCTTCAGTTGCCGGCAAGCGTCGACGCCGTTGAGCATCGGCATGCCAATGTCCAGCACGATGACGTCAGGCCGGAGGTCGGCTGCGGAGTTCAACAGATCGCGACCATTCTCGAACCGGCCAACCACGTCGAATCGCGGCTCCAAAACCTTTTGCAGGGCATCCACCAGAATGTGGTGATCATCTGCCAACAGCACGCGTGCTTTGTGCATAACTTGCTCCTCCCACGAACTCGCGACGCGTCGCCCCCGGCTGTCGCACGGCCTGTAGCAGCGGTACCTGAACCGTGATTTCCGTGCCGGCGTCGGGCGCCGAGTGCAAAGAAAATCTCCCGCCAACCAGCCGCAGGCGTTCTTTCATGCTGATTAATCCCAAGCCGGCGGCGCGTGCCGCAGGATCGAATCCTTTGCCGGAGTCGGTAACGCGAAGAGTCAGGACATTCTCGTATTCCGCCAGTTCAACCTGCGCGCATCTGGCGCCGCTGTGCTTCACAATGTTGTTCAGGCTTTCCTGCAGAATGCGGAAAAGGCATAAAGCCACGTTTCCAGGCACGATCTGGTGGACGTTCCGGTCTTTCATCTCGACGGCGATACCGTGTTGCTGTGACACCTGCTGGCAGAGCTCCAGGGCGGCGGGGAGAAGCCCTACGTGGTCCAGCATGGCCGAATGCAGCTGATGCGACAAGCGGCGAATGTCACGCGACAGCTCGGCCGCATGCTGATAGATGGAGTCCAGTTGCTCGCGCGTCGCTACATCGGATTTCGGAACGCCTTGTTTGAGAAGCTCGATGTCTATACTCAGCATGGCCACCCGCTGTCCCAGATTGTCGTGCAGATCGCGGGCGATGCGCGCACGTTCGGCTTCCTGGGCATCGATCATTCGGCCGCCAAGTTCCCGCACCGCCTCTTCGCTGGCCTTGCGTTTGCTGACGTTGATGCGGTAGCCGATGAATCCACGGAACTCCCCCTCTTCGTAACGCGGCATGCAATGGTCCAGAAGCCACCGGTAGCGCCCATCATAACGGCGGTGGCGGTACTCGATCCGGCACGGACTCTGGCTCTCGAAGGACCGCGTGTAGGTGCCGAGGCATGCCTCCTTATCCTCCGGATGGATTCCCTTGCTCCATCCCATTCCAACTTCTTCTTCCAGAGTACGTCCCGTAAATTCCAGCCAATGCTGATTAAAATAGGTGAATAGTTGGTTCTGGCCGGAAGTCCAAATCATGACAGGGGCGCAATCCATCAATTGCCTGAGCATGTGTTCCTTATCTTGTGATGGAACCACGGCCTTTGTGCTCATTATTTCTCTTTCAGCAATACTGACCATCTTCCGGAGAATTACGGTCAGACGCATCTTGGACATACTTCGAGCAGGTACCCGCTATCTAAGTTCCCGCTCACATCTGGGTGAGTACTCATCCGTGGGGGAGTAGGCAGGACTGCACTCGCAATATTCGCACTAATGATTGACCCCTAATTAGTAATTCTTTCATCGCCGCAAGTCAAGCTGTATTCTCGCGTTACTATGTGAAAAATATAGCACTTACGCCCAAAAAGGTAGTGCCGGTCTGCCCCCCCGGCCAGTGGTGTCAGGCCCGCCACGGAAGCCTCTACTGCCGGGTTCGGAAGCCCTACTTAGGTCTGACACTAGAGCCGTCGCTGGATAACACGTTCGGGTGAACCATTTTTTGCTATTGGTGGTTGCTCCCTTGTTCCAGACAATCTTTTCCCTTCTCCCGTAATCGTTTGGCCAATACTCCAGAGTATTACGGTTTTCCGCAATCTTTCCTTCTCTTATAGTCCGGGCTGTTGGCCACGAATGTACTTCACCGAGCAAGCGTGCCGCAGGTCGAGTCTCTGGGCTCCAGCCGGGGACGAGACCACGCGCCACATTCACGACACAATTTCGGCGGTTCGCGAGAGCCAGGAGATAGGAAGATGAAGAAGATATCCGGTTTTGCCTTTGTTTTTTGTCTGCTGTTGGCGGTGATCCCCGCCAGCGCAGACACCGTCCACATGTACTTCAACGGTGCCGAAGGCGGTTCCCTGGGTGGCATCTATGTCTACCCATACGGCTTCCAGATCAACGGATCGGGCGATTTCCCGTTGATGTGCGACACCTTCACCAGAGGTATAAGCCAGGGAGACAATTGGGACGCCTACGTCCAGAATATGGCGACCTTGAACAACACAAACGTAGCTAACCTGTTCTACGGTAGTGTCAACGGCGGCGGAGCTGGAGCGGTACAGTATTACTTGGCGGCAGCTCTTCTTTTCGAGGACGCAAGGACCAATAACAGCAACACCGCCTATGACAACTGGGCGACATGGCTGTTGTTTGACCCAACCGATACCCAGGCCAGCTCCAATTGGCAGTCCCTTAGTTCCGGAGACCAGACCACTATCCAAAACTATCTGGCCGCAGCCATAGCCGCAGCTGCTGGCGATAGCCCGTCCGACTTCTCGGATGTGGTGATCTACACGCCTGTTGATGGCGTCGGCCAGGAATTCTTTGGCTGGGACACCCCCGGAACTACTCCGGAGCCGTCTAGTCTCGCCTTGTTCGGCTCAGGTGTTCTTGGGTTTGCAGCTGTCCTGCGGCGCAAACTAAGAGCCTAGCGTGCAACGTCGGTCTTTATATCCCCCTCAAAGCCGGAGCTTAATGCTCCGGCTTGTATTTTTCTACCGCGAACGGGAGACTGATAGTCAAGCCGTTAGTTTTTACCGGACCACACCCCAGTTTTACGGTTTCGCAGACTTGCTCAGACGGCTAGAGTGATCCATGTTCGGTTGCGGAAATGAGAGTCCACGAACGAACCAATCGACCATCCCCCAAGAAAGGTGTTGGGAAGTGAACATGGCGCTGAGTAGAGACAACAATAAGACGGTAACCCGGAGACTGGCGGTTACAGGATTGCTGCTCGTACTAGTCGCCGCCGGCGCTATGGCACAGACCCACGACACTCCCGGAAAGGACCAATCCGGGAGTGTCTCACCCTATTTGAGCCTGCGGTCGACAGCGGACGTGGATGCGAAAGCCGAAAATCCCAACCCCGATCCCGAAGGTCGCTTCGACTGGGCCACCGCATATAACTTTCACACCGAAGCGATGTCGCACGATTCCCAGGCCCAGAGCAGTCCCGCCCATGACAGCCGCCTGGAAGCCCTCCCCCTTGAAGACTTCACCGGCGCTTATTTGTCGGTAGCTCCGAGAGCGTACGCAGGCGAATTTAATCCCGCCTACGCCGACCACAGTTACAACTGGGCCGACCTATACGACTTCAGCGGCAGGATTGCTTATGCCATCTCGAGGATTGCCATTGACCGCGAGCGGCGTATCCCGTCAAACCTGGTATCCGATGCGCCCGTGTCCGCCGAGAACAATCCGCTTGCAGACCTTCCCAAGTCAAGCGCAGAGGGCGCAAGCCAAGGTACACCCGACGGTGCAGTTCTTGCCGCCATAAGTAAGTAGAAAAGTTTGGACAGAGTAAGCGAAGCAATACGCTAATGACCGGCAGCCCTGAGCAAGCTGCCGGATTTTTTTGCCTATTGGCAAGAAAAGCACGAGTCGCATAACTCGCAGCCGTTCCCCGATCCATATCGCATCATGGATTTTTTCGCTTTCCTAGGCTGCCATGATGCCCGACCCCAACGGCAAAGTTGCATCTAACTCCTGGCTTCATGGAAAGCCGGGTCGCCGTTCGTCCCTTATTCGCAACCTGTCTAACCAGTTGGATAGTCCGTCCTATCGATCAGGATAGTACCCTCAACAACGCTCTTTGCCCATTGACTTCCAGACTCCTCTAAACCCTTCGCCGTTTTGGTCTGGCGAGTTGGCCGCAACACCTTCTCCTTTGGTCCCGCAGTTGCTACTTCCTTTGGCACCAGCAACCCGAACCCCAGAGCAAAGACTTGGGGGGGACCGGAACTCAGAACGTGTGACCCCCAAGTCTTTGCGTCGTCCCTTCAGGGGCTGATTACACGCCGAGGAGGAAAACACATGAACCGGGAAAACTGTGTGGGCCACGAACACGGATGCGACCTGGCGTCAATGGGCGTTCGGGTCCGCTTTGCAGCGCTGGTGACTCTGACCCTCTGCTTGCTTCGCCCGCTCCCTCTGCACAGTCAAGGACTCGGGCAACCCACGTATGTCGGCATACGCAGCGGCCAATTCAACTTCGTCGCTGCCGCACAGGTGCAAAACGAATGGTGTTGGGCCGCCTCAACCCAGATGATCTTGAACTGGTACGGCATTCCGGTGAACCAGGCGCAAATCGTCTCGCGCATTTTTGGCGGGCCGGTGAATACGCCGGGGTCCGACCGGGCGATCAGCGCCGCGCTGAACGGATGGGCAATGACCGCAAACGGACGTCCCGTGGTCATTCGCTCGTACACGGCTGCCGGTCCACCTCCTCCGCACGTCCTGTTATCGCAACTCAACGGTCAGCATCCCATTCTGCTGACGTTCATGACTGGGCCCTATAGCGGGCACGCTGTCGTCGTCACTGCGGCCAGCTACGTTCCCTCGCCCGCAGGACCCTATATCACCTCCATCGTGATTCGCGATCCCTGGCCGTCGCCCCAGAACATCCAGACCGAAGGCCGCGAAGAGATCGGAGGGCCCGCTCTGGCGCAGTTCCTTCCCAGCGTCCGCAGCTATTGGTTAGTTTCCGTGCAATAAGGGTTCGGCGGCGTCACCCAATCGGAAGTTCTGCTGCCAGCCTTCGCCAAAGGCAGGCGAAATCAGGCGCCGGGCTATTTCGTCGAGGAATCGCGACAACACCTGCCACGGTTGCGGTCCGCTTAGCGCGCCGGCGTTATGGCGCTGGGCCCGACTTTGAGCATCTTCCACGGTTTTGCTTTGGACATCGCCGGCGAGTCAGGGGCCACCATCTGGACTTCGGCAACGCTGTCGTGGGTCAGCCGCATCAGATAGCGCTCGGTTTGCTGGGTGTCAGGATTTTGCACCGTCAGCCACAGGCCGTTGCTGTCAAGTTGCACGCTTTCGAAGCTGCCGCTCCATTTTTCGCCACTGACGCTTTCCACGTCACCCTGGTCGTTAAGCTGTACGTCTTGAGCGCGCTGTAGTGTGCCGGTAAGCTGGTCGCCGCTTTGCACCAGTCGGATGGCCAGCCAGGTGTGTCCTTGAACCACGGCGATCCAGGATCCGGCGTACTCCTCGGGCAACGATTTGCGAGCGGGAGCGTTTTGCAGCCCCGGACTCATCGACGTCTGGGCCCAAACTCCCGCGCATAGCGCCATTGCCGTGACTGCGACCAACACAAGACGTTCTCATCGTTGTTTCCCCCATTGCTTTGGATTGTACTCTGTCGAGCTCTACCCAGCGCAGCCCGGACTGACTTTCGGTTCGCCCCCTCTTGCACGGTCGCAAGCTAGCGCTAGACATCTTTCAGTTGCTCTTCGCTCATTCCGAAATAGTGACCGAATTCGTGGATGACCGTCCGCCGGATTTGCTCGCGTAGTTCGGCCTCATTTCTGGAGATGGCCTCCAGGTTTTTCTGATAGAGGACCACGTAGTCGGGGCCAGTCGGCAGTTGGAACACGCTCTTCTGGGTCATCGGCACCCCGTGAAACAAACCGAGACGCAGGGACGTTGGTTTACCGGGCTGGGATGGCTTCTGACCGGGCGGAAAGCCTTCCACCAGGACCGCAACATTGCTGATGCGGCGGCGAAACTCGCCGGGCAGCGAGTCCATCACTTCCTCGACCACCTGGTTGAAGTCCTCGCGTGTCATGCTCTAAGCATAAGCCGGGGAGATTGGACTCCCCGCCGAGCGTCATCGGCGCAAAAGAGAGTGCGGCGGACGCGAGCTCCGTAGACGCGACAGAGCGTGGCCTCGGCCCAGGGCAGAATTCGCGGAGAAATCCGCCCACGGTCACACGGTCAAGCTACGGTCAAGTACCGCAGCGAAGGACTGCAATCAGCTTCGGTAGGTGCCACCAGCCTTCGCTAATTGCCCATGATTGTAGGCTATCCGCAATTCGAATCCCTGTCTCTCCGCCATGTTTTCAATAACTTAGAGACGCTCGCAGCCCACTCGCAGTCCATCAACGGCGAGCTGCTATATAGCCATCCTCGCTACTTGCCTATCCGCTTGCGCATCGCCTCCGGCATTGAGCTGCCGCATAGGTTCATCGTCGTCTTTGATGTCAGCGTGCGCTCCTGCTGATCCAAGGTCTTGACGGTACGCGTCAGGCGCTGCTGCTGCTGCTCGATGAGTTGCTGCTGACGCTGTTGTGAGAGACGCTCTCCCTGCTGCTGCTGACGCTGCTGTTTGGCGTTCTGGTCCTGCTCACCGTGTCCCATGTCTCACAGCTATGTGACCGCTCTCACAGCGGAGAACCCTCCCGGAGTGTAACCATCATGTACGGGAGAAAAGTGTCCCCACCTCATGGGTCTAATGACGCTTTTAGCGCACTATGAAAAAAGTGCTTATCCTGGGAGCTGCTGGGCGAGACTTCCACAACTTCAACGTAGTTTTTAAAAACCATCCTGAATTTCACGTCGTAGCCTTTACCGCAACCCAAATTCCTGACATCGATGGACGCCGCTATCCTGCGCAATTGGCCGGCGAACGGTATCCCGACGGCATACCGATTCTCGAAGAAAACAAGATGGAGGAGATCATCCGCGAGCAGCAGGTTGACGTGGTGGTCTTTTCCTACAGCGACGTGTCGTATCCCACGCTGATGCATCTAGCGTCGCGAGCCGTCGCCGTGGGTGCCGACTTCTGGCTGCTGGGCGTGGAGCGAACGCAACTGGTGGCCAAGGTGCCGGTGATTTCCGTCTGCGCGGTCCGCACCGGCTGCGGCAAGAGCCCGGTGTCGCGCCGCATCGCAACTGAACTCCGGAAACTGGGCTGGAACCCGGTCGTGGTACGCCATCCCATGCCGTATGGCGATCTGGCAGCGCAGAGCGCGCAGCGCTACGCGTCACTTGCCGATCTTGATCGCTACCAGTGCACCATCGAGGAACGCGAGGAATACGAACCGCACATCACGGAGGGCACGACCGTCTACGCCGGAGTGGACTACGAGATGATCCTGCGCCAGGCGGAAGCGGAAGGCGACGTCATCCTGTGGGATGGGGGGAACAACGATACCTCGTTCTACCGTCCCGACCTCGACATCGTGGTGCTCGATCCGCATCGCCCGGGACATGAGCTGGCGTACTATCCCGGCGAAGTGAACTTCCGCTCGGCGCACGTGCTCATCATCAACAAGGTGGACACGGCCGACCCAGATGGGGTGAAGACGGTGCGGCAGAACATCGCGCTGCACAACCCCAAAGCGCAGGTCATCGAGGCAGCTTGCAAGGTGACGGTTGCCAACCCCGAGCTGGTACGCGGTAAGCGCGTGCTTGTGGTCGAGGACGGACCCACCCTGACCCACGGCGAGATGCCTTACGGCGCAGGCGTGGTGGCGGCCAATCGCTACAACGCGAGCGCGCTGGTTGACCCGCGTCCATTTGCGGTCGGCTCCATCCTGAAGACGTTCGAGAAGTTTCCCCACCTGTGGCGGGTCCTGCCTGCCATGGGATACAGCGACCGGCAGCGGCACGAACTGGAAGAGACCATCAAGCGCGTGCCGTGCGACCTGGTGATTGTGGCTACGCCGATTGATCTGGCGCGCGCCATCAAGCTGGACAAGCCCAGCGTGCGGGTGAGCTACGAGGTCGAGGAGATCGGCAAGCCCGCCATCACTGAGATGCTGGAGAAGTTCACGCAAACCTATCAGCCAGTGTTGGCTGGAGCCGGGAGGTAATGTGATTGCGAAAGACTTTCTCTCGATTCGCGACTTCTCGCCGCAGGATATTCGCCACTTTCTTCATGTGGCGTGTCAGGTCAAGGCCAATCCCGCTGCCTATGCCAAAGCTCTGAAAGGCAAGACGCTGGCCATGATCTTCGAGAAGCCGTCGTTGCGTACGCGAGTGACGTTCGACGTTGGCATCGAGGAAATGGGCGGCCATCCTCTGTACCTGTCGCCGGCCGAGATCAGTCTTGGTAAGCGGGAGTCGGTGCATGACGTTGCCAAGAACCTGGAGCGCATGGTGCAGGGCATCATGATTCGCACCTTCGACCACGAAATCGTGGTCGAGATGGCGAAGTGTGCCAGCGTTCCCGTCATCAACGGCCTTACCGACTACAGCCATCCCTGCCAGGCGATGGCCGACTACCTGACCATGCTGGAGGTGAAAGGACGCATTGCCGGACTGAAGATCGCATACATCGGCGACGGGAACAACGTCGCGCATTCGTTGATGTTTGCCGGCGTTCAACTGGGCGCGGACGTGTGGATTGCGACCCCTCGCGGCTATGAGCCTGATGAAAAAGCCATGGCGTGGGCGGCGGAACATTGCGCCCGCACCGATGCGAGCTGCACCATCACCAACGACCCGCAGATTGCGGCCTTTGGTGCGGATGTGGTTTACACCGATGTGTGGGCGAGCATGGGCCAGGAGGCGGAGGCGAGGACCCGGCGAGAGGTTTTCAAGCCTTACCAGGTCAACGCCAAGCTCTTCGGCTGCGCGAAGCCGGATGCCATCTTCCTGCATTGTCTGCCGGCGCATCGCGGCGACGAGGTGACCGATGAGGTGATGGATTCGCCACGGTCTTTCGTCTTTGTGCAGGCCGAGAACCGCCTGCACGCGCAGAAGGCGATCATGCTGGAACTGATGAGCGCCAGTACGGTAGCGCACGAGAAGCGCCGGGAACAGATGCCGGAGTTGGTGAAGTAGGCGAGTTCGGTTGGACAGGTGGGGGGCGGTCTTTCCCTCTCTTTCGCCGCCTCCCATCTGCCAGCCGGTTATGAGCGGCTGTTCGCTCTTCGCGTTTCGCCAGAAGTTGGAGGCCGAAGGGCAAGAGTTAAAACGATGGAGACCCTGAACAGTCACGACGTTTGGGTAGAGCTGGCCTTCAGGCCAGCGTCCGAGGCCTTTTTAAGTAGTTAGGGGCTTTGGCCCCAGAGCTTTGGTGAGATCAATGCCCCTTACGGCGCTAGTTGCGATTGGCGGTAACTCACTCATCCGCGCGGGTGAGAAGGGAACCATTGCCGAGCAACTGGCGAACGCCCGCCGCACCGCCGAGGCCATTGTCGGACTGGTCCGGTTGGGCTACCGGCTGGTGATCACGCACGGCAACGGACCCCAGGTGGGCGCGCAGTTGCTTCGTGCGGAGCGAGCTTCCGATGTGGCTTACGGGCAGACGCTCGACGTGTGCGGCGCCTGCAGCCAGGGCGAAATAGGATACCTGCTCACGCAATCGCTGGAAAACGAACTGGCGGCGGCGGGAATGGATGTGCCGGTTGCCAGCCTGGTAACGCAGACCGTCGTCGCGGCCGACGATCCGGCGATGCAACATCCGTCAAAACCGATCGGGCCTTTCTACTCGCGGGCCGATGCCGAAGAGAAGAAGCGGTTGCTGGGATGGCACATCGTGGAGGACGCAGCGCGTGGTTATCGGCGCGTCGTGCCCTCTCCCCAACCCATCGAAATTATGGAGCTGGATGTCATCCGGTCACTGGTGAATCGTGGAGTGCTGGTCGTCTCCACCGGCGGCGGCGGTGTTCCCGTGATGCAGGTGGCGGGACGTCTCCAGGGCGTGGAAGCAGTCATCGACAAGGACCGCGCTTCCGCCTTGCTCGCCACGCAGTTGGCGGTGGACCTGTTCGCCATCACGACCGACACGGACTACGTTTATCTGAACTACCGAAAGCCCGGGCAGGTTCCCTTGACCGAGGTGACCGCTTCGCAATTAGAAGAGCATTACCGTGCCGGCCACTTTCCGCCGGGCAACATGGGGCCGAAGGTGGAGTCGGTGTTGCGTTTCCTGCGCAGCGGGGGAAGGGAAGCGGTGATTACCTCGTATGAGCATTTGTGCGAGGCGGTGGCGGGACGGGCGGGCACACGAATTGTCCCTGACGCCGATGCCGGCCGGACAACGAAATTGGAAGAAGAGATGGCTGTCGGAGGCCCGATCGGAGCATGGCGGAGGTGACCAGTTCAGTGACGCGAGTTATGAGCTTGAGGCATGTCGTGGAATCGCAGCAGTTCACCGTTCCACTGCTGATGGAGCTGTTTGACCGCTCGCGGCTGATGGAGAAAATTGTGGTGCGAGGCGGAACGCTGGACTACCAGAGCCGGATCCTCGCCAGCCTGTTCTACCAGCCGTCCACCCGCACCCGTTTCTCGTTTGAAGCCGCCATGCACCGACTGGGCGGCAGAGTGCTCTCCACCGAGCATGCCCGCGCCTTCTCGTCGGAGATTGAAGCCGAGCAGGTCGAAGACTCCATCCGCATCATTGGCAGCTACTGCGATGTCATCGTGATTCGCCACCATGAAACCGGGGGGGCGGAGCGAGCGGCGAGGGTCTCTCCTGTGCCTATCATCAACGCGGGTGACGGCGACGGAGGCCAGCATCCCACCCAGGCGTTGCTCGATCTGTACACCATCTATCGCGAGCGGCCGCTCGATGGCCTGAGCGTGGCGTTTATCGGCGAGCTGGATCGTGGCCGCACCGTCCGCTCGCTGGCCTACCTGCTGGCCAAATTCGAGCGCGTCAAGATTTTTTTTGTCAGCCCGCCCGAGGTGCAGATGAAGCCTGACATTCTGCAGTATCTTGATCGCCACGGCGTCTGTTATGAGCTGGAATCGGACATCGATCGTGTGGTCGGCGAGGTGGATGTGGTGTACCAGACGCGCATCCGGCCCGAGCGCCTGCGGCGGGTTGCGGGTTCGCTGCGCTATGCAATTAATTCCAGCGTGCTGCAGCGCATGAGGTCCGACGCGATGATTCTTCATCCTCTGCCGCGAACGGTGGAATTGGACAAAACCGTGGACGACGACCCGCGCGCGCTGTATTTCCGCCAGGCGGCCAATGGGCTGTACGTAAGAATGGCGTTGCTGACGATGGTTTTGGAGTAGCAACTAGCAACTAGTAACTAGCAATTAGCAACTTGCGATTAGCAATTAGCAACTAGCTAAAACCGCCAAAGGCCAAGGCGCATAGGACCTGCTAGATAGACGTCCTAATGGCAATATCTCCTTACGAACCGCTTTCACTAGCTGCTAATTGCTAGTTGCTAAATCGAGGACCTTATGCCAGTCACGGAACAGATGCAAACCACGGAATTCATCGCACTCGAAAGCCTTTACGGAGCCCACAACTACCATCCTCTCGATGTCGTCATCGAGCGCGCCGAGGGGGTGTGGGTTCATGACGTTGAGGGCAATCGCTATCTCGATTGTCTCGCCTCGTATTCCGCTGTGAACCAGGGCCACTGCCATCCACAGATTCTGCGGGCCATGGTAGAGCAGGCCGGCAAAGTCACGCTGACCTCACGCGCCTTTCGCAATGACCAGCTTCCGTTGCTGTTACAGGAGTTGCATCAACTCACTGGCTTCGAGCAGGCGCTGCCGATGAACTCGGGAGCCGAGGCCGTGGAGACTGCCATCAAGGCTGCCCGTAAGTGGGGCCACGAAGTAAAAGGGATTCCTGATGGCCGGGCCGAAATCATCGTCTGCGCCAACAATTTCCATGGGCGCACGGTGACGGTCATCAGCTTCTCGACCGACGAGCAATATCGCGAGGGCTTCGGTCCCTTCACGCCGGGTTTCAAGGTCATACCTTTCGGCGATGCCAACGCGCTGCGGCACGCGATTACCCCCAACACCTGCGCGTTTCTGGTGGAGCCGATCCAGGGCGAGGCCGGAATCATCATCCCGCCGGATGGCTTCCTGAAGCAGGCTGAGGCGGCTTGCCGGGAGAACAACGTGCTCCTGATGACCGACGAAATCCAGTCCGGCCTGGGCCGCACCGGGAAACTGTTCGCGTTCATGCACGAGGGCGTCCGGCCCGATGTGGTCATCATCGGCAAGGCACTGTCCGGGGGCTTCTATCCGGTATCGGCAGTGCTGGCCTCGAAAGAGGTGCTGGGCGTTTTCCATCCTGGAGACCACGGCAGCACCTTCGGTGGCAACCCGCTGGCCTGCGCCGTTGCCCGCGCGGCGCTGCGAGTACTTGTCGACGAAAAGCTGATTCCACGCTCCGCCGAACTCGGCGACTACTTCCTCAAGAAACTACACACGCTGCGCAGCCCGCATCTTCGTGAAGTCCGTGGCAAAGGATTATGGCTGGGCATTGAGCTGAATGTGCCAGCGCGGCCGTATTGCGAGGCGCTCAAGTCGATGGGCGTGCTCTGTAAAGAGACCCATGAATTTGTGGTTCGCATTGCTCCGCCACTGGTCATCACTCGCAAAGAGATCGACTGGGCATTCGACCGGATCAGTGCCGTCATCGAAGAGTTACCATGAGCCTGCCAGTTTGGTCAGTTTTTGCTTCGGGTCCATCCCCTTCGCCCTCCGGGTTCGGCCGCTCGGTTGGAGTCCGAGTAGATCGGTAGAAGAGTCCCGCAAATGGCTGGTACGGCGTATGACGCGATCTTTTCTTGGGCGCTTAGAATACAGACGGAAGCCGCCAACACGCCTATACAGCACGAAGCGGATCCAGATTGCATGAGTTGAGTTAAATGAAAAACCATTCTCCCACTCTAATGGCTCCAGTCCGTATCGCAGTCATCGGTTCCGGCTACGTTGGGTTAGTTGCAGCGGCATGTTTCGCTGAAATCGGACACGTCGTCACCTGTGTCGACAACGATGAAGCGAAGATTTCGGACTTGCGCAAGGGGCTGGCACCGATCCATGAAGACTTGCTGAGCGATTTACTGGGGCGCATCTCTGGTACGCGACTGAACTTCTCCACGAATCTGCCGCAGGCGATCAAGGAAGCGGAAGCTATCTTTATCGCGGTGGGAACGCCACCGCTGGAGAGTGGCGACGCCGATCTTTCCTACGTCGAATCGGTGGCGGCCGAGATAGCACGCTCCATCAACGGCTACAAAGTGATCGTGGAGAAGAGCACGGTTCCCGTTTATACCAATGAATGGGTCAAGCGAGTGCTGGTGCGGAACGGTGTTCATGCGGATAGTTTCGATGTGGTGTCGAATCCGGAGTTTCTCCGAGAAGGAGCCGCGGTGCTCGACTTTTTGCACCCCGATCGAATTGTCGTGGGAGCCGACTCCGAGCGGAGCTATGCGCTTTTAGCGCGCATCTACGAACCGCTCTCTTCGGGAAGCTACTATCGCGGCGACGCAAGCTTGCCCGGGAAACGGACTGCGGAAGACCCTGTCCCCATACTGCGTACCAGCGCCCAGAGCGCCGAGTTGATCAAGCACGCTTGCAATGCATTTCTGGCGATGAAAATCAGTTTCATAAATTCGGTGGCCAACGTATGCGAAGCGGTGGGGGCTGACATCTCGGAGGTCGCGGAAGGTATCGGCACGGACAGTCGCATCGGTTCCAGGTTTCTTTCTGCCGGAATCGGGTATGGCGGTTCCTGCTTTCCCAAGGACCTTAAGGCGTTTTGTGCGGTGGGTTTGCAGGCAGGAGTCGATCTGAAGTTGCTGCACGAAGTGGAAGCGATCAATTCCCTGCAGCAGGAAAGGTTTCTGAGCAAAATCCGCTCGGCCCTTTGGACGCTGAAAGGTAAGAACCTGGGCGTACTAGGGCTGGCTTTTAAGGGCGGCACAGATGACGTGCGGGAGTCGCCCGCAGTGAAGATTGTGGAAGCCTTACTGGCGGGTGGATCATCGGTGGTGGCGTTCGACCCGGCTGCCATGCCCAACGCACAAGGCGTCTTTGGCGGCAGGATCCGCCTGGCTCCCGACCCCTACGCCGCGGCCTATGGCGCCGACGCCCTGGTCATTCTGACGGATTGGAAGGAGTTTGCGGCGTTGGATCTGGAAAGGCTGAAGACGTTGCTACGCTATCCCATCCTGATTGACGGTCGAAACCTGTACCGGCCGGACGACGTCATCAGCCACGGATTTACCTATGTGAGCATAGGCAGAGGCACGGCTAATCCCTTGTCAGAAGTTGGACAGCAACCTTCCAGCGTGTGGAATCCGCAAGTCGTTGGCCACGAAGTTCAAATCCCGCCAAACTCCCTATCTGTGAAGAGATCCTGACTTGCATACGCCAAAATGTGTCAATGATCAGGCCCTGTTGTTGCCCTCCCAGGATTCCATGCAACTGACGCTCCTGGCTCGTTCACATCTACTGCAGCCTCGCACTTAAGCATGATCTCCCGCTGATTCGCAAGAGCCGTGAACCAATTGGGCGCCCGGCTATGGCGCGAAGTATCCGGAGATGTCGAGAATCAGCTGTGTCAGGTCGGTGGCATAAGCGTCGATCTTGCCTTGATTACCCGCCGGCACAATCGCCATATTCGAGGCCACCGCTCCGTCGAATGCGTTCAGGGTGGAGACGATTGGCTGGCTGAGACCGTCAGGCCACAACGTCAAGAAACTCAGCGAGCTCTTGGGCACCACTGTCGCATTGAACACGTAGGCTTGCGCCTGACTGGAAGGTGCGCACGGACTTCCCAGCACATCCACCGTAAGTGTTCCGCTGAACGGAGGTCCGTTGCCTCCCGGCCCGCGCGTATCCAGAACCCGGCAGGGATAAACCGCATACAACGATAGTCCTCCCTGTCCCGGGGTAGCGAAGTAGCCATCGATGTCGATCACCAAATCCGTGGGGTCGCTGGCGTATACGTCGATGTCGCCGTTCTGGCCCGCCCCCACGATGGCCGCATTGGCGACAGCTGTGGCCGCGGGATTGTTCAGGGTCGATACGACCGGTTGATCAGTCCCTGCGGGCCACACCGTCAAGAAGCCTAACGGCTGCTTGGTGCCCGGGGGCGGCACCACGGTGACATTGAACGAGTAGGCCTGCGCAGTGTTGGGAATTCCGGCAAAGCAGTCGCTGCTCAGGATGGGTAGTTCGCGCTTCTCCTGATAACCCAAGGTTGGCGGTCCCAGGCCCTTAGGATATTTGTTGGAGCGAGTGTCCGCCACACGGCAGGGCGGAAGTGGGTAGAAGGCCAGGGTGGAGTCGCTGGGCGGCTCGAAATAGCCGTCAATGTCCAGTACCAGGTCGGAGGTGTCGGACACATACACGCTGATCGAGTCTTGATCGCCTGCCGGTACGATGGCGGCATTGGCCTTCCCCCGGCCGTCCTGCGAGTTCAGAGTGGAAGTGACCGGCTGCCCTTCTCCCGTAGGCCACACCGTTAAAAACCCCAGTCCCTTTCCGCGGGGTATCGCGGTCACATTCAACGAGTAGGCGGTAGCGGTGGGAGGGACATTGCATCCGCCCAGATCCGGAACGATAAAGTCTCGGGAAGTTCCACCCCAAATTGGTCCGCCTATGAGGCGAGTGTCTACCAGGCGGCAAGGCGGCGCCGCGACGAACTGTGCAGGGCGACTAACGCCAACGCTCACCAGGATGCCAGCCCCACCTTGATAATCGATGACCGGTGAAGGGTTGTCCTGGGAATCGGCGCAGGTATTCCACGGCGTGCACAGGCTCAGGAAAATAGCTAACTTCTGTCCCGCCACGAACGGAGGGCAGCCCGCAAAGGTCCAGGTTTGACTGTAGGTTGATGTGCCAATGCCAGCTTCGGTAACGGTAGTGGTTTCAGCACAAGCCGTAAGCAGAGCTTTCGGATCGCTGCACGGCGCCGGCGATCCATCGCCTGGCGGGTCGGCGCAGGTGATGACCCCCCAAGTTGGCGACTGAGCGAATAAAGCTCCGTCTTGTCCGTCGACAGTTAACGTGATCGAGGTGATGGTCCCCGGGTCACCGTCCGGAAGTTGAAATGCATAAATGAAGGCATGGGAATCGGCGCATTGCGAATCGGTGTCGTTACAAACCTCCACCGTCTGGCCGGCGGTAGCAATGGCCCCATGGGCGTACTGTATGGGCGGATTGCCGAATACCTGGGAAGAATACTGGCCTCCGAACCCGTAGTCGCTGCTGCTTTTCTTGGCCCTTACCGCATGCAGCCGAGGAGCCATCATGATAAAGATGACGAAAACTAAGGTGGCAAGAAATCGGGTTTTCATCGTATCCCCCTGAACCATCCCGCAGCCCATTCGGGACGAGTGTTGAGGGAAATTATCACTAAAGGGCAAGCCAATCAATAGAAATTGTGTCGCTGCAACGCCCCGCCGCTCGGAACCGGCCGGTGAAAATGCGGTCAGGAAAGAGAGGCGAGGAAAGCTTCCCTTGATCTGCGTTTCGGTGAGCATTACTATCGTGAGCGCGCACACCAGCATAGGCAACAGAGTTCGTAGGAACGAGAGGACCGCGCGCTCATGAATGCAACCTCGCCTGGCGCTGTGAAGCTCAAACCGACATCCAAGACGGGCGGCATATTCCTCAGCTACCGGCGGAGCGATTCCTCGGGCTATGTCGGTCGCATGCGGGAAAAGTTCCGGAAAAAATTCAAGCAGCGAGAGGTGTTCCTGGACCTGGAAATCGATCCGGGAACGGACTTCCTGGAGGCGATACGGCGCTCCCTGGACACCTCGGCTGTGCTCCTCGTCATCGTCGGACCGGACTGGCTGCGGGCGGAAGGTGCCGACGGGCGTACGCGAATCTCCAATCCAGACGACTACGTAAGGTTTGAGGTGCAGTCCGCACTGCAGCAAGGGCTCAAGCTAATTCCGGTGTTGGTAGGTGGCGCACGGATGCCGTCGGCCGGGGAATTGCCAGACGGCTTGCAGGGCTTCGCGCAATTTCAGGCGTTTGAGCTGAGTGACACGCGTTGGGAATACGATTTGGCGAAGCTCGTAGCCGTCATTCGTTCCATCGTTGACCCGAGGTTTCGCTACCGGCAGGTTGGCTTGGCGGTGCTGGCTCTGGCCGCGCTGATGGGCGGCATCCTGTTGACAAATCACCTTGTGGAACGCTCGCGCTTGCAACAAGCGGTGGCAACTGCCAAAGCCGGTCACTTCGACGAAGCCCTGGCTATGCTGAATCGTTTGCAGGATAGCAAGGCACCAGACCCAAATATCTACCTGCAGGAAGCCGATATTTACCGCATGCAGGGAAACGCCTTTTCGCAAAACGAAGCGGCGGAAAAGGCTGCGAAGCAGGCGACCGCGCGCGGCGACAATTTTGTGGTGGGTCGGGCGAAGGGACTGGCTTGCGATGCGAAGTTTAAGTTGGGTCTGGCCGATGCCATACCCGACTGTGAGCAAGCCCGGGAATACTCAGCCCGCGCCCACGATGCAGAAGGTCAAGTTCGGGCGATCAACTTCAAGGCCAATATCCTGAAGGAAACCCAGAAGCCTGATGATGCCCTGAAGGCCTACCATGAAGCGCTGGACCTGGCGCAGCGAAACGGCCTGCTTATCGACGAGTACGGCGCGCTGACCAACATAGGATCGATTCTGGTCGACCGGAAGGAAGCATCGGACCAGCAGCAGGCCGTGGTCAATTTTGAAATCGCCAGGAAGGGCTTCGAGGGTTTGGGACAACTCGGCGAGGTCTCAAACATCTACAACGTTCTGGGGGCGGTCAGCCTCGATCAGGGAAAGATTGACGAAGCCCGCAACAACTTTCAAAAAGCGCTGGACACGGCGATTCAGGGAAAGAACCAGGCGCGTGAGGCGGTAGCGCGCCTGAATCTGGGATTGATTTTGGAGCAAACCGGGTCCTTGGAGGGGGCTGAAGCGCAGCTTGTCGAAGCTCTCCAGATCTATGAGAAGCTAGCTGCGAACCAAGAGACGAGCGACGTTGCATTTGTGAAGAATTCTCTAGGCGACGTTTATCTGCAGCAGGCGAGATATGACGAGGCTAGAAAGTCGTATTCGGAAGCTGAGCGCATTCGTGGCCAGTTGAAAGAGAAGGGCACGCAAGCGTTATCCACCGCCTGCCTGGTGAATCTTGATCTGCAGCAAGGCGGATCGACGGCGACGGACCTGGAGAACCGCATCGAGCGCGCCATAGCGCAGGCGAAGGCAGCCGGCGATTCGTACTCCGAGTCCTTCGCACGGATTATTAAGGCGCGGATATTACTCCCGCGCAACCAGGCTGCGGCGCATACCCAGGCCACCGAAGCGTTGGATCTGGCAGGCGACAACCAATCCGATAACAATGTCTCTGCCCGAATCGTACTCGCCGAAATTGAGGCCATGAAGGGCAATACCAACCAGGCTCTGGCTGACCTGGAGAGCCTGGCCACCGCCACCAATCGGCAACAGGATGTCGGCCTGAATATTGAGGTAAGGTTGACCTCCGCCAAGCTGATGAACCGGTCAGGAAACACAAAACAACGAATCGAGGCCCAGGCTTTATTGGCGGCTATCCAGAAAGAAGCCCACGATAAGGGCTACAAGTTATTAGAGGCAAGGGCGGCAGCGATCTTAACAAGCAAGGCGTAGGCCCGACTACCAACTATCCTTTCTATTCCTTTGGGGCGGTGACAGCAGTTTCCTGTCCCGTCAAAATTTCGATCATACATAATCATGACCTTTCCCTCATTTTGCAAAGCTGCGAATGAGCGGGAGCAACCACCCCGCAGGCATGTTATGCAGACTGATCGAATTTCGCTCGTCTGTTGGTTGGCATTGTCCGCATCCCCGGTGCTGATGACCATCGTCAACCCGGGGCGACGGTACATGTACTTTCGTAATCTTGACAAACCGTGCACGTGTTCTAGGCTGGTTTAGGACTGTCCCCGCCAGTTCGAGTCTGGATCGTCCCGGCCGCGCTTCAGGGCGCAGTAGTGTCGTTCTTTGACAGATCGCGCGGGGGCCGATCGCCGGAAACGGCGGCGCTGGGTGGCGGTGGGGACATCCCGGGCAGCTTTGTTCGCCCCGGGCCTGCTTAATCAGCGACGCTTGCAGGTGGCAGGTTCTGTTTCGTAAGTATTGCAATGGAAGAAATTACTTGTAAGTCATTTGAGGTCAATAGCTTGCCGAGGAAAATTCTTAATCGTACGACCCTAAAGAACCGTGAAAAAGCCTGATGCGTGCTTTTTGTCGAACATTGATCAGTTTACGTGCAACGAAGAGCTTCTTCCCATCTCCCGGCCCAGCCAGGGAAAAGCGGTGGTGCGCTGGAGCCAAAGGACGATCAGGTCGGCGCGTCGCTGGACGCCAAATTTTCTTAGCAGGTTGGACACGTGGAATTTGACGGTGCGGTCGGAGATGAACAGCTTGCCGGCAATTTCCTTGTTGCAGAGGTTGTCGAGCAGCAGGTCGAGCACTTCGCGCTCGCGCCGGCTGATCTCCACTTCAGTGTCGAGCAATTTGCAACCGCTTAGCTCGGGGAGGATGGATTCGACGAAGCGGGTGAGCAGGTCGCGTGGCACCCAGTACATGCCGGCGTCCACTTGGCTGGCGGCGCGCGCCAACTCGCGGGGCGCCTGCTCATAGGTCAACACACCCTTTACCCCGAGCCGCAGCAGTGCTGAAGTGACCGAGTCTTCCAACTGCGGCAGCAGCACCAGCAGATGTACGTTGCGCTGCTCCATACGAAGCGCGCGAACAAATTCCAGGGTCGCCACCACATCGCTGGCGTCCACCACCACCAGGCAAGGCTGTTCGGCGTCAAAGGCTTGGGCGTATGTGTCCGGTACCGTCCACTCGCGGCAAAGGATGATGTCGAAATTGCCGCGCTTCAGCAGGCGGGTAAATTGTTCCTGAGCGACAGGGTGGTTGCAGAACAGGAACAGTCTGCGTCTGGATCGCGCGAGGCTTCGAGTTATGGGTGCCGCTTCCATAGCCGGGTTGCGAGTCCTATGGTTGTTATCGGCAGGAAGGAAGCTGACTTGACCCGCAGTAGGCAAATCCGGTCAGAACTTGCTGATGCGAATGCTGCCATCGCCGGTGGTAATCTCCAACAGCGGGCCCCCTCCATTCAGCTTGCCCCGAACGCGCGACCGCTCGATCGAGCCCTCCACCGTCACCGGCATATCAAGCTGAATATGCCCGTCGCCGGTATGGGCGTAAAGCTCAGCCGCAAAATCCTGAGGCAGCCGGGCTTCCACGCGGCCGTCGCTGGTGTGAATCACCCATCCCGCGTTCATCTTCGAGCCCGGACGTACGGTCAGCTCGATGTGTCCGTCGCCGGTGCGCAGGCTGGCGTCGGTGAGCAGTGCGTCAATGGTCATTGAGCCGTCGCCGGTATGGGCATTCAGGGCGCCGTTGAAATTGCGCACCTCGATGTGGCCGTCGCCAGTATCAAGTTTGGCTTGCCCCGAAATGCCGTCCACCCGGATGTGGCCGTCGCCGGAATGCAGGTCCAGCGCCGTGTCCGGCGGGACTTGGACCTCCACGCGCACTCCGTGGTGAGTGCTGATGTGAAAACCCCAGCTGTTGGGTATGTGGACCTGCAGGTCCACTTTGTCGGCATCCTGCCGCTCGGTAACGCGAACGCCGCCGCCCCCAATAGCGTAACCGTCGGCGATGATCCGTGCCGAAATGGTGCGGCTGACGCCCCGCGAAATCTCCACCGAGGCATCATTGGTATCCACCCGCAAGCTCGGCTTGTCGCCGACCTGATAAGACTTGTTCCACTCCTCAGCGTGTGCGGCGACGCTGAAGACCGACAGGCAGAGCAAAAGCAGCAGGAAGGTTTTACGCACGGAAGGCCTCCGGAAGGGGATACGCATCGGGAGGCCGGTTGGTTCAAAAAAACAGACAGGGATACTGTCGCGCTCGGACGCGATCAGCCCCTGCCTGGTTGCGAATCAGGAGAAAAGGAAGGCCGGATTGCGGTGCCCGGGGCATGCATGTCTAGCGGAGTGAAACATAATGCATGCCCCAACGAGCATCGCTCCCTGCTTGTTGGAATAGACGGAGGAAACGAAAAAGGGTTAGCGCCGGTCAACGTAAAGCGAACTCCGATTTCGGCGGTCTGAAGGTGCGTCGCATCAACGGCTGTAACGGTTCTGCTTTCTCTCCGCATGGCGCTCCAGACCGAGCTGGATCAGCCGGTCCATCAGTTCCGTGTAGGGAATACCCGATGCTGCCCACATCTTGGGATACATGCTGATGGAGGTGAACCCGGGCATGGTGTTGATCTCATTGACGAAGATTTTGCGACTGCGCGGATCCATGAGAAAGTCTACCCGCGCCAAGCCGGCGCACTCCACTGCCTGGAAGGCGGCCAAAGCAAGACGCTGCACCTCGTCCTGCTCGGAGACGGTCAGGTGAGCCGGGATGATACACTCCGATCCCTCCACCAAGTACTTGGCGCTATAGTCGTAAAATTCCTTGATAGGAACGATTTCGCCCGGGACGGACGCGACCGGGTCATCATTGCCCAGCACCGAACATTCAATTTCGCGTGCCTTATCTTTCTTCCCGCCGACGCCCTGCTCAACAACAAGCTTGCGGTCGTAACGCGCGGCCTCGTTCATGGCCGCCGCCAGTTCACCGGCATTGTGGGCCTTGCTGATTCCAACCGACGAGCCCAGGTTCGCCGGCTTTACAAAAAGGGGATATTTCAGCGTGTTCTCAATATGTTGGCGGACCTCCTTGGGGTTGGTGCTCCACGCGTTGCGCAGCACTGTGATGTGCTTGACGATAGGGAGTCCGGCGTCACGAAACAATCGCTTCATTACGTCCTTGTCCATGCCGGCGGCCGAGCCGAGCACGCCGGCGCCAACGTAGGCTATGTCTGCCAATTCCAGCAGTCCCTGGATGGTGCCGTCCTCTCCAAACGTCCCGTGCAGAACAGGGAATACGATATCGACGTCGATAGGGTTGTGTGCCGGCGGCACGTCGCTGGCACTGGTTTCGAACGGCATAAGCGAGGAGTGGTTCTCGCTTGGCATTGGGGGAACGACCACGCTCTCGCCTTTGGCGAGCACAGCTGCGGCGGGAGTGGTGTCGGGGTCGCCGGCCCGCAAGTGGCGCGACGAAGGGGAGCCAGACGCACCGCCGCCCTTGAGCAGAAGCTCGGCGTGCGCGGCCGTGACCCATCGGCCTTCCTTGGTTATGCCAATCGGAATCACGTCGTACTTTTTCTTGTTGATTGCCTTGAGTACCGAGGACGCCGACAATAGCGATACCTCGTGCTCGCCGCTCCGACCGCCGAACAATACCCCAACCCGGATTTTCGCCATGAGTGGATATTAAACTGAACATTCGCTTGATCGGCGCGTCACTAGCAGCCGGAACCTGGGAGTGCACGTGTAATCACGACCGCAGGAAGTTCATAAGGGCGCGGTTGAACTCCGCAGGTTTTTCCAAGCAGGGAATGTGTCCGCATTGCGGAATCACTTCCAGTCGCGACCCGCTGATCTGGCGTTGAAAGTTCTGTGCCAAGGACATTGGCGTCAGCGCGTCCTGCTCCCCCCCAGAGAAGCAATGTCGGCGCCTTCAGTCCGCCAATCCTGCTGTCGAGCTTTTCATCCGGAACCGGAAATGTTTGCAGAACGCTCCGAATGGTCGGGCCATCGCCGCGCTCCAGGTGCAGAGCGTAGGACAGGTCAACCAAGCCGTCGGTGACCATGCTCTTGTCATAGAAGACGCACTCCAGAATCTCCCGCATATGAGCATGGGTAGAAACATTCATATCGACAGGCGGCGGAATCCAGCCGGAATCAATGCCTACGGCATCGTTCAGCACGAGCTTGTCCACCATGTGGGGGAACTGCAAGGCGAAGGTCGCGACAATCCATCCCCCCAGGGAATGGCCGAGGAGGGAGGCTCGCTCGATTTCGAGGGCGCGCAGAAAACGCTGCAACACTTCGACGAACCCGGCGATGCGGTAGGTGATGGGCGGCTTATCCGAGCGGCCGAAGCCGAGTAATTCCAACGCGATCACGCGATGGGTGTCGCTGAGCGCGTCGAAACAGTAGGCCCATTGGTCGGCATCTCCGCCGAGGCCATGAACCAGCAGCAGCGGCGGTCCGTTGCCGACATCGTAGTAACAGATTTTACGGCCGAAGACGGCAGTGCTCCGTAGCTCAGGTAGAGGCGGCAGCACGAATTGCGGAGCCTGGGATGCATCAGTAGTCATGCGGGTCAGAGTATCTTCTTGCCAAAGGCCGATAGCGCCAGCTCGACGGCCAGCTCGGCGGTCTGGTTACGCTCGTCAAGCACGGGATTCACTTCCACCATCTCGAAGCTCAACATGCGTCCATGGTCGGCGATGATCTCCATGGCCAGATGCCCTTCGCGATAGGTGGCTCCGCCCCAGACCGGAGTGCCGACACCCGGAGCATCTTCGGGATCGATCCAGTCGAGATCGAGCGAGACATGGTAGCCAACCGTGCCGCGGCCGGCAAGGCGCAAGGCCTCTTCCATGACGGTGCGCATGCCGCGCTCGTCGATGTCGCGCATGGTGAAGACGTGCACGCCGGACTTCCTGATATTTTCGCGCTCATGGTTGTCCACGTCGCGGATGCCGACCAGCACGCAGTTCTGCGGCTGTACCTTGGGACTGAATCCGTAAAGCTCGCTGAGCGGCGATTCGAACAATCCCATGATCGCGCCCAGCGGCATGCCGTGGACATTACCGCTAGGCGAGCTGTCGGGAGTATTGATGTCGGTATGAGCGTCGATCCACAACAAGCCGATACGCTGACGATTTCGGCGATAAAACTCCGCCACCCCTGACACGGTGCCGGCGGCAATGGAGTGGTCGCCTCCCAGAACCACCGGGATGGCGCCATCCTCCAGGGTCTTGATCACCAGCTCGGCCTCCTTGGAGCAGGTCGCGCTGATCTCTTTGAGATACTTCGCTTGAGGGTCGCCAACGGACTTGGTTTCCGCCAGGGCGACGTTTACATTGCCCACGTCCTTGACTTCGTAGCCCAGTGCTTCGAGTTTGGTTTCGAGGCCGGCCACGCGCATCGCCGAGGGTCCCATGTCCACGCCGCGGCGCGACTGGCCGAGGTCGAGCGGCACGCCGATGATACGGATGTGTTTGGTCTCGATGTTCTGGATTGGCTTGGTGATTGGACTGGTCGCCATAGAACGTTCCTGAATGTGCGAACCGCACCGGTGTAACGGGCACGTCTATCATCGGACAGAAATCAAGAAAAGCAGATCCCGCGCGGGCCCGGCCCGCTCGTAATGACAAGACATACGGCGCTCACTCACGACGACGTGCCTGAAGGCGCGCCCCTTCAAAACCTACGGATACAATCGGTGCAAGGTGCGGGCAAACGGAATGGTCTCGCGCACATGCTCCAGGCCGCAGATCCAGGCCACGGCGCGTTCGATGCCCATACCGAATCCCGAGTGCGGCACACTGCCGTACTTGCGCAAGTCGAGATACCACTGGAACGCCTCTTCCGGCAGTCCGTGTTCGTGAATGCGTTTTATCAGCAGCTCGTACGAGGCCGTGCGCTGCGAGCCGCCAATGATTTCGCCGTAACCCTCGGGCGCCAGCACGTCCACGCATAATGCCAGGTCGGGACGCTGCGGGTCGGGCTCCATGTAGAACGCCTTCACCACCGCGGGATAACGATGCACCATCACTGGCCGTTCGAACTGCGACGAGATGTAGGTCTCATCCGGCGAGCCAAAGTCTCCGCCGTATTCGAACTTGTTTTCGATGAGGCCCTTGGCATGGGCCTCTTGCAACATCTGGACCGCCTCGTCATAGGTGATGCGGGGGAACGGGGTGCCGATCTTTTCCAGCTTGCCGAGGTCGCGGCCGATGGTCTCGAGTTCGGGACGCCGGCGCTCCAGGCAGCGCTTCACGATGAAGGTGATGAACTCTTCCGCCAGGACCATCAGGTCGTCGAGCGTGGCGTAGGCGACCTCGGGCTCAACCATCCAGAATTCGGTGAGATGGCGGCGCGTCTTGGACTTCTCCGCGCGGAAGGTCGGCCCGAAGCTGTAGACCTTTCCCAGCGCCATCGCGGTGGCCTCGATGTAGAGCTGGCCAGACTGCGTGAGATAGGCCTGCTCGTCGAAGTAGTCCACGGGGAAGAGGGTGGTGGTGCCTTCGCACGCCGCTGGAGTGAGAATAGGCGGATCGGTCAGCGTGAAACCGTGCTCGTCGAAATAATCGCGCGCCGCTTTGATGATCTCGGCGCGCACCCGCAATACCGCCGCCTGCCGCGGCGAGCGCACCCACAAATGGCGATGCTCCATGAGGAAGTCGACGCCGTGCTCTTTCGGAGAGATGGGGTAAGGATGGTCGGGGTCGACCCGCTGCAGAACTTGCGCGTCGGTCACGTCGAGCTCGTAGCCCCCAGGGGCGCGCTTGTCGGCGCGGACCTTGCCGGTGACGATCACGCTCGATTCCTGGGTGAGACCCTTGATGGAGTCGAACAGCTCGGGCGCGACGGCGTTCTTGGCGACGACGCCCTGAATGGTCCCGCTGCCATCGCGGAAGATAGGGAACAGCAGCTTGCCGCTCTCCCGCAGGTTGTAGAGCCAGCCTCGAAGGGTGACGGTCTGGCCTTCGTGTCGACCAACTTCGCGGATCGTGGTGACTGGTGCTTGCGCGTTTGTCACTGTTTCCATGATTGCCCTGATTTCAGAAGAACGGGAGTCTAAGGTGCGGCTTCCAGTTTACTGAATGCCGCGACCATCTTCTCCGAAACCTTCTCGCCTTCGACACCCTCAATTTCCAGCAACAGCGCAAGTACATGCGGCGAAATCCGCAGCAATTCGATCGTCTCGCCCCAGTCGATGTTGCCGCAGCCGGGCCACAGGTGCGAGTCCCGGTCTTTGAGGTTATCGTGCAGGTGGACGGAACGGATGCAGTCCTTCAGTACCCCGAACGCTTGGGGCACGCTTGACATGATGTGGGCATGACCGACATCGAAACATACACCGATGTCACCGAAGCGTCCGGCGTGAAGCAATTCCAACAGCTTCTCCGGAGTCGAGAGCTGGTTGGGGATATTCTCCACCAGCAACTGCACGCCTAAGGGTTTGGCGAAGGCATGCAGATGCTCAAGGGAACTGATCGCCGCCTCCTTTTTGTGCTCATCCGCTTCTTCGTTGCGTACTCCGACGTGCTGTACCAGAAACTGGAATGGCAGTTGCTCGGCCACCTCGATCGCCCACTTGATTTCATCCATGGCCGCGATGCGATGCAGCTTCTCGACCGACGCGATATTGATGGGCGGGGTCCCGCTGCGCCCCCATTCTTCGTCCGGGTGCATCGGCGAATGCATGGAATGAAGTCGAATTCCGTTGCCGCGGAACCAGTTGCCGATTTCTCGAACATGCTGCTTCTCGTCGTAGTTAAAGTGACCACGCGCCGCAAAGAGCTCGATGGCCTCCGCCCCTCCGGCGACGAACTGGTCCAGCAGCCCGGGATGTAGTCGCTCACGTCTAGCAAAAATCAAGGTTGACATTGCCCGCAGCATCAGAAGCCGACCGCCTTCCCATCGTTACGACCGTCGCTGGCCCCCAAGCGCTCCCCCGTTTGCTCGTCGATGGCAATGCACTCGGCGTCACCCCAGAATCGTTGGCTCAGGTCAATCTTATGGCCCATGTGCTCGAGCACGCGGATAGTGTCAGGCGAAAAGCCAATCTTCTCCATCTTGATCTCGTCCGGCATCCACTGGTCATGGAAGCGCGGCGCGTTTACAGCCTCCTGAATGTTCAGACCGTAATCCACCACACCGATCAAGACGTTGGCCACGGTGGTGATGATGGTGGCACCACCCGGCGACCCCAGGACGAGGAAGAGCTTGTTGCCCTTGAGAACCATTGTTGGCGTCATGCTCGATAGTGGACGCTTACTCGGGCCGATCGCGTTGGCCGGCCCCTGAATCAATCCGTAGAGATTCGGCACGCCCTGCTTCACGGCGAAGTCGTCCATCTCATCGTTCAGCAGAAAGCCCAGCGCCTGGGCAGTGACGCCTGATCCAAAGGTGTCGTTCAGCGTGGTGGTGATGGAGACGGCATTCCCTTCAGCATCAACTACGGAATAGTGGGTGGTGTGCTCGGGTTCGTGAAGGGATTGGGGCTGCGGATGCGAACTAGCGTAACTATCCAACTGGGAGAAGATTGCGGGACGGCGTAGCGCGCTGCTGGCTGTGGCGCGACGAGGATTGATGGTGTCGCGCCAGGCGTTGCCGTATCGCTTGTCGATAAGTTGCGCAACCGGGATCTTCGAGAAGTCCGGGTCGCCAAGAAACTCGGCGCGATCAAAAAATGCGCGCTGATAGGACTCTGCCGTTAAATGAATGCTCTGCGCCGAATCGTCGCCCATCTTGCCCAAGTCGTATCCCTCCAAAATGTTGAGACTCTCGATCAGAGCAATACCCCCGGAAGACGGCGGTGGGGCACTGACGATTTCATACCCGCGATAAGTGCCACGAATCGGCTGGCGCTCCTTCACCTGATAGCGCGCCAGGTCGTCGGCTGTGACCAGGCCTCCACCCTTCTGAATCGCACTGGCCAGCTCGAGTGCCAGCGCTCCGTGATAGAAGTCGTCCGGGTTTTCGGCGATGCGCTCCAGCGTCTTCGCCAATTCGGGCTGCTTAAAAACCTCACCGGGCTGATAGTAATTCCCGTCGCGTTGAAAAATGCGGCGCGACTCCGGAAACGTGGCAAGGTGGGGATCTCGAAACGACTTGGCTTGGTCGTATTCAATAACAAAGCCCTCACGCGCCAGCCGGATCGCAGGCTCCATGACCTGCTTTAGCGAGAGCTTGCCCCAATGCTGTTGTGCGTAAGACAGTCCCGCCACCGATCCCGGAACCGCAATGGCCTTATATCCCACCGTGCTCAGGCCAGGGACAACGTCGCCCTCGCTGTCAAGATACATGTTGGCGGTGGCGTTCGCGGGAGCTTTCTCGCGGTAGTCGAGGAAGTGCAACTCGCCGTCAGGACGCCGGAAGAGCAGGAAACCGCCTCCGCCGATGTTGCCCGCTTCCGGATAAACTACCTCCAGTGCGAAGCCAATGGCGACGGCGGCGTCCATAGCGTTGCCCCCCTGCTGCAGGATTAAGGCCCCCGCTTTCGACGCCTCGGGATGCACGGTGGCCACCATGGTTTTGGGTGTATGGGTGGGATGCATGACGCTGCCGGCGATTGCTGGCGCGCATACGGCGACGGCAAATAGCAGTGGCAGAAGGTTACGCATCGGTTTCATAAGGGTTGGAGGCGGGAGGCTCCGAACAGCCGCAGCTGTAGTCCACCCAAGGAAGTGCCTTACAGCTGCAACTATGTAAGAATTGAGGCTAGCCGAGGGACTCCGGAGGAGTCAAATGTGGTGTCAGCCAGATGCGCAGTTTTTTGCTAAGATTCTGGCCCAATCCGGTTTCGCCCTTGTGCCCGACTAACGAAACGTTATATATCTAGCTCACCACAGGCCACATGCTGACCTCCATTTTCTCGGTTGACGTTGAAGACTGGTTCCACATTCTGGACGACCCGAGTGTGCCTACCATCGACCAGTGGGCCGGTCTGCCCTCCCGGGTAGAGAAGAACTTTTCCAAGTTGATGGATATCTTTGGAGAGAATGGTGCTCGGGTGACTTGCTTTTTTTTGGGATGGGTGGCCGAACGTTTTCCCCACCTGGTAAGAGAAGCAGTAGACCACGGACATGAAATTGCATCGCACGGCTATGGGCATCGTCTCGTATATGAACAGGACCGCGAGGCGTTCTATGAAGACGTTCGCGGTGCGCGCCTCTTATTGGAAGACATAGCCGGCGTCGAAGTTGTGGGCTACCGAGCTCCCGGTTTTTCGACTACCTACGACACTCCGTGGTTTTTCGACACCCTGGCAGAGGCGGGGTATCAGTACGACTCCTCAGTGTTTCCAGCCCAGCGTGGTCATGGTGGCATGCCTGATGGTCAACGCGACCCTTACCGTGCAGGCCAAGCCCAACTTCTCGAAGTGCCCATCACTGTGGTCGGAGTGCTGGGCCGTCCGACGTGTTTCTTCGGCGGCGGATATCTGCGGCTGTTCCCCTATTGGTTGATCCGCAACATGGCGCATCGCGTGCTTAGCGAAGGGCGACCTGTAGTATTTTACGTTCACCCGCGGGAAATCGACCCCGCACATCCCCGCTTGCCCATGAGCCAAATACGCCGGTTCAAGTCCTACGTTAATCTTGATACTACGGAAGGAAAGCTTCGTCGCATCCTTCACGATTTTCCGGTTACGACCTTCAGAAGTGTTTTAAGCAACTATCCCCAGCTGGTAGATACTCATGTCGCTTGATCGCACGCAAACCTTCTTCCATCAGTACGCCAACGATTTCGACGCCATCTACGGCAACCAGAATGGGCTGCTTGACAGCGTGATCAATCGTCTGTTCCGCAAGAGCATGCGGCTTCGCTTCGAAAAGTCCGTCGAAGGCTGCAATCCGATCGAGGGGAAAAGCGTGCTCGACGTGGGATGTGGGCCGGGTCACTACTCGATTACGCTGGCCCAGCGCGGCGCCGCCCGAGTGGTTGGGATCGATTTTGCCGACGCCATGCTACAGATTGCCTCCGAACATGCCAAGAACGTGGGCGTGGGCGAGCGATGCAAATTTCTGGTCGCGGACTTCTACACCTATCCACCGCAGGAGCCGTTCGACTACGTCATCGCGATGGGGTTCATGGATTACATGCCCGATCCGGAGAAGGTCGTCGCCAAGGTCTTGTCGTTGACCAGGGAAAAGGCGTTCTTTTCGTTTCCGGTCGAGGGTGGACTGCTGGGCTGGCAGCGCAAGATGCGTTACCGGAAGCGTTGTGACCTGTTCCTCTATAGCGAGGAGCGGCTGAAGCAGATTTTCTCCAAGTTCCCCGAGGCCACGGCGACCATTGAGCCCATCAGCCGCGATTTCTTTGTCACGCTGGCACGAAACAAAAAAGCAAGCTGAGGGGCGTGTTCCAGGTGATGAAAAGCCCTAAACCTGAGTGTGATAGGACGGGTTACAACAACGGGATGCCCAGGCTTATCGCGCGATCTCAAACACAACGCCAAAATACGGGCCGCCTTGTGAGGTAGTGCCGAAGATATTGCCTGCACTGTCTAGGGCCACCGATCCGGTCGGCCATTTGCCGTCGTCTCCGCCGGTAAAGTCGTGCAGGTCGGTATAGACCCAGCCGCCTCCAGAAGGCGACAGCTCGAAGACCGAGCCTGCTGCGTAGGTGCCGTCCTGATAGGTTGTGCCGTAGAGATTGCCCGCCGAATCGAAGGTGAGCGTATCGGCTGGTCCGCCATTGCCGCTTAGGCTATACAGCAGGTTGAATGTCCAACTTCCGTTGGAGGGAGAAAGTTTGAAAATTGTGCCGCCCAGGTTCTGGCCGTTGTACTGTGCGCTGCCGTAGAGATTGCCCGCGCCGTCCAAAACCAGCCCGCCCTGCGGCGACCTGCCGTCCATGCCATTGGTGAAGGTGTAGATGACCTGGTAGGTCCAGCCCGATCCCGAGGGCGTGAGCTCGAATACGGTGCCCCAGGCTTGGCCACCTGAGTTGGTGGTGCCGTAAAGATTGCCGGCGCTGTCGAGAACTACGCCGGCAGTCGGAGTGGCGCCATCGGTTTTGTCAAAGCTATGAAGAACGGTTTCCGTCCAGGTTCCGCCGGAGCGCGTAGCCATGAAAACTGTGCCGTAGCCGTAGTCCCCTCCTGCATAGGTCGTGCCGTACATGTTCCCGGCGGCATCGAATACCACTTTGCCGTTGGGATACTGGCCATCGTGGCCCGCTCCGAACCCGTATAGCACGGTGATGTCCCAGGGGCACTTTACCGAGCGGCAGAAGGTGGCTGGCGGTTTCAAGTTAAAGATAGTGCCAAAGCCGTGATCACCTTCGGCGGCGGCCGTACCGTACAGAGTTCCATCCGCACCGAAAGTGAGCCCGCCGTATTCGGGATAGGCTCCATCGTTGAGCGCGGTGAAGTCATACAGGTCATTCAGGACCCATCCTGAACCGGCATGCGAGAGCTTGTACACGTTGCCGAAGCCGCCGTATTCGCCGGGGCCGCCCTCCTCGGTGGTTCCATACAGGTTTCCGGCTTTGTCCAGGATTGGGGTGCCTGGCAAATTGCCGTCGATTTCATTGAAACGCTGTAACACAGTAAACGTCTGTGCCGGTGCGGTGTACGGGGCAAGCATGGTCAGCGGAAGAAGCAGGATCGCTGCCCACGCCGAGGGCTGCGGCAGGGTCTTGCGCGATATAAATCTGGTTAGCGGGCTGGGGTTTGCCATGATGGTCCCTCCATTATGTAACCGAGGGTTGTCGCCGCGGATTTCCGTAAGATACACCGATTGTGCGAGTTTTTCAGTAGAAAAAACACGGCCCATAACAGTCGCAGTCTTTGAACAGTCCCTAAATGTTAGAGCGGTATTTATTCAGGAATCAGAGCTGGGTGCCGGTTGGCACTTTCGGCTCGGGCGATTCGCCAGGTTGCGGAAGCTGTTCTGCGATCGCGTTACGGTACGACGCTTCCTTCCACAGACTCGTAGGCGCGACGAAGTAAACCCGCACCGCAGCCAGCGAAGCCGCCATCAGGACGACAAAGGTACGAATGGGAGACGTCAGCTTCTTCAGCGGGAATCGGTCGGGCACAAACGGGTCGAGCGCCGCCAATCCGTAGAACAGGACCTGCCCCCACGCTGCCCAGGCGCGCCAGAACGGCGGCAGGCCAATCGTCGCCAGCGCAATGGCAATCATGCAATACGGGATCACGATGCGCCCGTACTTCGCAGACAGGAAATGCAACCGCATCCGGTTGCGGGAGCTCAGCAGCTCGGGCATGATCTTCAGCATCTGGTACAAGCCCGCCTGGAGGCGCACCTTGCGGCGAAACTCGGAATGCAGGACGGTGGGGAAGTCGTACATGGTGGCGGTTGGCTCGTACAGGATGCGGTAGCCATGGAAGAACGCTTTCAGGGGAACATAGACGTCGTCGAGCAAGGTGCCCGGAGGAAGCGGCGTCCATAGCGAGCGGCGGATCGCGGCAAACGCCCCGCTGTAGCCAAAGGTCGAGTCCAGCAGCGTCAGGTGCCTGCGGATCCAATCTTCATATCGCCAGTAGGCGCTGGTGGTTGCTTCCTCAAGGCGATCACCTTCCACAATGATCGTCTTGGGGCTCACGGCCCCAACTTTGGGATCGCCGAAGCAGGCGATGACGTGGCGCAAGCAATCCGGTTCCAGGGTCTGGCGGACATCGCACAAGACAACGATTTCGCCTTTCACTAAAGGGACGCCAGCGTTCAGGGCAGCGGCCTTGCCGCCGTGCGGCACACGCAGGAAACGCACCCCATGGCTGGCGAAGCTACGAGCGATCTCGTCGGTGCGGTCGGTGGAGCCGTCGGAGACCACCAGCACATCCATCAGCTCGCGAGGATAATGCAGGCCCAGGATCGTATTCAGCTTGCGATCGAGGAACTTCTCGCCGTTGTACACCGCAATCACGAACGAAACCGTCCTCAGCTTTTCGTCCTTGTGCACCGGATTTTTGGCGCGTCTCGCCAGCCACCGTAGGAGCAGGGGGTAGCCGAACAGGGCATAAAACATGGTGGCACCGGCGAACGCGAAGACGGTGAGCGAAAAAATCTGTAAGGGTGCGAGCGCGGTAGCGGGTAGCCGGCTCGAGAAATTCACTCCGTTGTAGACGATAGCGCTCATGTTCCCAGGTCGGGTGTGGGCGGGAGGACCCGGCGCGACCGCTCTCCCGTGCCCGGCAAGAGCGGTGCGCGTTCTAGGGTCGAGAGTAGCCCACGTGTTCGCGCGAGTCAAACCGATCGAGCCCGATCCGTCGCGCGATGTACCGTTTCGGCGTTCGGCTCATCGAATAGTTCAGATGGAGTCGCCTGTTCTGGTCCTTGCTCATGGCAATCTGCAATCCTGCTCCCGACGCCGGAGCAGATGCGCGCTGGCAAGTTGCGCGGCCGGGCAGTGCGGGCGCTGCGCCGGCCGCCGAACCCGGGTTAAGGCGATATAATGTTTGATTGCTGCAAGCTCGCAGTTCCAGCTATCTATCCTGCGGAAGGACAACATGCCAACTGACATAGTCATGCCCCAGATGGGCGAGTCGATCTTTGAAGGAACCATCACCAAGTGGCTGAAACAGCCGGGCGAGAAAGTCCAGCGCGATGAGCCCCTGTTCGAAATCTCGACCGATAAGGTTGACGCCGAGATTCCAGCTCCGGCTTCGGGCACCTTACAGGACATTAAGGTTCAGGCTGGCGCCACCGTCCAGGTAAACACCGTCGTGGGCACCATAGCCGGAGAGGGCGAGGCGACGGGTGCTGCTTCGCCAGGGGCGACGCCTCCTGCTAAGCCGGAACCAGCCGATGGCGGCCGCTCCGCCCAAGCAGACGTGGCGCAACATCCAAGAGGGGGAAGGCCGTTGCAGGATGTACCCGCCGATCTTTCTTCCGACGAGCAAACCGGTTTGGAGCGTGAGGAGCAAGGGGCAGTGATGGAAACGGGCGATCCGGCACGCGTGCGCTCCAGCCCACTGGTACGCAAAATCGCCAAAGAGAACAACGTCAATCTGTCCCAGGTTCCGGGAACCGGACTCGGCGGCCGCATTACCAAGGAAGACATTGAGGCGTTCATCGCCAAGCACGGTGCAGCCGTGGCACCGCCGGTTGCTCCCGCCAGGCCCGCAACGCCTGCGACAGCGCCGCCGGCCCAACCCGCCGCTGCCGCGCCCGCGCCTGCCGGACCACTGGCGCCGGTGGGAGCCGTCACGCCGGGCGAAGTTGTGCCCATGTCAGTCATGCGCAAAAAGATTGCCGAGCACATGGTGATGTCGAAGCGCACTAGCGCCCACGTGCACGGGGTGTTTGAGGTGGACGTGACGCGTGTAGTAAAGCTGCGCGAGAAGATGAAAGCGAAGTTCGAGCAGGCCACGGGCAACAAGCTCACCTTTACCCCATTCTTCGCCCGCGCCGTGGTGCATGGCATTCGCAAATTCCCCATCATCAACTCGTCGGTGGAAGGCGACAACATCCACTACCACGCTTCTATCAATCTGGGCATCGCCGTCGCCCTCGATTGGGGATTGATTGTGCCGGTGGTGAAGAATGCCGAGGAGCGCAGCTTCGTCGGGTTGCAGCGCGCCATCAGCGATCTTGGCGAGCGTGCCCGCTCCAAGAAGTTGAAGCCCGATGAGGTGCAGGGAGGGACATTCACCATCACCAACCCGGGCATCTTTGGCGCCAAGTTCGGCATGCCGATCATCAACCAGCCGCAGGTCGCGATCATGGGTGTGGGCGGCATCGAGAAGAAGCCAGTAGTGGTTACTGATAAGGAAGGCAACGACTCCATCGCGATTCGCTCCATGATGCACCTCAGCATCGGCTACGACCATCGCGTGATCGATGGCGCCGTCGCTGACCAGTTCATGGCCGAGGTGAAGAAGTTCCTGGAGAACTGGAACGAGGAGCTGCTGTAAGCAGTTGTCAGTTGCCAGTTGTCAGTTGCCGGCCGTAGGGCGCAAGAGGCGAGTGCGGCTTACTTTGTGATATGGCGATATAGCGTCAATTGAGGCGAGCAAACATGTGCCGAGCTTCGATGACAAACGCGACGAGGCCCAAAACAACGGTTATAGCGATGCTGCCCAAGATGCGCTTTCGTACCACGCTTGCAGGGTAGAGGTTACTGTGTCGCTTCCAGCCGTCCCACCATCGCAACAACGGCACCCGCCTTTGACCCGGATTAGCATTCACCTCTCGCACGAGTTGGCGTATGTACACTCACGTTAGGCAGTAAAAGATCGCAGCGAGCGCGAAGATGATGATTGACGGCGTTGTCATAGCCGGATCACTTGTGTAACGGCGATTTCACGCGAGCAATCTACTGGTGCGAGTGCATCTCGGTTTCAAGTCGCACGGCAACGGGAACGCCGTCTTTCGTTGCCGGTTCAAACTTCCATTTGCTTACTGCATCAACCGCGTAGTTATCGAAGTCAGGGGTAGATCGTTTTAACAGCTTTATATCCGCCACGGAACCGTCGGGTGTGACCACAAAAGAAACCTTCACTTTAAGTTCCTTGTCCACATCGTCAGGCGGGGCGGGTACTGGTGTTGAAACGCGCCGAGGGGGCTTCACGTCGCCACGGACTTCGTAAACGGTGTACTTCGTCTTGGACGTTTGCGTTTGCGCGAAGGCAAAGCATGTCATTCCCAGCAGAAGTAGTGCGGCAAGTCCTCGCTTTTTCACGGTGTTGATTGTAGCCGAACACTGTTGGAGTCACTCAACTGTTGTAATCAGGCTTTATCGCAATTAATCTCGAGCGGGAGCCGGTTTCGACGCTCCTGCCCCCGCCGAGCGCAACTTGGTCCGACTGGCGGCGATCGCGCGGCTGCGGTCGCGAAGCTTTTCTAGGATTTGGATCTTCTCGGAGAAACTGAGCGCTGCCAGTCGTTTTCGCATCTCGGGCTTACTCATTTCTTTCCCTCAAGTACTTACTCTCGAACGCCCGCCACTTTGGAATGAGGGAGTGCCGAATAAGAATCTGATCTAGTTTATGCCGATCCACGGCTTTCTGTTCCAGGAACTGCAGGATTCGCGCGTGGTCCTTTGCGCGCCCAGTTCGAAGGGCGATGGCGAGCAAGTGTTCTGCCCGCATTACCCAGGTTTTGACATCCTCAACCTCACTTTGCACAGCCTCCGCTATCGCTTCGCGCTCCAACGCATCGCTGGGTGGCAAGAATTGGACCGGCCAATCGCCGATGACGATGTACTCTCCGTCTACGCGGCAATCACGAGCAGTTAGATATTCGTAAATGGGGGCGAGGCTCAGGAGCGAGCTACCGGGCGTGACTGGAAGGGATACAAAGATGTCTACGTCGAGCGTGGCTGAAGGCTCCAGATAGAAAGTTGCGCCTACCGCCCCGCCGATAGCGTACTTGGCGATGATCCCTTCGGAGTGCATTTGGTTGATCATTTCCAACGTTTGCTTCATGGCTGACCCAACTGAGCGTATCAGTTGCCGTATCCCCAGACTACTCGGAGTTGAGGTCTTTTGGCGGTGCGGCCCGCCTGCGCGCTGATAGAATCCTGCTATATGGATTTCACCCCCATTGGGTCGAGGGGCGAGGCTGGTGGGTTTAGCAGTTCCGGCCCGGCGGTCAGGGCGGCATTCCGCTCGGGATTTACGCCCGCGGGAGGCAAACGGCGCATCATGAGTTCCTTCGCCGGCGACCCGCAGGACGGCACGCCGCCGGAACATCAAGGGCCGCTGCTGGTGATGCCTCCGCCGCAACAGCCAAAACGCCCCAGCGTCTGGTTGAAGCGGCTCTGGCTGGCCATCTTTGTGCTGTTCTGCCTGGAAGTCGGCATTATCCTGATCGTACTGCCGTGGAGCCGTGTATGGAGCGAGAACTCGCTTGTCATTGGACATCCGCAGCTGGCCGGATTCCTGCAGCAGAATTTCATCCGCGGATTGATCAGTGGACTAGGCTTGGTTGACGTTCTGGATGGGAATCGCCGAGGCGGTCCGCTATCGCGAGGGCCCCGATACCTGAGGCCGCAGGTTCGATTCATTCCGTCCGCCAATTGCATCCAAGCGAAGGCATGCGTCTTAGAGTTCCCATCGGACTGAAGTAAATTTCATGACTGACAAGAAAGACGAGCATCACCGACACAATCGTGCGCCGCTGGCTTACGAGAACAAGAAATTTCTCAATAGTCCTGACGGACGCATTCTTCGCATTCTCGCGGAGTATCAGGAGCCGTTGACCCGCTTTCGCCGCGAACGCATTCAAGACACCATCGTATTTTTTGGTTCGGCGCGCTTCCATAGCCGTTCGCAGGCGGAAGAGGCCTTGCAGGTGCTGGAAAAGCCTGGCTCGGCAGCGCCGGCGCCGGAGGAGGAGCAGCAGCGTCTGCGGCGCGCCAAGGCTGATGTCGAGATGGCCCGTTACTACGAAGATGCCCGCAAGCTGGCCTTTCTCGTCACCCAGTGGACGAAGTCCGTCAGCCAACAGCGCCATCGTTTCGTGATCTGCACCGGGGGCGGCCCGGGTATCATGGAAGCCGCCAACCTCGGCGCCTCGGAAGCCGGCGGCAAGACTATCGGGATGAATATCAATCTGCCGTTCGAGCAGATGCCGAATCCCTACATCACGCCCGAACTCAACTTTGAGTTTCATTATTTCTTCATGCGCAAGTTGTGGTTCGCATACCTGGCGAAGGCGCTCGTGGTTTTCCCCGGCGGCTTCGGCACCTTCGATGAGCTGTTTGAATTGCTGACCCTGGCCCAGACCGAGAAGCTGGCCAAACGAATCTGCATTGTCGTTTACGGAAAAGACTATTGGGACCGCGTGATTAACTTTCAGGCGCTGGTGGACGCCGGTACCATTTCGCCAAAGGACCTGGAATTGTTTCACTGGGCCAACACGCCGGAAGAGGCCTTCAGCCAACTGCGTTCGGAGTTGACCCAGCACCACCTCAATCATTGGAACGCGCGGGAGAAAGAGCCTGAAATTGCGAAAACCAGACCGTAGTGCGCTCGAAACTTCCAGCCACGGCACTTTCGTCGCTCGCAGGATTTCACTTCAGCGCGTAAACTGTTCCACGAATGTCCCTAATTCTAGACGTGGCTGGCCTCACCGATGTAGGGCTGGTACGCACGTCCAACGAAGACTGTTTCGGCTACGACGAACGGCTGGGTATTTTCGTGGTATGCGACGGAATGGGTGGCCACGCGGCAGGTGAAGTTGCCAGCCGCATTGCGGTGGACACGGTTCTCGGGTATTTCCGGGAGCGCGAGCCTGCTGTGAGGCAGGACGCCTACCTCGACGATGCTCCGTTGGGTGCGCGGCTTCTGGCCGAAGCGGTCAAACAAGCCAACGACGCCATTCTCGAGTACGCCGAAGCCCACAAAAACACCTCCGGCATGGGAACTACCTTGGTAGCTGCCCGTTTTGTCAACGATACCGTCAGCATTGCCAACGTGGGCGACAGCCGCATCTACCTTCTGCGCGAGGGACAACTGCTCCAACTAACCGAGGACCATTCCTTGGTTATGGAGCAGGTGCGTCGCCGCATGCTTACCCTGGAGGAGGCAAAACGTTCGTCGGCGCAGAACATCATCACTCGTGCGCTGGGGACGGACGAAACCACAAAGCCCGATCTCGGCGAGTTTCCCGCACAGGCGGGTGACGTGCTAGTGCTTGCCACCGACGGTGTGTTGCGCCATGTGGAGGACGACGAAATTCGCGAGATCCTTTTGCAAGTCACTTCCCTGAAGGCTGCCTGCGCTACGCTCATTGACGCCGCCAATGAGGGCGGCGGCGACGACAACTCCACCTGCGTGCTGATCCGCTTATGCGATACGCCGCCGGAAGCAGCGTAGTGGCTTCTGAGCGAACCAGCATTGCGGTTTACTTCCTCGCCGTCGCCTTCGGCCTGTTCTCCGGCTGGATTAATCAAACCGTGGACGATGCCTTACTCACGGCGCTGTGCGTACTGGCTTTCACCATGCTTCTTGGTGTGTGGCAGAAACATCGCCCCTGGCGCTGGGTGTTGCTGGTGTGGGTGGGAGTCCCTCTTGTCCTGGCTTACTACCAGTTTGTAGTCCGATGGCCGCACAATCGCGGCGAGGTTTACGGAACATTTCTGCAGTTACTGGCCGCCAGCGCCGGCGGGTTCGGTGGGCACTTCATGCGGCAGATGATCGACCACGTCTTCCTGAAACAGGACGACTAGAGTCGTCAGGCGATGACGGCGATCAACGGCGCCTGGTTGGGCAGGACCTCTCCGATCTCCACACCGGGGACGCCGCAACCGTGCAATTCGGAGAGCAGGCGCTTCGTGTCGCCAGCCGACACCGCGATCAGCAGTCCACCGGCGGTCTGCGGATCGTACATCAGGGTGCGTACTTCTTCCGGAATCTCCTCGCCGAAGTCCACGCAACTCTCGACAAAGTTGCGGTTGGCCTTCAATCCGCCAGGTACGAGCCCGCGGCGAACGCACTCCAGGGCTCCCTCCAGCAGGGGAATCCGCGACGCTCTGATTTTCATGCTTACCCCGGATGCGCTCGCCATCTCGCGCGCATGTCCAAGCAGGCCAAAACCGGTGACGTCGGTCATGCCGTGCACCGCAAAGCCGCTCTTAACAGTCTCGGTCGCCGTCCGGTTCAGGGTGGTCATCGACCGCACCGCTTCGCGCACCCATGCCAGGTCGGCCTTGCCACGTTTGATGGCAGTGGAGATCACTCCCGTGCCGATAGCTTTGGTGAAGACGAGACGGTCGCCCGCTATTGCACCGGCGTTGGCCAGAACGCGCTGCGGATGAACGGTGCCGGTCACCGCATACCCCAGCTTGAGTTCGTCGTCACGAATGCTGTGTCCGCCGATGACCGTACAATTTGCCTCGACCATCTTCGACAGCCCTCCGGCCAGCATCTCCTCGAGCACTTTGACCTCCCTGCCATCGGGAAAGCAAACCAGGGCCAGCGCGCTGATGGGTCGGCCACCCATCGCGTAGACGTCACTGAGCGCATTGGTGGCGGCGATCTGGCCGAAGATGTAGGGATCGTCGACTATCGGGGTAAAAAAATCGACGGTTTGTACCAGAGCTATCTCAGGCGTGAGTTGATACACGCCCGCATCGTCGGCCGTATCGAAGCCGATGAGCACATTGGGGTCATGTTGCCGGGCTAATTTCCCAAGCACCGAGTCCAGCACCGCCGGACTTAGCTTGCTGGCTCAACCCGCGGCTTTTACCATTTCCGTCAGGCGCGTCGCCTTCATGTCAGACATCATGGTTCATTTTAGCAACCAGCACAGGCGAGGCCCCGGCGAGCCCCACGGCGCGTCTCTCGCGTGCCCCGTTTGCCAGCCGACCGTATCGCCGAAACTTCCACTGACCGTGTGGGTTAGGTTAGCGGTCAGTCAGAGAAGAGGAAGCCGTGACTGGTTTCGGACCCAAGCGTGAGTACCGTATAATTGCGCTTTCATTAACCTTCTACTGAGGTTTTCGTCATTTCTTGCCATCTTCAGGTAGGACCCGCGGGGTCAGGGGTTCGCGGGGCCCGCTGTTGTGCCGTCGCCATCGGCTTTATCTTCGCTATCGTCGTCCTTGCGGGCACCTGCGTGGCACAGCAGAACAATGTGGTCACCGAGATTGTCGTCCGCGGCAACCGGCGCATCCCGGCGGAGACCATCAAAGCCCGCATGTTTACCCGGCCCGGGGATGTTTACGACCAGGCGGCATTGGAACGGGACTTTAACTCGCTGTGGAATACCGGATATTTTGACGATCTGCGCATCGAGCGCGAGCCCTCCACCAAGGGTTGGATCATCTACGTCTATGTGAAGGAAAAGCCGACGATCCGCGAGATTAAGTACGTCGGCCTCAGTTCGGTCTCGCAGAGCGACGTGCTCGATAAGTTCAAGGAACGCAAGGTCGGCCTTACCCAGGAGAGCCAATACGATCCCACCAAGGTCAAGCATGCCGAGGTCGTGATCAAGGAACTTCTGGCGGCGCACGGCCGTCAGTTTGCTACGGTCCGCTCCGAGGTCCGCCCCATACCCCCCGCCGCCGTGGCCCTGACCTTCGTGGTCAAGGAAGGGCCCAAGGTCAAGGTCGGGAAGATTACCTTCGAGGGCAACAAGGCGCTCAGCAACCGCGAACTGCAGAGCGCTATGAAAAACCTGAAGCCCATCGGCATCCCGCATTCCATCTTCCTCGAGAACTTGTTTCCTCGCACCTACGATTCCACGAAGCTGAACGAGGATGCCGAGCGCGTCCGCTACTACTATCAGACCAAGGGGTATTTCAAGGCGCTGGTCTCGGATCCGCAGACCCGGATCCATGATACGAGCGGCGTAAAGTGGTACTGGCCCTTCAAGTCGTCGCCCGGGAAAGCGGTGGACATCAAATTGCCGGTGGAAGAAGGTCCGCGTTATCGATTGAAGGAGATTGACTTTACTGGCAACAAGGCGGTCACCGACACTAGTCGGCTGCGGCCCTTGTTCAAGATCAAAGATGGCGACATCTTCGACGCCGAGGCCATCCGTAAGGGTCTCGACAGTCTACGTAAGGCCTACGCTGCCTTGGGCTACATCAACTTTACTCCGGTGCCGAACACGGAGCCCGACGACGAAAAAAAGCTGATCACGCTTCGCATCGATCTCGACGAAGGCAAGCAATTCTTCGTCCGCCGCATCGAGTTCCAGGGCAACACCACCACCCGCGACAAGGTCATCCGCCGCGAACTCGCCATTGAAGAAGGCCAGGTTTACAACGGCAATCTCTGGGAGCTGAGTCTGTTGCGCCTGAACCAGTTGCAATACTTCGAGCCCCTCAAGCCCGAACAGGACTCCGAGATCAAGCAGAACGTGCAGGATTCCACTGTCGACATCACGCTGAAGGTCAAGGAGAAGGGCAAGAACAGCATCGGACTGACCGGCGGTGTCAGCGGATTAGCGGGTGGCTTTATTGGCCTTAACTACACCACCAACAACTTGTTTGGCAAAGGCGAAAGCTTGACGGTGCAATTCCAGATCGGACAGTACCAGAAGAATGAGACGCTTTCGTTCACCCAGCCTTACCTGTTTGACCGCCCCCTGCAGTTCGGTTGGTCCGTCTACCACAGCAGCTACAACTACAACCAGGCGGAACTCACCCAGATCCAGCTCAACCAGACCATCAACCTGCCGCAGAGTTATCAGGCCCTGTTACAGAACTTCACCCAGACCAGTACAGGGTTTTCGACGTCAATGTCATATCCCATCAAGCGCTCTTTCAAGCGCGTGGGTATATCCTACAACTTCGACGACTCCTCGGTCACCACGTATAGCCAGGCCTCGGCCGATTACTTTGAAGCGCTCGCCTTCCGCGGTATTTCGGGGCCCAACTCGCTTCAGGGCATTGTCACCAGCAAGATCGTCCCCAACTTCTCGTATACCAGGATCGATAACCCCGCGCGGCCTCATTCCGGACAAAGCTTCTATGTGTCCACCGAATTTGCCGGTCTCGGCGGCAACGTGAAATACGTAAAGCCGACCGCCGAATACAAGAAGTTCATACCGGTGCAAAAGGGCCGTAACACGTTGGGCTTTCGTCTCCTGGGATCGTGGATCACCGGTTACGGAGGTCAGGTCGCGCCTCCCTTCGACCGCTACTATATGGGCGGGGACACCGATATCCGCGGCTTCGACATCCGTGCGATTTCGCCCGTGGCTTTCTTTCCCAACGTCGTGAATATTCCCCTGCAAAATCCTGATGGCAGCAGCGTGCCCTTGAACCCATCCAACCCGCGGCAGGGTGTTTGGACGATCCCCATTCCCGTGGAGCAGATCATCTTCCCCGGAGGCGATACCAACTTCGTTAGCAACATTGAGTACCGCGTGCCAATCGTCGGCCCCGTCACGGTCGCGGCGTTCGTGGATACTGGAATGGACTTCATCTCGCAGGATTCGCAACTAAGCATTGCCGGCCCCCAGGTCACAACTCTGCAAACCACCTACTTCGGTTGCCCCTACCTCACCGCGAGTTACAGTTGCGGAGGCGGCATGCAGCTTCCATTCTCGTCCCAGCTCAAACCGGTTTCGGGAACGAACTATCAGCCCCGGATGTCGACCGGTCTCGAGTTGCAAGTCATCATGCCGGTGGTGAATGCGCCATTCCGCATCTACTATGCTTACAACCCCCTACGTATCGACGAAACCGTGAACTCGCCGAACCCGATTACCCGGTCGATGTTCCCTCCGGGGGCGGCCGGAGACTTCACTTACGCCCAGGCCACTTCGCTCTTCCAGCCGAGCTACCTGCTGCGCGAGCCGCGCAAGACCTTCCGCTTCACCGTCGCCACCACCTTCTAGGCAGGACGAAATCGTTGCGGTAGGGCTGTGCCTTTGACCCTGCTGAAACCTGGCGTTTGACGATGAGAAGCGGCCTTCCCTATAATCAAGCTATCCGCACCGCCGAATTTTCTGGCCGGGGCTTGTTGTCGGCTGTCCTCTGAACAGCCCACAGTTCCCCGGTAGTCCGGGCAGAGCGCAGTCAGAACGCGTTCGCCGCCGGAACACCTGAGGAATTCCCGGAGCAGTTCAAGGAGCTACACCAACTCAATGAAGCGTACGTTCATCGCCACCGCCTTGCTGGCCGTGGCCCTTGCGATTACGGCGCTGGCCCAGTCCGGTTCGCCTGCTCCCGGCGGAGCCGCGACGCCCGCCGCCACCACTTTAGCCACCAGCAACAACTCCGGCGGCGCCAAGATCGGTGCCATCGATATGCAGGCGGCAATCGGCGGCACCAACGAAGGCGCCCGCGACTTCGAGGCGCTCCAGAAAAAATTCGAGCCCAGGCGCACCGAGCTGCAGAACCTGAATACCGAAGTGGAAAACCTCAAGAAGCAACTCAACACCCAGGGCGACAAGATGAACGAGGAAGCCCGCGCTACACTGGTTAAGACCATCGAGACCAAGCAGAAGAACCTGCAGCGTCAGGCCGAAGACGCGCAGAACGAGTATCAGCAACAACAGAACGAGATCGTGCAGCGCATCCTGCAAAAGATGGCTCCGGTACTTGACAAATATGTCAAGGCCAACGGCTACGGTCTCCTGCTCGACTATTCCAATCCCTGGCCCCAGGGGCCGGTGATCATGACCTCCCCGGCGCTGGACGTCACTAAAGCGGTGATCGAAGCCTACAATGCCCAGTCCGGGGTAGCTCCTCCAGCCTCGGCGACCGCGCCCAAACCGAGCGGCTCCGCCAGCGCCAAACCGGCGGGCACGACGTCCACCAAGCCGGCCGCATCCAACACCAAGCCCTAGTAGGGATCCCGTCAAGCATCCACGCTCAAGGCCGCCACGCGATGGCGGCCCTTGTTTTCTGCGATCCTCTAGGCAGGACGCAACAGGCCAGAGACGCGCCCCTTCTGCGTAATCCTAAGACCTGTGGAAAACCTTGTGGAGAATGAGCACGACGAAAGTTGTAGATCTTGTTTTTTCAGTTACTTACCGCCTCTGCCCACATTGTGATGCACATTTAAGCGATAAATTAATCAGTGGGTTAGGGACAATGTAAATATCCGGTGACCAGTTTCATGCCAGGTTCCGCGAATCGTAGGCTTTCCGAGGTTTTGCACAATCTGCCCCTATCTGCGGCAGGGTAACACCGGGGCAATCGCCGACCTGAGTGGGCGGATTGCTTAGTCTTCGCCCACCTTCAGCACCGCCAGGAAGGCCTCCTGCGGGATGTCAACGCGGCCAATCCGCTTCATACGCTTCTTGCCCTCTTTTTGCTTCTCGAGCAGTTTGCGCTTGCGGCTGATGTCCCCTCCGTAGCACTTGGCGATAACGTTCTTGCGCAATGCGGCCACGGTTTCCCGCGCGATGATCTTCGCTCCGAGGGCCGCCTGGATGGCGACTTCGAACATCTGACGCGGTATCAACTGTCTCATCTTGGAGACTAAAGCCTTGCCACGCTCATAGGCGAAATCGCGGTGCACGATGATCGACAGCGCGTCCACCGGATCGCCCGAGACCAGGATGTCAAGCTTAACCATGGGCGATTCCCACGCACCGGTGAGGTGGTAATCGAGCGAAGCGTAACCGCGAGAGACGGTCTTCAGCCGGTCGTAGAAATCGAGAACGATCTCGTTGAGCGGCAGTTCGTAGCTCAGCATCACGCGGGTAGAGCTGACGTATTCGAATCCCTTCTGCTTGCCTCGCTTCTCTTCCACCAGCTTGAGAATTCCTCCCACATACTCCTCGTTGGTCAGGATGGTCGCTAGGATCACCGGTTCTTCAATCTTTGCAATCTCGCTTGGGTCGGGCCAGCGCGAAGGGTTGTCGACATGGACCACAGTGCCGTCGGTCAGAGTAATTTTGTAGCGCACGCCAGGCGCGGTCGTGATGAGTTCGAGATTGAACTCGCGCTCCAGCCTCTCCTGGATGATCTCCATGTGCAGCAGGCCCAGAAACCCGCAGCGAAACCCAAAGCCCAGGGCAACCGAGCTCTCCGGCTCGAAGAAGAACGATGAATCATTGAGCCGCAACTTCTCCAGCGCTTCGCGCAAGGCCACATGTTCGTGCGAGTCTACGGTGTAGAGTCCCGCGAACACCATGGGCTTGAGTTCTTCAAAGCCGGGCAGCGGTTCGATGGCGGGATGACTGTCGTCGGTGATGGTGTCGCCAATCTTGCTGTCGGCGACGTTCTTGATAGTGGCACTGAGGAAGCCCACTTCTCCCGCCGTCAACTGGTCCACCTCCACCGGCTTGGGGGTTAGGACCCCGAGGGTTTCTACGTCGAAGGAGCGCCCATTCGACATCAGGCGAATACGCTGGCCCTTGCGCAGCGTGCCCTGGATGACACGCGCCAGGACAATGACGCCGCGATAGGAATCGAACCAGGAATCGAAGATGAGGGCCTGTAGCTGGTTGGTGGCGCGTCCCTTGGGCGGCGAAATGCGCGTAACGATTGCCTCCAGAATTTCTGGAACGCCCTGCCCGGTCTTGGCGCTGATGGCCAGGGCATGCGAGGCGTCGAGTCCGACCGCGCCTTCGATCATCTCTTTGGTGCGCTCAATGTCGGCGCTGGGCAAATCGATCTTGTTGATGACCGGAATGATCTCCAGCCCATTATTGATAGCGATATAAGCGTTCGCAAGCGTCTGCGCTTCCACGCCTTGAGACGCGTCCACCACCAGCAGCGCACCCTCGCACGAGGCGAGTGAGCGCGAGACTTCATAGCTGAAATCCACATGTCCCGGGGTGTCGATCAGGTTGAGCTGGTAAGTCTTGCCGTTGGCTGCCGGGTACATCATGCGGACGGAATGCGCCTTGATGGTGATGCCGCGTTCCCGCTCCAGGTCCATCGCGTCGAGCACTTGGGCCTGCATTTCGCGAGCCGTCAGCGAGCCGGTAAGCTCCAGCAGACGATCGGCGAGCGTGCTCTTCCCATGATCAATATGGGCAATGATCGCGAAGTTTCGTATGAGTGATGGATCCATCGGAGATAGCCGGACGCTACCTCGATTCTACAGGAGCAACACACCTGATCCGCCCGAGAGGCGCAAGTCGCCCGAACAGATTGCTCACGAGCCCTGGTTCTTTCCCGGCAACCCCGCGGGATTCTCGTGCGTCCGTTCACCGAAGCGGGCCTTCATCCCGCTGGCTAGCGAGACAGCGTTCTCGCCGAATCGTTCGCGCAACCGGTCGGCAGCCGACAAGGCCTGGTTCCACTTCACATGCGACGACGTCCCAAGCAGTCCGAGTTGCTCGCTCTCCTCGTCGAAATGCGACGCGTGCACTCCCAACAGGCGCACCGGTTCTCCGTTCCAGTTGGTGCGGAACAATTTACGAATCGCGGTCAGTACCTCCGAGTCCACCGAACTCGGCTGCGGCAAGGTGCGAGCACGGGTCAGCGTTCGGAAGTCGGAATAGCGCAACTTCAATTGCAGCGTGCGGGCGTGCAGCCCTTGCTCGCGAAGTCTCCGGCACACCATCTCCGTGAGCCGCGCCAGCGTTGCTTCCAGTGCCTGCCGGTCATCGGTGTCATGCGAGTACGTGTGCTCATGGCTGATCGAGCGGGGCCCAACGTTCTCTCCTATGTCGTTATCGAACCATGCGCCGGCATCGAGCCCGCGAGACTTGCCTGAAAGCGCCAGCCCAAGCGCGCCAAAGTTCTGCTCCAGCCATCGCTCTTCACACGCCGCCAAGTCCCCTACCTTGTGGATGCCCCGCTCCTGTAGCCGTTCTTCCATCACTTTTCCCACACCCGGAATCTTGCGTACATCGAGCGGCGACAGAAACGCCACCTCGCCGCCAGGCACCACCCACAGCACGCCATTCGGTTTGGCCTGGGCGGAACAGATTTTGGCAATCAGCCGCGAAGTGCCGATCCCGATCGAGCAATTCAGATGCGTCTCGGTTTTCATCGCGGTGTGCAGCGCCTGCGCCGCGCGCATGGCAGGGCCGTACAGCCGCTCGGTACCCGTCATATCCACATACGCCTCGTCGACGGACACCATCTCCAGCTTGGGCGAGAAGCGGTTCAGCACGGTATAAACCTTGTCGGAATATTCACGATAGCGCTCCGGATGCCCATTCACGAACACAGCATGGGGGCACATCTTGGCCGCAGTACGCAGCGGCATGGCCGAATGCACCCCGGACTTCCGTGCCTCATACGATGCTGCTGACACCACCCCACGTTCGTTGGGTCGTCCGCCGACCACCACAGCCTTCCCCTTCAGCGACGGGTCGAACAGTTCCTCCACCGAGACGAAGAAGGCGTCCATATCGACGTGAAAAATAGTGTGCTGCGCCGAGGTCATGCTCATGGCGATTCTATTCCATTTGCCGGGAATCGTACGCCGCTCCATCAAGGTCAGGCTTCCGAGGGATTAATCAGCCGAGCACTCTCGATTTGGCGCGCCAGAGAGACACCTGCAGGGCACCTTCAGCCGCAGCCGTCGGTTTATCAGTTCGGGGGCAGTTCTGGCAAACTGACCGCCCATTGAATCCCCGCGGCGAATGCGCCATGATGTCTGGCGGCATCCAATTCGTAGAGACATAGCGAGGTGACATATGGGCCACACCACAGCTATTCCGACGCGCAGCTTTGGCTTTTATCTTAATGGTGACTGGGTCACGCATGGCCGCGAAGTGGTTGTGACTTCGCCTTATGATCGGAGCGTAGTCGCAGTCGTGAACGAGGCCGGCCGTGACGACGTTGAAAATGCAATAGACGCAGCTGTCCGGTCCTTCGCGGTCACGCGCAAGATGGCGTCATATCAGCGCGCCGCCATCCTGCGCAAAATTACCGATGGCATCGCGGCACGTCGCGAGGAATTTGCCCGTACCATCTGCCAGGAGGCGGGCAAGCCCATCAAGACGGCGCGCATTGAGGTGGAACGAGCCCTCAACACCTTCCAGATTGCCGCCGAAGAGAGCACCCGGATTTACGGCGAGTACATTCCGCTGGACACGCTGGAGTCCACCGCCGGGCGGTGGGGCCTGGAGCGACGCTTTCCGCTCGGACCGGTGTTTGCCATCACACCGTTTAATTTTCCGCTGAACCTGGTGGCCCACAAGGTTGCGCCCGCCATCGCCGCCGGCTGCCCCCTCATCCTGAAGCCTGCCCCGCAAACGCCGGTCTCGTCATTCCTGCTGGCCGAGGTTGTGCACGAATCGGGCTGGCCGCAAGGCGCCTTCGCCGTGATGCCGTTGTCCAACGACAACGCTGCCTTGCTGGTCGCCGACGACCGCATCAAGCTGCTGACCTTCACCGGGAGCGCGGCCGTCGGATGGCAATTGAAGTCGCGTGCCGGGAAGAAGCGGGTCACACTGGAGCTGGGCGGTAATGCCGGAGTCATCGTGCACAGTGACGCCGACCTGTCCTACGCCGCCCATCGCTGTGTTGCCGGCGGTTTCTCCTATGCCGGCCAGACCTGCATTTCCGTGCAGAGGATTTTTGTCCACCGTCCCGTGTTCGATAAGTTCACTGGCCTTCTGCTGGAAGGGGTCCGCCAGTTGAAAATTGGCGATCCCATGCAGGAGAGCACTGACGTGCCACCGCTTATCCGCGAGCAGGATGCGGTCCGGGTCAGTGAATGGATTGAGGAAGCGGTCAAGGGCGGGGCCAGGCTGTTGTGTGGCGGCAAACGCCATGGCTCCGTCGTGGAACCGGCCGTGCTTACCGGCACCCTGCCCAACATGCGGGTCAATTGCGCCGAGATTTTTGGTCCGGTAGTGACGGTGGAACCGTATGAAGAATTCCGCGATGCCGTTCTGCAGCTCAACGACTCGCCTTACGGGCTGCAAGCAGGGGTGCTCACTCGGGATGCTGTACTCATCCAGATGGCGTTCGAGGGGCTTGAGGTGGGAGGAGTTATCGTGGGCGACGTCCCCAGTTTCCGCGTTGACCAGATGCCGTACGGGGGCGTGAAGGACTCAGGCCTCGGAAGGGAAGGACTGCGTTACTCGATTGAAGACATGACCGAGCGCAAACTGCTCGTCTTGGCGTTGAAGTAAGGTCGCGGAAAACCGGGAAAATTTCGATAGGGCTAAGGCGTGCTGCCGTCTGCCGCGCCACGTGAATCGATCATGCTCGTCTCCGTGGGCTCGGCTGCCTCCGACCAGGTCGAGGTGCCGCCGGAGCGGTCCCCGTACTTCTCGAAGACCACGATATGGAGCACCGGTTGCCGCTCTTCGATGGGATCCACGATACCGGCTTCTTTCAGCGGGAGCAGGTAACTGGTGATCCACGCGTATTGCATGGGAGTGAGCCCACGGCGCGACAAGTCGAACGTTGCGCCCGTGAGGTGGGTGGAGGCGGTGTCACCCCATTCCGGCGCCGCGAAGCGATTATGGCGGCGTAGGCGGGCCTGCTGCTCCATGGTGCGAACCAGGGAGTTTACCTGAAGCGGGGTATGAAACTCGCCGTAGAACGCTTCGCTGAAATCTTGCAGGAAATCACGAGTCCATGGCCGGCAGTAGCGCCGGTTTTCGGGCAGGTCGCTGGCCAGTTTCAGCGCGTCGGTCTCGCTGACCGGAACCAGTTCCTGCGAAAGCTCGTGCTGCATAAGATCAACATCGTTCATCACCCGGAACATCTGCGCCCGGTCCATCTCCTGGTTCTGCTGCACCAGAAGTTCGTGCGAACCCGGGAACATCGGGTTCCAGCTCCTCATGCGCCAATGAAAAGCGGGGCTGATCGCGGCGATAGCGGGATAGTGGCGACCGGCTGTCTTATGAGCCTTCACCCCGCTTCTCTTGGTGACGCTATGGGTGACGGCGTGCCCGAAAACGCTGCCCACAAAAAAACCTGTGCCTAGCAAAATTGTGCACAGCCGACACAGCCAGGAGCGGGGCGTGGATTGCCTACAAGTCCGGAGATTTGGGAGTGCAGAAATTGAAATCGCCATCAGTAATCGAATGCCAGTATGACTGTCTTCATTACACCATAAGAAATGCTCTCAGACAAAGGGGTTTGTTGCAGATGGAGATGGTCCGAAGGTGGTAGGAGGGAAGCGGCAAACCGGCGGCTGGCATTCACAAGAGATCTCGACCAGGCCGAATCCGTCTGCCGCTAGCGGCGGGACGTTAGTTGTTCTTCATAGTGAAACCGCGCCAGCAGTTCGTGCAACTCTTCGGCCATCCGCTCCACCGCCTGTGCCGATTTCTGCGTCTCCACAACCTCGGTGGCTCCGCAACGCGCCGCCTCAGCCACGGCGGCGATGCTCTTGCTGATGGACGCGCCGCCCTTGGCGGCTTCTGCAAGATTGCTGGTGATCTCGTTGGTAGTGAGGCTTTGCTCTTCGACGGCGGTGGCCACATGGTTCTGGAGCTCGCTGATCTGGCCGATCACCGACCCGATTTCCGCGATCGCCACCACGGCTCCGCTGGTGTCCGACTGAATGCTTTCGATCTTGCGGCTGATGTCGTCGGTGGCGCGCGCCGTCTCCTTCGCCAGTTCCTTCACTTCGTTCGCGACCACCGCGAAGCCCTTTCCCGCTTCACCCGCCCGTGCCGCCTCAATGGTCGCATTCAACGCCAGCAGGTTAGTCTGCTGGGCAATCGAGGTAATGACCCTGATAACCTGGCCGATCTCGGCGCTGCTTTGCCCAAGTTTCGTTATGGTCAGGTTGGTGGCCTCCGCGGACCGAACCGCCGAGGTTGCGACCTGTGACGCCTCCGCCGTGTTCCTGGCGATTTCTCTGATGCTGGCGCCCATCTCGTCAGCCGCCGTGGCCACTGTCTGGATGTTGCGGCTGACCTGCTGCGAACCGGCAGAAACCAGATTCGCCTGGTTCGCGGTCTGACCGGTGCTGAGGCTGATCTCACGCGCGATCCGGCCAAGCTCCGCCGCCGCCTGCGATAGCGGCTCGCTCATTCCCGCCACCCGCTCCATGGTCGCGCGAAATACTTCCAGCATCTCGTTCACTGAGCGCATTAGCTCGGCATACGCCCCCTTAAACTGCGTGGGATCGCCGCGGGTCAGCAAGTCACCCTGTTTGGCCGCCATGATGAGCCGCCCCAGCTCATTCTGCAACTGGACGATATTGCTCTTGAGCAGCACCAGCCATTCGTGGATCTGGTCCTGCTCCGAGGATTTATGCATGCTGGCGCTCATATCGCCGTTGGCGATGCGAGTCACATAATCCACCAGATCTCTCAGCCAGTCATGCACACCGTTGATCGCGTTCTTCATCTTCTGATGGTCACCCTGGCACTCGATCTCCACTCGCTCGCCCAGGTTGCCGGCGCAAATCTGACGCAACACGCGGATTCCCTCCGCCATCGGCAGCAAGGTCGCGTCCAGCAACTGGTTGATCCCTTCAAACAGCTTACGGTTGCCGCCCTCATGCCTGCTGATATCGGCACGCACTCCCAGCCGACCCTCGATCCCCGCCTGAAGCAAGGCCTCCACATCCGCCTGCCGCTGCGCGACCACCTTGATGAGGCGGTTGGTGCTCTCTTTGAGGGTGTTGTATTCCCCCTGGTATTCCTCGCTGATCGGCCACGGTACCTCCCCTTTGCTGAACTTGTTGATCACGTGCGTGGCCACGATCAGAGGTTTGCGCAGTTCTTCGAAGGTGCGATTCAGGCCTTCAATCACCGAACGGAAGCCGCCAAGATAACGGCCGGCTTCGGCTCGAATTTCCAGATTCCCGTTTCTTGCCGCTTGCGCCAGCATGGTCGAGTCTTGTACCAGGGCCTTCACATTGCTGACACAAAGCTGCAGGCTCTTGCCCAGCACGTCACGCTCGCAGGCAACCTCAACACTGGCATCCATATCTCCAGCTGCGATGCGCTGGGTAATGTTGGCTCGGTCTTCGTACAGCGCCGCCACTCTTCGAAACGACTCCGCCAGGGCACCCATCTCGTCACGCGAGTGGACGGCAATCCTTACATCAGGGTCGCCTAACGCCAGGCGCCGGGCGGCCCGCCGCAACTCCCGCACCGCTCCTCCCAAGGTCCACACCATGAGCCAGCACAACCCGACCTCCAGCGTCGTGCCCAGGATCGCGAATGCGAGCATGAGATCGAAACTTGTCGAAATTACGGCCCCCGTTTGCTCATGGGTTTGCTTTGCGGTTGCTGTAACCTCGGTGGAAATGCGGTTGATCAGGTTGACTTGCGTTTCGGCCAGCCTCTTCAGCTCGCCCTGATCGAGCAGTTGCTCTGCCTGCTGTCGCTTCCCCGACAAGGCCAGCGTTTCGAAGCGCTCAACCTCGGCCATCATCGGTACGCGATTGTTGCGAAACTGCCGGATCGACTCCCGTGCCGCCGGCGAGCAGACTAGCGACTCCAGCGTATCCAGGCTCTGGTCAACCAGGCTGGAATAAGCCCGGCGTAACTCCACCTGCTGGCGCATGTCATCGGGTTTGGAGCTGCGCACTGTGTCCCGCAGTGCGATCAGCCCCTGGTGGTAGGCGGTCGACAGATTCGTGACCTGATCTAGGGAGCGGGCCCCGTGTTCATACAGGGCGGCGTTACTCCGCGCCATCGTCCGAATCGTAACCACGCCGGCAGCGAAAATCGCCCCGCCCAGCGCCCCGATGACGGCAAAGCTGAGTAGCAACTTGTTGGTGATCGACAGATTGCGAAACCAATTCATCGCTGCGCTTTCCGGAGCTCCTCCGGTACCGTCTGCTACCGCTGGTGGTTGAAGCTGATGCTTACCGGCAGGGTCTCTTCCTGCCCCGGCGCAAATACCCATTCCCGGATCGCGCCCATGGCCGCCTGCGCCAGAATGGCGTTGCCGCTGATTACGGTCACCGCCTTGACGTGGCCACTGGCAGCAACTTCCACGTTTACTATTACCAGGCCCTCCAGGTTCAGGCGCCGTGCAATTTCCGGATAAACCGGCTGCACCCGATGGACGACTACTCGTCGAGACGGATTAAGTGTGGTTTCCTCTGCCAGCGTCGGGAGAGTGAGCGCTAACAACAGCAGCAACACCACCCCACTAATGCTTGCTCGGTTATGCATTGACGGACCTCACCAGGAACGGGAAAACCTGCTCCTGCGTATCCCATCGGCCGAAGACGGGCCCGGCTTGACTCTGTCCTGTTGGGTTTCGCCGTCGCCCAGGACCTTGTCGAGGTCCAGCAGGTGCAGCAGGCGCCCCGGGAATTTACATACCTCCGGCACCACCTCGCGCCAGCTTGCAGGCAGGTTCGCGGGCGCAGTTTCCCAGCCGCTCTCCGGCGCCGCGACCACCTCTCCAATCTGACCTGCCAGCAGACCAACCAGGCTGTTTTCCCAACCTGCAACCACCATCGTGGAGAGCAAGGCCGCTGATCCCGGTTCGAATCCGAGCCACTTCCCCAGGTCGATAACGGTCAGGATCTGCCCCCGCAAATTGATCAGCCCGGCTACCGCGATAGGCGCCCGTGGAACCGGGGTAATCGCGGGAGGGGGGACCACCTCCCGCACCCGTTGGACGTTGACGCCAAACCACAGATCGCCGAGTTGAAAGGTGCACAAACGCCGTTCCGCAGACATGTCTTAACCCCTGCCGTCTGTTGTCTCGTGGTTTGCCGATGCTCGCGCACGAGCCAGAACGTTCTTCACACTGAGCACATCGGCGATCTGTCCCTGAATGACCGCCGATCCCTGCAACAGGTCGTTGACCGGCCTGCCGCGCAATTCGACCACTTGTTCGACGATGTCTTCGATTCGCTCCAGTACCAGACCTACACTCTGGCCGCGCTCGCGGAGCACCGCCACTTGCAACAGTTCATGGTCCTGCCCGGGTTCATGGAACAGGCGCGCGGCGCGGAGCACAGGCATGATCTCGCCGCCGTGCTGCACGACCTCCCTTCCCCCGGATCGCTCGATACTCGCCGCGGGAATTTCTTCCAGCCTCGCCACCGCCGCCAGGGGCAGCGCAAACCGCGATCCCGAAGTGCCGCGAAACAGCAGCCAACTGGGTACATCCTGCGTCCGGTCTCTGCCGTTCTGCGCAAGCCCGTCGCTGCGAGGCGTTGCCTGCGAACTTGTCCGTACCCCTGCCAGGTGCGCCAGGCCCGCGACATCCATGACCAGCGCAACTTGCCCGTTGCTGAGCACAGCGGCCCCGGCAAAACATGCGATCTGCCTTACATGCGGCCCCAGCGGCTTGACCACAATCTCTTCCGTGTCATCGACCGCGTCTACCACCACCCCGAACTGGTCGGCTCTGGCTCGTACTACCACAATGTAGGGGCCGACGGCAGGGTCGCCCTCCAGATGCAGCGCCCGCGCCAGAACGCACAGCGGCAGGAGCTGGTCGCGCAACCGGTACACAGGCGCGCCACAAGCCATTTCAATCGTCCGCTCGGAACCCCTTCCCAGATGCACCACCTCGGCCAGGTTCGCCTGCGGGATGGCAAAGCGCTGTCCGGCGCTGCCCACAACCAGCGCGGGAAGAATGGCCAGGGTAAGCGGGATCTTGAGGTGCACGGTTGTCCCCTTGCCCGCCACACTCTGCAAATCCACCGCGCCGCCTATTCTCTCGATGTTGGTTCTCACCACGTCCAAGCCTACTCCGCGTCCGGACACGTTCGTCACCTTCCTGGCAGTAGAGAATCCGGGGGCGAATACGAGTCTGGCCAGTTGCTCTTCGCCCATCCCCTCCGCTTGTTCGGCGGTGATCATTCCCCTTTGCAGCGCGCGCTGCCCTACGTATGCCAGGTTGATGCCTGCGCCGTCGTCAGCAACCTCAATATGAACACTCCCTTCCTGATGAAAGGCCCGCAAGCGCAAGCGACCCGCTGGCATTTTGCCGGCAGCCGCCCGTTCCGCCGGGCTCTCGATGCCATGATCGATGGCGTTGCGCAGGATGTGGGTCATTGGATCCTTGACTGCCTCGACCAAGGCCCGGTCCAGCTCGGTGTCCGATCCCTCCATCTCGACCCTCACCTGCTTCCCGCAGGACACGGCGAGGTCGCGTGCCAGACGGGGGAACCTGCTCCACAGGCTGCCAATGGGGCGCAGGCGTGCCTTCATTACCGCTTCTTGGATGTCCGTGGTGACTCGCTTTAACCGCTGTGCTGCGACCGGAAGGGCGGCATCATGGTCGGGAGAGGCGATCAGGCGAAGCACCTGGTTACGGGCCAGGATCAGTTCCCCGGCCAGGTCCATCATCTGGTCGAGCAGAATGGCATCCACGTGAATCTTGGTTCTGCTGGCGTTGTTCTCGCCCCCCAAAGTCTGGTCGCTGGTATCGTGGGCGGCCGCCGGGCCCGCGGGTGGGTCCCTCCTTGCAGCCGACGGGCCACTGAAAAGGTCTTCCAGCAAGCGGGTGAGGGCCCGGTAGTCGTCGTCCCCCTCGCTTCCGTTAAGGTCGATGGCGTTTAGCAGCGCCCGCATGGCATCTACCATCGCCAACAATCCGTTCATGAGAGCTGGATTCAGGGTCAGCTTGCCGTCGCGCAAACCTCCAAGCAGAGTCTCGCCGGCATGGGCGACCGACTCCAGCGTGGGATAGCCCAGCATGCCGCTGCATCCCTTGATGGTATGAACCGCCCGGAAGATTTCGGCCAGGCGCCCGGGCGATTGGGGATCGCGCTCCATTTCGACCAGGCCGCTATCCAGCCGATCGAGTCCTTCGGCGCTTTCGGCCAGGAACTCCCTGACAATCTCCTCCATGCCGTCGGTGGCTGTGGACATGGCACTTCCTCGGCTGCGGCGTCTGCGGACGAAACGAACCCTACCGGCAGACCTGCCGGTGCCTTCAAACACGGTCTGTGCAAAGGAATGACCAGCTCGATTAGAAGGGACTTAGAACCGTGCGACTAAACCGCAGCTTCCGGAAAGCCGCGATAAATCATTTCCGTGATCGTGCAATCGTCGGTGAGCGGTGTCTCCCCGCGAAAATCGTTCACCGCCTGCTCGATGGCGGCAAAACCATCGCGGCAGCAGGCTTCCAGGCGATCGTTGCCGAAAAATTCGCCTTCCGCGTCCTCCGCTTCGGTGACCCCGTCAGTTACCAGCAACAACCGGTCTCCCGGCTTTAGTTGCATCCGCGTAGCCTGAAATTCGACCCCGGGCACCAATCCTACCGGCAGATTGCCTTCCTCCAGTTTGCGTACGGTTTCGCCAGACACCAACAACGGAGGCACATGACCGCAGTTGATCAGTTCCAACTCTCCGTTTCCCAGCAGACGAGCGATCACCAGCGTGGCGTACTTCTGGCCGCCCACTTTTTCGCAAAGGAACCGGTTCACCGCTGCGATCATCTCCGGCAGCGACGAGTCGCGGGCCAGCTGCGAGTACAGCATGCCCTGCAGGATGGAAGCCACCACCGCCGCCGAAACCCCCTTGCCGGAGACGTCGGCAACAATCAGCGACAGGCCTTTTTCGGTATAGACCAGGTCACAGAAATCTCCACCAATGTCCTTGCAGGCACGACTCCAGGTATTGACCTTGGCGTAGGGCACATCGGGCACGGTAACTTTCATCAGGCCCTGCTGGATTTCCGCCGCAATTGCCAGCTCCTGGCGGTAGCGTTTGGCCGCCTCTTCGGCCTGCACCAACTCGGCGTTTTCCACCAGGGCGGCGGCGCTGTTGGCGACGGCGCGCAGAATGTCGTGACTGACAGAGGAAAGTTTGCCCGACAGAAAATGGGCGTCAAGATACAGGACCCCTTTGATGTTCGACTCGTCGGTCTTGGTGTCTTCCTTCGCCTTGTCCTGAATGGCCGTTTTGCGCAGCGGAATGCAGATCACGCTGTGCAGGTTATGTGCGACAACGCTGTTGCGCCCGGCCAGCTTCCCGGTATCGTCGGTATCGGTCACCAGGAATTCCGAGGCGCTCTTGGCGGCGTCGCGCAGCACCGAGCGCGAGATGGTGCTGTCGTCGTCTACGGGCTCGCCCTTTTTATCGCGGCCGGCGGCCAGATACAGATCGCCGTCCGGCCGGCGCAGGAACACGAAGCCGCGCTCGGCATGGGTCAACCGCAGGGCAGCCTCGAGCAGCGTACTCAAAACCTCGTCCAGCACACCGCTGGTATTCAGCTTGCGCGCCGCTTCGAGCAGGACATTCAGCATCTCCAGATCGGAGCCTGCCCCGCTCGGTGGCTTCCAGGTGGAAAACTGGCTTAGGAATTGCTGCGCTGCGCTGGAGGGAGAGCGGTCGGGACTGAACAGCACGTAGGCCGAACCTTGCGCCCCAAATTCGATGCGGTCGTTGCGCGCCAGGCGGCGGCGGTCAACGCGCTCCCCGTTTACGAAGGTGCCGTGACGGCTGCCCAGGTCCACAACGTAGGTGCCGTCCGGCTCGCGGACAAACTGGGCGTGCTCCCGCGAGACGCGAGGGTCCGACATGACCAGGTCGCGGTCGGTCTTGCGGCCAACATTAAACGGATAATGATCGAGCACCACGGTGCGACGGTCGGCGCCTTCCACCACCACCACAACCAGAGGGTCAGTGACGGAAGAGGAATCGGCTTTACGCACCCACATGCCCGTCGTACTCATCAGGCTCGTCTCCTTCTTGGGACCACACGGCCCGTCGCAGCACTGAGTTTAGACCAACCGCCGACGGTGTATCCACTGTTTGTTCGCTCTTGCGGGAGATAAAAGCAGCTCTGAGGACCCGGGGCTTCGCGAGCCATCACGCCTTTGCAGTGGCCTGACGGTTCCTGTCGTACACTATCATGTCCGCTTCGGGCAATCCGCGGTACATTTCAATCCGTTGATGAGGGAGATCCTGTGGTGAAATTGCGATTCCATCTCGTTCTAATAGCAACCGGCGCCGTGCTGCTCTTGCTGCAGACGGCGGCCGCACAAATGGTCATGCAACCCCAGCCTTTCTCGGCCGACATGCAATTCAGTTCCACGCGTGCCGGCGGAGCGGCCCACGAGATGACCGGCAAGATGTACTTTGCCAGCGGTCACATGCGCATGGACATGCAAGGCGGTCCGCGTGGCGCAGTCAACATCATTACTGATTTCAAGACCCAGACCACCGACATCCTGATGCCCGAGCAGCACATGTACATGGAACACAAAGCCGGTGAAATGTCCGGCCATCGACCCGGCATGATGCCCGACATCAAACCGCTGCGCGATCCCAGCAATCCCTGCGCTAACGAAGAGGGCACAACCTGCAAGAAGGTCGGCGTCGAAGAAGTCAACGGACGCGCCTGCGACCACTGGCAGATCACCCACAAGAACGGCGAAGTTTCCAATGTATGGATCGATGAGAAATTGCACTTTCCCATTAAGACGGTAAGCGAGGATTCAACCTGGGAGCTGACCAATATCAAGGAAGGCGAACCCAGCGCCAGCTTGTTCCAGATTCCGGCCGGCTACACCAAGATGGACATGGGCGGCATGATGCAGATGGGACACCCGCCGCAGCAGTAGCTGGATTGCTTGCGGACCTGCAGCCTTGCTGGCCGCTGTAATGACCGGCATCCGTTTTCTAGATGCGGGCCGGTTATTACGCCGGCCGCCTTACTTCGCAGTCGCCCCGGGGCCGCCGGTTTGGCCGAGCAGATTTTGCAGCACCGCCACCTCGGCTTCGATGGCGGTTTTCAGGCTGGGTTCCATGTCGGGCGCGAAGAACGGCGAGTGGTTCGAGGGTAGCTGAACGCCGCTGGCTTTGGCCTCCAGGAACTTCGCCGGATCGGCGACGCCCAGCCAGAAATAGAAGGAAGGAACTCCGGCCTCCACGAAATAGGAATAATCCTCGGAGGCCATAATGGGCGGTGCTTTCACCACGTCGTCCGCTCCCAGCGCCCGCACCAATACCTCGCTCAGCCGTTCCGCAAGCTTGGGATCGTTGTACAGCGCGTCAGTGGTTTCCACCACCTGCACTAGCGGAGGTTTAGGAGCGTCGGCGGCTTCCGCTTCGGCCTTCGCAACCCGCTCGATGCCTGCCAGCAAATGCTTGCGCACCTCCGGAGTGTAGGAGCGGACGGTGAGGCCGAGGTGGACTTCATCGGGAATGATGTTGTGTTTGGTCCCGCCTTGAATATAGCCGACGGTAATGACCGCTGGGGTACCCGGCTTGATTTCGCGCGACACGATGGTCTGCAAGCCCAGGACCACGCGTGCAGCAATCACGATGGGATCGACGGTGGTATCGGGATTGGCGCCGTGGCCTCCCTTGCCGTAGATCGTGATGTTCACCGTATCGGCGTTGGACGCAGCATATTCCGGTGTGAAGCCCACCTTGCCCGCCGGAATTGTGTTGGTGGTGTGCAGCGCGACGCCTACGTCAGGTTTGGGAAATCGCGTGAACAGACCGTCCGCGACCATGTTCTTGGCGCCCATCGCACGCTCCTCCGCCGGTTGCGCGACCAGAAAAAGGGTTCCGTGCCAGTCCTTCTTCGTTTGCGCCATGATGGTCGCGGTGCCTACCCAGGCGGCCATGTGGATGTCATGCCCGCAGGCATGCATCACCGCAACGTCATGGCCGGCATCGTCTTTGGTGCGCACGGTGCTGGCGTAAGGGAGACCGGTTTTCTCCTCGACTGGAAGTGCGTCCAACTCGGTACGCAGCATGATTGTGGGCCCTGTGCCGTTGCGCAGAATGCCGACCACGCCCGTTCCGCCGACCTTCTCCGTCACCTCATACCCAAGCTCGCGCAGGTGCCCTGCCAGCTTGGCCGCGGTGTTGACTTCGTGCAGCGACAGTTCCGGGTGCTCATGCAGGTCCACATACAGGGCCTGCACCTGCGGATAGACTGCATTCACGTCTGAGACCAGGGAAGAAGGGCTCAGCGAACCCGTCTGCGCCCACCCGGCCGAGGCCACGATGAGGAACCCGAGAAAAATCGATTTCATAAATGCCCCTTGCCTGCCTCTGTCAGCGGTTCGCTATCTTACGATAAACACTAGTGATAGCGCGCATCGAAAGAATCTATACCAAATTCATCATCTTTCAACCACGCTGACAATCTAATGCTCTAGTACTCATATATACCTGAATAGCGAGGGCTGTGCGTGCGTATGCACCAGCATATAGATCAACCCGAGACCGAAGTCATGATAGAAAAAGGCCATCTTAAGAAGCGATACATATTTGCCAGCGATTTTGATCAGACCCTGAGTTTCAACGACTCCGGCTATGTTCTCGCGGACCTGCTGGGAATTTCCGAATCGGAGTTCGAGCGCAAGGCCACGGGCATGGCCAAACTGAACCTTGTCCAGCAGGGAGGCGAACTCGCTTACCTGCTGCTGCACGATCCCGAGTTTCGCTCCAAAGTACGTCCCGAACATCTTCGCGAAGCCGGCAAGCGCGTGCGTCTGAAGCCGAATATTGACGCGCTCTACGCTTACCTGTCCGAGGAAGTTGAGGATTTCCACTTCGACTTCTACGTGATCTCCGCCGGACCGGTGGAAGTGATCCGCTCGGCGCTGGAAGGCATCATCCCTGCCGATCACATTTTCGGCACGGAGTTCGAGTACAACGCCAAAGGCGAGATCGAGAGGATCCTCCAGGTCACCGCCGGCTACGGCAAGGTTGCGGTTGTCGATCAGTTGCTGGAGACCCTGAAGATCGGTCCCGACCGCATCGTATATGTCGGCGATGGCAGCTCTGACATTCATGTCATGCTGCACATCAATCGCCGCGACGGTTTTACCATTGCCGTGTCGGAAAACAAATACCTGGCGCCGATCGCCAAGCGCTCGGTCATCAGCGATAGCGCGCTGGCCATTCTCATTCCCGTCCTGGAAGAAGTGGTGGGATGGGAGCCACGCCGCATTCGCGAGCTCTTCGAATCCAAGGGCCTGCTCATTCAGCAATGGGACAAGGTCCAGACCGACATGCTCACCATCGTGCCCGTCAGCGCTCCTGTGGAGGAGCGCTCGGTGGTCACGCTGGAAACCTAATCGCCCAAGCTGGGGCTCTATTTCACAACCTTGACAGCGAGAGCTGGACTACATCAACTGTGAAACCGCTATAAAGCCCACGGATCATAGGCCGGCTATGCGGCACCAGTCCAGCAGTCCCGGCACCCCGCCCGCACCGTGGACCTGCGTGACCCCGCGTGCGATGGCGTGCGCGACTGCATCAGCGGCCGCCGCTCCCAGGGCATTCACGTCGGCATGACGATCGCCGACCGACAACGCAAACACCACATCGCCATCAAAACGCGTATGTGCAGGCGACACCACTCGTGGTGCACCGCTGGCCGCCATGGTCGCAAGACGCTGCGCTTCATGTTTGGTTAGCGCCGCATCGGTGGCAACCGTCACCAGCACCGTGTTCGACTCTCCGAATCCCTTGCGCACCGTGCCTCGCCGCATCGCAGCCACGGTGTCGGCAAACTCCCGCGAGCCCTGAGACATCCTTGCGCCCGCAATGATGCGGCCCGTCTCCGGATCGCGAATGTCCCCGAAGGCGTTGACTGCGGCCAGGGCCGAGACGCGCGCCGACTGGCCGGAGCCGTCGCTGGCTGCCACCTCTTCCGTCCAGCAGCCGATACCCGCCTTCATCGCGCGCTCGATGCCGAACAGTTTGCCAACCGTAGCGCCGATGCCGGCGCCAATGTTGCCTTCGGGTACCGCGGCATCGTCAGCGGTGTGCGCGGCCTCCGCAGCCGCATAACCCATGGCGGCGTCCGGACGGCGCTTGGGGTCGCCGAGGCCGAGATCGAACAGAATCACCGCGGGCACGATTGGCACCTTCACCACGCTGGTGTCAAAGCTGATGCCGCGCTCCTCGCACCAGCGCATCACGCCGCTCGCCGCATCCAGTCCGAAGGCGCTACCTCCCGCGAATACCAGGGCGTGAATGTGCTCCACAATGTGCCCCGGACGAAGCGGCTCCAACTCGCGCTCCCCCGCCGCGCCGCCGCGCACGTCGCACGCCGCCACCGCGCCCTGCTCGCACAGGAAGACGGTGCAGCCGGTGAGCGCCGCTTCGTCCTGCGCGTGTCCGATCTTCAGTCCGCGAATCGCCCCGAATCCAGCTGCCATATGCACTCCAATGTCAAGTGGCTCTGTCGATATCCTGCTTTGAAGGGGCGCGGCTTCAGGGGCTGCTGAAAGAGTCTACTTTGCGGCGGATTTGAAAGGGCGCAGTTTTAGCTGCGCCGTACAACTCCTTTATTTTTGTCATTCCGAGCGGACTTTAGTCCGCGAGAAATCTGCTTTTCTGAGTTTTTCAGCAGCCTCTTCAGCCGTGCCGCTCGTGTCCCATCCGGAAGCCGGGGCTTCAGCCCCTGAGGGATCTCGAATTCGCCAGTAAGCGAGTTCCCCTCGGTGCCTATGCGTGAGCTTGAACCCAGCATGTCCACAGCGCCTTACCAAGTCAAAAGCAGCCGCAGAATATCGAACGGGCTGCTCTCCAAGCAAAGTATCACCGAATTCGAAATGCCAACAGCTACAACCATACGGACCTTAAGAGCGCTCCCTCGCCATGTAAAATCGCAGTCACATGCCGACTTCGGCCGAGCACAGCGCAAGCCACGAAGGCCGCAGGTTTTTCGCCCGGGTGTTGCGCAACCTGCGCCCTTCCCATCAGCACACTGAGTTGTCGGCCACGCTCCTGCTGATGGTTGCGGTCATGCTGTCGCGCGTTATCGGTTACCTGCGCGAGGCCTACATCGCGTGGGCCTTCGGCGCCGGAATCAACACCGACGCCTACGTTGGCGCCTTCAACCTGCCCGACTTCCTCAACTACATCCTGGCCGGCGGCACGGCGTCCATCACCTTTATCTCAATCTACGCCCGCTACACCTCGCGAGGCCGCAACCGGGAAGCGCAGGAGGCCTTCAACTCCACCATCACCATCATGACTGCGGTGGTGTGCCTGGGCACTGTGGTGCTGGAGATCTTCACCCCGCAAGTCGAGCGGCTGATCTTCCCGCACTTCTCGGCCGAGCAGTTGCAGCTGTGCGTGCATCTCACGCGCATCCTGCTGCCCGGCCAGATTTTCTTCTACGCCGGCGGCATTGTTTCCGCGGTGCTCTATTCGCGACGGATGTTCCTCTATCCCGCGTTGAGTCCGATTCTCTACAACGTCTTCATCATCCTCGGCGGCGTCATCGGCGCGCGACGGTTTGGAATCGAGTCCCTGGCCTACGGCGCTCTGGTGGGAGCGTTCCTGGGTCCCTTCCTCATCAACGCCATCGGCGCGGCGCGCGACGGTCTCTCCTACCGGCTGAACTTCGACTGGCGCAACTCCGAATTTCGCGAGTGGGTGCGGCTTTCCATTCCTCTGATGCTCGGCGTGTCTCTGGTGTCGGCCGATGACTGGATCCTGCGCTACTTTGCCTCCGGCGGGGCAGGCGACATCACGCGGCTGAATTACGCCAAACGTCTGTTCGCCGTGCCCATCTCGATTCTAGGTCAGGCCGCCGGCCAGGCGTCCATGCCCTTCTTCGCGCGGCTGTTTGGCGAAGGCAAGCGACGCGAGTTCGCCGATAGCGTCAACCTTTCGGTCTACCGCATCTCGGCGGCGTCGCTGCTCGCGACGGCCTGGATGATGCCCGCCGCCTTGCCGCTCATCGACCTCGTCTATCGTCGCGGGCACTTCACCTTCCAGGACTCGCGCGAGACTGCAATCTACTTCTTCTGGTTCGCACTTTCGCTGGCCCTGTGGTCGGCGCAGGCGCTCTACGCCCGCGCCTTCTACGCCGCGGGCAATACCCTGACCCCGATGATCGCCAGCACCATTGTCGTGGCGGCCTCACTGCCGGTCTATTCGGCCCTCTTTCACCGTTTCGATGTCATGGGGCTCACGATGGCCTCCGATCTTGGCATCCTGATGCACACCGTCGTGCTGGCATGGCTTCTCGACCGCCGGAAGCTGGTCTCGCTGGGCGAGGTGCCGTGGCTCGAACTGACCAAGGTGCTGGGCACCGCGATATTCGCTGCTGCGGCCAGCTCTGCCGCTGCGAGGGCGGTTATCGTGAACGGGAGCCGTCGGGCTGACTTGCTGTCGCTGGCCGCAATCAGCGCTGCCTGGCTGACCGCCGTGGCATTGGGACTTTGGCTCACGAAGTCAAACCTGCCAAGCGAGCTGCGCAAGAAGAAGGCTCCGGGAGCACCCAACATCACCGTGCCCGAGCCTGTGGTGGAGAGAACGACGGGGGGAGTAGAACCGTAAGTTCGGTGCTTTCACCGACGGCTGGCAGCTATTTCATCACCCGCATCTGCGACCAGTCGTAGGTGAAGTGCTTGCCGCAATCCAGGCAGACAACGTAATGTCCTGAGCTGTCCCCGGTGACGGCATCCCACTCCGTATGACTTGAGGCGCGTGCTCTCGACGTTGCCGATGGAAATGGTTGCGAGAGGTGGCCGTGCCGGCAGCTTACGGCCAGTAGCTGCAGTACTCTATCCCACATTGTGACACACCTGATGTCGGGTTGGAGGCGGCGGGGCTGCCACCGCCTGCAATGTCAGACTCTCTCTCCAAAATGACGCAAAGTCAAGGAAATCCTTGTTCCTGAGCCACAATCGTCAACCTGTTTCGAAACGTCCTGGGGTAGGTCCCTTTGCGGGACAATTACAACCGGGCGGCCATCGCGGCGCCGGTTTCGCCGGTTGACATTGCACCCGTCTCCTTGGACTCCCCGTTGGCCTTCTGACCAGGCTTGCGGATATCGATCCCGCCCTTGAAATAGGCGCCATCCTCGATGCTGATGCGCTGCGCCACCACGTCGCCGGTCAGCGAGCCCTCGCCGCGGATGTCCACCCGGTCGCTGGCGGTTATGTTGCCACGGACCTTGCCCAGTACCACGACCTCGCGCGCCGCAATGTTGGCCGAGACCACACCGTTGCGGCCCACGGTCACCCGGTTGCCGGGCAGGTTGATGGAACCTTCCACCCGGCCGTCAATATAAAGCGACTCCGAACCGGTGACCTCGCCTTTGATCACCAGCGACTTGCCCAGCGTCGCCTGCTCCTGGGTATTGATCGCGGGCGTGGCCGGACGCGGCGTGCTCTGCGGCTCGGGGGCCGGAGGCGTGTAGCTGCGTTGCGGCTCGGGGCTTGGCGTCGGAGTCGAGGAAGGAGCATTGGTTGGTTTCCACATGTCGGTACTTAACATCCTTTCTGAAGTAAATCGTGCTTGGAGAGGCACTGGTTTTGCCAAACCGAAACTCCACAGCTCCTGTTCAGAAGATGCTGGTCTGGTACGGCTGCCCTGGGTGCATCGCCAGCCACGCCCCACCGGGCGCACCTGGTTGCGATGTGATTATTGCTACCATACAGCGAGTTGGCATATCAGGGAATACCCCGGCGCGATTTTTCGTTCGCGCCGAGTGCGCAAAGAGTAAACGGTCGGAGTGCTTTTTCCGTGATCACTGACGCCTCCATCCTACGCCAGATCGAACGCCAGCCGAACCGCTCGGCCGGCTTCAAGCAGCTCGTCCGCGAGATGGGACTGCGCGGCGGCGAGCGGCAGCAGCTCGCTGAACGCCTGCTCGCGCTGGTCAAGGGAGGCCGCCTCATCGAGACCGCGCGCGACCGCTACACTCTCGCCGAGCACGCAGCGGCTCGCCAGAACCTCATCGCCGGGCGCCTGACCATGCATCGCGACGGCTACGGCTTCGTCATCCCTAACCCCGGCCAGCGCAGTACTATCGCCGGTGACATTTTCATTCCCCCGGCAGCCATTGGCTCGGCCATGCACGGCGACCAGGTGCTGGTCGAGCTTGGACGCCAGAAAGAAGACGGCCGCGCTGAAGGCCGCATCCTGCGCGTGCTGGACCGCGGCAATCCCACTGTCGTCGGCATCTTCCATTACGGCTCCCGACACAACTACGTCACCCCGATGGACGTCAAGATCACGCAGGAAGTCATCATCCCGCGCGGCATGGAGTGGCCCAGCGGCGAGCTTGCGGCGACCGCCCACGAAAAAAAGCGGGTGTCCCATCCTCCTCGTCCGCTTCGGGCGAGAGGGTGGGAGAACCCTGAGGCGAGGCCAGGGCACAAGAGTTCCGTCGAGCGCGATCGCGTCCTCGGCCACGAGGCAGAAGCACGTCGCCGCGAGTGGGATGACCTCGAAGGCCTGGTGGTGGACGTGGAAATCACCGACTGGCCTTCGCCGACCGAGAACCCGCGCGGGCGGGTGGTCGAGCTGCTGGGCTACGAAGACGACTTCGGCGTGGATGTCGAGATCGTCATCCGCAAATATCATCTGCCGCATAAATTTCCGGTCGAGGTGCTGCAGGAAGCGCAGCAGTTCGAGCCCGTCATCCCGTCCAACGAGTTGCGCCACCGCCGCGACTATCGCGCGCTGCCCATCGTCACCATCGACGGCGAAACCGCCCGCGACTTCGACGACGCCGTCACCGTTCGCCGCCTGTCCAACGGCAACTTCGAGTTGCAGGTGCATATCGCCGACGTGGCCCACTATGTCCGCGAAGGTTCGCCCATCGAGCTGGAAGCGCGGCTGCGCGGCACCTCCGTCTACTTTCCCGACCGCGCCGTGCCGATGCTGCCCATGGAACTCTCCACCGACCTGTGCAGCCTGCGCCCGCAGGTGGACCGCCTGGTGCTCTCCTGCGTCATGGAGATCGACCACCAGGGCGAAATCCTCGGCTACACGCTGAACGAGGGCGTCATCCGTTCGGCCGAACGCATGACCTACACCAACGTGAATCTCATCCTCGACGGCGACCAGGGACTGCGCGAGCAATACCACCAGCTGGTGGATTTGTTTGAGCTGATGCGCGAACTCGCGCTCATTCTCAACCGTAAGCGCGCCCGCCGCGGCTCCATCGATTTCGATCTGCCCGAACCGGTGATCGAGTTCGACGAGCATGGCCTGATGAAGGGCATCACCCGTTCCGAGCGCAACATCGCGCACCGGCTTATCGAGGAATTCATGCTCTCGGCCAACGAGTGCGTCGCCAGCTACCTGGAAAACAAACGCGTCGCTTCGCTCTACCGCATTCACGAGAAGCCCGACCCCAAGCGGGTTTACGACTTCGAAACCATCGCCGCCAGGTTCGGCTACTCGCTGGGAGTAGGCCCGTTGCCGGTGAAGCGGGTGCAGATGCGGGCCGAACGCCGCGATCGTTACGGCAGCGGGCGCAGGGCGCAAACCATCGAACTGCCGGAAGACATTCACATTACGCCGCGCATGTATCAGAAGCTGACGCAGAAGATCGCCGGCAAGCCCGAGGAGCGCATTCTCTCCTTCCTCATGCTGCGCTCGCTGAAGCAGGCGCGCTACTCGGAGGTGAACGAAGGCCATTTCGCGCTGGCGGCGCCGACGTATACGCACTTCACCTCGCCCATCCGGCGGTATCCCGATCTCATCGTGCACCGCATTCTGAAGGAGGTACTGCGCGATTCCGCCGAGCAGGAAGAGCACGCCGTGCCGATTGGCGTCGGAGGCGTCGCGCACAGCGAGTCGCCATCACCGTGGTCAAAACGAAAAGGCCCCACCCAAGCAAACGAAGCTTGGATGGGGCACCCGCAAGCACGAACAGAGCGGCAGCCGCGCGCCGAGCGAGCAAAACACTCTGTCATCCTGAGCGAGCCCGCCCCGCTTTTGGGCGGACGAGTCGAAGGACCCCTACCCGGGAAGGCGCGGGGTGCCCCACCCTTGTCCGCCGCTTTTGGCGGACAGGGTGGGCACGAAGCTGGTCCCATTCCCGAAGACGCGCTGCACGACATCGCCGAGGAGTCCAGCCAATCCGAGCGCCGCGCCGACGACGCCGAACGCGAGCTGATGGAATGGAAGAAAGCCAAGTTCATGGAAGAACGCATCGGCGAGGAGTTCGACGGCCTGATCGTCAGCGTGACCAAGTTCGGCATGTTCGTCGAGCTGACCGGCATGTTCATCGAAGGCCTGGTGCCGCTGGATTCGCTCATCGACGACCGCTACCTGTACCACGAGAACACCAAACAGATCATCGGCCAGCGCAGCCGCAAAACCTACTCGCTGGGCGATCCCATCAAAGTCATCGTGGACCGCATCGACCGCACGCTGCGGCGCATTAACTTCGCCGTAGTCGAAGAGCGGCCGGTACGGGGCAAGCGTAAGAAGTAACTAACCACCCCTCGGCTCCGCTCGGGGCAGGCTCCGGCACAGAAAGCAAAGTCGCTCATCACCGCCCCACCCCCTCCCCTATGCATTATTATTTAGACTCATGACCTTGCGCGGATTTCTGCGGTAAATTACTGAACTGCAACCACTTATCGCATAATATTGATTCGTAAAGGCTTATATCCGGAAACCGGCGAACCGACGAACCAAAACCGAGGCTGGCACCCCCTACCCACTCCCCCCTTTCTGTGTCACAGGACCACGAACTTGTGCGGATTGCTTCCAGCAAGCTATTGGTTCACAAGTACTTACAGCACAAATCGTGACCAGCGCAAGGTGATAAGCATGATAATCAAGATAAGCAAATGTGATAATCATGATAAGCAAGATAATCATGTCTGGGGCTGACCAATGATGGCCGACCGCTAATGTTTCAAAGAGCTATCCACGGCCTACGCACTGGGCGTGGCCAAGGAGATACACAACAACCTTTCCCCTCGCAACCCAGTCATACGCCGCCGCCTCGGATGTCGGCAAGTGCGCAGGTCACGCTTGGCTGTGACGAGGCAGACGCGGCTGCCTCCAGCTTATTCGAAACCGGGCCAGGAATGGTCAGCCTTTCTTACCGATGAGTCAAACCAGCCGCGTAGCGGCGGCACCACGGGAACACGCCCTGTCGTGTCCCGCCTTCGCGGCTCGCCCCCAAACGTGTGTGCGTGAGAACCCGGGTCGCCGCTACGCGGCTCCGCTCAAATTCCCACTTCACCCGGCGCTTGCGAGCCTGTTACGAAACTCGGCACTTAGGGCAAGAGGCTATGGCAGTGAGTGCGGATAAAGGTTAGTTTAGCCACATGGCCTACATCACAGGCGAAGCGCGGGAGCAAGTGACGATGTTTCCGCTAACCTTGGACGAGTTCCTTCCCGCCGATCATCTGTGTCGGGTAATCGAAGCGTTCGTGAAGCGGCTGGGGATGCAGGAGCTGGGATTCGAGCGCGCCGAGCCGGCGGAGACAGGGCGGCCGGGCTACGATCCGCGCGATCTGCTGAAGCTGTACTTGTACGGTTACATGAACCAGCTGCGTTCGTCGCGGCGGCTGGAGGCGGAGTGCGTGCGCAACGTGGAAGTGATGTGGCTGCTGGGACGGCTGCGGCCCGATTACAAGTCGATTGCGGAGTTTCGGCGCCTGCATCGCGAGGCGGTGAAGGCGGCGGGAGCGGAGTTAGTGCGGTTGGCGCGCGAGGTGGGTTTAGTGCGGGGCGAGTGGGTGGCAATCGACGGCTCGAAGTTTCGCGCGGTGAGCAGCGCCCAGCGGGTACGCGAGCGGGATGCTGTAGAGCGCTATCTGCAGGAGATGGAAGCGGCCGACGCGCAAGATGACGTAGTGATCGACCACAGCGCGATGCAGGCGGCGCTGCAGAAGCTGGGCAACGATCCTGAGCCGGAGGCGCGGTTCATGCGGACGACGGAGGGCAAGCGTCCGGCGTACAACGTGCAGGCGGCGGTGGATGCCGAGTGCGGCATTATCGTGGCACAAGCGGTGACCACGGAGGCGACGGACAATCGCAGTCTGCTGCCGATGGCGGAGGCGGCGCAGCAGGCGGTGGGCTCGCCGGAATCGCTGCACGTGGTGGCGGACGCGGGCTACTCCAACGGAGAGCAGGCGGCGGGGTGTGAAGCGCGCGGGATTGAGCCGCACGTGGCGGCCAATCGCAGCGTGAACAGTCAAGGCGATGGCCAGATGTTCGCGGGGAGCGAGTTTTATCACGACCAGACCACCGACACCATGGTGTGTCCGGCGGGCCAGAGATTGCAGCGGAAAGCAGTGCAGAAAAAGCGGCGACAGGTGGTGTATGTAGGCGAGGCGGCGGTGTGCGGAGCCTGTCCCTTGCGGGCGCATTGCACCACGGCGGCACGGCGAACGGTGAAGCGGCACATTTACGAAGCGGCACTGCAGCGCATGCAGCAGCGGGCAACGGCAGAAGCCATGCGACTGCAACGCTGTGTGGTGGAGCGGGTGTTTGCCGCGCTCAAGTATGGCAGTTTCGGACATCCGCGCTTTTTGCTGCGTGGGTGCGGCGGCGCGCAAACGGAAATCAGCCTGGCGATGATGGCCTACAACCTCAAGCGCATGATGGCGGTGCTGGGAGGCATAAGCTTACGAGCCGCCCTGGCCCGCTAGCCCAACCGGAAAACCGGTGCCCCGCATAATGCGTTGGGGAACCGAGTGGTCCGAATATCCGTCGCTCCTGAGCGGAGTAAGCAAGAGTTTCGTAACAGGCTCTTGCGCACCGGGCTCACTTCGAAGCCGCCGCTTCGCGGCTGGACTTGCGGCAATTGGCTGTTCTTTCCACCCAATTTCACAAACGAGGTTCTCACGCACACTCAAACGGGGCGACGCCTGCCCAGCGCTGATGTTACGAAATAGCTCCGATTCACAACCGCGATGTGGCACAATGGCGGCATCCACAACGGATTGCAGTCCCAATCCGCCAGGATGTCCGTTCCATGACCTTCCTGCGCCAGGAGATCGCCCGTGGCCGCTGACGCGCCGGCAGCCTTCTTCAGCTATAGCCGCGAGGATTCCGAATTTGCTCTTCGCCTGGCCGAAGACCTCAAGGCCGCCGGTGGCGTGGTGTGGATCGATCAACTCGACATCGCACCCGGTCAGGAATGGGACAACGCGATCGAAGACGCGGTGACCCAATGCCCACGCATGTTGCTGATCCTCTCGGCGGCCTCCGTCAAGTCCCCGAAGGTGCGCAACGAAATTGCCTTCGCGCTGGATGAAAAGAAAACCATCATCCCTGTCCTCTATCAGGACTGCACGGTGCCTTTGCAACTGCGCCGCATTCAGCACATTGATTTCCGCACCGACCATACTCGCGGACTCAAGGTCCTGCTTAAGGCACTCGGCGTCGAACAGTCCGTCCCGCGTCCTGCGAACGGTAAAGAGTTTTTTGCAGGCTGGTCGGCAGCCACCGCTGTTGTCCGCGAACCTGCGTTAGCGCCGAAAGCCCCTTTAGGTGAAGACGCAAGGGCCGCCGAATCGCGGCGGTCCGAGCCGCGTAGCAAGGCGCTAACCCTACGCGAACTGCGCACCCTCACCGGCCACGCAGGTTCTGTCTGGGCGGTGGCGGTGACGCTGGGCGGCAAGGTGGCCGTCTCCGGCTCATCTGACGGCACGCTGAAGGTGTGGGAGCTTGCCATGGGGTGCGAGCTGCGGACCCTCACCGGTCACACCCATTACGTCTATGGGGTGGCAGTGACGCCGGACGGGCAGCGCGCAGTCTCGGCGTCTTTTGACGACACGGTGAAGCTGTGGAACCTGGAAACCGGAGAAGTGCTGGCCACCTTCACCGGACACTCGGAGGTTGTCTATGCGGTGGCGGTGACGCCGGACGGGCGTCGCGCGGTCTCTGGGTCTCAGGACCAGACGCTGAAGGTGTGGGATCTGGCCAGCGGGCGCGAGCTGCGCACCCTCACCGGCCACTCGCGATGGGTCAGAGCGGCGGCGGTGACGCCGGACGGGCAGCGCGCAGTCTCGGCGTCCGATGACCAGACGCTGAAGGTGTGGGATCTGGCCAGCGGACGCGAGCTGCGCACCCTCACAGGCCATGCGGGTGGGGTCAATGGAGTGGCGGTGACGCCGGACGGGCTGTGCGCGGTTTCGGCGTCTGAGGACAGGACGCTGAAGGTGTGGGACCTGGGCACCGGGCGCGAGATGCGTACCCTCACTGGCCACGAATGGCAGGTCAATGCGGTGGCGGTGACGCCGGACGGGCGGTACGCGGTCTCGGCGTCGGATGACCAGACGCTGAAGGTGTGGGATTTGCACAGCGGACACGAGCTGGCTAGCTTCGAGGCCCACGCCTCGCTCCGATGCTGCGCGGTATGCCCCGACGAGAAAAGCATCCTGGCCGGTGATTACAACGGCCTCATCCACGTCCTGCGCCTCGAGTAGGGTACGAGTTGATTTTGTTTGGTGAGCGCGTAAGGTTTGGACTATTTCTTCACCCGCGGGGATTTGAAGGGGCACGGCTTCAGAGGTTGCTGAAAAAGGCGAAAAAGCAGATTCCTCGCGGACTAAAGTCCGCTCGGAATGGCAACAATTAAGCAGTTGTACGGCGCAGCTAAAGCTGCGCCCCTTCAAAACGGCGTAGCTAAAACTGCGCCCCTTCAAAACCGCCTCGAACCAGACTTTTTCAGCGGCCTCTTCAGCCGTGCCGTAAGACTGCTGTCTGAAATGATGGCTTTTGGCCGCTGAGGGACTTCGACTTGGAGACGCCGCGAGTTCCCGCAGGGGCTGAAAGCCCAACGCTCTCCCCGTACCTAACGGCACGGCTGAAAGCCGTGCCCCTTCAAAGCGTGAGAGCGCGGTGAATATGCAGAGTAAGAGATGGGAAACCTTGGTAGTGGTGCGTTGGTTATGACCCCGCTACCGAAACCTGCTCAATCGGTTCGAGTCCCTTCTCAGGGTCTAGAATCATCGTAGCTATGCGTAAGGCTGCATCACACCTGTTCGTTCTCTTGCTCACCTCGTTTGCCGCTGCTCAGACACCAGCTATACCTGCGCAATCCGCCGCCGCTCAAACGTCTGCTGCCCCGGTGCAGTCCGCCGCTCCGCCGCCTGCGATGCCCGGCGCCAGCGCCCATGCCCGCCAACTGGCCGACTGCGCAATTCGCTTCCGTCAAAGATCCCGGCCAGCAGAAGGCGCTCAAGATCCTGAACGGCATGATTCAGGCCCTCGGCGGTGAGACTTACCTCGACATTCGTGACATGCAGGTCGAGGGCCGCACTTACGGCTTCTATCACGGACAGCCGAGCGGCCAGGGTCTTCTGTTTTGGCGGTTCTGGGAGTGGCCCGACAAGGACCGCTGGGAGCTGACCAAGCAGCGCGACGTCATCGAACTAAATATCGGCGACAAAGGCTACGAAATTACCTATAAGGGCACGGCAGAGCAGGACCCGAAGCAGTTGGAGGATTATCTGCGCCGCCGCGAACATTCTCTGGAATGGGTCATCCGCAAGTGGTTGCCCGCGCCGGGCACGACCATTCTGTATGACGGCCCCGCGATGGTGGAACAGAACCTTGCCGATCAGGTCACGATCTTGAATGCGAGCAACGACAGTGTGACTCTCTCGATCGACCCGCGCTCGCACCTGCCGGTGAAGAAGAGCTACAGTTGGCGCGATCCCAATGACCGCATGATGGACGAAGAATCGGAGGTGTTCGGCAATTATCGTTTGATCCAGGGCATCCAGACGCCGCTCAGCACCGTACGTAATCTGAATGGCGAGATGAGCAATCAGCGCTTCATGACCACGGTGACGTATAACAGCAATTTCCCGGCGACTATGTTTGAGCTCAAAGGCACTACCTACAACCAGCAGAAGGGCGCACCGCCGAAGTAGCGCCATGACCGTAGCCCTTCGCTCATCGCGGCGGCGAGATCGGGCTTGGAAGTCAAAGCTCACAAGTAGTAAACTTCGGCCCACAGCCCTGGCCAATGATGAAGGACACGCTTCCAGTACGAGTTCGCTTTGGGCCCTTTGAACTCGATCTCAAGTCCGGAGAGCTGTGGGAGAAAGCCCGCAAAGTAGTGCTCGCAGAACAGCCGTTCCAGGTACTGCGCATCCTGATCGAACATGACGGCGAGGTGGCGACCCGGGAGGTAATCCAGGGCAAACTCTGGCCCAACGACACGATCGTCGAGTTCGACCACAGCATCAATGCCGCCATCAACAAACTGCGGCGGGTGCTGGGCGATTCCGCCGAGGAACCTAAGTACATTCAGACTGTGGCGCGCAGGGGTTACCGGTTTTTGGCCCCCGTGGAATGGCTGGACTCCAGCACGGGCGATCAATCGCCGGGTAGCGCGGCTTCGGACAGCCAGGATGGAGCCGTGTCCCGGAGCGTCCTCGATCCTGACAGTCTCACCGGCAAGATCGTTTCCCACTATCGGGTGCTCGAGATTGTGGGCGGCGGCGGCATGGGCGTGGTCTATCGGGGAGAAGATGTCAAGCTTGGCCGCCCGGTGGCGCTTAAGTTCCTGCCCGAAGATATCGGCCACGATACGCGGGCCTTGGAACGGTTCGAACGGGAGGCCCGCGCCGCTTCCGCCCTGGAACACATCAACATCTGCGCCATCTACGAATTTGGCGAGCATGATGCCCGGCCTTTCATCGTCATGCCGTTATTGCAGGGCGAGACCCTGCGCGACCGGCTGCTTAGAGCGCAGGCGGCCTGTGCCTCGCCGCCGTCTGCGTCTCCCTTTGCCATCGATCAATTGTTGGACATTGCCATCCAGATTGCGCTCGGACTGGAGGCGGCGCATGAGAAAGGCATCGTTCATCGCGACATTAAGCCGGCCAATATTTTTCTCACCGAAAAGAGCGTGGTAAAGATTCTCGACTTCGGATTGGCCAAGCTGCTCCAATCCAGCGACGAACATTTTCAGGCGACGGAAGCAGAAACCCAAGCCGACTTCCAGGTAACTGGACGCCAGGTGCAGGATGCCGCGAACCTGACTCGTTTTGGTATCGCGGTCGGTACGGCGGCCTACATGTCGCCGGAGCAGGTGCGGGGCGAACTGCTGGACGCACGCACCGACCTGTTCTCCTTCGGAGTTGTGCTTTACGAGATGGCGACCGGGCGACGCGCATTCACCGGGCAGACCGAGGCGATTCTGCACGCCGAGATTACGCATCGGACCCCGGACCCGGTGCGCAGTCTCGTCCCGGCGCTTCCGCCCGAGCTGGAGCCGGTCATCAATAAGGCGTTGGAGAAGGACCGCGAGTCCCGTTACCGGTCTGCCGCCGCCATGCGCGCCGATCTGGAAGCGGTGAAACGCAGTACGTCGTCCTTCGCGCAGGTGGCCGCAACCGCCCCACCGGCTGAACGGCGCCGATGGAAGCTATGGCATGGGGCAGCGGCGCTCGTGCTTTGCCTAGTGCTCATCTTCGCCGGGGTCTATTGGTTCCGCCACAACCACGAACGACTCACCGCCAAAGACTCCCTCGTACTGGCCGACTTCACGAACTCGACCAGCGACCCGGTGCTCTCTGACGCGCTGAACTACGCGTTGCGTGTGGGATTGGAGCAGACTCCATTTCTGAATCCGCTTGGGTCTGACAAGGTGCGGGGAACGCTGAAGCTGCTGAACCATCCTGAGAACGAAAGGCTGACACCAGAACTGGCGCGCGAAGTCTGCTTACGGACTAACAGTCGGGCCGTAGTCGCCAGCTCGATTGTGGACGTGGGAAACCGCTATCGCATCGAGTTGAAGGCCACGGACTGCCGGACCGGAAGATCATTCGCTACGACGGAGAGAGAGACGGCGAGCCGCGACGAAATTGTGAAAACCCTGGGCCTTGTCAGCGGCGAGTTTCGGAAGAAGCTGGGAGAGCCGGAGTCGTCCTTGCAGAGATTCAACCAGCCGCTGGAGTTGGCCACCAGTTCCTCCATGGAAGCCTTGCAGGCTTATACCACCGGGCTGCAACGCAAGAGCGAAGGCGGCGATATCGTCGCCTTACCTTATTTCAGGCGAGCCCTGGATCTGGATCCAAATTTTGCCCAGGCCTACCTGTCGCTGGGAACCGGTTACCGTAATCTCGCCGAGTCCAGGCTGAGTTTCCAGAATCTCGAAAAAGCCCACCGGTTGCGCGACCGGGCCACCCAGCGCCAGCGATTTGAGATCGACGGCACGTATGCTGCAATCGGCACCGCTGATTTGCTGACCGCGATTCAAACCTACAACGAATCCATCAGCATCTATCCCGAAGATCCGGTCACGCATTACCACCTCAGCGCCGCTTACATGTCGCTTGGGAGAAATGCGGAAGCGGCCAAAGCGGCCCAGGAGTCGATTCGGTTGAAGCCGAAGGCCGCGGCTTACTTCAACGAGGTTTCCTCCTACCTGAGGCTGTACCGGCTCGACGATGCCAAGCGGGGACTTGACGAGGCCCAGGCTCTCAAATTGAGCAGCAGCCTGATGCCTCTTGCGCAATACGAACTGGCGTTCCTCAGAGGCGACCAGCCGGCCCTGGATGAGCAGGTTCGCTCGACCGTTGGTCCCTCGCTTGGCGGATTGTTGTGCCTTCAGTCTTACACCAGTGCATTTTATGGCCGCTTCCGTAAGGCGCAAGATTTCCTGCAGCAGGTGACAACTTTGGCGAAGCGTGACAAGGGGCTGGATTCAGCAGCCGACTGCCTGACCGGCAACGCCCTGCAGGAGGTCGAAGCCGGCGACTCTACGCGGGCGCGTCAGTTGGTCGCAGAGGCCTTGGCTCTCGGTTCTTCACGAGACGATCGGGCCCGCGCTGCATTGGTCCTGGCGCGGGCTGGAGACGTAGCTCAGGCGCAGAAGATGGCCGACGAACTCAATCGCGAAGATCCCCTCGATACTATGATGCAGAACTACGCCCTGCCTACGATTCAAGCGGCCATCGAGCTGAAGAAGAACGATCCCGCAAACGCCGTCGACGTCCTGAAGGTTGCCGTGCCCTACGAAATGGGTTTTGCAGCTTTCGATGGCCTGTACCCGGCTTATGTCCGCGGAGAGGCTTACCTGCAAGCGAGAGAGGCGCAGCAGGCGGCGGCAGAGTTTCAAAAGCTACTCGATCATCCCGGCATCGTGAACGGCGCCGTTATCGGGCCGCTGGCGCATCTGCAACTTGGTCGCGCCCAGGCCATGATGGGCGACAAAGCCGCCGCCCGCCAGTCCTATCAGGATTTCTTTGCGCATTGGAGAGACGCTGACCATGACATCCCGATCCTCAAAGCCGCCAAAGCGGAATATGCGGCTCTGCAGTGACCACGATGGACGATACGCTGCGCCGGAACTTTCCCAGGGAGGTGGCGCCGCGGGCGCCCGGCGCGAGACTCGCCGTTGTGAACCTTAGGCTTCGGTGTTATGGTCGTAAGCGCGCGTTTTATTTGTCTGCGACTCATGTTGTCTCCTCTACAGCGCATTCTCCTGCCCGTCTTGCTCGTCCTTGGGATGGAGGGCGCAGTCGCGGCCCAGGAGACTCTGGGCGAACTCTTCGCCACCGACGCGCGGGTCAAGGGATCGGTCATTCTTGCCGGTTCGGGAACCAGCGTACTCAGCGGGGCTTCCATTCAGGCCGGGGCGCAAGCCGCGACCCTGAAGCTGGAGCGCGGCGGAAACCTGCTGGTCTGTCCCGGGACCAAACTTTCGGTGACCGCCTCACAAACTGGCCGTGAGCTTATGTTCAGCATGAACGCCGGCAATGTGGAGATGAACTATCCGCTCGGGGCCTCAGCCGACACGCTGCTTACTCCCGATTTGCGTCTGCTGATGCCCGGTCCCGGAACAGTGCACATCGCGGTGCGCGTCGCCGCTGACGGTGACACCTGCGTGCAGTCGCTGCCATGGAATGCCTCTGCGATCGTGGTTTCGGAGACGCTGGGCGACGCGACCTATCAGGTCAAGCCCGACGAGGCCGTATTGTTCAAGGCCGGGCACCTCAATGAGGCGGTTCGCTCAAAGCAAAATTGCGGGTGTCCCGCAGCTCCGCCGACACTCGTGGCCAAAGTTTCTGCGCCGCCACCGGTGGAATCGAAGGCGGCGCAGGCCGCAGCCCCACCTGCCCCGGCCTTGCCCCCGCCGTCGCCCCAGGAGCACATGAGCGTGGAGGCTCCCTTCGTATTCCGCGCCGCCGACCCGGCGCCTGAACTGACTGCGACGGTTGCCACCCTGAAGCTGCAGAACAATAAGACGATAGAACTGGATCCGGTGGTGCTGCCTCCGTCTGGCAAGAGCGGCCCGCAGTCCAAGCCTGTGCAAACCGCCAAGAAACAGAAGCACAGCTTCTTCAGCGGTATCGGTTCGTTCTTGGCCGGGCTGTTCCATTGAGCGGGTCTGCACGCCAGTTCTTAACGGCCCGGTGCTGGTTACGGGTTGCTGCTACACTTGGTTTTCTCCTATGACAGAACAACCACGCTCGCGGGTGTTTCTCTGGGTATTGTTGGGCGGTGGAGCTTTCTTTTTGTTCCTGGCAGGTATCTTTGCCCTCGTCTACTTTACGGTCCGGTCACAACAGCCGGACGGCTTTGCGGGATTCGGCGAAAAGATCGCGGTGGTGGATCTGGATGGCGTGATTCTTACGCCCAAAGACGTAGTCGAACAGCTTCGCAAGTACGCCGATGACAGCTCCATCAAGGCGATCGTGCTGCACGTTAACTCTCCCGGCGGCGGAGCGGCGGCCTCGGAAGAGATCTATCGCGAGGTATTACGGATTCGCGATCAGAAGAAGAAGCGCATCGTGGCTTCCATCGAAACGGTTGGCGCCAGCGGGGCTTATTACGTCTCATCGGCAACCAACAAGATATTCGCTGACAATGCCAGCATCGTGGGCTCGATCGGCGTGATCGTGCAATGGATCAATTACGAAGAGCTGATGAAGTGGGCCAAGGTGAAAGACATCACCATCAAAGCCGGCGAGTTCAAGGACACCGGTTCGCCCACGCGCGAACTGACGCCCGCCGAGCGCGCCTACCTGCAAGGCCTGATTGACAACATGCACACGCAATTTATCAACAGCGTGGCCACCGGCCGCCACTTGAAAGAAGAGGATGTGCGGGCCTTGGCCAACGGCAAGGTTTGGACCGGAGAACAGGCAATCCCGTTAAAGCTGGTGGACCAGATTGGCGACTTCCGCGCCGCTGTGGAAGATACTGCAAAGTCCGTAGGGATCAAGGGCGAGCCGACCCTGGTGCGTTCCGAGAAGGAGCGCAAGAGTCTGCTCGACCTGCTGTTTGGCGATGTTTCCGAGTACCTTCCTAGCCGCGCCAAACTACTGGAAACCAATGTGGGATTCTACTATCTGTGGAAGTAACCCAAGGTTTGCGACTGCCCCTCGGAAGTCTAACGAAAAGTTAGGCTTGCCAACCTTGTCGTAATTTGAGAGTATCCGGTTGTGCTGAAATGTTGAAGCTATTCGGTTTGTAAACAAGGGGCGTGAAGGATGACCAAAGCAGACTTGATCGATGAGGTTTCTAGGCTGGCCGAACTCACCCGGAAGGACAGCGAGGTCATCGTCGAAACGATCTTCGAGAGCGTCGTGCGCTCGCTGCGTTCTGGCGACAAGATCGAGATCCGCGGCTTTGGCAGCTTTCGTACCCGCCAGCGCAAGCCCCGCGTCGGGCGCAATCCCAAGACCGGCGACCGGGTCGAAGTTCCCGCTAAGAAGATCCCTTTCTTCAAACCCAGCAAGGAACTGAAAGACCTGGTCAACAACTCCTCTGAGCCACCAGCGGCGCCGGGCGCGCCCGAACCCCAAGGCTAAGTCGGACCCAGACGCGGGCCCGCCTGACTGAGTCCTAGAATTGCCTTCGCACATCAGACCGCAGTAAATAGGCGAGAAAGAGGCCCGCGACCAAAACTCCAGAAGCCCCTTGGAATATCCTTCGAGTGACGAACAGGCTGATCGCGTCACCCAGGCCATTCACAGAAAACAGCAGAATTGCGAGCCACCATCCCCATTTGCGGCGCCGGCGAATACCTATCGCAGCACCTCCCGCAATTGTCCCAACGAGGAAGAGCAGCAACCACGCAAGCCTGCCCATGCTCTGGAATGCGGCACGTCCCTCCGGGTTGAGTTGCCACACCCAATCGAGTAGCCTGCCTGGGAAGAATAGTAGCGTGCCGATGAACCCGGCCATGAGCGTGGCAAAGACCAGGAAGACGATCACAATGTCGAGCCCGCGCCCAGCCCGCTGTGGGCGGCTCATTGCTGCCTGATCCCGATCACGGCCATCATTCGTCCCGTCCGGCCGAACTGGGCGCGGTGCGAAAAGAAGCGAGTCGTGTCGCACGCAGTACATCCGTGCATTACGCTGACGTGCTCCTCGCGCAGTCCAGAGTCCACCAACTGACGCCGGTTCGCTTCGGCCAGATCCAGGTGAATCTCGGGCCCGAGATCGCCGTGGCCGGGGGCCCGTTGGTTCAGGAACAACAACGGATAGCGAACGTGAATCGCGTTGGCGTCGAAGACCTCTTCGAAGAGTTCGTCGGCGTAGCAGAACTGTGAATCGAATTCGGCGCGCACCTCCGCCCCAACCTGGTAACAGCAGCGCCGAATCGATGGTCCGATGGCAGCCCGCAGATCGCGCGGCAAACTGCCGAATTGCCTGCGCATTTCGCCGATACCCTTCTCGACCACCCGCGCCACCGTCCCGCGCCAGCCCGCATGGAAGGCGCCTACCGCGCGGCGCTTCACATCGGCCACCAGCACAGGAACGCAGTCGGCGGTCTTGATGGCCAGCAGCAAGCCCGGCACGTCGGTAATCAGTCCGTCTCCTGCCAGCGGTTCCTGTGGCGCTGCCTTTACCCGTTGCACTAACGACGAGTGGATCTGCTTAAGGTGTACCAGCGGCCACAAATTGTCATCTTCGTTCCGGGCACCGGTGGTGTCCAGAAACAGTTCGCGATTGCGCTCGACGTTCCCTCGCGTGTCGCGCTGCGTCAGGCCTAGATTCAGCGCCCGGCCGCCATAGCAGGTCGAGACCCCACCCTGCCGGGTGCTGAACCCATGGATCAGCCACGGTAATTGCGCCAGCGCGGGCGCGCGCAGGACCTCAATTGGCGCGTGTGTGTTAGCGGGTGAGCGACGCGGAGCGCGAGCTTTCATCTTTTGCAGGGAACGGTCCTTGGATGCTGGCGGCACAGCCTAATTCTAGAGCAGGGCTGCGCGACGCGGTCGAACTCCGCCCTGGCTTGTGGAAGGGTGGGCTGCTGTAAGCTGTGGTGCCCGCGGACCAGCGATGGGGTGCACTTAGCCTCAACGATGACCGCAGAATACAATCGGCTTGGCGATGCTCCTTTACTACGTCACCGATCGCAACCGTTTCGCCGGAACAGAAGCGTCGCGCTGCCAAGAACTGCTCCGCAGGATTGCCGACGCCGCCCGCGCAGGTGTGGATTACATCCAGCTCCGCGAAAAAGACCTTTCTTCGCGCCAGATCGAGAGCCTCGCTGCCGAAGCTGTGCGGGCCGTTCGCGATCGCTCAGCCACGACAAAGCTGCTCATCAATGGCCGCCCGGATGTCGCACTCGCCGTCGGTGCAGATGGCGTGCAGCTTCCCTCCGGCCAGCTTACGGCGAAAGAGGTCCACGCCTTGTGGATGCAATGCAGCGATATCCCGCCCTTGATCGGGGTATCCGTGCACACAGTTGCTGAAGTCCGCGACGCCGAGGGGCAGGGAGCAGACTTCGCCGTGCTGGCTCCAATTTTTGAGAAAGTGCAAACCGGAGCGGCCGGCATTGGCCTCGAGGCCCTGCGCGCAGCCTGCGCGGGACAGCAGCCATCTGCCGATCTGGCGGGCCGCTGCCCTGTATTGGCGATGGGCGGAGTCAGCCTTTCGAACGCTCGGGGATGCCTCGAGGCTGGCGCCGGCGGCGTGGCCGGCATTCGGATCTTTCAGCAGGGCGATCTCTTCGAGACAGTGAAATGGCTCCGTGCACTTCCGGAACCGTAGACGTGGTCCCGGATTATTGCGGCTGCACATACACCGGATTGTTCGGGGAGGGAGGCTCGTAATCCTGCCCGTACTTGTTCTTGTGCGAAGCCTGGGCCGTGGTGACGTGCACACGCACGGTGCCCACCGAGGAGGATCTTCCCTCTACCTCTACCACGCGCGATAAAGACTGCAGCGCAGCCGGCATCGCATTCTCGTTCCAGACGTGCAGCGTGTATCGCCCTGCCGGTACCCCCGCAATCGCGAATTCTCCCTGCTTGTTGGGAACGGCGAAGTATGGGGTGGAGAGGACAACGACCACGGCGCTCATCTCGGGATGAATGTTGCAGAAGATGTAGGAAACCCCCTCGCGATCGAAGCGTACCGTTCGCGTGGAGCCGGCTTCGTATAGTCCGAGGTCGAAGCGCTTGCCGTTGAACAACGAAAATACGTTATGGAACCAGGGATCGCGATTAGGAAATTCCACGAGGGACCCCTTGGTGACCACCAGCAGATGAGGCTCAAACGTCTTGTTCTTCTGCTGGAGGGTGGCGTGCATTGGGGCAACTGGAGCGGCGCCGGCGTCCGTTGCCAGCGGCGAGAGCCAAACCACGGTTGAGTTCGCCGGAGAGATATGAGCAGGTCCCTCCAAAGCCACACGACCAGTTACTTCGACTTCCTGCCCCCATGAGCTTGCGGGTGCGCAGCAACCTAGTGCGCAGGCCAACAGGGGCAGGGCGAGCTTGTTTGCGGCAAGCATGGATCGCTTCAAAAGAGTATTCCCATTGCCATGTTCAGCTGTCCACCCGCATAGCTGTTGTCGTAAATGGAGAAGGTCCTGAGCCTGCGGTACTCCAGCGACAACAGCAGGTTAGAGCGCGGTCGATAGATCACATTGCCGAACCCGGCGCGATTGCGAGTAACGAACGGATTGTCGTAGCTCTGCGATTGCTCGCCGAACGCACGAACGTCTACGGCAAACGGATTGTCCTGTCCAAACGCCACATTGAACTCCAGCTTCGGCAGCGGCTGGTACTTGACTTGCGCCCAGCCTCCGACGGCGTTCAGAGGCAGCACGGCGGTGGCAGGATCGGTGAGTGGTCCGTTATAGACGACGCTGCGGCCCAGAGCGGCGCCCAGGCCCCCGATCGCTTGTCCCCGGTAGAAGAACCCGCTCAAAGTGAACCACTGGCCAAGTGGCAGGTTCCAGTCTGCGGTGGCTGCGTAACCATTCACGTTGCGGTTGAAACCCCAGCTCTCGCGGCTGTAGTAGCCGCCGACGCCGGCTGTGAACGAGCGGCCCGACATTGGATGGGAGTAGGCGACTCTTGCGGCGAAAGCTGGTGAGCGCGATTCTTCGCCGGCGTCTGGCGCGCGGTACCAGACATAGTTGTAACCACTCGGCGGTTCGCCGGTCAGGGGATCAAGCACGCCCGCTTGCAGGCTTAAGCTGGAGCGGTCCGAAAACTCGAAGCGGTGTTCCACCCGCAACTGCGGCGTCCACGACCAGAGGTTGCCGGAATAGCTGAGCGGGGGAACAATCAGCGAAGCGAACGAAGTGGGTGATTGCGGCGAGATGAACAACTGGTCCTGGCCGGCAATCACCGAGGTGTTTTGCCAATCCAAACGAACGCTCGCGGTGCGCAACCGGGCCAGCCCGGAATTAACGCCGTTATAGGTGGCGGGAAATCCGCCTCCGAAATCGAAGCTGAGGCTGCCACTGGAGCGCGCCCCAAAAACCCTCGGCCCGAAGACCTCGAAGCCGAGGATCGACTGCCGCAACGTGCCGCCCACCGAGCCGGGGGAGTCCATGGGATCGGGCCGGAGGACCCAGGTAGGCACGTCTTGATTGTCGGGATAGCCGCTGTTGCCGAACAGGTTGAAGAGGGCAATACCCGAAAAACGCACACGATATTTCGAAGCACTCTCCAGCTTGGTCTGGTACTGCTGATCGACTTTGTCAGAAAGCAGTTGCTCGTCCTCTTCCAGATGCTGCAAGCGCTGTTCCTGCGACTGTGTCGCTAAAGATGAAGACGAGCCGGCAGCAATCTGGTCATGGTCTGCAGCGCCAGCCTCGGGCGCAGAGTAGCTTCCGGAGCTTTGTGCGTGCAGTTCCTCACGTAGCTTGGATATCTCGGCCCGGCTGGAGCTGGTCTCTTGCTGGAGTTGCAGCACCATTTGCTTTAATTCCCGCACCTGAGACTGTAGTTCGTTTAGAGAGGCGTTCACCCCGGACTCTGTCGCCTGCGAACTCGTTTGGGCTTGCCCGGGGCTGGTAATCCCTGCTATGAACGCAGACCCAAGCACCACCGCCGTGCGGAAAGACTGGGAGCATCTCAATTTCATGTCGCACCTCGGGCTACGGTTTGAAGGGCCCTTCAAACCTTCGCACTCTGTGGCTACATCGTTACATGCTGAAGTGGCGGGAGGCGTCCGCCGCCTGACCGTTCGCGACGGCGGCCTGCTTGCGCGCCCGCGGAAGCACGATCTCCATCACCGTGCGACCCGGCACCGAGCTTTCCAATTGCAAGCTGCCGCCATGGTCCTGCACGATCTTCTGCGCGATCGTCAACCCCAACCCTGTGCCATTTTCCTTGCCATAGCTGACGAAAGGCTGGAACAGTTTGTCACAGACGGAGGAATCCACTCCAGGCCCATCGTCGATGATGCGAATCTCCAGGTTGTCCTCGTGCTTGCTCACGGTGACGGCAACATGGCCGCCGCCCCCGCAGCCTTGTGCTGCCTGGCACGCGTTCAGGAGCAGGTTGTAGAAGACGCGCTCCAATTTCCGCGTGTCGAACTGCGCATTATGCAATCCGGTCGAATCAATACTCGCTGCGACCTTCTGGAATTGCGGGTGCGCGTGGACGAGTTCGATGGCGCGACTGATAGTGCGCTCGACCGGGGCATCGGTTATGTTCATCGACTCTGCGGGCCGCGACAGCTCCAGCAGTGAGTCGATGAGATCGGTCAACCGGTTGACCGCAATTCGAATCTCCAGGTAGAGATCTTCGCGTTGCTGGGGATTGAGGTCTGCATCGGCCAGAAATTCGGCATTGGCCAGCACGGCCGTGAGCGGATGTCGCAAGTCGTGCGAGATGGAGCTTGCCATTCTGCCGATGGTTGCCAGCCGTTCGGCGCCCAGCAGACGGAGTTGAGCTTCATGCAGACCCTCCCTCATGCTGGCAAAGGCGCGCGTCAGCTCGGCGACCTCTCCAGCTCCCTGCGCTTGCAAGGGGTAACGGAAGTCTCCGCTCCCCAAGGCCCGGACGCCATCCACCAGTTTTTCCAGCGGCCGCGTGAAATTCCTGGCGATGAGGTACACCAGCACACTGCCGACAAAGACGGCGCCGAAGCCGACGGCCAGCAATAGCCGGCTCATGCGGTTCAAGAAAGCCGTTGCTTCGTCATACGACTTCATCACGACAATGTTGACCGCCGGCGATGCACCGGGGTCCAACGCCAGGGAAGAAGCGATGAACTTCTCCTTGCCCAGCTTCCAGTCGAAAGGCCCCGGAGGAATGGCTTGCGTCGCAACCAGCCCGCGCAATTCGCTGGTCTGGCCGGGATTGAGCGTGCTGACCACCACATCGTGGCCGCAAAGGATGGCCACCTGGCTGGCCGCAATCTGGCTGACCTCGCGCGCGACTGCGGCGTTCATTTCGTCCCCCACCGCCACCACACCGAGCAGGGCATTGTCCGCAGGCCGGCCAAAGTAGATTGGGGTCAGCACGACTTCATAAAGATGCCCGTCGGAGAACCACCATTGCCGTGGCTCGTCCAGAAAATTGCGGTGCTGGAGCAGTTGCTGCGCTTGTTCGCGCCCAACGCCCGGCGCCCGGGTATGGAAGCCCACAAACTGATTAGACGAATCGATCAGCGCAAACAGATCGCCGCCGGAAAGGCGGAACATTTCCGTCGAAGCGTCTTGAATGGTTGGCGCATGACGGGAGGTCATTAGCGCCTTCAGGCTGGGAAGATTGGCCATCAGCCTGGCCGAGCTTTCCAGGGCCACCTCGCGCTCTCTTTGCACATTGCGGAAAGTTTCCACGGAGTTGGCGAGGTCGCTTCCCAACTCGCGTCGTACCTGACTTTCTACCGTGCGCTGAACAATTAGAAGCGTGACCGCGGTCAGACCCGCGGAGGTCAGCAGCATGGCAATGAGGAATTTGGTCCGCAGCCGCAGCCGACCCATGGCCTCTCCTCTTGTCGGTTCCAGGTTATCGAACAAACTTATAACCTGTACCGTGGACCGTCCGGAAGTGCACCGGATCCGCGGGATCTTTCTCCAGCTTCTGCCGCAGGCGAAGCATGTGTGTGTCAACGGTCCGAGTGGTGGGGTAATTGTGGTAGCCCCACACCTCGTTGAGCAACTCCGTGCGGGAAACCACGCGGTCCTGATTGTTCAGGAAGAAGCGTAGCATCTTGAATTCCTGGGGAGTCAGCTGCACCAGCCGCCCTTCGCGATGCAACTCCATCCTGGCGAAATTTACTTCCACGTCATCGAAGCTGAAGACTTCCGCCTTGTCGGCCGACTGATTCAGGCGTCGCAGCGCGGCTCGCACCCGCGCCAGCAATTCGCGCGGGCTGAACGGCTTGGTCACATAGTCATCTGCGCCCAGTTCCAACAGCAGCACCTTGTCGAGTACGTCGCTGGCTGCGCTCAACACCAGGATAGGAACGTTGGAAGCCTCACGCTTGATCTCGCGGCAAATGTCCTGTCCTGACTTCCCCGGCAGCCGTAAGTCAAGAACGACCACCCGCGGTACGGTAGCTCGGAAGGTTTCCATAGCGACCCCGCCTTCAGGAGCGATGGTTACGTCAAATCCCGCCGACTCGAAGGTTCGCCGCAGGGCCCTCTGCACTGCCAGATCGTCTTCAATGACCAGGATCTTTTCCATAAGGTGCACTCATAATCGCATCTGCGGTTACTGCTGATTTACAGCTAATACCGATTCAAATCGCCAGTCAACGGCATCGTGACAATTCTGTGACAAACACGCACAGAACAATTTTTCCTCTTCTCGAGTTGTGAACAAGGTTTGACAACTTCGTCACAACGCCAGGACAACTCCTGCGATTGTCCACAGTAGATTGCAGAAAGCTTCTGGCGGCGAAGGATCGAGTCGAAGCGCCGGAAGTTCAACTCACGAATCCGAAACGGATGGAGGAACGATGTTCAGCTCACAGAAATTCAGCCGGCAAAGCCGGCTGTTACTTAGCGCGGTGACGGTACTGGTAACGGCTGCGGTGTTTGGCCTGCCGGCCGCTGCCCAAAGAACTCAACCTACAATTCTCACCTCTGACATTGGCGGCATCAGCGCCTTTACCGACGCGAACCTGGTTAATCCGTGGGGCATGGTAGCAACCCCGACGGGCCCGTGGTGGGTTTCTGACAATGGCACCGGACTCTCTACGCTATATGACGGAACGGGCAGCCCCAAGTCACTTGTCGTTACCATCCCGCCGGGGAGCGGGTCTGGTACTGGCACGCCAACGGGAATCGTGTACAACAGCACCTCCGATTTCAAGATCAACGGCGCCTCCTCAGTCTTTATCTTCGCGACCGAGGACGGAACCATCTCCGGATGGGGGTCAGGCGCCAGCGCCACAATTGCCGTCAACAACAGCGGTAGCGGCAATGCGGTTTATAAGGGATTGGCTCTCGGGTCTGCGAACGGCAACAACTATCTATATGTGGCGAACTTCCACAACGCTTCGGTCGATGTCTTCGACAAGAACTACGCGCCGTTTTCGTTCGGTGGCAGTTCCTTCGTTGACAGCACGATTCCCGCCGGTTACGCGCCGTTCAACGTGGCCAACCTCGGTAATGGGCAGCTGGCCGTGGCCTACGCCCAGCAAGATGCCGCCAAACACGATGAAATCGCAGGCATCGGAAAGGGCTATGTCACGGTGTTCGATACCTCGGGCAACGTGATGTTCCGGCTCCAGCACGTACTCTACGACAACGCGCCGTGGGCAATGGTCGTTGCTCCTCAGGGTTTTGGCGGCTACGGCGGAGATATCCTGGTGGGCATGTTCGGTAGCGGTGCGGTCGCGGTGTACAATCCGTCGGGCAATTTCCTCGGTGTGCTCTTCGATCCGGCCAGTCTGAACCTCAGCATTAACGGGCTGTGGGGACTGGGATTCGGCAACGGCTCCGGTTCCGGCTCCAAGACGACTCTGTACTTTGCCGCAGGAACCTTCGACGAAGCCCACGGGACCTTCGGAACGCTTATGCCGATTAATGGTCCGGGCGGCAACGGCAAGACCGAGGTAAACATTCTGAAGCAGTGGTAAACATCTGCTGTAGCATCGAAAAATCAATCGAGGAGGGCCGTTTGGCCCTCCTCTTTTGTGGGTGCGCGGTGAAACCAACGTCGTCGGGATAGTTGAGAATCAGCCCCTTACACTTCATTCCTATGGTGGCCATTGCCTTTTTTAGGAAACCTGCAATTCCAACGTTGTCCATAAACTTGATACTGCAGTTCGGCTATTTTCCCACCCGTTCGCAAGCGCGCAGCAGCGCGCTCGCCTTGCTCATACACTCCTGATACTCGCTCTCGGGATCGGAGTCGGCGACAATACCCGCGCCCGCCTGCACGTACGCGCGACCGCGATGCAGGACCATGGTTCGAATGGCGATGCACGAATCCAGGTTCCCGGCGTAATCGGCATAGAGCACCGAGCCGCCATACACACCGCGGCGCACCGGCTCCAGCTCCTCGATGATCTCCATGGCTCGCACCTTGGGCGCTCCGCTCAGGGTGCCGGCGGGGAAGCACGCCGCCAGGGCATCGAGCGCGTCAAGGTCTTCGCGCAGCCGCCCTTCCAGGGCAGACACCAGGTGCATGACGTGCGAATACTTCTCGACGTACATCAGGTCCCGCACCTTTACCGTCCCATATTCGCTTACCCGCCCGAGGTCGTTGCGGCCCAGGTCAACCAGCATGACGTGTTCGGCGCGCTCCTTTTCATCGCTGCGCAGTTCCGCGGTCAAGCGTTCGTCGTCGGCTGGCGTGGCGCCACGCTTGCGCGTCCCGGCGATGGGGCGATACTCGAGCCGTCGCCCTCCGGAGACCCGTACCAGCATCTCCGGCGACGCGCCCACCACGTGCAGGTCGTCGAGTTTCAGGAAGAACATGTAGGGAGAAGGATTCACAGTGCGCAGCGCGCGATAAATCTGGAACGGCTCGGCCGGCGGCTTGAAGTCCAGCCGCTGCGACAGCACCACCTGGAATACGTCGCCGGCGGCGATGTATTCCTTGGCGGTGCGCACGCTTTCGAGAAAGTCGTCATGCGAAGTGCTGGTGTGGACCTTGATGGTCTTTTTTTTCTCTGAAGCAGACCAGTGGACGTGCTGCGCGCGAAGTCCGCGAGCCAGCTTGCGTTCGATGGCCGCGATGTCGGCCAGGGCGCGATCATAGGCCTTGCGAGGGGATTCCGAACCCACATCAGCCGCGGCAATGATGTGCACCTGATGCCGCAAGTGGTCAAAGGCCAGCAGCCGGTCGTAGAACGTGAAGACGCAATCCGGCAGGCCCAGGTCATCTTTCGCATGTTCGGGCAACCGCTCGAATTGCCGCACCATGTCATAGGCAAAGTATCCGACTCCACCGGAGGTGAAGGGCGGCAGCTCCGGCAGCGCCGCGGGCCTGTATTGCCGCAGGCTGGCGCGCAATAGTTCGACCACGTTGCCCTGGCGTCGTTCTACCGACGAGCCCTGCCGGACGACCAGCTCTTTACCCCGCGCCGTCACCACCATTCGCGGCTGCGCGCCCAGAAAGGTGTAGCGGCCGATCTTTTCGCCGCCCTCCACCGACTCCAACAGGAAGGCGTACCTTTGCTTCGCAGCCAGGCTCAGGAACGCCCCCACGGGCGTCAGCAAGTCCGCGCTCAGCGTCTTCGCCACCGGGACCAAAGTGAAGTCACGGCTGAGTTGGAGGAAGCTTTTGTAGTCGGGAGTCGGCATGGAGTCTTCGGCGGCGGTTCGCCAGGCTCAAGGGGATTATACGGGACGGAATACGCCTGATTACTTGCGCCGCGCGCATCCCGCTGCATATACTTTGAGGGTTTGCCCGCCCAATATTGGACGCGCATCCGCAGCAGCGTCCACCGAGTCGTGCTGCTGGACGCCCACGATCGGTGTCCCGAGCACGTGCGAAAGTCGCGCGTCGCGGAGGTTATCGGAGAATCTATGGTTACCACAACACACTCGCTCGAACAGGAAAGCAATCCGTGGGAACAACAGGCTGCCCGCTTCAATCTGGCGGCCGAAAAGCTCAAACTCGATGACGGCCTCTGGCGAGTGCTTCGCCAGCCCAACCGGGAGATCATTGTTCATATCCCCGTCATGCTGGACACCGGGAAACTGGAAGTGTTCACCGGCTACCGGGTACAACACTCCATCGCCCGTGGCCCTGCCAAGGGCGGCGTCCGTTATTCTCCGGATGTAACGCTCGATGAAGTGCGCGCTCTGGCCAGTTGGATGACGTGGAAGTGCGCCGTCGTCAACATTCCCTTTGGCGGCGCCAAGGGCGGCATTATTTGCGACCCCAAGAACATGTCGCGGGGCGAACTGGAGCGCATGACCCGGCGCTATACCTCGGAGCTGATTGAGTTCATCGGCCCGGAAAAGGATGTGCCCGCACCCGACGTCAACACCAACGAGCAAACCATGGCGTGGATGATGGACACCTACTCCATGCACATGCGCCAGACGGTCACGGCCGTAGTGACCGGCAAACCGCTGAATATGGGCGGCTCGCGCGGCCGCCGTGAAGCCACCGGCCGTGGCGTCATGATTATTTGCGATGAGTCCATCAAGCACCTCAAGATGGCCCGCGAAACCACGCGCGTCATCATTCAGGGATTTGGTAATGTCGGCTCCAATGCCGCGCTGCTCATGCATCAGGCCGGCTACAAGGTAGTCGGCATCGGCGAATGGGACGGCGGACTGTATAACAGCAAAGGCATCGACATCCAGGCGCTCTGGGATTACCGGCAAAAGGAAGGCCACATCCACGGCTTCAAAGGCGCCGAGCGCGCGGCTACCGAAGACCTGCTGGTCACCGATTGTGAGATCCTCGTGCCCGCGGCTACCGAGAGCGTCATCACCTCAGCCAATGCGGACCAGGTTAAGGCCAAAATCCTGGTCGAAGGCGCCAACGGTCCCACCACTGCCGCGGCCGACGACATTCTCGCCGACAAACGTGTGTTCGTCATGCCCGACATTCTGGCCAATGCCGGCGGCGTTACCGCCTCCTATTTTGAGTGGGTGCAGGACCGCCAGGGTTACTTTTGGAAGGAATCGGTCGTTAACGAGCAATTGAAGGACATCATGGTTTCGTCGTTCGAGGACGTTGTCCGCTACGCCGAAACCCATCGCGTCAACAATCGTATCGCCGCTTATATGCTGGCAATCGATCGCGTGGCCTACACCATCCGGCAGCGCGGAATCTACGCCTGATTCCTGATAGCAGCGAAGTTGGCGCGGCAGCGGCTCCCACCCGGGAGCCGTTCCCATTTTGGGAGAAAATAATTTTCCCCGCCAGCGCCGCAATCCGCAGGAAGTTGGGGCATAATATCGGTCAAGCTGTGTGGTGGTGAACTTTCCTTCGTGCGGGTCATCATGCAACGCCTGTATTGTTATCTGCGCCTGCTTGCGGTAGCGTTGGCTTCTCCCGTCATCGCGGTGTACATTGCCGCCGCGACTCTGATGCACCCCATCACTGCGGTTCGGAACCGGTTCCGCACCGCTCTGCGGCTGTGGATGAACGTCCTTGACTGGGTCAAGGGAATTCCGGTCGGCTATAGCTACTGGGAACAATATCAGGCCCCCATCATGCTGGATGAAATCGCCGTCCACCACGAGGAATGAGCCCGCGGGTCCGATTTCTGCCATTGCTTTCGCTCTGACCAGTAGAGGATAATCGGCTGTTGCGGTCACGGCCGTCTTCTCTGTGGCACCGTCTATCTCGTGAACCTTCCTACCTACATCACGCTGGTCCGCATTTTCAGTATTCCAGTGCTGATATGGATCCTTTCCAGCAGCCGCTTCAACTCGACCAATGGCGACCGCGAACTGCTGGCGGCCTTTGTTTTCATTGCGGCATCGCTGACCGATGCTATCGACGGCTACCTGGCGCGCCGGCGCGCGCAAGTCACCACCATGGGCATGTTGCTCGATCCGGTGGCGGACAAGCTGCTGATCGCGGCGGCCTTCATTACGCTGGTGCAGTTCAATCCGCGTACCGTCCCCGCATGGATGGCGGTGATTATCGTTGGCCGCGAATTCCTGGTCAGCGGGCTGCGCGGCATAGCAGCGTCGGAAGGTTTCACCATCCAGGCCAGCGAGCTGGGCAAAAGCAAGATGTTCGTGCAGATTTTCTCGGTGGTGGCGGCCATTATCGATCATCATTGGGTCCACCTGCCCTGGTATTTCTTCAGTTTGCCGGTGCATCCCATCGCGCTGGGCTCCATTTGGGTAATGGTCGCCTTGTCGCTGGTTTCTGCTATCGATTACTTCGTAGCGTTTTGGCGAAAGATCGACCGCCACGCCGTCAAGCGCCGCAAACGGCGGTCTTTTGTGCTGACCCGGCGCAGGAAGCGCAACGATGTCCCTGCACTCTGAGCCTGAGCTGGCCATTGCTTCCTCTGACACCTGCGAATACTCGCCGAGCGAGCGCGAGCTATTGCTGCGGCTCGGGCATGACTCGATTCAAGCTGCACTGGATGATCGTGAACTCGACCTCACCCCGCCCACTCCGCATCTCGCGGAGCCGCGCGGTGCGTTTACCAGCCTGCACCTTCAAGGGAAACTTCGGGGATGCATCGGTTATATTCTTCCTGCCGATTCGCTTTACAAGACTGTCGCCGAAGCTGCCCGCGCGGCCGCCTTTGAGGATCCCCGCTTTGAGCCGGTAACTGTGGCTGAGGCGCCAAACCTTCAGGTGCAGATCAGCGTTTTGTCGCCGCCGCAGCCCATTCGCGCCGACCAGATAATTGTCGGCAGGCACGGCCTCATTGTTTCGCAGGGAGCGCGCCGCGGACTGCTGCTGCCCCAAGTGCCGACCGAGTGGCAGTGGGACCGCGAAACCTTTCTCGCCCAGACCTGCCTCAAGGCCGGACTCGCCCCGGACGCCTGGCAACACGGCGCGCAACTCCAGGCCTTCACCGCAGAAGTTTTCGGAGATGACGGTTCCGATTCGCGTTAACGGCAATCCGACTGCGACTCTGTGGTCACAGCGCCATGCTGTGTCGCCCACTCGATAAATCCCTCAGGGGCGTCGCGTACTCGCCGGATATTCGCACCCTTCAGACTCTTGATGTTTTGCCACTTCACTTTGCCGAGATCGGTGTTGCCCAGGTCGGCCGCATCCAGCGTCGCTCCGTCGAAATTGGCCCCGGCAAGATTCGCCCAGCAAAGGTCGGACTCGTCCAAGTCGGCGTCCTGAAAGTTGGCGTCAGTGAGGTTGCTCTGGCGAAAATTCCCGGAACGCAGATTCGCGCTAGTTAAGTCTGCGGCTTTGAAGTCGCTATTGCGCGCATCCACTGCACTGAGGTCGGCGCGTAACAGGCGCGCCCCCGGCAGCCGAACCCCCTGGAGAAATGCGCCGGAAACATCGACTCCTACCAGCGGAACACCATCTGCGTCCAGTTCCTGAAGGGCTTCGATCCGGCCTCCACTGCCACCCTTGCCCTGCGCGGTGTTGATGACCTGCCAAGCCTGATAATGCTTCTGTTTCAGACGGTCACCCGACTCGCTGAAATAAAAGATGACGGCAATCAAGATCGAGAAGCTACCGAGATAATCGAGAACCTCCAGGAACGACCAGCGGCTCAGGGCGAAAGCGGTCCACTCGCATACCCACTCGATCGCCAGCAATGGAACCAGCCAGGAATGCCGCAACGCATTGCGCTGGACCTTCCATGGCTCCGGCCGGCTCCTAGGTTGATGCAATATCATCGGTGGTCAATACCTGTACGGAAGCTAAAAAAATATCGCGGTTTTTGTAACTTCTCCCGAGAAAGTTTATCTTATCCCTCAGCAAGTTGGCAGGTGTGCGGCGGAGGGAGCAATACCGTCCGTCCGGGCGAATGATCGTCACCTACGTGGGGCTCCAGGAAAAGATTGCTTGCGGTAAAAGATTTCTCTCAGTTGGAGGAAATCCGAAACGACGACTCGCACGTTAACAGTACGAGCGAGGTGAAGATCAAGCACTCGATCACCACCAAAACTATCTCAAGGAGAAGAGCAACGATGACGAAATCGATGAAGTCACTGATGATGGGCGCCGCGCTGGCCGGTTTCATGGCCGGTAACACAGTTGTTGCACAAAACACATCCTCCACCACTTCCGTTTCCTCAGCCGACAACGGCCGGATTTCCTCCAGCTTCTTTCAAGACAAACACGCCTGCAAGGGGCAGAATTCTTGTAAGGGCCAGGGTGGCTGCAAGTCGGGCGACAACGGATGCAAGGGGAAGAACTCCTGCAAGGGCAAGGGTGGCTGCGCTACCGATGGCTCCAACCCTCATTTCCGGTAAACAGGTTAACCAGTCAAAAGGGCCGGAGCGGTCGCCGCTGTGGCCCTTGTTTCTCCCTCGTCGTGCCGCCACGTAAGCTGCTCGACGAGATGTCACACCAAGCGAAGCACCGGTCGCAGGGATTATGCCAGCCAACCGTTTTAATGGTTTCACCGAATACGGCGTCGGGATCGGGTTGCGGGTGCCGCACTACAACCACATCCTGGAGAAGAAGCCGGTCGTTGACTGGTTTGAAATCATCTCCGAAAACTTCATGATCGATGGCGGCCGCCCGCTGCATGTGCTCGACCAGATTCTCGAGCAATACCGCGTAGTGCAGCACGGCGTATCCATGTACTTCGGTTCGGTTGAGCCTCTGAACCGCGAACACCTAAGACGCTTGAAGGCGCTGGTGCGCCGCACCAAAACTCCCTGGCTCTCTGACCATCTCTGCTGGGGCAGTGTGGACGGCTCCTACTCGCACGATCTGCTGCCCATGCCGTACACCTTCGAAGCTGCGGCCAAGACGGCGCAGAAAATTCGTGAGGCTCGCGACTTCCTCGAGGTTCCAGTAGTGGTGGAGAATGTTAGCAGCTACGCCGAGTTCCACGCCTCGGAGATGACGGAGTGGCAGTTCCTGACTGAAGTTGTGGAGCGTGCCGATTGCGGGATTTTGCTTGATGTCAACAATATCTATGTTTCCTCACGCAATCACAGCTTCGATCCGTTTGAGTACGTGAACAGCGTGCCGCATGAACGGGTGGCGCAGATCCACATCGCCGGCCATTCCAAGTTTGAGAAGTACATCCTCGACACCCATGACCATCCGGTGATCGATCCGGTATGGAACCTGTACGCGCGTGCCATCGAACTGGCCGGTCCGACGGCGACCCTGCTGGAGTGGGACGACCGCATTCCGTCGTTCGAGGAAGTGCATGACGAGGCGCTGAAGGCGAACCGTTATGTCGCCGAAAGAGTGGGGGCGTGATGGAACTGGATCGCATCCAGCGCACGCATGTTCGAAGCTGTCCGGCAACCTTTGACCGCCGATGAAGGCATGCGGCAACGTACCCGCGACGGCAAATCGCTGCGTGCCATTGCCAACCAGATCATCAAGCCCAATGATCGCCTGAGTTCCTTTGAGCGCCTGGAGATTTACAACCGGCAGTACTGGTTCCGCATTCTTTCGTCCTTGTCGGATGATTTCCCCGGATTGCGCGCCATCGTCGGCGAACGCCGGTTCGAAAAGCTGGCCATTGCCTACCTGCTGGACTGCCCGTCGCGCTCGTTCACCATGCGCAATCTGGGCTCACGGCTGGAAGCGTGGCTGCGCGCACATCCCGATCATGTCGCCGGCTTCGAGCCGATCGCGCTCGATATGGTGCGCCTGGAGTGGGCCGAAATCGAGGCGTTCGACGAAGCAGCCAAGCCCAAGCTGGCCCCCGCCGACCTGCCCGGCCTCGGACCCGATCCCAAGTTTGAGTTGCAGCCCTACGTCCGCCTTCTGGACCTGAGCTACCCGGTTGACGATCTGCTGATCCGCGTCCGCAACGAGGAACAGGAAACCGCCATGGTCAGCAATGCGGTCACCGAACGCGTCCGCAGGCGTGCGCGGCGTCGGCGCTTACCGCATTCAGAACGTGTTTTCCTGGCAGTGCATCGCGCCGACAATTCGGTGTACTTCAAACGAATCGACCAGGAAGCGTACGCCATCCTTTGCGCTCTTCGCGACGGGAAGACGCTTTCCGAGGCCGTCGACGCGGTGGACTGGAGCGGCCGGCCAATCGAGCAGTCCGCGGAAATCGTGCAACAGTGGTTCGCGTACTGGTCGGCGCAGGGCTGGTTCTGCAAGAACGTCTGATTACGAGGACGCATGTTCTATTCGATTCTCGACAAGGATATGGAATACCCTCAATGGCCGCTCTAATGGATCGTTCCAAAAGCGCTTACGCGCTGCTTGTACGTTGCGCCCGCTCCTTGCAGTCCGCATTTCTCCTTTTTGTGCGCCTTTACTGGGGATGGCAATTCGCCGTGGATGGCTGGGGCAAACTGCACAACTTGCCAAGAGTCACCGAATACTTCGGCAGCCTGGGGTTGCCGGCGCCGGGTCCGACCGCGTGCTTCATTTCGATTCTCGAATTAGTGGGCGGCGTCTTACTCGCCCTGGGACTCGGAAGTCGGCTCATCGCTCTGTTGCTGACCGGAAACATGACTGTGGCGTACATCACCGGCGATCGCGAGGCGTTGCTGTCCATCTTCTCGGACCCCGACAAGTTTTCCGCGGCGGCCCCGTTTACCTTCCTCATGGCATCCCTGATCGTGTTGATCTTCGGTCCGGGACGGTTTTCGCTCGACGCGCTCATCGAGCATGTATGGCTACGCGATTCATCGAGTCCGAGAGCGTCAGTCAACTAGTACAACTTTAGTAATATCGAGCTACTGTTACTCATTCCTGTCCCAGTCGATGGGGATCGGCGAATCACCCACTGGTAAGTGGTGTTGCCGCCGGAACTGACCAGCGCCAAGAAACCGGACACAACCCTGGCAGCCAGTATCGCTTCTGATTCTTGACCGCCGGTGGACGGAGCCCTATAAGTGTGAAAATTCTTCAACAAGAGGGTTGCAACATTTGTTGTGCATCTGTAACATCGGGCTGCTACATGCGCTCACCTGCAAGTACTTACGCTGCCCGAATCCGCCGTTTCCGACTGCCCCGCCTGTGCGTGGCCGTGATCGGCACCGACGCCTCCTCCATCATTGACCGTGCCGAGTCGCTGGTGCGCGATAACCCGTTCCTGGAGTTCAGGTTAGATTATCTGTCGCAACCCGCGGCAGCGCTCTCCAAGCTTAAGAGCTTCATGGAAATGCATCCCGAGGCGACGGTGATCGCCACCTGCCGCCGAGCGGTCAACGGAGGCAAGTTCCGGGGGACCGTTGCGGCCGAGCTCAGCGTGCTACTGAAGGCTGCCGACAGCGGCTTCCAACTGGTCGACCTCGAGCTCCAGAGCGTACAGGCGCTGAAGTCTGCCGAACTTGAGGAACTGAGCGATCGCGTCGGCCTTATTATTTCGCATCACAACTTCCGCAACACCAAGAAGTTGGAAGAGCCGTTCGAGCAGATGAGTCAGTATACGGCCGATTTCTATAAGGTGGTAACGACTGCCACCAACCTCTATGACAACGTCTTGATGATGAAGTTCCTCGAAGCAAACTCGGCCAAACACGAAATGATCGGCTTGTGTATGGGAGAGCAGGGCATCATCAGTCGCGTACTCGGCGTTCGCGCAGGCAGCATCTTCACCTTCGGAGCCGCGACGCGTGGGGAAGAGACCGCACCCGGGCAGGCGACCGCCATGGATCTGCGTGACACCTATCGCATCGATAGCGTGGATGCGGCCACCCAGGTCTATGGTGTTGCCGGCGATCCGGTTGAGCACTCCATGTCACCGGTGATGATGAATGCGGCCTTCCGGCGCGAGACCGTCAATGCGGTCTATCTGTCGCTGCATGCCAAGAGCCTGAAGGACTTGCTGGCCTGCGTGGGCGATATTCCCATTCGCGGACTTAGCATCACCATGCCCTATAAGCAGGCGATCGTACAGGAGTTGGAGAATTCCGATCCTCTCACCCGGCTGGTCGGTGCATGCAACACCCTGGTGCGCGGTGTCGATGGCAAGCTCTACGGCTTCAACACCGATGTGGCCGGCATCATCGTGCCTTTGGAGCAGCGTCTTCACCTGGCGGGGGCGCGCATCCTCATAGTTGGAGCAGGCGGTGTGGCTCGCGCGGCGGCGTTTGGTTTGAAAGCCAAAGGCGCCGAGGTTTTCCTGACCAACCGCACCCTGGAAAAGGGCCAGACGCTGGCGCGGCAAGCCAAGGTGAAATATATAAAGCGCGCGGATGTGGCCAAGCAGAGCTTCGACGTCATCATCAACGCGACCTCGGTTGGCATGGGCAGCGACAAACAGTCGCCACTGGAAGAGAAAGAACTGAACACCAAGTACGTCTTCGACCTGGTTTACGTGCCTGCCGAAACCAAGCTTATCAGGATGGCGATCGCCAAAGGCCTGCAAGTGATTCCAGGGCTAGAGATGTTCGTGCAACAGGGCGCGCGGCAGTTCGAGATCTGGACCGGGAAACCGGCTCCCGTTGCCGAGATGGCTTACGTCGTCACCAAAGCCCTGGAGCGGAGAGCGGCGGAAGAATCCGCTAGTGACAAGAAGCCGTCCGCCAAAGCCGGCCAATCTGCCAAGAAGGCAACGCGGAAGGTGAGTAAGACCGCCGCTCGCTCGCGCAAATAGCCGCCTCTTGGCGAAAAAGCGCGCGTCCCGCGACTTTCTGGTTGCGGGTTCACCGGTAAAAGGCTTAGGATAGAGGAGTTGGAGATGGTACCTCGTCCATTTCCAGCTCCAAAGCCAGTTTCGTTGAGTCCCACGTACGCAAGTCAGCATTCCCTCGAGCACGGCGCCCGATTGTCTGTGTGCGAGCACTCCCAGGAGAGACTGAGATGGCGTGGTACGCGTACTGCATCACCGAGCAACAGGGCCTTGTTAGCGGCAGCCGGGCCCGGCGTCCCTTTTTGATCGAAAACCTCCGCGGCGTAAACGGCGCCTCGGTATTCGCATGTCCGAGCGGGGAATTCGCCGTCATTGTGAGCGATTACTCCGCCGGTCAAACCCTAACCCAGCAATCGATTGTCGACCATGCCCACGTGGTGAGCGAATGTTTCCGCACTCTCACCGTGCTCCCCTTTCGTTTCGGGACCATCTTTGACTCCGACGAAGCGCTGCGCCGGGCCGTGAAAGCCAATCGCAAGACATTCCTCGAAAGCGTCGCCCGTCTGCGGGGAAAAGCTGAGATGCACTTCAAGCTTCTCCTCAAAGAAGGGGTGCTGGAAGAGGCACTGGCCGACCCCCCCAATGGCGTGGGCGGCGAGTATCTTCGCCAGTTGCGCGCGCAGGCGACCCGCTCCCGTGAGCGGCAGACCAAGGCGCGTGCGCTCTCGATGCAGGTGCACAAGCTGTTTTCACCTCTCGAGGAGGACGTGATCTGCAAGCGGACCGACTCCGGGATGATAATCGATTTTGCCCACCTGATAGACTCCACCGCTATCGCCAAGTATCAGAACCGCTACGGCGCGGCAACCCGGCATTTCAAGGATTGCCAGATCAGCATCACCGGACCGTGGCCCCCCTATCACTTCATGCCCGGCAAGTTGCGGACGGTTTCCGGCGGCAACTGACGAGCCAAGGGAAAGGTGCCAAAGGCGGCCCCGGGCCGCCTTTCTTTTTCTTTTAACCTTCGACGCAGGGTCCGTTTCAGTGACGCCCCACAAAATATTTGCAGCCAGTTTCTAACCTGCCGAATCTGGGATTACAATCACCCTAATCAAGCCAGATAAAGTCTGAATGAGCGACTCGCCTTTCGAGCAGCCGTTGGGGTGAGGAGAGTCAACGTCGTCAGTTCGTGCAACCCTGATGTGGGAATCTCCGTTCTCATAATGGAGAGCGGGTTTCTCTGGTTAGGCGGGTCTCCTTCCGCAATCGTGGGGTATGTTTGGTGTCCAATCATAAGCTGCGGGTTCTGATTATCGGTGGTGATGACGGCGATGGCCGTTACCTCGGCTCGCATCTGCTGCGCCGCGGCTTCGAGGTCAGCCACAGCGCTCCCGGAGAGGAAGCTGTCCGGATTCTTCGCGCCTGCGACCCTGCACTGATATTGCTCAACGGCTCCGACTCCGCTCCGACCGCTTTTGAAGCTCTGCAGCGAATCAAGCTAATCAAGCCAGGCGCTGCAGTCGTGATGCTATCGGGTCAGCACGACCCCGGAATGATCTTCAAGGCCTCTAAGCTTGGCGTCGATGATTACGTGGGCAAGCCGTTTGAACTGAAGGAACTCGACCTCAGCATCGATCGGGTTCTGGAGAAGCACCGGCCGACGACTGAGGTCGCACAACTGCGTGACCAGGTCCGCCGCAACAGCGATTTCGCGATGCTGTTCGGCAGCAGCCCGAAGATGGAAGAGGTGAAGAACACCATCGAGCAAGTGGCCGACACCACGGCCACAGTTCTGATTCGCGGTGAAAGCGGGACGGGCAAGGAAGTAGTCGCGCGCATGATCTACGCGCAGTCAGGGCGGAGCGAGAACCCTTTCGTAAAAGTGAATTGCGCGGCCATACCCTACGAACTGCTGGAAAGCGAATTATTCGGCTACGAGCCCGGCGCATTTACCGGCGCGAACCGGCAGAAGCTGGGCAAGTTCGACCTCGCCAATACCGGAACAATTTTCCTCGATGAAATCAGCGAGATGCATCCTGCACTGCAAGCCAAGCTTTTGCACGTTCTGCAGGACGGGGAGTTCTCGCGCCTTGGCGGTAAGCGCGATATCTCCGTGGACGTGCGGGTGCTGGCCGCAACCAACAAAGCCCTGGAACGCGCTGTGCAGGAAGGACTCTTCCGCGAAGATCTTTTTTATCGCCTGAACGTCATCACCATCCATATTCCGCCGCTGCGCGAACGGAAGGAAGAGATTCCGGTCTTCCTGGCCTACTTCCAGCGAAAATACAGCGAGGTTTATGGCAAACAGCCTGCTCCATTCGGCGACTATGCTGTCGGTCGCATGATGGAATACAGTTGGCCAGGCAACATCCGCGAGCTCGAGAATCTGGTCAAGCGCTACGTTATCGTCGGCAACGAAGCCCAGATCATTCGCGAACTTTCGACGCCAAAGCCGATTGTGAGTTCGACCGCGGCCGGCTTGAGCGTGATGGGCGCCAGGAGTGACGGCGATGCGCAACCGGCGAAAACCGCTCCTGCGGCTGCCATTCCGATTAACGCCGTGAAGGGCGATGGTAGCGCTGACGCGCCATCTCTGCTCGAGATTGGACGGCGCGCCGCCATGTCAGCCGAGCGCGAAGCCATCGAGCGGGTGTTGACCCAGACCCGCTGGAACCGTCGCCAGGCAGCCAAGATCCTGAAGATCAGCTATAAGGCACTGCTGAATAAATTAAAAATTATGGAAGAGCAGGACGCGGCGCAGAATAAGAACCTTACGGCCTAGAGTTGGTATCGGAGTACCACGGCCGGGGGCGCTAGCCAGCCTTACAACTCGCTGAAAAAATCGCAGCCCGAAATGAATTATCGCCCCTGTTAACAGCAACTTTGGTGGTATTTTGTCGGGAGGTATCCGCCTGAGAGTCCGTCTTTGGCGTTGAAGTTGCTAAACCCAAGGTATCCGAAGAGGCACACCCTTGAGTTTGATCCTCCAACGTCTATTAAGACATCCTTACGATTGTCTCGTTGAACGAGACAGCGTCCTGCATCGTCTCCTCTGAAGATTCCTACCTCTCGCCTCTTTCTTGAAAGCGGCCTTAATGGCCGCTTTTTTTGGAACTGCGGAAAGCGCTGTCGTCGGCTTCCGGCGGAGCATCTAACAGTCCGCGGAGGCAGCCTGAGGTGCCGGACAGTTGACGTGTGTGCTCGCCGCGCATATGATTCCGGTTTCGCACACAAGATTTGTCGCTCAAGGGGCGGGCCGCCTAAATGTGGGTCTTCGATAGGGTACGTACCATGGAGAAAAAGAAAATCGAGGTTTTCAAGAAGCAACTGGAAGACCGCCAGCGGGCGCTGCGCGAGATCATGAATCGCACCGCTCAGGATGGTCGCGAAGCCGATCTGGAATCGGCACAGGACATCGCGGACCGCGCAGCCAATTCCTACAATAAGGAGTTTCTCTTCTCCCAGAGCAACAACGAACGCCAGCTTCTGCAAATGGTGGACGCCGCCCTCAACCGTATTCGCGAGGGGACCTTCGGCCAGTGCATCTCCTGTGGAGAGGACATCAATCCCAAGAGGCTGGATGCGGTGCCATGGACCCGGCATTGCATCGCCTGCCAGGAAAAGCTGGAGAGCGGGATGCTGGAGCACTCCAGCACCTGAGCTTCGCCAGTACGGCTTCGGGAAGTTAGCCGCCCGGGCCGGGGTGGCTTGTTGCTGATTACGGTTCCGGCGGACGTTACTTTTTCTTCTTACCCCCCAGCAGTTGATTCAGCGCATCGCCCAGGGGGTTCGCTTGCTGATTCTGCTGTTGTTGGGCCGGCTGTCCGGCCTGTTGGCCATGTTGCTGGCTACCACCTAACAATCCACCCACCAGGCCACCGAGATCGTTGCCTCCCTTGCCGTTCAACAGTCCGCCAACCGTGGGCAAAAGGTTGTTCAGCTTCATCTTCGCGATCTGCTCTAAGTCGGGTGCGACCACGGGATGGCTCATGGTCCCAGTGACCAGGATTGGCAGGACCAGCTCGCCATTCTTGTTGGCCAATGCGGTGTTAAGGTAACCGCCGACGCCGGTGCCGCCAACCGACTGGCTGAAGCCCTTGTTCAGAACCGCCGTCACATGCAGGTCAAGTCCCTGGTTGACCAGGTTCATCGTGCCCGTGGCCGCCATGTTGCCAATATCCAGCACGGCCTTGAGGTCGTTGGTTTGCGCCACGCCGTTGTGCAGATTGAGGGTTCCGGTCATCTGCGAGATGGCGGTATAGCCCTTGGCCCCTCCGCCACCGAACTTCCCAATCTTCGAGAGCTCGTTCACCAGGTCGATCTTGGCGAGCTTACCATTCGTCAAGTTCAGACCCAGCGTTCCGTTCAGCGTGGGAACAATGTCACCCGACGGTGGGGTGGCAAAGGTCACATTCGGGCTGGCGGCCAGGGTCCCATAAACCGAGTCCTTCACCGTCGAAAGCGAGGACAGCATTTTGTTGGCGTCTACACCGCTGAGCTTGGCATTGACCGCATAGGTTGTCGTAGCCGGCCGGGTGTCGATGGTGATGCTGCCTGCGGCCTGCCCGCCATAGATCTGTGTGGTCAGCGGGTTGAGCGTGATCACACCATGGTTGAGTTGCACATTCGAGTGGACGTTGGTGAGTTCGGTCTGCTGATACAGAATGCTGCCGACGGCGATGGTGCCGCTGCCGGTCGCGCTTTGCAGCAAGCTCGGCGGTGCCGCTGCGGGCGACGCGTCGGCGGTGGGAACCAGGCTCCACATGCTCTGAGCCTTCTTCTCCGGAGCCTTCTGTCCGGGGCCGCCCGTAATCCGCTGGAGCTCAGCGACGTTAATCTTGTCGGCGATCAGGGCGAAGGTGAGCCGCGGCGCCTGGAAGTTGGCGATGCTCAGATTGCCGCTGGCGTTGGTGGAACCGAGCGAGGCAGCCAGGTTCGTCAGGTTCACCGAGTTCTGCGTGAACTGCATGTTTGCATTGCGGACATGCAACGGCTGGGTGAGCGAAGGCGTCTTCAGCGAAGCGTTTTGCAGTGCGCCCGAGCCGCTGAAGTTCATGGCGTCGGTGTTCTTGATGGGCCCAGTGGCCCGCACGTCAAGGCTGATGCTGCCGCTGCCGGTCATGCCTTCGACTGCGCTGACTCCGTAAGCGTTGGCGATGCCGAGCAACTCCTCCACCTTGCCGTTTACGGTCTTGATGGTGATGTCCACGTTGGGCGAGTTGGTGGCGTATTGCGAAAGCGTCATCTGCATCGCGAGCGTTGTGGCGCCAGAGCTTGCGGTGAAATTGTTGGATTGAATCTGCTGCGGCGTCATCGCCAGATCGACGGCAGGCACCTTCACCGGTTCGGGAATACCACTGCCCGTGATTTCAAGGTTGCGTCCGTTGACGTTCCCATTCAGCGCCAGGTGGTCGGTCGGCCCCTGGGCGTGCACGTTGGCGGTCATCTGGCCGGCGATCTTGGCATTCGGACTGAACGCTACGCCGAAAGCGGCAGCCAGCCGTGCTACTTCCTGAATCGAGGCGTCGGACGCTTTCAGGTTAACGTCAACCACCGAGGTGCTGGCGTGCGAGTTGATCATCCCGCTTATTGAGACCGGAGTTGAACCCAGTTTCAGCGCGCCCTGCTTGATCTCCAGCACGTCGTTGTTGAGATCGTCACTCAAGTCAAAATCGGCGGAGATGGGATAGCCAACCGCTACTCCATGGATTACCGGGTTCTCCGCCTTCAGCGACCCGTTGGCTGCCATTTTGGCGCTGGAGCTGGCCAGATCGGCCGAGCCGGAGATCACCGCGTCCGTACCCTGCAGCGCCGGCGCATTCAGGAATTTCTGCAATCCGGAGATCGAGACTTCCTTCAGTTTGATCTTTCCCTTGAACGGCGTACTGGCGAAGTCGGCATTATTGACCGGGCCTCCGTCGCCGGAGAGTTCCAGAGTTTCCGCGCCGCCGCCGGGCAGGTGTGCGGCGACGTCAATGGTGAAAGGCTTGCCAGGCGAATAGTCCCGGAGGGTCACGTCGATATGGTCGTAAACCGCGCGCGGCTGATGCTTCACGTAATCGGTGATGGCGATCTGGCTGTCCGTGACTTTCAGCTCAGCCAACGAGAAACCTCCCGACGTGGAAGGAGCTGCCGGAGGCGAGGTCTGCTGGGCCGGCGGTTGTGCCTGTTTGGGAGGCGCTTGCTGCGCAGCCGGAGGAGTATTGCCTGCGGTCGAGAAGTTCCACAGGCCTTGGGCATTACGAATGATCTCGATTTTGGCCTGTTTCAGCTCCAGGCTATCCACTTGGATGTTCTTGGCGAGCAGGGGCAGCAGCGCGATGTTCACATCAAGCTCGCTGACCTGGGCAAACGGTACGTTGCTGCGGAAACTGGGGTCATCCCCAATTACGACGTCCTTTACCTCGACCCGAAGGGGAAAGACGCCCAACGACATGGCCCCTAACGTTACAGGACGATTGAGTCGCTGCTGCAGCTGAGACTGTATTTGTCCGCGGTACTGGTTGACATCAATCAGATGGGGCAGCGCCAGAAAAACGCCGAGGACGACGAGAACGAGGGCTGCGACAACAATGGCAAGCTTTTTCATGGCTGCTCCTCTGTCCCTGGCGGGACGCTGCGTTCTGGATTGATTGAAAGTCGTTTTCTTACTTTAGATAGAAGCCCAAAAGCGAGCGCCAGTTGCCAGACTATTCTACGACGCGGCGGTCGAGGGCTCGTCCTCTTCAGCGTGGATGAGCCCGAACTTCTTCAGCTTGTAACGAAGGGCGTCGCGGCTGATGTCGAGCAGGCGGGCGGCATGAGTTTGATTTCCGCTGGCCTGCGCCATGGCGATATCCACCAACTCGCGTTCCACCTCTTCCAGAGAGGTGCCCCCTTCAGGAATATCCAGCGGGGGCAGGCTGCGGCCGTCGTGCAACTGCTTTCCGCCGCCGCCGCCGCCGTTATTTCCCGAAGAAAGCTCAAACGCAGTGAAGGCCGACCGCTGCTGCGCCACCGCGAACGGCAGATACTCCGCGTTAAGCACTTCAGATTCCTCCAGAATCATGGAGCGTTCCACGGCGTTCTTTAACTCGCGAACATTGCCGGGCCAGTCATACTTGAGCATCAGCTTGCGGGTGTCGTCGCTGATGCCCTTAACGTTCTTGCGAAACTTCCGGTTATAGCGCCCGATGAAATAATCCACCAGCGGCAAAACGTCCTCCTTGCGCTCGCGCAGAGGAGGCAGAAAAATCGAGATGATTGCCAGCCGGTAATAAAGGTCCTGGCGGAACGTGTTGTCCTTGACGGCGCGCTCCAGGTCGCGGTTCGACGCCGCGATCACGCGCACGTCCACCTGCATATCGCGGACCCCGCCCACCCGGCGGATTACCTGGTCTTCCAGAACGCGCAGGAGTTTCGCCTGCAACAGCGGCGAAAGCTCACCAATCTCGTCAAGGAAGAGCGTGCCGCCATCGGCCATCTCAAACAGGCCCTTCTTCATGGTCTTGGCGTCGGTAAACGCGCCCCGCTCGTGGCCGAAAAGCTCGGCCTCCATCAGGGTCTCGGGAATCGCCGAGCAGTTGATGGCAACGAAAGGCTTGTCCTGCCGCCGGCTCTGGTAATGGATGGCTTTGGCAATAAGATCTTTGCCGGTGCCGCTTTCGCCCTGCACCAGGATGGTGGTGGCTTCGCTGGTGGCGATCTTATGCACGAACGCCAGCAGTTCCGCCATCTTCTGCGACACGCCGATGACGTTGTGATATCCGGTACGGCGGCGCACCTCGCCGCGAAGCGACTCAACCTCCGAGCGCAAGCGGGTAGTTTCCAGCGCGTTCTTGACCGTCACCGCCAGTTCGTCGAAGTCCAGCGGTTTACCCACGAAGTCGTAGGCGCCAAGCTTGAGCGCAGTCTTTATGTCTTCCAGCTGCGGGTCGGCCGTAATCATGATGACGGCGCGCGCATCGCCGCTCTTTTTCAGTTGCTCCAGAAGCTCGATGCCATTGGAGTCGGGCAGGCGCACGTCGAGAAGGACGAGATCGGGAGTCTCGTGCTGGGCCACGCGCAGCGCAGCCACGCCGTTGTCAGCCTCCAGGACGTGATAGCCCCACTCTTCGCACTTCTGCCGGAGAGACCAACGAACCAGCTTCTCGTCGTCAACGATTAGAACTTTTTCCGCGGCCATTACAGCTCTAGTTAAGCTTACTACAGCGGTCTGATTTTCGCGGATGGGGTCAGCGATGAATGGACCGCTGAATTATTGCGCGGTCGCCTGAACCAGGGCCTGCCGCACCGCATTGGAAAGGTCGGCGACGCTGAACGGCTTCTGCAGGAAGGCGCTGCCGCGAAGCAGGATTTCACGCCGCGCGGCGCTATCTTCGGTGTACCCGGACATGAACAACACTTTTATTCCCGGGCAGCGCTCAGCCAGCTCGCCTGCTAATTCGTAACCGCTCATGCCCGGCATCACCAGGTCGGCGAGCACGAGATCGATTTTTCCGGAATGCTCTTCGCACAAGCAGAGCGCCATCTCTCCACTCTCCGCCTCCAGCACCTGGTAGCCCAGTTGCTGCAGACACTCGCGGACGTTATTGCGAATCATGGCTTCGTCCTCCACCACCAGTACGGTTCGCCCGTATAGCTCGGAGCTCGCTTCGCTGCGCAACACCGGGGCTTCGAGCGCCGTCGTCGTGGTAGGGAAGTACAGTTTGAAGGTGGTTCCGTGTCCCAGTTCGCTGTATACCCAGATATAGCCGCCGCTCTGCTTGACGATTCCGTACACGATCGAGAGCCCAAGGCCGGTGCCCTTGCCGACTTCCTTGGTGGTGAAGAACGGATCGAAGATGCGCGGCAGAATCGTTTTGTCGATGCCGGTACCGGTGTCGCTGACCGCCAGCATCACGTAGCGTCCCGGTTCAACCGGGGGGTGCGCCTTGGTATAGGCGTCATCCAACTCCACATTCGCGGTCTCAAGATGAAGGGTGCCTCCAGCCGGCATGGCATCGCGAGCGTTGACCGCGAGGTTAAGGATGACCTGCGACACCTGGTCGGGATCGAGACGCGAGTTCTCCACTGTGGCGGCCAGCTGGGTGACCAGCTTGATGTCCTCGCCAATGACCCGGCGTAGCATATGCGACGTCTCGCTTACCACGGAGTTCAGATTGATGATGCGCGTCTGCATCATCTGCTGCCGCCCGAACGCCAGCATCTGCCGCGTCAGCGCTGCGGCGCGGTCAGCCGCATTCGACACCTGAAGCAGTGAGTTGCGAAGCGGGCTGTCAGGGGTGACCTGGCCGAGCATCAGCTCGGTGGACAGCTTGATGACCACCAGGACATTGTTGAAGTCATGGGCCATGCCTCCCGCCAGCCTGCCCACCGCCTCCAGCTTTTGCACCTGCCGGACCTGCCGCTCCAGCGTGCTGTGCTCGGTCATGTTCTCGACGTAACCCTCGAAGTGTTCGGTGCCGTCTGTATCCCGGACGACAGAACCGGAAATACGCACCGGTATGGTGTCGCCATCACGCCGCAGGAAATTGGTCTCAAAGCCTTTGATGGTGCGGTTGCGACGAAGGATCTCGACGAGCCGGCCCCGTTCCCTGGCGTCAGCCCACACTTGTTTCGAGATCGTCAGCTCCAGAGCTTCCTCCAGAGTGTAACCACCCAGCATTTCACAGAGAGTCGAATTCAGGGCCTCGATGCGATCTCCATCGAGCGAGCTGCGGCAGATGCCGAAGGGCGCATTGTCCACCAGCGATTGCACGGCAGCCTGGGCCTGCTGCGCCGCCCCGTCGGCCATCCGGCTCTGGGTCACGTCGCGGGAGAGCGCCAGCTCCCGCTGCTTTCCGTTTTCGTCGAACGTGAAAGCGATGACCTCGGCGAACAACGCCGTGCCGTCTTTGCGCCGATGGCGCCAGACGCCCGGGCTGGCAAGTCCGGCTTGGTGGCGGCCCATCGCTTCCTGCAACGCGGGGGCGCCCTCTGGCGACCGGATGTCCAGCACCGTCATGCTCAGAAATTCTTCCTGCGAAAAACCGTAGTCCTTTACCGCTGCGTCATTTACTTCCAGGAACCGCAGCGTCTCGCAGTCATAAATCCACATGGGATAGGGGTTGGCCTGAAACAGCAGTTTGTTGCGGTCTTCCGCCTGGCGTAAGCGCTCTTCCACGGGAAGCTCGCCCTGGGATACGCGGGCCAGCTTGCGGCCCTGGCGGGAATGTCTCCGGAGTAGCAAAAGGCTTGCGACAAGCGCTAACAGCAGCAGGAGCGCGACAATGAGAAACAGCAGCATCGGCCAGATCCTGAAAAGAGCGGTACTCTCCGTATCCGTTCCCGAGACCTTCGGTCCCGACGCCGGCCCCGAACTCACCGGGACGAATACCGTGGAGTCCGGAATATCTTCCGGCGTTTACTGCTGTTCGACCTACAGAATCCTTAGTGAGAGTCGCCTCGCAATATTTGCTCCAAACCTGACCTGGCATTCAACAACATCGCATGCACGGCAACTTCACTGGGCGACGCCCGCGCCGGGGAAAGGAGCGCGAGCCACTCCTACACTATGAGTAGCATTAATATCCAAGCTTGGATGTGATTTCCGTCACACTGTGGCGTTCACCCTGCTAAAGCTTCAAGACGCAATATACATCGCGTCAAAGCGGCAAACGTAATGGTTTCTTTAATAGCGAACCTAGCGGACATAGTTCACATTTAGCTACACTCTTCAAGCAATAATGCTTTCCAGCTTGTACCAGCAACCCATGCATTTCGTTGTAGACCTGTGACATTGGACTACGTCCGGCGCTGCTCATCGCAGACGGTTGATGGATATTTGGCCGGGACTCGTTGGCTAGACTATCCGCCGGCAGCGGCAAAGGTTGTTCCCGCCGCAGCGCCCGTTCCACGAGCTGCCGAATGTAATCGTACTTCGCATCCGGCTGAACTATCTCGTGCCGCTGAAGAATTCGGCGCGTGTAGGCATCCACCACGAAGACGACGTGATTGCCTGCATAGAGCAGAATGGAGTCCGCCGTTTCAGGTCCGATGCCTTTCAGGGCCAGCAATTCGACGCGTAGTTGTCCTGTAGGAGTGGCGAACATTCGAGCGAGCGATCCGCCGTAGTTCGCATCGAGAAATGCGACGAAATTCTTCAGCCTTTGCGCCTTCTGCCGGAAGTATCCCGAGGATCGAATAAGTGCTTCCAGTTCGGGCTGCCGCAACTCGCGAATGCCAGCCAGACTCAGCTTTCGCGCCTCTCGCAGGCTGGCCAGGGCGCGCTCGACATTGGTCCACGACGTGTTCTGGGTGAGGATGGCGCCAACGATGACTTCGAAGGGAGTTTCCGCCGGCCACCAGTTTTGCCGTCCCCAGGAACGCGCCAGCTTGCGGTACATCGCGCGCACTACAGCTTCCGGGGCCTTCGTTCGTTGGGCCTTCCCCGCCGCCAGCCGGGCTGCCGATATACTGGTTGCGATCATGGGCAACATCCTACGCTTTCTCTTGAATGCCACCCGCGGTCATCGTCTGGCTCCCTGGCGCAGTCCCTACCTGCGCTGGCGGATTGAGACCTATACCGGCATCAAGATGCAAAGCATCGGCTTTCTTGAATTTGTTGGATTTACATGGCGCGAGCGCAGGGAGCTGCTGCGCTTTCTCAAGTGGACCGGCGAGATGGAGCGCTACGCGCGGGTGAAGCCCAGGAACCCGTGAGTCGCGGGCCAGATTCACTTAAGGGTGAATGTTCATAACTTGCTATCGCGCTTTCTGCACCGCTGCCGCAAACTTCTGCGCCAAAATCAGGTGAGCATGCGCGCTGGGATGAGAGGCGTCCCAGAAAAGATACTGATACGGCTGCGAGCAAATCGTGCCCGTGTAGCAGGCATCGGTCACGTTGCTGAACCCGTAAGAGCTGGGATGGGCGACGATGTCGCGGAACAGCGCGGCCGTGTCGTAGTACATCACCCCTCGTGGCAGCGAGGCCGCCAGCTTCTGATTGAAGTAGTTGCTGACGAACGACGCTCGGGTGGCGACGCCCGGACCTTGTTGGCGATAGTAGGGGAGCAGGCCCATATCGGGGATTCCCGGAACGAAGATGAATTGCGCCCTGAGCTTCTGCAGCGAGCTTACAATGCCAAGGAGGTCGCTCACCGCCTGGTCCGCGGCAGTCGTGGTCATAGCGCCAAAGTCATTGATGCTGCCCCAGACGAAGAACAACCCCGATTGCAGCATCGTGGGACTGATGCCGCCCTTGGTGCGGTCGAGTTGCGTGATCATTCCCGGCAGCCCGAGCGTGCCGAGTTGCGTCGTGGTTCCGCCGTCAACCAGATCGCCGACGCCTGTGGTCGCACCTCCCCATGCATCGTCAAACAGCGGAATATAACCGAGCCCACTGGCCGCCAAAATCTCGACCGCGACCGGCCCGTTCGAGGCGCGGCCGTACCAGTAAGGCCAACCCGGGTATCCGATCAGGTGGTAGAGATTGCCATTGTCGGAATAGCTGTCGCCAAAAGCAATCACCGCGGAATACTTTTGCGCGACAGCAACGCCAGTCAGTACGCACAGCAATGCAAGCACTGCCAGCAACTGTCCTCCCTTTTGATTGGTCATAACCAAGATTCCCTTTTTGACCTTAAAAGCAACGACAATGTATCACCATCTCGCCCTGTCGCAACAATCGAAAACCGTTCTTTTGCCGGGGCCGTCCCAGAGGTCTGCCATCCCCACCGGCACGGTCGGAATCGCTAAATTTTGCGCCCTGTTTATCCAATACTCCTCCCCGCCAACCCTCTGGCAAGGCCGATTTCCGGTGCAAACTCAATCACCACCCTGTCTCTTTCCGTCGAACACAATTCCTACCGGCGTCCCCACTCCGGCTGCCAGCCTCTCTGCGGCCGACGTTTGCCGGGCTGCGATTTCCAGGTAACCCGAGCTGCCCGCGATGGCGAACACCTCGCCCTCCTCACCCTCGGCGTAGGAATGCCGCAGAGGAGCAATTGTTTCGCAAATCAGAACGCTGACCGGCGGTGACGACACCGCAAAGAGCGCTGGGGCTTCAAGGCCACTTATATTGGTGATGAGGTTCCCGAACTTGTCTACCTTGATCACGACCCCGCGCAAGCTATGGTCCCCGACGCGCTCTACCGCCGGCATTTGCAGGCGCACGTAATCGGAGATCTCGGGTCCGAATTCGGGTGGCGCGACGCCCTTGCTTAGCCATCCCGCAACCGGCGCGAAGATGTCACGGCCGTGAAAGGTCTGGCTCACGGGTTGGAGAAAATAGCGCTCGGCGACGACGTGACGCACGCTGAACTTCGCTTCTCTAGCCTCGACGAGTGAGAGCACGCCGTTGTCTGGCGCCACAAAGACGTAATCGTCAGTCTCCACGATGATGGGACGGCGCGTGCTCCCCACGCCAGGATCGACCACTACGACATGTACCGTACGTGGGGGAAAGAAACGATACGCCTGTGCGATTGTCCACGCGCCGTCCAGTACATCGTAAGAAGGCACAGCGTGCGAGATGTCAACCACGGCGGCTTCAGGATGGATGTTGAGGACCACACCATGCATGATCCCCACAAAGGGATCGCTCAGGCCAAAGTCGGTGGTGAAGGTGACAATGCGGATTTCGGACATGCACTGGCAAAGTAAGCGCAGCGGTGGCGCGAGTCAAGCCGACACCTCGCTCTCCCCCTAAAGAGGCTGCTGAAAAAGTCTGTTTTGAGGCGGCTTTGAAGGGGCGCAGCTTTAGCTGCGCCGTACAAACTCCTTTATTTTTGTTATTTCGAGCGGACTTTAGTCCGCGAGAGATTTGCTTTTGCGACTTTCTCAGCAGCCTCTAAAGGCCGGTCGCCAAAGCTACAGCGCTACCAAGTCCCCATGCGCAGCACCAGCCCGGTCGTGAACTGAAGCCCGTTGGAGTAATTGACCCCGTTCAGCTCGTTGTTCCAGGAGTGCGAATAATCGAGGCTGGCCACCCGGAAGGCCAGGGCATTGTTGATCTTGTAGTCCACTCCCGTGCCCATGGCGATAGCGAAGCCGTTGGTGTCCCAATCCTGGGTGTAGAGCGAATGTTGAGCATTGCCCAGTTTCTTCGGATAGATTTCCGCAATCACCGCGGCTCTTTCTTCCGGATAAAGCCTTTCCTGGCTCAGCTTATTTCCGCCGACCAGCAACTGCGCGTGAGTGTTCCAGCGGCCGGAAGTTGCGGGCGTCCACCGCGGACCGATCATATATGTGAGCGAATCTCCCGTGAGGTTGGTCGGAAGATCGAGGATTTTGCAACCGCCGACCACGCCGACGATCTGCCACTCGGACGCAATACGAAACGCAACTGAGCTCCCACCCCCGACGCAGGATCCCTTGGCGCCGTTCCCGAAATACTGCCGGAAGGTGGGCTCGACGGTGAACTCAAAGGGAGCAACCCCAGGTGGAGGGTTCACCGGAACCTTCGCGGTGGCCTGCTCCATGAAGCTCTTCACCGCGGCGGCCTCGGGATAGGGTTTGAACACGCCCGGACGATCATCGCGGTGCCAGGGCAGTTCCCCGCTCATGACGTTGGCCATGGAGCGCGAGGGGTTCAGCACTCCGCGGGCAAACAGACGAAAATACGGGTTTGCGGTATGGGCCTCGATGGCACGTATGATGTACCGGTCAATCGAGTCTTCGGCGATGGTCCATCCCATGCCCACGGTTGGAGTAACCACATGGTCAACGAATCCCTGTTGCGGATAAAGCGCCTGAATGTGTCCCAGAGAGGCTTCGCTGAGCGGGCCAATTTCGAATTGCACGCTGTAAATGTAGGCGAAGGCAGCGCTGCGCAGCTTGCTCTTCCAATATCGGCTGTTCTCCCCGAACTCCACGGTGCGATAAGCGCGGTCATTATGCTGCCAGATGAAGCCCGATACCGCCCCCTGCATGGGATGGCCAACATAGTTGACCAGGAAAGGGTCGCCGTCCGCCCATCCATGAAGGTTCTCGACGGAATCGAAATATCCGGGAAAGAATGGCTGTTCGAGTCCCTGCCGGGTTCCTTGCTCGGTGGCAATACGGAAGCTGTGCTCAACCGCCAGGAACGCCAGCGAACCTTTGAACACGCCCGCCCAGTCGATTCCGTGCTCTTGCTTGGGAGGCGTGGCGACCACCATACCGCCCGATCCGGAGGCCCCGGCATCCTTGCCGGAGGCGGTATTGGCAGCACTGTCCATGGGCAAGTTCGGAAACGATGACGATTCTCCCCCTCCACGCGTCTCGGCAACAGTCTGTGCCCGCGTCTGGAGCGTGCTGCTCAGGCAAACCAGAACCACGACTCCGGCAAGGGCTACTCTCATCAACTTGATCATAGGGTGGAACCACGGCAGTACGGCTTCAATGGAACGGCTTCAATAGAATGCACGATTTCGGCTCTTTTTCAAACCGGTAAAAGCGACGGTTGACGATTTTTTCTTGCGTTTTTTCACATGGAAAAATTTTCACTGCCGGAGATCTTCGTTTCCCTTTCTGGTCATGGTCTTGAACCGGTTCGGAGCTTGGAAAATACCTACCGCGATCCTCCGGCAACGAGCGCCTCGAAGAATCAGTTAGCGGCGCGCGAGCCCGTCCTGCTACACTCGCGGCAATGCGGGTCCTGGGAATCGATTGCGGTGGGGAATATACCGGCTACGGCGTGGTCGAGCAGGACGCTACCGGCCTGTTGCATCACCTCTGCAGCGGCGCCATCCGGCTTTCCGCGCGAGAAGCGCTCGAACTCCGGCTGAAGAGAATCTGTGAGGGCTTGCACGAGATCATCTTATCCTATTCGCCGGAGGAGGTAGCCATTGAGGACGTGTTCTACGCTGTGAATGTGAAATCGGCGCTGAAACTGGGGCATGTCCGCGGAGTTGCCATGCTGGTGGCAGCCCAGGCCGGCCTCGGCGTGGTCGCGTATTCGCCGCTGTCCATCAAGTCGGCAGTCGTGGGTTACGGGCGGGCCGAGAAATCGCAGGTCCAGCTCATGGTGGCGCGCCTGCTGGAGATGCCTGCTCCGCCCGAGCCTCCGGACGCGGCGGATGCTTTAGCCATCGCCATCTGCCATTTACACACCGCCGGCACCTTGAGACGGCAGCAGGCCCAAGCGCGCTGAGCATGGTTTGGCCCCATCCCGTGCGCCCACTAACGTAGCTTTTCGCCGTTGCCGTCGGAAGCCTGGTCCGATTTCTGGGCCGCGGCCTGGTTCCATTTTTGGCAGGAGTCGCTCGGATGGGTTCGCCCCAGTCGCACCCCGGCGGATGATCAATTGTAGCGGTCAATATCGAGACAAGATCGGCTCTCCTGCTTGTCATACTTGTCATACTTGTATGATAGTAATAAGCTGGAAAACAACCGAAAATTGCATGATAAACCTAATGTAATCAATACACTAACTATAAGTCATGCAGAATCAAATGCTTGCGACATAAATGATGTCTAAGTTGTTGAAAACAAGTAAATCGCTGGAGGGGAGGTTCATCGCCGATTCCACTCTTCATCCAAACTCGTAAATGGAACGGAAACTGACTGTGAGGACTTCATAGCTTAGCTGGCGATGACCGCGAATCGGATAGAATTCTGAGCGGAATGAAAATCGGTTTTGGCTTGGCCGTGCTTCTGTTGTTTTTGCCGGCTTCATCCGCTTCCGCGCAACCGGCCGCTGCGCCGACAGCCGAGCAAGCCTCTGTGTGGTTCAAGTTCTACTGGGACGAAGGATTGCCTTGGCAGAGCTATTCCATGCAAGTGCAAGCCGATGGCAAGATCCATTTCGAGGGAACGCCAAACCCCTCCGCGGGCGCAGACACCGATCCGATGCAGCAAGACTTCACCATGTCGGAGGCAAATCGGCAGAAGGTCTTCGACGCGGCCCGCAAGCTGAATTACTTCCAGGGCGATTTCGATTCCCATCTCAAGCACATTGCCCAGACCGGCTCCAAGACATTGGCGTACAAATCGGCGCAGGTCCAGGGCTCGACCACCTATAACTACTCGCAGAACCCTGACGTGCAGCAACTGACCCAGCTCTTCCAGGGGCTGGCGAATACGCTCGACTATGGTCGCAAACTGGCATGGCAATACCGCTTTGACAAACTCGGCATGGACCAGCGCCTGCGTGAGTTGGAAAGCCTGCAAGCTGCCCATCAGGTCGAAGAACTCGAAGCCATTGAGCCCATTCTGCGCAAGATCGCCAACGATCCCAGCCTGATGCATATTTCCCGGCAAAGCGCACAACACCTGCTTAAGACCATCAGTGCCTGTGGCGCGGCGTCGCAGGGACCGAGTACGCCCTGAAGACACCCTCGGTTTTCGGATCGCCCTTCATACGAATTTGCAAATTACGCGCGTATTTTTCGGCAACTTCACTGCCCAGCGGTGTTCTAATAGGTATCAGCAGAGAAGGCCTCGACGAGGCAGGTTTCCCGAAACGCGCCGGTCCCGTCTCTCAGCTTGCAAGCAGCTCTCAGGTCAAGGGTCAAGGAGTACAGATATGTCACGCACGGGGTTTGCATTACCGGTATTAGCGGCGCTTTTGCTGGCTGGGTCTTCCGTAAGCGTGCGTGCGGAGTCGCATGTTCGCATTGTCCGTCTCAGTTACATCGATGGTCAGGTGCAGATGGCGCGCGGAGACCATGGCTTGGACCGTGCCATCTTGAACACTCCGATTGTCGAAGGTACGCGTATTCTTACCCGTAGCGACGGTCTCGCCGAGATCGAGTTTGAGGACCAGAGCGCCCTGCGCCTGGCGGCGAATTCCGAAGTGAAGGTGCGCCAGCTCTCCATGAACGATGCCGGCGTCAAACTGAACGAGGTCGAGGTCGTCAAGGGCGTTGTTTTTTTCGATGTACGCGGCAAGAACGGCGATGTGTACCGCGCCGTCGCAGACGGGAATACCTTCCTCGTGCGGCGCGATAGTCTGGCGCGAATCAGCGCCGGTCCGGATGAGCTTCAGCTTGCGGTATTGAAGGGCACGATCGAACTGGAGAACCAGCCTCAACCAGTGAGCGTCAAAAAGAATGAAACCCTGACGGTCGATCCCAAGCAGCCCACGGAGTACAAAGTTGCCCACGGCACCGAGCCGATGCCAGTGGATTCCTGGAACAAGGAGCGCGAAGCCTACACCGACACCTATGCGCGGAACTCGGGCTATGGCGGTCCCCATTCAGGATACGGCCTTCAGGACCTCAACTATTACGGCGAATACTTCTACACTCCCGCTTATGGATACGTCTGGCAGCCCTACGGCTTCGCCAATTCCATGATCGGATGGAGCCCCTACAGCAACGGTGCGTGGACGTTTGCTCCCGGCCTCGGTTATACCTGGGCGTCAGCCTATCCGTGGGGATGGTTGCCTTATCACTACGGATCGTGGGCCTTTCTCGACGGGGGCGTGGGATGGGCCTGGATTCCGGGCAGCTACGGCGGCCCGTGGTATTCCAATGGTTTTCGAAGCGCTCCCGTGGTCGTGAAGCCACCGGCGAATTGGCAGCCGGTGACGGCCCCTGGGGTTTCGAGTGCCAGTGCGGTGAAGCCGACAATTCTCGTCGGCAAGGCCGCAGGATCTCCGGCGTACGTTCCCGGTGGCCGCATCCCGCCGAATTTTTCCAGCGTGATCGCGGGCCGTTTCGCCGGTCCTCATGCAGCGACCAATAACTTGTTCCTCCCAAACGCGGGGAACGCGCGCACCGCGAATAACAGCGCCTTTGCGCCCAGGGCTGTGCATGGCCAGTCGCCGCATGTATTCGCCGCTCCGCCTGTTCCGTCGGGAGCAATGTCGGCGGCATCGCCTTCGGGATACGGCGCCGTTGGGGCTTCGCCTGGAATGGGCGCTGGTCGCGCCGGAGTTGCAACATCCGGCGCGATGTCGGGCCCGCACGGTCCTTCGGCCAGCCACGGCTCAAGTGCGTCTCACAAGTAACGACCATTGCAAAAGAAATGGGGGCGACCGCGGCGGTCGCCCTTTTTCGTTTCGCGCCGCGGAGCTTATGACACTGCAATTCCCGCGTAGCCCACTACCATGTCGCGGTCGCCGGAGACATCGCCCGACGTCGCATAGCGAATCAACTCCGCGCGGGTGGCTCCCAGCTTCCGGGCTGCCGTCAGCATGGCGACGGCAGGTCCGTATCCGCACATGCTGATGTCGGCCTGGTGCACTACGTCGTAGAGCCCTCGTGGGTCAAGCGCCAACAGTTGATCAATGGCGCGGCGATCTTTCACGCGAGTGACGCTGTCGCTCTCGTAGTGGTTCATATCGCTGGAGGCGATCACCAATACCGGTTCACCGGCCTCCTCAGCGACGCTGCCGATGACCACACCGAGCGCGCTGAGCACTTCGAAGTTGCTGGTTCCCACCGTGATGGGTACAAACTCGAATGCAGGCGAGAGAACCTGAAGAAAGGGAAGTTGCACCTCGAGCGCGTGTTCGTACCGGTGTGCAACCTGATCTTCGGAAAGAAGCGGCAAACGCGCCTTCATTAGCTCGGCCAGTTCATGGTCAATGCGTGCATCACCTAAAGGCGTATGCCACGCACCCTCGCTCATGATGGCCAGAGGCTCGCCCATACCGGTGTGATTGGGGCAGAGGATGATGAAGCGGCGCGGCAATTCAAGGCGGCGGTAGACCGCGCCGGCAACATGTCCGGAGTACATGTATCCCGCGTGCGGCACAACGCAGCCCATCGCGCGAATTTTGGTTTCGGATTCAGCCGCGGGGCTGGCAGGCGCCGTGGTGTAAGTCTCCACTTCGGCGCGCAGATGCTGCGCATTGGCTGGGTAGAAGCGTCCGGCAACAGCCGGCTGACGAACCGCGGTCACCATCGCATCCGCTCCTAACCTAGAGTCTACCCCTGTTGTAAAGCGCGGAACGCTGTGGCCATCTTTTCCAGCGGTACCGCTTCGGCGCGGACGTCAGACCGCAGACCGGCGGCTTTCAGTGCCGGGCGAACCGCCGCCTCGGCATAATGCGTGCGCAGGTTATTCAGCAGCGTCTTGCGCTTCTGCGCGAAGGCAAGCTTCAGAAACGCGATGAACGCTGCCTCTTCCACCTGTAACTCAGTTAGACGCGGAGCCATCGTGAGCCGCAAAACGCTGGAATGCACTCGCGGCGGCGGCGAGAACGCCGCAGGTGGCAAGGTGAACAGCTTGTCGACGCGTGCGAATAGCTGGGCCGTGGCCGACAGCAGGCCATAATCGCGGCTTCCCGGTTCTGCCGCGACGCGGTCTGCAACCTCCCGCTGCACCATGATGACGGCGCGCTCGATGTTCTGGTGCAGTTCCAGAATCCGCAGCACGATGTCAGAGGTGATGTAGTACGGCAGGTTGCCGACTACGTCAACGGTCTCCGGCTGCGTGGGGCGAAGGTCGTGCAGAGGACCGGGCTTGCGGCCGACCATGGAGGGAAATTCGACCGTCACAAAATCGGACTCGAGAATCTCGATGTTGGACCTGGTCGCATAGCGCATGCGCAACTGCGCGGCCAGCACGCGGTCGAGTTCGATGCCGATAACGCGGTGCGCCCGCGGCAGCAGCAAGTCTGTCAGAACACCGCGTCCCGGCCCGATCTCGATGACCGTGCGGTTCGAGATGTCGCCCAAGGCTTCGACGATCCGGCGCGCCGCGTCCCGGTCGATCAGGAAGTTCTGCCCCAGTTTCGGCTTGCGTTTGCTGCTACCGGCAGCAGAATTCTGCGCCGCGGTCTTGGCCACGTTGACCCTCTTTCGATTTGGCAGTTAGACTCAACTGTTTCGCTGGTTCTTTCATCCTACAAGTGCAGTCTGGTTTGCGCAGTACGGTGCTTCCTGCGGAGATGCCTCCGCCGCGTCTGGAGGTTTCATGCATATCGCCTTTGCGGCATCCGAGTGTGTGCCCTTTTCCAAGACCGGCGGTCTGGCGGATGTCATTGGCGCCTTGCCGCCGGCGCTTGCCCATCTGGGACACAAGGTCACCGTCTACCTTCCGCGTTACAAGCAAACCAAGCTTGACAATCCCCGCAAAGCGATCTCCAGCATTACGGTCCCGTTCGACGACCGGTACCGCTTTTGTTCCGTGCTCGACGGCGGCGTGCGCGCCGGAGTGCAATTCTATTTCATCGACTATCCGCCTTTCTTCGATCGCGAGGCTTTATACGGCACTGCGCTGGGTGACTATCACGACAATGCCGAACGCTTCGCCCTGTTCTCGCGCGCGGTGGTCGAATCCACGAAGATTCTGGGCATTCCCGACGTGTTTCATTGCCACGACTGGCAGACGGCGCTGGTTCCGATCCTGTTGAGCACGTTGTATATCGAGGACCCCGCGTTCGTGAAGGTCCCTTGCGTGTTCACCATACACAACCTGGGCTATCAAGGACTGTTTCCCTCCGAGATTCTGCCGCTGCTCATGTTGCCGTGGGACCTGTTCACCATGTCGAAGATGGAATTCTACGGCAAGGTCAATTTCCTCAAAGGCGCGATCACGACCGCCGAGTTCGTCACCACCGTAAGCCGAAAGTACAGCCAGGAGATCCAGACCGCGGAATATGGCTTCGGGCTGGAGGGCGTTTTGCGCGCCCGCGCGAGCACGCTCACCGGAATCGTGAACGGCGTCGACTACGGCGAATGGAGTCCGGAAAACGGCAAGTATATCGCCGCTCCGTACTCGATCGAAAATCTTGTCGGCAAGTCCGAGTGCAAGCGCGACCTGCTGAAGCAGTTCGGTCTGGCGGAAGATACGGATTTACCGGTGATCGGCATGATCTCACGCTTCGTCGCACAGAAGGGCTTCGACCTGGTGCAGCAGCTGGTCGACCGGCTGGCGCGCGCCGACTTGATCATGGCGGTCCTGGGCACTGGCGAGCCCGAGTACGAAGAGATGTTCCGAAAGCTCAGCAAACAATATCCCCAGAAGTTCGCGATCAAGATCGCATACGACAACGCGCTGGCGCACAAGATCGAAGCCGGCAGCGACATGTTCCTGATGCCGTCGCACTACGAGCCTTGCGGCATGAACCAGATCTACAGCCTGCGTTTTGGCACGGTTCCGATTGTCCGCGCGGTCGGAGGACTCGACGATACCGTCGAACAATTCGATCCGCAGACCAGGAAAGGCACGGGATTCAAGTTCAAACCTTACACCGGCGAAGCCTTACTGGCTACGTTGCAGACCGCGCTGAAACTCTACAGCAATCGCGATGTCTGGCAGACGGTGATGCGCAACGGCATGATGCAGGATTATTCCTGGCCCAACTCGGCCCGCGAGTACGTAAAAGTGTACGAGCGGGCGAAGCAAGCGTAATCGCCGGAGAAGACCTCTTTCTGGTCTCGCGTGCTTTCCGCTCGCTTGCTGATAGAACAGGTTTCAGCGCTCGACATTCGGCCAAACTGCGTCCCACGATGTGAGAAACCTCCCCCTTCGCGGGTTTACCTGGAATCAATAACTTAGACCACAAATCATTCGCATCCATTTGAGCCGCAATGACTTATACGTAGTGTATTGTTGGATAAGGACTTAGCCGGAAAAAATGGCGATTTGTGGCACATATAGTACATAAAAGACATATAAGTCATACTTGCTAAGCTATCCCGGCATTTTGCTCCGATCTGACGACTGAGAACTGACAACCGGGAAACTGGGAACTGGACAATCGCGCATGCACAGTCGGGGAAAGCGACTATCCCCGGAGCGGGCCCCGCCGATCGGGGCCAACAAAGACCGGAGCATGCCGCCTACATCCAAGATGCGACCCAGATAGAGATGTCAGCAACCATTAAAATTTCGCCAGATCCAAGATGCTGTCCAATTCAAGGCGCCCGCTACACGTAGAAAGCCTACATTTATCGGTAGGCATGTATCTATAAATATCTGAGAATCGGTATGCGGTCTTCAGCATGTTTTAGTAACCAAATCTGTATCTAGCTATTAAAAAAGGGGCACTTCCACCTACACAAATCTTGTGGAGTCGTGGCAACCTTCGTGCATCAAACCTACACAGAAAGTCGCGTACCCTGTGGGGAATTGCCCGGGATTCGTGTCCAAAATCTGCCTCCCTGCTTTTTTGTAGCGGTCCTGCGCTCGGTTGAATGAATCCTCCCACTGGCCAGGTGACTTTCCTGTTCCAACATTAAGAACAAAGTCACAACCTAACCAAACATTTGAGCGAACTCTCTCACGGCAAGCTAAAGCCGTGGGGCGATATTCACCAGTAGTCTGTCCGCCACATCGATCCATAAAAAGCAGGAGGAATTTCCGATGATTCGAATATTTCGGTTTCTGGCAATTTGCACGATCGGTGCTGCTCTGGCAGCATCGCCAACCGCATGGGCGCAGACCTATACCCCGGTCGACTATCCCGGTGCGGCTGCCACCATCATAGACGGCGGTCCCAATCCGCAGGGGGCGAGCGTTGGCACCTACATCGACGCATCGGGTGCCGCTCATGGTTTCCTGTTGGACAAGCGGGGCGCATTCACGCCGTTCGATCCTCCAGGTTCCACGGCAACAACTCCGAACTACATCACTCCGCAGGGGACCATTGTGGGTGGGTATGTTGACGCAAGCGGGACCAGCCACGGTTTCATTCTGTCGGGACGAAACTACACCACGGTTGACTACCCGGGCGCGGCTGGCACCCAGCTCACGGGCATGAACCCATCAGGCGCGCTGTCGGGATTTAGCTGTGACGTAGCTTCGTGCGCAACCCCGCCTTTCCACGGGTTTACGAGGTCCAAGAAAGGCGTCTTTACCATCGTCAACCCGCCCGGCGCGGTCAGCACTGAGCCCGCCACGGTGAGCCCGTCCGGGGTGGTGGTCGGCGGTTACACGGACGGTGCTGGAGTGGGGCACGGATTCGTGCTGTTTAAAGGCACGTATGTAACAAATGATTTTCCCGGCTCCATTTTTACGTTTGATGGAGGAGGTAACGCCGAGGGCGACATCGCAGGAATCTACGTCGATAGCGGAGGCGTCGGTCACGGCTTTCTGCTGAGCAATGGGGTGTACACGTCGTTCGATTATCCTGGGGCCTCATTGACGGAAGCAACCGGGATCAATCCGGCCGGCGTCATCGTTGGACTCTATCAGGATGCCGCGGGCGTGGACCACGGCTTTATTCGGACACCCTAAGCGAGAATCACTTCCATCTTTAATTGACTGGTAACGCCCCGCGTCCGTGCTCTTTGGAGCATTGACGCGGGGTCTTCTTTCGCGGCCAAAGACCGTGACCAGCTCGCCGGCGGGTTTTGTCAAGGTCAGGGGCCAAGCCGGTTCCACTCTGCGGCGCGGCGGCGCGGCTGAGGCCGCGCCCCTTCAGGCGAACGCGCGAGACGGGCGAGGCTCCATAAGATTTGTGACATGGCTCTTAGTTGCCCATTGCTAATTGCTAGTCGCTGGTTACTTGTCCCTTCTTCTTCCCCGCGAAGTACAGATAGATCGGCAGGCCGGCCAAAATCACCGCCACTCCCCAGGCGGAATTTCGGATGTTCTCCATGAAGGTGTAATACAGCAGCACTGCGGCGGCGGCGACGAACAGTGCGGGCACGAAGGGATATCCCCAGGTGCGGTAGGGGCGCGGCGCATCGGGTTCCTTCCGGCGCAGGACGAAGACGGTGCTGGTGGCGATCATGTAGAAGAGCCACTCGGCGAAGATGGCCAGCGAGAACAGTTGGCGGAAGCTGCCCGCGAAGAGCAGCAGCGCGATGGAGAGCACGAGCTGCACGATGAGCGCGACCGAGGGGGTGTGAAAGATGGGATGCACGTCGGCCATGGCCTTGAAGAAGTAGCCGTCGCGGGCCATGGCGAAGGGAACGCGGGCTCCACTCATGACGGTGCCATTCAGCGCGACCAGCATGGACAGCGCCATGCCGGCGGAGACGATGGCGGCTCCCCAAGCGCCGACCGCCACCGCCGTCGCCTCCGACGCGGGCCGCGGCGAGGCCGCGATGCCGGCCGCCGGGAGCACGTACTGCACGGCGGCGTTGGTGAGCATGTAGAGCACGGCGACTGCGCCCACTCCGGCAATCAGCGCAATGGGAATGACGCGACCGGGATCGCGAATTTCGCCGCTCACCATGTTGAGGTCGTTCCATCCGTCGTAGGCCCACAGCGCGGCGATGAGAGCGGCCATGAAGCCGGCGAATCCGCCGGTCGCGCCCAGGAAGCTGGTCTCGAAGTTACGCCAGGTGCCGCTGCTGGCGGTGAATGCCGCGAACGCGATGACGACGATGATCGCGATTTTGAGCAGCGTGAAGACGACCTGGAAGTCTCCGGCGCGGCGGATGCCGATGTAGTTCAGGCCAGTGATGAGCGCGGCGGCGGCGATGGCCACCAGTTGTCCGTAGCTGATGGCGAAGGGTGAGCGCACGGCGTCGTGGTTGAAGAACGCGAACGCAGGGAATGTCCCGAGGATGCGGACGAATCCCACGGTGAGGGTGGCGATGGAGGCAGGCTTGGCGATGGCGAACCAGGTCCAGGCGTAGAGGAAGCCGGGGAGCGGTCCGTAGGCGTCGCGGATGTAAACGTATTCGCCTCCGGCCTGCGGCTTCATGGCGCCGAGCTCGGCATAGGTGATAGCGCCGGCCAGCGACAGCACGCCACCAACGATCCAGGCAAGATAGACCAGCCAGGCCGAGCCGACGGCCTGCATCATCTCGGCCGGGACGAGGAAGATGCCACTGCCGATGATGGTGCCGACAACGATCGCGCTGGCGTGACTTACACCCAGGTCGCGCGATAGGGTAGGCGCGCTCTTAGTTGGCTGGATCATGTACGAAGAAATGACAGACTGGCACTATAACCGATCACCAGAGCGAGCGCGGAGCTGAATCAGCACCTTTTGGCTGGAGGGGAGGAGCTGTCACCAAATAGAAAAAGCCGGAGCTGGTCGGCTCCGGCTCACGAAACAGAAGCAGGGATTACAGTTTCAGCTTGCGACGGAAAGCGCCGAAAGCCCCGACCAGACCCGTGCCGAGCAACAGCAGGGAAGTGGGTTCCGGGGTGGTGCCACCACCGCCACTCAGGATGTCGAAGGCACCCTGGTTGGTGTTGCCGCCATTGTTCCAATTCTGCCCACCGTCGGTGGAGTAGGCCAGGTTACCGGTGGCACTATTGCTAAAGTTCCAAGCGCCCCAGGTATCGGAGCCCGTGGTCTCGGGACCGACCACCAACCAATAGTTGGTGCCCGTGGTAAGGTTGAGTCCGGAAATGCCGCTGATGGTAAGCAGGCCGCAGCAGCCGCCGAAACTCTGGGTGGCTACCTGGTTGTTCCACGACATCAGGGTGGCACCGGGCAGGCCGCCGTTATCTGCATCCAAGCTGATTTTGAATGAATTGGCGCCTTCCACGTAGCCCAGACCGATGTCGATCTGGCCGACGCTGCCGTTCATTCCGACCTGGAATTCCTCGGCATCGGTGTAGCTGGTGCCAACGCTGCCGACGCCGGAGATTGTCCAGCCTTCGCAGCAGTAGTAGACACTTGTTCCAGTGCCCAAGTTGCTATACAGAGTATCTGCCATAGCCGGCATGGCGCAGAGAGCAAGAGCCAGCAGGCAAAGTGACAATCCTAACTTTCTGTTCAAGTTGTTACCTCCGTGGTTGAGAGTCCTGACTCGCGAGGTTGAGACTACACTCGAACACCTGGGAAGATGTTCAACGAAAGAGCCGAAACAGCGCAAGGAACGGGTCGCGACCAAGAGACTTTTCCCTGCAAGCTTCCCGCCCCACAGCGAAGTGTGCACAATAGTGGCGGGAAACTACAGGTTCCGTAGTTGCAATTTTGTGTCCGCCGTAAGTGATTGAAATATATAGGAGAGGATTATCGCTAATGCAAGAGGTTGCAATAGGTTGGCCGATTGCTTTCCCTTTCCTCGATGGATTACCGAATCAAGCCGCAGAAATTGGCAACGATTCAGATGTACCAACGCAGGCCGAAAAGTGGCCCCATAAGCCAATAAAAGCAAAGGCCGAAGCTGGTTAGCTCCGGCCTTGCCAAACTGAAGCAGGGGGTTAAAGTTTCATCTTGCGACGAAATGCGCCGAAGGCCCCGACTAGACCCGTGCCAAGCAAGAGCAGGGAAGTGGGCTCCGGCGTGGTGCCGCCACCGCCACTCAGGATGTCGAATGCACCCTGGTTGGTGTTGCCACCGCTGTACCAAGTCTGGCCACCGTCAGTGGAGACGGCCTGGTTGCCGGTAGCGCTATTGCTGAAGTTCCAAGCTCCCCAAAGGGTGGATGTGCTGCTCTCGGGAGCGACGATCAGCCAGTAATTGGTGCCGGCGGTGAGGTTGATTCCCGAAATGCCGGTGATGGTGAGCAATCCGCAGCAGCCTCCGAAACTCTGTGGACTGGACAGGTTATCCCATCTGCCCAGTTGGGTTCCCGGTAGCCCGCCGTTATCGGCATCCAGGGCGACGTAGAAGGAGTTGGTACCTTCGACGTAGCCAACACCAACGTCAATCTGGCCGACGCTGCCATTGGATCCGACTTGGAATTCCTCACCAATGGACTGGCTGAAGCCGAGAGTGCCGGTGCCTGATATCGTCCAGCCCTCACAGCAATAGTAAACGTCCGTTCCTGTACCCAGATTGCTGTACAGGGTGCTCGCCATTGCCGGCATAGCGCAGAGAGCGAGAGCCAGCAGGCAAAGTGATAATCCTAACTTTCTGTTCAAGATACTACCTCCGTGTTTGAGAGTCCTGACTCGCGAGGTTGAGACTGCACTCGAACACCTTGGAAGGTGTTCAACGAAGCAACGAAGCAATGATGCTGCGCAAGGAAAGGGTCGCGACCAAGAGACTTTTCCTTGCAAGCTTCCCGCCGACGGCGAAGTTAGCACAAAAGTGACAGGAAAGCTGGGAAGTAGTAGTGCAATTTCGTGTCCGCTGTAAGTGATTGAAATATATAGGAGGGGGATTATCGCTGATGCAAGGACTTGCAACGAGGTAGCCCTTTGTTTTCCTTTTTGGCGCTGACCCACAAAAGGAAAAGGCCGAAGCTGGTTAGCTCCGGCCTCGCCAAACTGAAGCAGGGGTTAAAGTTTCATCTTGCGGCGGAACGCTCCGAAGGCTCCGACCAGGCCAGTGCCGAACAACAGCAGAGAGGTAGGCTCCGGCGTTGTGCCGCCACCGCCACTCAGGATGTCGAACGCTCCTATCGGCTGGACACCATTGCTGTTCCACGTCTTGCCGCCGTCGGTGGAGTAGTCTTCGTTGCCAGTCGCGCTGTTGCTCCAATTAAAAGCGTCGTAGGTGTCGCCGCTGCTGCTCGTAGGGCCGAGCACAAACCAGTAGTTGGTTCCGGTGGTGAGGCTGAGGCCCGAAATGCCCGTAATCGAGACCAAGCCGCAGCAGGTACCGAATTCGGTGGTGCTGGAGAGGCCCGTAAACGACGCCAGCACGGAACCCGGCTGGCCGCCGTTATCGGCGTCGATGTTCAGATAGAACGAATTTCCGAAACCGGCCACATATCCAACGGCGAAGTCAATCTGGCCGACACTGCCGCTGGTTGTGACTTGGAATTCATTGGCGGTGGTGAAGCTGGTGCCAATGCTACCGGTGCCGGTGATAGCCCATCCCGTGCAGCAATTGTAAACAGTGCTGCCGGTCCCCAGGTTGCTGTACAACGTATCTGCCATTGCCGGCATGGTGCAGAGGGCGACCGCCAGCAGGCAAAGTAACCATCCTGACTTTCTGTTCAAGTTGCCACCTCCGTGTTTGAGAGTCCAGACTCGCGAGGTCGAGATCGGACACCTTTCGGTGTTCAACGAAGAGGAACCGTTTTCCGCAAGAACCAGGTCGCGACCAAACCGGCCTTATCCTGCAAGCTCTCCCGTACCACAGCGAAGTGGCCTACACACTACCACCGAGAGACCTCACGGGCAGTGGTGCAATTGTGTATCCACCGTAAGTCGCAGAAAAATAGAGCTGAGCAGATGACTTGACTGCAACAGATTGCAACCCAGTGCCCCAACGCTTGCCCATCCTGGGACGTCAGGACCATCACCAAGATGGTTGCTGTTGGCGGCGAGAACGTGGCACTACTAAGCCACAGCCAATCGCTTGCCGGACATTTGGCGAGCCCCATCGGGGAGGATCCGTTGCTGCTGACGCCTGTGGGTCAGTCCGGAGTGTGGCTCCGTGCCAGCCGCTCTCGCAACGCCTGGCGCCAGCCCTCGGGGAGAGTTCTGGGCTTGAGCGCGCGCTCCAGAAGCGCTCGATCGTCACTGTCTCCGGTGTAGAGACTGATGACGTCCCTGACGCTGACCGCATCAGGATCGCGGCTCGCGGCGACGACCGGCGCTCCAGACTGTAGAATGCCTTCGCGGAGCACGCGAAGATAGAAGCCGAAACGCCGACTCTGGTAAAACTGCCGGGTCATGTCTTCGCGATCGAAGCGAACCCCCAACTTGTAGCAGGGACTGCGCGGTTGGGTCACGGTGAATCGGGCGGTGCCGATCTCGAGCTCATCTCCGATGTGGACGTCTTCTTCGAGGGCACCCTCCAGGGTCAGATTTTCGCCGAAATTGCCCAGATTTAGCGAGTAACCGGGAAGCTGCGATTGCCAGTAAGCGTAGTGCTCGTGAGGATAAGCGTAAACGGCCTTGTCTGCCCCTCCATGCACGCTCAGGTCCGCCTGTTGGTCACCGTCAAGGTTTTCCCCTCCGACCGCTACCGGGCCCTCCACCGGGCTCTTGAAGATGGCGGTTTCGACGCGTGAACCCAGCCAATCGTACGTTTGCGGTTTGCCCACGTTGACGGAGACTACCCGCATGGTTGCCGCCTCAGCGATGTTATAGCCATAAGGGTATCGAGCCGCCTCACTGGTTGAAGACCGAAAGCGCGGGACTGGGATCGGTGGTGGTGGGCAGCATCACAAACTTCTGTGGTGAAACCACGTAGATGACGCCGATCGGGCTTCCGTTTTGCTGCACGACTGCCCTGCCAGTACTGTCCACGCTGTAGGTGTAATTGAAGTTCTGTTGTTGCGGTCCGCCTTGACCACTGGTATTTCCGGTGCCGCTGACACTGCCTGCGCCGTCGGCGAACAAATAACTGGCCGCGTTCGTAACTGCGGAAGTGATAGGCGCAACCGTGCCGCCGTCGTAGGGGCCGGCTAGCGATCCATTGCTGAAGGGTCCCGACTGCAGTTCCATATATCCAGAGGTGACGGCAGGATCGGCGCCCACCACAAATGCTCGGTTCGCCCCTACCATGTAGAAGACCGGCGGCGTGGCAAAGGGGCCCGCGTTGAAAGCGGTCAGCGTGACCCGGCCTGTGGGCTTGTCAACGCAGTAGGTACCAGTAGAGGTCTGCTGGAGACTTGAAGTTCCACCCTGGTTTTCGTCATAACCGAAGGTGGCGGGATCGAACTGCGGATCGCCGTTTTGCCCGCTGGTACAGGTATGACCAGAGACTCCTTGCCCGGCGAACAGGCCAGCGGTGACATCGACAGCCCCGTTGGTGTCCAAGGCGTTCAGTTGAGCCACTCCTGTGCCAGTTAGAGCTAAATTGTTCCAATTATTCGCGCCGAACAGGGCGCTACTGGCCTGCTGAAATCCCGTCCAGGCCGTCAGGTTGGCGGGCTGGGAAACGGCATCCGTGGATACCAGGAACAGGTTATTGGTTTTGTAATCGCTGCTCGATACCAGGTAGAAAGCGTAGAAATGACGCCCGCCGGGAGTGAAAGTGAAACCTGCAACGCCGCGGCCGGTATTGACATTAAGCTGATTAAAAGCGCCGGTGAAGGTGGTTGGAGACAAGGTGCCGCCATCGTCCGTGTCCATGACTCCCTTCTCGACATCGACGCATGTGGCGAGTACGAAGTGGAACGCCCCGGCGCCCGCATAGCGAGTGACCAGGGTTTGGTCAAACCCTGACAATCCCACCGAAACGTAGGCATTGCAGAGCGGCCATGTTTGGTTTTGACTGAGTAAGGTGTTACGCATGATGGCGCCCGAACCATACGCTTGCTTGTTGTTTGCGTCGCTCTGGATCAGTCTGCCGTTGCCGTCGCCCTTGATGGCAACTGCGAACTGGAAGACCGCAGGCAGATTGGTAGTTATCGTCATCGTTCCCACGCCATTCGGGGTGATGGAATACACCGAGCCGGCGCCCGGAACGATGGTTTGTGGAGTTGGGTTATTGCTTGGCGTTTCGCCGGTTCCGTCGTTGTAGTCAAGCACACCACTGGTAAGGTTTCCGTTCCCGTCGGCCACGAAGCTTCCTGCCATCATGACCGGGGTCCCATTGTTGTATCCGCTAAAGGTGAAGACGTAGTTGCCGTTTAAGGCCGCGTTGGTTATGGCCGGGTTGATGAGGATGCTGAACACCCCAGTCGTCGCTTGTTGCGGGTTGCCCGAGTCCGCTACCTGCAAGGTAAAGCCGTAGGTGTTCGCAGTTGTCGGCGTGCCGGAGATCACTCCCGTAGCACCATCCAGCGTCAAGCCAGGCGGCAAGGTGCCGCTGACCAGGCTCCAGGTGTAGGGCGGGTTTCCACCGGTGGCCCCCAGGGTAACGTTATAGGCAATGCCCACGATGCCGGCAGGCAAGGTGGTGGTGGTGATGGTGAGCTGCGACTGGAACACGTTGATGGTCAGGCTCGAGGCGGCCATCGCCGGATTGGACTTCTGGCCGTCCGTCACGGTTACCGTCATGGGATAAACGCCTGGCGTCGTGGGCGTTCCCTTGAGGGTGCACATGGGAGTCTTCGAACCGCTACAGGTGGCGGGATCGGGTAGCAAACCCGGCGGCAAATTGGTGAAGCTCCAGGTATATGGCTGCACTCCTCCCGCTACCGTCACCGTGGTGCTGTAGGGAACGTTCAGGTATCCCGGCAGCAAGGATGTCGTGACGATGGACATGATGGTGATAGTGAAGTTCGAGGTGCCGACTGCCGGAACGCCCGGCGCCGTCTCGCTGTCCATCACCCTGGCGGTAAAGGTTGTAGGCGTGCCGTCAGTGGTAGGTGTACCAGAGATAATTCCAGAGGCGCTGTCCAGAGACAGGCCGGGGGGTAGTGCGCCGCCAGCACCGCTGTCGCACGTTCCACTGCTCTCAACCACACACCAGCTGTAGGGGGTGAGACCTCCCGTCGCCGTCAATTGAACCGGGGTTCCGTCAGCGTGGGTGTAGGGAACGTTTGGAGTGCCAGTGGGCAATACCATCGGCGTGATCGAAACCACACCTTCGACGTAGATGCTAAGGTTCTTTTGCGCAGACATGGACGCCTGATCGGTGACCTGTACCGTGAAGACGTAGTTGCCCAGAGTGGTCGGGGTGCCGGAGATCACGGCGGTGGTGGCATTCAAGGTCAAGCCCGGCGGCAAAATACCGCTGGTGATACTCCACGTATAGGTGCCCGTTCCCCCGGTCGCCGATAAAATTGCGCCTTGGCCATTGAAATACGGTTGGTTGACGGCGCCTTGCGGCAATAAGGCAGTCTGGATGGTGGGCGGACCCGCGGGCGGCTTCGGGGTCGAGCCACCGCCGCCACAAGCTGTCATTAGAACGCTGAAGATCAGTATTGCTCCCAGTGATACCACAACCTTCGGCGAATTCATCGGGTCCCCTTGTGAAGCGGAAATTGCGTGGCTCCGGAAAGTTCCACCATCGGAAAAGGTCAATGCTCTGGCCGCGGGGGAAAGGAACAGGGCGCCACGCGAGAAAGCCTGCCCGGAGAAAAACTGCCCACGAACGCAGCTGGTAATACACGTTCGCCTTACGTGACAGAGTTGCTCACATCGTAACTCGAAACCGGCTTTTGCGGTAGAGGGAAGCGGACGAATGCCTAGCGCATCGCGTCTTCGACTTCGCTGAGCCAGTCGGGGCGCTTCAGAACTTCGCGCGGCTTGGGGCCGTCGGCAGCGCCCACGATGCCGTCGCGTTCCATCAGGTCAATGAGATGGGCGGCGCGGCCATAACCGATGCGCAGCCGCCGCTGTAGCAGCGAGGTTGAGGCCTTGCCGTATTCCAATACGATGCGTACCGCGTCCTGGAAGAGCTCGTCGTTGTCATCGTCGGCGGCGCCTTCCACGCCGCTGGCCCCACCTCCGGAGTCGTCTTCGCGCGGGGCCTGGAGGAAGGCCTCCTGATACTGGGCTTCGCCTTGGGCCCGCCAGAACTCGACGACCGCCGCGATTTCCTTCTCGGTGACGAACGGTGCGTGCACGCGATGGACACGCGCCGAGCCGTTAGGCAGGTAGAGCATGTCGCCGCGGCCGAGCAGGGCCTCGGCGCCATTGGCGTCGAGAATGGTGCGCGAGTCGATCTTGGTGGCGACGCGGAACGACATGCGCGCCGGGAAGTTGGCTTTGATGAGGCCGGTGATGACGTCCACCGAAGGCCGCTGCGTGGCCAGCACGAGATGGATGCCGACGGCGCGCGCCATCTGCGCCAGCCGGGTGATGGAAGCTTCGACGTTCTGCCCGTCCAGCATCATGAGGTCGGCGAGCTCGTCGATGATGATGACGATGAAGGGCAGGGGCCGCGCTTCGCTGCCTTCCTCGAACAGGCTGGGCGTGCTGCTGTCGAACAGGCGATTGTACTGGTCGATGTTGCGCACCCCTTTTTCGGCCAGTACCTTGAGCCGGCGCTCCATCTCGCGCACCGCGTTGCGCAGGGCGTTCGAGGCCAGCTTGGGCTCGGTGATGATGGGCGTGTGCAGGTGGGGCACGCCTTCGTAGTTGCCCAGCTCCAGCCGCTTGGGATCCACAAGGATCAGCCGGACTTCCTCCGGTGTGGCCTTGTACAGGATCGACATGATGAAAGCGTTGATGGCCACGCTCTTGCCCGATCCGGTGGAGCCGGCGATGAGCAGGTGCGGCATGGTGTTCAAGTCGGCGGTCACGATGCGGCCGTTGATGTCTTTGCCCATGGCCAGGGTGACTTTGGATTTGGTGCCCAGAAACTCCTGCGACTCGACCACCTCGCGCAGCCAGATGGTCTCGCGCTCGTGGTTCGGCACCTGGATGCCAACGGTCGATTTGCCGGCCATGCGCTCGATGAGAATGCTCTCGGCGCGCAGCGCCAGGCAGAGGTCGTCACAGAGGCTGGTGATGCGGCTGTACTTGATGCCGGCTTCGGGCTTGAACTCGAACGTGGTGACCACCGGGCCGGGATTGATCTGCACCACCTGGCCACGGACGTCGAACTCGCCACACTTTTCCGCCAGCACCTGGGCGAGGTTCTTCAACTCGAGTTCGTTGATGGCGCTGTGCTCGTCGGGGCGGTGCAGCAGCGCGGTGGACGGCAATTTGTAGCTGCCTGCGAGGCGCGGCATGGTCGTCTTGCCGCGGGGCGTGCTGTCGGCGCGCGCGCCCATGGCGATGTCCTCGCTAGCAGGGATTGGGCCGGGTGCGGCGGCAGTATGCGGCGCGGGCGGTTCGGCGGGTGGCTCGGTTTCGCCTTCGAAGGTGCGCTCGATGCCGCTCTTCACCGGACGCCCGGTTTGCGGCAAAGGAACACTTACGCCCGCCGGCGAGGATTCGGCTGCCGAGGAAGGCGGCGCTTCTTCCACCACACGGCGAGGCACCAGTTGCGCCGTCACCACAGGCTTGGCATTGGCGGCGGCCGCGCGCTTCTTCTCCAGGTCCTTGGCTGCCTTCTTGCGAGCACGTTCCGCGCGCCAATCGGCAAAGCGATCCAGCGCTGCATAAACAAATGACAAGCGGGTTTGCGACCAGATCCGAATGGCTCCGAACGAAAACGCCGTCGAGAGATAAAGCGCGACCGCAATGACCGCCAGGCAAATCAGATAAGCGCCGACCCGGTTGAAGTAATGGATGAGCGCGTCGGCGACGATACGTCCCCACAGGCCTTCGGCCGGGATTGTGCCCTTCCAGCGCAGGGTCCAGGGCAGCAGGCCGATCAGTCCGGACAGAAACGTAAGCAGCGCGATCGCTCCTATGGTTTTGGCATAAGGCGAAGCGAAGGGCCGCGAGCGAAACCAGCGCAGCGCGTAGAAGAGCAAGAACGCCGGAATCAGAAAGACGGCGACGCCGAAGATTTGCAGCGCAAGATCGCTAACCAGGGCGCCGACGACACCAATCCAGTTGTGCGCCGGCTGTCCGGCGGGGGGATTGGATGCCGTGTTCAGCGAAGGGTCGAGTGGCGAGTACGAAACCAGTGCGAGGACAAGGAGGACCGCGAAGACGAAAACCAGGAAGCCGATCAGCTCATTGAGCCGCCGGTTGGCTGTCGGAGTAAACGCGCGCGCGATGATGTTCATGTTGACGTACGGTTTCACCGCCGAACCACGCCGCTGCCTGGGACCCATGTAGCCTGCTCCATTTGGCGCAGGCCGACACTACCGCCCAACGCGCAGTCACACCAAACGCGTGATTCCGGGGAATGCCCGATGCGGGCTAAAGTACGCCAGAGCCAGAATGATTATCCCAAAAAGCCGGGGGAGCGCGGCGAAAATTGGGAAGGCGGGTGTTGCCGATCTAGTCTCTCCCCCTTGGGCTCAACTGAGCCGCGCTACCCACCAAAGCACGAAGCCTCCCAGCAGGATACGGTAGATGGCGAACACGGTGAACCCCCGGGTGCGGACCCAGTTCATGAACCACGCCACCACGCCGTAGGCGACGATAAACGACACGACGAAACCAATCAGCAGCACCACCCAGGAATGAGCGTCGCTGGGCATGGAGCCGATGGCACTCGGCTCGCCATGATGCGGGCGCAAGGATTTGAAGAGGTCGTAGCACGTCGCGACCACCATCGTCGGGATGGAAAGAAAGAAGGAGAACTCCAGCGCCGCCGGACGGCTCATTCCGGCCAACTCCCCCGCAGTGATGGTGGACATGGAGCGCGAGGTCCCGGGAAAGACTGCCGAGAATATCTGGCAAAAGCCGATCCAGATGGCCTGCGCGACCGACATCTGTTCCATGTCTTCCGTGAGCTTGCCGCGCGCGAAGGCCTTATGTTGCGAGCGCTCGTAAACTGTGTCCACGACCCACATCACGATGCCGCCGATAATCAGCGCCCAGGCCATCAGGGTGATGCTTTCCAGGTGCTTGCCGATGATCTTGGTCAGCAGGAAGGCAGGAATTGCGGTCACGACGAAGGCGATCAGCGTCAAGGTAAGGGGATGGTCCATGACTGTCCGGTCGCCGTTCTTTCCGTGAGGAAAATCGTGAACGAATTCGACGATGCGGTTCCAGAAATAGAGCGGCAGGCAGAGAATTGCGCCCAACTGGATGACGATGGAAAACATCTTCCAGTAGCCGTTGGCCAGGTCCACGCCAAGAAAAGACTCCGCGATGCGCAAGTGCGCCGTGGAGCTGACGGGAAGAAATTCGGTGAGACCTTCAATGACACCAAGCAGGACAGACAGCAGGTAATCGTTCAAATCGCCTCCGCGACCAAGCTCCAATGGCGCTCGAAAAAAATGTCAGCAAGGTTGGGTGGAAGGGCACGGCTTCCAGCCCCGGGGACCGTTGCTGCGTCTCCCGTGGCTGAAGCGATTGTGACGACGCGCCTGCATTTCGCCGGGCTAAAGAGTCTGTGTGAGGACCTGTGCCGCTACGGGGCTCGGATCAATTTCCCGCTTTACCCAGCGCTTGCGCGCTGGGCTAACTGAGTCGCCCCTGAGGGGCTGGATCTGCGGTACGTTGGCCTTTTTCTCCTGGCGCACATTCTACCGTCAAGTTCTCACACACACTCTCAAGCCCGGCGCTTCCACCATGAATCGCTGCAACTACTCGATACCTGGCCCCCATGTGGGCATGTTGTTCTGAACCATGTATACCAGACGCTGGGCGCGGTCGGACCAATCGGTATCGCTGGAGTATTGCGCAATGAGTTTCCTGGCCACGCTCAGCGAGCGCGCGGTGGACTCGTCCGCCTTCTTCTGCTCGTTCCCAGTCCGGTAGATCACAATGAGCGCCGAATAGCGCCACGCCGCTTTGTACAGCGCTTCCGGAGTTTTGGGCGATTGGGGATGCTCCTCGGCGTACTTCATATAAAGCTGGGCCTCCATCTCCGGGCACTTCGCCGCAGCTTCCCAGTCGCCGCAGAGCTTGTTATCGATCAGACGGTAGGCAGCCAGGTCGGCCCATTTGGTGCCGGGATACTTCTTGATCACCTTCTTCATGTGCTGCTCATCGATCTGGTAACGCAGTGCGGGATCGCGCATCTTTGCCGAGGGACGAGTGGCCGCATCTTCAGCCTCGATCTGCCAGCGGATATCGGCGGCGCGATAAAGCGATTCCGCGGCAATCGGCGAGGTGGGGAAATATTCGGCGATGCGCGCGTAAAGCCGCATGGCATCCTGGGCTGCGCCCTTGCGGCCTCCGCGGCGGCTGGCCTCCATTTCGGAATCGAAGGCTTCGCCGTAAAGGATCTTGTCGCCGTCGGGAGTGGCGGTGGTGATTATGCCTTTATCGACAATCCAGCCGGTAACGTTGCGATCGTTCGTCTCCTCGTCGCCGAGTTCGATGGTGGTAGTGACATCAACCGTGCCCACAACGTGCGCCCATCCCGGGGTGCGCTCGATGACGGCAACCTCGCGGCCGCGGCCGATATTGGAGAGCTTGGCCGACGATGTGTCGGGAGTAATGTAGATGATGCCCTCGCGCAACATAATGCCGCGTTCGGCGGCCAGAGCGGAAAGGGAAAGAACGATAACGAGGACGAATACGCAATAGCGGAGCAACAAACGCAACGACCCAACCTCAAGGGCTAAAGCCCGTACACACATCTTAGCAATCTACGGCGTGGCTGAAGCCGCGCCCCTCCAAACGCGATTGCGTTCCTGTATCGCTTTTACTGCGATACGGTTTCTTCCGACAATACCTGCGACAGCAAGTGGGGCTCAACGTTTCCCCCGCTGACCACCACGACTGCCTTTGTGGACTCGGGCAGCTCATCGGCGTGAAACAGCCAGGCCGCGAACGTCACCGCGCCGCTGGGCTCGGCGACTATGCGGGCATTGGTGATCATCGTGCGCATCGCGGTGCGAATCTCATCTTCTGTGACGGTGATCATGTCATCTACAAACCGGAGAATATGCTCCAGGTTAATCGGTCCCACCGATTGCGTGCGTAGCCCATCGGCCAGCGTGCTGGAGACGCGCTCAGCCGGGAGCTCGACGATTTCTCCTCTGCGGAAGCTCTGCTGCGCATCGTTCGCCAACTCCGGCTCAACACCGACGACCTTCGCCTTCGATCCGCTGAGTTTGATGGCCGCCGAAATGCCGCTGATCAAGCCGCCACCGCCCGTGGGCACGAGTACCAGATCTACGTCGGGACAGTCTTTCAGGATTTCCAGCCCAACCGTGCCCTGGCCGGCAATGATCTGCTCATCGTTGTACGGAGGCACGATCGCGTAGCCATGCTCGCGGGCCAGCTCTTCAGCCTTTTTGAGACGCTCAGAACTCGCAGGTCCGACGGTGACAATCTCGGCTCCCAGCGCGGCGGTGCTTTCGACCTTGATTTTCGGCGCATTGCGCGGCATCACGATTACCGATTTAACCCCCAGCGCGCGCGCCGCGTAGGCGACACCCTGTGCGTGGTTCCCGCTGGAATAAGAAATAACCCCGTGCTGCCGTTCTTGTTCTGTAAAGGATGCGATCTTGTTGTAGGCGCCACGCAGCTTAAACGAGCCAACGGGCTGCAAGCTTTCCGGTTTGAGCCAGAGCTGGCCTCGTTCGCCTTGGGCGGAACCATCTTCGGTTGCCGGCGCAAAATAAGGGACGAGCGGTGTACGGGCCGCGACGCCGCGCAGTCGCCGTTGCGCCAACTTGATCTGTTCGAGTGTCACCATGTTCGGTCAGCCCGCGGTTCCGGCGGTGAGAGCGAGCCAGGCGTCAGCAGGCAGGTGAAGCTGCCCTTGGTTTCCGTCGCCCGAGTCGCGTGGATAATCAATGCCATCCAGTGTACAAGCGCCAGCCGTTCCCGCAAGGTCACCTTGCTTCCCACTTCCACATGGGTGATTGCGGGACTGATCAGAGCATCGAGTAGTTCGTTCTTGGGAACCTCGCGTTCCAGCCAGAGAAGCTCCGTCGGCGGGATGACCGTATCGTCAGAGCCATGCAAAAGCAGAACCGGCATGTTCAGAGACTTGAGATGACCCGCCGGAGAAGCCGCACTGAGCTGTGCCGACCGTTTGTCCACTTCGGCGAGCAGGGCGGCAGCGAAATGCTCACGCTGCTTGTGATAGATGAGCTGCATGGTTTCCTGGCCGGCGGGCGACAGGGTCTTTGCTACTTTCTCTGAGTCTTGGCTGTTGCCAGAGAGCAAAATACGCATCGCTTCGCGTGCCGCAGCTACATCCTGCGGAGCAAAAAAATCCTGCGGCTCGTCATAAACCACGATCAGCGGTCCGTATTCATGAGGCCGGAGGTGCTCGACCGATCCATCCGGGCGAACGGCGTCGCCGGTCGCAAAGAAGCGCAGGACGTGTGCCAGGTCGTAATGCGCTCCAACAGTAGCGATCCAGGCGATAGACGACGAATATCGCGGATCGCTGGCCGCCACCAGCGCCAGCCCTCCGGAGAAGCTGAACGCCAGCATGCCGACCTTCGGCACTCCCAGTTCGCGGGCAAAGCTCTGCACCGCAGTGCCAATGAGGTCGGCCGATTCGCGTTGCACTCGATAGTCGGCAATGCCCGGCACTTCGGGCGTCATGACAAAGAAGCCGCTGGCTGCCAACGCCCGCGCAAAATTCACCAGCCGAGGCTCGTTCATTCCCAGCTCATGCATGCCGTGGACGACGACGATGCCGGGCGCGAGCCCGACACCGTGGGGCAGATAAATGCGAGCGGGAACCGCCGCGCCCTTGAACTCGAAGCTGGTATCGTGCACATCAACCGGATGCACGTCATAGTTGGCGACCCATCCCGTGGCGTGGGGGTCGGCGATGCGCCCGAGGAGAGAAGCCGCGCGCAGGTAATCTCGTGCCACCGGGTACAGGGTCAGAGCAAACAGCAGCAACAACGCCGGCCCCCACACGAGCCAGCGCGGTTGTTGGAATGCATTGCGACCTTGCCATGGAACGGTGGTCATGGGCCAGCGGCAGGAACTGCTTATCAGATCTCGAGGATCACCGGCATAATCAACGGCCGGCGGGAGGTGTTCTTCACGATGAAGCGCTTCAGGTCCTGGCGGATTTTTTCCTTGATCATGCCATAGTCGCCCTTCTCTTCGTCGCTGGAGGATTCGAGGGTACTCATCACCGTCTGGCGGGCCTGGTGGAGGAAACCATCTTCGCCCGAGCTGGGAGCGAACCCGCGCATCACGATTTCGGGCAGACTCTCGACCTTTCCGGTCAATTTGTTGATGGCGATGATCGGCAGCACGATGCCGTCCTCGCTCAGGTGACGACGGTCACGAATGACCAGGTCCTCGACCACGTCGCCCATGGAGTTGGAATCGATGCAGACGCGGCCGACGGCAATGCGTCCGGTCTTGCGCGCGCCCAACTCATCGAACTCCAATATGTCGCCACTCTCAATCATCATCACTTTGCCGACGGATCCGTGCATCGCGCCCGCCAGCTCCGCATGCAGCTTCAACTGCCGGTATTCGCCATGGATGGGGATGAAGTACTGCGGCTTGACCAGGTTAATAATGAGCTTCAGCTCTTCCTGACTGGCGTGTCCGCTGACGTGCACCGGCGGCGAGGAGCCATCGTCGTAAATGACGTGCGCCTCGCGCCGGAAGAGGTGGTCCACCACGCGATAGATGGCCTTTTCGTTGCCCGGAATGATGCGCGACGAGAGCACGACCGTGTCGCCGGGCTGGATGCGCGCGTGCTTGTGGTTGTCGACCGCGGCGCGGGAGAGAGCCGACATGGGTTCTCCCTGAGTACCGCTGATGAGGACGCAAATCTTCTCCGGCGGAAAATCGCGGATCTGCGCCGGGTGGATCAGCAAACCCTCGGGCACGTCGACATATCCGAGATCTTGCGCAATCTCCGTTGACTCCATCATGGAGCGCCCGACCAGCGAAACTTTGCGGCCGTTTTCGAAAGCCATGTCGATGGCCAGCTTGATGCGATGGATCGACGATGAAAAGCACGAGATGAACAGTCGCCGCTCAGCGCGGGAGAAGATCTCCTGGAATTTCGCGCGCACGGCGCGCTCGCTCGGCGTGTAGCCCTTGCGCTCGACGTTGGTGGAGTCCTGGAACAGGGCCAGCACCCCTTCCTTGCCGTATTCCGCAAAGGCGTGCAAATCGAAGAGGCGATTGTCGGTGGGCGTGGGATCGACCTTGAAGTCGCCGGTATGGATCAGGATGCCAATTGGCGTATGGATGGCCAGCGCCACGCAATCCACCAGGCTGTGCGTGACCTGAATGGGGTTGATGGTAAAGGGACCAATCTTGAAACGCTCGCCCGGCGTGATTTCATTGAGCACGGCGTCATCGAGTTGGCCATGCTCTTCCAGTTTGCCTTCCACGTAGGCCAGGGTGAATTCAGTGCCATAGACCGGAACGCTCAGCTCAGACAGAAACCAGGGAAGGGCGCCGATGTGGTCCTCGTGTCCATGGGTCAGCACGATGGCACGCACGCGCTGCCGATTTTCGACCAGGTAGGTGATGTCGGGGACAACGATGTCCACGCCGAGCAACTCGGCTTCGGGGAACATGAGCCCAGCGTCGATGACGATGATGTCATCCCCCCAGCGAATGGCCATGCAATTCATGCCAAATTCGCCGAGTCCCCCGAGGGGTACAACATGGAGTTTTCCTGTGGGCATCTTTAAGTTTCGATGCTAGCACAGCGACGGCGCGCGAGGCTGTGGGCGCCAATGCTTCTGGAGGGCTTGCCGGGCCTATACTGGAGGCAACAATGGCACACGGACAGAACAAGGGATTGACGCGGCGGCTCCTGGAAGGCGCGATCCGGCGCGCGTTCATGAGGGCTTATCAGACCATCAAAGTCGATCCTGACAAATATCTCGAACATTTGCGGATGGCATATGACCTTCCTGCGCTCACCTACGAGGGCGTGTACTCGGTCGATCCCGAGATACTAGATCGCATCGCGGAGCAGACCATTCGCGCCAGCATGCGGATCGCCGGCGCGGAGGGCGCCGGTCTTGGCCTGGGCGGCATCTTCACCATGCTGCCCGATCTCGGCATCCTTTCCGCCATCACCTTGCGAATGCTCCAGAAACTTAGCCTTATCTACGGCTTCCCCTACAACACCGAGGAAGAGGAAGCCGAGCTCTGGATTGCGGCCGCCAGCGCAGCCGGAGTGGACATCAGCCGCGAAGTGCTGGAGAAGCAGTTGGTGTCGAAGTTTGTGCCGCGTGTCATCCAGCGGATTGCGGTGCAGGCCAGCGGCGAGATCGTGGAGAAGTGGACCGCGCGCCTGATTCCGGTAGTCAGCTCCGTGATTGGCGCTGGGCTGAACTATTATTTCGTGAAAATCTGGGGCGAACGGGCGATCGGACACTTTCGCCATAAGCACCTGGATGCTAGGCAACAGCAGGCCAATCGGGCGACGAACACAGTGCAGGCATCGTAGCGTCCTATTGCGTGACGGCTTCCCGGACCGCTGGGGAAGGCGTCTCCAGGCCGAATTGGCCCTCCCACTTCGCCATCACCACGGTCGCCAGGCAGTTGCCGAGCACATTCACCGCGGTGCGTCCCATATCGAGCAGCTGGTCGACTCCCAGGAGAAGGAACACCGCCTCCGTGGGAAGCCCGACCGACGCCGCTGTGGCCAGCAGCACGACCAGCGCCGCCCGGGAAACTCCTGCCACACCTTTGCTGGTGAGCATAAGGGTCAGGACAATTATTAGCTGCTGGCCGAGTGAAAGATGGATGCCTGAGACCTGGGCCACGAAAATCGCCGCCACGCTGAGATAGAGCGAGCTGCCATCGAGATTGAAGCTGTAGCCGGTGGGGATGACGAATGCCACAATCTGTCGCGGAACGCCGATGGCCTCCATCGCCTCCATGGCGCGTGGCAAGGCAGCTTCGGAGCTTGAGGTGGCGAATGCAATGGTGACCGGCTCGATTGCAGCCTTGATAAATCGGCGCACCGGGACCCCGAACATCAGGGCAATGGGAAGCAAAACGCCCAGCACGAAAACGATGAGCGCGGCGTATAGCGTGAGCAGAAGTTTCAACAGGCTGCCCAGTATGCCGAGTCCGGTATGTCCCACAGTGTAGGCCACGGCTGCGCCCACCCCAACCGGCGCCATGTACATGACGATGTTGGTGAACTTGAACATCGTCTCCGCCAGGCTCTCGCAGAAGACCAGCATGGGGCGGCGTTTCTCCTTGCTGATCATGGCCAGGGCGGCGGCAAAGATCAGGCTGAAGACCACGACCTCCAGCACTGCGCCGTCGGCCACCGACTTGGCGATATTTTCCGGGAAGATGTGCAGGATGGTGTCTTGCGCGCTGAGCTTGCTGACCGAGATCGTCTCGGTGTTTGCAGTCGCCGGCAGTTGGACGCCGACGCCCGCTTTGGTCAAATTAATGGCTGCCAGTCCAAGGAAGATGGCGATGGTAGTGACGATCTCGAAGTAAATGATGGAGCGCAGACCGAGCCGGCCTACTTGTCGCAGGTTGGAATGACCGGCAATGCCCACCACCAGAGTCGCGAACAGCAGAGGAGCGATGATGGTCTTGATTAGCCGCAGGAAGATAAGGGCCAGCACCCGCAGATTGATCGCGACGTTGGGGAAGTCGTGGCCGATCTCCGCGCCCAGCAGCATGGCGATGAAGATCCATGCCGTTAGCGTTCGTCGAAAACAACCATAAACAACCAGAGCGGCCAGCGTAATCCAGCGCAGAGCAACGAAGGACAGACTCGATTCGCCAGCGAAACGCCAGCTCAGCAGAGCGGCCAACGCGGCAATGGCAGCTATTAGAAGTGCGGCGTTCTCTCGTCGCTTAGCGTGTTTGGGCATGTTGCGCTCAGGGGCGTTTGAAAGGGCATGGCTTTAGCCATGCAGCAACGCATGCATTAAGCTGTCGGCCCTAGCGAAGAATATCTTCCAGTTCAACGCCGCGATCAGTGCGCTCGTCGCGATACTTCACGATGACCGGAGCATACAGCGACAAGCCCCATTCCGCCGCTTTGCCCTTGGTAATGCTACGCGCACCGGGCACGACGACAGCGCCCTCCGGGACGCGCAGCGGCTGAGTGGCGGTTGCGCGATAGATCTCACCCTTCACGGTGTCGAAGAGAGGCGTCGATCGCGTCAAAATGACGCCCGCTCCGAGCACCGCGCGGGCGCCAACTTGTGTGCCTTCGTACACGCCGCAGTTCCCACCGACCAGCACATCGTCTTCAATGATGACCGGTGATGCGTTGATCGGCTCCAAGACGCCTCCGATTTGCGCCGCAGCGCTGATATGCACTCGCTTTCCGACCTGGGCACAGGAGCCTACCAGGGCGTGCGAATCGACCATGGTGCCTTTGTCAACATAAGCGCCGACGTTGATGTACATCGGCGGCATGCAGACCACCGACGCCGCGACATAGGCTCCGCAGCGCACCGACGAGCCTCCGGGAACAACCCGCACATTGTCAGCGGTTGAGAAGTGGCGAGCCGGGTAGGTGTCTTTGTCAACAAACGAAAGCACGTGCGGGTCGCCGCTTTCGGTCAACTTGCCGATGCGGAAGCCAAGCAGAATGCCTTGCTTGACCCATGCGTTGGTTTGCCACCGGCCGTCACGCTTCTCGGCCGCGCGAATCGCCCCCGCGGTCAGTGCGTCCCGAAATCTTGAGAAGACTTCTCCCGCATCGGGGACAGTTGCCGCTTCCGCTCCCATCGCATACAGAGACTCGACTTGTGATTGGAGTTCATGCATCGCGGGCAGTATAAACGCTGGAGGCCGTAGTGGTCTGATCTGGGAATCGCGACGCTAGCGTGTCGCCGGCTGCGACTGCAACAGCCCAACCTCGGCCACGATTTTCTCCAGCCTGGCGCGGTTTTCTTTCTTCATCGGTACCAGAGGCAGACGCAGCACTTCTTCCATGCGGCCCATCATCGCCAGCACGGCCTTGGCGGGCCCGGGGTTCGACTCCATGAAGTTGGCCTGCATGAGCGGAAGGTATTTGCGGAACAGGAGTCGCGCCACATCCCACTTGTTGGCAAGCGCCGCCTGCGTCAAACGCGCCATCTCCGCCGGAATTTCGTTGGAAACCACGGAGATAATGCCGACACCGCCGAGGCCGATTACAGCCAGCGTGACTGCATCGTCTCCAGAGAAGACCAGGAAGTCCTCGGGGACGCTGGCGCACACTTCCGCAATCTGCGAGATGTTTCCGCTAGCTTCCTTCACCGCGATGATATTGGGAATTTCGGCCAGACGAAGCAGTGTGGGAGTTTCGATGTTGGTGCCGGTGCGACCCGCGATGTTATACAGCACCAGCGGCTTTGCCGATGCTTCGGCGATTGCCTTGAAGTGCTGATATATCCCCTCTTGAGTGGGCTTGTTGTAGTACGGAGTAGCTGTCAGGACAAAGTCGACGCCCGGTCGTGACGAAATCTCCCCCGCCTTGGCGACGGCCTCGCGCGTGTTGTTCGAGGTGGCGCCTGCCATGATCGGGACCCGGCCGTCAGCGGTCTCGATCGTCAAGTCAACTACCCGCAGCCACTCATCGTGCGACAGCGTCGGCGTCTCACCGGTGGTGCCGCACGGCACCAGGAAATCGATTCCCGACTCGACCTGCCAGCGCACCAGGCCGCGCAAAGCCGGTTCGTCGATGCTGCCATCTTGCTTGAAAGGAGTGACCAGAGCGGTACCGCATCCGCGCAGTTTCATGACTGAAATTGTATTGCGAAAGGAACGCCGTCGTTCACAGCTGCGCAAAAATATCTTTGAAGTCGTAGAAGCCGGATTTGCCGACGATCCATTCGGCCGCCAGTACCGCACCCTCGGCAAAGGTCCGGCGTGATTTGGCATCGTGGGTTAGAACGATGCGATCTCCTGCCGAATCGATCTCCAGCGTGTGCGTACCGGTCACTTCGCCTTCACGCTGGGAGGTGATGCCGACTTGAACACCCGAAGCCTGCTGCAACACTCGCTGGACGGCGATGGCGGTACCAGACGGTGCGTCTTTCTTGTGAATGTGATGGCACTCGGTGATATGTCCGCTGTAGCCGTGCGCCAAAGCCGGCGCGGCCGCCCGCGCGATCTGAAGGAATAGATTCACCCCATATGAAAAATTTGCGCCCAAGACGAAACCGGTGGCGGCTGTCTCGACAGCGCTGCGGACCCGCTCCATCTCGCCATACCAGCCCGTAGTGCCGACCACCATCGCCTTTTTCGCGCGCAGGCAGGCTTCGATGTTGGCCAGCACGGCGTCCGGCGTGGTGAAGTCGATGACCACATCAACGTCTTGCAAATGCTGTGCGGTAAGCCATGCCGCATTCTCGTTCACGTCAGCGTCAATACGTCGCACTCTATGGCCGCGTTCCTCAGCTACCTCGGCGACCAGCGACCCGGTCTTGCCTGGCCCCAGCACAACCAGATTCAATGAGCGTAGATTCAATCGAACACCTCGGGATCGACTTCCGCGAAGAACTTGGCGTGCAACCGGCGAACCGCTTCCGGCACATCGGCTTCGTCAATCACGAACGTAAGGTTGATCTCCGAAGCCCCCTGCGAGATCATGCGCACGTTAATGTCGCGAATGGCGTCGAAGACCTGGGCTGCGACCCCGGCGGTTTCCCGGATGTTTTCCCCCACCAGGCAGACAATCGCCTTGCGCCCCGAATACTTCACGAAGGCCAGTTCCTCCAGGTCAGCCGCGATCTGCGGGATGGCCTCGTTGGAATCGACAGTCAGCGAGATGCTGACTTCGGAAGTGGAAACGACGTCCACCGCGCAGCGATGGCGGGCAAAGATGTCGAACACCTTGGCCAGAAAACCATGCGCCATCAGCATTCGCGCGGCCACGATCTCGATGATAGTGATGCGATTCTTGGCGGCAATGGCCTTAAATAGCGAGCGCGAGTGCGGCGTGCGCGACAGGATGCGTGTGCCCTGGTTCTCCGGATTGCGCGAATTCAGCACCAGCACGGGAATGTTCTTCTCAACCGCCGGCAAGACTGTTGCGGGATGCAAGACCTTGGCGCCGAAGTAGGCAAGTTCGGCGGCCTCTTCGAAACTGATCACCTTGATACGCCGGGCGTCCGCACAGATGCGTGGGTCGGTCGTCTTCATGCCGTCCACGTCGGTCCAGATCTCGATGCGCTCGGCGTTGAGACCTGCGCCCACCAGCGCGGCCGAAAAGTCGGAGCCGCCGCGGCCTATGGTGGTTTGAACACCTTCGCGGGTCGCGCCCAGGAAGCCTCCCATAATCGGCACCCGGCCCTGCTCCATCAGCGGCTTCACCCGGTCCTGCAAACGATCGTTGATCTCTCTTACTTGAGGCACGGCGCGGCTGTGCTGCGCGTCGGTAATGATGACCTGGCGCGCATCCACTAACGTCGCCGGAATATCGCGCGCCAGAAAAGCAGGGGTAGCGATCATGCTGGACAGCCGCTCCCCAAAGGAGACAACGTAGTCGGAAGTGCGCGGCGTCAGCTCTCCCACCGCGGAAATACCGCGAAGCAATTCCTCCAGCGAGTCGAACTCGGCCCCCAGTTCGGCGTGCAGGTCGGTGTGCAGGCCCGTGCCCAGCAGTTCGCCAGCCGTGTTGTAATGGCGCTCGCGAAGAATGCGGCAGATATCGAGCGCCTGCTCGCGCTCGCCTCGTCCCGCCGCGGCGGCCATGGCGAGTAGCTGATCGGTCACCTTTGCCATTGCGCTGACCACTACGAACGGATGCTCGGGCAGTCGTCTCTTTACGATGCTGGCGACGCGGTCAATGGCGGTGGCGTCCTCCACCGAGGTGCCACCAAACTTCATCACGATCACGGCAGCTCCCGGTGGCTGCAACGAGCGCCGATTTTGTGGTCGTTGGCGTGGAGGACCACCACGTCGAGATGGGGCAGGTCGCGGGTCACGGCAGGTAGCCTTGCACCTTGAGAAGTTCGGCGTTCAGCAACGCTGCGCCCGCTGCTCCGCGAATGGTGTTGTGCGATAGCACGGTGAACTTGTAGTCCAGAACGCCGCAGGGACGCAGCCGTCCGACCGTCACGGTCATGCCGTTGCCGCGGTCCACGTCGAAGCGGGGCTGAGGACGGTCGGGCGCGTCGTCATAGACGACCGGTCGCGCCGGCGCCAGGGGCAGATGCAGCTCCTGCGGGGTGGACCGGAAATCGTTGAATGCCGCCACGATTTCGTCCGCGCCGGCCTTCTGACGCAGCTTCACCGAAACCGACTCGGTGTGGCCGTCTTCGACCGCAACCCGATTGCAATGCGCCGTCATGCTGAAGCCAGCGGGCTCTACATGATCGCCTTGCAAGTGGCCGAGGAGCTTGCGGGTCTCCTCTTCCATCTTTTCTTCCTCTTTGGCGATGTAGGGGATCACATTGCCCAGAATGTCGAGCGAGGCGACTCCGGGATATCCCGCGCCGCTGACTGCCTGCATGGTGGTAACGAAGACCGACTCGATGCCGAACTTCTGATGCAACGGTGCCAGCGCCACCACTAATCCGATGGCTGAGCAATTGGGATTGGTGACGATGTAGCCGCCTGACTGTTTGCGCCAGTTCTGCTTCTCTATGAGAGGGAGATGATCGGCATTCACCTCGGGAATGATGAGCGGGACATCTTGCTGCATGCGAAAAGCGCTGGAGTTGCTGACCACGGCACAGCCAGCCGCGGCAAACTGCGGCTCCAGTTCACGGGCGATGCCGGCGTCCAGAGCGGCGAAGATCACGCGAGGCGCGCCTTCCGGCGAGGCGTTTGAGACCGGCATTTTGCGAACACGCTCGGGAATGGGCGTCTTTAACCGCCAGCGCACGGCATCTCCGTAGGATTGCCCGGCGGAGCGGTCGGAGGCGGCCAGCCACGCTACTTCGAACCAGGGATGGGCTTCCAGCATCTGAATGAAGCGCTGGCCGACAACGCCGGTAGCGCCAAGAATTCCGACCGAGATTTTATGTTCCGACATCGCTGTTTGAAAAAACAGTTTACATTACACGCTAACGCGCGATCCCATGGAATGAAACGACAAATCGCCACAAAATAGCGTCCTTGCGCTGCTAGAATCAACCTTTCGTTATGGCATCGCCCTTCTCGAAGCCGGCCGCAGTCCAGCAGGTAGCTGTGCCAATGCTCGATCTCGCGCGTCAATACGCGAGTATTGCGGACGAGGTTAAGGCGGCTCTCGAACGGGTGCTGACGACGCAGCACTTCATCGGCGGATCAGAACTGGACGGCTTTGAGCGCGAGTCGGCCGACTATCTGGGGTTCAATGCCAGCGTGGGCTGTGCCTCGGGCACAGACGCCTTGTGGCTGGCCCTGCTGGCTTCAGGGGTTGGCCCTGAAGCCGGCGTTATCACCACCCCATTCAGCTTCTTCGCTTCCGTGAGTTCGATCGTGCGCTGCGGAGCGATTCCGATACTTTCCGATATCGATCCCGCAACCCTGAATCTTGCTCCCGAGGCGGTTGAAAGTGCCCTGAAGCGTGCGCGTTCCCACAAAGTTTGCGCCATCATGCCGGTCCATCTGTACGGGCAGTGCGCCAACATGGACGAGTTCGGCCGGATCGCGCAGGAGCATGAGCTTGACATCGTGGAGGATGCTGCCCAGGCCTTTGGTGCGAAGTGGCGCGACAAGAAAGCTGGCGCGCTGGGCAAGGCAGCCGGATTCAGCTTCTATCCCACGAAAAACCTGAGCGCCTATGGCGATGGCGGCTGCGTGACGACCAACGACGAAGCGCTGGCGGAGCATGTTCGACGCCTGCGCAACCACGGCAGCCGACAGCGCTATCACCACGAAGAGATTGGCTGGAACAGCCGTCTTGACGCCATGCAGGCGGCGGTGTTGCGCGTCAAGCTTAAGCATATTGACGACTGGAACCAGCAGCGCCGCGTGCTGGCCTGCCGTTATCACGGTCTGCTGGCGAATGCCGGGCTGGTCAATGCGGATGCCCAGACGGTGACTCCTCAAGCTCCCATCGCTCTACTCGCCACCCATCCCGAGGCTTATCACATTTATCACCAGTACGTGGTTCGCGCCTGGCGGCGTAACGAGCTGCGAGATTTTCTGACTCAGCAAGGAATCGGCGCCGAAATCTACTACCCGATTCCGCTGCATCTTCAGGAATGCTTCGCTTATCTGGGGTACAAGCCGGGCGACCTGCCGGAAGCGGAGCGTGCCGCCCAAGAAGTGCTGGCCCTGCCGATTTTCCCCGAGCTGCGCGAGGATGAGCAGCGGCGCGTCGTGGGAGCGATTGCGGAGTTCTACAGCCGCTAGCTATTTGTGTTTCTTGTGGGCGTGTGCCGGCACTGGCTTCTGGGCGCGGCGGGCGGTCTGAGCGGCTGCGTGCCGGGATTTCTCCGCTGCCTCTTCTTCCGGTGTGAGCACCCTGCGAACGATGGGCCCGTTCAGCTTGTACGTAATGTCCACCATCTGGCCGTCTTCGGTCTCTTTATGAATGGTGAAGGTCGGCAGGTCGCCTTCCTTCCCGAATACGGCGTGGCCGGTCGTGACCGGAAAATAGCCTTCCAGGTTGCGCTCACGATAGGCCGTCTCGTAGCGATGGCGGACCCGGCCCCAGGTAAAAACGCGGATCTGGTTGAAGTCCCACGGCAGGCCGTCTTTGGGCTCGTTGAGGAGCACCAGATACTGTGGTACCTGCTTGTCGCCGTCAGGCACGGTGTTCAGAACAAAGTAGCCCATGATGCGCTGGCCCTCGGCGTACTGAGCGATGTCGAGAGGGATATCGAGGTCCACCATGCGCAGTAGCACCCAACCCACGCGGCCTGAAGAGTTGCGCACCAGATACCAATCTTCCATGATCGGCTTGGGAGGCTCGGCTTCGTTTGCTTTCCCGGCGGCCTCAGTGCTGGCCGACCGTTGCTGGGCTTTCGCAGCCGAGTGCCCTTCGCCGGGTGCTGCCGCCGACTGAGGGCGAGGATTGATTGGACGTGCTGCCCTGCTGAGCGGCCGGCTGCTTCGCTGGTGTTGCGGCGTTTTTCCCGCCTGGAGTCGGATTGGAAGCCGGGGCTTTGGGCGCGTTCTTGGGGGCGGTCGCCCGCCTCAGGATGTCAACCTTCTCGCCGTCTTTGAGCTGGTACAGGTGTTCGCCTTCGCGGGAAGGTATTTCGTGCATGTTCAATTCGGCGCGCGTGGTTCCGTGAGCCTGAACGGGCTGGCTGGCGCTGTCCTGTTGCAGTTTCTGGAAGGCGTCGTAAACATCCTGCGGCACCAGGCTACGTTCCTCGATCCAGCCTTCCTGGCCGCTATCGGTGCGCACCCGCAGGAACCGCCGCTGTTTCTCCAGTACCTCCACACGGTCGCCGTTATGCACCGTACCGATCTTGTTGTACATGGTGGCGACGCGGTCGCGCAGACTGGTTTCTGGTGCGGAAACGTACATGTACTGATGCTGAACCAGCGCGGACCGTTTGCAGGCTGGGGCGAGCACCAGGGCAGCAAACGCGGCCAGCAACAGCGCAATTCGAAGAGGATGAGAGCGAAAAGAATTCACCGGCAACTCTTAACACTATAAACCCAGCGGACAGGGGTCAGTGGTCAGTGGATATTGGCAAAGAAGATGCGTTGCGCAATGACCACAGAGGCACAGAGAAGAATCTCTTACCACGAGGACGCGGAGAGCACGGAGTAGGGAACCAGGTTCGAGACCTTGTAATCCGGCGCTCCTCAATTCTTGCTCTGTGTCTCCGCGCCTCTGCGGTGAGTTGGCCTTCTACCAGACCCGGCAGGCCGGTTCGCGGACCATGGGTTGGCCGGCTTTGCAGCCAAATGCCTCCTGGAATCCAGCCGAGTTCTGCACCGCGCCATTAACGCGCCAGCGTCCCGGCGAGTGCGGGTCGGTGATCGCCAGCAGTCTGGCCTGCTGATCGGTCACGTTCTGGCACCAGATTTGTCCGTACGCGATGAAGAAGCGCTGCTCCGGCGTAAAGCCGTCGATGGGCTTCACCTGGGTATTGCCGATGATGTTCATCAGCGCCATGTAGGCCAGTTTCAGGCCACCATTGTCGGCGGTGTTCTCGCCCAGCGTGAGCCGGCCGTTCAGGTGTACTTCGCCCTTGTCGTCTTTTACGGCGACGAAGCTGGAGTACTCATTCGCGGTGCAATCGGCACGCTCCTCGAAGGCCTTGGCATCGGCCGGGGTCCACCAGTCTTTCAGATTTCCTTCCGCATCGTACTTGCGTCCCTGATCGTCGAAACCATGGGTCAATTCGTGTCCGATCACGACGCCGATGGCTCCGTAGTTGACGGCATCGTCCATATTGCTGCCGTAGAAGGGCGGTTGCAGGATGCCGGCGGGGAAATTGATGTCGTTCATGGGCGGACGATAGTAGGCGTTCACAGTGGGCGGCGTCATCGACCAGTCCTTGCGGTCGGTGGGTTTCTGGATCTTGTTGTACTGACGCTTCACCTCGAAGGACGCGGCACGAGTGACGTTGCCGGCGTAGTCATCGCGGGCCACCACCACGCTGCTGTAGTCGCGCCATTTATCGGGGTATCCGATGTTGTTGACGATGGCCTGGAGCTTCTCGTAGGCCTGCTGCTTGGTTGTGTCCGACATCCAGGTCAATTGTCCGATGTCGGTGTGCATCGACTGTTCAATGGCTTGCACCATCTTGAGGGTGCGGGCCTTGTTGTCCGGCCCGAAGACCTTGTCCACGTAGAGCTCACCCAGCGCCATGCCGAGATTGTGGTCGGTGGAGCGCACGCAGCGCTTCCAGCGTGGCTCAATCTCCTTCTGCCCGGCCATGTACTTGCGGCTGAAGTCGAAATCTTCGTCCACGAACGGCTTCGATAGCGTTGGAGCGTAGGTGTTGAGTGTCCGCCAGCGCAGATAGGTCTTCCAGTCGTCAAGCGGCGTAGTGCTGAGCTGTTCATTCACCTCTTTGAAGAAATCGGGATTGCCCACATTCAAGCTGGTGAATTTCGGGGAGCTGTTGTCAGTAAAATATTGCGTCAACTCGAAGTTGGGAGCGGCGGCGGCGATCTCGGTCACTTGCATCATATGGTCGCGCTTCTTGGGATCGCGCCGCTCGGTGCGGTCCATGGAAGCCTTGGCCAGCCCGGTTTCGACCGTGAGAACTGTCTTGGCTTCCGCCGCGGCGGCATCAGGCTTGTCGCCGGCCAGTTCGAACATCTTCTGCACGTGCTCCACGTATTTCTGGCGGGTCTCCACCGACTTGGCATCGTCCTTGAGGTAGTAATCGCGGTCCGGCAGCGTGAGGCCGCCCTGGTCGAGGTTGGCGATGGTCAGGCTGGAATCGTGCATGTCCGGCATGGAGTAGAAGGCAAACAGCGCCGGAATGCCGTTGCGATGCATGTTCGCAACCTCGGGAATGACTTCCTGCTTTGACTTGATGGCCGCGATGCGCTGCATCTCCGGTTCGAGCGGCGCAGAACCTTTCTTGTCGATCGTGGCCTCGTCCATGCAAGAGGCGTAATAGTCGCCGACCTTCTGCTCAAGGGCGTTGTGCTGACCAGGGGCAGAGGCCTTGTCCAGGATGTCGCGGAGGATGTAAAGATTGTTGTCGCCTAATTCGTTGAAACGGCCCCAGCGCGACTGGTCGGGCGGAATGGGATTGTTCTTCATCCAGTTTCCGCAGGAGTACTGATAGAAGTCCACGCAAGGATCGGCGGTCTTGTCCAGGGCGGTCAGGTCGAAGCTGGGGAGTTGCTTGGGGAACTCGGCAGACGAAGAGCTGGAGGGCGCGGTTTGCGCTACGGACAGAAGGGCGGCAAAGAACATCAAGACGGTAAGAAGGATGCGAATCCGCATTTGTTGCCTCACATGAAGGAGATGTCGCTCCGCCGCAAACTCATGACGGAGTGTCGTGCCAAACGGTAGGACTGCGTGCGTCCTGCGGAGAGGGGAAACGGCAAAGTTTCCACAGGGAAACACTACTACAAGCCGCTTGGGGTGGGAAATTCGGGGCAGGGAGAGGGTGAAAATGCCGGCTGTTCAGAACAGCTTCAGGTGGATCGTCAGGTACTTCTTGGGGTCTTTGCGAACGGCGATAATCAGGTTACGCGTCTCTACCAGCAATTGATCCGCATTGTTGTAGAGCGAAGGATCGTTGATGAATTTGCCCGCAGTGCCTTTGCCTTCGTCCAGCTTCTCGGCGAGGCTATTCAGGCGGGTGATGGTGCTGTCGATCTTGTTGGCCAGTGCCTCGTCTTTGGCAAGCCTGCCGAGGGTGCCTTTGCCGGCATTGATTTCCGTGATCAATTGATTGGCCTGCGCGGTGGCCTTGTTAGCGTTGTCGTAGAGCGTCGGATCCTTCAAGAACTTACCGATGGTGCCCTTGCCGCTGTTGACTTCGTCGATAATCTTATTCACATTATCGATGGCGGCGTCGGCTTTGTTGTAGAGCTCGTTGCTATTGATCAGTTTTCCGATGGTGCCATTCGGCGAATTGATTTGCCCCACTACCTCCTGCAACTGAGTCAACATGTCGTTGGCGCGGTTGAAGAGGGAAGGATCGTAAATCACTTTGCCGATGGATCCCTGTCCGCTCTGGACGTAGGAGAGGATGTTATCCATCCGCTTCACCAGGGTGTCGACATTTTGCAGCGTGCCCTGGCTGGCGCGCACTACGTCCTGTAACTGGGGTACTTCCTTGGTGGGCAGCTCATCGCCGCCGTGCAGCGGACTGCCTTTGGCCTCGCGGCAATCCACGTCCACGAAAACTTCACCCAGTACCCCAGCCGTGGTCAGCAGGACCTGGCAGCCTTTGTTCATGGTGTCTTCGTACCTGGTGGTGATCTTCATGAACACTTCTACTGGCGCCAGTGCGCGCTTGGGATCGGAGACCACGCGAATCCGGACAACGTTTCCGATGTCCACTCCGTCGAGGCGAACCGGAGCGCCCACGCGGAGACCTCCCGCGTTGTCCACATAGGCGCGAATCATGATTTTCTTGGTGAACAGACCGGTGGTTCCGGTCATGACAAAGATGAGGACCGCCAGGGTAAGCAGCGCGAAGAGCACGGTGAGTCCAACCCGGAGTTGCGACCACTTGACCTGTTTTTCGCTTGGCACGCTCTGTTGATCGCCCCTTGGAGGTGATTGCCGGGCCGCGGCAACTGCTACCGACTGCACTCCTGCAAGTTGGGAATCATACCATGTCTCCTGGAAACTTCGGAGTGACGAAAAGTTACCAGCCCTCTCCGATTCCCGCTTCCACACCCCCGTAAGGAGCTAAAATAGAGACAAGCAGTTACCATGCAGTTAACGGTGCTACAACCGCAGATTCACGAGGCGCGCTGGTGGGAACCGATGGCCGACGGACGCCTCCACTGCTATCTGTGCCCGCGCCACTGCCATATTGGGGATGGTCAGAACGGTTTCTGCTTTATCCGCAAGAATGAAGGCGGGCGCCTGCTACAACTCGGCTACGGACGCCCCGCTGCGATCGCGATGGACCCGATCGAGAAGAAGCCGCTGAACCATTTCTTTCCCGGAACCAAAATCCTTTCCATGGGTACCGCCGGCTGCAACATGGGCTGCTTCTTCTGCCAGAATTGGGACATTTCCAAGGCCAAAGCCGACCAGGTCAACGCGCTCAGCCTCAGCCCGCAGCACGTGGTGGAGGTGGCGCTGGAACATCGCGCCCCGCATCTTGCCTTCACCTACAACGAGCCGACCATCTGGGGCGAGTACGTCGTTGACATCGCGCGTGAGGCGCACGACGCCGGTCTGAATACGGTAATGGTGTCCAACGGCTACATCACACGCGAAGCCTTCTTCGACATTTACCGTTACATTGACGCCGCCAACATCGACCTCAAAGCGTTCACCGAAGAGTTCTACGGCAAGATCACGCTCACGCACCTGCAGCCCGTGCTTGACACGTTGAAGTGGTTGCGCCACGAAACCGCTGTCTGGTTCGAAATCACCAACCTCGTCATTCCCACCCTGAACGACGGCGACTCCGAGTTCAAGGAGTTGTGCGACTGGGTCCTGGACAACCTCGGTGACGATGTGCCGCTCCACTTCACGGCGTTTCATCCCGACTTCAAGCTGCAAGACAAGCCGCCGACTCCCCCCGAGACGCTGCATCGAGCACGCCGCATCGCCATGCAGATGGGGCTGAAGTATGTCTACGAGGGGAACATCTACTCCGACGGAGCGAACACCATCTGCCCGGGATGCAAGCAGGTGATCATCGCGCGCTCGTGGCACTCGGTGATGTCGAACCGGCTGAAGAATGGATGCTGCACGAATTGCGGCACGCGCATTCCGGGCGTGTTCACTCAAGCCGAAGCGGAGCAGAGGCGGGCGTGGGCTGAGACACTGGCGCCCGTTGGCGTCAGAAACGACTAGCGGCCTGGCCTGGCAAAAGGAGCTTGCGAAAGCTTTTTCTCCGGCTTGTGGCGGAATTCGCTGCGGTGGCCGCGGCGGTCTTCCTTCTGGAAGCGGCCCTGCTTGGCCTTGCATCCCCAGATGGTCTTCGCCTTCCCGTTGACCCAATAGCTCTGATAGCCGTCTTTATGCACCTGGAAAGGGTGCTGGAGCGCATCCATGTGGTCAAAACGAGTCGATCCTGATTTATGAAAAGCTTCGAAGTACGTCGGATAGACGAAGTCGGTCATGGGAATTCCGTTCACTTCGAACCACAGCTCCTCCACCGGGTCTGCCACTTCATAGTCATACAAACGATTCTTTTTTGGCCCCGACGAGTACAGATTGGTGGCGGGATCGACCAGCATTTCGGCCAGCTCGTGCGAAGCCGCGATGCTGACCTTGTCCTTCTGCTTGAGGGTGGTGTGGACAAAGATCTTGGCCATCGGCAAACCTTCGGGAGTGACATCGTGGTAGCCTTCCGCGTCGCCGTCGTCGCTGTTTTCGAGAAACGCCATCGCCCACGCCCCCTTGAGGAAGCCCCTGGATTTCACCAGCCTGGCAGGCGTGCCCCACACCGGTGCAAAATGCTTGTCCGCGAACTTCTGCATGGCGGCGATGAGCGCGTCGAAGTCCACGCCTAGTGGCGTCTTCGCGTGATTGAAGCAGGCGATGGTGGGCACGCGGCCGCGATAGGAAGGAACGGGCACCGACGACTTCCTGGGCATGGGATTTCTCCGGCGGTGAAATTTTCTGCTCTAGTTCTGCGAGGCAGTATACACAGGAGCAGGCTTTATGCCTTGCTCAAATCTGGCGACTCTGCTCGCTTGCGATTGCCGGCTCCGCATTGCGCGCCGCCGCCGCCTGCTTTATCGTTATCGGTTTGCATTCTTAATCCCATGACCGACCATCGCCAGCACTCCAGCCTTGAGTTTTCGAGCCAAGTGAAGACCGGCTCGCCGCGCTATGAACGCAATCAGAAAGCCATGGCGGAGATGGTGGAGAAGATCCGCAATGAGGCGGAGATTATTCGCCAGGGCGGCGGCGAGAAGGCCATCGCGGCGCAACACAAAAAGGGGCGCCTGACCGCGCGCGAGCGCATTGCGTTGCTGATCGATCCGGGCACGGAGTTCTTCGAACTGGGCAGCTATGTGGCGTGGGGCATGTACGAGGAATGGGGCGGTGCGCCGTCCGCGGGCGTGGTCATCGGGCTGGCGCGGGTGCAGGGACGTTTGTGCATGCTCATCGTGAATGACGCCACGGTAAAGGCCGGTGCGTTCTTTCCCATGACGGCCAAGAAAGTTATTCGGGCGCAGAACATCGCCATCGACAACCATATCCCGACCATTTACCTGGTGGACTCGGCAGGCGTGTTTCTCCCGCTGCAGGAGGACGTTTTCCCCGACACCGACGATTTCGGCCGCGTCTTCCGCAACAACGCCGTAATGTCCGCGATGGGCATTCCGCAGATTGCGGCCATCATGGGCATGTGCGTTGCAGGAGGCGCGTATCTGCCGCTCATGTGCGACCACGTCCTGATGACCGAAGGCAGCGGGTTGTTTCTCGCCGGGCCGGCGCTGGTGCAGGCCGCCATCGGCGCGAAGTATTCGGCGGAGGAACTGGGCGGCGCCAAGATGCACTCCCAGATCAGCGGTACGGTGGATTTCCGCGAGCCCGACGATCCGTCGTGCCTGGCGCGCATTCGCCTGCTGGTCGACAAGATCGGCAATCGCCAGCTCGGCGTCTTCGATCGCAAAGAGGCCGAGGAGCCGCGCTATTCCGCGGAGGAAGTTTATGGCATCTTCGACGGCGATCCCGCACGCCAGTACGACATGAAGGAGATCATTGCCCGCATCGCGGATGGCAGCCGCTTCAGCGAGTACAAGTCCGAGTATGGCGAGACCGTACTCTGCGGCTACGCGCGCATTGGCGGCTTCGCGGTCGGCATCGTCGCCAACCAGAAGACGCATGTACAGCAAGTGGACCGCAGCGGCAACCGGCGCATGGAGTTCGGCGGCGTCATCTACACCGAGTCGGCGGAGAAGGCGGCGCGTTTCATCATGGACTGCAACCAGAACCTGGTGCCGCTCATCTTCCTGCATGATGTGAACGGCTTCATGGTGGGACGCGATGCGGAGTGGAGCGGCATTATCCGCGCCGGGGCGAAGATGGTGAATGCGGTGTCGAACTCGGTGGTGCCGAAGATCGCGGTCATCGTCGGCGGTTCGTTCGGGGCGGGGCACTACGCCATGTGCGGCAAAGCGTACGACCCGCGCTTTCTGTTCGCGTGGCCGACGGCGAAGTACGCCGTGATGGCCGGGGCCTCGGCGGCGGGCACGCTGGTGGAAATCAAGATCAAGCAACTGGAGCGGGGCGGTAAAAAGCTGAGCGAAGAAGACAAAAAGAAGCTGTTCGACGAGGTGAAGGCGACCTACGATGAGCAGACCGATCCGCGCTACGGCGCTGCACGGCTGTGGATCGACAAGATCATCGATCCGGCAGAGACGCGAGAGACGCTCATCATGGCGCTGGAGGCGGCGGCGCTGAATCCCGAGGTGGCGAAGTTCAGCGTGGGAGTGTTGCAAACGTGAGACCGTTGTCAGTTGCAGTTGTCAGTTGGCGAGCGTTTGAATTGTCATCCCGAGCGGAGTCGAGGGATCTGCGGTTGGTCGCAAAGCAAGGAGACTTAAGCGGTGAGGTGGTGTGCCGCCGCTCCGCGGCTCGGGGTTCATAGAAACGCCTACCCCGGGCTTAGGCCCGGGGCTAAGACAAATGCCGCCCTGCGGGCTGGCATTGAACGCTGAAGATAGGTTGAGCGAGGTTAGCCCGGTTTAACGCAAGTTGATATGTTGGCGCTGATCGGATTCGTATATGGATTTTCGTCAATCCAGCGCTGTTGGTTTTGCTAGCTGCTAGTTGCTAGTTGCTACTTGCTAACGGCTAATTGCTAATGGCTGATTCTGTCACACTGATCGAATGTCCTCGCGACGCCTGGCAAGGCCTGCCCGGTCAGATCCCGACTGCTGTCAAAGTCGAATATCTGAAAGCGCTAGTCAGCGTGGGGTTCAAGCACATCGATGCGGTGTCGTTCGTCTCGCCGAAGGCCGTTCCGCAAATGGCCGACTCGGAGACGGTGATCAGCGAACTCGATCCGCCCGACGACGTCGAGATCATCGGTATCGTCGTCAACGAGCGTGGAGTCGAGCGCGCTATCGCAACCGAGGCGGTGCGCACCGTCGGCTTTCCCTACTCGCTCTCGCCCACGTTCCTGAAGAACAACCAGAACCAGACCCTGGAGGAAAACCTCGACACTCTGGAAAAAGTGGCGCAGAAAGCCGATGATGCCGGGGTCGATACCATCGCCTACATCTCCATGGCATTCGGCAATCCTTACGGCGATCTGTGGAATGCGGATGAGCTGATCGAGGGAGTGGGCCTGCTCGCCGACATGGATCTACAGGCAATCTCTCTCGCCGATACGGTTGGACTTGCCACGCCGCAGCAGATCGCAGACCTGCTTGGGCCGACGCTGGAGAGGTTCGAGGGAGTCGAGATCGGGGTGCACTTGCATAGCCGTCCCGAGGAGGCGGCAGCCAAGGTGCTCGCGGCCTATGATGTTGGTTGCCGGCGTTTCGACTCGGCGATTGGAGGCATGGGCGGCTGTCCGTTCGCGCAGGATGTGCTGGTGGGCAACATCCCGACCGAGAAATTGCTGGAGGCGCTGAAGAGCCGCGGCGTAAATGTGCTACCGAAGCCGATTACCGAGCCATTCCGCCTGGCGGTAGAGATTGCAAGTCGATTCAGCGGACCGAAGATGTGAGCAGGACGCTTTTAGCAATTAGCAATTAGCTTTAGAGTCTCCCTATTAGCCTTCAAGAAGAACAAATGCCGCCCTTCTCGACACTGACCCTTGAATACGATGGCAAGCTGGCCATCGTCACCTTGAACCGGCCGGACAAGCGGAATGCCATCAGCTACGAGCTGATCGATGAGCTGCTGAGCGCATTGGGCGAAGTCGAGAGTTCCACGTCGCAAATCCTAATCCTTACTGGCGCCGGTAAGGCATTCTGCTCGGGCATGGATCTCGACAACCTGCGCTCGATCGCCGGTCGCACGCCGGAAGAGAACCGGGCCGACTCCGAGACGATGGCGCGCCTGTTCCGCGCTCTGTACGAATTCCCCAAGCCCACGATTGCTGCGGTCAACGGCCCGGCGGTCGCTGGCGGCTGCGGATTGGCTACGCTTTGCGACTTCACCCTGGCTTCTACTGCGGCCAAGTTCGGCTACACGGAGGTCCGCATCGGCTTTGTTCCCGCCATTGTCTCGAGCTTTCTGCTGCGCCAGGTGGGCGAGAAGCACGCGCGCGATCTCCTTCTCACAGGACGTATCGTCGGCGCGGACGAGGCGTTACGCATCGGCCTGGCGAACGAGGTCGTCCCGCCTGAGAAGCTACTGGAGCGGGCCCGCGAGCTGGCGGCGGCTCTGTTGCAGAACAGTCCCGCCTCGTTGTTGGCCACCAAGCGCCTGTTGCGCAAATACTCCTCCGTGGAATTGGACGGGCAGATTGCTGCGGCGGTTGACGAGAACGCGCGCATCCGCACGACTGCCGACTTTCGCGAAGGCGTGAGCTCGTTTCTGGAGAAACGCGATCCGCGCTGGACCGGAGAATAGGTTTCCCGGAGCTGCTTCGGCAAGCGGCGGCGCTTCTTTTTGGGCTACAATTACGGTTTGCCCGGAAATTTGCAACGAGTTGGAACCTAACGTCCCATATCTCTCTTGCTACAAAAGGTCTGGTCAAGCAATACGCAATTTGGAGATCGACATACACAGATGGCTGCGGCTGTGATGTGGAGGCGCCCCGCGATCAGGATGCGGGTTTGCCGCGAGCACGCAAGCTCTTGCAAAGGAAGGGCGATCCGCAGCGAACACAGGGAGAAACAATGACATTCCGTTTGCATTCAGTCCTCGCGGTGCTGCTGTTTCCCGCACTCATCTTCGCCCAGGCTAAACCCCCGGCGTCCGCTAGACCGTCCTCGGGCGGTCCATATCCGGTCATGAGTGCCCAGGCGAAACAACGCGCGCAACAGGTCTTCAAGATGTTCGGCTCGGGACAGATCGGTGCACTGTGGGCCTCGTTGGCGGAGGGGACGAAGAAGGGCTACGGAAGCGAGGAGAAGTTGGCGACCTCCACCAAGAACCTGCGGGAGCATCTGGGCGAAGAAACCAGGATGGCGGGTGAAGACTTCGCTCCGTCGCTGGCCAAGCCCTGGACCCTCTACTCGCGTCTTTCGGACTTCTCCAAGGCTACAAACGTGCAGGTGGTCACCAATATCGCCATCAATGAACGCGGTCAGGTGGAAATACTACAAGTGGGCCCGGAACGGGACGTGTATCAAGGCCGTTTTGGCGGCTACAAAGACACTACCAAGCTGCACCTGCCCTTCAACGGGGAGTGGTTTGTTTACCAGGGCGGCCGCACTAGTTTCCAGAACGCGAACTTTAACAACGACGATCAGCGCTTCGCCCTCGATTTTGCCTTGCTCAAGAATGGGCTGCCTTTCAAGGGAGATGGCGCCGACAACTCCGACTATTACTGTTTCGGTCAACCGATATTGGCGGCCGCCGACGGGTTGGTGGTTGAAGTTCAGGACGGCTACCAGGACAACACTCCCGGCAGGCCGGTCAGCGATTCGCCGCGCGGCAATATGATCCTCATTGCGCATGGCAACAGCGAGTTCTCGCTGCTGACCAACCTGAAGCAAAACAGCATCAAGTTCAAGAAGGGCGACAAGGTAAAACAAGGCGAAGCCGTCGCCGAGTGCGGCAATTCCGGCCCGAGTCCAGCGCCTCACGTGCATTATCAGTTGCAAAACTCAGCCGGAATTCCCCTGCCTTCCTCGCTGCCAGCCCAGTTCGTGGACTACATCGCTGACGGGAAACCGGTCGATGTCGGCGAACCGGTACGCGGGCAGATGGTGAGAAACGCTCCGGCTTCCGCCGCTCCTGCGCCGGCCAGCAGCAAGTGAGTTGCCTTGAAGACTGATAGCCAGACGCGCCCGGCGCCGTCGCAGCCGAAGGTTTACGAAACCAGGCTGCGCGTGCGCTACGCCGAGACCGACCAGATGGGAGTGGTGTATCACTCGAACTACATCATCTGGTTCGAAGTTGGCCGCGTGGAGATGATGCGCGAACTCGGTTTCACCTACAGCGAGATGGAGCAGCAGGAGGGCACGCGCCTGGCCGTTGCCGAGGTGCGCTGCCGATTCAAGGTCCCGGCGCGTTACGACGATTTGATCGCCGTCCGGACGCGCTTAAGAAACGTCCGGGACTCTCTGCTGCACTTCGGTTACGAGGTCCTGCGCGACGAAGACGGCACTTTGCTGGCCGAAGGCGAGACCGTGCACATGGTGCTGAATTCCGATTTCAAGCGCGCACGCCTCTCGTCGCGGTATCTGCCGTTCTTCCTGAAAGCCGCGGGGCGAAGTTGAAAGCGCTCCACATCAACGGCAATGATCTGACCCTGGATGACGTTAGCCAGGTAGTGTACGACCGGCGTCCGGTTTTATTGCAGCCTGAGGCGCGTCTGGCGGTCGACCGAGCGCGCGCCGTCGTCGAAGACCTGGTGGAAAACAATCGCGTCGCCTACGCGGTAAACACCGGCGTCGGAAAGCTCGCCGACCTGCACATCGCGCCCGACGCCATCCGCCGGCTGCAAGTGAACCTGATGCGCTCCCATTGTGCCGGTGTTGGCGAACCGTTGGCCGAAAACGTGACCCGCGCCATGATCCTGCTGCGCGCCAATTCGCTCGCCAAGGGATTTTCCGGGGTGCGCGCCGTCGTCATTGACACTCTCTGCGAGATGTTGAACCGCGGAGTCCATCCCGTCATCCCGTCGCAGGGAAGCGTTGGCGCGAGCGGCGACCTGGCTCCGCTGGCCCATCTTGGACTGGTGCTGATCGGCGAAGGCGAGGTTGTATATCGGGGCGCGCGCATGCCGGCGGCCGACGCGCTGCGGCAGGCCGACGTCAAGCCTCTGGTGCTGGAAGCCAAGGAAGCGATCTCGCTGATCAATGGTACTCAGGGCATGCTCGCGATCGGACTGTTGGCGATACTGGAGGCCGAGGTGCTCGCCGACACCGCCGACGTAATCGGTGCGCTGACCATCGACGCTCTCAAGGGCACCGATGTCGCTTTTGACGAGCGTATCCAGAAAGCCCGGCCGCACGCCGGCCAGTTACTGGTGGCGGAAAACCTGCGCCGCATGCTGGAGGGCAGCGTCCTTCGCGAGTCGCATCGCCAGTGCCAGGCGGTGCAGGATGCCTATTCGATGCGCTGCATTCCGCAGGTCCACGGAGCCGTGCGCGACACGCTTGTGCACTGCCGCGAGGTGTTCGAGGTCGAGATGAACTCCGCCGTGGACAATCCGCTGGTCTTTCCCGAGGAGAAAAAGGTCGGCGCTCCCAAGCGTTCTCTGGGTGCGCAAGTTCCGGGCGCCGTCATCTCCGGCGGCAACTTCCACGGCCAGCCGCTGGCGTTTGCGCTCGATTTCCTGGCCATTGCGCTAAGCGCGTTGGCGGGAATCTCCGAGCGGCGCCTGGAGCGAATGGTGAATCCGACGCTCAACGAAGGCTTGCCGCCTTTCCTTGCGCCAGGCGCCGGACTGAATTCCGGGTTCATGATGGCGCAGGTCACCGCGGCGGCGCTGGTCAGCGAAAACAAGGTGTGGTCGCATCCCGCATCGGTCGATTCCATCACCACCTCGGGCAACAAGGAAGACTACGTCTCCATGGGCATGACGGCAGCCAACAAGCTGCTGCGGGTTGTTACCAACACGCGTAATGTTCTGGCGATCGAAGCCCTGGCCGCAGCTCAGGCACTTGATTTTCGCGCTCCTTTGGAAACCGGCAAGCGCGGACAGATGGCTTACAAGGCTATCCGGTCCGTGTCTCCGGCTTTCAGCCAAGACCGAATTTTTTCTCCTGACATTGAACGCGTTGCCGCGCTGATCGGCGCCGGCAAGTTGGCCGAGGCGCTGCGCTAACAGAGTCCGCTTTCCGTCATTCGCTAGATCCGCTGCAATTCGTGCACGGTGCGTTCGCTTTCCACGTTGCCGGTATTAAGCGTAGTCTTCGGCTCGAGGAGCATCACGTGAGTTTCTGCGTCGGCCGAGGGGAAGTGCTCGACGCCGCGCGGAATGATGATGAACTCGCCGGGATGGATGAGGAACTCACGCTCCGAGCCGTACTCACGCACCTTCATGCGCAGCGCGCCCTTCACCACCAGAAACAATTCGTCTTCGTGGTCGTGGTGGTGCCACATGAAGTCGCCTTGCAACTTCACCAGCTTCACGTAGGCGTCGTTGATCTCGCCTGCGATCTTCGGGCTGTATTGCTCGGTGAACAGCGAAAACTTCTGCGCTAGGTTGACCTTCTCCATAGAGACTCCGGTTTCTTGCAGGTTTCGCGCCCTCGGTGTCCTTCGTGAGAATCTCGCCTCAAGGAGGCCTGAACAAGTCAGCCTTCCGTTCTTCCGGGCTGAAGCCCGGGAGTATTTGCAGCGCTTGGACGCCGGCCTGAAGGCCGGCTCTGCCCGAACATCAACCCGTTCCGAATTTCCCCTAGCGGCGGCCGAGAAATCCTTCCAGCTTTTCAACCTCGCGCTGCGCCAGATCGAGATAGTGCCGCGCACGGTCGGTGTCAGCGCTGTCCATGGCCTGCTTGGCTTTCGCCAGGTCGTTACGCATGTTGCCGCGAGCGGCGACCATGTCGCCCCGCAAACCGACGCCCTGGTTGTGCATTTGCTGTTCCAGCGTATCCAGGCTGCTCTCGATCGCGGCGGCGCGGCTCTCGAGGTGATCGTCCTCCGTCTCCATCTCGTCGAGCAATTTCTTCTGCGCCAGAGCGGCCGCCGCTGCGTCTTGCGCGGCCTGCGTATCCGCAGCCGCACCGCCAGGTTCTATGCCGGAAGATGAATCGCGGGCCGCGCGCTTGCTGTGAGGAGTCATCTCCTGCGGCGGTGTCAGCGGAGGAGCAACGGCATTCGCGGGGGGCGTTGCCGGCGGCTGCGGAGTTGCTTCCTGGGCCGGAGGACTTGCGGCCGGCGTGACCGGATTCTGCTGCAGAGCCGCGCTGGCGACAGCGGGTGCGACGGTCTCGCTGCGCTGGCGAGCCTTGTACATATAGGCTCCTGCCAGCACTGCCATAAGAAGAACGGCGGCAACTGCCAGCAACACGCCGCGGCCTCCTTTCGCCGGGGCAGGCGGCGCGACCACGGCCGGCGGAGTTGCGCGAACGTTTTCCAGCGGCGGCGGCGGCGTGAGCGGACGCGCGGCCTCGGGCTGCGCGCCAGCCATCGTGATCGTGGCGTCCTGGTCGACCTGCTGCGGCAAGGACGATCGGACTTGCGCCAGCGCATTGCGGAAAGCGTCGGCGGTCTGGAAGCGCTGCGCCGGGTCCTTGGCGACCGACATCATGATGAGGTCGCTGACCGCCTTCGGGACCGTCGGCTTAAGCTCGATAGGAGGTCGCGGCGTCTCTTTGACGTGCGCTTCCATAATCGAGTATCCACTGGTGGCGCGAAACATGCGCTGATGAGTTACCATCTGGTAGAGCGAGACGCCCACGGAATACAGGTCGGAGCGCTCGTCGGTCGGCTCCGATTTCACCTGCTCGGGAGACATGAAGTCCAGCGAACCCACGGTAGTTCCTGTCATGGTCAGGCCGGTTTCGTCGACCGAGCGCGCCAGGCCGAAGTCCATCAGCTTCACCACACCTTGCGGCGTCAGCATCATGTTGCCGGGCTTGATGTCGCGGTGGATGATGTGCTTGCCATGAGCGTAGCTCAGCGCAGCCAGCACCTGATCGGTGTAGTTCAGCGATTCCGCCAGAGTCAAACCACCCTGCTCCAGACGGTCGGCAAGGGTGACGCCTTCCACATACTCCATGATCATCACCAACTGATCGTTGGCGGTGAACGCGGTGCGAAGGGCGGCGATGTTGGGGTGATCGAGGCTGGCCAGCACCTTGATCTCGCGCATGAAGCGGGCGGCGAATTCGCCGCGGGCGGCCAGGTCAGGCAGCACGATCTTCATGGCTTCGATGCGATCGGAGAGGACATTCCTCACCTGATACACCTTGCCCATGCCACCGTGACCCAACTCACGGATGATTTCGTAGTCGCCGATGCGTTGGGGCGTGTTTTCGCTCACGACGATGCTCCTTAACCGCTAAAAGGATACGCCGAATTTCAAGCGGCGCGCAGCTTTCCGGCCGCGAGCCAGGTTGGGTGGTTACTGCACCAGCAATCCGCTCTCGCCGTTGCCATTCTCCACCACCTCTTCCGGCGGAATGACCGAAGCGGCCGCCACGCGATCGTCGTCTTCCAGATGCAGCAGGCGCACGCCCTGTGCCGAGCGTCCGGACTCACGGATGGTCTTGGTCCCGATGCGGATGATCTTGCCGAACTGGCTGATCACCATCACCTCCGACTGCTCATTTACCAGCATGATGGAGACCACCTTTCCGTTGCGCGCGGTGGTCTTCACGTTGATGACACCCTTCTTGCCGCGGGTGGTGAGGCGGTATTCATCGACGCCGGTGCGCTTGCCGTAAGCGTTCTCGGTGACCGAGAGGATGAGATTGGCCTCTTGCTCCTCGCCATCCTTGGCTTGCTTGCGCGTCTTCGGCGTGACCGCCATGCCGACAATGTAATCGCCCCTGCCCAGGTTCATTCCGCGGACGCCGTGGGCCTGGCGACCCATGGGCCGCACCTCGCTCTCGTCGAAGCGGATCGCCTTGCCGTCGTGCGTCGCCAGGAAAACGATCTGATTGCCGTCGGTGCAGCTGGCGGCGACCAGTTCGTCTTCTTTCTCGATGCCGATGGCGATGATGCCGCGCGACATCACGTTGCTGAAGTCCTTCAGCGGCGTCTTCTTTACCGTTCCACTGCGGGTCACGAAGAAAACGAACTTACCTTCTTCCTCGAGGTCACGGACGGGAAGAAGGGCGCGCACATTTTCACCGGGCTGCAAGGATACGAGGCTGGCAACAGCCTTTCCTTTGCCTGCGGCACTCAACTCGGGGACTTCGTAAACCTTGAGCCAGTACACACGGCCGGTGTTGGTAAAGACCAGTATGTAGTCGTGGGTGGAGGCGACGAAAAGGCGCTCGACGAAATCCTCCTCGCGGGTGCTCATGCCCTTGCGGCCGGTGCCTCCGCGCCGCTGCTGGCGATAGGTGGAAATCGGTGTGCGCTTCAGGTAACCGGAATGGCTCACCGTGACCGCGACTTGCTCGTCGGCGATCAGGTCCTCCAGGTTGATCTCGGCGGCCTCGTCCTGAATGACGGTGCGGCGCGCGTCGCCGTACTTCTTCTTGACCTCTTCCAGTTCTTTCACGATCACGCCGCGCAGCTTCTTCTCGCTGGCCAGGATCGATTCGTATTCCGTGATCCGGCCGCGAACCTCTGCCAATTCCTTCAGGATTTCGTCGATCGACAGGCGCGTCAGACGGTGCAGTTGCAATTCCAGAATGGCATCTGCCTGGATGGCATCGAAGGGGCGCGTGAGTTGCGCCGGCACAACGCCTTTCAGCGATGCCGCTTTGCGCGTCGCGGCGGTGCCTTCCGACACGCTCACGGTCTTTCCCGAGAAGTAGTCGACCAGGTTGGTGCGAGCATCGGCACGGTTTTCACTGCCACGAATAATGCGAATTACGTCATCCACGCGATCCAGGGCAACCTGGTAGCCCTCGAGGACGTGCTCGCGCTCACGCGCCTTCATCAACAGGTGTGCGGTGCGGCGGCGCACGACGTCGATGCGGTGATCCACGAAATACTGGATGGCCTGCACCAGTCCCATTTCTTTGGGCTGGCCGTTGATGACGGCCAGGAAAATCATGCTGAAGCTCTCCTGCATCGAGGTGTGCTTGAAGAGCTGGTTGAGCACGATCTGCGCTTCGGTGCCGCGCTTGAGCTCGATCACGATGCGCATGCCGTCGCGGTCGCTTTCGTCACGAACGTCGCTGATATCGTCGATGACCTTGTTGTTCACCAGTTCGGCGATGCGCTCGATAAGCTTCGACTTGTTGACCTGATAGGGAATCTCGGTAACGATGATCGCGTCTTTGTCTTTGGTGACGTGCTCGATGGCGGCCTTGGCGCGCATCATGAAGCGTCCACGTCCGCTGCGATAGGCCTCGGTGATGCCGCTGCGCCCGTGAATGAAGGCTCCAGTGGGGAAATCCGGTCCCTGCACGTGCTTCAGCAAATCGGCGAGCGTGGCTTGCGGCTGGTTGACCAGCGTGATGCAGGCATCGACGATCTCGGTGAGATTGTGCGGCGGAATGTTGGTCGCCATGCCGACCGCGATGCCGTTCGATCCATTCACCAGCAGATTGGGAATTCGGGTGGGCAACACCATCGGCTCGACCGTGGTGTCGTCGAAGTTGGTGACGAAGTCGACTGTGTCCTTGTCGATATCAGCCAGCAACTCCTCGGCGATTTCGGTGAGTCGCGATTCCGTGTATCGATAGGCCGCAGGCGGATCGCCATCGACCGAACCGAAGTTGCCCTGTCCGTCGACCAGCGGATAACGCAACGAGAAAGGCTGCGCCATGCGCACCATCGCGTCATACACAGCGGTGTCGCCGTGAGGATGATATTTGCCCAGCACTTCGCCGACGACCTTGGCGCATTTCACGTGCTTGCGGTTGTGCAGCAGGCCCATGTCGTGCATAGCGTAGAGAATGCGGCGATGCACGGGCTTGAGTCCGTCGCGCACGTCGGGCAACGCGCGTCCGATGATGACCGACATGGAGTAGTCAAGATACGAACGGCGCATCTCCTCTTCAATGTTGATGGGTTGGATGTTGCCCGCGCGGCCCGCGGGATCGAGCGGTAATTGCTGGTTTGGATCGTCAGCCATGATTGCCTTCAGCTCGCAGCGAGCCTCTTATGATTTTCGGGACCCGGAAATTGCAACCACAATCCGATTCAAGCGCCGGCGTAAACGTGGTCTTGACCAGCGAAAACGTTAGCGAGTTGACCGGGAATCGGACAGGCTTGCTGTTGACAATTTCGGGTGATCGTCCCGATGAGCGACACTTCAAATTATAGCATTGAAATGCGGTCTTTTGTAGACAGTAAAACGTTTAGTTTCAATCACTTAGATTGTATTAAACTGAGGAGCGTAAGTTTCGTCGAAAGCCGCGGTTGTAGCCGCGATTACGGCGTTACGGAGGCGATGTCAGCGGGGGACTTTGTGTCCGGTTCGGCAGGGACCTTCAACTCAATATCGGCTTTCTTCTGCGTTGGCTTTTGCGCCGGAATCTTGAACTCAAGTCCACGATCGTCGTTGGCCTTGATGGTGGCGGGAACATCGAGATCGGCAAGCGCAATCTTTTGCGTGCGCTTATCGAAGACATAGACGGTTTGTCCCATGATGGCGTAATTGGCCACTTCCTGTTGATGTCCATCGCGGAAGATGAGGACGCTGGGCTCGTTGGGTTTGGCCTCGCGGGCCGCGGATTGTTCTTGCGGCTCCGGTTGAAGTTGCGCTGGAGGGGCCTGCGCGGAGTCCGATTCGCCGCTAAGATAGCGCGCCGGAGGCTGCTCAATCACGATGTGCAGGATGGACTCGTTGGGAGCGATGGGCGGACCGGAATACAGTTCCGGCCCCGGACCACCTACATAGTCGTAGCCGTAATCGTCGGTCGGAATGTAGTAGGGCACGGCGTAGCCTGCGCCGCCGTAACCATAACCGCGGTGCCGGCCATGCCTGTTTCCATACTGGCCGTTAGAGGACCAGCGGGTGTAGCCGAAATTGGTGAATCCGTAATTCGGGATGGAGGTCACGCTGGGGAGCGGCGGCGCCAGATGTGGACCGGCGACCGACAGAACGCTGGGTGGTGGCGCCAGGAAGTGACCGCCAACTGTCGTTGTGGTTGGCGGACCGTGCCATTGTGCAGCTGCGGGTAGCGCCAGCAGCAAGGCCGCCAGCGCGGCGCCCAGTACGGCGATCATGCGGCACCGGAACCGGCCGTCGCAAGTTTTCGAACTTCCGATTTGGCTCACGCCCCGCATTTGCCCTTCAGTCTATTCCAACCCATTGGATGAAGCAAAGTTGTTACCGGGCTCGCGAGGTGAGATGAAGCAGCCCATAAACGTCGATCGTAGCATTGGCGATCAGCACTCCTCCGACGACGGTGTTGGCAGCCAGTGCGTAACGGCCCTCCAGCAGGTCGGTGGAAACTCCCGCCATGAACAGAATCAGGAATGGCAGCCCAGCCAGCAGGAAGATGAAGCCGTTCAAGTGTATGTATGCGGCGGGCACGACCAGCAAGAGTCCAACCAGGAGCGGAGCGGCGGTACCGAAGAATCGCGCGCGCTTCCAGGCAACAAACGTGACCATGCAGACCGTCAGCAGCAGCGCCAGGCCGATTCCGTTCTGGAGAAAGAAATCCGCGAACAGCAATGACACGGAGTGCCAGGAGGGATCGTCCGCGGGAGCTTCCAGCCAATTCGCACTGTGCAAGGCTGCGGCAAAGGTTCCGGGACGAAAACTGTAGAACGCCCACAACAGCAGCAGGCCAACGGCGCAGGCAGCGGCGAAAATCGCGACCGCCGCTCCCGGCCGCACATGCCCGATCCAGAGCATGAAGGCGAGCGCGGGAACCAGCAGTATCCACAGCGAGAATTGGGCCCCGACGCAAATGGCGATGGAAAGACCCATCAGCAGGATGCGGCGCCAGTTCCACAGCACCACTTCGCGTGGAGCGTAAAGAGTGTGTGCGACCGCGATTGCGGTGAAGATGAGACCGAATCCGCCCCACGCTCCGAGGATACCGGGTCCGACCTGGCTCGACCAGCCAATCATCACCGGCGAGAACGCGTAAAGCCCTAGCGCGACATAGCCGCCGATATTGCCGTAGAGCCGTCGCGCCACGTACCACAGCGATGCACCGAGCAGCAGACCGGCCAGCAGGAAGGGCAAGCGGATGACAAAGCGATACTCGCTCATGCGCAGGATGCGGCTCTCCGCGCCGCTCAGCCGCGCCGCGATTCCGGCAAGCAGGGGAACGAGGGGAGACCGTTCGGGCGAACTGGCGCTGGCGAAGCGCTCGAGGTGCAACAGCCCGGTCTCGATGTAACTGCCTTCGGTGGCTGACAGCGGCACCCGCGCCATGAACCAGAGACATTGCGCCGCAAAGATCAGGAGCAGCAGCAGCGCGACGATCTGCGGTGCAGCGATGCGCGAGCGAAGGTTGGCGAAGGGCATCAGCTTTTGTTGTAACACGACCAGGCTGCGAGAGGCGAAGGGCGGCGAGCATCGTCTTCATGATTTAATAACCTCACGCGCAGGTGTTGAACTCCGTTGCCAACCTCGGCTAAGACAAGAAGAAAAACGCCGCCGCAAGCGGCAGGCGAGAAGCAGGTTTCCAAGGCCACTCTGAAGCTGCGCCTGCTGAAGAAGCTGAAGTGCACCCTGAGATACGAAAAGCAGGCGTGGACCGCGGGCGCAAAGCTGGTTGCCGGCGTGGACGAGGTTGGCCGCGGATCGCTGTTCGGACCGGTGGTCGCCGCCGCCGTGATCCTCGATCCGGGGTATCGCATTCGCGGGCTGCGCGATTCCAAACTGCTGGACCGCGAACAGCGCGAAACGCTGGCGCCGCGAATCCGCGAGCACGCGCTGGCCTGGGCGATTGCAGCCGTTGATGTCTCTACCATCGATCAAATCAATATCTACTGGGCCTCGAAGCGCGCCATGGAGCAGGCAGTCTGCAAGCTGACGCTTCGTCCCGATCATCTGCTGGTTGACGCCATGCGCATCGGCTTCGACTGCGCGCAAACTCCCATCATTCACGGCGACGCGCTCTCCGCTTCCATCGCCGCGGCTTCCATCATCGCGAAGGTGGAGCGCGATGCGATGATCAGCGCCTGGGACCCGATCTTTCCCGAATACCGTCTGGCCTCCAACAAGGGCTATAGCACGCCGCATCATCTGAAGGTGCTGCGCGAGAAAGGCCCAACGCCGCTGCATCGGCTGTCGTTCGCTCCGGTGTGGACGTTGTCAGCGCCGCAGGAAGTTCTGGAGTTCATGCTGGAGGCAGAGCAAACCCCCGACAGCCAAGAGCCATCGCTCTGAAGATTGCCAGTATCTTGCGGCGGAATGTGATCCGATCTCTGTTGGCGCCAAGTTCACAAGCGGAATCGGCATTCGAACTGTGGCGGCTTCTCCCCCTTCCCGCTGCTACCTGAAATCAACGAGTTAGGCATGATTTCACTCGCAAGCATTTGATTCTAAGTGAGTTATATGTATCCATTTGATTCACCTGGACTTAGTGCGCGCAGGAGCGCAGGAGCGGCCGCGGCACTGCCCGGGAGCGAGTCCGGCGCGGTCCCGGCCGTGGTAGCGGACTGCGGTTCCTTGCGCGTCGCCGGTCCTTCTCCGGCCCTGTCCGCGACGGCAGAGGACAAGGGTGCACCCGCCGCTTCTGCTTGTTTTCCCACCGCCGGCGAAGCCGCTTTTCCGGCTCCCGATGAAGCTGCATGGATGGCAGCCGCGGCGCGTTCCTCGCTGACGGTGCCGCTCCCGCTCTCGGACTCAGGAAACGCCACCTCTGGCGCAGTGTCAAGGTCCAGACCGGCAGGCAGGCCGAACTCGGCCTCGAAGCCGGGCAAGTGCAGTTGCTCGCTGCTCTGGAAGGGCCGGCACTCCTCCCACACCTCGGGCGGGCGGGAGAGGTTGGTGGCCGCCTGCTGGAGCCCGTAGAGCACCAGCCCGCCAACGTGGCGGTCCAGTTGGTCGTGGAGCAGGGCGTCCAACACCTGATCGATGCCCACCTGTACGGCGTACAGGTCCTCCAGCGGAGGCAGTTGCAGGCGCAGGCGCTGCTGGCGGGCGCGGGCCCGCGCCATCTTCAGGCGGCGTCCGCGGTGGTTCAGGTGATAGGAGCAGAAGTCGCGGTCGCGCACCGCAACCGAGCGGCAAAGCTCGCCGTTCTCCCGCAGATGGCGGCAGGTCTTGGCCAGCCTGGGCTCGGGCTTTTCCTTCTCCTCGCCCAGCGAGACGCGGATTTCGCGGATCTGATCGCGGGCCAGCTCTTCCTGGTCGCGGAGCTCGTCGCGGGCCGCCTGCTCCCGGTTGCTGACCTCGTCGCGGGCCAGCTCGACGAGCTCTTTTAGTTCGCGGTAGCTCGGCTCGCGGCCGAGGGTGCTTACGTACTCTTGGAAATAGCTCATGATGAAGTTCTCCTTTTGGTAATGACTGGTGATTCGCTGTTCGCTAGTTGCTAGAGCTTGTTTCAAAAATGTGTAGCGATGGTTCCGGTGGAAGCGTGGGCCTTTAGGCCCATCCGCCGCAGACGCAACTCCACGTCACCGACGCGGGACGCGAAGAAGAGGCGACTATGAGTGGCGGACCGAAGGGCCCGCGCGATGGGCGACGCGGCGGCGGAGACCAGACAAAGGCCGAAGAGGCCGGCCCGACATGTTCACGTCCTCGTCCGCAACCCGCAGTGGCGGGCGGCACAATAACCACGACGCCTGGGACGTGGATAGCGAGTTAGGGCAAGCCGCAGCGTGCTGATTCAAGGCTAGGAAGGCGGGAGGGCGAGGTCAAGGAGAAAGAGTGGAGTTTGCTAACGAAGGTGGGGCGGGTTCGATTACCAAGGTGCCATGCGTTTCTGAAGTGGGCTAAGCTCTTTCGTCCCGCGGAGCGGGACTCGTTCCTTTTCGTCGCGGGACTCGTTTGGTTCATCAATCGACTCTTGCCGTGCCCGGGGCGCTCAGATTCCTGTAACGCGCCCACCCCGGCCTGAAGGCTTGCCTTGAGCGAAGTCGAAGGGGCCGGGGTTATCACCTTGCGTCGCGCGGAGCGCGACTGGCGGGTCTGCTTCCTCCGCCCAGGTTAGCGTCCAAAAGACGGACGCGAAGCTGGGGCACCAGGCTTAAGGCCGAACCCGAACAGCGTTGTCCGTAAGGGCGCCAGGCAGCGCATCTTCCATGGTGTCAGTTGGGCGTAATTTCCCAGACGACACCGCAGCCAGCAAGGCCGCAAGTCGTTGACGTGCCACCCCGGCTTGCGGTGCCGAACAGATTGCCCTCAGCATCGATCACCACATTGCTGATGGGATACGCTCCGTCGGCGCCGCCGGTAAAGTCGTGCAGTTCAACATAAGTCCACGTTCCATCGCCATTGGGGCTCAGCTCAAAAATCGACCCTTTGGCGTCGCCATTGTTTGCGTCGTAATAATTTGTGCCATACAGATTTCCACTCGCGTCCATGGTCAAGCTCGCCCATGGACCAGCGGCGCAGTTACAGTTCCCCAGCGCGTAAAGCAAGTCGAAGTTCCACTGGCTGTAGGGTGTCAGTTCGAAGATCGTGCCGCTATGGAGCGGGCCGTAGTAGGAGGCGGCGCCGTAGAGATTCTGGTCGCGGTCGAAGATAACGCCGGCAACGGCTTCCCCTCCGTCCAAGGCGCCCGTGAACGAGTAGATCGTAGCTTCGCTCCAAGGTGGCCCCGCAGGCGTCAACTCGAAGACGCCCCCGTATCCGCCGCTTCCCGATTGGTGGGTAGTGCCATACAGGTTCCCAGCCTGATCGAAGACCACGCCGTTTTGCGGATAGACTCCGGCTGGGTCATCCCGGCTAAAGCTGTAAATGGGAGTTTCCGTGTAGCTGCCGGCGGAGGGCGATAGTTCGAAGACCTCGCCATAATCGTATGTGCCTCCGAAGATGGTTGTGCCATAAATGTTACCGGCTGCATCGAAAAGAAGGTCACCATATCCGGGATGTTGTAGATCATGAGTAAGCACCGCAAGGTTCCAGGGACAGATCACGGTTTTGCAGAAGGTCGCTGGAGGCCGCAGATTGTAGACGGTGCCATTGTAGGTGGTGCCGTACAGAGTGCCGTTGGGACCAAAGATGACGCGGGCGATCGGATCGTCGCCGTCGCTGCCGGCCGTGAAGCTGTACAAGGGTGAGAGGCTGAAACCGGAACCGGAGCGCTTCAACTCGTATACCGAGCCTTTGTTCCGGGCGCCACCCACCGTGGCCGTGCCATAGAGGTTTCCTGCTTTGTCCAGGGTTACGCCTGCCGAGGGCTGTCCGCCGTCCAGAGTTCCCTGGAAGTTGTAGATGACCTGGTAGGTCTGGGCGTGCGCCGCGGGCGCCAGGGTGGCAAATACGACTAACAATATCAGCGTAAAACCAAGACGCAATCCGTGAATGCGGGACTCGCGATGAGGGTTTCCAGTTCGCTCCGATATCGTCATGGCTTCCTCCTGCTGCCAGATTTTATTCTGAAACAGGTTGCCAGGTGTCGCGTCTCGAACATCGAAAACCACGAGACCCGGCCACCCGAGGCAATGTCGAGGCGGAAACCGTGGAGAAACCTCGTCACGCATTTAAGTGCCATGCCGGTTTGCCCGCCAGCGGATCGTCTGACCCGAATATTTTGCTTGGCAGGGTCTCCGGAAAAGGATATAGTGCCGGGCCGTTGCTAAAACGGAAGGGCCGGATGGAGTGGCACATTCTGGCCGGATACAAAAGGAGAACGTTATGCGAGGACTAAGATTGATACTGGCCTGCGTCCTGCTTGTGCTTCTGGGTTGCAGCTTAGCGATCCCGATGGCGGCGCAATCAGTCAAGTCTCAACCGCAGTCGGTATCGGACCCGGGTTATTGGGACGATCCTACGAATTGGGTGCAGCAGTTTGTACCGGACTCGCTGTACTTTTGGGACAACTCGAAGAATTGGACGACGAATTACGGACCCGCCTATCGCGACACGATCCAGGCACCCTCGCAAATGTTAGCCTGCTCGCCGCAGTTCGCGCTCTGTTTCCACTCCGGCCCCGAGCCATATCCCTGCCACCTTTCTCCCGATGGCCGCTCGGCCAATTGCAAGTGCCAGGTCTTCACCAAGACCAACTACACGCTGATGACTGCGATTCTCAATTACCCGATCTACCTTGACACCGTCAAGCTTTGCGGTGCGGACGGTTCGCTGTGCGCGGGAACCGACCAGGCACCGGTCTGCAACTACCTGAACGGCGGAGCGCTGATTCCGGGTGCGAACGTGATCTCCACCTTCGACCCCAGCGCGCACGACGACATCGTGCACGCTATTACAGGGCAGAACCCGGTTACGGTTTGCCCGAAGGCTGCTTACGCCGGCTGCATGACAGCGCCATGCACGCTGAACTCCGACGGTTCCACCGCGCAATGCAAATGTCCCGTGTTCTATGGCACGTTCCAGTTGATAGGGAAAGGCGCGCAGTGTTCCCTGGGCGGCGATCTGGTGCCGTCGGCCGCGTACATGCCGATATTGGACACCAACGCCCGCCACTAGGCGGATGGGATAGAGATCGAGTTGTCGTGGACGCCCTGGAGATCGTGAGTCAAACAGACTGAGCCGCGCCTAGGGCGCTGGCTATAGCGGTTTCACAGTTGATGTAGTCCAGCTCGCTCTGAAAGGGCACGGCTTCAGCCGTGCCGTAGGTCTGGTCACATTCCCGGCAGCTTCATGCCGGCCATGCGGCGGGCGAAGCTGGGCTTGCCCATGGTCTTGAACATCTTGCGCATCTGGGCATACTGGCGGAGCAACTGGTTCACTTCCTGCACGCTGGTGCCGGAGCCGCGGGCGATGCGTTTGCGGCGGCTGCCGTTGATGACCTCGTGGTGGTCGCGCTCGTGCGGCGTCATGGAGTTGATGATGGCCTCGACGCGGTTGATCTGCTTCTCGTCCACCTTGTCGGCGGCCTTCTGCATGTTGGCGAAGGGGCCGATCTTGGGCATCATGCCCATGATGTTCTGCAGCGAGCCGAGCTTTTTTACCTGGCGCAGCTGATCGCGAAAATCTTCCAGCGAGAAGCCGTCGCTGCTGAGCGCCTTGCGCGCGAACTCCTCCGACTTGCCCTTGTCAAGTTTAGATTCGGCCTGCTCGATGAGCGAGAGGATGTCGCCCATGCCGAGAATGCGCCCGACAATGCGGTCGGGATGGAAGGGCTCGAGCGCGTCATACTTTTCGCCCACGCCGATGAACTTGATGGGCTGCCCGGTCACGTTGCGGATGGAGAGCGCCGCGCCGCCGCGCGCATCGCCGTCCATCTTGGTGAGCACCACGCCGGTGAGCGTGAGCTTCTTGTGGAACTCGTCGGCGGAGCGGACGGCGTCCTGGCCGGTCATGGAGTCGGCGACGAAGAGAATTTCCTGCGGGTTCAGGATCTTCTTCAGCGACTGCATCTCGTCCATTAACTGCTCGTCGATGTGCAGGCGGCCGGCGGTGTCCACGATGAGCACGTCGCAGGCATTGTTGATGGCCTCGCGGCGGGCTTCCTTCACCAGCCGCTCGACGGTCGCGGTGTTGGACTCTTCGACCTTGCCCTCGTAGATGTGCGCCTTGATGGCGTTGGCGACGACCTTGAGCTGCTCGCGCGCTGCGGGACGATAGACGTCAACCGAAACCAGCATCGGCCGGTGCCCGCCCTGCTTGAGCCAGTTGGCCAGCTTGCCCGAAGTCGTGGTCTTACCGGAGCCCTGGAGTCCGGCCATGAGCACGACCGTGGGAGGCTGCGAGGCGAATTTCAGCCTGGCGGTGTCTTTGCCGAGGACCGCGATGAGTTCGTCGCGGACGATTTTGACGACCTGCTCGGCGGGCGAGAGCGCGGTCATCACTTCCTGGCCCAGCGCCTTCTCGCGGATGCGATCGATCAGTTCCTTGACGACCTTGAAATTCACGTCGGCTTCGAGCAGCGCCATGCGAATTTCTTTCAGCGCTTCGCCGATGTTTTCTTCCGTCAGCGTGCCTTGCCCGCGCAAGTTCTTAAAGGCGCGTTGCAGCTTATCGGTAAGGTTCTCAAACATTGTCAGGAGTCCAAAGCCTGGGGATGGAGCCACGGAGAAAGTTGGGTTTTTCCGCCGCCGATCATCAGGATATCACGCGGGATGCGGCGTCTCGCTCGGCGCCGTGCGATAGACCTCGGATGCAGCGATCACGGTATTGGCGTGAATGGCAACGGTGTCCTCGATGCGCCGGGCGTAGCCTCCGGCGTAAGTAACCATCACCGGTATGTCGCGGGCGCGGGCGGCGCGGAAGACGAGCTCGTCACGACGTTTCAGACCCTCAATGCTAAGGTCAAGCCCGCCGAGCTGGTCTTCGCGGAAAGGATCGGCGCCGGCCACGTAGCAGATGAGCTCAGGGTCGAACTGCCGCAGTCCGGAGCTCAGGGCGTTGTCGAGCCAGGCAAGATAGTCCGCATCGCCGCAGCCGTCGGGCAGGTTGACATCGATCGAGGAGGAAGGCTTGACGTAGGGATAATTGTTTTCCTGATGCAGCGAGATGGTGAACACGTCCTTGCTCGAACCCTGGCTCCTATTGGGGCCGAGGGGACCGACCAACCCCGCAGCCGACCCGGAAGGCAGATTATTCGGCCGGCGCGCAGCCCTATGGAAGATGACTGCCGTGCCGTTTCCCTGGTGCACATCGCAATCGACCGTCATGGCGCGGCCGATCAGACCCCGCTGCTGTAGGGCGCGGATGGCGACGGCAAAATCGTTGATCATGCAGAAGCCCTCGCCGTGCTCGGGAAAGGCGTGGTGAAAGCCGCCGCCGATGTTGATGCCGACACCGTCTTTGAGGGCTTGTTCCGCCGCCAGAATGGAGCCCCCGGTGTGGAGCATGAAGGCATCCACCACCTGCGGCGAGTAGGGAATCTCCATCTCCAATTCTTCGCGGGCACTGAGGCCGCCTTCCATCAGCTTGTTGACGTACATCGGCGAGTGCACCAACAGGACATCGTCTTCCTTGGCCGGCTCGGGACGTACGAAATCGCTTTCGTCGGCGACATGCTCCCGCAATAGCAGGTCGCGAATCAGGCGATATTTGTCGGCGCGAAAAACGTGCTCGCCGATGGGCAGGAAGTACTTTTCGCTATAGACCAGTTTAAAGGGCAGCATGGGCCGGCACGTGCAACTCACGATTGTAGAACTGTGACGCGGGAAATCGCCAGCGCCGTCGCGACAGTGGTCTGGTTCAGCGCGAATCAAATGTCCGGCGGCGCTTACGGAGTGGCGGCGCCCTTTTCATTTAAGATGGCGCTGCATGGCGTCTGCCGCTCAAGTCACCGCATTTCGACGCGCCGCCGGCCACAACATGCTGGCGACCGCCGGCCTTGTGCTGGTGGCCGTCTTCGTGGCGTGCGCCCTGTTCGCACCCTGGATCGCGCCGCAAGACCCGGCGCGCATCGATCTGCCGGCGCGCCTGATGGGGCCGTCGGTCTCGCACTGGTTCGGCACCGATGAACTGGGGCGCGATATCCTCTCGCGCGTCATCTACGGCGCGCGGATTTCGATGCTGGTGGGCAGTTGCGTCGTGGCAGTGTCGCTGACCCTGGGAATGATCTTTGGTTCAATCGCCGGCTATTACGGGGGCGTCACCGATCGCCTGCTCAACGTCGTGGTGATGAACGCGTTCATGTCGTTTCCGGGAATTCTGCTGGCCATCGCGTTTGTAGCTTTTCTCGGGCCGGGAATCTTCAACCTGATTTTCGCTCTGTCGCTGGGGGGATGGGTGGGCTACGCGCGGCTGGTGCGCGCACAGGTGCTGGCAGTGAAGGAGCGCGAATTCGTGGAAGCGGCGCGCGCTCTCGGCGCCAGCGACGCGCGGATTGTGGTGCGGCACATCTGGCCCAACATCATTCAGCCGATCATTGTGCAGGCGGCGATCGGCATGGCGGGAGCCATTCTGGCCGAAGCCACGCTGAGCTTTCTGGGGCTGGGCGTGCCGCCTCCGGCGGCCAGTTGGGGCTCGATGCTGAACGACGCCCGCTCCCACCTCTTGGATTCGCCGCACCTGGTGCTGTTTCCCGCCGCCGCGGTAATGCTGGCGGTGCTGTCGTTCAACTTCATCGGCGACGGGCTGCGGGATTACCTTGACCCGCGCTCACGCATCGAAGCCGGACTGTAATTCCGGCTGGCAGCCACGCTTAAGCGCTCACATTTACCGGGGTCGCTTGTGCGCCCGCGGCGTTGCTCGACGTGCTGCTGCCGGTGAACTGCTGCCAAACCTGTGACATCGTGGAGAAGGCCTGTTGCGCGGCCGAAAGGTTGCCCGCTTGCAGTGCTTGTCCCAGTTGGCTGAGTGCCTGGCGGAGATGGACCCGGTGGTGCGACGCGGTCGCCGAATGGGTGATGGCGTTGGGTCCAGCGATGTTGGGCGAGTTCGCAGCCGAGGTTGCGGCTCCCGTACCAGACTGCGAGTTCAGCGCGGTCGGCCCTACGAAGGTGGGCGAGCTGGCGAGCGACTGCGACAGGGTGACAAAGTCGGTCTGCGCCTGGGTCAAGTTGCCAGACTGCAGGTCCTGGCCCAATTGTTTGAATTCGCCTTGCACCTTCTGCAAGTCCTGTTGCACATTGGCGAGCTGAGTAGAGTTGATGCCGGTGATTCCGGTTAAGGACATGCTGACCTCCGCGAGGCGCGCCTTGGCAACCTCGCCATAATGGATTCGACAGCCTAGGAACGCTGACTGCGCATGAAATGGAGCGGCAATTGCGATGCCAGGGAAGATAAGAATTCTCTGACCTTTGCGCCGGCAGAGGCAGAAAAGAAAACACCTTCGCCCTCGAAGGCGGTTCGCCACGAGCGGCGCGCCTTAAGGCATACCCTTCCAGGCAAGCGTTCAAGCGGGGATCTCGGCAGTTTGGCCCTTTATAAAGACGACCCAGGCTCTTTACTTCTTGTCTTCCACCATGCGCTCGACGATGCGGTCGATGGTGTCGAGTACCTTCCGGGTGGGCAGGTTGTTGTTATTGGTCATGACAGAGAAAGCGATGCGCTCGCCGCTTTGCGTCGTAGCGTAGCCGGAGAGGGAATACACGTGCAGGAGCGAGCCAGTCTTGGCGCGAACCCGGCCCGCGGCGGGCGTGTTGCGGAAGCGCTCGGAGAGTGAGCCATCCACGCCGGCCACCGGCAAGGTGTCCTGGTAAAGCTGACCCCACGGTTGCTGGTGGCAGTATCGCAAGAGGGTGACCACCGCGTCGGGTGTAACCAGGTCTTCGCGCGACAGACCGGAGCCGTCATAGAAAGCGAACTGGTCGGGCTTGATACCGGCGTTCACCAGGAAGCCGCGCAGGACGTCCAGTCCACCCTCAACCGATCCCGAAGTACCTTTCTCTTTGCCTAGCAGACGCAACATCAGCTCGGCATGAAGGTTCTGGCTCACCTTGTTGATCACGCGCAAGTCCTGCGCGACCGGCTGTGACTGATAGCTGGCAAGCACCAGAGGGGCGGGAACCGAGGGCCGGGTGGAGTCGCCTCCACCCGAGGCGATCGAGGTAACGCTGAAGGTATCGGTCGAAGCCAGCTCGGTGTGATGGGTGCGCGCGCGTCCGTAGATGGTGACGCCTCGCTCCTCCAGCAGCAGGCGGAAGAGACGCGCCGTAAAGTCGGCCGGATCTTCGATGGCCAGCGCTTCACTGAAGCCGGGATCGTCCTGCGGAATGTTGCCCCAGAAGGTGAGCAGGCTCGATCCCGGTTCGCGATTGATGGAGACCGTACGCGGGCCGGTGCCCTGGGGCGTAGTCATTACGCGGTTGTCGATCTTGTAGTACTCGGGAAACGGAGTGATGCTGAGGAAGGCGCGCTCGCCGGGACGGTCGGCCGGCTTAATATCGACGAAGATGACGTTGTCGTTGATGGTCAGCGCGGAAACCGGAGCGCCCCATTCGCGCGCCAGATCGTCCTGCGACCAGCCCTCGCCATAGCGCTCGAAGACGAAGTAGGAATCGTCGGCGACCACGTCACCGTCGATGTATTTCAAGCCGTGCAGCACGAGCTGGTCAGCGAGACTCTGCAGCACCTGGATGGGCGGCGCCTTCCGCTCGGTGTGCAGGTTGTAAGGCAGGGTGCGACCCGAGAGGTTGGGATCGCCGCGTCCTACCAGCACAAGATCGGCGTTCAGGCGCCCGTACTTGTCGAGGGAACCGAACGTTTCCACCGTGGTCTTGAAGCGGTAGTCAGGCCCGATCAGCCCGAAAACGGCCGCCGTGGTGAAGAGTTTGGCGTTGGAAGCGGGCGTAAAAAGCTTGTCCTGATTCAGCGCATAGAGCGGTCTGCCGCTGTCGAGCGAAACCGCATAGACTCCCCACAGGCCGTGGGCGACGGCGGGATCGCCAAGTATCTGTCCCAGATCGTGGTCGAGTTTCTTCGAGACATCGGGTTTGCCAGCAGACTTGCGTGACCCGGCAAATGCCTGCGTGAGCAGCGCGAAGAAGAGGACTACTGCGGCAAGATCGCGAACCCGGAGCATGGGACCAATGCCTGGATTTTAGCACTATTGGGCAATGCCGCCATGGAACTTGTTGGCGAGAGCCAAGAGGCTGCGCGGCCATTACAATCCTTGCATGCGGTCTCGATATACCTGGCAGTTGCGCTCCCGATCGCTTGAACTGGGCTTGCGTACCCTCATCGTGGGTGTGGTGAACGTAACGCCGGATTCATTTTCGGATGGCGGGAAGTTTCTCGATCCAGATACAGCGATTGCGTACGCCGAGCAACTACTGGAGGAGGGCGCTGACATTCTCGATATCGGCGGGGAGTCCACGCGGCCGGGAGTGCGGGTCGCAAGCAACGGGCCCAGCGACAATGTCCAAGCCAGCGCGGCGGTAACCGTACAGGCGGAGATGCAGCGCGTGATACCGGTGATCGAGGGCGTCATGCGTGCTCGTCCCGAGGCCATCGTGTCCGTGGACACCTATAAGAGTGTGGTGGCGCGGGCGGCTGTCGCCGCGGGCGCGGAGATCGTGAACGACGTCAGCGCCTTTCAGTGGGACGCTCACATGGCCGCTAGCTGCGCCGAATTGCAGTGCGGGGTGGTTTTGATGCACACCCGCGGGCGGCCTCATCAGTGGCGCGAGCTGACCGCCGACACGGACATCCTTGCGAGGGCGGAGCACGACCTGGCAAACCGGGTGCAGGTTGCCTTCGAGGTTGGGGTCAGGCGCGAGCGGATTGTGCTCGATCCGGGGTTCGGCTTCGGCAAGAACTTCGAGGACAACTACAGTCTGCTCGGGCATTTCGACCGGCTCCATCGCATGGGCTTTCCGCTTATGGCGGGCACGTCACGCAAGTCTTTTGTCGGACGCACTCTCGGCAAGCGGAGTGGCGTAGATGTGCCGCCGAGCGAGCGGCTCTATGGATCGCTGGCGGCAATGGTCGCCAGCATCCTCCAAGGCGTCCACATTGTAAGAGTTCATGACGTGAAGCCGGCGGTGGAAGCGGCGGCGGTTGCGGATGAGGTGCTGGCGGAGTCGGCGAAGACACCACGGGAATTGATCTGAGTTTCACCGCAGTCAAGAATCGGCGCCAAGAATACACCTTCCGGCAAATGTAGCGCCGAATCCCAAGGCCATCAGGGGCAATGATTTCATCTATACGCTGGGTGCCTTTTAGGCCGGCCGATGCCTGACCTTGAACAGCTTTCCTCCGACCCTCGTGTAACCATTCGGTATGCCGGCGCGCCGGATCCTAACGGCCGCTGCGTCGTGTACTGGATGCAGCGCGCCCAGCGTGCGCTCGACAATCCCGCGCTCGATGTGGCGGTGGAGGCGGCGAACGCTCTGCAACAGCCGGTGGTAGTTTTCTTCGCGCCGGTGCCGTTCTATCCCCATGCCAATCTGCGGCACTACGCGTTCCTGGCGCAGGGGATTCCGGAGACTGCTGAACGGGCCCGCAAACGTGGCATTGGTTTTGTGCTCCGTCGCTATCCGGAACATTCGTTGCTCAAGTTTTGCGATGAGGTCAGGGCTTCTCTCGTCGTTGGCGACGAGAACCCGATGCGCGAGCCCAGGCATTGGCGCGAGGTAGCCGCCAAGAAACTCAGCGTACCGCTGTGGACGGTGGATGCCGATGTGCTCGTGCCGTCGAAGCTGCTGGAAAAGGAGCAGTATGCCGCGCGCATCATTCGCCCGCGATTGCAAAGGCGGCTCAAGGAGTTCCTGACCGCATCGTACAATCCCAACGCAAAAGTTGCGTGGGAGCATCCGCCCGGATTGCACACGCTGCCCGACGACGGCTCGTTCGACATCACGGAAGGATGGCGGAATCTCGACCGTTCGGTACAGCCTGTTACGTCATTTCGCGGGGGTACCAGCGAAGCTCTGCGGCTATTGGACGACTTCGTCACTTACAAGCTGGCACATTATCCAGAGCGTCACGGCAAGCCTGAACTGGACGGCACCAGCCGGCTGGCGCCTTATCTGCATTTCGGGCACATCGGCCCGCACACGGTGGCGATAGCGGTCGAGCGCGCGAAAGCTTCGCGCTCAGCCAAGGACGACTTTCTGGACCAGCTTATTACCTGGCGCGAGCTCGCCATCAACTTCGTGCATTTCAATCCGCTGTACGACTCTATCGAAAGCGCACCGGATTGGGCGCATCGCACGCTGGCTGCCCACGCGCACGACCAGCGGCCGGTGACCTATTCGCGCGACCAACTGGAGAGCGCCGAGACACATGACCAGTTGTGGAACGCGGCGCAGCGCCAGATGCTGCACGCGGGCTGGATGCACAACTACATGCGCATGTATTGGGCGAAGAAGATGCTGGAGTGGAGCGCCTCGCCGGCCGTCGCCTATCAAACTGCGGTGTATCTCAACGACAAGTATTTTCTGGATGGGCGCGATCCCAATGGTTATGGGGGAATTGCCTGGGCGATGGCCGGCAAGTTCGACCGGCCGTGGTTCGAGCGGCCGATCTTTGGGACGATTCGCTACATGTCTGGCAGCGCCGCGACAAAGAAGTTCGACGCGGAGAGCTACATTGAGCAGATGGCGGAGTTGGCGGGAGTGAGCAAGCAGGAGGAACTGTTCCGGGAAAGCGACTAAGGGGCGACCTTCAGGCTGTACAAAAATGCACTTGCCCAGACCAGAAATCCCGCGGTTCCCACGGAAAGATAGAGCCGCCGTTCATAGGCATTGTGAAGCGTCGGCAACGGCAAGGGCGTTCCCAACGCCCGGTGCAACGATGTCCCAAGCAAGCCGCCAAATCCGATGACTGCCATGGCGCCGCCAAATGCGAGCCCGGCGATGACGAGCACAAAAGTCAAGCTGAACACACCGCACCCCGCTACTGAGGACAGGCTAGACCTCTTGGGAACATTGCGCAACATCTGAAGGGGGCCGATTTCACCGGCGTGAGAATCCTCCCCCGCAAGCTGTTTCTGAAGAGACATGTTCGAAAAGCAGTCTCGCTTTTGCGCAAACGGAAATCTGCGAGCGTTCATCTAATCGACTAAGTGTCCGGCCCGGAGGGTCGGCCACGACCGGCATGGACGCCGCCATCTGACTGGAGAGTTCGACCAACCATGAACTTTGTTCGTCACGCAGCATCTTTATTTCTTGCGCTTGTCCTCACGGGTTGTTCAGGAGCAGCTCAGGGAGGTAAGGCTTCCGCAGAGGCGCCTCCCCCGAAAGCGCCCTTCACGGACTTCCGGTTCGAAACGCCGGGTACGACGCACAAGATCACCCCGGCGGACCTGCCTGCGCCCTACGCCACCAAGTCCGCGATGAACTGGGCCAAAGTGGTCGATCGCCCCAGGGATGCATGGCCGCAGGCGCCCGCTGGTTTCAAGGTTGAATTGTTTGCCACCGGCTTCGATGAGCCGCGCAACATCGTCACCGCGCCCAACGGCGACATCTTTCTTGCCGAGAGCCACGGTGGCGACATCAAGGTTTTCCGTGGCATCACCGATGACGGAAAGCCGAAGCAGACCGAGACCTTTGCGAAGGGACTTAATCGGCCATACGGAATTGCTTTCTATCCGCCAGGGCCGAACCCGCAGTATGTTTACGTCGGGAATACGGATGCGGTGGTGCGCTTTGCTTACCACAGCGGCGACCTGAAAGCTGCGGGTAAGGCGCAGCACATCGCCGACCTGCCCGGCGGCGGCGGGCATTGGACGCGCGACCTGGTTTTCTCGCCGGACGGCAAGCAGTTGTTCGTTGGCGTGGGCTCTGACTCCAACTTGGATGACCCCGACACGCATTCCGACGAGAAGAACCGGGCTGACATTCTGGTGATGGACCCCGACGGCTCGAACCTGCGGGTATACGCCAGCGGCATTCGTAATCCGGGTGGCGGCCTGGCGATCGATCCAAAGACCGGCGAGCTGTGGTGTTCGGTGAACGAACGCGATGGACTGGGCGACAACCTGGTGCCTGACTACATTACCCACGTTCAGGCAGGCGGATTTTACGGTTGGCCGTATTTCTACATCGGCGGCAATCAAGATCCACGCCTGGAAGGTAAGCATCCCGAGTTGAAGGACAAGGTCATTGTGCCCGACGTGTTGCTTCAAGCTCACAATGCATCGCTGGAGATGACCTTTTACGAAGGCAAGCAGTTTCCGGCGGAATACCAGGGCGACATCTTCTCGTCGCAACATGGTTCGTGGAACAGGAACGTACGCGTGGGATACGAGGTGATCCGGGTGCCGCTGCACCAGACCGGACACGCCAGCGGCGAGTATGAGGACTTCCTCACTGGATTTGTACTGGCGAACGGCCAGGTCTGGGGACGCCCGGTCGGCGTGACGGTGGCGCCTGACGGCTCGCTGCTGGTCACCGACGATGCATCGAATTCGATCTGGCGGGTCAGTTATACGGGGAAGTAGGAGCGATTCAATCGCGGATTCTCACGACACTGCAGATTGAGGCCGTTTCAGGGACTCGCTTCCCCGCCTTCCGGTCCGTAGAAGAAAACCCAGGTCGCGAAGTCGTCGCTGAAGTCGACGAAGCGGTGCTCTTCGCCGGCGGCGACGAACAGCACGTCTCCAGGGCCGAAGGCGACATCCTTCCCCTCGCGTTGAAAGCGTCCGTTTCCGGTTGCGATCACGTAGATCTCGTCGCGAGTGTGTGGATTTTGACGGTCACTGCCTCTGGGCGCGTACAGCTTCACCGTGAGGGTGCCATGGCAAAACAACTCGATTGAGCGGTCGCCGTTGGGGCCGGGGAGTTGGTCCAGTCCGGTCAGGGCTCTCAGGTAGCCCTCTACGACTCTGCCTTCGATCTTCATGAAGCCGATGCCTCCTGGCCCAGTTCAGGTTTGGACGTTGGCCTCCACACGCCGAGAATGATGCCCATGAGAATACAACCCAGGAACGGGTAAGCGGCGGAAATCATTATGAAAGAAACCGAGCGCAGTTCAAAGACCATTTCCGTGAGCATGGCAAGAGCAGCCGCCAGGCCCACCAGGATACCCACTCTGATGCCGCGGAACAGCCCGTGAGTTTGCGAGCCGATTAACAATCGGGAGATCACGTAAGCGATCAGAATGCTGCAAAGCAGAGAGACAATGTAGGGCCAATAATCGGGATGGGCCGTGTAAGCTTGAAGCTCCTCCTGCGACATGCGAGTACCCGCCTGCCACGGCGCTCTCCACGCGGTAAACCATACCGCCCCCAGAACCCAGTCCGCAAAGCCCGCCAATGCAACTGCGCCCCAATTAATGCGCATGCCAACATCCTCCGTCCTCGCGAGACGATACCTTTTTCCGCCAAGTTGCGCAATCGCAATCAGCACACGATGCACATATTCAGTACCTGTCGCGCGCTGTATCCCTGCTCACGCAGCTTGCGCAGGCTGAGAGCGTCATGGCGTTTGGCCAGCCGAACGCCCGCCTGGTCGCGCACCAGGTCGCAGTGGTAGTAGGCGGGAACGGGCAATCCAAGGGCGCGAAGCAGCAGCAATTGCCGCGCCGTGGACTTCAGCAGGTCGGCTCCGCGCACCACTTCGGTGATCTGCATGGCGGCGTCATCGGCGACGACGGCTAGTTGATAGGCCGGCACATCGTCACGGCGCCAGACCACGAAGTCGCCGAAATCTTCGCCCGCGACGAAGCGCTGTGGCCCAAGGTGCAGATCGTCGAAGGTGACCTCATCACCATCCGAAACACGAAACCGCCAGTTCACGCCGGCAGGCATCGGATAACCCGCGGCGTCCCCGATCTTTTCGCGGCAACGCCCGGGATAGAGCGGCTCATCGTCGCCTTCGTTCGGAGCGGCAGCCGAACTGGACAGGTCTTTGCGCGAGCATGTACAGGGATAGATGAATCCGCCGTCACGAAGCTTGCGCCATGGGGCCAGATAAGACTTGCGGCGCTGGCTTTGTTCGTAGGGAGCGAACGGCCCCCCGACATCCGGTCCTTCCTGCCAACGAATTCCGAGCCAGCGCAGGTCCTCGACCATGGCTTCGGCGAATTTCGGCTTCGAACGTTGCGGGTCGAGGTCTTCGTTGCGAAACACCAGCGTGCCCTTATGCGCGAGTGCGCGCCGATAGGCCGTCCAGAAAGTGCAGGCATGCCCAAGATGCAGCAATCCGGTCGGGGAAGGCGCCAGGCGTCCGCGATAAGGCGAGTCTAGCGGGTTCGGAACGGCGTGCATGCACTGATTCCAGGGGTTGGGCTGACAAGATGGGTCAAGACGACCAGTACTAGTCCGTCGACCTGACTCGCTCATGAAGGCCCGGACTTGCTTCCCGCCCCGCGTCATTTCCCGAGAGCGCGGCGGCAGCCTCGGCATCCACCGAACGCAGCCGCAGATCGCGTTGCGGGAAAGGAATTTCGATACCCGTTTCGCTTAGCAGGTGCATCACTTCCAGCGCGACTTCACTCTTCACCTTGACGATGTTGCTCTCCTGCATGACCCAGAAGCGAAGCTCGAAGTTCAGAGAGCTGTCGCCAAAGCCCATGAAAAAAGCCTCAGGCTCGGGCGAGGTGAGCACGTCGGGGTGTTGTATGGCGGGACGCTCCAGCAGCTCCTTCACCAGTTTCGGGTCGGTGCCGTAGGCCACCCCCACCGGCAGCTCAAGCCGTCGCCTGGCCTCGGAGAGCGTCCAGTTGGTTACATTGCTGGAGATGAAGCTGGCGTTGGGGATGATGACCTCAGCGCCCTGAAAGGTCAGCACAGTGCTGGAGCGTATTCCGATACGAGTGACCGATCCGGTTACACCCGCTTCGAGCTCGACGACATCGCCGACACGAATAGGGCGTTCGAACTGGAGAATCAAACCGGAGACGAAGTTGTTGATGATGTTCTGCAAGCCGAATCCGACGCCAACACCCAACGCGCCTGTGAGCACGGTAAACTTGTTCAGCGCCACGCCTCCGGCGTTCACCGCGAACAGGAAGACCAGCAGCAGAACCAGGTAATGCAGGGTGGTGGAAATCAGCTCGGGAATTCCGCGCTGCAAGTGCAGGCGTTTGAGCAGCTCCTCCCGCAACAGAAAGCGCACGGAAGTCGACAATGCGAACCCGAGCAGCAAGATCGCCCAGAAACCGAGCACGCCGCCCAGCGTAACGTCGCCGGAGGAGCCGACGAGATTGAAACGAAGCAATTCGGCAATGCCCCGGTTGACGTAAGTCCGCACGTTCAAGAGGTCCAATGTGGCCCCGAACCAAACCAGAACTCCAGCCCATTGCAGCAGGCGCGGCGTCCAGCGAGCGATGCCGGCACGGTGCAGGCGGACCACCGCAAGTTGTTCCCCAGAAGGCGCCTCGAGGGCCGCCAGGAACAGCAGGGTGAAGACGCGCAGGGCAGTAAATATGGCAAGAGCGATGAAGGCGCTGTAGACGCACGCCACGGTGAGATACAGCATCAGCTGGTAGTAGCCGAACAGATTCGCCACCTGGGCCAGAGCCAGGACCGCTACTGCCACGCGCGAGCCAACGATGAGCCATGGGTGAGGCTGGCCCCGAGCATCTATTTCGGCGATGCGCTTAGGCCGGAGAAGATAGGCGAACATCACGATCGCCGCGACGAAACCGAGGAATTGCAATTCACGTTTGGCGTAAGACGAAAGCGTGATCCACACCAGCACCGCGTTGAAGACATAAACTCCCACCAGGCAGTACAGCGGTAAATGAAAAAGCGGCTCGATGAGCGGCGGCAGCAATACCAGGATGGAGTAGAAGGAAAGCACGATGGCCAGGCCGATCAGCGGCAACGGCGCAAGTGGCGCCAGCACAAAGGCGATGAGCAGCGGCGGCAGAATTCCCAGCGCAACCCAGTGCCGGACGATCTCCAGCGCCTGGGCTTGCACCTCACTGGCCGGCTCGATCTCGCGGAGCCTTACGGACAACCAGTGGGCTGCGAAGAGGCACAGCAACAGCAGCGCGGCGAGCGCGGCGAAAACGCCGGAGTTTTCCCGCGCAAACGACTTGATGCCGATTACACGCGCGTCGGTGTTGGCGAAGAAATCGGGCGCTTTTGCCGTTTGCCGCCGAAAAACGAGCTGCCACAGAGGCAGACTATCGCGCTGCAGCACGTGTTCTCTCAATTGGCTGCTCGCGTTCGTCAGCCGGTCAATCACGTCGAGCGACAGTTGGTGCTGATTGGCGGCGAGCGCCTGAAGGTTGACAATCAGCCGCAACAGGTCCTGCGCCTGGGAACTTGTGGTCTGGATCTCCTTTACGGCGTTCCGGATCACGTCGAGGGCGGGCCCCAGGTCGGGAGTATCCTTGTTTTCCTCCAGAGTCAGCGTCCATTGCGGTTGCGAGGTCTGAAGTTGCTGCACCGCCGACTGCGCGGCATTTGCCCAATCCAGCAGTTGCCGCCGCGTGGCGGCGCCTTCGGCCGAGAAGGCGTGCCAATATGTCTCCTGCTCCCGCACCTCCATGGCGCTGGGAGATCCCGCCAGCAAAGTGTCAACTTCTTTCTTCTTGGCCTGTAGCGTCGCGTCACGTTCGGCCAGCGTGACCTTCAGGGCATCGAGTTGCTCACGCGAAGGCAGTTGGCTGTTGATACCGCGCAGCATTCGCGCCAATTCTTCGGCGCGGGTAGATACGTCAGGCAGAGGAATGGCAGTTGGAGGCTGCGGTTCGGATGGCGTCACCGCGGCCGGAGCGGGAGCAGCTGGACCTGGCTGCTTCTTACCCAGCAACGACCCCAGAGGATTGCTGCTTTGGGCCGATGAAAGCTGGCTGATGGAGAGCGCGACCAGCAGAAGAAGCAGCACCCGCACGATGCGTGCGCGGCTCGCACCACGGTCACGCACAAGGGCGCTGTTGGTGCAAGGGGGATCCGACGATGAGGCCAACGGGAACATAGCGCTGCCTCATTATCGCCTATCGCCCATCGCTAAGCGCCGCCCAGCTCATCCAGCATGCCTTCCATCTCGGAGAGCGCATGTTGATTGCGAGTGCGGCGAGCACATTCGATGCCTTGCTCGAGCATGGCTTTCGCCTCCTCGGTCCGTTCCGCGCGGGCGAGCGCCTGAGCAGCCATGAAATATCCGTTGGTGTAGTCGGGATGGGAGGCCAGTAAACGCTGGAATTCGCCGAGCGCAGCGTCCGTGTTGCCCGCACCTGAATATTCCAGGCCCAGCGCGTAGCGGGCGAAGGCGTCGTCGGGGTTCGCGTTGAGGATCTCTTGCAGCGCCGCCACGCGGCTCTCGTCGGGCATGAGCAGGTTCTCCTGTTGCGAAAGCCATGATACAGCAGCCTGCGTGCCTCCCGAACTGGCAGACGCGCACACGTGCATTACAATTGGCGTTTGACTCTTGTGGTTGCGCGAGGACTTCGTTGGCCTGTCCCTTCTTCATGCCGGAGCAGCGTTTTCAATCTGACTGGCCATTTCCGCAGCGGCTGCCCCTGGGCGCGGGATGGGCAGGGCACATGCACCGCTCCCGGGCACGAAGGCGTGCGACCCAGCGAAGAGGAACTGACCTTGGGCTGCAATGTTGGCTACGCGAGGACGTGCAGCCGGCTGCCCGCGCAGCGTAACGCCGATGCGGTGCGATTTGTCCTGGGCGAGGATCGCGACGGAATTCTGCGGGTGCTGTTTGCCTGCGAGCGCGACTATCTGCCGGTGGGCCATGGGGAGCTGCTGTACGACACCGCCCGTGGATCGTGGCTCCAGCCGCATGGCGATCCTCGCGTGCAGCGCATGGCGGAGTGCTATGTGCAGGCGCAGAGGGAACGACGCGGAAATTGCGTGGCGTGAAGAATGGCGGGTCCGCTGTGACAAGCTCAAGGCGAGATCTCAACTCGCGTCCCCATAGCAGGGGCCACTCGCTCGGGATGACAAACTGATGATGAACGACGACCGAGGAAATAATATGAACCCGAACGAAGGCAACTTGCGACCGAAGCCGGTGAGCGATTCGAAGTCGGAGATGATCGAACTCGTTCTGCCCAACGACACCAATCCTCTGGGTGCGCTCCTGGGCGGACGCTTGATGCACTGGATCGATCTTGCCGGTGCGCTGGCGGCGCATCGCCATTCTCATTCTTATGCTGTGACCGCATCCATGGACCACATCGATTTTCTCGTTCCTGTGCACGTGGGAGATATGGTCATCCTGCAGTCGGCGGTCAACCGGGCCTTCCATACCTCGATGGAAGTTGGCGTGCGCGTGCTGGTGGAGAACTACATCTCCGCCTCGCGTCAGAAAGTTGCCACCGCGTACCTGACCTTCGTGGCTGTGGATCGGCATGGGCGGCGGCTCCAGGTCCCTCCGGTGATTCCCGAGACCGAAGAGGACAAGCGCCGTTACGAAGGTGCGCTGAGGCGGCGCGACTCTGCCAGGGCCGAGCGCGAGCGCAGGGTGTCCGACCGGGGAGCGAGAGAGAACCTATGAGGAATGTCCGTGCGGCATCGTTGTGCCTGCTTTTGGCGATGTCAGTCTTCGCTGTCGCGACCCCGCAGAAGGACGACGAGCAGGTGGTGGAGAAGTCGGGAACGCTGAAGCCGTCCGACGGGCAAAAGGCTGGTGAGTCGCGCAAAGAATCACAGAAGGAAACGCCCCCTGCCGTTACCCATCACGAGATCCACGTTGGGGACCGGGTCCTGCATTACACGGCAACCACGGGGCTCATGCCCATCCGCAACACCGAGACCGACGAGATAGAAGCCAACATCTTTTTCGTGGCCTATACGCTCGACAGCGCCGGTCCGAGGCGTCCTCTGATGTTCTCGTTCAATGGCGGGCCGGGCTCTTCGTCGGTGTGGTTGCATCTGGGTGCGATCGGACCGCGGCGGGTGAAGATGCAACCCGACGGCGGTATGCCGCCCCCGCCTTTCGAGCTGATCGACAACCAGCAAACCTGGCTGGACCAAACCGATCTGGTATTCATCGATCCGGTTGGGACCGGCTACAGCCGCGCCACTAAGAAGGAATTTGCCAAGAAGTTTTTCGGTGTGAAAGGTGACATCTCTTCAGTCGGCGAATTCATTCGCCTGTACCTCAGCCGCTATGAGCGCTGGACTTCACCGCTGTTCCTGGTAGGCGAGAGTTACGGTACCACGCGCGCCGCCGGATTGAGCGGCTACCTGATCAGTCGCGGCGTTGCGCTCAACGGAGTGGCGCTGCTTTCATCTGTTCTGAACTTCGGCACCCTGGAGTTTACACGCGGCAACGACCTTCCCTACATCGTGTATTTCCCCACCTACGCCGCAACGGCGTGGTATCACAAGAAGCTCCCGCTCGATTTGCAGCAGCGCGATCTGCAAAGCGTGCTGCGTGATGCGGAGCAGTTCGCCGCGGGCCCGTATGCCGCCGCCCTGGGCAAGGGCGACAATCTTACTCCGGCGGAACGCCAGGGTCTGATCGACCAGGTAAGCCGTTTCACCGGACTGGAACGGACCGTGGTCGATGAGCACAACATGCGCATCAGCCAGGCGGTCTTCTGCCATGAGTTGCTGCGCGGCCAACGCTTGCAAGTGGGACGCCTGGATACTCGCTTCTCCGCACCGGACATCTCCGACATGCGCGTCGAAGGCTACTACGATCCGTCGGAATCCATCATTCGCCCGCCCTTCACGGCGACATTTAATAACTATGTGCGCAGCGATCTGGGCTATAAGACCGACCTGGAGTATTACGTCCTCGGCGGTGGCATCAGCGATTGGGACTGGGGCTCAGCGGTACAGGGATTTCCGGACACCAGCGAGGCATTGCGGCTGGCGTTCGTCAAGAACCCCTATATGAAGCTGTTCGTCGGTTCGGGATACTACGATCTGGCGACCCCCTACTTTGCGACCCAGTACACGCTGAGCCATATGAACCTCGACCCCAAGCAGCACGGCAGAATCTCGCTGGGCTACTATGAGGCGGGACACATGATGTACATACGCACCGAATCGCTCGAGCGGCTGCATCAGGACGTGTCGGGATTCATGGGGAACGCGCTGAGGTGATATTGACCTCCGCCGTTGCCCCTGGCTCGAGATTTTGTCTGTAGCTGTTTCCTTTGTAGCGGTTGGGTCAATCGTATCGTTCGAACACTATCTGCTTGCGGTCCCAGCCCAGATCCTCTTTCAACAGCTTGCGATTGGCGTCTACCATCTGGTGCAGGCCGCAGATGTAGGCCTGCATATCGCTGCGCCCGGCGACGATCTGGCGGACATGGTCCTGAACATAGCCACGGCAGCCTCGCCAGTCGTCGCCGCAGCGGGTGAGCGTAGGCATGTAGTGGAAGTTGGAGTTCTCGCGCGCGATCCGCTCGAACTCGTCACGGTAGTAGATGCTGTGCTCGTAGCGGGTACCGAAGACCAGCCAAGATTCATGGCCGCGATTGCGTTCGGGCTTCTCAAACAGCCAGTGCACGATGCCGCGGATGGGTGCTATGCCCGTCCCGGTCGCGATGAACACCGCGTCCTTGCGCGGTTCGCGTAGCGTAAACAGTCCATGCGGGCCGTGAAACTTCACCGTGGCGCCCTCCTCCAAATCGCAGAGCCAGTTCGACAGAAAGCCATCGTCCACCCGGTTCAGACACAAATCGAAGGTTGCATCGGCGCGCGGAGACGATGCAATCGAGTAGGCGCGGGTGTGCTCCTTGCCGTCCGCCTTCGCCTCCTTGATGGAGATGAACTGTCCCGGCGTAAAGCGAAACTCGTCGATACCTTCGACGGCGAGCTCCAGGTGCTTTGTCTGCGGCGACAATAAAATCGACTTGGTCAGGCGGGCGGTAAACGTCTGCCGCTCGACGGTCGCGCGTTCCTGAGTCTGGGATTCCATGATGTCTGTTTATCTAGATGCGCATGGGCCACAAAGCGGCGCGGGGCCGGACCTCGATTCTGAAAAAGAAGCCGCTTGTAAGATTGCGCAGCTTCGCTAACGACGGATTTTGGTGACGCTCGCGATCACTTTCTGTGTAGGATAGATGCAAAGCTTACCTGGTTACTCCGGTGCAAGAAGAAACTGCCAATCGCTCAGCTGGGATTGGTGGCGACATCTCCCTCGCTACGGCCCACCCGCTCGACCTGTTGATAGCCCTGGCGTCTCGCTGGTCGAAGCTGTTCTCGCAGGGCTGGGGCGACGAATCGCTCCTCGCCACGCTTTCCAGCCGCGTTACCTACCATGATCCGCCGTCGTCCATCTCGATTACGTGGGGCCCCACCTGCGAGCGCGCGGGCGTAATGCGGCGCGACGGCGCGTTCAGCTCGCCGCTGTCGCTGCTCCCTAAAGAAGCCAGCACCGCCCATGTCCGCGCCTGGACCAGCACAGGCAACAGCGCCGCCGCCGTCATCCTGGCCGCCTCGCGTGACGAAGGCTACCAGGTCCGCGAGCGCGTCTTCGGACCGCTCATCCAGCGCGGCATCGACCTCTACTTCATGGAGAACCCGTTCTACGGTCTGCGCCGCACCCACGGCGGTCCGTCGCTCATCACGGTCAGCGATCACGGGTTGATGGTCCTGGGCATGGTGCTGGAGGGCCGCGCCCTGTTGGAACATCTGCGCGAGCGTTATGCCAAGGTGGCTGTGGCCGGCTATAGCATGGGCGGACATATGGCCGCGATCACCGCCGCCGTTTCACCCTTTCCGCTGGCCTGCGCGGCGCTGGCCGCCGGAGCTTCGGCCAGTAGCGTCTACACCAGCGGGTTGCTGTCTTGGAGCGTGGATTTCACCGGGCTAGGTGGGGGAGCGACCCAGCGCGCAGCAGCGCGGGAGCGCTTGCAGCATCTGTTCGCCGTGGCCAACGTCACCTGCTTTCCCGCCCCGATGCGGGCCGACGCCGCCGTGATCTCGGGCTGCAAACGAGACGGGTACGTGCTGCGCAGCGAAACCGAGCGCTTGCACCAGCACTGGCCGGGTAGCACTCTGCGCTGGATTCCCGCCGGCCACTTCTCCGCGTTGGTCAGCAGCCGTCGGGCGCTGTGCGATTGCGTCGCCGACGCGATCGGGAAGCTGTGAAGCAAGGCCCACCCCGTCCATGTCCTACTGCTCAATATTTGCCCAGTTCCCCTGCGCATCCTGCACTTCGATGCGCGTTATGGGATGCACTTCCCAAACCGTGGCCCGTTCCTTGCCCACAACGTCGACGTGCTGCACGTCATACAGCAGCCAGCCACTGACGCGAACTAGTTTGTCCGAGTTGACATAGGGCTCCAGCATCTGGGTAGTCCACTTATGTTGCGGCCGGACCCGTGGCGTGGTTTCGACGATAATTGCGTCCGCGATTGGCTCCGCCTTGTTCTTCGTGAGATACATATGCCAATCCACCTCGTTAGGCTCAAGGAGGTTGCAATTGGTGGACTCTCCCGGCTTATCTGTCTCCACTTCGATCTTGTGGGAAAGATGGCCCACCACGGCGACGGGCGCACCCTGGATTTTGGCTACACTGTCGGCCGGCAGGCTCTTAAGGTCGTCCCAGCTAATCACGACGTAGGCGCTCGGGCTGGGCTCGTCCGTCCGGTTCTTGTTGTAGTCCAAATCCTGAAGTTCCGGCTTAGTAGAATTTCCGTTGGCCGGGCAAACTGTCTTTTGGCTGCCATTCACGGTGATGATCAGCGGCTTGCCTACCGCGGGAACGCTCGCGGCAGCGAGTTGCAACGTCACGTCGGCGCTGGGAGAGTCCTGACCGCTTGGGCTCTGTGCGGACGAGAGGACAGAAATACACAATACTGCCAATAAAACAAATAGATGTACACGCCGATTCATAGCGTTCTCCGTAGACCGAGTTTTTCGTGTTGCGTAGCATATTACAGGACGGCGCCATGAAGTGGGATCGGGGGATAGTTAACCGCGGTTGCGCCACCCCCAAGAATGCAGGGCCCTCCGTCCTTAAGCTCAGGACTACCGAGTCTTCGTCGAGGATGACAAAACGTCTAAGAACGAGAGCTCCCTGGCCAACAGCTAAGATCTGGCGGCCCAGAGCGTGCGCAGAATGGTGGAACTGAGAGCGAAGAGCGAAAGGCGGAAGGCGGCTTCTAGAACGTCTTCACGTACTCAATCAGCGCCCGCTTGTCGTCATCCGGCAGCTTGGTCCCGAAGTAGTGGCCGCGGTCCTGCACAAAGTCGGGACACTTGCTGATCTTAAGCAGTTGAGGAACGAGGTTCTTCAGTACATCGCGCGAGGCATTCGCGTCCAGGTGATTGGAATGGATCTGGATCAGATCGGCTTGCACCTTCGCGATCAGCTTCATGCGATCGACGGCCTTATCGTGGTCCGATAGATCGAGATCGGCGTTAGCCAGCAGATCGACGGGCGTGCCTGCGGGAATCGGGCCGATGCGCAGGAACCCGTCATGCGTGAGCGATTGCAATTCGCTGGGCAAATACGGCGCCGGAACCAGGATGTAACTCTCCGCCGTCGTCTTGAGGATGGAGGCAATGCCGAGCCGCTTCTCCGGCCACAGCAGTTTGGCGATAGCGTCGTCGAAGGCTTTCATGCGGCCAGCGACCGAGGGATCGCCGGTGTACGTGCCGAGCGAATTGTTGTGCAGCAAGGGTGCGGTCGCCCAGATGCCGATGAGCGATGGCACCCGGTAATAGCCGGGTCCGCCGCCGGGCGCCTGGAACTTGCTGGTCGAGCCGTCGAGCGGATGTTGCACTTCGATCTCGCCGGCGGGCGGCAAGGTCTTGTAGGTTTCGGATGAGAAGTTGTCCCACACATGGCCGCGGATGGCGTTGGTGGCAAGGGCGCGCGCCGCGTTGGTTTGCACCACATCGATGGGAATGCGCTCTTCGGTGGACAAGAAATTGTTTTCGAGAAAATCGGGCTTCTGAACTTCGGCTCGCATCCAGTCGAGATATTGCTGCTGGGTTTTGACCGAGTCGGAAGGCGGCTGCTTGCTGGAGTGGCACTTGGCGCAATTTTCTGCGAAAACGATCTCACCGCGCTCAAGCAGTTTTTCATCCTGTGTGAGGAACGCCCTTCCTCCCGGTGCGGATTCGAGACGCGGGCCGTTCATCTTGCTCAGGAACTTCGCCAGGTTTGGAACGCGCTCCGCCGTCGCCTGGAAATAGACAGAATTTTTCTGTGCATTGGCGACGCTGAACGGCTTCTGCGGTTTGCCGCCAACGATCGACGTTGTGGTCCTGCAGCCATTGTTGGCTGAATTCGCCAATGCTGACGTAAACGCGGCTCAGCGCGCCGATGATTCCGACCGAATCCGCGCCGTCTTTGAGCACGTGAGGAACGGCCATGCGGCTTTGTTCGCCGGGAAAGTTCAGCGCGCCGCCGGTGATCTCCTCTTCGTGAGCCACCGTCAGGCGCGCGGGAATCGCGAAGATGGGATTCATCTTGCTCGGGTTGTTCAGGTTGTCGGTGGCGAGGAAAGAGGTGTCAACAGTTCCGCGCGGCCAGGAGTGAAACAGTTGATAAGCGTAGCTGTCAGCCGTGGCGCCGTTGCCGAAGATGCGTGCGGAGTTGAAATACTGGTTGCCGATGGTGGACGACAGGTTCTCCCAGCGCGGATTCTCGGGATCGTCAGGCGGCTTTACCGGATTGAACGACACGTGACAGAATCCGCACGCCATTCCCACGACATAAGGCCGCACCAGTTTGGGATCGTTGTAATAGTTGGGATCGGTGTAATACCGATTGGCGTCCCAGCGCTGTCGAGCTGCGGCGTCGAACTTGGGGTTGGGATAGACCCGCAGTCCCACGATGCCCGACGGCCTTCCATAGACTGCCGGATCGACGCCATCTTCCTGCGGTCCCTTGTCAAGCCAGACACCGTATTCATTAGGCTGCGAGGCCTGCTCGAATCCCGGCTGGTTCACCAGGCCCATGTCGCGAAACCTTGAGTTGTGCTGGCGGGAATCGATGGTCTTCAACAGGTCGCTGAGTCCATAGCCTTGTTGCGCCATGCGGTCCCAGAAGGTCTGGTCGCCAGCGGTCCACAGCAGCCAGGTATTTCGGCCTTCAGTCTGGTCCTCACTGAGCGCAATGCCGCCGTCCATGCCGTCGAAGGCGTGAGACGCAGTCTGGGGAAAGTCGGCAACAGTTTTGCCCGCGGCTTTGGCGTCATCGATCGGCGGGGAAAGGCAGGGCCGGATAAACCACGCGGCGACGGCCAATCCCGCGACGATGAGAACGCCGGCCCACAACAAGACTCGCTTCATGGCATGAACACAGCTGCCGCCGGCAACGGCAACCTGTAACCCAGTCTAAGACAGCTATCGAGTTGGCACAGTTTCAACTTGCCGGATATGTACCAAGCGCCTGAAGTAATCGCCGTTCCGCAACTCGTTCGGGCTCGTTTAACTTCAACAGGCGCAGCGTGATTCTTCCTATGTCCGTGAGAGCCTCAATTTTCCCTGCCTCGATTCTAAAATGATCGCTCCATCGATCTTGGCGAGGATGAAAGAGCCGAACTATTTCTCCCGTGTCTTGATGAATTGAAGCAACGTCACTTCCTTTGCGGCGATTGCACAGCAAGCAAGCAAAGCCAAATTGTCGAGAGTGGATCGACCGCCGTGCTTCCGACTAATGATGCGGTCCACATGGTGGTGGAAACCCACGTCGTTCTCATGAATCAGGCAATATTCGCAGCGAAGGTCCGCGCGGCGGGCCACGGCGGCCCTGAGCTGGGAGTCGACGTCAGACGCCATTTGCGAGGATTTTGCGCGCCTTCGCCTTGGCCATTCTCAGGATATGTTCCAGCTCTTCGTAGTGGTCCAACTCCGCCTTTTCTTTCCGAGACAAGGCAGCGACTTTCTCTCGCTGGAGCAACTCGGCCACTCTTTGCTCCGCCTCAATAGACGGACGAAAGCTCGCAACCGCTTCCGGTGTCGTTCCGGCAGCGATGAAGTCGATGATCTCGAAATATGCAGGACTAAACGACACTCATGACGGTGTCATCATAACATTAGTCCGCGTGGCCCCGGCGGATGCAGATCGGGCGATTATCATGGATCCCAGAATTAGAACGTCTTTATGTATTCGATCAGCGCGCGTTTGTCGTCGTCACTGAGTCCCGGCTCCTCCTGGAAGTAGCTGGTGCCGAAATAGTGGCCGCGATTGACTACATAGTCCGGACACTTGCTCAGTTGCAGCAAGTCGGGAAGAAGGTTGGCGAAGGCCTTGTTCGCTTCGTCGTCGCTGGCTCCCGGTGGCAGAGACGCCAAATCATGCTTCATCTTTAGCAGCAGGTCGAGGACTCTCTGCTGGTGCTTCAGTTTCTCGCCCGGAGTTGACGCTTCACCCAGCAAGTCAAGGTTGGCCAGCAACCCGATCGGCGTGCCTTTGGGGATCGGTCCGATTTCGACGCCACCCTCGCCAAAGATCCAGGGGAGGAAGCGATGTCCGAAACCCAGCAGCGGCTTGAGGAAGTCGGGAAGATATCCGGCGGGAACACGAAGATAACTGGTGCTGGTGGTGCGGTCGATCATGCCTGGGACCTTGTCGCCAAGCAGCGAGTCTTTCTCACGCTTGTCCGGCCAGAGCATCTTCTCGATGGAATCCTGGAAAGAACCCATGCGGGCTGCGACCGAAGGACTCGGATCGAACCTGCCGACACTGTTATTCAGCAGGAACGGCGCCGTGGACCAGACACTGATGAGCGACGGCGGACGCGTATATCCGCGGCCTCCCGCCGGCATGGTGTAGGTGCTCGCCTGGCCGGTGTAAGGGTGGTGCACGGTGACGCTGCCGACCGAAGGCAGGTCCTTGTAGGTCTGCGACGAGAAGTTGTCCCAGATGTTTCCGCCGATGGCGTTCGTCGCCAGCGGACTACAGGCATTGGTTTGCAGCAAGGTCACAGGAACGCGCTGGTCTGTGGAGAGATAGTTATTGTCCAGGAAGTCGGGCTGCTGAACGATCGCCTGCATCTTCGATTTGAAGTCGTCGGTCTTGGTCCAGGCCCAATACTTGTTCCAGCAATCCATGTAGTCTTTGCCGGAACAGCCGTTGGGATCGAGTCCCGGAGCAGGCGTAGGAATCTTGCTGGAGTGGCAACGCGCGCAGCGCTCCGCGAAGACAATCTTGCCGCGTTCCAGCTTGGCCTTGTCCTTGGTAAGGTAAGCATCGCCGCCCGGAGCGTCCTTCAGCGGATGGCCCGACGTCCCCTTGAGGAAGAACAGCGCCATGTCGGGTGTCTGCATTTGGGTGGCTTCCCAGTAAGCGGAGTTTTTATTGGCGACGGCGATTTCAATCGGCGTAATAGTCTTTCCGCCCACCAACGCCCGGAAGTGTAGCAGCCACTCTTCACTGAATAATCCGATATTCAGATAGACCCGGTTGAGCGCTCCCAGAACTCCCACAGAGTCAGACCCGTCCTTCAGAACGCGCGGCGTCCAGACGGTTGCCGGCGCCTGGAAGAACTGGGTCAGCGGGCCTTCGTGAACGTAGTCATTCAATTGCTTGTTGTTCAAGCCTCCGCCCGCGAGAGTCTCTTGCCCCCAGCGCTTGGCGAGTTCCATGCGCGCCGGCAAGCCATAGAACGCATTCATAGTGCGCGGATTGTTGATGCTATCGGTCGAGATGAGCGAGGTGTCGAGCGTACCCGGCCGGTAGGTGTGGAAGACCTGGATCGGGAAGCTGGTTTCGTCGGGGTTCCACGCCAGAATGCGATCGGTCCAGAAATACTGCGCTCCGACCACGGAGCTCAGGTTCTCCCACTTCGGGTTCTCCGGGTCGTCAGGTGGCTTGGTCGGGCTGGGCCCGACATGGCAAAAGCCGCACGACATGCCGACGCGATACGGCCGAACGAGGTTCTTGTCATTGTAGTAGCTGGGATCGTCGTAATAGCGCTTCGGGTCCCACTTCCTGGCCGCCGCCTCGTCAAAGTCCGGATTGGGAAACAACCGAAGTCCGACGACACCGGTGGCATAGCCATAGTACGAACCAACGGGAAGTGTTCTTGCCGCGGGCACCGATCTTTACTCCCGGATACTTACCCTCATTCTCGAAGGGATCGGGCGGGCAACTGGAGTCACGTTGGTCCAGCCACAGGCCGAAGCGGTTGGGATCGGGCCCGGTCGCCTTCTTAAAGCACGGTTCATTTACCAGCCCAAGATAGTTCCAGCGATTGTCGCGGCTGTTCTTCAGTCCCGGATAGGAAGAGATGGTCTTGAGCAGATCGACCGTGCCCACGCTGGTCACGGTCAGCGTGTCCCACAATTTATCGTCTCCACCGGTCCAAACGATCCACATGTTGCGGCCTTTGACTTCGTCGGGAGTCAGGGAGATGGCGCCGTCCATGTCGTGGAAGTAATCCTCATCGGCTGCGGGAAACGAAGCGGCGGAACGGCCGGCGAGCCGGGCCTCATCCTCGACGTGTCCGGGCTCAGGGCCCTTGTTACAACCAGACAGCAGCAACAACGCGGCGGGCACCAACAACAACAGCCACTGCAAACGCGACCTTGTCATAGCCGTCCTCGCTCCTCGCCGGAATACGGCGGTTTATCACCAGCACGTGGGAACTGCTACTGCGCCAACACCTAGAGACTTGGGGCGGGAGTCTTGTTTCCATCCATCAGAATCAAAGATTCGAAAAAGGAGGCCGACTCAACCGGCACAACTCGCCCCACGGACGTTGTTTCGTTGGCGTGAAATATAGCATGGAACTGCTCAAATGCAATCTCTACATCCGAATAGGGAGCCTTCCTCAAAGGCCTTTCAGTTTATTGACGTGTGGAAGCTTCGCATCTTCTTCTACTTTCGTGGGGTAGAGAATGCTCGATGCACGATGCTCGTCGGATATAATCGCGCCGCAGCCGAGTTGAACGTCGGGCAATGAATAATCCAGATAAAATACCGCAAGCCGATTGCGAGTACATCGTCGTTGGCTCAGGCGCTGGCGGTGGCACTGTGGCTGCGCGTCTAGCCGAGACTGGCCGAACCGTCATTCTTCTGGAGGCGGGTGGCGATCCCCGAACCCTGAGCGGCGGCGACCCGGTATCGCATGCCAATCGGCTGCCCACGGATTACGACGTTCCCTGCTTTCATCCTTTCGCCACCGAGAACGAAGCCCTCAAGTGGGATTTCTTTGTGCGTCACTACCGCGACGACCAGGTGCAGCGCCACGACCCGAAGTATCGCGAGGAACATAACGGCCAGCGCGTTGACGGAGTGCTCTATCCGCGCGCCGGCACGCTCGGCGGATGCACCGCCCACAACGCCATGATCATGGTTTATCCGCACGATGCCGATTGGGACGGCATCGCCGCGCTCACCGGGGACTCCTCCTGGAATGCCAGTAACATGCGCCGTTACTTCCAGCGCCTCGAGAATTGCCATCATCGCCCACTTTCCCGTTGGCTCTCGAAGATCGGAATTAACTCCACGCGCCATGGGTTCAAGGGGTGGCTGAATACCGAGAAAGCGATACCCAAGATTTCCATTGGCAATCGCGACCTCCTGGAGACGATCGTGGACTGTGCTTACGAGGCCATCAAAGAGATCGGCTTTTTAGGCGAGCGCTTGCGCTGGCTGACAGAGAGCCAGCTGGACCCTAACGATTGGCGCTCGGTGAAGGAAAATTCCTTCGGCATGCGCTACACGCCGCTGACCACTCGCAACCACGCCCGCGTCGGTACTCGGGAGCGAGTACTGGAAGTCGCGCGCGAGCATCCGAAGCAATTGAAGATTGAGTTGAACGCGCTGGTCACACGCGTGCTCCTCGATGAGAACCATCGTGCCATTGGCGTGGATTATCTGAGCGGCGAAAGGCTATACCAGGCCCACGCCCGTCCCAGCGAGCGCCCCGGCGAGACCCGCCGCCTCTATGCTTCACGCGAGGTCATACTCGCCGGAGGCGCTTTCAATACGCCGCAACTGCTCATGCTGTCGGGTGTTGGGCCGCGGGCGGAGTTGCAGCGGCACGGAATCGAAGTGAAGGTCGATCTTCCCGGCGTCGGCAAGAACCTGCAGGACCGCTACGAAGTAGGTGTCGTCAATCGCATGAACTTCGACCAGTGGCACATTTTTCAGGGCGCGAAGTTCGACACCAGCGATCCCCAGTTTGAGCAGTGGAAAGCCGAGCGAGGCGGACCTTACATCACCAACGGCGCGATGCTGGCCATGTTCAAGCGCTCGGCTCCGGAACGGCCCCTCCCTGACCTCTTCTGCGTTGCATTCCTCGGCCGGTTTGAGGGGTATTTCCCCACCTATTCCGATCTCTTCGTGAAGAACCTCAACTACCTGACTTGGGCTGTACTGAAGGCCCACACGAACAATCGCGCCGGCGAGGTGACCTTGCGCTCGGCCGATCCCCGCGAAGTCCCGGAGGTCAACTTCCATTACTTCGAGGAAGGCACCAACGATAACGGCGAGGACCTTAAATCGGTGGTGGACGGTATTCGGTTCGTGCGCAAGCTGACGGCGAAGCTGAAAGAGCAGGGAATGGTTGCCGAGGAAACACTGCCCGGCGAACACTTGCAGTCCGACCAGGAGCTGCGGGACTTCGCCCGCTACAATGCTTGGGGCCATCACGCCTCGTGCAGTTGTGCCATCGGGCCGCGCGAGCTAAATGGCGTGCTGGACAGCAACTTTCGCGTCTATGGCACGCAAGGTTTGCGCGTAGTGGACGCCTCGGTATTTCCGCGCATTCCAGGATTCTTCATCGTCAGCTCGGTTTACATGATCGGGGAGAAGGCCGCCGACGTAATTCTGGCCGACGCTCGGAATTCCCACTGACCGACTGGAACATTCTTGCCATTGACAAAAATCGGGGCTGCCGCCATAGTTGGCAACACTCCCACGGGGCGCTTTCCGAAACTCAAGTCACGCCGAGTCCAGCAGGACGCTTCGGCGCATGGAGGAAATATATAAAGATATGGCCTATACCGCGTCGCAACTGCTATCGATGAACCAAAAAGAACTCGACGACCTGTTTTCCGGCAGCTCGGCTGGCGACATCCCTAACGGCGAGGCTGAGGGAACTGCCATCATCGCTTCCGGCACCAAGTTCAGCCCGGAGATCGCGGCCATCATCAATCATTTTGGCTGGCAGGGTAAGAACTTCGATGCCGCTCATGGAACTTTGACAAACCGCATTCTGGCCTTCGGGATCGACGCGATCGTTGCCCAGATTTACAAAGACGCAAGCTGGTTCGATGGCAAAGAGTGCATCGTTCTCGACTACTCCGAGACTTCCCTGGTGGCCAAGCACATCCGCGACGAGATTCGCCAAATCGGCCCGGGACAGTACCTGGGAGTGGTGTATTGGGACAAGACCAGAACCATTAACTTTTCGCTGCAATTCCCGGCCTGATGACGTCCTGGAAGGACGGCCGCTGGGTAGGACCGGAATCCATGGCGACGCCTGCGTTGAGCGAGATGTTCCAACGCCTTTTGAAGGTTGAGGGACAGACTCGCGCCGCCCGTTCGGTCGAATACTTCGGCTGGCTGGACCTGACCCTGGGGACCATCATTGTGGTGGCTCCGTACTGGGCGGCCTCGCTACTGCACGTACCCGCGCTTTCGGTGCAGGACGCGAGTTACCTCCATCTTGTCGGGGCGTTGGTTTTCGCGCTGGGAGCGTTGTACGTCATCAGTGGCCGCCTGAACGCCGAAGGTTTCGTCGTCGCTTCCTTGCTGGATCGCCCGCTGGTGCCGGCCGTGATGGCAGTGCTCTGGTACCGCGGCATCCTGCCTGGCCCAATGGCGGTGGCCTTCTCGGTCAGCGATTTCGGCGGCTTTCTCTGGACGGCATTCTCGTGGCATGCAGATCTACGCAACGGGGAGAACATCGGAGGCCCCGAGTTTCAGGGACAGAGCCGAGCTGCCCGTTCGGCGGAGTTGTTCGGGTGGCTGATTCTAGTGCTGGGCTCCGTCACTCTTATCCGCCCTGACTGGGTGCAGTCGTTACTCCAGCTGCCTTCATTTGCGGTTCATGGCCCGAATTACTTCCGGCTGGTCGGCCTTTTGGTTGGCGGCCTGGGAATGTTGTACGTGGTTGGCGGCAGCCTGAATGCGCAGGGATTCGTCTTCGCGTCGTTGCTGACTCGGCCAGCCGTGGCTTTTCTAGTGGCCGTGCTTTGCTTCCGCAACATCCTCCCGGCCCCGGTTGCCGCGATCTTTGTCGTCGCCGACCTCTGCGGTTTTCTCTGGACGCTCTCCGCGTGGCGCAAGGATGTTCGCTATGGCCGGGAGAGCGGCCGTGTGCCCCTGGTTGCCAGGTGGATAGCGGGCTTTTTCGCATTCGTCAGCGGTGTGCTGCGTAACGCCCGGACCTTCCACCCTGACGGCAGAGTGTTTCGCGGCAGTGTCCGTTCACTACAGCCGCAGGACGCCGCACTGGCGAGGGCATCGGACCAGCTCGCAGGAGCGGTTCTCATGCGCATCGGCATGGGAGTCATGAAGAAGGGAATGCCGCTTTGGCTCGCGGACCATGTTCCCGATGCGCCCAGCATTGCGTCGCGCTTTTTTACCCCTTCCACGCCCGATGAGACCCGGCTGGAACGACACGCCGGTCATGATCTTGACCTGTTGTGCACCGCCGGCGGTGATCGGCTGTGGAAGCTGCTCGTCAACCTGGCGACCGGAGGCAAGCGCTACGGGCTTCACCAATTCGATTACTTTCAGAACATCTATTACGCCGACGTGCCCTACCGGACCGATGCCGGGGGGCTCGAGGTTTGGATTCGGTTGGTTCCACAGCCCGGCGCGGGGTCGGTTTCTGCGAGCGATGGCCCGTCTCGCGAGCAGGGCTTAACCGATGCGGTGGCTCGTCACGCCCCGGCCTACCTCGAAGTGCAGCGCACCGACGCGCCAGACGGCCCTTTCGTTCCCATCGCCGAGATTCGCTTTGAAGGAGAGATCAAGATCGATCAGGAGTCGTTGCATTTCGATCCCGTCGCCGGGCGTGGCTTCGAGCCTTACGGATTTCTGACCGATTTGCGCAGGCGGGTCTATCCTGCCAGCGTCCAAAGTCGCGCTTCCAGCCAACCCGAGCGCGTCCGTCGCGACCACGAGAGCATCATCCACAGGCTGGCGCGCTACTTCAATGAACCAGCCGACATTTGCGTTGAGGGAGGTACCCCAGCCATGAACGCTTCAGGTGCTGCGAATAGCCCAGCCTACGGAAAGCGCCGCTGGGTCAGAATCGGCTGTTTTGCCCTTCTGGCTGTTGTGGTGGTCTCTGTCTTGTACCTCGCCGAACGATTTACGCGCGACCGCCCGGTCGATTATGCCGACGACGTTTTGCACTTCGAGCGCGGCTCGACTGGCGGCGAGAAGATGAATGGTATCCCTTACTGGTTCTGGGTTGCGTTGCCCGAACTTTTTCCGGAATATCTGCCCGACAAGAAGTCCGGCCAGGGGTACTCGGCGTTTGGAATGATCTATGAGCCGGGCGCCGACAAGCGCTATGCCCTGCCGTTCGGAGTGTCGATGCGGAACTATCGCGGCATCGATGTGGTCTATCTCAACTGCGGCGCCTGTCATATCGGCACCGTGCGCGATGCTCCGGGCGCTCCTCCGCGCATTATCCCCGGAATGCCGGCACATGGCTTCGACCTGGGCGCTTGGGGGACGTTCCTCACCACCATTCCGAAAGACCAGAAGTTCACACCGCAGCGTTTGCTCGATCAGATCGCCGCCATGCAGGACGATCCTCATCGCCTGATCGATAAGCCCGATCTCATTAACCGGCTGATCTTTAAGTATGCCGCCGTTTACCTGATGCGCGACAAACTTCTAGTGCTGGGACAGCGCCTGTCCTTCATCAACACAGCCACTTGGGGTCCGGGCCGGGTGGACACTTTCAACGCTCCCAAGGCATTGCTGAACTTCCCCATGCAGTATGCCGACCCCAAAGAATTGATGGGCAATGTTGACTTCCCTTCTATCTGGAACCAAGGGCCGCGCAAGGGAATGCAGCTCCACTGGGACGGAAACAACACCTCGGTGGACGAGCGCAATCTCTCTGCCGCTTTCGGCACCGGCGCTTACCCGCCGAACCTGGATGTCGATCGTGTGCTGCGCATGGCGAAGTACCTGGAGACGGCGCAACCGCCGCCCTATCCTTATCCCGTCGACGCCACACTTGCCGCGCAGGGCGCGGGTATTTATCAGGAGTACTGTGCCGGCTGCCACGGCGCGAGGGAAGCGCCTTTCCGGCATGATCCGCCGCTGGCAAATGAGCGCGTCGGCACCGTGGTGCCCATCGCCGCCATCGGCACCGACCGCTGGCGTCTGGACTCCTACACCTGGCTGCTGGCCGTCAACCAAAGTACGCTCTATGCGGGATACGAGAAGGATTGGGGCTTCGATCCGCCCTATCCGCAGCGCTTCAGCCACTTCCGTAAAACGAACGGCTACGCCAATTCGCCGCTCGACGGTATCTGGCTGAGGGCGCCGTACCTGCATAACGGTTCGGTCCCCAACCTACGCGAACTGCTGGAGCCGGCTGCGGCGCGGACCAAGCTCTTTTATCGCGGCAACGATGTCTTCGATCCGCAGAATGTCGGCTTCGTCTCTAATGTTGCTGAGCTAGACGGGCGCCGCTTCTTCGCCTTCGATACCACACAACGCGGCAACGGCAATTGGGGACACGAGGGTCCAGCCTATGGAACCAGCCTGCCGCCCGGAGCAGAAACGGGCGCTGATCGAGTATTTGAAGACTTTCTGAGCAACGGGTCGAGGAACCTGTTAGGGAAACGACATGAAGAGCAAGCTATGGATCGCTGTTGTCGTGCTGGTGGTGCTGGCCGTCGTGATTGGTATCACAGTGTGGTACAAGATCTACCGCGTAGTGCCGCAGCCCGCCTGGATCACCGCCGACCAGCGCGACAACTTTCTCTACGGCTCGGTTGATGCCCAGGAGGTTGCGGGTATTCCGTACTGGATCTGGCTGGCGATGCCGCGCATGTTCCCGGAGTACATGCCGGGTCCCGGTGGCTACGCAGCCCTGGGCCTCTCCTGGGAGGAAGGCAAGGAGATGCCTGTGGGCTTCGCCAAACAGCGCATCGGTTACATTCGCGTGACCGGCAACTGCGCCCTATGTCACGCCACCTCCACGCGCAGCGCGCCGGACGAGGTGCCGACGCTCATACCGGCTGCTCCCGGCCATACCATCGACATCAAACCGCTACTTACATTCTTCACTCGTTGTGCGCAGGACCCGCGCTTCAACGCCGACGAATTTCTATCTGAAATCGACACAGCAACCAAGCTCTCTTTTCTGGATCGTATGCTGTACCGTTACGTCCTGATCCCGCAGACCCGGAAGGCCCTGCTCGATCCCGCCCCGGTGATTCTCGCGCCGCCATTACGTCTTCACGCTCAGGACCCGCAGTCCCAATCTCTTTTCTCGGAGCCGGAGATGAAGCTTCGCCGGGAGTGGATGAAACAGCTTGAGGCGTCAGCGTCTCCGTAGGTGTCTGCGCTCCCCCCTTCATGGGAGTTCCGGGTATCTTACAACCCACGAGTGTCGATCTGGCGGTTTGCAGCAAGGTACAGGTGCCCCGCCCGTCTGGCCCTGCCTTGGGCGAGAGAGGGCGGGACACGAACGAACTTCTACGGTGCAAAGTAGCTGGAGATGTCCAGTATCAATTGGGTCAGCCCGCTGGCATAGGCATCAACCTTGCCCTGGCTTCCTGCCGGCACAATTGCCATGTTCGAGGTTGTCGCTCCGTCGAAAGCGTTCAGGATGGAAGCCAGCGGCTGGACAACGCCGTCCGGCCACAACGTGAGGTAGCCCAACGGCTCTGAGGGCGCCACAGTGGCGTTAAACACATACGCCTGTGATCGCGAGGGGACGCCGCAAGGGCTGCCCAGCACATCCACCGGTGGATTCATAGTGCCATTGAAGGCTCCGCTGCCCAGCGGCGGACGCGTATCCAGCACGCGGCAAGGTGTGACCGGGTACAGCGACAAACCACCTGGTCCGGGCGCTGCAAAGTAGCCGTCGATATCGATCACCAGGTCCGTATCATTGTGGGCGTAGGTGCTGATCTTGCCCTCCGTCCCCGCGGGCACGATGGCCGCATTGGCCGTGACCGCGCCGGTTGGAGCGTTTAGCGTCGAGACATAGGGCTGCTCCTGGCCGGTCGGCCATACCGTTAAGTAGTCCAGCGACCCACGTGGAACAGCAGTAAAGTTCAACGAGTAGGCCGCCGCGGTGTTGGGTACGTTGCAGTTCCCAGCCTCCAGCACTGGAAAATCACGTGGTTCTTCGGCCTTCAGATATGGTCCTCCCAGGTCGCCGGGCGGGTTTCGGGTATCAGCCACTCGGCAGGGGGACAGCGGATAGAACGCCAGCGCGGAACCACCCGCCTGAGCGAAGTAGCCGTCAATGTCCAAAACCACATCCGTATCGTTGCTTACGTAAATGCTGACCGCCCCACCGGTGCCAGCCGGAACTACTGCCGCGTTTGCCTTGACGCGGCCATCCCATGCATTCAAGGTGGAGACTCCAGGTTGCGCTTGTCCGGCCGGCCAGATTGTCAGGTAACCCAGCTGGCCCGACGGGACCACGGTTACATTCAGCGAGTAGCCCGCCGCTGTACTCGGAATCCCGCAGGTACTCTGCGGAACGGGGAAGTCCCGCGAGGTATTGCCGGGCATCGCGGGGCCGCCGAATGTGCCCTCCGGCAAACGCGTATCGGCCACCCGGCAGGGAGTTACCGGCACCAGACCCATCGCTTGCGAGGGCAGTTGGCAGCCGGGAAACTTGAAGTTCGCGATGCGGGTGTTCCAGTTGAAGCTGCCATTCGTCTTGATGTACTCCTGCGTGTACCAGAAGGTGCAATCGTCCACCGGATCAATGGTCATGGCGCTATAGTCGCCCCAGCGCGTGAGCGCGGAGGTTTGCGAGCCCGTTCCAGTAGCGATGACGGTTTCCTCTTCCAGCATGCCCGCCGGGTCTCCGGGCACCCGGCCGGCAAAGGCGATTGAGGGATACACGGAAGCGCTCGATATGCTGTAGCCCAAGGCGATGTCGCCCACCGCGTCCATGGCAATGCTGCTCATCCAGCGGTAGCTGGAATCCGGAGCATAGGTACCCTGCTGCGCCACTCTGGGCGTGCCGCCAGGATCCTGGATCTCGTACCAGCGCACTCCACTTCCGTTACTCGCGCTGACGGAGTGGTTGACCACGAGCGACTGATGATCGCCAAAGTTGCGGTATGCCAGCCGATACATCAGGCGGTCAGCCAGCGAATCCAGCGCATTCGCTGTGCCGGGCTGGGGCACGCATGATCCCCAACCGCCGCATAACGGATAGAAGGGCGCCACATTGAGCACGGTTGGTCCGCTGAACGTGGAGTTTGCAGGCGTCCCAAAGTCGACGTGGAACCGGTAGAGATTCAGCGAATTGCTGCCGAAGTTGACCACGAAGTTGGGCGACCCCGCGGGAGGCGCGACGAGCCCATCCAGGTCGGAGGGCAACAGTCCGCCCACGGATTGGCCCTGCTGAAAGCAGATCTGGATGGCCGCCAGACCGTGCAGCATCGCGCCGCGATCATAAGCGCAGACATCTGACCCGACAAAATTGTCGCCGTCGAACATGTTGAACGTCTCGTAGTAGGCGTCGGGCCAGACTCCCATCTTGGGATAGTCGTCGAATTCGTTGTAGGGGAACGAGTACCGATTCCATGTCCCGGTGGCATCGGAGGTAGTGGAAACCGCAATGCAAATCAAATACGGATTGGAGTCGAACGAAGGCTGGCTCATGACCCAGCGATTGGCCTGCTTGTCGTACATCACTATGGGATCGCCATTATTGTTGGTCTGGCAGCCCCCTCCAAAGCCCGACCATAGCGTGTTACCCGCCGTCGGCCCGGCAACGAGATTGCCCGTGGCTTTGTCGAAGATGGCGAAGGAGGTGTTCACCCACTGCACGTATTGCGTAACTCCAGGAGCACCGTTGGTGTCTGGCGGCGCGTACATAACCTGGAAGCCGTATTCACCCTGGCCCAGGCCCTCGAAGCTGTTTGCGACCACGGGAGTCCGCCGCAGGACGGCGCGCTGCTGCAACGGGTCCTCGGGTAGTTGTGAAAGGCCGGGTGGCAAAGGGATCTGCCGTGCCGGTTCCGATTCCTGCATCTGGAGGACAGGTTTCGGAGCGTTCTTAATCAGTTCTATCAGAGGGGGTGAAATGTCGTGCTGAACCTCGTGCCGGACCGTCATCGGACGCTGCACCGTCTGCGCCGCCAGCGCAGCCACCAGGGTGAAGAAGAATGTGGCCAACCACAACGTGCACCCGGTCAGAAATCGGGTTCTTTGCATGGGGTCTGCCTCCCGCGCGCACTGCCCAGTCCGCGCCGGACGCGCGCTACTGATGCTTTCGGCAATTCTGGTGGCCACCTTGAATGCCGGGTGCGCAACCGAAAATGATCAGAGTGCCCCACCCAAGCTGTCTGTTCTTGGGATTCTCTCTCGTTACGGTTGGCCGTCTATTTATGCGCCAGAGACCGAATATAGTTGACCAGGTTCCACAGTTCAGGCACCTTTACCCGATCGCCTTCGGGCGGCATCTGACCCTTGCCATTCTTGATGATGTAGAAGAGTTCTCCGTCGGTCATGTCTTTCAACGCGGCTGGGTCCCTATAGTCCTTGAGCTTGAGCTTCTCATCGACGGCGACCTCACCCTTGCCATCGCCGTTCTCTCCATGACACATGGCGCAATCGTATCCGTAATATTTCTTTCCCTGCGCGATGGACTCGGGAGTGGCTTTGACTGGATTGACCTGATGTGCCGCGTCCGCGGGAATCGTGTAGGGAGCGGGGGTTGGAGCGGGAGTCTGGCCTGCCTGTGCGTTGCCAGAACTGCGGCGAGCGACAGCATCACAACCACTACAAAAGGCTTGAACACGGCTGCCTCCTGAATGCCGTCACCAGTTTCGGACGGCTACAGTACAGTATGAACTCTCCCTCAAAATCAGTCCGTGAGTTAACTCACCTTGGCCTGTGACGTGCGAGCCAAGTGCTACTCTACTATTGAGTTAAACGGAGGTGAAGCGGTGGTGCGCACTCTGAAGCCCGGCATTTTGACGGTAGCCTCGGCCTATCCCGATCCGCCGTTCGAATTGGCGGATGGTTCGGAGAACGGTTTCGACATCGATTTGATGCGAGCCATCTGCGCCCAACTCGGCCTGAGTCTGGCGCGAACGCGGTACCTGGCCGACAACTTTGACGGCATCTTCGACGGCCTGGCTAACCAGACTTGCGATGCGGTCATCTCGGGAACCACGATCACGCCGGACCGCTCCCAAATCGTCCTGTTTTCCCAGCCCTATCTTGAGTTTAACCAGGGCGTGGCGGTGAACCGTCGACTCTCTCCGAAGGTGCTATCGGTCGCTGATCTGCATGGCTTTACCGCGGGCATTCAGTCGGGAAACACTTCGGAGTTTGTAGCCCAGCGATGGCTGGCTGAAGGTGCGATCGCGAAAATCCATTACTATCCCTATGACGGCATCCTCTCCGCCTTGGCCGACCTCGAGGACGGACGTATTGGCATGGTGATCAAGCTGTTTCCTGTCATCTCATGGCTGACCAAAGTTAATCGCAAACTTGAGGTTGCCATGCAAGTGCCGACGCACGAGAAACTGGGGATCGCCTTCGCCAAGGGCAATGCGGATTTGTGCGACGCGGTCAACGGCGCAATGGATACCGTGCGCAGCACTGGAGAGTTCACCCGGCTGCAAGCCCGCTGGTTTCCGGCCGCAGCCAAGGCCCGAGGTTAATCGATGTTGCATGCATTCAAACTCTACACTGGCCCGGACAACGCCTCGCACGTCGCCGAAGGAACGGTTGCCGAGAACCATCCCACCGACGTGGTTTCTATTCACTTCAAGGAGTCGCCGGCGCACTCTTCGCTCGACTGGCACGACGCTCCGGAAATGCAGTATGTGATTACACTCGCGGGAACGTTGGAATTTACGACGCGAGATGGTGAGCAGTTTGTCGTGCGTCCGGGAGATGTTCTGGTGGCGGAGGACAACATTGGCACCGGACACAAATGGCGTTTGGTCGACGATCAACCCTGGCGCCGCGCTTACGTCGTGCTAAAGTCCGGCGCACGCGATTCGTTTGTTCCTCAGCCGTAAGGACTTGTTCAAGGGCCAGCGATGGTCACGCGATAGCGCAACCTCCGGTGGCCGGCTATACTACTCTGCGCGCGACTTCCTGGTATGCGGCTAGGGTTTCCCCCAGCGGAGCTTGCCGTGCTCCCAACAAGGCCGCCAAGGAACGGATCAGCATCCCGGCTAAAATTCCTGCCCGCAACCAATGGACCTGTCGAGGCGAGAAGTGCTTGCGCGCGTACCGCAACATGTTGCCGTACCAGAAAAGCTGTTTCTCGCGAAAAGATAATTGGCTTACACTATGCGCGCCGCTGTGACGAAATCGTGCTGCCGGACAATAAACAATCTTGCCGCCGCGCTGGAGCAGACGCTTGCAAAGATCGACATCCTCGAACCAGACCGGATAAAATTGCTCGTCGAAACCGCCGGCATCGTTCCATGCGGAGCGGGTGATTGCTAGACAGGCGCCGGCTGGCTGTTCAACCTCTTGCGGCTGCGAATATCCGGCATCGAGACAACGATATCGGCGGTTGACGGGATTATTTGGCCAGAACTGGTTTACCAGCATGGCCTCGCAAATCAAAGTTGCCAGAGTCGGCAACCGTCGGAAAACAAAGCCCCGCGCAGGTTTCTCGTCAGCCCCCAACAGCGTGCCCCCGGCTGCCGAGGAATGGCTCGCCTGCATGCAAAGTACCAGTTCGTTCACCGCTCCTGACTCGGCGATGGCGTCGGGATTCAGCACCAGCAGCACATCGCCGGTGGCGGCGCTCGCCCCCTGGTTGACGGCGGCAGCGAAGCCCAGATTGCGCTTGTTGACCAGCAATCGCACTTCGTGCCAGCTGACGAATTCCTCGACCCGCTGCACGGTTGCGTCCCGCGAAGCGTTGTCCACCACAACGATCTCACAGTCTTCCAGCGCCAGGGCATCGAGGCAAGCGCCGATGGCCGAGGCGGAGTTGTGGCTGACGATAATGACAGAGCAACGCGGCATGGATTCAGGAAGCACGCATTATAATCGTCGCTTCGCTAATTCCCGGAGGCCGCGCATGACCGCGACGGTGGCGGAGGCAAATTTGGAGATTGTTGAAACCTCACTTCCTGGTGTGTTGGTGGTAAAGCCGCGCGTCTTTGCCGACCCCCGCGGTTTCTTCATGGAAACCTATCGCGAAAACGTCGTGGCTGCCGCCGGCATCCACGACCGCTTCGTGCAAGACAATCACTCGCACTCATCACGCGGCGTGTTACGCGGCTTGCACTATCAATTGCGCGCTCCACAGGCCAAGTTGTGTCGCGTCGTCACCGGTGAAGTGCTCGATGTTGCGGTTGACGTCCGCCCGGGATCGCCCAACTTCGGTAAATGGGTAAGCGTCCTGCTCTCAGGTGAGAACCATTTGCAGCTCTACATTCCCCAGGGATTCGCGCACGGATTTGCGGTGCGATCCGAGACCGCCGATTTCCTCTACAAGTGCAGCAACTATTACGACCCACCCGACGACCGTGGCGTACTTTGGAACGACCCCGACATTGGCATCGACTGGCAAACGCCTTCGCCAATCCTTTCCGAGAAAGACCGACGTTATCTGCCCCTGTCGCAGATCGCACACGATCAATTGCCGAGCTATCAGCCATGAGCCTGCGATTGCTGATAACCGGCGCGAATGGCCAAGTGGGATGGCATCTGCAACGTATCCTGGCTCCGATGGGCGAAGTGCTGGCCATTGATGTTGGGGAAGTGGACCTCACCGATCTGAACGCTGTCTCCCGCACGGTTCGTGATTTTGCTCCGGACGTGGTGGCCAATGCTGCTGCCTACACCGCGGTGGACAAGGCTGAGAGCGAGCCGGGGCTGGCGCGAGCCATCAACGCTGCCGCTCCGGCGCGCATCGCCGAGGAATGCACCCGCCACGGGGCGCTGATGATCCACTACTCCACCGACTATGTTTACGATGGCAGTAAGTCCGGTCGCTACGAAGAGCGCGACGCCACGGGCCCGCTTGGCGTCTATGGGCGGACCAAGCTTGAGGGCGATCAGGCGATCATGGCCAGCGGATGCCCGCACATCATCCTGCGCACCACTTGGGTCTATGACATTCGGGGCAAGAACTTCCTGCGCACCGTGCTTCGCCTGGCTCGCGAGAAGGAAGAGCTGCGAATGGTCGGCGACCAATTCGGCGCGCCCACGTGGGCGCGGGGACTGGCTCAGGCAACCGGCATTATTCTTGCCCGGGCACTGGAACGGCGCAGCGTCACCGGCTCATGGCAGAGCGGTCTGTTTCATCTCACGGCTGCCGGCCAGACGTCGTGGGCCGGCTTCGCTCAGGCGATCCTTGAAGATTACGATGATTTGCTCGACTGGCCGGCCGAAACCGGTGAATTCGGCGGTCCTCTGAGGGCCAAGCGGGTGGTGCCTATCTCCACGGAGCAATATGAAACGCCTGCCCGCCGACCGCGCAATTCCGTGCTCTCGAACGCCAAAGTGCTAGCCGCGTTCGGAGTTGCTCTGCCGGACTGGCGAGCACAGTTGCAACTTGCCTTGCAGGACGCGATTCGCTGATAATCATGAGTTAATCGCTACTCGGCTGTCGTTAGGGCCCGCTCGCTCACCGTTCTCGTGTGCCTCCCAGAGTGTTTTCAGGTGCAAAAGCGTGTGCGAGCTCTGCCGTGCTCCTACCGTTCGCCGCGTTGAAACGGAGACCTATGAAGGGTATTGTCCTGGCCGGCGGAATTGGCTCCCGCCTCTATCCGCTGACCCGCGTTACCAATAAGCACCTACTTCCCGTGTACGACAAGCCGATGATCTTTTACCCGCTACAAACGCTGGTAGACGCGGGCATTCGCGACATTCTGATTGTTACCGGCGGGCAGAATGCCGGCGACTTTCTTCGCCTGCTGCAGAACGGCAAGGAGTTTGGGCTGCAGCAGCTCAGCTTCGCCTACCAGGAGGGCGAAGGCGGCATCGCGGACGCGTTGCGCCTCGCCGAACCTTGGGCCAAAGGTGACAAAATTTGCGTTGTACTGGGCGACAACATCATCGAGAGCGACGTCCAGGAAGCGGCCGCCAATTTCGAGCGGGAGGAAAAGGGCGCGATGGTCATGCTCAAGGAAGTGCCTGACCCTGAGCGCTTCGGCGTGGCCGTGATCGATAAGGACCGCATCGTTCGCATTGAAGAGAAACCCAAGGAGCCGCTTTCTTCATATGCCGTCGTCGGCATTTATTTCTACGATGCTACCGTCTTCGACCGCATCCGCGGGCTGAAGCCTTCCGGACGCGGCGAGTATGAGATCACCGATATCAACAACAGCTATATCGCGGAAGGTACGCTGCGCCACGCTGTGCTCGATGGCTGGTGGACCGATGCAGGTACCTTCGAATCGCTCTGGCACGCCAGCAACATGGTGCGTGAGAAAGTCCTGCGCAACGCAGCGCAACCCGTCATGGTGCGGAGCCTATGAAACTGGTGGTCACTGGCGGCGCGGGTTTCATCGGCTCCAACTTCGTACATCACACGCTGGCCAAACATCCAGAGTGGCAGCTGATTGTTCTGGACAAGCTTACTTATGCCGGCAACCTGAAGAATCTGGAGCCGGCTTTGCAGCAGGGCCGCTGCGAGTTCGTGCAGATGGACATCTGCGATCGTGCCGTGCTCGAACCCCTGCACGGATGCGATGCGGTCATTCACTTCGCTGCAGAGAGCCATGTTGACCGCAGCATCGAAGACGCGGCGGCTTTTGTGCGCACCAACGTCGATGGGACCCACAACCTTATCCAGGCCTGCCGCGAAGCGCGGGTGCCGCGATTCCTGCACGTCAGCACCGACGAGGTCTACGGCAGCCTGGGCGACGAAGGACAATTCACGGAAGACTCCCCACTGCAGCCCAACAGTCCCTACGCGGCCACCAAAGCCGCATCCGACCTGCTGGTGCTGGCCTATGTTCACACCCACAAGTTTCCGGCGGTCGTAAGCCGCTGCTCCAACAACTACGGGCCTTATCAGTTTCCAGAAAAGTTCATTCCGCTGATGATCGCCCAGGCCATAGCGGGCGAACGCCTGCCGGTTTATGGCGCAGGACTTAACGTGCGCGACTGGATCCACGTGGGCGATCATTGCAGGGCGCTCGATGGCGTCTTGCAGCACGGGCGCGAGGGCCAGGTTTATAACATCGGCGGGGGCTGCGAGATGCGCAACATCGACCTGGCAAAGCTTATCCTGCGCGCTCTGGGCCGCTCCGAGGGTCTTATCCAGTTCGTCACCGATCGGCCAGGCCACGACCTGCGCTACGCCATCAACTGCGAGAAGATCAGTCGCGAACTTGGCTGGCAGCCAGCCGTGGGTTTCGAAGACGGCCTGGCGCAAACTATCGCCTGGTACCGCGAGAACCAGACCTGGCTTGACGATGTCCGCTCCGGGCAATATCGCGATTATTTCCAGAAGCACTACGTGCATCGGGCCAAGACCTTCGCTCAGTAACGCCCCTTTCACATCGGGCAGCGGGGGACGCGACAGCAATCCCGAAGCCAGAATGCCTGCGGAGGCAAGAGAAAACGATGACCTCCGTGCTTCTGCGGCAAACTTAATCTAGATCGAAGTCACGCAGGGGTCTCTCAGTGTCGGGCGTTTCCTTGGCGCGCTTCAGAGCTTCCTGGAACTTCTTCTCCAGCAGGTCGCCCTGGTGTTTCTGGGCCTCCACTGATTGCCGGAAGATGGACTCCTTGCGGGTGTCCTGATCTTTCATAGCGCGCGCCGCCGACTCCAGGTCCTCGAAGGTCTTAGGAACAGCCTTAGGCGTGTGAGCGATGACAGCCTTGGTTTCGCTGTCGATCTTCAACAGCGCACCACAGCAGGGACATGGAACCTCGAATTGGGGGGACAACTTAGCCATGCAGGAATCTTACCGCAGGCAGAGGAAACGAACCACAATCGTGCGGTGTGAAGATCTCGGCAACGTACTGCAATTCAGGTGCCAATAGCCAATATTTGAGCTCGAGGGTGAGACCGATCAAGTTCGGTGGAATCTAAACTTACTGTAGTCTGCTTGTCCGGTTCGCAGGAGGCCAGCAAAGGTCTTCTGTCGTGGCGGGAATTCCTCAAACAAAGGAACTTGTTATGGCACATGCAGTTGATGTTCTTGAAAAGCCGGTAGAGAAACAGAGACGCATAAAAACTACCGGATACGCAGCTCAGTCACCTACGTCTCCTCTTTCTCCATTCTCCTTCGAACGCCGTAGTCCGGGTCCGCAAGACGTGCAGATCGATATTCTGTACTGCGGTGTCTGCCACTCTGACTTGCACACAGTGCGCAACGAATGGACGAACACGACCTACCCTGTAGTTCCGGGACACGAGATTGTCGGCCGAGTGGTTAAGGTCGGTTCGCAAGTGCGGAGATTCAAGGAGGGCGACCTCGTCGGCGTGGGCTGCATGGTTGACTCCGACCGCACCTGTCCGAGCTGCAAGGCGGGCCTGGAACAGTACTGTGAGAGCGGTGCGACTTTTACTTACAACAGCGAAGATAAGAAGCTTGGCGGCATGACCTATGGCGGCTATTCCAAAACCATCGTGGTTGACGAAGCCTTCGTGTTGCGGCTGCCAGCCAACCTGGATCTCGCGGCTACGGCGCCGCTGCTCTGTGCCGGGATCACAACGTATTCGCCGCTGCGCCACTGGAAGGTGCAGAAGGGCCAGAAGGTCGGTGTCGTCGGTCTCGGCGGTCTGGGTCACATGGGGTTGAAGTTCGCCAACGCATTCGGAGCGCACGTGGCGCTGTTTACAACTTCAACCCACAAAGCCGATGATGCAAAGCGCCTGGGCGCGCATGAAGTGGTTCTCTCCAAAGACCCGGCGCAGATGGAAAAGCACCTTAACAGTTTCGACTTCATCCTGGATACGGTCTCGGCCGAACACGACATCAACGCGTTTCTCAATCTGCTGAAGCGCGATGGAGCGCTGGTGCTGGTGGGCGCGCCGGAGAAGCCGCTGCCCGTGGCTGCGTTCAGTATCATTCCTGCCCGGCGGCAGCTATCTGGCTCGATGATCGGCGGCATTCAGGAAACACAGGAGATGTTGGATTTCTGCGGCAAGCACGGGATCACGTCCGACATTGAAGTGATTCCGATCCAGAAGATCAATGAAGCCTACGAGCGCATGCTGCGCAGCGACGTCAAGTACCGGTTTGTGATCGATATGGCGTCGCTGAAGTAAGGGAGTCACACGGAACAACAAACGCCCTCCCGACGGGAGGGCGTTTAGTTAATCGCCAGAGGGCCCTCTACCGCAACGCTTCCATGCACTCCTCCAGCACCGCGCGCGAGGGCCGAGTGACGCTCTCCGGCAGGGTGGCCAGCGGTTGGTCGGTCATGTCAATCATGTCGATGAAGTTGGGCGCGGTGGTGTTTACGTAAAGCACCCCGGTCAGCACTTCGTCGGCATCATGCGATTCAATCAGGCGCTGCATAGCGGCGACCTTGTTGGTGGGATCGTAATCGTTTTCCAACTTGCGCAGGCGCAACGATGAGCCGTCGTGCATTGTGACATTGAGGGTGGAGCCCTCGTCGTAGTCCACGTCGATTTCGTTGAAGTGGGGCACAAAATTCAGGTCGTGCAGCGGCTCTTCATGGTCTTTGACGAACTTGTACGACTTGGTCGATCCTTCGTGATCGTTGAACGTGGTGCAAGGGGAGACAACGTCAAGCATCACCGTACCGCGATGTGCCAGCGCAGCCTTCAGCATGGTATGCAATTGCTTTTTGTCGCCGGAGAAAGAACGTCCGACGAAGGTCGCACCCAACATGATGGCCAGAGCGCAAGTATCGATGGCCGGTAGATCGTTGATGACGCCGGTCTTCAGCTTCGAGCCGAGGTCGGCCGTGGCCGAGAACTGGCCCTTGGTCAGCCCGTAGACGCCGTTGTCCTCGATGATGTAGATGATCGGAAGATTGCGCCGCATCAGGTGGACAAACTGACCGATGCCGATGGACGCTGTATCGCCGTCGCCGCTGACACCCAGCGCGACAATCCTCGAGTTCGCCAGCACCGCGCCGGTGGCCACCGACGGCATGCGCCCATGAACGGCGTTGAAGCTGTGCGCGCGGCTCATGAAATAGGCCGGGCTCTTCGAAGAGCAGCCAATGCCCGACACCTTGATGACGCGCTCGGGCGCGATGCCCATTTCGTAGAAGGCATCGATAATACGCTCGGAAATGGCGTTGTGGCCGCAGCCGGCGCACAGCGTCGTCTTGCCGCCACGGTAGTCGAGCACTTGGAGTCCGATGCGGTTGGTCTTGGGAGCGGGCGGCGGTGTCGCGGTGGTCGCCATTTACTTGCCCTCCTGGGCGATGATGTCGTCGGTCACGGAACGCGCGTCAATCGGCAGGCCGTTGTAATGGCGAACGCTGCGCAGCCTGGCAATGTCCTCGATGGCGATGTCAAGCTTCAGCAGTTGCAGCATTTGGCCATCGCGGTTCTGGTCCACGATGTACGCCCGCTGGTGCGCGGCGATGAAATCGTGGACTTCAGTGGTGAACGGATAAGCTCGCAGGCGCAGGTAGTCGGCCTTCACGCCATGTTCGGTCTGCAACTGGTCAAGCGTTTCAACCAAGGCGTGATGCGACGTTCCATACGCAATGATGCCAATATCGTTGCCTTCATTGCGAATGATCTCCGGCTTGGGTACCAGGGTGCGCGCCACATCGAACTTGTGGGCCAGACGGTCCATATTGTCGGCGTAGTCGTCCGGCCGCTCACTGTACTGCGACTTCTCGTTGTGACCGCTTCCGCGGGCAAACCAGGCCGCGCCAGGGTGTTCCGTGCCGGGCAGAGTGCGGTAGCCAACGCCATCGCCGTCTACGTCTTTGTAGCGTGCAAAGCCGCCCAGACGTTCGAGGTCCTCGGCGGTCAGCACCTTGCCGCGATTCATCGGCTTTTCCGGATATTGGAAAGGCTCTGACATCCAGTTGTTCATCCCGAGGTCGAGGTCCGACATCACGAACACGGGCGTCTGCAACTGCTCGGTAAGATCGAACGCCTCGCTGGCCATGCTGAAACATTCGGCCGGGTCACAGGGTAGCAGCATGGGGTGATGGGTGTCGCCGTGGGATAGCTTGGCCACGAACTCGATGTCGCCTTGCGCCGTGCGCGTCGGCAATCCGGTAGAAGGCCCCACGCGCTGGATGTCCCAGATTACTCCCGGAATCTCAACGTAATACCCCAGGCCCGCGAACTCGGCCATAAGCGAGATACCGGGGCCAGCAGTGGCGGTCATCGATCGCGCACCCGACCATCCTGCGCCCAGGACCATACCGATAGCAGCCAGTTCGTCCTCCGCCTGAACGATGGCAAAGGTGGCCTTGCCGTCCGGGCCGATGCGGTATTCCTTCATGTAATCAATCAAGGTCTCGACCAGAGACGAGGAAGGAGTGATCGGGTACCACGTCACTACCGTCACGCCAGCAAACATGGAGCCCAAGGCTGCGGCGGCGTTGCCGTCGATGATGATCATGCCGGCCGTCTTGTCCATGCGCTGGACGGTGAACGGGTCAGCTTTCGTCAATGACGATGCGGCGTAGTCGTAACCGGCCTTGGCGGCATTCCAATTCAGGTCCGCGGCCTTTACCTTCTTCGCAAACTGTTTGCGCAGCGCCTTCTCAACTTCGGCCATGTCGAGATTGAGCAGTTGCGCCACCACGCCGACGTAGATCATGTTCTTGACCAGCTTGCGGAGCTTCGACTCAGGGCAAACTGCGGCGCAGATCTTATCGTAGGGCACGGCGTAAAACGTGAGGTCGGAGCGCAGCTCATTCAGCTTGAGCGGTTCGTCGTAAAGCACCACCGCGCCCGGGGCCAGCGACATGGTATCTTCACGGGCAGTCTCGGGATTCATCGCCACCAGGAAATCGATTTCCTTCTTGCGCGCGATGTAGCCCTTCTTGCTGGCGCGAATCGTGTACCAAGTCGGCAGCCCGGCGATGTTCGAGGGGAACATGTTCTTGCCGGAGACGGGAACGCCCATCTGGAAGATGGTGCGCAGCAGCACCGTGTTGGCGCTCTGCGATCCTGAGCCGTTTACGGTTGCAACCTGGATGCTGAAGTCGTTGACGACAGGCTCACGCACGGCGTCGCGCTCGGCGCCGTGTACTGCAAGTTCGGTTGTGGCCATCAATACCCCTTACAACGATGGATGCGAGGTAGGCAGAACATTACATTATAGGGCAGTTGGCAGGCCGGAGGAAATGCGTAAAGTGGCCGGTCGCGCAAGAAAAGGGACGCGTCTGGGCTATGCTGGTGTTTGTCGAGAGGCGTGGGTGGAATTACGAGCACTCTAAAGCCAATCCGATTTTCCGGCCACGCGCAGCAGCAGCTGCACTTTAGGGGCACCAACGAGCGGGAGGTCGAGGACACGATTCGCAACGCAGGCTGCAGTGTCGGTTGGATTTTCCATTCTTAGAGACTTGGGACGGGAAATGCTATGAGACTAAGCAGGTTCGGCCCATCTTTATTGAAGAGGCGAATGACATCATCGTAGTGACGGTTTACGTGTACTATTTTGGAAGGAGTCGCCGATGAGAATCACATACGATCAGGAAGTGGACGCTCTCTACATTCGCTTTCAGGAGACGCCGGTCACGACTAAGCACTTGGCAGAAGGCATCGCCGCAGACTATGACGCAGAAGGACGCCTCGCCGGGATTGAGATCCTCGATGCGATGAAACGGCTGGGAGATCCCACGGTCTTCAAGCGGGTGACGCTGGAGGATGTAGCCATCGCCCACTAGATTGGCTCGCCCTTACTCCGACGCGCCCGTCCCCACGGTTTCAAAGTACTGTGCGATGTTGCGGAACTTCTTGTAGCGCCCGTCCAGCAGCTCGGGAACCGGCATCTTCTCCAACACGCTCAAGTGCTTTTCCAGAGCGTCGGCCAGCGCGCTGGCTGCAGCGTCGTAATCGTGATGCGCGCCACCAGGCGGCTCGGGAATGACTTCGTCGCAAAAACCCAGTTCCAGGTTGTCCTGGGCCGTGATGCGAAGGGCCTGAGCTGCCAGCTCCTTCTTGCCCGAGTCGTGCCACATGATGGCGGCGCATCCCTCTGGCGAGATGACCGAATAGATGCTGTTCTCCAACATCAGCACACGATCGGCGACGGCAATGGCCAGCGCGCCGCCGCTGCCGCCTTCTCCCGTGATGGCGGCGATGAACGGCGTTCCCAGCCGCGCCATCTCGCGCAGGTTGTGGGCAATGGCTTCGGCCTGGCCACGCTCCTCGGCCCCCAGCCCGGGATAGGCGCCTTGCACATCAATTAGCGTGACCAGAGGACGCCGCCACTTCTCGGCAAACTTCATCACGCGCAGCGCCTTGCGGTAACCCTCGGGATTCGGCTGTCCAAAATTACGCAGGAGCCGCTGCTTGGTGTCGCGGCCTTTCTGCGTCGCGATAACAGCCACCTCGCGTCCTCGAAAACGCGCCATGCCACAAACCATGGCGGCATCGTCGCCGAAGGTCCGGTCGCCGTGGATTTCGCTGAAGTCGGGGAAGATGCGCTCGATGTAATCCAAGGGGTATGGGCGATTAGGATGACGAGCCAGCTCGGCGCGCTCCCAAGCAGTCAACTGCCCGGACATTTGCCGCTTGAGGGCTGCGATACGTTCCTGCGCCGCCTGCAGCTGCTTTTGGGCGTCCTTGTTGTCGCCGGTAACGCTTTGCAGTTCCTCGATCTGTTTCTCGATGCGTTCGAGTTCGCCCTGGGCCTTTGAAGCAGTGTCCATAGTGATGTCTTTGTGCAGCTTTGACTCGCGGTAAACCGCCTCCACCGCGGAAATCCAGTGATCCAGCGCCGGTAGAATTCCCGCCCGAAGAAGAGATATCTCTCCATCTTTTCCCGCAGGAGTTCCGCCGTTGGTGGGGTCCGATGACGTTGAACTCAATCCACCACTCGCACACTGCCGCGACCGCAGAGCTCCTCCACGCGATGGATGAACGCCCGGTCCGGCAACACATTATAGCCCTCAGCCTCCATGACGACGGTGAAGTCGCCTTTGCGTTCCAGATCGAAGAGCACCCGGGCCTCACCTTTGCGCTCTCGGCACAGGGCATGAAGCTCGTCAATAGCGGCGGGCGAGACGTCTTCCAACGGGACTTTGATGCGCAGATGGTTGGGCAGTTTGGGTTTGGCTTCTTCCAGCGGCGTGACATCGCCGATCATGAGCTTCGAGTTTGAGCCGTCCTCCACCCGCACCCCTCCTTTCACCAGCACGGGCACGGAGAGCCGCAGCTTCTCGGCGAGGCGCTTGTAATTGTCAGCGAAGCACAGGATGTCCACTGAGCCGTTCATGTCCTCGAGCTGGCCTTGCGCGTAAAGGTCGCCCTTTTTGGACTTCGCCACGCGGATGTTGTGCAGTATGCCGCCGATCAGGATTTCATCTCTTCCGGTGGAGGACTTAAGGGCGGCCACTTCGCTGGTGGTGAGGGCGCAAAAGTCGAGCAGCTTCTCGCGGTACTTCTCCAGCGGGTGCCCGGTGATGAAGAAGCCCAGAATCTCCTTTTCATGAGCCAGTCGCTCGTGTTCGTCCCAGTCGGGAATGTTGGGCAATGGCTTCTCATGGTTGGAAGTCTCGTCGTCCTGCTGAAAGACGCCGAAGAGTCCGTGCTGGCCCAGGGCCGCGTCTTTCTGCGCTTTGGCTGCGTGTTCCATGGCGCTGTCGGCGACCGCCATCAACTGCGTCCTGCGACCCAGCGAGTCCATGGCGCCGCTCTTGATGAGCGACTCGATGACTCGTTTGTTCAGTAAGTGCAGATCGACTTCCTCACAGAATTGAAAGATGGACGAGAAGCTGCCGATCTTTTTTCGAGCGGCGACAATGGATTCAATGGCGTTGTGGCCCACATTCTTGACCGCGGCCAGCCCGAAGCGAATGGCTTCGCCGTGGGGAGTGAAATAGGCATCGCTCACGTTGATGTCGGGCGGCTCAACGGGGATGCCCATTTCCCGGCACTCATTGATGTACTTCACGACATCGTCGGTGCTGCCGGAAACCGAGGTCAGCAGCGCCGCCATAAACTCGACGGGATAGCGAGTTTTCAGGTAGGCCGTCTGATAAGCGAGCAGCGCATAAGCGGCGGAGTGCGACTTGTTGAATCCGTAACCGGCGAACTGCTCCATCAGGTCAAAGAGCTTCTCAATTCTTTTCTGCGGATAGCCGCGCTCCACCGCGCCGCGCACGAAGCGGTCACGTTGTTTGGCCATCGCCTCGGGGTCTTTCTTGCCCATGGCGCGGCGCAGCAAATCGGCCTCGCCGAGCGAGTAGCCGGCCAGGTGATTGGCAATCTGCATCACCTGTTCCTGGTAAACGATGACGCCGAAGGTTTCCTTCAGCAGCGCCTCCAGCTCGGGCAAATCGTACTCGACCTTCTTGCGTCCCCACCTGCGCTCGATGAAGTCCTCGATCATGCCGCCCTGGATCGGACCCGGACGGTAAAGCGAGTTCAGCGCGGTAAGGTCTTCGACGCAGGTTGGCTTATAGCGCCGCAAGACATCGCGCATGCCATGCGATTCAAACTGGAACACGCCCGACGTCAACCCGGTATGGAACACCTTCTCGTAGGTTTCCTTGTCGTCGAGTTCCAGCTTCTGAAGATCGAGCCGCTCCCCGCGCGTCTGCTCGATCAGGCGCAGCGCATCATCAATGATGGTGAGCGTGGTGAGCCCGAGGAAGTCCATTTTCAGCAGGCCCAGCTTCTCGACCGCCTTCATGTCGTAGGCGGTAACGATTTCGTCGTTCTTGGTGCGATGCAGCGGGACCAGATCGGTGAGCGGCTGCGGCGAGATGACAACGCCGGCAGCATGGACGCCCGAGTTGCGCACCAGTCCTTCTAGCCGCTTGGCCGTGTCGATCAGTTCCTTGGTCTGCGGTTCACTCTGGTACGCGGTGGCGAGTTGCGGCGAATCCTTCAACGCTTGGTCGATGGTGATATTGAGCGTGGGAGGAATCATCTTACCGATACGGTCAACGTCCGCGTAGGGGATATCCATGGCGCGGCCGGAGTCCTTGATCGCCGCCTTGGCTGCCATGGTGCCGAAGGTAATGATTTGCGCCACCTGGTCACGGCCATACTTCTGCGTTACGTAGTCAATGACCTCGCCGCGACGGTTCATGCAGAAGTCAATATCGATATCGGGCAGGCTGATGCGCTCGGGGTTGAGGAAGCGCTCGAAAAGCAGTCCGTTTTGTAGGGGATCAATGTCGGTGATGCCCAGCGCGTAGGCCACTAGCGCTCCGGCGGCCGAGCCGCGGCCCGGGCCTACGGGAATGTTTCTCGCCTTGGCGTAGCGAATGAAGTCCCAGACGATGAGGAAGTAGCCGGGATATTGCATCTGCCGGATGATGTCGATCTCGCGTGCCAGTCGCTGCTCGTATTCGGCGAGCGAATGTTTCAGCCGGCCTGCCGCCTCAAGCTGGCGCAGCACTTCGAGCCGCCGGGCGAAGCCCTGGCGCGTGATGTGCTCGAAGTAGTCAGGCAGGGAATATCCGGCCGGTACCTCGAATTGGGGAAACGGATCGTGCACCTTCTCCAGACGCACATTGCAGCGCTCGGCGATCTCGATCGTGCGTTCCAGCACGCGCTCATATCCCACGAAGACCTTGGCCATTTCCGCTGCATTCTTCACGTAGAACTGGTTGCCGTGGAACTTGAGACGATTTGCGTCGTTGATGGACTTGCCGGTCTGGATGCAGACCATCACGTCCTGGGCGTGCGAATCGTCCTCGCAAAGGTAGTGGCTATCATTGGTCGCCACCAACGGCAGGCCGAGTTCTTGCTCCAGCTTCAGCAGGTTCGGCTGTATGCGCTTCTCCTCTGGGATTCCCTGGTCCTGAATCTCTAGATAGAAATTCCCGTTGCCGAAAATGTCATTGAAGGTGGTGGCGGCTTGGCGCGCGGCCTCGTACTTACCCTCCGTCAAGCTTTCGGCGACCTCACCCTTCAAACACGCGGACAGCCCAATCAACCCTTTGGAGTGCTCGGCAAGGAAGCGCTTGCTCACCCGCGGCTTGTAGTAAAAGCCGTGCAGCGACGCCTCGGAAACAATCTTGACGAGGTTGCGGTAGCCCTCATCGTTTTCGGCCAGCACTACGAGGTGGTTATAAGTGTCACCCTCAGGCGCGGCGCGGTGGTCTTCCTTTTTGCAGATGTAAAGCTCGCAGCCCAGGATCGGCTTCACACCTGCTTCTTTGGCTGCATTGTGGAACGTCACCGCGCCGAAGATGTTGCCGTGATCGGTGACCGCCACCGCCGGCATGTCAAGTTCCTTGACGCGGCCCACCAGGCGCTCGATGTTGCACGCGCCGTCGAGCAGCGAATAGTCGGTATGAAGATGGAGGTGAACGAATTCCGGTTTAGACATTCGACAACAGGGCCTTTGATTCCTACTTCTATTCTATGCGCTTGATGCGACAGTCGCGTTCTGAGGAAGATGTGGAAAACGAGGACGAAACCGGAATCATGTAGCGCGGACGTTCATCCACGGGAATCCGTGGCGGGACCCCGCCGGTTGCAGGATTATTCCCGTGGCGGAATATGTCCAGTCGGTGTTCCCGGGGAGATCAATCTTCCGCCGGTGATCGTCTGTCCGGGAGGCGTCTGGTGCGGGACCATCGCATCAGCTCGCTTCCCATGCGCTCGATAAGCAAAGATAACGGCCAGCAGCGGTGCTGCCAACAGCAATCCCCAAAAGCCGAAGACGATGCTGAGCAGGATGGGGACGATCAGCGACGCCCAGATTGGGATTCTCGCAGTACGTCGCATGATGACCGGCTGCAACAGCAGGCCGTCCACGACCACGATTCCGCCGTAGAGAATGATGACGTAGAGAAACTGCTCGAAACCACCGGCAAACAGAGCGACCAGGGCCGGCCCCATGACCGCCATCACCGGTCCAAAGTGAGGGATGAACTGCAGCAAGGCCGCAAGAATTGCCCATAAGGGCGCCCACGGCACATGCAGGTAGTCGAGGCCCAGCCACCACAATGCGCCGACCGCAGCCGAGTCGTAACACTGTGCGATAAACCATCGCCGCAGAGCCCATCCGGTGATGTTGATGTGGCGTGAAAACTGCATTACTGGTTTGATGCCTGCGTAGGCTAAGCGGTCTCGAACGCCATGCTACACTCAACTTTAAGGCCCCACAGAGAGTTTTCCGCATGAAATTCGGCGTCATCATCTTTCCGGGTTCCAATTGCGATCACGACGCTTATTGGGCCATTTCGGAAGTAGCCAGGCAGCCGGTGACTTTCCTCTGGCACGATTCCTCCGACCTGCAAGGCTGCGATGGGGTCATCGTTCCCGGCGGATTCGCCTATGGCGATTACCTGCGTACGGGTGCGATTGCCAAGTTCTCCCCAGTAATGGAATCGGTGCGTAAGTTCGCCGCCGACGGTGGGCTGGTGCTCGGTATCTGTAATGGCTTCCAGATCCTTTGTGAAGCGGGGTTGCTGCCGGGCGCGCTGCTGCGCAATGCTGGACTGAAGTATGTCTGCAAGCCGGTGCACATCCGCGTGGAGAGCACCAATACTCCGTTTACCCAGCAACTTGCCAAAGGCGAAGTGCTGGAGATTCCCATCGGCCATATGGAAGGGAACTACTTCTGCGACGAGACGACTCTGGCCGAGTTGCAGGATCAGGATCGCATCATCTTCCGCTACACGACACCGGGCGGGGAAGTTACCGCTGAAGCCAATCCCAACGGATCACTCGAGAATATCGCGGGGATTTGCAACGCAGGCCGGAATGTCCTCGGCATGATGCCGCATCCTGAGCGCGCTGCTGCGCCGGAACTGGGTATGACCGACGGGGCCAAGATCTTTCATTCGCTGGTGGCAGCGATGGTGGCGAAATAGCTACTGCCGCCTCACCGGAACCCTTCCTTATTCACCACGTACGGCATCTTCGTAACGTCGCCACCGTAGTTCCGCTCCAGCACATCAATCAGGGCTTGCACGCAGCGGCCCGCCATACCGAGATTGGGATCCAGCGACAGTCGTGTGGTCCGTCCGGCGCTGGCGAAGTGGGGATACAAGCGGCATCGGTCTTCGATCTCTGGATCGCGCAGCGGCGAATCCGGTGGCAGGGGCTCGGTCTCGTAGACATCGAGCGCCGCTCCGGCAATCCATTTCTCCTTGAGTGCCTTGGCCAGCGCTTTCTCGTCGATCACAGGCCCACGCGATGTGTTTACCAGGTAGGCAGTCGGCTTCATGGTCCGCAGCGTACGCTCATTGATCAGGTGATACGTCGGCGTCTCGCTCTCGCCCTCGCGTAGCAGCGGTACGTGAATGCTGATGAAATCGCTCTGACTGAGGGCCTCTTCGACGGAAACGTATTGGATCGAGGTGCGCTCCCTTTGCATACCGCTCTTGAAGCGCAAATCCATCTGCTGTTGCACGTCGGCGACCAGCTGTTGGTTCGGTCCCATGGCTTCATAGCACAGGATGTTCACATCGAAGCCGATGCATTTCTTGATCATCGCCTGCCCGATGCGGCCGGTGCCGAGGATGCCTATGGTCTTGCCGGTCACCTCATCACCCAGGAACGGCAGATAGGGATGCCAATAGCCCCACTTGTTCTCTCTTACCAGATGTTCGGCGCTCCACAGTTTGCGGGCTAGGTCAGCCAGCGCGAAGAAGGCGAACTCGGCGGTAGCTTCGGTAAGGACATCGGCGGTGTTGGTGAACGGAACCATGTACCGGTTGGCGTCAGCGCGATTGATGTTGTCGAAGCCCACTGCGTATTGCGCCACCACTTGCAGCGTTCCCTTGCCAGCTTCGAAAACTTCCGCGTCGATCTCGTCGCGCAAGGTGGTGATGAGGCCATCGATGCCGCTGCGAACTTTTTCGATGATGAGGCCCCTCGGCGGCGGCTCCGGATTGGGATAGACCTCAATCTCATAGCCGCGCTCACGAAGGCGTTTGAAGGCCGCTTCGCCGATATCGGCGGTAGCATACAAGCGGAACTTCTTCTCTGGCATGATAATCTTGGCCGCTCCACGAAAAAGGCCCGCTCGGCTGCGGGCCCTCGCGCCTCAAACTCACCAACTACAAATGCTTCTTCGTCCACTGCTCGATGCGATCCAGCGCCTGCTGTAGATTTTCAATGGAATTCGCGGTACTGAATCGCAAATAGCCCTCGCCAAAGGAGCCAAACGCCGTTCCCGACAGCCCGGCGACGCCCGTGTCCTCGAGCAGCGCGTCGGCCAGCTTCTTGGACGGCCAGCCGGTCTGCTTGATATTCGGGAAGGTGTAGAAGGCGCCTTTGGGCAGCCGGCAGGAGAATCCCTTGATCTGATTGAGGCCGCTCACGAACACGTCCCGGCGGCGCTGAAACTCCCGGCGCATCTTCTCCGGTTCGCTCTGATCGCCACGCACCGCTTCGATGCCTGCTATCTGGGTGAAGGTGGCCGTACAGGATGTGGAGTTCGTCGCCAGGCGCGCGAATTGTGCCGCCAAGTCAGGGCGCATCACGCCATAGCCCAGCCGCCAACCTGTCATGGAGTAGGTCTTCGAGAATCCGGTCAAAATGATGGTGCGGTCCTTGAAGCCATCGACCGACGCGATGCTGTAAGGCTCGCCTTCGAAGAGCAGGCGGCTGTAGATTTCGTCGCTCAAGACCATGATGTCGCGATCGCCGATGGCGGCGGCAATGTCTTCCACATCGTTCTTGGTGATGACGCCGCCGGTGGGATTCTGGGGCGAGTTCAGGATGATGAGCTTGGTGCGCTCGTTAATAAGACTGACCAGCTCGTTAACGTCGAGACGAAAATCGCGCTCCTCGCGCAGCGGAATGGGGACCGCTTTCGCGCTCAGGAAGTTGATCATCGATTCGTAAATCGGGAAGCCAGGGTTGGGATAGATGACCTCATCTCCCTCTTCCACCAGCGCGAGCATGGTGAAGAAGATGATCGGTTTTCCACCGGGAACGATCACAACCTCATCGGAACTGACTTTGATACCGCGCGAACTGGAGACCTCGGCCGCGATGGCTTCGCGCAACTCCGGCAACCCTGCCGCGGGTCCGTAGTGGGTAAAGCCCTTGCGCAGAGCGTCCACACCGGCCTCGACGACATTGGCCGGCGTGTCCATGTCGGGTTCGCCGATCTCAAGGTGAATGATGTGTTTTCCCTGGCGTTCCAACGCGCGGGCACGCACCAGCACTTCGAAGGCGGTCTCGGTTCCCAGCCGCGACATCCGCTTGGCCAGGCGCAATTCTGTTTGAGTGGTAGTCATAGGCAAACCGGACGATTATAAGCCGTTCCGGTTTAAGTTGTCGCCGTATTCATCTCCGCTGCGGAGCCCGCCTCGCGGAGAACATCGGGAGGCTGACGGCAATCAGTTGAGTTGGACCGGGCACCAACCTGAGCCATCAGGCGAGAACTGCCGGTGCTGAAGTGGTCATTGCCCGTATTCGATCTCAAACTCGATCTTTGCAGTCTTCTCCAGCATGGCAGAGACCGAGCAATACTTCTCCATCGAGAGCCGAACGGCGTCCTCCATGGCTTTATGGGTGACATTCCCGCCCACGCGGTAGATCACGCGAATGCTGGTATAGACCTTGGGAAAGTCTTCAGCCCGTTCGCCAGTAGCGCGCACCTCCAGGCTGGTGAACGGTTCGCGCTTCTTGCGTAGAATGCCCACCACGTCGCTGGCGGTGCAGGCACAAAGTGCGATCAGTACCAGTTCTACTGGGCTGTTGGCGCTTTTTTCGCTGCCAGCGTCGACCACCATCGCGTGACCGCTGCTCGCCTGGCCTAGGAAGCGCTCGCTGTCCGCCCAGAGCGCCTTTGCCTCGATCATAGGGAATACCTCACCACGGGCTCCTAGAAACTCGGACTCGTTACTGCTTGTTGTCGGGCGGGCTGCTGCCCGGCTTGTCGTAAATCGTGTACTGGCCCTGGGGACGTTTCAGTCGGACGGTAACGATCTGTTCCGGCTGATTGATGGTGAAGTCATTTCCAAAGGTCTGAAATCCCGGCGCGATCACCTGCACGCGCAAGGTACCGTAGGGCATCCCGTCGCTTTCGGTCTTACCCTCCGCGTCCGTCTTCAGTTCGATTCCGCCCTTGCCTTGCTTACCGTTGCGTTTAACGGGATGCAGGATGACCGCCGCATTGCGCACCGGCTTGTTGCTGTCATCTCTAACAACCACGACCTTGACCGTGGACTCCTGGGTAGAAGCGCTGGCGACCAGCATGACAGGCAAAACGAGCAGGCCCAGGATGGCGAATACAGGGCGCCACATCTTCATATCGCCATTTTAGGAGGAGACGCGGCAGGCGGCAAACGGCTGGAACTGTCAGTCGGAGGTGCTGCTCCGCTTCAGGGTGGGATGGTCGTCATCTTTCTGTGCGGCCTGTGCGGCCTGTGCGGCAGCGCTCGTGCTGTCCTGACTCGAAGATCCGGCAGAATCGTCAGAAGAGGAGGAAGTGCCGCTTCGCTTCAGGGTGGGACGGCCGTCATCATTCTGTCCCGCAGGGCTGTTACCGTCCTGACCTGATGATCCCGCGGAATCGCTGGGTGAAGAAGCGCTGCTGCGCTTAAGCAGCACGGGACGGTCGCCATCCCCCTTAGCCCCGCCCAACCGGCGGCCGTTCTCCAGGGAAAGCAGGCGTGCCTTGACGTCGTCAAATTCACTGGTGTTGACCACGTACTCCGGGCGGTCGGGCAGATATTTGCGGATTTCCTCTTGCGCAGCCTGAATGCGGTCAGCGTTCATAGGATGGGTGGCAAAGGCCTTAGCCAGCCGACCGTGTTTTTTCTTTCCATCGACATTGAGCTTCTCGAAGAACTGCACGAATGCTTGCGGATCGTAGCCCGCCGCGTAGTCATATTCCAGGCCTAGCAGGTCGGCTTCGCGCTCGGCATCGCGCGAGAACTTGAGGAAGGTCATGGGCACCGCGATAGACGCAACTTCGCTGATCGCGTAGGCGATCGGCCCTCCAACGAAAATAAGGGGAATGGAGGCCAGGTTCCAGATCTCCGCCCGCGTCATGTTCTTGGTGGCATGCCGCGCAGCCACGTGCCCGATCTCGTGGGCCATCACTCCGGCAAGTTCGGCCTCGTTGTCAGCCGCCAGGATGAGTCCACTGTTTACGTAGAAAAACCCGCCCGGCAGCGCGAAGGCGTTTACTTCGTCGGTATCGAGGACCTTGATGGTGAAGGGCACACGGGCATCGGAGTTACGGACGAGGTTCTGGCCAATCCGGTTGACGTACTCGGTGACCACGGGATCGGTTACTAACTTGGCGCTGCTTTCCACTTCTGTGGATAACTCTCGGCCCAGAGCGATTTCGCGGTCGATGGAATAGAAATCGAGGCCCGCTCCCACATTGCGGTGCCCGATTTGTGAGACGTTATACTTCGGCTGAAGCGGTCCAGCCGGGTTCGTCATTCCATGGGGCTGAGTGCTCGGGGAAGCTGAGGCGGACACTGCGGAAGCCAGGTTTGCATCGGGATCTGCTGCCGCTTCAGCGCTTGCTCGATCTTGGATTTGGGCAGCAGTCTGCCGCTGGGAAACGTCCGGCGCGGCGCCCCTCCTTAAGATCGGCGGGCCCTCCGGAGCAACATCGGCGGGCTGTGTCGGACCCGATGGCGGAACTGGGTTCGTCGCCTGTCTGGCGGCTGGTTGCGTTTCGCTTGCCTGTGGAGATTGGGCCGGAGCCGCATTCGTGGTCTGGGCGGGACTGAACGTTGGCAAACTTAGCGCAACCAGCAGCAGGATCGCTGCACTTGTCCGCACGCTGGAGAACCAAGAGAATCGAGCGGCACCCGGAGCTGGCACGATCACACCCACCGATTTTCCAAATCTTGAAGCCGCCCTCGCAGTTGAGGGGTTAACAGTAGCCAAGTGAGTTCGCAAAATTAAGCGATTCGGAAACGAATTGCGGGATCGATGTAGGTATTAGTACACCAGATTCCTCCTTTTTGGAAGTAATTCGTTGCAGACGGGTTTCTAAGCCGAGAAATTCACGATTAATCCTCTCTGGAGAACTCCAAATTACTGAATCAAAAGCAGATCACTTCCAGCTTAGGATGCAGATTTAAATAATTGAGTCAACAACACTCAGCTTCGCCTTGACATCGCGTCAACGCGGCGGTATGATTGGCACTCGCTTGGATTGAGTGCTAACAAGACGCTTTATCCCAGCACCTAGGGCAAAGCCCAAACTTTCATGACCCTGCCAGCCGGGTGTACTCGTTATTCACCATGGTCAGGCAAGCGTGATGCAATTCAAAACTGAAAACACTAAAGGAGTTTGAGAATGGCTACAAAACTGACTCCCCTGCATGACCGCATCGTGGTCCGCCGGGTTGAAGAAGCCGAGACCACCCGTGGTGGGATCATCATCCCCGACAGCGCAAAAGACAAGCCGCAGGAGGGCGAAGTGATCGCCGTCGGGCGGGGCAAGACCAACGACAAAGGCGAGACCTTCCCGCTCGATGTGAAGGCTGGCGATCGCGTGCTGTTCGGCAAATATGCCGGCACGGAGATCAAGATTGACGGCGAAGACTTCCTGATCATGCGCGAAGAGGAAGTTCTGGGCATCCTGGAAGGCGCTGCCAAGCACAAGGAAGCCGCCGCAAAAAAGTAGTCAGTAGCCAGTAGCCAGTTGCCAGTGACGAATCGCTGGCAGCGTCGGCTAGAGCCAGATGGGCTCGCAGGCACTGACGATCGGCACCTAACCAAAATTTCAAAGCAATTGCACTCAGTCCGGTTCCGGTTCTACTGACAACTGGCTACCGGCTACTGACAACTCAAGGAGAAAACAATGGCAAAGCAGATTCTACATGGTGAAGAGTCACGCCAGTCGATCCTTCGCGGCGTGAACGTCCTGGCCGATGCGGTCAAGGTCACCCTCGGCCCCAAGGGCCGCAACGTGGTCATCGAGAAGAAGTTCGGTTCGCCGCTCATTACCAAGGACGGCGTGACCGTGGCCAAGGAAATCGAACTGAAGGACCCGCTGGAGAACATGGGCGCACAGATGGTGCGCGAGGTTGCTTCCAAGACCTCCGACGTGGCCGGTGACGGCACCACCACCGCGACCGTTCTGGCGCAGTCCATCTACCGCGAAGGCGTCAAGACCGTTGCCGCCGGCGCAAACCCGATGGCACTGAAGCGTGGCATCGAGAAGGCTGTGGTTGCAGTTTGCGGCACACTCGATGACGAAGGCAACCGCAAGGGCGGCGCCATCGACAAGTTCTCGCAGAAGGTTTCCGGTGAAATGATTGCCCAGGTGGGCACCATCTCCGCCAACAACGACGAGACCATCGGCCGCATCATTGCCGAGGCCATGAAGAAGGTCGGCAAAGATGGCGTCATCACCGTGGAAGAAGCCAAGACGATGGAGACCCAGCTCGAGGTCGTCGAAGGCATGCAGTTCGACCGCGGCTATCTGTCACCTTACTTCGTGACCGATCCTGAGCGCATGGAAGCCGTACTGGAGAACGCGCTGATCCTCATCCATGAGAAAAAAATCTCCTCGATGAAGGACCTGCTTCCCCTGCTCGAGCAGATCGCCAAGAGCAGCCGTCCGCTGGTCATCATTGCTGAGGACGTTGAAGGTGAAGCGCTGGCGACCCTGGTCGTCAACAAGCTGCGTGGCACGCTGAACGTCGCGGCCGTCAAGGCCCCGGGCTTCGGCGATCGCCGCAAGGCCATGTTGCAGGACATCGCCACTCTGACCGGTGGCAAGGCCATCACGGAAGATCTCGGCATCAAGCTGGAGAACGTTCAGATGGGCGACCTCGGCCAGGCTAAGAAGATCACTATCGACAAGGACAACACCACCATTGTCGAGGGCAAGGGCAAGCACAGCGACATCGAAGGCCGGGTGAAGGAAATCCGCGGCCAGATCGACAAGACCACGAGCGACTACGACCGCGAGAAGTTGCAGGAGCGGTTGGCGAAGCTGGTGGGCGGCGTTGCTGTGATCAAGGTTGGCGCTGCGACCGAGACCGAGATGAAGGAAAAGAAAGCCCGCGTCGAGGACGCGATGCACGCGACTCGCGCTGCGGTCGAGGAAGGCATCGTTCCCGGAGGCGGCGTGGCCCTGCTGCGCTGCGCGGATGCTATCGACGCCCTGAAGCTGGAAGGCGACGAGCGGATCGGCGGCAACATCGTGCGTCGCGCGCTGGAAGAGCCGCTGCGCCAGATCGTCGGCAATGCCGGCGAAGAGGGTGCCATTGTCGTGGGCCGTATCCGCGAATCGAAGGAACCCAACTTCGGCTACAACGCGCAGAGCAACAAGTTCGAGGACCTGGTGAAAGCCGGCGTCATCGATCCCACCAAGGTGACGCGCACCGCGCTGCAGAATGCAGGCTCGATCGCGTCCCTGATGCTCACCACCGAAGCCCTGGTAGCCGAGCTTCCGGAAGAGAAGAAGGAACCGGCGATGCCTCACGGCGGCGGCATGGGCGGAATGTACTAAAAGCCGGTAACTAGCCATTAGCAATTAGCTAAAGGCAGGACATAAGGCCTCGCAGGATTGCGGGGCCTTTTGTCTCCTTCTGGCAATTGGCAACCGGAATCCGAGCCGCGGGCGCCCATCCTGAGCGAGGGTGCAGGTCCGAGTCGAAGGATCTCAGCGTACCAAGACTGATCGATTTGCGTGAATGATTGCCCCACCCAAACTTTATTCCCTTGGGTGGGGATTTTCTTTGCCCGCAAGTCGGGTGACACCTGAGTTCAATCCCATGGCGGCGTGCTATGCTGCTTGGCCGTCAGCGATTCGTTTGGGAGAGAACCATGAAATTTACCCGCCGCGATTTCATCGCCACGACGGCCGCCGGTTCAGCGTCCCTCGCGCTCGATGTCCAAGGCCAGAGCAAGCCGGATGCGACCACCGCAGCGCCCGGCGCTCTACCGAAGAAGCCAGTCATCATTTGCGCCCACAACGGTTACAACTATCTGGATCGCGGATACGCCGTGCTGACCAGCGGCGGTGACACTCTGGACGCCGTGATGCAAGTCATCACCGGGCCCGAAGACGATCCCAACGACGACAGCGTTGGTCTTGGCGGCCTGCCCAACGAGGACTGCGTAGTGCAGCTCGATGCCTGCTGCATGCATGGCCCTTCGCGAATGGCGGGCTCGGTCGCGGGCGTCGAAGAGATCAAGAACGTTTCGTTGCTGGCCAAAACCGTGATGGAGCACACCGGCCACGTGATGCTAGTGGGCGAAGGCGCGCAGAAGTTCGGATTCAAGATGGGCTTCCCGCGCGAAAACCTGCTCACCGAGCATTCCCGCAAGATCTGGCAACTGTGGCGCGAAACCATGTCCAATGACGACTGGTGGGGCCCGGGGCTTGCCAGTCCGAAATTCAAGTTCCCAGACACCGCAGGCAATCTCTCCGAGTTGTACGAAGAACGGATCGAGCGTATGGAGCAGCTCGCGGCGAAGATCGGCATCGAACCGGAGCGCCGCATGGCCGCAATCGAACGCGTGCTCCGGCCGCCGACCGGGACGATTCATTGCTCGTCGGTGAACGAGAAAGGCGAAATGTCAGGCGCCACCACCACCAGCGGCCTGGCGTGGAAGATCTCCGGCCGCGCCGGCGATTCGCCGATCATCGGGGCAGGCAGTTACACCGATCAGGACGTTGGGTCCGCAGGCGCAACCGGCAATGGAGAAGAGAACATCAAGGTGGTCGGTGCTCACACCATTGTCGAGAACATGCGGCACGGCATGTCTCCGCAGGAAGCCGGCACGGACGTGTTGAAGCGGATTGTCCGCAACTTCAACGGCAACATGGAGAAGCTGGCGTACGTTGACATGAGCTTCTACGTCCTACGCAAAGACGGCGCATACGCGGGCGTCTCGTTGTGGAGCGGCTCAGCCGAGCATCCGCGGCGCTTTGCCGTGCACGACGGCGAGGGCAAACGATACGAAAACGCGGTTGCGCTGTTCCAGGGACAGTCGCTGGGCTGGCCACCGATGCCGGGTAGGAAGCGGCTGAGCCCGGAGCAGAAGCGTTGACCTCTGTAACATCAAATGTTACGCTCTATCTCAGTGATTAAGTCCTTCAGGCATAAAGGCGTTGAGAGGTTCTTTCTCACTGGCTCAAAAGCGGGCATACAACCAAAACATGCGTCCCGGCTTCGCATTCTGCTGACCACTCTGAATCTGGCGTCTACGCCGCTGGATATGAACCGGGAAGGGTGGGGATGGCATCCCCTGAAAGGTAACCTGAGGGGACACTGGGCCGTCACGGTCAGCGGCAATTGGCGATTGACGTTTTCGTTCGACGGGGAGGACGCCATTCTCGTTGATTATTGGGATTACCACTAGGGATGAAGATGATGCACAATCCAGCCAGTCCGGGGGAACTTCTCCGGGAGTTCATGGGGGACCGCAGCGTGACCGAGTTGGCCAAGCACATTGGCGTGGCGCGGGCTACGCTGTCGCGCATTCTCAACGGGCGAAATGCGGTGAGCGTGGACCTCAGCATCCGCCTGGGGGAGGCGCTATCGCTCTCCCCAGATTTCTTCGCCAAGGCGCAGCTCCAGTACGACGTTCTGGCGCAGGTCGCAGAAGAAACGCCCCAGCATCAAACCGCTTGTCGCGACCCTCGCTTCCCGGTAAGGAGCAACCGGTTTGTTTCTTTGAACGCCCAGGAATTTCCTGAGAGGGTAATGATGAGCGTCTCAGCACCGCTCCTTACGCAAGAGTTCCGCGGCTGCTGAAAGTCGGCATCGTTTACTCTGCAGAGCCTGAGCTGCTGACACGGCCTACCTACACAGCTACTGTTACCGTGGTTTCCGTGCGCGTGACCGGCCGGTACATGGTATCGCGCTCAAAAGGCACGCGGCCCGATTCGGTGATGAGCCGGATCAGGTCCTGGCGGCGCAACATCTGCGGTGTAGTCGCTCCGGCGTCGTGATAAATCTTCTCCTCGACGACGGTGCCGTCAATGTCGTCAGCGCCGAAACGCAGCGTGATCTGCGCCATCTTCGGCGTCACCATCTGCCAGTACGACTTGATGTGCGGGAAATTGTCGAGCACCAACCGCGAGACGGCGATCTGCTTCAAGTCCGACATGCCTGTCGTCTTCGCCAGATGCTGTAGCGGCGTGTTGTCAGGATGAAACGCCAGCGGGATAAACGTCTGGAATCCGCGCGTGTCGTCCTGCAGAGCCCGCAACTTCAGCAGGTGATCTACGCGGTCCTCGTCGTTCTCGATGTGGCCGTACAACATGGTGGCGTTAGACTTCAGGCCAACCTCGTGCGCCGTGCGCGCCAGGGCCAGCCACTCGCCGCCATCAATCTTGTGATCGCAAATGATGTGCCGCACGCGGTCGGAGAATATCTCCGCACCGCCGCCTGGCATGGAGTCGAGCCCAGCATCCTTCAACCGGACCAACACCTCGCGCGGCGTCATCTTGCCGATCTTCGCGAAGAACGCGATCTCCACCATGGTGAAGGCTTTGAGGTGTACCTGCGGGAAGCGCTCCTTCAGACCTGCGATAAGGTCGGGGTAGTACTGGAAAGGCAGATCGGGATGCAGCCCGCCAACAATGTGAAACTCGGTAATCGCTTCCGTGTAACCCGAAGCGGCGACGTTCCAGGCTTCTTCCAGCGCCATGGTGTAAGCGCCAGCCACGTCTTTTTTGCGTCCGAAGGCACACAGGCGGCAGGCCGCTACACAAACGTTGGTGTAATTGATGTGCCGGTTGACGTTGTAGTAAGCGATGTCGCCGTGCATGCGCTCCCGCACGTGGTTCGCCAGCCATCCGATCGCCAGAATGTCGCCTGAGCGATAGAGCGCCAGCGCGTCATCCGCCGACAGGCGTTCCTGCGCCATCACCTTGTCGTGGATGACGTTGAGCCGCGGGTCGTCGGTCTGGAAAGCGTGGAGCGGCTTGGCGCCGGGCGTCTGAGAGGCGGTGGACATCTCATACATCATAGCGTAGTAGCGTTCAAATCCGTGCGACTTGGCCTCACCGCCCCACCAGCAAGTCGGCTGCGATGAAGAACAAGAAGGCCATGGAGACTAGCCCGTTCATGGTGAAAAACGCGGCATTCACGCGGCTCAGGTCGTCAGGTTTCACAAGCGAGTGCTCGTAAATCAGCAGAAGTGCGACGAAAACCACTCCCGCCACGGCAATCTTGCCCAGGCCGAACGCCACCACCATCCACGCCAGCAGCAGCACGGTGACCACGTGGAACAATCTCGCGATGACCAACGCCGTGCGGATGCCGAAGGCCTTGGGTACTGAATAGATATCGGCCACGCGGTCGAATTCGTAATCCTGGCAGCTATACAGGATGTCGAATCCGGCGCCCCAGAAGACCACCGCCGCCGTCAGTATCAGGATCCGCGGATCGAGCGAGCCCCTGACCGCGATCCAGGCTGCGGCCGGCGCAGTGCCCATGGCGATCCCCAACACCAGATGCGACCAGCGCGTGAAGCGCTTGGTGAACGAGTAAAGAAAAACAATTGCCAGCGCCACAGGCGACAGGTAGAACGCCAGCGGGTTCAGTTGATAAGCCGCAAAGACCAGAATCGCGGACGCAACCACCACGAACCACGCCACGAAGGACTTGCTCAGCTTTCCCGCGGGAAGCGCACGAATCTGGGTGCGAGGGTTGGCGGCGTCAATGGCCGCATCCGCCAGACGGTTAAACGCCATGGCTGCCGAACGCGCTGCCAACAGAGCGACGACGATCCAGGCCGAGGTGCGCAGACTGGGGATGCCTCGCGCCGCCAGCACCGCGCCGGTCAGCCCAAAAGGGAGCGTCAGGACCGAATGCTCCCATTTGATCATCTCGAGGGTGGTTCCGATACTGCGCAACAAGGCCACGAATTGATTCTACCGGAGGGTGCTTAGTCCTTCGCCAGCCGGGCCATAGGTCCGCTGTTGGCAGTCCCCCGCAGGCGTATCCCCTCAGCGTTCGGCGGTCCCTTGCGTAAACTACTCGAATGTTGACCTCGTGCCATCCCCTTCCAGGTGTCCCTGAACTTGAAACCGAGCGGCTCAAACTTCGCGGGCATCGGCTTGACGATTTTCCTCATTCCGCCGCGATGTGGGCGGACCTCACGGTTACTCGGTATGTTGGTGGCAAGCCTCTTACCGAAGAAGAATCCTGGACGAAGTTTCTTCGTTACATTGGCCACTGGTCGATGTTGGGCTTCGGGTATTGGGTGGTTGAGGAGAAGGCGACCGGCGACTTTGTCGGAGAGATTGGCTTCGCCGACTATAAGCGGGACGTGCAGCCCTCGCTCAAAGGCGTTCCGGAAGCGGGATGGGCGCTCGCCTCGCAAGCCCACGGCAAAGGGTATGCGACGGAAGCGGTTCGCGCCATCATCGCCTGGGGTGAAATGCACTTCGGGCCTGTGCGGACCGCATGCCTCATAGCTCCCGAGAACGCTGCCTCCATCCGTGTTGCGGTGAAATGTGGATATCGGGAGTTCCAGCCAACGACCTACCACGGACACACGACGCTGATGTTCATTCGCGAGCCGAACGCCTTGGGGTGATACCCCAGCTCAACTCATGCCCTGCGGCAGCGGGCGGCGCGACCATTGCCGCTCCCATGCCGGAACCACGACCCGCTCGGCGACGAGTGCGGGCTTGCGCGCCCACGCGACCAGGCGCGTGCCAAAGGGCAGGTTGATGTAGCGGATCAGTTGCCGCTCGCAATCCAGCAGAGCGACCATTCCGGTGTTCGCCCAGGCAGGTGTTTCAGCTGATTCCCGGCGCGTCCCGATGGACTTCTTGAAGATGTTCTTACCCACGCGTTCGAGGATCGAAGGCAGAAATCCCACAGCCACCAGGTAAGACACGCGGGAGATCTCGAAGCCGCAGTTGTTCAGCTTGCGCCGCAAGTCGCTGGCGGTATAACGACGTTGGTGTCCGCGGGCTTCGTCGTCCTCGCCCCAAAGGGCCGGATACGCCGGAACGGTGAGGCATAGCGACCCGCCGTCTTTCAGCACGCGGCGCAACTCGCGCAGGGCGATAAGGTCATCTGGAAGAGTTTGCAGAATGTCGCCGGCTACAACAGCGTCGAAAGAATTCGAGGCCAAGGCAAGCTCCTCGGTGCGGGTGCAGATCAGATCATGGCCACCCTGAAGTTGCTGGAAGGCCAAGTCGGGCAGGGAACTGTGGGCATTGACAACGCGCAGGTAGGGGGAGTCGGCGAACCCCAACTGCGCGGTGCAGCCGAGATCGAGAATTCGCGCTTCCCGCTTACCGCGCACGGCCTGGATCGCGGCATCGCGCAACAGCTTGCGCCGTGCAATGTACCACCACGAACAGCTTTCCCGGCGCAACGTCTCGAAGTCGAATTGAGTGTCCATTCGAACGGAGGACCTATCAGACTGCCGTACCCCATTGTACGAGATTCGTTCGCCGGGCTTGCAACACAACTAGACGCTGGCCCTGCTGATCTGTACCGCCGCTCTGAAATAATCCAGCGACATTTGCAGGCCAGTGCGTAAATCGATAGCCGGCTCCCATCCCAGCAGGCGTTGCGCCTTGCCGATGTCGGGGCAGCGCTGCCTGGGATCGTCCTGGGGCAACGGCTCCCGGCGAATCCTGCTCTTCGACCCGGTGACTTCCAGCACCATCTTGGCGCACTCCATGATGGTGAACTCGCCGGGATTGCCGATGTTGGTGGGCTCATGCTCGTCCGACTTTGCCAGCGCCAGAATGCCCGCGACCTCGTCGCTCACGTAGCAGAAGCTGCGGGTCTGCGACCCGTCGCCGTAGACCGTGAGGTCCTCGCCCAGCAGGGCTTGCTTCATGAAGTTCGAAATGACGCGGCCATCGTTGATCTGCAGGCGCGGGCCGTAGGTATTGAAGATGCGCACGATTCGCGTGTCCACCTTTCGATAGCGGTGGTACGCCATGGTCGCCGCTTCCGCAAACCGCTTCGATTCGTCATACACCGAGCGCGGGCCGATGGGGTTGACATGCCCCCAGTAGCTCTCCCTCTGCGGATGCTCCAGCGGATCGCCATAACACTCGGAGGTGGAGGCCAGCAGGAACCTCGCATCGTATCGCTTGGCCAGGTCGAGACAGTTCATGGAGCCCAAAGATCCAACTTGCAGAGTCTCGATGCCGTGCTCCAGGTAGTCAACCGGACTAGCGGGCGACGCGAAATGGAAAACGTAGTCGACCTTGCCGCAATCGAAGGGTAGGCAGACATCCTGTTGTAGAAACTCAAACCGTGGCTCTTTACCAAGATGAGCGATGTTCTGTAAACTGCCGGTCAGCAGATTGTCGGCGCAAACCACGGAATGGCCTTCGCCAAGTAGCACATCGCACAGATGCGAACCAACGAAACCCGCCCCGCCTGTGACCAGTACGCGCATAGTGTTGGCTGCTGCGATGAAGTCCTAGACTACTGTCCCGCAAGCATGGCCGCAACCCTTGTGATGCCGGTCATAGCGGCAGCCGTCACGGCCTCGTATAATCGCGTGTCAATCGGACACCGCGAGTCGTTATGGCTGACCGTGCAGCAGATCTCCTGATTATCGGCGCCGGAATCGTTGGACTGGCGACCGCCCTGGAAGCCACCCGGCGCTTCCCGGAAATGCACATTATCGTCGTCGAGAAGGAAGGTCACGTCGCCGCTCACCAGACCGGGCACAACAGCGGTGTTATTCATTCCGGCCTCTACTACAAGACGGGTTCGCTGAAGGCGCGCAACTGCGTGGCCGGTGCCGCTTCCATGAAGCGCTTCTGCATCGGAGCAGGGAGTTCCCTTCGAGGAGTGCGGCAAGCTGGTGGTCGCCACCAGTCCCGAGGAGGTTCCCCGGCTCGAGCAGCTGCATCAGCGCGGAATGGCGAACGATGTGCCGGGACTGCGCATGCTCGACCCTGCCGAGTTCCGCGATATCGAGCCGCACTGCGCCGGACTGCGCGCGCTGCAGGTCCCAACTACTGGCATTGTGGACTACACCGTCGTGGCACAGAAATATGCCGAATTGATCGAGCGGGCAGGAGGGGAGATCGTTCTCGATGCGAAGGTCGTGGGTCTCCGCGAAGACGCACAATCGAATCTCATACAAACCAGGGCGGGAGATTTCCGCGCGCGATATGTAATCAATTGTGCCGGGCTCTATAGCGATACGATCGCGCGCATGGCGGGAGTCGAAACCGAGTTGGAGATTGTGCCGTTTCGCGGCGAGTACTACGAGGTCAAGCCGGAGCGCCGCTACCTGGTCAAGGCTCTCATCTATCCCGTGCCCGATCCGCGGTTTCCGTTCCTCGGCGTCCACTTTACGCGGCGCGTGAACGGCAGTGTGGAAGCGGGTCCTAACGCCCTGCTCGCTTTGCGGCGCGAGGGATACACCGGCGCCGGAGTCGATCTCAGCGAAGCCGTAGAGATGCTGGGCTTTCCCGGTTTCTGGAAGATGGTGCGCAAGTATTGGAGGATGGGTCTGGCCGAGCAATACCGGTCGTTGGTCAAAACCGCGTTTACCCAGTCGCTGCAAAAGCTGGTGCCGGAGCTACAGGAGTCCGACTTAGCTGCGGGCGGTTCAGGAGTGCGCGCCCAGGCGGTCGACAAGAATGGCAATTTGGTGGATGACTTCCACTTCGTGCGCCGCGGACGCTTGATTCACGTATGCAATGTGCCATCTCCGGCGGCGACCGCCTCGCTCGAGATCGGCCGGGAGATTGTTGACATGCTGGTTCAGCAGTTCCATCTCACTCAAAAGGCCGTTGAAGCCCTTCCTTGAATGACGCCGAATGGCACACCCGACCGCGCCCCTTCCAGTGCCGGCCACGAGGGACGGGTGGCTGCTGGTTGTGGATAATATTCAGCGTGCGGTCCAGTGGAATCAACGGAGAATTCTCATGCCTGTTGTGATTTCCCTGCGCGATGTCGTCGAGGCCCTCGATCTCCAGAGCGATGAGTTGTGTTCCTATCTCGATCCCGATTCCGGCGAGATCATCACCTTCAATGAAGAGCAAGCGGATATTGCAGAAAACGATAGTTGGGAAGAGGTGCCCGAATGGATGCGCGAGTCGCTGCCAAAAATCAAACGCGCGTTGGAAGACGAACGCATGTTGCCTCTGCCCGACCAGGTTCATATCGACGAGTGGCGGATGATGCAGGACTTCGCCGACGAACAGCGTGACTGTAACGTTCGCGCGCAATTGGCAGACGCCGTCCATGGCGCGGGCGCGTTTCGCCTCTTCCGGCGCACGATACAACAGTTGGGAATGGAAGAAGTGTGGCGGCAATATCGGGACAGGGCCATGGAGGCAGTCGCCCGCCAATGGCTGGAGGAGAATAACCTGAAGTATCGGTGAATCGAACTCGGAAAGGACTACACCAGAAACCCTGCACACAGCAGCGCACCGAAAAGCAACGCTTGTCTGAGTTCGCTGAAGCCGAGCCGGTGCACATCCAGGGGCTGTCGGCCACGCACAAACCACAGCGTTCCACGCAACAGAACCGGAACAAATGCCAGAGCAATCGCAGTCGGAAATACGCTGAAACCGGCAAGCGGCGAGGACGACACCGATCAACACCACTTGTCCGGCGAAGAAGGGAAGCCCCACATCCAGCTTTTCGTTCATCGTGGCGGCGCGGCTGGAACGGATGCGCACCTGCACGAAGTGGATCTGGTTACCGGCAAACAGCCAGTTCGCGAGCCATAGCGCCAGAGCAGTGTGGTCGAACTTGCCCGTGGCCACGTAATACGCGGCCGCCGCCGTGGAAGTGAGTCCGATTGCCCCGATGACTTGCGCCGGCATCCGGCCTTTGCGCCCCAATTTCTTCACGCCCGCCTGCACTGCAAATGCGAGGGCCGCGACCGCGCCAATCGCCAGCAGCCCGCGATTCCGCCCATTCCATAGCAGGGCCGCAGCACTCGCCGCGGCGAGCAGACCAATGGCGATGATCGCGCGCAGCACGAACGCTCGCTCTTGCGGTGTTTGTGCTTTGATGGCGGAGGTGCCCAGCCAGGCTTCAACCGGAGTGCGCAGCCAGAACAGCGACATGGCGGCGAGGATGAAGAGGGTGAGCGCCGCAGCGTTCATCCCCACCGGCAGCGCGACGATTGCGCCCGTCGCCAGCGGAACCAGCATCATGCCCCACGCGCCGTGCTCGCGCGGGATGACCATGGTTCTCAGCCGTGAGTTGGGTAGTATTCCGATGTGCGCTGCCATGTCTGCAAACCTAGTCGGTGCTTCGGGGGCCGGCTATGAGCAGAGTCATGCCTGCGCTTTGCCGATGGCCGCTTCGCGCACCATCTTGTTCGAAGTGCCCGGCTCGTACACGCAGAAGGGCTCTTCCGCCAGGAAATCGCCGGTGGCGGCGAAGGCGCGCGCGCGGCATCCCATACAGACGTGACGAAATTCGCAGCAACCACATTTGCCTTTCAGGTTGTCATCGTCGCGCAGCGCGTCAAACACCTCAGAGTTGTTCCAGATGTCGGCGAAGCTCTGCTTGCGCAGGTCGCCGGCCAGCGCCGGCAGATATCCGCAGGGAAAAACTTCTCCCTCGTGCGAGAGGAAGCAGACGCCGGTTCCGGCGAGGCAGCCCTTGGTCATGGCGTTCATGTCGCCGGGATGGCCGCCGGGATGTCCAGTGTGGCCGACGGGCGGTCCACCACCTGGCTTCAGAGAGATCCCGGTCGAGCCCGGCATCGTCATGTCTGTCGGGCCAATCTCGCTGGCGGGGGCGGGTTTCGCCGGCAGGCTGCTCGCGTCCCGCCATCTTATCGGCGGCGCGGCGCTGGCGTGCAACGCGGAAGTAATGTGGCGCGCAAGTGGCCTTCAGCTCGATGCCGCCTTCCAGCGACTGATCGTAAAACCAGTTCAGCATCCGCTCGTACTCTTCCGGCGGGACCATCTGCTCGGCTGCGATGTCCACGCCGCAGCCCACCGGTACCAGCAGAAACGTGTGCAGGGCGTCCGCGCCGAGGCTGCGCGCCAGCTCAAGCACCGCAGGCAACTGGTGCGCATTGTGGCGGGCGATGGTGGTGTTGATCTGCACCGAAACGCCGATTTGTTGCAGATTCTTCATGCCATAGATGGCGGCATCGAAAGCTCCCGGAATGCCGCGGAAGGTATCGTGGGTAGTAGCGTCCGAGCCATCCAGCGAGATCGAGACGCGCTTGATTCCAGCGTCCTTGATCTTCTGTGCGACGTCCTTCGTAACCAGCGTGCCGTTGGTTGCCAACGCGACGCGCAGGCCGCGACTGGTTCCGTATTTGGCCAGCTCGAAGATGTCGGCGCGATACAGCGGCTCGCCACCGCTGAGCACCAGAATGGGGTTCCCGAAATCGGCAATCTGGGAGATGATGTCCAGCGCTTTTTCGGTAGGCAGATCGTCGGGCGACATCAGCTCCGTCGCCGTGGCCCGGCAATGAATGCATCGCAGGTTGCAGCCCTTGGTGACCTCCCAGAAAATCAGCCGCGGCGTGTATTCCTTCTTGGCCGCTCCGTGTGCGCTGCCATTGCCTTGTGTCATTGTCGTTCCCTCTCCCCCGCTCTTGCGGATTTACGGCTCGTTTCTATAGTTCAACGATAGGATTTCAATGACCCAAAGGGCCGTGAGTCATATCACCAGGGCCTGTGATGTAGGTCACTCCCCCGGGGAGGCAAGTTTGTCATCACGAGCGCAGCGAGGGATCTGCTTTTTGCCCATCCAACGAAAAGCAGATTCCTCACGCCCAAACCCGGGGGCGTTCGTAATGACAATTCCAAGGTAACGTTAGCCCGTCACAAAAATTTTCAATGTGTGAAACGAAGCTCAAAATGTTTTCTTCGAATCCAGCAGTATCGTGACCGGCCCCGAGTTCACCAGTTCGACTTCCATCATCTCCTGGAAGCGGCCCGTCTCGCAGCGCAGCCCGCCGGCACGGATCCGCTCCACGAAATATTCATACAGCGCCTTGGCCTGCTCAGGACGCGCCGCGGCATCGAACGACGGTCGCTTGCCGCGCCGCGCGTCGCCGAATAGCGTGAACTGGGAGACCGCCAGCACTGCCCCGCCAATCTCTGCCAGGCTCAGGTTCATCTTGCCGACGTCGTCCTCGAAGATGCGCAGGCCGGCGATTTTCTCGGCCAGGTAGTCGGCGTCGGCCACGCTGTCATCCTGGGCCACGCCTAGCAACACCAGCAGGCCCTGAGCGATCTCGCCGGTGAGTTCGCCGTCAACTGTGACCGAAGCGCGACTGACGCGTTGTACGACGGCACGCATGGGACAGGGGACAGGGGCTAGGGGCTAGGGGCCTAGGGCATAAAGGGCGATAGTCGGAAGAAAACTGAGTTGAACTCGAAACTAGCCTCTGCCCCCTAGTCCCTGCCCCCTGACCCCTGTCCCCTAGCCCCTGTCTTTACAGCTTCCTCAGCACCTCAAACACCTCTTCGTTGCTGGGCACTTCGCCCGAGGGGATACACCTTGCCGAACTTCAGCTTGCCGTCCTTGCCGACCACAAACAAGGCGCGTTCATTGACCCCCGGCAGCGGGTCGCCTTCGCGCAGAATGCCGAACAGCTTGGCCACTTGCCCATGGGGATAGAAATCGCTGGCCAGGGGAAAGTCGATGAGGCCGATATCTTTTTTCTGCCAGGCCGTGTGGCTGGGAATGGAATCGGCGCTGATGCCGACCAGTTGGGCGTCATACCCGGCAAACTTCTCCAGATCGGCGTTGAGCGCCGGCAATTGCGAAGCGCACACCGGCGTCCAATCGGCCGGATAAAAAGCCAGTACAACATTCTTCTTGCCCCGGTAGTCGCTCAGCTTGAAGCGCTGCTTGATGTTGCCGACTACCGCCGGAATGTCGAAATCCGGGACTTCGTCACCAACGTTCAGGGTTGCCATGCTCTCCTCCACCCGCTTTCGGGTCATGGCGATTCTATGGGGCCGGAGCACGGCGGGGCAAGCTTGGAGAAAAACGTTAACGTCGTGTTACAGGCAGGCTCGCTACTGGTACGTCACTCTCTTCTCCCCTTTTACCACCCGCCCGATGACGTAACCCTTCTCGCTGCACCGCTCCAGGATGAGCTGTGCCTTCTTGAACTTCTTTGCCGGCACCACCAGCACCATGCCGATTCCCATGTTGAAGGTGCGCAGCATCTCGTCGGGCGAGACGTTGCCGATCTTTTGCAGATGATCGAAGATGGGCGGCACCGGCCAGGAGTGGATTTCCACGATCACGCCCATGCCTTTGGGGAGCACACGCGGCAGATTCTCGGTAATGCCGCCGCCGGTGATGTGCGCCATAGCGGAGACGGCCTCGGCGTCCATCATGCGCCGTACGATCGGCCAGTAGCTTTTGTGGGTCTTCATCAGCTCGGTGCCGACCTTGCCTTTGATTTCGTTGACGTAGGAGTCGGGCGTGTAATGCGCCACCTCGAAGAACAGCTTGCGGGCCAGCGAGTAGCCGTTGGTGTGCAGTCCCGTCGACGGTAGCCCCAACAGCACGTCACCCGGCTCGACTGTCTTGCCGGTGACGATCCGGCTGCGGTCCACCACGCCCACGATGAATCCCGCCAGGTCGTACTCGCCCGCGCTGTAGAACCCCGGCATCTCCGCCGTTTCGCCGCCGATCAGCGCGCACCCGTTCTGCTTGCAAGCGTCCGCGATTCCGACAATCACCTTCTCGATGACCTCGGGCTGGAGCTTCCCGGTGGCAAAGTAGTCCATAAAGAACATGGGCGCGGCGCCCTGCACCGCAATGTCGTTGACGCAGTGGTTCACCAGGTCGGCGCCGACGGTGTGATGCAGCTTCATCTCGAACGCCAGCTTCAGCTTGGTACCCACGCCGTCCACACTGGAAACCAGTATCGGATCGGGGTACTTCTTCTTGTCGAGGGAAAACAGCCCGCCAAAGCCCCCAATGTCGCTCAACACGCCGCGGTTAAAGGTCTTCTGCGCCAGATACTTGATGCGCTGCTTGGTGCGATTGGAGCGCTCGATATCGACACCGGCGTCGGCGTAGGTGATGCTTCGGGGCTCGGTCGTGTTTTGTGCCAAAGGTCGGGGTCCGTCCAGGAAGAGGGTCGCCGCAGGCTTTGCGGGGGAAAGGGGCATTGTATCATCTTGCGATTTCGGGGAGGGTGGGGGAGGGACCCGAGGGAAACGGCATGAGGTTACTTCCCAGGATCGGGTGATCCTGGACTGGCAACTGCCTGTTCGATACTAACTCCATGAAGATAGGAGTATAGGCGTAGTGCAACCTCGTCAATCGGAATAGAGAACTTACGGAAGGCACGGAGAGCCAAGAACGTTTCGGCCCAACTAAATACAGTCGAAATGCTCTCAATATCGCTCAAGTCGGTGACCGGAAGTTGCCCTTCATGCACGATAGCGTGGCGCGTCCTGAAGACTTGTTCGACTTCTGTGATTCCCCACCGAGCAGGCCGGATTTTGGTCACATCAAGATTTCTATCCTGGAACAACTTATAGAGACCCGACTTCCTCACGTCATACGCGAACTCTTCTGCGGAGAACAACCCTAATCGCTTACCAAGGTGGTGCAACAACATCGTTCTTGGGTTGGAATCGGTGATTTCTTTCACGATCTTTTCTTGCAGTCGTCCGACAACCCTTTCGTAGGATCCCAAGTCGCAGACCTCGGTTACGGTCAGCGTCTTTTCCGGCCCCAGCGACTTTAGGAGACGAGGTTCTCTGTCAAGGATGCAGCGTACGAGTTGAGAGATAAAGACCTCGAACTCGGTGGCAAAAGATACCAATGCAAAGCTCAAGATCATCGGCTTTGCCACCTCAGTGGGCCGGAAGTAGAACCCAAAGGCGGATTCAACGGCTTTCTCATCTGCTTCCTGTCCATACGCTGCAGCGACTGACTTGGCACCTTCAATCAATGCTTGGCGGGCTTCAAGCATTTTCGGGTCCTCGTTTAAGAACTGCTCACGGTGTTCGCAGGCACCGATTGTGTACCTGGTGGCCGCCAGGAGCTGCTGCAAGCGAGCAATGTGTTTTTCGAAGTCCAGCGATCGTGCGCCTTCCATGGGGATCTATCTCGCGGTTGGAAAGCAGGATATATCAAAGTCAGGCTACGCGCAGAGTCGCCAGCTGGGGAGCCCCACCTCTTTCGCCGAGCCAGAGGGGTGGGGCCGGTATTCGGTTACAAAGCTCAGGCCTTAGCCGTCGCCACCTTTGGCTGCCTTAGCCAGGAGAGCAGTTCAAACGCCAGTGGAACTACGCTGGCCGCCAACTGCGCCGACGCAACCGCCTCGGCCTGCACGGTCTTGTCGGAAGTTTCAGCCGCGACGCCCGCTCCAGCGATCTGCAGGATTTGCTGGGTGGCCGCCACATGGTCGTCGCCATATTGTTGGATGGCCGGCGTGACCGCTTGCGCGATCTGCGCGCCGGTGTTGATTTTTTTCAGTAAGGTTGCAAAGTCCATTATTGTGTCCTCGTCTTCTAATTGCTAATTGCTAATTGCTAATTGCTAATTGCTAACTGCTAACTGCTTCTTCTTCACTTCTTGTACCGCAGCAGATCAATCGCAAAGTGCACGAAGGTCAGCAGGCAAGCCACGGCCGTAGCGATCCCGGCGAAGCGTTGCAGAAAGGCCTCGTGGCGAGTCACCTTCTCTTCCAGCTCCTGGATCTTCCCTTCGTTGCCGTTGCCGACCAGCCAGCGCATGTGCGCTTTCACCTCCGCCAGGTCCGACAACACTTTTTGCTCGAAGTCACTCATTGCGGCTTTCATAATGGATAGTCCACGTGCAGCAGCGCCGAATCGCGCGAGTACTTCGCCGGTTGCGATCCGTCATACTGCCGTAAGTAATAGCTCTGCACGCGCGACAGCCGCGGCAGAGTGAAGGTTTGCGTGCTGAAGCGTCCGGCCAGATTGCCGGCTGCTCCCGGACCCCAGCCGGCGTCGCTGCGGCGCACTTCGATGCCCCCGCCCGGCGGCGGCGACACACCGGCGTCCACCGTGATGTAGGTCGCGATCACGTCGGTCACCTGCGCGGCTGTCAACGACGGCAGATACATCGAGGACGAGCCCGAGGTCGTGGTGAAGATCGTGCTCACCGGCGCGGGCAGCGTCGTGCTCTCGAACTCGAAGGCCAGCAGCGCGGCCGCATCATTGGCAAACTGGATCGCATAGAGCGAGCGGTCGTCGGCCAGCGATACCACTTCGATATCGACTTCCCGCACAATGCCGGCGAACCCCGCTCCCCGCGACGCGACCGATACCTGTACGCCGTCCGCAGGAAGCACGTCGCTGGCCGGAAGAAAATCGCTAAGCACGCGATACTTGCCTGCCCAGGCGGGCTGCACCGTGTCGTCCAGGATCGCCAGTGCCGCATTTTCACAGTCAATCGACGTCGGCGCTGGCGGCAGCTTCAGCCGCCGCACGTAGCTTCGCCGCCCGCTGTCGCCGCCGTTCTTGTGCGCCGCGATGCTGTTCTGGTCCTGCACTCGCGCCACCGCTCGCGCGCTGCTGCGGTAGGCCACCACGATCTGCTCATAGGGCTGCGGCGGATAGGGCGTGTAGAAGTGCAACTCGCCGGTCGAGTTTATGTAGCACTCGCCGCCGTCCGCGAGCGCCCCCGCCAGCCGCGTGCGAAACGCCTGTCCCGGAATCATGCTGCGCACTTCCGCGTCCACCATGTGCTCCAGACGCGTGAACGAAATGCTGGCGTGAAGATTTGCTCCGTTTATGGTTGCGTATGCCGCAAAGCCTGGCGGCGCACCCAGCACGTCGTCAAACAAAACGACGGCGGGAGCGGCGAATGTGCCCGGATTGGTGGGATCGATGTCGTGGACGGTAAGCACCACGCGCATCGCCGCCGCCACTGCGTCTCCGCCGCGCCCGTTGCCGGCTGGGCGAGCGGAAGACAAATAGGTCTGATGGGCCCGGTGCGCCTCGTTGCAGAACAACTGCGTCGCTAGCGCATACTGATGACTCGGGTTCGTCGTCAGCGGTGAACCGGTGGCCGCGCCATTCACCAGTGCCTGAATGACGCAGTTGCTGCCGCTGGGCGAGATCCTGAACCCGGCCACGCACGTCGAATCGCCGACCGCGCCGTTGTAGATACCGCCAATCGTTCCGCTGGACGCCGCGTTGAAGGCGACCATGCCATGCTGCATCATCAGGCCGCCCGCCAGCTCCAGCTTCTCCACCAAGCTCACCGTTGCCGGTCCGCCGTTGATCTGCAGTTGGCCTCCGCTGACCGACACTTTGCCGTTCGGGTCCGTCACCTGCCACAATGTGGGATTCAGCTGCGCGTCCGTGTAGTTCTCTGCGAAGACCGTGACCGTCGCCTTGCTGAAGGGCGAGGTCGACAGGTAGAACGCCAGCGTAGCGCCGTCGCCCTGAAAGTAGTCGCGAACGTAAACCACCGGCTCCAAGTCGCCGAGAATCGTTATGTCGTTGCGCAACTGGTCGCTTTGTACCAGTACCAGGCCGTCCGGCACGAAGTTCGGGTCCTGGTCGCTGATGAGGAAACTCTTCTGTCCCACCGGCTGGAAGTCGAGCTTGCCGTCGTGCGCGCGATAGGTGGCGCGCGCCATCGTGGTCAGCTCCTGAGCGTGTTCCGTCCACGTCTTCTGCGGCACAATCGGGAACTGGTAGACCGGGCCCACGTCCTGCACGCCTGAGAGGTCCAACCCACCGGGCAGCACGTCATTGGCCAGTGTGCGCAGCGCGTCGCCCGCAGTCCGTGAGGCAAACGGTGTCCGCGCCGGTAGTGCGTTGTGGTCCAACAGGCAGGAGTCGTCGATCGCCGCCAGCGAGTAGCGCCATGCCGGCCCCTGCTGTCCCACGCCGAGGTACTGCTGCTCGGGTGCGGTGGCTAGATACCCGGTGAACAGGGTCAGGCCACTCCCACATTGTAAGACGACGTGCGCGCCGCTGACCGGCACCGTAAAACCCGCGCCGCAGTTGACCAGCCATGCGGTCATGGTGGCCGCGCGATTCAGTTGCCGCTTGATCTTCGGCAGATGCTCCGCGTCCACCCAGGCGGTGTAGTCTTGCGGCCCAAGACCGTCGTTATTGTCGATGAGAAGGTTCATGAATGCATCTCCACGAAGAGACTAGCGGCTGACGTTTAGCAGGTTGCCACCAGCCATCACGTTCAGAATCCAGCTATCAGATTTGTCATCCTGAGCAGAGCGCCTGCCCGGCTTTTTCGGCCCGCTTCGGTTGCGGGTCGGGCAGGCGCGGAGTCGAAGGCATCTGCGGTTCGCTTCGGCCTGGAACGAGATGGAGGTCAGCGATGACCGAGCTTTGCGCTAGCTGCTAACTGCTAACTGCTGCCTTCAATATGCCGCCGCGTAGGCCGCCGGGAAGTAGCTGCGGTAGCACAGCACGGTCTCGCCATCGTTGACATCGGTTGTCGGCAGGGCGTGCAGAGTGGCGTGCAGCATGTGACTGAATAACGGTGCGGCGAAGTCCTGCCGCGTTTCTTGTCCGCTGGCCGCAACCTGCAACCGCGGATAATAGAAGCACGCCCGGCCGCCGCTGTCGGCGGGGACCACGAACAGTCCCGACCATTCCTGAAAGAAGCTGCTGCCCTCGCGGTCAACGAACGCCATCACCCGCTGTACGCTCATGCCCGGGACCACCGGCTCGGCGAGCAGCGGCTGGCCCAGGGTGAGCGCCGAAGATGTCTTCGCCGAAACCCGCGAGATGTTGAACGTGACGCGCCGAATGTAGTCGCCATTCTGGCTGGGATTAAGCGGCGACGAAAGATAGGCCGCCGGTGCGCCTGCGCCCACATATCCCGTCTGCCCGGTGTAATCGGCGTCCACCGCAACCAGATCGCCCACCCCAAACAACCCGAGCTGGTCCGTCGCCAGCACCAGCGAGCTATCGGTCGATCCGCTCTGAAGCGGCGAAGCCGGGATCGCGGGGCCGCCCGACCCTTGCGGCGGCTTTACCGGCAAGGTGGCCAGCACGTTCATCAGCTGCGAGCCGCCGGTGAGCGCCATTTGCAGCTTGCCCCACGCCGGCAGGTCGAACTCCAGGCGTGCTTCCGGCTGAGTGCGATACTGCACCGTGATGTTGCCCACCGGACCGCTGCGCAGCGCCTCGTACTTGGTGGCCGCTGTGCGCTGGAAATTTTCCACCCAGCCCAGATCGAGCCACGGCGACGGCGGCGAATCCAGATCGAACTGGCCTTGCGCCCCGGGATCGTAGACCGGGACCGGGCCCGACGGTCGTCCCACGGGCGCAATGTAGGCTCGCACCGCGCGCGCCGCCGGCGCCATTTGCGAGCGCTTCACGTTTGAAGTACTCATGTCTGGTTCACCTCGGGATAAAAAAACAGGGTCATGCTGACCTCGCGTCCCAGATACGGCGGCGCGTTGACCAGGGCGCTGAAGACCGGCTGCGTCCAGAAGATCGTCGACCCCAGATCGGAGGTCGTGCCCCCCGAATAGTCCCGCTTCTCCGCGCGCGGTGGCGCGCAGATCGCCAGCACATCGTTGTCCAGGCTTGCCAGGTCGCGGCCGCGGTCGAGGCAGCCGTTTTCGTCGGAGCCCTTGGTACGATACGAGATGGTGCACTCCATTTCCATCAGCGTGCCCGCCGCCGGCAGCACCGGGCGCGCCCCACTCCAGTGCAGGTAGAAGGCGTCGCACAACGGCGGCGCCGCATTTGGCGGCTCGTTCTCCGCCACCGCGATCGCCGGGCGCGTAGCCCCGTCGATGGTGACGGTTCGTTGCGGGTCCACCGCCACCAGACGGTCCCGCAGCGCCACATAGAAACTATCTTTAGTCGCTTGCATGATGTCCTACTCCGTGGCAGTCAGGAGGTAGAGATACTCGCCCCCGGCAAATTGGTGACTCAGCACGGTGGCGATGGGAACCAGCTTGCCGCGATAAACCAGCCCCTGCGATCCCATGAGCCAGTTGGGGATGTCGGTCACTCCATAAGTGTCGGCGATTGCCTGCAGCGCCTTGTGTCCCAGCAAAACTTGTACCCGCTGCGCGCCGTTGGCTGCTGCATCCACCTGCACTACAGCGGGAGCGATCTCGATATCTGACGCCGTGGGAGGCGTGAGCCCAAGTTGACTGCTGGTGTCTCCGCTGGAAGGGTCGGCCAGGCGCAGAGTGATGGACTCGCCGCCCAGTACCCGCAGCATGGCATCGGCCGCGCGGCGCGTCGTCTGACGGCGTCCCCGTATCATTCCAACCGAGGTGTCGGTGTCCGGCATGTCAGCCTACTTTCTGCGCCGCATAGGGCGCCAGCATCGTCTGCACCGTGCTGTCGAGCAAAGAGTCGGAAAAATACTCCAGCCGCATCGCGGTCAGCGTGCCCGCTCTCACGTTCAGCGCAGGATTGGCCTGCGCGTTGCGCACAATCTGGGCGCAGGCAAATTTCACCGCGTCGGGAATCTGCGCAAAGCCCGCGGTGTAGGTAAGCTCCATTTCGTTGAAGGCCAGGCCCAGCGGGTTAGACAGCCACGACACCTCGCCGGTGTCGGGAAAGTAGTCGAACGTGCTGACATCCACGTCGATCCACGTGCCGGGAAGCTGGTAGGCGGTGGCGATCTGTAACATCATGTCATACAATGTGGTATCCTCGCCGCGGCGCGGCATCGCGTAGCGCGCCCGCCCCGATACCAGGGGCGAGGTTCCCCCTGATGGAATGGCCAGCGGCAAATAGGTGAGCCGCAGGTCATTGCGCCCGGGAGCGATGCGGACGCGTTCGGTGTACTGCGAGAGGGCGAAGCTCGGCCGCCGGCAGTAGGAGTCAATCAAGGTAGAAGCCGCCGCCACCAGAGATTCCGCGGTGACCGGCTCCAGACCGTAGCTTTCATATTCCGAATCGGAAAGATAGTTCATAAGATGTCCATGTAAAAGATTGAATCGGGAGTTAGGGCCAGCGGCCAGTCCCTGGCCCCGGGTTATTGGCCGCTCCACTCCGGACCGCTTTCGCCGTCCCGGAGTGGAGCCTTGCACGCAACGAAAACAGGGATCGGTTGCAACCCGGTCGTGCGTGTCTCACATTGTGGTACTACCGGTCGACATTGACCTTATAGTGCGCGTAGCCGGCGCCTTTCACTACTACGCCGCCGAACTTCACCACTACCATCTGCGAGGCCAGGGAGCTCGGAGTGCCGAGCTGGAAGACCCGTGGGGTGGGGTTGGTGAGCCAGTGGTACTCGATCATGTCTTCGCTGACGATGTAGCACGGCAGCACCGCCGACCCGCTGCCCGGCGTGCCGGTGTAGGGAATCGACCATTCGGGAATCAGTGGCAGCTCGCCCGCCTGAGTGGAGAGCGTCTTCACTGTCAGTCCGCCCGCAACCTGCGTGCTGGAGAGCACCACGTTGAACTCGGTCTTCATCTCGCGGTCAATCAGGTCGAGCAGCACCGGATTGCTGTAGATGGCCGTCGGTCGCACTTCATAGTTGCTGTTGGCAACCATTTGCGCGATCGTGGACTTCAACCCGTCCACGATGCTGTCGGTGGTGTGGACGGTGTAAACGTTGCCGCCGTCGTTGATCTGGTTGGCCACGCCGTAGTACTGGGGCGTGGTCGGGTTGCTCAGCGACGTGTCGTTGCCGTTCCACAGTGCCACATCGTGCGTGCGCAACAGGCCTTCGACGGAGTCGGCCAGGTCCTTCGCCTGAAGGTAGGCGAACTGGCTTTGCTGTGCGCCCACTTCCATGTCGAAGACGTTATAGTTGATCTCCGACACCAGGCACTTCAGCGGAACGCTTCGTTCCACGCGGGTCGGCGAGGCCAGCACCGGTACGATGTTGCGCGGATCGACGAAGGCCTGCGCCGCGGTCAGCGCGGGAATGGCCGTTTCTTCGAAGAAACGGGAAGGATGGCCGGTGGCCGGCACTTGCTTGATGCGCTGCCCAAAGGCGCCACGACGGCGAACGATGTCGGTGATCTCGGTCTGATAGCGGTCGATCTCGATCGCTCCTGGACCCATGTAATCGGCCGCGGCTTGAAGATTGAGAAATTGTGCTTTCATATTGTCCTTTCGTGAGAGTGGATAGTGGTTAGTGGCAGTGGCTAGCGCCGCAGCCGAGGTTGGAGATGGAAATCAGCGGGATGACAAGCGCGAAAGACGTGTCTGCGCCGTCGTTTCTCGTGATGAAGCAGCTATGCGAGGATGCCCGCCCGCGCCAGCTCGGCCTTCACCGCGATGCGCTGCTCGATGCTGAGACCGGTGAGCGCCTTCTCGATGACCGGCGCCTCCACCGTCGCTTCGCCTTCGACGCCCTGCTTGGCGAGCAACCCGCTCACCATCGGCGACAAGGTCTTGCGGCGCGCGGTGGCCGACTGCGCCTTCAGGTCCTGGTTGGTCTTTTCCAGTTCGGCTACTTTGCGGTGCAGCGCGGCGTCGACCTGTGCACTGGCCTGCAAGTCGCCGTCGTCGACTGCCGCAACGATGCGGTCGATTTTGGCGTGCAATGATGCGAATTGGCTGTCGAGATTGTGCAGCGCGTCCGCCAGCGATTGCGTGGCCTGCGCCATTTGCCCGGCAAGTGCCGCCGGATCCTGCGTCGCGTTCTGTGCTGTTTCCTGGTCCATGTTTGTCCTCTTACTGTGTGGGATATCGTCTCGCAGGGCGAGGCGGTTGAAGAAGTTGACGCCGTCATCCAACACGGCATCGCAGCCTAGTCCGGGCCGGCCAGGCCCATGCGCTTGCGCGCGGCACAGCGGTCCTGCTCCTCTGTCTCCTGGACATGGCGCAGGTATCGGCTTTCGGACACGGTCGTCCGCAAGGCGTCGCAAACGCAGCAGTAGTTGGCGTTGGTTGTGCCGCTACTGCGGTTGGCGTCCATAGGGCAACAGCAGTTTGTGCAGAGGTTGCTTGCCATGATCGCCTGCCTCACCCGGCGCCGTTGCTGGCGCCGTCGACCGTACCGCCGCCCAGCGCAATCCACGTCTGCGGATAGGCGGCCCGGTCGCGCCGCAGCACCGCCGCTCCAGTGAAGGTGAATGCGGTGGCGGTCCAGATCGACGCGTCCTGATTGGGTATCTCAACCTGGGTCATCTCGTACGACATGCCCAGCGTCGAGTCGTCCTGCGCCCGGATCTGCTCCACCACGTCAGGAAAGTCGTGCGCGAACAGGTACCCGCCGATGGTGAGTTGCCCGGTCGGCTTCGATGTGCCGCCCGGCTTCAGCGGCTCGATGTCAGCATCAGTAATGATTCCGATCTTGCGTCTGACATCGTGAGAGTTCAACGATGGCGCGTAGTCCAGGGCCATGCCCAGCAGCGAGGGCAGGGCCTTGTCGGCTGCGCCGCGCGTCAACATGACGCGGTGCCCGCGCGCGCCGCCGGGCGCGCGCTGCGAGGCGACGCCCACCAGGGTGAGCACTCCGCGAAACGGCAGCCGGTTAGGATGCCCGGCGACCTCCGGCATGGCCAGCGCCATGGCTTCTAGTTGCAGGTTCATAAGAACTCCTTGGTAGATCTCTGACGATGTGAGAGAGGGCGAGAGCGCCTAGCCCCTAGCCCCTGGCCTCTGTATTTGCTCACTGCATCGCCGGCGCGTCCGCTACGCCGCCCTGCTTCTCCGGCAAGGGCGCCAGGCCGCGCATGCGTCGCACCTCGTTGACCGTGAGCACGCCGCATCCAATCAGGATCTGCTGAATGTTGGCCTGTTCCAGTTCGTTGGGCGCATCGACATCGGTAAAGACGAACTCCAGATCGCTCCAACCCAGTCGCTTGCCGATCACATCGCGCGTGAGGTGCTCGGCGATCAATCGGGCCACTGGCACGACGGCGGTGCGGAAGGCGTCGTCATACTGCGTGGTAGCAGTGTTGCGATTGACGTTGCGCTCCAGTCCCAGCAGCATCGGCGGCAAATCGAACGCGTCCGCGATAATGCGAATCAGGAATTCCTGCCATTGCAGCCGCAGGTCGGCGTCGGTGCCGCCGCTGAAGTGCAGCACCTCGGGCTTGGTCTCGGCTGAGAGGATCGGCACCTTGCCGGTGCCCTCGATCTCGTCCTGCCACCAGCGAATCAGCCGCTCATGATGCGTCGGGCTGAGGTTCTGCAGCCACAGCGCGTACTGCACTACGCTGTTGCTCGCCAGCCGCGAGGCGAAGCGGTGCGCGCACAGAAACTCGTGGATGGTCTCGAACGCGACCTCCAGCTTGCCCAGCCCGAACGGCGTGTGGGTGCGCGGGTTCAGCCGGATATACGACAGCTCCTCGTCCGCCAGAGTAATTTCGTTATCGGGCATGAATGCGCCCGTGCTTTGCACGTAGCGCGGCGACGCAGGATTGCCGTCCCAGTCGGTGCGAATGCGAAGGCTCGCGCCGTCCACCGGCCACAGCACCAGCGGCAGCTCTGGGTCGCCGGTCAGGTCGAGCTCGATCGCCCCAAAACCCCCGACCAGCACGTCTTCCAGCACCTGCTCGATCATGGAGCGGAAAGAATCCTGGGGATTCGGCTGCTCGAAGTTGAGGGTGAGCGTCGCCATCTGTTGCGTCGCGTCGGCCAAGTCGTCGAGCACGCGGCCGCGCCGCGGCTGGATGCGCCACTGCATTCCGGCAATCCGGTCCTTAATGGTGTTGATCGCCTTGCGCGCGATCGGCATTTCGGCAAACCGCCGCAGGTTTGCCGGCGACGGTTTAGGCATGACTCCGGCACGCACCAGCGTGGGCGCCCCCGGAGCGAATAGGGTGGGAAGAGGCACCGTCTTACGTGCAGCGTCGGCGCCGGCGGCTGCCAGCGCGGGGGAACTTGACAGAGTGCCCCGCTCTTTGTCGCCAGGCGACAAGGGCGGGAGTTGGACCACACGGCGCAGCGCGCCGCGAAACGTGTCTCGCATGTTCATAGTTTTGCCTGTAAGAAAAACGGCTGAGTGGTTGGTGGATCGTTTCAGAATCCGTATTAGGGTTGAAAATGAAAACGCGCTCCGAAAGAGGAGCGCGGGTACAAAAGAAGTTTGCCGATCTTGCCCTCGACAAGGTGGAGTAGCCGCGGCCCTACAATCGCAGCTCCACCCGCGCCCGCGCCGCGATCTGCGGCAGCTGGCTGACGCGCGCCACCGCGATATCGCTGTTCTGCAGCGTCGCCAGGGCGAAGGCCACCCCCTCATCCTGCAAGTCAAGAGCGTCTTCGGTGATCGCGGTCATGTCGCTGATCGCATGCTCGGCCGCGTTCAGGCCCTCGCGCAAATCGGAGTAGCTGAAGGCCAGCACCTTGGCCGAATCCATATCCGTCGCCAGCGACAGCGCATGGAACAAATGAATCACGCCGTCGGCGCGATAGCCGCAGTCGATCTTCATCGGATCGCCCTGGCGCGTGTAGCGCGCCACCTCGATGTTTTTCAGCATCAGCTCCCACACGCCCGCCTGCTCGAAGGCCTCCCGCATGGTGTTGAAGATGACGCGCCGCCCGGACTGGGCGCGCCGTCCGCGCGCCGGCGACTCCAGATACGCCTGCGCCAGCCTGCCCAACTCGGCTGGCGGAGACTCAGTCAACACCGCGGTCATCGGCGCCAGCTCCAGCGCGCCCGAAAACGATTGCTCCATCTGCGCCAGCAGCCACTCGCGCCGCGATATCGGTCCGCGATAATTGATCACCTCGGGCACGCGCGACTGCAACAGCCGGCGCAACTCGCCCTCGTACGACTCCAGCAGCTCGATGTCAAGTTCCGGATCGAGGCAGCGCGCCCGCCGCCAGTCGCGGGTGAAGCGCACGTCGGTGAAGGCCTGCCCTGAGCCTGTCGCAGGGCCGCCGTCGCCGCTCTCCAGCAGCACCACGCCCACGTTGACGAACTCGCCCTTCACCGCGTCCGGTACGTAGCGCAGCAGGAAGAACTCGCATTGTCGAAGATCAGCCATTAGCTGTTTAGCAACTAGCAACTAGGCAACAAGCTCAACCGCCCGTCATCCAAGAGCCCTGCCTCGTAACAGAGCACAACTCTGACAGCATCGACCACCGAGCCGCGCAGCGGCGGCTTCGCCTTGAGCCCGGGGTGCAAACCCCGGGCCGTCAAACCTCACAAAAATGACGAGCAGCGTAGCGGCGACCGCCTAGTCCAACACGTACTCCGGATCGTATCCCACGCCGGCGCGCTGCAACATCGCGGTGTACTCCTCCTCAAACAGCCGGTGCGCATGACGAACGACCGCCTTGTATCAGGGCACGACTTTAGTCGTGCCGCCAGAGACCATACATGATCGGGCTTTAGCCCCTGCCGCTTTTTGGGCCGCCACGTACGTAAAGCAATAAGGAAACTTCTCAGGGGAATCCGCCAATCCGGCCTTCAACGGGTTCTCCGCAATGTATTGCCGATGTTGCAGGAAGATGCGCTCGTCTTGGATCCGCACCTCAGAAAAACCGCGTTGCCAGACCTCTCCTGAATATCCGAGCTCCTTCTTCAAGCGATAAGAGAACCCGCCTTTGATGAATTGCATGGCTCGTTCAATCGTCATGTCGCTTCCGACGGTTAGCAAAAGATGCACATGGTCGGGCATGACAACGAAATCATGCACCCGGAATTTTCGCTTGGCAGCGTACGAGCGCAGTACTTCGATGAAAAGCGTCGCATTGCGTTCGGACTGCAACAATGCCCGGCCCATGCTCGTCTTGGTGGTCACGAAAAACGTACGCGCGCAGCTCGGAGCTGCGCTCGACGCCGCATTTCGGACAGGTCTTCCCATAACCAGGGGCTAAAGCCCGGTTCCTTTCTGCGCCCGTGCGGCACGGCTGAAGCCATGCCCTGATACAAATCCCTTACGACACCAGCCCTACTGCAACATCGTGATGGGAACGGCCGCACCGCTTGGCGTCGCTTCTTGCTCCGCCATCCGGGCGCGCAGCATGCCCTGGATGTCCACCGCCATCCGATGAAACCACTCATAATAATCGGCGGAAATGAGGCGGAGCTCGAATGCCAGATATAGCAAGTAGTCCAGCGAAGCCGCCGCGCCCATGGCATTGTTGAAGTGCCAGCGCTGTGCCCCCTCGTTGCCCGCGCTGCCGCAGCCCCGCGCGATGTTGGAGGCGACGGCCGTGCTCTCGCGCTGCATCTGCGGCGCGAGGCCGGCCCGCACCAGCTTTGGGCACTCGACCGTCAGGTCGTACACCGACCAGTTCAGCATGTACGCGCGCTCCCAGACGTTTAGCTTCCTGAAATCCTTCATAGGCTCCTCCAGACCGCAGTAACGAGCAAATAGCAACCAGCAACCAGCAACTAGCAACTAGCGACTAGTAAATAGCGAACGGCACTCCGACAACCAGCAATCCCCTCATTGTTCGCAGGATCCCGCTTTGTATCGCGGCACGACTTCCCATAACCAGGGGCTGAAGCCCTGTCCCTTGCTTCATCTCTGCGGCACGGCTAAAGGCATGCCCTGATACAAAACCCTCTAATTGACCACTTCCTTCCAGTTCGGGAAGGGGTTTCGCGATGAATTCTTGAAATCCAATATCAACTCCCGAACCCGCGCTCTGCGCACCAGCAGCCGCGACAGCAGCTTCTCCAGCTCCTCCGTCGCCGAGCCGTACCACTCCGGCGGAAGCTCTTCCGCCAGCGGCCATAGCGAGCTCTCAGGAAAAGTTTCGATGCGGCTGAGCCACGGCTCGAAGCTGTCCCACGATGTGATACATGCATACACGTCGTTGCGTCCGAAGACGCCGCGCAGCGGAGCATCGGGAAAATTCCACTCGCCGGCGTTGAAGCAATAGCCCTGATCGATGAAGCTGGCGGTAAACTTGCGCTCGCGCGAGAGCTTCCAGAAGGCCGCCTGGCGCCCGTTGGCGTTGCAGGTCCACTTGTCGAGGGCGAGCGCGCCGGCAAAATCGCGCAAGTTGCGCACCCGCGCAATCATGTTCTCCGGCAGGTAGTCCCACACCTGGCCTTCCATGGGCGACACCACGTAGCGCGACCCGAACGACAGCCCCGGGGTGAACATCGTGCGCTGACCGCCCATCTCGATGCGCAGCTCCGAGGTGTGTTCCAGCAGCCAGGGATGCACGTCCACCACGGCCACCGCCGGCATGGGCAGGCCGATCATCTCCCCCAGCCGCGAGCCCAGCCAGTCGTTGACCAGCACCCGGGTGTGCTGCGGATTGTTCTGAAACTTGACGACGTAGTAATGGCCGTCGGCGCAGCGCATCAGATGACTCTGCGCGCCGCCCCGCATCCTGCGGACGTGTTGCACTGCCTGGACCAACCGGAGACCTGAACGTGCGACCCCGCCGGGAGCGACAGGGCGGTCTCTACCACAGTGTAGGAAACCGCCCATGACGGCCATCGCGGCCGTACGTCACGGCCATCGCCTCCGCGTCGCCACACGCGAGATCGCCAAAACGGCAAACAGCCGCAGCGGCAGTTTCCGCGTTAATCCTATCTCAGGACGCCGCCGCCTTGCGCGGTCACACGTCACATAGCCGTGTGAGGTAAAAAAACAGTCGCCAGTGGTCAGTTATCAGTTCGGAAACTGGAGGCTTGCAACCGATAACCGGCAACAGGTCATCCTGCCGCCCGCTGCGCCGCATTGCGGTCGCACGTAACATGGCCGTGCGAGATCGAACATGCGAGCGCCGGAGGCGCGAAATAGTCTAGCCCGGCGCGTCAGCGCTGGGCAAAGGGTGTATTAGGTTATTCGAGCCCCTTCAGGGGCGGCACAGGCCCATCTTCCAATCTGTCATCCTGAGCGGGGGCGTCCGCCGCGCGGCGCGTGCTCCGCTCAGGATGACAGCACATATTCATTGACTGCGCTACGCCGCCAGCGCAGCCACCGCCGGTTCCTCCTGTTTCTGCCGATCGCGCTCGTTTCCCGCAACTCTTTCTCGCACGATCAGCGCGATGGCCATGGCCATCACGGTGTCGTCATGCGCTCCCGCAGCCGCCGAGGGCTCGCGGTCCCCGTGGCGGACGAAGCTGCGGCAGTCCTGCAGCAGTCGTTTGCTGGCGAACAATTCCGGCGACGCCGCCAGGGTGGCTTCCAGGATTGCCAGCATCTGCGGCCTGGTGGCCCGCGACGTCACCCAGCCCGCCCGCTCGCCCACCGGATATAGGTGCGAGTAGCCCTCCAGCATGGTCAGGTACTGAATTACCGATTCGCCCAGGCCGTTGCGCTCCACTGCAACCAGCGCGTGGTTGTACTGGCGGGCCATCTGGGCAACGCGCGCGCCCAACTCCGCGGGCGCATAGTGGCCGAGCAGTTCGGCGCACTGCGTTCCCTTGTTTCGCTCAATTACCTGCGCGCAGGCGTAATCGCCGGACGCGCCGCCGCCCGCCGGATCTACTCCAATGATGTAATCCTTGCCTTCGACCGGCGGAAGAAACGTCAGCAGGCGGCCATGCTCGGCGGCCTTCAGATACTCCGGCGCCTCTCTCAACTGCTTATCCAATTTCTCGCAATCGAACATACAGTTGCCGGAGGTGAGGAAGCACGTCTCGGCGTCCTCGGCATACTCCTCCAGAAAGCGATTGCGAAACTGCAACCGCATTTCGCGGCGAAACGCGATCTGCCCGGCGTCCAGCCCGTGCTTGGCCATCAATTCCAGCTCTTCGGCGGTAAAGTCGACAACCTCGATCTCGCGCCTGTAACTCTCCTCCCACCACCAGGGGAAGAAGTGCTGCACATAGCCGGTTTGCGGCGCACTCTGCCACTCTTCATAAAACGTGCCCCCCGCGCCACTCGGCGTGGACTCCAGAAAGATCTCGCCGTCCGGCGGGACTGCTGCCCGCAACGCCGCCAGCGTCTCGGCCACATCGTGCGGCCAGCGGGCCACCTCCGAGCAGTGCAAATTCTGGATGGTGAGCCCGCGGCCGGCACAGCGGTCCGCCGCGCTTTCCACGCGATATTCGCTGTCCAGCTGCGGGAAGATGATCTGGCGGACGTTGGCGCGCGAGGTCTTCAGCGCGCTGCGCCGCCAGGCCTCCGGCAGCCTCTCCAGGAAGCGGTGGACGATGCGAAAAATCTCTTCCGCCGATTGCTGGTCGTGCGCCACCTGCACGCTCAGCGTTCCCGGCTGCACAATGGTGTTCAGAAAAAAACGCGCCGCCACGTAGGTCGTGATCCCCACCTGGCGCGCCTTCAACACGATGTTGCGCTTGCCTGCGATGCGGTCAACGCCGTGCTGCGCCCGGTTCAGGACCACAGGGCTTACCTGCCGGTCCTTGCCGCGGATCGCCATCAGATACTCGATCGCCGCCAGCCGCCCGCTATCGCCCGCCCAAAACCGGTTGTCGGCAGCCAGCGTCTCTTCCAGCATCTTGCCCACATGGATCAACTGCTCCACCGAGATTGCTTTGTCCCGGCTGGGCAATACGAGTTCGCGCCCCGTAGTAGTGAACAGCTTCAGATCGGGCCTGCAGGCTTTGGCTGGCGGCTTCGGCTCTTCTTTGTCTTTCTTGCTTTCCTTCTGCTTCTTTTCTTTCTTGCCTTGAACGGGTGCCCCGCCCTTCTCGCTCTCATGTGGCGAGAGGGTGGGCGTGCCGCAGGCGGTCGCAGCGTTGTGGTTGGTTGACGAGGTTGCTGTGTCTTCGGTTGCTGGTATAAGAGCTGACATTGTGCCACTCCGATGACGCAGCCCCAGCCAGGGAATGTCCCAACCACGGAGAAGAGGGAGCAGAAAGAGAACCTTAACTCACCTGACAAATTGTATGGTTCGTATCAGGGCACGACTTCAGTCGTGCCGAAGCGGGCATAGAAAAGGTTGGGGCTTTAGCCCCTCCGCTGTTCGTCAGGGGCTAAGCCCAGGTTCCTGATTGCCTTTGCGGCACGGCTGACGCCGTGCCCTGATACGAAGCGATAGGTGAGCTGTTCGTTTCACGAGCAGCTCTTTCATTCGCACAAGAGGTGAAACTCATCTGACTCCGTATTCTCCGTGGTGCAAAGACTCCTTTCCCCGTCTGAGACCTGCCATCACTGTGGCCGGCGCCGTGGTTCGCCGGCCTTCCCAGCAGGGGTCATCACAACACTTCCACGTTGTGGGACTTGCCATCTCGGTTATCTACGATTGCCGTCCCACACTGTGGGAGAGCAGGTCCGGATGCCCTTGCCTCAAGAAGGATGTGGATGTTGAAAATCGTAAGAATAGCAATTAGCAACTAGTGACTAGCCTCCGAGGGCGGCGCATCGGCCATCTACATGCCGCTCAGATTACGCCGTCCCCGGAGTCTGTTGCCGCTGCGGCGGCTCCGTCGAACCTGTTTCCTTTCCCGGCGCTGTGCCGCGCCTGCGGCGCGGTTTCATTACTAACTGCCTGCGGCGCCTGATCTGACTACCGGCAACTGACAACTGGCTACTGCACCGTCTGGCAATAGAACGACGTGCCCTTCACTTGCTCGCCGCTGCCGGCGTTGAAGGTGAACTTGAGGGTGTCGGAGTTGGCCAGGTTTTCGCTGCCTGCGGCGCCGTTGCTCGGCCCCGCCTGGATCGCGGTTCCGGCGATCACCGGGCTGGCATTAATGATCTGCACGCTCAGCGATGCCGGCGTGAGCACCTCGACATCGCTGATGGCATTCACGCTGGCGCTGGTGAACGCGCCATAGGCGACCGTGGCCGAGCCCAGCATCCATTTATAGGTGATCGCGGTGCTGCCGCTGGTGGTGTGCTGCCACTTCGCCCAGCAATGCGCGCCCGTGCCTACGGCGAACGTTCCAGCCGGCAGCGTCGCGCTGTAGATTGCCTGGTCGGTGCCATTGCCGGTCAGCGTTGTTGTGCCGCCTTGCATCGTGCCGCTGACCAGGTGCGGGCCGCATCCCACGCAGGTGGTGACGTTCAGCGTGCCAACCGTGGCCGTGGTGGTGTTGACATCGCTGGCGTAGACCTCGTCCCAGCGATAGCTGGGATCGCCGATCCAGCGGGTGCTGTTGTCGCCGCCGATCTTGGCCGGAATGAACTCCCATTGCTGGGTGTTGGGATTGCCGCCGGGGAAGGCGTAGGTCATCTTGGCAAACAGCTCCGGAGTTTGTCCGTAAACGCTGCGGTTGGGCATGCGAAAGCCGATGCCGCCGATGCCGGGATCGGTCGAGGTGCCGCTGGCCGCAATCAGCGTCTCGTTCGAGCTTGTCGTCCCGAACACCTCTGTCAATATGTTGTTGCCCGAGTGCGGCGACTGCACGAAGGTATTGAGATCAAGCGTGTAGGCCTGGCCGGAGTAGAACGCGCCCGTCGGCCCGTAGTAGAACGGCACCTTATTCATATTGGCCGCGGCCGTGGTGCGATTGTTGACCGTGTCGTTCACCGCGTTCACGTAGTCCTGGGTATAGAAGTTGCTGACGCTGACGAACGGGGCGGTGCCCGCGGTCCCGTTCACATATTTGACGATGTCGTTCAGCCCGGCGCGGCCAAACGTATAGCCTCCAACGATGAACAGGCTGGGCTGGGCGCCGTTCTGGCCGCTCTGATCAATGGTGATCAGCGGGTCCTGGCCGCTGATTTCCTCTTCCGCCTTAAAGCCCAGGATGGTCAGAGTGCCCGACTGCCCGCCGTTCAGGCGCACCAGAGAGGTGGTGTTGGAGTCGCCGCTCAGACCGTGGACCACCGCCACGCCGCTCAGGTTATTGAAGTTGAATCCGTAGCGGCCGGCGCTGTTGGTGGTAATGTTGGCGATGTCTGACGGTGTGGCACTTGCTCCCGTGAACAAAATATTGTCAAGCTTGCAGCCGCTCACCTCGATGGTGCGCAGGAACGCGGTCTCGCCCATGTTCTCGATGTTGAAGCAGTTGCCCGCCGTCTGGTTGGCCCCGTTGCCGGTGACCCGTAGATTTTCAAAGCCGCCCCAGTGCCACCACTGCGCCGCCGCGCCGATCCCGGTGCCGACGGTGGAAGTCGCGATCAGGTCGGCGTTCAGCCCGTTGCCGGCGGTAATAATGGTGCCGTGATTGGACGAGGTGCTGGCGCCGATGAGCCGTGCGCCCGGCACGGCCACAATTCCCGCGGTCACATTGTTGTTGCCGTTGTTGTAGGTGACGGTGCCGGTGAGGGTGTAGGTGGTGGGCGCCAGCTTCAACGTGACCGAGTCATACAGGATAAACCCCGGCCCGCTGTAGGGCGAGGTGCGATCGTCAACCACCGTGCCCAGCACCGCACCATTGTTATAGGCGGCGTTGATGGCCGCCTGCATGCTGGCGTATTTGCTGACCAGGAACGCCACTCCGGGAACACTTTGAAAGGTGAGTGCGCCTGCCACCGTAACCTTGGCGTTGCTGTCAATGCTCAAGGCGGGATTGCCGCCAATATCGAACTCAGCGGGAACGTTGCTGACCAGGTTAAAGGTGTCCGGCAGGATATAGTTTGCGACCAGCGCCCCGCCAAAGCTGTCCGGGTTCGATACCAGCCCCTTCTCGTTGACATTGAGGAACGATATCTTGTGGTCCGCCGCCGCAGCGTTACTGATTCCCTTGGAGTACGGGGTCCCGCGGTCATCGTCAATCACCATGCCATGGAACGAGACATTCAGGGCGCTGGAGGCAACCGACACCGCATAAATAGAGTCCCCGGCGGCTCCGGTGTCATGAAAAACGGAGTTGGAGAACAGGGCGGTACCGGAGTTCGTTATCTGAACCGCCGGTCCAAAGGAGTGCGTAGTGCTCATCCCATCCACGGTTACAAAGAATGAGTTGTTGATGAGCAGCCCGCCGAGATCGTTTTGCGCCGATCCGGAAGAGCTGTTTCCATACCATTTGTATCCGTCAATGGAAACTTGCGAGGCATAGTTCAGGCAAATGCCCGCAGCAGCATGGTCGCCGCTCTGGGTCTGCCGGATAAGAGGATCGGTAATCGTGTCCTGTATGGCATAGAGGGAGCTTGTTCCCTCCACCGAGATATCGCACCATGCTCCCGCCAGATTGGCGTTGCCTGATTCCGAGATGTTGGGGGCCGTAATCTGCGTCCAGCTCTGTGCGGCAAACTGGCTGCTGATTCCATAACCCAGCGCGGTGCCGATGTTGATCCAGGTCACGGTTCCGTCCTGGATCGTGCAGCCTACACTCTGACAGAAGCTCGGTCCGCTGCCGGAGGCCGTCGTCCCCACCGCCTGACTGTAGAACGCATAGGCCCCGGCATTATTGGACGACGGCACGATGATCTTCGGCTCGACATAGGCCGTGGAGGCCACCCGGTTGCCTCCCAGGTTTCCGTCCAGATGCATCCCGTGAAGCCCGTTAAGATATGCGGTCGGGCCCGAGAACACGGTTCCGCCCGTGACGACGTGCCAGCCGTCGGCGGCACAGCCGTTGGCTTGGGACAGACCGGAAACGTGTCCGTCATACCCGATCACCCAGCAGTCGCCCGCGTTGGTGTCGGAGATGACATTCTGGAAATCGCCCCGCCCGGAGATGGCAAAGATTCCCGCGCTGGTAAAGCCGTGGGCGTGCACGTGGCTTAACTTGACATCATACGATGCCGGAGCGAAGAACCCGAACGTGCCCACCGAATTGCCATACAAATCCAAATCGCGAAGCACGGTCCCGTCGGCGCCGTGCAGCGTATTGACGTAGTTGGCTACTAGCGGGCAGCCCGTACCCGACTTCAGTTGCGTCCCGATGGCTGACTGGTAGGGCGTCTCGGACTGCCCTTGCAGCATGACGCCCGCAGCGGAGACATTGATTCCCGGACAGCCATTGAGGGTAAGGACCCCGGGCGGAAGAACAAGGCTAAGTTGCTTGGGTAACGCGATGGTCTGCGAGCCCGCGACGGCCAGTTGCGCCGGCGAAAATCCACGCATATCCACCGTCGCGCCCACCGGCGCGGCCGCGATCGCAGCGTTGGTCGCCACCGTCCAGTCGGACCCGGAGTAAGAGGCCGCACTGAAGACTCCGTTGGCGTTCTGCGCGGTCATCGCGGTCGCATTTACCGTGTTGGGCGCGACATTGCCTATGGGCGGAGGAGATGCCAGGTTGCCGCTGCCCGCGTTGGCGTCGACATACGACTTGTTGGCCGCGTCGCCTCCGTTTACCGGCGTCGGCACCGCGGGCGAGGCGGTGAACGTCTTTACTCCGGCCACGGTTTCGTTGCCCGTCAAGTTCAGATAGTTGGAGTCGGCGAAGTCGCGGGTGAGGAACTGCGCCGCCTGGTTGGCCGGCACCAGCTTGCTGCGGATTGCGCCAATGGTGGTGCTCTGGGTGTTGGGCACGACCCAGAATTCGGTCTCGTTGGTGCCATCGTCCAGCTTAAAGATTGCCCTGTAATAGGTGCCCGCCGGAATGGCTCCGGTGTTGGGCGCGAGACTGGCGTTGAAGCCGCCGTTGTCATCCAGCTTCACCAGCAGCGAGCCCGGCGTGACCGTCTGTCCCGCGGCGGTGGTGAAGGACGGCCAGGAGAGCAATACCGTGCCTTGCGCCGGAGTGCCGTCGGCCCGGTACACCGTGTCATTGATCTGACACAACGTGGGACTTGGCGCCTTCGAGGCTCTCGGCAGCGCCGCCGCCGGCAACCCGGCGGGAGAGGTCAGACTGGAGGGCCCGGGGTTGCTGGCCACCAGCACCGCGGCGCGATGCTCAAGCCGGAATGGCGTGTAACGGCGCTCTGTGGGCCAGGCGGGAAAAATGGGACCTGCCGCACCCAATAAGGATGCACCGCTCTTCCGGATCTGGGGCAGGTCCGCTCGCACTCCACCAACAGTCGTTATTGCCGACGTCGGGATGGAAGCGGAGGGAGATCGAGGCTCCGCTTCCACCCTGCCAGCCCGCGCGGAAACCGCCAGGGTTGGGGGCCCCGGTTCGGAGGCAAACATGGCGCGGGGCAACAAAATCGCTAAGCTAAGAGAAATCAGGACGGTAAAAAACCGCCCGAAAAGGCGGTTGATGGTCGGCATCATTGCTGCCTCTCTGCTGCCGGCGATTGCCGGCGGAAGTGAGAAATTAAGGATTATGTATTCAAGCTGTAAGGTCGCGACGGCGTCATGCCCTGCGACGACAGGCGCGAGGAGTCGCGGGACCCCTGCACGAAAGCGAAATTGCAAGCCATAGCAGGCCATCGTGACCGCCTGCTACCACAGAATCCCACGATGTGGGACGTTAACCTTTGCGAGGGTCTTACGTAACGAATTGCCGGCCGCTAGTTAGCTGCGGCTTTACTTCTTCTGCTCCGCCGCCTCGTAGCTGCGAAGAAACTCTTCCACGCTCTGCACGTAAACATGAGCGAAGTCCACCACCTTGCGGCGCGACTCGATCATTTCCATGGCATCCTCGAGCCCGAAGCCCAGGGCGCGCAGCACCGCCAGCGTCATCATCGGCGCGCGATGCACCCCGGCGGCGCAATGAATGAACAGCCGCGTCTCGGCATCGTCCAGCGCCTCCAGCGCGAAGTCCACTCCGCGCTGCAACAGCTCCGCCGGCTTCGGCCGGAAGTCGTCGTCCGTCGGGTTCCACAAAACTCTGATGCCATAGGGCCGCGCCAGCGCGGTGTCGTCCCATTCGACCTGCATGTCGATGATGTGGGTGATTCCGGCGCGCGCCACCTCGATCATCTTTTCTTCATTCCAGATGCCGCCGCCTACCGCGATGCGGTCCGTCACCCACGTCATGTCCATTTCCCGGCAGCTCCTCCGTGGAGCTGCTTGCTGCGGCCAGCCAGCTCCCACCCGACATTCTACAGGGCGGAGAGAAAACGCCGGACGCCAGGTCCGCTTTCCCAACCCATCGCCGTGCATGATGGCCGCTCAGCTAGCCTCGGGTCTGGCGTTTTTCAGCCGGAGCGAGGGCTTGTTGGCTTCTAGGAAGCTGCGAAGCTGGTCCACCCGCTCGAGCACCTTCAGCCACTGCTCGTAATAGAGCGTGACCGGATAGCGTCCCAGACCGTAAAGGCTGACCGCGCCCTTCGCACTCACCTTGAAGTAGAGGGCGGCAGGGGAGGGGGCGACGGCCGGCTGGGCCGCGGCCTTTTTCATCTCCTCCAATTCGGCTTTCAACTCTGCGTAGCTTGGATCGGACATCGTGTTCCTGCCTTTCGCAATTTCCCTGGAGAGCGTCTGGCTCTCGGCGTTGGTTTCCATTGCCTGGCCCCGAGGAACGCAGCTTCTGAGTCGAACCAAATGGTTAATCGAAGCTCCAGAATGACGTTCCTCGTGGCCAAAGCTCGCTGGTTGGCGAACTCGAATTTTGACCGGGCACGGTTGGCGCGATCTTGAAGGCGCGCGGCTATCAGCTCGCCGAATCAGGCCATTGCTGATCTCTTGTGGCTGATTGAAGCGTTGAAAAGGTGCGGCGTTGGGCCGCGCCGAGCAGGACTATTTTCTACAACCTATGTCGTAAATCGCTTGTAACAGGGCCCGCTTCGACCCCGCCCAAAGTCTGCCCCTGAACGATCGGCCTGCAGAGTCTGTGTGAGTAGCAACGCTGTTTCCTGGCAGTGGAGTGGGACCCTGCAGAAACCAGCGCCATAGGCGCGTCTCAGTCTAGCCCGGCACCTAGCCGAAGGCGGAGTGCTGGGTAAAGTGGGAAATGAAATCGAGTCCGGTAGGGACGACAGAGGTTCTCGCACACACGCGGCAGCCCTGCCAGGCTTGTTCCCCAAAAGCGAAAACCCAGCTCTCGGCTGGGTTCGTTTGCGGGAAGAGCTTACAGGGCGCTTCTCAATTTCTTATTCTGATTCCAATATAGCACATTTTACCGGGTTTTGTTCACTTTTGAAATATGTATTTATGCGGGAATATTCACTTTACACAAACACGCAAACAAAGTAACTTAGCCGAGACAGGGCAGCGGTAGATTGGTAGGAATTACACCCCAAAGTGAATGGCCCCCAGATCATGCGCCGCAATCACTGGAGGCCATTGGTGGAGGCCAGCACGGAGGATTCATTTTTGCCACTCATCCCCCTGCGGGCGACCTACCACGTTCTTGAGAGCAGTATCTCACAACGGCAGATCGCTGTCTGTGACGGCGGTCACGATTTCGTAATTTCATCGCCCGTTTTCTGCGAGTTTATCCACAGCCGTCCACAGGGACGGAACCAAGAAAGTCAACAACCCCTACACGATATCTTGTGGAAATTTCCACAGATACACCACTGAAAGTACGAATTGATCTTGCTTTGGAAGCAGGACGCTGATATGTTGGCAGATAGTAGAAGGGCCCCTAACCTCGCCAAAGGTTACGGGCCTCTTAGAACTAAATCGGGCTTTGGGGAGCAAAGCTTCTGTAGGAGCTGAACACCCCTACCGTAGCAAACCCCAAAGCCTGAGTCAAGGGAAATGTGTGTTCGGGATTCCTGTTACCACGTTGGTACAGGGACGCGAGGATCGTATGAAGATACACGCGTAGCCCGCTGTCACCACTGCACGATCTTGCCGTGCAGCGGGCCATAACACGAAGGCCCACTTCAGCAGATTCTTGACGGAGCCTCTGAAGTGAGCCGTGGCGATACCGTTTCTTCGTGCCCTGAACGGAGGGTGACTAGCTGGCCGCTGGGACTCGCCTTATAAGCGAGGGTTCCTACGGGAACGGGGTCCGATCCCCCCGCCCTCCGCCATTGTAGTACAGAGAGGCATTTAGCCTCACGAAAGGGTGGTTTGTCAAATGGTTAGTTTTGTGATGGTTGTTAACGAAGTTACGACCGAACAACTGGCCAAGATGTTGGAGATTCAGGCACGCAGCCACGAGAAACTCCGCTGGGTTTCTCAGGGCCACCCTGCGTTGCCGCAGCAGTATCAACAGAACCAGTTTGGCGTTTACAGCCCCGGTATGCAACAGGCGAACAAACAGGTTCCTAACACCAGTCCAGTGAGGAACGAAGTTGTATATAACTACGTTCGGCTGGAATGGAACGAAGAGGCCGCTCATTTCGCGAGAGAGATTTTTGATCTCTTCATTCGGGAAGAGCGGAAGGAGATGGAACAAGCTGGCTAGTAGCTAGCCGCATCACGTCGCGTGCGTCCGAGTCAGAAAGCTGCTTGAAACTGGCTCGGACAATCGCGGCGATCTGCGCCGCTAATTGCATCTTCTCTATGGGCGTTAGCGACAGTGAGTTCCCTGTTGTGGTGCTGCCGCCGAACTGAATCATCTTTGCCATTGAGCCTCCGAGGGGATAAAGGTAAACTCAAGCCATGAAGACTGACAAGGCCAAATTTGATGCCGTGTTATCTCAAATGCTGCGAACTCCTCCAAAGAAAACAGCGGATATAAAGGCTCAAGCCAAGCGGCCTAAGCCTTCGGGTCAGAAGTGAGCTCCGCAAACGTCAGCGGCTTGATTCCGCACAGGCGGCGCACTGTGTCTATGAACGGGTCCGCTGACTGGCGGCGGTTGAACCTGTATTCAAACTCGCTGCAATAGCGATGTAGGTGCTTTATGCTCACCTTGTGGAACTGGCCTATGATGCCGCGCTTCAACAGCGAGAACGCGGATTCGATGCTGTTTGTCCAGATGTCGCCCTTCACGTACTCGCCTGCTATGTGGTTAACCGTATAGTGGCGATCTATGAACTCAGGACGCAGAGCGAACGGGTAAGCAGCGGCTTCGTCCGTCATTACATGGTCGGCTTCGGGACTGATGTTTTCTGAAACGAACTCGCGAATTGTTGTCGCCTTCGCGTTGGGCACATGCTGCAAGCGCAGTTCACCGCCGCGCTGGACGGCACCCATGACGGTTTCCTTCTGGCGCTTGCCGTAGCGGACGCCCTTGCCCTTCTGCTTTCCTCCAACGTAGGTCTCATCGATTTCGACTGTTCCGCCAAGCAGGTTGCCGTCATTCTCGCGCATCGCTTCGCGGATTCGGTGATTCAGATACCACGCTGTCTTGTATCCGCCGATCCCCAGGTCACGCTGTAGCTGCTTCGCAGAGATGCCCTTCTTCGCATTCAGCATGATCGCAATGGCATGGAACCACACTATGAGCGGCAGGTGCGTATCAGCGAACAGAGTGCCAGACGTGGGCGAGAACTGCTGCAAGCAATCCCGATTCAGACAAGTGTAGAACCATAGACGGCGATTCTTGGAATCGCTCTGCCGCCGTACCTGCTTCACGTTCTTATCGCCACATGTGGGGCAGCGCACAACGCCGTCCGGCCAGCGCATCTGCTCGATATACTTCAAGCATTCTTCGTCTGTGCCGAACTTGGCGGTAACATCGCGAATGCTAACTGGTTTGGGATGCTTCCGGGCTGTCATGATGCTAAAATAACATCGTTAACTGTTTGTGTCAAGTGAATATTCTCGTATTTATGTTGTTTTTTATCAATGACTTATAAAACATAATTTCCAGGCACCCTATTGACAAGTAAAATTTACACTCAAACTAGTGACAGTGTCACAACTACTATCAATTTTAGTTCCGTTTCGGGAATACCAGCGACTAGCGCCAGGGAGGGGCTACGGCACCCGGTCCCCAATTACCGGTCCACCGGAGTGCCGTCCTTCCCTTTAGTGGTTCTCCATCTTCTGCATCATCTGCTGCCGTTCCTGCGCGCGCATCTCCTGCAACTTCTGGTACTGATCGGGCGTAAGGATGGGTTTCAGCTTGGCGTCGGTGGCCTCACTGATCTGGCGCAGTTGCATTCCCTTCTGCAGCGGTCCCAGGGAAGTGTTCTCCTTGACGGCCTTTATTTTGGGCGCCTCTTCTTTCAGGATGGGCAGGATCTGCTGCTTCTGCGCCGGCGACAATTGCAGCGCCGCCGACATCTTCTCCAGCTTGGCGGCGATCTCGGCCTTGTTGGGTTGGCCGCCGCCCATGGTGCCCTGGCTCATGTTGTCCTGCGCGCTGACGATTGGCAGGCCGATCATGACGGCAAGCAACGCCGCGAATAGTGTTGCAGCAAGTTTGTTCACGGACTTCCTCCTAAGCGTTAGGCGATGAGGGTCCGGTCGCGTTGGACCGAAGAGCCTGATGATAACCCATACGTCGCGGCGCAGCGAAGGCTGACAGCATGTGACAGCACGCCACGGCGATTGGGTGTATAGTGTTCGTCGCCCGGGCCAAAATCATGGCCCCGGTTACGACCACAAGGAGGATTACATTGCCATTACAAATCGGCGACACAGCTCCCGACTTCGAGGCGCAAACCACCCAAGGCCCCATGCGATTTCACGACTGGATGGGAGACTCGTGGGCGATACTGTTCTCCCACCCCAAGGACTTCACGCCGGTATGCACTACCGAACTCGGTTACATGGCGAGACTGAAGCCGGAGTTCGACAAGCGCAACACCAAGATCATCGGACTCAGTGTCGATCCCGTGGATAATCACGCGCGCTGGGCTGACGACATCAGGGAAACGCAAGGATACGCGCCGAACTATCCCATGATCGGCGACACCGACCTGAAGATAGCCAAGCTGTATGGCATGTTGCCGGCCAGCACCGCAGGCGGTAGTGAAGGCCGCACCGCGACCGATAACATGACGGTGCGCAATGTTTTCGTCGTCGGCCCCGACAAGAAAATCAAACTAATTATCGTTTATCCCATGAGCACGGGACGCAACTTCGACGAGGTATTGCGGGTCATCGATTCGCTGCAATTGACCGCGAAACACAAGGTGGCGACGCCGGTGAACTGGAAGCAGGGCGACGACGTTATCATTGCCGGATCCGTCTCCGACGAAGAGGCGAAGAAGATCTACCCTGAGGGGTGGAAGGCTCCACGTCCATATCTGAGGATCGTTCCCCAGCCCAAATAGAGGCGAGGACAGTGATGGCGCTAAGGACGCGAGGCTGATAGTTCATTGATCCTTCCAGGGCGACAAGGGCGATGTCAGGCTTACGATCGAGTCCAAGGAGAAGTTGACAATGAGACTGGGTATTGCTTCGCTTGCTCTGTGCCTGGCGCTGGCTGCTCCGGGCTGGGCACAGGTGCTCTACGACGACGGTCCCATCAACGGCACCGTCGATGCCTGGACCATCAACTATGGATTTGTCGTTGGTGACACTTTCACCCTGTCGGCCAACTCCACCGTCGGTGGTTTTAATTTCGGGGTTTGGGAATTCCCCGGCGACGTCTATGACGTTGGTGGATTGGTCCATCACTTCCCAATACGATGGGGGAACGGTGTATGGCTCCGGCACCGCCAGCGGCGCGAGTTTGACCGACCAGTTCATCTCTCTCAATCAGTATGGCTACAACATCGACAAGATCACGGTAACGAACCTGAACGTGCCCCTGGATTCGGGAAAGACTTACTGGTTGAATCTGCAGAACGCCAGCATCCCCAGCGGAGACCCGGTGTACTGGGACGAAAATGACGGCGTAGGCTGCACCGGCAACGACGGACATGGTGGCGGCTGCCCGTCCATGGCTTCCAACGGCAGCATTGGCTCGATTCCCGCCGAGTCCTTCGACATCAACGGTACCGGCAGCACGGGAACGACACCCGAGCCCGGCAGTATCGTGTTGTTCGGCTCCGTCATGATTGGACTCGCGGGCGTGTTGCGGCGAAAACTACTCTAGCGTTTCGCGTATCGAATGCAAGGAGGATTGACCATGAAGTTGCGTATGGCTTCGCTCACTCTGCTGTGCCTGGCGCTGGTGGCGATTCCGGCGGCGGCGCAGGTTCTTTACGACGACGGTCCGATCAATGGCACCGTCGATGCCTGGACCATCAACTTTGGATTCGTCCTGGCTGACAGCTTCGCGCTGCTGAATAACTCCACGGTCGGCGGCTTTAACTTTGGGGTGTGGGAATATCCAGGCGACGTTTTAAGTTCGGTGGATTGGCTCATTACCTCAGAGCCGGTTGGCGGGACTGTGTACGGATCCGGCACCGCCAGCGGCAAGAACCTCACCGACCAGTTCCTCTCCGTCAACCGGTACGGCTACGACATCGACAAGATCACGGTAACCGGTCTGAACGTACCTATGTTGTCGGGCAAGGGCTACTGGCTGAACCTGGAGAACGCCAGCGTGCCGAGCGGTGACCCGGTGTACTGGGATGAGAACAGCGGCATTGGCTGCACCGGCGACGATGGCAAGGGCGGCGGGTGTCCGTCCGAGGCTTCGGGTGGTGGTGTTGGGACGGATCCCGCCGAAGCGTTCGACATCAACGGCACCGGCGGCACCGGAACCACACCCGAGCCTGACAGTATTGTGTTCTTCGGTTCCGGCATCATCGGACTCGCGGGGGTGCTGCGGCGCAAGTTGTTCTAGGGTTTCGCGAATTGAATCGATGGAGGTTCGACGATGAAGCTAAGTATGGCCGCGCTTACTCTGCTGCTGTGCCTGGCGCTGGCCGCTCTGCCGGCGTGGGCGGATTACGACGACGGTCCCATCAATGGCACGACCGATGCCTGGACCATCAACTATGGCTTCATCGTGAGTGACACGTTCGTTGCCGATAACTCCAGCGTGACCGGCTTCATGCTCGGCGTGTGGGAGTATCCCGGCGATGTGCTCAGCTCGGTGGACTGGTCCATCACCGCGCAAGAGCAGGGCGGAACGCTGTATGGCTCGGGTACGGCCAACGGAAGTAACTTGACGGACCAATTTATTTCCAGCAACCAGTATGGTTACGACATCCACTTGATCACGGTGAAGGGATTGGACGTAGCGGTGACGCCGGGCACCAAGTACTGGCTGAACTTGCAGAATGCGTCGGTGCCCAGCGGCGATCCGGTGTATTGGGACGAGAACGGCGGCATAGGATGCATGTCTGGCGGCTGCCCGTCACAGTCATCGGAGAATGCGGAGGGCACCATCGGCGCGGAGGCGTTCACCGTAAATACCGGCAACGGAAATGGGACCACGCCGGAGCCGGGGAGCATTCTGTTGCTTGGGCCTGCGATTGTTTTGGTGGCGGGGGCCCTGCGCAGGCTGCGGTAGAGGATCGCCTGGGAACCCTGCCGTCCCTACGGGACTCGGATTATTTTCCCGCGGTACCCAGCATTCCGCCTTCGGCTCCATGCTGGGCTGGGCTGAGTCGCCCCTTCGGGGCTGGCCTTCGGTGGGTTCCCTTCAAGAGCGAAAGCAGACAGGTTCCAGAACCCGAGTAGCGAAAAGCCAAGAATTAACGTGGGCGATGCTAGGTAGTGTATCAGTTTGAAATTGACGGGGGATGCGGAGAGTCGCAGGATGTGGCAGGATGTGGACATGACGAAACGCCCCCGCGATCCGAACCAACTCGCCAAGCTCATCGTCAATATTGCCACAGGCGAAGCCGAGGATACGGTCAGCGAGTCCAAGAGGAATCCTTCCAAGCGTCGGGCCGGCGGACTAAAGGGCGGCAAAAGCAGAGCAGAACATCTCACGCCTGAGCAACGCCAAGATATTGCGCGATTGGCGGCTCAGGCGCGATGGAAAAAGCGCAGTTAGGCAACCTCGGCCTTCTGCGGCGGCAGTTTCATAATCTGCCGCTCGGCTACGTCCTCCGTATAATCCATAACTAGCTGAATCGGCGGATGCTTGCCGCGCACCATGTCGTTGTAGACATCGACATCAATTTTCAACTGCAAGTTATCGCCAACGATCTGTTCGCGCCTCCATGCGAACGATCTCTCCATAAACTCATGAGAGGCGAAGCCCATGACGCCCCAGAACGTATATTGGACGCCTCCTTTTGTGACTCGCATCGCATGGTTTACGCGATAACGACGGCCCTTCTCATCTACCTTAACCTCGGTTCTCAGGAAGTCCGCCATTTGAGAGGCCAAGACATCTAGGGGGTCAATGTCGGGCAGGTCGAGCAGTCCTTCCTTGACCGCCCATTCGATGGCTTCCCGAGCGCTTGTTGGCTTATGCTCGCGTTCGGCATCATACTTGTGCCAAATTTGCTGAAACCGTTCGGCTTTCGTAGACATTTGGAGTCGATCTCCTTTACAGACTGACTGGTACTACCTGACCCCATCCGTCAGCAATGGCTCCGGGCAGTAAGAACTGTCGAATCTTTACCAAATGCCGAGTCAGGTAGTCATATCTGTTGAGCTTGTGCTGCATCTGGCCGACAACCAAACCAGGATGCCTATTGAGAGTACGAGCGAAGGCAATCACGTCCTTCTCGTAATAAAACGGCCGCTTTCGCGCGATAAATGATTGCAGCCTCTCGCTCGGAACACAGAAAGCTGCGGCTGCCGCATTCGCTACAGCCTCTTCTTCAGAGATCGAAGAGTTGCTTTCCTGTTCCGGGTCAATATCGATCATCTCGTAGTCCTTGCCGTGTCCCTGCAGAACGTGCTCACACTCGTGGCGGAGGACGAACCAGAAGTTATCAATCTTGTCTCGGCGCGTAGACATTCCGATTACGGGCGAGTCATTGTCCAACCAAAAGCACACGCCATCAATATCAGAGGTAGGCAGTTTCTCAACGACGATGAAGCGCACTCCGCAGTCCATGAGCATCTTTGGAACACGCCGGACTTCGTCTGGCGTGTAAAGAAGTGTCTCGAACTCGGCAACAACGGAGCGCAGGCCCTTAGCTGAATACCGAGGCGCGGGAATAGACCGAGCGATCTGACGTACCCTGAACAGCCACGCTAATTGAGCAGGAGGAATGTCCCTTTCTTCGTAGCTTCCCTTCTTGGCAGCATAGGAGCCGAAATAAGGAATCTCGCTAGGGTCAGACTTATAGAAAAAACGAGCTAGTTGCGTTTCAATCATGGCAGCATCGGACAACTCAAGCCAGCCGCGCTTAATCATTTCCCGAACAGGATATGTGCTCTGCATATTCCGCCGAACAGCTACGCTCGGATCGGGAGTACGCGCTTGCGCCAAATCGTAGGCTTGCTGAAGATTGGCGAAGAACTCAGCCGGAACGTCAAAAGCCTCACCAAACGCCTTTGCCATGTCGGGGCTGATTCCCCGCTTGCCATTGAGAATCGGATTGAGAACCTGATCGGTCGATCCCAAGATAAACGCAAGATCACGCTGTGACCAACCCCGCGCCTCCATCTCTTCCTTGATGTAGTAGCCGGGATGCTTCACCCAATTTGCAGTTGCCGTTGCCATAGGTAGCTCCCTCTCAGTGATAATCTTCGACTCTCAAAACAGTGATTTTGTTTGGTTTGCACTTCGTATCGATCAAGAAGACGACTCGCCATTGCTTGTTTAGCCGGATTGATCGCTCCTCCTCTTGGCCCTTGAGTTTCTCGTAGTGAAGGCTTTTCCAGTTCCTTAGCGTTCTCTCGTCCGGCGCGGCTCGCAACACTACCATCTTGTCTCGGAACGAGTTGATGACCGACACTGGCAGCTTGGTGTCCGCCGCCCGGTCGGTTTCGATCAACGCCAAGCTCTTGTCCCGAAACTCTATGTCCATGAAGCATGTCCGCCACTACTGCAATACATTCTATGCCACTGATAGCACGTTGTCAATACCTAGTTGCATTCATGTGTTAAACTGAACTTTGTGCTTGACAAATGCAGGATGAGCGGCTATGCTTGAACCATGAACCGGCTGCCACTTGCAAAGCGCGTCCAGATAATCGGGATGTTGGTTGAGGGCAACAGCCTCAGGGCCACGAGTCGGCTGTGCGATGTGTCGATCAACACTGTTACGAAGCTGCTCATTGATGTGGCCTGTGCGTCCGCTGCTTACCACCATGAGCACGTCCGCAACGTGCGGGTTCGCCGTTTGCAGTGCGACGAAATATGGCGCTTCGTTGGCGCGAAGAAAAAGAACGTCACGCCAGAGCAAGAAAAAGCAGGGTGGGGCGATGTTTGGACGTGGACGGCAATCGACGCAGATACTAAGCTGTGCGTTACCTACTACGTTGGCGACCGTGGCAAATACTCCGCTTACAACTTCATGCGTGACGCCGCTAACCGCATCGTTGGCCGTCCGCAGATCACTACAGACGCGCACAGACCCTATCTGCAGGCCGTTGAGGATTGCTTTGGAACGGAAGTGGATTACGCCCAACTTCACAAAATCTACGGCGCTCCGACTCCCGACGAATCGCGCTACAGCCCTGCAACCTGCATCGGTTGCGAAATGAAAACAGTAATGGGAGACCCTGAGCCACAGCACGTTTCAGACGTCTTACGTCGACCGCCAGAACCTCACGATGCGGATGTCGATGCGGCGCTTTACGCGACTGACAAACGGGTTTCAGTAAGAAGCTGGAGAATCACGGTCACATGGTCGCGCTTCATTTTATGCACTACAATTTTGCTCGAATCCACAAGACGCTCAGAATCACGCCCGCGATGGCCGCTGGCATTTCAGATCACGTCTGGTCGCTAGAAGAGATCGCAATGCTGGCGGATGCCGCTTTTATTACGACGAAACGCGGCCCTTACAACAAGAGAAGGAGAACGGCATGAGTTATATAAGTACTTCTGAATGGGGAGTTTATGTGCGCGATAAGTGCACGTGTCGTTACTGCGGGTTGTGCGGATTGGATGATTTCAACATTTGGATGAACTTGACTGTTGACCACATCGTTCCTGGCGCTGATCAATCTGCCGAGAACAAAGCCTTAGCCTGCCACCATTGCAATTGCATCAAGAATCAGTACAAACCGAGCGGGAATAACCGCGATGAGAGAATAGCTGATGCGCGAAAATATGTCGAAGCACAACGCGACCAGTGGCGAGAACGCTTTGGCCGGATGACCACGCAGATCAAAAATTCAAACTGAGACACTACCGATGCTAGATATTTCTTGCTGGATTCCGTAGTGCCGTGATAGCTTGCCGACCGGGGCGAAGAAAAAATAAAAAATAAGGAGAACGAATTGTGCGCAAATTTGCGTGCTGGTTTTTCGGTATTGGCCTGTTCATTTCCTGCGCTTCCTTGGTTGCGGCGCAATCCGATCCCCCACCGGCGAACGTAACCCATGAGGCCAGGCCTCCCGCCGGACAAGTCAATCACGTATTTATCGTGATGGAAGAAAATCATGGTTACTCCGACGTGATCGGCAATCCGCAAATGCCCTATCTGAATAGTCTGGCCAGCACCTATGCCTCGTGGCCGGCCTACTATGCGGACACCCATCCTTCCATCGGCAACTATTTTATGCTCACGACCGGGCAGATCATCACCAACAACGATGGCTACATGGGGACCGTGACCGTGGACAATGTAGTCCGCGAACTACTGGCCGCGGGAAAGACCTGGAAAGAATATTCGGAGTCCATACCCTACCAGGGATACTATGGCGGCGACAGCGGACTCTATGCCGAGCGCCACAATCCGCTGTCCTACATGTCGGATGTGCGCAACGATCCGCAGCAGCAGCAGAACCTGGTGCCGTTCACCCAACTCGCCACCGACATCGCCAATCATACCCTGCCGAACTACGGATTCATCGTCCCCAACCTCAACGACGACGCGCATAATGGCACGCTGGCGCAGGCTGATGCCTGGCTGCAGGCCAATATCGCGCCCCTGCTGGCCAGCCCCGACTTCAACACGCCGGGCGGCGGATTGTTGATCGTCACCTTCGACGAGTCGGAGGACAGCGATACTTCGTTCGGCGGCGGACAAGTGGTCTGGGTGGCGGTCGGTCCCGACGTGAGGCTGGCATTTCCGGGGCGCGGAGCGCAGATTCCGAAGGTCGTGTTGCAGCATGAAAGCACCTGCCGGTTCATGATGGAACTGGCGGGAGTGTCGGTCTTTCCGGGCGCGGCCGCCTCGGCGCCGGAGATGACCATGTTCCTGAGTGGAAAGTGACAAAGAAATCGGGCATGCCCCCAGCGAACAGGTGTACGATGGGGCAATTTTCTTGGAGCAAGAAAAAGGGGTTCCCTATCAGCGGAGGTCAAATGAAATCGCGTGTCTCTTCGATCGCCATTTTGTCTCTGGTGCTGGCGGCCATTCCGGCCTGGACGCAAGTGCTCTACGACAACGGCCCGATCAACGGCAGTGTGGAAGCCTGGGACATCGTCAATGGCTTCGTCGTAAGTGACACCTTCAACCTTTCCGGTGGCCAGGCGGTCACCGGATTCTCGTTTGGCGCGTGGAATGAGGGGACCGACCCCATGACCAGCCTGCAGTGGTCGCTCACCTCGGGCGAGAACGGTGGAACGATTTATGGCGCCGGCGTAGCCCAGACGGGCGGCGGCAGCGGCGGCACTCTCCTATCGCAAACCCTTTCCACCAATCAGTTTGGGTACGAGATGGACGAGATCACAGTAACCGGGCTGAACGTGAACTTTGCCAACGGCGGGACGTATTGGCTCAATCTACAGAATGCGCAGGGCAAGTTGTTCGACTACTATTTTTGGGACGAGAACGATGGAGCCGGCTGCCAGTCGAACGGCTGCCCGTCACAAGCCTCCGATAGTGGCGTAGGGACGATTCCTTCGGAATCGTTTACCATCAACGGCGCCTACGGCAGTGGAACCACTCCTGAGCCAAGCAGCTTCCTGCTGTTAGGGTCGGGAATCCTGGGCGTCGCGGGCGTGTTGCGGCGCAAGTTAGGTTGACGTTTCGCGAATCGAATCGATGAAGGTTCCACCATGAAACTGGGTATGGGTGGGCTTACTCTGCTGCTGTGCCTGGCGCTGGCTACTCTTCCGTCGTGCGCCAGCGTGCCATTAAGCGCGTCGTCATTGAGGTTGGGGACGATGAATCCGTAGTTCGGGCGCGGCCGCCTCGGCGCCGGAGATGACCATGTTCCCGACGGGGAATTGATCGACAGCGATCCCATCATCTCCTGTCATGTTTGAATAGCTCCGATCCGGCTTGCGCCACTGCGGTAGTTGCCGCATGACGCAACGCCGGATTTCCTCGAACCCCGGACGTTCCGTCAGCAATGAACCGTGCGAGGCCGAATACCGGGACATCCCACATTGTGACACGCACATCCCACATTGCGGCATAGGTTCTTGTTGGCAGGTTCCCTCGGGCCTTCCTGCGGGATTGGCGATCAAATCCGCAGAGAGCGTCCAGAGAAAACCGCAAGAATTTGATATAACTGACTACAAAAAATGGGTTACGCGAACATTTCCGTGTAAGATCACGGTCTGTTTCCAACTGGCCGGGGCGAAAGTGAAGGTGCCTGAGGAAACCTGGCTCCGATCCATGAAAGTGCGCGTTGCCCTGCCCGCTCTTTTAGGTGTTTGTGTCTCGCTGGCCGCCATGGTGGCCTGTGGCGGAGGGTCGGCTTCTGCCCCGCCTCCGGTCCAGCGCCCGCTGGCGGGCGAAATCTCGGCGACCTCCAATCCCCTGGTCGCCAAGTATTCCATTTCTCCGCCGGCTGAGGCCAGTGTCGCGGTCGAGTTCGGCCCGGACTTGAGCTACGGTTTTCAAACGTTAGCCCAGGCCGCTTCAGCGGGCAACCCCGTCAATATTCTGGTTGCAGGCATGAAGCCGGGCACGCCGTACCACATGCGGGCCATCGTGACTTACTTGGACGGCTCGCAGCAATTCGACAGCGACCACAGCTTCACCACGGGAGCGGTTGACGCCGCACGCATACCCTCCATGAAGGTATCGACCACCAACGGCGCGACTCCTGCGCCGGGGGTGGAACTTATTAGTTTGACGCAGGGAACGGGAAGCCAGCTGGAAGCGTTGGCGACGGACCCAGCGGGCAACGTCGTCTGGTATTACGACTACGATCCGGCACTGGGGACCCCCCAACCGATAAAACTATTGCCGAATGGGCACATGATGATGGTGCTCTGCCCGGCGGGGGCCTCCGGCGGGACGCTGCTGGAGGTCGATCTGGCCGGCAATATTCTCCGCCAATTCGACTACAACGCCCTGGCCCAGAAGCTGACTGCGGCCGGTTACAATATCCAGGTTTACTCCATCGACCATGATTTTCTGTGGTTTCCCAATGGCCATGTGCTGCTGATCGTGACCGACTCTCGAGTCTTCACGGACTTGCCCGGCTACCCCGGCCAGACGACCGTTCTGGGCGATGCCATCGTGGAGTTGGATGCGAATAACAATCCAGTGTGGGTGTGGGATGCCTTCGACCACCTGGATGTGAACCGTCATCCTATCTTCTTTCCCGACTGGATCCATGCGAACGCGCTTGCCTATAGCTCCGACGACGGAAATCTGCTGGTTTCGTTGCGCCACCAGTCCTGGATTTTGAAGCTTGATTATGAGAATGGAAGCGGCTCGGGCGATATTATCTGGAAACTCGGTTACCAGGGAGACTTCGAACTGAACTCGGACTCGCCCGCCGACTGGTTTTACGCCCAGCACGACGCCAACATTGCCAGTTCCAACACGACCGGAGATTTCCAGTTGGCGATGTTCGACAATGGCGACTTCCGTCTGCTGGATAATAACGGCGACTTTTGCCTCGGACTGTACCCGCCGTATTGCTATAGCGCGCCGGCAATTTTTGAGGTAAACGAAACCGCCAGGACCGCGAGCCGGCAATGGTCTTACGTTACATCGTACTCATACTGGGGCGGAGTCACGCGAGTGCTGCCCAACTCTAACATTTACATCGATGAGACAGCGCCAGCGGACCTTAACGAGAGCGGCTCCCGGGTCCTGGAAGTCACGCAGGCTCCGAACCCTGCGATAGTCTGGCAGATGGAGATTGACAACCAGAACTCCTACCGGACCATCCACCTTCCCAGCCTTTATCCCAACGTGCAGTGGTAGTTGCCGCGCTGCCTTGCGTTAGAAGCGGCTTGTAGCAGCGGCTAAAGCCGCCACTCTAAATCGCGGGTTTGGCACGACTAAAGTCGTGCCCTGATACAAAGCAGGAGCCGCCCGGTTTCGCAACTCTCGAAGCCGGGCCCTGATACAGAGCTAAACCACAGCGAACCATGAGATGCCTTCCAGTTTTCTCTTCACAAATTCACTTGATTTCCCGCCAGCCATATATAGACTAGGTGCGCCATTCTGAGTAGAGCGTGTTTCAGAAATCGAGTTCGACCAGCCAGGCCTGAAGGCCCTGTTTTTGGGACGGCGAATTCGTGGGCCTAAAGGCCCACGCTTCCAGCGAACCATCGCGACACGTTTTTGAAACAAGCTTTAGCGAAAGTATCAAGTCAGGCTTGTGCGAGTTGAAAGCTAAAGGAGAAGCTGCTTCATGAGGACCCGTCCGGCTGTGCTCCCCTATGTATTTCTGGCGATGTTTGTGGTTTCAGGTGCACTCCAGGTCTGGGGGCAAGCCACCTGTCCCACCGGCTTTCGCGATGTGCAGATCGTCAACGCCTGCGACAACGAGCTATGGTTAGGGCAGCAGGTGGCCAGCGTGGGCGGCGCGCCGGGCAGCGGCCAGAACGCGCAGCAGTGCCTGACTAACAACGACTGTAGCGGCGCCGGCTATCCCAACTCCTATTGCAACCAGGCCATCATGTGTTCGAAGGACCGGCCCTGCAATCCGTGGAACCTGACCGGCGGCGCCAGTTGCACCCAGGACAGCGATTGCAGTTCCATCCTGGCCGGGTCCACCTGCAACACCACCAACGGGCAATGCTCGGGGGTATGCGGTAGCGACAACCGCTGCGCGGTGTGGAGTCCCACGGAGGACGGTAATACCCAGCAGGGCGCCGCTTACTGCGTCTCCAACTCGCAGCGCGACCAACTGAGCAATGGCACCTACGAGTGCTTGGGCGGCCTGTGCCAATACTTCCTGTATTACCCGAACGAGAATACGGCGTGCTCGTCCAGCAGCCCGACGTGCCCGAGCGGACAAACCTGCAACACGGTGGTGGGACTGTGCCAGCATTCGCTGCCGTGCGAGGCCACCGACGCAAGCAATCCCAACAACGTGAGTTGTCCCAGCGGCTATGCGTGCGATTACGGCACCAACAGCCAGAACGCGGCGTGCCTGTTGACGGGCTGCAAGGACAGCGGTTGCGCGCCTCCCGGCTGGGTCTGCGACAGCAACGGCTGCGCCCTGGACCCGAAATTAGTGGACCTGAGCGCCAGTGGCGAGGTGGATCTGTGCATGCCGGGAACGGCGGGCACGGTGACCAATCCGCAGACCACGGTGAACCAGAACACGGTGATGTGGGCGCGCGGGGGATGTCCCGACTTCTCGAGTTGCCACCCGGTAGGCGCCGCGTGTTCGACCTATTCCGATTGCTGTAGCGGTCTGTGCCTGGGCAACAAATGCGTGAACTCGAACCTGGGCGCGTGCCTTTCGGGCGATTGCGGCGGCAACGCGATTTGCAATGGTCCGGGGGCCAGCCGTGGCTTCACCAAAATCGAATTCAACTTGCAGGCGCCAGCCCCGGTGAACGAGCAACCCACCGACTTCTACGATGTGAGCCTGGTGGACGGCTTCAACGTGGCGGCGGCATTCAAGCCGATGAGCGGCACCAACCTGCCTGCCGCCAACCAGTGCACCAGCAATGCCGACTGCCAGACCTCGACCGGACAGACCTGCGTGATCAGCAACGGGGTAGGGACGTGCACCTGCACGGCGGGTGAGCCGCACGATTGTCCCTCGCCGTATCTGTGCGACGCCAAGCCGGGCAAGAGCGGCATGTGCTCGATCGATCCGTATTCCTGCGGAACTCCAGGGCGATACGGCTCCCGAACGACGGCCAAGGCAACCCCGACCTGGCCGGCGGTGGCCATCGAGGGATGCGGTTGGAACTTGACATCGAGCCAGTGCCCGGCCGAGTTGCAGGCCTGGGAGCCGATCCTGAACTCCAGCGGCAACGAAGTGACCTGCGCCCAGCAGAGCGACTGCAGTTCGTATCCGGGAAGCTCGTGCCAGTATGCGCCCGACCGGCTGGCCGGGCCGCCGGGAGTGCAACTGTTCTGTAGCAACTATGTAGGCTGCCTGAATCCTAACAACGTATGCAGCAACGCGAACGTGTACAACAACGGCCCCTACGCCAACCTGGGTTGTACCAACGATCAGATTGCGCTGCATAACATCACGTGCAGCAGCAACGCGGACTGTCCCGCCATGCAGGGGGGCGGCAACATGACCTGCAGCAGCGGCAAGTGCGTGAATACGTGCAGCCAAACCAGCCAGTGTCCGGCAGGCATGCAATGCGGGGCGACGTCTCCACCGTGTAATCAAGCTGTATCGAATATGTGCGTGGACACGGTCACTCCGGAGTGCCCGGACGCCGCGCCTTACAGCGATCTCTACGGGACCACCGGTTACAGTCCCTACACCTGCTACAGCGGAGCGCCGGCCGCCTACCCGCAGCAGTGCCAGGGATGCCTGTTGTGGTCGGACTTCGGCACGCTGGGCAGCTTTCCCGGCAACCCGCTGCCGATGGCCCAGGTGGTGTGTCCGGCTTCGAGCGCGGGCAACGCCACCAACCAGAATTTCTTCACCGCGGCCAACCCCAATGGGCAGTCGTATTCATCCTATGCGGCAATCTATAAGACGGCCTGTCCCAGCGCATATAGCGCGCAGTTCGACGACCACACTTCGACCTTCCAGTGCATCCAGCCGCCCAACTATGTGCTGACCTTCTGCCCGCAGAATGCGGGAGGAGGACAGAAGGAGAAGACGAAGAAGGCCGAGTTCATCCCGATTAAGGAGCGGTTTAAGTAGCGGGTAGGCTTGCCTGCCGGCTTATGGTGACAAAGGGATCGACGTGTGCGAGATTGCCGTAGCATTGCTCGGCCGAGGCTTTGCAGCCTCCGCAGCATAATTGCTTGAGTTCGGGATCGCAGTCGGCGCACTCCGCCGGCCAGGTGTCGTGAAAAGCCCGCACGTAGGGATGGGTGTAGTAGATATCGGTGAAGCGATCCTGCTTGAGGTTTCCGAGAATTACGCCCGAGTGATTGCAGACGCGTACGTTTCCCCGGGGATCGATGGTGAAGTAGGATTCCTCTCCCGCCAGCGGACACCAGCCGAAATGCAGTTGTCGGTACTTGCGAGTATCGAGCAGGCAAGGCTCGATCACCACCGAGACCGCGACCGGCAGGTGGTATTGTGCGCTCAGCTCCTCCAGCGCGTCCAGGTTGTTACGAATCATATCGATGGTGGGTAGCAGGCGATCGGCGTGCCGAATGTTGTGCGCGCCAAGGTTGAGACGGTTGTACATCAAGCCGCTGGCGCCAAGCGCTATGGCCAGCTCGGCGGTCTTGCGGACGTCGCCGCTGTTGAGTTTGGTGGCTACGAACACCGCTACGAAATTACCCTTGGCCTGCCGGACATTCGCCATACCATCCACGGCAGCGTCCCATGCCCCGCGGCGCCCCGCCAGTTGGTCGTGCACCTCGCGCCGATAGCTAAGCAGCGTGATCTCGTAGGTGACATCGGGGCCGGCGGACGCCACCCGTTGCTGGCTTAAGAGGGTGCCGTTGGTGATGACGACCGGGGATATTCCCTGGTTTCGGATGAAAGAAAGGATCTCAGGAACGTCGTTTCGTAAGAGCGGCTCCCCCCCGGACAAAGCGATGGATTGCACGGGTGCTTCGTTAATTAGTTTAGCTATGGTTTGAATTACTTCTTGCGTGCTCATCTCGCTGCTTCGATCATGGTCGCAGTCCTGGCCGGCGGGTCCCGCCGACAGGTAGCAATAGACACAATGGTTGTTGCAGCGATTGGTAAGTTCGATAACGAAGCTCTTGGGAAGGGGCCTGGTGTGGAAGCTATCCGGGACTAGCTTCATGAAACACTACCTTTCTACGAATAGGGAGCCGCTCAGACCGGGTTAAGAATTAAGAAGTTGTCGAGGGTTATGGGTTGCTCGCCCTAGCCACCCAGTTTTTCGAACGTTTCCTTGCTCAGCACGCCCTCGTTAAAGAGCTGCTTCGCGAAGACGGCACGTGCTTCTTCCTGCACCACGCCAAAGGCCCACGGGTCGGCAGGGAAGTAGCAGATGATGCGCGGGGGACGGACGGCCACGCCTGATTTGGCCAAGCCCACGATGAAGCTCACCGGCTGGGAGTAGAAAATGTCAACCTTCTGCCCTGCCAGCTCCTTCAATTGCGCCGGCTGGGTGTTGGGGGTGACCGGAATTGGCTGTAGCTTGCCTTCCGTCTCGAGGAAATAACTTCCCTCTTTGAATACGACTGTTCCCGTTTTTGAGTAATGATCCATACTGATTTCTCCTTCTCGGGTATCAGACATAGGCTCTCCGCGTTCTGACCTGGATCTGAGCCCGTCCCAAGTTTGCCCTTGAGCACGATTGGCCGCAGTGATTGCCGACACAGGTACGTGTGATAGAGCGTTCGGGATAGCGGAATGGATAGTCGGGCTATCCATCGAGATAGTCGCAGCAGCGGGAGAAGCCAGGCGCGGGGGTCTTTCAGCGCATCGCCACCACCGCAAACGATAGCAAGCAAAAACCCAGCGAGAATCGTGCTCACGCGGACGCACTTGGCCCCTCCTTTGCAATAACCATATCCAAATGCTGCAAAGCTCCCTATGCAAACAGGGGCCCAGGGGAGCCTTGCAGCGAAGTATGCCCACCTCAACCAACCAACCGTTGTAGCGGGAGAAATCCAGAAAAGAGGAGTAGCCATGTCCGATCATTCTCAGGAAGAAAAATTACTCGAATTGAAGCAAACCGGCGAGGCCATCGGGAAGCTCGCGGCCGATGAGGCTGCGTTTACCCGGGCGGCCGAGGCATTTCGAGCGCAGGATGCAGACAAGTTCCAGTCCGAACTGGGCAGATTGGGACTGCTGCAACACTGCCGGCTGATCTGCCGCTGGTTTTGCAGCAAGCACTGTGTGTTCATCTGCTTCAAGCTTTGCCGCGAGGCCGGCAAAGCGCAGGACCAGCCCTCGATTGCCGAGTGGCGGGAATTCGCCCAGGTCACCGAGCGTCTGGCGAAAGACGAGGCGCTGCTCAGGCGGTTCCTGGACGTAGTGGCGCGCGAAGACGCGGGCGCCTGGGAAAAACTGCTGGCCGAGTTCAAGTGGCAGCGGTACTGCCATCAGCTCTGTCATTTCCTGTGCTTTGTCCGATGCCGGCTGGTGTGCAAGCTGCTGTGCCCACCGCCTCCGCTGATCACCGAGGTCTCTCTTATTCCGACCTCGCAGTTCACGGCCTCGGGTTCTGGAATTGGTCTGGCCTCAGGTCCCAGTTTCCCTCCCGGGCCGACCCAGCCAGATGACAAGCCGAACGGGGTCGGCGACCATCCCATCGGAGGCCTGTCCAATATCAAGGGCGTGTTTGTGATTGCATCGCCCTTTCAGTACAAGGTGGAATACGCGACCAATCCCGGCGGGACCATGGACGCCCATCAAGACTCCGGTGAACGACTACCGGATCAATCCAGGCTTCCCGCCTCCACCTATTTTTCTGTACTACACCCGTATTCCCGACGTGAATGGCTGGTACAACGTCGCCGATATGGGTCTGGATGGGCCCGATTACCTGACCGACTGGCAGACGCCGGCGGGTGCGGTCAACGACCAGTACTACCTCAAACTAACGGTGCGCAACGCCGCGCTCACGGAATTTGAAAGCCCCGTCGTTCCGGTGCGATTGGACAACACCGCTCCCACCAAGCCGGTCATCAAGCTGCAGCTCCAGACGCCCGACGGAAAGCGGCGGGACCTGGGCTGTTGCGAGACCGTGGAGCAGGGCAAGGGGAACCTGGTGATCATTTCGCTACAGGCCTCGGACGCGAACTTCAGCCGGATTACAGTGAATCTGCTGGGAGGATGCGGCGCCAGCTACAGCATCGTGGACACGGGTGGCACCAGCCTGTCGAAAACCTACAACGGCGACATCAGCGACACCGGCTACCCGATACTCACGGAGTTCAAGTGGAATCCGTGGGCAGCCAAGATCAGTCCGTGCTGCTACCTGATCGACGTTCGCATCTATGATCGAGCGGTGGTGAACAACTACTGGTCGGGAGGACACGCGAACGAGAACTGGCAGTCCATCACCATCGCTTGATGGGGGCGGAATGGATTGCCTGGCCACAAAGCCCGGAGCGAACCTGCTCCGGGCTTTTTCTTGGTCTGGATAGCGATACTATGGGCCGACAGTCTCTAGCTTTCATCGAAGTATTTAGAGTGGAATTACGTTTAACATGAACATCTCGCAATCCTCAAGCAGGGGGTTGAGAAATGGAATGAGACATGATTGTCGATCCGAATCTGTCATCGCAAACCATGAGCCAATCACCATTGCGTGAGATCTACGTCAGCACGGATATAGAAACCGACGGACCGGTCGCGGGAAAACATTCCATGCTGAGCATTGGATCGGCGGCCTATCTGGCCGACAAAGAGCTGCTGGGGACGTTCTCCGCCAACTTGGAGACGCTGCCCGCTTCGGCCCCGGATCCCAAGACCGCTGCATGGTGGGCCACACAGCCGGAGGCATGGTCGGCCTGCCGGCAAAATCTCGAAGCGCCTGCTGCTGCCCTGAAGCGCTACGTTGCCTGGCTCAAGGCGTTTGGCGGAAGGCCTGTGTTTGTCGGCTACCCGGCCGCCTTCGATTTTTCTTTCGTCTATTGGTATCTCACCGAGTTCGCGGGCGAGAACCCATTCGGCTATTCGGCAATTGATATCAAGACCTACGCGATGGCGTTGCTGCGCAAACCATATCGAGCGTGCGGCAAGCAGTCGATGCCCCCGGAGTGGTTCGATCCCGTGCCTCATACGCATGTGGCGCTCGACGATGCCATCGAGCAAGGACAACTGTTCTGCAACATGCTTAAGTCCAACTTCGGCGCCTAACTAGCCGCTCACGCCTGCTGAATGTCGGGCTATCCTGCAGCCGCCCAGCGCGCGGCAGCGCACATTCAGCCGGCTGGACAAATTCGAAATAAAGGGGCTTTCCAGTTATAAGCGTTTGCGTCCCAGCAGGCCGATGATGCCTAGCGCGCCGGAGATGAGAAGAATGAGGCTGTTCGGCTCGGGAGTCTGTCCCGCGATGCGGCCGGTGATGTCAAACGATTCGGGGGGACAGAGTTGATTGGAGGACGAGATACAGCTCGTCCAATCGGCCTCGGAAGGGCAGCCGCCGCCATGTCCATCATCGCCCTTACACCCTACTCCGTCATTCTCGTCCCAGTACACGGGGTTGCCACTGGGCACCTTTGCATTCTGCAGGTTGAGCCAATAGGTGGTGCCGCTGTTCAGGCTCAGATTCAATCCGGTTACCGTGATCTTGTCAATGTCATAGCCGTATTGGTTCAGTGATAGAAACTGGTCGCTCAAGTTGCTGCCGCTGGCGGTGCCGGAGCCATACAGGGTTCCGCTATCAAACTGCGAGGTCACGGACCAATCCACCGAGGTCAATACGTCGCCGGGGAATTCCCAGACTCCGAAGTTAAAGCCAGTGACCGTGGAGTTGTTGAGCAGGATGAATGTGTCACCCACCGTGTAACCGAAGTTGATGGTCCAGGCATCGGTTGTGCCATTGATCGGACCATCGTCGTATAGCACTTGCGCTGAGGTGGGTAGAACTACAGCCAAGATGCAGAGCAATGCCGGCAGCAAGGATCGGGTTGGCATCCGAGTACCCTCCACGGGTGAGCATCATCCCATAGTTGTAAGCGCCGCTCTTTAGTAACATCGCCTTGCATTTACGCAAGTAACGGCTCTCTGGCGATTCTTTGCCAGGATTCTATTTTGACACCCTGGTCGGCCAACACTATACACCCAATTGCCTCCGCTTCTGAGCCTTTTTTCATAGTTTCATTCCCGTGGCTCTCGACGGTACCAGAAGACAGGCTTGCGCGTGCCGGGGTTTAGAATTTCACAAAAAAAGACACGCTAGCTTGGGCAGGTTGTGCTACTATTTCGCCCCGTCAGTTCTTAGATAGCAAACCATTCTACCTACAGCCGCAATGTTCAATCGCGTTTGTGGTCCAAGGGTCCACTCGCGCCACGGGATAGCACAAGGAGGCGAAAGATGTCTTCCGTTCCGAAGTCAACTACTCCAGGCAATATTCAGAAGCCAAGCTTGACCATACTTGCGTCCATGTTTTTTGCCGCACTCCTGATGGCAACTGTGTTGTGTCCCGCCGCGGCGGCCGCCACCGACTTCTGTACGGGAGGAATTCTCGACCAGGGCGCGCCGCTGGGAGTAACAGGTCCAGACCTGGTCATTACCAAGATGACCTGCACGGTGGATGGGACGAAGGGGCCCTACAATTTCAGCAATGTTTACATTTTTGGCGATGGGACCCCGCAAGGGACCGGCACCCTGACCTTCAGTAATGTGAGCATGAAGTTTTATGCCGCGAACATTCTGGTGCAGAACGGCGGCATTCTTCAGGCGACGGGTATTGGCGCCAACAACGGCGGCCAAGTGCTCGAGATCCACCTATACGGCAGCTCGACTGCTCCAGGCATCACCTGCAAGAAGATGGACAACGGCAACGTCGTGGACGATCCCATGTGCGGCGTGCCCGATGGCAGCAATGGAAGCTCTCCGGTGTGGGGATCGAACAAGATGGACATGCAATATCCTACGATGCCCTGCACCAAGACATCGCAGCTCGATCCGCCGACCCAGCTTCCCGGCGGAGTGGACGATTGCTTCTATCAGTACGGCATGTTCGACAAGAGCGATCTTCCCACCGCGTACTTTGGACGCAAGGTGATGGCCCTGTCGTACGGCGGGACGATCAGCCTCTCCGGCTACAAAGGAGCGCAAGGCGGCGACGACAACGATCCCTCGGTGACGGGCAGCAGTTGGATGCGGTTGAATGCCACGCTGAAGGGCGGCGGCAGCGAGAACTCGCTGCAGGTCAGCGGCATGCCCGCCGATTGGCAGCCCAAAGACTACATTGTGGTGACCTCGACCGATTATCTTCCCGGCCATGCCGAGCAGTTGCAGGTGTCCAGCGTTTCCGGCTCCACCATCAACCTGATGAAGCCGGTAGAGAATCCCCATTGGGGGCAGGTCTATTCGCTGGGCGATGTTCCCTGCAATCCCACGGCGGGCAAGACGGCGTGCGATTACGGTCCCGACTTATTAACGCCCGGTCAGAACCCCAAGACCCGGAACCTGGACATGCGGGCGGCGGTAGGGCTGCTGAACCGCAGTATCCGCATCGTCTCCGATGGAGCGACGGCGGGCTCCCCGTTCACCGGCTACTATGGGGCGCACAGCGTGGTGCGCCAGGGCTTTCTGTCGTACCAGATACAGGGAGTGGAGTTCTATCAGATGGGCCAGGGCGGCGCCAAGGGACACTATCCGGTGCACTTCCACATGGCGCGGCAGGTGCCTGCCAATACCTACGTGAAGGACTCTTCCGTGTGGGACTCAATGACCCGCTGGATCACCATCCACGCCACGCAGGGTGTAACGCTGGCGCGTAACGTGGGCTACAAGTCGATCGGCCATGGGTTCTACCTCGAGGACGGAACTGAGGCCGATAACGTGCTGAACACCAACCTCGGCGTGTTTGCGCGCGCTGCGGTGAAAAATGACCAGAACGATCGTAGCGTTCCGGGCATTCTGGCGGAACCGGGAGATCCGGGAGCGCCCCCGCCGTACCACTCCGATTGGGAGTTTCCCACCATCTTCTGGATCATGAACGGATGGAACGAATTCCAGTACAACTTCGCTTCCTCGGCGGGGACCTGCGGCGTCTGCTACTGGCTGCTGCCGGGCGGCATCAGCGGGCCTTCGCAATACGAGTGGTTCGACGGCTACGCCGGACAACAATACGTAGTGCCGGACTTCAGCAAAGATAGCGGATATAAGGTTGATCGTTCCGGCCTGACCCCGCTGAAAAAGTTTGTCGGCAACTCCTGCTCGACGGCCATGACCTCGTTCCTGAATATCGGAGAGACCGCCCCTTGCGCCGGCGTCAATAACATACCGAACACCCTCAGCCTGGAGGCGGTGGACAACACGGCGGCTCCGGCAAAAACCAGGCCGGGAACCGATCCCTACTATCCGTTTGTCGGTGGTTTGCGCAATCCCTCGCAATGTACGGGCACGAACTGCCGTTGCGATCCCGGCGTGTCGGGATGCAACGTTCCGTGCGCCGGTTTTGGGTCCGGCCAGGCGAATTGCGTCGTAACGACGCTTGACCGTTACACCACATCGTTCAACTGGGCGCAGAAGAACTTTGCCGCGGTGTGGCTACGTCCCTGGTGGTTTCTGGTGCAGAACAGCGGCATTACCGATGTGCAGCAGGGCGGCCTGACCTTTGTGACCAGCGGTGGCTACACCCGCGCGGACGTGGCCCAGGGTTACTGGTCGCTGCTGCGCAAGAGCGCCCTGGTGGGCAACACACAACTGACCCCCACCGGCGGCCAGCCGGTCAATCCCTACGCCAACAGCGCCGGCCCCTTCAACCCCAATGGATTGAAGTGCGACTACGGCGGACCTCCGGGGCTGCCGTACTGTCTGTCCATCGCTCAGGGCATCAGCTATCCGGTGGATTTCTTCAGCGTGAACCAGAAGCTGTTCAGTATTTACGACGGCCCAGCGTACCAGGAACACAACGCCTACCTCGATACCCCGGTGACTCCGCTGGGGGTCGCCAATCCCATGAATTGCACGAACAATGGATTGCAGCAAACCTGCGCCAAGTTCGGCTACCTGTATGGGCAGGAGTTTGGGGTCACGGCCGATCCGGCGAGCCCGCCCGAAACTCCCGCCTGTTATTTACCCAACGCGGCGATTGCCTGGAAGCAGTCCAACGGCTTCTTCTATCCGCCGGCATTCCATTCCGATTACCTGTTCTTCAACAACGTGGACATCCGGCATTTTGTGATCGAGCCGCTGTTTAACTTCGGGACCTTTACCACCAACCCGGGCGCGATCAAGAAGCGCTACTGCACCTGGACGACGACGATGTTCGACAACTTCACCGACGTGGACCGGCAGACGGTGCTGAACGACGATGACGCGTCACTGACCGGTCTGCTGGCGGACCTGGGAAGCCAGGGGACGCGGGAGACGATTTCGGTAAATGAGGACAGCTTCTTCAACGCACCTACGGTGAAGGTGGAGTGCGCCTCCGATGTGCACGACAAGGGCACGCCGGCAACCGATCCTCCGGGAACGGCGAATACCAGTCCGTATGAATACATCACCACCGCGACCATCGCGAAGTGCGGGATCAACAAGGCTGGTTGCCGGCAGGGCGGATTCGATCCCAAGTACACCTGCGCCCAGGGAACCGGCAATACCTATTGCGCCTGGGGAGACGAGTGCAGCGCCGGTTCCGGCCCAACCGCCTGCTACGGCGTGCCGCTGTATCGCCAATATCTGACCGACGACGAATACACCAAGTACACCAGCAACCCGGACAAGTTCGAGCGGCCCCAGATTCGCATGATGGGACAGGCCACCGGGCAGCGCAGCACCCTGACCGTCAACCATGGGAAGTATTACCTTGACGACCAGGTCACGCGCCAGACGCAGGAGAAGAGCGGGGCAACCGAGTGGAACATCTACCTGCCGGGCCAGACGTACTACACGTACTTTGTCTACGCCAACTCCGACATGGACCAGATCTACCAGATGTTTGTGGGCTACGGAAAAAATAAGCAGACGGTCGAAGCCTCGGTCAAGCAGTTCCGGGTGATCCTCAATAACCAGAACTACATATTCAACCCGGCGGACGGCGATGCGAAGTTCCTTACCGTGACCTATGACGACAGGCCGCTTCCCACCGGGACCGGACTGGTGACGATTGAGGTCAACCTGAGCGCCTATGCGTCCGAATTCACGAAAGACAAGGCAAAGTTCTGCCAGCCGACAACCTACTGTGCGGCGAGCGGGGACGAATGCGGGTGCGCCGCAGGCACGGAGTGCACCGACCCTTCGGTTTGCTCCTGGGCCATCAAGGACCTGGATTGTCCGCTGAAGGGTTGTTTTGCCTTCGGCATAACGCTTGACCAGAACTTTAAGAACGGCATCGCCAAGCCGCCGGCTCCGGGCAAGTTTACCGACGATCCGAACTACGTCATGGACTGGGGGGTACCGCTCCTTCCGGTAAACGAAACTGACTGGGGCACGCAGTGTAAGTACCCGGATTAGACCGGAGCTTGACCGGAGAAAAGAGAAGGCCGGCACCGTTGTTAAAGCGTTGCCGGCCCGGTTTTTTGACGCTGTGGCGCAGGGGCAAAAAAACAACGCCGTTTCCGAAACAGTGCGATAATCGTCGGGACTTCCCGGAGACTAGACATGGGTTTTCCACTTACTGACGATCTACGCCAGCAGTATCAAACTTTGTTCAACAGTTGCGTGGTGAATCCCGCGCGCGTGGGCACGATCCAGAACATCATCGGCAGGATCATGCCGAACCAGGCGCGCTATCAGTCGGTGGCGGCGCCGCTGGGGATTCCGTGGTTCTTTGTTGCGCTGGTCCACAACCTGGAGTGCTCGCTGAATTTCAATCAGCATTTGCACAACGGCGACCCGCTGACGGCGCGCACCGTGCAGGTTCCGGCGGGACGCCCGCCGAACGGCCAACCGCCGTTCACCTGGGAAGAGAGCGCGACCGACGCCCTGACCTACCAGGGTTTGGCCGGCAAGAGCGATTGGAGCCTGCCGGCGATTCTGTACCGGCTGGAAGGGTACAACGGGTACGGATATCACAGCCAGACCCCGCCCGTGAATTCACCGTATCTCTGGAGCTTCTCCAACCTGTACACCAAGGGAAAATATGTTGCGGACCATGTCTTCGATCCGAACGCGGTTTCCCAGCAGTGCGGCTCGGCGGTGATTCTCGCCCAGATGGTGCAGAACGGAGTGGTCAGCTTGGCGGGAGGTGCGAGTGCCGCTTCCGCGCCGTCGCCGGCTGCGCCAACTCCGGCTCCTGCCATGACGGCTGCGCAGTTGGCGGCGCAATTCGATGGCACCGTCACGTTTGCCCCGAGCGTTAAGTCGGATGCGGCGCAGGCGCTGCAAAAGGCGCTCAACACCTTTCCCGGAATCAGCCTTGACGCGGATGGCTTCGCCGGGCGGCAGACTTCCGACGCCTATCAAAAGGTGACCGGACATTTTCTGCCAGGCGATCCGCTGGGGTAGGGCGGCGCTCCGCTGGAAATCATTCACCACGAAGTTCCTCGTGGGGTCGCCGCCCACGATGGGTGGCGAGAAAGATCAGGGTTGTATCAGGGCACGACCTTGGTCGTGCCGAACAGAACAGTTGACCGTGCGGCTTCAGCCGCCGCAAAAAAAGCTTGCTTCTCCTTCGGGCTGTAGCCCCTGTCTCAGCGGCTAAAAGCCGCCACCATGAACTGCCGTTTCAGCACGACTAAAAGTCGTGCCCTGATACAAACCAGACCCGCGGCGATTTATGAGATGGCTAGATGGCTTCTAGTCTCATTCCCATCGGTGGGGGCGCAGGCCCCTGGGAGACGCGGGATTGAACCAATCGAATCATGGCTGGAGGAGAATTTATGCTGCGGGACCGCTTCGTAAGAACTACTTTGGTATTGATTGCCGTGCTTCTCGGGATTCTCGTCTTCCGTCCGATGTTTCATCCGGTGCCGGTACTGGCGCAAGGAGACAGCGCGTATCCCTTCTACGTGGAGCCGGGATACACGCAGATCCGCAAGCCCGACGGCACCGCGCAGATGTACGGCAAGGTCGTTGTCGATATGCGCAACGGCGATATCTGGGGATTTCCAACCTTGACGCAGTCGCCCTACCCGGTCGACAACACTTCGACCAAACCGCCCAAGTCGCACCCCATGTATCTGGGCAAGTTCCTGTTCAGCGAAGTGCGGCCGGGGCAGTGAGGCGGAGCCTCTTTCGGGAGGCTCCACGAACGAGCATGCCCGTCACTGCGTAGTGGCGCCGTATGTTTTGCATTCCTGCGCGCACGGAGCCTCGAACAAGTCCAGGTTCTCCGCCTTCCACTGCATTGCGCGATGGATCCGGCTATAGCCGCTGGGATGGTCGAAGAAGATAAATTCCTCGATCGGGCCGGGCCTCATCTTGCGATATTCGCCCAGGTGAATGGCAGCCTGCGCAAAACCGTCCGGCTGGCGGCTGGCATTCAGGCCATACATGTCGGCTTCGCGCTCCTCCGTCCTGGTTTGCGTGTTGAAGACGGGAGTCATCACAAATCCAAAGATAGATAGTATCAAGACTACCAGCGGAACTATCGCGACATCGCCGATGCCCCTAATTTGCCACTTCTCGCCCCAGCGCTTTAAGCTCCAATTTAGCGACCATTTCAGCAGGGCAAACCCGCAAACTACCACGATGGGGAAAAATAGCAATAAATCCTTATAAATATGGTTGAGCACATAGTGGCCCATCTCGTGACCCATCACCGCCTGGATCTCTTCCGGTGAACCGCGTCGCAAGAGGTTGTCATTCATGGTGATTCGCATAGTCTTGCCGAAGCCGCTGACGTTGGCGCTCATGCGGGTCGTCTGCCGCGAGGCGTCGATCTGATAGACATCCTTGGCGTCGATTGCGTTGGCCCGTGCCATGCTCAAAATAGGTTGGGTTACTTTTGGATCGTTGAGACGGGTAATTTTGTTGAAGATAGGTTGCAGATAGACTGGACCTATCAGTACCGTAAGAATCAGGAATAGCATGGTGACGATGGATCCCCATAACCACCAGGTCCGCGGCAGCCGGCGGACGATGCCGAAAAGCGCCATGACCAGCAGACCGCCGAGCACGATGCCGATCATCAGGCCCTTGGTCTGGTCCCACGCCCAGGGACCGAAGGTTTGCGTGGCCAGTCCGTACTGGCGCTCGCGAGTATAGCCTTCATAGATTCCCAAGGGCGCTCCCAATACAAAGGTAAGCACCGAATACTCGGCCCAGTAGATGAACGTCTGTATAGGCTTGAAGCGGGTGATGCGCTCGGCCAAGTCGCGCATTCGGGCCGACCAGCGCAGGTTCAGCAGCAGCAGCGAGATCGCGGCGCCGTAGAGAAAATCCCACAGGATGAGCCAGTATCCGCCTTCGAAGTAGGCATCGGAGCGGGCGCGGGCGCTGGCGGGAATCTGCGCAAGATAGGCTTCGGTGGCGGCGTCCGCATTGAAATTCGGCGAAGGCTGCGCGGCGGCGGGGACGGTGGTGACCGACGGCATCTCGTTGGCGGCGTTGCTGTCAGCAGGCGACTGCGCCCAGGCCAGGCATACGGCAAAACACAGGAACAACAAAAGCAGGGCACAGGCCGCTCGCGGGCGCGAAGTCATAAGTATCCTCTAGCTAGAGTGAGCGATAGGAGTATATACGGGGACGTAAGCCAAAGGTTCCGGAGCGACCGACTAGCGAGTGATGCATTCTCATTCTTAGTACAGGATAGGCACCATAGTGGCGTATCAAGCTTAATTAAAGTGCTATTTTTCTTGACGGCTGGCCTTCTCTTCATTTATGTTCGCCCCACTTCTGTCCAGTTGCTATGCACACGGGGTGAACCAATTCGCAACTTTTGTCGCTGCTATATTTCGCGCCCGGCCTTATTCAACAGGCAATCAGCTATCGCGGAGGAATGCGTGAAAAAACTCTCCCTGCTACTTCTGGTTTGCATGGTATCCATGCTGGCTTTCGGTCAAAACGAAACTACAACCTCAGCCCGATCAGAGCGCGACGGCGCCGCCCATGCTTGGCATTCACTGGGCCAAGGGTCACGAGCCCCAACCACTGCGCCGCGGCAGCCCCAACATGACCTACCACGGCGGCGTAATCATGCCAACGGCGAATGTCACCGCTATCTACTGGGGAACCAGTTGGGCCAACTACAGCGGCGACAAGATCACGGGCCTGGCCAGTTGGTATCAGGGCTTCAGCGGCTCCAACTACGCAAAGACCAGTGATGAATATACCGGCTCGAACGGCCAGGTAGGTCCCAATATTAGCTATGCCGGGAATTACGTTGACACCACCAAAGCATCGGGCGGAAACAATACAAGTACCATTCTGGCGGAGGTCTGCAAGGAGATCCACAGTCCCGATCCCTCCGGCAACGGCTACTATCCGGTGTATGTCGATGTCAAGCGGGGCAGCGCGGGCTACTGTGCCTGGCATAGTGTCGGCACCTGCGGAGGTATCCGCGTCGAATTTGCCTTCTTCTTCAATCTCGATGGCGATTCGGGCTGCAATCCTAACGACACGTCGGGCCTGCACTCGCAAGGTCTGGCTGCGCTGTCCAATGTCAGCGGACATGAGTTGTCGGAAGCGCGCAGCGATCCGGCGAATCCCGGCGCATGGTACGACTCCAGCGGCCAGGAGAACGGCGACAAATGCGCCTGGACCTTCAACGTGCCTCTGGTTACGTTCTCCAACGGGACGCAGTGGAAGATCCAGGGCGAATGGTCGAATGCGGCGTATAACAACGGCACCGGCTATCCCAACAGCAGCGGACAGAAAGGCTGCCTCGACGGACACTGAGGGTAGTTGCAGGTTGAAATATTGCAGGCCTCCGGATAGTTCGGAGGCCTGTGGTGTGTAGAGGTCTGAACTGTCAGTCCGCCTCCCCCTTCACGCCCAGCTTCCTGATCAGCCGATGCAGGTAGTTGGGATGGACGCCCAACATGCGGGCGGCTTCGGCGCAGTTGTCGCCGGACTTGCGCATGGCCTCCTGAATGATGCGCTTCTTGAAGTCGGAGACGGCGTCGTGGTATCCATCTGCGCCGTGCTTCACGTCATCTTCATGTGCAGCGTCTCCGGCAAGTCAATGGGAAGGATGGAATCCGAAGAGCCCATGATGAGAGCGTGCTCGATGGCGTTCTCCAATTCACGCACATTGCCCGGCCAGCTATAGTTCACCAGCAATGCGCGCGCTTCGGGCGAGATGCCTTTGAAAGGCCGCGCCAGGCGCTGGGAATACTTGCGCGCAAAGTGGATGGCCAGCAAGGGATGTCCTGACGATGCTCCCGTAGAGGCGGTACGGAAACCGAAACTACATTGAGGCGATAGAAGAGGTCCTGGCGAAATTCTTTGGTTTCGATGGCATGCTCCAGGTCTTTATTAGTTGCGGCCAGAACGCGAGCGTTAAAGCGGATGGTGGTGGTGCCGCCTACTCTCTCGAACTCCTTTTGTTGCAGGATGCGAAGTAGTTTGGCCTGGAGCTTGGGATCGAGTTCTCCTATTTCGTCCAGGAACAAAGTGCCGCCGGCCGCCAGCTCCATCTTGCCGCGCTTGCTGACCACGGCGCCGGTGAATGCGCCTTTCTCGTAGCCGAACAGTTCGCTTTCGATCAGGGTATCGGGAATGGCAGCGCAGTTGATGGCGATGAAAGGTTGCGCGGAGCGGGAGCTCTTAGAGTGAATGGCGCGCGCGACGATCTCCTTGCCCACGCCGCTCTCGCCGCGAATCAGCACGGCTGCATCGCCTTTGGCCACCTTCTCGACGGTTTCCGCGAGTTGGCGCATGGACAGGCTTTCGCCAATCATGGGCTCATCGACCGCCAATTGCTGGCGCAGTTGCCGGTTCTCGGCCCGCAACGACTCCATGCTGAGGACGCTCTCCAGCGTTACCGCCGCAATGGCCGCCACGGAAGTTACAAAATTGAGGTGATCGCGTTCGAAGGTTTCGGAGGGAGAGTAGCAGGCCAAGTAGATAACGCCGATTGTCTTTTGCAGCGCGACCAGCGGCACGCAGAGCACCTTCTCGGGATGCAGGCTTGTCGTGGTGAGGTCGACCAGGACCTCGGAGCGCTCCCATAGTGTTCGCAAGACAAGCTCGCGGCGAACGTCGATCTCAGGCACCTCGCGGTCTTCGCGCGTCCAGGTGATCGTCGAGTTGGGGTGGCCGTCGGCGTTGTCGATGATCTGGATGGCGCCGGCATCGGCGGGCACGACCTCGAAGAGCAGTTGCAGCAGGCCCTTCTGCAGCGACTCCAGGTCGCGCTGGGAGTTGATGGCCTTGGCGATCTTGAACAGCGCGTTCAGATCGCGGGCCATACGCCCGAACGTCGGTCACCAGTGGCGGCAGAAGTGGCGGCGACTGGCGGAGGATGGGAGCAGGAAGGTCATCAAACACTTCGTTCCTCCGAGAGCTTTCGTCAGTTGGTAAAGCAATTTCTCTGCCATCGCGGAAGACCAGCTCGCAATCCCCAATCGTGATGACGTCGTTATCTTCCAGAACGCGCTCCCTGACGGGAACGCCATTGACGAAAGTACCCTGCCCGCTTTCCAGATCGGTGACCGCCACCACGCCGCCGCGACAGGTGATGAGGCAATGCGCGGATGCGATGGAAGCGTCGTAAATGCTTAATTCATTAGAGGGATCGCTGCCGATAGAGACACGTTCGCCGGCGATGGGGAAGACCACGCCTTTGAGCGGACCAGCAACGGCTTCGAGTCTCGGATCCATTGCCTGAGCTGCCCGGGCGAAGCTCCACTTGCAAGAATCGGCCCTATGGGTTCAACCCGACGTTCTCAATGATGACTCGGTCGACAGAGACCGGGGACCCCAAACTTTGGTGCCTATCCTTTCGGATAATTTCTATCCGATTGGGTGAGGTGGAGACAGGATACTCCGGGATAAGTCGAAGTGCCACGAAAATCTTGTGGAGGAGCAAGCTATTGATAAGTGGGGAGATATTCCTGCGCTGACGAATTTTGACGGAGGCCGTGGAGGTTGGCAACGGCATTGCCTATTGTATATGCGAGGTTGGACGAAAGCAGTTCAAGTTGCGCGGGGGCCGGCGGTGACAGCCTTCGCGCCGTGGTTGGGAAGCGCGTTGGGTTTCTGGCCGAAAAGATCCTGCGCTTCCGGCAAGGGGCGACTCATCTAGCGCAGTCGCCCCTTTCGCTTTAAGGACGAGATCGGCCGTCACAGCTAACACCAAGGAGGTCGATATGAACACGAGAGTATCAAAGACTGACAACGCGAAACAGAAGCGTCACGTTACATGTTGGTGGCTTGCGTTAGGGATGATCGGATTAGCGCTAGCCTTCGTTAGCGCCACCCCGGCAGTAGCACAGCAGGCCCCGATCCAGACGATTACGTGTGTGTCAACCGACTTACCAGGATGCGTCCTGATGGTAACCAACGGCCAGAACACGGCCTCGAAACCGATATTGGTGCAGGGGGAGAACTTGGTGGATTTTGTGTGCCAGGACACGTACCCGCCAACGAAAGATGTGGGAGTGAAGATACCGGTGGCACCTGGTCGGAAAGTCATCGCATTTTCATGTCCAGCCGATGCCGGAACCATGATCATGCGATGCGAAGTGTCACCGTGCACCATCGCGTTCATCCCATGACTTTGTGGCGGGACACACGGGACCTGTTGCCGAGGCCCAACCGGGTGTGCTCTCCGGGCGGGGCGACTCCCCCCGGCGTTCCCATGCGTCTATCATAAGTAGAAGGAGATGCACCTATGTCAGATCGAGCGGGAACTGCCACGCCTTGGGCGGCGCTCGTGCTCTTACTTTTTGGCTCGCTACTGTTGTGCGGACAAGAGAACCCACAGACCAGCCCGCCGAACCAGAGGCCGATGGCCAAGTCCAATGTATTGGTGAACGTTACCGGCTGTCTGAAGAAGGATGCCGAGTCGGGAGGCTACTATGTCTCCGATCAACAAGGACGGACCTGGGAACTCACCAGCAAGAAAGTGGATCTGGCCAAGCAGTTGTTCCACACCATAAGCGTTTCCGGACATCCATCCAGCGCCGTGCAACCGCAGGAAGGGAAGAACGAGCAGGGAGAGATGCCGCAGGGCCAGACTCGAAAACTCGCCCTCGACGTGACCGAACTGGAGATGGTGAGCAACAGTTGTACCCGGTAGGGTGGCACCACTCTGGCCGCCGCTTTTGTGCAGCCTTGCGAGGATGCTTTGCATCTGAACCGGGGAAAGGAGTAATGCCGATGTCCTATCGAATGAAACTTGCATCCTGGTTGGCCCCGCTGGTGCTCTTCACTCTATGCCCGTTCCTGCTGGCGCAGAGTGGTGGCATGCAGAACGATCAGTCGGGCATGAGCCAGAACACGATGGGCAGCAACCACCAGATGGTTACGGTTACCGGCTGCCTGAAGCAGGGCCACGAAAACGGCGGGTATTATCTAACGACCAAGAATGGCAAGGTCTATGAACTGAGCGGCAAGGCCAACTTCGCCGAGCATGTTGGCCACACGGTGACGGTGGCGGGTCACGAGGGGATGATGCCCGAGTCGGAGGAGTCCAAGATGGGGACGAGCGAAAAAGCGGAAGCCGGCAGCAAGCCCTATACCGATCTACACGTCATGACCTTGAAGCATGTGAGCGAAAGCTGTTCGCAGTAGGCCGGGCGGTCAACCTTTCGGATCATCGGGTCATTAAAGGGGTTACGAAAGGAGGCTTTCGCCTCCTTTTCTTTTTCTTTTAGCAGTTCGACTTGCCAGCGAGGTATGGCTGCGGGATATGATTCCATCGCGTGAGCGCTCACGGACGCGGCCGGCGCATCCGCCCTGTGGTATTGTGCGCTCGTTGCCTGATAAAGGCCGGAGGAGAGTGCAATGATCGGAATCATTATTGTGGTCGCCATTCTGGCGGTCATCGCGTTCGCGCTGATCGGGATTTACAACAGCCTGGTGCAGTTGCGGGTGCGCGCCGACAACGCCTGGGCCGACATCGATGTGCAACTGAAGCGGCGCTATGACCTCATCCCGAACTTGGTGGAGACGGTGAAGGGCTATGCCGCGCACGAAAAAGGCACGTTCGAGAATGTGGCCAAGTACCGAAGCGCGGCCATGTCCGCCTCGACTCCGGCGGAGAAGAGCGAGGCGGAGGGCCAGCTCACCTACGCCCTGCGCGGATTGCTGGCGGTGGCCGAGGCCTATCCGCAGTTGCGCGCCTCCGAGCAGTTTCAGTCGCTGCAAAGCTCGCTGACCGGGCTGGAGGACGCCATCCAGAACGCGCGCCGTTACTACAACGCGGTGGTGCGGGACCTGAACACCAAGATCCAGACCTTCCCCACGAACATCGTGGCGGGCATGTTCCACGTGGAACAGCGGCAGTTCTTCGACATCAAGGAACCCGCCGAGCGCGAGCCGGTGGCGGTGAAGTTCTGAAGAGCGGCACTTGGCAGTTAGCATTTAGCACTTAGCACTTAGCGCATGTGATGAGAAAAGTGCCAAGAGCTATATGCCAAGTGCTGAGTGCCAACACCATTTGGCGTATGATGCAGGAAAAACCAGACCCTCGAATTATCGAAGGAGGAAACCGTGAAAGACTTTCGAGATTTGAAGGTTTGGCAACGCGCGCACCAGGTCACTCTCACGATTTATCGCTTTACCCGAGATTTCCCGCGCGAAGAGACCTACGGCATGGTGAGTCAGTTGCGACGTTGCAGCTCCTCCGTCGCAGCCAACATCGCGGAAGGTTGCGGCCGCTTTGGCAATGCCGAGTTTGGCCGGTTTCTCACAATGGCCATGGGCTCAGCCAGCGAATTGGAATATTTCCTTCTTCTGGCTTGTGACTTGCACTATCTCTCACGGGAGAAACACGAGACCATCGCGCAAGACGTGGTTGAAATGCGTCGGATGTTGAATCGGCTGTTGTCCAAAGTGAAGGCAGAACGAGGGAGTACGGTGCAGCGCGACGCAGTAGCCGCCGTCTAGATTGTCTGGAACCTGCCGGCCAGTGCTAAACGCTAAATGCCAATTGCTAAATGCTAACTGCCAAATGCCATCTGCGTATGCTCGCCCTTATCGTCCTGGTGGCTGCGCTGGCCATCCCTGCTGCCGCCCGCGAATGGCACATCGCCCGCTTCGACGCCGAGATGGCGGTGGCGCCGGACGGCGTCACCACCGTCACTGAGCGGATCGAGGTGGTGTTTGAAGGCACCTTTCATGGCATCTATCGCGATATTCCCATCGAGTATCCCGGCCCGCACGGCTCCAACTACACGCTGTTCCTCAAGGTCACGGGCGTAACCGACGGCGAGGGCAACCGGCTGAAGTACGAATCGAGCACGCGCAACGGCAGTCGTCACCTGAAGATCTACATTCCTGACGCGGTGGATGCGACGCGCACGGTGGAGATCCATTACACCGTGACCAATGCGGTGCGCTGGTTCGACGACCATGACGAGCTGTACTGGAACGTCACCGGCAACGACTGGCCCGTGCCGATTGCCGTGGCTTCGGCCACCATCGTCTTCCCGCCGAACGCCGCCGATGCGCTGCGGGCGCAGGCATTTACCGGCGTGTACGGTTCGCAGGAGCAGAACGCCGGCGTCAAGGTGAGCGGCAACACTGTGTCCGTCGAAACCACCGACCCGCTTTCCATGCGCGAGGGACTGACCGCCGACGTCTACATCACCAAGGGCGTGCTCAGCCAGCCCAGCAAGCTGACCCAGGCGATCTGGTTCCTGCGCAGCAACATCATCGTGCTGCTGCCGCTGTGGGCGTTCATCGTGATGTTCTTTTTCTGGTGGACGAAGGGCCGCGATCCCAAGCCGGACATGTCGGTCGCGCCCATGTACGAGCCGCCCAAGGGCATGACTCCCGCCGAGGTCGGCACTCTGGTGGACGACGTGGTGCATCCGCGGGACATCACCTCGACCTTGGTAGACCTGGCGGTGAAGGGCTATCTGAAGATCGAGGAGAAGGAATCGAAGGTGCTGCTGTTCTCTCACCGCGATTACCTGTTTCACCTGCTGAAGCCGCAGAGCGAGTGGGCGGGGCTGGAAGCGCACGAGCGCGTCATGCTGAACCACATGTTCGCCGGCGGCATCACGGATGTGCATCTCTCCGATCTGAAGAACCAGTTCTACGTCGCCATCCCAACGATGAAGGGGAACATCCTGGCGGAACTGAAAGGCAAAGGCATGTACTCGGTCGATCCCGAGTCGGCGCACGCCTACGTGCTGACGGGGGTGTTGTTTACCGCGGTGCCGTTCATTCTGGCGCAGGTGTTGGGCGCCGCATCCATCCTCGATTCGCCCGGGTTGCTGATTGGGGCAGCGATTATTGCCGTGCTCATCGTCTTCCTGTTTGCCCGCATCATGACTGCGAAGTCGCGTAAAGGGGTCAACACCAAGGTAGAAATCCTTGGCTTCCAGGAGTTCGTAAATCGGGTGGACTCCGATCGCCTGAAGCGCATGCCGCCCGACACCTTCGAGAAATTTCTCCCTTACGCCATGGCCCTGGGGATAGAAAACCGCTGGGCCAAGGCCTTCCAAGGGATCGTGCAGAACCCGCCCACCTGGTACGTCGGCCCCACGCCCTATATGGGGTTCAATCCCATCTTTTTTGTTGGCGCCATGCACAACATGGCCATGGACACCCATCAGGCGTTTGTGGCGGCCCCACGTGCAAGCAGCACGGGCTCCGGCTGGAGCGGCGGTGGCTTTGGCGGCGGCTTCAGCGGCGGCGGCTTCGGCGGTGGAGGCGGCGGCGCGTTTTGATCGGGCTCGGTTGTTATCCGCATTATTTCCTTTAAAATCATTGTCTTAGGAACCTTAAGCCCGGCAGGGTGTGACTCAACGGGTTGTCCACTCAAGTGGAAAGTGGTTGGACTACTGTCGCAACTAGTTGCATAGACTTGGAATCCACATGCTTATTTTCATGAACTTACGTTGGCAATAAGATTGCTTCACGTAGTAGTGCAACTCTGCTCCAACGCTGGAAGCTTGTTGGGGGGCAAATCGTGCCTCCAACCGGGCGAAAGTTCAGCGGAGGATCTCGAGGGGCGAAATCAGCTGAAAAATGCAAGAGCGGGAAGCTCAATTCAATGCCGGCATGCCCGCAACAAACGTTTGTCTGAATTGAACCTAAGGAGGGTTCGATCCTTGAAAATGCGTATCGCTTCGCTCACAATTCTCTGCTTGGCGCTGGCCGCTGTTCCGGCCTTTGCCGACTACAGCAACGGCGCCATCAACGGCACAACCGATGCCTGGACCATCAACTTCGGCTACGTAGTCAGCGACACCTTCGTCGCCGACGCTTCGACGGTCACCGGTTTCATGTTTGGCGTTTGGGAATTCCCGGGCGACACACTGTCTCACGTGGACTGGTCGATCACCTCTGGCGAAAATAGCGGAACCGTATACGGCTCCGGCACCGCCAGCGTTACCGATTCGTTCATTTCTTCCAACCAGTACGGCTACAACATCGACAAGATCACGGTAAGCGGCCTGAACGTTGGCGTAAGCAACGGCACCACCTATTGGCTCAACCTGCAGAACGCGTCTGTCGCCAGCGGCGACCCGGTCTACTGGGATGAGAACAGCGGCAAGTCGAGCGCGTCCGAGAGTGCCCTGGGCACGATTCCCTCGGAAGCGTTCACGGTCAACACCACTGGCGGCACCAGCGGAACGACGCCTGAGCCCAGCAGCATCATGCTGTTCGGATCTGGCATCCTGGGTCTTGCCGGCGTGCTGCGTCGCAAACTGTTCTAACGTAACCGACCGACCTTCCCCCATAGGTCGCGAACTAACCCCGAAAGCCGGAGCGCAAGCTCCGGCTTTTAGTCCTTTGGGGTAGCATTTCCACAGGTTGGCTTTCGTGGCGAGAATCGCGCGACTTGCGTCAGGTTGAGGAGGCCTCAAATCCCAGTGCTATAGCCAGCCATAGGGAATTGATGAAGAGTAGTATTACTATTATTTTTAATTACTTACGTGGAAGTCAGTGGGATAACTGTCGCAAGTTCTTGCATAGAAAGTAGTGGCGCTATCCTGTTTTCAGTTAGTTGCAGTGGCAGTACGATTGCTACTTACAGTTATGCTACTCGACCATCTCCCGTCGGGTGCCGAGTTAGAGGGTGGGAAAATCCTGCCTTCAGCCAGGCAGAAGTCGCCGGGGGTTTCCGCACTCAATGCGCACGTAGCTTGGCGGATATGAGGTGGGGTCGGGGGCGAATCAGCTGAAATGGAAAACGCGGGAAGGCTCAATTCAATGCCGGCATGCCCGCAACAAACGTTTGTCTGAATTGAACCTAAGGAGGGTTCGATCCTTGAAAATGCGTATCGCTTCGCTCACAATTCTCTGCTTGGCGCTGGCCGCTGTTCCGGCCTTTGCCGACTACAGCAACGGTGCCATCAACGGCACAACCGATGCTTGGACCATCAACTTCGGCTACGTAGTCAGCGACACCTTCGTCGCCGACGCTTCGTCGGTCACCGGTTTCATGTTTGGCGTTTGGGAATTCCCGGGCGACACACTGTCTCAGGTGGATTGGTCGATCACCTCTGGCGAAAATAGCGGAACCGTATACGGCTCCGGCACCGCCAGCGTTACCGATTCGTTCGTTTCTTCCAACCAGTACGGCTACAACATCGACAAGATCACGGTAAGCGGCCTGAACGTTGGCGTGAGCAACGGCACCACCTACTGGCTCAACCTGCAGAACGCGTCTGTCGCCAGCGGCGACCCGGTCTACTGGGATGAGAACAGCGGCAAGTCGAGCGCGTCCGAGAGTGCCCTGGGCACGATTCCCTCGGAAGCCTTCACGGTCAACACCACTGGCGGCACCAGCGGAACGACGCCTGAGCCCAGCAGCATCATGCTGTTCGGATCTGGCATCCTGGGTCTTGCCGGCGTACTGCGTCGCAAGCTGTTCTAACGTAACCGACCGACCCTCCCCCATAAGGTCGCGAACAAACCCGAAAGCCGGAGCGCAAGCTCCGGCTTTTAGTCATTTGGGGGAAGGATTGTGTAAGATCTGCTCCAGACAAGAGCCATGTGCAGCAACTTCGGTTTGAACCTGCATCCCGATAGAGTACCGGCGGCCATAGAATCGCACTGGCGGTCGGTCGTCGTCCGAATGATGGCGTGGATCCGGCGGCAGTTCTCCGGTCGCCAGAGATTGGGCCGCCGCTAACCCAGCAGCCGCGCCGCTTCCTTGGCAAAATAGGTAAGCACCACCGCAGCGCCGGCGCGCTGGATGCACAAGAGCGATTCCATCATCACGCGCTCATAATCGATCCAACCGTTGAGTGCCGCAGCCTTAATCATGGCGTATTCCCCACTGACCTGGTAAGCGGCCAGGGGCACATCGAAGCGCAGGCGGGCCTCGTGCAGGACATCGAGGTAGGGCATGGCCGGCTTGACCATGATCATGTCGGCGCCTTCTTCCAGGTCGAGTTCGATCTCGTGCATGGCTTCGCGCAGGTTAGCGGGATCCATCTGGTAGGAGCGGCGATCGCCAAAGTGGGGCGCCGAGTCGGCGGCCTCACGGAACGGACCATAGAAGCCGCTGGCAAACTTCGCGGCATAGGAAAGGATGGGAATGTTCTGGAAGCCGGCGTCGTCGAGCGCGGTGCGGATGGCATCCACGCGTCCGTCCATCATGTCGGAAGGGGCGATGATGTCCATGCCGGCGCGTGCCTGCGAGACCGCGGTCTTGGCCAGCAGCTCGAGCGTGGGATCGTTGAGGATCTCGTAATCCTCGGCAGTCTGGGCGACAGCGGGGGGAGCGGTGGCGACCGCGGTAGCTGAGGCGGCGCCTCGCGGCTTGGGCGAGGGAATCGCAATCGGCTTCTTGCCTTGCGCCTCCAACTCGTGGATGAAGTCGGCCACCTCCTGGCTCATGTCCACGTTGCGGCCGGAGACGATGCCACAGTGTCCGTGCGACATGTACTCGCACAGGCAGACGTCGCCCATTAAGAGCAGGCCGGGGACCTCGCGCTTGATGGCGCGCGCCGCTTGCTGCACGATTCCGTTGTCAGCCCAGGCCCCGGTGGCCACTTCGTCCTTGGACTCCGGCAGCCCGAACAGAATGACGCTGGGAATGCCCAGCGCATGGACCTCGGCGCACTCCTTCACGGCTTCGTCCACGGAGAGATTGAAGACGCCGGGCATGGAACGGATTTCCTTGCGCACGCCTTCGCCGGGGCAGACAAACAGCGGATAAACAAAGCCTTCAGGACTGAGGCGGGTTTCACGGACGAACGAACGGAGCGCATCCGTGCGGCGCAGGCGGCGGGGACGATCGATTGGGAATGCCATAACTAAAAATTCTAGCACCGGCACAAAGGGAAAGGGGTCCGCGGGGCGGGCAAAAAGCCAGAAACCTGAAGTCAAGGACGCGGATTTGCCAGTCTTGCCTCTTCCTCGTGCAGCACGTAGAATGGTGCTGCACGCAATGGACAAGACCCATAAGAAAACCAATGTCACGTTGAAGCTTGATGCCGGCCTGCTGCGGGAAGCCAGGATTATGGCTGCCGAACAGGGCAGCTCGATCAGCGCCTTATTGGCTGCACAACTCGAGAAAATCGTGAGGGAGCGAAGAGGCTACGAGAAGGCCAAGCGGAGGGCCCTAGCCGTGATGCGAAAGGGCTTCGATTTGCGTTACAAACCGCCTGCTTCGCGCGACGAATTGCATGAGCGATAAGTGCTTCGTTGATACCAACGTGCTGGTCTACGCGCATGACAGCTCTGCCGGATGGAAGCACAACACCGCGCAAGCACTTATGGCGCAGCTTTGGGGATTGGGTACTGGTGTGCTGAGCACGCAGGTGTTGCAGGAGTTCTGTGTTGTTCTCCGCCGCAGAGCGGCGATCCCACTTTCCACAGACGAGACCAGGAAGGTCATAGAAACGTTCTTGAGCTGGGAGGTTGTGGTTAACACTCCCGTATCCGTGCTACGGGCCCTCGACCTCGAATCCCGCTATCAGATTTCTTTCTGGGACGCTCTCATCCTTCAGGCGGCAGAACGTGCTGCCGCAGCCGTTCTGTATTCGGAAGATTTGTCGAGCGGCCAAACCTACGGATCCGTCCGCGTCGTGAATCCGTTTACCGTGCCGGCCGGGTGACCCACGCTAGGCTAAAGGCTGCTGTCGGGGGATGGGGCACGCGGCGGACGAACGAGCGCGGCGCATCCGTGCGGCGCAGGCGGCGGGGACGATCGATTGGGAATGCCATCACTAAAAATTTCTGGCCCCGGCACAGCCGCGCGGAGGCCGGGATTCGGGATTGACAAGCCGTGTCGCATGGCGGATATTCGATGCCACTTCCCAGAATGTGCCGCAGGGATGCGCGTCTGAAGGGTGCCTATGACGCTGAATCCGACGATCTTTGCCCCCGTGCTCGCCGTCGCAGGTACTCTTGCCGGCGCGATTGTCGCAACCTGGACCCAACTGCGAATCAAGCGGATGGACGCCGATCTCGCGATGCAGAAGGCGGAAGCGGACCGGCGGGCCGAGATCGAGCGCACCGCGCGCCGGTTTCGCGAGCCTCTGGGACGCGCGGCGTATGATCTGCAAAGCCGGATTTACAACATCATCAAGAGCGACTTTCTCAACGCCTATCTGAAGAACGGTGATGAACGAACGCGCTCCTACGCCATCAAGAACACGCTGTTTGTCATCGCGCAATATTTTGCCTGGACCGAGCTGGTGCGCCGCGAGATCCAGTTTATCGACCTGGGCGCAGATGAGAAGACGCGTCAGCTTTCAGCGCTGCAGGACAGTATCTATTCCATCTGGCAGACCAGCAACTACCACCCCTTATTTCGCGTCTTTGCCGGCGAGCAGCGCGCTATCGGCGAACGCATCCTGCTGAAGGAAGCCAGTGGAACGGAATGTCTGGGATATGCCGGCTTCCTGGACTTCTTCGACAAAAGCCAGGACCCTCTGCTGCATGCCGTGGAAGCGGACGTCAGCGCGTTGGGTGCGAACCTCCAGCAAGCTCTGCCGCGGCTGGTTGCGTTGCAACATGCCCTGGTTGAGTTGCTGGACTTTCTCGATCCCGAATTTGTGCGCTTTCCCCAGAGGAACCGGACCAAGCTCGAGCTCGGGCCGGGTGATCGGGCCGCGGTTTGACCCCGCTCTTTGCCGCCTGATACCTTCAAAGATTCGTCCCACCTGCAAATCTTCCACAAGCGAGAGAGTGCATGGCCATTAAGTTCAAGGGCGTGGATTTCATCGAACTCGACACGCTGCTCAGCGACGACGAGCGGCTGGTCCGCGACAATACCCGCCAGTTCATCGAAGACAACCTCATCCCCATCATCGAGCTGTGCAACCGCGAGGGGCGCTTTCCGAAAGAGCTGATCAAGCCCATGGGCGAGCTGGGTTTTTACGGCGCCAGCCTCAAGGGCTATGGCTGCGCCGGCATGTCGGCGGTGGAGTATGGCCTGATGACGCAGGAGCTGGAGCGCGGCGATAGCGGTGTGCGCTCGTTCGTCAGCGTGCAGTCGGCGCTGTGCATGTATCCCATCTACGCCTTCGGCAGCGAGGAACAGAAGCAGAAGTATCTGCCCAAGATGGCGCTGGGCGAAGTTCTCGGCTGCTTTGGGCTGACCGAGCCGGACGCCGGCTCCGATCCCGGCGCGATGCGCACGCGAGCGCGCAAGGACGGCGACGGCTACGTGCTCAGCGGCGAGAAGATGTGGATCACCTCCGGCTCCATCGCCGATATCGCCATCATCTGGGCGAAAGTGGAGGACGAGGACAGTCGCATTCGCGGCTTCATCGTCGAGACCGACCGGCCGGGCTTCAAGGCTGCGGACGTGCACGGCAAGTGGTCGCTGCGGGCGTCGGTGACTTCAAGCCTCTCCTTGCAGGATGTCCATATTCCTGCGGAGAACCTGCTGCCTGAGTCGGGCGGGCTGAAGTCGCCGCTGAGCTGCCTGAACCAGGCGCGCTACGGCATTGCGTGGGGAGCGATCGGCGCGGCCATGGCCTGCTATGACTGCGCGCTGCAGTACGCGCAGTTCCGCAAGCAGTTTCACGATCAGCCCATCGCCGCGCACCAACTGGTGCAGGAGAAGCTGGTGTGGATGATCAGCGAGATCACCAAGGCGCAGCTTCTGGCACTGCAAGTGGGCAGATTAAAAGACGCGGGCAAGGTGAAGCCGTGGCACATCTCCATGGCCAAGCGCAACAACGTGTGGATGGCGCTGGAGTGCGCGCGCATGGCCCGCGACATCCTGGGCGCGAACGGCATCGCCGACGAGTATCCCATCTTCCGCCACATGGCCAACCTGGAGTCGGTGAAGACCTACGAAGGGCACGCACGACATCCACGCGCTGATTATCGGCGAGCACATCACCGGGCACGCCGCGTTCTAAATTAGACAGTGGATGGTGGGTAGTGGTTAGGGGATAGCAGAGGATACCCCGCATGGTCGCCGCCCGCGTTCAATCAGCTTTCCATCAACGCCCTCGGACGCTGGCAGCCCGCCCGGTCACTTTGGCATGTGGCACAGGTCACTGACAGGCCATCGCCGCAAATGGCAAACTTCCTGCGGTGTCGCGGAGAAAGATGTCCCGGCCTTTTTCCCACCCACCCCTGTCGAGTGTGAGAAACAAGACCCTCGATCTTCCTCCTCCCAGGCCGTCCGAGTGCGCCCGTCCCTTTGGTCTATTTCATTTCGACTGCATGGAGAGGAGGCAAATGCCATGCACAACAAACGGCGATTCCAGAAATCATTTTCACGCACCATCTCGCTCGTGGCAGCGGCTGGGCTGACGATGGCAGCCATGGTTGGGCTGATGGTGGTTTGGACCCAAGCAGGGCAGGCCCAAACCCAACAGAACTACAAGATGATTCACCCATTCACCGGCGGACAGGACGGAGCCAATTCATACGCTGGCTTGACCATGGATAAGGCGGGAAACCTCTATGGAACGGCCAGTGCAGGAGGCTCGCTAAATTGCGGTGGCGGCTGCGGTTTGGTATTCGAGCTAACCAACAACGGCTCCGGCTGGATTATGAATCCGATATATAGCTTCCAGGGAGGCAGCGACGGCTCTACGCCTGATGCACGAGTTGTTTTCGGACCCGATGGCAGTCTCTATGGCACCACAACGGGATATGCATCCGGCAGTGGCGCCACGGTTTTCAAACTGAGCCCTCCACCCACCGCTTGCAGGACCGCGTACTGCGCCTGGGCCCAATCTGTGCTCTATGACTTTAACGAGTACGTCGGTAGTCTTCTTGGCGATCTGGTGTTCGACCATGCAGGCAATATCTACGGCACGACGGACACCGCCGTTTATCAACTGACGCCGTTGAATGGCGGCTGGACAGAAAAGACTCTTTACGACTTCACGAACGGCAGCGATGGGGGATACCCCTGGGCCGGTGTGATCCTGGACAAAACCGGGAGCCTCTACGGAACGACATTTGCAGGCGGAGCTTACGGCTACGGGACGGTGTTCCGACTGACTCCTTCAGAATCGGGATGGACGGAGACTGTGCTGTACAGCTTCCAGAACGGAAGCGACGGAGCAGAGCCTGCCGGCGGATTGATCTTTGACAAGTCGGGGAATCTTTATGGCACTACTTCAGCGTGGGGCCTGGGAAAGGGCGGGACGGTTTTTAAGCTTACGGCCTCAAACGGCAACTGGCTCTATTCCGTGATTCATAGCTTCGCCGGCGCGGGTCCCGGGCCGATAGGGAGCCTGGTCATGGATGAAGCCTGGGAATCTCTACGGAACAACTTTTGGCGGTGGGGCGACGGGAGGGGGCTCAGTGTTCAAGCTGACCAACTCAGGCGACGATTGGCAGTACACCCTGTTACACAGCTTTAACGGCGATGGTGGAATCAATCCGTTCGGGAATGTGACCTTCGATAGCAAAGGCAATTTCTACGGCACGGCGGCCCAAGCAGGGCCCTATCGCACCAACGGCGTCGTCTGGCAGATCACGCCGTAACGGAAATTCTGCGCCCTTCACGATTCCTTCTGAACCGCATGGAGGGGGAGGCGAATCCCATGCACAGTAAACCGCAATTACAGGATTCATTCTTCCGCATCATCTCGCGCGCGGCGACGAATGCGCCGGCGATGGCACTTACCCTTGCGCTGATGATGGTGTTGACGCAATCGGCGCAGGCCCAGACCTTCAACGTCATTCACAACTTCAGCGGTGGACAGGACGGAGCAAATCCCACCGCTGGCGTGACTATGAGTGGGGCAGGCACTCTCTACGGCACGACCTATGCCGGCGGCATGGGTGCTGGCACAGTCTATCGGCTGAAGCGCTCGGGAGCCGGCTGGGTCTTTGACCCCCTCTTTAGCTTTGATGGTGCCGACGGGGCTCATGCGAAAGCCCGGGTAGTCTTCGGCCCCGAAGGGCTTCTCTACGGCACGACGGATGAGGGTGGAGCACATGGCGACGGCACGGTTTTCAATCTGGGCCCCTCACCCAGAGCGTGCACAACCGTACTCTGCTCGTGGAAGGAGACCGTGCTATATCAGTTCACGGGAGGTGCTGACGGAGCGCATCCTCTCTACGGTGACCTCCTTTTCGACCAGGCCGGTAACATCTACGGCACCACGTACTCCGGGGGGACTGGCTATGGTACTGTCTACGAGCTCACGCCCTCAGGTAGCGGCTGGACGGAAAACGTTCTTCACTACTTCTCAGGCAGTGACGGAGCACTACCCTACGGAGGGGTTGTCCTCGACAGCGCCGGCAACCTTTACGGCACAGCCGCCTGGGGCGGTACAAATAACTGCGGCGTTGTTTTCCAGTTAACATACTCAGCCGGCAGCGGCTGGACAGAGAAGATTCTTTACACGTTCCAATGCAGAAATGATGGGTATTTTCCCTACGGCGCGCCGATATTTGACGCTTCGGGCAATCTGTACGCTTCCACCCTTGTTGGTGGCCTAGGCGGCGGCGGCACGATTTTCGAACTAACGCCTTCGAGCAACGGTTGGACGTACAACGTGCTTTACAACTTTACGGGAAACTCCGATTGTGGGCCCTGGGCCGCTCTCACCATGGACGAGGCAGGCAATCTTTACGGCACGACGTATTGCGATGGTGCGTATGGCTACGGCAGCGTTTTCAAGCTGACACCCTCAGCCGCGGGTTGGACGTACACTTCACTCCACGACTTTACTGGCGGCCAAGACGGAGGTATTCCGATCAGTAACGTGATCTTTGACGGGAACGGTATTCTCTACGGTACCACCCGCGCTGGCGGCTCACAGGGGCTTGGCGTCGTCTGGGAGATCACGCCGTAACTGAAATTCTTGCAGAAGGACATGGGCCGGCATCAGGGATTGCCGAGTAGTAAAACATAACAGTCCGTAGTATTACTTCGGGTGCGGAATAATGGAGAGGATGACATATTCGTCCCGCTCGATTTTGAAGTAAAACCGCCAGCCTCTGGTTACCCGCCCCTGCCACACATCCATGCCCTCGCTGTACTTTTTTGCGTGCAGGGACGGGTGTCGAAGATTAGCCAGCAGGAAGCGCAGTTGTTTAGCGAACGCTTTGCGGACTGCCACCGGCAAGGCCGCATAGTCCTTGTCCGCTCTGTCCGTAAAACGCAGCTTCATCGGCCGCGCTTCTTCGTATAGCGTTTAGCACGCGTCTCCAGCGCTCTAATCGCATCCCTGGCGTTGGCGTAAGGGCCGTGCGTTCTGCCGCGTTTTGCGTCCTCGAGACCTTCCGCCAGATGCCGGTCGACAAGGCTCTTGGGCGTGAATGTGATTTTGCCGTCCTCCACGCTTGCTTCGAGGAGGTCCCCGATCTCGACCGGAAGTTGCTCGCGGATGTGCTGCGGAATCACGATCTGAAACTTGGTTTTTACGGCGACGATATCCATGATGCGCGCTCCATTCGAGTTCAACTGTTTAACAGTACAACTTCAGAGCGCCGCTGTCCATTAGCTTATGCGATATGAATCTGGCAGTGGCAAACGCCAAGGGTATTCACTTTGCCAGCAGCCTGAACACATGCTCCCATTGGTTCTTCGCGAAGCCCGGGATGCACCACAACATGCAAAGTGGCCCGATGTCGCGGGCAGCTTGAACGGTGTCCACAATCTGCTGCGGTAACGCATCACCAACGCCCGTGACCGGCTTCACTGACTTTTGCTGCGCCTCACGCTACGTTCGTGGCTAGAGGCTTAGTGTCTCCGGGCCCAGCGGCATGGATAAAGGTAGTCGCTGCGAGTCGAGTTCTTTGGAAAATCGAGCTGCGGAGGGCTCAAAGTAGCGGCTAGGCAGCCTGCATCTTGCACCCTTTTGTCATCAATGCACGAAGCCGTAAGTCCTTGTGGCTCTATCAAGTACGTATAAGTCATTAGGAATGTGTTCCTTGCAAAGACTTCATGTCTTAAGTCACTGATTCCAGGAATGCGAGGGGGAGGGATGTCGCCACATGACGAACAACGAAAGGCCCCCACACTTTCCGCCAGAGGTGTATCCTTTGCGTTTGTGCTGGGAGGCTGCGCCCCGCGCGTTGGCCTCTCCTGCACGCATAATGCAGTTACGGCGACCGGCTTGCGCAATCCGCACTCGTAGCTCATAGTTTGTATCGCAGGCCGCGCCCTCGGAGGCCACATGGCAACTAGAGTTCAAGCCGAACCAATCATCCACGATGTTTCCGACAACCTGGAAACCGATCTCGCCCTGGAGTTCCTGAGGGTCGTCGAAGACGCGGCCATTGCGTCCGCCAAGACCATGGGACAGGGCGATCGCAAGCACGCCGACCACGCCGCCACGGAGGCCATGCGGACGGTCATGGATTCCGTACCGATGGATGGAACCATCGTCATCGGCGAAGGGGAACGCGACGAGGCCCCGATGCTTTACATCGGAGAGAAGGTGGGCAAGCGGGATGGCGGGAGCTATCCCCAGGTGGACATTGCGGTTGATCCTCTGGAGGGGACTAACCTCTGCGCCACTGGCTCCCCGGGCGCTATTACGGTGCTGGCCGCCTCGGAAAAAGGCGGGCTGCTGCACGCGCCCGATTGCTACATGGAGAAGATCGTGGTCGGGCCATCGTGTAAGGGCTTGATCGAACTCGACGCTCCCGTTGCCCACAACCTGGCGGTCATTGCGAAGGTCCTGGGCCGCCGGATCGAAGATCTGGTCATCATCATTCTGGATCGTCCGCGCCACGAGAAGCTGATCAACGACATTCGCAAAGCGGGCGCACGTATCCGGCTGATTACCGATGGCGACCTCTCTCCCGGTGTCGCTGCGGCCATGCTGGGCTCGGGTGTTCATGCTGTGATGGGTACGGGTGGAGCGCCGGAGGGCGTGCTTACGGCTTCCGCCGTCCGCTGCCTCAATGGCTATATGGTGGGCCGCCTGGTCGGATACACCGCAGAGCAGGGCGAACGCATGAAGGACATGGGCATCAACGACCCTAAGCGGGTTTATACCGCAGACGACCTGGCGCCGGGCAAGAACATTATTTTTGCCGCCACCGGAGTTACCGACGGGGCCCTGCTGAAGGGAGTGCGTTTCTTCGGCGATGGTGTGCGCACCACGTCCCTGGTGATGAAGCTGAACAAGGGAAAGGTGCGGTTTGTCGAGACCATCCATGTGGACAAGCGTCCGGATGTGAAGGTCCGCATTCCAGAGAGATAGGATTACTACAGCGATGCAACGTGCCGTACGCGTTTCTGGTTGCATAGATTCAACGTGCAAGCCAGTCACTAACGTGCCAGATAATCCGGAGATCTATTCCCGCACGGACAACTCATCGTTTGCTATTGGCTTCTTTAGGAATAGGAAGAGGAGTAAAATTATTGTAAAGGAATGTAGCTGCGGATGGGGTGTCCCGTCCGGAGGGGCCTTTGATGAATGTTCACATCAGCTACAAGATTTCCAAAACCTCCGACCTCGAAAAACTAATCAACCAACAGGTGGAAAAGCTGGGCCGGTACCTTCAAGTATTTCGGTCGGAACTCGTGCATCTGAAAGGCAGTGTTGAGGAGAATTCCCATGCGGGCGTGATTGTGTCGCTGAACCTGCGCTTGCCGTCGGGCCAGATGGCCGCGCGGAAAAACGCCTCGACGGTAACCAATGCGGTCAAGGCCGCGTTCGATGACATGACCGAGCAGCTTAAGAAGCACAAGGAGCTGCTGCGCAGCCACCACAGGTGGGCGCGCCGTCGTGGTCCGGATCGCGCCGTGCCGGAGACCGTGCCCTTCGATCAAACGCTGGCCGTGGTAAAGCCCGAGGCCGTGTCCGCCGGCGACGTTTCACGATACATCGACGTGAATCTGCCGCGGCTGAAGCGTCTCATCCAACGCGAGCTGGAGCATCGCGAAAGCGAAGGACAGATTTCTCCCGGCCAGCTTACGGTGGATGATGTGGTCAGCGAGGCGATCGCCGACGCTCTCAGCGAACAGCAGGACAAGCCGGAGCGCATGAAGCTGGAGCCCTGGCTCTACCGGCTGGCGAAACAAGCTATTCGCAGGCTCAGTACTGAGTACCTGGGCGAGCGGCGCATCACCGAAGCCAACCTTGTGCCTGACACGATGGGCGACACTCCTGAGGACCTGGCTGCACGGCGGGAGCTGATCAGCCTGGTCGAAACCACTTTGCGCGGCGCCGGTCACGATGAGCGCGAAGCTTTTATCCTGTACACCATCGAAGGCTTCACTCGGGAAGAGATTGCCGATATGACGAACCACAGCATGGACGAGGTGCGGGTGTTGATTCAACGTGCCCGCGAACACCTGCAACGCGCCTTGCCTGTCAAAGACCCTCTGACGGACAAGCTGGTGGAGTATTCCCAGAGCACCTGAGCGAGCCGCAGTTGCATGCGTCTAATGAATGTCAAACCAAATGAGGAGGGCGCAATGATCACACGTGATGACATCCGTGAGCTGGCCAATTTTCACTCGCCGGAAGCTTGCGCTGTTACGTTTTACTATCAGCCTGCGACGCCGTTGAACAAGTCGCATCGCGAAGACACCATCCTGATGAAAGACCTGGTACGCAATGCCCTGCGTGAAGCGGAGAGCAAGGGAAGGAACGGCTGCGCGCGCGCCGACCTGGACCGTATCAACGGCATGGTGGAGGCGCTGCACGGTAATGGCGGCAAGGGCAAGGCAATATTCGCCTGCAGTAAGCTGGGGTTCTGGCGCGAGTTCGATGTTCCCGCGAAGTTGCCCAAGACCAACCTCCTGCTGAACCAGCGCTTCCACCTGAAACCGCTGGCTGCGGTGGTCGATGAGGTGCACCGGGTGTGCGTGCTGCTGGCCGACCGCGCCAAGGCAAGGGTTTTCGAGATCTCGGACAAAGAGGTTACGGAAAAACTCGATTTCATCAACGAGCTTACGCGTCGTGGTAAGAGCGACGGCTGGGGCGGCTACGATGGCGGTCATGTCGAACGGCGGCAGACCAATGAGGCCATGCAGCACTTCAGAGTGTTGGCCGATTATGTCGAAGGATCGTTGGAGAACGGCGGGTGTGACCTGCTGGTGATAGGCTGCCACGACGATGTGTGGCCGGAGATCCATCCCCAGCTGCATTCGAATGCCCGCCAGCGCCTGGTGGGACACTTTCGCATTGACCCCAAGGCCGCCACGCCCGAACAGGTGAAGCAAATGGCCCTGCAGCAGGTTGCCGAATACAGTGCGGGCATAAAGCGGGGTCTCATCCGCGAGGTCGTCGGCGAGGCCCATCGCAACGGCCGCGGCGTGATCGGACTGCGCCGCGTGTTACGCTCGCTGGAGATCGGCGAGGTACAGACGCTGCTTCTGGGTTCGAACTTTCTGGCGCCCGGAGTGAAGTGCTTCAACTGCGGCCATATGGACATGCACTCCGCACTCGCCTGCGTGGTCTGCGGCAAGGAGAATACGCAACTGGAAGATATCGGCGACGCGATCGTTGGACATTCCATTCGTAACGGCATCGAAATTGTGTACATCGGGGACGACGAAGAGTTCGATCGCGTAGGCCGGATTGCCGCCCTGTTGCGCTTCCGGGCCGACCAGAACACGGCGGAGAAGGCGGCCAGCTAGTCGGGGTATTAGCGGGTAGAGGGGCGTACGCCGCTTGCTTGCGTTCGCTCGATTCCTGTTGCGCCAGGACGTGAGAGCGGGCGCTGCAAGCCGCGGCCTCGTCAGCCTGGTTGAGGTCGCGCGAACACTCGTCGAGAGCTAGCTTTCGAGCTTCTCCTCGCTCTTTCTGAGGCGTTCCTTCTCCGCCGCCAGCCGCGCCTGTGCCTTCTTCAACTTCTCTTTCAGTTTGTCGCGCTCCTGGGTCGCCTTGGCGACGCGCTGTTGAGCGGACTTGATGTCTGCCATTGCCTGTTTGTGTGATCGCAACATGTCTATCAGTGTAAGACTTGATGTGAGCAATATGCGGAGAGGCGCTGCCGCAAGGTGGCTCAGCAGTACACGGGCGCCATCATTCCATGGGCGAAAGCTGGATGGCCGCGCGAATCTGCGCGCTACTGCGGGTGGCGACGGGCGGCTGAAAGTTCTGGCTTACGTGCAGTCTGGCGCCCTCGGTTTCTTGCAGCGTGGGAGGCCCGATGTCAAGCATTCCGTTGGTGTTGGGCTTACCGCCGTGCCAGAACAGGTCCTGGTTCATGATTATGGATTGCAACAGGCGGGCCAGAGACCGGGAGTGATAGCCATTGGAGAAGCGTGGGCCGTCGGACCAGCCAAGATGCGCCGAGTAGTCGCAGATCAGGCTCCAATACTCCCGCGCGGAACCCCACATCTTTAAGTATTCGATGGAGCCGTCCAGTCCGATGTGATATTCGACCTTGACGCGGCCGGGGGTCGAAGCCTGGGTGAGTGCGTCCCAGTTGAGTACCACGGCGCTGGTCAGAATTTCGTCAAGCTGTTGCGGTCCGGTGGGTTTGGCTGGTATCGCGCCTGTCATGGATTCTCCGTTCTGCTTTGGGAAAGATCATTGGCGGTTCGGATACTCCCCGAAGCCGCATGGTATCTGCGAATCAGTCGCAGGGCGCGAACAACGCTTCAAACGCAGTGTCGCCCGCGACGGAAACAGGTTCGTAGGGCGGGGCCGCCGGGTCGAGCGGGTTGGCCGCCGGAGTGTCCATAACCGGACCTCTTGCCGAGGAGGACCTGCCATCCAATTTTCTTGCGGCTGCGATGCGCCAGCCCGCTTCGGCGAAGCTGTAGCGTTGCGGCAGCGACTCGCAACTTTCCCTTACCGCCTGGCGAAGCGAATCCCCCCACTTCATGCCATGCCCCTCGGCGACGTAAGAATCGGACAAAGGCTCGAGGTCGACGTATCGCGGTCTGCCCACCAGGAAGGCCACGATCTGGCGGGGACTCTCTTTCTTGATTTCATCGCGCCAGGCCAGACAGCCGCGGTGATCCCTGCGGATGTCCATCAGCACCATGTCATAACGGTCGCGATGCCAGACGGAGCTGGCTTCCGTCAGATCGCTCGCTCCGATGACCTCAACTCCGTGGGTTGCCATGATTTTCTTGCGCAGTGCAAGTCGCTCGGAATTGCCGTCCATTACCAGAATGCTTATGTTGTCGGCGGTTATTTTCCCTGCACGCCGTTGCTCTTTCACATTCATGTTCACTGACCTCGCGCGAAGAGCAGCCGGCTTCCGCTGCCGTTCCGAGAAAGACTCTCGCTGGAACTCTGGGGAGAGCACGGGTGAGGAGAGCTGAAGATTGTGCCTTCTTCCGACAGGGTGGGAAGGCCGTAAGGACCCATCTCGAGGTGCGAGATGAGTCCATTATACGCTTAGGAGATATCGACGAAGTTGTTTAGGAGAATACTTCTCCAGCCATGCGGGACAGAGTGCGCGTTTGCAGAGTGTTCTCTACTGTCCGCGAGGCGATTCGTCCTCCGCCTTTGAATAGCTTGCGCACGATCTTCAGCTTTAGCGCTCGTTCGATCGAACGCAACTCGCCAATCTCCGCACCGGATACCAGTGTGGAAGCAAGGCCCGCTGAACCCATGCGCCCGGTCCGGCCAACCCGGTGAATGAAGTCCTCGGGAATCTGCGGCAGGTCATAGTTAATGACATGGGCAACGTTGTTGACGTGGATGCCGCGCGACGCTACGTCCGTGGCCACCAGCACCTGGAACTTACCGTCCTCAAAGCCGCTGAGCGCGCCGGTGCGCTGCGATTGCGTACGATCGCCGTGGATCATGGCGGCGGAGAACCCGTCGCGCATCAGGTTCTTCGCCAGACGCTCAGTCCCGTGCTTGGTGCGGGCGAAGATCAGGGTCTGTCCCTTCTCGGCGTAGAGAAGCTGCTGCAGCAATGCGGACTTCTCCGCCTGCGGCACCTCGAAAGCTTGCAGCTCGACGGTGTCAGCCGGCTTGGAGGTGGAACCCAGGGCCACCCGCACGGGGCTTTTCATGTAGTCGTTCACCAGCCGGGCAACCGAAGCCTCCAGGGTCGCCGAGAAACACATGGTCTGGCGCTCACGTGGCAGGGCCGCAACAATGCGGCGAATGGCCGGCAGAAAGCCCATGTCCAACATGCGGTCGGATTCGTCGAGAACGAGTATCTTCACCTTGCTCAGATCGACCAGCTTGCGGCGGAGGTAGTCTTCCAGCCTTCCGGGGGTGGCGACGACTACGTTGGCGCCTTTGCGTACTGCCTGAATCTGGCGCTGCTCGCTCATGCCGCCAATGACCAGTGCGGCGGGAGTGGCTTTGCGCTCCCGCAGTTTTTCATACTGCTCGTGGACCTGCATCGCCAGTTCGCGCGTGGGCACCAGAATCAAGGCTGCGATCTGGCGTTGCGACGCCAGGGCGGTGAGATGTTCGATTATCGGAATCAGGAAAGCCAGTGTCTTGCCGGTGCCGGTTTGGGCCGTGGCAAGCACATCTTTCCCTTCCAGTGCGGGAGGAATCGCGGACGCCTGGACCGGCGTCGGGGTCGTGAAATGGAATTGTGCCAGCTTCTGCTGGAGCCCAGCAGACAGGGGCATGTCTGTGAATTGTGTCAAAACTATTTTTTCTTTCTGGAGGGGCGTCTCGCGAAGTGCATACGAGATGCGTGTCGCGAAGATACAACTGAAGCCGCTCTAATTGATTCGGCGCTGAAGATGAGACGGATGCAGGAAAGGCGGGAAATCGGATCAACTACAGATCGGATGTCGCTTACAAGCGGCCGTAGCCAATAGCGTCTACTTAGTACTGTATCACAGTGCGCCGACGAATGTCTCCCGCGCACCAACGTAACTGCTTGTTTCACCGCGTTATTTGCCGAAATCGTGGAAGTCGAATCCCTGTGGCTGGCCTTCTTCGTCGTGCGTGACCACCAGATCGGCGACGGGTTGGGTGGCCACCGCTACGGAATCGGAGTCAGCAGGTTGCTTGCGCTGAGCTTTACGCTGCGCTTTTTCCATTCGTTTTTCCTGGCGGGCCCGTTCTTTCTGCCGTTTCGCAAAAGTTGTTCGAGAATTTCCTGCCATAAGTACTGCTTATTGGATTGCTTTGTTGCCCCAATAGATTCAAAGTCTGCAGAGCCTCCAAGCAAATCGCGCCACAGCAGTCGTTCTGCTATCGGAACAGCTAATGTCCCAGCGGCGCAGCGTGCAAGCCGACCGCCCGGCCATCATCTCTCCCAGGACGGCAATGGGTAATGGCACTCTGCATCAGGCCGTCAAATACTGCCTCGGCGAGTGGAAGAATTGAACTGGTCCGCGTCATCTCAAGAATTTGCACGAGATTGAGCCAGTTCTGCCTCCAGCCGTTCGATCAAGTCCGCCTGCTCTTCGATGACCAGCAGTGTTTGTCTTCGTAGCTCCGCTTCGGAATCGGGCGCATCCTTGGCCTCGTTGGCCATGCGCTTCCAGCTCTCAGCGATGCAGGCGCGGTCGCTACAGGGACGAAGGGAAACGAAGAACTCGAACGTGTACTTCTCCGTGTCGAGAAAGCGCTCGCAAGCGAAATCGACCAGCCCCAATTCAGCCAATCGACCAAACAGACGCGCGAACGATTTCGGTGTAAAGACCCAGCAGTGCACATCGTGGTACGTGTGATTGTTCAAGACGTCCCGAGCAAACTCCATGGCTACGTCGAAGGTGTGGAACTTCTGAAGCTTGGCAGGCTCGATTCTTCCCTCCCAGGCTGCAGCGCAGTCCACCGTGGCCGCGTTCAGGCGAAAATCCAATACCAAATGAAGCAGCGGCGCTCGAGCACGCCGCAAATAGCTATCCAAAACGTCCGACAGCCGGCTTTCCTCTCGCAGAAAATCGAAAGTGAAGCGCCGGTCAGGGACCACCAGGCGAACCTCTCCGGTGTCTTTCAGGATGCTGCGCAGTTCACTGAGCCAAGTGATCAAGTCGGGAACGTGTTCAATGACGTGAGAGGCAACGACGTAGTCCACTTTGCGATGGCCGACTGCATCGAGAAGAGTGTTTTCACCCCAGATCGAATCGACCGGGACGATGTTGTCCGCTTGTACATGAGGCTCATTCCGGTATTTCTCGGCCAAGGCATCGCGGTCGGCGTGATCAACGTAAATGATCTCGCCGTCCTGCTTACGAACAAACGGCTTATCGAGAGCGCCGATCTCAACCCCGACCGATCGGGAGACATCCAGTCCGCCCAAAACCTTTTCCCGTTTCTCTTCGTCCATGCGCTCGATCGTTGCCTCTGTCCGGAGTACTTGTCGGCATCATTATCCAGCTTCCGCCACAAATGTTAAAGCTCGATACCGTTTTTCCAACTGTTCATGAAGGAGTGATCAAAGGCCGTCGCGAGAACAACCCACAGGGCCGGAATCCGGTTCTCATTGGTGCCCGGCGTCGAGGAACACCGCCTTAGCCGCCAGTTGCCTCGGGTGATATCCTTAATCCTTAGGAAAAGCCTGCGGGCGAGGGTAAAGCTTAGCCTTTCGCCGGGACGCTGCGAGCCATCCGGTATGCCGCTTCTGACGATTGTGGCCCGGTTGAGAGTCTGCAATCCGCCCGCCGTTTACGTTACTACGGTGGGCTTTCGTCGAATCCGTCAGCGGTTAGTCGAACCCGCTATGGCCGGAGGTTGTGTCAGCAACAGTCCTGCGAATGCGCGCCGTCCAGGCCCGGCTTGAGGCACCAGACAAACCAAGAGGTCGAACCTTAACTTGCTCTACTCGAACGTATCGTTTTGGCGACCGAAGACGATAGTCCCTTCGGCGTGGCTTGAACACGCTCCTTTCGGCTTCTGGATCGTCGATGCGCTTCGCCCGCGTCTTTTCGTTGAGCTCGGAACTCACTACGGCTTCTCGTACCTGGTCTTTCTGCAGGCGATCAAGACACTGGGTGTGAAGTGCGCCTGCTTTGCCGTCGACACCTGGAAAGGCGACGAACATTCTGGGTTCTATGATGACTCGGTTTTGCAGGCGTTGCGTCAGCACAACGAAACCATGTACGAGGATTTTTCCGAACTGGTCCAGTGCAGCTTCGACGAAGCCGTTCACCGGTTCGAACCCGGCTCTATCGATCTGCTTCACATTGACGGCAGCCATTTCTACGAGGATGTCAAGCACGACTTTGCTACCTGGAGACCCAAGCTTTCGGATCGCTCCGTCGTTTTGGTGCACGACACCTTCGTTTATTCCCACAGCTTTGGAGTTCACCGGTTTTGGCAAGAATTGAGCGCGGAATTCCCTACTTTTGAATTCCAGCATGGTCACGGATTAGGCGTTGTTGGTGTTGGCCGGGACCTCCCGGCCGACATCCGTGAGTTGTTCAGTCTGAATCAAGATCCGAAACGAGCTGCGCTCATGCGCGATTTCTATGCTCGACTCGGGGACACGGTCAAGCTGGAACGCGACCACGCTGCAATGGCTTCTGCATTGCAAGCGCAGAAGGAAGAGATTGAAAGCGCCAACCGCGGATTGCACGAGACGAATAGTCGATGGGAAAAAGCGAAGCAAGAACTGGAGAGCGCGAACCGCGAGTTGCGACAGACGAACAGGGAACTCGAAAATGAGAAAGCTCAGTGCGTTGCGCAACTTCAACAAACTGTCACGACGCTTGGATCGGTCGAGGAGGAAAACCGGCAGCACAGGCAGCTCCGGCAACAGGCGCAGCGCGACGTCGCTGATTTAAAGCTTGAACTCGGGAAAAGCCGGAGCGTTCTGCAAGCTGAAATTGAGAGAACCCGGGGAGCATTGTCCAGATCCGATGCCGAGCTAGCCGCACTCCTGAACTCCGGCAGCTGGCGGATCACGAAGCCTGCGAGAAAAGTCGGCGAACTTCTGAGACGAGCGCGAGCGTCGCTCCGCCGGCGACCTGGAGAAGCAAACGCCGTGAGCGAGTTACTTGTTTCGTCCGGCCTGTTCGATGTGCAATGGTATTTCAATCAGTATGGTGACGTTCGTGAGTCGGAAATAAATTTTGTTAAACACTATCTTAGCCACGGAGCCGCCGAGAGCAGGAATCCGAATCCTTTGTTCGCTACTCGCTGGTACCTGGACAATAATCCTGACGTGGCGGCAGCCGGGCAGAATCCGCTGGTGCACTTTGTAACCTCCGGGTGGCGGGAGGGAAGAGACCCCGATCCACTTTTCGACACCGATTGGTACCTGCAGACGTATCCCGATGTTGCCGCTTCTGGGGTCAATCCGTTGTTGCATTACCTCCGCTCCGGCGCCTCGGAGGGCAGGAACCCAAATCCGCTATTCGATACTCGCTGGTACCTGGACAAGAATCCCGATGTGGCAGCGGACGGCCAGAATCCGCTGGCACACTTTGTAACCTCGGGGTGGCGGGAGGGAAGGGACCCCAACCCATTCTTCGATACCGATTGGTACCTGCGGACTTACCCCGATGTCGCCGCTACAGAAATCAACCCTGTGCTGCATTACCTCCAGTCCGGCGCCTCGGAGGGGCGAAACCCGGGGCCCGACTTTGATACGGATTACTATCTAGCGCAAAACCCAGATGTTGTGCGCGAAGGACTTAATCCCCTCGCTCATTTTCTGCTGAAGGGCAGACCATCGGGTAGACTGGCAAGATCAGCGAACAGCTCTCTAGCGTCATCGGGTCTGTTCGATGCGGAATGGTACCTGAACCAATATGGTGATGTCCGTGCGTCCGGAACGGATCCCATTGATCACTATCTCAGCCGTGGGGCGGCAGAGGACAAGTCCCCGAATCCCTTGTTCGATACTCGCTGGTATCTGGCCAACAACCCAGAGGTGGCTGCGGCCGGCCAGAACCCGCTGGTGCACTTTGTAACCTCGGGTTGGCGCGAGGGAAAAGATCCCAATCCGTTCTTCGATACCGATTGGTACCTGCGGACGTACCCGGATGTTGCCGCCAATGAGGTCAACCCTCTGCTGCACTACCTTCGGTCGGGCGCGGCAGAGGGACGGGATCCTGGGCCTCACTTCGATACGGATCAGTACTGCGCACAAAACCCGGACGTTGTGCGCCGAGGACTCAACCCTCTCGCCCACTATCTATGGAAAGACACGGTCCCAGATAGACTCGCAGAACCCGTTATCGAGGCCCCTCCTGTGGAGGTTGACCGGAGCATAAACGAGTTACTGGAGTCTTCCGGCCTGTTCGACGCGCAATGGTATCTGAGCCAATATGGCGAAGTCCGTGAGTCCGGAATAGATCCCATCGATCACTATCTTAGCCATGGTGCAGCAGAGAGCAAGAACCCGAATCCCTTATTCGATACTCGCTGGTATCTGGACAACAACCCGGAAGTGGCAATGGCCGGGCAGAATCCATTGGTACACTTTGTAACCTCAGGCTGGCGGGAGGGAAGAGATCCCAATCCATTCTTCGATACCGACTGGTACCTACGGACTTACCCGGACGTTGCCGCCATTGACGTTAATCCTCTGTTGCACTACCTTCTGTCGGGCGCCTCAGAGGGACGCGACCCTGGACCTCATTTTGATACGGATCAGTATGTGGTGCAAAACCCGGACGTAGCACGCGACGGACTTAACCCTCTTGCTCATTGCCTGTTGAAGGAAAGAGAATCGGGTAGGCTTCGCCTTACGCCAACCGCGAGTCGGGCCTCGCAGATGTTTTCACGTCAGAATCCCGGTCTTCGACGCTTGCGGGTGTACAACGTTCCGAACGCGCCGCGGCGTATTGTCATGGTCACCGACAGCATCAATCCGGGCTCTCTGTTCGGTGGAGTGGCAACGGCGATGATCTTTTCCGTGTTATTGGCGACGCGGCTGGGGGCGAGGCTACGGATCGTAACCCGGCGCGAGAAGGCGATTGAGAGTAACTTCGATCACATTCTGAAGTCGAGCGGTATCGCTTGCGACGTTGAAGTAGACTTTGTGCTCTGTCCTCTTTCTGATTATGCTTCTCCGCTAGACATCGGCGACCAGGACGTGTTTGTAACTACATCCTGGTGGACTAGTTGGGGAGTACTGCAATCCGTAAACGCTGATCGAGTCATCTATTTGCTCCAGGAAGATGAGAGGATGTTTTATCCTTTCGGTGACGAGAGGCTGCTGTGCGAAGAAGTCCTCGCAACGGATTCCCTCACCTTTGTTGTAAATACGAAGCTGCTGTTCGACTACTTGGTATCGAACGGTCTCGACAATCTCAAGAGCCACGGTAAGTGGTTCGAGCCGTCATTCCCTCTCTCCAGCTTTTATTATGATAAGGCGCAGAACGGAGGCCGTCGCAATTTTCTGTTTTATGCGCGGCCCAAGAATCTGAGAAACTTGTTTTATCGAGGTATCGATGCAATTGAACGGGCAGTACAGCGCGGCATCCTGGATCACGAACATTGGAATTTTCACCTGGTAGGCACGGAACTGGAAAGCCTGACGTTCAGCGGCGGTATACAGCCGGCCATTCATCAGGATCTTGCGTGGCGGGACTATGCCAGGCTCCTGCGTGAAACCGACCTGGGATTGGCCCTTATGTACACTCCACATCCCAGCTATCCGCCGCTTGATCTGGTGGCCTGTGGAGCGGTGGCGGTTACCAATACCTATGGCCCCAAACAGTCCCTGGATTCCTATTCCCGCAATATTATCTGTGCGAACCTCGACCTTATCGTTGATGGGATTGCGGCAGGTGCCGAGCTTGCCTGTAATGACGCGCTGCGGATGCACAATTACCGGAACAGTGGCATTCTGCGTGACTGGAAGGCATCTTTCGAGCCGGTTCTCGATTACATAGAACAGAGACTATCTTAAGTGTTTGTGATCGACCATGCTGCGATTCCGTACACCGACCCGTGGTGCGCAAGTGTCGAACAGCGATTGGCGCAACTGTACTCTGGCCGCCATCGCGTCGCATATTTCTACGTCTATCCCAACAACAGCACCTTCCGATACCGCGTTTACAATGTCCTGGAATGTCTAAACAGCGGTGACAATGAGTTCTCCGGCGCGTACTTCACGGCTACCGAGATGGAGACCTTATATGGCGCACTTCGGGATATTGACACGCTGGTGCTGTGTCGTGCCCACTATGACGCTCGAGTCAGTGAATTGATCCATCGCGCGCGGAGTCTGGGTGTCAGAATACTTTTTGATGTTGACGATTTTGTCTTCGATCCCGACTACGTTCACCTCGTGGTCGACACGCTAGACCAAAATACCGATTCGGTAGATACGTGGGTCAGATGGTTTAGCGAGATCGCGCGACATGGCGCAGTGCTTCGGATGTGCGATGCTGCGATCACGACCAACGAGTATTTGTCTGATCGTATCAAGGCGTACGCTAACGTCCCGGTGGAGATCATTCCCAACTTTATGAACAGCCCCCAACTGGAAATATCCGAGAGCATCTATGCCCGCAAGTCGGAACGCAACTTTGAACGTGATAGCAGGATTCACCTCGGATACTTTTCGGGGAGCCCGAGCCATAACAAGGATTTCGACCTGGCGGCCAGTGCAATTTGTGCGTTGATGGCTGCGGATAGCCGGATCGTTCTGCGGGTGGTTGGTTTTCTGGACATTAAGGGCCGCATGCAAGAGTTCCAGTCGCGTATTGAGTACTTCCCACTAACAGATTTTATGAACCTCGAGAGGCTGGTTGGCGAAGTCGAAATCAACTTGATTCCGTTGCAGGACAACATGTTTACAAACTGCAAGTCCGAGTTGAAGTATTTCGAGTCCGCTATCGTGGGTACCGTCAGTGTGGCTTCCGGGACATTCACTCTGAAGAATGCGATCAAGGACGGTGAAAATGGATTCCTGGCAAGGTCATGGGAGTGGTCGGCGCAATTGCAAGCCGTGATCGATGCCCTCGACACCGGGCAATATGCGGAAATCGCAGGCCGCGCCTTCCATCACGCCCGGGCGGTCTATGGACCTGAAGTTTATCGGCAGCAAATCCAGTCGGTGCTTTTTGGATCGGCCAAGATGCCTTCGAGCGGAGGCGAGCCCAGGCGACCGGACTTGAGAACAATCCCGTCCTGAGTGTTTGTCAGGTCGTTCTTCGATTCGATCGCGCCGATTTGACGTTGCTGCTCCACACCACTCAGGAAGACCTCGGTCCGAGCAAACTGGCAAGTTGGTGGTTCAGGAAACACAGAGATCGAATCGCAGAATCGATTAGCGATGCTTCCTTGGTGGCTTATCTCGGAGTCTCAGGCACCGACCGCTCGCCAGGCTATCGTCCGGCCGCTCGAGAGGTGGCAGAATTCACGTCTCCTTGTCTGGCTGTTCACTTTAGCGATCGTAGCTGCCATCGTCAGCCGGCGGCCCGATGCTGTTTTTCACGCCCAGTTCTGGGCCGAGGATGGCGCCGTCTGGTTCGCGAATGGCTACAACTTCGGAGTTCTCCCGGCCTTGTTAAGGTCCAGCAACGGCTATTTCCAGACCTTTCCCCGCCTGGCCGCCGCCGTGGCCCTGGCTTTTCCACTGCGGGACGCTCCCCTGGCGATGAACCTGCTTGCGATTGGTGTGCAGGCACTCCCACCCATGTTTCTGCTGACGCACCGTTGCGCTCACTTGGGAGGATTGCGCGTTCGCTTGCTAATGGGCTTTCTGCTGCTGGCTGTTCCGACGTTATTTGAAGTCCATGCCAATGTTACGAATTCAGCGTTTTTCCTGGCGTTGCTCGCATTTCTGGTATTTGTTGCGAAGCCGCCCGAGACCACGGCCTGGCGCATTTTTGATATCGGTGCTGTCTCACTGAGCGGAGCGACGGGACCGTTTGCGGTCTTTTTGCTGCCGGTCGGGGCGCTTGTGTTCTGGATTCGCCGCCGGCGATGGACCGGAATATTGCTGGGTATCGAGTCCTGTGCCGCAGCGGTACAGGCAATTACCATCCTCCGGACGGCTGGAGTGCGTGCGCATGCGCCATTGGGGGCGACTCCGACGTTGTTGGTCCGCATCGTCGGAGGCCAGGTGATCGTCAGCCCGCTCCTGGGGCTGAAGTTTCTCGTCGTACACGCAGCGGCCGCCAATCTCATATGCGCCTTCGCCTTCGTGGGTGCAGTGCTTGTCCTGGTTTACGTTTTTCGTGCGGCTCCGTTGGAGCTGAAGCTATTCAACATTTTCAGCATCTCTATCCTTGCAGCCGCTCTAAAGCTGCCACTAGCGTCTCTCACCGACCCGCAGTGGCCGCTCTTGTTGCTTCCCGGGTTCGGTGGCCGATACTGGCTGATTCCCGTCGTCTCATTGTTGTGGGCCTACGTATGGATGCTGGGCAACCAGCGTCCGGCGGCCGTTCGCGCCGTTGCGGCGATATTGGTGGCGGCGGCTTTATGCACTGGAGTAGCGAGTTGGCGCTACAACGCGTTCGTCGACCTCGACTTCTCAAGATATGCGCGCGAGTTCCAGCAGGCACCTGTGGGACAGGATTTCACGATCCCGATCAATCCCGGAGGATGGACGATGGTCCTTCGCAAACATTAGTTGACATCGCGTAATCGTGGCGGAATTGGATTCCACTCGCAGGTTGTCCGAGACTTAGGACTGGCTCGTGTCGCATACCAGCGGCTAATTCGCCTGCTTCGTCCACTGATCCACCCAACCGTTGACGGTCTGGTACCAGAGCCTGCTGTTCTGCGGCTTGAGCACCCAATGTCCTTCGTCAGGGAAGTACAGCATCTTCGAGGGGACCTTCAGCCGTTGCAAGGTGGTGAACAACTGGAAGCCCTCGGAGACGTTCGAGCCGGTAGTCGAGCTGGCCGTGCACGACCAGCAGCGGCGTCTTGAAGTTCGTTGCGAACAGATGCGGAGACCATTTGCGGTACATCTCGCGGTTGGTCCATGGTGTGCCCTTGAACTCCCACTCGTTGAACCATAGCTCTTCGGTTGTGCCGTACGCCGACTCCGTGTTGAACATACCGTCGTGCGACACCAGGCACTTGAAGCGCGCGGTGTGCCCCTCTATCCAGTTGATGGCGTATCCGCCGTAACTTGCGCCCAGCGCGCACTCGCGGTCCTTGTCCACGAACGGATAGTTCTTCTCGGCATAGTCGAGGCCGAGCATCAGATCCTGGAACGGCGCCCCGCCCCAGTTGCCGTTGATGGCGTCGATGAACTTCTGTCCGTAGCCGGTCGAGCCGTGAAAGTTGATCATCACGATCACGTATCCGTTGGCGGCGAACAGCTCCGGGTTCCAGCGATACGACCAGTCGTCGCCCCACGCGCCCTGCGGTCCCCCATGAATGAGGAACTTCACCGGATACTTCTTGTTGGCGTCGAAGTCCGGAGGCTTGACCATGAAGCCTTGGACTTTTTCCTTAGCCGCCCCGGTAAACCAGAAATTTTCCAGCGGCTGCATCTCGACCTTCGATAGCAGCCCTTCATTCAGCGAGGTGAGCGGCTGGGACTTCGAGAGCAAACACCCCGGAATGCTGTAGGCGTTCGGCGGGACCGCCATTCGGCACTGTGGAAACAACAATGGGGCCGCATAGATCTCGTTCGGCGCTGCGACCGACATGCGATCGAAGACCAGCGTCTTGCCGTCCGGCGTGGGCATCGGACTGTCGTTGAAACCGCCGACCAGTTCCTGAGGCCACGAATTCGTCGCGGTTATGTTCAGGGCGTAGATCGGCGCGCCGCCTTCGTTTTCGGCGGTGAAGTAGATGGTCTTGGAGTCGGGCGACCACACCATGGAGTCGACCCAGCGATCGAAGGTCGGGGTCATGTCGCTGATCTTGCCGGTGGCGCGCTCGTACAGCATCAGGCGAAAGCGGTCGCTCTCGTATCCGCCTCGCAACTGCGAACGATAGGCGATGTACTTGCCATCGGGCGAGTACATCGGCGTGGAGTCGCTACCGGGATTGGTCGTGATCTTCTTCGCCTCTCCGCCCGTCGTCGGTACCAGAAAGACGTCATCGTTCGTGCTGATCGCGGGTTCCGGGTCAAGGTTGCAGGTGTAGGCGACTTCCTTGCCATCCGGCGAGAACGAGTACTGGTCCTGACCGCCGAGGCTGAAAGGCGGCACCTCGTGAGCGCCCGGCGTCAGATCGCGCGCCACACCGCCATCGGCGGAGACCACGAACAAGTGGCTGAACTTGCCGTCGAAGTAGTGGTTCCAGTGCCGAAACATCAGATGGGTGAAGATCTTGGCCTTCACCTTCGACTTGGCTTGCTCCTCGTCGCGCTGCTTGTTGCAGGCATCGTCCTTGCAATCGGGATAGACCTCGGAGACGAACAGAATGCTCTTGCCGTCAGGCGACCAAAGCGCGCCCGAGGCTTCCGTCGAAATGTTGGTCGCCTTGCGCGGCTCGCCGGTCAGCGTGCCGGTCGAGGCGTCAAAGTCCTGCACCCAGATCTGCGATCCGCCGTCGCGTGACGACTCGAACAAAATGCGCTTGCCGTCGGGCGAGAAGCGGATGCGATCTTCACCCGCGCCGCCTGCCAGAGTCAGACGACGCGCTTCGCCGCCCGTGATGGGAACGATCCACAGGTGCGGCTTGCGGGTGTTCTCCTCAAGATTTACGTCCACCGCGGAGAAGCCCACCCATTTGCCATCGGGAGAGACGATAGGTTCGCCGATGCGCTTGAGCTGCATCATGTCTTCGAAGGTGAACGGGCGCTTGCTTTGGGCGAAACCGCTGAGCGAACAGCATAAGAACACAAGACAGATTCGACGTAACATGACGCCTCCGGACGCAAACCATGCAGCACGATGCGCGTCTAAGAAACTGGCTAGTCTAAACCACCGGCACGAATCGGCGAAACCAAAGCCCTGGCCGACCTACAACATCGAATACAATAGTGCCAAGGACCATCCTGATGAAGTACCGATCCATCCGCCCAAGCTCTCTGACGTTTTCGCTGTTGCTGTTGACTCTGTGCCTGGCGCTTCCCGCGCTCGCGTCCGACCGCGGCGAGGGCCCGCTCGATCCGTCGCAGCCGACCCCTCCCTTGACGGTCGACGAGATCATCCAGAAATTCGCGGCCAAGGAAAAGCAGTTCAAGATAGCCCGCGAGCAGTACACCTACCGGCAGTCGGTCACCGTGCAGACGCTCGACGGCGATACCGTGGATGGCGAGTACAAGCAGGTGGACGACATCCTGTTTGACGACAAGGGCAAGCGCCTCGACGAAGTTGTTTTCGCGCCCCAGTCCAGCCTGCAACGCATCCAGATGACGCGCGAGGACTTTGACGACATCAACCATCGCATGCCGTTTGTGCTCACCAGCGACGAAATTCCCGAGTACCAGATTCTCTACGTCGGCAAACAGCGGGAGGACGAACTCGGGACCTATGTCTTCGACATCGCGCCCAAGCAGATCGAAAAGAACAAGCGCTATTTCCAGGGCCGTATCTGGGTGGATGACCACGACTTCCAGATCGTCAAGACCTACGGCAAGAATGTGCCCGATCTCGGAGTTGGCAAGCACCGGGGCGGACAGGAAAACCTGTTTCCCAACTTCACTACCTGGCGGCAACAGATCGACGGAAAATACTGGTTCCCGGTTTACACCAAGGTAGATGACGAACTGCACTTTTCCACCGGCGACGTTCACGTGCGGCAGGTGGTGAAGTACACCAATTACAAGCGCTTCGGCGCCAACGTGAAGATTACCTACGAGGGCCAGGAAGTTACCAAGGACACGCCGCCACCGCCAGGAGCGCAACCGGGCGGGGGACAGCAGCCGGCGCCCTCACCGAAGAAATAGCAGTTCTCCGAAAGGGAAAAGTGAAAAGCGGCTACGCCGCCGATATCAGGGACCGCTGGGCCGCCTGCTGAATAAAGCGCTTCATCACGTTCGCCCACATTATCTTCTTGCGCTCGGCGCTCTCCCTGCCGGTGCGCCCCTGGGCGAACATCTCCAGCAGCACCTTCATCTTCAGCACCGTTAGAAGTTCCTGCTCCTCCTCGCCAACGCCATAAGCCTCGAGGAAGGCATCCTGCACGAGTGTGGTAATGCTGCGGTTGCAAAAAGGATATTTCTCAAGAGCCTCGACTGCGGCCAGAAATACTGCGACATCGTAAAGCGAACTGCCATTCTGCCTGAGATGAGCGAACTCGCAGAAGCCCACACCAGAGTCGCCCACCAGAACGTCAAGGGGAACAAAATCATTCAGCACAGCGGAGGAGAGCAGTGGTTTGCTCTGGCGATTCAGCATGGCCCTGGCATTGCGCAGAACCGCTTCCGTCGACTCCGCGGGCAGCCCTTTTTTCGTGGCTCGGGCGCATACTTGTTCGAGGTCGGCGAGCAGCGCCCCGGCATCAAGCGGGAAGTCTGGAGCAGCCGTCGCCTTGTGGAACCGCTGCAACCATTCGCCCGCCTGCCGGGCGCCCAGTTCCAGAAGGCCGTCTCCGTCATTGCCAAAGTCAGGCAGCAATGCCGTTTTCATGATTACGCTCTGCAGCGGTAGACCATCGATCTTGGTGCAAACTACGGCGCCCAGGCTGCTGAACTCGCCCACCGGTCGCGGCACACCGCTCAGCCCGTTCTTCTCGGCAGCCGCCCAGGCGAACTTCAGATTTTCGGATTCATCCCTTGCCAGCTCCTGCGGCGCATGGCCTGCGGCCTTTCCCGCACGGTACACCTTGGCGTTCACGCGCTCGCTCGCGGCTGCAAATTCCAGCACGATTTCGTAAGTGTAATGGTCCGTCTTGGGCGTGTGGCCCACCACGCGCGCCGCCTTTACCGCCGAATGCCCGGGGAAATACTCAGTTGCGGAATTTCGCAAAGCGTCAACAATCTGGTCCAGTATGTTTTCCTTGTTCGCCATTTGGCCGCCCCACTTCGAGGTAGTTTTGCCGAACCAACTACTTGTTTGGTTAGATGCACGTTTACTCCACTACAGGCGGCGCTAAGCCACTGGCAACTGATTTTTGCGCTGATTTCGCGCCTTCAAAGCGATGTGAAGGCAGGGCGATAGAGAAACTGAGCATCGTGGTGCTCACTCTTGGCAGGGCCGGAACGAGTTTGAAAATTTTACAGTCGGCTCAGTAGAAAAGGTACTTCTGCCACTTGGAATCGGAGCGGCCCATCATGCGCATGATGTGCCGGCTGGTGTGCAGGTTGAAGGCGCGAGGTTCGCGCAAGAGCTTCATATTGGATTCGTGCGGCAACAGATTGCCCTTCCGCCGATTGCAGGTGTGGCAGCAGGCAACCAGGTTCTCCCAGGTCGAGGCCCCGCCCCGCGAGCGCGGGATGACGTGATCCAGCGTCAATTCGCCGGCCGCCAGAATCTTGCCGCAGTACTGGCAGGTGTTGCGGTCGCGCAGCAGGATGTTCTTGCGCGACAGGGCGCGCGTCTGGTGCGGGATGCGGCGGTATTCCAACAGCCGGATGACCGACGGCACCCGCATGGCGATCCGCGCCGCGTGCAGATAGTGTCCGTTGGCCTCCTCCATCATGGCCACGCCCTTCAGCACCAGAATGACGGCGCGCCGGGCGGCGCACACATTGATCGGCTCGTAGGACGCGTTCAACACCAGCACCGGGGCGTGCATCGCCGCCCACTGGGGCGGCTCTTCGCTGGACATCCGGGCATGATGCATGCAACCCGCCAGGGACTTGCCGTATCTGGACGCTGCGCTATGGGCCAAACTCGACATACGCGTTAGACCGAAGCGGTAACCGCCGCCGCTTCGTTTGCCTCCTCTTCCGCATGAACACCGGTTTCGCGTTCCGCATCGACGGCAGCGTCCTGCGCCGTACCCTGGAAGGCACGCGCCACGGTCGCCGCCAAAACTTTTTCCGCGCCCGCCGCCTTCAGGACGCGCGCGCACTCCGAGAGCGTGGTCCCCGTGGTCATCACATCGTCCACCAGAACGACGGTGCGACCGAGTACCTGCCGGCGATCCCGCACCCGAAACGCGTCACGTACATTTTCTACGCGCTGTTCTCGTGTCAGCCCCACCTGCGAGATGGTGGCGCGCTGCCGAACCAACACCTCAGGTGCCAACTCAAGGGACTGCGGCAAGCACTTCACCGCAGCGCGCGCGATCAGCTCCGCCTGGTTGAATCCGCGATCGCCACGCTTGCTCTTGTGCAGCGGAACGGGAACTACCAATGGCACCGAATCTCCACAGGACGGAAGCAGATCCTCGATGGTGCCGGCCAACATTCCACCCAGCACCGGCGCAACCGGCAGCACGGCGTCATATTTCAGCAGATGGATGAGCCCGCGCAGGCCGCCTTCGTATTCGCCGAAGGACATGGCGCGGGCAAACTCGGGCTCGAAATCACGGCAGTTGACGCAGCGCCCATCACCCATCAGCAACTGCGCGCCGGCGAGGCGGTCTCCACAGACCATGCACTGCGGAGCCTGCGACGGTTCAATGCCATCCAGGCACTCGGCGCAGACCGGGACGCGAGAGATATTGTCGAGCGGAGTACTACAGAGTTTGCAATCGGAAGGGAAGAGAACGGAGAAGATGCTGCAAAAGAGGGTCTTCAAGGGCGCGACGAGGACGGCACGTAACTCGGCGCGCTGCTCTCGTCGTTTTCGTTCTAGCGTCTCACGACTGCTGAAGACGACCCTCCAACACCCATGCGTGACAACCCGGCACGCAAAAATCGACCCTAGCTGGTCGCCGGCGCCACGGGGTACCGAAAGGTGGCTGGTTGGCTTGCCCTCGGTCCCGAAGCACCGCGACTGTTCAGTATATGAACTTCGATGCAAGGGTGCAATGCCGGGGAAGGTACCGGGCGCGGATTTCACCGAGATTTCATGCAAGGTCGCTGGTGGTACGGCGATGTTGCGGCAGAACTCTTTTGGCTAGGGCATGATCTGCCACACCACACCGTCTCCATGCGCTCCGCCTGCGCTGGTTGTGCCGTACAAGTTCCCGCTCGTATCCAGTACAACACTGCTGTACGGATTCGCCCCGTCCGGGCCCCTGAAGCTGTGGAGATCGGTTTCGGTCCAGACACCCCCGGAATTGGTCAGCTTAAAGACGGAGCCGCCGCCCCCGCTGCCACCCTCATAGGTTGTGCCGTAAACGTTGCCCGAACTGTCGAGGCCTACTTCGTCAGTGAATCCGCCGAAAGAGCTATACAGCGGGGTGAGAGTCCAACTACCGTCGGAATTGCTAAGTTGGTAGACCACGCCGGCGCCACTCTGCCCGCCATACTGGTTATCGCCATACAGATTTCCGGCGCTGTCCAGTACGACTCCAGAGAAGGGGTAACCACCATCCTTCCCGCCCTGAAAGCTGTAGAGAGTATTAAAGGTCCAGCCCGGTCCCGCCGGAACCAACTGGAAAACGGTTCCAAATCCGTAAGCGCCGCCGTAGAACACCGTGCCGTAGAGGTTCCCGTCGTGGTCGAAGGTTGGGGCGGAGGTAGGCTGGTCGCCGTCAGCCATGCCGGTGAAGTTGTGGATTACGCTGAAGCTCCAGCTTCCGCCCGACGGTGTCAGTTTGTAAATCACCCCGCAGCCATTAACGCAATTTCCCGTACCGCCGACAAAAGCCTGCCCGTAGAGATTGCCAGCCGAGTCGAAGGTCACGCCTCCCCACGGACTACCCACTCCGTTCGGGCCGTCCGCAAAGCGAAAGATCACCGTCTCGGTCCAGGGGCAGAGTGCCGAAAGGCAGGTGAAAGGCCCGGGCGCGAGCCGGAAAACAACGCCACACCCGCTACCACCGCAACCGTTGCCCCCACCGTTCAGGGTCGTGCCATACACTGCTCCATCGGGGCCGATGGTCACCGCAGCGGTGGGCTGGAAGCCGTCTTGTCCTCCATGAAACTGATAGAGCATGTCATAAATCCAGGCGCCGTTCTTAGGCGTCAGGCGAAAGACCGTACCGGTGCCTCCGGCTGTGGTGCCATACAGCTATCCAGCACGGTCAATGGTGAGTCCGGCCATGGGATCTGAGCCGCCATTTCCGCCCGTGAAATTATGCAGCACGCTGAGGGTTTGCGCCTGTGCAGGCTGCATTGCGATCATCGCAAGCGCGCAAAGCATAGCCATGGCGCAGGTGATTGTCGCCCGCAGGCCGCGCCAAATTTTTGTGAAGGGTTGCGCCGGATTCTTCATGACGATCTCTGGTCTCCTTGCCGGGTTACGGCCATTGTTCTGAGAACAGGTTGCGTAACGTAATCACCAATTCACGGCGTTAACTCGAACACTACTCCCCCGCCCTCGGTACCTCCGCCGAAGGTCGTTCCGTAGAGGTTGCCCTGCGCATCCAGAACAAGGCCGCCATTCGGATAACTGCCGTCGTTTCCGTTGGTAAAGTCATGCACATCCTTGTAGGTATAGCTCCCGCCGGAGGGCGACAACTCAAAAATCGAGCCATAACCGTAAGCGCCATCGCAGTACGTGGTCCCATACAGATTGCCCGCGCTGTCCAGGGTCAACCGGCCGATGACGCCGCAGGGAGCGGTGCCATTGATGTTGTACAGGGTCGTGAGGGACCATCCACCGCTGCCGTGCGTAAGCTCGAAGATCGTGCCCCCATTGCCAGTGCCCGCTCCGCTGGTAGCTCCATACAAGTTGCCGGAACCGTCCAGGATCACGCTGCTCGGCTCGGCGCCATCATTGCCGGCAGTGAAGCCGTGTATAGTCTGCTCCGTCCAGCCACTGCCCGAGGGCGACAACTCGTAGACGGCTCCCGGCCCGTACGGACCGCCGCGTTGAAACACGCCATAGAGGTTGCCGGCGCTATCGGCGACCACGCCGTTGAGCGGGACCACGCCATATGTCTCGTTCGGGGGCGAAAAGATGACAGTCTGGTTCCAGCTACCGTTACCGCGCTCTACCTGATAAATCGTGCCTAATCCGGCCGTACCCCCATTCTCCGTGGTGCCGTAGACACTACCGGCGTGGTCCATCAGCAGTGCGCCGCTGGGATTGCCGCCGTCGCTGCCACCAGTGAAACTGTGCAGCGATTCGCCATTCCAGAGTTGAAGTACGGTGAGCGGCACAGTCTGGGGCGGGTACAGGTGAAACACATCGCCGCAAAAGTCACAGCCGTAGTTGTAGTAGAGCGTGCCATAGAGAGTTCCATCAGGACCGAGGAGCAAAGGACTTCGAGGATCCCTATTCCCGAGGATGGGAAAATTGAAAAACGGCGAGAAGATCCAACCCGACCCATGCCGCTTCATTTTAAAGGCTTCGCCATCCTGGCCACCCTTATTGGTGTAGGTCGTCGTGCCATATAGAGACCCGCTGCTGTCAATCGCCAGACCAGCGGCCGGTTGCTCAGATTGCTGAACGCTGAAGTTGTAAATGACGGAATACGTTTGCGCTGTGGCTGGTGCGGCCGCAAGCGCGAGGCCTGCGCAGGTGATTACGGCAGCCAGCCAGGATCGAGTCTTATCGCACAGATGTGAACCTAAGGACTGGGCTCTAGTCGTCATGGCGGTCTCCTGAACCGTGTGCAACTCTAGACGTGGTGGTTTGACGAGGACGTACTTTACGTCGGAGGCGACAATTTACGACGAAAGATAACACACTTCAACGATCGCTTGCGAGAACAGCCGGGGCACGCGGCATCTTAAGGCGCGAATCCGCCACTTGACCAAGCAAACATTGTCAAAAGGAATTCGAGTAGACGTAGAAAGCACCACGGGCTTGGCAGTAGGAGCCACCATAGTCTTTTCCGTGGAGGAGGAAACCTGACGAAGGCCAGGACCGTGCACGTGACCCATAACGGCATTAAGAGGAACTTCACCAAGTCGATAAGCCCCATCCGTGGCGCGAACAGGTCATACCAAATATTGTGATAAAAACTCTGTGCAATCGCCGCCCCCGCAAAAAGGAGCGACAACAGAGCCCATCCTAACCAGCGCCACCGTTTCTGTGCCGGGCCAGCCGTGGCACTCGCCCCTTTCTTTGACGTTGAATTCGCGCCCATTCTCGCTGACTCCGACAACTCGGAACGAGCAAGTTACCTCATCCGGAGGTGAAAGTCAGTGATTATCGCCGATGAACAGGCGATTTCACCAGCAATTACCCGGAGCTGTCGTTCCGGTGCCCGTCCGCACTTGTAACAAGTGGCGTTAACATGCTAACTTGCGCCGTCGCCCATTTGCGCGTCTTCCGAGGCCTCTTGCATGAGTACTACTGTCACCTCAGCACCCAAAAAGTTCCGCTCTTACGTTCCTGACAACACCGACATGCCCGAGTTCACACTTCGGGCGGTGCTGCTGGGACTGGTCCTGACCGTCGTTCTGGGCGCGGCCAACGCCTATCTCGGCCTGCGCGCCGGTATGACCATCGCGGCCACCTATCCCGCGGCGGTCATCGGCATGGCGCTGTTGCGCCTCATGCGAGGCTCGCTGCTCGAGGAGAACATCACCCGAACCGTCGGGTCCATCGGCGAGTCGGTTGCCGCGGGTGCAATCTTCACAATTCCCGCTTTCGTAATTTCGGGCGCATGGCCGATCTTCGATTTTCAGCACGCCTATCTCAAGTCGTCTCTGCTGATGCTGGTGGGCGGCGTGCTCGGTATTCTGTTTGTCACCCTGCTGCGCCGCGTGATGGTGGAAGATCCCGACCTTCCGTTCCCCGAATCGGTGGCTGCGTCGGAAATTCACAAGGCCGGGCAGCAGGGCAGCAAGGCGGCAAAGATTCTGTTCTCGAATATGGGCTTCGGCGGCGCGATTTACCTGCTGGGCCAGTTCAGCCTGTTCAGCCCCAGCCGGGATTTCATCGTCAACGTAGGGCAGCTGGGAAAGAGCTTTGTGCGCATGGGCCGCTCGGCCACGGCGCCGAAGCTCACCGCCGGCGCGGTCACCACCATGTCTGCGCCCGCCATCAGCCCCGCTTACCTCGGCGTGGGATACATCATCGGCCCACGTCTGGCATCGCTGAACTTCGCCGGCGGCGTCATCGCGTGGGGCCTGCTGGTGCCGCTGATCCTCTTCCTCGGCGGTCCCAGGTTGGTAGCCGAGTTTGCTCCCGCCGGCACCGTCATTCCTGACGACGCCTTCTGGGCAGCCCAGTCCGCAGCAGTGTGGAGCTTTATCGTTCGTCCGATCGCGGTGGGCGGCATGCTCGTCGGCGCATGTTACACCCTCTTCCGCATGCGCAAGAGCCTGGCCTCGGGCATGACGCGCGCGGTTTCCGACCTGAAGAAGTCGGCGGCGGCGCACGCCAGCACCGCCCGCACCGAGCGCGACCTGAATGGCAAGATCGTCTTCGGGGGATTGGGCGTCGTTCTACTCTGCATGGTCGCTCTCTATACCAGCTACGCCGGCGTGTTGCGGGGCGGAATCGTTGCCGCTATCGTTATGATGATCATTGGCTTCTTCTTCGCCGCGGTCTCCGGCAATCTGGTCGGACTGATCGGCTCCTCCAACAATCCAATTTCCGGCCTGACGCTGGCGACGCTGGTAGTTGCCGCTCTGCTGATGGTCATCATCGGTGTCTCGGGAATGAGCGGCGTCGCCGCCGTGCTCGGGGTCGCGGCCGTGGTTTGCGTCTCGTCGGCGGTCGCCGGCGAAATGCTCCAGGACTTGAAGGTGGGACACATTCTCGGCGGTACTCCCAGCAAGATGCAGATCGGAGACTTTATGGGCGTGACCGTCGCCAGCTTCACCCTGCTGCCCGTGCTGATGCTGCTGAACCAGGCCAACATCAACAGCGGCGGTATCGGCTTCGGCGATCGTCAGCTTCCCGCGCCGCAGGCCGGACTGATGGCGATGCTGGCCAAGGGCATCGTCGGCGGCGAGATGGCGTGGCCGCTCATCGTGGTGGGCGTTCTGATGGGATTCGCGCTGATCATGATCGAAGTGCGCAGCCCCATGCTCTTCGCCGTCGGCATGTATCTGCCGCTGGAAACCACCTTCGCCATCTTCCTTGGCGGCATGATCCGCTGGATCACCGACAAGATGCGCGACAGCCGGAACTTCAACGACGCCCAGAAGGCCCGCGTCGAAAATGCCGGTGTACTCACCGCGTCAGGATTTATTGCCGGCGAAGCGCTGATGGGGATCGTGATTGCCATCTTCAAGTACAAACAATGGCCGCTGCCCGTGATCTTCGAGCATCCCCACTGGATATCGGGCTTTATCGTGCTCGCGATTCTGGCGGTGGTAATGGTGCGTGTGCCCCTGGCGAACGCCGGCCGTCCCGACGAGCCCGCGCCGCCGACCGCGATTATGTAGAGAGTCTCCCCAGGCCGCGCGAACAGCTTTCGATGAACGCATCGCTTTGAAGGGGCACGCCTTCAGGCGTGCCGTAGACAATTGGACAACCCCCGGCGTCAGCCGCTGAGGGACCTCGTTTTTACCGCCGGGTGGACGCGTCATGAGATGGATCAATTTTGCAGAGCGAGGAGCCTCAGGGGCTGAAGCCCGCTTCCCCCTTCGTCGGTTATGGCACAGCTAAAGCTGTGCCCCTTCAAAGACACACCGGGCAAATTCTCCATGACCATCGCCTTCAACCTCTCCGCCATCCACGACCGCATTGCGCTCGCGGCAAAGCGCGCGGGACGCGACCCGGCCGGCCTCGCGCTGATGGCGGTAACAAAAACATTTCCCGCTGAAGCCGTTATCGAAGCCTACAACGCGGGCCAGCGCCTGTTCGGCGAAAACCGCGTCCAGGAGTTCACGGAAAAGTTCAGCGTTTTGTCCGCACTGCCCGGCGCCGAGTTCCATATGATCGGCCACCTGCAATCCAACAAGGCCGGCAAAGCGGCGGAAATATTCCACGCGATTGATTCTCTCGACTCCGCCAAGCTCGCCGAACGCCTGAACGCCGCTGCCGAAAAAGCAGGTAAGACGCTCGACGTGCTCATCGAGATCAACGTTGGTGGCGAAGCGGCCAAGAGCGGCATCGCGCCCGATTCGCCCGAACTGGAAAACATTCTCGCTGCCGCTCCAGAGTGGCAGCACCTTCGCATCCGCGGGCTCATGACCGTCCCACCCTTCACCGACGATCCCGAAGGTGCACGGCCCTACTTCCGACGGCTTCGCGAACTGCGCGAAGGGCTGGCGGCGCGCAATCTGCCGGCGGTCAATCTCGATATTCTCTCCATGGGCATGTCGCACGACTTCGAGGTGGCCATCGAAGAAGGCTCGACCTGCGTGCGGCTCGGCACCGCGATTTTTGGCACGCGCACATGATTCCCATTCGCGACACGCCATCGGGCGCTACGTTTCAGGTGAAAGTTCATCCCCGCGCCAGGAAGAATGCCATCACCGGCGAGGTCGGCGATGCGCTGAAGGTGGCGCTCACTGCTCCGCCCGTCGAGGGTCGCGCCAACCAAGCCTGCATCTCTTTTCTTGCCGAGGTTTTGAATGTGCCGCGGTCGTCGGTTACGATAGCCGCCGGGGAAAGCAGCCGGAACAAAGTGATTCGCGTCAGCGGCGTGTCGGCCGCGCAGGTGGAAGATCGGCTGCGGCAAGAGCTGAGTTAGGGCTCGAGTGGTGGAGTCCCACCCTCAGGCGTGCATGAAAACATACTGGCTACTGACTACTGGCTACTGACAACTGGCTACTGACAACTAGCTCCATGAGGAGAGCATATTGAGCTTTGTGCAGCGGTGGCACGACATTCGTACCGGCTTCGAGCGGCCCTTCTGGGTCGCCAACATCAGCGAGCTGTTCGAGCGCCTCTCCTATTACGCCGCGTTCGCGTCGCTGGCCCGCTATCTCCACGAAGCGCTGCACTTCCCCACCGAGCAGGCGAGCACCCTCACCGGATTCTTCGGCGGGCTGGTCTGGTTTCTGGCGGTGTTCGGCGGGACCGTTGCTGACCGGATGGGCTTCCGCCGCGCCCTTTCCCTCGCCTACCTGATCCTGAGCTGCTCCTACTTCCTCCTGGGATCGCTGGGCGCTCCCTGGCTGGCGCCCATTCGCGACAACGTACCGCTGGTTGTCCTGGCGACTGTTGTATTGGCCCTGCCGGCGCTGGGTATCGCGCTGGTGAAGCCCAGCGTCGTCGGCACCACCGCTCGCGCCTCCAAGGAAAACGTTCGCTCCATCGGATACTCCATCTACTACACGCTGGTGAATATCGGTGGCGCCGCCGGGCCTCTCGTCGCCTCCTACGTTCACCAACGCATGCGGGTGGAGAGTGTCTTCCGCGTGGCAGCTCTTAGCGTCTTCCTCATGTTCATTGCCGTGCTGCTGTTCTTCCGCGAGCCCAGCCGGCACGACGAAGTGGAGACCGCCAGCCTCTCGCAGGCTGCGAGAAATTTCTGGACCGTCATCACCAATGCGCGGTTCATGCTGTTTCTGTTGATCTTTACCGGATACTGGATTGTCTACTGGCAAGAGTTCATCACCCTTCCGCTCTATGTTCACGACTACATCAATCCCCATACCGACACCGAACGCCTGCTGGTGACCGGCCCGCTCATCGTGATCGCCCTGACCGTAGCGGTAAACATTCTGACCCAGAAGGTTCCGGCGTTCACCGCTGTGATTCTCGGCACTCTGATGACCGCGCTGGCTTGGATCATCCTCATTCTCCAGCCGACAGTGTTGGGCGTCATTCTCACCCTGGTCGCGGTGGCGCTCGGCGAGATCACGCAATCCCCCCGCTATTACGAATACATTTCGCGCCTGGCGCCTTCCGGACAGCAGGGAACTTACATGGGGTTCGCCTTCCTGCCGCTGGGCATCGGCTCGCTCATAGGCGGGAAGTTCGGCGGCTTTCTCATCCACCACTACGGCGAGGTGAAGCACCAGCCCGCAATGATGTGGTGGGTCATCACCGGAGTGGGCATCCTGACAGCGGCGTTGCTTTGGTTTTACGACCGGCTTCTGCGGCCGAAGAAAGCGAAGATCGAGCCGCAAACGGTGACCGGGTGATGTGCACGCGCATTTGAAGAGCCTGTCTGGAGCTCGAAGGTAGAGCGGGCCTTTAGGCCCGCGTTCAGTTGTTAGTATGAATCCAAGTGCCGTAGGCACGATACATCCGGATTTGTGTGTCGCCCCTGAAGGGGCTTCCAGATCTTATGTCAGTCTGTAACGCGGGCCTGAAGGCCCGCTCTACTCGAGACCTAAGCCCAATTTTGGCAACCACCGCATCTGGCACACTCGGCCTCGGCCGGCTGGCCCGGGTCTCGCGGTTTTCGAGACCCGGCGACCGTGATCTCCGTGTCTCAATGGTGTGAATCGTTCTCTCCCAATCTTCCCAAAACGGGAACTCCACCTGGTTACCTTCGTAAGTTGACCTGTCGCTTTTTTGCTGACTTTCCCATTCCCTTGTGCTTAGCCTGAAGGTATGGCGCTGGTTTGCCTGGCGCCGGGAAGGGCAGTATGAATCATTCGTCTTTTTCGCCACCAAGAACGCGCGCGGATTCCGAGCCACGCCTGATCATCCCCACTTGCCATCACATTCTCGACAGCGGCCGCCTGTGCCGGTGCGCGGCCCGTCGTGGGCAACGCTTCTGCCGCCATCACATCGACTTGCGGGTGCGGCGCTTGCGCAGGGGAAGGGCCCAGCGGCAGATCCGCTTGCATTTCAGGGTTCCTCACCTGCGGAACATGGCGGCGGTCGAGCTCGCCCGAACCAGGGTGCGCTACGCGCTGGATGCCGGGCACCTCGACCCGTCCATGGCCCCGCTGCTGTTGTGGGCGCTGCGCCAGGCCAGCGGCAACATCCGCTTCATGGAACGGCAGGCACAGTGGGAGGCGAAGCAGAAATCCTGTGCGGAACCTCAGGAGGAGAACGGACTAAATCCAAGTGGCTCTATCAAGTACGCGCAACCCCTTCATAATCGGCAGTTGCAAGTAGATCAAAGGTAAACTGCTGAAAATACATATGCCAGGGGGGAGGGATACCATCGTAGGATGTGAGACCAAATCGAAATCAGGGAGAGCGGGACAGGCTTCGAAGGGGCGCGCCTTCAGGCGCGCCGCGAGATCGGTCTTAGCGACCTGGCTTTAGCCACTGAGGGAACTCGACGCTGCACCAGGCCAAATAATGGTGAACCGCCAACCATGAAGAACCCCGCTTACATCGCCGGGCACATTCGCACCGTCATCAAGAACGGCGGCTCAGCGCCACATACCCTGGAGGTGCAGCGCTTCTTCAAGGAGGAAGTGAAGTCGCGCGGCTGGTACACCCACGAGCTGCGCAAGGTCGCGGTGCGCTTCCGGCGGACCATCGTCGCCGAGCACGGGCTGCCCTATTTGTTGCAGGTCGCCGACCAGCTCTTTCGCGGCGAGGTGCAGGCAGAGAAGAACTTCGCCGTGATGTTGCTGGAGGGTTCGGTCGGCGAATTCGGTAAGCCTGAGTTCAAGCTGTTCGAGAGCTGGCTGGACCGCGTCACCACCTGGGCCGACCACGACGGGCTGGTGCACTATCTCATCGGCCCCATGATTGCCGCCGATGATTCGTTCCTGTCGCGGCCTCTCGTCTGGGCGCGGAAAAAGACGCCCGAGCCCTGGCACAAGCGGGCCGCCGCCGTAAGTCTCATTCATAGCACGCGGCAGCATAAAAACTTTGCCGACATCCGGCGCATCACCGAAATGCTCCTGCCCAGCGACGACGACATGGTACAGAAGGGTCTGGGCTGGCTGCTGCGCGAGGCGGCGAAAGCCAATCCCGACCAGACCGTGAAGTACCTGATGACGATTCGTGATCGCACACCGCGACTGGTGCTGCGGACGGCGTGCGAGACATTGCCGGCAGCCACTCGCGAGCGAGTGCTGGGAAAGAAGCCGCTTCATCGCACGGCCAGAGGTAATTGACCGCTGATGCGTCAGTCATATGCTGGTTGGAGGAAAAGACAGTCCCGCCTGGCGGGACGAAATAAGATAGCCCACCGCTTCAGCGGTGGGTACCGGAGAATAAACATGATGAGTGCCTCGGGCACGGCATAGTACCTCTGCCGTCCACGGGGGACTCATCCGCAATCGCAATCTTTCCCAGCGCGACCGGGGCCCCTAAGCCGCGCCGGTTTTGCGCGGGTTGGGGTGGTGCAGCGCGGCGCTATCTTATGCCGCACCCGGAGGGCGCTGGGACATCGCAATACCAAGCGCTAAGTGCCAACTGCCAATTGCTAAGCCGCGGTCATTTACAATGGAACTCGCATGAATCTATCCGCTATTCAGGCTGCGCTGCGCGACAGCCACAACGATTGCTGGCTCTTCTACGACCACCATCATCGCGATCCCATTGCCTATCACTTGCTCGGCCTGCCCGAGAAAATGATGGTCACTCGCCGCTGGTTCTACGTCATACCGGCCAACGGCGAACCGGTAAAGCTGGTGCATCGCATCGAGAGCCATCATCTCGATTCGCTGCCCGGCAAGCGGCTGGAATATTCCGCATGGCAGGAGCTGTGGCAGAACCTGGAGGCGATGCTCAAGCCCTACCAGCGCGTGGTGATGCAGTACTCGCCCAATAACCAGATACCGTACATCTCTCTGGTGGACGCAGGAATGTTGGAGCTGGTGCGCAGCTTCGGCAAGGAAATTGTCAGCTCGGCCAACCTGGTGGCGCGCTTCGAGGCCACCCTTACCGAGGCGCAGATGGCCTCCCACTACAAAGCGGGTGAGGCGATCGACAAGATTACCGCCGCCTTCTTCCAGGAGGTTGGACGCCGCGCGCGCAACGGCGGGACTCACGAGTTCGAGATGCAGCAGTGGATCATGGAAGCCTTCCAGCGCGAAAAGCTGGTGACCGAAGATCCACCCAACGTGAGCGTGAACGCACATAGCGGCGACCCGCATTATGAGCCGACTTCGGCGAGTTCGGCCCCGATCAAACAAGGCGACTTCGTGCTCCTCGATATCTGGGCCAAGCGCGACGAACCGGATTCCGTTTACTACGACATCACCTGGACCGGCGTCATCGGCACGCCCAGCGACAAGCAGCGCGAGATCTTCAACATCGTGCGCGATGCGCGGGATGTCGGCATTCGCACCGTGCAACAGGCCTTCGATGCCAAGAAGGAGCTGCATGGCTGGGAAGTGGATGAGGCGGTGCGCGAGTTCATCGCCGGCAAAGGGTACGGACAATACTTCATCCATCGCACCGGACACTCGATCGGCCGCGACATTCACGCCAACGGCGCCAATCTTGATAATCTGGAGACCAAGGACGATCGCGACATCCTGCCCAACACCTGCTTTTCGGTTGAGCCGGGAATTTACCTGCCGGAATTCGGAGTGCGCAGCGAAATCGACATGATGATCCGCAACGGAAAGGGCGAGGTTACCGGCCGGGTGCAGAACGAGTTGGTGCTCATCTGATGGCAAACCCGCAGAATGCAGCCACTGTTAACCGGCGCGCAGCCAAGGCCGCTCCCGCATCGGCCGGCTCCATGGCGACCATCGCGCCCATTGCAGGCTGGTTCGTTCCCGGACTTGGACACTTCATCCAGCGCCGCTGGATTCGCGGGCTGCTGCTGATGCTGGCGGTGTTCGTCATGTTCTTCGCCGGACTCGGCATGCAAGGCAAGGTGTACCAGTTCAACACCGGTGACCTGCTCGACATCCTGGGATTCATCGGCGATCTTGGCACCGGTCTCTTATACTTTGTCGCCCGCTCGATGGATTGGGGCGTGGGCAACATTCATCGCGCGGTGGCCGATTACGGCACCAAGTACATCGTAGTTGCGGGACTGCTGAATGTCATCGCCGCGGTTGACGCTCACCATATTGCAATTGGCAAGAAACCATGACCTTCGCACTTTCGCACTATAACGCCGCTCTGCTGTTTGCGCTTTGCGCCTCCACCGTCTTTGGGATTACCCAGCGCAGCACGCCCAAAGACATGTTCCGCTACGGCGCGTACTGCTTCGTGCTATTTGCCCTCGGCGTGATCGTGGCTTCGTGGGCCATGTGGCTGATCAAACACTAGAGGCCAGGGGTCAGGGGCTAGGTGTTAGTTTGTTCAGGCGATATGCGCTTGGTAGTCAATTTGTTTAATGAGTGCAGGTCGCGGAGAAGACTCTGTGAAGGTGAAATGCTATCGCGACCTGATTGCCTGGCAGAAGGCCATTTCGCTGGTCACCGGCATATAAGCCGTCACCGCGCAGTTTCCTGCCCACGAAATATACGGCCTCACCAGCCAATTGCGGCGGGCCTAAGTGTCTATTCCCAGCAACATCGCGGAAGGACACGGCCGCGCAACGGCGGGAGAATTTGTGCAGTTCTTGTGTCACGCACGCGGCTCGCTGTGCGAGGTGGTGACGCAGATCGTCATTGCGCGCAGATTGGGATACGTTACGCCGCAGCAGGAAGAAGCGGTGATCGCCCGGACCGGCGAGTTGGGTCGGGTATTGAATGGCTTGATCGCTGCCATCGAACGCAAGAAATTAAGGCCTCAGGTGGTGCTAGCCCCTGATCCCTAACCTCTAGTCCCTGCTTCGCTACCCTTCCCACACGAAGGCGTCGAAGACCCGCAGTTCCACGAATCCCAACTGCCGGTAGAGAGCGACGGCGCGATGGTTGGCTTCGGTCACGGTCAGCGACAGAGAACTGAAATTTCGTTTGCGCAGAGAATTCCAGGTGCAGGCGATGAGGTTCTCGCCGATGCCCTGGTGACGATACTCGGGAACCAGACAGACCTGAGTTACATGTCCGACGTCATCCTTCACTCGCGAGCAAAGGATGAGACCGATGAGCGCGCTGCTTGAGCGGTGAATGGCCACGAACGACGACTCGGTGTCGAACACGCCGCAGCCCGGGAAGCGCACGATATTGTTGAGGAAGCGCATGGAGCCGGCGTTGGTGCGGTATTGATCGTTGATGTCGGAGTCGATGTGCACGCGATAAGCTGCCGTGATAACGCCTGCTGCAGCGTTGTAGTCCTGCTCGGCCCAGCGGCGAACCAGAATCTCCCGCGGTATTGGCATGGAGCCGATTTGCGGCGCGCCCGCGCCGCTCAATGGCAAGCTCAGAAAGAGCCGGCGATGCCGCTGGAATCCCGTCGACACAAACGGAGCAGCCAGTTCTCCGGTCGAATGCGTCAGCAGTTGCGCTTCGACTCTGTGGATGCCAGGAGACTGCTGCAGCGTGTCGAGCATATGTTCCACGATCTGCAACTCGATCTGACGCACATCGCTGCGCCGTGGCGAGACGAACAAATCGCCAACCACGCCCTTGCTGCCCTCGTACACGAAGAAGGAAAAGCCCACAATGCTTCCGCGCTCGACCGCCGCATAACCCGGCAGAATCTTGGCGTCCACGTAGCGCAGGATCATCTCCGCCGAGCTGCGATAGTCCCACGAAAGCAGTTCACTCCAGGTCCAAACCTCTTCGTCGAGCAGCGGGCGCAGGTCGGTGGACGAAAAGTGGCGCAGGTCGATAATCTCCACCGCGCGCGGCGATCGGCTGTACTCCTCCACCGTTCTGTGGGCTGCAGCCATGCAATGAGTCAGTCTAGTGCGATACACCGATGTCCGGCAAACCCCTGGTACAACGGTCGCCAACAGCTACGGAGAAGTCTGGCCGGAAGGCTTTCCCGAGACCAGGTAAAAGTCCAGGTGCTGCCATGCGAATCCGCCGACGCGAGTAACCGAGCGTCCGGGCAAGCGAAACTCCAACTCCTTCTGACTGCCGCTTGCGGCCACGACCAGATGATCGACGTCCGGAATCTGGTTGCGTTCGTAGCTCAGAATGGGCTGGTTGCGATAGAACGCCAGACCATATTCCACGCTGCGCGGTACGTCGTAGACCGCTACCGTTGGGACCTCGCCGAGTCTGGCAATCGCCGCCTCCACCGGACGCGCCGACTGCAGGTAATCAATGATGGGCGCGGTGCCGCGCAGCAGCAACGAGAACGCGATGACCACTGCGACCAGCGTGATGAAGCGCAGCACGCGATATCCCTGGATGCGCAGGCTCAACCACAGCGAGAGAATCGCGGTGACCGCAAGCGCGCCGGTTACGATCATTACATTTCGAGGCAGAGTGAGCTTCAACAGTCGGAAGGGAACAATGAGCGCCGCCGTCAGCAGGGCAGCCGAAAGCAGAGCGTGTGCCAGCGCGAGCCACTGGTCCGGTTTCACTCCTGCTTCCTCACGCCTTCGGATGAAGTCGGCCAGCAGAATCCCTCCTGCCGGAATCGCCGGAAGAATGTATCCCGGCAACTTGGACTGCGACAGGGAGAAGAAAAGAATAGGCAACAGCAGCCACAACGTCAGGAACGTGCGGAAGTCTTCCGTTCCCGGCGGTTGTTGCACCGAGAAGCGCCAGTCGCGGATGGCATCGATCACCGCCGCGATCACGAATACGATCCACGGCACCAGCGCGAGCAGCGCGACCGGCAGGTAGTACCAGAATGGCTGGTGATGTCGGTAGAGATCGGTGGTGTAGCGCGCCAGGTTCTGCTGCAGGAAGAAGACGCGGAAGAACTGCGGATTGGCCCACTGCACGGCGATGAACCACGGCAAGGTGACTGCGAGATAAACCGCGATTCCGGCAGGCCACAGCGTGCGCAGCACGAGTTTTCCGTCGCGCCTCAGCGCCGCGAAGGCGACGATAATCAACGCCGCGAGCAGAATCGCTACCGGACCTTTGGCCAGCGTTGCAAGGCCGGAGAAGAGATAGAAACCCAGCAGCCAGCCGCGGTCCTGGGTGGAATGCCAGCCGTACCAGCACAACATGGCGGCGGTAAACATCGCCGTCAACGGCATGTCGGTGGAGGCGCTCCGGCCGAAGCCGACGATCATCGCCGAAGCGGCTGTGATGAGGGCGGCGTCAAGCTGCATGCCACGGCGGAACTGACGCGTCCAAACGAAGATGAACACCAGCATCAGCGAGCACAGGATCGCCGACGGCAGACGCGCCGCCCAGTCGCTCACTCCACCAGCGCCTTTGTAAGCGAGCATTGCGCACCAGTAGTACAGCGGAGGCTTCTCCAGCCAGGGATGGCCGTAGAGCATCGGCGTGACCCAGTCGTGGCGGCCCAGCATTTCGCGTGCGACTTGAGCGTAACGCGGTTCGTCAGCGCCTACGAGTCCGATCAGCTGTATTCCGGCGATGTAGAGGAAGCCACAGAATGCGAGGAGAGCGATGACATCGATCGAGCGGCGAGTGCGGTCTGGCAGAAACAGCCTCGGCTTCTTCAACGCGGCATCCGTTCGAGAGTGCTGCGGCTACTGCACATGCGCCTGATATCCCCCGGCGCGCAACTGGGCCAGCAGGCGTTCGGTCGCCGCTTCCAGCGGACCGTCAAGGCCGCAACCGCTGGCACACTCATGTCCGCCGCCGCCAAAGGCCTTGGCTACGGCTGCGACGTTTACCGCCCCTTTGCTGCGCAGACTGACGCGAAAGCGACCGTCGGATTGTTCGCGGAAGAACAACGCCACCGCGACGCCTGCGATGGCCAGAGCGTAGTTGACCAGCCCTTCACAATCTTCTTCGCCGGCCTGGCAGTGCTCCATGGCGGCGCGGTCTACATGCATCCACACCAGGCTGCCATCGCGCTGCAGCGTGCTGAGTGCGGTTCCCAGCAGACGCATCTTGGAGAGCGGATTGGAGAAGTACACGTCGTGGGCGATGCGCACCGGGTCCGCCCCGTGGCGAACCAGTTCCTGCGCCAGCGCAAAGGTGCGCTCGGTGGTGCCGTGGAAGCAGAAGGAGCCGGTATCGGCGAGCACCGCTGTGTACAGACAGGTCGCCATCTCGCGCGATACCTCCACTCCCGCTTTGCAAGCCAGGCGGAATATCATCTCGGCGGTGGAGCACGCGGTGGGATCGATCCAATTTACGTTCGCAAAGGGCTGGGCGGTCGAGTGGTGATCGATGTTGATGAGGTAGCGCCCTTCGAGGCCGGCCAGACCGGTGCGCTGCACGCTGTCACATTCCAGGATGATGGCGGCCTCGGTGTCGGGGACCTGTTGGACGGCGCGCAACACCGAGTCGCTACAAGGCAGCGGATGATAGATGACCGGCACGCCGCCACTCAGCACTACGTCCGCCTGCTTGCCCATGCTGCGTAGAATCTGGCAGCAGGCCAGCGCCGATCCGACCGCGTCACCGTCGGGCCGGGCGTGAGAGGTGAGGATAAAAGTCTGTCTTCTTGCGATCTGATCCAGAACTTCGTCGAGCATCCGTGGTCCCGCGTGCAACCTAGCGCTTCCGTTTCTTGATTCGTTGCAGCAGCTCTTCGATCCTGCCGCTGTGTTCCTGCGATTGGTCCAGTACGAAAATGATTTCCGGCGCCTGCCGCAATCCCAGCCGGCTGACTAATTCATGGCGGATATAACCTCCCGCTGCCTTCAATCCCACCAGGCTCTCCTCGGCTTCCTCATCGCTGCCGGCGACGGAGAGGAATACTCGCGCCGTCCTCCCGTCCGGGCCCATTTGGACTTCGCTAACGCTGACCAGCCCAATGCGAGGATCGCCGAGTTCGCCTTCCACCAGAGCGGCGATCTCTTCCCGCAGCGCCTCCGCCATGCGTCCGCGATGATATTTTTGTCCCCGGTTCTCCATATTTTCTTATGTCCTGCACAACTGGGAGAACGTTAGAGGATACGCCTATCTGTCGAGTTTGTGGGGGTGATATTTACGGTTCCCCAGTTAGCTGGCCGCCGAACTCCGCCTCGCTTAAGAAATCGACAAACGAATCGGTAACTTCACCGCCGGCGTTGTTGGCCACCCGGATGGCGAAACGTTCCACATTCTGCATCAGACCTGCGAGATAGTCGCGCGAACCGGAAATGCTGACCACACCCACCGTGGCGCGCTGCAACGCTTCGCTAGCTTCTATCTCGGCAACCGCCACGTTGAAGTGCGCCCGCAGTCCGTCTTTGACGCTGCGCACTACCTGGCGCTTGTCCTTGAGGGAGTGCGCGCCCTCGATGCGAATCTCCAGCGTGAGATACGCAATCATGATTCGTCCTGCTGCACAACATCCCGGAAACCGCTCCTTGAGGTAGCGACGGCTCCGGGACCTGAGTCTGCCGCGGTCTATACGAAGGCTTCGGCCGCTACCTTCTCGATGACGAAGTCCTCAATGACATCTCCAACCTTGATATCGCCGTAGTTGGCGATCGAGATACCGCATTCCATGCCATTCCGCACTTCGCCGACATCTTCCTTGAAGCGCCGCACCGAGCCGATCTTGCCCTTGAAGACGACCACGTTGTCGCGCAGCAGGCGAACCTCAGCGTCGCGCTTGATCACGCCATCGATGACCAGGCAGCCGGCCACCGTGCCCACCTTCGGCACCCTGAAGGTATCGCGCACTTCGGCGCGTCCCAGGTAGGTTTCCTTGATGATCGGTTCGAGCAGTCCGGTCATGGCGCGCTTGATCTCGTCCTGCAGCTCGTAAATGATGGAGTGCAGACGGATATCGACTTTTTCCTGCTCCGCCAATTCCTGCGCCTTGCGCTCCGGCCGCACGTTGAAGCCAATGATTACGGCGTTCGACGCTGACGCCAGCAGCACGTCGGTTTCGGTAATAGCGCCAACGCCGCTGAGCAGGATCTTGATCTTCACCCGGTCGTTCGACAGCTTGGTGAGCAAGTCGCTCAACACCTCCACCGAGCCGCCAACGTCGCCCTTCAGAATGATGGACAGTTCCTTCTGGCCGGCGAACTTCAACTGCTCCGCCAGACCCTCGAGCGATACGCGGGAGCTCTTCGCAAGCTGGCTCTCGCGCGCTTTCTGTTCGCGATACTCCGAGATGCCTCGCGCCTTTTCGCGGTCGGTCACGGCGACGAGCTGGTCCCCTGCCTGCGGCAATCCCTCCAGACCCAGGATCTCCACCGGCGTCGCCGGACTGGCGGCTTCCATCGAAGCACCCCGGTCGTTGAACATGGCCCGGACTTTTCCGAAGACATTGCCGACCACGAAATTGTCACCGGTCCTCAGGGTTCCGTTCTGTACCAGCACGGTCGCTACCGGACCCCGACCACGGTCGAGCTTGGCTTCCAGCACCGTCCCGGCAGCCAGCCGATCAGGTACCGCCTTCAGGTCTTGCAGGTCGGCAACCAGGCAGATCATCTCCATCAGCAGATTGAGATTGGTTTTCTGTTTGGCCGAGACATCGACAAATACCGTGCTGCCGCCCCAGTCTTCGGGCATGAGTCCGCGGTCGGCGAGCTGTTTCTTGACCCGCTCCGGCAACGCACCGGGCTTGTCAATCTTATTTACCGCGACGATGATCGGGACCTTCGCCGCCTGGGCATGGTCGATGGCCTCCAGCGTCTGCGGCATGACGCCGTCATCCGCAGCCACAACCAGTACAACGATATCGGTCACCTTCGACCCACGCGCACGCATGCGGGTAAAGGCTTCGTGACCCGGAGTGTCGAGGAATACGATCTCACGTCCAAACGCCGGCGAGTTGGGGTCGGTGATCGCAACCTTGTAAGCGCCGATGTGCTGCGTGATACCGCCTGCTTCGCCTTCTGCCACGTTGGTCGAACGGATTGCGTCAAGCAGGCTGGTCTTACCGTGGTCAACGTGTCCCATGATCGTGACCACCGGTGGCCGCGCGACCGCCAGCGCTCCCCGGTCTTCGCCCGCACCTTCGGTCGAGACCGTATCTTTCGCCAACTGCTCCTCGAAGGTGATGACCGCAGTCTCCGCCCCGAAATGACGTGCCATTTCCGTGGCCAGGTCCGAGTCCAGAGTCTGATTGACGGTGGCGAAAACGCCGCGCGCCAGTAGGCGGGCGATCAGGTCCTTGGCCCGGATTTCCAGCTTCTCGGCCAGGTCCTTGACGCTGATACCTTCTGGAATGGTGATGCTGCGCGTGATCGGCAGCGGCTCGGAAGAAAGAGACAGCCGCGGCGGCGGAACGAAGCCCTTCATCGGGCCTTCCTTCACACCACGCGGCACATAGCGCTGTCCTGGCCGCATTGGACGTCCCGCCGGACGCTGTCCAGTGGGCGGTGGAGGCGCGCCGCCGGCACCCGGACCGAATCCCGGACGGACTCCTGGCGCACCCGAACGCGTGGGATGTGGCCCGCGACGCTCGCCCGGACGTGCAGGCGGACGGGTCGTCGCGCTCTGCGGCGGAGCTCCCGGACGCGGGCGCTGGAAGATTGGCTTGCCACGCTCCGGCATGGCTCCCCGCGGCGCGCCAGTCGCTGCTGGGCGACCCGGAACGGGCGGCGGCGCCGTATACACCGGCCGCGGCCCCGTCTGCGGAACGATGAAGCGGCGTGGCGGAGCGGCGATAGGTTGACGAGCTGGGGCAGCGGGACGCAACCCGCTAGCGGGTGGGGCTACCGGAGCGGCAACGCCAGTGGCGGCCTCAACTGGTACCGCTTCAGGAGGAGCTTCCACAGGGATTGCCTCAATTTCAGGAAGGGCTGTCTCGGCTTCTTTCGAGACCGTTGCCTGCTCTTCAGCGGCTGCTTCGGAAGGTTTCGTCGGTTCTTCCACCGCTGCCGGTGCTTGGGCCTGCGGAACGGCAGGCGGCTTGGGGGGAGGAGCAATTACGGCGGACGGAGGACGCACCGTTGAGGGCGTGATGAAACGGGGCGCCGGTTTGGGCGGTTCCGGCATGACGCCTGCTGGACTCGAAGAAGGCGTGACCGGCTTGCCAATCGGTGGCGCCGGTTTTGCGGGGATGGCGGACGGAGGAGCCACCGTCTGCCGCGGCGGCGCGCCGGGTACGGACGGGCTGGAAAGCACCGAGGGCCTTGCCGTCGTCGAACTTTGGACGCTCCGCTGCTCCACGGCCTTGCGAACGTCGCCCGGCTTCGAGATATGCGACAAGTCAATCTTGGGCTTGAACTCGTCTACCGCGGCGGCCGGGCGTGAAACGCGAGCGGCGCCGGGTTCAGCATGCTCCGCGAAGTATCTTTTTACGCGCTCCGCTTCATCCACTTCGATGGAACTGGAGTGCGTCTTTTTTTCTGTTACACCGACCTTGACGAGCGCATCGAGGACCGCCTTGCTCTTTACCTCGAGTTCCCGCGCCAGATCATTGATTCGAATCTTCTGCATGCCGCCCTGTTTCCTCCGTATTGTCCGACTAGACCTTCATGGCATCCTCACGGCAAGTGTTTGCCCTCCGCAGCCAGGCTGCGGACCTTCTTCCTGGTTCCTTATTTCTGCTCTCCCGGCAACTCCTCGTCGGGCACGTTCTCATTTTCCGTCGCCGGCCGCTCGTGAGTGGTCACCTCGGCGACATCGGCATCGGGAGCGTTCTCAATGCCGTCGACGACCTCGGCTTCGTAGTATTGGCCCGATTCGACCAGGTCTTCCACGCTGTCGGAACTGGCCTCGGCGTCGTCCGAAAGTCCTTCCAGATCGCCAGACTGTCCGCCAGAATCCGGGCCCTCGGGGCTATCGTCGCCCCCGCCTTCCATCTCCAAATCCTCCGACAGAGGGTTCTCTTCGCTCCCCGGTAAGCCGTCGGCCACAGCGGCTTCTTCGGTCGCGGACTCTCCCTCTCCTGCACCTTCGCCAGGCGTCGCCTCTTCTGCGGTCGCACCTTCTTCCGCCACAGGCGCTTCGGCGGCTGCGGCCGCGTCCAGACTGGAAAAGTAATTATTGACGGCGATGCTGATCTTCTCCACCGTCTTGGGTCCGATTCCGGGTACTTCCTCAAGTTGCTCAGGGGTCATGTCGGCCACGGCCTCAACCGTGGTGATACCGGCCGCCATCAGCTTTTCCACGATCCCCGGCTCCAGATCGGGAATGCTCTCCAGCGGGGTGACGGTCTGGTTCATCACCGCACTCATTCGCTCTTCCACTTCCTGGCGCTTCTCTTCTTCGCTCTTGATGTCGATCTTCCAGCCCAGCAGCTTAGCGGCCAGGCGGACGTTCTGCCCCTTCTTGCCGATGGCCAGCGATAGCTGACTGTCATCCACGATCACCTCGAGGTGCTTGTCTTCTCCCTCGAGAATGGTGACGCGGCTGACCTTGGCGGGCTGCAAGGCTTTTTCGGCGAAGACCACCGGATCTTCGTGGTACTCAATGATGTCGATCTTCTCGCCACGCAGTTCTCGGATAATCGACTGTACCCGCATGCCCTTCATGCCGACGCATGCGCCCACCGGATCCACGTCCTTGTCTTTCGACATGACCGCGATCTTGGTGCGCTCGCCGGCCTCGCGCGCGATGGCGCGAATGACCACCGTATTGTCATAAATTTCCGGCACTTCGGTCTGGAACAAATGCGACACCAGTTCGGGTATGGCGCGCGACACCACAACTTGGGGGCCTTTCGACGCCTTTTCCACGCGGACGATCGCAACTCTGGCACGCTCCCCGGGGGCGAACGACTCCAGCCGCGACTGCTCCTTGCGGGGCATCTTGGCCTCGGCCTTGCCCAGATCGACGATCACGTCCTGGCCTTCCTGGCGCTTGACCGTGGCGTTGATGATTTCTCCCACTCGCCCGATGTACTCGTTGTAGATGGTGTCCCGCTCCGCCTCGCGCACCTTCTGGAAAATGACCTGCTTGGCGAGTTGAGCTGCAATCCTGCCGAGAACGTCCGTAGCCTTGTAGGTGCGGAGCTCGCCCCCAACCTCGGCGGCGGGATCGACACGCTTGGCTTCATCCAGCGTGATTTGCACGTTGGGGTCCTCGATCAGCTCCGAGTCGTCCACAATCGTGCGCACCGCGTAAGCCCGAATCTGGCCGCTCTCCTTGTCGAGTTCGGCCCTCAGGTTCTCCTGCGTCTTGTAGTACTTCCGGGTGGCCACAACGATGGCATCCTCCACCGCGCTCACGACGATCTGCGGATCGATGCCTTTTTCCCGGCTCAGAGCGTCGATTACGTTGTACAGTTCACTCGCCATAAAATGTCCGCCACCTTACTTGTGCTTCTTTTTGTCTTTACCTTAGAACTCGGGAACCAGGTTCGCCTTCTCTACATTGGCCAGGTCGATCTCGACTTCACTTCCCGCTTCCACCGCCTGATGTTTCTTCGACTTTTTCCTGCCGGTCAGTTCCAGGCTGAGGCGTCCCTGGTGAATCGACTTCAGCCGTCCCTCAAAATGACGGTTGCCATTCACTGGATCGAGCGTCGTCAGCTTGACCAGGCTGCCAGTGAAGCGCTCGTAGTCGGCCAGTTTCGACAGCTTCCGGTCCAGACCCGGGGAGGAAACCTCCAGCAGGTACGTGCCGCCCGGAACTGCACCCTCAACGTCAAAGATGGTGCCCACCTCGCGGCTGAAGTTGGCACAGTCCTCGTGCGTGACTCCGTTAGGCTTGTCCAGAAAAATCCGGAGCATCCGCGCCTTGCCGCCGCCGTGCAACTCCACATCCACCACTTCCAGGCCGCTTGACTGCGCCACTCGCTCCGCGATCTCCCGTACTTTTTCCAAACCGGCTGTCATAGCGTCTCTATCATGCTTCCCGGCCAGTAAGCACAAACCGCCCGTCAGGCTTTCGCTGCCGCCCGGAGTCGCCATGCACCAGCGGATTACGAGGTGGAAATAAAAAGTGGGCTCTCGCCCACCGATGTGCTTCGCCGAATACGCACGGGCCCGTGGTCAAGCCTGGAGAGGTGACTGCGACCCTCAAACACAACAGTACTTGTGTAACTATACGCCGGAGAGTTGCAGAATTCAACGCCTGCAGACTGGACCAACACCTAAGGTTGCATTGTGCGTACGGCCCACCCTGTCAGAATGCAGAATCAGCGTGTGGCGCTTGACGGTTAGATTCGTTTTCTCTATATTCTCTATAGAAATTGTAGAATAGGATGTAGATCATCCATCTTCTCTATAAGAACAATAGTCCCATGACCGAGACGAAAGATCAGCGCCATAACACTGACGACCCCGTTTTGATGATGTTGGGGGTTGGAAAGCAGTTGTGGAAGAAGGAATCGGGCGACAAGTTTATCGAGCGCCTTCGTTCGGAGCAGTTGCCGCCGCCGCCTCAGGAGAGCGGGCTGGATGCTCCGCACAACGCCCCGGAATCGGTGTGGAGTCGAATCAAGAGCTATCAAGGTGAGGAGTTCAAGACGGCCACGCGGCTACCGTTCACGTATGAGGTGGAGGGCAGTGGAATTTGGTTCTTTCGGAATGGCCGGCGTATTAATCGAAAGCTGACGCGAACCCAACTTGACCGGGCCATCGCCCGTTGTCCGCTTCGCAGCACAACCGAGATCAAGGACCTCATGGATTACTCGTATCTGTTCGCGCTATTAATGGACGCCCGAATTCGCGGCGAAGCCTGGTGACGGTATGGCCCGCATCTTCTGGGACACCAATCTCTTCATCTACCTGTTCGAGGACAATCCGCAATGGTCGGCGCGCGTGATCGAGTTCCGACAACGAATGGTGGCGCGCAGAGACCATCTGCTGACCAGTTATCTTACGGTTGGAGAGGCGCTCACCAAGCCCCGGGAGACGGGTAATTCGGTCCTTGAGAAAAGTTATCTGGACTTCTTCATCCACGGCCCCATCGAATTAATTCCCTTTGAAGTAGAGGCGGCCAAGCGGTATGGGGACATTCGGAGTCGTGAGCGGATTCGACCCGCCGACGCCATTCAACTCGCCTGCGCGGCTGCCGCCGGGGCCGATCTTTTTGTCAGCAACGACAACCGGCTCTCGGACGTGGTTGTTTCGGGCATCACATTTGTCACGGCGATCGGACGAATGCCCTTCTAGAATAATCAGCTGGCATTCGGCGCCTCGCGTTTGCCTAACCGCCAGCGCAACTCTACAATGAGACCTTATCCTTCCGCGGAACCAATGCCATGATCCATTTTCCTGTGCCTGAGGCGCTTACCTTCGATGACGTGTTGCTGTTGCCTGCCAAATCCGATGTCATACCGGCTGCGGTGGACACCACAACCCGCCTGACCCGCAACATCGAACTTTGCATCCCGCTGATCAGTGCCGCCATGGACACCGTGACCGAATCGCGCATGGCCATCGCCATGGCCCAGCAGGGAGGACTCGGGATCATCCACCGCAACCTCAGCATCGAGCAGCAGGCCAGTGAAGTGGACAAGGTCAAACGCTCGGAGAGCGGCATGATCGTCGATCCCATCACCATGGCTCCGGAGGACAGGATCGCCGACGCCCTGGAAGTGATGCGCCGCTACCGCATTTCCGGCGTGCCCATCACCAAGAACAAGCGGCTGGTCGGCATCCTCACCAACCGCGATCTACGCTTTGAAACCCGCACCGACATACCCATCAGCGAAGTGATGACCAAGGAAAACCTCATCACCGTTCCGGTGGGAACCACCTTGACCGATGCGGAGGCGATCCTCCACCAGCACCGGATCGAAAAGCTGCTCGTGGTCGACGACCAGTACAACCTCAAGGGCCTGATCACCGTAAAGGACATCCAGAAGCGCCTGAAATATCCTACCGCCGCCAAGGATGCCCACGGCCGCCTCCGTGTCGCCGCTGCTATCGGCGCTACCGGCGACTTTCTGGAGCGTGCTCAGGAGATGGTGAAGGCGAAGGTGGATCTGCTGGCGGTGGACAGCGCTCACGGACACTCCGGCCGCGTGATCGAAGCCATCCGGGCGATCAAGGCGAAATTGCCGGAAGTGGACCTGATCGCCGGCAACGTCGGCACCTTCGACGGTGCCTGCGATCTGGCGCGTGCCGGAGCGGACGGCATCAAGGTCGGCATCGGTCCCGGTTCCATCTGCACGACCCGGGTGGTCACTGGCGCGGGAGTGCCGCAGATCACCGCCATTGCCGAAGCCGCGCGCGCGGTTCGTGACAGCGATGTGCCCATCATCGCCGATGGCGGCATCAAGTATTCCGGAGACATAACCAAGGCCATCGCCGCGGGCGCCGGCTGTGTGATGATCGGCTCGCTGCTGGCCGGCACCGAGGAGAGCCCGGGCGAAACGATTCTGTATCAGGGCCGTTCCTTCAAGGCCTATCGCGGCATGGGTTCGCTGGCCGCCATGGCGCAGGGCTCCAGCGAACGCTACTTCCAGAACACCGACTGCAGATTCTTCCGTCCCGGTCATGTCGGAGGATGGCGGCGAAGGCAATCGCCTGGGCAAGCTGGTTCCCGAAGGTATCGAAGGCCGCGTCCCCTATCGTGGAACGGTCGCCATGATCGTTTACCAGTTGGTGGGCGGGGTAAAGAGCGGCATGGGCTACGTTGGCTGCTCCTCGATCTCTGAACTCCAGCAGAAAGCGCGCTTCGTGCGCATCAGTGGCGCGGGTTTACGCGAGAGCCATGTGCACGACGTGATGATTACGCGCGAGGCGCCTAACTACCGTGTCGAGTAACATTTCCGCGTTCCAGCAGCAGCCATTCAACTCGGGCCCGGAATCGCCGCTGGAGCGCGCTCGTGTGCTGAAGCCTTCCTTCAGATTGCTGCTCAGAAACTGGTGGCCGGTCCTCGCCTGGCTTGGAGTCCTCCGCATCGAGTCCACCGACTTCGCTTCTTCCGCCCATACCTCGGGATTGCTGTATGCAGTGCTGTTGCACCTGGTGCCACAAGTCACCCGGCAGATCGTGCAGGAGCTTAACGCGGTCCTGCGCAAGAGTGGACACTTCGTCGGGTACGGAATCCTTGGGGTTCTGGTGTTCTACGCCCTGCGCAACACCAATCGCGACCGTCTCAAGCAGCTGATGATGCGACGCTGGGGGTTTTACCTGCGCGATTTCTGGCGCAGTGAATGGGCCGCGCTCAGCGTGCTGGTCGCCATCATTGCCGCCTCTCTGGACGAGATTCACCAGTCCTTTATCCCTTCGCGAACCGGGGTATGGCAGGATGTCGTGCTCGATACCTGCGGAGCCGTCCTGCTGCAAGTCGTCATCTACGTCGTCTCCGTGAGGCATCTGAACCGCCGCCGAAGCGCGGATCAGCCGGAATTTTCCTCGGCTCCGTGAACACTCCGGCCCATGGCGAGCCATCCAACCCCCGGCTGTCGCGTTTCCTCTATTGCGGACTGGTCCTGCTCGTCCTGCTCACGTTTGGGTTTATCCGCTATCGCTTGCGGGCTGTGCCGCTGGAGCGCGACGAAGGAGAATACGCTTACGTCGCTCAGCTCATGCTGCAGGGAATTCCGCCGTACCAGCTTGCCTACAGCATGAAGCTGCCCGGCACGGCCGCCACGTATGCCGTGATCCTTGCCGCATTGGGACAGACTCCCTCCGCCGTTCACGTCGGTCTCATTTTGATCAACGCCGCGACCTCGCTGCTGGTCTTCCTGCTTGCCACTCGCTTGTTCGGTTATCTCGCCGCAGCCGTGGCGTGTGCCAGCTACGCATTGCTTTCGGCAAACCCGGCGGGGCTGGGACTTGCCGGCCACGCCAGTCACTTCGTGGTGCTGCCCGCGCTGGCAGGAATCTTGCTGCTGCTTGACGCCATGGACGCCGGCAAAGCCTGGCTGTTTTTCTGCAGCGGGCTGCTGCTGGGGCTCGCTTTCGTCATGAAGCAGCCTGGCATTCTATTCGTCCTGTTCGGCGGGGTCTATCTGCTGCAAGACCGGCTCAAATCTCCACGCCGCTGGAAGGAGCTGGCCGCGAGCCTGGGCCCCCTTGCATTAGGAAGCGCGCTTCCGTTCGCCGTCACCTGCCTGCTCATGCTGAAGGCTGGCGTGTTCCAGAAGTTCTGGTTCTGGACGTTTTCCTATAGCAGCCAGTACGCAACCAGAGTGCCCATCGAAATCGGGTGGGCACTCTTCAAATTCATCTTTCCCCATGTTGTGGTGCCCATGATGCCGATCTGGATAATCGGCGGCTTGGGATTGACGACGTTCCTCTGGTGCTCTCGGGCGCACCTGCACGGCAGCTTCGTCGGACTATTTCTCCTCTTTTCGGTGCTGGCGGTCTGTCCGGGTCTCTACTTCCGTGAGCACTACTTCATCCTGATGCTGCCGGCGTTGTCGCTGCTGGTTGGCCTGGCCGTAAGCTGCGCCACCGACAAGCTCTCCGCCTGGCGGCCCTCGCCAGTGCTCCGCGCGCTGCCCATGGCTCTCTTCCTGGCGGCGTTCGCCGGCACCATCTACGGCCAGCGCGAGGTTTTCTTTCGGATGACGCCGCTGGAGGTCTGCCGCAGCATCTACGGTGCCAACCCGTTCCCCGAAGCGCTCGACCTGGCGCGGCTGGTGAAGGAACGGACGGCCCCCGGGACTCCGCTGGCCATAGTCGGCTCCGAGCCGGAGATTTTCTTCTACGCCAACCGTCCCTCCGCCACCGGATACATCTACACCTACGAGCTGATGGAGCCGCAGAAGTACGCTGCCGTCATGCAGAACGAAATGATCGCAGAAATCGAAAAGTCCCGGCCCGAGCTGCTGCTCTATGTCGATGTGCCGCTCTCCTGGCTCCCCCAGGATGGCGCCAACATGTACATTTTCGATTGGCTCAATGCCTACCTGGCCCAGAATTACCGCCTGCTGGCAGTCGATAAGAGTACGCTGAACCCGTTCAGCGGCGCCGACCGTGGCCTCGCCGCGCCGCTTTCCACGTGGAACATTTACGTGTACAAGCGCAAGCAATAGCTGCGGCAGCACGTTGCAGCTTGAATTAGCTGGCGGCAGCCCGCAGGATGTGGCAGGATTGAAACATGGCAAACAAGAACGCTCCAAAACGCGAAGCCAAGAAGCCGAAAAAGAAGAAGTAAGCCGCTAGCCTTCAACCGCAGCGCGAGATGAACGAGCTTGGTCCAGCCCTTCAGAGTCCGGCTGCGGACTTGGCGTACGACCGTGTGTCTGAAGGCAGGTTCTCGGGACACTGGCCCGGTTGACGTCCGTTTGAGGTTACAGCTTGAGATCCTGTCTGAATCGAGCCCGCAAGGGCGGCTCAGTCTAGCCCAGCGTGCAGCCGAAGGCGGAACGCTGGGTAAAGCGGAAAATGAACTCGAGTCCCGTAGGGACGGCAGGTTTCTCTCTCTCGCCCGCAGGCCCACTGCCCGACCCGCGCAGCGGCGAGAGAGTGCTCGCCCGGTGCCAAATCGGCCGAAAGGCGACCAGCTCGCCCCGCCCTACTCACACACCTCAGTGACGGATCACCACGCCCGTTTGGCTTCGCCTGACTATACTGGAGTCATCAACTGTAAGGAGTTGCTATGGCTACTACTCTGGAAAAACCCGCCTTAATGGAAACCTCGGTTCATCCTCCCGCCCGTCTGCTGTTTGGTCCCGGTCCCAGTCAAGTTCATCCCCGCGTGTATCAGGCGCTGGCGCAACCTATCGTCGGCCATCTGGACGCCTATTTCTTCAAGATATCGGGCGACATTCAGAACGGACTGCGCAAAGTATTCGGCACCAAGAACGAGCTGACCTTTGTCATCTCGGCCACCGGCAGCGGCGGCATGGAAACCGCCATCTCTAATTTTGTTCAGCAGGGAACCAAGGTTGTTTCGTTCGCCAACGGCTTCTTCTGCGATCGCATGTCGGAAATGGCACGACGCCAGGGCGCGGAACTGGTGCGCTTCGAGAAGCCGTGGGGCGAAGTCTTCGGCGACGAGGAGGCTGCTGCCTTCATCCGCCAGGAGAAGCCCGAAGGTCGTGATGTATGTTCAGGCCGAGACCTCGGCCGGGGCTTTCCAGCGCGGCGAAGCCATCTGCAAGGCGGCCCACGAAGTGGGCGCGCTGGTCATCGCCGATTGTGTCACCTCGCTGGGCGCCATGCCAGTGGAAGTTGACAAGACCGGAATCGACATCGCCTACAGTTGCACCCAGAAGGGCCTGAGCTGCCCTCCGGGACTGTCGCCGATCACCGTTTCCCCGCGCGGAGCCGAGTGGCTGAAGGCGCGTGAGACCGCCAACCGCTCCTGGTACTTCGATCTGAAGCTCATCGCCGACTATCTCACGGTTTCGCACCGCTACCACCACACCGCGTCAGCCACCATGTTCTATGGCCTGCACGAAGCCCTGACCCTGATTGAAGAGGAAGGTCTGGAGAATCGCTGGGAGCGCCATCATCAGGCACACCTGGAATTTGTGAAGCAGGTGGAAGCGCTAGGGCTGGAGATGCTGGTCGAACCGAAAAACCGCATCTGGAACCTGAATACGCCCAAGGTACCGCAAGGCGTAGACGAGGCGAAGAGTACGTGCCACTCTGTTGCAAGAGCATGGCATCGAAATCGCGGGCGGCTTCGGACAACTGGCCGGCAAAATCTTCCGCATCGGCGTCATGGGACCGCTGGCGACGAAGCAGCACGTCAGCGATTTCGTGGCGAAGTTTGGCGAGGCGTTGCGCGGAGCGGGGTACAAAAGCTAGAGGCTAGGTGTTAGGGGCTAGGGACTAGAGTCCCGTGTCAGGGCTAGGTGCAGGAGTTGCCGTCCGACCTAGCAACAAACCAGTCCCCGAAGGGGACGGTATCAGATAGCCCACCGCTTTAGCTGTGGGTGACGTGGACAAGGAATCCGAGTCCCCCGGGGGCGGCACCGCGGCGGGTCTGCATCCCCAACTATCCCACCCAAGCAAAAGAAGCTTGGGTGGGGCACCCGGCACAGACGAGTTTCAATGTGCCCAGGTACTGATTCCGGCAATAAAACGCTTGACGCCGCTAACTCCGCAGCTTGTTTTGCAACAGCTTCTGCAGCCTGTCTGAGAGAATTTGGTTCAAGACCCACTGGTTTATCGGGCCCTACCTGAACCGTGGAATGGCCGAGGGGAGTATTGGCCTTTACGTCGGAGATCGTACTGGAACATTCGCTTGTTGCGTGGGTTGGTGCTGATACGGATTTTGCGCCGAGCCATAAACGCCCTCATCGGAGTTGTACCTCCTTAAATCGATAAGCTTACGGTTTCGGTTTTCCCTTGCCTTAACTCACAGTGGCTTAATTGCAACTAACTGGCATGTGGTATCTGGTGCGAAACGAATTGCTGTGGCCTTCCCTGGCTGGAAAGACAGTGCGAGTGCTGATCTCGTTGTGAGGGACACTGCAAACGATCTGGCAATAATTCGTGTAAGTGATAGCACAAAATTGGCCGACTTGTGCCGTCAGTTGCCGTTCCAACTTATATCAGCCAAGGACGTTGCACTTGGGCAGAGGGTTTCGACAATCGGTTATCCGCTCAGTCCGTTACTCGGATCTGACCCGAAATTCTCAGAGGGCGTAATCTCAAGCAAAAGCGGCTTTCAGGACGATCCATAGCCGCTTGTTTCAGATCTTCTGCCATACAGCCTCCGTGCGATCAGTTCCCCCAAGAGCGCGTCACGTCGCATGGGCACATCTGCCCTTCTTCCAGAACACTAGTTGCTATCTGGGAAACGATAGACTGTGCTTGGAGGAGTGTCCTTGGTATATGGCGAAAAGTCTTTCTGCTCGAAATCGGAAACCCATTGTTTTCCGTCGTATATCTCGCAGGTTCGAGCGGAAGCCCTTTGTTCGATGACAACGGAAACATCGTTCGCGGTCGTTGTCGCGAGTCTCGACGCAGCGAAGGTCGTTTCTAGTTAGACATAATCTTTGCCATACCTCAAAATGTCAATTGGGCATCAAGTCCGAACCTCTTGAATCTTGTGGGGATGGCAGACGCACACTCCCGCCCCGTGCGGTTGCTTTCTTGGCCGAGAAAGCGTCGGCTTGTGTCGCGTTGTAGAGGTCTGTTGGGTCGCGTGACAGCATGGTAACGTAAGCGTGGCTGCCTAGCCTTGGCCGGTAGGTTCGGACGTGACAAAGATAGACCTCAAAGCCGATCCAAAAGAACTCGCCAAGCGAATTCATGACCTACCGGATGGATTTATGAAGCGGAGGCAGGCTCTGCTGGAGAGCAACCGCCAAGGAATAGCCAGCTGGAAACTCATCGACGCCGATGAGCGCTGGGAGCGGTGGAAGATGCCTGCTCGGCATTGCGATCCCTACATCGGATCGATAGATTCCCTATGCCTCCAAAAACTCATAAGTAATCCTGCCGCTGTGCAGCCTCCTGTTTTGCCCTGCATTGTCTCGAACTCCACCGGCGGAAATAACGAACGCCGAGTGCAGGCGCTTCTGGTTGTAGACCTGTTCGATGAACTCCTCATCGCCGCCTGGGCCTCAGCTAGATTGCGATATTCGTTGCGGTAGACCTCTTCGTACTTCAGCGTTTTCATGAACGATTCGCACGTGCGCGTTGTCCCACGGATTGGCCTTGCGGCTCATGCTGATATTGATGCCGTGTCCTTGAGCAACTCCGTGTAATCGTTGCTCGCGTATTGCACTGCCGCGATCGGAATGATGCACCAGGCCGAGCCGGTGCGCTGCGCTGCGAAGCGCCATGCAGAGCGCCGTCAGCGTCAACTCGGCTTCCATGTGTCGGTCCAGCGCCCAGCCGATCACTCGCCGCGAAAAGGCGTCCAGAATCACCGCCAGATAGACGAACTCCTCACTCCAAGCCGGATGTAAGTGATATCCGCCACCCAGAGCTGATTGATGCCGGTCAGCACCATGCTCCGCCGCCAGGTTCGGATACACCGCGCAGGCCGTGGTTGGAGTCAGTCGTTACAACGAACTTACGCTTGCCGCATGCACAGCAAATTGTCCTCGCGCATCAGCGGTACACACGTTTGGGATTCACCGTCCAGCCCTGACGGCGCAGCTCGGCCGTGATGCGCGGCCGCCCGTAACTGGGCCACTCCAACGCAATGCGCTGGATGGCGTCGCGCAAGTCCATGTCCTTGTCGGCGCAGCGCTGTGCCGGGCGGCTTCAGGAAGCGGTAGAAACCCGCCCGGCTTAACTCGGCCAGTTGCACCATGCGCCCCACTGTCAAGCCCGTTGCCGGCCTCACTTCTTCGCCGATCTTGCTGGTAGACCGCGGATTTCCAGCCGCTGCCTGCAATATCCGCTCTTCCTCGATGCGCTGCAAGCACGCCCTTCAAAAAATCGATCTCCATGGCCTGCTGGCCGATCTTGCGCTCCAGCTCGGCGATCTTGCCCTCGCTCCAGCGCTGTCGGCCCTGGCCTGGAAAGGCATTGCCGGGCGCCTTGCCGGAACTCCCGCCGCCAGCGATGCAAAACGACAGGGCTGACTTCCAGCCCGCGAGCCACTTCGGCCATCGAAACGCCGGCTTCCAGCCGCCGAACCGCCTCCAACTTGAATTCCTTGGTGAACTTCCTACGCAGAAATACCCATGACTCAATTCTCCTATTCGCTGAATTTTGAGTCTTAACCGTTTGTCTCAAATTTGGGGGCAAGTCAAATGATTAAGGCACCACCGGCCGGGTGCCTCACCCAACCTTCTTTTGGTTGGGTGGGAGGGGAGCGGTTTAGTTCTTGCTGTGGTCGGGTAGAGCGGGCCTTTAGGCCCGCGTCACAGACCTCGCTAAGACCCGAGTCGGCTTTTAGCCGACGGCACCCAGGGCCGGCTGAAGCCGGCTACCCGCAAAAAAAGAATCTGCCTAACGCGGCGCTGAAAGCGCCGCACTACCCGTACCCACCTGACTAGACTAAATTCCTAAATCGCTTTAGCCCCTGTTCTTATGCCACTCCCACGCGCTCCGAATGATGCTCTCAATATCCGAGTGCTGCGGTTCCCATCCCAACACTCGGCGAATCTTCTCTGAACTCGCCACCAGCACCGCCGGATCGCCTGCGCGCCGCGGCGCTTCCACCGCAGGAATCTTGTGTCCGGCGACTTTGCGCGCAACTTCGATGACCTCGCGCACGCTGAATCCGTTGCCGCTTCCCAAGTTGCAAACCAGTTGCGACTGGCTCTCCAGCCCGTCAAGCGCAAGTAGATGCGCCGTCGCCAGATCGTCCACGTGAATGTAGTCGCGAATGCAGGTGCCGTCCTTGGTCGGATAATCGGTCCCGAAAATCGAGATCGCCGCACGCTGTCCCAACGGAACTTGAAGAACCAGCGGAATCAAGTGCGTCTCCGGACTGTGCGCCTCGCCCCGCTCCGTCGTCGCGCCGGCGGCGTTGAAATAGCGCAGGCTGGCGTAGCGCAATCCGTGAACGCGGTGAAACCAAAGTAACATGCGCTCGACGATGAGCTTTGACTCGCCATACGCGTTGGTCGGCTCCAGCGGATGGTCCTCGTCGATCGGAATGCGTTGCGGCTCGCCATAAACTGCGGCGGTTGACGACATCACAAAGCGCGACACGCGATACTTCAGCACCGCCTGCAGCAGGGTCAGCGTTCGCCAGGAGTTGTTGTCGAAGAACTTTTCCGGACAAATCATCGATTCGCCCGCCTCGATGGAGGCCGCGAAGTGCATCACGGCATCGAAGCGGCCCTGCTCGAAAACGCGCTCGATCGCCGCCTGGTCGCCCGTATCCCCCAGCACGAACTGGGCTTGCGCCGGGACCGCCTCCCGGTGACCTTTGCTCAGATTGTCCAGCACGGTAACGGAATGCCCGTTTTTCAGCAGACGGTCGGCGACCACGCTTCCGATATATCCGGCGCCACCCGTGACGAGGATCCGCATTTTCTAATGGCTCCCGAAACGCATTATCTGAAAGCCGATTGTAACTGCCCGGCGAATGGCCGGAGCGCTCGTCCAGAATTTGGACAGAAGTGTTCAATAACTGGACAAAGCTGGTGTGCTCATGTGATTACCAAAAGGCCCAGTACCCATGCTACTAGTTACTTACAGCTTCGCTGCCAGATGGCAAGGCACTTGCATTGAACCGTTGGCACGTTAGAACCATAGGCGTGCGGTACTTTGGTGGTTGTTAATTCCGGCTTTGGGGTCCCGATTCTCCACCCCGAATTCCAGCCGGGGCATGGCTCCGCCATTGGGAGTTGCAATGGCGGAGCCATCGACTGAGCTATCTCGCCATGGCTAGTGACAGAAGACAAGAAAGATGCTGGCTGGCCGCTTACACGCGCTCTCGGCATGAGAGCCTGGTAGCCGACCAGCTCAATGTCAAAGGAGTAGAGTCGCTCCTGCCGACGTACGAGAAACTGTCCCGCTGGTCCGATCGCGTCCGTCGCAGCCGGGCTCCGCTATTCCCAGGATACGTCTTTGTGCATGTGTCGAATGACGAGCGTGTACCGGTACTGCAGACAATGGGAGTGGTTAACATTGTGTCTGTCGCTGGTAGACCAGCCCCGCTCCGGAACGACGAGATCGAGAAAATCCGAGTTTGTGGAGCAAATGCAGAACTGACGGAGCCGCACCCGTTTCTAAAAATTGGACATCAGGTGCGGGTCAAACATGGGCCGTTTGCCGGGTGGGAAGGTATTCTCCTCGAGAAGCAGAATGACACCCGGTTAGTCATCACCGTTGAGCAAATCATGAGGTCCGTTGCCATCAACATCCACGGCGCGGATGTTGAACCCGTCTGAAGGAAGGCACACTCTTAGTCTTCCCATCCTGACAGCTCAGAATCATGGCTACCTTACAGATGCCCTCTCCAACTTCGTCCGCCGTGGATGGTCTGCTGTCCCCGGCGATCAGCGTCGCTGCCTCGAAGCGCAACGCCGGCGCTTGGGCTGGTCTGTTTCGCTTTCTCCTGGACGCCGCCGAACGCTGCGTTGACACCCTGGCGATCATCGTGGCTATCTATTGCGCCTACGCTTTACATCGGGTACTCGGCGCCGAAAACCAGTCGCAATACCCGGCTTCGGGTGTGCTGCTCTGTGGTGCGGGGTTCGGCGTACTGTTCGTTGTTCTGTTGGAGCGGCGTGGCGGGTACCGACCCTACGTCAGTCTGCTCGCCGTCCGTGACACCGAGCGGATCTTGCGAGTGACCGTCGAGAGCTTCCTTCTCGCTCTCCTGATTGCGTACTTCGCCACGACACATATATCGCGGCTGCTGGTATTGCTTGCTCTGATCACCGTCCCGGTTTTCGTCATCTTTTCCAAGCTGGAGATGCACAGTTGCCTGCGGCGGCTGCGCAGTCGTGGCTATGGCGCCCGCAAGGCGGTGATTGTGGGCGCAGGCCCTCTCGGCAGACGCATCTATTCGGCATTGGTGCGCTCTCCCAAGTTCGGTCTCGATCCAGTAGCGTTCGTAGATGACGACCCGCAATTGTCCGGGGCAGAAATCTACGAATCGTCCTATCGCCGCAGGCGCGCAGCGAAGGTGCTGGCTGGGCCGGCGTGCCCTGAACTGATGCGACAACTGGGTGCCGGTGTATTGGTGATTGCCAGCGCCGACTTTGATCATCAGCGGTTGGCGCGGCTGGGCTCTGCGGGCGTGGACACATACTGCGTACGCGAAGATTTCTCTGAGCCGGGCTTCTGGATTGACCACGTCAACTTTGATGGAATCACCTTGGCGCACTTTTCCAGGGGAGAAACCCGAATCGCCGGCGATCTGGCAAAGCGGGCGATTGACATGATCGCGTCGGCTGTCCTGCTGATCTGGCTGGCGCCCCTTTTTGCCGTAATCGCCGGCCTGGTGAACAAGTCCTCTCCCGGCCCGGTGCTGTTTTGCCAGGACCGTGTCGGCAAAGACGGGCGACTGTTTTGCATCTATAAGTTCCGCACCATGTATCGCGACGCTCCGCAATACTCGTGTTCTCCCGGAGCGGGCGACGACCCCCGCGTCACGCCTGTGGGCCGCTTCCTTCGCCGCACCAGCCTCGACGAGTTACCGCAACTGATCAATGTGTTGCTGGGCCATATGTCGCTGGTGGGCCCACGGCCCGAAATGCCATTTCTGGTTGAGCAGTACAACGCTCTGCAGCGGCGCCGCTTGGCGGTCAAGCCCGGTATCACCGGGCTATGGCAACTAAGCGCCGACCGCGCTTTTCTGATTCACGAAAATCTCGAGTACGACCTGTACTATCTCACCAACAACCCGCGTTTCTTGTGGGACATCGGTCTGCAATTCTCAGGCTTGAAGAGCTATCAAGTGAACTGAATGGACGACCGGTTCGGGAAGGACTCTTCAGGCGGCCGGCAGGTTTGCCCTCCCCTGCGCCGCAGCCTGTGATGCACAACCGGGCCTCGGCGGAGACTCAGGGAGTTTCGCAAGCCTGCTCGAAGCCGCTTCATAGGTAATTTGTTATGTTCTAACTCCTGTAACGCCGCATAGATTCTCCTTCATTGTCGTATTTCCGGGCGGACCCGATCAGCGGGCTCGCCTTTTTTTTGGCGAACATTGGCCTGTGACGCAGGTCACTGCAAGACGCCGGTCTGGAGCAGACCATTACAAGCTATGAGTCGCCGCGAGGCCGCGAGTTACGGGCTCGGCGATTCCGATCGCATCTGGTAGGTTCGCTGCTCCCACCCTCACGCAGGTCTGTTAACGTGTGTCGTAAAACCCTCGAGCACCTTTTGTGGCCGCAGGTGAGTGCTTGAGCCGAAATCGAATTCTTGTAATCGACGTTGACCCGGTCATCCGGTCTGGGATCTGTAACTTTCTCCTGGCGCGGGGCCAACTGGTCGCAGAAGCCCCCAGCACGCGCGAAGCCCTGTTGCAGTTCCAGAAATTTCTTCCTGACGCCGCCATCCTGGATTTTTCCCTGCCCAACGGAGACGCGCTTGAGCTTCTGCAGCGTATTAAGAATGCAGACTCGAAGGTGCCGGTCATCGCGCTGGTTGGTCAGGGATCCGGCGACGTGGCGCTTCGCGCCATTCAAGATGGCGCCGAGCACTTCCTGGTCAAGCCGGTGGAATTGTCGCTGCTTCACGCCGTGTTGCTGAGGGTGCTGGCGAGCCATCAGAGTGGACCTCAGTCGCCAGCCTCCATCTCGCGGACCAAGCGCGAGTTCGTCGATCCGTTCCTGGGAACCAGCGCCGTCATCCGGCGGGTGCAGGAACTCGCGAAACGAGTTGCAGACAGCGAGAGCCCGATTCTGCTCCAGGGCGAAACCGGGTCCGGTAAAGGCGTGCTGGCCAACTGGATCCACTGCAATGGACCTCGCGCCCGGGAACCGTTTCTTGATTTGAACTGTGCCGGACTCTCGCGCGAGCTCCTGGAGTCGGAATTGTTCGGTCATGAGAAAGGGGCTTTCACCAGCGCGGTGAACGCGAAGCCGGGCCTGCTCGAGGTCGCCAATCGGGGCACGGTTTTTCTGGATGAAGTGGGGGACATCGATCTCCAAATTCAACCCAAGCTGCTCAAGGTCCTTGAAAATCGAATGTTCCGCCGGGTGGGAGATGTGCGCGACCGCAGTGTCGACATCCGGCTGATCTCGGCCACCCACCGCGAACTCCTGGAGCTGGTACGGCAACAGAAATTCCGCAGCGATCTCTATTTCCGGGTGAATATCGTTCCCCTTCGGGTGCCCGCTCTTCGCGAGCGCGCGGAAGACATTCCTCTGCTTGCCCAACATTTTCTGGGCCAACCGGGCCATGATCGTGGACGGGGCGAGATAACGATAGAAAAATCGGGCATCGACGCTCTCCAGCAGTACTCGTGGCCGGGAAACATTCGTGAGTTGCGCAACGTCATTGAGCGGGCGGTCCTGCTGACGGAGGGTAATCGCCTCACCGTGCATCAGCTTCAGCTTCAGGGCGCCGTTCTCGGGGAGCAGCCGCAGCCCGGCGGCGGAACGTTGAAGCAGGTGGAGCGCGCCTACATCACCCTGGTACTGCAGGACGAAAGCGGCTCCGTCGAACGCGCGGCACGCCGTCTCGGAATCGCCCGCAGCTCGCTTTACAACAAGTTGAAGCGCTACCAGCTCCTGGCAGAACCGGCTGGGTGCAGCGCTGACTAGCCAGACGTCCCGTTCCTGCTGTGCCGCGGCAGTACCTCCATCGGAATCCGGTTCCAAGTTATGATGAATCGGCTGGACGCTGCGCTTGTCCGGCGCCAGATGCATCATGCCAGACGCTTTCATCTGCGATGTAATCAGAACGCCCTTCGGCCGTTACGGAGGGTCGTTGTCTTCGGTGCGCGCCGACGACCTTGCCGCAGTCCCCATCAAGGCCCTCATGGAGCGTAATTCTTCCGTCGATTGGAGCGCGGTTGACGATGTCGTGCTCGGCTGCGCTAACCAGGCGGGCGAAGACAACCGCAATGTAGCCCGCATGGCGTTGTTGCTGGCCGGCCTGCCGCATGCCGTTCCGGGCACAACCGTGAACCGCTTGTGCGGCTCCAGCCTCGACGCCATTTCCATGGCCGCACGGGCCATTAAGACGGGGGAGAATTCCCTGGCCATCGCCGGTGGCGTGGAAAGCATGTCGCGGGCGCCGTTCGTCGTGGCCAAAGGCGACCGCGCTTTTTCGCGCGGCATAAAACTGGAAGACACCACCATCGGCTGGCGCTTCGTTAATCCCCTGATGAAGGCCCGGTACGGCGTAGATTCCATGCCGGAGACGGGAGAGAACGTTGCCGAAGAATTCAACATCTCTCGCCAGGACCAGGACGCGTTCGCCTGGCGCAGCCAGCAGCGCGCTTCGGCCGCAGTCAGGAGCGGCGTTCTTGCGGATGAAATCACCGCTGTCAACTTAACGTCGGGGAAGGGAACGTCCCCCGTCGTGGACAGGGACGAGCATCCTCGTCCGGAAACGACGCCGGAAGCGCTTGCTGCACTCCAGCCGATCGTTAAGCCGAACGGCACCATCACCGCGGGAAATGCTTCGGGTGTCAACGACGGAGCTTGTGCCGTGCTGTTGGCCTCCGAGGAGGCGGTGAAGCGCTTCGGCCTGATTCCGAAAGGGCGGATCGTGGCCTCGGCCGCGGCCGGCGTTGCGCCTCGCATCATGGGCATCGGTCCGGTTCCCGCCACACGCAAGGCGCTTGCCCTGGCCCAGCTAGCCATCTCCGACATGGATGTCATCGAGCTGAACGAGGCCTTCGCTTCCCAGGCGCTGGCTGTGCTGCGCGGTCTCGGCATCCCGGACGACGCTCCGCATGTCAATCCCAACGGGGGCGCGATCGCGATTGGCCATCCTCTGGGCGCGAGCGGTGCCCGGCTGGTGACCGCTGCCGTCCGTCAATTGCAGCGTACCCGGGGACGCTACGCCCTTTGCACCATGTGTATCGGGGTCGGCCAGGGGATTGCGATGGTGCTGGAGCGCGTGTAGCCGCCGGCTGCTATCTCATGCCTTCCAGTTGTAGGTCGGGTTGTGGTGCCGCAAGCGGAAATCGGTCGGGATGTGGCGCACGTTGCGCTCGTAGGTGAGTTCCACGTTGAGCGCCCATAGTGTCGAAGCCAGAATTGCCGCCGCGGCGATCCATAACAAATGCCTCGAATAACGGAACATTGTTAAACCCCTACTTCAAGTGCTTGGAGAGGAAATCTACAGTAAATTTCCAGGCCTGCGACGCGTCCTCGGCGCGATAGCCGGACTTGTTGTTTGGGTTCTCGAACGCATGACCCGCGTCGGGGAAGATGTGGATCTCGACCGTCTTGCCCAGGGCCTTCAATTGCGACTCAAACGTATTGACATCGCTGACTGAGATGCCACGGTCCTGCCCGCCAAAAATTCCCAGGATGGCCGCATGGATTTTCTTTAGCGACGTTTCGTCGGTGGCGAGATGGCCATAGTTGATAACTGCGGCTTTCAGCTTGGGATCGTTGAGCGCGAGATCCAGCGAATAGCCACCGCCCATGCACCAACCGATAGAGCCCACGCGCATGGGATCGACGTTCTTCTGGGCGCGAAGATAATTACTGGCGGCCAGCAGATCGCGGGTTGCGCGGTCCTGAGGAACGCCGCGCATGATCTCATGTGCTTCCTCGGGCGTGGTCGCGACCTTGCCCCGGTACAGATCGATCGCCAGAGCGACGTACCCCTGGTCGGCCAGTTTCGATGCCTGCTCCTTGACCCAATCGTTCAGGCCCCACCATTCGTGGATCACCACAATCGCTGGAAACGGGCCCTTGCCCTTCGGCGTGTACAGAATGGCGTTTACCGTCTCGTCGCCGCTCTTGTAGGCGACCGAATGTGACTCTGCGGCTACACTCGTGATCGTGAAAAGGCAAATCAGACCGGGCAGCAACCAAAACGTCACGTTCGTATTCCGCTTAAGGCATCGGCGATCCGTAAAAACCGGGTAGGCGGTCATACTGTCTTCTCCTTCAGGCCTTCGAGCAATTGCCGGCCCAACTTCTGCAGTTCACCAAACCGCTTCTGGTAGTCGACAAAAAGCCGGTTGTATTCCAGCGAATGGCCGGCATCGAGATGCGCACGCAGCATCATATCGCGGACACGGACCGGATTCGGCAGCACAGCATCCTCATTCAACTCTTCCAGGGCGGTTGTTGGATCGTAATGGTACATAGTTTTTCCGGCTCCCGTCAGATACGGTAGCAGATGCGGCAAGCCTCCAGAGCGTCGCAGGAAAGCGCATGCCGCTCCAGGGCCTCGCCTGCCGGGTTGTGACCTGGACTAAGATGATTTGTGCGGTGTGACCTCTCGTGTCTACCAGCCCTCAATCCGATACCGCACTCCTGCCGCCCGACGTGAAGTTTCGCGATCCCGAAACGGCCGCTCGCAATCTCGCTCTCATTCGCAGCGCCGCGCCACCGGGAGTCTACGGTTCGCTCCCGCAGTTGCTCGTAGGGTCACCCCATCCCGACGCCGCGGTGAACCAGTTTGAGCGGCTGGCGGAAGCAGAATCGACCGAGCTGTTCCGCCTGTTTGAAAAGCATCCATTTCTGGTTCACTACGCGATCGTGGTATTTGGCCACAGTCTGTGGCTGGGCGAAACGCTGATCCACAATCCCGATCTCTTCCACGGGTTCATTCGCGACAAGGGGCTGAACCGCACCCATTCCCGCGAGGAGTTTCAGGAGAGCTTTGCGCGCTTCCGCTCGCGCTCGTTTGAGACCGACATCGCCGTGCTCCTGGCCCGCTTCAAGAAGCGGGAGTACGTGCGCATCATGTTGCGCGACGTCCTCGGCATTGCCACTCTAGCCGAGACCACGGCAGAGCTGTCGGCGCTCGCCGACGTGCTGATCGAGGAAGCGCTCCGTGAGGCCCACTCCGAGTTGCAACATCGCTTTGGAACCTCGCAGGGTCTCGACCCACAAGGCAGGCTGGTGGATACGCGCGTGGTCGTTCTCTCCCTGGGAAAGCTCGGCGGAAACGAACTGAACTATAGCTCCGACATCGACTTGCTGTATCTCTACGACGGCGGTACGGAGCCGGAAGGTGCGCAAATCTCCAACCGCGAATACTTCATCCGGCTGGCGCAGCAGACGACGGAGGTGCTGTCGCGCCACACCCGGGAAGGGCCGGTATTTCGCATCGATCTGCGTCTGCGCCCGCAGGGGAATGAAGGCGAACCCGCCGTCCCCTTGCCGCAGGCCGTCCATTACTACTCCCATGTCGCGCATGACTGGGAGCTGCAGGCCATGATCAAGGCGCGGCATTCGGCCGGCGACATGGCATTGGCGCGGGAGTTTCTGCGAGCAGTGCAGCCCTTCGTCTACCAGGAAAATTTGAACTTCGTCGCGATTGCGACCGCGCTACAGGCACGGGAGAAAATGGGAAACCGGCGGCGCCACCGCGCTCTGAAGCAGCCGGGAGAAGGCGCCATCGATGTGAAACTCGACCGCGGCGGCATTCGCGACATTGAATTTCTGGTGCAATGTTTGCAGCGCGTCTATGGCGGAAGCGAATCATGGTTGCGTTCGCGCGGCACCATGTTCGCCTTGCAGAAACTCCACGACAAGGAACACATCGGGGGCAAAGACTTTCACAATCTGACCAGCGCCTACGAGTTCCTGCGCAATCTGGAGCACCGCCTGCAATTGCGCCATGGGCAGCAGACCCATCGCTTGCCGCAAGCGCGGGCCGAATTGCGGTCACTGGCGCGAAGCCTGGCTCGTGAAGGGACCGCCGCCTTCACTCCGGAAGAGTTTCTCGCGCATGTAAAGCGCCGCATGGCGGCAGTCGCTGAAATTTATCAGCGGGTCATTCATCAGGAGCAGAGCCAACACCGCGGCGACGCCCTTGGGTTCGAGTTGAAGCCCGAGCTCCCGGTAACCCCCGAGAACTCCTACAGCTTGATAATGCAACGGCTGGCCATCGATTCTCCGCAGTTGCGGGAATTCGGCGCGCGTCCCGAGCTATCGCAACATGCCAGGCGCAACTTCGAGCGTTTCCTCAGCTCGGCCGGGACCACGTCCGAACGCTACGGTGCGGTGCTGCGCTCGCCGCAAGCGGTGGAGCGCGCCCTGGACATCTTCGAATACAGCGAATACTTGACCGACATTCTGGTGCGGCACCCGCGCGACGTTGCGCTATTGGAGCAAGTCGGCGAGCGCGCCGGCAGCCAGGTATTAGAGCTGTTCAACGACAGCCTGGCAGGCCGGGATGCGACACCTGATGCCGTATTTGGGTATCTGGCTCAGGAGAAGATCGACCATTCCGAGGCCTTGCGCATCCTGCGCCAGCGTTACCGCCAGCGCATGTTTTTGTCCGGCGCGCGTGACTTGTTCCAGATGCGCCAGGTCTTCGATTCATTGGGCGACAACACGCTGGCCGCTGAAGCTGCCATTCAGGCCGCTTTGGTCATCGCCGCCGCTCCCCCCGGATTTGCGGTGATGGGCCTGGGCCGGCTGGGAGCCCGCGAGTTCGACTTGTTATCGGACGCGGACGTTTTGTTCGTCTGTGATGAGTGTTGTAACGGCGAGGAGATGCGCCGGGCGGCAGAGCGCATGATGGAGGTGCTGACAGCGTACACCCGCGATGGGACCGTCTTTCCCATGGATGCCCGGCTACGCCCGCACGGCCGCGAGGGAGAGTTGATTGTCACTCCAACCCAGTTGGCGACCTACTTCGAAGACGAAGCCAAACCCTGGGAGGCGTTGACTTATCTGAAACTGCGCCGGGTGGCCGGGGATGCCGAAATAGGAGAGCGGGCTTTGCAGGCTGTCCGCGGAGGTATTGCCCGGATTGTGACGCGACCGGATTTCCCGGGGGAGCTGAACGAGATCCGCACGAAACTTGAGCACAGCGAAAGCGGAGCGAACCTCAAGACTGGCCCGGGCGGTACCTACGATCTCGATTACTTGACCGGGATGTTACAGGCGCGCCACCAGCTCTGGGGTGCAGGCAGCCTTGGCGACCGCCTGCAACTGCTGCGCGAGCATGGGTTGCTGGGGGCTGATGAATTCGACACCCTGTCAGAAAGCGCCCGGTTCCTGCGAAGCTTCGAGCACTTGGTTCGCCTGGTGACGGGACGCGCGCGCAAATGGATGCCCGCGGCTGCACATCCACGCCGCTCGGTGCAGAAGCTGCTGTGGCGAGTCCTCGGCGCCGAGGACAGCTTCGATGTCGAGATGGAGCTGGCAAAGGTAATGCGACAAACCCGGGATCTCTGGTTTCGTCGCCAAAGTGCGTTGTAGCCGGACGAAGCTCGCATGCGGCGGGCGGAGAGAGCTTCGCCCGGCGCGGGAATACTCCAGCCGGAGTTTCCCCTTGCCATGCTTTAGCTCACACCCATGTGTGACGAGTGAACATCGGTTTTCATTGAACGTCACAGCCCCGGGTGATAACGTAAACAGGTTCGGGAGGATCGGTAGGCCTTTCTGATCCGGACGCGGCACGATTTGCCAGAGGGTGGGCCGCGAGTCGTTTTCTTACGCTATGATTCGATTTCCGGCACGTCGCCGGCTCCGCTAGCGCTTTCCCTTCCCGATATAAGGCTGTTCTGCAGCCGGTGTTCCTACACTCCATACTGCTTGAGGTGCCTCGTGGCGGCTTCTTATAACGGAATTGCTTTACCCACCAGTGGGACCAAGATCACTTACGAAAACGGTAAGCTTGTCATCCCCGACAAACCCATCATCCCCTTCATCGAAGGCGACGGCACGGGTCGCGACATTTGGAAGGCGTCGGTCCGCGTGTTCGACGCCGCGGTCGAGATCGCCTACAACGGCAAGCGCAAGGTGGCGTGGTATGAAGTCTTCGCCGGCGAAAAAGCCATGGACCGCTTCAAGACCTGGCTGCCCGACGACACCGTGGCCGCCTTTCGCGAGTTGCGCGTCGGCATCAAAGGCCCGCTTACGACTCCGGTCGGCGGCGGCATCCGCTCCCTGAACGTCGCTCTCCGCCAGATCCTCGATCTGTATGCTTGCGTACGGCCGGTGAAGTATTACAAGGGCATCCCCTCGCCGGTAAAGCACCCCGAGCGGATGAACATCGTCATCTACCGCGAGAATACCGAGGATGTGTACGCCGGTATCGAGTGGAAGCAGGGCACGGCCCAAGCCAAAGAGCTTATCGACTTCATCAATAATAAGATGCTGGCGGGCACCGGCAAGCGGCTGCGCGAAGACTCGGGCATTGGCATCAAGCCGATTTCCATTACCGGGACTAAGCGCCTGGTGCGTATGGCCATCAACTACGCGCTCACCAACAAACTCAAGTCGGTGACCCTGGTGCACAAAGGCAACATCCAGAAGTTCACCGAAGGCGCGTTTCGCGAGTGGGGTTACGAACTGGCGACCGAGGAATTTCGCGACCAGGTGGTCACCGAGCGCGAGAGCTGGATCATCGACAACCTCGACAAGAACCCTGGGCTGAGCGTGGAAGAAAACGGCAAGATGGTTGAGCCGGGATTGGAGTTTGCGCAGCAGGACTTCCGCGACGCGCTCTACAAGGAAGTGAAGGGCGTGATTGACAGCATCTATCTGACCCACGGCAACGGCGCATGGAAGTCGAAGCTGATGATCAATGACCGCATCGCTGACAGCATCTTCCAGCAGATCGTTACCCGTCCGGACGAGTATGCGGTGTTGGCGACGCCCAATCTGAATGGCGACTACATATCCGATGCCGCCGCGGCGCAGGTTGGCGGATTGGGCATTGCTCCCGGCGCGAACATCGGCGATCAGCATGCCATCTTCGAGGCTACTCATGGCACCGCGCCGAAATACGCGGACAAGGACGTCATCAATCCCGGTTCGGTCATACTGTCGGGCGTGATGATGTTTGACTTCATGGGCTGGCATGAGGCGGCGCGTCTGATTGAAGGCTCGATGGAACAGACCATCCAGCAGAAGAAGGTAACCTACGACTTCGAGCGCATGCTGGAAGGCGCCACCAAGGTCAAAACCAGCGAGTTCGCCAGCCACATGATTCATAACATGGCTCCGGTGGAAGCGCTGGCGAAGTAAATCTGGATAAAGGACGCGTCAGCGTCGAATCGGGCGCAGTACCGGGAAGGGACGCAAATTGCGTCCCTTCCTCACGAACACTGGTTATCGAACATCATAAAAATTGTGAGGACTCATGCGTAGAAAAGTAACGGTAGTTGGTTCAGGAAACGTGGGCGCAACGGCCGCTCACTGGCTGGCGTCGAAGGAACATGCGGACGTTGTATTAATTGACATCATCGAAGGAGTGCCTCAGGGCAAGGCCCTCGATCTACTGCAGGCCATGCCCATCGAGAAGCGGGACTCCTACATCCTGGGTACGAACGATTACGCCGATACGGCCAACTCCGACATTGTGGTCATCACGGCCGGCATCCCGCGCAAGCCGGGCATGAGCCGCGACGATCTGCTCAACACCAATTTCAAGATCATGAGCGACGTTGTGGGCAAGGTGGTGAAGTATTCGCCCAACTGCATTCTCATCATTGTTTCGAACCCGCTGGACGCCATGGCGCAGGCCGCTTACAAGCTCAGCGGCTTCTCGCGCAACCGTGTCATCGGCATGGCCGGCATTCTCGACTCGGCGCGCTTTCGCACCTTTATTGCGCGCGAACTGGATGTTTCGGTCGAGAACGTTACCGCCTTTGTACTTGGCGGCCACGGCGACACCATGGTTCCGCTGCCGCGATACTCAACAGTCGCTGGTATCCCCATTACCGAGCTGATGGATCAGGCGACTATCGATCGTCTGGTGCAGCGTACCCGTGATGGTGGCGCGGAGATCGTGAAGCATCTTAAGACCGGGAGCGCCTACTACGCGCCGTCCTCGGCTGTGGCCGAGATGGTCGAGGCCATCCTCAAAGACAAAAAGAAGATTGTGCCGTGCGCCGCCTATCTCGAAGGCGAGTATGGCATCAACGGACTGTTCGTCGGCGTGCCGTGCAAGCTGGGCTCGCATGGAATCGAGAAGATCATCGAAATCAAGCTGACCCCGGAAGAGAAGGCCGCCCTGCAGAAGAGCGCGGACTCGGTGAAGGAGCTGATCGGTGTGATCGGCGTGTAGCCGGCCTGAAGTCTTATGGCTTAGGGATTTCCCGTCTATCGACGGCTACCCCACCCAAGCGGCTTGCTTCGGTGGGGTTTTCTTCGGATAAGGGCCCAGAAAAGCGCCCTAGAGCGGTGGCGGGATTCCGGAGGGGCTCGCGGTGGTGCCGCCTTGTGTAGTTTTGGAATTTGCGACCGGCTCGTTGCTCAACATGAGGAGCACGCCAGCCGGGAGTTTCACCGTGGACTTGGAGGAGACAAGGTAGGTGGTTCCGTCTTTGTCGCGTAAGATGCCAACGTTTTCGAGCGATGGGTACTTCGTGCGCGACTCTTCCCGGGCTGCTTCGCTTGCGTCCTGCGGCGTTCGGATCAGGTTCGACAAAGTCGGATCGGTCATGGCCGATGTGCGTGCGGCTTGCCGGGCCGTCCGCCGGTTCAACGATGTATCGTTGCCGGTGGCAGGCTCTCCGGCGCGCGGGCTCTTGGGTTCTGTCAGGGCTATCTGTGCAGAGACGAAAGCGTGCAGCGGCAGGGTGTGCTCCTTCCACTTCGCGCGCTCTACCACGACCACAAGCCAGGAATTCTTGTCATTCTGCTTGGGGTTGGCGCTCACGACGCGGCCATATAGGGCAGAGTCTGCCGGCATCACCAGGTCTTTGCCTACGAGCACGGCCTCCAGGGTCCGGAATTCTACCTGATCGCCAGGATGGGCTCTGTCGGCCCGCACCGTCTTGAGCAGTTGCACCGGAATCGAAATCTTGCCGGCAAACGGAGAGCTCCCGGCGGCAGGCTGCTGCTGGGCTGGAGCAAGCAACGCGATGAAGAGCAACAGCGCGATGGAGGGCTTGAACATGGGTCACGTCGTCCCACGGTTGCACCTAGACTATTCTCTGAGAAAGTCGGCGGTAAAGCGGAATTCGGCTGCGTTTTGTAAAAGTTTTGTGGCGGCCGATCCAGCCATCGGCGGCTGGGTTACGGGTCATGAGAAGTCCGCTTGACGGCGCTTTCGGGTTCTCGTAGCGTGCTATCCCGGCACGCGCATGCACCCTGCAAAGTTCGACGGTTCGACGTGCGGGTCAGAGGACCTTCAGCGATTGAGCGAGTACTCCTGGATCCATGAGAAGCCGCGGCTGTTCAGCAGAAACTTGGACTCGTCCTCCCGGTGCAGGGTGACGCTTACAGGTTGGCCGCCAATCTTTCCGGTGAGAATCAGAAGACTGGGTTCAGGATTTTCATAGTCGAACCTGGCAATCCAGCTTGGATCGAAGGGATTGGTCAGGCTGAATTTCTTGCTCTGCGCATCAAAGTGGAGGTACAGATGTTGAATCTGGCCCATCATCGACTGGACCGCGGCATCCTGGGCCGACTCAACGACCATGCGGTTCCAGCGGATCTGATCTGTGAGGAGCGGCGGCCGTATCTGCCCGTCAATCTTGAATTCGTCAACCGACCAGATGCCGTACAAGGGTGTCGTAATACGGGCCTGGATCTGCTCGTGGGTTTTTCGCTCGCCGTGGTAGACGTTGAAGGCCAGCAAGACCAAACCGAAGGCCAGTTGCAATGCGACTGCGAGGCGACTTAGCCACCTACGCCGGAAGAGGGGTTGCGCCGGTGCCGGATCGACTCGCCGATTCAGCACAAAGAAGCTGCTTAGCCTCCCTAAGTCTGGAAGGACGACGAAGACAGCCATCAGAATCAGGTGAATCGAGCCAAGCTTAACCGGTATATCGTACGCCAGGTTCAACATCAGAACATTGCTCATCACCCCGATGCAAACCAACGCTCCGAGAGTCGCTAGTCGAGGGACTACCAGCAATATTCCAGCCAGCAATTCCGTGGCTCCGCCGAAAAAGCTGTAGCTGCGTGAAGCTCCCATGAACGTCCACATCAGCCCCATCGGCGAGGACTCTCCGTAGGTTTGCAGCAGCTTGGACAGCGATGGTGGTGGAAACTGCAAGGGAAAAATCTTGGCGGTTCCGTAGGGGATCATTACGGCCGCCAAATTCAGCCGGAGGTACACCATAAACCACTTGTGCAACCATTGGTAATTGCCGCGCCGGCGGTCGAGCGCCGACCATATCACGGTCGCTACCGCCGCGATCGCCAGATAGCAGAGAACCTGCACGTAGGCATAACTTGTGTCCTTGCTACCGGAAGCCGTGTTCAGATAGTCCAGGCCGAAGTCATGCTGCAAATGCAGTACGTGCTTGCCGACCCAGGGAACAGCCGCCGACCACATCGAGTTGTACATGCCCGAGATCTGGAGAAAGGGAGGAAACGGAAGGAAGTGGAAAGGGAAGTACAGAGTGTAGAGCGCGAAGTAGACAAACGTGAAACGAAACGCGATCTTCGTCACCAGTCGCCAGCGCACCGATTCAATCGCTCTGGCTTCTTCGCCCGATCCGGTTCGCGATTTGGGGTGGTTGTCTCCGTGCATCCGTTACCTCATGTGAGTTTCTGGTACATGCCCAACTAGGCTGATGCTGCGACATTCTCTCGTCGAGTGCGATGGAGTGCAAGCGGCCATAAAACTCGCGGGCAACGCAGACTTCTGCCGGCAATTTGTGCGAGGGATGTTCTTCGCTTCTTCAACCTTAAACTAGTTTCGCCAACGGTCCCACAGTTCCCAATAGACCAGTTTTTCGACCTCGGTGAAATAGGTTTTTGCCCACTCCCGGTTTTTCCACCATGGCAGGCCATAGAGAAAGCGATTATCGGCCGCCGCCGTCGTCCAGTGGTATTGGGGCTCGAGAGTGCGGAAAATCGAAAGCGCGCGCCGGGTGTGGTAGTCGTCGGTCACGATGAGGACGGAGCGCGGGACGGGCTGCAAACGCTGCAGGCATGCAGCTACTTGTGGCGCTTCCGCCTTGGTCGAGTCGCCGTTAATAACGCAAATGCTGACCTGAGAGGAATTCTCCCCCGCGGTATGGGCGATGAGGTCTGCTGCCAGGTCCGTAAGATCGCGTCCGTAGACGCTGCCCGTGGTTACATCCACCAGCAGGTGCTGACCGTAACCGGCGCGAAGGAGCTCCAGGCTTCGCCAGTACCGCGTATCCACCTGGTCGCCACCGAGCATGACAATGGCATCGGACTTCTCGGGGTGACTGACAATCAGGTATCCGCCCGGCTGAAGAAACAGCACGGCGGAGGCTAGAAGGAAAACAACGACGATAAGGACGAGAGTTTTCACGGGCGAACAGTCGCGGCAACCCATGAAATCTTCTCATCGCAGTCGCATTTCAACAACTCAGGCGCTTGCGACTGGCCTCGTCATCCGCGATGGCGCCTGGGAAACGGCAACCGGCAACAAGGTTTCAGCTCTGGCTTTTCCGTCGCTCTTTGGTCTTGCGGTCAGCGCGGTGAGGGTCCGTTCTTCGAAGAGAAGCCGGCGCAGGGTACGCAGGTCGTTGAGTATCCGCCGGCTTCTATCCATGTGGAACTCGAGCCGGGTTAACGTATACAGAGCGAGTTTCAGAGCCTCCGCACGTCGCGGAAAGTTTGAGCTGGATTCTCTTGCGACATCAGCTTCGATCTCCAATTTCGTCTCGAAGACTGTCTGCGCCATTAGTGTCATGAATTCGTGAGCGTTCTCGATGCTGTCAAAAGGACTTGCGGATACTGGGTTCATCGCCGTTCTCCTTGGGCTATTTCGAGGAAACGCAGGCTTCGACGGCCTGGGGGTCCTGGGTGTGTACGAAGTGTGCCACATTTTTCACGACAAGTATGTGATGTGCGGCACGGATGCAGGTGACAATTCCGGGTGACGATAACTTGACGGTCGTTTGAACGTGGGAAATGTGATAGTCCTCACAGCCAACGCCGACGCTGCTCACAGACCTAGCCGCTCCAATAAAGCACAATGAAGATACCGAGGCATGAGCCTCCCAGGCGCTACAGGATCCCGGGTCACGATTTCAACCGCCATTCTCGTTAGCTCCGGCGAGGCGCTGCCGCCACACAGGAGAAGTGGAGCGTGATGGTCGAAGCTCTCCAAACACCGGCCCAAACGACATACTGGCTGATCACAGGTCAGACCCTTTTCCTCATCCTTAATCTTCTGGGTCTGGCATGCTTCGCCTACATTGTGACGAGACGGCTGACGCCACTCGTCCGCGGCGAACGTGATTTTCGTTTTGACCGGCCATTCGTCCGCCTGGAAAAGGTCCTGCAATTCTGGCTGGGGCAGTGGAAGCATCCACGCTACCGGGTTGCCGGAACGATGCACATCCTTATTTTTTCGGGCTTCATTCTCCTGGCCACACGCGCCTTCTCTCTGCTGATCCTTGGCATCTCAGAGAACTTTGCGCTGGCGGATTCTGTCGGAGGAATCGGGCATGTTTACCAGATGGTCGCAGACTACGCCGCGACTATCGTCTTCCTCTGTATGATCTTCGCAGCCGCGCGTCGGATTGTGTTCAGGCCTGCGCGCTACGAAGTGCCGGCGAGGTACGGGAAGAGCCACAAAGTCGACGCGATCTTTCTCCTGGCCCTAATCGCCATCCTGATGTTCTCGGAGAGCCTCTTTGAGGCCAGCAAGGCTGCGTCGCTCGCGCAACAGGGGCAATCCGCGTTCTTGGCCACCTTCTCGCTGGCGTGGGTCTTGCAGTACGCGCTAAGCTCAGCATCCCAGTCGAACCTAGGGGACCTCCACCGCGCTGCCTATCTGCTGGACGTTCTGACCTTCTACTTCCTGCTGTGCTATCGGCCGTTCGGCATTCAGTTCCACGTCGAGACGTCACTCTTCAACGTGTACTTCGCCAAGCTGGACCGCGGGACGGTAAAACCGGTTCGCTGGGGCGTTAGCGATGACCATCTGGATGAGGTGAAATCCTTCGGTGTGAAGACGTTCGAAGATTTCACCTGGAAGCACATGCTCGATTTCTATTCCTGTGCCGACTGCGGACGGTGCTCGGACAACTGCCCGGCTAACGCAGTGGGCAGGCCGCTGTCGCCTCGCTTCCTCAGCATCAAGGCGCGGGATTACGTCTTCCAGCACTATCCCATGTTCGGGGCGGTAGGCAATAGTACTCCGTTGATCGGCGGCATCTATTCCGAGGATGAAGTGTGGTCCTGTACCACCTGTGGCGCGTGCGAGCAGGAATGCCCACTGCTGATTGAATACATCGACAAAATTGTCGACTTGCGCCGCGGCCTGGTCGACGACGGCAACGTTCCCAAATCCATCCAAAAGGCCCTCAAGGCCCTCGAGAGCCGAGGCAACCCTTACGGCAAGATGGAAAAGAAACGAGCCGACTGGACCAAGGCCGAAGGGTTCTCCGCAACTTGCGATGTCAAAGTGCTGAACGGGAGCAAGTCTGCCGGCACGTTGTACTTCGTCGACAGCATCACCTCGTACGACGATCGGATCCAGGCCATCGGGCGGGCGACAGCGAGAATTCTCGACAAGGTCGGAAGCGACTTTGGAATCCTGGGCGCGGCGGAAAAAGACAGCGGCCACGAGGTCCGGCGCTTTGGCGAGGAGACGCTCTTCATGGCGCTGCGCGAGAACAATGTGGAGGCCATCAAGGCATCCGGCGTCCAGAGAATTGTGACCTCCGACCCGCACGCCTACAACGCCCTCAAACACGACTACAAAGACATGCCGCCGGTCGAGCACATCAGCCAGCTGATGGCGCGGGAGGTGAAGACCGGCAACCTCAAACTCAATCCAGTAGAAGACCAGGCCAGCGTATACACCTACCACGATCCTTGCTACCTCGGGCGCCACAACCAGGTTTACGACGAACCGCGTGAAGTGCTCGATGCGATCCCCGGCTTGAAGCGGGTTGAGATGAGCCGTAGCCGCGACCGTTCGTTCTGCTGCGGCGGCGGCGGCCTGATGCTGTTTTACGAGCCGCAAGAAGAGCAGCGCATGGGCGTGAAGCGGGTCCAGATGGCGGCCGAGGCTGGGGCCAACGTCATCGTGACCGCCTGCCCCTTCTGCATGGTGAATATGGAAGACGCGATCAAGGTTGCGGGCATGGAAGGAAAGATGACCGCCATCGACCTGACGGAACTGGTTGACCGGCAAATGGTGCGCAAGATCGCACCGCTTCGAGAGCGTCCGGAGCAGATTGCCGAAGCGGGCAAGTGCGTGACAGTTTGATCCACCAACGGCGGAATTTGCCAGCGGTGAGCGACGAGAACAAACCAACTTTGGGAGTGCGACTGTGGAAATTCTAGTTTGTGTGAGACGAGTACCCGACACATCGGAAAACGAAATTCAACTCAACGCCTCCGGAAACGACATCGAACGTGACGACCTGGTTTATTCGGTTAATGAGGCGGACAACTACGCGGTGGAAGAGGCGCTTCAGATCGCCGCCAAGGTGGGCGGCAATGTCACGGTGGTGACCGTCGGCGGCGAAGATGACGAGGAAGTCCTGCGTCGCGAGATGGCCATGGGCGCCAATCAGGGCGTGCTCATCTCGGACGACGCCTTCAACGGTTCGGACGGGAAGGGAATTGCCACCATTCTGAAGGCGTTCGTGCAGAAGGGCCATTACGACCTCGTCCTGAGCGGAATCCAGGCCGAGGACGGAGGCGCACAGGTGGGCGGGATGCTTGCAGCCCAGCTCGACTATCCCTTCGCATCGCTGGTGAATTCCATCTCCGTTCTTGACGGCGGCAAGCTGAAAGTGAGCCGCGAGATTGAGGGCGGCAACCGGGAGATGAACGAGATCGATCTCCCCTGCGTGCTCTCGATCCAAACCGGTATCAATGAGCCGCGTTACGTCGGCATGCGCGGTATCCGGCAAGTCGCGTCCGTGGAGATTCCCACCTACGGCGCGTCGGACCTCGGTGTTGACCCCGCGGTCGTAGGAGAAGCCGGAGCCAAGGTCAAGCGTCTCGACTACTTTGTGCCCGCTTTAGGCAAGGGGGCTGAAATGTTGCAGGGCGACCGGGAAGAGATCATCGCCAAACTGATCGAGTTGATGAGAGCCAAAGGAGGGTTGAACTAATGGCACAGACTTTTGCCTACATCGCACACAAAGGCGGCGTTGCCGACGATTCAGCGGCCGAACTCGTAGCTGCAGCGAAGAAGATCGACTCAGCGGCGTCGCCCGTTGCCGTCGTTACCGGTTGGGGTGCAGAGCTGGACGCCGTTTGCGAAACTCTGCGCGCCTCCTACGCCGAGGTGTGGAAGATCGCCAACCAGGCCCTTGCCTACCCTAATGCGGAGTTCGTCCGCAAAGCCCTGGTGAACGTTTTGCCGGGCGGCAGCATTGTACTGGTTTCTCATTCTCACTTCGGCATCGACTTATCGCCTGGGCTCTCCATCAAGCTCAATTGTGCGTATGTCCCTGATGTGTTGGGTATCGAGGGAGCGGATGGGAATTCGCTCAAACTGGTTCGCCAGGAATTTGGCGGTCAGGTTAGCGCGCACGTGCGTTGCGATGCATCAGGTGGCGCTGTCATCAACATTCGCCCCGGCGCATTCAAACCACAAGAGGTTGCTTCGCTCAATGGAGCGATTGTCGACAAGTCAGCTGAAGTCGGACCTCTGAGTGCGAAACGCCGCTATCTGGAAACAGTCGTCGCCGAGGCGGGTGATGTGGATATCACCAAGCACGCGGTTTTGGTTTCCGTCGGCCGTGGCATTCAAGAGAAGGACAACATCGTCATCGCCGAAGAACTCGCCGAGGCGCTGGGCGGGGCGGTGAGCTGCTCCCGGCCAGTGGTCGACGCCAAGTGGTTGCCGAAATCCCGCCAGGTCGGTTCGTCCGGGCAGACGGTCAAGCCGAAGGTTTACATGGCATGCGGTATCAGCGGTTCGTTCCAGCATTTGGCAGGTATCAAGGGCAATCCCTTCATCGTCGCCATCAACAAGAATCCCAAGGCGCCGTTCTTCCAGGTCGCCGACGTGGGCATCGTGGCCGACATTCTCGAATTCCTGCCCGAGCTGACGAACAAGGTCCGGGAAACGAAATCTGTATCGGTTTAATCACCAGGAAAGGTTCCGGCAATGATTACTAAGAAAACTTTGCAACTGAGTCTGAAATCGCTCCGCGACTTCGCCAAGAAGCGGCTGCCCGACGAAGAGTTGATCGCGTTGGATGAACGCGACGAATGTCCGGTGGAGATTGTCCGGCACATGAGCAACCCGGACAAGCTGGGCATCCAGCTCCTGTTCATTCCGGAAGAGTACGGCGGAATGGGCGGCAGCACCCTCGACGTCTATCTCATCTGCGAACAGATGGCGCGCATCGATCTGGGTGTCGCCACTTCTCTGTTCGCAACCTTCCTGGGCAGCGATCCCATAACTTTCGGCGCCACTCCAGAGCAAAAGAAGAAATGGCTGGGCAAGATCGCTGACGAGGGCATCCTGTTTGCCTACGGCGCGACCGAGCCGGAAGCCGGCAGCGACCTGGGTGCGCTGAAGACCACCGCCGATCGCGTGGAAAAAGACGGCAAGATCGTCGGCTACAGGATCAATGGCAGCAAGCAGTGGATAAGCAACGGCGGCATCGCCGACCACTGCACCATCCTGGCCAACACCCCCGCAGGGCCAAGCTGGTTCATCGTCGACGCGGGCACCAAGGGCTTTGCTCACGATGAGCCCGAGGACAAGCATGGCATTCGCCTGAGCAACACGGCGGCGCTGGCTCTTAACGACGTGTATGTTGACGTCGACCGGCTCGTCGGCGGCGTAGAAGGCCAGGGCTTGATTCAGGCACAAATGGTCTTCGGCTACACGCGAGTGATGGTTGCGGCCTTCGGTCTGGGCGCAGGATGGTCCGCTCTTGATCGCGCCATACCCTATTCAACCAAGCGCATCCAGGGCGGCACTCCGCTGTCCGAAAAGCAGGGATACACCCACAAGCTGATAGTTCCCAATGTGGCGCGTCTGGAGGCTGCGCGGTCCTACATCGAAGAAACTGCGCAACGCATCGATGCCGGCACGGAAGGAAGCTTAAACACCGAAGGCGCCATTGCGAAATATATGGCGACCGAGGCCGGCGATCTGGCGGCCGACGCTAGCATCCAGGCGCTGGGTGGTTACGGCTACACCCACGAATACATGGTCGAGAAGATCAGCCGCGATGTTCGCATCACCAGGATTTACGAGGGCACCTCCGAGATCATGGAGATGACGATCAGCCGCGACCGCTGGCAATCTCACCTGAAGACGCGCGGTCAGTATTATCACGACCAGGCACGAGAACTCGAAGCGCTGGATGCACGGCATCCCGGTGTCGGTGCGAACATCGCCGCTCTGGCAGCGCACGCTCTGGCCGAAGTGATGGAGAGAGCGCGCGCCGCCCGCCTCACTCGCTATCAACATATTCTCCTGCGGCTGGGCGAGTTGATCGCCTACGCCGAGTGCGCGGGCAGCTTGACCCGCCGCGCAGCCCTCATGTCCGAGGGCCGCTTGAACGAGAAAGCCAACGACCGCTTCGATGCGACCTCACTAGCAGCGCTGGCCCGAATCTTTGCCCGCGAAGCGGCGCTTAAAGTGGCGGAAGAAGGCTTGCGTTGGGTAGTTGGAGCCGGTGGCGTCAGCGATTCGGAGATGGACGCCTTTGAGGTGGCTTTGGGACTGTCAGCCATCCATCGCGCCCAAGCCGGCCTGATCTCGGACATGGATTACATCGCCGACGTACTTTACAGCCGCGTTGCCAAACGCGAAGAAGTGCCTGCCCTGGTAGGGGCCTAGAGATAGAGATAAGGATCTGGCATCCGGTTGCCTTACCGCATCGGATGCCGGTCCAAGGAAATAGGAGCGCCATCATGGAAGATACCGCCCATCGTGCGATCGCAATTGTTGGAGTGGGAGCCATCCTGCCCGATGCTCCGAACGTTTCGGCGTTCTGGGAAAACGTGAAGAACAGCCGTTACAGCATCAGCGAAGTTACACCCGACCGCTGGGATGCCTCGTATTACTACGATCCCGACCACAGTGCGCCAGACAAGACCTACACCAAAATCGGAGGTTGGGTGCGCGAGGCCCCATGGGAGCCGATGAAATGGCGTATCCCTGTCCCGCCCCGCGTGGTCGATGCCATGGACGGAACGCAAAAATGGGCCATCGCCTGCACGCGCGAAGCTCTGGAAGACTTCGGCTACCCCAAGCGCCCCCTGGACCTCGATCGCACCGCGGTCATCCTGGGCAACGCCATGGCCGGAGAAAAGCACTACCGCACATCGCTGCGTGTGTTCTTCCCGGAATATGCGCACGAGCTGGCCGAGAGTGCCAGCTTTGCGGCATTACCGGCGGCGGTCCGGAACAACATCACCAGTGAATTGCATGACCGGATGGGCCATCTCCTGCCCGAGATTACCGAAGACAGCATGCCCGGCGAACTGGCCAACTGCATTGCCGGACGAATTGCGAACATCTTCAACTTTCACGGCCCCAACTACGTGGTGGACGCAGCTTGCGCCTCGGCAATGGCGGCCATGAGTTCGGCTGTGGAAGGCCTGATCCAGAAAGATTTCGACGCGGTCATCACCGGCGGCGTCGACCGCAACATGGGCGCTCCCACCTTCGTCAAGTTCTGCAAGATCGGTGCTCTCTCGGCCACCGGTACCCGTCCCTACGCGGAGGGCGCGGACGGCTTCGTGATGGGCGAGGGCGCGGCCATCTTCCTCATGAAGCGTCTGGCCGATGCCGAACGCGACAGCGACAAGATCTACGCCGTGCTGCGCGGCATGGGCGGGGCCAGTGACGGCAAAGGCAAGGGCATTACCGCCCCCAATCCGATCGGTCAGAGACTGTGTATCGAGCGCGGCTGGGAGCATGCCGGCTTGTCGCCTGCCACCGCCACTTTGTTTGAAGGCCATGGCACATCAACCCGCGTCGGCGATGTCGTGGAAGCGCAGAGCATGGTTGACGTGCTCAGCGGTTTTCACCTTCCCACCGGATCAATTGCACTCGGCTCGGTGAAATCGAATTTCGGACACCTCAAAGGCGCCGCCGGCGCCGCCGGAATGCTGAAAGCTGCATTAGCGCTTCACAACAAGATGCTGCCGCCCAGCCTGCACTGCGAGCATCCCAGTCCGGACATCGACTTTGCCCATTCTCCGCTGTACGTCAATCGCGAGCTGAAACCCTGGACGGTCCCTGCCGATAGCGTACGCCGCGCCGGTGTGAGTGCATTTGGCTTCGGCGGCACCAACTTTCATGCCGTGCTCGAGGAATACATCCCCGGCAAGCTGAATGGCAACGGCAAACGGTCGGTCGCGGTCACTGCGCCGCCGGTGGAGAAAAGCATTAGCGCGGCAATTGCTGCACCGCCAGCGACTCAGGCTGCGATTCTTGCGGCTGCGCCTTCTGCCGCCGTGGGATACAAGGCGCCTTTGCGTGGCGCGCTGGTGATCGGCGCCGCGAGGGCGGAGGAACTCACCACGCGCCTGTTGACCGTGCAGAAGGAGGCCGAAGCAGGTCGAGCGCCAGCACCGACCGCGCCAGCCGAATCCGACCTGCGCGCGCCGGAGCGCCTGGTCATCGACTATGCCGACGCCGCCGAGTTGGCGGACAAGTCGGGCAAAGCACTGAAAGCGCTGAAGGCCAACCAACCGGCGGTGTGGAAGGCCCTGCGCCCACAAGGTATCTTCCGCGGGCGCGGCCCTGCTCCGAAAGTAGCTTTCCTCTATACCGGTCAGGGGTCGCAATACGCCAACATGATTGCCCCACTTCGTGCCGCCGAACCGCTGGTGGCGGATCTGTTTGCAGAAGCCGATCGCATCATGACTCCGCTGCTGGGAAAGCCGCTCACCGATTTTGTCTTCGTGGACCCAACCAACGAAGAGGCGGTTGCGAAAGCGGAAGACGATCTCCGCCAGACCGAGATTACCCAGCCCACCGTGCTGACCATCGATCTGGCTCTGACCCGCTTGCTGGCCGCTTATGGCATTAAGCCCGACATGACCATGGGGCACAGCTTGGGCGAGTACGGCGCACTGGTTGCCTCGGGTTCTCTCACCTTCGAGAACGCATTGCAGGCCGTTAGTGCCCGTGGACGCGGCATGACGAAGGTGGCCGTGAAGGATACGGGAAAGATGGCCGCCGTCTTTGCGCCGCTGGCTGAAGTCGAGCGAATCCTCAAAACCATCGACGGCTACGTCGTGATTGCCAACGTCAACAGCGGGCAGCAGTCGGTCATTGGCGGCGCCAGCCAGGCCGTCGAGCAAGCCAGCGAAATCTTCCTGCAAGCCGGCTACAACGTAGTGCCGTTGCCGGTGAGCCATGCGTTCCATACCTCGATTGTTGCTCCTGCCAGCGAGCCTTTGCGTGAGATGCTGTCGCACCTGCAGCTACGACCGCCTCAGGTGCCGGTCGTCGCCAACGTGAATGGCGAGTTTTATCCAACTGGATCGGATGTCGTCCCGCAGATGCTTGACCTTCTCGCGAAGCAGGTCGCTTCACCAGTACAGTTCGTTAAGGGCCTGAACACACTTTACGACGCAGGCGCCCGCGTCTTTGTGGAAGTCGGTCCGAAGAAGGCCTTGCAGGGATTTGCCGAGGAGGTTCTCGGCGAGCGCGGTGACGTTGTTTCCCTCTTTACCAATCATCCTAAGGTGGGCGATATCCCGGCCTTCAACCAGGCGCTTTGTGGCCTTTACGCGGCAGGCCTGGGACGTGGCCGACCCGCAGCAGCGCTCGAGATTCCGGAGAAACCAATGATCGCGCAAAACGAAACAGCCCCAGTCGCGGACAACCCCACCCCCACCGCGCCAGCTGCGAGTGCATCGCCTGCCTCGCCCCGGGCAATTCCGTCGAACGGCAATTCCTACAACGATCTCGGCCGGTTGTTGGCAGAAACTCTCGAGCGCGGAGGCTGGCAGCTTTCCCACGGGCAGAAGCCTGCCGCGTCCGATGCCCCAGTGGTGATCACGGGAGCATCCCTGGGCCTGCCGGGCACGGACCGCATCTTCGACGACAGCAACGTCGAGCGCATCCTGCGGGGCGACCAGTTTATCGGTGCCATCCCTACGGAGTTCCGCCAGGCCATGGTGGACAAGCGCATCAGGCGCCTGGTCAAGAGCGAGAAAGGCGAGCCTACATTCGAGTCCATTACGGATGTGGCGGACGTGATCAAGCTGGCAGGTCGCGGAGGCGCCTTCGATCTTGAAACTGAATTCGGCGTTCCCTCCGATCACCTGGCTGCCTTCGACCGCGTTACTCGCTTGGCCATAGGCGCGGGAATCGACGCGCTGCGTGACGCTGGCATCCCTCTGGTCATGCGTTACAAAACCACGACCAAAGGCACGCAGTTACCGGAGCGTTGGGGTTTGCCGGACGCTATGCGTGACGATACCGGGGTGATCTTTGGTTCCGCTTTTCCCGGCTGCGACTCCTTCGCCGACATATTATCGACTTACTACGAAGATCATGCCCGCCGCGAGCAGTTGGCTACGCTGGAAGCCTTGCGCCTCCGCGCATCGGGGAATGGCCATTCGGACCTGGGGCAGGAATTAGACCGGCGCATCCAGGAGTTGCGCAGCACAATCGAAAAGGAAAACTATGTCTTCGACCGGCGCTTCCTGCTCAGAGTTTTGTCGATGGGACACTCGCAATTCGCCGAACTAATCGGCGCGCGCGGTCCCAACACGCAAATCAACTCCGCATGCGCGACTACAGCCCAAGGCGTCGGGTTGGCGCAGGACTGGATCCGCGTCGGACGTTGCCGCCGAGTGATCGTCATCTCGGCCGACGATGTCACCTCCGACCATCTGATTGGATGGATGGGAGCCGGCTTCTTGGCCAGCGGAACGTCAGCCACCGACGAAAAGGTCGAAGACGCCGCAATTCCGTTCGACCGCCGTCGGCACGGCATGATTATGGGCATGGGCGCCGCCGCACTTGTAGTTGAGAGCGCGGATGCCGCGCGCGAGCGTGGGATCCAGCCTATCTGCGAAGTGCTGGGCACGGTGACCGCCAATAGCGCGTTTCATGGCACTCGGCTCGATGTCCAGCACATCGGCCAGGTGATGGAGGACCTGGTGACTCAGGTTGAAACGCGCACCGGCGTTAACCGCAATGAAATAGCGCCCAAAATGGTTTTCGTTTCTCACGAAACCTACACCCCCGCGCGCGGCGGCAGCGCCTCGGCGGAGATCCACGCACTGCGTCGCATCTTCGGCGATCGTGCGGATCAAATCGTAATCGCCAATACCAAAGGCATGACTGGTCACGCCATGGGCACCGGTATCGAAGATGTTCTTGCTGTGAAGGCCCTGGAAACGGGGTTGTTGCCGCCAGTTGCCAACTTCAAGGAAGTCGATCCCGAACTAGGTGTCTTGAATCTGTCAAAGGGCGGAGCCTATCCGGTTCGGTACGCTTTACATCTGGGCGCCGGTTTTGGTTCGCAGATCAGCATGATTCTGTTGCGTTGGGTGCCGACTAAGGACGGTGTACGTCCCAAGCCGAACGCTCTGGGCTACGCCTATCGCATTGCCGATAAGTCCATCTTGGGACGCTTGGCTGAGCCGCATGGCAGGCCGTCCGGTCCCGAATCTCGAAGTGGTTCACCGTACGCTGCGGGTGCCGGATCAGGGGCTGGCTGCGCGGGTTGCAGAGACCGCCCGGGAAAACAGACCAGTCGAGTCGCCGGCGCCGCCACCCCCCGTGCCTGCCGCCCGCCCGGTAACAGCCACCGCAGCGAACCTCCAACCGCCGGCGGCGAAAGTGGCCAACATGCAGCCGCGGGCGGCGGCCCCGCCAACTCCCCTTGTCAAACCGAAGGCGGAAGTCCAGGTCGCAGCGGCTCCGTCAGCACCGCCTAAGCCCACAGCGGCTGGCGACCCAGTAAAAGACCGCATCCTCGCGTTAATGGTGGAGAAGACCGGGTATCCGCAAGACATGCTGGACGTGGATCTCGATCTCGAAGCTGACCTCGGGGTTGACACCGTCAAACAGGCCGAGATGTTTGCCGCCATTCGCGAAATCTACAACATCCCGCGCGACGAAAACCGCAAGCTGCGCGATTACCCGACGCTGGCGCACGTGATTCGCTTCGTGTACGAGAAGCGGCCGGACCTCGCAGGCGGAGTCTCCGCGGTAGCAAGCAAAGTTGAATCCCCTGCTCCCGCACCGGTTCCGGTCGCAGTTGCACCAACCCCGACGGCCCCGGTGGTGGCCTCCCCTGTAAGTGGCTCCGGCGATGCCGTGAAGGAACGCATTCTGGAATTGATGGTGGAAAAGACGGGCTACCCGAAAGACATGTTGGATGTTGACCTCGATCTGGAAGCCGACTTAGGGGTTGACACGGTCAAGCAGGCGGAGATGTTTGCGGCCATCCGCGAGATCTACAACATCCCGCGCGACGAGAACCGCAAGCTGCGCGATTACCCGACGTTGGCGCACGTGATTCGTTTTGTATATGAGAAACGGCCCGATCTTGCGGGTGCTCCTCCAGCGCCGACCGCCGCCCCCGCAACGACTCCGGTCGCGACTCCAGCGACTTCACCGGTACCGGCCGTCGCAAGTGCGACAAACGCCACGAGCGAAGCCGTGAAGGAGCGCATCCTGGAATTGATGGTAGAAAAGACGGGCTATCCGAAGGATATGCTGGACGTGGATCTCGATCTCGAGGCCGACTTGGGGGTTGACACGGTCAAGCAGGCGGAGATGTTTGCCGCCATCCGCGAGATCTACAACATCCCGCGCGACGAGAACCGCAAACTGCGCGATTACCCGACATTGGCGCATGTCATCCGGTTCGTTTTCGAGAAGCGGCCGGACCTTGCTGGCGGCGTCTCCGCACCAATCAGCGTTGAACCATCCACTGCTGCACCGGCGCCAGTTGCGACGCAACCGGCTCCAAAGGCTCCAGTAGCGACCGCCCCGGTAAACGGTTCCGGCGAAGCCGTGAAGGAACGCATCCTGGAATTGATGGTAGAAAAGACGGGCTATCCGAAGGACATGTTGGACGTAGACCTCGATCTGGAAGCCGACTTGGGCGTCGACACGGTCAAGCAGGCGGAGATGTTTGCCGCCATCCGCGAGATCTACAACATCCCGCGCGACGAGAACCGCAAACTGCGTGATTACCCAACATTGGCGCATGTCATCCGATTCGTTTTCGAGAAGCGGCCGGACCTTGCTGGCGCAGCACCGTCGGTGCCAGGCACCGCTCCCGCGCCGACTCCTGTTGCGATTCCGCCGGCTCCAACTGCTCTCGTGGCCACCTCTCCCTTAAACGGTTCCGCTGATGCGGTGAAGGAACGCATCCTGGAATTGATGGTGGAAAAGACGGGTTACCCGAAAGACATGCTGGACGTGGATCTTGATCTGGAAGCCGACTTGGGCGTCGATACCGTCAAGCAGGCCGAGATGTTTGCCGCCATCCGCGAGATTTACAACATCCCGCGGGACGAGAACCGCAAACTGCGCGACTACCCCACGTTGGCCCACGTCATCCGGTTCGTGTTTGAAAAGCGGCCGGACCTTGCCGGCGCAAGTGTCTCAACGCCAGGCGCCATTGAACCATCCACGCCATCACCAGCGGTTGCGTTGCCGGTAGTTACTGACGAGTCGATCAAGGACAAAGTGTTGGAGATCGTGGCCGAGAAGACGGGCTACCCCAAGGACATGCTGGATCTCGATCTGGATCTGGAAGCCGACCTCGGCATTGACACCGTCAAGCAAGCAGAGATGTTCGCCGCGATCCGGGCTGCGTATAACATCCCGCGCGACGAGAATCTAAAACTGCGCGAGTTCCCGACGTTAGCGCATGTTATTCAATTCGCGCGCGACAGGCAGCGAGCCGCGGGAACGCCCGCATCTACTTCCGCTGCAACTTCCACGCCGGAGGTAGCCACCCCGGCACGCCAACGTCCGGCCGTCGCTAACTTCGACGCGGCGAACCAGATTCCGCGTCGCGTACCGGTGCCGACATTGCGTCCGCCGCTCACCATTTGTAAGCCTACTGGCGTGACCCTGGGTTCAGGCAGCCGCATCGCGATCATGCCCGACAAGGACGGCGTCGCCGAAGCGCTGACCGAACAACTGCAGAAGAAAGGTGTCGAGGTTTTCCGCCTCGACAATGCAGCGGATGCCGACGCGCTCGCGAACCAGCTCAAAATCTGGCTGGCTGGCGGTCCGGTGCGGGGAATCTACTGGCTTCCAGCGCTGGATGGCGAAGGCCCTCTCAGCCGTATGGACCTGGTCACCTGGCATGACGCTCTGCGAGTTCGTGTCAAGGCGCTTTATGCCACGATGCGCATTCTCTACGAACAGGTCGCAGCGCCGGGCACGTTCCTGGTTTCTGCAACCCGGCTCGGAGGCCAGCATGGCTACGACCAAGCTGGAGCGGTCGCGCCCTTGGGTGGCGCAGTGACTGGCTTCACGAAAACGTACAAGCGTGAGCGTATGGATGCTCTGGTCAAAGCGATCGACTTTGAACCCACCTGCAAGGCGGCAGAAGTCGCGAATCGCCTTATTGAAGAAACACTCCGCGATCCCGGAGCTGTCGAGATCGGTTACAAGGGAGATCTTCGCTGGACGGTTGGCCTGCAGGAGCAGCCCGCAATCGACGGCCAGCCTGGACTGACGCTGGACCAGAACACGGTCTTTGTGATCACCGGAGCTGCCGGAAGCATCGTCTCGGCCATCACCGCCGATTTGGCCGCGGCTTCGGGAGGCACGTTCTACCTGCTCGACCTGGTGCCCGAACCCGATCCGAATAATGCTGACCTCAAGCGCTTCGTGAGCGACAAAGATGGCCTGAAGCGTGATCTGTTCGCGCGCATACAAGCTCGTGGAGAGCGGGCCACTCCAGCGTTGGTTGAAAAGGAGCTTGCGGCCCTGGAACGGGCGCAAGCTGCACAAACCGCCATCGACGCCGTGCGAGCTGCTGGTGGCAAGACGTACTACTTCAGCGTGAACCTGGCGGACGCAGACGGCGTGGCCGCGGTCATCAAACAGGTGCGCGAGCGAAGTGGGCGTATCGACGTGCTGCTGCATGCCGCCGGAATCGAGCGCAGCCATTTCCTCCCCGACAAAGACCCGCGTGAGTTCGATCTGGTCTTCGACGTGAAGAGTGATGGCTGGTTCAATCTCCTGCGCGCCATCGGCGACATGCCGCTCGGAGCTACGGTTGCATTCAGCTCAGTTGCAGGTCGCTTCGGCAACGCGGGACAGTCGGACTACAGCGCCGCCAATGACCTGCTGTGCAAGATCACGTCGAGCTTCCGCACGGCTCGTCCGTTGACCCGCGGCATCGTCATCGACTGGTCCGCGTGGGGTGGTATTGGAATGGCCACCCGCGGTTCGATTCCGAAGATGATGGAGTTGGCAGGCATCGACATGCTGCCTCCCGAAGCGGGCATACCTTTGATTCGCCGCGAGCTGACCGCAGGTGGAACGAGAGGCGAGATCGTCGTCGGTCAGCGGCTGGGTGTCCTCCTGGACGAATGGGATGCCACCGGAGGAGTTGAGCCGCAATCGACCCCGGCTTCTCCTAACAAACTGGCGCAAGGGCCGATGTTCGGCAGGATCGCGTCCGCGGGCGTTTACAGCGGCTTGGTCGTCGAGACGGCTCTGGACCCGGCCATCCAACCCTTCCTATACGATCATCAGATTGATGGCACTCCCGTACTTCCCGGCGTGATGGGCGTTGAAGCCTTTGCCGAAGCCGCCGCCAGCATGCTTCCCGGATGGTATGTCCAGACGGTCGAGGAGGTTAATTTCCTGGCGCCATTCAAGTTTTACCGGAACGCACCGCGCTCGATATTCGTCCAGGCAGAGTTCCATCCGCGGGGCGGCGAGGTGGTCGCCGAGTGTCGGTTGATTGGCCGCAGAACCCTGTCCAACCAAACCGAGCCGCAGGAAACCACTCACTTTACAGCCCGCGTACGGCTGGAAAAGAGCCTAACCGAGGCTCCTGATGTCGCCATTCCAGCCGCTGCCAACGGATCTACCATCGAAGCGGCGGACGTTTATCGTGTCTACTTTCACGGACCGGCATACCAAGTGGTGGAGCGTGCGTGGCGGGACGGAGACCGGATGGTGGGACAAATGGCCGCAATCCTGCCCAGTAACCATCAACCGTCTGAGCTGCCTACACTTGCCGCACCACGGCTTATCGAGTTGTGCTTCCAAACCGCCGGCCTGTGGCAACTTACCGCAGTAGGCCAGATGGGTCTGCCGTTCCACGTGGAACAGGTTCGCTTGTGGCGCGCTCCTGAGTCAACCGTCGGCCCGTTCTATGCGGTGGTGACTCCGCATCCGGAACAGGAGAGCTTTGACGCGAATGTCGTGGATGCGGAGGGGAACTGCTACCTCCAGGTAATCGGCTACAAAACCGTAGCGCTCCCGAACAGTGTCGATGCCGGGACATTAAGGGAGCTGCGGGCCGCTTTGTCCCAGCAGCCGGTCCTGGTGTGACCAGCGCAGGTCAAGCGCGAGCGTCGCTGGTGAAGGTGTATTGGCTGGAGCAGACCGAAGCGGATGTTCCGCCGCAAAATGACTGGCTGGGAGCCGGCGAAATAGCGCGCCTCAATGCTCTGCGCTTTCCCAAGCGCCGCGCCGATTGGCGCTTAGGCCGGTGGACCGCGAAGCGGGCGGTCTCGATCTACCGGAACGCTCCCACCGATCCACGAGCTTTTGCATGCATCGAAGTCCGGCCTGCGGCCTCGGGTGCGCCCGAAATCTTCCTCGACAGGGAACCGGCAGCCGTTGTCATTTCGCTCAGCCACCGCAACGGTGTCGCGATGTGCGCGGTGGCTCCGCCGGAAACAGAGTTGGGCTGTGACCTGGAGACGATCGAGCCCCGCAGCGACGCATTCATAACCGATTACTTCACCAGCGACGAACAGTCTTTCGTCGCACAGGCTCCGGCTACCGAGCGCTTTCGCCTTTTGGCGTTGCTCTGGAGCGCGAAAGAGAGCGCACTGAAGGCTTTGCGCGAGGGGCTTCGCTTGGATACGCGATCGGTGACGGTTCGTCTCCTCGAAAGCTTCACGAACTCCGCGCCCAAAAAAGAGGCGACCGATTCCACGCCTCAGCCCCGCCTCGATTGGCGCCCGCTCGAAGTCTGCTGCACTGAGCGGTCAAGTCTTTCAGGGTTGGTGGGGACAGACAGGAAATCTGTTGCGCACTGTGGTCGCGGCTCCTGCGCCCGACCGTCCTGTTCTCCTACAACCCTGAAGGATCTCGTTCCGGGACCGACGCAGCGAGCACACAGGAGCGTCCGTGCCAGCCCAACTGAATCACCCTGCCGTCCTCGATCAGGACGGGGACGGAACTCTGACCCTGAGTCAGGGCGCGAAGCCGTTCACGCGCCGCTGCGTCCTGCTCGACGTTGTATTCGACGAACTCAGATTGTTTCCATTCGAGCCATTCACGCATCTCCTGCGTGTAAGGACAACTCGATGTTCCAAAAAGTTCAAGCCTGGCCACGGGAGAGCACCTCGAGCGATTCGCGAACGATGTGATACATGGAAGCCTGAACTTCCTGGATGCGAGGGATGTAGTCGCAGTGGACCACGAGAGGAAAGTCAGCGACGCGACGCCGCTTGATTTCGCCGCCGTCATAACCAAGCAGCGCAACGGTCAGCAGGCCCTGCTTGCGGGCCTCCTCCAGCGCCATGACGATGTTGCGCGAACCGCCGCTGGTGGAGATTCCGATGGCGACATCGTCGGGCTGCGCCTGGGCAATGAGTTGGCGGAGAAAGATGACGTTGGTGCCGACGTCATTGGCAACGGCGGTTATGTTGGCGGGCTCCAGTGAGAGCGAAACCGCCGGAATGGGCTGATATCCGAGAGGCGGCAGGACGCAGTCGATGGCCCAGTCGTTGGCATCGGTGGCCGAGCCTCCGTTGCCGAACAGGATCAGCTTGCCGCCGCGCTGCACTCGTTCGTAGATGGCCTGCGCGGCCGCTCCAATCTGCTCCGCCTGTTCGAAGGCCAGGCGCGAGCGCAGGTCCGAGTCGTTGCGCACTTTCATGTGGATGGATGCCGCGACTTCAGCCAGCAGGTCTCCGGTGTCCTGCTTTTCCTGGCCGAGAAACGGATACAAAAATGCGCTGTCGCCTACCTCATGGCCCAACTCGCGATGCTCGAAGAAGACATGCACCGTCTCCCACAGTGTGTGATACAGAATCTCGATGATTTCCTGGTGAATAAAGGAGTCTTCGGTCGCAGCTCCGACAGAGTAAGACCCCTCCGGCCCGGGAAGAGCAAAGGTCATCGCCCCGTTCTGCCGAGCCTCCTGGAGCGTCGCCCAAACTTCGGGATCGCCCTCCGGCGGCCCGAATCCCATGACGATGTCCTCCGGCCGGAGAATGCTCTCCATCCAGGGACGAAACAGAATCGACAGGTCGAGCGCCGGTAAGGCGCGCTTGCCCACAATGACCGGGTGAACGAACTCAACCGACACATGTTGGGCGTCCGTAGCGTACGGTCCGCGGCCGAAGGCCAGCAGCCGACCGCCGCGCAGAAAGCGCTCCGACATTTCGCGACAGGCGGTCGCCAGACGATCAGCCTCGCGGGCGAAGAACTCCTCGCAGAGCTGGTTGCGTTGCAGCAACCGCTCTTCAACCAGACTGGCCAGCTCGGTTCGGGTAGGCATGCGATTCACCGCTCAGGACAGAATAAATCCGGAATCCTTTGCTCCCCCATTACCACTTCGATAGTAGAATCCCCCTCGCCCGGGTTACCTGGAATCAATGAGTTAGACCACAAATCTATCGCAAAATATTGTATTCAAAAGTACTTACAGGTAAAATATTCCATTCAAAGGACTTATGTGGGGGATTTTCCTCCATCACTCGATCTTCCCCCGAAGCCTCGAGTACGAAACTACTAGCTCCAGCACAGCGCCACCAAACGATCTAGCAGATTCGCGGCAGGGGATCGCCCACCAGCATGTCGATGATCCTGCTGCCTCCGTATTCGGTCGTAATCAGGACAGAACCAGCCGGCTGCTCGTGCATTTCGCCGATCATGACCGCCTCTTCTCCTCCTTCCGTCTGGCACAAAGCTTTGAGCGCCACGTCAGCATACTCAGGGGCCACCACCGTCAGGAACTGTCCTTCGTTGGCAATGTGCAAAGGGTCCAAACCGAGCAGTTCGCACGCACCCCGAACCGACTCGCGCACCGGGATTTTATCTTCGCTGAGATGGACGCCTAGCCTGCAATCGCGAGCCAGTTCGTTCAAGGAGGTGGCGACCCCGCCGCGGGTGGGATCGCGCATCCAGCGAATGCCCGGTCCGGCTGCGCGCGCCATGGCCTCGACCAAGGGAAAGACGGAGCGGGTGTCGGAACACAGGTCAGCCTCGATATCCAGCTCTCCGCGCGCCAATAGAATGGTAATCCCGTGATCGCCGATCGGGCCGGAGAGTAATATCTTGTCTCCCGGCCGGACGGAGCGAGGGTTGATGCGCATGCCCTCGAGGAAAGAGCCGACGCCGGTCGTCGTGATATACATCCGGTCAGCCTGGCCATGCTCCACAACCTTCGTATCGCCACCTACGATCGCGATTCCTGCATGGCGGGCAGCTTCCGCCATGGCGCGGACTTCGGCTTCGAGTACCTCCGTTGGCAGCCCCGCCTCCAAAATGAACGTGGTGACGATTGATTCCGGCCTTGCTCCCGAAACCGCCAGGTCGTTCGCGGTGCCGTTGACCGCAAGTTCGCCGATGGAGCCTCCGGGGAAGCTCAAGGGCTTTACCACGAAGCAATCAGTAGTGATGGCAAGTCGGGCGCCGGCGATTTCGAGAGCGGCGGAGTCGCCAAGAGGCTCGTTAGCCGGCCCAAAAAGAAGAGGAGCGAACAGGCCCTCGATCAAACGGCGGCTGGCGATTCCACCCGCGCCGTGGGCCATTTCGATTTGCGGTTCGCGAAAGCGGACCTTGGCGGGCGGGTTGCCGTTTGCAGGCTCGGCTTTCAGGCCGGCCACGCCAGGCTGGTCGCCATTGCCTTGCGGTGTTCGTAGTTGTAGTACGCTGCGCACGATCCCTCCGACGACACCATCAATGCTCCAACGGGGTGTTCGGGAGTGCATTCTTTCCCGAACAGCTTACACTGCGCCGGTTTGAGGACTCCCTTTAGCACTTCGCCGCACTGGGCCGCTTTGGGATCGGTGACCCGGACTCCGGGAACGCTGAAGCGTTGTTCACTGTCCCACTCGGCGTAACTGTCGCGGATGCGTAGAGCTGACTGAGAGATGAATCCCAAGCCGCGCCATTCGAAATAAGGACGCAATTGGAAAACCTCGGCCATGGCGCGGAGGGCCGCACGGTTTCCCTCCCAGGGAACGACGCGCTTGTACTGGTTCTCCACCCTGGCTTCGCCTGCCTTTAATTGACGCAGCAGCATGACGATCGACTGCAGCAAGTCCAGGGGCTCAAAGCCGGAGACGGCGATCGGTTTGTGCTCGTCCTTGGCAATCCATTCATAGGGACGGCAACCGATGACCGTGGAAACGTGACCTGGGCCGATGAATGCATCAAGTCGCATGTCCGGCGAATCGAGAATGGCGCGAATTGCGGGGATGATGGTTACGTGGTTGCAGAAAAGGGAAAAATTATGGATGCCCTCGGCTTTGGCCCGCATCAACGTGAGGGCCGACGAAGGAGCAGTGGTTTCAAAGCCGATCGCGAAGAACATGACGTGCTTGTGAGGATTGGCTTTGGCAAGTTTAAGCGCGTCGGATGGCGAATAGACAATGCGGACATCCACGCCGCGGGCCTTGTATTCCAGCGGACTGCCCTGGGTTCCCGGCACCCGCATCATGTCACCGAAGGCCGTAAAGATGACGTTGGGCTGTTGCGCGAGGGCGAGCCCGTCATCGATTCTTCCCATCGGGAGCACGCAGACCGGGCAGCCAGGGCCATGAATAAGCTCGATATTGGGAGGAAGGATGTCCTTCAAGCCAAAGCGATAGATGGCATGCGTGTGTCCTCCGCACACCTCCATAAGGCGGTAATGCCGGTTGGGATCGGCCAGGCGGCGGATCTCATCCGCGGTTCTGGTAATCACCTCAGGGTCGCGGAATTCGTCCACAAATCTCATCGCCAGCCTCCATGCCGCGCCACCAGCCTTGGGAGATCACGAGACGTTCTTGGCATCGGGATCGTCAAGCCCATAACCTCGCACTTCCTGCATGGCCTGTTCGTCCTCGCCCAAAATCCTGAGCGTTTGCATCTGGTCGAGGGCATCCTGTTCGCTGATCTTGCTCATGGCAAAGCCGACATGGATAAGTACCCAGTCTCCGGAGACCGGAAGGTCGTCTTCCAGAAGCCCAAGGTCAACCTTGCGCCGTACTCCAGCCACCTCAACCGTGGCCAGATGACGAATGCCGGGGAAGAGTTCGACAATTTTGCCGGGGATGGCTAAACACATCGCATCGCCTCCGTGCCGCTCATTCCTGCTTACGAGCCACGATATCGTAGGAGAATTTTAACTCGTCCTTCACCTTGAGCCCGCCTCCAATGGCGGAGACCAGCTTAATGTTGTAGTCCGATTGCCTGAGGGAGAACTCGCCAAATGCACGCAGCATGTCCCCGGTCACGGCGACACGGGCGGGTACCTTCAGCCCATTGGTCACGCCGTGCAAGGTCAGGTTCCCATGCAACGTGACCGAATACTGCCCATTTGAAGGATCGTTCACGGTCACTCGGGAGCAGTCATACGATATTTCGGGATATTTGGCGCTCTCGAGTACTTTCTCTTGCATTTCGCGCTCGATTTCGCGACGGTCCTTGTCACTAATGTCGTCCGTGACCCCTAGCGAAGCAGCCTTGAGCAGCGATATGTAACGAAGCACTCTCCAGATTGTCGGGAGTGAACCGGGCTTCACCCGCGAAATCACGGATGGCGATCATAGGACTGTGTCCAAACGCCGACAGCATTCCGCTGGCAAATACCCGGACTGTCAACCTGCTGATTCTGGCGTCAATTACGTAGCGAACCGCCGATGCTGTAGATTCGAGCGCAGCTTGCGTATCGGCGGTACTTCCTCGATCGGTGCTTTCAGGCAAACGAGTAAAGCTCCTTCCCTTGTGAGGAGTGCGTGGAAACCGGTACGAGTCAAATTACATGGACCGCAGCCGCATGTAGCGTTCAATGTCGGGCAGCACTCCCTGCGCCAAGATTCCCCACACCTACCTTGCTCAAAAAGCGCTGCGCATTAGGGTTGGAGAGAATCAGTCCTGCCCCGAAGACCATGAGCGCTATTCCGCTCAGCATAAAAAGAATGTCTTTGTCGTTGGAATGACCGTTGTTTGCATGCATCGTTTCAGTCGCCACCGCCGTCTCCTCTCTACGATTGTGTTCCACAACCTGTGGTTGGCCAAGCTCCGGCCAATATTTTGTTTACTACCGATTCGAGCGCATCCACCGCTTCGTCCACGGCCTTCGCAACCGGCTCGCTCAGTCCCATCCGACCTTCTTCAGGACCGAACGTAGCCGGCTCGCATCCCAACAGAAGAATCCCCTTCAAAGGTGCACCCATCGATGCCGCCATGCGCAGCACGTTCATAGGATTCATGCCGTGAGTGTCCACGCCAGCCTGCGGCATTTCCGAGGAACCGACATCGTTGAGGTCGGGCTCAATCAGGGAGACCGTACCGGGCTGTTTGCCATGCGGGAACGCATCAACGAGAATCGTTGTCGCATAACCGTCTTGCAGGGCATAGGCGAGATCGAATCCTCGGATGCCAAAATCCGCCACCCGGACTCCAGCGGGAAGCGGGCGAGCGGACAACTGCCGGACCACTTCGACCCCAAAGCCGTCGTCGCCAAGGAAGATATTTCCGACGCCGGCAACCAGAATGCTGGGTTTCTGTAACAGCTGCTGGTTGGTGTCATCTTGTTTGGGCAGAGGCTCTACCTCTTCGGCATCGAAGAAGAAGCGATGGCCCGGCTGTCGCAACAGTCCCAGGTCCCTTCCGGGATCGTTGTCGAGCACCACGCAGACATGAAACTTGCCTTCATAGTCCTGCTCGAGCGCTTCGATGGTGGCGGTTTGGCCGTCGAGCGCGATGTCGAGCACATCGCCGCCTTTGCGCGGATGCAACCGCACCCGGTCGCCGGCTTTCACCCGAACCCCGGCTATCTCTACGTGCTCCAGTGGAGTCTTGTCCTCGAGGAGTTGCCATTCCCACTCGTTCATTGGGAATCCTCCTCGATCGGCCGCAGTCCACGCAAAACACCGTGCAGCTTCATGAACTGCTCGGTCGGCAGAGTCTCCGTGCGCTCCAGCATCAGCCGCGCCCGTTCGTCCGATTGCCGCATCTCAAGCTTCTCTTCGTCGGTCAGGGTCATGATTCGCAGCGAAAGGATCTCGTCGATCTCCGTTCCGTCGAAAAGGTCTCCCCTGCTTTCGGGGGCGATTTGTGGATAGTCGTAAAGAATGATGGGAGAAGCCAGCAGGGTGTCGCGTTGCCCCTCCTCGCCCACCAGAACAGGGAAGAGTCCGACGTTGCGGCAGGCCTCTACGTAGCCTTGCATCTCCTTAGGAGGATCCAGCAGGGAAACGAACGCGCCATCCTGCACTCCGAGGACAAGGTGGGCCGAGACCAAAGACTGCATCAGCGCACTCTCGCGGCCGGTGTTCTCCGCTGGTTCAACGGGCGTCACGTTCCTAACGCGGACGACAATCCGGTATAGACCTTCCACCACTGGATGGACACCAACATAAGTTGAGCCGTCAAGCGCTTCCTGGGTCCGCACGATTCGTCCGGTCAGGCTGCCGTTACGATCATGCAAGGGCTCCGATGCCCGGTTTGCGGGCACACTGAATGGCTGCTGCGCGGGATGACGAACGAGAGCTTGCAGACTGCTCAAGGGGACGGTAATTTCCCGTTCGACGGCTTCTTCCCAGGAGTAGAACTTTTGCCCGTCAACCTCAAGACTCCTGACCGGCTGGAACGATTCGTTCGACCCAGCCTGGTCCGCACCATACGGGATCCGCTCTTCGATCGAGCGCCTGGCCAACTGCAGGAACCGGAGATGGACCTCCAGCTTGGTTTGCGCAGACCCGTGCGCCAGGCATTCCGTCTGCACGACCCAGGGATCGTTGCCTTTCTGCGTTTCACTGTAGGACTGTGGATAGACGACGCCGAAGTTAAAGCGCTGCTGGTTCTTCACCGCCGAGGGACGATAGGGATACAACATGTAGCCCTCATACAGGACGGCTTTGGCGATCCTTTCCACGGCGGCGACGTTCATGACTCCACTTCCTCCTTCATGGCCCGGAGCACGCTTTCCACCGTTTCTTCCCACGTGGGAATGCCGCGCTCGACCTTGTAGCGATGAAGCCGCTCGAAAACATCGCGCCGCAGACATAGCCACGCGCTGTTTGGATAGTAGGTGTCCATCAGATCTTTCCACACCTTGAGCGGCAGCTTGAAACGCACTTCCTTGTCCCATGGAATCAGCATCACCTGGAGCGCTCCATCGCCGCGCGCGTAAAACAGTGTCCCGCTGAACTGCAGTAAGAGTGGGATTTCACCTTCAGAGAGTCCGGCAAAGTATTTGGTGGTTGCCACGTTGAAATCGAAGGTGCAGGGCACCGGAAGATCGACCTCGACGGAGCCGACGAATGCGGGCACGATAACGCTGGCGTGCGTCCAGAGCAACGTGCGCAGCGTCTGGCCCCAACGTTCTGGTTCACCGAAGAGGTCTCTGAGTCCCTCCTGTTCCTCGGGCGTATAGCGCCGGCGAGTAACTTCGATCTGAATCTGGCAGCGCAACGCAACCGTGTGAATCGTTTCTTCCGGATCTGCGTTGGTGAGCCGAAGCTTGATGGCGAGTTGAGGAGACGCTGCAAAAGGAAGGACCTCGGCGCGCTCGACGTGGAAGCTCAAATCAGGCACTGAATCCTCCACTCGCAACCAGGACCTTGCCCTTCAGTTCTTCGAAGAAGCGAGCGATCTCCTGCCAGACCTCGGTCCCGCCTGAAAACCCCTTCCAGTGCACACGAATCAGGCCGACGAGTTTATAGCACTCGTCGATGGGCAGAATGTAGTACTCAGGAGCGGAGAAGCCGCGGGCGTGGCCGATGCGATTCACCAGCAGAGCCTCAACGTCGGATTCCATCCGGGTGAGTTCAGGATTGTCCTGCACGATTTCCGCCCAAGCCTCGAGAGAGAAGCGATTCAGTGGCGCCCGCCGGACTGGGATACATCGCGATCATTCTGTCCTCGGGAGAGCTGCTGAAGAAGAAAGCCATGTTGATGGGAATCATCAAGCTGTCCCATTGCGCGTCGGTCAGACGGAACTTCGGCAGGAAGCGAACGTTCCGGGGCACGCGCTTGAACTTCGCACCGGCTTTCCCGCTAAACAGGAGAGCGCAGGCATTGCACGCGCAGAGCAGTTTGCGTCCCACGGGCTCAAGCAAGTGGGGATGTTCGGAGGCCAGCGCAATGCTGCACAACTCGCAATGCTCGACATTTCGAGGCCTGCGCGCGAATTGGCGCAACGTCTCGAACGCGCTTTCGGAGCCCTTGAATTCCTGTGCAGCCATGACTCAACCCGCCGCCCTTGAGATCTCGGCCGTGCGTGACGCCGGCGGTGACCCAATCGCGCCGCTTATCGTTTGGCCGGCCATCGCCGACTGGTTCTCCAGCAATTTGTCGAGAGATACAAACCCTCCCGCCGGCTTAGCTTCGAGACCCTCGACGATGAGCGAAGCGATGTCGGGCGCGGCTTCATAAATGGCCTCCTCCACCGTGGACTTGAGGGTGGCGCCGGTGGAAGCGCAGGCGTGTCCGGTCACCTCCAGCCGCAGGCGGACGACTCCGTCCTCGATTCCAAGCAGTATGACCTCTCCTCCGCTACGCTGGACCTTCGGTTGAACTTGGACAACCGCTCTGGTCACGCGCGTTTGAATGTCGTCAGGATGCAACCCGTATAAGATCAGGAGGCTGCTGACCAACGGATCACGGCCGAGCTGCTCAATGATGTGCAGGCCGGTGTCGCCGGTTTTCGCGGTGATTTCCAGGGCGCGATCGAGGCCGGCGCCATGAAATTCCATCAGCAGTTGCACAAGTTCCTTGGTGGAAGCTCGCACGCTCGGGTCCGAGATCGACTCGATCTCCTGCACCAACCCGCCGATTCGCTGAATACGCTGCTGTAGTTCTTTGGTCTCTGACATTCCGCTCCAGTTCCCCTAAAGACTGAAGAGGAGTGGGCTTCGGCAATTGCATGTGTCGAACCGATTGAATTCGCTACCTACAATTGCACCACTCACTCCTCATCCTGCAACTGCTGCGCCTACAGTTGCAGTCCAAACATCGGAGAATGACGGGTCTGTAGCACCTTCCCATTCCCCAGATACATATGCACGCCGCACGGCAGGCAAGGATCAAAGCTGCGGACCGCCCGCATGATATCAATTCCTTTGAACTTGTCGGGCCCATTCTCCTCAAAGATCGGCGTGTTCTGCACCGCATCCTCATACGGACCGGGAGTTCCGTATACGTCGCGCGGGTTGGCATTCCAAGGCGTCGGGGGATACGGATGATAGTTGGCAATCTTACCGTCACGAATCACAACGTGATGGGAAAGAACGCCGCGCACGGCCTCATGGAAACCGCAGCCAATGGCCTCTTCCGGCACCTTGAAGTCGGACCATGTTCTAGTCCGGCCGGCGTGCAGTTCACCCAGCGCTTTCTCTACGAAGTGCAATGCAGCCGCCGCCGAGTATGCCTGGAAGTATGTGCGAGCGCGGTCCCGTTCAATGGCGTTGCTCCACTTCGGGATCTTCCACTCAAATTCAACCTCAGGCAGGGAGGCAGTCTTCGGCAGGTAGATCTTGACACTGTGTCCCGTCGCCTTGAGGTAGCCGATATCCACCAGGCCGGCCTTGGCGGTTGACCAGAAACGAGCAATCGGCCCGCCACCGGTATCGAGAGCGAGATACTCGCCGGTCTTCTTGTGGTACCAACGCGGCGACATGACCCAGGTGTACTTGCCCGCGAAATCGCGCTTCTGCGGCTTGGGGTTTGTGGTTTGGTTCCAGGGATGGCGCTTGTCCACCGGGTTACCGAGTGGATCGTTCTTCACGAACGTCTCTCCATCCTCCCAGTCGTCGTAATAAGAGCTACCCAGCAGGATGCGGATGTTGAGGTTGATGTCCACCAGATCGTGGGTGACCGCCTCTCCGTCAACAATTACGCCCGGAGTGACGAACATCTTGCGTCCCCAGTTGTCCATGTTCTTGTAGGTGTAGTCGCAGGCATCCGGATCGTTGAACGATCCCCAACAACCCAGCAGAATCCGCCGCTGGCCGACCTGCTCGTATCCCGGAAGCGCCTGGTAGAAGAAGTCGAACAAGTCGTCGTGCAGAGGCACAACCTTCTTCATGAACTCCACGTACTTCATCAAGCGGACCAGGTAGTCGGTGAACAGCTGAATGGTTGGCACCGTGCCAACGCCACCCGGGTACAGAGTGGACGGATGCACGTGGCGACCTTCCATCAGGCAGAACATCTCGCGAGTCATGCGGCTCATCTGCAAAGCTTCGCGGTAGAAGGCGCCGGTGAACGGGTTCAGGGCGCGCATGATGTCGGCGATGGTGCGATAGCCATGCAGATTGGAGTTCGGCGAGGCGGTTTTCTCGGCCTTCGCAAGAACACCAGGATTGGTCTCCTTGACCATCTGCTCGCAGAAATCCACTCCGACCAGATTGTCCTGGAAGATGTTGTGGTCAAACATATATTCGGCGGCCTCGCCGAGATTGACGATCCATTCGCCCAGCGCCGGCGGCTTCACGCCGAACGCCATATTCTGCGCATAGTTCGCGCAGGTGGCATGATTGTCGCCGCAGATGCCGCAAATGCGGCTGGTAATAAAGTGCGCGTCTCGCGGGTCTTTGCCCTTCATGAAGATGCTATAACCGCGAAAGATCGACGAGGTGCTGTGGCACTCGACGACGTGGCGGTTGGCGAAGTCGATCTTGGTAAAAATGCCAAGGCTCCCCACGATTCGTGTGATGGGATCCCAATTCATCTCCACGATCTGTTTCGACTTAGTGGGAGCCTCTCTATCGGTTGCAGCTATTGTGCCCATTGCGGTCGCTCCTCCTCGTTCTTCGTTTCGCTTAAGCTCTCGCGTTGTAACCGGTGGTGAGCTCAGCCCGAGCATGCCGCCACTTCGGTTCTTTGTTAAGAGTTGCTTGTGTCAGCGAGCGCAGCCCTCTGACAGCACGGCCAAATGCAGTGGCGCTTCCCGTCGAAACCCGGGCGCCCGGTGGTTCGTCCATGAAGGGCATGAACTTGTCGGGGAATCCAGGCATGGTACAGCCGATGCAAATGCCACCTACGTTGGGACAGCCGCCGATTCCGGCCATCCAGCCGCGCTTGGGCACATTGCAGTTGACTACCGGTCCCCAACATCCCAGTTTCACGATGCATTTTGGAGAACCATATTCCGTAGCGAAATCACCCTGCTCGTAGTAGCCCGCGCGATCACAGCCTTCATGAACCGTCGCCCCAAACAGCCATTTAGGACGCAGTTGGTCGTCGAGCGGTATCATCGGCGCGAGTCCAGCCACCTGATAGAGGAGGTAGAGCACAGTCTCCATGAAGTTGTCAGGCTGAACCGGGCAACCGGGGACGTTGACGATCGGCACACCCGCCTTGGACCGCCAGTCCCACCCCAGGAAATCGGCCAGACCCATGCAGCCGGTGGGATTGCCCTGCATGGCGTGGATCCCGCCGTAGGTGGCGCAGGTGCCGATAGCTACTACCGCGAGCGCCTTCTGGCTCAAGCGGTCGATCCAGTCGGTAGTCTTGATCGGCTGGCCGGTCGTAGTGTCGGTCCCCATGGCAGCCCAGTAACCTGCTTTGTCGTGATGGATCTTCTCGTTCGGAATCGAGCCCTCGACCACGAGGACAAATGGATCGAGTTTTCCTTCCTCAGCCTGATAGAAGGGCTTGAGGAAGTCGTCGCCGCATTCATATGCAAGCACCGGATTATGCAGATGTACCTTAGGAAGACCCGGAATTGCTCCGAGGATTACGTCTTCGATACTGGGTTGCGTTGCCGCAGTGATGGAAACGGAGTCTCCATCGCATCCAAGACCGGCCGTTACCCAAATAATATGAACCTCCGCAACGGCCGGCTTTTTCTGTGTGACTCGACCGTACGGAGCTGTTTCTGCTGCCATGGTTGGATTCTCCTTTCCAACTTCAGTTCCTCAAGTGGGTGGAACCTGCCACTGCCATTCTGGCCCGTTTCCGGTCGTCAACCGCAGGGTGGCCGCAAAGTTGTTTACACGCGCAAACAAGCCATCGCACACTGGACAGGGATCGGAAAAAGACCTTGGTGCCCCACGCACCGACTACCAACAGCATCAAGGAAAGATGCGGGGTTCACAACCTGATTCTCAATTGGGGAAAGGCGCGGAAAAGGCCATAGGGGATTCCCCGGGGAGACCGCAGGAATCTCTTATGCCACTCTTTCGTTCATTGCCCACTGAATCGCGAGCTGCACCAGTTCGCGGCCGTTCTTCAGCGACAGCTTGTCCTTAATGTGCGCCTGGTATGACTCGACGGTCTTTATGCTGAGGTGCAATTCTTCCGCGATCGTGCGCGTACTGTGGCCTTCGCCAATAAGGCGGAAGACCTCGAGCTCGCGATCGGAAAGATCGGCCAGGGGGGATTGTTTCGCGGTGGGAGAACCGCTGATGTAGTGATGCAGAATCCTATTGGCAACGCGCTCGCTGACATAGATCTCGCCGTTGAGTATCTGGCGCATGGCCGACAGCAGTTTCTCGGCGGCTTCGTGCTTCATGATGTAACCGTTGGCGCCGGCGCGCAGCGCCCGTTCTGCATAGATCGACTCGTCATGCATCGACAGCATCAGGACCGGTAATGTGGGATATCGCAGGCGGAGGTTCTTGAGCAATTCGAGGCCGTCGGGACCGTTCAACGAGATATCGATGACCAGCAGGTCAGGTTTATCGCCGGCGATTGCCTGGAGCGCCGATGCCGCCTCTTCGGCCTCGCCGCAAACGGCGAGATCGGATTCGCGATTGATCAGTTGCGCCAGTCCCTGGCGCACGATCGGATGGTCGTCGACCACGAATACTTTCGCTTTACTCAAGGAGCCGTTTTCCTGCTGTCTACTCAATGGAGCCATGGCCGCTTCTACTCCTCATCGCCGATTGGAAATAGACAAGAAACAACTGTCCCTCGCGGCTTACTCGGTTTTACTTCCAGGGTCCCTCCAATCATCTTGGCCCGGTAGTTCATGATGTGAAGACCCATCCCCTTGTTACCGGCCGGCAGCTTTTGGAATCCCGAACCGTCGTCGGTGATGGTCAGCGCTCCGCGGTTGCTTCCTCCGCCAAGGGCGATGACGATGTGGGTGGCCTTTCCGTGCTTGATCGCGTTGTTCACAGCTTCCTGGGTGATGTGGTAGAGATGGGTCGCCACGGTGTCATCGTGCACCAGGACGGGCTGAATACACAGAAAAGCGCACGAGATTCCAAACAGGTCCTCCACCTCACCGGCCCATTGTTGCAATGCGGCCATCAGTCCGCGCGACTCTGACAGGACTGGCAGAAGCCCGCGTGACAGCTCGCGCGTCTTCTCGATGGCCTGACTGACCAGGCCAACAATCTTGGCCGCATCCACGGCATCCGGCAAGCCCTTTTCTGCCAGCCGCTGCTCCTGCACTTTAGTCATGAACGCGATTCCGGTCAAATGCTGGCCCAATCCATCATGCAGGTCCTGGCCAATCCGCCGCTGCTCGCGCACGCTTATTTCGAGCACCGCCTGCTCCAGGCGCTTGCGGTCGGTAATGTCCATACCGGTAGCGATAATGTAAGCGGGCGAGCCTTGATCTGCGGGCAAGGCAGTACCTGACCAGGAGATCAAGCGACGTGCGCCATCACTGGCGATCCAGTAGCTCTCGTATTCGCTCTGCACCTGTCCGGCACGCATCAGCTCGAAGAACTTGCGGAAGCGTTCCCCGGCGCCGCCTTCGGTAAATAATTCCCATACGTACTTGTAGCGAACTTCGTCGAAGGAGTACCCGGTAGTTCGCTCGCAGGCGCGATTAAAACGCATGATGCGACCGGCAGGATCGAGTACCACCACCAGCGCGCTGACGGTGTCAAGGATGGCCGATATTACATTGCGCTCTTCCTGAAGCGCCTCTTCTGTTTTCTTGAGGTCGGTAATGTCAAATCCGACACCATGAATGAACCAGGGCCGGCCATCGTCGCGCCGGATCATCTTGGCTTCACAGTGAAACCAGATGGTCCGCCCGTCACGCGAGACCACGCGGTAAGCGGAGCGCAGGGGTTTTCCCGACAGAAAAAGGTCAGCGGCTTCTACGCTCCAACGCGATTTGTCGTCGGGGTGGACCTGGCGATACCAGCGGACCGGATCTTGCAGCCACTCCTCCTGGGTGAAACCCAGGACAGCTTCGATCTGCGGACTCACATACGCTTCGCCGATTCCCTCGTCCAGGTAGGCCATGAACACGACTGCGGGAATCTGCTCGACCAGGGCGCGATACCTGGCCTCCATGTTGGGAAGCGGCGTCTCCGCGAGAGGGCGCAACTTGACGGCGGCGCCATTTCCTCCACCCGGATCGGCATCGGTGCTTTCGAAGAACGCACTGGCCAAATCCTGCAAAACGGATTCTGCTGCGGCGTAGTCGGGCGGCAGTTCGCATGCGTCCGCAAAGCGATCAGCTTCCAGGATCGCCAGTTGCGCAGCTTCCGGCCAGGACTCCACGCTTATTTGACGTTGGGCACACATTCGATATCAACTCGCAAAACCGGGGCTCACGGCACAGCTCTTCAACTTCGTTCGCTCCGGCGACGCCAACTGGGTTCTTTGTTCAGCGACGCCTGGGTAAATCTTCGAAGAGCGTGGATCGCTCTCCCGTACGTTTGCACTGCATTGGATGACAGCAATGAACCAGGCGGCTGGTTCATGAAAGGCATAAATTTGTCGGGAAAGCCCGGCATGGTGCAGCCAATGCAGATGCCACCCACATTCGGGCAGCCGCCAATTCCGCCCATCCAACCTCGCTTGCCGACGTTGCATTGCACCACCGGCCCCCAGCATCCAAGCTTTACAATGCACAGCGGCGAACCGTACTCCTCAGCAAAATCCGCCTGCTCGTAATAGCCGCCGCGATCGCATCCTTCATGTACGGTCTGCCCAAATAGCCAGGTCGGGCGCAGCGCCTCGTCGAGCGGGATCATCGGTGCGCGTCCAGCCGCCATGTGGAACAGATAGAGCAGCGTCTCCATCATGTTGTCGGGTTGGACCGGGCAACCCGGAACGCACACGATGGGAATGTTGTTCTTCGATCTCCATTGCCAGCCGAGGTAGTCCGCGAGACCCATGCATCCGGTCGGGTTCCCCGCCATGGCATGAATTCCGCCATAGGTCGCGCAGGTCCCTGCCGCCACAACAGCCCAGGCTTTGGGAGCCAGCCAGTCAATCCAGTCGCACGTCAGGATGGGCTCACCCGTCTTCTGGTCGGTGCCCCACGACGCCCAGTAGCCCTCCTTCTTATTATGCTCATTGGGAATGGAGCCCTCGACGACCAGGATGAACGGCTGCAGCGTGCCTTCCGCCGCCAGGTGGAAGGGCTTGAGGAATTCGTCTCCGTTCTCGATGGCAAGGAAGGGGTTGTGGAAACGGACCTTGGGAATCCAGGGCAGGGCGCCCATGACCACATCTTCTATACTGGGCTGCGTTGCGGCGGTCATGGCGATGGTGTCGCCATCGCACCCGAGCCCGGCCGTTATCCACAGAACATCAATCTCTGTGATCGGACTTTGATCAGCGGTGGTGATCACAGGGTCCGCCATAGCGAACTCTCCTTCGCGTGAGGCAGAACCCTGCTCGGCATTGGCGGCCCGATGTCACCCCGCGCAAGTTCTGTCCTTGTCCCCGCAAACGTGCGTATTGTATACCCGATTCTGTTGAGGGTACTGCCATAAGACGATTCGCCATTTGTTGCCTCGTCACCAGGTCGGGTAGTGTATCCACTTTTTTGGGTTCTTTAGAATCAGCGAATTACGCACTTTTTCCCCGCAAGGTATTGAACTTGAAAGGGTTATACGTATCTTATTTTGCCGCAGGTATTTAGCGGCATCCTGTGCATATCCTGTAGGCCCCCCGAACAGCTGATCGCAGCTTTCCTGCGTAGAGACACCAAGCCCCTATCGCCAGTGAACTGACGTTTCCGCCACAGTCAAGTTACGAAGGTACATGTCCGGTAACTTTACTTTCGTAACAAATTCGGGGAAGGGTAACCTGGCGCGAGCGTGCCGTGGGGCAGGCCCCTCCAAATTTGGAATTTGGAACCGAGTACGGAGCAACGCCGCGTCAGGGCGCGCTCTGGGCGGCTGGCGAATCGGAACCGGACGAGAGGATTGGATGCGCGGGATTGGCCGTCGCCACGTCATAGGCGGTGTAATCGATGGTGAGAGTTGCGGTGCCGCCGAACAGGATTCGACTCACCGTCTTGTTGCGTGCGGGAAGCCAGAACTCACCAACCTTGGCGTAGGTGTGGTCAATGTCGGACTCTCTCGTCCAGAAAGACGGATTCACTGCGGGCTGCGCTTGAATTTTGGCAATCGCAAAGTCGGCGGCGTCAACCCAGATCTTGCCGCGATAGAGAAACTTGCTCTTGACCCTGGGTTCCACCTCCAGTACGTAAGACGGCCTGCCGGCAAGATCTTCTACGCCCACCAACTTAAAGGTGTAATTTTCAGGGTCCACCAGGGTGCGCTTCCGATTGGTGTCGTCCGATGCTTCCTTCTCGGTCTTCAGGAGTCTCGACAGAACTTTATCTCTAAGGATGACCGATCCGCTCTGCGAGATGACCTTGAATTCCTTCTGGCCCGGTGCGTCGTAAGTGGCAAGGACCGTCATAGAAGCCGACAATTTGGAAGGGAAGCCGTGATAGTCGAGCTGGTATTGTCGCATGCCGGAATAATGCTTCAGGTCCCGGGCGCGCTGCTCGTTCTTCCGGACCAAACGCTGGACGATCTCGTTCGCGCCGATTGACGGAGCAACCTGCTCCTGCGTCTGTGAGATCACAGCCGCCGCAGCCAGTCCGCAAACCGTGATTAACCTGGCGAGACGCATGTTCCTGCCCTTAGATGATGTGGCTTTAGGAGGAAGTGGTATCCAATCTTATCTGAGTGAAGAGCAATTCAGGAAAACGATGCCCTAGTACTTGGGCAAACTGGGGTCCACCTTGTCGGACCAGGCAAGAATTCCGCCGGCCAGGTTCCGCACTCTGCCGAATCCTGCCTGGCGCAGCAAGGCGACGGCTTTTGCGCTGCGTACGCCGCTGCGACAGTGGGCCACAATCTCACGGCTGGAGTCCAATTCATTGATGCGAGCGGGCAAATCGTTCAGCGGGATGAGATAGCCGCCGAGATTGCAAATCTGGTACTCATGGGGCTCCCGCACATCGAGGACGAAGATGCTGTCACCCCTGTCCAGTCTGGCCTTCAATTCCTCAGGTTGAATTTCCTGCACGTTGGATGTCACCGTCGCCTCTTCGCCGCGGATGCCGCAGAACTGATTGTAGTCGATCAGTTGGCGAATGCTGGGATTTGCACCGCAGACCGGACACTCTGGATTCTTGCGTAAGCGCAGTTCACGAAATCGCATACCCAGCGCATCGACCAGCAGCAACCGCCCGATCAAAGGATCGCCCGATCCGAGAATAAGCTTGATGACCTCTGTCGCCTGTATCACCCCCAGCAGCCCGGGAAGGATGCCCAGCACGCCGCCTTCGGCGCACGACGGCACCAGCCCCGGGGGCGGCGGCTCCGGATAGAGGCAGCGATAGCAAGGCCCGTCCTTGGTGGCGAATACGCTGGCTTGTCCTTCGAAGCGGAAGATGGACGCGTAAACGTTCGGCTTGCCGCTGAGTACGCAAGCGTCATTCACGAGATAACGTGTAGGAAAGTTATCGGTGCCGTCCGCGATGACGTTGAATCCGCGAAACAGATCGAGCGCATTCTGGCTGGTGAGTCTGGTCTCGAACTTCTGCACCTCGATGAGAGGATTGATCGCAGCCAGTTTCTCCGCCGCCGAGTCGAGTTTGGGGCGGCCAACGTCATTGACGGTGTGAATAATCTGCCGTTGCAGGTTGGTGAGATCGACGACGTCGAAGTCCACCAAACCCAGCTTCCCCACGCCGGCAGCCGCGAGATACAGCGCCAGAGGAGAACCCAGCCCCCCGGCGCCAATGCACAGCACACGCGCTGCCTTCAGCTTCTGCTGTCCCGCCATGCCGACCTCGGGCATGATGAGGTGGCGCGAGTAACGCAGAATTTCGTCATTATTGAGAGCGGCAGCCGGGGCTGGACTTGCCTCGACGGTATTCGCGCCGCCCGCGACGGAAGGCACAATGGAAACCGTATCGCTGTTCTTCACCGGAGTGTTCTCATTTTCGAGATAACGAACGTCTTCGTCGTTCACATACACATTGACGAAGCGCCGCAGCTTGCCGTCCTCCGTGAATAACTGCTTTCGCAGATCGGGAAACTCGCTCGTAAGCCCATTCAGCATCTCCCCGACCGTGGCGGCCGACACTTCAACGCTCGCCTGTTTGCCGGTGTACTGCCGGAGCGGTGTGGGTATCAGTACTTTCACGCTGGTAGCTAATGATGCGACTTTGCGACCGCCGGATTCAGCCGGGAAACGCTACTCGACCTGAATTTCCTCGTCTTCAAAGCGCTTGCTGTCATACTCGCCGGCAAGGTGAAAAGAGTTTGTCCGGGCGGCAAGGCCTCTCATGACGGAGGTGATGACATAGGAGCAACCGACCCAGTGCGCATCTGTCAGGTCGGTTGCGGACCAACGTGCAGGGTGGTCCGGATGCGAATGGTAGAAGCCGACGATGTCCTGCGCCCGCTCGCGAGCGTCCCGCTGGATGCGCACCACGTCCAGGGGGTCGATCGCATAGCGATTGTGCAGCGAGTCGGAGCGTTGGTTATCGCAAGGCACGGTCGCCTGCACGCTCTTCATGCCGTCATCGCCGAACCGCCCCAGCAGTACGCCGCAACATTCGTGAGGATAGGTCTGCTCGGCGTGCCGGCGAATTCGATCCCACTCCGGCCTGTCGATTTTCAGCGTCATGGATGCAGCCTGAGACTACAGACCGTCCCAGAAACTTTCACTCAAATAGCGATCGCCGGAGTCGGGTAATACGGTTACGATGGCGGAACCGCGCTCCGCCCGTGCGGCCACTCGAAGGGCGGCAGCCATCGCTCCGGCGCCGGAGATGCCGGTCAGGAGCCCTTCTTCGCGGGCCAGACGCTTGAGCGCGGCATAGGCGTCCTCGGTACTCACCGAAATCTCCTCGTCGGCGACGCCAGGATCGTAGATCCCGGGCACGATGGATGTTGCCATATGTTTGGCGCCCTCGATGCCGTGGAATGGCGAATCAGGCTGCACCGAAATGCAACGAATATGACGATTGAGCTCCTTCAACTTTCGTGACGTACCGATAAAAGTTCCACTGGTTCCCAGCATGGCGACGAAGTGCGTGACGCGGCCTTCGGTCTGCTCCCATATCTCTTCTGCCGTGCCGCTGTAATGGGCGCGCCAGTTCGCCTCATTCGAGTACTGGTCGGCGTAGAAGTACTTTTGCGGGTCAGCAGCGGCGAGCTCGTGCGCCTTGCGAATGGCGCCATCCGAGCCCTCGCTCGCTTCGGTGTAGATGATTTCGGCGCCGAAAGCGCGAATGGTGCGCTTGCGCTCCTCCGAAACATTGCTGGGCAAACACAAGGTCACAGGAAAGCCCTGCGTGGCCCCCAGCATGGCATAAGCAATTCCGGTATTGCCGCTGGTCGAATCCAGCAGAATTCTGCCCTGGCCGAGCTCTCCCGCTTCCAGGGCCTCGGCCACGATACTCGCCGCGGCCCGGTCCTTGACCGAACCGCCAGGATTTGCCCACTCCGCTTTGGCAACCACCTCGATGCCCGGCAGGCCCCGTGTGAGCCTATAGAACCGCAGCAGGGGCGTGTTGCCGATTCGCTGGAGCACGCTCTCGCCCAGCAAGCGAGGAACAAACGCGAGCCTCTTGCCTGCATGTCCCATTGCTGCATTGGATGAAGGCAAATGGAAGAAGGATGTTGCGGGTCTGTGACAATCGCGAACAGGGCAGCCCTGGAGGGACAGGACGCTGGTATATAATCCGCGCCAAACCCCAGAACTCAGGTGAAGGTCATGAAATCGGTCCTCACGCCGTTAGAATTTCTGGCGCGGAGCGCCGTCGTCTATCGTTGCTGCCCGGCCGTGGTTGACGGCGACCGCCGCCTCACCTACGCGGAATTCCAGGAGCACGTGCACGCCTTCGCAGCGGCTCTTCAGCGCGCCGGTATTGCTCCCGGCGACCGCGTGGCCGTGCTGGCGCGCAACGGTCTGCTGGCACTGGAAGCTCACTTTGCTGCCCCGCTGATCGGCGCCGTGCTGGTCATGCTCAACATTCGCCTGCAGAGCGCCGAGCTGGCTACGATCCTCAACCACAGCGGCGCCAAGATTCTGATCGGGGACGATCTGGTCACGCCCCTGCTCGCGATTTCCGATGAGATTCCTCAAGTCCAGCGAATCGTCGTCAACTACGAAGAGTTCCTCCATGAAGGCAGCGCCCCGGTGGCGCCGCACGCGGTTGGCGAGGACGACGTTATCTCGATCAACTACACCAGCGGAACCACCGGCGCGCCCAAAGGGGTGATGTACACGCATCGTGGCGGTTACATCAACGCCATTGGCGAGATCGTCGAGCACGGCCTTACCAACCGCTCCGTCTATCTCTGGACGCTGCCCATGTTCCATTGCAACGGCTGGTGCTTTCCGTGGGCGGTCACAGCAGTGGGCGGACGACACATCTGCCTGCCTGAAGTCAACGCCGGGCGCGCGGTCGATCTCATCGAGAAGGAGGGCGTCACCCATCTTTGCGGTGCGCCGGTTGTGGTCCGCACTTTGACCGAACATTGCATACAGCGCGGCATTCGCTTCCAATCGGGCCTGAAGATGGTGACCGCGGCCGCGCCACCGCCGCCGGCCGTCATCCGCGCCGCCGAGGAAATCGGCATCGAGATCGCGCACGTCTACGGACTCACCGAGACCTACGGCCCTCATTCGGTATGCGCCTGGCACACCGAGTGGGATTGCGAGCCGCTGGAGAAGCGCGCCCAGCTCCGGTCCCGGCAGGGCGTTCCTTACGTCGTCGCCGGCATGGACATGCGAGTGGTGGACGAAGACATGCACGACGTTCCCGGCGATGGTCGCACCATGGGCGAGGTGGTGATGCGCGGCAATAATGTCATGCTTGGCTATTACCGCGAGCCCGAGGCCACCGCAACCGCCTTTCGCGGAGGCTGGTTTCACTCGGGCGACCTCGCGGTCATGCACGCGGATGGTTACATCGAAATCCGCGACCGGGCCAAGGACATCATCATCTCAGGGGGAGAGAACATTTCCTCGGTCGAGGTGGAGCGCGTTTTGTACGAACATCCGGCCGTGCTGGAAGCGGCGATTGTCGCGCATCATGACGACAAGTGGGGAGAAGTGCCGCACGCCTACGTGCTGCTGAAGGAGGACGCAACGGCCACCGCAGAGGAGCTGATCGAATTCTGCCGCTCGCGTTTGGCGCACTTCAAGTGTCCGAAGGCTGTGCACTTCGGTCCGTTGCCCAAAACCTCCACCGGAAAAATCCGAAAGAATGTCCTGCGGGCGCAGACTCGCGCCGCAGACCAGGGAGTCTAGTCCATGCCGTATCAGTGTATTTCGTTCGAAACCGAAGGCCAGATCGCGGTAATCACTCTTAACCGCCCTCAGCGGCGGAACGCGCTATCGCTGGAGCTGATGACCGAACTCATCCACTGTCTCAACGAAGTTGGCCGCGACCGCTCTTTGCGCGCGGTCATTCTGGCGGCGGCGGGAAAAGTTTTTTGCTCCGGCCACGATCTGAGCGAGATGGTCGGTCGCGACATCAACGAGTACCGCGAAGTGTTCGATGTTTGTACCGAGCTGATGACACGGATCCAATCGATTCCGCAGCCGGTCATCGCGCAGGTGCAAGGCATCGCGACTGCGGCCGGTTGCCAACTGGTGGCGACCTGCGATCTTGCCGTCGCGTCGGACCAGGCGGCGTTCGGGACGCCCGGCGTAAAGATTGGTTTGTTCTGCACTACGCCGATGGTCGCGCTCAGCCGCGCGGTCGGCCGCAAGCGCGCTTTGCAGATGCTGATGACCGGCGAGATGATCGATTCCCTCACCGCCGTGGAGTGGGGCCTCATCAACATTGCCGTTCCCGCTTCCGAGCTGGAGCAGCAAAGCCGCAAGCTGGCGGCGCGCATCGCCGAAGCCAGCTCTCTGACCGTCGCGCTGGGTAAGCAGGCGTTCTACACCCAAATCGATCTCGACCAGCCCAAGGCGTACGCCTACGCCAAGGAGGTCATGAGCATGAATGCTTTGGCTGCCGATGCGCAGGAGGGAATTTCCGCCTTCCTCGAGAAACGGCAGGCATGTTGGGCCGGCAAGTAGGAGGGGTCGTGCGTCGCTTGAAGCCAGATGTGCCTCTTTGCATCTAAAATGGAAGAGTGTTTCCTCGTCTCTTTCAGATTGGCAACTTTGGCCTGCCCACCTATGGCCTGATGGCGGCCTTGGGCCTCATCTTCGGCCTAACGCTCATTGTGAAAATCGGCCGTGAGCAGGGCCTCGATCCCGACAAGCTCTGGAACCTCGGCATCATCGCTATTCTCTCCGGCATCTTCGGCGCTAAGATCCTGATGGTGTTGGTTGACCTGGGCTACTACCGCCAGCACGTGGGCGAGATCTTCAGTCTCTCGACGTTTCAGGCGGGTGGCGTATGGTCGGGCGGATTCGTGCTGGCGCTTATCATGTGCGTCTGGTATATGCGGCGCAACAATATGCCGGTACTGCGGACCTGCGACGTATTCGCTCCCGGCCTGGCGCTGGGGCACGCTTTCGGCCGGGTGGGGTGCTTTGCCGCCGGCTGCTGCTATGGCCACGAGACGCACGTCCCCTGGGCCGTGACCTTTCACAATCCGCTGGCCAACCAGATTGTCGGAACGCCTCTCAATGTGCCGCTGCATCCCACGCAGCTCTATGAGATGGTTCTGGAGCTTTGCAACTGTTTGTTCCTCGTCTGGCTGATTCGCCGTAAGAAGTTTGAGGGCGAGATCATCGGCACCTACATGATCATCTATGGTGTCGGCCGGTACTTCATTGAGTTTTTCCGCGGCGATCCCGGGCGCGGCGAGTTCCTCGGCTTCATGTCAGGGACTCAGGCCATCGCGCTGCTGCTGGTGATCGGAGGCGGGTTGCTGTGGATGCGGCGTGCGACGCTGAGAGCACCTGTCGTCGCTAAAGCGACACGATAGAAGCTGGTTCTGTCATCTCGAGCGAGCGAAGCGAGCTCAAGGACCGGCCATGCTTACGATGACCTCCAGCTAGCGGGCGGATAGGATATTCTCGTCGCGAATGCCCGTTTCCCGCTTCCCCATCACGATCATTGCCTCGGCCGAAGCCGCCGGCCAGCGGCTCGACCAGTTTCTGACAACGCAAATCCCCGACGTCAGCCGCGCCCGTATTCAGCAATTACTCCAAGAGCAGAAGGCGCTGGTCAACGGATCGGCCGCTAAACCTTCGTCGCGGCTCAAGGGCGGCGAGCAAATCGCTATTCTCGGCGACCCGCAGCCGGCGCCGTTGCGGGCGATGGCGGAAGACATACCGCTCGACATCGTTTACGAGGATGACGATCTGGCGGTCGTCAACAAGCCTGCCGGAATGATGGTGCACGCCGGTGCCGGCGCGACCGACGACGAGCGCAATCGCGGCACGCTGGTCAACGCTTTGCTGCATCGCCTTGGCAGGCTGTCGGAGGTGGGCGGCGAGGTGCGGCCGGGAATTGTGCATCGCCTCGACAAGGAAACCAGTGGGCTGATCATCGTCGCGAAGAACGATGTTGCGCATCGCAGGCTTTCGAAACAATTCTCCGACCGCCAAATAAAGAAGCGCTATGTGGCCCTGGTGCATGGCTGGCCGGCGAAAGATAGGGGCACGATCAACGCCGCCATTGCACGCGATGCAGTACGGCGCATCCGCATGACCACGCGTGGCCACGGAGGGCGTGCAGCCGTAACCCACTACGAAGTTCGCGAGCGCATCGCGTCACCGTTCGGAAAGTTTGCGCTGATGGACGTCCGCATCGAGACCGGACGCACTCATCAGATACGGGTGCACATGGCGTCGATTGGGCATCCCGTGGTTGGCGACGCTCTGTATGGAGCGCCGAAGGAGTTGCGGTTGGGTGTTGTTCGAACCCAAGGATCTCCGAAGAAGAAGATTCCCGAGTCCGGGCGCACGGAGGACGCTTCTGGCGATGCTGGTTTGCGGAAGCGTGTTCTCGCTCTCCAACGAAATTTTCTGCACGCCGCCAGCGTTGAGTTCACTCATCCGCTGACAGGAGAGCCGCTGGCATTTGTAGCTCCACTGCCTCCGGGACTGATGTCGTTTCTAAAGTCGATTCGTCAATAACGTAGCGTACAGCTCTCTGTTGCGCATGGCTCCCAGGGTGGGGAGAGGGCCTAACAGCTATAATGAGATTTCGCATGAATTACTGGCTAATTCTGGTTTTGGCGACGGCGCTGCCGTGGGGGCTCGCCGCCCAGGACTCGCCGCAACAGCAGCTTCCTACCGCGCCTTCGGCGACGAAGTATCCTCCCCCGAAACCCGCTCCGCCACCAACTCCTCCCGCCACAAGTGGATCTGGACAGACCAGCGCTCCAGCGCAGACGCCGTCCAGCACGGATTCCGCCATGGCAAAAGGCAGTGGATCTGCGGCGTCGGAGGCAGATGCGGGGCATACCGACAATCCCTCTCCGCAACGGCAGCACGGAATCGGCTCCGCGCCGCCGAGCATGACCGCAGGTGCGTCGGCTGAGATGGCGGGCTCCGGAGTTGCTCCAGATGACGACATCACCGTAATTCGTAAGCGGGTAGACGAAGTCAACGTGGTCTTTACCGTGACCGACAAGCGTGGGCATTACGTGAAAGACCTCACCCAGAAGGACTTCCGCGTTTACGACGACAACAAGCCGGCAGACAGCATCCGCTCCTTCAGCCGCGAGACCAACCTTCCGCTGCGGGTGGGCCTGCTCATCGACGCCAGCAACTCGGTGCGCGATCGCTTCAAATTCGAACAGGAAGCGGCCATCGAGTTCCTGAACCAGATCATCCGGGCGACCTCCGATGAGGCTTTCGTCATCGGCTTTGACACCACGCCCGAAGTTACGCAGGACTTTACCGACTCGACCGCGGCGCTCTCGCACGGAGTGCGCATGCTGCGCCCCGGTGGAGGCACCGCAATGTACGATGCCATCTACTTTGCCTGCCGCGACAAGCTGATGAAGGACAAAAGTGCCGGAGCGACCAGGCGAGCCATCATTCTGCTCAGCGATGGCGAGGACAACCAGAGCCGCGTCTCCCGCGAGGAAGCGGTCGAGATGGCGCAGCGCGCCGAGGTCATCATCTATGCGATCTCCACCAACACCAGCGGACTGAAGCTGCGCGGCGACAAAATCATGGAACACTTCGCCGACGAGACCGGCGGAAGGGCATTTTTCCCGTTCAAGATTCAGGACGTCGCCGACGCCTTCTCGCAGATTTCCGACGAGCTGCGCAGCCAGTATGACGTTTCTTACAAGCCGGCAAATTTCGAGCCGAACGGGCAGTACCGCAAGATTGAGATCCTCGCCGACAACAAGAAGTACAAGGTGCGCGCGCGCAAGGGGTATTACGCGCCAAGGCAGTAGTGCGGTTGGCAGTTATCAGTTGGCAGTTGCCAGTCGAAGCAAGTTGCCGTTATTAGTTTGGGCTAAAGACCTTCGACTAAACTGACAACTGACCGCTGACAACTGGTTTTATGGGCCGCATCCATGTTCTTTCCGAAAACGTAGCCAACAAGATCGCCGCGGGCGAGGTGGTGGAGCGGCCTGCGTCGGTGGTCAAAGAGCTGCTGGAGAACGCGCTCGATGCGGGCGCGCGCCGCATCCGGGTAAACGTCGAGGCCGGCGGCAAGAAGCTCATCCAGGTAACCGACGATGGTTGCGGCATGGTGCGTGACGACGCCATGCTGGCCTTCGAGCGCCACGCCACCTCCAAGATCCGCAACACCGACGATCTGCTCAGCATTGCGACCCTCGGTTTTCGCGGGGAAGCGCTGCCGTCCATCGCCTCGGTGAGCCGCCTGCGCTTGGAGACCCGCGCTGCGGAAGACGCTGCCGGCACCGTGATCGAGATTGCCGGCGGCAAACTGTTGACGGTGGAAGAGTCGGGGCTGCCGCCGGGAACCGCGATCACGGTGCGCGACTTGTTTTTCAACATCCCGGCGCGGCGAAAGTTCCTGAAAGCTGAATCGACCGAGCTATCGCATGTTGCATCGCTGGTGACCCACTACGCTCTGGCGCATCCCGAGATGCACTGGGAGCTGCATTCGGCCACCAACGCGATGCTGATCGCGCCGCCGGTAAGCGACCACTCGCAACGCATCTATCAGGTGTTCGGCAGGGAAACCCTCGATCAACTGATCCCATTGAGCGCGCTGCTGCCGTTGGCACGCGTGGGCCTGCCGCAGCCTCCGCCATGGCGTCGCGAGGAAGACTACGAACAGCCCGTGGCGGGCGAAGTAAGACTTCACGGCTTCGTTTCGCGGCCTGAGATCCAGAAGCTCAATCGCAACTCAATCTTCATTTTCGTCAACGGACGGCTGATCCGCGATCGGGTTGTGCAGCACGCCCTCACCGAGGCCTATCGCAACATCATCCCGCCGACGGTATTTCCCGTGGTGTTGCTGTTCCTTGAAATGCCGTTCACCGAAGTTGACGTCAACGTGCATCCTTCGAAGACCGAGGTGCGATTCCGGCAATCGGCGGTGCTGCACGATTTCATTCGCGACTCGGTGCGGGCGATGCTGGTGAAGTCGCGTCCTGTGCCCGCCTTTACGACCGAGATACACGCGCAGCCCACGGCGTCGCCGTCGCTCACGCCGGGCGCACGCGACTTTGCCGAAAGCGGGTTGCACGTGACCGAAGCGGATGCGGCATTCGCGTTGCGCGCTCCCGAAGTCCCGCTCTTTCCCGGGCGGCTGCAATTTGAGGGTGACGGATTCGCCGTGGAGGGAAACGCTGCCGTTCCAGTCGCGCGCTTCGGGCCGCAGACGTTTGGCGGCCCGGTTCCTTCGGCCGCTGCAAACGTGGTCTCCGGACAAGATCCCTGTACGGAGGTTGCAGTCGAGGACGATGCATCCGTGGGTCTGGAATCGCTGGTGACGCTGAAGCCTGTCGGCCAGATTCGCGACTCCTTCATCCTGGCCATCAATCCGCAAGGGTTGTGGATCATTGACCAGCACGTGGCGCATGAGCGCATCCTGTTCGAAAGAATTTGCCGGCAGCGGCTGGCGGAATCGCCGGAGAAGCAACAGCTACTGATGCCGCTCATCATCGAGCTGACCCCTGGCCAGATGGCGGTCTTCGCGGAGATTTCCGACGAACTGCACCACAACGGGTTTGAAGTCGAGCCATTTGGCTCGCGCACCATTGCAGTCAAGACCACCACGGCGGGGGTTTCGGCGGGCGATGTCGAGCACCTGCTGCACGAAATCCTGGAACAGTTTGAGCGCGAAGCGAGGTCGTTGAACCTGGAGAAGATCCGGACCAGCATCGCCGCCAGCATCGCCTGTCACGCGGCCATCAAGGTCAACACGCCGCTGGAGCAGAACAAAATGGAGTGGCTGCTGAGCGAACTGGCGAAAACCGAGTGTCCCATGAGCTGTCCTCATGGCCGCCCGGTGGTTCTGCGGTATTCTGTTAAAGATATTCAGCGGGCATTTAAGCGCATCTGATTTCGCTTCCGCAAGAAATCCCATGCAGGAACAGCAACTGGAAGAGCTGCGCCGCGAGAAGTGGTGTCTGAACGGACAGCCCGTCCGGACGCTGGAAGAGGCGCGCGAATTCATCGAGTCGGTGGGCTTCTGCCTGCTATACCCGCAGCGCCCGCCGGTGCTGGCGCCGACGTTTGTGGGCGCGTACAAAGGCAGCGATGAGAAGCTGGCCACGGCGCAGATGGCGTTTGCCGATCCAAACGCCCGCGAGGCCAAGCATCTGATGGTGCGTCTGCTGCGCGAAAAGGCCGCCTATGAGGCCAAGGTTTTCCCCGAGAACAATTTCCTGGTGTCGGCGTCGGTGTTCCCGTATTTCTACGGTCTGGTTGGCGACCGCAACCCCAAGCAGCCGCCGAAGTCGGGCGCACGCTCGGAATACTCTCCGCTGGCGGTGGACACATTTCGTATTGTCGAGAAGGAGGGGCCGATCTCGAAATACCGGTTGCGCGAACTGGTTGGTGGCGACATTTCGGAAGCGGCTCTGGACCGGGCCCTGGACGAGCTTTGGGCCAAGCTGCGGATCACTCGCGTGGATTACAAGCAGGAGGAAGGCGTCTTCTGGGATGTCCTCTTCCGTTGGGCGCCGGCGGCGGTACGGCACGGCATGCACGTTTCATTTGCCGAGTCGCTGACCGCATTGGTTTCGAAATATCTTGATTGTGTGCTGGCAGCGCAACAGGAAGAGGTGGAACAGTTTTTCTCCAAGGTCATAGGCCGGGCGCGGGTACGGGAAGGCATTCACGCGCTCCAGGCCGCGCGCGAGCTGAGCTACGTGCACGTGGGCGGCCATGTGATGCTGCAGGTTTCCTCGCTGCAGCTGCAGCAGCCTGCGGAGGTCCATGGCGAATTCAAGCGCCAGCCGCGTTTCGAGCCTCTTCCTCCGCGGCCGGGCAAGCCGCTGGTGCAGCGCCGGCCACGCAGGTCACCCGCCTCCCCGAAATCCACCCGCCCCTCACGAGACACCGGTAAGGGATGAGCACGAACCGCAAACTGGTGATCGCCATCGACGGCCCGGCGGGGTCGGGCAAGAGCACGATTGCCGCACGCCTCGCCAGGAAGCTGGGTTACGTAAATCTGGAGAGCGGCGCCATGTATCGCGCGCTGGCGTTCAAAGCGATGGAGAAAAAGGTCTCAGTGGATGACGCAAAAGCGCTGCGAAAGCTTGCAGAGGGTACCGTGATCGAACTCGAGCCGCGCGGGGAAGGCAACCGCGTGCTGCTCGATGGCCGCGACGTTTCGCAGCGCATTCGCGAGGCCGACGTTACCGCAGCCGCGTCGTGCGTCTCGGTACACCCGGTGGTGCGGCAGTTGATGGTGGAACGCCAACGCGCTCTCGGCAAAGACGGCGGCGTTGTGATGGAAGGCCGCGACATCGGAACGGCCGTGTTCCCTAACGCGGAGGTAAAGATATTTCTAGACGCCGATGCGGACATCCGGGCCGAGCGGCGTCTGCGGCAGAACGGCTCGCGCTCCGCCGAACAGAAGCAACAAGTGCTGGAAGAGTTGGTCCAACGCGATCAGAGGGACCGTACGCGTTCTGCGTCACCGTTGATACCAGCGCCGGATGCGGTCATCCTCGACACCACCCACATGAGCATCGATGAGGTCGTGACGGAGGTGGAGGAGATCGCAAAGAACGTGGTTAGAGCATTTTCAGGGTTGATGTAGACCGGGTAGAGTCGGCCTTCAGGCCGGCGTTAAGGCCGGTCCCATAAGGCATGGTTTTGGTGGTCATTGAAGATGACTACCAAAACCCCAAAGATTTATTGCTCACCGCGAACTCGGCGCTGAAGCGCCGCTCTACCCGTACCGGATGGGGCCACAGTAACTCCGAAAATGCTCTGGTGGTTAGTGGTTAGTGGATAGCGCCGAGTACGCCGCTTTACTACACAAAAAAATGAGGCACGGATTTCTCCGTGCCTCTGCGTCTCTGGATGAACTGCGATCTATCCCTTCGAGATCCGAATGTCGCCCGTATCCGCGGTGATCTGCAGCTTGGCGGCGCCATTGCCGACCGTCCCGCTCGCCTGCGATGTACCGTTGTTTTCGTTGATCTTAATCGCACTGAAATCGGACGTGATATCGCCCTTGCGGGTGGTCGCCTCGACCTGAAAGCCGGCATTCGAGGGCAACGTTAACGTGATGTCGCCATGCTTGCCATTGATGGTCATTCGGCCCACCGGCAGCTTGCTGGCGGCGTGTACCTCAATGTCACCGTTGGTATTCTCCACCTGCAGGTCGCCGGTCACGTCCTCCAAGTGAATATCCTTGGAGCGGGTGCTGAGACGGCTGGGTCCGCTGATCTGGTTGCCTCGCATGGCATCGCCGGAGATTTCGATGTCTCCCGGCACGGAAGCGATCGTCATGTCCGAGCGCGAGGACTTGAAGGTCACGGTCCCGGCAATCTTGCTGAGGTGCATATCATCGAAGAAGTCGCCGCTCAGATGCACCGCGCCCGCCACTTCGTCGACGGTGACATTGTCAATGCGCCCTTCAATGTCTAAGTCGCCGGCGATCTTGGAAGCGCGGACCGATCCCTTCTCCAGGTTGATTTTGGCCGAACCTGCGATTTCGTTGAGGGTCACGTCGCCGCGCTGCAACGCCACTTTCACGTCGGTCTTGCGGTCATTGATGGTCACGTCACCACGCTTGCTGGCAATATCGAGCGTGGCATCGCGCGGCACGAAGATGTCCATGTCGCTCTGCACTGCGTGATCGCCCGCGCCGTTGGTATTGGCATTCAACAAAACCGAATTTCCGGTGACGGTGATCTGCGGCTTGGTGCCGTCGTTGTATTTGTTGGCGTCGCTCTGGTTCTGCGCGTACAGCTTCTTATGCACCACCACGCGCAGTGTATTGTCGTCGGACGGCGAGACATTCAGGCTGCCGTGATCGCAGACCACGCGTAGGTTGCCTTTCGCCGGGAACGACTGCTGCAGTGTGTCCTCAAAGGTGTACGCTGTTCCGAAGATGCCGCCGAGATCGTCGTCCATTTGGATCTGATCGCGAACCCCTCCCCAATCGATGTCGGAGCTGTAATGCGCCGATAGCCCGACCGAAACGATAAGGATCAGCAGCAGAATGCTGCCCGCACCGATGCCGGCCCGCCTATAACCTCCACGCTGCGCCATGGAGTGTTCAAACAGCCTGATAACGCCCCACAGGATGAGCAGCAACGGCCACCAGTGTCCGAACCAATGCCAGATGGGAACGCGGACTCCCATGTTGCGAAGCAGGAAGACCAGGCCGATAACAATCAGCACCAGCGGACCCGCGATCGAGCGGCGATAACGATACGGCGGCGGGTACTGTGGCGGCACAGCCGGCGGAGGATACTGACCAGTGCTAGCCATTGCGCACCTCCGGATCGTGAGGATTGGTCCAGTTCGTTCCCGACGTGAGGGAGCCAGCCGGAGGAACCGGCGGGGGGGTGACCACCGGCGGCTGCGGCTGTACAGGATAAACCGGCGGGACTCCGGGCGCGGGTGGCATCGCTCTGTATTCGCGGGGAACGTGTCCGGCCATGGAAGCATTGTGTTCGAGGAACATCACCAGGCCGATGACGATCAGGAATGCCGGCCAGGTGCTGCCGAAATTCAGCCAGTAGACGTGAGTTAACTGGTCGAGTAGAAACAGCACGCCCAGCGTTATCAGGACGACAGGCCCCATGAATCCATGAGCACGACAGCGGCTGCAAGAGCAAGAGGGGTTATATCGGTATCTCATGACGTCCTCCTCACCAACCCCTTCCGGTTCGGCGCATCAAGACGCGAACCCCTAAAGCGATCAGTACCAGTGGCCAAAAACGCCAGATGTTGTGGAAGTGCAGCACACCAATCTCATCGAGCAGGAACAGCATGCCCAGCCCGATCAGGACAAAAGCGCCAATAGGTACCCGCGATGGTCCACACTCGGCGTCCATCGGCTGCCCGTCCGGCAACCCGGCTGGGTTCCCTTCCACCGGAACAACGCTGGCGGCGACACCAGACACCGGTTTCGCCGACCCGGCGGGAGTGAACAGGTTGTTGAGCCCAAACGGGTCGGGAGCCGGCAATCCCATTTCCTTGGCCCGCGCCGTCTTATAAGCCTCAATGGGCATATAAATGACGAACGCGGCTATCGCCAGTCCGAACAGGCCATTCACGTTGTCGGCCATCCAGATCAAAGTCGCAAAGATCACGACATGAATGAAGCCCTTGGCATACTCGCCGTTGTACATGGCGCCGACCCCGGGAATGAATCCCAGAATCGCGGCCAGTCCAGGACTGGGCAAGCCGGTGGACGGTTTAGCACCCGGAGGCACGGCCGCAGGGCCGGGTGGCGGCATAGTCCCGCTCAAATGCGAGGCCAGACACTCCTCGCAGTAGATAACGCCACGAACGTCTCGCGCGCAGCTGGTGCACAGTGGTTTCCCACAAGTGCGGCAGAATGCGGTTGCGGGAACGTCGGCATGATTGGCGCAGTTCATGCGGTTCTCCTGTTCAGCCGGGCCTGATCGATTACTTCATCCATCACTTGATTGCTGGAAGCCGGAGACGAGGCCAGCGCGGGCGGGCCAGTATCGCGGCTGTAGTTCTGGTTATGGCGATCCTTGTCCTGCTGGTAATCGCTCTTCGGTTGGCTCTTGGGCGCGGGTTGCTCCTGCTTGTTTTGCGGGGTCGCAACCCGACGCAGATCGCGTACTCGCGACTCAATCTCGTACACCAGGCGGATGTTCTCGTAATAGCGGACCACACGCGCCTGGGTAGAGTAGTAGGCTCTGCTGATCCCCTTGGCGCTCATGTCGATATGCCGCAGATCGGCGACACGGAAGCCCGCGATGCTGAGCAGCATGGTGATGGAGAAGAATGCCATCCCAAACGACATCGCGAAGCGCGGCGTAACCACCGGGGCGAACACCGCAGCCACTTTGCCCTTGAGTCGCTCCAGCCAGCCTTCGTCCTTGGGCGCCTGTGCCGGCCGCTCGGGAATCTGTCCGATGGTCTGCGCCAGGATGTTGTGTACCAGATTGCGTGGCGGCTCGGCTTCGTCCAATCCCTTCAACCAGTGCATCCCCGCCCGGGCTTCTTCCACCATTACGCTGCAGGCCGGGCACGATTGCTGGTGCGCCTCGAAGGACGCCAGGGTCGAGCCATGCAAAGTGCCATCGAGGGCTTCGGCCAAAAGGGCCTCGACCTCGACGCATTGCATTCCGGGTTGGATATGGTCTGCCATTAACTTACCTGCTTGTAACTACGTTGGAGGAGCCGTGCAAGTTCCGTTCGTCCCCGATTTATGCGACTTTTCACAGTTCCCTCGGGTACTTTGAGCACTATGGCAATGTCCTTGTAGTCCATATCCTGCAAATCCCGCAGGATCACCGCCTCCCGCAGCTCGGGTGACAGCTTCGCCAGGGCCTCATGGACCATCTTCTGCGCTTGCAGGCTCCGCACCCGCGCTTCCGGTCCGGCGGAGGGATCTTCCAGCTTTTCAGCCAGGGTCAAGCCTTCCTCCTGGGCCCCCGGAGCCGCATCCAGCGAGTCGGTGACCCGGTCATACTTTCCTTTACGGAAGTGGTCCACCAGCAGATTGCGGGTGACCGTCGTGACCCAGGTCATGAACGAGGCCCGTGAGGTGTCATACGTGCTTAGCGTGCGATACATCTTGATAAACACTTCCTGGGTCAGGTCAGCCGCGTCGTCGGGAGAGCCGCAAAACCGGTAGCAAATGTTATAAATTCGCCGGTTATACTGTTGGACGATTTCCTGCCATGCCGCGGCGTCGCCCGCAACACAGCGACGGACAAGGGCACTTACGGCTTGGTTGTCGTCCAAACGGCGCTCCCAAGGGGCGTGACTCCTGGCCCAAATCCCAATTACCGCTAGAAATTTATACGAGACCAGGAGTCAGAAGTTTCGATTGAGGCAGACGGCTCTTGGAGTATGCATCGCTGCCTGCAACCCGCCCCAATGCGCCTGCATTGTAGCAGGATGGGTGGCTGGCTTTCGGTGACGATACCGAATGAAGTAGCAGGCTTGCAATTGTCCTCTGCTCCACCCTCTGTGCCATTGGAGCGCAGCCTTTCGTGTTACCTGGCGCTCATATCACTTGAGTGCTAATGTTGACAGCGCCCGCTGCCGTTCATAGAATAAGCATGGCGTAGTGCAACCTAATTTTTGACCTAAGTTATTGTAGCAAAATAACTTACGCCTTTTGAGCGGATTATGGGCGCACCCGAAGGCATCGGACGGCGGGAACGCGAGATTCTCACAGCGATCGTGGAGACCTACATCTCCACGGGAGAGCCCGTGGGTTCGCGTACGCTGACGCGCCTGAATCCGGAGAACCTGAGCGCGGCTTCCATTCGCAATGTTATGGCGGACCTGGCCGACGCAGGATTCTTAGAGCAGCCGCATACCTCAGCCGGGCGTGTGCCAACCACCAAGGCCTATCGCTACTATGTGAAGCAACTCACTGGCGAGGCGCGTCTGTCGCCCGCCGACGAGAGCCTGATCCAGGGCAATCTGCAAGGACTGCAGGATGTACAGGACTTCATGGAGCGCACCTCGCACGTGCTGTCGCTGATATCGCACGGCGTCGGAGTGACCGTCACGTCAGGTCCGGCACAGCACAATGCGCTCGAACATGTATATTTTCAACGCTTGGGTGACAAGAAGGTGCTGGCGGTTGTTGTGGCCCGCAACGGGCTGGTGCACGACCGCGTACTGCGCATGAGCACCGACCTGCCCGTCGCCGACCTGGAAGCCGCTGCGGCCTACATCAATCATAACTTTCGCGGTTGGGAGATGGAGTCGCTGCGCAGCGAGATTGCCAAACGCATTCAGCAGGAGCGCAGCGAATATGATCGCCTGATGCGATCGCTGGAACAGCTTTATTCCCAGGGAGCGCTCACCACTCAGGGCACCACGCAGGCGGTGTTTGTGGAAGGCGCTTCCAACCTGGTGATTACCGAGCAGGACAAGGAACGCCTGCGCCAGTTGCTGGCCACGTTGGAAGAGAAGCAGCGGGTGGTCGATCTGTTGTCGGCTTATCTTGACGTGCGCCAGGAAGCGGTGCGGGTGGTTGTGGGTCTTGAAGATGCCATGCCGCATCTAAGTAATTTTGTGCTGATTGGAACGCCGGCGCGTGTAGGCGACGAAGTAATGGGATCGCTGGCCGTAATTGGCCCGACACGGATGGATTACGAGCACACGATTACCGCGGTATCGTATATCGCGCGCCTATTCGACAAGCTGTGGAACGAGTCCACCTAGGGGCGGCACGAACGCTTAAGAAATTTATGCAGGCAAAGAAACAGAACGGAGGCTCCGGTGAGGCAGAACTGGAGCTGGACCATGAACTTCCGCCCGCCGGCAACGAGGTAGACCCTGCTCCGCAGGCGAACGTCGCCGTGGAAGAGCCGCAATCTGAGCTGGAGAAGGTGCGCGCTGAACGAGCAGCCTATCTCGACCGCGCGGCGCGAATTCAGGCCGAGTTCGATAATTTTCGCAAGCGCAACGCCAAGGCGCAGCAGGAGTACCGGGAATACGCCCTCGCCGACGCGCTGACGACGTTGTTGCCTATTCTTGACAGCCTGGATAACGCGCTGAAGACCAACGCCGCGTCGCTGGAAGATTTCCACGCCGGCATCGAGCTTATCGACAAGCAGTTCCACGACGCGCTGGCGAAGCTTGGTGTGGAACCGGTTCCCACGGAAGGCCAGCCGTTTAATCCGAATCTCCATCAGGCCATCCAGATGGTGGATACCGATGAGGCCGAAGACAACCACGTGCTGGACGAGTTGCAGCGTGGGTATAAATTGAAAGACCGCCTGCTGCGTCCGGCGATGGTTCGCGTGGCGCGCAATCCCAACAAGTAGGTATACCTCTCTGGCCACCAACGTCAAACGCGATTACTACGAGGTGCTGGGCATCAGCCGCACCTCCACTGATCAGGAGATCAAGAGCGCCTATCGCAAGCTGGCGCTCCAGTACCATCCCGACCGGAACCCCGGCAATCCTGAGGCGGAAGAACGCTTCAAGGAGTGCAGCGAAGCCTACACGATCCTTGCCGACTCCGAAAAGCGCGCCCGGTACGACCGCTTCGGCCATGCTGGAGTTACCAACGGTGCGGGTGGGGGCTTCAGCGGCTTCGACGGCACCATCGATTTCCAGGATATCTTCGGCGATATCTTCGGCGACATGTTCGGCCAGCAGCGAGGCGGCGGACGCCGCTCGCGAGCGGTGCGCGGCGCCGACCTACGCGAAGACCTCACGCTGGAATTTGAGGAGGCCGTTTTCGGCGTCAGCAAGCAAGTCCAGGTCCGTCGGCTGGAAGAGTGCGAGCAGTGTAAGGGGAGCGGCGTCGCTCCCGGCAAGTCGGCCATCACCTGCACCACCTGCGGCGGGCGCGGGCAGATGCGCTATCAGCAGGGCTTCTTCGCCGTCTCTCGCACCTGCACCACCTGCCAGGGGTCCGGCAAACTCATCGTCGATCCCTGCAACAAATGCCGCGGTCAAGGGCGTGTCACCCGCGAGCGGATGGTGAAGGTCAACGTTCCTGCCGGCGTGGAAGAAGGCGCGCGCATTCTGTATTCCGGCGAAGGCGAGGCTGGTCTCTACGGCGGTCCTTCCGGCGATCTCTACGTCGTGCTGCATGCCAAAGAGCATCCCTTCTTCGAACGCGAGGGCAAGGATGTTTTCTGTGTAGTGCCGATCTCGTTCCCGCAGGCCGCGCTCGGCACCGAGATCCAGGTCCCCACTCTCGACGGCGAGCATACGCTGAAGGTCCCCGAAGGCACACAGACGGGTACGACCTTCAAGGTGCGCGGAAAGGGCGTGCCCGTGCTGAACGGCCGTGGTCGCGGCGATCTGCACATCGAGGTGAAAGTGCAGACCCCGTCGAAACTCAGCCAGCGGCAGCGCGAGCTCCTGGAGGAGCTGCGCACCACGACCTCGGTGGAGAACAGGCCGGTCAACCGCTCGCTATTGAATAAAGTGAGAGAGATTTTTCAGTAGTGCGGCCCGACTGCTAAGAGCTAACGGCTAAGGGCCAATAGCGATTCCCCTTGGATAAAGCCCTCCGGATATACGCCTGGTTCTTGCTGATCGTGACCGCCCTACCCGCGGCCGCTCGGTTGGCGAAACCGAAAGAGCTGGCGCGTATCCTGCTGGTGCGTTATCAGAATCCACAACGCCGCAAACGCGCCCGCATCGGCGGGCTCATCTACCTGGGACTCTCGCTGTTCGCCATCCCATTTCTGCTGCGCGCGGAAATGCGACAGGAGCGCTGGCTGATCATGGCCGTGCTGGTAGGCGCGGTTTCCGCGGTGGAGTTCCTGCTGAACAGCCGCCTGTTCAGCGAGGACGCCCTCGCCCGCCAGAACCGCATCTTCGGCGGAGTCTATGCCGCGATGGCGATTGCCGTCTCCCTGTTACTCTTCACTCGATGACCCGCCGCCGCTGGATTGCCGATGACTTCTCCGAAGACCGCGCAGCTTTGACCGGTGCGCACGCCGCTCATCTGTCTCGTACGTTGCGAGCGCGCGTGGGACAGGAACTCGAAGTTGCATGTGGCGACCGCGTGCGAAAAGGGACCGTCGCCAGCGTGAGCGATGATCGCGTGGACTTCGTCCTCGGCGAGGAAGTTACTTTCGGGACCGTCGTGCCGATCACCTTGCTGCTGGCGGTCTTTAAGTTCGATCGCATGGAGTGGGCCATCGAAAAGTGCACCGAGCTGAACGTGACGACCATCGTTCCGGCCATCGCGCGACGCACGGAAAAGCATCTGGCGCTGGCCGCCTCCAAGCGCGTGCAACGCTGGCGCCGCATCGCGCGCGAAGCTTCAGAACAGTCGCGGCGGGCCTCGCCGCCAGAAATCGCCGAGCCGCTGAAGCTGAAGGAAGCGCTGGAAGGCGAGCTTGACCAGTTCTCCGTGTCAGTTCGCGGAGATGCTGGACCGGGAGAGAGCCAGCCCCACCGGGGCGGAATTGGTTTTAGCCCAGGGCGTAAGCCCTGGGTAAGGCAGAAAATCGATCCGAGTCCCGTAGGGACGGCACAAATCGCCAATCAAGTCTCGACCAGCGATCCCGGAGCATCGCCAGGGGTGCCGAGCGTCTGGGGTGATCTCCGCATTGTCCTCGCCGAAACCGAACACGAAACCACCCTCACCGAGCTTCTGCGCGCCCACGACGATGTGAAATCGTTGGCCCTCGCGATCGGTCCGGAAGGCGGCTGGACAGCTGACGAGTTGAAACTTTTTCGACGGTCGCAATGGGTCGGTGTTTCGTTAGGCAACACCATCCTCCGCGCTGAAACCGCTGCGATCGCCGCCCTGGCGATCGCGAGAGCAGAAGTCTAGATAGGGACAACATCACGGGCCACGGCCGCCCTGTCCGCCGAGCGCAAGAACAATTTCGTCGATGAGCACTTTTGCTCAGACTCGTGCTTGTTGAATACGCTACTGTCGCACGATAGGCGCGAGCCGGTCGGCAGTCGGCCCAACAGAGCAAGATTACCCCTCCATCCACTGCGACCGGCACAGCGCGATCTGGGGCTCGGGGAGAACTGACAATGCATGCACCATACGGGATGGAACTGGTTGAGGACTGTCTCTCTTGCAAGCTGTGCTCTGTGGGCTTTTTCTGCGATTTGCCAAAACCGACCATGAAAGCCTTCCAGGCTATAAAGTTCACGATCGCGTATCCCGCGGGCGCGACTCTGTTCGTGGAAGGGCAGGTATGCCGCGGCATCTACATTCTCTGTAGGGGCCGAGTGAAATTGTCAGCCAGTTCGCGGGGAGGCCAGACCCTTATATTTAAGATTGCCCAGCCTGGAGAGGTCCTGGGGTTGAACGCAACGGTCGCTGGAATCCCGCACGAGACGACCGCGGAAACTGGCCAGCCCTGCCAGTTGAACTTCGTTAAAGCCGACGACTTTCTCAAATTTCTGGCGGGACACGCCGATGCCTGCATGCACGCAGCCACCCATCTCAGCCACGAATGCCAGCAGGCGTACCACCAACTACGCTCGTTTGTAGTTACTTCAGCCCCCGAGCGAATTGCGCGCCTGATGCTGGATTGGTCGCACGACGATTCCGGGATGGCTAGATCCCACGGAATCAAGGTGGCCTTGACCCACGACGAGATCGGACAAATCATCGGCATGTCGCGCGAAACAGTTACCCGTACTCTCGCGACTTTTCGCAAGCAGCGCATTGCCGAACTTCATGGTTCCAACCTGCTGATCCAAAACCTTCCGGAGATTGAAAGGCTGGCCGGAGCATAGACTAATGCCCGGCGACGGAGTTGGGCGCTCTCACGCCACGAAGCCAGTGCAAGATCGGTCCCTGGCGCACGCTAGCGCGAGAAGTCTCATGATTTCCAAGGCCATCGTCCCCGCTGTGGTATTGCTGTGTTGCCGCTCCATCGGATATCACCAACACCCGTGACCGCCCTCACTGACACTGGCGAGCGGATGGCTACACTCGTGACTAGAGGCTTTGTGTCTCTATGCGCAGCGGCGTCTTAAAGCCAACTGCTGGGCGCTCTGATCTTTGAAAATCTAGATACGAGACCGATGACCAGTTCGTTAACCCTCCTCAGACTGAGGCGGCTTTGTTCGTGGTTGGAACTGCCCGACCCGGATAAACGATTCGTACTAAGTCATAGTGGCTAAAGCAGTTACTTGTAAATATATGTAAAATCAATAGTTTGCCGGGAAAAAGTTTGTAATCGCCAGATTCTAAACAACAAGGGAGGGGGAGGGGGAGTAACTAGACAGGGTAATAATTTACTTGACTCCACCACAAATTTGAGCTATGATTTTGCTTGTAAGTGAGGCACTTATGAGCGAACCACAGAGCCTGCAAGAAGCCATCCAGTTCTTCTCTGACCCCGACAATTGCATCCAGTATTTGTCCGTCCGGCGCTGGCCGGATGGAGTTGTGACCTGCCCAACTTGCGGCTCTGACAAAGTGAAGTTCAGAGAGAATCGCCGCACTTGGACTTGCTCCAAACATCATGCCAAGCGCGAGTTCTCCATCAAGGTTGGAACTGTGATGGAAGATTCCGCAATCCCTCTGGATAAGTGGCTCACCGCAACTTGGCTCGTCACCAATTGCAAGAACGGAATCAGCAGCTACGAGATTGCCCGCGACGTGAAGGTCACTCAGAAGTCGGCTTGGTTCATGCTTCACCGCATCCGGCTCGTCATGCAAGATGAGAACTTCGGTAGCAAGCTGGGCGGTGACGGCAGCGGAGTCGAAGCCGATGAGACTTTCATCGGCGGCAAAGCTCGCAACATGCACAAGGATGTTCACGCTCGGCGCATCACTGGCATGGGTCAGAGCTTCCGAGACAAGACCATAGTGATGGGACTCTTGGAACGCGGTGGAAACGTCCGTACTCTTGTCATTCCAGATCGGCAAAAGGAAACCTTGCAGCCCATCGTTCGTGAGCACGTCGAAGCCGGAACCGAACTCTTTACCGATGAGATGGGCGGCTACAAAGGCCTGAACGGTGAGTTCATTCACCAAGTCATAGACCACGCGGTGCAGTATGTAGATGGCCGCGTACACACTAACGGCATGGAGAATTTCTGGTCGCTGTTGAAGCGCGGCCTGAAAGGAACCTACGTTGCTGTTGAGCCTTTCCATCTATTTCGTTACCTTGACGAACAGGTTTTCCGTTACAACAATCGTGCGACCAAGACTCGCAAAGTGACCGACGCCGACCGATTCAATATGGTCATTTCCAAGATCGTCGGCAAGCGCCTCACCTTTGCTGAACTCACCGGAAAGACCGCAACTGCGACGCCTTTCTAATCCTTCACGTTTGAAGCGCGGACGGCGAAAATCATAATCGTGCTCTGCAACAGCAGGAGAATTCATGGCTCAACCACAGCACCCCCAACAGCCCTCTCGACCGGGCAGAGTAGGCGATAGCGCTCCTTCCCAGCCAACTAGAACAGAAAGGCCCGCGTCGCCACCACCACCGCCTCCAGAAAAGTTCAAAAAAGGCGGATAATCAATGTGCCGATATTCGCGGCGAATGCCACGGCAACACACCCAAAGGCCCAAAACATGAGGGCGGATTTCAGCTTGTTGATAGCAAGGTTAGTTTGCACACTTGCTATTGCTGACGATACTCGCGCTTCGATCAGCTTCTCGACTGTGACGGGCTCCGCTTCTGGGTACGCCTCACAGTACGCTTCGGTCTTGGCAATCCATTCTCGGTATTTCTCTGGAGAAGCCTCTCTGTCGTAATCGCGTGGCCACAGCACAGCCACGCACAACGCGCCGCCGATTATCAAAGCCAGTATCGAAGTACTTTGCAGTGCTACCTGAAAGGACGATATATTGCCCTTAAGTAAGTCGCCCGTCTGTAGAGCCAGAAAGGTTAGACCAGCCAAGACGAGCCCAGTTTTGATGTCAAGCGTGTCCCCAAGAGCAAACTCTTGACGGTCTCTCTCATACGCAAGAGACTCCATTGCATTCAAAACTTCCTGCGAAGCCATGATTGGTTCCCCTATTTCTGCGTGGCACTCTTGGCCCGCTTTTTTCTTGCCCGGTTGCGCTTCCATGCTTTCTCGCGTTTCACGATCTCATCGTGAGAGACGGACATCATCTTTCGCACGACAGCATCAAACTTGGCGGATTCACTAGGCTCAGTCACTGCTCACCGCCCGCCTTGCGCGCTTTCCTGCTATCTGCTGCCTTACGTGCTGCGGCTCTGCGCTTACGCGTCACCGCCGCTTTCTGTCCAGCCCGTTTCAGCTTTAGGGTCTTGGCCGCTTTCTTCGCTGCTGCGCTTCGATCTACCATTGAGCTTTCCTCGTTTTTTACGTTGATTCCGGCTGAGGCATTCCTTCTACTAGCCTTAGCATGAAGATTCTAACCGCTCCACTGATGTGTTGGGCAATGTCGGGAGTAAAGTCTGTGTTGGGCACAATTGCTAGGTGGTTGGCCGCATGGTCAACCTTGTGACGCCACGCTAGAACCATGCTGTCGATTTCGCGCGACATTTGTTCGAGAAATTCGAACTTCCCGACCAAGGATGCTGGCAAGTTCGAGTGCCCCGCTTTCACAAGTTCTCTCAATTTCTTTTCGGTGGCACCCCATCCTTTCTTGGGATCGGTAGCGTCGATGTAATCTCCGAGTTTTATTGCTCCCCATTCAGCCACGTGCAACGCATGAAACATTGAAGCCGTATAGCGACCGAATGCGAAACACTTGCTCATTTCTTCGATGTCCCTAACCGTATCTGGGAACCTGTCAATGATTTGCTCCCATCCCTGCCACGGATTGTTGTATCGTTCGGTCTCACTGGGGTCGAGGGAGAAGTAGACCCTCAATGAAAGCTCCTCTTCTACCGTGATGAGCATTCCCCAAACATTATCAACAACATTCTCAGGCGCTAAGTGTTTCAATCTTTCACTGCGAGTATTAAACAAGACTTGCAGGCGGCGGGTGATAGCGAGCACAGACATTTTCAAGTCCGCCGCTTTACAGCACTCTAGCAACTCCAATGATTGTTTTCGGCAAGTTTCAACCAAATCCAGGGAAGCTCCGCGTGCATTCTTCTCCCCACGTAGACCTTGCTCCCATAAGTCGCGGCAAGCGTGCGCCTGCCCCAAAGTGCAACGGATAGCGTTAACCATCTTGTGGGCTTCAAATTCCTTCATGAGTTCCGGCAGCGGCAGGAGTCGCATCATAGCGCACCCCTGACTCGGTCATCATGCGCTTGCGTAGTGGTGGAGTCAAGTAAATTATTACCCTAGACAGCTACTACTCCGTCCCCGAAATGGGCTTAGAAGGGATTATGGGCTAGAGATTAGGGAATAGTTAACAGCCAGCCTCAGGCATCAATGTACGCCGGTCGAGAAACGCAGATCCCGGTCACTAGTATCTGGTCACTAGTAACTCGCGACCAGTTGCTTCTTCTCACCAGTTCGACGGCAGCGAATCGCTCAACTCCGTCGTCAGCGCCCACTCGATGGCTCGCTGCTGCTCGCGGGTCAGTTTCTCGCCGTTGCTGGTGAGGTAGAAGACGTCATGGGCGACCGCGCCTTCGGTATCGATCAGCGCAACTTCGATGCTGCAATTTTCGGCCGCCAGAGTTGCGCTGATGGAGTGCAGCAACCCCGGCCGGTCCTGGGTGATGACCTCCAGCAGCGTGCTGCCGGGTGAAGATTCGTCGTCGTATCGCAGCTTGGTTTCGACCTTGAGCTTGGGCGGCTTGGTGTCGGCCTTGAGGCGAGATTCCAGCAGCGGGTCGAGAGGCGCCTCGTGCATCAGGATTTCGATGATTGATTTTTTGAAGCGCTCGCGTTCCGGGGGATTTAACTCCAGGGTGTGAAACCGGTCTTTGAAATAGAAGCTGTCAACCACGACTCCGGCGCGATTGGAGAACGCGCTGGCCTTGGTAATGTCCATGCCCCAGCCGTAAAGAATGCCGGCTAGCGTGGAAAACAATCCCGTACGATCGGCGGTGACGACAGTAAGTTCGTGCTGCCCGCTGACGTGCCGCACTCCCAGTTGTACCGGCTCTTTGCGCAGATGGCTCGCCATTTCGAAATGCAGCAGTACCTGCTCGGGCGAATGTGACATGAGGTAGCGTTGCGGCAGACCATCAAGGAACTTCAGCAGTTGCGACCGGTGTTTGGGCAGCAATGCGGTGATGCGCTCCACCTGTTCGGTGCAGGCATTGGCGTGGAAGCGCTCTTTGTCCACCGAGCGGTCGAAATATCCGGCGGTGCCTGCGTACAAGCGCCACAGGTTCTCCGCCTTCCACGGGGTCAGCGCGTCAGGATTGACGGACTTGATATCCGCGAGCGTCAGCAGCGCCAGCATCTTCAGCCGCTCCGGAGTGCCCATCTTGCCGGCCAGTTCGCGAACCGTTTCCGGATCGTAGATGTCACGACGGCGCATGGTGGAGGACATCGTCAGGTGAGTTGCAACCAGGAAACAAACCGTCTGCTCGTCTTCGGCAGCCAGGCCCATTCGCTCCACCGCGGCCGCGGTCAGTTGCAGGCTGTTGTGCACGTGGTCGGTGCCCGCCAGCCCTTTGCCGGTATCGTGCAGCAGCAGCGCGAGAAACAACAGCTCGGGGCGCTCCAGCTCGGTCAGCAGTTCGCCGAACGGTTGCAGCCATTCGACGTCTTTGTTCTTCAGGCGATGCAGCACTTCGATGGCGAGGAAACTGTGCTCATCCACCGTGTAGCGGTGGTAAAGATCGCGGAGCACCAGCGAGTCGATGGTTTCGAACTCCGGAATGGCGTGCGTCAACAGATTGAGCGAATGCATGACGCGCAGCGCTTCCGCCGCGTGCGGTGCGGCGAGCAACTCACGCAAGTGTTCCCACAAACGCGCGTCCTGCGGCATGGCGTCGGCCAGAGCGCGGTGCGCATTCTTCAGTCGCCGTTCAGTTTCGAGGCTCAGCGCGACGCCGTGCCGCGCGATAAAAGTGAACAGCCGCAACACGACCAGTGGATCGCGCGCGCCGCCGGACTGCTGGAGATAAACCCGGCCATCTACCACCGAGAAGTCCTCGTTGGAGATCCGCGAGCGCCAACGCTGGAAGGAGCGATACAGCGAAGAGCGATCGCGCGGGACCTGCTCCAGAAGCTGCGTAGTATTGCGGTAAATCGCCTTGGCCTGACGGAAATACAGGCGCATCCATTCGGCCGACGACAGCGGTCCGTCGGGTGTGGCGATTCCGCGCGCCGCCATTTCGTCTTGCGCCTCCCACGAGATAACGTTCTCGTCGCGCTTACTGCGGTAATGCAGGTAGCAGCGGCTGGCGGAGAGAAACTCCATCGCATCCAGCACCTCGTGGGCGGAGTTGTGTTGAGGGCTGAGCGATTCCGGCCACTTGCGCCCGGAGTCGAGGGTCGCGATGGAGCTGAGCCATTGCGTCACGTGCGTATCGCGCAATCCGCCGGGACCGTCTTTCAGATTGGGCTCGAGATGAAAGATGGTGTTGCCAAAGCGCAGATGCCGCGTGCGCGTGACTTCGGCGAGACGCTCCACCAACACGTCAGACTCGCGCGCTACCAGTTGCGGCAGAAGCTTGTCATGCAAGCGCTCGAACAGCGCCGCCTCGCCGACCAGAAAGCGGCAATCGAGCAGCGAGATGGTGAACTCGACGTTCTCCTGGTCGAAGCGGGAGCAGTCGTCGAGGGTGCGCGTGGTGGGACTGACGCGCAGGCCGATGTCCCACATTTCCTGGCAGATGCTGCGCACCTGCTCCTTCATTCTGCCGCGCAGCGCTTCGTTCTCGGCGACGAAGAGGAGGTCAACATCGGAATAAGGAAAGAGAGCGCGGCGCCCGAAGCCGCCCAACGCGACCAGCGCGAAGCCGGAGCTGGCGGAAACATACTGGTCCCAGAGTTGAGAGGCGAGCCGGTCGACAACGAGCGTGCGATCGCGCACCGTGACCACGCCAGAACCGCTGGCTTCGAACTCGGCCCGCAGCCGCTCGAACTCCTGCCGGTAATAGGCGCGCAGTGTGGAGTCGGCCGCCTGACTGGACATATTTCCCCTGAACTCGACTCAGGTAGATACGGTCACAATGCGGTTTCGCCGCGCTCGTCGTTGCGGATACGAATGGCATCGTCGATGCGCGACAGGAAAATCTTGCCATCGCCAATTTTGCCGGTGCGAGCAGCGTTCGTGATCGCCTGGATCGCAGGATCGACCAGACGATCGGGAAGCACGGTCTCGATCTTCACCTTGGGCAGAACGTCTACCGTGTACTCGCGTCCTCGATAAAACTCGGTGTGTCCCTTTTGCCGCCCGTGTCCTCGAACTTCGGTCACCGTCATGCCTTCCACTCCTATCTCGAGCAGCGCATCTTTTACGGCTTCGAACTTCGAGGGTTGAATCACTGTTTCCAGCTTGGTCATAAACTCGCCTTCATGAATTCGTGATAGTCCGGTGGCGGAACGTCTGCCCTAAGGTAACGAAACTTCCCAGTAATAGCCTTCTTCGCCATGCTGCGTGAGGTCGAGACCCTGCACTTCCTCTTCGGCGGAAACGCGCAGCCCGATTGCGAAGTCGACGACCCGGAGAATGATGTACGTCCCAACCACCGCCAGCACAATCGCGATGACAACTCCGACCGCCTGATTCAGGATCTGGTGGAAGTTGCCGTCGATCATTCCCGAAGGCAGCGCGTTGCCCTGCGGGTCCTTGAAGATCGGGTTGATCAGTTTGGAGGCGAACACTCCGGTCAGCAGTGCACCGATGGTGCCTCCCACGCCGTGCACACCGAAGGCGTCGAGCGAATCGTCATAGCCGAGCGCGGCCTTCACCTTGGCTACCATCAGATAGCAGCCCACTCCGGCGATTAAGCCGATCAGCAGCGCCGGCATGGGACCGACAAATCCTGAAGCCGGGGTGATCGCCACCAGTCCAGCCACGCATCCCGAAATTGCGCCCAGAGCGCTTGGCTTGCCGTTGCGGATCCATTCCGCGCCCGCCCAGCCAATCGCGGCAGTTGCGGCTGCGAAGTGCGTGGCTACGAATGCGCTGGTCGCTAGAGCACCCGAGCTCAAGGCGCTCCCAGCGTTGAACCCGAACCAGCCCACCCACAGCAAGCAAGCGCCAATGAAGCTGAGAACGACACTGTGCGGCATCATCGGTTCCTTCGGGTAGCCGATGCGCCGGCCGAGGTAAGCGGCGCAAACCAGCGCCGAAACTCCGGACGTGATATGCACGACCGTGCCGCCGGCGAAATCGAGAGTAGGAAAGCGCCCGCCGAGGCTGGCGTTCAGGATTCCGCCCTTGCCCCACACCATGTGCGCCATGGGCGCATAGACGAATAGCGACCACAATCCCATGAACAGCACCATGGCGCTGAACTTCATTCGCTCGGCGAAGGCCCCGCTGATCAGCGCCGGAGTGATGATGGCAAACATCAACTGGTAGATCATGAATGTCTGCAACGGGATTGTGGCCGAGTAGTCCGGATCAGGCTGTGCTCCCACGCCCCGCAGAAAAGCGTGGCTGATGCCGCCGATGAAGCTGTTGCCCGGCGCAAAACAAAGGCTGTACACAACGATGGCCCAGAGCACGGTGATGAGCGCCATCATGGCAAAGCTTTGCATCATGGTGGCCAGCACATTCTTCTTGCGCACCAGACCGCCGTAGAACAGCGCCAGGCCCGGACCCGTCATCATCAGCACCAGCGCCGAGCTGGTCAGCATCCAGGCGTTGTCGGCTGAGCCCTTGGCGTCGGCAATCTGTTGCTGTAATTGCGCAAGTTGTGCCGCTGGATCAGGAGAGGATTGCGTCGATTGTGCAGCCAAAGAGCCGGCAAGAAGAATCAGGAAAAGAAATGGCAAAGCCTTCCGAAACAACCGCATGAAATACTCCCGTTAATAGAGCTGATAGCAATCGAACCACGACCGCCTGAAAGGAGCATCTTTGGGGGCGGTTGAGCGCAAATCCGGCGCGCAAAAAATCGGAGAGATCAAGAGTCATGCCAGGACCGTCCCGGACCGTCCGGGCCGGGCCTCCGCATCGTGCTGTAACAAGTTGAATATCTGGTTTTGCGGCGAATGAGAAATTCAAACTATTTATGGAGGGTATTAGTTCCGGTTATCCGCGAATTGGGAGGCATCCTGCGGCATTTTGCTGGTGACCCCGAAGACCTTAGCGATACACATTGGCGCCGACGGTCCGGCTCCAGCCCGTTTTGGGCCTTTCCCATCGGGGTTTCCCCGATGTTCGTGCATCACAAAGGGCTGTGACTTTAGTCGTTGCCAGGGGCCGGGAAAGAGTTAGAATAGAGTTGGAATTGAAAATGATTTTCAACTTCATATTCGGCCGTACTAGGAAAGAACGCACTCGCAAGGCAAGCGCCTTGGCCGATCTCCACGTCGGAGAGAGCGCCATCCTCGCAGAACTGCAACTGTCTCCGCCGGTGGCGGAGCACCTCATGAATCTCGGTTTCGTGCCCGGTCTGGAAGTCACGGTCGCGCGCAGCGGCCCTGGTGGCGATCCTCGGGTGTACCGTGTCGAGGGGACCGAAATAGCCATGCGCCGCGACGTGTCGCGCCACATCCACGTGGAACTGCTCGGCGCACCGGCCTTCGGAGACTAATGCATGGGCGCTTCGGCGATGAGCTGCCATGCGGTGGCACGGCCCGGCGACGAAACTCTGGGTACAACGCATCGCACCATCGCCGTCGTCGGCCCTCCAAACTCCGGCAAGACCACGCTTTTCAACCGGCTGACCCGGCTGCGTCAGAAGGTCGGCAACTTTCCCGGCGTCACCGTCGAACATCACACCGGTTACGTGCGCGATTCCGAGGGCCAGGAGATCGCGCTCATCGATCTTCCCGGGGTTTACAGTCTCACGCCGAAGTCCGAAGACGAGAAGGTCGCGATCGACGTGCTGACCGGACAGATGCCCGGCACACCGAAACCCGACGCTATCATTCTGGTTCTGAACTCCACCAATCTTCATAGCCACCTGGTATTGGCGGCACGCGTCATCGCGCTCGGTACGCCTACTCTGGTGCTGCTGAACATGGCCGACGAACTGCACAAGCAGGGCGGCCATGTGGATGTGCTATCTCTGGCGCGTGAGCTGGGCACGCCGGTTGCATTGATCAGTGCCACAACCGGCGAAGGCATTGTGGCGGTGCAGAACTTCCTGGACTCTGCGGGAGCCAGCCCCGAGCCCTTGGAACTCCCCGTGGTGGGAAGCACGCGCGGCTATCGCGAATGGGCGGTGCGCGTGGGCGAAAACGCGAAGTATCGCCGTCCGGCTACACCAGTATGGACGCAGCGATTAGACTCCGTGTTCCTGCATCGCATCTGGGGTTCGGTAATCTTCGCTGTGGTGGTGATGGCGGTGTTCCAGACGATTTTTGCGGTGGGGCAGCCGCTGTCGAATCTGCTACAGAAGCTTCTCGACGTCACTGGCGCGCAACTTGGAACTCATCTGCCTCAGGGGATGTTCAATTCGCTGATCGTGAACGGCGTATGGAAGGGAACTGGCTCGGTGCTGGTTTTCCTGCCGCAGATTCTGCTGCTGTTCCTGGTGATCGGGATACTGGAAGACTCCGGCTATCTGTCGCGAGCGGCGGTCATCGCCGACCGCACCATGTCGCGTGTGGGACTGAACGGCAAGAGCTTCATCCCGCTGCTTTCGGCCTATGCCTGTGCGGTGCCGGCGATCATGGCGACGCGCACCATCGAGAGCAAGCGCGATCGCATGGCGACCATCCTGATCGCGCCCTTTATGACCTGCTCGGCGCGCCTGCCGGTCTACACCATGGTGATCGCGGCCTTCCTGCCGAGTCGCCCGCTGCTGGGGGTTTTCCTGGGAACGCGGGCGGTGGCAATGCTCGGATTGTATGTGCTGGGCTTCCTGATGGCGGTTGTAACTGCCCGGCTGCTGAAGTCGACCATCCTGCGGAGCAAGGACGCGCCCTTCATTCTGGAGATGCCGCCGTATCGCTGGCCCACCCTGGCGTCGTTGGCACTACGGCTGGTCGATCGCGGCAAGGCATTCCTCTATCGCGCAGGGACGGTGATCATGCTGGTCACGCTGCTGCTCTGGGCGGCGACGAACTTTCCCATGCATCATGGCCAGCCGCCGGAGGTGCAGAACAGCGTGGTCGCCAAGCTGGGACATACGATTGAGCCGGTTATTCGTCCTCTGGGCTTCGACTGGAAGATTGGTGTCGGGCTGGTGACGTCGCTGGCAGCGCGCGAGGTGATCATCGCTACCCTGGGTACGCTGAATGGAGTCGATCCCCAATCGCATGCCACCGACCTGCAGGCCGCGCTGCGCCATGAACTCACTCCCGCAGCCGCAGTTGCGCTGCTGGTGTTCTTCGCCTTCGCCATGCAATGTATGTCGACCCTCGCCGTAGTGCGTCGCGAAACCAACGGATGGAAGTGGCCGGCGCTGCAATTCAGCTACATGACCATGGTCGCCTACATTTCCGCCTTCGCCGCCTACAATATCGTCGGACACTTCATCCACTGAGGGCCAGCCCCCGGGAGTAAATAACCCAACGAGCTTCGCGCCATGACAACCCTCCAGACATCGCTGGCAGAGTATCTGCGGACGAGCTATCACCCCGACCGTGACTATGTTGATGGCGAGGTGCAAGAGCGTAATTTGGGAGAATTCGATCATGGAACTATACAGGTTTTCCTGTCGGTTTGGTTCTTTCAACACCGTCAAGAATGGGATTTGCATGCAGTTACAGAAACTCGAGTGCGGGTGGCAATTGAGCGCGTGAGAATCCCAGACGTGTGTTTGGTCTCCAGGAAACAGCCGATCGAGCAAGTTATTACCACGCCCCCGCTGGCCGTTATTGAGATTCTTTCTCCAGAAGACCGGATTTCGCGATGCAACGAGCGACTGGCCGACTACCGGCAGATGGGTATTGCGAATGTTTGGGTCATCGATCCCGCCAATCGTATCGCTCACGATTGCAGCACAGCAGCTTGCCTGCCAAGCGAGGAATTTCGCGTAGCCGGGTCCCCCATTTTCTTGCGGCTTAGCGATCTGTGGAGCGAGTTAGAGGCGAATCGCTGAGAACTGTGGGTCTTTTGCTTCCGTCACTTTCGCGAGCCACTGAGTTCCTTCACCAACCCCGGCAAAACCTCTCCCGCTTTCCCCAGTACGACCTCATCGAAGAACATGCCGTTCGCAGGTTCTTCAGGGCCGATGTAGATCGCTTTGGCCTTGTTCACGCGTGCCATGCGGACAAAGCTCGCGGCGGGTTCGACCACTCCTGAGCTTCCGATGGTAAGTAGCACGGTGCAGATTCGCAGTTCTTCGAAGATGCGGTCCATGCCGAACGGCACTTCGCCGAACCAGCAGATATGAGGGCGCAGGAGCGCTCCGCATTTCGGGCAGGTGGGAATTTCGGCCCTGCTCAGATAGGCGCGTTCGTCGTCGAAAGCAGCGGTACGACAGCCTTCACGCGAGCAACGAGTCTGCATCAGCCGTCCATGCATGTGCATGATGCGCACCGAGCCAGCCTGTTCGTGCAGCGAGTCCACGTTCTGCGTGCACAGGAAGAAGCGTTCGCCCAGCGTGCGCTCCAGTTCAGCCAGGGCACGATGTGCGGCATTTGGAATCACTGTCGCATGGCGTTTGCGGCGCTCGGAGTAGAATCGCCACACCAATTCCGGATTGGCGCGGAACGCTTGCGGCGTGGCCACCTCTTCCACGCGATGGCCGCGCCACAATCCGTCGGCGCCGCGAAATGTGGGCAATCCGCTCTCGGCGCTGATCCCAGCCCCAGTCAGCACGAATACCCGGTCCTGCGGTGACAGAGATACAATCATTAGCTCGCTCGCGCTCCCGGGGGCGCTTCACTGGCTGAGTCTTTTCCCCTGCCGCCACCCGAGATAGGGCGCATGGCATGTCGGAGGGTCCCCCTCCCTCCCAGGGTACCTACTTCACAAGCGGTTCTATATACTGAAACGTTTGGACGCCGCTGGTTCCAGGTTAGGGGACGGCGGCCGCATCCCTCCAGCCGGTAGGGAATCTATAACTATTATTGTTCCGATGCAAACGCCGCCGCCCCTCAAAGTGGAGCTGCGGTTCGCGGGGTCATTAATCCTTGTCCACTGCACTGATGAACGTTGACAGCGAGAAGCAGGAGCGCGTGATGGACGCGTTCCGCCGCTGGGGCTATCTGCAAGCCAACCTCGATCCGCTGGGGCACTTTACGCCCCTCCCTCATCCCGAGCTCGACCTGCAGGGGGAATCGGCCGATGCGGCCCGCCGCATTTATGCCGGCAGCATCGGAGTTGAGTTCATGCACATTCCCGATCCCGAGCCGCGCCAATGGATCCAGGAACGCATGGAGTCCGCACAGCAGGAGCCGGTGGACCGGTCGCGGGTGCTCGACCAACTGGTTCGCGCCGATATCTTCGAGCAGACCATCCACTCCCGCTACATCGGGACCAAGCGCTATTCGCTGGAAGGCAATACCGCGCTCATTCCTTTGCTGGACGAGATTCTGAATTCGGCGGCCGACAACGGCGCCGAGCAGGCTGTGCTGGCGATGAGCCATCGAGGGCGCCTGAATGTCATCATCAATATTGTGAGCCGCCCGGCGGCGGAGATTTTCGCCGGATTCGAGGATGTCGATCCGCGCAGCGTCCTGGGCGGCGGCGACGTGAAGTATCACATCGGCGCCACCGGTATGTTTACCGGCGCAAATGGCAAGCAAGTGCGCATCCACCTGGTTTCGAATCCCAGCCACCTGGAAGCAGTGGATCCCGTCGCGATGGGACGCGCGCGTGCCAAGCAAACGCGTCTCGGTCGCGATGGCAAGCTGAAAGTGCTGCCGGTGCTGATGCACGGCGATTCTGCCTTCGCAGGACAAGGCATCACCGCCGAGACCCTGAATCTAGCCAACCTGCGCGGCTACAACGTTGGCGGGACGGTGCACATCATCGTCAATAATCTCATCGGGTTCACCACTAATCCGAGTGACGCTTATTCCAGCCGCTTCTCTTCCGACCTCGCCAAGCGCCTGCCCATCCCGATCTTCCATGTCAACGGCGAAGACGCGGACGCGGTGGTACGCGCCGGACGCATGGCGCTTGAGTATCGCTACGAGTTCGGTACTGACGTGCTGGTTGACCTGATTGGCTTCCGGCGGCATGGTCATTCCGAAGTGGACGATCCGACCATCACCCAGCCCATCCTGTATCGCAAGATCAAAGACCATCCCCTGCTCTACGAGATCTACGCCAGGAATGTGGACCTCGATTCGCGGCCCTACGTCGAGAGGTTTCAGGCAGAACTGGACGCCGCCGAGAAGGCCGGCAAGGCCATGCTTAAAAAGCCTCCCATGCGGCAGTTGCCCAGTTACTGGGCGTCCTATCATGGCGGTCCTTACAATCCCGCGGATGAAGTGGACACCGGTCTGACGGCTACAAGGTTGCACGAGATTACCGATGGCCTGGTGAAGTATCCCGAGGACTTCAACATTCATCCCAAGGTACAGAAGTTGTTGGAGCAGCGCCGCGAGATGGGTTACGGCAAACGTCCCCTCGACTTCGGCATGGCCGAGGCGCTGGCGTTTGGCTCGCTCGCGCTGCAGGGCACACCCATTCGTCTGAGCGGTCAGGACAGCCGCCGCGGCACCTTCAATCAACGGCATTCGGTGCTCATCGACATCATCGACGAGAAGGAGTACGTGCCTTTGTGCCACTTGGCGCCGAACCAGGCCCGCGTTGAGATTTATAACTCCGAGCTTTCCGAAGCTGCAGTGATGGGCTTCGAGTACGGCTACACGCGTGATTACCCCGAAGCGCTGGTGATGTGGGAGGCGCAGTTTGGCGACTTCGCCAATGGCGCGCAAATCATCATCGATCAGTTCGTTGCGGCGGGGGAAGACAAATGGGGGTTGCTGACCGGGCTGGTTCTGTTGCTTCCGCACGGCCACGAAGGCCAGGGGCCGGAGCATTCCAGCGCCCGCATTGAGCGCTATCTGCAACTGTGCGCCAGGGACAACATGCAGGTCGCCCAGCCGTCCACCGCCGGGCAGTACTTCCATCTGCTGCGCCGCCAGGCGCTGCGCAAATGGCGTAAGCCGCTTATTTGCTTCACTCCCAAGAGCATGTTGCGACATCCCGAAGCGCTATCCCCGCTTGCGGAACTGGAACAGCCGCGTTTCTTGAACATCATTTCCGACGAGAGCGCCTGGGACGCCAAGCGTGTCCTTCTGTGCACCGGCAAGATCGCTCATGAACTTCGCATGGAGCGCAAGAAGCTCAAGCTTGGCGGGGGGCCCGCCATTGTCTCCGTCGAACAGATGTATCCCTTTCCCGAAGAGGACGTACGCACAGTTCTGGGCCGCTATAGGAATGCCCGCGAGTTCGTCTGGGTCCAGGAAGAGCCGGCCAACATGGGCGCTCTTTCCTTCGTGACGCCGCGCCTGAAGCGGATCCTCGGCTCCAAGCTCCGCAGCATCAAGCGCGCCGCCAATTCTACCCCGGCGACTGGATCCACCAAGGCACACGAACTGGAGCAAAAGACGCTGCTCTCGCTAGCCTTGGGCAAGCTGGCTTAAGCTCCTTCCGGGGGTGAAGGACCGGCATTTAGCTGGTGCATTTCACAACGATGCGGCTTGACCCGGGCTTCTGCAACTTAAGTTGTAAAAATGGCGGGATATCCCAATCGTGTCTACCGAATCTGGAATAGTGGCGTTGCCACTCCTACCAAAAAAAGTAGCGCCGCTTTTTTGACATTCGCAAGCTACTGAAAATAAATATCAATGAAGTGGCTACCGCCGTGCAACTAACACTGTGGGGCGATCTATGAGTGTGACCCCGTCGAATTCAGCAAAGCGGAGACAGCGATGAATCGAACGGCACTAAGAATACTTTCGTTAGTCGCAATCCTGGCTCTGTGTTCGGTTTGGGTATTTGCCCAGACCGAGACCGGAACCATCGTCGGTGTCGTGACAGATAAAACCGGCGCCGTGGTTGCAGGAGCGAGCATTACGGTTAAGTCGGTTAACACCGGCGCAACCCGTTCGGGTACGACCAGCTCGGCCGGCGAATACACCATCACCAATTTGAAACCGGACCTGTATGAGGTCACCATCGAAAAGACCGGTTTCCAGAAATATGTCAACCAGGTTCATGTACAGATCGGCTCCAAGGTGGACAACTCGGCGCAGTTGGCTGTGACCGGCTCGTCCACTACGGTGGAAGTGACGGCATCGGGCGAAGTCGCCACCGTGAATACAGAGAACCAGACGCTTTCTCAAGTAGTGAACTCGAAGTCACTGGAGCAACTGCCAACCTTGACCCGTAATCCCTACGATCTGGTTGGAACGTCGGGCAACGTGACGCCGGATAATACCGGATCGGGCCGCGGAGCTGGCTATCAACTCAACGGCCAGCGCGCCGATTCCACCGATATTCTTCTGGACGGCGCGGAAAACGTGGATCTATTTACGGCTTCGGTAGGCCAGTCGGTTCCGCTCGACTCGGTGCAGGAATTCAGCGTTCTTACCAACAACTTCAGCGCGGAGTATGGGCGCGCCAGCGGCGGTGTTGTGAACGTCGCCACCAAGTCAGGCACGAACGCTTTTCACGGAACGGCATACGAATTCAACCGCGTTGCCGCCCTGTCGTCCAATACCTATAACAATGACGCCAACGGAACCCCCAAAGGCGGTTTCACGCGCAACCAGTTCGGATACTCGATCGGCGGCCCGATCATCAAGAACAAGCTGTTCTTCTTCAGCAGCACGGAGTGGACTCGTGTACGCAGCAACGCGACCGTGAACTGGGACATTACCGATCCTGCGTTCCTGGCCCTTCCGGGCGTGTCGTCGCAGACGAAAGCCTATTTCAATAAGTATGGTGCTACGGTCCCTGGTCTCCAGGTCCTCTCTAAGGTGAACTGGGGCCAGGCCCTGAACAAGACCAGTAATTGTCCATTGCTGGATTGCAGCTCTCCGTTCGGCGAGGTGGTACAGTACAACGCCCCAGCCGATGCGGGTGGCGGATTACCGCAGAACACTTACAGCACGGTAGCGCGTATTGACTACAACTGGACGGACAAGACCACGATCTATGGCCGTTACGCTCTCTACAGCGAACTTGATTTCTCCGGTACGGTCAACAACAGTCCGTACCTGGGTTATGACACCGGTCAAACAACCTACAACCAGAACGTGAACCTCAACCTGACGCACGTTTTCAGTCCGAACTTCGTCAGTTCGAGCAAGATTAATTACAACCGCATCAACGGTCCGGTACAGGGATTAGGCACCGCTCCTATCACGCCTGGTCTGTTCAGCACGGGTTCAGTTCCGGCGCTGCCGGGTACGAACTACCAGTACGTCTTCCCGGGCTATGTACAGAATTCCACGGCCAATGCTATTCCTTTTGGCGGTCCGCAGAACCTGTATGAGTTGTACCAGGATTTCTCCTGGACCAAGGGCAAACACCAGTTCAAGTTCGGTGGAAGCTACATCCAAACCCGCGACAACCGCGTATTCGGCGCTTATGAAAATGCGGTGCAGATCCTGGGCAACAACTTCACCAACGGCATCCAGAACCTGGTGACCGGCAACCTCTACCAATACGAGGGCGCGCTGTACCCTCAGGGTAAGTACCCTTGCTCAAAGAACTCCAACGGTGTACTGCAGGGAACTCCAGCTTGCACCCTGACCCTGCCTGCCACCGAACCTGCCTTTAACCGCAACAACCGCTACAACGACGGCTCCTGGTATGTGCAGGATTCGTGGAAGGTCACGGCGCGGCTTACCTTAAATCTTGGCCTGCGTTGGGAATACTTCGGAGTGCAGCACAACTCCAATCCGAGCCTCGATTCCAACTTCTATCTGGGACCGGGCAGTACCTTCCAGGACCAGATCCGTAACGGAAGTGTGCAGATTGCCAACCAGAGTCCGGTGGGCGGACTGTGGGCGAAGGACTTGGACAACTTCGCACCGCGCGTTGGCTTCGCTTGGGACGTTTTCGGCGACGGAAGCACCAGTATCCGTGGTGGCTACGGTATTGGTTACGAGCGTAACTTCGGCAACGTGACCTTCAACGTCATTCAGAACCCGCCGAACTACGCCGTGATCAGCATCACGGCCGGGAAGGGCGGAGACGTACCTTCGCAGCCGATTTATCTCAACAATATCGGCGCCTTCGGCGGCACCGGCACCAAGTACATTCCCAACGTTACCCTGCGCGTTGTGCGACAGAACATTCCCACGGCTTATTCGCAGTTCTGGTCGGCCGCTCTCGACCGCCAGGTCATGCGGAACTCGGTGTTGTCGTTCGAGTATGCCGGTTCCAAGGGAAGCAAGCTGTACGACATCGGGAACATCAACACCCAGTACTTTGGTTCAACCTACCTGGGGGATACCAACCTCAGCAATCGGCTGAATTACCAGTACGGCAACATCAACTATCGCGGCAACGAGGGATGGAACCTCTACAATGCGTTGAACATAAAGTTCGCGACCAGCAATCTCTTCAACAAGGGACTGCAGCTTACTGCGAACTACACCTGGTCCCACGCCATGGATAACCAGTCGTCGACCTTCACCGACGGCTATAACGGCAACTACTCGCTGGGTTATCTCAACTACTTCAATCCGCAGTTCGACAAGGGCGTTTCCGATTACAACCTGCCGCAGCGCTTTGTAGTGAGCGGAGTTTGGGACTTGCCGTGGATGAAGAACGCCAGCAACGCCTTTGCCCGTCAGGCATTGGGCGGTTGGAGCGTCTCGCCCATCTTCGTCACCCACTCCGGGGAGCCGTACAACATTTACGACGGCACCAACGGTATTACCATCTACCCGCGCTACATTCCGGGCCAGTTGGTCGGGTCCACGGGACACAACTACGGCGCGACTGGTCCCAACCAGTTTAATTACCTGCCGCTGCCGCAGGATGCCTCCACCGGCCTTCCCGTAGGTACGGGAAATGCTCTACAGGTTCCTACCTCAGGGTACGATTTCTGCGCCGGCCCTTATGTCGGAAACGGAGCGTTTAGCTGCAACGGCGCTGCTGTTCCGCACCGTAACTCGTACGTAGGCCCCGGTTACTGGAACATGGACATGGTCTTCGCCAAGCAGTTCAAGCTGACGGAGCGGTTCGGTCTCCAGTTCCGGAGCGAGTTCTACAACATCTTCAACCACTCTAACCTGTACATCGCCTCCAACAACCTGGACGTCGAAGGTGGAGCGTTGTTCATCCCGGCGCAAAAGGGCGGCATCTACGGCAGCCCGGGCCAGCCAACGGATGAGCGGCGCAACATTCAGTTCGGCTTGAAGCTGTTGTTCTAGCCGGCTTGATCAAGACTGTAGCACTCGGGGGCCTTCGGGCCCCCTTTCTTGCTTCGCATCGGATGGCAAGAGCAGTCCTCCTCGGTTGGCGACTACCTTTTCGCAAAGCCTTGCCTGCCCGTTCTGTTCGGGGACGGAATGTTTAAGCGCAAGTGAGTACTTGCATCTTCGGGAGAGTTGCAACGTCAAGGCGAAACACCGGACTCGCGACGCGTTCGCAAATAGGGTTGGGAATTCGAATAGCGCTCTCCTCATCGACGGTAATTCCGCTTGACTCCGGGACCTAAGTTACCGTATCCTTTCGGCAATTCGCCAGGTACCATAACCAGAACCAGATCGTGTTACTCAAGAAAAAGTAGGCGCTTGCTATCTTTGCCGCGGCCAGGTACGCAAGATGGCCGGTGTAAAGTTTGCTAAAGTCACTGGTGAAGGCGGTGACCACGTTGAGGCGTCAGCGGTGTCGAAAAAAACCTTGCTTCTAAGTGAGGAAGGCGAAGCCATGTCTACAGTGAGCGGCCTGACGGCGGCATCAGCGGTTAGCGGGAACGTACATTCCGCCGAGGACGATACTGGATGTGGCCAGCCGTCGAAGTGGTTTGCCGTCTATACCACTCCACGGCATGAAAAAGCCGTCGCCAGGCAGTTTGAGGTCCGCGAGATCGAGACGTTCTTGCCAGTCTACCGGTCCGCGCGGCGCTGGCGTAACGGGTGCCGGGTCAACGTCGATCACCCGTTGTTTCCCAATTATGTTTTCGCCTGGCTCAAGCGTCCCGATTATGTCCGCGTTCTCCAGACTCCGGGGGTCCTGTCGCTTGTCGGTTCCGGGCGCGAGCCTTCGCCCTTGTCGACCTGCGAAATCGAAGCTCTGCGCTCCGAGCTTCCTCTTCGTGAATTCGAACCCCACCCTTTTCTGACCGCCGGAGACCGAGTACGCATCCATTCCGGCGCCTTGGCTGGCATGGTGGGCGTGCTAGTCCGCAAAAAGAGCAATCTCCGGGTGGTCCTAACCCTCGATCTCATCCTGCGCAGCGTTGCCGTCGAAGTCGGCGCGCATGAGATTGAGCCGGTCCGCATGTAGCAACCGCTCCCCCGCTCGTTCTAATCGCTTAGGGTGACATCGTGAAAAAGACCGCGGAAAGAAGCGTTACAGAAGTGCGCCTTGTCGAGGCTGCTGTCCAGTTATTTTCCCGCCAGGGGTTCAAGGGCACCAGTACACGCGACATTGCCAATCTCGCCGGCGTGAATGAAGCAACTCTGTTCCGATACTTTGCCAAGAAAAAGGACCTCTTCCTGGCGGCGGCAGAATCGCGATTAAATCGCCTGAAGTTTGGGCGGGAGCTGCAAAGCGGTCTGGCGAAGGACCTCGATCCGGATGTCATTGTGCCTATGCTGGCGACATTCATGGTTGAAAACATGTCGGAGCGCCCGGAACTGATGCGGCTGCTGTATGTCGCTCGCTTTGAATTGCCCGCGGCCGACCGGGTGTTCCGCGAACATCTTGGGCCGATATTTGACGCCGTGAATGCCTACTTCGGCAGATGTGTGGCGAAGGGTTTAATTCGCGACCTCGATCCGGCTATCGCAACGCTCGGGCTGGCTGGGGCAGTGAGCGCGCATTTGAATCTGCACGAGCTCTTCACAGGGCAGGATATCCCGCGGGACCCACACAATGCGGCCCCGGTTTATGCGCAGCTCTGGCTTAACGGTTTGCAACAGAAGCCGAAGCGAAGTTAGAAGGCGACCGAGAAAACAGCATGGAATCTTGCAACGCATTCTTATATATGTGGTGTCTGGTGCAATCGAGACGCTGCCCGGAGGTACATCAAGCGTGAAGTATCTGCGACCGCGAAACAGGAACGGATTTTTGGGAATTCTTCAGGCGACTCGGCGACTCGTGGACGTGCTCGACGGGCGCGCTTTCTTCGCAATTTTACTGATCTTTTCGCAAGCTGCGTACGGCGCGCCACAGAGCGGGTTCGGACAGGTAGCGGGTGCGGCCGCAGCCTCCTCGTCATCGCCTTCCGCGGCCCCGGCGCAGACGCCCGCTCCGCCCCCTGCAAATGTGGTGGTCATGCCGGCGCAGGAGCAAACGGCAACTCAGCCCAACGCCGCCAAAGCAAGCACTGAATCGCAGCTTAATCAGGGAAAAAACAAACAGAGCAGCAAAGGAAATGCGAGTCCGAATACGAAGAACATCGAACTAACCGACTTCCAGAAGATGGTGGAAAGCTCATTAGGGCAGGTGCTGCCCATTTACGGCGCCAACCTTTTCGAGAATGTGCCCAGCACCTTCGCTCCCGCGGACCACATACCGGTCACGGCCGATTACGTCATCGGCCCCGGCGACGAGCTCATGATCCGGGCGTGGGGGCAGATCGATCTTGACGTTCACGCCCGGGTTGACCGCAACGGGAATATTTATTTGCCGAAAGTGGGGAGCCTGAATGTCTCCGGTCTGAGGTACGCACAGGTGGAAGACTTCCTGCGGTCGCACATCGGGCGTATCTATCAGAACTTCGATCTCAATGTGACCATGGGCGATTTGCGCTCCATTGACATCTACGTGGTCGGTCAAGTGAGTCATCCCGGTAGATACACGGTGAGCTCTCTAAGCACGCTCACCAATGCGATCTTTGCCTCAGGCGGTCCCTCGCCGGTGGGCTCGATGCGGGACGTCCAGTTGAAGCGTGCGGGAAAGGTGGTAACAACGTTCGATCTGTACGATCTCCTGCTGAAGGGGGACAAGAGTAAAGACGTCGTACTGCAGCCGGAAGACGTTATTTATGTTGCGCCGATTGGTCCGCAGATCGCTTTGGGCGGGCAAGTCAACACGCCTGCCATTTATGAGCTTAAGACCGAGACCACACTTTCGGACGCGATCGGCCTGGGAGGCGGTCTGACCAACACCGCCTACGGCGGCAAGGTATTTATCGAGCACATCGTGAATCACCAGCTGCGAAGCGTGGAGGAAGTGCCGCTCGACGCGACGGGCATGTCCCATACGCTGGCGGATGGCGACGTCATAAATTTCTCCGCAATATCTCCCAAGTTTGAGAATTCCGTCACCCTGCGCGGAAATGTGGCGTCGCCCGGACGATATCCCTGGCATTCCGGCATGCGAATCAGCGACCTTATTCCCAATCGGGAGTTCCTGATCACGCGTGAATACTGGAAGCAGCAAAATGCCGTGGTATTGGAATCTGAGAAAGCCGGGGCGCATGTAGCGGGCGCCGCCGGCACGGTGAACTCGGTCAAGCGTAACGCTCCCGAGATTGACTGGGATTATGCGGTTGTCCAGCGCATGAGCAAGGAAGATCTCTCGACGCAATTAATTTCGTTCAATTTAGGCAAAGCCATTTTGGGCCAGGATGCGAACAGCAATGTGACGCTGCAGGCGGGCGACATCGTTACTATTTTCTCGCAAGCCGACATCAGGGTACCTGAGGGACAACAGACCAAGCTGGTCAGGCTGGAAGGCGAGTTTCCAGCGTCTGGAGTTTATCGTGTAATGCCGGGCGAGAAGTTGCAAGAGGTTGTCGAAAGAGCGGGAGGTCTGGCTCCGTCAGCGTACCTCTACGCCGCGCAGTTTACCCGCGAATCCGCGCGTATTGAACAGCAGTCGCGGCTGGACACTTTGATCGCGCAGGCCGAACGCGATGTGGCGGCGAGCACCGCCAAGCGCACCCAGGGCGCTCAGACCGTACAGGAGGTCTCCGCCGCAAATGCGACTCTGCAGGCGGAGACCGTCACGCTGGAGAAGCTGCGCGGGTTAAAGGCGGAGGGTCGCATTATCTTGAATATTCACCCCGAGGATCACTCAGTGAGCGACATACCGGACATCCCACTCGAGGATGGCGATCGGTTCTTCGTACCCAACCGGCCGGTCGCAGTGAATGTCGTCGGGGACGTGTACAATCCCGGCTCCTTCATCCAGCAGCCCGGGAAGACCGTCAGTAACTACCTGAGAAACGCCGGAGGGCCGACTCGCGACGCGGACTCGGGAAGGATCTTCGTGGTCCGTGCCAATGGCGCGGTGGTCAGCAAGGACGCAGCGTCCAAGTTCTGGGCGGGTGGATTCAACAGTATGGTCATGATGCCAGGGGACACGCTCGTAGTGCCTCCGGAAACGGATAAGGGCGCAGGCCTGCGGAACTTCAAGGACTGGTCTCAGATACTGTTTAACTTTGGCTTGGCTGCTGCGGCAATCAATGTTTTGAAGTAGCCGATGCCTGACAGGAACTAATCGGAATGCCACAGACTCCAAACCCACCTGGGCCCTACTCTGGTCACGGCGCCGCCGTAGAGAACGGCGTCGCCATGCCGGAATTGCAAATCGAGGCCGAAAGCCGCTCCAAACCCGACACCATCGAACTCCTGCTGGTGCTGGCTAAGCACAAAAAGCGGATCGTGCAAATCACGCTTGTGGCGGCGCTGGTGGCTTTGATCGTTACACTGCTGCTCCCCAAGATGTATACGGCGACCACGACCATCCTTCCGCCTCAGCAGAAGCAGTCGGCTGCAACCTCGATGATTGGACAGTTTGCGGTCATTTCTGGACTGAATGTAGCGGATGTAGGATTGAAGAACCCTGCCGACCTGTTCGTGGCCATGTTGAAGAGCCGGACTGTCGAGGACGACCTGATAAACCGTTTCGACCTACGCAGGGTTTACTGGGTCAAACGCTACCAGGACGCTCGCAGCAAGCTGGACAGCCGCAGCGAAGTCATCGCGACAAAGGAGGGTCTGATTTCGATCGCAGTGACCGACGGTGATCCTAATCGCGCGGCCGACATGGCCAACGCGTACGTAAATGAACTCCACAACCTGAATCAGAAGCTGGCCATTACAGAAGCGGCTCAGCGGAGGCTGTTCTATGAGGAGCAGCTGAAGGCGGAACAGAACGAACTGGCGGCAGCGGAATTGGCGCTGGAACAGGTGCAGCAGAAGAGCGGGCTGCTCCAGCCAGAAGCTCAAGGCAAAACGGTCATCGCGAGTATCTCCGACCTCCGGGCACAGGTGGCCAGCCATGAAGTGCAGCTCCAAACCATGCGCTCCTACGCAACTCCCAACAATCCCGATCTGAAGCGCGCGGAAACAGAGTTGGCCGGGCTGCGAGGCGAACTGACAAAGTTGGAACACAGTAACGCAGCGGTGGGGAACGGCAACATCGGGATCCCGGCACGGCGGTTTCCGCAGGCGGAATTGGAGTACCTCCGCCGGGCGCGTGAGCTCAAGTACCACGAGGCACTCTACGAGTTCCTGGGCAAGCAGGTGGAGGCCGCCCGCATTGACGAAGCCAACGATGCCTTCACCGTGCAGGTGGTGGACAAGGCAGTGACGCCGGAGAAGAAGTCAGGTCCAAAGCGGATGGTCATCATGCTGGCGGTAACTGGCACTGCTTTCCTTCTGTCGTGCCTGGGCGCTCTATTGCTCGAAGCGCTGCGGCGCAGGCTGCAGGATCCGCTTCAGGGCCCCCGTTTAGGGCTTCTGTGGCGCTACCTTCACTTCACGTCCCTATCATGAGCGCATTTAGCCCAGCTTTTCCAGCACTGGAGCGTACTGCCCTTGCGGTGCCCAGCGTCGCCTTCGAGGTGCTCGGCTACCTCTGTATCGTCGGGATTGCGACCGTCTCTTTTCTTCTGGGTTGGCTCAGCCCGAATGGAGCGGGAGTGCTGACGGTGCTGCTGCTGGCTTCCCTGATTGTCCTGGCATGGAATCGCTTTGACCATGGTCGGCATCCCTGCTTCCTCTTCCTGTGTACGCTGATGTTCTTTCAGGGCGGCGGACTTCTGGCTTACTGCTTGGGAGCCGGAAACGATCCGCTGCGCGTGCGGTCGATGGCGCCCAATGCATTTTATGTTTCGCGCGAAGAGGCCGGCACGACGTTACTCTTGTTGGCGCTCACTGCGATCTGCATCTATGCCCCTTGCCGCTGGAATTACCGGCGAGTAGCTCCGCCCGGTGACGTCAATGTGAGGCGTTACCTGCCTTATTTGTACCTTCTCTTTTTTGCGACGTTGCCGGTTCAGCTTTTCAAGAACTATCGATACTACGAGTATGTTCAAGAGCACGGCGGCTACACATTCATTTTCGTGGACCATGCGCTCCTGGCTCGCAGCGTGCCCTTTCTTGTTCGCTTGATTCCGCTGATTACGCTCCCGGTGTTCGTTGCCATCTTCGTCTTCGAGCGAAAGCAAAAATATGTCTTCCTGACCACGGTTCTGTATTTCTTGACGGCCTCGTTCATCCTCCTGCTGGGATCGCGAGGCGCAACCCTGACCCTGATAGTGGCTCTATGGTACGTAGCCCGGATGAAGTCAAGTCATCGCCCGAGACTATTTCGCCTCGCTTTGCTGGCTGTCGCTTTGATGCTGGGTGCAAACCTGATCAATGTGATGCGTTCTGGGACCGAAGCGCAGAGCCTGACTGAGATTGGTCCCCTCACGTTCGTGATGCAGCAAGGGGCATCTTTTTCGGTCACCGAGACTGCGGTCAGATATAGGGAGGTTTTTCAGCCTCACGCAGTTTCCTATTTGCTTCACGACTTGCTGGCCGCTTTCGAGGTGGCTGATGCCTCCAATTTCGTAGCTGGGAGAAGATTCGATAGCGACATAGCGGTATTTTTGAGTCGCAAGCTTTATGCGTTCGGGTTCGGGCCTGGTGGAGCCTACCTGGCCGAAGCATACGTCCTTGGGGGAGTCTTTGGAGTAGTGGTCATATCGCTGTTAATTGGCGCCGGACTGCGTTTGTTGTACAGGTTCAGCCAAAGCGCTTTGGGGCTCTTCGTGGTCGCGATGGTTCTGCCCGAGGTGGTTTGGATGCCGCGGGGATCAATTCTGGGGTGGGCATCGGCCGCCGCGAGGAGCGCAATCTCTATTCTCTTGCTGGCAATGGGATGGCGCTTATACCAGTTTCTGTGCTCGTTCCAACGCGCGTCGACCGGCGTTGTCGATCAAGCCGGTAAACCCGAAAATAACCTCTCCGGGGGGATTGAGTGGTCTCACTGATTGTCGCCACCGTAAATCGTGGGACCGAACTGGAGCGCTTGCTTACGAGCCTGGATCGCCAGACGTACAGAGATTTCGAGGTCATTGTAGTTGACCAGAACAGGGATGACCGACTCGTTCCGGTACTTGGGGTGCATCCGGGGTTGGAAATAAGGCGCGTTCGTTGCGAGCTTGGGCTTTCGCGGGCTCGTAATGCCGGACTGCGGGCAGCCAAAGGCGACATCATCGCGATTCCCGACGATGATTGCTGGTATCCGGATCAGCTACTTGAGCAGGTTACGAACTGGTTCGCATCGCACCCCGAATTCGGGATATTCAATGTGGTAAAGCGGAGTGCGGAAAACAAGCCTGTCGGCCCGAAGTGGCCTCCGACTGCCCGCAACTGCGCAATGGCGGACGTATGGCAGTGCGCCATCTCATCCGCGATTTTCATGCGACGCTCCGTCTGCGACGCTGTGGGTGATTTCAACGAAATGATCGGGGTTGGAGCGCCATCCAAGTATCAATCGGGCGAAGAAACGGACTATGTTCTGAGGGCGCTCGAGCGTGGGTTCCAGATGTGGTACGAGCCCTCACTCACCGTGCACCACCCGCCCCTTGATTCAGTGGTCCGGCTTCGACGAGTGTCTTACCGGTTCGCCCTGGGTACCGGCTACGTCCTGAGGATTCACCGCCATCCGTTGCGTTTAGTCGTCCGGTATATCGCGCGTTCGCTTGGCGGTGCTCTGCTCAGTCTGTTTAAGGGTGATATCGCGCGGGCCCACGCCTATCTCTTGCGTGGTGCGGGCCAGTTCCGCGGCTATGTCCTCGGTCCGCGTGACCTTGCGCGATGTGCCGAATCGGCAGCCAAGTAACGACCCAAGAAACGGATGATAACGCTGATACGTCCACTTCTGCGAAGCATTCTTCACCTGGGGGCAGGCGAGGTAGCTAGTAGGCTATGCTGGGTCGCAATCGTTGTACTACTAGGGCACTGGTACGGCATAGCTATGCTGGGTGTTTTTACCCTGGCAATGACTGTTACCCAGTATCTCCAACCGGTGATCGACTTCGGCCTGAGGCACGTGGGCGCGCGCCTTATGGCCCGGTATCCGCTATCGGCCGGCGAAATCGTGCGCCGGGTGCAACGCCGACGGATGCTGATGGCTGGGGCATGTCTGCCCCTTATCCTGCTGTACACAGTGCTGGTCAACCTGCCGCTTGACATGAAGGTTTTTCTCTTCGTGTTTTCATCTTGCGGTGCTCTTTATGCGCTCTCGCTGGATTGGGCAGCGTGGGGCAAAGGGCAACTTCATATGGTCGGAATTGCCAGAGCTGTGATCCCCTTTTGCATCCTCGTGTTTCTGATTATCGGGAGAGGAGGCTACAGGCAAGCTCTCTGGTGGCTGGCCGCAGGTAATGCCCTGGGTTTCGTCCTCCAGGGTGCGATCTTGTGGACGTGGTGGGAGAGGCACAAGGTTGCTGGTAGCGTCGACGACCAGGGAGTAATCACCGAATCGCTGGCCTGGAACCGCACCAGTGTGATGGGTGTGGCGTTGCTTAGTAACCTGGCGTTCAATTCCATCGACATGTTGATGCTCGGGGTGATGTCGAATCAGGAACAGGTGGGGATCTACAGTGCCGCTTATCGCGTGTTGAACCAGGTCCTGATCGTTTACTATCTTCTAACCCAATCGCTCTATCCCCAGTTCGCCCAGCAAGGCGTCGAGCAACGTGCCCGAATGGTGAAAGCGCGAATTCTTCTATCCCTGCTGGTTGCAGGACTTGCTATCGCGGGAGGTGTCGCGGTCTCGCGTCGCCTCGTGTTGAGCATACTGTTTGGGCATAAATTCCTCATTGCAGCTCCCTTACTATTGCTGCTGGCCTGGGCCATACCGCTTGACTTTCTAACGTCCTATCTAAGCAACGCTTATATAGCCTGGGGCATGGAGAAGAAGATTCTGCTGTGCACTACCATCGCCGCAGGAAGCAACATCGTGTTGAACCTCATTTGGATTCCGGTCTATGGCGCTACTGCAGCAGCTATCAATACCTTGGCCTCCTACGTTATCTTTCTGGTGGGTCTCGCCGTGGCAGGACGGTTTGCCAAAGAACTTGCCGGCAGCCGGCAGGTGCAGATCGAGATGGTTGTATAGCCCCAGTGCGAATTCTCTACGATCATCAACTCTTCTCCTTGCAGAATGCCGGCGGTGGTTCTCGATACTTCTACGAACTGATGGGATTCATGGCGGCTGTTCCTGAAGTTCGAATCGAGTTGTTACTGGGCATGGGCGATTCGGTCCATACCTTCAAGGATATGGCATCAGAGAAGACGACAGTGATATCGCTTGGGGGCCGTCTCCCTCCCGGAATGTTGCGGTATGTCGTAAATGAGGCGTTTACCAATGCTGTCGCGCCGTTCCGTGGACGAATGGACGTGTACCACTCCACGCTCTATCGCTGCGTGCCGTTGGTGCGGGCGAGGTGCATCGTGGCCACGCATCACGATTGCGTCCAGGAGCGATTCCCGCAATGGTTCCCGGACTTAGCAACAATCCGTCGCGCCAAGAAGCAGCTGTACCGGCAGGCGGATGCAATTATTTGTGTATCCGAAGCGAGCCGTGAGGACTTGTTGTCGTTTTACGACGTAAGCAAGGCCAAGACTCGGGTGATTTATCACGGGGTCGCTCGTATGACACGCGACGGCGACGCAGCCGGGAAATTGCGAACGCAGACAAGTCGCGAGCATGTGTTGTTCGTTGGATCGCGTGCGCCTTATAAGAACTTCAACGCTTTGCTGCAAGCATTTCATGACACAGGACTAGGCAGTTCTCTGGATTTGCTGGTGCTCGGCGGGGGGGCTCTGACGCCGGAGCAAAGGGCCCTCATCGCCAAGTTGGGATTGACCGGCAGCGTTGTCAGCATGCCGATTGTTTCGGACAGTATCCTCGCAGAAGCCTACGCCACAGCTAAGTTGTTCGTATACCCGTCGTTATACGAGGGTTTCGGTTTTCCTCCTCTGGAAGCGATGTCTGTCGGCTGTCCCGTGTTGACAAGCCGCACTTCTTCAATCCCCGAGGTCTGCCTGGATGCCCCTTTTTACTTCGATCCGCGAGATCAGGCGTCCTTTGCCCGCGCCCTGTTGCAGGCGATCGATGACGAAGACGCCCGCCGAAAGGCGGTTGAAAGGGGGAGGCAGGTTGCCGCGCGATATAGTTGGGGTAAATGCGGAGAAGAAACGCTCGCGCTCTACCGCGAGTGCCAGTAGACGGACCTCAAAATCATGTCCCAGCTCAAACACCTTCTATACAGCGATCTCGCTCGTCAGTACGAACTGGAGGGCAGGAACGATCAGAGGCCGAACCTTTTGAACTTTCTTGTCCGATTGTTTCACTACCGCTTTTTGCCCAATGTCGTGTACCGTATGAGTAGATCGGCGATGCTCGCGGGAATTCCGCTCGTCCCAAACTTACTAACCTACCTGAACCTGGTGCTTTTTGGATTGGAGATTACCCCGCGCTGCGAGGTGGGCCCTGGTGTTTTCTTCGCACACACCTCAGGGTCGGTAATTGGGGCTAGTCGGATCGGCAGTAATGTGACTATTTTTGGTGGCGTGAATTTAGGGGCAAAGGCTCTGGACATGGAATTTGATCCGGCGCAGCGGCCTGAGGTGGGTAATAACGTGGTACTCGGTACCGGTTGCAAGGTCCTGGGTCCCGTCCGAATTGCAGACAATGTAACCGTTGGCGCCAATTCCGTCGTGACACATTCGGTGAAACCGAATGCGACGGTCGCTGGGATTCCAGCGCGGGAAATCAAGATCGAGGCCATGCAACGTTGAGATACGGCAAGGTTCTAATCACGGGTGGTCTGGGTTTTATCGGTCGGCACGTCGCCGGGCAGCTCGTCGAGCAGGGCTGTCAAGTGTTGTTGTTCGACAACCTTAGCCCCCAGACCCACGGCGAGGTACCCGACTTTCCAATGCCGGGGTTGCTGCGACACCCCCGGGTTGCGGTTTTTCGCGGGGATGTCATTCGGCCCGCGGACTGGGAGAAGGTGCTCCACGACGTTCGTTATGTTGTCCACTTGGCGGCGGAGACGGGCACCGCGCAATCCATGTACGAGATTTCTCGCTACGCAGAGACGAACGTTCTCGGCACCGCGGCGTTGCTCAATTATCTGGCCAATCGCAAGCATGGCATACGCAAGGTTATTCTCGCATCCTCCCGCTCCGTCTACGGCGAGGGCGCTTATCGCTGCGCGGTATGTGGACCGGTGTATCCTCCGCAGCGCTCGAAAAACATGCTGAGCCTGGGGCAGTGGGAGCCGCAATGTCCGAGTTGTGACGGCCGTATTGAGACCACCGCCACTCCCGAGAACGCGAAACTCGCTCCGGCCTCGATTTACGCGGCCACCAAACTGGCGCAGGAAGACCTGTTGCGCATTGCGACCAAGGCGCTGGGAATCCCGGCCGTAATTTTAAGGGTTCAGAATGTCTACGGAGAAGGTCAGTCTCTGAGGAATCCCTACACCGGGATCCTCTCCATCTTCGCCAACCAGCTACGGCTGGGCAAAACGCTAAACCTCTACGAAGACGGACAGGAGAGCAGAGATTTCGTACACGTTTCCGATATGGCGCGGGCGGTCGCTCTCGCGCTAAGCACGGATGGGTCGGATGTCGACACATTGAACGTTGGCTCGGGCCGCGCGACCTCCATTGAAGAGATTGCACTTCTGCTGCGCGAGCGCTTCGGAAGCAGAAACGTCCGCGGTTGTCTCCGGCCAATACCGCTTGGGCGATATTCGCCATGGACTTGCAGACTTGACAGCCATACGAGCCAAGCTCGGGTTTGAGCCTCGAATATCACTGGAAGAAGGACTGGGCCGTTTTGCGGCGTGGGTAATGACGCAGCCGATTGAGCCCGACTATCTTGTGCAGGCTACCCAGGAGCTCGTGGATCGCGGTTTAATGCCCGAGGCCGCCGCACATGTCGACCGCGTTGTGGCTTCTGACTGAGTTCGAACACTCGTACTTCCTTGGTCGCAATTCCCCCCGAAAGGAAAAAGAGGATGACTGAACCGATGCTTGATCTGACCATAATCATCCCCAGCTACAACACCCGTGATTTACTGCGCGACTGCATCCGCTCCATCTATCAGTACACCACAGGCATTACGTTTGAGATCATCTGTCTGGACGACAACTCGCCTGATCGCAGCGCCGACATGGTGGCGGAGAGTTTCCCCCAGGTTATTCTGGTCAGGAACCCGGTCAATCTCTTCTACACCAAGAACAACAACCTGGGAATGCGCATGTCGCGCGCGCGGTATGCGTGCCTGTTAAACAGTGACACCAGGCTCATCGGGAACGCATTTGAAGCGTTGGTGAGGTTCATGGATGAACATCCCGACGCCGCCACCTGCGGTCCGAAGTTGCTGAATCCGGACATGAGCATACAGCACTGCATTCGACGGTTTGCGGGGGCCGGTACTTTCTTTCTCCAGATTTTCAACTGGCACAAGTTGTTTCCCAAGAGCCGTTTGATGAACCGCTATTACACTACCGAATTCGACTATTCGAAGGCGCAACCCGTGGAGAGCATCGGCACTACGGCTTACATGATCCGGCGATCCACATGGGAACAGGCCGGGATGCTGGATGAACGTTTTCGCTGGGCGATGGCTGACCTGGCTTACAACTACATGCTGAACCGGAAGGGCTACAAAGTGTATTACACTCCCTGCGCCGAGGTGATTCACTACGGAAGCCAGAGTATGAACCAGATCGCACTCAGTGCGTTTCGGGAGCAGTCCCAAAGCTTCATTGACTTTAACGACGCATATGATTACTTCGGCAACGGCAAAATCACGAAAGCCATCGTGCGTTTCGGAATCCGGTTCCGCTATTACACCAAGGTCTTGGAGTATTACGTAAGCTCCGACAAGCGGGTCATCAAGGGCCCCGGCGCTCCCAACAAGGAAGTAGCCGCGCAGGCAAGTCTCATACGAAACCTAAAATAGATGCCGGCTGCGGGGGGCCTGAAGACCAGCTTCCTCCCACTGCGGATGGATTACCTTGCGGCGCATCCTGCGCATGAGCTGGACGAATGGGCGCGACATAAGCCAGCTCAGCGAGCCCTCGCGAAACAGTCGCCGGATGCCCGTTCCAGCGCCATCAGCGCTGCGTATCTCTTCCAACGCAAGGGCTGTAGCATTCGCGCAACGGCGGTGGGCGGCAACCCGCGGATTAAGATACTGCGCCCACTGATCGATCATCCTTAATGCTTCCTGATATACCTTCTGCCGGCTGTCTTGCCACATATTACCCTCATGCATGCGATACCAGCACACGACCTCCTGGACCGCACGAGCTTCGTATCGGTGCGCGATAGCCACATAAAGAAAGTAGTCAGGAGCGATTTGAACCCAAGCCGGAATACCTCCGGCTTCCACCACCGCCGATCGGCGAAGCATGGCAGAGCTCATCGCGATAAAACACGCGCTGCGAAACAGCTCACTAAATATGTCGCCCTCCGGCAAGGGCGTGAACTCATGCGCCTGGTCGTAGTCGCGCTTCCGGCCATTAGGCCAGAAGAGCACCGCTCGTCCGTAGATTATCCCGATGCCTTCGCCGGCCAGCGCCACCTGCTTTTCCAGCTTGGTCGAAGTCCAAAGGTCATCTTGATCCAGGAAAGCCAGCCATTCGCCCTTAGCCTGCCGGATCGCATCGTCTCTAGCTCTTCCCAGCAAGGTTTCTTCCGGCGCCAGAAAGTAGCGGACCCTCGGGTCTTTGTACTCAGCAACGATTTGCGCGCTTTCGTCGGTTGACCGATCATCCCACGCAATCAATTCCCAGTCAGCGAACGATTGGGCGAACACGCAGTCCAGGGCCTCTCGCAGGAAGGGCGCCCCGTTGCGTATGTTCATGATGACGCTGACCAGAGGCATAAGAAATTAGAGCACATTCTGAGTTCGAGTATTTCTGCAGAGCGCCGCTTTCGCCGTGTAATGGGCTCCGATGAAGAGCCGCAATGTCCTCCTGTCCTTCGTCCGACTGGCCACAGGCGAGGTCTTTGGGCGCATGGCGACTTTTGCCCTGTTCGCCTACGTGTCCCGTTCTTTCGGCGTGCAAGTACTGGGGATCGTCGCTCTTGGGCAAACGGTCGCGTCTTATGTGATGGAGCTGTCCGATCAGGGCCTGAAACTGATAGGAGCGCGCATCCTGGCCCGCAACGCCGAGCTGGCTTCGTACGTCGTGCCATTCGTGCTGAAGCGGCGAGCGGTTCTGACCATGATCGCGGTCGCCTTCGGCGCGCTTTACGCCCTCCTTGGCCCGGTTCCGGCGGACGCAAGAGTGTGTATCGTCGCTTTCGATTTCGCGGTCGTTCCATACGCCTTCGCGCTGGACTGGGTAGCTTGGGGCCTCGGCCACTTCGGAGTGCTGTCGCTTTGGCGGGGAGGAGTAAGCGCCTTTTATGTGGCTCTGGCGGTGGTCGCGATGCGGCTTACGATGCATCCCATCGCCTCCATCTCCGGCGCCAATATCCTGAGCGCGTCGGTGGGAGCCGGGTTTCTGTGGGGCGTCTGGAAGCTACGCTGGAGCCGTATCCTGAGGCAAGCGTCACCAGCCCCTCTCCTCACTTCCGCTGCTGACGAACTAAGTCCCAAGAGAACCTTTACCCTCGGCCTGTCGAACCTGCTGAACCTGGCGTTCATGAACGCGGATGTGCTGTTGCTGGGCGCCATGACCACCACCCATGAAGTGGGCCGATACACCGCAGCCTGCAAACCACTCTACGTGATCTTCGCAGGGTTCTGGTTGCTGACCGAAGCTCTTTATCCGCATCTGGCGAAGCTTGAAACCGGATCTCGTGCACAGAGCGCGTTATTGCTGGCCGTGGCCGGACTCGCCGTTCTCGCCTCGGCCGCCGCCCTCGTTCTGGGACTGCTCGCTCCGCGGATTCTTAGCCTGATTTACGGCTCGACCCTGGACGCCACCGGACTGTTCCGCATTCTACTGATTGCACTGCCGCTGGATTTCTGTTTCTCCCTGCTGTGGACCGTCCTGGTCAGCCGAGGATACGACCGGGCTGTGTTGTACTCGCTAGGAACGGCCGCGATGGTAAATATCGTTCTGAACCTGGCGTTCATTCCTCACTTTCAGGCCAATGCCGCCGCCTGGGCGACTGTAGCTTCCTACACCCTGCTATTTGTGGGAGTCCTTATTTTTGTGCTGAGAAAGAAAGTCCTGGCAACCGCTGAAAAAAGTGACTCTATTCCAGCGTCGGCGTGGGCATGATCAGTGCTCCTGACCGGTTGAGCGAGACGCCTCGGCAACCACAGGGGAGCTCTCGGCCTTGTCAGCCGTCGGTTTCCTCCAATAGGGAGAGCGCACGTTTCTCCGAAGCACGTGAAACACGAACAAGAACGGCCGTTTCAATTGCGATGCGACCGACCCCTCGCGCAGGAGCCTTGCAATTCCGTGAATGGCGGTCTTCTGAGTCCGCATCTCCTCCAGCGCGATGGCGGTGTGGTGCCGTTTCCGGCAGCGCGCGACGGTGCGCGCATCGAGGGAGCCGGCCCAGTGGTCCACCAGCCACAGAACTTCCTGGTGCATGGCAATCGCAGCAAGCCGTGACATGTTGGCGTCGTGCATCCGGTAGCGGCAGACCACGTCTTGCACGGCTCGTACCCTGCGGCGGCGCGCCACGGCCGCATAGAGGTAATAGTCCGCAATGTTCGCAATGTTTCCTGGTATTCCGCCAATCTCCTCGATTGCCGAACGGCGAAAGACCGCCGAACTCATGGCAATGAAACAGCCTTTGGTGAACAGTTGCGTGAGGATCTCGCCTTCCGGCAGTGGTGCGAACTCGTGCGTCTGGTCGTAGTCGCGCTCCATCCCATTGGGATAGAACCGGATGGTGCGCCCGTAGACGATTCCGACTAAGTCATCCGCCAGCGCCATCTGCATTTCAAGCTTGTGCGGCAACCACACATCGTCCTGATCGAGGAAAGCAATCCATTCGCCCCGCGCCTCGCGCATAGCATTGTCGCGAGCTTTGCCGAGAGAGGTGTCCTCAGGAGAAAGAAGATAACGAATTCTGGGGTCGGAGTATTGACCGACAATGTTTGCAGTGCCATCGGAGGAGCAGTCATCCCACACGATCAGCTCCCAGTCGGCAAAGGTTTGCGCTATGACGCTGTCCAGAGCTTCCCGCAAGGTGGAGGCCCCGTTACGAACGTTCATGATTACGCTGACCAGGGGCATGATACTTCGCAGGTTACATCACACCGAGCTCAAGCGGCCGGCGGAGGACTTACGAGAGGTCGTTACCAGGCAGTAGAGCAGCAACTCCCAAAACATCGCGGCCAGGGCCGTGACACTAAAATGCAGCACATACCAATCCCAAAATTTCGCGCTGTCCAACGTACTTGCGAGCAGCGCTACGCGTACAAAACCTGCCGCCCCCGCGACGGAAAACATGATGACAGCCAGCGAAACCCGAGACTTAACCTGACGCAGCGACGAAACGCTGGCGTCCGGCGCAGTGTCGCGATACCAAAGGAAAACCCATACCGTCAGCGCCACGAGTCCCAGGATCGTGCTGGCGTATTGCAGCAGCCCGTACCCCGGCATCCGACCCATGATCGGGAGTTGGTACCATTGCTGCAGCCACACCAGGTGACGCCACGGCCAGGTATAGGCGTGGGTGAAGGAATCCCAAACCAGATGCGTTGTTATGCCGAGAATGATGGACCACGCGATGGCCAGCATGCGACGAGCGCCTCCGAACCTGAACTCTCCGAGCTGGCTGCTGAGTCTCCGCTGCATGCCAATGGGCAATAATCCTATTACGGGCCTTTTGATAGCGAAGTGGAAACACCAAAGAACGACAAATGACGCGGGCAGGGTGAACAGCACTACGCCAGGAAATTCGTGGCCCACGAACCGGTACTTGACAGTACCGAACACATAGGGAAAGTCTGGGGCCATGCTGCCCACTAGGAAGGCGGACCAAACCAGATTCAATCTTCTGAGCGGCAGCGATGCAGCCGCATGGGCAACAGTGAAAGGCATAGATTCTGGAGGCCACCGGCAGGCTGATGTTCGCGGCCAACCGGGCGAAACGTTATGGTCAGCGTAACGCTCCAGCGCCACACCAGGCGACTGCTAATTCCAAACCACCTGCAGTATAGCTGAACCAAATCTCCCAAGGGTGATCTGAGGACCCTCGGCATCCAAATGTCACATCGTTTACAATCAACACAAATTTCCAACTCCGATCCAGCTATCCGAACCAGACGTGCTGCCGTGGTCGACGAGAAAACAGCAGATCACGACGACACCAAATGCCTGCCGGCAATTGCGGGCGGGACCGCTATGCGCCTGCGTGCAAAACGCCTGATCTTCGGTGCCCCACATCTGGGCGAGGACGAGATCGCCTCGGTAGTGGAGTGTATCCGCAGCAACTGGATCGGATCGGGTGCGCGCGTCGAGCGCTTTGAGCAGGAATTTGCGCGCTACAAAGGTGCCCCCCACGCGCTGGCTGTCAGCAGTGGAACGGCCGCGATTCACCTGGCTCTCGCTGCCCTGGGAATTGGCTCTGGCGATGAGGTGATCGCCCCGGCGATGACTTTCTGCTCCACCATCCATTCCATCGTCCACACCGGCGCTACACCGGTATTGGTGGACTGCCACCGTGAAACCTTCAACATCGATCCGCAACAGATCGAGAGTCGAATCACCTCGCGAACCAGGGCGATTCTCGTTGTTCATATGTGCGGTCGTTCTTGTGAAATGGATGCGATCCTCAAGATCGCGCACCGGCGCGGGCTACGAGTCATTGAAGATTGCGCGCACGCCATCGAATCGACCTATCGGGGAAGCGCGTCTGGGCTGATGGGCGATGCCGGCTGCTTCAGTTTTTATCCCACGAAAAACATCACCACCGGGGACGGCGGCATGGTCATAACCCGCGACCCGGAAGTGTTCCAGAGGGCCAAGGTCCTTTCCCTGCATGGCATGACGGCGGATGCGTGGAGCCGTTTCGTCGGTGGTCCCAGCGGCTACGAGGTGATTGAAGCGGGGTTCAAGTACAACATGACCGACCTCGCGGCCTCGCTCGGCTTACCGCAACTGGCCAGAGTCGAGGACCTATGGCGGCAACGCGAAATTATCTGGTCGCAATACAACGAACAGTTGAAGGACCTTCCACTGCAGCTGCCGCCCTACGAACCGGAGTCGCGCCATGCCTATCATCTTTACACTCCACTGTTGATGTTGGAGCAGCTGCGCGTTGGACGCGAGCAGATCATCGCGGCACTGGAAGCGGAGAACATCGGGGCGGGCATCCATTACGTTCCGGTGCATCAGCAGCCCTACTACCGGCAGAAGTTTGGATTCAAGGATTCGGACTTTCCCAACGCTGCGTTTGTAGGCGAGCGTACATTATCATTGCCGCTCTCGCCAGCCATGTCGCAACAGGATGTGTCAGATGTGGTGACTGCGCTGAATCGCATTTGCCGCTATTACGCAGCGTCCGCTTAACGCAGAACGGAGACGACTCGACCCCTCAGCGCATCGTAATGATTCAACCGCAGGAGATTTCCAGACGTTAGCTTTACCTCTCCAGGAGTTGGCTATGGGTCTTTGTTGCCGGCGTCCTGCTCGTCGCCGGCTTCAGCGTTTGCGCGGTTGCGCAGCAGCCGGATGCTCCGTCGGCGTCCGGTCCACAAGCCGGAGTCGGCGCCCCGGCCACCCCGCCGCCGGACCCGTTCTACGCCCCGGTCACTCACCCCAACGAATCGAAATTCCTGATACATCTGGCGGAGGACCAGAAGGACATCTGGACCAGCCCCTTCCGTCTGAAGCCCGGGGATGCCAAGTGGTTGTTGCCCGCAGCCGGCATCACGACGGGATTGATGGTTACCGATCCCGACAGCTCTTATGCCATGCGTCTGGGCAATCTCAGCGCCTGGAAGACGGCGTCAGATGTCGGAGTCGCATCGGCAATGGGCATGACCGGAGCCGCCTATGTCTGGGGGCATCTCACCCATAACGAGCATCTGCGCGAGACCGGAGTGCTGGCCACGGAGGCCATGCTTAACGCTCTCGGGGTGAATTCTGCAATCGAGGCGAGCACCGGGCGTCTCCGCCCCCAGCCTTCCAATTATCAGAACATTTTCTTCCACGGAGGGTCTTCCTTTCCCTCCGATCATGCCGCCGTGACGTGGGCCTTTGCCTCCGTCGTTGCGCACGAATATCCCAATGTTTACGCCGAGTTCGGCGCTTACGGGTTGGCCCTGGGCACGAGTCTGGCGCGCGCCGCCTCGGAACAGCATTTCCTGTCGGACGCCTTCGTCGGAAGCCTGTTGGGCTATCAGATCGGGCGGCAGATCTACAAAAAGAGGCACAACACGAATCTGGACGACGATTTGAAGATCGTCGCCGAACAGACGTCTGCGATTCGTCCGAGCAACCTGGCCAGCACCTACGTTCCGCTGGATAGCTGGGTCTATCCGGCTTTTGAGCAACTCATCGGCCGCGGATATATCGACACCGCGTTCTTGGGGCTCAGGCCCTGGACCCGCATGTCGTGCGCTCGCTTGATGGTCGAGATGCACGACAAGGTGGAAGGACACGGAGACCTTCCACCGCAGGTGCGGCAGCTGGAAACATATCTCGACGCCGAATTCGCCGAAGAACTTCAGGCCCTCGAGGGAAATGCGGTGGAGTCGATTCAGCTCGACACGCTCTACACCCGCACCTTGGACATCGCCGGCAAACCCATCAACGACAGCTATCACTTTGGACAGACCCTGATCAACGATGAGGGCCGGCCCTACCAGCAAGGGGTAAACAACGTCACAGGATTTAGTGCGCGGGCGCAGGATGGGCGTTTCGCATTTTATGTATCGGGCGAATATCAGCACACCCCATCCGCACCGGCGTATAACCTTTTGCAGCGCTCCGTCATCGCCGAAGTGGACTTAAATCCCCTGCAGCCGCCCATCCCGTTTGCGACCATCGACCGCTTCCGGCTGCTCGATACTTATGTAGCCATGAAGTACGCGGGATTCGATTTCTCAGTCGGCAAGCAGAGCCTGTGGTGGGGGCCGGGCGAAGGCGGAGTGCTCCTGATGAGCAACAACGCCACTCCCCTTTGGATGGCCCAACTCAACACCACCTCGCCGGTTTACGTTCCAGGAGTATCGAAGGTCTTAGGCCCGATCGAGGCAGACAGCTTCTTTGGTTCCCTCGCCGAACATCAATTTCCGCCTGGGCCTTACATGTTCGGCCAGAAATTCAGCTGCAAGCCACTCCCGGACCTCGAGGTTGCAATCTCCCGCACGGTGATATTTGCCGGCCAAAACCACGTGCCACTCACCTTCGGCTCCTTCTGGAATAGCTTCACCAGCTTCGCCAACGTTCCGGTTGATGTTAAGTTTTCACGCAACGATCCCGGCGCCCGTCACGCACAGTTCGATTTCTCCTGGCGTCTGCCTGGCTTGCAACGCTGGTTAACGCTTTACAGCGGGTCGATCGTGCACGACAACGTTTCGCCGCTGCCTCGCGCTCGCGCGGGAATCAATCCCGGAATTTACCTGTCGCACTTCCCCAGGTTCCCCAAGCTTGATTTTCGGGCTGAGGCGGCGTATACGGATCCGCCGGGCGCGACTCAACAGGGCGGCCGATTTCTATACTACGAAACTGTCTATCACGACTTGTATCTGAACGACGGCTATCTGATGGGAAGCTGGATCGGCCGTGAGGGAAAGGGCTACCAGGCCTGGAGCACCTATACCATCAATCCTCAGAACAGCATCCAGGCCAGTTTTCGTTACGCCAAGATTGCCAAGGATTTCATTCCGCGTGGAAGCACGCAATGGGATGCCACCGTTTCCGCGATGCTGAGAGTTCGTAAGGATCTCCAGTTGAAGGCCTTCGCACAGTATGAATCCTGGCTGGAGCCGGTGCTGGCTCCGACCCGCCAGACCGACTTTACAACCTCGGTGGAGTTGACTTGGTGGCCGGACTGGGCGGCAAAACGTCCTCTCTCCACCCGTTAGATTTTGCACTGATTCTGGGCCAAGGCAACGAGTCTTCCGGCCATCCGCATCATAGGATGGCAGTACCTGGGCGGACCTATTGACGATAGCCAAGAAAATACTTGCGTGCGGCATCTCGGAACAGGAAGCCATCGACCGCGCTAAACAGGGCGATGCAGAAAGTTTCGAAGCTTTGTATGGCCTTCACAAACGGCGGGTGTATTCGCTCTGTTTGCGTATGACGGGCAACACCGCAGAAGCGGAGGACCTTACACAAGAAGCCTTCCTGCAACTGTTTCGCAAGATTGCGACCTTCCGCGGCGAGTCGGCATTTTCCACCTGGTTGCACCGGCTGTCGGTAAATGTTGTGTTAATGCATCTCCGCAAGAAGGGTCTGCCGGAGGTGTCGCTGGAAGAGACGCTCGAGCCACAGCAGGAGGATGGGCCGAGGAGAGACGTGGGGGCACGTGACAACGTGCTTGCCGGCTCCATCGATCGGGTCAACCTGCAGCGCTCCATCGAGAGTTTGCCTCCGGGGTACCGCATCATATTTGTATTGCATGATGTGGAGGGCTACGAACACAATGAGATTGCCGAAATGATGGGCTGTTCCATCGGAAACAGCAAATCGCAGCTGCACAAAGCCAGGATGAAGCTGCGCGAACTCCTCAAACTTAGCAAGGCAGAGAGAGCAGCAAGGCGATAAAAGAGAAGAGGGAGAGTATCCGGGAGAATTCACAAATGTCTGGCGTCGTTTGTGGGGCGAGCGGATGCTGGGAGTTTCGGCGAAAGGCCTGTTAAGCAAGCGGGTCGCGCCGTGTTTCCCGGAGAGAGAACCATGACATGCGTAGAGTTTCAAAAGGTACTGCCGTACATTATTGACGGAGGCGGTAGCGAGGAGGAGCAGCAGCACTTGGCGACCTGCCCGGTCTGTTCCGACTTGGTGGCCGATTTGCGCTACATCGCGGAGTGCGCCAAGCTGCTCGTGCCCATGGAAGACCCCAACCCACGGGTGTGGGACAGCATACAGCGTTCCCTGGAACGCGACGGAATGATGAAACCCGACCGGAGGAACCTCTAGCACCGCCTTAGAGGAGGGACAAACACCCGTAGCCGGCTCCCCGGGCAAAAGTTCGGGGAAGACGATAGTTTTGAATGGTGCTCCTGCGGGGGCGCCCTTTTTTTTTGGCGAGACATTCTCGTGGGTGTCGAATCCCGGCGGTCCCGGTCGTCGTACTAACGTAAGCACGCAAGTAGCTTAGAAACGTGCGACAAGAGCCGGAGGCCAAGTCATGCCAGCAGCACAGCCCGTTCCGCTATCGAAACCTGAATGGATTGTTTTCGAAATGCCCGAGATGCTCCAGAGAGGGGAGCTGCTGAGCCAATGGGCAAACGTCCCAGGTCAACCGTCCGCCGGCGCAGAACTGTTGGCTGCCGGGTGGCAGGCGATTCGGGACCTCGAGGACACCAAAAAGGTCAGCGCCAGCCTCTTCCCGCGAAACCTGCCCTCTCTGGCGGGCGTCGACTATGCCGGCGTTTGCATTGAGGCCCGCCAGGCGGGCGGGGACTTTTACGATTTCTTCGACCGCGGCCCCCATCGGCTCGGACTGGCCGTCGGCGATGTGTCCGGTAAAGGTGTGGCCTCCGCCATGGTGCGAGCCACCGTGCAAGGCAGTTTGCGAACCATGGAGCTGATGGGAGTCGACGATCTGGAATCGTCACTGGCGCTTGCCAATCGGATTGTGCTCGAAAGCACCCCGGAAACGATGTATGCATCGCTGTTCCTGGCCGAGTACGATGGCCGCTCCGAGACTCTGAAGTATGCAAACTGCGGTCATCCCGCTCCTCTGCTGGTTCGCGGAGGCGAAATTCTAACTCTTAAGCCGACTTCCACCGTAGTTGGCCTGTTTAGCGGATTGCGGGCCTCGGTCGTCGAGGTCCCATTTAGCCCTGGCGACACGCTTCTGCTATATACGGACGGTGTCACCGAGGCAAGGAACGACGACGATGAGGAATTCGGAGAAGAGCGTTTGTTGACTGCAGTGAAGGGGCGAATCAAGTTGCCGGTATCATGTCTGCTTCAAGGCTGTCTGGATGATGTACGCGCGTTCAGTCCCGGCAATCTGTGCGATGATCTCACTTTGGTGGCGGTGCGGGGTCTGCCACCACAAGTCTGATCGGCTCGCCATTAAATAAAAATTGTGCCCGCTGTCGATTTCGATTTGGTCACACGTCGTACAGGCAGGAGGATGAAAACCAATGCAATACCTTTTGTTGATTTACGGAGACGGCCAATGGGCGACCAGGAGCGAGGCTGCGGTGCAAGCCGAGGTCGACGCGTACAAGGCATTCGGGGCGCAGTTCGCCAGTGCCATCAAGGGTGGAAACGCGCTTCAGCCGACCAGCACCGCCCGTACTGTGCGCGTGCGCGACGGTAAGCAGACGAGCACCGATGGCCCCTTCGCCGAAACCAAGGAACAACTGGGCGGCTATTACCTGGTCGACGCGGGCGGCCTTGATGAGGCGGTCGCCATTGCTGCGAAGATTCCCGGTGCGCGTTACGGATCGATCGAAGTGCGGCCTATCATGACCTTCTCGTAGGCGCGGTTGAATCCCCTCGCGTGCTGTGGCTGAATTTACAAACTGGTTCTGCCTCCGCCGAAGACAACGCGCTCCGGCGGAGTGGGACCACAAATTCGATTACGAGGAACAACTATGCGTTACATGATGTTGATCTATACCCAAGAAACCGAAACACGCAGTCCGGAAGAAATGAAGGTGGTCTCGGCCGCGCACTGGGCGGTGATGGATGAGACCACCCGGCGGGGCATCCTGTGCGGTGCGGACCCGCTCGAGCCGACCTCGACGGCGACCACCGTGCGCATGCAGGATGGCAAGGTCGTCGTGACCGATGGCCCTTTCGCCGAAACCAAGGAGCAGCTCGCCGGCTATTACATCCTGAACTGCAAGGACCTGGACGAGGCCCTCGAGTGGGCGGCCAGGATTCCCAGTGCGTGCGGAGGAGCCTCTGGAAGCGTCGAGGTTCGTCCTATTCACGAGATTCGCAAGCCCGCGCCGGAGTCGAAGCCCTCGGAGTACGCGCAGGCCTAGATGGACGAGCTTCGCAGCACGGTCGATAGCATCTTCCGCCGCGAATCGGGGAAGATCATCGCCGGCTTGATCCGCGTTTCAGGATCTTTCGACCTTGCCGAAGAAGCCTTGCAGGACGCATTAGCGGCCGCGCTGGTTCACTGGGTCAACGGCATTCCAGACAATCCGGCAGCCTGGATCACTGCGGCGGCACGGCGGAAACTTATCGATTACGCGCGTCGCGAGCGCACCCGGCGCGACAAGCAAGACCAGATACTCTACGAAACCGAAACCTCAACTTCGCAGGAAGACCTGATCGGAGATGCCGGCATGGACTTCCCCGACGATCGATTGCGCCTCATCTTCACCTGCTGTCACCCGGCGTTGAACCTGGAAGCGCAGGTGGCGCTTACCTTGCGAACTCTCGGCGGGCTCACCACGCTTGAGATTGCCCGGGCATTCCTGGTGCCCGAGCCGACGCTCGCGCAACGGCTGGTCCGCGCCAAGCGCAAAATCCAGGATGCGCGAATCCCCTACGAGGTTCCAGAGGGACATGCCTTGCCGGAGCGCCTGGCCTCGGTGCAAACCGTCATCTATCTCATCTTCAACGAAGGCTACACCGCCACCGCAGGTGACGCACTCATCCGGCGAGAGCTGTGCGCGGAGGCAATTCGGCTGGCCCGGACGCTTTGCGACCTGATGCCCAACCAGCCCGAAGACATCGGCTTGCTGGCGCTCATGCTGCTGCACGATTCCCGGCGCGATGCCCGGGTGAACTCCGCCGGAGAACTGGTGCCGCTGGAAGAGCAGGACCGGTCGCTCTGGCACCGCAATCAGATCGACGATGGCCTGACCCTCATCGAACGCGCCTTGCGCATCGGCAGGATTGGGCCGTATCAGTTACAAGCTGCCATCGCGGCAGTGCACGCCGAAGCCCGGGCCGCCGAACAAACCGATTGGCGCCAGATCGCAGCCCTCTATCAGGAGCTATTGCGCTGGAATGCTTCTCCCGTGGTGGCCCTGAATCGCGCTGTCGCAGTTGCGATGAGCGAAGGAATCGAAAGAGGGCTGGCGCTGATCGATCAACTCGGGTCGTCCGGAGAGCTCGAGTCCTATCATCTTTACCACGCGGCCCGCGCCGACCTGCTGCGTCGCATCGGCAATCGCAGTCGCTCCCTTGAAGCCTATGATCGCGCGCTTTCCCTGACCACCAACGCTGTCGAAAGGCGATATCTGCGCCGGCGCATTGCCGAGTTGCAAGATTGGCCGACGCCCTGACAGTCGAGTTGGCTGACATCCAAACTGCAACAATGGCGAAACGTCGTGAGACGTTTCGCCATTGTTTTCATGTCCAGCACCGTGCTGACGCTACGACGCTCTTACCGCGCGTCAGAAACTGCGGGAGTGAAGGACACTCCGCGCAGAACTTCGCCGAAACCGGCGGCGTCAAAGGTTGCGAATCCTTCGCCGTCCGGCAGAGACTTCGCGCTGAGGGTGTCCGTGATTACGACCAGTTTATTCGGGTCAGCGCCCTGGTCGCCATTGCCGCTCACCGTGGAAGTTATGGCATAGATGGTCGCGGTACCGTCGCCGTTTACGACGCCGGTGATGTTGCGCAGGCCATCGGTTCCGGGAGACCACGGGAGTCCGGTCGCCGGGTTGTTTCCTGTCGGGTAGCCATCGACCGTGTAGGGAACTCCAAGCTGCAATCCGTTCTGCAAAACGTACGCCAGGTTCCACTGGCCCGTGCCCGAATCGAAGGTCCACTTCTGTAGGCCGGCTGTGGTTTGGGCCGCGGCGACCGTGTACAGGCCGTTGGAATAGGTGTTGTCACCGTTGCCTTCATCCGCAACATACACGGTGTTGGCGTTTGCAAACCAGATGCCGAAGGGAAAGGCAGTCTTCGACTTCAGAGCAGTCGGGAAGCCCTTCAGCACGCACATATTGTTGGGATCGAGACCCTTAGTCTGCAGCAGGGTCGGGTCATAGTCGAGCGGCGCCGTTGGCAGACTCGCGCCCGCCGGGGGTAGCCCGATGCCATTAGAGTCGTTACATACGGCCAGCGTGGGATCGACCCAGTAGACCGTGTTGACCCCGTTCCCGCCGCTGCCCTTGCTGTAATACAGAACGTTATCGAAGATCGTCAGGCCACGAAAGTTAGTGTCTTTGCCGATTTTGTCCTGCTTGTCTCCGAGTTGCGTGATGTTGAAGCTGGCTACCGGGGTAGGAAGCCCGGGAAGCTGCGCTACCTCAGGTCTGCCGTCAGGTGTGAGAATCTGCGCTCCTGCGCCGATAATGACGCCGTCCGGCTGCGGGTTGCCGCCATTGCCGGCATTACCCGCGGTGTAGAAAAAGTTCGCGCCATTCGAGTTGTTAAGGATGGCAGCGCGTCCATTGTTTCCGCTGTAGGCCTGGGTTTTCGTGAAGTTCAGCTTGCCGTTGACATCCACGAGCGCTACCGCACGGTAGAAACTCCTCCCCACGGGATTGGTCGGATCAACGATTAGCGGCGTATTGGAGTTCGACACGTCGAGGTCGTCAATCGCGTCAACGTAACCCATAAAGGTCAGGTATTGGCCGTCGGTCGAGAGGTTGAGAGCCAGTTCGGATTTGGAGGAAAAGCTGGTGACCAGTTGGTCTCCCTTGAGCGCTACGCCTATCAGCGAGCTGTGCGGAACTTCCAGCGAGTTCACCAGCGAGCCGCCCGGCGTGAACTGGTCGAGGACGATCTTCGAGGTGATGCCGAAGCTGCCATCGACAATGTCGTTGTTCCAGACCGTAGGGTAGGTGCCGTCGTTGGTGGCGGTCCCGGCGCAACCCGCTTGCGTGGCTTGGCAGTTTGGCGGCAGCGTCTCGCCAATCTGGACGTTATTGGGGTTGTTGTCATACACGCTCCGGCTTACCACCAGGTTGCCGGGCTGGAAATAGGTTTGCGCCGTTCCGGCAACAGCGCCGGCCAGAATAGTTACCGAAACCATCGCCAACTGCCGCGCGAGTGTGCGCAAGCGGGCACGGTTTCCCAGCATGTTAGCTGTCATAGAGAAATCTCCTTCGAACTTTTGGGTTGGAGCCGGCCGCCCCTGCGGCTCATGGTTTGCAATCGATCTTCTCAATCCACCGTTGCAATCTGGTTACAAAATCATCACGATTTGGTTAATGTGACGGCATTGTCGATTCCAAGCGCAAATACGCTCACCGGCAGGACGGCGGGAGCGCCTGCCCTTCCAGCCAGGCGGTCGGGTTGCTTATCAAACCTGCTTTAGATTTGTTGAAACTCGATCGGACAGGGGCCAAGGCCTGCCGCTTGAGCACCGCGAAAACGGCGCCCGTGGTATAAAGCCCCAGGCGTGTCGCCGGGTGAAGTGGGAGGGCGGCCTACTTCGCGCTGCTGGCCTGCATCGCAAAGTCGCTCACGTCGACGCCCATATGCCGCAGGTGCTGCAGCATGTGATCGATGTAATCTTCGAAGACAAACTGCAGCGTCAGCGGGCCTGAGTCCGCGATGGTGCAGGTGCGCGACCAGGCTGAATCGGGCACGGCTTCGGCGGCGGCCAGAAGCTGGCGGTTCAGCGCCGCCCAGCGGTCGATCAGCGACTGCCAATCGCGCCTCTGATACTGGTGCAGCGCCACCCAAGCGTCGCCGTCGTATCCGGGCATGGCGGGACGTTCTTCCAGTTGAGTGCGGACTATCCGCTGATGATTGTTGGCGGCCGAGTCCAGCAGATGCCCCAGCTCTTCTTTCGGCGACCAGGCGTCAGGCGCAGGCTTATGTTCCACTTTGTCGGATGGAAGGGCCTGCAAACGCGCAGGCAGACGGTCGACGAGCTCTTGCATGACGATCAGGCTTTGCATTCTCAATACCCCACAATGTCGCTTTATTATGCTTCAATCTGTTCACCTTCTGCTTGAAGGGGCGTGGCTTTAGCCGCGCCGATCGCGCACCTTGACGCTCGGCTTCAGCCACTGAGGGAACCCGCATTTGCAGGCGGGAAAGCGGGTCCATGGTGGCTGAAGGGGCTGCCGAAAAATTCGGAACAGCAGATTCCTCGCGGGCTGAAGCCCACTCGGAATGACAAGAATAAAGGACTTGCGCGGCGCACCTGAAGGTGCGCCCCTTCCCCCGGTATAATCGAATTCTCCTTCCATGAGTTATCAGGTCCTCGCGCGCAAATACCGGCCACAGAAATTCTCCGATGTCATCGGGCAGGAGCACGTCACTCGCACCCTGAAGAACGCCATCGAGCGCAGCCGGATCGCGCACGGCTACATCTTCAGCGGGCATCGCGGCATCGGCAAGACAACCATCGCGCGCATTCTCGCGATGGCGCTGAATTGCCAGTCGCAGGACCATCCCGTGCCCGAACCCTGCGGCGTATGCGACTCCTGCCGCGAGATCCGCGCCGGCAATGCGGTGGACGTCATCGAGATTGATGCCGCCACCAACCGCGGCATCGACGAGATCCGCGAGTTGCGCGAGGCCGCGCGCTATCGTCCGGCGCGCGACCGCTTCAAAATCTACATCCTCGACGAGGCGCACCAGATCACTGACGCCGCCTTCAACGCGCTGCTCAAGACGCTGGAAGAGCCGCCCAGCCACATCGTTTTCATGATGGCCACCACGCAGCCCGAGGACATCCCTCAGACCATCCGCTCGCGCTGCCAGCACTTCAGCTTTCATGCGGTGCGCTTCGATGACATCGTGCAGCAGCTTCGCGACATTGCCAGGCAGGAAGGAATCGAGGCCGACGACAACGCGCTGGCCATGCTGGCCGAAGCCGGCGACGGCTCCATGCGCGACGCGCTCAGCATTATGGACCAGGCCATCGCTTCCTGCGGAACCACGCTGAGCCCAGACATCGTTCGTGGACTTGTAGGGTCTGTTCCTTCAGAAGTACTGGAAGACGTGATGGACGCGGTCGCGCGCAACTCCAGCGAGGACGTACTGCGCATGGTCGATCGCCTTCTGGTGGAAGGCCAGAGCGCGCAACATTTCGCCCGCCAGATGCTGCGCTTCCTGCGCAACGCCATGGTGGCCAAAGTTGCGGGTAGCGATTCGCAGGTGTTGCAGATTTCGTCCGACGAGCGTGCTCGCGTTGCACGCGTGGCCGAGCGCTTCAGCGAGGAGGACCTCGCCCGCTTCATGCAGATCATGCTGCGCACCCACAGCGATCTGGGCTACAAGCAGGAGCAACGCTTCCATCTGGAGCTTGGTCTGCTGAAGCTGGTACACGCGCAGCGTCTGCTGCCGCTGGAGGAGTTGCTGAGCGGCGAGGCAGGGAAGTCCGCTGTCCGCGGGAACGCAGTCGCGCGCGGGCAGTGGACCGTCACGCCCGGCAATTGCCGCGACCTTGCGACCAACCGCGGTTAAGCAGTCTTCAACCGAGGAAAGAACTGCAACAACGTCTGGGCCGGTGGCTTCGCCCTTTGGCAAACCTTCTCCGTTTGAAGCCGACCGCAACCGCAAGAGCGGACCGAAGGCCGAGGCAACTGCGGCCATAGGGCCGCAGGCTGTTGCTGTCAATCCAGCGCCTGCATCGCTATCGATGGAGGCAGGATCGGCAATCGCGGTAGCACTGGAGCCGCCTGACCCCGAACCACAACCTGAGGGTGAAATCTCTCCGGAAGCGTTGCGCAATGCCGTGCTGGCGGCACTGGAAGAGGCGGGACATGAGATGTTGGCGCACAACCTGGAGGAAGGCGAGTGGTCGCTGAACGGCTGGGAGCTGTCGGTGAAGGTCAGTATCTCGCAGGTGCTGATTGACGTTGCGCTGGGCGTGGAACCGAAGCGCGTCATTCTGGCTGCGCTGCATAAGGCCGCAGGCAGACCGCTGAAGTTCAAGATGGTGAGCGGCGGAACGCCACAAGCGGCCAAGCCGCCGGCGCCGCGTCCGGCAAACGGCGCAGGCGCGCGCAGCCGCGCCATGTCCGATCCCGTGGTGCAGCGTATGCAGGAAAAGTTTGGCGCCGAAATTCGCACCGTGATTGACCAGAAGGACCGCGGCTGAGGCGTGGCTGTACCGTTGCAGTTCGCTCAACCGCTCAACGCGGGAATGTTGCGGTGAGCAAGCGCGGCTGCCTTGCGATAATCGAGCCCGCAGGTCACCAGAGGTGGTAGAGCGGGCCTTTAGGCCCGCGTCATGCCGTCTTATTTGTCGAGGGGCTTTAGCCCCTGAGGTAACGAATGGGTGGATTCAATTTGCAGGAAATGCTGGCGCAGGCGCGCCAGCAGGCGGAAAAGCTGCAAGAGAAGATGCAGCAGATCACTATCGAAGCGTCGTCGGGCGGCGGCAGCGTCACCGTGCGCATGAGCGGCCAGAAACAACTGCTGAGCGTCGTCATCGAGCCCGAGGTGGTCAAGTCTGGCGATATCGAAATGCTTCAGGACCTGGTGATCGCCGCCGTCAACGAGGCCTCGCGCAAGGTGGACGAGGCGCTGAAGTCCAGCCTCGGCGGGATGCTCGGCGGCATGGGCCTGCCCGGCATGTAAGAGCCCCAGAAGCCCGCCCCTTCGCCGGTCAGTGGGACGGACTCGGGCAGAGAGGACCGCCCGGTGCATGGATGTTCGGGTAGAGCGCACCTTCAGGTGCGCGTCTATGGTGCATGGATGTTCGGGTAGAGTGCACCTTCAGGTGCGCGTCTATGGCCCATGGATGTTCGGGTAGAGCGCACCTTCAGGTGCGCGTCTATGGCGCCACCAATTTCTTGTGGGGGCTTTAGCCCCTGAGGTCACATGGCAAGATTCGCCGAGCCCATGGCTCGACTCATTGAAGAACTGAAGAAGCTGCCCGGCGTGGGCAGCAAGAGCGCGCAGCGCCTTGCCTTTCACATCCTGCGCGCCAGCGACGAAGACGCCGAGCTGCTGGCCGGCGCCATCCGCGAGGTCAAGGCCACGCTGCGGCTGTGCTCCGTCTGCAATAACATCACCGACGTTGACCCCTGTGTCTACTGCACCAGCGCTACGCGCAACCAGCGCTTGGTGTGCGTGGTTGAGGAGCCAACCAACATCGCCGCCATCGAAAAGACGCGCCACTACAACGGCGTCTATCATGTGCTGCACGGTGCACTGTCGCCGCTGCACGGCGTTGGCCCGGACCAGTTGCGCATTGCCAACCTGGCGCGGCGGGTCGAAGCGGCCAGCGTCGACGAACTCATCATCGCCACCAATCCCACGGTCGAAGGCGAGGCCACCGCGACCTACCTGTCCAACCTGTTTCGGTCTTTGCCGGTTAAGGTGACGCGGATCGCGACCGGCGTTCCCGTCGGCAGCGACATCGAATACGCCGACGAGGTCACCATGCAGAAAGCCATGGAGGGACGGCGGGAGCTATAGAAAGGCGACGATTCGCTCTTCGCCTTCCGCAAGGGCTGCTCCCATGCCGAAGTGTCATCCCGACCGAGGACTTCAGTCCAGTGGAGGGACCTGCTTTTGGGCGCCGTCCGAGGGGACGCGGTGTTTTCTAGCGCCCACCAGCGCTGAAGCGCTGGGCTATGGCGGTTTCACAGTTGATGTGGTCCAGCTCTCGCTTTGAAAGGGCACGGCTTCAGCCATGCCGTAAGTCGCATTCACGACGCCGGGCTTTAGCCCCTGAGGGAAATCGGTCTACACCTTCTCTGGAAATGCTCTAAGCTCTTTCGCGCCTACGGCGCTCACTCCTCGCAATCGCAAATTTATTCCGCAATCCGCGGTCGTTCCGACGCGGCTACTTCGAGGACTTCGCTACCTTTGCGAAGTACGCATTCATCTCCTCACCCCACTCCTTGCCGGCGTTTTCATCTCCCTTGGCGAAATGTTGCACATGTTCGTTCGCCTCGGGAATCAGCGCGGTGCGTTCGTAGACAACTGTCACTCCGGTCTTCTGCGGACCTTGCCGAATGGCGTGAATATCGATCAGCGTCGCCATGGCGTCATTCAGAACGTAAGCATACTGAATATGTCCGGCAGCAAGATCGAGCGCCGTGTTGATCCACACACTCGAGTAGTGCCCGTGCGCCACTGTGAATACCATGCCCGGCTGGTCGCGGGCTGGATTGGGATAAACGAATTGCGGGTTCCAGTCGTGCGCCCACTTACGCTCTTCATTCGCGCCGAACAGCGGCACCACCTGCTCGAAGGGCGCATCCACCGTGAAGCTGAATTCGTTGCGGGTGTGCAGCTGCGCCGGCGCTGGTTCCTGCGCATGACTGCACATGGACGTGAGCAGGGGAATCAAGGCGGTTATGGCAAAGATCAGCAGGTTGGATTTCATCGCTGGTGCTCCTCGAGCTTATGGCTGTCGGTGGCCTTGAGAGTGAGGCCGTAGAGCTTGCGAAGCTGTTCGATCTCCTTCAGGGTCTGGGGAGAGAAGGGCGCCTTGCCTTCGAAGGCATGCAGCACGATCCCTTCCAGCAGGTCGCCGAGCGTGAGGTCCTTCAGTTCGGCCAGTCCCTTCAGGACTTTGAGCAGCCGCTTCTCTATGCGGACCCCGGTCTGGACCCGCTCGACGATGAGGTGACGGTCCTGAGATGCGGTCATTTGTACCAATGTACCAAACTACCAAGATGTAAACAAGGCAAAGGCGTCTTTGGAGCAGGCGGACCTCGCAACCATCGGCCGCTTGCACAGAGTACGAGTGGACGGGCAGGCGCGCCTGGTTAACGTCCAGTTGGAATTACCTTCACCAACCCAATGAACGGATGAACTATCCCTTCAACTTCGCCAGCAGGTCGGCGGGATGGATGGGCTTGGCCAGGATTTCAAACTCGTGGCCTTGCCGCCGGGCGCTCTCCAGCAGGTCGGCGGTGGCCGCCTGTCCTGAAAAGAGCAGAATTTTACAGCTCGGCAGGAATTGACGAATCTGAATGGCCGCTTCGATGCCGTTCATGTCGGGCATGATGACATCGCTGATGACGAGGTCTGGCTGCAACGCCTTGGCATCTGCTACTGCCGATGTTCCCGTGTAAGCAGCCGTCGCCTCGTAACCGTTCAGGTCGAGAATCTTGGCCAGGGTGTCGGCGATGATGTGTTCGTCGTCCACAACGAGAACCCGAGGTTTTTTGCCTGCTTGCATTCACAAACTCCTGGAGAAATTGGGAACGCCAAGTTGCCGATTATAGCGGAGATATCTTGCAGGGCGTGAAACTCGGACAGTTAGATGCATAAATTACACGCTGCGACTGATGCCAGGCTCGCAAATCCCCGGTTTGGGCGGCTCTGTTGGGTGTTAGCCGGTAACCGGGCAACTGACTCTCCAATCACGCAAAATTGCTGGTCTGGTTGCAAGTTGTAACATCGCAAGCATGCACCGAAACCGGTGCGCCCGCAAATTCCACAATCCCACCTCTTATGTTGCGACGCAATCCCTGCTAAAATCGATAAAATCCCAACCCCGGAGATGCAATGCAGGCAATCCTTGCGCTGGAAGATGGACGGATCTTCCGCGGCAAAGGCTACGGCGCGAAAGGCGAATGCTACGGGGAAGTTGTTTTTAACACCTCCATCACCGGCTATCAGGAAATCTTCACCGATCCCTCCTACGCCGGGCAGATCGTAGTTCTCACCAATCCGGAAATCGGCAACTACGGCACCAACTCCGACGATAACGAAGCCACGCGCCCCTACATCGAAGGGCTGATCGTGCGCGAGTTCTCGCGGGTCAGCTCCAACTGGCGCTCCCAGGAGGTTGCTGAGGAGTATCTGGAGCGCTACAAGATCCCGGTGCTGGGCGAGATCGACACTCGCGCCCTGGTGCGGCACCTGCGCACCCACGGCGTCATGCGCGGCGTTATCTCGACGCTGGAGTTCGACACCGACAAGCTGGTCGCCAAGGCGCGCTCCATCCCCAAAATGGACGGCACCGACCTGGCGAAAGAAGTAAGCACCCGCCATGTGTACGAGTGGAATGAAGGTGTGCGCTCGCACGAGCCGACCGAAGTCGTCGGCGTAAAAAATGTTGAGCCGAAGCATCATGTGGTCGCCTACGATTACGGCATCAAGCACAACATCCTGCGGCGATTGGTGGGCGAGTGCTGTCGCGTGACCGTGGTTCCCGCCATGACCAGCGCTGACGATGTGCTGGCCCTCAAACCCGATGGCGTGTTCCTGTCGAACGGCCCCGGCGATCCCGAGCCCGTAACCTATGCGCAGGACAGCATTCGCAGCCTGATGGGCCGCGTGCCGGTCTTCGGCATCTGTCTCGGACATCAGTTGATCGGGCTCGCGCTAGGCGGCAAGACCTACAAACTCAAGTTCGGGCATCATGGCGGCAATCATCCGGTGAAGCAGATGGCGACTGGCAAAGTGGAGATCACCGCGCATAACCATAACTTCGCTGTCGATCCCGATTCGCTGAAGCAGAGCGAAGTGGATCTGACCCACATCGACCTGAACGACAACACGCTCGAGGGCCTGCGTCACCGCTCCCTGCCGCTGTTCAGCGTGCAGTACCATCCCGAGGCCGCGCCCGGCCCGCACGACTCGCATTACCTGTTCAAGGACTTTGTGAAGATGATGGAGGAGTGGAAGGGATGAGCCTACGACTATCCCAACTGCAATTGACTTGGAAAGATCTGCTTTGCGGTGGCCAGATTTCTGAATGGGTGACAGCGGGGAAAAAATCTGCGCACGTAAACGAGCCGGGGATCTATAGGTGGCTGTTTAGTGGTGATGATGGCGGTCGGCCATCTGCATACGTGGGAGAAGCAGAAAGACTGGATATTCGGCTGTATAAATATCTCAGCGGTGCGAACAGGCAGATTCGACACACGAATGACCTCTCGGATGCTTCTATATCTATCCAGGAGAAGTTGAGGTCAGTCGTAAAAGGAATGCACCGAGACCCAACCCTTCGAATCGCAACTCTTCTAAGCCGGAAATGTGATAGCGGTTCTGTGCGGCTGCAGAGACTTCAAGTTGACGAGGAGGGCTGGTTTTTCGGAGCCGAAGTCAACGACGGATTGCTAAATGACAGAATCGGCAGGGTGTTTCTTGAGCACTGGGCTATTCTTTCGACCGAGCGAGAAGGTTACACGATACTTAATCGGAATCAGTCGATACAGCGCAAGGAGTGGCGGAAGGGGCGGGAGCAGGCAGGTAAGAAAGCCGCATTTGAAGGGGCGCGCCTTCAGGCGCGCCGTAAAGTGAATTGAGAGAATTGGGCTTTGGCCCCTGAGGGAACTCGAACATGAGACCGGCTCGACAACAGACAAGTGCTGGGCACACCTACTTTGTCACCTCCCAGACTTGGGAGAGGCGCGAGCTGTTTCGGAACCCGCGATGGGCTGAGCTGTTCCTCGAGACTCTGCACTCCTATCGCGGCCGTGCTTACTTACTTCATGAATTTGTCTTGATGCCCGAGCACTTTCATATTCTGATCACGCCGTCCGTCAGTCTCGAACGTGCGGTTCAATTCATCAAAGGCGGATTTTCATTTCGAGCGAAGAAAGAACTGGAATCATCAATGGAGATTTGGCAGACCGGATTCTCTGATCATCGAATCCGGGATGCCCGGGACTATCGCATTCATGTTGATTACATCTACCGGAATCCTGTCGGGCGGAAGCTGGTGGAAAGCGCAGAAGATTATCCCTACTGCTCGGCCTTCCTCGGTACCGAGAAAGACGAAGTCCCTCAGTGGCTAAAGCCCACTGGCCGAGGGACTGCCAACGGCGCGGCTAAAGCCGCGCCCCTTCAAAATACGCAGTCTCGCGTCGCGCCTAAAGGCGCGCCCCTTCAGCAAAAGGAAGTATCAAGCAAAAGCTGACCCATGCCACGCCGCAACGACATCGCGAAAGTGCTCATCATCGGCTCCGGGCCGATCGTCATTGGCCAGTCGGCCGAGTTCGACTACTCGGGCGCGCAGGCCTGCAAGGCGCTCAGGTCGGAAGGCTACGAGGTGGTGCTGGCCAACTCCAACCCGGCGACCATCATGACCGATCCCGAGATGGCCGACCGCACCTACATCGAGCCGCTCACCCGCGCCTATCTGGAAGAGATCATCCGGGTCGAAGCCGAGATGCTGGCGGCCAGCGGCACGCCCGGCATCTTCGCTCTGCTGCCCACGGTCGGCGGGCAGACCGCGCTGAACCTCGCAGTCGAACTTGCGGATGGCGGCGTACTCGAGAAGTACGGCGTGCAGCTCATCGGCGCGCAACTCGGCGCCATCAAGAAAGCCGAAGACCGTCTGCTGTTCAAGGACGCGATGACCGCCATCGGCCTCGATGTGCCGAAATCCTCGCTGGTCAACAATCTCAAGGACGGCATCGACTTCAGCAGCAAGATCGGGTTCCCGGTCATCCTGCGGCCGTCGTTCACACTCGGCGGCACCGGCGGCGGCATCGCTTACAACCGCGAAGAGCTGCTCGAGCTGCTGGCGCGCGGCCTCGATCTTTCGCCGGTGCACGAAGTGCTGCTGGAAGAGTCGGTGCTTGGCTGGAAGGAGTACGAGCTGGAGCTGATGCGCGACCTGGCCGACAACGTCATCGTCATCTGCTCCATCGAAAACTTCGACCCGATGGGCGTGCACACCGGCGACTCCATCACGGTCGCGCCCGCGCAGACGCTCTCTGACCGCGAGTATCAACACATGCGTGACGCGGCCATCGCCGTCATTCGCGAAATCGGAGTGGAGACCGGCGGGTCGAACATCCAGTTCGCCATCGATCCTCACAACGGCCGCATGGTGGTCATCGAGATGAACCCGCGCGTCTCGCGCTCCTCGGCGCTGGCCTCCAAGGCGACCGGCTTCCCCATTGCGAAAATCGCGGCCAAGCTGGCAGTCGGCTACACCCTCGACGAGATTACCAACGACATCACGCGCAAAACGCCCGCCTGCTTCGAGCCGACGCTCGATTACGTTGTGGTCAAAATCCCCAAGTGGCAATTCGAGAAGTTCCCCAACGCCGACGAGTCGCTCGGCCCGCAGATGAAGTCGGTCGGCGAGGCCATGTCCATCGGCCGCACCTTCAAGCAGGCCTTGCTCAAAGGCGTGCGCTCGCTGGAGACCGGCAAGCGGGTGAACGCCGACGACATCGAGCCGCGAATTCTTACCAAGCGCCTCGTGACCCCTCATCCCGAGCGCCTGGCGTATATCCGCTACGCGCTGTCGCAAGGCATGTCAGTGCGCGAAATCGCGAAGATGACCAACATCGATCCCTGGTTCCTGCACCAGCTCAAGGAAATCTCCGACGTGCAGGTGAAGCTGGGCGAGGGCGAAGTGGATGCAGCACGCCTATTCGATCTCAAGCGCATGGGCTTCTCCGACGCGCGCCTGGCCTCGGCCTGGTTCAACGGCGACAAAGGTTCGGCGGAGCGAGTGCATCAGCTTCGCACCCAGCACGGCATCCAGCCCGTCTACAAGCGGGTGGACACCTGCGCCGCCGAATTCGAGAGCTACACCCCGTACATGTACTCGACCTACGAAGAAGAGGACGAGGCGACGCCCACCGGGCGCAAGAAGGTCATCATCCTGGGGAGCGGGCCCAACCGCATCGGGCAGGGCATTGAGTTCGACTACTGCTGCTGCCATGCCGCCTTTGCGCTGCGCGACGACGGTTATGAGACGATCATGATCAACTGCAATCCCGAGACCGTCTCCACCGACTACGACACCAGCGACCGTCTCTACTTCGAGCCGCTGACCTACGAAGACGTGATGGCGGTGTACGAGCACGAGGCGGCAGGCGGCGCTCCCATCGGCGTGATCGTCCAGTTCGGTGGCCAGACACCTCTGAACCTTGCGCTTCCGCTGAAGGCCGCGGGCGTGCCCATCATCGGAACCTCGCCGGAGAGCATCGATCTCGCCGAAGACCGCAAGCGTTTCGGCAAGCTGCTGGAGGAGCTTTCGATCCCGCAACCTCGCGGCGCCACCGCCGCCAGCGTCGAAGAAGCCGTTGCCAACGCCAACCGCATCCGCTATCCCGTGCTGGTGCGGCCTTCGTACGTGCTGGGCGGGCGCGCTATGGTCATCGCCTATGACGATGAGTCGGTCATTCACTATATGAAGGAGGCGGTCGAGTACTCCCAGGAGCGCCCGGTGCTCATCGATCACTTCCTCGAGTCGGCCACCGAAATCGATGTGGATGCCCTCTCCGACGGCGAAGACGTGGTCATCGGCGGCATCATGCAGCACATCGAAGAGGCCGGCATCCACTCCGGCGATTCTTCCTGTGTGCTGCCCGCAGTGGACATTCCCCGCCACCTGCTCAACACCGTCCGCGAATATACGTTTCAATTGGCGCGTGCTCTCAAGGTCGTAGGGCTGATGAATGTGCAGTTCGCCATTCAGCGCAACCGGGTGTTCGTTATCGAAGTGAATCCCCGCGCCTCGCGCACCGTGCCGTACGTCTCGAAAGCAACGGGCGTGCCCCTGGCCAAGATCGCCGCCCGCCTGATGACCGGCCGCAAGCTGCGCGAGTTCCTGCCGGAGAACATCGAGCGTGGCACGGACCTCGACACCGGAAACTTCTACTTCGTGAAGTCGCCGGTCTTTCCCTGGGGCAAATTCCCCGGCGTGGACACGGTCCTCGGTCCGGAGATGAAATCCACCGGCGAAGTCATGGGTGTGGCCGACAACTTCGGCGAGGCCTTCGCCAAAGCGCAAACCGCCGCCGGTCAGGTACTGCCGACAACCGGCACGGTTTTCATCAGCGCCAATGATCGCGACAAGCCCTTCATGCCGGAGCTGGGGCAGCGCTTCGTCGAACTCGGCTTCAGCATCGTCGCCACCCACGGAACAGCGCGCGTGTTGGAAGAGGCCGGCCTGCGTGTCGAGCGCGTCTACAAAGTGAAAGAAGGCCGCCCCAACGTGGTGGACCTTATCAAGGGCGAGCGCATTCAGTTGATCATCAACACGCCGCACGGCGTCGAGCCCTGGTTCGACGAGAAGGCCATCCGCCGCGCCGCCGTTACCGCCCGCATTCCCACCATCACCACGCTGTCGGCCGCCCGCGCCGCCTGCGAGGGCATCGCAGCGTTGCAACGCGGCGAGGCCAAGGTCTACGCGCTCCAGCATTTGCACGCCGAAAGAGAAGCAGCGACGAAGTAGCTTAAAGGTTTGCGCCTTAGACCTTGCACCACATAGCGTCAAGGTGGGCGCTATTTTGGTTGACAGAGCAAAATGTCGAAATTAGGGTGAGAACAGACTCATAGGATCATCCAAGGAAACCACTGCCCATGACTGGCATCCAGTTCGTAACCGACGAGAAGGGCCGCAAAGTGGCCGTTCAAATCGACCTGAAAAAGCATCGGGAGCTGTGGGAAGACATCGAGGATGTGCTTGCCTCCCGCTCGCGGCGTCACGAAAAGCGGGTCCCGCTCGAAAAAGTGAAGGCGGGCCTCATCAAGAGCGGTAAGCTCGCGCGTGAATAAGTATCGAGTCGCCTTGGCCGCGAGCGCGGAAAAGGAACTGCATCGTCTGCCCGCGCAAAATGGTCGCCCGCATCGTGCCGCGCCTTGAACGTCTCGCATCCGCTCCTCGTCCTCCAGGCTGCAAGAAACTCAGCGGCGGCGATAACGAATGGCGTATTCGTGTGGGTGATTACCGCATCGTATACGAAATCGACGACAGCGCAAGGACCATCGACGTGACGCGCATTGCCCACCGGCGCGAGGTGTACGAACGATGAGTGCAACTGCGATGAGTGAAACCCCGTCAACACACTGTCATCCCGAGCGAGAGCGCGCCGAACAAAGCGCGTTCGAGCCGAGGGACCTGCTTTTCTCGGACCAGCACGAAACTGACGACAGGCGCTTTGTGCGTACTGACTCCCCAGTCGCGCAAGCGCGACGCAAGATGATAGCCCCGGCCCCTTCGACTTGGCTCAGGGCAGGCTTTCAGGCGGGGTGGGCAAGTTATGAGAACCCGAGTGCCTCGGGCACGGCAGACCGTATCCCCAGGTTAGCCCAACTGAAGGGCGAACCTGGAGCACCAGGCATTCCCCCCTATCACATCCCAGAGCGGCACAGGTCACTGACAAGCATCACTGCTGAGCGTTGAATGCGTGTGGAAAAGGATTTCCCGGCCTTTTTCCCGGCCCCCCGCGGCGAGGAACAAGACCTCGACTTACCTTCTCCCAAATTTCCACGCCGCCTGTTTCTCTCGCGTGGCCCCACATTCCTCTTGAGCAGTACGGCAAGGAGGACAAGCCAATGCAAACCAAGGTACGATCTCACGATCCCGTCGTGGGCATGCGCTGGAACCCGGCGACTGCGACGCTGGCGACCATGCTCACGTTGCTGTTCTTCACGTTGATAACTCTCATGACGCAGTCCGTCCAGGCGCAAACCTTCCAGGTGCTCTACACATTCGGGGGCGGGCCGGATGGAGCATACCCCGCGTCTGGCTTGACTATCGATCAGGCGGGCAATTTCTACGGGACCACCGCAGCAGGAGGCTACACTGGCGGTCCTTGCAGCGGCTGGCCTTACTACGCTGGCTGCGGGACTGTATTCAAGCTGTCGCGTAACGGCTCCAGTTGGACTCTGACGACTCTCTATTCGTTTACGGGCAATGAGGACGGCGGCATGCCTTTAGGCCCCGTAACCATCGCCCCCGATGGCAGCCTCTACGGCACAACCGTTGTAGGCGGTGATCTCGGCTGCTCGGCAGGCCATGACGGCTGCGGCACCATCTTCAAATTGAGTGCACCGACGAGTCTCACTGAGATTGACTTCAGTCCGTGGACCAAGACCACACTGCTTCAGTTCGACGGTACTCATGGAGCGGGCCCAGAAGGGAATCTGGTATTGGACGAGCAAGGGAATATCTACAGCACCGCGGCCTTCGGCGGTCCCAGTGACGACGGCTGTGCTTTCCAGCTTGTCCCCTCAGGCGACGGCTGGACCGAAAACATTCTTCACAGTTTTAAATCGAGCCCATTTGACGGGGCAACTCCCCAAGCCGGTCTCATTGCCGATCAATCCGGTAATTTCTACGGAATGACACTATGGGGCGGAGCCGGTGGTGTCGTTTACGAAATCACCCAATCGGGCTCCGGCTGGGACTACAGGATTCTCCATCACTTCATGGGAATCGCCGGTGGTTTCGAACCCGAGGCCGGCCTGATTTTGGATGGGAGCGGCAATCTCTACGGCACCACATCGGTCGGCGGCCCAGGGAGTGTGGGAGGTACAGTGTTCATGCTGTCGCCTTCCAATGGGGGTTGGACATTTCATCCGGTTTACAACTTTCTCTGGCCGGGGCCCGTTGGGCCCATTTTTAATCCCTGGAGCACGCTGGCGATGGACGCGCATGGCAATCTCTATGGCACCACGCTGAACAGTTGGGGTGGGAGCGGTGGAGTCTTTGAGTTAATGCCTTCAGGCGAAGGAGGCTGGCAGGAAAGCACGCTGTATATCTTTAGTGGCAGCGATGGGTCTGACCTATTCTCGGGAGTTACCTTGGATGCGAATGGCAATCTCTACGGTGTCACTTACGAGGGCGGCGGCAATGGTTGCGGTGGCAGTGGTTGCGGCGTCATCTATGAGATAACGCCTTAGGGAGACTCTGATTAAGTTCCCCCTTTCCACAGCGAGTATAGGTTAGAGTCACGCTAGGCCGGGTGCCGGGTGCCCCAGGTCTCGCGCCTTTCGAGACCTGGGTGACGCGACGCAGCCCCCGAAACGATCTAGGAGTATGCCTCGGGTCTGGAACACCGCCAGACCCGGGCCACCCGACCAAGGTGAAGGTGCCTAAGATGCCACACACGGTTGTTTCACACGCCTCGCTTTCTTACCATGGATGATGGGCACAGGAGGTTTCGGCAACCCCTCCCCTTCGATGATCTTTGCCAGCAACATCCCGAACTGTTGTATCTCAGGATCGCTCAGGGGATGTAGTCCCCAGCGAACGATCTCTGGATAGTTCGTCTTTAGCTCCGTAACAATATCCCTGCCTTTGAGAGTGCATTCGATAAGTCTTTCGCGTCGATTGTCGGGGTTGGCGACCCGCTTGATGAGTCGTAACAGCTCAAGCTTGTCGATCAGAAAAACCATTGCATTCTTGTTGATGCCGAGGCTGCTGGCCAAAACTCCCTGTTGCAAGTGACCTTCGCTGGCTGCTGACAAGATAAGCAGCAGGTTTGGCTCAAGGCCGGAGTTCTTGCGGCAAAACAGCGTCATCCGGCGGCGAAGGGCCTTTGATACCACGAGGAACCGAAACATCAGGGAAAAAGAAACACCCGGGAATAGTTTGAGGGCATTTAAGTCTGCATTTTCGACGTGGGTGTTGTCGATCGGAGGATCCTTGCCTATGTGATTGGGAAATGAACGTTCCAACTCTTTTCGCACGATCCACCTCAGCAGCGTCCGCCGACCTGCTTCTCGCTTACTGCTTCGAATCGTATCTTGAAGAAATTCTCAGTCTAGTATCCAGCTCCCACTTTCGTGGACAACTGGCGGCAATCCCATACAGCATAAAAGATTGATGGCCAACCCACCTTGAACTCAGCGTTCTTCCGCCGCGGTCTGATTTTGCCAGTACTTTATTCACAGCTTCGGGTGACAAATCCCAAAATAGGACTAAGACATAGATCATATAGCCACAGATGGATTGAAGCACAAGCACTGACGTGGTAGCAAACTCGTGATAATCATTGTCACTAATAGGTGACGATATTCGCCATGTCTTGGCAAGGCGGTGTATGCTCCTGCGCCATAGGAGTGGTAGCCACGAAATGCACGTGGCAAACTCTCCAGGTCGAATTAAGGAGAACTCCGTGAAATTGCTGCGCCTCTGTTGCCTCGCTCTCCCTCTAATGGCACTCGCCGCTCACGCTGACCCAATACTTGGATCTGCCAGTAGTTTTGCAGTTCTCGGCGGCTCAACGGTTACGAACACAGGTAATACGGTTGTCACCGGAGATTTGGGCGTTTGGCCCGGTACCTCTATTACGGGCTTCCCTCCAGGGATCGTGAACGGAACCATACACGACGGGGACGCGGTAGCGATGCAGGCTCAGATTGATGCCTTGACCGGCTACAATTTTCTCCAAGGTCTGTCGTCCAATCAGAACCTGACCGGGCAGGACCTTGGCGGCCTGGAGCTTACGCCGGGAGTGTATACCTTCAACTCTTCGGCGCAGTTGACAGGGCAGCTCGTCCTCAATTTTCAGGGGCTGAGCAATCAGAACTTCGTCTTTCAGATTGGCAGCACGCTCACCACAGCCAGCGCCTCGTCCGTCCTGTTGCTTAATCTGGGAACAAACGACAACATCTATTGGGCCATTGGGAGCTCGGCAACCCTGGGGACCACGACTGACTTCGCGGGAAACATCATTGCCGACCAGAGCATCACCCTGAACACGAATGCGACGCTAGACTGCGGCCGCGCGCTGGCACTGAATGGTGCGGTGACGATGGATACCAACACCATCGACAATTGTAATAGTAGCGGGGGCACTACCCCCGAGCCCGGGACGATTGCCCTGGTGGCCACTGGCGGTGCCATAGCTGCCGGCGCCTCACCGAATTTCACGTTCTGGGGATTGGGCGGCTCCATCTTTGCATTCTTCAGAAAGCGGAAGGATTAATACAGGTACGAGGCCGGGTGCCGGGTGGCCCAGGTCTCGCGCCTTTCGAGACCTGGGTGACGCGACGCAGCCCCCGAAACGATCTAGGAGTATGCCCCAGGTCTGGAACGCTGCCAGACCCAGACCACCCGCCCGGGTACCCTGGGTTCGCGTCCATCTTTCGGACGCTAACCCGGGTGTGCGCTGGGCTAAACTGAACTGTGATTTACGAGTGGAATGCGGCGAAGGCAAGAGCCAACCTCCAGAAGCACGGTGTATCCTTTGAAGAGGCGGCGACAGTCTTCCTCGACCCATTGGCTTTGACTTTTTCCGATCCCGACCATTCGCTTGAAGAGGAGCGGGAGGTCACGATCGGCAATAGCGGCGCCCAACGGGTTGTGTTAGTGTCGCATTGCCAGCGCCGAGGCCGCACGCGGATTATCAGCGCTCGAAAGGCGACCAGAAAAGAGCGCAAGCAATATGAAGAAGGCATCAGCAAGTAGACGCAACGACGATTTACGTCCAGAGTACGATCTCACGCGGCTCGCGGGAGGCGTTCGCGGCAAGTACTACCGGCAAGCTATCGCGGGGACAAACCTGGTCTTGATCGAGCCGGCACTCGCGCGAGTGTTCCGCGATTCAGAATCGGTGAACCGCGCGTTGCGATTCCTGGTGAATACGGCAGAAGCTGCCGCAACTCCCGCCCAAAGTCGGCGTCGTGCGCCCAAAAAGCTCGGTGCTCCAGGTTCGCGTCCCTCTCTTGGACGCCAACCTGGTCAGAGGAGCTAAGGGGAAGGAGCCTACTCCACCGACAGGTCCACCTCGATGTAGCTGCCGGGCGAGGCGGTGTTTACCGCTGCTGCAATTTTTCCGATACGCAATCGAACCACCGGCCATTGCGGAGTGCTCAATACCACGAGAGCTATTCTGCGGCCTGCCAGATTCTGCTGGTAGCGCATGTTCTTGTCGGCGGTAAGCAGCACCTCGAAACCCGCACGTTCCGCTTCCGCCAGCAAGTCGCCATTGGAAAGTCTGTCCCATCCCCGGTCCCTCGCCTCTGTGACTGTGTGGTCGGTGAGATGGGAAGATAGCGGAGCCGGTGTGCTGTGGTCAAAGAGTACGAGCATCGGGTGCGGACGGAGGTACCGTCTCAGGAACGCGTTGAGCATCGAGGCTGCGGGCGGCAAATTCCAGGACCTCGATGACCCGCTCTTTCTCGATGTGGAACCACTCCGTGATTTCGTCCACGGTGGCTCCGGCTTCGAGATTTTCGAACACCGCGGACACCGGCATCCGGGTATCGCGAAACACCCATGCGCCGCTGAGTCTCCCCGGCACGCTTTCCACCGCGGGACATTGCGACCAGTCGAGAGCAGCCATGCTGGTTACCTTTCTGTTTCTTTCTACCACGGTTCGGCGTCGTCGTCACGCGCCCGGTATCTGGCTCCCCAAGGTTCGCGTTGGTCTCTTGGGCGTTAACCTGGGCAGAGGGAACCTCGGGGCGGCCACGCGACGACTGGCTAACCGGCAGGAGCGGAAGGCGCACTCCCCTCAGCCGCGAACTGCAGGAGGGCCACGAGCTGTTGCAGGGTGAGTTCGTAAACCTCGGCGATCTCCGGCAGGGGATTGTCTCCGGCAACCGCCTCGAAGATGTGCACCAGCGGCACCAAGGTTCCGCTGGCCACCCAGACGTTCCCCGTTTTCGTCTGCACGCACTCTGCCGCCAAACACTTCGACCAGTCCAGTTGCACGGCGTTGCCGACCCAGTCTCCCACCAGCGCTTCGAGGCCCGGAACGTCAGCCAAACCAAGCCCCTCCGCGGAAGGTCTTACGCCATTAGCGCGCCCGGCCTGCGGCCCTCGCGAGGCCCGCTCCGGCGGGCTTCGTCTCTTCGACGGTGTGCCCGCAGACGCGCGTGACCCTTCTGCGCCGGAGGAGGCCCGCCGCTTCGCTCCAGAAGGGAGCGCTGCGGATGGAAGCTGGGAGGCCCAAGCCTCGAACGCCTGCACGATGGCCTCTCGCATGGTCAGGCCCTGGCTCACGGCCAGGGTCCGGATGCGTCGTCTCTCGGCTTCCGCTAACCTGACAAATATCGGCTTTATGTCGCGTTCTGGCATGTGCTAATCATGCTTATCATGATTATCATACGACTGCTTATCTTGATTATCAAGCTTAGCACATCGAAAATAAGTACAAGTCTATTTGAATCTGTTACTTGAGCGAATTTCACCAGGCAAAATCCTGCATTCTTTACAAAACTTGCGGGGGGTGTTTTCAAGTGGGCCGCAGCCAACTTGCACCGCTTTCAGCCGGCTCAGAGTCGGTGGTTTTGGCTGACGCTGAAAGCTGACCGCTGACCCTTTCCGCTGCGCCTATAATTTGGGTTGAGCTCATAACTGCTAAAGGAGCAACATGCTTCTGCACGGAATCTTTCCTCCCATTACCACGCCGTTTTATCCCGACAGCAAAATCTACTTCCGCAAGCTGGAACAGAACGTCGAGCAGTACTCGCGCGCTCCGTTGTCTGGAATCGTGGTGCAAGGCTCGACCGGCGAAGCCATTCTGCTGAGTGACGAAGAGCGCCGCGAAGTCCTGCGCTGCGCTCGTGATGCTGCCGCCAACGACAAGGTCCTGATCGCTGGCACAGGAATCGAGTCGGCCGTCGAGACGCTGCGCCTCACCGAATACGCGTACGACATCGGCTACGACGTTGCCATGGTTCGCACGCCGCATTACTACAAAGGCCAGATGTCGAACCCGGCGAATATGCTGGCGTTCTATCGCTTCGTGTGCGACCGCTCGCCGCTGCCGGTTGTCATCTATAACTTTCCCCAGGCAACTGGATACGACATTCCGGCGGAAGTCGTGATGGAGTTGGCCGAGCATCCCAACCTGATCGCCATCAAGGAGTCTTCCGGCTCGATCGAGAAGGTGCAGAAGATGGTCGAAGGCACGCGCCACATCAAGCGCAAAGCGACGGTCACCGAAACCTTCTCTGCCGTAACCAAGCGCATGATGAAGGCCGCGGTTTCGGCCACCGCGAACGCCGATGGCGGCGCGATGGTTCCGGTCGGCGCGCTGGCCGGAACGTCTGCCGCGCCTAAGCCTTCGTCGGCTGCGGTGAAGGTTGTTGGCGGGCTGAAGACGCGCGAGAAGGAAGTCGGCTTCCAGGTTCTGGTGGGCGCTGCGCACAAGCTTGAGCCGTCGCTGGCAGTCGGAGCTGTAGGAGCGATTCTGGCCTTTGCCGATTGCGCTCCAACCGCCTGCTACGAAATCTATGCTGCATGGAAAGACGGCGACACCGCGCTGGCGCGCGAGAAGCAGGAGCGCATCGCGAAAGCCGCGGAGCGCATCGTTGGAGGATTGAGCATTCCCGGCGTGAAGTACGCGATGGATTACAACGGCTTCTATGGTGGTCCGCCGCGGCTGCCGCTGCTGGCGCTCACTGCCGACAAGAAGGCTGAAGTGGAGCAATTGCTGGCGAACATTCGCATCTGAGGACGGTTGTGCGGACCTCATCGCACAGGAGGAAAATGTGAAAGCTATTCGAGTGCACGAGTTCGGTGGTCCTGAAGTCCTGAAGCTGGAAGAAGTATCTGACCTTCAGCCCGGAGCCGGACAAGTCGTGGTTCGGGTTCACGCCGCGGGCGTGAATCCGGTGGAAGCTTATGTGCGCACTGGCACATACGTGTTCAAGCCGAACCTGCCTTACACTCCGGGCAACGATGCTGCGGGTGTTGTTTGGGCGGTCGGAGAAGGCGTTACGCGAGTAAAGAAGGGCGACCGCGTTTACGTCTCCGGTTCGCTCAGCGGCACGTATGCTGAACAGGCGCTGTGCACCGACGCGCAGGTCCATCGACTGCCCGACAATGTGAGCTTCGAGCAAGGTGCGGCGATGGGCGTTGCTTACGGCACCGCGTATCGCGGGTTGTTTCAGCGCGGCGACGCCAAGGCCGCGGAAACGGTGCTGGTGCATGGCGCAAGCGGCGGAGTCGGCTCCGCCGCTGTGCAACTGGCACGGGCCGCCGGTCTCACGGTAATTGGCACAGCGGGTAGCGAACCCGGCCTGCAACTGGTGTTGGCCGAAGGCGCGCACCATGCGCTTAATCATTCGTCCGAAGGCTACCTCGACCAGTTGATGAAGCTCACTGACGGGCGTGGCGTCGATCTCATTCTGGAGATGCTGGCGAACAAGAACCTGGCCAAGGACCTGACCGTGCTGGCCAAGAAAGGCCGCGTGGTGGTGATCGGCAGCCGCGGACCCATCGAGATCAACCCGCGCGACGCCATGGGACGTGACGCTGACATACGCGGCACCACGCTGTTGAACACCACGGAGCAGGAGTACAAGCAGATGCACGCCGGACTGCTCGCGGGACTGGAAAACGGAACGCTGCGTCCGGTCATCGGAGAGCAGATCCCGCTGGCCGAAGCGGCGCGCTCCCATGCTGAAGTGATGAAGCCTTCAGGCGCACACGGGAAGATCGTACTGTTGGCGTAAGGCGGAACAGTTTCTGTGCCACCCAGCAGCTATCGGATTCGGGCTTCTGCATTGGGACAGAATGGAGATTTCGTTGGCGACTACTAGGGGCTTCGTTGACAGGCCATAGCTCGGCACGATAGAGTTTGAACGTCCCGACTGGTGGCTAACTGCAACTCCTCCCGTCCGGCGCAAGCGACTCCACTTGTGCGATCACAGATGTTCGTCTCGCCCAACCACAAAGCGCCTAATCAAAAAAGAGGGTAGATTTACGATGAAACAGATTTCTTCTGGCGCAGGCAGCGGCTTCGGCCGTGCCGCGCTCGTTCTCACTTTAGTTTGCGGTCTATGTGCGTTGACGGCCATTCCGGCCGGAGCACAAAGCTTGTTTCGCCAGCTCAGCCAGGACACCTTCAGCGGCGGTAGCGGCCAACACCAGTCCGAGGTCGAGCCCGGAGCTTTCGCCTACGGCCCGACAATCGTAGCCGCGTTCCAGGTCGCCCGCGTTTCCAGCGGTGGCGGCATGGACGTCGGCTGGGCCACATCGACCAATGGCGGCATTGCCTGGACCAACGGATACTTGCCAGGTCTCACCCAGTGGTATCAAAGTAACGGCAGCACCTACTCGGCCGCCAGCGACGCGTCCGTAGCTTACGATTTGAAGCACGGTGTGTGGATTATTAACACCATCCCGATTGCGGGCGGCGTAGATGTGGCGGTTAACCGCTCGACGGATGGGCTGCATTGGGACAACGCAATTTTCGTCTCGAAACCCGGCAATGCCGACAAGAACTGGATCATCTGCGATAACACGTCTACCAGCCCATACTTCGGAAACTGCTATATCGGATGGGACAACTCCGAGATACAGATGATCACTTCCAAAGATGGCGGGCTCACGTGGAGCTCACCGCAGCCTACGCAAGGTTTTGACAACGGAATTGGCGTCAATCCTGTGGTTCAGCCCAACGGCAATGTCATTGTAGGGTTTGCTGACTACAGCGGCGGCATGTCGGCCTTCATGTCCACCAACGGCGGCCAGAGCTGGACCCGGGCTGTAAGTATTGCCAGCGCTCCCAGCCACGGTGAGGCGGGAAGCCTTCGCAGTGCCGGTCTGCCTTCCACCGCCATTGACGGCGCGGGCACGGTATATGTGTCTTGGCCGGATTGCCGCTTCGAAAGCGGATGTAGCGCGAACGACATCGTGTACAGCAGTTCGAGCGACGGCGTTCACTGGAGCTCGGTGGTTCGCGTTCCCATCGATCCGATCGGCAGCGGAGTGGACCACTTCATTCACGGCATGGGCATTGATCCGAAGACCTCGGGCAGCACGGCCCATATGGCGATTACCTACTATTTCTACCCGGTCTCGAATTGCGGCAACTCGTGCACTTTGTACGCTGGGTACACGCAGTCCGGCGATGGCGGCACGACCTGGACGGCTGGCCGGCAACTCTCCGGCGGGATGCAGCTGAGTTGGCTGCCGAATACGTTCTCGGGGAGAATGGTGGCCGATTACGTGGCCACAATATTCCCGGCGGGAGGTCGGGCTTTCCCGATCTACGTGATCGCCAATCCTCCGGTCAGCGGTGTTTACCAGCAAGCGGTCTACACCGAAGGCTACGGCTTCACCGTCACCAGCGGATCGGAGCCGACGTTCAGTTCGGCGAACGATATGCCGATACCCGGAGCCAAGTCTGATCATCCGCCGCGGAACCCGGCAGATCGTGACAACGAACTTCCTTCCCAGGCAGGTCGAACGACTCCGCCTGAAAGACAGTAAGAAACTCATCTCTGCACAGGGCCGCCCGCGCACGTCGCTGGCGGCCTTTTCCTTTGGGTGAAGTTTGGCGAAGCATTCCACAGGTTCGGTTTTGATGACAACTGGCACTTCGGTTACAATCCCTCAATCGATGCGTTGTCCGTTGCGCGCCTGATGCGCGCCGGTCAGCGAGGACACGAATATGTTCGGCCTTCTATAGCGCTCTCCCTTCTGGTCCGCGACACGATCCGCTAACGCGGACAACCTATTCCTCGTACGATTGCAACAGCGCTGGAGCCCGGCTCCGGCATGCTGTTGCGCGAAAGACCGCAGGTTCGCTCTATGGACGCTGCTTCCACGGCCACACTTCAATCGCGGCCGAATCTATGGAGTTCGCTGCGCGAGGCGCTTCGCGGCTCGCACCAGGACTTTACCGCCGGCAGCTTGAATCGCGCCATCTTCCTGCTCGCCGTACCTATGGTGCTGGAAATGGTCCTGGAGTCGTTGTTTGCCGTGGTCGACGTTTTCTGGGTAGCACACCTGGGCTCCGACTCTGTGGCAACGGTGGGCTTGACAGAATCCATGCTGAGCCTGGTATTTGCGGTCGCCATGGGCTTGAGTCTTTCCACCACCGCGATGGTGGCGCGACGAATTGGTGAGAAGGATCCGTCGGATGCTGCGGTCGCAGCAGTACAGGCGATCCTCCTGGGCTTTGGTGTTTCGCTTGCCATCGGCATTCCGTGTTTCCGGTTCGCACCCGACCTGTTGCGGCTGATGGGCGCCGCGCCGGCGATCGTCACCTTGGGCAGCAACTATGCGCGGATTGCGCTTGGCGGCAGCGGCGTTGTTCTGATGCTGTTCCTGAACAATGCCATCTTTCGCGGTGCTGGCGATGCGGCCATCGCAATGCGGTTGCTTTGGGTCTCCAACATCATCAACCTGGCGCTCGACCCGTGCCTGATCTTCGGTCTCGGCCCGTTTCCGCGCTTAGGGGTAACTGGCGCAGCGGTCGCGACCTTAACGGGACGTAGCGTCGGTGTGATCTACCAGTTCTACCGGTTGCTGCGCGGGACCGAGCGCATCCGTATACTGCGGCAGCAGATTCGCGTAAACCTGCCGGTTCTACTGCGTCTGGCACGAGTCTCTGCGACAGGTGTCCTCCAGTTCGCGATTGCGCACACGAGCTGGATCGGCCTGGTGCGTATCGTCAGCACGTTCGGATCTGCAGCGCTGGCAGGCTACACCATCGCGATACGAATCGTGATCTTCGTCATTCTTCCGTCCTGGGGATTAAGCAATGCCGCCGCAACGCTGGTGGGCCAGAACCTCGGCGCCAGGCAACCCGAGCGTGCCGAGGCGTCGGTCTGGAGAACCGGCATCTACAACATGGCGTTTCTGGGAACCATCGGCGTGCTCTTCGTGATCTTTGCCGAACCGCTGGTGCGCGGGTTCACGACGGAACCGGAAGTTGTGCGGCAAGGCGCGTCGTGTTTGCGCATTATCAGCTACGGCAATATCGGATATGCGTACCTCATGGTGATGTTGCAGGCATTCAACGGAGCCGGCGACACGGTGACTCCCACGATCGTGTATTTTTTTGGCTTCTGGATGCTGGAAATCCCTCTAGCCTATTGGCTGGCGATTCCCACAGGCCTGCGTGCCAATGGCGTTTACATTGCTATCGCGATTGCCGAAGGAGTGATCGCCGTCGCCAGCGTCATTCTGTTCAAGCGCGGCCGCTGGAAACGCCAGCAGATCTAGTGACCTCCGCGTAGCAAGCCGCTCCTCCCCCGAACCAACGTTGGTACTGTTAGCCGGACTTTTCCTTGCGGGTTTAACGTTTCCCGCGGCATATATTCCATGTACGAGCAAGTAGTGTTCTTGCCGGTGCCATCCGGCGCGCAGTTCGACCTTGTCCGTAACATGATGAACCTTTATGCACTTCCGTGCGTATTAAGTAGTTGCTATCGAAACAAACCGTAGCAGAGACCACGATTGATCCAAGCGCAGTTTCAGGAGATGAAGAAATGTTCGTTTCGCGATTCGTCCAATCCACGTTCCGCAAGGCGATTTTACTGGCCTTCGTGAGTATGTTCGCGACCGCGAGTTTTGCCCAAAATGCAACTCCCCAGAGCGTTCCGCCGAGCATGCCGCCGTTGACGCCGCTGCCGCAGGCACCGGCGCCGCAGAACAACGCTCATTTGTATTCAGATCAGAACTATGCGAAGCCTTCCTCTCCATTTCCCAATGTACTGGCGCCGTATAGAGTGCGGAATGTACCTGCGCCGAACCTGACTAATTCCGCGCGGACCGATCAACTGTTCCGCGATGGCAAGATTTACCTCTCCATCAACGATGCGGTGGCGATGGCGCTGGAGAACAACCTGGATATCGTCCTGCAGCGCTATAACCTCTCCATCGCCGATACGGACCTGCTTCGTACACAATCCGGAATGACTGCCCTGGGTGTTCCTCAGGGAGTGGTGCAGGGCACGCCGGGCGGCCCATCCACTGGAGGGACTGGGGCTTCCGCTACGGGAGCGACCGGCACCGGCGCGGGCGGCACACAACTCGGGGTCGGCGGTGCCGGCGCGGGCGGCGGCGGTCTGGTGGGATCGACGCTGGGCGGAGGTCCTCCGATCGGCAACTACGACCCGACGATCACAGGTACGATCCAAGGCGAGCGCGCAGCCACGCCTCAGCAGAACCTCTTCTTCACCGGTGGCGCCGCGACCGTGGTCCAGAACACGAACATCTATAACTTTGCCTACACGCAGGCGTTTTCGACGGGTACCACTGCTAACGTTACGTTTAACAACAGCCGCACTACAACCAATGTGCCTTACGATCTGCTGAATCCACAGATACTCCCGAGCTTCCGGTTCCAATTGACCCAGCACCTGCTGCAGGGCTTCGGGTTCGAACCCAACCTGCGTTGGATCCGGATCGCGCGCAACACTCGGGAGAATGGGGACATCGTGTTTCGCCAGCAGATCATTACCACGGTCTCGCAAATCGAGAACATCTACTGGGACCTGGTCACCGCGTACGAGGCGGTCAGAGTGAACGAACGGGCGCTGCAACTGGCTGAAAAAACCCTCTCTGACAACCAGGAGCAGGTCAGGATTGGCACCTTGGCTCCCATCACCTTGCTACAGGCCAAAAGCGGAGTTGCAGCCGCCAATCAGAACCTGATCACTTCGCAAACCCAGCTCCAGCTTCAACAGCTACTGATGAAGAACGCCATCACCAAGAACATGGGCGATCCAATGCTGGCGATTGCGCCGGTGATCCCCACCGACACGCTGCAAATTAACGAGACGCAAGAGAAGCGACCCGTCGAGGAGTTGATCCAGGAAGCCTTGCAGTCTCGTCCCGAGATCGCCACTGCGCGCATCAATCTGACGAATTCTGAGATCTCGCGGAAGGCGCTTAAGAATGCCCTCCGCCCGACGCTGGATGTGTACGCGTTCTATGGCGCCTCGGGACTGGCGGGCGATCAAACTGCGCTTCTTCCTCCTTGCAACTTTCAGGGAGCAATTCCAGGGCAGAATTGCCTGGATCCGGGAACAATTCCCCGGAGCGGTTATCCGAATGCGTTTCACGACCTCTTTAACAGCTCGGGGCCTGACAAGGGCATTGGAGTGAACATGAATATTGTTCTTCGCAACCGTGCCGCGCAGTCTGCGCAAGAGCGCTCCGAGTTGGAATACCGGCAGTCTCAGGTTGGCTTGCAGCAGGTCGAAAACCAGATCAGCATCGAAGTGAGGCAGTCCCAGTTTTCAGTCCAGCAGAACTACGCTGCTCTACAGGCGGCGATAGCAGCCCGCGACTTCAAAAAGGAGAGCCTGCTGGCAGAGCAGAAGAAGTTCGGCTATGGCGCCTCTACGCCGACCGCGGTCCTACAGGCATCCAGCGATTTGACCACGGCGGAATCGAACGTTCTCAACGCCGCGGCCAATTACGAAAAATCCAAGGTACAACTGGACAAGTCCACTGGCGAAACGCTTGCCAGACTGGGCATTGATCTGGCGGATGCCGAATCCGGTCAGGTGAAGCATGTCCCGACGGTAAAAGGTGTGGTGCCGGCGAATGTGGAAGAGTTGACTTCGCCGATGCCGCCTTACATGCCGCCGCAAGGGCCTTCCGCGCCTCCGCCGTCTACAACACCCCCGCAGAACCAGTAGATAAACTTGACACAGCGCATGCCGTTCGACATGAGCGGCATGCGTTCTTACGCGGGAATGCGCGATCGCACCCGCTTCAAGGCCTCGAGAAACTGCTGATTGTGCTCGGGCGTTCCGATGGTGACACGGATCGCATCGGGCGCGCCCCAGCCGCCGCTCATGTGGCGCACAATGATTCCGTGTCCCTGCAATTTCTGGCAGAGACTGCCGGCTTCCTCACCCACGCGGCAGAACAGGAAATTTGCCCACGTCGGGTGTCACGGCGATCCCCATCTCAGAGATCGCTTTGGTCAGCAGCTTAGCGCCGGCGGCATTGACCTCAACCGCGCGTTGCACATGAGGAGCATCGGCGAGGGCGGCCAGGGCCGCGGCCTCACCCAGCGACGACACCATAAATGCGGGCCTCATGCGTGCAAAGTAGCCGATCAATTCTGCCGGTCCCAGACCATAACCAACGCGCACGCCTGCCAGACCATGCGCCTTCGAGAAGGTGTGCAGGACGACGACCGGACGTCCTTGCCGCACGTAATCAATCGAGTGCGAGTAGTCGAGGCCGCGCTCCGCAGCGAAGTAGCTCGCGTAGTCGCAGTAGGCTTCGTCGAGCACGGCAATGACATGTGACGGCAGGCGGTCCAGAAAGCGGGCAATGGCGTTGGCATCCACAATCGTCCCTGTCGGGTTATTGGGATTCGCGATGTACACCAGGCGGGTGTGAACATCAACCGCTTCCAGAATGCCGTCGAGATCGAACCCGTCTTTCACGGCGGGCACTTCGATGAGCCGCGCACCAGTGGCGCGAGTCACGACGGGATAGCTGATGAATGACAACTTGCTGGTGACCGCGTTCAGTCCGGGACCCAGCAGCGTCCGCGCCATGATGTCCAGAAATCCGGTGGACCCGGCGGTGACCAGAATGTTTTCCGGCGCAACCTCGTGCAGCTCTGCCAGCCGCGCGGTTAGCTCGGTCACGCCATTGTCGGGATAGTAGTTGACTTCCGCAGTCGCCGCTTTGATCGCTTCAATCGCCAGGGGCGAGGGTCCCAACGGATTCTCGTTCGAGGCCATCTTGATACAAGGCACGCCGCTCTCCATTTCCGCCTGCCGCAACGGTTTTCCTGGTTTATAGGTGGCCAGCGTGGGTACCCACGCCGGCACCAGCGTCCTGAAATCTGTCATTCGATCTCCCGTTGTCCGAACTAATCACCATCGCTTTGTCATCCCGACCGAGGACTTCAGCCCGAGCGGAGGGACCTGCTTTTCTGCTGCGACCCGCGTCCGCCACCGGCCGCCGCGCTCTGCAACTGCCCCACTTCCTTGGCTGTCAGATGCCGGAACTTTCCCGGCTCGACATCCAACTGCAACGGCCCGTAGCGCACCCGCTTGATCTTTTCAACGTGATGCTCAATTTGCTCGAACATGCGGCGAAGTTGCCGGTTACGTCCTTCGAACAGGGTGATTTCATACCACGGATTGTCGGCCGCGCGCATCAGTTGGATTCGCACGGGGGCGGTCTTCACCGCCGTAGACCGCTTTCTCTGGCGTTCATCGGGCAACCTGCCGACCGGAGTTTTCAGCGGGGCGCGCTCCGCGGGAAGCGTGATGCCGCGACGCAGCTTCTCAATCTGCTCCTCGGAAGGCTTGCCACTGATTTTTACCAGATAGGTTTTGGCAACATGCGACGACGCATGCGTCAACTTCTGCGCCAGTTCGCCATCGTTGGTCAGGAGCAGCAGCCCCTCGCTCAGGTAGTCGAGACGCCCGACAGGATAAATGCGCGCGCCGACACCGCGCACCAGGTCCACTACCGTGGGGCGGCCTTGAGGATCGGTAACCGTGGTGACATAACCCTTGGGTTTGTTGAGCAGCAGGTAAACCGGGCGCTCGGGCCCGCTCAGCAACTTGCCATTAACTTTGATGTGGTCGTGTTCGAGGTCGGCCTTGGTGCCGAGTTCGGTGACCGTCTTGCCGTTCACTGTCACCAGGCCGTTGGTGATGAGTTCTTCAGCCTTGCGTCGCGAGGCGATGCCCGCGGAGGCGATGATCTTCTGGAGGCGCTCAGCCGGCATGGGACGCTCCAACGCGGTTCGCTCCTCGCAGTTCGCTTTTCGCCAGACCGGCGCGGTAGTTAGAACCTTCCAGCTTCGGCGTGCCCACGTCGAAGGAAGAGGCCCTTGAGTGTACCGAACACTGACTACTGACAACTGGCAACTGACTACTGCCGTACCCCCCCTCCCCCCACCTATCTGTAAAATCTTGAAAACAAAAGGCAAATTTTGGAGATGGTCTGCAAAAACTTGGATTCAAAGGGGTTACAGGTAAAAACTTGGAAAATAAGGACTTATCACGGAAAACCTGGGGATGAGCTGGGCTCGGTTCTTGCGATGTCCGGTGCGGCGGGCAGTTAGACGAACAACGCTGATGTCGAATCACTCAGTCACGCTCTGGCACACTCTGGACGACATGGGCGGAGCCACGCCCGAAGACAACTCCACCTCGTCCTTCTAGAGCACATTGTACGCTGTGTCAAACGTGAAACATAGCGAGTTTGTCACTGATCGACGTGAAGCAGGTCACAGGCAAAAGGCGGACAACGGCCAAACCGGCGAGGGTGATAAAGAGATGGACAGCGATCTGATGCGGGGTCGCAGGAAGAGATGATCGAACAGTTGGAGCTGCGACTGTCGCGGCTTGGAGGGCTGGTTCGCGCGCAGATGAAGACGGTGGCGCAGGAGAGACAATAGGCTCCGCAATAGCCCATATGTCATTCCGACCGAGCGGCTTCAGCCGCGAGTGGAGGAACCTGTTTTCTCCCGTGCGAACAGCAGGACAGCAGGTCCCTCCGCTCGGACTAAAGTCCTCGGTCGGGATGACAGATTTTTGGATGTAACCCTCACGATAGGTTGAACCGCGCCCTTACTCCTCTTCCTCTTTCGCGGTTGCGGGTTCGGCGGTGGCTTCCGGTGCAGGAGAGGGCGCTTCGGCTTGGGCGCTGGTCGCCGGAAACAGCTCTGCTTGCGGCTCGCCCAGCTTCTCGAACTCTTCGATGCTGGGTAATTCGGAGACATCGTTGAGACCGAAGCGCATCAAAAATTCCTTGGTCGTCTTGTAGAGGATGGGGCGGCCGATGACCTGCTTGCGTCCCGCCGTGGTGATCAGCTTGCGATCCAGCAGCGTGGCGATGACGCCGGAGGAATCGACGCCGCGAATCTCGCTGATCTCGGGCACGGTGACGGGCTGCTTATAGGCGATGACCGAGAGAGTTTCGAGAGCCTGCAACGATAGCCTGATGGGCGGCTTCAAACTCTTGGCAAAGGTGACGACCACGTCGTGGTGTTCGGGCTTGGTAGCCATGCGATAGCCGCCGGCAACCTGGCGGATCTCCATGCCACGATCGGCGGCGGAGTACTCGGTGGTGAGTTGTTCGATGATGCTGCTAAGGCGCGATTTGACTTCACGCAGCTCCCACTTCTGGCGATCTTTGTATTGCTCTTCGCTTGCGCTGTCTGCGGTGGGCCGTTGGGCTGGTTCGGATGAGGCAGACGCATCGGTTGCCTCGGCGTCAGGTTGTGCAGAGTCAGACTCGGGAAAGTCGGCCAAGTCCGCAGCGGCTGAACGGCCGTCATAGATCGTTTCGCTGCGCGCGAAACGCGCGTCCTCTTCGGCGCGAAACTCGGCGAGAGTGGCGTCCTTCAGCAGTGACGCGAGTTGGTCCAGCGTGACCGGTTCTTCGGTGGCGTAAATGATGGCTTCGACTTTGGCTTTCAGGCTCATGTGAAATCAGTGTTCGAACCGCAGATCCCTCGACTACGCTCGGGATGACAAACGAAGGTGCGCTGTCGCGGCGCTAAAGCGCCGCTCTACCTATTTCCAATCATCCTTCACCGGCGGCGTTTCCGCCATCAGGGCATCGAAATGGGTGTGCTTCTTGAGCACGATCTCGCCGAAAACATTGTCCTGGCGCGCCAGCACGGCCTGGAGGCGAATCAGCTCCAGGATGGCCAGGAACGCGCATACCAGCGCGGGGCGCGAACGCATGTTGCGCAGCAGTTGCTTTAGCCGGATGGGCCGGTCTTCCAGCGAGAGCCGCCGCCGCACATAGTCAATCATCTGCGAAACTGTAACGCTGTCGTCTTCCACGTCGAAGCTGGGCTTGGACCTGGCGCGCTCCAGGATCTGCTGGAAGGTCTTGACCAGGTCGACCACGTCGGCGGCCATCTCCGGCTCTGCGCCTTCCGCGTTCTGGAATTCCTTCAGCGCGGGATTCGACCACACCGCGTCCTCGATCTGTTGTTTTTGCAGCAGCATCTGCGCCGCGGTTTTGAAGCGTTCGTGTTCCAGCAGCCGATTGACCAGCTCCAGGCGCGGGTCCTGCTCGTCAGCGGGAGCGTTGGGGTCGGGCGGCAGCAGCATCTTCGACTTGATGTGGATGAGCAGCGACGCCGTGTAAATAAACTCGGCGGCGACATCCACGTCGAAGCCCTTCATGGTTTCCACGTAGTGGAGGTATTGCTCGGTGATCCTGGCGATAGGGATGTCGTAGATGTCGATGTCCTGCTTGCGGATGAGGTCGAGCAGCAGGTCGAGCGGGCCATCGTAGACCTGGCCGACGCTGACCGAGAAGGAAGATTCATCCGGGCCCTTGTGGGCGTGCACGTGCGAGCGGCCGGCGCATTGGCCTCTGGGTTGGGGACGGTGTCGGGATTCTCGGTCATTTGTGCGCTTCGGCGCGGGTCTGAAGACCCGCTTTACCTGTGCCGTCCCTGAAGGGACTCGGATCTTTACTCCACGCCTACCCAGCGCTGAAGCGCTGGGCTATCATCTTTCGCCCCGCAAGCGGGGCTCGTGTAAAACGACTGCGTACCGCGAAGGCGACGTCGAACAAGGTCGAGGGTCCGAGATTTGTCTCCTTGCGTCTGTGACTCCTTGGTGAATCGCTACTTGCCTTCCGCGGCACTTTGCCCAGTCGGTTCGTACTCATGCGACAGATTTGCCGCGGCGCGGGCTTCGACCATCGTCGCTTCTGCCACAGCACGCGCTCTAGTTGACCCATCTTCCAGAATGTCCCACGCCAGCTTTGGGTGGGCCTCATACTTGGCGCGCCGCTCCTGTATAGGAGCGAGTACCTGCCATAAGGCGTCCGCTGCCCAGCCCTTGCACTCGATGCACCCTATACCCGCCGTGCGGCAGCCTTCATTGACCTTCGCCATAGTTTCCGCGCTGCTGAAGATCTTATGCAAGTCACCAACTGGGCACACGTCAGGATTGCCGGGATCGGTGCGGCGGATGCGCGCGGGGTCGGTCACCATGGTCTTCAGCTTCGAGCGCAACGATGCCTCGGGTTCGCTCAGCAGGATGGTGTTGCCGTACGACTTCGACATCTTGCGGCCATCGGTGCCGGGCAGCTTGGCTGCGGGAGTCAGGAGCGGCTGCGGCTCGGGGAAGACGACGTCGCGCTGGGGCTCGCGATCGCCGGCGCGCAGTTTGCGCGGATAAAACTGATTGAATCGGCGCGCTACCTCACGTGTCAGTTCGACGTGCGGTACCTGGTCTTCGCCCACCGGCACAAAGTTGGCCTGATAGATGAGGATATCGGCCGACTGCAACAGCGGATAGCCGAGGAAGCCGTAAGTGCCGAGGTCCTTGTCCTTGATGTTTTCGCGCTGCTCCTTGTAGCTGGGAACGCGCTCCAGCCAGCCCAGCGGCGTGATCATGCTGAAGAGCAGATGCAGCTCGGCGTGCTGTGGCACATGCGACTGGATGAACAGCGTGCTGCGCTCTGGGTCGAGGCCGGCTGCGAGGTAGTCGATGATGACCTCCAGCGAGTTCTGCTTAACGCTGCGCGTGTCGGCGTAGTCGGTGGTGAGCGCGTGCCAGTCGGCAATGAAGAAGAAGCAGTCGTAACTGTCCTGCAGGCCGACCCAGTTGCGCAACGCGCCGACATAGTTGCCCAGGTGCAGCTTTCCGGTGGGTCGCATGCCGCTCAGGATGCGGCCTTTTTTGGATGAGTTCGTTTCGGGCATCAGAATCTCAAAAGTTGACCTAGCAGGGCATAGAAAAAGGCGAGGAACGGTGTAATCAACGTGCTCACGATGGAGCATCCCGCCATGGGAAGAATGAACAGCACAATGATAAGGGCAACGTAGCCGACCCTGTCATAGACCTTCAGTGTCTCGTAGGACAGGAAATGGCGGATCACGTGACTTCCATCCAGAGGCGGCAATGGGATCAGGTTGAAGACGGCCAGCACAACGTTGATGAGGATGGCGAAGGAGAACAGCTTCGCCAGCGGAGTCGCCAGGTCGGCGCCGCGGAAGTCGGAACCCATCCCTCTCGCCGAGCCATGCAGGACGATAGCCAATGCAATGACGGAGAGAAACGCCGTCAGGAAATTACTGACCGGTCCCGCGACGGCGGTGAGAATGTCGTCGCGCACCAGGTTCTTGAAGTTGCGCGTATCCACGGGTGTCGGTTTGGCCCAGCCGAACGGGGGGAAGCCTACGAGAATCAGCAGCAAAGGCATGATGATGGTGCCGAAGGGGTCAATGTGGACGATGGGATTCAGGGAGATGCGGCCCAACATCTTGGCTGTAGGATCGCCGAGGCGGTTGGCCATCCAGGCATGAGCCGATTCGTGCACGCAGATGGCGAACAGCAGGACAATAACCTCGAAGAAGACGTCAATCGGATTAATGTGACCGAACATTACAGTTTGACTTCGATACTAACATGATGGATTGGCGGGCCGTGCCGGGTGGAGCGCCGAGCTATTTCTGTATCAACTGCACGCGCCCAGCCTCTACCGCAGCGCTGTCTATACGCAGCGGCAGCTTAAAGGTGCTGGTCATGCCGACGTGAGGATATCTCGGCGTGATGTAGTGCTGGGCGAAGAACTGCATCGCCATTTGCGGTATCTCAATGCCGTCCAGATATGCCGATTGCACGCGGATGGTGCCTGTCCCCGCCGAACCTGCCGCCTGAGTGACGATGTGGACGTCGTGCGACCCGCTGAACAATTGGAACAGCGGATTCGTCGATCCCTTACCCTGCATGATGGCTTCGAAGTCAACCTGGGCGTGGGCATCGAGTATTCCTGGCTGCGATGTGAGCTGAAGGTTGGTGACTCCCTTGGGAAGCTTTACGCCTCCCTCATTAAAGTAGGCGTTGGCCTCACGCTCGGTCAGATCGGTGGGCTTGGGATCGGGCTTGGGCTTGGCCGCATTGCGCCGCAGGTACTCGATCTTCTGCTGCATGGCGCGGAATTCGGGACTATGGGTGTCGCGCTGGGGCAGTTGGCCGGCGGCGAGGAGCGCGGAAAGGAAAAGCAACAGGGCGGGAAGTTTCATCGCAGAGCTGCCGCCTCGGCGGCGGGTGCCGGGACGGCTTCGACGCGAGGTTTGTCGAGTGGGCCGGACACTGCATAGATGTGTCCGCCCGTACGCTCGAAGCGCAGGTCGAGATTGCGGTCAAACGATGCAGTGCCTTTTACCGTGTAGCGCTCACCAGCCGATTGCATGTTGCAATCCATCAAAGTGAAGGTTCCGTTTTTCAGAGTGAGCGATCCGGTGAACTCCGAGAACGCAACGGGGGTGCCCCGTGCGTCGAGCATGACATGCCTCAGGGAACCGCCGTCCCATGTAAAGACGGCCGAGCCATCGGCGGAGTTACGCAGGGCCGCGGGATTCAGACCGGACATGGCCAGGCTGTACTTGGCATCGATTGTGCCAGTCGCCCAGTTGTCGTGCATGAGCGCCGCAAGCTGGACCATCGACACCCGGGTAACCGTTCCGGAGCCGAAGAATCTTGGCGGTGAGACAGTGAAGTCCGCCAACCACACACCGGAGTGATGTCCTCCCATGAGATCGGCGCTCAAATTACCGACGCGTAGCTTTCCCGCCTCCAGGTCAGCCATGCCGTTGACGTTATTGACGACGAACGTTCCCAACTCCAATCGTGCCGCCGTGAAGTGGCCGCTGGCGCGCAACTTCAACAACGCATCTTCGCGGCGCTGCCAGGGAGCGAGCAGGTGATACCAGGGCTGACTGCGAAAGGTCGGATTGACCAGGCGGTTTAGCCGTGTGAGAGAAGCGTCATCGGTGTGGGCGTCGAAGTGCACGATACAAGTTTCCGGAGCGGTACAGTGCACTGGGAAGCTCGCCGACCCCTTGATCTCAGGACCCAGTGCGAACGCTGCATCGAAGGCGGTAACGTTCACGGCTTGATTCGCGAGCGTCGCAGTGGCGGAAGCAACTTGAATCGGCTCAGAAATCCCCTGCAACTCGGCTGTGGCGTTGTGTAGCTGGACCTTGCCCGACGGCGTGGGAGGGGCGAATCCGACCCAGGTTCCGGCGACGTCGATGTCAACTTGCGCAGGTCCGGCAAGACCGACGCCCGGAGTGCCCACTCCCAGCGCTTTGCCAACATTCAAGAGCCGGGAGAGTTCGGTCTCACCATTCAGAGTGACGCTGTAATGGCCGGGATCGAATGCGGCGCTGGCGGTCGCCGGAGAAGCTGCACCCAAGGACAGCGGAAACGGTTTCACAACTAGATGTAGCCCCGGGTTGGCGACAGGCGGAGCGGTTGGGCGGGCTGAGCGCTTATATTTCCGGGTCGTGGAAGCAGGGGCTGGAACAGCAAACAGCACTTCTCCCACCTCCAGATCCTGCTTCAGCACAGCGGCGTGGAGTGCAAGCTGTTCGCAACGTCCGCCTCCTTCCCACACCGGGGATCCTCCGGACGGCTTACGTACGGTGAACACGGCCTCCACATCACCGGTTGCGGTGAGGTCGGAGGGGAGGTCCTTCTTGGCATGGCGGGCGAGGGCCACCAAACGTTCGGCAGGCACCTGCTCGGCCGATATACCCAAATCGTAAGTCTCCGCCAGCCACCCGTGCGTGTTGCCGCGGACCCTTAGCACCCCACTTCCAACCGGCGATTCACACTGCACACCGCTCATCGCGTCGTCGGGCAAAGAGTATGTCCCGGTGCAGTGCACCCGCAGGCGTAACGCCTCGCCGAGAGCGATATCGTAACGGCGAAAATCGTCCACCTGAGCGTCGAGGGTTATGCCTAGTGCCGCTGGAGTGCCGGTCAGGATCGCGCTGGAACTGAAAGTGCCGCGCCAGCCGCGATCACGTCCGTCAATCAGCGTAGTCATCTGGCCAAGAGGCCCGCCGGTCAGAGTGAGTTCGAGATTGAGGGGAGTGTCGCGCAGCCTGGAGCCACGCTGGAACCGCCCATCCAGCTTAAGGGTGCCGGTGTCGCTGATGCCGACATCGGTGCGCATGGGCCGGCCTTCCAGCCGGATGCCCCATTGAGTCTCCGAGTCCAACCAGAGGGCGAAATCGGCATCGGTGAAAGCGAAGGCCTTCTTGACCTGGCCCAGCTTGAAGTTGATGCGTCCCAACGAAGCTTCGACATAGGGGAATCGGGGGCGCGCTTCGGGATGAGGCTTGGTGGTCGGCGCGGACGACGCCTGCGTGGTTCGTTCGAGTAGTTCCTCGAGATTCCAATGCCCGTCAGAACGACGAACCAGGTTTAAGCTGGGCGTATCGAGGTTGAGCCTCCCGATTTCCAGTCGTCCTCGCCAAAGCGAGGTCAGGCGAATATAGGCGGTAACAGTGGGAGCGCGGAGCATCGGCTCAGCGCCGTAGCTGGGATCGTCGGCGACGACAAAGTTTGACAGTACGAGCCCCGGCCGCGGCAGGACGGTGAGTTCGATGCTGGAAACGGATACCTCGCGGCCCAATGCCCGGCTGATGGAATCGGCCACACGCTTGCGATAACGATTGACGTTGACGAACGGCGGTACCAGCAGCGCTCCCAGCACGACCAGTAGCAGGATCGCCCACATCGTCCGCCGTGCCCTGCGGCCAGCCATCAATGCACCACGTGGAACATCCGTGACCAACGCGTCTTGTCGATGAAGTGGAAAACGATGTCGAACAGCCAGGCCACCCGATCGGCCAGGCCCTGGCGCTGGTACTCGTCACGCGGCGTGATGAATGACCAGTAGATGAACATGGGACGCCCAATCACATTTTCGCGTGGCACAAAACCCCAATATCGGCTGTCGAGGCTGACGTCGCGGTTGTCTCCCATGGCGAAGACCGCGCCCGGAGGCACCACCAGGTCCCCATTCTGGACGTGTGACGGAAGTTCCGCCTTCCAGTCCGGAGTGACGTCATCGTATTCGCTGGCGGGAACGTCGGGAAAGTTGTCGCGGTAGGCGTTGTAATCGCCCTTGCGGATTACATAGGGTTCATCGAGCCGTTCGCCGTTGCGATACACCACGCCGTCCTGCAAGTGGATGCGATCGCCGGGAGTGCCAATCACGCGCTTGACCACATAGAGGCCGGGTTGCGCCGGGGAGATGAAGACGAAAACATCGCCGTGATGGGGGTCACGATAGGGAATGAGTTTATCCATCCACTTGGTAACCGGGGCCAGCAGGATGCGATCGACGAACACGTGGTCGCCTATCAGCAAAGTGTTCTCCATCGAGCTGGAAGGAATCTCAAATGCCTGCAGCGCAAAGGTAATGACGAAGAGGCCGGTCACCACCACGATGGCCATCGAGGCGATGAATTCTGGAGTGGTTTCCTTCGGCTTCGCCGCCTTCGCTGGTGGCGGTGCTGGCTGCGCCTTCGGAGGCGCGGTCTTCACTGAACTCTTGCTTGCAGCCAAATGTGTTCTTCCTTACTCGCCTTGCCAGGCAGCTTATTGCACCGTTCGCAACATGCGGTTCCAGCGCAAGCCGTCAACCAGGTTGGCCACGTTGTGCGCCAGAACCGAAAGTCTATCAGACGGCACGCCGCCGGCGATGGCAAGATTGGTCCTGTCCATCGACCAGTAGATCAACAACGGGCGGCCAACCACATTTTCCGCCGGTACGAAACCCCAATAACGCGAGTCATAGCTGTCGTCACGATTGTCTCCGAGAACGAAGAACGAGCCCTCGGGAACAATCAGCTCGTCGTCAGCGAGCAGTTTTTGCGCCTGCAAAAACCATCGCGCCGAAATCCGGTCGCCGAAAAAACCACCGTCGGGGAAGTTGTCCCTGAACTTGTCACGCTGCGCCCAGTTGAAGGTGGCGTAGTCGTCGTCCTGCCGGACGCCATTTACATAAACGTGTTTGTTAATAAGTCGCACTCGATCGCCGGGCACAGCAACCACACGCTTCACGAAGTGCTGTTTCGGATTGACGGGATAGCGAAAGACGATGATGTCCTGCCGTTGAACAGAGTGGTAGGGCAGGAGCCAGCCCCAAAGACGCGAATTTCCGTAATGTACCTTGTCCACCAGCAGGTAGTCGCCGACCAGCAGGGTTTTTTCCATCGACTCGGAAGGAATCTGAAAGGCTTGCACAATGAACGTTATAACGAATACCGCGATAACGATCGTGGTGGACAGCGACTGCAGCCAGTTCAAACTGTTGCCATGACTGCTGGACCGTTGCCGGCTCGGCGCGGGCGTACTCCCGTCGGGAAGGGCGATAACTTGCGGATCGGTGCTCACTTCGCTCATGACTTCTCAGAGGAACTGCTGGTGGGAGCGGGGGCGTCACCCGCAGAACCTGCTTTCAATGATTGTAGATACTCCCAGGCCTTTCGTGCAGCCCCCTGTTCGGCCAGTTTCTTGGTATTGCCTTCGCTACGGCGGACGAAGGCTTGCCCTCCTTCGGAGGAGGAGCCAACGTGCGCTTCCATGGTGAACACTTTGCGATGGTCGGGGCCCTCCTCTTTCACCAGCACATAGCGGGGTTGCGGACGCCCGCCGGCGTGGGTCTCCTCCTGCAAGGCCGACTTGTAATCCATCACCGGCAATTGCTTGTCGCCCAGCTTATGCAGTTCGGCCAGTTCGGGTTCGAGGATCGACTCCAGAATGAATCGTTGCGCCTGGTCCAGGCCGCCGTCCAGATACAGCGCAGCAATGATTGCCTCCAGGGCGTCGGTCAGCAGGGCGCTCTTGGCGCGGCCGCCGCTTCGTTCCTCTCCCTTGCCAAGGCGCAGAAACTGTCCAATCTTCAAGGCGCGCGCAGGACGAAGCAAGTGACGTGCACTGACTATGTGGGCCCGCAACTTCGAAAGCTCTCCTTCGCGATATTCTGGGAAGCGGCGAAACAGTTGCTGGCTGACAACGAAGGCGAGCACGGCATCTCCCAGAAATTCCATCTGCTCGTTGTCTGGCGCCAGAAGGCCGTCCGCAGGGTTCTGCGATTCCCGTTCTCGCGCAAAAGAGGCATGGGTCAACGCCTGCTCCAGCAGTTCGCGCCGATGGAAGCGATACTGGAGGAGATCCTCCAGCGCACTGAGGTAAGTGGCGTCAGACTTCATTTGCAACGGCCGAAACTATCCTAATGAGGCGTAGTGGGCGGAGGCGTGTTGGCTGGCGAGGTCGCAGGCTTCGCCGGAGCGGGCGTAGTCGCGGCAGGCGTTGCCGTACTCGCGCCGCCCGCAGCCTCCATGAGCTTTTGCACCCGGGATTGTTGCTGCTTGGCGAGATTCTGCGCCATACTGCCCTGCGGAGCCAATTGCACCGCCCTGTTGGCGCTCTCCAGTGCCTGGGGGTACTTCTTCAAGTTGTCCTGAGCCACCGAAAGCCGCGAGATACACGACCGCTTCCGGATTGGACTTGCTGGCGTCGGCCGCCTTCAACAGGAACTGCTCAGCGGCCGCATAGTCCTTCTTGTTCATGCTCACCACCCCCAGAGTGTCGTAAGCCATGGTCAGGATGCTGGCCTTTGCGCCCGCCACCCGCTCAGGAGGGGCGTTGGGAGGGATGATGAGACCGGTATTGAGATTGTCAATCGCAGCTTGCGCATCCTTGGCTGCCTCGTCCAGGCGCTGGTCGCGGTCAAGATCGGTGTCGTGGGTCGTCTCCGCCAGTACCGAGGCGACCTGCACCAGGGGAACGGGATTGGTGGGAGTGGCGGCGATTGCCTTCCTTCCTTCTTCAATCAGCTTGTCGGAGTTGTTCGCCTGGCCATAAAGGCTCATGGCGCGAACGTAAAGAGTACCCTTCAACTCGCTGTCAGGAAATTTCGCGGCGAATGCATCCGCCGCCGCCGCCATTTCTGCAGGGTCGGTCTTACTGGAGGCATCCTGGTATGCCTTCAGTTCATCCTGCGACTTGGCCTGGAGGACATGGCTTCCACCGGCAGGGGGCTGCGTCTGTGCACCGCCTGGTGCGGCACTCTTTGCGCCGCTCTGCCCCTGCGCCTGTCCACTCTGGCCGTTTGGCTGATTCGAAGTTGCCGGAGTTGCATTGGTTTGGGCGATCGCCATGCTCGCGGTCAGCAATACGCTAAGAATTGTCAAACTCGATTTCATTCCCTCGTCCTTTCTATTGCGGAGAACCGGAGCTCAGCCGCGAGTCGTCATGTATGCGAACTATTGCTGTTGTTGCTTCGCGGCCGGTGGCTGATACGGTTCTTTCAACCCGCGCTCCGCTGCGTTCCTGGCATCAGGTGAGGTGTCACCGATTTTAAGCGCTGCCTGGTACTGCGCGACCGCGGCCTCGCGTTCTTCCTGCAAATCAAGAATGCGGCCAAGATAAATATGGCACCAGGCCGAAAGCCGGGGGTCCTTGGAAGCGTCCAGCGCCTTCTGGAAATTCTCCTGCGCCCCCTGCATGCTGCCGCTCATGGTGGCCGCCCGGGCAAGGACGAAATAGGCGCGAGCGGGGTCTTCGTTTGCCGCAAGGGACTCGTTGGCGAGCTTCTCCGCCGCTGCGGGATCGCCGGCGACCAGCGCGCGTTCGGCCAAAACCACCTTGGGTTGGGACGCAGGTTTGGCCGCGCGCACTACCTCAGGTGAGGCCTGCGCAGCGTATTGCATCTCGCTGGCCAGCTTCTTCTCATGGTCAACGTCTATGTTGTGCAGCCAGTCGGGAAAAGCGGTCTGCAGCCCGACGCCTCCCTTTTCAAAGGCCTTCAACTGGTCGTAGAAATACCCGGTGAGCACAAATCCCTCCGCTTTGTCCTGCTGGACCATGGCGAGACGATCCTTTTCCGGCAGTTTGGGATCGGCGGGAGTGCGAGCTTCGATGGCCCGAATCAGGCACTCGGTCACCAGCAATCCCGCATCCTGTTTGTACTCCTCAGACATGGGCGCTTTCTGCACTGCGGCCAGCACGGGCTTCAGGCGCTGCAACGTGGTGGCGCGTTTGGCGATCAGAGGATCCAGCACAAAGTGCAGGTAGGTGTGACGAATGTCCCCCATGTGGAGGTTGTTCCCCACAGGAGATACCACGACGTGGTAGTAATCCTGCAAATAGTTCCGCGAGTTCACCTGCCCCGGCGCAGCCATCGGCTCCAGGTAGATCGTGAAACTGCGCCCCGCATATCCGGCGAGGGGCATGCGCAGGTAATTGTCGGTCGATGCGATCATCTGCGCCACCGGTTCATGGTACTGATCGACCAGCGCCACGTATTGCGACTTGTGCTTCATCCAGATCGAATGCAGATGTGCCTTCTCGTAGTACTGCTTCAGAAGAGGGACAAATCCCAATACATAGGTCGAATCCGGGGGGAAGTCAGACTCCGGCAATTGTGGAGCGAAAGCGGGCGGGTCACCGAGGTTCAGCGCCAGCGACACGTATTGCGCCAGATCGTGCGCGCTGTCGCCCTGCTGGTGGTCCCGGTAAAAGCGGCACAGATTGGTCTCCGCGAGTGCAGCGTCCGGCGACTTGTTCGCCTCGGCCAAATCGGTCCGTACTTCCATGCGGATCGGCGATGACGATTGCAGTTCTGCGTCATAACCGCAAACATTCATTCCGGCAACCACGCTGAATAAGGTCTCGCTGACATCAAGGGCCGCCTTCACCTGGGCAGTTGCCGCGCCGGTCAGCGACGCAAAAATCAGCGACAGAATCAAAATACGAGGAAATGCGCGCAGCAGAACCTCCAGGCCTTGGCGCCAGCTATTCGTTCCCAACTCCTGGCAATCCTTTTTGTGGTTGGCAATGGACTGCGCAAAGATGAGTACGAACAGCGAATCGCCGAGTTCGGCAGGAAACAGTTTCTTAAGTTTACGGGCTGGATATCGCGCACGCAAATCAGAGCCCGAAAATCTACTGTAGCGCCGAGTGTCGTTAGCCCCTGACCTGCACCTTAGAGAAGGAGAGGATCACTCGGCTTGCCGTCGGCTGCCCGAAGGTCGTAGCTGGACGGAACGACGCAAAGATCAGCATGTTCTTCAGCTGGGGCAGGATCGCCTGCGCGTCTTCGGGAGCGGAAAGGATGCGGTAGTCCTGAATTCGGCCATCCGGGCCGACATAGGCTTCGACCACCAGCGAGTCCGCGTTGCTGACGCCCATCGACAACTCGAAGGGAGTAAACTGCAACTCCGCCGGGGTATAGAGCATGGTCGGCACGTCGTTGGCGGCCCTCATCTGGCTGGGATAAAGGAAGCTGATGAGCAATCCGAAAATGATCAGCGTGGTGATCAGACCAGCCGTGGCTGGAACCATGATGGCGTTGAACGCATTGTCCCAACGCACCCGCAACGACTCCCACACGGAACGCCGCGCGCCGGCCATCTCCCGCGAAAGCGCGACGCGCAGCCGGAGCGTCAACTCGGGAGGCGGCGCTTTTCGTCCCAGCGATCCGATCGCGGACTGCGTCTGCCGGACCGAAGCACAATGGGCGGCGCACTCTACGCAACTCTGCACGTGCTCATCGACCTGGGCCATCTGGATGCGTGTCACTTCGCCATCCAGGTACGACGACATGAGCCGCTTCGCAACCGAGCACGTCATGGCATGACCTCAATCTCCCGGTGTCCCACCGGGCCGCCCTTGGCGCGCTTCTCAGGCGCAACGACCGGGGCCAACCCGAACGATTCCAGGTGACGCTGCAGACGCTTGCGCAAGGCTTCGCGTCCTCGTACCAGGCGCGACTTCACCGTTCCCAGCGATGTCTGCATCACTTCGGCAATTTCCTCGTAGGAGAGTTCTTCCAGGTCGCGCAGGACCACCGTTGTCCGGTATGGTTCGGCAAGGGCCTTTAACTCCGTTTCCACGCGGACCCGCAACTCCTCGTCGTAGACGTTCTGCAGCGGAGACTTGGCTTCATCCACCAGCGTGTCCTTGATGCCGCGCGAACAATCTTGTTCGCCAACGCGGGGCTCAATGGAAGTCTCCTGCAGCTTGTGCCGGAACCACCAACGCCGATGGTTCGAAGCTTCGTGGACAGCAATGCGGTAGATCCAGGTCTTCAGGCTGGAATCGGCGTTGAACTTCTTGATCCCGCGAAAGACCTTGATGAACACGTCCTGGGTGGTGTCGGCGGCGTCCGAAGGATCGTCCAGAATCCGGTACACGAGGCTGTACACGGGCTGGTTGTAATGCGCGATGAGCCACTCGAAAGCATCTTCCGATCCGGCCTTCAATTCAGCCACGATCGCAGCTTCCGCAGTGCGGACTCCCATCGCACTTGCGAGGTCACTCACTAATGTCGCTCCCGCCAAAGGCGTGCCTCAATGATAAATAGATTCGGAACCCGCAACAACTTTCTGCTACAGCCTGCTCTGCGACCCGGGATTTGCCGCTCTTCGCCAGACGCGTCGCAGACGCACAACGACAAACGGCCCAACAACGACTCAATGACATAGACTCCAAACGCCGGCGAAAGGTTCCCGTCAGAGCCGGCCAAAAAATACAAAAAAGCAAGGCCGGCGAGTTCGTCGCCGGCCAGTATGAGTTATGGATGAAGCAAGCTTAGGTCTCGAGCGTCGCGACCTCAATCTGCGGCTCTTCGGTATGGATCTCCCCATTCAGCGTCCTGGTGCCGTATTCGAATCCACGGTCAAAGGCCTTGAGGTTCAGTTCACGGTACGCGGGAGGCACGGAATCTCCCACCGCATTCCTAAGAGCAGCGGGATCAAGTACCTGGGTGATGGCTCCGAAGAAGCCCACCATCACGATGTTGAGCACCATCTTCTTGCCCAGTTCTTCGGCGATGCGGGTGGCGGGAATGCTGTAAACCCGCACTCCGGCCGGCAGGTCTCCGATGCGCACCAGGTCTTCCTCAATGATCAAGATGCCTTCGTCCTTGATCTGCGGAGCAAAGAGCGCGTAGGCTTCCTGCGACATCACGACCAGGATGTCGGGCCGTGGAACGTAGGGATAAAGCACCGGAGTGTCGGATAGAATGAGCTGCGCACTGCAAGCCCCACCGCGCGCCTCGGGGCCAAAGTTTTGTGTCATCGTGGAGTAGCCGGGCTGATAAATGCACCCTGCCTTGCCGATGATGATGGCCGAGAGAATCACTCCCTGGCCGCCAAATCCTGCGATACGGATCTCGCTTACTGGCATGAACACGCCTCCGTTTCCACGTAATCGTCTCCCAGAGACTCGACCATCTGGTCGTGCATGAGAACGCCGTAGTCATTGCGTTCGCGATCGACGAATTTGCCGACGGTAATCTCGCCGCTCTTGGTAAGCGCGACGTCCTTCGTCGAGGCCCCGTTGCGCACCTTGCTGACCTCTTTGTAGAACTTCATGGTGTCCAGCCCGTCGCCCATCTTGTTGCGGCGCTGGTACAGCGTTGGGCAGGGCGACAACACCTCGATGAAGCTAAAACCCTTCTTGGCGAACATCTCCTGCATGGCACGCGCCAACTGGCGAACATGGAACGCCGTCCAGCGGGCCACATAAACTGCCCCCGCGGCCTCCACCAGATAGGGCAGGTTGAAGGACGGATCGTAGGTCCCATAAGGGTTGGTCGAGGTGATGACATCGCCCGGCGTGGTGGGCGCCGTCTGTCCGCCGGTCATGGCGTAAATCAGGTTGTTGATGCAAACCACCTTGATGTCCACGTTGCGGCGTGCGGCGTGAATCAGGTGGTTGCCTCCGATGGCAAACAGATCGCCATCGCCGGAGTACACCACCACGTTCAGCTTCGGATTGGCCAGCTTCAATCCGGTAGCGAAGGGAATGGCACGCCCGTGCGTGGTGTGGAACGAATCCAGGTTGACGTAGCCGGCGACCCGTCCCGTGCAGCCGATACCGGAAACGATGGCCACGTTTCTGGTGTCGATCTTGGCATCGATCAGCGCGTGAGCGAAGGAGTTCACGCTCGTCCCAATGCCGCAGCCGGGGCACCAGATGTGAGGGATGCGGTCCATACGCAGGAATTCTTCGACTGGGTTATGGACGGTCACTTCGGTCAGCTCGCTCATCGTGCCACCTCCATGATGGCCTGCAGAATGTCTTCCGGACGGTGTACGCTGCCTCCGGCGTGCCCAACGAAGCGCACCGGTGCTTTACCGGCGACGGCGCGTTCAACTTCACGCACCATCTGCCCCAGATTCAGCTCGACTACAACCAGCGCCTTCACCTTGGCGGCGATTTCCGCGATCTGCTTTTCGGGGAAGGGCCAGGCGGTGATGAGGCGGAACTTGCCCACCTTCACGCCCTTGTTGCGCGCCATTTCGATGGCCCGCTGCGCCACCCGGGAGGTGATGCCATAGGACACAACGACAACTTCAGCGCCCTCAATCTGGTCTGCCTCGTAGAGGGTGATCTGGTCGACATTTTTCTTGATCTTGTCTTGCAGCCGCCGCACCAGCTTGTCCTGGGTGGCGGGTGTCATGTCGGGATAGCCGCGCTCGTCGTGGGTCAGGCCGGTGACGTGGACGTTGTAGCCTTCGCCCGTCCGCGGCATGTCGGGTACCAGGTCGTCGCCGGGATGGTAGGCAAGAAACTCGCCGGGAGGAAGCGTCGTATAACGGCGCGGTTCGATCTCAATTTCCTCCGGCGGCGGAATCACGACCTTCTCGGTCATGTGTCCGACGACTTCGTCCATCATGACGAACACCGGGCAGCGATATTTCTCGGAGTAGTTGAAAGCGGTGACGGTCAGGTCGAAGCACTCTTGCGGTGAGTTCGGACACAGCGCGATGATCTCGTAGTCGCCATGCGATCCCCAGCGCACCTGCATCATGTCAGCCTGCGCCGGCAGAGTGGGCAGTCCAGTGGAAGGACCGCCGCGCTGCACGTTCACGAAGACGCAGGGGGTTTCAGTCATCACCGCCAGGCCGATGTGTTCCATCATCAGCGAAAAACCCGGTCCTGAGGTAACGGTGAACGCCTTGGCTCCGCCCCAAACTGCTCCTTGCAGGGTGATGGAGGCGGCGAGCTCATCTTCCATCTGGATGAACGTTCCGCCCACGGTGGGGACGCGAGCGGCAAAACGTTCCACGACTTCCGTGGATGGGGTGATGGGATAGCCGGACGAAAAGCGTGCTCCAGCCGCCAGTGCGCCTTCGCAGCAGGCATGATCTCCGTCAAGAAAATGGGAGCCGGTCAGCACTCCCGCAGCTTCAGCGTGCATCCTGTTCCTCCTTTGCCTCGGCCACCGGCGGCGGGGCTGTGTCTGCCACTTCCTTGGGGGGAGCCGGCGACTTATGGCCGAAGATTGCGAAATCCGGACAATACATGCCGCACAAGTCGCAGCCGCTGCATTTCTCCGGATGGACCATGTAAGGAGTGTGGTACCCCTTGGCGTTAAAAGCGGAGGAGAGCGCCAGCACGTGGGTGGGACAAAATTCCACGCAAAATCCGCAGGCCTTACACCGCTCCACTACGATCTGCACCGAGCCTTTGGCCATTGCTGCCCTTTCTTGTTGGCGGGCGTTTCAGAAAGGAAGGGGAGTCACAATTGGGCTTTTTTCTTTTCCGACTTCGCCGTCGCACCTGGTATTTGCGTTGCGGTTGGGGCCTCACCCTCTACCGAACGATGGTTCGATTTTCACCCAACCACGACCCGAGACGAAGTGATGCAGGTCACATGGCGATGTGAGGTGGGACACGCGTGAGCTGTCAGCCCTCAGCCATCGGCTATTCAGCCGTCAGATCGTCGCTCGTCGCTTTTCGCCCTTCGCTCTTCGCCATTGCCTTCGTTAAGCGTGTCGTTCCGAGCGGGGGGTCCGCCGCTCTTGCGGGCCGGAGTCGAAGACCTCTGTGCTGGCAGGATTCGCGCTCTCGTCGTTCGGGCGTGGTCTCGGCAGTTAACTATGCAGTAACCACCGCCCGCTAACGGCCATCTTTCCAATTTCGGGACAGCCTATTAGCCAAGTGATAACCTCCCCCCTCCCCCCTCCGTTATTTATAATCATGAGATTACGAACTTTTTCCCGGCAAACGATTGATTGCCAAAGGTTTACAAGCAACTGCTTTATTTGCCTCACTTACGAGCATTAATTGCGGTCCGCCGGACAGTGGGCCAAGGGACCGGAAAGGGCCTCCAGGTATTAACTAGTAACCAGCAACACCGCACTGGCAACTGGCAACTGACTGCTGACAACTGCTTTTCAGAGAGCTTTCCAAGCCTGCCCACTGGGTGCGGCCTGCGAAGACACAAAAACCCCGTCCTCGCTCTTCGGTGATAGCGCGCGGGGAGGATCGTCCGCAAGGGCGCAGGTCACGTTGGCCTGTGACGGGGCAACCGATCCTACGGCGGCGAAGATGTGGGCTAAAATGGCGTCCTTGGGGGAGGAGCCAATGCCCAACCAAGCGCAATCTCAGAGTTGGATTTTCCAGGCCCGCTCGTACGCAACCAATGCCGTTCTGGCAATTGCGATCACGTTTGCATTTACGACGGTCCTGGCGCAATTGTCGCAGGCGCAAACCTTCACCGTACTGCACAGCTTGAATGGCTTGCAGGACGGATACTATCCCATCGCCGGCGTGACGGTGGCCCGCAACGGCGACCTCTACGGTACAACCCAATACAGTGGCCTCCCCGGAGGAAATTGCTACCTGGGGTGTGGCACGGTCTTCCGTTTGGCTCGCAAAGGTTCCGGCTGGATATTCACCACGTTGTACAGCTTTACCGGAGGCGCTGATGGAGGCAATTCCTACGCCAGAGTGGTTTTCGGTCCCGACGGGAGTCTCTACGGCACGACGTCGGAGGGCAATGGTACAGTGTTCAATCTGAAACCGCCTCCCCACGCCACAGCCAACGTTCTCGGCGGCTGGACGGAGACGGTCGTCTACGGCTTCAAGGGAGGCGCCGATGGAGCCACACCTGTAGGGGCCGATCTCATCTTCGACCAGGCAGGTAATCTCTATGGAACGACGGACAGTGGCGGCACGGGAAATTGCCAGGGAGGCTGCGGTACCGTCTACAAACTGAGTCCCTCAAACGGTGGGTGGACGGAAAGCGTCATCCACACCTTCACCACCCAAGACGGGGATGGGCAGCGTCCGTGGGCCGGTGTGACCTTCGACCAATCCGGCAGCCTCTACGGCACGACGCAAAACGGTCCGTTCGGTAGCTTCGGCACAATCTACGAATTGACTCCGGCGGGGCTCACCTGGACGGAGCGAATTCTCTATAGCTTTCACGGAACAAGCGACGGGGAGTACCCTTACGCCGGTGTCATCTTTGACCAGGCGGGTAACCTTTACGGATCAACCTGCTGCGGGGGCGCGGACGGAGTTGGCACGGTCTACGAGTTCACACCTTCCAGCGGGACGTTGACCGTGCTCTATAGCAGCTTCGGCGGATACGGCGGTGCTCACGGCAACCTGGTCATGGATGCAGCCGGCAATCTTTATGGCATGACAGAAAGTGGAGGCGCCTACAATTTCGGTTCGGTCTTCAAGCTGACACCGGGTAGCGGCGGCTGGACGTACACCTCGCTGCACGATTTCTGCGCCGGTGGATATCCTTGCAGCGATGGGGCATTACCGAATGGCGGCGTGGCGCTCGACGCGCAGGGCAATCTCTATGGCACGACGGCCGAAGGGGGAACGGCTTACTCGGGGGTGATTTGGGAGATCACGCCATAGCGGGTATTTCCCGGTTTTCAGTGGAGACAGAACAAATAAAGTTCAATACTTGCGCATGTGGATTTCGGTCCCGTTGCGCTCGAACTTCACTTCATCCATAAGCTGGTTGATGAGGTAGATACCCCGGCCGTGATTGGAGAAAACGTTCTCGCCGGTGCAGGGGTCAGGCACGGCGAGAGGGTCGAAGCCGCTGCCGGGATCGCGGACCACGATGAGCATGCCGCGTTCGTCGTCGCATCCTACACAGCACTGGATCTTCTTGCTGGGATCCTTCTTGGCGCCATGCACAATGGCGTTGGCCAAAGCCTCGCGCAGTGCGGTCTCGATCTCGAATTCCTTGCCCGCAGCGCACTCTAGCCGACGGGCCATCTCCATGATCCCTTCAACCACGGGGCTGATCGCGCTGGGGTCGGCGTTGAGTGTGACCTCAATTCGTATCATCAGTTTGCTACGATCGAACTCTATAGCAGGTAAGTCGCCGGGCTCCATGGCCACCCCCCACACATGCCGCGTTTGGTTACTGTTACAGAAAAGCTCGGACGGGGTCAAGAGGGAACACACAACGTTGTGACAGGGGCGGCATCTTAGTGGGGTGAGGAGCCGTAACGCTGATGCAACGCGTGGTGATTAGGGCCGACCATCTGCGAGTCGCTCGCGGGAGTCCAGCGCCGCCGCCTCGGCAGCGGGGGCGAATCATGGAATCGTCGAAATTCGTCTACAATTATCGGATTGTCTTTCGTTTATAACGAATTGTGCATAACCTCAACCTGAGAAAATTTGTGCTCGCACTGCTCCTCGCCGCTGTTTTCGCCGGCTCCGCTTCCGCACAACAGATTACGGTGGCGGCTGCCGCCGACCTCAATTACGCGCTTAAGGACCTGGCCGCACGATTCGAGCACCAGACTGGCGATACGGTGAAGCTCTCGTTCGGGTCGTCGGGCAATCTCTTCTCGCAGATCCAGAGCGGCGCACCGTTCGATCTGTTCTTTTCGGCCGACGAGCAGTACCCTCGGAAGCTGGCTGCCGCCGGCTTGATGGATGCAGCTTCTCTGCGCAGCTATGCAGTTGGCCATCTGGTGCTCTGGATGCCGAACACATCCGGCGTCGATCCCCGGCGGCTGAAAATGGATGCGCTGCTCCAGCCATCGGTCAAACAGATTGCCATCGCCAACCCGCAGCATGCTCCCTACGGACGCGCCGCGATGGCGGCGCTGGAACACTTCGGCCTGAAAGAAAAGCTGGCGAGTAAACTGGTTTTCGGCGAGAACATCAGCCAGGCGGCGCAGTTCGTGCAATCGGGCAATGCTCAGGCGGGGCTCATCGCCCTCTCGCTGGCCCTGTCTCCAGCCATGAAGGATACGGGTAAGTATTGGGAACTACCCTCCGATTCCTATCCCGAGATTCGCCAGACCGCCGGGATCGTCTCCTCTTCGAAGAGCAAGCACGCTGCGCAGGCGTTTCTGGACTACGTGGCCTCGCCCGAGGGCGCGGCAGTGCTTGAGCAATACGGCTTCGGGACGCCGTCAAGCAGATGATCCTTCAGGCCCTCACGCTCACGCTGCGGTTGGCCGTCATGGTGTCGGTCATCCTGCTGGCGATTGGCCTGCCGCTGGCCTACTGGCTTGCCTTCTCGAGGCGGCGTTGGAAGTTCTTTGTCGAGGCAGTGGTCGCGCTTCCCATCGTACTGCCTCCCACCGTGCTCGGCTTCTACGTGCTGGTCGCCATCGGCCCGCTGAGCCCCTTCGGACGCTGGTATCAGACATTGACCGGCCACGGTCTGGCGTTCACCTTTGCGGGTCTCGTCGTCGGCTCGGTGCTCTACAGCCTGCCCTTCGCCGTGCAACCGATGGCGGCGTCGTTCTCCTCGGTCGATCGCAAACTGCTGGACGCGTCGGCCCTGCTGGGCGCTTCGCCGTGGCGAACCTTCTGGCGCATCGTAGTACCGTTGGGGCTGCCGGGCGTGCTTACCGGCTTCGTACTGAGCTTCGCCCATACCCTGGGCGAGTTTGGAGTGGTGCTCATGATCGGCGGCAACATTCCGGGCGCAACGCAAACGGTTTCCATCCTCATCTACGATCAGGTGCAGGGGCTCGATTACGCCGCTGCCAATCGCACTGCACTGCTGCTCCTGGCTCTGTGTTTTGCGATGCTAACGGTCCTGTATGGTTTGCGGCGTCGCAGTATTTGGAATGTCTGGGGGTGGAAATGAGTGCCTCAGACCCACTACGTGCCGACGAGCGGCTCGCCGTCCGTCTTCGCAAGAGTTTGACTAACGACAGCGATACTCCGTTCACGCTGGATGTGACTTTCACGGTTCCCCCGGGATTTACGATTCTCTTCGGCGCTTCCGGCGCGGGCAAGACGACGCTGCTCGATTGCATAGCCGGGCTGCAAAAGCCAGACGAAGGGGAGATCGCAATCGGGCAGACGGTCCTGCTTAGCGCACACAAGAACGTGCCGGCAAGCCGACGCTCGGTGGGATACCTGTTGCAAAGCCTGGCGCTGTTTCCGCACATGACGGTCGAGCAGAATGTGCAGTATGGTCTGGCGGCCCTCAAGCGCTCGGAGCGCGAAGCACCGCTGCCAGGAAGTCCTGGAATCGTTTCGGATCGCAGCCTTGGCCCAACGGCGTCCAGGTGAAATCTCCGGCGGCGAGCGCCAACGTGCGGCGCTGGCTCGCGCTCTCGTCACCCGGCCGCGTGTTCTGTTGTTGGACGAACCGCTTAGCGCTCTCGATGCGGTCACCAAGGCGCACATCGTTGACGACCTGCGCGCCTGGAATCGAGCGCCACCGGATTCCGGTGCTCTACGTGACCCACGATCGCCAGGAGGTATTCGCTTTTGGCGACAACGTAATCCTGCTGGAAGGCGGTCGGGTTGTCGCTCAGGGGTCCACGCACGATGTGCTGGACAGGCCACATTCCGAAACGGTGGCCCACCTCATAGGATTCGAAAACATATTCGAGTGTTTGCCGGTGGCGACGCACATGGAGCAGGGAACCATGACCTGCCGCATCTTCGGTTCGGAACTCGATATCGAGGTCCCGCTGACCCGTATCGATGAGGCGCGCCCGCTGCGAGTCGGAATTCGCGCCGGCGACATCCTATTGGCTTCCTCCAAGCCAGAGGGGCTCAGCGCTCGCAACCTGATGCCGGGGGTACTCACATCGCTGCAACGACGGGACGCAACGGTGATCGCGAGAGTGGATTGCGGAGCCGAATTTGAGGTGCACCTCACTCCCGGTGCCCGCGAGTCTCTTCACCTGGAGCCGGGAAGGCAAGTTTGGCTGGTGGTGAAAACGTACTCCTGCCGGGTGCTGCAAGACAGGGGCCAGGGGTCAGGGGCTAGGGGTCAGGGGCTAGGGGCTAGGGACTAGGGACTAGGGACTAGGGTCGGCCTGCTAGCAGCTAGCCCCTAATCCCTAGCCCCTGATTGCACGTTCATTGCTCACATCGCGCGGTGATGACGCTCACTGCAACTTCGTACACAGGGTCCATACTGGAGATGTTAAGGCTGTTCTGAGCCTGCAATTCCGGCCCGCAGCCCGTTCCCCACAAGAGGTGTGAGACAATGCCGACCGTTATGGAACCCAAGGTCAACGAGGAAGCGAAATCGCAACCTGTAGCTACCGCCAGCACTGAACCCGAACTCTTCGCCGCCGAAGTTGCGATGGAAGGGAAGTCCGGCAACTTCATGCCGCTGGTGCTCATTCTGGGACTGATCATCGTCGTGGGTGGGACCATCTTCTATTTTGTTAAGGGCGCTCGCGACGTCCTGACCGTTCCCGTTGCGACCACCTCTGTCAACCAGATACTGCAGGCCCAAGGGCCATCCACCGTGCGTTTCAGCACCGGCACCGTGGTATCAAGCCTGAACGAGAAGCCGATGGACCCGCACTACAAGCTGCTGGCCAAGGCCGGCATCGTGACCACCAAGCCCAAGGGATACAACTCGCTCATCGTCGCTCTCAACCCTGCCGGCGAGAAGCTGTTCAGCGAAATCACGGGAGTCCAGAAGGTAACCAATCCCGACAAGACGGTCACCTACGTGGTTCCCCTCGCGGAGCGCAAGCTGGTGGAGGTGAACAAGGTCACCATGATCAAGCCGCATCTGGCGCAGGTGGAATACACCTGGAAGTGGGTGCCCAACCGGCTGGGCGAAGAGTTTGACGCCTCCGGCAGCCTGGTCAAGAGCTTCAACACCTGGGACCGCTCGACGCTGATAAAGTCCTACGGGGCCGATTTCTACGGCGCAGCGCCGACCAAGGCGAGCATCGTGCTGATGGAGGGCAACAACGGGAGCTGGAAGCCCTACACGGGCGACTAACCAAAGGGACTTCGGACTCGCGACCCATGATGGTCATGCCTCGTGCATATTGCAAGGGAGGAGCGTCAGCTTCTCCCTTACTTCTTGGACGACCGGCGGCTAGCTGCCCCACCTCAGCCACACCAGCCCGATCGCCATCGTAATCACCGTCACTGGCACGCCGATCTTCATGTATTCCAGAAAGCTGATGTGAGTTTCGGCCCGCGCCTTTTCCACCACGATGATGTTCGCCACTGAACCAGTGATGGTTAGATTTCCTGCCAGCGTGCTGGTCAGGGCCAGCAGCAACCATGCCGAATGGGCATCGCGAAATTGCGGGATGAGCCCCTTCAGCAGCATGACCGCGGGAACATTGCTGACGAGGTTGGACAGCAGCGTCACCACCGCCGCGAAGATGACCGTATTATGCAGGTTCAGCCGCTCGGCCACACCGAGCAGTTCCTGCGTGATGCCAGCCTGCTCCGCGCCGCCAAGAATCAGGAACAGTCCCAGGAACAGCATCAGCAGCGACCAATCGACGTCGCCATAAATGGCCTTGGGAGAGCGACGACGCTGCACCAACAAGAGCGCGCCTCCGGTCGCGGCGACCAGCGGCGGCGGGTATCCCATCAGAAAGCCAACCAGCACCCCAAGAGTGACCGTCACCGCCCAGGCGGGATGAATCTGCGGGTCGCTCACCGTTTGCGGCGGCCGGGCGTCATGTGATGGCGATGCCTGCGCTCTCACGTCGCAGAAAAATCCAGTGCAGCAAGGCCCAGTCCACGAACAGGCCGGCAAGCGCCACCGGCCCCAGGTGCGCCAGGAAGTCTCGATAGCCGATTCCGGAAACCGAGCCGATGAGAATGTTCTGGGGATTGCCCGTGATCGTGGCAGTGCTGCCGATGTTGGAAGCGGTGGCCAGCGCCAGCAGATAAGGCAGCGGCTTCACGCCCATTCGCCTGCAAACGCCCAACACCAGCGGCGCCATGACCAGGCAGACCACGTCGTTGACCAGAAACGCAGACAGGATGCCGCTGGTGAAAACGATGCCCGGCAGCAAGTGCCGCGGGCTGAGGTGCTCGATCACCAGATGAGCCACCCACTCGAAGAACCCCGAGAGGTGAAGGCTGGCGACAATCAGCATCATGGAGAACAGCAGCACCAGGGTCGCGAAATCGACGCTGGCGATGGCCTCGGCGGGCGCGAGAACTCCGAAGACGAACATGGTCACCGCGCCGATCACCGCCATCGCCGGACGGTCGATCTTCGTGCCCGGCAGCCGTCCGAGGGCGAAGACCAGGTAGCTCGCCAGAAATACAATCCACGCGACCAGAATGTGGAAATGCGACAGGGTGTGAGCGACGGTTTGGATCATGGGCTGTCGTTATGTGTTGGATGCAACTCGAGGCACCTGACAAGTCTCTGTCATGTAAGTCCAGCTTCTCCCACAGCTTTTCCTCAGCAAACCAGAGCAGCTGGGGCAAGGGGGCGGAGTTTGCGCTTGCCGAATCCCGGGCATGGACTATAATGATTCTTTCGCTTTTTCTTCGCAGGCTGCTAAACCATGAGCAGGAACGGACATGGCGGTTTCATTCCAACTGACGCAGCAGCGTCTGGCTATCGAGCACATCCACGGGCCCATGCTGGTGGTGGCCGGCGCTGGAACGGGCAAGACTGCTGTCCTATCGCAGCGCATAGCGCGTCTCATCGATAGGGAAGAGGCGAAGCCCGACGAAATTCTGGCTGTCACCTACACGCGTAACGGGGCCGCCGAGTTGGTTCGTCGGGCTGGCGCGATTCTTTACCCCGATCTTGGCCCGGAACGCGCCGCGGCAAAGCTGCTCGCCAGCGGATTGCAGGCCAACACCTTCCACGCCTACTGCTTTTCGCTCTTGCAGGACGCCGGTGTCAAGTTTGCGCTGCTCGACGATCAGGACCTGTTCGTTCTGCTGCGCCGCCGCATCGGCGAGCTGCGACTCGAGCGCTTTATCAAGGCCGCCGATCCCGGCAGGTTTCTGCGCGATCTGATGGAGTTCTTTCGCCGTTGTCACGATGAGTTGCGCACTCCCGACGATTACGATGATTACGTCGCGCAGGTGGAGCGCCGCGAGATTCCGTTGCAGCGCGTCGCCAGATCGAAGGACGCCGAGGGCATGCCGCTGGAGGAAGTGTTGGCCCGCTGCCACGAGATCGCGCGTGCGTTCCGCTATGTCGAGGATTTGCTGAAGCAGGAAGGCCTCGGAACGTTTGGGCACATCCTCACTCGTGCGGTCGAGGTGCTCGGCCGGCGCCAGTCCGTGCTGCAAGCCGCGCAGAAGCGTGCGCGCTTCATCCTCATCGATGAGTTCCAGGACTCGAACGTGGCGCAGATTCAACTGGCAAAATTGCTTGCGGGCGAAAGTGCCAATGTCTTCGCCGTCGGCGATCCTGACCAGGCAATCTATCGTTTTCGCGGCGCCACCAGCGGCGCCTTCGACCAGTTCCTCAAGACCTTCGGCGCCGATCGGGTGCGGCGGGTGACCATGTCGGAGAACCGGCGCTCCACGCCGCCGATTTTGCGTTGTGCCTACGAGGCGATCCGGTGCAATCCCGAAGTGGGCAGCAAGGAGCTGCCCGACGGCGGCTGGCCGCGTGAGCCGCTGGCCTGCGCCCGGCTGGAGCGGGAGAAGAACCTGGCCAAGGCTCCGATGGTTCATGCCGTCGTGCACAACAAGAACGACGACGCGGCCTTTATCGCCGACACCATCGACGCGACGCTACGTCGCAAGCCTGCGATGCGCTATGGCGATTTTGCCGTGCTCTACCGCAACCACTTTCATCGCGCGGAAGTTGCCGACGAGCTTCGCCGCCGTGGGATTCCGGTGCAGGTCAAGGGATCCGATCTCTTCGATGCTCCGGAGGTGCGCGATGCGATGGCGGTGCTGCGCGTCCTTGATGGTCCCGATCCGGTGGCGCTGTTTCGGGTTGCGGCCTTGCCGCAGTTTTGCGTCGATGGTGGGCAGTTTCGTGCCGAGCTTGCGCTGGCAGGCAGGAATCCGTCCGTCGAAGCTGTGCTGGAAAAAGTTGCCGGCGGCCCACAGGTGATGCAGGCGGTTCGGGCGGCGCGGCAGGATCTCGCCAGCGCGAACGGTATGGTGCCCGCCGCAATCAGGATCATGCGGGGTTCGTTCCAGCTAGGCGACTCGTGGCCGATGCAACGGCTTCAGGAGTTCATCGCCGATTGGAGCGGCAAGCCCCGGCAGATCGCCCGCGACGGAACCTTGCACGAACTTCTCGACTACATCGCGGTGTTTCAGGAAGGCGACGGCGCCCTGTCGGAAGACAGTGCCGACGACGATCCGGTGGCGGCGCTGGCCCCGCGCGAGGTCAGCGGGGAGCCGCAGGATGCGGTGCAGTTGATGACGGTGCATGCCGCCAAGGGCCTGGAGTTCCCCTGCGTCTTCGTTTTGCGTGTGGTCAAGCAGTCGTTTCCCGGAGGCTACAAGGAATCGCTGGTGGAATTTCCGCAGGAGCTTCGCAGCAAGGACACTGCTACTGAGGGCGAGCCCAAAACGCTGCATGACGAAGAAGAGCGCCGCCTTTTCTACGTCGCTCTTACCCGCGCTAAGGACGAACTCTACATCTGCGGCCAGTTTGGACGGGGCAAGAAGGACCCGACCCCCGTTCCTCCCGGCTACATGCGCGAGCTGCTGGACAAGAAAAACGCCTCGCTTCAGGACGCCATCGAGTGCCGCAAGCTACCGCAGACCACTCTCCTCGATCGATTGCAGGCCGCGGCCGAGCCATCGCCGCTGATTTCGGAGTGGGTGCAAATGCCGCCGCGTGACGACGCCAGGCTGAGCGAGCTGAGCGCCAGCGCCATCGACCAGTACGAGCGCTGCCCGATGGCTTACAAGCTGAGCCGCGATTGGCGAATACCCGAGGGCCCGGTGGCCCGCATGCAGTTCGGCGGCGCCATGCACCTCGCCCTCAAGGCCTACTTCGACGGAGTGCACGCTGGGCGGCCACTTGACGAGGATGCTGTGGTTGCCTGCTTTCTCGACGAGTTCTCGAAGACGAAAATCGAGGAAGAGATTCAGCGCCAACTCTACGAGAAGGAGGGACGCGAGCAGCTTACGCGCTTCCTGCGTTCCGACCTGGCAAGGCCGCAGGGCGAAATCCTCCACACCGAGCGGAATTTTTCTTTCACGATCGGCGAGACGAAGGTGCGGGCGAAGATGGACCGTATCGATCAGGCCGTTAGCGGCGAGGTCGTTGTCGTGGATTACAAGACCGGCAAGCCGAAGACGCAGGAAGACGCGGACAAGAGCCTGCAGCTCTCCATCTATGCCCTGGCCGCCAGGGACGGGCAGATGGCCCCTTCGTCGCTGGTCTTCATCAATCTGGAGAACTGCAGCGCGGTGCATTCGTCCCGCTCAGAGGGCGACCTCCTGAAGACCGAGCAGAAAGTTGTCGAGGTTGCTGGCAAAATCGCAGCCGGTGAGTTCGAACCCAGGCCCGGCCTGGGTTGCAATGGTTGTTCCTACCGTAGCATCTGCCCGGCGCACGAGGTGATCGCGTTCGTGCCCGCCGGAGTGCTCGCCGGCAAAACAAGTTAGAGAACGTTAGGCTCACCGGCTCCCGCTGCAAAAGCAAAGGAGGCGCTCACGCGCCTCCTTTGTGTGGTTGAAGAGAAGTTATCTCTTCTTTTTCTTCGCGGCCTTCTTAGCCTTCTTTGCAGCCTTTTTCGTTGCCATTGTTTCTATTCTCCCTTCCATTTGTCATGGAACATTGCGACATTCACTTTATCGCAATTTGATAGTTGTATAGATTTATTGAAAAAAATAGTCAAGAGAAAAACGCACGTCGAGATGCACGCTCGGTCGTCCGTGCGACTGCTGCGCGCACGATGGGCCTGAAATGTTCGCGCACTCGCTGGGAGGACAATCGCTTTGCAGATTTTAGCTGGCGCGTGAAAGCCGCATGAACACTGGAGATTTCGCCGTGCGGAAGCTCGACGTGCTTGCGGCATGATGGGCGCGTTCTCCACCAAGCCTCGGCACCGGCCGGCGCATCGCGGCGCGAGCGCCCCGAAAAAAATTTCGGCAACTTTTCGTTAACGTCGCAAAATCTTGCGCTGGTTGATTGCGCGATGCACCTCCCATTCACTCCGGAACCGCTTAACATGGAACAGGAGGGTAGCGATGAAGCGAGTGCTCGTGGCCACGTCGAATCGGGGAAAGATCCGCGACCTTATCGGGGCGGGCGCGGCCCACAACGTCAGCATAGGGACGCTGCCGGATTTCGCGGCGTTGCCGGAAGTGATCGAAGATGGCGCAACGTTTGAGGCCAACGCGCGTAAGAAGGCCGAGTACTACAGCAAGCACGCGGAAGGCGAACTGGTGATCGCTGACGACTCGGGGCTGGAAGTGGATGCCCTGGGATGCGCGCCCGGTGTGCGCTCAGCGCGTTACGCTGCCGATGAGCGGGAGGTTTCCGAAAGCCCATCGAACTCGGCCGATGAAGCCAACAACGCGCGACTATTGCGCGAGCTCCACGACGTTCCCGACGAGTATCGCAGCGCCCGGTTTGTCTGCGTGATCGCGGCGGCGCGTAATGGACATACGCTGGCGACGTTTTACGGCCGGGCCGAGGGTTTCATTCTGCATTCGCCTCGCGGCCCCAACGGCTTCGGCTACGATCCACTCTTCTATTTCCCGGAGATCGGCAAGACCTTCGCCGAGCTTACGGCTGAGGAGAAGGCGCAATACAGCCATCGCGGGTCCGCGTTCCGCCAGTTCCTGGAGTGGGAGGACGAAAGCGCAGAACGCCATCCTCACCACGACCAAGAACCGCCTCCATAAGGCATGGGCCGGGGGCAGAACGGACGATCGACGTTTGGGTTTTGGGCGCGACCTTAAGGCCGCGCCCGGCTGTTTAATCAGTGGCGAGTTTTAGGTTTGCGTGAAGCCAGCATTGGGCTTCGTATTCGCACTTCCTCGAGCAGAACGTTCGCCCGTCCCGTGCCCGGCTTGTGCTCTTCAGGTATTCGGAACAGCACCAGACACAGACTGCCGTGGAAGTGGCTGCGTCGTATTGGTTTGGTTGCATGGCCTCTCCAATAGAAAGCCACAATAGGCTAAGTTGGCGCTAAACGCAACGAGCAAAATCGTGGAATCGGTACAAGTAAGGTTCGTGGTACCGAGGTGGTAAGGGCTACACCCGCTCGGGTGCCAACAGATCGCCGATCGACTCCCGCTTTCGTATCACCCGCGAGCGCCTGCCTTCGACCAGTACTTCCGCCGGCCGCGGCCGGCTGTTGTAATTGGAGCTCAGCGCCATTCCGTAGGCTCCGGTGTCAAGGATCGCCAGCAGCTCGCCCTCCCTGACCTCGCGTATGCTGCGGTCGCGAGCGAAGAAGTCTCCCGTCTCGCAGATCGGTCCTACGATGTCAACGCTCTCGGTGGTTTCGTTGTCTCCCGTCGCGACCGGGACAATCTCGTGGTAAGCGCCATAGAGCGAAGGCCTGAGCAGGTCATTCATGGCCGCATCCACCACCACAAACTGCTTGCCATCGTTCCGCTTGCGATAGACGACGCGGGTAAGAAGCGCACCGGCCGGACCGATGATGGCGCGGCCCGGTTCCAGCAGAAGATGGACTCCGAGACCTTCCAACGGCTCCCGCAGCGCTTTGGCGTATCGCTTGGCGGCTGCCGGGAAACTCGACTCGCTATCCTGCCCATAAGAAATGCCGAGACCTCCGCCGGCGTCGACGTAGCGAATATCGTGATTCTCGCTGCGCAAGGAACGGACCAGCGAAGTGACACGCTGCATCGCTTCGCGGAATGGATCGAACGTCCGTGATCTGCGAGCCGATATGAACGCTGACCCCTGCCGCTTTGAGTCGCCGGTTCTCCGCGCCTCGCCGGTAAAGGCCCGGAGCGTCGCTCCAGGGCACTCCGAACTTGTGCTCATGCAGGCCGGTCGAGATATATGGATGGGTTTCCGCGGTCACGTCGGGATTCACGCGGACCGCGAATCGCGCCGTTTTGCGAAGATGGGTCGCCCGCGCCGCCAGCAATTCCAGTTCGCTGGCGCTTTCCACATTGAACAAAAGGATGCCGGCACGCAGCGCGAGATCGATTTCATCGGCCTGCTTGCCGACTCCCGAGAAGACCACGCTGCGCGCCGCTTTTCGGCTGACCTCAGTTACCCGCTGCAGCTCGCCGCCAGACACGACATCGAAACCCGAGCCCAGCCGCTCCAGCAACCGCAGGATGGAAAGGTTGGAATTCGCCTTTACGGAATAGCAGATGCTGTGTTCGCAACCGCGAAATGCCTTGTCGAATTGCTGATAGCGCTCATGCACCGCCGAGCCGGAATACACGTACAGCGGCGTGCCGTAGTGCGCAGCCAGCTTGCCCAGCGGTAGATCTTCAGCATGCATCTCCAACGTGGACTTGCCGAAAAGTCGCCTGCTCCGGCGGTACGTAAATGCAGGCGGTCGTTCGGCAGGACGTTCGGCTTTCACTTCTTGGCGGGCGCCCCCTTCACCTTGAGGACCACGACGGTTTGATCGTCGAAGGCCTCAACGCCTTCGGCGTGGTCGGAGACAGCGTTGAAAATAGTGTCCGCCAACTCTTCGGCGCTGCGATGCGCCTTCTCGCGCACGATCTTCTCCAGACGATGGCGACCGAACAGCTCACCTTTGGAGCTCGTGGCGTCGAGGATTCCATCGCTGAAGAAGAGGAAGACGTCCCCCGGCTGCCCGTGGAGGTTGAACTCGTCGTAGGTCGCATTGTTGAACAGGCCGATCGGCAGACCGGTCGCCTGGATCGATTCGATCCTGCCGGCATGGTAGTGAAGGGGGCGCGGCAATCCGGAGTTGGCAATCTGCAGCAATCGCTGGTTGTCGTCCCAGATGGCGTAGATCATGGAAACGTATTGCCCATCGATCGGCCGTTCCGAAAGCGACAGGTTAACCGCCTCCAGCATGCCGCCGGCGCTTGGCTCCTCGCCGGCGTGCGAACGCGTAATGCCGCTCACCAAAGCTGCGTAGATTGCGGCGGGCGCTCCCTTGCCGCTTACGTCGCCAACCACGATACCGGTCACGCCCTGCCCACTGTACTTGATGAAGTCGTAGAGGTCGCCGCCGACCTGGCGGGCGGGAGCGAAGCGCGAGGCCACCTCGGCATGACGAAAAAGCGGCAGCTTCTGGGGCAACAATCGGAACTGAAGCTCGCGCGCCAGCGCCAGGTCCTGCTCCAGCTTCTGTTCCTGGCGAGCGATCTGCTCGTAAAGCGTCGCGTTCTCGATGGCGATTGCCACTTGCGCCGCCAGCGTGGTCATGATGCGCACGTGATCTTCGGTGAAGTATCCCTTACGCGTGTGCTCAATGTCGAGTACGCCGATCACCTTGTCTTTGTAGATCAGAGGAATGCACAGCTCGGAATGGGTTTCGGGGTTGGCGCGGATGTAACGGGGGTCTTTGCTGACATCGGGGACGAGCACGGCTTGGCGATGTTGCGCGGCATAGCCCACCAGTCCGACGCCCAGTGGAACCTCGTGCTTGAGCTGCACACTCTCCTTGAAGCGCAGAGAAAAGCGATGCTGCAGCAGGCTTCCGGTCTTGTCGAGCAGAAGGATGGAGAACATCTGGTAGTCGATGATGCGAGTTACCAGGTCCGCTATGCGCTTCAATAGCTCATCCACGTTGAGGATGGAGGTCAACTCCCGGCTGATCTCCGTAAGCAGCGTGAGTTGCCGCGCCTGGCGTGACACGCGCGTGTACAAACGCGCGTTCTCGATGCCCGCTGCAATGCGCGAGGCGAACAGCGTCAATAGACGTTTGTGCTCTTCGGTAAAGGCGTCGGGCTGGCCGGCTTCAACGTCCAGCACCCCAATGACTTTGTTCTTGGCGATGAGCGGCACCGCCAGCTCGGACCGCACACCCGGGGTGCAGTTGACGACGTTTTCCTCCGCGGAGAGATCGTTGACCAGAACAGGTTGGCGGGTCTGCACCGCGCGTCCGGTGACGCCCTGCCCGACTTTAATGCGGATGCGTTCCGCAACCTCGGGCGGATGTCCCACCTGGAACCGCACCCGCAGCTCTTGCGCCTTGTCGTTCAGCAACAGGATGGCAAAGATTTCGTAATCGATGAAGCGCTTGAGCATCTCCGCCACGCGCTGCAGCAGGGTATTCAGGTCGAGCGTGGTATTGACCGCGTCCGCCACCTCGAGCAGGTAGCTGTCGATCCCGGGGGACACTGAAGGCTGCTGGATGGGAGACGGCATCAGGCTGGATTTCTTACTTACCATGATAACAGCGGCAACTTCGTCACCCGTGCTTCAGGGCCGCATTCTAAGCCGGCAAAACAGCCTCCCACGAACGCGCGGCCCGAGAGCAATGGAGCACCGCAGCATGGTACCACTGCGACGATTCCGGGGGATGGCTCTCCCGGGCAGGGACGCCGCCCAGTTGCGGCGCTGCTTCCCACCCACTAGAATTTTCACGACCATAGGAGAGACGAGCATGTCATTGCCTGAGTTCAAACAATTGGTGGATGATGCCAGGTCGCAGATTAACGAACTCGGCCCCAACGACCTCCGGCGGATGCAGCAAGCGGGCGAAGATTTCACCTTGATCGATGTGCGCGAACGCGACGAGCAAGCCAAAGGAGTAATTCCCGGGGCCATTAAGCTGCCTCGCGGCATCCTGGAAGTGAACATCGACCAGATTACAGCCGACAAGGGCCGCAAGATCGTGTTGTATTGCGGTGGTGGCAGCCGCTCGGCGCTGGCCGCGCTCAACCTCAAGAAGATGGGCTTCCTCAACGTCTTCTCGCTTGCCGGCGGATACCGCGACTGGCGCGAAGGCGATACACTCTGACCCTTTGACTTAGAGGGAATCATGGACCTGCAAGGCAACCGTATTACGTGGCTGGGGCACGCCACCTTTCGCATCGAAACTGCCGACGGCGCAACCGTTATCGTCGATCCCTGGGTCATGGGAAACCCCCTGTGCCCGCAAAGCGAGAAGCAGGTAAAAAAAGTCGACGCGCTGCTGTGTACCCATGGTCACCAGGACCACATAGGTGACGCCGTGGCGATAGCCCGGCAGCACAATCCCACCGTGGTCGGCATCTTCGAACTTTGTGCCTGGATGGAGAAGAAAGGTGCCAGGCGGATCTCGCCGATGAATAAGGGCGGGACGCAAACCGTCGCCGGAATCAGGATCACGATGACCCACGCCGTACATTCATGCGGCATTCTGGACGACGACGGCAGCATCGTTTACGGCGGAGAAGCCTGCGGCTACGTGCTCGAGCTGCCCGGCGGAGTGAAGCTGTACCACGCCGGCGATACCAATGTCTTCAGCGACATGCACATCATTCGCGAGCTGTACGCGCCTGAGATTGCCATGCTGCCTATCGGCGACCATTTTACCATGAGCCCCCGTGAGGCCGCCTACGCTTGCAGACTGCTTCAGCCGAAAACGGTGGTCCCAATGCACTTCGGCACCTTCCCCATGCTGGTGGGACGCCCGGATGACCTGAAGAAATTGCTGGGCGCAGCCGGACCGCAAGTGCTGGAGATGAAGCCCGGCGAGACCTTGAACTGAGATCGGCAGCAAACCCTGTCCTGATCGGAGCGCCCGCAATGATTACCGACCAACGCGTTGAAAATTATCTTTACGCCTTATTGCCCGAGCGTGCGCCCGTCCTGCAGGAGATGGAACGGCAGGCGAAGGAGCGCGACATCCCGATTGTGGGTCCGGCGGTTGGCCGCCTGTTCTACCAATACGCCCGGCTGCTCAATGCGAAGACAGTCTTCGAGATGGGCTCGGCCATCGGCTACTCCACGATCTGGTGGGCGAAGGCGGTGGGCGAAGGTGGCAAGGTCCATTACACCGATGGCAGCCATAAGAACGCCGACGAGGCGCGCCTTTACTTTCAACAGGCGGGCGTTTCTGACCGCATCGAAGTCCACGTGGGTGACGCGCTCGAAATCCTGTCTGAACGCAAGGAACGTTTCGACATCCTCTTTAACGATGTTGACAAGCACGACTACCCGCGTGTCCTTAACATGGCGGCGGCACGCGTGCGTACCGGCGGTCTGTTTATTACCGACAACGCTCTCTGGCACGGCGATGTGGCCTACGCGGCTGGGAATCCTGACCTCACCGGTACCGAACCCGACCCCGACACCAAAGGCGTGGTAGAGTTCAACCGCCAACTGTACTCGTCCAAGGACTGGTACCCGACCATCGTTCCGCTGCGTGACGGCGTCGCGGTGGCGATGCGGCTGTGACTTCCGTGTCCGAGGGTGCAAGCTTCGACATTCTGGCCATCGCCGCGCACCGCGACGACGTTGAGCAGACCTGCGGCGGCACGCTCCTGAAGATGGCCGAACTCGGACGCCGCACGGCCATCCTCGACCTGACCCAGGGCGAGATGGGGACGCGCGGCACGGTCGAGGAGCGATCACTCGAGGCTGCCGAAGCTGCGCGCATTCTGAGAGTCGGTTGGCGCCAGGCGCTGGACATCCCGGATGGCCGGGTCGAGAACACCTACGACAATCGCCTTAAGGTGGCGCGCGTCATCCGCGAGCTTCGCCCGCGGGTCCTGATTCTGCCCTACTGGCAGGCGCGGCATCCTGACCACGCCACCGCCTCGATTCTCGGCTACGAGGCCACGTTCCTGGCGGGGCTGGCCAAGCTCGACCTCGGCGCGGTGCCGCACCGGCCCTACAAGATCGTCTACGCCAGCCTTTATGCCGACGTTCGTCCGACGTTCGTGGTTGATATCTCCGAGCAGTTCGAAGCTCGCACCGATGCTTTGATGGCATACCGCTCCCAGTATCAGGACCAGGAGCAGGGAAGCAAGCTTTTCCCGCGCCAAGCCGAGATACGCGAGCGCATCGCCGCCATGGCGGGCTTCTACGGATTGCTCGCCGGAGTGCGCTACGCCGAACCGTTCGTGCAGAAGGAAGTCGGCCTGGTCGACGATTTGATGGCAATTCCAGTGCAGTCGATCTGACATGCGCGTGCTAGAAACCCGAAATTCCGACTCTAAAGTTCAGTGCAGGAGGCACAATGTCATCTCAGCCGGTTGTGAAGTCTCTGTTGGTACTCGCCTTGGTGTGGTGCGTGGCGGGCGCCCTGGCGCAGCAAGCTCCAGCCAACTCCAATCTCACGCCGTACGGCCCGCCGGTAAGTCTGGAAACCGCGAAGAAGGCGGCGGCGGCAGCCCTTGCGGAGACGCGCAAGAATAACTGGAACATGGCGGTCGCTGTCGTCGATCCCAGCGGTAACCTCGTCTATTACGAAAAGATGGACAACACCCAGATCGGCAGCGCCAAAATCTCGGTTAACAAGGCGCGCTCGGCGGCATTGTTCAAGCGCCCGACCAAGGCGTTCCAGGATGCGTTGGCCGCGGGTGGCACGGGTCTGCGCGTTCTCGGGCTGGAAGGCGCGGTGCCGGTCGAGGGCGGCTTCCCGCTGATTGAGGATGGCAAGGTCATCGGCGGTATCGGTCTCTCGGGAGATACCAGCGAGCATGATGCGCAATGTGCCAAGATGGGCGCCGACGCTGTGCTGAAGCCGTGATCCTCGGCGAGGCGGTCCTCGCATCACCGGCTATCGGTGGAGTTCCGCCCTGTGGTTGAGGTGCCGGACCGGTAACTTACTTTTTCCTCTCTACCAGAAACTTTGCCAGCTCGCGCAGATTTGCGGCGCGATCGCCAAACGGGTCCAGCGCGGCATCGGCTTGCGCGACCAGCGCATCGGCTTTCTTGAGCGACGCATCAACTCCAAACAGCGCCGGGTAGGTCGCCTTCTCGGTCGCGGTGTCTTTGCCGGCCGTCTTGCCCAGCTGCTCGGAGGTCTGAGTGACGTCGAGCACGTCGTCCACGATCTGAAAGGCCAGCCCGATGTTCTCGCCGAAGCTGCGCAGGCCGGCGATTTGCTCGGCGCCAGCGCCCGCGTACAGGCCCCCGGTCACCACGCTCGCGGTGAGCAGCGCGCCCGTCTTGGAGCGATGGATACACTCCAGCGTTTGCGCGTCGGCGCGGGTGTGCTCGGCCTCGAGGTCCATGACCTGGCCGCCAATCATGCCGCCGATGGTGCCGGTGGCGTGCGCCACTTCGGCGATGATGGCCACGCGCGCTTCTGCCGGGCACTCGACGCGGGCCAGCACTTCGTAGGCGAAAGTCTGCAGCGCATCGCCGGCCAAAATGGCCGTCGCCTCGCCAAAGGCCTTGTGGCAAGTGGGACGGCCGCGCCGCAGGTCGTCATTGTCCAGTGCCGGCAGGTCGTCGTGGATGAGCGAATAGGTGTGCAGCATCTCCAGCGCGGCGCCCAGGTCCTCGACGCCCGGCGGGACACAGCCATGCACCATCTGCGCCGCTTCCATGCACAGGATCGGACGCAGCCGTTTGCCGCCGGCGAAGACGCTGTGCCGCATGGCCTGATGGATCGACGAGGGATATTGGCTGGCCTGCGGCAGCAGACGGTCCAAAGCGGCGTCGGCAAGAATGCGGCCTTCTTCCAGGGTGTCTTTCAGCATGAACAGGGAAGTATAACAATGTGAAGGAACAGGCTGTCAGCCCTCAGCCGTCAGCCAAGGCCTAAGGACAGTTCCTGGCTGCCGACCGTCGGATTGATGGCCGACGGCTGAATGCTGATGGCTGAGGGCCGCCTACGCCGCCGCATGATGCGAGCGAGCGAGCACCACGTACCGTTCCGACGCCACCAGAATGCCGCGCACGTCGCTGGAGTGACAGCAGTCCACCGCGCCCATCGCCAGGGCTTCGCTCCACATGCGGTCGTCCGCCAGGCGATGAACGCAGACGAACGCGGTAGAGGGAAACTGGGCGCACAGGCGCTTCAGGGCCGCCATGTCGATAAGTTCCAGGTCCACGACGGCGAATGGCGCATGCAGGCGCTCCATCGCCGAGCAGGTTTCCTCCAGAGATTTCGCGACCGCGAGACTGCGAAAGTGATTACGAAACGATGCCGCCAGGCGCTCGGCCGAGAGTGCATCGTGATAGGCGAGGACGACATTGATGGGCCGCATGGCATACCCCATTTCGAAATCGCGGAGAGGGCGGCAAAAAGCCAGCCGGTGAGAATCTGGGTGGACGCTCCAACAACCCGCACCGTCCGGTGCGGCACGCACAGTGATAGACGAACGGCGGCGCTATTTGGCAGCGTCGCCCGATTGGGTTACGCCTTCGAAGGGCTCCGGCTGCAGCTTGCCATTGCGCTTCAGCAGGATCTCGATTTTACCTTCGGCTTCCTCCAGCTCCTTGCGGCAGGAACTGGAAAGCTTCATGCCCTCATCGAAGAGCTCCAGCGCCTGGTCGAGCGAGACGTCCCCTCTTTCCAGATCGGCGACGATCTTCTCCAGACGTTGCAGACATTCTTCAAACTTGGGCACGGGGAAACTCCTGAAATAATTCTAGTCCAGATTGGCAGCGATGGACCTGAAAATTCGGTAGGGTCGGTTGACTAGGAGTGCAAGTCTTCGAGCTTCTTCCACAAAGGGTCGAAAGGAATGTCAACTGCGGAATTTGTGATCAGCAGCCGGTCAGCGGGCTGCCATCCGCCACGGGAACAGTCGTACGCCTTCCGCCGTACTGGGTCGATAACCCAGATGTTGGCAATACCCATTGAACGGTAATCGTCCAGCCGCTCCTGATAGCGGGAAACCCGATCTTCCGGTGACAGCACCTCAATGGCGGCGATAGGTGGCTTCGTCAATATCTTTTCATAGTGACGGTCAAGAGACACCACGGCAATATCGGCAATGCGCACCCTCTGTTCAGATACCCGAATGCGGATCTCGGGCAAGGCTTCCAGATTCCACTCGTGCTCGTGTGCCGCAAAACTGCGAATGAAAAATGCTTGCGCTGTGGAGTGGTCTTGTTCTCCCACGTTGCGCTCCTCCACCTCGCCGTCGACGTAATCGCAGTCCGGCCTGTAGCTGGTGCCGAGATATTCATTCAGCGACGTTTGCGTAGTTGCCACGGTTGGAGCTCTCTGGGGCCAAGTATAGCACCGGTCTAAGTAAGTCTTTGACCCGCAAACCGGGTCACTTATCTGTCTACACCGTGGCGCGCTTCGTGGTTCCCAGCGCTTCCAGAACGTCCACCGCAGAGGAGTAGCGTCCGAACGGGGCGCTGATCTGCGCCCCCTGAACCATGTGGCGGACGGCGGCGAGCATATCGCGGGCGATGGCGACGCCTTCGGCGCGGGCCGTCTCGGCGGTAGTTGCTTTCGCCATCCGCTCGAAGATTTCGTCCGGGATGGAGACCCGCAGCTCGTTTTTCATGAACTCCGCGTTACGCGTGCTGGTGAGTGGCCAGATGCCCGCTACCACCGGAATGCGGCAATGTTCGATCTTGCGCAGGAACTCTTCCAGCAGGCGAATATCGAACACCGGCTGGGTGACCGCCAGCTCCGCGCCGGCTTCGACCTTGTATTCGAAACGGCGGATCTCCTCATCGATATTGGGGCTGCCGGGATTGGCGCCCACCGCAATGACGAACCTGGTGGAAGCCCCGATGGGGTTGCCGCCAATGTCAAGCCCGCGGTTCAGGTTGTGGACGATGTTGACCAGGCCGATGGCGTCTACGTCGAAGACCGCGGTCGCGTCGGGATAGTCGCCCATCTTGGGCGGATCGCCGGTGATGCAGATGAGATTGCGAATCCCGACTGCGCTCGCGCCCAGCAGGTCCGACTGAATGCCCAGCACGTTGCGGTCGCGGCAGGTGTAGTGCAGGATGGGTTCGATCCCAACTTGCTGCTGCACCAGCAGGCACAGCGCCTGGTTGCTCATGCGCGCCGAGGCGCGCGGACTGTCGGGGATATTGATCCCGTCCACGCCCACCGACTTCAAGAAGCGTGCGCCTTCGATCTCGCGGCTGCCATCCGTACCCCGCGGCGGAACGATCTCCACCATGGTGACGAACTCGCCGTCGGCGATCTTGCGTCCCATCTGCGAACGCTCGCGCAGTGGTGGTACCTCGACCGGCTGGGCCTTGGCCGGAACCTCGTGCTTGCGTGCGGCAGCCCGGCCCGGGACTGCGCGCAAGAAGGCCTTCATCACATGGATATGATCAGGCGTAGTGCCGCAGCACCCGCCGATGAGTCGCACGCCAACGTCGACAAATCGTCTGGCGTACTCCGCCATGTACTCCGGCGAACAGAGATAGATGTTGCGGCCTTCCACCGAGCGCGGCATGCCGGCGTTGGGCTGTGCCGAGAGCGGGGTCGTGGTAACCGCGCGCACCCGTTCCAGCGCATCCAGCATGGCTACCGGCCCGACGCTACAGTTGCATCCCACCACGTCGGCGCCCCAGGCTTCGATCTGCGGACCATAGTGTTCGGGGGCCGATCCGTCGAGGCAGTTTCCGTCTTCGTCGATGGTGACCTGCGCCACCACCGTCAGCTTGGGATTTACATCGCGAGCCGCCAGAATAGCCTGATGCAGCTCCTCCAGGTATCCAAAGGTCTCCAGGATCAGAAGGTCGACGCCCTCTTCGTTCAAGGCTGCGATCTGCTCGCGAAAAGCGTTGCGGGCCTCGGCCAGGGAAATCTTGCCCAAGGGCTCGATGCGGACGCCCAACGGCCCAACCGCCCCGGCCACCAGCGCATCGAAACTCTTGGCCGCCTCCCGCGCCAGCCGGGCCCCCTTGCGATTGATGTCGATCAGCTTGTCCAGGCATCCGTGCTTCGACAAGCGAAACGAATTAGCGCCGAAAGTGTTTGTTTCAATGATTTCGGCTCCAGCGTGGAGATACTCCTGGTGGATGTCGCGGATGAGATCGGGCTGCGAGACGTTCATCTCGTCGTAGCAGCGATTGATGAAGATGCCCTTGGAGTACAACAGCGTGCCCATGGCGCCGTCGCATAGGACGGCTCCGGTCTGCAGGCGGGGAATGAGCTCTACTGGCATGGAGATTCGGGACCCTTAAAAGCGCCGAGCTTGATTGAACTTTATCGCAAAAGCCGGGAAATGACCATCTGCCGGGCGCGGAGGTTGACGCTGCGCTCTGCTATAATTCAACCGTTTCCAGCCACTTATCGTAAACATCATGATGTCCGGGGTACACGCTTGAAGCGGGTCGCAGTCCTTATTTCTGCCCTCATTTTCGTTCTGGTTCTCGCCTACTGTGGAGGCGGGTCTTCCTCCAGCAATCCACCCAGCAAGGTCAGTCATCGCGCTTTCGTGACCAACACTTATTCGGGTGCTCTCCAGATCATGGATACCCAGAACGACACCACGCCCTACACGGCGGAGACGACGAACTCTGCCGGCCAGGTCGTGCCCGGCGTGCCGGTGACCATTACCGTGGGGAACTCCGTGACCTGGGAGGTGGTGAGCTCCGACCTGACGAAGACCATGGTCTACGACCCCAGCACCAACGTCGTCTATTTCATTACCAATTCCACCGAGGCCATCCTGACTTCGATCCAGCTGGCAGCGTCCGGCAACATAGGAGTATTTTCGCCCGATGGCAACACTGCGTATATCCCCGTTCCAACCGTCCCCATCTCAGGCAGCCGCGCCGGTGGCGTCCAGGTGGTTAGTGTCACCAACGGGGGCGTCTCGACCAACTACCCGGTTCCGTCAGCCACCGGTGTTGCCCTCAGTCCCAGCGGACAATACCTGCTGGTCTTCGCCAACAACTCAGATTCGGTTTTCCTGATCGACACCACCGCTACGACCCCTACCGCGGTGGAGATCCCCGGCTTCTCGCGGCCGGTGAATGCCTTCTTCAGCACCGACAGCAATACCGCCTATGTCATCAATTGCGGCTGGGAGTGCGGCGATCCTGCCCCCGGACAGGCTTCAGTGGCGCAGTTCAACATCCCCTCGCAGACGATCCAGGCCACGGTTCCCGTCGGCGGCGCCAGTGTGGGGCTGTTAAGCGGTACCACCCTGTACGTGGCCGGGACTTCCTACACTGCCGGCCCGACCTACGACTCGGTGAACGTGGCCAACATGACCCGCAATACCGCCAACTCGGTCGCAATCACCGACGGCTTTCATACCACGATGGCGCTCTCCACCAATAACAAGCTCTACATCGGCGCCATAACCTGCAACAACACCACCGCCGGATGCCTGTCGGTGGTGAATGTTTCGAACAATACGGCCGACGCGCCGCTGCCGCCGAAAGGCGCGGTCACCGGTATGATTTCCGTCGCCAATCGCAACGTGGTCTACGTGATCGAAGGCGGATATCAAGTCATTTACGACACCACCACCGACACGCCGCAGAACGTCCAGGTCATCTTCCACGGAGCGCTCTCCGATATTGTCCAGGTCGACCAGTAGGAAAGTCAGGGGCTGGAGGTTAGGGGTTAGCCTGTGCCGGCGGGCAATAGGGCAATCGTTCAGAACACCAGCAAACGGCTGATGACTGACCCCTAACCCCTGACCCCTAACCCCTGACCCCTGACCCCTAACCCCTCGCCCCTCTCCTCACGGCTCCAGCCGCAGATGATGTACTCCCGCCTGCTGCACCGCCTGCGGCGAGAACGGCAACGTGAACGTGCGTCCGTGGTAGTACGCATCCCACTGGTCGTTGTAGTGCTCGGCGAAGATGTTGCCCGACTGGCCGTTCACGATGTTGAGCGTGGAACCATCCAGATCTGAGAAATCTACCGTCAGCCGCTCCGACGGTCCAAAATGCTTTGACACCTGCTTGACCGTCTGTTCATCGCCCGAGCGTGGCTGGCTACCGGTGCCTGCGCCCTTCTTCAGGATAGGGAAGTGACTCCAGAAGGGATGCTCGATATCCACGCGATGCACCCGGCCCCACTTCCATAGAGCCAGCGAGCCGGGAGTGTCGGCGTCATCCACCGCAGCCTGGACCGCCGCGGTCAGCAGTTCGTCATAGTTGGCGTAGCCCGTAGGCAGCCAGCGCTCCGGCTGATGGGCCAGCACATTCTCCAGCCACACCGGACTCATGAACCAGTGGTAGTCTTTCCACTCGTCGCCCAGCTTCGGCTTGAGCAGCAACTCCTGCAGCTTCTTGCGAGCGAAGTAGGCCGCGCTGGGGGCCGCCGAATCCGTGGTCATCTCGCCGTCCCAATTGCGCATCAGGTCGGCGGCCTGCTTGGCCCGCGGCGACGCTTTGGGAGTGTGATCGACGGCATAAACAAAACGCTCGGCGCAGTAGCGATCGAACTCGGAGCGGATGTCCGTCTGGATCGCCAGCATGTCCGCCGGGTTGAGCTTTTTACTGGCATTGAGCAGCCTGTAGATGCGCTCTGTGCGGTATGGGGAGCCCCACTCAAGGCTCAGCAGGTAGGGGTAGCCATCGGGCGTGATTCGTCCGTTGGCGGTCGCGATGATGCCCGAGGGCGGGTCATACAGGCTGGGCAGTTGATCGAAAGGGACGTATCCCGTCCATTCGTGCGCGTCATCGTCGCCGGGCACTGGCACGGAGCCGTCGCCGGAGGCGCGAATCGGGATCTGCCCCGCCGCCTGGTAGCCGATGTGCCCGTCCACGTCGGCATACACCACGTTTTGCGCGGGCGCGCCAAAGTGCGAGAACGCGCTGCGAAACTCCTGCCAGTTCTTCGCCGAGTCCACGTCAAAAAAAACTGTGCTCGAAACCTGCGGATCGTAGATCACCCACCTCAGCGCCAGCTTGCGCGTCTCCCCCGGAACCAGGTCGCTGATGATCGGCCCGTGCCGCGTGACCACAACATCCACGTTGACTTCCGGCTTGCCCTCGACCTCGATGATCTCCTTGCGATGCTCCGGCTTCACCCATCCCTGAGGTGTCAGGTATTCGCCCTTATCGTTGAACTTCTCGATGTAAACGTCTTCCACGTTGGGGCCCAGATTGGTGAAGCCCCAAGCGATGTAGCGGTTGTGCCCCACGATGACAAAGGGCACGCCCGGCAGGGTCACCCCGGCAACGTCGAAGTCTCCCGCCGACAGGTGCGCCTCGTACCACACGTTGGGGATGTGCAGGTCAAGATGCATGTCGTTGGACAGCAACGGCTTGCCTGAAACCGTATGCGCCCCGGAAACCACCCAGTTGTTGGAGCCGGGCCGGAGCTGGTCATTCGCGGTTCCGCTGCGCAGCAGCGCGCCATAAATACCCTTGTCATCCGGGGCGGGTGCAGCGAGGCGAGGCATCTGCGTTTCGTGTTGAAGCAAGGTACTTGAAGGCGCTGGGTGAGGGCGGTTTTGAAGGGCCGCGCCTTCAGGCGCGTCGTAAAGCCCCGCTTTACTTTTGTCGCCACCAGCGGGCTTCAGCCCGCGAGGGCTCTGCTTTTGCGGTTTCCCCGGCGCCGGTTCTTCCTCATCCGGCGTGGTCTCCTCTGGAATCTCATTCTCCAGCGACGGCGCTTCGCTCCCCGGCGGATGATCGCGCCATGACGTATTCACGAACAGATCGGCGGTCAACTCCGGCCCCAGCCTGGCCAGCACTTTCTCTTTCAGCAGCTTCTCCTTGTACTGGCCGTGGTTCAGGAATTCGGTCATCGACAGCCCGACCAGCGCCGAGTCCTCCACCGTCCAGACGTGGGGAAAATAGGTGAGGAAGCGAAACTCCAGCGGCAGCGTCTTCTGGTGCTGCGCGATGTAGGCGTTCACCCCTGCGGCATAGGCCTCGAACAGCGCCCGCTGCGCCGCCGGCATGGTGGCCACCGAACGCTCCGCCACCTGCCGCAGCCCCAGGATGCGTTGCTCGCGGTCGATCTTGATGTACTCCGGCCCCAGCACCGCCGACAGGTCGCCCGAGGCATAACGGCGCGTCATGTCCATCTGCCACAGGCGGTCCTGCGCGGTGATGTATCCCTGGGCAAACAGCAGGTCGGGCAAGTTCGCCGCACGGAGGTGCGGCACGCCAAGCTGGTCGTAGGTCACGGCCACCGGTTGCGTAAGGCCTGCCAGATGGATCGTCCCGTCGAGCTGGGGCAGCGCGGCGCGCACCGCGCGATAGAACCAGAAATCGAAGGCCAGGAAGACCAGCAGCAGCAGCGCCAGGACTGCTACCACCAGGCGGAAGATGAATTTGCTGGTGGAGGAGCGGGCGGAGGGCGCGATCGTGGTAGCAACCATGGAAACTTCGATTGTAAACAAGAAGCTGGCTCACCAGTCGCTTCCTATCAGTGCAACTTTTGCAAGCCACGAAAAAAATTTGTCACCCTGAGCGAGCGTCCGCGCTGGAAACATGATCGGCATCCCAACTGCCCGGTGTTATTCTGATACCCAGCCGTGGGCTCACTGCTCCAGAAGCGGATTGACGATCAGCCGACGATTTCGCGCGAGATGCTGCGCCAGGCTGAGGCCATCTTTCACGGGCATCTCAAGCGCGTCGGCCTGAAGCGCACGGGCCAGCGCGACATCATCCTCCGCACCTTCCTCGACACCCGCGACCATCTGTCCACCGACGAACTCTATCGCCTGGTGAAAAAAAGGGACGAGCACATCGGCTTCACCACGGTGTACCGCACCCTGAAGCTGCTGGCCGAATGCGGTTTGGCCAGCGAGGTCGCCTTCAACGACGGAATCGCGCGCTACGAGCACCAGTACCAGCGGCGCAATCACCATCACATGGTGTGCACCGAGTGCGGCAGTTCGGTGGAATTCTTCGCCAGCGGCATCGAGCGCATCGAGCAGGAGATCGGCCGCAAGAACAATTACCTCCCCACTCGCCACACCTTTCAGATTTACGGCATCTGCGAAAGGTGCCAGAAAAAGCGGAAGGGGCACGCGTCGTAGATCGGTCCTGGCACCTCGTCCCGTTAGCGCCAGCCTTGCGCGCCGTGATAGAGGTGCAGGATTTTAACCAAGTCCTACGACAGACCAGCAATGTATGGTGCCGCGACGTTGTGTGCCCGAGCGTACACGGCAAGTCCGCGAAGCAGACGAAATAGTTCGGATGGAACGTCGCTTGAGCAGCGCATGAAATGACGGCGTCGCGAGATTGTGCGACTAAACCCACGCCGCAAGTCCGCGCAGCGGACACTGAACGCTCCATACCCTTCCTGCCACTGAAACTTGGGCGAGGTTTCGCGCGACCAGCGTGAGCTGTTCGCCTTGATCTCCCGCAGCGCCGTCGCCAGAGTGATGGTCTGCGGCCGGAGGATGAGCATATGAAGATGATTTTCGGTGCTGCCGCGGCGAGAACGTGGATGCTCTTGGCGTGGGCAAGTTGCGCAATTGTTTTCCTCCCGCCTTTTGCGCCTTCCGCGATACACTAATGGGCACTGTACAAGGGGTTTCCCATGCTGATTGTCATGAAGGCGCATGCCACCGAAGAGCAGGTGAAGAGCGTCTGCGAGAAGATCGAGTCGCTTGGTCTTCGCGCCCATTCCATTCCCGGAACGCAACGCACCGCCATCGGCATTACCGGCAACGAGATGGACCTCGATCCCGGCACCTTCGACTACATGGTCGGGGTGCAGGAGGTCATCCGCGTCAGCAAGCCCTACAAGCTGGTAAGCCGCGACGTGAAGGAGGAAGACACCGTCATCCGCTTCCCCGGCACCGATGCCAGCTTTGGCGGCCAGGAGGTGGCCGTCATCGCCGGTCCGTGCGCCATTGAGAGCCGCGAGCAGGCGCTGGCCACCGCCGAATGTGTGGCCCGCGCGGGCGCGAAGTTCTTTCGCGGAGGCGCTTACAAACCGCGCACTTCACCCTATACCTTTCAAGGTCTGGCTGAAGACGGATTGAAGATACTGGCCGAGGTCCGCGACCGCTTCGGTCTGCTGATCGTCACCGAAGCCATCGACAACGAGTCGCTCGATCTGGTGGACAAGTACGCTGACGTCATTCAGATTGGCGCGCGCAACATGCAGAACTTTTCGTTGTTGAAGCGCGCGGGCAAGGCGCGCAAGCCGGTATTGCTGAAGCGCGGGATGTCGGCGACAGTGGAAGAGTTCCTCATGGCCGCCGAGTACATCATGAGCGAAGGTAACTACAACGTTGTCCTGTGCGAGCGCGGAGTGCGCACCTTCGCCGATCACACTCGCAACACCCTCGACCTCAGCGTAGTGCCGGCAGTACAGCGACTGAGTCATCTGCCTATCATCGTCGACCCCAGCCACGGTACAGGTAAACGCAACAAGGTAACACCATTGTCCCGCGCTGCCGTTGCCGTCGGCGCCGACGGCCTCATCATCGAGGTACATCCCGATCCCGACCGTGCCCTCAGCGATGGCAAGCAGTCGCTGTTCCCTGAACAGTTCGACGACCTTATGGTCGAAGTGAGAGAGATCGCCAAGGTGTTGAAGCGCACTGTTGCCGATCCTGTCGCCAATCCCGAGGCACGCCGTGTCCCTGCGGGCGCCGGATCGGCCGCCGCTCGCTGATGCTTACAGCAGGCCGATGCCACGGTATCGCGCTGTTGTTGTCCCTGATGACGCTGTGTTTAACGGCTTGCCACCAGCAGGATACGGTCAGCCCGGGATACCACGAATACGCTTACGTCACCAATGGCAAGAGCAACTCTGTCAGCGTCCTTGACCTGCTACAGCTCAAGAACATCAAGACTATCGCTGTAGGCGCAGGCCCTACCGGCATCGCCGCCAATCCCCGGCGCAATGAAATCTACGTTGCCAATTCTGACTCCAGCAACATCAGCGTCATCGACGCCGAACACAACGAACTCGTCGGCGCTATCGGAGTACATAGTAAGCCGTACGCTGTCTCGGTCTCCGTCGACGGCACGCGCGCATACGTAGCCAACTCCGGCTCTGCCAATGTCTCGGTCATTGACCTCGCCAGGCGTACGGTGATAGCGACGATTCGCGTGGGCGGCGCTCCCGGCATGGCTAAGGTGTCTCCTGACGGCAAGCTGGTGGTGGTCAGCAATCGCGCCGACAATACCGTCTCCATCCTTGACGCCGATAAGCTCGCCGTACGCAGCACCATCGGTGTATGCCAACAGCCACAGGACCTGGTCATCCTTCCCGATAACAGCAAGGTGTTTGTGGCATGTCCCGGGTCGAACCAGCTTGCTGCCGTCGACCTGAAGACGGACCGCTTACTGACACTGTTAGATGTAGGTAAGCTGCCGATACAGTTGGCGCTCAAGCCTGACGGCGGCGAGTTGTTCGTCAGCAACTTCGAAGGCAATAGCTTCTCTATCGTGGAGACCACCACCAACGAGGTCAGCGGCACTTACCTCATCGGCAATAATCCGGTTCGCGGCATCGTCACTTCCGACAATAGCCTGCTGTACGTCAGCAACTTCGGCTCGGACAACGTCAGCGTCTATGCCATCGACGAAGGCCGGGTAATAGGGGCAGTGCAGGTAGGCAGCCATCCCGACGCTCTGGCGTTGACCCCGGACGAATCGCATCTGCTGGTAGTGAACTCCCGCTCTGGAGATGTCGCTGTAGTTCGTACGGTCAAGACGCGCGACAATTCCAAGATCAGCGCCGACCGCGCCCTGGTGACGCTGATCCCGGTGGGCAATCAGCCCAACGACGTCGTCATCAAATCGTTCCAGGCGGGCGCGAAGCGATCCTCGAAGTGATCTCTGAAGACCGATGGTAATTCTTGAACATGTTCCGCTGGCGCCGCTGACGACGCTGGGAGTCGGCGGGCGGGCGCGCTATTTTGCCGAGGCGCGCAGCGAAGCCGAGGTCGTCGAAGCTGTCAAGTTTTCGCGCTCGCGCCGGTTGCCGCTGTTCGTTCTAGGCGGCGGCAGCAACCTGGTCGTCGCCGACGCCGGTTTCCCCGGTCTGGTCCTCAAGATGGGCATCGCCGATTTGTCAAGCTTCACGGACCCGCAGGGCGGCGTGGTCTTCCGGGCCGGCGCCGGCGTGGATTGGGACGCTCTGGTGGCGCGCAGCGTCGCAGCCAACTGCGGCGGTCTGGAGTGCCTCAGTGGAATTCCCGGGACGGTGGGCGGCACACCGGTCCAGAACGTCGGCGCCTACGGGCAGGAGGTCTCGGAGACGATTGGCGAGGTGCGGGCGCTCGATCTGCAATCGCTGGAGATTCGCACGCTCAACCATGCGGATTGCGGCTTCGCTTACCGGTCCAGCATCTTCAACACGAGCGGGCGCAACCGCTACATCGTCCTGAGCGTTTCGTTCGCGCTGCGCGAAGGCGCGAAGCCGAACGTCAGCTACGGCGACCTGGAGAAATTCTTCGCCCAGCCTGACGCCGACCCGACCCTGGCCGAGGTGCGCGCCGCAGTGCGCGAGATCCGTCACCGCAAGGCGATGCTGCTTGTCCCCGGCGATGAGGACGCGCGCAGCGCGGGTTCGTTCTTCAAGAATCCGGTGTTGCCGCAGACGTTCTTCGACGAGCTTACAACCCGGCTGCAATCCCGCGGTTTGCAACCCCCCGGCTACCCCGCGCCGGAGGGCCGCCGCAAATTGCCGGCAGCGTGGCTGGTAGAGCACGCCGGATTCGCAAAGGGCTACAGCAGGGGCGCGGCCGGTATCTCACGCAAGCACGCGCTGGCCATCGTCAATCGCGGCGGCGCGACCGCGGCGGAAATTGTTGCGCTGAAAGACGAGATTCAGGCGCGCGTGTTCGAGCAGTTCGGCATCGAGTTGACGCCCGAGCCGGTGTTCGTCGGGTTTGACGGGGAACATCCAGAGCCATCGCAAGTTGGTTGATCGCAGACTGGACAGAGGAAAGCCTCCGTCGCCAGTCGCGTGGGCCTCGACTTCCACCCACCCAATGGCAACTAGCATTTAAGTGCTAACATGGCCGCATACCTAACAAGACTTAAGAGCCAACGCGGCGAACACCATTTTGCTATTTGTCCATCGCGTAGAATGCCATTTGCGAGCGCGTAAAGGGGCCTAGGAGCCACGCGAAGCGCCTGGGACGACCCAAAGTACCTCCGAGCCATCGAAACGCGCTGTACGGGCATTTAAACGCAAAATCGGGGTGGCGGGCTCTCGGCAGACGTCCGATCCAGGTTTTGGAAACCTTTTCTTCTCTGTCACTTACCCCTACTCTATTCCTATCTTCTTATTATGCCATTCTGTCTCTGTCTCGTAGGCATAAGCAATACTTAGAACCGCCGCATCCCGTCCGGGCCTGCCGGAAACCTGCATGCCTACGGGCAAGCCTGCGCTGGTAAACCCACATGGCACTGAGGTGCTAGGCCAATACAGGACGCTGAAGGGCGAAGTGTTGCGCAAAAGGTATTTGGTCTCGAAGTCGCGTAGCTCGGGTTCTCCCAGCGGCAACAGCTCCGAAATTTGCGGCGCGGCGGCGGGCGTGGTCGGCGTGACCACCGCGTCCACCTGCTGGAAGACGAATTCCGCCGCGCGTCGTTGCGCCTCCAGCTCGCGCCGGGCGCGAATGTAATCGGTGGCGCCGATACCGGCACATTTCCGGACGCGAGCCAGCGTGTGCGGATCGTAGAGCTCCGGGGTTTGGGTCGCCATCCGCTCGTGATACTCGTAGATCTCCGCGTCAAAGACGGTGCGGCGGCGCGCGACCTCGAGCTCTACTTCGCGAACCTCGGCCACCAAGCCTTTTAGAACCGTCAGGGCGGTTTCCAGGCACGAGGCGACATCGGCCTGAAGATCGTCGTAGAAGCCCTTGCGCGGAACTCCGATTTTCAGCGCGGCCGCGCTCCTGTTCAGCCCGGCGGTCATGGGCGATCCGCTCAATATTTCGAGCAGGAGAGCCGCATCGGGCACGCTCGCCGCCATCGGCCCGGCGGTGTCGAAGGAGCGGGCCAGCGGAACCATGCCCTCCGCGCTCAGCAGGCCCGCGCTCGGCCGATGCCCCACGATGCCGCACAGCGCCGAGGGACAGCGGATGGAACCCGCGGTATCGCTGCCGATCGAAGCCACGCACATACCGGTGGCCACCGCTGCGGCCGAGCCCGACGATGAGCCGCCCGTAATGCGCTCGAGGTCCCAGGGATTCCTGGCCGGACCGAAGGCGCTCACAATTCCGCTCATGCCGAAAGCGAACTCGTGCAGGTTCAGCTTGCCGACGATCGCCGCACCCGCGCGCTTGAGCTGCTTCACCAGTTCGGCGTCCTGGGCGGGAACGCGCTCGCGATACTGATTGCTGGCGGCCGTGGTGCGAACGCCGGCGGTATCCAGCAGGTCCTTCAGCCCGATGGGAATGCCGTGCAGCGGGCCGCGCCAGTTTCCTGCCATGACTTCGGCTTCGGCCTCACGCGCCTCCTCCAGCGCGAGTTCAGCGGTCACAGTGATGAAGGCGTTGAGCGTGGGATTGAGCCGCTCAATGCGCGACAGACAGTCGCGCGTGAGTTCAACTGGAGAAAGCTTGCGGGTGCGAATCTGTTCTGCGGCTTGAGTGAGAGTAAGCATATTTTGGGCAGCGGGAAGCTCCCGCGCCGGAATAGCGAATGAAGGACCGTGGAGCTTCACCCGTCCCCCTTCGCGGAACACCTCGGCATTTTATCCTTTAAAATCGAGCGCTGATGGCAAGCGATTCCGGGAAGCAGGAAAAAGATATTCTGAAGCTGCTGCCTCCGCTGAAGCGGCCGCCCAAGCTTACGGCGCGGCGGATCGGCATTCACACCTCCACCGCCGGCGGAGTGGCCAATGCCGCCGAGCGCGCCTATCGCCTGGGTTGCAACGCTTTCCAGATCTTCTCCTCGAGCCCGCGGCAGTGGGCGCCCTACGAGCTGGCGCGCTCGCAATGCGAAGAGCTGTCGCGCTTGCGTAAACTGTACGACCTGACGCCGCTGGTCATCCATGCCAACTATCTGGTGAATCTGGCGGGCGGTAATCCGGAGTTTCACGCCAAGTCCATCGCGGCGTTTCGCGGCGAGGTGGAGCGCGCGTTGGCGCTGGGCGCGGAGTTTCTGGTGCTGCATCCCGGGTCGTTCCGCGGCAGCAGCCGCGAAGAAGGCCTGCAGCGGGTGGCGCTGGCCATCGAGCAAGCGGTGGACGGGCTCGATCTTAAGGGCGGAAATCTGCGCATTCTCATCGAGAACACGGCGGGATCGGAGTTCTCGCTGGGCGGCAACTTCGAGCAGGTCGCCGAGTTGCTCTACCTGCTGGGCGAGTTCGTTCCGGCGGGAGCGTGCATCGACACCTGCCACACACACGTTGCCGGGTATGACATCGTGAGCGAAGAGGGATTTGCCGACACGCTCGACCAACTCGACCGCACGGTCGGCCTGAAGAATGTTTACGTCTGGCACTGCAACGACGCCAAGGCCGGGCGCGGCTCGAAGCTCGACCGCCATCAGCACATCGGGAAGGGAAGCATTGGCCGGAAGCCGTTTCGGCGCCTGCTCAACGACCCGCGCCTGGCGCATGCGGCGTTCATCGCCGAGACGCCGATCGACGAGCCGCTGGACGATCTGAACAACGTGAATGCGTTGAAGCGGCTGGTGGGGATGAAAGAGCCGCGAGTGGAGAAAACCTTCCGGGCCCGGAGATCAGGACGGACTTAGCCCCGCATTGTAGAATCGAGGCTTATCCCAACTCATCCAGAAAGCATCTAATAGCGCTTATGTCCGAGTCCAAAATTCAGCAGGTCAATAGCGCGCCGCCGAGCGAAGTCGTTACTCGCGCCGAGCGCTACGAGCCGCAGGCCATCGAGCAGAAGTGGTTCGACCGTTGGGCGCAAAACCCCGACCTTTATCGCGCCGAGCCTTTTACTACCAAGCGCAAGAAGTACTACGTTCTCGAGATGCTGCCCTATCCCTCGGGCGCGCTGCACATGGGGCACGTGCGCAACTACTCCATTGGCGACGCCCTGGCGCGCTACATGTGGATGCAGGGCCACAACGTGCTTCATCCCATGGGCTGGGATTCGTTTGGGCTGCCGGCGGAGAACGCCGCCATCCAGAACCAGACGCCGCCGCGCGAGTGGACGCTGGGCAACATCGCCAAGATGAAGGCGCAGATGAAGCGCCTCGGCTTTGCCTATGACTGGTCAACCGAGGTCACCACCTGCCTGCCGGAGTATTACCGCTGGAACCAGTGGTTCTTCCTGAAGTTCCTGGAGCGCGGGCTGGCCTATCGCAAGAAAAGCAAAGTCAACTGGTGTCCGCAATGCGCCACCGTGCTGGCCAACGAGCAGGTGCTGCCCAACGGCTGCTGCTGGCGGCACGAGACCACGCTGGTGGAGCAGCGCGAGCTGGAGCAGTGGTTTTTGCGCATTACCGATTACGCCGACGAACTGTTGCAAGGCTTGGACAAGCTTCCGGGTTGGCCGGAAAAAGTCCGCACCATGCAGCGCAACTGGATTGGCCGCAGCGAAGGCACGCTGGTGGAGTTCAAGCTCGACGGCCCGGCGGGCGGGGCGGGCGATAAAATCGCGGTCTTCACCACGCGCGTGGACACCATCTACGGCGCGACCTCGCTGCAGCTTGCGCCGGAACATCCCATCGTGGCGGACCTGATGACCGGCCATCCGCCCTTGCGCGTCAAGGTCGAAGAGCTTATGGCGGAGCAGCGCAAGGCGAAGGAAGAGGGCGACATCGGCGCCATCGAGAAGCGGGGCGTCGCGACCGGGCGCTTCGCCACCAATCCGTTTAACGGCGAACAGGTGCCCATCTGGGTGGCGAATTACGTTCTGCTCGACTACGGCACCGGCGCCATCATGTCAGTGCCGGCGCACGACGAGCGCGATTACGAATTCGCGAAAAAGTACGACCTGGACATTCGGGTGGTGATTCTGCCGCGGCGCGAGGGCGACGCTCCGGATGGCGAGCCCAGTGAGCCGGTGCTCCCGTTTACCGAAGCCAACAGCCTGGTGATGAACTCCGGGGAGTGGGACGGGATGCCTTGCCAGGAAGCAATCGAGAAGATGTCAAAGTATGCGGAAGATCATGGCTTTGGCAAGGCAACCATCACCTATCGCTTGAAGGATTGGGGAATCAGCCGCCAGCGCTACTGGGGCACGCCCATCCCGGTGATCTACTGCGCGCTTTGCGGTATCGTGCCGGTGCCGGAGAAGGACCTGCCGGTGCTGCTGCCGGAGAACGTTGACATCACCTTGACGGGCGGGTCGCCGCTCAGCCGGGTGCCGGAGTTCTTCGATGTGAAGTGTCCCAAGTGCGGCGACGCAGCGCGGCGCGAGACCGACACCATGGACACCTTCGTCGATTCGTCCTGGTACTTCTACCGCTATACCGATCCGTCGCTCGACACCAAGCCGCTCGACACCGACACCATTGCCTATTGGTTCCCCATCGACCAGTACATCGGGGGAGTGGAGCACGCGATTCTGCATCTGATCTACTCGCGCTTCTGGACCAAGGTGATGCGCGATATGGGCCTGGTGAAGAACGACGAACCGGCGGAGCGGCTGTTCACCCAGGGCATGGTGATCAAGGGTGGCGCCAAGATGTCGAAGAGCCTGGGCAATGTGGTCTCGCCCGATGACATGGTGGCGCGCTACGGGGCCGACGCGACGCGCATGTACACGCTGTTCGCCGCGCCGCCGGACCGCGATCTCGATTGGCAGGACGCGGGGGTCGAAGGCATCAGCCGGTTCCTGTCGCGGGCGTATCGCTTCGTCGAACGCAATGCCAAGCCGGAGCGTCCCGAGTGGAACGGCAGTGCCGGTGTTGCACTCTCCCCCGCGGCGCGAAGGATGCAGCGAAAGTTGCACCAGACGATTCGCCGGGTGACGGAAGATTTCGGCGGTCGCTGGCACTTCAACACTTCGATCGCCGCCATCATGGAGCTGGTGAACGAGCTTTACGCCTACGAGGACGGCGTGCACCGCGGCGAGCCGGCGGCGCCGCTGGCGCTGGTTGCCGATGCCCAGCGCAAACTGGCGCTCATGCTGGCGCCGTTCGCGCCCTATCTGGCGCACGAGTTGTGGGAGATGCTGGGCGAGCGTGGCGATCTGCTGCGCGCGCCGTGGCCGCAGTACGATCCCGCACTGGCGAAGGAAGAGGAAGTCGAGATCGCCATCCAGGTGAACGGCAAGATTCGCAGCCGCATCGTCGTTCCAGAGGACGCGAGCGAGGAGCAGGTGCGCGAACTGGCGCTCGCCGACGAGAAGGTAAAGGCCGCCATCGGGGAGAAAGAAGTCGTGAAGGTGCTGGTGGTGAAGGGCCGGCTGGTGAATGTGGCGGTGAAGTGACGCGCGCCGATAAGGGCGCGTTGTCGATCCACCTGCCGGTGGCGGAATTTCTAATACGCCACGTAGGGCCCCGGCCCTCCCGGGGTGCTCATGTTATCGATGGCGGTGAACACCGTCCGGCCGAAGTAGAAGCTTAAGCCCCAATCGAAGGAGCCGGGCAGCGGTCCGCCCAGCGTGGGGAAGGCGGTGTTGCCCGTCTGCAACAGCGAGTCGGCGGTCGCAATGCTGAAGTTGACCACGCCCTGGTTGCCATTGGCCCCCTGGTTGGTCGCCGAGAGCGCGTCCGGCGAAGGGTTCGGGCAATAGAACAACGAATTATTCCCGCTGCAGGCCGTGATGCCGGTGGTGGCGCTGTCAAGAAAGAAAATGGCGGGCGAGCCGCTGTCGAAGAAGCCGGGATAACTGACCCCGTTAAACATGGTGGTGATCTCGCCGGCATTCGCTCCACTGTCAGGCACGGTATAGACGGTCGTGCTCTGCAAGGCGTTGTTGGGCTGGGTGCCGATGCCGAAGATCAGGTTGCCGTTTACCGTGGGCGCGCCGCCGCTGGGGATAACCGGCAAAGAGATCATCACACCGTTGTTATCGAGGACAAGCATGGTCACCGGGTTCGGCAACTGTTGGGCGAGGGTGACATAGGTGGGATTGCATCCCGACGCCGGACAATCGTAATACACCGCGGGAATGCTGCCGTTCGCCGAGGTGCAGTCCACACCGCAGTCGTGTTGAAACAGGCCAACGCCGAGAATTCCGTTCGCTCCGAGAGCGCTTACGCTGTTGCCTTGGTTCGGTCCCATGGTTTGGCTGGAGCAACTACTGGGTACCGCAGGAGAAGCGCTGTCAGGAATGATGACCTGGACCGGAGCTGAAGCCGCTTTCTCGCCGGCCAGCGCGATGTCGGCCGCGGACACCGGGCCCCAGGCAAAGCCGTCGAGGAAGAGATGACACTCAGCGAGCGGGTTGCCGCTCGAATCATTCTGCTGCGGCAGGGGGATGGTCAACACCGACGACAACAAGCGCAGGCCGGAGGAGCCGGTGTCCACCAGCACGTGATCGATGGTCTGGCAGGTATTGGTGCCGGGAACGCAAAGCGTAACGCTGGTGAAAGCCTCGTTTATAGCGGTGAAAGTTTGCGGCTGCGGACCGGCATCGACGGTGAGGGCCTGAAGGTTCACGGGGTTGATGACCACCGTCGCCATGCCGGACGCTTTCGTGTTCTGGGTCGAAGTCGCGGTGACGGTTACCGTCATGGGCGCCGAGACCACCGGAGCGGTGAAGGTCCCGCTGGAGTTGATGGAGCCCGCGGTCGCCGCCCAGGTGACGGTGGTTGCAAAGCCTGTGCCGGTCCCCGTTACCGTCGCGTAACAGCCGATCTGCTGGCTGGACTGGATGGGCGATGGCAGGCAGGTGGCGGTGACGCCGGTGACGCTGGTTACGTTACTGCTGGAGCTGCAGGCAGCCAGCCACAAAGCACTTGCCGCCGCTACTAAGAGCATGAATCTGCGCATTCTGCCGGTCTCCCCTAACGGATGTCGCTGGACGTTACGCCTTGCGGTATCAACTGCGGAATGTAAGCCTGGCCATGAAAGCTGCGTGAATGTCCGGTTTGCCAGACCACCAGGCCGGGGGTGTCGATGTGGAGGGGCGCGCGCCCGTGGCGCTGTGGTTGCTGCGCGGCCTGCTTCGCCTGCTGGTAGTACGGGCCCAGCAACTGCTGCAAATCGGGAGGGAATTGCCCTTGCCACGTCACCGCAAAGACCGCTCCACCCGGGGAGGCGTATTCGCGCACAACAGTGCCATCAGGCGCGGTAATCTCGTGCATGACATAAGTTTTCATGTCCACGCTGCTCAGGGTCCCTTTCATGCGCGCCTGGTCGTTCAGCACCGAGGCGGCGCTGTCACCCAGAACAGCCCAGGCCGGGCGGGGGAGAATTGCCAGCCCGCAAAGCAGCAGCAGGGGCAGGCATCTCGGGAAGTTGAGGTGTCGGTTCATCGCGGCCCTTTCATGCTTTGCATTTTCTCACGAACCCGGTCAGGGGCTGGTGGTCAACAGAGTAAGAAACTCGGTTGCGGGAGAATTGTTTTCTAGGGCTTGGTCCAATCCTCGACCTTCAACTGCCTGACACGACCGAAGGCACGGTCATTCGTGACAAGCACTGCGTCCACGGCCAGCGCATGGGAGGCAATCATCATGTCGAGATTGCCGATCGTCGCTCCGGTGCGTTCGAGCCCAGCGCGCACATGGGCATACTGCTGGGCAGCGTCGGAATCCCAGGGCAGCGTCTCAACCCGCAGCAGAAACTCTTCCACTGCGATCTTCAGTCGTGCGGACTCCGGTATGCGGGCAAGGCCGAAAAGCAGCTCGGCTCCGGTGACGGCGGAGATGGCAACCTCAGCCATGGGTAGTCTCGCCAGCCGTTCCCGAACCCGCGGAATGTTGCCTTTGATGATGTAGCTGACCGTGTTGGTATCCAGCAAGTAGCGAGTTGCCATTAGAAAAGGTCCCGCTTCTTCCGCTTCTGCGGCGGCCTGTCGTCGCGGTCGGCCATGAAGTCAGGAGGCACATCAATGGACTTCATTAACTCGAAGAAGTCCTGCCAGGAGTCCGGCTTTCTGGACAAAATGACATTGCCCGTCACGGGATCGCGACGGACAAAGACCTCCGAGCCGTCGAAGCGGTATTCCGCCGGCAGGCGAACCGCTTGGCTACGGCCATTGCGAAATAGTTTGGCGGTACGAGACACGAGTCCTTCTCTTGATATATACCACGATATATCACGCGATGGCATCGGTCAAGAAGTCGCTGCCTAGTCGAACTCGTGGAGTTCCTGCGGGTGCCGCCTCAACTGCCGGCGCCAGAAGAAATAGAATGGCGCGCCGAGGAAGACGATGGCGATGCCGATCAGGGTTTCCTTCGGCCGCGTGACCACGGAGTTCAGCGCCCACGCCCCCGCCATTAATACGTAGAGCGCCGGCAGGTACGGATAGCCGGTGCAGCGGTAGGGACGGGGAGCGTCGGGCCGGGTCCGCCGCAGCACGAAGAGTCCCGTGACCGCTGCGACGTAAGACAGCACCATCATGAACATCACGTAGGTGTAGAGCTGGTCGAAGCTGCCGCTGAGAGCCAGCACGGCTGCCCACGCGCTCAGAGCGACCAGGCTGAAGGCCGGGGTACGATAGCGGGGATGGACCCGGCCCATGGCATGGAAGAAGGCCCCATCGCGGGCCATGGCAAACGACACCCGCGCGCTGCTCAGGATGGCGCACGACATGGCGCCGAAACAGGAGAGCGCTATGGTCGCGCTCAGCCAGCGGGCGGCGTTCGACGAAAAGAGTGTGACGGCGGCGGCATGCGCGATGGTTTCTTCCTGGGCCACACGCGTGATAGGTAGCGCGTAAAGGTAGACAGCATTGACCGCCAGATAGATGACGCCGACCAGCAGCACGCCCAGCACCATGGCGCGCGGCAGCACACGCTGCGGATTCTTGATCTCGCCCGCGACCCAGGTCACATAGACCCAGCCATCGAATGCCCAGAAGACCCCGATGAGCGCGATGCCGAAGCCGGAGATGACGTGTCCGATCGTGACCGGCTGATCGGCCGGGATGCTGACGGCGTAGTTCGACCAATGTCCATGCCCGAGAGTGAGGCCAAGCAGAATAAAAGCTCCGATGGCGGCGAACTTCGCCCAGGTCGCAACGTTGATCAAGGCCGAGCCGCGTCTCAAGCCCACCACATTGATTGCGGTCAGCAGAACGATGGAGCAGATGGAGACGATGTGACCGCGGGTGAGCGTCCAGCCCAGGAGGGTTGCGACCGGAAGGTGGGCCGAGGCGAAGGGCAGAACCGCGCCGAAGTACTCGGCGAAAGCCACAGCCAGCGCTGCGATAGTGCCGCTCTGGCCGACAGTGAAGATCATCCATCCGTAGAGGAATGCGGGAAATTCCCCGTAGGCCTCGCGCAGGAAGACGTATTGCCCGCCGGCCTCGGGAAACATGGCGGCCATCTCGGCGAAGGCGAAGCAGGCCAGCAGGGTGATAATGCCGCCGACCAGCCAGATCCCGAGGAAGAACCAGGGGCGATGCACCGCGGAGGCAATGGGCGCCGCGGTGAGGAAGATGCCGGAGCCGATGATGCCGCCCACCAGCAGCATCACCGAATCCATCAGAGAAAGGCCGCGGACCAACGAGGGCCCAGGCGGAACAGCCGGCGCCTGCTGCGATGTCGTCGAAGGCGCCATGGATCAGCCGATGCCAAGGTCCTCAGGCAGCTCCAGCGGTGTGCCGCAGACGCGGCAGATCACCGCCGCGCAATCGCCGCAGGTGAGTGGATCGTCCACTTCGCGCGCGCAATTGGGGCAATACATCCCGGAGCGATGTTGGCCGTTCGTGGGCGATGGAGGAGCTTGAGGCATCGGTTCCGGAGACTGTAGCATAGACCTTCAAAATCTGCGAGGACGCAATGATCGACAACAAGACGACTGCCGCCGATGAACGCTTACGCCGGGAGTTCAACCAGTGGGCCGAGCAGGGCCGCGGCGAAGAGATGGAGCATCATCACATCAGCATCACCGAACAAACCCTGGCGCTGATGGGCCTGAAGCCGGGTGAGCGCGTGCTGGACCTGGGCTGTGGTGCGGGTTGGGCGACCCGGTTGATGGCGCGGGAGGTCGCGGGGGGCGAGCGGCCGGGACAGGTTATCGGGCTCGACGTGTCGGATGAGATGGTGCGCCGGGCGCGCGCCAACTCGAAGGACTACGACAACGTGATGTTCGTGGTGGGCTCGGCGCAGCGAATTCCGTGGGACGAAAACTTCTTCGACAAGGTACTCTCGGTCGAATCCTTCTACTACTACGCTGACCAGGAGCGCGCCCTGGCCGAGCTGTTTCGCGTGATGGCGCCGCGCGGGGAGTTGTTCATTCTCATCAATCTGTACCGCGACAATGCGTATTCGCTGCGCTGGGTTGACGAGCTGAAGGTCCCGGTGCAGGTGCATTCCGAGCAAGAGTACGTCGATCTGCTGAAGGCGCATACCTTCGAAGATGTGCGCGCGGTGCGCATCCCCGACCTGACTCCGACGCCGGAGGAGTACAGCGGAAAGTGGTTCAAGAACGCGGAAGAGTTGCGCGAGTTCAAACGCATTGGGGCGTTGCTGCTGGTGGCGCGCAAGCCGGACTTTCGTTCTCCGCCGCCGGGGTACGAGGTGTATTAATGCGCGTCCGTTGTTTGTCGTATCCGTCGGGGTAGGGCGGGCCTTCAGGCCCGCGTAAACGACACCAACATAAATCCGAGTGCCGTAGGCACGACACAGCCTCGGCTGCTTGTGTCGCCCCTTTGGGGCTCAACCTGTGAAATGACGCTTGGACGCAGGCCTGAAAGGCCTGCTCTACCCGGCTCCAGCCAGTTTGAAGTTCGCCTAATTCTCGCCTCATTTCTTCTCGATCAGGCGCGCCGTAAGCACGGCCCCGTCACGATCGTCGTGCAGCTTGATGGGGAAGATGAGCACATTCCAATTCCAGTGCGGGCTCCGAACTGGAAGGTGGGATGCCGCGCGCAGGCCGCGGCGATCGATGTAGGTCTCGCGAGTATCGGCGACGGTACGCACGATCTCGCGCCACTCTTCGCCGAGTTCCGGGAACTGCTCGAACAGGTTCTTGCCGACAAACCAGGCGCGCTTGTGTCCATTCATGGCGGCGAAGTAGTCGTTCACATATTGCCAGTTGCCGTTGCAGTCCAGTATCTCCAGCACCACATCGTCGGCCATGGCCAGCGAGATGCGCGAGTAATAAAAATCGCGGGCATCCACCACCACGGGCCGCCCGCGCTTCTTGGCTTCGAACGAACGCAGTGCGGCCACCAGGTCGTCCACCGAACTGTACCCCTTCAACAGATGCATGTCGGCGATGCCCCCAAACTTGCGCTCCAGGGTGGCCGACAGAATGATGATGGGGACCTGCGGACGCTTGCGGCGGAGGGTCTGGGCCACGTCGGTGCCGAACTTGCCGGCGCCGAGATGATAGTCGAGGACTGCGATATCGATGAGGTGCAGTTTGGCTTCGGCTTCCTCGACCGAGCTTGAGGTGACGACCTGATATCCCTTCTGGCGCAGAATGGCGGAGCGCAGAATGAGGTTTTCTTCGCGATCGTCAAGCAGCAGAACACGAATCGGCGCGGCGGGAACGGGCTGAGGCCCAGTGGACGGAGCGGCGGGATTGGAGGTGTCTTCGCTCATCGCTACGCAATTCGAGCCAGCTCAGGTTGCCCAGGAATTCGTGAGCAGAACTTTAGAGCAAGAGCAGCTTGTGCTGGACGAGTGTGCGCGCAATACAGCTATTACGGTTCGTCTTTCTGCGGATCGGGGTCCTTGCGGCGGCCAGCCCTCAGACTGCGAACCGTTTTTGCAAGCTCTGGAAGTTTAGTGAAGATGCCGACTGCCCGCAACCATTGTTTGTGATCGAAGGCGGGAGAGCCGCTGACCATCGAGCCCGCAGGAATGTCTCCGTGGGTGCCGCTCTGGGCGGTCACGATGACGCCGTCGCCAACGTTGCAGTGTCCCGCGACCCCGACCTGCCCGGCCAAGATGACGTTCTTTCCCACGACCGTGGAGCCGGCAAGACCGACCTGCGAGCACAGCAGCGTATGCTCCCCGACTGCCGAGCCGTGCCCGACCTGCACCAGGTTGTCGACTTTGACCCCGCGGGCAATGCGGGTTTCGCCGACGCTGGCACGATCGATACAGGAGTTGGCCTGCACCTCAACGTCGCTCTCCAACACCGTGGGGCCGGATTGCGTAATCTTTTCCCAGTGGTCTCCATCGCGGGCGAATCCAAAGCCGTCGCATCCCACGACCGCGCCGTTCTGGAGGATGACGTTGTCTCCCAGCGCGCAATGCTCCCGCACCACGGCATGCGCGTGCGCGAAGAAATTGTCGCCGATGCGAGCGCCGCGATAGATGACAACGTGCGGCAGCAGGATAGCGTTCTCTCCGATTTCGACATCGTCGTCCACCACCACATATGCGCCGACGTGTGGGTTCGCCCCCAGCTTCGCCGTTGGCGCAATCACCGCTGTGGGATGTACACCTGGGCCGTATTGCGGCGCTTTGTAGAACAAATGGATCGCCCTGGCGAACGCCAGATACGGGTTCTGGGTGCGCAACATTCCGGCGGCGATGGCAGGGAAGTCTCCGGAAACGATCACCGCGGAGGCGGCTGTTGTTTTGGCAGCGGCGGCATACTTGGGATTGGAGACGAAGGTAATCTGCCCGGAGGCGGCTTCTTCGATGCCGGCGACCCCGGTGATCTCCGTTTCGGGATCGCCGTTCTCCAGCTTTGCGCCCAGCACCGATGCGATTTCAGCAAGTTTCATGGTCGATCTGTTCAACGGCGAATCAAGGCGCAGGGAACCTCATCCGAACATCGGCACCTGGCGGGTATCCTCGGGACGCCGCCCGCGGCCTCGCGATTTCTTGTCCCCGATGACGGCCAGCACGCTCAACTCGGCCAGCGCCGAACGCGGCACAAAAATCCTCTGGGTATTGGAGCGGGTGTCCGGGGGGATGATGGAAAATCCTTCAACCCCCTCCTGCAGCAGGGCATTGGGCATCAGGCCTTCGATGGTCTCATTGTCGCGGAAGCGCAGGCGCACCCAGAGCCCCTCGGTACGGGGCCGTGACGTAAAGGTTTTGCGCGTCAGCGATTCCGAATCGCCGAATTCACGGACAAAGTACACTCCCTTGACCTCGCGCAGGTCGATGGAAACCACATTGCCGGCGGTATTCAGCAGTTCGAGCTTGCCCTCCGAGATGAAGGAGGCGCTGACATAGCCGTTCATGCTGTCGCGGTCCATCTTGCGAACGATCACTTTCTTGTGCGTAGTTGCCATGGTTGCCAGGCGAGGTCCGCCAGCCCCGATTGTCGCACTTTTGACCAAAAAGTGCCGTAAAGAAGCTACTCTGTAGCCAAATTGTCAACCTTGTGTTATTGTTCGCTGGGCGGCAGTCTGAGTATGGGAAGTGGTTAACTCCTGTTGCCAGAGTAAGTTGCGCGTTTTGTGGCCAGTGCCATGGCGCTTTTTGGCTATCACAAGACGCTCTAAGACCGTGGCCGAGAGAAAGAACTCAAATCGCTGCAAGGTGTCCCAGTCTCGGTCCGTTCATCTGCGGATATCTCCACTAGAGTCATACATTTAGATGGCCGACTACATCTACAGCATGGAAACGCGGCTCACCCCGGACCAACAACGCGGTGTGAACCTGGTACAAGAAATTGCCCAGCACGCGGGCTTAAACCTTTACCTCACCGGTGGCACGATTCGTGATCTGGTCACGGGATTTGCCATACGCGACGTTGATCTCAGCATTCAGGGCAACCCGCTCAAGCTGCAGAAGGAATTGGAGAAGGCGGGTATCTCGGTACAGGGTGTTGACGAGGAACTGCGGACGCTGCATTTGCTGATGGAGGGGAATGTTCGCGCTGAACTCAACATGACCCGCGCCGAGAGTCACGACAAGCCCGGCAAGCCGCCCGGCATTACTTCGGCAACCATCAATGAGGACCTGCGTCGCCGCGACTTCACGGTCAACGCCATGGCGCTGTCGCTGAATCCCGGATCGCGCGGGCTGTTGCTGGATCCGTTCAACGGCATCGCGGACATCGAAGCCAAGGTGCTGCGGGTGCTGCACAATTACGCCTTCCTCGAAGAGCCGGTTCGGTTGATCCGCGCGACCCGATTGAGCGCACGCTTCCACTGGGCGCTTGAGGACCGCACCCAGGCGCGCTACGACAATGCCAAAGAGGGGAACTACATCGAGAATATCGGGAAGCGGGCCATTGGCTACGAGCTGGAACAGCTGGCCCATGAAGACGATCCGCTGCATATCATGCGCGCCCTGGACAAGGAGGGCTGGCTGAAGGTGCTGCATCCGCACTGGACCATGGCCAAGATCGACTCCGGCGAGCTGGCGCAGGCGGTGAAGACCCGGCAGATGATGAACGACCTGGGCTATTCGATTGAGACCGGGCCGATCATGATGTACTTCCTGACCCGCAAGATGGGCGACAAGGACGTTTCCGAAATTCAGCGGATGATTCCGCGGCGCGATTTCGTGGACAAATGGAAGCACCTGGAACATGGCGCCCACGAGTTGGCCAGGAAGCTGACCGGCAAAGAAGCCGCCACCCCGTCAGGATCGTGGAAGGTGCTCACCAAAGCCTCGCCGGAGGACATTTTGTTCCTCGCCCTCACGGTGAGACAGAAGGCGGTCGACCAGAAGCTGAAGAATTTCTTTACCAAGTGGCGGCAGGTGAAGGAGAAGTTGCCATTCCCGGAGATGGCGGAGCTGCGAATCACGGCCCAGCTTCCGGAATATCAGCAGATTCTGGACGAGGCGTTCTTGCTGCTGCTGGATGGTAAGTTGCGCTCGCACACGGAAATCATGAACTTCCTGAAGCCGTATGAGCCGCCCCCGCCGCCACCTCCGCCGCCGGTCAAGCGCGGACGCGGGAAGGCGGCAGCCGCGGCCACTCCCAGCGCTGAAGGTGCACCCCCGGCCAAGCGAGGACGCAAGCCCAAAGCCGGAGCGGCGGTACCTGCGGCTGCGCCAGTTGTGAAAGTGCAGGAAGCCAAGCCTGTGGCGCCGCCGGTAGAGCCGAACAAGGCGGTTCCGGCTCCTCCGGCAAAGGTTGCGGCAAAGAAGGCTGCGCCAGCCAAATCGGCGGCGACGAAAGCCGGATTAGCGGCGAAGAAAGTCGTTGCTGCGAAGAAACCTGCGGCCAAGAGGGCTCCGGCGAAAAAGGTAGCGGCGAAGAAAGCTGCGACGAAAGGGTCGGCGGGTAAGAAAGCGACCTCGAAGACACTTGCGAAGAGATCGATGAAGAGGAGATAAGCTCGACTCTCTACTCCACCCAGTTTTCTATCGAGAGGCCGGGAATTCGCTTGAATTCTCGTTCGTTGTTCGTGGCGAGCGTGAGATCAAGGGCCAACGCGTGGGCGCCAATCCAGAGGTCATTGTTGCCGATGAGACGGCCTTGCTTTTCCAGGGTCGCTCGGATTTCCCCGTAGATTTCCGCCGCTTTCGAATCCAGTTCCTGAACCGGTATGTCCTGGACCAGTTCTTCCAATTGAGCTCGGGCATAGGCCTGTTGAGTGCTCTTAATAGCTCCGTAACGTAGTTCTCCATAGGTGATTGCCGACATGATCAGCTGTCCGGGTTTCAGCCGCTCGAAACGGGCCCTGACCTCCCGCGGCCGGTGTTTGGCGATGTATATACAGATATTTGTGTCCAGCATGTAGCGCGGCTTCATAGATCATCCCGCTCCTGCGGGACTTGGTCCCGCCGCCCGCCGGACATAAAGTCTTTTGGCATACTCGCAAGCGCGGCAAACGCGTGGCCCAAATTGCGTCTGGGTTCTCGCAGCACAATCTCATGGCCCCGACGGAGGATTTCCACCTCGTCGACCTGAAAACGAAATTGCTTGGGTAAACGTACAGCCTGGCTGTTGCCAGACCTGAAGACACGGGCTTTGGTTGTCAAGACTCCCTCCATCAACAAGTATATACGAACCGTATATACTCATCCAGGAGAGGGACAGGACAAGGGGCGGCCTCAGGCCAGGTACGGCTGGAGCTTCTGCTCGATCGTGCTGGGGTCCACCGGCTCGCCACTGTTCAGGCGGTCCAGAATTTCGTCAACGATCTGCTTGGCCTGGTTGCGCTCGCGATGCAGCAGGAAGCCGTCGAACACATGCTGGCCCCGCATGGCGCCCTCAATCTCGGTTTCTTTGTCGTGCTCACCGAGTTCGGTGAAATACACGACCCGGTAGCGGCCGCCGAAATCGGCCTCGCGATAAATTTCGAACATCACCTTCTTGCTGTCGGTGGTCACTTGCATGGCTCGGCCCCAATTCAGAAGTTCTTTAAAGCGCTCCCGCTTTAATCGTCTCCCGCCGCGGTAGCTTCCTCCGGTTCAGTCTCAATCTGCGGGAATTGAATGACCACATCATCCCGCCGCAGCGACTTTTTCGTCAACTGCATTCGCAGCGAGCGCTCGTATTCGGCAAGCTGACGCTCCAGTTCCTTCGCGGCGTCCGCCTTCTTCAGCAGGTCCTCGCGATATCGCTTCAGGAAGTAGTCGATGGTTTCGACGCGTATCTTGATGGATCCCGTCGGCTTGTTCTCGTCCAGGTCCTTGAAGGCGAAGTAAGGAGTGCCCGAGTTTTCGATGATGTCTTCGATCACGCTGTAGATAGGGGCGTCGTGCCCGCACTTGAAGTTGCTGATCTCGAGTGCCACCAGGTTGGGATGCCGCGCGGTAAACTTGGCCGCCCAGATCTTCTGGTTGGTACTGGAGGAGTATGCGTTCTTCCACACGTCCCGGATATCGAGCGCGTGGGTGATCGAGCCGGAGCGCACTTCCTCGCCGAACAGCCGGTCGAGCAGGTCTTCGTCGGTAGGCAAAAAGCTCTGCGAAAACACCGGGTAGCCCAGCTTCTGGAACTCCTCCATGATCTCGTGGTTGAGGCCGGGATCATGGTGATAGACGCGGCCCAGCATGACGATGCCCAGGCGGTCCTCGCGCTCCAGGGTATCGAGCACTTCGCGGGTGCGCTTGCGCATGCTCAGGTCGAAATCGTCGAAGGCCTTGTTGCCCGCATCGACGGCGCGCTGGTTCTCCTCTTCCGACAGCCCCAGAATCGGACCCCAGGTCTGGAACATCTGCAAGGCGAACATCTTCTGATCGTGGACGTTGAGGATGGGATCAAGATAGGCGATGCCGTTGTCCTGGAAGACATCGCTTTCCTTGGTGAATGCGGCCTTTACCGCATTGGGCGTCGCGGTGACCGTGGGGCAGGCGTTGCTGCCGCTGCAATTCTTCAGCGGCTGATGCAGCGTGTCGATCATGGGGAAGAAGATGGCGTCCAGCGGCTTCTTCACATGCTTCTGGAAAATCAGGTTGTAGACATGAGGGATGCCGATCTTCGAAGGGAAGCAGGGATCGATGGCCCCGCGGCCGGCACCGGCGCGATACATGTCCTGGCCGGTGAATTCGGAATAGACAATGTTCTCCGGTTCCAGCCCCAGGCTCTCCAGATAGGCGCTGAACATCGGCGCGTACAGATACATTTGCAGCACGCGCGGCATGCCGATGCGCAGGGTCGCGCGTTTCTTCATCAAGGCGATTCGCTGCTTGGCGGCCGCGGTCCAGGCGCGGGTAGGCAGCGGGTCAGCCACCTTCTGCGGATTGCGCGAGCGCCAGACTTCGTGGGCGGCGATGTCCACAAAGTTCGGGTTGGCGGTCTTTATCGCGTCCAGGCCGGCCTTAATACCACGCATCGCGCCAACGTCCTCCACCTGGCCCTTTTCGCAGGTAGAGATGATCAAGCGCCGTTCGCCCGCCTGCAGCGGCACCTTCGATTTGAAGACCGGCAGCGGCGACGGAGTTTGTTCCACCTCGCCTACCGTGACGTCGATGAAAGTGCGCAGGCAGTTGTTCTTGCAGAAGTAGCAGCGAGTGTCCTCGTTGCGCGTGGTGCGATAGCCGATCTTTTCCACCGCCTCGAGGCCGATGAACGTGGTGCGATGGCCGTTCTTGTAGAGACGCGCCGACTCGACCGCCGCGCCAATCGCGCCTGACTCGCCGCAGTGCTCGTGCACAATGACTTCGGGCTCATGTCCAACACCGTGGAAATGCGAGCGAATGAAATCAACTTCCGACTTTACCGCCGCCAGGTTCTTCTGCGTACCGCCCTTGGAGGATAAAACGCGATCCCAGCTTCGCCAGATTCGGGATTCCGGCGACGTAGAGGAAGATGTTCTTGGGCAGAACGTTGGCCAGTCCGGCGAGAATTTCCTCTCCGCGCCAGCCCTGCCGCTGGAAATTCACGATGTCGGATTGCATGAACACGGCGCAGCCGTAGCCGAAAATCGGCATGGTCTTCGCTGCAAAAGCGATGTCGGCGTACTCGTCAACCTTGTAGCCGAGAGACTCCGCCGTTCCTTGCAGGAAGTATCCGTTGCCCGCCGAGCACTGCGTGTTCAGCTTGAAGTCCTTGACCCTTCCGTCTTTCAGGACGATCAGCTTGATGTCCTGGCCGCCGACGTCCACGATGACGTGCGGGTTCTTGTAGAACTTCATGGCCGACTCGGTATGGGCCACCGTTTCGACCAGCGCTACGTCAGCCCTAAGCACGTCCTTCAGGACATCCTTGGCGTATCCGGTGGTACCAACGCCCAAAACCTCCAGCGCCGCTCCCTGCGACTCCACCTGCTGGCGCAACGCGACGAACATGTCGATGGTGTCCTGGATGGGGTTGCCGCCGGAAAGCTGGTATGCCTTGCACAGAATGTCGCCCCGCTCGGAGAGCAGAACTGCCTTGGTGGAGGTCGAACCACCGTCCAGACCGACGAAGCCGCGCACGGTTTCGCCAACGCCGAACTTCGCGCCGATGAACTTCGGGATCGTGTACTGCTTCTTGAACTCGGCGAGTTCCTCGTCGGAGGTGCTGAGTCCGGCCGCGCCGGACTTCGCCTTCTCGGCCTGACGGCCGACGGTGATGTAGTCCTCGAGACATTCGGTACCCATGTAGATACCGACTTCGGGCTCTTCATCTTTGCCAAACTCAACTGCGCCCAGCGCTGCGAAATACTGGGCGTTCTCCGGGACCTTGATCAGGTCCTCCGGCTTTACGCCCTCGGGAAGCTGGACCTTGCGCTCTTCCCATGTCCGAGGAATGTTCTGCTGCCACGCCTCCTTCATGCCGCGGATAAAGCTGTTCGGACCCCCGAGCAGCAGCACGTGCGGGCGAAGCGTGTGTCCACGGGTGAGCACTGTGAGGTTCTGGAGGACGATGGCGTCGAACAATGACGCCATTAACTGGTCAGGCGGGATGCCCTGCTTCTGCAGGCCATTGATGTCGGTTTCGGCGAAGACTCCACACTTGCCCGCAACGGGATGCAGTTTGATGCCGGTATAACCCTGATCGCAGAGCTCTTCTGCGGGAATTTTCAGCTTGGCATTGATCTTGTCGATGACCGCGCCCGTGCCGCCGGCGCACTTGTCATTCATGGAAGGAATTTTCTTCTTGCGGCCGGTGTTCTCGTCCTCCTTAAAGACGATGATCTTCGCATCCTGTCCGCCGAGTTCGATCACGGAATTGACTTCGGGATGCATCTTCTCGACCGCGAGCGAGACCGCAGTGACTTCCTGCACGAACTTGGCGCCCACCAGGTTGGCCAGTGCGCCTCCGCCGGAACCGGTGATGAAGATCCGGGCATTGTGCGGGGCGATGCCGACTTCCTCCTGCATGCGCTTGAGGAACTCCAACAGCTTTTCCGGCTGCTTGGTCTCGTGGCGCTGGTAGTCCTGCCAGATCATCTCGTCGGTCTCGGCATTGACGACCACGGCCTTGACGGTGGTCGAGCCTACGTCCATGCCGACGGTGTACACCGCCTTGAAGCCCGACTGCGCATTGACTTCGCGCGAACGGGCCAGGACTCGCGCCGGAAGCGACTCTTCGACGGGCGCCGAATTCAGCAGAGTATCGAGTTGGACGTCAACCTTCTGCTCGCCGGTGCTACAGGAACCGTGATGGTGAGGATGTGAATCCACTGAACCTCCCGAAAAATCCAGCCGGTTACGAATCGCCGAAGTTGCCGTCCACGTGCCGGAACCCATGCTTGGCCTGTCGCAAAAGCCAGGTAATCACTCGCCGATCGTTGTAGCAGAACGCGAGGATGTGGTTCAGGGTAGAGAAGCAATTCTTCTGGCACTCTTTCTTCATTTCCTTCAACTGCGTAGCTTCAAATTTGTGGTTCTCAATCGTTCCCCAGTCATATCCTGCCGAATACATGGGGAAGCAAGGCGCCAAGGTGCCGTCCACGCGAACAATCAGCGAGTTGTGACCCGCGCGGCAGTTCCAGTCATCGAGTTCGCCCTGGACGAATTGTTTCATCTGCGCCAGGCGCTCCACCGAGTTCACCATGTGGTAACCCGACTTCTGCTTCTGCGATGAGCCAGTCCACCAGTTCGGCCACCAGCGGGTGGTCCTCCTCGCGGATGAAGGTCGGATTGGTGTAGAGGTGCTTGAAATGGGGCTGCTCCGTCATCGGGGACTCGCAGATGTGATAGTCGGTGGCGATGCCGCTGTCGTGCGCCAGTTCCGTCAACTGCCGCACATCGTCCATGTTGTTGTGGCAAATGTTGATGTTGAGGAACACCGAGTAGCCGTACTTGTACTGCTTTTTGATGAGGTAATCGAAGTACGAGCGGATGGGCACCATGGCCTTGGGAAGGCCGGGTTTCACATCCCAGGCGTCAACCGCGATGTTGAACGTGGCGACGCCGGCATCCGCCAACTTGTCGATCACCTCCGGACGCATCAGCCTGGCGTTCGTCGGCAGATAGATCCAGAAATCATTCTTTGCCGCGTAATAGCAGATCTTGTGGGCGAAGTCAGGGCGGAGAAGCGGCTCGCCGCCCATCAGCGCCAGCACCCGGCAACCGGTGTCGTGCAGCCAATCGATTGAACGCTTGGCCACATCCTCGGTCATGCCGCGAACGCTGTTGTCGAAGGCCCAGCAGTAGTGGCAATCGAGGTTGCACTTCCACTCATTGAACAGGTAGGCGATGATGGGGTGAAACTCGCCCGGCATGATCCGCGAGCGGAAGAAGGGGAACGCCCACCCCTTCGCCGCGCGGTAGATGTGCTTGACGCTGTGCGTGCGGTGTCCGTTATGGGTCTTCTTGGGGAAGTAGTCTTCGTCCCGCGCGGTCATCAGCTCGGGATGCTGTGGGAAGACAGGCGTCGGCAATTTCTGCTCTTTGCCGTTCGGCGGCGGCGGCAGCAAACGCGGCGCCTCCGGCGGCTTCATCAGCAGCTCGTGTAACTGCACGTCAAGGCGATACGTCGGAGCAGCTTGCGTACCTTCGGGTACCTGCACGTCCGGCATAGGATGAAAGACCTTCCTTCCTGAGAACTCTCTATTGTAAGACTTGCTCGCCCTTAGTCGCCGAACGCGGCGGCCACTTCCAGTTTTCGCGGCGCGGCGACCGGCACTTTCGCCAGCCGCTTCTTGCCGTTCATCAGATCGTTGACGTGCAGCACAAAATTGGCTGCGACGCCCGCATATCCATGAACGTGCGGCACGGGGTAGAACAAGTTACGCAGCTCGGGATGCTCGGCGACATACTCCTTGATGTCTTCCAGACGCTTGCCGGTAGACTTCAGTGCCTGATCGAACTCCATGCGCGCCTTTACCTTGGCTTCGCCCAGCGCCATTTGCACACGGCTGTGAGCGTTGATCTCGCCTTCGCCGGAGGTCTCGATGGGCAGGAAGATCATCTCCTTGAAGTGATTGGCAACCGCCGACTGCACGCCATCCGACTGCGAAGAAGGCATGCACCCGAAGGGTTTCAGCGCCAGCACCATGTGACACAGGTGGTTCTTCGTGTAATAGACGTTCTTGCCGACTTCGAGGTGGCCTTCGCCACCCCGCGCGAACTCGTTGTAGAACGGGTTGGCCATCTCGGCCATTTCCTTCTGGTCGATCAGATGGTGCGCGATGTTGCCCAACCGCTCCACCACACGGTGGTACTGGCGGGCGTAAAAGCGCTCGCCGATGCCGAACAACCACTGCTTTTGGCGGAACTTGAGCTCGTTGACCGCCATCTTGTGCAGCTCGTACCACTGCACCTTCTTGTATGGAGCATCGAGCGAGCGGCGAGCGGCGGCGCGGGCCTTGGCCTGATACATCATGTACATCACCCAGGTACCGATGGGCTCCACCAGTACCTGCGCGCCTTCGCGCTCCAGGAACTCGAACATGTGGAAGTTGCCGTCGCCTTCCGTGGTCTGCGCCCAGAACTCCCCGATGATCTTGACCACGGGCTTGACGCGCAGGCGGTCGACCTCGATGGTGGCCAGTTGTTCCCGGACGGCTGCCAGGGCTTCCTTGTAGGGATCGCCGTAAAGCTGCTCCCGCACCTTCAGCAGCGAATTGACCCACACCTCCCACTTCTTGCCTTTGTTGGCGCGGATCTTCTTGGCCATCCACTCCGGCAGGTCTTCATGGTCTTCAAAGGGCTTACGTTCCCGGAGCATGGTGCAGAGGGAGTCAACGGCCTCGTGGAAGACGCGGTCGGTTGTGCCCTTTTCCACCTCGTAGGGACGGACCCGGAAGATCATCTCGTTCATGATGTCGCCGAGATTGAGGGCGTTGAACATGCCCATGCCGAAATCCACTGTGAACTTCAGGCCAGCTTCACCGGAGGCCGCCTTCACGCCGTCATTCTGCTGGAAGAGCAGCACACGGAAGCCGTCGAAACCCGCGTTCTGCAACGCCAGACGGTACTCGGATTCGTACATGCCGAAGCGGCACGGTCCGCAGGAGCCGGCGGTGAAGAACACGTGATTGTCGATGATCTCCTTCTTGCTCATCCCCCGCGCCTCAAGGCTCTGGAGATACTGCACCAGGTTGCCCACGGTGAAATACGTGGGATTGCATTGCCCGTTGTTGCCGTATTCCTTGCCGAGTTGGAACCCATTGACATCCGGCACCGGCAGGATGTCGCAGCGATAGCCGCAGCTTTCAAACACCGCCTGGATGACTTTCTCGTGCTTCCAGGTGAGGCCGCCGAAGAGAATGGTCACCTTCCCCCGCTCTTCCGCGCTGAAGGGGCGCTCGACGGGACGTTTGAAGTGCCGCACCGGGCCGCTGTCCAGGCCCATCATGCTGGCCAGCCGTGCGCGCTCCTGCGCCAGCTTGCGCTGAATTTCTTCTTCGGTTGGGGCGCCAGTCAATCGGTCAAGAGGAAAATCGATGTGAGTCACAGGCATGGTAACGTCCTTTTTTGTGCGTTGATTTGTTTTTCAGTTGCCTGGGGTCTAACGGGCCTACAAGCGAAAATCATGGGTAGTGCAGGCGGACGGAGAGCTAAGGAATTGGGTCGAAGTCCGAAGCGGGTGAAATCTCTCACGTCGAGGATTCTCTCTCACACTGCGTGATTCACTTCGCCGACTCGGGAATTGAGAGAAGGATTTCCCTCCGCTCTCCCCACGAGCCTAGAGTATAAAAGCGAAAGGCCGACGGCTTCAAGGGATTCTGTGAAATTCATGGCATTTAAGTTGCGAAAGAAGTTGATTGGCAAACGGGACGAAATTGAGCGCATCTTTTTGGGATGCCATGCATCTAAAAGCGGCCCAGAGGGGTTCACTTCGAGAGCTTTCGTCTCACGCCAAGCCGATCATCGTCGTCTTCGATTCTGAGTGTCCCCTCACACTGCCCTCTATAATCTCTCAGACGTATGAACCTGAAATTTGCCGCGGCGTTGTCTGCCATTAAAGCGAGGCTGAGTTGGCCTACTACGATCTGAGGGAATGGATCTCCGCCCTGGACAAGGCGGGAGAACTGATGCGCATCAAGGCGGAAGCCGATCCAGTATTGGAGATCGCAGAGATCACAGACCGCGTCTCCAAGTGGGGCCCGCGCGGCAAGCACGGCCCCGGCGGTCCCGCGCTGCTTTTCGAAAACGTGAAGGGCCATCCCGGCGCCAAAGTACTGATTAACCAGTTTGGTTCCGAACGCCGCATGCGCATGGCGCTGGACGTGGACTCGCTCGACGAAGTCGCCGACCGGATCAAGTACTTCATGGACGTGAAGTCGCCGCAGGGCCTGCTCGACAAGATCAAGATGTTGCCCATGCTGGCCGAGATGGGCAAGTTCTTTCCCAAGGAAGTTTCCACCGGGCCGTGCAAGGAAGTCATCAAGCGCGACAACTTTTCCCTGCTCGATTTTCCCATCCTGCAATGCTGGCCTCTGGACGGCGGTCGCTTCATTACCCTGCCATCGGTCATCACAAAAGACCCAAAGACGGGCAAGCGCAACGTCGGCGTCTATCGCATGCAGGTGTATGACGCCACCAGCGCAGGTATGCACTGGCAGCGCCAGAAGCACGGCGCGGAGCACTATCGCGAGCAGATGCGGAAGGCCGCCGCGGCCGGCGAAGCCCATCCCGTGACTGCGGCTCTCGACATGATGGCCCGCTCGGGCGGCGGCTCGCGCGTGGCGGAAGGCAAGCAAGTAGCGGGAAGGATGGATGTCGCGGTCGCCATCGGAACCGAGCCGGCAGGGATGTTTTCGTCTATCGTTCCGGCGCCTCCGGACATTGAGGAATACATGATCGCCGGTTTCCTGCGGCAGAAGCCGGTCGAGTTGGTGAAGTGCGAGACGGTTGACCTGGAAGTTCCGGCGACGTCGGAAATCGTACTTGAGGGCTATGTCCAGCTTGACGAACTGCGTATGGAAGGCCCTTTCGGCGATCACACCGGCTTCTACACGCCGCAGGACCTCTATCCCGTCCTCCACGTTACCTGTATTACCCACCGTAAGAATCCCATCTACTCGACCACCATCGTCGGCAAGCCGCCGATGGAAGATGCCTGGATGGGCAAGGCGGTGGAGCGAATTTTCCTGCCGCTGATGCGGCTCACCATACCGGAGATCGTGGACGTGAACCTGCCCATCGAGGGCATCTTCCATAACCTGATGATCGTCTCCATCAGGAAGTCCTATCCCGGCCAGGCGCGCAAGGTGATGAACGGCATCTGGGCGCTGGGGCAGGCGATGTCCACCAAGTGCATTCTGGTGGTGGACGAGGACGTGAACGTGCAGGACCTCGCCGACGTCACACTCAAGGTGCTGAATAACATCGATCCGGAGCGCGATATTCAGTTCACGCTGGGGCCGGTGGACTCGCTGGACCACGCCTCGCGGTTGCCGGATTTCGGCTCCAAGATGGGCGTGGACGCTACCCGCAAGTGGCCGAGCGAAGGCTTCACCCGCCCCTGGCCGGACGAGATCCGCATGGACGAAAAGACCAAGGAGCAAGTCACCAGGCGATGGAAAGAGTTTGGGCTGGAATGAACCGGCATTCAGCACTCAGCAGTCAGCGTTCAGCCCAACGAGATTGAAATTTGTATCTCAACGTAGGAAACTTACCGAATGCTAGCTCGCCCCGACCGCTCCGAATACGCCGACTTTTACGCCAACTACATTGCCCGCGTTCCTGAGGAAGACGTGATCGCAGTCCTGTCAGGCCAGCCCGCCGCCTATCGCAAGCTGCTCGGTCCGCTTTCCGACCAAGCAGCCTCCGCACGCCCGCAGCCGGGCAAGTGGAACGTGAAGGAGATCATCGGGCATCTGTGCGATGCCGAGCGAGTGCAAAGCTACCGGGCGTTGCGCTTTGCTCGCGGCGACCAGAAAGAGCTTCACGGATTTGAGCAGGATGATTATGTCCGCGAAGCTCATTCCGATGCGCGCAGCCTGAGCGATCTGCTGGATGAATTTGAGTCGGTCCGTAACTCAACCCTGGCGCTGTTGCGGTCCTTCCCGCCGGGGGTTGAACAGCGCTCGGGGGTGGCCAATGGCGCTCCTGTGACGGTCCGCGCCATGGCGTACATCATTGCCGGACACACCCAACATCATTACGAACAATTGAAAGCGCGAGGCTAGTGGGCGCTGCCGATCTCCGGGCCTGGCGAATCCGATAGCCAGGCATCGAATTGATATACTGAACACCAGATGGGAATCGTCAAGAATATCGCCGCCATTGCCAAGGGAATGAGCGTCACCTTCGCTGAGATGTTCAAACCCACCACCGTCGAAAACTATCCCGACGGTCCGGGTCCGACGCGCGGCGCGATGTTTCAGGACCGCTTCCGCGGCATGCACGTGCTGCAACGTGACGAGAACGGGCTGGAGAAATGCGTTGCCTGCTTCCTTTGCGCGGCCGCCTGTCCGTCGAACTGCATCTACATCGAGGCCGCCGAGAACACCGCCGAGAAACGGGTGAGCGGCGCCGAGCGCTACGCCAAGGTTTACAACATCGACTACAACCGCTGCATCTTTTGCGGCTACTGCGTGGAAGCCTGTCCCACCGACGCCATCACCCATGGGCACGGTTTCGAGCTGGCAACCTACAACGCCAGCAACCTGGTCTACCGTAAAGAGCAGTTACTGGCGGGCACTCCGGCGCATGAAGGGGCGAACGCCGTCTTCAGCGAGTACGAGAAAGCTCGCCTGGTCCCCAACAAATAGCACCTCCACTCAAGCCGGTCTAGACTGCTCCAGAATGCCGTGCACCGGAATGCGAACCCACTCCGGCCGGTGTTCCAGTTCATACTCGATTTCCATCAGCGCTCGCTCCAGCATGTAGGCGCCCAGCAGGACCCTCAGTTCGTCATCGCTCTGCGGAAGCAACGGCTGTCCCAAGGCCGCCTGCGAATACTCGTTCAGGAAGATCGCACCCACCCAGCGGTACCAGGTCCGGGCCCACGTTTCCAATTGCGGGTGCACCTCCCGGCTGGGCACGATACCGGGAATCTCGCCGAACAGGGCGGCGTGCGAAACATAATGAAACGAGCGCAACATCGTGGCCACATCACGCAACGCGGAGCGCTTTATGCGACGCTCGCTGAGTGAACGATAAGGGTCGCCTTCGAAGTTGGCAATGACCCAATCGCTTCCCGAATAGAGCACGTTGTTCAGTTGGTAGTCGCCGTGGTGACGAATGCGATTCCCCGACATCGCCCGGTCGCGCAGCACCGTTAATCGATTACGGATTTCGCCCTCACGGTTCAATGCCTCTGCGATGTCCGCCTGCGCCTCCGCCGGCAACCCGCGCTTCCGGCTGCGCAGCGCTTCGAAGGAGCGGTTCAGCTGTCCCAACATGCCGTGATAAATACTCTGCCGGTAGAACGTGGTGAAGGGCTCGGGCGCAAAGTCGGGGATATCGGGACGGCTGCTCAGCGCAATGTGCAGTTCGGCTGTTCGGCGAGCCAGCACGCGCACGTTGTCCAGGTAATCTCCCATCAACTCGGCAATGGTTTGCGGAACCGGTTCTGCCACCACCATCGCGCCTGGAGCGGCGGATATCAGGCTGCGGGCCCGGGGGTCCTCATGCGGGATGGCCAGGGCGCGTTCGAAGAACAGGCCGAGGTGGTCCACAGTGTAAGTCCAGCCGTTCGTTGCATTCGGAATCAAGCTGCTGAGCGTGCCGATATTCGTTTCGCGAGGAATGTCATCGTAATACTGGCGATACTCCAGCGATCCCAGCGCGCGCGGAACCGCCGCAAATGCCGTGTGCCCGGTCAGAAACTCGGGCACCTCGCGGCCGGGATTAATGCCGGCGTCGACCTTGCGATAGAGCTTTAAGACAAAATCTTCACCGTAATTGATGACGGTGTAGCACTGTTGCGTGGGTTGCGGGGAAGGCTCCAATTTCGAGCCGGCCGACGTCCAGGCGGCACGAAATGCGCGCGTATGCGCTCCCCACAGCTCAACTCCCTCTCCTTTGATGCGTCGCCGACGGACAATCGCCTGCAGCAGCGCATCGCTGAAGTCGCGATCGAGCGTCGCGCCATACAGTATCGCGTCGCCCTTGGCACCCGCTCCTTCCAGGCTAGCCAGTACGACCTCGGGATGGTGGTGCAACACCGCGGCCGCCTTCGCGTCCGTCGCCAGCGACAGAGGTATGAGATAGGTTTCGGGATCGCCCTCACCGTATTCCACGTTGAGGAGCATGAGGTGCGCGGAAGTGCCGGGCAGCGACAGCAGAGGACGCAGATGAACCGCGGTAATGTTCCGGTTCTTACCCAGAAACCAGGGACGCTTGCGCAACATCGGGGGGATGATGCCCTCGAGAGCCTCCAGGGTCATTTCGGAGAATACTTTCTCGCTCGACTCAATCTGCACCACAGCCGGTTGCGCAGCGCCGCTCAAATTCAGCGACTCCTGCGTGGTCTCTCGCGGCTGCAGGTGGAACCAGTAAAAGGCATGGGGCCCCAGCGAGAGCAGGTAGGGAGTTTCGGTAATGCTGGGAAACCGGGCCCGGCCGAAGACCTCGACTGGAACTGCGCCTTGAAAATCGCCCAGTTCGAGCTCCACACACTGTGCGAAGCGCGACAGATTGGCGATCACCAGCAGCTTCTCATCCTCGAACTGGCGGAGGAAGGCCAGCACCTTGCGATTGCCGGGGTACAGGAACTCCAGGCTGCCGCGTCCGAAGGCGCGAAACTGTTTTCTCTGTTGGATGAGCCGCTTCGTCCACCACAACAGGGAATGCGGATTGTTCTGTTGCGCCTCCACATTCACCGTCTCGTAGTGATACTCGGGATCGATGTTCACCGGCAGGTACAGCCGCTGGGGATTGGCGCGCGAAAAGCCGGCATTGCGGTCCGAGCTCCATTGCATCGGCGTGCGGACGCCATTCCGATCGCCGAGAAAGACGTTGTCGCCCATCCCAATCTCATCCCCGTAGTAGAGGACCGGCGTTCCCGGCAGCGAGAACAGGAGCGCATTCATCAACTCGATACGCCTGCGATCGTTTTCCAGCAGCGGCGCCAAACGGCGGCGAATGCCCAGGTTGATGCGCGTCTCGCGGTCGCGGGCATACGTGCGATACATGTAGTCCCGCTCCTCGTCGGTGACCATCTCCAACGTCAGCTCATCGTGGTTGCGGAGGAATAGTGCCCACTGACAGTCCTCGGGAATGGGGGGCGTGAGCTTCAAGATGTCGGTAACCGGATACCGGTCTTCCATGCGCAGCGCCATGAACAGCCTCGGCATTACGGGGAAGTGAAACGCCATGTGGCATTCGTCACCCTTTCCGAAGTAAGCGACGGCATCCTCGGGCCACTGGTTCGCCTCCGCCAGCAACATGCGGTCGCGATACTTTTCGTCCACATGCCGCCGCAGTTTGCGCAACGCCTGGTGCGTTTCCGGCAGGTTCTCACAGTTGGTACCCTCGCGCTCGAACAGGTAGGGAACCGCATCCAGCCGCAAACCGTCGACCCCCAGATCGAGCCAGAAATCCATGGCTTCAAACATGACCTCGCAGACCTCGGGATTGTCCCAATTCAAGTCCGGCTGGTGGGAATAGAAGCGGTGCCAGTAGTAGGCCTTCGCAAGCGGGTCCCACGTCCAGTTTGACGTTTCAAAATCCTTGAAGATGATGCGCGCGTCTTTGTATCTCTCGGGGGTGTCGCTCCACACGTAGAAGTTACGCCAGCGGCTGCCTGGCGCCGCGCGCCGCGAACGCTGAAACCATGCGTGCTGGTCGGAGGTATGGTTGACCACCAGTTCGGTGATGACCCGCAGCCCGTGGCGATGCGCTTCGCGCAGAAAGCGCTGGAAGTTTCGCAGCGTCCCATACGACGGGTGGACGTCGGTGTAGTTTGCAATGTCGTACCCATCGTCGCGCAGCGGCGAAGGACAGAAGGGCAGAAGCCATATCGCGGTTACGCCAAGGTCTTCCAGATACCCAAGCTTCTGGGTCAGGCCGTCGAAGTCGCCAATGCCGTCCGTCACGCTGTCAAAAAAAGCGCGCACGTGCATTTCATAGATGATTGCGTCTTTGTACCAGGTGGATCCAGAGGTCAGGTTCATACGGTTTGCATATCCATTGGATGAGGATTCGTCCCCGGCAGGCGCTTCACCCGCCCTGCCCTTATATCCCAAAATAATGTCCGCAACCTATTGACATGCAACCTTGAAGTATTAATATGCATATAGACGTATATTTATGCCATGTCGAAACTGTCACGCCATGCCGCCGTTCGCGATGTGATTTCCATCCGGGAGGTGTCCAGCCAGGAGGAACTCCGGCGGCTGCTTTTCCGGCGCGGCCATCGGGTGACCCAGGCCACGCTCTCCCGCGACATTCACGAACTGGGGCTGGTAAAGACGCCGGAGGGCTACAAAGTACCGCAGGGCCAGGAAGCCGAGATCCACCTTCCATCGATTGAACGCCTGATCCAGGAGTTCGTGTACGACGTAAGGACGGCCCAGAACCTGGTGGTGGTGAAAACCAGTCCTGGCAGCGCGCAACCGGTTTCTGCGGCCATCGACGCGGAAGAGTGGGAGGAGGTCGTCGGCACCATCGGCGGCGACGACACTATTTTGGCGATCGCTCCGAGCCCGAAATCGGCCGACAAACTGGCAGAGCGCATTCGGGAATATTTTGCATAAACATGAATAAACGCATACAGCCCGCTGTCTTCGGCGCCACCGGCTATTCCGGGTTCGAACTGGTGCGCTTGCTCGCGCGCCACAGCGGAGTAACCAAGCCATTGTTGCTCCGGCGAAATGGCGAAAGCGGGGCGTGCAGCGACTTGGCGGAGGCCTATCCCCAGTTGGCCGGCAACGGCGGGTTCCCGTTCGAGAACTTTTCGTGGCAGAGAATGAAAGACGCGGGGGTTGACGTCGTTTTCCTCGCTACGCCGCACGAGTTTTCGCGCGAACTGGTGCCCCAGGCGATCAGCCAGGGTTTTCGCGTGATCGACCTCAGTGGCGCCTGGCGTCTGAAGCAGGCCGAGAACCGCAAGGTGTATGGATTCGCCGAGGAAACGTCCCAACTGGACGAGTCTGCAATTTACGGACTGCCTGAACTACATGCCGATGCCATCAAACAGGCCACGCTGCTGGCCAACCCGGGCTGCTATTCGACCTCGATCATCCTTGCGCTCGCGCCCTGGATTCGCGCCGGATTCGTAGACCTGGAACATGGCATCGTCTGCGACTCGAAGTCGGGCGTCTCCGGAGCAGGGAAGCAGGCGACGCAGAAGACCCACTTCGTGGAAGTCGAGGGCGACCTTTCCGCCTACAACGTCTTCGGGCACCGGCACACCGGCGAAATGTTGGAGCAGCTCGGGCTCGATGGCGCCTCGCTGCAATTCACGCCCCATCTGCTGCCTGTTCCTCGCGGCATCCTCTCCACCATCTACGTCAGGCTGGCGAAGCCGGCAACGTCCCAGGAACTCGAGCAATCGCTGCGCGATTTCTACGCCGGTAAGCCGTGGGTGCGCGTCTTCGGCGCTGCCCGTCTGCCGCAGATTAAGTTTTCGGTGAACACCAACTATTGCGACATTGGTTTCGCGCTCTCGCCCGATGGTCAGCGGGCGGTGCTGGTCTCGTGTCTCGACAACCTTCTGAAAGGCGCCGCCGGACAGGCGGTGCAGAACATGAACCTCATGTTCGGCTTCGACGAGAGGGAGGGACTGCAATGAAGCTGGTGGTGAAAATCGGCGGAGCGGCCCTCGACGACAAAGAGCTGGTGACGAAGTTTGCCCGGACGATTCCGAGTCTATGGCAGGAAGGCCACAAGCTGGTCATCGTGCACGGCGGCGGCGCTGCATTGAGCCGCACCTTGAAGCAGTTGGGCTGCGAAAGTACCTTCGTCAACGGACTGCGGGTCACCGACTCGCAGACCCGCGACGTCGCCATGATGGTGCTGGGGGGACAGCTCAACAAGCAGTTGGTGGCCGCCATCGGCGATGCCGGCCAGCCTGCCATCGGTATCTGCGGCGGCGACCTGCGCATCTTCCGCGCCACCAGGAAGAAGCATCCCGACCTGGGTTATGTGGGCGAAGTCTCAGCGGTTGATTTTCCCTGGATCCAACGCTTGTGGAGCGCCGGAGTTGTTCCCGTGGTCGCCAGCCTGGCCCTGGGCTTTGACGGCGAGTACTACAACGTGAACGCCGACCAGATGGCGTCGGCTTGCGCCGTGGCTTGCGGCGCCGATGCGCTCATCTACCTCACCGATGTTGCCGGGGTAAAGGACGCCGAGGGCACCGTCATTCGCTGGCTTGACGTTAACGCCATCGCAGCCATGGTGCAGCAAGCCACCGTCAGCGGAGGTATGTTGCCCAAGCTGGAAGCCTGCACCCGGGCGCTGAAGAAGGGCGTCACTCGGGTACGCATCTTGCCCGCCGCCCGCGCCGAAGTGTTGCCCGGGTTTTTTACTCATCCCATCGACTACGGCACGGAGGTAATCGCATCATGATGCCTCCCCGGTTTGATCGCGCTCTCGAGCGACGCGGTTAGACGCCGCTCATCCCCGGACATTTTGTTTTTTCGCCCTCGATTTGGAAGGAGGTTTTATTTTGATTGCTACAACGATTCCCCCAGGCGTAAGGCCCTATGTTCACCCCAGCGTGACCGGCCGCGACCTGATCTCCATCCAGGACTTCTTGCCTGAGGAGCTGGCGTGCGCTCTCGATCTGGCCACAGCCATCAAGGCGCGTCCAGCCGACTACCGTGGCACTCTGTCCGGCAAACAGATCGTGTTGTTCTTTGAGAAGCCGTCACTGCGGACGCGGCTGACCTTCGAGGCCGGCATTAATAGCCTGGGCGGCGTGTCCTTCTTCGTGGACCAGACGCAGTCACGCCTGGGCGCTCGCGAGAGCCTGAGCGACGTGGCGCACAACCTGGAGCGCTGGGTGGACGGGGTCGTGCTGCGCACCTTCGCCCACCAGACCGTAACCGACATGGCACAGTACGCGTCCATTCCCGTCATCAACGCGCTGAGCGAATTGGAGCATCCCTGCCAGGCGCTGGCCGACATGCTTACGTTGCAGGAACACTTTGGCGATTTGCGCAACGTGCATCTCGCGTATGTCGGTGACGGCAACAACGTCGCCCATTCGCTGATGCTGGCGGCCGCCAGCCTCGGGGCGACGATCGCGGTCGCCACACCGCCAGGCTACGAACCGGACGCAGACATCACAGATGCAGCTCAGCGACTGGCCGTGGTCTCAGGCGGCAGCGTCGAAGTGGTGCACGATCCCGTGGATGCCGTGGCCGGCGCCGATGCCGTCTACACCGACGTCTGGGCCAGCATGGGGCAGGAGTCTGAGGCCGGTGATCGTCGCGAGATTTTCGCTCCCTATCAGGTGAATCAGAATCTTTTCTCGTGTGCCGCACCGCATGCCGTGTTCATGCACTGCCTGCCCGCGCATCGCGGTGACGAAGTCACGGAGGCGGTGATCGATTCGCCGCGTTCGGTGGTTTTCGATCAGGCGGAAAATCGCTTGCACATTCAGAAAGCCATTCTTGTATTGCTGCTGGAAGGCGGTCTGTACCGCTTCCCGCCGAGGAGTGCCAATGCGTGAAAAAGTAGTGCTCGCTTATTCCGGAGGTCTCGATACCTCCATCATCATTCCCTGGCTCAACGAGAACTATGACTGCGATGTCATCGCCTACGTCGCGGATGTCGGTCAGGGTGACGACATTGAAGCCGTCGTCGAGAAGGCGTATGCCACCGGCGCCAGCAAGGTGATCGTCGAGGACCTCCGCGCAGGAATTCCTCACTGACTATGTTTTCCCGGCGATACAGGCGGGTGCAGTGTATGAGCACAAGTATCTGCTGGGCACGTCACTGGCGCGGCCGATCATAGCCAAGTATCAGGTGGCCGCTGCCCTGCGGGATGGCGCAACCGCGGTCGCTCACGGCTGCACGGGCAAAGGCAACGATCAGGTTCGCTTCGAGCACGCCTATCAGGCGCTAGCGCCGGAACTGAAGGTCATCGCGCCCTGGCGCGAATGGACGCTGCAATCGCGCGAAGACTGCCTCGACTACGCCGAGGCGCATGGAATCGCCGTGGCGCAGAGCCGCGAGAAGATCCACAGCCGCGATCGCAACCTGCTGCACGTCAGCCATGAAGGCGGTGAACTGGAAGATCCCAACAACGCCCCGCTGCCCACCACCTGGACGTGGACCAAGTCGCCGCAGGATGCACCCGATGCCGTCGAAACGGTGACGATTGCGTTTCGCCAGGGGGTGCCCACGGCAGTGAACGGTGTCGAGCTCGATCCCGTGGCCATCGTCGAGGTGCTCAACGAAATTGGCGCACGCAACGCCATCGGCCGCGTGGACCTGGTGGAGAACCGCTTTGTCGGCATCAAGTCGCGTGGCTGCTACGAGACGCCTGGTGGCACATTGCTATTGACCGCACATCGCGAGCTCGAAGCGCTTTGTCTCGACCGTGACCTGATGCACTTCAAACAGCACGTTGGACTTAAATATGCCGAGATCGTGTATTTCGGTTTGTGGTTCACTCCCCTGCGCGAATCGCTGCAAGCCTTCGTGAGCAGCTCACAGGCCGACGTTAACGGCACGGTCACCCTGGCGCTCTACAAAGGCAACATTGACGTAGCCGGCCGCAAGTCGGAGAGCTCGCTGTATCGTCCCGACATCGCCAGCTTCACCATGGGCGCCGCCTACAACCAGAAAGATGCGGAAGGGTTCATCCGCATTCTCGGCCTGCCGGCGCGCTCGCGCGCTCTGGTGCATGCGGAGACCGTGAAATGAAGATGTGGTCGGGCCGCTTCGGGCAGTCGCAGAATGCCGACTTCGAGCAGTGGCAGCGGTCGTTTCCGTTCGATCATGTGCTGCTGCCCTTCGAGGTAGCCGCCAGCCAGGCGCACGCTGCTGCGCTGGCCAAGGCTGGGGTGTTGAGTGCGGAGGAACTTGCCCGTACGGTCCTCGCCCTCGAGCAAATCGCGCGCGAGCCGGTCTCCTCGGTGGACGATTCTTCCATCGAGGACGTGCACCACTATGTCGAACTGCGCCTGATTGATCTTGCGGGCGAAGCAGGCTACAAGCTGCACTCAGGACGCAGCCGCAACGAGCAGATTGCAACCGACCTCCGGCTCTACGTTCGCCAGCAGATCGACGAAGTGTGCAGTCTGCTGGTGGATTTCGTGGGTACGTTCGTCCACCAGGCCTACGCAGCCGACGAAAATGTCATGCCCGCGTATACCCACCTGCAGCGCGCCGAGCCGGTGCTGGTTGGTCATTGGCTGCTGGCTTACGTCGAGATGTTCACCCGCGATCTGGGGCGGCTCGCCGATTGCCGCCAGCGGCTGAATGAGTGCCCGCTCGGTTCGGGTGCGGTTGCCGGAACAATCCTGCCTCTGGATCGCGAAGACATGGCTAGGCAGCTCGATTTCGACGCCCCTACTGCCAACAGCCTGGACGCTACCAGCGATCGCGACTTCGCCATTGAGTTCGTTCAGGCCCTGTCGTTCGTGGCCCTGCACTTGAGCCGCTGGGCGGAGGAGTTGATCCTCTTCTCCACCACGGAGTTTGGTTTCGTGAAATTGCCCGAGGAGTTTTCCACCGGCAGCAGCGCCATGCCACAGAAGAAGAACCCTGACGCCTTGGAACTGGTCCGCGGCAAGGCGGGAACCGTCTGGGCCGCCGTGACCTCGCTGTTCATGAGCGTGAAGGGCCTGCCTCTCGCCTATAACAAGGACTTGCAGGAGACGCAGCAACCCGTCTTTGCGGCCGCCGGCCAGATATCGGCCATGCTGCGGGTGGCGGCTGGCTTCATGGCAGCCGTGGAGTTCGACTACGCCCGGATGCAGCGGGCCGCGACTCGCGGCTTCATGAACGCCATGGCCGCTGCCGCTTGCCTGGTTCGCCAGGGCGTGCCTTTCCGCCGCGCCCATGAATTGATCGGCAGGGCAGTACGGGTCTGCCTGGACAAGAGTTGTGAACTTGAGCAATTGTCGCCGGAGGATTTTGCGCTTTGCGGAATCCGGGCCGATCGGCAATTTTACGACGCCCTTACCCTGGCCAACGTACTGGCCATTCACGATGTCGAGGGAGGCACAGCTCCGTCGCGCGTGCGCGAAGCTTTGCACGCAGCCAAAGAAAAATTATCCATGTATTCAGGAGCCGCCCATGCGAGCGCGTAACGCCAAACTGCCCGATGCCATTGCCATTGAGCAATTGATCCAGGTCCACGTAGGAGACGGGACCCTGCTGCCCCGCTCGCTGCGGGACATTTGCGAGAACATCCGCGATTTTATCGTGGTCGAGAACGACGGCGAAATCGTCGGTTGCGGCGCGCTGCATCTTTACGGCATGCATCTGGCCGAAATTCGTTCCATCACCGTGACCTCGAAGTCGAAGGGCAGAGGCGCGGGACGGGTGCTGGTCGATGCTTTGTTGAAGGAGGCGAAGCACCAGAGCGTGACGTGTGTGTGCCTCTTCACCCGCATTCCCGATTTCTTTGCGCGCATCGGTTTTCGCGTAGTGGACAAGGAAGCTCTTCCCGACAAGGCGCTGAAAGACTGCCAGCTTTGCCCGCGTCAGAATGCCTGCGACGAAATTGCGATGTACATGGGCACCCTGCCTAAGCACGTTGGGAATCCGCGCCAGCCGCGCCGTCCTCAACCCATCGTTCAGATTGCGTCCAGCCAGGTGTGAGCCGCGAGCAGAATTAAAAACTTGGACTAAGAACACTTGGTTCTAAAGGAGGTATTCCACTCCGGTTGAAACTCAACGCAGATTGTCCTCTTCCGCTGTTCGCTTGTCGCAGACAAAGTAATCCGACACAGAATTATCACATCTGGGCGTGACCGCCATCACCGACAACGGCGCGCTAGCCTGTGACACTGCGCACAGAGGCTTAGTGTCTCTACCCGATGCAATGCGAGATTTGAAGCGTCGGGCTGACGGTCTTTGACAACTTAGCTGGGCTGAGCAGCCGTTCGAGGGGGCTAAGCTTCGAATCGATGCTGTCTTGTTAGCAAGATTATCGTGATTATCATGCTTATCATGCTTATCTTGATAATCTCGCTTATCATGCTTATCGTTGCCTACCCTTTCTTTCCTCTAGAGTCATGCTAAAGCTAAACGAACCTATGGGTTACGGCGAAGTATTGGCTACAGAATCGGCGGTTCGTTGTCTGTTCGCTTCCGCCTTATTGTTTTCAGTGAGTTGCGCAACAGTGCGACAATAAGTCCTTGCTAATCAAGACTTTGCTTTAAGTCTTTATAGATCAATTACTTGCCGCTGAATTCTGCGCGAGTCGCAGATTCTAAACATTCTGGCTAGGGGTAGGGGGGATGGGAGGCTATCCCTTCAAGAGCTGTGACATAAGGGCAACATCGATCGCTACTTGATGAACGGTAGGAGCTCCTTGAACTGCGGCGTTCCCGAGCAGCGCAGCAGTTCGTACATCATCATCTCGGTGGAGGAGATGACAGCGCCGGCGGAGCGCATCCGGTTGAGTCCGACCTTCCAGTTCCACTCCGAGCGCGAGCCGACCGCGTCGGACGCCACGTGGACCAGGTATCCATCGTTGAGCGCGCCTAGGGCCGTTTGGGTGACGCAAATGTGGGTCTCCATACCGCACAGCAAGACGGTGTTGCGATTGCCTGGGAGCCGCTTCAGGCTGGAGCGGAATTCGTCGCTGCCGAAACAACCGAACTCGAGCTTGTCAATGTTTCTTACTTCGGTCAGCAACGCGGCGATCTCCGGCACGGTGCCGCCGAGTCCTTTGCTGTATTGCGTGGTCACCAGGGCGGGAATGGAAAGAATTTTCGCCAACCGGATGAGCAGTTGCGAGTTCCGCACCATGGTTTCTTTGTTGAAGATAGGCGGCAACAGCTTTTGCTGGATGTCCACGACCACCAGCGCGCATTGCGCGGCCTCGAGCATCTGGCGAGCGGCTTCCGTTGTATCGGGTGCGACGGCGCTTATCGACGATGACATGGGTCCTCTTCCTCGGCGAGATCTTCCCGCTCATTGTAGCGCTTGGCGGAGAAGGCGAACCAGTGCAAGGTTACCGATTGTGTGCCTGTCACCGGAAAGCGGTAAGGCAAAGTTCAGAACTTTATTGACTTGCTATTCGTGCTGTGTAAACCTTTTGCCGCGACCAAGTTCCCGATTCGGAGGGCGCGTTCGGCCTCGTGCCCTCGTCCCTATTCCCGTCAGGTTTACGCCTGGTGTCACCGGGACTACGGGGAGCGCGCCCTTCGAATTAGGGAACGAGCGAGCGGTGCACGGCTGGCTAGCGTGGTGTCATGGAATCAAATTAAAACGAAAGTGCCTGCCGAAATCTCTGGCAGAGAATGGGTGACTAACTCATGAGCACAGCAACGGCTGGGGGCAAGGGCGCTCCGCCTAAGGACAACCTGACGCTTTGGGCAATTTTAACCGTTGTCACAATCATCGCTGTCATTTTCATCCTCAAGATTCCTCGCCTCTCGCAGCCATGGTCCCAAGGCTATGATCCCACCGGTATCTGGTGGCTTTCGACTCTTGTTGCCGCACTGCCAGTAGTGGTTTTGCTGGGAGGGCTGGCGCTTCACATGAAGGCGCATTATGCGGCGCTGCTGGGGCTGGCAACGGCTCTGGCGGTTGCCATCTTTGGCTTCCACATGCCGGCGCGCATGGCGGGAGCAACCGCCGTGCTAGGCGCCGGATACGGCCTCTTTCCCATCGGCTGGATCGTGTTGAATGTCATCTTCATGTATCAACTCACGGTGGAGGCAGGACGGTTCACTGTGCTGCAACATAGCCTCACTGGTATCACGCAGGACCGCCGCCTGCAATTGCTGCTCATCGCCTTCTGCTTTGGCGCATTCTTTGAGGGCGCCGCCGGATTCGGAACGCCCGTAGCGGTGACCGCTGCACTGCTCATCGGACTGGGTTTCCGGCCGCTGCAGGCTTCTGGCTTGTCTCTCATCGCTAACACGGCCCCCGTCGCATTCGGTGCCTTAGGTACTCCGATCGTCGCTTTGGCCGCGGTGACCGGCTTCAGTGAAAAAGTGTTGGGAGCCATGGCAGGCCGCATTCTCACGCCCTTCTGCATCCTGGTGCCGTTCTGGCTGGTTTGCACATTCGCCGGATGGGGCGGCATGCTTGAGGTGTGGCCGGCCATCCTGGTGGCGGGTGTCTCGTTTGCGATACCGCAACTTCTGATGTCGAACTTGCATGGGCCGTGGCTGGCGAACATCGTCGCGGCCATAGTCTCGATGGCCTGTCTTGTCGGCTTCCTGATGATCTGGCATCCCAAAAGGGTCTGGACCTTCGAGGGCGAGGAGGCCAAGACAGAGCACCACGCCGACCATGGCTATAGCCGCGCAGAGGTGACGCGGGCCTGGGTGCCGTGGATCATTCTCAGTGTCATCGTCTTCTGTTGGGGCACCCAGAGCGGCAAGCGCATGATGAACACCCCGGAAAAGGTCTTCACCTCGATGGCGAGTTGGCACACGCCGCCCAGCAAGATCACTAACCCCCAGTTCCCGGTTACAGGCCTAGACAAGCTGTCAGAGCGCATGCCGCCGGTGGTCCTCAAACCAACCAAAGAAGGTGCGGTTTTCGGCTTGAACTGGCTGAGCGCCACCGGTACCAGCATTCTAATCTCGGCCCTTATCGCCGGTCTGGTGATGGGATTCAATTTCGGCCAGATCCTCAAGGTCTACGTGAAAACTATCATCAAGGTCCGATTCTCGCTGCTCACCATTGCGGCCATGCTGGCCATCGGCTTCATGACCCGATACTCGGGGCTGGATGCGACCATGGGGCTTGCATTCGCCCGAACCGGCCACTTGTACCCGTTCTTCGGCACCTTGCTCGGGTGGCTGGGCGTGGCGCTGACCGGTTCGGATACCTCGTCGAACGTGCTCTTCGGCAGCCTGCAGAAGATCTCGGCGCAACAGGTGAGCGTCTCACCCACGCTGATGGCCGCGGCCAACAGTTGCGGCGGCGTTATGGGCAAGATGATCGACGCACAAAGCATTGTCGTCGCCAGCACCGCGACCAACTGGTACGGGCATGAGGGAGACATCTTGCGTTACGTCTTCTTTCACAGTCTTGCTCTGGCTGCTCTGGTGGGTATTTATGTTTACCTTCTGGCGTACGTTCCGCCGATCTCGCACCTCGTGATTCAGTGAGCCGGGTCGGATCTTGATCGACTGTTTACCCCACTTTCGGCCTTTCGCCGGAGGTGGGGTTTTGCTTTCCAGCAGGCGCTCGAAATGGCTAGCCGCGCGCGAGTTTTTGAACGTCTTCAGATCGTACGCGAGCGCAAGCTACGTCGATGCCCTTCGTCTGCGCCTCACAACCATCTGTGATTCCGGTCACAGAACAATGGGGTGAACCTTTGGCATAACTGCTGAATGAAAAGTGTGGGTGCCAAGGCCAATATCCTAAAAGCGTCGGAGAAGTTGCAGAGCAGTCTGCAAGCGGCCGGCAATAAGCAGAAGTATTTGTCTGCGCAGGTGCTGTTTCGGGAGAACGACGATAGTGTGGGCGTGTTCCTGATCTGTAAAGGTAAAGTGCGCATGAGCGTAAAGAATCTACCAAAGCTGAGCCGGGACTTCGGTGCGGGATCCGTGCTGGGGCTGCCGTCCACATTCACGGGACACCCGTACAGCTTGACAGCGGTAACTCTCGCCCAGTGCGAGATCGTGCATATACCAAGCGAGCAATTTCTGGAGCTAATGCGCGAACAGCCCGATCTCTGCCGGGAAGCCACGGATATGTTGGGACGCGAGGTGACGTTCATCCAGTCAGCTCTTGTGCAACGCCGCCTACAACTTGCCACGGTAGTCTGAAGTTTCCCGCGCGACCGTTTTGGCTAGCACCTGGCCCACAGCGCTACTACCAACTCCGGTCTGCATTTCCAAAGCCGCGCCGCGAACGATTATGATGGTGCCCCAAGGTTGGCACGGTTCAGCAACACTGGACATTGCCGTCCCGAACGAGTGCCGGAGGGAGACTACCATCCATGCGAACATTACTGCCGCCCGTCAAGTGGTCGACTTTAGTCGTCGTTGTAGCACTTAGTTTTGGATGGACGCCGCTCGTCCGCGGCCAGCAAGCTTCCGCCGCCGGCAAAGCAATCAGTCAACCACGCCCCCTCGAGATCGGAGGAGAACCGGTGGTGGTTCTTCACCGGCCACGCTCAGCTGATAAGACCAAGCCGCAGTTCCTCGAAGCTACCATCCTTCCCGGTTGCGGCATGGCCGTGTTGCAGATCAAGGCTTACATCCCTGGAAAGGGCGAGATCAACCTGCTGAACGCACCGCCATTGCCCGAAGCGGAGCAGATGCTAGACAAGAGCGATGACGAGTTCGGTAACCAGGTATTCAAGTTTGGCGGCGCCATTCTTCTGCCCTTTGCCAATCGCATTCGCGGCAAGATTTCGGCCGACGGAAAGACGATTACTGCGACTGTTGCGGGAAAGACGGTCACGTTGCCCGCCAATTGGAGCGGTAACAACCCCGGCGCCGAAAAGCATGCTATTCACGGTCTTATGCGGCGCTCCAAGTTTCAGGATGTGGTACAGCAGCATGGCCTGAACGAATCAACGGTTTCTGCCATACTTCACGCCGCTAACTTCGCAGGCCATTGGTTATCCGACACCGACGTCACGGTCGAAGCCGTGTTGCGGAACGACGCCTTCGACATGACGGTCACGGCAAAGAACGTGGGGCATGCTCTACTACCGATGGGCATTGGCTGGCATCCGTATTTTGTCTTGCCCAGCGGCGAACGTCAGCAGGTCAGGTTGCATTTGCCCAGCGAAACTCGCGCCGTCATGAACAATTACGACGATTCGTTTGTTACGGGCAAGCGAGTCTCGGTCAAAGGCACGCCGTATGACTTCAGCGCGGCCGGCGGTCGACCGTTGGGTACACAGTATCTTGACGATAATTACTCAGATCTCATCCGGGGCGCCGACGGAAGCACGGTCTCCGAGATCGTCGATCCGGCGGCAAAGTATGGTCTGAAGCTGACAACGCTCGCACCCAGCATCAAGTCCATTCAGGTCTATGCGCCGCCCACCAAGAATTTTGTGGCTATCGAGCCGCAGTTCAACCTGCCCGATCCCTACAGCAAAGACTGGGGAAATACCGACACTGGAATGGTGCTGTTGAAGCCGGGACAGTCAGTCGATTGGCGCGTGCAGCTGGGATTGTTTACGCCTGGCGAGTAGGTGAGCCATGCATCGTCTTACGATCAAGACCCGCAAGAAGCGTGAGGTCTTGGACATCACCGAGCATCTCGAACAGCTGCTGTGGAAGCAGCATCCCGAGAAAACCGGCATTTGTCAGTTGAATCTGCTGCACACCACTGCGGCTCTGGCCACGGCTGATCTGGATCCGGGAACCGACCTCGACATGCTGGACGCATTCGAACACATGGTTCCGAAGCTTTCCTATCGGCATCCGCACAACCCGATGCATGTTCCCGATCACATTCTGTCAACCATCATTGGGACCTCGGTCAGCATGCAAGTGGAACGAGGCCTGCTCCTGCTGGGCACGTGGCAGCGCGTCGTACTGGTTGAGTTGGACGGCCCGCGCGAGAGAGAAGTGGTAGTGGGGTTCGTCGAGACTGCCTAGCGGGATTAAATTCGGGGGGCTGCTGCCTCTTACAGCAGCTCAGTTTCCCACAGATCATGCAGGTGCAGCACACCTTGCAGGCGGCCGGCTTCGTCAACAACCGGAAGGGAAGTGATCTTCTTCTGCTCCATGATGTCGAGAGCCGCAATCGCAAAAACGTCGGGTCCCACCACTTTCGGAGAGCGCGTCATGCACTCGCTGGCGGCGAGATCGAGCACGTGCTTACCGTGGCGCTCCAGAAGCCGTCGCAAGTCACCATCGCTGATGAGGCCGACGAGTTTCTCGCTTTCGATGACGGTTGTCATTCCCAACCCTTTCCGCGACATCTCGTAAATGACATCGGTCATCGGGGTTGACGGACCGACACTGGGAACGGCCTCTCCCACGTGCATGAGCGATGCGACCCGCGCGAAGCGCTTGCCAAGCTTGCCACCCGGATGCAGATTAGCGAAGTCCTCCTCCTTAAAGCCGCGACGCTCGTAGAGTGCGACCGCCAGCGCGTCGCCGAGACCCAGCATGGCGGTCGTCGAGGCGGTGGGCGCCAGTCCCAGAGAACATGCCTCGTGGGCTACCGAGCAGTCGAGCGCGACGTCCGCGACTTGCGCCAGGGTCGAGCGGCTTCGCGCCTTCCCGGGAGCCGAATAAAGGCTATCGCAAGTCAAAGTGATGAGCGGCACACTCAGCCGCTTCACGGGGGCGAGCAATTGCAGAATTTCGGCAGTTTCTCCGCTCGCCGAAAGCGCGAGAACAACGTCGCCACGCACCACCATTCCGAGGTCGCCATGCAGGGCCTCTGCGGGGTGGAGGAACAAGGCGGGGCTTCCCGTCGACGTGAGGGTGGCGGCGATCTTGCGTGCAATCAATCCGCTCTTGCCCATCCCAGTAACGATGACGCGTCCCGTGCAGCCATGGAGCACGTCTAAGGCGCGGTTGAAGTCCGACGCCATGGGTCCCGCGAGACGGTCGGCCAAGGCTTGCAGCGCGTCGGCTTCGATGCGTACCACTTTCTCTCCGATGTTTTTCATGATCAAATAGGCAGCCGATCCACCTGTGGGTTATTGAGCGGTCGAACGTGGCACCAGTCCGTGGGAATTGAAGACGAGCACCTGCTCATCGTTTGCCCCATTATTCAGCGGGACGGGCTTGCCATTAAATGAGATCTCAACGTCGCCAGCATTTGCGGTCCAAAACACTACCTTGTTTGTAGCACGGACAGTCTTCACGTCGCTGGGACTCATTATTCCCCTGAACGAAACCTTGCCATCGCTCTTGATCTCAACCCGAGCGTGATTCTTGGCGCGGACCATAACTTCAAACTGAGCTCCGACTTCAGAGCCAGCCGCATTTTCCCCGGATGATGCATCTGAGTCGGAGGGATGCGATGCGTTTTCCGCCGCTTCCACTGTTTGAACTGCGCCGTGGGCGGACGACATCGCGTTGGCAGGCACTTGTGGCACGCTAGCATCCTGCGATCCCGACACAGAAGGAACAGTTCCCGTTTGTGCCGGAGCAAGGGTGCCGTTCGAACTGGATTGGGCAGTTGGATTAGACACACCGGATCGCGCTACAGCCACATCGTGTTCGGTAACCGGTCGTGGAACCTCCCGCTGCCGCTGCCGGTAGAGATGCCAGCCACTCATCGCCCCCATTACTACCAGAAGAAGGATCATGACCGGAACGAAGGGAAAGCCGCGACGATAGACGGCGCCGTATTGACCGGAGTCGCGATGAGTGGAAGAGTTCTGGTGGGCGATCAGCCGGACATCAGGATCCGTCTCACTAGCCGCATTCAGGTACTCAGCAACGGCCTGTTCTTCATCGATCCCGACAAACCGTGCATAGGCGCGGACATACCCCTTATTGAAGATGCCTCCGGGAAGCAGGTCGAATTGCTCATCCTCGAGGGCGCGAAGCAAGCGTGTGCCGATTTTAGTGGCCGCCGCAATGTCGTCGAGCGAGATGCCACGCATCTCGCGCTCCCGGCGCAGATGCTCACCGAACACCCCCGCGCCTATCCCGTTATGTTCAAATGACTTGCCCACTTAGAGTTAGCTCGAATTCTTGTGGAATCATATGAAGTACCGCTGGCAGTGTCAAACCACAAAGGTTGCCGATTTGACTCGGGCGGCGAGAACTGCCTTTAGATGCTAGTGTCCTGAGTTACAAGTTCGTTGCCTAAGCGGAGGGCTTGTATCAGGGGCACGGTTTCAGCCGTGGCGAACTGGGGCCCAAGAAAACATGGCCTTTACGGGTTGAGGCGAAATTTCAAGCCAAGTCAAGTTCGTAAACGAATTTCTGATTCACCACACTAGGTTCGCCCTTACAAATCCGCACGGTCGGTCGCTGGGAACGGTCTGTGGTTTTCCGATAAGATAGACACGCTCCCTCAGACGTTTGTCTGACAAAGGGCGACTAGTGTGGTTGATGGATTAGGTGTTTGGCTTCGCGTGGACAGCGGAATGGCATCCGTTCAAGGTTAGGCATGTCATTTTCAGCAGCGGACAAGGGCTACCAATTCGACGGGCTGAAGATATTTCACGACGTGGCAAAAGCGCTCACGTCGTCGCTTGACCTCGATACTATTCTGCAAGCCATCATGGAGAATATGGCCGCCCATTTCGAGCCGGCGACTTGGTCGCTGCTAATGCTCGATGAAGCCAGCGGGGAACTCTACTATGCGGCCGCCGTGGGCAAAGACTGCGAGGCGGTCAATGCTTTAACGCTCAGGTCTGGCGAAACCCTGGCCCGCTGGGTGATGGAAAAGGGTGAGCCGGTTGTCATCTCAGACGTGAACCAGGACCCTCGTATTGAGCGGTCCACCGGTGACGCTTTCACGGGCGGTGGATGCTCCGTTGTGTGCGTGCCCGTTCGCACTGGGGGCAAGATACTGGGGATCATCCAACTGATAAATGTTGACATGGAGGTTTACGCCCGCAACGAGTTGCTGCTGCAGACCCTCGCCGATTACGCGGCCATCGCGATCGAAAACGCTCGCGCCGTCAGCCGTGTCCAGGAACTCAGCATTACCGACGACTGTACGGGTTTGTACAATGCGCGTCACTTGTTCACCGTGCTCGGCGACGAAGTGCAACGCTCCAGGAGATTCCGATACGAATTTGGCCTTTTGTTCCTTGATCTCGATCATTTCAAAGGTATCAACGATCAGTATGGACATCTGATCGGCAGCAAGCTGCTGGGGCAGGTTGGGCGGTCGCTTCGCGAACACCTGCGCTTGGTGGACGTTGCCTTTCGTTATGGCGGTGACGAGTTTGCCCTCCTGCTGCCGCAGACGTTAAAGCAGGCAGCCCTGCTCGTCGCAAGACGCTTGATGGCAGTTTTTCACGATAGCGAGTGGCGCACAGACGAAAAGTCGCCGATAACTCTGGGCGCCAGCATTGGCATTGCCGGTTACCCGGCGGACGGCGAGACTCCGCAGGCCATTGTCCAGCGAGCCGACGAGATGATGTATCTGGTAAAGCAGAACGGTCGGGATAACATCGCCGTGGCAGGATTGGGAATTGTAGGAGAAGACGGAGAAGGAAATTAGCCTGAGAACCAGGAGCCAAAAACATCGGCGCTAGTTGGGGTCTCCGGATCTCTCTGCCGGTTTCCAGATGTTAGGATTTGCCGGGGCGTTAGGGTTGACGCCGAAGTCCCATACATACAGGTTCATCTCATCGCTGCCAAGCATCTCGACGACAGCGTACTCGCCGGGCGCGAGATCTCCCGAAGGAGTGATTCTTATCCACTCGCCCATTCCCAGTTTCTCCACCTTGGCAGGGATGACTGTGTTCTGTTCGCTCGTTTTTCCGGTGACCGTGATTTTGAGGTTGCCGACGACACGAACCCCGTCCTTCATCACAGCCCGTACAATGCGGAAGCGATCACTCAGTGCAATGTCGTTCATTGGCCCTTCCTCGATATCAACGTAGATGTTGGGCCGTGACAAATGAGATTGAACCTGCGCGTGTGCCCCTCTGAGTTCGAATGTTTGTTTCGAACTCGCCAGCGGGTTCAGCGCCGCGCGAACTGCATTCTTGGTTGTGCCCTTATTTACCTCACTGCCATTCTGAATGATCTCCGACAATTGCGGTTTGCCCTGATATTGATCGAGCAGGAAGACGCCGCCGGTTCCCGGAAGAGTGATCCCCGGAGCGACCTGTAATGAATTGGCGTTCTCCTTTTCGCGTTCCTCCCTTTCCTCTGGGGTCTCTTTCACTTCGGAGGCCTGCTTGCCGCTGACCAGATCGGCCTCATACTTCTTGGTGGCATCCCAGTCGATAAGGGATCCGGGGATGTCTTCCCACTCGTAACGCTCCGCGCTGAAATAGTGCACACGATTCCCCTGGACTTCATACTTCAGAACCGCCTGGTAGGAGCCGTCCTTCAGAATGAGACGCTGCGTTTTCTGTTGGGCATGAACCTCACCAGCACCCAACGCCGCAAAGGCAGCCAGCGCCACTAGTGTCAGGCTCAGGAGCGCGTTAAGAGACGGGCGTAGCATCTTTTACCAGTTTAGACCCGACGGTGGGGGGAGAAGACTCGGTCATGGCTCCGCGGTCAGGTTTTTTTGGTTCGTTCTCGGCGCCGCCAATTCCTTGCCGCCCACAGCGTTCTTTCTGCTTGTGACATCCATCACACCGCATAGTGCGCCTCTGCGAGACAATGGAACCGCGCCTGTTGCCGCGTCGGTTTCGTCCTTTACAAGTGCCGGAACAGGGCTCTTATACCGAGGTCTATGAATGGATAGCGTACTCCTGATACACCGCCTGCAATTCGCGTTCACGGTGACATATCACTACCTTTTTCCGCAATTGACCATGGGGCTGGCGCCTCTGATCGTGATTCTAAAGACCCTCGCCCTCAAGACCAACGACGAGCGTTATGATGCTGCCGCCCGGTTCTGGGCGAAGATCTTCGGAATCAATTTCGTTATCGGTGTGGTGACCGGAATTCCCATGGAGTTTCAGTTCGGCACCAACTGGTCGCATTTCTCGCGCTATGCCGGAGGGGTTATCGGCCAGACGCTCGCCATGGAAGGCTGCTTCGCCTTCTTTCTGGAATCGGCATTCTTAGGGCTCTTCCTCTACGGCGAGAAGCGCCTGAGCAAAGGAATGCACTGGTTTGCGGCGCTGATGGTGTTTCTCGGTTCGTGGCTGTCGGGTTACTTCATCGTCGCTACCGACGCCTGGATGCAGAACCCAGTCGGCTACGAGCGCACCGCCGACGGTTCGTTTCAGTTGACCAGCTTCTGGCAACTAGTGCTAAATCCGTGGGCGTGGTTGCAGTATGCGCACAACATGAGCGGTGCGGTCATCACCGGCGCCTTTGTCATGAGCGCTGTCGGCGCCTTCTACCTGCTCAGCAGACAACATGTGGAGCAGGGGCGTATCTTCGTTCGTCTCGGTGTGATTGCTGGACTGATCGTAAGCGTGTTGCAGCTATTCCCCACCGGAGACTGGGCAGGCCGCATGGTCGCTGCCAAGCAGCCGGTTACGCTGGCGGCTATGGAGGCGCTATTTGAGACCCGGCCGGGGGCACCACTAGTCATCCTTGGCCAGCCCAATGTTCCTGCAAAGAAGATTGACAACGCAATTGTCGTTCCTAAAGCGCTGAGCTTTCTGACCTGGCGACGGTGGAATGCTGAAGTGAAAGGCCTGGACTATGTCCCCAAGGAAGACTGGCCCGATAACATTCCACTGCTCTACTACGCTTATCACATGATGGTCGGCTTGGGCACAATGTTCATCGCAATTTCGGCGATTGCAGCTCTACTGCTCTGGCGCAATCAGTTGTACAACGCCCGTTGGATGCTGTGGATTCTGTTGCTGCTGGCGCCGTTTCCTTATATCGCGAATACAGCCGGATGGATGACTGCGGAACTTGGCCGTCAACCCTGGCTGATCTACGGCTTGCTTCGGACTGCTGATGGATACTCGAAGATGGTCTCCGCGGGAAATGGTTGGTTCAGCTTCCTGGGCTTTCTTGGAATGTACAGCGTGCTGTCCATGCTTTTTCTTTTCCTGGTGATGCGAGAAATCCAGCATGGGCCTGATTCATCGCCAGGAGAAGTCGGTGTTCTTCCAGCCACTCGGGAGGTGCGATAGCCATGGCGACGGCTTGGTTCATGATCGTGGCAGTAATGGTTGCCGTTTACGTGTTGTTAGACGGCTTTGACCTAGGTGCCGGCGCGGTTCATCTATTCATCGCCAAGAGCGATGCAGAACGTAGCACCATCCTGCGCGCCATCGGTCCAGTTTGGGACGGCAACGAAGTGTGGTTGCTTGCAGCCGGTGGAACGCTATATTTTGCCTTTCCGCTGCTGTATGCCTCCAGCTTTAGCGGTTTTTATCTGCCGCTGATGATGGTTCTTGTGGTTACTCATGCTGCGTGCCATCGGGATCGAGTTTCGCACCCATCTCGAGGACAATTTGTGGAAGAGCTTCTTCGATGCCATCTTTGGGCTGGCGAGTATTCTGCTGGCCATTTTCTTCGGTGCGGCGCTTGGCAATGTCGTTAGAGGTGTGCCACTCCATGCGGACGGCTATTTCTTCGAGCCTCTGTGGACTAACTGGAGGGTGGGCGAACAGAACGGAATACTCGACTGGTACACAGTTATCTGTGGCGTGGTCGCCTTGGTGACGCTCACTATACACGGATCTCTCTATCTGGCGACAAAGACCGAAGGAGACTTGAACCGTAGGGCACGCAAAGTTGCGTCAGCCTTGTGGCCGGCACAAGTGTTGCTTACCATCGTCAGCCTGATCGCGACCGTTTTCGTGGTTCCTCACGTGCTCGATAACTATGGCAAATGGCCCATCGGATACTTGGTACCTCTCATCGTGGTTGGCAGCCTGGCTTACCTCTACTTTGCACATTCCCGCGGCAACGAGAAAGGCGCATTCCTGGCATCCTGCGCATATATCGTGGGCATGTTGGTGGGAGCTGCGTTTGCGGTCTATCCCAACGTGCTGCCGGCAAGCACGGGAGCACAATACAGCCTGACGATTTACAACACCGCGGCCGGCGCACACGGATTGGCCGTTGGCTTTGTGTGGTGGGGCCTCGCCATGGTCATTGCCATCGGGTATTTCGTGTTCGTCTACAAGATGTTCCGGGGCAAGGTAAGGCTGGACGAAAGCGATGAACACGGGCACTGAGCCCGTGACCTTAGGCGAAAACCGGACGCACAGCTAGCACTACGCTTCAACCGTACTCAGGGTCGGAAGCTTCGCCTCTTGCCAGGCGTCGAAGCCGCCGATCACGTTCATTACATTGTTGTAGCCCGCTCGTTTCAGCATGCTGCACGCGATGGCGCTGCGATAGCCGCTCTTGCAATGAACGGCGACGGGCAAATTTTGATCGATCTCCGGTAGCGCGGCCTTGAAGCGGTCCAGCGGATACCAATCCGCTCCGCCGATGTGGCCCGCTTCCCATTCACTTTCCCGGCGCACGTCGAGTATTCGCACATCTCCGTCGTGTGACCGAGAGTCAAGCTCCTTCGCGGTGATCTGTGGTAGCTGTTGCAAAGTGAAGCCTGCCTGCTTCCAGGCGCCCGGTCCTCCTTCAAGAAAGCCTGCCAGGTCTTCAATGCCCACCCGAGCCAGACGAAGGCGTGCCTCGTTCAACTGTTCGGTAGTTTCGGCGACCAGCACCGGGCGCGATGAGAGTCCGAGAACAGCCCCTGCCCATGACGCAAACTGACCGGAAAGCGGGATATTGACGGAGCCAGGCACGAAACCTGCCGCGAATTCATTCGCCGGGCGCACATCGAGCGCGACCGCACTGCTTTCCAGCATGGTCTTCAGTTCTGTCGCGGAGAGCGGTCTTAACTCGGGTAATTCGCTGAGCGATGATGCCCCATCACGATTGATCGCCGCGTCCTCAAGAAAATAATCGGGGCGAGCGGGCAGGTTGGTGGTCATCTGGCGAATAAACTCATCCCGGCCTTTGATCTGTAAAGCGTAGTTGGTAAGGCGCTCGGTGCCGATAGTGGACGAGCGCTCAGATCGCATGTTGCGGCCGCATAGTGAGCCGGCGCCGTGTGCGGGATAAACAAGCACTGTATCGGGCAACTTCAGCAGCTTGTTATGCAGGGAGTCGTACATCAATCCGGCGAGTTGCTGTGGCGTGTGCGTGTTCGACAGGTCGGGCCTGCCCACATCGCCGATGAAGAGCGTATCCCCGGTGAGGACTGCCCAGGGCTGCTGGGACTTCTCTTCGTCCGTGACGACCAGGCAGATGCTCTCCGGAGTGTGCCCAGGGGTTTCGAGAGCATTGATGCGCAGCTTGCCAACATGTAGTTCGAATCCGTCCGATACGTCGACGTGAGGGAAAGTTGCGCCTGCCGCCCTCCCGATGTAGATAGTCGCGCCGGTCTTAGCTGCGAGTTCCTTGTGACCCGATACGAAGTCGGCGTGCAGGTGAGTTTCAAAGATACAGCGAATCTGCAGGCCATGCTTCCTCGCCGCCTCCAGATAAATCTCAACATCGCGCTGCGGATCGACGACGATTCCTTCACCTTCCGATCCCAACAGGTAAGAAGCGTGCGCCAAACATCCAAGGTAGAACTGTTCAAAGTACATGGCTTTCTCCCGAAAAATCATGATACCGCGCCACGCATGAATCGCCGAGATGTTTGTTCATCGCTCATATGTGTCGGCAAGCCGCTGCAAGCGACTGCTGATCGCGGGCGTCAACGCGTTGGCGTGGAAACGCCAGCGCCAATTTCCGGAGGAGCTTCCGGGCAGGTTCATGCGCCCCTCGCTGCCGACGCCCAGGACATCCTGCAAGGGGAACAGCACCGTGTCGGATACCGATGCCATGATCGTTCGTATCATGACCCAGTTGATCTCGCTCCCGTCCGTGTTCAGGTAACGCCTCGCATATTCCATTTCTTTCTCGACGTCGGCGATGGTGCGGGTGCTGGCAGCTCCAGCTCTGCTGGACCACCAACCGACGACAGTGTCATTGTCGTGGGTTCCGGTATAGGCGGCAAGATGATGGGTGTAGTTATGCGGCTTGAAGTCGGGAGCTTGAGGATCGTTGCCAAAGGCAAACTGCAGAATCGCCATTCCGGGGAACCCGAAACGCTGTCGCAGTTCCTCGACATCAGGGGTGATCACACCAAGATTTTCAGCGACGATGGGCAGTTGTCCGAGTGTGCGCTCCAGCGCCTCGAAAAGCGGGGCGCCTGGACCCTTCACCCATTGGCCGTTGATCGCAGTCGTTTCGCCGGCCGTAATCTCGTAATAGCCCGCGAAGCCGCGGAAGTGGTCGAGGCGGATAAGGTCAAGCATGCCCAGCGCCCGACGGAAGCGGGCAATCCACCAGGCGTATCCGCTCTTTGCGTGCTCGTCCCACTGGTAAATTGGGTTACCCCAAAGTTGACCGGAGGCGCTGAAATAGTCCGGTGGCACCCCGGCGACCACTCTCGGCTGTCCGTCCTCGTTCAGTTCGAACAGCCCGCGATCGGCCCACACATCGGCACTGTCGAACGCCACATAGATAGGCATGTCGCCCAGAATACGGACCTTGTTTAGTGTGCAATGGGCCTTCAGTTCGTCCCACTGCCGTTCGAACTCGAACTGGATGAACTTGGTGCATTCGATTTCATCGTGCAGCGAGTTACGTGCACGGTCCAGTGCGCTCGGTTCGCGCAATGCCAGTGCGCGGTCCCAAAGAGTCCACATCACGTTGTTGTGAACTTGCTTAAGCGCCATGAACAGCGCAAACTCATCGAGCCACGCGGAGTGCCTCAGGCAGAATGCGGCGAAGGCCGCGCCCTCGGTAGCCGAGCGCTTTTGAAATGCTTGGTAGGCCTTCCGCAACAAGGGCATTTTCCACGCAATCACCGCGCCAAAATCCACCTTGTCGGCGGGGAACGCGGGTCGCTCATTTACGTCTTGAGAACTGAGATAACCGCGCTCCACCAGGCCATCGAGGCTGATCAACAGGGGATTGCCCGCGAATGCTGAGAAGCACTGATAAGGAGAATCTCCGTATCCGGTCGGGCCGAGCGGCAAGACCTGCCAGATCCTCTGTCCCGACTCACACAGGAAATCCGCAAAGCGATGCGCTTCCGGCCCGAGATCGCCAATGCCGTAAGGTCCCGGAAGAGAGGTGGGGTGCAGAAGGATGCCGCTGGAGCGTGCAAATCTCATGAGCTGCGTTTGGCCTTTTGCAATCTCATATTGCGACCTCGTTCTCACCGACCGCCGCGAGTTCGATTCGCTCAGCACCCGGGTCGACTACGCGTTGCATTAGCACGGCGGCGATCGCCATAAACAAGCCCCCTGCGATCACTGCGGTAAGGCGATTGTTATGCAGCAGATGGTTCATGACCCAGCCGAACCCCAGGGAAGCGATGATCTCGGGAAGAACGATGAAGAAGTTGAAGATGCCCATATACACGCCCGTCTTATCGGCGGGCAGCGATCCGGCCAGCACCGAGTATGGCATTGCGAGTGTACTCGCCCACGCAATTCCAACCCCAACCATCGAGAGTAGGAGCAGGTTCTTGTCGTGAATGACAGCAACCGAGAGCAGGCCAATCGCTCCGCATAACAGGCACAGACTGTGGGCCTGCTTACGCCCTACCACCTTGGCCAGCGATGGCAGGAAGAAAGAAAATCCGAAGCACACAGCCGAGTACATTCCGAAACAAATGCCGGCCCACTCCACGCCGCGCGTATAGATCGGCGAGTTCTGGTCGGCTGCGCCAAACACATTGCGCGCCACCGCGACGGGGAAGTACAGCCACATGCAGAACAGTCCAAGCCACGTAAGCAACTGGACGGGTGCCAGTTGGCGCATCGTGAGCGGCATCTCGCGAATCGCGGTAAAAATCTCCTCCGCATTAGTGACGATCCCACGCCGCTCGGCTTTTCGACGGTGGAAACCCTCAACGTCTTCCGGCGGGTACTCCTTCGTCGTCACAATTGTCCATAACACCGCACCGAAGAATGCCGCTGCGCCGATGTAGAACGACAATCGTACCGTCAGCGGAATTGCATGTCTGGAAGTTTCGGCTGCAAGATGAAATACATTGGTGAGCAACCAGGGCAATGCCGACGCGACCACCGCGCCCAGTCCGATAAACAGGCTCTGCATCGCGAAGCCCCTGGTGCGCTGCTCTTCCGGCAAGAGATCGGCCACGAACGCTCGGAACGGCTCCATACTGATGTTGATCGAAGTGTCAAGAATCCACAGCAGCCCCGCAGCCATCCACAAAGCGGAACAGCGCGGCATCAGGATGAGTGCGCACGAGCTAAGGATCGCTCCTGCCAGAAAATAAGGACGCCGGCGGCCCAGGCGGGTCCATGTGTGATCACTGGCGTGGCCGATGATCGGCTGGACGATGAGGCCGGTCAACGGCGCGGCCAACCATAGGATTGGAATCTGATCGGCACGCGCGCCCAGATATTCGTAGATGGCGCTCATGTTGGCCATCTGCAGCCCCCAGCCAAACTGGATGCCGAGAAAGCCGAAGCTCATGTTCCAAATTTGCCAGAAGCTCTTAGGCGGCTTTTGCATATTTAGTCCTGCGCCCCGCGGGGACGCCGCCTGCCAATACTAGTGCAAAAGCATGATCTTGCGAATAACGAAACGAGGCGTAGGATAGCTCGCATGCCAACCGCGCGTCCCACTCGTGCTCTCGTCCGTTTCCCGATGCTTGCCATAGCTTTGCTGCTGCTTCAGTCCTTGGCGGCTGCGTTGCCGGGCAATGCTCCGCGCGTCTCGAAAGTTGAACCTCCAAATTGGTGGATCGGCTTCCAGCCCTCTGTCATGGTGTTGCTTTATGGCGAAAATCTCGCCGGCGCGAATATTTCCGTCGATTACCCGGGAGCATCGGTCGCCAGGACTGGAGCTCAACCCGACGGCAAGCATGCCTTCGTGTGGCTGAGTCTTAAGCCGAACGTCCATCCGGGCAACCTGGAAATTCGCGTGAAGACGGTTTCTGGTGAGACCCGTGCCGTCCTGCCACTCATGCAGCGCGCCTCTCAGGATGGCAAGTTTCAGGGCGTCACGTCCGACGACGTCATTTACCTGATCATGCCTGACCGTTTCGCAGACGGCGACCCTGGCAACAATCAGCCGAAAGCCGCTGCGCCCGGGACCTACGACCGGGCACGTCCGAAGACCTATCACGGTGGCGATTTGAAGGGTCTCCAGGAGCACCTGCCGTATCTGAAAGACCTTGGAGTGACCACATTGTGGCTCACCCCGTTGTACGACAATGACGACGCCACTTCCGACTATCATGGTTACGGTGCGGTCGATGAGTACGCGGTCGAAGACCACTTCGGAACGATGAAGGATTATCAGAGTCTGGTTGCTGCGGCGCATCACCTCGGCCTGAAGGTCTTGCTGGACATGGTTCCGAACCACGTTGGCCCCGAGCATCCGTGGGCCGCGTCGCAGCCCGCACCCGGTTGGCTACATGGAACGCCCGAGCATCATCTCGACACCGACTATTTCTACTCGCCCATCACCGACCCCCACGCCGTGAAGGCGAACTATGTGAGCGCGCTCGAGGGATGGTTTGCCAACGTGCTGCCTGACTTGGCGCAGGAAAACCCTCTTGTCGCCCAATATCTCCTGCAGAATGCTCTGTGGTGGGCGGAGAGTGGCGGAATCGATGGCTTCCGTATCGACACGTTTCCTTACGTCCCGCGCTCCTTTTGGGCCTACTACCATGAGGGCCTGTTCTCCATCTACCCGCATTTCTTCACCGTCGGAGAGGTCTACAACTCCGATCCCACAGTGACCTCGTATTGGGCGGGCGGTCAGAGGGGCTTTGATGGCATTGACACTCGATTGACGACGCCGTTCGACTTTCCAATGAATTCGGCCATCCGCGAAACGGTGGCTCACGGAGCGTCCGCCAAAAAGATTGTGGATGTCTTGCGACAGGACCGGCTCTATCCTCACCCTGAACTGCTCGTCACCTTTATCGGCAACCACGACATGAAACGCTTCCTCACCGACGCGAATGGCTCACCCCAGAAGCTGAAGCTGGCGTTCTCGCTACTGGCGACGTTGCGGGGGATTCCTCAGTTGTATTACGGCGACGAGATTGGGATGACCGGCGGTGACGACCCGGACAACCGGCACGATTTTCCGGGCGGATTTCCCGGCGATCAACACAGCGCCTTCACGCAGGCGGAACGAACCCCGGAGGAGCAGGACATTTACGCCCACGTGCAAAGCCTTTTGAAACTACGTAAGGAACATGCGGCGCTGCGTTCCGGAGCGCAGAAGCATGTCGCGGTGGCGGACAGCTATTACGCTTTCACGCGGGAAACCGACGGGGAGCGCCTCTTGATTATCTTTCACAACAAAGATACAACCGAGAGGGTCACCTTGGATTTCTCCGATACTTCCCTTGCTGACGCGAAGACCTTGACCCCAGTCTTCGCCGCTTCGCCCTCGAAACTGGAGAGTGCCAAGGTACAACTGCAGCTTGCTCCGAATAGCTTGGCGATCTACCAGGTGAACTGAGGAAATGTGTCCCGGCGACCGTTTGGTTAGACGCCGGGGCGGATTATTGCAAACGAAGCAGGGCCTCCGCTTGGTGGATTGCTGCTTCGTGCAAATCATAGGCTTCGAGGGCTTTTCGGGCCGCGTCGCGGGCCATGCTGGTGCTCATTCGCTTTTCGGCTTCGGCGAAAAGGTCTTCCGCATCCTCATGCGCGTTGTAGGCTTCCTCATCCGCTTCCTTCACCCGCTTGATGGCCGACATGACTCGCGCGTCGATCTTCGGCGCTGCCTGCTTTTTCGAGGGCCTTGCGTTCTGCCGCGCTTGTTTGGCGTCGCCGTTTTGCGACACCAAGTGATTGTAAGCAATCTTAAGATCGTCGCTCCAAGTGACCTTGACCTTCCTCTCGAACTCGTCGAGAGCGGCTCGGGCTTCGTCGGCAATCGCCCGCACCCGTTTCTTCTCCAGCAGCCACTTCCAAACTCCCCACTCTGTTCCTTCCGTCATGACTACTCTGGCATGTTGCACGGCGGCAAGCTTTCTCATTTTCAACCTCGTCCACCGGAATTGATTCGACCAAGATCCAGGCAAGCTTCGTCATCGTTGCCGAAGAAAGGAAACTCCTTGTGCTGTGATTGCACACGGAGTTCCTCCACACCCCGCAGGAATCAAGCCAGACAAAATCTGGCTGCCGGTCAATCATCAACCCGCTACTTCCCCAAAATGTTCTTTCCAAACGAGAACTTGGTACCCACCACGACCCGCACGCTGTTATGACCGCCATTCAGATAATTCGAGAAAAAATCATAGTGAACAAAGTCGGAGGCTACACGAAGACCAAATTGCGGAGTGATCTCCCAGGTGATCCCACCTCCGAAGCCGTAAAACACTACGGTGTCAGAGGTGGACGTCTTCCCGTTCAGGAGGCCGTTGACAACCTGTTGGATGTATGGGTTGTTCGGCTTGGCCGCGAAATTCGAGTGGAAGGCCCCCAGCGCCGGACGCGCGAAGAAGGTCACGTGTTTCAGTCTGCGGTAATTGAATTGCGGTCCGGCCTCATACGTATAGGTCGTAGAGTTGTAGGGGATTGCCAATGGGATCCCCAACTCTTGGAAAAGCGGTAGATACGGCGCTAATTTCGCTTGCGTTGCAGCATTAAGATGCTTCGGCAGCAGCGTACTGTGGCCGTTCTGAACGCTGAAATCGAAACCGAGCGATAGCCAACTTTTCCAGTTGTAGCCAAAGTCACCATCGAATCCGCGCTGAACCAGATTCAGCGACGGCGTGCTGAGGTAGGAAAAGGCGCCAAAAGCTGCGAACTGCGGGACGTTGGTTTGTTGTGAGAAACAGGTGAGAGCGGTTAGTAGCAGAAATGAAGCAAGGACGCAGACAAATAAGCGCCGCATAAGAAATCTCCTCGCGACTCGCCCTGATCGGGGCGACTCGGCAGTTTGTTTTTTAGGGTTGAACCCAGCCCGGGACCTGTCACCTGAGATTGACGCCCCTGATGCCGAGTCCAACTGTGCCTCTGTTTCAGTTTGAGACATGGCCGCGTGTGTGCAGCAACAAAATGGGAATATTTCGTCGGACATTCCCATTATAGAACTAGGCCTATGTCACAACAGATCTGTGACATAGCTCGCTGCCAAGTTGGGACAGATGTGCCTAGAAGAGGGACTGGCCTGACTCGTAACCTACGCCTTCTGTGGCGAAGGACGTATTGGTCGAACTTATTTCTTACTGGTCCGAGTGCGCCTGCGCCAGACGATTGGCGATGATCGTATAGGCCGAAGAATTGAACGCCAAACCGATGTGAGTGCCGGGAACCTCGAAATCGTTGTCGGTATTACCGGTGACGCAGTAGTGCCAATCGACAACCCCATCGCTTCGGGTGTAGATCGCGGTCTCCAGCACAGAACTCGGTATTTTTCGGCGTAGAGAGTCGAGAAAGTTGCAGGTGCAGCGACCGGTGTAGCAAGTGGGTAACACACCAGCGCCATGTTCGGCCAGAATCTGCATGCGTACGTGCTCGGCGGCGCGCAGCACAGTGCGATGTGCGACCGTACCGCGAAACGGCGAGGCCAGGGTGATCACGGAGGCAACATCATCGGGCCTCTGGTTGGCCACTGAGCGCGCGATGATGCCGCCCAGGCTGTGGCCGATGAGGTGGATCTTTCGCTCGGTTTCCATCAGGGCCTTCTCGATATTCTCGCTCAGGCGCCGTTGGATCAGAATGTTCGGGCAGTCCGCGTTGAGGCCGATGCCGGAGAAATAAGCGCGATAGCCGATGCGCTCCAGCCACGACCGCAATTGCGAGAGATAAGAATCGGTTCCGAGAAATCCCGGAACCAGGACCACGGCAGAACCGTTGCCACGTGGTACACCGAGGCCGTAGTAAACGGGAGAAGCATGGAGCAGCAGAAGATCGGCGCCGAATAGCGCTTCCTTCCAAATTGTGATGTGTGCTTCTGCCTGGTCTTGCTGAAACCCATTCCGCGATGGAGCCATAAACAGTTCGCCGCGCTCCCAGTCCCTTTTAATTGCTTCCGGCCCCAGGTCGCCCAAGCAGAACGCAGTATCCGAGCGGCCACGAGCAAGTAGATGGGCATACTCGCGTACCGGTCAGGAGGTTCTGGAGCACTTGTGAGCTGCCAGACACCCTTTCCCGCATTGAGAGGAACGAGAGGCCGAGTCTCTTGGCGCCTTGAGCCTCCGGGAGTTTACACCTCGGGCGAGAATTTGCCTACAAGAATTACGACAGCTTTCGCGAGAGCATCGATCTCGCCCTGGAAACAGGCGGAGGAAGCACCACAATGTTCCCGCGCCGGAGGACCGTCAGGCTTAAGCGGAGTTTTATACTCGCTCGATTTGTATCGCGTTCAACACGACGTCCTTATTCGGTTTGTCGTGGCGTCCGCGCGGGACGTTGGTGATCTTATCGACTACGTCCTGGCCCTCGATCACTTCACCGAATATCGTGTGATTTCCCGTGAGCCACAGAGTGGGCGCCACGGTGATGAAGAATTGAGACCCGTTGGTATTGGGGCCGGAGTTGGCCATCGCCAGCTTGCCCGCCTTGTCGAACTTATGCGGCGAACCCTTGGTCTCATCCTGGAACTGGTAGCCCGGGCCGCCCATACCAGTGCCGGTAGGATCGCCTCCCTGGATCATGAAATCAGGAATGACCCGATGAAAGATGGTGCCATGGTAGAGCGGCGCCTTCCTTTTGCTATGCGTGCGCGGATCGGTCCATTCGCGCGTGCCCTCGGCAAGTTCGATGAAATTTTTTACGGTGATGGGTGCGTCTTGTTCGAAGAGGCGGCAAACGATGGCTCCTTCGCTGGTGTCAAACTTTGCGTAAACGCCGGGCTGGCGGGGCATGAGTAGTCCTTTCCGATGGATGATGAAGCATTAGATTACAACATGAAGCACTTGGGCTGTCGGCTTTCGGCCCTCGGACGGCTTTGCTAATCGCTAATCTCCAACTGCCGTCTCTTATGCCGCTACAATGGCTTCTGCGACTCCATGCCCGCCCACTGGATATTCTGGCTGGTCTTCAATTTGTTTGTACTTGCGATGCTGGCGCTCGACTTGGGCCTGTTTCATCGCGAGAAGCACGTGGTGCGGCTGCGCGAGGCTCTGACTTGGACGGCTGTCTGGTTTACGCTGGCCGCCGGCTTCGCAGTGCTCATCTATTTCTTCGGGCACACGATGGTCGGCCATGCGCGGCCGAATTCCGCCCTCTCACTGGAGTTCGTCGCAGGTTATCTGATCGAGCTCTCACTCAGCGTCGACAACCTGTTCGTATTTCTGCTCATCTTCCGCTACTTTCGAGTACCCGCTCGAGTTCAGCACGAAGTGTTGTTCTGGGGCGTTATCGGGGCCCTGGTGATGCGCGTCATCTTCATCTTTGCCGGCATTGCGCTCCTGAATCGTTTCCACTGGTTCATTTACGTCTTCGGCGGGATCCTCATCTACAGCGGATTCAAACTCCTGCGTCAGAAAGATAATGACATCCATCCGGAAGGGAATCCTGTTCTCCGGGTTTTTCGCAAGCTGTTTCGCGTGACCAAAGACTACGAAGGCGGCAAGTTCTTTGTGCGGCGAGGACTTGTCCGATACGCTACGCCACTGGCGGTGGTCGTGGTCATGGTGGAAACCACCGACCTGCTGTTCGCCACCGACTCCATTCCTGCAGTGCTGGCGGTTACTCGTGAGCCTTTCATCGCTTATACCTCAAACGTGTTTGCACTCCTCGGATTGCGTTCTCTTTATTTTGTCCTGGCAGGGATGATCGAGAAATTCCACCTGCTGCACTATGGACTATCGGTAATCCTTATCTTCATAGGGGTGAAGATGCTGGCCTCGGGTTATTTCGAGATTCCGTTAGGCGTCGCTCTCGGCGTGGTCGCGGGAGTGCTATTACTGTCGATTGTGACGTTGTCGTTTTATCCTGAGAGGAAAAATGCGGGATGACCCGCGAAGCAGCCGAAAAAATTCCGGCTTCACGACCCTATATACCTCGCGTAAAGGCTCCGCGCGACGGAGGTGTCGGTGGTGCCTTTGATGAGCGCACGCCCGTCGGGAAACAGGGTGAGCTCATAGGGTTCGAGCCAGAACTTGAGAACGAACTCGTTGTGCCGCACCAGGCCGTGGGGAGTCAGACGCCGAGTGACTTCCTCGAAGTCCATAGGACGCTGGCGCTCGTGAATCTGAACTGAATTGCGTCCACAGAGCGTGATGTGGGGCCGCCCCTCGCCGGCGAGGTGGGCAAAATCATGTTGCCCGCAGGCCCGGCATCCAGGGCGCATTTTCGCGGTGCTGACGCCGGCGAAGTCGTTGGTCCACAAGTCATACGACAGCATCGTGCGTCGCAGTTTATCGCGGGCGCCCACCAGCAGCTTGATGGCCTCAGTCGCAGCGATTGAAGCGATCAAGTTTACCGTCGAACTCAGCACGCCGGAGGTATCGCAGGTTTCGACCAAACCGCGAGGGGAATCAGGAAAGATACATGCCAGGCAGGCGGTCTCCCCGGGAAGTACCGTCATGGTGACCGCATAGCTGGCCACGGCGGCAGCGTAGATCCAAGGCATGCCCTTGCTGACGGCGAAGTCGTTAATCAGATAGCGGGTTTCAAAATTATCGGTGCCGTCGAGAAGAAGATCGAGGCCGCCCAGCAGGTGTTCGGCATTCTCCGGTGTCAGGTCGGCGACCTGCGGCTCGATGGCAATTGTCGAGTTAAAGTCCTTGATTTTCCGCGCTGCTGCGATGGCCTTTGGCATCGACTCGGCGGCGTCGGACTCATCGAAGAGCACCTGTCTCTGCAGGTTGCTGGGCTCAACGTAATCGCGATCGATGATCCGCAGATAACCAACGCCCGCCCTTGCCAGCAAAGACGAAAGCGCCGAACCAGTGGCGCCGCAGCCCACAATCGCAATCTTTCCGGCAGCGATCCGCTTCTGTCCTTCGGCGCCAATCGGGGCGAACAAAATCTGACGTGAATACCGCTCAGCAAAATCCAACGACGTCACCTGCTCGGAGGATGGGTTCCTTGTTTATTATAGGGACTCCATATCGACCTTGCGGTCAGCGAAAGAGTTGCATCGCAGCGGACGCAAGTGCGTGGGCAATGAGGTCCGGCCAACCTCGCCAAGAGAGGTCTGCAGATCGGGAATCGGGTTGAAGGTCAAGGTTTGAGGGAGTCAATCACGCCATCGCTCTACAAGCTTGCGTCGCTGATCGCACTGGGGGCGTTGAGCGTGTCTTTGGCTTGGCCGCAGACTTCTCCGCCGGCCGCATCTGGAAACGATGATCGGAAATCCTCCGAAACCAAGACCGCTAACGGCATCGGAGCTTTAGCGAAATACGAGGGTCAGGTCGTCCGCGGCATCGAGTTTCGCGGTATTTTGGGCACCAATCCTGAGATGCTCCGCAAGCTATTGGTTCAGCGGACAGGCGAGCCTCTCGATCGTGACAAGCTGCATAGCAGCCTCGAAGCGCTCTACGCGACCGGACGATTCGTCGAACTGCAAGTCGAAGCGGAACACGCCCCGCCGAATGGGCTCTTACTGGTGTTTGTGGCCACGGAGAACTACTTCTACGGTGACATCAACGTTAGCGGTACACCCAAGAAGGGAAAGCCCAAACCGCATCAGTTGGTCGATGCCAGCAAGCTTGACCTCGGGACCACGTTTTCGCGCGAGGAAGTCGATGGCGCCGTGGAACGCATGAAGAAGGTGTTGGCTGACAACGGGTATTACGAGTCCGCGATTACTTACGAGCTCAAACCCAACGACCAGACACGACAGGTGGAGATCGACTTCCACGTCGTGCCCGGACCGCTGGCTCGCGTCGGTGAAGTCAAGTTAGAAGGCGACACTGGTATTCCACCCGAAAAAATTCGCAGCCTCACCAAACTAAAGACCGGCGCCGCGGTGAAGCAAGAGAACATCACGCGCGCGTTGGAGCGGTTGCGCAAGAACTATCAAAAGAATAAACATCTTGAGGCACAGGTTTCCCTCGTCGAACGGCAATATCAAGCCGATACGAACACGCTTAATTACATCTTCAAGGTGGAAGAGGGACCGACTGTCGCCATAACGGCAGAAGGCGCGAAGGTCAGTAAGGCCGAACTGAGGAAACTCGTGCCCGTATATCAGGAAAATTCAGTGGACGACGATCTGCTGAACGAGGGACGCCGTAATCTTCGCGATTACCTGCAAATCAAGGGGTACTTCGACGTAAGTGTTGAAGTGGAAAAGCACCCGATCCCCGCCCAGAACCACCTTAACATTCTTTACGTCATCGACCCCGGCGAGCAGCACAAGCTGGCGGCCATTAAGGTGGAAGGCAACCGTTACTTCGATACGGAAACCATCACGGAACGAATGGCGATCCAGCCCGCCAGCCTGCTGCTGAAGAATGGCCGTTTCAGCCAGAGACTTCTGACTGAAGATACGGCGTCCATCAAATACCTGTACCAATCGAACGGTTTCCTTGGTGTCAAGCTAACGTCCGAGATCCAATCCGACTATGAGGGCAAGCAAGATCAGATCGCGGTTGTAATTAAGATCGAGGAAGGTCCGCAGACCCTGGTGAATTCATTGCGGATCGTGGGCAACCGCAGCTACTCGTTCGATCGACTCGAGGGGTTGGTGAGCAGCCTTCCAAGGCAACCTTACAGCGACGCCAATGTCGCCGACGACCGCGACAATGTCACCCTCTTTTACTTCAACCACGGCTTTCCAAACGTGGAGTTCGAGGCGGCGGCAACCCCGGTTCCCGACCAGCCAGACCGCATGAACGTGGTTTACACCGTAACGGAGGGTCAGCAAGTCTTTGTTGATCGCGTAATCGTGAGCGGACTGGAGTTCACCCGTCCTTACATTGTAGAGCGGCAGATGCGCATCCAGGACGGCGACCCCTTAAGCCAGAGCCGGATGGTCGATTCTCAGCGACGGCTATATAACTTAGGCCTCTTCAATCAGGTGGACATGGCGGTCCAAAACCCGGAAGGGTTGGAGCCCTCCAAGGATGTGCTGTTCAATCTGCAGGAAGCCAAGCGCTGGACCTTCCGCTACGGCGGCGGCATCGAGTTCGCGACGGGAAACATTCCCACCACGAGCAATCCGCAGGGAAGCACCGGGGTCAGCCCCAACGGCGTGCTGGAAATCACGCGCCTGAACATGTTCGGTCGCGACCAAACCCTGACCTTTCGCGCCCGCCTCGGTCTACTTACCCGTCGCGCCCTCATCAGCTACGATGCGCCGCGCCTGTTCGACCGCGAGAAATGGCGCTTCAATGTCACCGCCTTTTACGACAATGCGGCCGATGTAAACACCTTCACCTCGGAACGGCTCGATGGGACCCTCCAGGCAGAACAGAAATATAGCCGCATAACGACGCTGCTGTATCGCATGAGCTGGCAGCGCGTGTCCATTGATCCCAACAGCCTGGTGATTGATCCGACTCTCATACCGCTGTACTCCAAACCTGTTCGCCTCGCGATTCCAAGTTTCACCTACCTGCGCGACACACGCGACAATCCCATTGATTCGCACAAGGGAAGCTACACCATTGCCGACCTGGCGCTTGCGACCAGCGCATTGGGCTCAGAAGCGAACTTTGGCAAGGTTCTGCTTCAGAATTCGACGTACTACACCTTCAAGAAAAAATGGGTGCTGGCACGGAACACGCAGATCGGAATCCTGCACGCCTATGGCACCAACAACTTCCTCAGCCTCCCAGCCTCAGGAACACCTCTTCCTTCCGAAGCCACCTCGGTTCCGCTGCCGGAATTGTTCTTCGCCGGTGGAGGCAACTCTCTCCGCGGCTTCTCAATTAACCAAGCCGGCCCGCGCGACTTGCAGACCGGGTATCCCATCGGCGGACAGGGACTCTTCGTGAACAACCTGGAAATACGCACCCCGCCGGTACCGCTTCCATTCGTGGGCGACAATCTTGGGTTCGTCTTCTTCCACGACATGGGTAACGTTTTTGCTACCGCGAGCCAGATAGCAAGCGGCATGCTGCGAATCCACCAGCCCTCGATCGCGGCCTGCTCGCCGCCGGGCAGCACGGTGCTATGCAACTTCAGCTATAACCCCCAAGCCATCGGCATGGGACTGCGCTACAAAACCCCCGTTGGGCCCGTTCGTCTCGATCTTGGTTATAACTTTAACCCGACGCGTTATCCCATTCAAGAGCTGGACAAGGTCGAGACGCTGCGGCACATTAACATATTTTTCAGTATTGGGCAGACGTTCTGATGAGACGAATTCCTATTTTCGCACTGAGCCTTTTGTTTCTGCTGCTGCCACTGAGGACGCTTCCGGCCCTCGCCGGAGAGGTCATCGATGGCATTGTCGTAACCGTGAATCATAAGCCCATCTTACGCAGCGACTGGGACGAGGCGGTCTGTTACGAACTACTCATGCAGGGCAAACCCATCGCGCAGGCGACCGAAGCTGATCGTGCAAGCGCCTTGCAAAGGCTGATCGACCGCCAATTGCTGGCGGCCCAGATGTCCGGCGCGGACTCCTTTCAGCCCTCGGAGGACGACTTGCAAACGGATGTGGCAAAGCTCAGAGCCGAGTTCCCCTATGGCCGGGACGATGCCAGTTGGCAGAAGTTGCTGGCTGGTTACGGCTTTAATGAGCAGATGCTGAGGTCTCACTTGCGGGCCGAGTTGCGGATTATGAACTTTGTGGAAGCGCGCCTGCGTCCGAATGTGCGGGTGCGGGAGGAAGAGATCGAAGCTTACTACAGGAACCAATTGCTGCCCGATCTGAAGGAAGCAGGGAGCAAGACCATTTCGTTCGAGGATGTCGAACCACGGATTCGCGAACTGCTGACTCAGCAGCGCATGGATGAGCTGCTGGATGCGTGGCTCCACAATTTGCGGCAACAGGCCGAGATTCGAACCACTGTGCCGATCCCCCCGTCAGACGCTGCGGCCGGGCAGGCGAGGGCCTCCGGTTCTAACTGATCATGGCTGACCAGACCAAAACTCGACGCTCGCACACCCGCCTTTGGATTGAGGCGGCGATCGGCGTCGTCTTGCTCGCGATTGTGGTCGCTCTTGCCTGGTACCTGCGAAGCCCGCGGTTCGAAGACTTTGTCCGGCGCAAGGTAGTTGCGGCCATCGAAGATGCTACCGGCGGGCAGGTTGATCTCCAGGCCTTTCACTGGAACCTCGGAAGGCTTGAATTTGAAGCCAACGACCTCACCATTCACGGCCGTGAAGGGCAAGGCCAATTGCCATATCTGCACGCCGATCGCATTCATGTGCGATTGCATGTCGTCTCGTTTATCGAGACGCAAATACACCTGCGGTTTATAGAGCTTGAGCGTCCGGTCGTTCACCTCATCGTTTATCCCGATGGGACTACGAATGCGCCTGAGCCAAAGGTCAGGCGGGGCAGCGTGAAGCCGGTGCAACAGCTCTTCGATCTGGCCATCGGGCGCGCCGACCTGCACAATGGCATGCTGTTGCTGAACGATCGGGAGTTGCCTCTGGACTTCACGGCAGACGATGTGGGCGCGGCGATGAGCTACGATCACAGAGACCGGCGTTACGACGGAACCCTGCAAATCGGCAAGATCGATGCGAAGTATAACGACTATCGCGACGTTGCGGCGCAGTTGCAGGCGGAGTTCAGTCTGTTGCACGACACGGCGCTGATCAAGTCACTGAAGCTGAAGTCCGAGGAGTCGTCGCTGGTAGCGCAGGGGAAGCTGATCAACTTCGACCACCCGCGGGTCGAGTTTACCTACAACGCCACCGTGAACCTCGCGCAGCTCGGCGCGGTGACGCGCAACTATCAGTTGCGCGGAGGAACGCTGGTTGCCAGCGGTTCGGCCAAGTATTCCGAGAAAAGCCGCACTTCGCTGGGCAAGCTCTCGATTCGCGGGCTGGACTATCTGCAGGAAGGCGTTGCGCTGCGTAACGCAAGCGCCAGTGCGGACTTTTCCTTCGACAACGACCATCTCTCGCTCACTCGTATTGCAGGACGTTTGTTGGGTGGGGAGATCACGGGCGAGGCTTCGATCGATAACCTTCTGGCCTCGGCTTCGCCCGCGGCCGCCGCGCCGCCGGTGGCAAGAAATAGTACGAGCTTACATTCCTCCGGCAGGAAGATGACCAAAGCCGAGTCCCTCAATGCGACAACCGCGCAGCTCCGAGGTCCGGGCCCGCAGCAGGGAGCGGCACGGCTACAGGTAAGGGGAGTGTCGCTCGGCGAACTGTCCCGTGCAATATCGACCAGTTCGCTGCCCATCGACGCGCTAAAACCAGCAGGTAGCGTTGGAGGAACCGTTTCTCTCACGTGGGTACGATCGCTGGCAGACGCCCAGGGCGATTTGGCGCTCGATATCGTTCCTGGCTCGCAGCCCGCGGATGGCGAATTACCGCTGAGCGGAAACCTGCGCAGCCACTACAGACTCCGGCCTCAGGTAATGGATATTGCGTCCCTGAATTTGATGACGCCGCGTGCTCAACTTACGGCGTCGGGCACGTTAGGCGCTACCGCCGAGAACCTGAAGGTAGGCTTTACCGCGACCAGCCTGAAGGAGTTCGAGCCGTTTGTTGTGGCCCTCGGCTATGGCCCTTCACCTGTGGACCTGGGTGGCGAAGCGAGCTTTAACGGCACAATCAGCGGCAAACTATCGGACTCACAGGTCGCCGGTCATGTCGAAGCATCGAATTTTACCTACACGTTCAATCCGCTTCAGAAGGCGCCGGAGCCCCATGTCCGCGCAACTTCGAAGCGGGCATCGCTCTTCCACGCCGCATCGGCGCCGCCGCCCGTACCAGCGCAGCCGCTCCTGCAGCCGAGACGCATTCACATCGACCGGTTTTCCGCCGATGTAGACTACTCGTCCTCCAAAGTCGCGCTGCACAACGCAATCATCCGGGAAGGAAGGGCTCAGCTCGATGGCGATTGGACTGCGGCACTGGTTAAGGGCAGCTTCACAGAACATTCTCTCTTCCAACTCCATGCTGCGGTTCACAACGCCGATGTGACAGATCTGCAGCATGCTGCCGGCTTCAGCTATCCCGTGACCGGCACGCTGAATGCCACGCTGCAAGCCGCGGGCACCGAAGGCAACCCTCATGGCCAGGGACAGTTTGTCTTGACTGCAGCACAGGCGTACGGACGCTCCATCAAGTCTGCCGGGGCCAACCTGATGTTCGCCGACCACGAAGTGCAGTTAAATCACATCCGGTTGCTGGCCGCGCGTGGCGTGGTCGCGGGGTCCGCCTCTTACAACTTCAACACCAGGGGCGTCAACTTTGATCTGAACGGCGCGAGTATCGATCTGGCGGACATTCCTGAATTGCAGTCTGCGCGCCTGCAAGCCGCAGGTGCTGCCAGTTTCGCGGCGCAAGGCTCAGGAACCATCGATGCCCCGGTCATCAATGGCAATGTCCAGGTGAGCGACCTGGTATTGAACGGCGAGCGGGTCGGTGGCTTCACCGCTAACGCCGTAACCCATGGCAGGCAGCTTCAGCTAACGGCGCGCTCCAACTTTCCTCGGGCATCCTTGTCGCTCGATGGAACTGTCGAACTGCGTGGCGAGATGCCGGGCAACATTGCCGTGCAGTTCTCCAATCTCGATATTGATCCCTTCCTTCGAGCCGAGATCAAGGGAAGGATTACCGGGCACTCTTCGATGGCAGGTCGGGCTACACTGGCCGGACCGCTGAAGCGACCGGAGCTTCTCAACGGCGACTTCAAGATCGACGAGTTCAAAGTTGAAGTGGACAAAGTCCCGATTGCCAGTGACGGGCCGGTCGAGTTGCAATTGGCTAACGGAGTGGTCTCGGTCCAGCGTTGCGTGCTGATCAGCGAAGAGTCGCGCCTTGCCCTGAGCGGAAGCGCCGGTTTGCTGGATGATCGTCGGCTTAATTTGCGAGCCGATGGTAACGTCAACCTGAAGCTGGTGCACACGCTCGATCCCGATATCACGTCTTACGGTACGGCGACGATCGGCGTCACCGTCACCGGCGATACGGTCACGCCGCTTATGAACGGCCGCATCGAGATCGTTCACGCCGGTCTGTCCATGATCGATCTTCCTGCCGGACTCGGCGACATCAACGGGAGCTTCATCTTCAATCTGGATAAGCTGGAAGTGGAACATCTCACCGCGCACACCGGCGGTGGGCTGGTCACCTTTACCGGCTTTGTCACCTATGGCAGAACCATCGGGTTCGACCTGACCGCAACCGGAAACGATATCCGCTTCCGCTACGCGGGTATCAGCGTTACCTCCGATCAATCGCTGCACTTGGTCGGCAACCTGCAAAACGCCTTGCTGAAGGGCGATGTGACAGTCACGCGCTTTGCCCAGATTCCCTCGTCGGACCTGCAGTTCGCGCTGGCACAGGCGGCGCCATCGGCAGTGCCTAATCCAAATTCGCCGTTAAATGGTTTGCGCCTGGACATTCGCATACTTTCGGCGCCGGAGTTGACCGTACAAACCTCGCTCGCCAAGTTGTCCGGCGGTGTGGACCTGCGGCTGCGCGGCACTGCGGCCAGACCGGTCCTGCTCGGCCGCATTAACATTGCCGAGGGCGACATCAAGATCGAAGGCACGAAGTACCATCTGGAACGTGGCGATATCACCTTTCTGGATCCGGTGCGGATCGACCCGATTCTGGATGTTGAGGCCACAACTCGCGTCCGCGACTACGACATCACCATCGGGTTGCACGGCACGCTGGAACGCCTTACCACCACTTATCGCTCCGATCCTCCGCTGTCCAGCGAAGACATCGTTGCTTTGCTCGCCTTTGGACGTACCCAAGCCGACACCACTGGCACGGCAACTCCGCAATTCGGCTTCGCTGAGAGCGCTTCCAATGCTGTGCTCGGACAGGCAATCAATCAAACCGTCACCAACCGGATGTCGAAGCTGTTCGGGGTTAGTTCGATCCGGATCAATCCTTCGGTGTCCGGAACGGACAACAATCCCAACGCGCGCCTCACCGTGGAGCAGCAGGTCTCCAACAACGTCACGCTGACCTACATCACGAACCTGACCCGTTCGGCGCAGCAGGTCATCCAGTTCGAATACAACATCAACAGTGAATATACTGTTCAAGCCATCCGCGACGAAAACGGCGTCGTCAGCTTCGATCTGCTGATCCGGAAGCGAAGGCGATAAGGTCTGTTGCGACGGGCTACAATGGCAGTCCCGGTGATGGAATGCCGTTCGCTCCCTCCAATAACGTGCCGCTGGCTGAACTTCGCGCTCGCATGGTCGAAGAACAACTGCGCTCGCGCGGCATACGTGATGCTCGTGTTCTGGCTGCGATGAGCAAAGTCCCCCGCGAAGCATTCATCGCCGGCGACGATCTCCACGCCGCGTATGGCGACCATCCGCTGCCCATCGGCGCAGGGCAAACCGTATCGCAGCCCTACATCGTGGGGGCGATGGTCGAGGCGCTGGAGCTTCAGCCCAGCGATCGCGTGCTGGAGGTTGGCGCTGGAACCGGATATCAAGCGGCGATCCTTGGAGAGCTGGCTGCGGAAGTCTGGAGCGTCGAGCGCCATCTGGAGTTGGCCGACAGAGCGCGAGAAACACTGGCTCGCCTCGGTTATGCGAACGTCCATGTTGTTTATGGCGATGGCAGTCTCGGTCTTCCCGAGCAGGCGCCTTTCGACAGGATTTTGGTGGCTGCCGCTGCGCCGCGAATTCCCCAAAGCCTGGTCGCGCAGCTTGGCGATGGAGGCAGGCTCGTCGTTCCCGTTGGCAGCCGCTACGAGCAGCAAGTGCACATCGTGCGAAAGGAAGGCAACGAAATCGTGGTCACGACTCACGATCTTTGCCGCTTTGTGCCGCTGGTCGGTGAAGAGGGCTGGGAATCGTAATCAAGTTAGTAAACCAACCCGATCGCCTCAATGCACGAGCACGGAACTGCTCGCAGCCAGCAATCCAACAGCGGCCAGAAATATACCCAAATACCAATACCTGCGATTGTCCGTCAGTAACGTAATGGACGTGACCACCAGCGCGATCTCCAGGAAGACTTCGCCCAGGTCGAAGCGATCGGCTCGCCGGCTGACGCGCTGCACTTCGGCTTCCAGCGTGCGCGCCTCAGCCTGAATGTCCTTCTGCTGATCGCGATACTTGTCAATCTCTTCGTGAAAATGTTTCTCGACTTCCTGAGCGCGTTCGGCCTTGGTGTTCTCCAGCGCGGTCATGACTTCGTCCAGCGCCTCCAGATTATTGCGGCGCATGTTCTTGGCCTGATAGTAAGCCCACTGATCGGTGGCGCGAGTCTGCAACAGGATCTCTTCGGTGTGCGCGCGATGTCCCAGCAGCGACACGATGGCGACGAACACAGCAACCGCAGCGATGGTGATGCTGACTGGCGCCAGATGCTTCCGCTCCTTGGCTTCCGCTGCCGCTTCTTTCGCTTTGTCCAGCGCTTCCAGTTCCGAACTCATCGGGCCTCCGAGGAATCAGCGCTCGGCACTTGGCGCTCAGCCAAGAGCAGTATTGAGGATATAGACTAAATGAGAAGCCGCGAACAAAGCCATCAGCTCGCGGCTGCGAGCTTTCAACCGTCAGCCTTGACAGTCTCCGCCAAGTTTGGGCTGCCAACGAAGTCTTAGAGGCGCGAAATTTGCGCCGCGCTTTGCGGTTGCATCCAACAAAACCTCCCCTCTCTGCGCTTTACGTAAAATCAATAACTTAGACCACAAACATGTCGCAAGCATTACATTCTAAGTGGTTTATAGCTAGTGTATTGTTGCACAAGGATTTAGGTATGAAAATCCGGCAAATATGTACATACTATACATAGTAGTATGTACATAGTATACATATAAGTATGTACCATAAGGAGGCGCCAAACAGATGCGAGCAAGCAATACCAACCTGCTTCAAATTCAACTGACGGAAGCCGAGAAAGGCCACATCAAGACCCTGGCCGCGAGCCAGGGCCTGACCCTGCGGCAAGCCACCCTGCAGGCCTTCCAAGCCTGGGAGTTACTGCTGCAATCGCGCTCGCTCGCCGCCGAAGGAGGGCGTGGCACGGCGGCCAGCGCGGATTCGCGGAAGCCGAACCAAGCAAATCGTATTGTGACCCCCAGGCAGGACCAGCGTCCGGCCGGCGAAGAGCCGCCTTTGGCGATCGACGACCGAACTGCTCCCGGCCTCAGCGCCTCTTCGCGGGCCTGGCTGCGCAGGGCCGCTCGGTTGGATTGGTCAAAATGTCCGGCGGCGGAGAAGGTGCGCGGGAAGACCGGCAACGTCTGGGTGGTTCGTGGAACGGATGCGCCGCTGGCTGGGATCTTGCAGAGCGTTGCCGACGGACAACCCTTTCTGGAAATTGCCGAAGTCTTCGAAATCGCCCTGCAACAGTTGCTCGCAGTGGTGCAGTTCGCGGCCGCTCCTCACCCGGGTTAGCGCCCAAAAGAAGGACGCGAACCCGGGCACGGGGCGTTGAGTCGCCGCAACTGGTGGGCTGGCCCAGACCCAGGTTAGCGTCCAAAAGAAGGACGCGAACCTTGATGGGATAAGGCGTGCAGAAGAAAGCCCGCCTGTGGAGCCAGGCGGGGCAGAAGCTGCTGCGTGAGTTACCGCTGGCGGGTTGGGCGCTCCGCTGAGGTTTGCTCTGAAAAGGTCCGCCCCGCTGAGGTTTGCCCCGTACAGGCCCCCGACGTTGAGATGCGCATAGCGGAAGCTCGCACCGTGAAGATCCGCATATGGAGGAGCGCCGCGGCGAGCGTCGCCTCGTCGAGATTCGCCTGGCTAAGGTTCGCCTCGATAAGGTTAGTCCGCACGAGGTCCGCTCCGCACAGTTCCGGCCGGATTCCAGGATTCTGCATCCTCCACTGATCCCATGCCTCCACTCCTTTCTTCAGCTTCGCGAGATGTTCGGGATTCGCCAAGGCGCCTGCCGACCAGAAAGGATTGGGTAACGGCCAAGTGTACATTTGCGCCAGGTGCCTGGAGCATTAGGCGGGCTCATTGTCGGTCAGCAAGGAAGAGCTGCCGCAGTCATCGTTCGTACACGTCGCGCCGGTGCGCGATCCGAGTTACGTCGACGGTTCTCGCGGCGTCATTGATCGTATAGACGACCCGGTAATCACCAATCCGGATTCTCCATCGGTCTTTATAGCCGTGGAGCTTTTTGCATCCCGGAGGTCGCGGGTCAGTGGCGAGTTCGCGTATTCTTGGCCGGATGCGTTCGATAACATCCGGCGTCAAGTCACGGAATTCCCTTTTCGCGGACGAGGCAAAAGTGATTTCATACAAAGTCACTTGATCTTGCCGAGCGAGCGGAGTTCGGCTTCAACCTCATCCAGACTGAAGCGTGGCTCTGCGGCCCGCGCGTCGGAGACGATCCCGTCCTCAATGTCTTCGTAGAGCATGGCGAGCGCCGTGCCGATCACTTCATCGGGATCATGGTAGGCCCCGGAGGCGACCGCGAGATCAATCATCCGTTTTTGCTCGTCGGTTAGCTCAATGGTCATTGCTTCATTCTCCCGGTTGCTGGACAAGCGTATTCTATCCCCGCCTATCTGCATCGGCAATCGGCGGTTCACTCCGGTGTTCACTCCGGTCATCCTGAACGAGTCCCGCCGCTTTTCGGCGGAACCTGCCTCCGCCCGGTCTGGCGTTCAAAAGACAGACGCGAACTCGCGGCGCCAAGCAGTCGCCAGAGCGCGCGGCTTCGCTGTACTTTGAGACCGATGATGCAGTTAACCCACGACGAGATCACCCGCCTGTCCTCAGACGAAAGGTTCGCATCGATTGCGCAACTGTGGGACAGTCTGGACGACGACCAGGTACCGTTGACCGCGGCGCAGCAAGCCGAACTCGATCGCCGCTTGGCGACACTCGATCACGACCGCGCGCGAGGCGTGACCCGGGAAATCCTTAAAGCCGAACTCGAACAGCGTTGTCCGTAAGGCGTGGACGCTGATTTTTACCCCGGCGGCGCGCGCTCCAGGTTCGCCCTTCTGTTGATCTACCCAGGTTACCGCCCAGAAGCGGGACGGGAACCTGGGGCAAAAGGCGTCCAAAACGAAGGACGGGAACCTGAGGCACGAGCTAACCGCCGTCCCCCTCAACTACCCTGCTGGACCTGTTGCGGTTCTTCCTTGCCGGCGTCCAAAGGAGCGATGTGGTCGGCAACGCGACTTCGTGCCTTGGCTGAACCGATCATGATGATGCGGTCGTTCACTTGCAATACCGTGTCTCCCGCAGGTAGCAGCATCTCTCCACCCCTCAAAATGGCGACGATTTCAAGAGCACTTTCGCCAACCGCCTTGAAGCACGACTGGACGCTCTTGCCAATGAGGGCACTCCCGGCTAGTAGAACACCAACATGCATTTCCTTCCGGCCCGGCATGACGATCGGTATCCCGGAATCAAGGAGAGCGACCAGGTCCAGATGACCGATGCTTGCGCCGCGGGGAAGCTGGCGCGTGCCCAGGAGTCGAAGCGCCAGCTCAACATTCTCGACGTAGCGCGAGGGAGACTGAGAGCGTCCCGAGACCTGCGCCTCGTACAGGCTCTTGTACTTAAGGTGGGCTGAGAGTTGGTCCTGGACCAGGTGGGCGAGCAAGACAGCCAACGCGGCGGGAGGCAGCAGGCGATAACTGCCGGTCATCTCGGTGACCATCATCAAGGCTGCGATAGGCACGTGAGCGGCCGCTCCGAAGGTGGCGGTCATTCCCACCACAACAAACGTGGCCGGCGGCAGATGAAATAGCGCGGCGACCACTCCTCCCAACATGGCGCCTACAAAGAGCGTGGGCGCGAAGACTCCGCCAGAGCCGCCCGAGGAGACCGTCAGGGCAAATGCGACAATCTTTAAGAAGAGTAGAACCACCAGCAGCTTGAGTACGATCCGGCCATCGATGGCTTCCTGTATCCAACCGTATCCTCCACCCAGGATGTGCGGGACACCCAGGGCGAGCAGCCCAACCCCCAGACCGCCGATGGCGGGATTGAGGGCGCGAGGCAGTGGAAGCGCACGAAAAGCGTCACGCAGGCGATAGAAGACAACCGGCACCAGCGTTGCGAAAAGACCGCCGGCTACGCCCAGTACGCCAAACCATGCATAGTCGAGAGCGTGAAGGTCCGGCATGGGAGGGAAGTAGAACAGAGGTTTCCAGCCGACAAACAAACCGTTCACCACGTAGGCCACCACCGCAGCCAGCATGGTGTGCACCAGCGCTGCCGCCTCGAATTCCATACTGCCGTAGAGGACTTCGATGGCGAAGAAGGCGGCCCCGATGGGAGAGCGAAAAATAGCTGACAGACCGGCTGCCATGCCCGCCAGAACGAGAACCTGGCGGTGTTCGTCGGGGCGATGCGTGAGCGAGGCATAGATCGAGGCGACACCCGCGCTTATCAGGGCTGTGGGTCCTTCACGGCCCGCGGACCCGCCCGAGCCAAGCGTGATCGCCGAGGCCGCCAGCTTGAGCGGGGCGACTCGGGCGCGCAGGAAGCCTCCGGCACGATGAAATGCCTTGACAACGGTATCGGTGCCATGGCCTTCGGCTTCCGGTGCGAAACCGTAAACCAGGAGTCCCGAAAACAACCCACCCAAAGTGGTTGCCACTGGAATCAGCCAGAGGCCGCGCAATCCTACCACCTGACGAAGAACGCCACCCTCCGCAGGCAGGCCGGGCGGCTGGTAGCCTGCTATCCAACCCAAGAAGATGTGTTCGCAGAATCGCAGCGCCAGGGTAAACAACTGGGCGGCAAGGGCGCCCACGACGCCCAGAGCTACGGTCTCGGCAAGCAGTCGTGGTTCGCTTTCCTTTATCACAGCCCACCCTGAACCGTAAGAAGCCGAAACTCACTGCGCGGGTGGCACACGGTTTTTCCTTTCTATACTGGTCAGATGTAACATAAAAGAGGCAGGTAAAGCTGTGACTCGAATTCTCTTTGATCGTATCCTGCTTGCCACCGATTTTTCGCCGGCCTCTGTAGTTGCCCTGCCTTATGCCATAGCCTTCGGCCGGCACTTTGGCTCAAAGCTCTATCTCGCGCATGTGATTCCGCCGGAGGCGTACAGCTTGATTCCGGAGGGTGAGCGAGACTCCGCCTTGGAGAAGGCACAGGCCCACATGGGAGAGCAGATGGACGGGTTGCGCGCCCAGACGCTACTGCGAGGAATTACTCACGAAGGGCTGGTCGACCACGGGGAGGTTTGGCCGATGCTCTCGGCGATGGTGCAAGAGCACAAAATCGATCTGATTGTTATCGGTACGCATGGCCGGCGTGGCGTCGAAAAGCTGCTGCTGGGGTCGACAGCGGAGGAGATCTTGCGGTGTGCCAAAACTCCGGTTCTCATGGTAGGGCCCGAGACTTCGATAGCTGCCAAAACGGAGGCCAGGCTGGGGCGCATTCTTTACGCGACGGATTTCTCCCGCGCGTCGGAGCCTGCAATGCATTACGCGTCCTTCTTAGCCAGCGAATATGGCGCCGAGCTCTTTTTCTTGCACATCGCCGAGGATGTCTGGAAAGAGCCGCTCTCCACCAGGATGCAGGCCGCCGACTTCTTTCAAATGCGTTTCCGGGAGGAACACCTGGTATTAGAAGAAGGGTGCAGACCCGAGTTCCAGGTGGAGTTCGGCCCGATAGCGGAACGCGTGCTGGAGGCCGCCGGGAAGTTACACATCGAACTTATCGTGCTCGGTGTACGCGGGGCTCATCATCCGCGAGTGGCGGCGCATCTGCCCGGACCGACCGCGTACGACGTAGTTTCGCAAGCGCGCTGTCCAGTGTTGGTGGTCAGAGGCGGTCCTCAAGCGTCGGGATAAGCGGGCGGTATTACTTGGCCGCAGGCGTGCCAGGGGTGCTGGGCGATGCAGAAGCATCGATCGACTGCACCGGAACTATGCCCACCGCGTTGGCGACGATGTTTTCCGAGCCTGGCAAGGCGTAGGTTCCCTTCAGACCTTGTCCAACGCGGGATTGCAGATACGCGACTCGCGAGCCGGAAAGCTTAGCGTCGGCGCCGGGTGGAACTACAAACTCGTACACCAGATCTTTCTTCTTCCAGTCCGCCATCAAGACTCGCAGCTTGCGAAGTTCGGATGCTGAGGGGCGCGATGCGCGGCCGCGATATCGGATCCAGGAGATTTGCGAAGGCGGGAGGTACAGCTTGGCGTTCAGGTGAACAGGAACATCGAATTTCTGCGCGGTGGCGGCGGCGATGACGTTCCATGTGGCCGGGTCCGACAGTTGCCCTCGATAAGCGCCCGTCAGTTCGATCCCCAGGCTACCGGCACTCTCCCCATCCACCGAGGAGATGGTGAAGTCTTGCACCCCCGCAGCGTTGAGCATCGGGGCCAGAACATCGTGGGCCGAGCCTCGAACCTGCTGCAGCATCTCGGCCGCGGAGAGTTTCGTTGTTTCGGATTCCGGTCGTATCTTTCCTCCGGCGACATAATCGTAAGCGATAACAGGCGGAAGAGGTTTTGCTTCCTGGACCAACTGAATCTGATCCAGTTGAAGGTCAACCTTACGTCCGAGCTGTTGGGACAACTCCTGCTCGATGCGCTTTTGCTCGTCCGGCAATATCATCTTGGCGGTCTGGACGGTTGCTTCAGCTGAGACGACATCGCGACGCACCTGGACCGTGACCTCATCCACCCTGCTGGTTCCGGGGTGATTCAGCTTCTGCGCAAGGACCGTCCGAATCTCGCGGCTGGTGCGCCCTTGATCGGCAGCGCGAACCAGGGTCTTGACGAGAGGAATGGAGAGCGCCGCGAGAATGGTCCAGGAGATTGCCATGCGATGGCGCACCCACCAGCTTCCTTCCCGTTGCCTCCAGGCTGGAATATGACGAACGCCCACAAGCAGAAAAACGATATCGGCGCTGACCATGATGGCCGCGAGGTTGGTGAAAAACAACATGAACGCGCCGGAGGCTACGGGCCATTGTCGCGTGCTTATGCCATATCCCACCGTGGCAAGAGGGGGCATGACCGCGGTGGCAATTGCGACACCTGGCACAATCGTGAAAGCTGCCCTGCGGGAGCACAGCGCCAAGGTTCCAGCCGCACCGGAAAAGAAGGCGATCAGCAGGTCCATCAAATTCGGATTGGTGCGGGCGAGTATCTCCGGTGTCAGGTCTTTAAGCGGAGACAGCCACGCTGCAACCGCCGCGATGAAGATGGTCTCCGCCACGCTCAATCCGAGATTGCGTCCAGCTTTTTTGGCGAGAAGGCCGTCCGCCAGGGTCAGAGCCAGGCCGCAACTCAGAAGCGGCCCCATTAAGGGCGATATGAGCATTGCCCCGATGATCACTGCCGGACTATTGAGTAACAGTCCCAGCAGCGCTATGAGGCAGCCAAACACGAGCATCGAAAAATATAGAGCGTCAAACTGACGTCCTTCCGAAACGTCCTTATATATTTCGGCGCTCGGCCTGAACAAGGCCTGGAAATTTGCACGCAGCGCGGCTGGGGCAAAATCGATCATGGCCAGTGGCATGAAGGCATCAGCATATCCCAAATCGCAGGCGGCAGATACTGCTCCAAAGTCCAATTAAAGCAGTCAGGGTTTCCTGGTTTGCGAGCCCGGGATCGCACCGTAGCGCGTCAATCGAGGAAGAGTATACTTGTGCCGTTGCCATCCGCCTTTGACCAGGGCCCAGCGTTTGCGAGGAACGGATCGGCCATTCCAGCACACCCCAAAACGCCGAGCTCGCACCCAAACAGTCTAAGGACCGGGGCTAACATGCTTAAAATTTATGTGGAGGACTTAGAGATGCATCGTCTGATCTGTTGCTTCGTCCTTTCCGCTTCCGTGTTTCTCGCGACCGCCGCAGCAGTCGCTCAGGGCAAAAGTCCGAACGCAACTACGACCTGCAACTTCGACACCACAAAGCAGGTGGCGGTTGAATACAAACCTATCTCAGTCAATGTTAAAAAGCAGGTGCTGGGCAGCGAGATTCCCTATGGCAAGGTTTGGGCTCCGGGAGGAAAGCCCATGACCATGTTTACCAACACTCCGGTCACCATCGGCAACAGGGATGTGCCGATTGGGGCCTACACTTTGTTTATGATTCCCGATGAAACGAAGTGGACGCTCATTGTCTCCAGGAGCACCGACACCAGCGGGAAGTACAACAAGAATGAGGACCTGGGACGCTTTCCGATGGAATTCGGGGAACTACCGAAGGCAGAGTCGCAATTCACCGTTTATTTTGCCCATATTGCTCCCGACCAATGCAGCATGCGCCTGGATCTCGAAAAGGCCCGATCATGGGTCGTCATTAAAGAAAAGAAGTAACGCTTATCTCGGACCGTTTCGGAAGACTGAAAGGGCCGGCGATATTCTTCTCGTCCCGGCTCAGACCGACTCACCTACCGCAATCACGGCAACGCTGAGACCAGCCTAGCCAACATCGACGGCATTGCTGGCGATTCCATCCCCCGCCGGTGGTGAACAAGAGAGTAAGAACATGCCTACGCGCACGGTAAGAAGACAGACGACTCAGCCGGCGGTTTCACGGATTCTGGTGGCCACGGACTTTTCTCTGCAAGCGGAAATGGCTTTGAAATGGGCGCGGCGTCTGGCGGACGGATTTGCTGCGAAGCTTGTCTTGCTGCACGTTATCGACATATCGACGTTGGGCCTATCCGGTTTTACGCTGGTTGGCCCAAGCCCGCTCCCTCCATTACTCAGCGAGGCGGAGCAAGACATGCGGCGCTGGCATCAGTTGGTACCTGATGCTGAAGCCATTATCCGTGAAGGATCGCCACGGCCGCTGATCGTGGAGGCCGCTCTGGAGCTGGAATGCCAGATGATCGTGATGGGCACCCACGGGCGATCGGGACTGGCCCATTTGCTGATGGGCAGCGTTGCGGAATATGTCGTCAGGTACAGCAAGGTTCCCGTCCTGACCGTCCGCCGACACTGACTCATGCGCGAGAACTTCGAGACGAATCGATCGGGTGGACACTGAATCGGCCACGCGATCTACTCTGACAAAGCAGATCCGCGCCCCGTATGCGACCCATTCCTTCCGCTGTGCCGAATAAGCTACTCGGTCGTATCGCGACCCGGGGTGAGTGACTTCAGGTAAGCCAAAACCGCCTCGGCGTCCGCACGCGTCATACGAAAAGGAGGCATAGGCGAGCGAAGCGGTTTACCCGTGACCCAGACTCCGGTCGTCAGTAGCGTAATCATCTGGTCATCGCTGGCGGGTGGCAACCCTGCGAGACGTGGCGCCAGAATCGGCCAGTCCGGCTGGGGTTGAGCCGGCAAGTACGGAACCGGCGCCCCGGCCAGCCACCGGCTGTAATCCAGTTGGCCGTTCGGCTTGCGCGGAGTATGACATTGGCCGCATTCCGCGACGCCCTCGACGATGTATTTACCACGAGCGATCGCGGCATTGCCTCCGCCTTTGGCGGTGTCGCCAGGGTGCTTGGTTTCCTGTGCGCGGGTCGTGCGGGCGCCGCCCAAGACGAGCACGAGAAGCGTGGTGATCGCCAATCCCGCGATCCATGGTCTGAGAGCGCTGGTGAAACTCGGGTCTTGAACGGACATAATTCTGCGCCATCCTCCTTATTGCGGCCTTCGGCTCGACCCGCTTCCGAACTCAGTGCTTGAACAATTCGGCATGGGTACGAAGGAAGCCCATTAGACTACTGCGTGAGAATATCCCGACCAGTTGACCATTGGAGACGACCGGCAGCTGATTGAGGTCCTCCCGGCCCATGATATCAAGCGCCCGGACAGCGGGAGTGTCGGGCGCGACCGTTCGCAATTTATTCAGAGGCCGCATCACGCTCTGCACGCTGGTTTGTGGCCAACGGTCCTTTTCCACACGACTCACCTCGTTGGTCGTGATCAGCCCCACCAGGTTGTTGTTTTGCACCACCACAAAGCATCGTCGGCCACTGGCCAACAGATATCGGTGGACAAAGTCCTCCAAACTCAAATGGGCTTCGACCGTGGAGAAATCCGGGTCCATGATGTCAGACACTTTCCGGTCGCGAAGCGCCTGGGTAATCTCCACTTGAGCGTAGCTGCTGCGAGAGGCATCCAGCAAGAACCAGCCGATAAAAGCCAGCCACAGGCCGCCGAAGTTTCTGCCCAGGAAGAATTGGTAGAGTCCCAGGAAGATGAACAGGAACGCAACTCCCTGTCCGACCCTGGCCGCGATCCGGGTCGAGCGATCGATGCTGCGGGTATTCCACCATATCAGGGCCCGCAACACGCGGCCCCCATCCAGAGGATATCCGGGAATCAAGTTGAAGACCGCCAGCACGAGGTTAATGTAGCCAAGCCAGACCAGGACTGCCAGAATCGGAGTGCGGGGTTCGCTGTTGAGCGTCCAGCCGCCGGCCCGCGCCAGCAGCAGACATACGATGCCGATGCCGAGACTTGCCAAGGGGCCGACGATGGCGATCCAGAACTCGGACTTCGCGTCGGGGGCCTCGGACTCGATTTGCGAAACTCCCCCCAGAGCGAACAGCGTGATGGCGCGCACTCGCAGGCCTCGGGACTTTGCCAGCAACGAATGCGCCAGTTCGTGCAGCAGGAGAGCGACAAAAAACAAAAGTCCGGTGACGATGGCCGCTGACCAGACCGTGGAGCTGCTCCACGGCGGCTGTACCGCGCTGAAGCGGCCGATGAGCGACAGGATGATGAGGAAGGCGATAATGAACCAGCTGTAGTGCAGCCCGATCGAGATGCCGGCGATCCGGCCGAGCTTTATTTGAGCGTGCATATGTGCTCGACCACCTCAGAATTGCGTCGCATCGTACACCGAAGGCCCGCTGCTGCAAAGGCAAGTGGCGCCAGCAGATCGACGTTTGCGGCCAGCCTTCGCCAGAGGCAACGTAATTTTACGACACGGCGCCCGGGAACCACGGCGTCTTGACCCTCATCAATCGCGCACGGGCTGGAGTCGCGTTGCGACGCCAGAGGATGACCCTCGATGAAATCGCCCGTCCAAATAGGATAGGATGCAGGGTTTGATGTTGGAGTACCCACAAACGCTTTGACCGTAGCTGTCTACGGTTGTCTTGTCCGGCGGTGACCCAGCAATGTGAATTTGTCCCGATGGAGTGATCGCCATAACTTATCGCAATGGCGCGAGCATCCAGGCCTGACGATATAACGGTCACACCGGACGCAGCAGATTCTGTCAAAAACCTGTTCTCTGGGCATTTATGACCGCGAACTCTGCAGTCGAATTCCTGATATGGCTTTTGATCGCGGCATCGGTCATCGCCGTGCTGGCGGCGCGGCTCCGAATTTCTTATACAGTGGCGCTGGTTCTCGGCGGACTGGTGCTGGGCTCGGTGCATCTGCCCATTGTGGACACCTTGGTCAGCCGGCAGCCGGACTGGCTGACGCCCAATATCGTGCTGGTCATTTTTCTCCCGAGCCTGCTCTTTGAAGGAAGCCTCAAGCTGCAATTCAGGCAGCTGCGCGAGAACGCTCTGCCAATTCTGCTGCTGGCGACCGTCGGCGTGCTGGTTGCAACTCTTACCACCGGACTGGCGGCGCACTGGCTATTGGGCCTTCCCCTGCTGGTGGCTCTGGTGTTCGGGGCGATTACCGCCGCCACCGACCCCATCTCGGTCCTGTCGATCTTCAAGGAAACGCCGGTGCCCAAACGCCTTTCCGTCATTGTGGAAGGGGAAAGCCTGTTCAACGATGGAACTGCGGCGGTGCTGTTCGGAATTCTTGTGGCCGGTGTCGCGTCGGGAAGCCTGGGGATACAAACCGGGGTGCGAGCTTTCCTGGTTGAAGTGCTGGGCGGGGTAGCGGTTGGTCTGACGCTGGGATACATCTTCAGCCAGGTCGCGCAGAAGATTGATGAACCAGCAGTCGAAATCACGCTGACCACGGTTCTGGCCTACAGCTCTTATCTTGCGGCCCAGGCGCTACACGTTTCGGGTGTCATCGGCACCGTGTCTGCGGGGTTGACCGCCGGCAATCTGGGAGCGCGGACCATGAGTCCGCGGACCCGGATTGCTTTATGGTCCTTTTGGGAATACCTCTCTTTTATCGTCAATTCTTTGGTCTTTCTGCTGATCGGGTTGCAAGTTCGGGTGGGAACTCTTCTGCGCGACTGGCGCGCGACCCTACTGGCAATTGCGACCGTTATCCTGGGGCGAACCCTGTCAGTCTACGGCCTGGTTCCTATCGGCAATTTCTTCAGACACAGGATTCCCGCCAGTTGGCAACACATATTAGTAGCCGGCGGAATCCGCGGAGCCCTCGCCCTTGCGCTGGCGCTGAGTTTGGCGCGGAACTTTCCGCATCGCGACAAAATCCTGGCTATGACGTTTGCAGTCGTGGCTTTCACGATCGTATTCCAAGGCCTGGCCATCAAGCCGCTGCTTCGTATCATGGGCATGAGTACTGCAGGCGAGAACCCCTATGATCTGGCGCGGGTCCAGCAGATTGCCGTTTCGTCGGCCCGGTCGGAACTGGACGAGATGCTGCGGAACCACCTTTTATCGGGTCCAGCTTATGACCAGCTGCGCCAGGAACTTGACAAGCAGCTGGAACGTGCCGAAGGCCAGGTCGCTGAGCTATATGGGAAGGACACGGCCCGTATTCTTCCCGAGATTCACCTGGCGCAGAGAAAGTTGATCGCCGCTGAAAGGAGCGCGATTGAGCAGGCAGTACGTGATGGTCTGATCTCTCAGCATGCCGCCAACAAAATGCTCGAGGCCGCCGATCAGCAACTGGGCGCGCTCAGCGGGTCCGAGGAATGAACCGGTTTTCGTGATCGCGCCCCGGTCTCCGGGCCCAGGCACAACAGTCCCGAAATAGTCGAAGGTTACCGCATCGCCATAGGGACCCACCCCAAGAGTGGCGGATGGCATTGGTTAGCTTCGTAAGTGAGATCCGCTAGTTTTCGCGCCGTTCCTTCTCCATACCGTTCGCCAAGGGACTTTACGTAGGCCCTGGGGTATTGGATATTAAGGAGTCTGGTAGGATGCGAGTACTCCCAACTGAGGTGCTGCCGGTGAAACAGCCGTTGACTGCGGTTTTTGGACTTGCCGTTCTTCTGTCGTTTCAGATTGGTTGTACGAGCAGAGAGGGCGGGCTCGCGAAAGGCGCTGAGGCAGGGCACAACGCCTCCGCCGGTTCGCAGGCCACGGACGCACGTCCACCACGCAATCCCCTGCGCAATGCGTATTTCGGCGACTTGCATCTGCACACCGGCTACTCCATGGATGCCTTCGCCTTCGGGACCAGGACTACGCCCGAGGATTCGTTCAAATACGCCATGGGGGAAACCGTCGAGTACATGGGCAAGCCGGTAAAGCGTACCGCGCCGCTCGACTTTCTGGCGGTCACGGACCACGCCGAGTACCTGGGCGTGGCGCGGGAAACCATCAACCCTAAGGGGCCCTTCGCCGGCACCGAATGGTACACGATGATGACCAGCACCGACCCCAAGGTGTCAGGCCAGGCATTCAAGAAGCTCATCGGTTCGTTGGTAGTCAATAAGCCGCTGCCGGAGTTCTCCGATCCCAAACTGACCCGTTCCGCCTGGGATGCCTACGCTGCCATCGCTGACAAGTATTACAAGCCCGGCAAGTTCACATCGTTTGTCGGATTCGAGTGGACCTCTGCTCCCGAGAACCAGAACCTTCATCGCTGCGTCATCTTCGCCGGCAAAGGGCCGGCGATGCCGTTTTCGTCCTTTGACTCACAGGATCCGGAGAAGCTCTGGGAATATTTGGAACTGCAGCGCAAGCAGGGCATCGACGTCATCGCGGTGCCACACAATGCCAACGTCAGCAATGGATTGATGTTCGATACCAGGGACCTCTCGGGTAAGCCGCTCACCCGCGAATATGCGGAGCGCCGCATGGCGAATGAGCCGTTGGCCGAGATTATTCAGGGCAAGGGGCAGAGCGACACCAGTCCATCCCTTTCACCCAACGACGAATTCGCCAACTTTGAGATGTTCACCTACCTCATCGGTACGGACATCAAGGCCAAGTCCGCGACCGGCAGCTATCTGCGTCAGGCCTACGGAGTGGGACAGGCGCTGCAGCAGAAGTTGGGTGTGAACCCCTTCAAGTATGGAATCGAGGCAGGGACCGATTTCCATTCCGGCGTTTCCTCCACCGAGCCCAGTAATTATGTCGGCTCGCACGGTAATCAGGACAATGACCCGCGCGCGGTAGTTCTTGCCACCGAATCCGTAAGCGGCGAGCCACCGACCGCGATCGGCTCGGGCGGATTGACCGGCGTGTGGGCGGAGGAGAACACACGTGAATCCATCTTCGCTGCGTTCAAGCGCAAGGAGACCTTCGGTACCTCAGGTGTGCGTATCAAGGTGCGCATGTTTGCCGGCTGGAAGTACCCCAAAGACATGACCAAGCAGGCAGATTGGGTGAAAGCCGCGTATGCCGACGGCGTTCCCATGGGCGGCGATTTGTCGGCTCCCGCAGGCACTGGCGGTCCCACTTTCCTGCTGCACGCTGTCAAAGACCCGGATAGCGGCAATCTCGACCGCATCCAGATCATTAAGGTCACCACCAGGAATGGCAAGAGCCAGGAGAAGATTTTCGATGCAGTGTGGAGCGGCGATCGCAAGCCCGATCCGAAGACCGGCAAGGTTCCGGCGGTGGGCAATACGGTGGACGTGAAGAGCGCCACATACAGCAACAGCATTGGCTCGGTGGAGCTCGTGGGGGAGTGGACCGATCCCCAGTTCGATCCGGCGGCGAATGCAACGTACTACGCCCGCGTGCTGGAGATTCCCACGCCGCGTTGGTCCACATATTGGGCGGCCAGGCTGAATCTGCCTCCGAATCCTGCGGTGCCGGCATTCGTGCAGCAGCGCGCGTGGACCTCGCCCGTCTGGTACTCCCCTGCAAAGCCGTAGGAGTTCGGGGGCGCAGTTTGCGGTTGCGGTCGAGAGTAAGCGTCAGAGGAAGCACACCTTGACGGGGCGAGTCCGCAGCCAGCGTGATTTCGCCAATTAACCCTTCCAGCCGTTTGCAAGACTCGTGAAGCCAGCTTTCGTCCAGAGCGGATTACTAACGGTTGGTTCGTGACTTGCCAACAACTGCCGACTAATGCAAGCGGAGCATTAGGGGGAAGCCTAGTACTTTTGCTGGTTGCACAAACCTTCCCGCCCGTCTAAGATTCGTGTTCCAAAGAAACAGCCCGGCCTCAGTCAGGCATATGTCTGAGAATACTTCTCTTCGCAGCGTTGTTCCTGTGAGGGTTAGTGTGGATTCGGCTATGAAATTTAGAACGATCGGATCGGCGGTCCTGACGTGCGTTGGCCGCCAGCCTGCCACCTGCGCCCGCCGTGGCGGAGGAGAAGGATTTGGAGCGCAACGATTACTTCGGCGGCGAACACCTACACACCAAGTGGTCGGTGGAGGCTGGATCTTCGACAACCGCATTACTGGGCCGCAAAATGCGTACAAGTTCCCAAATTCCTGAGTTCATGAGGTACAACGCCCGCGTGCGCTTTACCCGCGCGGGATCTCGGTCGCGCCCTTCAGCAAGACGGAGGCATTTATGAAGACGAGAGTTGCGGCAACAGCAGCTTTGGCGTTGGTCCTTTTCAGCATCGGCGCCCTGATTTCTTGCAAGAAGTCTGAAAACCCACAATCGACACAATCGACCGGCCAGAGTGCCCAGACCTCGAATGCAGAGCAACCGCCAAAGCCCAACCCCGATCGCAACGCCTACTTCGGTGAGGAACACATCCACACCAGTTGGTCGGTGGACGCCTGGCTCATGGGCAACCGCCTCACTGGGCCTGACGAGGCCCTCAAGTATGCTCAAGGCCAAACCATCAAGCATCCGCTGGGCTATGACATCAAGATCGATACACCCATGGACTTCATGGGTGTGACCGACCACTCCGAATATGTGGGCGTAACGAAAGAAGCCAACACGCCGGGTTCGGCCACCAGTAAGTTGCCCGCAGCACAGCCTCTTATTCTCAAGGACCCCAATAACAATGCGGATGTTCAGAAGGTATTTACCTACCTCGTGAACATGCTCGCCGGACCTCCGGTGAAAGCTCTGATGAGCCCCGAGGTGGCCGGCTCGATCTGGAAGGAAAACGTAAAGATCGCCGACGAAAACAACCATCCCGGTAAATTCACGGCGTTCTGCTCGTACGAGTACACATCCGCCCCTGACAACCGGAACCTGCATCGCAATATCTTTTTCCGCGATTGTGAGAAGGTGCCGGCGATGCCCTACAGCGCTCTGGACTCCTGGCACCCCGAAGACTTGTGGAAGTGGATGGATTCCCAGCGCAAGGCGGGTAACGAGTTGCTGGCGATTTCGCATAACGCGAACTTGAGCGACGGCTGGATGTATCCCACCGACGTGGACAGCTTCGGCAGGCCCATCGACGCAGCCTGGGCAGCCGCACGCGACCGCAACGAACGCCTGGTCGAGATCAAGCAGATCAAGGGACAGTCGGAAACCCATCCCTTGCTCTCGCCCAATGACGAGTTCGCCAACTACGAACTCTTCTCCGGCCTGCTCGGTGCGCCACCGACCGTTGGCCGGGTCGATCACATTCAAGGAAGCTTTGGCCGCCAGGCACTGAAAGACGGCATTACCATGCAGGACGTGCGCGGCTACAACCCTTACAAGTTCGGCATGGCTGGCGGCTCGGATTCCCACAACACTGGCAGTCCTTACCGCCAGGACAATTTCTACGGCGGTCACGCTCAGATCGACGGAACCGTCGACCGGCGCATGGCCGGGGTTATGGCGTTTGGAACGATTGACGTTCGCTTGGAGAATCCGGGTGGACTGACCGGAGTCTGGGCTGAGGAAAACACTCGCGCTTCCCTCTGGGACGCCATGTATCGCAAAGAAACCTTCGGTACCAGCGGCGTTCACATCAAGGTGCGCTTTTTCGGCGGATGGGGCTACAACAAGGATCTCCTGAACGCCAGTGACTGGGTGCATCAGTCCTACGCCAACGGCGTCCCCATGGGTGCCGACCTGCCTCCGCTGAAGGGCACGGCTCCGACATTTGTAGTCTGGGCGGTGAAAGATCCGACATCGGCTAATCTCGACCGTATCCAGATCATTAAGGGCTGGACTAAGAACGGCCAGAGCTTCGAGAAGATCTTCGACGTCGCCTGGTCCGGCGACCGCAAGCCTGACAAGTGGTCGGGCCGGGTTCCCGCGATTAAGAGCACCGTGGACCTGGAGAAAGCTACCTACACCAACGACGTTGGCTCGGTGGAATTGAAGACGGTGTGGACCGATCCCGAGTTCGATGCCAGCCTGCATGCGTTCTACTACGCTCGCGTGCTGGAAATCCCCACGCCGCGCTGGACCCTCATCCAGGCAGTCAAGGCTGGCTTGACCCCGCCGGACGTGGTTCCGCTCACCGGACAGGAACGCGCCTGGTCTTCGCCCATCTGGTACACCCCGAGCGCCGAGGCGCGCAAAAATGCGCCCGCCGGCATGACGGTGACCGACCTCAAGGCCAAGGGCGCAACCCAGTTGGGCGATGCTCAACTGAAGGCGCTGATCGTGGGCAAGGCCTTCTGGGTGCGCAACAACGCGACCGGTGATCAGTTCAGCATCGCCTACACTGCCGAAGGCCAGAGCAACGTCTGGCATATCGGCAAGAGCGTAACGACTCCCAGCTGGGTTGGCAACCCAGTCCGCGACGGTTACCAGGGAACCACCACCCCGTACAAGATTGAAGGCGGCAAAGTGGTGACAACGATTTCCCAGGACCCCTTCGCGGTCACCATCTACAAGCTGGGCGACACCTATTACGGCGCGCGCAGCAACGAATTTGGCTATGCCAACTACGAGATCGTTCCGAGCCCGCAGTTCGTGCTCAATCCGCTGACCGCTACGCTCAACACCTTTTCGATCGAACTGGGGCTGAACGAACAGCAGAGACAGCAAATTCTCCCTTTCCTGCAGGACGAGGTAAAGCAACTGGGGGCGCTGAAGAAGAACACCTCGCTCAAGCCGATGGAGAAGGTGGAGCAATTGAAACAAATTGGCAGCGCTATCGACGCCAAAATCATGCCTCTCCTGGATCAGCAGCAGCAGAAGAAGTTCCAGGCCCTTCGCGAAGAGAAGCGGCGGGAACTGATCGAGAAGATGGGGAACGCGGCGATGGAGAAGTTCGAGACCAAGGTACAGCAGGTGATGTAGAGCAAGAAGTAGGAAAGGATCGGCGGCTAGAGAGCTGCACCGATTCGGGAAAGTGCGATGAGGAAAAACGTCCTGGCATGCTCGGCAGTGGCGGAAGCGGGTACAGGACTCCTTCTGATCGCCTGGCCGTCGATCGTGGTTCGCTTACTTTTTGGCGTAGAGATCAGTGGCGCCGGCTTCATCATGAGTCGCATCTCTGGTATCGCCCTGATCGGCTTGGGCGTCTGCTGCTGGCCGAGCGACTCCGCGCTCCAGCCACTGAACGGAATGCTGAGTTACAGCAGCTCGCCATGCTGTACCTTGGTTACATCGGAGTCCGCGGAGAAATGGCTGGTTTGCTCTTGTGGCCTGCGGTTGTGGTGCATGCGGCCCTCGTCGTTCTTCTCGTCGGCGCGCGGTTCAAAAAAGAAAAGACCCTGGTAGCGTAAGTACTGAATTGATGAGTTGCTGTTCCCAGGTTGGAGACTGTTGGTGAATGAAGTGTCAGCCGTTGCTGAAGCGGAGCGCGCGACCGAGTCGTCCGAGCCGCGCCAGTCGTTTCTTCGCACGCTAAGACACTGGCTGCACGAACCCCTGCTGCACTTCCTGCTGCTGGGTGTCGCCCTATTCGGTGTCTACGGCTACATGCATCGTGGCCGCTGGGGAATCGAGTCGTCGAAGCAAATCGTTCTCAGCCTCGACGAGCTGCGCCAGATGGACATATACTTCGTTTCCCAATGGCATCGCCAGCCCACTCCTGCCGAGTTTCAGGCCATGGTGGAAGACAAGGTCCGCGAGGAAGTTCTCTATCGCGAGGCGCTTGCCATGGGCCTCGACAAGGACGACACCATCGTGAAGCGCCGCATGGCGCAGAAGATGCAGTTTCTCGCCGAAGACGTGGCAGCTGCTCACGAGCCATCCACTGCGGAGCTCAAAGCTTGGTTCGATAAAAACAGCAACAAGTTCGCTCTGCCTAGCCGCTATAGCTTCCGCCATCTTTACTTTTCCCCGGACAAGCGCGGAAAGAACGCTCACGACGACGCCGCTAAGGCATTGGCCAAAATTGCCGCTCAGCCCGAGGACTCCAAACTCGCCGCCTCGTTGGGCGACCAGTTTATGTTCCAGGACTACTACGGCGACCGGGCTCCTGAGGCGATCGCCAAGGAGTTCGGTCCCCAATTCGCGGTTGCCCTCGAGAAGCTCAAACCCGGCTCGTGGCAGGGACCGATTGAATCGGGATATGGTTGGCACCTCGTATACCTCGACACCGTCATCCCCGGACGCATCCCGGCCTTCGAGGAGATGGAGCCGGAGGTGAAGACCGCCTGGCTCGCCGATCAGAAGCGACAAGCCTGGCAGAAGGCTTACGCGGAGATGCGGGCCAAGTACGCTGTGCTGCTGCCGGCTCCGTCTGACAAAGAAGCCGCTCAGGCCCGGGTTCCTCCCCCAAAGACACAAGTTCCAACTCAATCCGGTGAGGGGCCCCAGTGAGGCGCTTCCGTACCCGCTTCACCTGGCTCGCGGCCTGTTTGCTGCTCGCCGTTTCCGGGGCCTCGGCCCATGAGGCGCGCCCGGCCTACCTTGAGATTAAGGAAACCGCGCCCAATCAATTCAGTGTCCTGTGGCGTACACCCGTACTCGCGGGCATGCGCCTACCAGTAGCGCTCGAGCTCCCAAACGATGTGAAGAATTTGCGAGAGCCCAACGTACAGGAACTGGCGGACTCTTTCGTAGAGCGCCGCTGGATTGACGCCGGGCCAAGCGGTCTGGCGGGCAAGCGCATCGAGTTCCCTGGACTGCAATTCACCATCACCGACGTCTTAATCCGTGTCGAAATGCTCGACGGCAGAAAGTGGACCTCCATCATCCATCCGTCGCAGCCCTGGGTCGAGATTGCCGCCTCCCAGAGTTGGGTGGGAGTTGCCGGCACGTACATCGAGCAGGGCATCCGCCACATCTTGTTCGGTGCCGACCACATGCTATTCGTGCTTGGGCTCCTGCTGATCGTTAAAGATCGCTGGATGCTCCTGAAGACCGTGACTGCGTTTACTGTAGCCCACAGCATCACGCTGGCGATTGCAACTCTCGGCTATGCCGAGGTTCCGGTTCTTCCGCTGAACGCCGCGATCGCGTTAAGCATCCTGTTTCTCGGGCCCGAGATCGTTCGCTCATGGCGCGGCGAGACCAGCTTCACGATTCGTCATCCCTGGGTCGTTGCTTTTGCCTTCGGGCTGCTCCACGGCTTCGGCTTCGCCAGCGCGCTCACCAGCGCCGGACTGCCGCGACATGAACTGCCATTGGCTCTCGTCAGTTTCAACGTTGGTGTGGAACTCGGCCAGCTCGGTTTCATCGCGCTGGTTCTGGCGCTGGAGCGGTCCTTCCGCATACTCGAAGTCCGTTGGCCGCGTTGGGTGGAAGCACTTCCCGGATACACGGTTGGTTCTCTCGGGGCGTTCTGGACGGTGCAGCGAGTGCTATTGCTCTTGGGGGGTGCGCGATGAGAACGCCACGAAGTGCTCATCTCCGACCGGTTTCGTTCACGTGGGAACGGACGATCGCTGCTCGACGGCTTGGGGTCTTGCTGCTGGTGCTTTTGTCGACGCAGTCGGCGTTCGCGCATCCGCAGAAGGGTGCGGCCGTTGGCTTTCTAACCGGCTTTCTCCATCCGATCTCTGGGCTGGATCACGTGTTGGCAATGGTTGCCGTCGGATTGTGGGGTGCTCAGCTCGGCAGTCCGGCGATGTGGCTGTTACCGGTCGCTTTTCCCATGGTAATGGCGATGGGTGGAATGCTTGGCTTGATGGGCGTGCCACTCCCAGGGACCGAATACGGAATCGCTCTTTCGGCAATCTTGCTCGGAGCGGCCATCCTGTTTGAAATCCGCCCGCCGCTCGGCTTCGCTGCGGCGCTGGTCGGCTTCTTTGCAATATTCCATGGATATGCTCACGGAACAGAGTTGCCACCCGGGCAGAGCGCGATGCTTTACAGCATTGGGTTTGTCATCGCGACAGGATGTCTGCACGCATTAGGGATCGGCATCGGCACCGTTCACCGATGGGCGTGGGGGCAGAAGTTGCTGCGAGTTGCCGGAGCATTGGTCGCTGTCGGGGGCACGTTCTTCATGTGGAAGGCGTTCGCATGAAAGATGCCACCCAATCTCGTTTGCCCTTGTACGCCTTTGTTCTTTTCACATTGGTTATGTGCGCACTCCCCGCCGAGGCCCACCTCAACACCACCGGCATGGGGCCGTTCTACGACGGACTGATTCACTTCCTCATGAGCCCCGAAGATATCGTTCCGGTGCTCGCCCTGGCGCTACTGACTGGACTGCGCGGCGCTAGTTACGGGCGACGGGCGCTGTTCACTCTTCCCGTTGCATGGTTGCTCGGCGGTCTCGCCGGACTGAGCGCTGTAACCGCGAAGCCCCATCCCTTCGTGGCAGCGGCTTGGTTTCTCTTACTTGGAGGATTGCTGGCCGCCGACGCGAAAGTTTCATTGCGCGTAACTACCGCTCTTGCGGCTCTACTGGGCATCTACCACGGATACTTGAATGGAATCGGCATGGGGCAGCTTGAGACTGCCGCGGTAGCGCTTCTCGGGTTGGTGTTCGCTGTGTTTGTCCTGATCGCCCTCGCTGCGGCATTTGTCGTTCGGCTGCGTGCGCACTGGGCTCGAATTGCCGTGCGCGTCGCCGGAAGCTGGATCGCAGCCAGCGGTCTCTTGATGCTCGGTTGGGCAGTTCGAACACGCTAGGTATACCCTTCGCGGGAGCGCCTGCCGCGTATCCCCTGATCAAGGCTCACGATAGCAAGGAGTGCCCGGCTTGAAGAAAACGCATCATGAAAGGCCGCGTCCTGTCCCTTACGTTCCTTCCTGCAGAAAGATGTTGAGGAGGGAGTTGTGGACACGGATCTCGCCGTTGTATTCGATGAAGCCCAGTTTCCTGAAGCGGTTCATGAAAAAACTCACTCGGGACCGGGTGGTGCCAATCATTTCGGCCAATGTCTCCTGGCTGATCTTATGAACCACAGTTTCCGGTTTGCTTTCCTTGCCGAACTGCGCGAGCAGTAACAGAATTCTCGCCAACCGTTTTTCGCTGGAATTGAAAAGCTGATCAACCAGGTCCGCCTGCATGCGGGCGTTGCGTCTGAGAAGGAAGGAAACGAACACATTCGAAAATGCGTGTTCTTGATTAAGTGCACGGACCATTTCTGTCTTATTAATCCTGAGCATCGCACACTCGGTCATCGCGGTAGCAGTTGCGAGGCGAACAGGGTGAACCGAAAGCATGCAGTTCTCCCCCAGAAACTCCCCGGCGCCCACCAGGGCAATCGTCGCTTCTTTTCCGTTCGCGGAGGTGACAGTTACTTTTAGCCGGCCCTTCTGCACGTAGAAAATCGTGTCGGCGGGATCGCCCTGCGCGTAGGCCGTCTGATTGTTTTTCAGGCGAAGAATTTTTCTCCCCAGCCCAGCTCTCGCGAGAAAGGCCTCAGCATCGAAAACCGTCTCGCCATTTTTTGGTTGTGGCTTGGGCGTCTTAAGCCGGGAGGTTTCTGCAACTTCGCCAGTGCCGGGTTTTGCGGATCGTGCCGAATCGACCCATGGGATGCGATGGGCACGAGGAGGACCTTTGCGACCTGGAATGCCCCTGGTGCTCACTTTACACCTCCGAGAGGCTGCGCCTCCATGCGGACATTATACCTCTTCAATAAACCAGGGAGATGCGCTGGCTGCTCAATATTGAACAGTTCCTTCCAAATCGGAAATGTCAGCCGATTGAGCAATTCTGTACAGCCCCCCTCTTTCTTAAGCGGTAGGCTCGGGTTGTCGAAGGATTTTCACGCTAGAACCTTCAAGTAGGTGGTTCCGATGGTTCGCCAGAGACTCTCTCGGTTGCTTCTCCTCCCTATTGCGCCGCTCACGCTCTTGGTGTTTTCCGCGCGCTTATCATGGACGCAAGAAGAGACTTCTGCAGGCAATTCTCCAATCCAGTTGTCAAGTCTTGCTGCGCGGCTCGCAGCGGTTCCAGAAGCCAAAATACTTCTCCATCCAGCCAACCAAACCTTATTGTTGCCATTTGCACCAAACCAAGGACCAACTCCGTCACTGCTGAAGCCCAGCTCACTTGACATCGGCTATCATCTCTCGCTCACCAAGAACAACGAGTCTTTGATGCTGTGGCAGCACGCAAAGATAGATCCGCCGCAGGTTAAAGCGAACCACTTTACCGCCAACACTCCGAGGGAATGGCTTACAGATGTCACCCGCAACAAGGTGCATGAACCTACGGCTGATCCAGGCCACGATGTGCGGCGTTATGGCCAACGCATCCCATGGGCTGGCCGGATCATTCCAGGCATTGGTGAGCAAGGAAAGTTTCATCCGCGAGTCGTTCGTGTCCTCAAGCTGCTGGAGCCGCGGGGTTTGTGCGTAGAAAACCGCGTTCCCCGTGGATCGGCACGTAACATCCCCGCCGTCGGACGAGGCCAGTTCCGCTAACTGGTGGCGCCGATTGAGCGTTTTTGACCAGCTTTGCCAGTTGTCAACCGCTAGGATCGGCTTGTCGAAGGGAGCCGCGTGGATGAGGAGTTGCGAGCATGTCCGGAGGGAGCATCCCCGCGAAGGGCCTCGATATTGAAAGAGGTCGCGCCTCGAGCGCCGGATTCATGCGCCACGAACTGACGACTTGGGCCGGGGTCACAGCGGCGTAGATCAAATTGTTGGGAGACGCTAATGCCAGGCAAACGCGCGCTAATTTTTAAGTCCGCCATGTTTCTCAAGAGGATAGGTAGCCGGAGGACCAGCCGGGAGTACCGGGACAAACAGCCTATTTTTTCTCAGGGCGATGCAGCCGATGCGATGTTCTATGTCGAGGCTGGCAATGTGAAGATGACGGTCCTATCCAAACGCGGCAAGAAGGCCGTCATCGCTATTTTCCAGCAAGGCGACTTCTTCGGTGAAGGCTGTTTAGGAGCGCCGTCGTTGCGGATGTCCAGCGCAACAGCAGTGCACCTGTCCACAATTCTGCGAGTGGAAAAGGCGGTCATCGTTCGTATCATCCACGACGACCCTGTCTTCGCAAGGCTATTGATTGCGCATCTGCTCTCTCGCGTTGTCCGAATCGAAGAAGACTTCCTCGACCAACTCTTCAACTCCAGCGAGAAGCGCCTGGCACGAACGCTCCTGTTGCTTGCGAACTTTGGGACCCAATCCAAGCCATATCCTGCCATCCTGAAGGTGAGCCAGGGCACCCTGGCGGAGATGGTTGGCACCACCCGGTCGAGGGTAAGCTTCTTCATGAACCGGTTTCGCAAGATGGGCCTGATCGATTACAACGGCAGCTTGCGGGTGCACCGGGAGCTGCTCACCTTCCTCATGCAGGAATAATTGCCACGGATAACCGCCATTCCTTGAAGCGACTTAGCGCCCCACTAACGTGGTATGGTGAGCAATTTTGACCAGTTCCTTCGAAGTCAGCAAGACTACCCTGAGGCTCGGAACCCAATCACGCAGTCGGTGGGATGGGAGGAGCAGTCATGATCGACGTCATCATCGCTGACCATCAGGAGCTTTTTCGTGTTGGGATGGAGGAGATACTGGCTGGCATCCACGACGTTCACCTAGTAGTCCAGCCAAGTTCTGCCGAGCAGTTGCTGATAGCGCTGGAGACGATCACGCCTAAGGTGCTGCTCTTGTCGACGAGTTTCTTGTCGGCGTTTCCCAGGATCGAGCCGGTTTTGAAGCGGAACCGGACTGCGCTGCTGCTGCTTGCCGAGGACAACGATCGGACCGCCTATGTGCGTTGGTTGCAAGCACAGGGGGTTGTCTATCGTTCGATGGATGGGCGCGCTCTCGTGGATGCGATGCGCCGAGTGGCACGAGGCGAGTTGTTCGTTCAGGACAGCAGCTCCGACATGAGAGAAGACCAGTCCGAAGGTGCGTGAGGGCTGGCGAAAATTCCTGCCAATGCGACCAGCCGAGGGTTCGGGGTGTCTCGCTGGGTGTGCCGTAGCCTAACGCAGATTGAAGTCGGGAAGCCTGTTGGTAGCTGGCTTGTGTTGACGCGATGAAGCCTCTTGTCCTGCGGCAGACAACAAGCGGCCGAAATGTGGATCCTGCCGAAAGATACCGTTAGAAATCTCGCAGCAGCGTTCTCGCGGTGCAGCAGCACACGTCGGACACGGCACGGACAAGGTTTGAAGCGCGGTGAGATCGCGGATTTCCATATCTAGACCATTTGCCTCTGGGAACAAGCGGCTGTATTCAAGGGGATGCAGAGCCACCTACGCAATTTTCTTCCGGGTCCGCTCCACGCTCTTACCCCAGTCCCATACTTGCTTTTCGGCTTCTCGCCTGGTGATTCCGTAGGTTTCCTGGATCTTCGCTGCGAGTTGCTCGCGTTGGCCGGCTATTTGGTGGAGCTCATCATCAGTGACCTTGGCCCAGTTTTCTTTGGCAGAAGCGGTTAATTGCTCCCATTTGCTTTCGACCTGTTCCCAATTCATCAAGTTCTCCTTGAGTTAGTGCAGCTTATTCGTTGGCTCTCGGTGCATCGCGCACACCGTCCTGGGCACGCTGCTCGATCGACTGAATCTGACACCCATCCTGAATGTGGCGGGAGTGTGCGGCTATGGACAGATATGGAATGCCGAAGAAGTGTTTCTTGAATATATGGCTCACTTCGAGGCAATTGAAATGTTGCTTCCGAGCTTGAGCCAGTAACCGCTTAACTCCCCCGCGCAATGCGTTCTGCCCGCCCCAGACGGGCACCACGGCTCGCAGCTCGTTAGCCATGAAAAACAGATTCCATCCGGCAGCCCGCACTTTGCGATCGAGGCCCGAGCTTTCGCGAGCCCCTAACGAGCGCCAACTTCCAGAGTAAGGCTCGCTTTCTATCCCGAGCGGCCGCATGCTCGCCGATTGACGAACCATAATGGTGCCGGCTTGGATTTGGTTTGGCATGGAATCTTGCTCCTTCGTCGGGCCCGACAGGAGACACACATCAAACGTCTCCTTCAGAGCGACCACAGTTTGGATGCTACAGCCCCGGGATCGTGCTGGTCTGAGCAGGATTGCTCACTGAGCAGAGTTGCTCAGCTTTCCCCATCTCGTCCGGCCGATAATTGTGTCCGGAAATGTGCGCGACTTGAATCCGTCGCGCTCAATGGGTGAAAAGTTATGACGGTTATCTCACGCGTGGCCTGGTTCTCTCTGATGGTGTCTCTGATCTCCTATGCAGGGCTCATGTCTGCACAGGCCCCCGACCATGAACAGAACCTGTATGCGTGCAAGAATGGCTGGGACTCCTGCGATCGCTCCGCTCTGACCCAAGCCGACAAGAACGAGGTGACCGCGGCCAAGCACGCGCAAGACATCTCTGACTGCAAAAGCGCATCGGCTTCCTGCGATCGCTCCGCGCTCAGCACGCCGGAACTGGCCGAAGTGCTGATAGCTGTGCACCAGAACCTCGTTTCCAATTGTTGGAGCGGGCTATCGTGCGATTATGCAAAACTGACCGCGTCCGAAGCTGCCGGCGTTGCCCTGGCTGAGAACCAGAGAAATATCTCTGCTTGTTGGAACGGATGGCCTTCCTGCAACTCATCGAAACTGAGTCCATCCGAACTGAGCGAGGTCGTGATGGCGAAGCACCGGCGCAACGTTTCTGAATGCTGGGACGGTTGGCCGACGTGTGACCGCTCCCAACTATCGACGACGGAATTGAGCGCAGTCGTTGTTGCCGATCATTATCGCAACTTTACCGCATGCCTCAGTGGCTACTTGCCTTGTGACCATGCCGCACTGACCTCGGCCGAGGAGGGTTCTCTCGGGGTGGAAGCAAAGGCGACCGCTCGATGAATACGGTCAACTACTCAGATGGTCGTGCGCGGTTAGCTCGACAAAAATAAAGCCACCCTGGTTGTTCGTTGCAAGAACAACATTGCTCTTGGTTATTGAATGAGCTTATTGTCAGCCCATTGCGGTGTATGTAAGGGAGACCAGTTCCGGGCTACGCCTCCCGAGGGATGGCTTGAAAGAGTAGTCCTGCCTCGCCTTTTCCTGTGTCCGGGACGGTGCATCGTGTGCCACAAACGCCGCTACTTACCGACTTTTCAGCGCTGGACGGCAGTCCCAAACTCCTGGCGTTGAACGGAAGTGCGCCCACGCCGCCTTCTGCCAGCCTCGTTCAGCCATTCTTGTTGGTGGCCCGTACCTCCAAAGCTCCAACCAGCAGCCTGACTCTCACGCTCGGGAAAGCATTCTCCCGAAGGAGTGGTCATTATTGCTCAGACCTGGAGGAGTCGGGGATGAGAAAGTTGGTCAGGTGAGGTTTCTTCTCGATCTCACCGTAAGGCGGGCATGTGCCGAATCGCTCGAAACTCCAGATTCTTGTGGTGGACGACGAACCCAGCATCCGCGAAACCCTGGAGATGTTATTGGTATCCGTCGGATATGACGTGGCCGTGGCTGACAGTGGTGTCAGTGCGGTGTCGCAATTGAACAGCAGGGTACCTGATGTGATCGTCACCGATCTCAACATGCCGCAGATGTCGGGAATTGAGTTGATCTCGCACGTTCGTAGCAGGTATCCGTCGATTTCGATCGTCGCGATGAGTGGCGACTACCAGGGAGAAGCGGTGCCGGCTGCGTTCATCGCTGACCGGTTTTACCCGAAAGGGCAACACCCCCACAATCTGTTGACCACGATCGCGAGCTTAATCGCCGCGAACGCTTGCAAATCCGTTCACGGAACTCGCATTAGGCCCGCCCTGGATGCGTAAGAGATAAGGAGAAAAGTATGCTTGGAACTATCTTGATTGTTCTGCTGGTGTTGTTTCTGGTGGGCGCTCTCCCGACATGGAATCACAGCCGTTCCTGGGGTTACGTCCCCAGCGGCGGATTGGGTTTGGTCCTCGTCGTGGTGGTTATTCTGCTGTTGCTTGGCCGGATATAGCGAATGTTCCGATGAACTTTCGATGCCCCTGAGCCCCGCTTGCTCAAAGCGAAACAAGGGTTTGGCCAGCGAACTCGGCTGCGCGTAACAGGACCGCTTTTATCGCACAAACGATCGAGTCCACCCTCACAACATGCCCAGGAGGCACATATGCTCTGGACGATTTTCGTAATTCTCTTGATTCTGTGGCTACTCGGCTTCAGCTTCCACGTAGGAGGGGCCCTGATCCACCTCCTGCTGGTCATTGCCGTAGTGGTCTTGATCTTCAACGTGATCAGTGGGCGTCGAGCGGTCTGATGTGTTTGCCGCGGATATCGCCCCTAACAAGTTTCGTCCACGCAAGCGTGGAATAAAAGGAAGTGTTTTATGAAGAAATATGCAATTGCTCTGTTAACGTTGTCCTTCGCCCCCTTCGCGTTCGCCGGTCCGGCGCAACAAGATACCAATGCGCGCCTACAAGCGGCCGGCCAGGTCATGAACGAGATCATGGCTGCGCCCGACAAGGGCATCCCGGAGGAAGTGCTGAACGGAGCCAAGTGTATCGCTGTGGTGCCGGACATGGCGAAAGGCGCATTCATCGTCGGCGGAGAGCATGGACGCGGTGTAGTCACCTGCCGCACTGCCCACGGTTGGAGTGCGCCAGCATTCATTTCGATTGGCGGAGGCAATTTTGGCTTCCAGGCTGGCGGTCAGTCAGTCGATCTCGTCATCTTGTTCATGAATGACAAGGGTGTGCAGGGGCTGCTCTCGAGTAAGTTTGAACTGAGCGGCGAGGCCTCAGCCACCGCGGGTCCGGTTGGACGACATGCCTCGGCTGGCACCGACTGGAAGATGAACACGGAGGCCTTGAGCTACTCGCGCACCAAAGGCCTGTTTGCTGGAGTTGCAGTCGATGGCGCCAAGATCCAGCAGGACAATGACTCCACGGTTGCGTTCTACGGCAAGAACGTCTCCTTCCATAAGACCCTGTCAGGCAATGTGCACGTCCCGGCGGGCGCTGACCCGTTTATCGCTGCGGTAAAGACTGCTGTTAGCAAAGCGAACCAGCACGAAACTGCCGAAAGCAAGTAGCCAGGACTTGCCGGTGTGCTGCCAAGTGCGGAACACCGTCGTTTGAAAGTCGCGGCATTGTCGGGCGAAGTGCTCTCGGGGAGGACGAGCTGGACAGTGCCGCGAGTGTTCACCAAACTCCCGGTCTGGTGAACAGACAAGGGACCCCATGTCGTTGCTGAAAACACTGCCATTCAGGAAACCGTTGGGGCTCGCAGGCCCGCTACCGCATGCGTCTGAGATCAAGTCAGCGAAACCGTTCGACACAGCGGTCAATCTTTCTCTTCCCAGCCGAATCGCTGTCATCGGGAACTATCTTCCGCGGCAGTGTGGCATAGCCACTTTCACCACCGACTTGTGCGATGCAGTTTCGACCGAGTACGGGACTGAAAGGTTATTTGCGCTTCCGGTGAATGATCCGGAGTCCGAATACAGCTACCCGGAGCGCGTTCGGTTCGAGCTCACCGAAGAAGAGCTGTCGTCCTACCAACGTGCAGCCGAGTTCCTCAATTTCACCAATGTGGATCTGGTATGCGTGCAGCACGAATACGGGATTTTTGGCGGGCCAGCCGGGAGCCACGTCCTGGAGCTGCTACGGAATCTCCGCATGCCGATCGTAACCACCCTTCATACGGTGCTGCGTGAACCGAGTCCCGACCAACGTCGCGTGATGCTGGAAATCGCAGATCTCTCCGACCGTCTTATTGTCATGAGCCAGCATTCTTCGCAGTTTCTCCAAGAGGTCTACCGGGTTCCAGCAGCAAAGATCGACGTCATCCCACATGGAGTTCCAAATCTGGCGTTTGTGGATCCGAACTTTTACAAGGATCGGTTCGGCGTCGGCGGCAAATCTGTATTGCTGACCTTCGGCTTGCTCTCGCCCAACAAGGGAGTGGAAACCGTCATCCAGGCCCTGCCGCGCATTCTGGCTCATAACAGCAATGTTACGTATATCATCGCTGGCGCGACTCATCCTCACATCAGGCGGCGCGAGGGCGATAAATACCGGGAGTCTCTGCAGCTGCTGGCTAAGGACCTGGGAGTTGAGAAGAACGTCATATTTCACAATCGGTTTGTCAGCCCTGAGGAGATGATGGAATTCATCGGCTCAGCCGACATCTACATCACACCCTATAGGAATGAGGCACAGGTCGTTTCTGGAACGCTGGCCTACGCCCTGGGTGCGGGGAAAGCAGTCATCTCGACGCCCTATTGGCATGCGCTGGAGCTGCTCGATCAGCGCCGTGGCGTTCTGGTGCCGTTCAACGACCAGGAAGCAATTGCAGAACAGACGATTAAACTCCTGGAAAATGAGGCTGAACGGCATGCTATGCGTAAACGTGCCTACTTATACTCACGCAACATGGTTTGGAAAAGCGTGGCCCAAGACTACATGCGAAGCTTCCAGAGAGCCAGAGCGGAGCGCATGTGGAACCCTCGCCTGGTCAGCCCAAACGCCGTGGGAGCAGGTCATATCCACAGTTTGCCGCCGGTGAAGCTGGATCATCTCAGTCGAATGACTGACGAGACGGGAATGTTACAGCATGCGGTGTTCGCCGTTCCGAATCATCACGAGGGTTACGCCACGGACGACAATGCCCGCGCTCTTATTGTGTCGATTCGGGTGAAGCAACTGGCAGCCGATGGTGGAGCCGAGGCGAAGAAATTGGCTTCGCGATACCTGGCTTTTCTCTGGCTTGCCTTTAACTCCGCCAATGGGAGGTTCCGCAATTTTCTGAGTTATGAGCGTCAATGGCAGGAAGCTCAGGGATCGGAAGACAGTCACGGCCGGGCTTTGTGGTCTTTGGGAACGGCCGTCAATCAGACGGTTGATGAAGGTCTAAGGGGTCTCGCCGGGCGTCTCTTTGAACTTGCCCTCCCGGCGGTGCTGTCTTTTACAAGCCCCCGGGCATGGGCGTTTTCCTTACTTGGAATCCAGGAATACCTTGACCGCTTTCCAGGAGACCGGTCCGCACAGAGACAGCGAGACATGCTCGCTGACAGGTTGCTGAAAATCTATAAAATCACCCGCACACCGGGCTGGAACTGGTTCGAGGATGGTTTGGCCTATTCCAACGCGCGTTTGTCTCAGGCGTTATTGCTGGCAGGCTTGCGCACACCGGACGAAGGGTTGCTCGCGATTGGCCTCGAGTCACTGGACTGGCTTACGACGCAACAATGCTGCGCCATGAACGGCCACTTTGTCCCCATTGGCTCGCATGGTTTCTACCGCAAGGAGGGCGAGAAAGCTCGTTTCGACCAGCAGCCGGTAGAGGCCAGTGCAACCGTGTCTGCCTGTCTCGAAGCCTATCGCGCGACCGGTGACGAGCGTTGGCGCGCTGAGGCTTGGGCGGCGTTCAATTGGTTCCTTGGAGATAACGACCTGAAAACCGCCTTATATGACCCAACCACGGGCGGCTGCCGCGACGGTCTTCATCCTGACCGGGCCAACGAGAACGAGGGAGCAGAGTCAACGCTGTCTTTCTTGATGGCTCTTCTGGAGATCCGGCAACTCCATGACGCTCGAGTTCCAGAGCTTGCAATCAGCTCGGTACCGGCGGAGTTTCAGAGCTCTTAGACCCCAATGTCAGCTTGTTGCTGTGAGATCACCTATGACTTTGACCATTGACGCTATCGACTCTACCGACACTCTCCTTCACCGGCATCCCGCCAACCCGATTTTGACCAGTAAAGATTGGCCTTATCGGATCAATAGCGTATTTAACGCCGGAGCGACCTTGCTTGCGGATGGCTCCACGCTATTGCTTTGCCGGGTGGAGGATCGCCGCGGTCTCTCCCACCTCTGCGCCGCGCGTTCGGCGAACGGTGTTGACGGATGGAAGATCGATCCGACCCCAACTCTGATGCCAAATCCAGATGAATATCCGGAAGAGCTTTGGGGTATTGAGGATCCACGCATCACTTACGTTCCAGAGCTGCAGCAGTTTGCCGTGGCCTACACGTCGTACTCGAAAGGTGGGCCTGGGGTTTCTCTCGCGCTGACCAAGGATTTTCGCATTTTCGAAAGATACGGTGTCATCATGTCTCCGGACGACAAGGATGCGGCCCTGTTGCCGTGCAGAATTGGCGGACTTTGGGCACTTATCCATCGCCCTATGACCCCTCTAGGAGCTCACATCTGGATTTCTTACTCTCCCGATCTGCGTCATTGGGGTGGCCACCGAGTGATGATGGAGGCGCGTAAGGGCGCGTGGTGGGACGCAAACAAGATCGGCCTGTCGTCGCCGCCCATCGAGACTGAGAGAGGCTGGCTCGTGCTGTATCACGGCGTGAAGCACACGGCTTCGGGTGCCTTATACCGGGTAGGCCTCGCTCTTTTCGACACTCAGAAACCGGATGTTTGTTTGCTGCGAGGCGATTCCTGGATCTTCGGACCAGAAACCGACTATGAGCGCGGAGGCGATGTACACGACGTGGTGTTCCCGTGTGGACACACGATAAGTCCTGACGACGATACCATTAACATCTACTATGGTGCAGGGGACTCCTGCATAGCGCTTGCCCAAGCCAGCGTACGCTCGCTCTTGAGCTGGCTGGATCGTAACGGAACGCCGTGTGAGGTCACTTCCTGTTGATGTTAGATTGCAGGCAGACCCACCGAACCGCAGTCTTTTGCCATCCTGAATGAATCGTGGTGATTAACGGACGGCTTCGGCCGCCGGAACCGGAGTCGTGGCTCTTAACCGATCAAGCAATGCGAGCACACTAGCCGGTCGAACGTCAGCGTCCTTCGTCTGGATCGATGCTGAGGCTCCGGAATAGAACTCTAGAATGTTTTCGCGCAGATCTGGCGTCGTCTGGTCAAACTTACCTTTAGCCAACTGACCCAGCAGCTTGGCATAAGTCTCGTCCGTGAGCGAGTATTCGGCTAGCTGAGTAGAATTTCCGCTGTCAAGGTCGCAGTTGGGCAGCACGAGCATGTCGGTCCGCACTTCCTCGAGGAGGATCCGGTATTGATCGACGGTGGTGTTGATGCTCTTGATGTACAAATCTTCGGTCTGCGGCGTCGGGTTATTGAACGCCAGACCTTTGAAGGCGCCAATCTTCGGCATGTAGCGCAGCAGCGTTGACAGGACCCGCGTGCCGAAGCCCGGTTTCACGTAATCTCTTCCCCACTCTTTTTCATAATCGGAGCGCGAAAGACGGTACAGAAACTTCTGTTTGGCGAAATTGGGGTCTTCGCGCATCAGGTCTTTCTTGTGAGTTTGCAGTGCGACCTGCGTCATTTCCGGGATCAGCCGGCTGACGGAGTAACGATACGAGCCTATCGCAAGGTCTTCGCGAGGCAGCACGTTTTTCAACTCCAATCCGTAAACGATGGGAAAGACCCGCTCGAGTAGGGACTTGGACACTTGAAATCCGATGAAATCATGGTACTGCTGCGAGGCGTAACGATTGCGGGCCACCTGTACGGTGTCGAACCCGAATTCTGTTTTGAGGTGCGCGGCTTTGTCCTGCGCATACCGGACTGACGTGCCGAACCTCGCCCGCAGTTTGGGATACTCGATTGCGACGGACCGATTGACTGCGGGATGGCCGGCGATGTCCGATGCGTAATGGGACAGAGCACCCAGCGAAAAAGCGTACTCATCGGCATCCTTGCTCTGCACCAATAGCTCACGAACGAAGTCGCCGGTACGAACATAATGCACCAGGTTGCTGAATTCGACGCTGCCGAAAGGATAGTAGCCAAGGTCCTGTATAACCGCCCCGCCATAAGCGTAGGCATGCGCTTCCTTAATTTGCTCTTCCGAAAGGCCAGGATAGCGCTTGAGGATGAGCGGCTTGATCTGATCCGCCCACAGCAAGTCAACGATCTCCTCGTGGGTCAGCACGGAATACGCGGACACAATGCCGCTACCCATCAGGGTTACAAACACCAGTGCCAGCATCCGAAGGAGGGACGGTCGGCAGTTAGCTTTGATTGCGTTTCCCACGGTCGGTTGCGGCCCCTGCCGGGTCCCGGTTGTATTCGGCCATCGTGCACACATCTTCCCACTCTGGGGTTGGAGTTCCTTCTGGTACCTTATCCGCCTTGGTTATGGCTTGCCGATGTGAATGCTGGAGAGAGAATGAAGCAGCCCAAAGATATTCAGCAGCCACAATACCACGGCGATTGTCACCACAGCATTCAATATTGACTTGATGGAGCTTGCCATGGGGATGAAGCGATCTACCATCCACAGAAGCACCCCAACGACGATTAGTACGATAACAACTTGGAGTAACGGCATGTTCCTTTTACCTTTCTCGCCGGTAAGCGCTGTTTCCGGCTGTGTTCCACTTACTACGAGGGTAGACGACGTGGCATCTGACGTCTGGTCATAAGTGCTCACACACACCAGGGATCCGAAATCCAATTGCGGGCTGAATTCTGTTCAAGGCGGATACTTGCCCCAAGCCGTCGCGGTCAATTCGGTGAGCAACAAGATCTACGTGGGCCTCTTTGCTCAAAACGTAGTCACCGTAATCGACGGGGCCACCAACAACACAGTTCCAGTTGCAATTGGATATGGTACTTACGGGTCAGACCCAGTTGCGGTGAACGCGACCACTTGTCGTAGTAGTTGGCAACATAAATCCTGGACCCGCTGGGCTTCCTGGCACTGTGGCCCGACGGCAGTAGCCAGCCTGTAGTCTCGACGCTAAACGCATGGGACGGGGCGGTGACCTCGAACATGGCGATCGTGCCGGCGGGGACGCAAGGGAAGATAGACGCGTATGCCTCCGACCTAACGCAGCTGATTCTGGACATCTCCAGCTACTTTGGGCCGTAGCGGCGGTATTTGTTTTCTCTTGACTCGCTACCTCACGACGCCGATCCTGAGATTACGCGAAGCTTCGCGGCAGTTGGCGGCTGGGAACCTCAGCACGCGGGCTGTCGCGGGGACACAGAACCGGCATGACGAATTAGGGGAACTGGTTCGCGACTTCAATTCCATGGGAGATCGCATTGAAGGGCTTATCACCGGCCAGCGACAACTCATCTCCGATGTTTCGCACGAACTGCGTTCGCCACTGGCCCGTCTGACTGTCGCTCTCGACCTTGCACGCGAACACAAAGGAAACGATCCCGCGTTCGACCAGATGGAGAAGGATTTCGAGCGGCTCAGCGACATGACGGCTCGTTTACTGACAGTCGCGCGCCTCGACGCCTCTCCTGCCCCAGAGGAAATGAGAACGCTTAATTTCGGTGAGCTTGTTGCAGATATCGTGGCCGATGCAGAGTTCGAGTCGCACGATCGCAACTGCCAGGTGCAATTTTCGAACGATGACCAGATCGATGTGCAAGGCAATGGAGACCTACTGCGCAGCGCGATCGAAAACATTATCCGCAATGCGATCCGTTACACCGCGCCGAGTACGGCCGTCGATGTGCATCTGCAAACTAGGAATTTTGCGGAGCCAACGTCGGCCGTACTTACGGTGCGCGATCACGGCCCAGGCGTTCCAGAGTCTGAACTGGAAAACATCTTCCGGCCTTTCTATCGGATTGCAGATGCGCGCGACCGCCAATCCGGGGGCGTCGGATTGGGCCTGGCGATCGTGAACCGTATCGCGCACCTGCACGGCGGCCGAGTCAGTGCCAAAAACGCAGTGGACGGAGGACTTGAGGTTGAATTCGAAATCCCCTGTCGAGTCAGGACCGTTACCTCAAACACCTCGTCGCCCGGCTGAAACTGGTGTACGTTTCTGCCAACCTCTCCACTCGCCCTGATATCACAGCCGAGGACCTTCGGGTCGCTGCTGATTCAGGACGGAGCGTCCCTCACTTATGTGAAGGAGCAGATGGGCCACAGCTCCATCCAGATTACCGTCGATACCTACGGGCACTTGATCCCGGGTGCCGACATTGCGTGAGTGGATCGCTTTGACAGCCAACTAGGTGCGCAACAATCCGCAAACAGGACGCAAACGCGGGACACACAGCTAGAGAGGGAGGACTTGGAAGTGCTTGAAAAGATTTGGCTGCCCCCCAGGGATTCGAACCCCGATATGCTGATCCAGAGTCAGCTGTCCTGCCGTTGAACGAGGGGGCAGCAATTTGCGTTGCGGAAAAGCCCCCGCTTGCGGGCGCCAACTAGATTGTATGGGCTGCGCAATCGGAGCGTCAATCGCGCCTGACTGCGCAGCCACCAAACGAGCTCGGAGCCGCCAGGCATTCCCGCGATGGGAAGCTCAGACGTTGCCCATCTGCACTTCAAGCATCTCGGGATCGCCGAAGGCTTCCTTCGGAATCGGCGTTCCGTGCAGCGTCTGCCAGCACCGTCGCCCGGCCTCGATCAGCACAATGATGACTCCAACCACGAAGATCACCATCAGCAAAGTGTCGAGGTAGCCTGTGAACTGCTTGCCTGGCACATGGGCAAGCGGTAAATAGATGTCCCGGATTGAAAGCACGCCCGCAGTCAGCGTCGTCACTCCCACAAAGCACATGGGAACCGCCGTGACCCAAGCATATTTCGCCTTGCCCATGTTCACCAGGAACGTGGTCACAACCGCCAGCGCGATGGTGGCCAGCAACTGGTTGCCGGTGCCGAACAACGGCCACAGCGTGGAGATGTTACCGGTATAGATAAGGTATCCCCAGGACAGCACCACGAGGGCGGAGGTGATCAGGTTTCCCGGCAACCACGCGGTATTGGTGAAGGGCTTATGGACCTTGCCCAGCAGTTCGTGCAGAACGTAGCGCGCCACGCGGGTTCCTGTATCCACGGTCGTCAGAATGAAGAGCGCCTCGAACATGATGGCGTAGTGATACCAGTAGCCGGTCAGGGTCTTCATGCCCGGCAGTCCCTTGAAGATCTGCGCCATGCCGATGGCCAGCGAGACCGCACCACCGGTCCGGCCAGCCAGCTTCTCGCCCACCTCGGCGGAGAACATATCGAGGTTCACGGTGTGCATTCCCAGCTTGGCGAAGACTGCAGGCGCGGTATTGATGGCGAAGTAATCGCCCGGAAACATGGAGCAGGCGGCGATCAGCGCCAGTACCGCGACCAGGCCTTCGCACATCATGGCTCCGTAGCCAATGAAGCGTGCATCGGTTTCCTTCCAGAGCATCTTGGGCGTGGTGCCCGACGACACCAGCGCGTGGAAACCGGAAATGGCCCCGCAGGCAATGGTGACGAACAGGAACGGGAACAGCTTGCCTTTGATGATCGGTCCGCCTCCGTGAACGAACTGGGTTACGGCCGGGAACTGAATGTTGGGATGAACGATGAAAACCCCAATCACGAGCAGCGCAATCGTTCCCAGCTTCATGTAGGTGGAGAGATAATCTCTGGGCTCCAGCAGGAACCACACCGGCAGCACCGAGGCGATGAATCCGTAAGCCGCCATCAGGTAGATGATCTGGTGGGCATTGAAAGTGAGGGCGCCCGCGAAACTGGAGGCGGCAAACCAGCGCCCGCCGATGACCGCGCCTACCAGCAGGACCACGCCCACGGCGCTCGGCCCAGCAATCTTGATCTGGCCCGGAGTGCTCTTGAACATGTACAGGCCCATGCCGATCGCGATGGGAATCGTCCACCCGATGGTGAACACGCCCCAGGGGCTGTTGGCCAAAGCGTTGACCACCACCACTCCGAGTCCAGCCAGAGTCACCAGCAGGATGAACAGAAGCGCGACCATGGTCACCAGGCCGGCAAAATGCCCAACTTCGGTGCGCGCTACGTCGGCCAGCGATTTTCCCTTATGCCTAACCGAGGCCGCCAGCACGGTGAAGTCGTGCACGCAACCCGCTAGCACCGCGCCGATCAGGATCCACAGGAACCCGGGCGCGAAGCCGAATTGCGCGGCCAGAGTAGGTCCCACCAGCGGTCCGGCGCCTGCGATCGCAGCGAAGTGATGTCCGAATAGCACCCACTTCGGCGAAGGTACATAGTTATGGCCATCTTCGTAGATATGTGCCGGCGTGGTGCGGCGGTCGTCGAGCACCAGCACCTTGGCAGCGATAAACGCGCTGTAGTAGCGGTAGCCCAGCGCGAACACACACAGCGTTCCCAACATGATGGGAAACGTATTCATAGAAGCCTCCTAGCGTGATCGAAACCTTGATGCCGGTGGCTGCTTGGGCGCCACTCTTGCTTAAGCCACACCGGGGACTTACGGGCCGTTATGGTAAAGAAAACAAACCTTGATTACAAAACCAAAAGCCATCGCAGTGGCAATCAGTAAGTAAAGGTAGAACCTGGGACAAGATCCGGCGATGACCCAGGTCACATCGCGCTGTGACAGTGCTGAATCCGAAAACTCGCTCCAAACTCTACTCCAACTTGCGGGCAGAGGCAAAGCATTAACGTGAATCCGGTCGCAACTTGAGATGGCCTGGCCAGGGAGCTATGGCTCCTCTTCGGCCTCACCGGGCTTAGGCTGCGCCGATTGCCCGGCAGGTGTGGGCAGGGGTTGCAAGTATTGGCTGGCGGCCGGCTGCGAAGCCATCGCTTCCGTTGCCACGTTTGCACCGGGAGCCCCCAGAGCGGCAACCGGCGCCGCCTCGCCGGCCACACCCTCCGATGCCGCTTGGGGCGAGGCCGTATACAGCGCCCATTGCAGACTGGCGATCAACCTCTGCAGGTTCTTCTTTACCACCGGCTCCAGCATGCCGCCGAGAGAGGCCAGTTTGCCCGATATGTTGACCTCGCCCTGCCATGCCACTCGCGAGCCTGCTGTCTGAGCAGACAAGTCGAAACCAGCGCTCATCGCGATCTGGCTACCCACGGCGGTGCCGGTGCCCCTATACAGCGCCCGTTGCGCAGGCACCGATTCGGCTAGTTCCATCGCCACTTCCGCGCTCCCCTTAAGGTTGCCGACGGACACTCGCAGCTTGACGGTAAAGTGTGTCTCGTCCTCGAAGGTCACGCCTTCGAAATCGGGAAACAGTCCGGCGAACTTCTTGGGATCAGAGAGAAAGTCAAAGACTTGCTCCGGATTGCGAGGCGTGTCGAACTCGCCGGTGAAGTTGATGGCCACTGCGAGACTCCTGGTGCCTGATGCGGGCGACTGTTCTGTGATGGCACGACCTGCCCCGCCGGTTGGAAAGACTATCGCAAATCGGCGTGCGTTGCAGCCGTAAGGAGTGGCGATGGTTGTCGGCGGCCATCCGCAAGCCATAACCACCAGCGGCCTGTTAGACCGCGATGAAGCTACTTTCCGCAACCCCGACGCCGGCGGCACTGGCAGCTTTAGCGCAGGCGCATGCTCAGGTATATTGGCTTCTGGTCCACCATCTCCATGCCAGGCCTAGTCACTTCTGACGAATTCCGCGCCGCTCTCGGACGCTTCGCCACCGGCGTCACCGTCATCACCGTCGAAACCGCCACCGGCGAGATCCACGGCATGACCGCCAGCGCCTTCTGCTCGGTATCGTTGCGCCCTCCGCTGGTGCTGGTTTGCGTCGATCAGCTGGCCGAGACCTACCTTCATCTTCACGAGCGCCGCCAGTTCGGCGTCAGCATCCTGCGCGAAGAGCAGGATGCGCTATCGGAATTCTTTGCCGATCCAGAGCGCAACCCGGATGCAGGATATCGCCTCGGCATCTCCTACCGCCCGCTGAAAAGCGGCACTCCGGTGCTGCAAAATGCGCTCGGCAATCTGGATTGCGCTGTCGTGAGCGCTCACGAGGCCGGCGACCACACCATCTTCGTCGGCGAGGTGAGGGAAGTCATCGTCAGTGAGGGCGCGCCCCTGCTCTATTTCCGCGGCCGCTACCGAATATGCGCCGTGCTCCAGGAGCCGTAGCGCAGTTGTCAGTTCTCAGTTCTCAGTTACTAGTTTTCAGTTATCGTTTCGTAATGGAACTTCTCGCCTTGTCATCCTGCGCGACGAGCGCAGCGAGGAGTCGAAGGACCGCTACCTGAGAAGGATCCCTATCTGCGAACACGATGCTCGCTCAGCCTGTCCCTCTCACGTGCGGCGCTCGGCTCTGTTGCGATATTCTTCCCTAACGCGCTTCGCCTTTGGTCGATGGCGCCGCCAGCGGACATTTTCTTGCCACTCGAGATGACAGCTCGCTCTGCAACAGCGGACAACGCATTCCTTGCGGCCGCTTTGTTCGACATGCGTGAGGGCCATGCCATCTCGGCCGAAACCGCCGTCCGAATGTTGACCTGCGACGACAATCTGCTGCCCGAACTCCTAAGCACCGCACGCGCTTTGAAGGAGCGCTATCGCCCGGGCATCATCACCTACTCGCGCAAGGTCTTCATCCCGCTCACCAATCTCTGCCGCGACTACTGCGGCTACTGCACCTATCGCCGCGACCCGGGCCAGCCCGGCGCGCACACCATGACTCCCGAAGAAGTGCTCTCGGTCGTGCAGCAGGGCGAAAAGCTGGGCTGCACCGAGGCCCTCTTCTCGCTTGGCGACAAGCCGGAGACGCTCTTTCCCGAGATGCGCGAAACTCTGCGCAAGCTTGGCTATCGCAGCACGCTGCATTATCTGGAGGCCATGTGCGAACTAGTCTTGCGCGAGACCCGCTTGCTGCCGCACTCCAATCCCGGCCTGCTCAGCGCCAACTGGATCGAGCGTCTGCGCGAGACCAATCCCAGCCTCGGCCTCATGCTGGAGAGCACAAGCGGGCACCTGCCGCAGGCGCATCCCTCCGGGCAAACCCCTGACAAGCTGCCCGCGCTGCGCCTCAAGACCATTGAGGATGCCGGCCGGCTGGGCGTGCCTTTCACCACCGGAATCCTGATCGGCATCGGCGAAACCATGACCGACCGCATCGCCTCGCTCGTTAGCCATCAAGCGCCTGCATGACAGCGTACGGGCATATCCAGGAAGTCATCGTTCAGAACTTTCGGGCGAAGCCGTCCATTCCCATGGCTGCATGGTCCGAGCCCGGCACCGGCGACATGCTGCGGACCCTTGCCGTGGCGCGTCTTCTGCTTCGCGACATGAACATTCAGGCGCCGCCCAATCTCACCGAGCGCGGCTACGAGCGCCTGCTGGAGGCGGGCATCAACGACTGGGGTGGCGTTTCTCCGCTCACCCCCGACTACATCAATCCCGAGGCGCCCTGGCCGCATCTGTTGGACTTGCAGCGCCGCACCGAGGCCGCGGGACAGACGCTGAAACAGCGCCTGCCGGTCTATCCCGAGTTCACGTCTTCGGTGGCAGCACGCGGCGGACTGCTGGCCGAACGGCTGCATGCTGCCATGGACGAACACGGTTACGCGAGGGCCGCCTGATGATCGTCGTATTCACTGGCGGCACCGGTGGCACAAAGTTCGTGCAAGGTTTGCAGCAGGTCGTCGCGCCGGAAAATCTTACCGTCATCGTCAACACTGGTGATGACATCGAGTGGTGGGGCCTGCATGTCTCGCCCGACGTTGATTCGGTGATCTACGGACTCGCGGGACTGCTGAGCGCGGACCGAGGCTGGGGAGTAGAGAATGACAGCTTCCGCTGCCTGGAACGTATGCGGCAACTCGGACAGCCGTCGTGGTTCAGCCTCGGTGACCTTGACTTGGCCACGCACCTCACGCGCACCGCCATGCTGCATGCGGGGAAGTCGCTCACCCAAGCGACCGCCGAGCTCGCCGCCAAGCTTGGCATCTGCGCGCATGTGTTGCCCATGTCGGACGACCGCGTTTCCACCATGCTCGACACTGCCAAGGGGGCTTTAACCTTTCAGGAATATTTCGTGCGCGAGCGCCATCAGGTGAAAGTGGAGAGGGTACGCTTCGTGGGCGCGCACCGTGCCAGCGCCGCCCCCGGCGTGATCGCCGCCATCGAAGCGGCGGAGACCATCCTCTTCGCGCCCAGTAATCCGGTGACCAGCATCGGGCCAATCTTGGCGGTGCCGGGAATTCGCGACGCGCTGCGCCACGGCAAAGCGCTGGTCGCCGCGGTGAGCCCCATCGTTGGCGGAGAGGCGGTTTCCGGCCCAGCCGGCGTCCTGATGAAAATGATGGGATGGCCCAGCACGATTGCGGGAGTCGCCCAAGCCTACGAGGATTTTCTCGATGTGCTCATCGCCGATCGCACCGACCAGGCCGCGGCTTCGGCCATGACCGGCGATAGACCGCGAGTCTTGTGCACCGATACCATCATGAATTCGATGGACGCTAAGCGCGACCTGGCGCGCTTTGCTCTGGATGCCTGCTCGGTTAATCGGCGAGCCGGCGCCTGACGACCATGCCCGCAATTCTGCTCATCCCGGTGAAAAATCTCTCGACCGCGAAACAACGTTTGGCCGAGGCCCTGACCCAATCGCAACGGTCCCAACTCGCCGAGGCCATGCTGCGTGACGTGATGGCCGCCGCCCTGGAGGTGCGAAGCCGCATCGACGTGTCGCTGGTCACCGGCGATGTCCAGGCCCAGGCACTCGCGCGCGAGTTCGGCTTCGGTGTCATCGAGGACACACGCAACGAAAGCGAGACCGCCGCCATTGCGATGGCGACCGCCTGGTGCGAACAGCGCGGCTACGACACCACAATCGTCGTCCCCGGCGACATCCCGCTCATCACCTCGGGCGAACTGCATCGCGTGCTCGACGCCGCCCCTGCCGAAGGCGCTGTTTTCGTTCCAGCCTACGATCGTCGCGGCAGCAACTGCATCCTGCGCCGGCCGGCGTCGATCATCCCGCTGCGTTTCGGCAATGACAGCTTCCTGCCGCATTGCGAGGCCATGCGCCAGACGGGCAGGGAACTGGTTATCCTCGAACTGCCGGGCATCGGCCTCGACATCGACAACCCGCACGAACTCGAACTGCTGTTGCAGCGCGAGGGTAACACTAACGCGCAACGCCTGCTGCGGGCATGGGGTGTCGGCGAAACGGACAACGCTTGGGAGGCTGCCGTCTGATGCCAACTCCGCCCGGTATCAACATCGGGGAACTCCACGCCATTCCCGTGCTCGGTATTCGCGAAGTTTTCTCCGGCGATTCCGTCGCCAACCTGGTTGTGGACGCGCTCGCCCTCGGCGGTTTGCGCTTTCACCCCGGTGACATCCTGGTAGTCAAACATAAGATCGTATCCAAGGCGGAGGGCCAGACGGTGGCGCTCGATTCAGTCAAGCCCTCGGCGGCTGCCCGCAGCTTCGCTCGCAAGAACGGCGTCGATGCGCGCGTCATTGAGTTGTCCCTGCGCCAGGCCAAACGCGTGCTGCGCAAGAAACACGTTCTCATCACCGAGACCCGTGAAGGTCTGGTTTGCGCCAACAGCGGTGTGGACGTCTCCAATGTCGATGGCGGCAAGAGCGCGGTGTTGTTGCCTGCCGACGCCGATCGCTCGGCGGCAAAAATTCATCGAACATTGAAGCAACGCACCGGCCTCTATATTCCGGTGATTATCGCCGACAGTTTTGGCCGTCCCTGGCGCGAGGGCATTTGCGACGTTGCCATTGGCGTCGCCGGCATGAAGGCGATTCACGACTACCGTGGCAGGCGCGATGCCTACGGCTACAGGATGCACGCCACGGAAGAGGCCGTGGCCGACGAGTTGGCCTCCGTCGCCGGTCTGGTTTGCGGCAAAGATTCGCGCGTTCCGGCTTGTATAATCCGTGGGTATCCCTACCGGCGCGGCCAGGGCAGCGCGCGGCAGTTAGTGCGGCCGGCAGAAAAAGACTTGTTCCGGTAAGAACATGCAGAACATCGCTTGGGCCAATCGGCAGATTCTTCAGAACGCAGAATGGGAGGGCGTGCAGCAACGCGTCTCCCCCCAAGTACGCGCGCCGCTGGAGAAGGTCCTCACCGCGCTCGACGGCGGCGTGCTCACGCGGGAGGAGTGCCTGCTGTTCGCCCACTGCACTGGCGACGACCTCCTCGGGCTGGTGGTTGCGGCCAACGAGCTACGGCGCCGGCTGGTAGGAGATGTGATCAGCTATGTCGTCACCCGCAACATCAATTTCACCAACATTTGCTTCGTGGGCTGCAAATTCTGCGCTTTCGGTGTGGGCGCGCGCGACGCCACCGCCTATTTTCTCTCCCTTGACGAAGTCGCGCAAAAGTCGCGTCAAGCCGAGCAATGGGGCGCCACCGAGGTCTGCATTCAGGGAGGCCTGCCCCGCGATCTGCCGCCGTTTTATTACCGCGACATTCTGCGCGCCGTAAAGTCGGCCACGCCCAGGATGCACGCCCATGCCTTCTCGCCCTTGGAGATGGTCTATGGGATGGAGCTGACCGGCCTGCCGTTACGCGATTATCTTTTTATGTTGAAGGACAATGGCCTCGATACTCTGCCTGGAACCGCCGCCGAAATTCTCGACGACAGCCTGCGCCATGTGCTCTCGCGCAACAAGCTGAGCGTGGCGCAATGGCGCGAGGTCATCGAGGCCGCCCACCAGTGCGGCATCCGCAGTACGTCGACCATGATGTACGGCCATCGCGAGACCCCCGAGCACTGGGTGGCCCAGTTGCTGCTGTTGCGCGAGATCCAATCGCACACTGGAGGTTTCACCGAGTTCGTTCCACTTGGCTTCATCCACGACAACACGTTGCTCTTCGCCCAGGGCCTGGCACGCGCGGGCGCGACCCTGGAGGAGCACCTGAAGGTGCACGCGCTCTCCCGTATCTTGCTGGCGGGCTCCATCGATCACATCCAGGTCTCGTGGGTGAAGCTGGGAAGGGAAGTGTCGCAACTAATGCTGCTGGCCGGCGCCGACGACTACGGTGGCACACTCTTCGAGGAGAGCATCTCGCGGCTGGCGGGCGCCACCGCGGGACAGTACATCTCCACCGCCGAATTTCAGGAGCGCATTGTGGAACTGGGACGCACTCCGGCTCAGCGCAACACGGTGTACACAAAATATATTTACTCGATGCAGCCCGACCCCGGAGAGCCTCTGGCTGCGGACGGCGTGGCATGATCGCCATCGTCGGAGGTACAGGTCCGGAGGGCTCCGGGCTGGCGCTGCGCTGGGCGCGCGCCGGCGAGTCCATCCTGATCGGCTCCCGTGACCCTGATCGTGCGCGCGCCAAAGCCGCCGAGATTGCCCAGGCAGTCGGCCCTCTGGGCAGCGTCGAGGGTGCGGACAACGCTACGGCGGTGAAGATGTGTGACATTGTGGTACTTACCGTTCCGTTTGCCGGACAGGCCGATCTGCTGAAGCAGCTCAAACCTTCCTTCCGTCAGGGCACCATCCTGATTGACGCCACCGTCCCTCTCGCAGCCGCAGTCGGCGGACGCCCTACACGTGTGCTGGGCGTGTGGCAGGGCTCGGCCGCCGAACAGGCAGCAGAGCTCGTGGGCAAGAACGTCTCGGTGGCAGCCGCCTTTCACAGCCTGTCGTCTACCGTCCTTCAGGGCGATCAGCTGGTGGATTGCGATGTCATCGTGTGCAGTGACGACGATAGCGCCCGCCAGGTGGCCTCCGAGCTGGCCGCCAAAATTCCCGGCGTGCGTGCCATCGATGGCGGAAAGCTGGAGAACGCGCGCATCGTCGAGGCCATGACCGCGCTGCTTATCACGCTGAACATTCGTCACAAAGTGCACGGCGCGGGATGGCGGGTGACGGGGCTCGGAATCTGACGGCAGTTGCTAGGGGTCAGGGGTCAGGGCTTATTTGCGTCTGTCCTGCAATGCGGAATTGTGAGACAAGAAATCTCGTTCGATCTTGCCAACGTGCCTCTGTGGTTGTGCTTGAATGTTGAAGTAACCTGTCCCGGTAGTGCGGGAAGCTCAAACTCACTCCTATCCACGAACCCCTAGCCCCTAGCCCCTGGCCCCTCCCTTACGGCGTGATCTCCCAGACCACACCGTGGTAATACGCGCCACCACCAGCGGCTGTACCGTAAAGGTTCCCCTTCGCGTCGAAGACGACGCTGTCGTAGGGTGCACACCCATCCGTGCTGCAAACAAAGTCATGCAGCGACGTGTAGGTCCAACCGCCGTTGGAGGGCGTGAGTTTGAAGACCGCGCCCTCTCCATAAATGCCACCGTTGGCTGTGGTGCCGTAGAGGTTGCCGGCAGCGTCCATCACCAGCGTGCCCCAGGCACCGCCCACGTTTTGATTTCCACCGGTAGGACTGTAAAGCAGGTTAAAGTTCCAGTAGCCGTTGAAGGGCGTCAGCTCGAAGACGGTGCCGCCGTTACCTGAACCGCCTTCCGTTGTTGTGCTGTAGAGATTGCCGGCGGCATCAAAAATTACGCCGCCGTAGGGAAATGCCCCGTCGCTGCCATCTTGAAACTCATAAAGGGTGGTGTCGGTCCAATAGGAGCCGGACGGAGTCAACTGGTAGACCACGCCGCAGCCCAGTCCGGGCTCACAGTTCAAATCGCCGCCGGCGGACGTGGTTCCATAGAGATTGCCCGCCTTATCGAAGATGAGCGGGCCATAGCCGGGGAAAGCTCCATCGCCATAGCTGAAGAAGTGGAGAATTGTGACCGTCCAGGCGCCATTGGACGGGCTCAGTTCGTAGACTGCACCCCGGCCGGTCGTGCCGTACAGATTACCGGCCTCGTCAAAAATGAGGCTGCTAAAGGGATCGCATCCATCCGTGCTCTGGAAGGAATGGATCACAGTCATGTTCCACGAGCATAGCGCGGAGGTGCAGGCTGCCGGAGGAGGCTTCAGATTAAAAGCGGTGCCGCAGGAGCCGGTACCCACCCCGCTGGCCGTGCCATACAGGGTGCCGTCCCGGCCGAAGATCAGGCCGCCGTACGAGCTACCACTATCCGCCTTGCCCTGGAACTGATAAAGCGGAGTAAAGATCCAGCCTGATCTGGTGCGCTTCAGCTTGAAGACAGTGCCACAGCCTTGCGGATAGCAGTGTCCACTCTGGATCGCACCTTCCGCCGCGGTCCCGTACAAATTTCCGGCTGCGTCAAGAACCAAGGCGGCATACGGACTGCCTCCATCCGCGCCGTCAGTGAAGTTGTGCAGTACCGTGTACGTCTGGGCGTGCAATTGGGTAGCGAGCACAATCATCAGCAATGCGATCACGAATGCCGCAATCGTCGCCCACAGATCAATCCCGAACGTCCGGCTACGACCTTGTTTTGGAAGGTTCATCACTCGTCTCCTTGCAGAAAGCCTTTTCATCCGCCACGATGCACTACCGACTACGGTTTACGGACAACTGCCTTACTGCGTGATCTCAAAGACAACGCCGCAGCCGCCGGCCGAACAAGCCGGAGAGCCACCAGAAGCTGCTGCACCATAGAGATTGCCGCTGGAGTCGAGAACCAGCCCCGCGTAGGGATTTGCCCCATCATCACCGCCGGTAAACTCGTGCAGGGAGGTGTAGATCCAGCCTCCATCTGAGGGTGTCAACTTGAAGACTGAGCCGTATCCGGAAGAGCTGCCCCTATAGATTGTGCCGTAGAGATTGCCGTTCCCGTCCATAACAAGTCTTTCGTACGCTCCCCAGCCGTCGCCCGGAAAGGAATATATCTCGGTATAAGACCATCCTCCGTTGCCGGGCGACAGTTCGAAGACCACACCGCTACCGCCAGAGCCACCAAAACCACCAAAGGCCGTAGCCCCATAGAGATTGCCTGACTGGTCGAAGATTACGCCGGCATAGGGGAGTCGGCCGTCGCTGCCATCGGTAAAGCTGTACAGGACAGACTCCGAGCCAGACGGAGTGACCTGATAAATCACGCCATCGCCGTGTGCGCCGCCATAGTACGCTGTACCGTAAACGTTACCTGCGGCGTCGAGGACAACGCCGGACGTGGGGCAGCCTCCGTCGTAGCGGCCGGTGAAGCTATGCAGGACAGCGAGACCCCAGGCGCCATCGGAAGGCGTCAGTTTGAAAACGGTGCCGGATCCATTGGCGCCACCGAAACAGGTCGTGCCGTAGAGATTACCCGCCGGGTCGAGCAGCAGATCTCCCTCCGGCAGCTCGCCGTCGGAGAAGTCAAAGTCATGGATTCTGGTCTCCCCCCAAGGAGCGGTGACAGCAACCGGCCGCGTGGCCCCGGGCCTCAGTTGGAAGACGGTGCCATCTCCCTTGGGTCCTCCCTCTTGTGTCGTCCCATATAGAAGGCCACTCGGGTCCCGAGTGAGTTGGCCTATCGGCGCATAGCCATCCATCCCGGTGTTGGGGTCAAACGTGTAGAGCGTCTGCAAGACCCAGGCAGAATTCCTATGGGTTAGTTTGAAGACTGTGCCGCACTCGTACGGAGGAGAGCAATTATTGGGCCCGCCCCAAGTGGTCGTTCCGTAGAGGGCTCCTCCTGGATCAATCGTCAACGTGCTAAAAGGACGAGCCCCATCCCCGCCGCCGGTGAAGGTGTGGATTACCTTGAAGTTTTGTGCGTCAGCTGCCGACGTTCCAATCGCCAGCACGAAAGCGATGGTGAGTGCGGCTGAAGCTGCACTGCGGATCCTTGTCCAACATCTAATCTGTTCTGCCCGTGTCATGATGGGCCCCTCCTTCAGTTAGTTCTGTAAGCTCGCTCGAACTCCCACAATGTGATACTGCACTCACTGCCTACTGACAACTGACTTACGGCGTAATCTCCCAGACGGCGCCCTTTGCATGGGCTCCACCCGAGCTCACCGTGCCGTAGAGGTTGCCGTTCGCGTCGAAGGTCACCCCGCCGTAGGGGAACCACTCGGTGTCGAAGGAGAAGTCGTGGAGGTCGGTCAGGGTCCAGGCGCCATCGGATTGGGTCAGCTTGAACACCATGCCGGCGCCATTCCCGCCGCCGCCGTTCGTCGTGCCGTAGAGGCTGCCGGCCGCGTCCAACGTGAGACTGTCATAAGGGCCTGCGCCGCAGATTCCGTTGAAGCCGTAAAGCAATGTGAATGCCCAGTTACTCCCTTGCGGCGACAGTTCATAAACCGTGCCGCCATTCCCCGGACCTCCGCAAAGCGTGGCGCCGTAGAGATTTCCTTGTGGATCGAAGGTCAAGCCGCCGTAGGTTAGGTCTCCGTCATCTTTTCCGCCAAGGAAAGTGTGGAGCACGCTAAAGACCCAACCGTACTGTGTGGGACTCAATTCATAAACCAGGTATTCGGTGGTGCCGTAGAGGTTGCCTGCGGCGTCCATGACTACACCAGAGTGGGGATAGCCATTGCCATAGTAAAAGCCGCCGTAGAGGATAGTTTTCTTCCAGCCGCCGTTGGCGGGAGTTAGCTCGAACACCGCTCCGTAGCCGTCGCCCCCGAAGGTCGTCGTCCCATACAGGTTTCCCGCCCCATCGAATATGAGGGTGCCATACTGCGGTTCGTTGCCGTCATCGGGACGCCCTGTAAACGCGTGCAGTACGGTTTCTGTCCAGGGCGCGAGCGCCGAAACCGGCGCCTTGGGCGCAGGTTTTACGTTGTAAACCACGCCGCAGCCACCTTGTGAGCAATCGCCGCCGCCCGTATAGCCGCCAGAGAGCGTCGTGCCGTACAAGGTGCCATCCGGGCCGATGGTGACGGGGGAGTAGGCAAACTTCCCGTCATAGCCTCCCTGAAAGTCATACAGCGGGGTCAGGACCCAGCCCGAGCCTTTCTTGGTTAGTTTGAAGACGCTGCTGCCGCCAGTTCCGTAGAAGTTTCCCGCTTGGTCCCGGGTGAGGCCGGCGTCGGGAAGCGCCCCGTCGGCCCCGCCAGTGAAGCTGTGGATCACCGTGTAGGTCTGCGCCTGCGCCGCGATGGCAGTAACCAGCAGCATGAGAAGGCCCGCGATTCCTGCCACACAAGCGATTTCCGAAATCCGATGTTGCTTCGAGTGCGCCATCACAATTCTCCTTTTGCTATTCATGGTCAAAAGCCTTTAGTGTGTTACATCCCACGTTGTGGGACAATCGTTTCTCGCTGACTACTGACTGCCGGCAACTGCCTTACGGCGTGATCTCGAAGACGACGCCATACCCATAAGTCCCGCCCGCATATGCGGTTCCATATACATTGCTTTGACTGTCGAGTACCAGTCCGTCGAAGAGAATGCCTCCATCGCTCTGGTCGTAAAAATCGTGGAGATCGCTATCGAGCCAGGAGCCATTGGCCGGAACCAAGCTGAAAACCGATCCATAGCCGTACTGTCCTTCCTCCTTCGTGGCCCCGTAAAGGTTGCCCGCGGCGTCGATCGCCAAATCACCCCAAGGGCCGGTTTCCAACCCACCATGTAGGGCATAAACAAGCGAAAACGACCACGAACCGTCGGATGACAGCAGTTCAAATATCGTTCCGCCTCCGTTCGGACCGTAGCTGGACGTTGTGCCGTAGAGATCTCCGGAACCATCCATGATCAGGCCGCCAAAGGGGAAAGCTCCATCAACGGATTCCTGGAACATGTGAAGGATATTCTTGGTCCAGCCGGACCCCGAAGGTGACAGCTCGAAGACGGTGCCGCAGCTGTAGCCCTCGCACTGATAGTTGCCCCCCGTAGCGGTGATGCCATAGAGATTTCCCGAGCCGTCGGGAATTACTCCGCCATTAGGGTTCTGGCCATCGCTACCACCCTGGAAGGCGTAAAGGACGCTTTCGATCCAGCTTCCGTTGGAGGGCGTCAGCTTGTAAACCACGCCGCAGCCTATGTTACAAACCCCAGCTAGACACGCTTATACCGTAATGCCGGCCTGGTCGAAAGAGAGATCTCCCGCCGGCTGGCCGCCGTCGGCCCCTCCGGCGAAGCTATGGAGGATCGTCTCCATCCACGGACAGAGAAAGGACATGCAGGCCGTCGTTGGCGGCCTGAGACGAAAGACCACCCCGCAGTGGGGTCCAGGAATGCAATTTCCCTGCCCTCCAAATAGGGTTGTGCCATAGAGATTGCCGTCCGGGCCAATCGTCAGCCTGGCATTAGGCGTCAGCCCGTCCGTACCACCCCGGAAGCTGTAAAGGGGGGACAGCACCCAGCTGGAGTTTTTCAGCGATAACTTGAAGACCGTTCCGCAGCCATTGGGACAGCTGTCTGTTACGACACCACCCTCCGACGCCGTACCATAAAGGTTGCCCGCTCGATCCATCGATAGACCGGCGCCGGGATAAGCGCCGCCGCCGCCGCTCGTGAAGGAATGCAGTACGCTTAGCGTTTGCGCCTGCGCCGACTGAGTCACTGGCGCCGCCAGCGCGAACATACTTGCGATCGCCAGCGCCGCCGTTGCTGGAAAAGAACGTACTCTAAAATCCCACTTTGGTCCTGGGCCGATTCTTCATAGCGTCTCCTCACCTGACCACTGCTTTACGGCGTAATCTCCCAGACGACGCCGTACTTGTAGGCTCCGCCCCCTGAGGCGGTTCCGTACAGATTGCCGTTTCCATCCATAACGACTTGGCCCATAGGCCCATAGCCATCCTCGGCGCCGGAGAAATCATGCAGTGAGGTAAAGGTCCAACCGTACTCGGACGGCGTCAGCTTGAACACTCCGCCGGCCCCGTACTTGCCGCCCTCGACGGTAGTGCCGTAGAGATTGCCCTGCTTGTCCATGATCAGCGACGTTCTGCGACCCGCGGGGGGATCCAGGGAAGGAATACAGAACATTCAAGTCCCAGCTTCCGCCGGAGGGCGACAACTCGAAGGCGGTTCCGGCCCCGCCTGTACCACCGTTGCGAGTTGTTCCCCACAAATTGCCGGAAGAATCGAGAAGAAGGTTACAGAACGCGCTATATCCATCGGTGTTGGGCGAAAACGGGTAGATTGTGGTCAGCGTCCAGGCGTCGCCCGAGGGAGTCATCTGGAAGGCCGTGCCTCCTCCGTTCTCACCGCCTCCAGTGGTGGTGCCATACAGATTGCCGGCCGCGTCGAACACAAGGCCGCTCCACGGATTCCCGCCATCGTTCTGTCCGGTAAAGCTGTGCAGGACGTTCAGCGACCACTGGCCGCCGGAACGAGCCAACTCGAAAACGATTCCCTCGTAAGGAGGGTCTTGACCGCCTATACTCGTCGTGCCATACAGATTGCCGGACTTGTCGAAGGCCAGAGCACCGAAGGCCGGCCGCGCTCCATCACCAGCGGAGCCGAATTGGTACAACACGGTTTCGGTCCACGGGCAGTAGGCCGATTTGCACGAGGTAGCCGGAGGCCTCAGGCTGTACACGACGCCGCAGCCTCCGTCGTTGCAGGAATAGGAACCTCCGTAGTAGGTCGTGCTGTAAAGCGCGCCGTCAGGACCGAAGACCAAGGGAGCGTCCGGCTGCTCGCCATCGGTTCCGGTGAATTCATACAGGGTATTGAAGATCCAACCCGATCCTTTACGGCTCATCCGGTAAACCACGCCGCAGCTTCCCTGGTAAGAACATGCTTCGGTGCCCAGCCCGCCGTAGGACGCTCCGCCGTAGAGGTTACCCGCGGCATCCATGGTGAGGCCGACTCCATAGGGAGTGCTGCCATCAGCTCCTCCGGTGAAGGCATGCAGGACGGTGTAGGTTTGCGCTTGGGCCGCCGGTAGCGATGCTTCTCCCAGCAGGAAAACCACGACCAGGGCTAGCACCTTGTTTGCGACTTGCCGACGATTGGAAGTCGCCCGGTGCTGTGGAGTTGGCATGACGATTCTCCGTGGCAGAGCCGGTAAGTGCGATCGCCAGCTTCGCCTTTGGTACCCTTATGCGCCGCTCCTACGGCGGAGTCAACTTAATTGCACATTACGGTGTAAACCCATGAAGGGTAGCTATTTAGAGGCAGCTTGGGTCGGGTGTTGGATTGCACTGGAGTGCGCGAGCGTGCCCCGCCCAACCTGCTTCCGGTTGGGTGGGATACTAGCCAGTCGGCTGTGCCCGGCGTCTCCTAGGCGCTGATTGAGGTGGGTTGATTCTCTCTTCTTCATCCTTGTCGCTCGTCCTGGACTGCTTGTTTGTCGCTCTGTACCCCTCCCCCTGCTGTCTTGTGTTTTCAATTAGTTACGAAGTGTTTATATCGTAACCATCTGATTCGCAGGCGGTTATTCGTATCTAATAGTGCCGCTTGGACTTAGTGGGCCGTGCTGTCAGCTGCGCTCCTCCTGGTCCCGGCCGGGCAGTAGGACGAGGTTCGCCGCTTCTCCGTCCGTTCTTCGTCCGTTCCAAGACACAGGAAGGCGGTACGCCATGGGGGCCCAGGCTTCGCGGCTCGCTGTGCGACGAATTCTTACGAAGCGCCAATTCTTCCTGCTGCTGGATGAAGCGCAGGTTCGAGCTTGCCTGCCGCATGGCGTAGGACAGGAGGCCGGCTAGTTCGGCGTCGATGTGACCCGCCGCGAGCGCGACCCTCACCTGTGCTCTGGCCTTACGTACCGACTGCTGGTCCATCAGCGACGGCAGCTTGAGCGACCGGGCCCGGCGCCGCGCCCGCGCCATCTTGAGACGGCGGACTCGCAGAAGCAAATGAGCGCGGCAATAACTCCGGCCTCCGACAGCCGCTGCCTGGCAGAATGTGTCACTCTCCAGGATGTGTTGGCAGGTGTGGATGATGAGCGGTGGTGAGGCAGACAAAAGGGCGTCTTCTTGCACCGCCGAGGGAAAGTACAGCTGAGAACAAGCAGGATGGTTCATCGATGACTTCCTAACCCAACCTACATTCAGGCTAGGCAAAGAGGCAGGGGAAAGTCACGAGAAAAGAGGCGGGTCAACTTACGAAGGTAACCAGGAAATTTCCCGATTCGGGAAGGGGGGGGATTGTGGATGGCGGATGACGTGGAGTGCGGGGAGCTGGGCCACGCGCCTGGTCCCAAATTTTCTCCCCGAATTTTTTCTGGAAAAATTGACAAAACTGCGCTAAACTTCCGCGCCATTATAGCGCTTGGAGCCGAACATGGGTTCTCGCGTCGCCCGGGCTCAACAACCCGCCGCAAAGGCACCGGACAAGCAGGATGCCCGGCTCGCCGCGTTCCTTCAGCCTGGGTTCCGCGCGGAAACATCCCGTCCCGACGGTTCCTACGTTCCCTTCAACTTCAGCGATGTTTCGCTGTTTGCTCCCGGTGAAGGGCCGACCCCGCCACCGCGTGCAGGCGCTGCGTCTCCACCTCCCTGGCCCATTCAGGCGAAGCTGGAAGTGGGCGCGGTTGACGATCCGCTGGAGCACGAGGCCGACCGCGTAGCCGAGCAGGTGATGCGCATGCCTGACCCGGGGACGGTATCGTCCTCGGCGAGCGGAGAAATCGTACGGCGAAAATGTAAGGACTGTGCCGACGAAGAAGAGCAGCAGACGGTTCGTCGCAAGTGCGACTCGTGTTCGGAAGAAGAACAGAAGAAAAAGCCGGAAGAGGAGATGCACGGGAAGCTCTCGCGCAAGGAATCCGGCGGGGCAGCCGCGCTGGATGGGACGGCCTCACCCCCAATCGTGCAGGATGTGCTTCGCTCCCCAGGACAGCCGCTGGACAAGGCAACGCGCGACTTCTTCGAGCCGAGGTTTGGACATGATTTCAGTCGGGTGCGCGTGCATACCGATGCGGGGGCCGCCGATTCAGCTGATTTGATAAATGCACGCGCCTATACGGTGGGGCACAACATCGCATTTGGCCGAGGCCAGTACTCTCCGAGGTCAGGGTCCGGACGACAGCTATTGGCGCATGAGTTGGCCCATGTCGTGCGGCAGACATTGCCGAATCCAACTGGACGGACGGCTATCCTGCGAGTTCAACGACAGCAGGATCCCGCCCCGGAAGATCCGAAGCAGCGAGCCAAAAAGCTGAATGCGGTTGACGCACGCGCCATTCTCCAAGCCTCACTTCCGTACGTGCTCGCCCGAATGAGTAACGCGCAGATCCAGCAGGTGCAAAGAGTCCTAGATGCGGCCGTTGTGAACCAAGAGGTTAGCAAAGAGGTAGATGATCTCTGGCGTAAGTCGATCAAGAGGTACGGCCCCGTGGTGTACACACAGGACCCTGCATTGGCTCGGCGCGCCGAACATGCCGCAAAGGGCTTCATCCCGGTTGAAGAGGCGGACAAACGCATCCGGCTGGACTACAAGGCGCTGCTCGCGCCTGATGCACTGCGAGCAACGACAGACAATCCGGACGAGGCTCGCTACCTCAAGCGGGTCGAGCAAACTCTGGTGGATAAAGGTGTATGGCTGCGGCTCAGTCAGCCTTTCGTCCGCGATCCCAAAGACCCGAGTGCCCACATCATCGACCCGCGAAGGTTCGAGGCGTGGCTTTCTCTAGGTCCTGATGGCGGCCCGATCCCGACCGATTCCGGCCGTTTAACTCGCGAGACGCTTCTTAAGAACACAAGCATCGCCTCCGGCTACGTCGAACGCGTGTATTGGGGGCCGGTGCAGTCAGCATTGGACAGGGAGATCAAGCGTGTAAGTACCCAGATCCAAGATGGAATGGAAAAGCACATAATCCTAACCAGGCAGCGACAGGAGACGCCCAATTGGGTTGTTGGCGGTACGAAGGTTTTCAGTTGGATCACGGACAAGTCGCCTTTGGTTACAGGGATGAAGCCCAACGTCGGCGGTCATGTCAGGGCATCTGCAGAATTGCCCGACTTCTCAATTTGGGATCAGCCGCACGCACTCTTACTTAAAGCCATGGATCTAAATAGCAGCGGTAACGTCAGAGTATCGCAGGTCTTCCTCGTAGTCGCTGCGATCTCGGCACGCAACACTGCACAGTTGTTAGAGGACTACGTTGATAATCTCAGCGCTGAGGTGGAGCGCGTGGTGAATTTTCTAGAAGTCGTAAAGACCTGCGGCGAAGTCGCTCAGGTCGGACTCACCGTGGTGGATGTCGCTGCTGCCGCACAGTTCGTACGGGGCGCAGTGGTAATCACCAGAGGGGGAGAAGCGACGGTTAGGTTATTAACTGCCGCGGAGGTCGACGCCGGAGCGGCGCGGCTGGTAAAGGAAGTTGTTGCCGAGAATCCGGAATTTGCTGGCGATCTCGCTAAGGTGCGCTTGACTTCCGGCCCGCGTGGCAAAGTGGCCGGCGCGATCGAGAAAGAGGCTGCCGAAGGAACCACGAAACTTACAGGAAGGGCGGCAACGAGAGCGGGGGAAGGGGTACCAGTCAAGCTGGAGCGAATAAAGCCGACGGTTCACCTGGGTGGCAAAGAGCACGCGTTGTCGATTAAGCGCGTTGCCAACGAGCTAAAGGTATGGCTATGTAGCAATGGCTGCGGAGCATTGATAGCGAAGGCTGAAGCGATGATCGCGAAGCTGCCCGCGAGGCATGTTGCACGCGGTGAACTCGAGAGCTTCATCAATCAAGTGAAAAGAGAGGCCACATGGATTGATGTAGTCCCAACAGAAGAAGAAGCTCAGAGAGTCCTAGGAGAGTTAAGCGAGAAACTAGAACAGATAGAGAGTCGCTACCCTGGTGTAGTGGATGCGGACATCCATGTCGCTCCGGTGGATGCCCCGGCTGCGACGGGGCATGCGAGTGTGACCGAGCCAGAAGGCGCTGTAGCGGTGGAACGGCCGCATGTAGACCCTGCTAACCTAGATCCACCCGGCACTCAATACAAGAAGCCTATATCCGGCCTGTCTGGAAAAACAGGCTCAACCGATATACCCAGTTGGGTCAAGAATGAAGGCTACCGCGATCCTCGCTTAGGAGAAAGCGGCGAAGATTACGCCACCCGCTTGCTTGATCATAAGTACGGCGAAGGCAATTGGCGGCGCGGTCCCGGCACAGAGTTTAGCAAAATTCAGAAATGGGCTGATCGACATTTCTCAAATGAGTAAATACAAGTTCACGACAAAAGGAAGCGGGGCGGAACATTTCTGGCTAGTCGGTCTGCGGCTGGACCCAAATTTTCCCGGTCCCGACTTTTACACAGTATTAAGGGATGCGCCAGCATATTGGCCGATTATGTATCGGGGCCAAATCATCTTCTTTCAAAAAGCAGAAGATGCACAAGAAGCCCTGGATTTTTGCCTGCATCACCTGACGCTTCCGCCCGGCACTGCCCCGAGAGACCCGGCGTTGGTATTAGATTTTGCCCAAGCGCTTTACCTTCTTTCGACGGAATCTAAAGATGAGGCGTCATGCTTGCTTAATGTAGTTAACACTTTACTCGACATGCTCGATGCCGGATCCGTCGAAGTGCCCGCGAAGTACCGCGCCGACTTCCACCAAGTTGCTGATCACTTGACCTTTAGCAAGGACTTGGAATCACTCTTCAGGGGTAATGAACTAGACCGGATAGATATTGTCGGGGCGCTACAGTGGGGCTTGGGTGCGGTATTGACAAGGGCCATGTTTTTTCCCAAGCCCAATGTCGAGCCTGGTGCCCCATGTTTGCGTCCGTCGGTTGGACGGATGGCCCAACCCTAGGACCTGCGAGTTTGGAGTCAGGAATTTATGTGAGGGTGCCACGTCCGAGCTTCTTCTGCTTGGGCGGAATTTTCGATGGCTCAATACGCAATGCATGGGCCTTCCTCGATATCACCAGGGCAAGGAGGCGGGTATGCCGTGGCAAGCGATTCTGGGCGGGGCCACCGGGGGTGCGGCGGTGGCTATTGTGGTGGCTGTTTTCTTCCTCAAGTCTCTGGCGGACAAGATAGCGCTGGCCGCAGAACAACGGTTTGAGAGCGCCTTGAAGAGAAACGAAGAGCTGCACCGCGTCCTGCTCGCTACGGCAACAACCGTCGATTCCGATCTGCGCGCCCATCGAATCGAGGTGTATTCGGAGCTGTGGAAGAAGACCGGCCTTCTACCGCAATGGCCACGAAATCAGCAGCTAAGCTATTCCCAGTTGCGGCAATTCACCATCGATCTGCGCGACTGGTACTTCGAGCGCGGCGGAATGTATCTCTCGCGCGGTGCGCGTGAAGCCTACGGAAAAGTGCAGGAAGCGCTCGGCGCCGTGCTGGCAGAAAGCAAAGATGGCACGGTCAGTACTCCCGACTATGATGCCGTGAGAACGCAGTGCAGCAGTCTGCGTAGCGAACTCACAGAGGATCTGCTGTCACGCCGGGAGGCGCCGGACCTCCCGCTGGTCGCGCGGGGTTAGAGCGTAGCCCGCCGCATCGCTTCGGAAGCCCCTTCTAAAACCCAAGACCGGCCGGGGACTTCATTCTCCGATCATGTGGATAGCGTGCTCTCCGTCACTGCCCGAGGCAAGCATTTCTTCTACCCCTGACCGCCTTTGGGCTGAGGCTGAACCGGCGAAGTGTCCAAGTCCGGAAGTTCGAGACACGACAACTTTTCACACTCCTCGGTCGAACTCCCCCAGGTCTCGAAAATCACGAGATCCCGGGCACCCGGCGGAGGAGCTCGCACGGAAGTAGAAGTTGTAGATGGCCAAGTGGCGCCCCTACCAACATGGGAGCCCCACTCCAAGCCGGGTTTGCTTGGGTTGGATTATTGTTTTCCCGCGGCACGGCAGACCGCCGACTTCTCCCGCATGACAATTGTCATCCGCTGCGGCTGACATTCCGCACTACTGCTCGCGACGAAACTCTTACATCATGGAAGACGTACTTATCCGGAGAGGAAAAAATATCGCCGTGGCTGGTGTAACACAACCGCAACCATCGCCTGCGCCCTTCCCAAAGCTGCCGCCGGAAAGCGATACTAAAGGCATTCATCTTTCGGGGAGTCGAGGCAATTCCATGCAGGACTTGAAGGGCGACCTGGCATCGCTGCGTATCGATCGCGATGAGCCGCGCCGCCGAAGGTGGCGGATTCCTGTTCTCCTGCTGGTGCTCGCCGCCGCCGCGGCGGGCGGCCTTTATTTCGTGCGGGCGCGCGGCGTCTTGTCGTCGTTCGGCGCGCCGGAAGTGCAAACCGTCCAGGCCAGCGTCGAAAGCAACACCGGCCCCGACGCCGGAGTACCTATACTGACCGCTTCAGGATATCTGGTGGCGCGCAAGCAGTCGGTGGTTTCGTCAAGGATTCAAGGAGTAATTTCCGATCTGCGCGTGGAGGAAGGCAGCGTTGTCAAGGAAGGTGACATTCTCGCCACCCTCGACGATGCCGACTACGTTGCCGCCATCGCCAAAGCCAAGGCTGACATCGAGTATGCCAAGGCCGACTTGGCCGAACAACAGCGACTGGAACGGATCCAGGAAGTATTACACCGTCAGGGAGTAACCTCGCAGGACGCTCTCGACGCCGCCAAGTCGAAGGTGACGCTGGCGCAAGCCGCCATCGACCAGGACAAGGCCAACCTCCAGATGCAGCAAGCCAATCTCGGCTTCACCGTGATTCGCGCTCCCTTCGCCGGCGTCGTCGTCAAGAAGATGACGGAGGCTGGTGAGAGCGTCGCCCCTATTCCTCCCGGAGTAAACATCTCCACCTCTTCGGGAGCGATTGTCGCCATTGCCGACATGAACTCGCTGGAAGCCGAGGTGGATGTCAACGAATCCAACGTGGCCGAGTTGCGCGCGGGCCAGCCGGCCGAAGTACAGGTACAGGCAATACCTAACCATACCTATAAGGGCATGTTACGCCAGGTCATCCCCACGGCAGACCGCACCAAGGCGACGGTGACGGTGAAAGTATCGATCCTCGACAAGGACAAGTACCTGAAGCCGGAGATGAGCTGTAATGTCACTTTCCTCCAGCCGGAGAAGATGGCGGAGAAGAAAGGTGCGGCCCCGGCCCGCATTGTGACCGTCCCCAAGGATGCGATCACCAAGCGTGACGGCAAGTCGGTAGTGTTTCAGATCGAGGACAACAAGGTACATCAGCTTCCAGTCACTACGGGGGCTGACCTGCATGGACAAGTCATCGTCACCAGCGGGTTGGGGGGATCGGAGACGCTGGTAAGTAATCCCTCGGAGAACCTGAAGGACGGGGCAACCGTGAAGGTAAAGGCATAGACATTGGAGACATCATGAATACAACCCAGGCAACGGCCACTTCGACCGCGGTCAGCGTACAGAACGTGCGCAAGGTATATCAACGCGACGCGATGCAGATCAAGGTGCTCGACGGTCTCAATCTCGACGTGGCCGAAGGCGAATTTATTGCGTTGATGGGGCCGTCAGGGTCGGGAAAGACAACGTTGCTCAATCTGATTGCCGGCATCGACCGGGCGACGTCGGGCCGGGTCGTCGTCGCCGGCACCGACCTGGGGCCGTTGTCGGAGGGAGAGCTTGCCAAGTGGCGCAGCCGCAACATCGGATTCATCTTCCAGTTCTACAACCTCATCCCGGTGCTGAACGCCCTTGAAAATGTCGAGCTGCCGCTGTTGCTGACATCCCTCTCCCGCAAGGAACGGCGTGAGCGTGCCATGACCGCGCTGCGCATTGTTGGATTGGCTGACCGCTACAAACATTATCCTCGCCAGCTCTCCGGCGGACAGGAACAGCGTGTCGCCATTGCGCGCGCGGTGGTTACCGATCCTACAGTGCTGGTGGCCGACGAGCCCACCGGCGATCTCGACGCCCAGAGCGCCGAGGAGATCCTGACCCTGATGGAGACCTTCAACCGCGATTTCCACAAGACCATCGTCATGGTGACCCACGATCCCCGGGCGGCCGCGCGCGCCCATGTACAGCGTCATCTGGACAAAGGAGTGCTGACCAACTGACATGAAATACGCGCCGCTGGTCCTGAAGCATCTCCGTAAGAACTGGATCCGTACTCTCAGCACGGTGCTGGCGATGGCGGTCTGCATCTTCCTTATCTGCACTCTGCAGACGGTGGTGGACGCCGTAGATTACGGCTTGCATCTGGGTAACGCTTCGCGCCTGGTGACCCGCGATTACGTAAGCCTGGTCTTCAATCTGCCTAACTCCTACAAGGCCAAGATAGCAGCCATTCCCGGAGTAAAGAACACCACCATCGTCAACTGGTTTGGCGGAGTGTACCGCGATCCCAAGAACTTCTTCGCCAACCTTGCCGTTGAACCCGAGCCGTTCCTCCAGATATACCCCGAGATCATGCTGCCGGAGGACCAGAAGCAGGCATGGCTGCACGACGTTAGAGGTTGCATCGTCGGCAGCAGGCTTGCGCAAAAGTGGGGCTGGAAGGTGGGCGACCACTTCGAACTGGAAAGCTTCATCCCTACCTACCGCGTTGGCAAGCCCTTCGACTTTGTGATCGACGGAATCTACGATACCGACCCGGTGAAGTATCCCGCCACCGACCTCAACTCGATGTACTTCAACTACAAATATCTCTACGAAGCCACCGGAGAGAAGGCGGGTATCGGCACCATCACCTCGTTGATCGACGACCCGAAGAACGCAGGCCGCATTAGCAAGGCCATCGACGCCGAGTTTGAGAACAGCGACACTCCCACCAAAACCGAGACTGAGCAGGCGTTTCGCGCCAGTTTTATCGCCATGGCGGGAAACCTTGCCCTGCTGCTCAATGGCATTGGGCTCGCCGTGGCCTTCACCATTCTGCTGGTGACGGCCAACACCATGAGCATCGCAGTGCGTGAGCGGCAGCAGGAAATTGGTGTGCTCAAGACCCTGGGATTTCCCAGCGGACTGGTGATGGGTCTCATCCTTACCGAAGCCCTGGTGCTGGGAGTGATGGGTGGTGCTCTCGGCCTGCTACTCGCCAGTGGAGCGATCATGGCGCTGCCCAGCATTCCCTTTGTCGGTGACGTGGTACGCCAGTTCCCGGGCTTGGGATTGTCGCCCAGGATCGTTTCCTACGGACTAGGCGTTGCCTTGCTGCTGGGATTGCTGGCGGGGTTTGTCCCCGCGCTGCTGGCCTATCGCGCCCGCATAACGGAAGTTCTGAGGCAAGTCTGATGAAGAGGCAATTAGCAGTTAGCAATTAGCACTTAGTAAAACCGATAGCGACGCGAAAGGGCAAAGCCAGGTGACAACGACCGAATCGAGAGACTTGGCGAGTCTGATATCTCTAATGGAAACATGCCAGCGGGACACGCTGGACGTTCTAGGAAGCGGAGCCGCCGGACGCTTGGCGAATTGGCAGAGGCATGAATCCGACCTAGTCTCCTTAGTGAAATTCATTCAGGACCGCTTGTTGACGAGCCGAGAGAACGGTTACGCCTTAGAGAGCCATGGCAAGGTAAGTTTGGAGTCCATTGTGGTCAGAGAGCTACCGCACCTCTTTCGCAGGGACGTTATCGAAATCGCGACAGCTACGCTCAGCGGTCTGGTGTAGCTTCAACATCCCGAAAACGTCCAAGTGGTTTGCGGAGTGCCAAGTGCTAAATGCTAAATGCTAATTGCTAATTGCTAATTGCAGTCGCTAATTCGAGGTTTTAATGGCGCTACCTCTTTCTTATAACGTTCGCAATCTGCGCGCCCGCTGGAAGGTCACGCTGCTGGCGATCTTCGGGATTGCGCTGGTAGTGGCGGCCCTGGTCACCATCCTGTCCATGGCGCGGGGCTTCAACATCGCCCTGAGTTCCACCGGCTCGGACAACAATGCCATCGTCACCCAGCGTGGCTCCTTGTCGGAGCTGACCTCATGGATCAATATCGGCAACGCCAACCTCATCACCGTCGATCCCCGGGTGGCGCGCGACGCCGACGGCAAGCCCCTCGCCTCCTGTGAAGTGGTAGTCATTACGACGCGTCCCAAGAAAGGCACCGACATCCCCTTGAACATCACCTTTCGCGGGGTGACGCCCACCGCCTTCAAGGTGCGCAACAACATCAAGATTGTCGAGGGCAGGATGTTCACGCCGGGCCTGTACGAGGTCATCGCGGGCCGCAAGATCGCCGATCGGGTCAGCGGATTGGACATTGGCTCGACCATCAGCGTGCAGCGCAAAAACTGGAAGGTAGTGGGACTGTTCTCCGCCGACGACAGCTCCTTCGAGAGCGAGATCTGGGGCGATTATGACGCCATGGCGCCGGCCATCGGCCGCAACGGCGGCTGCGAATCGCTGACCGTGCGGCTGACCAACCCGGCGGTGCTGGCCAGCTTCGACAAGGACCTGCGGGCCAATCCGCAGATGCAGGTGCAGGCCGACTCGGAGAAAAAATACTACGAGAACCTGGCTGGAAGCACAGCCACGGCGCTGATCATCCTGGCCTCGTTCGTGGCCGTGGTGATGGGCATTGGCGCGGTGTTTGGCGCCATGAATACGATGTATGCGATTGTGTCACAACGTACCCGAGAGATTGGAACGCTGCGCGCGCTGGGCTTTTCGCGCTTCAGCATCCTGTTTTCTTTTGTGATGGAATCGGTGCTGCTGGCCATTCTGGGCGGCCTGTTAGGCTGCCTGATCGCTTTGCCGATGAACGGCTTCACCGCCGCCACCGGAACCAACGCCTTCAGCGAGTTGGCCTTCGCCTTCAAGGTCACCCCCGAGCTGCTGCTGATCGGCCTTGGCTTCGCCGTGGTGATGGGACTGGTCGGCGGACTGCTGCCCGCACTGCGCGCCTCCCGAATGCCGATCACCAGGGCGCTGCGGGAAGCGTAGCGCAGGGCTTTTCGCTACGCGCTCTATCCGGAGCGAGTCAGCGCTGCCTCTGCGCGGACGAGTCGAAGACCTTCACGGGGCGGCCCCTGCGCCGGCCACCGTACCTCTCGCCGATTAGGACAGTGGCCCCGATGCTCCAGGTTCGCCGGTCCGTTGCGCCAACCTGGGGCGTCATTGGACCCCTGCAAGCTGGTTCAGTTCCTCCTGTAGCTTCTGTAGACGTTTAAGCTCGTTCTCGATGGCGCTACTACCAGCGGCCATGACCTCCCGAGCGGTGGCAAGCGCCTGCTCGGCTGATGCGCTCACCTCCCGCAGCAGCCGGCGAACGTCGGATTCAAGGCGCGAGCGACTCTCCACCACGCGCTGTTCCACGTCCCCCTGAACCCGCGAGGCGTTGGTGTCCAAAAGCCGTTCCAGAAAGTTGGCCGCGTCCTTTTGCACCCAGCGACGGATGAGAAGCGCTCCCATCAGGCAGTCGATCGAGTACAGGAGCGGGGACGCCGGGTGGGCGATGGTGATCATGTCGTGGAAGAAAAACCGCGAGCGGGTGCGGAAGCCGTCTTCGGCGTCTAACGACTTAGGCAGGTGGGAGAAATCGGCCGCCTGCTCCTCGGAGATTCGTTGCAAGAGCCCGTTTACCAGGTTCACGAAGCGTTGCGTCACCGCGCCATAGAGCTCTTCCGCCTGGGCCTCCTCCATGTCCAGCCAGGGCATTACATGATGCCGTGCCACAGCCTGGGCGATGGCCATCAGCTCGCGCCGCCTGGCGGGGCCAAACCTGGTGGTCACGGCGCCGGTCTCTCGCTCAAACTCTTCGCCGGCGATGGGGAAGGTGCGCTTCAGGAATTCCTTGCGGCGTGCCAGCAGCGTCACCGCGAGTCTCATCTGCTCGGCGGAAAAAAGCGCTCCCAGATCGCGCAACGATTGCTCGGCCTGGCTTACGGTCTGGCGGAGATTCGCAATCCTGTGTTCCGAGTTGGCCAGGGGTTCGCTTAGCGCCCGGACACGTTCCGTAATCGAGCGCTGCAGCAAAGCGGAAAAGCGGCGCATGCCACGCTCCGCCGCCGAACAAGTCATGGCCTGCCCCGATTGGCTGGCCAAGCGATGCAGGTCTTCGGTCAGGTTTTTCCAGTCACCAACTTCCACAGAATTATTCAGCCGGTTTAGCGCGCTGACTTCATAAATACGCCCGACGGGCCGCTTGAGACGCCCTTCCACTACCCTGGTGGCGAAGGCTGAAGCTTGTTGTCGCTCATCTGTCGAGGCCCGGTCGATTTTGTTCAGGACGATCAGAATCTCATCTACGTTGGCGGCCACAGCCTCGATCAGCGCCAGTTCCTCCCCGGAAATGGGCGGGTCGGTGCCGACGACGAGTATGGCGGCATCGATTTGCGGTATGAAATCCCTGGTGGTTTCGGTGTTCCCCGAGAACACCGACCCAATCCCCGGCGTATCGACCAGGCACATGCCGCTGGCCAACAGCGGCGAAGGAAGGAAGACTTCCACCCCAGCGACCTGCCTGGAGTTTTCCGGGTTCAACTCTTCGGAAACATACTGCGGCAGATCTTCCGGCGGAATCGTCTGCCACTGTCTATCGATGAGTACGCGCGCGCTTCGCGTATCGCCGTAACGCAGCACCGTCGGCACGGCGGTCACGGGCACGACTCCTGTGGGAAGTATCGGCTCTTCTACGAGAGCATCGAGCAGAGTGGATTTGCCTCGTTTGAACTGGCCAACGCAGGCGACGAAGAAGCGGCCTTCGGTGATTCGCGCCACAAGCTGTTGCACCTCGGCAGCCAGGGAATCCTGGGCCAGCTCCAGAGCGATTTCAGTGAGCCGGACGAGCGCTTGCGCATGGGGCGACCGGGCTGCGGATGTCTGGTCCTGAATCGGCATGTCGAGCGCGTCTTGCATTGCCAGTCCGTTCGGCCTCCGCCGGGCTCCTCCGGTTATTGACTCACCATCGCAATCCGGTAATCGATGTACAGAGGCGCGATCTTGATCTGGTTCTGATGAAAGTACCGGGGGGCCATGGCCATGCGAACCATCTCGATCATGGCCCCGGGGTTGCCGTCACTGTATTCCACCACCCGGTCCAGAAACTGCTGGAGATTGTCGGCCGTTAAACCCTCCGTCTCGGCAGAACGTGCTGCAAAACGGCGCGCAATTTCAGGCTCGAAGTTGCGGAGGGCGAACCTCTCGGAACGATCGGGAAATAACGGCAGAACGAATCCCACGTCTTCCATGTGAGCCGAACGCGATACGGCGATCACCGGCACCGACCAACTCAGCATAAGGTCGCGGATCGAGGCCGCCAACGCCTGCGATGGGCGTACAAGGTGGTCCACGATGACCAGATAGTCGGAGTTGCGCAGGGCATCGCATACCAGTCCTTTTACGGAGGTGGCGGTCTTCTGCTGCAGGGACTCCGCTCCTCGTGGGCAGGACTTGGTCAGCAGGGGATGTTTCCGTAGCAGCAGCGACTCCGCCAGATTGCGGTACAACGTCAGTGGGCTGGGATTCTGCGGACTGTACAAAACGCCGGCGAACTCCGGTAACACCAGCCGTAACAGCAGGGTCTTCCCGACGCCGGCAGGGCCGTGCAAGAGAAACGAACGGCGTGCCGCAAAGCGCTTCCGCACTTGCTCCAATTCCTCGTCGCGCCCGAAAATTACAGGACTTGTCGTCATCGCCATTCTTCATGCCGAGGCCGGCGAGCGTTGTCCTTCCCCGCGTCGTTGCCATTCTGGGGGCCGCCTGAGCTTGACTCGATCACATACCGATGCATTTCTTTGACAGTGGATTGCAGCTCCGCAATTACGTCCTGAAGATCGATGGCGGCCTGCTCCGATACCGGACCGTAGCCCCGCATGTAGCGCGGAGCCAGTTCGGTGATAGCGATCTCAATAAAAGTGAGACCGACATGGATGGCATGAGAGGCCGAGATGCGGGGCTCTTCCGGGGCCAGCGATTGTTTGGCCAAAACCTGCAAAAGCTGTTCCCGAAGCCGGGCGATGTAGTCTTCGATGGTCTTCCTTTGCTGGGGAGCGATATCGCCGACATAGCCTGGAAACACACTCTTGGAGGACGAGGCATTCAGGGTCTCCTCGATGTCCGCCAACAGTTTGTCGATGTGCTTACACGTGATCATCAAGCGCTGGCGCTGGCTCGGACCCAGGGCGTTGTCGTTTTCGTGCAATGCCGATCCTTCATCTGCGGGCATGACCGAGGGCCAATCTTCAGGCGCGGCAATAGACACTGCGCCCAACTGTTGCTGGAATCTCGCCGGGGACATGACTCCGCGACAAGTTTTCCTCGTCAGGAGTCATCATCTGTCCCGCTAATGGTAGGACAGCGGTTAGGGGGTGAACTCCTTCACCCTTGCTACGTTACTTAATAACTCGTGACGAAGGATGAAGTCAAGGCCGGCAGTATGGTGAATTGTGTGTTGCTAAGTTTTAACACCTGCCACGGTTCACCGTTCCGCTTCACCCACTACCAGGCCGGCAGTCTTCGTGTGCCCAGTTGCTACCCATGTGGTTCCACACAAATCCAAGGCCGCTTTGATCGCAGCGGCGGCGAAGTCAGGGGAGCGCAGCCATTGCCGAACCGTCCTTCCACTTCCACCGGCGGGACCTCAAGCGCAGGCGAAAACTTCGCAGTAGGGCTGAAGGCCTTTTACGAATGTAAAGTCGGAAAATTGGTTGCGGCAGCAACGGCGTCAACTTCTTAGTGCCCGGATACAAGCCGGATTGGCGGCGATTGCAAGACGGCATCCTGCCCCCAGGTGCAGACTGGTTTGTATCGCTTGCGGTCCGTGCTGATGGGAAAACGCTGGACGAATCCGATGGCGGGCGCGGCAAACGAGAGAGCAGGGGGCTTCCTACGGTATTATGTTGAATATGACCAGACGATTTGGGATTGCGCTGGCAATCCTTCTGATCCCTGCACTCTTTCTCCTGGACGGCTGCAAAGCGAGGCCCAAGCCCGTGATCGTAAGCGTCCTAACCAATTTGGCGTCGCCTTACGGTCATGAACTGGACCACCGGATCATTGAATTTCAAACCAGCAATCCGCGCACCCGCTCCGGCCGGCCCATTATCATCCGCCCGGTGGAGATTGGCGACTACAAGGACATGCTGGCCCGGCACATCGGCAACGACATCACGGTCCAGATGGTCATTCTGGATGCCCCCGAAGACGCGGAATTGAATCCGCATATTCAGGCCCAGATGGCGCACGCGACGAACATCTGCGCCGCCTTGCGAGCCTGTCCTGCAGATGTGCCGCTACTGATTCCATCCGAGACCGAAGGCGAGGAATTGGAAGGCGCACAGATCTTCGCGCGCGCCCTGGAGAAGGGGGCTCCGTCGTAAGATCCGCCAAAACCTAGCCAGTCCTGCAAAAGCAAAAGGCACGGCTAACCTCTCCGTGCCTTCTTCTCAAGCGATAATTCGGTTTTAGCTCTTGCTTGCCGGCGCCTTCAGCACCTGCAGCGCGCGATTAAGCTGGTCGTCGGGCTGATTGGCCCTATCCTGTTTTTCCTGCTTCTCTTCCTTGGCTTCGTCCTGCGCGTTGTCGTCCTCGTCGGGAGCAATGAAGTCGTCACTGGCGTCGGCCACCAGAATGTTGGGGGTGATGGCCGTATCCTGTATCGCTTTGCCGTCCGGCGAATAATACTTGGCCACCGACAGGATAATGGCCGCGCCATCGGGCATATCGATGACTTTCTGGATGGAGCCGGAGCCGAAAGTTTTGTCACCGACCACGTCCCCGCGCGCGTTCTCCATGATGGAAGCAGCGACGATTTCCGCCGGACCGGCGGTGCCCTTGTTCACCAGCACTACCAGCGGCACGGTGGGCGCGATCGCCTTCTGCGGATCGGCATTGAAGGTCTGCTTGGGATACTTCTGTCCCTGCAAATAGGTGATGATGCCGTGATTGAGAAACAGGTTCGCCGTGGCGATGCCCTCGTTCTCTTCGCCGTCGCCGGAGTTGCGCAGGTCAAGGATCATCTTCTTGGCGCCTTGTTTCTCCAACGTCTTCAACTGGGTGGCAATCTCTTGCGAGCGTCCCTTGGGGAAATCGTCTACCTTGATGTAGCCGACACCGTCTTCCATCAGCTTGTCGCTGACCGGCGGGTCGCTGACCATCACGCGCGTGAGGGCGGCTTTCATCGGCTGCACTCGCCGCGGACGCACCACGGAAACATTGACCACCGAGCCCGGCGGCCCGGAAAGGCGGCCGTCAATCTCGGCCAGCGACATTTCGCGCGTGGACTTGCCTTCGATGGCCTCGATGATGTCACCGCTGGCGATGTCGGCTTTGTCCGCCGGCCCTCCGGGAATGACCGAGATCACCGCCGCGTAGCCGTAGCGCTTGGACACCACCGCGCCGATGCTGGCTTTACCTTCCTTGCGCTGCTTGTATTCCTTGTATTCGGTGGGGTCGAGATAGCTGGAGTTGGCGTCGAGCGACTCCAACAGCCCGTGCAGCGCGCCGTTGGTGACCGCCGGAATGTTGGGGTCCTCGACATACTCGGTGTGAATGCGCGACAGCACCTCGCTGTAGACGCCGATCTGGCGGTAGGAACCGTCGTCGTCCTTGGTACTGGCCTTGACGCCCAGTCCGCCGGCGACCACGAACGTCGCCAGCAGAAACGAGACACCTAAAACGATAACCTTGGTGAGCTTTGACATGTTTAATTCGGTGGTCTGTCGTCAGTCGTCGGCAGCGAACGCAACTTGCGCCGCAGTCACCTGAACACTGGTAACGGACATTTGACGACTTAATACTCCCATTCTATCTCAGTTCGATGCCAGGCAAGCTGGAAGGTGGCAGGATATTAGACGGGTTCCACCTTGGCGCCAACTCTGGACTGGGGGTTGGACGCACGAACAGGGTGAGTGGTGAGCCAGGAAACGGCAGTTAGCGATATACCTCAAGCCGGCGGCCAATGCGGACCATGAGGACGAGAAGCCGGTCGTCTTTAATCCTGGTGATGAGGCGACAATCGCCCACTCGGTATTTCCCAAATTCGCCCTGGCGTTTAAGCGCAGTAATTCTTTGCATATCCGCTGGCTGGCATGGTAACGCCATTATGTATATACGCAACTGTGATATACAATGTCTTACGGGGTTTACGCATGCAAACGGTCCGGCGACGGAAGGCAGATACCCTCAACCTGCGGGTCGATCCGGCGCTAAAGGCTGAGTTTGTGGCCGCCACAGAAGCGGAGAACAAGCCGGTGGCCGAGGTGCTCCGCGACCTCATGCGCAGCTACGTTAAGCGTGTGCGGAGGAAGAAATTCGCCGCCGAGGCCCGCAGGCAGTCGCAGCGCGTGGCCAACTCTGCGGACGAGTCGGAAGTCATGAACTGGATCCGGGACGTAAGCGGGTAACCAGTGCAAAAGATAAAGCGCGGCGATCTGGTGACTGTTGTCGTATCCGGAGATTATGGCAAACCTCGCCCGGCCCTGGTTCTCCAGTCGGATTCCTTCGATGCGCTTGCTTCCGTGACCGTGGCGCCACTGACCAGCGAGATTTACCAGGCCCCGTTGTTCCGTGTCACAATTCATCCGGGAAAGGAGACTGGGCTGCACCGGATCTCGCAGCTCATGGTGGACAAGATCACCACCGTGCCTCGTACCAAGATCGGCCAGCGCGTTGGTTCGGTGGAGAGGAGCACTCTGCGCGCCGTCAATCAGGCCCTTAAGGGGTTTCTGGACCTGGAATAAGGAGACTATGTCGCCGAAAGACTCGGTGAGGCGACCGGAGTAATGGCCGCGAGCTCCTTTTGCAGGCGCTTTCTTACATGGTAAGAGTCGTAATCGGCCTGCATCCCCAGCCAGAACTGCTCGGTGGTACGGAAGAACCTGGCCAGGCGCGCCGCAGTATCCGCGCTGACACCTCGCCTCTCGAGGACAATATCGTTGATGCGAGGGACCGGCACATGGAGCTCGCGCGCCAGGCGGTAGGGCGTCATGCGCAGAGGCTTGAGATACTCCTCACGCAAAATCTCGCCGGGATGGATCGTCCAGGTCTTGGCTTTTTTCCGGGCTGCGTTCTTGCCGATGGATTGGCTTCTCATGGTTCGCGCCTTTCGTGCGGTCATCCTGCCGTTCGATTCCGGCTCAGTGGTAATCGATAATCTCGACGTTGTAGGCATCACCGTCGCTAAACTGAAAGCAAATCCGATAATGGTCGTTGATTCTAATACTGTATTGTCTCTCGCGATTGCCTTTTAGCGCTTCCAGACGATTTCCCCGAGGCGAGGCCAGATCGCCCAGCGTCCGGGCATATTCGAGCTGAAAGAGCCTGCGCCTGGCGACATTGCGGAGCTGGGGAGGAGGAATGCCCCGACCTTTGCCGGAGACATAAAACTCCTCGGTCTCCGCGTTCGCGAAGCTCTTCATCACACCTGAAGCATACCGTTATACGTTATTAACGTCAACTGTTATGAATGAGCAAGGGCCTTGGTCCCGGCAGCGCAGGCAACGGTCGGGCGAGCGGGCGCAGCTGGGCCTATCGAAAGGGCTTCCAGGCTGAACGTGATTTCCCTCACACCCGCCGCTGCGCTCCTCCTGATAGACTCCTCTGTTTCATCCGTGAGGGAACCATGGCCCGCCGTCTCGAAGAATCGCGCGCGCTGCAGAAGCGCGCTGAACAGCTTATCCCTGGAGGAGTCAACTCGCCGGTTCGCGCCTTTCGCTCGGTGGGCAGCGACCCGCCCTTTCTGGTGCGCGGCCTGGGCGCGCACGTCTGGGACGCCGACGGCAATCGCTACATCGATTATGTCGGCTCGTGGGGGCCGCTCATTCTGGGCCACTCGGATCCACAGGTCATCGAGGCCATCGTCGCGGCCGCGGGGAATGGGACGAGCTTTGGGGCGTCCACGCCAGCGGAGGCCGAGCTGGCCCAGTTGGTGACGGAGGCCTTCCCCGCCATCGAGAAGGTGCGCTTCGTCAGCTCGGGGACCGAGGCCACCATGTCGGCCATCCGGCTGGCGCGCGCCGCCACCGGGCGCAAGTTCATTGTCAAGTTCGAGGGCTGCTACCACGGCCATAGCGACGCGCTGCTGGTGAAGGCGGGCTCGGGCGTGGCCACGCTGGGCATTCCCGGCTCGGCGGGCGTGCCGGAGGAGTTCGTCGCGTTCACCCTGGCGCTGCCTTACAACAATGTGGCCGCTGTCCAAGCCGCATTTGCCAAGTTCAAGGAGCAGATAGCGTGTGTGATTGTCGAGCCGGTAGTGGGCAACATGGGTTGCGTTCTGCCCACACCCGGGTATCTGCAAGCGCTGCGCGAGATCACGACGCACGCAGGCTCGCTGCTCATCTTCGACGAGGTGATGACGGGATTTCGCGTGGCGTTCGGCGGCGCCTCCGAGCTCTACGGCATCAAGCCCGATCTCACCACGCTGGGCAAGATCATTGGCGGCGGGCTCCCGGTGGGCGCCTACGGCGGGCAAGCGAAGATCATGGACATGATCGCGCCCTTGGGGCCGGTGTACCAGGCGGGCACGCTGAGCGGCAATCCTCTGGCCATGGCGGCGGGCATCGCCATGTTGCGCCAGTTGAAGGTCAACCGCGAGCCATTCTATCGGCAACTCGAGGAGAGGACAGGCAGACTGGTGGCAGGCGTAATGGCAGCGGCGAAAGAAGCGGGCGTGGCCATGACCGCCAATCGCGTGGGCTCGATGTTTACCTTCTTCTTTACCGACCGCCAAGTCACCGACTGGGAGAGTGCGGCCACCTGCGACACCGCCAGGTTTGGCCGCTTCCATGGCGCGCTGTTGGAAACGGGAGTGTGGCTGCCGCCATCACAGTTTGAGGCGGCGTTCCTCAGCGGCGCGCACACCGAGAGCGATATTGACGACACGATCAACGCAGCACAAGAGGCGCTGGCGCTGGTGTGATTCCTGGCGGATTACATTTGCTCAGATGACATCGCTGGGTTACTCAGGCCGGCGCGTGCCGAGTCCCAACCTGTCGGCAATCTCTTTTGCGTTCTCCTCTGCCGTCTTGCCCGCAGTGCTTACGGTGACATCGGCGGTGCGATATTGCGGAAGCCGTTCGGCATAGAGCGCGCGAAAGGCCTCGGGATCGGAAGCCAGGGGCCGCAGGTTCTCGGCGAGGGATTGGCTTGGCGGACAGCAACGCTGCAGCATCTGGTCGACGGGCGTTTCCAGAAAGACCACCCGGGCGCCGGAGTTTCGCAACAGTGCAACGTTGGCTGGCTGGAGGAAGGTGCCCCCACCCAGCGCGATCACGGTCGGCGCGGAAACCTGGGCCAGCAACGAGCCCAGGGCAGCAGTCTCGATGGCGCGAAAATGCGCCTCGCCGTTATCCCGAAATATCTCCCGGATGGGAGCCTTGTGTTGGAGTTCGATCTCGTGGTCAAGATCGACCAAGGCCCAGCCCAGGCGTGCGGCTAGCGCATGCCCAACGATGGTTTTTCCCGCGCCCATGAAGCCGGTGAGCGCGACGATCACCGGCGCGAACCTCCTCACAACGGGTTGGAAAAGTGTGGACACAGTCGTCAAGTTCGTGGCAGGCGCAACTCGCCGAGGCCAGTTTATCTGTTCCGAGGGAGCTGGGGCGAGCCGGAGCTGGCAAGGGGGTCCTCACTCCGAGGTGGTAGGCCAATGACACCAAATAGGGATTTTGCCGCCTCGAGCTGTGAACTACGATGTGCGGCATGGAACTCGTACAGATTGGGGCACCCAAACAAAAGACCGTTCTCGATCTGGTGATGGAAATGGCAGCCCGCCAGCTCTCCGAGATCGAGCAGCTGAAAACGGTAGCGCAAACCAGGACTAGAGGCTCAAGATTAGGGCGATCCCGTTCGCGCTGCAATCCCTCGAAGAGTCGAAGCCAATAAGTCTTCGGGTCCTCGCCCGCGATTCGTCGGTCGACTCTATGACACGCCGCGTCCTCCTGCGATGCGCGAATGCCGCAAATGCGGTAGCATCACTGGCAGGAGATTTCATGTCATTTCGCAATGGAGACAAGTCCCGCGAGAACCGCCTGCGTAAGGCGCGCCAGAAAATGCGCCTGAAGTTGCGCGAGTTGCAAGCCAAGAAGACGCCGGCCACAGAGAGCAAGAAGGGAACAGCGGCGTAAGTTCTCTTTACATGCTTTTACGCGGGAAGCTCTGGGGCTCCCCGCCGGCTATGGGCCTTCCTCAAGGGTGTAGTCGAAGTCGTAGAAATGTTTGCCGCCTTCGATCTTGATTCTCAGCCTGCCGGAAATACCTGCCAATTGTCCCGTTCCCGAATCCGGTACGACGGTGATCTTTAGCTGCGGTGTGCCGCGGTTCATGGTGCCGCTGTGCTGCAGTATGAAGGAACCGTTACGGCCGTGCAGCGTGCCGCTGACCCGTTCGATCGCGACATAACCCGCCGACCCTTTGACGCTGGTGCCTGCCGTCAACATCTGACCCTTGCTCGTGCCTTCGAGATCGCCGTGGAACTGTTTGTCGATCGACATGCGACCGAGGGTTGGGTCCGGGGCATCGCCCTCACTCTGAGGCAGCAGCTTCACCTCAAAGGTTCCGCTTGCGCGACCCGACTTTACGGTCACTCTCTGCGGCCCGACTGGTTCGTTTTCCGGCAAAGGCATGTCTGTCGCTGCTCCGATATCTGAGGCTCAGAGGGAGATAACCTTCAAGCCTGGGGCTCCAAAAGTGTCGCATGTTGAGCATGGCTACGTCGAAGTCCAGATGAAGGGAGGTCACCTCAAATCTGCTTCTTCTTCGCCAGGTCGGTGATGCGATCTGACGCCCGGAAAGCCAGCGCCTGGATGGTTTCCGTGGGCTGGCCGCGCCCGCTGGTCACGAAGCTGGAGCCGTCGCACAAGAACAGATTCGGCACATCATGAGTGCGATGGTCGGGATTGACCACCGAGCTCTTGGGGTCGTTACCCATTCGGCATGTCCCCAACAGGTGAAAGCCAAAAGTGGATTCCTCCACCGGATAGGACCACTTGTCCTGCGCGCCAGCGGCCTCCAGGATTTCCATGGAGCGGTCGATCATGAACTGATTGGTCTTGAGATCGTCCGGATGGTCTTTGTAGGTGACGCGCATGGCGGGCAGTCCCCACGCGTCTTTCACTGTGTCGTCGAGCGAAATGCTGTTGTCCGCCAGCGGCAGCGACGTGGTATGCCCGGTGAGATACATAGTGCGGGTGAAGTATTTGCGCAGCGCCTTCTTGTATTCGCTGCCCCACTGCGGCAGCCGCGGCGGCAGTCCCATGGTTGCAAACGAGATGGGTTGCCACAGGAAGCGGGCATCGATGCCTCCTCCGCCGTAAAAGCCGAGCTTGGGATCGATCTCGTAGAAGTCATGAAGAATACGCGTCACCTCAATGCTCTTGTACTCGTTCAGCGGGTGCTCGAACAAGCCTCCCGCGATTGAGTCGGTGTTGAACATGAGGTATTTGCCGACCAGGCCGCTGGAGTTGGCCAGACCGTCGGGATAACGGTTCGACTTGGAGAGCAACAGCAGCCGCGGCGTCTCCGAGCCATTGGCGGCGACGATGACGGCGCGGGCGCGTTGCAGGTTCTCCTTGCCGCTCTGGTCGAAGTAGATGGCGCCGGTGGCGCGTCCATTGGTGTCAAGTTCAATCTTGCGAACGTAGCTGTTGGGGCGGATCTCGCACCGTCCGGTGGCGATGGCCTGCGGGACCATGGTCGGCAGCGGGCTGCTCTTGGCACCCATTTCGCAGCCGAATCCCATGCAGAAGCCGCAGTGTTCGCAGGGAAGGCGGCCCTGGTAGGACTGCGAGATGATGGCCACCGGCGCAGGGAAGGGATGATAGCCGAGCTTGCGCGCAGCCTGCTCGAAGAGCACGCCGCTGGACTTGATCGGCATGGGCGGCAGCGGATACGGCTTGGAGCGCGGGGGATCGAACGGACTCATTCCCGCCTGACCGGAGACGCCCAGGTCCCACTCCGCCTTGGTGTAGTACGGCTCCATGTCGGCATACGTGATGGGCCAGTCGGCAAATCCGGTGCCGGCGATGGTCCCCTTCTTGCTCGCCTCGATGAAGTCAATCTCGTGAAAGCGCCAGAAGTTGGCGGTAAAGTGCACCGGACCCCCACCCACGAGGCGGCCATAAACCAGCGCCGGCTGCTTGACGGCCTTGTCCTTCGGCGTCTTGCGAAAGGTTGTCGGCTGCTTGCGGTAGTCGTTGGTGAGCGCCGAGTGGCTCCAGTTCATGTACTCGTCGTGGGTGAAATCCTTGGTTGTGAGCCAGGGACCCTGCTCCAGCACAACCACACTGAATCCGTTGCGCGACAACTCGCGCGCCAACACGCCGCCAGCGGCCCCGGCGCCGATGATGACGAAGTCAACCTCGTCACTCAGTTCGTAATGGCGCTGCGGAGGAGTCGCGGCGCTCATGACTTCCCCTTGTCGTACTGGGCGTCGTAGTAGCCGAATGGCGGTTGGTAAAGGAATTTGTCTTCGAAGCCGATGAGCTTCCATCCCACCTGGTTCTTGTTGCCACCGCCCAGAGTTGGAGAGCCAAAGACCCCGGCCAGGGTGAAGCCGCGGAGAATGCCGAAGGCCGGCGTCTTCTCCATCGCCTTCATGATCTCGATCTGCTGTGCAACCGGGAGCACGGCCAGCGAGATCGCCTCCGGAAAGGTTTTTCCGACCTGCGCATGGAGCGTCTTCAATGCGTCCTTGACCTGCGTCTGCTGGTCGCGATCGATGGTGCTGAGCACATAATCGGTAAAGTGGACGACGTTGGCCTCGCGCGCTCCGGGCGTGCCATCAGTCGGAACGATCTGCGCCGAGAAGGCGTCGAACTCGGCGGCTTGCAGCGGCGTGAAGAAGCGATAGGTCTTGGTCGCGCTCGCGCCTGCCGCCTGAGCATAGGCGTGCGCCTGGGCAAGCAAATCGGGGGTCAGGGAACTGAGGCAGAGCAGGCCCAGAGAAGCGCCCGCCTGGCCCATAAATATTCGCCGGGTCTGGTCCGTGTCCAAGTAAGCCTCGCGAGACTCAATTTGTGATTCTTGAGGACTGGGCAAAACCATATCACTGAAGGCATTCGAGCGGCAAAGAGCACGGAACGGTGGGGGAAGAGCAGGGCAGCAGCGCTGGGCCGTACGGCGGCGGGTTATGCAGTGGTGGGGGTTGTGGCACCGTTTTCGAGCTGTCACCGAACGGCTCCGGCTGGACGGAAAAAGTTCTCTACCGCTTCCAGGGCGGCAACGATGGGTTGAATCCCAATGCGGGCGTGGTGTTCGACACATCCGGCAATCTTTATGGAAACACCTGGCAGGGCGGATCGGGCGGCGGTGGCACCGTGTACGAGCTGTCGCCCTCCAACGGGAGCTGGACGTTTAAGTTGCTTTACAGTGTCCCGGGAAGCGGCTACGCGGTTGACCGCTTGACCATTGATTCGAGCGGCACTCTCTATGGAGTGCTGCAAGGCGGCGGGGCCAATGGAGCAGGGGCGGTCTTCAGACTTGCACCTTCGGGCGGCAGTTGGATATATACCGACCTCCACGACTTTACCGGCGGGAGCGATGGGGGAAGTCCAATAGGTAGCGTGAGTCTGGATTCCAGCGGCAATATTTACGGAACCGCGTTGTTCGGCGGAGCTTATTCCTGCGCTATAGGCTCGGGCTGCGGCGTCATCTTCGAGATCACGCCGTAAGCGGTTGGCTGGCTGACATGGGCCGGTATCCCGAGCGGGTGCCGGCCTTTTCCAATTGAGGAGCGGACGATGAGGCATTAGGGGCGCAGCTTACGCAGTTGTACTTCGGTTCCGCCGTTCCTGTAGGTGACCTGATCCATCATGCTGCGCATCAGGCAAATCCCTCGCCCGCTCGAACTGAGATTGCCGCCGGATTCCGTCAACTGCGTGGCCACTTCGGGATTGAACCCCGGCCCGGGATCGCGGATGGTGATGGTGATGGCCGCACGGTCGATCTCCACCCGGCAGTGGACGGCCAGAGAAGGGTCTTTGCCGCAGCCATGGAGCACTGCGTTGGCCAACGCCTCCTGTAGTGCGATAAAAATGTCGATCTCGACGGCTTCGCTGCCGCAGTACGGCGTAACGAAGTCCATGATCGCCTGCCGGGCCGGCGCCATCGAGTCGGAGTCGCCGCGAAACACGAACTCTTTCGAGGTCCGCTGCTCCGCGGTTTGAGGTGTTGCATGCACGGGCTTCCTGGTCGATCAGGCCGTCATGTAGCGTTCCGCAAAACAACCATCGTTGTCCAGTTCCGCCTCTTCGCAGCCGGAAACGTCGAGCACGGAATGCAGGCCGGTGAGCGTCATCAGCGTGCACACCGGGCGCGAGGCGCGGACGATCTTCAGGCCTCGACGGCTGCGCTGTGCCTCGCAGTGTAACTCCGCTAGCAGGCCCAGTCCCGCGGCGTCCATGGCGCGGATCTGCGCCAGGTCCAGGACAAGGCAAGCTTCCCCTCGTGACTGCGCCATGCAGCGCAGGATTTCGCACTCCACCCCCAGCACGATTCGGCCGGTGCATTCTAAAGTTGTGGCCTTGGGCCCGGTATTAACTTCAATTCTCAACATAAGTACGCCCTGAAAAGGTCTCTCTGGCTTACGCCGTCGCAACTCGATTGGGAATGTTCCTTGCATAATGACGTGCCGCCGTGTCAGTGGATAGCCTTAGTATGCTGGAAATTGATTTCAAGATGATGAAAATGCGGATGAAAACTTCGACACGTTAAGCTTGGAATAGGCTCTCCAAACCGCGAGCGCCGTGCACCACGCGCAGCACTACGACTTCACCATCGCGATGGCTCTCCACATAAGCCTTCAAAGCCTCGCGCGACGAGATATTCCATGACGGCATCGGCATATCGTTGAGCTATGTCAGTTTGTGACGGTGTCAAGATATCTAGTCGGCGAACACCGGTACCTCTTCCTCCCTCGTAACCTTCTTGCGTCGCCATGGCAGATGCTCCACCACCCAGTCTTTGAAGCGGTCCATGTACAGGTAAACCACCGGCGTGGTGTAAAGCGTCAGCGCCTGGCTGACGATGAGTCCGCCGACGATGGCGATACCCAGCGGGCGGCGCACTTCAGCGCCTACGCCGCGGCCCAGCGCCAGAGGCAGCGCTCCCAGCAAAGCCGCGGCTGTGGTCATCATGATGGGCCGGAAGCGGATCAGGGCCGCCTCGAAAATCGCCTCCTCCGCGCTCTTGCCGCTGCGTTCCACCTCCAGGGCGAAGTCGATCATGATGATGGCGTTCTTCTTCACGATGCCGATGAGCAGGATGATGCCGATCAGTCCAATCACGTCGAGCTGCAGGTGGAACAGCAGCAGCGCCAGCAGCGCCCCGGTGCCCGCCGAGGGCAGCGTGGAAAGAATGGTGATGGGATGGATGTAGCTCTCATACAGCATACCGAGGACGATATAAACCGCGACCAGCGCCGCCAGGATCAGGATGGGCTCCGATGACAGCGAATCCTGGAAAGCGGCGGCCGTTCCCTGGAAGCTGCCATGAATGGTCGCCGGCAGTCGCATCTGCAATTCGGCGTCGGAAATGGCCCGCGTGGCCGAGCCCAGATCGCCGCCCGGCGCAAGGTTGAACGAGATGGTTACGGCAGGGAATTGTCCCTGGTGATTGACGGTGAGCGAGGTGTTCGCCATCCCAATGTGGGCAAACGAAGCCAGCGGCACCTGCGCTCCCGAGCTCGTGATGACATAAACGCTCTTCAGCGCATCGGGCGTGAGCTGGTACTTGGGATCGACCTCCAAAACCACATGGTATTGGTTCAGGGTGCGGTAGATGGTCGAGATCTGGCGCTGCCCAAAGGCGTCATATAGAACGTTGTCGATCTGCGCGGGCGTGATTCCCAGCCGGGAAGCGGTGTCGCGGTCAATAACGACGTTGGCTTCCAGTCCGCTGATCTGCTGGTCGCTGTTCACGTCCTTCAGCTCGGGGATTTTCCGCAGGCGTTCCAGAAGTTTGGGGGCCCATTCGTAAAGCTCGTTCAGGTTCTCGCCCGACAATGTGTACTGGAACTGGGAAGCGGAGGCGCGTCCGCCGATCTGCAAGTCCTGCACACCCTGAAAGTACAGAGTGGCGCCGGGAATATGCGCCAGTTTGGGGCGCAACCGCGCGATCACCTGGTCCACGCTCTTCTTGCGCTCAGCCAGCGGCTTGAGCACAACGTACATTCGTCCCTGGTTTCCCGGAGCGTTGCCGCCGACAAATGCCAGCACATTCTGCACCGCGGGATCCTGCTTCACGATGCGAATGAATTCGTTGGTCTTGTTGTTCATGTCCTCGAAGGAAACGTCCTGATCGCCCATTATGACGCCAACCATGCGTCCAGTATCCTGCTGTGGAAAGAATCCTTTAGGGATGATGATATAAAGCCATACATTAAGTGCGACCATGAGGATGGCCACGGTGAAGGTCAGACGCTTGTGGCGCAGCACCCAGCTCACGGTCACCTTATAGGTGCGGTTCATCCATTGCCATCCGTTTTCGCTGATGCGGTACAGCCGACCATGGCTGCCGGGGTCATGCGCCTTCAGGAAGCGGGCGCACAGCATCGGCGTGGTTGTGAGCGAGACCACCAGCGAAACGGCAATGGCGGCGCTGAGGGTCACGGCGAATTCGCGGAAGAGCCGTCCGACGATTCCACCCATCAAGAGAATAGGAATGAATACGGCGATCAGCGACGTGCTCATGGAGACGACCGTAAAGCCAATCTCGCGCGCGCCAAGCAGTGCGGCCGGGAACGGCTTCATGCCGCCCTCGACGTGGCGCATGACGTTTTCCAGCACCACGATGGCGTCGTCCACCACGAAGCCGGTGGAGATGGTGAGCGCCATCAACGAGAGATTGTTCAGGGAAAAGCCGCACAGATACATGATGCCGAAGGTGCCAACGATGGCCAGAGGCACGGCCACACTCGGGATCATGGTGGCACGCACCTCGCGCAGGAAAACAAAAACCACCAGCGTGACCAGGATGACGGAGATGACCAGAGTGCGTTGCACATCCGACACCGAGGCGCGGACGGTGGTGGTGCGATCGAGCCCTACCACCAGATTGACGGACGCGGGCAGCGACGCCTTCAGGAAGGGCAGGGCCGCCTCCACCCGGTCGGCGGTGGCGATCATGTTGGCGCCCGGCTGGCGGAAGATGACCACCAGCACGCTGGGCTTGCCGTTAAAACTGCCGGCGTTGTTGATGTTGGAGTAGGAATCCCTGACGTCGGCCACGTCACTTAAGCGGACCGGGGCCCCATTGCGGTAGGCCACGATCAAAGGCCGGTAGTCGGCCGCCTTCTTGAGCTGGTCGTTGGCCCTGACCATCCATGTGGTGGTGGAGTTCTCCAGCGCGCCTTTGGCGATGTTGGCGTTCTGCGAGGCCACCGCCGCCCGCACCGCCTCCAGTCCGATGCCGTATTTGTTCAGCAGATTGGGATTGGCTTCGATGCGAACAGCCGGCTGCGAGGAACCCCACACGAAGACCTGGCCCACGCCCTCCACCTGCGCCAGCTTCTGACCCATGATGGAGTCGGCCGCGTCATACATCTGGTCCTGAGTCATAGCGTCGGAGGTCAGAATCAAAATCATGACCGGAGCGTCGGCCGGATTGATCTTGCGATAGGTTGGGTTGCCGGGCAGGTCGGCGGGCAGATATCCGCGCGCCGCATTGATCGCCGCCTGCACGTCGCGCGCAGCGGCATCGATGTTGCGGTCGAGGTCGAACTGCATGGTCACGCCGGTCGAACCAAGCTGGCTCGACGAGGTCATCTGGTTGATGCCGGCGATGCGGCCAAATTGCCGCTCCAAAGGAGTTGCCACCGACGATGCCATGGTCTCGGGACTGGCGCCAGGCAGGGCCGCGCCCACCGAGATGACCGGAAATTCGATCTGCGGCAGCGGCGCCACCGGCAGCTGCATGTAGGCCAACGCGCCCGCCAGCAGCAGCGCGACGGTGAGTAGCGTGGTCGCTACGGGACGCTCGATGGCTGGCGCAGAGATGTTCATCGCCTAGTCCCCAATCGCCTCCGCAGGTCTGTGGGCGCGCAAGTGCCGCAGCGCCTGGCCCAGCCGGTCGAACCACAAATACACCACCGGAGTCGTATACAACGTCAGCATCTGGCTGAAGATCAGGCCGCCGATGATGGTCACGCCCAAAGGACGCCTCAACTCGGAACCGGTGCCCGAGCCCAGCGCCAGGGGTACCGCTCCGAACAACGCGGCAAACGTGGTCATCATGATGGGGCGGAAGCGCAGCAGGCAGGCTTCGAAAATGGCGTCCACCGGCGCCTTGCCTTCCTTGCGTTCCGCTTCCAGCGCGAAGTCGATCATCATGATGGCGTTCTTCTTCACGATGCCTATCAGCAGGATGATGCCAATCAAGGCCATGACGCCCAGGTCCATGTGGAATAGAGTCAAAGCCAGAATGGCGCCGACGCCGGCTGAGGGCAGGGTGGACAGAATCGTAATGGGATGGATGTAGCTCTCGTACAGAACGCCCAGCACGATGTACACCGTGACGATGGCCGCAAGTATCAGCCAGCCCTCATTCGCCAGCGAGGCCTGGAAGGCGCGCGCCGTGCCTTGAAACGCCAGCTGGATACTGGGGGGCAATCCGATTTCACTTGCGGTCCGCTCGATTGCCTTCACCGCTTCGCCCAGCGAAGCCTCGTTGCCCAGGTTGAAGGAAATGGTCACCGCCGGGAATTGTCCCTGATGGTTGATGCTGAGCGGCCCGGTGGTGGTTTCGAAATGTGCGATCGCGCTCAACGGGACCTGTTGCGCGGCAGCGCCCAGAACGCCGACGCTGGGAGCGTTCGCAACCGGAGCGTTGCCGCCTTGCGCAGCCGGGCTTTGTCCTCCACCCGCGGGTACGTAGATGTTCTTCAGCGAATCAGGATCGGCGCGGAAGTTGGGATCTACTTCCAGCACGACATGATACTGGTTCAACTGGGTGAACATGATCGAGATGAGCCGCTGTCCAAAGGCGTCGTACAAGGTATTGTCGATGGCCTGGGTGGTCACGCCCAGCCGCGATGCGGTATCGCGATCGATCACCAGGTTGGCCTGCGCCGCCTGCTCCTGCTGGTCCGTCGCCACGTCGCGCAGCTCGGGCAGGGTCTTCAGCTTGGCAACGAGTTTCGCGGTCCACGAAGCCAGCTCCTTGGGGTCGGCGTCCTCCAGGCTGAACTGGTATTGGGTGCGGCTGACGCGGTCTTCCACCGTCAGGTCCTGCACCGATTGCATATACAGCGTGATGCCTTCGACGCCGGCCACCTCCTGCTGTATCCGCTTCATGATGGTCGTCACGTCGTCGTCGCGCTCGTCGCGCGGCTTCAGGTTGATCTGCAGGCGTCCGCTGTTGGGCGTGGTGTTGGTGCCATCCACGCCAATGAACGACGACAGGCTCTCCACGTCCTTGTCTTTGAGAATGGCGGACGCCATTTCGCGTTGCCGCTCCGACATGGCGGCGAACGAAATGCTTTCCGGCGCATCGGTGATGCCCATGATGACGCCAGTGTCCTGCACCGGAAAGAAGCCTTTGGGCACCTGGATGTACATGACGATGGTCGCGATCAGCGTCCCGATGGTGACCAGCAAGGTCGCGGTCTGGTGCTTCAAGACAAACTGCACCGTCCGCCCGTAGAGGGCGATGGTGTTGTTGAAGGCGCGCTCCGACCACTCATACAGACGACCATGTCTCGCCTTGTCCTTGGGACGCAACAACAGGGAGCACATCATCGGCGTCAAGGTCAGCGAGATGATGGCCGAGAACAGAATGGTCACGCTCAGGGTTACGGCGAACTCACGGAACAGGCGGCCTACGATGTCGCCCATGAAGAGCAGGGGAATCAGCACGGCGATGAGTGACACCGTCAGCGACACGATGGTGAAGCCGATCTGACCTGCGCCCTGTAGCGCCGCCTCCAGTGGGGAGTGGCCCTCCTCGATGTAGCGCTCGATGTTCTCAATCATCACGATGGCGTCGTCCACCACGAAGCCGGTGGAGATGGTCAGCGCCATCAGGGAGAGGTTGTCGAGCGAGTAGCCCAGCAGATACATCACGCCGAAGGTGCCCACCAGCGACAACGGCACCGCAATGCTGGGGATGATGGTCGCCGACAATGTACGCAGAAAAACGAAGATGACCAATACCACCAGCACGATGGTCAGCATCAGTTCGTACTGCACGTCTTTGACGCTGGCGCGGATGGTGTTGGTCCTGTCGGTGAGTATCGTGACCTTGATCGAGGACGGCAGGTTCGACTGCAGTTGCTTCAATCGCAGCTTGATACTGTCGACGACCTTGATGATGTTGGCGCCCGGCTGCCGCTGGATGTTCAGAATCACGGCCGGCGTGTTGTTCATCCACGCCGCCTGGTTTACGTTCTCTGGTCCCATGACGACGGTGGCCACGTCCGACAGGCGCACGGGATTGCCGTTCTTGTAGGCGACGATCGTATTGGCATAGCCCTGTGGACTCAGCAACTGGTCATTGGCGCCGATGGTGAAGGCCTGGCGGTTGTCCTGTAGTTGTCCCTTGGCCTGGTCGACGTTGACCTGCGCGATCACGCTGCGCAGTTGTTCCAGGCTCATTCCGTAGGAAGCCAGGGCCGTGGGGTTGGCCATGATGCGGACTGCGGGCTTCTGCCCGCCGCTGATGCTCACCAGGCCGACGCCGGGCAACTGCGAGATCTTCTGCGCGAACGTCGTGTCCGCCAGGTCTTCGACCTGGGGAAGTGGCATGCTGTCGGAGGTCATCGCCAGGGTCAGGATGGGAGCGTCGGCAGGATTTACCTTGCTGTAAATCGGCGGCGTGGGCAGATCGGCGGGCAGATAGGTCCCGGCGGAATTGATTGCAGCCTGCACCTCCTGTTCGGCCACGTCGATGTTTTCTTCCAGGTTGAACTGCAAGGTGATGACCGACGCTCCGAAGGAGCTGCTGGACGTCATCTGGCTAAGGCCGGGAAGCTCGCCGAACTGGCGCTCCAGCGGCGCCGTGATCGAGGATGCGGTCACGTCCGGGCTGGCCCCGGGATAGAAGGTCAGGACCTGAATCGTCGGATAATCCACCTGCGGCAGGGCGGAGATCGGCAGTTGCCGGTAGGCCACTACGCCCACCAGCAACAACCCTGTCATGAGCAGCGAGGTGGCGATGGGCCGAAGAATGAAGGGCCGCGAAATACTCATGTTTGCGATCCGATGTTGCCGTTGGTTTGGTTCGGGCGGGCCGGGGCCTGCGGCGCCACGCGGCTTCCCGCCTGCAGCTTCTCCTGCCCGTCGGTCACAACCTTGTCGCCGCCCTGCAAGCCCGAGGCCAGAACCACCGTAGCACCCTGGGTCAGAGCGATCTGCACCGGCCGCATCTGAACGGTATTGTTGCTATCGACCAGATAGGCGAAGGAGCCTTCCGGGCCGCGCAGAACGGCGCTGGCCGGGGCAGTCACCGCATTCTTACGAACCTCCAGCAGCAGGTGTGCGTTGACGAACTCGTTGGGCCACAGCATGCTGTCGGGATTGTCGAACACCGCCTTCAACTTGGCGGTGCCGGTGGTCGGATCGATCTGATTGTCAATCGTAAGCAGCCTGCCCGTCGCCAGCTTCGTCCGATCGTCCTGACTGTAGGCGTCCACTTCCAGCGACCCTTGTTTCATGTGCTCGCGCACCGTTTGCAGCTGGTCTTCCGGCAGGGTGAAAACAACGGCGATGGGATGAAGCTGGGTAATGACCACCATCGGTGTGTTGCCGGCTGCCGTGACATAGTTGCCGGGATCGACCTGGCGCAGCCCGATCCTGCCGTCGATGGGAGACTTGATGTAGCAGTAGGTCAGGTTCAGCTCGGCATTCTGGATGGCCGCCTTATCGGCGGCAATGGTGCCTTCGTAGGTCCCGAAGGACGCTTGCAGCGTGTCCAGGTCCTGCTTGGCGATGACACCCTGCTCATAGAGCACTTTGTTGCGATCGTACTGCGCCCTGGCGTTGTTGAGTTGGGCCTCGTCCTTCTCCAGATTGGCCTTGGCCTGTGCTAACGCTACTTCGTAGGGCCGCGGGTCAATTTCGATGAGGGTCTCGCCCTTCTTGACTTCCTGGCCTTCCTGAAAGTTAACCTTCATGATTTGCCCGTCAATGCGGGTCTTCAAGGACACCGTGAAGAATGCCTGTACCGAACCCAGACCGGTGAGATAGACATTAAAATCGCCCTGCTTTACGATGGCCACTCCGACCGGAACAGCCGGTGGCGGGCCGCTGGCCTTCGCGCTCTTCGCTTTTGACCCGCAACCCGTAAGGGCGGCGCAAATCGCCAGCGCCAGCGCTAGTGCCATTCCCGCTTTGAGGCCCCTCTGTCTCTTCAAGCAACTCCTCCTGGCAGCGACTGACGCGGCGATTCTTTTAGATATCGCCGCACTGGTTTGCGTCGCATAACTGCAATCAGACGCACCAGTTGCAGTTACGTTTAGATGCAATACTATTAGACTTGATAGCGTTGGGCCCAGCCGTTAAGACGGGTGAAGGAAAGTTAAGTTTTGTGAAGGCGAACAACTCATCTCGAAACAATTCTTCACCGCCGGGACGCGCGGGAAAGAGCAAAATAAGTCCCGTGAATCGCCTGCTCATCGTGGATGACGACCACGCGCTTGTCAACCTGCTGGAACGTTTTCTTGAAGGCGAAGGCTTTCAAGTGGACGCGGCCTACGATCACGCTTCGGGATTGGCCGCGGCTTTGGCGGGCGGGCACGAGTTGATCATCCTGGATGTCATGCTGCCCGGCGGCTCGGGGTTCGAGCTGCTGAAGGCGGTGCGCCGCGAGTCGGCGGTGCCCGTGCTCTTGCTTACCGCGCGCGGAGAGGCCATCGATCGCATTCTCGGCCTCGAGATTGGCGCCGATGATTATCTGGCCAAGCCCTTCGACCCGCGTGAACTGGTGGCGCGGGTTCGGGCCATCTTCCGCCGCACCCGCGAACCTTTAACGGCGGACTCGCGGCCGGAGCACGAAGAAGTGCTGACGGTAGGCGATATCGCCATGTCGCTGAGCAGCCGCAACGTCACTTGCGGCGGCACTCCGGTGGAGCTTACTTCCGTCGAGTTCAACGTGCTGGAGCTGCTGCTGCGCCATGCCGGTACCGTGGTCACGCGTGAGCAGATTGCGGAAGTCGCCCTGGGCCGCCCGCTGAGTGTCTTCGATCGCAGCGTCGACGTGCATGTCAGCCGGGTGCGGAAGAAGCTGGGCGCCTTGCGCGGCGGGGACGACCTGATCCGCCCCATTCGCGGTGTCGGTTACTTCTTCGCCGCCGAAACACCGGAGAAGAGCAAGGTATGAACCGGCGCCTGTTCTGGAAGATCTTTCTTCCGTTCTGGGCCGCGCAGGCCCTGCTGCTGGGCGCGCTGTACCTGCGCCTGCACTACCGCATTACCTCCGAGCACCCGTGGTGGATCCAGCCCGAGCGCCGCGAGATGCCGGTGCTGGCCAGCCTGGCCGCGAGCACCTTCGAACGCCAAGGGCAGGCCGGACTGGCGACTCTGCTCGACGATCTCTCCTTACCGCATCGTTCCCGGTTCTGGCTGGTGGACGAAAGCGGGCACGAGCTTTCCGGCCGCGAGCTTCCGCAGCGCGTCCTCGAAGATGCGAAAGAGGCCGGCAAAACCGAAGGTCTGCATCGTTCCTACGAGGCCAACATTCTGGCTGCGACCGCTACAACTTCGCGAGGACGATATGTCCTGATCGCGGAGCTGGTGCCGCCGCCGCTGTCGGAACGAATTCCCGGCGACATTCTGTGGACGCTGAAACTTGGTACCCTCTTCTCGGCACTCATCTGCCTGCTGATCGCGCACTACCTGACCAAGCCCATCGAACGCCTGCGGGATGCGACCAATCAACTGGCGCGTGGCAACCTCGACATCCGCGCGGGAGAAAACCTGGGCAACCGCAGCGACGAAATCGCCGACCTGGTGCGCGATTTCGACTCCATGGCGGGCGAGTTGCGCAAGCAGATCAAGAGCGAACGCAGCCTGCTGAGCGGTGTCTCGCATGAATTGCGCTCGCCCATCGCGCGCATTCGCCTGGCGCTGACCCTGGCGCGCAACGCCGGCGACAGCGAACGCGAAGAGATGCTCGACCGCATCGAGCAGGACACCATCCAACTGGATTCCATGTTGGAGCAGATTCTGACGGTGGCGCGGCTGGAGAGCGGGCAGATCAAGCCAAAGTTCGAGCCGCTGGTGCTCAACGACCTGATCGACGACGTGCTGCACGATGCCAAGTTCGAGGCGGCGGCAACCAACGCCACCATCACCTACGAAGGCGTCGAGAACGTTCGCGTGAACGGCGACCCGGGCATGCTGCGCAGCGCCATCGAGAATGTGGTGCGCAACGCTATTTTCTACTCGGGACAGGGCGGCAAGATCGAAGTCAAGTTGACGACCATTGGCAAAAACGCCTTCTTAGCGGTCCGCGACAATGGGCCCGGGGTCCCGCCCGAAAAGATGAACCTGATCTTCGAACCGTTCTTTCGGGTGGACGACTCTCGCGGCAGCGCAACCGGCGGCATGGGGCTGGGCCTGGCGCTGGTGCACAATGCCGTTTTGACCCATCCCGGCGCGGCCATCGCTGCGCAAAACGTCCAGCCGCACGGCTTCGAGATCAAGTTAGAGTTTGCGATGCTGCCCGGCTCGCCAGCTTCCGGCAACGAGGAAGCGCGGCGGATGGCCCAAACCGTGAGCAAGCCGGAATAGCCGGCCTTGGATCGTGGGTTACTTGGGACGTCATCCCTTTTTTCCCAGTTGCAGACTCCACTCTCTCCGGCGCATTCTGCAGGAATACGGAGGTATGTCTCATGGCGTCCGCAAACGACCCGATTCTCACCCATCTCGGAATGGCCCACTTGGGCAATCCCAAGGCCCTGCTTGGAAAACGTGGAGGCGGGATGCTCGGGGAATTCAGAGAGTTTGCCCTGCACGGAAACATGCTCGACATGGCGGTTGGCATCATTATCGGAGCCGCCTTTGGCAGAGTTGTGAGCTCTTTTGTCTCGGACATCCTGATGCCCCCGATTGGCCTCATCTCCGGCCACTCGGATTTTACGAACAAGTTTATTAACCTTTCGGGACACGCCTACGGCACTCTTGCCGAGGCCAAAGCAGCAGGGGCAGCCACCATCAATTACGGCATCTTCCTCAATGCCGCTTCAGATTTTGTGATTGTGGCCTTCGCGGTGTTCCTGCTCATTCGCCAGGTGAACCGGCTCAAGAGCGAACAGACTACAGCCGTCCCAGCCACCAAAGAGTGCCCGTTCTGTTTCTCGGCGGTTGCTATGAAAGCGACGCGCTGTCCGCATTGCACCTCCACGCTGACGGCTTAGCCGCTGAGCGAGGCGCGCGACCGAACGCTTGCGGCGCAGTCACTGACATAGAACCGCCGTGCGTGATAGGGTTATGCGTTTCTGAGGGCAATCATGTTTACCAGCGATCTTCTGACAGGGCAAACGTATTCTGATCACTGGGGGCGGCACCGGCATCGGCCGCGCCATGGCGGAGCGCTTCCTGCAACTCGGCGCGACGGTTTACATCTGCGGACGGCGCGCGGAGGTGGTGCAGCAAACAGCCGCCGAGCTGTCCGCTTCCACCGGAGGGAGCATCGAGGGCTTTGCCTGTGACGTGCGCTATCCCGAGGACGTGGAGCCACTTATCGAGAAGCTGTGGGCGGCGGGACCGCTTGACGTTCTGGTGAACAATGCCGCGGGAAATTTTTTGGCGCGCACCGAAGAGCTGTCGTCGCACGCCTTCGACGCCGTGATCAACATTGTTCTCAAGGGCACTATCAACATGACCATGGCCTGCGGCAAGCGCTGGCTGGCGGCGCAGCACAAAGGCGTGGTGCTCAGCATTACGACCACCTACGCGGATACCGGCTCGGCCTACGTAGTTCCCAGCGCAGTGGCCAAGGCGGGCGTTGCCGCGCTCATGCGCAGCCTCGCCGTGGAGTGGGGCGGAAGAGGAGTGCGCTTTGTCGCGATTGCTCCGGGCGCGATTCGCACCGAAGGCGCGTTCTCGCGGCTGTTGCCGACGCCGGAATTGGAGAAGAAGCTGCTGGAGCACAACCCTCTGCATCGCTTCGGAACGCTGGAGGAAATCTCCGATCTGGCGTCATTCCTCATCAGTGACCAGGCGGGCTACATCAACGGCGAGATGGTGTACATGGATGGCGGCGAGATGCTGGCAGGCGCGAGCACCTTCAGCCTGATGGGGCGGCGCATTCCCGACGCGGCGTGGGAGACGATGAAGCCGAAGAAGAAGTAGGCAGTTGCCAGTTGCCAGTTATCAGTTTTCAGTTGTAGCGGCGGGGCTGTCCATCCAAGGGCCGAAATAACGCCACGGAAACACGCAGCGGACGGAGTCGGTTGGCTTGACGCCTGATTCTCTAGCTGAGAATGCGCTCTCCGTACCTCGGTGTCCCCGTGGCGAACTGACAACCGGCTAGAAGGAGTTCCATAAATGATGTATTGGGAAATACGATTTCCCTCAGGGGCTAAAGCCCGATGTTTATAAGGTCTCGAGCGGCACGGCTGAAGCTGTGCCCTTTCAAACCCGATTTATGAAACCCGTTCTACCGACACCTGACAACTAATTCAACACATGAATGTTCTTCTTCTCGCACATCTCCTTCAGCACCTTGGGCCACACGGTGACGCTGACTTCGCCAAGGTGCGCTTTGCGCAGCAACTGCATCAACGTCCGCGATTGCCCGATGCCGCCGCCGATGCTTAGCGGAATCTCGTGATTGACGATCGCTTTGTGATAGGGGAACTTCAGGAAATCCATCTGGTGGGTCAGTTCGAGCTGCTTCTTGAGTGACTCGGAGTTGACCCGGATGCCCATCGAGGTCAGCTCATGCCGCCGCTTGGTCACCGGATTCCAGACCAGGATGTCGCCATTCAGGCCATGCCGCACGTGGCCGTCGTCGGAGCGGGTTTCGGTCACCCAGTCGTCGTAATCGGCGGCGCGCATCTCGTGGGGATATCCGTCCTTTAGCGTCCAACCGATTCCGATGATGAAGACCGCGGGATATTTCTGCAGGATTGCGGTCTCGCGCTGCTTGCGCGGCAGCTCGGGATACATGTCGAGGATCTCTTCCGCGTGCAGGAAGGTGAGCTGCTCGGGCAGGTTGGGATAACGGGGATCGCGCAGTTGCGGGAAGATCCCCTGCACGTGACGCTCGGCGCCGACGATGACGCCCCAGATCTTGCTGACAACTCCTTTCAGGAAGTGAAGATTGCGTTGCTCGGCGCTGATGGCGCGCTCCCAGTCCCACTGATCGACGTAGGCGCTGTGATCGTGGTCGAGGAAGTAGTCCTTGCGGACGGCGCGCATATCGGTGCAGATGCCTTCGCCGGGCTGACAGTTGAATTGCTTCAGCGCCATCCTCTTCCACTTGGTGGCCGCCTGCACCACCTGGGCGTTGATGGGGTGCTTGTCGCGGTCGTTGGAGATGTGGAACTGGATCGGGGTGCGCGAACCGTCGCGGTCAAGATAGTCGTTTACGCCGCTTTCCTCATCGACGATGAGGGGCACGGTGACCATCTGCAGGTTCAGTTCGTGGCAGAGGTTGTCTTCGATGTATTTCTTCGCCTCGAAGATGGCCTTCTGGGTTTCTTTGGGTGACAGCAGCGAGCTGTAATCCGCCGGAAGCACGCGCTCCAGCTCTGTGTAGTCGCCAATTCCGGGGCCAGCCAGGTCCGCTTTCTTGTCAGCCATACGTGTTGTTCTCCTTGAGTAAGCGGTCGACGTGCCGGCAGACCGTCTGCCGTGGTTCGAATCCGGGAGCTCACGTCGCCAGCCTTAGGAGAACACTGGCCGGTATTGGAATGCAGTAACGTGCGTCACCGAGCCGTGTGCGATAGGAGCCGACGGATTGTGCGGGAAAGGTCTGGTCCGGGAGAAGAATGTCTGCCCAACCGCGTCAGGGAGCCCGAAGGGCGCGATTTGAGTTAGCCGTGGGCAATTCCTCGAAAGTAGGCCCACAAGGGTTCAGGATCGCGTATGAGTTGTGCGCGGCCCTTGGTGGAGAACACGCAATGAACCAAATTCAAAACGTAGGATCGTGACATGGGCAGGTGTCGCCACTCCGTGGCTCACGCTCCTTTTGGAATTGCCGACCGCGGGCTTACGCCCACGGCTAGAACAAATGACGCCCTTCGGGCTGCTTCTGCGCAGCCTAAGGACCCGGTCAACCCATAAGGCTGCTCGCGTACGGATACTTGTCCCTTCATCCAAGGAAAACACCGGGCGCTACCCGAATGCAGTAACGTGCGTCACCGAGCCGTGTGCGATGATTCCGGGGTGGCCGAAACGCGTATAGTTGTTAGGCGCATCTCATCTCAGGGGAGCGAATTGATGACGACGACGGCTTCTGAAGAGAAGAACTCCACGCTGCTGACCAGCTACGATCTTCACCTTTTTAACGAAGGTAAGCACAACCGGCTCTACGAAAAGTTTGGCGCGCACCTGGCTGAAGTGGACGGCAGGAAGGGCGTGTATTTTGCCGTCTGGGCGCCCGACGCGGAGCGCATTTCGGTAGTTGGCGATTTCAACGGCTGGAATTCGGATTCCCATCCCATGAACCCGCGCGGCAGCTCCGGGGTATGGGAGGCGTTTCTTCCCGGTCTCGGCAAGGGAGAGGTGTACAAGTACCACATCCGCTCGCGCTACCACATGTATGAGGTGGCCAAGGCCGATCCATACGGGTTCTATACCGAAGTTCCGCCGAAGACCGCGTCCATCGTGTGGGACCTGGACTATGAATGGCAGGATGCCGAGTGGATGCGCACCCGCCACGAGCACAACAAGTTCGACGCGCCTATTTCGATTTACGAAGTGCATCTGGGCTCGTGGATGCGGGTTCCCGAAGAGGGCAACCGCTCGCTCAGCTACCGCGAGCTGGCGCCCAAGCTGGCGGCCTACGTGAACGACATGGGCTTTACCCATGTTGAGTTCATGCCGGTGATGGAGCATCCCTTCTTCGGCTCCTGGGGATACCAGATCACGGCCTATTATGCGCCCAGCGCCCGCTTCGGCACGCCCCAGGATTTTATGTATCTGGTGGACTATCTCCATCAGCAGGGAATTGGCGTGTATCTCGACTGGGTGCCGTCACACTTTCCCAACGACGAGCACGGGCTGACCTACTTCGACGGCACGCATCTCTACGAACATGCCGATCCGCGCAAGGGCTTCCATCCCGATTGGAAGTCGGCCATCTTCAACTACGACCGCAACGAGGTGCGCGGGTTCCTGCTGAGCAACGCGATTTTCTGGCTCGACCGCTATCACGCCGACGGCCTGCGCATGGATGCCATCGCCTCCATGCTGTATCTCGACTATTCGCGCAAGCAGGGCGAGTGGATTCCCAACCAGTATGGCGGCCGCGAGAACCTGGGCGCAGTCTCCTTCCTGCGGCAGGTCAATCAGGACGCCTACCAGGAGTTCCCCGACATTCAGACCATTGCGGAGGAATCGACGGCGTGGCCGATGGTGTCGCGGCCAACCTACGTAGGCGGGCTGGGCTTCGGCATGAAGTGGGACATGGGATGGATGCACGACTCGCTGCTCTATATGGCGAAGGACCCCATCCATCGTAAGTACCACCACAATAAGCTGAGCTTTCGCGGCCTGTATGCTTTCACCGAGAATTTCGTGCTGCCCCTCTCCCATGACGAAGTGGTGCACGGCAAAGGCTCGCTCATCGCCAAGATGGCGGGCGACGAGTGGCAGAAGTTCGCCAACTTACGTCTCCTGTTCGGATACATGTTCACCCAGCCGGGAAAGAAGCTGCTGTTCATGGGCTGCGAATTCGGGCAGTGGAGCGAGTGGAACCACGACGGCAGCGTTGACTGGCACGTGCTGCAATACCCGTTTCATCAGGGAGCGCAGCGCTGGGTGCGCGACCTGAATGCCTTCTACCGCCGGGAACCGGCGCTGTTTGAGACCGACTTTATCCCCGATGGCTGGCGCTGGATCGACGCCGACGATTCCGTGGACAGCGTACTGACATACATGCGCCGCGCCAAGGACGAGACCGGGCCGCTAGTGATTGCAGGCAACTTCACTCCCGTGCCGCGAGTGGGATACCGCGTCGGAGTTCCGCACGCGGGCCATTGGAATGAAGTGCTGAACAGCAATGCCGCGGTATACGGCGGTAGCGATACGGGCAACTTTGGGGGACGCACCAGCGAGCCTATCGCCTGCCACGGCTACGAACAATCTCTGTTGCTCGATCTGCCTCCGCTGGGGATGGTGGTGTTCAAGCAGTAAGAGCCCCGCAGACATGCGGAAGCTGGCAACACGCGTCCTTTGCCGCGCCAAAGTCATCTTAGCTACGGTGCCCCTCAGAGCCCATAAGCGACTCTGTGCGATTCTGGCTCGAACCATCGCCGGCTTTTCGCTGACGCTGTTCGGGTTTCTTGTGCTCGCCATCGCCGCACCGGCCCAGGACAACTACGAAATCCAGGTCTATGGATCGGAGACCGTCGCTCCTAAAACGACCATGGTCGAGCTGCACAGCAACTTCCTCTTCCAGGGATCGAAGACCACCGTGGACGGCGTTCTGCCCACCGAACACGAACTGCATGAAACCGTCGAGATCACGCAGGGCTTCACTCCGTGGTTCGAAACCGGCTTCTACATTTTCACCACTGTGCCCGACGGACAGGGCTGGCGATGGGTTGGCGACCACATTCGGCCGCGGGTGCGGGCCCCGGAAAGCTGGCATTGGCCGGTGGGCGTCAGCCTCTCCACCGAGTTCGGATATGCGCGGCCGATTTTCTCCAGTTCGATCTGGAGTCTGGAAATCCGGCCGATTGTCGACCAGCAGAAGGGCCGCCTCTACTGGTCGATCAATCCCGCGCTGGAGAAGGCGTTCACCGGCCCCGAGTCGCAACGGGGATGGGAATTTTCCCCGGACGCGAAGATCTCGTGGAACTTCACCAAGGTCGTGGCCTTCGGACTGGAGTACTACAGCGGCTTCGGTCCCATCGGAGGCATCGATCCCTTTCCCTACCAGGCGCAGCAGTTCGTTCCGGCGTTCGATCTGGATGTCTCGCCCAAGTGGGAGATCAACTTCGGACTTGGGGTCGGGGTGACACGGGCGACCGATCACATGCTGTTTAAGGCGATCATCGGCCGGCGCTTCGATTGGGGCAAGCCAAAGGCGCCGCAGAAACAGGAAGGACCGCAGCCGTAAAAAACTTTAACCCATCGCGACATCTATAAAGGAGAGCACCATGAAGGTTGCATTCATCGGATTGGGAAACATGGGAGGCCACATGGCGCGGAATCTCTTGCGCGCCGGCCACGAAATCACCGTCTGGAACCGCACGCTCTCGAAGGCTGACGATCTGCGCGCGCAGGGAGCGAAGGTCGCCAAGTCACCCGCTGAAGCCGCGCAGGCAGCGGAGGCCCTCATCACCATGCTGGCCGACGATCATGCCGTCGAGTCGGCGGTGCTCAATCCCGGCGGCGCCCTGGAGACCTTGCCCAGGGGCGCGGCCCACATTTCGATGAGCACCATCAGCGTGGCCCTGTCCAGGAAGCTGGCGGAAGAACACGCCCGGCACGGCCACCACTACATCGCCGCGCCGGTCTTCGGACGGCCCGAAGCCGCCGAGGCGGCCAAGCTGTTCGTCGTGGCCGCAGGCGACACGGCGGTGGTGGATCGCCTCAAGCCCTTGCTGGAAGCGGTCGGGCAGCGGGTCTTCGTCATGGGCGACAAGCCGGAGATGGCCAACGTGGTGAAGCTGAGCGGCAATTTCCTTATCGCATCGATCATCGAATCGCTTGGCGAGGCGGTCGCTCTGACCCGCAAGTACGGCGTCGATGCCCATCGGTATATTGAGTTCCTCACCCACAGTTTGTTTGCCGCGCCGGTCTACAAGACCTACGGCAATCTCATCGCCGACGAAAAGTATCAGCCCGCGGGATTCAAGATGAGGTTGGGGCTCAAGGACGTGAAGCTGGCCCTGGCCGCGGGCGACGCGGTGGATGCGCCCCTGCCCTTCGCCAGCGTGGTGCGCGACCACATGCTGACCGCGATCGCGCGCGGCATGGAAGACATGGATTGGAGCGCCACCGCAAAGCTGGCCGCGGAGAACGCGGGACTCAAGTCTTAGTCGGACGCGCGCGCTTGCCGAATGTGCGGTAGTAGCGCTAGCCTCGCGACGGCGTCGACCGCGCAACGAACGGCAGCCTTGCACATCTAACGCAGTAGAGGTTTAAGAAAGCAAAAAAAGAAAATGCTGTCAAGGTTGAACTGGTTTGCAGGTTTCTTCCTGGCAGCGGTCCTGTCTGCGCCCGCTTGGGGCGCAACTCCAGCGCTACCAGGAACACTCAATTACGTGGAAGGGCAGGCTGCGGTCGGAACTCAGGCCCTGAATGCGCAATCCATTGGATCGGTCACCCTTCAGAGCGGGCAGACCCTCACCACCGAAACCGGCAAAGCCGAAATCCTGTTGACCCCGGGCGTGTTCTTCCGCCTTGGAGACGACAGTTCCGCCACTCTGGTTTCGCCCAGCCTGACCAACACGGAAATCGCCTTGAACCAGGGCCAGGCCATGGTCGAGGTCTCGGAAATCTATAAGGACAATCTGCTGCGGGTGCAGCAGGACGGAGCCACCACTCAGTTGCGGAAGGCCGGCCTTTATGCCTTCGATGCCAACAGCGGCAACGTGCGCGTCTTCAAAGGCGAGGCCCTGGTGCTGGATGGCGATCGCAACATCAAGGTGAAGGGTGGACGCGAGCTTGACCTGAACAATACGGGCAATCTGAAGGCCTACAAGTTCAACAAGTCAAGTTTCGAGCAAAGCGACCTGTACCGCTTCAGCAGTCTGCGGTCGCAATACCTGGCTGACGCCAACGTCAACGCGGCCAGCATTTACGTGGCCGGCGGTCCCGGCTGGTACGGTGCGGGCTGGTACTGGGACCCGTTCTTCACGGCCTATACCTGGATTCCGGGCAACGGAATTTTCTATAGTCCGTTCGGCTGGGGATTCTACTCGCCGTGGTACGTTTCCTACGCTCCGTACTACTATGGGCGCTATTACCCGTATCGCTATCGCTACGGGTACGCAGGACGGTACGGAGGACACGCCCGGCCCTACTACGCCGGTCATTACGGCTACGCTGGGCCGCACGCCACCAGCGGGTTCCACACTTCTCCATCGATGGGAGCGCCACGTACCTTCGGCGTGATGGGCGGCGGCTTTCGCGGTGGAGGTTTCCACGGTGGAGCTGCTCGGCGTTAACTCTGGTCCGGCAGGCCGCGAGCGACACTTGGGCGCGGATGTCGAAAACGCGTTATTTTCCTGCCCAAAACTCTGACACGCGGTAAACCCCGGGCGCTCCCACCGCTTCTAATTGGAGCGGTGCGGAGCCCGCTCGGGCCGCAGTTCCTTGCAATGCCAGGGTCCGGCTTCGTCAAGGAGCTGAAACATGAAGAAAGCGATTTTGCTGCTATCGTCATTGCTGTTTGCGGTGACCATGGCCACGGCACAGGCGGTGCCGCAGTCCCACTTCGCTGCCCCTTCCGCCAGTGCGAATTCGGCGACGTCCAGCCAGCCCGCGTCACAGCAGAGCGATCTCCGCGGTTGCCTCAGCGGTACCCAGGGCAACTATACCGTCACCGATCACCAGGGCAAGCAACACAAAGTGATGGGCGACAATAATCAGGCGCTTTGGGACGATACCGGCCATGAGGTCGATCTGAGCGGCAAGATGGTCTCCGGCTCGAACACGTTCCGGGAGTCGGGAATTACCGACATCTCAGCCCGTTGCTGGAACTACAAGCTCTAGGAACACGTTTTCCTGAGCAGGGCGGCGTGGCTCCGCCGAATCGAAGGGCGATTGACCGTCTCGAAGCCAGCCGCGGCGGCGGCCTGAAGTTCAGCGTCGAATGCTAGCCGACTTGACGTGCCCGCTCGGTTCGGCCAGCAGAAGGGAAGCCCCATCCTTGGATGCAGCGGCCACCTCGGCAAAGAAGCGTCCCGCATCCGGGAATTCGTGCACCATGGCGAACGCCAGGGTGAAGTCTACAGAACCATCGAGGTCCGCGATGCCCATCGATTCTGCCGGAGCGACGCGCGCGTCCAGACGGTCGAGCAGCCCGGCCTGCGTAGCGCGGCGTTTCAGCCGCTCGATCATTTTGGGCTGAACGTCTACGGCGATCACTCGTCCCGATGCCCCCACCAGCCGCGCCAGCTCCAGCGTGAAGTAGCCCATGCCCGGGCCAGGCTCGAGCACGGTCATGCCTTCGTGAACGTAGGGAGCGAGGATTTCGCGCGGGCTCTGCCAGAACAGCCGCACCGGACAGATAAGCCAGTAACCCAGCCACCAGGGACAAACGCGATGCGTCATGGTTCGGTTGCGCTCTGCCCGGCGGGCTGTGGAGAATGGTCGACCTTTTCTTCCGCCAGGCTGAACTCCCAGCCGCAGTATTTGCCCTCGGGCGTCTCCGGCGGACAATGCAGACATGTCGTATGAATGCGCGGGTCAATGGTCCGCGCGAAGGTCTCGAACTCTACAATTCCCACGCTCTTGCAGGGAAAATCGGCGAGGCCCTTGCGCCGCCGCGTTTCCTGTACCCGGCAAACATCCATGAAGAGCCGCAGGCGCTTTCCGTCCTCCGACCACTCCATACGTTGCGCATTGATCAAGCTGTACATGCGCAAACCCAGCGCCTTCGCCAACGCCGCAAGACCTCCCTTGCGGGAACGTGGAAGGTGGTCATGATGCGGTTGGCCTCGGTGGCGGCGAATCGCTCCCAGGCCCGCTCATCCAGTTCGATGGCCGCCTCCATGCCCAGGCGCTCTTCAGCCGCCAGAAACCAGCAGCCATCGTGGGCCAGCCAGTTCTTGGCAAACATTTCGAGGGCGCGCAGCAGATCTTCGCGCCCCATGGAATGGAAAGCTGTCGCGGAATTATCGCCCATGTGTTCGACTCCGAAATTCTAAAGACACTTACTTCAAGTCCTGCCCGCCGCGACCCTACGGGCCGCGCGTCCGTTCGTCAGGTGGGAACCCCGAGCTTCGGCAATACCCACTGGCTCAACACCAGATAGCCAGCCACGAATACAACGATCCACAACCAATCGGGCATACTGACCTCCCAGCAATCGTTATGTGCCTCGGCGACAAACTACTGCCATCCGGCGGCGGACACTGAACTCAGCGCGCAGGATGCGCCCGCGCCACGTCCTCGCCCGACTTGAGCCCTAGCTTCGACAGCATCCACATTCCCGGACACCAGTTGGTAAATGCCGATTGCAGCAGGTTCAGCCCCACGAATGCGGTAAACAAATACCAGTAGGGACTCACCCAATATCCCAGCGCCAGCGAGAGCAGAACGAACACGCCCGCCATCAGCCGCAAACCACGCTCGATAGTCATACGTATGCCTCCTGGGGAGGGACCGGCGTCGCGTCGGTCCCCGTATCTCGTCTTCGTTTTTCAACCATGTAATAAAGCACCGGCACGGCCATGCGCGACAACAGCGTCGAAGCCACCTCCCCGGCCATGAGAGAAATTGCCAGTCCCTGGAAGATGGGATCGAACAGAATTACGCTTGCGCCTACCACCACCGCGGCCGCGGTGAGTAGCATCGGCCGGAAGCGCACTGCGCCGGCATCGACCACCGCGCTCTCCAGACTCATGCCGTGCGCGCGGCGCAGTTCGATGAAATCCACCAGGATGATCGAGTTCCGCACGATGATGCCGGCGCCCGCGATGAAGCCGATCATCGAGGTCGCGGTGAAGAACGCGCCCATCAAGGCGTGCGCCGGAAGAATCCCGACCAGGGTCAGCGGGATCGGCGCCATGATGACCAGCGGTACAATGAACGAGCGGAACCAGCCTACCACCAGCACGTAAATCAGCACCAACACGGCGGCGAAGGCCAGCCCCAGATCGCGAAAGACCTCGATAGTGATGTGCCACTCGCCGTCCCACTTCATCGATAACCGGTCGGTCTCGGTGGGCATGGCTAAGTCGTATTGCTGGATGTGGTAGCCCTCGGCGGTCTTCAACTGATCGATGGCCTTGCCCATCTTCTGGATCGCGTAGACCGGGCTCTCCTCCTCGCCCGCCACGTCGCCCAGCACATAGACCACCGGCCGCAGGTTTTTGCCGTAGATACTGGTGTCGATCGTCTTCTTTTCCAGATCGGTCACTTCCGCCAGCGATACCTCGCGGGTGCCCCACCCTTTTCGGCCTTCATCTGGCGGAAAGGGTGGAAGCGAGGAACTCGGAATCTTCATCGCTCTCAGCGAGTCGATGCTGGAGCGGTCGGCCCTGGCCAGTTGCACGCGGATGGGAATGTCCTCCCGCGACTCCGGCGAATGCAGCAGTCCAGCCGTCGCGCCGCCCAGCCCGATCTGCACTGTGCGCGTTACCTCCTCGGCTGAAACTCCATGTAAAGCAGCTTTATCGAGGTCAACCTTCAAGTCATACTTTACCTGGGGGTCTTCCACATACCAGTCCACATCCACCACCCCCGGCGTGGTCTGGAAGATGTGCTTGATCTGCCTGGCCAGCTCGATCTGCTGCTTGTAGTCGGGACCGTAGACCTCGGCGACGAGGGTCTCCAGCACCGGCGGCCCCGGCGGCACCTCTGCCACCTTGATGCGTGCGCCGTACTTGTTCCCGATCTCCACCAATCCCGGACGCAGACGCTTGGCAATGGCATGGCTCTGCTGGCTGCGCTCATGGCGGTTCAACAGATTGACCTGGATGTCGGCCTGGTTGGCGCCGCGCCGCAGGAAGTAATGCCGCACCAATCCGTTGAAGTTGTAGGGCCCCGACGTTCCCGCGTACACCTGGTAGTTCGCCACCTCCGGCTGGTTACCAAGGTAATCACCCAGTTCCTGCGCTACGCGCGTGGTCTGCTCCAGCGTGGTGCCGTTGGGCATGTCGATGATCACCTGGAACTCGCTCTTGTTGTCGAAGGGCAGCATCTTCACCTTCACCAGCTTGAATGCCACCAGCGAACAGGCCAGCAACAGGAGCACGACCATGCTGCCCAGAAATATCCAGCGCCGGCGCGCGTGCGCAATCAGCGGCTCCATGATGCGGCGATAGAGTCGCGTTGCCCGTCCCTCGGTTTCGTGCTGGTGGCCGTCGCCGGAAGCGTAATGACGCAGCAGCCGCAGCGCCGCCCACGGCGACACCACAAACGCCACGATCAACGAGAACAACATTGCCGCCGATGCGCCGACGGGGATGGGACGCATGTACGGCCCCATCAGCCCGCGGACGAAGGCCATGGGCAGGATCGCCGCGATGACAGTGAAGGTCGCCAGGATTGTGGGGTTGCCAACTTCGTCGACGGCTTCCACCGCCACTTCGGTGAGCGGCCGTCCTCGACTTTCCCGCAGACGAAAATGGCGGACGATGTTTTCCACCACCACAATCGCATCGTCTACCAGGATGCCGATGGAGAAGATGAGCGCGAACAGCGTGACCCGGTTCAGGGTGTAGCCGAACATGTAGAAGATGAACAGGGTGAGCGCCAGCGTGACCGGAATTGCGATCAGCACTACGCCCGATTCGCGCCAGCCCAGCGCCAGCGCAATCAGCAGCGTCACCGATAACGTGGCCAGCAGCAAATGCTCCAGCAGTTCGTTGGACTTATCCTTCGCGGTCTCGCCGTAGTTGCGAGTGACGGTAACATTCAGGTCAGATGGCAGCAGATAGCCGCGTAACTCTTCGATTTTCTTCTCGGCCTTCTCCGTGATGATGGTCGCGTTGGTACCTTTACGCTTGGCCAGGGTGATGGTTACCGCCGGATATTCGCCGCGTTGAGCGCCCTTCGGCGCACCCGCACCGTTGGCAAACAGGACGTAGTCGTTAGCCTCGGCTGGGCCGTCAACCATCTCGGCAGCCACGTCGCGCAAGTACACTGGCTTGCCCTGATACACCCCAACCACAACTTGCTTCAGGTCGTCAGCCTTGTCCAGGAACCGTCCTGCTTCTACTTCGAACTCCTGGTTGTCACGCGCGAAACTTCCAGCGATAGCGCGGCTGTTAGCGGCTTCCAGTTGCGACACGATGGCCCCTGCGGTCATGCCGTAGGCGGCGAGCTTCTGAGTGTCGAGCACTACGCGCACCTGGCGCGGTAACCCGCCGATGATTGTGGTCTCGGAGACGTCGTCAATTTGTTTAAGCTGATACTCCAGCTCGCCTGCAATTTGCCGTAGCTTGTAGCTGTCGTAGTTTGTGCCCCACAGCGTCAGGGCCATGATGGGCACGTCATCGATGGAGCGTATCTTGATGAGCGGCTGGGAGACGCCTTGCGGAATGCGGTCGAAGTTGGAGTACAGCTTGTTGTAAGTCTTGACGATGGCGTCTTCTTCGTTGGTGCCGACGTAGAACCGCACCACCAGCATGCTGAGCCCGGGACGCGAGATGGAGTACACGTACTCCACGCCGGAGACCTCGCGCAGCAGCCGCGCCATCGGCTCGCTGGCGCGCTGCTCGACTTCCGCCGGCGACGCTCCCGGCATCTGCACGAAGACATCGAGCATGGGTACTTTGATCTGCGGCTCTTCCTCGCGCGGCGTCATCAGGATGGCGAAGGCGCCGGCCAGCAGCGCGCCGGCAATAAACAGCGGGGTCAGCTTGGAATTGATGAAGGCGCCAGCGATGAGCCCGGCGGCGCGCAGGTGAGTCTTTGCTTCGGCCGCCATTGTTACTGCGCTCCGATTCGCTTGCCGCTCAGCTCGCGCCCATCCGGCTGCGCCACAATGCGCTCCCCGCTCCCCAATCCGGAGAGCACTTCGATGTCGCTGCCCGTAGGCTTGCCCAGCGTCACATAGCGCAGGCTGACGATTTCGTCTTTGCCCACCACATACACGCCGTCGAGTTGTCCACGGTGCAGCAGCGCAGTTTGCGGCACCAGAATCGACTGGCGCTCACCGCGCGGGAAACGCGCCCGGCCGAAAAGTCCGGAGCGAACTTGCGGATTCGCCGGAAGCTCGACCTTCACCGTGAAGGTCCGGCTGGCAGGATCGGCCGCAGGAACAATCTGCACAACCTTGCCGCTGATCGCCTGGCTGCCCAGCGAATCGATCGCGACCGGGACCGTCTCACCCAGCCGCACCACGCCGATCTCGCTCTCATCGACCATGGCTTCCAGCCGGAAGTGGCTGGGATCTTCGAGGGTCAGTAGTGGAACTCCCGGCGCTGCCATGGCGCCTGCATCCGCCAGCTTGGCAATGATCACGCCGTTGAAGGGCGCGCGAATTTTGGTGAAGCTCACGGCGGTATTGGCCTCGGAAACCGAGGCCTCCGATTGCGCGCTGTGAGCGTGCGCTGCGTCGCGCCGCGCTTTCGCCGCCGCCAGTTTGGTTTTGACCTCGTCGTATTCCTGCGGGCTGACCGATTTCTTGTCGTACAGCATCTGGTAGCGCTGCATGGTGGATTCGGCCAGCGCGTAATCGGCATCGGCTGCGGCGATGGCCTGCTGCGAGGCCTGCAATCCGGCTGTCGCGCTCTGGTAGGCGGCGCGCGGCTGGGCTTCGTCAATCGCGATCAGCAGCTCGCCCCGCCGCACCGCGTCGCCTTCATGTACGTTGACCCGCGTGATGGTGCCCATCACCTGGCTGGCGAGCTGCGCCGATTCCGCCGCGCGCACCGTGCCCGTGGCTTCCACGTAATCCGGCACCATGGTTTGCTGGACCGTGAGCAGAGTGAGGTTGCCCACGCTTTCAGGCGCAGCGGCCAGGTGCGGCTTGTTGCTGTTGCATGCATTCAAACCGACGAGCAGCGAGAGAACTGCGAGCACGGCTGGGAGGGCCAGCGAGGTCCTTGTCCGTGCTCCTCCCGATGTGCCGTCCCTACGGGACTCGGCCCGAATAACATTGCCTACCCAGCGCTGAAGCGCTGGGCTATGGTCTTCCGCCCCGCAAGCGGGGCTGGAGCATCGCCGGCGAGTGACTGATTGTGGTGGAAGGGTTTTGTAGCAAATCATTGCGTCACCACCGGAGAACTTGGAGTGAGGGTCCCAGTCGCCAGCTCCACACCGGCATAGCTGGTTTGCACGCGATACACCGCTTGCCAGTAGTCGGCCTTGGCACGACGCGCGGCGTCTTCCACGCGCAGCAGATCGCTGACCGTGGTCAGGCCGCCTTCATAGCGGTTCTGGTTGATGCGCAGACTCTCATCGGCCTGCGCGATCGCGCCGCGCGCCACTTCTACCTGCTGGCGGGCCGCGTCGAAGTCGTAATACGCTTTGCGCACCTCCAGACGGATGCTGTCGCGGAAGGCGTCGCGCATGGCGGCGGCTTTTTCCTGCATGGCCTTCTCGCGCGCCAGGTGGGCCCGCTTGTTGTCGCCGTCGAACAGATCGAACTGCAGCTCCGCGCCGGCAATCCAGTTATTGCCGCCGTTCCATCCCGGCGAAGGACTGTCGGTTTCCCACGAGCCAAACACGTTCAGCCGCGGGGCCAGCGCGCCCTTGGCCATCGAGACGCTCTTGGCCTGCGCGCTGCGCTCCGATTCCACCCGCTTCAGGTCGGGACGCTTCTCCATCGCCTGCGCTTCCAGATCGACCACCGGCGGCTCCGGAAAGGTGCGATCGGCCAGCGCTTCCTGCGGCTCGTACACCGTGTCCGCGCTCATGCCCAGCGCCAGCGCCAGTTGGGTACGCGCCAGGGCCACGCCATTGCGCATCTGGATGAGTTCCTGCTTGCGTTGCGAGGTCGCAACCTGCGCGCTCAGCAGGTCTGAATCCACCGCCATGCCGCTCTCCACCCGCGCCCGGCTGCTGGCTTCAATGGCCTGCGCGGTCTTCAGCGCCTCCTCGGCCACCTGGAGTTGCTTCTGCGCCAGCAACACGCCGTAGTACGCCTCCACCGCCTGATACACCAGTTGCTGGTCGGTGCGGTCGAGCTGTTGTTCCGCGGCCTGCTGTATGTACTTGGCGCGGCTCACGCCATACCAGCTTTGCAGTCCGTCGAACAGACTCCACTGGCCGGAGAAGCGGCTGGAGAAATTGCTGATGGGGGTTGGCGTATTGAGCCGGTTGAGCGCAAAGTCGGCGAGGGTAAAACTCTGCTGCCGCAGCCGGGTACCGAAAACAAATACCGGGTCGTTGCCCCGCACCGCGCTCTCGGTGAACATGATCTTCGGCAGCAGTGGCGAGCGCGCTTCGCGCACCGCAGCGGTTGAAATGTGGGTGTCGGCCAGCGCCGCTTTGCGCAGCGGGTTCTTTTCCAGCGCCATGTTCACGGCTTGCGGCAGAGTGAGCGGAGTCGCGGTCTGCGCCGCCAGCGGCATTGCCAACAAGACAGCCAGCACCGCGAACTGTGCGGCGCTGGTCAACGCCATTCGCGAACATCGCAACGAGCGGTTTCTTAGGATGGCCGGCATCACTGGGTGTGAGATGCTCAACATCCTTACGCACCGACCAGGACAGCTTCCATCGCCGGCACAATCTCAAACGTGGTATGCAGTTCGGCGCTCAGCTTGACCATCGCACCCACCGAGCAATACTTCTCCTCCGAGAGCCGGATGGCGTCCTCCACCGCCTGCGGCGACACGCCTTCGCCGGTGATGATGTGGCGAATGCGCACCTGGGTGAAGACCTGCGGCGGATTCGGCGCCTGGTCGGCTTCTACTTGCACTTCGTAGCCCGTAACCTGCTGGCGCTTCTTGCGCAGGATGCCGATGACATCGAATGCGGTACATCCGGCCAGTGCGACGGCGACCAGTTCGATGGGTTTCGCTCCGGTGTTGCCGGCAGCGTCGTCCAGCAGGAGGTGGTGTCCGGTGCCGCTGGTGGCGATGAATTGGCGATGAGTGCTAAGAGGTTGCGTCAAAGTTACGCTTGCCGAGATCATGTCTTTCTCCGTGATGTCGGGAACCCTTTCCGGGCCCCATGGCCCATTACATCTGAGCCACACGGATAAACGCTGTGACAGGTGAATGTGTTACACCAGATCGGCTAAAACTTTTGTGGGATTCCCAATTCGGGAGCAGCGGGAAGTCCGACTGGTCAAATCGATGCTTGCAAAAGTTACTTTGGTAATAAACCAACTCACCTCGCGACGCGGTTAGCTCGCGCTCGGAGAAGTTACTTTGGTAACGCCGCCACCCCCGCCTGATCAGACGTCCTCCCCATCAGGTCAACAGTCGGGGCCCGAGTGTGAGCTGGTAGGGTAAGACGAAGCGTCGCATAGCGGGCCGGAATCCGGAGGTATCTCGAAATGTGCTCGCGCCGACACCCAATTGTCACGAGCGCTCCCGACAAGAATCGTTTTGCATCGTTTTGCAGTGTCGCGTGGACGTGAGACGGATGTATTATGGTGCGGTCTTCAAAGCCAGAAAGAAAATTCTGATTCAGCATTAAACCTTTATGACTTTAGCTTTGGCCGATCACAATTTGGCCGATCACAATTTGCTATGAGTTCAGATCTGAGAAATTCCGTTGGGGCACCATCTCTTGAACTCGGAGACCACTTTGCACGGGTGGCAAAAGCCATCCAAGACGGACGCGTGGTACCGTTTCTGGGAGCGGGTGTCAATCTCTGTGGTCGACCCCCAGGTGCCGTGTGGCAGCCCATACAGGATTCGTATCTTCCTAACGGGTCAGAGTTAGCCGATTATCTCGCCGATGGTTTTGATTACCCTGTGAGGCTAACGGGCTTGCATGGCTGTCCCGACCCAACCGCTCATCTCGACTTAGCCCGTGTGAGCCAGTTTGGTGTGACTATGCTGGACCAGGGACCTCTCTACGACAAGCTTCACAGCATATTTGTCCCATGCGCCAAGCCTACGCCCGTTCATAACTTCCTTGCATACCTGGCAGCCAAGGAGGTGGGTTCTAAGGAGAGGCCTAAGCTGCTTATCGTCACCACCAACTACGACGACCTCATGGAACAGGCTCTCGGTGACGGGAATTTTGACCTGGTTTTCTACGACGCGGATGCCAAAGATCGACCTGTATTTTTGCACAAGGCTCCTAGCGAAAAAGAAGCGACAAAAATTCTGGAACCCAACCGATACGACTACGAGTTCTTCACGGAGCGGCCCGTAGTCCTCAAGATTCACGGAACCGTAGACCGCACTCCACCAGACCCCGCTGATCCTGACCGCGAGAACTCCCACGAGAGCTTCGTCATCACCGAAGATCAGTACATTAGCTATCTTTCAGAAAATTCTTTGGATAAATTCCTGCCGCCACGGCTTCTTGAGAAGATGAGAAAGCACCACCTCTGGTTTCTGGGGTATAGTCTGCGTGATTGGAACTTCCGGGTGTTCCTGCGAAGATTGAAGCGTGACCGACGGAAGAGCTACAGGTCATGGGCCGTGGTGCTGGGGCCTTCCGATTTCGAGAAGCGATTCTGGGCTGGAGATGGAGTGGAGGTTCTGGATGTCGATTTGGAAAGCTACATAGGAAACCTGAGTGGGAGAGTCTAACTGTGACCTCGATGGACATGTGCCCTTACAAAGGCTTAGTGCCTTATGAGGAAGAGGATGCACGGTATCTGTTTGGTCGAGATACCGAACGCAGGATCATCGCTGATAACCTGAAGGCCACGCGGCTAACCGTCCTCTACGGACCCAGCGGTGCTGGCAAGACTTCGGTGTTACGAGCGGGTGTAGCCTATGATTTGCGGGCAGACCCAGAGTACAGGGTGTTGGTTTTTGACGCCTGGCACGACAATCCAGCCGCCAGCCTTGAGGCGGCTATCCGTCAGCAACTCGGCATTGCTGAGAACTCCGCGCCGCTGCAGGCGGGAGGCTCCGAATCCTGCCTATCGCTTTTGGGGCGCTGGTCGGAGTCAGCCAATAGCACGCTTCTTATCGTACTCGACCAATTCGAAGAATACTTCCAGTATCACGTATCGGGCATCGACGACAGTTTTGCTTTCGAATTCCCCCGGCTGGTGAACAGCCGCGATCTCGGCGTTCACTTCCTACTCTGCGTACGAGAAGATTGTCTTTCCTTCCTTGACCGTTTCAAAGCAGGTATACCAGGCTTGCTTGACAATCGCTTGAGCATCGGATTCCTATCTCAGAAAGCAGCCTGCGATGCCATCGTTAAACCACTCGGAAGATTAAAGCGGGCTTTGCGCGAGGGCGAGCTTCACGCGCCCTCGGACAAGCCTATTCCAGTAGAGATTGACGAGGCAGTAGCCCAGGGAGTGGTGGAGCAAATCCTGACCGCGCAGGGTGGAGAGACACAAGAAGTTCAAGCTTCTTACCTGCAGCTGGTCTTGACGCGATGGTGGGGCCGTGAGGCAATGAGAGGCTCACGTGTCATGAGTTGGGGTACGCTCGAGAAGGAGATGGGCGGGGTGCAACATATCGTAGAAATCTATGTCAAAGACACTCTTGCGACCCTTACTCCGGACGACATGAGACTGGTAAACGAAGCTTTTGGGGAGATGCTGACTCCCGCGGGTGGCAGGGTTGTAAAGACGTGGTCCCAACTTGCGGCGGTGAGCACCGACCGTGAAAGGCTGTCACGTTTACTCGAACAACTGCTGACTGCGAAGATCCTCGCGATGGTAGCTCCGCCACGCGAGAGCAGACCGGACGAGCGACGCTACGAGTTTGCGCACGACGTGGTAGCCAAGGCAGCCTTGGAGTGGCGGGAACAAGGCACCACGGGCAGCGGCTGGCAAGTTCGAGAGTGGACAGGGCACTTCAAATCAACGTCGTGGACATCTACAACGTGATGCGGCCAAGTCCGTCACTGCTCATCTCGCACAAGGGCAACCTTGGCGGTGAAGACTTCAACGACACGATTGTCTGTCAGGAGAGCAAATCGGCGAGGCCTGCGGTGCACTCAGAGAAAAGCGAGGGGAACGCATGAACAAGTATGAGGGCAAGGACTTTAAGAATGACAGCTTTGTGATGGACGAGTGTTTCTTCGTCAATTGCGTTTTACGCGAGTGCGACTTGTTTTACTCCGGTGGTGATACTGATTGGCTGAATTTGAGAATGGAAAATTGCCGTTGGCACTTCCGCGGACCAGCCCTGAGGACTGTCCAACTATTAGTACAAGTTGGAATGCTGCAGGGGGCGCAGATACCAATATCGTCACCTGCAAGTAATTCGAAGGCCAACTAGTAGAGGCTCAGCGGATGGTGCGCTTTGACCCAGGCGTAGCGGCTAAAATTCCTCGCGTCCGTCGACTTCGCTCAGGACGAGTCGTGCCCTTTGTTGATGAGGGCGAGACCGATCGTCACAGCCGTCAGTACCAAGTGCAACGTACAACCTCCTTATCTCGATGCACATTACTTTGGTAATGCCGCGATCGCAGCCCGGTAGCGGTGCAGAAGCTCCTCGCGAAGCTTCTCCGCGCGCTGGGCATCGCATCGCGGACGATAGGACCGGCACTGGGCCACAGCGTTTCTTAGGCTGGCCAGGAAGGCCTGGCAGGGCTCGCAGTCATGGAGGTGGCGGTCCATCTCGTCGCACATCGCATCGTCGATGATGCCATCCATGTAATCGGAGAGCGCGGCGAACAGCCGGCGGCAGCGCGGAGGCCGGGATTCCTCGATGCTGGCGTGCAGCGTCAGGCCGGTATCCCGGCCGGCCTTGGCCAGTTTCGCCAGACGCTGGCGGACGAACAAGCGCGCCCGGTGCAGCCGGACCCGCACCGTTCCTTCCCGCAAGCGCATGATCCTGGCTACCTCAGCAGTGCTCAGATCCTCCATGTCATGCAGGACAAGCACCATGCGGTACTGCGCGGGCACGGACAGCACGGCCTGCTTCAGGTGCTCGGCGCTCTCGCTGTTCAGCAGGGCGGCCTCCGGATTGGGAACACCACCGTTCAGCAGCTCTTGCAATTCGAGGCTGTGGGGCATCAACTCGTCCAGCGACAGGTTGCGCGCGGGTGCGGATGCGGCCCGGCGGTGTTGGCTGATGCAGCGATTGCGGGCGACTTTGTAGAGCCAGACGGAGAGCGCCTGCGGGCTCTCGAACTTCGGAAGATAGGGGAGCAACTTCAGCAGAACGTCCTGCATGGTGTCTTCCGCATCCTGAGGATGGCCGCACACTTTCATGCTAAAGGAGTAAACCGTGTTTTGCAGGAGGGTCAGCGCGCGGTCGAGCGATCCCGGCTGATTTTCCCGGATCAACTCCAGGGCCTGCTCCAAAGATTGGCGCATAACTTCAGGGTAGCCCATGACGAGGCGCGCGGCCAATGTCGAGGAGATTGGTTCCCCGGCAATCGTCTTCTCCCATGGCCAGTGCAGTCGTCTGGTTTGTTCCAAACCGGGACCAGGCGGATTCTTCTTGACTTCGTGACAAACTGCTCGCACAATTACGGCGAAAAGAACAGATGAAGGGTTCTGGCCGTGGCTGCGGCCGGGCCCGAGGTGTGTTTTCCTTGCTCCCTGCGGCCCCCGCTTTGAGCGATCTGAATCCTGACCTACTCTGCGCCGGTTGTCTAGTAACTATGGCCATGTTTGTCTGTCGAGGTGTGAAACAGACTGCCATCTGAGCAATGCCTCCATCCTCCTTAAATCAGCCACCGAAATTCTCAGGAGTGCTTACGATGAGTGAAGAGAATCGCAGCAAGGATGGCGCGCTCCCAGCGGAGTTGCCCTCAGCCACCAAGACCTCAAACGGGCTGAATCGGCGAAGATTTCTAGGCCAGGCCGGGGCCGCCACTGCGGTCGCAGCCAGCGTGCTCGCCGCCCCCCAACTGGCGTCTGCGCAGTCCGGCGAGTCTGGTAACATTAGGGGCGTGTCGAGACCAGATGGTGTGGGCGGGCGCGTCCTGCGATCCTTCGAGAACCGGGTCAACGCAGCCATGCGCGAAGCCCTGATTCCCGTTCCTCCTGAAATTACCAACGGCGACGAGCACAACTTCCCCAACTACATTGGGAACTATTCCAAGGGTCTGGTGCACAACGCGGTTGGAGAAGTGACCAGCAGTTCGTATCAGAGCCTGTTGAGCGCGGTCAACAGCGGAAACCCGGCGGCGTTTGAGCAGATCCAACTGGGCGGTAGTACGCCGCTGGTCGATCCGCAGTCCGGGCTGGCCTTCGATCTCGAAGGCACCGACTCGCACCAGATGGCGATCGGGACCCCGCCTTCGGTGGCCAGCCGGGCCATCGCCGACGCGGCAGTGGAGAGCTACTGGATGGCCCTGTGCCGCGACGTGAATTTCACGCAATACGGAAATGAGCCACTGACCCAGGCGGCCATTACCGAGCTGAACTCTCTGGCGGAGTTTCATGGTCCCAGGCCGGTCACGCCGCAGAACCTGTTTCGCGGATTCACCGCGGGTGACGTGCTGGGCCCGTATCCATCGCAATTTATTCTGAAGCCGTTCTTGTTCGGGGCGCTGCCGGTTACTCAGGTGATGACCACGTACGCGCCCGGCGTCGACTATATGACCGACCAGGCGTCGTGGCTGGCGGTGCAGAATGGCCAAGGTCCATTCGCACAGAACCAGAACGATCCCAACTTGCAGTATCTGCGCAACGGACGCGGATTGGCGGCCTACGTTCACGTGGACGTGCTGTTTGAAGCCTACTTCAATGCCTGCCTGGTCCTGATCGACGCGGGAGCGCCGCTGGATCCCAACAATCCGTATGTCAATTCCAGGACGCAGACCGGCTTCGGCACATTCGGAACGCCTCACCTGAAAACTCTGGTGGCGGAGGTCGCGCAGCGGGCCTTGAAAGCGGTCTGGTATCAGAAGTGGTTCGTGCACCGGCACCTGAGGCCGGAGGCCTACGGTGGACTTGTGCACATGACAAAAACCGGCCAAGCAAATTTTCCCATGCAGTCGGACGTGATGAACTCGGACGCCGTCCACCGCGTCTTTGCCCAGCACGGCAGCTATCTCATGCCACATGCTTTTCCCGAGGGGTGTCCCCAGCATCCTTCCTACGGCCAGGGGCACGCGACAGTGGCTGGCGCCTGCGCCACCGTGGTCAAGGCCTGGTTCAACGATCAGACGCAGCTCACCTCCATCCCCGGATTCGACATCGTGCAGGCCAGCGAAGATGGGCTGTCGCTCGTCCCGTATGGGGGTTCTGATGAAAATCAGATGACGGTGGGCGGCGAGATGAACAAGCTAGCTGCGAATATCGGACTCGGTCGCGCCCATGCCGCGGTCCACTGGCGCTACGACTATACCGATTCGCTGCCACTGGGCGAGGCGGTTGCCATCTCCATGATGAACGACGTGGCGCAGTGCTGGAACGAGCCCTTCGCAGGCTTCTCCTTCACCCGGTTTAACGGCACCCGCATTACCGGCGTGGGCAAAAACACCTGATCGGGCGATGCCAGGGGACGGCGACGTTGCACGTCGCCACCCCTGGTTTCCCTTGCGATGCCCTAACGGAAAACGAACGAGGCAGGAATTGTCCGCAGGAATTCGTTGGCGTGGTATCATGTACTTGTATCTCGCAAAGTTTGACCAGCGATTTTGAGTTTCACCCGCCGATTCTGTCCGCGTTTGCCACTCCAGGTCTCCTGACACGCTTCTGCAAGAACACATTTAGACAAAAAGGATAACAACGTGGAAAAAGGTACTGTGAAGTGGTTTAACGACGCTAAGGGTTTTGGTTTCATCAGCCGGGAGAACGGAGACGACGTGTTCGTCCATCACTCCGCGATTCAGTCCGAGGGCTTCCGCAGCCTGCAGGAAGGCCAGGCCGTCGAGTTTAAGGTCATTACCGGCCCCAAGGGATTGCAAGCCGAAAACGTCCAAGTGGTGTAACTCCACCAATTTTGAGACCCCGGGATCGCTCCCGGGGTTTCCGTCTTCTTGATCTCTGCCACCCGGAGGACCTGCCATGGCCGGCTCACGTACTACCTTCAATAAGCGCGCCAAAGAACGCGCCCGCCAGGAGCGGCGACTCGAAAAGGCCCAGAAGAAATCTCTCCGCCAGCAGGAAGAGAAACAAACTCGCGACCCCGAACTCTCGACCGGTCAGCCCGTGATCGCCCTCGACGAAGACGGCCAGCCCCTGCCGCTCGACTTCCACGACTTCTGATAAACCCAAACAGTTGCAGCCGAATTACGGGGAGAGTAGCCAGAAGGCTCCTCTTGGGCATTCGACATGAGCGTGATTTTGCCTTGCCGGAGGCGGATGAGCGCCCTCCTGTTACAACTTTTGTTGCATAAAAAGTTGCGCAAATTGGCATTGGTCAGTTGACTAAGGCACTTTTCTCCCGTCAGTTACGGGGTAGCAAGCGAGGCACATCCCGGCTACGGAAGCCGGTTCGGGTTTGCATCCGGAGCGAGGGTGTGAGAGCATATAACCATCCGGTTAATTGGATGCGGGTGAAAGAGCTTCTTTGATGGGTACCGAATGGAAAGCTGGTTCCCGAGGAGCTCCGCCACCGGGCGGTAGAAGTAGGAATTCAGCGCTAGTCGAAGGTAGTAGGGCTATGTTCTGTATTTTTACATTACGGCACTCGCAGTTTTACAAGTTTCCGCGCGCCAGCATGGCCGGTGGGATGGCAGTAATCCTGGCGAAGACTGGGATGACGCGTCGTCCGGGGCGAGATGCGGCGATAGCGGAAACAATCAAACTTTGAAAGAGTTTACAGGAGATTGAAAGTGAAGAATAAGTTGATTCTGTTGCTTGGTTTCGTATTCCTGCTCAGCATGACTGGGTTCGCGCAGGAGTACCCCAAATTCGAAGTACCGGTAGGCTTCTCGTTCGTCAACGTGCACCCCAACCAGGCGGCCCTCACCAGCTTTAACGTCTTCGGTGGCGGCGGCGGATTCGTGTACAACTTCTCCCCGTTGTTTGGGATCAAGGCCGATTTCATGGGCTATACCCAGGGCACCGGCCAAAAATTTTATCAAGACGGGAACCTTGTGGGGAACGTGAGCGGCAACCTTTTCACCTATATGTTCGGGCCACAGATTAAAAAGCACTCCGGCAAGTTTCAGCCCTTCGGAGAGGCCCTGTTTGGCGCCGCGCATACCAATCTGGATGCCAACATCTGCAAGCTAGAGGGTGGATGCGGCTCCGGCAACGGCAACAACAACGGCTTCGCGATGGAATACGGCTTGGGCTTGGACATCCCCATCACCAGCACGATTCAGTTGCGTCCGGTTGAAGTGGACTATCTGTACACCCACTTCGGCTCCAATCACATCGCCGGCGCCTCCGCCAGTCAGAACAACTTCAAATACGTTGCTGGCGTCAACTTCACCTTCGGCGGCAAGTAAGCCGGGCCGCTGAATACAACCCGCAATTTGAAATCCCTGGCGGCGTCCTAAGTGGCGTCGCCAGTGCTGTTTAGAGGCGAAATCGAGGCGCTCTTTTTTTCATAATCTACCGCGAAAGTTGCATTCCGTCGATGGCGATTCGTGGGATTTTCTGACTGTTTGCTGGCAAAATATAAATTCCAAACTCTGCCATTGCGTTTGGTGGAAAAGCCGCCAAAGATCGGAGCAGCAAAGAGTTGGCAATAGATCGCAAGCCCCGGGCACGGATTCTGATCGCCGATGATCACCGGTTGTTAGCCGACGCCTGCAAGTGCCTGCTTGAACCCGAGTTTCAGGTGGTCGACATCGTCACCGACGGCCGAAGTCTGGTCAAGTCAGCGTTGGCGCTCAAACCTGACGTTGTGCTTGTCGACATCACCATGCCGCAGTTGAATGGTCTGGATGCTGGGCAACAGATCAAGCACAGGTTACCGTCGACCAAACTGATCTTCCTGACTGTGAACACCTCAGCCGCCGTGGCCGCAGAAACCTTCCGGCGCGGCGCTTCCGCCTATGTTCTCAAGCAGTCCGGCGCCGAAGAACTGGTGGCTGCCATTCGGAAAGTGGTGAATGGCGACTCGTATCTGTCGCCGCTGGTCGCGCGCGAGACGGTGACCTTCCTTATCAACCGGGGAAAATCGCAGGCAGAAGGCAGGCGAATCACCGAGCGCCAGAGCGAGATCCTGCAGTTGCTGGCTGAAGGTATGTCGATGAAGGAAGTCGCAGGCGTTCTGGAGCTTAAACCCGGCACTATAGCCTTCCACAAGTACCGCATGATGCAGACTTTAGGCGTCAAGAGCAATGCCGAACTTCTGGAATATGCCATTAAGCGCCAGATGACGGCACCGTGAGATAATTTGCGGTGTCTCCTCAGCAAGTTGCAGTTGGCTTCCGCAGCGCGCGGACGATGGAAATGCAGACGATTGCGCCTCTGCCGTCGCTGCGGGCCAAGCGGCCGGAGGACGGCTGGAATCTTTCACCGCTGCCCGGCTAAAGTCGATAGTTCCGCCAGCCGGCCGCTTGGGATAGCGTTGGAGAAGCGCGGTCGCTGCGAGACACCGCCGCGGGTCAAACGTGGATCCGGGGCCTGCCTTGCAGGCGGCGCAAAGGGTGTGGCAAGAATGCCTCGCAGGCTGGGGTAACCTGATACGCGAAGAAGGTGGGTGATGGATTCCATGCGCAATAGCGAATCGCGCAAGCTACTAGCCGTTTCGTCGTTTCTAGTTCTGTTTCTACTGATTTTGTTTCTACCGGCCGCCACTTGGGCGCAACAGATGGAATGGCCGCGTACGCTCACCAAACCGGGCGGAACGCTGGTGCTCTATCAGCCGCAGGTCGACGACTGGAAGGACTACAAGCAAGTTGACGCTCGAATGGCGTTCACTTTGACGCCCACCGGCGGCAAGAGCCACGTTGGGGTGGTGACGGTGCAGCTGAAGTCGGCGGTCAATATGGACGATCACACCGTGTTCCTCAGCGATCCGCAGGTAACGAGCATCTCGTTCCCGTCGCTGGATCCCACCACCACAGCCCAGATGAAACAGCTGATGACGGTTTTCCTGAATCCGTCGGCGACCATAACCATCTCGCTGGATCGCCTGGTGGCAAGTGTGAAGAAGACGAAGACGCCGCCGGTCTCAGACGTTAGGAACGATCCTCCGACCATCTTCATCAGCATGCGTCCAGCAATCCTTCTGATGGTCAACGGTGCACCCAGTATGGCTCCGATCGCGAACTCGAACATTCAATTCGTCGTGAATGCCAACTGGCCGTTGTTCCAGGAACAGGGAAGTTCAACGTATTACCTGTTCGACGGTAAGGGCTGGCTCACCAGCACCAGCCTGCAAGCCACCTGGACGCCCACGAGCAAACTGCCCAAACAGATGTCGAAGGTACCGGAGAACTCAAATTTCACCAGTTTGAAGGGATTCATCCCGCCTCCGCCGGGCAGCGCAGCCAGTTTCCCCGCGGTATATTACAGCGCCACTCCGGCGGAGATCGTCGTCTTTGGCGGCCAGCCGCAATGGTCTCCGATTCCGGGCACACAGCTCTCTTATGCTTCCAACACCGACAGCGCCGTATTCAAGTACAACCCGACAGGCGCTTATTATTACTTGACTTCAGGCCGTTGGTTCACCAGCACCAGACCGGTGCTCGGGCCGTGGACGTTCGTAACCTACAGCTTGCCTCCCGACTTTGCCAAAATTCCCCCGAACAGCCCGGCGGGAAGGGTGCTGGCCTCAGTCCCGGGGACGCCGGAAGCTGAGGATGCCGTCCTGATCGCGCAAATTCCCACCACCGCGACGGTCGCTCCCTCGGCGGCGAACGAGGTCAAGGTTGCCTACGTTGGCCAGCCGCAGTTTGAGCCGATCGCTGGCACCTCCATGATGTACGCGGTGAACACGCCCAATAAGGTGATCCAGGTTGGTACCGAATACTACCTTTGCTACGAAGGTGTCTGGTTTGTTTCCTTCAGCGCTCAGGGACCATGGCAATTGGCTCAGACGGTGCCGCAGGTCATCTACACCATCCCGCCAAGTTCGCCGGTATACAACGTTACCTACGTAACCCAGGTCGCAGCTTCCAACGGCAGCGTCGATGCCAGCTACACTGCGGGATACATGGGAGCGTTCATCATGGGCGCCACCGTTGGAGCCATCGTGGCCAGCGGTACCGGCTATTACTATCCGCCCTATATTTATGGCGGTTACTACTACCCGTACGCGGCTACCTACGGCTACCACACCTACAACCCGTACACCGGGGCCTACGGATATGGAGGCGCGGCCTACGGGCCTTACGGCAGTGCGCATTGGGGAACGTCGTACAACCCCAACACCGGGACCTACGCCCGCGGCGCCACCGCCTCGACCGCCTACGGCAGCCGCAGCGTTGGTGAGGCCTACAACCCCTACACCGGGGCCTACGGGGCGACCCGACAAGGCTCGAACGCCTACGGATCATGGGGACAATCCGTGGTCAGCAAGAATGGCCAGACCGCTTATACCCAACATGCCAGCAATGCTTACGGTTCGGCTGGCAGCATTCAGACCTCGAGCGGGGGCAAGGCTGCCGGCACCAGCACTGCCTATGGCAATACCGCGGCAGGGAAGACCTCGAGCGGCGACATGTATGCCGGTCACGACGGCAACGTCTACAAGAACACCGGTTCCGGCTGGGAGAAATACGACAACGGCAGTTGGAACTCGGTGCAGAAGCCAACTACAACCTCGGCTCAGAGCTACAACCAGGAACATCCGGCGAGCACGAATCCGAACTATTCGTCGGCCCAGCAGAAGGCGCAGAGCAACCCGAACTATTCGTCAGCCCAGCAAAAGGCGCAGAGCAACCCGAACTATTCGTCGGCCCAGCAAAAGACCCAGAGCTATAGTCAGCAGCATCCTTCGGGCGCAAGCGGATACAGCAAGCCCAGCGGCGGATCCTATGGCGACCTGAACCAGGAAGCACAAGATCGGCAGCGCGGCGCAGAACAGAGCCAGCGCTTCTCGCAATACCAGCACTCCGGGGGCTGGGGCGGTGGCGGGGACCGCTGGGGTGGTGGCGGCGGCCGGAGCTGGGGCGGCAGGCGATAAAAGTTTTCACTCGATGGCTCGCCACCTGGAACCGGTGGCGAGAAAGGACTAAGCAAACACATTTGGAGGATTTGATGAAAGGCAAAGCATTAGTAGTTTGCGCGTTGCTCCTGCTGGCGACAGCACCAATCTTCGCGCAACAGGTTTCGGTGAACTACAACCACGAGGCGAACTTCTCGCAGTTCCACACTTATGCGTGGGGAGGGAACAACACCAACGCAATCCAGAATTCGATCCTGGCGCAGGTGGCGCAGCAGGACATCAATTCCGCCCTGCAAGGAAAGGGTTTGCAAATGGTGCAGGAGAACCAGAACCCCGACCTGATCGTCACCGCCAGCGGCGGCGAACATGCGCAGACCTCCTACAACGTTTGGGGCATGCGCGGCATTGGCGGCGGAATGGGCGGCATCAGTCCCGAGCAGAACGTAGAAGCGACCATGATCGTGAGCCTGTACAACGCCAAGGCCCAGGAGTTGGTGTGGCGCGGAGTTGCGCAGAATACCCTGAACAAGAATGGCAACAAGAACCAGCAGATGGTTGAAAAAGCCGTGCAGAAGATGTTCAAGCAGTGGCCAAAGAGCTAGAGGTCAAGCGGTAAACGTTCGGCCGGGTTCTTCCGGCCAATCGGAGTCTCGATGATCTTGCAAAGTTTTGCCCTGCCCTCCCGTCGCGCCGCGGGCACGCTGATGTTTGTCGTGCTCCTGTCCCTCGGCGCAGGAGCGCAGAAAATCCACGTCGCGGTGCCTTACAAGGACATCGATTTCTCCAAGTTCAAGACCTACTCCTGGGAGCCGATTGGTGCGGTGGCGCATCCCGCCCTCGCGGCCAACATCGTTGGCGCAGTCGACGAGCAGATGCAGGCGAAAGGCCTGCGACTCGTCCCCAGCAACCCCGACCTGGTCATCAAGATTTACGGGTCGATCGACCAGGAGACCTCGGCCTATTCGAACGATCCACTGTATGCGGGTACTGGGGGCGTTCCGCCCTTCGATCCCAGTCTGTACGGGCCGGCGCTGGTGGGAACCTGGGGCAACACAATGGTAACGATCCACAAGGGAGAATTAGTGGTCGATCTGATTGACTACGCGGCGAAGAAGTTGGTGTGGCGCGGCATCGCGCAGGACAATCTCGCCAAGAACAATCCCGGCAAGTTGCTGAACCAGGTCAATGGCGCGGTCGCGAAGATGTTCAAGGATTACCCGCCCAAGTCCCAGGAATAACGGAAGTAGCATTGCGTGATTCGAACGCGCCAGCGTATAAAACCCGCATCACCCACAGAACGGCGGGACCGGTTTCCATTACTGGAGACAGGCTCGCGTTGCCGATCCCGGAAAGGCTTGACGCCCGTATGAGCTATCGATTAAGAAATCTCCTGTTACTCGTCCTCGTATCTCTCGTCCCAATCTTTGGCCTGGCACAAAACACTAAGAAGAGTGCTCCCACGCCGGAGGCGCGCCCCAAGATCGGTCTAGTGTTACAGGGCGGCGGAGCGCTCGGGCTGGCCCACGTCGGCGTCATCACCTGGCTTGAGGAACATCACATCCCCATAGACTACGTCGCCGGTACCAGCATGGGCGGTCTGGTCGGCGGGGTTTACGCCACCGGACACAATGCCGCCGAGATGCGCCGCATCGTGCAGGGAATCCCCTGGGACGAGGTACTGTCTCCGCGAACTCCCTTCCAGGACCTCTCCTTCCGTCGCAAGGAGGACGCCCGCGATTATCCCAACAGCCTCGAATTTGGAATACGCAAAGGCATCCGGTTCCCCGAGGGCTTGAACTCCGGCCAGCAGGTTACGCTGATTCTCGATAGGATCGCGGCCCCGTACTCGGAAATCAAGAGCTTCAACGATCTCCCGACTCCGTTTGCCTGCGTCGCCAGCGACTTGGTCAGCGGTAAGCAAAAGGTTTTCCGCAGCGGATCGTTGTCCCTGGCCCTGCGGTCCACCATGTCTCTACCCGGAATCTTCACGCCTGTCCGGACCAATGATGCCATTTACGCCGACGGTGGCCTGCTCAATAACATCCCGGTCGACGTGGCGAAAGAAATGGGGGCCGATCTGACGCTGGCGATCCACCTGGCGGAGGCGCCGGTATCTCCGAGTGCCAGTCTTTCCTCGTTCTCGGTGTTGGGCAATTCGATCGGGGTCATGATCAACGCCAACGAACTGCACAACATGGAAAGCGCGGACATTCTGCTCTCGGTTCCGGTGCAGAAATGGGGCGCGTTAAGTTTCGACGACGCAGACGCGATCATCAAGGCCGGGTATGACGCGGCTGCCGCCAAGTCCAAGGTGCTTTTGCCCTACTCGGTGGATGACGCCACCTGGAAGCAATACCTGGCTGATCGGGCCTCCCGCCGCCGCGACAATCCCACTCCAACGTTTGTCACGGTCACTGGAGTCAGCGGAGATCTCGCGACGGAGGTTGAAAAGCAAATGGCCGACGTGGTGGGCAAACCCCTGGACTTCGACCAACTGGATCATGAGATTTTGCAGTTGAAGGGTCTTGGGCGATTTTCCTCGCTCAGCTATCAATTCGTGGAGCGCGACGGCCGGCAGGGCCTCCAGGTAAGGGCCGAGGAAAACCCTATCGGCAAAACGGTCGTTCTTCCACTCATCCTGGTCGACGGATCCAATGTGAAGAACGTTACCTTCAACCTGGGTGCGAGAATCAACTTGAACGACTTGGGAGGGTACCGCTCTCAATTGCGGACTGACATCATCCTGTTCTCCGAGTACGGGTTGAGGTCGGAGTATTACCACCCCTTTACTCCGACGACCCCCTGGTTCGTGGCGCCCCGGGGAGTGGTTGATAATGACCCCTTTTACCTCTACAACGAAAACAAACTGCTTTCCATCTATCGCCAAACCAACCTTGGCGGGGGCATCGATGTCGGCTACCAGTTCGGTAAGACAGGCGAACTCCGCGTCGGCTACGAAGGCGGATGGAAACGCTTCGAGCCGGAAATCGGAAACGCGAACGAGCTGCGAAGCTTCTCCGGCCCCTACGCCGACGCGAGAGTTCAATACAAGCTGATTAACTTCGACGATCCGGTGATTCCTCGCTCCGGACAAGACCTCCAAGCCGATTTTTACTGGACAAACACCGCTCCCTTAGCTACCGAACAGTTTCCGGTGGCGGAAATCGCCTCCCAGAATTTTTTCCGGATCAGCGAACCGTCCTCCGTCTTTCTGAATGGATTTGCCGGGACAACGTTCAACCACTACAACAGCGGCCTGCCGCAGTTCTCGCTGGGAGGCTCTCAGCGGCTGGTGTCCTATAACGTCAATGAACTGTTGATGGACAAGTACTTCCTTTTCCAGGTGGGGTATCTACGCCAACTGGCGAAGCTGCCGCCGCTACTGGGTAGCGGCGTTTACTTCCTGGGCGTCTACGAGGCCGCGCAGGTTTATGGGCCGCCTTACACGATGGTGAACAAGGCATCCGGCTTCCCAACCGATGGCGCGGCGGGCATTGTTGTCAACACCATTTTCGGACCGGTTGAGGCGGCCTACGCCTATGGCGATACGGGGCACCATAAGTTCTTCTTCCAGATTGGGAGGCTGTTCTGAGCACCTAACAAAGGGATGACGTCATGATTCGACTCATTCGCGAGCTAATTCGTCCCTATCGCGGCCAGCTCGCCATCATCCTGCTGGCCATGTTGGTGGAAACGGCGATGAGCCTGGCTGGGCCGTGGCCGTTGAAGATCATCATCGACAACGTGGTTGGCAGCCACAAGATGTCGCCCTGGCTCGATCGCCTGGTCCGGCCCATGCTGGAGGGCGGCGGCAAACTGCAAGTCGCGGGACTCGCGGCGCTGGCGTTCGTCGTGATCGCGCTGCTGGGCGCGCTTGCGACTTACATTGACAACTATTACACCGAGAGCGTGGGCCAGTGGGTGGCCAACGATCTCCGCATGCGCACCTATCACCACCTGCAACGCCTCTCGCTTGGCTACTACGACACTCACCAGACCGGCAATCTGCTGAGTACCATGACCACCGACATCCAGACCATCCAGGGCTTCGCCTCGTCCTCCACCCTGAATATCTTTGTGGACCTGCTGACCATCGTGGCCATGCTGGGCCTGATGTTCTGGTTGAACTGGGACTTCACCATGATCGCAGTGGCGGTGACGCCGTTCCTGCTGTTCTTCGTGTCGCGATTCAAGAAGGCGGTGAAGAAGGCGACCCACCAGGTCCGCAAGGAGCAGTCGGAGATCGTCGCCGTGGTGCAACAGGGATTGGAGTCGGTGCGCGTCGTGCAGGCCTTCGGACGGCAGGACATGGAACAGGAGGCGCTCAAGGAGGTAAGCCAGGCGACGGTAAACGCCGCTCTGGCGGCCCGCCGCGTGAAGTCACTGCTCTCGCCCGTGGTGACCGTCGTGGTAGCGCTCTGCACGGCGATTGTATTGTGGCGCGGGGCCGCGCTCATCCTCGCGGGCGCCATGACCGTCGGCGCGCTTACGGTTTACCTGTCATATCTCAGCAAGTTTTTCAAGCCGGTGAAGGACCTCGCGACCACCACCAACGCCATCGCCCAGGCGGCTGTCGGCGTCGATCGCATTCGTGCCATCCTCGATACCGACACCATCATTCCAGAACGCGCAGACGCCGTTGAACCCCGCTTCATCAAGGGCGATATCGTTTTCGACCATGTGGCCTTCGGTTATTCCGTCGATGCCAAGGTCCTGGGAGATGTCAGCTTTCACATCAAGCCGGGCCAGTTGGTCGGAGTCGTCGGCCCCACCGGCAGCGGCAAGTCCACTGTGGTCAGCCTGATCCCGCGGTTTTACGATGCCACCGCCGGCAGCGTGAAGATCGATGGCCGCGATGTCCGTGACTACAAGCTCAGCGCGCTGCGCGAGCAGATCGGCTACGTTTTGCAGGACACGGTGCTGTTTCGCGGGACCGTTCTGGAGAACATCGCCTTTGGCCGGCCGGACGCCACGCGCGACGAGATTGTGGATGCGGCACGGCTGGCCAACGCCGATGAATTCATCTCCCGGATGCCGAAAGGCTATGACACCATGGTTGGCGAGCGCGGCCTCACCCTTTCCGGAGGACAGCGTCAACGAATTGGCATCGCGCGCGTGCTGGTGCGCAACAGTCCCATACTTCTGCTCGACGAGCCGACCGCGGCGCTGGATAGCGAATCGGAGAAGCTGGTGATTGACGCTCTCGAGAAACTGATGAAGGGCCGCACCGTCATCACCATCGCCCATCGCCTGAGTACCATTCGCGACGCCGACCAGATCATTGTGATCTCGGGAGGCGTGGTGGCTGAGTCGGGAACGCACGACGAATTGATGGCGCTTGGCAAAATCTATGCCGAACTCCATCGCACCCAGTTTGAAGACGCAGTGAAAGCCGGTACCCAGACTGTGCAGTAGGTTTTTGGGTTGAAGATGACACGCTTTGAAGGATCACGGCTTCAGGGGCTGCTGAAAAACTCATTCTCGGGACGTTTTGAAAGGGCACAGCTTTAGCTGTGCCGTCGGAAGTCCTATAAAATTGACATCCCGAACCGACTTTAGTCGGTGAGGGATCTGCGTTTTCGAGTTTTCAGCCGTGCCCCTTCAAAGCATGAGAGCGTGCCGAGTAATCGCTAAGTGCTAATTGCTTGATGGAGTCCACCATGTCTCGTTATCTCATCGTTATGCCGGATGATTCCTCCCAGCCGATCCTCGACGCCATCAACCACGCGTCGAAATCGCTGCGCATCAAGATGTTTACCTTCTCCGATCCTCACCTTTTGCATGCTACGATTGCGGCCCATCGGCGCGGCGTCAAGGTCCGCGTCATGCTTAACCCGGCCCGGCGCAGCGGAGAAACGGAGAATGAGGCGTCCCGCAAGATGCTCACCGACGCGGGCGTCGCGGTTATCGACAGTAATCCCGCCTTTGATCTCACTCACGAAAAATCCATGGTGGTGGACGACAAAGCGGCGTTCGTCATGTCGCTCAATTGGGAGACCAGGAACTTCACTGAAACTCGCGACTACGCCGTCGTTACCGAGCACGGACACGAAGTTGCGGAGATTATTGAGGGCTTCGACTCTGATTGGCAGCGCGGCAAGTTCCAGCCGGGCGAAAAGTCGCATTTGATCTGGTGCATTGGCAACGGGCGGCAGCGAATAGGGCAGTTTGTCGACGAGGCCAAGCACTCGTTGTGGGTGCAGAACGAGCGTTATCAGGACCCGGTCATCATCGAGCGGTTGGTGCGGGCCAATGGGCGCGGCGTGAAGGTGCACGTGCTGGCGCGTCCTCCGCACAAACTAAAGAAAGAGAAACTGGTCGAGGGCGTCGGAGGACTGCGGATACTGGACGATGTCGGCATCAAAGTGCACCGGCTCAAGGGCCTCAAGCTTCACGCCAAACTGCTGTTCGCCGATGGCGTCCGGGCGATCATTGGATCGATCAATCTCGCGCCGGGTAGCTTCGATAGCCGCCGCGAACTAGCTATCGAGGTGCATGACAGCGAAATCATGGACCGGCTTCATACCATCGTCCATCAGGACTGGGAGAATTCCCGTCCCATGGATCTTACGGACGAAGGGTTGCTGGCTGAACTGGAAGACAAGGACGACCATGTCGCCGAAGACCTGGCGATACAGGAGAAGAAGAAAAGTGGATAGTAGGCAGTGGATAGAGAGAGCGTCGCCGCGGGTTGAATCGAGCCGAGATCCAGAGTCCGGCCGTCCGAGGCCTCGTACTAACGACTAACGTTCCTTTCCAGACTCGCTACCGTATACTATTTTCGTACTGTAAACGCTATCCCTAAAGGTGCTATTTTCCATGTCGCAGAGCCTCAGTGTCGGTCAGCACGAACCCCTAAAGATCAAGATCGAAGCACGTACCGCCAAGGTTGGCGTCATTGGAATGGGATACGTCGGCCTGCCGCTGGCTCTGCTGTTCAGCGAGCAATCGTTTCCGGTGACCGGCTTCGATATCGACAGCAAGAAGGTCGATGTCCTGGAGTCCGGAGGCTCGTACATCTACCGCATCGCTCCCACCGAAATCCAGGCGGCGCGTTCACACGGCTTCGCCGCCACGTCCGATTACGCGAAGATTGCCGTCATGGACGCCATTATCATCTGCGTTCCCACGCCGCTGGACGAACATCACGAACCTGACCTCCGCTATATTCGTGAGACCGCGGAGTCGGTTGCCCCGCACCTGCAAGCTGGCCAGTTAGTCATCCTGGAGAGCACCACGTATCCCGGCACGACCGAAGAGGTCTTGATACCCATCCTTGAACGCTACAACCAGCATGGCCTGAAGGCAGCGCGTCCGGGCGTGGACGGCGACGATCTGTTCTATGTGGTCTTCTCGCCGGAGCGCGAAGATCCGGGCAACGATACGGTCGCACGGCGCGACATTCCCAAGGTGATCGGCGGACTCGATCCCCGCGCCAGTGAACTCGGCGGCCAGCTCTACGGCTCCATCTTCAACCGCACCGTGCCCGTCTCCACGCCGGCCGCAGCCGAGATGACCAAGCTGCTGGAGAACATCTACCGCTGCGTCAACATCGCGCTGGTGAACGAGTTGAAACAGCTTTGCCTGCGCATGGGCATCGACATCTGGGAAGTCATCGAGGCGGCCAAGACCAAGCCCTTCGGCTTCCACCCGTTCTATCCCGGGCCGGGACTCGGCGGGCACTGCATCCCCATCGATCCCTTTTACCTTTCGTGGAAGGCCAAGGAATTTGACTTCCAAACCCGCTTCATCGAGCTCGCCGGCGAAATCAACGGCGCCATGCCATACCACTCCGTGGAAGCGGTTGCTGACGCACTGAACCAGCACAAGAAGTCGCTGAACGGCGCCAAAGTCCTCGTCCTGGGGCTCTCGTACAAGCGAGACATCGACGACCTGCGCGAGTCGCCGTCGCTCACCATCATCGAGCTGCTGCAAAATCGCGGCGCCCTCGTCCGCTACAACGATCCCTATTTCCCCACCGTGGGACGGGGACGCAAGTACGATTTGAACATGACTTGCGCGCCGCTCGACGATTTGGGCCAGTACGACTGCGTGGTCATCGTTACCGATCACAGCGACTACGATTATTCGCGCATTGTGCGCGACTCGAAGCTGGTGGTGGACACCCGCAACGCCACCAAGGGCATCGACTCACCCAATATCGTCCGCTGCTAGAGGCGAGCCTCAGAAGGGTGGAATTCCGGTAGTATAAGGATTGGTTAAACAGAAGGCGCGTTCTTCAGAGTCTGAGAAGGTACTCATGTCAACTGCAACGCAGGGCCCCAAAGGGCTGGAAGGCATTACCGCTGCGAATTCCGGAATTTGCTACATCGATGGCGATCAGGGCGTGCTTGCCTATCGCGGCATCGACATTCACGAACTCGCCGATCACTCCACCTTCGAAGAGGTCTGCTATCTGCTATGGTTCGGTCGCCTGCCGAACCGCGCCGAGCTGAATGAGCTGAAGTTGAGCCTGGCGCGCGAGCGCAAGCTGGACGCCTCCATCATCAGCCTCCTGCGGCAAGCGCCGGCGCACGCGCTGCCCATGGACGTGCTGCGCACGATCGTTTCTGCGCTGTCCTACTACGATCCCGAAGAGAAGGTCAACGATCACGAAGCCAATGTGCGCAAGGCGATTCGCATCACTGCGCAGATTGCCTACGTCGTTGCCGCCTATGATCGCATTCGCAAGGGCAAACCCCTGATTGAGCCTGACCGCTCGCTGTCGCATGCCGGTAATTTTCTGTACCTATTGAATGGCGAAATTCCGAGTCCTACGGCGGAACGCGCGCTGGATATCGCGCTCATCCTGCATGCCGATCACGAGCTGAATGCTTCGACCTTTGCGGCGCGCGTGGTGGCGGCCACGTTGAGCGATATGCATTCGGCGGTCACCGCGGCCATTGGAGCGCTCAAAGGGCCGTTGCACGGCGGCGCCAATGAGGCCGTGTTTCACATTCTGGAAGCGATTGATCGCTCCGGCGCCGATCCGGTGGATTACATCAAAGGTATGCTGGCCCAGAAGAAGAAGGTCCCCGGTTTCGGCCATCGCGTGTATCACACGGAAGATCCGCGGGCGACGCACCTGCGCACCATGTCGCGGGACCTGGGCGAGTCCAGCGGCAATCCCAAGTGGTTCGAAATATCCCACAAGATCGAAGAGTTCATTGTGGCCGACCGTAAGCTGAACGCCAACGTGGATTTCTATTCTGCATCGACCTATCACACGCTGGGTATTTCGATAGATCTGTTCACGCCGGTGTTTGCCGTATCGCGCGTAGCCGGCTGGACGGCCCATGTCATCGAGCAGCTAAACGACAACCGGCTCATCCGTCCGCGCGCCGATTACCAGGGCCCGACGTATCCCAACCGCTACGTGCCCATCGACAAGCGGTAAAACGGCGCCCTTCGCTTTTCGCTCTTCGCCAATCCGGTTCCGCGAGGAGAACAGCGTTACCCGAATCGCCCTTGTCTCGTCTGAATCCAATAAGAAGCTAGAATGATATGAGACGCTCGCTTTTCGCCTGGGTTTGGCCAAAAGCGAAAAGGGGAAAAGCGAACAGCGAACGGCAAATATGCACCGCGTCTATCTCGACAACAACGCGACCACGCCGCTTCTGCCTGAGGTGTTCGAGGCAATGCGTCCCTACTTCTTCGAGAAGTTCGGCAACGCGTCGTCCATTCACCAGCAGGGTCAGCAGGCGCGCGCCGCGGTTGAACGTGCACGCGAGCAGGTTGCAGAGTTGCTGAACTGCCGTCCGGCAGAGATCGTCTTCACTAGCGGCGGCACCGAAGGCGATAACCTGGCGCTGTTCGGCCTGATGAAGCCGGGCGATCACATCATCACCTCGGCGGTTGAGCACCACGCGGTGCTGAACTCATGCAAGCGCCTCGAAGAGATGGGTTGCGCGGTGACCTATTTGCCCGTGGATGGCCGCGCGCTGGTCGATCCCGACGATGTGCGGCGAGCGCTGCGTCCGGAGACGAAGTTTATCAGCATCATCCTGGCGAACAACGAAACCGGCGTGCTGCAACCGGTGCGCGAGATCGCCAGGATCGCGGCGGAGGCCGACGTTTATTTCCACACCGACGCGGTGCAAGCCGCGGGCAAGGTGCCGCTTGACGTCAAGGACATCGGCTGCGACTTGCTGACCATTACGGGCCACAAGATGCACGGTCCGATCGGCGCAGGCGCGTTGTACGTGCGCAAGGGGACGTTGTTGCAGCCGCTGTTTTACGGTGGTCGTCACGAGCGTTCGCGCCGCGCCGGCACCGAGAACTTGCCGGGTATCGTCGGAATCGGCAAAACGGCGGAGATAGCACGCGAAGGCTTTGCCGACGGCAGCGTTGAGCGTATGGCTGCGCTGCGCGACCGGCTGGAGCGGGGAATCGTCGAGGCGGTCGAGCAAGTCGGCGTGAACAGCGGCGACGCACCGCGCGTGCCCAACACCGCGAACATTCACTTCGACTGCATCGAGGGCGAAGCGATGGTGATCGCGCTGGACCTGAAAGGCCTCTCGGTTTCGACCGGTGCTGCGTGTTCGTCGGGAGCGATTGAGCCGTCGCACGTGTTGACAGCGATGGGCTTATCTGCCGATCGCGCCCGCGCCAGCATCCGCTTCAGCCTAGGCAAGCAGAACACGGGCGACGATGTCGACTTTGCGTTGTCGCTGGTGCCCGAAGTTGCAGCGAAGCTACGGGAACTGAGTCCGGTGTGGAAGAAACAGCCCGCGATCCGATAAACGACCAGGACATAACGTCCCGAATGAATACACAGAATAAGACCATCGCTGTTGCCATGTCTGGAGGAGTCGATTCTTCCACGGTCGCGGCGATGTTGTGCGAGCAGGGCTGCAACGTCGTCGGGCTGACTATGCAACTCTGGAACCAGCGACGCTTGGCGGGTCATCACGGCATGCCGAACGAGCCGGTGCAGGGACGCTGCTGTTCGCTCGATGACGTGTATGACGCGCGCCGCGTCGCCGAGACGCTCGGAATTCCGTATTACGTGGTCAATCAGGAGGAGCGCTTCGAGCAGGATGTGGTGCGGCCGTTCGTCGAGGAGTATCTGTCCGGGCGAACGCCGATTCCATGCAGTCTGTGCAACAACCATCTCAAGTTCGACCAGTTGCTGATCACCGCGCGCCAGATCGGCGCGGAGCTGCTCGCAACCGGCCATTACGCGCGCAACCAGTTCGACGAGCGCAGCGGACGCTGGACGCTCAAGCGTCCCGCCGATCGCGCCAAGGACCAGACATACTTTCTCTTCGGCCTGACGCAGGAACAGCTCAGCCGCACGCTGTTTCCGCTGGGCGAGATGCGCAAGCCGGAAGTGCGCGAGGAGGCCAAGCGCGCGGGACTGCGGCTGTTCGAGAAGCCCGACTCGCAGGAGATTTGCTTCGTTCCCGGCGGCGACTACAAGATGTTCCTTGACGCGTATCTCGCGGAGCAAGGCGAAGCGCCGCTGGACACTGCGGGCGACTTAGTCACAACCAGCGGTGAAGTTGTCGGCACGCACAACGGCATTCACAACTTCACCGTTGGACAGCGCAAAGGACTCGGCGTTGCGACCGGTTCGCCGCTGTACGTGCTGGAGATTCGCGGCGAGCAGCGGCAGGTTGTCGTCGGCAGCGGCGACGATCTGTACTCGCGCACGCTGCGCGCCAAGCGCCTGAACTGGATTGCCATCGACGAACTGCGCGGGCCGAAGCGCGTGCAGGCCAAGATTCGTCATCGTCACGAAGCAGCGAATGCGACCGTCGAAGTGAGCGGCGACGACGAAGTGTTGGTGACTTTCGAGGAAGCGCAACGCGCCATCACGCCGGGACAAGCTGTGGTTTTTTATGACGGCGATGCAGTCGTTGGCGGAGGCTGGATCGCGTAGAAGCTGTCAAGCTATCTAATGCGCCCTTCGTCTCAAAACTAAAGTCCCTCAGTGGCTAAAGCCACAATAATTAAAGTAGCGAGCTTACGGCACGGCTGAAGCCGTGCCCCTTCAAATCGAGCGTTCAGCGCGCCGCACGATGATTGCGCAAACATCTCGGATTCCGCGCGGAGGCACTACATTAACTCTAAAACCTCACTAAATAAACATCTCGTCGCTAGGTCCGCCGTTGCGGCGTCGCTTCTGATTGCTGAAAAAAGTTCCCACGCCGACGCTGACCGCCTGGACGATCCCGGAAACTTGGCGCACCGGCGACATCACCGAGTGCTGAACTCGCTCGCTGGTTTCCTCCACGCGGTCCATGGCGCGGGTCACCATTTCATCGGCGCGGATCACCTGCAAGCGCAGGCGGTCGAGCAGATCATTCAACGTCACCTGCACCCGCTCCAAATCGGTGCGGGCCGTGGTGGTCAAATGCGCCGCGTTGTCAAGGATTACGTCAATCTTGGGACGGGCGGTCTCCAGAAATGACTTAACGTCCTGCTGCAATACCTTGGCGCTGTCGATGAGGGGAAACACTCGCGACTCAGTTTCGTCAGCCACCTTCTTCAGCCGCGCACTCAGCTTGAACATCACGATGGCCATGACGAAAAGAATCAGCATCTGCAGCACAACCGCGGCTGCGGTAATGGCGATGAAGATGGTCAGCTTGTCATCCATGGTTTAGGGCTCGTACTAGGGAACGTTCGGGGTGGTGCCTTCGACGCCTTCACTGGTGGCCTCGCGGTAGGCTTGCCGCCCCGCCTCATACGCCGAGCGGATCTGGTCCTTCTGCTGATTCAAGTAATCCCGGCCTTTTTCCGCCCAGGAACCGGCCTGTTCGCGCGCCTGCCGCGCCCGCTCTTTCGCCTTGTCGGGAAGATCCTCCGCCACGGAGCGAAGCTGCCGGCGCACCTCGTCTCCAGACTTAGGGGCATACAGAATTCCCACCGCCGCTCCAATGCCCAAGCCCGCTAGAAACCACAAGAAACCGCTGCCGTCACGATCCGACATGATTGCCTCCTTACAAAAACTTGCACGAGCCGGATGTTAGCACTCGGGTTACAGAATTACAAACCGCCGGCGGTGCGCAGCGAAGCAAAACTCTTCCTCAACAGCGCGACCTGCCCGGCATGATAGATGTTGTGCTGGATCACACCGTGCGCCTCTGCATAGAAGCTTCGTTTCCCGGCTGCCGATAGCTCATCCAGCCTGGACGGGTCCAGTCTCCCCAGCGCTTCCCGGAACTCTTGATTGGAGGCGCGAAACGCTTCGCGGGTTTTCTCCCAGTTGGCTTCCGTCGGCGCGGGCGGAGCGGGGAAGTTGAGTGCCTCATCTTCCACGGCGCGTTGTCCGGCCAGACGCTTGGCCCCGGCACCTTCCCAGAAGGTCATGTGCAGCACAATTTCCCAGATGGTATGGGCGTTAGCGATAGGACGCTGCGCCGCGGTTTCCGCCGTAATGGTGTCGAGTATTTGCCAGATGGGATCGCCGTGCCACGCGTTGCCATGCATCACGCGGTCGTATTCGGCGACCATGCGGTCGGTTTCTGTCATGATTTTCCTCACTAACCTCCAAAAATAGTATCATAGGTTATGTAGTGCCGGTCTCGGTTTGGGAGCTGAAGCTCGGGCCTACCGAGCCCTCGGTCGGGATGACAGCCGATGTCTGGCGAAGAGCGGGCGGTCCGGAAAAGTTGCTTTTCTATCCCCTATCCCTTGGCCCCTAGCCCCTAGCCCCTAGCCCCTGACCCCTGACCCCTGACCCCTGACCCCTGACCCCTGCTTCACGGCTTCTGTGTCGGCCGAATCAGGACCTCGCTGATGAACGATTGCGGCTCCTGGGTCACGAGCATGGCGACAGCGTGGGCCACGTCGTCCGGTTGCAGCATCTTGCCGGTCTCTTTGCCTTGGCGGCGGGGGCTGAAGTCGGTGTTGACCGAGCCGGGACAGACGACGCTGACGCGGATGTTCTGGCCGCGCAGCTCTTCGGCGACGCCGTAGGTGAGCCCGTTCAGTCCCCATTTCGACGCGGAATAGGCGGCGCCGCGCGGCAGCGGGTTCTTGCCGGCCAGGGAAGAGATGTTGACGATGTGTCCGCCGTTGGCGATCATCAGAGGCACAACGGCGCGCAGCATGTAGAAGACGCCGCGCAGGTTGGTGTTGAGGATGGCGTCCCACTCGGCGGGGGCCAGCTCATGCAGCGGGCCGGAGGGACCGCCGATTCCAGCGTTGTTCACCAGGATGTCCACACGTCCGTAGTCGCGGCGCAGGCGTTCGCCCAGGGCCTTGACGCTAGCGAGGTCGGTGACGTTGCAGGCGATGCCTTGGCAGCGATGGCCCTGGGCGGTCAGTTCGCGTGCGACCTGCTGGGCACGGGTTTCATCGCGGCCGGTGATGACGACGTCGGCGTTCATCCCGGCCAGTCTGGAAGCGACGGCGAGACCGATGCCGCGTACGCCTCCGGTAACAACCGCGACCGTCCCGGAAAGAGAGGCCGTTTCTGAAGATTTCATGAGGGCATTCTCCCGGATACTGGGAATTGTGTAAAGTAATAAGGAGTTGCCTTTGCCCAAGGGGGATACTTATAATCCCGTCTCTACATGTTTTGCATTTCGGGGACAGCGTCAGGCGCGCGGAATGCAAGATGTTTGCGCAATAATCATGCGGCCCGGCGTTTGGGTGGAACTCCAGCGCATGCGGGAGAGGTGTGTGGGTGAAAGCTGTCACCAGGTCTTGAGAACCAAGGAGCCAAACGAATGAAGAAGTTGCTAGTGGTCATGTTGCTGGTGTTCGCCACCGCGGCGCTGGTGCAGCAAGGGGCCGCGCAAACCGCGCCGACGTCGCAGAAGCAAATCAAGGACCCCGCTGAGTACAACTCTTACGTGAATGCCATCGAGCAGACCAATCCGGCGCAGAAAGTGGCGGCCATCGAGGCTTTTCTTCAGACGTATCCCAACAGCGTGATGAAGGAAGACGCGATGCTGCAACTGATGGCCGCGTACCAGCAGGCGGGCGACGCGCAGAAGACGATTGACACGGCAAACCGGATCTTGCAGGTGGACCCCAATAATGTGCGGGCGCTGGCGCTGCTGGCCTACAGTGCGCGCGCGGCGGCCTCGCAGGGCGGTCCTCAGATGCAGCAGAACGTGGACAAGGCGAAGGAGTACGGCGAAAAGGGTTTGGCGGCAGTGCAGAACATGAAGAAGCCCGAAGGCATGAGCGACGCCGACTTCACCAAGTTCCACAATGAGACCAGTGCCATCTTCGATGGCGCGGTTGGGTTTGCGGCACTACAGCAGAAGGACTACGCCGCCGCGCAGAAGGACCTGAAGCAGGCGGTTTCAGAAGAAACGCAGCCCAGTATCGCGGACGTCTATCCGTTGGCCACCGCCGATCTGGAGGCCAAGCCGGTGAACCCGGAAGGCTTCTGGTACATCGTGAAGGCAGCGCAGATGGCCCAGGGCGCCGGGCAGCAGCAGATCCTGGAGTATGGGCGCAAGAAGTACATCCGCTATCACGGCAAGGAAGATGGCTGGACGGACATTGTGAACCAGGCGAAAGCGTCGCCGAGCATCACGCCTCCCGCCGGATTTACCGTGGCTGCGGCGCCGCCGCCGCCGTCTCCGGCGGAGCAGGCTGCCGACCTGGTAAAGAACAAAGATCCGAAGAAGATGAGCTTTGCGGAGTGGGAGCTGGTGCTTTCCTCCGGCAATCAGCAGGCTGCGGACACGGTGTGGAACACCATCAAGGACAAGGCCGTGAAGCTGGGCGCGAATGTGATCAGCGCTACGGCGTCGAAGATCATGCTGGCGGGCAGCGACGACGACATCGAAGCCAAGAAGGCAGACATCGATCTGAGCATGGCGAAGCCGCTGCCGGCGAAGCTGGTGCCGCAAGCGGGAGCGCCGATGAACTTTCAAGCGACGGTGTCAAGTTATACGCCGAGTCCGTTCATGATGACCATGACCGACGGCATCCTGCTGGACAAGAACGGCAATCCAGTCTCGACTGCGGCGCCGGTGCATCATACGTCGACTCACAAGAAGCAGTAAGGAAACGGGAACCACAGACGGAGCAGCCGAGGCTGCTCCTTTTTTATTGGTGGCTCGAGGTGATTTGCCATGAAGTCGCTGATGATGTTCGCTGGCGCTGTTGCTCTTTTGTTCCCGGCTTGCCTGCAAGCAAATCCTGCGAAGCCGGCGTTGGAAGTGGTGGTGCTTGGTTCCGGCGGGCCGCGGGCGTTCGGGAGGGCCGGATCAAGTTACATCGTGGTTGTCGGAGGGGCGCCGCGGATTTTGGTGGATGCCGGCCCGGGAGCTTTCCTGCGGATTGGAGAATTGGACCTGAATCTGGAAAAAGTGGACACGGTTTTGTTGACGCATCTGCATATCGATCACAGCGGGGACCTGGCGGCGTTCTTCAATGCGAGGGCGCTTACCAGTGACGGACCGATCGAATACCGGATTTTTGGCCCCGGCGGGGCAGGATCTTTCCCCAAGACATCGCGATTTGTGGATTTGCTGGTGGGAGGTGGCGGCGCATTCGCGTATCAAACAACGTTTGGCGTTCGGGAATCGTTCACGGTTCGGGACCTGGAGATTCGCCTGGATTCCGCGCGCACAAAGATTGTGGACGAGGATGGCCTGGTGGTGGAAGAAATTGCGACCCATCACGACGACTGCCCTTCCGTGGCTTACCGGATTTCCTATAAGGGCGTGGTGGTGGTTTTCTCCGGAGACATGGATGTATCCGCGCTGCCGAATCTGGTGCAACTGGCGAAAAATGCAGACTTACTGATTTTCAACTGTGCCGTGCTTGACCCTCCCGGTTCGCCATCGCAGTTGTACGCTCTGCATACGCCGCCGAAGAATATTGGCCAAGCCGCGCGCGACAGCGGGGCGAAGCGCTTGCTGCTGAGCCATCTTGCGCCCGACGTCGAGGGGCAGGAGAATGCGGTGCGGAAGTCGATTCGAGCGTCCTTTGCAGGGCCGGTCGGATTCGCCAGCGATAAGTTGCGCGTGGCTGTTGGAAAGTGAGTCTCGAACGTAAAAGACTCCCGTTAGCGGACGGCCTTTTTCTCCATGGTGACGGTGTGGGCGCTGCGCGGCGGGCGGCGCGTGCCGCGGCGCAATTCCTTGACGTTAAGCCCGAGTTCGGCAATGGTGCGGCTGAGGGTGTTGCGGTGCATGCCCAACTGGCGCGCGGCCTTGCACTGGTTTCCCTTGCAGTCTTGCAGCACGGTGAGAATGAACTTCTTTTTGAATTCGCAGACGCCTTCGGAGTAAGTGATGCCGCTTTTGTACATCTGCATGATCAGAGCTTCCAATTGGTCTTTCACAACGCCCTCTTTTGCTTTCCGTCTTCTGCAATGCCCGATCGAAGTAAGTGCTTAAGGTTTCCCACTGCCGTCGCCATGCGGCGAGACATGCTCGGGTACGGTGCGCAGCAAGTTCCAGCCTTCGCGAAAACGTTGCCGCAGGTCAGAGGGCGCGGCCCAGATCAAGGCCCGGCCCGAGACCAGCAGGAACGGCGCAACGCGCGATTGCTGAAGCCATCCCCACTGCGGAGCGAAAGCTGCCAGCGCGAGCACGATCACCGTACACATCACCGCTCCGCGCACAAACCCGAACACCGCGCCCAGCAAGCGGTCGAACCAGCGCAGTCCCACGCCGTGAACCGCCCAGCGCGCAATCCTCCCGATGACGCCCGCGAGCAAGACGACGGCAAGAAATATGGTAAAGAACCCGGCGATGTCCGCCGCCCACTGCGAATTCACATGTTGCGCGTACCACGCGGCAACCCGTGGATACTCCCAGGCGGCGAGCAGATATCCGGCGATCACGCCCGCCAAGGAAAAAAACTCGTAAAAGAACCCCTGCGCGATGGCCTGCAAAATCGACAGCACAACGATGAGCACCAGCGCCCAGTCGAAAATGGACAGGCCCAGCATTCGGCTTGCCCTAGGCCGGCAACGGATGCCCGGTCAATTGGGTGTAAGCCTCGACATACTTTTCACTTGTTCTTGCCGCCACTTCCGGCGGCAAAGCCGGAGCAGGCGGCTGTTTGTTCCACTTGATCGCTTCCAGATAATCGCGCACGTATTGCTTGTCGAACGAATCCTGGGGCGCGCCCGGTTGATATTTGTCTTTCGGCCAGAAGCGCGAGGAATCGGGCGTGAGCACCTCATCGGCCAATACCAGTCCGGCCGGGGTGCGACCAAACTCGAACTTGGTGTCGGCGATAATGATGCCACGCGTCTCCGCGTAGTCCGCCGCTGTCTGGTAAACCCGGATGCTCAAATCGCGCAGCTGCTCGCTGAGCTCACGGCCCGCGATGGTCACCATGCGCTCGAAGGAAATGTTCTCGTCGTGTCCGCTGGTGGCCTTGATGGCGGGCGTGAAGATCGGCTCCGGCAGCTTGTCGGACTCGCGCAGCCCGGCGGGCAACTTAATGCCGCACACTTCGCCGCTGGCCTTGTATTCCTTCCAGCCCGATCCCGAAAGATAGCCCCGCACCACGCATTCGATGGCGATCATATCGGCGCGCAGCACCAGCATGGATCGGCCGTGCAATTGGGTGGAATACTTCTGCAACTCCGGCGGATATTGGCGCAGGTCGGCAGTCGCCAGATGATTGGGCACGATCCCCTTGAGGAAATCGAACCAGAACAGGGAAAGCTGGGTCAGTACCCGGCCTTTTTGCGGAATACCGGTGGCCAGCACATAGTCGAATGCCGAGATCCGGTCGGTGGCCACCAACAGCAGACGGCCGTTGCCAACCTGGTAGAGGTCGCGCACCTTGCCGCTGGCATAGAGCTTGAGGTCGGGAAAGTCGGTATGCAGAAGAACGTCGAAAGTTGATGTCAGGTTTGTCACCGTCATGCAAATCGATTCGGAGAAGTCGTCGGGTATTCTAAATTTCCAGGCGGGTTTGTCAACGGAGCCGGGAAATCAAATGGAAGCGGCGACGTAAATTTTTTTCGCAAACTTCTTGACAGAATGCCGTGCCGCGCGAAACCCGCATGGCTAGAGGTTTTCCAACGAACGACTGCGATACCTAACGTTCCCCGAATTGGAGCTCGACGGCAACCCGGACAGCCCGATTAGGATCGCAAGCCCGGCACTCGTGTCAAGAGTCTGGCGATTTTTTTTTGGGCCTTTTTTGAGCACGACGTCAGTCGGCCGAAGAGCGGCGGACAATCCGCACATCCTCGATGTAGTGGACTTCAGGCGTGCCCACAACTCCGGCCTCCTGCATCCGACTGCGAAGCTCGTTGGAGGCCATAAAGCTGCGTGCGTGTTCCACGCTGTCCCAGTCGAGAAGTAGGGTCACTTCACGGGGATCGTCCACACTCTGAAACAGGCGAAACCCAGTCTCGCCAGCGTGCATGCGGGTGTTGAGATGGGAATCGAAAGATTCTTTCCAGCGGTTGTAATCCGACACTTTGTGGCGCACTAGGACATGAACCATTTAGAAGGCCTCCCAAATTCAAATCGTCTGTTCCAAGATACGAAATCTTGAGAAGAATGTGAACCCCGAAATGCTTCACGGATGGGTGACGTACGCCGTTGACAGCGCAGCATGGAAGATGCTGCGGGGCTTGCTGGAGAATTTCGCTCGGCGGAGCAGTTAAGAGGCAGTTCGCGGAATACGCTATACTGCCAAGACATCCCCTGGGAGCCTGCCTGATTGCTGCGTCTCATCATTCGGTCCTCTGACATTCATGCCGCCGGTTGCTTCACTCTGGAGTCCATACCCAAAGGTACTCGCCTGCTGGAATACACCGGCGAGCGCATTACCAAAGAGGAGGGCGACAACCGCTACGACGGCCGTCCATTCACGTATCTGTTCGGAGTTGGCGACGGCGAGGTGGTGATCGACGGCCACGGAATGGCGATGTTCGTAAACCACTCCTGCGACCCCAACTGTGAGACAGACGAGGAAGACGGCCGGGTGTACATCAGCGCGCTGCGCGACCTGGCTGCGGGCGAAGAACTCACCTACGATTATTGGCTCTACGACGGCGAGGACGATGCGCCCTGCCATTGCGGCAGCAAGGACTGCCGGGGCAGCATGTATTCGCCCGAGGAACTGAAGAAGAAGCGGCGGGCGGATGCGAGGAAAAAGAAGAAGCAAAGCGAGTTGGCGGCGAAGAAGCGTTTGTCGAAATGAGCGGTCCGTCGCTGGTTCGGGACGACAGGGCCGGGGCCTTCCAGAGTTGCCTATCGAACGGCGTGGGGCGCGCCTTCCAGGAGTGCGTACCGAGGCCCATCGTCCCAGTTTGCCGGCGAGGCGCGCAGTATAATCAGGGGTTGTCCGCTGTAAAACGGTCCCCTCTATCGTGATCCAGAACTCAACACCACCTGTTTACGGCATGTGGACGCGCAAGCCCGGCGATCGCGCCGTTAGTCAATCGACCCGAACCGCGATAAGCGTGATCTCCACCGTGCTCAACGAGGTGGAGGATATCGACGGGCTGGTGTCGAGCCTGATGGAGCAGTCGCTGCCTCCGGCGGAGGTCGTCATCGTGGACGGAGGTTCGACCGACGGGACCTGGGAGCGGCTACAAGCGGCCAACGGGCGCTACCCCGGCCTGGTCGCGATTCGCGATGAAAGTTGCAGCTTGAAGGGCTCCTCCGGACCGATCGCGCGCGGCCGCAACGTCGCCATCACCCGGGCGTCATCGGACATCATCGCCTGCGCCGATGCCGGTTGCATTTACGGTCGCGAATGGCTGGAACGGCTCACCGCGCCGATTGTGAGCGGGCTGGCGGAATACTCGTTGGGAGGATCTTTCATCGACGCCGAGGGCCGCACCATCTGGGATGTAGCCTCGGCGCCGTTCCTGGGGATCAAGCTGCAAGCCGACGAAGTGACTAAGTCGTGCACCGCGCGCTCCATGGCCTTTCGCAAAGAGGTGTGGAAACGCGCCGGAGGATTTCCGGAAACGATCTTCTTGATTGACGACACGCTGTTCGACATACGGGCGCGGAAGATTGCCGCACCCGCTTTCGCCGATCGCGCCAAGGCTGTCTATCGGCCAGCCCTGACCTTGAAAACGGCGATCAACCAGTTGGTGCGTTACTCGATCGCCGATGGCGCTGCCGGGGTAAGGCCGGCACGCCTCTTCCGCAATCTGGCACGCTGCGTGGCCGAGGCAACGGCGCTGGCGCTCATCCCCTGGACGGTTATTCCACTGCTCTGCGTTCTGGTCCTGGAAATATATTTCGCCTTCCGGCTGGACTGGCCAAGCTTTCCCGGCAAGTCTTCGTTTCGTCTGCTGGGGGCGAGGCTGCTATTTTCGTTGATCGCTCCGTGGGTGGTCACCTGGAACCATCTCGCGGGCAGGCTGCTCAAGCCTCAGCAGGTCAATCGGCAAAACGTGACGTGACTCGCATTACTTCAGGCCATCCGGTAACGCGTAGCGGCGGCTAGGGCAGTTGTCGAATTGCTGTAGAGGGAAGATAGGGGTTGGGAAGGGCACGACTTCAGTCGTGCTGCAAAACCGGCCTATGATCCGTGGGCTTTAGCCCCTGAGGCTGCTCTACACCTTCCCGAGAACCGCTCTAGAAGCGGCGGTCTCATGAATCGTGCCCATGGGGAACTTCGAATTCCTGTAGGGGCTAAAGCCTGGCGTCGTGAATGCGACCTACGGCACGGCTGAAGTCGTGCCCTTTCAAAGCGAGAGCTGGACTACATCAACTGTGAAACCGCTATAAAGCCACGCCCTTTCAAATCGCATTTATGAGACCACTTTGCTAGTCCTTGAAGTGGTAAACCAGCAGGTGGTAGACCGCGGCCACGCCGTCAGTCCAACTGATCTTCTTGCCCTCCGCGTAGGTGCGGCCGTGGTAGATGATGGGCACTTCGTAGATGCGAGCGCCGATCTTGGCCATCTTGACTGTGATCTCGGTTTCAATGCTGAAGCGGTCGGAGCGGATGTGGATCTGCGAGAAGATCTCGCTGCGGAAGACCTTGTAGCAGGCGGTGACGTCGTGAATGCTCAGGCCGGTGAGCATGTTGCATAGCAGCGAGAAACAGCGATTCAGCACGTAGCGCCAGTAGCGCGGCACGCGATGCGGCCCATCGTGAAAGCGATTGCCAAAGACGGCATCGGCGTGTCCTTCCAGGATGGGCGTAATCAGCGCAGGGTAGTCGCGGGGATCGTATTCCAGGTCGGCGTCCTGAATGAGCACCATCTCGCCGGTGACGTGCTCGAAGCCGCTGCGAACGCCCGCTCCTTTGCCCTGGTTCTTCTGGTGCAGCACCAGCTTGACGGTGTTGGCGCCGTCGCCGCCAAGCAGCTTGGGAAGGTCGGCGGCCTGCAAGAGTTCGCGAGTGCCGTCGGTGGAGCAGTCATCCACGATGATGAGCTCTTTGTGCAGGCTGAGCGGTTGCCGCGCCACCTGCTGTAATAGCTTCATCACGGTATTGCGCTCGTTGTACACCGGAATGATGATCGATAGCGTGTGGAACTGCGGGAGGACGCCGTCCTCGGAAACAGCGGGAAGTTCGTCGCTGCGGTCACGCGTGCCGGGGCGGGTTTGGGCCTGGGAAACCAGATAGACTCCGAGGATCAGCAGTTCGGGATCGATGGGATGCCGGTAACGCGGCTCCGGAAAGCAAATATAGTAAACCAGCGGATAGAACGCCAGCAGGCTGGCGAAGAGAAAGACGCCGTGGGCGCGCCGCTTCATCGCCAGCAACAATCCCCAGATGCCCACCACCGACACCAGCAGCAAGTGAGTGTTCTTGGTTTCCGCCAGCCATTGAACCTTGGACTGCCGCGGAATGCCGTTCCAGAAATAAATGACCCGCCGCAAGCTGATGGCAACGAATTTGCCGGGATGCTGCGCGATCCACTCTTTGGCGAGGTGCCCCTGTTCGGCGCAGAACGCCGGCTCTCCCATCTGTTTGTATTTGTCAAACAGAAAGATGTTGTGGCTGGGATGGTACGCCAACACGTACATGCCCTCCGCCAGCGGGTTGTTGCCGACGCGCAGCTCGTTGCCGAAATTGTCGCGTACGAAAACCGGTCTGCCGAACACCGCATAGTTGCGCACCAGCCACGGCATGAGCGTCATCCAGAAAACAACGGCGCTCAGGGCGACCGGCGCGAGGTAACGCTTTCCGCGACGATGCAACTGGTAGACCAGCCAGCATCCGGCGAAGGGCAGGAACGACAGGGCGGCGGGATTGGTCAATGCCGCGACTCCCCACAGCAGGCCATAGCCGATCCATGATGAAGAGCGCTCGTCGCCTTCCATCTCCAGGGTGAGCATGAACAGCAGGCTTAGCAGAAACGCCGACAGGGTGGTCTCCCAGATCCACTTCACCGACCAGAAAATCGTGTCGGGATAGAGAGCCCAGACCCAGCCTGACCAGATGGCAACCGTCTGGCCGAAGACGCGGCGCGCAATGCGATACACGGTCCAGCTGGTGAGGGCGGCGAAGAAGCTGTTGAATGTAAGCGTCGCGAACGCTGCCGCGGGTGAGTAGTTGCCGAAGATGCGAAACGCCAGCGACAGGATCCACGGATAGAGCGGAGGGTTCCAGGCCGAAGGTCCGGTGTTGCCGCCGAAGGGAGAGCTGAAGCCATGGCCGTTGGCCAGCGAGTAGGCCAGGCGGCCGATTTCAAAGCCGAACCCAAAGTTGGCCTCGTTGGTGCGAAAGCGATAGGTGTGGGCCAGCGCGATCCAGAGCACGCGCACCGCGAAGGCGACCAGCACCATATTGGCTGGGGACCGCAAAAAGACTCGCCAGCCGGACTGCGGCGCAGAGTCTTCAGCTCCTGGATCAGGCGCGGAGCGCGCCGGCTGGGTCTGCACTTGCATGAGGGCCAAGGCAGATTCTATCGCAGCCGAAAGGCGAACGCTCTTCGCCGTTCCTGCCGGGTTCGGTGGCCAACATTGGGCGCTCCCGATCGCCAGTATCCGATCATCAGCTTGCGGCAGCTACAATCGAGCTATGACTTCCAGTCGCCTGGCCCGAGTGCAGCAGCAGTTGCGGCTCTACGAACATCCGCTGGTTGAGTTTGAGGCCCGCGACAAAGGCGAAGCAGTCGAGCTCATCATCCGGCCGCGATTTAGCGAGCCCAGCGTGCACACCTATTACTTCGAGATGCATCCTCGCGACCTCGATGACCCGCAATTCGAGTGGGCGTTTCAGCGTCAGATCTTCGATTGCCTTCACGACTACCTGGTGGAAATGTTCATCCGCACGCCGCAGCACCGCAAAGAGCATCAGCAGATGGAGCGCGAGGGCAAGCTGTGATCATCGGCTCCCAAGGTGGAGTCGAGGCTGGTTGTGACTCCGGGCTGCGCGATCGCATCGCCGACGAGATTCGACGGCTGGGCCCCATGCGGTTCTCGCGCTACATGGAACTTTGCTTGTATGAGCCGGAGCTGGGCTACTATTCGCGGGCCCGCGAGCGCTTTGGCAAAGCCGGCGACTTCTACACTTCCAGCGATGTTCATGCCGTGTTCGGACGGTTGCTGGCGCGCCAGTTCGAAGAGATGTGGCGAACGCTGGATTCGCCGCAGCGGATCGATCTGATCGAGCTTGGCCCCGGCCGCGGACTGTTTGCGGGCGACGTGCTGGATTGGTCGGCCAGGCAGTTTCCCGCCTTTGCACGCGCAGTACGTTACTCGCTGGTAGAGCAGTCGGCACATCTGCGCGAGCGAATGCGCGGGCGGTTGGCGGAGCATATCGCAGCAGGCCGGGCGGGAGTGTTCGACTCCATCGAGATGGCCGAGTCCGCATTGGGCGAAAACGTCATCGTATTTGCCAACGAGTTCTTCGATGCGTTGCCGGTGGAGATCGTGGACCATCGCGGCGCGTTGCGGGTCGGCTACGAGAACGGACGATTTGTGGAAAGCTTCGCTGCGATCTCAGCCGCCGAGCACGAGTTTCTCGACCGCTATGGAGTCCATCCGGAAGCCGGAGAGCGGGTGGAAGCGCCGCTCGAGTCTCTCATCTGGATGGATCGCATCGTGGAAGTGCTCCGAAACAGGCGAGGCTTCGTCGTGCTGGTTGACTACGGCTACACGCGCGAAGAGCAACTCGCCAGACGGCATCGCGACACCCTCATGACCTATCGGCAGCACAGGGCCGGGACGTCGCCGTATGAAGCTCCCGGCGAACAGGACATCACGGCCCACGTGAATTTCACGGCGCTGCGGGCCCGCGGAGTAGAGCGCGGACTGGACGCTCTCGCGCTGCTGACGCAATCGCAATTCCTCATCGGCATCGGGGAAGAGACACAACTCGCCGATGCCTTTCAGGATTGCGCGCTGCCCCAGGAACGCGCCAAGGTGGCATTGCAACTCAAGCACCTGATCGCGCCGGGCGGAATGGGAGAAACATTTCAGGTGCTGCTGTTGTCGCATGGCCTGGAAAAAGAAAAGGCCGCTCGATTGAGCGGCCTGAAGCTGGCACGCTGACGGCAGCTATTGGATGCCGTTGCTTCCGCTCTGGGGCTGGAACGGGGTTTGTAAATACTTGCGCGCTTCATCGAGAGCATTCTGCGTATTGTCGTTGGTCTGGAGCGCCTGGCGATACTCGTTGGTGGCGCGCTCGCGCTGTCCGGTGAGGTCGAAGATCTTGCCGAGCTGAATGTGGCTCCAGACTTCGGTCCAGCGCGGAACGCCGTCGCCGTTGAGCGACTCGCGATAGGAGTTGGCTGCGGACTGGTAGTTGTGCTGGAGGAAAAATACTTCGGCGATACGGTAATGCGCCAGTGAGCTGTTCTTGTTGATGTCGAGCGACTTCTGAAATTCTTTCAGTGCCTCCATCAAGTCACCCTGCTCAACGTCCTGTTGCCCGCGCATGATCGAGGTGCGCACCTGCAATTCCTTCGAGTTTTGCAGGACCATGTTGCCGGGATCGATGCTGATTCTGCGCGGACGGCCGAAGGTGTCCACCGAATAAGCCGAGTTTGAGCCTTCCACCTCGATACGCTTGGTTTCCGTCTTGCCGTCGGTATCGATCTTCAACTCCACCGGCATGCGGAACAAATCCATGTCCTGCTGGATCTCGCCCACAACGCGGAAGCCCTTCTGGGTGCGGTAGACGGTGTACTTGTTCTTGAACTCAGGCGCGCCGGTGGAATCGAGCCACTGAGTGAAGAACCAGGTAAGCTGCTGCCCCGAGGCCTTCTCGGCAATTTTGCGAAAATCGTCAACCGAAGCCGACTTGCCGGCATACTCCGAGATGAACGTGCGCGTGGTTTTGTCGAAGGCTTCCTCCCCAATGACCCAGCGCAACATGTTCAGGATGATCCCGCCCTTGTCGGTCACCAGTGATTGGAATTCAGGCGAGAAGGTGTCGAGTTTGCCGACATCGGCCAGTGGCACCGACACATAGGCTAGAGCGCCGACCGACATGTCCTTGGTGACCTCTTCGTAGCCGCCCCGGCCGGCGACATGCTCGACGTACAGGGCCTCGGAATATCGTGCGAAGCCGTCGTTGAGCCACCAATCGTTCCGCGATGCCGGACTCACCATCGTCCCCCACCACTGATGCGCGATGGTATTGGCCAGCAGCCGGTAATTCCCCTTGGCGGTAAAAGAGCGCGAAGCGAGGGCGGCGATCTCCGGGGCCCAAGCCGATGGAACTGTGTCGTTGGGCAACTCAACCACGTTCAGGGTGCTGCTGTAGGGAGGGCCGAAACTGCTGGTATAGAAGAAAAACTCCTTGGCTGCGGCGTCGGCATATTGCTGGGCAAACGCTTTCTTTTGCGGCGTCGTGTAGACGGTGATGTTCAGGCCGCCTTCGGTGGTCTTGGTGGCTTCGTACTTGCCAATCAGTATGGTGCCGGGAAAACTTGGCCGGTCCTGATAGGTAAAGGTATAGGTTTTGTATCCCGCGGGAAGCGCCGACTTCGCGGCTGCGGCATGACCCGCGGAGCCCTTGCGGCCGGTGCCTGAGTCGCCGCTGAGATCGGGCGGTGCCGCCGTAGTCTGTTTGCCGCTGCCAATCACGGTATAGCCGACCGGAACGCTGACGCTGATGGTCGAGGTGAATCGATTGATGCCGTAACCGACCATGGGAAACCAGCGGCCGGCGTAGAGCAGATAAGTGATGGGATCGCCGATATAGGCGAGTTTCAACCCTTGCACCGGACTGTCGTCGGAAGACTGAAGCACTCCTTCATAGTCAAAGATGAGGGTGCCGCTTGCTCCCTTGCTCATGCCGTTGGGAAGGGCGACGCGAACTGTCGAATCCTGGCTGACGCGTTCTGCCGAGAGCGTTTGTCCCGAGGCGTCGAGCACCTGCGTAGGCCGCAGGTCATTGTGCAGTTCGAAAACCGCGATAGTGATATCTTCCAGCGCCGTAAACTTTACCCGGGCCTGCGCCTTGATCTGGTGGGTCTGAGGGGAGATTACCGCGTTGACGGCGATATCATTGATCTGGATCCGCGGCTTCTCGACCGCGAAGCAACTCGAAACCAGGGCCAGCACCGAAAGGATGAGAACGCGTCCGCGGGACCGCGCTGCGATTTGCATTACAGAGGAAACTCCCACTCCAGTTACTATAAACGATGAAAAAACGGTATGGAAAGATACCGGCCTGCGAGCTATACCCGCTGTTCCACTATGGTAAGCACCGCTTTCGCAGCCCGGTCGCTGGCGTTACCGCCGCCATCGACCGGCTTCAGCCGTTGACGTACCTCGCGAAAGTCAGCCAGCATGGTCTCTCTGACCTCGCCGTCGGGAATGATACGTCGCAACTCGGCGCATACTTTCTCTGCTGTGAAGTTACTTTGCACCAGCTCGGGAACAACGTCTCGTTGAGCGATCAAATTAACCATCGCGAAGCGCTCTACCTTGACTAGACGTCGGCCGAGCGTCCAGGTAAGCGGCGCAACCCGGTAAACCATCGTGAAAGGCGTTCCGATGAGAGCCGCTTCCAACGTGGAAGTACCGCTGGCGACTGCCGCCGCTCGGGAGTGCAGCAGACTCGCGCGCGCGTCGTTGGTGAAGGAAATGGGCTGACCCGCGTGATCGCGCAAGAAACCAGATATCCATCGCGCATCGAGAGTTGAAGCTACCGGGACTATGTAAACGTAATCGGGCCCGAGAAGTTGCGTTGCTTCCAGGAGCGTCGGGAAAATTCGCGAGACCTCGGCCCGCCGGCTTCCGGGCAGCAGAGCGATCCACGGGCGTGCAGCGTCGAGATTATGCTCGGCGGCGAATTGCTCGCGACTGATGGCGGGCGCTCGCAAGTCGGCCAGAGGATGACCAACGAATTGGGCCTCGATGCCGTGCTCGCGATAAAAGCCTTCTTCGAACGGAAAGATCACCAGCATCTTGCGCACATATTTCCGGACCAGTTCAATGCGTCCTTGCTTCCATGCCCAGAGCTGCGGGCTCACGTAGTAGATGACCGGGACACCTTGCTGGTGCATCTCGCGGGCAAGCCGCAGGTTGAAGTCGGGAAAGTCGATCAGCACGGCGGCGTCGGGCTTGCGCCGTGCGGCTTCGCGCACCACCTCGCGAAAGCGGCGATAGATGGTCGGAATGTGCTTGACGACCTCGACGATGCCGACCTCGGCGATCTCGCTGGCCTCCACCAGCAGGTCGCAACCAGCCGCGCGCATCTGCTCTCCGCCGACGCCGAAGAACTCGATACCGGCGCGGGACTGGTCTTCTGCGAGTTGCCGGCGCAGGGCCTTGATAAGCTCTGCGCCATAAAATTCGCCGGACGCCTCTCCTGCGGAGATGAGGATGCGCACAGTGCGATTATGACAGGTGGAACGAATTGTAATTCTGTATCCGCTCTAACCTCCCGCGATAGCGCCCAGGATTATCAAAGGCTCCGAGCCGGACGTGACCGCTTCGGGCAGCGGAGCGTCCGGCGATTCATGAGACAAGTCCTCCTCGCAGGCAAAGAAGCGCAGGAACGGCCTGCGTTGCTGCGTGACGTGATCGCGGATCGTTCCCCGTAGCATCGGATAGCGGGCTTCGATCGCGTCGAGGACCGAGCGCAGCGTCGCCGGGCCCTCGACTTCGAGCTTGATCTCGCCGCTGACATGCGCCAATGTCCGCAGATGCGGAGGAATCTCAACTCGGATCATGGCAGCGTCTGCACCTCGACCGAAAGCACCGCGGGAAGGTCGCGAACGATGGGAGCCCAGTTGTCTCCAGCGTCGGCCGATAAGTAGACCTGTCCTCCGGTGGTGCCGAAGTACACGCCGCAGGAATCCAGCGAATCGACTGCCATGGCGTCACGCAACACGTTTACGTAGCAGTCCTTTTGGGGCAGACCCTTGGTGAGCGCCTCCCACTCATTTCCGCCGCTGCGGCTGCGGTATACGCGCAGCTTGCCTTCGGGCGGATAGTGCTCGCCATCGCTCTTGATGGGGACGACATAGATGGTTTCGGGCTCGTGGGCGTGCACGTCGATTACGAAACCAAAGTCAGTCGGCAGGTTTCCGCTGACCTCACGCCACGAGTCGCCGGCATCGTCGCTGCGCATGACGTCCCAGTGTTTCTGCATGAACAGCACCCCCGGACGCGACGGGTGCATGGCGACGTGGTGAACGCAGTGGCCGATCTCGGCGGTTGGATCGGGAATGTACTCTGAACGGAGTCCCTGGTTGATCGGCTTCCACGTCTGGCCGCCGTCGTCGGTGCGAAAGGCGCCCGCCGCCGAAATGGCGATGAAGATCCGCTTGGGATCGCTGGGATCGAGAATGATGGTGTGCAGGCACATTCCGCCGGCGCCCGGCTGCCAGCGAGGTCCCGTGCCGTGGCCACGCAGCCCGGCGAGTTCGTGCCAGGACAGTGCGCCGTCGGTTGAACGAAATATCGCTGCGTCTTCCACCCCGGCATATACGGTGTCGGGATCGGTGAGTGACGGCTCGAGATGCCAGACCCGCTTGAACTCCCACGGGTGCTGGGTGCCGTCGTAAAACTGATGGGTGGTTAGCGGCTTGCCGGTTTCCGGAGAGGTGTCGTAAACGAACTTGTTGCTCGCGCCTCCCCGCATGGCCTCAGGGCCGGGCTTAATGTCACCTCCCGGCGCCTCCCAGGTCTTGCCGCCGTCATTGGAGCGCTGGATGACCTGGCCGAACCAGCCGCTGGTTTGTGATGCATACAGCCGATTGGGATCAGCCGGCGATCCCTTAATGTGGTAGAGCTCCCAGCCCGCGAAAAAGGGGCCGCTGACATCCCACTGTTCACGCTTTCCATCCGAAGTCAGTATGAACGCGCCCTTGCGCGTGCCGACCAATACACGTACCTTGCTCATCCTCACTCCTCCCTACCCGCGCTGCGGGGTGGTCCATTGTATCGACGCTTGAGGTTGCTCAACATCGACAGCGTCGCCCCAGAAAATTATTCCCCCGGAGCAGCGACCTCGAAACCGGCTTCCGCATTATCGCTTAGAAGGATCCCACGAGGCCGGTTTTCCAGGATCGGCGGACAGATTCGCATGTCCCTTAGCAAGTTTTCCACATATCTCTATGAATTCTGCCAGATTTTGAAATTGCCGACTTAGCTGTATATTGTCGCTGCAACCCCTTGCGATGTTTTGCAGCCGGGCTGGCACGTTTCGCGCCCCCAGGTTGGGCAGGTGTGCCATCTTTACGCCCGGCGACCCGAGAGGAACCATGGCAACTTGGCGAAGAATAATGGTTTGGGCGCTTCTCGCCGGAAGCCTGTCGCCTTGCTGCCGGGCGCAAGACCTTTCTCCGCGGGCGTACGTCATCACTCCATTGCATTCCAATGCGATCACTCTGACGTACAGCTTCTACGATGGCAACCTTAGCCTCAATGGGCTCCCCATTAGCGGGGCTACAGGGACGTACAGCGTACCGATCTTCAGCTATTACCACGCCTTCAGCTTCTTTGGCCGTTCGGCCAACGTCGTCGCCTCGCTGCCTTACGCATTTGGCAACTTCCGGGGGACAGCGTTCGGCGCGGAAAGGAACCTCTACCGTTCCGGGCTTCTGGATTCGGTCTATCGCGTCTCCGTAAACCTGAAGGGCGGCCCGGCCATGGCGCCGAAGAAGTTTGTCAAATGGCACCAGAAGATACTGCTGGGCGCCAGTCTCAAGGTGATGGCTCCGACCGGCCAGTACGACCCGACGAAGCTGATCAATTGGAGCAACAACCGCTGGGGCTTCAAACCGGAATTCGGCTATTCGCAACGCTGGGCGGGCAGATGGATACTCGATGGGTATTTTGGAGTGTGGTTCTACACCACGAATCCCGAGTTCTTTTCGCGAAACGCCTTCTTTTCGGGGATCAACTCGCAATCGCAAAAGCCAATTGGGGCTTTGGAAGGGCATCTGAGCTATGACTTCAAGGGTTCTCCTCGTCTGTGGGCGTCGCTCGACGGTAATTTCTGGTTCGGAGGGACAACCAGCTTGAACGGGATACCAAACCCCTTCTCCCGTCAGGCGAACTCGCGCATCGGGGGCACATTCTCTACCCCCATTACCCGGCACCAGTCTCTGAAATTCAGCTACAGCGACGGCACTTATATCCGATTTGGCGGCAACTACCAGAACGTCTCCCTGGCCTGGCAGTACTCCTGGCTGGGCAGGCCGAAGTAATCGTCACGCCGGGCGCGATGTTCAAATAACGCGCGGGCCGACTGCTGTCGGCCCACACTTCCGATGAGGACCGCAGATTGCCCTCTCGTCGGCATTCCCGCGATCAGTTCTGAAGCTTGCGTTGGCTCACGTTTGGTCCCACGGCCGCATCGGGCGGAGCGACCGTACGCTGACTGTTCCCCACCGTGGTCGCAGGGTTTCCAGAGGTAACCGCTCCGGTAGTTCCGCCCACCGGCGACTCGGCCGTGCGGTGTACTATCGGAGGCATCTGCCGGGCAGATGGCTGTATGGCGTTGGGCATATACCTCGGCGTTCCAATGTTGCTGTGGGAGATCGGTCCCATCTGATGTGTCATGCCGGGATTGCCGCCCATCGCCATGCGTCCGCGCTGGGCAAACGACACGCCCGTCAGCAGGCCCAGCACAGCGATTGTGAGAATGAGTTGTTTCATAAGGTTTCTCCCTTTCTTCATTCCGGTTTGATTGCTCTTACGACTTCGGTCTATTGGCAAGTGTGAAACCGTCCTCTCGTTCCGAGTTGCCTCTCCCAAAGTCGATAAGCGCAACCGTAGAACCTTGATCACAGGCTGCCCGACTCCTCCGCAGTGTCACCCGAGCTTGCTTCGGCTGCGGAGGGCGTTTTCCCCCTGGCCAACGCAGCTTTACGCAAGTCCAGAACCGCTACGGCATACGCCGGGCACCCATGCGTTAATCGCAAGAAAAGGGCCGATGACGCGCATTGAAACCAGAGGAGTTAAACCAGCGGCATCGTTCCGCAATACGAAATTCTTACTCACCCACGGCAATTAGCACCCAGCTTTCATCCAAAGTAGTACTGCCAAGCTCTCCAGCGAACTCAGAACGAGCGGTAGACAAACGGAGAAGCTCCTGCGCTTTGCGCGCGCGTCACCAGCCAGGTCGCGATTACCAGAGCGGCGGCGTACATGGGGGTCAGCCACACCCAGCGATCGCGCACGATGATGGAAAGCACTTCCGACCGAGAAGTCGCTTCGGCCACCCCGAGGCTTTCGGCGTAGCGATCGAGCCCCGCCATGACCAGCATCACGGCGGCATAGGACAAGGCCAGGGCCAGCACCAGCAGATACAACGTTGCCGGAAGGAAGTGGGTGGCATAACTGGCAGGCGACAGCAGCACGCCGAGCATCTGGACGGCTTGCGGCAGGGAATTGGCGCGGAAGAAGATCCATCCGAAACTGACCAGAGTGATGGTGACGATCCAGGACACCGCCGTCCACAGCGCCGCGGGCGGCTCCCAGTTCAGCCGCCGCTGCAACTGCTGCACCTGGCGATGCAGCACCAGCAGTACGCCGTGATAGCAGCCCCAGAGCACGAACAGCAGGGTGGCCTTGTGCCAGAGGCCGAACAGCACCATGGAAATCACCAGCGCCAGGTTGCGCCACCACATCTCGCGGCGCGCGGTGGCCAGGGGAAGGAAGACGTAGTCGCGGATCCAGAAAGACAGCGACATGTGCCAGCGGGTCCAGAAGATGGACGGCGTGGTCGACTGGAAGGGGCGAGCGAAATTTTCCGGCACGGTGAAGCCCAGCATCCTGGCGGCTCCGATGGCGACGTGCGAATAGCCGGCGAAATCGAAGAACAGCTCCAGTCCGTATCCGAAAGCCAGGCACCAGACGTCGGGACCGCTCCACCGGGTGGCGTGATCGAAACCGGCACTGACGCCGCCCGCGTTCAGGATGCCGGTACCCAACAGTTGGCCCAGTTGCATCATGAGCGCGCCGGTCGCGATCCGGCAGAGCCCGCGCGCCATGTCGCTGCGCGGTACGGGCGCCTCGGAGCGGAACTGGGGCAGCATGTCGGGCAGGCGGCAGATCGGTCCCGAGATCGCGACCGGAAAGAACGCCATGTACAGGGCGAACTCCCACAATGTGGGATCGAGCTCCTCGCCGCGATACAGGTCGAACAGGTAGCTCATCGCCTGGAAGGTCCAGAACGAAATTCCCAGCGGCAGGGCAATGTGGGAGAACTTTTGCAGGGAGGCAAAGGGCAGGGAACCGGCGAATCCGGGCAGATACTTGAAGCTGCCCAGCAGCAGCAGGTTGCACACGATGCCGATCCACAACACACCGGCCGATTGCTTGCGCCGCAGCCACCGCCCGAACAGGAAGTTCATCGCCGTGGAGGCGAGCAGCACGCCCGCGAACCAGGGTCCCCAGGTGACATAAAGCGCGTAGCTGCCGAGCAAAAGAAAGGCTTGCCGGACACGGCGCGAGCGGACCTTGGCGAAGATCGCCAATACGGCCAGCAGAGCGACGGCATAGAGAACGATGCGGTATTCAAGCGTCAGCATTCAGGACTCGGCATTCAGTATTTCAGATATCACCTTAAAGTAGTGGACCTCGACGGTACCAGGGCATTTTCAGAGAAAGTGTAGACCGATTTCCCTCATTTCCCTCCAGGGCAAAAGCCCGCCTTCGCGGATGCCACGATCGGCACGGCTGAAGCCGTGCCCTTTCAAAGCGAGCGCTGGACTACATTAACTGTGAAACCGCTATAGCAACCTGCCCGAGGTCACCCCAGGGCCGCCGCGGAGCCGGCGGAAATCGGCAGCCAGCACTCAGCAGCGAGTAGTTGGCATTTAGCATTCGGCTAGACACCGCCCCTCGAACCACTGACAACTGACAACTGGCTACTGACTACTGGCTACTGACTACTGACTACTGACTACTGGCCACTGTATTATCTAACTGATAACTCCCCCTCCCCCCTCCCGGTTGTTTAGAATCATGCGATTACAAACTTTTTCCCTCCAACCTGCTGATCCCCAATGGTTTACAAGTAACTGCTTTGTTTCCCTCACTTAGCGGCCTCAGTTTCGGGCAGTTTGCTCGTCCCTGCGGTCTCGGCCTGGTTGCCCGCGCGAGCCGCGGGCCGCTTCGCCTGGGCCGCTTCCTGCCGCCGGTCGCGCTCCGCCGTTTCGTGCGCGTCCGCCACGCCTTCCCAATAGGCCCGCTGCTGGGCGGCGTCCATGCTGGCCCAGCGCTGCGCTTTTTCCTCCTCCTTGGCGTTGCGGCGAGCCGCCTCCGCCTCCCACTCCGCTTCGCGCTTCCGGCGCATCTCGACGGCGACCGTTTTTTCGATCTTGGCGTGCACTTTCCGGCACTGCTCGATATAGCAATCCTCGCTCATCTGGAGCCGCCGGTCGTCCAGTTCCTCCAGCTCGATTTCTTCCTTGGTCCAGCGGGGCTTGGGTTTCTGCTGAGGGGCGGTGAAGTTGGCCCAAGGGTCTCCAGCCTGCTGCGGCGGAGGAGGAAACGCCACCTGCGGCGACTGGGTCAGGTCCAGACCGGGTGGGAGTGCAAACTCCGTTTCGAATTCGGGATACTGGTGGACGACGCGCTGGGGCGCGGCCGACGCAGATGGCTGCGGGTCGGCGGCGGCGACGTTGGATTGGGATTGGGGCTGGGATTGGGATCTGGCCTGGGCTTCGAGCTGGGCGAGGAAGCGCAGATTGTTGGCTGCCTGCTGCAAGGCGTAGAGCAGCATTCCGGCGCGGCCGCGTTCCAGTAGCCCGGCGTTCATGGCGGCGGTGACGTGGACCAGCGCCGCCTGCACGGCGTGCATGTCGTCGAGCGGAGGCAGCAGCAGCTGGTAGGGCTGGCGCTCGGCGATGGCGCGGGCCATGCGCATCTGCTGGCCGCGCAGGAGCAGATGGCGGTAGCAGTACTGGCGTCCGCTGAGGGCTGGAACCCGGCAGTAGACGCCGTCTCCCATGACGTGGCGGCATAGATTGACGGCGGGGAGGGGAGTACGCTTTTTGCTCTTCGCCATTCGCTTTTTGCTCTTCGCCAGGGGCGGCTGGTGCCGGTCTTCGCTGTTCGCGGGTGGCCCTTCGCGGTTCGCGGTTCGCTCTTCGCTCGTCGCCAGAATTGCTGTCATCCCGACCGAGGAGTTTACTCCGAGCGGAGGGACCTGCTTTTCTTGCGGCGCGTGGCTGGCGCAGGCCTGGCCGGAGCCTTCGGTGAGGTTGATGTCTGACGTTGTGGGAGACACAAGGATACCTGTGTCTGACGGAGTGGGAGGTTGGCTGCCGGCTGCTTCGCCGGCAGGGCTGCGGTCTACGATGTCTGACATCTCAGTCTCATTTCTCGAGGGTCGGGGGTTTTGTGGTATCTACCAGCAGCTATCGCGTTCTGTCATCCTGAGCGAGCAACCGCGCGGCTTCTCCGACCCGCCGGCGGTGCGGGGCGGGCGGGCGCGGAGTCGAAGGACCTGTTGTGCCGAGTTTTTCCATGACGCCGAACAGCAGGTCCCTCGACTCCTCGCCGCGCTCGTCGCTCGGGATGACAAATAGAGTGGAGATTGCTCATAGGGACCCCTCGACTGGGCCCAGCCAGCGCCTCCAGCCAAAAGCGGGCTGGATGCGTCCCCCTGGGCTGGCCCTCGCTCGGGATAACAAATGTAAAAAGTTACGTTCACGGTTCACCTCTCCGGTTTCGAGTTGCCTTCAAAAGCAAAAGCCCCGCGTCAGGTCTCCGTGGACCTGGACGCAGGGCTCGTTTTATTTACGATGACCTGCTCGGTGTTTATTTACTTGCGGGTCTCCACTCGCTGGGCGAGCGCCACTCGGGCTGACCTGGCCAGTGGAGCAACAGCGACCCTGGGAGGCAGCCTAGCGCATGCCGGGGAAGCTGTCTGTGACCCAGCGCACACGGGTTGGGTAACCGGAACTGCCCATTCACCGCTGCGGAATCAAGTCGATGCTGCCGATTTCGTCCAGAGCTTGTTTATCTCAAGATCTCAAGATCACCTTGTATCAGGGCACGGCTGAAGCCGTGCCGCAGTCCGGTCGACAAAGAGCCTGGGCTTTAGAGCATTTTCATAGAAGGTGCAGACCGATTTCCCCCAGGGGCTAAAGCCCGGCGTCGTGAATGCGACCTACGGCACGGCTGAAGCCGTGCCCTTTCAAAGCGAGAGCTGCACTACATCAACTGCGAAACCGCTTTAGCCCCTGACGGAATTTGCCTTCAGGTGCAGGGGCTAAAGCCCCGAGTCTTTCTGGTACTGCCCGGCACGGCTAAACGGTGTGCTCCACCCGTCACTGGGTACCGCAATCCAGGATTTCCTGCTACTCGTAGATCGAGCAGCCGCAGCCCGGGGACGGCACGTGGACTTTCAGAAAGTCCGACACCTTCTGATAGGCGCCAATCTGGTTTTCGACGCGCGCAAATCCGTGGCCCTCATTCTCGTAAATCTTTAACTGCACTGAGCCGCCGTGTTTCTTCACGGCGTCGGCCACCTGCTGCGCCTCTTCCTTCGGGCAACGCGGATCGTTGCCGCCCGCCAGCAACAGCAGCGGGGCCTTAATCTGGTCCACGAAGTTGATGGGCGAGCGGTCTTCATACATCGCCTTGTTCTTCACTGGATCGCCCCACCACGCGTGGTCGTACTGCTGCAGAAGCGGATCTTCGTTGGCGATCTCGGTGAACCAGTTCACAAAGGGCACGATCGCCACTCCGGCAGCCCACAACTCCGGCGCCTTCGTGACGGCCATCATGGTGAGGTAGCCGCCGTAGCTGCCGCCCATGACAATCAGTTTCTTGGAATCGACGAATCCGCTCTTCCTGATCCATTCCGCCGCCGCAATGTTGTCCTGCAAGTCGCCGCCCCCCGGATCGCCGCGATTGCCCTCGGTGAACTCCTTGCCATATCCCGTGGAGCCGCGATAGTTGGGCGCAATCACCAGGTATCCCTGGTTCACGATGTACTGAATGAAGCGGTTGAACGAGTTCACCGACTGCGCCGCCGGTCCGCCGTGGATGTAGACGATTGCGGGAAATTTACCGTTGCGCTGGATGTTGTTCGGCACATACGCCAGCGCCGAGATCGTCCACTTGCCATCGCGGCTGGGATAGTGCACCAGGTAGGGCTCGACCATGTCGGCGCTGCGCAGCCCGGCGACCAGCGAGTGCGTCACCTGCTGCGACTGCTTCGACGCGATGTCGTAGACCCACGCGTCCTGCGGCGCGTCCGCGCCGTTGTGGTAGTACAACAGCTTGGAGCCATCACGTGAGTACGGCAGCGGATTGCCACCCAACGTGTTGACGCCGGCTTTCAGGGGCAGCGCTTCGGCATGCCGGCTCGCGATGTCATACAAATAGATATAGCTGTTGCCGTCAACCTCCGCGGTCCAGGTGAGCGACTTGCCATCGGGCGAAAACGTGCCTGCCGCGATCTGCCACTTATCGTTGGTCAGCCAGTCAATCTTCCTGGTGGCGCTGTCGAGCAGTCCTACATTAAAGTAGCCGTTCTCGGCGTCGGAGGTAATCAGCAGCGTCCTGCCATCGACAGAGATGTCATCCGCCTGGTAATAATGTTCTCCCTGGTGCGGCGTCAAGTTGGTGCTTTGCCCGCTGGCCAGATCGAGCACGAAGATGTTCGCGTCGTTGCCGGTGGCATGAGATTGCGTATAGACGAGAGTCTTGCCGTCACGCGAGAAAATAGGATGGCTGGCGCTCAACTCCGCGGACATGTTGGGCGTCAGGTGTCGCACGTGGCGCGTGGCCACGTCCATCAGCTCAATCTCGAAGCTGGAGCCGGTCTTCGGCTTGGTGACGTAGGCGAGTTGCCGCCCGTTGGGCGACCACGTCGGCTCTTCGTCGTCGCTCTCCGGCGAAACCGTCAAGTTCACCACGTCGCCGGTCTTGGGCGAAACCAGAAACACGTCCCACTGCTCGTCGCCATCGTGATCGGAAATGTAGGCGATCCACGTGCCGTCGGGCGACCATGCCGGCTGCGACTGCCGCTGGTCGCTGATGGTCAACTGCGTCGGCCAGCCGCCAGTCGCCGGCACCAGCCACAGGTTATTGCGCCCGCTGATGTTGGAGATGAACGCGATCTGCTTGCCGTCGGGCGACCACGTGGTGCCGCCGACCAGCCGGGTCATGTAAAGCTTCTCGATGGAGAAAGTTTGCATGTCGGCCACGGTCTTGCTTTGCAGTTGCGCGGGGTCGGTAATCGCGGCAGGGGGCGTAAGGGTCAACTGGGCGACAGCGGTAAGGCTCATAAGAATGACGATAGCAGACAAAAAGATGCGCAGCATCAGGCCGTAAGCTCCGAGGAATTGCAGGTGTTTTCAGGATAGCAGGTCGCCGCCGATGCTCTGCCTTATCCCTGACGTGGTGTCATCCTGAGCGGACTGGAGTCGAAGGATCCCGTGCAGGCAGCAGGGAACGGCATGGCTTAGCTGCTTGAGGCGACGGTTCCATACCTCAGCGGCTAAAGCCGGATTCGAAGGCGACCGTCAAACGCAGCGCGGAAGCGGTGCTCCGCCCCGCCGAGGAGGATGTGAGCCACGCCATGCCCGCGGCGCGGCCCAGAAACCATCACTTACGCCTTGGCGTAGTAGGCGACGTTCTTCTCGATGAACTCCTGTTTGTCGGCAGGGACTTCATCCACGATGAAAATCGAATTGGTCGGGCACACCGGAACGCAGGCGCCGCAATCGATGCAGCCTTCCGGGTCAACGTAGAGCTGAGTGGCCGCCTCGAAAGGCTCTTCATCCTTTTTGGGGTGGATGCAATCGGTCGGGCAAGCTTCGACGCAAAGTTCATCTTTGGTACAGGTATCAGTGATTACGTATGCCATGATTACGATCTCCGATCTTGAATTCTGGCTGCCGCCCTCACCGCTCGGCAGTTGCGGCGATCCCTCTCGCCAATTCCAATGTACAAAGATGGTGACCATTGAGGCGGTGACGCCGGTCACAGCGCTGTTGTGAGCCAGCGCACAACAGGTTTTCGAGCGGAAAGACCGCTCCAGGAGTTGGGAACATGGCGCCCCGGCAGGCCGGGAGACGGCGCTTACGGACTCCGCTGTCCCGGGACCAGATGGCAGGTCTTGCGGCAGCCGGCTAGCGCAGCGTGCCCATCCGGTCAACCGGCCAGTAGCCGAAGACAGCCTTGCCGTAGATAAAGTTGTCGCTGACCGAGCCGAAGTCACGGCTATCGTTGGAGAGGTTACGGTGGTCGCCGAGCACAAAGTAGCTGTGAGCAGGCACCAGAGTCTCGGGGTAGGACCGCGTGTCTTCATACTGTTCGGGCACGTAGGGTTCGTTTAAACGATGCCCGTTGACGAAGACTACGCCGTCCTCGATGGCAACACTGTCGCCGCCGATGGCCACTACGCGCTTGATGTAGCTCTTGGCGGGGTCACGGGGATAGCGGAAAACGATGACATCTCCTCGCGCGATCGGCTCCAGCTTGTACACGAACTTGTTGATGAAGACGCGCTCCTGGTCCTGGAGCGTTGGCATCATGCTGGTACCTTCCACTTTGACCGGCTGGTACAGGAAGATGATGAAGAAAGCGGAAACTGCCAGCGAGATGATCACATCGCGAAGCCAGCCCGAAACAAGAGAGTTCACGCGCCGCGGCCGCTTCAGGAAGCTGGACGGGTTATCGTCAGGATTATTAAGGCTCATCGCTTTGTTTAGACGGGTGAGTTCCCAGTATAGTTTCAAGCGGGGCGAGAGGGGAAATGCGGAAGTTTGGGCTATACGGCGAACTCCGCTAGAATACGTTGAGAGATGTGAGGGCCCACTCATGAACAAGCCTGCCCTGATTGCGCTAATCGGATTGGTTGCCGTGGTTTCCTTCGCGCAGGGAGATCATGTTCCCGCGTACAACGACCATCCGCCGGCTGCGGGAGACATGTCGCCCATTCTCCCCAAGGACCAACAGTGGGGCGAAGCTTTCAAATACCCATACCAGGTGAAAGCCTACGAGCTCGCGGCAAAGATCCCCGGGGTGTTATATCAAATGCCGTGCTACTGCTATTGCGAGCGCATCGGGCACACCAGCCTTCATACCTGCTTCGAGAGCACGCACGGAGCGCACTGCGGCATCTGCATGAAAGAGGTGTTCTACGCCTACGAGCAGACCAGGCTCAAGAAAACTCCGGCGCAGATTCGAGCGGGAATCATCAAGGGCGACTGGAAGGCGATCGATCTGGAAACGGTCGCTAAGAACAACTGAATAAGCAGTCTTCGTGAGGCCATTTTGTGGCGGGTTGACGCCGTCATCAGTTGAGGGTATAACTCAGCACACGCAATCTGCACGTCATTTTGGGGTTTTCCACATCCTTTCCGCATCGCCAGGTGGGGAAGAGCCCAACGGAAGCCGTGGGATGAAGAAAAAAGCCACACGAACGCTTAAGAAAAAATCAACTAAGTTACAGAAAAATATAGGCTTAACATCATCCCCGACCATCTCCGACAGCCGATTCCGGAGAAGTAGACCCATGAAGCTCACTGACGACCCACGTTTTGCACAGGCTGTGCAAAACTATGAGGCCGGTCTGAAGGCTATGCAGTCCCACAAGTATGACCGGGCCAAGACATTTTTTGAAAAAGTGGTGGCAGGGCCGAGCCCCGAATTAACCGATCGCGCATCGGTTCATTTGGCCAGTTGCAACCAGCAGTTAAGCCGGGGAGCGTCGTCCTCGTTCAAGACGCCGGAAGAGCAGTTTGATTATGCGGTTTCACTGATGAACCTGGGCGACTACGTTGGCGCCCGCGAGAACTTCGACATCTTGTCGAAGAAGTCTCCCAAACTGGATTTCGTCTGGTACGGCATGGCGGTGCTAAATTGCCTGACGGGCCACTTTCCTGAGGCTCTCAGCAGTTTGACCGAGGCCATTCGCTTGAATCCGGCCAACCGCTTCCAGGCACGAAACGACGGCGACTTCAAGAGCCTGGCTGACGATCCGCGCTTCACCGAGCTGCTTTATCCTGATATGAGTGCCGAACCGCCGGCCCCGCCGGGAAAGTGGCATTTCTAGCTGAGTCACAAAGCCGTCCGATGCAGGATTCTTCCATCTTCGCCGGGTTGCGGCCCGTGAGAGTTGTGGCCATGGGGGGAGGCACGGGCCTGTCCACCGTGTTGCACGGCCTGAAACAGTACGTTGTATCGGGGGCAGAGGCATCGCCTTTGGACCAGGGCCTGGTCGGCATAGCGGAGCTTTCCGCCATTGTCACCGTCAGCGATGACGGGGGGTCAAGCGGACGGCTGCGCAAGGAGCTCAATGTCCCCGCACCCGGCGACGTGCGCAATTGCATTGTCGCGCTTTCCGAAGATGAGGCTTTGCTTTCGCGACTGTTCCAATACCGGTTTCCTGCCGGCGAAGGGCTGGGCGGCCACAGCTTCGGCAACCTGTTTCTTTCCGCGATGACCGCGGTTACCGGCGACTTCAACCAGGCGGTGAAACACTCGTCGGCGATTCTCGCCACGCGGGGTCACATCTATCCTGCGACCAGCAGCAACGCCCATCTGTACGCGATTATGGACGACGGCTCCTTTGTTCGCGGCGAAACCAACATAACCGCCAGCCAGCGCCGGATTGTGGAGCTGCGCATGGCGCCCACGAATGCCAAGCCGCAGCCGCTGGCGCTGGAAGCGATAGAAAATGCGGACCTGATTACCATCGGTCCGGGATCGCTGTTCACCAGTCTGGTGCCCAACCTGCTGGTGCGCGACGTCTCCAGGGCGATCGCCAATTCCCGCGCGGTCAAGGTGTTCGTCTGTAACCTGATGACCCAGGCGAACGAAAGCCTGGGTCTGAGCGCCGCCGACCACATTCGCGCTTTGTACAAACACGCGCGTCATCAGTTCTTCGACTTTGCGCTGGTCAATCGCACTCCCGCGTCGCCCGCACTGACGCTGAAATACGCCGAAAAACAACAGTCGCCGATCGAGGCCGATGTGGACCAGATTGAGGCTCTGGGCGTGAAGCCGGTTCTGGGCGAGTACCTGCTTGAGGCCATGGACCCCAAAGAAGGTCCGGTTGCCCGCCATGACACCCACCAGGTGGCGCACGACCTGCTGCGGCTTATGATGGAATTGCGTGAGTCGCCGGTCACTGCGCTGGGCCGAAAATCGTAACTCTCGTTTACACCTGAGATCGAAATGCCAAAGCCAAGATTAACCTCCGGCAAGACCCTAAACCGCAAGCAGGGGAAGTTTGCCATCGCAATTCTGGCTGCGGGTAAAGGCACGCGCCTGAAGTCGAACCGTCCCAAGGTGTTGCATGAAATTGCCGGTCAACCGCTGCTGGCCCATGTGGTGGCGGCGGCGAGCCAGGTTGTGCCCGTCCAAAGTGTCTTCGCCATCATCGGGTATGAGGCCGAGCGTGTCCGCGAGGCACTTGCGTCAACCGGCATCAAGTTTGTGCTGCAACGCGAGCAGCGTGGGACCGGGCACGCCATCATGGAAGCGCGTGAGGTTTTGCAGAACTACGAGACCATACTGGTGCTGTCCGGCGATGTTCCCCTCATCCGCCCGGAGACGATCACGCAGGTGCGCGACTTCCACGCTGCCCAATCCGCTGCCATGACGATTCTGACGGCTGAGCCCGAAGACCCGACGGGCTATGGCCGGGTGCTGCGTAAGCGAAACAAAGGAAGGGAGACGGACGAGGTGGAGCGCATTGTGGAACAGAAGGCGCTGCGGGGCGGGGAAGCGGAGCAGCGCGAGATTAACTCCGGAATCTATGCGTTCGCGACCGGGCCGTTGTATGCGCACATCGGTAAACTCACCACCGACAACGCGCATGGTGAGTACTACCTCACCGACATGGCCGCCCTGCTGGGCAAAGCTGGAGAGAAGGTGGTGGCCCTGCGCGCACCCGACTCCAGCGAAGTGCTGGGAGTAAACACCCGGGTGGAGTTGGCGCAACTCGATGCCAGACTGCGCGACAAGAAAGCCCGGGAGTTGATGGAAGCCGGTATCACCATATTCCGGCCAGAGACGTGCGACATCGATGCCGAGGTGCAGGTTGGGACGGACACCGTGATCGAACCCTTTGTGCAGCTCATCGGACGCACCAGGATCGGCGCCGATTGCCGTATCCGGTCCTATTCCGTGATCACGAATTGCGAGATCGGCGATGGGGTGCTGGTCCGTCCCGGCTGCATCCTGGAAGACTCGGTGGTACGCGACAGGGCGCAACTGGGGCCCTATTCGCATCTTCGTCCGGGGAGCGAGATCGGCGAAGGCGCGCATGTGGGCAACTTCGTGGAGACCAAGAAGACGCGCCTGGGCAAGGGTTCGAAGGCCAACCACCTCACGTATCTTGGCGATGCGGAAATCGGCGCCGACGTGAACGTGGGCGCGGGTACCATCACCTGCAATTATGACGGTGTGAACAAGCACCCGACCGTAATCGGCGATGGCGCGTTTATCGGCAGCGATGCAACCCTGGTTGCTCCGGTGCGAATCGGAAGCGGCGCTTACGTGGGCGCCGGTTCGTGCATTACGGACGATGTTCCCGACGATGCGCTGGCCCTCGGCCGTGGCCGCCAGGTCACGAAGCAAGGCTGGGCGGCCGAGCGACGCGCAAAGGCAAAGAAGGCGCCCGGCAAATAGGCTTCATGAAAAGGGAGGCCCGGAGGCCTCCCCAATTGGACCAGGCGCACCTGTTCCGCGGGTTGTTATTCCCCGTGCCGGTGCACCGTTATCGGCGTCCCCAGCTTGAAGGTGATGACCGTTTCCGCCGGGATCTGCAGGTCCTTGTTGCCGGTGAAAGCTGCTCCAGCAGTGCCGGCGCCTGCGCCCACCAACCCGCCAATAAGGGCGCCTTTGCCGCCGCCAGCGATTCCACCGATTAGAGCGCCGGCGCCCGTGCCGCCGCCGACTGCCACGGCCGTCCGCTTGCCCTTCCCCTTGACAGTGACGGTGTAGTTCGAGGTCTGAATGTTCTCCGGCGCGCCTCCGACGTTAATTGCGGTCAAGGAGACAGTCAGGAGTCCCTCGCCCTTGAACTTTCCCGGTGACTTCGATTCAACAACGGTACCGGTTACGCCGGCGCCGGATGGAATGGCAACTTCACCGTGCACCGAGACCGCACGCGCCAGGGAGCCGGTGAAGGTGTCGCCATCATGGGCTGTTTTCGTGTCAAGCGTGCTTCCCATGCGAACCACAATGCTGGCGCCCGCGGGGACAACCAGCGGCGGAGGCGGCGGAGGCGGCTCGGGCGCCTGCGCCATCTGCTGTTGTGCCGGCGCACCCTGCTGCGCAGGCGCCGTCTGCTGAGCCGGCGCAGGCTCCTGTGCAGGCGCCATCTGCTGCTGCCCGGACGACGCCATCTGTCCGCCGGCCGGCTGACCTGTCTGGGCCTGACCGGATGTATCGGTTGTTGCCGGTGGATTCTGGCTTTGTTCTTTCTTGCTGCAAGCTGCAAAAACGAGAGCCAGAATCAAGCTAAGCATGAGCGCTGAGAGTCGAGAACGCATAGTTGAACTTCCTTTCATATTGACGCCGGGCGAGATCACGCCGGACATCCCTGGCTGCAAACCATTGGCCCTACGCACCCGACCTGCCCGTACGGGAGGAACTAGAACACCTCGAATGAGCTACCCACAGCCGGTTTCGGGCAATCGAAGAGGCTAAGAAATTGTAAGCGTTTTCGTTATCTTTTGGCCAGACGTTAGGATGCTTCTCCGTTGTCCGCGGTTTCCGAGGGCCTCGGAATCGCTTTCTGACCGCGCAAGGTGAAATATCCCAGCACGCCGGCAATCACCGAAGCCGCCAGGACGGCGGTTTTCCCTTCCGCCAAATATAGGGCGTTGTCGAAGGCCAGTGAGCTGATGAAGATCGAGACCGTGAATCCGATGCCCGCCAGCATGCCGACCGCGCCAATCTGCCGCCAACTGACAGCATTGGGCAGCTGTGCCCAACCCAAGCGCACCGCCAGCCCGGAGAACAGCAGGACGCCAATCGGCTTTCCGACAACCAGACCAAGCAAGATACCCCAGGCGATACGACTGGTTAGCAAGTCTCGGACGATGCCTCCGGAAAACGTGACTCCCGCGTTGGCCAGGGCGAACAGCGGCAGGACCAGGAACGATACCCAGTCGTTCAATTGCCGGGTCAGGCGTTCGGAGGCCGATTCCGTGCTCTGCACCAGCGCCTCGAAGGATCCCAGCAGGTTCTTCGCCGTGGCTTCATCGCCCTCGGCGAAGGCCTTGCGGAAGCGCTGCACCATGCCCGCTCCGACCTCTTGAAATTCCCGCAGGGAAAAAGACGCAGTCGTTGGGACCATGAACCCGAGGATCACCCCCGCGATGGTGGCATGGATTCCAGAGCGCAGAATCGCCACCCAAAATCCCACCGCCAAAACGAAATAAAGGATGGGCTGCGAAATGCCTAATCGCAGGGCCACGAAAAGGACGCCCAGCAGAAAGAGGCCTACAATCAGCGCGGAAATATCCAACGATCCGCTGTAGAAGATGGCGATGACGGCGATCGCGCCAATGTCGTCGGCGATGGCCAGGGAGAGCAGGAAAATCTTCAGCTCCGGCGGGATGCCTTTCATGACCCCCAAAACGCCGAGCGAAAATGCGATGTCGGTCGCCATCGGAATGCCCCAACCATGCTGGCTGTCGTGACCATGATTGAAAATCGCATATACCACCGCCGGAACGATCATGCCGCCCAAAGCCGCGAAGATCGGGAGCGCGGCTCGCCGCATGTCGGCCAGTTCGCCGTGCACGATCTCGTGCTTGATCTCCATGCCGACCAGGAAAAAGAAGATCGCCATCAGGGCGTCGTTGATCCAGGCGTGGACGGGCAGACGAAGCTGGGAAAGCGTCAGCTCCATTTCCCACACATGGTGATAGGACTCATGCCACGGCGAGTTTGCCCAGATCAGCGCAGCGATGGCCGCCGCCAGCAATAGAATGCTGCTGATGCCCTGGATGTGGATGAATTGCTGTACCGGCATGACCACGGCGCGCGTCACCAACGACTCGCGCCGCTTGACCTGTAGTGCTCCGAAAGTACGAGGAGGAATTCCCATCGTTGTGACCGGACGCGCAAATCCCTCATGCGCACCGACGCCAATTTGAATCTGAAATCGCGTTTCGCGTCAACTGTGAGCGAGCGTAAATTATCGCCCGGTGGGTAGAGCACTTACGCTATCCTGATGTACGCATGAATGCCATCGTCCGCAACGTGCTTCTGGTTTATGCCGCGCTGCTGCCTATCGTCAACCCCTTCGGCATGGCGCCCATCTTTGCGGAGATGACCCTGGGCTACTCCGCGAAGATTCGACGCACCGTTGCCATGCGGGTGGCGGTCAATGGCGCCATACTACTGGTCGCCTCGATCTTCACCGGTTCTTACATCCTGCAGTTCTTCGGGGTGAGCCTGGCCGCGGTGCAGATGGGCGGCGGGCTGGTGGTGACGTTTGCCGGCTGGCGCATCCTGAATCAGCAGGAAGATTTCAAGGACCGCCAACCGGATGGCCAACCCAACACCGACCGGATCCTCTCGCAAGCGTTCTACCCGCTTACCATGCCGCTAACGGTTGGTCCAGGTTCGATCGCAGTGGCGCTCACCCTGGGCAGCAACCTCCACGAGGAAAATCATCTGCAATTGATTGTCAGCGCGCTGGCCGCCGTGATCGGGATTCTGCTCATCGGGCTCACCATCTTTTTGTGCTACTGGTTCTCGGAAGGTCTGCAACGGCTGCTCGGACCCACGGGCACCAGCATCCTCATTCGCTTGTCGGCATTCATTCTGGTCTGCATTGGCATTCAGATCATGTTCAATGGACTGGATGACTTCTATCGCTACCTGCTGAAAAGCGCAGGATAGCAAACGATTTCGTAGAATGAAGCCATATGGTCTTTTCGGCAAGATGTGCTGCCGCTCTGCTGCTCCTCCTCTCACTGGCCGCCTGCTCTCATAAGCCCGCTGGCCGGCGCTACGAACTGCAAGGCCGCGTGGTCGCCGTGGATGCCGCCGCTCACCAACTCACGATCGCGCACCACGATATTCCCGGCCTGATGGCGGGCATGACGATGCCGTTCCTGGTAAGCGACAAGGACCTTTGGATATTCAAGTCCATCGCGCCCGGCGACCAGGTCTACGCCACACTGGTACTCAGCGATCATGCCGAGTTGCAGGATGTGAGCTTCACCAGGGGCAGCGACACGGCAGCCGGCGGGGTTTCGGCGCTGCACATTCCCCAACCGGGCGACGAAGTGCCCGACTTTACGCTAGTCAACCAGAACGGCAAGGGCATCCAATTTCAGCAATTCCGCGGCAAGCCGCTGCTGCTGACCTTTATCTACACACGCTGCCCGTTTCCCGATTACTGCCTGCGCATGAGCCATAACTTCTCTGAAGTGATGCAGCAATTGCAGAAGGACCCCAAGGCGTTCGGCGAAGCGCAACTGCTTAGCATCAGTATCGATCCCGAGCATGACAAGCCGGCCACGCTGCGCAGCTACGGCGAGCGGTACGTGGGCGGCATCGATCCCAGGTTTACGCATTGGCAATTCGCCTCCGGCTCGCCGGAGCAGGTACGTCTGGCGGCCGACTTCTTTGGTCTCGCCTACAACCAGAAGGATGGCCAGATCGTGCACGGGCTGGTTACCGTCCTGATTGGCAAGGACGGTAGAGTGGTCAAGGTATACTTTGGAAACGACTGGAAGCCTGAACAGGTCGCGGCTGATTTCGTTGCGGCCGCGGGCACATAGAACGCCAGTCATCTCTGGCAAGACCAAGGAGCTTACATGGCGCAGACCGACGACCCGGCGGCAAAACTGAACGAACTCATCAAAGGCATCGACTTTGCGATGCTGACCACGGTTCGCACCGATGGCACGTTGCATAGCTGTCCGATGGCTACGGCGGAAGCCGACAGCGACGGCATAATCTGGTTTTTCAGCGGCAATAATACCGAGAAAGTGGAAGCCATCAAGACTGACCGGCGCGTGAATCTTGCCTATTCCGACTTCGGTAGCCAGCGCTATGTCTCCATTACCGGTGAAGCCGAGCCGGTCCGCGACCATGTCAAAGCGCGCGCGATATGGGAGCCGCAGTACGAAGCGTGGTTTCCCAAGGGAGTTGAAGATCCCAACCTTATTCTGTTGCGGATCGTCGTGCTCAGCGCCGAGTACTGGGACGCCTCCGCCGGCCGCATGGTGCCGCTCACCGGTTTCCGCGGACAACTGTAGGGCACGAGGCCGATCATGCCGACTTGGTTTTGCGCGGAGAGTGTGCCGAGACTCAATCGGTGAGGGGACGTAGACCTGAATGCCGGACAAGAAAGAACCGGAGAAAAATGGAGAAATCAGAAAGGCGTACCGATCAGACCGGAAGGACAGGCCCCGTCACCTGCGCGACAGCGACGAACAGAGACAAATTGAGCGCTTGCGAAGGAGCGTTATCGAGGCGGTAATATCAGGAGAAGGTCAGAAAGCCCTCGAGATATTGAAGGAGATGGGATACGGCCCCGATTCTCGGGAGTATAAGGCGGTTATCGCTGCGCTTTACCCGATCCCAAAGAAGAAATGAGGCGATCGCGTTGTTCCATTCTCGCTTGCTTCGGCAGTTTTGCGAGCTTCTTTTCAACCGCGCCGACAACCAGATCTGCCACGTGTTCAGCATCGACGTGCCTACTCAAACTCTGCTTGCGTACTTTCTTTGAAGCCAGAACGGTTCCCATGTTTCCCTCGTGCTACGGTTCATTTTAGCATTTCCGTACGCCTGGACATCGTGAAGCATTCTGTAACCGCAGGGAACCTCAAGAGATGCCAACTATAGCGGCGGACACCACTTCTGCTATCTTTCTCTTCGTGGCCTCCAAACGTATCGCCGTCATCCCCGGAGATGGCATCGGCAGGGAAGTCATCCCCAACGCCATCGAAGTCATTCGCGCCAGTGGCGCAGCCGTCGACTTCACGACCTTCGACTGGGGCGCGGACCGCTACCTCGCCGACAGCACAACCATTCCAGCCGACGGATTCCAGATGCTGGCGCGCGACTTCGACGCTATCTTTGTGGGCGCGCTCGGCGATCCCCGCGTCCCGACCAATATTCACGCCAAGGAAATCCTGCTGGGCATGCGCTTCAAGATGGACCTCTACGCCAACGTGCGTCCGGTTCGCCTGCTCGATGCGTCGCTCTGTCCGCTGAAAAACGCCACGCCCGACGACGTCAACTTCACCGTCATCCGCGAGAACACCGAGGGCGTGTACATGGACATGGGTGGCAACTTCAAGTTCGGCACGCCCGAGGAGGTCGCCACTCAGGAGGACATCAACACGCGCAGAGGGGTGGAGCGCGTTATCCGCTTCGCCTTCGAGTACGCCCGCGCCAACGGACGCAAGAAGGTCTTGATGTCCGACAAGTCGAACGTGATGACCTTCGCCGGCGGCCTGTGGCAGCGCGTCTTCAAAGAGGTTGCGAAGGAGTATCCCGAGATCCAGACGCAGCACATGTACGTTGACGCGCTGTGCCTCCAGATGGTGCGCGAGCCGCGCTCGCTCGACGTCATCGTGACCAACAACATGTTCGGCGACATCGTCACCGATCTTGCCGCGGCGCTGCAAGGCGGGCTGGGCATGGCCGCCAGCGGCAACATTCATCCTGGACGCACCTCCATGTTCGAGCCAGTGCACGGCTCGGCGCCGCCGATTGCAGGCAGGAACATCGCCAACCCGATGGGCTCGATCTTGACCGGCGCGATGATGCTGGCGCATCTTGGCCTCAACGCCGAAGCTCAGAAGATCGAGAATGCCGTGCTCGAGGCCGTCCGCGCCGGAAAGACGACCGTCGATGTCGGCGGGTCGCTCGGCACGCGGGAATGTGCCGCCTGGATTGCCGAGCGAATGGCGAAGTGACGGCTGATTGCGATTCGCTTCTGACATTTGGTTTCCGTCCGTCTGATCGGGAATCCTGCCATGCCCGCCGGCGGCACCATTGGAGCGACGGTCGCACGTCCGAGTTGTGCCGCCCGTCCCAGCATGATTTACTAGTCCGGTTTGTTCGAGGAGGAGGGGTTGTGGTCCGCAAACCGACGAGGATTTTCGCCGCCGCGATACTACTGAGCATTTCGGCTCTCGCTCAAGCCCAATCTGCCGATAAGAGTTGGATCGCCGTCAGCAACGGCTACGCCAACATGCTGATCGATGTTTACTTCAAGCATCATCCGGAAGCGGGCACGCAACAAGGGCTAAGCCAGTATGACAACAAGGTCTCGCAGCCCACGCTGGCCGATGAAAAGCAGGAGCGCAAGGAAACCGAGGCGGCGCTGGCCAAGCTGCAAAGCGCTGCCGCGGAGAAGCAGCAGCAGGACGTCGCGGAAGATCTCCAGATCATGATCCGCCGGGTGAATCTCAACTTCAAGCGGCAGGATTTTCAGCATGCGAACGAAGTGCCGTTCTACAACGCCAGCCAGATCGTATTTGGCGGACTGCAAGTCCTGCTTGACGAGCAGACCCCTTCGGACCGGCGCCCTGCGGCGGTGGTCCGCATTCGCGAGTATGCCGGACTTGAGCCCGGTTACACCGCGTTGACCGACATCCTGAAGCAGCGAATCACCGAGCAGATGGCCAAGCCGGGAGTTGTCTATCCGGCGAAGATTGAAATTGAGACTGAGATGGCGCGCAATTCCAACTACCTCGATGGAATTGCTGCACTGATGCAGAAGTACAAGCTGACGGACTGGGAAGAACCCTTCGGCAAACTACGGTCGCAGCTCACCGATTATGACGCATGGGTCAAGGCGACTGTGCTGCCTAAAGCGCGAAATGATTTTCGCCTGCCGGCCCAGCATTACGCGCTCGATATGGAGAACTACGGCATCGACATTCCGCCTGATCAGCTTGCCGCTATGGCGCACCAGGCGTTCATCGAGATCCAGGGCGAGATGAAGCCCATCGCTGCACGCATCGCCAAGCGGCGCAACCTCCCATCGCTCGACTATCGCGACGTCATACGCGACTTGAAGAAGGAGCAGTTGGTGGGCGATGCCATTCTGCCGTTCTATCAGGAGCGCCTGAAGCAGATCGAGAAAATCATCATCGACCAGCAGATCGTGTCGCTGCCGGATCGTCCGGCGCGCATTCGCATCGCCACCGCCGCCGAGACGGCACAGCAGCCTGCGCCGCACATGGTGCCTCCGCCGTTCATCCACAACACCGGGCAGAAGGGCGAGTTCGTTTTGCCACTGAACATTCCGGCGGGACCGGGCCAGGTGTCGACCGAAAAATACGATGACTTCACCTACGATGCGGCGGCATGGACGCTGACGGCTCACGAGGCGCGGCCCGGACATGAGTTGCAATTCGATTCCATGCTGGAGCACGGAGTCTCGCTGGCGCGCGTTCGCTATGCCTTCAACAGCACCAACGTCGAAGGCTGGGGACTCTATTCCGAATACCTCATTGAGCCGTACATGCCTCTGGAGGGCAAGCTAATTTCGCTGGATCTGAGGCTGCAGCGCGCCGCGCGCGCGTTTCTGGATCCCGAACTGCAGGCCGGGAAGATTACGCCCGCCGATGCCTTTCGCGTGCTGGAGCAGGACGTAGTGTTGTCGCACGCGTTTGCTGAGGAAGAAGTCGAGCGCTTTACCTATCGCGCACCCGGGCAGGCCAACAGCTATTTCTACGGCTATACCAAGCTAATCGCATTGCGCGAGGATACGGAGAAGGCGCTGGGAGCGAAGTTTAACCAGAAGAACTTCCACGACTTCATCCTGGCGCAGGGGCTGCTTCCCCCAGACCTGATGCGCAAGGCGGTGATGGAACGATTTGTGCCCGAGCAGCAAAAGATAAGCGCAACACCGGCTAAGCAAGGGGGTGGAGAGTGAGGACGATGGGTAGAGATAATCGTTCGTTAGAGGGCCCTAGCCTCGGATACCGATACAATGTTCTTATGCTAAAACGATTCACTACCGCCATCACGATACTTACGGCCGGAATGATGTCGCTGGGTAGCGCCCTGGCACAGCAGCCCGCAGCCACAAACCCTCAATCTTCTTCCACAACGAAGACGCAGAAGGCCCCGGCGGCGGCTCACCCTGCCACTACAGCGAAAACCCCTGTCGCGCTCAATACCCAGAAGGACAAAGTGAGCTATGCCATCGGGATGAATGTCGGCAGGAATTTAGAAAGACAGTCTGTAGACGTTGACCCGGCCATTCTGGAGCAGGGGCTGAAAGATACCATCGGCGGCGGTAAGACGCTGATGACCGAGCAGGAGGCGCAGACAGTACTGACCGAGCTGGCGGCCGAAGCGCGCAAGAAACAAGAGGAAAAAATGCAGGTGGCCGGAGCGGCGAACAAGAAGGAAGGCGACGCGTTTCTGGCGGCCAACAAGACGAAGGAGGGTGTCGTTACGCTCCCGAGTGGTCTGCAGTACAAGATACTGAAAGAAGGTACCGGACCGAAACCCACAGCGACGGAATCAGTCGTCTGCAACTACCGGGGCACGCTCATCGACGGTAAGGAATTCGACAGCTCCTATAAGCGCGGACAGCCTGCAACCTTTCCGGTGAACGGCGTCATCAAAGGCTGGACCGAAGCTTTGCAGCTCATGCCGGTGGGATCGAAGTGGCAATTGTTTATCCCTCCCGACCTTGCCTACGGCGCCCGTGGCGCGGGTGCCGACATTGGGCCTGATGCCACGCTGGTCTTTGAAGTGGAGTTGCTCTCCATTCAAGGCAAAGAACCTAGCCAGAGCAAGGACAATAAGCAATAAGCGGTCGTCGATCTCGCCGACGCGGAGAAGAAGAAAACCCATGAAGAGTTTCTGCATTGCAGTGCTCTCCGGAGCGCTGGTGTTTTGCCTTGACCTGGCAGCACAACCGACGGTGAGCGCTCCGGTGCAGGACCAGCAGAGCGCTACCACGCCGCCAGGGATGGACCTCATCTGGGCGTTCAAAATTCCGATGCGCGATGGCGTGCGCCTCAACGGGACTGTCTTCAAGCCTTCAGGCCAGAAAGAACCTTTGCCGGTCATCTTCACGTTGACGCCATACATTTCGGACAGCTATCAGAATCGCGCGTCTTACTTTTCGCAGCACGGATACGTCTTCGTGCTGGTGGATGTACGTGGCCGCGGCAATTCTGAAGGCGCGTTCGACCCCTTCGCCCAGGAGCCGCATGACGGGCATGACATCGTGGAATTCCTGGCCCGGCAGCCGTGGTGCAACGGCAAGGTCACCATGTGGGGAGGCTCCTATGCGGGCTACGACCAGTGGGCCGCGCTGAAAGAACTGCCACCACATCTGGCGACGATCGTTCCGGCCGCCGCCGCACACGCAGGCGTTGACTTCCCATTCTTCAAGGGAATCTGGATCACCTACGACATGCAGTGGCTCACCTTTACCAGCGGCAAGACGAGCAATGCCAACTTGTTCGGCGAGAGCTCATTCTGGATCCAGAAATTCCGCGAACTGTATCTCGGCCAGCGGCCCTTCAACACGCTGGACCAGATTGTCGGTAACACGACCACGGTCTTCCAGAAATGGCTGCAACATCCTTCTTACGACAGCTACTGGCAGGCGATGGCTCCGACCCCGGAGCAATATGCCCAGATGAACGTGCCGATCCTGACCATCACCGGCGACTACGACGGTGACCAGCCGGGCGCAATGTCCTATTACCGCGAGCACATGAAGTATGGCAATGCCGAGGCCAAGGCGAAGCACTACCTCATCATCGGCCCCTGGGACCACGCCGGCACGCGGACTCCCAAGAAAGAAGTTGGCGGCCTCACCTTCGGAGACGCCAGCCTGCTCGACATGAACGATCTTCATCGCCAGTGGTACGACTGGACGCTGAAGGCCGGTCCCAAACCGGAGTTCGTGAAGAAGCGCGTGGCCTATTACGTAATTGGGCCCGGAGCGGAGAATTGGAAGTACGCCGACGATCTGGACTCCATTGCCAACGAGCAACGCAAGTTGTATCTCACCTCGCAGGCGAGCACCGCAAACGACATGTTTCACTCCGGGCAATTGTCGGAGTCGCCCGCGCCTTCGGCGCCGGACAAGTTCGTCTACGATCCCGCGGACCTGCGTCCCGCCGAACTGGAAAAAGAGGAGATCAGCAAGTCCATAACCGACGAGCGTTACGCGCTAAACCTGTTCGGCAACGGAGTGGTGTATCACAGCCAGCCGTTTCCCGAGGCGACTGAAATTTCGGGTAACGTGAAGCTCACGGTGTGGATGGCGATGGACGTGCCCGACACGGATTTCACCGTCACGCTGTACGAGATCCTGCCCAACGGTACCAGCGTGGAGCTGACCAGTGACGCATTGCGGGCGCGTTATCGCGAGTCGCTGCGGGAGGCCAGGCTGATTACGCCCGGCCAAATCACCGAGTACGACTTCGACGGCTTTACCTGGTTTTCGCGGCGGGTGTCCAAAGGCAGCCGGCTGCGTCTGGTGCTGAGCTGCATCAACAGCATCAATTACGAGAAAAATTACAACTCCGGCGGCAATGTAGAACGTGAATCGGGCAAGGACGGACGCGTAGCGCACGTAACCGTGTATCACGATGCGGAACATCCAAGCACGTTGGAAATCCCAGTTGTCAAATGAGAGCGTCGCGCCCTGCGATGCTTCAGAATCGCCCAGGAATGTTTCCTTCAGCGTAACATTACGGCGCCACGGTCAGCGATCAGTCTCCAGTGGCAGGGGAGGCCACGTCGCCGGAGCGATGAATCGCAACTCCCATCACGTGGAATTCGACCACGGAAGACTTGGGGACGTAGACCAATACATTGTTGCCGGTGCTATCAAACGGCCGCAGCCAAATTCCGCAGTCGAGGAGGAGGCGGGTGTCGTTGTGGGTTTGCCCTTCCAGAACTTCCCCATCCGCGAACCGGATACGAATCCAAAGATCGGTGGCGGCGACATCAGAAAAAAACTTTACCTCGTCATGGTCCAGGGCCCCTTCATGATGCTTCACAAAGAAGACCGCTTTCGCCTCGGATACATGGATGAGAGCGGATTCGCGGGAAAGTTCGCCTCGAATATGGATAGCTTCCGGCAGTGGCGCGGGCGGAATGATGTGGTCGCCAGGCCTGTCCAAGTCGAGTGTTCCCTTAACCAGGGTTCCGTTTCTCCGGTGAACTACAACCAATTCGCTGGAGGCAGTCTCGTTGGGCGTAGTATTAAATTCTGCTTCGATTTTCGTCATTGTAATTGGCCAGTGGAGTGCGTCATCATAAACTGCGTACTTGGCTCGTTCGTTGCCCCAGGGCAACCTTACAGTTGCTCGGGAACAATGAAGCAAGATTACGACCGGGGAGCGGCAAGCTAGGACACCGACAGCGGACTTCGGGGAGAGTCCATTCCTAGTTTGCGCAAACGGCCCAGCAACACCTTATAGCTGATCCCAAGAGCTTTGGCCGCCTTTCGGCGATGGCCTCCGCAAGCGCTCAACGCTTGCGTGATGGATTCTGGACTTATCAGAATCGGTTCCAGCCTGGGACCGGTAGCATCCTGAGTTAATTCATCGATCATCACCTGCTCGTTGCCTAGAACGAGATATCGCTTAACAAAGCTTTCCAGTTCCCGCAGATTGCCGGGCCAGTCATAGCGCACGCAGGCATTGATCAGGCGGGAAGACAGAATAGGTTCGGTGTCCGACACGCCCAACTCTTGAATTGAACGGCGCATGAAGTATCTGAGCAGGACCGGTATTTCCTCCCGGCGCTCCCGCAACGGCGGCAATCTCAGGCAAAATCCGTTGAGACGGTAATACAAGTCTTCGCGGAAGGTCTTTTGAGCGATGGCGGCTTTCATGTCAATGTTGGTGGCCGCCAAAACGCGCACGTTGACCTTCTCGGTCGTACGGCTTCCTAAAGGCGCGAATGTACCATCCTGTAAAACCTGCAGAAGCTTGGCTTGCAGACTTGGATGCATCTCGCCGATTTCATCCAGGAACATCGTACCGTTGTTACACTGGCGGAACTTTCCGGGCTTGGAACGGGCAGCCCCGGTGAAAGCTCCTGGCTCGTATCCGAAGAGTTCGCTTTCCAGCAGCTCCGACGGCACGGCCGCACAGTTTACCTTCAAGAACGTGCTATTCCTCTGCGGCGACAGACTGTGGATATAACGGGCCAGAACTTCCTTTCCCGTTCCACTCTCGCCCAGAATCAGAACCGGAAGGTTGACTCGCGCTACCAGGGAGGCATGCTCCTGAAGTTCGCGCATGGCGGGGCTGGCAAAGACGAAAAACGTGTTAGGCCCAATCGATAGTTCTGTGCCCGAGGTTTCCGCCCCGACAGACTTCTCAGAATTCAGGTTGCTTAGAAGCTGGAGAAGATCGTCGGGCCCGAACGGCTTCAACAGGATGTCGCGTGCGCCTTCGCGGATAGCCGGCAACAGGCCGCCATACTCGCGCACATGCGCCATTAAGATCACATTAGCGTGTGGCTGCAACTTGCGGATGCGCGGCAGCAATTCCACGCCAGGCATGTCGGTCAAAGCGCTGGACGCGAGTACGATTTGAGGATGAGCGCCGCCGCGCAGGCATTCCAGAGCATGCTCCGCAGATTCACAAGTGATAATCTCGCGTTGACCATCCTCAAGAATGGTACGGATATAGCGCAGCATCCGGGGGTCATTGTCGATCACCATAACGCCCGGTGACGCGACCGCTGCTACCCGGCGCCGGGTTGGTTCCACTCGGGACGACGCTATCGTACGCGAGTCCTCAAGCTGTTCAGGCATGGTCGTGGCCTCGATCTCGGGGGACATTGTCAACAAACATTACAGCCAACAAAATCCGTTACTTGCACCCGTCACCGAGGGAACTATCGATGCGCGCAGACGAAGTGTAATCGGATGACACTCACTGTACTACTGCTATAGGTCACGGTCAATCGTTATTTTGTTCAAACGAGGTTTCTAGGGCACCGTGTCCCCAACTGGTACCGACTGGGGGAGTTTCTTAAGTCCGACACGACCCGGATGTCTCAAAAGGTGAAATAAGTTTCATCCTATGGCCGCATGCGACTCCGAGCGTCGCGAGAGCAGGCTGGGATTACAAATAGTCCACCCCTCCCATGGCTTCAGGAGCACATTGGCCTATAAGTTGCAATCTACCCTGTGGCCAGTCCGGGCGAGCCCAATAAGATGGACGTTAATCACTTTACTGATCTTCCTCCCGACTCAATAATCTTCGGCAAGTCCTCCCTCATGCTTGAGCTGGAGGGGAAGATGCGACGGATACTCAGCACAAACCTACCAGTACTATTGCAAGGTGAGAGTGGTACCGGGAAGCGTATCCTGTCCAAACTCATTCACAAGCGCTCCAAGAAAATAGTTGGTCCTTATATTCGGGTAAGGTGCGCGAACGACCCCGGCACTTTATTCGAATCTCTGCGCTTCACATTAGTGGCAGACGAAGGCCAAATGGGTGGCACTACTTTCCCGTCAGAATTGGATTTCTCCTCCATCGGAACGCTGTTTCTGGAGGATGTGGGGGAGTTGTCCCCCAAGAGTCAATTGCAACTATTTCATGCCCTTCCCGACGGGCAAGGTGGCGCGACCAATGACCAGCCAAACCCCTGGACGACATCGCGTATCATCTGTGCCACGTCCCGCAACCTTCGACAAGAGGTCCATGAGAAGAGGTTTCGAAGCGACCTGTTCTATCGTCTGGCCGTGGTAACCCTTGACGTGCCACCTCTGCGGGCCCGGATGGAAGACCTGCTGGCCATCGCAGACCACTTGCGCAAGCAATATAGCGACAGCTTCGGACTTCCGCAGAGACCCTTCCCGGAGCACGTGGTCCGGCGTATGCACTACTACGAATGGCCGGGGAACATTCGTGAGCTGGAGAACTTTGTTTGCCGGTATGTCATTCTCGGCCCCGACGAGCGCGTGCTTCACGAGTTAGGCCCTGACGGCGACCCTACTGCACCGGCCGGCACGGGCGCCTCCGGCGACGCTCTGCTGAAGGATGTGACCAGGCGAACCCTGGCTAATGTCGAGCGGGAGATGATCATGAAGGCGCTCGACCAAAACCAGGGGAACCTCAAGCGCGCCGCCCACACCCTGGGAATCAGTTATCGCACCTTGATGAACAAGATGGACCAGGCAGGCCTGCCCCGAGCACGCCATTCCATGAAGTCGCGCGAAAGCCTGGAATCCTGACTACCAGAGCCCCAATCTGGCGGTATCTCCGCGGCTGAGGAGCGGTCTAATCCTGCAAGCCGCTCGCCGATGGTTGCACTCTTTCGTACAGCTTCGCAACCCGGTCACTATAGATGGTTCGCCACCCGGCGCTATGATCGAGCACGTAGCAAAGCCGTTTGTCCACCGGGAACAGGACATAATCAATTTTGTACTTGTCCAGCAATTCGAAAGGCTGCTCGATATTGTTGATCTTCATGTAGTCGTCGATGACGCCGTTGTAGGTAAAAATGTCGGCGCGACCGTCGGCGAAGGTCTTGATGGAAGGTGCGTTCCATTCGATATATCCGCCAAAATCATAGAAGTGAAAAAGCCGTCCCGAAATATGTTTCTGCTGCATGAAATCCAGTGCACCACGAGGAAACTGTCCATCTATCATGCTCCGGATCTCGGTTGGACTCGGATAGGACCAGGCGATGATACCCAGGATTGCGGCAGCCAAGGCGAGATTCAACCATGGTTTGTCTTTCTTCCTGTCGTAAGGCGTGAACAGCAGGAAGCGCTGGGCCAGGACGGGCACCAGGACGATCGCCGCAAACAGCAGGAAACGAACGTGGGTCAGCGAAGTCCAGAGCGCAAAGGCGACCAGCAATACGTCGCTGAGCGCCCAGGGCTCTCGGGAGCACCATGCGGCAGCCAGCACCGAGAAGATCATCAACATCGCCAGCTTCCCGTACGCTGTGTGGAAGTCTACGGATTGCCACTCAATGATGTCCTGACGGACCGCTGTCTGACGGAAGAGCAGGTCAAAGGGATACCACACGAGCTTGTAGCCATACGGATTGACGAATAGGGCGGCAACCGAAGCCGCCGTTGCCCCAAGGAGCTTGCGAAGTTCAACAGGCGTCCAGCGTTCGGCGACTATCGTGTTCCATTGTCCCTCGACCAGACCGGAAGAGATGTAGATACCCATCACAACCAGGCCGAAGACCCAGGAACCATGAAAGTTGATCCAGAGTGCGAACAGCGGAGGCAGCACCCACAGGCCCTTCCCAGTTCGTTGAAACCGTTCCAGTAGCAGTAGCTGAGCGGTGAGGCAAAGCCAGCCGAAATGCAGCATCCTCGGCCCGAAAGAGTAGGAGCCGAGCACCACCGCGACCATGGTAACAATGCCTGCATCGGCACAATTCGCGCCCCGCCGCAATGCCAAATAAAAGACGCCTCCGAAGATGAGCCACAGAACGACCAGGTAAACGGCCAGCACGCCACTCTGACCCAGCGAGCGAAAGGCGAAGTAATAAGGCAGTTCGGAGAGCCACTCGAAGTTGACCAGGGGAGTCCCTGCAGATGTGAATGTATACAAATCGGCACGCAGGAACGTGTGGGTTGCCAATAGCTCCTGGGCATTGCGCAAATGGAACCAGATATCGGACTCCCCAACCCGAAGCTTGGCGAATACGGAGATCTCCAGCGCTATGATGGAAAACCACAACAGCGGAAAAGGGAAGAAGTTGCGCGCACGAACATCGACTGCTTTTCTGGGCAACGGTGCCGGTGGCGTCGAATCGATTGGAGTTGGAGCCTGTAGTATCTGGTTCATCAGCTTAGTTTGCCGCCGCACCCGCCGCTGCGGCCGTTTGGGGTTGGCGTCCATACAGCTCGGCGACCTTATCGGAATATATTGGATGCCACGCCGGAGAATGCTCAAGAACATATGTCAGCGGTTCTTGCGGAGCGAGCAGAACATAGTCAATTCGGTACTTGTCCAGAATCTCCATCGGTTTGTCAATCATAAAAGCGTGGAAATGGTCGTCGAAGGTCCCGTTATAGACGAATATGTCGGCGCGCCCGTCGATAAATGGTTTTAACTCCGGTGTAGTCCACTCCATGTATCCACCCCATCCATACTGGTTAAAGATCCTTCCATGAATATGCTGCCGCTGCATGAACTCCAACGCGGCGGCGGGATACTCACGGTCCACTCTCTGCTGGAGCTGTGCCGCCGAAGGGTAAAAGAAGATCAGCGAACCAACTAGGGCGGCCATGATGGCGCCGTTGAGCCAGGGTTTGTCCAGTTCCGGCTCGTAAGGAGCAAACAACTTTAGACGCGGCGCGAGCATCGGCGCCAGGATAAGGCCGGCGAAGAACAGCAATCGCCAATGCGACAGCGCTCCCCAGAGAGCGAACGCCATCAGCACCACTTCGTCGAGCCGCCAACGCCGGCGGGAAAACAACGCGGCCGCCAGCACCGCAAAAATCATGATCATCGCCAGCTTGCCGTTGGCGGTGTTGAAGTCGACCGACTGCCACTCCTGGATGTTCTTCATGTTGGTGGGCTGGCGAAAGAGCAGATCGAAGGGATACAGCACCAGCTTGTAGCCGAAAGGGTTCGCAAACAGGGCTGCCAGACAGGCCGCGAACACCAGCAGAAGTTTCTTCAGTTGCACCGGAGACCAGCGACGCGCCACCGCCAGGCCCCATTCCCCCTCGACCAGACCGGATGCAATGGTTGCCGCCAGCACCGCCACGCCAAAGACCCAGGAACCGTGAAAGTTGATCCAGAGGGCAAACAGTGGCGGCAGGAGCCAAAGTCCGCGTCCCGAGGCGCGGAAGCGGTCAAGTAGGAGCAGCAGGCCAACCATGCACAGCCAGCCAAACAACAACATGCGGGGACCAATGGAAACCACCGCCAGAAAAATGGCCAGCAACGTGGCAACCGTCGCGTTCTTACAGTCGGCCCCGGCACGGCATGAGCGGAAATAAACGCCGGCAAAAATCAACACCAGGACGGCGAAATACACCGCCAGAATGCCTCGCAATCCCATGGCTTTGAAGCCGAGAAAGAAAAAAACCTCTGACAGCCATTCGTGGTCAAGCCAGGGTGAGCCCGACGCTCCGAGGGAATAGAAATCGACACGAGGGAATGTGTGGTGAAGCACCAACTGGGCGCCATTTCGCAGATGCCACCATATATCGGGTTCCGCAATATGTTTTACAGAGAATGCGAAGATCGCCCCTGCGAGCAGAAACATGCACATGACGGGGAAAGAGAAGATCCTGGTCGCCGCAAACCGCGGCCGCGATGCGTTACTGATCTCTGCGTGCGAATCGGATGGCGTTGCTAGATCAATCTCGCTTAACGCTGCTTCGACGAGTAGCTTGGCTGACTCTGCGATAGTCTCGCGGACGGTGCAATCCCGCAACAAGAGGTTAGTAGCACGAATGTCGGATACGCTGCCAGACGGTGGTAGTTCAAAGTTCCCAGGCACGTTGGGGCCTTCAAGTCCGGCGTTGTCCATACTCTGATTCATAGTTAAGAGGTGTGCCGGATTCGACCTTGCATCCCGGTGGCCACTGTCGACCAAGCAGTAGATTGAATAGTCTAGGCATCGGATTGCGGACGATCAAGGCATGTGTGCATAAATTTGCCGCTAATGAGCCGATGGTTTTGTAGACGGACGACACTCCCGTGTTTCTTGGTACCTGTTTTGATTAATGGTTTCCAATCCAATCTGGCATTGATTGTGTAGATGATTGATAAGGCAAGAGTGCAAACGCTGTGTACGGTAAGAACCAGCCCGGCTCTCCGATTGGCAGTCGTCTTGCAATAGAGGCTGTGCTGCCCAGCAAAAGCTTTGGAATCCTCTTGAGGGCCTCATACGGCTCCTGGGACGTACCTAAGCGACAAGCAAGGCAGTAAAACAGATAAACGAAGAGAAAAAAGGAGCGCTTCAGAATGATCAACATGTTGAAGAACCTGCACAAGGAAGAGTCGGGCCAGGACCTGATCGAATATGCTTTGATCGCCGCCCTGATTGCAGTGGCGTCTATTACTGCGATGAGCGGCTTGGCTACGAAAATCAGCACCGAGTTCGGCAAAGTCGGCAACCAACTGACCTAGACTGTCGGTGATGCCTGCTAGGGAGCAGGCCTGGTCAGCTTGCTTCCCACTTCTTTTAACGGAACGCAACGGCGGTTCCCGCAGCGTGAACCCGCCAAAAAGGAGCTTAAGAGAATGAACTTGGTCAATATTGTAAAGAACCTGCACAAAGAAGAATCAGGCCAGGACTTGATTGAATACGCTTTGATCGCGGCCCTGATTGCGGTGGGATCTATCGCCGCGATGGGCACTCTTGCCACGTCGATCAGCACTGAGTTTGGCAAGGTAGGCAACCAGCTTACGTAATTGGCGGTTTGCTGTAGGAAGCAGGCTGCGAAGACAGACGGTCACAGAGCATTATTCGATACGTCTTGCGTACGGCACGGGATGAACCGGTCTTCGGGCCAAACGTTAGTCGAGGACGATGTAATCGCGGCCTGCTTCCCGTTTTCTTGACGTTCGATAAGGAACGATGAATCCAAATTTACTTCTCGGGCTTGATGCGTTGCTGGTGGCCATGGTTGCGGCCGTCATCGACGTGCGGCGGCACCGCATTCCGAACTGGCTCACCTACTCCGGAATCGTTATGGGGCTCGTGCTGCGCTGGTCCTTTTTTGGATGGCGGGGGCTGGGCTCGGCGCTTGCCGGTTGCCTGTTGGCCGGCGGCATTGTATTCGTGTTTTATCTGGTGCGGGCCATGGGGGCCGGCGATGTAAAGCTGCTGGCCGCTCTCGGAAGTCTGGTGGGTCCATCCGAAGCAGTGGTGTTGCTGGCCGCCACAGCTATCTCCGGTGGCGTCCTGGCTTTGATCTATGTGGTAGCACGCCGCCGCGTAGGCGCCACCTTCAAGAATATCGGTTCGGTACTTATGTTTCATTCCTGGAGTGGACTGAAAGCTCACCCGGAATTGAATCTCGACAATCCTTCCGCGCTGCGCATGCCGTACGGTTTAGCTATAGCGACGGGAACGTTGTATGCGTTCCTGACGACCTGGTGGAGGTGATTTACGAAGAATCGTCGGCTAGGCTTAGCTCTGTTCATGGCCCTTGTGGTTTCCCTGGTGGTAACCTTCTTTCTCTACCGGGGCATCAAGCGGCAGTTCGCTCTCAACACCCAGCCCATCAAGATTGTCGTGGCTTCCAAACCGCTGGAACCGGGAAAGCCGCTGGCGGTGGATGACCTGACGCTGGCCGATTGGCCGGTGAATGTTCCGCTGTCGGGTGCAATCAACAAGCCCGAGAATGTGCTGGGCAGGATCGTGCTCTATCCCATCGCGGCCCAGGAGCCGATTCGCGACCAATTGCTGGCGGCACCGGGAGCCACGGTGGGGCTGACCGCCAAGATTCCCGATGGGATGCGCGCCGTCGCCATACAAACCAACGAAGTGAATAACGTCTCCGGATTTCTGTTTCCCGGTTGCCGCGTCGACGCCCTGGTGACGTTTCGTCCCGAGAATGGCAAGGAGGCGCTGACGGCCACCGTGCTGCAGAACGTCGAGGTGTTGAGCACGGGAGAAAAGTTGGAGCCCGACCCGTCAGGCAAGCCGCAAAACGTGAAGCAGGTCACCGTACTGTTGACGCCGGACGACGCCGAAAAGCTGGTGCTGGCCGCCAACCAGGGGACCGTACAGTTCGTCCTGCGCAACGGCTCCGACCAGGAGCAGGCGCAGCAACACGCGGTGGCGCTGAAAGATCTGCAAAGCAACGCTCCCAAGACGGCCCCGGTTGGGGTGAAGAAAGCGGCCCCTTCCAAGGTGGCAAACGTTTACGAAGTAGAGACCTACGACGGTACGAAGAAGGGTGTCGTTAAGTTCTGACGGCAGCAGGACGGAGCCTCAAGTGGACCTGAAGAGACGGAACAAGAAAAGATCGTGGCGGCGGGTCGCCGGGTGGGCGGGCATGACGTTGTTCCTGGCCACCCTGGCAGGCGTCGCGGGACAGACGGTGCTGGCGCAGGACGCGCCGGCCATGGCAAAGACATCCGCCTCGGCCTCGCAGGCCCCGGCACAGGCCGCAGCCGCTCAGCCGGCGCAGGCGGGGCCGGGCCAGCAAGGCGAGCCCGGCTCTGAAGCCCTGCATGTTACCGTAGGACATTCCCTGGTGATCCGCACCTCCTCCCGGGTGAAACGGGTTCTTACCGGGAACCCTGCGGTCATCGAAACGGTCCCGACTTCACCGAAGGAAGTGGTGGTCACCGGCAAGCAGCCCGGCGGCAGCAGCCTGATGCTGTGGGAGGAAGACGGTCAGAACCGCATGCTGGATGTGTTCGCCGATCTGGATGTAACTCCCTTACGCAATACCCTGGACCAGTCGTTTCCCAACACCGGTGTCGAGGTGCAATCGGAAGGCGACAAGGTGATGCTGGTCGGTGATGTGCCCTCCGCCGCGATCATGGAGCAGATGTTGAAGATGGCCTCGAACTTCTCCAAAGAAGTGGTCAACGGACTTCAGGTCTCGCTGCCTCCACGCCAGAAACAGGTCATGCTGAAAGTGCGCTTCGCGGAGGCCGACCGCGCCAAGCTGTCGGCTTTCGGCGTCAACCTCTTCAGCACCGGCGCAACCAACACGATCGGCACAATTTCCACCCAGCAATTTGGGCCTCAGACGCTCACTAGTACCAATAACACCGGCCTCTCGCAGTTCAACTTGTCCGATCTTCTAAACATCTTCCTGTTCCGGCCCGATATAAACCTGGGGGCCACCATCAAGCTGCTGCAGCAGAACCAGGTCTTGCAGATCCTGGCCGAACCCAACCTGATGGCGATCAGCGGCCAACCCGCGCACTTCCTGGCCGGCGGCGAATTTCCTTATCCGGTGATACAGAATACCGGCGGCGGAACGTCCTATGGAACGGTCACCATCGTGTTCAAGCCCTACGGTGTGAAGCTGGAGTTCGTGGGGACCATCCAGGACGACGGCACGATCCGCCTCAAAGTGGCGCCCGAGGTGAGCTCGCTCGATTACACCAACGCAATCACGATCTCCGGGTTCACCATGCCGGCCATTCAGACCCGGCGTGCCGAGACCGAGATCGAGCTCAAAGACGGACAGAGCTTCGGAATTGCCGGGTTGCTGGACCAGCGTACTACAGTGCAACTCAGCAAGGTCCCCGGAATCGGCGACATCCCTATCCTGGGAGAACTGTTCAAGTCGCGTAACGTCAACCGGACCAACAGCGAACTGATCGTGTTGGTCACGCCGACCATCGTCGACCCGGTGGCGGGACCCGTGCCGGAGCCGACGCCCCAGGTAAACATGCCGATAAGGAACCTTACTCCGGATTCCTTCGACAAAGGCCTCCCCTATCCCAGCAAGACGCCGGGGGTATCAAAGTGAGTATGACCAAGGACAAGGTAACGATCAGGGGATCGCGCAGCTCCGAGAGGCGCATCGGTATCCTCTGTATCAGCATGGATCCGGGCTCGCGGGAGACGCTGGGCGTTCTAGCTGCCCAGGCGCCCGGGGCCTATGTGGTGGACAATGTCGACCGGCACGTCACGCCGCGGGAAGTGATGAAGATGCTGGAGCCATTTCAGCACCGGGTTTGCGTGATCGATTTCGACGACGATGTGGAAGAGGGCGGCCGCATCGGCCAGCGCCTGCGTGACGGCTGCGATAACGCGGTGGTGGTTTTCGCCGCCTCCAGCGACCCCAATCCCGACCGAATCATCGCTGCCATGCGTTCCGGCTGTTCCGAGTACCTTCTGAAGCCGTTTCAGATGGACCGCGTGCTGGACGCGCTGTCGCACGTCGAAGCCCGGCGCCAGAGCAAGCTGCAGACCCAGAAGGGACGCGTCGTGACCCTGATGGGAGCCAAGGGCGGCACCGGCGTCACTTCGCTCGCCTTACATCTGGCGCTCAACCTGGTCCAAAGGCACGAGCAGAAGTGTTTGCTGGTGGACGAGCATCCCACGCTGGGGGACGCTTCCCTGTATCTCGGCCTCAGTCGCCACCAGTACAGCTTCTATGAATTGGTCCACAACACCGACCGGCTGGACGCCGACTTGCTTCAGGGCTTCCTCTCGCAGCACCCCAGCGGATTGGATGTGCTGGATTCTCCCGAAGCCATCCATGCATTTCCGAATGCTCCCGCCGAAGCGATTGAGCATACCTTGGCGTTTCTCTCCGAGAGCTATCAGTTTGTGATCATCGACGCGCCTCCCGGACTCACCGAGGACACCTGCGCCGCCATCCGCCAGTCGGACCGGCTGGGGATCGTCATCACTCCGGAGCTGCCCGCGATCCGCAATGCGATCCGTTCCATCGAGTACCTGACCAGCCTGCATTACCCGGAGGACAGCATCGACATCGTGCTGAATCGTTATTCCAGAAGGAGCGTGCTTGCGGAACCGGAGATTGAAGCGGCGCTGCACCGGGAAATCGCCATCCGGATTCCCAATAACTATGCCTTGGTCATCAACGCCATCAATGCGGGTGTCCCCCTCGATGTAAGCAACAAATCCGACATTCCCCTGGCCTTCGATCTTTGGGCAGACCGTTTGATCGGGGGCGAGGCCGCTCCGGCCAAATCGAGCAACGGATCGCGGGGATGGTTGGGTTTATTCGGATCCTAAGTTGAGGGACAAATTTAATGGCTACCGGACTGAAAACGTTTGATCCTGAAATGCGCATCGGCTCCGCCTGGAGTGGGTCGCGAAGTATCGGAGTATCGCCGCGCGCCTATCAGGAGCTGAAGACCACGCTGCACCGCGAGCTGCTCAACCAGATCGACCTGGAAAAGCTGACCTCGCTCGAAGATTCCAAGGCCCGACTGCAAGTCCAGGAAGTAATCCAGCAACTGATCGTCAAACTGAACACGCCCCTCAGCACCGTGGAGCGGGAAAGGCTCTCGCGCGAGGTGTTGCACGAGGTGTTCGGTCTGGGGCCGCTCGAACCGCTGCTGCAGGACCCCACCATTAACGACATTCTGGTCAACACTCATCGCAAGGTCTATGTGGAGCGTGGAGGCGTCCTGGAGAAGACCAACGTGGTCTTCAAGGACGAGGCCCATCTCAGCCACATCATCGACAAAATTGTCTCCAAGGTTGGACGCCGGGTGGACGAATCCTCTCCCATGTGCGATGCGCGCCTGGCCGACGGCTCCCGCGTCAACGTCATTATTCCGCCCCTGGCGGTCGATGGCCCGATTCTTTCCATACGCCGCTTCGGCACCATTCCCATCGGCTGCGAACAACTGCTGGCCAATCGCACCACCACCCCTGCCATCTTCGAAGTCTTGAAGGGAGCGGTGCGGGCCAAGCTGAACATGGTCATCTCCGGCGGCACCGGCGCCGGCAAAACGACCCTGCTGAATGTGATGAGCGGATACATCGGCGAAACCGAGCGCATCGTGACCATCGAAGACTCCGCCGAACTTCAACTGCAGCAGGAACACGTGGTTCGCCTGGAATGCCGTCCGCCCAATGTGGAAGGCAGCGGGGCGGTGCGGCAGCGCGAGCTGGTCATCAACGCGCTGCGTATGCGTCCGGACCGCATCATCGTCGGCGAGGTGCGCGGCGAGGAAGCTCTGGACATGTTGCAGGCCATGAACACCGGCCATGACGGATCGCTGACCACCATCCACGCCAACAGCCCGCGCGATGCCGTGGCCCGGCTGGAAACCATGGCGTTGATGTCCAACCTGAATCTTCCCGAGAAGGCCTTTCGCCAGCAGATTGCTTCAGCGGTCGCCATCGTGGTGCAGATAGCGCGCCTGAGCGACGGCACGCGCCGCATAACCCACGTGACCGAAATCACCGGCATGACCGGTGACGTGGTTTCCATGCAGGACATTTTCGTATTCGAAAAGCTTGGGATCGATGCCGGCGGGCGGGTGTTGGGACGCTTCAAGGCCACCGGGGTATCGCCCAAGTTTGCCGAGCGGCTGAAGACCTCCGGCATTGTTCTTTCTCCCAGTGTTTTCGAACACTCAGTCGAGGTTTAGGCGGGGTGAACTGATGTCGATCATCACCATATTTCTGATCCTGCTGGTCGCGGTGTTCGCCACCATCGCTTACTTCACCGAGCCTTCGGAGGACGACAAGCGTATCCGCCAGCGGCTCAGCGGATTGGACCGCTACGTCCCCCGTGAAGGCGGCGATGAAGGTATCGTGAAGCAGGTCACCTTCAGCAGCATCCCCAGCGTCGACCGATTTCTTCGCCGCAACAAGTTTGCCCCCAAGCTTCAGCTCATGATCGAGCAGGCGAAGCTTCCGTGGACGGTGGGCCGCTTTTTCGTCTACTCGGCCGGCATGGTGGTGATTGGCGCGACTCTGGGCAACTGGTCGATACCGGCGGGCTTGGTTGGATGGCTTCCAGGTTTGGCGGCCGGTCTTGTTCCCCTGGCCTGGGTCCTGTATAAGCGGGCAGCCCGCTTCCGCCGCTTTAACCTGCAACTGCCCGACGCTATCGAGTTGATCGCCCGCGCCCTGCGCGCGGGGCACGCCTTGCCCAGCGCCCTGGTGACCGTGGCCGACGAAATGGCCGATCCCCTGGGTCCGGAGTTCCGCCGTACCGCAGATGAACTGAACTACGGGCTGCCGTTTCGCGAGGCCTTGCTTAACCTGCTGCAGAGATTTCCCGTACCCGACCTGCAGTTTCTGGTGTCGGCCATCCTGGTACAGAAGGAAACGGGAGGAAACCTGGCGGAGTTACTGGACAAGACGGCGGCGGTGCTGCGTTCCCGCATTCAATTGAAACAGAAGGTGAGGGTTTACACGGCACAGGGCCGAATGACGGGCGCCATACTTCTGGCGCTGCCGTTTGTCTGCTTTATCACGCTCAGTATTTTGAAGCCCGGCTACGGAGATCCGCTCCTGCAGAGCGAAGTTGGCCGGAAGATGATCTACGCGACTCTAATCAGCATGACCATCGGGTTCTTCGTCATTCGACGGATTGTGCGGGTCAAATACTGATATGACTGCATTGCTCTTAGCGGCCTTCGTGGCCATCGCGCTGTTCGCTGCAAGCGCCCTGGTTATCTTTCTCCTGGTGGGTGAACGGTCCCCCGCCGAAACCCGGCTGGTCGAACTCGGTGCCCTCCCCGGGACCGATGCCAAGGTATCTCTGCAGCGCCGGCTCGGAGATCTGATCTCCTTCATTTCAGCTCCCCTGGCTCCCTTGCGCGATTGGCTGCGATCCAATGACGAGGAACTGGCCTACCGGCTGAGCGTGGCTGGCTTTCGGCAGCCGCAAGATATCGAGACCTACCTGAGCACCAAGGCCCTGGCTCCGATGGTCGGAGTTCTGCTGGCCACGTTTACCGGACCGGGGAACATTCTCACCTTCGGCTTGATTCTGGGCGCGGCGGGTTTCTTTGCTCCTGACGTTTTCCTGTTCTATGCGATCGGCAAGCGAAAGACAAAACTGAATCTGGCGTTACCGGATGCGACCGACCTGTTGATGATTTGCATGGAAGCAGGCCTGGGCCTGGACCAGGCAGTGCTGCGGGTCGCCGAGGAGATGGAAGTTGTCTGTCCCGAGCTGAGTGAAGAATTACTCATCATCAGCCGTGAGCAGCGCGCCGGCAAACCGCGCGTGGAGGCGTGGCGCAGCATGGCAAACCGGGTTGACCTGGACACGGTCCGCCAGTTCGTGGCCATGCTGGTGCAAACCGAAAAGCTCGGCACCCCCATCGCCCGCGCCCTGGGGCAGTTCGCCGATGCGCTGCGCGCCAAACGAATGCTGCTGGCGGAAGAAAACGCCGCCAAGACCACCATCAAGCTGGTTTTTCCGCTGGTGTTCTTCATTTTTCCCGCGATTTTTGTAGTGCTTCTGGGACCGGCTGTGATCACTCTCATGCAGGGCCTGGAGCAGACAGGTCGATAAAACAAACTGGAGGCTGTGAGCTATGGACAATGTTTTGATGATTCGAATCGTCGCCGGAGTGATCGCTGTCATTCTGTTGGCCGTGATTATCGGCCGGCGCAAACGCATGGCTGCGGCCAGGCGCCTGGGCTCCAAGCGCTAGAACGCGCGCGCGGTATGGACAGGATTGCGGTCGTAAACGCCACCCGGGACACGGTGCTGGGCGAAAACATCGGTGTCGCCGAGACCAGTTGGAGCCGGATGGTCGGCTTGTTAGGCAAGCCCGGTCTCGAACCGGGATCGGGCTTGCTTATTATCCCCTCGCAAGCCGTGCACACCGTGGCGATGCGGTTCGCCATCGATGTGGTCTTCGTCGATCGCAACTGGCGGGTGGTCCATCTGCGGCCGGGGATGGTTCCTTATCGAGTGACCGGAGTTCATTGGAAGGCAAACTTCGTATTGGAGTTGCCTGCCGGCGTTATCGCCCAGACCTCCACTTCGGTTGGCGACCAGTTGGCGATTGAGGAAGGAAGGGACGAACCGTGAACAATCCGAGGACGGCTTTGGTACTCTTCCTGTTGCTTGCGACCGCAGGCTTTCTATATGCACAAGCTTCCGTCACCCCTGCGGAGGGCTGTGAGAAGAATGTTTCCTTTGCCGTCGTTGCCGGCGGACAACCCGTTGCAGCCATCCCCAGCTTCGTGGCCCACGCCATTGGCGGCGGAAAGCACCAGCAACGCTATCCCGGACTCTGTTTTTCGCAATCCCCCGACCAGCGCACCAAGAACTACGTGGTGGTGTTCTCCACCCAGCAGGAAAGCTTTGCCGGATTGGTTCCCTCGGTCTTGAAGTACGTCAACTCGGCGCCGATTTCCGAGAACAGTTCGCTGAGCGCAATTTACGGGGAGATGTGGCACTACACTACCAATCAACCGGCAGCCGCCAACAGCACGACCTTGGATCTGCTACGTACCGACACCTCCACCGCGCTGTTTGTCCACGCTTATAACGAGCAGGGCACGGTCGTTTCTCAACTTGGGCTGAAGGACATATCGGGCTGGCTGCACACCCGGGAAAAACTTCTCGACCGCGTATTGGGAGACGTACGCACCGATTCCCGGCCGCTGACCGGGGCCCAGGCCATGCTGAAGACCTCTTTGCCGGTGTACTACGTAAACTGCGATGTTCCGGTTAAGTCTCTCTCCGGCCAGCAGCCGGCAGTGGCGACGGCGGCAGCACAATCTCCCAAGGTTCCTCCGGTTCCGGTGGCCACCCTCGAGTTCTGGTCCAGCCCAACCGGGGCGGATGTTTATCTCGATGGGCGGCTGGTGGGCAAGACCCCGTCCTCCTTTACCATCGCCCCCGGCGAGCACACCATCACCATGCGCAAAACGAATTTTGGGACCTGGCAGCGCAAATTGCAGATCGCAGAAGGAAAGCGCAGGATCTCCGGCTACCTGGAACAGAGAGTGGTCAATTTGGGTTCGGGTTTACCGTAACCATTGCTGGTTGCGGCGCGACCGGCGGTTCGTTCCCCAGCCAAAATTGCTCCGCAACCGCTTTACTTGCACAGATCCAGCGGCTCTAGATTCATGTGTTGGTCGTCGGTCGTCAACTCCCAGAACGTTCTGCCGGGCGTCAGAGGGGGCTTCGCATGTTGCCACAGAAACAAGGGCAGCGGGGAATAGGTGCGCTCGTTCAGGATGTGGTGCAGTAGGAAAGCGTCGCCGGTGGGGCGCTGGTTGTAATAGCCCTTCAGGACCACTCCAATCAACCCGATGACCACCACTGGTATCGCCGGCGAGCCAAAATTTCCCTTCCGGCGGTGCAAGGCCTGCGTTACTTTGTATCCGAAATAGACCACCAGAGGGAGAGAGAGACCCTGTGATGGGCAAAAGTATCGTCCATCAGCAAATAGCTGTATTCGTCGTTGACGCGAGGCTGGGGCACTCCCAGGACAGGCAAGAGAAGAGCCCGCCCCACGAGTGCAACTACGACCACCAATGGTACGGAGCGATAGTTCTTGGCTAGTATCCCATCGACCCAGCGCGGCCAGCTTATGGCAGCTCTGACAAAACGAAGTACCAGGAATGCCAATGCAAAGGTGGCAACCAGCAGAGAGATTTCTACAGCCAGCAACCGCAAGCCGTTGATAGGGACATAACTGATGCTGGGTCGCAAGCCGTGAGACGGTATTGCTTCTCAAGACTGACAGCAGAATAACACCCGCCATGTTGCAGGTCCGTCTCAGACCGCGGGCCTTGATCGCCAGGCTTGACGCGGTTCATTAGGTGCAAGACTTTTCACTGTTCGGCATTCTGTCGGCCGTGTAGTTACCCCATAACAGTAAGAACGGTAACCATTTAACATCGATTAGGCGGTTGAAATTCAATTGGCCTGCCATGTGCATGAGTGATGTCGGATCGCGCATTTGGGGAACCCGGCGAAATCCCCCGTTTTGGGGTGCCCGTATACATTCCAAAGACTGCATCCGTATAGGAGAGCTTCCATGACCCCCCGCCAGACCAACATACGAGCGAGATCGGCTGATTCAGGGCAGACCCTCGTGGAGTTTGCCATAGGGGTCACGGTCTTTCTCCTGCTCATATTTGCTACTATTGACTTCGGTTATTTCTACTTCGTCAAGGTCACTCTGCAGAACGCGGTCCGGCAGGCGGGAAGATATGCCATCACGGGAAATTGTTCGGCGGGCAGCAACTGCTTTGGCACTGGCTCCACCAACCGATACAACTCAATCGTGCAGGTCGCTCTGAACTATTCGTTTGGCTTCATCACTACTTCCGATATCACCATAACCTGCCTGCCACCTCCAATCGGCTTGACCGGGGGATGCCCCGCTTACGGTGGCGGTGCTGGTGGTCCTGGCGATACCGTAGCGATAACCGCAACCTATACATGGAACCCCCTCACGGCTTTGGTGGCGAAATACTTTACCAACGGTAAATACACGTTCAGTGTGAGCTCCACATTCAAGAACGAATCCTTTCCACCCCCGACCGGCTAAAGGAGGAAACACCGTGACGTCGTGGAAAAACACGCTAGCTAAGGAAGAGTCCGGCCAGGCCCTGGTGGAACTGTCCCTGGCGCTCGTGATGCTTCTCGTCTTTGTGTTCGGAATCGCCGATTATACCCGCGCTGTCTACGACGCCGAGGTAATGACCAATCTGTCGGGCGAAGGCTCCAGCCTGGCTTCGCGTGGAAACACCCTCACCAGCACCGTCCTGGCCATAGTGAACGCTGCGGGTACCGGAAGCGGCATGGACCTGAACATGAGTGGTAACGGATGCGTGATCGTAACGTCGGTTACCAGCCCCAAAGCCAACTCCTATCAGGTCAGCGACCAAGCCATTTCATCTCCTTGTAATTCAGCGACCAGTAAGATTGGAAGCTGTCCCTCCAATAAGTGCGGAGCGGCCACAGTTCCCAGCAGTGTTCAGACTGTCTTGCAAGCCAACCTCAACTCAACCGTCTATGTAACTGAGGTCTTCTACAACTTTGGCCCTGTGACCCCCATTGGGAGCTTGCTAAAAAATAGCAATCTGCTGCCGTCCCAGCTATACAGCGCCGCTTACTACTGATTAATGGAAAACATGAGATCCGAAACGGGAGTAAATATGCCCGGCGATAAGAGGCCAAACGACAGAGGCCAGATTCTTGTTATCTTCGCGCTTGCGCTGCCTCTCCTTGTGCTGTTTACGGCGGCGGCGGTCGATATGGGACTTATCTATGTCACCAAGGCCAAGCTGTCCAAAGCCGTAGACGCCGCCTGCCTTACGGGGGTCAAGAACCTGTCCCAAGGACAGACCACCGCGAACGCTCTGGCTACCGATATGTTCAACGCGAACTACGGGGCTAACCCGCCGACGCCGTCTTTTACCTGGCAGACCGGTACAACCACCACCCCAACATCGTTAACCGTGAAAGCTACAGCTAATGTCAATACATTTTTCATGAGGTATCTTCCACAGTTCGCAACCTGGTCCCTGAGCGATACCGCTCAGGCGACACGCAGCAACCTGGTGATGTCACTTGTCCTGGATCGTTCTGGTTCCATGGATAACAATGGGGGAGGGCCTGCGCTTCAAATCGCGGTGCCAAGTTTTGTGGGCGACTTCATTAATGGAACCGACCATATTGCCATGATTAGCTTTGCGACGAATTCTTCGGTAGACGTGGCCCTGACCAGCCAGTTTTTGACGCCCATCACCAACGCGGTTAAGGCCTTGAGCTTTACTGGGGGAACTTTCGGCACCGGTGCCGGGACGAGCAGTTACAGCACGACCTATGGCCCGCCCCTTTCGCTGGCCGACAATCAGAACAGCAGCGTATCCTACGTACAAGAAACCAAGGTGGTGATTTATTTTACGGACGGATTAATGAACACCATTCAGGACACTCTTAATTGTACCAATACGCCTCCCGGGCCTACACTCTACAACTTTGGAGGCTATGACTCGTCGAATGGTAACTTATATGATTTTTTTACGCCTTCGAACGGAAACGACTTAGAGGACCTGTCGAGCTCCAGTAAGCTTAACGGCTGTACCAAGGATTCGGGCGGTGGTCTGCACGGTCTGGATTGTAATGGGTTTCCGCCCTATAGTTCCACCAAGGATTGCCAGGGCGTGACCACCTTTACTTCTCAGAACGGGGGGAAACAAACCGCCTTTACTCGCGCTAATATTACGACTGAGGCCCAATATCGGGCTATTGCGACAGCGAATGCGATGCGCTCAGAAACCCCAGTCGCCACCTATATCTATGTTATTGGCTTGGGTAGCGACGTGACCGGCAGTGTGTCCACCGAAGCTTTCTTGTCCACCCTGGCTAACGATCCTGATGGTCCGTCGAAATACACCGGGGCTGTTTACAATGCCAACTTGCCGGCCGGATTGTTCGAGCCAGTCACCTGTACCAAGTCAGGAGGTTGTTCCGCGGGTCTCAATACCGCCTTTCAGACCATCGCCGCCAAGATCCTGCTTCGTCTGACGCAATAGGGACGAAGCTGCGCCGCTGCTGAAAAATAGCGCTGTGGCATAAATTTGGCTGCGTGGTTTGTGCAGAGGACTACTCTAATCGGTGACGGATGTATTGGCGATGGATTCGCCTGCGAGCGACAACGGCCCCTCTCTGCCTGGGCGCGCGGCCTGTCGGATAAGCTCTCTCTTGAACGCCATTTTTGGACCTACGCGATTGTCTTCCTGACAGCATTTCTTGCCTGCTCGGTCTTCGGAAGCCTGCGCATCAAGATGTGGAATGATGAACTGTTCACGCTGTACGTGGCTCGGCAGGCTGGCCCCGTGGAAATCGTGAAGGCCGCGATGGAAGGCGTGGATGGTGCGCCGCCGCTATACGCGATCCTCGTTTCTTCGGTCCTTCCGATTGTCCGGCAGGACGCGCTGGCAGTTCGCCTGCCCGCCACACTCGGCTTTTGCGGGATGCTTCTGTGCGTCCTGGCATTCTGTCGCCGTCGAATGCCCGCAGTTTACGCTTTCGTCGCAGCGCTGATCGTTTGCCTCAGCTGCGGTTTCTACGCTACCGAAGGCCGGTGTTACGGCCTGGTGCTGGGTTGTGCAGCCAGCGCGCTTCTGTGGTGGCAGATTGCGACCGAACGTACAACGCGAATACTCGCGCTTATCCTGCTCGGTCTCTCGTTGATGTTGATGACCGCCCTGCATTACTACTCCATCTTCTTTCTGCTTCCGCTGGCGGTTGCCGAGGCGGTACGATGGCGGAAGTTGGGCAGGCTCGATTGGGCGATCCTGGGTGCGATGACGCCGGCTCTGGGCGTGCTGGCGCTGCATTATCCCTTGATTGCGGCGGGTAGAAGATTTCTTCCGCACTTCTGGCTTCCCGGAAAAGCGTCCTGGCGTCAAATTCCTGACTTCTATCTCTCCTTCGCCCTGGTCCCTTTTTGCGTTTTTGTAGTCGCTGTGATGGTCATGGGCATCTCTTCACGGCGATCGCCCAATCGCGAAGTCAGAGAGCCGATTCTACCCGCACACGAATGGACGGCCATCGGCGCGCTTGCGCTGATGCCCATCGTGGTGGTTGCAGTCGCGAAGTGTACGACTCACGTTTTCATGCAGCGCTATGCCCTCTGGGCGATGATTGGCCTGGCCATTCTCACTGCGGCCTTCCTATGCTTCTTCTGCTCACGCACCCGGCCGCCCGCCCTGGTAGCACTGGGATTATTAGCGGCGATTCTCGTCGTTCAGCAGTTGCCTGACTTTCGTCGCGAGCCAGTCCTGCGGGAGGGGGAAGCGATTCGCCGGGAACTCCAGTCGTTACCGGATGGCCCGGAGCCCATCGTCATCGGCTACGATCACGTATTCATGGAGCTGTCGTATTACGCCGAACCGCGGCTGCGAGAACGCCTCGTGTATCCGCTCGACCGAAGCCTCGATCTGTTCTACAAAGGCTTTGACCTGGACTTTCTCAATCTGTCTGCATTACGTCGCCGGACGAAGCTTCACATCGTCGATCTCGACACATTCCTGGCGGCGAATTCACGTTTTGTGATTGCTGCCCACCCCAAGGACTACCTGCCCCGTCATCTGCTCGAGCCGCCGGGTACCGGCTGGTTCCCATTGGCTCCGGAGACGGTACTACGCTCTACGAGGTGCAGGCCCCGGGCAGCCACTGAACCTAAGTGCCTCGGTGGGTCATTTGCACAGCTGGGTTGGCGTCAATGACATATTGTCATCGTCGGTCGCGAGCTTCCAGAAGGTCCTTTGAGAGTAGGCGTCGCACAAATCTTTGTCTTTCTCCGCGCCCTTCGATCTCGCCCATAGAATCTTCTCGGAATTGAAGTCCGCTCCATTGTGCACCAGCTCGTCACCGGGATAGTGCTTTTCGAGATCGTAAGACACCAGCACGAGCTGCTTTCCTGGCTCGTCCTTCAGTCGCTGAACCACCAGCCGCCGGATGTCGGGAAAGTTGAAGGTCGAGTTCATCGCGGCGCTGCCCGTTTTCCGGGCCAGCGAGGCTATCGCAACCGTGAGGCACACAGCTATGACGAACGCCCGCTCGCCATCCTTTCCCTGCTGCCACAGATAACGCAGTCCTTCGACCGCAAATAGATAAATGACGATCGTCGCCGGCGAGAAATAGTGGAGTTGCGAGACAGCGCACAGTGCAACCGCGATTGCAGTCGTGGCCAGGGCGGCTATCGCGATCCACAGCCGCCGATTCGTCAAGCAAGACAGGAATCCCAGCAAAACTGGGAAAGATAGCGCCGGGCCCACATAAAAGAGCCAATCGCTCCCGATTCGTCCCGCTTCGACGGAGAGGAGTCCGGATAATGTTTTGGTTTGTTCGTAACCATGCTCTTCCGCCAGAGCGGCGTACCATTTCGCGAAGACAGGATCTCGGGCAGGCAAGTTGGTGCCGGCCTTCTGTCCGAAGAGCAAAGGCAACGAAACAGGCAGGTCCGGATAGGTGCGTTCGTAGAGAACATACGGTAATAAGAAGGGATTGCCGGTAGTACTCTGGTTGTAGTATCCCATCAGAACCACCCCAACTAGCCCGATAATCGCTACCGGTACGGCTGTCGGGGCGAACTTTCCCTCCCCTCGAAGTAAGGCCTGCATTACTTTGTAGCCGAAGTAACCCAGCAGAGGAAGCGAGAAGGCGAAGCCTTCATAGGGACGGGAATTCGCCAAAATCAACAGGGCAACTGCAAAAAGCGACGCGAGCAGCGCGCGGTTTCGTGCGCTTCGTTCTCTCTCGAAAAGGCGCACCACCGCGCCCAGAGCGAGCGCACCCCCAAGCGCCGCCATCGACCCGCCCCAGTAAGAGTTCATCCAGTAACTGAAGAGCGCGAGGCGCACCACCGCCAGCAATCCGCCGAGCAGCGCCCAGCCCGGAGGGACAAAGGCCCGCAAGGCCCAGCAAATTGCGCCGCACAACAGAGCCGTGCTCAGATAAACGCCGACCCACGGCTGATGGAAAACTACCTCACCCAAGGCCAGCCCCAGTCCCTGAGAAACCGGATACTTGGAATGATAGGTAGGCGTCAGGTTGACATGAAAGGTCTCGAAATGCTGCCATCCCGGCGGCGTCGGATTTGTGACCCTGTGATGGGCAAAGGTATCGCCCATCAGCAAATAGCTGTATTCGTCGTTGACGCGGGGCTGGGGCACTCCCAGGACAGGCAAGAGAAGAGCCCGCCCCACGAGTGCAACTACGACCACCAATAGTACGGAGCGATAGTTCTTGCCTAGTATCCCATCGACCCAGCGCGGCCAGCTTATGGCAGGTCTGACAAAACGAAGTACCAGGAATGCCAATGCAAAGGTGGCAACCAGCAGAGAGATTTCTACCGCCAGCAACCGCAAGCCGTTGATAGGGACATAACTCATGCTGAGCGTCGCCAGCACTGAGGCCATCTTACCTCTCGCGGGCAGCAGCAGAATAACATCCGCACGCTTAACTGGAGCGACAACGGTGCGCGCCAAGGTCGGAAATCGGATGGGCTGTGGTCAGAACTACAAGACAGTAAACAGGCGCGGTCGCGCGAGGTTGCCAGAGCGTGTTTCAAAAATCTGTAGCGATGGCTCCTGTGGAAGCGTGGGCCTTTAGGCCCACGAATTCGCCGTCCCAAAAACCAAGGCCTTCAGGCCCGGCTGGTCAAACTCGATTTTTGAAACACGCTCTAGCTCTTTCCCGCCAACTTCTTCTCGGCCAGCGGTCGCGCGAAGGCGTTTGTCGGGCTGTGAGAGTTGATGGTCAAGATCATCTTGTAATACTCCATCGCCTTGGTCTTGTCGCCGGATTTCTCGTAGGCCTGCGCCAGCAAGCTCAGCACAAAGGGATCTTTTTGGTCCGCTTTTTGCAGCTCGGCGATCGCGGTGTTGTAGTCGTTGCCGTAGAGTGCGACGTAGCCCGCAATATAAGGATAGAAGCGCATCTGGTCGGGGTTGTCCCCTTTCTCAAGGACCGCTTTGGCGGCGGCAAGGTGCTTTTGAGCGTCCGCTTTTTGGCCCTCACGGGAGCGAATTCGCGCCATCGCGCTTTCCCAGCGGAACTCCCAGAGGTCTTTCTCCGCCGGCGTTATGTTGGGCGTAAGCAGCGCCGTCAGATGTCCGGTCTGGTACCACTGCAACGCGTTGTCCACATCGCCGCATTCAAGATAGATGCGCGCGAGTTCGTCCGCCGTGCCCGCGGCATCGGCGAATTTCTTCTCCGCGTACTGCGAATCGAACGCCTGCTGGTCGAACTTTGCCGCGAGATTGGTGTCGCACGCGAACGCATACGAAACCCCCATCGTTCTCAAGGCCTGGATCCTTTGCTCTGGCGTGGCCGCGCCGATCGCCTTGGCCAGATGAATGCGCGCCTCCTCATACTTGCCTTCCAGATCGAGGGCCATTCCCGTGGCCAACTGCGCCTGGTACAGGTCCGGAGATTCCTGCAGCGCGCGAGCGTAGAGCGCCAGAGCTTCATCCTGCTTGCCTTCGCTGTTAAGCTTCTGGCCTTGCTTGACCAGCTCAAGCGCGTCGGTCGTCTTGCTGGAGGTGTTGGGCGGAGACGATTGTGGAGCGGCGGTTTGGGCCAAAAGCGAAGAAGCGCAGAGGGTAAACGCGGCGAACAGGCGCAGCAGGAAACCGCATTCAGATCGCATAGCGCGCCAATTATTGCATATTGTTCCGCCAGGGGCGAACGGCTACGCAGCCCAGGTGCGTCGGTTTGCCGATTAGTCTGCGCCCTTTTTGGGCTTCACTACGACCGGACGTCGCACAGGAACGATGGCTCCGCGACTGGGATCGGCGGCGTGTTGCGCGCGCGTCATGACCTCGTCGCGAACATAGGTGACGAAGTCGGCCATCTGGCGCTGCATCTCGTCCATGCGCTCGCGCATTTGCAGGATGATGGCGATACCGGAGATATTAACGCCCAGATCGCGCGCCAGGGAAAGAACGAATTCCAACCGCTCCAGGTCTTCGTCGGTATAGAGGCGGGTGTTGCCCTCGGTGCGTGACGGCTTGAGCAGCCCCTCACGCTCATAAAGGCGCAAAGTCTGCGGATGTATGCCGTACATCTCGGCCACCGCGCTGATCATGTATGCGCCTTGTTTCTTACGCTTGCCCATAGTCCTCCCGTTTCATGGCATACATCAGGTGCGGCAATCCGTGAAACGTGACCTGCCGTTCGACCGTCATTCCATTTCTCTCGGCGACACGCCGGGAAGGCAGGTTCTCAGCCAGGATAAGTGAGACTACTTTCTGCGCTTTCCACTGCTCAAAGGCATGCGCCATACATGCCCGCGCGGCCTCGGTGGCGTAACCGTGCCCCCAATGGTCGCGGCGGAAGTGGTAGCCAACTTCCAACATCGCTTCACCTTCGACTTCCTGCCGCACCAACCCGCAATTGCCGATCACCTCGCCGTTCGACTTCAGTTCCACCGCGAACAGCCCATAGCCATCGCTACGATAACGTTCCTGGCTTCTCGTGACCCAGCGCTCCGCGTCCTCCCGGGTGAAGGTTTGCGGGTAGAACTTCATCGTCTTGGGATCTCCGATGATGGCAAAGATGGCATCGACGTCGCCTCGCGTAAGATGACGCAGGATGAGCCGCTCAGTCTCCAGTACCTTAGTCGCCGGCAACGAGTCTGTTAAACCTGCTTCCACAACTCCTCACGCGGATCTTCCGGATTCAGCTTCGCCAACTCGCGCAGGATTTCCTTCGACTTCTCGTCGCGCACATTCGGCGGAACGATCTTCACCTCGACAATTTCGTCGCCGCGTGTCCCTTCCTTCACCGCCGACGGGACGCCTTTCTCGCGCAGACGCAGCTTCTGCCCGCACTGCGTTCCCGGAGGAATCTTCAGCAGAGCGCGCCCATCGATGGTGGGCACTTCGATCTTCCCGCCCAGGCCGGCTTCGGTGACGCTGATCGGAACCGTGAGATAGATATCGTCGCTTTCGCGCCGGAATAGAGGATGCTCGCCCGCCCGCACGATGATGTAGAGATCGCCCGCGGGAGCGCCCATGGTTCCGGCGTTGCCGCGGCCCGGAACGCGAATGCGCTGGCCATCGCGGGTGCCTGCCTTGATGCGGACCTCCAGCGACTCGGTGCGCTCCACCCGGCCCTCGCCATGGCAGACGTTGCACACGCTGCGGTTCTTGCCGCTGCCGCCGCAGCGCGGGCAGGGCACGTTGAACTTCATGCTGCCGCTCTTCTGCGTGACCTGCCCTTTGCCCTTGCATTCCGGGCAGACGCCGGGACTCTCGATGTAGCCTTGCCCGTGACAGTGCCCGCAAACCTCCAGGTGCGGAATGCTCAACTTCATCACCGTGCCTTTGATGGCCTGCCAGAAGCCCACGCTGACCTGATATTCGAGGTCATCGCCCGGTTCGGGATGGGGTTGCATCGCCTCGCCGCGTCCGCCGCCGAATATTCCCGAGAAGATGTCGCGAAATCCGCCCCCACCTGACCGGCGGCCAGCCGCGCCCGCGCCTTCGGAGAAGTCGTTGAAGTCGAACCCGTTGAAGTCGAAGGGCACCTCCTGGGTGGTAGTGCGCGCTCCGCCCGTGCCCGGACCGCCGAATCCACCTGCTCGGCCGTAGGCCTCGGCCGCGGCGGGATCGATGTTGTCGGAGTAGAAGCCCAGCTGATCGTAAATCTTGCGCTTCTTGGGATCGCTGAGGACATCGTTGGCTTCGGAGAGCGCCTTGAACTTCTCTTCCGCAGTCTTGTCCCCGGGATTCACATCGGGGTGATACTTGCGCGCCAGCTTGCGGAAGGCCTTGCGGATATCGTCCGCAGACGCCGTCTTCTTCACCCCGAGAGTGCCGTAATAGTCCTTATCCTTGTTGGCCGTGGCCGGCATGGTCAGACCTTAGCGTCCTTGTGTCGTTAGTTGATAATTGCCGATCCGGCGTCTCCGACCGGCACAACTGTATTGGCGACGAACCCAAATTCATCGCTGATCACCGGAATCGCCCGCACGGCACCAAAGCTGGGCGTCAGCAGATACCAGCGACCATCGTCACGATTAAAGCTTAACAAATAGGATTGACCGTTCACTTCAAATTGCAATTGATCCTTCAATCTGGGGAGCTCGTTTGTCTGTTGCTGCGGGGCTGAAGCCCCACTTTCTAGATGCGCTTTCGACGCGGGCCTAAAGGCCCGCTCTACCCGTGCTGCGACAAGGGGCGCATGGTGCGCCCCTTGCTGGAGGAACGAACTGCTGCCGATCCTTCGACTCGCGGCCAAAATCGGGCCGCTCGCTCAGGATGACGCCCGCTGGGCTTAGACGCCCAGCAGAACGGCGTCACTTCTTCTCTTCCACATCCACGTACTCGGCGTCGATCACGCCCTCGTCTTTCTTCTGCTGCTCGCCGTGGGCGGCCTCTCCGTTTCCACCCGGCGCTGGTCCGCCTGGCGGTGGCTGCTGCGCCGAGGTCGCCTTATACATGGCCTCAGCCAGCTTGTGCGAAGCGGAAGTCAGGTTCTCGCGCGCTTTGTTCATCGCCGCCGCGTCGGTGCCTTCAAGTGCCTTCTTGGCATCGGCCAGCGCGTTCTCGACATCGGAGCGCTCCTGCCCGGAGATCTTGTCTCCATGCTCGCGCAACATCTTCTCGATGCTGTACACCATGCCGTCGAGCTGGTTGCGCGATTCCACCTCTTCACGCTTGGCCTTGTCTTCCGCCGCGTGCGCGTCGGCGTCCTTGGCCATGCGCTCGACTTCTTCCTTGCTCAGGCCCGAGGACGACGTAATCGTGATCTTCTGGTCTTTGCCGGTGGCCATGTCCTTGGCGTTGACGTTCAGAATGCCGTTGGCATCGATGTCGAAGGTGACTTCGATCTGCGGCACGCCGCGCGGAGCCGGAGGCAACCCGGTCAGGTGGAACTTGCCGAGGGTGCGGTTGTCGCGCGCCATCGGACGTTCACCCTGCATCACGTGCACCTCGACCGAAGTCTGGCTGTCGGCCGCGGTGGAAAACATCTCCGACTTCTTGGTCGGGATGGTCGTGTTACGCGGAATCATCGGCGTTGCTACGCCGCCCATCGTCTCGATGGAAAGCGTCAGCGGAGTGACGTCGAGCAGCAGCAGGTCTTTCACTTCGCCGCCCAGCACGCCGCCCTGAATGGCGGCACCGATGGCAACCACTTCGTCAGGGTTTACGCCCTTGTGGGGCTCTTTGCCGAAGACTTCTTTCACCAGTTGCTGGATACGGGGCATGCGCGTCTGGCCGCCGACCAGTACGACCTCGTCGATTTTGTCGGGGGTAATGCCGGCGTCCTTGATGGCAGCCTTACAGGGACCAATCGAGCGGTCGATGATGTCCTTCACCATCTCTTCCAGCTTGCCGCGGGTAAGCGTCTTGACCAGGTGCTTGGGACCGCTGGCATCCGCCGTGATGAACGGCAGATTGATTTCGGTCTGCATCGTAGTCGAAAGCTCGATCTTGGCGCGCTCGGCCGCGTCACGCAGACGCTGCAGCGCCATTTCGTTGCCCTTGTCGCGCAGGTTCAGGCCTTCGTCCTTTTTGAACTCGTCGATGAGCCAGTCGACAATGCGCTGGTCGATATTGTCGCCGCCGAGGTGGGTGTCGCCGTTGGTGGACTTCACCTCGATGACACCTTCGCCGACTTCCAGGATCGAAATATCGAAGGTGCCGCCGCCGAAGTCATATACGGCGATGGTCTCGTCCTTCTTCTTGTCGAGTCCGTAGGCCAGCGCAGCCGCTGTTGGCTCGTTGATGATGCGCTTCACTTCGAGGCCGGCGATCTTACCGGCGTCCTTGGTCGCCTGACGCTGTGCGTCGTTGAAATAAGCCGGGACGGTAATGACGGCGTCATTCACCGTCTCGCCAAGGTAGTCTTCCGCCGCCTTCTTCAGCTTCTGAAGAATCATCGCCGAGATCTGCGGCGGGGTGTATTCCTTACCCTGCGCCACAATGGCGACGTGATCGCCCGACTGCACGACCTTGTAGGGCACCATCTTCATCTCTTCATTGACCTCGTCGTAGCGCCGGCCCATGAAGCGCTTGATGGAGTAAACCGTGTTTTCCGGGTTCGTGATGGCTTGACGCTTGGCGACTTGCCCTACCAGCCGCTCGCCATTCTTGGTGAAAGCTACGACGGATGGGGTCGTGCGTCCGCCTTCTTCGTTGGGGATGACCTTGGGCTCGCCGCCTTCCATCACGGCGACCACCGAGTTGGTGGTTCCCAAGTCAATTCCAATAATCTTGCCCATGCAGCACCTTCCTAAAGAAATATCAGTCAGTAAACTAATGATAATAAATACTTTATCTCAAAACCCGAGCCCTTACAATAGAACGACTATAGAACTTGAGTGAACTATTGTCAATGTTTAGATGTCGGGGACCCTGATGGCGTTGCAAAGATTAAGGATTATCTGCGGTTACCAGCGTCCAGGTCAGGTCCCACGTCCGCGATTTGTTCCACGTGGAACATGCCATCGTCCCTTGTCGTACAGGATGACATGAACAACCTGCGTACTTTGCGAAATATCTTGCTTTTGCTGCCGTTGCTTGGCATCTCCGCGGTCCAGGCCCGGGCGCAAACAGCAAAGAGTCCACCTGCCCCGGATACGCTCTTCCAGACGGTGGCAGCGCTCGACACGGAGCTCTTCGATGCCTATAACCGATGCGACCTACAGAAATTGGGCTCGCTTATCGCAGACGATCTTGAGTTCTATCACGACAAGACCGGACTATCCGTCGGCAAGCAGACGTTCCTCGCGGCTATCCAGAAGAACATCTGCGGCAAAGTGCGGAGGGAACTGGTGCCGGGGACTCTGGAGGTTTACCCCATCAAAGACTACGGTGCCGTCGAATTGGGCATCCATACTTTCCACCATCCCGGACATGATGACACCGAGGGAGTGGGCGAGGCGAAGTTCGTGACGCTGTGGCAATACAAAGACCGCGCGTGGAAGATCACCCGAGCGATCAGCTACGATCACGTTCCTCTGCCTAAATGACGGAGGCCCCCGATGCAGGGGGCGAGCAAGCTGAACGTTCCCTTACGATCCGAGCTGCACGAGTTCCGTTGTGTGCTTGAGCTGGCCGCAGGCGGCGTAGATGTCGCGGCCGCGCGGCCGCCGGATAAACGCCGGAATTCCCGCGCGGGTAAGCACGCCCTGAAACGCGAGGACCCTTTCCTCCGAAGGCGTGGAGAAGGGAATCTCCGGCCCGGGGTTCAGTGCGATCAGGTTGACCTTAGCACGCAGGCCGCGGATGAGCTCAACCATCTCGCGTGCATGCTGCATGTCGTCATTAACTCCACCGAGCAGGACGTACTCGAACGTGAGCCGCTCACGATTGCGAAGGGGAAACTCGCGGAGCGCCGCCATCAGCTTCTCGATTGTCCATTTCCTGGTAATCGGCATGACCTGAGTGCGCAGGACTTCACTGGGCGCGTTGAGGGAGACGGCGAGCTTAGGCCTGATCGGCTCGGCTCCGAAGTCGGCAATGCGGGGCACGATGCCCGAAGTCGAAACCGTCATGCGCGAGGCTGGAATGCCAACCTCCTCCGCCAGCAGCCGCACGGCCTGCATAAAGCTGTCGTAGTTCAGGAAGGGCTCCCCCTGTCCCATGAAAACGAGGTTGATGCGGTCACGTTCCATCTCGACGCCCTGGTCGCTGAAGACGGCCAATATCTGCCCGACGATCTCACCGGGACTCAGGTTGCGCTTCAGCCCCAGCAGCGCAGTCATGCAGAAGGCGCACTCGACGGCACAGCCGACCTGGCTGGAGACGCAGATCGTGGCGCGCTGCCAGCCTTCCTTTCGCGGCTTGGAGGGCCCACTCAGCTCGCGAAGTTCCTCGTCTCCGGTGTCCGACCCATCCCCCGCCTCACCGCCGTCGCCTTCGGGCATCCAAACCGTCTCGACGCTTTGCCCGTCAAGAAACGCCAGCAGGTAGCGAATGGTTCCGTCGGAGGAAACAAATTTCTTCTCAATCCGCGGTAGACCGACCACGTAGCCTGAGGCTTCAAGCCGCTCGACGAAGGGCCCAGGGCAGCGTGGTGAACTGTCCAAGTTCTGACCACCTTTGCCGGTACAGCCCGTCAAACAGCTGACGAACGCGGTAAGAAGGCTGGTCCAGCCCCCCAAGCACTTCCGTAAGTTGTTGAAGGGAAAGACCCAATAGTTCGGTATGTTGCGGCTGGCTCATGCATCCAATAAGCTTAAGGGTTAGATTCCTGAGCGCCCGACGACGCTGCGGGCGAACTTTATCAGCAAGCGCCTATTTTAGTCCGTAACCGAGCTGACCGACAGGCAGGAACACGACGGTGGGACGGGGAAGAAGCATCCGGGATGCTCTTCCATTTCGTATGGAGTAACAGGTCGTAAATGGTGGAAGAACTGCGGAACATTCAACGCGAGGTATTACCCAACGGCCTCACTATTCTGACCGAACAGATGGACCACATCCGCTCGGTGTCTATGGGGATTTGGGTGAAATCGGGTTCACGTCATGAAGACCCCGCGGTCAACGGCATTTCGCATTTTGTGGAGCATATGGTTTTCAAGGGCACGACCAGCCGCTCCGCAGAGGACATTGCGCGGCAGGTGGATTCCATCGGCGGCAACATGGACGCCTTCACGGGAAAGGAAACCATCTGCTTCAACATTAAGGTCCTGGATGAGCATCTGCCCATCGCGGTCGACGTCTTGAGCGATATGGTTTTGCACCCGGTCTTCGACGGCACCGAGATCACGCGTGAGCGCGGCGTCATTCTGGAAGAGATCAAGATGGACGAGGACAACCCGGATTATCTGGTCCATGAAATCTTCACCCAGAACTTTTTCAAGGACCACCCGCTGGGCAAGCCAATCCTGGGGACCAAAGAGACGGTCCGCCGTTTCGATCAGGAGGCGGTGCTGGGGTATTACGGAAGCAAGTTCTCTCCCGGCAACCTGGTGATCTCGGCGGCCGGCAACGTGGTTCACGGCGAGTTTGTCGAGCTTTTGCAAAAGCAGTTTGGCCAGCTGCCAGCGGGATCGAACGGCTGGCACGACACCCCGCCGAAGATCAATTCGCGCATCATCCTGCGGAACAAGAAGGCGCTGGAGCAGGTCCAGATTTGCGTGGGGGTTCCGTCCTACCGCATCAGTCACGAAAAGCGCTATGCCTCGTATATCCTGAATACGCTGCTGGGCGGCGGCATGAGTTCGCGGCTCTTCCAGAATATCCGCGAGAAACAGGGGCTGGTGTACTCCATCTTTTCGGAACTCAATCCCTTTCGCGATACCGGGCTGTTGTCGGTATATGCCGGGACCTCGCGCGAGTCGGCGCCCAAGGTGGTGCAGGCGATTGTCAAGGAGTTCCGTCAGCTAAAGGAACACCCCATTACCGATGAAGAGTTGAAGCGTGCCAAGGACCAGTTGAAGGGAAGCCTGATGCTGAGCCTGGAATCCAGTACGGCCCGCATGTCGAACCTGGCGCGCCAGGAGATGTATTATGACCGCTTTTTCGGGATGGACGAGATCATCGAGCGGATCCAGGCTGTGACCGTGGACGACCTGTTGCAATCGGCGGCCGAATTTTTCCAGCCCCAGGTCATCGCCGTGACGGTGCTGGGAAATCTCAATGGCCTGAAGATTACGCGTGACTCGCTGGCGTGCTGAGGCGTGTCTGCGAAACCGTTCGGTCCCGGCTGTCCCGGGACTTTTCTTGCTCCTATGCGTCCAATCGAAGGGCGTGCTTTGACATCGGTGTCCCACTGAAGAATAATTTTGCAGTCAGCCTCCCGCGGATCGCGGCCTTCTCTCCGTGCCGAAGCTGATGCCGGGTTCCGCGGTGGAGAGGGCTGTAAGCTGACGAGGGGGAAAAGCACATGCGCAGACGTAATCGCGATCGCGGCTTCTCGCTGATCGAATTGATCATCGTCGTCACCATCATTTTGATCATCGCGGCCTTCGCTCTGCCCAAGATCATGAAATCCCAGATCCCGGCACATGAAGCCTCGGCGATTGCCAGTATCCAGGCGATTCATGAATCCGAGATGATCTATTCCAGTATGCATCCCGATCTGGGGTATACGGCGGACCTGGCGACCTTGGGGGGAACTGCCCAAGGGGGTGGCGAGCAGACCATCGACAATAATCTGGCCAGCGGCCGCAGAAGCGGCTACACCTTTACCTACACGCCGGGAGAAAAAATCAACGGCGCCATTCGTTCCTACACGCTTACCGCGGTACCCGATCAAGTAGGCACGACCGGACAGCGCAGGTTCTACTCGGACGAATCAGGTGAGGTCCACTACAACGGCGCAGGTCCGGCCGACGCCACCAGCCCGGTCCTTCAGTAAGGTCAAGGCGGGCCGCGAACCTGGAGCCTTTTCCGGGTGGATCGTGAAAGGATGAGGGGACTCGGGGTTGCGTTCCCGTAAGCGCTGTTTTCTCCAGAGAACCACCCGCCCGCACGTCTAACCGGTAACCGATATCCAATGTCAATTTCACCAACCTTGTTGCGATGCATGATTTCCTGCCTCCTGCCTCTGATTTTGTGCCTTCCGATTTCGGCGCAGATTGATGTTCACGCGCTGGCGGCCAAGGTAGACCAGCACTACGACCGCATACACACTCTCGAAGCTGAGTTCACGGAATCCTACGAAGGTGCGGGGATGAGCCGCACCGAGAGTGGAACTTTAGAGCTGAAGAAGCCCGGGCGCATGCGGTGGGACTACGATAAGCCTCACCCCAAGCTGTTTCTAACCGACGGTGGTTCGGCCTGGTTTTATGTGCCGGGCGAAAAACAGGCACGTCGAACGCCAGTGAAGACACTTGATGATCTTCGCTCGCCTCTACGTTATCTGTTGGGCAAGACCAAACTCGAAAAGGAATTGGACGGGCTGTCGGTGGCCGCCGATGTCAAGCCGCTGAATGCCGGTGACGTGGTGCTACGAGGCGTCCCGAAGGGAATGCACGAGCGGGTGGCGCAGACTTTGCTGGAAATCACGCCGACTGGCCTCATCTCGCGCATTGTGATCGAAGAACTCGACGGATCGGTGACCGAATTTCGCTTTCTTCAGCAGCGGGAGAACGTCGAAATACCAGACCGGCAGTTTCACTTCCTGCCTCCCCCGGGTGTGGAAGTCGTGGCCGGAACGGAGTTTATGGAATGAGCATTTAGCACTTGGCACTTGGCATTTGGACGTTGGCTTTTGAGGCGCGCCCGTAGTCCCTCGCCAGCTCTCATTCGGGCTTGCTAAATGCCGATTGTTAAGGGCTAAATGCTAGACTACCTCTAGACCCTCCGAGGAACCTCTTACTTTATGGCCGAATACACCATCCGGATGGCCGACGAGCGAGGCCACATGCTAGAGCAACTTGAGCATGGGACGTCGGAGGTCGAAATCCGCGATCGGTATGCGCAGCAGGGGTACCTCGTCTATTCGGTCAAGGCGAAGGGAGGACTTTCGGCGGAACTGCGCCTGCCGCAGCGCCGCAAGGTCGCGCAGGACCAGTTTGTCATCTTTAATCAACAATTTGTGACCCTGATTCATGCCGGACTGCCGATTATCCAGTCGCTTGGAGTTGCTGATTAAGCGCCAGCGCAACCCCTTTTTCCGGTCGGTATTGCAAAATGTGCGCGACCGATTGCGTGGCGGCGAGTTGTTGTCGGAGGCGTTTGCGGCCCAAAAGGTATTTCCCAAGGTCTATACCACCACGTTGCTGGCGGGAGAGAAGAGCGGCAATCTGGAAGAGGTTTTGGGACGGTATATCGCTTTTCAACGATTGTCCGTCACTTTTCGCAAGAAGCTGATAGCGTCGCTGGTCTATCCCACGCTGCTCGTCGTCATGTTGATGGTCATGATGACCTTCCTGATTACTTTCGTGGTACCTCAGTTCGCCAACCTGTACCACCAGCTCGGCTCCCAGTTACCTCCCATGACCGCATTGATGCTGGCGATTGGCGTCAACGCCAAACATTATTTCTTTTACGCCCTGGCGGTACTGATCATCGGAGGCTTCCTGCTGTGGCGCTGGATGAAGAGCGACAAAGGCGCCACTCAAATGGACCATATCAAGCTGAAGATCCCGCTGCTGGGCGACATCTGGTTGAAGTATCAGGTCGCGGTGTTCTCGCGCATGCTGTCAACCCTGCTTTCTGGAGGCTTGTCCTTGGTGCCTTCCCTGGAAACCTCTGGCGAATCGATGCAAAGTCACCTGATATCGCACGGCATCGAGAAGGCGACCCGGGGCGTACGCGAGGGGCAGGGCCTGGCCCGCAGCCTGGAGCTGACCAAGGTCTTTCCGGAAATGTCCATCGAGATGATGGAAGTCGGCGAGTCTACGGGCGCCTTGCCCGCCATGCTGAATTCGGTGGCGGAATTTTATGAAGAAGATGTGCAGACGGCGCTGACGACGGCCATGTCGCTCATCGAACCCATCATCCTTATCGTGATGGGCGTGGTGGTGGCCTTTGTGCTGATCTCGCTCTATCTCCCGATTTTCAGCCTGGGAGCGGGCGGGATCAAGTGAGTGGTTAGCGGGCGGCGGATGGATCGAGTATTTTTCAGGGTTGAATGCAGGATGGCGTCAGGTTCAGGGCCAACGGCCTGAAGGCGGAGAGCGAAAGGCGAGGAGCGGTTTTACCCAATGGCGGACCCAAAGAAAGCGATTTTTGTGGATGGCGGCAATGGAAGCCCAACCACCACGCAAGACGAGGTTGAGCACGGCAAGGACCTGGCGCGGCGCTATCGCTGCGAGTTCGTGGACCTGAAGAACTTCCACATTCAACACGAACTCTTCCGCAAGATTCCTGTCGACTTGATGTTCCGCTACAACTTTGTCCCCCTGGAGGAACGGACTGACGGCCGGCTGGTGGTGGCCATTGCCGATCCCAGCCAGTTGATGATGATCGATGAGATCGGCCTGCTGCTGGCACGGCGTATCCAGACCAAGGTCGCCAGCCTCTCCCAGATCAGCGACATTCTAAAGAAGACCGAGCAGTCGCAGCGCGTTCTGGAAGAGGCCAGCGAGGGATTTGCCCTCGACGTGATCGCCGAGGATGAGGACTCGGACGAGACCATCTCGATTGAGAAGCTGACGGCTGAGGCCGACATCAATCCGATCATCCGGCTGGTGGACACCACGATTTTTACCGCCCTGCAGCGGCGTGCCAGCGACATTCATATCGAGACACGCGATGACTCCGTGGTCATCAAGTACCGCATTGATGGTGTGCTGCAACAGGCGATGCAGCCCATTGCGAAAGAGCACCACTCCACCATCATCTCGCGTATCAAGGTGATGAGCGAACTCGATATTTCCGAACGCCGCGTGCCCCAGGACGGACGCTTCCGGGTCCGCTATAACGCCCGCTCCATCGACTTCCGCGTTTCCATCATGCCCTCGATCCACGGCGAAGACGCGGTGCTGCGCGTGCTCGACAAGGAGTCGATGAGCGAGAAGTTCCACAAACTGACGCTCGACGTGGTTGGATTCAGCGAAGAGGACCTGCGCAAGTTTCGCCGCTATATCAAGGAACCTTACGGCATGGTGCTGGTGACCGGACCTACGGGCTCGGGCAAGACCACAACGCTGTACGCCGCTCTGAATGAGATCAAGACCGACGAAGACAAGTTGATCACCATCGAAGATCCGGTCGAGTACCAGATCCGCGGCATTACCCAGATTCCCGTCAATGAGAAGAAAGGCCTGACCTTCGCCCGCGGATTGCGGTCGATTCTGCGCCACGATCCCGACAAGATCATGGTCGGCGAAATTCGCGACACCGAAACCGCGCAGATCGCCATCAATTCCGCCCTTACCGGCCACCTGGTCTTCACCACCGTGCACGCCAATAACGTGGTGGACGTGCTGGGACGCTTCCTGAACATGGGCGTTGAGGCGTACAACTTCGTCTCCGCATTGAACTGCATACTGGCCCAACGCCTGGTGCGCCTCATCTGCGAGTTCTGCAAGAAAGAGATCTACTACACCGCCGAGGAGCTCGAGGCCAGCGGATTGAACCCGCAAGAATGGGCGAGCCTCCCGTTCTATGAGGGAGAAGGGTGCATCGAGTGTTCCGGGACGGGCTTCCGCGGGCGTTCGGCGATCCACGAACTGCTGGAGTTGACCGATAATGTGCGCGAAATGATTCTGGCCAAGCGGCCCAGCAGCGAGATTCGGCGCGCCGCCCGCGACGAGGGCATGCATTTCCTTCGCGAGTCGGCGATTGATAGGGTGAAACGTGGACTGACAACCTTGAAGGAGATTAATAAGGTCACGTTTATTGAGACAACGCGCTAGGCGTGCGTCCGCTTCGCACCGCACCGTCGGGCGATACATGTACGTTCATAATCTTGGCGGAGGATGACGGGGCGGTAGACCAGGAGCCGAAGGTCGGTTCGCGGCGATGTTAAGCGGTTGTGGACAATGCCGTGGCGGCCTCAGATCGTTGAATGGGTTCGATGCAGCGGGGCGATCCAAGCCTGTGAGTTCGGGTGGCGGAGCATGGGTGGTCGCCTACTTTGGGTGGAGAGTTTAGCGGGATCAAATGGCAGAACACAACATTCCGCGGCCCAGGCTGGCCTGTGAGATAACCGGCGAACGGATCATTGCCGGTCGCGCCGGCGTAGGCGCACAGACACTGGAAGCTTCCTCGGCTCAAAGGCTTCCTCAAGGCGCGCTCACTCCGGGGCTGACGCAAGCCAATATCGGCGAACGCGAACCGGTGTTGACAGCGCTGCGTGATTCGCTGGCCGCCGTGGCCGGCCGTTCCGGCGATCTGTGTTTGATCATTCCCGACGCCGCGACCCGCATCATGCTGCTGGACTTCGATACCTTGCCCGACAAGCCGCAGGAAGCCGACGCTGTAGTTCGCTTTCGTCTGAAAAAGTCCCTGCCTTTTGAGGTAGACCAGTCATCGGTCTCCTTCGATCGTCAAGGCACCTCGGACCCGGTGAGGGTGGTTGCAGCCGTTACACCTCGCGCGGTGCTGGAGGAGTACGAATCTCTGGTGCGCGAAGCGGGTTACAACCCCGGTTTGGTGCTGCCCTCGATGATCGCCGCCCTGGGGACGGTCGATGCGTCGCGCCCGACCATGATTATCAAGGTCGAGCCGGGAACCACGACCTTCGCCATCGTCGACCAGAACCAGTTGCTGCTGTACCGCGCGCTGGAAAACGGCGGCTCGGCGGTGACCGGCGAATCCCTGGTGGATGACGTGAATACCTCGCTGGTTTATTTCGAAGACCGTTATACGGTGGGCGTGGACCGCGTGCTGGTGGCGGGAGTTGAGTCGGCACAGGAGTTGCAAACCGCGCTGAACGCAACCGCCAATATTCGAGTTGAGGAACTGGTTACCAGCGGCATGGCGGGTGCGGCGTTGGGCAACGTATCGCGTTCGGCATTGGCCGGCGTGGTGGGAGCGTTGGTGGCCTGATGCGTTTCACGCTCAATCTCGCCAGCCAGCCCTACGAAGCCGCCCGGCGATTTCAGCAGCGTATCGCGGGAGTTATTGCTGCGCTTGCCCTGATTGCGGTCGTGCTGGTGGGATACATCGTCTACCAGCGAGTTCATTCTCGCGCCATCAACCAGCAGCTCTCCGAGGCCCAGCGGGAAATTGAAAGCCTCAACCATGAGGAAGCGCAGGCGCGCGCCATTTTGAACAGACCGGAAAACCGCGATGTCGCTGACCAGTCGGAGTTCCTCAATCAACTGTTCGCCCGCAAGGCACTGTCATGGACGAGGGTGTTCATGGAGATGGAAAAAATCATGCCGCCTGACCTGCATGTCGTTTCCATGAAGCCGGAGTACAACAAAACGAACGATCTGATTTTGCATGTGGTCGTAGCGACGGGTTCGCGCGACCGCGCCGTGGAACTGGTACGGCGCATGGAGAAGTCGAGCCACTTCCGGCAGTCGGAGATCGTAGCCGAAAACGTGACCGCAAATGTCGGCGATCAAAGCGCCGGCCCAGGCAACATCCAATTTGATGTCGCTTCCATCTACCTGCCCGGCGTACCTGACACCGACGCCGATACGGGCGGCGCGGACGACGGCAAGGACAAGAGCGACGGCAGGCCGCCGAAGACGGCGACTGCGGTACAACCTACGGTAGCGTCTGTGAACTCAGCGCAGAACCAGCCCCGGCCGGTACGGGGAAGGGACCACTGATGGCTAGCATCGGCGAGATACGAAAGAAATGGATGCCAGCCCTGATTGGCTTGCTGGTGCTCGATTTGGCCTGCGTAGGCTACCTCTTATCGCCGGCCGGACGGTCCCGCCAGGCGCGGCAGCGCGAGTATTACGAACTGCGTGCTGAGCTAACCAAGAAGCGGCAAGAGGTGCTTCCGACTCGGGGCATGGACCAGAAGCTGAAGCAGGCATCGCAGGACATTGTCACCTTCGACGGCCAGCGCTTTCCGGCGCGCTACTCGGCCGTATCGGAGGAGCTGGGCAAGCTGGCGACGGACACCGGCGTGCACTTCGCAGGAGTGAAATACGATGAGAAGGACGCGACGATCGAGGGATTGCACAAGTTAAACATCGAGATCACGCTCTCTGGCGACTACTTGCAGGAAGTTAAGTTCATCAACGGGTTGGAGCGTGACAAAATGTTCTTCCTCATCGACGGCGTCAACCTGGCCGAGCAGCAAGGCGTGGTTCGACTGCAATTGAAATTAGAGACTTACCTGCGCAGCGGAGCTGCAACATCGTGAAGCTTGGCACCGAGAACAGGACGAAGACCATATTGGCGGCGGTTCTGGTAGTGCTGGCGGCGGTTCTGCTGGTGCGTTTGTTCCGGAGCGAAGACAATGCGGGTGCGCCTGCCGCCCCGGCAGCTTCGGCGTCCCGTCCACTGTCGGCCGGCACCAGCGCGCCGGGACATAACCCGCGGGCCACTCGCAAGACCGGCCCTGCGTTGCTGGCCCAGACCCTCGATCCGACATTGCGCTTCGACCTGTTGAAAGCGAGCGAAGACGTGACGTACAAAGGGAACGGGCGCGACATCTTCCGCTCCCAGCCGGACGTGGCCGTGATTCCTAAACCGGTAACACCGGACGTGAAGCCGGGACCCGCGCCGCCTCCGCCTCCGCCACCGATCGGGTTGAAGTTCTACGGTTTTGCCAGCCGCAAAGACGGGTATAAGCGCATCTTTCTTTCGAAGGGCGAGGACATCTTTGTCGCCAAGGAGGGCGACATCGTGGATCGTCGATACAAGATTCTTCATATCGGGCAGAATTCCGTGGATGTGGAAGACGTGCTGACCAACAATCACCAGACGCTTCCGCTAGTGGCGGGATGATCTTCCGCAACGTCGGTTTACGGCGGTCGTCTTCAGCGGGAAAAGAGATACTTTGAATAGCAGTGGACAACAGACCGTTTCCAAGCAGGAAGAGTGCACAACCTTTCCCCGGCGTGCGCATGCCGGGTCTCCGCTTGCGGATCGCACCTTGACGGATGAACAACGCCGGCAACGTGAAGGTGGCTATATGCTGCTTGCGGTTTTGCTGATGGTTGCGTTTATGGTGATCGCGGCCTCCATCGAGGCTCCACTGATGGTGCAGCAGATGAAGCGAGACCGCGAGGAGGAAATGATCCATCGCGGAACCGAATACGCCCGCGCCATCAAGAAGTACTACAAGAAGTTTGGCCGTTATCCGGCAACTCTGGACCAGCTCGATAACACCAACCAGATACGCTTCCTGCGGAAGCGCTACAAAGACCCGCTCACCAAGGATGGCAAATGGAAGCTCCTTCATTATGGAGACATCCAGGCGCTGCTCAATCCCAACGCTCCTGGAACGCCAGCAGGAGCATTGGGCGCGCAAGGCCAGTCAGCGTTCGGGCAGCCGGCTGCGGCTTCCTCGGTCAGCACGACCGGCACTCCGAGCTCTTCGTCGCCCGTGGGCCCGGGAAATGTCCCATACGGCTCTACGACGGGCTTCGATCAGACCAATCCTGGTCCTACTCAACGACAAGTCAGTCCGGGGCAAAACACGCCGGGAGGCGTCGCGGGAAACTCGCCGCAGAGTAATGGTCAACAAGGTAACAGTCTGTTCACGAACACCTTCAATCTGGGCTCGAGTAGCAGCTCGAACAGTGGCCAGTCAGGAACTGCTGGGACGAACTCCGCGGGCGGCAACCAAACCTTTGGCGGCGGGGCCATCGTTGGCGTTGCCAGCATGAGCAAAGATCCCACCATTCGCATTTACAACAAGAAGAAAACCTACAACGAATGGCAGTTCATCTACAACCCGATGATGGATCAAGGCACCGTTCTGCTGCGTGGTCCGTATCAGCCGACGACGATCGGCGGAGCGCAAGTTGGAACGCCTGCCGGACAACTGAACCAGCAACAGAACGGCTTTGGTCAGTCGAGCGGCTTTGGTCAACAGTCGAATGGCTTCGGTCAACAGCAAAATTCGCCACAGCAGAACTCACCCGTGAATCAGTTTCCGCCCGACCAGAACCAGCATTAACGAAACGGTCGAGTCCCGCTACGCCCGATTCGTGAATTCCACCAGTAACTGCAGCCGCTGGCGCGCATGTCCGGAATCGATCGCGTAGGCCGCAATTGGAATGGCGTCGCCGATATGATCGGCGTGTCCCGCGGCAACTAAAGCGGCGGCGGCGTTCAGCAACACCACATCGCGACGGCAGGAACGTTCGCCATCCAAAATGACGCGAATGATTCCGGCGTTCTGTGCTGCGTCGCCGCCGGCGATCTCGTTAAGCGGCGCGCGCGGCAGGCCAAAGTCGTCGGGGGCGACTTCGTACGTGCGCACGGTGCCGTTGCGAACTTCAGCAACTTTGCTCGGACCCGAGATGGTGATCTCGTCGAGTCCGTCGCGACCGTGGACGACCAGAGCGCGACGCAAGCCGAGCTCACTCAGGGCCTCAGCCAGCTTTTCGACCAAATCGGCGGAGTACACGCCGACGACCTGCGCTGACGCACGCGCAGGATTGGTCAGAGGCCCCAGTAGATTGAACACTGTGCGCAGCCGCAGCTCGCGGCGAACCGGTTGCACATACTTCATCGCGGAATGCAATGCCGGTGCGTAAAGAAAGACCATGCCGGTTTCGCGCAGACATGCAGCCATGTGCGCAGGCGGCAAATCGATCTTGACGCCGAGCGCTTCCATCACGTCAGCGGAGCCACACTTGGAACTGATACTGCGGTTGCCGTGCTTTGCAACCTTGACACCAGCGCCGGCGATGACCAGGGCGACCGCGGTCGATATGTTGAACGTGCCGCTGGTGTCACCGCCGGTTCCACAAGTGTCCACCAGAGCGTCGCGCTCGGTGCCGCTCACATCCAGCGCTTCGCCATCCTCCGTTTGCAGCGGGACGGCAACATTGCGGATGGCCTGCGCAAAGCCGACGATCTCCTCGACGGTCTCGCCCTTCATGTGAAGCGCCACCAGCAGGGCTGCAATTTGCGCGTTGGTCGCCTCGCCTCGCAGGATCTCCGACATGACCTCGCGCGCCTCCTCGCGAGTCAGCGAAGAGCGGTGGTTGGCGACCTTGTGCAGCGCATCAAGAAGCATGAATTCAGTGGATAGCAATCAGTGGATAGTGGGTAGAACCCTCATTCATACCCTCGAACTTTCTGCCACCTGAAAAAACTACTGCGCCGTTGCTGGCGGAGCGCTCTTTTTCGTGGTGCTGGAATGGGCGCTCGTACCGCCGCTCTTTGGCGTCGTCACCGGATGTCGCGGGTCGATGATCTTAATGTGTTTGATGATTGGCGGCGAGTAGGGGCGGTCGGTACGCGGATCGGTGGCCAGGCGCGCGATTCTCTTTACCACGTCCAGGTCCTGGCACTGCCCAAAGATCGTATGCTTGCCGTTCAGGTGGGGGGTGGGAACTTCCGTAATGAAGAACTGCGATCCGTTGGTGTTCGGCCCGCTGTTCGCCATTGCCAGGCGTCCGGGCTGGTTGAAAGTGAGGGAGGGACTGAACTCATCCTTGAAGTCGTAGCCGGGGCCGCCCGTCCCGTTGCCGGCAGGATCGCCGCACTGAATCATGAACTCCGGGATGACACGATGGCAGATGGTGCCGTCGTAGAGCGGAGTGTGCATCATCTGGCCGGACTTCGGATTTTTCCAGGGTTTGGTTCCGTTGGCGAGCCCGATGAAGTTGGCCACCGTCAGCGGCGCCTGATCGGGGAAGAGCGTACAGGTGATGTTTCCGTCGCTGGTTTCGATGATCGCGGTCGGCAGTTTCGGCTCGGCCGCCGAACCTTGGTTGCTCACCGACGAGGCGCCACTTGAAGCCTGCGCACTTGCTAAGGCGGTCAAGCTGAGAAAAAGAATTGCTGTCAAGAAATTGCGCATAAGTTCTCCATTCTATGTACTACTCTCTAACAATTGACCGCGCTCAGGTTATTCGTGACTGTGGGGGTGTACTGTCTCCGAACCGGTTACCCCTCCCCCATTCGTGCCCAACCTGAAATCAACAACTTAGGGGAAAAATCATCGCAAATAATTGTAATAGATAGACTTACAAGCACATACCTGAACCATAAGAACTTACGCCATAAGTTGCTCCTGATGTGGCAACCCCGCGAAGGCAGTATGTTAACGAAGTCGTTATCATTGGCATCTCGAAATCCGGCAACCTGACAACCGCTTATTTCAAAGATCATCGGCCTCGGCAAATCAACTTCGGAGCCGCCGGGCGCAGGAAGCGCTCAAGCCCCCTTGGCCAGTGTACCTGCCTGCTGGACGATGTCAAGATTACGAAGGTACATGTACTTCTTGAAGCTTCACCTGTGAGCACGGCTTTTGCCGTCGGCAGCCTAGTGAAGTTTTTCGTGGCGAACGGCTGAGTGGTAATCTGTGGCGGTTACATGTTATGAAAAGAACGAATTCGGGTAAACGCAGTTCGGTCGCGAAAGGCAATCTTGCTCCGAGGACCGTGGACGAATATCTCGTGGGTGTTCCGGAACCCGCCCGCAGCACATTGATGAAGATTCGCGCCGCGATTCGGGCGGCCGCGCCGGCGGAGGCGACAGAGGTCATCAGCTATGGGATTCCGATGTTCAAGTACAAAGGAATGCTGATGGGGTTCGCCGCATTTTCGAACCACTGCAGTTTGTTCCCCGGAAGCCTGTCCGCGATGAAAGCGTTCCAGGACGAACTCAAGGACTTCCCCAAATCGAAAGGCACCATCCGATTCCCGGTGGACAAGCCTCCGTCGGCCGCGCTGGTGAAGAAGTTGGTCAAGGCGCGAACCGCGGAAAACGAACGCCGGGAACAACGCTGAGCGGGCTGGTTTCAAAATCGGTTCATGACACGAGCGCAGGAATTTTCATGCTGTCATCCTGAGCGCAGCGCCCGCCTTACTGTTGCGACTCGCTTGCCTTTGTGTATCGAGCGGGCGCGGAGTCGAAGGATCCCTATAGCGGCAGGATCGTCTAATGCGGCCTCATGGCACGACAGCAATTTTGGGATTGGTTCGGCCATAGGGGTCCCTCGACTCCTCGCTTTGCTCGTCGCTCGGGATGACACTACAAAATAAATGCCTATGAATGATCCAGCGCTTAGCTTTGCGGTTGCGCGCTGAGCTTAATTTCAGGACGCGTATCGCGATTGGTCTCCGACTGGATCTGCTTCGAGAGTTTTTCCACTTCGCCAAACACCCGCATCAGATTTCCGCCGAGAATCTTGTCGAGGTCCGCGACCTTATATCCTCGCTCGTAGAGCGCCTGAGTGATTTTGGGCAGATCAGCGGCGGAATCCAGCCCCTGCGGAGAGCAATCGATCCCATCAAAATCGGAGCCTAGACCGACGTGGTCTACGCCCGCGACCTTCACCATGTGATCGATGTGGTCAATCAGGTCGCTTAGCGGAGGACGAGGCAGCTTGGGCGCAAGCGCGGCCTTGGCAGCGTCCAGTTGCTTCTTGACCTCCGGCGTCTGCGGCTCCATGAACAACGCTTGCACTTTCTCGTAATCGGGATCGTGCTGGGCCTTGAGCTCCTTCGCCTTGTCCACGTACTTCTGTGAAATGAAACCACAATAGAAATTGACCTGTGCAACGCCGCCGTTGCGGGCAAGCGCGATCAGCATGTCGTCGGTCATATTGCGCGGCACATTGGTGAGCGCACGCGAGGACGAATGTGACGCGATGACCGGAGCACGGCTGGTAACCAGCGCCTGGTAAAAGGTGCGATCGGCGACGTGCGAGATGTCCACCATCATGCCCATGCGGTTCATCTCGCGCACCACCTGGCGTCCAAAGTCGGTGATGCCATCGTGGTGCTCAATCTTCTTGTCGTCGAGGTCGCCGCTGGAGTCGCCCAGTTCGTTGGTGTTCGACCAGGTGAGCGTCATGTAGCGAACCCCGAGGCGGTAGTAATCGCGCAGCACGCGGATGTCGCCCTGGATGGCATGACCACCCTCGACACCCAACAGCGCCGCCAGTTTGTGCTGGTGGTGCGCCGCAAGAATGTCCTGGGTGCTGAAGGCCATCATCATTTTGTCGGGATGGAGGCGCGCCTGCTCGTACACCGAATCGATCATGTCGAGCGCGCGCTTGATCTCGTGGCCCTTGAAGGTCCACGGGTTCACCCAGATGGAGAAGAACTCCGCTCCCAGATTGCCGGCCTTGATTTTGTTGAAGTCCAGGTAGCCGGTGCCGGCGTCCTGCGAGAGATCGAAGTTTTCGTCCACAAATCGGCCGGGCGTGTCAGCGTGCGTGTCAATGATGAGCGCTGAGTTGTGAATGGCGCGCCAGCCCTGCTGCGCGACAACCTGTGTAGCCACGGGTTTCGGCTTTATCCCAGTTACGTAGGCAATTCTCGGGGTACCCGGGACAATCGCCAACGGTTCCTTCCGGTGCTTTTTGGGACGGCTTCGCGCCAGGTGTTGAAGAGGTCTGGGCGAAAGCAAGGGCAGGGAAGAGAAATGCGGAAATGAGTATCCGGCGGAAGGTTCGCATTACGGTGGTGAGAACTCCAGAGAAGAATGTTGGTGCGCTTGGATTGTAAATCAAGCGACGGGGCAGAGAAGGTGAGGTTCAATGTGGGCGTGCCGCATGTGTCGCGTATGGTTACGGTCCAGGACGAGCGCTCTGGCTGGTGAGCACTACCCGCGCCAATCGGATAGTCGCTTTATCCGACAGGATAGTAGCAACGCTATTCACCCACGCGCAGAATTTTTAGAGATTCGATCTATGTCACTAGAAAATATAGTGAGCTTGCTCCGGGCTTAACGGTTGCCCTCGGTTGGCATATGGCTTGCATTTCCTGTGGGGGAGATCAAAACCCCGAAAGGAGACCCCCAATGTTCAACACGTTTAACCGAGTGACAATGATTGCAGTTCTTGCAGTCGCGGGATTAGTCAGCGCAGCTGCTGCTCAAAACAAGCCGCAAGCGCCGGACGCCGCGCAGCTCGCGATTCCCCGGATACCCGGCAACGGAGCCAGTAACGGTATTGCGAATGACGGCGCCAGCCCGCAGTGGAGCATAGGATGGAACTATGTCCACGCAACCAACTGCGACATGTACAACGCCTATGGGTACACCTATCTGGTGGTTTATCCCCAGGAAGGTGGAAATTTCTGGACAGTCTATTCCACCTATCAGAACTTGATCGAGCCAGCGTGCCAATCTGGAAACTGGCTTGCCTTCCATGTCTATGACTCCTATAACGACTGGGACCAGGTATGGACGTACAGTTACAAATGATCGGTAATGACTGTACCGAAGTCCGGTTCGAGAAATGGCCATAAGAGACCACTTCCGCTTCAACAGGGCAAAGCCGTTAAGCCGTTAGGGAGGATGCGAATTTGCAGGGTAGAGGAGATATTCGAAAGCGCCGGTGGGAACTTTCTCCGGCGCTAATTTTTTGTCCCGCCCGGTCGATCTTCTTTTAGAGTCTATTCTACGTCCGGAAGAAATCCTTGACCGCCTGCCACATCACCTGGCCGCCGACGTCGGCGATGGACTTGGTGAGCGGGATGTCTTTAGGACAGACCTCGACGCAGTTCTGAGCATAGCCACATTCCTGGATGCCGCCGTCGCCCATCAGGGCGTGCAGGCGTTCGATTTTCATCGCCTGTCCTGTGGGATGGGTGTTGAAGAGCCGCACCTGCGAGATGGTGGCGGCGCCCACGAATCCGGTCTTCTCGTTGAACTGCGGACAGGCCTCCATGCAACAGCAGCAGGAGATACAGCGCGACAGGGGATAGGCTTCCTCCTGCATTTGGGCGGATTGGCGCGGGCCTGCGCCGAGGTCGTAGGTGCCATCGACCGGTACCCAGGCCTTCACGCGCTTCAGGTTTTCGAAGAGCACGCTGCGATCGACGGCGAGGTCGCGAACGACGGGGAACTTGGTGAATGGTTCCAGCGTGATGGGCTGCTTGAGCTGGGCGATCAGCGCCGAACAGGCCATTTTCGCCTTGCCGTTAATGACCATGGCGCAGGAGCCGCAGATTTCTTCCAGGCAGTTGGAATCGTAGGTGATGGGCGAGGTCGGCTTGCCATCGCGCGTTACCGGTTTGGCTGCGATGTCCATCAACGCGGAGGTGACGTTCATCCCCGGCCGATATTCCAGCTCGAACTCTTCCCAATAGGGCTTGGATTCGGGGGACTGCTGGCGTTTAATTTTGATGATTACAGTTTTAGAATTCGCCATTTTCGCTCTTCGTATTAGTGTTCAACGCAATAAACCCGGGCTTCAACCTAGCCAAAGAGTGTCGCCGCTCCGCGGCTCGGTTCCTTTTATTCGCCCTACCCCGGGCTTCCGCCCGGGGCTAACCTCAATGCCGCCCCTGCCGGGGCTCCCATCAAACTCCTACTTACCCAGCATTCCGCCTTCGGCTCCATGCTGGGCTAGGCTGAGTCGCCCCTACGGGGCTTGACCTGCCTTGTTCAATGTTCTGCGCGGCAGGCCCAAACGCCAGGAAATGCTCTCAAGAACTCAAATGCTACGTTTACGTACTGCTGTTACTAATCTCTGGCCCCTGGTCCCCAGCCTCTGCTTTACGTCGCCGCGTCGTAGCGCCGGGGACGCGGATTGATCAAGGACGTATCCACCTGCTCGAACTCGAAGCGCGGTTCGTCCGCATCGGCGGCGAAGTACGCCTTGGTGGTCTTCAACCAGTTGGCGTCGTCGCGCTCCGGGAAGTCGGGCTTGTAATGGGCACCGCGCGATTCATCGCGCATGCAGGCGCCCTGGGTAACTACGCGCGCCAGTTGCAACATGTTGTAGAGCTGCCGCGCGAAGACGAATGAGGTGTTGGCCCACATGGAACGGTCGCTCAGGTTCACATGGGAGTAGCGCTCCAGCAGCTCCACCAGCTTGGCGTCGGTGTCCTGCAAATTCTTGTTGTAGCGGATGACGGTGACGTTCTTGGTCATGGTGTCGCCGAGCTCGCGCCATAGCAGGAACGGGTTCTCGGTACCGTCGTTCTTGATCAGCCGTGCGTTGATCTCTTCCTGCCGCTTGCGCTCGGAGTCGAATACGTGCTGCGCCGGATGCCGTCCGCTCTTGATTACATTGTGGGCATACTGCACGGAATGCGGTCCGGCGATGAAGCCACCGTAGATGCACGAGAGCAGCGAATTCGCACCCAGGCGGTTGGCGCCGTGAATGGAGTAATCGCACTCGCCGCAGGCGTAGAGCCCTTCGATGTTGGTGCGCTGGTCGTTGTCAACCCACAGGCCGCCCATGGTGTAGTGCATGCCGGGGAAGATCTTCATGGGGGTATCGCGGGGATCGTCGCCAACAAACTTCTCGTAGATTTCCAGGATGCCTTCGAGCTTGCGATCCAGCGTGGCGCGGTCGATGTGGGTCAGGTCGAGATAAACCATGGGCTGGCCGTCGATGCCAAGATGGTGCTCGTAAACCACCTTGTGGATGGCGCGCGTCGCTACATCGCGCGGCACCAGGTTGCCGTACTTGGGGTACCACTCTTCCAGGAAGTACCAGCGCTCGCCCTCCGGGATGCTCCGGGCATCACGCTTGTCACCCGGTTGACGTGGCACCCACACGCGCCCGCCTTCTCCGCGCGCCGACTCTGACATCAACCGCAACTTATCTTCGCCCGGAATGCAGGTGGGATGTACCTGGATGAATTCGCCGTTGGCATAGTACGCACCCTGCTGGTAGAGCGCCGACTGCGCCGATCCGGTGCATACTACCGAATTGGTGGACTTGCCGAAGATTGCGCCAATCCCACCGGTCGCGATAATCACGGCCTCCGCCGGAAACGTATGCACGGCCATGCTGTGCAAATCCATAGCGCAGATTCCGTGGCAGACTCGCTGGTCGTCGATGACCGCGGACAGAAATTCCCACGACTCGTACTTGGTGACTTTGCCTTCCGCTTCGTAGCGGCGGACCTGCTCGTCGAGGGCGTAGAGCAGTTGCTGGCCGGTGGTGGCGCCGGCGAACGCGGTGCGGTTGTAGAGCGTGCCACCGAAGCGCCGGAAGTCGAGCAGTCCTTCCGGGGTGCGGTTGAAGGGCACACCCATGCGGTCGAGCAGGTCGATGATGGGGGGAGCCATCTCGCACATGGCCTTGACCGGCGGCTGGTTGGCGAGGAAGTCGCCACCGTAAATCGTGTCGTCGAAATGCTGCCAGGTGGAGTCGCCTTCGCCCTTCAGGTTCTTGGCAGCGTTGATGCCGCCCTGGGCACAGACGGAGTGAGACCGCTTGACCGGAACGATGGAGAAGAGGTCAACGTGACCTCCCGCCTCGGCGATTTTGATGGCGGCTGAAAGTCCTGCCAGCCCGCCACCCACAACGATGATCTTAGGATGTGCCATAGGAAGTCTTAGGTACTGCTAACGCCAAAATCAAGAACCACTAACCGAGCCGCTTACTTGTGTTGGCCCCACCTGGTCGGGAGACGTGGTCACGAAACCGGTGATTGTCCAGATTCCGACGCCTACCAGCGCGAGCGCCAAAAGCAGGCAGACGTAGCCGAACTTGCGGCGCGCGTTGGAGCCAACCGTCAATCCCCATTTCGCGGCGAACAGCCAAACGCCGTAGGCGAAGTGCCATGATGCCGCAACGATTCCGATGACGTAGAAGGCCACGACCCAGGGGCTCTGGAAGTCGAACCAGACCTTGGAAAATGCATACTGGTAACCGCCGCCCATCAGATGCACGCCGGTGAAGCGCATAGTAATGGTGTGGTACAGGATGTAGATGAAGGCGATGATGCCGGTCCAGCGCTGCGAGGTGTAAAGCCAGTTGCCGGTCCAGGGATACTCGCCAACGTTGGACTCACCGCGGTACCAGATGTAAATCCCATACAGCGCGTGATAGAGGATGGGGATGAAAATGAAGACCCATTCCATCACATGCACGAAAGGCAGGCTGGTCAGGAACTTCACCTGGTCGTTGTAGGCCTGAAAGCCATTGGTCGCTTCCGAGTTGGAGATGAAATGCTCGAGCAGAAACGCGCCGATGGGGACAATCCCCGACAAAGAATGCAACCTGCGCAACACAAAAGAGTAGCCCTGACCGGCACGCAGAGGCGCTACTCCTTTATCGACTCGAGCGGAGCTTGTATCAAGAGAACTGGCCGTGGAAGCCACGAAGGCAACTCCTTATGAGCGCGGAACGTATCCCAAAACTCTCTATTATCAGTTTCGCAAACAGCGCAAGTCAACAAGCCGACCCTGCACGTTTGCCGCCAGAGCAATTTCTGAGAGCTGCGAAGCCTCAGGTTGACAAGCGAAGTTCAGGATAGCCGCTCGCTTGGCAGAATGTTTGTGATTTGCGTCACAGCACATCGAGACTCAGCGCTGTCCCCACTTAAGCTTGTTGCGGAGCACATCGAAGAAGGTCTTTTTCATGCGCAGCAGCTTTACGGTGTGCCCTGCTCGATGGCAAGTCACGCGATCGCCCGGCTTAACTGGCACGCCAACCTGGCCATCGATGCTGAGATAGGCGTCCTCGCCGCCAGTCTCAACACACAATTCGATCGTGGCCTTGTCGGTGACGACGAGAGGTCGATGGGTGAGTGAGTGAGGACATACAGGAGTTACGACGAACGAGGTGACCGAAGGCATGAGCACAGGCCCACCCGCGGCCAGGGAATATGCGGTAGAGCCGGTGGGGGTGGCGATGATGACGCCGTCAGCCTTGCAGTTGAACACGAAAACGCCATCAATGAGGAGATCGAAGTCCAAGAGCCGGGCGATCGCGCTCTTGCTCACTACCGCATCGTTCAGCGCAAAATGCTGCGCCACTTTGACGCCGTCACGAATCAGGCTGCAATCCAGCAAAGCGCGTTGTTCGGTGGGGCAGTCGCCGGCGTCCACCGCCTCGAGCGTCGAGTACATCTCATTCAGGGGCACTTCCGTGAGGAAACCGAGCGATCCCAGATTCACGGCCAGAATCGGAATGCCCTCATGCGCCACGGCCCGGGCGGCGGACAGCAAAGTTCCATCTCCACCGAGCACCAGTGCGAAATCCGGCCCCTTGAAACCGATTTCCTCGCGCGATAATGCCTCTTCGCCGTCGGTGTATTGCGCCGTTTCCTTGTCGAGATAAAGGTGGTATCCGTGCTGGCGAAACCAGGAGAGCAGCTCGGGGAGGATGGTTGCCAGCTTGGATTTCGACGGTTTCGAGATAATGGCGGCTGACTTCATGTTCATTAAGATCTGGGACTTTCAGGTCCACATGATCAAAAACGATGCTAACCCAGCGTTCCTCATCGTGCGAAGCTGGCGTGCAGCAGGAACTCCCGGTTGCCTTCCGCTCCGAGAATCGGAGACTCGATAACTTCGATCTCCGTGCCGCCCAGCTCGTCCACGGCCTTCGCGACACGGGAGACGGCCATTTGCTGCGCTTTCGGGTCCCTCACGATGCCGCCTTTACCGACTTGTTCCCGGCCCGCCTCGAACTGCGGTTTCACCAGCACCACCAGGTCAACGCCTTGCGGCGAGACAATGGCCCGCACACATCGCAACACCGCTGGGAGAACGAGTGTAGCAGAGATGAAGGAAACATCCATGGCGACGAGGCCAATCGGTTCTGGATCCCGGCCGTTCCAGACGAGCTCGGCGGTAAGATAGCGAGCATTGGTCTTTTCCAGCAACCGAACCCGGGGATCACTGCGCAACGTGGCATCCATCTGTCCGTAACCGGTATCCACCGCGATCACCCGGGCCGCACCGCTTTGTAGAAGACAATCGGTGAATCCGCCGGTCGAAGCGCCGACGTCCATGCAGACTTTGCCGCGCGCGTCGACCCTCCAGTGCTCCAGCGCACGCGCGAGCTTGAGGCCTCCGCGGCTCACGAATGGCTGGTCGTCGCCAAGAATCCGGAGATCGGCATCATCCGCAACATTGGCACCGGCCTTGGAGACTTTCTGCCGATTCACCAGGACCCGCCCCGCAAGGATGAGGGCCTGCGCGCGTTCGCGCGAGGGAGCCAGTCCACGTTGCAGCAGCAACTTGTCGAGCCGCGATCTCACGCGGTCAGACTAGCACGGGGGCGAAGAGTTTCGATACGCGGTGAACCGTCATTCAGTCTTGCCTTCGCACCTTGTTCAGGGCAATGTGCTAGACGTTTCGAATTTCGAGGACCTTAATTGACCGCCAGGCGTGTTTTCCACAAACTTATGCACACTTGTGTTGAAAACCCGGTTGAGCGAATCTGCGTTGCGCCGCGGGAACTGAGAGATTTTGTGGTGCGATAGAATGACGATTCCTCGGGAGTACGAAAAATGGTGACCAGGACCAAGAGCCGGACTGGAAAACGAAAGCCGGCAGCGGGGCCCAAACCTTCGGCAGCGGAGCCGGCACAACCAGCCAACGGCGACGGCGCTGCTGCGTCGAATCAAGATGTTTTGCGCCGGTTGTACTCGTCCATGCTCAAGTGCCGGATGATGGCCGAGCGCGCGCAACGTCAGTCCGGCAAAGAGACGCGCCTTGACGAATATGATTTTGGCATCGGACAGGAGGCAGTCGTCGTGGGCGCCACCGTGGAACTGGAAACACAAGATACGATGGTGGTGTCAGCCCGCAACTTCGCTGCACACGTTGCCAGGGGACTATCGCTGGAGAGTCTGCTGTCGCGGCCTGCAACCGGAGACGCAAGCCAGGCAGTCGTCTTGACCGAACCTGCGGCGGGGCAGACGGCTGGCTTCGACCCCTTCCATCTGGGGACCGGGCTCGCCTTGGCCCACAGGCTGGAGAAGAAACGCAACGTAGTGGTCGCTCTGTGCTCGACGGAGACTCCTGCGCCTGAGGGCTGGCACGAGGCGCTGAAATTTGCTGGAATTCATAAGCTTCCCGTCATCTATGTCAAGCCTGCATCAGCTTTCGAGCTTGCTCCCGAGAAACGGACCCCAGCGCTCGAAGAGTTCAGCTTTATGGCGCGGGACTGTGGATTTCCCGCCATCGTCGTGGATGGCAAGGACGCGGTGGCAGTCTGGCGCGTCGTGCACGAATCGATTCATCGCGCTCGCAACGGCGCCGGACCGACGTTGATTGAGTGCGACACCCAGACGTTGTCATCGGGCGATCCGCTAACCCACATGGAGCGCTATATGAAGAAGCGTGGCGTTTGGGATGACGCGTGGCGTCAGGATATTGCAAGCCGAATCGAAGCTGAACGCCAAAGCCTTCTGTGAAGGAAAAGCCGCACTTTGCGGGGTGCGGCCCGGCTCTTGTTCTTCCGGATAAACCTGATGATTTTACAGCTTCTCGTAAAACTCGCACGCCGAGCAGGAAATGTACATCCCGCCGGGAATATCTTTCTCGCGGTCTTTAACACGTTTTACAACGCGGGTAGGCTTGCCGCATTTTGGGCAGTCGGTACTCTTGGTAGTGTCCATTATCTTTTTGCGGTCAGCCGTTTTCGCTACTTTCGCCATTCTTTTCTCCTGAAGGAATCAAAGACTTCGCCCGCAGACGGGCGCAGGCACCGAATCGGTGCCGAAATCGGGAGTAAAACTTGTGATGGAAGCGGCAGGCCGACCCCTGGATGGGGCAGCGAACCGACTAAGGGCGCTAGCGCCAAACTCTACTCGCCGGATTACAGAGTTATTTTACCGTAGTGCGCGCGCGAATGTCTTTCAGCCGAGTCTTCTATTGCAAGCTGAGTGTCCCTCCTGGCTTGCTCCTCATTTCGTTGGACGCCCGAACAGACCGGGCGTGCCGTTTCTTGCGACGGTGCACCACCAGAGGACGAATCTCAGCCCGCACCTGACGCTCGGCTTCTGTGGGATCGCTCTCATATTCCGGGTTGAACATGGCGATCACGGTTACCGCGCGATTGCTATAGCGCCTGGCCCAATCGCTTTGGACAAGCATGCTTTGCACAGTTTTCCAGTGCTCGGTAGCGTCTGGCGGTGCGGCCTCGCCGTCACTGGGGGAGTCGTTGAGAGCGCCGAGGAATTGCACAAACTCCTCCAGGTTTACCCCCATCTGGAATACCAACTGGCTTAATGCCATCTGCTGGGGTGCGGTCAGTTGATCGAAGTCACGGCAATAGGCACGCGCATTGTGGACAGCCTGTATCGCGGAGATACGTAATAATTGCGTGGCCTCTTGCTCAGTCAGTTCCGCGGGCAACGCGTGAGTTTTGATCTTCCTGCGAAAGTTCGACTTCTTCCATGCCTTCAACTCGCGGTCAAACTGGTCGAGAATGTTCTGCAACCGCTCGGTGTCGAGCCCGGCTGCCTGCCATAGTTGAGCGCTGGAGGGTTCGCTGAAAGGATGGGGATTGAGGGGATCCCGCTGGATGTGGTCCGTCGCTATAACATCGAGACCGAATCCCGCGCCGATGAGCGGCCTGCTCGTTTTAGGGTCGGGATAGGCCGCCAATACCCAGCCTTCGTGCTCACTGTCTCGAAGGATGCTCATTAAGCTTTGCAGATCGAACTTGATGTCGGAGTCCTTGAAATCGAACAGCGCGCGAGGCGTAGGGGGGACCTCAGGCATGAAAAAAGAAAGCCATTGTGGTTGATTCTCCAGAGGCAGGTTTCGCGCTGTTACAGGGGCCGGAGCAGAGGTTCGCACCTGAGGCGAAGGTTCAGGAGTTGCCGGCAGCATGGCTTGTCCCATGGCTGGCCGCCCGGGAGCAGCCATCGCTAGTGCCAGTGACGCAGCTAGAACGAATTGCTTTCTAATCCCCATGGTCCAGCGTCGCTAACTTACGCGGTGCATTGGCCATACGCAATACCTGAAAACCGCTACATTAGGAATTGTCTCGATATTCTCTGTGTTGGCGCTTCACTTCCCGGGAAACATTGGATAGTGGCTGGCAGCCCCCATAAAGAACAACATGGGGAACGACAGCACGAAGTTCACGCGGGTGCAAAGAATGCTGAGCCGCATGACCTTCGGCGCTTCGGCCGGCATGGCCATCCCCCGGTTGGCGCTGGCCTCGATCCAGCGGATCATTTTCTTCTGCATGCGCCACACGATACCCCATACGCTCAAGAGCATGAACCAGCCCAGGCCTCCGCCAATACCGATGGCGAGCGCACGGCTGCTCTCCCAGCCCGTCTGGTTGATGACCAGGAACACATAGGCGGCCACAACGACAGCGACCGCCACAATCACCCCTAAGATCGCGCCTTTGCGGAGAGCCTCCAGCGGCGACATTAAGACGCCCATTTGAATTGCGAATGCCAGCGTCCACAACACAAAAAAGCTACCGAACATCCGGCCCGGTGAAGCCACTTCCCCGGCCACGCTGGCGGAACGGGCGTCGGTGGCCACAACGTGCATCCAGTAAGCGATACCCGCCAATACGGTCACGAGAGCGCTCCAGCGGAACCACCACAAAGCGCGCGGCATTAGCTTGGGAACAACAACTCCACGAGTCTTGGCATCCAGGTCCTGCAGGAACGGCATGTTGACCAGAGTGAAAAAGTAGAGCAGTCCGACCCAGGTGATGCCGGCTACGAGATGTATCCAACGGAGAACCATAAGAATGGCGACTTCACCGCCGGGGAAATCGATTTGCGGCGCCGCAATCAAACCTATTAGTGGCACAGAAGTCGGCCTCCAAAGTGTATATTTTGAACAGCCTTCGTGGTGCAGGGCTTCAATATCGAAGCTGTGGGCGAATTTTACATCACAGGCCCATGTGCTTGTTTTAGTTGAAATTACGGCTCCGTCGCCTTATCGTTAAGGAGCAACACTTTGGTTCCGCACTTGGAGTCGGCATTTTACTAGACCGGCGGCGGTTCGGCATCGTTTCCAGTCCCCTGGTTGATAGGGATCGATCTACTTTCGGCTGGAATATTTTTGCACGTTTGCCGGGGAGGACCTATGGAACTCAAGCCCGCACAGAACATACAAGATTCGTTCTTGAACACCGCCCGCAAAGACAAATGCGTCATCACGCTATATCTGCTCAGCGGGGTGAAATTGACGGGAAGAATTCGTTCCTTTGACAAGTATTCAGTGGTTCTAGAAACGAACAACCAGGAGCAGTTGATCTTCAAGCATGCGATTTCCACCGTGGTGATGGGACGTTCCCTTCATCCGGAACGGCACTTTGAGCACCGCTCAGCGGCTGAACCTGCGCACCCGGGACCCACTGAGGGTTCGAACGTGACCTCCGAGGACTAATCTATCTCTCGCTTCCGCGGAATGAAATCCAAGGTGAACGGCCGGTCCCTCACGACCGGCCGGAGCGAGGCCGAGCGTGTATTGCTCGTGGGAGTGGACCTCCCGTCGCGGCCAGCGAGGCAAGAGCAAAGTCGAACCAAAGCCAGCCAGCATTCAGACTCAGGCGCGCTCCCGGGTTCGAGCGGACGGCAGGCCGGTTTAGGGAGAGTTCCCCCCAGCGCGCAGGCAGCGCGCAGCGCTGCGTCGTCCCATCTCTACTCTCAAATGGAAGAGCGTCGCGAGTTCTCGGCGGAAGAATCCATGGCCGAGCTGCGCGAGTTGGCGGTCAGCGCGGGTGGCAGCGTAATGGCCGAGTTTCTGCAACGGCTGCAGAAACCCAACCCAGCCACGCTTATCGGCAGCGGAAAGCTGGAGGAGCTGAAGGGTGCGGTGGCCGCCAGTGGTCCCGAGGTGGTGATCTTCGATCATGAGCTCACGCCTTCGCAGCAGCGCAACCTGGAGCGTGATCTCGGCGTGCGAGTTATCGATCGCACGCAGCTTATTCTCGATATCTTCGCGCGCCATGCGCGCACTCGCGAGGGCCAACTCCAGGTGGAGCTGGCTCAATTGCAATACCTGCTACCGCGACTGACGGGACGCGGAGTAGAGATGTCACAGCTGGGCGGCGGCATCGGCACGCGCGGTCCGGGTGAGACCCAGCTCGAAACCGATCGCCGCAAAATCTACCGGCGCATCCGCCACGTGAAGGAGCAACTGGAAAATGTCCGCCGGATTCGAGGCCAGCAGCGGCAACGGCGCGAATCGGCGCCCATCGCCACAGTTGCCCTGGTCGGCTACACCAATGCCGGTAAGTCCACATTGTTCAACGCACTTACCAATGCCGGGGTGCTGGAGAGTGCGAGGATGTTTGCCACGCTCGATCCGACGCTTCGTAGCGTGACGCTTCCGTCGCGCCGCCAGGTGCTGTTGTCGGACACGGTCGGATTCATCCGCAACCTGCCTCATACGCTGGTTTCGGCCTTCCGGGCCACGCTGGAGGAGGTGCAGCGGGCTTCGCTGCTGTTGCACGTGGCCGATGTTACCAGTCCGACCGCGGACGATCAGCGGATCCAGGTGGAAGAGGTGCTGCGCGAGCTCGAGGTGCAGGACAAGCCGAGACTCTACGTGATGAACAAGGTCGACCTGCTGCCGGAAAAGAAACGAGAGAGCTTGCGTGATACCGACAGCGTGATTCATGTCTCGGCTGCAAAGGGCGTTGGCCTGGACAAGCTGCTGGAGCAGATCGACGTTCAGATCACCGAAGATCCCTTGCGGCGGGTGCATCTACGCGTGCCGCAGTCGGAAGGCAAGGATCTGGCTACGCTGGATGCCAAGGCGCTGGTGTATGCGCGCGAGTATCGCGACGGCTACGTTGATCTCGATGTCCAGGCGCCGGAATCGCTGCTGCGCAGAATGAAGAATTTCGTGGTGGGATGATTCTGGCAGCGTTCTTTTCGGGCGCTCGAAATAGGGAGTGGCATGAATCGCATGACGTAACCCTGAGAATGTTCCTACCATGGCGCGGCATTCATCGCGACGCGGGACTCACTATCGAAGGGTTTCGAAAACTTCTCCGAGCCAATCATGATCTAGACGATGCTCGTGCCCGCATCGGCCTGTTCGTGAGCGTGGTAGCTGGAGCGCACCAGTGGGCCGGACTCCACATGGCGGAAGCCCATGCTCAGCGACTCCTCTTTGAGGAAGCGGAACTCGTCGGGCGTATATAGCCGCGCGACCGGGAGGTGGTCCTTCGAGGGCCGCAGATACTGGCCGATGGTGAGGATGTTCACCTTGCGCGCCGCCAGATCGCGGAAAACTCCGAGCAACTCATCCGTGCTCTCGCCCAAGCCGACCATGACGCCGGTCTTGGTCGGAATCGTCGGGTCCATCTCTTTGGCGCGTTCCAGCAGGCGCAGGGTGCGCTCATAGCGCGCGCCTGAGCGGGCCACGCGGTAGAGCCGCGGCACCGTCTCGGTGTTGTGGTTCAGGATGTCCGGCCGGGCGTCCATTACGATGCGTAGCGGCTCTTCCAGTCCTTGAAAATCGGGGATCAGCACCTCGACGCGGCAATCCGGCATGCGCCGGCGAATCTCGCCGATGGTGTTGGCGAACACACGCGCGCCGCCAACGTTGTCGTCGTCCCGATTGACGCTGGTCACTACGGCAAACTTCAGCGCCAACTTTTCCACAGCTTCAGCGACGCGGCGGGGCTCATCGTAATCAATCGGTTGCGGACGCCCCTTGGGCACGGCGCAAAATCCGCAACGCCGGGTGCACAGGTTACCCAGCAGCATGAACGTCGCGGTGCGATGGTTCCAGCACTCGCCAATGTTGGGGCAATGCGCAGACTCGCAAACGGTATGCAGCTCCAACTTGCGCGCCAGCGTCTTCAGATTGTGATAGTTCTCGCCCATGGGCGCCCGCGCCTTCAACCAATTCGGTTTGGGGGCCGGGCGATGGGGAACGAGGTCGATCTGAATGAGCTCAGGAGCCGTGGCCATGTGAACCTTCTATTGTACAAGCTGCCCGTGAAGGGGGCGCTGCTCGCCTTTTACGATTCGCTTCAGTCGGCCCGCACAGCCCGTCCCGAATGGGCTGCAAGTCCGCCTCCGATGGGGAACCACTCTCGCGAAGAGCGAGCGGCGAAAAGCGAAAAAGCCTCACAGCGTATGCAAATACGCCATCAGCGCCTGCAACTGCTCCGGCGTCAGCTTCTGCTGGAAGGCGGGCATCTTGGCGCGGCCCAGCAGGATGATGTCGGTCACCCGATCGTCGTTGGCCGGCATGCCATTCTTCATGTACGGCTGTTTGAAGAGCCCGGCCAGGCTGGGACCGCGAAGGCCGCGTTTACTGTAGGCATAGTGACATTCGGCACAGCGCGAATCGTAAACGCGGCGTCCAAAGGCTTGCTCAGGGTTGAGCCCCAATTCGGCGTCGGTCTTTCGGGGCTCGGCGTTACAGGCCACGAAGAGGGCGACGGCGATCAGAATAAGGGCAGACAGGAACCACAATCGCGGATATGTTTGCGTCAAGATTCTTACCTTAATTTCCAGAACTTTACCTCGAAGGATGAATGCCGACCCAGCCGCGACGAAAGGGTAGCCTCAATCCCGCTTTCGTCCAGCATTTTCGGCGTTCCAGAGTTAGAATACCCTCGCATGACGGTAGCTCTCAAACGCGTTTATGCCGAGCCGTCGCCGAAAGACGGGACGCGCGTGCTGGTGGACCGGCTTTGGCCGCGAGGATTGAAGAAGGAAGACGCGGCGCTGGATGCATGGCTGAAGGACCTCGCTCCCTCCGACGAGCTGCGCAAATGGTTTCATGCCCATCCACAACAGTGGAGTAAATTTCGCGAACGGTACCTGAAGGAGCTCTCCAACCCGACGGCCCACGATGCATTGCAAAAGCTTTACGAGTTCAAGGAACAGAGGCGCCGCCTCACGCTGCTGTTCGCGTCCAGAAACGAAGAATATAACAATGCTACCGTTCTGAAACAGTTGGTGGAAGGCGATCACAAACCACCGACCGGCACCGGCCCTCTCCGCGCCGCATCTGCCAGTCGCGCCCGCGCTGCCAGGCGAAGGTAGAGCATGGTCCTTCGTCCCGAACGCCCTTTCGAGCGTCCTAAGGACGTGTTTGTGCCGGCATGGGAAGCAATTGCACGCGTGCAAAAGACGCTTTCCACAATGTACCGACTGGTGCGCCAACCGGATCACGCGCGGCTCTCGGGACAGATTGTCGAGCGGCTCGCAATTGCAGGTGCGCCTCCAGTGGATGACGACATCGTGCGAGGAATCGGTCTGCACGATGAGGGCTGGGCGGACTTCGACAGTGGCCGTAAGCGTCTGAACGCCACTCCCGCCCGCTATTCCGCAACCAATATCGCGCTAAGCGATGAAGGCAGGCCGCGGTCGTTTCTGGAGATCAGGGCAGAAGACTTTCTTCGCGCGTGGTGCGTCTCCGTCGAGACAGCTGAGGCCGCCGCCCCCATCGCCGGCCTTATTGTCAGCGGGCATTTTCAGCGAATAGGGCATTTCGGTGTCGGCACAGGAACGTACTCAAAAGACGACTCCAACCGGGTGCGCGAGTTCATCGCAGAAGAAGAGAATCGCTACGGGCGACTGCTGAGACAACAGCGACGCAGCGCAACCGAAGTGGAGTACTGGACTGACGTGCTGCAGTTCTGCGACCTGTTGTCTCTGTACCTGTGCTGTGGTTCGGAAGAAAGCGTCGAATTTCCGCAGCGTATTGGGCCGAAGGGCCAGACGATCCGTTTGCAGGTGCAGGAAGGAGCGAATGTGCTGTCGCCGTCGCCCTTCACACGGGAAGTGGAATTCTCGCTTGAAGCACAAACCTACCCGGGCGGAATCAACGAATCACCCACAAAACTGAATTGGCGAATACAGTAGAAAACGAGATCGCAACTACAAATTTCCGTCCTCTATCCATTCTCCTGCTGCTTTCTTAGCCGGCGCGTCTCCGCCAGCAAGGCCATGCTGTGCATCAGGTTCTGCATGGTGACGATGCCTACCAGCATTTGCTGATCTACGACCGGAATCATGCCCAGTCCGTGGCCACCCAGTTTACGGAAGGCCGAGGCCAGCGAGTCCGTGCTCTGGGCTATTTCAAACGCTCGCACCATGGCCGATTGCACGTAACCATTGCCCTCAACCCGGAGGGCTTGCACGATCCGCTGCTTGCTGATGACGCCCACCATGTCACAGCCCCGAACCACGGGGAAATCGTCCTGCAAAGTGTGCACGGCCTTATGCAGCGCGTCTTCCAGGGTGTCGGCGGGCGACAGCGTAGAGAAGCCGGTCAGCATCACATCTTCCATGCGCACGCTCTCCAACACCGACTGGAAGACCACAGAGCGGTCCTCAAGCTGGGCGCCGACGAACAGAAAGAAGCCGATCAGCATCAGCCATGCGTTCCATACCGCTCCCAGGAAGATGAACAGCATGGCGAAGCCCTGTCCGATAGCGACCGCCCGGCGCGTGGCGTGGACGTAGTCCATACGCTCGGCGAGGACGGCACGCAGGATGCGTCCGCCGTCCATGGGATAAGCGGGTAAAAGGTTGAAACCGCCGAGAAATACATTTCCCCAGAACAACGCTCGAGGCAGGTTGCCGGCGTGCACGAAAGGCTGGCTCCACAGCTTGACCTGCGGCATAAACGCCAGGATGAACGCGCCGGAGAGGGCAGCAAGGGCAAGATTAACGATCGGCCCGGCGGCCGATATGCGGATGTCGCGGGCCGAGTCGGAGCGGCGCAGGCTGGTGTCCTCCATCAGGGTCACTCCGCCAATAGGCAGCAGAATGATGGAACGCACGGCGACGCCGTTGTGGCGGGCCACTACCGCGTGTCCCAGTTCGTGGAGCACGACGCAGGCGAAGATGATGGCCACCAGGGCCATGCCCCGCACTGCTCCTGTGGTACCCATGGTCACCGACTGCGTAAACCAGACGAACGCCAGCAGAAACACAAATGTCAGGTGGATGCGTATATCCACCCCAAATAAGTGTCCGGCGGGAAACGACCAACTTCTCATCCATTTCATTCTATCGCGGAGAACGCCTGAAATTGCAGTTGCGAGTGACCGATATTGAGCTGCGGAAACCACGAGGGAGATGTCCTGAGCGAAATGAATACTTGCAACTCGAATCCTGAAACTTGAAACTGGGACGATGCGGGTTATCGCCGGACAGTACCGGAGTCGTCCCCTGCACTCGCTGCCGGGACTTGATCTGCGTCCCACCAGCGACCGGCTGCGAGAGACGCTGTTTGATATTCTAGCGGCCTCTCGCAATCTTGAGGACAGCGTATGGCTTGATCTTTACGCCGGTACCGGTGCCGTCGGCATCGAGGCGCTCAGCCGCGGAGCTAGGCAGGTATATTTTGTAGAGTCTGCCAAGAAGCACGCACGGCTGCTGCGCGATAACCTGACATCGCTAGGCATATCCGACGGCTACGAATTGCACGAGCGCGAAGTAGCGCAGGCCCTGCCGCTGCTGGACAGCACCGGGGTGGTCTGCGACTACGTGTTTCTGGATCCGCCCTACCGGATGCGCGGCAGCTACGAGCGCACGCTCGGGTACCTGTCGCGGTCGAGTCTGTTGCGTCCCACAACCGTGGTCATCGCGGAACATGAGAAAAAGTTCGATCCCGACGAGCGTTTTGGAGCGTTGCTGCGCTACCGCCGGTTGGACCAGGGGGATGCATCGTTGAGTTTCTACCGACTGGGATAAGGCGCAGGCTTGGCGACTGGAACGGGCCAGTGTGCGTTCCTGCGATTTTTGGAGAGCTCGGCAATTTGACGCGTTGACCGCTGCAAACTTAAACGGGTAGGATGAATCGGGCCCGTCTCGACGGGCACGGAGGACTCTCGCTTCTGTCTTCTGCCGTCCGGAGAGCCTCGGCGCTGTTTACGCGGTTTCATCTCAGCAATTACACTTACGAGTTTGCCCGCCGTGACAGATGTCCCGGCGCGACAGGAGAAATCGATGGCTTCGACTGAAGAACGGGTTAAGCAGATCATCGTTGAGCAATTGGGAGTGGATGATGCGGAGGTGACGCCCAGCGCTTCCTTCGTTGACGATCTTGGGGCCGACTCGCTCGATACGGTCGAGCTGGTCATGGCTTTCGAAGAAGCCTTCGAGATCGAAATCCCGGACGAGGACGCGGAGAAGATCCGCACTGTGCAAGACGCCGTAACCTACATTGAGCAGCACGCCAAGGCCAAGAAGTAGGACCTCGGTATGCAGCACGGCGTAACCAACCGCTTTTTCGCCGGGCTGGAGCGGGGCGAAAGGAGATTGCTGATCTCATGGCATCGGTAGAGGAACGGGTAAAGCAGATCATTGTGGAACAACTGGGCGTGGATGAGGGCGAGGTAACGCCCAACGCATCCTTCGTGGATGACCTTGGCGCCGATTCGCTCGACACCGTCGAGTTGGTGATGGCCTTCGAAGAGGCCTTCGAAATTGAGATTCCGGACGAGGATGCGGAGAAGATCCGGACCGTCAAGGACGCGGTGGATTACATCAACGCGCACGCGAAAGGAACGAAGTAGTTTGCAGCGTCGCGTGGTGGTGACTGGAATTGGGACCATCTGCGCTGTCGGCAATAATGTGGCCGACACGTGGCAGGCGCTACTCGCTGGAAAGAGCGGCGTTGAGCGTATTGCCAGCTTCGACGTATCACTGTTCGCCTGCCAGATCGCGGCCGAGGTAAAGAACTTCGATCCGCTGAACTTCATCGACAAGAAGGAAGCGCGCAAAATGGCGCGCTTTATTCATTTGGCCGTCGCCGCTGCCGACGAAGCTCTGCAAATGGCCAATTACAAGGTGGAGAACGAAGACCAGGCCGAGCGCACCGGAGTCAACATCGGCTCCGGCATCGGCGGTTTCGACATCATCGAGCGCGAGCACTCCAACCTGCTGAACGGCGGTCCGCGGAAGATATCGCCTTTCTTTATTCCGGCCGCCATCGTGAATCTGGCCGCCGGGCAGGTCAGCATTCGCCATCATGCCAAGGGCCCCAACGAGGCCACCTGCACCGCCTGCACCACCAGCGCGCACTCGATTGGCGACGCCGCACGAGTCATCAAGTATGGCGACGCCGACGTGATGATTGCCGGTGGATCCGAAGCTGCCATCACTCCGATGGGCGTGGGTGGATTTGCGGCCATGCGCGCACTCTCCACGCGTAATGACGATCCTCACCACGCCAGTCGCCCGTGGGACAAGGACCGCGATGGCTTCATCATCGGCGAAGGTGCGGGAATTTTGCTCCTCGAGGAACTGGAGTTTGCTCGCAACCGCGGCGCCAAAATCATTGCCGAGGTGGTCGGATACGGCATGAGCGCCGACGCGAACCACATCACCCAACCCGCACCGGAGGGGGAAGGTGGCTTCCGCGTGATGCGCAATGCCATGCGCGACGCCGGCCTGAAGCCGGAGCAGATCGGATACGTCAACGCGCACGGCACCTCAACCCCTTTGGGCGACGAACTGGAAGCCACCGCCATCAAGCGTGCCTTCGGCGAGCACGCCTATAAGATTCTGGTCAGCTCGACAAAGTCGATGACCGGTCATCTGCTCGGCGGCGCGGGTGGGTTGGAGGCGGCAATCACGGTGTTGGCACTGCGCGACCAGATCGTGCCTCCGACCATGAATCTTGACCACCCCAGCGAGGGCTGCGATCTCGATTTCGTGCCTAACGCCCCTCGCAAGGTCACGATGGACTACGCCATCTCAAATTCGTTCGGTTTTGGCGGAACCAACGGCTGCCTGGTATTCAAGCGCTGGTCGGAGTAGGCAAGTCGCCTCGCCAGGCTCACGATTCAGCTATTTCGGCTCCCACAGTTCGATCCGGTTGCCCTCGGGATCCATGATCCAGCCGAACTTGCCGTAGTCGTATTCTCCGACATTGGAATCGGCCTCCACCCCTTCCTCACGCAGCGCTTTCAGCAAGCCGTCGAGATTTTCTACCCGGAAGTTGATCATGAACGTGGATTGACTGGGAGCGAAGTAACTGGTGTCGACTGGGAATATGGCGAATACGTTGCAGCCCGGAATTTCGGGGTGATCGGCGTCTCGCCACATGGCGCCGGAGCCGTCGGGGGCGCTCTCGATTCCAAGGTGCTTGCGGTACCAGTCGTAAAGCGCTTTCGGATCCTTTGCTTTGAAGAAAATCCCGCCTAGTCCTATGACTCGTTTCATCTAGCTCCTCTTCAGTCTGTTCTTGCACGTCCTCGGGACGGCTTCCTGGCTCTTTGGATAGCAGACGTCTTCGCCCGCAGGGAGGTATTCTTGGCCTGCTCTCCGGCCATCGGCAGGTCCTTCATTTCGGCGGCCCGCCACATGTACCAACTGGCGATGCTGCGATACGGGCGCCAACGTTCGCCATAAGTCAGCAGTTCCTTCGGTTTGGGCAATTCCGCGAGCTTGTGCATCTTGGCAAAACCCTTGCGGATGCCGTAGTCGTCCACGGCCAGAACATCAGGACGCCCGAGGCGGAAGATCAGCAGCATCTCGACCGTCCAGCGCCCGACACCGCGAACGCTGTCGAGGCGCTCCACCAATTCTTCGTCGTTCATGCGGTGCGCTTGCTTCACCGTGGGAACCGTCCCATCCAGTGTCTTGGCCGCCAGGTCGCGGATCGCCAGCATTTTGGCGCGAGATAGCCCCGCCGAGCGCAGCAATTCCTCCGGCGCCGCCAGAATCTGCTCTGGCGAAGGAAACCCATTCACTAGTCCTCGACGGGTGCGGATGCGCCGGTTGTTCTGGGGAAACAGCGCCTTCACCCGGGCGGTGATGATGGCCGCAACTTTTCCGTTGAGCTGCTGATAGATGATGGACTCCAGCAGCGCCTCGAAGATGCTCTGGGTAGTCTCCGGCTGCCAATGGCAAGGGCCGGAGCGCGCAATAATGCGCGCCAGCTTGCGGTCAACTCGCGACAGGTGCTCGCAAGCGGCGGTATGGTCTAGCTTTTTGGCCATAGATAGTTTTCAGTTGTCAGTCTTCAAGCGAGGTTCTCTGACGTCGTTTCACCGCAGCAGTGACTTCACTTCGCCCGTGATGACGTCCCCAGAACTGATGCCGGTACCTATCCCGCGCTTCAGGAACTCGTCAGCGATAACCAGCAATCGAACAACCGGTTACTGGCTACTAGCCTCGCTCTCCAGCGCCAGGAGCGTTTCGTCGTCGACATCCCATTTTTTTAAAATAGGGAAGATTACACGGCTGGCGAAACCGGCGCGCACCAGCATGCGAAACACCCTTGCTGCCTGTTTCTGCCCGGCGGGCTTGACCACGCGTTTGCGTTGCAGAAACTCGCGCGCCAACTGCTCTTCGTTCACCTCGCTGTAGGCTGCGCCGACCACACTCTCTATGATGTCGCCATGCACGCCTTTTAACTTAAGGTCCTGCACCACGCGCATCCGTCCAAACTTTTCGTTCTCTTTACGAAAGCGCGTATAGCTCTCGGCGTAGTTGGTATCGTTCAGGTAGCGATGCATCTTCAAGCGCGCGACCACCACCTCGATCAGCAGATCGCCGTGGGGTTGATCGCCAACCCGCCTGCGCATTAGCCGCTTGATCTCGGCCACCGTACGCATCTGCCGCCCCAGGGCGGCGATCGCGTATTCGTATAGCGCATCTTCGTCATACACACGTGGCGCTCGCTTAAATGGCATGGAGACGATTATAGGCAAGCCCTCGCTAATTGGCGGACTTGGGGCTAAGGAGGGCAGTCCGTTTCATTTTGGGCTATCACCTCACCATGTGACGGCTGTGCTTGCACAGTTTTTCAGCCTGACTACACTGAGCTTAATAAGGGTCGCCCGAGCGCCAGGAGGTAGCCCGCATGGTGAAGAAATTTCCTTGAACGAGTCCGCGAACGCTTCGCGGACTCAGCCAACACGCACAGTACAAGTTCATTTGGATAGCTTAATCGACCCTTCCGGGCGTCTGCCCGTGGCCGTTTCGCAGGAGGCCAACATGCATCTCACGAAAGTTAAGGAGTTCCTGGACGCGAACGCTGTGAAGTACGTCATCATCTCCCATTCCAAGGCATACACGGCACAGGGGATCGCCGCCGTTGCTCACATTTCCGGCCGGGAGGTGGCCAAGAGCGTGATTGTCAAGCTGGATGGGGCGCTGGCTATGGCCGTTCTTCCGGCGTCCTACCAGGTCGACCTGATAGCGCTGAAGCGGGCGACCGGAGTAAGGGACGCCGAGCTGGCCAGCGAACGGGAATTCAAGCAGCATTTTCCCGATTGCGAGACCGGAGCCATGCCGCCATTCGGTAATCTCTATGGGATTCCCGTGTATGTGGACGAAACCCTGACAGAAGACAGGGAGATTGCTTTTAACGCAGGTTCGCACTATGAGTTGATCAGGATGGCGTATGACGACTTCGAGCGGCTTGTGGGGCCGGAGGTCATGAGCTTCTCTTCAGCCCGATTCGCCACCGCGATGGTATAGCAGAGCCTGGATCGAGCGGGGCGGCGCAGAGCCGAGCGTCGCCGCTTGTGTGTGCCGGTGAGGTGCCGCTCCGCCGATGGGCCGCTTGGCGAAAACACTGCAAGAACGGTAGAAGCCCGCTCTCGCGGGCCTCTGGGGTTCTTCTTCGGGTCTGTAGCTACCGTTTTACCGACTGCGGCTCGGGAACGTCGCCCTGCTGCGCGGTCAGGCGGGCGTTGTTGCGTTGCGCAATAATCTTCCTTGCATTTTCTGCCAACTGCTTTGCCTGAGGCAGCAAGTCGAGCGCCTTTTGCACCTCAGGATCGCCCTCAGCGTGGACCCGCAGGCCTTCCTGCTGGCCGAATTCGTTAGTGAACAGCTCGGCCTTGATGTCGGTGCGGATCCAATCGTTGTTCTCGGCCAGATCGGCTTCCGTAAATGGAATTTTCTGGTCGTCGAGGAACTTGCGGAACTCCTGCATGACCGCATCATCCACTTCGAACTGCTTGTTCACGCTGTGGTTGATGACGTAGTGCTTGGCGAAATTGAAGAAAGCGTACTTCTCCAGCAGCAGGTCCTGAAACTTGTTGGTCTTTGTGGAAGCGATCTTCACGTCGGGCGTGATTCCCCCGCCGCCGTACACTGTCCGGCCGCTGTCAGTCATTTTGACTTCGCGATTGGCGTTGCTGGCATCGCCATTCGCGCGGTCATTGTAATAGTAGTCGTAGAGCGAGATATTGCTCCAATCGCGCTGAATGAGGCGGCCGCTCGGGGTATAGTACTTGGCGGTAGTGAGAGCCAGCCCGGTGTTCTCCGACAGCGGATATACGGTCTGCACCAGGCCTTTGCCGAAGGTGGTTTCGCCCGCGATCAGGCCGCGATCATGGTCCTGGATTGCGCCTGCGACAATCTCAGCCGCCGAAGCCGTGCCGCGATTTACCAGTACAACCAGCGGATAATCCTTGCCGCCGTTGCCGTGTGCCGCTTTGTAGACTTTCTCTGCCGAGGCCCTTCCGTGGTGCGACACGATGACCTGTCCCTTCTTGAGGAACTGGTCGGCAACACCCACGCCTTCACTGAGCAAGCCGCCGGGATTCTGCCTCAGGTCGAGGATCAGACCGTGGAGGTCGCCCATCTCGTCCAGCGCCTGCCGCAACTCATGTTCGGTTGTCTCCTGGAACCCGGAGATATGGACGTAACCGATCCCGGGACGAATCATGAAATGTACGTCCACGCTGTAACGGGGAATCTCATCGCGAACGACGGTGAAGTCGAGCGGCTTATCGCTGCCTTCCCGCAGCATGGTGATCTTGACCGTTGTCCCCTTGGGACCTTTCAGCAATTCGGCAACATCGCTGGTGCTCATGTTGTCGGTGGGCTTGCCGTCCACGGCGATGATGACGTCGCCAGGACGAATACCCGCTCGATACGCGGGAGCGCCGGCAAAGGGCGCGATCACGATGACTTTGTTATTGCGAGGCCCAACCTGCATGCCCACGCCGTAATATTTGCCGCGCTGCTCCTCGCGCAGGGCCGCATAGGCCTTGGGATCGAAGAAGTTGGAGTGCGGATCAAGCACCCGCAACATACCCGGAATCGCTCCGTTATAAATGGCTTTGTCAGGACTGACCGGCTCAGCGTAGTTCTGCTGAACCACGTCGTAAACATCGGCGAAGCTGCGTATACTTTCGCGGATGTCACCATCGCTGGAACTCGTGTTGGAGGTGAGACGCTGGCCGAACAACATGCCAACGCAACCGCACGCAAGAATAACGAAGAGGACAAGTACGGCGGAGCGGCGTGAACTACTACGTGCCATCTATGGTTCCTTCGGCTGGCCGGGGATCGATTTCAAGGAGCGCACCGGTGTGAGAATAACCGCAGTATATCATGCACTCCCGGCGGCCCGTGCCACCAATACCGGCTTCTAAGCTTGGATGCTGCGGCGGAAGCGATAGGTGCGAAATCCGTTGTCCCACGGCTGTCTAAGAGACGGCGTGGGCGTCTCTTGGTGAGCGGAAAAGCACCTTCAACCGGTTTAGCCTTGCGTCCAGCCGGGGCGACAGCGCATCCAACTGAAGTGGGTATAATACATAACGATGAGTTCTGACTACCGTCCATCCCATTTCGAGAACCCCGAGCCCGGCAGTGAGCGCTTCGACAACCTGGCTGGTTTGAACCAGGGCCAAAGACAGGTTCTGCGCGCCACGTTCGGTGAACAGCAGCACGAGGGCGTTGTGATGGCTTCGCTGGATGCTGTCGTCAACTGGGTACGCAAGAACTCCATTTGGCCAATGACCTTCGGCTTGGCGTGCTGCGCTATTGAGATGATGTCCATGGGCGCCTCGCGCTTTGACATCGCGCGTTTCGGCGCGGAAGTCTTTCGTCCATCTCCCCGGCAGTCCGATCTCATGATCATTGCCGGACGCGTCTCGCAGAAGATGGCCCCGATCATCCGCGAACTCTACATGCAGATGCCGGAACCGAAGTGGGTCATCTCCATGGGGGCGTGCGCGACCTCGGGCGGCGTGTTCAATAACTACGCGCTGGTGCAGGGCGTGAATCAGTGGATTCCGGTCGATGTCTACGTGCCCGGATGCCCGCCGCGTCCCGAGCAGTTGATCTATGCCATCATGCTGCTGCAAGAAAAGATCAAGAACGACAAGGGGTCGTTCCGCCGCGCGCTCAACCTCGAAAAAGCGTAGTTCCCCAAGACCAAAGTCCGTCGCGATAGTCGCTGCGACCTCAAATCGCATGACAAAGAGTTGCGAATCCGGTAAGTTTGAGGCATGGAAACCGTTCATGTGGAACTGCCTGGGGCGCTCCTAAAGGCCGCTAACCTCGAAGACACCGACGTTTCCCAAGAAGCGGCTCTACTGCTGGCTCTCGAACTCTATCGGGAAGACCGGGTTTCTTTAGGGCGTGCCGCTGAGTTGTGCCAGACACCCTTGGCAGCCTTCATGGATTTTTCTGCGAAGCACGGCGTTCCTCCACTGCGCTACAGCTTGGAAGATCTTGAAGAAGAGCGCCGGTCCACGGACCGGCCCGCATGTGACAGCCGTTGCGGATTCATCCCCGCTGATTATTTTCGCTAAGCTTAACTGCTTCGATCTGCTGCATCGGCTTTATCCACGACTTTACATTTCTCCCGAAGTGCATCGCGAAGTCGTCGTAGCTGGCGCAGGCCTGCCGGGAGCGTCCGAAGTTGCCGAAGCGGATTGGGATCGAGGTGAAGCCACTCCAGAATGAAGGGGATCTATTGGCACTCCAGCAGAGATTTTCGCTTGGTGCTGGAGAGATCAGCACGATTCTTCTCGGCAAAGCGATCCTTGCGGATGCCGTGCTGCTCGATGACTTCAATGCGCGGAAACTGGCCCGGGAGCAGGGACTGGAAGTTCGCGGCAGCGTGGGTCTGCTCGAAGCGCTCTATCGGCACGGTTACCTGGCCGATCTCCGAGCGATTTTTCAGCAGCTCTTGACGAATAACGTCTACATCGACCGAAGACTATTGCTTCACCGTTTGCGGTCGTTGGGCCTTCCACCTCTTTGAGCCACGCTGACCCAACCGTGGGAAGTACCGCTGAATCTCTTCTCCCGAATTCCCATCCAATCCTGAGCGCGAGCCATGACAGACAAACCAACGATGAAGATCGGGATCACTTGCTATCCCACGTACGGCGGCAGTGGTGTTGTCGCGACCGAGTTGGGACTGGAATTGGCGGAGCGCGGTCACGAGGTGCATTTCATCTCGTATTCCCAGCCCATCCGACTGACCGAGCCGCTGCCCAACATCCACTATCACGAAGTAGAAGTCTCGCGTTATCCGCTGTTTGAGTACCCGCCCTATGACTTGGCGCTGGCCACGCGCATGGCGGAGGTTGCGGAGATCTACGATCTCGACTTACTGCATGTGCACTACGCCATCCCACATTCCGTGAGCGCGATGCTCGCTCGGCAGATGCTCGCTTGCGATCACGCCCGAAAGCCTCGGCGGTTGCCCTACGTGACCACGTTGCACGGCACCGATATCACGCTGGTCGGGTCCGATCCGTCGTATCTGCCCATCACCCGCTTCTCCATCGACCAGAGCGATGGAGTTACTTCGATTTCCGAGTATCTAAAGGAGCGCACCATCGAGGTCTTCAACGTGCGCACTCCGATCGCAGTGATTCCCAACTTCGTGAACTGCGATCTCTATCACCGTACGCCGAAGGTAATGCAGCATCGCGCGGAATATGCCAAGCCCAACGAGAAAATTCTGGTGCACCTGTCGAATTTTCGTCCGGTGAAGCGTCTTACCGATGTCATCGAGATCTTCGATCGCGTGCAGAAGAAGATACCGTCGCGGCTGGTGCTGATCGGCGATGGGCCGGAGCGTTCGCGGGCCGAGTGGCTGGCGGTCAATAAGGGAATTCACAACAAAGTGGAGTTCCTGGGCAAGCAGGACGGCATTCATGAGAAGCTTCCCTTGGCGGATGTCATGTTGCTGCCGAGCGAACTGGAGTCCTTCGGCCTGGCGGCGCTCGAAGCTATGGCGTGCGAGGTGGTGCCCATCGCCACCAACAAGGGCGGAGTGCCGGAAGTGATTGACCATGGCAAGACCGGTTTTCTCGCCGAGGTTGGAGATATAGACGCGATGGCCAACTATGCCATCGAGCTCTTGTCCGACGAAGACAAATTGCAGCAGATGGGAAAAGCGGCGCGCGCCAGTGCCCAGGCGCGGTTCTGCTCCAGCAAGATCATCCCTATGTATGAGCGGTATTACCGGGAAGTGCTGGAGCGCTCTTCGTAAATCGCCCCCGCGACGGAGCCACTCATTTCCTCGGCCTGCAGCACCGGCAGCACCAGCCGCACCAGCGTCCCGCGTCCGGGCTGGCTCTCGAGCGTGATCTCGGCTGCGTCGCCATACACTACTTGCAGCCGTTCGGTGACATTCAAAATGCCGATGCCGGTTCCTGTAGACGTGCTGGCCGCGGACATGCCGACTCCATCGTCCTCAACTTCAATCACCACGCGCTGGCCGGCGCTGCGGCTGCGGATGTGGATGCTTCCTGCGTCCACCTTCGACGCGAAGCCGTGTTTCACGGCATTCTCCACCAGCGGTTGCAGAATCATGCTGGGCACAAGGTGGTCGAGCGAGGCCGGTTCCAGTTCCTTGAAGACCTTCAGCTTGTCCTTGCCGAAGCGCGCCACCTCAATGTCGAGATAATCGTCGAGGAACTCGACCTCCTCGCGCAGTGGCACGAACGAGTCGCCCTTGCGCAAAAGCCTTCGCAAAATATTGCCCAGCTTGACAATCATCTCGCGCGCCGAGTCCGGATCGCGGCGCACCAGCGACGAAATCGAGTTCAGAGTGTTGAACAGGAAGTGCGGGTTGATCTGGCTTTGCAGCGCCTCCATGCGGGCTTGCAACAGCAATCGCGCCTGCTGCTCCAGCTTCATCTCGATGCGGACATTGTTGAGCACCTTCAGGGCAATGGCGACCGCCATCACGGTCCCGGCGTAAATCGCGAGCGTCGACCCAATCGTTGTTCGAATAGAGCGTGAAGATGCGGCGCGGAAAGGCCCGGTGCAACTGGATTCGAACAAATTCCAGACCGAGGATGAGAAAGAAGAACGAGGTCTGCCAGTCGATGAACGACTTGCGAATACTGCGCCGGATCCAGTGATAGATGCTGAGGTCGAACAGTGGCGAGAAGGACCAGATGGCTTCACGGTCCGAGGCAACGTGCCGCAGCAGGCCAGCCAGCGCCCCAGCCATGACGTTCATCGGCAGGGTGAGCCACTCGCCCCAAAACAGCGCCGGCAGCGAAACCAACACGCCCCCCGCGGTACCGGCTAGGCGCCCTGCAATGACCCCCATCAGGATCGCGCCTTCCAGCGAGATGTCGGCCGCGTAGAAGTTGCGCACCCACTCGCGCGCCACTACACCCAGCGCAATGGGCGTGCCGACGATGAAGACAATTTCGATCTTCTCGCCGAGTGTCCGCTCTTCGCGAAACAGCAACACACGGAAACGGCGCGCACGCACCAGCACGCTGCTGATGGCGGCGGCGACGCCCAGCCGGATCAGCAGAGTGACGAGAATGAGGCGATTGTCCATTCGGTGGATCGTGGATAGTGGGTAGTGGCTGGGAAAATCAGAGGCTCCGAACGCTCTTTACCAGCCACTATCCACTATTCACTAGCCACTATACTGCTGGCGGCCTGGTGCAGCGCCTGCTCCGCGCCAGCGGCATCGGGCGCACCGCCCTGTGCCATGTCGCGATTGCCTCCGCCGCGTGTCCCTAGCTGTTGCACGGTCTGCTTCATCAGGGCGCCCATATCGTTCGACAGACCCGCCGTTTGCGCGAAGACCAGCGCCGGCTGCGGACCTCCACAACCAAGCAACGCCACCGCCTTACCTGATTTGGTCAGCCTCTGCGCCAGCATCTTGATGTAGCCAAGATCGCGGTCGGGGAAAAACTGCACCAAGAGCTTGTGCCCGCCACGCTCCTCCGCCGAGTGCAGCATCTGTTGCGCCTGCAATTCGGCAACTTCTTCCAGCAACCGGTGCTGCGCTTTTTGCGCCGACTTGACCTCGTCGAGCGACTTGCGAATCTGCTGCGGTACCTCCCAGATGTGGGTGGAGAACACGGCCGCCGCTTCCGTGAGCGTCTCGAAGTCGCGCCGGGCCGTGCGAATTGCACGCAGTCCGCAGACAAACTCCACCCGCACGCCCTGTTTCACCTTCTCCGTTTTGCGCAGGAGGATGCCGCCGATCTGCCCGGTGCTGCGCACATGAGTTCCGCCACAGGCGTTCAAATCAAAATCGCGAATATTGATGAGGCGCAGTTTCTCGCGCTCTGCCGGAGGGATTTTGCGCACCCCGAGCGCCCGCGCTTCCTCGGGCGTTGCAAAGCCGATCTCGACCGCCCGATCCTCCGCGATCACCTGATTAGCCAGCACTTCGGCCGCTTCCAACTGCTTTCCCGTGATCGCATCGGCGGCGAGATCGATGGTGCAACTCTCCTCGCCCATGTGGAACGAAACGGTCGCGAAGCCATAGAGCTTCTCGAACGCAGCCGACAACACATGCTGACCCGAGTGCTGCTGCATGTGGTCCTGGCGGCGCTCGGCATCGATTATGCCTCGCACCACCGAGCCCGGTTTCAAAGGCTGATCGCTGGCTTCCAGAAGGTGGACGACCTCGCCCGTCTGCTCGTCTTCTACGACATCCTTCACCCGAAAGCGAGCCCGGTCGTTGGCCTCAATCCAGCCGGTGTCGAAAACCTGTCCTCCGCTGGTGGGATAGAACGCAGAGCGGTCCAATGTGACGGCCTCGCCGCTTGCTGTCATCACGCGAGCTTCGAACTCATAGAGGAAGGAATCGGCGTAGTAAAGACGCTCAGTCAAGAATTAACGCTCCGGAATCGCCGCACAATCCGCTGTATTCGGCAACACACAATCCGCCGACGACAGAATACAACCTTTACGGCAGCTTTGGACTTCATGGTATATCGGGTAAACTCTTTCTAACGGCGGTCGATGAAACCTTACCAGCTAGCACTATGTGTCCTGGGCCTGTGCTGTATTGTCGCGGCAGAAGGCATCCTGCTCGATGTAAGCGTACTGGCGGCGGACAACACTCCGGTCCCTACCCGCGCCGAGAACGACCCCACTACGCGCAAGGGCTTCGATCACTTCTACAATCTGGAGTACGACAAGGCCATCCGCGAATTCGAAGCCGCCCAACAGGCGCATCCCAACGATCCATTCGCGATCAACCATACGCTGGCGGCAGTGATCTTCAAGGAGCTTTTCCGCACCGGTGCGCTCGATACCGAAGCTTTTGCAGGTGACACCTTTCTCAACAAGAAAGCTGCGCCTCTCGATCCCAAGGTGCACGATCGCGTCAAGCAGCTCACCGACCAGTCGCTGGCACTCTCCCAGTCCCGCCTCGACAAGAATCCCAACGACATTGACGCTCTGTACGCGCGTGGGGTAACGCGCGGTCTGCGCGCAACCTATACGGGAGTTGGGGAGAAGGCCTGGTTTTCCGCCCTGCGCAGTGCGGTGGCGGCACGCCACGACCACGAACGCGTCCTGGAGCTCGACCCGAAGTACATCGACGCCAAGGTGGTTGTGGGGACCGACCTCTACATTGTGGGCAGTCTCAACTGGCCGACCAAGATTGCGGCTTCCATCGTCGGCATTAGCGGTAATAAACAGAAAGGTTTGGACTATCTGCGCCAGGCGTCCACCGAAGCCCACAGCGAGGTTGCCGCCGACGCCCAGATCATCTATGCCCTCTTTCTGCGCCGCGAGCAGAAGTATAACGACGCCCTACAGGTTGTGGCCAGGATGCAGGAGGAATTTCCCCGTAACGCCCTGATCGCTGCCGAATACGCGCACCTGCTGAATGCCGCCGGTCATGGACAGGAGGCGATCGCGGCCTATCGCAAGGTCGTGGCCAATTGCCGGAACAACGTTTATTCTTCCTGCCGCATCGAAGGACCGGCTTACGGCCTGGGCGAGGCGCTACGCGGACAGCGGGAGTATTTGGAGGCCGCGCAGGCCTATGAATTGGCGGCCGGCAACAGCGCCTCCGATTCCGAGTTGCGGCAAAAAGCGACCCTGGCGGCTGGGCAAATGTACGACGTTCTTCAGAAACGAGACACGGCCATGGAGAAGTATCGTGCGGTTGTCGCCGAGAACTCCGCGTCCGACTCAGCCGACCTGGCGCGACGCTACATGAAGCAGGCCTATAAGAGCCCGTAAGCGCCTGATTTCAGGTGGGCTTTGCATCCCTGGGAACTTCTGCCTATCCTATTCGTATCTTCTTGCAGGGAGGCGTTATGTACTGCAACTACTGCGGAAAAGTGATTCAGGATGACGCCAATTTGTGCGCCTATTGCGGCCGTCGGGTTGGCGCCGTGGCCTCGCGCCAAAAACTGATGCGGTCGCGCACCGACCGCAAAATCGCCGGTGTTTGCGCCGGATTCGCCGAATACTTCGACCTCGACGTCACGGTGGTTCGCGTGGTCTGGCTGATCGTCGCCCTGTTCGGAGGCGGCGGCGTGCTGGCCTACATCATTGCCTGGATCGTGATGCCGGAAGAGCCGGAATACGTTCCTGCGGCGCCACCGGCGACCACGCCTCAGCCGTATCAGGGTCAGTAATGCCGGTCGGCTAGTGTGGCTTTCCTAACTGCCGTATCCGTCAAGTCAGGGAAGAGCGGCGTTTCTGTTTACGCCGGCTCCAGTTCAATTGTCTTCGCGGCGTGGTCTAGCTTCGCAATGCGGAAGCTGCGAACCTGTCCGGCTTGGATGGCCTGTTTCTTCGGCGGCTCTGCCCCGGCGGCACCCTTCCAGCGCGACTGCAGCATGGCGCTCAGCGCTGATACGTCCGTCTTGGCATTGGCCCGGGTCGCTTCCGTCGCCGGATCCTCGATGCTGAGCCGGCATCCGCCCTCAATACCTTCGCCCAGCTCAACCCGCGCACGTCCCTCGAAAACATCGATCACGCGACCAGTGACCCGGTCACCGTCCTTGTGTTCGGCTATGTATTCATCCAGGCTGGTGGGGACCAGTTGCTTCATACTCAGCCGCATTTGACGCTTCTCGGTATCCACCGCGAGTACCTGGGCCCTCACCGTTTGCCCAAGCTTGAGCATGTCCTGGGGGTGGTTGATGCGCTTTTCAGCGCTGATCTCGCTGATGTGAATCATGCCCTCGACGCCATCGGAAAGCTGCACAAACGCACCGAACTTGGTAATGCTGGTGACCGGCCCTTCCACCGTCGAACCCACCGCGAACCTCTGCGCTACATCGGCCCAGGGATCTCCCAGCGTCTGCTTGAGGCTCAGCGAAATGCGGCGGTCGGGAGCGCTGACCCCCAGGATCATCACTTCCACGGTCTCGCCCGGCTTCACCACGTCACTGGCAATCCTTACTTTCTTGGCCCATGACATTTCCGAAACATGGATCAACCCTTCGATTCCGGGCTCCAGCTCGACGAACGCTCCGAACTCCGCCACACGGGTGACCGTGCTGCGCACACGCTGGCCGACCTGGTATCTTTCGCTGACCGAAAGCCACGGGTCGGCTTGAAGCTGCTTCATGCCCAGCGAGATGCGCCGCCTTTCGGGGTCAATCTTCAGGACCTTGGCTTCGATCTCCTGGCCGACCGAGAGCACGTCCGCGGGACTGTTGACGCGGCTCCACGCGATATCGCCGACGTGCAGCAAACCATCCACTCCGCCGAGGTCGACAAAAGCGCCGTAATCGGTGAGGCTTCGGACCGTGCCCTGCACCGTCTCGCCTTCCACTACCTCAGAGTAGCGGCGCTCTTTTACCGAGCGCTCCTCATCTTCAATAACCGCACGGCGGTCGACCACCACGTCTTCGTCCGCCACATCGAGCTTGGTAATGCGGCAGCGGATCTCCTGCCCCACCAACTTCTCCATTTCCGCGGCGTCGCGAGCGCCACTGCGCGAAGCCGGCAGAAAGGCGCGCACCCCGACGTCCACGCTCAGCCCGCCTTTGACGACTCCGGTCACCGTGCCAACGATCGTGGATTTCTCGGCAAAGGAACGCTCCAGCGACGGCCAGTCGGTCGGCTGCACAACCTTGGAGCGGGAAAGCTCGTAATAGCCGTCCGGATCGCGACCCTTGACCGAGACCGTCAACTTGTCTCCGGGCTTCACCGTTTCTCCGCGTCCCTGAAACGACGCCAGCGGCAGAATGCCTTCGGACTTAAAGCCGATGTCGAGGAAAACCGATTCGCCGGAGACTGCGATCACCGTGCCTTCGAGCTGCTTGCTGCCATCCTCCGCCTTGTGGGAATGGCTCTGTTCGAATTCCGAAAGAATGTCGTTGAACGATTCTTCGGGTTCAGGATTGACGGAGGAATTTGGAATGCTTGGGTCAGACATGAAAGTTAAAGTCTCGCCGAAAAGAAGGTCTCAATCAGGATATCAGCGCTCGGAGGTTGGCGTCCCGCCTTACGGTGCGGTGGTGCTGGCACGTTTCTCGAATGGCCGGGGAGAGAGATCCAGGCGCCGTGCGACTTTCCCGACTTCACGTGCCCTTCGGTATATACTCCTTTGTCCATAAATCAAAAGGCGCTTTCTGCGGCTGCGCAATCGGCCGTATGTGCCTTGGTTTGGAGATCAGGTCATGGAACAATCCAGAACACGACAGTCAAAGAAGTCCGGTCAAACAGTTAACGAGAGCGCCATGGCGCGACTCGGGTTGTCGCTGGCTACCTGGAGTGAACGTTGGTTTCCCGATCCTCTGGTCTTTGCGCTGGCAGGCGTATTCATCGTCTTTATCTTCGGCCTGCTGCTTCGCCAGCCGGCAAGCAAGTTGGCCATCCAGGGCGCCAAGAATTTCTGGACCCTGGTTCCTTTCACCATGCAGATGGTGATGATCATTATCGGCGGCTACGTGGTGGCGACCACGCCTCCCGTACATCGCTTCATTCGATTCCTGGCCGGTATCCCGAAAAACGGGCGCAACGCCGTCGCCATGATCGCCCTGTTTTCGATGCTGACATCGCTCATCTCCTGGGGTCTCAGCCTCATCTTTAGTGGCTTATTAACTCGCGAGTTATCGCAAAGAGTTAAAGGAATGGATTACCGTGCCGCCGGCGCCGCCGCCTATCTCGGGCTGGGCGCTGTTTGGGCCCTCGGTCTGTCCTCGTCGGCAGCCATGATGATGGCCACAAAAGGCGCGATTCCTCCCTCGCTCCTGGCCATCGCAGGAGTGATTCCCCTTCGCCAGACAATTTTTCTCTGGCAAAGTTTGGTCACAGCCGCGGTATTGATTGTTGCGTCAGTGGTGATCGCCTATGCCTCGGCTCCTTCGGCGGAAAATGCCAAGACCGCGGACGACTACGGCATCAAGTATGAGTCAGTGGATCGTCCACTGGAACCGCGGACCAAGCCCGGCGAGTGGCTGGAATACAGTCCGCTGCTCACGATCGTCGTCTCGGCGTTGTTGCTCTGGTATCTATTCGATTTCTTTCGCACCTCCCCGCAGGGCGCTCTGGCTGTCCTTGACCTGAATACTTACAACCTGCTGTTCATTACGGTCGGCTTGCTGTTGCACTGGAGGCCCAAGAGCTTCGTGAGAGCGGTGGCCGAGTGTGTGCCGGCAACCGGCGGCGTACTCATCCAGTTCCCGTTCTATGCCGTCATCTTTGGCATGATCGTCGGTACCGGCATCTCCGATTGGCTGGCCCACCTCTTTGCGCGCATCACCACGCACGGCACCTATCCTTTGCTCGTGGCGTTGTACTCGGCGGTGATTGGAATTTTCATCCCGTCTGGCGGAAGCAAGTGGGTCATTGAGGCGCCGTACATTTTGCAGGCTGCGAATCTGCATACCGTTCACCTGGGCTGGGTGGTGCAGATCTATAACGCCTCGGAAGCGCTGCCCAATCTCATCAATCCGTTTTGGATGCTTCCGCTGCTGGGGATTCTGAAGCTCAGGGCCCGAGACCTTGTCGGCTATGGCGTATTGCAAATGTTCGTGCATGTACCCATAGTCTTCTTTCTCTGCTGGTTTTTCGCGCGCTACATTCCCTACTTGGCGCCCTTGAAGTAGCGGTGTAGCGGCGGAATTCATCCGATGCCCAACGAGCTACCGTCACCGGTGCCCGACTTCCTCTACGGCACCGCCTGGAAGGAGGAACGCACCCCGGCCCTCACCGAGCTGGCGCTCCGCACGGGCTTTCGCGCCATCGATACGGCCAACCAGCGGCGCCACTATTTCGAAGCCGGAGTGGGTCAGGGATTGGCTGCCGCCTATCGCGCGGGAGTGGTGACCCGCGCCGATGTCTTCCTGCAAACCAAGTTCACGTATCGGTCTGGCCAGGACCACCGGCTGCCCTACGACCCAGCCGCGCCGCTCTCCGTTCAGGTCGCTCAGTCCATGGCGAGCTCCTTGGATCATCTGGGCACCGACTACGTCGATAGCTACGTGTTGCACGGCCCGGCATCCGGCTACGGCTGGACCATGGCTGACGCCGAGGTCTGGGAGGCGATGCGGAACGAACGCAAAGCCGGCCGCACGCGTCTGCTGGGCGTCAGCAATGTCTCTCTGTTCCACGTGGAACAGATGTCAGACGCCCACGGGGAAGCTCCTGCCTTTGTGCAAAACCGTTGCTTCGCCCGTCTCGGCTGGGACCGGGAAGTGCGATCGTTTTGCCGTGAGCGAAAGATTACCTATCAGGGCTTTTCGCTTCTTACCGCGAATCCGGAGGTCTTGCGGCATCCGCTGGTCCTCCGCATCGCCGCGGACGCCGGCGCGACTCCGGCGCAGCTCGTGTTCGCTTTTGCGCGCCTGATTGGAATGGTGCCGATGACCGGCACCTCCGATGCTGAGCACATGAAGCAAGACCTGGCCAGTCGGCAAATGACGCTCGCGCCGGATGCCGTGCGCGCCATCGAGACGCTGAGCGGTTGACGGCTGTTACCTTTGTTGTGAACACCGCTGTCTCTGAAAACTGCCGCAAAAAGAAAGAGCCGCCGGAAATTTCCCGCGGCCCCTCCGATCCAGCACCTCTCTACGCGGTGACTGTTGCAGGCTGCTTTACTGGGACCGGCGTTAGCCAGTTGAAGCGGTCTTCCGCCGTGCCATTCACGATCCCATAGAACTCTTTCCGGATGGTCTTGGTAATCGGACCGCAAACACCACGGCCGACGGTGATCTTGTCCACCGAACGAATGGGCGTGATCTCGGCGGCAGTGCCGCTGAAGAACAGCTCGTCGCAGATGTACAGCATCTCGCGGGGAATGATCTGCTCCACCACCGGAATGCCCAATTCATGCGCCAGGTGCAGCACCGAGTTGCGCGTGATGCCGGGCAGCACGCTGTTACCCAGCGGCGGCGTGTAGACCCGGTCCTTGTGCACTACGAAAATGTTCTCGCCCGAGCCTTCGCTGACGTAGCCGTTGACGTCCAGCGCGATGCCCTCGGAATAGCCGTTCACGATGGCTTCCATCTTGATGAGCTGGGAGTTCATGTAGTTGGCGCCCGCCTTGGCCATGGTCGGCATGGTGTTGGGGGCCAGGCGTGTCCACGACGAGATGCACACATCCACGCCGTCGTCGCAGTCCGGGCTGCCCAGGTACTTGCCCCATTCGTAGTTGGCCATGTAGACCTCGGTCGGCGAGTTGAATGGGTTCACGCCCACCTGGCCATAGCCGCGCAGCACGATCGGCCTTAAATAGCACGGCGAAACCTTGTTGGCCGCCACCAGCTCCACCGCGGCACGGCACAGTTCGTCGAGCGTGTAATCCAGCTCGATGCGGTAGATCTTGGACGACTGTATCAGGCGCAACATGTGGTCGGGCAGCCGGAAGATGGCCGGACCTTTCTGGGTGTGATAGCAGCGGATTCCCTCGAACAGCGATGAGCCGTAGTTGACCACGTGCGCCATCACATGGAGCTTGGCGTCATCCCAGGGAATTAATCGCCCATTGTGCCAAACGTAGTCCGTCGCTTTGATGGCCATTCTGGCGCTCCTTGAATTCGGAATGGTGTGTCACGGTACAGCCCAACCTGTTGACTAGAAGAGATGCGCACTACGCGGCAAACGCTTCGGCGATCGATGATGTTGAGCATCACGGAATCGATTTAATTCGGCATTATAACCGAAGCGCGCCGGCACCACGTCAACGTTTTCTTCTGCTGGGACGACAATGTGACTGCCTGCACCATTATGGATGCAAATAGCGAGAGCCAGCGGCGGGAATGACCGTCTCCTGAGTCGCCCAAACTGATCCCGCCATCTTGTGGTCGTCCCGACCTATCCGCAAGCGGGATTTACAATACGGTGTACAGCCACTTCACTCTGGAGAGACCCGCATCCGCACCTACAATCTCTGTGTCGTCGGATTGGGCAACGTTGGCAAGGCCTTCGTCGCACTCCTTCGAAAAAAAGAGCAGCAACTCAGAGAGCGCTACGGCATAGCGTGGCGGGTCACAGGTGTGTCTTCGCGACGGCTGGGCTGGCTGGTCGCACCCAATGGCTTTACTGCCGAGAAGCTGCTGAGCGGAGATTTCTCGGAAGCGCAGAAGACGACGGACGTCGCACGAATGGCTGCGGCTTGGCCACGCCGATGCCATGTTCGAGGTAAGTTCGCTCAACGCGGAGACTGGACAACCCGCGACCGGCTACCTTCGCGCGGCGATTGAGGCCGGGGCCCACGCCATCACTGCCAACAAGGGTCCCGTGCTGCATGCCTGGCGCGAGTTGACCGCGCTGGCTGCGGCCCGGAATCTCCGGTTCCTCCACGAGTCTGCCATGATGGACGGCGTGCCGGTCTTTTCGCTGTTTCGCGAGACGCTGCCCGCCATCGAGGTCCACGGATTTCGCGGAGTGTTGAACTCGACCACCACCGTGATTCTGGATGCGATGGCCGCAGGCCTGAACTTTGAGGATGCGGTTCGCGAGGCGCAGCGGCTGGGCGTCGCCGAGACCGATCCCTCCAACGATATTGACGGAATCGATGCGGCGGTGAAGATCGTGGGCCTGACTACCGTGCTCATGAATGGCAACCTGACACTGCGGGACGTGCGTCGCCAGGGCATTCGCGACATCGGCGCAGAACAGTTGCGCAGCGCGCATTCCGCGGGTGAGGTTTGGAGGCTGGTGGCCCGCGCGCACTGCGAGAATGACGCCATCACCGCATCGGTCGCTCCCGAGCGTCTGCAACCCGGCGATCCGCTTAGCACGGTGCGGGGGACCTCGCTTCTCATAAGTTTTGAAACCGATATCTTTCCCGAACTCATCATCGGCGAGCGCGACCCGGGGCCGCAGGCGACTGCCTACGGCCTGCTCGCCGATTTCGTTTCCGCGGTCAGGAATGGATGAACATGTCTTCCAGTGCAAGAGCCGGCTCGTTTACTCATAAGCTTGACATAGCCTGGGTGCGGCAGCAGTTTCCCGCGTTGCAGCAGAGCGTGAACGGCCAGCCTGCGGTTTTCTTCGACGCTCCCGGCGGGACCCAGGTGCCGCAGCCCGTGATCGACGCCATCGCCAAGTACCTCTCGACCAGCAACGCAAACACCGGCGGAGCTTTTGCGACCAGCCGCGCCACCGACCAGACGATCGGCGACGCACGCGCCGCCATGGCCGACTTCTTCAACTGCGCCACCGACGAGGTCGTCTTCGGCGCCAACATGACCACGCTCACTTTTGCCCTGAGCCGCGCCATTGGACGCGAGCTGAAGGCGGGAGACGAGTTGCTCGTGACCTGCCTCGATCATGACGCCGACGTTTCGCCGTGGGTCTGCCTGGAAGAGCGTGGAGTGAAGGTGCGCACCGCCGACGTGAATCCTGCCGATTGCACGCTCGACATGTTTGACCTCTCGGCCAAGATCCGTCGCAACACGCGCCTGGTAGCTTTGGGTTGGGCTGCGAACGCAGTCGGCACCATCAACGATGTGAACGAGGTCGTGCGCCTGGCGCATGAGGCCGGCGCAATGGCATTCCTCGACGCGGTGCATTACGCGCCCCATGGCCCGATTGATGTGAAGGCGGTGGACTGCGATTTTCTGGCCTGCTCGAGCTACAAGTTTTTCGGTCCGCACCTCGGGATCCTTTACGGCAAGCGCGAGCAGTTGCAGCGCCTGCGTCCCTATAAACTGCGCGCTTGCTCTGAATTGCTCCCCGACCGCTGGGAAACCGGTACGCAAAACCACGAATGTCTTGCGGGCTTGACCGCTGCGATTGATTACATCGCCGATGCCGGCCGCCATCACGACCCTTCCGCCGGCACGCGGCGCGAGGCGATTCTCGCTGCATACGAAGTTTTTCAGCAGCACGAGCACGAACTGATGGAGCGACTCATTGCCGGGTTGCTGGCTGTTCCGGGGCTTACCTTCTACGGCATAAAGGACCCGGCGAAATACGACCAGCGCACTCCGACCGTGGCCTTTCGTATGGCCAATCGTTCCTCGCGGGACTTGGCTACATACCTGGGCGAGCAGGGTATCTTTACCTGGGACGGCAACTATTACGCCATCGATCTAGCCGAGCGGCTGGGTGTGCAGCAAAGCGGCGGCATGTTGCGCGTCGGCCTCGCCCACTACAACACTGCGGAAGAGGTGGAGCGCCTGCTGGAGGCGCTGCGCGCATTAGCGAAGTGAAGTGCCTTGACCACGGATTGACATGCATCTATAAGAATTTAAGAACACCGACTTATCCGTGTTCATCCGTGAGGATCCGTGGCTAAGTAGTTTTCCGCCTCGTTAATCGGCGAATGCGCCCCGCTGATTTATAATCCGCGCTTCAGGCGGAGGACAACGAATGCGCGGCGTACCTCGCTGGCTGGCGCTGGTGGTTGTAGTCGCGATAGCGGCCAGCGTCTGCGCCTTCACCGTCCACCGTGCTCTGGAGCCCGCCGCCTTCGTTCTGCGCCTCTCCGACGCCGCCCTTCCCGCTGATGGCTTCAGCTCCACCGACCTCATTATTCGTTCCTCCAACGGCCGGGCGTTGCACGGCTTGCAAGTTCAGGTCGTTGATCCACACAGCATGGCGGTGAGCGTCTCATCCTTTCCGCGAAGCGCAAGAGTGGCCATCGACTCGCTAAACATCGACCACGATGCCGCCACTGTTTCGCTGCGCGCGGGTGTCAATCCCGGCGAGACCAGACTGCGCATCACTGCGCCCGGCTTCACTCCACAGGAAGTCGCATTGCGCACGACGCTCGACGCCAGCGACAGCGCCGGTGACGGAACGCCTGATTTTCTTCGACTGCACGATCCTGCCGACCGCGCGGCCTTTCGTCGATGGTTCAGCTTGGTAGCCGAATCGCAATACTATCGGGGAAAGACGTTGCCGCCTGAGATCGACGACTGTGCCGCGCTGTTGCGCTATTCCTACCGCGAGGCCCTGCGTGCGCACGACGCAGCCTGGGCCCATGCCGCTGCGCTGCCCATTCCGGCGTCTGCGGCTGAAGTCCAGCAATATCAGTATCCCTACACTCCGCTTGCTGCCTCGCTCTTCCGCGTGCGCGGCGGTAGCTTCGCCGTCGGCGATTTGGGCGACGGAGCCTTCGCGCAATTCGCCGACGTGAAGACCATCTGGCGCTACAACACATTCTTCGTGGGGCGCGATCTCAACCGGGCGCGACCGGGCGATCTGCTGTTCTTTCGCCAGGACGGCCAGACCATGCCCTTCCACGCCATGATCTTCCTTGGGCGCAGCCAGATCGAGCCGGGCCCTGAGTCGTTCGTCGTGTACCACACCGGCCCGGCAGGGAAGTCGCCAGGCGAAGATCCGGCGCTGGTCGGTTGCCGAACTTGTTAACTATCCCGAGGCGCGCTGGCGCCCGATTGCCTCCAACCCTGCATTTCTTGGCGTCTATCGCTGGAACATTCTGCGAGGCGACGAGTGATGGCGGCTAGTCGATTGGAAGGGGCACGCCTTCAGGCGTGCCGTCAAACTGCTACTGACGAGGTGGCTTTAGCCGCTGAGGGACCTCGGGGTTCTAATGAATACCCGGCGCCCGTGTTGGCTGAAGGATGGGAAAAGCAGGTCTCTCGCCGGCTGAAGCCGGCTCGGAATCACAAACATAAAAATATCGACGGCGTGCCTAAAGGCGCGCCCCATCTGCTTAGAACGCACGCTGGTCGCCATTCTCCTTTGCTGCTCCCTTGTTCTGCCGCTGTGCGCGCAGGAGCAGGAGGACACCGAAGCCTTCTTCTCGCTGGCCAGCGAGCGCACCTATCTGCCGGGCGAGAAGCCCACCATCTCCGTCTACAGCCACAACGTCAGCTCGCTGGAGTTCCGCGTCTATCGCGTGAACGACGCCGTCAAGTTCTTCAGCCAGATGCAGGAGCTCCACGGCTTTGGCGGGCGCGGCCCGGCGATGCCCAGGCAGGCGCGCACCTGGCTGGAAAAATTTCATGCCTGGAAACACCGCATCTGGGCCTGGTTCCGCGACTTCATTCGCGCCCAGTTCTCACCCGACTCGCGCCACAAAATCCGCCTGTGGGAGATGGGCAAGAGCGAAAAGAAACAAGGACCGAAGGTCGAAACCTACGCTCAAGTCCCCATCCTTAACCAGCAGCAGGTGGTATCGGTATGGAACGTGGACGGTGCCGTCGCATCAGCGATGGGAGAGCCAGACCGTTCCCATTCCCGTCAGCGAGAAGGGTGTGTACCTGGTCGAGGCCACCAACGGCAAGCTGCGCGCATACACCGTCATCGTCGTGACCGAGATTGCGGTCATCACCAAGGCCGCGCCCGGCCGTCTGATGAGCTTTGTCGTCGATCGCCGCAGCGGCGATCCGGTCCCCGGAGCGCTGGTTCGGGTTTGGATCGACCAGCAGGAGGTCGCCTCCAAAGCGGCTGACCAGCAGGGTCTGTTGGACACTTCGCTCAACGAAGCGAAGCCGGAGAACGTCGCCGTGCTGGTGACCAGCGGCGATCAGTTCGCCATCAACACGCCCGGAGCGTGGAACCTGGGCACCGGTCCCGATCGCAACCTGAAGGGCTACACCTACACCGACCGGCCCGTGTATCGTCCCGGCGACATCGTGCACTTCAAGACCATCGTGCGCGCGGAGTCGCTGAGCGGCTATGAGATACCCAAAGACCGCGAGCTGCGGCTCGAACTGCGCGATCCGCAGAGCTACCAGACCATCTGGCAGCAGACCGTGACGCTCTCCGACCTGGGCACGGCGCACTGGGACTACGCGATTCCCGCCGACGCCAACCTCGGCTTCTATTACCTCTCCATGCAGATGGGCGAGCGCTACGTCGAAGGCAGCAGCTTTTCCGTGGAGGACTACAAGAAGCCCGAATACCAGGTGAAGGTCACGGCGCAAACTCCGCGCGTGCTGGAGGGCCAGCCCATCAAGGCGACCATCGACGCGCGTTACTACTTTGGCGAGCCCGTGGCCAACGCCAAGGTGAAGTGGGTGGTGCACACCTCAACCTATTGGCCGATGGGACGAGCGGACAACGACGACGAAGCCGGCGGCGATCAGGGCGAGAATCCCGACGCTGACGTGGGCGACAACTACGGCGGCGAGCAGGAACGCGAGATGAGCGGCACGCTCGACCCCGACGGCAAACTCGAAATCGAGTTTCCCACGCGCATCGACAGAAAGAAGCAGGACCTGGTCTATCGCATTGAGGCGCGCGTTACCGATGCCGGCAATCGCGAGATCGCCGGACACGGCTTTGCTCTCTCGACTTATGGCAGCTTCTTCCTGACCGCCGAGCCGGATTCGTTCGTCTACACCAAGGGCAGCACGGCGACGGTCACCATCACCGCGCAAGACTACGACAAGAAGCCGGTGCAGACGCCGTTCCGCGTAGAGATGAATCGCTGGGATTGGCGCAAGGGCGCAGGGCCGGTGATCACCAGCGCGCAGGGCCAGACCGGCGCCAACGGCAAAGGACAGGTGAAGCTCACTATTCCCGATGCCGGCGAATTTCGGGTGCGCGTGACCGCAACCACTCCGGAGAAGCGGCAGGTCGAGACCACGGCCTACTTGTGGGCGCCGGGCGAGAGCCCGTGGTGGAGCGGCCCCGCCGAAGAGCGCATACAGATCGTGCCCGACAAGAAGACTTACCAGCCCGGCGATACCGCCCACGTCCTGATTGTCACCGGCAAAGAGCCGGCATCGGTGCTGGTCACGGCCGAAGGCAACGGACTCTACTCCGGGCAGATCATCAAGAGCGCCGAAGGCAGCATCACCGTGGATGTTCCGGTCAAGCCGGAATATGCGCCCAACTTCTACGTGGGAGCGGTGTTCATCCGCGACAACAAACTGTACCAGGGCTCGAAGAGCTTGACGGTCCCGCCGACGCAGCACGAACTCAAAGTGCAGTTGCTTCCCTCCAAGCCGCAGTATCAGCCGGGTGAGGCCGCCAGCTACACCATCAAGGCTACTGACGCCAGCGGCAAGCCGGTGGTGGCGGAGTTCAGCCTCGGCGTGGTCGATGAAGCCATCTACGCCATCAAGCCCGACGCCACGCCCAACATCATGAGCGCGTTCTACGGGCATATTTACTCCAAGGTGAGCACCGACACTTCGCTCACCTACTACTTCAGCGGCCAGGCCGGCAAGCGCGCCATGCAGTTGGCGAACGCACGCCGGTCGCGCGGATTGGCGCAACTCAAGCCCGAGCGCCTGGTGCAACCCAAGGTCCGCAAAGCATTTCCCGACACCGCGTATTGGGTGGCCGACGTCGATACCGGCAGCAATGGCGAGGCGACGGTGCGCTTCAACTATCCCGACGCCATCACCTCATGGCGCGCCACCACCCGCGGCGTTACGCAAAATACGATGGTCGGCGGCGCGGTGGTGAACACCATCGTGCGCAAGAACCTGATGGTGCGGCTGGTGGTGCCGCGCTTCTTCCGCCGCGGTGACGAGATCACGCTCTCCACCATCGTGCAGAACTATCTGCCCACGGAAAAAGTCGCGCGCGTCTCCATGGAGTTCGACGGCCTTCAGGTGATCGACGGCGGCACGAAGGACGTGACCGTTCCCAGCCGCGGCCTGGTAAAGGTTGACTACCGCGTGCGCGTGCTAAACGTGGATTCGGCGCGCGTGCTGGGCAAAGCGCTCACCGACGTGGAAAGCGACGCCATGGAGCTGACGCTGCCGGTGGTCCCGTTCGGCGTGAAACTGGCCATCGCAAAGTCGGGCTCGATCGCCGGAGGCGGTACCAGCGACACCGTCCAGCCGTTGACCTTCCCGCCAGGAGCAGAACCGGGAACGCGCAAGCTGAGCATCAGCATCACGCCCTCGGTCGCCGGAAGCGTGTTTTCCGCGCTCGAGTTCCTTACCTCGTATCCCTACGGCTGCACCGAGCAGACCATGTCAAGCTTCCTGCCGGACGTGCTGGTAGCCAACGCCATGCAGAAGCTCGGCGTGAAGTCGAACATCGACCCCCAGACGCTGAAGAAGCAGGTGCAAGCCGGCCTCGACCGCCTCTACACCTATCAGCATCCCGATGGCGGCTGGGGCTGGTGGCTCACCGACGACAGCCATCCCTTCATGACCGCCTACGTGCTCGCCGGACTGAGCCAGGCAAAGGCCGCCGGCTTCGACGTGAAGCAGGATGCCATCGATCACGGCCAGGCCTGGCTGAAGCCGTACTTCGAGCATTCGCAAAAGGTGAAGACCGATCTCCGCGCGTACATGGCCTACGCGCTGGTGCTGAGCGGGACGCGCGAGACCGCGGTACTCGACTCCGTCTGGAACCAGCGCTCCACACTCACCTCCTACGGCAAGGCGCTGCTGGGGCTGGCCATGCTGGAGATGAACGACACTCGCGCCGGAGAGCTGACCAAGCAACTCGAAAGCGAAGCCAGGCAGGACGACTCGCAGGCCTGGTGGCAGACCGACACCAACTACCTCATGGATTTCTCCGGCGACACTACGCCGCAGGCGACGGCCTACGTTCTCAAGCTGCTGACCCACACCGCGCCCAACAGTCCTCTCGTTCCCAAAGCGGCGGTGTACCTGGTGAACCATCGCGACGAGGGATACTACTGGGATTCGACCGAGCAGACCGCAATGGTCATCTACGGCCTCACCGATTACCTGGCGCACACCCAGGAACTCAAGCCCAACTACAGCGTCGAGGTGCAGGTGAACGGCAAGACCGTCGCGACCAAGAAATTCACCCCGGCCGACGCGCTGGCTCCGGCGACGACAATTGCGCTGAATGAATCGCAGCTCGCGCCGGGCGAGAACCAGGTCCGTGTCGCCAAGACGGGCGATGGGCGCGTGTATTGGTCGCTGCGCGGCGAATACTACTCCAGCGAATCGAAGGTGGTGAACACCGGCAGCTTCAAGCTGAGCGTGGCCCGCCAATATTACAAACTGAGTTCGGTGCAGAAGGGCGACCGCATCGTGTATCACCTCGACCCGCTGGCCGGCCCGGTGGATGTCGGTGATACGCTGGCCGTGCGCATCACCGTGGGCGGCAACGACTGGAAATACCTGATGATCGAGGACCCGATTCCTTCAGGTACCGAGTCCATCGCGCGCGATGACCTGTACGAACTGGACGAGAAGCCCGACTGGTGGGGACGCTGGGGCAGCTATCGCGAATTGCGCGACGATCGCACCACGTTCTTCAACTTGTATTTCCCGCAGGGGCAGCATGAGTACGTGTACCTGCTGAAGGTGGTAAATCCGGGCGTCTTCCGCGTCAGCCCCACGCGCGTGGAGCCCATGTATCAGCCCGACTATCTCGCGACCAGCAACGCCATGACGGTGACCGTGAAATGACGAGGAACGCCAATGTTGCCGATGTCAGGCTTTGTGTCAGGGCACGACTTCAGTCGTGCCGAAGCGCGATCCTAGAAACATGGCCTTCAGGCCCTGAGGTCAAACAGCCACTGAAATGACGACGCCGGCAAATCGCGCGGGAGTGGCCAAACTGTGGCTGCTGAACTTCGTCGGCAACGCAGCCGCACTCGTGGCCTGGTATTTCTGGCTGCTGGTGCCCGACGCCCATGGCTGGCAGGTGGTCGCCTCGATCCTCGCGGCCATCTGCATCGTCGTGCTTGTCGTTTGGCTGCGCGCCGGCACCTTCGCATATTTCAGGCTTGCCGAATTTCGCGACTCCGGCGCGGTGTGGCGGGCGTTTCGTCATTCGCTGCGGCATCTGGTTCCGCTGGCGCTTTGGGCTGTGCTCCTGGCGGCGGCGTTGTGGTTTCTGTTTTGGCTGAGGACCTATCCCCCGCAGTTCGGCGTCTGGCTGTGGCAGAAGCTGCCGGAATCGTTGCGTTTCGCCACCCCGCGCCACTTGGCGCAATACGCCGACTGGTTGTTGTGGTTAGCGATGCTCGGAGCCGTAGCGAAATGGCTGCCCATCGCAACCACGATTGCCGTCTCAGGATTCGGCCGGCCGGCAATGCGCTCCTGGCACGTGCTCCTGCGACCGCTCTACTGGCTGTGGTTCTGCCTGCTTGTCCTGATTGGCGTTTACCTTCCCTATAAGCTGATCTGGTGGATCCCCAAGGTCGACGACCTCCGCCAACAGGCCTGGAGCATGGGCCTGCGCTTCTTCGCCGCATATGTCATCGTAATCAGCGCGTGGATCGCGCTGGTGTGGATGGTGGGCGTGCTGACGGAAAGAGAAGTCGACGGGCCGACAGAGAGTAACTAACGGGAGTGCTTGGGTCGCCCCACCCAAGCCGCTTTTGCTTGGGTGGGAGAGAAGGCAACTTACGCCGTCAGGCTGACGTCGCGGTCCAGGCGGAAACGCAGCCGGCGCTCCGCAGAGAATCCTACGTCCTTCCTGCCGGTTATGAATGCCGTTGTCGTACCCGCGACCGCTCCGATGCCGCTGCCGATCAGCGCGCCCTTACCACCCCCCGCCAGCGCGCCAATGATTGCACCGCCGCCGGTACCGCCGCCTATCCAGCCCCAGTTACGCTTCTTGTGTGAAGCGCCCCGCACCACGATGTGCGAAGTATCCAGCGCAACCTGCTGATTGTCGATGACTGCGCTGTCCAGCGTGAGGCCCAGCTCACCAGGATGGTGCAGACGCCCTGAACGGCGCGCAATGGTCACATGTCCGGTGACCGGCGTCCCTACCGGTATCACGTTAAGGCCGTCGACCACGATTGGCTCATCCACCACCGCGTCAAAGCGTTCACCCGGCACCGCCGACCTGCTCGATAGTCCCTCCTGGAGACGGACAGTGATCGGCGTCCCGGCGGGGATGATTAATGGCTGGGGCGCGGGCGCTGGGTTCGTCGCGGCCTGCGTGCCGTTGTTCGCGTAGTTGTTCGCTGCGTTGTTTCCAGTCGCCGCGACTCGCCGCGACGGGCTGGTTGGCCGCGTCATTGGCAGGTGGCGCCGCGTTGGTGCTGTTCTGAGACGTGGCCGCCTGGCCATTCGAGTTCGGAGCGTCTGCCACCCTGGTGCAGCCGGCCCACGCCAGAACGAGGAGCAAGATAGCGGGAACGATGTATCGTTTCGCCTGCATGGTTACCTCCTGACTATTTTGGATGCAGGCGTATGACCGTTGAGTAACGCTCTCTAAATCAATAATTTGATCCGTCGCACACGGTCTGGAAGGTGGCAAATTTTACATCCACCGATGATTGCAGGACGCTGGGGTCGCCTGCACTGGTCGATTTTGCGGGGAAACTTGGCATATCAGTCTCACCCTCAGGTTTATAGCGGTTTTACAGTTAATGTAGTCCAGCTCTCGCTTTGAAAGGGCACGGCTTCAGCCGTGCTGATCGTGGCATCCGCGAAGGCGGGCTTTAGCCCCGGAGGGAAATCCGTCTACACCTTCTGTGAAAATGCTGTCACAGGCTTAGGTGACCGAGTTCACTGACAACGGCGCGCCAATCTGTACACTCGCTACCAGAGGCTTTGTGTCTCTAGGCTCTGATGAGGGCAAAACGGTCCGTCGCAGGGCCGGTGATCTTTGAAAAGTCACTAGTCGGTGGTCAGTTATCAGTTGTCTGAGTGGAGCGCTGAAATGTACTACTCGGTTAACCCAACTGCCTCCGGAGTTCCAAAAGGGGAAGAATCGTGGCCGAGACGAGTTGATCTTCTCCCGTAAGCCCTTTAAAGTCAGTTATGTCCGTGTAACCCATTTAGAATCTGTTATGTGCGATCATTTTTTGACTAACTTGTTGATTCTACGTGATAGGGGAGGGGAGGGGTATTGCAGCGAACGGTAAGACCAGCCCAAATGCGAAGCAACAGTGGACCCACTGATGATTTGTACCAATCAGTAAATATGGTATCGCCAGGCAAAGGTCTCTTGGCTAACCATGCGGGATTAAGCGCTTTCGCCTTCCGGCATGTTCATCGGCCGGCAGGCACGCGCGCTGTGATCGCGACTTCGGTTGGCAGCCCGTTCTGCACCCAATCGATGAGCGCTTGCCTGCCGTGCTGTCGCGCAAGCTGCGCAACTCGACGCTGGGCCTCAGCGTAAGCCGCGCGCATCTGCTCTTCGCTGGCCGGAGATCGCAATGCCTTCTCCAACACAGCGGCGTCTTCGAAACCGGTTGACGCGCTGGTCTGCGGATTCGGTCCCGCGAGATACAGCACCAATCCCTCGCGGAACCACAGCGGCGTACCGGGCCGAGCGTAGGACTCGATCAGCATGTGCAGCAGCTCGTGATGGATGGTGCTCTCCAGCGTGCCTGCCTGGCGCAGCACGTCGGAGGGTTGCAGTTGGATGGTGCGACCGCGAGTGGAAGCGGCAATCCAACCCGGCTCGCCGGTGGAGTTGCGAAACGCCGCCACGGTTGCGTAAATCTTTAACCGCGGCGCGGCGCGATAGATGAGCCCCGTGGATTCTTCCGACTCATGGAGGTAATGAGTTGCCACGCTTAGCAGCGCTTTGTCGCGGGCCGGTTGGGTGGTAAGCAGCTCTACGTCCTCATTGGCGAGCTGCTGCCACGGAGTTCCTTGCGCGCTGACGCCGAGCTTGGTGCCCGGATAGTAGAAGGCGAGGATCTGGCGATAGCTGTGGCCTTCCTCGCCCATGACTTCGGCGCCGATCTGGCAAAGGCCAACGCCGTGTCCTGAGCCGCGGCCGTGAAACATAAGGCGAGTGCCTTCGTCGCTCACGTCATAGAGATTGCTCTTGAGGCGGTCCCATCCGATGTTGTGGCCGATGGCGGCGCGAAAATTCAGCGCCGAGACGGTGGCGCTGCCGCTGCCGGTGATGCGCAGGAACTCGACGCGTCCGCTGGGCGTGCGGTGCAGCACAGCCACCGAACGCAGCGTGCCGGGAATCGCGATTCCGTCAGCCGCCAGCGCGCGTTGCAGATCGCGCTTGGAGATTTCGCTGCGCCATTGCGAGCCGCCGTTGCGCACGCAGTATTGATCGGAGTGCTGATGAAGATAGGGCGCGCGAGCTTCGTCATTGCCCAGGATGAAACGTCCGTCTTCGCTGTTGCCGCCGCAGTTGGCGGCGTAATAAGCGGCCGCGGGCTCGCCGTCGTACCACAGGATTTCGCCCGCCGTGGCTTGCGCGATCCTGCGCAGATGCGCGTCGATGCCCGCAATACGCAGGTCCTGGCAATGCGTGGTGTCGCAGAAGTCGAAGCCCTCGAGCGCGTGACGGCTGCCGAAGTGAATCGCGAAGGTCCGCGCGGCTACCGCCATCGCCTTCAGCGCCTCGTCGGACTTGAAGTTGCCGGTTTCGCCCGCCAGCACTCCGGCGATGTACTCCTCCATCGGCATGAGCGCCGTGATGAGCAGATGATCGCCGTCAGCGCGAATCTCGATAGGGAAGTCGGCGCGTATTGGTGGATCGCCGGCAGCGTTCATCTGGTAGGCGCCGGTGATGTGAAGCTCGTTCGTTGTAGATCCGTCGCCGCTGATCTGAATCGAAGATCGAGTGGCGTGCAATGTCAGTGCCGTAACCGCCGTCGGTTTGCAGGTTGCACACTTACGCAACTGTGCCTGGGCCGGATCGGCGCGGAGCCGCAGATCGCTCGGCGGATGCAAGTACCACAGTCGCACCCGGACCGTCTGCGGAAAGCCGCTGGACGCTTTGTTAGGAGTTGCGTGGATGTCGTCAGTACTCCATAGCAGAAGGAGCAGGCCGAGGATTACGAACCGGCGCTTCATCGCTGTGACCCCGCAGCAGCGGTCGCCAGATGGTCCGCACTCTGGGCGAACGCGGCGAAGATCTGGCTCGCGAGCGCTGCGGCGTCGCTGCCATGTCCCTTCTCCAGAAAGACCACCAGCACGATCTCGGGATTCGCGGCCGGCTCATATCCGGCGAACCAGCCATGCGTCCAGGGACCTTCGTCAGCCGGAGCCGTCCCGGTCTTGCCGGCGACTTTCATCGGCGATGCCGGTTGCGCAAGATGCGCCATTCCATGAGCCACCGATTCCTCGAGGCCCTCGAACAGCAGAGCGGCGCGTTTGGCATCGCTGGCGTTCTGAGAAAGGAGGGCGAGACTGCGATAGGCGCGGACCATCTCCAGCGGCGTGACGCTGATGCCCCATTCGCCGATGGCTTGCAGTTGCAACTGCTGGGGCGAATGCGCAAGCGCGACCGATCCGCTGGCTTCGTTAGGCTCAAGTTGCGTGAGAGAAGTGAAACCGGCGCGCACCATGCTGTCACGCAACTCGGCTGGCGTGAGTCGTGTGGCGACGCTGGTGAAATAGGAATTGCACGAGTAGGCCAGAGCTGCGGCCGGTCCGAGAGGTTCGGAAGTTACGGGATGCGTGCAGTCGAGCTTGTGTCCAGCGATGCTTAATTGACGCTTGCAGACGAGTGCAGTGTGGGCGTCGATTTTGCCGGCTTCCAGAAGCGCCAGCAGCGTGAACGGCTTGATGCTGGAGCCAGGACGCGCCACGCGGCGCGCGGCGACATTGGCATGATAGGCAGCGAGCATACGGCCAGAGCGGACATCAAGCACGACCGCCGCGCCACGCTGACCGGCCATCGTTTTGGCGACCACCGTCTGCAATTGGGAATCAGCAGCCGACGGAGAGGCAAAGCACAACGCCGGGAAACACAGCAGCAGGGCAGCGAAATACAGCCGGGCCGAACGCACGGGTCGATTGTATTCGATAGAGACTCGGCAAGAGTTTGGCGGAACCACCGAATACAAGGGCCGACGCGTTGTGCTGGCCCGGTTGCGCTTGAGCGATCACCCATGCGCGGGACTACAATTAAGTTAGCGAAATGGACGTGTCTGGAGGTCGCCATGGAACTCCGGTTGACCGATAAGGAAGAGGAATTACTGCGGGAGATCTTGCAGGACCACCACAAGCATTTGCTGCATGAGATCAATAAGGCCGCGCACCACGAATTCAAGACTGGCTTGCGGCACCGCTGCACTGTCGTGGAAGGGCTGATCGACAAGCTGCAGGCCGTGCATTCGGTCTGAGGCATAGTCGAGAGCCAGTTACCATTGAGTTGCCTGGATCGTTAGATGCAACTCGCCGGTCAGCTTCTGCGTGACCTGCGCGGCTTGCAACGATGCGATGACGAGGTCCGCTTCCGCCAGGTCGCGGGCGCCGACGGTGTTGAGTACGCCTATGGCAGTTGTGCCCGCACTCTTGGCGGCGTGGATGCCCGACGGCGCGTCCTCGAACACGACGCAGAGACTCGGCTTGAACCCTAAACCACGAGCGCCTGCAAGGTATGGCTCGGGATCGGGCTTTCCGCGGATTACATCGTCCGCCGTAATCATCGTCGCGGGCACTGGTAATCCGGCCACCTGAAGCCGCTTGGTGGCCAGCCGGCGTGTGCCCGAGGTCACGATGGCGTAGCGCTCGGGCGGCAGTGTTGCCAGCAACTCCACAGCGCCCGGCAGTGCCCGCAAACCGTCGGTGTCGTTGATCTCCATTTGCTCGATGCGGTTGGTCTCTTCCTGCGCGTCGAGATGTGGCGCGACGATGCGAACCGTCTCGATCGTGCGCTGACCGTGAGCAACCTGAACGACACGTTCCGGGTCAAGCCCAAGTCCTCGGGCCCAGGCCGTCCAGACACGGGTCACGCAAGGCGTCGAGTCAACCAGGACGCCGTCCAGGTCGAAGAGAATAGCTTCGCAGGAAAGCGAGCGCATGCTTTCCAGTCTCGCAGACGGCCGGGCGAGCCGCAAAGCGGGCGAAGTCCCGGAACGGGTCAAGCCCTACTCCTGCGATCGAGTATGAGGTAATTCCTCCGCGCATTTTTTCACCGCATCGCATATATTGACTGCGATGGCTCCTCTTGCCCTTTCCGATCTGTTGGGAGTGCCGGTTTTTGACCGGAGCGGCGCAACGGCGGGCAAAGTGCGCGAGGTTGCAGTGGTGCCGCAGGACGACTCCTCGCAGATTCTGGGTCTGGTGGTGAAAACGCGCCAAGGCGACCGGCTGCTGGTTACCAACGCGGTGAGATCCATCAACGGTGGCGTGCGTACCAGCGATGCCGCCTGCGATTGGCTTCCCTACAACGGCGGCGACGGCATGCTGCTGCTGGCTCGGGATTTGCTCGACCAGCAGATCATCGATGTTCATGGGCGCAAAGTGGTGCGGGTCAATGACATCGATATTCACGAGGAGGCAGGCCACGGCCACGTGGTGCTCAAGCTGGGCGCCGTGGATGTGGGCGCCAGGGGCGCGATTCGCCGCCTGTTAAAGGGAGTGGTTCCCTCGACTGCACTGCACGTCCTGTTGACAAAGATTCCGCCACGACTGATTCCTTGGGAATTCGTCGATCTTATCGAAGTTGATCCGGCGCGCCGCGTCAAACTGAAGATCTCTCTCGATCGTTTGGCGCAGTTGCATCCCGCCGATATCGCCGACATTGTGGAGGACCTTGCCCCTGCCGAGCGTGAGGCCGTCTTCGAGACGCTGGACGAAGACGTCGCCGCCGAGACGCTGGAGGAAATCGATCCCAAGCTCCAGGTGTCGATTCTCAGCTCCCTCGATTCCGACCGAGCAGCTGACATCGTGGAGGAGATGGACCCGGACGCGGCGGCTGACCTGCTGGGCGACATGCCGCCCGAGGCCTCGCAGGAGATCCTCACCGAGATGCAGCCGGAGGAGCGCGCCGAAGTCTCCGAGCTGATGAACTTCGAAGAGGACACGGCGGCCGGCCGCATGACCACCGAGTACATGGCGCTGGGGCCGAGTGCGAAAGTGGAGGATGCAGTTGAGATGTTGCGCAATTTCGAAGGTGGCGTCGAGAGCGTGAGCACCATCTACATCATTGGGGAGAAAGACAAGCTTCTGGGCTCGGTCCCGCTGGCCAAGGTTGTGCTGGCTCCGCCGGGGACCCCTTTGATGATGTTGAGCACGGGCCACCTCACCACGGTCCATCCCGGCGCTGACGAGATGAGAGTCGCCGAACTCTTCGACAAATACAATCTGCTCACCCTGCCGGTGATCGACGATGAGGGTGCGCTAACCGGCGTGATCACGGCGGATGATGTCATCAACATGCTGCGCACCAAGCTGTAGACGCCGGCCGATTGGCGCATTTGGCAAACCCCGTTTATTCTGGGTGGTCTTTACCATCTCATCATTGCCCCCGATATCATGCCCCGAGTCCAACGGCTCAGAGTCTGGAGAATCCGCCTGCTGATGTTCCTGGCCGTCATCGGCCCCGGGTTCATCACCGCGAACGTGGACAACGATGCCGGCGGAATCTACACCTATTCCGCCGCCGGAGCGCAGTTTGGCTACCTGTTGCTTTGGGTGATGGTTCCTATGACCATCGCACTGGTTGTGGTGCAGGAGATGTCGGCGCGTATGGGCGCGGTCACCGGCAAAGGGCTCAGCGACCTCATTCGCGAAGAATACGGTCTGCGGGTCACGTTCTTCATGATGCTGGGATTGGTTATCACAAACTTCGGCAATGTGGTGGCGGAGTTTGCCGGAGTAGCCAGCAGTCTCGAGCTTTTCCATGTGTCCCGCTATATCAGCGTGCCGGTGGCCGGCGTCGTGGTGTGGCTGCTGGTGGTTAAAGGCACCTACAAGAGCGTGGAGAAGGTGTTCCTGGTGGCGTCATTCTTCTACTTTGCCTACATCATCGCCGGAGTACTGGCGGGGCCAAGCTGGAAGGAGGCGTTCGTTGCCACCTTCAAGCCGCCGCATTCCGCGGCCTTTCGTGAGTCGACCTACATTTACATGGTCATCGGGGTAGTGGGCACCACGATCGCGCCTTGGATGCAGTTCTACCTCCAATCTTCGATCGTAGAGAAAGGAATCACCCCGCGTGAATATCGGGCCTCGCGCTGGGATGTGATTCTGGGGTGCCTCTTCACCGACATCGTTGCCTGGTTCATCGTTGTAGCGTGCGCGGCAACGTTGTACGTTCACGGCGTTAGACGGATCGCCGATGGCGCAGATGCGGCCCAGGCATTGCGTCCCCTGGCGGGTGAATACGCCTATATTCTGTTTGCCGCAGGGCTCTTCAACGCATCGCTCTTCGCCGCATCCATCCTGCCCATTTCGACCGCCTATACGGTCTGCGAAGGTCTGGGCTTCGAGTCGGGCGTGGGGCACGAATTCAAGGACGCCAAGGTCTTCTATTGGCTGTACACGCTGCTCCTTATCGCCGGAGGGGGAGTGATTCTGCTCCCCAACATTCCCTTGGTGAAGATCAGTATTCTCTCCCAGGTGGTCAACGGAATCGTTCTGCCCTTTGTGCTGATATTCATGCTGCTGCTTATCAACAAGAGCGAACTGATGGGCAAGTACATCAACGGAACCTGGTTCAACCTGATTGCGTGGGCCACGACGATCATCATGATCGGACTGACGATCGCGTGGTTTGTGACCGGCGGCGGAACCTAGAGAAGCTCGCCGTTCGCCAGTTGCTGTACCAGCTTGCGGTCGGCATCGAGGAAGTCGAGCTTGGGCAGCTCGCGCCGGTCGACCCAGCGAATCTCCCGGAAGATGCGGTTCTGCATCTCGCCTTCGTATTGATCGACCAGGAAAAAGTGCAGCTCCACGGCGTTGCCGTTCTGGTAGTGATGCTGCAGCGTCGTAACTTCGCGGCCGACGTTCGCGAGAATCCCGAGTTCCTCTTCGAGCTCGCGTTGCAGCGCTGCCGGCGCATCTTCCCCAGGCTCAATCTTCCCGCCGGGAAACTCCCACTTTAGCGGTAAGGCTTGATATTCCGTGCGCTGACAGCAGAGGATTTCCTCCCCTCGCACGATGAGCGCGGCGGTTACTTGCTTGATCAAAGTGTCAGCCTCGATCGCATGGCACTGTCGGTCACGCGGTCCTTTCCAGGTAGCTCCCGACCAATGCCGAGCAGTGTTCGACCAGTTCGCGGTCCGCCCCAGTGAACGCAGCGGGCGTATGGCTATCGATGTCCAACTCGCCCACCACGCTGCCCTTCACAAATACTGGGGCAACGATCTCAGACCTCGTCTCGATGGAGCAGGCGAGATACCGTGGATCGGCGTTCACGTCGTCCACCACCACTGTCTGCCCCGTGGACACTGCCGCACCGCAAATTCCCTGGTTGAGAGGAATGCGCTTATGAGGCGTGTCCGCGCCGACGTACGGGCCGAGAACCAGCATGGGCTCTTCCCCCGGGCGTCCCTTCTCGACCATGTAGAAACCTACCCAGTCGAAGTGAGGCAGCCGCTCTTGCAGGCGCCCGACAATGACGCTCATCAGCTCTTCGACATCGTTGGAAGCCTCGGCGATGGCGGTAAGTTCTTCCGCAAGTTGCTGGTGATTTGCCGGCATAACTATTCATTCATATCACAGGCTGTATCTGGCGGATTCCTAGGGGCTGCGGGAACAGTTCAGGATGCAGCGCCCATGCGATGGCATACAGTCCGCCGAGCAGGCTGGTGGCGGGGGTGTTCAGCAGCTCATCGTTAATGCAGAACACTCGCCGGGTGCGCACCGCCGGCAGTTCTGTCCAGCCGCGCTGCTCCACCATCTTCTCCAGCGGGACCCGATCGCCTGCGCCGCACCACGCGGCCAGAATTACGTCGGGCCGATAGGCCGCGACCTCGTCCGCGGTGACCGTCTGTCCCGGACGGCCGGCGAACACGCCACCCGCCGCCTCCACCAGTTCGGCGACCCAGGGCTGGGAGGCGATGATTGGTTTCCCCCACTCCTCGCAGAACACCTTAAGCCTCGGTGTATCTGCGGCCTGCTGGCGGACCTCTGTGATGGAATCCTGCATCGCGTTGATCACGCTCTGTCCGCGCTCGGGAGCGCCCATGATGCCTGCGATGGCAGCGATGTCGCCGTAAATGTCGCTTAACGTTCGCGGCGCCAACCCCACAAATCGCACTCCGGTTTTCAGTATCTCGGCGACCGCCTGTGGTTGGTAGGGAACGCAGGCCAGCACCAGGTCGGGCTCGGAAGCCAGAATCTGCCGGCCCTCTGCTGTCCAGGAATCGGAGATGATCGCCCGCGAGCCGTCGCCAACCTCGGGACAGACGTCAGCACAGTATTTTGTGCACGCGACCAGGCGGTCCAGCATTCCCAGATCGCGCAGCGTGACCGTGCAGCTGGGCTGGAGAGAGACGACGCGATGCGGGGTATAGTCCGTGGGGCTCAAGCGCGTTCGATTATACGAGGGCGCCTGCATTGAGCGAGGGTTGCGCGGTAAGCTAATGACGCCGAGCCGTCGCCATGTATTCTGCGAAACTTCTCGACCACTTTCAACACCCTCGCAACTCCGGGGAACTGCCAAATGCAGATGCCCAGGCGCGGATCGAGAACCCTGCGTGCGGCGACATTCTCGAATTGGCAGTCAAGATGGACGCGGGGCGTATCGTCGCAATCCGTTTTCGCGCGCAAGGCTGTGTGCCGACGGTGGCATGCGCTTCCGCAATGACCGAGCTGGCGAAAGGGAGAACGTGTCTGGAGGCGGCCTGCATCAGCAAAGAGGAGATTGCAGAAGCGGTTGGAGGGGTGCCGGCAGCGTCCGGACACGCGGCTCAATTGGCGATTGAGGGGCTCAGAGCAGCGCTGAAGAAGATCACCTGATCTTCACGGACTGAGCATGGGCGTGCATTCGTCGATGTGCCATTCCGGAGTCGCGCCCGCGCGGCTGGCCACCAGCGCTCCCACCGCATTCGCGAACTTGCCGGTGAGGACCGCGTCCCAGCCCTGCCCAATGCCGTGGAGAAACGCCGCCGAGAACGCGTCGCCCGCGCCCACGGTGTCGGACACCTGTACTTTGAAGGCGGGAACTTCGCAATACTCGCCGCGATGAAATACCGCGCTGCCGCGCTCTCCAAAAGTCACGCATATTGTTTCGCAACCATATTGTTCGCTCCAGCGCCGGCAAAACTGCTCGATGGACGAGCCCTGGCCTCCGGCATTGACAGCGGCGTCGAGGAACTCCGCCTCGCTATCGCTCAATTTCAGGACCGTGGATTGAGCGGACAGTTGCTCCACCACGCCCAGGCTCCAGTTGCCGTCCCGCAGGTTGACGTCGTAAAAGCGCCTCGCCGCGGGGACCGCCTGCAGCAGCTTAAGAGTGGAAGCCATTGCGGAGCCTGACATGTGGAAGAGCGTGCCGAAATAAATCCAGTCCGGCTGGAGGCTGGCAATTCGCTTCAGTTGGGGGGCGTTCAGCTCCACGAAATCGTATGCCGCCGGACGCACGATGCGGAACATCGGCTTGCCATCCGTGTCAAGCTCCACTTCGGCGATGCCTGTGTCCTTGCCGCGCAGCCGCTGCACGAATTCGGTGGAGATTCCACGCTCCTCAAGACATGCGATCGCCCGACGCCCGCGATCGTCCTCACCCACGGCGCTGAGCAGCAGGACCTCGTGGCCGAGCCGCCGCGCGTGGACGGCAAAGTTCAACGGCGCCCCGCCGAGATATTCACTTTCGCCGATCACGTCCCACAAGATCTCGCCGACACTGACGATCCGCACGTTCCAGACCCCGCACTTGCCCGTCTATCCTACCGCACCCGGTCAACTCCGAACGGCTGTTGCAATCGTCCGGATTTCCGATATGATCTTTAGACTCCCATGAAACTGCCTTTCCAGCGCGAACGCGCGGCGGCGCCGGCGACAACGACGGCCGCCGACTTCCCGCCCTTGTCCGGCGCGGACATTGCCGGTTTGGTGCAGGGCCAAAAAGTAGGCGGCGACTTTTACGGCTTTCTGCGGGCCAACCCGTGCCGGGTGGTCTTCGGTCTTCTCGACGTTGCCGGAAGTGCCGAGGAGAACCATGCCATCGTGGAGGCGGCTCGCCAGACTTTTCACGAGCTGGGTTGCAAGAGCTTCGCCCATCCCGAGGTCAACGAAGCGGACGCCATGATGGAATTCTGCCTGGAGTTGAACTTGACGGTCCGCCGGGCCGCATCGGGGGTGCGCTCCTGCCCCGCCTTTATTGGGTGCTACAACGAGGCGCTGGGTACGGTCTGCTACGCCAACGCCGGTCACACCCCCGGCCTGCTGCGCGATCCCTCCGGGGTCACGGAGTTGCCCGCCACCGGGCTTCCCCTGGGACTGTTTTCGGCTTCCACCTACGAAGCGCCCTTTGTGGCTTTGCAGCCGGGAGCGTCTCTCCTACTGGTTTCCCGCGGCGTCGTCGAGGCCGCTTACAAGCGGGAGGAATTTGGACTCAGTCGGGTGAAGCAACACTTCGAGCGTGCTTCGCGTGACAATGCCCGTGAAATTGCCACCGTGATCCTCGCAGGCGTGCAGGAGTTTCTCCGCACACCGCCGACTCACAATGATGTGACCGCGCTGGCCCTGGTTCGGGCCGAGCATGGCGCGGCGGCATGCGGAGCGTGAGCCGCCCGCTGCGGTCGTGATACGATCAAAACGAGGTGATATTAGTACCTGTGCGTGCTGTGAAGGCCGATTCTGGCAACCTTTCTTTTCCCCGTAGCCAGCGGGGAGTTGTCGTTGGCGCCGGTCTGGTCTGCTTGGGCCTGTGTGGGTTGCTCTGCGGATCTTCGATGCCGGCATGGGCCCAATCGCAGCCGTCCGCAACCGTCCAGAGAAGCCAAACCGGTACATCTGGGTCCCAGGCAACGGAATCATCCTCCGGCCAACCGCAATTGCCGGGGACCATCAGCGGAACCGTGATCGATCGCAGCGGGGCCGTCGCCATGGGCGCTCAAGTGCGACTTGCGCGTGACGACCGTTCCCCGGCAAAAGAGATATCCTCCGGCAACGATGGGGAATTCTCCTTTACCGATCTCCCGCCTGGGCCTTTTCACCTCACCGTTACGGCGCCGGGTTTCGACACCAAGGAGTTCTCCGGCTCCCTGGCCCCAGGACAGGCTTTTATCGTGCCGCCAATCACGATAAACGTTACCACCGCCGTGACTGAAGTAGAGGTCCACCTGCCGCAGATCGAAGTGGCGGAAGAGCAGATCAAGGAGCAGGAGAAGCAGCGTGTGCTCGGCTTCATTCCGAACTTCTATGTCACTTACGAACCCGATCCGGCTCCTCTCGTACCGCGGCAAAAGTTCCAGCTTGCCTTGAGGTCAGTTACAGATCCCATCACCTTCGTAGCCGTCGGCTTGCTTGCCGGAGTCGAGCAGGCGTCCGATGATTTCGGGGGATACGGCCAAGGTGCGGAAGGTTATGCCAAACGCTACGGCGCAGCCTACGCCAACGTGTTTGCGGGCACGATGATCGGAAGCGCCATACTGCCTTCTCTCCTGAAGCAGGATCCTCGTTATTTCTACCGGGGAACGGGCAGTACCAAGTCGCGCCTCCTGTACGCGCTCGGCAATGCCGTGATCGCCAAGGGCGACAACAAGAAATGGCAGCCGAATTACTCCGGGATTATCGGCAGCTTCGCTGAAGGCGGCATCTCCTATATTTACACTCCGGAAAATGATCGTAGTACGAGTGCGTTCATGCAAAACTCGCTGATCAGAATTGCTGAGAGCGCCGTCGCCGGCGTCTTCCAGGAATTCGTCCTGCGGAAATTGACACCGCGCCTTAACTCCCGCCCTACGGATAGCCACCCTGACACGCAGCCCTAGCTACTAACACCGATCAGCCAAGCGTTGGTGACGATGTTCTATCCCTCAAACCGTTCCAGCCTGAAAGCTGACAAATCGATTGCCGAAGGCCGCCCCAAGGCCCGCAGCGCCAGCGCTTCTCCGATGGCCGCCGAATGTTTGAATCCATGTCCAGAGCAGGCGGAGGCGAACACCACGTTTTCGCAATCGGGAAGCGCATCGATGATGAACTTCGCATCCGGCGTCACCGTATAGAGACAAGTTTCAGCGCGCAGGCAATCTCCCGAAACATCCGGGAAGCGCGGCGCGATGTACTCGCTATACATGGCGGCAATCTCCGCGTCGCCGGCCGTGCGCTGCACTGCATCGGGATCGACCGTCGCTTCGTATTGTTCGCTGGCGATTTTTACCCCGCCGTCCGAGCCGTCAATGGCGGGGAATCCGTAGAGCATGTCACGCGGCCGGTTGCCCACAATCCAGATGAACACCGGCAATCGCGCGGGAGCGTATCGCTCAAAGTTTCTTGCCAGTGCGAACCAGCACAGTATCTGCCGGTAAATCCTGAAGAGACGGGCATATTCTCGCCCCAGCAGGTTGGGGAGCCATGCCCCTACGCTCACGATCACTCGCGCCGCACTGTATGTTCCTCGATCGGTTCTTACCTCGACTCCGTCCTGAGATGCTTGCTGGATGTCGAGCACGGTTTCTGAAGTAAACAGCGTTGCACCAAGCTGGGAAGCGAGCCCGAGTTGGGCCTGGATGCACGCCTCCGGACGAAGAAAGCCTGCCCCGGGCTCAAAGTACCCAACCTCGTCGCCGGCGAGGCGAAACTGCGGATACCGCCGCCGAATCTTGTCGGCATTCAACACCTCGTGAGCAATGCCGAATTCCGTGGCCGCGGCAATGGTGTCTTCGACGAACGACCTCGATCCGTGATGATTGCCGGAAATGCTTTGCGAAGCGAGAATCAGAGCGCCATTACGAGTCAGCAGGCTGCGGCCGGTGGCGGCCTCCAGCTCTTCCCAGATCTGGTTGGAGCGCAACACCAGCGGCACGAACTCGCAGCCTTCGCCAATGGCCTCGCGCGTAATCCGTGTGTCACCGTGCGACGAGCCCTGGTCATGTGGCGGGACGAAGCGGTCAATCCCGATCGCGCGCGCCCCGAGCTTGGCCGCTTGATACAGCGCAGCGCTGCCCATCGCTCCCAGCCCCACAACGATGACATCCGCCGCCTGTGCCATAGCTGGCATCATAAGCGATGGGCCAACTTGGAGTATGTCAAGCTACGGAACGAGAAATCCAGGATTCTGAAGGAGCTTTGCCCCCAAATAGTAATAGCATATTAGTGCCATAAAATTGCGCGAATCTTGCGCATCTGGCCACCGCAGAAGGAAAAATTAAAATTCATAAAATCCTTGTTTTGAGGATCTGGATTGGCACGGTTAACGTCGGGAATCTCGTATATCATTGGCCGTTCTTCCATTGGTGATGGACGGTCGGTCCGGGTCTCGCGCAGTCCGAGACCCGGGTCTGGAAAACCCCGAGACCCGCGGCGCCCGCTGAGAGCCGAGTGCCGACAGCCAATCGCAGATCCTCCACTTGAGCTGAAGCCCTCAGTCGGGATGACAAGTCAAAAGCAGGTTCCTCGACTCCTCGCTTCGCTCGTCGCTCGGGATGACAGCCTTGGTCGGGACGACAGCTCCGATGAGTGGTGGGTCTGGCTGACCAAATGCCAAGTGCCAAATGCCAAATGCCAAATGCTGAGTGCTGATAGCTGACGGCTGAGAGCTATTCTCGCTACTGCTGGACGATCTGGCTGGCCTTGGGATGGACCTGTTCGTTCTGGATCTGCGAGGCTTCCCAGCCTCCACCGAGAGCTTTCACCAGATAGACGGACGTGACCATCTGCTGGCCGAGAAGCTGCGTTGCCAGCCGCTCATTGGTGAGCAGCGCCGATTGCGCGGTGATGACGTCGAGATAGCTGGTAACGCCGCCGACGTAGCGATTGTTGGCCAGCTCCAGCGCGCGCCGCGCATCGGAGACCGCCGCGTTCTGCGTAGCGTCAGCTTGCGAAAGCGCGGTCAGTCCCGAGAGCCCGTCTTCCACTTGCTGGAACGCGGTGAGGACGGACTCGCGATAGTTCGCCACCGACTCGTCGTAGGCGGATTTTGCGGCCGCCAGATTGGAGCGATTGCGTCCGCCATTGAAGATGGGCTGCAACAGGTCGCCTCCCAGCGACCAGATCGCGCTGGGAGCGGTGAACAGATTGGTGATGTCGGTACTTTGCACGCCGCCTCCGCCGGAGATGGTGAGTTGCGGATAGAAAGCTGCGGTAGCGACTCCGACGAGCGCGTTCTCGTAGGCCATTTGCCGCTCGGCGGTGGCAACATCGGGACGGCGCTCCAGCAGATCGGACGGAACACCCAGCGGAACCGGCGGCGGAGTCGCATCGAGCGGTCGCGCCGGAATGCTGAAAGTCGAAGCGGGATTTCCGGTGAGCACGGCGATAGCGTGTTCGTATTGGGCGCGCTGCTGCTGCACCAGATAAAGCTGGGTCTTAGTCGAGTCGAGCAGAGTTTTTTGCTGGGCCAAGTCAAGTCCCGAAGCGACTCCGCCGGCGTGACGGTCTTCGACCAGTTGCAAGCCCTTCTGCTGAATGGTGACCGATTCCTGTACAACCTGCGTTTCGGCGTCCAGTTCACGCAGGGTGAAGTAATCGGCGGCGAGCTCGGCCGTCAGCACCAGGTTGACGTTGTAGAGATCGGATGCGGTAGCCTGCAAAGACGCGTTGGAGGCCTCGAGATTGCGACGCACTTTGCCGAACAGATCGGGCTCGTAGTTGAGAAGAAACGGCACTTCATAGGTGTTCTGGGTGAGCGGTCTGCCGAGGGTGACGACTTCAGGACGATGTCCCGAATACCTGGTGCGCGCAGCGTTGGGATCGGCGCTCATGGTGGGAAAGTATCCCGCCGAGGCGACTCGGGCCAGCGAACGCGCCTCGCTCAGGCGGTCTTTGGCCGCGAGCCAGAGATTGGTTCGCGTTCAGCAGTTGCTGCTCGTAGTTGTTGAGCTCGGCGTCGTTGAAGATTTCCCACCAAGCGCCTTTGGGGAGCGAGTCTTTGGGCGCCGCGACGCGCCAAGGACCCTCGGTCTTATAGGCGGTTGGCGCCTGCACGGGCGGGCGATGATAGTTTGGTCCGACAACGCATCCCGCCAACAATCCGCTGGCGAGAATGCCCGCGGCCAGAGGCAGCCGCTTCATGACTGCTGGCCTTCCGGATTTTCAGGCGCGACGTTCACCTGCTGGCCTTCCTCGATGGAATCGGAAGGGTTGATGACTACGCGGTCCTGCAACTCGACGCCGCCCAGGATTTCCAAGGTGGTACCGTAGTCGCGCCCAATCGTGATCGGCCGCAGGTGGACTTTGCCATCGTTGCCCACTACCGCAACCTGCGGACCTTGCTGGCGAAAGAGCATCGCATTCACCGGAATGGTGACCTTGCGGGCGTCGATGCCAGTGTGGAAATGGACCTCTCCAAACGAGCCTGGCAGCAGATGGCCGTCTTTGTTGGGCACGTCAACTTCGGTCAGCAACGTGCGCGTTGAGGGGTCGATGGATTCTGCGGTGCGCGCCACTGTGCCGGTAAATTTCTGGCCGGGAAATTCCGGCAAAGTTACGGTCGCTTGCATCCCATTGCGAATGGCCGGAGCATAGTTTTGCGGGACATCAACGTAGACGCGTAAGGGATCGACGCGGGCAATATCGAAGAGCTCCTTGCCGGCCGCTCCGCCGGTCGAGCCCGCGTTGATCAGAGCGCCGGGATCCACGTTGCGCTTGGTCAGCACACCCGTGAACGGCGCATAGACATGCTTGAACGACTCGAGCTGTTGCAGGCGCCGCACATTGGCGTCGGCCGCGTCGAGGTTGGCCTTGGCTTGCTCATATCCGCTGGCTTGTTGATCGGCTTCCTGCTGCGATACGGAGTCGGTCTTGCGCAAGCTGACGTAACGGTCGGCATTGATCTTGGCCAAGTCCATCTGCGCCAGGATCTGCTGCCGGTTGGCACGCGCCTGAATCAATTCCTGGTCGACTTCCGGCGTGTCGATATCGGCCAGCAGTTCGCCCTGGGTGACGCGGCTTCCGATGTCCTTGTACCACCGCAGCAGGTAGCCGTTGGTGCGCGCGTAAATCGGCGACTCCTCGTAGGCCTGCATCGTGCCTGGCAACACCAGTTCCTCATCGGGATTCTCCGCGATGGGATGGATCACGGCGACGGTCGGGATGGATTCGCGCTGGGTTTCGTTGGCCAGCACATGGCTATCGTGGATCCGCATGAACATGGCAATCAGGCCGCCAATTACCAGCAGCAGCAGCACCAGGGCAATGAGCAGTAGCGCCTTGCGCGGTGGCGCAGGCGGAAGCTTGGGCGGCGGCGTTATCTCCGGCGCCTGGCGTTCGTCGTCGCCAACGTCGTAATTTGCGTGCGAGTCCATATGAGTCGTCGCTTGTTCCGTTTCTAGCATTCTATGACTGTTCCTGCCGAGCGAGCTTCGCTTCCCGGTGACCGTGAATCATGGCAAAGATGGACGGCACAAAAAACAGGGTTGCCACGGTCGCAAACAGCAGACCACCGATTACCGCCCGTCCGAGCGGGGCATTTTGTTCGCCGCCTTCACCGAGACCGATGGCCATCGGCAACATGCCGATAATCATCGCCAACGCCGTCATCAGTACGGGACGAATACGCGTGTAACCGGCTTCCAGCGCAGATTGTGCGGCAGGGATCCCGGCGTGCATCCGGTCTCGCGCAAAGGAGATCATCAGGATGGAGTTGGCGGTCGCTACACCCATGCACATGACCGCTCCGGTCAGTGACGGAACACTCAATCGAGTGTGGGTCAGCAGCAGGATCCAGCAGATTCCTGCCAGCGCTCCCGGCAAAGCGGTGATGATGATGAACGGATCGAGCCATGACTGGAAGTTCACAACGATGAGGAAGTAAATGAGCACAATTGCCATCACCAGTCCGACCGCCAAACCGAAGAATGACGAGCGCATGGTTTCGACCTGCCCGCGAACGATGATGCGCGTTCCACGTGGCAAATGCTCCTGGAAGGGCTGCAGGACCTTCATGGTGTCCTTGGCCACAGCGCCCAGGTCGCGATCCTGGGTGCTGATGTAGACGTTCATCACCGGCTGCACGTTGTAATGGGAAACCACCACCGGTCGGGCTACCGGAGTCAGGTGCACCAGGTTGCTCAGTACCTGCGGGTTCTGCACTCCCGGATCGTTGACCGGCATCTCCATCAGGTCTTGCAGCGAAGTGACGCGATATTGCGGAGACTGCACTGCAACCTGGTAGGTCACACCGTTCTTCGGGTTCAGCCAGAAGTTCGGCGCGGTCTGGAAGCTGCCGCTGAGAGAGACCAGAACACTTTCGGCCACGTCCCGGGCGTTCATCCCAACCTGCGTTACCTTGGTGCGATCGATATCCAGATGAAGGGTCGGCAGGCTCATCATCTGTTGCACATGGACGTCGACGGCCCCGGGAACCAGCCTCATCCGGTTCGCAATCTGCTGCGCGATGTCGTAGTTTCCCTGCATGTCGGCCCCGGTTACCTGGATATCGATCGGCGCCGGGAGGCCGAAGTTCAGGATCTGAGTCACGATGTCGGCGGGCTGGAAGAAGAACTCGACTCCCGGGAAACGACGCGGAAGCTGCTCGCGCAGAGTGCGAATATAGTTCGCGGTGGGGTGGTGGTGTTCGGGATTTAGTCCCACCAGAATTTCAGCGTCGCTGGTGCCGATCACGCCGGAATTGCTATAGGACAGGTTGATGCCCGAATAGGGCAGCCCGATATTGTCGAGTATGGTCACCAGCTCTTCTTTTGGGATCTGCTGGCGAAGGTACTGCTCGACCTCATCGCAAAGCCGGGCAGTCTCCTCGACCCGCAGACCGGAACGGGCCCGCATATGAAGCCGCATCAGGCCGGCGTCAACCGAAGGGAAGAAGTCTTCACCCAGGAAGAACACCAGGCCCATCGACAGAACGCAGAATGCAAGAAAGCAGGCAGCGAAGACCTTGCGGTGCTCCAGGGTGGTTTCCAGAAGCTGGTAATAGCCACCGCGGAACTTGTCGAACCCACGCTCGAACGCCCGCTGATAACGGCCGAAGATGGTCTTTGGTCCGTCCGCCCTATGTTCATGCCCGCGCATGATGTACATCACCAGCGTCGGGATCAGGGTACGTGAGAGGAAATACGACGCCAGCATCGCGAACACCACGGCCTCCGCCAGGGGCACGAAAAGGTAACGGGCCACGCCGGTGAGGAAAAACATGGGTACAAACACGATGCAAATGCAAAGTGTGGAAACAAACGCCGGCACCGCAATCTGGGCTGCGCCGTCCAGGATCGCCTGTTTCATCTCCTTGCCCTGGGCAAGGTTGCGCTCGATGTTCTCGATCTCCACGGTGGCATCGTCCACCAGGATTCCGACGGCCAACGCGAGACCGCCCAGGGTCATGATGTTGATGGTCTCGCCCAGCGCGCTCAACAGGATCACGGACACGAAGATCGAGAGTGGGATGGAGATGGAGATCACGATCGTCGGACGCCAGTCACCCAGAAACAAAAGGATCATCATCGCCGTGAGCGCGGCCGCGATGAGGGCCTCGCGGACCACTCCCTCGATAGAGGCACGCACAAACAGTGACTGATCGAACAGAGGCTTAATGGTGATGTCCCGGGGCAGCGACTGCGCGGCTATCGGCAAGATGCCCTTCACTGCGCTCACGATAGTGAGAGTGGAAGCGCTGCCGATCTTGTAAACCGACATCAGGGTGCCGCGAACGCCGTCCTGACGGACGATGTTGGTTTGCGGCGCAAACCCGTCCCGAACGTGGGCGACGTCGCGCAGGTAGATGGTGGAGCCGTTTACGGTCTTGACCGGCAGATCGTTCAGTTCCGCAATGGTCTGCGGAGAGCTGTTCATCTCCACCTGGTATTCCAGGGGGCCGATCTTGGCCGAACCTGACGGTGTAATCAGGTTCTGGGCATTCATGGCATTGACGATGTCGCTGGGCGAGAGCCCGTTGGCCTGCAGTCTCGGCACGTCCAGATCAACCTGGACCTGTCGTATCTTGCCACCGTAGGGATAGGGCATCGCCGCGCCGTGCACCGTCGCCAATTGGGTTCGCAAAAAGTTTTGCCCAAGGTCAAACAGCTGCTGCTCGGGCAGGGTCTTGCTGCTTAGTCCAAGCTGCACGATAGGCGTCGATGAGGCTGAGTAGGTGATGACCAAAGGCGGCGTGGTTCCGGGAGGCAACCCGCGGACCGTTGTCTGCACGATCGCGGTGACTTGAGAAAGCGCAGTCTGAATGTTGGCCTGGGGCCGGAAAAAAATCTTGATAACGCCTACGCCGTTTACCGACTGCGATTCAATATGTTCGATGTCATTGACTGTGATGGTTATCCCGCGCTCGGAATTGCTGACGATGCGGTTGGCCATCTCGCTGGGTGCAAAGCCGGGAAAGTTCCAGACTACGCTGATGACTGGAATGTTGATGTCAGGAAAGATATCGACGGGAGTACGCAAGATGACGATAGGCGTCAGAATGATGAGCACCAGCGCCATGACTACGAAGGTATACGGACGCCGAAGCGCCAGGGCAACAATCCACATCGGTCGGGCTCAACTCCAATCAGGCGACATCGGTAGCGGAATCGCACCGGGCGCGCGTTCCTGCGCTGGGTTCGAGAATCTTTGAGCAACCCGCCTTTAGTCGCCGGTGCAAAACCAACAAGAACTTTACCTCAAGCCCAAATCCGCACGCCCAATTACTTCGGTGCCCCCGTGTCCGCCCCGACCGCAACCGGCACAAGCAGTTCAGAGATCAGATGCACGAACCGACAGTCAGCCCTATCTTCAGGCCCTTCGATTCGATACGGTACGTATTGGATTCAATATATGCTATGGTGAGTCATGGGGCAAATGGTCTCTGGTGGGAAGCAGGCGCGGGAAGAGAGCAATGGTGCCAGGCGCTCGCCCGGCCGGCCGCGAAGCGAGCGCTCGCGGCAGGCGATCCTCCGCAGCACCCTGTATCTGCTGCAGCGAAGCCGTTTTCCCGATCTTACGATTGAAGCCATCGCCGCGCATGCCGGCGTCGGTAAGGCCACGGTGTATCGCTGGTGGTCCAACAAAGGCGCGCTGGTCGTGGATGCCTTCGCTTCCGTTACCGAGAATAAGTTGCATTTTCCCGATACTGGCTCGTTGTACCGAGACATGAGTTTGCAAATGAACCAGTTTCTGGAAATTCTCAGGACCCGCCGCGGACGCATCGTTGCCGCGCTGCTGGGCGCAGGACAATCCGATCCCGAGTTACTGGAAGCATTTCGCGAACGCTTCCTTCGTCCGCGAAGGCAGGAGGCCTACAAAACCCTGCGGCGAGCCATCGATCGCGGCGAACTTCCCGCGAGTCTGGACCTCGATCTCTTGCTGGATACTCTCTATGGTGCAATCTACATGCGCCTTCTGATTCGCCACGACACGCTCAGCGAGAGTTATGTGAAGGAAGTGTGCCGTCTGGTCCTGGGCGTGGCAGCGGGAAATCGACGTAAGGAGCCGAGCGCACGACCAGACCTGCGCTTGCCAGCCCACAAAGGTTCCATCGTTTCCGTCGTGTCGCGCTCTCGACCGTAGCTGATAGTGACGGCCACTCCACGCCCTGGCTGGAATTGACACCGCTCCGCTTCGCTCATTACGATTCGTCCACATCCATGCTCGACATCACGGTTCTCCGATCACGCCTCGACGTATCGAAATCGGACGCAAATCGAATCCGCCGCAGTGCCCTGGGCGCGTTGCTGGCCTTCTCATTGCTGGCGTCGGCGCTGCCCACATCCGTCGGTCCTGCCGATCCCAAGCTCTACCTCAACGACGTCAAGACGCTCGCCGCTCCCGATATGGAAGGTCGTGGCGCAGGGACCAAGGGGCTAGCCAAGGCCTCGAAATATCTTGAGCACCGCTACAAGGCGCTGGGACTGCAGCCCGCCGGCAGCCATGGATTCTTGCAGCCGTTTACGGTCACCACGGGAGCGAAGCTGAAATCCGACAACAGTCTGACCGAGGAAATCGACGGCAAGAAACAGGCGCTGGTGTTGAGTCAGGATTTCGTGCCCGCGAGCTTTTCGTCGTCCGGCTCGTTTGCCGGCCCTGTAGTTTTCGTGGGCTATGGCGCTTCGGCGGACGAGTTTCAGTATGACGATTATTCCGGCGTGAACGTGAAGGACAAGATCGTGGTGGTGCTCCGCTATGAACCCGAGATTTTTGCAGAGAAGAGCGGCCACCAGGGTCTGACCCAGCACTCCCAACTGATAACGAAAGCGATCAACGCGCGCAACCACGGAGCGAAGGCGGTGATCTTCGTGAACGGGAAGCTAGCCGACGGGGAAGAGGACGCCCTGATGCGCTTCGGCAGCGTAAGTGGCCCACAGGACGTCGGCATCATGCTGCTACAGGTGAAAAACGCCGTCGCCCAAAGCTGGTTCCAGGCGGCGGGCAAGTCTCTGCTCGATGTCCAGCAGCAGATCAATCACCTGGGGAGGCCGGCATCGTTTGCATTTCCCCCAACGGTACAACTCTCGCTCAAGGTTGACATCGAGGCGACCCAGGCGCGGGTGAACAATGTTCTGGCCTATCTGCCTGGCAAGACCGATGAGTACATCATCATCGGCGCCCATTACGATCACTTGGGCCGTGGCGATTCCAATTCGCTAGCGCCTTCGCAGATTGGGCAAATTCATCCTGGCGCCGATGACAACGCTTCGGGGACGTCAGGAGTGCTCGAACTGGCGCGATTGTTTGCGCCCCTGAAGGGTCAACTCGATCGCGGAATTCTGTTTGCTTCGTTCTCCGGCGAAGAACTGGGGCTTCTCGGATCAGCGGAGTGGGTGAAGGAGCCGACGCTCCCACTCGACAAATGCGTGTCCATGCTCAACATGGACATGATCGGCCGAATCAAAGACAGCAGGGTTTACATCGGCGGAGTGGGAACGGGCTCGACGTTTAAGTCGATTCTCGAACAGGCCGAAAAGCAATCCAAGTCAAATTTCAAGATCGAATATTCCGCCGGAGGCTACTCCGCCAGCGATCACACGTCGTTTGTTGCGAAGAAAATCCCCGTTCTGTTTTTCTTTTCAGGACTGCACTCGGATTATCACAAGCCGTCCGACACCTGGGACAAGATTAATGCGCCCTCGGCTGCGCAACTGCTCGATATGATTGCCGACGTGATGTTGCAGTTGGCCTCCGCACCCACCCCGCCGGCGTTCGTTACCGTGGTCGAAGACAAGCCGATGGGCGGCATTTCCGGCGGTGGTGGAGGTTACGGCCCATACTTCGGCTCGATACCGGATTTCGGCGAAGTGAAGGATGGAGTGCGATTCTCCGACATTCGTCCCGGGTCGCCTGCGGCCAAGGCTGGCCTGCGCGCCGGCGACATTCTGGTGCAATTTGGTGACAAGCCGATCCACAACCTGTACGACTTCACCGACGCGCTTCGGCGCAGCAAAGTGGGAGAGGTGGTAGAGGTGAAAGTCCTGCGCGACGGAAAGCCGATCACGGCCAAGGTTAAGCTGGAGCAAAGGAAGTAATCACTCGTGCCAAGCGCCCAGCGCGCGGCGGACCAGCACCAACTGTCCCACGTGATAGGCGTTGTGGTCGGCGGCCAGCAGAACTTCGCGCAACAACGTCTGGCCGTTCCCATGAGGCAGTGGCGCAAACAGATTGTGGGAAGGGTCGGTCACCAGCTTGCGCATCGCCTCAACATGTTCCGCGACAGCCTTCACGCTCTTGTCCCATGCGTCCTTGGCGGGCGGCGTTGCAGTCTCAGGCCAGTAACCCTCCGGCCATTTGGGTGACTTGTGCCGGGCATCGCGACTGAACTCCAGGATGTCCCACAGCGCCAGTCGAATGTGCTCGAGCAACTGCCACGCCGAGTGCGGAAATCCTTGCGGCACGCGCCCGCGCAGCTCGGCAGGGAAGTCTTTAACGGCTGCGTGAAAGTCCGCGTGCGCTTCGTTCCAGTCGATCGCCTTCGCAAGTTGTTCTCGCAGGAGTTGGTCTTCGCTCATAGGTCTCCTCGCCATATCCAGGTTCAGATGTGTGATGTGTTGGGCGGGCCTGTGGATGTTAATTGCGGGCAGATTGCCGAAGAAAAATCTGCGCTTAACCGCGACGGCGGCGGAGCTGTTGCAGCGTGATCGTTGCAGCCGGATTTACCAGCACGGTGAATCCGTTGTGCCGCTGATCGGGATCGGTTTCCAGCAAAGCGGCCCGTTGACCTTCAATATTGCCGCCGAGGACGCGCCCCAAGCTCAGCAGGGAGCGGCTGCCGCAGATCTCACAGCGATCGCCTGCGCTGTTGCTGATGATCTCGCAGTCGGCACACAGCACCGCTTCCAGCAGGCGAAGGGAACTCAGCTCGGTACCCCACCTGTAAGTGTCACCCATGGGAGTGTCTCTTCTCCTAACGTAGCTGGCGAACGTCCCGCAGGGAAGTACCTCCTGGTGCAGGAAGCTAAAGAGTAAACGGCCACAGAAAGCGGAACAGGTGAAACTAGGCAGAAACGGCGGTATCCGGAGGAAGTAGATTGTGGTTCAGCGCGAACAAAGCCAGCTCCAATCGGTTGCCAACACCCAGTTTGTTAAAGATGTTGGTCAAGTGACGTTTGACGGTTTCTTCACTGATGTTGAACGACTGTGCGATGTGCTTGTTCGTACTTCCTTCCGTTATCAGGCTGACCACCTCGAGTTCACGCGGGGTCAGGCCAAAGGTCTTGCGCGGCGGCGCAGCCGTTTGCGTCGCCAGGTCCCGAAGGACCTGGACGAGGTTTTGCACCGGGCGCCCCTCAAGCCAGTATTGTCCCTGCATTACGGCTCGAATGCAGGTGGAGAGGTGATCGACAACGGCGTCTTTGAGAATGACGCCGCGGGCACCGAGCTGTAACGCTTCTAGAATTTGCCGCTTGTCGATGAGACCGGTCAACACGATGATGCGCGTGGTAGTGGGCGCAGTTTCGCTGGTAAGCTCGCGCAAGGCATCCATGCCCGGCATCTTGGGCATCGCCAGATCGAGAAGCAGAATATCGGGCCGGAGGGTGCGCACCATGTTGAGCGCTTCAATTCCGTCCCTGGCTTCGGCGATGACCTTCATCTGCCCGTTGGACTGCAACATATTGCGCAGCCCAACTCGAACCACAGGATGGTCATCAGCGATCAGAATCTTAATGGGCGCGACCAATTGCAATTCCCTCACATCCCAAAATCATTGCTAGGCTGCCGAACCTTCAGCCGGAATAACCGCCGGGCCGATCCTTACGGCCAAGTCGGTCTCTATGGCTCCCAGCGCCGCAGAGACCTGGTCCAGCAGGCGCCCCGCATCACGGAACCCGGAGCTGCGGTCCAGCAGTTCCAGCTTTGAGCAACACTGCGCGACCACGGTTGCACCGACGATCAGACTGCTGCCTCGCAAGTAGTGTGCCCGCTCATGAAGTCGCCCCATATCCTTCCGAACCATCGCACCACGCAACTGGGTGAGCGCCCTACGAGCTTCTGCAAGATACTCCCGGTACAATTCCGCGAGCTCGATGGGATTGGAAGCGGTCGCCTTCTGCAGATGCTGAAAGACGTCCGGTGCTATGGATTCGCCGGCCACAGTGGTTACCTCACCCCGTTACCTTGCCTTCTCGGCAAAGGTTGTTAACACATAGGTAACGCTTTAGTGCCGTCCTCGTCAAGACCAGAATGCACCGGAGGCTCGATTCTGGCCTTCGAAACTCATTGTGGTCAACGAGTCTTCAACCAACCGAAGGCGACTCACCGTGGCGGCTCCATCGATTCCGATGGGATGTGACAGCGGCAGAGAAGTCGGCGAAGACGCAACGAAACTCAACACTACCGATTGAGCAGCTGTGCCAACATGGCCTTCGCCTCGGGATCGTTGGGAGTGAGCTGCACCAACTGCCTGGCGTAGTCGATGGCCGCTGGCAGATTGCCCTTATCACGCTCAAAGGCGATCAATCCCTCCAGCACCTCACGATCGGCCGGGCGTCTCTGGTGGGCTTGCTGCAATACCGAGATCGCACGGTCGGGCTGTCCGGTTGAATTCAGCGCTACGGCGTAAACGTAGCTGTAACGGGCGTTGGCCGGTTGCAGCATGGCCGCCTTCGCCAGCAGGCTGAGTGCTTCCTGATATTGCTTTTGCCTGACTTTGAGCAGACCAAGGGCATGAATCGGCTCAGCCGCTTCCGGCGCCAGCGCAATCGCTTTTTCCAACAACTTCTCGCCTTCCTCATCTCGGTGTTCAGCGCGGTAGAGGTCGGCCAGGTTCACCATGACGGGGACATACCTGGGATCCAGCCGGAGCGCGGTTTGCAACTCGCTTTCCGCTTCACTCGTCCGTCCCATCTGCGCGTACAGTAGCGCCAGGTTCACGTGGTTCTCCGGGCGCTCAGCCGCAGCCAGCTCGCTGGCGATCAACTCGGAGATAGCATGATCCAGGGCCGTTTTCTGGTTCTCCTGCAAGAGCTCAGGAGAGGTTCCAGCTAGAAGGCGCGCCGCCTCAATACGGACGGAGAGAACCGGATCGGTCAGCAGCGGCACGGCAAGCCGAACCCGCTCCTGTGGCGGAAGCGGTTCCAGCGCCCGCACCGCCTCGCGACGCACCAGGGCGTCCTCATCGCCGAGCGCTGCTTGCACAGTGGGAACCGATGCCGGAGTGAGATATTCCGGCAGCAGGCTGAGCGCGGTCGCGCGCGCGATGCCGGGCTTCGCTGCGTCGCTAATCAGCGCCGTCAGCGATTTTTCCGCGCTGGTCGAACCGCGGCGGCCAGCATCCAGAGCCTCGACAAAATGCGCTTCCTGCCTGCGATTCGGGCCATACCACTTCGCCACGGCTGCAGCGGCCCAGGTGGTCGACTTGTCTTTGTGGCACTGGTTGCAGGCGTTCGGAGTACCGTAAGCAATGGAGAAATCGGGACGCGGAACGCGGAAGCTGTGATCGCGCCGGGCATCCACAACCATGTAAGTGCGGGTCGGCATGTGGCAGTTGACGCACAGCGCTCCGGCGCTGCCGGGCTTGTGGTGTTGGTGCTGCTCGGCTCCAAACTTCGCCAGCGAGTGGCACTTGCCGCAAACCGCATTCAGATCGTCCGAGGCCAGCTTCGCACTGTGCGGATCGTGGCAGTCGGAGCAGGTCACGCCCTCACGATACATCCTGCTCTGGAGGAACGAGCCCCACTCGTAGTCTTCCTCAAGGATTTGTCCGTCGGCGTAATAAACACCTTCTTCGAGCAGACTGGGCACATAATCGTCAAGATACGGCTGCCCCGGCTGGGCGCTGCTGGTGATGCTGTGGCGGCGCGAATGGCAGGGCGCACAGGTATTGATCTCGTTATGCGACCGTGCCTGACCCTTCCAGTGCATCGTTCCAGTGTCCGGGTCCGAACCGCTCCATGACCCGCTCGCAGGCTTCAGGTCGACGGTCAGTCCGTTCGAGCCGTCGCCGGTATGGTACGACCCTTTCTTGTGAGTTTGTGCCCACGCCACGTGATTCGAGCCCGGCCCGTGACAGGACTCGCAGGAGACATCGATCTCCGACCATGTGGTCGCGTAACTGTCTTTGGCGAGGTCGTAATTCTTGCGCAGGTTGGTGGAGTGGCAATCGGCACACATATAGTTCCAGGTCTGGTTACGGCCGGTCCAATGCAACGGATCGGAAAGCGTGATCTTCTGGCCCGGATAAAGGTCAAACCAGCCCTGCCCGCCTTGTTCTTTCCGCCGCGAATCCCAGGCGACAACAAACGCCTGCATTCTTCCGTTCGTGAAGGGAACCAGATACTGCTGTAGAGGAGCAACCCCGAAGGTATAAGGCAGGTCGAAGTCTTGCGGCTTCCCGTCGGGGCCTTCGGTGTTGACGTGGAACTTCGCATCCTTCTTGAAGAACGTGGAAGTAACGCCGTTGTTGACGAAGTGCGCGTCGTTGAAACTTCCCAGGACCGTAGAGTCGCTGGACACCTGCATGGCCTGGGCATGGTGCGAGCTGCGCCACAGTTTCGTCTCGTCTTCGTGACAAGTAGCACAGCGCCCCGCGCCGACATAGGTTGCGGTTTGGCCCGGCGTGGCAGCTGTGGCGCCGGTTCTCGCGGAAGAGCGCCAGACAATGACGCCGAGAACACAAGCGACAACCAGAGCCGCCAGAGTGACTCGTAGCAGCATTGGCCTGCAGGGCTGCGGTTTGGGGTGCTTAGGATTGTTGCGCAATCAGGTCTCCGGCAGATGTCGCGCAGAGTCGCATCGTGATTCTACGGAAGTGTCGAGGAAGGCACAATTGCGTCCTGTAATCTTTCTCTGGGATTGACATCCGTATCTCCAGTAAACATACTTGCGCGACGCGGGTGAAGCGCTCGATTGAATTCTCTCACGCACCTAGGCGGACTGAATGACGACCGAACCATTGAAGCACCCAGAAGCGAAGGGCGGCAGTAGAGCAGCAAGCTCGCAAGCTCCCGCCGCCGGAACCAAGATCCGCATCACGGAAGATGCTGACGCCACCGGGGAAAAAGCCGCCGCCTATGACTTCTGGCGGGCGAGCTCTGGCAGGCAGCAGGTGCCCGGAATCATCAAGTGTTTCGGCGCGCGCCCGGACTTCCTGCGCCAGGTGGTCGAATTCTCCAACACCGTCCATTTCTCCGATGGCCATCTCGCGCGCCGCCACAAGGAGATGATCGCCAGCTACGTTTCCTACCTGAACCGCTGCCCGTATTGACTGGACAGCCATGCTTACTTCCTGCGGGTTCAGGGAGCCGACGATCAGTGCGTGAATGCAATCCTGGAAGGTAAGCTCGAGGAGGCGGGATTGTCTGCCGCGGAGTTCGCGCTCCTGCAGTACGTGCAGCTTATAACCGACGCGGCGTACCGCTCGACCGGGGAAGATGTCCAACAGCTACGCGACCATGGCTGGACCGAAGATCAGATTGCGGAGGCGGTTTACGTTACAGCGCTGTTTGCCTTCTTCAATCGCGTGGCCGATGCCTTCGGCGTGCCTCCGCAGAATTATCTGACCCTGGGTCGCATGACGCCGTAGCGACCCGCTCTACTATGTTTAGACTATGGACACCGACGGGACTCGATGTAAACCTGTGTCAATTTCCGTGGGGCACCAGAAGGACGCAATAGCTTAAGGAAACGATGTCCACACCTAACGTGTCCACTGCACAAGACAAGGAAAGCTCGGGCAAGACCGGGCCGAAGTTGAGCCCGCGTGGCCGCAAGGTTCTGGCCTGGATACTCGGACTGTTTGTAATTGTCTATTGCGGATTTGCTGCCTTGGTCTTGTGGTCCATGCATCAGCCGCCGGAAACCTTCGGCAAGGTGATGTCCAAAATGCCGGGGCCGGTTCCGTTCCTGCTCTTTCCCTTCGAGACAGCGTGGACCCACGCGCGCGCCGGCAACCTGGAGGTTGGAGATCCAGCGCCCGACTTCTCGCTGCTGAAACTGCACGAGAGCGAACGAGTCAGGCTTTCCGACCTTAACAAGAACCAGCCGGTTGTTCTGGTTTTCGGCAGCTACACCTGACCGCCGTTTCGGCGGGAGGTTCCCGCTCTCAATCAACTGTACGAGCAGTATCGCGACCGGGTCGCGTTCCTGGTGGTGTACATCGTGGAGGCGCATCCCAGCGACGTCTGGCAGATGCGGAGCAACATCAGGGACAGCGTCGTGTTTGCCAGCCCCAGGAACGAAGACGAGCGCGCTGACGTCGCCGGCGCATGCGTGCGCAAGCTGGGCATCAAGTTCCCCGCGGTGCTGGACGACTTCGGCAACTCGACCGAGCGCGCTTACACTGGCTGGCCGGACCGCATTTACCTGATCGACGCGCAGGGCCGCGTAGCCTTCAAGACCAAGCCTGGACCGTTCGGCTTCAAGCCGGAGCTGTTGGCGGAAGCGCTCGCAAAGGTTGCGCCGCCGCAACAGGCGCAGAAGTAGTCCATCGCAGGCCGCCGTTTCTTGACTCCGCTGCGATCGCACCCTAGTATCCGAAGCAGCATGTTTTTGGTTCCCGGTGTCCATTCCTTCTGGCGGGTCGCTGCCGGAACGGCCATTCTTATTCTGATCCTGTCTGCGGCGAATCTTTCGCTGGCGCAGTCCGCGAAGCCGAAGCCTTCGCCAACAGAGCCGGTCGCCAACTTCGTGGACATCGCCGAGAAAGCCGGGCTGACGATGGCGGAGATCTTCGGCGGCGTCGACAGCAAGAAGTACATCATCGAGACCACAGGAACCGGCGTTGCCATCTTCGACTACGACAACGATGGCTGGCCTGACATCTTCATCGTGAACGGCACCACGTTGGAGGCGGCCAAGAGCGGCAAAGGAGCGACGAACCATCTTTATCGCAACAATCACGATGGCACCTTCACCGATGTTACGAAGAAGGCGGGGCTCGCCGACGCGACTGGCTGGGGACAAGGCGTCTGCGCCGGCGATTACGACAATGATGGCTGGGACGATCTTTACGTCACCTACTACGGCAAGAACCGTCTCTACCACAACGATCACGGCGTCTTCACCGATGTGACCGACAAAGCCGGCGTCGGCGGATCGGGCAAAGCCTGGGGCAGCGGCTGCGCTTTCGTTGACTATGATCGCGATGGCAAGCTCGATCTCATCGTTGCGAATTACGTTGACTTCGATCTTTCCACAGCGCCCGCGCCGGGAGACCGCCCGTCGTGCATCTGGAAGGGCGCGCCGGTGATGTGCGGTCCGCGCGGACTGACGCCGGCAAAAAACATTCTCTACCACAATCGCGGCGACGGCACCTTCGAGGACGTCACCACCAAGGCCCACATCGACCAGACCAACGGCCACTACGCGCTCAGCATCTCTACGCTCGACTACGACGACGATGGCTGGCCCGACATTTTCGTCGCCTGCGACAGCACGCCGAGCATTCTGTACCACAACAATCGCGACGGCACCTTCACCGACGTGGCCGTCATCGCCGGTGCGGCGTTCAATGAAGATGGCCGCGCGCAAGCCGGGATGGGATCGACTGTGGCCGACTACGACGGCGACGGACGGCTCGACATCTTCAAGACCAACTTCTCCGACGACACTTCCACCTTGCTGCACAACGACAAGGCAGGAACCTTCACCGACGCCACGACTGCCGCAGGTCTCGGGCTGAACACCAAGTATCTCGGTTGGGGAACCATGTTTTTCGATTTCGACAACGATGGCTGGCCCGACCTGCTGCTGGTGAACGGCCACGTTTATCCCGAGGTCGACAAGTTTCACCTGGGCAGCGATTTCCAGGAGCCGCGACTGCTCTACCACAACAACGGTAACGGCACGTTCACCGATATCTCGGCTTCGGCCGGAAGCGGCATCACAACGCCTGCATCGTCGCGCGGGCTCGCCGTCGGCGATCTGTGGAATGACGGCCGCATGTCGGCGGTCATCAGCAACATGAACGCGCGGCCCAGTCTGCTGGAGAACCAGGTCAAATACGCGAACCACTGGATCGCCTTCAAGACCATCGGCACCAATTCCAATCGCGACGGCATCGGCGCGCGCATCACCGTTACAAGCCGGCAAACGGCTGCTGGTGGATGAAGTGCGCAGCGGCTCGAGCTACGTCTCCAACAGCGACATGCGCGTGCACTTCGGCCTCGGTAACGCGACCAAGCTGGACTCCGTCGATGTGCGCTGGCCGAGCGGACTGACCGAGCGCTTCGACAACCTGTCCGTCGATCAGATCAACACCGTGAAAGAGGGAAGCGGCGTCGCGGTGAAGAACGAGCCGCCGAAGAAGTTGTAGAAACACTGCCAACTGACCCTGACTACGGACTGCTGACTGCGGGCTATTGCTGTTAACTATCCCGTAAACTCTAGGCTCAAGCCCGTGCTTTCCGCACTTCTGGACAACCTATTATCCAGTTGATCACTCCCCCTCCCCCCTCCCTGTTGTTTAGAATCATGCGATTACAAACTTTTTCCCGGCAAACGATTGATTACCGGATGTTTACAAGCAACTGCTTTGTTTGCGTCACTTACGGGCCATGTTTTGCCCTCGGTTGAAGGTTCCCGAGAGCGTTGGGTGAGAGTTGTGATGATGAACTGGTAATCAGATTCCAGCTCTATCCACTAACCTCTGGCCTCTAGCCAACGACTTTTCAAAGACCTTTCTACGGCCAGCACACTGGGTGCGGCCGGCGAAGACACAAAAACGCCGTCCCCGCAATTCGGTGATACCGCGCCGGGCAGCTCATGCGCAAGTGCGCAGGTCACGGTTGGGTGTGATAAGCAAGCCCCCCCAGCAGAACTGGCTTGGGCGCATGCCCCCAAAATGGTAGCTTGTGACCTGTCTCACCGCGTAGGATAACGAATCATGAATCGGGCGAGTGTCGTGTTAGGCTTACGCCTGCAATGACTATTCTGCGCGAGAGGTGGGAGAGATCGTCATGAGCGGGTCTGCCGAGTCCATCGATCCGCATGCTGCACTGAAGAAAGAAGCAGCCGAATATGCGGTGCGCTACGTGAAGTCGGGAATGGCCGTTGGGCTGGGCACCGGCTCGACCGCCATCTTTGCGGTCCGGTCCATTGGAGCAATGCTGCGCGACGGCACGCTCAAGGACATTGTCGCTTTCGCCACCTCCCGGGTCACCTACGACGCGGCGGTGAAGCTGAACATACCGATGATGAGCGACGATCTGCCGCGATCGCTCGACGTCACCATCGATGGCGCCGATGAAGTCGATCCTGCGCTCAACATGATCAAGGGCGGCGGCGGCGCTTTGCTTCGCGAGAAACTGGTGGCCCAGGCCAGCGCGCAGGAGATCATTGTGGTGGACGAGAGCAAGCTGTCACCGCGTCTGGGCACAAAGCACGTGTTGCCGGTGGAGGTGCTGCCTTTCGGCTGGCAATCGCAGGCGCGCTATCTGGAGTCGTTGGGAGCGAAATACGTCGTGCGCCAGGGCGCAGACGGCAAAGAGTATCGCACCGACCAGGGCAATATGATCCTGGACTGCGACTTCGGTCCGATTGCCGATGTGGCGGCGCTTGCGCTCAAACTGGAAGCGAGGGCCGGAATCGTGGAGCATGGGCTGTTCCTGGGGCTGGCGGACGCGGTGGTGGTGAGCAGCCCGAGTGGAGTCCGCGAGCTGCTGCGCGATCAGCCGCGAGCGTGATCGAAGAGCAGCTGTTCCTGTAGAATGAGCCCGTGTCGACCTTACAGTTCTTCACGGCCCTGGCGCTGCCTATCCTCGTGATGCTGATCGGCTTCTACACGCAGAACACGAGCATCCGAGATTTTCGCGCTGAGATGCACGCTGACCTGAACCAGTTTCGCAGTGAAGTGAACGCCCGCTTTCTCGGCATGGACCAGAAGTTCGCGGACCTTACCGGCAAAGTGGTGGACATCGACAACCGGCTGACGCGAGTAGAAGAGCGATTGAAACTGTAACGGGGTGGTTCGGGTGCACTGCAAGTTCTATTTTCCTTTTTTTGCTGCCTGGAACGTCTGTGTTTTGACGATTCCTTTGCCTTCCTCGACCACGATCAACTGATTCGCCTTGACGTCCTTCAACGTGTCCACCTGACCGCTGGGCCAGCGGATCTCCAGCAGCTCAACCTTGTCGGCTTTGCCAATGCCGAAGTGGACCCGCAGATCGTTCTGCGAGATGTAGCTGCCGCCGCTGCGCACTTCGTCGATCTGGGGGTGCGGTTTGGGCTCGTCGGGAGGCTGGGTGACGCACTTCACGCGGGCGCCGATGCCGCTGCGGTTTGACTTGACGCCGATGCACTTGACCTTGATCCAGTTGTTGTTCAGTTTTGAGTCGCAACGCAAAAGCTGCGGATAGCCGTTCACCGTGTTGACCACGACGTCGATGTCACCGTCGTTGTCGAAGTCGCCGAAAGCCGCGCCCCGTGAGGCATTGGGAACATTGATGCCCGGTCCCGCGTCGGAGATTTCCCGGAAGCGTCCGTTGCGCAGGTTCTTGTAGAGAATCTTGCGCTGCGGGTACCCGGCCTCGGTCTTCAACTGCTCGACCTCGGGATAGACGTGGCCGTTGCACAGTAGAATGTCGGGCCAGCCGTCGTTGTCGTAGTCGATGAAGCCGCAGCCCCATCCCAGATACTGGGTGTGCGCACCGAGTCCTGCCTGGAAGGTGGTGTCCTCGAAGTTCCACTTGCCGAGGTTGTGATACAGCGACGGAGTGTCGCCGGCGAAGTTGGTCTTCACGATGTCGAGATTGCCGTCAAGATCGTAGTCGGCCGCGGAGACGCCCATTCCGGCCTGCGGCTTGCCGTCGGCGGAGAGCACGCATCCGGCTTCCATGCCGACATCCACGAAGCGGCCGTCGTGCAGGTTCTTGTACAGGCTGCTGGCGGTAGAGTCGTCGGCCACGTAAATGTCGGGCCAGCCGTCGTTGTCGAAGTCCGCGGTCAGCACGCCGAGTCCGAAATTTCCGCTGGCCTTGAGAATGCCGGCTTTCGCGCTGACGTCGGTAAAGGTGCCGTCGCCATTGTTGTGGTAGAGAATGTTCGTGTCGCCGTTGAGGCCGGGCGGTCCGCAGGCGACCATCACGCCCTTGTATAAACACGGGCCAGACTCCGGCACCGGCGCCGTCTTAAGGTCCAGGTCGATGTAGTTGGCGACGAAGAGATCGAGCTTGCCGTCGCGATCATAGTCGACGAAGGCGCAGCCCGTGCCCCAACGTGTCTTCTTGCCTGCGACGCCGGCTTTCTCGCTGACGTCGGTGAAGGTGCCGTCGCCGTTGTTGTGGTAGAGAACATTCTTGCCGTAGGAGGTGACGAACAGGTCGTCCCAGCCATCGTTGTCGTAGTCGCCTACGCAGACGCCCTGTCCCCAGCCCGTATGGTTGAGTCCGGCTTTTAGCGTGACATCGGTGAAGGTGCCATCGCGATTGTTCTTGAACAGGTGGGAGTAAGGTTCTTCGCCTTTGGGGAAGCCTTCCAGCCGCCAGCCGTTCACCAGAAAGATGTCGAGCCAGCCATCGTTGTCGTAGTCGTAGAAGGCGACGCCGCAGCCGGTGGTCTCCAACAGGTATTTGTTTTTGTGCTCACCGCCGAAGATGGTCTTGGCGTTGAGGCCGGCCTCGCGTGCGATGTCGATGAAAGTGACAGCGCTATCGGGCTCGGATTTCGCAGGAGCGGGTTGCGCAGACTGACCCAGCAGCGGCCGCGACAAGGAAAGCACGTCGGAGAGAGTCAGCACCAGCGCGGAACGGCAAAGCGAGCGCAGAAATGTTCGGCGTGACGATGACAAAAGGGTATCCGTTTGCTTGAGCCCGTGCTGAGTGAGCTTATTGTCCGGCAGCGCGGAGCGGTTTTGCAAGCGGGGCAGTCGCGCTTTGTTGGAGACGCTTGCCATCGATGCGTTAGACTCGTAACCTTTGAAGCGGTCGCTCACTCTCTGGGGGTCTGCAATGTTCAAGAATTCAGCACGCCTAGCGGCATTGGTGCTAGGCCTCAGTCTTGCGTTTCCACTGGTCCATGCCCAAACGAAAGCAGCCGATGACGCCGCCCAGCCGTGGTGGAAGCATGCGGTGTTTTACGAAATCTATCCGCGTAGTTTTATGGACAGCAATGGCGACGGCTATGGCGACCTGAACGGCATCGCCTCCAAGCTGGACTACCTTCATGCACTGGGAGTGGACGCCATCTGGATTGCGCCGTGTTTTCCGTCACCGCAGGTGGACTTCGGCTACGACGTTTCCGACTACGAGAACATCGACCCGAAGTACGGCACTCTCGCGGACTTCGATCGGCTGGAGAAGCTGGGCGAGGAGCACGGCGTCAAGATCATTCTGGACTTCGTGGTTAACCACACCTCCGATCAGCACCCGTGGTTTATCGAGTCACGTTCGTCGCGCGACAACCCCAAGCGCGACTGGTACATCTGGCGCGACGGCAAAGGCCCGAGTCAGCCGCCGAACAACTGGGTGTCAACGTTTGGCGGATCGGCGTGGCAGTGGGACGGCAAAACCAAACAGTACTATTACCACTTCTTCTATCCGCAGCAGCCCGATCTGAACTGGCGCAATCCGGATGTGGCCAATGCGATGTACGGAGTAAGCACCTGGTGGTACAAGCGCGGGGTGGCGGGCTTTCGTCTGGATGCGGTGAGCACCCTGTTCGAGGACCCGAACTTGACGAACAACCCCGTCCTGCCGGGGAAGAACGCCTATGGCGATCCCAACATGGAGAACAAGTACAACGATAAGCTGCCCGAGGTCCATGATGCGCTGAAGGGACTGCGCAAGGCGGCGGACCCTTACGGGGCGGTGCTGATCGGCGAGACCTGGACGGACAACATCGCCGAGCTGAAGAAATACTACGGCTCGAACCATGACGAGCTGCAGATGCCCATGGACCTGATGCTGACCAAGCTGAAGTTTTCGGCGCCCGTGTTTCGCGAGCACATTGCGGCGGTCAATTCCACGGGCGAGTGGCCGACCTGGGTCATCAGCAACCACGACATCGTGCGCGCCTGGAACCGCTACGGCGACGGCAAGCACAACGATCAGATCGCGAAGGACATGGCCGCGATGTATCTCACGCTGCGCGGAACGCCCATCATGTATTACGGCGAGGAGATCGGGATGCAGAACAACGATCCTAAGCGCAGACAGGATGTGAAGGACCCCATCGGCCGCACGGGATGGCCGAAGGAGATAGGGCGCGACGGCGAGCGTACGCCCATGCAGTGGAATGACACGCCCAACGCCGGGTTCACCACGGGCATTCCGTGGCTGCCGATTCCTGTCACCTACAAGACGTACAACGTGGCCGACGAGTTGAAGGACCCGAACTCCATCCTGAACTGGTACAAGGGGCTGCTGGCTGTTCGGCATCACGACGAGGCGCTGCTCAATGGTGAATACATCGCCCTCAACCAGCAAGATCCCAACGTGTTGTCGTACCTGCGGCGCGCCAATGACGACGCTGTGCTGGTGGTCATCAACATGTCGGCGAGCCCGCAGAAGCCGAGCTTCGATCTGTCGCAGCAGGGCTACGGCTCGGGAGCGGCGAAGACGTTGATGACGACGCAATCGTCGCTGAAGAACGCTTCGTCGGTGAAGCAACTGTCGCTGGAGCCGTTCGCGGTGTACATCGCTGAAGTGACGAAATAGTTCCGCTGTTGAAGGGGCACGGCTTCAGAGGCCGCTGAAAAAGTCGAAAAAGCAGATTCCTCGCGGACTAAAGTCCGCTCGGAATGACAAAAATAAGGGACTTGTACGGCGCAGCTAAAGCTGCGCCCCTTCAAAGCCGGCTCAAAGCAGAGTTTTTCAGCAGCCTCTTCAGCCGTGCCGTAAGATGACCTTGATTATGCTGGCTTTAGCCACTGGGGGACTTCGGGGTTCAGGCGAAGTGCGAGTTCCCTCAGGGGCTGAAGCCCAACCCCCCACACACGGAACGGCACGGCTGAAGCCGTGCCCCTTCAAAGAACCATCTCGACAACTCAGAGATTCCCGCAGCGGACCCTACGATGCAGCAGTCAATCGCCTCGTCTCCCTGCTTGGCATCTTGCTGCTCGCGTCGTGCACTTGCACGGGCCAGTCTCCTGCGAAGCCCGCCATCAAAGCCGACGCGAACGGCTATGTCGGCAATGAGGCCTGCGCGCCTTGTCACGCTTCGATCTACGAGTCCTACCAGCGCACGGCCATGGCGCAGGCCAGCGGTCCGGCCATGGACAATCTGCTGACGGGTGATTTCCTCCACAAGAAGTCGGGAGTGAGTTATCGCATTTACTCCGAAGACGGCAAGGCATGGCTGAGCTTCGACCGGCCGGGCGATCCGTCGATGCACGGCAAGCGTGAGCTGCTGTATTACATCGGACAGGGACGCCGCGGGCGGACGTACTTGTATTCGGTGGATGGATTTCTGTTCGAGTCACCGGTGAATTGGTACACCGATAAGCACATGTGGGACATGGCGCCGGCGTATGGCAATGCGCGCGCAGCGCCGATGAATCTTCCCGTGCTGACCTCCTGTCTCGATTGCCACGTCAGCGGAATCCAGCCCCCCATCCAGGGCACCGAAAACCGCTATAAGATGCCGGTGTTCGCCTATTCCGGCGTTACCTGCGAGCGCTGTCACGGGCCGGGAGCGGCGCACGTGAACGGTGGCGCTATCGTGAATCCGTCGAAGCTGGCCGCCGATCGGCGCGACGCCATCTGCATGCAGTGCCACTTGGAGGGCAACGCCGCGATCGAGCGGCCGGGCAAGCACCTGTACCAGTTCCGGCCGGGCGACGATCTCTCCGACTACATCCGCTATTACGTGCAAGTCAGCGATCAGCCCTCCGGCTTGAGGGCTGCGAGTCAATTCGAGGCGCTGGCGCAAAGCATGTGCAAGAAGAAGTCGGGGGCTGCCATGTCGTGCACCAGTTGCCACGATCCGCATCGCTCGGTGCCGGCGGCGGAGCGGGTTTCGTTCTATCGCGAGAAGTGCCTGGCGTGCCATGCGACGTTGGCGACGAAACACCACGCCAGCCAGCCCGATTGCACCTCGTGCCACATGCCCGCCGACCTGAGTACGGATGTTGCGCATACGGCTGTGACCGACCACCGGATCCTGCGGCGTCCCAATACCGGGCCGGCGCTGGAGGATGCGCAGACGCATCCCGTCTCTGCCTTGCCGCGGCTGGCGCCGTTTCCCGATACGCCAAACGCCGAGCGCGACGATCGCGACATGGCCCTGGCGTGGGCTTCGATGGCGGAAAATGGCAACGACGCTGTGCTGAAGCAGGCGGAGCAGTTGCTGCGCAAGGCGGTGACGGAGTCGCCCAAAGATGCGGCGCTGCTGTCGTCGCTGGCGTACATAGAGCAGAGGCGAGGTGCGCTCAGCGATGCCCGCGAGACATACCAGAGGGCGTTGGCCCAAGATCCCAGTCTGCTCGACGCCGCTACGAACCTTGGCGTGCTGGAGGCCAACAGCGGCCACTTACGCGAGGCGGTCACGTTGTGGGAGGGAGCGTTTCAGAGGGCGCCGGGGCGAAGCAGCATCGGTATGAACATCGCGAAGGCGTTTTGTGCCTCGGGACAACTGGACCATGCGAGCGAGTTCACCCTGCGCGTGCTGCAGTTCAACCCTGATCTCGATTCGGCGAAGAGGTTGCTTAACGGGCTCAATGCGACGCCGCCGAAATGCGCACCATAATGTTCACGTGAGAGGGTGAATTGCGGGTACGGCGAACCGCAGATCCCTCGACTCCGCTTCGCTTCGCTCGGGATGACAAGAACCGCAGATCCCTCGACTCCGCTTCGCTCCGCTCGGGATGACAGACTGAATCTCAATGCACTCCGCTCGCCTTTGCCTTCGGCGGAATCATACCCAGCTCATACGCGAATTCCAGCACCGACGCGTTGGTCCAACCAAAGCCGACCACGTTCTCTTTGTACCCGGCGGTGACTTTGAACTCCTTCGTGCCGGAGACCACATCGTATTTCTCGCGAATGGTGTCGTCCTTGCGGAAGTTGGTGGCGACGGTATTGATCCACTCGTGCGATACGCGATCGGCATCTGCTTTGAAGCCGTAGCGCCTCATGCCTTCCACATCGATGAAGTTCACCGGCGCCCATCCATAGGGCAGGTCCCACTGCACGCCTGTTTCGTAGGGGCTCATGGCGATGCCGCCCGGGTGCTCGAAGTTCTTCAGGTTCGCCATGACCGCTTTAGCCTGTTCGGGCGATGCCACGCCCACCCATAGCGGATAAAAGGTGGTGGCGTACCGATATTTTGACTGCTCGCCTTTGGTGAAGTCGTAGTCGAAGTACATTCCGGCTTGCGCGTTCCAAAGATATTTGTCGATGAGGTGCTTGCGATGCTGGGCGCGCTCGCTCCACTGCGCGGCCTCCGGGGTCTTACCCAGCAGTCTGCTGATGGACGCCATGTCCATTTCTTCTTTATACAGAAGGCTGTTGAGACACACGGGGGCGTAGTGGTGGGTGCTGCCGCTGAAATCGCCGAAGCGGAAGGAGATGTCGAAGCCGGACTCGCGCATGGCGCGATCGCCTTTGTAGTAGTCGGCGGTGAATTGATTGACTGGTGACTTCTCGCAGGAAGGGTTCGCGCCCGCATCCTGTTCGCAAGCCTCGAAGGTGAACGTCGGCCCGATCAGCCCGGCGGACGACTTGCCCGGTTCGCCCAAGTAGTGCCTGCCTTGCACCGAAGCCTGGAGATAGCGGAACACGTCGCGGTAATACGGGTCGTGCATGGTGGCGATCTCCGGGACGGGTCCGTCGCCATAGTCGTAGTAGCGAGACAGGCCGGTATCGCCGGCGAGCTTCTCGCCATGTGTCCACATGTCGTAGTCGCGCTGGATGAAGGGGTACGCTCTCTCCAGCCACAGGCGCTTGGTTACTGGGTCGGGCAGCGCATCATAGAGCGCCATCACCATCGAGCTGAGGAAGGGCGGCTGGGAGCGAGTCAAAAAATAGGTGCGGTTCGCATTCAGAATGCCGCCGTAGTGCTCGATCTCGAAGAAGAAATTTTCCACCATGCCGCGCGCCAACTCCAGGCGTCCCGCGCGCAGCAGGCCCACCATGATGAAGTAGCTGTCCCAGCCGTACATTTCGTTGAGGAAGCCGCCGGGCACAACGTAAGCGTTGGGCAGGTAGAGCACGCCCTGGCGCGGCGAGTTGTCCATGTTCAGGCTGCCCAGCGAGTCGATGACCTTGGGGAGGTGCGCGATCGTGATCTTGCACTTCACCGCCAGCTCTTTTACCGACGAGGGCTCGGGATAGCGGTCCGGCAGGTAAAGCGTCGAGTGCTCGGGCACGCGGACATCCATGACGGTCTTGCAGTCCAGCGGAGATCGGGTGAGTGCGTCCCAGCTTTTGTCGATGTAGGCGAGCACGTCGGCGATGTTGTTGGTCTGCTGAGCCTGCGCAGGGGCAATGCCCGACAGACCAAAAAGCAGAGTCAGAACCAGTACGATGGCTTTTGCGTAAGACACAATGGCTCCCCTGACCGCAGATCGTTCCCGGCGGACGAGATTATAAGGTAAGTTGGCTTTGCGCAACTCACCACCAAGCTGATCGTGGATCTGGTTTGAGATCAATCTGGATCGTTTCCGGAATGCCGCGCCCCGTCGCTTCCTTACTTCGCGGGGCTACCGGCGGGCGCAGGCTCCGGGAGCGGCCAGATCACGGACACGAACCACCCGACCACCAGGCCGATGACGCAGCCGAACAGTACTTCAGCCATTCGACCGCCCCCGGCCTGAAGACCTTTGATTCTGGAGTGGTGCTCGATGCCGGCCGCAATGACAAAGGCCGCGCTAATCGGCGCTTGTCTCCACATGGTGGGGATGCGGACGACGTAGGAAGAAACCAGCACCGTCACCGCCATGGCAACGGGCAGAGCTATGACCCTGCTGCCACCGATGGCGATGAAGACAAGTCCGATGGCACAGCCTACCAGGGAATTGATGATGCGGGAGCGGAAGGTCAATACCGCCTGCTTCATCAGCGGATCGCTGGTGGCGACCATCGAGCTAATGGCCCAAACCGGATTGCTTGCTGCCATCTCGTGCACCACAACCCACAGCACTGCGGTTGCGAGAAAGATGCTGACAGCGTAGTGGACTCCGTGAGCGTCGCCTTGGATGAACTTGTCGAGAATCTTCATAGTTCGGTCTGAGACTCCATTCCGTCTGACGTTGATCTTTAGGTGTTGAGTGATTCTACCCTTCCGCTGCGAAACCGTACGCGAACATGTACTTTGCCTGGCATCCTGTTTAGAATCGGAGCAATCGACGGGTGGGCCTATGTACCGCGATCGGCAACGCATCTCCATACTCTGGCGACTGGTCTTTATTTTCGTAGCGGGGTTTGTGGCCGCCGGATGGGCCAGTGCCGGCGCAGCCCAGCCATCACCATCCGGAACTGACCTCGCGGGCAAGACGGTAGATCCATTGCGCGCCGATGCCGGAGAGCTGACGGTGCTGGTTTTCATACGGACCGATTGTCCAATCTCCAATCGCTACGCTCCCACGATCCAGAAACTAAGCGCCGAATATCGCGGCAAGGCGGCGTTCTGGCTGGTGTATCCGGACAAGGCTGAATCGAGTGCGGCGATCGAGCAGCATCTGAGCGAGTACGGCTACAAGCTGCCAGCGTTGCACGATCCGCAGCATTCGCTGGTCAAACTGGGCCAGGTGCAGATCACGCCCGAGGTGGCAGTGTTCGATTCCGGGGGCGCGCTCGTTTATCACGGGCGAATCGATAACTGGTATCAGAGTTTCGGTCACGCACGCAGCGCTCCGACGACGCATGAGCTTGACGATGCCATTCAGGCAGCCCTGAAAGGCAACAAGCCACAGGTGGCCACCGCCAGCGCGGTGGGCTGCTACATCTCGGACCTGGAATGACCACTTCGCTGCACAGACTAGCCGGATTCCTGCTGGCGGCCGGTTTGGCGCTGATGGGCCTGTCGGCGATGGGTGGAGGCCAAACTGCTCCGGCGACTCCTCCAGGCCAGCAGGTTACATTCAACCGCGACATCGCCCCTGTCGTTTATCGGTATTGCGCCTCCTGTCATCGGCCGGGCGAGTCCGGGCCGTTTCCGCTGCTCAGCTACGACGACGTCAAGAAGCACGGACACCAGATCGTTGCGGTAACGCAGACGCGCTTCATGCCTCCCTGGCTCCCGGAACCTCAGGCCCTGAAGTTCGCCGATGAGCGCCGCCTCAGCCCCGAGCAGATCACACTGATACGGAAATGGGTTGACCAGGGCATGCTGCAAGGCAATCCGGCCGACTTGCCGCAGCAGCCGCAGTTTGTGGAAGGATGGCAGTTGGGCAAACCCGACTTGATCGTCAAGGCGGCCAAGCCCTTCCATCTGCCGGCGACGGGGATCGACACCTATTGGAACTTCATTCTGCCCATCCCCATCGATCGGACGCGCTGGGTGAAAGCGGTCGAGATCCGGCCCGGCGACAAGCGCCTGGTGCATCACGCCAACATCCTGGTCGATCGGCTGGAGCTGTCGCGCAAGATGGAGACGGAGCCGGGCGCGGGTTTTGGGGGAATGGAAATCAGGATCGAGTCGGAGCTGTTCGATCCCGACAGCCACTTCCTCTTCTGGAAGCCCGGCACGGTGCCGTACAGCGAGCCCGACGGCATGGCGCTGCGGCTTGATAAGGGCACCGATCTGGTGCTCAACACGCATCTCCAGCCTTCGGGTAAGCCGGAGACGATCCAGCCCAGCGTCGGAATCTATTTCACCGACAAGCCGGCCACCGAACATCCCATGCTGGTGCAACTGGACTGCGACCCGCAGCTCGACATTCCGCCGGGCAACGACAACTTCGTGGTGCACGACGAATTCACGCTGCCGCTCGATGTTGACCTGCTGGCGATTTATCCCCACGCCCACTATCTCGGCAGGGACCTGCTGGCGACTGCAACCCTGCCCGATGGCACAAAGCAAACGCTGATTCACATTAAGCACTGGGACCTGAACTGGCAGGCGGTTTATCGCTATGAGAACCCGGTGCCGTTGCCGAAGGGTACCGTGCTTTCGATGCGCTACGTCTACGACAACTCCGACGACAACGTCGCCAACCCGAACCATCCGCCCAAGCGCGTCAAGGCGGGAAATCGCTCCAGCGACGAGATGGCGCACTTGTGGGTGCAGGTTCTCCCTAAGAGTCCGCCGGGCTCCGACCGCGATCCGCGCATGGTATTGCAGGAAGCGCTGGCGCGCCACCACGTGGAACGCGATCCAGGCGATTTCGAGGCGCGTTACAACCTTGGAGCGATGCTCCAGGAGGCGGGCGACGTGCAGGGCGCCGAGACGCAGTATCAGGCCGCATTGCAGCTTCGTCCCGATGATGCCGTGGTGAACAACGCTCTGGGCGCGGCGTTGCTGGCCTCGGGCAATGTGGACGAAGCAACCGCCCATCTCGCGGCATCGCTGAAAGCGCGTCCCGATTACTTCGACGCCCATTACAACCTGGGAAGCGCTCTGGCTGCGCAAGGCAACTTCAGGGGAGCGGCTGAACAATTTCGCGATGCGGTGCGCGAGAACCCGCAGGATGCCGACGCGGAGGCCAACCTAGGGAGCGCTTTAGCGCAGATGGGCGAGCTGAACGAAGCCAAGACGCACTTCGAACGCGCCTTGCAGCTCAATCCCAGTCATTCGTTGGCGAAGGAGAATTTGCAGCTCCTGGAGCAGATGATGGCGGAGCGGCGCCATTAGAGGGTAGAGCGGGCCTTCAGGCCTGCGTCCCAGGCTTCGTCTCCGAAGATCATGGCTTTCATCCCGTTGCAGCGCAACGGGCTGAAAGCCATGCCAAAAAGCACAGGCGTTAACGCGGCGCTGAAGCGCCGCTCTACCCGAGCTTGACAATTCCTACGGGAAGCCCCATGCGCTCTTACGGCGTCACTGACTGGCGTCCTGCTTTTGCTCGAGTTGCTCGCTGAGCTTCAGTTCGCGTTCTGCGTCGGCAGGCTTGCCCAGGTCGCGGTATGTCTGCCCCAGCAGATGATGGGTAATTGGATTGTTGGGGTCCATGGCCGCGGCACGCTGCAAGGCCCGAACCGCCAGTACAGGCTCTCCTTTTTTCTCCAGCACCTTGCCCATCAGGATGTAAGGGCCGGTGGAAGTCGCATCCAGCCAGATGGAGCGCTGCAAAAGTCGTTCCGCCTCGTCGTATTTCTGCACGCGTGAAAAGGCGTCCGCGAGTTTGTAATACGCGGCAGCGTAACCCGGATTGATGGCGACCTCCTGCTGAAGGTCGGCGATCGCCTCAGGAATTTTCGACTTGTACAAATAAAGCTCGCCCAGCAGGAAATGCGCCATCGGCAGCTTGGGATCGAGCGCGACCGCCTTCTGCGCATATTCCTCGGCGACGGGATCGAATTCCTGCCGGAAGAGCATGCGCGCGGTGAACAGATAGCTGGCCGCCGAATCCGGCTTCACGTCAAACATTTTGGCAAAGGCCACTCGTGCCTGGGGATAGTTTTTGGACTGGATGTAGCAAACGCCGAGGATATACGACGCGTCCACGTTGGCCCGTGGATACCACGCCTGCACCTTCTCCAGATAGGGAATCGCCTCGCCCGGGCGTCCCGCGAGGTAGTAGGAGAGACCGAGCAGCTGGATGGCCTCTTCGTCCTTGGGATCGTCAGCCACCGCCTCCTTTAGATATTCCGCGGCTTTCAGATAGTCGCTCTTGCGGTAATAAGCCGCTCCCAACTCGTGCGCAAGACCAGCGGGTGGCGGGGTACGGCTCGCCAGCCCTTGCAGCTCGGCGATGGCGTCATCGTATTTGCCCTGCTCGGAGAGACGGCGCGCCTCGGCAAAGACGGTTTCAGGCGACGCGGACTTGTTGGATTGAGTTGCGTTGTCGGTCAGCACAGGGGACGGCACGGCCTGAGCGTGCAATCGAACGACGCCGCCGTTGACAACGGCGAGCAGGAAGATGAGAACCAGATTAAGGCGTGACATCAAGAAACTCTCGGGGATCGTTAGCAAGATTAAAACACAACCGCGGCCAACAGATATCGATCTCCGATCGGATCTTCGATGCAGCCATTCCTCCGCTCACGGGTTATACCGCGCCAGCCATGCCGCAATTTCGCGAAGCACATCCTGGCGCTGCTCCCATAGTTTGGGGAAGTGGGGCGAACCCGGATACGTGACCATGCGAGTGGTCTTGCCGCGCGCCGCCAGCACTTCAAACAATTCCCGCCCTTGATAAGTTGGGACCCGTTCGTCATCTGCGCCATGCAGAATGAGCAACGGCGTGGCAACGCTTTCCGAATGCATCACGGCCGAGAACACCAGAAACGCGTCGGGATCTTTGTCGGGCCAGCGGGCGTCATAGTCAGTCTGCTGTACGTCGCTGGTCCAGATGAAGCTGAGCCAGTCGGTAATGCCCGCGCCCTCGATGGCGGCCTTGTAGCGATGGGTCTGGGTGACCGTCCATGCAGTCATGAAACCGCCCGCGCTCCAGCCGAAGATGGTCAGGCGATTGGGATCGGCCCAGCCTTGGGCAATGGCGTAGTCGGTCGCGCTATCCACGTCACGGTAGGCACGATCGCCGAAATGCTGGTAGATGGCGCTCATGAATTCGGTACCGTAACCCGTCGAGCCGCGATATTCGGGCTGCAGGACTACATAGCCCATTCCGGCAAACGTCCGGGGAAAGTCGCCGAACTGAAGCCAGTCATTGGATTCCGGCCCGCCGTGCGGCATGACCATGAAGGGGTAGCGCCGTCCGGCCTGGTAATCTGCGGGAAAAGTAACGATGCCCTCTAAAGCGATACCTTCCTTGCTGGACCAGTGGACGGCGCGGACCTCTCCCAATGCCACCTTGGCCAGTTGTTCGTCGCCTTCGTGGGTGATCTTCTCTAGGGCCTGGCCGTGTGCGATGGCAACATTGGAAGCATGTTGGGGATCGCCAACCGTGAAGACCCGCACCTCCGGAGCGGGGGCGATTTGTGGCGATACGGGCCCATTGTCAATCATCCCTTCCGGCCATTTGTAAACCGTGGCAAGAGTGTAGTTCTGGAAGGCGTCGACCTCCGACTGGACGCCGCGGGCCACCAATCACCCAGGCGTTTCCATTGGCGTCCACCGACAACTGCACGGCGCTGCCCTCGAGCTTGGGTGTGCGGTCCATCGGAGTTCCGCCGTCCAGCGGCCACGGTCCAGACATGGTCTGCCGTCAGCACGGGCGAGGTGGTGCTCAGGAATGCCAAGTCCTTGCCGCCGTTGATCCAGCCAATCCCGCTTGCCGCATTCTCGATGGTGGCGACGTGCCGCGGACCATCGGCGCCGCACACATCGAGGAAGGAGCGCACATCGTGGAAGCCGATCTTCGGCGTCAGCGAAAGGACCGCAAGGGAAGCGCCATCGCGCGACCAGGCAACCTCGTTGATGTCCCGCAATGTGGGACACCACCATGCGCCGCCCGAGCCATCGGCGCGGACCACGTACAGGCTTGTGGGCTGGGCTTCAATGACAGTGTGAACATCAGCCAGAGGATCGGGGAGCCGCGGATCGGCCAGCACGGCGTAATGCGAGCCATCTGGCGAGATCACGGCGGAATGAATGCCCCTTGGCAGCGCAGTGAAGGGAACGGGCGTGGCCGCGGCAGCGGCGGGGCTATTGGCGGGCGCGAGCGGCAAGGTTGCCAGTTGCCCCTTCTTGCTTACCTCGTATACGCCGAAGAGAGCGCCGCCATCGCGCGTGAAACCGGTGGGCTGGAATGTCTCTGGAACGTTGAGATGACGGGACTCACCGCCAGTAGTCGCGATCAACTCCCATTCGTTTTTGTCCGGACCTTTGGAGGCCCCGGATCTGACCCGGTAAAGCACGGTCTTGCCATCCGGCGATACCGCGACGGCCTGGGCGCTGCGAAGGTTGGCAGCATCGTCGAAGGTGAAAGGATGGCGCGTGTTTTGTGCGCCGGCAACGGTCGAAACGGCTAGCAGAAGAAGGGATGAGAACAGCAGATTGCGCATTAGGGTTCTCCGAAGGAGGCAGAAGCATATCACCCAAAGTCAGGTCAATTCCTGGCAGTCATTTCGTGCCCGAGCCTGAGGACTCATTCCATTCTGTCAGCTTCCGCAACACCTACATACTTGTCGGCCCCTCCGTAATAAAAGAGGAAGCTCTTGCCCTGCCGCACCATGCCTTCAACGAAGACCACGTTGGGTACCTGGCCGACGTTCTCCCAGCTCAATTCAGGGGCGAAGATCGGGTGCTCGCTCCGGTAAAGCACTCTGCGCGGGTCCTTGCGATCGAAGATCACGACGCCGGTGCGATAGACGAGTTTGTCGTCTGCCCCGTTGTAGATCAATACAATGCCATCGGGCGTGAGGAGCGGCGCCGGGCCTGGCTCAACCACTCGCGAGTCGAACGCGCCCAGCCGACGCGGAAGCACAGGAGTCTTCGTCTCCTCGGCCCAATGCAGCAGATCCGTAGAGGACGCCAGTCCCATCTGGTCGGTGCCGTCGGCGGCGGTGCCCAGAAAATACATCCAATACTTGCCGCCGATCTTCTCAGGCACGATGGCGCCCGACTTCGTCCACTTCACGTTCCAGTTGCCTTTATTGGCGGGAAGAATCACGCCTTTGCGCTCCCAATGCAGCAGGTCGTGCGATGTTGCCAGGCAAAGCTGCGCGTCCTTCTTGTTGTATCCGGTATAGGTCAGATAATAGGTGTCGCCGATCTGCACCAGGCGCGGGTCCTCCACGCCGCCGTCCTTTTCATAGGTCGTTTCCGGCACAAGCACAGGCTTAGCACGCCGGGTGAAGTGCACACCGTCGCTGCTCTCCGCATATCCCAGTCGTGATGTGCCTTGCTTGTCCTGCGCACGATAGAGCATGACGTACTTGCCGTCGTGCATGACGACCGCGGGGTTGAAGGTACCGGCGGACTCCCAGCTGTCGCCCTCAGGCGCGAGGATGGGTTCTTGCGAGACACGATGCCACGCGCCGAAGGGCAACTTCCAATCGGCGCCGAACAAAAGGGCAGAACACGCGAACAACAAAATCGCTGCACGCCGCACTGGACTCTTCACGCCCATAGGGAAGGAATTCTAATCCCAGTAAGGCGAATAAAGTAGCGGGTTGGCGGGACTCCGAAGGCCGACCGTCGGAAAAAATGTGAACGACAGAAGTAGGAAGAGACGCAAGGTGCCGAAAGTTTTCGAGTAGACGCCCCGGGACTCTGACGGTCATCGCGACCAGGTGAGCCCGCGCCCAAGCACGAAGATAAACAGCAAACTGGCGACTGCTGCGGCGGCGATCCACCCAACGCTGCGGTGTATTAGACCAACCGGCTCTTCTTCGCTCCGTCTCCATCTGCGCATCATGCTGGGCAGACTTAGCAGGCCGGCGTTTGCGCCCAAAGTGGATGGCAACGCCGACGCAAAGACATAAAACAGTCCGAAGGGATTCAGTAACCCCCCGAGCCCAGCCAGAATCCCGTCCGTGAAGTAGGGAATCCAGCACAACCCGCGCTGCCGGCGGGGACTTTCCTCTTTTTCTTGAAATGGATTCAGCTTGGCGCCCACCACCAGCATTGATGCGTAGTACGACGCCATGCCAAGCACGACCAAGCCAAGGCGCCATATCCAATGTGGCTGCAGGCCCTGGATTACAGCCGCCCAGTCACCAAAGTTGGAGACTCCAGAAAAGAAAAAGTAGCCGGTACCGGTGAACAGATTGCCAGCCATCGCCAACACCAGGAAGTAGCGAGTGGCGGGCCTATAGCGCTGTGGCTTGAGCAGGAGAAGCCAGAAGATCGCCCCGAAAATAAGATTGACGACCGTACCATTCGCCGAAATCAATCGCGTTTCAATATCGCTCTGCAGCGCGACCGTGCTTAAGCTCAGCCGATGTGCTCCGCTCAGCCATGCGGTCACACCGTGGCCCAGGCCTTCGTGCAGAACATCCTGAAGAATGCAGGCAAGCGCGGAGATACTAATTATCGTGGGCCGATCGTCTCCGGCAGCAAGCGCGGTAGTCGGCATAGCGTTACTTATAGCACAACGAAAACGGTACTCACGGACCATCATGCTCTGCTTGGACGTTAAGGCAGCCACGCCCAGAAGGTCCCTGCTTCGCGGCCGAGCAACAGCCTGCCTGCCTTGAACGAAGCGCTGGGACGAAGTACCTTGATTAACTGTGTTCCTACCGCGCGCGGCAAAGCGTCCTGGCGAGATTATCTTGTGGGTCCTATCTATCTTGTTCCTCGCAGGAATCTGCGGCGCATCGGAGCAGAAAAAAGACGTTTCCAGCAACGTCACGGCGTACGCCACTTACGAGCGTGGCGTAAAAGCCGCACAAGAAGGGGACCTGACCGTCGCGCGTTCGGACTTCGAACGGGCAGTCAAGCTGGCCCCGAAGAATCCTGAATATCAAAATGCTCTTGCCGAAGTGATGCTGCGCCAGGGTGATTTTGACGGTGCGATCTCGCACTTCCGCATCGCCACGCAGTTAGCGCCCGATGCCGCGCTGCCCCACGCCGACCTGGGCAGAGCGTTGGCTGCCAAGGGTTCGCTCGACGAAGCAGCCGCCGAACTCAGTGAGGCGGTAAAGCTGGCGCCGCAGCAGCCGGAGGTTCATCGTCAACTGGCGCAGGTTTTGAGCCGCCAGGGTAAGACCGACGAGGCGATTGCGCAGATCAAAGAAGCGCTTGCGGTGGCCCCCTCACAAGCTCCTTTACACGATGATCTGGGAGTATTGCTGGCGCAGACATCGCAGTTCGCGGAAGCTGAAAAGGAGTTTCGCAGTGCGGTGGGGTTCGATCCCCACTACGAACCGGCCCTGTTTCATCTTGGCGTGACGCTGTTGCGGGCGGGCAACAACGATGGAGCGATATCGCTGCTCACCCAGGCGACGGAGGACGATCCCAAGGACGGACTTGCGTTTTATTACCTCGGCACTGCCTTGGAAGCAAAGCACGACACCGCGAGCGCGCTTCAAGCTTACCAACAGGCGGCGCAGATTTTGCCGAACATGGTCCCGCTGCAAACCCGGCTGGGCCTGCTGTTGCAGCGTTCCGGCGATCCGGAGAAGGCGGCTGTGGCGTTCCGGAAGGTGCTTGAGCTGACGCCCAACGATCCTGAGGCGCACAACAACCTCGGACTCGCGTTGATGCAGCATGGCGAAGGTCCGGCGGCGGTGAAGGAGTTTCAGCAGGCGCTGAAGCTGCGTCCGGATGACGCGGAATTTCGGGGAAATCTCGCCGTCACGCTCATGCAGGAATCCGACTTCGATGCCGCGGTCGAACAACTGCGGGAGGCGTTGAAGCTGGCTCCCAGCAATGCGTCGCTGCACTATAATCTGGCGCTGGCGCTGAAGCTGAAAGATAACTTGCCCGGCGCAATTACCGAATTCAAACAGGCCATCGCGCTCGATCCCACTCTGGCCGACGCTTATTACAGCCTGGGAGTGACGCTGTGGCAGAAAGGAGATTTCCCGGCGGCAGCGGAGCAGTTGCGGCACGCGGTCGAGGTGAAGCCCGATTATGCCGAGGCGTATTACACGCTGGGCACCGTGCTGAAGCAGATGGAACAGCTGCCGGCGGCTGCAAAGGCGCTGCGCGAGGCAATCCGGCTGCAACCGAGCTTCATGGGGGCGCACATCACGCTGGCTGCGGTTTTGCGGCAGATGGGCGATACGGCCGGAGCGGACGCCGAGAGCCGCCTAGGCGAAGAGCTGAGTAAGCAAAAGATCAGCCGCCAGGCAGCGACTTTTTCCACCAATTCCGGAAATCGTTTGCTCAACGCCGGAGACCTTGACGGCGCGATCGCCCAGTATCGAAACGCGCTGAAACAAGCTCCTGATTACGCACTGGCGCATCAACAGCTTGCCATCGCCCTTTCGCGCAAGGGAGAGACCATGGAAGCTGCTCAGGAATTCAAGAGAGCCGCGGAACTCGATCCGCGGTTGAAGGCGACACCTTAGGTGGCAATCACCATGCAAAGAGCCAAATGTTGTTCACTGCGAGCCGCAATCCTGATACTGGGTTTATTCGCACTCACCTCAGTCGCCGCGGCGCAGGCACAGCTCGGCGATTGCCAAAGCTCACCTGACGATCTGTCGTTGTCGCGCAACGCCAGCAACTGGCAATTTCTCGATGCCGTCGGTCCCCATTCGGCGCTGTTCGGTCGTGAAGACGGCAGCTTCGAAGCTTGGATTTATCCGCTAAAACTTTTGCGAGATTTCCATCTCACGTTCCGCCTTGGAGAGCACGTCATTTTCGCCGACAGCTTGCCTCGGACGATCACCGTGCGTCCGGAATCCGCGTCGATCCGGTATGTCTATGACTCGTTCTCAGTGTGCGAGACATGGTTCGCGCCGCTGAACGACACGGGCGCGATGGTTGTGGTGCAAGTGGAAAGCGCCGAGCCGGTGGTGACCGAGGCGACCTTCACTCCCGACCTCGCCTGGATGTGGCCCGCCGGCATGGGAGATAGCTGGAGCGCCTGGGACCCGGAGCTGCGCGTGTTTAAGTTCGGAGAAGAGGAACACCGCTTCTACGCGGTGGCTGGATCGCCGGAAGCCACCGACATCCGCCAGTCTTACACGAACAACTACTCGGCATCGGAGACCGATGCCTTTCAGTTCGGGACGGCGATGAAGGGCAATGCAACCTACCACTTTGTCCTGGCCGCATCGTTTGCGGGACAGAAGCAGGCGCAGGACCTGTATCAGAAGCTGCTGTCGCAATATCCGCAGCGTAAGCGGGAGGCGCGGGATTATTACCGGAACTACCTCGCGCGCACGGTGTCGCTCTCGCTTCCCGACCGCAACTTGCAGGCCGCCTACGACTGGTCGCGCATCAGCGAGGTGCAGGGGTTGGTGGACGAGCCCTTCGCCGGCAAGGGATTGATTGCCGGCTATGACCTGTCGGGTACGAACCATCGGCCGGGGTTCAGCTGGTTCTTTGGGCGCGATTCCATGTGGACTGCGTTGGCCCTGGATTCCGTTGGCGACTTCCAGACCACGCGCACCGCCTTGGAGTTCCTGGCCAAATATCAGCGCGAAGACGGGCGCATTCCGCACGAGATTCCGCAGACCGTTAGCCTGGTTCCGTGGTTCAAGCAGTATCCCTATGGCTTTGCTTCCGCGGATGCGACGCCGCTCTACATCATCGGCACCGCCGATTACGTCCGCGCTAGCGGTGACCTGGCGTTTGCACGAGAAAAGTGGGACAGCCTGTGGCGCGCCTATCAGTGGTTGCGCTCCACCTACGGTGCAAACGGGTTGGCGAAGAATTACGGCGTCGGCCATGGATGGGTGGAAGGCGGCCCGCTGCTGCCGGTGTCGTCCGAGCTATATGAGGTGGGGGTTGCGATTGAGGCGCAGCAGTCGCTCGCCGATCTTGCACGGCTGCTCCAAAAGCCGGAAGCCGATGCGCTGTCGCAGGAACTGACTGCGCTTAAGAGCCGCATGGAAACCTCGTTCTGGTCGCCCGAGAAGAACATCTACGGTTACGCCCTCGACGTTGAAGGCAAGCGCATTGATCGCGCCAGCGTGTTGGGAACAGTGCCGATGTGGTTCGGGCTGCTCGACCAGGCGCATGGCCAGCTTTTCCTGAACACGCTGGCCGAGCCGAAGCACCAGTCCGACTGGGGCATGCGTATCATCGCCGAAGACGACCCGTTGTATTACCCCACTGGCTATCACTTCGGCAGCGTGTGGCCACTGTTTACCGGATGGGCCTCAGTTGCAGAATATCGCTACCATCGGGCGCTGCCCGCTTATGACAACCTTCGCTCCAACGCGCAACTGGTTTTCGACGGCTCCCTGGGACGGGCGACGGAAGTCCTCTCCGGCAGGTACTACACCCCGGTATCCACCAGCAGCTCGCACCAGATCTGGTCGTCGGCGATGATCGTGAGCCCGCTGTTGCGTGGAATGATGGGGCTATCCGTCGACGCATTGAATTCAGATATTCGATTTGAACCGCACCCGCCGGCCGACTGGACAGACTTCACGGTGCAGAATGTCCCGCTGGGCGCGTCGACAACGGTGACGTTGTCAAGCCACCGCACTCCAGAGGAGCTCACCCTGGAGGTCAAGCGGCATGGCAAGCAGAACGGGCAGATCGAATATTTGCCGGCATTCAGCCTGCGGGCGCATGTTCTCAGCGCTGAGGTTGACGGGCATCCCGTCAAGTTTTCACCAGTCGAACCCGCTAACGAAGTGGACCAGCACATCAAGCTGCTTGTGCCGATCGATAGCGATAACATAGTCATTCGCATTCGCGTGCGCGACGATTTCGGAATCGCTTACCCTTACGCGGTGCCTGCAACCGGCGCCGTCAGCTCCAACCTTAAGTTCGTTTCCGAACGCTGGAATGCGGCGCGCGACCGGCTTGAGCTGCAGGTCGCTGGCACTGGCGGAGCCAAGTACCAGGTACCGCTGACCGGAGACCTCACGGGAGTGACCGTCAGCGGCGCCGAGCTTTCCAAGAACGTGCTCCAAATCGATTTCACGTCCGTTGCACCCGACATATACACAACGCGAGCATTGGTGTTGCAGTTTCCGAGGCGCTGATCCATTCTGCTGTCCCCGCGGCTTCACCCTTTAGCTGGTGCCAGGCGGGAACCCCAATCCCCTTGCGCATGGCACCAAGGTGGGTAATTCAAAAAAATTCGGCACTTAGTCCATTTCTTCTATTGACAACCTGCTAAAAATTTCTTGACAAGACAGACTTGGGGATATAGTTTTTCCTGACAACAAGATGTGACGGGTATCACACGCTAGTGTGACTTGGCGCCGGGAGCGCCCTATAAAAAGTGATGATGTATGTCGGTCACGAAGTCGGCAATGCCAGCCCTCAGGGAAAGCACTTCCTTTCTAATTGGACTTTTTCTCCGATTCTCGCTCCATTGAATTTTCGGAGCAAGGCAACTCAACAAAGTACCGCAGGCAAATCTAACGTCCGGCCAAGTAGCCGGATGAAGCTGTTGGGGGACAAGATGACGAAGCGGTGTGTGTGGTTCGCAATGGCAGTGCTGGCCCTCTCCCTGACTCCGACCTTTCTGTTCGGGCAGGTCACTTTCGGCACCATCTTCGGGACGGTGACGGACCCGCAAGGCGCGGCGGTCCAGAAGGCGACGGTCACGATAACAGACGTGAGCAAGGGCACTTCGGACATGGCGACGACCAACGACTCGGGAAACTATACCGTGACCCACTTGCTGCCGGATGCTTACACGGTGAAGATCGAGTCGCCAGGGTTCAAGACCTTCCAACAGACGAACGTTCAAGTGACGGCGGATGCTTCACAGAAGGTCGACGCACAGTTGGAGCTAGGCTCTGCGAGCCAGACCGTGGAAGTCACGGCGGAGACACCGCAACTCCAGACCGCTAACGCCGACGTGGGCATCACGTACAACGACACCTACGTTGAAGACCTGCCGATCTTGAACCGCAACTTCACCACCTTTGAGTTGCTGTCTCCCGGCACGCAAAAGCTGATGGGCTGGAGCCACGCGGCCACCGAGAACCCGCAGGGCAGCCAGCAGATCATGGTGCAGGGCCAGCACTTCAGCGGCACGGGGTTCCAGTTGGATGGAACTGACAACCAGGACCCGATTCTGGGTATCATCGTTATCAATCCGAACCTGGACGCGATTACCCAGACCACGGTGGGCTCGCAGTTTTACGATGCTGAGCAGGGCAAGGCCGTCGCCGGCCTGGTGACCGCCCAGACCAAGTCGGGCACCAACGAATTCCACGGCAGCGGCTTCTGGTTCCGGCGCACCGACGCCAACCTGGCCCGCGACCCCTTCACCCAGTACGCTCCGAACCCCACGACAGGCAAATACATTCCTTCCGACAAGTGGAACCAGTATGGCGGCACCATCGGTGGCCCAATCATCAAGAACAAGCTCTTCTTCTTCGGTGACTATCAGGGCACGAAGGAAACCACCGGCGTCACCAACAATTTGACGGTGCCTACATCGCTGGCGGTCAGCACGTGCACCCAGGCTACGGGATTCTGCAACCTGAGCCAGTACTTGAACAGCGGCATTAACGGTGGCGGGCAGATCTACCTGCCCAACGTGAACAATGCCACGGGTACGACAAGCAGCGTTGCGGTACCCGGAAACATGATTCCGGTTGCCGACCTATCACCGCAGGCGGTAGCTATCCTGAAGCTCTTCCCGGCTCCGACCAATGGCGATCTGCTCGGAAACTACATCGCCGGCGGCTCGGGTTCTTTCAAGCAGAATGCTTTCGATACACGCATTGACTACAATCTGAACGACAAGAACCAGATCTACGGACGGTTCAGTCTCGCCTACTTCACCCTCTCGGGCAATCCTTCATTGGGTAATCTCGGTGGCGTCGGTTTTGGCCCGGGCCCGGGCTTGGCGGGAAGCTCGAACGTCCACAATTACAGTGTGGCCTCGGGCTGGACGCATACGTTCAGCCCCAGCTTTCTAATGGACGTGCACTTCGGGTGGCTGCATTACAACCCGCAGACCGCGTTCTGGGACCAGGGTCAGACACCGATGACGAACTTCGGTATTCCGGGACTCAACACGGCTGCGCAGCCCTACTTCACCTCGGGCCTGTCGTACTTCAACATGGGCGGCAACGGCCAGCAGGGCAACCAGACCATCTCCGACTTCGGCAATGGCTTGGGCGTGCAACGCTGCAACTGCCCGTTGTTGGAGAGGGAAAACCAGTATCAGTGGGTTGCGAACTTTACCAAGATACATGGCAACCACACCTTCAAGTTCGGGGTTGACTTCCGTTATGCCAATAACCTGCGCATCCCCAGCGATCAGAACCGCGCTGGTGAGTTGACCTTCGCGCAGAACGGGACTTCGGACGGCGGTGTCGGCGGCCTCACCTTGGCCACGTTCCTGTATGGCGATGTTACCCACTTCGACCGCTACGTCAGCAGCAGCTTGAATGCGTCCGAACATCAGTACCGCTTCTTTACCTACGCTCAGGACACGTGGCGCGTGACTCCAAAGTTGACCCTGAGCTACGGACTGCGTTGGGAACTGTACACCCCAGAAGCGGTCAACGCCGCCCAAAACGGCGGTTTTGCCAACATCGTGTATGGCAACATCCGCGTGGCGGGAGTTGGGCCCTTCGGACTGAATGGCAACATCAAGAACCAACTGTATGACTTCGCGCCGCGCTTTGGCGTGGCCTACCAGTTGTATGACAAGACGGTCATCCGGGCCGGCTTTGGCATGAGCTATGACATTGGCGTGTTCGGATCGAACTTCGGTCATACCGTTACCCAGAATCTGCCGGTATTGGTCTCGCAGCAGGTCAACGCCAGCACCTTCAACGGAAACACCAATTCCGACAGCTACGCTCCGGCATTCGCCTTGGCAAATGGCGGCTACACCAGCACGCTCCCGGGAGTCGTGGTGGGTGCCCCTGCCTACGTATTCCCAACCGTTCCTTCAACCGGCTTGCTGCCTTTGCAGGGTCCAAATGGGCAGGTCTCGCCGCGCGTCCGCCCGCTTGCTCAAGTCGTGCCGTATATCTATGCCTACAACCTCACGGTGCAGCAGCAGATCACCAACTCAATGAACCTGACTCTTTCCTACGTCGGGAACATGGGCAGGCACGGGTTTGTGGGTGATGGCCCTAACTATAACGTTAACCAGCCTTTCGCCAACGGGTATCGCCCGCTGCAAAACAAGTTCACCTACCCCGGGTATGTCGATCCGGTGACCGGTGGAGTGCTGACATGCTGTAGTCAAGACATCGGGAACTATTTCGGCAACAACGCCAACTCCAGCTACAATGCTTTGCAGGTTGTGCTCGAAAAGCGGATGTCTCAGGGCCTGCAACTAACGACCCACTTCACCTGGTCCAAGTCGCTGCATTACGACAGCAACTACTTCGCGGACGTTCCGTCGGTGGCCTATGGGAACTACGACCAGAACCGTCCCCTGGTTTGGGTGTTCAATGCCGTGTATCAACTGCCGTTTGGCAAGGGCAAGCAGTTCGCCAGCGGCGCCAGTGGAGCGTGGAACTATATCATTAGCGGCTGGCAAGTCACCAACACGACCAACTGGAGCAGCGGTCTTCCCTGGACGGCTGCCCTGAACAACTGCGGTTCGGAAATCAACTCCGAAGCGCCTTGCCGGCCCAACAAAGGCACGGGTACGTTTAACTATGGGGTCCAGGGATTCGATCCCGTCAACCACCTGGTTCGGTACTTCACGCCAACCACCGTTGGCGGAGTGTGGCTCGATCCCGGTAACGGTCAGATCGGCGACGCCGGCTTTGACCAGTTGTACGGGCCGCGGATGTTTACCGACGACATGTCCATCTCGAAGGACTTCAGGCTTACCGAGCGGTTCGATTTGAAGTTCCAGATGGACGCCTTCAACATCTTCAATCACCCGGCGTTGAACTTCTCCAACACCCAGAGCGGCGGCGGAACCTGCGTGGCCTCAAGTCCCGTAACCGGTACTTGCGGCTCGAACAATGGTACGATCAACGACATAGCCTGGGGCACGACGATGCGCCAGCTACAGTTCGGATTGCACCTGTTCTTCTAACCGGGCCATCAGGAATTAACACCAGTAGGAAGTCTTCGGACTCCCTACTGGTTTTTTTGCCGAACCGCGATGCTCGGTTCGGTCATTGTTGGGCAATCCCTGGCCGATGGAAAAGCTGCCGTCCCGCTTAGGTACATGTACTTTCGTAATCTTGACAAGCTGGCGAGACGAGTTATGCTGCAAGGTTGGGCGTGAGGTCCAATGCCTGCGGTGGATTCGCTGCGACGGACTCAACGGGGCCGTGTTCTTTGATAATTGGATATGCTCCCGGGTATTAGGTTGCGGATTCTGCTCTCGAGGAAAGCACGGGGAGGCATTGGTCTCATAAGTGATTGCGGCTCAATCACATACGTGCAACATATTCGGAATCAATAGCTTAGGATGTATTTGTGGCTTAAGTTGTTGATTCCAGGATATGGGAGGGGAGGGGTTCCACCTGTCCCTATCCGGCATCCAGCAATAAGTTGTTGCTCCTTAAGGTATGTTGACCAAGCCGTTGCGAATCGCATAGACGACCAACTCCGCCGTCTTGTGTATTCCGAGTGCGTCCATAATGTTGGCGCGATGCACGGCGACGGTGTTGGCGCTCAGATTGAGCTGGCTGGCGATTTCTTTGTTCGACTTGCCATCGACGATCAGCTGAAGGATTTCCAGCTCGCGCATGGTCAGTCCTCGCTCGCGCTCGCCTTTGAGCGCCGTCGTCCGGTCAACTTGCGGGTCGAGAACCAGTTCTCCAGCGGCCACTCGCCTGACCGCAGTTACCAGCTCCAAGTCCATGGCATTCTTCAGCATGTAGCCTCGTGCGCCGGCCTCGAGTGCCTGGCGGATCCATGTGTCCTCCGAATGCATGCTAAGCATGAGCACCGCGACGGTCCCGTTGTCCTCCAGGATGCGGCGGGTTGCGACCAGGCCGTTCATGCTGGGTAAGGCGCAATCCATGACGACCACGTCGGGACGCAAGGTCTTCGCCAGCTCGACGGCCTCTTCTCCATCGCTGGCCTCGCCGCGCACCACGATATCTGGTTCGTCTTCCAGGAGTCGGCGGAAGCCACGGCGGACCAATGCATGGTCGTCCACCAGCAATACAGTGATTGTTTTACTCATGCCATCCTCAGCCAGCCGCAGCGACGCTGTCTCTTGGAACCGACAAGCGTACCACCGTTCCCCCGCCGTTCAGTTGCGCGAACTCGATGGCGCCGCCCACCAGTGCGGCGCGCTCCCTCATGGCGACTAGTCCAATGCCCTTGCGCCCGTTAGGCTGGAAGCCGCGCCCATGATCTTCCACCTCCAGGCGCAATCTGTCAGGTTCAAACCGCAAACGCACCCAGGCTTCCTTGGTTCCCGAGTGACGGGTAACGTTGTTCAGCGCTTCCTGCAAGACCCGGTAAATGTGGATGCCGGTGTTGCTCTCGACGGCGAACGAGCTCCCGGTCTTGTCGTAGTGTATGACGATTCCGTTCTGGCGTTCCACCATGGGCAGGTACCAGTCGATGGTGCTCTCCAGACCCGCCTCCTCCAGGGTAACGGGATGTAGAGCCTGGGAGAGGCCGCGCACGGTGTCCAGCGCCGACTGTGCAGTCTCCGACACCTCCTGTAGATCGGCGCGCAGGGGCGAGCCCTCGGGCACCTGCTTTCCCGCCCGTCGCAGCATCGATCCGATGGCCGTCAGGATTTGTCCGAACTCGTCGTGCAGTTCGCGCGAGATATGAAGCAGGGTGGATTCCTGGGTGGCGATCAGCTTCTTCGCCAGCTCACCTCTTTGTTTAGAAAGGCGAGATATATGGCTGAAAAGACGTCTGTTGGAGATGATAAGGTAGATACTGGTTAAGCTAATAGAGACCAGCGTGGCAGCCAGAAATAAGTAAACCTCGCGCTGCACGCGATCATAGATTCTGCCGATTCGCTCGCCCGCCTGCTGCTCACTCTCGTTGTTCGCCACAAGCAAGCGGGCAACGGCCGTGCTGAGGGCCGCAACCCGGGGTTGTAAGGAGTTGCGAATTTCCGCTCTAGCCGCCTTATCGTTACCCTGGTCAGCCAACGCGAAGGTCTGATCGGACGCCACCCAGAATTGCGCCAGCGAGTCGTCAAGGTACTGCCGCTGCTCGGGAGTGCGATGCGCCACCGAGAGATTTTCTTCCAGTCGTAAGGAGTCCTCCAGGTCTTGTTGCAAGCGCTGAAATTGTGCCTCCCAGGCCTTAAGGGGGTAAGGCTGATTGGTGTCGAGCATGTCGCGAAGACTCATACCAAGAGAATTCAGGTCGTTCTGCAGACGAAGGAGTTGCAGAGAATCCTTGCGGTTCCGGTCCGTGAGGTCGCGCTGTAACTCGCGCAGTCCGGCTATCTGGTGGGTAATGTATGCCGTATATGCCACCACCGCCCCGAGGGTAATCACCAGACCCAGCAGCAGGGGCACGGTTGGAGAACGCTCCAGTTTGAATTCCTTGGGCACGCAGATGAGGATACAACGCTCGCCCGGAAGGGGAGCAAGAATTCATATCTCGCCTTGGCCAAGAGCAATTGGCGGAGCCACGAATCCAAATTCACGATCAAGCACCGAAGCAACGGCCAATGCGATCTCATCTTCGAACGGACGGGCGACGACTTGGACTCCGATAGGCAATCCCTCTGGTGAACGCCCAACGGGAACCACGGCTGCAGGAGCCGCCAGCAGGTTGAACCACTGGGTGTATCGCATGACGTCCAGATACTTCACCGTCTGACCTTCGACCTGCCACTGGCGCTCGCCGTGGCGAAACGCTGGAATCGAACACACTGGACAAAGTAGAACCGGGAATTCCTGCATCTGCTCCAGCAGCTTGCCGCGAATCACGTCGCACTCGGCCCAGGCATTCAAGAGCTCATCTGCTGATAGTGGAGGCTCGGCTTCCGCGGTTTGGAGAAAACCCTGTAAGACTGGACTCAAGACCGATTCGCGGCCGGCCGTAAGCGAGCGAACGAACATCGCGCCGCAACGGACAAAGAACGTCCACCAGAGCTTTCGCGCCTGCTCCAGGCCCGTTGGCCGGAATGGAAGCACATCAAAACCGCGTCTCCGGAGAGCTTGCACCGAGTCTTGAACAGCCTGCCTCGTCTCGGGTGTAACCGGAACCAGGCCATCGTCTTCGAAGTAACCCACTCGCAGCCGTTTCACCTCAGCCAGCGAGATGCCACGATAAGCAACAGGCGGGCTGACGGGATCGACAGGGTCTTGCCCGGACAGCACCTCAAACAGCAAGCTAACGTCTCCGATGGTACGGGCCATGGGCCCGACGGCGCCCAGGATCGCAAACGGGCCAACGCAAGCCGGCAGGTGACCGATTCCAGGGATCCGTCCGGGCGTCGGCTTCAAGGAACAAATTCCGGTGAAGTGTGCAGGAACGCGGACTGAGCCTCCACTATCGCTGCCGAAGCCGCCCGCAGAGAGCCCTGCCGCGATGGCCGCCGACTCCCCGCCACTCGATCCTCCAGGAGTGTAGTCCAGGTTCCACGGGTTATTGGTGCGGCCATAGAGAGCGTTGTCCGTCTCGTAGGCCATGAGGAATTCGGGCGTGTTGGTAGTGCCGAGAATGGTGGCGCCAGCTTTGCGCAAGCGCGCGACTACGGTCGCATCCTGGGTCGGCACATCGCCCCGGTTGATGACGCTGCCGATTTCGCAACGGTATCCGGCCACCGAAATCGATGCCTTTACGGTCATCGGCAGCCCAAACAGGGGCCCACGCGGCAGTGTCGAGCGCTCCTGCTGTGCGTGCCTGTTCGCGCACGCGCTCGGGGTCGAAGTCAATGAGCGCATTGAGGCGAGGATTCAGGCGCTCGATCTGGCCGATATACTCGTTGGCGAGTTCCTCAGGTGAGATTTTGGATTCGCGTAGCAGCCTGGCCAGCTCTCCGCCGGACTGCTGCGTGACTGGCTTCATCGTTTTCCTTTGCGGCTGGCAGTCGGGGCAGGCGAAGTTGGCCGAACCTGGGCTGTGCCGTAGGGCCTCTGTTGCACAATGCCGGTACCTTCGCGAACCGTGATGGTCTGTCCGGCGGCGATCTTCGTCAAGTGATCGACTTGCCCGCTCGGCCAGCGCAGTTCGACCTCGTCTACCTGCTGGCGCTGTCCCAGCCCGAAGGTCAGCACCAGTTCGCTGGCCGAAAGATACCCAGAGCCGCTGTGCAGGATAAGGGATTGTTTTTCGCCGCTCGCATTCACGGTTACGAGGGTGCCGATTCCGTCGCGATTGGAACGGGTCCCAACCAATTTGATACGCAGACTATGATTGGTCCCGCCATCGTTGCGGAACAGCAGGGCAGGGCCTCCATTTGTCGTCATCAGCAGGTCGAGGTCGCCATCGTTATCGATGTCGGCATAGGCAGCGCCCCGTCCCACGCGCGGAACGCTGAGATCCGGGCCGACCGAATCGGTGGCATCCACAAACTTGCCCCCGCCCTGATTGTGAAACAGGTGAGGAGGCTGGGCATACTTCACCCGCTTTTGTATGCGTTCGATCTCAGGCTCGATATGTCCATTGGCAACGAAAATATCCAACCATCCGTCGAGATCGTAGTCCAGGAAGAGAGATGCGAAACCGAGGGTAAGCAGGCTCTTACGACCGACTTCCGAACGTGGCGCCTCATCAACGAACAACCCGTTCCCTTCGTTGTGATACAGGGCCATCATCTGGTTGGAAAAATTTCCAATGATGATACTGGGTCGCCCGGAGCGATCATAGTCCGCTGCGTCGATTCCCATGCCCGCGCGCGCAACACCGTCTTCGCTGAAAGCGATTCCCGCGGAAACGGCCGACTCCGTGAAGGTCCCTTTACCGCTGTTGACGTAGAGCTTATTGGGTTGGGTGTCGTTGGCCACCACCAGGTCGGGCCATCCGTCTCCATTCACGTCAAGGACAGCCAGACCGAGGGACTTGGAAGTGTTGTCGAGCAGGCCGGCTTTGGCGGTTGCATCTTCAAACTTGCCGTTGCCAAGGTTATGCCACAAGCGCAGTGACGCGCCTTTATACGATTCAGGCGTGCAATACGATTTATGGACTCCATCAAGGGTGCAATAGATATCGCTCTGAGGACTCCACTGCACGTAGTTGGCGACTACCAGATCGAGTTTGCCATCCCGGTCGTAATCGACCCAGGCTGCGCTGGTGCTGAACTCGTTCGGTCCCCACAGCCCGGCTGCACGAGTCACATCGGTGAACGTGCCGTTGCCATTGTTATGAAACAAATGGCTCTGCCCGAGAGCCGAGATGAAGATATCGTCGAAGCCATCGTTATCGTAGTCGCCCACCGCGACACCAAGACCGTAGAGACTTACTGCAAGACCGGCCTTCGCCGTCACATCGGTGAAGGTCCCGTTCTGATTGTTGTGATAAAGCTTCATCGTGGTTGGCTTCCCGTGCGAAGACCAGTCTTTGCCGTTCACCAAAAGAATGTCGGGATAGCCATCGTTGTCATAGTCAATGAAAGCGCATCCTGGCCCCATCGTCTCAGGAAGCCACTTCTTCCCGGCGGCGCCGTTGTTGTGGGTAAAGTTGATGCCCGCCTGCTTTGTGATGTCGCGAAACTGGACTTGGGCGAACGCGGCGCGGGCAAAAAGGGCGCAAATGAGCAGAGAGAGAGGGAGATGTTTCATCGAGGTCATGGAATTGTTTTAGCGGCCTCCGCCAGCGGGACCTGGTTCATGGGAAATGGTTGCAACCGGCGAGCTTTTGTCCAGGGGTGCGGAGACATGCTCGTGGATCAGTTGTCGCTCGTTGTTGTCCTCGGGATGCATCCGCCGATAAGGACCAGTGATGGTTTGCGCGGACTCGTCGGCCTTGAACCGCAGGTACCGCTTTTGATACTCGTCTGCCTGTTGGAGATTGCCCAGGCCCTTGTAGCACAGCATCATGTTGTAGTTGGCTTGCAGGTCTTCCGGATCGACAGCCAGCGCTTTGCGCAACTGCGCCAGGGCGTCGTTGTACCTATGTTGCAGGAAGAGAATGCGTCCCATCTCATTGCGCACCACGCGATCTTCGGGATATTGCATCGTCACCTTCTCCAAATGCTGCAGAGCGCCTTCGTAGTCGCCGTCGTTGCGTAGCACTCGCGCATAGAAGAAGTGAGCGCGCGCCAGGTCGGGGCTCAACGACAGCGCCCGCTTCAATACCACCCGGGCGCGCTCCATGTCGCCTTCCTGCACGGCCACACGGCCGAGGTTCACCCACCCATCGGGATTCGTGGGATCGGCCTCGGTAACATGCTGGAAGGCCGCTGCGGCGCCTTTCAGGTCTCCCTGGAGGAACAACCCGATGCCGTAATCGTTCCAGCGTTGCCAATCGGCCTGCTGGGTGACAACCCTGGGAGCCTCCGTCGGCGTGCCCCGAGGAAGCACATGCAGCGTGACGGTATCTTCAGCCAGAGTTACGATCGGCAGATCGGGTATGTGCTTCACTTGGCCGGACACGTTAGAGGTGTCACCGTCAAAGGTAAACTGGCGATCGTCGTAGGCCTTGGTGGTCTGTGGACCGGTGGCATCCTGCTTGGTTTCTCCGGCATAGCTGAAATGGGTGTTCCACCAGGAGAACTTACGATAGTAAATACGTGCCGTAAGAGTAATTTTGTTTCCCGCGTTGGGAGGGATCTTTAAGCGGTAATGAACCGTGTCGGCCGCGCCCGGAGGAATGAGGTGAACGTACACGACTGCACGAGTCGCCCACGCATTACGTTTGTTGATTGGATTGCCGTGCTCGTCGACTTGTAGCGAGCGGTAGAAGTGTGCTCCCGGATCGACTGGCCCTTTGCCATTGTCACCCACCGCCCCGCTCCAGAAGATCGTCTGGCCTTTGTCGTCAACCCCTTTCAGTTCGACCCACGTGTTGACCGCATCCACCGTACCGCCGGGGAAGAAATGGCCGACCTTGCGCGTGCGCACCACGACATCAACCCGAACGCTGTCCCCGCGGCGAACGGCTGGACTGGTCTTGTCCAACGGGGCCGTCACTGGGACCGCGGCCCCTGCAACTTCCCCTGAGTTCGGCATCTCAGCTTCTTCGCCAACCGCGAAGGTCGTTTGCAACTCGGGTTGCGGCACCGCTGTTGTGCTCTCCTTGGCTGCGGCCGTCGATAGGGCAAAAATGTCAATAGAGACCACTCCGCTCTTCAGGAAGTTCTGCTCAATCTCCATCTGCTGCTGGTCTTGATTGGCGAACGGAAGTGCGGTATTGGCGGCCGGGAAAGAATGTGAGTGCACACTGCCGGCGATGTTGCCTAAGTCCTTCGATCTGGTAAGCGGCATGTGACAATCCGGGCAGCCCAGCGGTTTCGGTGGATAGTAGAACGAGCGCGCGCCGAAGCCCGACACTCCGCTCGCCTGCCAGTTGTCGTACTCGTTGAATCCGCGGAACCAGCGATAGTTGTTCACCGGAACGTCCAGATGCACCTTGTGGCATGTGGAGCAAAACTCCGGTGTCTGGTTCCGCATGAACGGTTTGAGGAAGACGCGGCGATGCGGCTCAGGATTGAGCTTGACGCTGAAATCGTGCAGCCAGCGTATGACCGGGTTCTTGCTGGCGGCCAGTTCATGCAACTCCGGATAGTCGAGCACGAAATCGCCCTGTCCCATGGTGCTCTTTACCTTGACGATGGAGTGGCACATCATGCAACCCAGGCCAGCCTGGGTCTCCGGACGATCGAGGATCTGCTTGATCGGAGTGTCCATCATTCCGCTGTAAAGCAGGGCCGGATCATGGCATCCGGCGCACCACTTCGAGGCATGTGTGCCATCGACCTCCTGCATGTACTCGACGCTCTTGCGATACCACTGGTTGTTGAACGAGGAAAAGTGATGCGCGGAACTCTGCCACTGCTTGTAAATGTCCTGATGACAGCGCTCGCAGGCGTCGGACTCCATGAAGTACTTTGCCGGGATCTTACGATGTCCTGAAACCTGGGCGGAGCTGGGGAAGAAAGGCCCCTGTGCCCCATCGCCTTCGGCGTCCATGGATAGTGGTGCGCTGGTAGGGTTCTTGATGGCAAATCGCTTGCTCCATGAGCCTCGTGCGTAAACCGCACCGATCGAGACAATGACGGCCACCGCAGCCACGGCGGCGGCGACGATCCACACGTTGCGGGCTGGAATACTGCGCTGCCGCAAGGACCGGACGGCGAGCAAAACCACCGCAACCGCGCTTACGGCGATGTGCGCGTACATCAAATTCCAATGCGCGCGCGCCGTTCCGGTATAGATGAGCACGAGGCCGAGCACCGATCCGACGGCCAGGACCAAAGCGCCCAACTTTAGGATCGCAGGCCCACGAAGCACATCGCGCAGCAGCAACAAGCCCACGACACAGAACACCACTCCCAGCCCAACATGAAAGAGGACGGCAGCGGCATAAAACAAGTTTGGCGCCGGCCAGGCATAGAGGTACACAGCCGAAACGGTTAGCGCTACGATCGAGAGCTGTGGGAATCTTCTCATTGCTGCTCACCCGGGTGCTGGGCCTGGCTGCGTTCTGCGGGCGTCTGCTGGGTTGTTGCGGGCGTCAATGGTTGCGGATCGACCGTTCGCGGCCGGTACTGGAAGCCGTAATATTGCGCGTTGCTCGATCCTCGTTGATATCGGTCGTTCCATTCGAGACGATAGGTGGTCGCCGAAGAGTCGGTCGGGTAATGCTGCGCCGCGGAATAGGGATATGCCGACATTGCGTGAAACGGCATCTCGGCGACGGTAAACGGGGTCGCTTCGTAGAAATCCATGTCCTTCACGAATCCGTTAGCATAGAAGAAATAGTCGCGCGTCCATCCGGGGGCGAGTGGCGGCAAAGGAGCGGCGCTAAATTCGGCATCGATGTCTTCGCCCGTGCCGAAGATCACAAAACGATCATCTACATGTTGGAGCAAGGAAGTGACATCTCCATAACGGGTGTAGCTTCCGCGGAATTCGGAAAATGGCCCCGTGGTGCTGGCTTGATCGTAGTAGTAGGTGAGGTCACCTGGGATTTCTCCTTCAACCTGGCGCGGATAGCCCCGGAATCCCAGATTTGCAGACGCCAGCGGCAACTCCGTCGTTTTGATTCCATTGGGCTGCACCGGCCCGTTATCGACGAGAATCTGGTCCCAGTAAATCTGCAGGTTGGTCTTAATGCGGATGCGCCGGGTCTGGGGCGGCAGCTTGCCGGTGAGGTCTACGACGATGGTTCGCGGCAGGCCGGCGGGAAATCCCATATCGTCGACCACGCGCCTCCACGAGCCGTCCGGCATTTGTGCCTCGATGTACGGTGAAATCGGCTCCAGACCCGCCTGCCAGGCGGCATACATCGACGTTGCGCTGAAGTACTCGATGAATCCGCGCAGAAAGAGCCGCAGCGGATTCTGCGGAGTCCACGCGCCCAGATCGAGCGTCAAGGAATGCATATTCGCAAAGCCTGCGAACGACAGGTTGGTGAAGTCGCGAACGTACTTGTGGTCAGATGCGCCGAGCAGATCAGAAACTTCACGACCGTGATCGTCCCACGCCCCCGCCGGGGGATGTGGGGCCGATGTGAGTACGGGAGCGCCCGAGGCGAATGGCGGATCGTCAAGGAATCGCTCATCGGGATAGACCTCAGTCCCGACCGGATGGTCCACCGCGACCAGCCGGAGTTGGTCAATGAAATTGACCTCTTCCATCGGCTCGCCGAAGCGAACGCTGAAATAGCCGTCGCGGGCCTTGAGCTGCGGGCCTTCGATTTTTATCCACTCGTCGGGATCGGGCGTGTTCTTGGCGGTCGGTGAAATCCAATGCCCAATAACCCCGGCGCCGATCACGTCCGAGATGAACTCGTATTTCTCTCCATTCCAAACAAATAATGTCGGACATGAGCTGCCGCGACGGTCGATTTCAGTGAAGGTCGCGGGCTCCTCGGCGGCAATCGCAATTTCGTCCTGCAGAACGCCAGTGGGCCACAGCATGCGCACGATGTCAGCTTGATCGGCTCTACCCAGACCAGCGAGAATCTCAGGTGGACCTTGGCTCTGATATCCGGCGGCGCCGGCTACTTCCCACTTCTGCCAGAGCGAGCCGGCAAAAACCTCGACTTTCGTCCCCAATCCGGTCTTGTTGTCAGCCAGACCCTTAAACTTAAGAAGCAGCGCGTGGTTGCGATTGCCACCCTCGTTACGCAAGACAATCGGTTCGCCGCGCAGTTGCGAAACGATGAGATCGGAATCGTTATCGCCATCAACGTCGGCGGCAATCAACGAACGGGGATCGCGCAACTTGATTTTGTCCAGCCCGAGTTTGGCGCTGACATCATCGAATCCCTGGTCGCCCATGTTGCGCAGTACGCGCAGCTCAGGGCCACGCGCAGTCTCGAGAATGACCGCCAGATCGATCCAGCCATCGTTATCGAAGTCAATGGCGGTTACGCCCCACCCGCGGGTTGCGTCACCGACGGGCAGAGGGACGCGCTCGAAACGTTTGCCCTCAACATTGCGCCACAGCGTTACGCCCGGCGCACCGGCGTGGGTCACGGCCACATCCATCCATCCGTCTTTGTTGAAGTCGAGAACATAGACGCCGACAGATGGGGGCAGGCCAGCAACGTCATACAACGGCTGCGCTCGGAACTTACCCTCGCGTGGATTGAAGTAAATGGTCGGAGCACTACCGGAGCCGGTCACCAACAAGTCAACAGCCCGGTCGTTATTCATGTCCGAAAGGGTGGCGCTGGTCGTTGCCAAAGTACTGCCCAAGCCGGTTTCCGCGGTCCAGTTGGTGAACGTTCCATTACCGTTGTTACGCCACAACACAGTCCCGCTTGGTGCAGGTTGCGTTGTCCCGGGCTCGCCGGTCACCAAAAGGTCGAGGTCTCCGTCATGATCGAAATCAACAAAGGTCAACCCTGCCGGATGGTTGGTGGGTACAATGCCGGAGGCCTTGGTTACATCGGCAAACTTGCCCGAGCCAAGATTTCGAAACAGCAACACCCGGTCGCTGAGCGCCACGGCAAGATCGGGCTTGCCGTCGTTGTCGAAATCTCCGACGGCGCACGAAACGCCGGTGCCGGCAACGTCCAAACCCGTCTGTTGCGGCGGAAGCTCCTTCCAATTTCCCTCTCCGGCATTGTGGTAGACGCGAATAGCATGTTTCCCACTACTCATCATCACCAGGTCGAAACGTCCATCCCCGGTCACATCAAGCATGCACATGCCACCCGATTCTTTGGCCGCCCGGGACCGCTTGGTCGACGGGCCCATCGGCTGCGCGACAAACGTCACGGGAATCATCGGCCCGACCTTAGGCTCAGGGGTGATTACGCCTTCTGCGGTGGAGTAGCGCCCCTGCTCACCGTAGCTTAGAGTCAAGGGGGCGGAGACGTTGGTTTTGGTGAAGCGCTCAAAGGTCTGGAGATGCTGGCGCGCCGCATCCTGGCTTCCGGAGCGTTGCAGGGCACGAGCCAGACCGAACTCGGCTGATGCGTGTAGTGGCTGTAAACGCAATGCGGTTTCGAATTCGGCGATGGCCTTGTCGTACTCCTGCAGTTGCGAATACATCGTTCCCAGAAAGTAGTGGGTGTCGGGATCGTTGGGATTGATCTGGACAACGCGCTGAAATGCGGCGATCGCCTCCGCCGACTTACCTTGGGTGCGCCGCAGAAGGCCGAGGTTATACCAGACGCGCGGGTTGGACGGGTCCAGTGACGCGGCCGCGTTGAGCGCCGCCTCCGCTTCGGGCAGCTTCTGCAGATTCAGCAAGGCGATTCCCTTGTTGATCTCGGCCGCGGTCAAAGAAGGATCGGCTTTCAACGCCGCGTCGAATTCCTCGACTGCTTTGTCCATGCGTTGCTGGTTCATGTAGGCGACACCCAGGTTGTTGAGCCTGGCGGCAGTGGCGCGATCCGGCGAATTGTCCCCCGGCCACGCGTTTATCGAAATCAGGCAAGCAAGAACGCCTGGCAAAATACGAAGCATCGCTTCAGGCAATTGTGGAGGTTCTCCCGGATTGAAATGAGGTCGGCAACGCAGTCCTCGCCATCGGAATTTCCCGCGCCCCTCCCAACCGACGAACCGAGAGTCTGATTTTCCTCAAAATTCCCCCACACCCAGAAGCCGGATTCGAATAAAGCAGCCCATTACTCGCTGCAGGGCCCTTGCACTGGGTCACACCTATATTCTCTTTATCGAGATGGGCGCAATAATCGAAAAGTACTATGCAGAGGCATACAGAGAGAACTCGAAGCCAACTAGACGTAGCCGCTCGACTATCGGACGGGTTTCCTGCACTACATTTATTGGTGTTAGGTAATCCGGATCTTTGGGTCGCCGTGGTCGAGTTCCCCAGGGGAACTCCGCGTTCGACGAAGCCAGGTCATTGAGACATAGGCGCCGATCCACGATCCCAGTGCAGCGAAGCACACGTACACCCAATTTCTGGTGTAGCTGATGACCGCGAACGCGGACAGCAAGTACCACACGCTGCTCCAAGTCGCGGCTGGCACACGTCGCCGGGACGACACCGCCGCGTTGAACATGACATAGACAGCGTCGGTCGCCGCGGTGGAGACAGCGACGCCGAGAGCCAACAGGGGATGAATCTGCAGCACGGTTCTCACCTCGGTGAATAGAACGGATTTCAAAACTCGAAGATGCGCCGGTCAAGCGAGGATTGAAGACGAACAGTATTCCTGCTATGCCGGCGTGCGGGGTTCGTCGATCACAAACAGCCAGCCGCCGTCGGGCTGTCGGCGAACCATTTCGGTGCTGATGCCACCCGCTACAGATTCAGAGATGTGAAGCGTCCAGCTCGCATGCAACACAGCCAGCCCCTGGCCGGACTCGACCACCGAGCGGGTTTCCAGCTCCATGCGGCCGTGACGCGCAAGCATGCGCTCATAGGCTGTGCGAATCGCTTCGGACCCCGTGACGGTCTCATCGCCCGTAACGAGCACTGCGCCGGGCTCGTAGAGAGCGGCCAAGGCATCCGCATCTCCGCGATTGTAGGCGTCCAGGAAGAGAGCGTGAACACTTGATGGATTGTCCGCGGGCATCATGCTCCTTAGTTGTCTGCCGAGACGCCGACGCCTGGCCCATTGGTCTCGCCAGCCAAAATCGCAGCAGGAATTTCCTGGTCTTTGTACTGGAGTTCGTACAGCTTCCAGTAAATACCGCGCTTGGCGAGAAGCTGCTGATGTGACCCGATTTCGCGCACCTGGCCCTTGTGCATGACGATGATCTTGTTGGCGCGCTGGATGGTGCTGAGCCGGTGGGCTATGATGATCGAGGTCCGGCCTTCAATCATTCGCGTCAACGCTTCTCGGACCTTGAACTCTGTATCCGTGTCCACGCTGGAGGTGGCTTCGTCGAGAATGAGGACCTTCGGGTTGTGCGCCAGGGCCCGCGCGAATGAGATGAGCTGCTTTTGACCGGTCGACAGCGTGCTGCCGCGTTCGTGCATCTGTTCCGCAAATCCACCGGGCAGGGAGCGGATGAAATCCGCCACATTGACCTGCTCGGCAGCATCCTCAACCGATTCGTCTTCGATCCAACTGGAACCGAGGCGGATATTGCCGGCCACCGTCCCGGAGAAGAGGAACGGGTCCTGTAGCACAACGCCGTATCGCCGCCGCAGATCGTTCAAGTCCATCTCGCGAATATCGACACCGTCAATGCGAATGGCGCCTCGCTGCACGTCATAGAAGCGCAGCAGTAGCGAAATGATGGTGGTCTTGCCGGCTCCCGTATGTCCAACAATAGCGACTGTCTCGCCAGGTTCGATGACGAAGGAAACATCGCGCAACACCCAATCGTAGTCACGAGCAAGATCGCCATTGCCGCCGGCCATTTTGAGCTTTTCTCCCTTATTGGCGGCCTCCTCGGCAGCTTGCGCCAGGGTACGGTAGGCAAACCATACGTGATCGAATTCGATACATCCGGGTCCTTCAGGCGCTTTGGGTCTGGCCGGCGTAACGATCTCCGCCGAGGTATCGAGCAACTTGAAGACGCGCTCGCTCGATGCCATCGCCGACTGCAGAATGTTGTATTTTTCGCTCAAGTCCTGAATGGGCCGGAAGAAGCGCTGCGCATATTGCATGAATGCGACCAAAACTCCGAGAGTAACCGCGCTGCTGATCACCTGCCTCCCGCCAAAAAACACCACGCAGGCAATTGCCGTCGCCGACAGAACTTCCACCACCGGGTAGTAAACCGCGTGCGCCATAATCGCGTCCTTGAACGCGTCCATGTGCGTCCGATTGATCTTCTCGAAGCGCTCGTAGGATTTCTTTTCCCGGTTGAAGAGTTGCAAAACCACGATGCCGGTCACGTGTTCCTGTAGGAACGCGTTGATTTTGGCGATGGCTATACGAATGCGCCGATAACTCTCGCGCACTTTCCGGCGGAAGATCGATGTGGCGTAGAAGATGAGCGGAAGCACGGCGAAGGTGATCAGTGCGAGCTTCCAGCTCATGTTGAGCATGATTGCGAGAATTCCCAGCAGTACGAACACGTCTTCGAAGATGGAGACCACGCCGGCGGTGAACATCTCGTTCAGCGCATCCACGTCGCTGGTAACGCGGGTAACCAGCCTGCCGACCGGGTTCCTATCGAAGAATGCAATGTGCAGCTTCTGCAGGTGACGGAAAATCTGCGCACGCAAATCGAACATCACCTTCTGTCCGGTCCACTGCATGATGTAGGTCTGCGCGAACTCGAGCAGGAAGCTGAAAAGAAGCAGGCCAACGTACATGCCTGCGAGTTGCGCGATGCCGGTCAGCGGTTTGGTGCTCAGGAAACGGTCGAGCAGGGAGTGAGCTTCCGTATGGCTGGCGAGGTATTTGTCGATGGCAACTTTGGTGAGATAGGGGCCGAGTACGTCGGCGCCCGCCTTGAGCACGATCGCCACCAGAGCGATCGCGACCTGCACCTTATAGGGGCGCAGGTAGGTCAGCAGGCGCTTCATTAGCCTGCTGTCGTACGCTTTACCTAATACCTCTTCGTCGTGGATTCCAGCCATGTCTCCGCAATAACTGCTAGCAATTGCCCGAAGTCATATAGACGAGCCGACAGACGGGCGGGATGGAAAAGTTCTGCGCGGCTCACAGCTTACGCAGCACCAGTGCTGAATTCTTGGAGCCAAAGGCGATGCAATTGCAGATCGCATGCTCGATTTCGGCGCGCCGGCCCGGCGCCGGTACGTAGTCGAGATCGCACTCCGGATCCGGCTGCTCCAGATTAATGGTCGGCGGAATTTGTCCGTGACGCATAGCAACCACAGTGGCGGCGATGCCGGCGGCGCCGCAGGCCCCCTGCGGATGTCCGATCTGCGATTTGAGGCTGGACATAGGGGTCTGGCGCGCCTGCTCGTCCAGGGCCAGCTTAAGCGCCCTTGTCTCGATGCGATCGTTCAACTGCGTCGAAGTGCCGTGCAGGTTGACATAGCCGACATCGGCGGCAGCGATGCCGGCATCGTCCATCGCCATCTGGATGGCGCGTGCGGGTTCTTCGCCGCACTCCTGCAAGCGGACCCGATGGAAGGCCTCGCAGGTCGATCCGTAACCCGCGACTTCGGCGAGGATTTGCACTCCTCTTGCGCGAGCGTGTTCGTACTCTTCCAGAAAGAACATCCATGCACCTTCCGCCACCACGAAGCCGTCACGATCGGCCGAGAAAGGCCGCGAGGCGCGCTCCGGAGCGTGGTTCCAGGATGAGGTCATGATGCGCATCAGCGTGAAGCCCTTCATGATCCCGGGGGCGATGGGCGCGTCCACCCCGCCGACCAGCATCATGGGCAGGAAGCCGAACTGGATTTGCCGCAGAGCGTAACCGAACGCATCGGTTGACGAAGTGCATCCGGTGGTTATGACGTGGCTCATGCCGCGCAATCCGAAGCGCATGCTGATCTCGCTGGAGAGCGTCCCCATGGTTCCACTCGGGATGCAGAACAAACTGACCTGTTTGACTTTTCCCTGCAACCACAGCCGGACTTGCGCTTCGGAAAACTCCTGTGCGCCGCCGCCGGTGCCCAACAGCACTCCGATTTCACGCTGTTGTGCCAGCGAGAGCCGGGAGGCGTCGATACAGGCATTGCCCAAGGCTTCTGTGGATGCGGCGAGCGCCAGCGGGACTGCGCGCGAGACGTGCTTACGCTCATGGGCATCGACCCAGGCGAGTTCGTCGAAGTCCTGCACCTCACCGGCGATCTGCACCGGCAGGTCGCCGGCATCGAAACTTTGGATCCGCTTCACGCCGCTAGTTCCGGCCAGGATGGCCTGGCAGAATGCCTCATTGCCGATGCCGTTGGGGCTGACCGCGCCCATGCCGGTGATGACCACACGCTTTTTCATGCCTGGGAGATAATAGTCCAAGACTACCGTAGTCCAGCCAAATCCGCTTTCGCGAGCCGCTTGCAGGGTATTTACATCTCGGTGCCGTTCTGCCGCACGAAGTGTAGCTTCTGCAACTTCGCGTCTGGGGTATTCTCGCGCGCTCAGTTTGACCGCTATGTCGCGCAGACTTGCGCCGAAATCGCTACCGCAAATCGCATTGCGGACGAGGTGGGCGGGCATCTCGAACCACGCGTGGATTCGATCTACCTCGGCGGCGGAACGCCATCGGTGCTGGCGCCGGACCAGCTGACATGCCTGTTTCGCACCGTCCGAGACTGCTTTGAGGTCGAGCCGACGGCTGAGATCACCGTCGAATGCGCACCCGGAACAATCTCCGATGAAGTCCTGGAAGCGCTGTTGGGCTGCGGGGTGAATCGCGTAAGCCTTGGCGTACAGTCGTTCGCGGACAAGGAGTGCTCCTCCGTGGGCCGGCTGCATACCCGCAAAATAGTGGTGGCCGATATCGCGCGGCTGCGAGCCAACGGAATTGGGAACATCAGTCTCGATATCATCGCGGGCTTGCCATACCAGACCGAAGATAGCTGGCAATTTTCGCTCGCCGAGACGCTGGCGACCGGTGTGCCGCACGTCAGCGTGTACATGTTGGAGGTGGACGAAGACTCGCGCCTGGGCACTGAGCTGATTGCCGGCGGCGCTCGCTATCATGCACATTTTGTCCCTGACGACGACCTCACGGCCGACCTGTACCTCGCTGCGTGCGAGCGGTTGGAGAACGCCGGAGTCCGGCAATACGAGATATCGAATTTCGCCCGGCCAGTGACGCACGGCATAGGACTCCACGACTCGCGGCACAACCTGAAGTACTGGACGCGGCAGCCGTATATCGGATTCGGCGTGGACGCCCATTCGATGCTGCCGGCGAACAAGGACCTCCAGGCCGAAGGCGTGCAGGCGGTGCGCTTCGCCTGTCCAGATTCGCTGGAAGGGTACTCGGCCGCCGCGAACCAACTGGATCCCGTTGCCGCGCGTGCGAAACAACTTAGGGCGTCGCGCACGCTGGTGGATGCCCAGGCGGCTTTGGAGGAATCCTTCTTTCTCGGGCTGCGGATGAATCGCGGGGTATCTCTGGACGCTCTGGAGAAGGAATTCGGCAGCGGCGCTTTGGCCGGCCATGGACCGGCGATATCCGAACTCGTCGCCGATGAACTGATGCAGAATGCCGCGAAGCGGCTAATGCTTACCCCGAGGGGCCGGTTGCTCTCTAATGAGGTCTTTGCCCGATTTTTGCAGGATCGAGCCTCACGAAGCCAGAAATCGGTGTAACTCGCATTTTCCAGTTCTTTAGAATCATACGATGCTTAGAATCCAAAATACTTACAAGCATCTTATTTGTTTGCAGCCACTTGTGCGCATGTGCTTTTGTATGATTCCCGGGTGATTCCCGGGCTGTCCGGAGGCATCGACGGCTGTTTCTAACGGTCCGCCCCAAGCCGCCATTGTCAAAGAGCTCAGTACCCCGCCTGGGCGCGGAGAAGGATACGCCTGCATCGAGCGGCGCTACCCTGCCGCAAGAGTAGTGCAAGGGGGAGTTTGTCAAGATTACGAAAGTACATGTACCTGTGGCCGCCGCGGGCCGGATAGGCGTGGTTGCTGGAGCGCCGAGAGCGCTCGCGACCGAGCGACGTGCCTCAGGCGTGAGTCTGTGCAGCTATGCCGGTCGAGGAACGTGAGCCAGATCAGAGGAACCTATGAGCGATGATCATGGTTCATGTCGTTGTGTCTGTGCGCGTGACCAACTCCGCAAATCTTGCCAGGTCAATGTTGCCGCCGCTCACCACGCACACAATCTTTCCCGGGCCGCATTTACCGCTGAGGCCAGCGGCCACGGCGCAGGCGCCAGCGCCCTCGCTGATCACGCGATTACGCTCCGCCACGAGGCGCATGGCCCCGCGGGTCTCCTCGAGCGTGCAAACAATGGACCCGGCGAGCAGATGATGCGCCAGCTCCCACATGCGGGGAAAGACCGACTTGCCTCCGCAGCCGTCCACGAAGCTCGCCTTCCATTCGGGAAAACTTTGGGGGGACCCCGCAGCCAGCGACCGCGCCAGGGGAGCCGCCGTCTCCGGCTCTGCCGCAAACACCTTTGCCTTGTGTCCGCGCGCTTTCAAGGCGGCGGCGATCCCACACGATAAACCTCCGCCGCCGAATCCCGCCACCACATAATCCACGTCGGGCAGGTCTTCCAGGATTTCCAGCCCTGCAGAGGCATTGCCTGCAATAAAACCGTCATCTTCGAACGGATGGATAAACGTTCCGGTCATAGCGGGATGCGCGCGGTCAGCCAGAGCCTGCCAGCACTGGTCGTAGGAGGCCTTCACGACCTCTCCGCCGAGACGGCGCACCGCATCGAGCTTGGCCGCCGGAGCCTCTTGGATCATCAGGATCTTGCAGGGTACGCCTGCCTTGCGCGCCGCCAGCGCCACTCCCTGGGCAGCGTTACCGGCGCTGACCGTCCAGACGCCGCGGCGCCGCGCTTCTTCCGGCAGAATCCGAACGGCGTTGTACGCTCCCCGAATTTTGAAGGAACCGACGGGTTGTAGGCACTCCAACTTCAGATAAATCTCGGATGGGCCGTCATAGTTGAGCCGCACCAGCGGAGTGCGTATGGCAGCCTCATAGACGTGCTTGCGCGCCTCGTCGATGAGCGCCGCAGGTATGTTGCGTTGCGTCCTGTTGCCGCTGGATGCAAGATTAGTTGTCATAGCGGAATCTCGTGAGATTCTTCGCGTGTCGTTTGCTCATGGTTAGCTTCGACGCACCGAGATTGAATAGACTATAACCCATGTACCCATCCGCCACCGCTTCCGATGCCACGGTTCGCCAGCACTACGGCAAAGTGGTTGAACTGCGCAGCGACACCTTCACCAAGCCGTCGCCCGAGATGCGGCGAGCGATGTTTGAGGCCGAAGTCGGCGACGACGTTTACGGCGAAGACCCGACCATCAACCGCCTGGAAAAGCGTGCTGCCGAAATCTTCGGCCGCGAGGCGGCGCTGTTCGTTCCCAGTGGAATGATGGGGAACCAGATCGCCATCAAGCTGCACACCCATCATGGGCAAGAGGTCATCTGCGAGGAGCGCTCCCACGTCTTTGAGTACGAGTTGGCGATGATGGCGCATTTCTCCGGCGTGCTGGCCCGCACGGTTTGGGCGCAAGACGGGATCCTTACCTGGGAGCAGGTGGAACCCAAGGTCAGGTTCAGAAATTACGACGATGCGAAAACCGGGCTGGTCTCGCTGGAAAACACGCACAACATGGCCGGCGGTACTGTTGCGCCGCCGGAGATATTCGATGAGCTGTGTGATCGCGCGCATGACGCAGGCCTGCCGGTGCACCTGGATGGAGCGAGGATATTCAACGCATCGGTCGCTCTCGGTATCCCGGTAGTGCGACTGACAGCCAAGGCCGACACGGTCATGTTCTGCCTCTCCAAAGGACTGGGCGCACCTGTCGGCTCGGTGCTGGTGGGCAGCGCGGAGTTGATGGATCGCGCCCGCATCTATCGCAAAGCGCTCGGAGGCGGCATGCGGCAGGCGGGAATCCTCGCGGCGGCCGGACTCATTGCACTGGAACAGGGACCGCGGAAGCTGGCCGAGGACCACGCTAATGCAAGGTCTCTTGCTGAAGGATTGTCCCAGATTGGCGGCATCAAGATCGATCCCGCCAAGGTGCAGACCAACATCCTGATGTGCGACGTCTCGGAGACCGGGATGACGTCGTACGAGTTGGCGCAGAAACTTGCGGCGCGAAATGTTCTGGCCAGCGGATTCGGCCCGCAATGGATACGATTTGTGACCCATCTCGATGTTAGCCGCGAGCAGTGCGCTGAAGCCGTGGAGGTTGTTGCCGCAATCTGCGGGGTGAAGGTGCAAACAGCGTGAGTTGAACACCGTCCGACGCGACGCGCGGAGAAAGTGAAACTACTTATGCATTATCGATCGTTCGGCAAGACTGGACTCAAGGTCAGCGAAATTGGCTACGGCGCGTGGGGCATCGGCAAAGCGTTGTGGGTGGGAGCTGAGGATGAGGTATCGCTGCGTTCGCTGCGCGCCGCCCGCGATGCCGGTGTCAACTTCTACGACACGGCGTTGGTTTACGGAGACGGCCATAGTGAACGCTTGATCGCGCAGTGCTTTGGAGCGTCGAGCGACGTCATTATCGCCAGCAAGGTGCCGCCCCAAGACCGTGTATGGGCCGTCAAACCGGGCACTCCGCTGGACAATACATTTCCCAGGCAGTATGTCCTTGAGAGCCTGGACGAAACGCTGAAGAACCTGGGGCGCGAGAGTGTGGACATCTACCAGTTCCATACCTGGATTGACGATTGGGCTTCCGACGCCGAATGGCAAGAAACGGTGCGCGAGATGAAGGCTTCGGGCAAGGGGAGGTTCGTCGGCATCTCGATCCAGAACCACCAGCCGGCGAATGTGCTGCTGGCACTCGACACCGGACTGGTCGACTCGGTGCAGGTCATCTACAACATCTTCGACCAGTCTCCCGAGGATAAGTTATTCCCTTATTGCCGGAAGAACGGCATCGGCGTGATCGTGCGAGTACCGTTTGACGAAGGCAGTCTGACGGGAAAGATCACGCCCGACACCACGTTCCCGGAAGGCGATTTCCGCAACATCTACTTTTCCGGCAACCGCAAACAGGAGGCATGGGAACGGACGCTGGCGATCGCCGTCGATCTCGGCATCAGCATGGACGAATTGCCGCAGATCGCGTTGCGCTTCTGTTTATCGCATCCTGCAGTCTCGACCGTTATTCCCGGGATGAGAAGCGTCAGCCATGTAGCGGCGAACACCGCCACCTCCGATGCCGGACCGCTGCCGGAAGAGACGTTACGCAAGCTGCGCGAGCATCGCTGGATGAGAAATTTCTACTGGTAGCGGGTGAGGTCAGTTTTGGAATAGCTGTGGTCCTGCTGCGTGCGGGTATAGCAGCGCTTCAGCGCTGCGTTGCGCTGGATCGGCGGGACCGGGCCGGCCGGCTCCAGCCGACGGCATTGCCCTGATACCCGATCCCGCATAAGCGTTGAAATCGGGTAGTGTCCTAAAGTTGCGTTGCTAGAAAACAGCAAGCGGTTGCAATGGCATCTCGGCGGTGTTACGGTTTGCTCATGGCACGAAAGCAAAACGATCTGAAAGCGCTCCGCAAGATGATAGGCGAAGCGCACGACATTCTCCGCACGACGATGCTCCCAGAAGCGCGCTCACAGCGAGCGTATGAACTGTTAACCGCCGCGATTCATCTCGCTGACAATCTACTAGAGGTATCTCCCGCTGCGGAGTTGGGGAAGAAAGGCGGCAAGACGACTGCCAAGCGCGGCCCAGATTACTATAGTAAGATTTCCGCCATGAGAAAGACACGCGCTGGCGGGAGACCACCAAAGGAAGCCAAGCCGAAATAAATCCAGTTAAAGCGTGGAAGAGGTGTTAGATGGGGAAGATCGTGGGCATGGACGGCAAACAAGAACCGCAGCAAATTAGCACAGCCGTGGCGCTACCAGCGTTTTTGCAGCGGGAAGAAATGGCGGCCCAGATCGTTGCTCTTATGCAAGCTAAATTCAATCGACCTGGGCCGGAAGAGATGAAGGAGATTCTGAAGTGTGCAGAGCAGCAGATTACTGCTGCCCTACAGCTTCAGCCTCCTCCTTCTTCAATAGATAGCTAATCACCTCGTGGACGATTTCTAATCCGCGAACGTTCGTCCAACTGAACGTGACATTGTTGTACGTGGTGAACGGATAATGCGGTTGCTGCTGAGGATAGCCAGGCCGCTGCTGCATCTGATTCGGCGGGATGACCTGCATGTTGGGAACGAAGTTGAAGGCCTCTCCGTACTTGGCCTTCATCTCCCAAATACGTGCCATCTCGCGGTCATTCAGCCCATTCAAGACGATGTTGCCTGTGACATTGGTCATTTGACAAAACAACCTTTCGTGAGGCTTAATGCCTCTCTGTACTACAATGGCGGAGGGCGAGGAAATCGAATCCCGCTCCCGTTAGGGAACCACCGCTTATAAAAGCGGCTCCTAGCGGCCCAGCTAGACGCCCTCCCTGAGGGCCACGAAAAAGCGAACTCGCCACGGCTCACTTCAGAGGCTCCGTCAAGAATCTGCTGAAGTGGGCCTTCGTGTTATGGCTCGCTGCACGGCAAGGCCATGCGTTGATGACAGCGAGCTATACGTGTATCTTCATAAAATGCCTCACCCCGTACCCTGCAAGTAATCGGCAGCCGGGTACAGTTTTCCCTTGACATTGATGAGCGGGTTTACTAAGGTGGGGTTGCTGCCAAGCATCCCGACCTTTAGCCCGATCATCAGTTCTCGGTTATTAAAGCTCGAAGCCTTCCAAGGGGTTTCGAGCTTTAATACTTTCGTGCAGCATACGCCCGACATCCGGTGGATGGCAAGAGGAATTGGCGCTCCCCCTAGGGGACTGCCAATATAATCCGCAATATGTTGGGTATGCCATGTTTACCTCCTTGGTTCCGTTTACCTTGACTCTTCATGTGTCTGTAATCACACAATGCTGTGACATTTGCCACTTGACACAGTATTACTTATGTATGCATAATAGACACAGTGAGCGAAGTCAGTTTTGTACGCGGTTCATGGTATCACCTCCTGATAGCAAAGGCAAACCAAAACCCCCGATTGGAGTCTAAACCGTGGAATATGGAACTGCCATAGCGAGAGGAGAACACCCAATGGCGGCAAGAACGGAAACACGCACTACCACCGTCCGCCTGCCAGTACCTGTGTACGACCAAGCACGGTGCGTAGTAGAAAAAGAAAGAAAGGGACAATCTGGATCAATAAGCCTGAATGACTTGATCGTTGCAGCGATCACAGCGTATCTCAAGTTGTATAAGCGGAAGCAAATTGATGCGGCATTCGCAGGGATGTCCGAGGATGCTGACTATCAAAAAGAAGCAAAACTCTTAGCCGAGGAGTTTGAGGCGAGCGACTGGGAGGCTCTCCGCCTAGAGGAAAAGGACCTAGCAGGAGAAGAATTCTATGAACTTGCCGCTTCGCGGTGATGTCTTCGTGGCTAACCTCGACCCAGCGGAAGGGTCTGAACAAGGGGGAACCCGACCAGTGGTCGTGGTTAGCCGTGATGCACTCAATAAATTCAGTCCCATCGTGGTGATTGCTTCCATCACGGACGCCGCAAACAAGAAGAAAATCTACCCGAGCCACGTTAGAGTTCCGGCCGGAACCGGCGGCCTCGCAATTGATTCCATTGTAATTTGCGAACAGGTAAGAGCCATCAACAAAACGCGCCTCAAGAAGACGCTTGGCAAGTTTGATAAAGCCACAATGACAAGCATCGAAGCTGCACTCAAGATCACTCTCGACTTGACTTAGCCCTTGACAAACAGCAATCGGTTGCTGTAATATGTGCTCATGAATTGCCGAGCCTGCAATCGCAAGTGCAAGAAGTCGGGCAAGCATCGTAACGGGCTACAGCGCTTTCGCTGCACCAAGTGCGGCAAGACGTACACCGAAGAGTATGTGCGGCTGTTTGCCCCCATGATCGTGCCGGAAGATAAGGCGCTGTTGGCAATCCAGCTTCTCATCGAAGGCACCAGCGTCCGTACAGTCGAGCGCATCACGCAGTTGCACAGGGACACGATTCTCCGCTTACTCGTGCTCGCTGGTGAGCGCTGCATAGCGCTCATGGACACGCAGATGCGGAACCTGCAATGCGAGCGGATTCAGGCCGATGAAATCTGGAGCTTCGTCGGGAAGAAAGACCGCAACCTGAAAGTTGATGACTCCGAAGAGCTTGGCAATGCGTGGGTATTCGTGGCGCTGGACGCAGAGACGAAGCTGATTCCGTCTTACAAGGTCGGCAAACGTGACCGCGAAACCACGTATGCGTTTCTCTCCGATCTGCGGGAGCGCATCGCGGAGGAGCACCGCTTCCAGCTTACGACTGACGGTTTCGTGTTTTACCGTCGCGGAGTTGAGGATGTATTCGCGGGCCAAGCCGACTTCGCACAGATGATAAAGATATACGGTGATTACAGGCAGCACGATGCCGCTGGACGCTATTCGCCCTCGCCGATGATAGAAACCATAGTCAAGATACGCGACGGTCGCCCCGACCCGCGCCACATCTCCAACAGCTATGTCGAGAGGCAGAATCTAACGATTCGCATGGCAATCCGCCGCTTCACGCGGTTGACGAATGCGTTCTCAAAGAAGCTGGACAATCACAAAGCTGCTTGCGCTCTGCACTTCGCGTATTACAATTTCTGCCGGATACACAAGAGCCTCCGCGTGACGCCAGCGATGGAGAGCGGCATTACCGATCACATCTGGTCGCTGCGGGAACTTCTCGATTAGGGATGCCTGAGAGAAGTCGTATAAATAGCTATCCAAACGCCAATCGCAAAAATTATAATTACAACCCAGTCCATCACATCGAGGTTGCGAAGCCGTGTTCTCCAGCCGGAAGTGGCAACAATTCGCGCTGCTTTTGAATCTCGCTGGGACTGCGTTGCTGTTTTATTCATTTCAGGCAACCTCGTCTGACTTCAGGCTTGTTACCGCGTCTACCCCGGGTTCTTCAATTCTCGCACAAGGAGAAAAAGTGTACGCCCTCTGTGTTAGTGATTACATGCTACTCCAAACCAACGGACAGGGTGGCGTAATGATTGGCCGCAAGGGATGCCCAGACTGGGAACATGCCAAGCCCGCAGCCGTTGTAAATATCGAACATCCGGTATTTGTAGGGCTTGGATTTTTCATACTTCTATCCGGGTTCCTGCTCCAATATTTGTCGGTTCCGCAGCCCAAAACTATAGCCCAAATACGCGCTGAGATGAAATCCCTGAAACTCAAGAAGTGACGATCTGTCAGCAACGCAACTTTAGGACACTACCTGAAATCGCGCCTGCGCAGCGGCCTCCTCACCTTAGCTATAATCAAAGGTTCTGTATGCGTGTCACCACGATGCAAGAGAAGTTTGCCGCCTCGGGAGCGCGCTTTGGCAGCTATCGGGGAGGGGACACTGCGGCTTCGTTCGGCGATACCGCCGCCGAGTTCCGCGCCCTGCTGCAAGGCTGTGCAATTGTCGACATGAACTGGCAGGCCAAGCTGGTGCTGAGCGGCGAGGACCGCGTCCGCTGGCTGAACGGAATGGTCACCAACAATGTTCGCGACCTTGCTCCGGGCCACGGCAACTACAGCTTCCTGCTTAACGCGCAGGGCAAGATTCAGGGCGACCTCGTGTCTTACAATCGCGGGGATTATCTGCTGGCAACCACAGATCGCGGGCAGGCGCCGGCGATTGTCGCCATCTTCGATCGCTACATCATCATGGATGACGTTGAGGTGGCTGACATCACCGACAAGCTCGCGACCATAGGAGTCGCGGGGCGGAAGGCGAGCGAGGTGTTATCCGAAGCAGGAGTTGATGTTACCCAACTGGAATTCGGCCAGGTGATCGACACGGTGTGGCGCGAGATCGGAATCTCCGTCGCACGGAGCGCGCAGCCGCCAATGGATGGGTACGAAGTCTGGTTTTCATCCGAAAATGCCGACAAAGTGTGGGAAGCTTTGCGGTCCGCTGGAGCCGAGCCGGCAGGCAGTGAAGCGCTAGAGCTGTATCGCATGGTGAGAGGTGTGCCGCGCTTTGGCGTTGATCTGCGCGACCGCGATCTGCCGCAGGAGACCGGCCAGCCGTATGCTTTGAACTTCGCCAAGGGCTGCTACATTGGACAGGAGATTGTGGAGCGCATCCGCTCGCGCGCGATCCTGCACCGCACCTTTGTCGGCTTCGAGGTGGATGGCGAACCGCCGGCGCCGGGAACCAAGGTCCAGTTCAGCGATAAGAATGCCGGCGAGATGACCAGCGCAGCCCGGGTTCCATTCCCTAGCGGGGAGCGAACATTGGGACTCGGCTACGCCCATCGCGAGATTGCGGTTCCAGGAACGGTGGTGCAGATCGGCGAGCAAAGCGCCACCGTTGCGGCATTACCCTTCCACGACTAACAGAAAAGCGAGAGTAAGAAACTAGCCTATGCCAGATAAAGAAGACAAGAAGTCCGATTTTGTAGTGACGGACCGCCGCCTGTTCAGCACGGACGGCGAACTGCGCCGGGACGTGGTGGAAGACGAAGAACGTCGGGCGGAACGTGAGCGCGAAACGCGCGAAGCACAGCAGCGCATCAACGAAGAACGGGCTGCGCAGAACCATCCGGTCCCGCCGCCAACCCCGACTGAAAAGCCACCGCTGGAGGGAGCCGAGCCGGAAGCGCCCAGCGCCGCCGAGCAACAAGCCTCGGTTGATGCCTACCAGGAGTCGACACGGCAGATCGACGATCAGATCAATCGCGAGATGCGCCAGCAGGGACAGCCGCGCAGCGCCAAAGACTTCGAGATGACGTTCGAGAAGTTCGTCGCCTCGATTTACATGAGTGCGCTCATGCAGCTTGGACTCGCCGCGCCGCCGGGAGAGAAGCCGATGGTGGATCTGATCGGCGCGCGCCAGACCATCGATACGCTGGCCATCTTGCAGGAAAAGACCAAGGGCAATCTCACCGCGGCCGAGCAAGCCTTGCTGCAAAACTGCCTCTACGAGCTGCGCATGGCGTACCTCGAAGTCACCAACCTGATTACGCGTCCGCCGCAAGCCGGTCCGGGCGCCGATAGCAAGGCGGGATGAAAGCGACGCTTACCGTGTTGGGCAGCGGCACTTCGATGGGAGTACCAACCATCGGCTGCGACTGCCGGGTCTGCACCTCGACCGATCCGCACGACCGCCGCACGCGTCCTTCGGTGATGGTGCAATGGGACGGACACACCGTGCTCATCGATACCACGCCGGATTTCCGCGAGCAGGCCATCCGCGAGCTCATCAGGAAGATTGACGCCGTGCTCTACACCCACGGTCACGCCGACCACATTCTCGGGCTGGACGACGTCCGGCCGCTGAGCTTTCCGCGAGTCACCGGAGGCGGAAAGATTCCGCTGTTTGCCAGCGAGTCCACGGCGCAGACCCTGCGTAGCGTCTTTCGTTACATCTTTGAGCCGACCTACAAGTACGGCGGACTGGCGCAAGTTGAAATATGTCCGATCCATGGGCCAGTGGAGCTGTTTGGCGCAACCTTCACTCCGCTGGTCGTGCATCATGGCGACGTTCCCATCGAAGGCTATCGCTTCGGTCCGGTGGCGTATCTCACCGATTTCAGCAGCGTGCCGGAGGAATCGCTTGCCCAGTTGCAGGGCCTTGACATCCTGTTTCTGGATGCTCTGCGGCATCATCCTCATCCCACACACTCGACGGTGGAGAACTCCCTCAAGCTGGTCGAGCAGCTGAAGCCGAAGCGCGCTTACTTCACGCATATCGCGCACGACCTGCCGCATGACGAAACCAACGCCACGCTGCCCGCGAATGTGCGCCTGGCCCACGATGGCTTGAAGCTCGAGTTCGACCTCTAGGACGCCAAGATCCCATGCAAGTCTTCCACAAACTCGAGGATGTCCCGCCGCAACTAGGTCCCACCGTGGTGAGCGTGGGCAACTTTGACGGCATCCACCGCGCGCACCTGGAAGTAGTGCGGCGGATGGCGGAGAGCGCTCAGTCTCTCGGCGGCAAGTCTGTGGTCGTGACCTTCGAGCCGCATCCGCTGCGGATTTTGCGGCCTGACGTTGCGCCCAAGCTGCTCACTCCGTTGCCGGTGAAGTTGCAGTTGCTGGAGCAGGCTGGCGTGGACGCCGTGCTGGTGCTGCCTTTCACTCGCGATCTCTCGCTGATGACGGCGACCGATTTCGCCCGCGAAGTGCTCGCGGGAATGCTGCAGGCCCGCGAAGTTCACGAAGGCTACAACTTCCACTTCGGCCACAAGGCGCAAGGCAATGTGAACACGCTGGAAGCTCTGGGCAAGGAGATGGGCTTCGCCGCCGTCGTCTATCCCGAGCACACGCTGCGCAGATATCACGTGTCCAGCAGCGAGATTCGCAAGCTGCTTGCCAACGGGGAAGTGAGCAAGGCGCGGGTGTTGCTGGGAAGGCCATTCAGCATCTTCTCCAATCCCGGACGCGGTCGCGGCTACGGCCACAAATACACCGTTCCGACCATCAACCTCTCGCGTTACGACGAACTGGTTCCCGCCGATGGCGTTTACATCACCTGGCTGCGCGTCGGAGGCGAGTGCTTCGAGGCGGTCACCAACGTCGGAAATCGCCCGACGTTTGGCCCGGATTCGTTCGCCATCGAAAGCCACCTGCTGAACTTCCATCCCATCGAATTGCTGGCGCAAACCGAGTTGGAGCTGATTTTTCTGAAACGGCTGCGGCCGGAAATCAAATTTCCTTCGGTCGACGCCCTGCGGGAGCAGATTGCAAAAGATGTGCACAAGGCGAGACGGTATTTCCGGCTGCTGAAGTAGCGCTCAACCTGCTTTTCGCCTTTCTCTCCGGAGTAACTCCTGCTGTCAGCCAGAGCGAGCGATCTGCGTTTCCACTAATCGCATTTTCCCTGGGAACCGAACAGCAGATTCCGCGATGTCTGAAGCCATCTCTCAATGACAATTTCCGCAAGAATCTGGGCTGTTACAGAAGCTGGCGAGGCTCGAAAGTTGCGAAGCGGGATATTTTCCGCTGCTAAAAACCCCCCTCTCTACGCCTCACGTAGAATCAACAACTTAGGCTACAAATATATCGCATTCATTTGATTCTAAATAGTTTATAGCTAGTGTATTGTTGCACAAGGATTTAGGGGTTAAAATCCGGAGAATTGGTACATACTGTACATAGAAGTATGATCATACTACACATAGACATATGTACCGACATCAGGTGGGACGGGTGGCACACGTCTTCGAATGAACGCCTCTTCTTTCTTGCGATTATCAACCATCTGCGGGTGCCCCGGATCCCCGAACCGCGCAAGACCCGGGCCACCCGTCCCGTCATCGTGAGGGCGAAAAATATCAGTCGAACTTGCTAGCGCGTGTTTCAAAAATCGAGTTCGACCAGTCAGGCCTAAAGGCCTTGGTTTTTAGGACGGCGAATTCGTGGGCCTAAAGGTCCACGCTTCCACCGGAACCATCGCTACACATTTTTGAAACAAGCTCTAGCGCGGGACGCTCCAGAGAGTGCCCCAATTGTTCTTTCCGCAGTCGGGAGTTGTTCCATAGAGGTGGCCAGCGTCGACGGCCATCGGGCCCTCCGGGCTGAACCAGTCTTTGGTATGCCAATATGTACCACCACCCCCAATCTGAGTCCACTGATAAAGCATGCCCCATGGATACTGATAAGTGTAAAGAGTGTACGCAAAGTAGCTGTTCCCCGCAGCGTCCGCCGTGAAATCATCGATATAGGTGATGTTCGGACCGTTATTCAGTCCAAAAGCGCCGAATTGCCAGCCCCCATTCGAAGGTGAGAGCCCGAAAACCATAGCATAACCATTCCCACAATCTATATGGTAATAGGAAGTGCCGTGAAGACTGCCGGAGCTATCTTGATGGAGGTTCCCGGGAAGGTAGCCATCATATTGGGTGCCTTGGAAATTGTAGAGGATGTTTCGTGCCCAACCGCCTGCTGACGGCACCAACTGGAAAATTGTGCCACCACCCGATTCTCCGCCGGTATTAGTAGTACCGTACAAGTTGCCGTCATTGCCCGCCAGCAGGCTGTTGGGTGGCCAGTCGGTGAAAGTATACAGCGACTGCTCCGTCCAACCGCCGCGCGAGGGCGTCAGCTCAAAGACAATGACCCCCGAGGATATTCCATAAAGATTGCCTGCCGAGTCGAAGGAGAGACTGCCGGGACCTGACCCATCGATGGTTCCGGTAAAACGATAGAGCACCTCTTCCTTCCAGGGGCAAGAAGTCGTGGCGCAGGCGGACGGCGGCGGCCGCAAGCGGAAGACCAGGCCACAGTAGGAATCTCCATTTTGGCCGCAAGTCTTCAGGCCGCCAGTGGCTGCACCGTACAGCGCTCCATCCGGACCGACGATGACGGGAGAAGGGCCGCTCCCGCTATCGTCTCCGAGAAAACTGTACAGAGGGGTAAACACCCAGTCTCCTGCTTTCGGCGCCATCCTATACGCCAGGCCAGCGCCGTAGTCGCCGCCGCTGGAGACCCCATAGAGATTCCCGGCCATGTCGATGGTCACTCCAGCCGGGCCCCCCTCGCCAGGGGTGTAGTCGTGAATGATCTGAAGATCGCTGTCCGCTTTAAAGCAGGCAGGAGCAGGAGGGCCGCCGCCGACGTTCGAAGGCTTCAGAAGGAATGGTTCCAAACGCACTCTCGTAGGCCTGCGACGGACAGCCTTGGGACTTGCAACCTATGCCGCTGTTCTCATCCCAGTACACGGGGTCGCCGCTTGGGACGGATGCATTCTGCAGGTTCAGCCAGGCGGTAGTTCCGCTGTTCAGGGTGACGTTCAGGCCTGACACCGAGATTTTGTCGATGTTGTAGCCATACTGATTGGTGGAAATAAACTGGTCGATCAGATTGCTGCCCTTGGCCGTGCCGGACCCGTAGACTGTTCCGCCGTTCGGGTCGCTGGTAATGGACCAGTCCACGGCGCCTACGACATCACCGGGAAATTCCCAAGCCCAGATGTCAAAGCTGGTGACTGCGCTTGCCGTGAAGCTGTCGCTGACGACGTAACCGAAGTTAATGGTCCAGGCATCGACAGTGCCGTTGACCGGGCCGTTTTCATAGCTGATTTGATCGTCCGGTATCCAGCCTCGATGCTCCTGGGAGCAGCTCCCCGCCGGATGCTTGCGTGTCAACGGTGTCGATCGTGTCGCTGGCGACCCTGCTGGGTGGCCCAGGCGCGACGCGAATGCCGGCATGGTTGCAGCCTGTCTTGCCGTTGGCGGGACCGCGTTTTGCGCCCAGGCGGGAAGGAACCCGATTCCCACCGCGATCACGGCTAGCTGTGAAATTGTGCGGCAAATGACTCTGCGGCGCTGACTCTTGCTGTGCATGATGTCAACCTCCTCACCGTGCGGTTCGAGCAGAAAAGGGCCCAAAGGGATGGAGCGCACCACGACACCTGAGGAGAGGAACTCTGATGGCTGTTTTCCTCCATGCGGGCACAAGGTCGGCGGGTGAGGGAAAAGGCCAGCACTCCCTTCTCGGAACGATTCCACGCTTGGCGTTCGCAGTTTGTCAGTGATGGCCGCTACATGCCACAGTGACGTTATCAAGGCGACAAAAAAAGACCTAAAACCGTTGCGCCTGGTGGCTGGCGGACACTGATTTGCTCCGGCGCGCACAACCTGATAACTTTTGCGTTTGCTCTGACAAACCCATGAAGACCGCCATTCGTCTCGTTCTTCTCAGCTTGCTGGCCTGCGCTCCTTTGCTGGCGCAAGTGCCGACCGACAGCCCGGTGGACGCGCTGCGCAGCCCAGGCTGGAACAAAGGCCTGTTCATCGGGGGCAGCCAGTCGTTCGCCAACACGCCCAGCGCGCAAAGCCTGCTGGTCGGAGGGCGCATCGGACGAGTGCTGACTCACGAACTGGGCCACAATGCGCTGCGCGGCAGCTTCGAGATGGCGCTGGATATCATTCCGCTGAACGAATTCTGGATCCACGGTGGGCAGTATGCCGGGGCCATCAATCCCTTCATCGCCAAGTGGAATTTCACCGCCGGATGCACGGTGTCGCCCTATGTGGCGGCGGTGGGCGGAGTGGTGTTCAGCTCAAAGGACCTTCCTCCGGGCAACACCTCGCAAGTGAACTTCACCAGCGGCGCCGAGTTGGGGCTGCAATGGTTTCACCACGATCGCAATTCCATCGATTTCTCGACCAAGGTGTATCACCTGTCGAACGCTTCGCTGGGAAGAACGAATCCCGGGATCAACGGCGCGGTGCAGTTCATGGTGGGATATACGTGGCATTGAGAAACGGCATTTAGCACTTGGCACTTAGCATTTGGCGCTTAGCGTTGGGCACTTGGCATCGAGACGCACTAGATGGGTGTTGCCATCTGGCAACTGCTAATTGCTAATTGCTAATTGCTAATTGCTAATTGCTAATTGCTAATTGCTAATTGCTAATTGCTAAATGCTAATTGCTAGCTATGCCAGCACTTGTAGAATGCGTTCCTAATTTTTCCGAAGGGCGCGACAAGTCCCGCGTCGACGCCATCCTGGAAGCCATGAAGATGGACGGGGTCTATCTGCTCGATCGCGAGATGGACGCCGACCATAACCGCTGCGTCATTACGCTGGTCGGCGATCCGGTGAATGTGGCGGAAGCCGCCATTCGCGGTGTCGGCAAAGCTGCCGAGCTCATCGATCTCACCCAGCACACCGGAGCGCATCCTCGGCTGGGCGCTGCTGACGTGATTCCGTTTATCCCCATCGAAGGCGTCACGCTGGAGGACTGCGTGGCCATGGCGCGCCGGGTGGGAGAGGAAATCTGGAAGCGCTACCGAGTCCCGGTTTACCTGTACGAAGCGGCGGCGCAAAGGCCGGAGCGCCAGAACCTGGAGAATATTCGGCGCGGCCAGTTTGAGGGCATCCGCGAAGAGGTGAAGACCAACCCGGCACGCAAGCCCGACTTTGGCAATGCGGAGCTGCATCCCACGGCGGGCGCGACCGTGGTGGGGGCGCGCAAGTTTCTGGTGGCGTACAACGTGTATCTCAACACGCCGGACGTTGAGATCGCCAAGAAGGTCGCCAAGGCGATCCGCTTTTCCAACGGCGGCCTGCGGTACGTGAAGGGCATGGGAGTGCCGGTGCGCGGGCTGGCGCAGGTCTCGATGAACCTGACCGACACCGACCAGACGCCGATTGCGCGCGTCTTCGAGTATGTGAAGCGCGAGGCGGCGCGTTACGGCGTGATGCCGCAGTCGAGCGAGATTGTGGGGCTGATTCCGAAGAAAGCGCTGGAAGACGCGGCGGAATGGTTTCTCCAGATCGAGAATTTCGACTCCTCGCTGATCCTGGAGAACCGGCTGGCGGCGGTGATGAGCGGCAAGGTGGCGGTGGGCGGAATTCGCGCCGGGGTGGAGCCGTTCGTCGAGCAACTCGCGGCCCCGACGGCGGCGCCGGGCGGAGGATGCGCGTCGGCCGCCAGTGGAGCGATGGCCGCGGCACTGGGCAGCATGGTGGCCGGAATGTCGCGGGGCAAGAAGGCTTACCTCCAGCATGAGCGCGAGTTGAGCGATGCCCTGGCGCGGCTGGCGGAGTTGCGCGAGCAGTTCAAGGCGTCCATTGACGCCGATGCCGAATCGTTCAACCGGGTGATGGCTGCATTCAAGAAGGCCAGGGAGCATCCCGAGGCGCAGGCTGAGGTTGAGGCCACGACGAAGCAGGCGACGCTGGTTCCGCTGGTGGTGGCGGAGCGGGCGCGGGAAGTGCGGCAGATCGTGGAGTCGCTGCGGCCGATCACCAATCCCAAGATGGCGTCAGACCTGACGGTTGCGGCGGCGCTGGCGAATGCCGCGATTCAGGGCGCGCTGGCGAATGTGGAGATCAATCTGGGTGACATTAAGGATGAGGCGTTCCTGGCGGATGTGAGGAAGCGGGCTGAGATGGCCAAAAGCGCCTAGCGACTGGCGCGGAGCTTTTCTTCAACGGCCGACAAGCCGCGAGGCGGTGACAGTAGCCGCGGCTTACGATTGTGCGCTTGCGCCGTCATACTCGGGTAGAATCTATGAGCATGAAGCAGTTTTTGACCGGCCTCTTCTTGAGCGGCGCGATGACCATGTCCGCTTTCGCCGCCCCTCTGAGCAGCAACGCCCGCACGGTGGTTCCCTCGGCGGTGCAGCAGATGATCTCGGTGGACTACCGAGCGCTGCGCGATTCGCCGGCGGCGCACGCTCTCCGGGACCGCGTGCTTCCCGATAACCTGAAGGAATTCGAGAAGGCGCTGAAGGCGACGGGCATCGACCCGGACAAGGATGTCGAGCAGCTCACGCTGGTCATCTATCGGTCGCCGAAAGGGCCGCGCAGCATCGGCATTGCGCAGGGCACGTTCAAGAAGACGGAATTCCTTCAGAAGATGAAGGCGAAGAAGGTCCGCCCGGAGAAGTACGCGCTTGCCTATCTGTACCCCATGGGCTCGGGCATGCAGCTTGTCTTCCTCGATCCGTCGACCATCCTGTTTGGCGATAACCCCGCGATCAAAGGGGCGCTCGATGTACGCGACAACGGGGCCGATTCGCTGGAGTCGAACGACATTATTGACGGGCTGATCGGCGACGTGGACAGCTCGCCGCTGTGGAGCGTGCTCGACCAGGTGGGCACGCAGAACATGATGAGGTCGGCGCTGGGCCAGGCGTCCTCGGTGGCCGACTATGACGTGGTCAAGAAGCGCCTGCTGGCGTCGGACTACACCATGGACTTCGCCAACGGCGTGACCTTCGATCTGAACGTGAAGACTTCGGACACCATGAGCGCGGCCACCATGGCCACGCTGTTGAAGGCTGGTGTTCTGTATCGCAAGATGAACGCCAGTCCCGCGGAGAAGGTGGCGCTGGAAGACACCACCGTGGACAACTCGCACGACATGCTGATGATGCACTTCAAGACGGACGACCAGCGCTTTCAGGCGCTGCTCAAGTCGGACCTGTTCGCCGCGGTTTCGAAGTAACGGGCGAAGGACTCGAGAGCCGGGGCCACCAGTGCAGAGGCTGGTGGCTTTTGGTTTGGCGCGAAGCTGGGCCGGAAGGGCTGAGCCGCAGCAGCTATAATCAAGATACGTTGCGATATCTCCTGATGCGTCCCTTTGATCGTCTTCTCCTGTTATGTGCCGCGCTGTTTTTGATTGGCGCGCCAGCGGCCGCGCAGTCCGTCCCGGGCACCCGGACCGTGATGGTCATGCCGTTCGAGAACCAGTCGAGCGCAGCGGGGCTGGAATGGATCGCCGAGGCCTTTCCCGAAGTCATTTCCGAGCGTATGGCGTCCCCTCATCTGCATGCTGTCAGCCGTGAGGACCGGGTCTACGCCTTCGATCGCACCGGTATTCCAGAAACCGTACGGCCGTCGCGCGCCACCATTTACGGGATAGCCGAGCAGATGGACGTGGATTATGTCGTGCTGGGCAGCTACAAGTTCGATGGCACCCGATTCAGCGCCACCGCTCAGCTTCTGGATATGAAGAAATTGCATCTGCATCCGGCGGTGCTAAGCAGCGGCCCGCTGGCGAACCTCATTGACATTCAAACGGTGCTGGCCTGGGAGCTGCTGGAACAAATGCCCTTGCCGCCGCCAACTACGCGCGAGGAGTTCCTGAAAGCTTCGGCGCCCATCCGGATTGACGCTTTCGAGAACTACATTCGCGGAGTCACCGCGACCGACCATCAGCAGAAGGTCCGGTATTTTCGCACTGCCGTTAAGCTCAATCCGAATTACACACGGGCCATCGTAGAGCTGGGGAAGACTTACTACAACAACCACGAATATGAGCAGGCGGCGTTGTGGTTCAGTCGCGTGCCCAAAGACGATGCGGCGGCGGGCGAGTCGGAGTTTCTACTGGGGATGTCGGAGTACTATCGCGGCAGCTTCGATAAAGCGTTTAGCGCATTTAACTCGTTGTCCACCCGGCTGCCGCTGACCGAGCTTTACAACAACATGGGTGTGGCTGACGCGCGGCGGGGACGCCGCAGCGCGGCGGTGGAATATTTCTCCAAGGCGGTGAACGCCGACCCGAGCGATGCCGATTACCGTTTCAACCTGGCGGTTGCGCTCTTCAAGAACGGCGACAGCGCCGGAGCTGCGCGACAGTTGCGGGAGGAGTTGCAACAGCGGCCGACGGACGGGGAAGCCAAGACGCTGCTCGACATGATCAATCGCGGGGTGACGCCGCCTCCGGCCAACTCGACTGCCGCCGCCTCGGGGGGCAACGCACTGTTGCCGGCGAACCAGCCTCGCATTCCGCTGGAGCGCATCAAGCGGAACTATAGCGAGGCGTCATACCGGCAGCTCGAGATGGAGATCCATAACTTGACTGAGGCGCGGCTCGCCAAAACCGATCCCCACACCCATTCCGCCTATCACGTGGAGCGCGGCCGGGAATTGCTGGCCCAAAACCAGCCGGAGCAGGCGGAGAGCCAGTTTCGCGATGCCATCAATGCCGACTCCAGCAATGCCGCGGCGCACGCTCAACTGGCCCTCCTGCTGGAGAAGAAGGGCGATATGGCAAACGCTTTGTCGGAAGCCCAGACCTCTGTGCGCTTGCAGCCCAATGTTGACGCCCTGCTGGTGATTGCCCGGCTTGACCTGAAGAAGAACCTGTTTCAGTCCGCTGCCAGCGAAGTGGACCGCGCCCTGGCGCTCGAGCCCGCGAATGCGGCGGCGCTGGCACTGAAAAGCGAAATCGCTGCACAACAGACCGTTTCGAAATAGAATTGTTACAGGGTCCTCCGACAGGAGGCAGCTATGTCTCGAACCCGTTCTTTCCTGTGTTGCATACTGCTGACGCTGCTGTGCACGAGTCTGGCGTCGGCCAACAGCGTCGTTAAGATAACGATTGACGACACCATCCAACCCATAACCGCCGAGTACATCGATCGCGCCATCGAGCGCGCGCGGCAGACCAACGCCGATGCCGTGCTGATCGAGTTGAGCACGCCGGGTGGGCTGCTCGATTCCACCCGCTCGATCATCGAAAAGATCCTGGCATCGCCGGTGCCGGTTATCGTCTATGTAGCTCCCACCGGCGCGCGGGCTGCATCGGCGGGCTTTTTCGTCCTGGAGTCCGCCGACGTGGCGGCGATGGCTCCGGGCACCAATACCGGCGCGGCGCATCCGGTCGAACTGGGCGGCGGCAAAATGGACGACGTCATGAAGACCAAGATCGAGAACGATTCGGCGGCCTTCATGCGATCGTTTGTCGGTCCGCGCGGCCGCAACGTTGCCCTGGCGGAGAGCGCGGTGCGCCAATCCAAGTCGTGGACCGATCAGGAAGCCTTGCAGCAGCACCTGATCGACATTGTCGCCAAGGACCAGAGCGACCTGTTTCGCCAGATCGATGGCCGCACCATCAAGCGCTTTGACGGCAAGCAAGTGAAGTTGAATCTCTCCTCCGATTCGGTGGACGAGATGCAGATGACCCTGCGGCAGCGCATCCTCGACTTCCTGCTCGACCCCAACATCGCGTTCCTCGTGCTCGCTATCGGCGCGCTGGCGCTCTACATGGAATTCAACCATCCCGGCGCGGTCGTGCCGGGAGTGGTGGGGATCGTATTTATCCTGCTGGCGCTGTTCGCGCTGAACCTGCTGCCGACGCGTTATGCGGCCTTCACGCTCATCATGGGAGCGTTCGTCCTGTTCGCGCTGGAGGCCAAGTTTGCCACGCATGGCGTGCTGGGTATCGGCGGCATCGCCCTGCTCACGATTGGCGGCCTGCTGCTGGTGGATGGGCCGATCCCGCAGATGCGGGTCAGCTTGTGGATGGCTTTGGGCGTTAGCGTGCCGCTCGGCGCGATCACGGTGTTCCTCATGAGCATCGCGCTGCGGGCGCGGCACAGCAAGGTGGTCACCGGACAGCAGGGAATGATAGGCGCTGTCGGGGAAGCGCGCACCGACATCGATCCCGAAGGCAAAGTCTTCGTGCTGGGCGAGCTGTGGAACGCGCACGCGCCGTCGCGGGTCGGAATCGGCGAGCAGGTCGTCGTCCGCAAGATTGACGGCCTCGACCTGGAGGTGGAGAAGGCCAGACAGTAGCAGTTTCATCCTCGATGTTCGGCTGCCATCTCAAAGGTATTGTTACCTCGCTGGCGAGTTGCCGCTCCCTAAGAGTGGCCTGTTTCCTCCGGCCGGATTGCCCGCGCCGGGGCCTTCAGCGCTCGATGTCCAGACGATTCGCCTATTGGGCTGCTCGTTCCGTTACCGGCGGCGACACCAGCTTATTCACCACCGAGGGATCGTCACGCAGCCTGACATACAGCACGCCCTTGGTGGGATGCGGGACGCTTAGTTCCGGGCCGGCGAATCCGTCGGGAACAGGCGTGCTTTGCTGGAACTGCGGATCGGAGGAGACCGCGTCCAGCAGAAAAAGCTTCGATCCCGTCATGGTGCAGGGATCGTCCGGGTCGCTGGGACACTGGATTCCTTTCACTTCCGGGAGGCGCACCAAATTCACGAGAGGCTGCCAATCCCCTTTTTCGCCGTTGGCGGCAACGGGTCGAAAGCGCAGCGGGCCGAACGCGGAGGGACCGAGGTTTTTCAGCGGATCCAGTACCACGACCACGGTTTGTGCATCCTGCAGGGTCAGGCTGCCGTCCGTCACTCCGAGCATCGCTTGTACCGACTCGTCCTGGGTCGAAATCTCGATCTTTTCATCGTGCGAAAACACCGCTGGCACCAGCGTCTTGAGAGAAAAAGAAAGCCTGGCATCCGGCGGCAGTTCGTCCTGACCTTGCAACTGAATTGCCGAAGGCGTCGCCGTTGAATTCGGCTGGATGACTTTGCTGATCAGCGTTACCTCGGGCCGTGGCGGCTGTACCGTAGTTGCCAGATACAAGGTGCGGCCGTCCTTCAGCATCACGTGCGCCGTCACCTTGTCGCCCTGGCGCAATGCAGCCTGCGTCGAAGCCGGCGCTTGTAGACGCAGGTTGTCTTCGCTGCCGGCCCGCGTCAGCTCGGCGGTCGTAAAGTGAATTCCGCCAAGTTCCACGCTCGCGACTTCATCCAGACGGGTCCCCTCCAGCATGGCCTGGCTATCGCCGGCGTTGATGACGAGGTTCTCCAGCTTGGCCGCTTCTGAATAGGTGTGCAGGACGAGCTGGTCGGGCTTGGCCAAGCCGAACTGCTTTACGAGTACCGTAAGGGGGCCCGGAGTGGCGTCCTTCAGCGGCACCTGGAGCTGCAATTCGCCGGGCTTCTCCAGCTTCCAGGTGGTCTTGAGCCTCCCGCCTTGATCGGTCTCGAGGTTGACGTCCTCGACGCACGCAGCCGCGTCGCTTCGCAGATGGAGCACATCGTCACGCCCGACAACGAGAGCGGCCTGGTCGGCGGAGGCGAGAGTCCACTGCGCGGGGTGCGCAGTCCGCAGCTGAAACGTGGGGCCTTCGAAGGAATCGAATCCCCACTGCCCATGGAGGGTCCCGCTGATTTCCGGATCGAGCTGGCCGCTCTTCACCGAATGTGTGTCGACCACGATGCCGCCTCGGGCAGCATTGGCTTTGGCCGGCAGGTCCATCGATTGGCCCGACTTGCTCCAGACGTGGAGGGCGAAGTCGTGCGCCAGCCCGGTGGAGAAGACCAGCGGCGCGCCTTCCACCGGAAGCACCAGCGACGACCTGGTGAGACAGTACGCGCCTTTGGGATCCACTGGCCGAAGTGGAGGCAGGCGCGGCGGCTCGACGGCAGGCAGCGCAATCACAAGCACCGACTTCGGATTGCGGAACGAGGGAGGGGTATTGAGCTTCAGATTGAGTCGGTCCTCGCGTGGTACTGCGAGGGCCGGGATGTACTGGTACTCGGCGGTGTGAAATGTGCTGGTCAGCCGAACCAGATCGACCACAGCGCCCACGTAGGCGCTGTAAAATCCGCCGCCGGCCAAGGGAGTGGCGCTGATCTGGCCAATCAAGTCGGCCGACGCGCCCGAGGTCAACTCGGCGACCATGGACTGGCTGTGTGCATCGTCGAGGACCAGCTGGTCGGTGTTCTGGGTCAGGCACGACTCCTGCTGCTGGGTGGGCTTGTTGAAGCATTCGCTGTCCAGCTTGATGCTCAGGCTACGAGCCAGCAGCGTCGATAGCTCCTTCAGCTTGTCGGGGTCCGTATTCGACGCCCGCTTCACTGCGGACAGATAGGCTTCCAGCCGCGAACGGTCCAGACTGGCCTCGTTCAAGTCGCGGGACGCGCGTACGAAGGCACCCGGCTTGCCACGAACCGCCGAGCGCAGTGTGCTGAAGTCGCCGCCGGTCTCGGGAGCGAGGAAGAGCAGCACTTGCTCGGCGCCCTTTGGCACGGTCACCATCGTTCCTTCCTCGCGCACATGTTTGTTCCAGGTTTCGATCCTGGTAAACCATTTTTCCGGAGGTGGATTTGTGGATCCGCGAAGGAAGGCGACGATCAGCAGATAGTGCGCGCTCTGCGTCTCCGGCAGGGCGGGATGCACCCACAGCCGGTCGCCCTCCTGTAGGTTCGGAACTTGGGCGACAGGCATCTCCTTGCCGGCGCGGCCCACGCGCACTTCAACCCCAGGACCAGGCAAATCAAAAGCTGCCGTGTCGGCGAGGGAGAGGGTGGAGGACAGAACAACCAGCAGGAGCGAACATACAAGGCTCGAGCATGAAACCATACTCCTATCTTAGAAGCAATTGAGCCGGAGGGCCGTTGCCACGTGTGAGACATCGCCGTGAGGCAAGAATTACCAGTGAGACAGAGGACCGCGCGTACCCGGCTCGCTATTCCCACACCGGGGTTCGCGACCGCATACTCATCTCGTGCAGAGTGCCGATCCTAATCTTCGCCTGATGAATTCGTTTCTTGATTACCTGAAGGTCGAGAAGGGGCTGGCGGTGCTCAGCGTGTCGGCCTACCGGTCAGACTTGGAGCAGTATTCGCAATTTCTGTTGAAGCGAAAGCGCGGATTGCGCGAGGCGCGGCGACAGGATGTGCGCGACTTCATGAACGCGCTGCTCTCCAATGGCGTGGATGGACGCAGTGTGGCGCGCAAGTTGTCGGCACTGCGACACTTTTATAAGTACCTGCTGCTGGACCGCTACATCGCAACCGATCCCACGCTGAACATCGACAGTCCGCGGCAGTGGAAGGTGCTGCCGAAATCGCTGGCGGCCGACGAAGTCGAGGCGCTGCTGCAAGGTCCGCCGCGAGCCAAAGACGACCGTTTTTCGCAGGCGCTTACCGGACGCGATCGCGCCATGCTGGAGGTGTTTTATGCGGGAGCGCTGCGGGTGTCGGAGATCATCAACCTGAAGCTGGAAGACCTGAAGCTGGAGCTGGGATACGTGCTGGTGCACGGCAAGGGCGACAACGAGCGCATTGTGCCGCTGGGCCGGGCGGCGCAGGAGATGGTGCAGCAGTACTTGCGGGATGCGCGTCCCGTGCTGGCGGCGGGGAAGCCCTCGCCGTACCTGTTTGTGGCGCGCGGCGCGAAGCACATCACGCGACAGCGAGTGTGGCAGGTGGTGAACGATGCCTCGGCGCACTCGGCGCGCCACGCCAGCCCGCACATGCTGCGGCACAGTTGCGCCACTCATATGGTGGAGAACGGCGCCGATCTGCGTACGGTGCAGACCATCCTGGGGCACGCCGACATCTCGACCACGCAGGTGTACACGCATCTCGCGCTTGACCGGCTGAACCGCGTGTATAAGCAGCATCACCCGCGAGGGAAGGGGCGGGCGCAGCAAGAGAAAGCGTGAGGCATGCGTCCTAGTATGAATTGTCATTACGAGCGCCTGATTTTGGCGCGAGGAATCTGCTTTTCTGTCACTTTCTCAAAAGCAGATCCCTCGCCCGCCGAAGCGGGCTCGTGATGACAACTCCCTGAGGGTCCATGAAGAAGCAGGCGACTATCGTCGAGAAGGCCGTCGCGAGGTTCGTTCGCGCGCTCCAGGAGCGCAACGCGTCGCCGCACACCATCAAGGCTTATACCGGCGATCTGGCACAGTTTGCGGAGTACGTGGGCCCGCAGGGCTGGCGCGATATTGACCACGTCCTGATTCGCGGATATCTGTCGAACCTGTACGAGCGCGGATTGAGCAAGACTTCGGTGGCGCGTGCGCTGGCGGCGCTGCGGTCGCTGTATCGCTGGCTGGCGCAGGAAGGCGAGGTCGAGCAGAATCCGGCGGCGCTGGTGGCCACCCCGAAGCTGCCCAGGAAGCTGCCACGGGTGCCGACCATCGAGGAGGTCAACACGGTGCTGGATGCGGCGATGCCGGAGTCGTCGGCCTTTGCCGAGCGCGATCTGGTGATCCTGGAGCTGCTCTATGGATGCGGCATTCGCAATTCGGAGCTGATCGGCATCAACCTCGACGATATTCGCTGGTCGCAGGAAATCCTGCTGGTGCGAGGTAAAGGGAAGAAGGAGCGGTATGTGCCGTTCGGCGATTCTGCGAAGACGGCAATGCAGAGCTATTTGCCGGCGCGTCAGCGGGTGCTGGGCGAGACCCGGCGAACCACGGAGCGGGCGCTGCTGGTGAACTTGCGCGGAAGCCGCCTGACCACACGCAGCGTGGGGCGGATCGTGAAGCAGATTGCCGTGGCGCGGGGACTGTCGCCCGACGTGCATCCTCATACGCTGCGTCATGCTTTTGGCACGCACATGCTGGAGGAGGGCGCCGACCTGCGCGCCATCCAGGAGATGCTCGGCCACGAGCGCCTGGCCACCACCCAGCGCTACACGCAGCTTACGGTCAAGCATGTGATGGAGGTTTACGACCGGACGCATCCGCACGCGAAGGGCGGTAACTAGCAATTAGCAATTAGTGGAGGAGTTTCGATGTGGCTTTGTCGGAAACCACCGGTCATTTCATCAACGCTAAGAGCCGAAAAGCAGATCCCTCGACTCCGCTGCGCTCCGCTCGGGATGACAGCATTCGTGAAATTGCTAATTGCTAATTGCTAATTGCTAGGTGCTAATTGCTGCCCCCAGCATCCAATGTGTTAGCCTTTTAATTGGGGTGGAGTGTGGCTTGGAGGCGGGTTTGGCTCGCGTAAATCCCCTGATTTGCCAGGCGCTCAGCAAGGACCAGAGATTTGATCAATAAGGCCATTGCCAAGATTTTTGGCACCAGTAACGAACGTGAAATCAAGCGCATGATGCCTCTGGTTGAGGAGATCAACGCGCTCGAGCCCGAGATGCAGCAGCTCAGCGACGAGCAGCTCCGGGCCAAGACGGAAGAATTTCGCCAGCGCATCCGCGAGCGGGTGGATGCAGTGGAAGATCCGGACGAAAAAGAGCGCGAGCTGGCGGCGGCGCTGAACGAGGTCCTGCCGGAAGCCTTCGCCGTGGTGCGCGAGGCCGGCTGGCGGGTGCTGAAGATGCGGCACTTCGATGTGCAGCTCATCGGCGGCGTTGTGCTTCACCAGGGAAAGATTGCCGAGATGAAGACCGGCGAAGGCAAGACCCTGGTGGCGACGTTGCCGGTGTACCTCAACGCGCTCTCCGGGCGCGGAGTTCACGTCATTACGGTGAACGACTATCTCGCCAAGCGCGACTCGGAGTGGATGGGCAAGCTGTACACCTTCCTCGGGCTCACAGTCGGGGTCATCGTGCACGACCTTGACGATACTCAACGGCGCGAAGCCTATGCTGCGGACGTTACCTACGGCACCAACAACGAGTTTGGCTTCGACTATCTGCGCGACAACATGAAGTTCGACCTGGGCGATTGCGTGCAGCGCGGGCACAACTATTCCATCGTGGACGAGGTTGACTCGATCCTGATCGACGAGGCCCGCACCCCGCTCATCATCAGCGGGCAGAGCGAGGAATCCACCGACAAGTACTACCGGGTCAACCGCATTATCCCGCAACTGGAACTGGGTGAAGAGATCGAGCGCGGGCCGGGCGAAGACAAGATCCTCACCGGCGACTACGTGGTGGACGAGAAGCACCGCACCATCACCGTTACCGACGTCGGATGGGAGAAGGTCGAGCGCCTGCTGGGTATTGGCAACATCGCCGATCCGGAAAACTGGGACCTGAAGCACCACGTTGACACCGCCATCAAGGCGCACGCACTGTACCGTCGCGATGTCGAGTACGTGGTGAAGGACGGGGAAGTGCTCATCGTGGATGAGTTCACCGGCCGCCTGATGCCGGGGCGGCGCTGGTCCGACGGCCTGCACCAGGCCGTGGAAGCCAAAGAGGGCGTAAAGATCGAACGCGAGAACCAGACCCTGGCCACGGTCACCTTCCAGAATTACTTCCGCATGTACAAGAAGCTGGCCGGCATGACCGGTACGGCGGAGACGGAAGCGACTGAGTTCGACAACATCTACAAGCTCGAAGTGGTGGTTATTCCGACCAACCGGCAACTGCTGCGCATCGAGAATTCCGATGTGGTGTACCGCACCGAGAAAGAAAAATACTTTGCCTCGGCGGACGAAATTCAGAAACTGGCAGCAACCGGCCAGCCCGTGCTGGTGGGCACCACGTCGGTTGAAAAGTCGGAGCGGTTGTCCGAGCTGTTGAAGAAGAAGGGCGTGCGCCACGTGGTGCTGAACGCCAAGTATCACGAGAAGGAAGCCGAGATTGTCGCCCAGGCCGGACGCAAGGGCGCCATTACGATTGCGACCAACATGGCGGGACGCGGCACCGACATTCTGCTGGGCGGCAACTCCGAGTTCATGGCCAAGCAGGAGTGCATCAAGAAAGGGCTGGCGCAGCAATTGAAGGTGGTGGCGGGCGAAGTCACGGCCAAGCCCGACGATCCCAACCTCTCGTACTTTTACTACGGCGGCAACGAGTACCAGGTGCCGACCGCTCCGTGGAACGAGATCAACGCCCGCTATAAGGAAGAGACCGACGCCGAGCACAACGAGGTCATTGACCTGGGCGGGCTGTTCATCCTGGGGACGGAGCGCCACGAGGCGCGGCGCATTGACAACCAGTTGCGTGGACGTGCGGGCCGCCAGGGCGATCCCGGAGCTTCGCGCTTCTACCTGTCGCTGGAAGATGACCTGATGCGCATCTTCGCCAAGGAGTGGGTGTCGAACCTGCTGCAACGGCTGGGCATGGAAGAGGGCGTTCCCATCGAGTCGCGAATGATCACCAAGCGCATTGAAGCGGCACAGAAGGCGGTCGAGGCGCAAAACTTCGAGGCCCGCAAGCACCTGCTCGAGTACGACGATGTGATGAACAAGCAGCGGCAGGCGGTTTACGGACTCCGCCGGCAGTTGCTGGAGGGCATCGACCAGAAGGAACTCATCCTTGAAGATTACGTTCGCGACATTCTGGGGGGCCTGCTCGATAAGTACGCCGGCAAAGATACTCACGCGGAAGATTGGGACATCAAGGGCCTGAAGAACCAGATCTTCACGCGCTTCGGTGTGGACATTGCCGCCGAAGGCGTCGAAGCCGAAACGCTGAACCGGCAGGAACTTGGCGACGCCATCTTCGACAAGCTGAAGGAGCGTTATGACGCCAAGGAGCGGCTCATCGGCCCGGAGGCAATGCGCCACCACGAGCGCATCATCATGCTGAGCGTGATCGACCAACAGTGGAAGGACCACCTGCTCAGCATGGACCACCTGCGCGAGGGCATCGGGCTGCGCGGTTACGGCCAGCACGATCCGCTGGTGGAATACAAGCGCGAATCGTTCGACATGTTCGAGGCCATGATGGAGCGCTTCGAGGAGGAGACGGTCCGGTACCTGTACCTGATGCAGGTAATCGAGGCGCCGCGCCCGGCTCCGGAGCACGCGTTGTCTCCCGGAGATGGCAATGGCGATGCAGTCGCGGCCTTCAGCACCGGTTCCAGGCGCAACCGCGCTGCGACCTCCATGGATGACATGGAGGAGGCCTTCCAGCGACGCAAACGCCGGGAATTGGAGCAGGCGCGCATGGCGGGAGCGGGCGACCAGGGAACCGTGCAGCAGGTGGTGCGCGGCGACAAGGTCGGCCGCAACGATCCCTGCCCCTGCGGCAGCGGCAAGAAGTACAAGAAGTGCTGCGGGGCGTAAAGGCCGCGATTCGCTTTCGCTCTTCTTCAGCCCCTCACGTTAACGCCCCGGTAGAGAGGCGGCTTCTCCTCGCTCGCTGCAAAGTGCAAGCCGCGGTTTGCGTTCCCCGTCCAACTCTGTTATTGTGCGCCGCGGATAGAAAAGTGTTCACCCCCGGGCGGTGTTGTATCTTGGCGAGTCTGGCGGTGCGGACACGGTAACTCAGGGTTAAACTCAGGGAGGTCTTTATGGCATTCTGTTCAGCTTGCGGTACCCAGATGGCCGATAACGCTGCCTTCTGCCCAAAGTGTGGAAGGGCTGCCGCGCCAGCAGGGGCGGCGGCAGGTTCTCCGGTTCCGCCACCAGCGCCCGCCAGCTACGATACCTCCGCCGCTGCGGCAGCGCCGATGCAAGAGAACATTGCCGGCATGCTGGCCTATTTCACTATCATCCCGGCGATCATTTTCCTGCTGATTGAGCCTTACAATCGCAATCGCTTCGTGCGTTTCCACTCCTTCCAGTGCCTGTTCACCTGTGCTGCGCTCATCGTTCTCCAGATCGTGCTGTCATTCTTCAGCTACATCATTCCCGTGCTGATGTTCGGGGTGTACGGCCTGCTCGGATTGGCCGAGCTGGCGCTGTGGATCCTGCTGGTGGTCAAGGCCTATCAGCACGAGATGTTCAAGCTACCCATCGTAGGCGACCTGGCGGAAAAGCAGGCTGGCGCGTAGACTGCATGCTTGACGATTCCAGAAGGCACGCCGCGTCCCTTTTTCTCCTTCGCCGCTTGACAACCCGCTGCCGAAATGTCATTTCTATTTACTTTTCCTTTTGCGAAGAAAAGCGGTCACGCGGACTGCGCAGCCCGCTCAGAGGGAAAAAGCGAAGCCTTTAAACCGGGGTTAAGTCGGATGGTTCATCTGTTTGGGCAGTTGAAGGTTGCATGTTTTGAAGGGGCATGGCTTTAGCCGTGCCATTACGTCGTGTTGATAGTTGGGCTTTAGCCCCTGAGGGCACTTGCATTTCGTTGCAAGGCCGAGTCCCCTCAGTGGCTAAAGCCATCGCTATGGGACCAGTTCTTACGGCACGGCTGAAGCCGTGCCCCTTCAAAGCGATGTAGCTTGGTGAATAATCCAGCTTTAGGCTCGCGCTACCCAAGAAAGTATTTGTGAAGATACGGGTCTTCTATCACGACAAGTGTTTCGACGGCGCCTGCTCGGCGGCGCTGTTCACGCGCTTTTATCGCGAGCGCATTCGCGAGCACGCCGAGTTTGAATACGTCGGCCTGGTGCATCGTGCCGGAGCGCTGTTCAACGAGGACGACTTCACCGGCGACGAGAATGCCATCGTGGATTTCAAATACTCGCCTTCGCCGCGCATCACCTGGTGGTTCGACCACCATCAGAGCGCGTTTCTTACGGCCGAGGACGCCTCGCATTTCGAGCAGGACCTGAGCAACACCAAGTTTTACGATCCCGACTTCCGCTCCTGCACCAAGTTCATCGCGGCGGTCACGGAACAGCGGTTCGGCTTCAACCCCGCGCCGGTGGAGGAGTTGATCGAATGGGCCGACATCATTGATGGCGCCCTCTATGACGATCCGCAGTCGGCGGTCGAGATGAAAGCGCCGGCCATGAAGCTGACCATGGTGATCGAAGCCAGCCAGGACCCGCAGCTCATTCCCAGCCTGATCGCGATGCTGGCTTACAAGCCCCTCGCAGAGATCGTCGCCGATCCCATGATCGCGGAACGAATCCCGGGCTTGATGGAACGGCACCGCCGCTCCATCGAGATCTTGCGCGAGCGCACCGAGTGCAAGGACGGCACCGTCTTCTTCGACGTGACCGACTACGACATGGAGGGCCACAACAAGTTCATTCCGTATTACTTGCATCCCGATTGCGTGTATTCCGTCGGACTCAGCAAGAGCAGCTTTCGGAACAAGGTGTCCGTAGGTTCCAACCCCTGGGCCCGGACCAGCCACTTTGAGAACCTGGCCAGGATTTGCGAGCGCTACGGAGGCGGCGGACATGCGCGGGTGGGCGCCATTTCCTTTCCACCGGAACGGCGGGAGGACGCGCGAGCGGCGGCCAACGAGATTGTTACCGAACTGCGGGCCAGCTATCGGGCGAACCAAGCGGAATAGGAGAGGCCCGCTAGGGACAAGCGCCCGCGCAGATGCCACCGGGCGGCTTGCGGTACTGGCCGGCAGCGGTCCTGGCGTCATCCTCCTTCCCCTGTTGCACACTGCGACAACGGCACTAACTTGCGTTGACCGCGGGCCGGAACCATCATACGATTCGCTTGTACGAAATTGCTCGCATGGCGGCGCCTGACCTCACTCCTGGGCAGACCCTCGGCCATTTCCGCCTCATCGAAGAGATCGGTGCCGGCGGCTTCGGCATCGTTTACCGTGCGCGCGACGAGCGGCTGGAGCGCGTTGTCGCGATCAAGGTGCTCAACGCCAAGACCTTAAGCGACGAATCCGCGCGTAGACGTTTTCGCCGCGAAGCCCTTATCCTCAGCCGGCTTAACCATCCCAATGTCGAGTCCGTGTTCGAGTTCGACTCGGAAAACGGGGTGGACTACCTGGTGCTGGAATACGTCTCCGGGACCTCGCTTAACGAACGCCTGGCAAAGGGAGCCCTGCCGGAGAAAGAGGTGCTGGCGCTGGGCATCCAGATGGCCCGTGGGCTGGCCGCCGCGCACGCCCAAGGGGTCCTGCACCGCGACCTGAAGCCGGGCAATCTACGGGTCACGCCGGAGAATGTGCTCAAGATCCTCGATTTCGGTCTGGCCCAGCTCTTTGCGTCGCCGGAAGCGACGACCCTTGAAGAGGAGGCAACCGTCACCCTGGAGGTGCCCGGTACTGTCGTGGGGACCCCGGCATATCTGGCGCCCGAGCAGGTGGACGGGAAGGTGCCCGACCACCGCTCCGACATTTACTCTGCCGGGGTCGTTCTCTATGAGTCGGCGACCGGAGCGAGACCTTTCCCGCAGAAGCAGCAGATGCTATGGGATGCCATCCGCTATTCCTCACCTCCGGCGCCGCGAACCAAGAACAAGGAAATCTCGCCCGCGCTGGAAGCGGTAATTCTCAAGTGCCTTCAGAAAGACCCGGACCTCCGCTATCAGTCGGCCGCCGAACTGCTGGATGACCTGAAGGAGCTGGCCCGGGGTTCGAGTTCTTACCGGGCGCTTCAGCCGGCGGAGGACACGACGTGGCTGGGCAGGCATAGGCGTCTGGCTGTGGTGCTGGCTGGAGTGCTGCTGCTCGGAGTCGTAGCCGGAGTCGTCGCCTGGAAATGGCTGTGGCCTGCGAAAGTGCAGCAAAAGATCATGGCCGTGCTGCCGATCGACACCGTCGGACAGGACCCCTCTACGAGTGCGTTGGGGCTTGGCTTGACCGAGACGGTGGCTGCCAAACTGCAGCAAGCGAGTAGCGCTGATGCGATCCAGGTGATTTCACCACAGGACCTACGAGACCAAGGCGCTAAAACGGCCGAAGACGTTCGGAGGATGTTCGGAACGGACTTCGTCCTGGAGAGCAGTCTTCAGCGTTCGGGGCAGACCATCCGGATCAACTGTTATCTGGTGGACTCGAGGACCCACCGGCAACTCGACGCGAAAACCATAGAGGCGGAGGCGACCGACCCTTTCGGCCTGCAGGACAAAGTGGTCAGCGCGGTGCTGGACATGTTGCCAGCGCATATTGGGCCAGCAGACCGACGCAAGTTGTACGTTACTCAGGACACCCAGCCCGCGGCTTATGAAGCCTATATCCGCGGTCGCGGCTACCTGCAAGCGTACGAGAAGCCGGAAAACATCGAAGCCGCGGTCAGCGAGTTCAGCCAGGCGATAAAGATCGATCCTAACTACGCGCTCGCGTATGCCGGTTTAGGCGACGCCTATTGGACCGAATTCCGGCGACTGGACAAGGGTAATGAGTTCGTGACCAAGGCCTCAACCAATTGCGAAAAGGCGTTGTCCCTCAATGCGGATCTAGTCGAAGGGCATGTCTGCCTCGGTAACTTGCTCAACGGTACGGGCCAATACGAAAAGGCGGTGGAACAGTTCAATCGAGCCCTGGGATCGAACCCGCAGAACAGTGAAGCGCTGCGTGGGCTGGCCGATGCCTACACCAATCTAGGAAACCTCGCTGCCGCGGAATCGACCTACAAGAAAGCGATCGACCTACGCCCCAATTACTGGGGCGTCTATAGCTGGTTGGGACTCTTCTACTACGGCCAGGCTCGATATCCCGCCGCCGCCGCGATGTTTTTGAAGGTAACGCAGCTCGCCCCTGACAACTACGAAGGCTACTTCACCCTCGGAGGCGTCTATATCGTCGAAGGCCACTATCAGGATGCGATTGCCGCATTCCAGCGCTCGATTCAGCTTCGTCCGAGTGCCGATGCCTATACCAATCTCGGCTACACATATCTTCTGATGCATCGTTTTCCAGATGCGATAACCGCACAGGAACAAGCTGTAAAGCTCGATGAGGGAAATTGGGAGAATTGGGGAAATCTTGGGGACGCGCTGTACTGGAGTCCCGACCGGCGGGTGCAGGCGGACGCCAAGTATCGGCGTGCGATCGCAATCGCCGCTTCCAAGTTGCAGGTCAATCCGCGAGATGGGCGACTTCTGGTGTATCTGGCCAATTACTCGGCGATGGTTGGCGACAGGAAGTCGGCTATGGCCTATCTGCAAAGCGCCCTAGCGGCAGCACCCACCGACGGAGAGGTATTGTTCCGGGCCGCTGTTGTTTACAATCATTTCAATCAAACGGATATGGCCCTCAGCTATCTGAAGAAAGCAGCTGATGCTGGGTATTCAAGAGCGGTCATCAGAGACACCCCGGACTTTGAGGCTCTGCAGCGAAACGAGCTGTTTAAGGCGCTGGTCGGCAACAGCCAGTGACCACAGACCACTATCTCATAACGATTCCATCACTGCCGACCGAACATGAACTACCGCCGATCTTGATCGAACTATAAGGGACAATCGTCCCCGGGGAGGCCGACGAAGTTCCTGAAGGTATAGGCGAAGTGCTGGGGCCAAAATCACATTGCGAAAAAGGACACCCGGCAGCAAAATGTATCTCCAGGGAGGTATTTGCGATTGGGCTTGACCAGGTGACTCCGGAGGTCCCCATAACTACATTGCCGCCCTCGACACTATTCTGCAGACAGTTCCCGTTCGACCCAGCCGTAAGTGCAATCGGCACACTACTTGCGTTTCCTGGCGGAGGTGCAACTGTGGTGGTCTTGTTGCACGCCGGAAAGGCTAGCAGAAAAGACAAGACACCCGCGCCTACGAAACTACGCTGGAGCACAGACATTCGATCCTCCTTGTGCAGAATCTAGGGTAGTGGCCGATGATGGCAGGTACCTGCGTCATATTACCGCATCACGATGCCCAGCTGCTGGGCGTTGTTACAAGGCTTGCCGTTGACGGTAAGGCTGTCGTAAAAGGACTTCGTCCCGGCTGCGCCAGCTCCTGGTGGAGACTTAACCTTCTTTCCCTTGAACTCGTAGAAAGGAGAACTGCCGGCTGGAAACAGAAGATCGAATCCTATCGCAGCTGCTGTTACCCATACGACACACTGATTACTGCTGAGAGGAACCAGGTCGGTGGGCTGGGCCTGATCAGACGCTTGTTGAGAGCAATTCTTTGCGGCATCGATGCTGAGCTTGACGGTGATCTTCCCTCCGCTGCAAGTCTGCGCGCGCGCGGTCCCGGCGCAGATCAATAGCGCAACGAACACGAATACGGAGATTGCCACGTCGAATCGTCTATCTTGTGAAATCATGGCTCCTCGCTCTCTGAAAACCGGGCACCGGTTAGACAGCCCGCTCCTGAGCAATGGCTTACTATCTCATGACTATGCCCAAGGGTGACGGTGGGTCTGTTAGCGTGTTGCGGCATGGCTGGCCGCCGATGGTCACGGTATTGTATACGTAGACGGTACCGTTGGTGCCGGCTGTCGGACCCGAATCCGCGTACAAATCGCCGCTAAAATCATAAACAGGTGATGATCCGGGCAGAAATTGAATCTCGATTCCGTTGACATGGTCGGTTACCCAGTGGACATTGCTGCCGTGAGGAACCGGAATGAAAGGCACGAGATTATTGTTCGAATCGTACTGCTGGCAATCCCCAGCGTTGTATTTGAGGAGGATATTGGTCGAGGCCAATTCGTGAACCGGTGGGTGGCCCGGTGGTGGTGCGGGATTCTCGGCGGGCTTATTGCACCCCACGAGCGCGAGCAACAGTAACTCAGAGACAGTCAGGCTGAACTGACCTTGGCGAAGAGTCATCGGGTGATCCCCCTAAGAAAGTAACTTTGGGTGGAAGCAGCATAGCACCGAGCGAGTCGCTGTCAAGGAAATACTCTCGCACTCGCCGGTTGTTCCCCGTAACAACACCTTTTGGCTATAGGTAGCCTGAGCGTTACCCTGGTCAGCGCCGGGCGAATGCAAGCATAGGGCATCGGAGGCGTATCACAAGTGCGGTGAGCGCTCCTTGTGTTCCGCTTACGGCCCGGTTGCCCATACCCCATCACATCCCCCAGTGCCTTGGCTCACAGACCTGATGGTCGTTTCCCGCATAGCCTTTACTGTGATATTGGGGGCGCATAATCGTGCGCTCGGTGAATGCCCGCACCTGAAAGTGCGGTCTCCGTTGCACGTGAAGGACAATCCGAAACGCGCGTAAGCGCCCGGAATCCCCACGATGTAACCATTGTAGAATCTATTGGTTACGTGTAATGCTCCTGTTTTCAATTGCTTAGCACAAGAACCATATGTAGGGAGTATCAGAAGGAAGTCGACGTGACTCTGCCCGCCAAGACGCCGAGCTGCTCACGTGACTATTGGTGGAACAGTCCACCGCAGATGAAAGTGAAGATGGAGCCCACGCGCGTCTGCAGTTCGCGCATTGAAGCCGACGAATTCTCCTACGCGAGTCCGATAAGCGGCCTTGCCTCTGGACACGTCGGCGGTTCGTCTGCCTGCGTCCGTTTGGTCTCCGCATTGGGATGCGAGTCATCTTCTGCGAGCGAAACATACGCTCCCAGTCGCGCCAGATACAAGAGGTCGGCTCCCGCCAGGTAGATCAGCGCGACCATCAGCATAATCAACCCAATCCATCCGCGAGCGATGTGATGCGCCAGGCGCAGGGGAGCCAGCACAGCGAGAAACATGGTTCCTGCCCAGACTATGCGAAGCGCCAGGAACCCAGTCCCTAACCAAAATAGCCGTCCACTGTTGCGTGAAGAGAAATCCGCGGATTGCGCCAGAGCCTCCGCGGCCCCAGCGCGGGTGCGTATGCAGAACAGAGGTGCGAGTCCGAAGAACCAGTTCAACAGGACTCCGAACGCCCATGCCGATCCGACGCCGAAGGCCAGAAAGAACGCTGCCCGGAAGGCGCGATGTTCATTGGCCATGACGATACCGGCCAGCAGCGAGCCAAATATGGCCGCGAGCGCAATAATCGACCACATTGCCCGCAGCAGGTTCAGCGCGAAGACCGGTTTGAACTCCCAGCGCAGCACTTCCGGTTCGTCTTCGGTGCCGAACATTGTGACCAGGCGGCGAAGAGTCGCGCAACGGCCTGCCGTCGCGGCGAAGGCCCATAGCAACATCAGCCCGAGAAGAAGGACGGTCTGTTCCAACACAAAGCGCGTGAAGCTGCCGCGGAAGATATGCCGCACGGCGCCCTGGAGCAAATACGGTTGCAGCGTGCCCAGCAGAAACTGGTCGCGGGGAGAAACTTTGAGGCTGTCAAGAAACAGCGCAGCGGAGAGGATGGCCAGGGCCCATGCGGACAGGCCAAAACACCAGCGCCAGGTTAACTCGGCCGCCAGCAGCGCTGGTTCGTGCCAGAGAGCGGCGAAGCCGTCCTGGAATGGCGAGTGCGCTGAACTCTGCGACATGCGAACAGGATAGCAGTGCGGCTATTTCTTCTGCACTGCTTCTTCACCGAGCAGCTTACTCACGGTCAGCGCATCGGCCAGCTCGGCCGTAGTATCCACCAGGACGTTCTGGCGGAACCTGTTCCAGCGTTTGCGGAGCGAAGCCGTAGGTCACGCCGACGCTCCATAGTCCGGCGTTGCGGGCGGTGAGGACGTCCACACCAGAGTCGCCGACCATAACGGTTTCGTCGGGTTGGGCGTCGGCCTCGCGCATCAGGGTATTGGCGCCGAGCGGGTCGGGCTTTTTGGTTTCGAAGCTGTTGCCGCCATACACCTGGAAGAAGCTGTCAGCCAGCTCCAATCCAGCCAGGATGGCTTGCGATACCCTTACCGGTTTGTTGGTAAGCACGGCCAACTTGCGCTCGCTCCCTCCGATCCGATGCAGCGCTTCCGTGACCCCGTCGTAGAGATAAGTGTTATCGAGCTTGTGATCGCGGTAGTACGCCAGAAAATAGTTCAGCGCGCTCTGGAGGAACTGGTGGTCAGCAGGATCGCCGAGTGCCCGCCGAATCAACATAGGTGCGCCGTCGCCGATGTAAGTACCGATGACCTGGATGGGCAGCTCCTTGCGGCCATAGTGGCGCAACATGGCATTCACCGCAGCGGCAAGATCGAGTTCTGAATCGATAAGCGTGCCGTCCAGATCAAAAACTACGAGCTTGATTTTCCGCAGGGGAATCGATCGAAAAGTGCGTATCATTGGCTTCCAGTATAGCCATTCGGGCGGGGCAAGAAGGCCCGGTCGGCGGAGAGGCTGAGGAAAGCGCGCCGAAACGTTTACAATAGAACGGCGCTGTAGGCCGCGTCGAATTCCGCATTCTTTGCTCCCGAGGTAATGGATGGTAACCACCAAAGTACGGCCTGAAGTTGCGACTGCCAAGACTGTGTCGGGCGGCAAGTACGAGGGCCTGAGCAAGCAGCAACTGATCCAAATTTACCGCCTGATGTACCTGTCTCGCCGGATCGACGATCGCGAGATCATGCTCAAGCGGCAGCAGAAGATTTTCTTCCAGATTTCAGGCGCGGGGCATGAGGCCCTGCTGGTCGCTGCGGGCATGGTTCTGCGGCCCGGCTACGACTGGTTCTATCCCTACTATCGCGACCGCGCGCTCTGCCTCACCTTGGGCATGACGCCCTATGAGCAGTTGCTGGAAGCCGTGGGCGCTGCCGACGATCCCAACTCGGGCGGCCGCCAGATGCCGTCGCACTGGGGACACAAGAAGCTGAACATCGTGTCGCAGTCGTCGCCAACGGGGACGCAATTCCTGCAAGCGGTGGGCTGCGCGGAAGCAGGGCGGTACTTCAGCCGTCATCCGGAAGCGGCGGAGAAGGCCGATGGCGACTATCGCCAGTTCAAGGACGTGACCTTTCATGGTGATGAGGTGATTTATGTCTCCTCGGGCGACGGCACCACCAGCGAAGGCGAGTTCTGGGAATCGTTGAACAGCGCGTCGAACCTGAAGCTGCCACTGCTTTACCTCATCGAGGACAACGAATACGCCATTTCGGTACCCGTGGAAGTCAGCACAGCGGGCGGGAATATCAGCAATCTGGTGAAGGGGTTCCCCAACTTCCATTTCGCAGAAGTGGATGGAACCGATCCGTTGGCAAGCTATGCGGCGCTGAAGACTGCGGTGGATTACGTTCGCGCCGGAAATGGCCCTGCGTTTGTGCATGGGCATGTGATCCGGCCGTATTCGCACTCGCTCTCCGACGACGAGAAGCTTTACAGGCCCGACGCCGAGCGCAATGAGGAAGTGGAACGCGATCCCATCACGCGTTTCCAATTGTTCCTGGTACGCGAGGGCATCCTTGACGAGAAGGGAATTGACGAACTGGAGAAGGATGTAAACGCGGAGATTCAGGAGGCGAGCGATCGCGCTGTGGCCGCCGCATTGCCCGCTCCGGATTCGTACAAGCAGTTCGTATATTCCCCGGACCTGGATGCCACCTCGGCCGCGTTCCAAACCGAGGCGGTGCATCCCGCGCCATCAAAGACGGGGACTGCGAATCCCGAAAAGACGATGGCCGATTTGATCAACGCCTGCTTGAAGGACGAGATGGCCCGCGATCCGCGCATTGTGATGTTTGGCGAGGACGTTGCCGATTGCAGCCGCGAGGAATACCTCAAAGACAAGCAGGTGAAGGGCAAGGGAGGAGTTTTCAAGCTGACGGCCGGCCTGCAGACCGAATACGGCTCCGAACGTGTTTTCAATTCGCCGCTGGCGGAGGCGAACATTGTCGGCCGTGCGGTAGGGATGGCGACGCGCGGCCTGAAGCCGGTGGTGGAGATTCAGTTCTTCGACTACATCTGGCCGGCAATGCATCAGCTACGCAATGAGTTGCCGCTGATGCGCTGGCGCTCGAACAATGCATTTTCCGCGCCCGCCGTGGTACGAGTGGCGATTGGTGGCTACCTGACCGGTGGTTCTATCTATCATTCGCAGTGTGGGGAAAGCATCTTCACCCATACGCCGGGCATGAGGGTGGTATTTCCGTCCAACGCGCTGGACGCCAACGGGCTGCTGCGGACCGCGATCCGCTGCGATGATCCGGTCATGTTCCTGGAGCACAAGCGGCTGTATCGCGAGACGTTTGGCCGTGCGCCGTACCCGGGGCCGGACTACATGGTTCCGTTCGGCAAAGCGAAAATCGTGCGTCCGGGCCATGAACTGACGGTTGTCACTTACGGCGCTGTGGTTCCGCGCGCCCTGCAAGCGGCACAGAGAATCGAGCGCGAGAACGGCGTCAGCGTAGAGCTGATCGACTTGCGGACCATCAGCCCCTACGACTGGGAGGCGATTGCGACCTCGGTTGCGAAAACCAGCCGGGTGCTGGTAGCGCATGAGGACATGTTGAGCTGGGGGTATGGGGCGGAGATCGCGGCGCGCATCGCCGACGAGCTGTTCGACGCGCTCGACGCTCCGGTGAAGCGTGTAGCGGCGAAGGACACCTTTGTTGCCTATCAGCCCATTCTGGAGGACGAAATCCTGCCCCAGGCTGAGGATCTGTATCAAGCGATGGCGGAGTTGGCGAACTACTAAGAATTGCTGCGGCTGGCGGGCAGGCCAGATATTCCGGACGGGAAAGATGGTCCCATGATCTTACGAGCGGTGTGTTTCGTGGATATGCCTTTTGGCAAGAAGCCGGACCTGGCCAGCGGTGTAGAAGTTGATTTCGACCAGATCTACGAAGCCGCTATCGAGCCGGCCATCACCAAAGCAGGTCTGGAACCGATGCGCGGCGACCGCGAGCGCACCGGTGGAATCATCCACGCGCCCATGTTCGGAAGATTGCTGCTGTCCGACTACGTGGTGTCCGATCTCACGCTGGCCAATCCGAATGTCTTCTACGAACTTGGTATCCGGCACACGGCGCGGCCTTTCACCACTGTGCCTATTTTCGCAGCCATCCATGCGCTGCCTTTCGATGTCAGTCTGGTGCGCGCTATCCCCTACACCCTGGAGAAGGGTAGGCTGACGGACGAGTCCGCCGCAGAGCTGAAGTCCGCGTTGGGGAAGAGGTTGGAGGAGGCGATTCACGGCGTGAGCTCCAAAGACAGTCCCATCTTCCAACTGATTCCAAAGTTTCCCGCGGTGAGCCTGCCGCACGAAGTGACCGAGATCTTTCAGGACGAGGTACGGCATTCGGAGGAGTTCCGGAAGCAACTGGCAGACGCTCGGGCCAAGTCTTCAGACAGAGAGAGGCTGGCTGCCCTGCATGAGATTCGGAGGTCCCTGGGAGACTTGCAGGTAGCGCAGAACGAAGTTCTCATTGACCTCATGCTTTCGTTTCGGGACGTGAGCGCCTGGGATGAAATGGTAAGTCTCTCGGATGAGTTTCCCGATTATCTGAAATCGAATTCGATGGTCCGCCAGCAGCGTGCCCTGGCCTTGAACCGCAGAAACAGCCCCGGCGACCGCGACCAGGCGCTAAAGATTCTCGATGACCTCATCAAGGAGAAGGGGACCGACCCGGAGACGCAGGGAATATTGGGTCGGATTCACAAGGACCGCTACAAGGAGCTGAAGAAGAAGAATAGCATCATGGCCCCGGCAGCACTGGACGATGCGATTGAGGCGTATACCAAAGGCTTCGAGAGCGATCCGCGAGACTACTATCCGGGCGTCAACGCCATTACGCTTCTGGTGGAGAAGGGCGATGCCGAAGCGCTTCAGCAGGCGGATAAGCTGGTGCCGCTGGTTACCTTTGCGGTGGCCCGCCGCGGTGGTGCTTCGTCGAATGACTATTGGGACCTGGCTACCGTCATGGAATTGAGTGCGATTGGCAACGACTGGCCTCAAGTGAAGCGGGTCTTGCCAAAGGTGCTGGCCGCGGCCAAGGCATCGTGGCAGATCAAGACAACCTGGGACAACATGCTGCTCTTGAAGTCTGCCCGGGACGGCGCAGGCCAAAGCTTGCCGGACTTGGATGGGGTCCTCCAGTATCTGGAGCAGCGCTACGACGAACTGTGCGGCGAAGAAGAGAAAGCCGCTACCACTTGACGAGTATTTACCCGACCCTATCTTCCTTTACTTCCCCATAACCAATCGATGGCGATCGGACCAGCTCCGCTCCAAATCAGGGAGAATGCAATCGCTGCGCAAGCCATCGGAAATTCAAAGCCACCACTGCTGGAGAACAGGCCGTGGGGAAGGTGAACTTTTAGGATCGCGACCAGCATGTCGACGAAGATCGCGAGGGCGGCCAGCCGCGTGAGGAAACCAACGACGAGCAGAATGCCGCCACCGAACTCCGCGGCGACAACCAGGTAAGCCATGAACGAGGGTACGCCGATCATGTGCATCATGCCGGTAATCATGTGCATGTGGTCGGCAATCTTCTGCCAGCCATGGGCGATCATGATGGCTCCCAGCGCAAGTCGCAATACGAGAAGCCCCAGTGGTTGCAGCCGGTTGAGAAAATTCAAGCAGTCCTCCTCGAGGGCCAGAATCCCTCGGAGCTTCTGACTGTATACCGAAAGTAATAACTGTACTGCAATCTGGTCAGTGTCAGCTTAGAAAATAAGCCGACATTTGGTGCCAGTTAATTTGGGAGAACCAACAGGGTAACGTGTCTTGCCGAACCCGACGCCTACGGCAAATGCCGCGCCAATTCTACCCCGATCGGAGCAGGATTGCCCCCGGAGCGGTTGGCGCCGATGAAAAGCGTCAGGTCCTTCGTCGGATCGAGAACAATCACGGTGCCAAAGCCGGCAGTGCCCCCGTTTTTCAGGATAACGGTATGCGTGCCCATCTGCGGATTGCCCACGTTGTTTACCCAGGCCATGGCCTGCTTATTGGGCCCGTTGGGCATGGTGTAGATGGGCTTTTGGGCAAGCTGCATGGCCGCCGTCAGCTCGCTCGATACGGGTTTGCCGACGACTTCCTTATGGCCAAGGTTGGCTTCGCCGAAGTGCAGCATATCGCGAGCCGTCGATCGCAACCCGCCGGCGGCGTACCACGGATAGATCGGCCACGGAGGGGCATCCCCGCCATTCCTGGCGTGTCCCCGGGCCATGCGTTTCATTTGCTCCTGGCTTGGCCGCAACTCGGTGTCCGGCATGCTGAGAGGAACCGTGATCTCGGAGGTGAGCTGCTGCTCCCACAACTGGCCGGTCGCTTTGGCCACCATGTAGCTCAACAATCCAATACCGGCATTGGAATAGAGATAAGGCGCCGGCAATTTCGTTTCAGGCGTCCATTTGGAAACCCAGGTGAGGAAGTCCTTGGTCGTATAGTGCTCGATGTTGCGCTTCCACAACGGGCCTTTTGGCAGATTAGTGGGATCGTCGGGAAGACCGGACGTGAAGTCTGCGAGCTCAAGCGGAGTCAGGCTCTGCGCCCCAGGCTGAAGCCTGAAGCCGCCCGGCATGTATTGCTGGGCGGGGGCATCGGCGATCATCTGATTGCGATTGAGGGCAAGAGCAAAAAGAGTGGTGGTGAAAGTCTTGCTGCACGAGCCGATCTCCACCAAGGTGTCCGCTGTGAAAGGCGCGCCGTCATCGGTGGCTTTGCCGTAAGGAAAGAAATACTCCTGACCATGTATCGATACGCCCACGATCACACCCGGAATCTGGTGCTGGGTCATGAACGGCTGGATGAATTGATCCACTACCTGCTTGATTTTGGATTCGTCGTATGGGGAATTTGTGCTTGTCCTTGGCTGCTGGACCGCAGCCATAAGGGATGTCAGGATCACGGCAAGAACCGTAGCAGACAGGAGATGCGCTCGGCGCCAACGCATAGCTCGCTCCATCGTCGAAATCGACTGAGGGAAGACAGGATAGACCGATGGAACTCCGGCAAGCAACTGTAATCCGCAGGTGGACGTTTTGGGCTAAGCGCTGCGTCGCCACTCGGGCGCAGTATCTGCGGGCGGTAGGAAGGACACCGCAGAAGCGTGGGTCACATCCATCTCGCTCAAACGCAGAACGAGGCACTTGGCTGCGCCGCCGGCCTTGAGAAACTCGGTCAGAGCGACCTGCACCACACAGAAGCCGAGGGATTGCAACTGTCTGGACAGGCCAGTGCTGATCTCATTCAGGACGATGACCCTCCCCACATTCACCGCGTTGCAAGCGAATCGCAAGGCATCGGGCTCGCTAACGCTAATGCGTTTGTCCTCCGGATATCGCGTCTCGATCTTGATCAGTGAGTCATGATCGAAGGCCTTGGGGAAGTACATGACGTAGCCACCGAACAGAGGACAGAAGCAGGTGTCCAGATGGTAGAAGCGGGGATCCACGAGGCGGAGCGAGATGACCTCCATTCCCCAAATGTCCATCAGCCATTTATGAGTGCATTGCTGGGTTCGCAGTCCATGCCCAGCCCACAGGCGCGAACCGTCCCACTCGAACAGGGCGTCGCCTTCGCCCTCGAACGGCGTGGTTTGCGGCGTCTCTCGAACCGTGAAACCGGACTCGCCGAACCACTTGCCGAAGTGGGGCTCTTCGCCTTGCCGCTCAGGATGACGGAAGCGGCTCAGCGCGACGACCCCCTGCCGTACCAAACCGGCATTTGCCGTGAAGACCATGTCGGGAGAGCCGGGCTGCGGCTCCACTAATTCAATCCGGGCGAATTGCGAGATTGCCGAATGTAGCCGTTCCCACTGCGCGCAGGCTTCCCGGGTCGAGGAGCCGTGCACATTGCCCTGCATCCATGGATTGATGACGTAGCTCACTTCGTAAAGCTCAGGCGAGCACATGAGGAACGTCGGGGTGCTGGCTGCCGGCTTGCTGCCAGGTTGGGGAACAAGATTTGCCGAGCTCATCCGGAAATCTCCTGACCGAGTCTGTCTGGGCTTGCAGACGAAGTCCAATAGAAAATTTTTATGTTACGGATAGGTGAATGAGCGCCACGCGGCAGCGCCACAGCGGTTTTTCGTCGTCGTATAATGAAGAGATACCCACTCGACGAAATCGCCTTCTGTAGGGTGCTGGAGCGGGTTTGCGATGGAGTCTCAAGCTGTTATGGAATTCAGGTTAGTCAGTTCCTACAAGCCGCAAGGTGATCAGGGCAACGCGATCGAGTCGCTGCTTCGCGGCATTTACGACGGCGACAAACACCAGGTACTGCTTGGCGTTACCGGCTCGGGCAAGACATATTCGATGGCCAAAGTCATCGAGGCAATCAATCGGCCGGCGCTGATTCTGGCCCATAACAAGACCCTGGCGGCGCAGCTCTACCACGAGTTCAAGTCGTTTTTTCCGCACAACGCGGTCGAGTACTTCGTCTCTTATTACGACTATTACCAGCCCGAGGCTTACATCCCGGCTGCCGACGTCTACATCGAGAAGGAAGCCACCATCAACGATGAGCTGGATAAGCTGCGTCTTTCGGCGACCAAGTCTCTGTTTGAGCGCCGCGACTGCATCATCGTGGCGTCGGTAAGTTGCATCTACGGCCTGGGCTCGCCCGAGGCGTATTACGGCATGCTGCTGTTCCTGGAGAAGGGGCAGAAGATCAAGCGCGACGACATTGTTCGCAAGCTGGTCGAGATCCTTTACGAGCGTACCGAGGGCGACTTCCGCCGTGGGACCTTCCGGGTTCGCGGCGACATCATCGAGATTTTCCCAACGTACGACGACAATGCCTATCGCATCGAGTTGTGGGGCGATGAGGTCGAATCGCTTTCGCAGATCGATCCGCTCTTTGGAACGGTCAAGCAGAAGTACGTGCGGCTGCCCATCTATCCCAAGACGCACTATGTCATGAAGCCGGAGCGCAAGCAGGCAGCGACCCAGTCGATTCTGGAGGAGCTGACGTGGTGGGAGAAGGAACTGGAAAAGCAGGGAAGGATGGTCGAGTCGCAGCGCATTCATCAGCGGACCCGTTTCGACCTGGAGATGATCCGGGAGATGGGCTACTGCCACGGGATCGAGAATTATTCGCGGCACTTCACCGGCCGCTTGCCGGGTGAGCCGCCTCCTACGCTGCTCGATTATGTGCCCCGGGACTATCTGCTGGTCATTGACGAGTCGCACCAGACAATTCCACAGGTGCATGGGATGTGGCACGGCGATCGCTCACGCAAGCAGAACCTTATCGAGTACGGTTTTCGGCTGCCAAGCGCGCTGGACAACCGTCCCCTTACCTTTGAGGAATTCGAACATCGCGTGAATCAGGTGGTGTACGTTTCTGCTACTCCGGGGCCTTATGAGCTGACGAAATCGGCCGGGGTGGTCGTGGAGCAGATCATCCGCCCGACGGGGCTTATCGATCCCGAGGTCGAGGTCCGGCCGGTGAAAGGTCAGATTGACGACCTGCTGCACGAGATCCGCCAGCGCGCCGAGAAGAATGAGCGTGTGCTGGTTACGACGCTGACCAAGCGCATGGCCGAGGACCTGGCCGAATATTACAGCGAGGTGGGTGTCCGCTGCCGCTATATGCATTCAGAAATTGAGACTCTTGAACGCATCAAGATATTGCGTGACCTGCGCAAAGGCGAATTCGATGTGCTGATCGGAATCAACCTGTTACGGGAAGGGCTCGATCTGCCCGAGGTTTCATTGGTGGCGATTCTCGACGCCGACAAGGAAGGTTTTCTCCGCTCGGCGGGGTCTCTGATCCAGACTATGGGACGTTGCGCGCGCAACCTGAACGGCCGCGCGGTCCTGTACGCGGACAAAATGACCGATTCCATGCAGAAGGCGATCGACGAGACCAATCGCCGCCGGTCCATCCAGCGGGCCTACAACGAGGAACACGGCATCACGCCGGAAACCATTGTGCGGCCGCTCGATATGACCCTGGTCGCCATAGCCGAAGGGGATTATGTGGACCTGACCAGCGAAGGCGAAGGAACGCCGGAGTTTCGTTCGCAGGAAGAGCTGGATGTCTACGTCGCAAAGCTGGAAAGTGACATGCGCGAGGCCGCCAAGCGCTTTGAGTTCGAGAAAGCGCGCCAAGTTGCGCGATACCGTTCGCGAGCTGCGCACGAAGGAGTTCATCTTTGGCTGAAACGCGAATGACCTCTTAGTTGGTGATAATCATCACCGGCTGCTGGAGGCTGCATGAACTCGTGCAGTTTGGGTTTTGGGGAGGGGCCGGCACATTGCTCGCCACGGCGTCGTTCACGGTTTGAATGATGGTGGTGGACGATTGGTTGGCGACGTAAACCTTGCTGGACGACGGTTCAGAAGCAATCCATGCCGGAACCGAGCCCGCGGGCAGAGGAATGGTGCTGAGTACGGCGAAACTGCTTGCGCTTAGGTCGGTCACGTTACCGGATCCGGAATTGGCAACGTAGAACTTGGTGCCGTTGGCCAAGGCCGTGACGGAAACCGGAGCCGTGCCGACACTTGCAGTTGCCAGCAGCGGGATTGCCGGAGAGCCGTGGACGTTTACGTTGGACGCGTCAAATACGCTGACCGTATTGCTGCCGGTGTTGGTGACGTAAAGCCGGACGAGGTTGGGGTCGAAATAGGCGAAGGTTGGGTTTACTCCCACGGTCACCGAGCCGACCATGCTGTAGTCAGTGGTCGAGATGATGTTCAGGGTGCCCGGATTCACACCATCGCCTTTGGCCACGACAAAGACGTTAGCGCCGTCAGCACTCGATGTAAGAAACACCGGGTTAAGACCGATTCCCCCTGACATCCCGAAGATAGATGGGACCGTTTGACTGGACGGATCGTAGACCCAGATGCTGTTGCTGGCTTGATCGGCGATAAAGATTCGGCCTCCCCCGGGTGGTTGCACCATGGCAACTGGATCTGTCCCTAAGCAGACCGTTGCGATGACGGTCAGGGTAGTCGTGCTGATCGTGCTGATGGAGCCGGAACTCGGACAACTCGCATTCGACCCGGAATTAAGAACGTACATAACGCCACCCTGGCTCGACGAAAGCGCAATAGGATGGGAGCCGATCTGGAGGTTGACGGTGGTGACCGAGCCTGCCTGGCCCACGGTAAACTCGCTGACCGTGTCGTTGGCTCCGTTACTCACAAACATTCCGGCTGTGGAGGTACTGAGGAAGGACTCGTAATTGGACCCCAAACCGGTGACCTGGAGACTGCTGACGGTATCGCCCGAAACGTCGATCTGAGTGTTCGAGCCATTGCCGCTCGGGTTGTAGTTGACGACGTAGGCGTAGTGCGTAGTTTGGGGTTGCCCTCCGGGACCGACGATTGGATTGGCAACGGGGCGGTACTGGTCCCCACAACCTAATTCCAGCAACAGGATAAAAATCGCAAACAGCAGACAACTGGTTCTACGCGAAAATCTCATCCACGCTCCCGAGGGTGAATCGCCAATCGCATTCGCAACGCAAGCAAGAAAATATATTGTATAGGCTGTGCGCCTAACGGTATAGGCACAGGCCAGCCTGCATGGTTGAACCCTGACGGGGAGCAATCGTTGCCGGGGATGGGTTCTGGTCCGAGTAAGGCCGGGCCAGTCGGCTCCGGAGACAAGATACAAGAAGGCCCTGCCGTTCCCGACAGGGCCTGGAATTCGCGAAGCGCGGCTTAAACGCTGAAGGACGATCCGCAGCCGCAAGTGCTCTTCACATTCGGGTTATCGAACTTGAAGCCGGCGCCTTCGAGCGTCTCGACGTAATCCACGCTGACGCCTTTCAGATACATGAGCGAGGTCGCATCAACGTAGACTTTCAATCCGTCGAAGTCAAAAGTCTTATCCATCATGCCCGCGCCATTCTCGAAGGACATCGAGTAGGAGAACCCGGAGCAACCTCCACCGACCACGCCTACGCGCAGGCCTGCCGGCACGGGGTTCTGTTGCGCCATGATCTCCTTCACCTTGGCGATGGCCGTGTCCGTCAGACTCAAGGGCCTGCTGTCAACAGCCGGGGTTGTGGTGGTCGGTACAGTGGTCGTTGTGGTTGCCATTCGTTTTCTCCTCCGAGGCTAGCGGGATTATAACAAACTGCCTGCAATATTGCGCCGCGCATTCAAAGACTTCGAAGATTCAGGCGCCCATACCAGCTAAATCCGCCAGCCTAATTAGATGCCGTCAGATGATCTACGTCGCAGCGTTTGCGAGGGTGGTCCCTGCCCCGACCCCGGTGTCCAAAGAAGTTCGCGTTTGCTAAATACTTGACCACTCAGGAATTGTCGGGTCTATAATGTAGGCCACGTTAGGGCCTATCCGGTGGGAGTTGAAAGTCCCGTCGGTGGGGAACCGGCTTGTTTGAACCGAGGTGGCGAATGTCGATGCTCATGATGTTGCTGATCGGCTGGGGTGTACTGACAGGAATTCTGATTCTGTTACTTATCTACCGCAGCACGTTGACCCTGCATGAAGACGATCAGTTATTCCTGGACGATGCTAGCGCCACGATGCGTGCGGAGCAAGAGCAGCTTCAGGCCCGCATGCAAAAGATAACCCCTTACGTACGTATCCTGGGCACACTGTCGGGCGTGCTGATTCTCGTGATAGCCGGCATGGCGGTTTGGCAACAGATCAACAAGCCATACTGAGTCAGGTCTCCCAAGCCCTAAGCTGCTGGAACAGGGCATCGTTTTCCTCTGTTTCGACTTTGGCCAGCTGACGCGGCCTTCCGTCATAGAATTTTCCAACCGATGACGAATAACAAGGCGCACAACAGTGCGCGCTTTCGTGTCGTTGGCTGAACGCGTCGGGGGGAGGACCTTTAGCCGACGTGGGGGCGGTGCGCATTACTCCGGCATCGTAATTCTGGCTCTGTTAAAATTGGGTTATCGTTCCTGAGAGTTAGCAATCGTGGGGAAGCAGCTGAATTAGTTTCCGAAACAGGCCCCTGGGCTTGTCCGGCGTTACCGCCGGAGGCCAGTATCGAGCCACCCATCGAGGTAAGAATGGCAACCCAAGAAATTAGTAACCGCATATTGGAGTTTCCGGCGGCGCCAGACATGGATTCTCAAGAGGAAGAAGTCGCTGAATGGATTGAAGCCTTCGACCAGGTCGTAAAAGAGGAGGGAACCAACCGCGGGTGTGAGCTTCTCGAGGCCTTGATCGAACGGGCGCGGACATCGGGTGTGGAAATCCCCATTCAGCTGAACACGCCTTATATCAACACCATTCCTGTCGAAGAGGAAGTTCCCTATCCCGGTGACCGCCACTTAGAGCGACGCCTGAAAAGCCTGACCCGCTGGAACGCCATGGCGATGGTCCACCGCCAGAACAAAAAAGACCCAGGGATTGGCGGCCACATCTCGACGTACTCTTCGCTGGCCACTCTGCTCGAAGTTGGATTCAACCATTTCTTTCACGGCCGGTATGGCGATCAACCAGGCGATTTCATTTATTTCCAGGGCCACGCCTCACCGGGAGTGTACGCGCGGGCGTTCCTGCTGGGCCGAATTACCGAAGAGGAAGTACGCAATTTCCGTCATGAGTTACGTGGGCTTCCGGCGTTGTCATCCTATCCCCATCCCTGGCTGATGCCCGACTTCTGGAGATTTCCCACCGTTTCGATGGGGCTGGGACCGTTGAACTCCATCTACCAGGCGCGATTCATGCGGTATCTGGAGAACCGGAGTCTCATTCCCAAAACGCCGCGCAAAGTGTGGGCGTTCGTCGGTGACGGCGAAAGCGACGAGCCCGAATCGATGGGCTCGCTGACCTTGGCCTCGCGGGAGAAGCTCGACAACCTGATCTTTGTCGTCAATTGCAACCTGCAGCGTCTCGATGGGCCGGTTCGGGGCAACGGGAAAATCATTCAGGAGTTGGAAGCCGCCTTCCGCGGCGCGGGTTGGAACGTAATCAAGGTCATGTGGGGAAGCGATTGGGACCGCCTGTTCGCGCGCGACAAGTCCGGCCTGCTGGTCAAGCGCCTGGGCGAGGTTGTAGATGGTGAATACCAGGCCTACAAGGTCAAGGGCGGCGAATACATTCGCCGCAAGTTCTTCGGCAAGTATCCCGAGCTGTTGGAGATGGTCTCGGACATGAGCGACGAGGAATTGCACCGTCTCACCCGCGGCGGACACGACCCACAGAAGGTTTACAACGCGTATAAGCGCGCGGTTGAACACGAGGGTTCGCCCTCGGTGATTCTGGCGCATACGGTCAAAGGTTACGGCCTGGGTTCGGCGGAGGCACGCAACGCGACCCATCAGGAGAAGAAGCTGGCCGACCAGGCATTGACGGCCTTCCGCTCACGCTTCGAGATCCCGGTTCCCGAAATGGCGGCTAAAGAGGGGCGTTTGTATCGTCCTCCGGATGACAGTCCCGAGATCGTTTACGCGAAGAAGCGTCGCGAAGAACTGGGCGGATTTCTGCTGAAAAGAGATGTCCCGAAGCTGAATTTCGAGGCTCCCCCGCTGACGGACTTTGCCGACTCGCTGGCCGGGTCCAAAGGGCGCGCCGTTTCTACCACGATGGGCTTTGTCAGCATGTTACGGCAACTGATGAAGGACCCCAAGATTGGCAAGCTTGTCGTACCCATCATTCCGGACGAAGGACGTACCTTCGGCATGGAATCCATCATTCGCCAGGTCGGCATTTACGCCAGCCAGGGCCAGCTTTACAAGCCGCACGATCAGGACATGCTGCTCTATTACCGCGAGGAAAAAGACGGGCAGATACTGGAGGAGGGAATCACCGAGGCCGGCTCCATGGCTTCGTTTACCGCCGCCGGAACCGCTTATGCGAACTACAGAGTGCCGACAATTCCGTTTTTCACCTATTACTCGATGTTTGGGTTCCAGCGCGTCGGCGACATGGTATGGGCCTTCGCCGATTCTCGTGGTAAGGGATTCATGATGGGGGGTACCGCGGGGAGAACCACACTCTCCGGCGAAGGTCTGCAGCATCAGGATGGGCACAGTTTGGTGTTGTCGAGCACGGTCCCGACCTGTCACAGCTACGATCCCGCTTTTGTCTATGAAGTGGCGGTGATTGTGCAGGACGGTATTCGGCGCATGTATCAGGAGATGGAGGACCGGTTTTACTACATCACCCTGTACAACGAGGACTATGCCATGCCGCAGATGCCGGATGGATGCGAGGAAGGGATTCTGCGCGGCATTTACAAGTACAAGTCGGCGCCGTCACGCAAGGCGGCACTACAATTATTTGGCAGTGGACCAATCCTGAACGAAGCGTTGCGCGCGCAAGCCTTGCTGGCGGAGAAATACGGCGTACAGGCCGACGTCTGGAGCGTAACCAGCTACAACGAATTGCGGCGCGATGCCATGGCGACTGAGCGCTGGAACCGTCTCCATCCCGCTGAGCCCGAGAAACAACCCTACATCGTCACTGTACTCGACGGAGCGGAAGGACCCATCGTGGCCGCTACGGATTACATGAAGGTTGTGCCCGACCAACTGTCGCCGTGGGTGGGCCGACGGCTGGTTACCCTGGGCACCGATGGCTTCGGCCGGAGCGATAATCGCGAGCACCTGCGGCGGCACTTCGAAGTCAATGCGGAATCGATTACGGTGGCAGCGCTATCAAGGCTCGCGCGCGACGGAAAGTTTGACGTGCAGCGCGTGCAGAAGGCGTTTGAGGAGCTGGGCGTAGACAGCGAAAAAATCGATCCTGCGATTGCTTAGCTTCCGAGGCCGAAAATCAGAAGGTGAAGGCCAATCCGCCGCGGACACTGCGCGCCGACTGGGTCAGGTACACCGTCTTGCCGTCCGGCCCAATCACAGGCACATAGCCCTGCGCGAGGAGATTGCGCAAGTCGATCAGCGCCTCCATGTTGAGCGGCATGCCGTGTATGTGAGGCAGAGGTTGCCGCACAAACAGGTTGAAGTAAGGATCGGCTTGCCCCGCCGATGTATTGAAGAGATCAACCTCAGTCAGGGTGTTGTCGCCGCTTGTCCAACGATAGGATGCGATCCAGCGCGTTTTGCAGTGAGGAATACCGCCGTTCAGCTTTAGCGCTGCGGTATGACGCCAGCCGTGTTCCAGACTGCCACGAACTGCATCCCAACTAACGTAAGGCTGTTCCAGATCGAGCGCACCGCCGTAGGCGTAATCCGCCGTGGCGACGATTCCGTTGGAAAACCTGTGTTGCAACACCAGCCGCACACCTTGCGCTTCAAGCAGGCCGCCGTTGAAGCTGAAGGTCCCGGAGTAAACATCCGGCAGGATGTCGCCGGGCTGAGTATAAATGTCGCCAACCCCGAGTAGTGCCGGGTCCTTGATGCGGTCGTTGAAATACGCGACCTGCACTTTGTTGTTGCCCAGGCGCTGCGACAGCGACACCTCATGATGGTGGGCGTTCTCCAGAAGCGGCGAGCCATCTACCATGGTCACGCGCGGACCACTCTCGCTCAAGTCGGCCGGAGCTGAGTCGAAGCCCTTGCTGGCGCGGGTATTGGGCTCCTCGGTGCTGTACCGGTACTCCATAGTGAGATTAGGCGTGAGGTGGATATCGGCGGTGCCCGCCGGCCGAAAGGCATTCACCTCGCGTCCCAAGAACTCGATGGCCTGGGCATCGCCACCGAACTGAAAATCGATCAGGTCTCCGAGGGAGAAGCCATCGGAGTACGACATCGCCAACGCCTGCAAGGCTCCGCCATGCGGAACCGCGTCGGGCGTGGAGAAGCGACGCACCGTGAACGCGATGGTCGGCGTCCAACCGTCATCATTCTGCCGGCGATAGGAGACGCGCACAACTCCGTCCGGCGTCCCTCCACTGGGATACCCCAGGTCCCCAGTCAAGCCAAGGATCGAAGTACCAAAAATCGAACGCTCCACGTTGAAGGCCGTTCCCAAATCCGAAGCGCTACCGTAACCTTGGTTGGAACCGCCCGCCATGAACGCCAAGGCCCCAGTTGTCGCGTGGTCCTGCTGGGCCGATTCCACCACCACGGCCGTTCCGCCCGCGAAGCGAAGGATGGGACGGTTGGCGGTGGAGCGTAAGGTCCACTTCCAACTGTCATCTTCATCAGCGTTACGTTTCAGCTCCGGCATCATGCGGATCGCTTCGAACAGGGTGTTCAGCGTGATGTTGAGGACCTTGCTCGCACCGGCGCCGAGGGCCACGTCTTCGCGTAAGGCGGGCAAGAAGGAAGGAGCGGAAACTCGCAGGTTGTAGTTGCCGGCGCGCAGGCCGTCGACCCGGAAGAACCCGTTCGCGTTGGTGAAGGCCAACTGGTGCAGTCCGGCCCTGCCAGCCACTTCCACGGTGGCACCCATTTGCGCCACACCGGCAGAGTCGCGGACGTATCCCGATAGCGAGGCGGGCGATACCCCAGCCGTCGCAGCAACGCAAAGCGAAATGGCAACCGCTAAGCTCGCCAGTATTCGGGTCATCGTTTGACCTCCCAACCGAGGCTTCCGGGGCCAAAACTCTGTGGCCCATGTCTGCCTGGCGCGGGCCGGCAAATCTCCAAACCTACTCAACAGCAAACTTCACCGAGGGCGCAATCTGCTGTTTTGAGACGTTATCGGCAACCTTGATCGTCAATCGATAGGTGCCGGGTTGAAAGCTGGTAAGCGCCAGGCTTTTTTCCAGCGTAATCTGGTCGCCCACGTTGGCCGTTTTGTCGGTTGACTCGGAAGCGTGCAACACCGACTGATTGTTGGCGAGATTGACGATGTCGTACTCAATGTTCGCCGACGACTTCTTGGTCGCTTCATCCTGCTGAAGATTATAGACCTGCATCCACAGGTTCATGCGCTGATCGCGCTTGAATGTGGCGGGCCCACCACCCGGACTGTCGAGATGGGGATACGCGAACTTGGTCTCGCCGATGACGAAGCTGCCGGACCCCACGTTTTTTGTGGGCACCTTCTCCATATGGTCGGCCAGAATCACCGAGGACGACGATAGCTTGTCGTCAGGGAACTCCGGCACCTGTATCCCCCGGGTCCAAGTCCCCACGCGGTCGCCGTTCACGTCTTTCACCACGACATCGAAACGATAGCGGCCCGGACGTAGCGGAATTGCTTTCCAGTAGAGCGACGAATGCTCCACGGTTCTTTCCAGCAGGTCTTGGGGAACATCGATCTGCACGGTGTCTTCAAAGGTCTGCGCCACTTTTCCCGTCAACCCAGTCACGCGACCGAAAATGTTGACCGTGCCGCGCTGAATGCCATCTTTGCTGACGAAGGTTACGTCCTTATTCTTCACCTGCAGCGTAACCGGAACCAGCACGGTGTCGCCAGTGACCTTGACGAAATCGGTCATTACCTCAAAAGGCATCAGGTTGACGTTGATCTTGTGGCTGACAACTTCTTCCAGGTCCTTGAACTTCACCTTGGGGGCCTGGTTAATCTTGGCCAGCAGCTCCATTCTGGTGAAGGCGTTGTTACTCTGCAAACCCGACTCGGGTCCGGCGTTCGGTGCGCCGGAGCCCTCGCCTGTAATACGGGCCGTCTTGCTGGACATTCCCATCTGCTCGTAGAGCGTCAGGCCGGCGTTGGGAGTGTGCAGTAACGCGTCTTTTTCGTTGGGGTCGATGGTCAAGTGATAATCGCCGCACATGCAGGTGTCGACGAACTCAAGAATGACTTCCTGCCCGATTCCCTCGATGTAACGATAGCGCCAGTCCTCGAAGGGATAAGTTGACGTTTCGCCGCCCCCTTCTTCCATGGGACGCTCATAGGTGCCGCCCGAAGGGTGGGCATCGATCTCGTCCGGCGGCCCATAGGCAATGTAAATGCGCCCGCGGTCTGTCCTCCAGCCCGCTTTTCCGGCGGCAAAGTGTTCGTTGGCGTAAGCGATGCGCCGGTAGTGCTCTTCCTTATATTCGTTCTCCGGCGTGTCAGGAGTGGGGTCACGTCGCAGCCAGAACTGTTCGATGAAGGCATCGCGTTCTTCGTCGTTCGAGAGCTGCTTGAACGCCGCCAACTCTTCCGGCGTAATGATCCAGCGGACGTCTTCGTTGAGCCACTTCTTGTATGTAGCGCTCAACTCCTGCTTCAGGGCCTTGGCATTGGCTTTCTTCTGCTTTTCAGTCAGGGGCCGTTTTAAGGGGTCGACTTGCTGGCCGCTATCCTGCTCCTGGGCGGAAGTGTCGCCGCTTTTACCGGACTTTGCCGCGGCGTCAGCAGATTTGCCCGCCGCCGGAGTCGAGCTTGGAGGAGCTAACGAGGTGGGCGTCTGGTTGGTCGACGACTTGTCACTCTGATCTGTCGCAGATGGGGAACTTTGGGCCGTCGCGAACGTGCTGGCTACTAAAACGACCAGCAACAGTGATAAAAACAGGTGAAAACTACGTGACTTCATGGGCAAAAACAGACTCCTGCGGCAACACGAGGGCCACACAAATTGTAAGTTTTCGCCAGTGTGAAAGCAAGGCTGCCGTTCCCAAATTGACAACTTCATTTGCGCCATTTTCTCACCATGAGGCAGGGGCAAGACCGGGAGCGCACCCCTGTCTGTGTCGAATGCCCTGTCTTTAGCAAACCCATCTGCCGGCAAAAGTCGCTGCCAATTTTGCTCCGCCGGCTGCAATGCGCGTGGAGGTCATCAGGCGGGGGCTGTGCCCGCATAGACGTCTGTCGAAGCCATTGGAAGCCAGCGGTGTACACACCCGGATTCCCCAACTCCTGGTTTATGCTCAATGCCGCACCCGAAAGGCTATAATCAGATTTTGGGAGAGTTCCGCAGGTACGTCGCGACTGTGTGTGCCCACCCTGGTTTCCTGTTAACTGCCAACCCGGGAAATGTTAAGAGTCGTTGCTCTCCTGGGGAACCTTGGGCCGTCTCACTTCGTATTATGCGGCAGAGGACAAGTCTGTCCTGTTAGCGGGTTCCCGATCGAGGACCGAGGACCGATGAAGAACTGGAAAAAAATCGCACTTATCGTCGGCGGGATCGTAGTTTTGCTGGCCATTGTTGGCTTCTCGGTCGAGCAGAGCCGCAAGGGCGTGGTGACAGTACAGACCGGAAAAGTGGTTCGCGAAGACATCACTTCGGTCGTGACGGCTTCGGGCGAGATTAAGCCCAAGGTACAAGTGAATATCGGCTCCCTTGCGCAAGCCAAGATCACGCACTTGTATGTCAAGGAAGGCGACCGGGTCAAGAAGGGGCAAATGCTGGCGACGCTGGACAACGTCCAGCCCGCGGCTGACGTTTCTGCCAATGACTCGGCCTTCAACGCGGCGCGCACTGACGCGGTTGCGGCAAACGCGGCTGTCAACACGGCGATTGCGGACCAGAACCAAGCCCAGGCCGAGTTGGAACGCGCCAAGCTCGACTATGATCGAAATAAGGCATTGTACGACTCCCAGTTGATCTCCAAGGCCGACTTCGATACCAAGAAGGCGGCGTTTGAGACGGCCACTGCGCAGTTGGGACAGGCCAAAGCCAAACTCGCGCAAGCCCGGGCGCAGCAGGATTCTGCCCAGGGCCGCGTCAAGCAAAACGCCGCCATGGTTCGCCATGCGACCGACGTGCTCAGCAAGACCGAATATGCGGCGCCCTTCGACGGGGTCATCACCAATGTTCCCGTCCGCGAAGGCGAGACCGTTGTCCCCGGCATTCAGAACTCACCGGGCAGCACCTTGATGACAATTGCTGACATGTCAGTGATTACCGCCGAAGTGAAAGTCGACGAGACTGACATTGTCAACGTGCAACTCGGCCAGCCCGCCGAGGTGACCATCGATGCAATCCCAAAGCAGACGTTCAAGGGCACAGTTACCGAAATTGGCAGGAACGCGGTTTTGCGCTCCACCGGGGTCTCCACCGCTCAGGCCACATCCAGCGGGCAGGAGGCCAAAGACTTCAAAGTCGTCGTGGCCTTGCAGGATCCCCCACCCAATCTGCTCCCGGGACTGTCGGCGACCGCTCGCATCACGACTGCGACCCGCACCTCTGCTCTGGCAATCCCAATTCAGGCGCTGACCATTCGTCAGCGAGGCGAGCTTGAGCCTGAGAAAAAGGGCAACGCCAAGGCCGACCAGGCAGGTACCGTGGTTAACCCCAAGGACAAGGAAGAACTGCAAGGGGTGTTCGTTATTTCGAACAAAAAAGACGCCGTCTTCGTACCTGTAACCACGGGGATCAGCGGTACGACGGACATCGAAGTAACACAGGGGCTGAAGCAAGGCGACGAGATCGTCACCGGGAGCTACAAAGTTCTCCGGACCTTGCGCAACGGAGCCAGCGTGAAGATCGATAACGCGGCTGCCCCCAAGAAGGAAGAATCGTAGCTGACGTTTGAACCGCCGGTTAGGCAGGAAGGCAGGCAGTCCGCACTCATGACGAACCCGGACCAGCTACCCCCTGAGGAGAAAAAGATGGCGACGCAATTGGCAAGCTTGCAGGAAGAACCTGTGGCCGCTCCCGATAATTGCATCATTTGCACCGAAGACCTGTGGAAGACCTACGACATGGGTTCGGAGCAGCAGGTTCATGCTTTGCGCGGCGTCAACATCCGCATTCAACGCGGCGAGTATGTTGCCATCATGGGACCGTCGGGCTCGGGCAAATCCACGTTGATGAACCTGATCGGGTGCCTCGACACGCCCAGCAAAGGCAATTATTGGCTCAATGGACAATTGGTCAGCGAACTGGATGACGACGAATTGGCTCGCATCCGCAATAAGGAAATCGGCTTCGTCTTCCAGACTTTTAACCTATTGGCTCGCGCCACCTCGCTGCACAATGTGGAGTTGCCGCTCATTTATGCAGGCATTCCGGCTGAAGAGCGGCTGGAGCGCGCCAAGAAATCGCTCACTGCGGTCGGAATGGGAGACCGCATGAATCACAAGCCCAATGAACTCTCGGGCGGCCAGCGGCAACGCGTCGCCATCGCGCGCGCCCTGGTCAACAATCCGTCGATCATCCTGGCCGATGAGCCCACTGGCAACCTCGACTCACAGACCGGAGTCGAAATCATGGCGCTGTTCGACAGGCTCCACCAGCAGGGTAATAACATCGTCCTGGTCACCCACGAGCACGACATCGCCGAGTATGCTCACCGTATCATCCACATCCGCGACGGGCAGGTATTCAGCGACCAGAAGACCGCAAGAGGGTAGCAACAGGCTTGAAAACGGGCTCCCCCTCTGTCGCCAATCTTCTTTCCTCCCGGCGAGTGGTGTAATCTGCGGGTGGGTTTGTCCTTACTGAGGGTCGTATGCTGGTGCCGATGCTGCGCCGTTCCCTGCCTATTGTTGCCGTCGTGATGTGTGCGGTTGGCCTTCTTGCGGCCCAAGGCACAATGCCAATGCCTTTAGGGCATATCGAGCAGGACACCAAGTCGGCCGACATCCATGAGTTGGTGTCCAAGTATTGCCGTCTCGATTACGAGGGAGACCGCCTAGATGACACGGGCTGGGCGAAGATCCAGCCCCTGGTCTCGTGGAGCCACAATCCCGAATATGCTGAGATCAACGTCATCTCGCGCTATACAGTCGATGCCGAACCCGAATCCAGTCACGAGAAGTACATCGTCAAGGTCCGTTACCGTCTGCTGGGAAGCTACAACTTGGTGACCGGTTACGTGCCCGAGGGGCCCGGTACTGTGCAAACCGTCGAATACACAGTCACCGATACCAACGGCGACCTCCGCATTACCGACTCCGAGAACGGTCTCCCGCATCCCTCGCGAGCGGCCATGCTCAGGTGGCTCAAGGACAAGCTGAGCGCGACGCAGGACGAGCAGGCCAGGACGCGGTATCAGGAAGCGCTGAAGCAACTGCAGGCGCAGCCGGCATCGCCGTTCGCGAAATGACAAGGCCTACTGGGCTGCCCCGACGACGCTTGCGGCGGTGCGCACCGGAACATTAAGCGGTTTCGCTGCGAAGTAATCGTGGTCATACAGGTTGCGGTACATGCGGCCAGCCAACTCTGCCGCTTTGGGGCCGAATGTGGGCCGGCCACCCTCCAGAAACACCACGGTCACGATACGGCCGTATTGAGTATTGGCGTACGAACCGAACCACCCAAACCGGGTACCGTCCTTCGAACACGTTCCGGTCTTGCCGAGGACGGGCTCTTCGACGAAGTTCGTGCGCAGCAGGCGAGCGGTGCCGTATTCGACCGCCCCTGACATACCGTCGGAAATCTCCGGGATCAGCGGCCCGATGTCTAGTTTGCGTTTCACCTTGGGGGTGAAATTGGCGATCTCCTCCGGCGTCGTCGGGTGCTGCAAGTAATACAGCGTGCCGCCGTTGGCGATGGAAGCCATCAGCGCAGCCAGTTGCAGCGGGGTCAGGGAAATGCTTTCGCCAAAGGAGCACATCTTGCCCACGCCGCCGAGTTTAGGATCCAGCACGGTGTCGGGGAAAGTCCCCGGATGCTCGCCCGGGATGTTCCAGCCGGCAAGTTCTCCCAGGCCGAACAAGCGGTCATAGTAGCTGATCTTTTCGAATCCGAGCTTACGCCCGACCGCTTCAAAATAGGCGTTGTTGGAGTGGGCGAGGGCCGTAGTCAAATCGACCTTCCAATACTTGCCCAGTGGAACCTGCGTGTCCTTGGTAATCACGTTCTCGCTCAACGCCGCCAGAGCCACCGCGACCTTGATGGTGGAGCAGGGCGTCGCCCCCGCCGAAAGCGCCAGCTTCTGGTTCACCATCGCCAGAATCCGGCCGTTGTCCGGGTTCACTGCAACGATGGTGCCGTTCATGTCGCCCAGCGCTTCCACCGCCGCGGCCCGAACGACTGGGTCTTCGCCAGCGACAATGTCGCCTTCCCCCTGGTTATCGGCGAACGAGCTTGCATAGAAACGCTCAGAGTAACTGTGCCGTTTGGACGCGCGATGGCCGGACGCCTTAGTGGTTGTCCGGATCGTCGTGGAGGTGCGATAGCTGGAATGACTGCGCGCGGCCACCGTCTTGCTGCTGTGCTGCGTCCCGGCCATCTTCTTTTGGGCCGTCGGGGTCTCGGTGATCTTGTGGGACTTGGAGTGCGGCTTATGGTTTTGGGTGGCGATTGTGGCGGCCGACGCGCCCGGGCACGGGCATAGCGCCAGCAAACTGAGCAACAAGGTAATGGCGGAACGCTTAAGCATTGAAACCTTTGAACCCCAAAAAAAATTATCGTCCGTGGCCCCCAGCCAAGGGCCCATCGTTCTGCTGCTTTCCGTCACGAAGGCCTACATCCTACGGGACTTTCGGGATCGAATTCAACCGGAAACTCGCGCTGACACCGGAAAACCTCATTGCCTCTCACGGTGGACGTTACTGCTGACGCTACGGTCGTGAACTTTCGACCAGCAAATACGCGGCTTCCGCTGAGCCTCCCTTAGGATTACTTACCACACTTTTGGCGCTCTGCCACCGTAACCATGATGGTTCATCGCCATGAGCAGCCGTTTCGGGAGGGAAGAACTTCACTCCCGATATGGAATCGGAGGATCGCAGGCGGGAAAAAGGCTGTGGCGGTGAGCTCGGGAAACCTCGTGTTCAATTCCACAAATATTTTTTCGATGCACGAAACTTTGTCAAAGCGGGTGTGTTTAGACGCGGTAACAACCCTGAGAATGGTCGTGTAAAAACGGCTACCCCTCCGATGTGCAACTCGCCCCTGTCCATCGGAGGGGCTCTTTTTTGCCCGCCGGCGAACTGGGAGTGCTTCCAATCTGCTGTGCATACCCTAAACCGCCGCTTCGCATTATGATGAATCCATGAATCTCGGCATGCCGGAGCTGATTTTTATCTTTCTGCTGGCCTTGGTGGTGGTTGGGCCCAAGCGGCTGCCCGGGCTGGCGCGGCAACTCGGCAAGTACATGGCCGACTTCAAGCGGGCCAGCAATGAGTTCAAGAACCAGCTCGAAACCGAGATGATGAATATCGAACTGGAAGAGCGGGCCAAGAAACAGGAAGAGACTCCGAAGATTCTCCCGCCCGAAAACCCAGCCGAGCCGCCAATTATCCCGGCTCCGGGAATTGTGAGCCGCGGCAGTTCGGACGATATTTCCGGGATGCAAGTCGACGCCAGCGCGAGCCCAACCGCCGAGCTGAAGCCCGAGCCATCCTCGATTCCCACGGGCAGCGAATAAGCGATGCCGATTCCAGTCCTCGAAACCGCCCAGAAGCGGACCTCCGAAGAAATGACCGGCATGAGCTTCCTCGAACATCTGGAGGAGCTGCGCCGCCGCATCATCTATAGTGCGCTCTACGTTGTGGGCGGCTTTTGCGTCTGCTGGTGGTATCACGAGCAGATTTTCGGGCTCATGCAGAAGCCCATCATGCAGGCGCTGGCCAGTCATCATCTGGAGCAGAAGCTGGTCTATCTGAACCCCACCGATCCCTTCAATATGTACTTGAAGGTGTCGCTGCTGGCGGGATTGTTCGTGGCTTCGCCGCTAGTGCTGTACCAGGTTTGGGCATTCATCTCGCCTGGCCTGTATCGTCACGAGCGCCGCTACGTGCTGCCCTTCATGTTCAGCACCGTCGGCCTCTTTCTGGCGGGCGGCTACTTCGGCTACAAGATGGTCTATCCCGCGGCCCTCGATTTCCTCATTACCTTCAGCGCCCAATTCACACCGATGATCACCATTCAGGAGTACACCGACCTGTTCCTGACCATCATCGCCGGGCTGGGAATTGTCTTCGAGTTGCCGATCCTGGTCTTCTTCCTGTCGCTGATGGGGCTGCTGACCGCAGGCTGGATGTGGCGCAATCTCCGCTACTCAATTCTGGTCATCTTCATCATCGCGGCCATCATCACGCCTACAACTGACATCCTGAACATGTGCATTTTCGCTGCGCCCATGATCGTGCTGTATGTGGTCAGCATCGGGATCGCATGGTTTGTACACCCCACGCAGCGCAAGAAGCGGGCGGAGAAGGCGGCTGGGTAGTCACTGGTGACGGCGGAATGCTGACCGTCCACCTGCTGTGTCGCCGGTCACATCGCACTCGTTGGTGTTTCATTACAATATCTCTATGGACTCCTTCATCATTGCAGGCAGGCATTTTCGTTCGCGGCTTATCGTAGGCACAGGCAAATACAAGTCTGGGCAGGAGACAGCGCGCGCCATCGCCGCCAGCGGCGCGGAGATGGTCACCGTCGCGGTGCGCCGCGTCAATCTCGATCGCAGCAAGGAGTCGCTGCTCGACTTCATCGATCCTCAACTATATTTTCTGCTGCCCAACACCGCGGGCTGCTTTACCGCCGATGACGCCATCCGCACCGCACGGCTGGGCAGGGAAGTCGGCCTTTCGGATTGGGTGAAGGTCGAAGTCATCGGCGACCAGGCAACGCTGTTTCCCGACGTGCAGGCTACCATCGAAGCCACGCGCGTGCTGGTGAAAGAAGGCTTCACCGTGTTGCCGTACACTTCGGACGACATCGTCGTGGCTAAGCGGCTGATTGATGCCGGCGCCAGCGCAGTGATGCCGCTGGGCGCGCCCATCGGCAGCGGCATGGGCATTCAGAACCAGGCGAACATTCGCATTCTGCGCGAGATGATCACTGACGTGCCGCTTATCGTGGATGCAGGTGTGGGCACGGCATCGGATGCGACCATTGCCATGGAGCTTGGCGTGGACGGCGTGCTGATGAATACCGGCATTGCGGGAGCGCAGGACCCGGTGCTGATGGCCGAGGCCATGAAGAATGCTGTGCTCGCAGGCCGTCAAGCGTATCTCGCAGGCCGCATGCCCAAGAAGCTCTACGCTACAGCTAGTTCTCCGCTGGAAGGGGTCGTTCGGTAGAAGAGATTGTCACCGCTTTGTGCTGTAAGAAAGGGCGGCTCGCGGCCGCCCGTTTTCGTTTAGTTTTCCCGTGGTTTTCCCGTGAACCCAACTCAGTGCATATCGTTCATGGAACCGCCCGTACTGCCCTTATTGTGAGAGCATGGACACCTTGTCCACGTGCAGCATGCCCTTGTCGTCCATCTTGCCCGTCACTTGCACGTGATGGCCGAGATGGTCCATCACAGAGTCGGGATTGTCGATGCCGACAACCTTCTGGCCCTTATCGGTGACTAGTACCGGCTTCTCTCCCGCCTCGACACACTTTTTGGCACATGCCGCGTGGGAAGCGTTGGCGCCTTTGGCGCCGCATTTGGAATCGCTGATCCAGCCGTCCCAAGTCATGTCTTTCGCGGCCGCCAGCATGGTCACGCTCATGAGATACAGTCCGACTATCAACAGAACTCGTTTCGTCATCGTCGAACCTCCTTGGAATGGCCGCCGCTCGGGTGGCCGGGTTTTACAAAGTAGCGGGACGGACCGCGAGACCCGGGCGGCCAGCACCGAGGCCGCTCTTAAAGAGGGCGCATCCCCCGAAGGCGCTCTCTGAACTCGGCCCATCCCGATTGAAGTACGACGCAATTGTCGCAACCGGATTGCTCGCCGACAAGTTTATTCCGGAATCGTAGTTTGCGGGAACAAAACGATCCGTTCGCACGATGCGTTCGCCCGCGAGTGCCGGGCGGCTGACGCGACTCTATGGCTTCGACAGCGTTGATTTTGCGGTCGCCGTTGATTACAAAACGCTGGGCATTGTGCTGCGGCTGCGGCAAGGCGAAAAGCCCTGCACAATTGCCTCAGGGCCGGTCCGACTTCGGGCTGGAGTTCTCGGCGAATTGCCTGGGATCGGGCTTGGGTTCCTGTTCGTAGAGGACGTGTTCTCCAGGCCTTACAAAGCCCAGGCGCTCGCGCGCTTCCTTTTCGATGGTGCTGGGATCGCCCCGCTGCAACAGGTCGACTTGATGCTGCAGTTGCTCGTGCCTCGCGCCGTCGGCAACAATCTCGTGCTGCAGCTTTTCCGCTTCCGCGCGCTTCGCTTGCCAGACTTTCATGCCGTTGGCGCCGAAGACCACCTTGTATCCGATAAGGACCGCCAGTAGGCCAATGCCAATGGTCGCCGCTACACGGCGCATGGCGAATAACCATCCCCCGGCGATTCGAATGGAAAACATAGTTAAAGCTGTACTCGAAGATTCAAAGGCATACTGCGTGACCCTACGGCATTCTCTCCAATCTTCAGTGGAATGTGCTTCGCCTTTCCCGTCAAGCGAAGGGCTGGCGAAAGGGGGTGAGGAGGAATCAAGTTTGACATCGGGAAGAGGAACAAGTGGATCGTGCTGGAGCAATGGAAATGGTTCACTATGCTCTGACTGCCGGGAGGGCGAAAATGGCGAATGCGCGCATTGTGCTGACCACAATCGGCTCGAAAGAACTGGCGGAGAAGCTTGCTCTGCAACTGGTGGAGCGCCGCGAGGCCGCCTGCGTCAATATTGTTGGACCTGTACGCTCCGTGTACCGCTGGAAGGATCGCATCGAAAACGAGGAGGAATATCTGCTGCTGATCAAGACCACAGCCGAACGTGCGGCGCAGTTGCAGGCGGCCTTCGAGGCGCTGCATCCTTACGAGTTACCCGAGCGCGTGGAACTGGCTATCGAAGGCGGAAGCGAGCAATATCTGGCGTGGCTGGCTGCCGGAGTGTAGGATCTTCGCCATTTCCAGACACGGTTCGCCTTGTAAAAGGATAGCCAAATGGCGTATTCTATATAGCCAAGAGGCCAACCATGACATCGCACAACATTGCCGAGGTTCTGGGCGGGAAAAAGGTCCTGGGCCGCGCGGTCAGGAGTTCGTCGGACCTGGCTGAGTTGGTGCGCGAGGGGCTGCCTGCCGGCTCGGTGACGGCGCTTGCAGAAAAGCTCGATCTCCGCAACGCCGCGCTCTCCAGGAAACTTGGCATTCCGCAACGGACGCTGACTCGCCGGCTGAGCGCGCACTCGCGGCTGAGCGCGGCCGAGTCGGACCGCACCGTGCGTCTGGCGCGGGTCTATACGACTGCGGTGGAGATGATCGGCAACGAAGAAAAAGCCGTGGAATGGCTGCGAACGCCGAACCGCGCCCTGGGTGGCGAACGGCCACTCGATCAACTCGACACCGATCTCGGCGCCCGTGAAGTCGAAGATGTTCTAGGGCGCATCGCTTACGGCGTCTATAGCTGATGCGGCTCTGGCGAATCTGCCGTGCCCGCTATGCGGCCGAAGCTTACTCGGGCGAAGGCGCCCGGCTGTACGGCGGACGCTGGAACAGCAAAGGCTTGCATGTGATCTACGCCTCGACCTCGCTGGCGCTTGCCGCCGTCGAGAGTTTCGTGAACCTGGAACCAAAGTTCCTGCCCGACGATCTGGTTTCTATTCCAGCCGAATTGCCTGACAGCATCGCCACCGAACGCATGGACGTGAAGGCTCTGCCCGCCCACTGGCACCAGGCGCGAGGCGAAACGCTTCGCCACTTCGGGGACGAGTGGATTCGCGCGCACAAGACTGTCGCGTTGTATGTGCCGTCAGCAGCAGTCATCGGCGAGTGGAACGTGCTATTGAATCCGGCGCACGCAGACTTTCGCAAGCTCAAAGTGCAGAAGGCCCAGCCCTTTGGATTTGATTTGCGGATGTTTCGGTAGGAACAGACCGCGCTACGCGCTCACTGTCTTGGCTACCGCCTGCTCGCGGTACCAGGCCACCGTGCGCTTCAGTCCTTCCTCAAAATCGACCGTTGGCTTGTAGCCCAGGTACTTCTCTGCCAGACCGATATCCGCGAGAGAATGTTTGATGTCGCCAGCCCGCTCGGGACCGTGCTTCGCCGCGCCAGCGTAACCCGTCAGAGACTGTAGCAAGGAATAAGTCTCGTTCAACGAAACCCGTCTCTGTGTGGCCACGTTAAAGGTCTTCCCAGCCGCCCCCGCAGCGGGAGCGTGGCAGGCCAGCAGGTTGGCGTGGACGGTGTTGTCAATGTAGGTGAAATCGCGGCTCTGCTCGCCATCGCCGTGGATGGTCGGCTGCTCTCCCGCCAGCATCTTGCTTATGAAGAGTGCCATCACGCCGGAGTACATTGACCCTGGATCCTGATATGGGCCGAAAACGTTGAAGTAGCGCAACGAGACGGTTTCCAGTCCGTACACGCGATAAAACGAAGTCATGTAATATTCGCCCGTCAGTTTGGAAACGGCGTAGGGCGAAATCGGATTGGGGATCATGTCTTCGCGCTTGGGCAACGTCGGCGTATCGCCGTAGAGCGAGGAAGAAGACGCGTACACCACCCGCTTTACCTTGGCGTCGCGGGCCGCCACCAGCAGGTTAAGGGTGCCATCGATGTTGGCCCGGTTGGTCGCGATGGGGTCGGCGACTGACCGCGGCACCGAGGGAATAGCGGCTTGATGAAACACGTAGTCGACACCCCGGCAAGCGTCGGAAACGGCGGACAAATCGAGCAAGTCGATCTCGCGGAAGTCGAGGCGCGAGCGGAAGGCCGCAAGATTCTCCGGTTTTCCGGTGCTGAAGTTATCGATGCCGCGCACCAATTCCCCGCGGCGGACCAATTCGCGGGCGATCGACGACCCGATAAAACCCGCGATGCCAGTTACCAGATAGAGTGCCATAGCGGTTTCACGGCAAGAACCGACTTTGATATTATCTGATTCCCTCGCCCCGCGTGGACACACACTGGCAAACTTACTAGGTGACAACCGACCGCATTGTGGACTAAAAGAGATAGAATCCTTGCAATCAAAAATATCAGTCGCACGACCTCACGAGTGAATCGCTAGGAGAATGTTGATGCGAACCAGACCTGAGCTACGGGGCTGTGGGCCAAAACGAAGGAACGCAAGTCCACAGAAACAGCCGGCGCTGCCCGGCTGCCGGCACCAACGGAACGCAATCGTTCTGCTTTTATTCAGCTTTGCCTTGCTCCTGCTCGCCGGCTGCGAAAAAAAGGAAGAGAAGCCCAAGCCCGGTCCTCCCGAGGTCCTGGTCGCCGAGGTTCTGCAGCAAGACGTGCCCGTCTTTAACGAATGGGTGGCGCAACTCAACGGCCCAGTGAATGCCGAGATCACGCCCAAGGTACAGGGCTACCTGCTCAGGCAGGACTACCAGAATGGCTACTTCGTGAAAAAGGGGCAGCTTCTTTTCGAGCTCGACCCCCGGCAGTACGAAGCCGCCGTCGAACACGCCAAGGCACAGGTGGCCGTGGCGCAAGCGAATCTGGAGAGGTTTACGGCTGACGTGGAGCGCGACACTCCGCTGGCCGCGCAGAACGCAATCCCACAAAAGCAGCTCGATACCGACCTCGCCAATCAGGCTGCCAACAAAGCCGAAGTGCAGGCAGCCAAGGCCGCATTGGCAAATGCGGAGTTAAACCTTGCCTGGACCAAGGTCTACTCCCCGATCGACGGCATCGCCGGAGTGTCGAACTCCCAAGTCGGCGACCTGGTGGGTACGACCACGAAGATGACCACTGTCTCTCAGGTGAATCCGATCTGGGCCTACTTCAACGTTAGCGAGGGCCTTTTTCTCGACTTCGCTCCCAAGATTACGCGACTCATCACCGGCAAGGTCAGCCGGAGCGCACTGCAGCAAATGCCGGTCGAATTCATCCAGTCAAACGACGAACCATTCCCATCCACGGGCTACGTCATTTATGTGAATCGCCAGGTGGGTACCCAGACCGGCACCATCCAGATGGCCGCGGAATTTCCCAACCCCGACGCAGTGCTTCGCCCCGGCGGTTTTGGCCGGGTGCGCCTCCAGACCGGCGACAACAAGAACGCGCTGCTGGTGCCGCAACCGGCCGTCATCGAGGTGCAGTCGCAATACCAGCTCATCGTCCTCACCCCTGACAACAAGGCCATGTTTCGTCCCGTCAAGATGGGCGAGCGGGTGGGCCCCAACTGGATTGTCAGCGAGGGTCTGAAGCCGGGCGAGAAGGTTGTGGTCGAAGGCATCCTGAAGGTCCAGCAGTTTGCGGCGGCGGCGCCCGAGTTGGCCAAGGAAGGCATTCCAGTCATTCCCAAGCCGTACGTACCGGCGACAGCGGCGGCAGGGAGCAACTGACCATGTCGAAATTCTTCATTAATCGGCCCATCGTCGCCATCGTGATTGCAATTCTGATGGTGCTGGTCGGCGTGGTCGCGATGCTCAGCCTGCCGACGGCGCAGTTCCCCAATATCGCCGACCCCATGATCCAGGTGAAGGCCACCTACCCCGGCGCCGATGCGCAAACGATTGCGGAATCGGTCGCAACTCCAATTGAGCAGCAGATGTCCGGCGTCAGCGGCATGAACTACATGTATTCGCTGAGCGCCAGCTCTGGTGGAGGAATGTCGCTGTACGTAGATTTCCAGCTCGGGACCAATATCAACACCGATCAGATCCTGGCGCAGATGCGCACCGGGCAGGCCAACTCACAACTGCCCAGTCAGGTGATCCAGCAAGGAGTGATCGTGCAACCGGGCACGACCGCGCCTTTCATGCTGCTCGACCTTTATTCTCCAAACGGCGCCTACGACCAGGTCTTCCTGGCCAATTATGCAACCATCAATTTGCAATACGCGCTGACCCGTCTCCCGGGTGTTGGGCAAGTGCAAATATTCGGCGCCGGCCCCTACGCCATGCGCATCTGGGTAAATCCTGACCGGCTGGCCAGTCTGAGTGTGACCGTGCCGGACATCATCAACGCGGTCCAAGCCCAGAACCGGGTCAATCCCGCGGGCCAGGTGGGAGGCGAGCCCGTTCCATCAGGGCAGCAGTTTACCTACAACGTGCGTGCTCCCGGACGACTTCCTCTGCCTCAGGATTTCGACCAGATTGTCGTCCGCGCCCAGCCCGACGGATCCATCCTGCGCCTTAAGGATGTGGCCCGCGTCGACCTGGGATCGCAATATTATTCCTATACCGCGCGGTTGGGAACCGCGGGGGAGAACAAGCCTGCCCAGCCCGCCGCGCTTATAGCCCTCTACCTCACGCCCGGCAGCAACGCGCTGCAAAGCCGGGATGCCGTGCTCAAGATGATGGAAGAGGCCAAAGGGCGATTTCCCCAAGGTCTGAACTACATTACTGCGCTCGACACCACGCTGGCGGTCAGCGAAGGCATCCACGAAATCTACAAAACGCTGGCTGAGGCTTTGCTCCTGGTCATTCTGGTGGTTTACATATTTCTCCAGGGGTTCAGGGCCACGCTGATCCCGCTACTCGCCGTGCCGGTCTCGCTGATTGGGACCTTCGTTGTCTTCCCCATGCTGGGGTTCTCCATCAACACTCTGTCGCTTTTCGGACTGGTGCTGGCTATCGGGCTGGTGGTGGATGATGCGATCGTCGTGGTGGAAGCGGTCGAACACCACATCGAGGGAGGCATGACGCCGCATGATGCCACCATCAGGGCGATGGAGGAGGTTTCTGGGCCGGTCATCGCCATCGCGCTGATCCTGGCCGCGGTTTTTATCCCGACCGCGTTTGTTCCTGGCATCACCGGGCAGCTCTACCAGCAGTTTGCTGTCACCATTGCGATCTCCGTGCTGTTCTCGGCGTTTAACGCCCTGACCCTCAGTCCCGCGCTCTCCGCCATGCTGCTGCGTCCTAAGAAGGAGACCCGGGGACCGCTGGGCGCGTTTTTCCGCTGGTTTAATCGCGTCTTCGGCAAAGCCACCGACGGGTATGTTGGCGCCTGTCATCACTTGATACGCAAAGCTGGCTTTGCCTTCCTGCTGCTCGGCTTGCTGGTTTTGGCCGCCGGCTTCTTCGGCAAGAAGATCCCCGGCAGCTTTCTCCCCGACGAAGACCAGGGCTACGTCTATGCCGGGTTGCAACTGCCCGACGCCTCCTCGCTACAGCGTTCCTCTGAGGCGGCCAGACAAGTCGAAAAGATCATTCTCGACACCCCTGGCGTCGAGTACGTGAGCTCGGTCATGGGATACAGCATGTTGAGCGGCGTCAACGCCACGTACAGTTCCTTCTTCTTTATCTCATTCAAGGAATGGAGCGAGCGCAAGACTCCTGAGACCAGCTACGCAGGAATCAAGGCTCACCTGCAGAAGGCCTTGTCTCAGGTCTCATCCGGAATTGCTTTCTCCTTTCCCCCGCCCGCTATTCCGGGCGTCGGAACGTCCGGTGGCGCCACCTTCATTCTGGAAGACCGTTCCGGCAGCGGCATCGACTTTCTGGCCAGGAACACGCAGATTTTTATGGCCGAAGCCCGCAAGCGTCCAGAGCTCAGCGGCGTCATGACCACCGCCCTGTTTGGGGTTCCCCAGGTCGGAGTTAAGGTTGACAACGCCAAGGTCATGACCCAGCAGATCCAGCTGAGCAATCTGTACGACACCATTCAGACGTTCATGGGCGGCGCGCTCATCAACTACTTCAATCGTTTTGGCCTGCAATGGCAGGTGTACGTCCAGGCCGACGGAGATTTCCGCACCCAAGCATCGAACCTGGGCAAGTTCTACGTCCGCAACGCATCCGGAGACATGGTCCCGCTAAGCACCTTGACCAGCACGTACCCGCGCAGCGGTGCTGAGTTCGTCATGCGATACAACCTGTTCAACTGCACGCAGATCAACGCCTCGGCGGCGCCCGGCTACAGTTCCGGACAGGCCATGGCTGCGCTGGAGGACGTCTTCCACAAAACCATGCCCAGCCAGATGGGCTTCGACTACAGCGGCATGTCGTACCAGGAGCAGAAGGCGGCGCAGGGCGTCTCCCCGGCCACCATCTTCAGCCTCGCGTTCTTCGTGGTCTTCCTCATCATGGCGGCGCAGTACGAAAGCTGGACGCTGCCCTTCAGCGTACTGCTGGGCGTGCCCATCGCGGTATTCGGCGCCTTCGTCGCGCTCTACTTCCGCCGGCTCGATAACGACGTTTATGCCCAGATCGGACTGGTCATGCTTATCGGCCTGTCCGCCAAGAACGCCATCCTGATCGTTGAGTTTGCCAAGATGGAGTACGACAAGGGTGCAACCCTTATCGACGCCTCTCTCACCGGGGCAAGGCTGAGGCTGCGGCCTATCCTGATGACCGCCTTTGCTTTCATTCTCGGTTGCGTGCCGCTGTGGACAGCCACGGGCGCCGGCGCTATCTCCCGCCAGGTACTAGGCACCGTCGTGATCGGCGGCATGCTCGCAGCCACCCTGCTTGCCGTCTTCTTTATTCCCGTCAGCTTCGACGTTGTGGAGCGTTTTGGCATATGGATTGGGGGAAAGAAAAAAGAAGAGCCGCACCAGCAGACGGGTGGGCCGGTCCCGGAGGGAGCAGGCGATGATTAAGCTGAAGACACTCTCTGCCGCTGTCCTGCTGCTCGCTGTGTGCGCGTGCAAAGTCGGTCCCAACTACAAGCGTCCCACGCTCAACATTCCCGACCAGTACCGCAGTGCGCCCGCTCCGCAACCCGCCGGTGAGCAGTTCGGCGAGATGAAGTGGTGGACCGTCTTCCAGGATGAGACGCTGCAGGCGCTCATCAAGGAAGCGCTGGCCAATAACTACGACATGAGGATTGCGGCCACCCGTGTGCTGGAAGCCAATGCGAATCTAGGCATCACGCGCGCCAATCAGTTTCCCCAGGTGAACGGCGGCTTCGGCATCACCAACGAGCGCAATTACCAGTTTTATGGAAAAAAAGCACCCACTTTCGATATTGCGCAAATCTCGCTCTCCTACATCGTGGACTTCTGGGGACAATATCGCAGGGCCACCGAGTCTGCGCGGGCTTCGCTTCTGGCGACCCAATATGGACAGGAAGTGGTGCAGATCACGTTGATTTCCTCGGTGGCGAGCAATTATTTCCTGCTGCGACAACTCGACGCGCAATTGGGATACTCGCAAGACACCGTCAAAGCTGACCAGGAAATCCTGAAACTTAACAACATCAAGTTTCATGGCGGGGAATCCGCAATCACCGACGTATATCAGGCGGAGACCCTGGTGCAACAGGCGGAGGCCGAGGTCATCAGCCTGACCCAGGGGATCGCGCAAACCGAGAACAACATCAGCATCCTGCTGGGCCGGAACCCGGGGCCGATCGCGCGCGGACTCACTCTGGTAAGCCAGCCGCACCTGCCCGAGGTGCCGCCCGGCTTGCCTTCGGCACTTCTGCAGCGCCGGCCCGATGTTCGCCGCTCGGAGGAGAACCTGGTCGCGGCCAATGCCAACGTAGGCGTGGCCAAGGCGGCTTTCTTTCCGCAGATCTCGCTCACTGGCCTCTTCGGTGCGCAAAGCACCGCTATCTCGAGTTTCCTGCAAGGTCCGGCGACCTTTTGGTCACTGGGCGGGCAGGCAGTGCAGCCTATCTTCCAGGGAGGCAGGATCAGGTCGAACTACCGATTGGCCTGGGCGCAACGCGACGAATCGGAGTTGATCTACAAGCAAACCGTGCTGCAAGCCTTCGGTGACGTTTCCAACAGCCTTGTGGGCTACGACCAATCGCGGCAATATCGCATGAAGATTGAGCAGCAGACCAACACCTACAAACAGATGGCGGACCTGGCCAACGTCCGCTTCCAGGGAGGCGTCACCAGCTTTCTCGAGGTGCAGTATTACGAGCAGCAGTACTTTACTTCTGCGCTGGCCCTGGAACAGGCCTGGTACAGCGAGTTGCAGAACTACGTGCAGCTCTACCAGGCGCTGGGCGGAGGCTGGGACCAGAAGTAGCAGTAGCCAGTAGCCAGTTGTCAGTTGGCGGCACACTATCGGCTGGGCGGCACGGGAGTCTACGGGCTGCGCACCACTGCTTTCGCGACACCGCTTGGGGCGAGATGAACAAATCGTATCGAGATCTCACAGCCTGGCAGAAGGCTATGGATCTTGTGACTGCGGTGTATCAAATCACCGCCGCGTTTCCAAAGGAAGAGATCTACGGATTGGTTTCACAACTCCGCAGAGCGGCTGTCTCTGTCCCCAGCAATATTGCCGAAGGGCAGGGTCGTCGTGGAAGAGCGGAGTTCAGGCACTTCCTGCGACAAGCAACCGGCTCGTTGATGGAATTGGAGACCCAAATCATGATCGCCGAACGGTTGCGCTATGTCAGCCCAGAGTCTGCGGGCCAAATCCTGCAGCGCTCTGCGGAAGTGGGAAAAATCCTGAACGGTCTCATTGCTTCCCTCGAAAGAGACATCTGACAGGGCACTGGCTACTGGCTACTGACTACTGACTACTGACTACTGCATGTTCCTCACTTCCCGTGTAATCCGGATTTCGCTCGCCAGCCTGCTCACCGGGCTTCTGATCGGCATCGTGGGCGGCGGCTTCCGCTTTTTCCTGATTGCCGCCGACCACCGGCGCTATGCGCTGATCCTCTGGGCGCACAGGTGGCCCTACATCGGGTGGCTGGCGCCCATCGCACTCGGCCTTCTCGGCGCAGCCGTCGCGCGCCTGATGGTGGCCCGCTTTTCTCCCGAAGCCGAAGGCAGCGGTGTGCAGCGCGTGGAAGCTGTTTTCAGTGGCGAAGTCAAACCCGCCCGTCATTCCATCTTGCCCGTCAAGTTTTTCGGCGGCATCATCGCCATCGGCTCCGGCTTGGCGCTCGGCCGCGAGGGCCCGGTGGTTCAGATGGGTGCCTCGCTGGCTTCGCTGGTCTCGCGCTTTCTGCTGAAACAGGACGACGACATCAGGGTCGTCGACGCGGCTGGCGCGGGCGCGGGTCTGGCGGTTGCCTTTAACGCTCCCATCGGCGGGTCCCTCTTTGTGTTCGAGGAGCTGACCTCGAACTTTACCCCCTGGCTGCTGGTTGCCACCCTGGCGGCCGCATCGTGCGCGGTGTGGATCGTGCGCCTGATGCTGGGCAATCGACTGGACTTCATCGTGCGGCAGGTGAGCCTGACAGCAGTCTGGCAGGCCTGGCCCTTTCTCGTGCTCGGGGTCTTGCTGGGTGCGGCCGGTGCGCTTTACAACACCACGATTATCGCGCTGCTCCGCATTGCCGACCGCTTCTCCCAACGCTCGATTGTCCTCCCCGCGGCTTGTATCGGCGCGACCGTCGGGCTCGTTGCGTGGTTTGCTCCCACCATCGTCGGAGGCGGCGATAACTTGACGCAGTCCATCCTCTCCGGCCACGGCACCATCCTCGCCCTTACGGCGATCTTCCTGCTGCGCTTTGTCCTCGGCCCCTGGTCGTATGCTGCGGGAACCCCCGGAGGACTTTTCGCTCCCTTACTGGTGCTGGGGGCCTCCGGCGGCGCGCTCTTCGGATTGGTGTTGCTTCACTTCCTTCCCACCTCGGGCATCACCACGGTCGCTTGTGCGGTAGTGGGAATGGCTGCGCTGTTCTCGGCCACTGTGCGCGCACCGCTTACCGGTATCGTACTTACGGTCGAGATGACTGGCCGCGGCGACCTGACCCTGGGATTGCTTGTGGCTTCCCTGGTTGCCATGGTGGTTGCCATGCTGCTCGGCAGCGAGCCCATCTACGAGACCCTGAAACGCCGCATGCTGGAGCGCCAGGCAGGGGCCTGAAGCAAGCGATCCACGCTCACGCTATTTCCACCCGGCATTCAGTTCGGCGCGATCTCGAATATCACACCGCCCGATTTCGAGCCTCCGCCGGTTGTCACTCCGTAAAGATTGCCGTTGGCGTCCATCACCAGGTTGCCGACCGGACCTGCACCATCGCTGCCGCCCGTGAAATCGTAGAGATCGGTGTAGACCCAGTTGCGCGAATACGTCAGCTTGTACACTGCACCCTGCTGGTAAGCGCCACCATTGAAGGAGACGCCATAAAGATTGCCTGCCGCATCCTCAATCAGCGGGCCTTCAGGCGCAGTAACAGGCGACCTGGTGAAGCCGAAATCGTAAACCGCCGGGTTGAATCCATAAAACCAATTGAACACCGTGCCGCCGGCGCCTGATCCGCTCGGCCCGCACCCTTGTGCCACCCCGTAGAAATTGAACGTGTTTGGGTCAAGCAGCAGACTGGTATCGACATTACATCCAACAACATTCGTGAACTGCTGCACGTTGTAATAATCCCAGGTGTTACCGCCGTTCGGCTGGAGGGTGAAAAAAGTTTCTGTTCCCACAGAGGTCACCCCGTACAGATCGTTGTACTGGTCGCGGATAATCCCGCCCAGCGGCCGCGATCCATCGGTATCGGGATTGAAGCTGTGCAGAACGCTTTCCGCCCAGCTGTTTCCTGTCGGGGAAAGTTCATAAACGGTTCCGCAGCCGGAGCCCCCGCACCCCGCGATACCACCGTATTGGGTTGTGCCATAGAAGTTGCCGCCGGAGTCAAAGACCAGGCTCCCATATTTCGGTATTGCCCCATCCGTGCCTCCCTGGAAGCGATACAGCACGGTCTCCGTCCAAGGCGATTCTGCGTTGGCGACTGCTTGCGCTAACGGCCGCAGGCTGTAAACCGTACCGCAACCGCCGGCAATGCCGCATGACAGATCGCCCCCCGCTTCCGTGGTGCCATAAAGAACGCCTCCAGGACCAATGGTGACGCCCGAACCGGGCTTGACTCCATCACTGCCTCCCTGGAAGCTGTAGAGCACGTTCAGCAACCAACCCGATCCGGCGCGCTTCAACCGGAAGGCAGTCCCATTTTCGTAGGTTCCTCCCCGCAAAGTGGTCCCGTAAAGAGTGCCCCCGGCGGTTATCGCCAAACCGTTGTAAGGCATGTAGGGAGCGCCGTTCGCGCCGTCGCCGGTGAAGTTGAAAAGCACAGCGAACGTCTGCGCTTGCATCACGGGGGCAGTGACGTTGATCGTGGCGAACAGGAACAACAGGACACCCGCAATAGTTACCGTTCGCAAGCTGATGCCGAAAACCGAAGCTGCACTTTGCTCTTGACCTGTCATGGTGATTCTCCTTGATGCCTGCCCGCGTTGCCGGAGCCTCCCAGATGTGTTTGAGGGCCCGATACACATCAGATGTGCCTGATCGGCGCGTGCCCACTATTGCGCTCCCTTAGGGACAGGTCAACTTAATTTCAGATTACGGTCTAATGCGCTGATCGCAGACGGTTTGCCGGCCAGGCTATAGCGGTTTCACAGTTAATGTAGTCCAGCTCTCGCTTTGCAAGGGCACGGCTTCAGCCGTGCCGATCGTGGCATCCGCGAAGGCGGGCTTTAGCCCCGGAGGGAAATCCGTCTACACCTTCCGGACGTCAATCTGGGCAAAGGACAATTCGCGCAGCTTGCTCTCCTCATGCCACCTTAATGGCGGTACATGTACTTTAGTAACTTGACATCGTCCGGCAGAGCGGTACACTGGCGACCAGAGGTTTCGTGTCGCTACGCTACGTAAGAGGACAATACTGGCCTGTTCGAGGGCTGTCGTCTTTAAGAGTAGCCAGCGGGCGGTGGATGCAAACTGCCGGTGGATCGTGGCAAGGCTTGGGAGTAAGCCCAAAGAACGGCCGTAAGTGACGCAAACAAAGCAGTTGCTTATAAGCCTTTGGGGCTCAATCATTTGCCGGGAAAAAGTTTGTAATCGCATGATTCTAAAGAACAGGGAGGGGGGAGGGGGAGTTACCAGCTAGATAACATTCAATGCCGAAAAAGTAAAAGGTAAATGTACTCATTACCAACGGTCAGTTGCCATTGCCGAGGGCGAAGGGCCAGAATGTACGGAGGAGAGACGACGATGATCCCGACCGTGAATGAGAAGGTCTTGCCATGCTTGCTAAGTTTGCTCTTGGTTCTGGCGACAATGCCCCAAGCGGGCGCTGTGATGATGTATCAGCAGCAGCCCGCCGCGCCAGCGTCCCCGGAATACTCGGGACAAGGCGCGCCTTTGACCGCCGCAGAGTTGCAGGCCCTGGTGGCGCCCATCGCCTTGTATCCGGACGCGCTGGTGGCGCAGGTGCTGAGCGGCGCAACTTACCCTGACCAGATCGCGGTCGCCAACTACTGGTTGCAACAGAACAAGGACCTGACTGGTAACGCCCTGATGCAAGCGGTTAACAAGCAGTCGTGGGACCCCAGCGTCAAGGCACTCACCCAATTCCCCTCGGTGCTGAACAACATGGCACAGAACCTCTCGTGGACGTCGCAACTGGGCGAGGCGTATCACAACCAGTCTGCCGACGTGATGGCCGCCGTCCAGACCTTGCGCGCCCAAGCCAAGGCCGCAGGCAATCTCAAGTCGGGTTCGCAGATCACAGTGGTGCAGCAGACGCCGCAGACCATCGTCATCCAGCCAACCAATCCTCAAGTCGTGTATGTTCCCGAGTACAACCCCGCCGTCATTTACGGCACGCCATATGTGGTCCCTGCGTATGTGGCTCCTACCTACAGTACGGCCGACGTGGTGGCGACCGGCCTGCTTTCATTTGGCGCTGGAATGGCGGTCGGCGCGATGATGAGCGGAGGCTGCTGCGGCTGGGGATACAGCAGTTGGAACTGCAACTGGTATCACGGAGGAGTGTACTACGGGAACCACCCTTACTATGGAAACGCCGCGTGGCATGGCGGCTACTACAACAATGGCTACCATCCTTACAACTACGACCACCCCAACGGTTACAACAACTACCATCCGAACTATAACAACGGATACAACAGCAGCGGCTATCACGCTAATAACTACAGCCACAACACCAACGTGAGCGGCAACACCGTGAACGTGAACCGTGGCGACACGACCGCCTCCAATTCCATGGACAAGTCGGGATGGGGCAGCTCCGATGCCGCCCGCGGATGGGGATCGCAGGACACCGGCAGCCGGGCCACCGCCTTCAGTGGCTACGGAAACCACTCCGGATCGAGCTTCGGTAATGGCGGTTGGGCCAATCGTTCCGCCAGTTCGCGTGGCTGGGCGAGCCGCGGTGGCGGCGGAGGCTGGGGCGGCGGTGGCGGTTTCCGCGGCGGCGGCGGACGCAGGTAATTCTGAGTCGTTAGACCATTATCCAGTAAAAAATAGTGAGTTCCTCGGAGGATTGGAATGTCGCTGACTAGGGTCAGGATTTCACGCTACGGAGTGTTCTTCGCGCTGCTTGTACTCGTCATCTCCCTCGCCTCCTGCAACAAGCAGGAAAAACCAGTCGAAAACCAGACCCAGGCCGTGCAGAAGACCTTCGCGTCCCCCGACGATGCCGGCAAAACGCTGGTAGACGCCGCGAAGTCGGACAACCGGGACGAGATGCTCGCGATCTTCGGTCCAAACTCGAAAGACTTGATTTACTCGGGCGACGTCCAGGCTGACAAAGAGGCCTTCGCGGGATTCGTTTCCGACTATGACGCCATGCATCGCTGGCGAAAGCTTGACGATACCAGCGAGTTGCTATTGACCGGGACTGACAACAAGACCTTCCCCATCCCGCTGAAAAAGAATGCCGCTGGGCAGTGGTATTTCGACACCCCGGCAGGAAAGGAGGAAATTATCGCTCGCCGGATCGGCAGAAACGAAATGGCCGCGATCGATGTTTGCGCGGCGGTGGCCGATGCCCAGGCGCAATACTTTTCCCAGCATCACGACGGGGTGAAACAGTACGCCCAGAAGTTCATCAGCGAGGAAGGCAAACAGAACGGATTGTACTGGGCAGCGGCTGAAGGCCAGCCCAAGAGCCCGCTGGGTCCGCTGGTGGCCTTCGCCAGCAGCGAAGGATACAAGCTGAAGCCCGATTCCTACCAGCCCTTCCACGGCTACTACTTCCGCATGTTGGACCAGCAAGGATCGGACGCCAAGGGCGGCGCTAAGAACTACGTCGTCAACGGGAAGATGACCGGCGGATTTGCTGTCATCGCTTATCCGGCGAAGTACGGCGATTCCGGCATCATGACCTTCCTCATCAACCAGAATGGCCTGGTGTACGAGAAGGACCTAGGCAACACAACTGGCGACCTCGCGGCGGCTATGACCGAGTTTAATCCGGACAAGAGCTGGAAGCCGGTAGAGGAATAGCGAAGATTGTGGAGCAGCAGAAGCTACATTTTGAAGTGGGTCAAAGGGTTTAGCCCTTCCGCTGAGCGGCTGGCGCGCTTGGAGACGTACATGGCCTGGTCGGCGGCTGCGTAAAGCTGGTCCGGGGTCCGGCCGTCTTCCGGATATAACGCCAGCCCGATGCTGAGGCCGGTATGGATCAACTTGCCTTCCAGCTTGAAAGGAACAGTGAACGCCATTTCGAGATTGGAAACTAGGACCTGTGCGCCCTCTGCGTCAGCCACGTCGCTCACCACCGTGAACTCATCGCCTCCGGATCGGGCCAGGGTGTCGGAAGTCCGCATCCGGCTGGCCAATCGCGCGACCACCTGCTGTAGGGTCAAGTCTCCGATACGATGCCCAAAGGTATCGTTCACTTGCTTAAAATGATCGAGGTCGAGCAACAGAACGGCAATCTTGTTTCCCTTGCGGTTGGCGCGCGACAAAGCCTGTTCGAGACGGTCTTCCAGCAGGCGCCGGTTTGGCAGCCCGGTCAGCTCGTCATGATAGGCAAGGTACTCGCTTTTTTCCATCTGGTCTTCAAGAAGGATGAGAATCATGCCCACGGCAACGAAGTACTTGGGAATGTTCCATACCTCAGACTCGACGTGCAGGGCAGGCGCAAAGGCAGCCAGCCACATTCCAGTAGGGAAAACAACGCCCCAGACCGCGAAGCCGGCGACCGTGGTCAGGACACCCACAGTTGCGCGATGAAAATGCCTCCAAAATAAAGTGGCAACAATGAAGTTGAGCGCGGCAAGAAGAAAGATGATGCCCAGTTCAAAATTGCCGCGGCTTACCGTCCAGGCAATTGCCGAGCAAACACCCAGGCAGGCGATCGACAGACAGGCTACATAGGTTGTGATCTTTCGGTAGAAATTCCATATCACAAACATCGCGCCCGCAAACGCGATCGCGATTACTACGTAATAGAAAGCGTGGGCGTGTACGTCCCAAATCGCAGCATCGGTGAAAGTCATCGCCGGAATGGCGATCACTGCTGCAAGCAGCAGTTCACGGCGGGGTGTGTTCGCAGCACTGGAGACCGAAATCAAGAAAGCCACGCCGGCCAACTCCAGTGCATTGAGGCTAACAGTGCTTGCAACCCGGTCCCATGTCCCCTGGCCAACGTCCACAAACTGCGCCACGAAATGCAGGAGAACCAGTATCCATCCCGACAGCCAAAGGTGTAACCGTTCGCTGGTGCTCTGTCGCAATATGGCGCGAAACACCACAACTAGCGCGGCAAGAGCCACAAGACTGGGAAGGGTATTGAAATTCATACTGCTAGTCCGCAGCCCCTCCAGGACGGGGCTAAGCGTCGTCAATAGAGGTTAGCGTAATGAATCTATCAGAAAAGAGCTGAGATTTATTGAAAAAAATGGCTGGCGAAGCTACTACTGCCGTAATAGTTAACGCACTCTTACATCCGGTTCGACCGACATACCTGGACGCAATAGCCCGTCCTTGTTGAAGCCAGGCTGATCGTTGCCATCAAAGTCGATGCGCACTGGAATACGTTGTACTACCTTCACATAGTTTCCCGTGGCGTTTTCCGGCGGCAGCAAGCTGTATTTGGCTCCAGTAGCACCGCCTATGCTGGTAACGTGACCATTCCACTTGCGCCCGCCATACGTGTCCACCTTGATCTTGACGGGTTGGCCCGGCCGCATGTAAGCCAGTTGGGTCTCTTTGAAGTTGGCAGTCACCCAGACGTCACGCAGCGGCACAATCGCCATCAGGTCCTGGCCAACGCCCACATTGTCCCCGACTTGCGCGGAGCGCTTGCCGACGACTCCATCCACGGGCGCGACAATCGTCGTGTAACCCAAATTCAGCCGCGCCTGATCGAGCGCGGCCTTGTAGCGCAGAGCTTGGGCCTCGGCCGACTCGGCTCTCGCCTTGGTTGCTGCCACCGTATTCGGCGTGGCTCGCGCATTCTTCTCCTCAGCATTGGCTTGCTCGATGCGCGCCTCCGCCATTTTCACCTGCGCCTGCGCCGCTGAGAGCTCGGCCTGCCGCGCGCTGACCGTGGCGTTGGAGGCGGCTGCGGCCGCAATAGCCTGATCGAACTGCTGCTGTGAAATCTCCCGCTTGCCCAGTAGTTGCCGGTAACGCTCCACGTCTTTGTTCAGCTTCACGGCATTGGCCTGTGCCTCAACTACCTGTTGCTGCGCCGCTTCCACCTCCTTCTGGGCCGCAACGACTCCGGCCTGCGCCGATGCCATATCGGCGCTCGCGGAGCGGATCTGGCTGACCGATCCAACGCTCTGCACCGGCACTCCGAATTGCGCAGCCAAGGCCTGCGCAAGCGAGTCGTCGTGTTCGGCTTTGGCGCGCTCCAGTGCGACCTGGTAGTCCGTCGGATCGATTTGCACCAGAACATCGCCTTTGTGGACGACCTGGCCATCGTCGACGCTCACCTTTATTACCTGCCCGCTGACGCGCGCGTTGATGGGATAGATATGGCCATCGATCTCGGCATCGTCAGTGCTCTCCCAGTGACGGCTGTCCCACCAGAACCAGCCGACCAGAACAAGGACAGCAATTACCACCAGAAACACAATGGGCTTCGCCGCCGGGTTCTTCTGGAAGAATCCGCGGTGCTCCTCTACGTGCCGTACCGCCTCGGGATCATGGACCTCTTCGTTATGACCCTGAGGTGCAGGCTGTTCCAGTTCGGGTTGCTCAGTCGTACTCGGACTCATGTGTCATTCACCTGTTGGCGATTATTTGGGAGGGGCCTGTTTTGTATCTGGCTGCGACGATGGTGCCCTGGCCTCTCCGCTGGTACCAGCCGATCCCGGCGGAGCGGTCCCGGGTGCCGCCGGATTCCCTGAGTTGTCCGGAGGCGTTACTCCATTTGCCGGTGCTGTGCCGCCCGGTCCTGCCAGATACTGTTTCACCACCGACTCCGCATCGCCGATAGCGCGCGCCAGCAGCACCTTGGCAATGTTGTGGGCGTACAAGCCGGCGATGTACTGCTCATTCGCTGCAGCTAACTGCTGCTGCGCCTGGATCACTTCCACGTTATTGGTCACTCCCGCCGCGAAGCGGTCCTGCGATTGCCCCAAAGCCTGCTGCGCCAGTTCAAGACCCAGCTTCGCCACTTCTACCTGTTGCGCTGCAGCCTTCAGATCGAGGAGAGCGTCCTGAACATCTTGCTCAATCCGTCCTCGCAAGTTGTCTACTTGCGCCTGGCGCTGCTTGAGGATGGCATCGGCTTGGCGAATATCGGCTTCCACCTTTCCCCCTAGGAAGATGGGAATCCTCAGCGTCGCCGCGGCCGACCAGTTCGGGGACATCGAATCCGGTGTGGTCCCCAGCACGCCATATTCTCCCGCAAGCCCAATCGAGGGGAGCCGCTGTTTCCACGCGGCCTCGCGACTCAGTTGCGCGGCGCGCAATGAGGCCAACGCAGCCTGATAATCGGAACGCGTCTGCAAGGCGCGCGAGTAAGCAGTCTCCAGCTCCATCTCGGGTAAAGGATGATAAGGGACGCGATTGATCAGCCTGAATTTCTGTTGCACCGGCAAGCCGATGACCCGGGCCAAAGCGATGCGCTGCTTCTCCAGATCGTTTTGCGCTTGGATGACCGCCTCTCGCTCGGCCTGCAACTGCACGCGCGCGCGCAGGGTGTCGATGTTGGGCGCAAGACCGGCGTTTTCCTGGTCTTCCGCCAGTTGGAATAGCGCCTGCGCGGTCTTCAGCTCCGCTTCGGTTGCCGTGACTCTGGATTCCTGCGCGATGGTGAGCAGATAGTTCGCTCCCACGGCGAGCACCACCGTGTCTCGCGCGTCCTTGTAAGTGAACTCGGCCGCTTTCACGTTCTGCGAGGCCGCCTGAATGTTGTTAATGGAATGAAAATCAAGCACGGTCCAGCTTCCGGTGGCGCGAAGGTCCGAAATCCCAAAAGGACCCACGGAGGTTGGGAACCCGGGAAACGTAAAGCCAAACTGTTTCAGGTTGAGCTTCTGGTCTTCCTCGCTGAAGGACCCATTGACTACCGGTAACAGATCGCTGAGAGCTCGAAGACGGGCGGCGCTGGTTTGTTCGGTGACGCGTCCGGCGAGATACAAACCGAGGTTGTACTTGAGACCGCGGTCGAGTGCATCCTCGATCGTAAGGTCGAGAACGCCGGCGGTCGCGTGGCCCTGAGGTATCGATCCGGCATAGGGATCCTGGTTGCGATTGATGACCTGCTCAGCCGTAGGCAGAGTCGACAATCCACCGATGCCACTTTGTCCCCAGGAAAGACAGCCCGCGGAAAGGAGGGTCGCGGCAACTAGCGCCGCGCGCAAGCCAGGAAAACCCAAGGTGCGCGCGCTGCATTTCGCTCCTTCGCTATCTGTAGTACACGCATTTAAATAGTCCATCGTCCAAGCCGTTCGTCACTTAGATGAGTCACCGCAGCGCAGCGTTGCGCAAAAACTCGTCAGCCACTCTCGGTCGTTTGGTTCGCCTGCAAACAGGATGCTCAACCGCTAGTTTCTGTACAGTCCAATCTCGCTGGTCGATGGCCGGCTCATCAGGTCGCGTATCGCATCCTGCACCGGCTTCCCTTGTTGCAGGATCGCGTGCATCTGCTCGGTGATGGGCATTTCCACGCCAGTCTTGCGCGCCAGTCCCACGGCCGCGTTGGTAGTCAGGACGCCTTCGGCGACCATGCCATGCATGCCTGCGATGATTTCATCCAGCTTGCGGCCCCGGCCAAGTTCTACGCCAACGCTGCGATTACGCGACAGCCCTCCAGTGCAGGTGAGCACCAGATCGCCCAGTCCTGCGAGCCCCGCCATGGTTTCGGGACGGCCACCGCAAGCGACCGCCAGACGAGTGATTTCAGCCAGGCCCCGGGTGATCAACGCCGCAACCGTGTTGTGTCCGAGGTTCAGGCCGGAAAGCACTCCAGCCGCGATGGCAACAATGTTCTTCAACGCTCCGCCCAACTCCACGCCGACCACGTCGCTGTTGGTGTAAACCCGGAACCTCAGGTCGCTGAACTCTCGTTGAACGATGGCTGCCAACTCCTCATCGGCCGACGCGATGGTGATGGCCGTCGGGTCGCCCTTCGCAACTTCCTTGGCAAAGGTGGGGCCGCTCAAGGCGCCGATGCGTGGCGCGAAACCGTTCTCCCCGCAACTTAGCAACGCAGTAATGACCTCGGTCATGCGCAGAAGGGAATCGTTCTCGATGCCTTTGGTTGCGCTGACCAGCAGCATTTCCGGCCGAAGGTGCGGCAGCATCGCCTGAAACAGGCGTCGGGTGTGGTGCGAAGGCATGACGCTGACCACGATCTCCGCGCCGCTCAGCGCCTCTTCGAAGCTGTTGGTTGCTTGGACCGTCTCTGGTACCAGGCTGTCCGGCAAGAACAACCGGTTGACGCGATGGCTCCGTATGCTGGCGCACACCTCGGGCTCGTGCGCCCATAGACGGACATGGTGCACCTGCTTGCGCCCCAGGACAATGGAGATTGCCGTACCCCAAGCGCCCGCGCCAATGACGGCGATTTCGCTCACTGCCAGGTCTCTTTCATCGCCACCGGTTCTCCGTGCCGGCCAGCAGCCTGCGAATGTTGTCTTTGTGACGAACGATAATCAGCAGTGACGAGGCCGCGATCAGCAGCAGAATGGGAGCGGTCGTACGTTCCGCGGGATTAAGCCACCACACGAACAGTGGAAAAGCCGCAGCCGCGACCGTGCTGCCGAGCGAAACATACCGGGTGAGTGCGACGACGACCACGAACAGGACAAGGGCGACGACAATGGCCCGTGGCGCCAGCGCCGCGAACGCCCCAACCGCGGTCGCAACGCCCTTGCCGCCCTTGAATCGCAGCCACACCGTGAACACGTGTCCGAGGATGGCGCAGAACGCGGCCAGCGCCGCCAATAGGAAGACTGTGCGGCTGCCGGTGGGGATGTCGCCCTCCAGACGATGCGATCCCGCCAGCCAGAATGCGAAGGCGACCGCGCCATAACCCTTTAGCGCATCGAGGAATAGCGTCGCGATGGCGAGTCCTTTCGAACCGGTGCGGGCAACGTTGGTCGCTCCGATGTTGCCGCTGCCGGTCTGCCGGACGTTCCTGGCCGCGAAATATACGCACCAGCAGATAGCCGAAAGGAATCGACCCCAGAAGGTAAGAGACCGCGACGATGGTGAGTATGAGCTTCGTCAAGGTTGCCGTTCAACTGAGTGGTTGCGCCAGCCGGTAGTGCGATAACTTGCGGTACTGAGCGCCCGCAGGCGACAGTCTGCTCTCGTACAGCCAGAATTCCTGCGCCGTCATTGTACCGAACTCCAGCGGCGGCAGGGTTTCAACTCTGGCGCGGACCTGTTGCAATCCCGGCGCAGGCCGTTCGCCGGGCAGCGGACGCGGCCGCCCGCTGCCTGCTCGCGCCAAGGTGAGATGCGGCTTGAACGGACCCTTGTCACGCTTGAACCCCAGCGGATCGAGCGCTTCGGAAATTGATTTCGCCAGCTCCGGGAGGGCTCGATCAAATTCGATACCGACCCAGAATACACGCGGCGACTTGGGGTTCGGGAAGAAGCCGGCGTTGCGAAATGCAAGCTCAACCGGCGAACCGTTAACCTGGCGCAGTGCACGCTGAATGTCGTCGAGGCTCTTCGTTTCACCGAGAAACTGCAGTGTCACATGGAACGTCTCCGGTCCGACCCACCGCACATCGGGCGCCAGTTGCCGCATCTGATCGCGGAACGCAGCGATTCGCCGGCGAATGCCGTCTTCGATGTCGAGGGCTACGAACAAGCGCATGGCAAGGAAATTGTAGAGCAGGACTCGATTCAGGTCCGGTCTGGAACCTGTATAATCCGTCCTCTTATGCATGGCTTTTTTGCGCAGCGGACCTCGTGGAATCTCAGCCCTAATCGTTACGCCGAGGCGTTGGAAGCCCATCGGCGGGCCGGCCGCGAAGTGCTGGACCTGACGGCCTCAAATCCCACTACCATCGGATTGCGCTATCGCGACCGCGAATTGTTGCAGGCCTTGGCGCATCGCGAAGCGCTGACCTACGAGCCGGAGCCAAAAGGGCTGGTCTCCGCGCGTCAGGCAGTTGCGGCGTATTACGCGGAGCGGGACAGCCGCGTCTCCCCGGATGATCTCGTCCTGACCACCAGCACCAGCGAGGGCTATTCCTATGTGTTCCGGCTTCTGTGCAATCCCGGCGACGCGCTTCTGGCTCCGGCGCCAAGCTATCCCCTCTTCTCCTTTCTGGGCGATCTTCAGGATGTAAAGCTGCTGCCCTACGAACTGGTCTACGATCACGGATGGCAGATCGATTTCCACTCGCTGCAGGCGGCCATCGAGCGCGCCGAGGCTTCCGGCGCAACCTGCCGGGCGGTCTTGGTGGTGCATCCCAACAATCCCACGGGCTCTTACGTCAAAGCGCACGAGTTTGGGCAGTTGAACCGCATCTGTGCCGACCGCGAAATGGCGATCGTCGCCGATGAGGTTTTCCTGGACTATTCGCTCCAGACTCAGCCAGCGCTGACCTTCTCCTCTAACCGCGACGCCCTGACCTTTACGTTGAGTGGCCTGTCCAAGACTTCTGCGCTGCCGCAGATGAAGGTCGCATGGGTCGCGGTCAGCGGTCCTGACGCCTTGAAACAGGAGGCGTTACGCCGCCTGGAAGTCATCGCGGATACCTACCTTTCCATGAATGCCCCGCTGCAATGGGCAGTACCGGTCATGCTCGAGGAGCGGCATGGCATCCAACGCCAATTGCTGTACCGCCTACGGGAGAACCTCGCCGAGTTGGATTCGCAATTGGCGGCGCAGAAGCTGTGCCGACGGCTGGAAATCGAAGGCGGCTGGTACGCCGTCCTGCGAGTCCCTGTTACTGGCTCCGACGAGGACCTTGCGATTGGTCTGCTCGAGGAAACTGGCGCGCTTGTGCAACCTGGGCATTTCTACGATTTCCCGGCCGACGGCCATCTGGTTATCAGCCTGATCGCGGAATCGCCGACCTTCCGGCAGGGAATCGGCCGGCTCCTGCAATTCATTGCGACCAATTGCAGCTGAGGCAATCCAAAGAAAAGCCTGTAAGATAGCTCTAGAAACTCTTTCCCATCGTGGGATAGTTGGGCGGTATAATTGCAACCCGTGCCTAAGTACTCCATCGTCGTACCCTTCCACAACGAAGAAGAGAACGTCACCGAGCTTTATGACCGCCTTAAGGTGGTCATGGAAGCCGCCAATGAGTCGTTCGAGCTGGTGTTTGTTGACGATGGCAGTGACGACAACACTTTCTGGACGCTGCAACAGATCGCCTCGGTGGATCGCCGCGTGGTGGTCGTGAAGCTGCGCCGCAACTTTGGGCAGACGTCGGCGCTGGCAGCCGGTTTCGACCATGCTGAGGGCGAATACGTGATCGCCATGGATGGCGACCTGCAGCACGATCCGCGCGACATTCCCATGTTCATCCACAAGCTGCGCGAGGGCTACGACATCGTCAGCGGATGGCGCAAACAGCGTATCGATAACTTTGTCATGCGTCGTGTGCCCTCGAAGATCGCCAACTGGCTGATGGCCAGGTTGAGCGGTGTGGAACTGCACGACTTCGGCACCACCTTCAAGGCCTATCGGCGCGAGGTGTTGCAGGAAGTGCCGCTTTACGGCGAGCTGCACCGCTTTATTCCGGCGCTGGCGTCAGCCTATGGCGCAACCATCTGCGAAGTTCCCATCCGCAACGTGAACCGCGAGCGCGGCGAGTCGCACTACGGAATCTCGCGCACCTTCCGCGTGCTCTTTGACCTCATCACCATCCGGTTCCTGCTCAAGTACATGTCGCGTCCGCTGCACTTCTTCGGCGGACTGGGCGCGCTGGCGATGCTTTCGGGCGGAGGCTTGGGCTTCTGGCTGGCAATCCAAAAGCTCCTCACTCCGAACTGGGACGTGATGCAGGAGCATGGACCGCTCATGATCTTCTCCGCCGTGCTCATTCTTGCCGGAGTGCAGTTGCTCGCTCTCGGCCTGCTGGGGGAGATGCAGGTGCGCTACCACCACGAGCCGCGCCGCGCGCCCTACACGCTCGAGCGTGTGCTGCGCGCCGAAGAGCGGGAGCGCTCCACGCACTCCGAGTAGCCGCCTTTCGCTCTTCGCCTTTCGCTCCTCCGTATTCGCATGGCCTCAGTCAGCCTCTCGCCGAACAAGTCTCATCTGCTGCGCGGTTATATCTTCATCGCCGCCGCCACCTTCTTCTGGGGACTGTCAGCCGCGCTTGGCCGCGCGGTGTTTACCGGGCGCCTGCTGGGCGGGATGCAGGCTTTGCGCCCCATCGATCCGGTGATTCTCGCGCAGAGCCGCACCACGCTGTCGCTTCTCGTCCTCGCTCCCATTCTTCTGCTGAAGGGCCGCTCCGCGCTGCGGGTGCGCGGCAGTCATCTGCTGCAATTCTTTCTGCTCGGCATTCTCGGTCTTGCTGCCTCGAATTTCTTCTATTACTTCGCCATCGAGAAGACGACGGTCGCGACCGCTATTGTCCTGCAGTATGTCGCGCCGGTGTGGGTGCTGCTCTACATGCTGGCGCGGAGGCTGCAACGGCCAACCTTGCGGCGCATCGGCGGAGTCGTGTTGGCAGTGATGGGCTGCGGTCTTGCAGTCGGTGGAATCGCCGCCCAGCGCGGCTTTCCGTGGCTGGCGATCTCCGGACCGCGATTCGACACTCTGGGCGTGATCGCCGCCGAGATGGCTGCCATTTCGTTCGCTTTCTACAACGTTTACGGACAGCACCTGCTGCAAATCTACAATCGCTGGACGGTGCTGGTGTACTCGTTGCTGGGTGCTGCCGTTTTCTGGCTGTTCGTGAATCCGCCAGGGAAGATCGCGGCCCAGCATTACAGTCCGGCGCAATGGCTGTTCATGGCGGTGTTCGCCATCACCTCGATGCTCATCCCGTTTTCGCTGTACTTCACGGGATTGCAGCATCTCGATCCCACGCGCGCCATCGTGACCGCTTGCCTTGAACCAGTCTGGGCGATTCTGCTGACTGCGATCACCTTGGGCGAACTGGTTTCGCCGATGCAGGTGGCGGGAATCGTGGTGGTTCTGGCCGCTACGATTCTTATTCAGCGCCCGGAACGCGGGGACCGCAAGGAGCCGACTATCGCGGTCGAGCCTATCGAGTAGCTTTTTGCCCTTCGCTTTTTGCTTCTCGCTTCGTTCTGGCTGTCATCCCGGGCGCGGGTCTCAGCTCCTGAGAGAATTCGCAACCAGGCTCACAACCGAAGTCCCTCAGCGGCGAAAGCCATCAGAAATGACAGCAGCTTTACGGCACGGCTGAAGTCGTGCCCCTTCGCAGCCCGCGGTCTTCCAGCTCGCAGGACAGATGAATCATGCAAGCTGGTCGATCAAAACACCTCCCGCAATTTTCCGAAGCTCTCCACCTGCAACAGCCGGCCGTTGCCGATCTCGGGCAGCAACTCGCCACGCTCCAGCATCCAGGTGTTGTGGTGCGGCACGAACACCGCGTGCAGCCCGGCTTGCAGCGCGGGATTGATGTCCGACTTGGGGCTGTTGCCGATCATCCACGTGTTCTCTGGCAGCAACCCATATTTTTCGACCACGCCGTGATAGGTCGCGGCGTCCTTCTCCGCCACCACTTCCACCGCGGTGAAATATTCCTTCAAGCCTGAACGCTCCACCTTGCCCGATTGCTCGGTGATGTTGCCCTTGGTCACCAGGAACAGACGATGGCGTTGCGCCAGCTCGGCCAGCGTTTCCGGAACGTCCGGCAGGATCTCCATGGGGTGATCGGCGATGGCGTACGCGAAACCGTGGATCGTCTCGTGCAGCGCCGGCGTCAGCGGCTCGACCGAGAGCTGCTCGAAACACTTGACCAGCGCCAGCGCGAAGCTGTGCATGCCGTAGCCGTGCTGGCGAATGTTTTCTCGCTCCACGTCGTACAGCACCTCGCGCACCTGGTCGGGCGTGTACTCGCGGTGGTTCAGAAACGAGATGAAGTTGGCGATAGCGCGCTCGAAGTAAATGTTGTTCTCCCAGAGCGTGTCATCGGCGTCAATGAGCAGGTACTGGCCGGAAGGAATGTTGCGCTGTGCCGCTGGAGGCATGAATGCATCTTACCGAATTTCGAGATGCCGGTTCGTTGTCCAGTCAAGTGGCTCGAGCACAATTTCAGCTATGGCGTGATCTCCCAGACTACACCGCAACCTCCTCCATAGCAGTTCCCACCCCGCGCTCCGCCGAATGCGGTGGTGCCATAGAGATTCCCATTGGTATCCACGATCACACCCCCAATCGGATTCGCTCCATCGTCGCCATTGGTGAAATCGTAAAGGCTGGTGTAAGTCCAGCTGCCATTCGACGGCGTCAGTTTGAAGATCGACCCGTATTGATAGGCGCCGTCGCCAAGCGCGGAGCCGAAGAGGCTACCATTTGCGTCCATGGCCAGCGCGTTGATAGGGCCGGGATAATAGTCATTGTTAATTGAGCCGACCAGACTGACTAGCAGGGAGAAGGTCCAGCCTCCTCCCGAAGGCGACAGTTCGAACACCGTCCCGCCCCCACCGGACCCGCCGACAACGGTACTGCCGTAGAGATTGCCCGATGGATCGAAGATCAGAGCTGCGCTGGGGTGCGATCCGTCGGTTGTTCCCTTAAAACTGTAAAGGGTAGTCAGCGTCCAGCCCGACCCGGAAGGGGACAACCGGTAAACAGATCCCTGGCTAAACTGGCCTCCGTAGCCCGTAGTTCCATAGAGGTTGCCGGCCTGGTCCATGATCACACCGCTGTACGGATAGGCTCCATCGGGACCGCTAAAGTTGTGGAGCACAGTTTCGCTCCACCCGCCGCCCGACTTGGTCAGCTCGAAAACAACTCCCACGCCGGCGGTACCGCCAGTGGCCGTGGTTCCATAGAGGTTGCCCGCCTGGTCGAAAATGGGGTCTACCGAATTGGGATCGCCTCCATCCATGCCTCTCGAGAACGACTGGATAGCGGTTCCTGTCCATGGGCAACTGAACGACTCGCACGCCGTCCGTGGTGGCCGCAGGTTATAGACCGTGCCGCAACCGAATTCGCAGCCGAGGCTATTTCCTCCTTCCAGGGTAGTGCCGTAAAGCGTGCCGTTCGGCCCAAACACCGCCCTGCTGTACGGGATAAGCCCGTCCAGCCCATTGAAGCTGAGCAGGGTACTCAAGACCCAGCTGCCATTCGCCCGTTTCATCTTGAAGACTGTTCCTCCGGTGTATTCCGTGGTGGTTCCGTAGAGGTTCCCTCCACTATCCAGAGTGAGCCCGGCCCAAGGCTGGTATCCGTCGCCGCCCCCGCTGAAGGCATGAATCACGCTGTAGGTCTGCGCCGGCGCCGGTCGCGTTGCCAGCATGGCCAGCCCGCAAACCAGCGCCAGTAAGGAACAGGCTCCCCGCAGTCTGCTGCCAAAAGTCAACCTGCGACCTTGTGCCGGGTTCGTCACGACTGTTTTCTCCGTTAAGCTTTGATGCAACCGTCGCGGCTGCCGTTTTCGACCCGGATACTTTACACCCGGTCGCATCGCGAATCCAGCGCGCCGGCGTTGCGGCCGATACTACCCAGTCCCCAACCCATTCGAAGTGCGCCTGCGTCAACGCAAGAGAATGGCGAGGGAGAAACGAACTGCAATGAACCGTATTTTCATCGTGGCCGGTTCCGTGCGATCATGATGTCGCCCGAAGAAAACTTCGGCGCGAGCGATCGCATTTCGCCTTTCCGGGTTTGCGGCTTCGTACCAAACCTGGCGCACATGAAATTGTCCTCCGTATCCGCGAAGGAAAAAAGGAACGCCAGTGCCAAAGGTTTTTATCAGCTACCGTCGTGAAGACTCGCCGGGCTATGCTGGCCGTCTCTATGATCGACTCCACGACGAGTTCGGTTCCGACAATGTCTTTATCGACGTAGATACCATTCAGCCGGGTGATGACTTCGTTGACGTCATCACCGGGATGCTCAGCCAGTGCGACGTGGTGTTGGCAGTGATCGGGCCCCGATGGCTGGCTGCGGCAGATGACCGGCAGCAGCGACGGCTGGACGATGAGACAGATTTTGTGCGGGTCGAGATCCAGACCGCCTTGGAGCGGCGCATCCGGGTTATTCCCGTGCTGGTGGAACAAGCCAAACTACCAAAGAGCGACGAGTTGCCTGCTCCGCTGCAAGGTTTGGTCAGGCGCCAGGTCCTCGAGTTGAGCGATACAAGGTGGGCGTACGATGTCGGCCGGCTGCTCGAGAGTCTGCACAAGCTGGCAGGAGCCGCAACCGGCCAAAACGTCGAGTCCCCTGACGGGCCCGGCCCATCCGCCCCGCCAGCCGCAAAGCGGACTTCTTCCTCGCTTAAGCCGGGCCCATCTCAGCAGACTGGGCCGGCCGCCGCCGTGCCGGTTCGCAAAACAGATGCGCCACACCGAAAAGCTTCATCTGCACCGGCTTATGTTCCCAGCACGGTCAAGATCGTTGTCAATCAACGGCTGCTAGCGAAGATCGACTATGAGAAGTGGTTGTCCGGCAGCCTTACGGTCAGTCCCGACAACCGGCACGTCGCTTTTATCGAACAGCGAAGCCGATTTCTGGGAATCACAACATCGTATTTGGTCAACCTCGACGGCGTCGCAGGTAAGGAGCACGAAAACCTTACCAAACGACTGACCTTTAGCAATGACGGCGCTCGACTCGCATACGGTGCCAAGAAAGACAGCAAGTGGCTCGTCGTAGCCGATGGACGTGAGGGCCAGCTCTTCGATGATCTCTCGGAATCAGGCGCGATGTTCAGTTCTGATGGTGAGCATCTGGCCTACGGCGCTCTTACCAATGGCAAGTGGACGGTCGTGCTTGACGGGCAGGATGGTCAACGATTTGACGGTCTCTTGAAGCAGGGTCTGATCTTCAGTCCTGACAGTCAGCATCTGGCCTACGGCGCTCTTACCAATAGCAAGTGGATGGTCGTGGTTGACGGACAGGAAGGTCAACTGTTCGACGCCCTTTCGGTGACCGGACTGGTTTTTAGTGCTGACAGCGAGCATCTGGCCTATGGCGCACGCCGTGGTGACGAATGGACGGTCGTGGTCGACGGGCAGGAAGGCAAAGCCTACGACGGCCTTGCCGACAACTATCTCGCCTTCAGCGCCGACGGTCAGCGGCTCGCGTTCGGTGCTGTTACCGGCGACAAATGGACTGTGGTCGTCGATGGCCAGGAAGGGCAGCCGTTCGATGGTCTTTGGAATATCGGCCTGGTTTTCAGTCCCGACGGCCGGCGCCTCGCCTACGGCGCTCACGTAGATAAGAAGTGGACCATCGTAGTCGATGGGCAAGAAAGCAAATGGTACGACGATCTCGGAGAGGCCGGCCTGGTCTTCAGTCCTGACGGGCGGCGACTAGCCTATGGTGCTCGCGCAGGTGAGAAGTGGACGGTGGTCGTCGATGAACGAGAGAGCAAAACGTACGACGGTCTCGCCGCCAACCATTTTGTCTTTAGTCCGGACGGGGGCCGGCTCGCTTTCAGCGCGCGTTCCGGCGACCAGTGGATGGTTGTTGCTGATGGACAAGAGGGCAAACCATACGCTGGCATTGGGACGCATCGCCCGGTCTTCAGTCCTGACGGACGGCATCTTGCCTATACTGCCAAGACTAGCTCGGGATGGGTTGTTGTGGTTGACGGGAAAGAAACCCCCATCTACGAAGGCACCGTCCGGGGAAGTCGAATTCTGTTCGAGACGGCCGACAGGCTCAGGCTGCTTACCCTGAAAGGGCAAGAAGTGTACGCCACCACGTTAGACATCGGATAGCGTCGCCGCCGCAACGCGACTGATCGACCCCTTGCGGGACAAAAAAAGCCAAGCGCTGCAGCCCTGGGTAAGGTTGGAATTCGACCTGAATCGAAGAGCACACTACCAGGAAAGAGCCTTGAGCACCTCGTCTGCAAACTATCTGCAGGGCCTGCCCGTCGGAGATGACGCGGAGCGCAGTATTCCGTGTCAATTACGGCCCGCCCGGCCCCTGCTGCATCAGGCTTGCCGGCGGAGGCGGGATGGCGATGTCCACATCCTGCACCGGACCGAGCGTGCTCAGCGGCTTGCCGAATTGCGCGCTGTTGCCCAGCACCAGCACCGCCATGCGGTCTTTGTGGACATACTTGCGCGCCACGCGGGTCACGTCGGCGGCCGTGACCTTCTCCACTTCGGCGCGATAGCGCTCCAGAAAATCAGCCGGGTAGTGATAAAACTCGTAGGCCATCTTTTCGCGCAGCACTTTTTCCGGCGTATCGAACTGGAAGATGAACGAGTTCAGGATGTCGTCCTTGGCGCGCTTCAGTTCCTCGGGGGTAGCGGCATTCTTCAGTAGATCGTCAATCTCGTTGTCCAGCGCCTGAATGCCCTCAACCGTAGTCGAGCTCTTGGTTTGCATCTCGATGTTGGTCAGGCCCGGACGGTCCCATCCCGAGCCCACGCCGCCTCCCACGTTGTAGGCCAGTCCCAGCTTGGAGCGAATGTTGTTGAACAGCCGCGAGGAGAAGCCGCCGCCAAAAATCTCGTTCATCACGGTGACGGCGAAGTAGTCGGGATTGCTGCGCTCGATGCCCAGATCGAGCATGCTGATGCTGCTCTGGTCCACGTCCGTCTTGTTGATAAAGTACAGCCCCGGCTTGGGCTCGCTGAACTTGATGTCAGGCTGCTTGGCCTCGGGCCCTTTCTGCCACGAGCCGAACACCTTCTCCAGCCGGGCTTGCATGGCCTTGGGATCGAAGTCGCCGGTGATGCCGAAGATGATGTTGTTGGGATAGACGTACTGCTGGTGCCAGGTCAGCAGGTCCTGACGCGTGACCGCCGCGACCGTGGCGTACTCGGGGACGCGCGCGTAAGGATTGTCCTTGCCGTAGGCGACGATGCGGCTCTCGCGATGAACGATGGAATCCACGTCATCGTTGCGGCGCGCGATCTCGGTGTACATCTGCGCCTTGGCCAGTTCCAGCTTGTCGGCACGGAACTCGGGGTTGCGCAGCAGATCGAGAAACATGTCGAAGACCGCGTCGAAGTCGCCTTTTAGACAATCCAGCGAGATGCTGGTGGAGTCAGCCTGGTTGTCGGTCTCGATCTTGGCGGCGTGCGCTTCCAGAAAATCGTCCATCTGGTCGCCGGTCTTGGTCTTGGTTCCACCCGTGCGCCATACCTCGCCGTAAAGGTCGGTGAGTCCGGCTTTGTTGGCCGGCGCGTAAACGGAGCCGCCGCGGATACGCGCGGTCGCTCCGATCAATGGCAGCTCATGGTCTGGCTGGAGGAAGATCACCATGCCGTTGGGCAATTGCACACGTATCGGCTGCTGCGGTTTGAACGCCGGCAGCGGCGGCGCCTGAATCTGGTTCCAGGGCTTGACCTGCGCCGGACTGAAAGCCGCAGCGAGCAAAACAAAGCAGAACAACGCTTGCACAAGGCGCGCCCTCGCTGAGAAGCACGAAATCGTATTTGACTGCGTAGGGAAGGGGCGCACCTTCAGGTGCGCCGTTAGGAGCCGTCTATTTTTTTCATTCGGAGCCGACTTTAGTCGGCAAAAAAAACGCCAGATCGCCAGAAAAGCAGCTCCCTCAGTCGGGCTCAGTCGGTTCCTGCGGAGACCTCCTCCGCGCTCCTTCGGGATGACAAAAGACGAGAGAAGCCTTTTTCGGCGCGGCTTAAGCCCCGCCCCTTCGCGGGGGCCCTGCTCAGGATGACCAGAGGAGGCGGATTTCTCGTACCTCATATTATTCCCCTCCTTGCCCGGCTGGAGCAGCCGGCCGATTGCTCGCCGATTGGGTTTCGATCACGCCAACCGTGCGATTCGAATCGGCGAAGACCTGGTTCGCGACCCGCCGGATGTCGGCTTTCGTCACCTTGTCCACGCGATCGAGGTAGCGGAAAAGCTCGCGCCAGTCGCCATAGCGCATTTGATACGTCGCCAGCTGTTGCGCCAGTCCCTCATTGCTGGCCAGCCCGCGAATCAGGTCCGCGCGGGTGCGGGTCTTGAACATCTGCAGTTCCTCGTCGGTCACGTCCTGGGTCTTCAACTTTTCGATTTGTTCGCGGATCCCCTTTTGCATTTCTTCCGTGGTGTGGCCGGGTAGCGGCACCGCATAAAAAGCGAAAAGGTGACTGTATTTGATGCCGGGAAAGCCGGTAAAACCGGCGGCGGCGGCGGCAATTTTCTGGTCGCGCACCAGCGAGCGGAACAGCCGCGAGGTGCGGCCGTTGGACAAGATGTCGCTGATCGCGTCGTACACCACATCGTCCGGCGCAAGGTAGCTCGGCCGATGGTAGCCCTCAAGGTAGAACGGCTGCGATGGGTCGTGCAGCGTCACTTCGCGGACCGAATTCTGCGGCGGTTCGACCGTCGACAACTCGGTGGGCTTGGGCGTGGTAGGCAACCTGCCGAAATATTCTTCGATGATCGGAAAGACCTTCGCCGGATCGAGATCGCCGACCAGCCCGATCACCATGTTGCTGGGCACGTAATGTTGCTTGAAGAATTCCGCTGCGTCTGTCGCCGAGAAGCTCTGCAGATCGGACGCGTACCCGATGGTCGGCCGGTGATACGGGTTGGCCATGAATGCCGTGCCCAGAAACTGCTCGACCAGGCGGCCCGTCGGGCTGCTGTCGGTGCGCATGCGGCGCTCTTCCATCACCACATTGCGCTCTTTGTAAAATTCACGCATCACCGGATGCATCATGCGGTCCGATTCCAGCGCCGCCCACAGCTCGATCTCGTTCGAGGGCATCGAATACATGTAGGCGGTTTCGTCGTACGTGGTGAAAGCATTCATGCCCACCCCGCCGTGGCTCTCCACCACCTCGCCAAACTGGTTCTTCACCACGAATTTGTCGGCCGCCGCGATCGCGTCCTGCCACGCTTTCTTCAACTCGGCCAGCTTCGTCGGGTCCTGCCCAACGCGCTTGATGCGCTCGGCTTCATACGCGGCGTAAGTCTGCTCAACCTTTTGCAGCGCAACTTTTTCCGCAGCGTAATCGGTGGTGCCGATGTCCGGCGTGCCCTTGAAGGCCATGTGCTCCATCATGTGCGCCAGTCCGGTTTCGTTGCGCGGGTCCTGCGCCGAGCCTGCGTCCACCATGGTGAAAAACGAAAACACCGGCGCCTCAGGCCGCTGCCACAATACGACGGTCAACCCGTTGGCCAGGGTCTTCACCGAGACCCGCTTTTCGTAGGACGACAAGTCCTGCGCTACCAGCGGCAGGGCAGCCGCCAGCAGGAGCAGGCAAGTCATTTTGGCCAGCCAGCGCTTCATTGTGCCTCCATGAAAATAAGTGACGTAAGTCGATGCAAATTAGAAAGTTACGAGGGAAAGACGTGTAAGTCAAACGAATGAAAGCAAATGTGGAGCCCGCTTCGTGCGGAATCGTCCAAAAACACGAAAACCCAGCTGATTGGCCGGGCTAGAGATTCAAAAGCAGTTTTTCTTTCTCAACTCTAATTACAGTATAGCACATTGAACAGGATTTTGTTCACTTTTGCAGGCTCCTATTTCCCCTTTTTTTTCATGTGTCTGGCAACTATGCGGCACCTTTTGGGGGTTGACATGTAAAACTTACATGGGATGGAAGCGGAACCTTTTGCCCGAATTTTGGGGACGTAATCTCAGAATTCATAGTCCGAGGGTCGTCGTCCAGTCTTGCGTGGAGCCGGGCTTCGGAGACAGGAGTTCGCCCAGGATTACCCTTTACTCGGGATCACCCGTATAGGGCTGGTGAATCGCCTCATCTGCGGCAGCGTCGCCGACCGGGCGCGGGCATGGCGTAGCCGCTCCTGATTACACTTGAGTATAATGTGCCCGTGGGGAGTGGCTCATTCTGGGCCGCAGCTTGGGGCGACCAGCTGTTTTGTGAAGGTGGGCTGTGGTTTTTCGTTTCGAATCGTTCCAACTGGATATTGCGGAGCGCCGCCTGGTGCGTTCGGGTGAACTGATCCGGCTGCGTGCGAAGGTCTTCGACACGCTTAGCATTCTCGTCGAAAACCATGGCCGGCTAATCCGCAAGAACGAGTTGATGCGGCGGCTGTGGCCGGACAGCGTCGTCGAAGAAAATAATCTCGACCGCAACATTTCGGAGCTCCGCCGCGCGCTTCAGAACGGCGCCAACGGCCAGAAGTTCATCGAGACCGTACCGCGCCAGGGATATCGCTTTATTGCCGACGTGCGGCAAACACCCACCATCCCCAGGGTGCACGCAGTTGAAGCTTTACCCGACACGGAAGCGCCGCTCGAACAAGAAATTCAATCCTTCACGACCAGCGACGGTGTGCGCCTGACTTACACCATCGGTGGCAGCGGGCCTCGCCTGGTGCGTGCCGTAGATTGGCTGAATCACCTTGACTTCGAATGGCAGAACCCGTTCCGCCGGCATTGGTTCTCGGAGATCATGCGCCACCACACATTCCTTCGTTATGACCAACGCGGCAGCGGCCTATCGGACTGGAACATCGATGACTTCTCCTTCGAGCGTTCGCTGGCCGACTTCGAAGAGCTCATCTCCGCCGTTGGTTGGGACAAGTTTGCGCTGGTGGGAAGCTGCCAGGGCGGCGCCATAGGCGCAGCTTATGCGGCTCGCCATCCGGAGCGGGTGACCAAACTTATCCTGGTAGGAGCGTTTGCGCGAGGATGGCCTCCCCCCGACAGCATGATTACCGAGCAGTTCAATGCGATGCTGACCCTCATCCGCCTCGGCTGGGGCCGTGACAATCCGGCCTTCCGTCAACTCTGGACGACGCTCTTCCGGCCCGACGCCAGTCCTGCGGAAACGGAATGGATGAACGAGTTTCAGCGGATTACTTCTTCCCCCGAGAACGCCGCACGAATGCTGTCGGAGTTTCCGAAAATTGACATCACGGACCTGCTGCCTAAAGTCTGTTGCCCCACACTCGTGATGCACTCGCGCGATGAGGCGGTAGTACCGGCTCGGGAAGGCCGTTTCATCGCCTCCCGTATACGCGGCGCACGGTTCGTCGAACTACCCAGCCGCAGTCACGAAGTTGTCCCTGGCGAACCCGCATGGCCAGACTTCGTAGAGGAGTTCTCCAGGTTCCTAAGCTGGGAAGACCAGAAGAACCAACGCAAACCATTCGAGGCAGCGAGCTAAACGTCCCTCACTCCGCCAGCGCGCTTGGCAACCGCGTCTCAAAATCCAGCACCCCGACCCATTCCGGCGTAATCGCAATACGGACCATCTGCGGACTCATTCCGCGCAACTGCTTTACCCAGGCGCGGCCTTGCTCGGATCCAAAATACCGCTCCGCCGCCTGCGCGTACTCAGGCGCCACTCCCTCCACCGTCTCCAGGCGCGCCGTGCCGCGAATCAACAGCACCTTGTACGGGAAACAATTGTCATCAATCGTGAGCGCCACCTTCGGGTTCCTTGCCAGCGCCTTCACCTTCGGCGCATTCGGCGGGGTCCCCAGCACCAACTCCCGTCCGTCCCAATGAAACCAGATCGGAGTCACTCGGGGTGCCCCGTCCGTCCCCAGGTACGCCAGCCGCGCCGGAATGTTCGACGCCAAAAGCTCCCTCGCCGCCGGATGCTCCAGCAAGGCCAGGTCTCCCTGCTTGACGGCCATGACTACCTCCTTCCGATCGCAGCCCGCCGGTGCAAATCGCAATGCATCTGTCGCACTTGCGAACACCGCGAAGGGCGGCCGGTTCAGCCGCCCAGTCCAGGCCCTACGCGGCCCTGCGAACGCCATCCTTCGGCGCAAGAGCCTTGTAACCCGTGGTTGACGGCACCAGCATCGGCACGCTCTCGCGATAGCGCGCGTACTTCTCGCCATGCGCCATGATCAGGTCGTTCTCCTCCCACCGGATCGCCATCAGCATGTACGCCGTCGTCATGATGGCGAACAACAGGTGAGCGCCCGTCATAGTCGGCGCGAACCAGAACGCCATCAGCCATCCCACGTATAGCGGATGCCGCACGTACTTGTAGAACAGGGGCGTGCGGAAGGCCAGGTGCGTGTAGGGCTGGCCGCGAAGGTACAACCATACCTGCCGCAAACCAAACAGGTCGAAGTGGTTGATGAGGAACGTGGCCATCAGCACCAGCCCCAGTCCCAGCCCGTAAAAGTCGTACATCAACGAACGGGCAACCGGGCTCCGGATGTCCCACACGATTCCACCCAATGGCTGCCAGAAAGCGAACAAGGCGATCAGCGCCAGACTCGAGAACAGAACATAGGTACTGCGCTCCGCCGGTTCAGGGACCAGCCGCGTCCAGGCCTGCTTAAACCATGGCCGCGCCATTACGCTGTGTTGTACGGCGAAGATCCCGAGCAGCAGCACATCGATTCCGAGTGCGTACAGGAACGGCATCCGCGCCGGTGAGTCGATCGATTTGGGAACCACCAGGTTTCCGATAAAGCCAATGGCGTAAAGAAAGGTGGCAAGAAAAACCCCGTAACAGGCGACTCCGTATGCGAAAACAGCAACTCTCTTCAGCATTTCTCTCCTCCCCGCCAAGGGCGTTATTGCCCTCGCGATGTGGAGCGAGAATACGGTGGAGCGGGCCCGAGAGTCCTTGAACAAAACTTGAATTTTTCTGAAAGAAAGCTGGAAGGCGCTTACGGCGAAGAAGCGCAAGGCTCGATGCCGTGCCCTTGAAGTCCAGCATAGACTCAGGCCGCTTTTGACGGGGTGGGAATTTGCCAACTCCTCGACTCAAGCTGCATCATTCCAACCGCGAGGCAACCATGGCCAAAGACGTGGTAGTGGACATCGAGAACCGGCACCTGAAGCTGTCGAACCTTGACAAGGTGCTCTACCCGGATGCCGGCTTCACCAAGGGGCAGGTGATCGACTACTTCGTGCGCGTCGCGCCCGCGCTGCTGCCCCATTTGCGCGGACGTCCGCTCACCATGAAGCGCTATCCCAACGGCGTGAGCGGCCCGTTTTTCTACGAGAAGAATTGTCCGGAGCACCGTCCGGAGTGGGTGCAGACGGCGCGCGTCTGGAGCTCAGGCAACAATCGCTGGATGGAGTACTGCATGGCGCAGGACCTGCCGACGCTGGTGTGGGCGGCCAACCTCGCCGATCTCGAATTGCATACCAGTCTTTCGCTCGCCAAAGACATCCTGCGGCCTGCGTTTCTGGTCTTTGACCTCGATCCTGGGGCGCCGGCCAACATCGTGCAATGCTGCCAGGTTGGCATTTGGGTGCGCGACATCTTCGAACGCCTCGGTCTGCAATGCTTCGCGAAGACGTCAGGATCGAAAGGTCTACAGGTTTACGTTCCGCTGAATACCGCCGTCACCTACGAGCAGACCAAGTCGTTCGCGCACGAGTTGGCGCGGCTGCTGGAGCGGCAGCATCCGCAGATGGTTGTCTCCGACATGAAGAAGGCGTTGCGCGTTGGCAAGGTCCTGGTGGACTGGAGCCAGAACGACGACCACAAGACGACGATCTGCGTTTACTCGCTGCGGGCAAAGGAGCGGCCGACGGTTTCCACTCCCGTGAAATGGGAAGAAGTTGAGCGCTGCCTGAAGAAGGGCGACGCGAATCTGCTGGTGTTTGAGTCCGATCATGTGTTGGAGCGGGTGAAGAAGTATGGCGACCTGTTCGAGCCGGTACTGAAGCTGAAGCAGAAGATGCCGTCGCCGGAAGCGCTGGAGAAGTTCGCCGGCCAGGGTCCGGCACAGCAGCGTTCGACAAGCGGAGCCACGAAGCGGTCGGCAGGGACGCTGGTCTCTCCGGACAAGCCTGCGAAAAAGCGTTCGCGCGCCTCGGCCCAAAAATCCCAGACGAACACAAAATCGCCCGTTGGCGGCTCGCCGACGCGCAAACGCGTGTGATATGGTTTCCGCGCAATGAAGCCAACGACCACGAACAAGATCGAGCCGCTGGAAACGGACTCCGCCTCGCCGCCAGTCGCTGCTGGGCCGGAACTCCCGCTTTATGTCGGCACTTCGGGTTGGTCGTACACCATCTGGAAGCCGGCATTTTATCCGCAGGAGGTCGCGTCCAAGAACTTCCTCAAGTATTACGCGACCAAACTTACCGCCGTCGAGGTGAACTATACCTTTCGCAGAAGCTTGACGGAGAAAGCCGCCATGGGATGGATGGCCGACGTTGAGCCGAACTTTCGCTTCGCGCTGAAAGCGAATCAGTTCATCACGCACATCCGCAGGCTGAAGAACGTTGAAGAACCGATCCAGCGATTTCTCCCCACGCTGCAACCGTTGGCGACGCAATTGGGGCCGGTGTTGTTTCAACTGCCGCCAAACTTGAAGGCCGACGTGCCGCTGCTGCGCGACTTCCTCGCGCTGTTGCCGCGAAGCTTCAAGGCCGCTCTGGAGTTTCGCCACGATTCGTGGTTCAACGACGAAGTTTACAAGACACTACAGGAGCGCAACGCCGCTCTGTGCGTTGCCGAGACCGAGAAGCTGAATACGCCTGAAGTGCGCACTGCAAACTTCATCTACTTCCGTTTTCGCCAACCCAGTTATACGGAAGACGAAGTGAAGAAGCTCGCCGATCGCATCGAGCGCTGCGTCGCCGACGGAGTGGAAACTTACGCCTTCTTCAAACACGAAGAAGATCCGCGCAGCCCCTTGAACGCGGTGGAATTGCTGAACACGGTGCAGAAGAAGCTGGCAGGCGGCAGCTAAGCGCAGAAGAACGAACGCCGCCGACCTCGTCACTTGCTCCGTTGCCAGGCTTGCCCGCATCTGTTGCCGAGTTGGGTTCTCTCCCGGTTGGGTCTACAATCCCGAACAGCACAAGCATTACACTTTTCTGTGCGTGGAGGCACCTGTGCCCAGCATCGCCGGCCTTGTCGTCATCGCAATAATTGCGCTCTATATCATCAACTCGATCAAGATCCTGGCCGAGTATGAGCGCGGCGTTATCTTCCGCCTGGGACGACTGCTGGGCGTGCCGAAGGGGCCCGGCATCATTCTGGTTTTCGCGCCTATTGATCGCATCGTGCGCGTCTCGCTTCGGCAGGAGGCATTGGAAGTTCCACCGCAGGACATTATCACCCGTGACAACGTCACGCTGAAGGTCAATGCGGTTATTTTTTTGCGGGTGATCGATTCCAACAAGGCGGTGGTCGCGGTCTCGAACTACATGTACCAGACCTCACAATTCGCTCAGACTACGCTGCGGTCGGTGCTGGGCGAGGTGGACCTGGACGAGCTGTTGGCCCATCGCGAGAAGATCAATCTGCGGCTGCAATCGATTCTCGACCAGCACACCGATCCCTGGGGCGTGAAGGTCACCAATGTAGAAGTGAAGCAGGTGGACCTGCCGGAGACCATGACGCGGGCCATGGCCAAGCAGGCCGAAGCCGAACGCGAGAAGCGCTCAAAAATCATTCACGCCGAGGGCGAATACGCCGCAGCACAGCGCCTGGTTGACGCAGCCCACCTGCTGGCCGGCGAGCCGACCAGTATTCAGTTGCGTTACTTGCAGACGTTGACCGAGATCGGAGTCGAGAAAAACACCACCATCATCTTCCCGGTGCCGGTGGACCTGCTGGCAGGACTCCAGCAACTGGTGAAGCGCGACGCAGCCCAAATCGCGAAGGACGAAAAAGCGCAAGGACAATGACGGGGCAGAGGAGGGCCATGGCTTCCGAGGACACCGAAATAACGTTGGGCACGGGCAAACTTCTGGGGTTGTTTTTTCTGCTGGCGGCAATTTGCGGTGTCTTTTTTTCCGTGGGCTACTCGCTGGGCAAAAGTTCGGCGCGGGAACAGGCGTTGAACGACCAGCCGGGACAGGTGCTGGCCGCCTCTCCTGCGAGTGCAGGCGGCAGCAGCCCGGCCGTGGACGCGCCCTCCGCCGTGAACACATCGAAGCCGCGCGGGGACGAAGCGGTGCAAAGCCCGGTCGCCGATCCCGCGTCGCAGAGCAACCTCACCTTCTACAAGGCGGTGCAGGGGAGCGATGACGGCGGGCAGCCGCCGGCAAAGCAAAAGCCGCCAGCCGCTTCAAAGCGGCGCCGCGATGAAGCGTCTACGCCGGCAAAGTCTAACGTCAGTGTTCCGCCCGGCCCGGCTGGTGTCCAGGGCGCCGCGCCGCTGCCAGGCCATTCGGCCCCGACGACCGGGCCAGGAACGATTGTGGTGCAGATTGCGGCGCTCTCCCGGGAAGATGACGCGGTTGCGCTGGCGGGCGCGCTGCGCAAAAAGAGTTACAACGTCTTCGTAGTGAACAATCCCGCCACCAACGACAAGTTCTATCATGTGCAGGTGGGCCCGTTTGCGACGGTGCAGGAGGCCGACGCGATGAAGGCCAAACTGGTCGCCGAGGGCTATAACCCGATTGTGAAGAGGTAGAGAAGAGCTGTTGCTTCAATCCCGCAAGCTTCAGCCGGGGCTAAAGCCCATTCCGGAAAGGCTGCTTGATTCGCGGGGCCTAAAGGCCCGCGCTTCCAGGACCACGTCGCGTGCGGTTGTGAAGAACAACGCTCGGCAGCTCTCGCTGCCCTCCCTGGTATTCCTGGTTATTCTCTACGTGATCGGCCTCATACGTATCCGTCAACTTTCCCTGTAGGCACGCTACAGTACCTTATGAGGCGGCTTGCAATATTATCTCACTCTGTGGTAGGGGCTGCGTGATATGCTACTTTGTGGGACTAATCGTGCTATAAGGGCAGTTATTATTGACCCAGAGTAGACTGGTTCTCGCCACGCCAAACCCATGTCGAGCGTTTCGTCAGCCTGCTTTGCGGGCTGTGATCCCACTCTGGGGTACTGTAGCGCCTCCACTTTGTGACACTACCCCAATGTCGGATAGCGGGCCGTCCAGACGCTCGGCCGCCCGCTCCACATACTCCATCGAAGGCACCGACATCACGCGCGACTCGCCGGTAATCAGGCGCGCCGAGCGTTCATAGGTAACATAACTCCACGCCCATTGGAACAGCACCAGAATGCGGTTGCGGAAACCGATCAGGAAAAAGATGTGGATGAACAGCCAGGAGAGCCAGGCGATAAATCCGGAGATATGGAGCTTTCCGAACTGCGCGATGGCGGCAGCGCGGCCGATGGTGGCGAGCGAGCCCTTGTCAACGTAATGAAACTTATCGCGCGGGCGGCCGGCAAGATCGGCCGCTACCTGGCGGGCGACAAACCTGCCCTGCTGCATGGCAACCGGCGCCACGCCGGGGAGCAGTTTGCCATCCGCATGCTTCAGACTGGACAGGTCGCCGATGACGAACACTTCGCGATGCTCCGGAATACTGAGATCGGGCTCAACCAGCACGCGGCCGGCCCGGTCCAGCGGCGCGCCGAGGGCGCGGCCGAGCGGCGAGGCGGAAACTCCGGCGGCCCACAGCACAACCGCCGCCGGTACCGCTTCATCGCCAACCATCACCTCGCCGTCACGCACATCCGTGACCGCCGAATTAACGCGGACCTCGACGCCGAGATGGCGCAGTTGCTCCACCGCGCTGCGGCGCAGGTCCGGGGGATACGAGGCCAACACGTGCGGGCCGGCTTCGACGAGCAGAATTCGGGTCTTGGCGGGATCGATGTTGCGAAAATCCTGGGCCAGCGACTTGCGCGCGATCTCCGCCAGAGTTCCCGCCAATTCGACGCCGGTAGGGCCGGCGCCGACGACGACAAAACTCAAAGGGCGATGATGGCCGGTCAACGCCGCTTCGCGTTCGGCAAGCTCGTAGGCCAGCAGGACGCGGCGGCGAATCTCCAGCGCATCTTCCAGGGTCTTCAGGCCGGGAGCCAGCGGCTCCCACTCGTCATGCCCGAAGTAGGCATGGCTGGCGCCCGCAGCGACGACCAGATAGTCGTAAGGAAGCTCGAATCCATGCATCTTGACCAGGCGGCGCTCGAGGTCGAAATCCTCCACTTCGCCGAGCAAGACCTCAATGTTGCCGTACTTGGCGAGGACCTTGCGGATGGGCGCGGCGATCTCCGCCGGCGACAGTCCCGCGGTCGCGACCTGGTAAAGCAGCGGCTGAAAAGTGTGGTGGTTGCTGCGGTCAATCAGCGTGATCTGGGTGGGCAGACGCGCCAGCGCTTTGGCGGCCTCCAGACCGCCAAAACCGCCTCCCACGATCACGACATGTTGGGGTGAATGCTCAGACATGGGCTCACAACATAAGATGCGCAAAAGCGCGTCCAGGCGACAATTTCGCAGAGCCGCGATTTCCGGTGGAGGTTCACCATGCGAGAAGGATAGGGGCCCCAGATTTACCGCGAGGATGGGCGATTCGCCGAAAAGCAGGTCTCTCGGCGGCGCTCAGTCACATAGCTCCCCCGCGCTCATCCTGAAGATGTCAATGGCTGTCATGACTGTTTCGCGGAAGAGGCGCTGGCTACTCTGCGCGCTTCGACGCAATCTCGCCCAGTTCCCAGTACTTCTTCAGCAGCGTATCGGGTACCTCGACTGCGCGGCCGGTCAGCATGTGCTTCAACTGGAGGGCGTTCACCGCTGCCTTGCCTTCGAAATGGTTGTTGGTCACGACGAAGGTCTTCTTCGCCTTGCCGGCGATGGCGTCAATGCGCGTCTTCCAGCCTTCGAGCTCGGGCCGCGTGTAGAGATAGTTGTAGCGATCGTTGCGCGAGTCGCTGTCGAACCACTGCTCGTAGTTGCGACCGTGCAGGCGCACATAAGCCAGGGGAGCGGTGACGTGCTCGCTGGGCCCGACCGCCTTGCCCAGCCGCGGCTGGTCGATGTTGCAGAAGGCGACACGCTTGTCGGCGAAGTAGCGCAGGGTGCCCTCGTTGGTCCAACTGTTGTGCCGCACCTCTACGACCAGGGGAAACTGCTTGAATTTCTCGATCACTCCGTCGAGGTAATCGCGGTTGGCATTGGTGTTCTTGAAGGAAATAGGGAACTGGGCCAACACCGCGCCCAGCATGTCTTCCGCGGCGATGGACTCCAGGCCCTCCCGGGCCAGACGCTCGTCTTCGGGGTTGGCCCGTATGGTCTCCGCCGAAGTGCTCTCGACGACGGCGATGGGCGAGTGGGTGAACGCCTTGTTGAGCTTGGCGGTGAACAGAAAATTCGGATTGACCGCGCGCGCTTTGCGGCACCACAGCTTGCCCCACTCCGGCTTGATGTGGCCGTAGAACGAGGTGTTGATCTCGATCACGTCCATATAGCGCGCCAGGTACTCCACCGGATGCTGTGACTTGCTGGTTTGCGCCGGGTAGACGATGCCCTCCCAGTCTTTGTACGACCAGCCCGCCGTGCCAACGTAGATATGGGGTGGTTGGTTCATCGTTGCAGCGAGGTTAGCACAGCGGGCCTGGGCCTAAAACGGTCAGTATCCCACCATCACAATCCAGTACATTCCGCCGGGATGGCTCACGCTGGGGGCAAAGCAGACGCCCAGTGAATATCCGGCGGGCATCGGCTGCGAGAGCAAACTCCTGGCGCCGGCGGGAAGTTGGTCCAGGTCGTTGGCGGTCCATGCGACCACGTGGTGCACGCCGGCGATGCTCCTCGGTGTGCCCGTGTCCAGGGCGTCGATGAGCGCCATGTCGCAAGCCATTTGATGGATCGCGCTCTGGGGCTTGCGGGCCGGAACCGGGAGTCCTTGCGTAGCGGCATACTTTGCGATGGTCTTTTGCAACTCTGCGTCGGCTTCCGGCTGGGAGTAATCAGGCATGCGGTGGGCGAAATCTTCGGTGACGTACACCTCGTCGCCACTTCGTATTACTCCCACTCCAATTGCGTTGTAGTCAGGGCTGAGGATGTTGGCGCGATGCGGCGGCGAGTTCATGAGAATGGCGTGCGCGCCGGCCACATCCATCTCAAGGGCGACGTTCTCCGCCTGGCGGTCGAAGCGAATGTTCTCTTCCGCGGTGCGGAGCTGGAGCGATTCTTCATCGTCAAACTGGTGAGAGAGCGCCTTGTGCTGCACCATCAGCGCGGTATGTTTACGCGCGGCCTGAGTCAGGCGCTGGTCGGTTGCCAGTGGCTGCAAGCCGGCATGAGCGCGTTCCTGGTTGATGAGCTCGATGAGCTGGTTTTCACCGTCGGCATCGAAGGGCGCCTGCGCAAACGAAGGAACGGCGAACTGCCACGGGAAGAGGAGTGCCAGAGCGGCGAGGCGGAAGACCGCGAGCGTTTTACGGGTTCGCATCTGACTTAATATTAGACGTCACAGCGAGGGCTACAGATCGGATTGATTTCGCCCTAATCCAGGAGCGCATCCTTCTTGTCAACTCACGCACTGCGGTCGCGGCTTCCGTTCGGCGCGCGGCCAACATACAATACGAGAACGCTCCTCTGGCTCCAGTCATGACGATTCCCGTCATCGTTCTTCTCGGTGTAGCCGCCGTCGCGGTGGTGGCGTGGTTGAGCGCTCGATTCAAGAATGCCGCCCTCATCGAGCGCCGGAACGCGCTGGAGCAGGAGCTTGCCGCCGTCAAAGCCGAACTGGAGCGCAGGCAATCGGCAATCTCGGCTCTGCTGGCCGCCCGCGCATCGCTGGAGGCGACACTGGCCTCCGAGCGCGAGGCCACCAAGGAGAAACTCCAGCTTTTGTCGCAAGCTCGTACGGAGCTGGAAAACAGCTTCAAGGCCCTGGCCAACTCAGCTCTGGAAAGCAACAACGCCAACTTTCTCGACCTTGCCAAAACCACGCTGGAGAAGTATCAGTCCCAGGCCAAGGGAGAACTGGAAGCGCGCGAGAAGGCGGTCGAGGCGCTCATCAAGCCTGTGGCCGATTCGCTCAAGCAGGTGGACGAGCAGGTGAGGGAACTGGAGAAGTCGCGCTCCGAAGCCTATGGCAACCTCACGTCGCAGGTGGCGTCCTTACTTGATACGCAGCGGGCTTTGCAGACGGAAACCGGCAACCTGGTCAAGGCGCTGCGCGAGCCGCAGGCGCGCGGCCGTTGGGGCGAGCTGCAACTACGCCGGGTGATCGAGATGGCCGGCATGCTGGACTACTGCGACTTTCAGGAGCAGATGTCGGTCACCAACGAAGATCGGCGTTACCGTCCCGACGTGGTGGTGAAGCTACCGGGCGGGAAGAATATCGTCATCGATTCCAAGGTCCCGCTGACCTCGTATCTGGCCGCACTGGAAGCGCCGGACAATGCGACCCGCGCCGTGTGTCTAACCGATCACGCGCGGCAGCTCAAGCAGCACATCGATAATCTTGCCGGCAAGGCCTATTGGGCGCAGTTTCAGCCGACGCCCGAGTTTGTTGTCCTGTTCCTGCCCGGAGAGGTCTTCTTCCGCGCCGCGCTCGATGGCGATGCGGAGCTGATCGAGTACGGCGTCAGCCAGCGCGTGATCGTGGCCTCCCCGACCACGTTGATCGCGTTGCTCAAGGCGGTCGCGTATGGCTGGAACCAGAAGAACCTGGCCGAGAGCGCGCAGAAGATCAGCGAGGCGGGAAAGATCCTGTACGAGCGGCTCTGCGTCATGACCCGGCACTTCGAAGACGTCGGAAGCCGGTTGGGTGCAGCGGTCGATTCCTACAACAAGGCGGTCGGCTCCATGCAACGCTCGGTCTTTCCGGTGGCGCGCAAGTTCGCCGAACTCGACAAGTCGCTCGCAGCCGAGGACCTGGAAGATCTTCAGCAGGTGGAAAAGTCCACCCGCCAACTGGACGCACCCGACTGGCAGGATGGCGACGGCAATTCCGGCTTGTTATTTCCAGGCGAGAAGGCCGACAGCGCAAAGATCTAGAATCCATAAATCTATTTCATAAATCGCGGTGGGTTCGGTTTGTTTCAGAGCACGACTTCCAGTCGTGCCGCCGCCGCGGTTCAGCTTGACGGCTTTTCGCCTCTGAAACAGGGGCTAAAAGAGACTGTGTCGCAACCGGTGCCGCCGCTCCGCGGCTCCATTATTTTCCCACTTGACCGCGGGCTTACGCCCGCGGCTAAGGCAAATGCCGCCGCTGCGCGGCTCAGTCTTGGGTTGTTTCGGCTTTTTGTTCCACCATCGAATCGCATTTCCAGTTGCGACACAGTCCCGAGAGCATTTTCAGAGAAGGTGTAGACCGATTTCCCTCAGGGGCCAAAGCCCGGCGTCGTGAATGCGACTTACAGCACGGCTGAAGCCGTGCCCTTTCAAAGCGAGAGCTGGACTACATCAACTGTGAAACCGCTATAAAGCCCGCTAGAGAAGCAATCCTAACGGCACGGCTTAAAGCCGTATCCTGATACAAAGCGATTTATGGATAGGTGATAGGTACTCGTTAGCCAGAAACCCAGCAACTTCACCACGTGTTGTAGGCGGTGCCTTCGGTGGAGACCTGGTCGCTGCCGCTGTGCACGTCAATGATGCCCGGTTCGGTCTGGTCGGGCGACATCAGGCTGTCGTCGGTGACCGGAACCCAGGTGTCGCGCGACTTGGTAAACGGGTCCATGGGAAGCTGTTTGAGGTAGCCGGCGTCCACCAGGTCCTGCAACGATTGCGGGGCCTTCTGCTTGTCCAGCGTGTATTGGTCGATGACGGAGCGCAGAGTGTGCAGGTCATCGCGCAGCGCGGTTTCCTGGGCGTGCAGAATGGACTTGGAATAATTCGGCATGGCGAGCGACAGCAGGATGATGATGATGCTGATGACCACCATCAATTCGATCAGGGTAAATCCGCGCTGGCGCAAACGCCGCATCGACTTGTAATTCGCAACTACCATGTCTTGTACTTGGTGCCGTCCAGGCCCGTGCCATCCGATTTGGTGTAAACGTCAAAGACGTTTTGCCCGCCCCAGGAATCCGAATCGGGATCGTCCTGCATGGAGCGCAGGCCCCAGTCGTCCGAGCCGGTCATGGGGTCAACGGGTATGCGCCGCAAAAAGCGCAACTTCTTGCCGTTGGAATCGACGCCCTTCACCAGCGTCTCGAGATCGGGCGGGTAGCCCTGGCTGTCGAGCTTTATCTGGAAGGCGCCACGGTCGGCGGCATCTTTGTAGCGGTCGATGGCGTCGCGCATCTCCCACAGGTCGCGGCGCAGCTCGCGCTCCTTGTTGCGCTGGATGGTGACTCTTACCACCGGCATGGCCACCGCGGTCAGGATCATGAGGATCGTCATGGCCACGATCAGCTCGGCCATGGTGAAGCCGTTTTTGCGCGGTACGCGGCGGGAGGCGCCGCTTCCTTCATCGGCGATACCGCAATTGCGCAAGGCGAGAGTCACTGCTTTTATTCTAGTCCCAATGAACGGTTGACCATAACCAATTACCCACCCGGAAGCAGTTGCCGGCGAACCCCTGCGGGCGAAGCGACTACTTTTTTAGACGCGGCTGCTAGTGAACCGTCACGATCGCTTGCGAGCCGCTGGCAGGCACATTTTGCATGGAGGCGTTCTTTACCGCGGCCCGGTTGATGCTCAGGGTCGCCTGCCCGGGAGCCCTCGCCTGGAAGGTCAGGGTGAACACCGCACCATCGCCCGATATGCCGCCGCTTCCCGGAGGCCGCGAAGCGTCGAGTTGGAGGATGCCGGCCATGCTGTCATCGCGGTCCACCAGAGCCACGGTCTGGCCATCTTTAGAGAGCAGCGGTCCATTGGACACGTTTAGTAGTTGCAGTACGCGCGGGTTGTACATGACCTGCACCGGCACGGCATAGACATTTTGACCGCCCGCCAGGTTCACATTCACGGTGAAGGTGGTCCCGACAGGCTGGTCGAGCGTGGGAGGATCGAAGCTCATGATGGCGCTTCCCGTAGGAGCCGAAGCGGTGGAAGGCTGCGCGCCGGTCGGCGCTGGGACGCCAGAGCCTGGCTGCGGGGGCGCGCCGTTCGGCGGCGCCATATTATTCTGCGTCGCTCCCGGGCCATTGGGCTGGGTTGCAGGCTGAGCGCCACTATCATGACGCAAGGAGATCGTGGTTGCGGTTCCCACGTCGACGGCCTTCATGTTGCTGGGGCTTAGGTCCTGGGCGCGCACGATGTGAGGTATCAGGACGAACACAATTTCGTTGTCCTTGATCTCTTTCTGCTCCGAAGCGAAGAGGTATTTCAGAATCGGAATCTGCGCCAATCCTGGAATTCCCGACAAGGATCGGGTCTGGTCGTTCTCCATGATGCCGCCCAGAATATTAACCTCTCCCTCCTTGAGGCGAATGTCCTGCTCGATCTTGCGCTGTCCGATCACCGGCTGCTGAATGCCGCCGATGTTCTGGTAGGAATCCACTGCCGAGATGTCCATGGAGAGTTTCAGGGTGATCTCGTCGAGCCCATGGACGTGGGGCGTGATGTCGATGTTGACGCCGACGTCGATGTAGTTGAACTGAGTGTTCACCAGCGGGTTGATGCCCACGCCGCCAATGCCCGGCTGGAATGAGCCGGTCGCGACCGGGACGCGCTCGCCGATCTTCAGAGAGGCCTTCTGCCCGTCGGAGGCGCGGATCTGCGGCTGCGTTATCAGCTTGCTGCTGCTGTCGGTGAACAGGAAATTTGCCGTGGCGGCAGGAATGGTAACCGCAAAGTTCGTGGCGTTGAGGTTTGCCAACTGGTTCAACGTAATGGTGCCGGTGCTGGCCCCAGTGGTTGTGGTCACGCTGCCGTTGCCGGTCCCGACATTCGACCCGGTAGTCGAAGTGGTCGTGCCGGTATTGCTCTGCAAAGCCACCGTGATGCTGGCCGGCGGCTGGATGCCTAAGTTACGCAGCTTGTCGCGATTCACCTGCATGATCGCGACTTCCACCACCACCTCAGGCCGCGACTTGTCGAGGTCGTCGATCAGCTTTTCGGCCATCGCAATCTGGTCGGGCGTGCCCCGCACCACGATCGCCTGTTGTGAAGGGAACTGTTGCAGGCGCTGGGTGTCGAGCAAAGTGCGAAGAATGTTGACCAGGTCCTGTAATTCATTGGGCTGCGAAAGGTTCGTCAGGTAAAAAGTCCGAATAACGCTTTGTTCCAGTTCCTTGCGTTTGGCCGGAGTGTCGGCGGCCACGAAGATGGTGTTGGGCGTGACCGGGCGCCAGAAGGTCTTGGACTCAAGGGCAGCGATCTGCAGCGCCTCTTCCAGGGTGACGCCATTCAGGTCCACGCGAATGCGCTTCGAAGTGTAATCGGGGTCAAATAGAACGTTGATGCCTGCCAGTTTTCCGATGCTCTCGTAAATGGTCTTCGAATCCTCGCTCAACTTCAGGGTGATCGGTGTCTGGGAGATGGGCGCGAGTTCGACCGGGCCGGTGGCTTCCTCCATGCGGCGGGTAAGGACAGATTCGGTTGTGGGCGCAGGCGGAGGGCTCTGGGCCTTGAGCAGAAGCTGCCGGACCTTGTTCGCCTGCTGCTGGGCGATGAAACTGGACGGGTCGATGGCTAGCGCTGTTTCGAAGTCGGTCAGCGCCTCCTGCAGCTTGCCGGCATTCATCAGGATCTCACCCTGATGAACGTAGGCGGCCGACGCCAGGAAGCGTACATAGGTAGCCGCTGTGCGGTAACGCAGGTCGGTGGGTTTGAGTTCCCACGCCTGGTGGTAGTCGTTGTAAGCCGTTATGTAGTCTTCTCGGGCCTCGGCGGCTTTGCCCTGCTCATAAAGGGCTTTGGCGGCCTTGTCGGTCGAGGCCACTGCCGGCAGGGAGGCCACAATCAGCAGGCTTGCCAGAATACGGGTAAACCATCTCATCACGTTGCTATAAACCCCGAGGAATTGCGCCGGATTTTTCCACCCTAAGCCGTGAACCGGGCGGGAGCTTCCGGAATGTCAGACTTGTGCCCAACCTAAATGTGAGCACGCTTAGTATCCTGGTACAGCGGCGCGCCTAGAAACTCGAACAACAGAGCGATGGGCGCGATTATAGCATCTCTAAGTAGGGACGTAAGTGGTTGCATTCATCGTGTGTTAGCATTTGAGATTCACGTTATGCGCCACTTTATTGCGGCTACGTTCGCCGGTCGCATCCCGCAATGGAGGCAACCTCGAGTGCTTCCGCCAATTGATGTCTATGGCTCGTCAATCGCAGGCAAATGATGGTCCGCCGAAGGAAAAGAAGGTCCGCCGCGATCCGACTGCCAGCGGTGAGCGCGACGCCTCCGTCAACCGTTCCGCCTCACACAACTACTTTCTGCTGGAAAAATTTGAGGCGGGCATCGCGTTGCGGGGCACGGAAGTTAAGTCCGTCCGGGCCGGTCGTGCCAACTTGAAGGACGCCTATGGCCTGGTGAAGGATAATGAGCTTTGGCTGATCAACGCCCACATTGGCCCTTACGAGCACGGGAACATCTTTAACCACGAACCCTTGCGCACGCGCAAGCTGCTGGTGCACAAGAACGAATTACACAAGTTGATCGGAAAGACGCAGCACAAGGGCCTGACCTTGATTCCCACGCGACTTTATTTTCGCAACGGCAGGGTGAAGGTTGAGATGGCCCTGGCCAAAGGCAAACAGACCTGGGACAAGCGGGAAACCGAGCGCCGCAGGACCGCGGACAAGGAAGCGCGCGACGCCGTCGCGCGGAGCCGGAAAGCGTAAGGTGAGCCGCAAGTTGAATTGCGGTTCCTGCCCACATTGATCCGAGTCAGCAACCCGAAGCGCCTCAGTGGCGCGATAAGAGAAACGGATGATTGCGATGAAAACGATCCTTCATGCTGGACCAGCTTCACAACTCGAAACCGAGTGCCTCGTTGTCGCGGTGCTCGATGCCGCCGAAAGCAACAATGGCGATCAGTCCGCCAAACCCGTTCCGAAGCTTCAAAGCAGCGACAAGGCCCTGATGGCGGCGGCTGCCGATCTCGTCGCTACGGGCGAGGTCACCGGCAAGATGCTGGAGATGACCTTGCTTCATAAGCCCCAGGGTCTGAAGGCCAAGCGCCTGCTGCTGATTGGCGGCGGCAAGGCGAAGAGCTTTTCGTCCGCGGAGCTGCGCAAGCTCGCCGGCGCGGCGGTGCGGAACCTCAAAGCCAAAGATCTGAAGAGCTTCGCCTTCGTGGCTCCGGGCAGCGGCACCGAGGATGGCGTGAAGGCCATCGTGGAAGGCGCTCTGGTCGGAAACTTCGATCCCGACTACTACAAGAGCGACCGCAAAGAGCAGAAAGTCGAAGAGCTGATCATTGTCGCGGCGCAAGGGGACAAGCGCGCGCTGCAATCGGCCGCCGAGCAAGGCCGCATCATTGGCGAAGCGCAGAACTTTACCCGCGACCTGGTCAATGAGCCCGGCAACCGCATGACGCCGACCATACTCGCCGATCGCGCGGCGAAGATGTGCGAAGAGAACGGCCTGCAATGCGAGATTTACGGTCCCGACAAAATCAAAGAACTCAAGATGGGCGCCTTCTGGAGCGTCTCGCAGGGCTCGGAGGAAGAGCCGCGGCTGATCGTGATGCGCTACGAGCCCAGCCGCGCGCCGAAAGGGCGTGTGCTCGGTCTGGTGGGCAAGGGAATTACCTTCGACAGCGGCGGCATCTCCATCAAGCCGGCTGACGGCATGGAGAAGATGAAGTACGACATGGCGGGTGGCGCGGGCATGATTGGGGCCATGCGCGCAATTGCGCAACTTAAGCCGAACCTGCGCGTGATCGGCATCGTGTGCGCTTCCGAGAATATGCCTTCGGGCAAAGCGCAGAAGCCGGGCGACGTGCAGATTGCCATGTCGGGCAAGTCGATCGAGATCATCAACACCGACGCCGAAGGCCGCCTGGTGCTGGCCGATGGATTGCACTATGCGCGGCAACTGGGCTGTACTCATCTGATTGACGCTGCCACTCTCACCGGTGCGTGCGTGGTGGCCCTGGGCATGGTAAACGTGGGCGTTTTCTCGAATGACGACGATTTCTACGGGCGCTTCAACAAGTCGTTGCGCAAGTCGGGCGAGAAGATGTGGCGGCTCCCGGTGGACGAAGAGTATCGCGAGATGATCAAGTCGAACATTGCCGACATCGTGAACAGCGGCGGGCGCTGGGGAGGCGCAGTAACGGCGGCGATGTTCCTGAAGGAGTTTGTCGGCGACACACCCTGGATTCATCTCGACATTGCAGGTGTTGCGTGGATGGAAGACAACAAGCCGTGGATCGCCAAGGGGCCGTCCGGCGTTCCCGTGCGATCGCTGGTGGAGTTCGCGCGCGACTTTGCGGCCAAACCGTAGTGCTTCGCAGGGAGTCTTACTCTGTGGTACATTGGCCAAGTCGATTGGGTAATGCAGTGTCAGATATCCCACTGCGTAAGAGATAACGCCGGCTTGGGGCGTCAGGTAATGTTTACAAACTTTTAACATGAATCCTGCCGTTCCCTGTTGTCAGCCGCGCGGAACCGAAGTACTCTGTACTTAATTGCAAACCTGATCGGAGAGAGGGGAGATGGCCAAACAGCCGCTCCCCATTTTAATTGCCGTTCCCAGTCGTCAGTTGTCAGTTGCGAATCCGACCGTTCTCATTGCATCAACCTCCCAACATCTAGAGCCGGCAAGCACATAGTCCTTCCTGACCTCGTTGGAGGGCCACAACCGACAACTGGCAACTGGCAACTGCTCTGTTTGCACTCTCTCCTCCGCCGCACTACCATCGTGCTGTTATGCCAGTCGCAACCGATATATCCAGTTCTGCTTATGTCCCGGTGAAGGCGCCGCGCGGCAACCAGCTCTCCTGTAAGGGATGGGGCCAGGAAGCCGCCATGCGCATGTTAATGAACAACCTCGATCCCGACGTTGCCGAGCGCCCGCAAGACCTGGTGGTGTACGGCGGGACGGGCCGCGCCGCGCGCAACTGGGAGTGCTATCACGCCATCGTTAAGTCCCTGAAGTCGCTGGAAAACGACGAGACGCTGCTGGTGCAGTCGGGCAAGCCTGTCGGCATTTTCCAAACCCACGAATACGCGCCGCGCGTGCTCATCTGCAACTCCAACCTGGTCGGTCACTGGTCGAACTGGGAGAAGTTCAACGAACTGGAGAAGCTTGGCCTCATTATGTACGGCCAGATGACCGCCGGCTCGTGGATTTACATCGGTACGCAGGGAATCATCCAGGGGACCTACGAGACATTTTCCGCCGCGGGCGAGCAGCACCTGGGGGGCGAACTCGCGGGCAAGCTGATCGTCTCCGGCGGCATGGGCGGCATGAGTGGCGCGCAGCCGCTGGCGGCGACTATGACGGGCGCGTGCTATCTGGGCATCGAGGTCGATCCCGAGCGCATCAAGAAGCGCCTGCGCACCGGCTATTGCGACTTCATGGTCAACTCGCTCGACGAAGCGCTGCGTATTCTAAAGAACGCCGTCCGCAAGAAGGAGAACATTTCCGTCGGGCTGGTCGGCAATTGCGGCGACATCATTCCCGAGCTGGCAGAGCGCGGCGTGGTGCCCGACATTCTGACCGACCAAACCTCGGCGCACGATCCTCTGAATGGCTATGTCCCCAGCGGCATGTCGCTGGAAGAAGCGCTGGAGCTGCGCCAGAGCGACCCCAAGGCATACCTGGAGCGCTCGCTCGACACCATGGCGCGCCATGTTGAAGGCATGCTGAAGTTGCAGAAGATGGGCTCAGTGACCTTCGACTACGGCAACAACATCCGCACCTTCGCCTTCGAACACGGGGTGAAGAACGCCTACGATTTTCCGGGATTCGTGCCGGCGTACATTCGTCCGCTCTTCTGCGAAGGACGTGGGCCGTTCCGCTGGGCGGCGCTCTCGGGCGATCCGGCTGACATTCACACCACCGACGATCTAGTGCTGGAGATGTTCCCGCAGAACAAAATCCTCAGCCGCTGGATCGACCTGGCGCGCAAGCGGATCAAGTTCCAGGGCTTGCCCTGCCGCATCTGCTGGCTCGGCTACGGCGAGCGCGCCGAATTCGGTCTGGCACTCAACGATCTGGTGAAGAAGGGGAAGATCAAGGCGCCGATCGTGATGGGCCGCGACCACCTCGACTGTGGCTCGGTTGCGTCGCCCTTCCGCGAGACCGAAGCGATGAAAGACGGCAGCGACGCCATTGCCGACTGGCCGCTGCTGAACGCGCTGCTGAACACCGCGAGCGGAGCATCCTGGGTATCCATTCATAACGGTGGCGGCGTGGGCATCGGCTACTCGCAACACGCGGGCCAGGTGACGGTGGCCGACGGCAGCGACGAGATGGCCAAACGCATCGAGCGCGTCCTGACCAACGATCCGGGCATCGGCGTGGCACGGCACGTGGACGCGGGATACGACGAGGCGAAAAGCTTCGCGCAGCAGAAGGGAATTAAGGTGCCGATGGCGGAATAACTAGCAGCTAGAATTAGCAATCAGTACTCAGCCGTCAGCCATTGCGTTGTCATCCCGAGCGAGGACTTTAGTCCGAGTCGAGGGATCTGCGGTCCCCGATTACGAAAGAACAGCTCTTGGATTCCGCAACTCAACATCCTCGCACCATGCTGTTTGCTCATGCTGCTCAATTGCTAACCGTGCGCGGCCCCATCGCCAACTCCGGCCCACGTCGCGGTCCGCGGATGCGCGAGTTGGGCATCGTCGAAGACGGCGCTCTGCTTATCGCCGATGGCAAAATCGTCGCCGTTGGCACGACGGACGCAGTCGCGAAGCACGAGTTGGCGCGAAAGGCCGACGAGATCGACTGCTCCCACAACGTGGTATTGCCGGGTTTTGTCGACTCCCACACTCATCCTGTCTTCACAACGCCCCGCCTGATCGACTTCGAGCAGCGCATTGCCGGCGCCTCGTATGAAGAAATTGCTGAAGCGGGCGGCGGGATTCGCGCAAGCCTGCGCGGCGTGCGCGACTCGTCGAGGGAGAAGCTTGCCGAGCACGCGCGAGGGGCTTTCGACGAGATGGCCGCGCAGGGTACCACGACGGTCGAAGTGCAAGTCAGGTTACGGTCTCAGCTTCGCCGCCGAGATGAAGTCGCTGGAGGCGATTCGCGAGGCAGCGCACCATTGGGCGGGCACAGTGGTTCCGACGCTGCTGGGGGCGCACGTCATCCCACCGGAATACCGCGACAAGCCCGACGAGTACGTTCGCATTATCTGCGAGGACATGATTCCCACTGCCGCCAAGCTCAAGCTGGCGGCCTTCGTGGACGTGTTCTGCGAGCGCGGCGCGTTCACTATGGAGCAGTCGCAGCGCATCCTGCGCGCCGCTGTGGAACACAACCTGGGAGTGCGGGCGCACGTATGTCAGCTCACGCCGGAAAGACTCGCGCCCCTGCTGGAGTTCCATCCCGCATCGCTCGACCACATGGACTTTGTCACCGGCGACGATATTTCCGCGTTGGCGAAACTTGACACCGTCGCGACCCTGCTGCCTGCCGCCAACTACTTCCTCGGACTGGAAACGTTTCCCCCGGCACGCAAGCTCATCGACTCGGGAGTGGCCGTGGCACTGGCCACCGACTACAACCCCGGCACGGCGCCGACGCCGTCCATGCCCTTCGTCCTCTCCGTGGCGTGCACGCACATGAAAATGTCGCCCGCGGAAGCCATTGTCGCCGCCACCTTCAACGGGGCGTGCGCGCTGCGGCTGCAAGGCAGGAAGGGAAGCCTGGAGCCCGGGAAAGACGCCGATGTCGCCATCTTCGACGCCACCGATTACCGCGAGCTGGCGTACTGGTTTGGAGTGAATCGCTGCCGCGAGACCCTGTTGAATGGTGTCCGTCAATGGACACCTCGGGCCACGGCTTAGAGCAGATTCAGACTTGTTGTGCCCTGGTAGAGCAGGCCTTTAGGCCTGCGTCGTGTGGCTTGGCCATTTCGCCCGCGGCTTCAGCCCGTGGCCACGGGCTGAAACCGCGGAATCCATTTGGGATTGTCCGGACGCGGCGCTGAAGCGCCGCTCTACCCAAACGATCCAGGGATACAGCACTTGGACGACTGCTCTATTTGCACCTGAGCCGGCGCTGCTTACCCATTTTCTTCGCAATCGTCTAACATAGACGTAACATTCGCGGAACCCGGGCCGCGTTCCGTGCGTACCTCCTTTCATACGTTTTTTGGTATCGTCAAATTTCTTCGAGAGTGTTGATATGAAACGAATCCTGCTTGTCATTGCCGCGGGCCTGCTGGCCTGCTGCGCTGCCTTTGCGCAGCGGCTTCCCGGAGGCGCCAACCCCGACCACTACGCGCTTAGCGTCAACATGAATTTTTCCAACAATACCTATGACGGTGACGAGAAGATCGATCTCACTCTCACCAAGCCGACCGATACGATCACCCTCAACGCGGTCGAGATCGATTTCCACGAAGTAACGATAACCGCCGGCGGCCAGACCCAGACCGCCAAGGTGTCCAGCGACGCCAAGAACGAGATGGCGACCTTCACCGTGGACAAGCAATTGCCCGCAGGTCCGGCGGTTGTGAACATCAAGTTCACCGGCCATCTCAACGACAAGCTGCGCGGCTTTTATCTGAGCACCTACAAGGGTAAGAAATACGAGGTTTCGCAGATGGAAGCCACCGATGCGCGCGTGGCTTTCCCTTGCTTCGACGAGCCTGACTACAAGGCGACGTTTGCCATTACCGCAATTGTAGACAAGGGCGACACCGCAATCTCCAACGGCGAGATCGTATCCGACACACCCGGTCCGGGCGACAAACACACCATCAAGTTTTCGCCTTCACCCAAGATGTCAAGTTACCTGGTGGCGCTGACGGTAGGCGACTGGCGTTGCACGCCGGACCGGGTCGATGCCATCAAGCTGCGGGTCTGCACGGTGCCGGGCAAGGAGAACATGTCGCGCTTCGCGCTCGACGCCACCAAGGCCATCCTGCATTACTACGACAACTATTTCGCGGTGCCGTATCCGTTGCCGAAGTTAGACCAAATTGCAGTGCCTGACTTCCAGGCGGGCGCCATGGAGAATTGGGGCGCCATCATTTATCGCGAAACCGACCTGCTGGCGGATGAGAAAACGGCGTCGGTTGGCACCCAGCAGGAAGTAGCCAGCGTCATTGCCCACGAAGTCGCCCACCAGTGGTTTGGCGACCTGGTCACTATGAAATGGTGGGACGACATCTGGCTCAACGAAGGCTTTGCCACCTGGATGCCGCCGCATCCATTGGCGCAGTGGAAGCCTGACTGGATGGAGGGCCAGGATGTGGTGCAGAACACCGTACGTTCCCTGAGTGTGGATTCGGTGGAGAACACCCGGCCCATCCACCAGGAGGCCGAGACCCGCGGCCAGATTGAAAGCCTGTTCGATGGGATTGCGTATGGAAAGTCGGCGGCCGTGTTGCACATGCTGGAAGGCTATCTCGGCCCCGAGCAGTTCCGCGCCGGTGTGAACCTCTATTTGAAGGAACACGCCTATGGCAATGCAACAGCTTCGGATTTCTGGAATGCCATGGCGCGCTCCTCAAAGCAGCCGGTGGACAAGATTATGCCAACCTTCGTCATGCAACCAGGCGCTCCGTTCGTGAGCGTCGAGGCCAAGTGCGAGGGCGGGAATACCGCACTAACGCTCTCGCAGAAGCGCTATCTTGACACGCTGGCTGCGTTCAACAAACCCAACGAGGAGCTCTGGCAGATTCCAGTCTGTGCCAAGGGTGTGGGCGATAGCTCTGCCGGGGCGCCGGAATGCTTCCTGCTCACCCAGCGGCAACAACAGTTCGCCATGAAAGGATGCCCCAAGTTCGTTTTTCCGGATGCCGGGGCCCTGGGCTATTACCGCTTCGATTACGACTCGGCGGCCCTCCATTCGCTGGGGAATGCAGTAGATCAAGTGCTGACGCCGGAGGAACGCATTGCGCTGCTAGGCAACGAATGGGCGCTGATGCGGATCGAAAGGCACGGCGTGGGCGACTATCTGGCGCTTGGCGACCAGTTGAAGAACACGCCGGGCTCCGATCTGTTGGAAGAGTTTTCCCGGCGGGTTGCCTTCATCAATGACCACCTGGTGACGGACGCCGACCGGCCGCAGTTCCAAGCCTGGCTGCGCAACAGCTTCTCACCGATGCTGCGGCAGCTCGAACGCTCGGCGGGGCCTGCCAATACGCCGGAGCAGAAGGAGAAGCGCAGTATCCTTTTCCTGACTCTGGGCAATGTCGCGCAGGATCCCACGGTCATCCAGGAGGCGCGGACACTGGTACAGCAGTACATGAAGGACCCGGCCTCGGTGGATCCGACGCTGGCCGGCGCGGTGGTCTCGGTGGCGGCACATCATGGCGACGCCGAACTCTATCAGCAATACAAGGCCCAGTTGCAGAAGGCGAAGTCGCCGCAGGAGTATTACCGGTTCTTTTATGGCCAGGCGGCGTTCCCCGAACCGGCGCTCATCAAGGAAACTCTTGCATCCACGCTGACTCCCGAAGTGCGCGGTCAGGACCTCTACATTCTTATTAACTTGCTGGCGAACCCCGCCAGTCAGAACGCCACCTGGGACTTCATGCGGCAAAACTTTGACGCGATCATGAAGAAGACCGGCGGGGGACTGGGCGGCGTGGCCGTCTTTCTCTACGGTGCGCAGAACTTCTGTAGCGCGCAAAAAGCCGACGAACTGAAGCAGTTCTTCGACCAGCATCCGTTCCCCGGCACCGAGCGCAATCAGAGGGAAGCCGTGGAATCAATTAACTCCTGCGTCGATCTGGGCCGCCAGCAACAGAGCAGTTTGGCGGCATGGCTGAAGCAAAACGGCAGCCTGAACGCTGCCGGCGGCGGTGGCTCTTCAAGCGTCGGAGCTGTGCGCTAACAGCTTTAAGTGATTCAGTCGCAAGTAAGGGCGTCCTCAGGACGCCCTGTTTGTCTGGGGGTCTGTCCGAGAATTCGCCGGGCGCGCGTGATTTGATTTACGATTGAACCAGGGACTGAAATGGGCAGACAGGTAGCTATCGTGCTTTACGTTGTGGCGATGGCGGCCCTCATAGTCGGTGTAGATTTCGTGTTCTTCAGAAACCGATTCTGGGAACGGCTGACCGTGAATATTGGACTCGTCTTGGTGTTCGGAGCGTTCTACTTGAGATTCCTGAGGCGTCCATGAACAAGGGGCGACAGCCGGGTGCCCAGCCCCTTCTAACGCCCATCACAATTCCTGCCGGGTACCCGTAGATTCTTGAGAATCGCAAAAAAGAAGAGCAGATTCACTCGAAGACGTGGGCCATCTGGCTATTCTGCGCCCGATGTGCAATTTTGACCGGACGAGTTCCAGCGCAGTCAGTATCGTTAACAGTGAAGTGGTTAACACCTTCTCTTCTTTCAGGTTCTCTGAGCTAAGTCAGCCCATCTGAAGTTTCCTTTCTTAGTAACCCCCAACCTAGGGAGGTTGCCATGTTTGCACGCAATGAACTTGTTCATCTGAAATCAACAAAGTTTTCCGATGACACACACACTTTCGATAAGAATATTTTCTCTTCATTTCGAAAGCGAAATGCCGTGAGGAAACTGATGGTTGGTGGCATGTTGCTCGGCTTGCTAACGGGCGTCTGCTTTGCACAGCGCGGAGCACAGCGCGCGGGTCCGACTGCCCGGCCCGCTCCCAATGCGAACACGGCACAGAACCGCCCAGCTTCGCCGAACGCAGAGGTCGCTCCTACTGCCCAGCCGCTCAACCTGAAGAAGATGACAAGTCCTGGCGACACCACCCGGAACCAGGCAGTTCCGCCGAACGCGGAAGTGGCTCCTACCGCACAGCCGCTCAACTTGAAGAAGACGACAAGTCCTGGCGACGTGAGCGGGAACCCGGCAGCTCCGCCGAACGCGGAAGTGGCCCCTACCGCGCAGCCGCTCAACTTGAAACGCTAAGCGAGACGACCTAGCGGTTCGTTTGCCGGGTGCCCCGGGTCTCGTGGTTTTCGAGACCCGGGAGCGAATCAAGTACAAGAATGAAATCTGGGTGCCCCGTTCTAGCCCGGTTTTGGCTAGGGCGGGGCAGATCAATCACCCCAGCTTACAGGCTCACCCACCTTCACTCTCGGCGTGGTTCCCATCTGCTCGCGTTTTCGCTCCGTCCACTGAGATTCGATTTCCACTACACTTTCGGCTCCGGTAAAGTAGTGACGATAACTGCTCCACGCCCAGTCCTCCGGCTTGTTCACCAATCCTCGTTTCACTGGATTGCGGTGAATGTAACGCAGCTTTTCGATGCGCTTGCGCCTGGTCCACACGTTGAAGTCGTAATAGCGGGCCTGCCAGAAGTGCTGCCGGTCGCCAATCAACCGGCGCGATACCGATTGCTTAATGGCTTGTACCGCGCTGGCCAGCGTTCCACGTTCCGGCTCGCCGATCAGCAGATGCACGTGTTCGGGCATGACCACGTAACCGACGACATAGAAGTCGTAGCGCCTACGGCTCAGTTCCAGGGCGACCTCGAATAGATGCATTGCGCGCGGACTGGCCAGCAGCGGCCGACGATGGTAGCAACTGAAGGTGATGAAGTGAACGTCGCGTGCTTCCTGATAGCGCTTCAGTCCGCGCGGCATGTCTTGAGAATAACCGGCTGGAGGAGGTTGTCAGTGATGAGGGACACCTGTATTCGTGACAGCCCCGCCCTAGCCAAAACCGGGCTAGAACGGGGCACCCAAAACTAAACACTCGTCCGGAAAGGCTGGGCCGCCCGCCCAAGAGTTTACTGCGTCGGCGCGGCGAGTTCGTCGAGCGCAGCTTCGCGCACTGCTACGAGACGGGTGGGATGCGGCGCTGCCATTTGAGGGAACGGGACAACATCTTGAAACGGCAGTTAGTTCATGTCGGCGCGTTCAACCTGAGCCTGATCCTGCGCCAGTTGCTGGGTGCGGGCACGCCACGAGAGCTCAGAAACCGCCTTGGCACGCGCATTTTGCAAGTCTTTTTGCTGCTCTCGCGTCGGAATGCTCACCACCGGTTTTGTCGAAGTCTCAGCTGCGCGGCAGAAGCCAGGCCCTTTGTAAGATCGAGGACCCGGCAATGCCGCACGTCTTGCAGCAAATCAGCCAGTTCCACCACGGACTGCTAGGAGGTTCTTCCAAAATGTTCGATTAGTGGCCGCATGTGGGCCCCCATGATAGTTGCCCTGGGGGCGCCCCACCCAAAAGTGCTACTTCTGATCTGAATGGTCGGGTGCAGCCGCCGATTTCGGGTTGTCACGAAAACGAGCAAGGATAGCCGCAATGGCTTCATCATCGCCTTTCGGATGTGCCTTCAGGTAGGCGTCGATTCGGTTCATGTAATTGCTGGTAGATCGGGAATAGGTCGCCGGGGGTGACTTCACGCACCTGCGCATACACCACAGATATCCTTCCAGAAAGCCCTTACGTTCTTCCTCAGAACCCTGCCGCCAGTAGAGACCATCGTAGTATCCGTGAGGGTTTGTCCAACGCTCACCGTCTTTAGGAGGCTCTGCGGGACGAGTTTCCGATACCAGCCTTTGCCATACCTCGACGACCGGCATCGTTCGGCTTGCCGGATGAGATTGGTAGTACTCAGTGATTTCTTGCTCCAACGGTTCGACCGAGTGGGACAGCCACTTCGCATGCGCAACCCACACCAAACAGTCTCCAGCCCCGTTTACGAAACCCGCCCGCTGTTGTGGTCCTACCGAAACCCACCACCTCCCGTCGTAGACAGATTCGGGCGATTGGTGTTCGTCGGCATTTACAGAAGGTGAGCAACTCCCCATAGCTAGCCCTATCGCGAGTATTTGCAGTGCACGTTTCATAAGCTTCCTCAGTGCTGTTGATTGTTAGCCGGAGCATAGTACGTAACGGGTTGTGACCGCGAAAACGCGTCATCTGCCGGGTGCCCCACCCAACCTTCTTTTGGTTGGGTGGGAGAGGTTCGTTCGTCCCGAACCTTGTTCTCCGCGATTCTTCATCCACCGTTGATTTTAGTTCTTTGCTTTGCCGTCATGCACAACCCGCGCGAAAATCCCCACCCAAGCAAACCCGGCTTGGGCGGGGCACCCCCAGGGTTGTAGGCTGGGCCATGCCGACGTTCCGAATGTGTGGGAACAATACCATATCCGAATTGGAAGTGGGCGGGGGTGAGTTCACTGACTCCCACTCAATCCAAGACCAGAAATGAGTGGGCCATCCAGGCTGCTCTACCCGTGCTCGTGGATACCGCAACTCCGGAACCGTTCTAGTGCAGCAGGGAAGAGAGTAGGCGGAAAAACTCGCCCGGAGTTGCGATCCGCAGTCCGCTTCTCTGGGCGACGGCTGGCGTAAAGTGCTTCGTATTGTGGGTCAATAGCCAGTCTGGCTTGCTGGCCATAGCCGACAGAAGTATAGGCGCGTCGGCAGCGTGCCGAATCAGGTGACGGCGCTGCCGCACGAGGTCGGGGTGGGGATATCGGACCAGTTCAGGCTTGGTCAGCTTAATGAGACGACGATAATCCTCGATTAATTGGTCGGCCTCCGAGGATGCCAGCCGCCCAGCATGGAGCAGCAGGTTCTCCTCCACTTCATCGCGGACCGCCTCCGCCAATACCAGTTTGCAGACTCCCGCTGCACAAAGCGACAGGATGGCCTTGTCAAGACCCCAGGGAGACACAATTCCTCCCGTCAGAACATTGGAGTCCAGGAACAGGCGTAGCCTTCTGCGGGTTGTCACGGTTGGCGATTGCGACGTGATCGCCGGCGAAGGCCAGCTTTGCTCTTGCTCCCTGCGCCGTAGCGGCGTTCGAAAACTCGTTCGCGAGCCTGCGGCAGGGTCGCGAGCATAGCGGCGGGGGTGATGCCGGCGCTCGACAGGACGGAACTGATGCGCTCGCAAAGATGCTCAAATCGCTGTTGCTGCGGTAAAAGAATGAGCCCGTCGCCCAGGCGCAGCACGGCAAACGGGGCTCCCGTACCCAGTTCAAGGTCTTCGCGGAACTGTTTCGGTATGGTGAGTTGTCCCTTCTCGCCGATTTTGGTGGTTGTGAGATATTCCAGTGCAGTATCGCGTGTGGCCATGAAATCTTTCCCGGTAGGAATATCCTACCATAACCATGAAGTGGGTGCGAGGGTGGCCCACCTTTCCCGCGAATTCTATGCTAAGGACACGCGGCGCGGGCGCCCCACCCTTGTCCGCCACCGTTGCGGACAGGGTGGGAGGACTGCCACACTCTATGCGACTCTCCCCGCCCAATCAACGCACAAGCGTCGCAGCGCTTTGAATCAGAATTGCAACGGACCTGGGGACAGAATCAGTGTGGTAGCCGAGACGCCAGAGCGCCGCGGGCGCGAAAGATGATAGCCCACCGTTTCAACGGTGGTAAGCGTGGTTATATGGCCCCCGAGTGCCCCGGGCACGGCACAGGAGAACGGCACGAAAACCCAGCCTTGTGCCGTCCCCGGGGAGTCTGTGTCATAGCTCGAATCAAAATGATGCTGTGGAACAATCCTCCGAGATTCGCCTTGAATCAGCCGCGTAGCGGCGACATTTGTGTTAGCCGCGGGCGTAAGCCCGCGGTCAAGTGGGAGATAGACCGAGCCGCGGAGCGGCGGCACAAGTTATGACACAGACACCCGGGGGACTCGGGCTTTTTCTCTTCCGCCTACCCACCGTTGAAACGGTGGGCTATCTTATATTGTCCCGCTGCGCGGGACTCGTATCTGGCGGCTCGAATGACTGCGGGGCGGGTGGCCTACCCTTTCCCCGCGAATTCTATCCTACGTACACACCGCGGGGCCCCAACCCGTGTCCGCCGCCGTTGCGGACAGGGTCGGGGGACAAGATAAGAGACTCATCTGAGGGAACGGGTTACCCGCCCTGAACTTATTGAGCCTTGCAGAATATAGTGACGTAAGCATTGGAGTTGTCATCACGAGCGAAGCGAGGGATCTGCTTACGAACAGTTCGCAGAAAAGCAGATTCCTCGCGCCGAAAGAGGGCGCTCGTAATGACAAAGACGCAAAAAAGAACTTAGCGTTGCGCGGTTAGAGCCTGTCATTCCTGTTCCAACCTGCCCCAGCAGGTCCGTTGCTCGTAATGACAATTCCTGAACTGGTTTGCCAGCTCCTGCATGGCTCTGCCGTGTCACTATGATTTGCAATCCTCAATAGGAGACCGAGGGCGGAAATAGATAACTTGACAGCATGCGCTTCATCTCGGCAATGATGTGGTCGCGCTCCTCGCGCGTGGGCTGTTCGTAGGCGTAGGCGATGAGCCGCTCGCCGGCCTCGCTCACGATGCGCAACATCACGTCAAGCTCCGGCGTGTTGGCAATGCCCAGCCGTTCCAGCATGAAGTTCTTCAGCAGAGCGGGCAGGCCAACCGTAGGCGATGCCTCGCGTTCCTTGGTGGCGGCGCTGATGTAGCGTCCAAACGAAATCGTGCGGAAGTCGGGATGCTCGTCCAGATAGAGGATGTAGGCATCCACCACGCTGTCGAGAACCTTCCCGGGATCGAAGGTTGCCAGATTGGCAAATTCGCTCTCTATGGACTTCATCACCGTGTCTTCGAGCGAGTCGCGAAATTGCTCGATGTGGCGCACCGCAATCGCGTCGACGATGGTCTGCTTGTCGGGAAAGAAGCGATAGAGCGCACCGATCGACAGGCCAGCCTCCGCGGCGATGCGAGTGGTGGTGACCTCCTCCAGCGGCATCTGCTCCAGCAGGGAACTGGCGGCGTCGAGCACTCGCTGGACGGTGTGCAGGCTGCGGGACTGGACGGGGACTCGACGGCTCGGGGCGGTGGCTTCGGGGTCGAGTACTCGCTCGGCGGTGCGCTGGCTTGCGGACTGGAGGGGCACGCGACGGTCCGGGGCAGGGGCTTCGGGGTCCAGCACCCGCTGGACGGTATGCTGGCTTGGGGACTGGAGGGGCACGCGACGGCTCGGGGCAGGGGCCTCGGGGTCGAGTACTCGCTCGGCGGTGCGCTGGCTTGCGGGCTGGAGGGGCACACGACGGTCCGGGGCAGGGGCTTCGGGGTCGAGTACCCGCTGGACGGTATGCTGGCTTGGGGACGGGACGGGGACTCGACGGCTCGGAGCGGTGGCTTCGGGGTCGAGTACCCGCTGGACGGTATGCTGGCTTGGGGACGGGACGGGCACGCGACGGCTCGGGGCGGTGGCTTCGGGGTCGAGTTGAGGCGCATCGAATTGATTCTTAATGGGCATTTATATGAAGGAGCTGGCTGAGCAAGGCTCCGATATTGACATAATCCCACAATTCCTGTAAAAGCGAAAGAGAGTTCGCGTTCTTGTTCCACGTGGAACTATAAAGGTCAATGCACATGGCAGTTCCGGTTTCCCAAATGTGGACGGTCGCTACGTACGTCCTGAAGCAGAAGATCAAGGCCCGCAAACGCTATCCGCTGGTGCTGATGCTTGAGCCCTTGTTCCGCTGCAACCTGGCGTGCGCCGGTTGCGGGAAAATCCAGTATCCGGCCCACGTGCTCAAGCAGAACCTCTCACCGGACGAATGTTTCCGCGCGGCGGAGGAGTGCGGCGCGCCGATGGTGTCCATCCCGGGCGGCGAGCCGCTGATGCACCCGCAGATTGCCCAAATTGTGGACGGCCTGGTCGCGCGCAAGAAGTATATCTACCTGTGCACCAACGCGCTGCTGCTCAAAGAGAAGCTCGACCTCTTCAAGCCCAGTAAATACCTGACGTTTTCTGTCCACATGGATGGCCAGCGCGAGCAGCATGATTTTTCTGTGTGCCGCGAAGGCGGATACGACCTGGCGCTCGATGGCATGAAAGTGGCGCTGGGCCGCGGCTTCCGCGTGACTACCAACACCACGCTGTTCGACGGTGCGGATCCCAACAGCGTGCGTGCCTTCTTCGACGAGATGATGGACCTCGGCGTCGAGGGCATGATGCTCTCGCCGGGATACTCCTACGACAAGGCGCCCGACCAGAAACACTTTTTGGGACGCGCGCGCACGCGGCGATTGTTCCGCGCCATACTGGCGAACCGCAAGGCGAAGTGGGTCTTCAACCAGTCGCCGCTGTTTCTGGAATTCCTCATGGGCAAGCGCGACTATCCCTGCACCGCGTGGGGCATGCCGACGTTCAACCTGTTTGGCTGGCAAAAGCCGTGCTATCTGCTGCAGGATGGTTACGCTGACACCTTCGACGAGTTGATGCGCGAAACCCAGTGGGAGAAGTACGGCACCGAAAGCGGCAATCCCAAGTGCGCCAATTGCATGGTGCACAGCGGATACGAAGCCTCTGCGGTGCATGACACGTTCGGCTCGTGGCGCGGCTTCCTGGGCACGGTTCGCGCCACGTTCTCCAGCAGGTACAAGGACGACGAGGCGCTGGCGATGCTGAAGGAAGCGCCGCATCCCGTGCATGGCCACAATCCGCTGGTGCAGATCGAGGATGCCGAACTCAGCGAATCGAGTGCTTGAGGGAAGCTCGAAAATCGAAATCATGAGTGCACCGCAGCCTCGGCGCGGACAAGTTTCTTTGCAAGCGCCGCGCCCGCAGGCTTCTGTTATTCTTGCCCAACCTAACGTTTCCAAGGAGACGGTGATGATGCAATGCAGAGGTTTCAGTGTCCTCGTTCTGGTGACGGTCGCCTTTTTCGCGCTGGGTTCCGCTTCGGCCGCGGACCGCTCCGGCAGTTCATACGATTATCTTGCGCTGGGTGACAGCATCCCATTCGGCTATATCGCGCAGGTGCGATTCGAATACATCAATCCTCTGAACTTCGTCGGGTATCCGGATTGGACCGGCCTGGCGTTCGGCTTGAACGAGGCGAATGCCGCCTGTCCGGGGGAGACGACCGGCAGCTTCCTGTCGACGAGCGCGCCCGATGACGGATGCCGCTTGTATCGTGAGCATGCTCCCCTGCACGTCGATTACGGGTCTGCCACCACGCAGATGGAGTACGCCACCGCTTTCCTGCAACAGCATGGCGGCACGGCGCTGGTGACGATCCAGGTTGGCGCGAACGACGTGGCGCTTCTGGAACAGGCCTGCAACAACGACCCGCAATGCATCGCCCAAGGCCTCCCGCAAGTGTTAACCACAGCGGCGGACAACATGGCGACCATCCTGGGCGGCCTGCGCGCGACCGGCTATGCCGGCCCCATCGTCATCGTGAATTACTACTCGACCGACTACTCGAACCAGGGCGTGACCCAGATTTTTTCTGCCTTGAACCAGGCGATTACCTCGCCCGCGCCCTATTTCGGCGCTACCGTCGCCGACGCCTTTTCGGCATTCCAGGCGGCGGCTGCACCGGCGGGAGGAAAGACTTGTGTCGCTGGCTTGTTGAACGGATTGAGTACGGTGAGCACCGTGCTGCAGTGTGACGTTCATCCCAGCCAGTCGGGTCACAAACTGATCACGCAGACCATCGCGAGCGTGAAGCATTAGGCAGATAAGCGTGAGTACGTGAATCCCCCCAGGTTGGCGTCCGCCGGTCGACCGACGTAGCCTGGGGGCCGGCGAGGAGCGAAAGGCGAAAACGTGAGCGAACCGCAACGTAACTTGACAGTGGATACGTTGGAGGTGGTCGATGGACGCGACCGCACCCAGATCGAGGGCTGGGTCCCGGAGTTGGCCACCGAAGCCGAACTGCGCGACGCGCTGGAGCAGGCCTTCGACTATCGCGGCGACGTGACCATCACGCGCAAGGACGGCTCGCGCGTGGAAGGCTATATCTTCGACCGGCGCAACGGTCCCACGTTGGCTGGGTCTTTGGTGAGACTGCTTCCTAAAGATTCTCCGCAGAAGATTTCCATTCCTTATTCCGACATCGCCGCCCTGGCCTTCACCGGACGCGACACCGCCGCCGGCAAGAGCTGGGAAGCCTGGGTCCGCAAATACTGGGAGAAGAAGGCGGCCGGCGAGAAGAGCATCGCGCTGGAGCCGGAGACGCTGGAGTAGTGCAGCCCGCAACGTCCGCGATACCACGCTGTAGGACTCGATGCACCTGACCGAATGGGCGCAACTCGAGCGCCTCGGGCGCGAAAGAAGATAGCCCACGGTTTCAACCGTGGGTAGAGTGGAGAAACGAACCTGAGTCCCCCGGGGACGGCAGAGCATTTCGTTGACGCGCGGTGTTGTGCCGTGCCCGGGGCACTCGGATCGTTAAACAACGCTTTCCCACCGCTGAAAGCGGTGGGCTATCCTCTTTCGCGCCCGAGGCGCTCTGGCGTTTGCGCTCCCCAACCGATTCCGTCCCGGAACTCCAGGGCGATGCTGATTCAAGCGGCTGCGACGTTTGTGCGTTGACGGGGCGGGAAGGGTCGCATAGAGCGTGGCCGTCTCCCCCCTGTCCGCAAAGGCGGCGGACAAGGGTGGGGCACGCGCGCGGCGGACAAGAGCGAGACAAAAAGTAGTCCTACGTTGTGGGAGTCAATCTGTCGAATCGATTTTGGAACACCGGGAGCCGGGAGGGCGGAATAAAACGTAGCCCAGGGCGTGAGCCCTGGGTATGCGTGTTGTAACAATCCGAGCCCCGTAGGGGCGGCACAGATCCGGAGTGTCGCCGGCTGAAGCCGGCTCGGATTCCTAAATCCAGCCTACCCAGGACTCACGTCCTGGGCTACGTTTGTTCCGCCCTGACGGGCTCGGCCTGTCGCGATACAAAACTGGTTCTTCCCAAAACACTTGCACGATCCTGTTCCAAGGCGCCGCGAAATTTGTACGTTGACGGGGCGGGTCGCATCGAGTGTGGCAGTCTCTCCCACCCTGTCAGCAAAGGCGGCGGACAAGGGTGGGGCACCCGCGCGGCGGATAAGCGCGAGACAAAAGATAGTCCTACGTTGTGGGAGTCAATTTGTCGAATCGAATTTGGAACTCCGGGAGCCCGGAGGGCGGAATAAAACGTAGCCCAGGGCGTGAGCCCTGGGTATGCGTGTTGTAACAATCCGAGCCCCGTAGGGGCGGCACACTCGGAGTGTCGCCGGCTGAAGCCGGCTCGGGGTTTATAAAACCGCCCTACCCAGGGCTCCACTACCCCAACTCGCGCCAATGCGGCGCGAGTCGGGGCCCCGGTTCCGCCCTGGGCTAACTTCACTTCCGCCCCTCCCCCACCCCATTACGCGCAAAGACGGCGCGTAATGGGGACCCCGGCTGCGGGGCTCGGTCTATCGCGGTATCGAACTGATTCTTTTCCACACGCAATCTCCCCACCTGTCCGAGAGCCGGGAGAGTTCGCCGCAGCCGAAAGGCAGGCCGGGTGGAAGAAACGCCTGCCTCGGGCTGTGATGGAGAGCACGCTATCCACGTGATCGGGGGAATGAAGTCCCCGGGTCTCGAACTGCGCGAGACCCGGGCCACCCGCTTATTCGTCACTGATAGGAATAGGAACGCTGGTCGCGGCGGATCGCGGCACAAACAAACAGCAGGTCCCTCGACTCGCGCCCGCCCGACCCGAAGCGAGTCGGGCAAGAAAAGCGGGCGCTCGCTCGGGATGACAAGAGGAGGTTTGATTGACCTGGCTCACATCCTCTCGGCGGGTGCCCCGGGCCACCCGTCCGCCTACGAGATCTTCACCAAAGGCAGGCCGGCCGCTACCGAGGTCTCCCAGGCCGCCTGGGCCGAGGCATTGCATCCGTGGTCCGTCTCGCTATCGTATCTGCCCGTATCGGCGCTCAGGTCGGTCGCCTTGGCTTGGACGTCCTGGAGAATCCTCTGGGCCTCGGATGCCGGATTGAGAGCCAGCGCCCGCGTGCCCTTGCGCGCCAACAGGCAGGCGATGGTGAAGTGAAGCTGCTCGTGCCTGAGCACCCGTTGCGAGTCGAGACCTTTAATGCGGTCACACTCCGGTCCCAGAACGGTGCTGCATGTGGCGCTGGAAGTTGCCACAACGGATGGGTCCGGCTTAGCCGAAGCCGCGCAACGTCCGGGACTGGCCAAGGGAAGGGTGACGCCAGTCTTCCCCGCAAGCAATGTTTCGCACTGCTTGATGGCAGCGTCACATCCGCTGTGCACGCGATCGGCAGGATTCTTGAGGCGTGGCTCCGCGAAGCACCTCGCCGGGTCGAGGACGGCGCGCACAACTTGTTCGCCTTGCACCGTGGCCAGTTCGTGATGAAACGCAGTAAAGGCGTCGAAGCTGCCGGTCGGCTTGCCGGTGAAATCGGCCCAGGTCAGCGGGCGGTTGGGTTGGCAAAGCTCGGGCAGCGGCGTGGGTCTCCGCCATTCTTCGATCTGCTTCAGCGCACCTCCGACTTGCGCCACGTGGTCTTCGAAGGTTGCTTCCGTGATGGAGTCGATAAATTGCTTGCCGACCGCGATCTTGCCTTGGGCCGTGGCCCCCTGCCCAACCTGCTCGGTGCGCAACCCGGCGACCGCATCGTCGTAAAAGACCACGTTGACCCACAACTGGCTGGATTCGCCGTGGAAGTGATTATGGAGGATGCCCCAGACGAGCATGACCGCGCGCATGCCAAGATCGCGCTTGGTGTTCTGGGCGGCGGTAATCAGGCCCTGGTCCGCCTGGTCGGGATTCGAGGTGGATGCAGTGGTAGCCTGCTGGCGCTGCATGGTTCCGCCGCCGGACCCCGCCGTTTGCTGCACGACGTGGGTCAGCTCATGGGCCAGCAGACGATTGCCGCGCCCGGTTCCCGGAGCGTACTGTCCAGTGGCAAATGCAATGTTGTGTCCGACGGTGTACGCCAGAGCATTCACATTCCGGGCCGACTCCGCCGCGTGCGCGTCGGTATGCAGGCGCACCCTGCTGAAATCGTGCCCAAACCGCAGCTCGAAGAATGCGCGGGCGGTCGCGTCCAGGGGCTGCCCGGGCGAGCGTAACACGTCCTCTACGATCGGTGGCGCTGCGATGTCTCCAGCGACGTCTGCCGGGAGACGGCTGGTGCGGTGCAGTTCGCCTTGTGGGCCCGATTGCTTTGCCTGGCACTCGGAGCACGTTCCGCCGCAGGCGCAAGCGCGCTGTACTTGCGGGTCAGACATGCGCATGACGTGTTCGGAGATTCGGTCCGCTTCCTGCTCGTAGACGTCTCCGGGCTGGTTGATGGCGAGTTTGGTTTGTAACACTTCTGCCGGAGAGCGTAGGGGAATCCGGCTGAAATCGTGCCCGAAGCCAGGCGATGCCATGCCGGCCGAGCCGGCTGCGACTGCTCCAGCGCCAGGCCGCGAGGTGGGTTGTATTGCTGGAGCCGCGATGGTGGGCTGCCAATGCAGGCTAGGAGCTGCGCAGTGATTCAGCCTCGAGGTTGCCGTGTGAGAGCGGACGAGTTCGGTAGGTGGCTGGTGCTGTCTTGCAAGGGTTCGCACGCGCTATCTCCTAACCGACTTTCCTTTTGGCTCGAAAACGGAACCATAGTACACCCGTCGGGCTGGTTTAAACGATGGATCCCGTGGAAAAAACGAATGCGAGTCCCCCGGGGACGGCAGAGCATTTGTTTGACGCGCGGGGTTGTGCCGTGCCCGGGGTGTCTGTGTCATAACTCGTGCCGCCGCTCCGCGGCTCGGTCTATCTCCCACTTGACCGCGGGCTTACGCCCGCGGCTAACACAAATGTCGCCGCTGCGCGGCTGATTCAAGGCGAATCTCGCAAGATTGTTCCACAGCATCACTTTGATTCGAGCTATGACACAGACTCCCGGGGCACTCGGATCGTTAAACAACGCTTTCCCACCGCTGAAAGCGGTGGGCTATCCTCTTTCGCGCTCGAGGCGCTCTGGCGTTCGCGCTCCCCAACCGATTCCGTCCCGGAGCTCCAGTGCGATTCTGATTCAAGCCGCTCCGACGTTTGTACGTTGACGGGGAGGGTCGCATAGAGTGTGGCAGTCTCCCCCCACCCTGTCCGCAAAGGCGGCGGACAAGGGTGGGGCACCCGCGCGGCGGATAAGCGCGAGACAAAAGATAGTCCTACGTTGTGGGAGTCAATTTTTCGAATCGGATTTGGAACACCGGGAGCCCGGAGGGCGGAATAAAACGTAGCCCAGGGCGTGAGCCCTGGGTATGCGTGTTGTAACAATCCGAGCCCCGTAGGGGCGGCACACTCGGAGTGTCGCCGGTGACGGCGCGCCGTCGGTTCAGAATTTCGGTGATGCGATTGGTCGGAACATGGAGTTGCCGCGCCGTATCTCGACTGCACTGGACGCACCGTAACGCGTCGTTCTGCAGGGTGGGGTCCAATGTGCGGCTTGGCAGGCAATGGCGAGGACGACCGTATAATCGAAGTTATGGACGACCAGGATTTTCGCCGCCGGGTGGAACCGGCACTGGAAGAGCTCAAGCGCAGCCTTTATGCGGCCGAAGGTGATGCCGATTTCGAAGTGGAAGAGAACTCAGGGGCGCTTCAGATTGCCTTCGAGGATCCGCCGGCAAAGTTTGTCATCTCGCCCAACGCTCCCGTACACCAGATCTGGATTTCGGCTTTGTCCACCAGCTTCAAGCTCGATTGGTCGGAGGACAAGCAGGATTTCGTTCTCGCGAAAACTGGCGAGGGCTTGAAGGCGCTAGTGTCACGGCTTATCAACGAACAGATTGGCGATGGAACGGTGACGCTAGAGTAGATGGCGGGGACGTCAATTTTGTCGCAACACGCAAGCCTGCGTGCGCAACAAGTATCGGGCACGGGTAGTGCGGCGCTTCAGCGCCGCGTAAAGCCGACCCGTTTTTCTTGTCTCGGAGCCGGCTTCAGCCGGCGCAGAGCCTGCTGTCGGCTTCAGAGGCTGCTGAAAAAGTCGAAAAAGCAGATTCCTTGCGGACTAAAGTCCGCTCGGAATGGCAAGAATAAAGGAGTTGTACGGCGCAGCTAAAGCTGCGCCCCTTCAAAGCCGCCTCAAAACAGACTTTTTCAGCAGCCTCTGAAAGCCGACTCCGCTGTTTACGATGGCCGTGACGCGGGCCTGAAAGCCCGCACCACCCGATCACAAAAAAATAAACGATGGCCGTGACGCGGGCCTGAAAGCCTGCCTTGGAGCGAAGGCCGAAGGGGCCCGCACCACCCCGAAGGACACTAGCCGAGCGCGTTTTTCGTAGCGTATCAAGGCCAGTTCCTCCACCGTGTCATCTCTTCAAAACGTGTTTAACTCCGCGTGAAGTTTTCGTTTCAGGTCGGCGGCGATCAACTGCCCGTGGAAGCGTCCGTTCTCGATGAAGATCTCGCTGGTCCTCATGCCGGCGACGATGACGCCGGCAAGGTAAATGCCCGGCACATTGCTCTCCAGCGTCTGCGGATCGACCACCGGCCGTTTGTCGGCGTCTCCTCTAAACTCGATGCCCAGATCGCGGAGAAAGTCGAAGTCGGGATGATATCCGGTGAGAGCGAAGACATAGTCGTTGGGCAGCGTGACGTCTCCGTGCGGCGTGTCCAGCACGACGTGCTCCAGCGTGATCTCACGCACCCGGGTGTTGAAGTAGGCCTTGACCTGCCCCGCCTTGATGCGGTTCTCGATGTCAGGTTTGATCCAGTACTTGACTGAGTTACCGATACCCGGCCCGCGATGCACCAGAGTGACTAGCGCTCCGTGACGCCACAACTCCAGCGCGGCGATGGCGGCCGAATTCTTCCCCCCGACAATCAGCACGTTCAATCCGAAGAAAGGATGGGGCTCGCGATAGTAGTGCATAACCTTGGGCAGTTCCTCGCCGGGAATGTTCATGTAGTTCGGCCGATCGTAGTAACCGGTTGCGAGGATAAGTTTGCGCGCGTGGTATTCGCGGTTGTGTCCGTGCAGATTGCTGGTGTGCACTACGAACTGATTGTCGGTTCCTTCCACTGCACGCACCGGTTCGTACTGGCGCACGTCGAGCTGATAGTGCTCGGCGCATTTGCGATAGTATTCGAGCGCTTCCTGCCGGGTCGGCTTCTGGTTGGGGCTGGAGAAGGGAAGGTCGCCGATCTCCAGCAGCTCAGGCGTGGTGAAGAACGTCATGTTGCTGGGATAGTTGAACAGCGAGTTGACCAGGCAGCCTTTGTCAATGTTGGTGACCGAAAGCCCGGCCCGCTTGGCGTCAATGCCGCAAGCCAGTCCGGTCGGCCCGGCGCCGATGACGACCACATCGAAAGCAAAGCTGTCCAGCATGGCCGAAGGTCCGCGCTCCATCTACTTGTTGGTCAGAGCTTCCACGCCGGGCAGTTTCTTGCCCTCGAGGAACTCCAGCGACGCGCCGCCTCCGGTGGAGATGTGGGTGATCTTGTCGGCAACGCCGGCGGCTTTCACCGCGGCCACGCTGTCGCCACCGCCGACGATGGAGATGGCCGCGCCATTATCGGCAACCGCCTCTGCTATCTTCCTCGTGCCTTTGGCAAACGCTTCGATTTCGAAAACGCCCATCGGGCCGTTCCACACAATGGTGCGCGCAATTCCGATCTCGTTAGAGAACAGCTCCACCGTCTTTGGTCCGATGTCGAGGGCCATCATGTCAGGCGGAATCGCCTTGCCTTCGCCAATGTTTTGAATGCGAGCGTCATGAGCGACTTTGTCGGCGACCACGTGGTCGATGGGAAGCAGAAACTGCACATTGTGCGCCTTGGCTTCGGCGAGAATCTGGGTGGCGAGGCCGATTTTGTCGGCCTCCAGCAGCGACTTGCCGATCTCGTGTCCCTGCGCCTTGAGGAAGGTGTAGGCCATGCCGCCGCCGACAATCAAGGTGTCCACTTTGTTCATCAGGTGCTTCATGACGCCGATCTTGTCGCCCACCTTGGCGCCGCCGAGAATCGCCACGAAAGGCTTCTGGGGATGCGACAGCGCCTTCCCGAGATAGTCAAGTTCCTTCTCCATCAGCAAGCCGGCAGCGCTCTTTTCCACAAAATGGGTGATGCCTTCGGTGGAAGCGTGGGCGCGATGCGCCGAGCCGAACGCATCATTGACGTAATAGTCGCAGAGCTTGGCCAAACTCTTGGCGAAGTTTGGATCGTTGGCCTCCTCTTCGGAGTGGAAGCGAAGGTTCTCCAGCAGCAACGACTGTCCGCGCTCCAGCTTCTCGGCCATTTCTTCGGCCTGCAGACCGATGCAATCGGGAGAGAAACCCACGTTCTCGCCGCGACGCATCACGTCATCGAGCAGGATACGCAGGCGCTCCGCAACCGGCTTCATGCTCAATTTGGGATTCGGCTTGCCTTTGGGACGGCCGAGGTGCGACGCAAGAATGAGTCGCGCCCCGTGGCGCAGCGCGAATTCGATGCCGGGCAGCGTTTCACGAATGCGAGTATCGTCCATTACCCTTCCGTCGTCGAGAGGGACGTTGAAGTCCACCCGCATGAAGATGCGTTTGTTGTTCAGCGGAAGATCGCGAATCGACAATTTCGACATAGGAAGCATCCCTTACTGAATATCTACCTATTTCGCCAGAACATCAATTTCAGGAGAGGAGGGACACAGCGTCAGCCTGTCCCTCCCGGTCTTCGCCAATCTTAAAGTCCCTTGGCGGCGATGAAATGAATAAGGTCGCGGACGCGGCAGGAATATCCCCACTCGTTGTCGTACCACGAGATGACCTTCACGCAGTTGCCGTTCACGACGCGGGTCATGAGGGAATCGACAATGGAGGAGCGCGGGTCGCCCTTGAAGTCGCAGGATACCAGTTCTTCGGTCGTGTAGCCGAGGTAGCCTTTGAGCGGTCCCGACTCGGACGCCGCCTTCAGCGCGGCATTCACTTCTTCGGCGGTGGTTTTCTTCTCCACGAAGACCACCAGGTCCACCACCGAAACGTTAGGGGTGGGCACGCGCATAGCAAAGCCGTCGAGCTTGCCTTTGAGCTCGGGAATGGCCAGATAAATGGCCTTCGCGGCTCCGGTGGAAGTCGGAATCATGGACAACGCCGCGGCGCGGGCCCGTCGCAGGTCCTTGTGCGGAAAGTCGAGGATGACCTGATCGTTGGTGTAGGAGTGGATGGTGGTCATGGTGCCGCAAACGATCTTGAAGTTGTCATTGATGACTTTGGCGATCGGCGCCAGGCAGTTGGTGGTGCACGACGCGTTGGAGATCACATGGTGCTTTGCGGCATCGTACTTGTCATCGTTGACACCCATAACGATGGTGATGTCCTCGTTGGTGGCCGGCGCAGTGATGATGACCTTCTTGACCGGTCCGCGCTGATGCTGCTTTGCTAACTCGCCTTTGGTGAACTTGCCGGTGGCCTCGATGACCACCTGCGCGCCTACCGATTCCCAGTCCAGCTTGGAGGGGTCCTTTTCGGCGAAGACGCGGATCTTCTTGCCGTCCACGCTGATGGCGTCGTCGGTGGCCGAGATCTCGTTGGGCAGGTTGCCGAGGATGGAATCGTACTTCAGGAGATGGGCCAGGGTCTTCGGACTGGTGAGGTCATTGACCGCGACGAAATCGAGGCCGGTGTCGGTTAGAGCGGTACGGAGAATGTTGCGGCCGATGCGGCCAAAGCCGTTGATCCCTACTTTGATTGCCATGTTGCCTCATTACAAACGGAATTGAACACAATGAGTCGAGGCTAGGCCGTATGAGTGAGGATACGACTTAGCGCTGAAACAAAAAATCGTAGCACCCGCGCTGGGGCGAGGTAAATGACGTACGTCACAATTCATCAAGAGATTGCCGACGTTGTCTTAGTCGTCGCATCGTCCAGCGGGGCCCCTTAAGCACGCGCCGGCGAGCAGACCGGATTGCCCGGACCTAGGTAGGCGTGTTACAAGTGCAACATGCGCAGATGGATGCGCGACCGCGGTAAGCGGCGCAAACAACCGGCAGACAAGCAGGGGCAGGAGAACCCCGCTCCTTTGCAACCGAAGTTTCCCGATCCCATTCCTGGCGAGATGAAGAACGAACAGCCCGAATCTGAGAATCGCCCGCAAGAGGCAGAATCGCAAGCCGAAGGGAATGAATCTCAACTGGCGGAACAAACCGGGAGCGGTGGCGGCGAGGGCGGGCAACAAGCACTCCGGCGAGACCGTTCCCGCCGTCGCGGGCGCCGGGGGCGCGGCAATCGGCCGCAGTCTCCCGCCGAGTCGTCGGCGCTACCCAGACCTGGCGGTCCCACCGGCGAAGCTGCGGAGGCTGGGGAAGCGATTGAGGCGGCCGAGGGGCAGGCAGCCGCCATCCCGCACACGCAATCGTCGAAGCAACCGAAAGGCGCAGTGGTTCTGTCCATCGGGCTGCCCGGCTCGGGCAAGAGCACTTGGTTTAAGCGGCACGACGTTCTGCCTCTGTCGAGCGATATGGTGCGAATTCTCCTGTTCGACGACGTTACGGAACAGCGTTTTCAGGACCTGGTCTTTTCGACGTTGAGGTCCATGCTACGGGCGCGCCTGCTGGCGCGGCGTCCCTGGAACTACGTCGATGCCACCAATCTGTCACCCCATGAGCGCCGCACCTGGATTAAATTAGCGCGCGACTTCGGATACGAGTGCCACGCAGTGTTTTTTGATGTGCCGCCCGAAGTCTGTATCGAGCGGAATCGGCGCCGCGAGCGCAACGTTCCCGAGGACGTGATGCAGCGTATGGCGGCCAAGCTGCGTCCGCCAAAATTCGAAGAGGGATTCGCGAAGATCACTGTTGTCCGGTTGAAGAAGAAGGATGACGGAGGCGAGCCGGTAGAGCAACCACGCCAGGAAATGGCCATCGAGCCCGACGAAGGTCAACCCCCAAGCTTGGACGATTCCGAATATTAAAACGCTCCAAAGCTGTTGGTAAGCGAAAGCGGCCATCCGGGGCCGCTTCTTTATGTCGCAGCTCCGGTGGGGCAACAGGAGATCTTCGGTGAGCCGCTTATATCCGCTTAGTGCTTAGTCGAGGTCGCGAACGATGTGCTAACATCCTCGCGAAGTCGCGGGCATTTTTCCGCTGCGAAGCAGTCATCCTTATGGGAGGAAGTTAGCTATGCAAACGAAGGTAGATGCGTTGATGACGGCGGGCTGGGCCGCGCTGATTGCGCTTGGCATACGAGTGCTGGAAGCCCTCGCTCTATGGATTGTCGGCCGCTGGCTGATTGGCGTTGCTATTAACATCATCGGTCGTGGCATGAGCCGGCAAAAAATCGACCCCACGCTGATTCGCTATATCCAGAATGCGGTTGCCGCCATCCTCAACATTGTTTTGGTTATCGCCATACTTGGGTTCTTTGGGGTCCAGACCACGAGCCTGGCGGCTCTCATCGCTGCCGCCGGTGTGGCTATTGGCCTGGCGTGGAGCGGCTTGCTCGCCAATTTTGCCGCCGGGGTGTTTCTCATCATCCTACAGCCGTTCAAGGTTGGAGATTTCGTGACCGCGGGCGGAATCATGGGCACGGTTCACGAGATCGGGTTGTTCGTGACCTACATCGATACGCTGGATAACGTTCGGCATATTGTAGGAAACGGGAAGATCTTCAGTGATGTGATCCAGAATTATTCAACCAATGCTTTTCGACGGGTGGACCTCACCGCGCAACTGGCACACGGAGTGGATGTGCACGTAGCGATGGCGGCGCTCAAGAAGGCCCTGGCTGGCATTCCCAATGTGATGACCAACCCTGCTCCTGACGTTGAGATCCTGACCTTTAACCTGGCGGGGCCAGTGCTTGCCGTCCGTCCGTATTGCAACAACAAGGACTACTGGCAGGTTTACTTCGATACCAACCGGCTGATAAAAGAGACCTTCACGACTGCTGGATTTGAGGTGCCCGAGCAGCACTACATGGTGCGGACAGCTGCCGCAGGCGCCGCCGCAGCTCACTCGGCATGACGGGCCGCTTTTCGAGCTGGAAGGAGCGACCAAGTGCCGCTCCTTCCCTGTTACTCCCGAGGTACCTTCTGTCCAAAAGGTGAATTCCAGGATGTCGGGCATTGCATTGTCGCGTCATCGGCGACACAATAGCATCAACTATATTTTAAAAGGCTAAAGAGCCGGTTAACGATAGTACCGCTTTGCGATCTCCCACTTCGATGCCTCTTCGTGGCAAAGGCGAAATTTATCGCCTGTCTAAATTTTCGTCGTCGCTAATTGCGGGACGAACTAGTTGGAAAGGGTGCTCCCCTGGAACCAGAAAAGAAGCGGACGGAGGGGTTGTTATGGGGCTGAGGTGGGCAGCGACGGCTCTGGTGCTCGCTTTCTTGACGGGAACGGCGCCCGCACTGGCGAATAATTTGGTTGGCTCCGATTCGACCGCAGTTGCAAATGCCTCCATTGTTAAGAATGCGCCGTTCTCGGCGGACGTTGTGACCGAATATGATCGCACGCTGGACAACGGCGGTCACATTCATCGCGAGTCGCACGGCAAAGTGTTTCGTGACCGCCAAGGCCGAATGCGCACCGAAAGCTGGCCTCCGGCGGTACAATCCGGTTCCGAAAGGTACGACCGCATCACCATCAACGACCCGGTGCGACAGGTAATCGTCTACCTTAATTGCAGGAGCAAGACGGCAACAATCTTGAACTTTGGCGAGACCGCTCCGGGGACCGCTGTCTCGGCAGACAAGCTGACAAAGTCGAAGCAGAAAGCGACGTTTCATGTTGGCGGCCAGTCCGCGCTTGGGAACGGCCAGCTGGATGCGCTGGGCGTACCGAATGTGTCCAGTGGACAAGCAAACCCACCATCGGCTTCGCCAGTGCAAGCGATGGGAACGACGAGATCAAGTGTGACCGCACCGATTTCCCCCAGCGTAGGCGCCGCAACCATCGCGCCTCTTGGGACCCGCACTATCGAGGGGGTCACCGCCACCGGTACCCGAACCGCGCGAACCATCGTTGCCGGTACAATGGGGAACGACAAGGCGATCGTTTCGACCAGTGACGCATGGGTTTCTTCTGATTTGAAGGTGACGGTGCTTGCCGAAACCGACGACGGCCAGGCGGGGCGCAGTACAATAAGACTGGTAAACATCGTTCGCGGCGAACCCAATCCGGCGCTGTTCCAGATCCCGCCGGACTACACGGTAATAGAGAACGCCGCAGTGGCAAGCCGAAGACCGTAAGGAGACGGCGACAAACTGGATGATTGACCTCGATCTCTCACCGCCCGAAGGGCTGACCGTTTCATTGTGGCGCTCGCTGCTGCTTAACGTCATTGATCGGGTTGCGCCCGAGCGTTTGCCGCCGCTTGAGCTCACTTCGAAACCTGTGGACGTTGGCATCCTGACGGGCGAGTTGCTCGAACTACCGTGGTATCGCACCGTCTTCAGCAACCTGGCTGACGTGATTTCCCCCGACATTTTGCCGCCGCTGCAACTGGAGTCGAGGCCGGTCGATGTCGGCGAGCTTGTCGGCGATGAATTGGGCCACGGATGGTGGCACTCGCTTCTGGGCAACATTCGCGACCGCCTCGCCCCGGAAAGGCTTCCGCCGCTGCATCTGACTTCGCGGCCCGTCGCGGCGTTTGGCGCCGACGCCAGCCTGCAAATTCTGGATTGGTCCACGCTGATCAGCACGCCGAAGGTCTTTCTTCCAGACGCGCCACGAGCGGCACAAGAAGGTTCGAGCCTCGAGCGACCGGCAGCGCCGACGCCGGTCGCTGCGCCCACGCCTCCCGAACTGGTTGCGGCGCGAGTGCAATTGACGCGTGACTTGGGCCGCACCCGCTTTCGCAGCAGGATCTGGATTGGGCTCGCAGCCGCCGAGACGGTTTTTCTTCTCATTGCGCTGTTCAAGTTTCAATAAACGAGGAACTGCCCGTGAATCTCAAGACCAGCACCCGCTTGGTGGATGGCATCATTATTGTGGACATCGTTGGCGAACTTCGGCTGGGCGACGGCACCGGCATACTGCGTGACGTGGTTCGCGAACTGGCCAGCAAAAAGTATCTCAACATCCTTCTGAATCTTGCCTCCGTCCGGCACATTGACAGTGCTGGCGTGGGTGAGCTGATGAGTTGTTACACCTCAATCCAAAACCAGGGCGGGCATCTCAAGCTGATGAACCTCAACAAGAACGTGCACAACCTTCTGCAGATCACCAAGCTCTACACCATTTTCGAAGTCGAGGACGACGAAGCTACCGCGATCAAGTCCTTTCAGTAGCTTCGTCGACCGTGCGAAAAAGGTTTCCGCACAGCCCTCAACTGCACTCATCGGCTCAGCGGGCGCCCAGGCTCGGCAGACCCGCGAGGGCGTCCTCAGCGGCAGCTTCGATCATGTCCAGCGCGGCCCCACCCGAGGCGTTGCCCTCTCCGGCTTCCAGGATCTGACTGGTTTCCACCGATACGATCCGCATAGTGACCCGGGTTGCGTTACCGATTATCAGCTGACTCTCCAGCCCGTTCAGGAAGTAAACGTAAGTTTTGCGGATCTTTCGAATCATACGATTACAAAGCCCTGAGCGGCGTAAGCTGAGGATATGGCGGAAAGCATCTATGCCTGGAGCATCGTGGGCCTGCTTGTTGTCTCGGGAGTTTGCCACATCGCCATGCCTGGATTGACAGAACGCTTGATGAGCAGCGTTCCTCTGGTTCGAGCGGTGGGTATCCTGTTACTGATCTGGGCGATTCCTTGCCTCTTATGGCGCGGATGGTACTTCTGGACGCTTTTTGCGAGTCTGGGGGTATCCGGGTTTTGGAGACTGTTCTTCCCGCAAAGCTCTATTCGCGCGCAGCAGCAGACCTATCCGCGCTGGGTGCACGGACTTCTCCTCCTCGGAGGAGCGACATTGGTCTGGGCCCTACGACCATAAGCCGCGGTTTCGCTGGACTCACCCCGGCCGGCCGCCACAGGATACTTTAATGTAGTAGTATCTTTCGATGACTACAGCGCAAACTCGCCACTCGCGGCAGCGCCGGGCGCTGATAACCTATGTCAAACTGATGCGCGCCGCCAATGCGGCACGCAACTTCGCCGCGCGCACCCTCCAGGACACAGGGACCACTCTTACCCAGTTCGCGGTGCTGGAAGCGCTATACCACGTCGGACCGATGTCCCTTTCTGAAATCGCGCAGAAGGTCCTGACCACCGGCGGCAACCTGACCATGGTTGTGGGAAATCTGGAGACGCGAGATCTGGCAAGGCGTCAGCAATCTCCCAAAGACAAGCGAGTTCAGATCGTAGTGCTTACCCCGAAAGGGAAGACGCTGATCCGGAATCTGTTTCCCCAGCACGCGGCGGCGATTGCGGAGTTCATGGCAGTGCTGAATGCCGAGGAACAGGCTGAGTTGGGTGAGCTTTGCCGGAAGCTTGGCGAGCGGACATCGCAGACTTGAGGTAGGGGGCCTTCGACTCCGGTCGCCCGCCGTGGCAAGCCTGAATCTTTCTTTAACGTTAAAGCATCTTATGACAAGGTTCAGGAGGACTGCATGATCGCCATCCGGCCATCCGAAGAGCGCGGCCACGCCAACCACGGCTGGCTCAACACCTACTACACATTTTCTTTTTCCGATTACTACGATCCCAAGCACATGGGCTTTCGCGACCTGCGGGTCATCAATGAGGACTGGATCAGCGGCGGCAAAGGTTTCGGCAAGCATCCCCATCGCGACATGGAGATCCTCACCTACGTTATCGAAGGCGAGTTGACCCATCACGACAGCATGGGACGAGGCGCCACTCTCAAACCGAACGATGTGCAGCGCATGTCGGCAGGCACGGGCGTGGTGCACAGTGAAGTGAACCAGTCCAAAGATTCGGTGCACCTGCTTCAAATCTGGTTGCAGCCCGAGGCGGAAGGGTTGAAGCCGAGCTATGAGGACCGCACCTTTCCGGCGGAAGAGAAGCGCAACCAGTTGCGGCTGATAGCCTCACGCGATGGGCGTGAAGGCTCGGCGACGATCAATCAGGATGCCAGCGTGTACGCTTCTTTGCTCGACAGCGGCAAGACGCTGGAACTTTCGTTGCAGCCCGGGCGACACGCCTGGGTGCAGTTAGTACGAGGCGAGCTCGACGTTAACGGCACTAGACTGAGGAAGGGCGATGGCGCGGCCATCAGCCGCGAATCGGAACTGCGACTCACCAGCGAGGGTGGCAACGGTGAAGCTGAATTCCTGTTGTTCGATCTGGCGTGATCCTCCTCGCGAGTGCATCACCACCAAAGCTGTAGGGCTCCTCTACCCGTAAGGGCCACGCGGCGGTACTTTGGGGCCAGAGAAGTGTGCGTGCAGTTTGTGTCGCCAGCAGACATTGCAGTGTCAGTACACGCGCCCCTTGCGAAAGTTACGAAAACCCGCATGAAATAAGGTATAATGGAAGTGCGTTTGTACGAACGGCGCGTCTAGCAGCCATCCCTCCTTTTTGTAGAGCGATTTCTGCCTGCAACCTTCCGATCTTTCAGCGCGACCTCAACAACAAGGATACACAAAGAAACACATGGAACAAGGAACAGTGAAGTGGTTTAACGATGCCAAGGGTTTTGGCTTTATCTCCCGGCAGAACGGCGAAGATGTATTTGTTCATTTCTCGGCCATCCAGTCGAACGGTTTCCGCTCGTTACAGGAAGGCCAGGCGGTCAGCTTCGAAGTGAAGCGCGGCGCCAAGGGATGGCAGGCTGAGAACGTCCAGGTTCTCTAATTGAGAGCAGCACGAGAGGGCGGCAGCATTGCTGCCCTCTTTGTTTTAGACGCAGCGGTCAGTCGAGTCTTTAGTCGTATCCAAACCCAACCCGGCCACGCGCGATCGAAGGCGGTCCGCAACATGGCCCCACCGAAATGCGAGGATCTATGAAGAACATTTATGTTGGGAACCTGAGCTTCGATGCGACTGAAGAGCAGGTACGCGGATTGTTCGAGGCGTATGGCGCCGTCGATAAGGTCAGCATCATCACCGATCGCGACAGCGGGCAGCCTCGGGGATTCGCCTTCGTCGAGATGACCGATGACGAGTCGGCGAACAAGGCCATGGAAGCCCTGAATGGCACCGCCCTCGGAGGGCGCAATCTGAGCATCAACGAGGCGCGGCCCAAGGCGGACCGTCCGCGGCGCGATTTCGGTGGCGGCGGCGGTGGTGGACGGGGCGGTTACGGCGGCGGACGCGGCGGTGGCGGCGGAGGTCGTGGACGTTCAGGTGGCGGTGGTGGCGGAGGTTACGGACGCTACTAACGACATCGCTATAAAGCCGTGAAATTTGCCGGAGCTGGCCTGGGGCCGGCTCCGGCATTCGTGTTTGTGGGCGTCCTGCGGGGAGCGGGCGCTAACTTCTGGTAGGCTGTAGCCGCGCTGAGCGTTCCTCATGAGCGATCTTTCCGGCAATGCGATTGAATTCGTCGACGTGACCTTCCGGGTTTCGGACGACAGGACGTTGCTCTCTGGAGTGAACTTGTCGATACGTCGCGGAGAGACTTTGATGTTGCTCGGCCGCAGCGGTTCGGGAAAGACCACCTGCCTGAAGATGATCAACCGCCTGTACACGCCGAGCGAAGGTGAAGTCCGCGTGGAGGGAACTTCGGTCACGCAGTGGGACGCGATCAAGTTGCGGCGGCGGATTGGCTACGCGATCCAGGATGTCGGCCTGTTCCCCCATTACTCGGTGCGCGAAAACGTGGCTCTGGTTCCCCGGCTTGAGGGCTGGGAGCCGGGCAGGATTGAGGCCCGCGTCAAGGAGGTGCTGACTCTGGTTGGACTTCCTGGGGAAGAGTTCGCCGGGCGCTACCCACATCAGCTCTCCGGCGGCCAGCGCCAGCGGGTGGGATTGGCGAGGGCGCTCGCGGCCGAGCCGCCGTTTCTTTTGATGGACGAACCCTTCGGCGCTCTCGATCCCATTACGCGCGCCGAGCTCCAGATGGAATTCAAGAAGCTACAGCAGAAACTGCGAAAGACCATCGTCTTCGTGACCCACGATGTAGGGGAAGCCTTGCTGCTGGGCGACCGAATCGGATTGATGGAGGAAGGCATGCTGCGCGGAGTTTACGGCAGCGATGACTTCCTCAAGGCGTCCGACGATTCGGTGAAGGCGTATGTGGATGTGTTCCGGGCGGGGCAGCAGATGTTTCGTGATTAACGGCACCGCCGGAGGCGCGGATTTTGTGTTTGAAGGGGCACAGCTCTAGCTGTGCCATTAAGTTCGAAGGAGAAAACGGGCTTCAGCCCCTGAGGGCACTTGAGTTTCTTGCAAGCCGATGGACAACGGGTGTCATTCGGTGATGCAAAACCGAACTCCCTCAGTCGCTAAAGGCACAGATATTGTTAAACCCGTTACGGCACGCCTGAAGGCGTGCCCCTTCAAAGTAAAATCTCGCAACCCGGTTGACTAGCTAGTGGATTTAGCGTGAATTTTCTGTTTACCCACAAACGCGAAGTAGCAACCCTGACCGCAGAGCACCTGTGGCTGGTGGGAGTGTCCATGCTGTTCGCCATCGCCATCGGGGTCCCGCTCGGGATCCTGCTGACGCGCAGGCCTAGGTGGAAGGCGCTGGTGCTGGGAAGCACGAACGTCGTCCAGACCATCCCCAGCCTGGCGCTGTTCGGATTGCTCCTGCCGCTGCCGTGGCTGGGCGCAAGGGCCGATCGGCTGGCGATTGTCGCGCTGGCCTTGTACGCGTTGCTACCCATTGTGCGCAACACCTACGTGGGAATCTCCGGTATCAGTGCGCCGGTGCGTGAAGCCGCGGTGGCGATGGGTCTCACCTCCGGTCAGCTTCTCTGGCACGTGGAACTGCCGCTGGCCATGCCGGTGCTGCTATCGGGAATTCGCGTGGCTGCCGTCATTACCATCGGGGTTGCAACCATCGCGGCGGCAATTGGCGCCGGCGGTCTGGGCGAATTCATCTTTCGCGGCATCGCGATGGTGGACAACGGGGTGATTCTCGCAGGAGCGATTCCGGCCGCGCTGATGGCGCTGATGGCCGACCTTGGCCTGAGCGGAGTTGAGAAGCTGCTGGTCCGCAGGATCCACTGACATGGATCGTCGCAGCTTTGTCTCCGGACTCTTGCTGTTCTGCGCTGCGTGTGCGTCTGGGAAGCGCAGCATCACCGTCGGCTCCAAGAACTTCACGGAACAACTGTTGCTGGGGGAGATGCTGTCGCAATACCTGGCAAACATTTGCCACGCTTCCGTCGATGGGCGCTTCTATCTCGCGGGTACCTACATCTGCCAGCAGGCGCTGCTGGCCGGACGCATCGACGCGTATGTCGAATATACCGGCACTGCGCTGGCGGCCATCCTGAAACAGAATGCCGCAGGCAACTCGCGAGCGGTTTACGAGCAGGTGAAAGAAGAGTACCGGCGCAGGTTCGGACTCGACGTTATGCCACCTCTCGGCTTCAACAACAGCTTCGCCATGGTGATGCGGGGAGACGACGCGCGCAGATTCGGTGTAAGTACGCTGACGCAACTGGCGCCGGTTGCGCCGCAGTTGCGGCTCGGCGTGGGTTACGAATTTCTTGAGCGACAGGATGGCTACAAGGGCCTGGTCAGGACTTACGGCCTAAAGTTTGCGGAAGCGCCGCGGGTGATGGATCTGGGCCTGCTTTATCGCGCGCTGGAGAACAAGTCGGTGGACATCGTTGCCGGAAACAATACCGATGGGCTGATTGCAGCGCTCGGCCTGGTCGTGCTGGAAGACGACAAGCACTACTTTCCACCGTACGATGCGGTGCCGATTGTACGTCCGGAGCTTTTTCAGGAGTGTCCGCAGGCGCACGCGGCGTTGGAGAGGCTGGCCGGCCGCATCACCGCTGACGAAATGCGAAGGATGAACTACGACGTTGATGGTGGGAAGCAAGACGCGTCGGCGGTGGCCAGGAAGTTTTTGTTAAGCCAGGGACTGATCTAGATTTTCGTCTGGATTTGACTTGCATTGCGGCTAAGGTGGTGTAACATCGATGGCCTGTGTAGGCGGCCGAGGTGCTCGCCAGGAGGTCATCGAGATCTTCCGGCAAGTCCTCACCCCCGAAACAAGGGCCCCTCTGGATCGCAGGAGGATCCATCACGTGAAACGCATCCCCCTACTGCTTTCCCTGTTGTTGCTTATCACGTTGGGCGCCGGACCGGCCTTCGCCGATCTGAACAACGCCAACGTAACCGTCAACTATCTTTACCCCGAGATCAACGATGTGTATGAGGTGTTGGGTACTGGGACCGTAACCAGTGGCGGGTTCACCGTCAATTCGTTCGGGCAGCACAACTACACCGTGTACCCTGCCGAGATCGATCTCACAAACGTTTCCGGGGAGAACATTAACTTCACCCCCGCCGACTTCAACGGGTATGGACTGGTGGTAAATTCGGGCGGCACCCCGATTACAGGAGTGACTCTTCTTTACTCGGACGTGCCTGGATTCGATCTGAGTCGAGTGACGTTTGACGGGACCGACGTTTGGTTGAATATGCAAAGTCTCACAACCAGTCCAGGTTTGGACATCCAACTTGGATTGGAATTTGCCGGCGGCACTACTCCCGAGCCGAGTTCTCTGCTTCTGCTGGGATCGGGACTGGCTGCCGTTTTCGGCTTCGCGCGCAAAAAACTGGGTTAACGCTCTGCGCAAATCAGGAAGCCGCCTCTGCTGGGCGGCTTCCTTGAACACGCGCGGCCCGATCTAAATTCCGCCCGGCGGCCCGCAACGGCTGCTTTGTCCTTCGCACCTCGCTTCAGTTGCAAGGCCTTCGCGCTGCCAGGATTCTGCAACTGCGAATTCACGCTCTATCTGCGGATCGAGTGGAAGGCCAACAATGATGCCCGCTCATCCTGGGGCCGCAGCGTATAAATTAATGGAGTAACTTGCCGAATGGCGGCACTCGTTCCTGGGTCTCAACCGGAGAAGCATTATGCGCTCTCGCCCGCGAGGTTTTTGTTTTTTGTCAGCCCTCCTTTTTTGTTTCCTTCCCCTGCTCGCCCAAGCGCCGACGGAGACCATCACCATTGACGCCGGCGCCGTGGCGCATCCCTTCCCGCATTACTGGGAGGAGATGTTCGGCTCGGGCCGCGCTTCGCTAAGCCTGCGGGCTGCTTATCGTGGCGATCTGCGCGCCGTCCGTCAGATCACAGGCTTCCAGTATGTGCGCTTTCACGGCATCTTCCTCGACGAGGTGGGGATTTATGACGAGGACAAGCAGGGTCGCCCGATTTACAACTTCTCCTGCGTTGACCAGATCTATGACGGCTTGCTGGCCAACAACGTGAAACCATTCGTCGAGCTCAGCTTTATGCCGAACAAGCTTGCCGCGCGGGCGGACGTGCAGAGCTTTTGGTATCGGCCCAACGTCGCGCCGCCCAAGGACTACGCCAAGTGGGACGATCTGGTTGCCCGGTTCGTAAACCATCTCGTCGAGCGTTACGGGATTGAAGAAGTCACAACCTGGTACTTCGAGGTGTGGAATGAGCCGAACCTCGACTTCTGGACGGGGACACCCAAGCAGGAATCGTATTTCGAGCTCTATGACCACACCGCGCGCGACATAAAGGCGGTGAACCCGCAGTTGCGAGTTGGCGGACCAGCCACGGCACAAGCCGCGTGGGTGTCCGCCATGATCCAGCACGCGATGCAGAAGAACGTGCCACTCGACTTCGTCTCCAGTCATATTTACGGCAATGACAAAGCGAGCGACGTGTTTCACAGCGGCGAGACCATCCCTCGCGAGCAGATGGTTTGCCGCGCGGTGAAGATGGCGCATGAGCAAGTCAAAGCGTCGCCCAAGCCCGATCTGCCGCTGATCGTGAGCGAGTTCAACGCCGCCTATGACAACCAGGTCGAGGTGACCGACTCCATTTACATGGGGCCGTGGCTGGCCAGCACCATCAGCCAGTGCGACGGCCTGGCCCAGACTATGTCGTACTGGACCTTCTCCGATGTTTTCGAGGAGCAGGGGATTGTGAAACAGCCATTCTACGGAGGCTATGGACTGATCGCCACGGGTGGCATCCCGAAGCCTTCCTTTTACGCTTTCCAGATACTGCATCGCCTGGGCGATCAACGGCTGGAGAATAGCAACTCAAATGTCCTGGTTACCCGGACCGGCGAAGGTGCGCTGAGTGTCGCGCTGTGGAACCTCGTCGATCCTGGGGCAGCCGGTGAGGCGAAGGCGGTGAAGCTCGAATTCAAAGGCGTGAAACCGGACGCTCGAATTGCCATCAGCCGGGTGGACGACGAGCACGGGAACGCGCTCGCCCTCTACGAAAAGATGGGCAGCCCACGATATCCAACAGCCGACCAGATCCGCGAACTAAGGGAAGATTCGCGTCTGCCCGATCCGGCCTACGACGAGCTCACCGAGGGCAGCTACACCCTGCAGTTGCCGGTGAATGGACTGGCGGTCATCCAAGTCCGGTAGATCCGAGCAGACATCGCTACTGCCGGGCTTTGGCCGCCGCAAGGTCTTCGGTCCGAATCGGGAACTCAGCAAAATAAATACATCTCAACCGCAAATACCGCTTGCAAATCGCCCTACAATTTTGAACAGCGCGAGTATATGGGTCACTAGCTCCTCGGCCCATTGGATTTTCCTCCATCATCGAGAAAGAAGGTAACTACCATGCCTACGTTGACTACTCCGCAAGCCGTCACTGTTCCCCAGCCAACTACCGTGCCAAACCTCACCTGGATTACCGGCAAGATTGAGCAGATTCTGCTCCAGGACAAAGAGCATTTCTATGTTGTGACCGTGAATGACGGCAAGAAGACCGTGATTGCCAGGTTCGGTGACCCCTACACCGGGAAGACCGATGTTCTGACCATGGACAATCCAATGTATGCGCTCATTCAGCAAGCCTACTTCCAGAATCAGATCGTCGAACTGGGCGTCCGGGACTTTGGATTCGACAATCAGGCGGGCATCGAGAAGATCATCATCGATCGGGTAAGCGTGCATCATGTGTAAACGACCCCGGTAGGAGATCGTTTAGCGGCGATCGCAGAGTGCATTCACACTCGTCGTACGGGGTATGCAGATGCGAGAAGGGCACTGAGCTTTCCACATCTCCATACCCCTTTTCTTGTAACACTTCTCCCGAACGCTGCCAGCTTGGTCTTCGTTCTGCGGTTGCGGCAAGCGCTTGTCGATTAGCGGCGGTTCCGCTTAGTGCGGGTAACGCCCCGATCACCTGCATACCTCGCCCTTGGCTGCACCTAACTTTCCCGAACCCGTAGGAACTGCGATACTTGAAGCACAGCCGCATCTTTCCCCAGCCGACATTTACCAGCTAGGGCCAGCGGTTTATACCCGATGAGCGACTTCCTACAAGCCGTGCAGGAACGCGTCGTCATCTATGACGGCGCCATGGGCACAAGTATCCAGACCCGCAACCCCAGTGTGGACGATTACTGGGGAAAAGAAGGCTGCAACGAGCTGCTGGTGCTGAGCCGTCCCGACATCATCAAGGACATCCACGCTGCATTTTTCACCGTAGGCAGCGACGTCGTCGAGACGGATACCTTCGGCGCAACGCGCGTGGTGCTGGCCGAATACGACTTGCAGGACAAGGTGCACGAGATCAACTTGGCCGCCGCCAAACTGGCGCGCGAGGTTGCCGACAGCTTCAACGGCCGCAAGCGGTTTGTTGCCGGCTCGATTGGCCCCACCACCAAACTACCTTCGCTAGGGCACATCAGCTTCGACAACATGGCCGCCTCCTACACTGAACAGGCGGTTGCTCTCATCGAAGGCGGGGTTGATATTCTTCTGCTCGAAACCTGCCAGGACATTCTTCAGGCGAAGGCTGGACTGGTTGGGCTTTTCGACGCTCTGAAGCAGACGGGCAAGAACGTTCCCATCCAGGTGCAGGTCACGCTCGAAGCTACGGGCACCATGCTGCTGGGCACCGAAATCGGTGCGGCGCTCACTACGCTGGAAATGTTTGACGTCGCAGCCATCGGTTTGAACTGCGCCACCGGTCCGAAGGAGATGAACGACGCCGTTCGCTATCTGGGAGCCAATTCTCCCAAGTATGTTTCGGTGCTGCCCAACGCGGGCCTGCCGCAGAACCAGGGTGGACACGCAGTGTACCTGCTTCAACCGCAGGAACTGGCCGATTATCACAGGCAGTTCATAACCGAATACGGTGTGCGCATTGTGGGCGGCTGCTGCGGCACCACGCCCGAGCACCTGAAAGCGGTCGCCGACACCTGCGCGAACCTTGAGCCCGCCAGGCGCGAGGTGAAAGTTGCGGGCGCAGCGGCCAGCGCGTACTCCATGGTGCCGCTCGACCTCGATCCCAAGCCGTTGATCGTGGCCGAGGAGATGAACACCACCACCCGTGTCGAGCACTTCAAGAACATGGTCCGGACGCAGGACTATGACGCCATCCTGACGCTGGCGAAGAAACTGGTGAACGAGGGCTCGCATATGCTCGACCTATGCTGCGCCATCGTGGGCGAAGACGAGAAGGCCTACATCAGCAACATCCTGGAGAAGATCGCTACCCGCGTGCCCGCGCCGATCACGGTGGATTCCACCGAGTCGGACGTGATTGAAGAAGCCTTGAAGCGCATTCCGGGCAAAGCGATCATCAACTCCATCAACCTGGAGGATGGGGAGAAGCGCACCGCAAAGGTCCTGCCCATGGCCAAGCGCTATGGTGCAGCCGTAATCGCGCTGACCATCGACGAAGAGGGCATGGCCCTCACCTGGCAGAAGAAGCTGGCCATTGCCAAGCGCATCTTCGACCTGGCGGTAAATAAGTATGGCCTTCGCCCGGTGGACCTCATCTTCGACGCGCTGACGCTGCCCATCTCGACCGGGCAGGAGGACTACCGCACCGCCGGCATCGAGACACTCAAAGCGGTGAAGGCAATCAAGGCTGAGCTGCCGGAGGTGAAGACCATCCTCGGCGTCAGCAACATCTCCTTTGGCTTGAATGCCTATTCGCGGCGGATTCTGAATAGCGTCTTCATGCACGAAGCGGTGGACAATGGCCTCGACATGGCCATCGTTAACTACAGCAAGATCTATCCGTTGTACAAGATTCCTGAAGCTGAGGTTGATCTTGCGCGCAAGCTGATCTTCTACGACCAGTCCAACGGCGATCCCTTGCAGGTTTACATGGCGCACTTTGCCGGAACTAAGGGCAAGGAAGAGACCACCACGGCACACGTGGACACCCTGTCCATCGAGGACAAGCTGAAGTGGGCCATCATCAACGGTGAGAAGACGGTTGGCGAGGGCGCCAAGAAGAAGTCGCTGGATGAGTTGCTGGAAGAGGCGCTGGTCAACTACACGCCGCTGGATTTGATTAACAACATCCTGCTCGACGGCATGAGGACGGTGGGCGACCTGTTCGGCGCGCGCAAGATGCAGTTGCCTTCGGTGCTCGATTCGGCCGGGGTGATGAAGGCCGCGGTCGCGTATCTCGAGCCGAAGATGGAGAAAAAGGAAGGCAGCCAGAAGGCGACCATCGTGCTCGCGACGGTCAAGGGCGACGTCCACGACATCGGCAAGAACCTGGTGGACATCATTCTGACCAACAACGGCTATCGGGTGGTGAACCTGGGCATCAAGCAGCCGTCGGACACCATTATCAAGGCCGCGCTCGCCGAAAGGGCCGACGCTATCGGGCTGAGCGGGCTGCTGGTGAAGTCCACGCTGGAAATGAAATACGTGGTGCAGGACCTGCAGCACCAGAAGCTGGAGTTTCCGGTGATCTGCGGCGGCGCAGCGCTGACCCGCAAGTATGTGGAGGACGACCTGCGCCGCGAATATTCCGGCGGCGTGTTCTATGCGGACGACGCATTCGCCGGGCTGCACATCATGGAAGACCTGGCGTCGCCGAACGGGGCGCGCGAAAAGCGCATCGCCGAAGGCAAGGTGGTGAAGGAATTTGTCCGGGCAGCGGCCGTGGGTGGCGACGGGAAGGGAGCGACCGCACCCAACGTCGAGATCGCGCCCGCGCCGAACATCCCGCAACCGCCCTTCTGGGGAGTGCGAGTGCTGAAGCCGCAAGATTTCGATCTGCGCGAAGTCTTCCAGTACATCAATGAGACCGCGCTGTTCAAGAACCAGTGGCAATTGAAGACCGCTTCGCAGGAAGACTATGGGCGGCTGGTGGAAAGCAAGTACCGGCCAATCCTGAAAGAACTGGAAGAGGAAGTGATCGCAGCCGGCTGGTTCGAGCCGAAGGTGGTGTATGGCTACTTCGGCGCGCAGGGCGAGGGCAATGACGTCATCGTGTACAACCTGCCTGAAGGCTGGAAGCGGGGCGACGCGGTCCCGCCAGAGACGCTGCGCTTCACTTTTCCGAGGCAGCGCGAGGGACGAGGGCGGTGCATCTCCGATTTCTTTCTTGCGAAGGGCAGCGGAAAGATGGACGTGCTGGGAATGTCGTGTGTGACCATCGGCGCTACGGCCTCGCACGAAACCCAGAAGCTGTTTGAGGGAGGCGAGTACACCAAGTATCTCTACCTGCACGGGCTGAGTGTGGAGACGGCCGAGGCGCTTGCCGAGCTGTCGCATAAGCAGGTTCGCGAGGAATTAGGTATCGCGGGCGACGACGCGCCGCACATCCGCGATCTCTTCCATCAGAAGTATCGCGGCTCGCGCTATTCGTTTGGATATCCCGCCTGCCCGAACCTCGAGGACCAGACCAAGCTGTTCGCCCTGTTGCATCCCGACGAGAACATCGGGGTGCACCTGACGACTGGGTTCCTGCTCGACCCCGAGCAGAGCACATCGGCCATCATCGTGCATCATCCAGCGGCAAAATACTTCGTGGTGTAGTACCTACTGAATCGCTATGTGCTCCAGGATTGCGTCCGGCAAGCGTTTGATCAGGTTGTGCGGATGCGACGAAGGCTTTTGTTGCCGGTCCTTGTGTGCAACGTAGGTCCCCACACCGTATCCAATCACCGATCCTGAGAAAACGTCGGCGGGAAAGTGCACTCCGCCGGTGACGCGGGTTGTGCTGACCGCGGTTGCCACTCCGTATGCCAGCAGCCGCACCGGCCAGTTCGGGTATTCATGCGCCATGACCGAGGCGAGCGTCCAGGCGAAGGCAGCGTGGCCCGAGGGGAAAGACCCGTTGGTCCAATTGCCGGAGAAAAATTTTCCTTCGCCCTGGCCGGTGTAGGGCCGTTGCCGTGCCAGGACCGCCTTTAACGCGGCGTACAGGATGACGCTGTCTACGGTGGCCTCGGCGCTGCGGATGCCGGTATCGATGGCGTGTTCGTTGTGAGTGATCAGCCCGGTCACGAAGATGCCTCCGGCTGCGGCGCCCAGCCCGTAAACCCCGGCATCGGAGATGTTGATGCTGGTACTGTGCCAACTGGGCGACACCTGATGGGCGACACTTTCGTCGTTGGCTATCAGGATTCCGGTGGCCCCAACGACTAAGGCGTCCCACTTAAGGGCGTTTACAGAAAATGGTGATTTGATGATGTGAAGCTCGTCCTCGCCAATGGTCTTGACCGCAGTTCCCAGCGATTGGCCGAAGGAGTTGGATTGCGCTTGCCGTGCGACTGAGGGATCGTCAGGCAGAACAATTGCAGAACCGATGGCAGCGGGCCCGGCCGCCAGCGCCGGTTCCTGGGCGCGCGCGGGAGATATCGCTATAAGCAGAAGAGCGATGGCGCAAACGGTACGAGAAATTCGCTGGGAATCGAGGAGGCGTGTTCCGGCGGGGTATTTCCGCGCAAAAGCTCCACCTACGTGCTCTGCCATGGGGGCTCCGGAGTAAACAGGATTTACTTGATGCCTGATGCCGGCCAGAGTCTGCCCATGTTAACGCAAACGGCCCCAGTTTGTTGCGGCTGTGAGGGGTTTTCCCGGCTTGTGCGCCATAAACATAGCTTTGTGACGTACGCCACAGACTGAATGTTCATCCCTCCGCAGAATCAAAGGTGGAGGGTACCGTGTTCGAGATTGTGGAAGCGCGCCCCCTGGCGCGAAATATCAAGCAGTTCGTGATCAAGGCGCCGCGCATCGCCAAGAAGCAGCGGCCCGGCCAGTTCATCATTGTGCGCCTGGACGAATCCGGCGAGCGCATCCCCTTGACCATCGCCGATGCCGATCCCCAGGCCGGCACCATCACCATCTGCGTGCAGGCCATCGGCAAGACCACCATGCTGATGAACCTGCTGGAGACGGGCGATTCCATCCTGGACGTAGTCGGCCCGCTGGGCAAGCCTTCAGAGATCGAGAAGTTCGGCACCACGGTGGTGGTGAGCGGCAGCGTCGGCACCGCGATGGCCTACCCCACCGCGCGCGAACTGAAGCGGGCGGGGAACAAGGTCATCTCGATCGTAGGCGCGCGCAGCAAGGACCTGCTGGTGCTGGAAGACGAGGTCCGCGCGGTCAGCGACGACACCTACATCCTGACCGACGATGGGAGCTACGGGGAACAAGGCCTGGTCACCGAGCGGCTGAAAAAAATCATCGAGTCGGGCAAGGTGGATTACGTCCTCGCCGTCGGTCCGGTGCCGATGATGCGCGCCGTGGCCAATCTCACCGCGCCTCTGGGTATCAAGACCATGGTCAGCCTGAACTCGATCATGGTGGACGGTACCGGCATGTGCGGCGGCTGCCGCGTGCTGGTGAACAACAGCAGCCAGTTCGCCTGCGTGGACGGCCCGGAGTTTGACGCCGCCCAGGTTAACTTCGAGGTACTGACGCAACGCAACAACATGTACCGCGAACAGGAGCGCCTGAGCATCGAGCGGTTACAAGTCGATCCGGAGAACGAATTGCGAGATTTGCGACAAAGCATGGCGATGCGCCGCGAATGCGCTGCCATCGAAGCGGGGGTGTTCGATGAGCAATAAAGTTCCCAGCAATAATCCGCTGCCCAACAAGGAGCGCATCAAGCTGCCGCGGCAGCGCGTCCCCGAGCAGGACCCTCAGGTCCGGGCGCATAACTTTCTCGAGGTAAACCTCGGGTTTCCCATCGAGCAGGCCAAGCAGGAGTCGCTGCGATGCATCGAGTGCAACAAACCGGGTTGCGTCGAGAAGTGCCCGGTTTCGGTGAATGTCCGGGCGGTGATCGATCTCATCCTCGCCGGCGATTACCAGGGCGCGGCCTCAAAGGTGCGCGAAGACAACGCCCTGCCCGCCATCACCGGACGGGTTTGCCCGGTCGAAGATCAGTGCGAATCCGGCTGCGTGCTGGGCAAGAAGGGCGAGCCCGTCGGAATCGCCTACCTGGAGCGCTTTGTGGCCGACTGGGAGCGCGAGACCGGGAATTTCGGGTCGCCTGTTTCCAAGCCCGCCACCGGCAAGAAGGTTGGCCTTGTGGGCAGCGGTCCCGCCAGCCTGGCGTGCGCCGGCGATCTCATCCAGATGGGACACCAGGTGCATGTCTTCGAGGCGCTGCATGAGCTCGGAGGCGTGCTGGTGTATGGCATCCCCGAATTCCGGCTGCCCAAAGACATTGTGCGCCACGAAATCGACGTGCTGCGCCGCCGCGGCGTGGTCTTCGAGACCAACGTCGTAGTGGGCAAGACGGTCACCATCGACGAGCTCGATGAACGAGGAAGGCTTCGACGCAATCTTCATCGCCACGGGCGCGGGCCTGCCCAAGTTCTTGAAGGTCCCGGGAGAGCACTTCAACGGGGTCTATTCCGCCAACGAGTTTCTTACCCGCGTGAACCTGATGCGGGCATATCTCTTCCCCCAGTACGACGAGCCGCTGTACCCATGCAAAGACCGCGACGTAATCGTGGTCGGCGGCGGCAACACTGCGATGGACGCGGTGCGTAGTGCGTTGCGCCTGGGCGCCAAGAGCGCCAGCATCTTCTATCGCCGCACTGAAAAAGAGATGCCGGCCCGTGTGGAGGAAGTGCACCACGCCAAGGACGAAGGGGTTCATTTCGAGATGCTGGTGAACCCGGTCGAGTTCCTGGGCGACGAGAAGGGCAATCTCACCGCGGTGAAGTGCATCCGGCAGGAGTTGGGCGAGCCCGATGAGTCGGGACGCCGCAGCCCGGTGCCGATCGAGGGCTCGGAGTTCGTTGTCCCGTGCGCGGTGGCCATCATCGCCGCCGGCACTTCGGCGAACCCGCTGATTCAGTCCACCACTCCCGGACTGGCGGTAACCAAGCGCGGATACATCGCGGCCAACGACGACACGCTGGCGACCTCGAAGCCGGGCGTCTTCGCCGGCGGCGATATCGTGACCGGTGGCGCAACCGTGATATTGGCCATGGGCGCAGGACGCAAGGCCGCCAAAGCCATCAATGAATACTTGAAAGATGCGTCGAAAGAGACTGTGTCTGAACAAAATAGCGCTACTGTTTCCGCAGACTAAGGTCGCTGTTGCCAGCGCAGGAAGCAATGACGAAGAGCGTTCTGTTTCTCTGCGTGGTCCTGCTTTGCGCCCTGGGCGCCTATCCGCAAGAGAAGTCTGGGAGCGCGCCCCTTGCGGCACCGGCGAAACGGTGCAACGTCGCGGCTGACCAGGCGACGATTCGCCAGATCGCCGAACAGTGGAAGAACGGCTATAACCACGGACACGCCGCCCAGGTCGCTGCACTTTACGCCGAGGATGCGACCTACCTGACCCAACACTTTGTCACCGGCATGGTGCAGGGGCGCACCGCTATCCAGTCGTACCTGCAGCGCGGGATCGATGCCGGGTATCACATCGATTCCATCGAGATCTTATCGATCGATTGTTCGGGAGACCTCGCCTACGCCATTGGGCGCTACCACTCCACCAACGCGGGCCAGAAAGCTTTCGGTGTCAACCTTATCGTCCTAAAGAAATTTGGGGACAAATGGCTCATCGTGGCGCATGAGTCCGCCGTGCCCGATCCAAAGACCGCAATCCAGCGTCTCGACACCCCTAACATGCATTGACCGGAAGTCACCTCACCGGGTTGGCGGGCATCCGAGTGTGACCTGCGTCCTAGCCACCAAGACCGCAATGGAGTAAGAATGTAGTAGACACGCTAGAGTGGGTGTTTTCTCTCCGTAGTCAACAGTTGGTTTCACCTTCCGTTACAGTGCTCAGAACGTCAAACTCCCAGGAGGCAAACATGCCGCATAACATCGAAGTTCTCCGTGCCGCGCACATGGGGTCCCTGGAATTGACCGAAGAAATTATCCGCATGCGCGCCTACGAATTGTTCGAGCAGCGCGGTCAACAGCACGGGTATGACCTGGAAGATTGGCTCCAAGCAGAGGCGGAGGTGGTGGGCAAGAAGCCCAGTCTTTCTGCCGACCAGATGCAGCTCTCGCACGCGGCGGCAGAGGCCGCCTGATCGAAAGAGCCGCAGAACGCCAATGCCGACGATCATGGAACGGCGTACTCGGTTCAAGCAGCCGCCGCTGCACGGCTGCTCCGGCCGCTGCGCCGTCCAGTTGAATTACGCCACCGCTTTACGCCAGGAACTCCGGCTTCGCTTCTTTCTGACCAGGCCTACGGCGAAGGCCGCCACGCCCATGGCCACCCCTACTGCCACCGCGACGTTCTTGATGCAAAACTTCGACTGCTTCTCTGCGCCTTTGATGTGCTCGGGCCGGGCACCCATGCCCACCAGTCGGGCGGTTAGGCGCTGTATCCCAGGTATCTGCACCGCCGCTCTAAGTTGCCACGGCGCTCGGGCCGGCCCGGGATTCTGGAATATCTTCTGGAACCCTTTGTGCGCAAACACCTGCACCTCTTGCGTGACCCGGGTGGGAAACTCGCGGCGTTGCTGCACCTGAGAGAGCCACCATTCCGTGATTCGCCCCTCGCGCAGCGGATCGGCCAGGAGATTGGCCGTAGCGACTGCGTCCTGAATCGCCAGGTTGATGCCGACGCCTCCGGCGGGAGACATGGCGTGAGCGGCATCGCCGATGCAAAGCAGCCCGGGCCGGTACCACTGCCGCAGACGATTGACCTGTACCGTCAGCAGCTTGATCTGCCCCCAGTCTTTCAGCTCGTCAACCCGATCGCCAAGATAGGGAGCGATTTGCCGAATAATCTGGCGGAACCGGTCCAGTCCATCGTTTTGCACTTGCTCGAACGACCCCTTGCGAATCAGCAGCCCCGCCTGGAAGTAGTCGCCACGATTAATGAGAATGAGCGCCCGGCCGTAGTTAATGTTGCCCAGCAACTGTTCCGGATCGTCGGAGTGCCGGCTGAGGCGGAACCAGACCACGTCGATCGGCACTCCATACTCGATCACCTCGAGCCCGGCAGCCTGGCGCGTGGTGGAGTGACGGCCGTCGCAGCCAACCACCAGGTCGGCGCGGATTTGCACGGGTCCGTCCGGCGTCCGTGCAAGCACGCCGCTAATCCGGGCTCCATCGCGTATTAGCTCTACGCACTCGTGCCGCATCTGGAGTTGGAAGCTGGGGAATTTCCTGGCCTGCGCGGAGAGGAAGTCGAGAAAGTCCCACTGCGGCATTAGCGCGACGAACTTGCAATGGGTCGGGAGATGGCTGAAATCTGCGGCCTTGAAGGCGAAATCTCCGAAGACCCCGCCAACCGAGGTCAGCTCCTGGTGCGGCACCTGCAAAAATTCGTCCAGCAGACCGAGTTCGTACATCAGCTCCAGCGTCGAAGGATGCACGGTGTCGCCGCGAAAATCGCGATTGAAGTCCTGGTGCTTTTCCAGCACCGTGACCTCGACTCCGGCACGCGCCAGCAGATACCCCAGCATCACCCCCGCCGGTCCGCCGCCGACTACGCAGCATGTGGTTTGTAGTGTTCGATCCGGCATGATCACCTCCCGGCCGCTCGACGCAAGCCCTCGATGTCAAGCTTCGTCATTTGCAGCATGGCCTGCATAACGCGCTTCGATACCTCGGCGTCCTTGTCACTCATCAGTTCCCCTAGGACGGTAGGAATGATCTGCCAGGACAAACCGAACTTGTCTTCCAGCCAGCCGCATCGGTTGGGTTTACCGCCCTCGGAGAGCTTCTCCCACAACCTGTCCACTTCCTGCTGGGTTTCGCAGTTCACCAGAAACGATATCGCTGGAGAGAACTTGAATTCTGGTCCGCCATTCAACGCCATGAACTTCTGGCCGTCCAACTCAAACGATGCCACCATGACCGTTCCCTTCGGTCCCGGTCCCGCATCCCCGTAGCGGGAGACGCTCAAGACTCTCGAGTTCTTGAAGATCGAGACATAGAAGTTCATGGCCTCTTCGGCCTGGTTGTCGAACCACAGGAAAGGGTTGATCGTTTGCATGCGTCTCCTCCTTGGGTGTGGCTGTGTGTCGCCGCGTGTTTCGCATCGCTACAGAATCATCTGGATTGTATCTCGGGTGCCGGGTTGCAGCGGCTCATTTGATAAGTCGCTACGGTTGCATCAAGGCATGACGCCAGCCGCGCAGCGGCGAAATGATGTTAGCCCGGCGCGCGGGCGCCGGGTACAGTCTCCGGTGAAGGCGGAGCCGCAGAGCGGCGGCACCAGCCAGACGGAAATGTGTCACCGCCCTGCGGTTCGATGGTCTCCTGGAACGAACACCGGGGCGTAGGCCCCGGGCTAGAGTCATCCCGCCGCGTTGCGGCCGATCCGAAGACACGGGGTTCTGTTTATCGCTCAAATAGGGGTCCGTCGACTCGTCCGCGCAACGGCGGCGCGAACTCGCTCAGGATGACACCGTTCCCAGGCCACAACAGTCCCTCGCTCACACCCGCAGCGCCGCCGAACCGCCAACCCATTCCAGGTTGCGATTGTGGTCCACGCCCATCATCATGCCGCGTCCCATGCGCACCAGCGGCAGAACGCAGGTCAGTTCGCCATCCTCGGGCCAAACGTACATCATGCGAATTTCCATCTGCGTGGGCCCGTGCGGAGTCTGGATCACCGGCTCGAAGTACACGCGCTCCTGGAGGATGTAGTTGTGGCGCTGGTCATGGGGAATCGCGTCAATGTCGGCCTGCGTGGGCGCGAACTTGATGCCCACTCCGGCAAACGAGTACAGCGGCTTCAGCAGGTAATTGTGGTTGTCTGCCGGCAGATCCCGGACTTCATCGAGGAACCAGGTCTTCGGCACGCAGGAGTGGTTGAGATGAGGGATGGAGAACTTGCTGATCCGGAAGTACCAGTTGGGGTGGCCTGCCCACTCCACGTCGAGGTCATCGCGCAGATCGAAAGGGAGGGCGGTTACTCCTTTGCGCTCCAACTCGTCCACGATGCAGCGGTTGTAAATGCGGCGTACTTCGATCTCGCGCCCGTCCTTGGTGTAGAAGAGCTTCGCACCGCGTTTCTTCAGCGAGAGGATGTCCACGATCGCGATGCCCAGCTGGCGCTGCGTCAGCAAAAAGTCGGGCAGCGTTTTCTGGTGCTCGGGATCGATCTCCATCAGGATGACGTTCTCTGGATGGTGCCCGGCGACGATCAACTCGCGCATCAGCTTCCAATACGAATCGCGGTCATGGCCGCCGAGATAGACGCCGAGGTCCGGCGACAGACCATAGGACTGAACGTACTGGTGCGCCGATGTGGGCTGGTATCCGTAGAGCGAAGGAAAGGCCTGTAACTCGACCAGCTTGGGCTCTAACTCACCACTTGCGTCTCGCACCAGTCCGAAGTCCACTTGCACAAACATCGGGAGGCGCGATTGGTTCGGTACGTTGTATTGCGGTGGAACGGAAACGTCGGAAGCCCGGAGGTATTCTGGATTGTCCACCAGTTGCGCAACCAGCTCGCGGCCGTACTGCGCCATCTGGTCGAGAATCGACTTAGGAACAAAGCACGGCGTCTCAGAGACGCGGAAGCCAACGTGGGTGCCGCAAACCTTGTCGAGGCCGGCGAGAAATCGCCGGTATTTTTCCGGCGTGTACTTGCGGTTGAATTCCTCGCGCAGCGCGGGAACCATGGTCAGGCCTCGATGAGGAAGCGGCCCTTTTCCATGATCTGCCGGCCGTCCACCCAGATATCGAAGTGCGTCCCGACTACGTCAATGTGCGTGCTGGAGTACCAGTCCGCCCCCGTGTGCGCGCCGTAGGGATTGCCGAACGCAATATGCAACCCGGGGAATTTCTCGTCTTGCAGGATCTGCCCGATTACGTGCTTCAGCTCAAGATTGGTGCCGATAGCAAACTCGCCGACCAGATGGCTGTTTTCATCGGTATGCGTGTAGTTCCAGAAGTCTTCTTCCAGTACCTTGTTGTCGCTGGCGACTTCGGCGATGCGGTTGTTCTTGATGCGAATGGTCAGTGGTTGGCGCGCCAGGTCTTGATACTTCTCGCAGAGATAATCGCCCACCACGCCGTCCACGACGTAAGTGCCGTTCACCTCGCCGGGCGTGGTGAAAACTTCTCCGCCGGGCAGATTGCCCCACTTGTCGGGGCTGATGATGCCGCTGGTCTTGACCCACCGGTAGTTCGGATTCAGCGTAGTCGAGAAATCGCTGCCTGCGGGGTTCTTGGCCTTGATTTCCTTTGCCTGGCTGACGATCTCGATGACCTTCTTGCTGAGAGCGTCCACACGATTGAAGTCGGCGCGCATGCCCTCGAGCATGATCTGGTGATTGATATTCACCATGTGGGCGTGGCGCATCCTGCGCCGGTTCACGATGTCGGTCATCTGCATGCGCGACTTCAGTTCGTTGCGCTGCGCGTGCACTGCGAAGATGCTGACCTGGCTGGTCTCCATGTCGTCCGCGATTTCCGGCGGCAGATCGACGATAGGCCGCGGCGCCAGGTCCTCCAGCACGAACGCCTTGAACGGCGAGCCCACTCGCGTCAGTTCGTGCGCAATGCTGGCGGCGATCTCACGGCAATGGTTGTCGGTAATGACCGTGACCTTCTCGGACGGCTGAATTCGCAAACAGGTGTTCACCGCGTTGTACGCGCCGGGAGTGAGTTCGGGGTCAAATGTGGTTTTGGTGAGATCGGTGAGAACAGGTTGAGTCAAGAACGGTCCTTTCCGGAGGTTTTACCGCAGGAGCATTCGCGCCCATGCTCCTTTTACAGTTCGCTATCTGGCCGCCGTGGAGGATTCGAACACCCCCACGCGGGTCTCGGCGACGATGTAGTCCATCACTTTCTTCAGATCGCCGGTTTCCTCGTAAACCCTCAACTGCCGGTCGGCGCCGGTGCCCATTTCCAGCATCTGGTGAATGTAATTGATCTCGTCGCGCGAGCCAAGCTCTTCCACCACGTCATCGATGAGGTCGAGATATTCCAATATCAACCGCCGCAGCGGGACTTCTTCCTCTTTGCCGAAATCGATCAGCATGCCATCCAGCCCGTAGCGCGCCGCGCGAAACTTGTTCTCCATAATCAGGGCCCGGCCATAAATGCGATAGCTCTTGTTGGAGGCATGCAGCTTGTACAACATGGCGACGGTTGCCTGGATGAGGGCGGCGATGGCGATGGTCTCGTCCAGCCGCATCGGGATATCGCACACCCGCACCTCCAGCGTGTCGAAGTGCGGATGCGGGCGGATGTCCCACCAGATTTTCTTGCCGTTATCGATGCAGCCCGTCTTCACCAGCAGATTGACGAAGGTTTCGTAATCGGCCCAGTTGGCGAAGACGTCGGGAATGCCGGTGCGCGGAAAGCGCTCAAACACTTTGGAGCGGTACGACTTGAACCCGGTTGGGATGCCCATCCAGAACGGTGAGTTGCTGGACAGCGCCAGAATGTGCGGCAGGAAATACCGCATCGAGTTCATGATGTGGATGGCGGTGTTGCGGTCCTCGATGCCGACGTGCACATGCAACCCGAACACCAGGTTGGCGCGCGCGATCATCTGCATCTCTTCCAGCACGCGGCGGTAACGCTCGTCCGGATAAATCTCCTGCAGCTTCCAGTCGGCGAAGGGATGGGTGCTGGCCGAAGCCAGCAACAGGCCATTCTGGCTGGCCAGCGTAATCATCTCCCGGCGCAGCAGCAGGATGTCTTCGCGCGCTTCCTTAATGTCGCGGCAAACCTTGGTCCCCACCTCGATGACCGCCTGGTGCATCTCCGGCTTGACCGCCTCGTGCAGCGCGCGCTTGGCCTTGGGAAGAATTTCCGAGGCGATATGCGAACGGAGATCGCGGGTCTCCGGATCGATCGTCTGGTATTCCTCTTCAATCCCGATGCTGAGGCTTGGCCGGTCCATTCCCTTATCCCTTGCTCGCGCGCGCGGTCGCTTTCTTGGATGCAGTCTTTCTTGGGGCCGGCTTCCTTCCCGCTGGCAGCCGCCTCGTCATAGTAGCCGCTCAGAAATGCGCTCCAGCGATACTCCGGCGAGAGTCCCGTGTGTTGCTTGGCCTTGCGCACCGCCAGCTCCGCCACGTGATTCACGATCCAATCGAAATTCGCCTGCCCGACGGAGTTTACATCCGCGTCGGGAGCGGGATTCATGAAGTCGATGGCGTAGGGAACCCCGTCCTCGCAGGCGAATTCCGCGGTATTCAGGTCGTAGCCCAGCGCCCGGCACAGGGTCAGACAGTCGCGTTCCACCCGCTCCAGCAACTTGACATCGACGGGCGGAGGGTTCTTCACGTAGCGCTCATGGAAGGGCGCCGACGGATCGTAGTGCATGATATGCACCTTCTCCTGTCCCACCACGTAGCAGCGGAAGTATTCCTTGAACTTGACCCCGCGCTGCAGCGTCATGCAGAGATCGCGACTCTGGTCATAGGCGCGGAAGAATTCCTCCGGCGAGTTCACCTTGTACACGTCCTTCCAGCCCCCGCCGTCGAACGGCTTCAGGAAGGCGGGAAATCCCACGTAGCTGAAGATGCTGTCCCAGGGCATGGGGTACTGCAGGTTGCGCATCGACTGGTCGGTGGTTCCCGGCGGATGCTGCTTGTGCGGCAGCAACACCGTCTGCGGAATCGCCACCCCCAGCTTTTGTCCCAGCGCGAAGTTGAAGAACTTGTCGTCGGCGCTCCACCAGAAAGGGTTGTTGATGACCACCGTGCCCGACAGCGCAGCGTTCTTGAGATAACCGCGGTAGAAGGGAATGTCGTGCGAGATGCGGTCCACAATGACGTGATACGGCGACGGCTCCGCCATCCGAACTTCGCCCACGCTGGCCAGTTCGGCCTGAATGTCCGCTTCGCCCAGGGAGTTGATCTTCTCCACCAAGGCCGGCGGAAAAGTCGTCTCCATGCCGAAAATGACTCCGATTTTCTTCACCAAGACTCCTCCGTTGCGGACCCTTTGCCCCGCCAACACCCGATTGCCATTACGGTTGGAAACCCCGAGAACCAGCGCTGGGAGCGCTGCAAGCAAGCAGTTTTTATTTTAAGCGAAAGCGCCGCGATTTGTAACTATGACAGGCTCTAGGGCCGGTCTCCCGTCCCACGGGTGCCCCATCCTTTCGCCTGCTTTCGGCGAAAGGGTGGGAAAACAAAAACCTTCGCGAAATCGCCCTGCCTGCGAGTTATCGCCTGCATAAAATCTTTTTATGTCCACAGCCGCTGCCGCAGAAGCTCGCGCGCGATCTAACTAGCCGTAAGTTCATTCATCCAGGATCGTAAGCGTGGAAGCTACCTCCCAGCCTAGCCGGTGGCAAGTGCTGCTCGCCTTCGCCATCATTTATTTCGTTTGGGGATCGACATTCCTGGCGATCCGCGTGGGCGTGCGCGAGGTGCCCCCATTTCTGCTCGCTGCCATGCGCTTCTTTGTCGCCGGCATCGCGCTCTATGCCTGGATGCGCTCCCGCGGGACTCCGTCACCAACTCTGCGCGAGTGGCGCGCGGCTTCGGTTGTCGCGTTCCTCATCTTCGTGCTCGACTATGGCCTGGTGTTCTGGGCCGAACAACGTGTCCCCTCGGGAATCACGGCCGTAATGCTGGCGACCATCCCGGCTTTCATGGCGATTTCTGAAATCCTCGTCCTGCGCACCCAGCGGCTGACTGCCCGCCTGGCGATCGCCCTACTTGTCGGGCTGGCGGGCGTCGGCGTTCTGGTAAGCCACACCATGAATTTCGGGGAGGCCCCCATCGACACCGCCGGCGCCTGCGCCCTGGTGGTAGCTGCCATGAGTTGGTCGCTGGCGTCGGCACTGACTCGAAGGCTGCCGTTGCCCGCCGCCAAGGTCATGAGCTCGGGTGCGCAAATGCTGGCCGGAGGCGTGCTGCTCGCCATGGCCGCCGCGCTTCTGGGAGAGTTTCGGGGCTTTCACCTGCAAGCGGTCTCCCGCGGCGCCTGGTTCGCTCTGCTGTACCTCATCGTAGCCGGCTCGATCCTCGGGTTCACCGCATACGTCTGGCTGCTGCGCCACGAATCGCCAACCAAGGTCGGCACCTACGCCTATGTGAATCCCGTCATAGCGGTGCTGGTGGGCTACTTCCTCGGCGGCGAGACGATTGGCCCACGCACTCTCGTCGGGACCGCTCTGGTGCTGGTCAGCGTAATCGTGATCACCACGACTCCGGCCAAGAGGGCCGAGATCAAAGCATTCGTCGAAGAACTCGGCGAAACCGGCTGAGGCTATCCCAGGTACGCGCGTGCCATCGGCCGCCACCAGGGCCAGTCGTGGTAATTCTGGTCGCCCCACACGTACAGCTCGTGGCGGATTCCGCGCGAACGCAGAATGGAAGCGAACCACTCGTTCTTCTCCCAGCACATGTCCCACTCGCCGGTGGAGAGCACGGTCCGCATGTGGTTATAGCGCCAGCCATCGGTGCAGTTGGCCAGATAATCGGGCGGATTGTTGAAGTACACGTCCTCGCTGTACCAGCCATCGAGAAAGTTCTTGATGTCGAACGAGCCGGCCATGCTGACACAATCGGTGACCCTGTCAGGGTGGCGGAAGGCGAAGTTGACCGCGTGGTAGGCCCCAAAGCTGCACCCGGTGACGATGGTCCGCGGGTTCCAGTTCTTGTTCCACATCAGCGGCAGCACGTCATTCAGGAGGTACTGCTCGTACTGGAGATGGCGCTGCACGCGCCAGTAAGGATGCGCCCGCTTGTTGTACCAGCTCTCGCTGTCCACGCTGTCCACGCAGTAAATCTGGAGCTGACCGTACTCCAGCCGGTCGCCGACCGCGGCCACCATCTTGTTGTCTTCGTACTCGTAGTAACGTCCCTGAGAGGTGGGGAACACCAGGACCTTTGGGCCGTCGTGGCCGAAGACCAGCATTTCCATGTCGCGTTGCAGGTCTTTCGACCACCAGCGATGATATTCGCGATTCAAGTTAGGCGCGCCTTTCCGTTGCAGGAATTTGAGGTTTGGTAATCTAAAGAACCATCATTCTACAGAAAGTTACACGGGATCGATCATAACTGACCAATCCATGCCGTTTTCGGCCGAGATGAACCCTGCGACCATCCTCGCGTCAAGCCCTCTGGATCTGCGCCTGCGCAAGCACGAGCAGTTTGCCTCCCGGCTGATGGAAGAAAAGCGCGACATCATCGTTTATCTGCCGCCCATGTACGACACCCAGCCAGACCGGCACTATCCCGTCCTGTTGATGCAGGACGGCCAGAACCTGTTCGACTCCGAGACCTCGTTCATCAAGGGCATTTACTGGCGTATGGGCGAGACCGCCGATGACCTGATTGCCGCCGGTGACATCGAGCCGCTCATCATCGTCGGAATCTACAACACCGGTCCGCAACGCATTCAGGAGTACACGCCCGTGGAAGACAACCGGCTGGGCGGCGGCCGGGCCGACACCTACGGCCAGATGCTGGTGGAAGAGCTGAAACCCTTCATCGAGCATACTTACCGCACCCTCCCCGGCCCCGGGAATTGGGCCATGGGAGGATCGTCTCTGGGCGGATTAGTTACGCTCTACCTCGGACTGCGCTACACCTGGGTGTTCAGCAAACTTGCGGTCATGTCGCCTTCGGTGTGGTGGCGGGCGCGCGCCATCCTCAAGACCGTGGCCCAGGTGCAGAGAAAGCCCGACCTGAAGATGTGGCTCGATGTTGGCACCCGCGAGGGCCGGCGGGCCCTGCCTGACGTACGCGCGTTGAAGCGGGCCCTAATCGCAAAAGGATGGAAGCGGGGCCGCGACCTTGGTTACATGGAGGCCAAGGGCGCGGAGCACTCCGAGGCGGCCTGGGCGCAGCGCGTCGCGCCCATGTTGAAGTTCCTGTTTCCCCCGCGCTGACCTAGCCTTGCCCCCTCATCCCGTACAATCGTCTCCGGCGGCCGGGAGCGCGCGCTAACCCGTGACCATGATGAAAGGCTCCGTGCTCGGGGTCATCCTCCACGATATCTGCGAAAAAATCAGGTTGGAGGAGCTGCGCGAGATTCTGGGCGCCAGGCGGGTCGAACCCGGCTTCAAACACGCCACTCCCGAATATGTCCGCTTTGAGAAGCCGCCCGTCGTGGAGCGCCTAGACCCTATCTTGCTATCCACCGGCGAGACGCTGAGCCCGCAGCTCAAGTATTACGACTACGGGGTCGTCAGCGTGGTCCTGGAGTTGACCTTCGAAGCCGACTGGGACGCGCTGGTCCAGTTGGCAGCGCGCTGGGTCCCCAACCCCGAACTCGAGCGCCAGGCGCAACAGATTATTCGCGGGCGCCTGGAACGCATCGCGCCTGCCATCGTGCGTCCCTACCGCAACTGGTTGAGCGAGGATTACTACATCTTCGTGTTGAGCGACGTCCCTGGCCGGCCACAAGGCTCGGAGTTGCTGGCCCAGCATGGCCCGGCGATTACGCAGATCCTGCGCGGCGAGCTGGCGCCGCTGGCGCGCTCCGAAAGCGATGAGGTCCTTCAGGCAAGTCTCTCCTACTATCCCAACGACCTGGTGGCGATCGGTTGGAATGCTGCGCTGGTTTACGACGGGCCTTCGGGGGCCGAAACCTCGGTGCAGATCCTGGAGTACGCCAACTCGCAACTGCTCGAGTTCCGCCACTATGACGAGTTGCTGACCCGCGAGCTGACCGGCGTCTACCGCTCGCTCAAGAGTCGCACCGGTCTATGGCGGCGTTGGAGCATGCGCCGCGAAGCTTCGCGCCTCAATAGCGTGACGGTGGAGGTGACCGAGCTGGTCGAGCGCGCCGACAATGCCATCAAGTTCGTCAGCGACATGTTTTCCGCCCGCCTCTACCGCCTGGCGGCCGCCAAGGTGGGCGTTCCCGAATACAAGGACCTGGTCAACGAAAAGCTCCACACCGCCGAGGGCCTGTATCGCGCCCTCATCGACGAGTTCCACCAGAGCCGCGGCTTCATCCTGGAGCTGATGGTGGTCATCATCCTGATGATCGAGCTCTTCTATCTCTTCCGCGGAAAGACCTAGTCGTGGACGGCCTGTTCTCCCCTGTTACAATCAAGTTTCAGGCTGTCTGTCTCGCCTCTCTCATCCATGAAATGCCCGTTCTGCGGCTTTGAAAACGACAAGGTGGTGGATTCGCGCGAAAGCAAGGAAGGCGAGTCTATCCGCCGGCGCCGCGAATGCCTGAAGTGCGAGCGCCGCTTCACCACCTACGAGCGCATCGACGAGATCCCTTACATGGTGGTGAAGAAAGACGGCCGCCGCGAGAAGTTTGAGCGCCAGAAAGTGCTGAACGGGCTGCTGCGGGCCTGCGAAAAGCGCCCTGTCTCCATGGGCAAGCTGGAGCAGATCGTCAACGAAGCCGAAGGATTTGTGGTGGATTCGCCCGACCGCGAGCGCAAGACCAGCGAGGTCGGCGAGCTCATCATGAACCGCTTGAAGCGCATCGACAAGGTGGCCTACGTGCGCTTCGCCTCCGTCTATCTCGATTTCAAGGATGTCCGCGAGTTCATGGCCGAGTTGAAGGACCTGCTCGACACCAAGGAAGGCGCTTCCGCCAAAGCCAAGTCCGGAGACTGATTCCGGCAGTCACCCGGAGACTCGCTCCGGCAGTCACAAGAGAAACAATGGCCTATACCGTTACTTTAATTCCGGGCGATGGGATCGGACCCGAGGTCGTGAACGCGACCGTCCGCATCCTGGAAGCCAGCGGCGTCAAGTTCGAGTGGGACTCGTTCGCCGCCGGCGCCGAAGCCTACGAGAAATATCGCGAATACATTCCCAAGGAACTCACTGCCTCCATTGAGCGCACCCACCTCGGACTGAAGGGTCCGGTGACCACGCCCATCGGAGGCGGCTTCTCCAGCATCAACGTCGCTCTGCGCAAGCAATTTGAGCTGTTCGCTAACTTCCGCCCCATCATCAATCTTCCCGGCGTCCCCACCCGCTATCCCGACGTGGACCTCATTGTGGTGCGCGAAAATACCGAAGGCCTGTACTCCGGCATCGAGCATGAAGTCGTGCCGGGCGTGGTCGAGAGCCTGAAGATCATTACCGAGAAGGCCTCCACCCGCATCGCCCGCTTCGCCTTCGAATACGCCCGCCGCTTCAAGCGCAAGAAGATCCATGCCATCCACAAAGCCAACATCATGAAGCTGTCGGACGGGCTGTTCATTCGCTGCTCGCGCAACATCTCCAAGGAGTACCCCGAGATCACCTACGGCGAGCACATCGTGGACAACACCTGCATGCAGTTGGTGATGAACCCCTACCAGTACGACATGCTGCTGCTGGAGAACCTCTACGGCGACATCATCTCCGACCTGTGCTCGGCGTTTGTCGGCGGCCTGGGCCTGGTGCCGGGCGCGAACTTCGGACACGAGTGCGCCATCTTCGAGGCCGTGCACGGCTCCGCGCCGGATATCGCCGGCAAAGATCTGGCCAACCCGACGGCGGTGCTGCGGTCCGGCATTCTGATGCTTCGTCACCTCGGGGAGGAGAATGCGGCGAACCACATTGATGCCGCACTGGCGCATGTGTACATCGAGAAGAAGCACATTACCCGCGACGTTGGCGGCACTGCCGGCACCAGCGAATTTGCCGACGCCGTGATCGAGGCGCTGCGCTCGATTCCGCCGCCCCAGCCCCAGATGCAGGAAGTGGAGCTGTAGTTTGCGGTAGTGGGTGAAAAGTGTGTTGCTGCTGGTGGCCCATTATACTGACCCGCATGAACCGCAAAATCGCTGTGTTGGTCGTTCTTCTCTCTGGGCTGCTGGTGACGATCTTAGTTGCTCAGCAGTCCTCAACAAAAACATCAGGGACAGCGCAACGCTATCAGTTGGTTCCTGCACTGATCGAAGATGAAGGCAATGAAGGAGGCGATGTCACTAGACATGCCGTCTTTCTCGTGGATACGAACACCGGGGGAGTTTGGCGGTATGAACCACTCGGTATAAACAAGACGCCGGGCGCAAAGAACCAACTCCTGTTGGACAGGTTCTATCCAGTGAAGATTGACGTGAGCAGATTTCCGTGAGACTAATTACAAAAGGAAAAGGCCACGGGTGATGACCGTGACCTGAAACTTGTCGCGCCTTTTGCGGGGATCGCGTCTGAGGTGAAAATATGCCCAAGGACGCGAGTGTGTCAAGCCGCTCTCTCCTAGCGAAGCTCCTTAAAGCACTACGACGCCGCGCAACAATAAAGGAATTCTGCATGGGTGTCCCTGCTGACACGTTGCGCCGTCATCCGTCCACTCTGCCATTTGCGGACTCACTTGGGGCACATCTGCACCCTCTGTCAACATGGCGAGGATGTTTATCGGAGACCTACAGCTTTCTTCGGCGCATCCGATTCGCACTACGCACGCAGATTTACCGGCGGTTAGTGATTGTTGATGCGGGTCACCTTGGACAGACGTGGGCGGAATGTCAACGAATCCAAAATGCTTGCACAGCGGACATAAATAAATTATCTGGCCCACGGCCTTGGTTGACTCTGGTAGATACGGAATCGCTTTCTCAAGCGTGGATGATGGGAGCCACGTGGTATGCCCACAATGCTGTGAGTCTGAACATAGCATATTCATCATCGGTACTAGATTCATATCAGCATCCTCCAAATCCGTCGGAGACTCTTACGCCGACAATAGTTGCTCAAGACTCCACACGTGATCCGTCAGACCCGCTTCCATTGCGGGCGTCACCCGGAGCGTTTGATGGATTCGGCAGAAATTATAAAAGGCGACATAAAGCGTAACAGCGGCTTTGAGATTGTCCAGCTTTTTGCTGAACGCATTGGTTAACCGGGTGTAGCGACGTAAGTGCATACGCAAACTCAAATTCGACCGCTCCACGAAACTGGTGGAGATGTGCTCCGGATCGGGCCGTCCGTCGCGAATCTTGGATATAACCTCCATGATTCTTGGTGGGGAGTACCTCGCTTCGCTGTCATGCTGTCCGTAGTCGCCGTACAGTTTGATAAGCTGCGCAAAGTCGGCTTGCCCCGCGAAAATATCCTCGACTCCCCGCTGGTAAAAGTGGAATCCGTCCGTGGTGAGTTGGAATCTCGCGTCGGCAATTCGACTTCGCAGATCGTCGAGAAACCGATGTGTAGTTTCGGCACTCCGCTTGCCGACCACACACGACACAATCAGTTTGGTTTCTGCGTCAAGGGCTATAAACGCCCATTGGTCGCCAAGCTCCGGCGAGTCGCCAGTGCGTACTTGGCGCTGCTTCTTGCCGACGAAACACCACAGTTCATCGGCCTGCACGTAGCCGACACGCACATTGCGAACAAGCGAGTTCAGCTTCGCGCCAGATCGCTGCGCTGCCGTATTCATCAGCGCAAGAATCGTGTATTTGTCCAGTCCGGTAAGCCGGGAGATGGCGCGCACACTCATTCCCTCAAGCATCATGGCAAGGGCTTTCGCGGCGGTCTGAGGGGCGGTGTAGTGGGTTCCGAGTTTGGGTTCATACTCGGAGAATGTGATCTTGCAGAGGGTGCAGCGGTATCGCTGAATGTGGCGTTTGCCGTAGCGCCCAAACTTGCGGGCTCTGTGATTACAGCGTTTGCAGGTCATCTGATTTCTCCACTTGCGTTGAGCGGAGAAACCAGCCACAATAGCTTTGAGTCTAGGGCGTGGGTCACTCCGCGCTTTGGATTGCCCCGCAACCCGTTGACGCGGGAAGCGGGGCGCTTAATCAGCGATTATGGTTTAGGGTGGTGGTTGAACCGTGATCTCTACGGTTTGACCGGCAGCGAAGCGAATTGTGATTCGGATAACCACGCTGTTTTCATCCTTCCTGAAAGCCTCTGCGCATTGCACGCGCTGGGGCTTTCGTATTTAACGCCAAAGTCATTTCTTGTCGTCAGGCTCTCGATAACGCCATCCCTTGAATCGCTTAAAGCCATCTTGCGCGATCACAATTTCCTTCTGGTCGTTCATGCGTTTGACCGTATTGTGGATGACGGTCAGAATACTTGCGTATCTCTCCACGTCGTAGCCCAAGTCAATCAAGGCATCTCGAATCTGCGGGGCAGTCATGGGAATGCGAGACTGTCTCAGGACCGTACGAATCGCGTCAGTGATCCCGATGGACTCCTGAATCTCTGCTTGGGGAAGGTCTTTGGAGTGGTCGGTCTTATCCGACAATACAGTCAACCCGTCTATCGTTACCTGCAACGTGGCAATCCGCTTGTCGAGATCAGCGCGTTTGCGCACAAGTTCCTCAATTTCGGTACGCGCCTTTTTGAGGGCATCGGTATATTCGTGCTCTGTCACAAGGAGAATGTAAATGAATACAGCTAAGAAGTCAAGTGAAAAACTTTCATGTAAGACTTATTGGAGGACTGCCGTGGAGGACGCAAAAGAGCGGTTGCGGCTGAACAAGCTACAGGCTGCCAAGATAAGGAATGCGATTCGCGTATTCCAACAAAACGCGGAAAACGATGTTCCTCTACCCGGAGCTAAGATTTAGCAACACACAATCCACCCACTACCTAGTTTGCCATAATTCATCGTGCGGCATCCGTTTTGGTACAATATCGCCACGAACCTCACCCGTTCGCCGCCGATTTAAACTGCATACCTACTTAACTCGTTTAGGGACATCGCCCCACAAGCGACCCCATCGCCTTGCGCGGGCGCAACGTTGACAGGAGCCTGCTCTGACGTTGCGAACCATTGCTTATAATCCGGGTTACCATCGCTTCACCGTCTTTGTTGCCTGGGCCACATTCATCCTGATTGTTGCCGGCGCGCTCGTCACCAGTAATGACGCCGGCATGTCGGTGCCGGACTGGCCCACTTCTTTCGGTTCTCTGTACAAGCTTCCGCCGATGGTCGGCGGCATCAAGTACGAGCATGGCCACCGCATGATCGCTGAGTTTATCGGAATGCTGATCATCGCCATGGCGGTGTGGACGCAGCGCGTCGAGCAACGCAAGTGGATGAGGATACTTGGCTGGACTGCACTGGCCGCAGTCGTTGGCCAGGGAGTTCTGGGCGGCCTTACCGTGTTGAATTTCCTGCCCTGGTCCATCTCCACCGCCCACGCCACGCTCGGTCAGATGATTTTCTGCGTGGCGGTCGCGATGGCGCTGTTCACCAGCCGCGCATGGCTTCAGGATTACGACCGCATTACGGAGCACGATCTTGCTCCCAGCACGCCAACGCTCACAACGCTGGCTGCGGTCTGCGTCTGGGTGCAGTTGATTCTTGGTGCTGCGTTTCGCCATTCGGGCATGAAGCTTTTGCCGCATCTTATCGGGGCATGCGTAGTAACTGCGTTGCTGTGCTGGACCATCGTTCGCGTGTTGACCCGCTACGGCGCTGTGGAACATCTTCGCAAGCCGGCGCAGATCCTTCTGGTGCTGCTGATGGTTCAACTGGGGCTCGGCTTTGCGGCCTATCTCACCCGCCTGACCTATGGCCACAGTGCTGTACAACCCTGGCAGGTCATGGTGGTGAGTACGGTGGCGCACGTATCGTGCGGCGCATTAGTGCTGGCGGTAAGTGTGGTACTCGCTATACAATCACGCCGCATGATTAACATTCACGTTCCAGAAGCTGCATCCCGCACCGCGCCGCAAAAGGCCGTTACCGCATGAGCAGCGCCAGCCAGCCGCTTGCCGTTCCACGTGTGGGCATTGCCTCCCTCGCTCGCGATTATTCTGTGCTCATCAAGGCCCGGGTTACCACGTTGATCGTGATGACGGCATGGGCGGGCGCGTATTTCGCCGCTGCCAAGTCCGGCGTCACGTTGCTCTCCTGGACGCTATTGCACGCCCTTATTGGCATTGGGCTGGTGAGCGGCGGTACTGCGGCTGTCAACGAGGTGGTGGAGCGCGATGTGGATGCCCTCATGCAGCGCACCGCGCAGCGCCCCCTGGTCACCGGTAGCATGAGTCTGCTGCATGCTTCGATCATTGCCTTCGGGATGACTATTGGCGGCGTAATCTACCTCGGCCTCACAACTAACTGGCTGACCGCCGCGCTGGCTGCGCTGACCTCCCTTACATATCTCGTGGTGTATACCCCGATGAAGCGGGTGCACCCGATCTGCACCTTCCTCGGCGCCTTTCCCGGAGCCATGCCTCCGGTGCTCGGCTGGACAGCGATTCGTGGCCGGCTTGACGCAGAAACGCTGGTGCTGTTCGCCATTTTGTTCTTCTGGCAGTTTCCGCACTTTCATTCCATCGCGTGGCTCTATCGCGAGGACTACGAAAACGCGCGTATTCGCATGCTGCCGGTCGTGGAGAGGGATGGCCGCTCCACCGCGCTCGCCATCGTGATGTATGCCCTGGCGCTGGTTCCGGTGTCCCTCGCTCCCACTCTCATGCACATGGCCGGCTGGGCGTACTTCGCCGGAGCGCTACTGCTGGGCGCGGGCATGTTCTGGTTCTGCCTGCGAATGTGGACGATGAAGCTGGTGCCCAGCGCGCCACCGTCGAAAATCCGCGCCCGTCAGGTGTTGCAGGCCTCAGTGATTTACCTTCCACTGCTCTTTGCGTTGATGATGCTCAACCGCGCCGCGTAGTAAACTGAAGTGTGGCCTCTCACACAACAGTTTCTGACACGGCCAACCGTTCCGAGTTCGTACCTGACGCAGCGGCGCCAGCGCCCTTTATCCAACTACAAGATCTGCGACATCAGTATGGTGATCGCATCGCATTGGCGGGTGTCTCCTTCGACGTCCGGCCCGCCGAGATCTTCGGGCTGCTAGGCCCCAACGGAAGCGGCAAGACCACCACCTTCCGCATTCTTTCCACATTGATGCTGCCCTCGGCGGGACGGGCGCTGATCATGGGGCACGACATCGCACGCGAGCCGGCGCTGGTACGCCGCAATATCGGCGTAGTCTTTCAGGCGCAGAGCATCGACATCAAACTCTCGGCAGAAGAAAACCTATTGCTGATCGGCCACATCTACGGCTTGCGTGGCGCTGCGCTCAGGAAGCGCGTCAGCGAAATGCTCAGCCGCGTTGGTCTCGCGGATCGCGCGAAGGAGAAGGCTGAGACCTTCTCCGGCGGCATGCAGCGGCGGCTCGAGTTGGCCAAGGGGCTGCTGCACCATCCTTCGGTGCTGTTGCTCGATGAGCCGACCACCGGACTCGATCCTGGCGCGCGCCGCGACCTCTGGCAATATCTCCAGATGCTGCGCGACGAAGAACGCGTCACGGTGCTCATCACCACGCACCTGATGGAAGAGGCGGAGCGCTGCGACCGCCTGGCGATTTACGCCGAAGGCAAAGTCGTCGCTCTGGGCACGCCGGCCGAACTCAAAAGCGAAATCGGGGGTGACATCATCATGCTGGAAGCCAAGCAGCCGGAGTCGCTGGCGCAGCGCATCGAACAGCGTTTCGGATTGCACCCAACGGTGATGGACGATCAAGTGCGCCTGGAAATCGAAAACGGCCACCACTTTGTGACGGACGTAGTTGAGGCGTTCCCCGGCGAAATTGAAGGCGTTTCCGTGCACAAGCCGAGCCTGGAGGATGTATTTATTCGACGGACCGGCCACCGTTTCTGGACGGACGAGAACCAGGCAGATACGGCGAGCTAGGCTTCACCACGAGGACACGGAGCGCGCGGAGGGGTTGGAAAGCACCCGATGTTGAAACTGACAACTGACAACTAATATGGCTTCTCATTCTCAGGCTCTACCCGTCACCATCACCCCGGCCAGCGCTGGCATACTGCTGCCTTCCGTCTCATTATGGTGGCGCGAGATTGTGCGTTTCTACCGCCAGCGCGCGCGTGTGGTTGGCGTTGTCGCCTCGCCGCTGTTGTTCTGGATCGTCATCGGCTCGGGCTTCGGAAGCTCGTTCCGTTCCAGCGGGGCGGGCGGGCAGCATTATCTGGATTACTTCTTTCCCGGCGCCTTGACCATGATCGTGCTCTTCACCGCCATCTTCACCATGATGTCGGTGATTGAAGATCGCAAGGAGGGCTTCCTGCTCTCAGTGCTGGTCGCGCCCGTGAGCCGTTCCGTCATTGTTCTGGGCAAGGTGCTGGGCGGAGCGACGCTGGCCACGCTCCAGGGTCTCATCTTCCTGGTGTTCGCACCGGCGCTTGGAGTTCACTTTACACTCGCCAGCTTCGGGTTGACGGTGCTGGTGGTTTTCCTGATGGCGTTTTCGCTCACCGCCCTGGGCTTCATCATTGCCTGGCCCATGGATTCCACCCAGGCCTTTCACGCTATCATCAATCTGTTTCTCATTCCGTTATGGCTGCTGTCAGGATCTTTGTTTCCGCTCTCCGGAGCATCCATCTGGCTGCGCGCGATTATGCGGATCAACCCGCTGACCTATGGCACTGAGGCATTGCGCTCGCTGCTGTTTCCGGGATCGGCATCAACCGATCTGTCGCTGAGCGCCAATTTCGCGGTGCTGGCGCTGTTCACGCTGGTGATGTTCGCACTCTCGTTCCTGGTGGCCAACCGCCGCAGCACGAAACCCGCGGCATAATAAGCTGCCCGAGGCGATAACTTGGGTGGAGCACGCCTTTTCAGGTGCGCATAAGAGTGACTGGATCCGAATTAGGCTGCTGAGAAACTCCTGCAGGTTACGATCTGAGAGGTCGCGATTTGAAAGGGCACGGCTTCAGCCGTGCCGTTACGTGGGCGTAGAGAGTTGGCTTCGGCCCGTGCGGGAACTCGCACTTCGTCTCAAGAACCGAACTCCCTCAGTGGCTAAAGCCGGCATAACGGCAGCAGCTTTACGGCACGGCTGAAGCCATGCCCCTTCAAAGCGCGAGAATCCTCATGAATAGAGCAGCTGAAGCGGTGTTTCACCTTTGCAGCTAAAGCAATGCAACTGAGTCCCATTTTCTTTCCCACGCTGAATGCCTTTCTCAACGGCGCCAGCGCTGTCCTGATCGGTGCGGGACTCTACTTCATCAAGCACCGCCGCATACAAGCCCACAAACGGACGATGCTCTCCGCCTTCGTCACTTCGTGTCTGTTTCTGACCTCCTATCTCTATTACCATCTTGTGCTGCGCGCCGGAGTCACGCACTTTCGGGGCGAGGGAATGTCGCGCCCGCTTTACTTCACCGTCCTGATCTCTCACACGATTCTTGCTGTGGTGGTGGTGCCGTTCATCCTGGTAACGCTGGCGCGTGCCCTCAAGGGACGCATTGCCCGGCACAAGGCAATCGCTCCCTATACTTTTGCTATCTGGATGTACGTGTCCGTGACCGGCGTGGTCATCTACCTGATGCTGTACAAAATCTGGTGAGAGTGGAGGCAGATATTGCTTGCATTTTCTCCGCGAATCATGGTTGGATAGTCGCCATTGATGCGCCTCGCCGTCGTCATCCTGCCGGGCAGGAAGTTCCTGCTTGATCTTCTTCTCGCACTGGCTCTCGCCGCACCGTTGCTTGCGCAGCCTCTTCAAGACGACTCCACCGGCACGATGGCCGTTCTGGCAAACCAGGTGGTGCGAGGATTTTGCCGATGCTGACTTTTGGGACAACTTTTCCGCCGAACTCACCGCCGGCAAGTCGTCGGTGAAGCCAGCGGGCCGGAAAAACTCGTTTCCAGCAAGGAGGCCGGAAAGGAGGTGTGGTCGGCCAGATGGACCGTAACCCGGTGGTGGCGGGGACGGATGCACTGCAGATTCGAGTGCATCTACCCCACGGCGCCGAGGCTGAGTCCGAAAATCCCGGCAGCTCAAGTTCAGGTAACCTCAAGCTGGCATACCATAGCGGGCTGGTGCGTTACGTTGCTCGGTAGCTTCGCAACACTGCTAGGGATCCTGGCGTTTTTGAGGGACCGTAAGAGGTCAGCTCAGTAGGCACTCAATCCATGACTTACGGATCGTTTCGGGAGCGGTCTTTGGCTGCGGTACTCGCCTCGCTCCCATGACGCTCTACTGTCGAAGCAGTCAAACTGCTGTCCGAGTTTTGCGAAAACGACACATGGTACATGTACTTTCGTAACCTTGACCGTTCCGCCGCGGGATAATCCTCGGTCAAAACTTGTGCTGGCCGGCGTGGCATTTCCTCGGGGTCAACCAGCGCCCACGCCACGTTGACTCCTGTGCGGTGGCCTGCAGCAAGGCAACCGCGCGCTGAACGATGACATCCATCCTCAGGAGTGCGCCACACCACAAAACCCTGTGCTTCCGTGGAGTGACCGGCCCTTAAAGGTGTCTGCTGTAACTCCAAACAATCAATGCGTCACGGAGGTGTTCGGAGACGTAGTAAAGAGTTTTCAGCGGACAGATGGATCCACCAGTTGGAAGCTCATGGAATTTTCAGTCCACCAACCCGCTGCGCCTCTAAGTCTGGAGAAAAGTCCATGCGAAACATTCGTAGTTCGGTGATGTCACTCCTTGCTTTTGGCGTGGTGATGACAGTAATGTCGGCTGAGGCGCAGACTGCGCTGCGATTCACTCCGGTAACTCCGTGCCGGGTCGTGGATACACGAAATAGCAACGGACCATTCGGAGGTCCTGCCATCCAAGGCGGTACTTCACGAAGCTTTTCTATCACCCAGAGCAGCTGCAACATCCCGGCCACCGCCTGGGGTTATTCGCTGAGTGTCACGGTTGTGCCGCACGGGCACCTGGGCTATCTGACGGTGTGGCCGTCGGGTCAGGCCCGGCCTACGACCTCCATTCTGAACTCTTGGGACGGACGGGTGAAAGCAAATGCAGCCATCGTACTGGCGTCAGCGGAACGGGCCGCGGTGAGTGTTTTTGCCACCGATACTACGGATGTGGTGCTGGACGTGAATGGCTACTACACTCCGGCAAACAGCTCGAACCTTGCGTTCTACCCCCTGCCTCCATGCCGCGCGGTGGACACACGCAATCCTGACGGCCTGCTGGGAGGCCCGTTCCTCACGGGAGGACAGGAACGCGATTTTCCGCTGGCGCAGGCGACGGCCTGCCAGGTACCGCCTAACGCGGTGGCGTATGCAGTGAACATAACCGCCCTACCCAGGGCGCCGGTGTTCTATGTGACGGCGTGGGCGGCGGGCAGGACCCGGCCTAACGTCTCCACGTTGAACGCGCCCACCGGGGCCGCGACCGCGAATGCTGCCATCGTTGAGGCAGGTTCCGGGGGCGATGTCGCCATCTATCCCACCGGCGATACCGACCTGCTGATCGACATAGACGGCTACTATGCGCCGCCCGCTGCCGGCGGGTTATCGACGTATGCTGTGCCTCCGTGCCGGGTGCTGGATACGCGCCAGGCAGGTGGCGCTTTTAACGGAGAGCTGGCGATCAATGTGGGAGCCAGCGCATGTGCGCCGCCCAGTACCGCACAAGCCTTTCTGGTGGGCGCCACGGTAGTGCCTCCGGCGGCAATGGGCTATCTGACGTTGTGGAGCGACGGCCTCAACCAGCCGAAGGTTTCCACGCTCAATGCATGGGACAGCTCGGTCACGTCGAATATGGCGATTGTGACGACGACCGATGGCTCGATCGATGCATACTCGTCGAATTGGACGAACCTGGTATTGGACCTTTCCGGTTACCTGGCCCCGTAAGGCGGAGGGGACAGGCCAACTCGCGAGGCAACCCACCCTTCAACTGCCTTGGGGAAGGTAGTTGCGGGGTGGGTTTCTGCAAGGTCCGCGGACTGGGAGCGAGAGGGCAGGGCCACGCCACGAGCGTGTTGCGCGGCTCCCATTTCGGGATTCCCAGAATCAGACTTGACATGTAATTTCCCGCCGCAAATCGTTGAGAAAACCAATCGCCCGCGTTAAGGTTGCGAGTGGGCGCCGAGATGCGCGCCACAGCAGGAGCCTCCGATGCGCCGATGGTATGTGCCACTTACCGTGCTGGGACTGGGGGGTATTGGGCTGGTATTGCTGAGCGAGCGGGGAAGGAAGGCGTTGGGCTCGATCTTCGAAGGTTTCGGAGAGGCGTCGGAAAAGTTGTCGGAATGGAATGACAGCATGGAGGACGAACTCGACCGCATACAGGCGACGCTGGATGGCATAGCCGAATCGCTGGGATCGAGACGCGGCAGGGCGCAGGGACTGGGAGACAGTGCAGTGTTCTGAGTCGTGCCAGGCTTCTACGTCCCCGCCAGTTCGTTGATTTTTCCCGCCATGCGGACGTCGCGCTGGGTGAGTCCGCCGGAGTCGTGCGAGACCAGCACCAGCGACACCTTGTTATAGCTGATGTGAATGTCGGGATGATGGTTGACCGCCTCGGCGGCCTCGGCGATGCGATTGACGAAGTCCATGGCCTGGACGAAGTCGCTGAACTGGAAGGCGCGTTCGATAGAGTTGCCGCTCTTCTTCCAGCCGGGAAGTTTCTGCAATGCCTCCTGGATCTCGGCATCGCTGAGGACCGTGCTCATCACCTGCCTCCTGGAAAACTGAATGGCGTCGATCGCCGGACCGGCTTTTCCAAGCCGTCGATATTCTAATTGCGCGAGCTCTTGCCCAGGCCGTAGCGCTTGGAGCCGGACTGGGCCTCAATCTGACTGCGAAGTTCCTGCCAAATGTTCACCGAGATGGACTGAAAGACTTTAACGATCTCGGGATCGAACTGTTTGCCGGACTGGCGTTCAATCTCGCGGCGGCCGGAAGGGATCGACTGCGCAGCACGATAAGGGCGGTCGGAGGTGACAGCGTCGAAGGTGTCGGCGATGGCAAATATGCGCGCCCCGAGGGGAATCTGGTCGCCCTTCAGGCCGCGCGGATAACCGGTGCCATCAAACCGCTCCTGGTGCGAGTAGACAATGTCGGCGGCTTCGTGGAGGAAGGGAATCTTTCGCAGCATCTGGTATCCCAGCAGGGCGTGCTGCTTCATGATCTGCTGCTCCTCCGGGCTGAGGCGTCCAGGCTTTCGCAGGATGGCGTCGGGGATGGCCATCTTTCCCAAATCGTGGAGGAAGGCCCCACGGGCGATGACGCGGACCTTGTCCTGGGGAAGGCCCATGGCGCGGGCGATGGCAATGGTAAACCCGGTCACCCGCCGGGAGTGGCCTTCCGTCTCGGCATCCTTCAGATCGAGGGCATCACCCAGCGCTTCGAGGGTAATGTCATAGGAGCGCTCCAGGTCGCCCAGAGCCTGGCGAAGCATGTCGGTGCGGGCCGAAACCAGCGCTTCGAGTTTGGTCTGGTAAGCCAGGTTTTCCAGCTTGAGACGGCGATTCTCAACGGCGCGGCGCACGCTGGCCAGCAACTGCTCACGCTCGAACGGCTTCAGCAGGTAGTCGTAGGCGCCGTTGCGCATGGCGGCCAGGGCCACGGAGATGTCGTGGACGGCGGTGACCATCACCACGGGAATGTCGGGGTGGTCGGCGCGGATTCTGGAAAGCAGAGTGAGCCCATCCATGCCTTCCATGACAACGTCGGAGACGACGATCGAGTAGCTGCCGTCGATCTTCAGGGCGTTCAGGGCCTCTTCGCCGCTGCGGATCGGATGGCAGTTGAAGCCCGCCTGTCCCAGGATCGAGCAGATGATCTCGCGGATCAGGTCTTCGTCGTCGACAACTAGGATGCGTTCGTCGGCCATAGTTGCAAGCTGCGGCGACGATCCAGAGACGAAGCGGCGCGCCGTGCTACCTAGATTGTAACTACTCCAGGCACCATCGCATGACAAGAAAATTGTGTCGAATGGCGCAGCGGCGAGGTGGGCAACGGATCCCGACTGTACCACCAACTTTCCGTCGATGCGGAAAAAGTTACATGCCCAAGAATCGCGAGTTGGTATTTCGATGCCAACTTAGAGCAGCTTGAGTACTCAATCTCGCCCTCGGTACCGTCCAAGTGATCGGCTGGCACAGGAGCATCGAACCCGAAGCTTGTGCGCTTTTTTTCAATACGTTGGGATCATCCTGGACAGGATTCAGGGCCTTGTTCGAGGATTGGGCACGGTGATTGCTTATGTAATGAGCGTGAACAAAGCGAAGCTAAGCGAAGCGAAAGTGAGACACCTAAACGAAGCAAGTTCAAGCGACCTTAAGGAGCGATCATGAGTGTGGTACAGCAGGCGGGGCTTTTCGGTTTTGCGGAGTATCTGGCTGCGGGTGGCGACCCCATGTCCAGAACGTACGACGTAGCCTATGAAGAGAATCGCGACCGGGTTTACGCACTGGCGTTCTGGATGACGGACAACGAGCTGGCGGCGGAAGAGCTGATGACCAACACCTTCTGCCGCATCTTCGCGCAGACCGAGGCGCCCACGGCGGAAGAAATTGATCATGCTCTTATCGCCGAACTGCGCCAGCAATCGCCCCTGGGCCCCCTGACTCTGCAATGCGGCACCTGTGAACAAGTCCTGTCGGTGCGGAACAACACGCTGCGAGTTGACCTGGAGCGTGCGGTGGTTGAGCTGCCGAGGATGGAACGGATGATCTTCCTGATGCATGACGTTGAGAGCTATGACCATGCCCGCATCGCCCGGGCCCTCGGCGTCACCGAAGAGGAATCGCGCAGTGGACTACACCAGGCGAGGCTGCGGATGCGCGAGCTGTTAGCGCGCTAAACATTTCGCCCGTTATCTCCTCTCTTCTCTCTCCTGAACGCTGTAGCCCCTCGAAAGAGGGGCCTTTTTTGCAAAGTTGAAGAGCGAAACACAGAGGCACGGAGGTCTGAATTCTTGACCCTGTGCCCCGGAGTTTCCGGGGCGGCCCTAGCCCTTCGCAGTTTGTTGCGCTGCGCTGTCGATCGCCTCTTCCTCTTCGCGTTTCAAGGGACGCAGCAGAGGAAAGAGAATTACGTCGCGAATGGAGCGCGAATCGGTGAGCAGCATGGTGAGGCGGTCGATGCCCACACCTTCGCCGGCAGTTGGCGGCAGGCCGTAGGAGAGGGCGCGAATGTAGTCTTCGTCCATCTGGTGGGCCTCTTCGTCGCCGCGGGCGCGCTCGCTCAGTTGCTGCTCGAAGCGGCGGCGTTGCTCCTCCGGATCGTTCAGCTCGCTGAAGGCGTTGCCGATCTCCAGCCCGCCAACGAAGATCTCGAAGCGTTCCACCCACTCGGCGTTCTCCTCCGGCTCGCGCTTGTTCTTGGAGAGCGGCGAGATGGCGAGGGGGAAGTCGTAGATGAAGGTCGGCTGAATCAGATGAGGCTCGGCGACAGCCTCGAAGACGTCGGCGATGGTCTTGCCATTGGGCGCGGCGGGATCGTACGGAATGTGCGGGTTGGCGGCGTTGTAGCGCCGCACCATGGCGGCGATCTGCTCGGCGGAGTAGAAGTCGCTCATCTGCGGCGGCGTGCCGGAGTTCTCAGGCCAGAACTTGATGATGGATTCGCGCATGGAGAGCCGCTGGAAGTTATCCCAGTCGATATCGTGGCCGTTGAAGTGGCATACGGTGGCGCCGTTTACGTCGCGCGCCACCTGTGCCAGCATTTCGGCAGTGAAGTCCATCATGTCGTGATAGTCGGCGTAGGCCATGTAGAACTCGAGCATGGTGAACTCGGGGTTGTGCTGGGTCGAGATGCCTTCGTTGCGGAAGTTCCGATTGATCTCGTAGACGCGGTCCACCCCGCCCACCACCAGACGCTTCAGGTAAAGCTCGGGCGCAATGCGCAGATAGAGATCGGTGTCGAGCGCGTTGTGGTGGGTGATGAAAGGCTTGGCCACGGCGCCGCCGGCGATGGGATGCATCATCGGAGTTTCCACTTCGATGAAACCCTTGCTGTCGAGGAAGCGTCGCAGCGACTGCACCACCTTGGCGCGCTTGATGAATACCTCGCGCACCTCAGGGTTCATGGTGAGATCGACGTAGCGACGGCGATAACGCGTTTCCACGTCTTGCAAGCCGTGCCACTTTTCCGGCAGCGGGAGCAGGTCCTTGACCAGGAAGGTAATTTCCTCAACGTGGACGGTTAACTCGTTGGTGCGGGTGCGGAACAGATATCCCTTCACCCCGATGTAGTCGCCGACGTCGAGCAGTTTGTAAAGCTGGAAGGCCTTCTCGCCTACGTTGTCCAGCCGGACGTATATCTGCAGCCGCTTGCCGCCCTGCTGAAGATGCGCGAAGCCGGCTTTACCTTGAACGCGGATCGACATAATGCGTCCGGCGAGGCTGACGTTGACGCGGTCCGCTTCCAGTTCCGGCCCCAGCTTGTCCGAATATTCCTCGAGGATCTGGGGGAGCGTGTGCGTGGTTTCGTAGCGATAGGGATAGGCGAGCTGACCCAGCGCCTCGATCTGTTTCAGCTTGTCCCGTCGTAGTTCGTAGATTTTCTGGTCGAGTGCCACAAATGTCTCTTCCTGGATGGTGGAAACGTCCGATTATATAGGGATCGGTCGCAGGGTTGATGAAAGTAACAGGTCTCTACAAAACTGCAAGAGGTTGCACAGTTTAGTTTCCCCAATTGAACTGGCCCCTTCCGGGAAAACTTGACAGGTGTTCCCATCCAGGGAAAGCCTTGCCCGGCAAGCCTTTCCGACCAATATGGAGAACCGTCCGCCAGCGTGAGAGGCGCTGCGGCTCGGATTTCACGGCGCTCATCCGTGGCAGACGGAATGCATGTAAAAGGGCGTTCCGAATTTCCCCCGGCAACGAAAGAGGCGCACCTCGTCCCGCATCGGGCAGCGCTCGCAGAGGGCGAAGCGATGGCAGCGGTGTGCGAGGAATCCGCCAGTGCAAACGCGAGGCGGGAGAAACTCGTATGTCGACCAGTCCGGTCCAACAACGTCGGTCCACGCCCCGGCGGCGACGCAAGGCGATTAGGACCGGGCTGCTGATTGCCATCTCCGCTTTGCTACTCGCCACGCTCCTGCTCGGCCTGCGGAACTCCGCAAGTCGATCGATGTTGCCTGAGATAGCGAGGCACGGCTGGCGGGGAGCGACGACTGAACTCGATCTGACATTAGACTTTCGGGGCGGGCGCAAGCTGTTTCCCTACTCGGTTGTTCCGGGCGGATTGCGGAACGTGCGGGACGCGCAGGACTCCATCGCGGCAGACCCGGCGGTAGCGCGGCACTACCGCGGTCTTCACATCGAGAATCTCGTGCTGCGGCGAACTCCGGCGGCCATGGACGTCTTCGTCTCCTATCGCGTAGAGAATGCGATCTATTGGACAAACCACAGAATCCACCTGCCTAAAGGAGAGCTGATGTTGGTGGACGGCGCCAACATGGTCCGCGCCCGCTGTGGCAACCGCATCGTCTTCGACCTGCCTCCGGAAACGCCAAAGAATCCTGGCGATGAGCCGCCGCCGGAGATCTTCGAGTACGGCCTTCCACCGGCGGTAAGCCCGGACGAGCCCATGCTGGTAGAAACCGAAGACGAGCCGAAACCGCCGCCCGGGTACGGACCTCCGCTGTTCGTTCCGCCAGTCGTCTGTTGTGGCGGATATGGAGGCGGACCGGTCAATCCCACCGCCGCTACGCCCGAACCATCCACGCTTTTGCTGATGGGGGCGGGGGTTCTGATCGTGGGATTGCGAATGAAGGGGAATCAGCGGCCGTGAAGGGTTGTGGATTCCTGCAGCGCAAATACCGATATTCCGGCAGTTTTGCGACCGCCGGATTTTTCTTGAAATAACGTAACTATATGATATAGTTAGTCTTAGTGAGGGATTGGATCAAATTCGGCGTGGTTATCTTAGTCCTTCTAAGCGTGATAACCGTGTTCGTTTCCCCTTCTGTCGACCTGGAGCCCACCGCGCTGCGGGCGGCCAAGCTGGCGCACCTGCTGTTCGCGCTGATGGCACTGGCCGGAACGATGTTTGCCGCCCGCCTCGCTCGCGCGGTCGCGCCTGTTATTGCGAACTCGGACCGCGATTGTGCTCTGCAAGCCGGGCCGGACATCGTCGATTTGAATTGCACTCTACTTTGCTAGCGAGTCTTCCTCCGGTTTTCGAGTCCCTGGGCTGACCCATCAACTGGTGCTCAGCAGGGCCTACCTTCCACCAGGGCCTGGTGTCCAGCCCTTTCACTGGAGCGAGGAGATCGATGCTACACACGCAAACACAATATTTCTCCGAGCAGAGGGAGGGACAGCTCGCAGACTTTTTCGCCCGAGTTGCGCCCGCCCCCTCCCGAGCGCTGCTGCTTGATTACGACGGGACTCTGGCGCCGTTTTCCCCAGACCGGAACCAGGCGCTTCCGTATCCAGAAATCCCGGAATTGCTGGACCGGATTCGCGAGGGTACGAATACCCGCCTGGTGGTAATTACCGGGCGACGCGCGCTTGAGATTCCTGCGCTGCTGGGCATACCAAGAGTCGAAGTCTGGGGATGTCACGGACTGTCGCGGCTGCATGCCGACGGCAACTATGAGTTGCCGCAGCTGGACGAGAAAGCCATCGCCACGATTTCGGAGGCCAACAAATTGCTGTGTCAGGTGGGGCTGGTTGACCTGCTGGAGCTCAAGCCGGCGGCGATTGCCGTTCACTGGCGCGGCAGGGAGGCTGAGTCCGGCAAAGTGGCGCGAAAGGTAGAGAAGGCATGGTCGATGCTGCCCGCCAGGAGCGGCCTCGAGTTGTTGAAATTTGACGGAGGCATGGAGATCCGGGTTGCCGGAAGGAACAAAGGAGATGCGGTCCGCGGCATCCTGGCTGAGATGGGAGACCACGTGGCCATCGCTTATCTGGGAGACGATCGGACCGACGAAACTGCATTTGAAGCGCTGCGCGGACATGGTCTGAGCGTGCTCGTACGAAAGGAACATCGGCCTACTGCCGCCGACGTGTGGATTCGGCCTCCCGAGGGGGTCATAGCTTTCCTGTCCGACTGGGCCAGCGCTTGCGGAGGTGCGTCATGATTATGGCCAAACAGCGAATGGTGGTTGTCTCAAACCGTCTGCCGGTCGCCATTGAGCAGAAGGCCGATGGGCTTCACTTGGAACCGAGTTCCGGGGGATTGGTTACGGCGCTCCGGCCACTACTCAAAGATTGTGCCGGCACCTGGGTCGGATGGCCGGGCACCGACGCCTCACCCGAGGTCGAGCGCGTCCTGGAGGAACACTCCCGGATGAACAATTTCGCGCTGAAGCCGGTTTTCATGACTGCCAAAGAGCGGTCGCGCTTTTATTGCGGATTTTCCAACGAGGTGTTGTGGCCCCTGTTTCACGACCTGCAGTCGCGGTGCAATTTCGATCCCACGTATTGGGACACGCATCTCACGGTAAACCGGCGTTACGCCGAAAAAGCCGCAGGCGAAGCCCGCCCCGGAGACCTCATCTGGGTGCATGACTATCACCTGATGTCGAGCGCGCGCAGCCTGCGGGAGCTGGGGGTCAAGGAGCGGCTTGCCTATTTTCATCACATCCCGTTTCCCGGCCCGGACATTTTCGAAAAACTGCCCTGGCGCGAGGAGATCCTGACGGCGCTGCTCGACTTTGACGAGGTCGGTTTCCAGACCCTGCGCGACCGGCGCAACTTCGTTGCCTGTCTCCGCCGCTTCGTCAAGGGGGCCGAGGTCAGACACCGGGGCGAACATCTGATGATTGAGGAACCAGGCCGCAATACCCTGGTAGGTGCGTTTCCTATCAGCATCGATTTCGAAGAATTCGCACAAGGCGCCTCGGATGACAGCGTCACCGCCAGGGCCGCGGAAATTGTTCGCGGCACAGGTGACGGCCGCATCCTCTTGGGGGTCGACCGGCTCGACTATACGAAAGGCATCCCGGAACGGCTGGCCGCATATCGATACCTGCTGGAATTTCATCCCGACCTGCGCCGGAGAGTTACCCTGGTGCAAGTGGTGGTGCCGAGCCGCGAAGACATCCCCAAATATCGCGAGTTGAAAGCGCAGATTCAGCGCATGGTGAGCGAAATCAATGGCCACTACGGCGAACCGGGGTGGGTGCCCATTCACTACATCCATCGTTCGCTGGACCGGCCTGAGCTGCTGGCCTACTACCGGGCTGCCAACGTCGCGCTGGTTACTCCCTTGAAGGATGGAATGAACCTGGTTTCCAAGGAGTATTGCGCGGCGCGCGTGGACAACGATGGAGTGCTGGTCCTGAGCGAGTTCGCGGGAGCGGCGTTCCAGTTGCATCAGGGCGCATTGCTGGTCAATCCCTATCACACCCGCGCGGTAGCGCAGGCAATCCGTCGCGCCTGTGAAATGCCGTTGCGTGAACAGCGCACGCGAATGCGCAAGTTGCGCGCGCGCATCCGCCAGGACGACATTTATCGCTGGCGCGACGCATTTTGCAGCAGCGGGGAGCCGACGGTTCTCGCTGGGGAACTCAACCTGTCAAAGAGGACAAGTGCCCACCGAGAGCATCCGCATGAAGAAGTTGGTGACGTACATGCGGCGGCCGGCGCGATCGATTTCAGCGGCCAAGCCAGTCCAGAGCGAATCTAGAGGAGCTTTCGGACAGCGTGAAGCTGAAGGGAGGTCTGGCGGAGAGGGAGGGATTCGAACCCCCGATACCCGTCAAGGTATGGCCGCTTTCGAGGCGGCTCGTTTCAACCGCTCACGCACCTCTCCGCGCGAAAAACGTGGTCAAAATCATGATAGCAGACCGTGCGACGACCCTAGGCCGAAGTCTCAGCCTTGCGCTTCTCGCGAAAGAAGGTCTGCAGCAGGTCCATGCAGCGCGCCGCGAGCACGCCCGAACTGACTTCCACTTTGTGATTGAGCTTGGGATGGTTGAGCACTTGCAACATGGAATGAACAGCTCCGGCCTTGGGGTCTTCCGCGCCGTAGATAAGGCGGCGCACACGGGCATGGGTGATGGCGCCGGCGCACATAGCGCACGGCTCGACGGTCACGTAAAGATCGCAGTCGAGCAGACGATAGTTGCCCAGGACCTGCCCAGCTTCCCGGAGCGCGAGGATCTCGGCGTGCGCGGTGGGATCGCTGCTGGCGATGGGCTGGTTGCTGCCGCGAGCGATAACCCGGCCATCGTGCACCACGACCGCCCCTACGGGCACCTCGCCCAGCGCGAGGGCACGCTGCGCCTCGCGCAGAGCTTCTTCCATCCAGAGTTCGTCGGAGTGGGACATGTTGGAAGTACAGTGATTAGCAGTTAGCAATTAGCAACGAGCCTACTAATTACTCATTACGAATTGACCGATCTGCTAAGTGCCAATCGCTAATTGCCAGTTACTTTTCCTGCCGCAACATGATCCTCTGCACCGCGGCCGCGCGGCCCGTCTCAGCATCGCAATCGATCAGGGTGGCGCACAGGCGCACGTCGCCGGTTGCGGGCTCGAAGCGCGACGGCATGTTGGTAAGAAAGCGGTGCAGGATCAACTCCTTCTGCACACCGATTACGCCTTCGTACGGACCGGTCATGCCAACGTCGGTCTGCACCGCAGTGCCGCCGCGAAGCACCTGCTCATCGGCGGTGGGAACGTGGGTATGGGTGCCCAGTACTGCGGTCACGCGCCCTTCCAGATACCAGCCGAGCGATAGTTTTTCCGAGGTAGCCTCAGCGTGAATGTCCACCAGGATGACCTTGGCCGTGATCTGCTTCAGCAGTTGGTCGGCGGTGCGAAAGGGATCGTCATTGCTGGCCATGAAGACCCGCCCTTGCAGATTGATGACGGCGTATGGCACTCCGCCGCGGGTGCGTCCCTGGTACCAGCCATAGCCCGGCGACCCGGCGGGATAGTTTGCCGGCCGCAGGAGGCGGCGGGCCAGCGATGCCTCGTTGCCGTTGGCCGAGTTCATGTACTCCATGATCTCGCGCTTGTCCCAGATGTGGTTACCGGTGGTGATGACGTCGACCCCAAGCTCAAACAGCTCTTCGGCGATCTGAGGCGTGATGCCGAAGCCGCCGGCGGCGTTCTCACCGTTGGCGATGGTGAGGTCGACGCCGTGTTCCTTTTGCAGCCCGGGCAGGCGCTCCTGCACGATGGTGCGCCCCGGGCGGCCGAAAATGTCTCCCACAAACAGTATGCGCAAGCGCTCGCGGTCCTTGTTTGACGCCGATTTTCGATGGTAACACGCGGCCCGGAGATGGCTGCGGTCAGGGCGTGAGCTCCGCCGTGCGCAGGAAATCATAGTTGCCCGAGGGGCTGATTTCGATGCCATGCACGCGGCGAGTGTGCACCAGCACATTGTCAAGATACCAAAGATTGATGTAGGGCAGGTCGCGGGCGACGATCTGCTGGATTTCGTCGTAGATGACTTTGCGCTTCTGCCGGTCGATGGTCTCGCGGCCTTCGCGGATCAGTTCGTCCACCCGCGGGTTGGAGTAAAAGGTGCGGTTGGCGCGCCGGGGAGCGAAGCTGTTGGAGCCGAAGATGTGCTCGAAGATATCTGGATCGAGGTTGCCGCCGATCCAGCGCAACGAGTGGACCTGGTAGGCGCCTTTGGTGATGTCGGCGAAAAAGGTGGCGAACTCGAAGCTGCGAATGTCGAGCGCGATGCCCACTTCGCGGAGTTGCTCCTGCAAGACGGCCGCCAGCAGACGCGTTGACTCCTCAGTCGAAGTTTTCATGGTGATGTGGAAGCGAATGCCGGTGCCGTTCGCGGGGCGATAGCCGGCGTCGTCCAGGATCTGGCGCGCGCGCTCGGGATCGTGCGGATACCGGGGCACGTCTGGGTCATAGGCCCAGTGCTGCGGCGGCAACACGCTGTAGGCGGGCCGCGCCTGGTCGCGCAGCAGGTAGTGAATGATGGGCTGCACGTTGATGGCGTAAGCGATGGCGTGGCGCACGCGGACGTCCTTCAGGATGGGATCGCGCAAGTTCATCGCCAGGTAAGCGTAGATGGTGCCCGGGGACTCCATCACGGTGAGGTCGCTATCGCTCTTGAGCGCCACCACGGTGTCGGCGGTGAGGGCGTTGATGGCGATGTCGGCGCTTTGCTTGCGCAGTTCGAGCGCGCGCGTGGTGGCATCGGGAATCACCTTGAACTGCACGCGTTCCAGCTTGGCGGGCGTGGCCCAGTAATCGGGATTGCGCTCGACCATGACCTCTTTTTCCTGCTGGGCGCTGACGAAACGGAATGGCCCGGAGCCGATGGGGTGTCGGTTGAAGTCCTCGCCGCTGCCGTAGGGCACAATGCCGATGGCGCCGTCGCCGAGGTTCCAGAGCAGCGGCGCGAACGGCTCCTTGAGATGGAAGACGACGGTGTAATCGTCCGGCGCGTCGATATGGTCAATGGGAACGTAGGTGCTGGTCTTGGCGCTGCGCAGTTTGCCTCCGATGAGCGAGTCGAAGGTAAACTTGACGTCGCGCGCGGTCAACGGCTGCCCGTTTTGAAAGCGCACGCCATGGCGCAGATGGAAGATGTAGGTCAGGGGATCGGGGATCTCCCAACTCTCGGCCAGCCACGGTTTCAGGTCGAAATGCTCATCGCGGCGAACAAGGGAATCGAAGAGCAGCTCGTCGATGCGCTCCGATTGCGCGTCCACTCCAACCCGGGGATCCAGGTTGGTAGGACTGCTCTCGATGATCATGACCAGGGTGTTGGGATCGGGCTTGTGCGAGCAGGCGCAGAGCAGAACGAGGGTGAGCACGCCCAGCGTGACCGCGATGCTTCGCTTACGCATAGCTCACTTTGCCCAGGATCGCCGGTCTCTCCGCCCCGGTTGCCGACGGAACGTTGGACGGCAGGCGTCGCCACGTCTGGTACGCCAACAGCGCGAACGCCGCGGCCTCTTTGGCATCGGAGGGCAGACCGAACTCGTCGCTGGTGCGGACCCGCATCTTCAACGGCGAGAGTTCTCCACGAATCATTCGCATCAGGGTAGCGTTCTTTGTGCCACCGCCGGAAACGACGAACTCGCGAAATCTCGCGGGCGGCGCTACCAGCGGCAGCACGAAGCTACGGACAGCGATGCCGATGGAGCGCGCGGTGAGCGCGGTCGCGGTCGCGACGATGTCATTCTCGTCGGCGCGACGGCAGAGCCGAAGAAACTCGCGCACGAACTCGCGGCCAAACTGCTCGCGACCGGCGGTCTTGGGTGGCCTTTGCCGAAAGTACGGATGCCGCAGCAGTTGTTGCAGCACGCGCTCGATGGGTTCTCCACGCGCGGCCAGCCGTCCGTTGCGATCGTAGGGGCGGTCGAAGAGATGCTCGGTCGCCGCATCCATCACCATGTTGCCGGGGCCGGTGTCGAAGGCGATGACATCTTCGGGGAGCGCACGCGGCGGGATCGCTGTCAAGTTTCCAATACCGCCGAGGTTTTGCGCGATGCGCCCGTAGCGCCGATGCCGGTAGAGTGCGTAATCGAGGAAGGGAACCAGAGGCGCACCTTTGCCGCCCGCGGCCATGTCCGCGGGACGGAAGTCGGAGACCACAGGCACGCCGAGCCGGGCAGCGAGGATGGCGCCTTCGCCGGTCTGCCATGTGCAGGCGATGCGGCGGCCGAGGAACGGCCGGACGTCGCCCTGGTGATAGAGCGTCTGTCCATGACAGCCGACGAGTTCGCACTCCAAACGCGCGCGGCGCTGTGCAGCGCGAACTGCATCGGCATAGAGCTCGCCCAACAGGAAATTAAGGCGCGAGAGGTCGGCGACGCTGGCGGAGCGGGCGTTCATCGCCGCGAGAATCGTGCGGCGCACCGCCGCAGGGAAAGGGAACTGGTAATGCGCCAGCAGCTCCAGTCGCGAGCGGAAGCCGCGTCCCTGGAGGCGTACCAAGGCGACGTCGATGCCGTCCGCCGAGGTGCCGCTCATGACGCCGGCGACGATCAAGATCGGGCCCCCGCCCGCGTCGCACCATCTTCGCTTTGAAGGGGCGCGCCTTCAGGCGTGCCGTAGGAATCGGCCAGGAAACCGGCTTTAGCCGCTGCGATAAAAGCTCTCGCGGGCTGCAATCTATGCACTGTGGAAGTCGAGTTCATGGACCGAATTCCCTCAGGGGCTAAAGCCCAATTTTCATTGCCTGCCATACGGCGCAGCTAAAGCTGCACCCCTTCAAAACCGAGCGTATTCATCGGTGAGCGCATGTATCCGGACCTCTTCGGCGAACTCCCAGAGGTTACGGCGCAAGCGGTCCACAGTTTTCGGCGATGGGGCCGGCGCCATGCGCGCCTTCAGCGGCCCGGCTCTCTTTTTCATCGCGAGAACACGTTTCGATTTGTCCGCGACGAGGCGGGCGAATTTCTGATCGCGCTCGGCTTGTTTGTACACCGACTCGAACGCGCGCCAGACGCTCTCTTCTTTCTGGCAGACCAGGAACATATCAGCGCCGGCGCGCAGGGTCTCGACTGCGGCATCTTCGATGGAAGCCGCCGCCAGTACGCCGCCCATGTCGAGATCGTCGGTGATAGTCAGTCCGCGGTAGCCGATCTTCTTGCGCAGGATGTCGCCCATCCATTTCTTCGAAAGCGAGGCCGGCAAGCGGTCTCCGGTCACTGCGGGATAGGCGGCATGGGCGACCATGACGAAGGGCAACTCGCGCTGCAATGCGCGATACGGAAGCAGGTCTTCGGCCCACAGGCGCTTCCAAGGAGTCGCAATCGAGGGCAGGTCGTGGTGCGAATCGAGATTGGCCCCCCCCAGACCGGGGAAGTGCTTGCCGCAGCCGAGCACCTTGCAGTCTTGCAGTCCGCGCAAAAACTCGCGTGCATAGGCAGTCGTTTTTTCGGGATCGGCGGAAACCGTGCGCGTGGTCAAGACGGTCTTCGAGGCTTCTAGTTGCAGATCGAGTACGGGAGCGAAATCGGTATTGAAGCCGAGCGCGCGGACTTCCTCGCCAATGATGCGTCCGTGCTTGCGGAAGAGTTTCTTCGAACCGGCGGCGACGACTTCGGCAACCGACGGGGCGGGAGCGATCACGTCGCGCAGCCGGTCCACCGTTCCGCCCTCCATGTCGACGCATAGGAACATGGGTATCGGAACTGTCTTCCTGGCATCGCGCAAGAGGGCATGGACCTGCTCCGGCTGCTCGAGGTTGCGCTTGAAGAGAATGACGCCGCCGGGACTCAGCGTGGCCAGCATCAGACGAAGGCGCGTGGACATGCTCGCGCCATCGAAGCCCATGATGAGCAACTGGCCGACCTGCCGGCGAAGATCGAGGCTGGACTGTGTTGGCATGAGGAACAGAAGAGTGTAACGCGTGCGGGAGGTGAATCCAGGTAAGAAGAATGGTACGGTCGCAGACTAACGAATGAACTTTGGAGCGAGGGCTACTGCCCTTCCATTCGGGGCGAGCCGCCGTTCGTGGGAATCGACCAGGCCCGCCAGTTGGGTCACCGTTCCGGCCAACGTTGCCAGCATTGACGTCACACGCTCGTGGCCTTCGGTAAGCCGGTCAATTCGATCCGTTACACGGGCGAGTTCTGCGGTCACCTGGGCCAGTTGTATTGCGTTCTGCTGCAGTTGTGCTGTGGTCTGCTGCTGCGACTCCCGCAGCTTGACGATATCGTCGTACAACCGCCCCAACGCCGCCCAGACTTCCTCGAAGTTTTGGAATGCCGCCACGTTGCCCGCCTTGCTTAAGGGTCGTCAACTCGAAGATATCCTATTGCGCGATAAGCGTCTATTAGTGAGAGCTCGCCGCCGCCGCCGGTGCCCACTCCTTGGCCCGCCAAAGCCCGGAGGGAGCCGACTTGCCGGCGAAGATCAAAGCCGGACTTGGTTGGCATGAAGAAAAGAGGAGTGTAACGCGAGAAAAGGGAGGAATTCTGACGTGCGGGAGACCTCAGGCCTGCGCTCCCCTTTTCGTGAGTGCCGAGGGTAAGACGAGTCATTGTTGTGTAAGACAATATTGACTTTGAACCCCATTTCCCCTATACTTCCACCATGCAGATGCTTTACGGTCACATTAGTTCCAAAGGACAGTTGGTCATACCTGCTGAACTGCGCGAGCAGATGAAGCTTTCGGGAGGGACCAAGGTTTCGATCCGGCGCGAAGGCAACACCTTGGTTGTGCGTCCGATCACTCCGGAGTTCATCAACAGCCTGATCGGATGCACCAAGGGGGCCGGCGCTGAGCGGGAACGCATGCACCGGGACGAGGAAGCGCGATGACTTACGTCTTGGACGCCAGCGCCATATTACGCTTCACCGACCAGGAGGCCGGGTTCGAGCGCGTACGCGATTTGTTCTTCGAAGCCGCCAAAGGCGCTACCCGGTTGTTGCTTAGTGCTGTTAATTGGGGTGAGATCGTCACCGTGCTATATGGGAAAAACGGTGCGAGTGGAGAGGCGATCCTTGGCAATCTTGCGGCGCTGCCCATGACCATCATACCGGTTGATGCGATTGCCGCCGCAGATGCTGGAAGGTTCAAATGGAAGTTCAAAGTGCCCTACGCTGATGCGTTCGCCGGTGCTCTGGCGCTGAGTTGCACGGAGGCACCGCCAACAGGCGTGGGTCTTGGTCGTGCCGGAGTGGCGAGGGCCAATCACAAGGCAGAACAGGTCACGCTTGTCACCGCGGACTATGATTTCAAAGATGTTCCCAAGGGGACGATCAGGATCGAATTTCTTCCAGCCAAGTAATCTCAATTCATCTGTTTCTTCAGTTCGTGCAGTAGCTTCAGCGCCTCCAGCGGGCTAATGCCGTCAAGATCGGTCTCCTTGATGCGGTCCACGATCTTCTGCGACAGCGGAGTGAAGATGGTCAACTGCATCGGCCCGGCGTCGCGTGCCGCGTCGCGGGCAAGATGGCTGACTGCGCTGCGCTCGGCGCTCTCGTGCTCGGCCAGCACCTGGCGCGCCCGGTGGACGACGTCGGCAGGCAGCCCTGCCAGCTTGGCGACTTCGATGCCGTAACTCTTGTCGGCCGCGCCCTCTTCCACTTTGCGGAGAAAGACAATCCCGCCACCACTCTCCTTCACCCCGACGTGGAAGTTCTTCACCCCGCTGAGGCGATCAGCCAGCTCCGTCAGCTCGTGATAGTGGGTGGCGAAGAGGGTTTTGGCGCGCGTGTTGCTGTGGATGTACTCGATGGCGGCCCAGGCGATGGCCAGGCCGTCGTAGGTTGCGGTGCCGCGGCCGACTTCGTCGAGCAGGATGAGCGAGCGCGGTGTGGCAGTGTTGAGGATGGCCGCAGTCTCGGTCATCTCGACCATGAAGGTGGAGCGGCCGCGCGCCAGATTATCGGCCGCGCCGATGCGGGTGAAGATGCGGTCCACCAGGCCGAGCCGCGCCGAGCGCGCGGGCACAAACGAACCCATCTGTGCCATCAGGACAATGAGCGCGGCTTGCCGCAGGTAGGTGGACTTGCCGCCCATGTTCGGGCCGGTGATGATGAGGATGGAGTGCGTGGTGCCGTTGAGGTAGAGATCGTTGGGCACGAAACGGTCGGAGCCGCCGGAGATCTCCATTTGCTCGATCACGGGATGCCGGCCGTCCACGATCTCGATGTCACCGGAGCCGTCAAGCGCCGGACGGCAGTAGCTGCGATTCGCGGCCAGCGCGGCAAATGCGGCCAGCACATCAATCTCGGCCAGGGCGAGCGCCGTCTGTCGGATGCGACGCGCTTGGGCAGCGATGGCGGAGCGCAACTCGGCAAAGAGGCGGCGCTCGATCTCGACCATCTTCTCCTGCGCGTCGAGGACCTTGGCCTCGTACTCCTTGAGCTCGGGCGTGGTGAAACGCTCGGCGTTGACCAAAGTCTGCTTGCGTTCGTAGTCGGTGGGGGCGAGGTGCAGGTTGGCCTTGGAGATTTCCAGGTAGTAGCCGAAGACGCTGTTGAACTTGACCTTGAGCGAGGCGATGCCGGTGCGCTGGCGCTCGCGCTGCTCGATCTGCGCAATGTACTGCTTGCTGTGGCGGCTGAGGTTACGCAGCTCGTCGAGAGCGGCATCGACGCCGGCACGTATCACCCCGCCGTCAGCCAGGGTGAGTGGCGGCTCGTCTTCGAGCGAGGAGACGATGCGAGTGTGCAAGTCTGCGAGTTCGTCGCACTGCGCGTGCAGCACCTGCAATCGCTCGGCAGGGAAGTGCGACACGGCAGCGCGCACGGCCGGTAGTCTGGCCAGCGAACCCGCCAGTGCGAGAAGATCGCGCGGGTTGGCCGTTTCCAGTGTGACGCGGCTCAACAGCCGCTCCAGGTCGAGGATGCCTTCCATGGAGCGGCGCAGCTCCTCGCGCCCGACCAGGTCCCGCACCATGCGCTCGACCGCGTCGAGCCGTCCACTGATCTCGCTGGCATCGATCGAGGGGCGCAGCATCCAGGCGCGCAGCAAGCGCTTGCCCATCGGGGTGACGGTGCAGTCGAGGCAGCGAAACAGAGTTGGACCTTCGCCCGTGCCGGAAAACAGCGGCTCAAGGAGCTCGAGGTTGCGCACGGTAACGGCGTCCAGCACCAGGCAATTCTGGCGTTCGTAGAAGCCGATGCGGTCTACGTGATCGAGCGAGCCGCGCTGCGTGGTGCGGATGTAATGCAGTATCGCGCCCGCCGCAGTAGCTGCCGCCGCACGATTCGCCAGTCCAAAGCCTTCCAGCGAGAGCACGCCGAAGTGGTTCTCGACCTGAGGAATGGCGTAGTCGGGGGAGAAGACCCAATCATCGAGCGGAGTCTCAGCCCAGCTCGCATTCTCCAGCGTGGCCATGCGCGGAGCGGCGGCGGCGACGGGAGCCGACGCGCTGGGGCGTGGCTGATCGAACAGCGGCAGCGACGAGGCGAACAGCACCTCGCGCGGACGAAGCACCAACAATTCTTCGCGGACACGGCGTTCGGCGTCCACGCCCTGAAACTCGGTGGCTCGAAACTCGCCGGTGGACAGATCAAGGGCGGCGAACCCCACGGCGCTGCCGGCGCGCGCCACGCAGGCGAGGAAGTTGTTCTCCTCGGAGCCGAGATGAGAGTCGGCCGCGGTACCGGGCGTGAGCACGCGCGTGACCTCGCGTTTGACCAGCTTCTTGGCGACGCGCGGGTCTTCCATCTGCTCGCAGATGGCGACCTTGAATCCCTTGCGAATGAGTTTGGCGATGTAGTTTTCGGCGGAATGATAGGGCACGCCGCACATGGGCACGGCGATGCCTTTTTCCTTGTTGCGCGAGGTAAGCGTGATTTGCAACTCGCGCGCGGCGACCACCGCGTCCTCGAAAAACAGCTCGTAGAAATCGCCCAGGCGAAAGAAGAGAAGCGCGCTGGGATGTTCTTTCTTGACCGCGGCGTACTGCCGCATCAGTGGGGTGGAAGGCTCGCTCATGGCAGGAACTGCGCGGATTATAAACCGTTCACGCAGCGTGCAGCCGGGGAGCGGTGTTACACTGCGAGGTTTTCGAGAGTGGAAGGAAGATCTCACGGCGCCCGGTCTTGAAAGGGCACAGCTTCAGATGTGCCACATCAGCGCAAGAAGAACTGGGCTTCAGCCGCTGAGGGAAATGGGTTTCGGCCGGAGGGCGTCGCGCCCCTAGAAGAGTTCCCTCAGTGGCTAAAGCCAGTGAAGGGATGAGCATTCATGCGGCACGGCTGAAAGCCGTGCCCCTTCAAATCACATCCTTCATCATTTCGAGATTTCGAGGCAATCATTGCATGGCGAAAATAATTGGTTTCGAATGCAGCAAGTGCGGCGAGAAGCTTCCGCCGCAAGTTGCGCCGACCATTTGTCCCAAGGACGGCGGGCCCCTCTATGTTCGCTACGACCTCGCCGAGGTCAGGCGAAATAGTGCGCGCGACTCGGTCAACGCCGGACCGAAGAGCATGTGGCGCTATTCGGCGGTGCTGCCCGACGCCGATCCGGTCACGCTCGGCGAAGGACTCACGCCGCTCCTGCCCAGCCGGAAGTATCCGAACCTGCTGATCAAGGATGACGGGCTGAACCCCACGGGCTCGTTCAAGGCCCGCGGGATGAGCGCGGCCATCACCATGTTGCGGCACTTCGGGGTGAAGAAGCTGGCGGCGCCCTCGGCGGGCAACGCAGGCGGCGCGCTGGCTGCGTACGCTGCGGCCGCGGGCATCGAGGCGTATGTCTTCATGCCGAAGGATGTACCCCTTGCCAATCGTCTGGAGGTCGAGGCCAGCGGCGCGCACCTGACCCTGGTGGATGGCCTCATCAGCGACTGCGGGCGGATGGTGGCCGAGCGCAAACAGAAGGAAGGGTGGTTCGACGTTTCGACGCTCAAGGAACCGTTCCGCGTCGAGGGCAAAAAGACCATGGGTTACGAGGTTGCCGAGCAACTGGGATGGACCTTACCGGACGCAATTCTGTATCCGACGGGCGGAGGAGTCGGCCTGATCGGGATGTGGAAGGCGTTCGAGGAGATGGAGGAATTGGGATGGATTAACAAGGGAAATCGGCCCAAGATGATTGCCCTTCAATCAGATGGTTGTGCGCCAATCCCTAAAGCGTTTCATGAAGGAAAGGCGAGCGCGGAACTGTGGCCGGACGCGCATACTCTGGCGGCCGGTCTGCGGGTGCCGAAAGCCTACGGCGACTTCATTATTCTCGACATCGTGCGCAAGAGCGGCGGCACGGCGATCGCTGTCAACGATGACGAAATCATGGCCGGTGTGAAGGAGCTGGCTTCCAGCGAAGGTATCTTCGCCTGTCCGGAAGGAGGCGCAGCGCTGGCTGCCTATAAGCGGCTCCTGGACGACGGATTCCTGAAGACCGCCGACCGGGTGGTGCTGTTCAACACCGGCTCGGGATACAAGTATCTTGACGTGTTCGCGAAATATTGGGGCGTGGAGGGGACCGGGAGTGATCCGAAGCTGCCGGCCTCCCGCACCATCGGGGGAATTATTGGGCCGTACTAAGAAGCAACGAGCAGCTAGCAAACAGCAGGGTCAGCACTTGGATTGACTAGTTGCGAACTGCTGGTTGCCGCCTTTTAGGAGAAGCAGCCCTTGCGAGACTTTCACAGCTTGTCGCAAAAGGAAATTCTTGCTCTAGCGATTTCGCTGGAGGAAGAGGACGAGCGCATTTACTCCGCCTACGGCGAGAGCATGCGCGAGAACTTTCCCGGCACGGCGCAGGTGTTTGAACAGATGCGTCAGGAAGAGATCGGGCACCGGCGTCGGCTGATTGATTTGTACAAGCAGAAATTCGGCGAGCACATCCCGCTGATCCGCCGCCAGGATGTGCGTGGGTTTGTGCAGCGCAAGCCACTCTGGCTGAACACGCCGCTTCGCCTGGAACAGATCCGGGGCCAGGTCAGCGCCATGGAAGTGGAGACCCGGCGCTTCTACGAACGAGCGGCGACGCGAGCGCAGGACGCCACTATCCGGCAATTGCTCGACGATCTGGCGGCGGAAGAGGCCACGCACGTCGAACGGGCTGCCGACCTGGAGAAGACCGAACTCAAACCGGCGGTGCGCGAAGAAGAGGACAAAGCCAAGCGACGGCTGTTCGTGCTGCAGGTCGTGCAACCGGGACTCGCGGGCCTGATGGATGGCTCGGTCTCGACGCTGGCGCCGGTCTTTGCCGCGGCCTTCGCCACCAAGAACACCTGGGACGCGTTTGCGGTTGGTTTGGCTGCATCGCTCGGGGCCGGCATCAGCATGGGCTTTGCCGAGGCGCTGTCCGACGACGGAAGCCTGACCGGGCGCGGCACTCCGTGGATCCGCGGCACCATTACCGGAGCCATGACGGCGTTGGGCGGTGTCGGACACACGTTGCCGTTTCTCATGCACAACTTTAACGTCGCCACCACGCTCGCCATTCTGGTGGTCCTGGTCGAGCTGGCCACCATCACCTGGGTGCGTCACCGCTTCATGGATACGCCGCCGCTGTCGGCCGCCATGCAGGTGGCCTTGGGCGGGGCATTGGTGTTCGCCACCGGGATATTGATTGGGAGTTCGTAGCGGTGAGCGCTCGATGGATCCTCGCGTGCGCCTTAACCTTGGTGGTCTCGGCCAGCCTGCCGGCTAGGGGGGCCGAGGCGCAGTCCTATCTTGGCCTCGACCGCAACGACTATCCGGGCGATGCGAGTATGAAGACGCTGCGCGCGACATTCGCTTTTACCGGATATTGGCTGAACAATCCTCCCGGGGCGAATCGCAACAGTTGGCAGGGCAAGCGCAAGCCGCTTCAGGCCATGGGTTACGGCTTCCTGCTGCTGTTCAACGGACGCGAATACAAACAGCTCAAGGCTTCAGGCAATGCGGCCCGTGTGGGTACGAACGACGCGGCGGCGGCGGTTGCGGCTGCGCGGCGCGAGAGCTTCCCCAAGGGCGCAATCATTTTTCTCGATCAGGAGCAGGGCGGGCGCATGCTACCGGAACAGCGGGCCTACATCCATGCCTGGGTCGATGGAGTCGTGCGCGGCGGTTACCGCACGGGCATCTATTGTTCAGGCATTCCGTTTCGTGAATCCGGGGGAGTATCGATTGTTACCGCCAACGACATTCGCGATCACGCCGGCAGCCGCGCGATCCATTTCTTTATCAGCAACGATCAGTGCGGACCTTCGCCGGGATGCGTGTTTTCCAAGCCTCCGCCTACGCCGTCCGAAAGCGGCGTGACATTTGCGGATGCTTGGCAATATGCGCAGTCACCGCGGCGTCCAGAGATGACGGCAGCCTGCCGCCAAACCTATGCGCCGGACGGCAACTGTTATCCGCCGGGAGTCGCGCCCGCGTCAGGTTCGCATATCGACGTGGACACGGCGACTTCGGACGATCCCTCGCAGGCGCGGACCAAAGAATAAGGAGCGTCACTACCCCAAGCGAGCTCCGCAAGCGGGGACGACAGCCGGCCGGTCACAACGCGCTGCGCAAGACCTTGTTCTGGCCATCAACCAAAACGGCTGTTGCCTTGATGGGAGAATCGGTCAACTCGAAGCCCATAATGATGACTTCTTCACCCTTCTTGATAAGGTGCGCAGCGGCGCCGTTGATGCAGATCACTCCTGAGCCGGGCTCGCCGGCGATGACGTAGGTTTCCAGACGCGCACCCGAAGTATTGCTCACCACGAGTACCTTCTCGCCAGGTAGCAGTCCAACTCTGTCGATCAACTCCCGGTCTATGGTGATGCTGCCTTCATAACGAAGGTCGGCTTCGGTGACGGTCGCCTTGTGGATCTTCGACCGTAACATCCATCTCATTTTCGGTTCAGTCCTTTACATTGAATGCAGCGGCCAAAGGCCTGCCACTTCCTGCACCAGTATAGTGCACCGTTGCGAGAGGGGGAAAAAGTGCGTTAGGTCACGCTGAATGCGGTCACCGGTCACTGCGTCACGGAGGGCGGCCCAATCCGCGATCGTTTGGATATTCGGCAAAGCACGCGGCACCATCCGGACAAGTGAGGCGCGTATGCGCGGCCCGATGGTGGTACCACTGCTGGAACTCCGGGGTAAAATGCGGGCCCGTCTGTCAGAAAGCTGCGCCACCAGGGTCAAATTGCAGTAAAATCCGTGCGGCAGACTTAGGGCTTATCAGGTGGGCGTACCTGCGGATTAGCCTGCTCGTTCCATCACGCCACCACGGGGAGAATGAATCACCATGAGAGTTTTGTTGGCCACTTTGGTTCTGGCATCGTTTTTTGCAACCGGGGCGGAAGCACAGTCCAATGCGGCGCCGGCCGCCTCTGCGACTCCGCCAGCCGCTCCGCAAGTCCTTCACGCGCGTAAGAAGCGGGTTGCCATCTTCGATTTCGACTATGCAACTGTGCAAAGCAATTCCGCTGCGGTCTTCGGCACCAACGTAGACATTGGTAAGGGGATTGCGGACCTGCTGGTGCGCAATCTGGTGCAGGACGGCACCTACTCGGTGATCGAGCGCAAGGCGATGGACAAGATCCTGGGTGAACAGAATTTCTCCAACAGCGATCGCGCGAACCCTACGTCGGCGGCAAAGATCGGCAAGATCCTGGGTGTGGACGCCATCATTGTGGGTAGCATCACTCAATTCGGAAATGAGACCAAGAGTACGGGCGTCGGCGGCGGCGGCGGTGGCTGGGGCGGATACGGACTCGGCGGCTTCCACCAAAAGAAGAGTAAGGCCATCGTGGTGGTTGATGCACGTATTGTGAACATTGACACCGCGGAGATCATGGGCGTGGCTGACGGCAAAGGCGAGTCGCAGCGCGAGAGTACGTCTCTGTTGGGTGGAGGAGGCAACTGGCACGGGTTTGGTAACGGAGCCGTGGACTTTGGCAGCAGTGACTTCCAGCAGACCATCATCGGTGAGGCAGTCAGCGCGGCGGTGAAGCAGATGAGTGAAGGACTGATCGCCGATGCCCCCAAACTGGAAGCCCGCACCATCAGTGTGGAAGGCGTGGTTGCGGCGGTCGTCGGTGGCCAGGTCGTTCTGAATGTCGGCGGCAAGGCGGGCTTGAAGGTGGGCGACCAGTTGACGGTGCAACGCGTGACCCAGGAAATCAAGGACCCGTCAAGCGGTAAGGTGATTCGTCGCATGACGTTGCCGGTCGGCGTGATCCGCCTGACCGATGTGGATGACATCTCCGCGGTCGGGACCCCGGTATCCGGCTCCGACTTCAAGGTCGGCGACGAAGTCAAAACCATCACCCAATAGCGAATCGAGCACCGGTAAACTCCGAGGGCCTGGCGCAAGCTGGGCCTTCTTCGTCAGCCAGCCGAAACGCCATCAGTCACCAAGGTGGCCGGATATTTTTACCGAAGCCAGGTAAGGAATTCATCGCCGGCAGCGCTTGCACTCCTGAGCGCGGCCATATCAACCGTCTTTGACTCCGAGGGTTTCTATCCTGGGACTCAACCAGAGAACGCTGGGAGCAGCATTACATGGATTGCGTTTTATTCCGCGACGAAGACCAGAAAGTAGTCCACGTGGTCGGCCTTGACCAGGTCGTCGTGTTCTTCCAGCAGGCGATAGCCCGCCTGCCCGGCTTCGTGAATCACGACGTCCTTCTGCACACCGTGGTTCTCGCCATTGCCGTTGCGGTCGATGATTCCGACGCGAGCGCCCGGCCGCAGCGACCCTCGCAGGTTGTGTAACAGCGCCACCGGATTTGCGACCTCGTGGTAGACCTTGAGCAGAAGCACGGCGTCCACACTTCCGGGTGGCAGCTCAGGATTGTCGGGCTGGCTCAGAATGGTTTTTACGTTGCTGAGTTGCTCCTTCTTGATTCGCTGCTTGATGTAGTCAATGGCCTCGGGATTGATGTCCACGGCGTATACCGTGCCGGTTGCGGTCACGCGTCGGGCCGCGCGGACGGTAAACCATCCCGAACCTGCGCCGATATCGGCGACGGTCTTGCCGGGCGCGATGGCGAGCGCATCCATCACCTGATCGATATGCAGCCGCTGGTCGCGTCCCGGCGTCTCAAAGATAGAGAGGTCACCGCTGTAGGGAGTGCTGGTCTTGCGCTGGGGAGCGGGAGCCGCGGCGGTCTGGCCGGAAGAGCATGGTGCAGCGGCGAGAAGACTGGCCAGGAACAACGACCAGAGAATGAATTTGCGATTCACCGATGTCATGATGGGGTCCTGAACGTATTCGATGCGGGACTGCGCTCTTCGCATCAGCGCCCGGGACAAAACGCAGGCTACGCGATCTTCGCTGCGTGTGCCACGATACAGTAACAATTCTTTACATTTCCGCGTTGTCGTATCTCCAGCATCTCCTTCGCGACGTGTAATTTGCGCCGCATGGGTGTAAAAAGGAGATACGCAACACCCCGTGAGATGCGGGGTTTACACGATTGTCAGTCTCAGCAATGTCTCAGGTCCCTGCGATTGACGAGCGCCTTCGTCTAAAGATGTTGGATCGGGCCGAGGCGAGAGGAATCTTACGATGAAAGCGAAGCTGCGGTTGCAATGGCTGTTGGGAGCGCTGCTGGTGGTGGGGATGTCGGCTGCAAGCGTCCTGGCACAGGACCAGGTGAACGCGCCGCCCGAGCAGTATCCGGATGCAGGAAGCCAGCCTGCGAATGCGGGAGGCCCCGCTCCGGGGCAGAACACACAGGACCCGCCGGGGCGGGTAGCGCGCCTGCAATACACTTCAGGTGAAGTCTCGATGCAGCCCGGGGGTGTGAACGACTGGATCGCAGCCAGTCTGAACCGTCCGCTCACCACCTCCGACCGGGTGTGGACGGACAAGAACTCGCGCGCCGAACTCAACGTTGGCGACGGCTTCATCCGCATGAACGCGGAAACCAGCCTGACCCTGACGAACGTGAGCGACGGCACGGTGCAGATGGAGCTCGATCAGGGAACGCTGGAAGTCACGGTCAAGCATCTTTCGAAGGGCGAAATCTATGAAGTTGACACGCCGAACTACGCCTTTACGGTGATGAAGACGGGCGTTTATCGCTTCGACGTTTTTCCCAATGGAGACGCGAGCTGGGTGACGGTGCGCAGCGGCTACGGCGAGGCCACCGGCAAGGGGCCGGCGGTGCGGGTCAACTCAGGCCAGCAGGTGCGCTTCAGCAACGACCAGACGCTGCAACACACCGCCCTCAACGCGCCCGTGCCCGACGGCTTCGAAGAGTGGGCGCAGGTGCGCGACAAGCGGCTGGACAGTTCGCTTTCCGCGCGCTATGTCTCACCGGGCGTGATCGGTTACCAGGACCTGGACGCTTATGGGACCTGGCAGACCGCCCCGACCTACGGATCGATCTGGGTGCCGTCGTCAGTCCCGGCGGGCTGGGCGCCCTATCGCTACGGCCACTGGGTATGGATTGCTCCCTGGGGCTGGACGTGGGTGGATGATGCGCCGTGGGGATTCGCCCCCTTCCACTACGGACGATGGGTGTACTGGAACAGTGCCTGGGCTTGGGCCCCGGGACCGCTGGGCTATTGGAATCCGTACTACGCTCCTGCGCTGGTCGGCTGGATCGGCGGACCCGGCTTCGGTGTCGGCTTTGGCTGGGGATGGGGCGGAGGCTGGGGGATTGGCATCAACTTCGGATGGTTCCCGCTGGGTTGGGGCGCGCCCTACTATCCTCGCTACTGCGGATGGGGACACGGCGGCTGGTACCACGGCGGCGGATGGGTGAGCGCTGGATATTTGCATAACGTCAACATCACGAATACGCACATCGCCAACATCAACAACATTTCGAACAGCTATTACCACAACAATTTCGCCGGCGTGGGCGTGAACCGCAACATCCCGGGGGCGGTGACGGCGGCGCCCAGGTCCGCGTTTACCTCGGGAGCTGCGATCAACCGAGCTGGTATGGCCGTGCCGAAGGCCAATCTTGGCCAAGGCCAGTTGATGCACACGGCTGAGGTGAATCCGACCCGGCAATCGGTGATGGGCGGCAGCCAGGCTGCGCATGGAACGCCTCCCGCTTCGGCCATCAATCGTGGTGTGGTAACCCATATGACGCCGCCCGCCGGCCCCGCCCGCTTCAATGGAGCGGAGTCTGCGATGGCGAGAAACAATGGCGCGCCGCGGACGCCGGGGAACATGAACACGGCGCGTGGTCCGAATGCCTCATCTCCCACGTCGGGGAACATGAACTCAGCGCGAGGACCGAGCACGGCTTCAACGCCGGGCGGTGTAAACACGGCGCGCGGACCGAACTCAGCTTCCGGCGCGAATGCGGGGAATGCGCCGCACAATGTGCCCCGTCCACCGTGGGCGGGCGGAACGGCCAGCAACGAGATCGCCCGAGCCCGCGTTCCGTCGAACCCGGCCGTAACTACCGGGCGGCAGCCTGCGAATAATGGCAGCTTCTCTCGCGGCAATGGCGGCAACGTGAATAGTCATGCGGCGGCCGGCAATACGCCGCAGAGCTATTCGGCGCACAATGTGCCTCGGCCTCCTGCGAACTACAACGATCGGCCACCCAGCGGATCGCAGCAGGGGAGCCCGTCACACCAGTCGGCGCCGTCACAACATGCCTCGCCGCAAGGCAACTCGCACGGCAACGGCAATTCGCGTGGCAGTTCGGGCACTGCGTCGCGCGCCTCCGCATACTACGGATCGGTACCGCGTCCAGCCGCCAGTTACACCTATCACCCAGCCCCGGCATACGCCCGGTCCTCGTCGTATGCATCCGGAAGGTCGGGTATCAGCGTGTACGGCGGGACCCGCAGCTCGTATCCAACAGCCAGTGCCTACTCCGGATCGGGCCGAAGCTATGGGCAGGCGCCGGCGTACGCCAGCCGGAGTTATGGACAAGCTCCCGCCTATGCCAGCCGTAGTTACGGGGGCGGCGCTTCGTATTCCGCGCCGCATTACTCGGCCCCCGCAGCGCCGCACTACTCGGGCGGTGGAGGCGGAGGCTACCACGTGTCGGGCGGTGGCGGCTTCCACGGCGGCGGTGGCGGCGGTGGCGGACACTCAGGCGGTGGACATCGCTAAACCGCGAAGTTAAACCCGGGTTTCGATCGCTATTAAGGGCGCTTTTCAGCGCCCTTGTTTTTACGACAAATGTGTCCTTCGGGACGGAGGTTCCCGCCCGCTATAGCGATTTCCCGGTTGATGTAGTCCAGCTCTCGCTTTGAAAGGGCACGGCTTCAGCCGTGCCACAGGTCTGAAGCCGGGTTTGGGGAAGGCGAAAATATGTGCACCGCTAAAGCGGTGCTCCACCCGCGCCGTGATCATTGAAACCGGCTGCATCCCAGTCGCGCTCCGCGCGGAACGCAAGGTGATAGCCCCGGGCCTTCAGAGAGTGTGTCGCAACTGGAAATGCGATTCGATGGTGGAACAAAAAGCCGAAACAGACCAACACTGAGCCGCGCAGCGGCGACATTTGTCTTAGCCGCGCGTAAGCCCGCGGTGGGGAGCGGGGAAAATAATCGAGCCGCGCAGCGGCGGCACCGGTTGCGACACAGTTTCTTCAGGCCGGGGTTGGGCGAATTACGAAAATCCGAGTGCCCCGGGCACGGCACAAGCGCGCGGGCAAAGATTCTGTGTCGTCCCCGGAGGGACTCGATGTCGAATGTGCCTCCCTACCCACTGTTAAAAACGGTGGGCTATCTTATAGCGCGCCCAGGGCGCTGCGTTGCGCCAGTTGCATCGAGCCACGCCCGTGAAAACTGGGGTCGCCACAGGGTGACGTTGACCCCACCACGAGCTCAGGGTTTCGATCGCTCGGCCAGGGCTTGGCGCGCAAGCTCGCGGTTGTTCAAGGCCGTGGCATAGTCAGGCTTCAGGCGGATGGCCTCATCGTAATCTTTGAGCGCACCCTCTAGGTCGCCTTTAGCTTTGCGCGCAATGCCCCGGTTGTTGAAGGCCAAGGCATAGTCAGGCTTCAGGCGGATGGCCTCATCGTAGTCTTTGAGCGCACCCTCTAGGTCGCCTTTAGCTTTGCGCGCATTGCCCCGGTTGTTGAATGCGTCGGCAAAGTCGGGCTCCAGGCGTATGGCCTCATCGTAATCCTTGAGCGCACCCTCCAAGTCGCCTTTAGCTTTGCGCGCATTGCCCCGGTTGTTGAAGGCGAAGGCATAGTCGGGCTTGAGGCGGAGGGCTTCGTCGTAATCTCTGACCGCACCCTCCAGGTCGCTTTTGTCGTAGCGCGTAACGCCGCGGTTGAAGAAGGCGTCGGCATAGTCGGGCTTGAGGCGGATGGCCCCGTCGAAATCCTCGAGCGCGCCCTCCAAGTCGCCTTTATTCTTGCGCCCGACGCCCCGGTTGTTGAAGGCCTCGGCATAATCCGGCTTGAGCCGGATGGCCTGGCTATAAAATCGCAACTTCTCATCAAGGTCCTTAGCATTAAAGCCGCGCTCGAACCATTGCTGTGCCGTTAGTTCTTCTTCTGCAACGGCGGGAGCCATTGCAGCCGCCCCTTTCTCTTCCGTCGCGGCCTGCCGCGCGGCGAGGGACGCCGGGTGCGTCACCGCATCCAGCGGCACATTCAGATACTGGTCGCGCAGTCGCCCCATGGCTTCCCGAAAGTATGCCGGCGGGACACTTAGTGCGTTGTAGTCCTTGAGCGCTTCCAGCTTGCCGGTGAGCTGGCTGGCGATGGTGGGGGTGCCGAAGTCGAAGCCTTCCAGCATCAGGGGCACGATATTGCGCTGGCCGTCCAGCGCAGCCTCGATTTCGCGGCGCAGCCAGTCGGTTGGATTGCCGCAACGCTCCAGCGCGGAGGGCGTCAGCACCACCAGAAAATGTGCCCGGGTGCGGACGTTTTCCAGAATGACGGGCTCGAATGCTCCACTGGCAAGGCCGGTGAAATCGAAAAATACGTCGTAGCCATGCTGGGTAAGGTCCTGGAAAATAGCCAGCGCCCAGGGAAAATTGGTGCGGCGATAGCTGATGAAGACCGTTTTCTCGATGCGTCCCATGGTTGGCTGCCGGACCTGATAGCAACGTTGAACGATAGCAGAATAAAGTCCGGTCATAAATGGTTTTGTATCGGGGCTCGACCTTGCCGTGCCGAACGGGACATGCAATCGGTTGTGCCCCAGTCGCGCCCGCGCGACGCAAGGTGATAGCCCCGGCCTTCAGGCCGGGGTGGGCGAATTACGAAAATCCGAGTGCCCCGGGCACGGCACAAGCGCGCGGGCAAAGATTCTGTGTCGTCCCCGGAGGGACTCGATGGCGAATGTGCCTCCCTACCCACTGTTAAAAACGGTGGGCTATCTTATAGCGCGCCCAGGGCGCTGCGTTGCGCCAGTTGCATCGAGCCACGCCCGTGAAAACTGGGGTCGCCACAGGGTGACGTTGACCCCACCACGAGCTCAGGGTTTCGATCGCTCGGCCAGGGCTTGGCGCGCAAGCTCGCGGTTGTTCAAGGCCGTGGCATAGTCAGGCTTCAGGCGGATGGCCTCGTCGTAATCTTTAAGCGCGCCCTCTAGGTCGCCTTGTATGTGACGGGCTGCGCCCCGGTTGTTGAAGGCCTCGGCAAAGTCAGGCTTGAGGCGGATGGCCTCGTCGTAATCCCCGAGCGCGCCAGATAAGTCGCCTTTAGCTTTGCGCGCATTGCCCCTGTTGTTGAAGGCCAAGGCATAGTCGGGCTTGAGGCGGATGGCTTCGTCGCAATCTCTGACCGCACCCTCTAGGTCGCCTTTGTCGGAGCGCGTAACGCTGCGGTTGAAGAAGGCCAAGGCAAAGTCGGGCTTGAGGCGGATGGCTTCGTCGTAATCCTTAAGCGCACCCTCTAGGTCGCCTTTAGCTTTGCGCGCATTGCCCCGATTGTTGAAGGCCTCGACATAGTCGGGCTTGAGGCGGATGGCTTCGTCGTAATCTCTGACCGCACCCTCTAGGTCGCTTTTGTCGTAGCGCGTAACGCCGCGGTTGAAGAAGGCGTCGGCATAGTCGGGCTTGAGGCGGATGGCCCCGTCGAAATCCTCGAGCGCGCCCTCCAAGTCGCCTTTATTCTTGCGCCCGACGCCCCGGTTGTTGAAGGCCTCGGCATAATCCGGCTTGAGCCGGATGGCCTGGCTATAAAATCGCAACTTCTCATCAACGTCCTTAGCATTAAAGCCGCGCTCGAACCATTGCTGTGCTGTTAGTTCTTCTTCTGCAACGGCGGGAGCCATTGCAGCCGCCCCTTTCTCTTCCGTCGCGGCCTGCCGCGCGGCGAGGGACGCCGGGTGCGTCACCGCATCCAGCGGCACATTCAGATACTGGTCGCGCAGTCGCCCCATGGCTTCCCGAAAGTATGCCGGCGGGACACTTAGTGCGTTGTAGTCCTTGAGCGCTTCCAGCTTGCCGGTGAGCTGGCTGGCGATGGTGGGGGTGCCGAAGTCGAAGCCTTCCAGCATCAGGGGCACGATATTGCGCTGGCCGTCCAGCGCAGCCTCGATTTCGCGGCGCAGCCAGTCGGTTGGATTGCCGCAACGCTCCAGCGCGGAGGGAGTCAGTACGAGAACAAAGTGCGCCCGGGCGCGGACGTTTTCCAGGATGACGGGTTCGAATGCTCCACTGGCAAGGCCGGTGAAATCAAAAAATACGTCGTAGCCATGCTGGGTAAGGTCCTGGAAAATAGCCAGCGCCCAGGGAAAATTGGTGCGGCGATAGCTGATAAAAACCGTTTTCTCGATGCGTCCCATGGTTGGCTGCCGGCCTCGATAGGCAAGGCTGAACGATAGCAGAATAACGCCACATCATAAACTCCTTCGCGTGGGGGCAGAATAAGGTCTCGTAAGGAAACGTTCTGTATCAGGACACGACCTTTAGTCGTGCCGAACAGGACACAGAAAAGACCGGTGCTTTAGCCCCTGTTGTAATTCGCTCGAACGGTTTTACCTCAGCGGCTGAAGCCGGGATCTATATGGGCAGCTTGTTTGCGCCGCTGAAAGCCTGCCCTGAGCGGAATCGAAGGGCGGTGCGCCACCCGCCGGTGCGCGGTGGACGCTGGCATAACATTGCAATCGGTCGTGCCCCAGTCCCGCCCCGCGGGACGGAATAAGATAGCCCAGCGCTTCAGCGCTGGGAAAGGATTGTGTAACGAAACCGAGTGCCCCAGGCACGGCACATCCGCGCCGGGAGAGATTCTGTGTCGTCCCCGGGAAACTCATCTCTATGAAACATGCCTACCCACCGTTAAAACAGTGGGCTATCTTATGTCGCGCCCGAGGCGCTCGGGTTGAGTCGATCCTAAGGTTCGGCATCCTGTCGAAGTCTTGCGTAAGGCTATCCCACCGGGATCGGAGCGTCCGCCGCCTCATTGCAATCTATTCTATATAGTTAATTTAGCAGTTAACAATAGATAATTATATGGTAAATAATAACGATTGGTCTTCGGCCTCGCCGCGCATCTCGAACCTGCCTCGCACCGGCGGCGTTTCCGCGGAGCGCGCCGCGGTCGAACGCCCCTGATCGCCTACCGCCGTAATGTCCCTGTAACCTCCGCCCTCTCCTCCGCCTTTTCTCTCCCTTTCGCTGGTGCAATCGCGGCCAACGATATATGCTGTTCGGCGAGGAGATCGCTATGCAACTAGGAATGGTGGGTCTGGGACGCATGGGCGCCAACATGGTACGGCGTCTCATCAAGGCAGGGCATAACTGTGTGGTCTTCGACGTCTTCCCCAAGAGCGTCGAGGAGTTGGCCAAGGAGAAGGCAACAGGGAGTTCTTCGCTACAGGACCTGGCGAGCAAACTGCAAAAGCCGCGCGCCGTGTGGCTGATGGTGCCCGCCGCCGCCGTAGACGAAACCATTGCCGGTGTTGTCCCCTATCTGGAGGCTGGAGACATTCTCATCGACGGCGGCAACTCCTACTACATCGACGACATTCGTCGCGCCAAGGAGTTGGCCCCCAAGGGCATTAACTACGTTGACGTCGGTACCAGCGGCGGTGTCTGGGGACTGGAGCGCGGCTACTGCATGATGATCGGCGGCCCTGACAAGGCGGTACAGCATCTCGACCCCATATTTAAGACATTGGCTCCCGGTAAAGGCAACATTGACCCCACGCCAGGACGCGAGAAGCTCGGTGGCACTGCCGAGGATGGCTATCTCCATTGCGGACCCAGCGGCGGCGGACACTTCGTCAAGATGGTGCACAACGGTATTGAGTACGGCATCATGGCTGCTTATGCCGAGGGGTTGAATATCATCAAGGCCGCCAACATCGGCAAACAGAAGGGCGAGGTCGATGCCGAGACTACGCCTCTCCGCGACCCTGAACACTATCAGTATGACTTCAACCTCCCCGATGTTGCCGAGGTATGGCGAAGGGGTAGCGTTATCGCGTCCTGGCTACTCGACCTGACAGCATCGGCATTGGCGGGCGATCCCCAACTGACCAAGTTTGCCGGCAGAGTTTCCGACTCCGGAGAAGGACGCTGGACCATTAAAGCTTCCATCGATGAGGCCATACCGTCACCGGTGCTGACGACAGCGCTATACGAACGCTTCAGCTCGCGCGGCGAGGCCGACTTTGCCGACAAGCTGCTCTCCGCCATGCGGTATGAGTTCGGCGGCCATCTGGAGAAGGCGGCAGGCAAGTAATAGCGATAGCGTAGGGGAATTGCGTCGCGATTGCGGCACCTTGGTGGTGCCGCCACAACGATACCCCCGATTTTGCGCTTAGGAGGCCCGTACGCCGCGTCTCGTTGCGCGGTAATGGTTTTCCCTGTCCCGCCACCTTGGCGTGGCTCTACGGGCCTCCTATGGCCTCTAGCGGGCACTTTAAGGGATGTTTGATACAGTACTTTCTGGGCTTGACAGCTTACGCGATAATTTAACAGTTCTCTAGCATTTAGGTGCTAGTCAGTTTGGTGCGCCCTTCAGGCCCGCGGCAGCGTGAGCACGTGGTACAGCGGTAAGCACAGCAACAGTACGGCAATCACCGCCAGCCCAACCCGTATGAGCCTGTTACGAAACTCGGCACTTAGGGCAAGAGGCTATGGCAGTGAGTGCGGATAAAGGTTAGTTTAGCCACATGGCCTACATCACAGGCGAAGCGCGGGAGCAAGTGACGATGTTTCCGCTAACCTTGGACGAGTTCCTTCCCGCCGATCATCTGTGTCGGGTAATCGAAGCGTTCGTGAAGCGGCTGGGGATGCAGGAGCTGGGATTCGAGCGCGCCGAGCCGGCGGAGACAGGGCGGCCGGGCTACGATCCGCGCGATCTGCTGAAGCTGTACTTGTACGGTTACATGAACCAGCTGCGTTCGTCGCGGCGGCTGGAGGCGGAGTGCGTGCGCAACGTGGAAGTGATGTGGCTGCTGGGACGGCTGCGGCCCGATTACAAGTCGATTGCGGAGTTTCGGCGCCTGCATCGCGAGGCGGTGAAGGCGGCGGGAGCGGAGTTAGTGCGGTTGGCGCGCGAGGTGGGTTTAGTGCGGGGCGAGTGGGTGGCAATCGACGGCTCGAAGTTTCGCGCGGTGAGCAGCGCCCAGCGGGTACGCGAGCGGGATGCTGTAGAGCGCTATCTGCAGGAGATGGAAGCGGCCGACGCGCAAGATGACGTAGTGATCGACCACAGCGCGATGCAGGCGGCGCTGCAGAAGCTGGGCAACGATCCTGAGCCGGAGGCGCGGTTCATGCGGACGACGGAGGGCAAGCGTCCGGCGTACAACGTGCAGGCGGCGGTGGATGCCGAGTGCGGCATTATCGTGGCACAAGCGGTGACCACGGAGGCGACGGACAATCGCAGTCTGCTGCCGATGGCGGAGGCGGCGCAGCAGGCGGTGGGCTCGCCGGAATCGCTGCACGTGGTGGCGGACGCGGGCTACTCCAACGGAGAGCAGGCGGCGGGGTGTGAAGCGCGCGGGATTGAGCCGCACGTGGCGGCCAATCGCAGCGTGAACAGTCAAGGCGATGGCCAGATGTTCGCGGGGAGCGAGTTTTATCACGACCAGACCACCGACACCATGGTGTGTCCGGCGGGCCAGAGATTGCAGCGGAAAGCAGTGCAGAAAAAGCGGCGACAGGTGGTGTATGTAGGCGAGGCGGCGGTGTGCGGAGCCTGTCCCTTGCGGGCGCATTGCACCACGGCGGCACGGCGAACGGTGAAGCGGCACATTTACGAAGCGGCACTGCAGCGCATGCAGCAGCGGGCAACGGCAGAAGCCATGCGACTGCGACGCTGTGTGGTGGAGCGGGTGTTTGCCGCGCTCAAGTATGGCAGTTTCGGACATCCGCGCTTTTTGCTGCGTGGGTGCGGCGGCGCGCAAACGGAAATCAGCCTGGCGATGATGGCCTACAACCTCAAGCGCATGATGGCGGTGCTGGGAGGCATAAGCTTACGAGCCGCCCTGGCCCGCTAGCCCAACCGGAAAACCGGTGCCCCGCATAATGCGTTGGGGAACCGAGTGGTCCGAATATCCGTCGCTCCTGAGCGGAGTAAGCAAGAGTTTCGTAACAGGCTCGTATGGCGTGGGTCTGGAAGCGCTGGCTGATGGCCATCAGCAGCAGGACGGTGGCCAGCATGACGGTTGCCCTCACATATTTGTCGGAGTACTCGCGCGCCTGATTGCCTCGCTCGAAGGTATCGTCGGCCTGCTCCTCCAGCCGGGCAGATTGGTCCATCCTGGCGCTGTGATACTGCGGCATCTGTTGCGGGCCGGCGGGAGCGTCAGGATTATTGAGCGGATCGGTCTGCTTCCAGGCTGCAAAAGCGGGGCGCGCCTCGGGTAGTAAGCGGCGCTCAAACATGTCGGCCAGCTTCTGGTTGCCGGCGGCTTCGGCCTTCAGCCACTCGGTCACCGTGGAAGCAATGTACAAGCGCTCCTGGTTGGCGTAGTTCATGGCGCCTTCGGCCTGCACGCGCAGCCGGCTGGCGGTTCCGTACAGCTCCTCCTGATGCCCCGTCCAAAGGGCTGCCTGGTAGCCGCTCCAGGCGGTGGTGACCGCGACGACGGCGAGCACAATCGCCTCCGCGACTTCCAGGATCTGGTGAGCCAGAGACTGCGTCTGCCCGTGGTGGTGCTCGCTGAGATGATGGGCGACTTCGATGTTGGAACCGCCGCCTTCCGGCATGGCAAGAAACCTCCCTAGGTCGATCTATTCGTGGATGCAGAGAGCCAGTGTAGCAGCGCCGGGGGCGGCGCAGGCCCCGGCATTGGACAAGAGCGGAGGATGCCAACGGAGCCAGGTGGGTCCCAGTTGCTATTTGCGAGACGGCGCGGCGGCTTCCAGTTTGTCAAGTTGTGTCAAGCTTCTTCGTCCTTCAGGAGCGGCAGGACGTCGCCGAGCAGGGCCATGTCAAGTTCTAACCCGGCCGCCTTACAAGCTTGAACATAGCCTCTTAACAAGCCCGTCATGAGCGGCGTGAAGACCTCGGGCAAGCGAAGGAAGACGAACTTCAGAGACTGAATCCCCTCGTGGAAAGCGGTCGCCGCAGCCGTCGCGTTGCCTGTCCGCTGCAAGATCGCCGCTTTGGCGCCGAGCGATCGGGCGAGATAGGGGAGGAAGGCGTCGGGATGCTGCGGGGCCAGTTCGCGGCCGCTCGGCGCAGCGATCGCCCGAGTTTGCCACGACCCGCGCTGGTTCCAAAGAGGCGTGGCGCGGCCTCCCAGGTCCACGCGCAGCAGGGTTGCGCCGACGGGGCGTCGTGCGACTTCATTGTCAAAGATTGACTTCGAGTAGAAAACCCGGAACGGTGTTAGGTCTGCACCGCGAGTCGCGGATATTCGATCGGCTGGCATGAAACATTCAGCCCAGGTTGACTTCCAGAAAGCCGGACGTAAAGCTGGGGCACGGGTCCGGTCTTAAACTATGGCGTGATTTTCCAGACGACGCCATACTCGTCAGCTCCGCCTGCGTATGCCGTGCCGTAGAGATTGCCGCTAGCGTCGAATACAACGTTGCAGGTTGGAAATCCCCCGTCGCTGCCGCCGGTGAAATCGTGGAGCGACGTGTACGTCCAGCTACCGTTTGACGGTGTCAGTTTGAAAACTGATCCCTTCCCATAGGGGCCACCAACGCCTGTCGTACCGTAGAGATTCCCAGACGCGTCCCTAGCTACGCCATTGGGTTCTCCACGGTCAGCAAAGTTATACAGGACAGTAAATATCCAATTACCGTTGGAAGGGGTTAATTCAAAAGCCGTGCCGCCTCCGCTGGGGCCCCCGGCAGCAGTTGTGGTGCCATAAAGATTGCCGGCCGGATCGAAGATCAGACCGCCCGAAGGGTTTGCGCCGTCGCCTGCCCCCTGAAAGGTATACAGCGTTTTTTCCAGCCAAGTGCTCCCCGAGCGCATCAGCTCGTAAACCACACCGCATCCGTAGGGATGACAGTTGCCTCCGGTGTAGCCGCCTAACTCGTCCGTGCCATAGAGGTTCCCAGCGCCGTCAAGGATTACGCCGCCTGGACTGCCCCCATCATTGCCTCCGGTAAATGTATAAATGGTGCTCTCCGTCCAGATACCTCTGGCGGAGCGCGTCAGCTCAAAAACCGTTCCGCAGGAACCGCTGAAGCAGCCCGCAGCGCCTCCCTGACTGGATGTGCCGTAAATGTTCCCTGATTGGTCAAGAATGATGCCACTGGGATATTTCCCGCTGCTGCCGCCCATGAAGCGATACAGGACAGTTTCGGTCCAAGGAGCGAACAGGGTAGGCGAGACGTGCGCCGCCGGTACTAGGTTGTAAATCGTGCCGCAGCCTTCGTCTATGGGGTCGCATTGTGGTATCCCTCCATATTGGGTCGTGCCATACGGCTGCCGTTGGAACCGATGATAACCCCCAAGGCAGGGGTTGCTCCGTCACTACCTTCTTCAAAGGCGTACAGCGGAGTGAAAATCCAGCCGGAGCCCTTGTAGGAGAGCTTGAAAACCGTGCCGTGTCCACGTGCACCGTTAGCCGTTGTTCCGTACAGGTTTGCTCCTGCATCCATGGTCAAACCGGCGTTCGGGCTTTTTCCATCCGCCCCTCCGGTGAAGTTGTGTAGGACGGTGAAGATTTGGGCCTGCGCCGGTTGCATTGCAATTAGCGTTAGCGCACAAATCAGCGACAGGAGAGCCGTTGTTCCAAAGCTGCTACGCAAAATCAGCCTGGAAAGTAGTGGCGGGATCGTCATGATGGTCTCCCTTACTGATGCGACCTTTGACGGTTGCAGCTTTTCGAGGCATTTTACACCCGAGTAAGACTTTCTCCCAATCGCAAGGATCCGCCCGACGAAATTGCAGCGAACGCAAAGCTGTTTTGAGTTATGGCGAACCGCACCCGCACAACCAAATTTTCAAGCATCCTGGAGATAACCATGAAAAACAATCAGCAGTAATGCCTCGATTGTATATTATGGCGTTCCCCCAGTCGTGCCTTGCGTGCCGCCGATATAGTAAGCATCCGTGCCGTTGTTAGAAGTTACGAACTGGAACGTGCTGATGCTGCTTAGTGTCATGCTTACGGGCGGCGCCCCGCGGAGATGCGTCGGCCATGCCCACGAACAAGCCGTCGTTCCGTTCTGGACGAATATCACAGTCAATGGCGATTGACCCGCAGCGAGGCCACTAAGCGTCGGCGTAATTGTCGCACCAGCGGCAGTGCAGGAGAACTGTAGCTCATTCCCAAGGTTGAAACTCAATGCTGGCGTTGTCGAGTAGGCGATGTTATTCAGGCCGTTCGGCCCGCATAACGTGAGCCGCTCGGAAAGATCGATTAGACCAATTTGGCCGGCAGTACCAGTCCTGCCTCCCTTTGAGCTCCTTTCCCTGGTAGGTGATGCATCCGCTCACTGGCAATGGCGGCGGACTGTTATAGCTGTAACCGCTGTCATGTCCCATGCCAGCGTTGGTGGTCGATAGGATCACATAGTCCCCGACGACCGCCGAAGTGGCGTCGAATGCCAAACGTGCAATCCCAGCGTAAGCCACTCGCGTATTTGTGGCGGCCGGTATGCAATTGAACACGCATACGTCATACGTCAGCTCTTGACTGCTGCCTGTGACAGAAGTTGTGTAGCCAGTGCTAGTTAGAGACACAAATTCATTTATTGTCGTGCCTGCGGAGGCTGAGGTAACGTATTTGGTTAGGAAATAGGATTGGAGACAATCGGCCTGCTCGGCTGGAAGGGAAATACAGCTGCTTGGACATTCAAGCCAAACATTGCCTTGCAGGAATCGGTCAAATGTATCTTGTCCGCGAGCCAGCAGAACGGAAATCCGTCAACTGCAAAATCACCAAGCTCCGAAGAGTCGATATAGTGCCATGGCGGAAACGTTCCGGGCCTGGCGTTATTTGCCGCTACCATTTCTCGCATGTAGGCAGCATACTGAGAGGTTGAGCCCAGTTTGTAACTGTTAGTAACCGAAGCGTCGGGAGGATATCCATACTATATCTGCACTTGATATGTTAGTTCGCTCGTCGCGCTCAGCGTGCCCCACTGCATCGCAGCCTGCGTTGGAGTTTCGTCGGCGGTTCCGAAATTGCGTTCGTTCTGCGTATACATATTGATGAACATGCTGACACATAGCGAATCTTTGGAAAATGAAGTGCTGGCGGAGGTTTGGCAATGGTTCGCCGAGGCGCTTAGACCTGAGCGGCAAAATATGGGTTGTTGTTGCGCAGCGCCGCCCACTCACTGTTAGCAGCTAGCACATGGAAGCGGACGCCATATCCGTTGTGAGACGCAATCGTATTATTTTGACCATCGAAGCCAAACGCGCAGGTCTTTGTATCTGAAGGGAACGTAAAAACCAGAGTATGCCCTCCCTCGGTAAGCTGGGCCCCTGCGTTGTTCAGCACTGTTGCCATCCAATTGCTGCCAATAGTCTCATTGATCGATCCGCTTCCTCCGGATCCTGAGTCAATTGACCAACTTAGCGTTCCTAGGCGGAACCTACCGGTGTATAGGCTACAATTTGAGTAATATTTTGAAATGTATATGTAAGCGAGTAGGAATTGGAGAACCCATGTGTTACGCAGGCGGCCGTATCGTCCGGCGAATTGGTACTTAAATCTTGGTTAAGAGCTTCCTCCTGAAAGTCGGCGGTTCCTGAGCCACTGGGAGCATTTGAGGTGGCTGTCACATCGGACATGGCATAGCTGTGTTGACTGAAGCTCCCTATTATTCCTGGAGAACCCCTGAATACGACCCCCAATTGGCGCCTCCCGCCGCCTCGGCGGGTGTCCAACCGGGTCCGGCATCTCCCATAGGAACCGCATGTTTTCGGCCATGTAGCGACACCATGAATGCCCATCTAGAAATCCGGCGGTGTCAGAATCGCCGATGCAAGCGACTGAGACGATTTTAGGCTGAACAAGGCTGGTATTACTTTGCACTTCCGTGTTCTCCAGATTGTTCAGCGTGAATGTAGCTTGCGCTCCGATTGATGGCAGATCGGAATGGAGCGCGGTTATCTCCTGCCGCCCAACTGTTTGGCATTGCACATAATTGTTGCCACTATCCTCACACTGCTTTGCTGCCCCATCCGTCGTATTGTTGAACTCGCGATGCTGAAAATCGGAGCGGCCCCATTCCCAGTAAGCTGCGGAAGTATAAGCCGGATTGCTCGAACCGAAGTCAGATAGTATCTCGTATGTCATGAAAGTAGGCGTCGTAAGTAAAGGGTTTATCGTCAATGCGACATTTCCACCACTACCACTCGTCCCATAAGAAGCTGCTGCCCAAGAAGTACCAGTCGAGAGCGGAATCCCAGCTGGTGGGCATGTTGAGCATTGCGCGCTCACCAATCGAGATAGGAGGTGCAATACAGCTATGGCTACCATGATTATTTTGCTGATTCTAATCGGCATGGTGCATATCCTTTCTTAGCCGGAGCTTGCCTTTTCGCTTCCGAGACACCCACACTATAAGCCCGTCGGCGCGTTCCGGAGCACTATTCTCTCTTCGGCTGTGCCCAGGGCGCGGCCAGGGGTCCAGTGTGCCCCACGCGAGTCACGCAGTCCCGGCCGTCTCTGGTTTGGGCGGAACCGATGAAACTGAGCCCCGTTATCCCCTCGACTCGCTGTAGGATGGACTCATCCCTTTTTCCGACGGAGCACGGCTGTTGAAGATTTCCGCCCCGAGTCCATCTTCGACAGCGCCCGCCGCGTCTTCAAACTTGCCATCGGCCAGCAGCGCGGCGACCTGGTCCGACTTGCCGCACTCTTCCGCCAGTTGCTTGAGGAACGCGCCCCACGAGGGGAAGCCCATCGGCATGGAGAGCCCGGCCCCGACAAAGGGCACGAGCGGGATGGGCTGAGCGGCGGTCAGCCGGTCTTTCAAGTCATCGAGGAATTGGCCATTGTAGGACCAGGTGTCCCGGATGATCTGCAAAGCGTCGTCAGCAGGGAGCATCGATGTCTCTGGCGCAAAGATGGCCGATGATACCCCAAAACGGCGGCGCAGCGGCACCAAAATGCGTGGTCATCAACCAAGGTGCGGCAGTCGCCAGACCTCAAAACAAGTCGTTACGCGCACGTCGTTTGCCGACCCGTGCCGTCCCCGAGGGACTCGTCTGGCTCTGCGACTTGACCACCGCTGAAGCGGTGGGCTCTCCTATCCCGTCCCGCGAGGCGGGACTTGTGGGCAGCGGTTCCAGGCATCGTGCAACGGCAACGGTGCAGGTGAGCCCCACGCGATTGGCGCAGACTAAGGCGCTGCTATTTCTGAGGTGTTGCTTTGGCGGGAGCGGACGCCGAGGCGGGGAACTTGCTTAAGAAGTAGGCGTAGATATTGGGCCGGATGGCATGCAGCAGTTGGGGATCGGTCATGAACATGGCGAACGCTTCGGCGAAGAATTCCTTCCAGTTGGTGTTGCCGTAGTCGGTCGGAGAACCCTTCAGGGTTGCCTCCGTGCCCGCCAGAGTGATGCGCGGCGGAGTGGAGGTATCGGGAACAACTCCGTCCTTGTGAGCCGCTTTGCGGAACTCCGTACCGTAGTCGTCGGGGTCCATGTCCCCGCCGGAGAGTTGCTGGGCCTGTTTCAGCTTGGTCTCGTCGGCAGCGGTTTTCCCGCTGGCTTGGTAAACCTTGGTCGCCTCCCGCACCGGTCCGAAATCGAAGGCGTGTCCCATCTCGTGCAGCAGGGAGAAATAAACCCCCGGGGCTGAGCCGCCAGCGAAGGCCGCATTGAACACAGTCATGGTGTTGCTGTCGGGATCGTACAGTGCTGCCTCGGCTTTGGGATCGATTTCGCCCCGTTTCGGCTGGTCGGTTTTCTTGGCCTTGGGGAGGGCAGCCCGCTTAAAGGTGAGACCTTCCGGTATGGCCGAGTCCGGCAGCATGGCGAGCGCCTGGAACAACAGTTGCTTGTCGGAATCGCTCCAGTCGGTTGCGAAAGTGCACTTTTTGGCCTGGAACCTGGCCTCGCCGTCCTTGGCAGCCGGCGCTGCCGGAGCGGGACCGAGACCTTCCACCAGGATGACCTTCTTGATCTTGCCTTTACTGACTCCGGCGTAGGTGAACCGCACCCGCTGCTTCATGGGAGCGATGTCAATGGTTACCGTCTGGTCCAATCCCATGTGGACGGGAGCGTCACCGACGAGGTAGTTGGACAGGGAATCGAGAGGCTTCTTGTCGGCATCGGCGATGCCGGAGCCGTAAACGATTTTGGTGTCGGCGTCGGTGACATAGCCCGCCGCTTTGTCCGGATCCCAAGTGGTGCCGATCACTTCGTTGATGTTGGTGGGCAATTGCTCGAAGACAGTGATCTTCTTGCGCTCCGCCTCCGGGAGTTGATCGAGGGAAGTCGGCAGCCCCGTTTCTTCTGGGGGTTTCTTGGGCCCGCGCTGAAGCATGAGCCTTGGAGCAACGGCGCCGGCATCGCGTTCCAGCGGACTGTGGACGTTGCCGATGGCGAGCGCGCCGCCGCTGGAGACGGCCGAACGCTGCTGGCGTACATGCATCAGTTCATGACGCAGCAAGTCCTGACCGCGAGGGCTGTGCGGTTGGAACTCTCCGGCATCGAAAACGATATTGTGGCCGACGGTGTAGGCGGCGGCATCGACGGCCCGCGCCGATTGCGCCGCCTGGGCGTCGCTGTGGACGCGAACGTCGGAAAAATTAAAGGCGAAGCGCGCGCCGACAGCGTTCCTGGTCTGCGCATCGAGCGGCAGGCCGGGACGACGCAGCACGTCGTGAACGATTGGCGGCGCTGTAGCCAGATCCGGTACGCGCTTCGTCGCGCGGGTAGGCGACGGCGACGAAGGCTTGGACAGCTTGGCAAACTCGGAAGCCATCGCGAATCCTGCCGAATCAGAGAAGGGCGATCGCAAAGTTGGAGAGCTTCTCCCCGCCCCGGTTCCAGCTATTAGACTACTGCCCGTTCCCAGGCGCAACTGAAATGAACTCGCAAGGGTAGCGCGAGCCGCCAGCCGGTGCGTCCCGCTTTCCCTCGCTGTACCATGGACTCATCCCATTTTTCCGACGGAGCAATTCATGACTTCAGCACTGGTAGATCTGGAACCGAAAGCGGTATGGAAACACTTTGACGCGCTGGCGGCGATACCTCGCGCTTCGACCAAGGAAGCGGCGGCCCGCGACTACGTCCTCAGCGTAGCCAAGCGCCTGGGTCTGGAAGCCGTGCAGGACAAGGCCGGCAACACTGTCATTCGCAAGCCGGCGCACCCCGGCCGGGAAGGCGCGCCCATGGCGTTGTTGCAGGGACATCTCGACATGGTGTGCGAGAAGAACGAAGGCACGGCCCACAACTTCGATAGCGATCCCATCCGGGTGGTGCGCGACGACGACTGGCTGAAGGCCGACGGCACCACTCTGGGCGCCGACAACGGCGTGGGCGTGGCCGCGTCGCTGGCGGTGATGGAGAGCACCGACATCGCGCATGGGCCGCTGGAGTTCGTCTACACCATCGACGAGGAGACGGGGCTGACGGGCGCGGCGGAATTTCCCGGCGGGCTGCTGCAATCGAAGTACTTCTTGAACCTTGACAACGAGGAGAAAGGGACGATCTGCATTGGCTGTTCGGGCGGGATCAGGACCATGGCGCGGCGTCAAGTTACGCTGCGTCCGGCCAGCGCCGGCGCGGGCTGGCGCGTCAAGGTCTCGGGGCTGAAGGGCGGACACTCCGGGGTGGACATTCACCAGGGCCGCGGCAATGCGATACGGATTCTGGGCGGCGTGCTGCAGAGCGCGCTGGACCGTCTGCCGGTCGAGATTGCCGAGATCAACGGGGGCAGCGCACAGAACGCGATTCCGCGCGAGGCGGTCGCGATCTTAGTGATGGACCCGGTGCGTGAAAAAGACCTGGCCGCGCTGGTGACCAAGGCGGAGACGGAAGCGAAGCTTGACCTGGGCGGCTTCGATCCCGGGCTACAAATCACGGTGGAGAAGGTGCTGCGGCCGGAGAAGGTTTTCGCCGCCGCCGACGCGAAGAGCACAGTGGCGTTGATGGTCACGGTGCCGCACGGCGTGATGGCCATGAGTCCCGATGTTCCCGGGCTGACGCAGAACTCGACCAACCTGGCGATTGTCTCGACCAAAGGCGACGTGGTGGAGTTTGTGACCAGCCAGCGCAGCGCCATCGCCAGCAGCATGAATGCGGCGGCGCGCATGGTGGCGACGGTGTTCCGGCTGGCGGGCTTCGAGGTGGAGCACTCGGGCAGCTATCCGGGATGGAAGCCCGAGCCCAACAGCGAGATCGTGCGCAAGCTGCAGGCGGTGCACGAAGAGCTGTTCGGCGAGCCGGCCAAGCTGATCGCCATGCACGCGGGACTGGAGTGCGGCGTGATCGGGGAGAAATATCCCGGCATGCAGATGGTGTCGTTCGGGCCGACCATCGTCGATCCGCACAGCCCCAACGAGCGGGTGCAGATCTCGTCGGTGGAGAGCTTCTGGAAGTATCTGAAAGCGGTGCTGGAGAAGATATAGATAACTGTGTAGTTAACTATAGATAATTTATGAGTAAACAACAGAGAAGATCCCCGGCCCGACCAACAGAGGGTTGGGTGGGGCACCCGGCGGTCGGCCGTGAACCGGCGGACGCCCAGCCGACCATCTGTAAGAGTCTTTGAAGAATCCTCTTAAGCAAAACGAGGAGGGCATTGCTGCCCTCCTTTTCATACTTTCAAAGGTTTTGTTTACTCGCGGACGTGTTGAAATTCCACATTCTGTACCGGCACGCCCCCAACTGAGATGCGTCCGTCGGTCCAGGTGACGTAAGCGTCCTGGTTGAGTGCGGTGCTGTAGTTGTAGTCGCCCGCATAGCAGTCCTGAACGCCAGGGTCGTTCTGAGTAGGCTGCGGGATCAACTGGTCCGTAACTGCGAAATTCGCACTAAAAGTGAGGCCGCCGTCACGCGATTGCGCGCCGTACACCTCATAGCTACATCCCGGATCACTAGCAATGTTGCAGGCGGAGGTGGCAGCGCGACGATCGTACCAGGAAACCGTCACCGTGTTGTATGAATTCAGGCCGCTGCCATGCGAGTTGACGCTGAGGGACGGCATCCACTGGGTTTTATACTGCCCGCCGGGATCGTCATTGAGTACGATGGGAGGGGACCAGGTCAGACCGTTGTCGATGGAGCGTTGGTAGTAGATGTCCCCGTTATCACCGGCCGCCTGGCCGCGGCCGGCATAGGCGTAGTGGATGACCTGCGAGAGGACGCCGAACAGGGGCAGGGCGCCAACTCCCGGCTCTCCCCAGCCCATGTGCCGCCAGATGGGATTGACCTTCTCAAAGTAGCTGTTGGAGCAGGTGCCGTCACCCACCGGATTGAAGGATGCGGCCATGGGAACGGAGGTCCAACTGGCGCCGCCACTGCTGGATCGATACATGATGTTCTGCCGAGGACTCCCGCCACCGCCACCCTCATCCATGGCGGCGATGAACACGTAGCTCGTGCCCCCAATGAAGACTGGGCCTGGAGGCGTGCCCGTGATCTGCACATTGCGAAGGAAGCCCGTAGAGAGCTGTTGCGGGGTGCTCCAGGTAGTGCCGTTGTCCGAATAGGTAACGAAAAGAGCCCCGGCATGGTTGAAATCGTTCCAGGAGATATACATGCGGCCATAGGTGGTGCTGGTAGAATTGTTGTCCACCCACATCGATTCGCGGTCATCGAAGGTCCTGGGGCCGGTGTGAGCGCAGGCTCCCACAGTCCAGGTCTCGCCGTTCTGGGCGTCGGTAGAGGTCCACAGGCCGATACCCTGACCACCGCAACCGGTCACCAGGTCGCCGGCGAACCACATCTTCAACTTGTCGTTGTAAACGACGATGGGGTCTCCGTAGTTGGTGCCATGACCGCTGCTGAAGGGAGGTGGGATAAGCTCGGTGAACGACTTACCGCCATCGTGGGAGAAAGACGTACCTGAGTAGTTTTGCACCGGGTTGGTGTTGTGGTCGTTATAGTTGACGACGAGGGTGTCGTTGCCAACCTGGGTGGTGTGCCACACCATGCTTTCGCTTTTGGTGCAGGTGCTGCCCGAAGAACAGCTTCGGGTGGTGACAAGAACATTCGGAGGATAAGGCGCGTCATCGATCGTTTCGTCGCCTGAGCCACCCCGCGGTCCGCCTCGTACAACTCCGCATTCAATCAGGGTCCTACCGGCGCGCATATTGTCCTGCTGCAGCAGGTGTAGCGCGGCAATTTGCGAGCAGTCGATACCTGTGGATGTCATTTGGGCCATGGCTGCCGGCTGAAGGACACACGCTACCAGAAACAGCATCGGTAGCGCGCAGTACCGTAACGTTCCAGATCTGTCATGTGTGTTCATTGGTTCTCCTCTCGTCGTGGTGAAGCTGTTAGGGCCGAACGACTAGGCAGCTGGTTGGAAGAAGGCATCTGGCCGGCACCAGGCGCAGAGTACTCCGGAGGCAGAGCGAGAGCGGCGATGGTGTTGAAGCGGCGCATAGGGGCCTCCCCGTGAGAATGGAAAGTGATGCTTGAGCCTCGGCTCACAAAGAGAAGTTTCGGGCTGCGGCGCCGCGCAGAGCCAAGGACGACGAGAGCGACGCCAAGTTACCTAATCCAGAGGGGAAAGGCATCCTTACTCCCGCCGCTCCGCGCACCAGTCGGCGGATGCCATCCGGGAGATCCCTGCCTCAATTCCTAAGGCGAATTACTCGCCCGCCGACGCCTCGAAAGGGGTTACGAGGTGCCTTGCTATAAGCGCCGATGCAGAAACTGTCGGCTGTGTGGCAGGATAGTGACACTACTTTACCGGCATGTCAAGCACTTTATTGACAATTTTAATAAATGATTGGTGGTAGTGGCGGTTTGTTGTTATAGCCCGAAAGTGTAGACAGCGGCTGGCGGCCCAGAGAAGCGCTCGTCGGGAACCGCGAAACGCCGAGCACCGATAACGGCAATTTCTCAATACCGGTTGGGGCGAGCGCCCGGCCACCCGCTTGGAGTCGTATATACCGCTAAGATATAGTGTATGTACGGTTGGAGGGCTAGTGCATGGCGGTGACATTGACATCGATCCGGCTGGACACTCATCTGGCGGACGAGGCGGCGAAGGCCCTGGGAGTGAAGTCGCGCACCGAGGCGGTGCATGTGGCGCTCAGGGAGATTGTGGCGCTGAAGCGCTTCAAGGACCTGATGAAGAAGAACCGTGGCAAGCTGTCGTTCGTGGGGCTCGATGAGTGAGGTCATTCTCTTCGATACCTCGGTCCTGGTGGACGACTTGCGCACGGGTTGCCATCGGGAGCGAATGGAATCCGTTAGCGGCCTGGTGAGGACCTCGTCCGTGGTGCTGGCGGAGTTGTGGCGAGGCGCCCGCAAACCGGCGGAGCGGGAATTTCTGCGGGCGTTGCAGCGCAATCATCCCGTGCTGACGCCGACTGCGGGGAACTGGCTGGAGTCAGGACAGTTGCTGGGGAAGATGGGCGCAGCCAAAGAGTGTGCGGCAGAGAAGCTGCGCGACCTGCATTTCGATGTGCTGATCGCGCTCACTGCGCGTTCGCACGGAGCGCGGCTGATCACCTCCAACCGCGCCGATTTCGAGACGATCCAAAGCTGTTGCAAGTTCAAGCTGGAAGTGTGGACGGCCGCGCGCTGAAGACGCTGCGTGGAAACCGTACCCCTCCGGGGTTCCAATTCCTTTCCCGCTCTGCCCAGCGCTGCGCCTGCGGCTTAGCCAGCCCGGAGCGCAGCCGAAGGGTGCCGGGCTGGACTGAGTCGCCGCCCGGGGCTCGTGTTTATGGCGGCCGGGCAACAACTCGTTGAGGGCGGGGCCCAGGTATGACAGTACGAGGTTCAAGCTTGCTCCCATTTGGCGGGGAGCGAGTTCGGTCGTATAGTTAGCGTCACCAGAGGCTTCTGGGTGGGGTACAGATGAATTCGCTTGGCCGTCACGATAACGAGAAGGTTGCTGCGCCGCTCGGACCCATGGGCGAGGCGCTGCTTTCTTCTGCGTTTTTGGAGGCGGTGCCGGACGCGACGCTGATCGTCAACCAGGGCGGGATTATTCTTCAAGCCAATTCGCAGCTGGAGCAGCTGTTCGGCTACACCCGCGACGAACTGAGAGGCCAGCCGGTTGAAACGCTGGTACCGGAGCGGCAGTGGCCGCAGCATCATCGGCATCGCGAGGAGTTCCACGCGCGGCCGAAGGCGCGCCGCATGGGAGCCGGGCTGGACCTTTACGGTCGCCGCCGCGACGGGTCGGAGTTTCCGGTGGAGATCAGCCTGAGTCCGGTCATGACCGACGGTGGCATCCTGGTGCTGAGCGCCATCCGCGACATCAGCGATCGCAAGCGCATTGAAGAGGATCTGCGGCGCGCCCACCAGGAGCTGGAGCAGAGAAAAGACCGGCAGCTATGGCAATACCAGAGCCGGCTGGCATTGATCGTGGATTCGTCGCAGGACGCGATCATCGGCAAGAACCTGGACGGCGTCATTACTCACTGGAACAAGGGTGCGGAGCACATTTACGGGTACAAATCGGAAGAGATGATCGGCAAGCCGATTACCCTGCTGGCGCCGCCGGAGCGGGCCGACGAGATTCCGCAGATTCTGCAAAAGATCCGGCGCGGGGAAGGCATTTCCTATTTCGAATCGGTGCGGGTCACCAAAGACGGGCGACGGCTAAATGTTTCCGTCTCCATCTCCCCTGTGCGCGACGCCGAAGGGAACATCGTGGGGGCCTCGACCATCGCCCGCGACATCACATCGCAAAAACGCGCGGAGGACCAGCTTCGCCAGGCGCAGAAGATGGAAGCGGTGGGACGGCTGGCGGGCGGAATCGCGCACGACTTCAACAACATTCTGGGCATCATCACGGCCTGCACGGAACTGCTGGTCGGCCGCATGGAGCCGGAAGCGGTATCGCCGGAATATGTCGACAACATCCGCGAGGCGGCCAAGCGCGGCGCGACCCTCACCCGGCAACTGCTGACCTTCAGCCGGCGCCAGCAGGCACAGGTGCAGGTGTTCGACGCTAACGAGCGGCTGAAGGAATTGAGCAAGCTGCTGCGCCCCTTAATGGGGGATGATGTCGAGGTCTCGCTGCTGGTGAAGTCGGCGGCGGCCATCGTGGAGCTCGATCCCGGGCAACTGGACCAGGTGGTGGTGAACCTGGCGGTGAATGCGCGCGATGCCATGGCGCACGGCGGCAAGCTGATCCTGGAGACCGCAACCGCGCAGGTCGATGAAGGCTTTGCCAGGCAGCATCCTCCGCTGAAGACGGGAGACTACGTCCTGCTCGCCATCAGCGACAACGGCTGCGGGATGGACCAGGCCACCATGACCCGCATCTTCGATCCCTTCTTCACCACCAAGGAAATCGGGAAGGGAACCGGGCTGGGGCTGGCTACGGTGTACGGCATCGTGCAGCAGAGCGGAGGTCACATCTGGGTTTACAGCGAGCCCGGGCGCGGAACCACCTTCAAGATCTATTTGCCTTCCGCGGAGCACAAGCTGGAAGTGGCCCAGCAAGCGACGGCGGAAGACGTTCTACCCCGGCATGAGGGTACGACCATCCTGCTGGCGGAAGACGACGCCCTCATGCGCAAGCTCGCCCGGCAGATGCTGGAAGGCCACGGCTACGCGGTCGTCGAGGCCAAGGATGGGGCTTCAGCCGTGGAGCATCTGGCTGCGGGACAGAGCTTCGACTTGTTGCTGACCGATGTGGTGATGCCAGGCATGAGCGGGCCGGACCTGGCGCTTCGGGTGACGGAGTTGTATCCAGAAGCCAGGATCGTATACATGTCGGGTTACACCGGAGAGTTGCTGACCGGCAATCACGGACTGCGCAGCGGGATAACTGTTTTGGAAAAGCCCTTTACGCGGGCCGCTCTGCTGAAAGCTGTCCATACCGCGCTGGGGTAAGGCGTTTTCGCGGCGGTTGCGGAGTAATCCGTGGCCGCTCCCGCATTCTTGTATGCGGCACGCCAGCTGTTCCCGCCTTCATGACAATATTGTTAAAGACGAACCCGCAGCCGTCGGGAATAATAATAAGGATACCCATGCCGGAAGCCACGCCGTTGGGGAGCATATATTCGCTGCACGATACGCACCGGATAAGCCTGCGGATCAATTATCCCAGCGGTCTCGAACAGATGGTGTTGCGTACGGAACTGGACTGGGACAAGAACGTGCTCCCCATCGCCATCGATGCTAAAGGAAGGTTTGCCGAGTTCAGTCTGGAGACAACGCGTCCGTTCCTCTACTTGAAGCCCTGTCGGCGGACGTCTTCAGGCTTGCGTTGGGCAACGGGGGCCAACGCCCTGGTGCTTGCCACCCGGGAGGAGGTCCGGGATCTATACCCGGCGTTCTACTCCCCGGACAAGGGCAGCATTTCGGATCTGATCACCTTGGAATCGAAGATCCTGGGGCGGGAGCACAACCTGCGGGTCTACCTGCCCGCAGGCTACGACGAGAATACCTGCCGCCCGTTCCCAGTCATGTACATGCAAGACGGGCGCAATCTGTTTTTTCCGCAGGAAGCCTTCATGGGGCAGGATTGGGGCGTCGAGGACAAACTGACTTTGCTGGACGGGATGAATGCGATCGAGCAGATGATCATTGTGGGCGTCTACTCGGACGACCGCATGAAGGAATACACCAGTCCGGGCTACGAGAGTTACGGCCGCTCGGTGGTGGAGGAGATCAAGCCCTACATCGATGCGCACTTTCGCACCTATCCCGGGCCGCGGGCGACGGGAGTGATGGGGTCGTCGCTGGGCGGGGTCGTATCCTTTTATATGGGCTGGCAATGGCCCACGGTGTTCGGAAATGTGGGCTGCCTGTCCAGCTACGTTCACCCACAACGACAACCTGGTGGAGCGGGTGCTAAGCGAGGAGCGCCGCGATACGCGCTTCTATATCGACACCGGCTGGCCGGGGGACAACTACGAAGTCGGGCTGGCCATGGCGGTGGCGCTGGCAGAACGCGGCTATCAATACGGGCACGACTTCCTGTACTTCGCCTTCCCCAATGCCGAACACTCGGAGCACTACTGGGGGCAGCGGCTGCATCTGCCGTTTCAATTCTTTGTCGGGCGTCCTGCCCTGGTTTCGCGGCTGAAGGAAAATCCCATGTTGGCAAAACAACGCCGGGATGTGCAACGCTCTCTGGAGGAAGAACAGTCATGAAAAGTCGGTGGTCCTTATATATAAGGTTGCTGTGTTTATTGCTGGTCGCGGTTGGCCTGGTGCAGGCGCAAGATCCGCTGCCGGCTTGGAATGACGGGGCCGCCAAGCAGGCGATTGTCAACTTCGTGAAGACCACCACCGACCCGTCGAGTCCGAACTTCGTTCCGCCCGAGGAGCGCATCGCCACCTTCGATCAGGACGGCACGACTTGGGTCGAGCACCCCATCTACACCCAGTTCATTTTTGCCTTCGAGCGGGTCGGGGAACTGGCGCCGCAGCATCCGGAGTGGAAGACCACGCAGCCATTCCAGGCGGTGCTCACCGGCGACAAAGCTGCAATGGCGAAGTTCACCGACAAAGACCTGGAAGCGATCATGATGGCAACGCACACCGGCATGACGGTCGACCAGTTCCACGACATCGTGAAGGACTGGATTGCCAAGGCGAAGGACAAGCGCTGGAATCGGCCTTATACCGATCTCGTTTATGAGCCGATGCTGGAGGCGATGCAGTATCTGCGCGCCAACGGTTATCGCACGTACATTGTGACCGGGGGCGGACAGGAGTTCCTTCGCGTTTATGCCCAGCAGGTGTATGGCATTCCGCCCGAACAAATCATTGGCACCGCGATTGCCGCGAAGTACACCTACAACAGGCAGGGCGAAGGCATCCTGATGAGGCCGCCGAAGGTGCTGCTCAACGATAATTTCGCAGGCAAAGCCGAGGACATTTATCTGTTCACCGGCCGCCACTCCAAGGCGGCGTTCGGCAATTCGACCGGCGACCAGCAGATGCTGGAGTACACGCAGGCGGGCGGAGGTGCGCCGCTGATGATGATCGTGCTGCACGACGATGCACAGCGCGAGTACTCCTACGGTCCGGCGCAAGGACTGCCCAACACCAACGTCGGCACCTTTACCCAGGCGCTGTACGACGAGGCCCAGTCGAAGGGCTGGGTCGTCATCAGCATGAAGCACGATTGGAAGCGCATTTTCGCGTTCGAGAAATGATGCGATAAGGCCGGCCGAGTTACCGGATTCCCGTTCCCCCTATTTACTGCCAAGGAGCGGGTTCGCGCAATTGATGCACTATTCACGGTGCATTAACTGGGATGTCAACCAATTCGCGCAAACTATAGGTACTGCGGGCGAAGTCCGCCTCGCGGTGCAGGCGTTTGCCGATGCTGATCCGGACGGAAGCACCACACGAGCTGGCGGTCCATCGATGTAAAACCAGGTTGCGGCTCGATGCCATGCCGTTCGGTCGCGGCGACGTGACGGCAGGCAGCGAGGACGAACTCCAGGCCGTAGTGTCCGGTACTTCCGAGTGTTGCGATCTGCCCATCACCATCCGCGAATCGCGCTTTTTCCGCAACATAGCTCGTCGTATTTCCAGTGGTGAAGCTCCCCGGCAGACCTACCTTGAGTTGCAGGAGTTTCTGAACGACTCCGCAGGAGTGTGGGAGAACAGTTGGATCCGTTTCCCGGAATGCAAGCTGAGCAAACACGCGCTGACGGTGCTTCGGGCCGATCTGGGGCTGGAACCGTGCAAGCGAGCGAAGCGCCGCCGCAGCGACACCGCCCGTTATTTGTTTGAGAAGGGCGGCGAGCCCTGGGTGCGGGTGCCGATCAGCTATGCGCTGAAGCTCGCGCTGGCAGATCTGGCAGGCACGCAGCCGCATATGCCCGAACGCATGCGAGCGGAGGTGGAACGGCTGCTGCTGCATTTCTCCAACGACAACACATCGCCTGAGACCACGTCGTTTCACATCTGCACTCCGCAGCCGGAGCGCACGACGGGCGATCAGGTGGCGCGCGAATCGGCGCGGCGGTTTCTGTTCACATCGCTGCTGATGTCGTGGGCCAACCAACGCTTTGGGCTGGCGGAAAACGGCCAGCGCGGCATGGTGTATCACGCGCCGCATCCGCCGGTGGGCCAGACCGAGCTTTCGTCGTGCATCTCGGACTCGTTTTATCGCGAGTTGTTCATGAGCCCCTGCCTGTCGGGATGGGAGGACGGCGAGGCCAAGGCCGACTACATGCACCTGTGCCACCAGGTGCTGAGCCGCAGCCAGCTCAATTCGGTGGCCAAGCTGCGCGAGGCCGGTATCATTTCCAACAACCTCATCGTGCTGCCGAGCCTTTCGAATGTGAGCCTGGCCAATAACGGAATCCACGTCAGCATGGGGAGCCGGGCGCTGACCAGCGCTATTGCCGACATGGATCCGGCCGACGGGCTTGCGGAAGAGAAGCGGCTGGGCGACCTGGCGATCAAGATCTTCGAGCACTTCCTGCCGCTGTTCGTCGGGACATACTCGGCGGCGCCCTACCGCATCGATTTTGCGCAGTTCCATCCCGAGCGTCTGCTGGCGTTTCTGCCGCATGAACTTGATTTCACGCACCTGCGCCTGATGTGGCGCGAGTGGCGGGAGAAGGCGCGGCTGCGCGTCTTCGGCCGTCCCGCTACGCCGTACGGACCGCTGTGGCTTGACAAGATGGTGGCGGGGATCTTTCGCCTGCGCGGCGACCTGGTTCCCGACTACCGGCTGATCAACTATCCGGTGGCATGGCTCTCCAGCGAGCACACGTCGGCGCTGGATGGCACGGCCGGCAACCTGTCGCGGCTGGCGGGTGAACTGGATGAACTCGGCATCGTCGATCGCCGCATGTCGTTCTACATGCCGCTGCGTCTGCGCGAATTTGGCGGCATGGGATTTTCGGGCTTCGAGGCGCGCTACTACAGTTTGTTCCCCAGCTACGCGCACGATCTTGCGCCGGCGGTTGAGCTTCAGCAACTGCTGTTGCGGGTTGCGTACGAGCTAGCGGTGAGTGAGACCGTAACGCCCGACCAGATACCCGACGATCCGACAGCGGAGAGTGAACGGCGGCAACCATTCTTTTTCGCTGCGGCCGGATTGCCTGCGTTCTATGTGCACAAGAACTCGCAGAACCAGATGCTGCGCGGCATCTTGCGGCACTGCACCAGGACGCGGTCGAGCTGGCGTCATCCCGACTATCTGCGCGTCTCCATACGCGACTATCGCGATGCGCTGCTGGCCTATCTGGAGGAGAGCGCGCAGGAGGCAATTGATGCGCTTGGCGCAGACGCACTGTTGGATGACCTGCGGGCGAGGCTGCACGATCCCAGTCAGCAAGCCAGCCGACGCCTGACCGAAGCCACGCTGGGGAAAGCAGGCGAGAGCGATGCCATGCAGCTCAACGCCAGTGAGTTCAATCGCTCGGCTGAACGCTACTACCGCGAGGAGTTGCGCGTATCGCAGATCAAGGAAGCGTACAGCTACCTGCGCGAAGACCTGGTTGCGGCACAGCGCGAGAACGACATCGACCTGCGCTTCCTGATGCGCTGCGGCGTGCGCGTGCAGGACCCGCTGCGCTTCCTCGGCAGCGTTGAGGAGCGTCTGCTGCGCGATGACTTACGCGTAGATGAGATTGCGTCGGTCCTGAACCTGCTGCTGGTGTTCACCGAAAGGGACGCGCGGCAGAGCAGGCGGGCGCTGGGCGAAAACTGATGAAACACGAATACATCGTCCGCGAGACGGGAGCGATCGCGCAAGAACGGTTGGTGGGCGACCGAGCCGTTGCTGCGTTGTACTCGCCCAAGCTGGAGAGTGCGGCATGGGTGTCGAAGCTGGCCTCGAGCCGTTACGTCTCCGAGGTGCTGGGGTATCTCAACTACGACAACCTGCTCTCCTCGCGGGCTTCGGGAATGCAGCGGTTTCTGCGGACGAGCGCCATCAACTTGGACGAGTTGGTCGACGATCCCGCCACCCTCGATACACCCAGGAAAATCTTCGAGCGCAAGATCCGCTACTGGAAGTTTCGCCCCATGCCATGCGGGCCGTGCGTGGTGTGTCCCGCAGACGCACGCGTGGTGGTCGGCTCGGCCACCGGAAGCACAGCGCTGCCCATCAAAGAGAAGTTCTTCGAGTTGCCCGAGTTGCTGGGAGGCCCGAGGGCGCGCTGGGCCAGGCATTTCAAGAATGGCGATTACGCCGTGCTGCGGCTTACGCCGGAAAAATATCACTACACCCATTCGCCGGCCACAGGGCGAGTAGAGGATTTTTACGCCGTCGATGGGCGCTACCACTCCTGCAATCCGAATGCGACGGTGCGGCTGTTGACGCCCCACTCGAAGAACCGGCGGGTGGTGACCATACTCGACACCGAATGCGCGGGAGGAACGGGCGTGGGCAGGATCGCCATGATTGAAGTCGTGGCACTGATGGTAGGACAGATCGAGCAACGCTATAGCGAGCGTGAATACCAGCATCCCCGGTCACTACACAAGGGAATGACGTTGCGAGCGGGATCTCCCAAAGCGTTATTCCGCCCAGGCAGCAGCACGGTAGTCCTGCTGTTTCAGCCCGGGCGCATACGCTTCGCGGAAGACCTGCTGCAAAACCAGCAACGCGTCGGAGTGCATAGCCGTTACTCGGCGCCGTTTGGACAACCGCTGGTGGAGACGGATGTCGCTGTCCGTTCGCTGTTGGCGAAGCCAGCCGAAGTGAGGTAACCATGCTGAATGTCTGGTTCGTAGCCGCCATCGCCGCGCTTCTCTCCGGCCTCTTGTATTGGGGGTTCCGGACGCTGCCGGCGGAGCGCTGGCAGATGATTGCCGCCATCCCCATGGCGAAGAACGCCGAGGGCGCGTGGCGGGGAGTTAACTTGACGTTCTACGGCTTCTTCAGCGCCACCGGGATGACCTTCGGCATCGCGCTGGCGATCGTGCTGATCGCATCGCTGCGGATGTCGCTCGCCGTGGCTTTCGTGTTGATCGCGGCCACGGTTGGGATTTGCCTTCCGGCGTCGCGCATCGTCGCCGCCATCGTCGAGAAAAAGCGCAACACCTTCACCATTGCGGGAGCGGCGTTTGTCGCGTCGCTGATGGTGCCGCCTGCGTTATGGCTCGGCGAGCGAATGCTGCATTCGTGGACGCAGGTCAACATCTTCGCGCTGCCATTGTTGGCGGCGGCGGCCATCGCGTACGCCATGGCGGAGGCCATCGGAAGGCTGGCTTGCATCAGCTTTGGGTGCTGCTACGGCATGCCGCTGCGACAGGCGAGCCCGTGGCTGGCGAGATTGTTCCGGCGCTATCACCTGGTGCTGCACGGCCGCACCAAAAAGGCCGCTTACGCCTCCGGATTCGATGAAGAGCCACTGATTCCGGTGCAGGCAGTCACCTCCATCGTGTTCGCGTTGTCCGGATTTGCCGGGCTGGTCCTGTTTCTGGCGCAGCAGTGGAGACTGGCGATGATTATTCCCGTGATCGGGACCTGGGGATGGCGCGCGGTGGCCGAAAATCTGCGGGCCGATCATCGCGGCCATTCGCGCATTTCGGTTTACCAGATCATGAGCGTCATCGGGCTGGCGTACCTGACGATCGCAGCCCTGGTTATGCCGGCGGAAGGCGCCGCCCCCGACCTTGTGCTGGGACTGGCGCAGATTAGTTCGACGGCAGTTGTTGTCCTCCTACAAGCGTTCTGGATCCTGGTGTTCATCTATTACGGCCGGAGCCGGGTCACGGGCTCGACGGTTTCATTCCACGTGAACCAAAATTCGATCTGAGTAGCGCTTCGAGCGCCATGGTTTGACTTCACCTCAGCAGCCCACCTAACATGTGCTGCTGAGGCCCGTCTCTCTCCCAGTGCTCGACCAGACCATATCGCACTACCACGTCCTGGAAAAGCTCGGGGGTGGAGGCATGGGGGTGGTCTATAAGGCAGAGGACCTCCGGCTCAGCCGTTTCGTCGCGCTGAAGTTCCTGCCTGAACATGCCGCCCACGATCCGGAAGCACTGGCCCGGTTTCAGCGGGAAGCCAAAGCCGCCTCCGCCCTGAACCATCCCAACATCTGCACGATTTACGAAATCGACGAGCAGGACGGGCGGGCATTCATCGCCATGGAGTTCCTCGATGGCATGACGCTGAAGCACCGCATCGGCGGCCGTCCGCTGGATCCCGAGGCGCTGCTGTCGCTGAGCATCGAAATCGCCGACGCGCTTGATGCAGCGCACACCGCCGGCATCGTTCATCGCGACATCAATCCCGCCAACATCTTCGTCACCAATCGAGAGCACGCCAAAATCCTGGACTTTGGACTGGCGAAAGTGGTGGATGTTGGCGAACGCAGGATGGGGGCCTCCGCCTCCGCAGACAGCTCGCAGAGTCTTATCAGTCCCGACACCACCGAAGGCACGGTGCGGTACATGTCGCCGGAGCAGGTACGAGGAAAGAAATTGGACGCCCGCACCGACCTGTTCTCGTTCGGAGTAGTGCTGTACGAGATGGCGACGGGCACTCCAGCATTCCAGGGAGGGACACCGGACGTGGTTCTTCAAGCCATTCTGGATCAGGCCCCGGAACCAGCCGTGAAGCTGAATCCCAAGCTGCCGCCGAAGCTGGACGACATCCTGGGGAAGGCGTTGGAAAAGGAGCGCGGACTACGCTATCAGCATGCAGCCGACCTGCGGGCGGACTTGCAGCGGTTGAAGCGGGAATTCGAGTCGGGCCGCATCGCGAGCTGGAATCCTGGCGGCAAGGCGGCGTCAGCGCCTCCGGCGGCAGTTCCGGCTCCGGCTCCGGTGCGTGCTGTGGCAACTTCCGAGGCGGTGTCGACCCTCGCTTTGGAGATGGCGCACGTGCTGTTCACCGACATTGTGGCCTACTCCAAGCTTTCAATGGAGCAGCAGCAGAAGCTTCTGGGAGAGTTGCAGGAGGCGGTGCGCACCACTCCGGCGTTTGTGCGCGCGCAACGCAAGGACCGGCTGATCTGCCTGCCGACCGGCGATGGCATGGCGCTGGTTTTCTTCGGCGACCCGGAGTCGCCGGTGCGCTGTGCCGTGGAGCTGAGCCGCGAACTGCGCCAGCATCCTGAAATCAAGCTGCGCATGGGAATCCATACCGGGCCGGTGTACCGGGTGGCCGACATCAACGCCAATCGCAATGTAGCAGGCGGCGGCATCAACATGGCGCAGCGAGTAATGGACTGCGGCGATGCCGGGCACATTCTGGTTTCGAAGACGGTTGCCGATGTTCTTGGCCATCTGGACAGCTGGACCAATACGCTCCAGGACCTGGGCGAAGCCGAAGTTAAGCACGGCGTGCGGGTGCATATCTATAACCTGCTGGCGCCGGATGGAGCCGGAAATCCCGAGCTGCCGCAGAAGCTGCGTCTAGCGAAAGCGACTGCCGCCACCGAGCAGTCCAGGACGAAGCGGAAAAAGATGTTGCTGCCCGCGCTCGTGATGGCCGTGGCCGTTCTGGCGGGGGGCGTGTTCTGGTATGTACGGCGCCCAAAGATAACCGGCAAGGACACCATTGTGCTGGCCGACTTCGTCAACAAGACCGGGGACGCGGTTTTCGACGACAGCCTGAAGCAGGAGTTGGCCAGTCAGTTGGACAACTCGCCTTTCCTGAACGTTCTGCCCGACGAGAAAGTAAGAGACACGCTTAAGCTGATGAATCTGCCGGCGAACGCGCGGCTTGACGACGCGGTGACGCGGGAGCTTTGCCAGCGCACGGATAGCAAGGCGTTCCTGGCGGGTTCGATCGGCGCCATGGGAGACAGCTATCGCATCTGGTTGAAAGCGATGAATTGCCAGACAGGCGACACGCTGGCGACCGCTGAGGCCAAGGCCGAAAACCGCAACAAGGTCCTGGATGCGGTGGACGACGCCAGCAACCAGATACGAAATAAGCTGGGCGAGTCTCTGTCGTCGGTACAGAAGAACAACAAACCGCTGGAAAAAGTCACCACCTCGTCGCTGGAGGCGTTGCAGGACTATAGCCGGGCGAAAAGAGTGCAGATGACCGGAGAGGGCGATCCAATACCGTATCTGCAGCGCGCCGTGAATCTGGATCCCAACTTTGCCGCGGCCTATGCTCTGCTGGCTGTTTGTTACGACAACAACAACCAGTCCGAGCTGTCCATGCAGAACTACACCAAGGCTTATGAATTGCGTGACCGAGTCAGCCAGCGGGAGCGGTTCCACATTGAGGGACACTATTACGACGGGGTCATCTTCGATTCGGAAAAGGCCATTGCGGCGTACCAGGAATGGGCGCAAACCTACCCGGCAGACTGGAGCCCCCACAACAACCTGTCGCTACAGTACCGAAATCTGGGGCAGTACGAAAAATCGGTTGCGGAGGCGCGGGAAGCGATTCGCCTCAACCCCGACTATTTTGGGTCGTATGTCAACCTTCAGATCGATTACAACGCGCTATTGAAGCTGGAGGATGCGAAAGCCGTTTTTGAACATGCCCTGGCCAAAAAGCTGGATGAGCCGAACCTGCACCTGTATCGTTACTTCACCGCGTTTCTTGAGGGCGACGAGGCGAACATGCAGAAGCTGGTGGCCTGGTCGGCAAGCACCCCTGGACTCGACGACTTCCTGCTACCGCAGGAATCGGACACCGAGGCGTACTATGGCCGCGTGGGAAAGGCCAGAGGTCTATCGGAGCGGGGAATCGCCGCGGCGAAGGGAGCTCACGATCTGGAATCGGCAGCCGGACTGCGTGCGACCGAGGCCCTGCGGGAGGCTGAGATCGGCAACATCGTTTCCGCACGCCAGTTCGCGAGGGAGGCCTCGTCCTGGAGTTCGACCAAGGACGCAGAAGCAATGGTGGCGCTTGTCCTGGCGCGTGCCGGAGATTCGGCCGAGGCCCAGAAGCTGGTGACCAAACTTAATCAGGAGTTTCCGCAAGACACCCTGATGCAGCACTACACGCTACCGACAGTCCGGGCTGCCATGGAGCTGGAGGCGAATCCGGCGAAGGCGGTGGAGATCCTGATGGCGACCTCGCCCTACGAGCTTGCGTCGGGGGGATCACTGAACTATTTGTATCCTGTCTATGTACGTGGAGAAGCCTATCTGAAGGCGGGAGAGGGTAAGGAAGCGGCCGCGGAGTTCCGCAAGATTCTCGACCACCGCGGCGTCATGCTCAACTTTGTTACCGGCGCGCTGGCGCACCTTCAGTTGGGGCGCGCCTTGGCAATGAGCGGGGACAAGGAGGCAGCGCGCAAATCGTATCAGGATTTCCTGACTCTCTGGAAAGACGCCGATCCCGATGTCCCTGTCCTGGTCCAGGCCAAGGCCGAATACCAAAAGCTTCAGTAGAAGTCCGTACAGGGAAGTTGATTACGCCTTTGTCGCAATCCTGTGCACAGGGAGCTGTGCAGTTTCGTATGTTGCCCAGTAAATACAGCAAGAGTAGTGGTAATTCAATTGCATCGTCTCTCCTGAATATTTGACTTGAAACGGCACCAACGGGTCCCAGCAGGTTGATAACTTTGCTTACGGAGGGTTGTTACCTTGAAATTGCGCATTGCTTTGCTCGCTCTTGTGTGCCTGACTTTGGCTGCAACAGCCTCGGCACAACTTTACGACAACGGTCCAGCCAACGGTACAACCGATGCGTGGACCATCAACTTCGGGTACGTGGTCAGCAACAATTTCAGGTGCTGCAAGTCGTTCGAAGGGAACGGCGGGGCCCCAGCCGGGACTACCATGACGGGCTTTGACTTCGCGGTCTGGGAATTTCCGGGCGACACCTTGACCCAGGTAGACTGGTCGGTCACCTCGGGCGAAAATAGCGGAACCGTATACGGCTCTGGTACCGCCAGCGTTACCGACTCGTTCATCTCCACCAACCAGTACGGCTACAACATCGACAAAGCCACGGTTTCAGGCTTGAACGTTGGCTTGACCGCTGGAAATACCTACTGGCTGAACCTGCAGAACGCATCGGTAGCCAGCGGCGACCCGGTCTACTGGGATGAAAACAGTGGTGCCGGCTGCAAGTCGGACGGCTGCCCGTCGTCGGCTTCTGAGAGCGCCCTGGGAACGATTCCCTCCGAGGCGTTTACCATTGAGGGCAGTGGCGGAACCGGCACAACGCCTGAGCCTGGTAGCATCATGCTGTTCGGTTCTGGACTACTGGGTGTTGCCGGTATCCTGCGGCGCAAGTTGGGACGATAGCTCGTAATCGCGTTCCAAGGGAGAGTAATTAAGGTCCCAATAGTATCGTGGCTTCAGTATCGTAACTTCGTTCAGGGAGGGCGACTAGCTTGAAACTGCGCGTTACTTCGCTTGCTGTTCTGTGCGTGGCGCTGGTCGCCCTTCCTGCCTTTGCCGGCTACGATAACGGTCCAATCAACGGATCGGTTGATGCTTGGACCATTAATTTTGGGTATGTCGTCAGCAATACCTTCCAGTGTTGCTTCATTAGTCCCATAATCGGCTTTTCATTTGGCGTTTGGGAATTCCCCGGCGACACAGTCTACGCGGTGGACTGGTCCGTTACCTCCGAGGAGAACGGAGGAACGGTGTATGGCCACGGAACCGCAACGCCAGGAGGAGGCGCCGGCGGCGTCCTCATGGAACAATTTATTTCCTCGAACCAATACGGTTACAACATCGATCTGATCACGGTTTCGCAGTTGGACGTCTCCAACAACGATGGGACCTACTGGCTCAACCTGCAGAACGCGTCGACGGCCAGCGGGGATCCGGTCTACTGGGACGAAAACAGTGGCGTTGGCTGCGGGGGAACTGGCGGTGGGGCCGGCTGTCCTTCGGAGGCTTCTGAAAGCGCCCTGGGAACGATTCCCTCCGAGGCATTCACCATCTACGGCGGCGAAACCTCGGGCTACGCGCCCGAGCCCAGCAGCATCATGCTGTTCGGGTCCGGACTCCTGGGTGTTGCCAGTATCCTGCGGCGCAAGCTGGGACGCTAACGGCCAATCGCACTCCGAAAGAATGTCGTGAAGGGGGCCTGAAGCACAGGCCCCTTTTGCTATTTATGTTGCAGAATTCCCGTAGCCCTAGTGGCGCGCGTCCTCACGTGCCCGGCGCAGGTTGTCGATGTCCCCCATCAGAATCATGACGTTGTCTGCCGCCAGCGCAGCGGAAGCTGGCGGATTGAAGACCAGAGGTGTGGCTGGGTCTCCTTCCCGCTTCAGGGCAAGCAGGAGGAGCTCGTAGCGCGGGCCCAGATCGAGATCGCCGATCGTCCGTCCTATCCAACTGGAGCCGGCTTGCAAGGCGATCTCCTCGATGCGAAGGGTGCGTGATTTTTCTTGCAGCATCAGGTCCAGAAAGCCGACCACGTTGGGGCGCACCATCTCGCTGGCCAGGCGCAAGGCACCGATGCGATTAGGCGAAACCGTCGCGTTGGCGCCGACCTTAATCATGCGCTCGGAATACTGGAGGTCGGTGCAACGGGAGACGATGCGGATGGAGGGGTTCTTCTGATGCGCGACCACCGCGATCACCAGGTTGTCCTTGTCGCCGGGTAGAGCGGAAATGAGCCCTTTGGCGCGATCGAGGCCGGCCTGCAGCAGCACCTGCTCGTCGGTGGCGTCGCCAATGACATAGAGCATCTCGGCAAAGGGCGCGCCCTGGCCTTCGCGAATACGAGTGACCACATGCTCGGACTGGTCCACAACCACGTAAGGTGTTGCGGTTTTCTGTAGCTCCTCCACCACGTGGCGGCCAGTCTCGCCGATGCCACAAACGATGACGTGCTGGCTGAGCTCGCCAATCCTCCTCTTCATCTTTTTCCTCCGGAACAAGTGGCGAAGTTCGCCTTCGACGAGAAACGCAGTCAGCTCGGAAAACGCGTAAACGGCCAATCCGACGCCGAACAGCACGACCAGAATGTTGAATACTCGGAGCGCGGGATTGTGGGACGAATCCACGATCTCCCCGTATCCCACGCCGGTCAGGGTAATCACCACCATGTAAACCGCATCGAGCAGAGTGACCGACGGTCCGCCAATGATCCTGTATCCAATGACGGCGATCACTGCCAAAGCCAGCAGCAAGCAACCAGCGACGACAATGCGGCGACGTACGTTCACAAGCCAGGCCTCGAGCGCGATGGCAAATCAGCGATGCGGGTGAGCGGCTATTGTACCCCGTCGCCGGACCGCCTACCGTGGCGCAGCCGTTCGGGGCTGCGGAGTTTTGAGCTTGGCGGATCAGGAAAGCTGGTTTACGATGGGCCATCCTACCTGAGCTTTCAGTCTTCGATTCGCGAGTAAACTGTCGTCCGTAGGATGGTGGGGAGGATCGCGATGAACGTGCCGGCTGCGCGATGGCGAACGCTGCTTCCGCTGGCTCTGCTGGCAGTGTGCCTGGGCTGCGGCGGCGGCGGATCAAGCAATACCTCAACCCAGCAGGTGAGCGATCCGCCGGCCCAGCAGCAGCAGACCACCCCAGACACGCAATCCCTCACGGCGGCTGAGGTGCAGGCGGTCATCAACGCGGCAGCGGCCGCGGCCACCGACGCGTCAGTGATCGCGGTCACGGACCGCTCGGGACGGCCCCTGGCCGTATTTCGCAAGACGGGCGCCCCGACGACGGCCATCGGCAATTTCAGCGTGACCGTGGATGCGAACGAACTGGCGGTCAACCTGGCAAGGACCGCGGCCTTCTTCAGCAACGATCAAGCTCCGTTGTCGTCGCGGACGGTCCGCTACCTCAGCGGAATCCACTTCCCTCCGGGAATCACCGACACCTCGAATGCTCCGCTGTACGGGATCGAGAACACCAACCGCGGCTGCAAGCTGACGGACAACTTCGCTTCCGGAAAAGACCTGTTTCAGCCCGTGTCGCTGGACGGCACTACAGGGCTGGGCATGATCACCGGCAAGGTTGATGTTTACGACAGCAACCAGACGGCAGTGAATCCTGGGGGCGTGCCCATCTACAAGAACGGCGATGTGGCTGGTGGCGTTGGGGTGGTAGGCTCGACTCCCGACGTCTCCGAATATGAGGCATACGTAGGCGCGACCGGCGCCGCCACGACAAACTCGGAACTCGCGTTTCTCGCCGTCCCAGCTCCCGGCGCGGTCGTCATCAATGGCATTACCGTGCCTTTCGTGGTGCAGACGACGATACCCGCAGGCTTCACATCCGATCCGAACTTTACCGGGAGTTATTTCTTCGGCCCAGTTGCCAGTCCCGCGCCGGTGCCCAACGGTTATCTGGTCAATCCGCAGGCTGGCCCCCTCGGCGGACTGAGCGCAGCGGATGTTACATCGATTGTCACCAACGCGATCAACACAGCCAGTGTTACGCGCGCGGTCATTCGGCTTCCCATCGGTCAGCGCACCCGCATGGTAATTTCCGTCGCCGACCTGGATGGCACGCTGCTGGCCCTGTATCGCATGCCCGATGCGACGGTGTTCAGTGTGGATGTCTCGGTAGCCAAGTCCAGAAACATGACCTGGTTCAACAGCCAGCAAGTCAATCCGGCCGACCTGCCGGGAGTGCCGGTCGGGACCGCCGTTACCAACCGCACCATCGGCTTCGGGACCCAACCTTTGTACCCGCCGGGAATTGATGGCTCGCCCAATGGCCCGTTCTTCCAGCTCTTCGTGAACGACGTCCAAAACCCGTGTACCCAGGGCTCACAACCGTCGCAAGGAGTGAAACAGAGCGGAATCGTGTTCTTCCCCGGAAGCGAGGGACTCTACCGGAATGGCGTGCTGGTTGGTGGACTGGGCGTCAGCGGCGACGGCGTCGATCAGGACGACTACGTCACTTCAGGCGGAGGCACGGGATATGACGCCCCCACGAATATCCGGGCCGATCAGATCATCGATCAGGGAGTGCGGTTGCCATACCTGAAGTTCCCGCGCAATCCAACCGACTAACTACTTGCGCCATTCCGCGATCAGGTTGGCCACCAGCCCGGTCCATCCCGTCTGGTGCGTTGCGCCGAGGCCGGCGCCGTCGTCTCCGTTGAAATATTCGTGAAAGAGCAGGTGATCGCGCCAGTGCGGGTCCTGCTGAAACTTGTGGGTCATGCCGTAGCAGGGGCGATGGCCGCTCGGGTCGCGCTTGAAGATGCCGATGAGCCGGTTGGCGAGATCTCCCGCGAGAGCCTTCGGAGTTACGGAGGCATCTTCCTGTCCAGGCGGAGCGACCGCAAGGTCAGGCCCGTAGGCCTCGCTGAATCGCACCAGAGATTCGATCAGCAAATAGGTGGTCGGGAACCACACCGGTCCGCGCCAATTGGAATTTCCGCCCTTCACTTTTTCCGTCGACTCCGCCGGTTCGTAGCGCAAGGCAACGTCGCCGAAATGGAAGGGATGCTCGAGATGAAACTTGGACAGACTGCGGATCCCCGCCGGCGAGAGGAACTCAGTAGGATCGAGCAATCGCGCCATAATGCGCGACAGGTGCCGGCGGTCGACAACGCCCAGTACGTAGCGCTGGTCGCCATCTTCCTCGATAGCGCAGCAAGCGTGGCCCACCAGATCGGGGCGATTGCGGATGAACCACTGAATGTCCGACAGAAAAGTCTTGTGCTGCTCGAGCTCACGGTGATGCAGCACCTCGATGGCGTAAAGCGGGATCAGGCCGACCAGCGAACGCACCCGGAACTTGTGAAAATCACCGTTCGGGTAGCGCAGGATGTCGTAGAAGAACCCGTCCTGCTCGTCCCATAGCTGGTAATTTCTGCCGCCCATGCGCTTCATGGCGGCTGAGATATATACGAAGTGCTCGAAGAATTTCGTTGCCAACACCTCGTAAGTGCTATCGCTCTTGGCCAGCTCGAGCGCGATCTTCATCAGGTTCAGGCAGAAAAACGCCATCCAGCCGGTGGCGTCGGACTGCTCCAGGATGATCCCGCTGCCTTGCGCCGTGCTGCGATCGACCACGGTGATGTTGTCGAGCCCGAGGAAGCCGCCTTCGAAGATGTTGTTGCCCTGGCTATCGACGCGGTTGACCCACCAGGCGAAATTGATGAGCAGCTTGTGGAAGGTTTTCTTCAGGAAGTCGATATCGCCGCGGCCCGTCTGCTCCCGTTCGATTTCATAGACTCGCCAGCACGCCCAGGCGTGCACCGGAGGATTGAGGTCGGAAAATTCCCACTCATAGGCGGGGATCTGCCCGTTGGGATGCTGGAACTGCTCAAAGAGAAGGAGCCACAAATTCTCTTTCGCGAAAGCCGGATCGACCAGCGCAATGGCGACGCACTGGAAGGCCAGGTCCCAGGCTGCGAACCAGGGATACTCCCACCGGTCGGGCACCGCCAGAATGCGCATCGAGTTAAGGTGCCGCCAATGCACGTTGCGGATTCCTTGTCGGGCCAGTTGCGCGGCCTCGTCGGAGGCTCCCTCGGAGAGCCACTTGTCAACGTCGAACAAGTAAATTTGCTTGCTCCACAACATTCCTGCCAAGGCGCTGCGCTGGATGTGCTTTTCCTCTTCCGTGGCAGAGGGAGGCGCGATGGCGTCGTAAAACTCGTCAGCTTCTTTGCGGCGCTGAGTGACAATGGCGTCCACTTCTTTCAATGCGCCGGGACTCAGCTCGTTGCTCAGGCGCAGTCGCAAGACGAAGGAGCCACCGGGAGGAATCATCTCGCGATAGCGAATGCAGGCTTTGCTTCCACTACCTTCAGGGTTAACCGCCGGCTCGCCATGGACGAGATAGCGATGGAAGCCGTCTTTGGCGAATCGTCGCTCGGCAGAGGCGGACTCGTTGTCCGTGAAGAGGGTTTCTCCGGATGGAGGGCCCTGGAGGAAGGTCTCTTGTATTCTGTAGTCGAACTGGAGATTGGAGAGCGGCACGGGCCGCGGATCAAAAGCGCGTAAGACCGCACTCTTTTCCGCTGTCGCCTGAGTTATGGTTGGCCGTGGCTCAGTGGCCGGCGGGCCTGACCAATTATTACGAAACCAAAGCTGAGGTATGCAGTGCAGTTCGGCGGGCTCGGGTCCGCGGTTTATGGCCTCCAACCTGATGCAAAGGTCGTCGGGAGAAGCTTTGGCATATTCGATGAAGATATCGAAGTAGCAGTCCTGGTCGAAGATTCCGGTGTCGAGCAGTTCGTACTCAAAGTTTCGATGGCCGGAGCGGTTTTCTGCGATCAGCTGCTCATACGGAAATGCAGCCTGCGGATACTTGTAGAGCATCCGCATGTAGCTATGGGTCGGAGTATTGTCAAGGTAAAACCAATACTCCTTCGCGTCCTCACCGTGGTTGCCCTCGGAGTTGGTAAGGCCAAACATCCGCTCCTTCAGGATGGGATCGCGTCCGTTCCAGAAGGCAAATCCGAAAACCAACAGTTGGTAGCGGTCGCAGATGCCCGCAATGGCGTCTTCGCCCCAGCGATAGGCCTTGCTGCGTGCCTGGTCATGACTCAAGTAGCTCCAGGCATCGCCATTGGCGCTGTAGTCCTCGCGCACCGTCCCCCAGGAGCGCTCACTGACGTACGGCCCCCACTTCCGCCAGGGATGCACGGGACCGGGATGGGGCTCGTTCAGTCGCCGGTACTCGGCGGTGTCAGCTCTCGTGGGTTGGATGGCTTTCTTCGGTGAGGCGCTGGGTGCCATCTTTGGGGGCACTTCCTGTTCCGAAAATTAACGGCGTGGAGAACCGAGGCTCACTAGCCGCCGCTCTGGGACAACGAGGCGCGCGGCAGCAAAGCCTGCACCTTCTCCAACTGTTGCTTGAACTGCGGGGCATTGTACGCCGACGGATTTTGCAATTGCTGAAAAAGCTTATTAATCGCCCCGCGGACTTCGCTTTCGTTCGCTACCTTGGTATTCGCAGAGTAAGCGATAAAGAGAGAATCGAGCGCCATGGTCGCCTGCTCGGCGGTGCGCTCGCCGCCGTCGGATATAGTCCCAGCATTGCCGGCAATTCCCTGCATGATGCGCGCTGTGAGGTCGGGGTCGTAGCGCTGGGCTACGATCTTTTGCAGGATCTGCTGGACTGAACCGGCAGCATCGAGCGCGGTGGCTGAAATCTCCTGCGGACTGGCCCACTTGCCCATCAGCACCGACAGATGGTCCAACGTGCTGTCCATCCGCTGCGCATCCGGCGGATCGACGATAGCTGCAAAGTTGCGAAACACCAGATACCGCGAGGCGTTCCACGCCGGCACTCCGGGACGCCGTCCCTGGTAATAGTCCACAGTCGTCAGTCGCCAGCTATCGCCCGGCTTGGTCAAGGAGTGGTGACAGGCGAAGCAGTCCAGTTCGGCATAGTCGGGCCAATGCGGCCCACTGGCCCGGCGGCTGAGCCGGTTGAGCGACTCGCGTAATTGCACCGCTTCGCCGATGGCCCAGGTTTGCACCCCAAGCCAGGGCGAGTCCTCCGGGCGGTTCGTCTTCCAATGCTTCGGCATCGCGGCGCTGAACGAATCCAGCTCAAACGTAAGGTCGGGGTGGCCGGCGGCGATCATCTCATGGTCCACTTGCTTGTCGGCCGTGCCCACATGACAGGTCACGCACTTTTCGGAACGCATTGTCAGGTCGCGGGTGTCATACATTCCGTACTTGCTCTTCTCTGCGGCTGACAGGTGCTGCCAACCCTCAGTGGTATGCGGCCCCAGCCATCCCACCGCCGGGCCATGACAATTTTCGCAGCTCACGCCGTCATCCAGTTGGAATGTGGTGGCACGCATCTCCGGTGGAACGTACAGGGCATGGCAGACCAGACATTTCTCGGACTTGTCGGGGGGCTGCTCCAGCTTCAGAATTTTTCCCATCCGCAGGGAAACGGGATTGGAGAGGACGCTGTAGGCGCGTGAGTGTTTGTCCTGGGCCGCCCAGATGCTGAACTCATTCTGCCAGATCCGGGTGACGTTCTTCGGCTTGACACTGCCGTGGCAGCTGCTGGCGGCGCATCCGCCCGGACCGTTGTATTTGCCAACACCGCTGGATGGAGGCGCAACGCTCTGCTGAGGCGAGGAGCTCATACTACCGGGCACGGTCAAGAACGCTGCCGCCGCGAAAACGGCGCAGGCAACTCGCATGACGTTCCTGAAACGCATAGTTGTCCGCCCTTCCATACAACTTACGTCCTGGCCGCGCAAAAATAATTGGGAACTGGATAGGGCTTGTACTCTACACCGATCTTGAAAAAAGTGGGAGAGAAAATTTGCTGAAGTCTCCATCGGGAAGACTTGTATTTGGTTCTCGACAGCCGATATCACTTGCGATAAAATCCCGCGACACTCATCTTTAGCATGGGAAATGCAAGTGGAAGCGTTTTTTGGAACGCTCCCCAGAGTCGTGTTGGCAAGGAAAGCGCCCACGAGGAGACTGCGGTGTTTAACGAGCTAAGAGCCATCCAGCAGGAGTTCGGCTATCTCCCAGTCGAACAGTTGCACCGGATGTCTCAGCGGCTGAAGATACCGGTCAGCCAGATCCACGCGGTGGTCAGCTTCTACCCGCACTTCCGCCTGACGGCCCCTCCCAAGCTTGACGTTCGAGTCTGCTCCGACATGACCTGCCATCTGCGAGGGGCGGAGCAACTGGAGTCCTCTATTCGCGCGGCTTTTCGAAACAAGAAGGAAGATGAAATTACCATTCGCGGCGTCTCCTGCCTCGGCCGTTGCGATAATGCTCCGGCATTTTGCGTCAATGACCACATCTACGCGGGAATGGCGACGGAACAGGTCGCTGGACTTGCTCCGCGGCGGCGGCACGCTTCTCGGCAAGTCCAGTCTCCGTTGCGCGGGAACCATGCCAAACAGCAACTGGCCACCGATCCTTATCCCGGCGCAGGCGAATACCAGGCAGTGCGCCGGTTGTTGGAAACAGGCGACTATCTGGGAGCCATTGCTGCGCTGAAGGCCAGCGGCCTTAAGGGGCTGGGCGGCGCCGGTTTTCCCACGGGCTTGAAGTGGGAGATTGTGAGAAATGCTCCCGGCGAACAGAAGTATATCGTCTGCAATGCCGATGAGAGCGAACCCGGCACCATAAAAGACCGCTTCATCATGGAACACCTGCCGCATCTTGTGATCGAAGGCATGATCCTGGCCGGGCTGGTCACGGGCGCAACCAAGGGCTACCTCTACATCAGGCATGAGTATGAAGAGCCCAAGGATGTGCTTCAGGAGGAGCTTGACCGCTGCTACCGCGAAGGCTTTCTGGGGAAAAACATCCTGGGAAGCGGCCGCACCTTCGACCTTGAGATCTATGTCAGTCCCGGAGGCTACATTTGCGGCGAGGAGAGTGCCTTGCTGGAAGCTCTGGAGGGCAAGCGCGCCGAGCCCCGCAATAAGCCGCCATTCCCCGGCACCAACGGTTTGTGGAACATGCCCACGGTGATCAACAACGTGGAGACATTCACGTTTGCCGCCGCCATCCTGGCGCGCGGCGTGGACTGGTACAAGTCGCAAGGCATCAACGGCTCCGTGGGCCTTAAGTTTGTCGGCATCAGCGGCGACGTGGTGCGTCCCGGAATATTCGAAGTGCCGATGGGCATCTCGTATCGCGACCTCATCTTCCACCATGCTGGCGGCGTACCCGACGGCAGATCGTTACTCGGGTTCGCGCCCTCCGGACCTTCCTCGGGATATTTGCCGGCCAGCATGCTCGACTTGCCGCTGGACTTCAAGGTGGTCGCCGATGCCGGGTCCATGGTGGGTTCGGGAGCGATTGTGGTGTGCGCCGACAATCGTTGCATGCTCGACATGGCGTTGAATTCCGTCCGATTTTTCCGCAACGAGTCCTGCGGCAAGTGCGTGCCTTGCCGCGTCGGCTCGCAAAAGCTGGTGAGCATCCTGAGCGGCTGGACCTCCGAGGGAGCTAAGCCGGGCGATCGCGAATTATGCGAAGAACTATTCGAGGCCATGCGCATGACCTCCATATGCGGCCTGGGGCAGATTGTGCACGCCCCGATCACCTCCGTGATGAAGCACTTTCCGGAGATTGTTGAAGACCACCTGAATCGAAAGCGATGCTCGGCGGGCGTCTGCTTCCAGAATGTGGCGGTGACGTAATGGCGGGGTCGACTACGGCGAAAGCAGTTCCCGACGTCAAGCTCACCATCGATCAGCGGGAGGTCGTGGTCCCGGCGGGTACCACCATCTTCGATGCCGCACGTCTGTCGGGAATCGTCATTCCCACGCTCTGCCATCAGCAGAATGAAACGCCGGTGGGCGTCTGCCGGCTGTGCGTTGTGGATGCCGGTCAGCGGGTTTATACCGCGTCGTGCGTGCGCCAGGTTGAGCCGGGAATGGTGGTGAAGACCGCCACCCCTGAGGTTGAAGGCGTCCGTCGCACACTGCTGGAGTTGCTGATGTCCGACCATCCAACTCCCTGCGAGCGGCAGAAGGCCACGCATGACTGTGAACTCGAGCGTCTGGCCAATCATGAAGGCCTCGCCGCTTCACGCTTTCCCGGCCTGCCGACGCCTCGCGGCCATGATGAATCGTCGGCCTCGATCGCCGTCGATCACGACGCCTGCATCCTGTGCGAACGCTGCATGCGAGGATGCAGCGAGATCCGGCACAATTTCGTGCTGGCCCGGCGAGGCAAGGGGTACCAGGCAGGCATCGCCTTCGACGAAAACCTTCCCATGGGCAACTCGACGTGCGTCAGTTGCGGCGAGTGCATGGTGTCCTGCCCGACCGGCGCGCTGGTCAACAAGAAGGTAATCCGCGGTGAAGTTCAGGGCGATCCAGTTCCGGTAGAAGAGCTGAAGCAGATCGCCATGTTCCAGAACGTTTCTGGAACGTTCCTCAGCCTGAACAGTAACTCGGTCAGCAAGCGTCATTTCAAGGCCGGCGAGATCATCTGCCGCGAAGGGGATTACGGTTCCACGGCGTTTTACATCCTGGAGGGCACATGCGAGGTCTACCTCGCCAGCCCGATTGCGCATGTCTCCACCAAAGCGGAGCAGGGAGGCTTCTTCAAGCGACTGAAGTCGAGTCTTAGCGGCCGCGCGCAAACGCGAGAGACGCGCGGCGAACGCTCCTTTATACCGATCGATGCTCCGGTCGATTTGCCCTACGACAGCCCCATTGCCGAGTTGGTGGCGGGGGACTTGTTCGGCGAAATGACTTGCATGAGCTTTTATCCGCGCTCGGCGACGGTTCGCGCCAAGACGGATTGCACCATGCTGGAGATGTTGCGCAATGTGCTCGACATCCTGCAACGCAACAAGACATTTCGCGAAAGACTGGAGCTCAACTACCGCAAGCGCGCTCTGGAAGACCACCTGCGCAGCATCTCGTTCTTCGCCACCCTTACTCCAGACTTCATTAACTATCTGCGGGACCGGGTTGAGCTGCGCCGCTATACACCCGGGACAGGCCCTCTGCCACGAAGGGGACTTGTCGGATAGCTTTTTCCTGGTACGCATCGGGTTCGTCAAAGTATCGCAGCACCATCCAGGCGGCGACCTGGTCCTGGGATACATCGGTCGCTCGGGAGTTCTGGGTGAGATGTCGTTGTTGGGCGATGGCACTTACACCGCGACTTGCACCGCGCTGGACCATGTCGAGGCGGTCCGTATTTCTGCCGACGACTTTCACCTCATGATCGAGCAATTCCCCGAGGTGAAGCGGGGTCTGCTGGAGCTGGCGCAACAGCGCACAGAGGAGAACCGCGGTCGGCTGGCGATGATCCGCAGCGCTCCGATCGACTCCTTCCTGGCGCAGGGGCTGATGGATGCGCAAAGCCTGCTGGTACTCGATCTGGAACGCTGCACCCGATGCGATCAGTGCGTACGGGCCTGTGCGGACGCGCACGATGGCGTCAGCCGGCTTATTCGCGATGGCTTACGACTCGACAAGTATCTGGTCGCGACCTCCTGCCGGCAGTGCAAAGACCCGCTGTGCATGGTCGGATGTCCCGTCGGGTCTATCCGCCGCAAGAACAGTCTGGAGATGGTCATCGAGGACTGGTGCATCGGATGCGGATTGTGCGCCAGCAACTGCCCATACGGGAACATCAACATGCATCCCTTCCAGGTTCAGGTGGAAGACCTCTCCCAGCCCGGGCGCAAGGTGGCGAAGGTGCAGAACAAGGCGACCGCCTGCAATCTCTGCCTCGATTACGACGAGCCGAGCTGCGTTTATGCCTGTCCGCACGACGCAGCGCACCGCGTCAACCCGCGTGAGTTTTTCGCCGATCTCTCAGCGCGTGAAACCATCACCTTGAAGAAGGGCGGATAGGTGCTCATCGATTCCACACATCGGCCCTGGATCATCGCCTGCGTTGTAGCGCTCGCGTTGGGCACTGCGTTTTACATTCCGTACGCCTTGTCGGTTCGTGGGCCGCAGGGCGGCAGCGCAACCGGAATCATTTATGGCAGCCTCGGTTCCGCGATGATGTTGTTTGCCGGTCTTCTGGGCGCGCGCAAGAAGGTTCCGGTGTGGCGCGTGGGCCGTGCGGCCACCTGGATGCGCGGTCATCTTTGGCTGGGATTGCTAAGCTTCCCCTTCATTCTGTTTCATTCCGGCTTCAGCCTGGGCGCGGCTCCGCTGACTCGCACGCTGATGGTGCTGTTCATGATCGTCGTGGCCAGCGGCATCGTGGGCGCAGTTCTCCAGGAATTTATTCCCCGCGTGATCACGGCCCGCGTGCCCATGGAGACGGTGTACGAGCAGATCGATTCCGTTTGCCAGCAGCTTGACGAGGAAGCGACGACCATCGGCGCCGAACTCTGCTCCGCTCTGGAAGGCGACCTGGAGTTTGCCAATCAAGCGCAGCGCTCCGAAGCCGCGGCTGCCGGAACCATGGGCGGCCTTACCTTCGCTTCCGCGCTCGGCGCCGATGAAGGCTTTGCCAAGACAATGCGCAGTTTCCTTGATGACGAGATGAAGCCATATCTCCTCCAGGACGGCGGCCGCGGCCGCGTGCTGGCGGACAAAGAACACACTTCCGCGATGTTCCGCCAGTTCCGCGTTTTGTGTCCACAGGACCTTTGGCCTCGCCTCGACGATCTGGAGAATATCTGCGAGGAAAAACGCGAACTGGATCGCCAGCGGTTCTTGCATCGCATCTTGCACGGTTGGCTGCTGGTGCACATACCCGCGTCTTATGCGTTGTTGCTGTTGGGCGCTGTTCACGCAGTCGTCGCTCTGAGGTACTGACCCGTGCCACGAGTCCGAACCGCCAAGAAGCTCGCCAAGCGCATCAACCTCCAGTACTTCAAGGAGCTGCGTGGATTTCGCCGTTGGCGGTTCTGGCTCGCCATCGTGGTTCCTCTGCTGGCCGCTGGCTGGCTGCTTGGCGAAAAAGTTTCGGGCAATCGCGTGGTCTATAGCAGCGGCCCAGTGTCCTCATCGCACGCAGTTTTCGGCCAGAACTGCAATCTGTGCCACGTGCGGGGCGCGAGCTATAGCGCCACAGTCTCGGACCAGGCATGTCTGGCCTGTCATAACGCTCCCCTCCACCATGCGCAGCAGACCTTCACGCCGACGTGCACCTCATGCCATCTGGAGCACAAGGGCAAATTCAGGATGGCGCACACCACCGACGCCGCCTGCGCTCAGTGTCATGGCGATCTGCGCGTCAAGAACGGCGAGCTCAAGTTCGATCCGCACGTCTCCGGCTTCCAGCACCATCATCCGGAATTCCTTCCGGTGCGCCGCCACTTCGATCCCGGCACCATCAATCTGAACCATCATGCTCATCTGCAACCCACATTGCGCGGACCCAACGGGCCGGTGCAGATGCAGTGCAGCGATTGTCATCGGCCGACCGGCGTCAACCAGCCGTGGCCGTATTCGGTGGCGATGGTGCAACCGGCCAGCCAGCAGCCGGTGCTGGTGCCGGCGGCGGAGTCGCAGGAGCAGAACAAGCGGTTCACCGAAACCGGCGCCGGACCTTACATGCAGCCCATGAAGTACGTCAACCAGTGCGCCGCCTGCCACACGCTCCAGTTTGACCCGCTGATCGCCGAGCCCGCGCCCCACGGAGATACCGCCAAGACCCGCGCCTTTGTCGAGGAAAAAATCAGGCAATTGGTGAAGGAACATCCTGAGCTCATTCACAAACCAATTGATACCGGATACAGCGACCAGATCGAAATGACCCGAAACTTCCTGCGACCCACGCGCGATTACCTCACCCTGCCCGCGCAACCGACCACGCCCGCGAACTGGACAGCGCAGCGCATCGAGCTGGCCGAACGGCTGCTGTGGAAGAAGGACTGCAAGGTTTGCCACGAGCAGACGACCGGCGAGCCGGACACGATTCCCACCACCGTCAAAGCGATCATTCCGGCGCGCTGGCTCCCCAACTCCGACTTCGACCACCAGGGCCATCGCATGATGACCTGCGAGTCCTGCCACTCGCGCATACACGAGAGCAAGCTCACCTCAGACGTGAACCTGCCGGGCATCGACACCTGCCGCCGCTGCCACAAGGACGGCGGCGCCATGGACAACGCCGCCGAAGGCCGTTGCTACGAGTGCCACAGCTACCACGACTGGCGCAAGGAGCAGCGGACCAAAGGCAAGTTCGACCTCACAACGCTGACCTCGAAGAAGTAGAGGGCATCATCAAGCGTGCAACGCTGGATAACCAGTTAATGCCGCCTGAGCCAGTTCAGGATGACCCGCGTGGGTTGCGTTTGGACGTCCTATCATTTTCCACTTCTGTCATCCCGAGCGGAGTGAGCCCGGCGAACGAAGTCGAGGGATCTGCTTTTCTTCAGGGCGCTCGCGATTACGATGCAAGCTGTAAGTCCCGCCTTGCGGGACGACACTAATTAGCCCGGCGCGGAAGCGCTGGGTAGGCGATTTTAATTAAGAGCCGAGCCCCTTCAGGGGCGGCACGCATGCCCCATAGCTACGTCAGTTCCGTCTTCCACGTCGTCTTCAGCACCAAACAACGAACTCAACTTATCCGCAATCAATCCCAGTTATGGAACTACCTTGCGGGGATCGCGCGCAACCACGGCATGCAGACGCTCGCCGTCGGCGGCACGGAAAACCACGTCCACATGCTGGTGGCACTCCCGTCGGATATGGCTCTGTCGGACGCGGTGCGAACCTTGAAGGCGAACTCCAGTCGATGGATGCGTGAAACCGACCGCTTCTTCGCCTGGCAGGAAGGCTACGGGGCATTCAGCGTCAGCCCGTCGCAGCTAGGACGCGTCAAGACATATATTGCCAACCAGCCAGCCCATCATCGAACGCGTTCGTTTGAGCAAGAATTCCTCGCCATGTTGCAAGCGGCAAACATCCGGGTTGAACAAAATTAGCCCAAGGCGGAAGCCCTGGGTAAAGGCTCACGATGGGCCACAGTCCCTCGGGAGTCTGTGTCATAGCTCGAATCAAAGTGATGCTGTGGAACAATCGTGCGAGATTCGCCTTGAATCAGCCGCGCAGCGGCGACATTTGTGTTAGCCGCGGGCGTAAGCCCGCGGTCAAGTGGGAGATAGACCGAGCCGCGGAGCGGCGGCACGAGTTATGACACAGACACCTCGGGGACGGCACATGATTTTGCTCAAGGCGCTGGGAGCGTGCCGCCCCTGAAGGGGCTCCAATCTAATTGGGGGTCGCTTTACCCAGCGCTTCCGCGCTGGGCTGATCAGTTTCGCCCTCCGGGCTGGCCGCGTATGCGACTTTGCGCTTCCTCTGCTTTCCACCGGTCGCGGGGCAGTCGTTTAAGGTGCTTCTCGGCAGCCGCGGAAAGCTCAACTGCCCAAGTCATGTTTTACCGTCCGCCACGGCTTTGAGCGGCCGGCCTTTAGTTGGGCTTCGCCCCGACGCACCTTTGCCGCCTCGGTTTTTGTGAGAACATCGTCCACATCCACTAATCGCTTGGGCTGGATTGCGAGGCGTCCCCGTTCAACGGACATCTCCAGAAAATCGCCCTCCTGAAGCTGGAGAGCCTCGAATACTACTTTCGGTATTACCACCTGGCGTCGCTGGCCGATCCGGCTCACGGCAGCCGCTGGTGCTGAATTTCTGATAGCCATGCTTTCAGCATAGCGGATAGGCTGAAATTGTCAAATCCGCAGGACTCTTATGGGCCGATAAATCCACGTCTCTGCCGTGGCCCGGCATTGTTCGGATAGCCGCCTGTCAGCAGGACTCTGCCGTCCGTGAGGCGGCGGGCGGCCCACCCGCCACATCACAAGCAACCGTGACCTGCGTCCTTGTCCATGAACCTGCCGACGGAGTATCACCGAAGTGCGAGGAGGCGTTTTTGTGTCTACGCAGGCCGCACTCAATGTGCGGGCGGAAAAGGCAGGGGTCAGGGGTTAGTTGCCAGGGGCAAGAATGCAAAGTTCTGATAACTGGTTGGTACTGGGAGGTTCCCGACGATCCCCTGGTCCGACGGCAATTCATGCCGGTAAGTGACGCAAATAAAGCAGTTGCTTGTAAACGATTGGCGCTCAATCGTTTGCCGGGAAAAAGTTTGTAATCGCATGATTCTAAAGAACAGGGAGGGGGGAGGGGGAGTTATCATCTGGATAATAGGTCGTCCCGGAATGGGAAAAGCAGGGATTAGAGGCTAGAGGTTAGGGGATAGTTAACACAGGAAGCCAGTAGCCAGTAGTCGGTAGTCAGTTGCCGAAAACAGGTTCCTTCGACCGGTTTCTAACGCGAATTATTCTGCTGGCCCGATCCGTTCTCGGGCTTGCTTTCCGGCTTTGGCGATTCCTCCGTGCTCTCCTGCTTGGGCGGTTCCGTCGGCGGACCGGGCGGCTCGTTGGTCACGGTGAAGAGCTGGCCGTTGCGCAGGTACAGCCGTTTCATCTCCTCGTAGTTGAAGGGACGCGAGCCGCGGCGGCCGAAGACGGTGAGTTGATTACCCATCTCGTCCACGGCGCGATCGCGATCGATGCCACGGGAGATGGCCAGCGCGGGTTCCCTGGTGCGATAGCTGGCGATGAGTTGGGGCACCGGCTTGGGAGCGAAGCCGTAGAAGTAGGGCGTGGTTTGCGGCGAGAACAACTGGACCACTTGCAGTCCGTTGCGGCCGTCGGCCACAAACGCGAACTGGCTGGAGCTGACCATGCCGATCTTGATGTCGTTGGTGTCGTTCAGCTTGCCGCCGGCGTTGAACATCTGGTCGAGCTGCGGGTGTTCCGGCTCTTCCACGTTGACGATGGCAATTCCGTCCTTGCCGGCGGAGATGTAAGCGTAGGTGCGGGCGACGTAGATATTGCGCGCGTCCGGCAGCGGTACCCAGGCGCCCTGCACCGGCACCGGATGTGAGGGATCGGTGATATCCAAGACTTTCATTCCGGCGCTGTCGACCACGAATGCATAGCGGAACTGCACGCCGATGGCACGAGGTTCGAGCAGATAAGGAGCGCCGAGTTCGGAGACGATCCTGGGCTGGAGCGGATTGCTGAGGTCAACCACCACCAGGCCGCGATCGCAAAGAATGTAGCCGTAGGTGCCGACGAACCCAATGCGGCGCGCACCGTTCAAAGCGCCATCAGGATTGAAAGCCAGCGCGCGTTGCAGAAAGTTATTGCTGGGATTGCCGTCGAGAAGAGTGCCCACGCCGGGGCTTTTGGCTTTCAGATTCGGATCGCCCACGATGACCAGTCCTTCGTATTTGTCGGCGACGTAAAGGAACCCGTAGAACAGGTGAGAAGGAAGCATGGGCTGCTCCTCGTTCTCGGGGTTCTGCGTGCGCAACGGATCGACGCCGAGCGTGGTGGGCGAAGCGATCGACTGGGCGTATTTCGTCTTGAGGTAGAACTTCTGGCCCAGCGGCGAAACCGGCGCGGTGGTCATTCTCTCGGAGAAGTCCTTGTCGTCAAGGTTGGCAATGTCGAAGATGCGCACGCCTCCCGCTCCCATCGCGGCGTAAAGGTACTCGCCGCGCGCCTGCAGATCGAGGACATCGCCGTCGTGGTGATAGGCCTCTTTCAGTTCGCGGTTGTTCTTGAGGAGTTGCTCGTAATCGGAGGGATAAACGATCTTCTGGAAGTCGCTGCCCAGAATGGCCGGCGGTTCGGAGTGCTCGGCAACGGCGACCGCGTGATAGCCCTCTTTTCCGTTGGCGACGTAAATGTAACGGCCCATGAAATTCATGAAGCCTGTGCCCTGGATCAGCACATGCGCCAGCCACGCATTGTTGTCTTCTTTGGAGGAGACATGGCAATCGGTGCAGGTCTTCGTCTCCTTGGTGCGGACAGTGTGCGGGACAAACGGACTGAAAGCCTGTCCGCTGTAGCCTTCGGCAGAGACGGTCTGCTGCTGGTAGTAGAGCCAGTCGCGGTCCGAGTTCTGCGAGCTGACAAGAACGGCGCAGGCCGAGCGCACCGGCGCGACTCGATGTCCGGTGACGGTGCCATCGATGCCCAGCATGTAAATGTCGTCACGCAGGATCTGGAAGCTGTACGAGGTCCAGTTGCGCGTGGTGATGCCTTCGTTGTGCAGCATGGGCATCTTGCGATTGGCCGCCATTTCCAGATGGCAGCCAAAGCAAGTGGGAATCCACGCCGAGTGGCAGCTATAGCACGTCATGCTCTTGTTGCTGTGGGCCAGCGGATTCGCAGCGTCGTCGGCGGCCGTTCCCCAGGTCTTGCCGTCGTTGCGGACCGTCTTGGCGTAGCGCGCTTTCTCGTTGTAGTTGGGATTGCCGGGAGTGATGCTGTCGAGCACCTGTTTCACTTCCCACTGCGTTTTCTGCTCCAGCATGGAGCGCTGATAAAGCCGGCCGTCGTTCCAGTAAAAGCGCCGGTCTCCAAAAGGAGTTCGCAGCAACTGGAGGTTGGTGCCGCCCTCGGGCGCTGCCGGGCCGGAGGTCTTCAGGTTGGTGCGGGCTTGAATGCTGCCGTGACAGTCGATGCAGTCAATCTCGACCGCGTTGCGCGTCTCGCCGTAAAGGCGCCCGTTGCCGTGATTGTCCTGGGCGAAGTGACAATCGACGCAATGCATGCCTTTCTCCAGGTGAATGTCCTGGAGATGCACCGCCTTCTTGAACTTGTCGGGATCGTCGGGAGAGATGGGCTTTCCGTCCTTGTCGAGCATCTCGCCGTGAAGATCGCGTTTGTACACCGCGCGGTAGTTCCAGCCATGACCGTGAAAGTCGGCAAACTGGGTGGACTTCAGCGTGGCCAGAAATTCCGGGCTGCCGGTATTCGACAGAAATGGAACGCTGGCCCAGAGGCCGCGCGGAGCGGCCCCTTGCGGATTGCGCAGGGCAACGGTCTGCTGTTCCTGGGGAGTGGGATTGTGCTGCTTGGTGGGATACATCCGCTCGGCATCCACTTCGTTGTCCCACCAGGTGTAGCCGAAGTAGGTCGTGACCATGTTCGTGCCCGGGTGCATGTGGCAAACCATGCACTGGCTCGACGGGATTCCGCGGGTGAACTGATGTTTGATCGCGTGCCCGGACTGTTCTTTCGGAATAGTTGGATCGACGGTGGCGCTGAATCCCGAGTGTCCGTACTGCGCGTAGGGTCCGGAATGCGCTGGCGAGCGGTCGTTGGCAAAAATCACGTGACAGGCGCTGCAGCCGCTGTTGCGATAATCGCCGGGCTGGTCGTTAGTGCCGGGCATGTACAAAATAGGATCGAGCAAGCGTGTTTTTTGCAGGCCGAGAAAGACCGGGTCGGTGCGAAGTTTGGTCCCAAAACCGCGGTCGCTTAGCTTGACGTCGGGTTTGCCGGGATCCTCGTCCAGCACGGGATTTCCGATTTCGGCCTTCTCGGTGCCACCGCGCTCAAAGACGCGCAGCACGTTGCCGGGCTGCGAAATCTCCCAACGCTCCAAGGGCTGGAGATAGGGAAGCACTCCTTTGGTGCGGGTTTCCTCCGGCGTTGGAGGCGGCACACTTATGAGGCGCTGCGGTTCGCCGTTCTCGGAGTAGCTTTCGCCGAAGTGCGGGTTCTTCAGCGGAAAGGCGCCGTTGTTGTACATGGCCGCACCCCACAGCATGGCGCCGTGGGCCATCATGCCGGTGCGCACCTTTTGCAGCTCGGAGAGGTGACATCCGGAGCGACCGCACGTTCGCTCGGCGATGCGCAGATCGCCGGGATTGATAAAGCGTATGTAAACCGGGTCCTCGCGAAGCCATGCGGTGTAGGCGCGGACCGGCAGCGCTCCACCGGGACTGTTGCTGAGCACATGCGGTTGCGGATGGGCCTGGTTCTTGGCTGCGATGTATTCCGGCGACTGCGGCGAGGATTGCGCTTGGGCGAAGATTTTCTCGTTGCCGCCGTGACAGTCGGTGCATCCGAGGCGCACCGCAGGAGACGAATGCATCGTTGCACTGTCGGACTTGGTGTGGCAACTCTTGCAGCCGGCAGATTTCTGGTCGGCTTCTTCCTGGCTTTCCATCAACAGAAGCTGGGTGCGCTGATCCGCGTTGCCGGTCGGGGCCGCTTGGGAAGCTGAGGCCTGTTGGGCGTTGGCAGGCCCAACCATGCGTCCATACATGGCGACAACGAGCGCGAGGCTGGCCAGAAATGTTGCCAGCTTGATTAGCGAAAGTCGCAACCGGGTTGGTTCTTTAAGCGACAAATGGTTCCTCTAGAACTGGAAGCGCAATCCGGCAAAGCCGGACAACAGCGTACGAGCGTTATAAACGTCGGTATAGCCCGCACCTGGAACGAGAGCGGAAATACCCGTGGTCAGGACAATGTTTTCAGAAAGAGGAGGGCGATAGTTGACCCCCATCCCGAAGTCCCATCCAATGGTGCGGTGAATGGAAGGCTGGAACAGCACCAACTGCAACGGCTGGGTATGGTCGAACTGCAAGTAGCTGGCATTCACGAAGCCGCGCAACTTGGGAGTGAGGTCGGCGTCAACTCCCACGTTGTAGAGGCGCAAGCCGGGATTGACGAAATTCGCCTGGCCTTCCTCTTTGCTGGACCGGAGGTCAGGCAGGAAGCTGAATGGGGTGACCAGAGCGACGCCAGTGCTGCTGAGCGGAATCCCTTCGCGGTCGAAGAAACTGAACGACGTACCGGCGAAGTGCTGGTTGTCCACGATTGAATCGAAGCCGGTTGCGGTGCCGGTGCGGGACGAACCGAAACGGGTCGAGCTATCACCGGATGCGTAGATAACGGCGCCGCGGAAGCGCAGCCAGTCTTTGTCGATGGAAAGCTCCAGCGCGCCGAACTGTGCATTGATGTCAACGGGACGGTCTGCAATCGTGTTGAAGCTGTCAGTCCCCAGCGCTTGGTAGAAGGCGTTGCTGATGTTGAGACGCTTGATGTGGCCGTTGCCCGTCCATCCCAGGTAATAGGCGCGAATCTCGTGTGGCTTGGGAATTCCATTTTCGATCACCACTCCGCCGATGGGCGCGGGACGAACCAGGAATCCGTTGGTGTCGAAGTGGATGGAAGGATTGTCCTGGTTGGCCAGGAAGCTGAATTCGGTGGTATAGCCCTTGGCCAGGAAATCCTGGACGTAGACGTTGGCGACTTCCACCTGCTGTTCACGAGGCTGGAAGGTGTTGAGGCCGCTATTGGTATCTTTCTCCAGCATGTAAAAGTACGCCAGATTGTAGTTGATGCGATTGGAGCGCAGATTTCCGAAGACGCGGACTCCGGGTTGCTCATCGACAAAGATGAAGCCGCGGAAGTCGCTGTTGAACTCCTGAATGCCGGCGCGGATGGATACGAAATCGAAGTTCGGGCTCAGGTCGTGGACCTTCAGCTCGAAGAAGCCTTCCTGCAAGCCGACGTGAGTGTCAAAGCGGTTTGTGCCCGCCTCAACGTTGACGTTGACCAGACCGCGCTCCTGCGTCTGGAGGAAATTCAGGTTGACCGCGGGCGTGAAGTGCACCTGGAAATCGATTGGTTTGAAGGTAGTGTCGCCACGAAACAGATCGAAAGAGAAGAGGAATGTCTGGCCAAGAAACGCTTGTTCGTCGTGCCCGAAGAAGGGCGCGCTATTCGGCCGTTCCGAACCCAGGCCGCTGGGAACGGGCAAACGCCGCAGATCGAAGCCGGTAAAACTCGTGCCAGTGAAGTTGAAGAACCAATCTTGCCCGAAGACCGGGTAGTCGCCTTTCCATCGGTTGCGATTAAACGGATCGTACCAATGTCCCTTGACATAGGGGTAATCGCCTGGTTCGCGCGGGTAGCGTTGCCACGCGGGCATCGCCACCGTCCAGCGATAGGGTTCGAGAGCAAAATTCTGTTCGTCAGTAGGCACAACCTCGGGCGAAAGCATTGCCACTTCGCCGGTTTGAGGATTGCGCAGGCCGGGATACACACTAGACGAGTAAGGCGCTGGAATTGCCGGGCCACGGGGAGGGCCAGGCAATCCGCTTGGAGGGTTGAGGGCGCGGTAGGGGTTTTCTGCCACTACCACGCGGACGCTCACCGCGTGTATCTGTCCATCCGCCAGCGTCAGCGACTGGGGCGTGGACTTTGCTCCTTCGGCATCAATCAAGACCTGGTACTCGCCAGGCGGAAGATCCATCAGACGGAAGATGCCTTCGCCGTTGGTGGCTGCGTTGAACCGCTGATTGCTAGTGAGGTTGGTGGCACTCACCGTGGCGCCGAAAACCGCATTTCCGTATTGGTCGTTGACCGTACCCAACAGGGCCGCGCCACGAGGGTGCTGCCTCGGAATGCGCTGCGCTTCCTGCCCAACGCCCCCGTAGCAGAGTGCAGACACAAGAATGACGAGCAGATACGGACAACGCAAAGCGCGCGCTTGGCAGAAATGGCTTCGAACCACGGCTCGCCCTCAGCGCCAATACTCCTGCATGGTGGCGCAAGCCCCGTTTGCATTAGTTGGTGGAAAAATCCGCTGATGATCTTCTCACCAACCCAGCCAAATCAAAACAAAAAAATTACGGGAGGTGGATCTTCCAATCGGGTGCAGGTTCCGAGCTACAACGAGATCTCCCATCCTTCCCGGGCCACATCGGTGTTTTCGAAGTGGGTGCGGGCCTCGCGCAAGATGGCTTCCATGCGCTCATCGTCATGGCGGGGGTCGAGGTGGAAGAGGATGAGCCGGCCGACGTTGCAGTCGCGCGCGACGTTGGTAGCCTCCAGCCAGGTGCTATGACCCCAGCCCTTTTGGGAGACATATTCTTCAGGCGTGAACTGCGCGTCATAAATCAAGATATCGGCATTCTGGGCATACTCGCGCAACGTCTTGTCGAGCTTGTCATGTCCGTGCTCCAGATCGCTGGCATGGGTAATGACTGCGCCTTCCGCCTCGATCCGGTATCCGGTCGCGCCCTGGGGGTGATTGAGCGGAAACGGGCGGGCGGTAATTCCAAAGTGACGAAACGGATCGCGTCCGATGTCCACAAAGGTTTTCTTTGAGGGCGGATAATCGAGGGCAATCGGGTAGTACGGATCTGACATCTGCCCCTCCAGAATCCTCCGTAGATTTCTGGGGGTACGGCTGGAATGAAACGTAATGTCAGTGCCCGGCGAGTAGAGTGGAGCAAAGTAGGGCAAGCCCTGTATGTGGTCCCAGTGAAAATGGGTCATCAGGAAGTGCAACTCAAGACTGGGATTGCCCAACTCAGCCTGCAGGCACCTGCCCAGTTCGCGAGCGCCGGTTCCGGCGTCGATGATGACCAGGCCTTCGGAGGAGCGCACTTCCACACATGTAGTGTTCCCCCCGAAGCCAAGATGGCTCGGTAGAGGGGTCGGTATAGAACCACGGACTCCCCAAAATTTCAGTTGCAAAACAGAAGTGCCCTCCACACTTCAGTTCAGGGTCACTCTAATTGAGCCTGACGCGGCGACGTTTCACGAACCCCCCGCCGGCGGCTTCGACCGCAAGGTATCATGGCTGTTCATCCGCCACCTGCGGCCATCGCGAGCCAGCATTTCATCCGATTCCTTCGGTCCCCAGGTCCCCGCCGGATAGTTGGGGAAGTTGCGGGGTCGCAGGGCCTTCCACAAATCCAGAATAGGAGTAACCACACTCCATCCGGCTTCGACCATGTCGGCGCGTTGAAACAAAGTGGCGTCTCCGATCATGCAGTCATGCAGCAGCCGCTCGTAACCCGTGTTCGCGGTGCCCCCAAAGTAGTCGGAGTAGGCAAAGTTCATGTCCACGGTTCCGAGTCGCATAATTGGTCCCGGCATTTTCGCGCCGAAGCTCAGAGAGATGCCTTCTTCGGGCTGAATGTTGAGGACGAGGAAATTAGGTGCAAGGCGTTCCACTCCTGTATCGCGGAAAAGGACGAACGGCGCCCTGCGAAATTGGATCGCTACTTCGGTGTGCCTCGAGGGCAGCCGTTTGCCGGTCCGCAGATAAAATGGCACGTCCGCCCAGCGCCAGTTGTCGATCTGAACTTTCATGGCGACAAAAGTCTCGGTGGCGGAGTCCGGCGGGACTTTAAATTCGGAGCGATAGGCTGGCATTACTTTCCCCTGCTCCTGGCCCTCGCCATACTGTCCACGCACGGCGCGGGTGAGCACCTCTTCCGAACTGAGCGGCTGAATTGCGTGAAGGATCTTGGCCTGCTCGTCACGTACTGCGTCGGCATGGAACGAAATCGGCGGTTCCATCGCGGTCAGGGAAATCAATTGGAAGATGTGGTTGGGCACCATGTCCCGCAAGGTGCCTGACTGGTCGTAATAATCGCCGCGCTGCTCCACGCCCACGGTTTCGCCCACCGTAATCTGCACATGATCGATGTAACGCCGGTTCCAAATCGGCTCAAAGATACCGTTGGCGAAGCGAAAGGCGAGGATGTTCTGGACGGTTTCCTTGCCCAGGTAATGATCGATGCGATAGATCTGGCTTTCATTCAGGATCTGGAGAAGTTGGCTATTCAGAGTGCAGGCCGACTCCAGATCGCGGCCGAAAGGCTTTTCCACCACCACACGACGCCACTTGCCGTCTTCTTCGGCTACCAGATTCGCGGCCCCTAATTGCTGCACGATGGGAGCGAAGAAGGTAGACGCAGTGGCCATGTAATAGAAATAGTTGCCGCGCGTGCCATGTTCCTTGTCGGCTTGCTGCAACGCCTCTTTCAACTTGACATAAGAGCCGGCATCGCCAAAGTCCCCCGAAAGGTAATAGAGGCGCCGCACGAACCACTCGGTCAAATCGTCCGACAGCGCGCCGGTGGCAAACTGTTTGATGTCCTGTCTGAACTTATCGCGGAACTGTTCCGTGTTCATGGGCTCGCGGGCCAGAGCTACAATCGCAAACTCACGCGACAGCAGATTTTCCGTTGCGAGATTGTAGAGCGCAGGAAGCAATTTTCGCTTGGTGAGGTCGCCAGCACCACCGAAGATCACCATGACGCAAGGGTCACCTGCCCTGCCGGCTCCGGTTGTTTCCGTCGTGTCTGGCGCAGTTGAACTGGTCATTGCATTTTTCTCCTCTTCCGGGCATCGACCAGCCAGGAACTCTCCTGTACTTCGACGCCGCCTGCAATTCCTGGATGAGTTCGTGGACTAACCATTCCTCGCCCCCAAAATACCCTGTTTCCTATCGCTGCGGCGAACGGGCTGGTGCACCGTACCGCGGCAAGCATCTTGAATTTAATGAGCGGCCATTATGACTGTAATCGTGACAAAGTCAAGCAGTTCTTCCGGGCCGGGGCTCCTGTCCGCTACGAGGACCGTTCGTGTCGAGTCCCCGAAAGGCGATGTCAAGCTGCTTGTGTAAATACGGAGAGGGTGCGGATTGTCCATTCCAGGAATGGCTTGCTAGGCAAAGCCAACTTACACCCTCTCGCTTTTTACACAACCTGAAGTGCTGATGCGGCATCCCGGGCCGTTCTGTTGCGCCTTCCGTTACACGCACATCGATGGCGAAGGATCGCTGAAGGGGATTCCGATGGATGTCATTCGTGACCTGGGGCAGAAAACTTCGCGCCGGTTGATCGTGGGCGGAGGAATTGGTCGCCTGGAAGAAATTGATAAGCTCGGCCGGATGGGAATGGATGCTGTGGTAGGCATGGCGATCTACTCGGGAATATTGGTAGTGTAGAGAGTCCGCTGAGCAGCAAACGTTGTTTGGCGAGAGCGGGCGTGTGGTTGCCGTGCCCGCGGCGACCGCAGACCACAGCTCCGCTTTACACCGCTCGGGTTTCTCTGGCAAATTAGATGGTGGAAACGCAATCGATCGTCGTCCTCGACTTCGGCGCGCAATATTCGCAACTCATCGCCCGCCGCATCCGCGAACTCAACATCTACTCCGTCGTTCTCCCCTGCACCGCCTCGCTCGACGAAATCAAGAAGTATCGTCCCGCGGGCATCGTGCTTTCGGGCGGCCCGTCGTCCGTCTATGACCCCGACGCCCCCCCTGCCGACGAGCAAGTGCTGCATCTCGGCCTGCCCGTGCTGGGCATCTGCTACGGCCTGCAGTTCATGGTGTACAAGCTGGGCGGCAAAGTGCGCGCCGCCGACAAGCGCGAGTACGGTCATGCCCAGGTTGAGCTGCTGAGCAACGAATCTCCGCTCTTTAAGAGCTTGCGAGGTCCGGTGGCGGTGTGGATGTCGCACGGGGACGAAGCATTGGAACTTCCACCCGGCTTCGAGTTGATCGCCACTACATCGAATGCGGTCGCCGCCATCCAGTACCCTGCGAAGAAGTGGTACGCCGTACAATTCCATCCTGAAGTGCATCACACACCGCAGGGCACTGAGATCCTGCGCAACTTCGTCTTCGAGATCTGCGGCCTCAAACCCAACTGGACGCCGCAAAGTTTCATCGATGAGACCGTAACCAGCGTTCGGCAAACCGTCGGTAAGGGCCGCGTGATTTGCGGTCTGTCCGGCGGCGTCGATTCCTCCGTTGCGGCCGAACTGGTGCATCGCGCGATCGGCGATCAACTGACCTGCATCTTCGTTAACAATGGTGTGCTGCGAAAAAACGAGTTCCTGAGCGTGCAGAAAAACCTGCGTGACAAGCTGGGCCTCAACATTGATGCCGTCGACGCCAGCGAACGCTTCCTGACGAGGCTGGCAGGCGTCACCGAGCCGGAGCAGAAACGCAAGATCATAGGCAACGAATTTATCGCAGTGTTTGAAGCCGAGGCCCATCGCATCGAGCAGATGCATGGCAAGGTGGAGTGGCTGGTACAGGGAACGCTTTATCCTGACGTGATCGAGTCGCGCTCGGTGCGCGGGCCGTCGCAGACCATTAAGAGCCATCACAACGTCGGCGGCCTTCCGGAGAAGATGAAGCTCAAGCTGATCGAGCCGTTGAAGGACCTGTTCAAGGACGAGGTGCGGAAAATCGGCCGCGACCTCGGCATGCCGGAAGAACTCTTGCTGCGGCAGCCGTTCCCCGGGCCCGGACTGGCGGTGCGCATCCTGGGAGAGGTCACTCCCGAGCGGGTTGCGCTGCTCCAGGACGCGGACGACATCGTCGTCACCGAGATCAAGAAGGCGGGCTTATATAACAAGGTCTGGCAGTCGTTTGCCGTGTTGCTTCCGGTGATGTCGGTAGGAGTGATGGGTGACATGCGCACCTACGCCTACACCTGCGCCGTTCGCGCCGTACATTCCGAAGATGGCATGACAGCTGATTGGGTCCCGCTGCCGCACGAGGTGCTGAAAAGCATCTCCAGCCGTATCGTGAACGAGGTGAAGGGAATCAACCGCGTGGTGTACGACGTTACCAGCAAGCCGCCGGGCACAATTGAGTGGGAATGAGGAAACCTCGCGGCGATCACTCTGCCGGTTCGTCACCCTGCCTGCACAGCGCAACGGGTGTCGGCCCAAGGATCTTGCTGGGCAATCGCGCGCCGCTTTACCGGTGACGGGCGCGCGTAAGCCCGCTTCTAACGTGAAATAGCAGCGGCTTCCAGCCTGCGATCTCCAGGCTGCTGGACTGAGCTGGCGGCTGACACAGCGTCGAGAGCCTGGCGAAGATCGGCGATCAGGTCCTCTACGTCCTCAATCCCCACGGAATAGCGCACTAGACCGTCGCTGAACCCCGACCGTCGCCGATCTTCTGGGGAAATGCTCGCGTGGGTCATCGATGCCGGATGCTCGATGAGGGACTCGACACCTCCGAGTGAAACCGCCAGGGCGGCGAGCCGGACATTGTCCATTAGCAGCCGCCCAGCCTCCATCCCGCCCTCGAGTTCAAAGCTGATCATTGATCCAAATCCCTTCATTTGTCGTTTGGCCAGCTTGTGTTGCGGGTGGGACTCAAGCCCGATATAGCGAACCGCTTGCACCTCAGGTTGCACTTCGAGCCAGCGAGCAATCTCCAGCGCGTTCTTTTGGGCCCGTTCCATGCGGATGGCCAGCGTTTTGAGACCGCGAAATATCAGGAAGGCCTGGTGAGGATCCATGTTGCAGCCTGAGTTCACCATCATTCGACGCAGGCGCTTGTAGATCTCAATTTCCTTCGCTACCAGGATTCCGCCTACCACGTCGGAGTGACCGTTGATGAACTTGGTCACAGAGTGAAGCACCACATCGGCCCCCAAGTCGAGCGGCCGCTGCAGGTAGGGACTGGCAAAGGTGTTGTCTACAACCACCAGGCATTTATTTCTATGGGCGATCTCTGCGACCTTTTCGATGTCAGTGACTTGCATGGTTGGATTTGCGGGGGTCTCTATATAGACGAGCTTGGTGTTGGGCCGTATCGCCCTCTCAACTTGTGCCAGATCACAAGTATCGACGTAGGTAGACTCGACTCCGAAGCGTGAAAAATCTTTCTCCATGAGGCCGCGGGTCGGGCCATAGACGGAAGCTGTACTCACGACATGGGCGCCCGCATGGAGCAGACCGAGATAGACCGTGCAGACTGCCCCCATGCCGGAACTGGTGGCGATACCACCGCAACCATTCTCCAATTCGGCTACGGCGTCCTCCAGGGCGCGGACCGTTGGATTGCCGATGCGAGTGTAGATGAAGCCGTCCTCCTCACCAGAGAACAGCGCTGCGCCATGCGCTGCGTTCCGGAACGCAAAGGTGGAGGTCTGATAAATGGGGACATTTACCGATCCCGTCGCGTCGGTCCTGTGACCCGCGTGTACCAACTTGCTGCTGATGCCCAGATTCTTAGTTTGCACGAGAGTTTCCTTTGTTCGCCTGGATGTTCTGAGAATTGTGTCGATATGCTGCCTGTTCAACGGCCTGACTCACGTCATGTCGATATTAGCCGTCCTTGGTCAGCCAAGACTGTGACAGAGCGCACCCTCAGGCGTGATGGCGCGTGGCACAGAAAATGGATGCTCCGTTCACGGAGAATCCCGCTGCCAGGACAACACACGTGCGATCCCCCTTGCTAAAGCACCTTTGGTAAATAAGGGAGAAACGTGGCTGCGTCATTGCAAGAAATCCTCTTTGCGTAAAGCAGGGGACAGGACTAGGCCTTTGCCAAACGCTGTCACCTGGTCTCGTGGGCTGTCGCCAGCCTGACCCTCGTCGCAGCAGCCATCTTGGACAGCATGTAGTACAAAGTTGCCAGCCCGGCCACAAAGAGAACGACGAAAAGAGCAATGATTCCCCACTGCGACGCAACCGGCAGTTGATTGGGGCTGAAGTGCGGGGCGAGCGCCAAGTTTCGCAGCACGTCGCGCATGACCACCATCACTGCCACCGTGAGCACGCCGCTGCTCACGCCGATCAGCAGTTGGCGCTGCGGAGACTTGTTGGCTTTCGCCATGATGAGATGCGCAACCGCAGCCAGGGGCAGAAGCAGGCCGATTCCCAACAGCGCAGTCGCGAATCCATTGCCGCCGATAAAGGCCAATCGAGTCGCGATGGGCAATTTCGCCAGGAACCAGAACCCCACCCCAAAGTTCAGAATCGTGGTCCCGGTAAACAGCATGGATCCTTTTTCGATGAGCCACTGGCGATATCCGTCTGGCTGTTTGCGAAGACCCATCACCACCAGCCCCAGTCCGGTAACCGCCAGGGCGCCCAGCACAAAGTGAAGATACCGCGGCAGCAGGGAAGGCTCTGACCAGTTCAGGTTCCAACCGCTGGCATGGCTGCGGTAAAGATCCAGCCATCGCTCGGGCGCCAGCATCAGGGTGAAGTTATTGCTGTAGATGAAAGCAATTGTCGCCAGCAGCACCACCACCACGCCCAGAACGGCTGTCGGCTTACCGCCCGGTCCGTTGCCCTTCATGGAGAAGAAGTAGACGCCGTAATAAGCGAGAATGACCATTCCGATAATGGCCAGCCAGGGAATGCCAATGAGAATCGAGCTGGCATAAAGAAATTGGCCATACATCACCTGGAGGAACAGCAATGGCGCTACGCCCAGGGTGATGGTAAAGGCAAAAATAGAGGGCAGGAGGCGGCCGATATCGCCGGCAAGCTGTGCCGAAAATGGGGAACTCTTGCGCCGCATGGTGCAGACCAGGGCGACGGCAGTGCCTCCCAACAGGCAGTTCATGAATAAGACGTGGAGAAAGAACGTGAGCAGGAGCAGCGTACGTAGAAGCCAGACTGGCCCGGGCAACGGCATGGGATCGGCAAGGGGAATGGGCAAGTTCATGACGAGAAAGCCTCCTGCTAGCTACGGCTTGGGATTGCTCAGATAAACAGCCAATGCGTGCCGCTCCGCGTCGGTGCCGGTAAACGACGGCATGTCTGGATTGATGTCACTCAGAGATCCGACAAGTCCGGCGATGCCGTCGGGGTCGGTCCCCTTGAGGTCTAACGGACGCCGCTGGCCGCCGACGCTGTGGCACATCGCACAATGGATGGCGAAGACCTGCCGCCCAAGTTGCTCTTCGGTTGCGCCAGTGGGCGTTGCCGGCGCCAGCGAAGCGAGATAGCCGCCCAAGGCTGTGCGGTCGCGTTCGTCGCCGGCGAACGGTGGCATGGTGGCGCGAACGACGGGCAGGTGCAGCAACAGCTCGCTGGCAAACTTCGCGTCCCATCCGCGGGCGAAAGTGCGCATTCCGCGATAGCCATCGAGCGAATGACAAGAGCCGCACTCCACGGCGAACAGTTCCCGGCCATAAGCAGGGTTGTCAGCATTGCCTTCGACCCATGGCGAAACCCTGGCCACTCCATTCGCGGTGATGGCGTTCACCTGCGTCAGCCTTATGTCGTTGGCATAGATATAGCCGTTGATGACGTACGGGTAGCGGCCGAACTCACGCAGATACTCGCCTCCGCCCATGACGCCAATTCCGGCGATTAGCAGCACAGCCACAACCAGCGGATTCACCAGCTTCGGACGAAGAATTGCGAACAACGCTAGTATCAGTGCCACAGCGGCACAAACCGACGCTCCCAGCAGGGCATGATGGACCTCCGGGTAGGTCCCGCTGAAGTATGCCCGGGAATAGGCGGGGAAGTCGTGGAAATACCACCGGCTGAAAGGAAGGAGGAGAGCAATTCCCAACCCGAGCCACCAGCCCGCCCACCGCACCACCCGTTGCCGCAAAGCGGAAGGCTCCCGCATCGCGGTGACCAGCCCGAACATACCAGCCAGGGCCGCAGCCATGGCGGTGCGAATGCATAACGACGGCCAGTAAGTGGGGTTGAAAAAGCCAGACCAGAAGTTCCGGGTTTCCAGCCAGCGTCCGGGCGTCAGCATGTAGGTGATAATGCCGTTGATCACCACCAGGCTCGCCCAGGCAGCGACGAAATAGATCCAGCCGATGATTAGATGGGTACGCCGGTCCAACGTGTCCCAGTGGTAGGCGTAGATGAGGATGGACGCGATTTCGACGAAAAAGAAGACCCATTCGATCGCCCATCCCCAAACGAAGGTGTGAATGAGCGAAGAAGTTGCCTCCGGACTGACCAATCCGATGGTGAACCAGATGCCCACGCCGGTGACCGCCCCAAGAACGACGGTTAGCAGCGCGAAGAACTTGGAATGATGCTTCACGTATCCCAGAAGATCGGGATCGTTATGCGCATAGGCGCGATGCTCGGTCAGAACAAGGTATGCGCCGCCGCCCACCGCAAAGTGCGAGATGAACACGTGGAGCACGGCCACCGCGGCGATCAGCAGTCCGCCAGGAAATCCAAGTTGCCAAATGGGATAGTTCATTCTGTCCCCTACGCCTTCCTTTCAGCATGAGGGGTGTTCCGGCCTCCGGGCTGTGATTCGGGTCACACGAGCGTGTGAGGCCTTCCTGTCCCGAATCTGGGAGATAGCTCTCCGGCTCCCCGGGCCAGCTAAGCGCAACCAGCATGGCGGCTTTGACGGGGTCGGGGGTGACACTCTCTTTAGATCCAGGTTGCTCTAAATTGTGCGCTTGGCACCTATGGAGGCTATTGTGCTTTGGGTCATACTTGGAACCAGGTGTTTTCTCCCGAAAGGAGCAGGTGATCAACCCTTCCCGTCGTCAGCTGGATTCACGCAAGCTCGCGGAGATTCTGGAAGCCGACGCTGACGCCCGGCTAACTGCTTCTTCGACCTCCTGCACGATCTGCACAGTCGCAGCGGCTGGATCGGGGGCGTCCAAAATGGGGCGGCCGACGACCAAATAGGTGGCGCCAGCGTTAATGGCATCTTTAGGAGTGACGACTCGCACCTGGTCGCCGGAAACGGAACCTGCAGGACGAATACCCGGCGTGACGATGGCGAAGCCCACGCCCAGTTCGCGCCGTAGTTCTTGCGCTTCCTGGGCCGAGGCGACCAGGCCTCCGCAGCCGGCGGCGCGGGCCAGCGTTCCCAGCCGCAGGACTTGGTCGGGTACGGTGCCGGCGATGCCCAGGTCCTGCATGTCGGAGTCCGACAAGCTGGTTAGCACGGTAACGGCCAGGATTATCGGTTTCGCAGGGGACTGAGCTGCGGCCTCGACCGCCGCGCGCAGCATCTTGCTACCGCCCGAGGCGTGGACGGTCATCATGCTGACCCCCAGTTCGGAAGCCGCTCGGACGGCTGCGGCCACAGTGTTGGGGATATCGTGAAGTTTGAGGTCGAGAAACACCTTCCGGCCGGAAGACACCAGGTCACGCACAACCTGGGGCCCTTCGGCCGTGAAGAGCTGTTTCCCGATCTTGTAGGTAGTTGCGGCCTCGCCGAGAGTCTCTACGATCTGGCGAGCTTGCGTGGCGCCCGGAACATCGAGCGCCACTATGAGCCGATCCCTTGCTTGCAGCATCGGCCCCAAGTTTACCGCATTAGGACAGGATTACTGTAGGCCTTCTACCTGGGCTATGACTGGATTATCTATCACATCCAGCCGTACGGAATGTACCCCGCCCATATCAAGCATTTTGGCCGCACTGTAGGACAGGTCAATGATCCGATTCTTTGGGACCGGACCGCGGTCGTTGATACGAACAACGACGGAGCGCTCCGTCTTAAGATCGGTAACCTTAACCCAGGAACCGAGGGGTAACGTGCGGTGCGCCGCAGTAAGTTGATACATGTCGTACGGCTCGCCGCTAGCAGTCTTTTTATGCTGGAAGATGCGACCGTACCACGAAGCCTTTCCGACCTGGAACTTTCTGGTCTTGATCGGCTTAATGGTTTCCTGAGTCTGTCCTGGGGTCCCTGTTCGCGAATCCGGTGTGCTATTACCGGGTGCCGCACCAAGCGCGGTGGTGAAAATTAACCCCGCCGCAACCTGGCTGAGTACTCGTAACATTAAACACCTCTCATCGTTAAGTTGGTCCTCCGTTTGACGTGTTCCATAAGTCTATTGAGCGGCGGAAGACGAAGTCAACCCCCGAAGGTCGTAGAATCCAATAAGTCGTTATTTATCAATCGCTTAGTATGCGTAGATAAAGTGAAATTTAGGGTTTTTCGGCTGCCAGTAAATCGGCAAGTGCCGGCCAATTGGCAGAATGCGCACGCCTAGCCTATCGACGTTGCTGTACCATTCGTCTCGTGAATGTTCCGCCCGTAGTGCTGAGTATCGCCGGATATGACCCGTCCTCGGGGGCCGGAGTGACTGCCGACGTCAAGACGGCGGCCGCCCAGGGTTGCTATGCCGCGACCTGCATCACCGCTCTGACCGTCCAGTCCAGCCGGGGAGTGTTCGAGGTACGGGCAGTGGATCCTGATTTGGTGCGGCGAACCATGAACGCGCTGGTAGACGATCTCGATATTGCCGCTGTCCGAATAGGTATGCTGGGATCGGCAGCGGTTGCCTCGATCATAGCTAAGCTATTGTCGGAGTTCAGATTACATAACATTGTGGCCGATCCGGTGCTACGGTCGTCGTCCGGCGCGGCGTTGCTGGATGAGCGAGGTATCAACGTCTTGCGGGAGGAATTGCTGCCGCTGGCGGATGTCATCACGCCGAACGTCGAGGAAGCGGCCGTACTGGCCAGAACGACGGCGGCTCCGGTCGCCGCCAGCTGGGAGGAGGTCTTACCCTGGCTGCGGACGACGGCGGCCGAGCTCCGGAAACTAGGTAGCCGGGCGGTCGTGATTACTGGCGGCCACCTGAAGGCGGCCAACGACTACTTGAGCTACGTGGAGAACGGCGAGGTGAAGGAAGAGATTTTTCCCGGCGCTCATCTGGAATCAGGGTCAACCCACGGAACCGGATGCGCCTTTGCCACCTCCATTGCCTGCCAGTTGGCGCTCGGGCGGGTACTGCCGGACGCAGTCCGGGCGGCCAAGGCGTATGTCCGCAAGGCGATCGAATCGGCCTATCCGCTGGGCAAGGGAACAGGGGCGATCAATCACATGGTGTAGCCGGCTCCAAAGCCGGGAGAGGGGAAACGGTTGGCGCCGACACATGCCGCAATCCGGTCGCTGTTTCTCGACGGCCCAGCCGGTCGGCTGGAAGCGCTGCTAAACGCGGGCTCATCGACTGCCACGCACGCGGGGCTGGTCTGCCATCCGCATCCGATGTTTGGCGGGACCATGCATAACAAGGTGGTCTTCCACGCCATGAAGGCGTTGCACTCCTTTGGGTTCCCGGTGCTGCGATTCAACTTCAGGGGAACCGGGATGAGTGCTGGCCAGCACGACGAAGGGCGAGGAGAGGTCGGCGACGTGAAAGCCGCGCTGACATGGTTGAAGCAGGAGTTGGGCTTGCCGATCGTCTTTGCCGGCTTCTCCTTTGGCGCCGCCACCGGGTTGCGCGCCTGTTGTCCCGATCCTGACGTAAGCGCCCTGATCTCGCTGGGAACGCCGGTGGCGGCCGAGGGCCGTATCTACTCGTTTTCCTTCCTGCGGCACTGCGCCAAACCGAAGCTCTTCCTCAGCGGCGACCACGACCAGTTCGGGCCTCACGAAGCCCTGGAACAGCTGGTAGAGACCGCGGCCGGCCCCAAAGAACTGGTGTTCATTCCCGGCGACCATTTTTTCGCCGGCCATCTCCCGGAAATGCGGATGACAATGGAGAGCTGGATGCACGAACAGGGATTGCAATCGAGCTTATAATTTCTCGACATGCCCCACTCGTCTCCGCCGGCGGACGCTTTGCTGCGCGAGATGCGCGACCGCGCCCGCGAAATGTTTGACCATGCGCTGCTGGAGTGCAGCATTCCGCACGCTTTCTCCCGACACGTGCAATACGCAGACGGACAATTGAGTATCGCCGAGGGGGTATACCATCTCAGCTCGTTCGAGCGCGTGCTGGCAATCTCCATGGGCAAAGCGGGCCATAGCATGGCGGCGGCCTTCAGTAGCATTGTGGACACTGGTCTCACGGGAATCATCGATTGTCCCAACCCGCCGCCGGCGCAGCTCTTCGGCTTTCGCTACTTCACCGGCGGGCACCCGTTGCCGAACGAAGATTCTCTGCGCGCGGGTGACGCCATCCTGCGACTGGTGTACGGATCGTCGCCGCGCACGCTGGTCGTGTTTCTTATCAGCGGGGGAGCTTCGGCCATTGCCGAGAAGCCGATCAGCCCAGACATTTCGCTGGCCGACGTCGTTGCAACCTACAAGGCGCTCGTACATTCGGGGGCTCCCATAGCGGAGATCAACGCGGTCCGCAAGCATCTGTCGGCACTCAAGGGTGGACGCCTGGCGCGCGCAGCGGCGCCAGCGTGTCAGGTATCGGTGCTGGTTTCCGACGTGCCGGAAAATGCGCTGGATGCGCTGGCTTCCGGGCCCACCATGCCCGACACCACAACCGTCGCTGACTGCCACGCCATTGTGGAGCGCTACAACCTGCTGCAACGCTTTCCGGAGAGCGTGCGGACGTTATTCGAGCGCGGCCAGTTGGAGGAAACCCCCAAGCAGGACGATCCCGCATTTGAGGATTCGCGCTACATCACCGTGCTGTCGAATGCGACGGCCACCAACGCGGCGGTTGAGAGCGCCGTGACGGGCGGCTTTGCCGTCGAGGTGGACGACAGTTGCGACGACTGGGACTTCCAGCGAGCGGCCGATCACTTGCTGGGGCGATTGCGCCGGTTGCGGCGAGGAGTATCGCGTGCCTGTCTCATCTCCGGCGGCGAGGTGACGGTGCAAGTTGGGGCAAAATCTGGAACTGGCGGTCGCAATCAGCAGTTTGCGCTCTATTGTGCCCAGCAGATTACGGGCGAGAATATCACCGTGTTGAGCGCAGGTACCGACGGTATTGATGGCAACAGCCACGCTGCGGGCGCGGTGGTAGACGGGACCACGGTGGAGCGGGCGCGACAGCAGGGCTTCGATGCGGCGACGGCACTGGTCAACTTCGACGCGTTTCCCCTCCTGGATGCCATCGGAGATGCCGTGATTACCGGGCCGACTGGTAACAACGTCCGCGATTTGAGGATTCTACTGGCCTATTAAACCCATGATTCGTTTAGGCATTGTCGGCTTCGGGCTGCACGCGGTAAAGAGACTGATGCCGGGATTCCAGCGCGCTTCACGTTGCCGTGTCGTCGCTCTGTCGCGCCGCGATTTGCACCAGGCAGAGATGTCGGCGCGTCAGTTCCACGTGGAACATGCTTTCGCCTCCGCGGCCGATCTGTGCGCATGTTCGGATGTGGACGCCGTGTTGGTTTGCAGCCCTGACGCGCTCCACTGCGCGGATGTACTCACTGCGGTGCGGTATCGCAAGCCTGTGCTCTGCGAAAAGCCGATGGCGATGAACCCGGCGGAGGCGCAAACCATGGTGCAGGCGGCGCGCGAGGCCGGCGTGACCCTGGCAGTGGCCCATGTGATGCGCTTCGAGGAGAGCGTCAAGCTTTTTCGCGAGCGAATCGGAGCCGGAGCGATCGGGCGCCCGCAGGTGGCGCGCGCCAGCTTCTTTGCTCCCATGTTGACCAGTGCGCGCACCTGGGTGGGAGATCCTAAACTGGCGGCGGGCGGTCCGCTTTCAGATATCGGAGTGCATTGCATTGACACGCTGCGATTCGTGCTGGGCGATGAAGTGAAGATGGTTTCGGCGAGAGCGCATTACGATTCACACTCGGTGCTGGAAGCTTCGGCAGCGACGATATTGGACTTTGCTGGCGGAACATTGGGATCGGTGTCGGTTTCAGGCCGCAGTCCCTACCAGACATTTCTGGAAGTTACCGGCGAAGCCGGAACGCTGTCGGCTCTAAACGCGCTCACTATTGAGCGTCCGGTGACTGTGGAACTTCGGCGAGGATACGACGTGGTGGAGAGCAGAGAAGTAACCAATGCCGACGCCTACGCTGTGCAGGTAGACGCCTTCGCCGCTGCCATCGAGGAGAAGCGCGAGTTCGAGATTCCCGGCGAAGAGGGAGTGAAGAACCAGTTGATTCTCGACGCTGCATTCCGCAGCGTCAAGAGCGGAAAAGCCGAAACCGTGTGACCACCAACTCTCAGTCGATCGGTGTTGCCTTTGCGGTCGGACGTGGCAGCGGTGGAGGCATCTCTGAAACATTCCACGCCCACGCCGCCAGGAACGCCGCTCCCTCGTTGATCTGGTCGGGGATGACCTTGTCGAAGGTGTCGGTCTGGCTGTGATGCGCCGCGCCGTAGCCTGCCGGCAGTTGGATACAGAAATACGCCGGCACTCCATTGTTGAGGAACGGCACGTGGTCCGACGCGCCAAAATACCTTGTGCTGAGCGGCTGGAGGTCGAACACTTCCTGTAATGGCTGATAGATTTCCTGCATCAGCGGGGCTGTGTCCCACAGATCGTCGAGCGAGATGCTGAACACCTTGCCGGTACCTGTGTCGTGGATCAGCACCGCATCCATCTTCGGAATCTCGGCGGCGTGTTTCTTTAGGAAAGTGTTCGCGCCAATCCCTCCTTGCTCTTCGCCGGTAAACAGAATGAAGGTAATGGTGCGCTTAGGTTTCCAGCCTAGCGCCTTCAAGGTGCGCGCCGCCTCCAGCGTCGCCATTGCGCCGGTGCCGTTGTCCAGGGCGCCCTGGCCGAGGTCCCATGAGTCCAGGTGCCCGCCGACGATGACCCGCTCGTCGGGATGTTCGCTGCCCTTGATCTCGGCCACGGTGATGGAGACCGGCACAGGCTTGTCGCTGAAGGTCTCCGGCAGGTTGGCTTTCATGGTGACCGGGCCCGCCTGAAGCAGCCGGTAGAGCAGGTCGTAATCCTCGTGGGTGAGAAAGGCCATAGGCACTTCGCTGGCCGAGTAGTTACGAAAGCCGCCGCTCATGTTAAAGAGGCTGTCAATCTTGCCGCTGTCCACCAACATGAGCGCCGGGTGTTCGGCGGCGACTTGGCTGATGATGCGCAATCGGCTACGATAACCGCCATCGGGGCTGGGTATTCCTCTCGGAGGCGGAATCACCGCATCATAAGCGTTCTCGGGATTGGCTTCCTCCTTCGACAGGTCGGCTGGCTTGCGCATCATCACGATCGCGCCATTCAGCTTGCCTTTGTACTGCTCGACGTCCGACGGAGTCTTAATGTCGAGCAGAACGACGTTGCCCGAAATCTCGCCCTCGGTTGCCTTGCTCCAACCAAAGCCACGAATACCGATGCGACGCTGGATGGGGCTGGTAATCTCCGCAGTCTCAACGCCGCGGGTCCAGGCGTGGGCGATATTCGCTGTCTCCAAGTGGGCGGTGACGCCGTAGTCCTTGAAGCGCCGCAACGTCCATTCGCTGGCCGCCTGCATTTGGGGAGAGCCGGTGAGGCGGGGACCGATCTGCGTCGTCAGGTATTCGAGGTTCTTCACCAGCTCGGAGTGGGCCTTCACTTCGTCTGCAATCTTCTGGTCGGCCTCTTCCATGGCCTTGCGATAGGCGGTTCGTTGCTCTGCCGTTCGCTGCGGTGGAGATTGCTGAGCTTCTTGGGAAGTTTCGTCAGGGGATTGCGCCAGGACCTGGCTGCTGAGCAGAACGACCGCAACGCACGCCAGCAAAGGGCGACGGATTCGAATCATTGCACCATCCTTGGAGAGATAAGCGGGAAATTCATCATATCGACTGGCGACCAGTTTGCGCTAATTGGCCGAAACTGGGAGCGACTGTCGCAGCAAGCGGGGCTGACGAGTCCGCTCCCCAAGCGGTGATGTTGCAGCCTGTCCTTTTTGCGAGAAAGCGTAAGCCTTGGAGCGTTCTCCTGTATTCTTTAAGTCTCTACATGCCAGAGAACTTCTCAGTGTACATCCGACATTTCCGGCTTTCGGCGAGGTTCGTCGCAGTCCTTCTCGCTGTCTTGCTGGGGGTCGGCTCAAGCCAGAACCCGTCTGACCGACCTGGGCCTGCAGGCGCGTTACAGCTCGCGAATCAGTCGGGAGCTCCGGCACAGCGGAAAGCGCCTTCGCAATCTTCCGGTTTACAAACTCCGGATACATCGGGAACAACCCAAGTTCCGGGTGTGGGCGCCAGCGTCCAGGACCAGCAACCGGAAAGCACGCAGGCAGAATCTTCACCGCAGCCGCAGCCCGAGAGCCGCATCAGCAAGGCGCAGGCCAAGGAACTCTTCCGTTCTGTCGATGTCATTCTGAAGTTTGCCAGCCAAGACACGGGGCTGCCGATCAAGAGCGAGGTCAAGCGACATCTCATCACGCGCGAGTCAATGGAGAAGTACGTTGACAAGCGCATGAAGGACGACAAGGACACGCAGCGGCTGGAGCAATCGCGGCTGGTGCTGGAGAAGTTCGGCCTGCTGCCACCGGGCTATGATCTGCACCACGAATTCCTGCGCCTGCTGAGCGAGCAGGTGGCAGCCTATTACGATCCCAAAACCAGGAGTGTCAACCTGCTCGACTGGGTGCCGCCCGATACCCAGAAGCCGGTGCTGGCGCACGAACTGACTCACGCGCTGCAAGACCAGAAGATCGGCCTGGAGAAATGGGAGCTGGCCGGCGCCAAGGATGACAAGCCGCTGCCCGATCCGCAGGAATATGTTGTCGAGGAAGCGCAGGCCGCGCGCCAGTGCGTCGCCGAGGGGCAGGCGATGGTCGTCCTGATCGACTACACGCTGGCTCCGATGGGCAAGGACGTTCCTTTCGGCGCCCGACGTTGTCAATGCCATGCGTGCGGGAATGGCCGACACCAAAGACTCGCCGGTGTTTACCGCCGCGCCCATGTTCCTGCGCGAGTCGTTGATGATGCCTTATACCTGGGGCACGGACTTCGTACGTGCGGTGCTCACCAAGAAGGGGAAGGACGCGGCTTATGCCGGCATGCTGGAAAATCCTCCGGTGGACACGCGGCAGATCATGCAGCCCGAGACCTACCTGGCGAACCAGGCGGTGCCGCCGCTAACCATCCCGGATCTCGACAAACTGGTCGCGCCTGGTTACGAACGCTTCGACTTCGGGGGAATGGGCGAGTTTGATGTGTATCTTGCTGGCCAAGCAGTACGGCGGAGACGACGCTCCCAGGAATTATTATCCGCACTGGCGCGGTGGATACTATTTTGCCGCTCACGCCAAGAGCGCTCCCAAAGACCAGATTGCGATGCTGTACTTCTCGCGCTGGGATTCGCCCGAATCCGCGAGCGCCTTTGCCAAACTGTACGCCGACTACATGCCCAAGCGTTACAAACAGGTGAACTGGGACGCCGCGTGTCCAACCGGGCCGGCAAGTCCAGGTTGCAGTGACGCAGAGGCAACGACGGAGCAGGGCAAGCTATTCATTGAGATGCGCGGTAACGATCTGCTCATCATGGAAGGCTACGACGACAGCGTGATAGAGCATGCTCGCGGCGTTTTGCTGGACGGCCCATCTGTGCCCGCGGCTGCGACAAAATAGAAACCCAACTTACTGCGCGTTGGGTAGGTTTATGGCGAAGGAATTTCTCTCCGGCATGCGAACGATGTGGGGCGTGATGACCACCATCAATTCGTCGTCCATGCCGTTCTTGTTGTGTTCCGAAGCTGCATAGGTAAGCCCGGGAATCTGGCTAAAGAATGGATAGCCGCTCAGGCTAAGCGAATCGGCGCGGGAAAGCAGTCCGGTGACAACGCTGGACTCACCGTCCTTCACAGTAATTGTGCCGTTATATTCGCGATTGTTGATGATGGGTATGCCGTTAACGGTTGCGGTTCCCAGGGAACGGATCGCCAGTTCCAGCTTCAAAGTGACGTCACGGTCGGAATGAATCGAAGGAGTGGCCTTCAGGACCAGACCAAGATCTTCGAAGTTGAAGGAAGGGAACGGCGCTATATAGCTGGAGTTGCCGATGACCTGAGCAATGGCGGGCGTGTTGTAGATGGGCGCGAAGGTCGCGTTGACGATGGGATAACGCTCCCCGACCTTGAGGGTGGCTGGGCCGTTTTGTCCCGCCCTCAGGGTAACGTGCTCCAGGCTTCGAAGATTGGAATCGTTCAAGTTCAAGTTAACCGTTATGCCGGTCCCGCCCGAGGTCAGGCCAAACAGGGTGAGCCCGCCGCCGAAGGTGGCGAAGGGCTGCGTCAGGATGGAATTCGACTGGTTCTGCAACTGACCAAGTAGCGCCTGGATGGCCTGCGAGTTCGCCTGGTTGATGCCGCCGGAAGCGATCAACTGGTTGATAAGGTTCTGCGCGTTGGCGCCAAGGCCTGCGATCAAAGATGGGCTGATGTTGAACATGGTGAACTGCGTGGGCAACGCTGTCCCGATTTGCCGCAACAGGTTGGAACTGACTTCGTACACCCGAATGTCCAGCAAGACTTCGGCGGATCCGTTGCTGAGGTTTTCCAGGAGACGGGCCGCGGCCTCCACCAGCGGTTGTTCGGCCCGAATGGTGATGGTCGACTGCGACTTCTGCGCCGCAATATAGCGCAGGTTGAGCAGCACGCGCAGCGAGTTCATCATCTCGTTGAGCTGCTGGTCCGAGCTGACGTCAGGCAGGTAAAAGGTGCGCAGCGACATGCGCTCAAAGGTGCGCCGGTTCTCGACGGTGTCGGCGGCGAACAGGATTTGCCGCGACGAAAGCGGCACCCAAAAGGTCTTGGTCACGTGGCCGGCGGCGTCGATTGCGGTGGCGAAGTTTACGTTCTCGATGTCGAACCGGACCCGCCGCTGTTGCAGCGAACTATCGAACTCGGGCACCACGCCGTAAGCCTGCGCGATCTGGGTGAGCAGCGCCTTGGCGTCGCCGCGGAAGTGGAAATCGTGGTGCGCCTCCGAAGGCATAAGCTCGATGGGAGTGGACTGCTCGACAACCCGCATGCTGCGGATCTCCGGTTCGAGCTCTTCCGGCATGGAGTCGCGCAGCCGCTGCAGGGCAAACTCGTTGGTCGGATCGTATGCAGCTGCCCGCCGGAACTCGGCCATGGCCACGATGTCCTTCTGCTGGAGCATCGCCTTGTTGCCGCGCTCCAGAGCTTGCATCACCAATTGCTGGCGGGTGAATTCGCGGGCCGTAATGTAGTCCAGGTTATGGGGGTTTAGCTCGGCCGCTTTCTCGAACTTGTCGTAGGCCTGGTCCAACTTGCCGGCGGACTTCAGCTTCATGCCTTGCCTGAAGGCGCGTTGCGCTTGCACGCGTTCTTTCGGAGTTTCCGTGGCAACGACGGAAGTGCCGGGCGGCATGGTGGAAGGAACTACGCCTGGCTGCGTTGTAGGTTGTTCCGCCGTTGGATTCGCCGATTCAGGTGTCGGCTGAATCGGTGCAGGAGATACAGTTGGCTGGGCCGCAGTCGTCGCGCTCTGCGCAACGTTTGGTTCGGACGCAGGAGGTTGCTGTGCAGCCAAATGAGCTGCGGCCAGCAAGAGTAGCGTCACCGCGAGAAAGCGCATCGTTACGGAAATTGTAAGCCAGCGCGCGGCGGTTGTCGCGGGGGAGGGCAGTGTTAGAGAGCACCTCACTGAAGCCAAACGCAGAACGGAGCCCGTAATCGCGCACAAGCTGCAATCGACCTCCATCGCGATTTCATTCCCTTCGGACGGTCGCTCTCATTTCGCTAAAGCGCGCAGACGGTAGATTGGCCGATCTTGGTATTAAGCGGGGTGTTGCCATCCGGCTGCTCACCGTAGGCCCACATATCAAACGGTTCGCCCTGGCAGAGTTCTAATGAATCAAAGATGAACGCTTTCGCGCTACGGCCGAGCTTTCCGGTCACCGGACTGAGGCCACTTGGTAACCGCTGCCATATGCGATGGTCGGCCGAGTAACGGCTTGCGGCGGTTCCGGTCGTCGTCGGTCGTGGAGCGCCTGATGATTCGACAAACACCACGTAACCGATCGAGCTTAGCTGGCACATTGCTTGCACATCGAGAGGGTTTACCTTCGACGACGTGACTAGCCAGAGCGTCTGTCCAATCGATCTGACATCGTCCATCTTCCGCTTGAAAATGGCGTCCACACTCTCGTTCGCATGCGGCCCGATCACGCTGACCACCAACGCCGGGGCGGCGAGGCACGACGACAATAGCTCGCTACTCATACTGGGCTGACATACCTCCCTACTAGGAATTAAGGGCAGAGCAGGGAAGCCCACTCCGCCCGACGCGAGAACAACTTGGTGGATCTTACGCCGTCACGTACTTTCCAGTCTCCAGCACGCGGCTGGCGATTTTCTCCTGCAACGCGATGACGTTCAGCGGCTCATGCTTCGCCAGGCGGCGGACAATCGCCATCTGGGTGCGCAGCATGTCGCCTTCAGCCACCGCGGCCACCACTTTCTTCGCCGCAGATTCCAGCCGAGCAAATGCGCACTCGAGATAGACCTGGGTCATGGCGATGACGAGTGCGGCCTTGTCCTCACCGTTGGCGGCAGCATACTTGCGCGCCCGCAGCAGAGCCGAGTCCATGGCGAAGGTCTCGATGACCATGTCAGCGATGGCGCCCATGATCTCCTGCTGGTCCGCCAGTTTCTGCATGTACTTCTGCGAGGCCGCTCCGGCGATGAGCATGGCGAGCTTCTTGGCGTTTTCCACCAGCTTGCGCTCGGCGGCCAGCGTGCCTTCCAACTCCTCGCCTGACGGTCCCGCCATGACCTCGTCCATCACTTTCTTGATGGCCGGCAGCAGCGCAAGCTGTCCGCTCATGGCACGCTTGAGCAACCATCCGGTAATGATGAGGCGGTTGATCTCGTTGGTGCCTTCGAAGATGCGGTTCACCCGCGAGTCGCGATAGGCGCGCTCCGCCGGATACTCTTCGACGAAACCATAACCGCCATAGACCTGCACCGTCTCGTCAACGGCAAAGTCGAGCATCTCCGAGGCCGACACTTTGATGATGGAACATTCAACCGCATATTCCTCAATCGCCTTGCGAACGACTTCGGGATTGTGTTCGATGGAGGAGAGTGCCGTGTCCATCATGCCGACGGTGCGGTACACCATGGATTCGCAGGCATACAGCCACGCCGCCATCTGCGCCAGCTTCTCGCGGATCAATCCGAACTCCGAGATGCTCTTGCCGAAGGCCTTGCGCTCCTTGGCGTAGGCGATGGCATGTTGCAGAGAAGTGCGCGCCCCGCCGACGCAGCTTGCGCCCAACTTGAAGCGGCCCACGTTCAGGATGTTGAACGCGATAATGTGGCCTTTGCCGATATCACCCAGCACGTTCTCCACCGGCACCTTGCAATCGTTGAGAATGAGCGGCGCAGTGGAAGAGCCGCGAATGCCCATCTTCTTTTCTTCAGCGCCGACCGAGAAGCCGGGGAAATCCTTCTCCACCAGGAAGGCGGTAAACTTTTCGCCATCAATCTTGGCAAAGATGGTGAACAGGTCGGCGAAGTGGGCGTTGGTGATCCACATCTTCTCGCCGTTGAGGACGTAGTGCTTACCGTCGGGCGATAGCACCGCACGGGTGCGGCTGTTCATAGCGTCAGAGCCGCTGGTGCTCTCCGACAGGGCGTAAGCGCCGATGATTTCGCCGGTCGCCAGCCGTGGCAGATACTTTTTCTTCTGTTCTTCGGTGCCGAAGAAAACGATGGGCAGCGTGCCGATACCGCTATGTGCGCCCATGCTCACCATAAAGCTGCCGTACTTCGCCATATAGTCGGCGATGATGGCGGACGACACCTTGTCCATGTCGGAGCCGCCGTACTCGGCCGGAATGTCGGCGTTGGTCAGGCCCATCTCGCCGGCCTTCTGAAGCAACTCGCGCGCCACCGACCATTCCTTGTGCTCCATCTTCTCGGCGTTGGGCAGCACTTCGTTGGTCGCGAAATCTTCGGCAAGCTTCGCCACCATCTGCTGGTCTTCGTTGAAGTCTTCGGGAGTGAAAACGTTGTCGAGGTTGTGATCTTCGAGCAGAAAACTTCCGCCCGTGGTTTTGGTCCTGGGAGCTGCCGATACGGTGGTTGCCATAATAGTCCTCGCTGCGCCCGGGCTATTAGCCCTTAGCACTTAGCCTTTAGTAATCCATGTGCATCCAGGAAATCCGTTGTTGATTTTGATTTCCCAGTCCTCTGTGTCTCCGTGCCTCTGTGGTGAAACTGTCTTTACTGCAAATTCTCAAAGATGCCGGCCGCGCCCATGCCGCCGCCCACGCACATGGTCACCATGCCGTAGCGTCCGTTGCGGCGCTTGAGTTCGCGGATGACGGTAGCGGTCAGCTTGGCGCCGGTGCATCCCAGGGGATGCCCGAGCGCGATCGCTCCGCCGTTAAGGTTGACCCGAGCTGGATCAAGATGCGCTTCCTGGATGACCGCCAGCGACTGCGCGGCAAAGGCTTCGTTCAACTCGATCACCTCAATGTCGTCGAGTCTGAGCCCGGCCATCTTCAGTGCTTTGGGAATCGCGTACACCGGTCCGACGCCCATCTCTTCCGGCAGATAACCGGCAGTGGCAAAGGCAACGTAGCGCGCCAGCGGCTTAACTCCGAGCGCCTTGGCGCGCTCCGCCGACATGACGATCGCAGCCGCCGCGCCATCGGACATCTGCGAAGAATTGCCGGCCGTGACTGTGCCCTTGGCGTGAAACGCAGGCTTGAGCGCGAGCAATGCCTCCAGCGAGGTGTCGGCGCGCGGGCCCTCGTCCATCTGGAAGACGATCTCGGTGCGCTTCGGCTTGCTGCCGTTGGGGGTGGTGAAGCTGACCGGAACCGGGACGAGTTCATCGTCGAACTTGCCTGCCTGGATCGCCGCGATGGCTTTCTTGTGGCTCTGCACGGAAAACTCGTCGGACATCTCGCGCGTGATGCCGTAGCGCTTGGCCAGCCGCTCGGCGGTGAGGCCCATCGAGAGGTAGGAATCGGGATAGTTCGCGATCAGCCACGGGTTGGCCGAAACTTTGTGGCCGCCCATGGGAATCATGGTCATGGACTCGACGCCGCCGGCGAGGATGGTTTCCGCGCCGCCCGCCATGATGCGCTCGGCCGCCATGGCGATCGCCTGCAATCCGGAGGAGCAGAAGCGGTTGATGGTCATAGCCGAGATTTCGACCGGCAGACCTGCACGCAGGGAAGCGATGCGCGCCACGTTCATGCCCTGTTCGGCTTCGGGCATGGCGCAGCCGAGGATGACATCTTCGATCTCTTTGGGATCCACTTGCGGGACGCGATTGAGCGCGCCCTTGATGGCCACCGCAGCCAGATCGTCGGGACGAGTGGCCCGCAAGGTTCCTTTGTAAGCTTTTCCTACCGGCGTTCGCACGGCACTGACGAGTACGACTTCACGCATTAGAAGCTCCAGGAAATCAGCAATTAGCAACTAGCAATTAGCGAAAACCAACTTCCCGCAATTGTCATCCCGACCGGGGCGAGCGGAGGGATCTGCGGTTTCAAGGCCTCGCCTAGTCTCAGGGAGTTGGCCTCATAACCCCTCCCTGTCGTCCATTTACAATCAACAACTTACACATCAAATCAATCGCAAGCATTTGAGCCATAAGAGCTTATACGGATCCAATTGAGCCCCAATGAGTTAGTGGCCATGTGCCGCCGCTACGCGGCTCGCTCCGTTCTTAACCGCTTTACCCCGGGCTTGCGCCCGGGCTAACTTCAATGCCGCCGCTGCGCGGCTGGGGCCCTCGCCGAATCCACGCCGAACCGCAGCGCACGGTTCAGTTCCTCAGCGTTTTGCCCGTCTTCAGCGTGTACTGAATCCGCTCCTGCGTCTTCTTCTCGCCGCAGAGAGACTTGAACGCCTCGCGCTCCAGGTCGAGCAGATACTGCTCGCTGACCAACGTACCCGGATTCACCTCGCCTCCGCAGAGAACCTCGGCGACCTTGTTGGCGATCTTCACCTCGTGGTCGCTGATGTATTCGCCCTCGCGCATGATGTGCACTCCCAGCTTCAGCGTGGCCAAGATGCTCTCTCCCGGAGCGGGAATATCGGCGCGAGGCGTGGCGGCCTGATAGCCTTCATGCACCAGCTCCAGCGCGCGCTCCTTGGCGTCAGTCAGCACCCGCTCCCGATTCATAGTGATGCTGTCGCCGACCGATAGGAACCCTAGATTGCGCGCTTCGAACGCCGACATGGAAACCTTGGCCATGGCGACGGTCTCGAAAGCCTGCTTCAGCGCTTCCATCAGCTCGACGCTCTCGCCGCGACCCTGCGGCCGGACGTGGTAGGCCTTGTCCAGTGCGCGCAGCGTCATTTCCTTGCAGCCCCCGCCGCCAGGGAGCAAGCCGACGCCAACCTCGACCAGGCCGCAGTACAGCTCGGCATGAGGTTGACGGGCAGCAGCGTGGAGAGTTACCTCGCAGCCTCCGCCGAGCGTCATGCCAAAGGGCGCGACCACCACCGGCTTGGGCGAGAACTTGATGGCCTGGGTCATGTTCTGGAACTGGCGAACGGCAAGGTCAACTTCGTCCCACTCTTCTTCCTGCACCGCCATCAACAGCATCATGATGTTGGCGCCGACGGAGAAGTTTGCGGCGTCGTTGGTGATGACGAAGGCGTCGAAGTTATCGCCGGGGCCGCCGGGCTTGAGCGACTGCATGATCATCTGCACAATGTCGCCGCCCAGCGCGTTCATCTTGGAGTGGAACTCGATGCAGCCGACGCCGTCGCCGAGATCGACCAGCGACGCGCCTGCATTCTTCTTCACCACGAAGTTCGATTTCTTGGCGACCGCGACCGACCAGACTCCCTCGGGCACGATTTCGGGACGGTAGTTGTCGGCCTGTAGATCGAAATAGACACGACCGCTCGCGGTCCTGGGATCGTCGGCATACCACTTGTCGTGGCCCGAGGCCAGCAGCTTCTCGACGTGAGGCGACACCGGCTTGCCTTCCACGTGCATGCGCTTCACCGTCTTGGCCACGCCCGCTGCATCCCACAGCTCAAATGGGCCCATGTCCCAGTTGAAGCCGAGCTTCATGGCGCGATCGATTTCGACGGCGGAATCGGCAATCTCGCCAATGCGATTGGCGGCGTAGGTCCAAAGGTCGGAGAGCACGCTCCACAAGAAGATATTGGCCTTATCGCGCGACGGCGCCAGCAGCATGTTGAGCCGCTCGGGCAGGCTGTCGACGGTCTTCGCCATCTCGAGGGAAGGGAACTTCGGCCGCTGCTGGGGACGATACTCCAGCGTCTTCCAATCGATGCGCCAGGCGCTGATCACCGTCGGCGCTCTTCTGCTTTTTGTAGAAGCCGCCCTTGGTTTTATCACCCAGCCACTTGCGCTCCAGCATGGCCTTGAAGAAGTCAGGCAGAGCCAGATCGTTGCGTTCATCGTTAATGTTGGCGCTGGCGTTGCGGACCACATGTCCGAGGATGTCGAGGCCAACCATGTCAGCCAGCCGGAAGGTCGCCATCTTGGGCCAGCCGACGGCGGTCCCGGTGAGCGCGTCTACTTCTTCGATGCTAAGGTCCATCTCCTGCATCAGTCGCATCACGTTCAGGGCGGAAAATGTGCCGATGCGATTGGCGATGAAGTTGGGAGTGTCTTTGGCATGGACGACGCCTTTTCCCAGCCGCAGGTCACAGAAACGAGCGATGGTGTCCATCGCAGCAGGATCGGCGTCGGGCGTGGGAATAAGCTCCAACAGCCGCATATATCGCGGGGGGTTGAAGAAGTGCGTGCCGAACCAGTTGCGGCGGAACTCGTCAGGGAAGCCTTCGACGATTTTGGCCACCGGCAATCCGCTGGTGTTGGTGGTGATGATGGTGCCGGGCTTGCGCACCTCGTCGATCCGGCGCAAGAGGCTGCGCTTGATCTCCAGATCTTCGATGACCGCCTCGATGATCCAATCGACCTCGGCCAGCTTCTTAAGGTCGTCTTCAAAGTTGCCGACCGTCACCAGCCTCGCCAGAGAAGGCTTAAAGAATGCGGCTGGCTTGGACTTGACTGCGGCCTCGAGTCCGGCGGCCGCGATGCGGTTGCGTACCGGCCCGTCGGCGTCGGGCGGAACAATGTCCAGCAAGTAGGAGGGAACACCGGCGTTGGCCAGGTGCGCGGAGATGCGGGCGCCCATGGTGCCCGCGCCCAGAACGGCAACTTTCTCAATCCTTCTCTGCATGGGATGTTTCCGAAGGCTCCGAATTCTTGCGAGCTGTAACGTACCGATAAAGTTAGCGCGGCCAGCCGTGCACGACTTTCATGCGATGAATCGATTATGAACCTGGTTGGTGGACTGTAGGAATTTACGGACGCAACGAGATCGATTTGCCCTTGGCGGTGCAAGCGGCTGGAACATGGACGCGACTCTCCTCATCAAGTAACAACGGCCGAACGCAAAAGTGGCGCGCGCCGTAAGATGTGGGGTGAGGATGGCACGACGCGCGCCGTATTTAATTGAACTGATAGTAATGAATGAATCCTCATTCAGTCAACAAGAATCTTCATAAATCTGCGTGGGCAGACCGGATTCAGGAAATCAAGCGCGCCAGCAGGAAGGCGGCTCCGGCGGCAAGTCCCCCAATAACAACAGTTTGCGTTGCCGAACGGCCGGGACGTGAGCCGGTAAAGCGGCCTTTGATGTAGCCGAATACGCCCAGCGCTATCAGCGTCACGACGATGGACCAGAGCAGCGCACTGCGCGCGCTGTGCATGGCCATGTAGGGTGCAAGCGGAATAATACCTCCGGCGATGTAAGAGCATGCGATGGTCAAAGCACTTTGCAGCGCACGCTTGGGATCGGGCTCCTCCAGACCCAACTCGAAGCGCATCATGAAATCCACCCATTGCTTGGGCCTGCGGGTCATCGCTTGGATGACGGGCGCGCTTTCGCTGGGCGGAAGGCCATAGTCGGAAAAGACGCGCTCCACTTCGCGCGCTTCCTCGTCGGGAATCTCCTCCACCTCGCGCTCCTCGCGCAAGCGCTCGCTGGCATAGTGCTCGGCATCGCTCTTGGCGGCAAGATAACCGCCGAGGCCCATGGCGATTGATCCGGCGGCGATTTCCGCCAACCCGGCGACCACCACGATGCGGCTGTTGTCGATTGCGCCGGAGAGTCCGGCGGCCAGCGCGAAGGGCACAGTCAGGCCGTCGGACATGCCGATTACGACATCGCGGACGACTTCGCCCGCCGTGAAGTGACGCTCAATGTGCGGTGTTTGTGGCATCGTTTCCTAACTCGGGATGGGTGTTGACGTAGTCCAGGGCACGTTGTGCGACCTCGCGTTCACCCTGATAACTCAATGTTGCCGGAGCATCGTCCAGCGGCAACCAGAAGGCTCGCTGGACTTCGATTCGCATCTCGGGAGCGATATTACCCAGCTTGCCGGAGCGATACAGCAGCAGATAGAAGCTGACGATCTTGAAGACGCGGGCATTGTTGCCCCAGTTTCTAACGTAGCGATACTTGATATCTGCCAGCTTGGCGATGAGCCCGGCTTGCACTCCGGTTTCCTCGCGGACCTCGCGAAGGGCAGTCTGGGCGGGCTTCTCGCCCAGGGTCGATGGCGCCCTTGGGCAATGCAATGAGCGCGGCGATCGCTTTAGTGGGTGGCTTTGCTCTCTTGGCGGGCTTCTTGGGGCGCGACATGTGTGGCTCGATGACGGCCACGAACCAGCGGCCGCGCATCTTTCGCAAAACAACGCCGCCAGCCGAGAACTCGCGTTCCATAGGGGACCTTAAGTTGAACTTGCTAGTTTGGCAGGGCGCGGAAAAGGTGACAACAGAGCTTTTCGCCTTAGCTCGGAATCCGAACTACGAAGCGGCGCCAACAACTTCACGGGGAAGTGGCCGCCTCTTCCGCTCGCCGCTGAAAATAGCTCCAATCGGGAACAAAACGATTTCGCTCCGCTTGCGCTTCTTTATCGTACTTTTGTTCCTCGTATCCAGCCCTCCACCACAGGAAAACGGACAGCGCGGTGAGGAACAGGGGCACATAATAGCTGGGATATCCGATGTAAGCGGTGAACGCGCCCAGGCACAGCACCAGCCACGAAGCCAGATAGCGGCGGCGGCGCTTTTCCGCACTGATCTTCAGATACTCGATCCGGTTCCACTCGCTCAACTGCGCTTTCGCCATCTCGATACGCAGCCGTTCTGCATCGTCGCTGCTCAGCACAATCGGCGCTGTCAGACTCTTGCCATCGGAGGCCACCACCAGCTGCGCAGCAGCGTTCAGGTGGACTTCGAGTCCGTAGACTTCGGTGCGAATTCCGATGGCTGCTTCGGACATAGTCTCCTCCCCGCGAAACGGTTATCTGGTGCTTACCGCTTCGTTTCAACCTCACCTGGAACGTTGCATCACGGAAACGAAACCTGTTCATAGATCCGTTTGTTGGTCACGTTCACCTTCGGACCTTTTGAAACGATAAGCGGGAACCATACTTTCTGGCGATGCGGGCGCTGTTGGAAGGTCTCCTGAATATTCACCGTGGTGCGATTCGATTTCTTTTTCATAATCCGAGCATCCCACGTTTGCAAAAATATGGAAATTGCGGATGTAAGGGGGAAATTATAGGTCCTTCTTCCCCACCACCGCGATGCCCAGCTCCTTTAGCTGCCGCGCGCTGACGGGTGTAGGCGCGTCTACCATTAGGTCAACCGCTTTGGCCGTCTTGGGGAAGGGAATTACTTCGCGCAGGCTTTCCGCGCCGGCGAGGATCATCACGATGCGATCCAGCCCCAGCGCGATGCCGCCGTGCGGCGGCGTGCCATATTGCAGCGCCTCCAGGAAGAAGCCGAAGCGCGATTGTTGCTCTTCCGGAGACATGCCGAGCGCTTTGAAAATCTTGGCCTGGATGTCCTGGCGGTGGATACGAATGGAGCCAGAGCCGAGCTCCGTGCCGTTAATCACCACGTCATATGCCAGCGCGCGCACGCCGCCGGGATCGCTCTCCAGCTTGTCCATGTCGTTCTCGTGCGGCGAGGTGAAGGGATGGTGCGCTGCATTCCAGCGACCCTCGGCTTCGTCCCACTCGAACATGGGGAAGTCGGTGACCCACAGCAGGCGGAAGTTGCCATGCTTGAACGCACCATGGCGCTCGGCATACTTCTGTCCCAGCGCGAGGCGCAGTTGTCCCGCCGCCGAATAGACTCCATAGGCCTGCTGGCGGGCTTTGGCAGCGCTGGCGGCTTCGGTACGCTTTGCGCCGGCAACCACGACGACCAGGTCTTCGGGCTGCGGCTTAGCCATGTCGCGGATTTTCGCAACCGCCCCGGGGAAAGATTTTTCCAGCCGCTTGATGTCCTCGAAGACTTTGGCCTCTTTGCGGTCGCCAAACAGTGTCTTGATCTCATCGCGTTCCTTGCGCGAAAGCTCTCCGACCTTGGGAATGACGATCGCGACGATTGGCAGATCGGGATCGATGTGCAGGGTCTCCAGGTTTTCCGGAGCGAAAGCAGCGCGCACATCGGTCATCGCAGGCAGGCGAAGGTCGGGCTTGTCGATGCCGTAGAGCCGGATGGCCTGGTCGTAGCTCATCTGCGGGAATGGCGCTTCCAGATCGACTCCGATGGTGGAGAACGCCGCCTTCAAGAAGCCTTCGACTACACGGAAGACGGTCTCCGGGCGCGGGAAGCTCATCTCCAAGTCGATCTGCGTGAACTCGGGCTGGCGATCGGCGCGCAAGTCTTCGTCGCGGAAGCAGCGCACGATCTGGAAGTACCTGTCGAAGCCCGAGATCATGAGGATCTGCTTGAACAGTTGCGGCGATTGCGGCAGCGCGTAGAACTCGCCGGGATAGACGCGGCTGGGCACGAGATAGTCGCGTGCGCCCTCCGGGGTGGAACGCGTCATGAACGGCGTTTCGATTTCGTAGAAGCCCTGGGAGTTGAGGTACTCGCGAATGGCGATGGCGACCTTGTGGCGCAGCTCGATGTTGCGCTGCATGTCAGGCCGGCGCAGGTCCACGTAACGATACTTCAGGCGCACCTCTTCGTTGGCCAGCACGGTGTCGCCGGGGGTGAAGGGAAGCGGCTTGCAGTCGTTCAGGACGCGCAGCTCGTCGGCGACGACTTCAATCTCGCCAGTGGGGATGTTCTTGTTGACCGTGTTAGGGTCGCGCAGTTTGACGTGACCGATAACGGCGACGACGAATTCCGAGCGCACCGCTGTCGCCCGGTCGTGGACCGCTGCCCCGGCGTCGGCGGTGATCACCGTCTGGGTAATGCCGGTGCGGTCGCGGAGATCGAGGAAGATGAGGTTGCCGAGGTCGCGCCGCTTGTTCACCCATCCCATGATCACAACCTTGGAACCGGCATCGGTGGCGCGCAGCTCGCCACACATATGAGTACGCTTTAAGTCACCGAGAAAATCGAGCATCAGTTCAGCATACCTCAGGTCGAAACGAGGGCTTTCGCGATCAATCAACTATGGGGTACCCCTCCCCCAGCGTTGTGTAGAATCAGAAACTTAGCGTGACTTTGCCTGCAAATATATGAATTGCAATGGGTTACTGCATAATATTGATTAATAATGACTTATGGAACCGCATGAAGCTTCCTTCCGACGACTCCTGTCGAGCTCCTGTGTCTAACTTCCACACCAAATCAACCATTCGGAGCGAAATCTCCCAACCCCTAAAAAAAATAGAACCACACCCTCGGCAACTGTGTGCCGACCCGTATGGTTCGACTAATCAGACCATAGCACGCCTCGCGCCACTATGTCTGTGACGGATGAACATCTGGGGCTCGGGGGATTCCCGGAACGGGACCGCCCGGTTGTGAACAGGCAAGATCAAATGTGCCGGAGAAATTCGGGCAATTCAGCACGCGCGACCTGCACCTGCTGGCCGCTGGCGAGGTCTTTCACCGCGAACCGACCGGTGGCTATTTCATTCTCGCCGACGATCACTATGCAGCGCGCGCCGGCTTTTTCGGCGAGATCGAACGACTTCTTCAGCCGGAAGGTCTCGTCGCCCAAGTCGGTGCTGATGCCCGCGCGGCGCAACTCGCTCACCAGAGTGAGCGCATGGACGTTCATTCCCGCTCCGAGCGGGGCGACGTACGCCTGCAACTTCCCGGCCGCGGACTCGCCTTCTGCCTGCAAAGCGAGGATGAGCCGGTCTTCGCCGATGGCGAATCCAATGCCGGGAGCTTTCGGCCCGCCCAGCGATTCGGAGAGCCCATCGTAGCGGCCGCCGCCAAGCACCGCGCTCTGCGCGCCAAGCCCGCCGTGGGTGAACTCGAACGTGGTGCGCGTGTAGTAATCCAGTCCGCGCACCATGCGCTCGTTGATGGTGTATGCGATGCCGGCTGCATCCAGCATGGTGCGCACGGCAGCGAAGTGTTGGCGACACGGCTCGTCGAGGTATTGGCCAATCTTTGGCAATTTCTCGATGATGGGTTGGTCTTCGGGAACCTTGCAATCGAGCACGCGCAGCGGATTGGTCTCAGCGCGGCGCTGGCAGTCACTGCACATCAAGTGCACGACCGGCTGCAACGCTTGGCGCAGGGCCTGGTTGTAGCGCGCGCGGTCGTCAGCGCAACCTACCGAATTCAATTGCAACTGCCAGCCTTTAAGGCCGACTTCGTCGAGCAACGTGGCCAGCATTTCCAGCAGCTCCGCGTCGCGCAAGGGAGACTCGCCGCCCGCGCTCGGCGGGCCGATGATCTCCGCACCGATCTGGAAGAACTGGCGATAGCGGCCCTTCTGCGGGCGCTCGCGGCGGAACTGCGGCCCGATGTAGTACAGCTTTTGCAGCGTGCCTTTGTCGCCCAATCCATGCTCGATGTAGGCGCGCACTACGCCAGCGGTGTTCTCCGGGCGCAGCGTCAGTGACTGTGCCTTCTCGCTTTGGGCGCGCGCGCGGTCCTCCCAGGTGAACATCTCCTTGGAAACGATGTCGGTATCTTCGCCGACGCTGCGGGAGAAGAGTTGGGTATCTTCGAAGATGGGGGTGCGGATCTCGTGATAGTTGTAGCGCGCGAAGACGTCGCGCACCTTCGCATCCACCCGGTTCCAGAGGTCGGTGTCGGGAGGTAGAAGGTCGCGAGTTCCACGGACAGCTTTAATCACGATAGGGGGCCTTCGACTCCAGTTCACCCGCCGTGGCGGATGAACCTACGCTCAGGATGACAATTAGATGATTTACTTCTTCATCTCGGCCAAGTACTGCTCTTTGTATCCCAGATAATTGCGGGCGTAGCGCAGGATCATGTCGTCGCCCTCGACCTTCTTGCGGAACTTGCCGGGCACGCCCATCCACAGAGAGCCGGGTTCGACGACGGTGCCCTCCGGAATCAACGTGCCGGCGGCGATGATCGAGCCGGCGCCAATGCGCGCTCCGTTGAGGATGACAACGCCCATGCCGATGAGGCAACGATCTTCGACCACGCAGCCGTGCAACGTGACCGAGTGCCCGACCGTGACCCAATCGCCGACTTCTACCGGCCATTGGCCTAACATGCCGTGCAGCACGCTGCAATCCTGGATATTGCTGTTGGCGCCCACGCGAATATAATGCACGTCGCCGCGCAGCACGGCGTTCATCCAGACGCTGGCGTTTTCGCCCAGCACGACGTCACCGACCAGCTGTGCCGATTCGTCAACGTAGCATGAGGGCGGAACATTTGGGGTGATTCCTTTGTAGGAACGGATCATGGGATTGCCAGTAAGTATCTGAAAATATCACGCCGAGGGCACGAAGCGAAGTCAGGTACGGACAGTGTGGCGGCGCAACCAGCCGATTACGCGAATGGGGGCTGCGCCACCGAGTCCGATACGAGGCCGATAGTAGTATTGTTGCAAGCCGCATAAAGCCATTAAAATGTGCGAAATCGGGCGATCTACCACTTTTCCGGTATGGGCAAACTCGGGGTTTCCAAGTAAAAGTCTCTTAGCGCTGCCTTCGCCCAATCGCGGCAACGAATGAAATTCAATCGTCGTAGGCAGGTTCGGAAGCCGCCGAGATGTTGGAAATCGAAATGCACGTAGAAGCAACGGTGAACTGGATGAAAGCTGTTCGCCCGAAGACAGTTCTGTGCGTCGACGATGAAAAGATCGGTCTGCGAGTGCGCAAGCTCATGCTGGAAGGTCATGGTTTTCGTGTGCTGACCGCCACTAGCGGACAGCAGGGGCTGGAGCTGTTCGATGCCAATCAGGTAGACGTGGTTGTGCTCGACTACTATATGCCGGGGCTGAATGGGGGCGACGTTGCGGCGGCGCTACGACAGCGCCGCGCGGATGTGCCGATCATCTTCTTCTCGGCTTATTTTTCGCTGCCACCGACCGCGCTGGAGTTGGCTAACGCCTTCATCACGAAAGGCGACCCGCCCGAGGTCCTGATCGACAAGATCGAACAACTGGTGTGAGTTCGTGACAGACAAGAAAAGAGGCACACCTTTGCAGCGTGCCTCTTTTCTTGCACCAGACCATCAGCCCTCGCGCCCGAAGTACTTGGCGTTGCGTTCGGTGTATTCCTTCCACTTTTCCGGCAGATCGTCGAGGGCGAAGATCGCCGAAACCGGGCAGACGGGCACACACGCGCCGCAATCGATGCACTCGACGGGATCGATGTAGATCATCTCTTCGGCCGCGAACTTCTCGCTGTCCTTTTTCGGGTGGATGCAATCCACCGGACAGGCATCGACACAGGCTGTGTCCTTTGTGCCAATACACGGCTCCGCGATCACATAAGTCATAAGCGAACGACCCCTTTTTACCCCACGTAATGGAAGGTCAGATCAAGGCTGGTGTTCTTATATTACCAAAGATTCCTGCCTATTGGCGCTGTTCCAGCAAGCCGCATGGCTCATGGGTCAGGCCACGCCAGCCGGCTCGGGTTGGCCGGCCGGTTCGTATTCCACAATGTATCCCGCGACTGCACTGGCCGCCACGGTCAGTGGGCTTGCCAGATACATCTGCCCAGGGCCGCTGCGTCCTGGGAAGTTGCGGTTCTGCGCGCTGATCACCACCTGGTCGGGACGCGTTGAGACTCCTGGTCCGGCGTTAATGCAGGCGCCGCAACTGGGCTCAATGATTGTCGCCCCGGCCTCGCGAAAGATATCGAGATAGCCCTTGCGGACACAGTACTCCCGCGTCTCCTGCGAGCCGAACTGGAGATAGAACTTGCAACTGTCAGCCACTTTACGGCCGCGCTTCAAGGCGTCGCTCAGCACCCGCGCGTACATGTCCATGTCTTCATTCTTGCCTGCGGTGCAGGTGCCACCGTAGGCGATCTCCACTGGAACAGGAGTGTTCAACTCGCGAACGAACTTGCCGTTGCCCGGATCGCCCGGCGTCGCCACCATGGGATAGATGTCTTCGGCGTCAAGTTCAATCAAGTGCGAGTAATGCGCGTTGGGATCGCTATACAGACCCTCGACCAAAGTCTCCGCCTCGTTCGCGCTCATACCGCGCCTCTCGGCCAGGAAGTCAATCACCTTCCGGTCGGGCGCGACGATACCGGTGAAGCCGCCGATCTCGGCCGCCATATTGGTCATGGTGGCGCGCTCGTCCACGCCCAGGGCTTCGATCGCCTCACCGGAATACTCGATGACCTTGGCCAGCGCCTTGCCAGAGCGGATGTACTCCATGGAGAGTAGCTTCAAGATGAAATCCTTCGCAGTAACGTTCTCGCGCTTTTTACCGCGGATGACGACCTTGACCGACTCCGGCACCTTGACGCGGACATCCTTGGTGAACCACGAGTTGAAAACGTCTGTGGTACCGATACCGAAGGCGACGCAACCCATCGCGCCAACGTGCGGGGTGTGCGAATCGGAGCCAACGTTGAGCTGTCCGGGCAGGGCGTAGCTCTCGGTGACGATGGAGTGGCAGATTCCTTCGGAACCTTTGCGGTCGCGCAATTCGCCGTGCAGTTTGATGCCGCGGGATTTGGCGAAGTCTTCCTGTTTCAATTTCAGTTGCGTTGCCAGATCGAGCAGACCCATCCTGCGCTTCTCCTCGGAGAGCACTTCGTCGAGGAAGGTGAGATGGTCGCGGAAGAAGATGACGGTGCTCGCGTCGGTTACCGGTGTGTCCTTGCCCAGAAAGCGCTCGAAGAAGATGGCCGCCATGGGCGTAACGTATTCGTGGCTGAAGCGCAGGTCGGTGCGGGCAAAACCGGTGTCGCCCGGCTTCACGGCCTCGAGGCCGACGTGCTTCGTGTCGCGCATCATGTGGCGGGCGAAAATCTTCTCGGCGATGGTCATGGGCCGGGGCTTGGTGTGGATGGGCGGCAGAAATGCGTTGCCTTGCATGCGCGCGACGTTGAACGGGAAGAGACCACCATACTCGATCACCTGCCGGGTGATTTCATCTTCGCCCTGGGTGAACTCGGTCAAGGGAATTTCTTCGCCGCGGCGGATCTTGTCAATGATTCCGAAGTCGGTCGCCGTCAGCACTCCGAGGTTCTGGCAATTCTGCTTGTAGATGCGCTCGATGTTCTCGGCGATCACCAGCTTGATGCCGGCCGACATCTCGGCGTACGGCGACTGCTCGCGGCTGGAGCCTTTGCCACGCCGCTTACCGCTCACGGCACAAACGAAGCCGCCACGCTTCACGTCGCCGCGCTTGATGGGAGTCTCATTGCCGCACTTCAAGCCGGTGTAGGGAAACTCGCCCAGCGTCTCATCGAAGAAGAAGCAGATGTGCGCGGGCGTAATTTCGTCGGTCGAGATATCGTCCCGCAGCTTGGGATTGCGTTCGGGATGTTCGGTGTCCCAGGGAATGTCTTCGCCCGCAAGCTGGCGCTTGATGAGTTCAGGGTCTTCAGTGAGGAAGAGGATGCGCCCTGCGAGACGAACCATGTCAGGGCGCTTCTCAACGGCACGGTCCAACAGCGAGTTATTCACTGTGTAATTTTACCGCAGAATACATTCAAGAAGGCAGGTCGAACCTAGCTGTCTCGTAATCAGGACAGCTACGAAAAGGGAACTGAGAAGTGGAAAATATCTTCCTTGCTTCCGGTCATGAGACGGGCACACCACCCTTCTTGATCTCAGCGAACACGCGACTGGCGATGCGGTCCATCAACTGACCAACTACTGCATCGTCGGGCATCGCCTGCTGGTTGGTAAAGGGAGCACCGGAAATGGGCCTGGGGTCACCGACACGATACAGCTTGTACTCCACCGTGGCGCTGTATTCGGGATCGTTCCCCCTGGCCTGAGGGCTGTTTGGGGTGGTCCAGACACCTCCCGGATTGGTCTGGATAGTCCCAGGCCGAATCTGGTTGGGATCGCCAGCGGCACGCAAGTCCACCAGCGTGGTGTAGACGATGTAAGCGCATTTCTTTCGCGCGGCTTCGTCAGCCACCTCATCGGCCGAAGTCCCATCCAGAGGGACGCCTTCCACCTTGAGGTGAGTTTTCTTGTCGGGCTTCTGCTGATTCAGCGCCGCCACCAGGCGATCACGCTCCAGATTGGCGGGGACGCTGCGCCCGGCAGCGTTCTTCATGGCTGGCACGCCGACGAGGATGACGCGATTTTCCTGTGCTGTCGCGCAAAGGGAAAGCAGGCAAAGCCAGAAGGTGAACCCGACGAGTGTGAACCTTTGCATGTGGAGATGCCTCCTCATCGAGGTAGTAAACCCCATCTCCAGCCGGACGACGCGGCTATTTTCGCGACTTTACATACTCCGCCAGTGACGGTAAGTCCGCGAGCCCTCGGCCCGCGAAAATCTCTTCGAAGTTCGTCAGCAGCTCCTGATGGATGAGACTATTCGTGGCCAGCACCTCGCGACTGTCAATTCGGAAGGCAGAGCCGTCGAAGCGGGTCACCCGACCGCCAGCCTCTTGAACCAGAAGCACGCCTGCAGCCGTGTCCCAGGGATTCAGGTTGAACTCCCAGAAGCCGTCATAACGTCCGCAGGCTACGTTAGCCAGATCGAGGGCTGCCGATCCGGCGCGCCGCAAACCGTGCGAGCGTAAAGTGATCTGGTGATAGAAGTGGATGTTGGGATTCTGGTGCCGCTTGTGGCTGGGAAAACCCGTACCGAGGATGGACTCCGCCAGCCTCGCCGTTTTGGAAACGTGAATCGGCCGCCCATTGAGCGTGGCACCTTCTCCCCGCTCGGCGGAGAACATCTCGTTGCGCGTCGGATCATACAGGACGCCAGCCACGAGTTCTTCTTCCTTACGCACGAGCGCAATGGCGACGCAGAACACCGGGAAACCATGCGCAAAATTGGTGGTGCCGTCCAGAGGATCGACGTACCACCGGTAGTCGGCGCCAGGATCGCTGCGCGTGCCTTCCTCGCCGACAATGCCGTACCCGGGCCAGCGGGCGCGCAGGCGTTCGACGATCAACTTTTCCGAGGCGCGATCGGCGGCGGTCACCAGATCCACGTCGCCTTTGTACTCGATGGTCACGGCGCGAGCGAAATGGTCCATCAGCAGAGCGCCCGCTTCGCGCGCAATCGCTTCAATGTCGTGCCGGTATTGCGTCATTCCGCGGCACTCGTGGAGTTGTCATTCTTGAGGTTGCCGGCGGCTCGCGACTTGGGACCGTTATCCTCCGCGATGTAGGCGATCTCGTGTTTGAAGATGAACAGGTTAGGTTGGCCTTCGCGCGTAATTCTCACCATGCGCCGGTCGTAGTACTCTATCCATCCGTAAACCACGCTGCCGTCCATGAGCTTGAGACGGACCGGATGCTGATTTGCGCCCAGCATCTTCAAATAGGCCGCTTCCTGGTGCGTGTCTCCCGGAGGCGTGGTTGTGCCCGGCCGTGATTTGGGGTCATGGTTGCTGCCGCGCAACACCATGAGTTCGATTCTACTCGCAGACACGCTAAAGTCGCGTTCCAGTCCACGTATAACAAAAGTGGCGAGGTCCCTCTACCGGCTGTCGGCTGGCTTTCTGGAAAAGAAATCGCGCAGCCAGTAGTACTCATTTACCGGCCGGTCGTCCTGGAGCGCGGGGGCATTGGGAGCGCGCGCGATCATGGTGCTCGGCGAAATCGGGTGGGCGAGCATGAGACCAAACTGCCCAGCCGGCGTGTCGGAAGGACCCCATTCCATCATGTCGGCGACGGCCGAGGCGGGCATCCGATTCACCAACTCTTCCGCCGTGCGTTCGGGTATGGGGCTCGCGCTCGCCAGGTAGTGAAACCCGAAGCCGAGGACGGACGGGTAGATGCGAACGTAAGGGAAGATCTCTGTCAGGGCGCGCGCAATCGCGGCCTGGTCCTCAGCGTCGCCCTCCGGAGGCAACCATTGTTGAAGGATGCCACCGGGACGCAACCGCTGTTTCGCCAGTTCATAGAAATCGCGAGAGTAGAGCAGGCTCGATCCTGCCGCCGGCACCGGCGGTGGAGGATCGATGATGATGGCGTCGTAGCGTTGCGGGGTGCGCTCAAGGTAGCGTCTGCCATCGTCAATCACGATGTTCGCCAGTGGCGATGCCAGGGCGAGGTCACCGTCCGGGTGAAAGTAGCTGAAGAGCCTTGGTACGCTCGGCACCAACTCCACCACGGTCACGGGAACATTCCACGAAATCACCGAACGGAAAGTAGTGCCCATGCCGAAACAGATAATCAAAACATCGTGTGGGGGGTGCGGCAAGGAGGCCAGCGTCAGGTGCGCCATCATCTTTGTTATTGGCGTGAGGGATGTCATGCCAACACCATTGACCAGAAGCTGCTTATCCATTCCGGTTCCGGTAGCGATGACAGTGGCGGTGCTGTCGCGCAGGACCACGCGTTCCGGGTAATCGGCTTCGTAGTCCTCGGTCAGGAAGAATACCGCCAGCGCAGCCGCCACCAGGCCGCCTGCCGTCACGATTTGTGGTAACCGCCGCGGAGCCCGCATCGAGTGCGTGAGCGCTAACCCGAACCACGGCAGCACCAGGACCAGAAGGGCTGTCTGCTCTCCAAGCCAGGGCAGCAGCAGGAAGCCCGATAACAGGGGTCCGAGGATGCAGCCCACGACGTTTACAGCGTATGCGCGGCCTGCGCGATCGGGATCGCCCTCGGACCACCGGTCGACCAGCATAGGGGTTAGAAAGCCGATCATCGCCGCGAATGGCGCAACTCCCAAGACCACGCGGAGACTGGGATCGAGCGGGACCCGGCCGTCGGCGGTCAGTAGCGGAAGCAAACCGAGGAGCGCCAACGAAATCCAAAGCAGCGGATTCTCGCGGTCGTGGCGCCGGCTCCAGCGTCGATACACCTGCGAACCCAGGAACGTCGCTCCCAGGTAGGAAGCGAGGATGGTGGCAAAAGCGTACACCACGGGGCCAATATAGGCTGCGAACAGGCGGATCCAAATCACCTCCATGCCCATGGTGGTAAGCCCGGTCGTGAATAGGAGCAGTAGGATGGTTAAGCTGCTACCAGGAGAGGCCGAGCGAGACTCCACCTGAGCCGGTCGGGGTACTTCGGAAGTGTTGCGCTGGAAGCGGAGCGTCAGACCGAAAGCGACCGCAAAAATCATCACGTTCAGAAGCGCACCGATTCGCAGCGTGCCGCGAAAGCCGTAGAGCTCAATGAGAAACAGCGGAATGATGGCGCCGGCGACGGCACCCAGTACGTTGGCAAGATAGAGGAAGCTGAAGGAGCGGGGTGAGGCGTCTTCCCGACTGCGGCGGATGGCAAACATACCGAGCGGGAACGTTGCGCCCATAAAGGCGCACCACGGGATTAGGGTCAGTGCCAACCATCCGCCTGAAATCAGATAGTAGGCTCCGGAGGAGACGGGAAACTGGTTCGCCATTCGCTCCAGCAGACGATTGCCCCAGCCAAGCTCGAGCGGAACCGCCACCGCCGAAACGGCGATCAAGAGTTCGGCGGCAGCATACAACCGAAGAGGGCTAAATCTTATCCGAGTAGCATGACGTTCGTACGAAAGCGCCAGCGGCCCAGGAACCGGCGCCCAAGCCACCCATGAAGACCGAGAGCACAATCGAGACCAGGGCGGTAGTTACCCCGAACTCCGCCATTGCGAGCCGCAGCCACACCAGTTCATACAGAATGCTGCAGAATCCCGAGGCAAAGAAGAAAACAAAGAACCAGGGCACCTAACCTCTACCCTTCCAACTTGCGTATATGGAGAACTTGGCACCGACGATTAGCGCCTTGCCCGCACTATACGAAGGCAGAGGGATGGCGTCAATGTCACCCGCTACCAAGAAAAACCGAGACAGCCATTCGGAATGGTGGGGGGGACCATCGGGCCCGGCCCATGAGGAGAAGCAAGAGAGTGCACTCTGCTCGTGACGGGGCGCAGCTGTGCACTCGCGCACGGTCGGCTTCTCAGGTACGATAATCAGTAAGCCAGCTTTCCTCCGAAGCAGCATAGTGTGGCCCGCAGGTGCTGACGTGGGGTTCATTTTTTGGAATGCGCAGGAGCCCACTTCGCATCGAGGCTTAAGTTGTTCGTCGATCTCGCCGAAGGTTCTTATGACGCAGTACGCACGTTGAGGCTCGAGATATTTAGATCAGGCACCCATTCCCTAGCTATAGCATATATTGCTACTCACCAATCAGGAGAAACCAATGGAAATAGTGCGTCGTACCTGCTTTCCTATTCTTGTATTTGTATTGCTGGCGGGGGGGCTGGAAGTTAGTGCACAGAGCTCGCCGCTGCAGTTTGTTGCCATTGCTCCCTGCCGGGTTGTGGACACGCGCAACACCGGAATGCCGATCCAAGGAGGGACCTCGCAGGACTTTGCGGTGCAGGGCACTTGCGGAGTTCCGGCGAACGCCGCCGCCTATTCGCTGAACGTCACCGTCGTACCCCGGGGCGGGCTGAATTATTTGACGGTGTGGCCGGCGGGACAGACCCGGCCGGTGGTATCGCTGCTGAACTCGGTGGATGGGCGGGTGAAAGCCAATGCCGCCATCGTGGGAGCGGGCAGCAGCGGCGGGGGAGCGGTGAGCGTTTACGCCACCGATACTACCGACGTTGTGTTGGATATCGACGGCTACTTTACGGTGTCCAATAGCTCGTCGCTGGCGTTTTATCCGGTTGCCCCGTGCCGTATTAGCGATACCCGTAACGGGCAATTCTTGCAGGGCGGGCAGGAAGCTGACTTCGCGGTCTCCGGCCTGTGCAACATACCGATGAGTGCGGCGGGGTATTCGCTGAACTTCACGGCCATTCCCCGCACCGGAGTGCTGAATTATTTGAGCGTGTGGCCGACGGGACAGCCGCAGCCGACGGTGTCGACCCTGAATTCGACGACCGGGGAGGTGGTAGCCAACGCCGCTCTGGTGGGGGCAGGCAGCGGGGGCGAGGTGTCCGTCTATCCCACCGACGACACCGACCTGGTGATCGATATCAACGGCTATTACGCGCCGCCGAGTTCGGCTCCGGGGGGCTTGTCGCTGTACACGCTGACTCCCTGCCGGATACTGGACACCCGGCCCAACGGACAATTCTCGGGCACGGTGGCGGTAAACGACCAGGCGAATTCCTGCGGACTGCCGAGCCTGGCGCAAGCCGTGGTGGTGAACGCCACGGTGCTGCCGCTGGGGCCGCTGGGCTTTCTGACGCTGTGGCCGAACGGGCAGTCTCAGCCGCTGGCTTCGACGCTCAACGCGTTCGACGGGGCGATTACCTCGAACATGGCCGTGGTCCCCACGAGCAACGGCTTTACCAATGCGTACGCCTCGGATCCCACTCAGCTACTGGAGGACCTGTCCGGCTACTTCGCCCTGCCCAGCGCCATGGGGGGAAATTACACGTTCGATGTGAATGGCTTCAACAGCGAGGGCCCAGTCATGCTGGTCGGAAGCTTTGTCGCCGATGGAGCTGGCAACATCATCGGTGTGCTTGACCTGAACAGCGCTGGCGGGCATCCTACGCTGAATGTGAATTTCCGAGGCACTTATTCGATCCAAAACAATGGGTTGGGGACGCTTTCGATGACCCCGACTCTGAATAAGACCATGAACTTTTCGGTCGCCATCTCCAGCACTGGAGACGGCAGGCTCATTCTAAACAACGAAACCAATAGCTACTTGCCGAACACCTGGGCGACAGGTGCTATCAGGAGGCAGCACCCGGCAGATCTTTCACTCCAGCAAATTGCCGGCAACTTCGCTTCAGGTTTCTCGGGGATAGATTCCAGCCTGAATCGCTTCGCCGGCGCCGGCGTTTACCAGATTTCATCATTAGGCAATTTGATGAACAGCTTTGTCGATACGAATGACAACGGCACGCTGGCGAATAACGTACCGACAGGTGGCACTCTGCTGACCTTGGACTCTACAAGCGGCCGCGGTACGGCCAAGCTTGTGACCGGTGGTCTCACCACCAACTGGGTGTATTACGTGACATCGGCCAGCGAACTGACCTTCCTCTCCGCCGATCCCGTCAGTGGTGGCGCCAACCTCGTGCAACAAACCATGCTCCGGCAGAATTCAGCCAGCTTTGACAATAGTTCGTTGAATGGGGTGAGCGTTTTTCGGACAAGTGGCCTTGGCCAGGGTCAGGACAAAGCGAAGCGGCGAGCCCCTGGCACGGGGGTTCCTGACGTTGTCCTTGGGTTACTAACAACCAACGGCGACGGGACCGGCAGCATCAGCTACGACGAGAACAATGGCGGTACACTTAGCCAACAGCAGACCGGATCAGTCGCTTATAGCGTCGCCTCGAATGGGCGAGTGACCCTAACCAGCTTCGGGACCATCACTCCGCCCGTTTTCTACCTCGTAAGCAAAGACCAGGCATTCACCGTTGGCCAGGATGCGTCAGTTGCGGCAGGGTACTTCTTGGAGCAGTTCGGTGGGCCCTTCTCCAACACTTCCGCCCTGGGAAACTACTGGGGAGGATCGTTCATGCCGGTCACCGCCGGAGTGACCGACTCGGTGACCTGGGTGCTCTCCGACGGCAACGGCAATCTGAGTGGAACGACAAATCAGAGTGGCCCATCGGGCGTCGGAACACAGCCGATCAATGCGACGTACCAGGTGGACGCGACTGGCAGAGCGGTTATAAGCGAAAGCGGCAGCCCTACAACCATTCTCTATGTCATTTCACCCACGAAGGTCGCGCTCCTTCCCACAGCCGATCCTAATCCTTCGTTTTCGGTTTTGGGATCAACTGACTAGATGAGATAGCTCCTCGCGGGCCCCTTCAATCAGTGCTATCAAGGCATAGATCTAGGGGCCCGGCTTTGTTGAACGCCGCTGGTGCGCCAGGAGTCTGCGAGGAGTAAGTGTGTTGCTGGATCGCTCCCAGCTTCGCGGACGTTGCTTGCGGTTGCGTTGAAAGGGCTGCAGTTGTTTGTATAATGAACCCGACAGGTTCTATTCCTACCCGCAGACCTGTCATCACAACCGCTCGTGGGGCTATAGCTCAGCTGGGAGAGCGCATCGTTCGCAACGATGAGGTCGTCGGTTCGATCCCGACTAGCTCCACCAAAATTCAACGACTTACATGCCTTCAAATCGCTTACTCGCAGGCCAGCCATGACGCAGACGTAAACCATCGTCGCGTAAGGTTCCGACAAAAAGTTCACGAGAATCGAGCTGCTCTGGGTTGATGTGTGCCTTAGTGCGCTTCCCAACCCGCGGGGCTGGAATTTGCACGCAGACAAGTGGATTCTTCACCAGCAGCCAAAACCGTACTGCACTACCGAGAATGCTTCGCCAGCAGGTCCCTGATCTTACTCCGGTCGCGGGGCTCGCCTTCATGGTGCTGAAGTGCTTTTGGAGCGTTGTTATAGTGTCCAACTCGCGCAGTGAGGCTTCACGGAACATATGCAATAAATACTTGGCCAGAATGCACTCGCAGTTGTGTCGGGTTGTGGACGCCAGCGGCGGCAGCACTGTCGCCCGATAGGTTCCAGCGATGTAGGCGCCGAACTGTGTCGCCGCACCGATGGTATCCAGCCAGGTTCTTAAGGCTGACTTGCGCTCTGCGGGTTCGCGTGAGATGTGAATTTCCGGAGAACGAATTCTTGCAAGACACCTCCGACCGCACGCCCAGCGATCCCAACCAGCGCGTTTTGGACCACCAAACCAGTGGTGCGATCATTTTCGGGATAATAGAGAGAGGAAAGACCGCTGCTCGCAAAACTGCCGATGATGCCGGAGTAGTTGGGCTGCCAGCGGCCATCGTCGCCTTTGCGAACCACCGCATGGTTGAGGGCATGCAGAAGCCGCGAGCGAGTCGTGCCCGTACCTTGGTAAAAATAACGTGGGTCCTGTTTCAGCAGCGACGCCAGAACAACGTCATCTATGAATGCCCTGGTGACCAGCGTCGCGTACGCTGCGCTGAATCGTTTTCCATACCCTCCGGCTTCTTGTCCTAATTCAACATAATCATTGGCAGCCTGGTGCATTCCAGCCAGGGCGCCCACGCCCATCAATGTGACCGGGTCCGAAACCGACCTAAAGGCAAGCTGAAACTTCTGCTTCGCGGTCAGTGGAGCTGCATCGGGAACATAGGTGACATAAAAATTGGGAGCGATGCCGAGCACGCGTTGCTTCTCTTGTTGCTTAATCTGGATTTGCGCCACCTGCTCGGTCGTCAGCGAGACTTGCACCGTTGTCGTCGTCGGCGCAACATTCAGCGCCATCACCGGCAAGATAAACGATGCTCCCGGCTTCAATAATCCAGTGAACGTTTTTGTTTCGAAGCCTGGGGCTGTAATGGTGAGCTGAAAAGGCCCTGGGGGAAGATCGCTAAAGGAAAACTGCCCGTTATCGCCAGAGGATATTTGCTGGGTGCGCGGTTCGTCCGGGCGCGTCAGCTGCACTTGGGCCCCCACTGCAACCGCGCCACCCTGATCAACCACTGTGCCGATGATGCTGCCCGTGAGTTGGGAGCTCGTCTGTCCCAAGGGCGCGCCAGCCGCTCGAGAGGCTTGCTGGGCCGGGGTGGCGCCGGTCACTGTTGGAAGCTGTTGGGCGTGCGCTGCTGCCACCAACAACAGCGTGCACCACAGCACACAACCGACAAGAGACCTCAAACTGCCGATGGCGCCCATACATTCACGACCCCTTTGCTCAAACAGCCCTCTTAACGTTGTTATCCGGAATTTCCGTTTTAGCTCCCAGCGGCCAACACTATATACCGTTTCGGGGATTCCAGCGCATCATTATTCTCCTTGGCCGGGCCCAGGACTCGGGATACGGTTCCGTCTAGCCCAAGTCGAGTCCCGCGATTGCTGACCACGGCCTTTCCATCCGGTCTTGTCAGACACCCCTCCGTCCCCTCTTGACTCTGGATCGATTTCCCGGCCACGGCCTCAGCTATCCCGCCGGAAGCGACAGCACCGCGATCCGCTGTACCATACTCCCAACACCCGCCGGTTCCGATGTCCTTCCGCCAACAATAGCGAGTAGTAACGCGCATGTTTGACCAGCTGTCCTCCGGTCTTCACCAGCCGCTGCTGCAAACTCGTCAACGACCAGTTCTCGATTCGCTTTCGTAACGCCAGGCCGCCACAAATTCCCCAGCATAATGGGCTGCGGCCTCAAAATTGTTTGGTAACACGACAGTTTGGTAACACGACATTGACACTGTGACGCCTTGGTGCTAAGGTCTCCGCTCAAAGGTTGCATCTTAAGAGCTCCGCCATCGCGGCGAGGACTTCAGGATCGTGCAGCCCGTGAATACCACGATGTGTGACCAGGTTGCTCGACGCGAGGAACCGCTTCGTCAGTGGCGCATCAGCAGGCGTCCACGGTTGATTGCAGGATATTGGTGAACCCTGGGCCTCCATTTTGTCGCAACCTTGGCGTCCTCTCCGTGGCCATGTTGTTTCCCGTCCTGATTCTCTTTTCATGGACTGCGGAAGCACAAGCGCCCACCACAACAACGCTAACGGTGAATCCGTCACCCGCGATGGCTGGGCAAGTGGTGACCCTCACGGCTACAGTAACCTTCGGCACCTCGCCGGTTAGCGTTGGCGCCGTGAGCTTTTCAAGTGGCAACCAGGTGTTGGCTACGGTTCAGGTTGTGCAAGCATCGGGCACGGCGACGCTCAAGACAAGGTTTGCGCCCGGGACATTCGGGTTGAACGCGCAGTACAACGCGAATGACCTCTTCCAAGCCAGCCAATCCGGGCCGCAACAGCTTACTGTCACCGGCACCGAGCCGACTATCACGACGCTGAGCGAGCAGCCCGATGGCAATAACTTCGATTTCACGGCCACGGTGTTTGGCTTCGGCTTTGCCACTCCCTCCGGGCAGGTGAAGTTCAACGATCTGACCAACGGCTTCCTTATGGGTAGCGTGAAGCTCGCGGGCCCGGGAACGTCAACCTTCCTGCCGCAACAGAGATACTTAGTGGGTAACGAGCCTCTGGGCGTAGCGGTAGGGGACTTCAACGGAGACGGTTTTGCTGACTTGGCCGTAACCAATCAGCCCGACAATACGATCAGCGTGCTGCTGGGCAACGGCGACGGCACGTTTCAGCCACAGCAGATATACCAGGTCGGCGCCGAGCCGACATTCATCGCGGCTGCCGATTTCAACGGCGATGGCATTCCCGACTTAGCCGTAACGAACTTCACCGGCAACACCGTCAGCGTTCTGCTAGGTAAGGGCGATGGCACCTTCCAGCCGCAACAGACATTTCTGACCGGTACCGGGCCTGTTGGAATTGGCGTGGGCGATTTCAACGGGGACGGTTTAGCTGACTTGGCTGTTGCCAATTTCTATGATGGCACGGTCGGCGTCTTGCTGGGCAAGGGCGACGGAACGTTCCAGGCGCAGCAGGTTTCCGCGGTCGGGCAATTGCCTTACGGGCTCGCGATCGCAGATTTCAACAAGGATGGCATTGCTGACATAGTTGTGGCCAATTTCCTCGACAGCACGGTCAGCGTTTTGCTGGGAAAGGGCGACGGCACCTTTCAACCGCAGCAAACTTATCCCGTTGGTCAGAACCCCTATTGGGTTGCCAGTGGCGACCTCAATCAGGACGGCATTCCCGACTTAGCTGTAGCGAATGGCGGCGCTTATACGGCTAGTGTTCTGCTGGGAGTGGGCGACGGTACCTTCCAGCCGCAGCAGGCATATCCGGTCGGGAATACACCTACCTCGATTGTGATTGCGGATTTCAACGGGGACGGCAAGCCTGACCTGGCTACAGCAAATTCCGGAGACAATACGGTCAGTGTGCTGCTGGGCAACGGCGACAACACGTTCCAGCCACAGCAGACCTATGTGACTGGGACTGGCCCTTATGCGGTAGCCGCCGCAGACTTCAATGGCGCTGGTGTTCCGGACCTGGCCGTTCCGATCGCCGGCGACGATACGGTGAACGTCCTGCTGGGAGGCACAACGGTCGACGCTCAGCTCAACAATATTCCCATCATTGGCAGCGGAAACCACATGATTCAGAGCAGCTATGTGCCGGATGGAGCCTCGATCTATAGCGCCAGCGCGTCGAACATCGTCACCGTGCCGGCAGGCGGCGAGGCGACCCCGAGTGTCATGCTGCAGATTACCCCTACGGAAATCAACTTCGGCAACAGCGCACTGTTTATTGTGGGGACGCAGTCGCCCGGCGGGGGCACGCCGACCGGGACCGTGACCTTGGTGGACGGAACAGCGCCGCTGGCAACGGTCAACCTGGACGCCAATGGCGGGGCCATGTACACCAACACGACCCTGGTCGTGGGCCAGCACTCGGTGACCGCGACGTACAACGGCGACGCCAACTTCAACCCCGCAACCTCTGCCGCAGCGATGGTGACGGTGGATGCGGCATTCGTCCTGCAGCCCTTCCCGCAGCCAGTCTATTCGGGTACGGTTTCGCCCGGCGGGCAGACGCAGTTCACGGTCAACGTGATTGCCGCTTATCGGAGCAGCCCGCTGGTCTATGCCGCAATGACCTGCACGCCGCCCGGGGGTTCGGGAATTGCATGTTCAGTGGTTTGTCCCCACCAAGAGCAAGGAGCATGCGCCCTGTTTTCCGACAGCGAACTGGCAACGGTCACCATCGTTGCTCCCAGTGGAGCTGCCCGGCTTGTGCCGCCGCTGCACCGCGCCGAGCATGGGGTGATCGCGGTTTTAACGGGTCTGGGTGGAATCGGGCTGGTGGGACTCGTTCTCCTGCCGATGCGGTTGCGCCGCAGAGCAACCATTGAAATCCTGTTCTTGCTGAGCGTTGTGTTGTGCTTCGGGACAAGTTGTGGAACGAGTTTCGCGCCGGGCATCACGTCGCCGCCGGTCAATAATACGTTTTATATTTCCGTGAACGCCGAGTTGCGCGAACAACTGGGACCCGGCCCGACGGAGTTTCGTACGCTGGGTCTGCAGAAATTCCTGTTTACGCTATTGATCAAGTGAAGGAAAGGGAGTCGGGGGACGACATAATGTGCGGTGCTCGGTGGCGTCAACTCCTGCTGCTTTGTGCGACCCTCATCATCACAGCGGTGTCGCTCGCGCAGGACAAGGCCCGCGTCGAGGGCGACACCGACAAGGTGGTCAACGGCCAGAGTCTTCCCATCCCCGGTGTGATCCTGAAGCTGCAGAACACCAAACTACGAGACCAATCGCAGGGAATCCTGGGCACCTACAGCAGCGATTCTGACGGCACGTATCGTTTCTTCGACCTGACTCCCTCCGACGACTACGTGATCAGCGTAGTCGCCGATCCCCCCTGGCAATGTTGGTTTCCCAGCTTCGATGGGACCGAGAAGTACGCCGCGCAAAAATTTTCGGTGAGCGTGGGCGAGGCGAAGTACCTGCTGCCTCCGGTCATCTGCGAGCCAGGGGCAGCTCCGGCGCCGGCGAGTCCAACCAGGCCGCCTTCCTCGGCCGGGCCGGCAGATCCAACGTCTTTGGCAGATGCCGAGCCGCAACAAACGGCGTCGCCGCCCGTTGGTGCTCCCGGTCCTGCGGCACCCGCAACTGCGCTGCAGCCGGTGGCCGCGTCGCGCCCGATTGCTCTGGATAGGCTCTCCACCTCCCTGAGCACGGTTGTTACCAGCGACCAGCTTCGGACCTTGCCGCTTTATAACCGCAATTTTCTGGCTTTGGGATTCCTGAGTATCGGCACCCATGATGTGCAGGCAGGCTCGACGCTGGCGGGAGCAAGTTTCAGCATCTCGGGGCAGCAGCCAACCGCCAACGACTTTCTGCTCGACGGAATGAACAACGTCGCCGCGGGCAACAACCAGGCCATCCCCTTTCAGGTGAACGACGCGATCCAGGAGTTCCGCGTCGTCTATGCCGATCCGGACGCGCAATTCGGTCGCGAGATGGGCGGCGTGGTCAATATAGTCACACAGCGCGGAACCAGCACTTTTCACGGGAGCATTTTTGGCTTCTTCGGCTCCGACAGCCTGAATGCGAATTCGCCGCTCTCGGTCTATGCCAACTCCGGCTTCGCCCAGGCTGCGGCCTATGCGGGCCCATTGAATTCGCAGCCCGCGTCCGCATACACGCCGTTTGGCCAGCCGGTTTATGAGCCTGCCACGTACAACCAATATGTCGCCACGGTCAAGAACCTGAATGCGCGCAATGGTACGCAGTACTGCACCACGCCCGGAGCTTCTTTTGGCAGTCCACAGTGCAATCAGCTTTTCGATCCTGCCGCCATATTGGCCAGCCATAACAGCTTTAGTCAGCCCTTCTCCTCACAGCAATTTGGAGGGCAGGCCGGCGGATCGTTTCTGAAGAAGTGGTTCTGGTTCGGCGACTATGAAGGAACTCGCATCAACAACCCCAATCCTGTTTTCGAGCGCGTGCCCAGCTCGTACGACCGCAGCCATCTGGACCAGTTCTCCTCCGGAACATCCGGATACCAGGATGCCCAGATTGCCTCGAAGGTCCTCGCCTTATATCCACAATCGAATGTAGTTGCGGTGCCCGGAGTGCTGGAGTTCTACCAGGGACAGGCTCCCAACTACACCAATGTGGACAACTACACGGCCCGTCTCGATTTCAACCAGTCCGACAAGTCGAACTGGACACTCCGTTATAACCTGCAGGACCTGCATCAACTGCACGACGACACCTTGCCGGGTTCAGCGGTCTATCCGGGGAATGGTTCGGTGACAAGCGCATTGAACCAAAACGCAACGTTGACCTTCACCCACATGTTCTCGCCCAACATGGCGAACGAAGCGCGCCTCGCCTTCACGCGCTTTCAAGTTCTGGAGACGCCGCAGGACCAGAACTTCAACGCATCCACCGTGGGCCTGAACAGCGGGCCGATGCCGACGTTTCTGTTGTCTGGACTGGATCCGCAGTATGCCGGGGCAAAACCCGGCGTCCCGGGCGCATTTGGCGGCTGGTTCGACACGTTCTGGTCGTCGTCGCTGGTGGGACCGTACACTGAGATAACGCCGTCGCTGGACGGACTCTTTCCCTTCGCGCGGATCGGGGCCCCAATGGGCAGCCCCAGCCAGCGGCGCGACAGCCAGGGCCAATATGTTGACAACTTGTCGTTCAACAAGGGCCGGCACTATCTACGCATGGGAGGCGAGTTCCGGAACTTGCAGGACATCTTCATCGCCGATGGCTTTACGCGCGGCATGGTAGTCTCATCGGACATCGGCGAATTTACCAGCGACAGCGCCACCTGCAACGTCGAAGCCGGATTTCCAACCAGTCCGTGTCCTGTATCCGCGTTCACGAGTCCATCGTTCGACTATGCTTTGCGCCAGCCGTCGCCCTATCGCGGATTATTCAATTCCTACGTGGTAGCGGGATACATTCAGGACGCCTGGCGGCCGAAAACAAATCTTACAGTGAATCTTGGGCTGCGCTACGAATACTTCTCAATTCCGAGCGAGACGAATAATCAAGTTTGGAATTACGATCCAGCGGCCAATGGACTGGTACAGCAAAACCATACTCAGGTGGTGGATCCCTTTGGATTTAACTGTTCGCAGGGCTACAGCCAGCTGGATTCGGTCTATCCCGCCAACGCAGCGCTGCTTCCGTGGAAGTGCCAGCCTACTGCAAGTTACAACCTGCACAGCAGCAAAGCGAACTTTGGGCCGCGAATCGGGGTCGCGTGGTCGAACGCAGCAGGCACAACGGTCGTACGCGGAGGCTACGGCCTCTACTACGATCAACTGCCAGTCAGCGGCATGGCTCAGTTGATGTTCAATCGCCCTACTCCATCCAACTCTTCAAATCCGCAGGCAATCTATGGTCAGAGTTTTCTTAGTCCCTCGTGCGGAGCCATGGGTCAGTGCGGCCTGGGCAACAGCAGTCTGATCGGCATCGATCCCAGCCAGGCAGCGTCGCAGGCGGCCAGCGTTCCGTTCGGGATAAGCGCGATCAACGCGCAGCAGTTTCAATCTCCCAGGACGCAGCAAGTCAACCTCTCGTTGGAGCGCCAGCTCGGGCAGCAATTCTCGCTGGGGTTGGCCTACGTGGGAAACTTCAGCAGCCGTATCCCGGCAATCGCCAACGCCGGCTTCAACAACGAGTGGTTTTGCACCAACTCCGCAGGAACGCCGATTCCGGGCGTGGGGCAGCCCACAAATTGCGATAGTTTCAGCTATCTTCCCATCGCCACTTTATCCGACAGCGCCCATGGGAACTACAACGCACTGATCGCTCAGGCACATACCAGAGACTGGCACGGGCTCTATGCCAACTTCGCCTACAGCTGGTCCAAGGCCCTGGACAATGCGTCCCAAATCAACTTTGCCACGATCCCGGTGTCTCTGTTCACTCAGATTTATGCCTTGCAGTTCTACGGGCTGGCCAATCCGAGTGTCTTCGGGATTGGCAATACGACGAGATTTTCGTCGCAACCGGTCACCATTCCATCCAGCGCGTTTCCGCCCGCCTTGAATACTCTACTCAATGCCGGGCTGACAACCACCGGACAAGGGCAGGTCTTTGCCACACCCTATAACGTTCCGCAGGACCCGCCAAATTATTTGAATAACGATTACGGCCGTTCCGACCTGAACCTTACCAACCGGCTGGTCATTGATTTTGCCTGGGACCTGCCCTGGCGACCTTCGTCGAAACTGGTCTCCGGCTGGACGGTAAGCGGTATCTTCACCGCAGAGAGCGGTCAGCCTTTCACCATCTTTACCGGGCCGGTGGCGAGTGAATTGACGCAGCGCGTCGATGTGACGGGGCCTGTCAACACCACGGGGAATCCCCAAGCCTATATCAACGCGGCAGGTTCCATCAGTCTGCCTTCTATAACGTGCGCCGCCTCCCAACCCGCCAATTCGTACTACGTCCAGGGCCAGGTGCTTTTTGGCGGCGTGGCCGGCTCGCCCTGTTTGGGAACATCGGGCCGAAACCAATTCACCGGCCCGGCCTATGTGGATTTCGACACCGCCGTCCAAAAGAGCATTCCCTTTAGCGAGGGACTTAGCCTGATTTTGCGCGCCGAGTTCTATAACCTTTTCAATCGCGCCAACTACTACAATCCCGTTAGCACCTACAGCCTGAATGGGGTTACGACGAATCCGCAGTTCGGCGAAATCCAATCGGCACACGGGCCGCGTCGGATTCAGCTTGCTGTAAGACTTAATTGGTAGGCGGTTGCGGAGAAGGAATCTCTACGTCATGGAATTTCAGCGCAACCTATTCATCAGCTACGCGCACATAGATAATGTTCCCTTGTCGGAGCAGCAGCAGGGGTGGATTACGCGCTTCCACAATACCTTGTCTGCCATGCTGAATATGAGGTTGGGGCACAAGGCGGATATCTGGCGAGATTCGAAACTTAATGGCAACGACATTTTTGCTGATGAAATCGTTCAGCAGTTCCCCAAGACCGAGTTGCTCATCTCGGTCGTAACTCCACGCTATGCCGAGTCAGAGTGGTGTACCCGTGAAGTGGTAGAGTTTTGCAAATGTGCGGAATCGACCGGCGGACTGGTGGTGGACAACAAGTGTCGCGTCCTGAAGGTTATCAAGCTGCCGGTTGACGACGAAGGACCTCTACCGGCGGTGATGCGGGAGGCGCTGGGATATCCGTTTTATGAGTTCGATGAACAGCAGGTTCCGTTGGAGCTTGACCCGGCTTACGGCGAGGAATTTCGACGAAAGTACAACTTGAAGTTGGCGAAACTGGCCTATGACATCGCGGGATTGATCAAGAAGATCGAAGCCCCAGCGGTCGCGGTGAGCAGGTCTTCGCCAGCGCCTGCGGCGGCGACAGCCACATCCAAGCCTGCGATCTATCTTGCGGAGTGCAGCTTCGATCGTCGAAGCTCGCGCGAGGCCTTGGAGTCGGAGCTGCGGCTGCATGGGTACCCGGTGTTACCCGATATCCAGTTGCCGAAGTCAGAAGAAGAATACATTGCTGCCGTGCAAAGCTTCCTGGATCGGTGCGACTTGTCCATACACCTGATAGGCGCAAAGTACGGCGTCGTGCCCGATGGGCCAAGCGAGAAGTCAGTCACCATCTTGCAGAATGAGTTGGCGATCGAGCGGCATAAGCGGGGTGGGTTACGGCGAATTATCTCACTGCCCGAAGGGACGAAGTCCGAATTTGCGGCCCAACAGGAGTTTATCGAGAGGCTTCTCAAGGATGCCGAGCTTCAATTGGGCGCGGACCTGGTCACCGGGGATATAGAAGATCTCAAGGGAGTCGTGCATGCCACCCTCGAGAAGATGCAAAAGCCGGAACCGATTCCGGTGAAACGCCAGGGAAGCAGGCTGATTTACCTGCTTTGCGATGAACGCGACCGCTCAGCGACCATTCCCTTGCGCAAGTTCCTCAAGGGGCGAGGATGGGATGTGCAGATACCGCTCTTTGAAGGCGACGCTGCAACAGTTCGCCAGAACCAGCAGGACCTGCTGGCCGAGTGTGATGCGGTGATTCTGTTTTACGGCGCCGGCGACGAGGCATGGAAGCGCTCCATTGTCAGTGAACTGAAAAAGGCCGTTGCATATCGCGGCGCGAGACAGCTGCTGGCAACTTATATTTATCTCGCCGAGCCATCGACGGCGTCTAAGCAGGACCTTATCGAATTGGAAGAACCGAACCTGATTAACGGATTGCAAGGTTTCTTGGATTCGGAAGTGCTCAAGTTCGTCAGTACGATAGAGGGCAAAGGCGCCACCGCATGAGCGCTGTCGCTAGCATCGGTTTCACCAATCCCTTTCCCGGCCTGCGACCCTTCCGAGAAGAAGAGGAATATCTCTTCTTTGGCCGGGAGAGCCAGGTCGACGTGATGGTCGACAAGCTGGCGGCCAAGCGCTTTCTAGCGGTGGTTGGGACCTCGGGCAGCGGAAAGTCATCGCTGGTTAACTGCGGTTTGCGGCCGGCCTTGCGCCGCGGCGTCATGGCCAGCGCGGGTTCGGCGTGGCGAATGGCACAGTTCCGGCCCGGCGGAGAACCGATTAAGGCCCTGGCGCGAGCTCTGGCCCAGCCCGGGGTGTTGTTGGCCGGTCTCGACTTCGACGGAGAAGAGCTGGAAGGCATGATCGAGGCCACCCTGGAGATGAGCAAGCTGGGCCTCGTCGACCTTTTCGAGCAAGCCCAACTCTCAGGCCAAGAGAATCTGCTGCTGGTCGTCGATCAGTTCGAGGAGCTTTTCCGTTACCAAACGAAGCGGGCTCCCGGTTTCTCCGGCGAGCCAGACCGAACCGAGGAGGCATCGATTGCCTTCGTGAATCTGTTGCTGGAAGCCGCCAGGTCCGAATATCCGATATACGCGGTCCTGACGATGCGCTCCGATTTCCTCGGCGACTGCGCGCGTTTTCCCGGCCTGCCCGAGGCCGTGAATGAAGGGCAATACCTGGTTCCCCGTCTAACGCGTGAGGAGAGAAGAGCCGCGATTACGGGTCCCATCGCGGTCGGCGGGGGAGAAATCAGCTCCGTGCTTCTCACCCGGCTGGTCAACGACGTTGGCGACAACCCCGACCAGCTCTCGATTCTGCAACATGCCTTAAATCGCACCTGGGCGCAATGGCAGCGCGAACGTAAAGCCAACCAGCCCATTTCGCTGCCGCATTATGAGGCCATTGGCACGATGGCCCACGCGTTGGACCAGCATGCCGAAAAGGCCTTCGCGGAATTGACGACGCAGCGTCAGAAGAAGATTTGCGAAGTGGTCTTCCAGGCCCTGACCGATAAAGGCAGCGACGCTCGCGGAGTCCGGCGGCCCACCGACTTTGCGACCCTGTCTGCCATCGCCAACGCCAGTCCGGACGAGGTTGCTGCCGTGCTGGATGTCTTTCGCAAGCCGAGCCGCTCGTTCCTCATGCCGCCTGCTCATGAAACGCTGGAACCATGCACCGTCGTCGACATCTCTCACGAAAGCCTGATGCGAGTCTGGAAGCGGCTGAGGGACTGGGTCGAACGCGAAGCCGAATCGGCAGCGCAATACCGTCGCCTGATCCAGAACGCTTCGCTGCAAGCCAAGGGGGCGGCTGGGTTGATGAGCGACCCTGAACTTTCCCTTATGCTGGAGTGGCAGCAGACGTGGCAGCCCAATGTGGCCTGGGCCGGGCGGTATCATGCCGGCTTCGAGCAAGCGATTTTTTTTCTGGAGCAGAGTCGCATCGCCCGCGACGCCGTGCTGCTGCTGGAAAAGGAGGAAGCGAGGCGTGCTCTCCGCCGCGCGCACGGAGTGGCCGTCGTTCTCGGCCTGGCCTTCGTGATGGCATTGGGACTCGCCATCTATGCGTTCGTCGAGCGCTCGACCGCCATCGTCGAACGTAAGGCCCGAGCGGAGAGTGAAGCCCTGAATGAAGCCCAGCAACAACTCATCGCGACGGAGAAAAAGGCAAAGGTCGAGAGCGACTCCTTGAACGCCAAGCTCAGGGAGTCGTTGCAGCAGACTGAGGAGGCCAGGAAGCGGGCGGAAGAATCCGACCGGAGGGCCATCAAGGAAGCCGAAATAGCGACCCGGAACGCGCAGCTGTTTGTCAGCGCCATGCAGGCGCAGGCCGCGGTGCAGCGCGCGGCCAACGTGCAACTGGAGAAGGCCGCCGAGCTGCAGCGTGACACCGATGCCAAAAAGGACCCCGCAACCCTCGATCGCGACAAGAAGGATTTGGAAGCGGCAAGGAACTCATGGCAGCAGCTTTCGGCTGATGCAGCCCGCAAAACCGAGCAAGCCTTTGCGATCATGGGAGCGGTCCGCATCATCGGCACGAACCGGATCAGCCGCTCCGACGTATTCGATGTGAACTCCGGAGCCCAGGTGATGGCTTCCAGCCCGGCCAGGAACCCAACCGACATGTTCAATGGGGCGCAAGGCTCGCCTGAGAGGGCCACGGTTTTTGCCGATGGCCAACCGGTGGATTCGACTCATTGGATCGAGTGGCGCACGAAAGCCGACGTGACCGTGAGGAGCGTGGCCATCTTCGCCGCTCACGATCCGGTTCGCTCCCGTCGTGCCTTCAGCAACTTCAAGCTACTGGCCAAAAAGCAGGATAAGTGGGTGGAGATCGCGCAATACAGCCCGTCGCTGCCTTACGGAGGTAGCTGCTCGAACGATCCCTGCTTGCCTCCGGCGGTAAGGTTTCACCCCGGAACGGTCCTGGCCGCGTGCATCAACGTAAGCACGCCGGTGGCTGCCAGCGAATACCGGGCGGAGTTCGTGCAGGCGGTAAGCGAGTTGGAGGTCTTCTCCGGCCCGCGGGTGCTTCAGTTGGATGGCTACCAGCACCCTGACTGCTCGAATTGAATGCGGAACTCTTATCTTGGGGGATCGGTCAACCCTAACCGGCTTGGTTTTCCTTAGTTAGATTCACGGAAGAACAGATCATCGCCATTCTGGGAATCGGAAGCAGGAGCCCCATCCGGGAGAGTTTGTATCGCCAGCATGGCATCACGCGCGGGGCCTGTACTGCTGGAAGGCAAAGTACGGTGGGATGGAGGTGAGCGAGGTGCGGCGGCTACGGGCGCTGGAAGAGGAGAATCGGCGGCTGAAGCAACTGGTGGCGGACCTATCCCAACATCCCTCAAAAGTTCGTTCCCGATTAGCTCCAGTAAGTAAAGCCGTCAACATCGGTAACAGAACCAGTTCACCTGCCGTTGCGCTCTCCGATTCCGACCACAGAAAAGGTCTACTGGAAAGCTTCACTTGCGGGCGGCGTCTCGTGCAGCCTTCATGACGGCCTTCTGCATGCGATTTTCACCCGCCCAATAGAGGCTGATTTCATGCCCATCTGGGTCGTTCAGATAAGCATGTCGCCAGCCCCAAGGCATTACGCGCGGCATTTGTGTAATGTAGAAACCCTTTTGCTGTAGCTTCCGGCAAAAACCGTCGAGGTCGCGGATTTCGAAGTACAAGCGTACACCATCACTCGTCAGAGAAACGCCCGGACCGGCAAGATGCAAAGCAATGGTGCCGTCGCCTCCCGGCGCACGCAGCCGTGCGTATACTGCTGAGCCTTCATAGCGAAAGTCTTCGATCAGCTTCAACCCCAATAAGTCGCGATAGAAATGTAACGCACGCTCGACATCTTTTACATAGATCATGGCATGGTTGAAGGTAAGCTTGTCCCCGGTCTCAGGAGCCGCCGCCACCACCCGCGGTTTGGTCCTGCCGGCTGTTTGGGTTGTACCTTTCTTAGGGATGGCAGGCCTGGCCGGGCTGACAACCTGAGTCTTCTTCGCAACCGCCTTCTTCGATTTTGTTTTTTTCATGTACCAGCCACTCCAAATCGCATCCGACAATCGGCGCAAGTATGTTCGCCACTGCGAGCGATGTCAAGGTGCGTTTGATCAGAGATTAGGAACCCCCACTAGCGGCCTGTCCTGTTGCATGCTCCGCGTCGAAAGGAATCCCGCTTCAAGGTTTTACATCGGCGCCGGAATCCTCGCGCAAGCAAGGGATGTACGACGCCCGCTCCGGGTAATGCCGGCGTGTAACCGCGTCTGGATGATTTTTTACGGGAACAATTGCAAACTGCCCGTCCCCGCTTCAAGGGCACTCGCAAGGCAAGATCGGAATCGTGTGCGCCCACCACTAAAGTGACTAAGAGAGGCTCCGGAAAATTAATTTTGTGACAAGCTGCTCCGAAGACGTGACGTTCTGCATCTCATCCCCACAACGTTGTTGGGCTCGTCGTTCGGAGGATCAGCGATGATCGCACGGAGCGTGCTGCGACTTCCCAATTTCTCTCTGTTTTCCGTTTTCGTTCTCTCTTTCGCGATTTCGGCCAGCGCTGGTTGGGCGCAATCGGGGTCGCTGGACGATGTGCATGTGGTTCCGCATAGCTCCTCCAATCAACTGGCGCGAGCCGGTGTCGCGGCGCCTGCGCTGAGCGCGAGAGTTAAGCCCCTACGGGTAGACGTGGACCTGGTGCTGGTGCCTGTGACGGTGACGGACTCGCTTGACCGCCCCATTCTCGATCTTCCCAAACAGACCTTTGCTCTGTATGAAGGCGGTGTGGAGCAGCAGATCCGGTACTTCTCTTGCGAAGACGCTCCCATCTCTGTCGCGTTGGTTCTGGACTTCAGCGACAGCATGAAAAATAAGATCGAGTACGAGCGGCAAGCCGTCCGTGAGTTCTTTACCTATGCGAACCCCCAGGACGAATATTTCGTGATTACAGTGTCCAGCAAGCCCAAGCTGGTAGCTGCTTCCAGCCAGTCGATAGGCACGATCGAGGAACGCCTGGCGACGACCAAACCCGACGGAGCTACCGCTCTTTATGACGCGATTTACCTGGGGATCAGCAAACTACGAACGGGCCGATATCAGCGAAGGGCCATGGTCGTCGTATCCGATGGCGGCGATAACCGAAGCCGGTACACGCTCAAGGAGGCGAGGAGCATCATGGAGGAAGCCGACGTCCTCACCTACGGAATAGGTATCTTCGATGACATGCCGATACCCTTGCTTAAGACCATCGAGGAACGGATGGGCAGGAAGACCATGAGTGCGATTACCGATGCCAGTGGCGGGCGAACCATCGCCGCTGACGACCGCAGAAAGATGCCAGAAATCGCTGCCATCATCAGTCGAGAGTTGCGCAACCAATATGTCTTGGGCTATCTGCCGAGTAATTCGAGCCATGATGGCAAGTGGCGGAAGATCACCGTCCGCACGGCTGCTTCCGCAGTACCTCGGCACGTCCATTACAAGGAGGGGTACGTAGCTCCGGGGCAGTGATTCCGACACCGCTACCATGATTGTTGTCACCTGCGTTCACCTACGGCCTCCTGTCCCAGCAGACATGCCATAAGTCCTCTTGGCTCCGAGCCCACCCTTCACGCTGATGATTAGGGTGCTTTGGTGACGACGGCGAAACTTTCTCGCCCGGCAGCCAACATAATGTCTGGTTCGCTTTGCACTCGAGTTACGACATATACTCAGCGATTGCCTGGCTCGCATTCGCTACTTTTGGTTCCCATTTTGGGGGGCTTCCAGATGGAAGTCATCGGCACGGCGGAGGCTTTGTCGCTCACGGTCTCCGATAACGGCGCCGGATTCGATGTTGATGGAAACGGCGCCGCGACGGGGCTTGGGCTGATCAGCGTGGGCGAAAGGATGCACCCAGTCGGGGGCGACTTCATGATCTCGTCAAGCCCCGGCAACGGGACACGCATTAAAGCGCGAACACCGCTGCCGGTAGTCCCCCGGCCATGGGAAGCGTACGCACCACCCAAGCCGTCTAAACAGCCCGACAAATCATCGCTGTCAGGGGATGACAATTAACTCTGACTGCGAGGCCTTGCTCATCCCGTAGATTGCACTTGAATTACTGGCCTGAAACCCGTACTTAAAACATCCTGGTCTGGCGGCCATGACGGAGCTTGGCTTGTTGCTGCCGCCGATGATTGCGTCCGGCGGATCGAACGGCGAAGAAGGTCCGAAATCGATTAGGAAGCCGGTATTCTTGGACGACGATTGCCACGTCACAGTGGTCCCTTTCTTGACGCAGAAGGGAGTGTTCCCCTTCGCCTTCGGAATGTCCGGAGTGGCTGCAGACGAGTAAGAAGTCCGCTTTACATCCACGGTACAGGGAGTGGAGGCAGACCCACAGGTGTTGTCGGCATTGCACAAACTTGCAGGGTCCGGCTCCGCGCAAAGGTACTTGCTGCCGCTTTTCTTCTTTTCGTCGGCGGTGGCAGCGCTGGGCAACAGTCCCAGGATCAACAGAAACAAAGCGCAGCCGATGGCAATGCAGCGGTGAATCTTCATAACGCACCTCAATTCGAATTGAAATTCTGTTGACAGCAAGGCCCGAAATCGCATCACACCGGGTGTGAGGCGATCCCGCAGAGCCGATTTAGATACCATGAGCAGGCGGCTGGCGCCAGATAAAATGACGGCGCTAGTTTTCGCTCGGTGTCCCCTTCCAATCGATGATGTTGCCCAGCCTCCAGGGATTCTCCCTGAGGTTAATTGACAACTGACCTTCGCTGTTGATTCCTAACTGAGCTGCTGGGTACAAGACGCCCGAACTCTTGCTCTTATCCTGATCGTTGAGGTCAATTTCGCCGCCGCTCAAGTTGAAGGCTTGCGATTGCGTATCGAAATAAGCTTCCCCGAACTTGATCGGGCGGTTGGTAACAAACCGAATCTTCCTGCCGGTTGCGGTTGGGATCATCACGACGTAGCTGACGTCATAGCCGAGCGTCCCGGTAATGCTGATATGGCCCACAGCCTTCATTTTTTCCAAGGCGTTGACCAACCCCTGGTTCGAATCCTTTTGGAAAGCCTCCACCAGGATGTCTCGATCTGCCGGCGTCGAGTAGTCGTAGATGATCAACGTAACGCCGATGTTACGCCCCAACTGGGTGCTGGTACCCCAGGCGGTGGCGTCAATGGTTTCGTTTTTGTCTCTCGAGAATCCAGGAACGCTCATCAACATCAGCAGACCGGCTAGAAGCAGAGTCCTGGTTATGCCTGAGTTTGCGCGCATGCTTAATCTCCTCGTTGCCGCCTTCATGCGGTGACTGTTTGACCGTTCACTTGGTCAGAGTACTGCTGTTTTGGATAGGATAAATATAAACTACCGTGGCGCAATCAAGAACAGGTAATCGCCGAATCGCCTTTCCGTGATTGCATTTGGCGCGGCAAGCTAGTAAGGCTACTTAACGTGGGGAAAGGTGCGACTTCTGCCCCCCCTCCAGGAACGGCGGGTAACCCAGAACCCCTGACAATTTCATGTTTTACCACTCAACAAAAGTTCCTCGACGTTCGGCCTCATCGCCGATTCGACCAAAGAGGCACCGACCGACTCACAGTCTCACGTAGAACGAAGAGTTTACATAGGAATTACCGGCAACACTCTGAGCAACGTCAGTTTATCGTAAAAATGGATTCGCGACCATTTATGTGGGAATCCCGGGCGTCACCCTCCGACAGCTTTCGTAAGGGCAACGCCCTGGTGCTGCACGGCAAGTATGGGTTTGGCCGTTATTGGACGTCCTCGGGTCCTGCCGGGCATTACGGCGGGACAGCTCTTTACTGTCTCGGCGCTGATCGGAAGAGGCTCGAATAAAGTGCGCACCATAAGGTGACTCGGACGACTCCCCGGACCTCCGCGAAACCCCGTCGGAGCCGAGAGCGGCGTTGACCAAGAGATATGGCATTGCCAAAGATTTTGCCCTGAGTTGACAAATACGCTACCCACAAAAGCTGGTAGTTGTAGGACAATAGAACGATAGAGCTTTGTAAGTCACAAATCCCTTGGGGGAGCAATGGCACGCGCGCAAAATTTCGGCAGCAAGCAACCACCTGTGGAGCTTCGACCTCTGGATCGGGTTACGCTCGCGTTGATTGGTATGGGGGTGATCTTCGCTTCCCTTGGTCTGGGAGAAGCCGTCTATCGTCTTGCATTTTTCGAGTTCGACGGGGCCACCGACCGTCTTCCCATTGAAATGATGTTCGGGCTGGCGTTCGCCTGGATGACCATGAAGGTAGCTAAGAGGATCTACCGGCACCGCATGGAGACATCGGCGCGGATCAACCTGGTCTGGGACCGCAACCACAAGATTCGTCGCGCAGTGGAAGCCATTACCCCATTGCCCTATCCTGGCAATCAGCAAGCGATCCGGGTAATTCGGGAAGAAGTGGATCGCATTGAGTGGGCGCTGACGGACATCTTGCCACGATAGGCACACGGCGAGGCGATGTGCTTCGACCCATCGGCGGCATGCACCGCTCGCCCCAGCGCCATTGGCTGCAATATTTGGGGTATACGCCGCAAAAAACTGCCATTGCGTCCCGTTACCTTGTTGATTCCAGCGCTGTTAGAATAGAGTAAGTGTGGGGAAAGGCGGGTTTCTACCCGTATACTGGGTCGCACTTAAGAATGGATCAGAGTAACGCCAAGACCGTGCTTTTGTTGAAACCAAGGGGCTTCTGTGCTGGGGTGGTGCGGGCCATCGACATTGTTCGGATCGCGCTGGAAACCTTCGGGGCGCCGATTTACGTCCGCAAGGAAATCGTCCACAATCGTTATGTGGTGGACGAGCTGAGTGCCAAGGGTGCCATCTTTGTAGACAGCGTCGAGGAAGTTCCGGCTGGCGAGCGCGTCATTTATAGCGCTCACGGGGTCGCTCCTGAGGTGCGGGACTCGAGCAAGTTGCGCGAGCTGCGGGTGATTGACGCTACCTGCCCGCTGGTTACCAAAGTCCATGTTGAGGCGGTAAAGTTTGCCCGCGAAGGGTACTCTCTTATCCTTATTGGTCACCGCGATCATGACGAGGTGATTGGGACACTGGGCGAAGCTCCGGCAGTGACCCAGGTGGTAGACGCGCCCGAGGATGTAGACAACCTCCACGTGCCCGACCCCGACCGAGTGGCCTACCTGACCCAGACGACGCTGAGCCTTGACGAGACCCGTCATGTGATTGAGGCCTTGCGCAGGCGATTTCCTAACATCAAAGGCCCGCACGCGCAGGACATCTGCTACGCAACGGAGAACCGCCAGACGGCGGTGAAGGAAGTCGCCAGCGAATGCGAATTACTGCTAGTGGTGGGCTCGGACAATAGCTCGAATTCGAACCGCCTGGTGGAGGTGGCGTGCAACTTGGGCACCAAGTCCTATCTCATCGAGAACTACCGTTCCATCGAGCCGGAGTGGTTGCAGGGCGTGGAGACGGTGGGTTTGACCGCGGGAGCCTCGGCCCCTGAAATCCTGGTGCAGGAAGTGGTTGATTTTCTCGCCGAACAGGGCTTCACCAACATGCGCGAGCTGGAAGTGATGCCGGAGCACGTGCGCTTTGGATTGCCACCCGAGATTGTGGAGGCCATTGGCGCCGCGCCCGCCGTGGCGGAGTAAGGAAGCGATGGCAGATCCGCCAAGTCCTGCCGAGATGCGCTTCGGCAAGATCGATGACATCAAGAGCCGTGTCGCCGCGGCCATCGACGCCTCGCGGCGATACTTGTTTTCCGCCCAGAACCAGGAAGAGGGCTATTGGTGCGGCGAGTTGGGTGCCGATACCACACTGGTATCGGACTACGTTCTGCTGCATCGCCTGCTGGGCACCGAGGATGCATCGCGCACGCAGAAGTGCGCGACCGAGATTCTGAACCGCCAGAACGAGGACGGCGGCTGGTCGATCTATAACGACGGTCCTTCCAACATCAGTGCTTCGGTGAAGGCGTACTTCGCGCTGAAAATGGCGGGTTTCGCCGCCACTCATCCGCAGTTGCGGAAGGCGCGAGAGCGTATTCTGGCGCTGGGAGGCGTGACCGCGGTCAACACCTTCACCAAGATTTACCTTTGCTTTCTCGGCCAATACGATTACGATGCTGTCCCGGCGATACCGCCCGAGATCGTGCTGTTCCCCAAGTGGTTCTGGTTTAATCTCTACGAAATCTCGTCGTGGTCGCGCGCCATCCTGGTGCCGCTCTCCATCGCCTACGCCAAGAAGCCGTTCAAGAAGATTCCTCCAGAGGAGGGAATTGACGAGCTGTTTGTGGGGGGCCGCACCGTCAGCCAGTTGCGCCTGCGCTGGGCCAGGAAGCTGATCAGTTGGCGCAATTTCTTCCTGGTGCTGGACCGGTTGGTACACTTCCTGGAAAGCGTGCACGTGCGTCCCCTGCGCTCGCAAGCGTTGAAGGTGGCCGAGAAATGGATGCTGGAGCGCCTGGAGATGAGCGACGGGCTGGGCGCGATTTATCCCGGCATTATGAACTCCATCATCGCCCTGCGCTGCCTGGGATATTCGCTTGACGATCCGCAGGTGATCCGGGCCATGGATGAGTTCGAGAAGCTCGGCATAGAGGAAGAGACGACCTTCCGCATGCAGCCTTGCATGTCGCCGGTGTGGGACACGGCGTACGCGGTGTTTGCCCTGGCGGAGAGCGGCGTCGCCCCCAACGATCCACGGCTGGTGCAGCCGTGCGAATGGATGCTGAAAAAGCAGGTGACGCGGCGCGGCGATTGGTACGTGAAGAACCGCAAGGCAGCGCCGGCGGGCTGGTACTTCGAGTTCAACAATGAGTTCTATCCGGACGTGGACGACAGTGCCCAGGTAATGCTGGCGCTGAGCCGGGTGAAGACCAGCAACGAGAGCTACCACACCAAGTCAGCGCAGCGGGCGCTGGATTGGATCCTTTCCATGCAGTGCAAGAACGGCGGCTGGGCGTCGTTCGACAAAGACAACGACCGCATGGTCTTCCAGCACATTCCCTTCGCCGACCACAACGCCATGCTCGATCCGGCCACGGTGGACATCACTGGCCGGGTGTTGGAGTGCCTGGCGAGCTATGGTTATTCGCTCAAGGACCAACCGGTACGCCGCGCCATCGAGTTCATCAAGCGCGAGCAGGAGTCCGACGGTTCATGGTTCGGGCGCTGGGGTGTCAACTACATTTACGGGACCATGCTGGTGCTGCGGGGGCTGGAAGCGATCGGCGTCGACCATCATGAGCCTTTCGTCCAGCAGGCGGTGGAGTGGCTGCGCATGATGCAGAATCCCGACGGCGGCTGGGGCGAGCGGTGCGATTCCTACGATGACCCCAACACCAAGGGCGTGGGGCCGAGTACTGCTTCGCAAACCGCATGGGCGGTGATGGGATTGCTGGCCGCCAGCGATACTCGCAGCGACTCCTTGCAACGGGGAATTGCCTATCTGCTGAAAACGCAGCGTCGTGACGGTTGCTGGGATGAGTCGCTCTATACCGGGACGGGGTTTCCGCGCGTTTTCTACCTGATGTACTACATGTACCGGCAGTATTTTCCCTTGCTTGCGTTGACGGTGTATGCCAAAGCTTCGTCGACCCCGCAGGAAGGGCAGTTGCGGGTCGCGCACGACAACCGGCAGAGAAGTTGAACAAGGCTAGCTGTCGGTTGCCAGTTCTCAGTTATGCAAATCACAAGCGGGTCGTTTCGCCCTAGCGCCTGCCTATCGCTGCCGACTGACCATTGGCTGCTGACGACTGACGTATGAAATGCTTTGTCACAGGCGCGACGGGATTCCTGGGCAGCCACGTTGCCCGGCAACTGCTGGCCAAAGGCGCAGAACTGCGCCTGCTGGTGCGCGCGTCCAGCCGCACCGACAACATTGACGACCTTGCGGCCGAGCGCGTCGTTGGCGATCTGCGCGATCCTCTGTCGCTGAAGAAGGGCATGTCGGGATGCGAGTTTGTGTTCCACGTGGCAGCGGACTATCGGCTCTGGGCACGGAACGGGCAGGAACTCTACGACTCAAATGTGGAAGGCACCCGCAATGTGCTCGCGGCTGCGAGAGATGGGGGCGTACGGCGGGTTATCTATACCAGCAGCGTCGCCACCATGGGTTTTGGCAACAATGGCCGGCTGACGGATGAGAGCACTCCCGTGACCGTCGCCAACATGATCGGCGATTACAAGCGCAGCAAGTTCATGGCAGAGCGATTGGTGATCGAGGCGGGTCAGGCGGGACAGAATGTGGTGATGGTGAACCCGACGACACCGATTGGCGAGCGGGACATCAAGCCAACACCGACGGGACGCATCGTAGTGGACTTCCTGCGGCGTAAGTTTCCGGCGTATGTGGACACGGGATTGAACCTGGTGGATGTGGTGGATTGCGCCGAAGGTCATCTGCTGGCCATGGAGAAGGCAATGCCCGGCGAGCGATACATCCTTGGGGGAGAAAACCTGACGCTGAAGCAGATTCTTGACAAGCTGGCCGCGATCACCGGCTTGCCTTCGCCGAAGGTCAAGCTGCCCTATGCGATGGCGTACGCCACGGGCGTGGTGGACACACTAGTCACCGGAGCGATAAGGAAGCGCGAACCGCGGGTCACGCTGGATTCGGTGCGCATGGGACGCAAGAAGATGTTCGTTACCAGCGCCAAGGCGGAACGGGACCTGGGATGGAATCCGCGGCCGGTGGACGACGCTCTGCGGCGCGCGGTCGAGTGGTTCCGGGCCAACGGGTATGACGCATAAACGCGTCGTGATCGTTGCGGCCATGAGGTTGGAGGTGGCTCCGCTGCTGGGGAAGATGCGGCCGCGGCAGCTTGCCGGAGTTGATCTGTTTGAATTGCCCCACGCCGTGATCGCCATTGGAGGTATTGGAGAAGAGTGCGCTCGTCGCGCCGCGGAAACGGCTGTCGAATCTGCCCAACCGCAGCTCGTAGTCTCGGCAGGAATTGCCGGTGCGATATCGCCCGGGCTTAAGGTGGGTGATGTCGGCCGGATTCGGGAGGTGGTGGATGTTGCCACGGGTCGACGCTACGCGTTGCAGGGCGGCGAGTGGGTGCTGGCGACTTCGCAGGATGTAAGCGACGCGACCGAAAAGCAGGAGCTGCGGACCAAGTATGGGGCGGACGTGGTTGATATGGAGGGCGCCGCGGTTGCGCAAGTCGCGAAAGAGAGGGGCTTGGAGTTCGCGGCGGTGAAATCGATTTCCGATGATGCTGGATTTGCGCTGCCGCCGATGACCCGGTTCATCAACGCGAAGGGGAAGTTCTCCACGGGTTCGTTCCTTTTCTACGTCGCGTTGCGGCCGAAATGGTGGCCCGTTTTGGGAAAAATGAGGACTAATAGCGCAATCGCTTCCGCGAACCTGTGCCGTGCGGTGGAACATCTAATCAAGGGCAGTCTTTAATAAGGTTTTACATGTCGGTTGCTACACAATTTGGCAGCGGCGTTGGACAGCGGGCTATGCCAGCGACGATGACAGCGGCTGTGTACCGTGGCGTCAATGACGTCAGGCTGGAGACAGTCCCGGTGCCGCGCATCGGCGCTCGCGAGATACTCGTCCGGGTCCATACTTGCGGTATTTGTGGCACGGACCTGAAGAAAATCGCCACCGGCTCGCACTCGGCCCCGCGCATTTTTGGTCATGAAACCGCGGGAGTAGTGGCTGCGGTGGGAGACGATGCGACAGAGTTTCGCGTCGGGTACCGGGTCATGGTTTTCCACCATATCCCGTGCGGCGAGTGCTATTACTGCCGGCATAAGGTGTTCGCTCAGTGCCCCACCTACAAGCAGGTGGGAGCGACGGCTGGCTACGAGCCCAGCGGCGGCGGCTTCGCGGAGTACGTCCGCGTAATGGAATGGATTGTCCGCAAGGGCGTGATACGCATACCGGACGGGGTCTCGTATGAGCAAGCATCGTTCATCGAGCCTGTGAACACTTGCATGAAAGGTATCGAAACGCTGAGGCTCATGCCCGGCGAGACGGTCCTGGTGATTGGCCAGGGGCCGATTGGAATCATTTTGGCGGTACTAGCGCGGAGGTGCGGCGTTCGGGTAATTACTTCCGATTTGTTTCCGCAGAGGCATACAATAGCTAAGACGTTCGGCCTGCACGAAAACGTTGACGCCTCGACTTCTGACACCGTGAAGACGGTCAAGGAGTTGACCGAAGGCCGAGGGGCCGATGCCGTCATACTGGCCGTGCCGGGGAACGGCCTGATTCGTCCGGCCATGGATGCGACGCGTCCGGGGGGACGGGTCTTGCTATTTGCGCAGACGCAGCACGGCGAGGCTGTGATCGATCCGGCGGCCGTGTGTGTCGACGAAAAGAGTATTTTGGGGTCGTATAGCGCTTCGGTGGACTTGCAGGACGAGTCAACGAGATTTGTGCTCGGCGGCGAGATGGATCTGGAACGGCTTATTAGCCACCGTTTTCCTCTGAGCGAAGCTGTCGAGGCGTTGCATCTGGCTGCCCATCCTAAGCCCGACTCGATGAAGGTCGCGATACAACCAGGCAGCTCATGGAAGGACCAATAGAGTGAACGGACAAATGACGGCGGCAGTCCTCTACGGAAAAGAGGACGTCAAGATCGAACGAGTGCCGATTCCCACCTTGGACGAGGGGGAAGTACTTGTCAAAGTCCAGGTGGCCCTGACCTGCGGCACTGATCTTAAGGTGTATCAGCGCGGCTATCATGCGCGCATGATTGTGCCTCCGGCCCTGTTTGGCCACGAGTTGGCGGGTGTAATCGAAGAAGTGGGCCCGAACGTCAAAGGTTTTCGCAAGGGCATGCGCGTGGTTGCGCTTAACTCCGCGCCCTGCGGCACCTGCTTTTATTGTTCGAAGCACCAGGAGAACCTCTGCCAGGACTTGTTGTTCAATAACGGAGCTTATGCCGAGTACATTCGCATTCCCCGCCGTATCGTTGAAACCAACATGCTGGCGATTCCACGGCACGTGAGCTATGAAGAGGCGGCCATGGTTGAGCCTCTGGCCTGCGTACTGCGAGGCCTGCACGAAACCAAGATGGAGATCGGTGACACGGTTGCGGTAATTGGCGCCGGTCCCATCGGACTGATGTTCGTGCAGGTGGCCAAACTAACGGGATGCAATGTGATTTCCGTGGTGAAGCGAGAGTCGCAGGCAACGGCTGCCCTCAAGATTGGCGCCGACAGCGCGGTAGAGATCGCATCCGTGGACGATCCGGTGAAGGCGGTGCGCAAGCTCACACCCGAGGCCCGTGGTTGCGATGTGGTAATTGAAGCTGTGGGCCGGCCGCAGGCATGGGAGTGGTCCATTGACATGGTGCGCAAGGGTGGAACCGTGAATTTCTTCGGGGGCTGTGCCAGTGGGACCACTGTCGCACTCGACACCCAACGCCTCCACTACAACGAACTAACTCTGAAGGCGACGTTCCATCACACCCCGGAGACGGTGCGAAAGGCATTCTCCCTGATTGCCGAGAAGAAGATCAAGGGCACCGATTACATAACGGGCGAAGCCCCGCTGTCGCGCCTGCAGCAGGTTCTGCGTCACATGCTGAACCGTAACGGCGACATTAAAACGGCCATCATCCCCGGGCAGTGAGTGGTTGTGCCCTGCCGCTCTGTGTGAATCCCGTGGGAACTAGCCGCTGAAAAAGCATGTCACTTGCTCCAACCAATCATCACGTGCTCGCACGTCCCGCCTCCACAGGCTGGGACGCTTTGCCGTCGGAGTATGCGATTCCGGGGCAGGCGCCCTCGCTGCCCGATGCGCAACGATATTGTGCCAGGTTGGCGCATGCGCACTACGAAAACTTCTCGGTCGTAACCTGGTTTCTCCCCAAGCATCTGCACCAGCACTTCTATAACGTTTATGCCTATTGCCGTATTTCCGACGATCTTGGCGACGAAGTGGGAAACGCCGATCAAGCGCTGATGTTGCTGGATGAGTGGGAGGCCGAACTGAACGCTACCTACGTGAGCTTGGTCGAGCCTTCGCTGCAAGACATCCGGCAACTGGCGGAGAAACTGCGGGCCGATTTTCCTGATCGGAACCGGGTGGGTCCCCGGCATCCCGTGTTTGTTGCCCTCCGGGAAACGATACGCGAGTTTGACATTCCTCGTGAACCGTTTGCCGATCTGCTGACCGCCTTCCGGCAGGACCAGACTACGGGCCGCTACGCCACATTCGATGATGTGTTGGGATATTGCCGGTATTCGGCGAATCCGGTGGGCCGTCTGGTGCTGTACCTGTGCGGCTATCGCGATGAGCAGCGGCAGAAGCTCTCCGACTTCACCTGCACCGCGTTGCAGTTGGCGAATTTCTGGCAGGATGTCGTCCGGGATTATGCAAAAGGGCGAATTTATCTGCCACTGGAAGACCTGGCGAAACACGGGGTCAGCGAAAGCGACATCGCCGAGCGGCGTGCGACTCCACAATTTCTTGGGATGATGAAGTTCGAGGTTGCTCGCGCCCGCGATTGGTTCCAGAGGGGGCTGCCCCTGGCAGGAATGGTGGACCAGCGACTGGCGCTCGATATCGAGTTATTCAGCCGCGGCGGCCAGGAAATCCTGAACGCGATCGAACGGCAGGACTACGACGTACTGAAGCGGAGACCCGTGATTTCCAAGCCCCGCAAGTTCTGGCTAGTGGCGCGCACGCTGGCAGGCCAGTGGCTGTGAGCGAACACCCGCTACAATTGCGGGCCGCGTATTCGGTTTGCCGGCACATTGCACGCTCGGCTGCCCGGAATTTCTATTACGGATTCCTCGTCCTTCCCAGCAGCAAACGCGACGCCATCTCGGCGGTGTATGCCTTCATGCGGCGTGCCGACGATATCTCCGACGACCCGTCAACCCCCTCCAACCAGCGCCGCGCGAAACTGGACGAATGGATGAACGCCCTGCGGCGCGTTTGCGGCGGTGAGCGCACCGACGATGCAGTGCTGTTCGCCTTGGCCGATTCCCAGAAACGCTACAACATCCCGCTCGACTTGCTGGAGAAGCTGGTTCAGGGGACGGCAATGGATGTGCCGGAGCAACCCGGCCCAAAACCCCGGGGTAGTGTCCCGCTGGTGCAGTACGAGACCTTCGAACAGCTTTACGACTACTGCTACCACGTAGCTTCCGTGGTGGGGCTGGTCTGCATTCGCATTTTCGGCTATCGAGATCCAGGCGCAGAAAAGCTGGCGGAGCGGACGGGCGTGGCCTTCCAACTAACGAATATCTTGCGCGATGTTCGCGAAGACGCGCAACTGGGACGCGTGTATTTGCCGCTGGAAGATTTTGCGCGCTTTGGGCTCGATGTACGGGCCATATCCAACGGCTCGGCTCCGGAGACATTGCGCCCGTTGCTGGAATTCGAGGCGATGCGCGCACGCGAGTTCTACCGCGCTGCGGAGGAGTTGCTGCCGCTCGTCGATGAAGACAGCCAGCCGGCCTTGTGGACGCTGGTTGAAATCTACAGCCGCTTGCTGGACCGGATTATCGCGCGAAATTACGATGTCTTCTCCGCGAAGGTGCGGCTTTCTACTGCGGAAAAGCTGAGCGTGCTGGGCAAAGGATTTTGGCGCCGCTTAACATGACCGTCGAACAGCAGAATACAAACAACCAGACTGTCGCGATCATTGGCGGAGGACTTGCCGGTCTCTCCGCTGGAAGCGCGCTGGCCGACGCGGGTTATCGCGTTGAATTGTTTGAGCGCCGGCCTTATCTGGGTGGACGCGCGTCATCGTATGAACTGCCCGGCACGGGAGAAGTGGTGGACAACTGCCAGCACGTCTTGCTCGGCTGTTGCACCAACCTGATCGATTTCTATCGCCGCCTCGGAGTTGAGCAGCAAATCCGCTGGTACGACGAGATCACTTTCATCCTTCCAGGCGGCCGCTCTTCGACATTGAAAGCGGGTGCGTTGCCGGCGCCGTTCCATGCGGCTCCCTCGTTTCTCAACTCGAGGGTGCTTGATCTGAAGGACAAGATGGCCGTCGCGCGTGGCATGATGGCACTGGCGCCGGCGTTGCCCGCAGATACCGGTGAAGACTTTCTCGCCTGGCTTTTGCGTCACGGTCAAACCCAAAAGGCGATTGACCGCTTCTGGACCCCGGTACTGGTCAGCGCCCTCAATGAAGAGCTGGATCGCGTGTCCGTTCGTTACGCGGGGCAGGTCTTTCGCGAGTCGTTCCTGAAGTCGGAAGAGGCGGGGCGCATGGGTATTCCCGCCGTGCCGCTGTCGGAGCTATACGGCACGGCCGCGAACTACATCGAGGCACACAACGGCAAGGTGCATCTGCGATCGTCGGTGGATGCAGTGCGCGCCGACGGCGACGGTGTGCTGCTGTGCGTTGGCGGAGAAAATGTGCGCGTAGAGTACGCCATTGTGGCGACGCCCTTTAGTGGGCTGGAGAAGCTGCTGCCTGGTGCGCCTGAGGCTGAAGGGCTGCGACAACAGTTGCGTAATTTGGAGACTTCACCCATCACTGGAGTTCATCTGTGGTTCGACCGCGACATCACGCCATTGGAGCACGCGGTCCTGCTGGAGCGCACGATTCAGTGGATGTTCCACAAGTCGAAGATCCTGGCCGCACGCAGAGCTTCGGCGCAGAACGGAAGCTATGTGGAACTGGTTGTCAGCTCATCCAGGGCGCTAGTTGATAAACCGCGTGGGGAGATCATCGAGCTGGCAGTCAGGGAACTGGGCGAGTTCTTCCCGATTGTTCGAGAGGCGAAGCTAACCAAGGCCACAGTGATCAAAGAGGTTCATGCGACGTTCTCACCAGCGCCGGGCATCGATGCATTCCGCCCGTCCAACAACAGCCCGTGGTCGCGCTTGTTTCTCGCTGGCGATTGGACGGCGACGGGTTGGCCTTCGACCATGGAGGGAGCGGTACGCAGCGGCTATGACGCCGCCGAGGCGCTGAGCGGGCACAAATTCCGTGTGCCCGACCTGCCGGCAAAGGGATTGATGCGGCTGTTCGAATGACCCTCACCACACCTTACACACTTTGTCCGCAGGCTTCACCATGGGCTGGCCCGGTTTGCAGGCGAAGGCTGTGCCAAACTCTGGCATGTTTACTACCACACCATTGATGCGGTACTTCGCCGGAGAATGGGGATCGGTGATGGCGCGAGCCCGCAGGTCCTCAGGCCGGTCATTCTGGCAGGCCCATTGCGCAAAGCCGACAAAAAATCGCTGGTCGGGAGTTAACCCATCGCGGTTGGTAAGTTGCTTGTCCTTGTCGGCCTCTTTCCAGGCGATGTAGGCAAGAATCGTGCCGCCGAGGTCGGCAACGTCTTCCCCTTCGGTCAGCTTCGAGTTGATGTGAATATCGTCAACCACGACGTACTTCGCGTACTGATCGACCACGCAGTTGGCATGTTTCACGAACTGCTCCGCGTCCTGTGTCGTCCACCAATCCTTCAAGTTGCCTTTAGCGTCAAACTGGCGGCCTTCATCGTCGAAGCCGTGGGTCAGTTCATGTCCAATGGTAGAACCGGTGTCGCCATAGTTGGGAGCATCGTCCATCTTCGCGTCATACAGCGGCGGCTGAAGCACCCCGGCAGGGAAGTTGATGTCGTTCATTTGCGGATTGTAGTAGGCGTTCACCGTGGGCGGCGTCATGTCCCACTCGTTCCGGTCGACCGGCTTGCCGACCTTGTTGAACTGGCGGTGACTCTCGAATTGTTCAGCCCGCTGGGTGTTGCCGTAGAAATCATCACGCGTGACCGTTACCGAGCTGTAATCGCGCCATTTGTCGGGATAGCCAATCTTGTTGCGGATGGCGTGCAGTTTGTTCAATGCCTGCTGTTTGGTTTGCGGACTCATCCAGTCGAGTTGTTGAATGCGCTGCGCCATCGCATCCTCGATCTGTTGCGTCATGGCTATGGTGGCGGCCTTCAATTCAGGGGGGAAGGTCCTGCGAACATATTCCTGGCCCAGCGCTTCTCCCAGTTCATTGTCCACATATTGCACGCAACGCTTCCAGCGAGGCTGCAGCTCCTTGGCGCCGCGCAAGTATTTGCGATAAAAGTCGAAGCTCTCGTTGACGAAGGCGGAGGAGAGGTAGGGAGAGCGCGAATTTGCCAGGTGGAAACGAAGATAGCTTTGCCAGCCAGCAAGTTGAGTGGAAGCCAGTTGCGAGTTGAGTTGCTTGAAGAACTCAGGCTCATCCACATTCAGGGTTTCGAATGACGGCACCTGGTTGGCGTTAAAGTACGCGCTCCAGTCGAAGTTCGGCGCCAGGGAATTGAGATCTGCCTTCTTCATGATGTGCTTGGTCTTGTACGGATCGCGCCGCTCCACCCGCGTCAGCGAGGCCTTTGCCAGCGCGGTCTCGATGCGCATCACAGTACCCGCTTCTTTTTTGGCGGTGGCCGGTGGATCGCCGAGAAGCTCAAATACCTTCTGCACGTGCTCGAGGTAACGCTGCCGGATCTCCTTCGATTTCGCGTCGTCCTTGGTGTAGTAGTCGCGGTCGGGAAGGCCGAGTCCGCCCTGGGCAACCTCCACGATCACGGCGTCGGAATTGTCAGGGTCCTGCTGCGATCCTGAACGGAACATCGTCGAGTCACCGGCAAGGTGCATGCCGGCAACCAGGGGAGCGATCTCACGGACATTGCTCAGAGCTTGGATCTTGTCGAGCTCGGGTTGCAAGGGCTTGGCGCCGAGTTTATCGACAGCCGGCTCATCCATGCAGGCGGCGTAGTAGTCGCCGATCTTCTGCGTCACCGCGTCACGGTCCTTGGCCATGGAAGCTTGTTCGAGAATGCCGCGCAGGTAAAGCAGGTTGTCCTGGTATAGCTTGCCGTAAACGTCCCAGGAAACCTGGTCGGGCGGAATGGGATTCTTCGTCTGCCATCCGCCACAGGAGTAGGTGTAGAAGTCGACGCAAGGATCGACGGAACGATTCATGGCCGTGACGTCAAGACTCGGCGTGTACGGCAGCATGGGCTCGATTAGTACAGTGCCGGAAACAGAGCCAGGGGCCGGAGTCTGGTTCGCCGGTTGCTGGGCAAGAGCGATTGCCGGGATGAAGCAGAATGAAACCACAAACGTCTTGAAGCTCACGAAATTCCTCCATCGAAACGGCCAGCATAGCAGGGCAAGCGACATGCGCCGAAGGCGCTTGTGCTGAAAGCACATAAAATCGCGACCGCGGCGGTCTGTGCCGCGATCGCCTATTCGTTCGGACGGGATCCTACTGTTTGGTCACCGGCTTTCCCATTTTGTTTTGCGGATTCGGCTGCATGCTTCCGGTGCCTGTCAGTTCGTTGACCAGCGCGCCGGCGTGGTAGATGTTCCGCAGTGATTCCATGATGGAGCGTGAGTCCACTTCTATAGACCGGGCAACCTTGTCGGTATATTCAAAGTTCCAGGGTAGCGACTCGATATTGCCGTCGAAGATGATGCCCACGACTTCGCCATTCTTGTTGATGACCGGGCTGCCGGAGTTGCCGCCGATGATGTCGGGAGTGGAGACAGTATCGAAGGGCGTCTTCAGATTGATGGCCCCCTTGTACTTCAGCCAACTCTCGGGCAATTGGAACGGAGGCTTGCTGCCGTGCTGAGCGGCATGCTCGTAGGCTCCTCCCATGGTGGTGAACCAGGGAACATTCTTGCCGTTCAGCTTGTAGCCTTCCACCGCTCCGTAGCTCAGACGCAAGGTGAAGGTCGCGTCGGGGGGAACATTGAAGCCGTCTTTGGCGAACAAGGCTTTGCCGATCTGTGTTCCACCAGCCCGCAATACTGACTGCACCTGGTCCTCATCGCGCTCGTGCAGGACGATGGCCTGAGGTTCGATTTGGCGCATCAGCACGATGAGGGGATCGGTGCTGGCATCCACGGCAGCTTTCCCGCCCTCATAGAGCTGTTTGCGGACAGCAACCTCGTCGAGCTTGGTTCCTGCGATCAGTTCCTGGGCGCGCTCGTCCGGCGACTTGCCGTCCAGAGCCATCTTGACCACGTCATTGTTTGCGCCAAGATGCTCCTGCATCTCCGACAAGCTCTCTGCCAGCTCGATCTGGTCCAGGGACTTGTACACCGGCGCAGTGGAGAAGAGGCGCTGCTCGAGGGTCGGCAAGGCCGAATCCTGGTAGCCGCGGATGCGCTGATTGCTGGGCTTCTGTTTCTGTTCGGTGGCACGCACGATGGTGCGAGCGTAGCGCGCCAGTTCGCCACGGAAGCCGGCGAGGTTGTCGATGTAGACGAAGGGCAGGAACATCTCCTTCTCAACGGTCACGGCCTTGCTGATTTCGGCCCAGGGGTCGCCGAACTCCTGTTTGCGTTTGGCGTCGGAGTCGATGAAATCGCGAAGGGCCTTTTCGTCGGCGGCCTTCTTGGCCATCAGGTCCTTGTCGAGCAGTCCGCCTTGGTATCCGGTGATTGCTTTGAACGCGTTTTGGAGACCGAACAGGTCGCTTTCCGCCTCGCGGGTGTTTTGCGCCGACTGGTCGCCGAACTTCAGCAGCATGTCAACCCGTCGAGTCAGGGTCTTGAGCTGCCATGGGTACTGCACGTCGCGCAGGAACTCCAACTGGTCCATGGTGAGCAAGCGACCAGTGCGGCCGGGATTGCCGGAAACGAACACCAGATCGCCTTCCTTGACGCCGGTTGGCGACCATTGCAGGTAGTCCTTGATCTTTGCCGGCTGGTTGTTTTCATAGGCGCGCAGGAACGAGATGTCGAGATCGTACCGCGGATACTCGAAGTTATCGGGATCGCCTCCGAAGAACGCAATGTCGAACTCGGGCGCGAACACCAGGCGGATGTCGTCATACTTCTTGTACTTGTACAAGTTGTACATGGCGCCGGAGAAGAGGGTGACGACGTTGCAGCGCATACCGTCCTTCGAGCATGCGCTTTCCAGGTTTGACATTTCCTCACGCTGCGCCTTGCCGGCATCGGCCGTGGACATGCCGGGCTTGGCCGCTGCATTCACTTTGTCAGTCACGTCCTCGATGCCTTCTAGCACGACGAATTCCATGCCCGGGCATTTAGGCTCTTCCGCCCGCGTGGGAGCGTAAAACCCGTTCTTCATGTAGTCCTTGCCGTCGATGGAGAGATCGTGTACGCAACCTTGAGCGATGTGATGGTTGGTGAAGATCAACCCGTCGGCCGACACGAAGGAGGACGAGCCATTCGGGGCGCGGGCGGAGGAAAGCCGCACATGGTCGAGCCACTGCTGGTCGACGGTAAAGCCATATTTGGCCTTCACTTTGTCCACCGGGAAGTGGTTGAACAGCCACATGCCTTCGTCAGCGAAGGCGAATGTGCTGAGGCCAAGCGTAACAATGCATAGCAGAAGAACAAGACGTTTAGTCATGATGACTCCGGATGCAGACCCGCCGTTGCGGGCGCGTGGAATGAGGTCCGACAAAGAGCTTCGGACCGGTAAGCAAACCCTTAACTATAGACGCTGGATGAGTCCGGAGGCAATTATGGCAGTGGGCCAATCCGGTTTGGTCCACTGCCGTCATACGGGCCTCGATCGTGGGAACAGGCACTTACTTGTTGATGTCGTCCTTGGCCGCAAGGCGCTTGATAAGGCCCTCTACGCTGGGTTTTCCGATGTCTGGAGCACTCGCAAGCGCAAGCTTCATCTCTTCGCTGGCCTTCTCATAGTCGCCTTGTCCGCAGTAGACGCGACCCATACCAGCGTATGTCAGCCAGTTATCGGGATACTTCTTCGCCATGGTCCGATAGATGGCAAAGGCGTCGTCCTGCCGTTTCTGGCGCTGGAGCTGACGCGCATAACCATACAACTGCTGCGCGTTGCCCATCGCAAGCGCCTTGTCACGAGTTGCCGCAGCTTGCTCTTTCTGTCCCATCGCATCCAGGATGCGCGACTTGGTCATCAGGTTCTCGAAGCGCTCCTCGTTCTGGATCGACTTGTCTTCATCCTGGAGCGCCTCATTCAGGTCCATCTTGTTGTCGAGCATGTAGGTTGCCGCGTCGTCCCAAGCATCCCAGGTGTATTGTGGCAACCCGCGGAGCTGATTGTGCAAGCTGGCTTCGACAGTCTGAGGAAGGTTCACCGTAACCTTGAAGGGCACGGCAACTTTATCCCAACTCATGGTGACTACAGTGGAATCAGGTTGAAGCTGGTCGAAGTCATAGACCAAGGCGTTGTGGAGATCCGTGGTTCCGGGCTTCACCGTAACCCGCAGCGCATCTTCGGCCTGGTTGTAGCTGAAGCTTCCCCAGGCAGTGTGCATCTTGGAGAAGATGATGGTCCACTGATCTTCATTGGGGATCATGTGCAGGCCATACGTTCCGCGGTCGAGAGGCTTGCCTTCGATGCTGACTGGATCGGTGAAAGTGATGGTCGTGTTCTGGTCCGCGCCGGCGCGCCAGACCTGACCATAAGGCACAAGTCCGCCCCAAATCTTGCGGCCATTGGCGAGCGGTCGATGATAGTCAATGGTGATATCGGTGACGCCGAGGCGCTGTGTTACCACTGCGTGCTGGCTCTGAAGAGGAAGGTCGAGCTGGGTTGATTGCGCATGGCAGAGCGCAACGCTAAACAGCAGGCAAGGCACAAGGAGAAGGGAGCAAAGCTTGTACATGGAACACCTCATTGGTGTGTTTTCGGGAGCAGAAACTTGTCGGGAGCGCTCCAATTCTGCGCAACCGGCGTTACGCTCGCTTGGACGCATCAGCAGTCAAGGTTGTAAGCAGGGGAGTGACGAAAGCCTTGACACGCACGACGGATGCGCAATGCAGTGGGATGAAAGCGGGATCCAGGCGCTGCGTCGAAAGGCGGATCGAATAGAAAAAATGCGGCTCCGCTTTGTAAGCGGAGCCGCACTGGAGCGCGTGAGCGAAGTTTCTAGTGACCTTGCACGGCCTTCAACAAATTAAGCAGTCCCCAGCCGAAGGTGTTGTCCTGGAATGGCATGGGACCGCGACAGTTGCCCACCGCCTGAACATCGATCAAATGAGTAGCAGCACGGTCCATATTGGCCTCCGTCTGATCGACGTTGCCTTTCAGCGCGGGATTGGCCTGCCAGAGCAGCGCAACTCCTCCCGCAACATGCGGCGCCGCCATGGAAGTCCCGGACCAGCCGCTCTGATAGCCATTGCCGGGTACGGCGCCACGGATGCTCACGCCCGGTGCAGACACGTCAGGTTTGGTGCGATTGCTGCCGTCAGCAATCACTGGCCCGCGACTGCTGAAGCTGGCAATGTTGTTGCCGGAATCGAGCGCGCCCACGTCGAAAGAGCTGGCGTAGATGGCGGGCGGCTCCTGAATGCTGGAGCAATTCGGACCATAGTTGCTGGCGGCCATAACGGGGACGATTCCAGCCGCTTTTACTGCGTCCACGATGCTCTTGAGCGTGTAGGTCGAGCAGCCTTCGCTCGGCGGACAGGTCCAGGAGTTGTTAATGGCGTCCGGGGCTTTGGTCGGATCGCCCTGGCTGGGATCGCCACCGATCGGGTAGGGAGCGATCAGGAACTGGAAGCACTCGCTATACCACGCGGGCTTGCCGTTGCCGCCGGAATCCATGTTGCGGCAGGCGATCCATTTGGCGCCGGGAGCGACGCCGATCTGGTTGCCTTGTCCATCATCGCCAACTTCTTCGCTCACAGTGAAAGTGCCGTGACCGTGCGGATCGTTGGGATAGGTTGTCTGCTGAACGGCATCGTGCCAGTTGTAGTCATGGTCGGCCTGTTGCCCGTTCCAGCCGCGATATTGGTTCTTCAGCGCTGGATGGTCCCATTGCACGCCAGTGTCCGCGCCGGCGACGACATATCCAGTTCCGGTATAACCGAGGGCCCAGACATCGGGCGCCTTCACCCGCGACACGTTCCACTCGATCCCTTGCGCTTCATCGGCTGACAGTTTGCCCTGAGGATTGGGGAGAACATTCTTTACCAGCGGGTTGGCATCAATGCGGGCGACATCGCTGCGGGCGGCAAGTTCCTCCATGAGGCTGCGATCGCCGCTCACCTTGATCATGTTGACGATATAGAACGACTGATAAGGAATGCCGCGCTGCTTCAGAAGGCTGATGATGGGTCCTTGGGTGCGATTGGCGACGGTGCGCAACGCATTCACGACGAAGGTGCCCTTTTCCGCCTTCGTCCGCAGGCTGTAGGCGGGACTCAGGTCCGCCTGCGTGGTGAGCACGACCAGGACTTCAGTCGATGCGCCATTGCTAGTGTCCGAGAGAACGCGAGATGCGATCTTTCCGTTAGTGTCGCCGGTCGAAGTCGACCAACCGAGTGTAGGAACGCCGGCTAGAAGCGCCATCATGAGCGCCCCGAGCAGGAATCTGCGTGAAATCATGTTTGTCTCCAATAGGAACTTCGTTGAGTTTAGGTTTGCGGTCAGACATGGACGGGAAGCAAGAGCACGACGAGGGCAGGACTGAAGTGCCTGCATCCGTCCGATCAACCCTGATGCGAACTGCTGAACAACCCTGAACAGGCTCGCTGTTTGTCTGAAGCAGCTTCTGGGAAGCGGCTAGAATTATAGCGCGAAGGGGAGCGGATTCCGATGAAAGCTGCAATTTTGACAATTCCTCAACCCATCCAAAAACGGCCGCTGCAAATCCTCGAAGTTCCGCGTCCGCAAGCCGCGCCGGGACATGTCCTGCTGGAGGTCCGCGCCTGCGGCGTCTGTCGCACCGATCTGCATATCGTCGAGGGCGAACTCGCTCCGCGGCGCGAGCCACTGATTCCCGGCCACCAGATCGTGGGCGACGTCGTCGACGGCGCTACGGCCGACCTTCCCGCGGGGACCCGGGTTGGTGTCTCCTGGGTCGGCGGAACCGACGGCACATGCTGGTATTGCCGCAGCAACATGGAGAACCTCTGCGACCAGGTCACATTCACGGGATACACCGTAAACGGAGGCTACGCCGAATATGCGCTGGCCCGGGCCGACTTCGTTTTTCCGCTTCCCGCGGCGCTCGACGATCTGCACGCTGCGCCTCTGCTTTGCGCCGGAATCATCGGCTTCCGCAGTCTGCGCGTCGCCGGAGTCCAGCCCGGAGAGCGCGTCGGACTGTTCGGCTTCGGCGCTTCGGCGTCTTTGGCGATCGAAGTCCTGCACGCCTGGAAGTGCGACGTTTACGTTTCCACGCGTGGAGCATCACATCGCCGCCTCGCCGAGTCGCTGGGCGCGAAATGGGTGGGCGCTGAAACCGACAAGCCGCCAGCCGAACTCGACCGGGCGGTCACCTTCGCTCCCGCTGGCGATGTCGTGGTGGCCGCGCTGAGCAGTTTGCGCAAAGGCGGAGTGGTCGCCATCAACGCGATCCATCTCGACCGCATGCCGCAATTCGATTACGACAGCCTGCTGTGGGGCGAGCGCCAGATTCGCAGCGTCGCCAACATGACCCGTGCGGATGCCCGCGACTTCCTGCAAATCGCGGCCGAGATCAAACTTCATCCCAAGGTAACTTCGTTCTCCCTCGACCAGGCGAATGAAGCGTTGGCCGCGGTGAAGAGCGACGCGATTGATGGCGCGGCGGCGATAGTCATGTAGTTTCCAGTTTCGAGTTTCGAGTTTCCAGTTGTCAGTGCGAACTGCGCATTTCGGTCAGTGCTGTTGCCAGCGTTCCTCCCCTGCCCGGTGTCACGTAGAATCAATAAGTTAGACCATGAATCATTCGTATCTATTTGAGTGCCAATGACTTATACGTATCCAATTGGAGGATAATGACTTAGCTGGCAAAAGCGGTCGATTTGCATGCCGAAAAGACATAGAATACATACTAGTCATACTACATTTTAGTCATACAAGATAAATCATACAAGTCATACCGGGTAACCTTCATCGGCATTTCCCCGGTCTGACAACTTGCCCAAGCGACGATTTTTCAGAGACCTTTTCAGGCCGCACGCTGGGTGCGACGGTCAAAGACACAACAAACTCGTCCTCGCATATCGGTGATACCGCACCGAGCCGGTAAGGCACAAGTACGCCCATCACACTCGCACGTGACGCCGAGGACGGGTAGCGTGGTCTGGGAATGTCAGACCAGGAATCAGGCTGAACTGAGAAGCAAAATCCAGCGGTTCTTGTCAGATTAGAAGGCTCCACTCGTCTCGCTCGGGTTGACAACCCGACCCCGCTAGACTTATGTTCCGCCCCTGCAATGGTCTAGACCGTAATACGCAATTCATTTGACGAAATCGGAAGCCGACGCTAGGGTGCAGTCAGATTCCCCGAGATTGGAGGTGTTTTCAGCATGACTCGAGCGAGACGACACTCAACGACGCTTCGTACCACCATCGGTATTCTGAAGAGCGCTTTGGCGGTCCTGTCCGCAGCGGCGGCCATTTCCCCGGCGTCGCTCTCCGCGCAGACCTACAAGGTACTGCACACGTTCAGTGGCGGCGCCGATGGCGCTACTCCACTTGCCGGCCTTTCCATGGACCGCGCGGGCAACCTGTATGGCACGGCTTTCTACGGGGGAACCCTGGACGGAGATTGCCAGTACGCCGGATGCGGCACTGCCTTTAAGCTCACGCCGGTCGGCTCCAACTGGATCTTCGGTACGTTGTACTCCTTTCTGGGCCAAAACGACGGCGCCAATCCAGAGGCCCGTGCGATGGTCGGCCCGAACGGAAGCCTCTACGGCTCGACCCGCAGGGGCTCGATCGTCAATCTGAGGCCGCCTCCGAACCGCCCTCCCAGCGCCTTCAGTTCGTGGATCAATAACACGCTGTACCTGTTTCCGGGAGATGGCTCGGGCGGTGCGTTTCCCGAAGGGGACCTGGCCTTCGATCAGGCCGGAAATATCTATGGCAGTGTCGATGCCGGCGGTGGAGGGAATTGCTACGAAGGCTGCGGCCTGGTCTATAAGTTGACACCTTCCGGCAGCGGCTATACCGAGTCGGTAATCTATGCCTTCCAAGGGGCGCCCGACGGCGGCGGACCCAACGGCGTGGTGTTCGGACCGGATGGGAACCTTTACGGCACAACCTTCAATGGAGGCACCAATGGACAGGGGACGGTATTTCGCCTGGTCCCATCGGGCGGGGGTTGGACCGAGCAGGTCCTTCACAGCTTCCAATACAACGACGGGATCAACCCGGGTGGCGGTGTAATCTTCGATGCCGCCGGCAATATCTACGGCAGCACTACCACTGGCCCCGGGTATAGCGGAACCATCTTCCAACTCTCTCCCGCCAGTGGCTTCAAGTACACCGTGCTTTACTCCATCCCGACCACCTACGAGGGCGGTCCGGCAGCGCAATTGACCATGGACACAGCGGGGAACCTTTACGGCACGATCAATGGGTACTGCGTGTACTGCTGGGGCGGCGTTTTCAAGCTGACTTCCGGCAGCGGCGGCTGGACGTTTACGTCATTGCACGACTTCAACGGCAGCGATGGCGGCCACCCCTACAGCAACCTCGTGTTCGATTCCAAGGGCAATCTCTATGGCACGGCCTCGAACGGAGGTCCTTACAACGGAAACTGTCAGTATCAAAGCTGCGGCGTGGTTTTCGAAATCACGCCATGAAGGTCCGCTCCGGACCGCGAAGCTGAGCGTCGGGGAATTTACCGCTGTTCACTGGAGACGGAGGTATAATACCCCCCACATTTGGCCCGCCGAAGTCCAGCCGTAAGACTACGTCGCAAGCGGCAAGAAAATTCCAACCATCGCCGCTTCCGAGGAGGAATGTCGATGTCACGTCTATTCCTGAAAGCTGTATCGAGCCTACTGCTACGATGCGCAGCGGCCGCGCTGATTCTGCTGGCAACTGCTGCGATGCCGTCAGCCTTTGCGCAGTCCTTCAACCTCCTTCACGATTTTACCGGCGGGCCCGACGGTGGGAATCCCGAGGCGGGGCTAACGGCAGATTCGGGGGGAAACCTCTACGGCACGGCGTCGGTTGGCGGCAGCGGTTACGGGCTCGTCTTCAAGTTGACGCATAAGAGTTCCGGCTGGATCATGACAACGCTCCATACCTTCCAGAGCGGGAGCGACGGTTCTCATCCCACCGCCAGTGTGATCTTCGGTCCCGACGGCGCCCTTTACGGCACGACGATATTCGGAGGAGGTGGACCGTGTCGTAGCGGTTCGGGCTATCTCGGTTGTGGCACTGTCTTTCGACTCAATCCTCCCTCGACCTTCTGTCACACTACGAGCTGCCCGTGGATTGAGACCGTCCTTTACAGGTTTCAAGGCGGCAACGATGCCTCGAATCCCGTTTCGCGGGTGACGTTTGACAAGTCTGGCAATCTCTACGGCACGACAGATTCTGGCGGAACCTCCGGACATGGGACGGTTTACGAACTGGCGCATTCGAATGGCGGCTGGAGCGAGTCTGTCCTTTACAGTTTTAGCCCCGGACCGAATGGGATAAATCCGGAGGCCGAAGTCATCTTCGATGGAGCCGGAAATCTGTATGGCACGGCCCCTCAGGGCGGGCAAGGCTGCTCCGGCCTCGGTTGCGGCGTCGTCTACGAACTGAGTCGCTCGGGATCCGGCTGGGTAGAAACTGTGCTCTACAGTTTCACAGGCGGAGACGATGGAGCCGACCCGTACGGCGGTCTGATCTTCGATCCAGCCGGTAATCTGTACGGAACAACCGTATCCGGCGGTTCGAATAATCCCGGAGGAACGGTGTTCGAACTCACTCCTTCGAACGGCGCTTGGACACTGACTACGCTTTATTCTCTGTATGGTAATGCAGGTCCGGCTGCGACACTCGCAATGGACGGAGTTGGAAATCTCTACGGGACAGCCACCGGGGATCCATTCGGAAACGGTTCTGTTTTCAAACTCACTAAGTCCGGGAGCAGTTGGACATTTGGTGAGCTCCACGTCTTCGGCGGCAGCGACGGAAGTTCACCCGATGGCCCGGTCGTCTTTGACGCAGCCGGCAAGATGTACGGCACCGCGTACGATGGTGGCACATATGTCTGTTTTGCCGGTGGGGGCGGTTGCGGCACTGCCTGGGAGATCACGCCGTAAAGCAGTTGTCAGGGGCCAGTTGTCAGTTGTCAGATCACGCTAGTCCCATAAACGCAGATCGACTTTCGACTGAGATTGCGAAGAACGAAAGAAAAGGAGAGTCAGATGACGCGCCCAGTACAACATCGAATTTGGAGTTTGAACAGCCGGTCGGCATCGGTCTGGCTACTGGCGATCGTGTTTGCCCTGACCGTGTCGGGGCAGGCGCAGACGTTGAATGTGCTGCACACCTTCAGCGGCGCCGCCGATGGCTTTGATCCCAGCGCGGGCCTGACCATGGACGCCGCTGGCAATCTGTACGGCACCGCCCTCTATGGCGGCTCGTCCGACGCGGGCACCGTCTTCAAGCTGACGCATAAGGGCTCGGGCTGGGTGCTGAACGGCCTCTACAGCTTTACCGGGGGCAGTGATGGCGGGAATCCGCAGAGTCGCGTGATCTTCGGACCCGACGGCACCTTGTACGGCACCACCAGCGCCGGCGGCAATGGGGGCAACGGGGTCGTCTTCAACCTCCGACCGCAGCCCGCAGCCTGCAAGAGCGCAATCTGTCCCTGGACGGAAACCGTGATCTACACGTTCCAGGGGGGTAGCGACGGAATTGCCCCGGCGTACGGTGACCTGACGTTCGACCAGGCGGGTAACCTCTACGGCACCACGGTTGGAGGCGGCTTGAATAGTTGTGGTGGGAGCTCGTGCGGCGTGGTTTTCAAACTGACGAAGTCGGGTAGCAGTTGGACGGAAAGCGTTCTCTACAGCTTTACGGGAGGGAACGACGGTGGCAATCCGTACAGCGGCGTGATCCTCGACGGTGCCGGTAATCTTTACGGTACCGCTTACTACGGTGGAGCCAATTCCTTCGGCGCCGTGTACGAATTGAGCCGTTCCGGATCGGGCTGGACGGAGAAGACCCTGACCGACTTCCCAGGCGGCGGTGGATATCCCATAGGTGGCCTGACGTTTGACTCGCACGGCAATCTCTTCGGCACCGGATTCGTCGGCGGCACCGTGTTCGAGTTGATGCCGTCGGGCGGCAACTGGAGCTACAGCCTGCTGACGACCTTCAATGGATTCGATGGCCCTTTCGGCTCGCCCACGTTTGATGGGGCCGGAAACTTTTACGGCACGAATTCCACGGGCGGCGCCTACGACAACGGCTTCATCTTCAAGGCGTCACCCTCGGGCGGTGGCTGGAACTTTACCGACCTGTATGACTTCACCGGCGGCAATGACGGCGGATTTCCCGTAAGCAACGTGGTGCTGGACACGAGCGGCAACCTCTATGGGACGACTTACCTGGGTGGCAGTGCCGGCGGCGGCGTTGCATGGCAGTTCAAGCCGTGATGATGCGTTTGTCATCGGTAGCGGGTTAATGAAGGAGCGTATTCTCTCTGGGACCAGACGTAGTGAGTCGAGGATGGAGGGCTGGATGAAGGAACGCAGAAGGCTGGTGCTGCTTGGCATAGCTGCGGCACTGACGATGAGCGCGATCAGCGCGCAAGCGCAATGGGTAATGGTGGCGCGGGCCGTGGCCGGGCGGGTCGAGCAAATGAGCGATCGCGGGAAGGACGGCTCGGGCTTCGACGTCGCCACGGTGGTGCTGGAAGCCAATGCCGACAAGGTGTACGAGACCGCGATTAAGAATTTGACAGCACGCAGCGATGTGAAGATCACCAAGCAGGACGCCAGGAAACATATGGTGCAGTTCACCAACGGAACGCAGGTAGCCAGCTTGCAGGCCACGCCGCTGGGCGAGAAGATCACACAGTTGGTGGTTGCATCGAATCTGGCGCCTCCGCCCGACGCCACATCGCTGGTGGTGCAAGGGGTGCTGAAGGTGTGCAAGGAGATGAACGTGGAGTGCACCCTGGAAGGGCAGTGAAGAAAGACAGGGGCCAGGGGTTGGGGATTAGAGGATAGAAACGGGAGATTCAAAGTCTCAAGTTTCAAGCGGCACGCTCCCACCCAAGCAACACCGGCTTGGGTGGGGTCCCCCGCTGTTTCGCTTGGAAAAGCGACAAGCGAATCGCGAAAGGCGAAGGGCGAAGAGCGGCCTTTTCTTATTGCGCCAGCTTGCTGTAGTCCGAGTTGGTCGTTGTCACCTGGATCTGTTTGGCGGTGGCGTTCAGCACGGTCTGCTGCGCGTAGTTGGTCCCATCGGGCAGACTGGCGAACTGCACCGCCAGCGTCACCACGTCCTTGGTTTCTCCCATATACGTATTCACGTTTACGGTCTGGATCTTCTTGGATGCCATATCAAACGCAATCGTCATCTGGTCGCCGGGCTGGGCGTAGTTCTTGAAGACCAGCTGGGTCACACCCCCACCGGGCACGATAGAGAGGTTATGCGCCTGGAAGGCCTGCTGCATGCGCTGCGGGTCGGGCGGAACATACAGGCTGAGGAGCGATTTCACCTGCTCCATGTAATCCTCAAGTTCTCCGGTCTTCTTCTCGACGACGTGCTCCTTCAAGCGGCCGCGGCGGCCACTTTGCTGCTGTTGTGGTGGCGGCTCTCCGATGGGGACCTTCTGGATCTGCCCGTTGGGACCGTAGCTGCAGAGGTTCTTCTTAGGCGGTTTGGCCTCGCCCTTGTAGGTGACCTGCATCGTTTCTACCCATTGATACTGGTGCAGCCGTTGTTTATTGGCCGCCGCGGACTGCTTTAAGGCAGCCAGTTTCTGTTGCAGCCCAGGCGACGAGCCGCCGCCCATCTGGGCTAGGGAAGGAATGGCGAGGGCGGTGACAAGGGCGAAAAACGCTGCGATCGATGCCAGCCGGTTGGGGGGAGCCTGGTGCAGTTGCATGTGATCTTTCCTCCAGTTCGAAATGTTACTAAAAACAGGTACCGTCAATCGCCAGACGTAGCCGGTGCGGCAGACGGACCGACGGCTGGGGAAACGCTCCCGTCAAGTTTCGTTTCCCTGTCATCCCAGGTGAGGACCTTCAGGTCCAAAACAAAGATGGAGTACAGCACGGGGACCATCAACAGAGTAATGAAGGTAGCGACGGTGAGTCCACCAATTTGAGCGTAGCACAGCGGCTGCCAGAGCGGGCCGCCGTGCATGGCCAATGGGAACAGCGCCAGGACGGTCGCGCTGACGGTGATCATCACCGGGCGCAGACGGATGATGCCGGCGTCGATGACGGCTTCCTCGAAGGGTTCGCCCAAGGCGTGGCGCTCCTCGATGAAGTCGAAAAGCACGATGACGTGGCTGACGATGACGCCGATGAGACTGGCGATGCCGAGAAACGCCATGAACCCGAAGGAAGTATTCATGACCCAGAGACCGAGGATGGCGCCGGCGACGCCATAAGGCGCGGCGGCAAAGACCAGGAATGGCTTGATGGCGTTATTGAATTGGAACAGCAGCGCGAGGTAGATGGCTGAGACGGAAATCAGCAACACGACGGCAAGGTTACGGAAGCCCACCTTCTGCTTGTCGTACTCTCCGCCAACGGTAAGCCGGTAGCCCGGCGGCATTGTCTTTTCCAGTTCCTTCAGTTTGGGCATGGCGACATTGGTGATCTCGGAGGGCAGATGACCGGGCGCCGGAAAGGCGTAGATCGACATCGTGCGAAAGTGATCGAGCCGGATGACGCGGTCGGTCGCCATGCTGTTCTGGATGTCGGAGACCTGCACCAGGGGAATTTTGGTGCCAGCCGACTGGGAGTATACGTAGAGGTTCTGGATGTCGGAGAGCTGAGCGCGCTCATCCATCTGGAGGCGGGCCACGACCGGGATGTTCTTGTCGCCATCCTGAAGGGAGGTGACGGGGACGCCGCTCATGGCGCTGGTGGCGGAATTGGCTACGTCCATGTTGCTGATGCCGGCAAGATTGGCGCGGTCGGGATCGACGAGCAGGCTCACCTGAGCGCTTTCCGCGTCCCACTCGTTGCGGACACGCACCGCCTCGGGAGCGGACTGCAAGACAGCGATGACCTGCGAGGCGATATGCCGCAAAGTGCGGATGTCCTTTGCGCTGCCCGCGGTTCCAACGTCAGCGTCGCTGATGACGCGGACCTCGACAGGGTAGTTCACGGGATTGGTCTGAAGCTGGCGATAGTCAACTCTTACGCCGGGCACGGACGCGGACAAGACCGGTTGGACCTGGTCGACGAACGCGGGCGTGATGTCCTTGTTGTCGAGCTGAACCAGCACCTCGGCATAGTTGAGTTGTTGCGGCTGCGGAGACAGCGAGAACCAGAAGCGGGGACTGCCGCCACCAACCCAGGTGGTCACATAACGCAGGATGTTGGTTGGTTTGCCGTCTTTGTCGGGATGCTGCCTGCCCCACACCGCGGCCTGCTCGCGAATGATCTGCTCGACATGCTGCGCCGCCTCGTTCGTGGCGCCGAAGTTGGCGCCATTGGGCAGCCAGACATCGGCGTAGGACCAATACTGGACATCATCGGGGAAGAACGAGGTCCGCAACTGGGTAAAGAAGAAACCCCCGGCCGCGAGGAAGATCAGCGAGCCCAGGGCGAACTTCCAGCGATGTTCAATAGCAAACTTGGCGACTCGCGCGTACTGGCCGGTGAAGCCCTTCGAGCGACGTTCTTCGATTGGGGCCTCCGGCTTCCTGTCGGGACGCAGCAGGTAGTAGCCCAGCAACGGGATAAAGGTCATCGACGCCAGACGTGACGCGACCAGGGCACAAGTCATCACGATCGGCAGGCTGTAAAGGAACTCGCCGGTATTTCCGGTGACCAGCAGAAACGGGAGATAGGCAACGATGTTGGTAATGGTTGCGTACAGGATGGCGGTCGCAATCTTCGTGGGCCCAAGCCAGGGCGCGACAATGCGCGGCTGCCCTTCCGCCAGCATTCGCTTGATGGAGTCGCCGGCCACAACCGGGTCGTCGACCAGCAGTCCCAGGGCGATGATCAGCGACGCGACCGACACTTGCTGGATATCGATACCCAGCAGGTAGATGAAGCCGAAGGTGAGGGCGAGTGTGATGGGAATGGAGATTGCCATCAGCAGGGCCGAGCGCCACTCCCAGAAACCAATCAGCGAGACGATCACCACCAGACCGATAGCTTCGTAGAGAGCGTCCATGAAGAGATCGATTTGCTCTTTGACCTGGATGGGCTGGTCCGAGGTGTGGACCATGATCAGGTCGTCCGGCAGATAACGCTTGACGCTGTCCAGCTTCTGGTTAACGTGGCGGCCGAAGAGGTCGATCTGCTGGCCGTTGCGCATATATACAGCGAGGGTCACCGCGCGGCTGCGAATCCACTTTCCATCGGCATTGCGCCAGGTCAGATAGTTGAGATAGGTGGGGGGACTCTGGTAGCCGCGTGAGATGTCCACCAGATCGCGCAAGTAAACCGGACTGTTGGAGGAGGAAACACCGATGATTACATTGCCTATGGCTTGCGCGTCGGGAAACAGGCCAGACGGATTGATGTTGAGGTCCATGGGCCCGACATCGAGCTGGCCGGCAGGCAGAGTGATGTTCTGGGCGCCGAGAACGTCCTTGAGCTTGGAAGGATCATAGCCATACTGCGCGAGCCGCTGCTGCGAATAATCGAGGTAGATTTGTTCCGCCAGGACGCCGGAGCGCGAGACTTTCGAAGTCTCGGGAACACCTTGCAGCGTGCGCTGTATCAGCTCGGTGTAATCGTCGAGATCGCGGTAGGAATACTTGGCGCCCGCAACCTGCTGAAGTCTCGCCTCGGTATCAGCGGGGTTCCGTATGATTGCCGGATCCCAGGCGTCGGGATGAATCTCGGAGCGGTGGAGGTTGGCCCTGATCAGTTGCTCGCCGCGCTCGCGAATGGTCGCGTCGTCAAAGGTGGTACTGGCGTCGAGGCCAACGTACCCAGGTCCCTGGAAGAAGTGCAGGTCGTTCAAGGTTTTATTGCGATGGGCAATCTCGGCGATGTTCTCAAAATCGGTGCGCACGGGGCCCGCAGCGACCGATAGCGGGAAAGCGTAAATGATGCTGACGCGAGGTTGGGGGGCGTTTTTGGGCAGTTCGACGCGCGTCCTCACGATGGCGTTCTTGATGGCGATGGCGCGCAGGGCGACTTCCGTTGGAGTGACCATGGGGCTGGCCACGGTCAGCATAAGAGCTGCCGTGTCGCCGAAATTGCTGTTGAATTGAATCGGCCCCGCGCCCTTGGGCAGGTTGAGCTGATTCAGCTTCAAGTTCATATCGGAGAACTGCTTCTCCTTGTCCTTCACGTTGTCACCGAGCTGGACGTAAACCACCGAGAGCCCGGGAAAGCTGAGGGAACGAATGCCGAAATCCGACGGGCTGGGAGGCTTGAGAGTGGAGTTCAGGGCGACGGTCTGCTCGATGGGACGAGTGACCAGTTGTTCGACCTGCTCGGTGGTGGCCCCCGGCCACTGGCACTGGACCGAGGCAACGCGCACCGGAATATCCGGGTCCTTGCGTTTGGGCATGTTCTGATAGCTGAACCAGCCCCAAACGAAGGTCGCTAACAGCAGAACGAGCGCCACCTGCCGGTGCTCGGTGAAGAACCGGGCGACATTGTGGGTGGTGGCGATGTACTCGGCGTCACTCTTGTGGATATGGGCCATCGTCGCCTGGCTTCAGCTTTATGGGGCGGAAAAATTAAACCACATCGTAGTCGAAAAGTCCTGCGTCGATTGGGCGGCGGAAGACACAGGAAACGGCGAGAGACATTCGGGACGTGCAGGAGTGGCAGGAGGCGGCGTTGAGCTCGGTGATCGCGGACAATCTCGAGACCGAAGGATGGACGAGGGGGACTGACCTTGCCCGCCGGGCAGAAAAAGACAGAAATACCATCTGCGGCCAGTCGGTTAACCGAACTGCGAGCTTCTCAGCTCTTGCTTGATGTCACTGCGAAGAATTCGGCCGCTGCCTGCTCCACCTTCTTGGAGCCGCACTTCGGGCAGATGATCGCCTCTGTGTCGTGTTCTTTGATGGTGAGGATCACCTCAAACGCAGTGTGACACTTGTCGCAGACATACTCATAGACGGGCATGAATACCTCCACTAACTACCACAATCAAGCCACGCGGCCAGGTTGACTGTCAGCGTATTGGTTTCCATCCAGCAAGTCAGTGATTGCGGTCACCTGACCAGCGGACATGGTTTGGGAAAGGAACCTGGGAGCGAGCCCTCGTTTCGCATATTTCTCTTGACCGCGAGAGGCCGCCGGGCCTATTCTTGATAGCGAACAAAAAGCGAAACTAACTCGATTGCAACATGCACCCTTCGCTACTCCAGATCGAAGAAAACGAGCCCCCGCCGCTGGTCGGGATCGCCAAGCTGGCGGCGGGAGGCGAAACCATCCGCCAAGGACATTTGGTGGAGTACTTTACCCTGACGGCGCGCTCACTGCTCAGCCGCTGTACCTCCAGGCGGGTGCCGTTCGACTGGACAATCAATCCCTACCGGGGCTGCGAATTCGCCTGCAAGTATTGCTATGCCCGCTACACCCACGAGTTCATGGAGATGCGCGACGGAGTGGATTTCGAGCGCAAGATCTACGTCAAGCAGCAAGCGGCATGGCTGCTGCGCCAGGACTTGAAGAAAGTGAAGCGCGGCGAGGAGATCGCCATCGGCACGGCAACTGATCCTTACCAGCCGGCAGAGAAGCGCTACGAGGTGACGCGCGGCATATTGGAAGAGCTGGCGCCACATCAGGGCCTCGCGATCGGAATCGTCACCAAGTCGGACCTGGTTCTGCGCGATGTGGAGTTGCTACGACAGATCGCCGAGCACAACTCGTTGTTCGTGAACCTGACGATCACCACGCTCAATACCAAGCTGGCGCGAATTCTGGAGCCGCGAGCGCCGCGTCCTGACCTGAGGCTGGGAGCGGTGCAGGGGCTGGTCGCAGCGGGAATCAATGCAGGGGTGATTTGCGCACCCGTGCTGCCGGGCATCACAGATTCGCCCGCTTCGCTCGACGCCCTGGTGCGGGCCACGAAGGAAGTGGGAGGTAAGTACATTTACGCCAATCCGCTCTTCCTGAAGCCCTGCTCCGCGAAGGTGTTTCTACCGTTTCTGGAGCAGGAATTTCCCCAGCTCGTCGAAAGCTATCGCAAGCGATTCGGTGAGCGCGCGTTCGTAAGCAAAGCGTACAGCAAGCGTCTCTCGGAGCTGGTTGCAAGCCTGCGGAAGAAACACGGCATTACCCGCGAGTTTGCGGCGCGCAGCCAGAGTTTTCATCCGCCGGCGAAGAACTGGCAGGCGGAACAGATGAAATTGTTCGGGAGCTAATTTTTCTCAAAGGGCTATCCACCGGGATAGGCGGTATTGTCATTTCGGATAGCGTCTGTACCACGACGTTCTAGCAAGTGGCGAGCCTGTGGGCCTTGCGCGTGGTTTCCAGTATCCTGGCAAACCGTTGCCTATCCATGGCTTGAGGTCTCGGCGGCTTTCTACGCGCCAGTGCGGATCGCTTTGGAACCGAACATGCGATAGCCACCATAGCGAGACAAATTTCCCCGGAGGTAATCCAATGAAGTCCCTCAGAGCAATGGTTCTAATGCTGGCAGTTGGAGCGCTGGCCGGTTTCTCAATTCCGGCCCACGCACAGCAGGAGGTTGACCCAGACCATTTCGATCAGCCGAGGGTGCAGGCCAAAGTCAACGGCGACTCGAAGGCACAGAGCCAGCACAAAGCAATGGCCGCCCACAACCAACGCCGCAGCAATGTGAAGCTGGCGAGTAAGCACTCCACGGGCAAGAGAAGCCACCATCACGCACACGTGGCATAGCGCGTGTCTGCTGAACGCAGAAGTGATCTGATTCGGGGTCGCGATGTTGCGGTCGCTCTGGCTGCCGGGACTTACGCCGAGTTCCCGACAAACTCCACGTTAGGTTTTTGCGGAATGATGCCGGCCTCATGGCCCATCTGAAGCAGCTTGACGATGGCTTCACGCCCATCTTTGCCGTAATCGAGGGTGCGCTCGTTGACGTACATGCCGACAAACTTATCGGCCATTTGCGGCTCCAGGTCGCGGGCAAACTGCATGGCATACTGAAGAGCTTCTTCGCGGTTGTCCAGCGCATACTGGATGCTGTCGCGCAGGGCGGCGCAACTGGAGCTCAGGAGATCGGGGCCAAGCTCGCGGCGAATGGCATTGCCGCCCAGCGGTAGCGGAAGTCCGGTCTGGTCCCGCCACCACTTGCCCATGTCCAGGATCTTATGCAGGCCCACCTTGTTGAAGGTGAGCTGGCCCTCATGGATGATGAGCCCCGCCTGGTACTTGCCTTCGAGCACTTGGGGAATGATGTCGTCGAAGGGAACAACTTCAGTCATGATGTCCGGCGCAAACAGCTTGAGCGTCAGATAAGCGGTGGTCATGGTTCCCGGCACGGCGATGGTACTGCGCTTGATCTCTTCGAGCGATAGGTTGTGCGAGGCCACGATCATGGGCCCATAGCCATCGCCGACGCTGCCGCCGGAAGGCATCAGAGCGTACTTGTTCTGAATGTAGGGATAGGCGTGGAAGGAAATCGCAGTGATATCGTAAAAGCCGTCCATGGCTTTGCGGTTCAAGGTCTCGATGTCGCAGAGCGTGTGGGTGAACTTCACTCCGGGGACACGGATCTTGTTGGTGGCCATGCCGTAAAACATGAAAGCGTCGTCGGAGTCGGGACTGTGGGCGACGGTGATTTCGCGGACGTTCTTGGCGATATTGCGGGGCATAGATCAGTTCAGTCTGACGAGCAACAGGTCCCTCGACTCGGACGGCCTCGCCGTCCCGAGCCAAAGTTCGGGACTACCTAGTCCTCGCTCGGGATGACAATACAAGCAGAACAAACGCCGCTCTGATCGAAGGTTAGACAAAAGGCGCTGTGCGGCGCAGCCGAAGCGCAACCGCAGCGGCCGTCATGACCTTGACCACTTCAGCAAAGAAAAATGGATACAGGCCGAACATCGCGGCCTGTTGCCAACTGTGGGTCACGATTGCCAGCCAGCCGATACCGCCGGCGAACAGCACCACCTCAGCGATCACACCGGCCACCAGGTTGCGAGCGAGGCTCGGCCTGCCGCGCTCTGCGATCCATCCCGCCAGAAACGCCATCACAGGATAGGCCCACAGATAGCCACCGGTGGGCCCCAGGAACTGGGCGAAGCCAACCAGGCCGCCGGGGTAGAACACCGGTAACCCCATGGCGCCCCATCCCAGAAACAGGGCAGCGGCGGCGAATCCCCGACGGCTACCCAGAGTGAGACCAACCAGCAGCACGGCGAAGTTCCCCAGGGTCAAGGGAACCGGAGTGAAGGGAAGAGGCAATACCAGTCGCGAGCAGACGGCGATGACGGCGCTGGCGCAGATCACAATGCCGACCTGTTTGATCAGGCTGGAAGACCGGTCGACGAGAGCATCTTGGTTATGTAGTGCGGTTTTCAACATGTCTAAACCCTCACGAACTACCCCGGTTCAGTTACGACGCACTCTGCTTTTCCACGGCGCCTTCCGCAGCCTGGTCGAGCAGGGCCCGAACCTGGGCTTCCATCTGTTCCTGGCGCAGGTGTCGCTTGACGCGGAGATGGATCGCCAAACACACAGCACCAATCGCTGCGGTGCCCAGAATCAACAATGCAAAGAAAACCTTAATCACCACAGAACCTCAGGATATCAGATAGGCTCCGTGAAAGGGGACAGCAGCCTTCGCTAAACCCCCACGGGGAACGGTTTGGCGCTGTGCTCCTCGGCGCGTTCTCCTACCAGAGAGTCGAAGCGGCCTTGCAGCAACGACATCAGGCCGGTGTACCAGTATCCAAAAACAAACAGGATGAGGAAGGGCACGGTAATGTAATTTTCGTTGGCGATGGCGTACCAGACGGTCAACGCGAAATAGCCGCCGATCAGCAACTCAACGTAGGGGACCCAACCCAGGCGTTTGCGGTACTTCTTCGCGGCGACGGATCTTTCCGCCTTGTTTACCACGCGATACTTCGGCGTGCGCGCGAAGGCGCTCTGGTGGCCCACCAACGCCTCCAGCACCGCCTTGCTGTTGGTGATGGTCAACCCTATCCCGAGAGCCATCAGAGGCGGCAGATAGATGAATGTGCGATACCAGGTTTTGGGAAACAACTCCTTTTGCGAGACCAGGTAAAAGCTGGAGATGGAAAACGTTGACGCCAGAAACAGTGGCACATCGATGTACAGCATCTGAAACCATCCCTGATAGAAACGGATGATCATCGCCGGCAATAACAGCGTGCTGAGGATAATCATCAAGGGATAGCTGATGTTGGCGGTGAGGTGGTACCAGGCCTCCATCTTTTCGCGCCGCGAAACCGGAGCGCGCAGCAACCTGGGTAAATCCTTTCTGGCGCACTGGATGAGACCCTTCGCCCAGCGCGCCTGCTGCGTCTTGAAGGCGGTCATCTCGATTGGCAGCTCCGCCGGACATTCTACGTCCTGGAGATAGCGAAACTTCCATCCCTTCAACTGCGAGCGGTAGCTCAGGTCGGTGTCTTCGGTCAGGGTGTCGTGCTCCCAGCCGCCGGCATCGTCGATGGCCTGGCGGCGCCACATCCCGGCGGTGCCGTTGAAGTTGAAGAACACCCCCGCGCGCGAGCGGCCACCGTGCTCCAGCACGAAATGACCGTCGAGCAGAATGGCCTCGACCTGGGTGAGGAAAGAGTAGCCACGGTTGAGGTGCGTCCAGCGCGTCTGCACCATGCCGATCTGGGGATCGGCGAAATGGTGGATGACCTTCATCAGCCACTCGGGCTGCGGCGTGAAGTCGGCGTCGAAAATGGCGACAAATTCGCCGGTAGAGACCTTCAGGCCGGCATCAAGCGCGCCCGCCTTGAAGCCTTCGCGATTGGTGCGATGGTGATAGCTGATTTTGTGACCCATCGCCGCATGGCGATCGACCACGGCCCGCGCCACCTCGACGGTCTCGTCGGTGGAATCGTCGAGCACCTGGATCTCCAGCTTGTCGCGCGGATAGTCGAGCTTACAAACGCTGTCCACAAGCCGGTCGATTACGTACTGCTCGTTGAAGATTGGTAGCTGGATGGTGACCTGGGGCAGTTCGGAAAAGCGCGATGGCGGGTCGGTGACCTTGTTCTTGCGATGCTTGTAGTACAAATACACGAGCTGATAGCGATGCATGCCGTAGAAGGCCAGGGTTATCAGCACGATGAAATACGGAATCAGCAACGCCATGTCGAAGGCGTTGGCGTGATAAAGGCCTTTGAAAGTGGTATCCAGGAAATGGGTCCGCAGATAGTGGCGCAACCCATGCGGTTCCACCAGTAGCGTGCCGGCCAGGCTGAGGACAGGATTCAGGAAAGTACTCCTCCAAAGATCTGAAAGCATTGTTCAGCCGAAGGTGAAGCTCTTCCAGCCGTTGATTGTACCTGAGACGGGTGCCGGGAGCAGGAGGGAGCGTGTTGGATTGACTCTTCTGGTCCGACGGCTAACAATACAAGGAACAAGAGTTGCGATGAAGCTGCCGGGAATCCTTTCTGCACTCCTAGTATCGCTCTTGAGTTACCCGTTGCTGGGCGGGGAAGCTCCGCAGGCGGCTTCGACGGTACCGGCAGCGCAGAAACTCTATCCCGACCAGGGTTACCTGTCGGCCACGCGCTATACCAATCGATACTTCGGATTTGCCGTCGATCTCCCGCCCGATCTCAGGCTCGAACCGGTTCCGCAGCCGGTAGCGCGCGACAACCGGATACAACTGCTACAACTTGCGGGTCCACCACCCGAGTCGCCGGTGATCTCGATGATGGCTTTCCCCTTGCGCTCGAAACCGACGGTGGTGGATGCCAAAGTACTGCTGCGAAAGGCTCTTGACCAGGAGCTGTTTACCGGAGTGGAAGAGCTGCACGGGCTGTCTAAAATGACGTTCGCCGGGCACCTCTTTTACTTCTATGAAACTCGCCGCGGGGCAGACCAGCACATGGCGGTGGCGACCGACTTGGATGGCTACGCTGTGTTGGCGGTGGTGGCGTCCAACGACGAGAAGACGGTCAAGCAATTGGAGACATCCATTCAGCACCTGACCTTCATTTCTGCCGCCAACGCTCGCGACCATGCCGGAGCAGACGCGCATGAGTACGAAGGTCCGTCGATTTCATCCCATCGCCTGGCCGAACTCGAAGCCGATCCGCCAGCCAAACACATCGACCCGGGAAAAGTGTCGGGAAACTTGTACAAGAACCAGACACTTGGTTTCACTTATCCCATTCCCGGGGGATGGACGCTGCAAACTGAGGGGGCGGTGCTGCCAGCGATCGAGCGCTCACGCAGAAAGGATTTTGAAAATCCGTGGATGGGCGATGGTGAACGGGAGCTGCTGAAGGTCTGCGACCGGAATCTGTTCTCGGCGTGGGCGAAGCCGCCAGCAAGCGATGGCCAGCTCTCCTACGACGACTTCGGCGAGGTGACCGTGTCGGCTGCTTCAGCATCATGCTTTCCGGCGATGAAGTTTCCGGCGACCTCGACTGATCGCCAGGCGGTCAAGGATTTTCTGCTCGGCTTCGGGCTGACTCATCCCATCGTGCGCGATATGCGGGATGCCACGGCATTTACCTCAAGTGGAAGCGTGGTTATTTATCTGCATGGGACGGTGGCGTTCCAGGTGCCTGGCGACGAGCTTTCCCGGCGGTTGTCCATCGCCATGGCCGTGACCTTGCGGCGAGGCTATCTGCTGACATGGTTCTTTGCCGCGCCTCACGATAGCGAGTTGAAGGAACTGTTGGACGAAAAAGTGGCCTTCGACGCGGAGCCGCTCTCCACCGAAGCCAGCACGGCCAAACCGGGGGGCGGTGAGATCGCTCCTGTGAATTCGCCGCCAGTTGTTCAGCCGTCAGCAACCGCCACGATGCCGACCGCCGAAGCGAATGCTACAACGGCGCCCACCAGCGCGAGTTCACAGTCCGCAGCTACGCCCGCTAGCGGTGGCGACGCTTCCGCCGGAGAGGCAACGCAGCCGGGTGGGGCCGCCGGCGAGGTCTCGTCGCGTCCCAGTTTGCTTCGCCCCGGAGAGAGCATGCAGGATCAACAGAGCAATGGAAAGCCACTTCCCCCCAAACGTTAGGGCTCTCCTGTTCGCTGTTTGTGGACCTTTATTATCGGGAGCTTGATAACGGGCTCGGACTGAGCTGGGCGGGAGTGGTGATATCCATGCATTGGACGGCTTTGATCGCAGGGCTGGTCTGCCTCCTGGCATGGGCCTATCTATTGCTAGCTCACGGCCACTTCTGGATGGTGTTGCGATTAACGTCTAAGTGCCTGCCTGCGGCTGACGCCGGGCTCATTGCGGCGATCATTCCGGCGCGCAACGAAGCTGATGTAATCGGCAAATCGGTCAGCTCACTGTTGCAGCAGAGCTACGCCGGGATAATCCATATCTTCGTTGTCGACGACGGCAGCTCCGACCATACGGCTGCGGTGGCGCGCGAAGCTGCGACGGCTGGCGGACGAGTCGACGCGCTTACCGTGATAGCGGGAAGACCTTTGCCGCCGGGATGGTCGGGAAAGCTATGGGCGGTGCAGCAGGGAATTGAGCGGGCGCTGCCGTTACAGCCGACGTTTCTCCTGCTGACCGATGCCGACGTTCAACACTCTCCTGAAAATGTTGCCAGACTCGCGGCTGTAGCCGAACGAGGGGGTTATGATTTGGCTTCGTTCATGGTGAGACTGCATTGCCGCAGCGTGGCTGAGAAGCTCCTGATCCCTGCCTTCGTGTTTTTCTTTTTCATGCTGTATCCGCCGGAGTGGATTCGCGATTCGCGACGCGAAACGGCGGGAGCTGCTGGAGGCTGCATCCTGATCCGTCCGGTGGCGCTGGAGCGCGCCGGCGGAATCGCCGCGATCCGGGGCGAGATCATCGATGACTGCGCCCTCGCTGGCAAGGTCAAAGGTAGCGGCGGCAGAGTATGGCTGGGAGTAACGCCCGACACCCGCAGTCTGCGCGTTTATGAATCCTTCGCTGAAATCGAGCGCATGGTCGCCCGCACTGCGTTCAACCAGCTGCGGCACTCGGCATGGCTGCTGATGGGGACGCTGGCGGGGATGGTCCTGATGTATCTTCTGCCATTGGCCCTGCTCCTCTACGGATCCTTTCGGCTCATGATAGTGGGCGCAGCCGCCTATTTGCTGATGTTCGTCGCATATTTGCCTATGACGCGCTTCTATGGCATCAACTTTCTATGGGCGCTGACAATACCTGTCAGCGCGGCGTTCTACATGTGGGCCACGTTGCATTCGGGGATCAAGTATTGGTCGGGACGCGGCGGGGAATGGAAGGGGCGTACGCAGGACACAGTAAGCAGACGTTGATTTCAGAATTGTTTCTAAGCGGACGATCCCTCAGATGTCGGCCTGTGCGCACCCTGCGGCCGTTTCGCTTCAGAAGAGTTCGCAAAAAACCTCAGTCGGCCGCACTTTGTTGCCGTTCTTCCTCGCGCTTGAGCGAACGCCAGCGGAGGTGGCCGCACTTAATGAGACGGTCGGCCGCCTCCGGCCCCTCGCTGCCTGCCGGGTAGTTGGGAAACGGCGGAGCCGGAATTTCAGCCCACGCCTCCTCGATCGGCGTAATAATACGCCACTCAGCTTCGACCTCATCGCGTCGCGTGAACAATGTTGGATCGCCACGCATGGCATCAAGCAGCAGCGTCTCGTAAGCTGCCGGAGTTTCGGCGCCGAAGGCGTCGTGGTAGGAGAAATCCATCTCCACCGGAATGGCGTGCATCTGCAGGCCGGGCTGTTTGGCACCAAAACTGAGCGAGATACCCTCATTCGGCTGGATGCGCATAGTGACAACATTGCGGTGTACGTCCCTGGGACTGCGGGAGAACAGCGCCTGTGGCGTGCGCTTGAAGTGAACCGCGATTTCCGTCAAATGGTTGGCCAGCCGCTTGCCGGCCCGGACATAGAAGGGAACTCCCGCCCAGCGCCAGTTGTCAATGTGGAACTCGACGGCAGCATAGGTCTCGGTAAGGGAGTTGGGATTGACGCCGGGCTCCTGGCGATAACCCGGAACAGCTTTGCCATCAATCTGGCCCGGCCCGTATTGTCCGCGAAGCGTAAGTTTGGCGACGTCTTCCTTTGTCATGGGGGCAATGGCACTAAGCACCTCGACCTTATGCCCACGCACGGCGTCAGCATCGAGACTGACCGGCGGCTCCATCGCGGTCAACATGACCAACTGGAGCATGTGGTTGGCCACCATGTCGCGCAGGGCTCCAGTTTCTTCGTAGAAGGCCCCGCGATTTTCGACCCCGAGTTTCTCGGCCGCCGTGATCTCGATGTATTCGATGTAATTACGATTCCACACCGGCTCGAACATCGAGTTGCCGAAGCGAAACATGATGATGTTCTGCACCGTCTCCTTGCCCAGGTAGTGATCGATACGATATACGGACGACTCATCAAAGACGCGGGCGACAATCTCGTTCAACTGCTGCGCGCTCGTCAGATCGCGGCCGAAGGGCTTTTCCAGGATGATTCGCGTCCAGCCTTCGCTGTTGTGCGACAGTCCAACCGAGCCCAGGCCTTCGACGATCGGAGGCGCAAGCGAGGCCGGTGTCGAGACATAGAACAAGACGTTCTTACTGGCCCCGTTCCTCTGCATCTCCTGGATCTTCGCCTGCAAGTGGGGGTAGAAATCGCGCTGGTTGGCATCACCGATCATGTAGTGCAGGCGCTTGGCGAAATCGTTCCAGACATCCTGGGTGAAGTTGCGGGTGTCGCTGGAACTGGCCGCCCCTTCGCGCAAACGTGCGCGGAAATCGTCGTCTGTTAGCTTGGTGCGTCCGATACCAAGCACTTCAAAGTTGCGGCTAGTGCAACCCACGCAAGCCAAATCGTAGAGCGCCGGAACCAGCTTTCGACGCGTCAGGTCGCCCGTCCCCCCAAAGATGATGACCAGACAGGACTCGGCCTTGGGCAAGGTTGGCGGTACAAGTTTAATTGGCGTCGGCTGAACGATAGTGCTCATGGTAATCTCTCCGAATCCTGGGTGACGATCAGTACGGGAAGTGCCCAACACTCACCTGGGCGACTTCCATAGCTAGCGGCGGCGAAACGGCAACTCGTATCAGGGTCAACAAGCGCCGCAGTCCTTTCTCCAACAGGTTTTCCCGCTTGCGGGCTTCGACCTTGAAGAGCCAATGGGCGGAGTCCCCTCTTCAATAAACCACGCTCCGCATTAAAGGAACATCAAAGTCACGGCGCTATTGAGCGAAACTCCAGCGGGGTCTCAAGACTTCGCTTTCTGCATCACTTCTTTGGCTTTGGCCACCACGTTGTCCACGGTGAAGCCGAAGTGCTTCAGCAGGTCCTTAAGAGGAGCAGATGCTCCAAAGTCGTTCCGAGCGACAACATCTCCGTCAGGCCCGACGTAGTCGCTCCAGCCCAGGCTGGCGCCCGCCTCTACCGCCAGTCGCGCCCGAACCTGCGGCGGAAAGACCTGAGCTTTGTATTCCTCGGGCTGCTCGTCGAACAACCTCCAACAGGGCATCGAAACGACGCGTGCTTTCACGCCCTCGGCCGTGAGCCTCTCGTAGGCGCCGATGCAGAGCTGCACCTCCGAGCCGGTTCCTATAAGAATGACGTCGGGCGTGCCGCCAGAATCAGCCATCACGTATGCGCCCTTGGCAACACCCGCCGCCGAGGCATACTTCGTACGGTCGAAGGTAGGTACGGCCTGGCGCGTCAATGCGAGCGCCGCCGGAACCTTCTTGAGGGGCATGATGTAGCGCCAGGTCTCGGCGACCTCGTTGGCATCTGCCGGCCGAAACAGCAGCAGCCGCGGAATGGCCCGCAGGGACATAAGATGCTCGATCGGCTGGTGAGTTGGTCCATCCTCGCCCAGACAGAAGGAATCGTGCGTGTATATGAAGATGACGGGCTGATCCATCAGGGCGGCGAGGCGGAGCACGGGGCGCATGTAATCCGAAAAGATAAAGAAGGTTGCCCCGTAAGGACGAAGGCTTGACAGCGCCATGCCGTTGACGATGGAGCCCATGGCGTGCTCACGGATGCCGAAGTGGAAGTTGCGCCCTCCGTAGCTTCCCTTCTCGAAGTTGGCGGCGCCGTCAATCAGAGTCTTGGTGGAAGGATATAGGTCCGCAGCGCCACCGAGGATCCAAGGGACGTTCTTGGCAACCGCGTTCAGCACCTTGCTGTCAGATTCGCGCGTAGCCATGCCCTTTGCGTCAGGCGGAAAAGTCGGGATGTCTTTGTCCCAACCTGCGGGCAATTCCTGATTCAGCATTTGCTGGCAGGTTTTGGCGAGAGCAGGAAACTCCTTCGCCCACGCGCTGTAGCGGTCGTTCCACTCCTGCTCCCACTGCGAGCCGCGTTCGACCGCTTTACTCATGTAGGCCTTCACATCTTCCGGAACCAGAAAGTGCTCATCCGGCGGCCATCCGTAAGCGATTTTGGTAAGGCGTACCTCTTCTTCACCCAGCGCTTCGCCGTGAGCTTCTTTGGTGTCCTGGCGATGGGGCGAGCCCCAGCCGATATGGGTATCGACGATGATAAGCGTGGGGCGGGCGGGCTCCCGTTGGGCGGCTTGGATGGCCACATCTATCATATCGAGATTGTTCACATCGCTAACGTGCAGCACATTCCAATGCCAGGCTTCAAAGCGCAAGGCCACGTCATCGCTGAAGGCCAGCGATGTGCTGCCCTCGATGGTGATGTGGTTGTTGTCGTAGAACCAGATCAGGTTCGAAAGCCCAAGGTGGCCAGCTACGGAGGCTGCTTCGTTACTGACCCCTTCCATCAGGTCACCGTCGCCGCAGAACACGTAGATGCGGTAGTCGAACGGATTGTGGCCACCCTTGCCGAACTGCGACGTCAGCCAGCGCTGGGCAATCGCCATGCCGACGGAATTTCCGCATCCCTGACCTAGCGGACCGGTTGTGGCCTCGGCTCCCGGTACAAGGCCATACTCAGGATGGCCCGGTGTTTTCGATCCCCACTGCCGAAACTGCTTAATGTCGTCGAGGGACAAGTCATATCCGGTGAGGTACAACATGGAATAGAGCAGCATGCAGGCGTGCCCGTTGGACAAAATGAAGCGGTCACGGCCCGGCCAGTGAGGATTGCGCGGGTTGAAGCGCAAATAGCGGTCCCACAGTGTGAAGGCCAGGGGCGCCAGCGCCATGGGAGTTCCCGGATGTCCGCTGTTGGCCTTCTGCACGGCATCCATCGAAAGCGTACGGATGGTATTGATACACAGAGCTTCGAGCTTCGGCTGCGGCGTTTGGCTCTCACCGTCCGGGGGCAGTGCGACCGTGGGCTTCTGCTTGTCTTGTCGGGTAGTGTCGACTGGGCTACTCACTCGATTCCGCCTTTCTGCTGCTCAAGCTTGGTTGTATTGGATGTATGACATCTACTTGATAGTTCACGCCCTGCCAATTGCCGTCTCCGGACCAGTAGAAGGTAAAAACCACTGGCTCGAATTGCGTGTCGGCGACCTGGATGTCGGCGAACTCGACACCTACCGTCGTCGCTGTAGAAGGTGTGTCCAAGGCCGTTTTCCATCCGTCGCTGCTCCAATGCAATACGAACTCAGACGAAGCCTGCACCCGCAACAAACCTCCGGCCGGAACTCTTCTCACCTGGCGATTAATCTTCCATACTTCGATGAGCGGGCGCGGATGGTCATTTCGATATCGTTGCGCAACCGGCTCGATCAGGTCAAAGACCCGGTCGTCGACGACAGAGCGTAGTAGTTTTACGTACTCGGAATGGGCCCACATGAGGGGATTAGCGGCACCGGTGGGTCCACCAAAGCAGAGATGCTGGGTTGGCATATCGGGCCCATCCCAAATCTGCTCCGGAATCAGCCCAATGCCGGTAGTGAAATTCTCGATGGCGAGCAGAAGCGAATCGATGTCGCGGCCGGCCGCCAACTCGTAGGTAGCGCGCTCGCCGGTAAGCAGGGGCCAAGGCCGCCCGATGCCCCATCCTTGGAACGAGCTGCCGTCGTTGCGCTGCCCATAGCCATCGTGGTTGTAGCGCTTCCAGCAAGGTCCTTTTGGAGTTTCTACTCTGAGCACGGCGTCCACAACTTTCAACGAATCTTCAATGAGCGGATCCCCAGGCCTGCGTACGCCAAAGCGAACAAGTTCCAGGAATCCAGCATCCACGATCTCTTTTGCTGGGTAGGCGGAACGGTCGCCCGGCCGCTGGTTGGCGAGGACTAGAACACCACTATCAGGGTCCTCGTCGCCAGGTGCGCCTTCCCGGCTGATCGCCGGATTGATTCGGATATAGTGCCGGGTGATGCCGGGCACCAGCGTGCCACTATTGGTGACCGTCCATTTCTCGACGTGTGACTCGAGGAAATCGGCATAGCTGCGAACGAATTCGGCCGAAGGTTTCTCATCGCGCGACTCGAGAAACTCGGCGGCGCAGATCAGGGCTGCGATATTGCTGGCCAACGTCGAGGGCGAGTAGCCGCCTGCTTCCTCCCAGCGCTCCTCCGGCGTCGCCGGACCCTTGCGGATGAGATATTGGCAAGCCCGCAGAACCATGGTGTAGGGATCGAAGTTGCCGAGGGCATTCGCCTTCCACAGTCTCCACGCGAGGATTATGGGGAATGCAACTTCGTCCAGTTGCACCCCAGTCCAGTAAGGGTCTCCATCGATCCAGAAGTTCTGGTAGAAGCCGCCGTCCTCCCGTTGCGTAACTGCCAGATAGATGAGCGCACGCAAGGGCGTGGCAGTATCGCCTACGGCGAGCAACGCGGTGACGCTGTTCACCATGTCGCGCGTCCAGACCAGGTGATAGCCGCCCAGATCGTCGTCGCCCTTATCTTCGCCCCAGGGAATACTCATGCTGGCGATCATGGCGCCGGGATAGATTTTGTCCTCGTGGGCGAGCAGAAGATTCACGCTGCGCTTAAATAGCATGCAATCCCGCTGGTGGATTTTGTCCAGCAAGGCCAGACGCTTATTGGTGCGCTGCCATTGATCGAGGAAGCTCTTCAACGCGTTGTCGAAAGGAATGCTCAGCGCCTGGGAGAGGGTAGCGGTAGCGTTGTGCGCGGTATGGCCGAACGCCATCCCCAGAGTAAACTCCGTGCCATTCGAAAGATCGATCTCCGCCGTGAGGGCGACATTGCCATCCAACGCGCAATCGTAGGCATACTCCATGGTGAAGTTGGCGGCCAGGTCGGTCCAGCCGTCGTTGACCCCGACATATCCGCAAGAGAGGCGGCTGAAATGCGCAGTGGCGGCCAGGGAAAGGAACTTGTCGTCACGGTAAGCCATCAGGCCTTGTCGTCCGCTCGCGTGCAACACCACCGCATTGTTGTGCCACCCGCCGATCTGTAGATGCGGCGCGCACAGCACGTAGAGATGAAGGCGTCCCTGCCATTCGGGTGCGACGTTGAATCTGGTATGGACCAGCAGACAGCTAAGGTGAGGGTCGCCGATGATCTGCTTCTCGATCGAGTAGCGCCCTTCACGGTCATAATTTGTCAGCTTGAACCCCAGACCGACAGGACCGAGGCACTCGATTTCGGAGCGCATGTTGCGTCGCTCATCATGGAAGAACGTTTCTCCATCGCTCACCAGGTATTGCAGGTCACGTACCTGCGGGGAATCGATGGTGGAGTAGTAGCACTCGGTTACGACCCCGTTGGCCAGCGTGTACCAGAGCCGGCTCGAGGTCGAATACGCCGTGCCAACTCCGTCCTTGGAGCCGCGCGTCCAGCGAGGTGGAATGCCCGGTCCGCCGGGCGCAGGGTTCTTGTAGTTCATGGCTGTCTTCGTGCCCTGGGCCAAGGGAGCGAAAAGCCCAGATCGGGAAGTGTATCGCGACTTTGGCTTCCCTGCCTCATTTTTAAAGCTGGCGGCCCTGTGGGCTGATTGGACGCCGATTTCTTGTCCCTGCCAAACCCATTACGTGGAACTATCCTAAGTTGCAGGATGAATACAACATGAAATGAGCATCCAAGCCGACATTGCGCGCATCTCTACCAAAGTTAAGTTGTAGGCGCTTGTGGCCCCGTCACTTCCAGCAAAGCCGTTCGACTTCCACGAATGGAGGACCAGGGAAAGTGCGAATTGCAATCGCATCCGATCAGGTATCTCATGAAGCCAAGCAAAATCTTGTGGCGAAACTGACGTCGGCAGGTTACGACGTTCTCGATGCCGCACCGTCGATCGCTGAACGCCCGCGTGCCGACTATGCCGAGCAGGTGGCGCTCTGCGTGCTTCGCCGTGACGTTGAGCGCGGCATCATCGTCACCAGTCGTGCGGTGGGAGCGTCAATAGCTGCCAACCGCGTTCCGGGAATTCGCGCCGCGCTGTGCCACGATGCCCCTTCAGCACGGCTCGGAGCTCATGTTGAAGGCATGAACGTTCTGGTGCTAGCGTTGCATTCTCTCGAGAAGCAGCGGCTGTACGAGGTCGTAGACGGTTATCTGGGCGCTCCCCTAGCTGTCGTGGAGGCAATAGGCGGACTGCCGCCTTGGCGCTTACAGCGGGTATTTGCCTTTGTGCGGGAGAACCTGGCAAAAGAAGTGTCGGTTGCCGAACTCGCTCAAGCGGTAGGCATGAGCCAGTACTATTTCTCCAAGCTGTTTAAGATGAGCACCGGCACCACGCCTCACCAGTACGTCATGCGGCAGCGGGTGGAGCGCGCACAGCAGCTGTTGCGGGAGAGCAGGACTACGCTGGCCAACGTTGCCACCCAGGTAGGATTCGAAACCCAAAGCCATTTCACCAGCGTATTTCGTCATCTGGTGGGAATTACGCCCAAGCGCTATCGCGAAATGCATCAGCCGATGCCGCAGGTGGAACTCAAGTTAGACCGGCGGGAGTCAGCAACTGCGGCGTAATCAAGCTGATATCGGCAAGTTGGCGTGACCGGCCGGCTGCCTGCGGCTGAGCGTCGAGGTTCGACAGCGGTGTTCCGGCTGGACCGGTTCCGGGAAAGCCGCTACACCGTCTCCAACTCTTCTTCTAACAATTGCTTGTTATAGAGGTCAGTGTAATAGCCGTTGCGGTCGATGAGTTCGTCATGAGTGCCGTACTCAACGATGCAGCCCTCATGCAGAACAGCAATGCGGTCGGCGTTGCGCACGGTCGACACGCGGTGGGAGATGAAGACCGTAGTACGGCCCTGCATGATTTCGCGCAGATGGTTTAGGATGCGGTCCTCAGTCTGCGTATCGACACTGGCTAGAGCGTCGTCGAGGACCAGGATTCGCGGATTGCGGATCACGGCCCGGGCAATGGCGGTACGCTGCTTCTGGCCGCCCGAAAGAGTAAGTCCACGCTCGCCAACAAACGTGTCGTAACCGTCGGGAAAGCCTTCGATCTCGCCGGCGATACTGGCGGCCTCAGCGGCGCGTCGCACGTCCGCATCGGTGGCATTCTCCTTGCCAAAGGCAATGTTCTCTCGAATCGTGTCGCTGAACAGGAATGTTTCTTGCGGCACGAAGCCGATGTTCCTGCGCAAGACTTCCAGAGGGAACTCGCGAATCGGCCGTCCGTCAATGAGCACCGAGCCTTCCACCGCGTCGTAGATGCGAGGGATGAGCGAAACCAGCGTGGACTTGCCCGATCCGGTGGGGCCAACAATCGCAAGGCTGGTTCCCGCGGGCACGCGCAGGTTGATGTTCCTCAGCACAGTCTCATCGCCATGCACGTTGCCCGCGCCACGCTCCGCCGCGATCAACGTCCTCCCATAGTGGAAGGTGAGATTGCGGAACTCGATGTCACCTCGAACTTTGCTGGGAGCGCCGATGCGAGGAACTGCGGCATCGGTAATCTCGGACTGCTCCGCCAGGATGCTCTCAATGCGGCCCATGGACGCCAAACCGCGCTGGAAAATGTTGATCACCCATCCCAGGGCGATGACCGGCCAGGTAAGCTGCACCATATAAGTGTTGAACGCCACAAAGCTGCCGACACTGATACGGTGCAGCAGCACCTCACGCCCGCCGACCCAGAGCACAATGACAACGGCCAGGCCTAGTAGAGTTTCCAGCGTCGGCCATAGCATACCCATCAGTCGGACCAGCTTCAGGCTGCGGCCGATGTACTCGGTATTGTCGCGCTCAAAGTTCTCGATCTCTGCCTGCTCCTGAACGTAGGCGCGAATGAGCCGGGCGGCGGAAAAGTTTTCCTGCGCCCGGGCCGATATGTCGGAGAACATCGCCTGGATGCGCTCGAAGCGCTCGTGAATCCTGCTTCCGAAGTACTGCACGACGATGCTCACGATGGGCAGAGGCGCGAAAGCGAATATGGTCAACCGCGGGCTGATACTGAGCATGAAGGCCAGGGCCCCGGCTGTAAACACTACCGTGTTGGCGGTGTACATGATGCCGGGCCCGACCAGCATTCGCACGGCGTTCAGGTCGTTGGTGGCTCGGGCCATGATGTCGCCGGTGCGTGTCCGTTGGTAAAAGCTGTAGGAAAGTCGCTCCAGATGGGCGAATAAATCGTTGCGCAAATCGAATTCGATCTCGCGGGAAACTCCGATCAGAATCCAACGGGTGAGGAACTGGAAGATGGCTTTGGTGCCTGCGACCGCCAGCAGCCACCAGGCGTAAGTGACTAGCTTGTGCAGCGTTACGCCCCGGTTCAGATCGTCGATGGCACGTCGAATGACCAGGGGGAAGAGAATCCAGACGCAGTTGTTGCACAATACACAAAGAGCGCCGATCCAGAAAGTGGCGCTGTATTTGCGCAGGTAGGGAAACAGCGGACGTAGATTCTTGAAAACCATCACCTAAGAGCAGGCACTCAGCCCAAGTTTCTCTTCGATACGGAAAGCTTTTAGATGAGCTGCGAGACGAATTGATTCTCGATCAACCCCAAACTACGTCGGCACCCGGAGAAGCAAATAGCCTCCGGCGAAGGCAAAAATAAAATCGGGCGCCCAGGCGGCTATCATCGCCGGAAGCTGATTTGCCGAACCCATAGCCTCGAACACACCAGCTGTTACCCAGTAGACGATTGCAATTCCGATGGCGATGGCAACTCCTGCCAGGGCGCCGCCGCGACGCCCGGAGGCGGCGAAGGGGATCGCCAGCACCGCCAGCACCAGAGTGACTAAGGGGAAGGCGATTTTCTTCTGCAGCTGCACCTTAAGCCGGACGGTATCGAAGCCGCTCTGCTGCAAGTCGTCGATGTAGTGCCGCAATTCTTCGTAATTCATCTCCGATGATTGCTTTACTTCTTTCTTAAAGTAGCTGGGGTCCTCGCCGAGCTCGTTAAAGGTAGCTACGTCGAAGGTGCGGTAATCGCGGATGGAAGCGCCCTGCAAGGTGCGTACCCAGCCGCTTTCAAAAACCCACTTCTTCAGGCCCTCTTCCCAGTGCGCGCGTTCGGCGTGAATGCGACGCGTGAGCTGAAAGTTATTAGGATCGAACTCGAAGATGGAAATGCCCCCGAATTGATTGGTGTCGGGATCGAAAGCCTGGTAATAGTAAATCTCATTGTGCTGTCCGAAAATCCACTTACGGTCGGCCTGCAGGTAAGTCTGGGCGGGTTTTCCCTTGATCTGGTTGCGCAGGATCTCCTGTTCTCGATTGGTGTGCGGAATGTAGACCTGGTCGAAGATAAACAGTCCTACCGCAAAAAATGCGCTGAGTACGATAACGGGCAGGGCCGCGCGATAGATACTCATCCCGCTGGCCTTCATTGCCGTCAACTCGCTTGACTTCTCCATCAGCCCGAAGGTAATGAGTACAGCGAGCATCACCGCCAAAGGCGCAATCAAGTAGATGAGTGACGGACTCACGTCCCACAGATATTCGGCCTGGATGATCGCTGGGATCCGGTTGCGCATGATATCGGTCAGCAGCTCGAAATAGGTGAACACCAGTACGATCAACAGCGCCGCGGCAATGATCATCGCCAAGTAGGCAGCGAAGTCGCGTAGGATCATGTCGTCGAGAATGAGTGGAAAACGCGCCCGGAAGCGCCTCTTGTGGGACACTGAACTCACCCCTTCGGCTTCCGCTGCACGGGTTTGCCGCCGCGGGCGGTTGACGACAGGAAGCTTGGCTTTTAGCGTTTTCCAGAATTCGCTCCAGGTGCCCAGGTCGATCGGCATTCGGTCAACCCGCCACAGTAGGAGCAGCCCACACACAAAGAAGAAGATGTTGGCCGCCCACACACCTTCCCAGGGAGGCACCTTGCCCTGACGGGCCATCGAGACGCCGGTCAGGGAAAAGAAGTAATACACGAAGACCAGCAGAATAGTGAGTACAAAACCAGTACTTTTCCCTCCTTTGCGGGCCGACAATCCCAGCGGAATTCCAACCAAGGCCAGCACCAGACACGCTGCGGGAAGTGCAAACCGGCGGTGAAACTCAATTTCGTAATAGCGAGCCAGCAACTCCCGTGACCCGGCCGTAGCCGGATCGGAATGCCGAATCCGGTCCGCAGCTAATTTTTCCTTATCCGCATTGTCGAGCAGGCCACGCAGGTCCAACTCAGCCATCGGAAGAAGATCGCGAGTCGTCCGGTCCGCGCTGCTGGGCAACTGCAGAGGAATCTCGGTGGTTTCAAAAGTCGTAATCGAATACTGGTCCTTAGCTCGCGGTATCATCTCCTGCTGAGTGCCATCCTCGAGGTGGAAGCGCAACTTGTCGGGAGAGTCGCTCAGCAAGGCCCCGCGCTGTGCCAGAGTGATCTTCGGAGAAGCCGGATCGCTGATGTCAGCCAGAAAAATCCCGCGCCATAGCGACCGGCCGCCGGACGGTACCACGTCCTGTACATATAAGACGATGTTCTTGAACTCCTCGTAGAAGACACGCGGTTGGATCTCGAACGAGGCCTGCGATGACCGCAGCCGGTCCTGCAAACGATCAAGTGCATTCGCCGACTTGGGCGCTACGTAAATACTGTTGAACATAGCCAGTGCCCAGGCGGCGATGGCGAATATTGCAATGGCGCGGACGAATATCCCAGCACCCATTCCGCTGGCCCGCATGGCCGTGACTTCGCTATCGGCTGCCAAACGGCTTAGCCCCACCAGAATCCCGACGAGTACGCCCATCGGCAAGGTGATGGTGAACGTCGTGGGCAGGGTGAACAGGAAAATCTCTGCCACACTAGGCAGCGGCGCGGAGTTGCGGACGATCAATTCCAACAGCCGTCCCAGATCCCGCATGAAGATGATGAAGGTAAACAACGCCACGCCCAGCAGGGCATGCGAGGTAATCTCCGTCAGGATGTAGCGGGTCAGAATACGCACAAACATATAGTTTATATGCAGCGAACAGGGACGGAAAACGAATCGAAGGCCTCCCCTCATCAACGATCTGAGTACCCAACATTATGGAGCCTGATACACTTGTCCGAAAAACTCCAGCGACGCGATGACTGAAAGTTCCCCTAAGATCAGATTGGTTCTGTTTTGGCACATGCACCAGCCGTTTTACAAAGACATGGTGACAGGCGAGTATCGTCTGCCTTGGGTCCGGCTGCATGCTCTCAAGGACTACTACGGGATGGTGAAGATTCTTGACGAATTTCCCCAAGTCCATCAGAACTTTAATCTGGTCCCCTCGCTGGTGAACCAAATTCAGGATTACATTTCCGGGCAGGCGCACGATCCATTCTTCGATGTCGTGGCCAAGCCGGCGAGCGATTTGACATTTTCCGATCGGCAATTTGCCTTGCGCTATCTATTTCAGGCGAATCCGGTGAACATGATCGGCCGCTACCCGCGATACCAGGAGCTCTGGGAGCGCTATCGGGACACCAGTGTGCGGCCCGAGGGGCCCGACTCCTATTTCGTGACACGGGACTATGCCGACTTGCAGGTCCTGTCGCAGTTGGCGTGGTTCGATGAGTTCCTGCTGGCCGACCCTGAGGTCGCAGCGCTGGTGGAAAAAGGGGAAGACTTCACGGTTGAGGACCAGCAACTGGTGATCGCCAAGGAACGCGAGTTTCTAGGCAAAGTGCTACCTGCCTACGCCGAGGCCGCCAAGAGGGGATCGGTGGAGCTGTCTGCGACTCCGTACTATCACCCTATCCTGCCATTGCTTTGCGACACCAATATCGGCGCACAATCCACGCCCGGGCTGAATCTTCCCACGCGGAGATATCGTCATCCCGACGACGCCAAGCTGCAGATCCAAATGGCGCTCGATTCGCACCAAGCGCTGTTCGGGGTCCGTCCCAAGGGACTGTGGCCATCGGAGGGCGGAGTATCGGAAGAAACACTGGCGCTGGCCAGTAAGCAGGGCATCCAGTGGATGGCGACCGATGAGGGCGTACTGGGGAGGTCCCTCGATTTCAACTTTGCTCGTCACGATGGCGAGAAACTGCAAGCGGATGGGGCGGAGCGGCTTTACAACATTTACCTTTATGAGAAAGACGATACCCGGATGCACATGGTCTTCCGCGACCATCACCTCTCCGACCTGATCGGATTCGTATATTCGGGAATGGCCGCACAGGAAGCCGCCAATCATCTCATCAAGAACATTAAAGATGCAACGCAACCGGTTCTCCAAAAAGGGAAGAATGCCGTGCTCTCGATCATTCTCGATGGCGAGAACGCCTGGGAATACTATCCGCAGTCTGGGCGCGAATTCCTGCGTCGCTTCTACGATGCCGTCCAGCACGACCCGCAGATCGAGCCGCTTACCATCAGCGAAGCCATCGCTCGGCACAAGGAGGACGACTTCGGTCGACTTAAGCGGCTGGTGCCGGGATCGTGGATCAATGCCAATTTCGATGTCTGGATTGGGTCGCCAGAAGACAATCGCTCCTGGGACCTGCTGGCAGAGGCCCGCGATTACTATCAGCGCTATTCGCAGCGGGTTTCTGAGGAACAGCGCCAGCTTGCCCTTCAGGAGTTGCTGATCGCCGAAGGCAGCGACTGGAACTGGTGGTATGGGCCGGAGCACCACTCCGCCAACGATCGCGACTTCGACGAGCTCTATCGCAAGCATCTGTCCAACGTTTATCACGCCCTGGAAGGCGTTCCTCCCGAGGAGCTGAACACGCCCATCATAAGTGGTGTGGTGCGTCCCAGCTATCTGCCTCAGACCGCTTATGTGCGCGCGCGGGTAGACGGACTGGTGAGCGGTTACTTCGAATGGATGGGCGCTGCCAGCTACACCTCCGACCAACGCTCCATGGCGATGCACGGCAAGCAGTTTCTGCTGGACGCTGTCTACGCCGGGTTGGACCGCGATTCTGTTTCCGGGCGGCTCGACTTCCATCGCTCGCCGCCGCAAGGGGAATATCGTCTGGTGGTCAACTTCGAAGTACGGGGCGACGGTAGCGATCGCAAGTCACCAGTGATCTCCCATCGTCTTACCGTCGATGCGCAGAGCCGGACGTTGCTGCGGTGGGTCTTGGCCAACGGCGAAGAGCGCAACGTCCTGGCGGGCCATGGGACGGAGGACGCTGGCGCCTCCGCGAATGGTGTGGAGGTCGCACTCGCCGAGATATTCGAGTTCCGCATTCCCTTTGCGCTCATCGGAGCGCAGCCGGGAAGCAGTATCCGCCTGCGCTTCGCTATCTGGCGCGAGCACTTGCCAGTCGATTCGTTGCCGCTGGAAGGCTGGATCGATCTGCTGGCGGTGTCCGAAGAAGAATTGGAAACCAATCTCTATTCCGTCGCCCAGCAAGAATAATCCGCAGCTTTCAGTTAGCCTCCTACTCGTCGCTGACCGCAGGCCAATAAACCGGCCACCCGCGCTGGCGCGCGATCCGCTCCAGGTCAGGGTTGGGATTGACGCAAAACGCGTGCTTCGCCATCTCCAGCATGGCTTGATCGTGCACCGAATTGCCAAACACCGCGTCCACCGGCTTGCCGATGACTTCGCGAATGGCGGCAGCCTTCAGTTCGTCGGTCGGCACGCGGATGAGGCGATCGCTGACCCTGTCCCCATCAAGATGAACGCTGGCCGCAAGCACGCGATCGCGCGCAATGCCGAAACGCTCGGCGCCGGCCTCCACAACCCAATTGTTGGTTGAGGAGACCGCCCAGATATCGCAACCTTGCGCCGCCAAACGCGCAGTCAGTTCCCGCATCTCGGGAAACACGCGATGGCTGACGACCTCGTCGAAGAACTCCTCGGCCGCGCGTTGCAAAGCCTCATGCGGGATGCCTGCGTTCATGGTGACCATCTCGCCGCACATCTGCTCTTCGTCCACCTTGCCGGCTCGATACTCCTGGTAGCGGGCGAGCGCCCGCTCGCCGGCCTCACGGCCGATCATGCCGCGCTCGATTTCCCAATAGAAGAAATCCGCGCCCGCGTCGCCGCTCCACAGCGTTCCATCGCAATCGAAGACCGCGATGAGCGGTTGCAACGCGAGCACCGATTCGATAAATTTCGTGGCCTGGCCGCGGAGTTGACTCGAACTCAACACTGCTTCTCCGAAGAAATCGGGTCGGAGCCGCAGAGGCGTTGGTAGTCCTCGGGAGTATCGATATTCGCCGCGATGCGCGTGTCCTCAACCGGCAGATACTGGATGTGCTGCTGGCACTGGCGTTCGACGTCGCGGGCGGTTGCGTCCACCGGCGCGCGCAGAAACGCCTCGATCATCTCCCGTCCCACCAGAATCGGATGCCCGTGCACCAGTCCTTCGCCGCGCCGTACCTCGGGCACAACTGCCCACACATCCGGTCCCGAGTTGAGAAAGGCATCGCGCAGCAGGTGCAAGGTGACCGGCAGCACGGGCGGATGATCGATGAGCGCGATGAACGCCCCATCTCGGCCGTGGTTCAACACCTCTCGCAAACCAACCTGCAACGAACTGAACTGTCCCCGCTCGGGTTCGCGATTGACCACCAGAAACGCTCCATGCGCGTACACGACCGGTTGCAAGGCCGCCTCGTTATGGCCTGCGACCACGATGGCGAGGTCGGTGTGCGCCTGGAACAGATCGATGGTGGCGCCAAGAAAAGTGTTTGCTGCCGGTGTTCCTTCGGCCACGGGAGGCCAGGGAAGCAGGGCCTTGTCGCGGCCCATTCGCGTGGAAAATCCGGCGGCCAGAATGACTCCGCAAATGCTGGGAGCTAGCGCCATAGCTCGAAGATAGCAGAGCGGCGAGGCTGAGGCCAGTGCATGTAATTCACCTGCATACCCTCCCCCCTCCCGTATTTAGAATCAGCAAGTTACGCATCATTCCATCTTCACACAGTTGATAACAAATAGGTTATATGTATCTAATAGAGCCATATAGACTTCCTCGCGGCGATTCGACGGCGCCGCTCCGATTTAGTTTCCCGCCTAGAGTCGTTTAGGAATTCTGTAATCGGGTTGGGAGGGGTAGTGCGGCGCTTCAGGGCCGCGTAAAGCCGCCCCCCCTTTTTTTGTCCAGAGCCTTCAGCCGGCGCAGAGCCTGCCGTCGGCTGAAGCCGACTCCGCTGTTAACGATGGCTGTGACGCGGGCCTGAAGGCCCGCACTACCCGATCACAGTCTCACTACCCGATCACAGAATCGCTACCCGATCACAGTAAAAGCTAAACCGCTTAGCCTGGGCTCGCGCCTGGGCCTCCAACGTCCGTCGCCGCTTCGTGGCTGGATCTTCGGCAGGTGCGCCCCCCCCGATACGAGCCTTGTTCCGGTCTTGTAAAAGATCTCGGCCCCTTCCGCACACTGGGTGCAGCCAGAAAGAGACACAACAACTTCGTCCTCCTGTTTGTCTGATACGCCGCCCAGGCGCCGGCACAAGTGCGCCGGTCACGCGTGCGTGTGACTATCGGGGCGCCAACTACGACTCCGGCGTCGTCTCCTCGACTGCGTCTTGTTCTTCGTGATCGGAGGTAGGGTGGCTGTAGATGATCAAGACGTTGTTCCGGAATCGGAGCGGCTGATGGGCGGCTTGTAGTTGAGGCTACCATGGGGGCGTTCACGGTTGTAGTAGTCGGTCCAAGGCTGCAGATAGGCGTCTCTTTGCTCGGAGTCGGACCAGTGTTGTGCATAAGCCCACTCGCGCAGCGCAGTCTGGATGAAGCGCTCCGCCTTGCCGTTGGTTCTGGGGGTGTAGGGCCGGGTGCGGTGATGTTTGATCTGCATGGACTGACAAGCCTGCCGGAACTGAGCGGAGCGATAGCTGGAGCCATTATCGGTGAGCAGGGCGCGCACACCGATGCCGTGGGTGGCGAAGAAGTCGGTGGCGGCGGCGAGGAAAGCGACGGTAGTTTCGGCCTTTTGATCGGGCAGTATCTGGGTAAAGGCCAGGCGCGAGTGATCGTCCACGGCCACGTGCAGAGCCAGGAAGCCAGGATGTTTCTGCTTACCGCGCAGGCGTCCATCGCCGCGCCGGCTAACTTCAGAAAAGCGCGTCATGCCTTTGATATCCAGGTGCAGCAGGTCGCCTGGACGGGGATGCTCGTAGCGCTGTACGGGAGGCGGCGGGTTCAGATCGCGCCAGCGGCTCAGCCGGGCGCGGCGCAGGACGCGGCTGACGGTGGCCGGGCTCAGACCGGTGCGGCGTGCAATCTCGTAACCGGGCATGTGGCTCCGGCGAAGAACAACAACCCTTTCTAATAAGGAAGAAGGGGTCTGACGCGGGCTGTGGCGCGGCCGCGAGCTGCGGTCAGCCAGGCCGGCAACGCCCAACTGGCGGTACCGGCCAAGCCATTTGGCTGCCGTTTTGGCGCTCACACTGAACCGTACAGCCGCGGCACTTACCGGCAGGCCGCCGTCGATCACCATACGGGCCAGACGCTCTCGACTCAACGCCGTCCATGGGGCATTCTTGTGATAGTCCATTCGGTCTCCAGAGTCACTAGTTGCTCGTCACAACCAGCTTCTCCGGTTCCGATCGAATGGACAACCTCTTGAAAGATCACAGGTGGCCCACCCAAGCCGCTTTTGCTTGGGTGGGGGGGTAGGGATACATCTTGCTCACGACGTCGGTCGCAGCATGACGCCGGACCGCGATCATTTCGGCGACGATGGAGACGGCGATCTCTTCCGGCGTGACCGCGCCAATCTCCAATCCCACCGGGGCGTGGACGTTGGCGAACCTCTCCGCGGGAATGCCTTCCTTCTCCAGCTCTTTGTAGATGGAGATGGTCTTGCGCCGCGAGCCGATCATTCCCAGATAACGCACCCGCGTGTTCACCGCCCAGCGCAAAATGCGCATGTCGTCGCGATGCCCGCGAGTGACGATCACGATATGTGACGTCTCGGGGGGATTCAGGCGCGCTGTCACCGTTTCGAAATCCTCGGCGATGACCTCGCGCGCGTCGGGGAAGCGCTCGCGGTTGGCATAGGATTGGCGATCATCCACCACCACGACCTCGAAACCCGCGATGGTAGCGACTTTGTAAAGGTTGTAGGCAACATGACCGGCGCCAAAGATATACAGCAGGGCCGGCGGCAGCACAGGTTCGATAAAAATCTCGAGCGTTCCGCCGCACACCAGGCCGGTGTCATACTTGGGATTGTTATTCAGGTTGAAGGTCAGGGTCCGCGGCTTCTCCTCTTCCATCACCTCGCGCGCCGCCTGCCAGACCTCGGCCTCGACGCATCCGCCGCCAATCGTCCCCGCGATGGAACCGTCATCGCGCACCAGCATCTTGGCCGTCTGAAAAGAGGGAATCGAGCCGCGGACGTTGGTGATGGTGGCGACCGCGCCGCGCCGTCCCTGGCGGCGCAGCTCAACGATTTGTTCGTAGATGTCCATGCGAGCGAGTTCAATTATTTAGATGCTGGGCGGCAAAGTCAAAGTGGGGAGTGGCAACGGGTCAGCTTCCGGGTAGCGACAATTAAGACAAGCGGGGGATTCGCTAATCATTTTGTGCGGGACGGATAGGGTGTGAGGTGGCCTGATTTCATCAATCATCTTGAGGCAAGCGAGTTAAGTCTCTTTCCGTCAGTTTCTTACACCGTAATGCAAAATTAAGTTGCGCTGCTGAAAGCGCGTGATACTGTCATCCGCTAAACGATCCGCAGGAAGGAATCGTCATGGTCCGGCAGCTAATCGCAGTTTCGGTTTTCGAGGTCAACTTGCGACAGAAGACAATAGTGCTCATCTCCCTCACCGTTCTGGCGTTAGCTATAGCGATTGTCCCAGCAGCCCACGCGCAGACCTTCACCGTGCTTCACAATTTCACCGGCGGGCCTGACGGCGCCAACCCTCTGAATGGCTTGACGATCGATGCCGCAGGCAATCTTTATGGCACAGCCTCGGCGGGCGGACAGCGGGTCTCAGGCTGCGAAAACTACGAGGGAAGTTACGGCTGCGGTGTTGTCTTCGAAATGAAGCCCTCCGGTTCAGGCTGGGTGTTGACGCCTCTCTACGAATTTCCGGGCGGCGCCAACAACAGCGACCCCACACTTGGCGTAGTGTTCGGGCCGGACGGCGCGCTTTACGGCGTGGCCGGCACCGGCTTATACCGTTTGGCGCCCGGTCCAACGCGCTGCGCCGACTTTCAATGTCGCTGGCAGGAAAACCTGCTCTACACCTTCCAGGGCCCGCCGGATGCGTCGGCTCCATCGAGCCGCGTAATCTTCGACAGCACGGGGAACATGTACGGAGTGAGTTATTTCGGCGGCGCCTATGGCAACGGGGCAATCTTTCAACTCACCCACCCCGGCAGCGCTTGGACCGAGAGCGTCATCCACTCGTTCAACTCAGAGGGCGGCTTGAGCCAAGGATTACCGGAAGGCTCGCTCGTCATCGATCACTCAGGCGATCTTTACGGAACCACTGACTGCAGCGCGACGCTCGGCTGTTTCTGGGGCGCGGTCTGGGAGCTGCAGCCCTCGCAATCTGGCTGGAACCTGACCAACCTCTACCAATGGGGCCTCGGTGACGGATACCAGCCTGTCGGTGTCATCAGCGATTCCTCTGGGAATCTGTACGGTGCCGACTTTGGTGACGGCGGCAGCGGCATCCCCGGAGCAATCTACCAGCTCAGCCCATCGGGCGGAGGCTGGAACTACACCCAGCTCCACGGCTACACGATCGGGGACCTTGCCAACGGGCTGGTGATGGATTCTGCCGGAAACCTCTATGGCGGCGATTACGCGTACGGCTACGGTTACATCTTCAAGCTCTCGAACCCTGGCAATGGCTGGATATTCACAACCCTCCACACCTTTAGCCAGTCTGACGGCGAGTTTCCTCAGGGGCCGATCGTCATCGACAAGAACGGCAACCTGTACGGCACGACCATCAAGGGCGGCTTCTACGGCTATGGAGTCGTCTGGGAGATCACCCCTGACTGATAGACTTCAACTCACTTAGCATAACATCGCCATCTCGTAAGTAATCCTGTGCAACAGCCGATCGGCGAGTCCGCCTTCCCGGAGATTGTCCAGAATGTCTTGTTCGGGGAAGTCACTTGGACGTCGCCTATACGCCGATGTGGTCATCGCCAACGGGATCGCGAGTGGATGACGGGGAAACCGGAAACCGACCCATTACCAGGAAAGTGTCTCAGCCTAGAGACAGCAGCGGCAGAACTCGAGTTCAACCGGATGCTAGACTTGCTTTGAAAGCGATATGGCGACCCTGCGCAAAAAGGCCCGGCGGCAACAAAAATCTATCGCTGCGGAAATCGCATCACTGCTTGAACATCGAGTAGTTCCGACGCTGACGTTCTTCCAGCATCATCTGGCGTAGACGGGTCACAAGAGTCTCCTTTCTCTGCGACCCACGCTACGTCAGTTACTCCAATAATGCTGGGTTTGCCGTACGCGGTAGCGTCCGCCGCGCCAGCGACTTCGGCCTAGTTGGCAAGTCGTAGAAGCGGCTTTCATCGGATTACTACCGCTAAGTCATAGTGCTAAGTCGGCATAGCAGAAGCGATCTGCCGGCTGCTCGCAGACCCGGCCCACCGCGTTTCTACTTTGGTGTCTTTTTGCCGACGATGTTCAGGTCGACGATCTCTCCATTTGGGTTTTTCACCAGCAACATCTTGCCGTTCAGCTTGGCTGGAAATTCTTTTCCGGTGCTCCAGTCGATGAAAACGGCGGTGGGGGCGCTGGCATGGCAAAGGTAGATCGTGTCGCCCATGCGCATGGAAATCTTGTAACGATCCGAGTCTTCCATATGTTGGGCATTGGCGGCGAGTCTTTCGAAGGAGACAACTCTCGCCATCTGATAGCCTTCGTCCGCGCCTTGCGCATAGGCGAGCATCGCAGCCATTGCGATACAGCACAATAAAACACCCAAATGTGTTTTCATCGGTGTCCCTCTCTGATGGTCGAAAAACAGCATGACAACTCTATACGTGAATGGCGTTCCCGACAATTCGTACGAGTTAAGGGTAGTGGCTGAAATTCGATCTCCTTAATTCCATCCACGGCGGGGGTTATACTCTCGGCCATGTGGCCGTGGCCGCTCCAACTGGCGAGCATCTGTCTCGTGGCCCTTATGGCAACGGCGCAATGGCTCGACTGGCGGGCAGGGTTGGAATCCGGACACCGAAGGGGGTTCATCCGCCATTCTCATGAGTAGGGGCTTGAGTGTGGCGGCACAAACCGCGCCACCCAAGCAACGGAAAGCTTAGGTGGGGAAAGCCGCGCAGAGTCAGGTTTGAACTTTCTTCAATGCCCCTGGTCGTGAGGCACGGTTACGATTGTGGCCGCCGAACCGAGGTTACCTGCGAGATCCTTGGCGCTGACCGTAATCGTGTAGTGCCGGCCGTCCTTATCGTTTCCATTTCGCGACGCCTGGAGTAAGACCGTGAACGAGTAGCTTCCGCCCGCTCCCAGGCTTACCGGCCCGCTGGGTTGAATTTGTCCATACTCATCTGCCACGCTGAAGGATGCCGTGCTGGAGTCGACGCCGGACAGGTTATCGGTGATGGTCCCAGAGACGGTCACAGGAACCATTTTGCCATTGGGCGGCCACAGCGACGACGGGTTGGCAGAGACGTTCACCGCGGGAGGCGTCAGGTCGATATTCACCGCCAAGCTGGCCAGCGAACTGATGTTGCCGGCATTGTCGAGCGCGCGCAGGCCCACGGAGTTCGTGCCCTGACCGCTGATTTGGGTCGAGGCAGTGCTGCCGGCGACAACCGTCACCGGACCATTGTTAACCCAGTAGCGGAGTTGTTCGACGCCGCTGCCGGAATCGGTGGCGCTCAGGTTCACGGTGACCGGACTGACGTTGATCCAGCCATGCCCATTCGCCGCGGGAGTGGTTGTGATGGTGGCAATCGGCGGGACCAGGTCGACATTAACCGGCGCGGGCAGAAGTACCACACCCGCGTGGGCGGCGAGCGTGATGGCCACATTTCCACCGCTAACCGAGTAGTTTGCTCCGCTGATCGCATCCTGCAACTGCGTGCCATCGGGGAAGAGTCCGCTGACCGGGACCGATGCGTTATTGCTGGACGAGCCATTGTTCATGGCTATCAGTGCTGTGTTGGAGCCATTCAGCACTCGTGCGTAAGCGTAGGTGTTGGGAGCGGTGTTGGATTGCTGCGTGTCGCCGGTAAGCAGAGTGACAAACGATCCGTCGCGCAGCGAGGGATACTGTTTGCGCAAGTGTGCCAGGGTCGTGTAGTACGACTCGACGCTGGTATCGGGCGGACCGTAGATGGTGGGATCGCCGGGCTGGTCTACCCAGGGATAAGGCGGCCGCGTGTAAGGATCGCCGATGGGGCCATTGCTGCTGTTGGCCAGTGACGGCGAATTCACGGCGACCTCATCGCCGTAGTAAACCATGGGCGCGCCGATGTAGGTGAACTGGAAGAGCGCCGCCAATTCCAGACGCTGCTTGGCCTGCACCAGGCCAGTGTCGCCCACCTCGGTCATCACGTACAGCGCACGGTTGACATCATGCGAGTCGAGCAGGTTCAGCATCGCGGCCGTCGCCTGAGGCGGATAGTCGTCGCGCACGGCGCGTATGGCGTTGTCAAACTGGCTGGGCGTGAGACCGGGAATGTCGTTGGTGCCATTGTTGTTGTCGTCGTGCCATTCGGCGTTGCGCACAAACCCGGTGATGTTCTTGCGGAAGCGATAGTTCATGACCGCGTCCATCTGATCTCCCGCCAGCCACTGGCTGGCGTTCGGCCAGATTTCTCCGATCAAAGGACCGGTGCTGTTATAGGTCTTGGCGTGGGCGCGGTAGTCGACCCACCACGAATGCGGGAAGTTGCCATCGTCGGCCACATCGAAGCGCCATCCCGAAGCACCTTGGCCGTACCAGTACTGGGTCACGTTGCCGGGGGCGCGATAGAAGAAATCTTTCACTGCGTCGATCCCATGATTGAAGGTCGGCAGGCTGTCGAGCCCGAACCATCCGATGTAGTCGCTCGACTGGCAGGGAACGTTGTTGTCGGTGAAGTTGAACCAGGAACGCCACTGCGAACCCAACGACAGGCAGGCGCCGATCGCTGGATCCGAGCCGCCGTAACGGTTGTAGCGATCAAAGTACATGCCGTCAGAGGAGGCGTGATTGAAGACGCCGTCCAGGATCACCTGCATGCCGCGGCGCTGCAACTCCGTGGCCAACGAGGTGAAGGCCGAGTCGCCCCCGAGCGCGGGGTCGATGTGCAGGTAATTGTCGGTGTCGTACCGATGGTAGGAGCGCGCCGAGAAAATTGGGTTCATGTAGATGGTGTCGAGACCGAGCGACTGAATGTAGTCCAGCTCGTTCTGCACGCCCAGGAGGTCCCCGCCGTAGAACTGGTTGCTGAACTCGTTGTAGCAGCCCGAGTTCTGGTTGCGGGGATCGCAGATCTGCGTGTTCCACAGGCTGTAGGTGAAAGCTTGCTGGCTACCGTAGTAAACCGGGCAGCCCGTGGTCGATCCGGCGCGGCAGTAGTCGTTGGTCTGGTCGCCGTTACGGAAGCGGTCGGGCATGATGTGGTACACGTTCGCGTTCTGCAGCCAGGCTGGCGTCTGGAAGTTGGGATCGTACACGGTGAACTGGAAGGATGGGAACGGCTCGCCGTCGCTGGCTGCGCCGGTGCCATCCTTGTGGAGGTTGTCGTTGTCGTCCACATAGTCGTCACTGTACCAACCGTTGGTCTGATCGCGATTGATCTTGAACTTGTAGTAATAGACCGTCGGGGTGGAAGGCATGGTCAGCGTGGCTTTCCATACGTCGTATTCGGTGCTGCCAATCATGATGTTCTGATCGAAGGGCATGGGGGTGTCAACCGGACCAGTGGTTACGCCGGAAGCCGTGTCGAACAGATACGCGCGAACCGTCAGTCCCCAGATGCCGCTGGAGTGAAGCGTGCGGAAGCGCAACGTTACCTGCGTGCTCTCGGGGACGGCGCCCTCCTGATCGCGATAGAACGGGTCAAAGGTGTTGTGGTAGAAACCCGCTTTATCAGCGCCACTGAAGCCAGCCGGCTGTTCATTGGAGAACGGTGGCGTGCTGGTTCCGTCGCCGGTATTGTCAATGGCGAAGTACTGCGTCGCTGTAGCGTCGGTGCCGGCGAAACCGCCAATGTTGTTGTCCGTTGGCACCTGTCCGTAGATATATCCGCCGCTTGATGTAAGGTAGCCGAAAAAGACGAAGGTGGAAGGAATGCTGCCGCCAGTAATTGCGCTCCAGGGAATGGCAACCTCGCGGGTGTTCTGGTTGCTGCCATTGTCGGCGTATTGACCATAGTTCGAGGTGGCTCCTGTCCAGCCCCCATTACCATCCGAATTGCGGTACTCGCGGTAGCCATTCTTGACATAGGTGACAAACTTCGCGCGAAAGGGTAGCGACGAGAAGTTTGTATTGTCGTACTGAAAGCCGGTCAAATTGCCGTCGGCGTTGGTGCAGCATGTGGGCGGACTCTGCGGATTCCCGGAGACATAAATCACGGCGGCTTCGGAGAGGTTGGCATTGACAATGCCGATGTAAAGATTGCTGGCATCCCACGTCATGTACCAGGTTTGTCCGGTGTTGCCGGCATTCGACAGCGAGTTGTTGCTGCCGTATTCGTTGGTAGCGATGTTGCCGTCGATGGTGGGCGTCGTCCACTGCGCGCTCATCGGAGCTGCGGCGGCAACCACGACTATCAGGATCAAGGCAAGTTTCAACAGCAGGGCACGGGGCATCGGAATTCCTCGCAAATTCTCCGACCACCTAACGGTCAGGCGGGCGATACTAGCGCTTTGGCTTTGACCAACTGAAGAAGATGCCGCCGTCGGGGTCTTGCGAAGGGCCCGAGGAACTTAATCCCCGACGTAAAACTAAAGTAGGCATTTCAGCCGCACATTTGTCTCACATTTGTTTCACAATTGCAAATGAAAGCAACTGCTCCTTTTGACATGGTGGATTGAGGCCAGGGCGCCAAGACCGCCTGCCACCAAAGTGACATACGATGAAACCGTGGGTTTGCCAACCGATCAGTCGCCCGCTGGGGTGTCCTCAGAGGCATGCAGGGGAGATTGGGTCTGGCCGGGTGCTAGACTTGCCACCGAAGAGATCTATTGTGAGGAGGGGAGGGAATGATGAAGGCAGTGCGCATTCATGAATTCGGCGGTCCCGAAGTACTTAAGTACGAGGACATTCCCGACCCAGGCTCGCGCAAGGACCACGTCCTGGTTCGCGTGCGCGCATGTGCGCTGAATCATCTTGACCTGTTTGTGCGCCAGGGTTTGCCGGGTGTGCAACTGCCGCATATTCTTGGCAGCGACATCGCCGGCGAAATCGTCGAGTGCGGAGAATACATCACCGACCTCAACGAGGGCACGCGCGTGCTGTTGTCGCCCATGGTCTTCTGTAACCATTGCGAGCAGTGCAACTCTGGACAGCACAATTTCTGTTCCCAATTCGCGGTGCTGGGCAACGGTGTGGACGGCGGCAACTGCGAGCTGATCGCGGTTCCGCGGGTGAATGTCATTCCGATTCCTGACACGCTCGACTTCGAACAGGCCGCCAGCGTGCCGCTTGTTTTTCTAACAGCATGGCACATGCTGGTGGGTCGCGCTCACCTGAAGGCGGGACAGACGGTATTGGTGCTGGGCGCAGGCTCGGGAGTGGGTTCGGCCGCAATCCAGATCTGCAAGATGCTCTCCGCGGAAGTCATCACCACCGCAGGCGATGAGCGCAAGCTGGAGAAGGCGCGCGAGCTGGGCGCAGACCACACTATCGACCACTACAAGCAGAAGATTGCTGAAGAGGTGCGGCGCATTACCAGCAAACGCGGCGTGGACATCGTCTTCGAACACGTTGGCCAGGCCACGTGGAAGGAGAGCCTGAAGTCGCTCAAGCCCGGCGGTACGCTGATCACCTGTGGCGCCACCACCGGCTACGAGGGGACCATCGATCTGCGGTTTCTATTCTCGCGGCAGTTCTCTCTGCTCGGTTCTTATATGGGCTCTATGGGCGAGCTGGATGAAGTGCTCAAGCATGTCTTCGCCGGTAAGCTCAAGCCGGTGGTGGATCGCACCTTCCCGTTGCGCGAAACTCGGGCCGCCCACGAGTATCTGGCCGGCAGCGAGCAGTTCGGCAAAGTGGTGTTAATCCCCTGAGCGGCTGCTCGGCAGGATCTCGGTGTCGTAAAACCTCGATGGACGCGAAGTACCTCGCACTTTCGCGCAAACGTCAACGGGATCTTAAAGTTGGCGCGAAAATACAAAATGCCCGCAAGGGGCATCCTGTAAGCCATTGATTTTAATGGCGGGGTCGACGGGACTCGAACCCGCGGCCTCTGCCGTGACAGGGCAGCGTTCTAACCAACTGAACTACGACCCCGCTTTTGTTTCGGGTTAGCGGAAACCCTTATAAACACTGGCGATTCGACAGATCCGAAGGTTCGCCAGCTTTGCCCACCGCCAAATATCGCCACTTTGCTCTTCTATTGACGGTACGGACAGTCGCGCTGGGTCAAGGAGCAGAAGTGTTTCTTCTGAACCGAACACATTCGATTGTAACAGACTATGCGGGGTACTCGGGAGAGGCCAGGCACTTGTCTCGATCTGGCACAAGCCGGAGTGTGTGTTCCCCCGATGCTGGAACAAGACCGTCACGAGATTGACACTTCTTCTTCGTAGAGCTACAACCTAGAGTGTCTGGTAGTTGGGAAGCGCGGTGAAAATCTGCCACTGCCCCGCAACTGTGAGCGCGGAGGTCCGACCGGAATGCCACTGGGGTGGAACCCTGGGAAGGCGGTTAAGGACCGATGAGGCGCGAGTCAGGAGTCCGGCCAGACGCTCACCTATTGTCCGATCAGGCCTCGCTGGGAGGGTCCGTCGGCATCTTGACCACAGCTTGCCTCGAGGCATTGGGGGATTTAGACGCGAAGCTACAAGCCATGCAATCGCCCTGAGGTTGCCATGGAAGACGACAATCGAATCCACAGAGTGAACGGGAAGCGCGGTGAAAATCCGCCACTGCCCCGCAACTGTAAAGGACGAATCACTGACCGTCGACAACCACTGCGAGCAGCGGGAAGGTGACGGTCAAGTCCCAAGTCAGGAGACCGGCTCTGTGAGAAACCTAAGACACTTCCGAGGGGGAGGTTATGAAACCCATTCACGCCGCGCTTCTCTTACTCGCATTCCTTGCCAGCCTGGCTCCAGCTTGGGCCACTGATTCAGCCATCTCCGGAACGGTTACCGATTCGCTGGGTGCCGTCATCCCCGGAGCGACTGTCGTACTGATTGAGGGTGGCAAAAACATCGCCACTCAGACCACCAATACTGCCGGGGGCTTCCAATTCACAATCGAGCGGGCAGGCCGCTATTCCGTCCGCGCGGAGGCCAAGACCTTCGCAGCCTCCACGAGTCCGGAGGTCTTCGCCGAACCTGGCCACACATCGGATATCAACCTTACGATGTCGCCTTCGGTGGTGTCGCAAAACATAGTAGTGGCGGCCACGGGTCTTGAGACCCCGGAGGCGCAGACGGGCACGTCAATCAGCGTTATTAAGGGCACCGATCTGGAAACGCGTGTCGATGTCCAAGGGGCGTTGCGCGATCAGGTGGGCGGGCAGGCGGTGCAGAACGGTCAAATGGGCGCTGCGACGTCGGTCTACATTCGCGGCGGACCTAGCGACGCCAACAAGGTTCTGGTGGATGGTATCCCCATCAATGACATCGGTGGTGGCTTAAATTTTTCCTACCTGCAGGCCGATGGCTTTGACCGGGTCGAATTGCAGCGCGGTCCCAACAGCGCTCTCTACGGTTCCGACGCGCTGGCCGGCGTGATCAGCATTACAACGCAACATGGCGACACGCCTTTGCCGCAGTTCAGCTACGGGGCCGATGGCGGGACCTTCGGCACCTATCATCAGGACGGCAGCGTTGGCGGGTACTGGAAGCGGTTCGATTATTTTGCCGCATATTCGGGATATGGCACGCAGAACAGCACGCCTGACAGCCAGTACCACCGCGATGTCTATCTGGGCAACTTCGGCTACCAGTTGACGCCAAACACGGCTCTGCGCGCCACCGTGCGCCGCGTGGTGGCAGGCTTCAATTCCGCTAACGCGGTCGCTGCTTACGGCATTCCAGACGACGCGGCGACCGACGACTGGAACACGGCATTCGGGGCCACCCTGGACAACCGCGCCACCAATCGCTGGCACAATCTGCTGCGTTATGGCGGGCTGCGCTTACGTTCGCAATACTCCGACTATGCCCCTACTGGAATTCCGTACGATCCCTACGGCCTCGGAAGTCCCTCCTACTACCTCGGAGCACCGGTTACTCAGCAGGGCGCCAACGGATTCGTCATTACGCCGCAAGCCGTGGCGCAGGCGGCGCCATCGTTGGCGTACCCCGGCCAGGCAATCTATCAGTATGCCGGCATTTACCCACAGGTATCTTCGTACTACACCAATACCAACTTCTTGTACGCCCAAACCGACTATCGCGTGAACGAAAAGCTGACTGCCCTGTTTGGCTTCCGGTACACCAACGAGAACGGCTTCACCTATAACCCTTTCACGGGAAAGGAGTCCACCGACCGCAACAATTTCAGCTACATGATGGAATTCCAGGGAGGGTTGTGGAACCGGCTCTTTTATACCTTAGGCGGCGGGATAGAGAAGAACGCAGTGTTTGGCGTTGCTGGAACGCCGCGCGTTTCGATGGCCTATTACCTGGTTCGCCCTGGCAGCAGCGGCGTGTTCAGCGGGACACGGTTGTCCTTCAATTTTGCGGAAGGTATCAAGGAGCCCAGCATCTACTACGAGAACAACTCGCTCTATGGTCTTTTGCGAAACACGGCGGTGGTTCCCGATGGTCCTCAACTGATCGAGCAATATCACATTCGCCCTTTCCTCGCCGAACAGTCGCGCACGTATGACGGTGGGTTGGAGCAGCAACTGCTCGATGGTAAGGCGCGTTTCTCGGTCATTTACTTTCACAACGAGTTCACCAACCAGGCGGAATTTGTCAGCTCGCAATATTTGGTGGAGTTGGGAGTGCCAGAAGCGGTGGCCGAAGCGCAGGGCATTTTCGGCGCTGCCGTGAACACCTTGAATTACCGCACCCAGGGCGCGGAATTAAGCTTCCAATATCAGGCCAATCGTAAGCTGAACCTGCGTGCGGGTTGGACCTACACCGACGCGGTGGTGCAGCAGTCCTTTGCCAGCAGCGCCCTGATGCCGGCCATTAACCCTCTTTTTCCCGACATCCCCATCGGGGCCTACTCTCCGCTGGTGGGAGCACGCCCCTTTCGCATCGCGCCCAATACCGGCTTTGCCGGCGTCGATTGGACGTTCCATCGCTTGTTCGTCTCCGCGATGGGCACTTTTGTTTCCCGCCGCGACGACAGCACCTTCCTGGTTGACACCTCTTTTGGCAACACTCTCTTACTGCCCAATCGCAACCTCGACTCCTCTTATCAAAAAGTCGATTTGTATACGAGCTGCCAGATCAAGAAGTACATCGCCGCCTATACCTCGCTGGAAAACATTTTGAATCAGCACTACCAGCAGGTGTATGGATACCCCGCGCTTCCGTTCACCATTCGTGCCGGCATCAAGCTGACGTTCGGCGGAGAATCGTGGAAACTGAACTGACAACGCGGGTTCTGCGGAGGAGTGCCCGACCGGCTGCAACGATTCTGGCTACGCTGGCGATTGCCGCCTTACACTGATTATGATTGCTTCAGTGCTCCGCCAGAAGTGTGGCGGGCGTCGTGGGGTATAAACATCGCTTGCATAAGGATGGACATATGAGCAGCATTGCTACCAAGAAAGGCGATGGCGGGCAAACCAGCCTGACCGGGGGCCTGCGCATTTCCAAGTCATCGCTCCGCGTACAGGCCTACGGGACCGTCGACGAGTTGAATTCATTCATGGGATTCGCCCGCTCCATTTGCGAAGACGCAGACTTGCGCGACCGTACCAAGGTAATTCAACGGGAATTGTTTCAGGTCGGATCGGCTCTGGCCACCCCGCCGGAAAACCGCAAAGGACAATCTCCGTTAAATGCAGCGATGATCGATGCCTTGACGGACCAGATCCATGAACTCGAGGCCTTGGAGGGAATGCTTTCGGACTGGTCAATTCCCGGCGAACATCCGGCGGCTGCCGCTTACGATGTGGCCAGAACGGTCTGCCGGAGGGCGGAGCGCTGTGCGGTGAGCTTAATTGACTCCGGGGAGCCGGTGGAAGGCAACGTTCTGCCGTATCTCAATCGGCTTTCCGATCTGCTTTGGCTGTTTGGCCGGAAGTTGGAACTGGACGCCGGGATTAGTGGCTCCTTGCGGGAAGCCAACAGCAAAGCCGGCTCACGATGGTCTCGGGCGTGGTGAGAAAGAACCCCACTCCCGGTCCCGCTTCCCCAAATGTTCAGGAAGCAACCACCCGAGGGTGAAGGCTTGCGCGGACAAGTGGGATTCAAAGAAAGACGAGTGGTGGGCAGTGCAGGGCTCGAACCTGCGACCTCCTGCTTGTAAGGCAGGCGCTCTAACCAACTGAGCTAACCGCCCGTTATCCAAGCCTCTCAGGAGGCGGTACTGGAGCGGAATCAACTGGTTAAGTTTACGTGACGGTTTCCGGCATGGTCAAACCCAGACCAGCACGAGAAAGAAGGCTTTGGCACTCCGCCACGGTTGAACCTGCGTCCCCATCGGTGCTACGGCCTGACCACTCCACCGTCTAGCGTCTTTGGTTTGTCATGACGGGTCAGGCATCCTTTCTATCCTTGCGCGAAACCAACTTAAGCGACGGGGCTGTGCTTTGCTCCGGAGAGCAGGTCGAAGGTTCGCCATGAAATCCATTCTTGTCGTCGATGACCATGAAGTTCTGGCGCGATTGAGTTGCGAAATCCTGGAAATGCAGGGCTACCGAGCGATCAGCGCATTCAGCGCTCAAGACGCGCTGGAAAAATTCGAGCGCGAAGAGTTCGACCTTCTGGTGACCGATCTTCGTATGGATGGCATGAATGGACTGGAACTGGCCAAGAGAATCCATGCCACGCGCCCGCAAGTTCCTGTCATTGTGGTGACTGGCTACGCTCCCATCGCGAGCGGCGCAAATGTGAAGGCCTGCCTGCAAAAGGAAGAAATGTTTCCCGCACTGCTGGACGCGATCAAGACCTACCTGGGCGATGGCAAGCGAATCCTGAAGTCCGCGTAGGGGACAGATCCCTAGTTGTCTTTCGTGTAACTGCAACAAGATCTAATGATGTATGGCTGCGCTACACTGAACCTGGTGCGCAGGCTGATTGTCAACGCCGATGATTTCGGAATGACGCCGGGCATTAATCGTGCGATCGGCGAGGCGCAGCAGCGGGGCATTGTGACGTCAGCGACGCTTATGGCGAACTCCCGCGCCTTCGAGGGAGCGGCCGCCATGGCGCGCTCGCTGGCGGAGAGTCGAGCGCGATTCAGCGTGGGTTGTCACGTGGTCTTGCTCGATGGTGAGCCTGTGCTGCCGCCCGATCAGGTTGGCAGCCTGCTGCAACCCGACTCCCAGAATGGAAGCCACTTTCGCATAAGTCTCAACGACTTTGTTGTGGCCTCGTTTCGCGGCAAACTCCAGCCCGACGAGATTGAAGCCGAAGCCGCTGCGCAGATTCGACGCTTGCAAGCCACGGGCGTGCAGCCCTCGCATTTTGACACTCACAAGCATGCTCACATGTTTCCGGCCGTGTTGCGGCCGTTGCTGCGCGCAGCACAGGCGCGCAATGTGGGAGCCGTCCGCAATCCCTTCGGACAGGCGTGGCCTTTGCCCCTGGGGGATGTGCTTCGCCGCCGCCAGCTATGGAAGCGATTTGCCCAGCTCGCGGTGTTGCGCAACTTTGCCGCCAGGTTCCGCGCCGAGGTGGAAGCACACGGCTTGCGCACCACCGACGGCTCCATTGCGGTGCTGGTCACCGGCGCGCTTGACCAGGAGTTGTTCCGCAAGATTGTGGAGAACATCCCGGCGGGCACCTGGGAGTTCGTCTGTCATCCGGGGTATAACGATTCCGACCTTGACCGAGTGCGGACCCGATTGCGTGAATCGCGCGCCAAAGAGTTGGAACTGCTGACCTCGGATGGAGCCAAAGAGGCCTTGCAAAGCTGCGGAATAGAGTTGATCACCTATCGCGACCTGTGAGGATGGCGTGGCCCTCGCGCTACAATGGCTATCCGTCGGTCGCCGAGGCTACGGACATCCGGCTCCATAAGATGAATCCACTCATTCTCCCGCAAACTGAATACGAAGCGGTATTTGAACGCATCGCTCAACTGGCTCTGGAATATCTGGCGTCTCTGGATGAGCGGCCGGCGTTTCCTGTCATAAGTGGAAGTGAAACTGGAGCGTTATTTTCGAAGTCATTGCCAGAAAAAGGGATGGGTCCCAGAGACTCTCGAAGAACTGGGAGTGGTGCTGAAGGCCGTACGACCGGCGGGCCCAAGGTTCTTCGGGTATGTCATGGGATCAGGCGAGCCAGTTGCCGCCGCCGCCGATCTGCTGGCCAGCGTCCTCAATCAGAACGTGACGGCGTGGCGTTCCGGTCCATCGGCGACGACCATCGAGCGCGTTGTGGTGGGCTGGCTGGCAGAGGCGATTGGTTGCCGAGGATTCCGAGGCAGTTTGACCGGCGGAGGATCGCCGGCGAACCTTATGGGTATGGCGATGGCGCGCGAAGCGCGCCTGCCGGGGAACGAAACCGGCGCGCGGCCGGGGACAATTTACGCCTCCGAGCAGGTGCACATGTCCATACCCAAAGCGGTTGCGCTGCTGGGTATCGGGCGGGAGCATCTGCGGCTCATCGCCTGCGATGACGCATTCCGCATGCGGGCGAGCCGGTTACGCGAAGCGATTGAACACGACCTGCGGGCTGGCCTGACGCCGATCGCTGTGGTTGGATCAGCCGGCACGGTTTCGACGGGCAGCATCGATCCATTGCAAGAACTGTCCGAGATCGCTCATGAGTTCGGCGCGTGGTTCCACATTGACGGCTCCTACGGCGCTTTGGCGGCAATTGCTGCGCCGGAGAAATTCGCGGGTATGGACGAGGCTGACTCATTGTCGCTCGATCCCCACAAATGGCTTTATCAGCCGATCGATTGCGGATGCCTGCTGTACCGCGATCCCGCCGCTGCGCAGCGCGCTTTCTCACACACCGGCGATTACGCCAAGTCATTGCTGGACGATCCAGTGGAAGGCTTTGCCTTCTTTGAAGAGACGATTGAACTATCGCGGCGCTTTCGCGCTCTGAAGCTGTGGCTGTCGTTGCGTTATCACGGTCTGGCGAACTTTCGCGAGGCGATACGCAACGATCTGGCGATGGCGCAGCACCTGGCCCGTCTCGTGGCCGCGCAACCCGAACTGGAGTTGCTGGCCCCGGTTCCACTCAGCGCAGTGTGCTTCCGGTATCGCGCCCAGAAGGAGTCCGACTCGCTCAATCAGAAAATCCTGCAGATGGTCATCCGCCGAGGCGAGGTGTATCTGTCGAACGCGAGCATTCATGGCCAATTCGCGCTGCGCGCGTGCATCGTGAACCATCGAACCAGTCACTCCGACGTCGAGCGGGTCATTCGTGAGGTGCTTGCGGTGGGCAGGGAACTGGTTACGAGGGCCGCGCCATAGCTATGCAAACCGTATCGCAGCTCATTTCTTCGGCGCGCGGCGATGCCATTATGACCACGGCGCCCTGCCGCGCCGATCTCGCGGGAGGCACAATCGACATTTGGCCTCTCTATCTGTTTCATCCCGGTGCTGTGAGCGTGAACCTGGCGCTGAATCTTCTGACGGCTTGCCGGATCACACCCTGCGCTGGAAATGGAATCACGTTGAAATCGTACGACATGGTCCAAGAGGAGCAGTTTGCCGGGCTCGATGCGCTGCTGGCTGCAAAGGCGTACCGCCACCCATTGGCCGCATATCTTGTTCGCTTCTTTGAGCCGCAAGGCGGCTTCCTGCTGGAGACGTTCTCGGAATCGCCCGCCGGAGCCGGAATCTCCGGATCGTCGGCCCTGATGATCGCCACCAGTTCCGCCCTGGCACGTTTCACCGGCTGCAACATGGATATTGAGCAGATCCGGGTGGTTGCTCAAAACGTGGAGGCGCAACTGATTCGTGTTCCTACCGGTTGCCAGGATTATTATCCGGCGATGTACGGTGGCGTGAGCGCCGTGCATCTTCGTACCAGCGGCATCGTCCATGAGGCCATCCCGGTCCCTCTGGCGGAGATGGACGAGCGCTTCGTAGTTTTCTACACCGGAGCGCCGCGTAAGTCGGGTATCAACAACTGGGAGGTCTTCAAGCAACATATCAACGGAGACCAGCGGGTGGTGCAGAACTTCACCGAAATCTCGCACATCGCGCAGGCCATGCATCAGGCGCTTGCGGGTCAGCGATGGGATGATGTGGAGCGCCTGATCCGCGCCGAATGGACGCTGCGGCGCACCAACGCCCCGGGCATTACCACTCCCCTCATCGACAAACTGATCGCCGCCGCCCGGAAACACGGAGCGCGAGCCGCCAAAGTCTGCGGCGCCGGCGGAGGAGGCTGCGTGATCGCTCTGATCGAAAAGGGCACCCGGCGGAAGGTGGAGAATGCGGTCCGGGAAAATGGCGGACAGCCGCTAAGTTTTCAGGTTGCACGCCACGGACTCAGGTTCCATCGGAGCCGGAAACCGCGGAAGCCGGGAGTCTGAGCGTGTTCACCACCAGCAGCGGACGGCTACATCCGGTTTGCGCTTTCGTTATCTCAGCCGTCTTTTCTGTCGCGGCATTCTATGTCGCAGCAGTGGTTGCTCAGACCGTCGCCGGGCAGCACTCACTGGTCCTGGAGGTGATCTTCCGTTCGCTCCTGGCCGTTTTACTGGTGGGTATCTACGTCTGGCTGCTTACCGTCGTAGACAATGTCCACGATCATCGCATCGCAGCCATGGGACTGCCGCTCAATGAGGGCTGGAGCAGGCAGTTCGTCACCGGCTGCGCGGTTGGATTGGCGCTCACGGTTTTGGCGATACTGCCGATTGTGATCTGGGGCAATGCCAAATTCACCATCCACCTTGGCTTTCGCTTGCTGCCGCGAGACGGCGCTGTCCTGATCGTTTTGCTGGTGGGGGCGCTCGCCGAAGAGTTGATGTTCCGGGGCTATCCCTTTCAACGTCTGGAAGAGGGGATGGGCGCAGCACGGGCCATTGCTGTCTTCTCCATTTTGTTCGGTGCGGTCCACCTGTCGAATCCGGGCGCGAGCGTTTGGGGACTGATCAATACCATCCTGATCGGAATATTGCTCGCCATCGCATACCTGCGGACGCGGGCGCTGTGGCTGCCCTGGGGGATTCACTTCGGTTGGAATGCCGCACTTGGATTTCTGTTGGGGCTGCCGGTCAGCGGTCTGCGGATATTTAACGTCGTGGTGCGGACCTCGGTCAGCGGTCCAAAGTGGATGACCGGCGGCGATTACGGAATCGAGGCCAGCGCCACGGGAACTATTGCCGTGCTTATCGGCCTGCTGATTGTGTGGAAGCTACCGGTCGGCAGATTGACGAATGCTCCCGTGCCGCCGCCCTCGGATATTGGTCACAAGAACAACCTGTCCGGCGTTCAACCGTGACGGCGAGGACCAGAAGATTGCAGATCGAAGCAGCGGCGGCGAGTCGCATCATTTGCCGCCTCCATGGTCGCGGTGGGAGCAGTAAACTCGGCTACAGCAAGAAAGCCGAGTTTCCTCTCACTCTCGGCTGGCAATTCGCAACTGACCACGGGCAACCAAATTCGGCATATAATGCAACCAATTCGGGTATTCCCATGAGCCGCCCTCCGCTTGCGTTGTTGACCACGGCACTTCTGCTGCTGTCGCTTCCAGTGTGCGCTGACGATACCAAGCCGGCCAGCCCTCCTTCCGGAAAGATTACCCCGCAGACCCGCATGCTCCTCATTCGGGACCTCAGCTCGGAGCATGTTTTTGCGCGGCGCTCCTTACCCATGGGCCATAAGGGCCTGGAGATCAAACACGGGGTGGTTACCCCTAACGACGCGCAGGTGGCGCAGTTGATCGCTGAGAATGGTCTGGTGGCCAAACCTGGCGACCGCGTGGTCATTACCAACGTTGTGTTTGAGGACAAATCAATCGCCTTTGAGATCAACGGTGGACCAAAGAAAAAGGAGAAATGGTATCAGCACATTCAGGTTGGAGCTGGAGGAGTCATGACCACACCAGGGCCGGCTCCCAAGAACCTTGATGCAAGGGGTTCCGTGGTCACGCTGGAGTTCGACAAGTACGTGCCTGAGCTGACTGGAGAACAGGTGCGGCAGATGTTGGCGCCGGTGTTGGATTTCACGGCGCTCAACCAGGCCGAAGCTTTTGCGAAGACCTTGCCGCCAAAAGTCCAGGATGCCATTAAGAACCACAAAGTGCTGGTCGGCATGGACAGGGACATGGTGATCTACGCCAAGGGACGTCCGCAAAAGAAGATTCGCGATAAGGATGACAGCGGCCAGCCTTATGAGGAATGGATATACGGCACGCCTCCGGAAGAGGTGGAGTTCGTGCGCTTCCAGGGCGATCTGGTTTCCCGCCTGGAGATCATGACCGTGGACGGAGAGAAGATCGTCCGCACTGAAAAAGAAGTGGACATTCAAACCGCGGAGAACGAGGTGGCCCAAAAGAAGGAGGAGAAACCGGAGAATGCTCCTTCCTTATGGCGTCCCGGGGAAAAGCCGGGAAACTCCACCGACAGCGGCTCCAGTGGGAGTTCGACCTCGTCACCTTCGAACCCCTATCCGACTCCTGGCGAAACACCTTCGCCCACAGGTTCACCGGACGGGCTGCCACCGCACTCATTTGGCTTGGCTGCGGTCACGCCGTTACACTGAAGAGGTGAGGATCGCACTCGGCCAGATTAATACCCTCATCGGGGATTTCTCGGGCAATTCCGCAAAAATCATCGATTATGCGCGACGCGCGCGCAGCGCGGGCGCCGACCTCATCCTGTTTCCGGAGCTTTCCGTGTGCGGCTATCCGCCGCGAGACCTGGTCGAGCGTCCGGTGTTCGTTGAACGCAACCGCGAGGCGACCGAGGCCATTGCGCGCGAGACCGTGGGGATCGCTGTTATCTGCGGTCTGGTAACGCCAGCCAACTCTGCCACCGGCAAGTCTGTAATGAACTCGGCCGCTCTGCTGCGCGATGGAAGGATCGTCTCCATTCAGTCCAAGCGCCTGTTGCCCACGTACGACGTTTTTGACGAGATGCGCAATTTTGCGCCGGCGGAGCGCCAGCAACTCATCTGTTTGGGCAGCAAGCAGATGGCGCTCACCATCTGCGAAGACGCATGGAACGACAAGACTTTCTGGGACCGCCCACTCTATGGTGTCGATCCGGTGGAAGACCTTATTGGCGCCGGCGGTCAAGTTCTGCTGAACATTTCTGCCTCGCCCTTTTACTTGCGCAAGCGCGAGCTGCGCCGGGACATGCTGGAGGCGATTGCCACGAAATATCGCGTGCCCGTCGGATTTGTGAACCAGGTCGGCGGCAATGACAGTCTGGTATTCGATGGTTCCAGTTTTGCGTTGGGACCGGATGGCAAGGTCATCGCGCAGGCCAAGTCGTTCGACGAAGATCTTATTTGCTTCGACACAGAATCGCTCAACGGAGACGTGCACCCTCAAGACGACGGAGTGGAGGCCAGCGCTTATTCCGCCCTGGTCCTGGGCACCCGCGACTACGTGCACAAGTGCGGGTTTCAGCGGGTTGTACTTGGTCTCAGCGGTGGGATCGACTCCGCTCTCACCGCTTGCATCGCGGTGGACGCATTGGGGCGCGAGAACGTAATCGGGATCGGCATGCCGGGCCCCTATTCATCGCAGGGTAGCATCGACGATTCCGCAGAATTGGCGAAGAACCTGGGCATCCAGTTCGATAAGGTTCCCATCGGCGACCTGTTCGGTTCCTATCGGAAGTCGCTGGAGCCGGTATTCGCCGATCGCGAACCCGATGTGACGGAAGAAAACATTCAGGCGCGCATTCGGGGATCGTTAATGATGGCGATGTCCAACAAGTTCGGGGCGCTGCTGCTGACCACGGGAAACAAGTCCGAAATCGGCGTTGGTTATTGCACTCTGTACGGCGACATGTGCGGCGGTCTGGCCGTCATTTCCGACGTGCCCAAGACGCTGGTCTACCGCCTGGCTCGATACGTAAACTCGCGTGCGCCGCTGATTCCGGTTTCCACCATCGAGAAACCGCCCTCGGCGGAATTGCGTCCCGGCCAGAGGGACAGCGACTCCTTGCCGCCATATGAGGTGCTGGACGCCATCCTGGAAGACTATATAGAAGACAATAAATCGCCTGAGGCGATCGCGGAAGCTCGCGGTTACGAGTTGGCGCTGGTACGCAAGGTGGTCCAAATGGTCGCCCGAAGCGAATATAAGCGGCAGCAGGCGGCGCCGGGGCTGAAGATTTCAGAGAAAGCCTTTGGCTTCGGACGGCGTTATCCGATTGCGGCCAAGACGGAAATGTAGCCAGAACACTTGGCACTTCGCATTCTACAGCTGCGAGCTGACGCTCCGTTGATTACGAAGCACTAAGTACTGAATGCCAAATGTTCGACGAAAGGAACCATGAATCGCTTTACTCGCATACTTTTGATGCTAACGCTGGCGCTGGCCGGCTTCCACTGTGCGGCGCAGACAACGCCTGCCGCTCCCGCCAAGACCACTTCCGCCAGTTCGGCCAATTTGCCCAGCGAGGCCACTCTCGACGCTTTCCTGAAGCAGATGTTCGGTTGGAATTCGGAGTTGAGCTGGAAGGTGGTCGAGATCAGGCCGTCCGAAGCTCCAGGGATTTCTGAGGCCGTGGTCGTTTTCAGCACTCCTCAGGGCCAGCAACTGCAGCGGATTTATGTGACCTCCGATCAGAAGCACGCCATCACCGGCGACGTGATTCCCTTCGGCGCCGATCCTTTCGGCCCCGCACGAGAGGATTTGAAGGCAGCCAACGGGCCGTCTCGTGGGCCGAAGGACGCGGCCGTGACCATCGTCGAGTTTGGCGACCTGGAATGTCCGGCCTGCCAGAAGGCGCAACCCAACGTCAACAAGCTCATGGAGGAGGAACCCAAGGCCCGACTGATCTTTGAAAACTTTCCCCTGGCCACCATCCACAAATGGGCAATGACCGCGGCGAAATACGTGGACTGTCTGGGCCGCCAGAATAACGATGCCGTGTGGAAGTTCATCAGTGCGACCTATGAACACCAGTCGGAAATCAACGAGCAGAACGTCGAGCAGATGCTGAAGGGTTATGTGAAAGCGGCTGGTGGCGATCCCGACGTGGTGGCTGCCTGCGCCGCCGAGCCGGAGACGGAAAAGCGGGTTCACGGGTCGATGGAGTTGGGCGAGAAGCTTGGTGTCACCAGTACGCCGACGTTCTTCGTCAATGGACGCCGCCTAGTTGGCTTCGGTAGCAACGTTCCCTACGACGTCGTCAAGCAGATGGTCGACTTCTACGCCAGTAATGGGGCGAAGTAGTCCGATAGAGGTCCTCGTGTCACCAATCCCGGTGACAAAAGTATTACAAACGGAACTCCCTTAAGTTGTTAGTCTGGAATTGCTTCTCATGTGCACAGTCGCTGAGGGCAGCGGACAACAACTTAGGGGGGACATGACCGGGAAAACGAACGTCAACTGGATGACCACGATCATCATGGTCGCATTTCACATCGGTGCGGTAGCCGCGCTATTCATGTTTAGCTGGAAGGCGCTGGGAGTCGCGCTTGTGCTCTATTGGGTGGCGGGTAACTTGGGCATCGGCATGGGATATCACCGGCTGCTGACCCATCGCGGCTACAAATGTCCCAAGTGGCTGGAATATTTTCTTACCGTGTGCGCCACGCTTGCGTTGGAAGGCGGCCCAATCTTCTGGGTGGCTACGCACCGCATTCATCATCAGCTCACCGACAAGCCCGGCGATCCGCATTCACCGCGGGACGGAGGCTTCTGGGCGCATATGGGATGGATCCTCATGGGGGAGACCTTCCACAACAACAACACCGAGCTGCTGGCCTACGTTCCCGACCTCCGCAAAGACAAGTTCCACATGTGGATCAGCCAGTATCACTGGGTACCGATCACGGTTCTTGGTTTAGTCCTGCTTGCGGTTGGCGGATGGGCAGTCATGTTCTGGGGAGTTTTCCTCCGCACCGTGGTTCTGCTGCATTCCACCTGGTTCGTGAACTCGGGGACGCACATGTGGGGGTCCAAGCGCTTCGCCACCGATGACGACTCGCGCAACCTGTGGTGGGTGGCCTACCTCAGCTTCGGGGAAGGCTGGCACAACAATCATCACGCCCATCCGCAGTCGGCGCGGCACGGCCTGGCCTGGTATGAGTTCGACATGAACTGGTACGGCATCCGCACCCTGCAAGCGCTGGGTCTGGCCTGGGACGTGAAGCTGCCCAAGCTGGGATCGTCGCGCATCCGACCGGTCGTGAAGCCTGAAGTGGTAGCGGAAGAGGATCTGGTAGGGGCATAAGCCTACAAGTTAAAGTCGGGCAATGGGCGGTGCCACAGGCGCTGCCCTTTGCTGTTTCGACTTGATTTTCGCAGTCCTCACTTTGAGGCGCAATGTCCACCTGTAAAATTGCCGCGAGGACAGCGGTGCCACAGGCGGGGCTCTTAATCCGACCTTGCATCGATTTCCGTTTCCATCCCGCTGTTCCACCGGAATAGCCCCCGCTGCGCTAGAATTGCCTCTCAGGTCGCATTCCGATGAATCTTGTCCACCCGTTTTCCTCGAAGCATTTTTTCAAGATGCCCCTGACCGTTGTGGGCTTATTAGCGCTGGCCGTGGTGGTGCTAATACCGGAACTCTTTGCCCAAACCCAGGAGACTGTCTGGAGCCCGCAAGAGAAACCGATTGCCGAGCAGATCAAGACCATTCGGCAGGTTCCCGACGACGTTCGCGGAAAGACTACCAGGGAACTTGCGCTGCAGATCCGGCAGTTGCCGCCGACCCCCAACCAACTGCGGCTTGCTGTCGCGCTCGCCAACCGGTCGACCGAGGGAGACTTTGGCCACGACACTCTGCAGGAGGTGGCAACCACTCTGGGGGACGCGCTTCTTCGGCAACCCGTGCCGGACGAAAAGGGGCAACCTGCTGCGCCCTATGTCGAGCTTGCCGAACTGGTGCGCTACGAACACGTACAGACGACGCTAGATGCTCCGCAATTCAAGGCCGCCATGGCCAAGCTTGAAGCCGCCGACCAGCTCCGGCAGAAAGCCGACTTCACCCTCATCGACTTGCATGGCAAAACCTGGACGCTGTCCCAACTGCGGGGAAAAGTTGTGCTGGTGAATTTCTGGGCGACCTGGTGTCCGCCGTGCCGCAAGGAAATGCCCGACCTCGAAGCGCTTTACAATCGTTTCAAGGGACGGGGCCTGGTGATCCTGGCGATATCCGACGAAGATCTGGACAAGGTGCGTCCTTTCATTACCGAGCGTAAGATCACGTACCCGGTCATGCTCGATCCGGGACGCAAGGTGAATGAGTTGTTCCAGGTCGAGGGCATTCCGAAAAGCTTTGTCTACAACCGCGAGGGTAAGCTGGTGGCCCAGTCGATCGACATGCGCACACAGAAACAATTCCTGCAGATGCTAGCCCAGGCGGGAATGCCGTAGTGGCTTCGCCGGGTCCGCGATCCAGACGCAAGCAGAGGATTCAGAATCGCATCGATTCCGGACCCACTGCGCCCCTCATCGGTGCGCCGCAGCGCCTTACGCTTCTTGCGGCTCTTCTTCTCATCGCTGCCACCGTCGCCTTATACGCTCCGGTGAACCATCATCCGTTCCTTAATTACGACGACGACGCCTATGTGACCGACAACGTCCATGTGAAAGCAGGTCTAAGTGGGGAGACGGTCGCCTGGGCCTTCACCACCTTCGACGAAGCCAACTGGCATCCCGTAACCTGGCTTTCTCACGCCCTCGATTACCAGCTTTTTGATCTCGATCCGGCGGGACACCATGACGTCAATGTCCTGCTGCATCTGCTGAATGTTGCGTTGCTGTTCTGGGTTTTGTGGCGGGCGACGGGCTGCCCCGGCCGCAGCCTTATGGTAGCCGCGCTTTTTGCCCTGCATCCCATCAACGTAGAATCGGTGGCCTGGGTGGCGGAACGCAAGAACCTGTTGAGCATGTTCTTTTTTCTTCTGGCCTTGTGCGCCTATCGCTGGTACGCGAGCCGGCCACGCATTGGGCGTTACTGCGTTGTTGCTGCGCTTTTCATCTTCGGCTTGATGTCCAAGCCCCAAGTGATCACGCTGCCATTCCTATTCATATTGTGGGACTACTGGCCGCTGCAGCGGGTCGCGATCCGGAAAAAGGACGCTACTCGCAGCGCCGATCCAAACCAGATCTTGCCCCAGAAGAGCTTTCTCTGGTTAGTAATGGAGAAGTTGCCTCTTTTCGCTCTGTCCGCGGTCAGCGCAGTCATCACCATGAAAGCGCAAGCGCTGAATGGCGGCCTCAATACCGATGTCCCGTTCTCCAACCGGATTGAGAATGCCATCGTCTCCTACGCGCGATACCTCGGTCAGGCATTCTGGCCGACGCACTTGGCGCCCATCTATCCTCATCCTGGAGACTCCCTTAAAGTTTGGGAGATCACGGCGGCGTTGCTTCTGGTGGCGGCCATTACCGGCCTGGTCGTCGCCTACCGCCGTCACCGTTATCTCCTGGTGGGCTGGCTGTGGTTTCTCGGAACGCTGGTGCCCATGATCGGCCTGGTACAGGTGGGGCGGCAGGCGATGGCGGACCGCTACGCCTATCTGCCGTTCGTGGGCCTGTTCCTCATGACCTGTTGGGGAGTTGGCGATTGGGCGAAGCGTCGGCACATACCTCTGGCGTGGCAGGCGGGCGCAGGACTTGCAATTCTATTGGCGCTCGCCACGCTCACACATCGTCAGATCGAGTTCTGGGGTGACAATGTGCGGCTCTGGACGCGCACCTTGCAGGTGACGAGCGGCAACTATCTTGCCGAGTACAACCTCGGCAGGGCGCTGGACGTTCAGGGCAACCATCAGGAAGCGGTCCCTCACTTTGAGCGCGCCGCTGAGATCGAGCCCTCTTACATTTTTCCCTACATTGACCTGGGGATTTATCGGCAGCAGGAAGGCGACTTTCGAGGCGCTCTGCAGCAATATCGGAAAGTGATCGCACTCAGCCAGAACGATATTTCACACTATGCCGAGATCCGGCATCGTATCTTCGCCAATATGGCCTCAGCTTATACGGCCTTGGGCGATTGGGCGCGGGCCCGCGAGTGCCTGGAGTCCGCGGTCGACCTCAACCCCGACAATCCCGAGGAGTGGACCAACCTCGGCATTCTGGCGGAGAAGACCGGCGACCTCAAGCGAGCCATGGAAGCGTTCTCCCAGGCAATCGAAATTCAACCCACGCAGCGGCGTTATCAACTGCTGGCGCGAGCCCTGCAACAAGCCGGCCGGCCGGAAGAGGCCCAGGCGGCAATGCGCCAGGCGATGGCCTTGCCGGCGGACGCCGGAAGCTCACAGTGAAGCGGTAGCCAGCAGCCAGGTTTTACTGACACTGACAACTGACAACTGACTGCCAGTCCCCGACAACTGCTATTCTGACCTCGTCTCCATGCGCATCACCAGCCGCAAAACAGCCATTGCGTTTTTTGTCACGTTGGGCGTTTGCCTGGCCGTGGCCGCAATGGTGCTCAACATCAGTTGGATCATCTTCAACTGGCGGGAAATCGTTCCCCTGGTGCTGGGCGTCATTTTTTTCGGCTTCATCATCGCCGGAGTCATTCTCAACACCATCTTTCTGGTGCGCGAGATTCGCCGCAACGAGCAGCAGGACAGCTTCCTGAACGCGGTGACCCACGAGCTGAAGACGCCCATCACGTCCATCCGCCTGTATTTGGAGACGCTGCAGAAGCACGACCTGGATGAGAGGCAGCGCGGCGAGTTCTATCAGGTCATGCTGGAAGACACGCAACGGCTGATCGGGACGGTGGAGCAGGTGCTGCGCGCAGCGCGCGTGGTGCAGAAAAATGCGCTGCTCTTGCGCAGCGAGGTTGCGGTTGGCCCGCTGGTGCAGGAGGCCATGGAACTGGCGCGCTCCCGTCATCATCTCTCGCCCGCTGCCATGGACTGGGCGCAGGACGGCCGCCCAGCCGAACAACTCACTCTCATGGGCGACCGTGAAGAGCTTTTTACTGCGCTATCCAACGTGCTCGATAATGCGGTGAAGTACTCTCCGGTCGACCCGAGCATTCGAATAGCGGTAGTCACGCCCGACCTGAAGCACGTGCAAATTCGCGTGCGCGACAATGGCGTGGGGATCCCGCGCGTCGAACTGAAGCGCGTCTTCAAGCGCTTCTATCGCGTGCTCACGCCGGGCCCGGCCCAGGTGAAGGGCAGCGGCCTGGGGCTGTTTATTGTGCGCGCCATTGCCCGCCGCCACGGCGGCGACGCCCGCGCGGAGAGCGACGGTCCCGGCCGCGGTACAACCGTAACCATCGAATTGCCGAGGAACTCACGGTGAACGGAATCCTGTTGGTGGAAGACGAAGAGCATCTCGCGCGAGGGCTGAAGTTCAACCTTGAGGCCGAGGGCTATCCGACTAAGGTCGTGGGCGACGGTGAGACTGCGCTTGGCTTGCTGCTGAAGAAAGGCGACGAGTTCGATCTGGTGGTCCTCGACGTCATGCTTCCCGGCAAAGATGGCTTTGCCGTGGCCGCCGAGCTGCGCAAGGCGAGCAACTACATTCCCCTTCTGATGCTGACCGCGCGCGGCAGTCCGGAGGATGTGCTAAAGGGGTTTGCTGCCGGCGCCGACGATTACCTCCCGAAGCCGTTCGATCTTGCGATCCTGCTGGCGCGCATTCGGGGCCTGTTGCGGCGGCGCGATTGGGGCCGCACCTTGCTCACCGATCCGCCGGCCGCCTCACGGCTGGCGCAGCCTAAGAACGCCGATGTCCTGCGTGAGTTCGACGTCTACACCTTTGCCGAAAAGGAGGTCGACTTTGGCACCCTGGAGCTGCGCGCCAATGGGAAGATCTTTCGGCTCACTTTGATGGAGGCGGAGCTGCTTCGGCACCTCATTCGCAACAGCGGAAAGATCGTGTCGCGCAAGTCGATCCTGGAGGAAGTGTGGGGACTGAAGGAAGACACCGACACACGTGCCATCGATAATTTTGTGGTGCGCTTGCGAAAGTATATCGAGAAAGACCCCGCTCACCCGCGGCACCTGCTCACGGTGCGAGGCGTGGGATACCGTTTCCTGCCGTCGCCCCCCGCGACCTAGCCACCCGGACGCTTCACCAGCTTTTCCCGAATCGGGTTTCAACCGGCGTTCGCGCTCGCTTTGTCATTGTTCGCTGCCGTACTCTGGCGTAAACTGCACGGTCGCCTGTTTAGCGGGGAGTGAGAGACCTTTCGCAAGTCGAGAATTTATCTCTGAGAAGAGACGTTCCTATCATGTGCACCTCCCGAGGATTTACAGCCATGCGCATTCATGCTGTTCTCGCTTCGCTGATCCTCTGCGTAACGTTCAATCAATTGCTTTCCGCTCAGGATCGGGTTCGTTTGACCGTCAGCGTGACTTCAAGTGACGGTGCCCCGGTCCCGACTCTGAAACAGCCCGATTTCTCGGTGCAGGAGGCCGGCAAGCCGCGCACTATCGACAGCTTCATAGCCCCAGCCCAGAAACCCGCTGCCGAGAGCAAGCTCGCCGCCAACGAGTACTCCAACATTCCCGACTCTGCCGAGTCCAGCGGAGCGGTCTTCGTCGTGCTCGACACCATTCACACGCGGTACTCGGATGAGCGCGACATCCGAGAGATGATTCTGAAATTCCTGGCCCGCGCCGCTCAGGCCAAACACGCGGTCACTCTGGCAATTCTCAGCGACAAGGGTCTTCGTGTCTATCACGATTATCGCAGCGGCTCCGATGTGTTGCTGGCGGCGCTGGTGAAAGCGGGCCTGGGAGGAATGAAAGGGGGAACTGCTCCTGCGGGAGTCAATGAGGCCGACGTCACCTCCGACGCGAGCCGGCTTACCGCTTTTAGCAAAGGCGATCTCTCTAATGCCATTGCGCCGACCCAACTCTTGCGCTCGATTGTGGAACTGCCGCTGGTAATGTTTCAGGATGTCGGCTATGCGGCCTACGGCCTGCCAGGACGCAAAGCCCTGATTTGGGTGACGAACGCGGTTCCGTTCGACATCGATCCCAAATCCCTCCAGTTCGTTTCGCCCAAGGGCAGCAATCAGGGAGTTGCCGTAAACGGCGTGCAGGCAGGCGGAAGCAAAGATGTGCTATCGGGCGACCAAATCAAGAAACTCGTGCCGATGTGGCGCCAGAGCATGCGCGCCCTGTTCGACGGTGGTGTTGCCGTCTATCCCGTAGAAGTGCGGGGGGCATTCTCGTCTGCGAGCGACGCCTTCAGCATTGCAGTGATGAAGCTCCTGGCGCAATTGACAGGAGGCAAGGCCTTCTACGGAAGCAATGACCCATTCCCGGAGATCTTGCAGGCCAGCAACGGCAACACCGCCGGCTACCTTCTAAGTCTTGCCACAGAATCCCACGCCGGCAATGACCTTCAGAGGGTGCAGGTGTCGGTAAAGCCGCCCGGCCTACAGGTGGATGCGCCCCTCGGATACTTCCCGTTGCAGGACCAGTCGAAGGCCATGATCGGAGCGGAGATTGCGCTGGCCCTGCAATCGTCGCTGGAATATACCGGTATTCCGTTCTCCCTCGAGTTCACTGGGAGCGAGGCCAGCGGTGGCAAGAAGAAGGTCAATGTGACTGTTTCCCTGACTGGCGATACCGGCGTGCTGAACGAAGCGACACGCAAAGTGGACATTGGGATTGTTGCCGCTGCCGTGAATGCCAAAGGCGAGACCGTGGGTAAGCTGAACGAATCAGCCGGCGGAACATTCCCTCCCGAAGCGGTCGCGCAGATAAAAGAGCTCGGATTCCAGCTCAAGCGTTCTATCGAGGTCCCGGCTGCGGGAGACTATACCCTGCATATGGTCATCCGCGACAACCAGAACGGGCGGATGGGTAGCCTCATCGTTTCGCTGAGCGTGAAGTAAAGTCAGCTTTCGCCCGAGAAACAGTGCGCCTAATTTCCAAACTCCAGCAAACGGATATCGGGAAACTCCCGCACTTCAGGCGGACCGTAATCCGGCCATAACCTCGCCGCGAGAACTGGGCTGCGCTCTTGCAAGTCGCCCGGGCCATACAGCACCACCCATACATGATGAAACTGGTGCGGATTGGCGTCGAGCGCCCGCAGCAAATCGCGCTCGTCCTCGCCGCTGCCGTAATACGGCGGCGCAAAAATGTGGACCGTCACGGGATTGTTCCGCTCCCGATCGCGGTAATAATCCAGCATGACGCGGGTATAGAAGGGGAAGAAAACCACCGCGTCTCCTGGCTCTGCCGAGGCAAGTATCGCCTTGCTCGCGGCGCGCCAGTCCTCACGCGGCTTGTGGTACTCCTTAACGATTGCCGGTATCGACATTGCGCACAGCGCGACCGCCAGCGCCACTCCCAGGTACATTCTCCTCAGCTCGGTCATACCGATCGCCGCCAGCAGAATTGTGGCCGGCAACGAAAAGATGAGATACCGCTGCACGAAGAGGGGGTTCCGTAGCGAGATCAGGGCAGCGAGAACAGCCGGCAGGACCGCCCACGATACCACCAACATTCCCCGCCAGAAGCGTTCGGTGTCCCTTCGGCGAGTGCGCGCAATTGAAACCAGGCCGGCTATCCACAGAATGAGTGCGAGCCAAACTTTCACCCCGCTGCCGCCAAAGAACTGGAGCAGTCGCCACAGCTCTTTCGGTGTCGCCTTGGGCATCCAGATGAAATGCAGGTTCTCCGGCGAGGCGCGAAATACATAGGTCAACCCAGGCAGGGCCGCGAGAAAAATCAGCAGCCCGCAAAACCATGCCCGTTTCCAGGTTTCCGGCGGCGTTTTGCGAAACAGCAGAGAGAACGCCTGCGCCACCAGTACCAACGCCGCAAAATCATGGCTGTAGAAGGCCGCCATGCCAAAGACGGTCCACAGCACCCAATTCCGGCGGCGCCCGTCTTCGACCGCGCCCACGAAGAAGTACGTCGACAACAGCACCAGGAGAATGGTTAGAGTGTAGCTGCGGGCCTCATGCGAGTAATAAACGTGGGCCGGACTGAAGGCCAGCAGCGCGGCCGCCGCCAACGCCGCTTTATCGCTCACCAATTTTCGCGCCACAACGTACAGCAGAGGTATGGATGCGGTTCCAAACAGCGCCGACGGCAAGCGCAGCCAGCTCTCGCTAAGGCCTCCAAGTATCCACGCCCGCATAAGGAGGAAGTACACCGTCTGCAGGTTGGCTTCTCCGTGCCACCACACCCATGCGAAATGCTGCCACGAGGCACGGGCCAGGGCTACGGTAGCGCCTTCGTCCAGCCACAGACTCTTGCTGCCGAGATGCGACAACCGAAGCCACGCCGCAGCCACAGTGAGCCCGATCAGCAGAAGGGATGGGCCTGACTGGGTTGGCTTGCGTCCCTGCGACGTGGCCTGGTCGAGATCGGTGGTAGCACGCTCGTGGGCGGCTGGCATACCTACTGAATTTAGCAGTTCTTGCCGAACCGGTTCGGTTAACCATTTGAGCGGGACACGGCTGGGCGCCGGATCAGGTTCTGGCACCCGGCTGAAGCAATTCGGAAGTTTAGCGGAAACCGCCTGCGACGGTCAGGCTCTCGCCGGTAATCCATGCTGAATCCGACGACGCGAAGAACACGGCGCTCGGCGCGACATCGTCCGGCTGCCCGATGCGTCCCAGCGGGGCTTGCGCTTCGAAGTTCCTCTGGAAGTCGGTGTCAGTGAGCCCCGCGGAGTGCACGCCTTCGGTTTCAACCATTCCCGGGTTAATGGAATTCACCCGAATCTTTCGCGGCCCCAGTTCCTTGGCCAGTGATTTGGTTACCGCATCGACCGAGGCCTTGGTGGCGCTGTAGACCGAGGCGTTGGGAGGCGTAAAGGTGCTCACCACCGAACTGATGTTGATGATGCTGCCGCCCTCCGCTCCAAAATGTTTGGCCGCTTCCTGCGAGGCGAGGATCAGCCCCAGAACGTTGAGATCGAACTGCTTATGGAAATGCTGCTGCGTGATCGCTTCCAGCGGCGAGAATTCGTAAATGCCGGCATTGTTGACCAGAATGTCGAGTTTGCCGAAAGCCTTTTCCGTCTCCGCGAAGAGCCGCTCGATGTCGGGTTGTTTCGCCACGTCCGCTTGCACGGCAATGGCCTTTTCGCCTTCGCGCCTAATCTCGGTCACAACCCGGTCCGCGCCTTCCTTGCTGGACGCGTAGTTGACAACGACGGCGGCGCCTTCGGCCGCCAGATGTTTCGCAATGGCGGCGCCGATGCCTTTGGATGCCCCGGTTACCACCGCAACCTTGCCTGCCAGTTTTTTTCCCATAGGAACGTTGCTCCTTACTGCAGTTATGTACTGGCCAGTAAAGATGTGGCAGGCCGTTCCCGAGATTCAGGATTATTTACTGCTCAGTACACAACCTATAGAATAAGGAAGATGGCTGCCATTCAGCCCAAACCGCCGAAGGGCCGTCCCCGTTCCTTCGACACCGCCAAGGCTCTGGACAGCGCTCTTCAGGTCTTCTGGTGCAAGGGATACGAGGGCGCATCCCTGTCCGATCTCACCACAGCCATGGGCATCAACCGCCCCAGCCTGTATGCCGCTTTTGGCGACAAGGAAGCGCTATTCAGGAAGGTGCTCGACCGTTACGCGGAAGGGCCGGTTCGCTACATCGACGAAGCCATGCACGCGGCGACTGCGCGTGAAGTCGTAGAGCGGTTGCTGCTTGGGACCGCCAATCTGCTGGGCGACCTGCGCAATCCCCGGGGATGCCTGGCGGTCCAGAGCGCGCTCGCCTGCGGCGCAGATGCCAAACCGATTCAACAGGAACTGGTCCGGCGCCGGTCGGACCTGAAGGCCGCTTTGCGGCGAAGACTGAAGCGGGCGCAGGCCGAAGGCGATCTTTCCCGCACTGCCGATTCGGCCGCGCTGGCCGGCTACATCGCCACCGTCATTCATGGAATGGCCGTCCAGGCTGCCAGCGGCGTGAAGCGCGCCGAACTGCGCCGCGTGGCTTCGACTGCTCTGCGCGCCTGGCCAACGCGATAGTCATTGCTGACTCGGACTGACCGCTACTCTGACGCCGGGCTGCAATGCTCTGAATGCCGCACGGGTGTACCATGTTGGCTTTGTTACGCCGGAGGTCCACCTTGCTCGATCGTCGCCGCTTTCTTGCTACGGGCGCCGGATTCGCCGCCGCGCTGGCTTTTCGCAGCGACACGCTGGCGCAACTGCAAAACGTCCCGTCCTCGCTGCCCGATGCCCATCGATACGCCGGCGATGAAGATGCATATTGGACCGAACTGCGCAAGCAGTTCCTGATCCCCGAGGACGAAGTCTATCTCAACAATGGCACCGTGGGCTCCAGTCCCGCTCCGGTGCTGCGTGCCATCTTCAACGGATACACCACCACCGAGAAGCTGGATGAAAGCAATCCCGAAGACTATCCCATCTGGGGCTACGCCGCGTGGAACCAGTTTCGCGATCCTCTGGCCGCATTTGTCGGTTGCAACCGCGATGAGATTGCTCTGCTGCGCAACGCCACCGAGGCCAACAACTACATCGCCAACGGTGTCGAGATGAAGCCCGGCGATGAAGTCCTGATGACCGACCAGGAGCACCCGGGCGGCGAAGAGCCGTGGCACCTGAAGGCAAAACGCTACGGCATTGTAGTCAAGAAAGTGACGCTGCCCCGGCCGGTCAAAGACGCGCCCCAGGTGCTTAACCTGTTCAACGACGCCATCACGCCCCGCACCCGCGTGATTTTCTTCAGCCACATTTCTTCTGTCACCGGCGTAGTGCTGCCCGCGAAAGAGCTGTGCGCGCTGGCCCGCTCCAAGGGCATTCTGTCGGCGGTTGACGGCGCCCACGTGACCGGCATGATGCGGCTCGACCTTCACGGCCTGGGCTGCGACATGTACAGCTCCAGCCCGCACAAATGGCTGCAGGCGCCCAAAGGCTCGGGCTACCTCTACGTGCGCGACGAGCTGATCGATTCCCTGTGGAGCACCGTCGTGACCGAAGGCTGGGACGACCGCAAGATTCGCGCCGAGCGCTTCCAGCGTATTGGCTCCTCTAATGTCCCGTCACTGCATGGACTGCGCGCGTCCATTGAATTTGCCAACCAGATTGGCATGGAACGGGTGGAGCGCCGCCATCGCGAGCTGGGAAACTATATGCTCGCAGGGATGACGACGCGCGGCGCCCAGTCGTGGACTTCGCCCGACCCCGCCCTGCGTTGCGCCATCGTCACCGTCAACGTCCCACCCCTCCAGAACGTGGACGTGGAAAACTGGCTGTGGCAGAAAAAGAAGATCCGCATCCGCGGCGGCGCGCCCTCAAAGCTGCGACTGTCGACGCCCTACTACGTCTCCAGGAAGGACATTGACCGCTTCCTGGAGTCCTACGATGAGTACAAGCGGCAGAAGGGCTCGGCGTAGGCGGCTTACCGCGCCCGCGCCAGCACCAGAGTCACATCGTCGGGCTGCTCCCCGCCAGCGATCCAATCGGCGACGGCACCGGTGACGATGTCGCTGATGCGGGCCAGGGACTGATCGCGGTGGCGCTGGATGAGCTCGATGAGGCGCTCCTCGCCGAATTCGCCGAACTCGTTTTCCGGCTCGGTGATGCCATCGCTGTAAGCGACGAAAATATCGCCCGGCTCCATACAGACGGTGCTCTCGTCATAGCCCATCCCGTCGAAGAGGCCGACTACCGTGCCCGAGGTTTGCAGCCGGGTGACCCGGTCCTTGCCGCCCAGCACGAAGGGCGGCAGATGGCCGGCGTTGGAATAGGTCAGGGCGCGCGAGTCCGCATCGTAGCGCCCCAGGAACATGGTGGCGTATTTCTCGATGGGAGTGCTGCGATAGAGCTGGTAATTGAGCGTGGCCATCAGCACCGCCGGCGAGATTCCGGCATCGCTGTCGCCGTCGGTGCGGCCATACATGGGAAGGCTGCGTCCGTCGCTGACACCGGCGCCGACCACGACCGACTCCAGGGTGGGCTCCGGTTCCAGCGAATAGGCGCGCACGAAGGCGTGCACGGTGGCCATCAGCAGCGCCGCCGAGATTCCCTTGCCGCTGATGTCGCCGACGGCGAGCATGAGCTTGTCCTGGCGCAGGGGAATGAAATCGTAGTAGTCGCCGCTGACGGTGCGCGCCGGGCGGCAAATGCCGTGGACCTCCAGCGACGGCAACCCGGAGAGGTCGGCGGGAAACAGCAGGGCCTGCACTTCATGGGCGATGGCAAGCTCGCCTTCCAGCCGTTGCTTCTCTTTCTGCTCGGCGATCAGCTTGGCGAGCGACTCGGTCATGGAGTTGAACGACTGCTCCAGCGCGGCCATCTGATCGCTGGTGCGCACCTCGATGCGATGTCCCAGATCGCCACGGTTAATGTGTCCGGTCGCGTCGTAGAGATCGGCGACTGACTTGGTGATGCTGCGCGTCAACCTCATGCCGATGAACAGGGCGATCAGCTCGATCACGCCGAAGAAGACTGCGATGCCGGTCAGCACGTCGAGAAAGACCCGCGACTTTTCGCCGAGGGTGCTGAACAACGTCGCGTACACCATGGAGGGACGCGTGTCCACCAGCATCAGGCCGCCGAGGCTTTTTCCGGTTTGCCAGTCAACCGCATTGAAGCGGGTGGCGAAGGGAAACTGGAAGTCGACGCTGCTGGCGGCGGGCGGCAGTTCACCAGCTTCCAACCGCCCGCTTTCGGTGGACAGGCTCACGGTGGAGCGCGATTCACCGCTGCCAATGGACAGGGTATCGGGCGCGCGAGTGGCATGCTTCACCGCAGGCCGGGCCGCAAGGGCGGAAGGTTGAGGCGCAGCGGCAGAAGGCTGGTCCGCGGGCGCTGCCTCGCTGTCACTCTGGGGCGGAAGTATGGTGACTGATCCGAGCTGGGAAGCGGCTCCGCGCAAGAGTTGGGCAGTGACCGGCACATTCGAGATCACGGTAAGGTGACGAGTGCCGTCATCGAATTGCCTCACCGCACGAAGATTCAAGCGGTGGCCGTCCAGCACAATTCCGCTGAAGTCGCCCTTCATCCCGGCGGGCAACTTTATGGGGCGAGCTTCCTCGCCCTGGCGGTCGGGTGGGACCACGAACCCACGGTCGTTGTCCCATATGGTCACGGTACGTTGGTGGAAGTTTTCCGCCGAAGCGCGGGCAACTTCAGTGGCAACCTGCTGGGTCAATCCGCCCGAATCGGCCAGGCCGCGGAGTTGTGCCGCAAGGGACCGATTGGCCAACTCCAGGTGCTGCAGCTCCGATTGCAGGTCAGCCGATGCGACATAGGTGGCAAACTGACCCGCGAACAGATATCCGGCCAGCAGCGCCATCGCCACCAGCAAGATAACCGGGATGACGCCGATAAATACGTAGGTAACGATCAGGCGGTTGCGCAGACGCCACATAAGACGACGCCGCCCCCAGCGCAATCCCATGAGAAGACCGCAGACGATAAATACATACAGAACAAAGCTGGTCCAAGCGCTCAGCATGGTGCCCGAGGGTGATCGCGCGATCAGCCGCCACACCTCCAGCAGCACGCTAAGCCCGCCAAACCACAGGGTCGTTTTGCCCAGCTTAGTCCGGGGGCGAAGGACACGCCTGAACCAGGCCTTGATTTCACTCGAGTCTGGGAGTTTGGACGCCATAAGAAAACAGTAGTCAGTAGTCAGTGGCCAGTGGGCAGGCGCCGGAAGCGAACTGACAACTGGCCACCGGCTACTGACAACTGCTAGATTTCCGGATAAAGGTCGAAGAATGCCTCCACGCTAGTGCGCAGCTGCTTCTCGATATCTCCCTTGGAACCCTCGACGATGTGCAGGGTCACGCGGGCTTCGCGCCCGTTCTTCAGTTTCACCACGCCCTCGCCTACTTCCGCGACTTCGTCCGAAGGAAGCAGGCGCATGCCGTACACCAAAGTGAGCTTTGCCATCCTCAGATTCTAACCGTTTCGGAAAGCGGCGGCACTCGTTAGAACCCGGAGGGTATACCATCGCAAGCGATCGGACCTGGAGATGCCGTTTTGGCATTACTGTGCAACGGGCTGTTCTCGACAGTCAACCTGTAAACCACGAGTGTCCTTCTCTTCGCGGGATGGCGTCGCCGCGAGGTTGTCGCAAACCACCGGTGCGATTAGCGAGTCCCCACGCTTCGGGATTGCGTGTCCATCTGTTCCACATATTGCGCGCGAGCCGGGCTGGCCTCGAATGGATCCGCAAAGTACTGCGTTTCTCGCGCCACCTTCTCGCCCCTGAACTCCATGATGCTCACCGTGTAGGATGGCTTGCCGTCATAGGACAGGATGAATTCAGTGATCCAAAGATCGCCGCCGCCAAGGATTCGCTGGACCGTAAAGCGCTTCTTGTTCGGCTGGATAGAGCGGGTGATCTGTATGTTGAGGCGGCCGCGTATGCGCTCGCCTGACTGTGGGTATTCCAGCACCGCGTCCTCGTGATAGATGCGGTGCTCGGTTTCAAAATCGTTGGCATCGGAGGCCGCCCAATGCTCGTCCAGGGCCGCACGTATCTGTTCATCTCGCATCTCACCCTCCTGCGCTGGGGAAAGCTTAGACTCCCGCATGGCCTGGCTTCAAGGAGATCGAATTCGTAGCTTGAAAATTGCCTCGAAGCCGCTGGATATTAAAACTGGCGGGATAACTGCCATGAAAATGGCGCACCTTCGCACAATAAATCGCCGACTGATAAGCCCACGCTGTTTCATGTAACGTGGTGCACCGAAGGTACAGGATGCCTGTCGATCAATCGCCTTATCGCCGGCGATCGGCAAATAGATCGTAGCGTCAGTTAAGCTTATAAGTTGTAAGCTGTTGTTGTGTTGCCGGGCGCCCTGCGGTGGGATGCCTTGCATCCTCCGGCGCTGAGGAGAATCAAACCGACTTCTATGGCTGACAATATTCGCAACGTCATCATTATCGGCTCGGGATGTTCCGGGCTGACTGCAGCTCTGTACGCCGCACGCGCCAACCTCGCACCGCTGGTTATCGACGGGCACGAGCCCGGCGGCCAGCTCGCGCTGACTACGCTGGTGGAAAACTTTCCCGGCTTTCCCGATGGAATTCAGGGGCCGGAGTTGATTGACAACATCCGCAAACAGGCGGCCCGCTTTGGTGCGGAGTATCTCGCCGGGCACGTGGCGAAGGTTGATCTCAGCCAGAAGAAGGACGCCGTCGGCAAGAAGCCAATCGAAATCGATCTGGGGCGGGAGATACTGCTGACCCGCACCCTGATCGTCGCCAGCGGAGCGTCGGCGCGATGGTTGGGTTTGCCTAACGAGCAGGCCCTGATCGGCCATGGCGTTTCTTCCTGCGCCACGTGCGACGGATTTTTCTTTTCCGGCAAGGAGATCGTGGTGATCGGCGGCGGCGACTCGGCGATGGAGGAGGCGCTGTTCCTGACCCGCTTCGCCACCAAGGTCACGCTCATTCATCGGCGCAGCGAGTTCCGTGCCTCCAAGATCATGCTTGATCGCGCCCGTAAGCACGAGCAGATCCAGTTCCTCACCGACACCATCGTTGACGACGTTTACGACGCGAACAAGAAAGAAGTGACCGGTCTTCGCCTGCGCAACGTGAAGACGGGGGAACAGTGGGACTTTCCCACCAGCGCCATGTTTCTGGGCATCGGACATACTCCCAACGCGGATTTCGTGGGTGACCAGCTCAACCGCGATGGTGATGGCTATCTCATACCGGAAGGCTACGTTTGCTCGCGTGTTCCCGGAGTCTTCATCAGTGGTGATGTGGCCGACCGGCATTATCGCCAGGCGGTGACCGCAGCCGGCACCGGATGTATGGCTGCGCTGGAAGTGGAAAAGTATTTGGAACAGATTGGAAAGTGATCTGATTGGGGTGCGAGTCTAACCTTTTGTTCTACGCGCGCTCTGTGCCTGTGTGGTTGATTTTCACCCCTATGTGAACGGAAGGCCCAAGTGGCCGTCGGGACGTTGCGGGTTAGAGCATGCGATCTTCATATCCAGATTTTTCCGGGGCTGAGGAAGCCGCGCAATCCATTCTCGCGCTGACCACGCAGCGGCCGCGGATAGCGCTGGTACTGGGGTCTGGTCTGGGCGGCTTCGCCGATGAACTGCGCGATGCCGTGAGCATTCCTTATGGAGCCATCCCCCATTTTCCCGTCAGCACAGCCATCAGTCATGCGGGCCGTCTGGTGATTGGCACACTGGAAAACATTCCGTTGGCAGTCATGCAGGGCCGGGTGCATCTGTATGAAGGCTACTCGCCGCAGCAGGTCGTATTTCCCATACGGGTGTTGGGGCGAATGGGCGTGCGAGCCATCATCCTGACCTGTGCTGCGGGCGGCATCAACTCCGATTACGCTCCAGGCGCACTGGTTGTGCTGCGCGACCACATCAACCTGCAAGGCAGCAATCCGCTGGCCGGCACCAACGACGACAGGCTCGGCATCCGCTATCCCGATATGACGGAGGCCTACAATCCCGAGTTCCGGCAATTCGCGCTGCAGGAAGGGAAACGGCTGGGTGACGAAGTCTTGGAGGGCGTCTATGCGGCGATGACCGGCCCCAGCTTTGAGACTCCGGCGGAGATCAGGTTTCTGCGTACCATCGGCGCAGACCTCGTCGGCATGTCCACCGTGCCCGAAGTAATCGCCGCCCGTCACATGGGGTTGGATGTGCTGGCTATTGCTTGCGTGACCAACACGGCCGCGGGAATGACCGGCGAGAAGATCACCCATGAGGAGGTGCTGGAAACCGGTGAGCGGGCGCGCGGCAGGTTGCTCGCGCTGCTGCGGGCGGTCGTGCCGGGGATGGACCGTTCTCTGGAAGCCCGCTCCACCTCCGAGTAGCCGGGCTGTCGCGCATGGGGCCGGGTCGCGGGCTACTATATTGTGATGTCCGCCGCGACCTATCTCATCGGCATAGCCGGACCTTCGGGAGCAGGGAAGAGCTACCTGGCGAAGCACCTCAAGGCCGCCCTGCACGGCGACGTGCTTGCTATCGACCGCTATTACCGGGACCTTTCGCACCTTCCGATGCTGCAACGCGCCCGGTTGAACTTCGACTCGCCTGAAGCGCTGGAGCACGAGCTGCTGATTGAGCAGGTCGGGCGGTTGCGAAATGGGGAAACCGTGCAGCTTCCCGTCTATGACTTCGCCAGACACTCGCGAACTAAGAAGACCGAGACCCTGAAGGCCTCGAGGGTCCTCATCGTGGAAGGGCTGTTTACGCTGTATTGGCCGGGATTACGCGAATTGCTGGATACAAAGGTGTATGTCGACCTGAATGACGAGGCCTGCTTTGCGCGGCGGCAGGCCCGGGATGTGCGGGAGCGCGGACGCACTGCGGAATCGGTCATCGAACAATACGAAACAACCGTTGCGCCCATGGCGGAGCGCTACGTGCGTCCCACCATTGAATACGCCGACGTGGTGGTCATGGGCGACGAACCAATCGAAGACGGAGTGACGCAGGTCCTGGAACACTTTCGCAGGAGTGTCGGGTGATGGGTCAACGAATGGTTGTCATCTTGCTGCTCGTGCTGGCCGCTATGCCCGCCGGGGCGCAATCCTCCACACAGAAGAAGGAAATTCCGCTGCCTTCGAGCAAGAAGCTGTTGACGCCGGTTCCGGGCTCGTCGCAGCCCACCAACAGCCTTCCGACCGCAATTGCTCTCAGCCCCGACGGTAAGTATCTGGCGATTCTGAACAATGGCTACGGGACGGCGGAGTCCAAATCTCAGCAGTCGATCGGCTTGCTTGACCTGACCAGCAACCAGCTCCGCGACTTTCCTGACACGCGCCTCGCGCTGGATGCCAGGCAAACGTATTTTCTGGGTTTGGCGTGGAGCAGCGATGGCGCCGAGCTCTATGCCTCGATGGCCTCATTGACCGATCCCGAGGGCAAGGAACGCGGCGATACCGGGAACGGAATCGTGGTCTATGAACTGAAGAACGGCGCGCTAGCACCCGAGCGGTTTCTGAAACTGCCATTGGTGACTCTGCCGAAAGGAAAGCGGTTCACGTACTACGCGAAGAGCGTTGCCGCGGGCCAAGCCATCCCGTATGCCGCCGGGTTGTCCGTCGTCAAAGCGGGAGGCGGTGATGCGCTGCTGGTCGCGGAGAACCTGGCCGACGACGCCGTGCTGCTGGATGCGAAAACTGGCCGCGTGTTACAGCGCTTCGATCTCAGCGCCGGTAAGTATGTTCCAACCAGCTTCCCGTATGGCGTGGTTGCCAGCCGCGATGGCGCGCGGGCATGGTGTTCCACGTGGAACGCGTCGCAAGTGGCGGAGCTGGACTTGCGCTCCGGAAAGGTTGTGCGGCAAATCCCGCTGATGCCGCCGAAGAGCAACATTGATCCGTCGTCCCATCCCACGGCGCTGCTCCTGAGCCCGGACGGCCAGCATCTCTATGTGGCGGTGTCGAATCGTGACGCGGTTGCGGTGATCTCGACCTCCGACGGCAAGGTCGAGCGGTATCTCGATACGCGCTTACCGGGGCAAACCTACGGTGGCAGCTATCCCAACGCGCTGGCGCAGTCGGCGGAAGGCGACAAGTTGTACGTGGCGAACGCGTCGTCCGATGCGGTAGCGGTGTTCGACATCGGCGTGAGTGCCGCCGGGCTGAAGCCGCCCGGCCCAAAGGAAGAAGGGTCAGGGCTGGACGCAGCCCTTAAGGGCCGCTCCACCCGCGATGACGGCCAACGAGCTGCCTATTTCATTGCTACGGAATGGTACCCGACGGCGCTCGCCATCCACGGGAATGAGTTGCTGATCGCGACCGGCAAGGGTGAAGGTACCGGCCCGAATGCCGGCTGGCAGGAAAACCCGAAGCATACGGGAAAGCGGCAGCATCCGTATATCGCATCGCTGATTCGCGGCTCGATTACCCGCCTGGATTTGCAAGAAGCTGAGCGCCAACGCGAGACATTGACGCAGGAGGTGGTGCGCAGCAATCAGATGGAAGGGCGCATCGGCGAGATCATTTTTCAGGGCGGCGGCGACCCGGGTCCCCCAACGCCTGCCGGCTCTGCAAGCGTTGGGGTGGAAAACCCCATCCGTCACGTGATCTACGTCATCAAGGAGAACCGCACCTACGATCAGCTCTTCGGCGACATCGGCGAGGCCAATGGCGATCCATCGCTGGTGATGTACGGCGAAGACATTACGCCCAACCAGCATGCCTTGGCGCGACAGTTTGGCATCGTCGACAACTTCTACGACAGCGGTGAGGTTTCCGGTGACGGACACGTGTGGTCCACTTCCGCCATCACCAGCGATTACAACGAGAAGACCTGGCAAATCGACTATCGCGGCAAAGAGCGCAGTTACGACTATGAGGGCACTGTGGGCGACATTGTTCCTATGGAGCTCGGCATCCCTGACGTGGACGATCCGGCGACCGGCTATCTGTGGGGCAACCTGGCGCGACATAACTTGACATACCGTCATTACGGCGAGTTCGTCGAGACCCACTGGTGCCAGGACCTGCCGCAAAACAGTCCGGAATCCAGTGGAGCCCCAACGGGACATCCGCCGGATTGCGCACGCAAGGAGATCAAGCCCGGAGAAGACCTTCCCGACAGGCTGGGTGGAGGCAAGAGCCCGTACAAATATGCGATTCCGCTGATGGCCTACGACACGCCCACCAAGCCGGAATTGCGCGGCCACTTCGACCCGAACTATGCGGACTTCAAGGTCGAGTTTCCCGAACAGTTTCGCGCCGATGAATTCCTGCGCGAGTTTTCCGGGTTTGTGCGGGCGCGGCAGACTGGGACAGGCGAAGCGTTGCCCCAGTTCGTACTGCTCCGTTTGCCCAACGATCACACCGCGGGCACGCGTCCGGGATCGCCGACGCCGAACGCCGCGGTCGCCGACAACGACCTCGCAGTGGGCCGCGTGGTCGAGGCCGTCTCGCACAGCCCGTACTGGGACGACACCGCGATCTTCGTGCTCGAGGATGACGCGCAGAACGGCGCCGATCACGTGGACGCTCACCGCAGCATCGCGCTGGTCATCAGCAAGTATTCACCGGGAACGCCGCAGCAGCCCGCGGTGGACCATCGGTTCTACACCACCGTCAACCTGATTCATACCATGGAGACCCTGCTGGGGCTGCCGCCCATGAACAATAATGACGCCCATGCCGCCGTGATGGCGCCTTTATTTGCGGGCGCAGGCACCCAGCCCGCCTTCAAGGCGGACTACCGCAACCGCGACAACGGAACGATCTACCAGGCGAATGCCGCCAATGCGCCCGGAGCGAAGCAGTCGGCAAAGCTCAATTTTTCGGTAGCGGATGCTGCGGATAGCACCGTTCTGAACGCGATCCTGTGGCGCGCCGCCAAGGGCAACGTTCCCATGCCGGCGGCGAGGCACACCGTGTTTCCGGCCGAGCTGCCAAAGCATGGCGAAGCCGACGACAAATGAACGCCGCAACCGAAGCCACCTTCCTCTTTTTGGCTCCATGCCTAAGTTGCTCAGGTGCAACCGGTTGCAAGTCTGGTGTTCCCCAAGCAGAGAGATGCATTAGAATGGCAAGGAGTCGGGGCGGGGTTGCGCGGCTATCGTAGACGAGTCCAATTCGACCGGTTCGGGTGAGGACAGCCCAATTCCCCACGACGACCATCCCTCTGCCAAGCCCGTTCGCAAGCAGGGTGGCAGCCCTCCGGGTGCGCGTAGTTCCGAGACAGACGAACCTGATTTCCCGTTGGCATCCCCTGCGTTTCTTGCGCAGTCTCCTTCCGAGGTCCTGCGCCAGGCCATCCTGCGGCACATTCGCTACACGCTGGTTCGACCGATGTCGGAGCTGACGCCGGCGGACTATCTAAAGCCGGTGTCGCTGGCCATTCGCGATCGCATCGTGGACCGCATGTTGGAGACCGAGTCGCGCTACCGTCGCAAGGACTGCAAGAAGCTGTACTACCTGTCGATGGAATGGCTGATGGGGCGCCTGCTGGGCAACAATCTGTCCAACCTGCGTCTGGAGGAACTCTGTCGCGAGGTGCTGGCCAGCTTCGGGATCAACCTGGATGACGTGATGGATAGCGAGATCGACGCCGGTCTGGGGAACGGTGGCTTGGGCCGCCTGGCGGCCTGCTTCCTGGAGTCGATGGCGACCCACGGAATGGCGGGCTTCGGCTACGGTATCGATTACGAGTACGGCCTGTTCCGGCAGGAGATCGTCAACGGCTTCCAGCGCGAGAAACCCGATCGCTGGAAGGCCAACGGTACTCCTTTCCAGATTGAGCATCCGGAAGAAGCGGTCAGCATCCCGATGTACGGCCGCATGGAGGCGCAGCAGGATGCCGCAGGAAGTACGGTTCAGGTCTGGGTGACTCCCAAAATCATTCTTGGCATACCCACGGACATGCCCAGCGTCGGTTACCTGGGACAAACGGTCAACTGGCTGCGGCTGTTTACCGCCCGCGCCTCGGAAGACTTCGACATCGAGATATTCAATCGCGGCGATTACATTCGCGCCATCGAGCAGAAGATCGCTTCGGAAAATATTACCCGCGTGCTCTATCCCTCCGACTCGGTCATGAGCGGCAAGGAACTGCGACTGGTGCAGGAATACTTTCTGGTGGCCTGCGCCATCGGCGACCTGATGCGTCGCTTCACCCAGCAGCACTCCAATCTGGAGCTGCTGCCGTCGAAGGTTGCCATCCAGATGAACGACACTCATCCCAGCCTGGCGGTGGCCGAGTTGATGCGCGTGCTGACAGACCTGCGCGGCCTGCCGTGGGAAAAAGCCTGGGACATTACCCAGCAGACGCTGGCCTATACCAACCACACTCTGCTGCCCGAGGCGCTGGAAAAATGGTCGGTGCCGCTGATGGAAAAGGTCCTGCCGCGCCACATGCAGATCATTTACACCATCAATGAGAAGTTTCTCGACCAGGCGCAAAACAGCTATCACCTCGACGAGGAAAGCCGGCGTAAGGTCTCGATCATCGAAGAAGGCTACGAGAAGCAGGTACGCATGGCCAACCTGTGCATTGTCGGAACACACTCGGTGAATGGCGTCTCCAAGCTCCACAGCGAATTGCTCAAGACATCGCTAGTGCCTGAGTTTGCAAAGATTTGGCCGGAAAAGTTCAACAATAAGACGAATGGCGTTGCGCCCCGCCGCTGGCTGCTGCTGGCCAATCCCGGGCTCACCGACCTGATCGGCCGTATGCTCGATGAGAACCGGTGGATCACCGACCTCAACCGCCTGCGCGACCTGGAACCCTATGTCGAGGAGCCGGAGTTCCGCGACGCATTCAAGGAAGTAAAACGTCAGAACAAACTGAAGCTGGCCGGGGTCATCCAGGAGCTCACGGGCGTGGTGGTCGATCCGGACTCGCTGTTCGATGTCCAGATCAAGCGCATTCACGAATACAAGCGGCAACTGTTGAACGTGATGCACATCATCCACGACTACCTCGGTATCGTGGAGCGGGGCGAGATGCCACCGGTGGCGCGCACCTATCTCTTCGCCGGCAAGGCCGCGCCGGGATACTGGGCCGCCAAGCAGATCATCAAGCTCATCCATAGCGTGGCCGACGTGGTGAACACCGACGAGAAGGTGAAAGACTTAATTAAAGTCGCGTTTCTTCCCGACTATCGCGTGTCCCTGGCGCAGGTGATCATGCCGGCCGCCGATCTTAGCGAGCAGATATCGATGGCAGGGATGGAAGCGTCCGGCACCGGCAACATGAAGCTGGCGATGAATGGCGCGCTCACGATCGGGACCTACGATGGAGCGAACATCGAAATCGCCGAAGAAGTGGGCGAGGACAACATCTACATTTTCGGTCTGCGCGCGGAAGAGATTCGCGAGATGCAGGAGAAAAGCTCCTACAATCCGCGTGATCGTTACGACAACGATGTGGCCGTGCACGAGGTGATGGACGCGCTGGCCTCCGACCGCTTCTGCCCCAATGAACCTGGTTTGTTTCGCTGGATCTTCGATGAACTGGTACATCGCGGCGACCGCTACTACCACATCGCCGATTTTCCCGCCTACGTCGAGATGCAAACTTTGATCGACGGGGAATACCTGAACGAGGAGCTGTGGTGGCGCAAGGCCATCCTGAATGTCGCTCGCATCGGCAGGTTTTCCAGCGATCGCACGGTAACGGAATACGCGCGCGAAATCTGGCACATTGGTCAATTCGAGAAGAAGGCCCATGCGAAGCCACCGTCCCGCGCCGCTGCAGCGGCCCCGGAAGCGAAGCCGGAGCCCGCTGCGGAAGCCGAGGCCGCTCCCGAAGCCGAAGAGAAACAGGTGGCGGATTAGCGAACCGCGGCCTTTCCTACACCGCCACTCCCGGCACGGCAGCGCGCTTCGGCAGAAGTTCTCCGATGCGGCGGATCTGCGCTCCCACCCCGCGCAGCTTTTCTTCGATGCGCTCGTAGCCGCGGTCGATGTGGTAGACCCGGTCGATGATGGTTTCTCCGTCGGCCACCAGCGCCGCCAGCACCAGCGAAGCCGAAGCGCGCAGATCGCTGGCTTGCACCGCCGCCGCGCTCAAGGGAGTCCGTCCCCGCACCACCGCCCGGTTGCCTTCGATCTTGACATTCGCTCCCATGCGCACCAGCTCCTGGGCATGCATGAAGCGGTTCTCGAAGATGTTCTCGGTGACGATGCTGGTGCCCTCGGCCTGCGTGGCCAGCGCCATGTACTGCGCCTGCATGTCGGTGGGGAAGCCGGGATATTCTTCGGTACTCACATCCGCGCTCTTGATCGGCCGATCGCTCATGACCCGCACCGAGTCGGGGCTGATGCGCACGTCCACCCCGCACTCCTCCAGCTTTTGCAGCAGCACTTCCAGATGGAGCGGCTCGCAGTTTGACACCAGCAAGTCGCCGCCGGTCAGCGCAGCGGCGACGACGAACGTGCCCGCCTCGATGCGGTCGGGAATGATGCGATGCCGCGCGCCATGCAGTTTCTCCACACCCTGCACCTTGATCCGATGAGTTCCGGCGCCCTCGATGCGTGCCCCCATCTTGTTGAGCAGCGCCGCCAGGTCGGCCACTTCCGGCTCGCGCGCGCAGTTCTCCAGGACAGTCTCTCCTTCCGCCAGCGTGGCCGCCATCAGCAGGTCTTCCGTGCCCGTCACCGTGATTCTTTCGAAGACCACGCGCGCTCCCTTGAGCCGCTCGGCACGAGCCTCAATGTAGCCGTGTTCCTGCGAAATCTGTGCGCCCAGCTTCTCCAGGCCTTTGATGTGCAGATCGATGGGGCGCGCGCCGATGGCGCATCCTCCCGGCAGGGAAACCCGGGCCTCTTTCATGCGGGCCACCAGCGGCCCCAGCACCAGGGTGGAGGCGCGCATGGTCTTGACCAATTCGTATGAAGCCTCGGCATTCACCAGATCGCGGCAGCAGATGGTGGTGCGATGCTGCGCGCGCCCGTAACCCAGTTCGACCTCGGCGCCCATGGCCGCCAGCAGCTTGCGCTCGGTTTCGATGTCGCGCACCTGTGGAACGTTCTCCAGGATCACCGGCTCTTCCGTGAGCAGCGCCGCGGCCATCGCCGGCAGGGCGGCATTTTTCGCGCCGCTGATCCGCACCGTGCCCAGCAGCGGGTTGCCGCCGCGGATGACAAACTTGTCCATGTAGGGATGTCCTACTCTAACGTTATTAACATTCCTGACGCCGAATCTCTCTATCACGGCGCTGCCTCAATTCTACTTGTAGTCGCGGCTGGATCGGCGCTGGGAGGCCACGGACTTTCCCGATTCGGATACCTGAACAGCGAAACTTTACTCTTCCGCGGAGGGCCGCACAACCGCTAGTTGCCCGGCCAGTGGCATTGCCCCGAAGAAAGCTGTGGAAATCTGCCGGAGCGCGACGGCGCACGGCTGGTGATTTCCTCGTGCTACACTGCGCATAACTTCGGCGAGTCGGGAACGCACGTGCTGCTGGAACTGCGGGTCGAAAACTACGCGGTCATTGACAACGTTGCCGTTGAGTTCGCCTCCGGCCTCAACCTGTTGACCGGCGAAACCGGCGCCGGAAAATCCATTCTCATCGACGCGCTTGCGCTCCTGCTGGGCGACAAGGCTTCCACCGACGCAATTCGCCATGGCACGGAGAAAGCTGTAGTTTCGGCAGTCTTTGAAGTGGAGTCGCCCGCCCTCAACGCACTGCTGGAATCCCACGGACTCGATTCCGATCCCCAAAGACGGCCCGCTCATTCTCCGCCGTGAGGTCGCGGCCGGCGGCAAAGGACGGGTCTTCGTAAACAATCAGCCGGCAACGGTCACGGTTCTGCGGCAACTCGCGCCCCATCTGGCCGTCATCCATGCCCAGAACGAAGCGGTGCTGGCCTTCGATGCCGGGTCGCGCCTGACCCTGCTGGATTCGTTTGCCTGCGTTGAGGGCGCTGCGGTGTCATCCGCGTTCGATTCCTGGAACCAGGTCCGGCAGCGCATCGCCGATCTCGAGCGCGACGAACACGACCGCCTGCGGCTGCTGGATTTGTGGAACTATCAGAGGAAAGAAATCTCCGACGCTCGTTTGCAACCTGAAGAGGACGCAAAACTCGAGGCCGAGAAGCGGGTGCTGGCCAACTCGGAGCGGGTTTACGGCGCGGCCATGGCCGCTTATGACGCGCTTTATGAGAACAACGCTTCGGCGGCGGCGTCTATCCGCGCTGCGTTACGGCAGATCGAAGAGTTATCGCGCTTCGACACAAAGTTTCGCGATCGATTAACTGAGCTGGAATCGGCGCGCATTACCATCGAAGACCTGGGACAAACCCTGCGCGACTACGCGGCTGGCATTGAGGCCTCCCCCGAGCGTCTGGCCGAAGTCGAAGACCGCCTGGCCGTGCTCGACAAGCTGAAACGGAAATACGGCCCCAGGCTGGAAGACGTCATTGCGCTGTGCGACGACCTGGAGCGCAAGCTCAACGAGATGGAGAACAAGGACGAGGTCCTGCGCGGGCTGCGCATCGAGTTGGCCAAAGCAGCTGCCAGGTATCTTGACGAAGCCCGCAGCCTCTCGCGCCGGCGCTACGAAGCGGCGCGCAAGCTGGAGAAGCTCGTGGAAAGCGAAATCAACGAGCTCGCCATGAAGGCACGCTTCAAGGTCGAGGTCAGCGGTTCCGACGAGGAAGGGAACTGGAGCGCCCGCGGCTTCGACCAGGTCCAGTATCTGATCTCCGCCAATCCGGGCGAGCCGTTGGGGCCGGTGGAGGCAATCGCCTCCGGCGGCGAACTTTCGCGCGTGATGCTGGCGCTAAAGACCACGGTTGAAGCGGGCCAGGCGAGCCGAAGCAAGCACAATGGCGCGCGCGGCGGTTGATCGCAAAGGACCCTGGTCTTCGACGAGATCGATAGCGGCATCGGAGGTCGCGCCGCCGAGGCCGTGGGCAAGAAGTTGAAGCAGCTCTCACGGACCAAACAGGTGCTGTGCGTCACGCACCTGCCGCAGATAGCTTCGTTCGCCGACCACCATTACCTGATCGAGAAGCGGGAATCGGCAGGCCGGACCAAGACCTCGGTGCGGCGGCTCGATGCCGAGGATCGCACCCGCGAGATCGCCCGCATGATGAGCGGCGCCAAGCTGACCGATACGTCGCTGAAACACGCGGAACAGATGCTGAAAACCAACCGGTGAGGCAGCAGCAGTATGAAACGACTGTTCGCAGTGATTCGCAGCCTCGGCCCCGCATGGCAGGCATCGCTTCCCCTGGAGTCCCAGGAGGGCTGGGACGCTCATGCCTCGTTTATGAACGCTCTTGCGAAGGAAGAGTTCGTCGTTCTCGGCGGACCCTTGGAGGGCACCCCGGACGTTCTGTTAATTGTGCGGGCTGAGACGCCCAATGAAATTGTCGATCGGCTTTCGGCCGATCCCTGGACAGGAAAAGACCTTCTCCGCCTGAGCCGAATTACGCCGTGGAACCTGCGGCTGGGCTCGCTGTAAGACGAACTGCTGCTCTTTATATCGAGCGCCGGTGCATGCCCTGAGCTGGCTTGCCGGTCCTACGCGATCGCCCCCGCCTTGCCCGCCAGTCGCCGCAACAATCCAATCTGTCCGTTGTGATAGCCTTCGTGAAAGGCCAGCCGGACGAGCGCCTCTTCGATGGAGCCCATCAGCGGCGGACGGCGCAGCGGCTCCGGCACCGGAAGACGCAGCGTCTCCTCGGAGATCTCGGCCAGCGCCGGAATCAGTTGCTGCTGCGAGTCGGCCAGCATGCCGCGAAGCGTTCCCAGGTCGAGCACTTGGTCGCCGCCCTGAATCGGCTCCGATCCCCGGCGATAAGGCGCCGCCGCATCACCGCTCAAGACCGGCGAGCCACCGGCCAGCGTCAGCACTGTACCGCGCGCCGTGACCACGTGACCCAGGACCCAGTTGATGCAATTGCCGGCTGGCTCCGGACTGAACAGGCTTTCTTCGTGAGTAATGCCATCAAGATTGCGGTTGAGGGCCCCGTAGCTGAATTCGTACATCTTAAGTAAGTCGCTGCTGGTCATGTCGTGTTCTCCTGGGAAGCGATTGTACCGCGCGTCTCCCTGGGCACCGCTCGCAGAAGCCGATCCGGTTGACCTGCCACCCGCATGTAGTGTGGAATAACAATGCACCCACATAAAAGGTTTTTTGGCGGCGCTGCTACTTTTGCCAGTATGCAGGTACGCTGGGTGACACTAACATCAATTAAGGGTCGTTGCCTGTCGAAGGCTGGGCATTCTTCAGTCTCGCGCCCGAACCCAGGCGGTTTCAGTCCGCTGGCGGCGCGCGGAAAGTTTGTTTTTTTGTAGCCTGAGCTCGAGCAGGTATCGCCTGAGCAGCATGACAGCAAAATCAAGGAGAGAAGTTCATGAACCGAAGTCGATTCACCGGAATTGCGTTTGTCGTAACCCTTTCCATGGCTCTTCTACTGTGCGGCACGGCCGCGGCGCAGAGTGCTCAGATCCAGGGCGTAATTAACGGCCGCAGCGGCGCCACCATGACCGTCCAGACTCAAGACTCGGGCAACGTGGTTGTCCTTCTCAATGGCGACACCCAGGTGGAAGACGTATCGGGCGTATTCCGCGCGCGCAGGAAGCAGATGGGCGTAACCGCGCTCGTACCCGGGCTGTCGGTGCAGGTAAAAGGAAGCTATAACGGCCAGAACCAGCTTGTAGCCGACACTGTCAAGTTCAACAGCAAGTCGCTCCAGACTGCGACCGACATTCAAGCCGGCGTAGCTCCGGTGGAACAGCAAACCCAGCAGCAGAAGCAGGAAATCGCGCAGGAGCAGGCAAAACTCCAGCAGCAAGAGGCCCAGATCCAGGCGACAGACGCGGAGCAGGCGAAGCACGCGGCCGAAATCGCGAAGGAAAAGGCTGCCATTGCCGCCGTCAACAAGCGCTTTGGCGAGCTGGGGGACTACAACATCTGGGATGAAGTGGAGGTGTACTTCGCCAACGGACAGGTGAAGGTAGATCCGCAGTACACGCCCAAGTTGCTGGCCCTGTGCAAGAAGGCCCAGACGGTCAACGGTTACATGATCCAGGTGCAGGGCTATGCCTCGAAGGTAGGTTCGGCGGCGCTCAACCAGAAGCTGAGCCAGGAGCGCGCCAGCAACGTCATCGACATCCTGGAACAGCAGGGCGGCATTCCGCTGACCAACATGTTGGCTCCAGGAGCGATGGGCACCGCCGATCAGGTGGCTCCTGACAACACCACGGAAGGCCAGGCGGAGAACCGCCGGGTCGTCGTTCGGGTGTTGCAGAACAAGGGCATCGCTGGAACATAGACCCGTAGGAATCTGGCGGGCGGGCGGGCGGTTCGCGATGGACCGCCTTCCGCCCAGGTGTGTTCGGACGTAAAGCCGCCAGGATGGCTGCTTTACGCTTCCGATGGCCGGGACCCGGTTCCGCGTTCTACGAAAATGCATCGCCGGGCTTGGACCCGGCTGCTAGTATGTTGGCGACCGTTTTGCGCGATTGCCCGGCTCGCGAGTCGTAATGCGGTAGCTGTCAGCAACAAAGCCAAACGGCAGGAGGATTCACCGCATGGCGGAAGCAGCGATTTCCGGTTTGGGTTCGGGAAAGTCGATTGTCTGGTCCATTCTTCTCATCGTCTTTGGTTTCCTGGCTATTGCACTACCGTTCGCCACCTCCTGGGGCGTGGTCGTCGTCATCGCCTGGCTCATCGTCTTCAGCGGCGGATTCCAGTTCATCCACGCCTTTCAATCCCACGGCGTGGGACACGTCCTGTGGAAGTTGCTGGTCGCGGTCCTCTATCTCATCGTCGGTCTTTATTTCCTACTGCATCCCTTGCTCGGGGTCGCCGCATTCACTTTTGCCCTGGCCATCTTCTTCGTGGTCGAGGGCGTTTTCGATCTTGTCGCCTACTTCAAGAGCCGCCATTTTGCGGGATCGGGCTGGATCCTGTTCGACGGCATCGTCACCCTCATTCTGGGCTTGCTGGTTTGGCGGCAATGGCCTTCCAGCTCGTTGTGGGTGATCGGCACGCTGGTGGGAATCAGCATGATCTTCACTGGAATGACGCGCCTGATGCTCAGTCTCGCGGCCAAGCGTCTGGCACAAACCTAAACGAGGCTCCATGCCCGCAACCGGCAGACACACGAACCGCGGTGCTGTTCGCGAGAAGGCCCGCGCTCTCATCAAAGAGAGCTGGCAGTCGCAGGCCAACCTGTCGTTTTTCCTGGCGCTGTTGGTCGCGGTCGGCTTCGTTCTGCCTTCCTTGGGATTCGGGCGGGACGACACTGTGCTGTACTCCGATGTTGCTTTTTCGCTGCTCCTGATTTCCGGGGTTGCGGTCGCCTGGGGCAGGCGCTGGCTACTCGCACTGGCCGGCTTTGTGGGAAGCGTCACCCTCGCCATGCGCTGGATGGCGCTCTTGACCCCAAGCCGTACCATGCAGATTTGGGCCATCATCTGGTCCCTGGCGGCCATTTTGGTGATTATGTGGGTCCTGCTCACGGAGGTCTTAAGCACAGGACCAGTTACCCCCAACCGCATTCAAGGTGCCATCGCGGTCTATCTGCTGTTCGGCATCGGCTGGGCCCACGCTTACCATCTCGCAGAGCTGGTGCATCCGGGGTCCTTCAACTATACGGGCGGCCAGATGACCGGCGTGAGCGACTGGATTTACTTCAGCTTCGTGACCCTCAGCACCGTGGGATACGGAGACATCACCCCGGTGCGACCCATCGCACGTTCCCTGGCGATGGGAGAGGCAATGGCCGGGCAACTTTACCTCGCAGTCCTCATCGCCCGATTAGTGGCGCTGGAGGTCATGTCCTGGCAATCCAAAACCAATCATAGTTCGGAATAAAATAACCCTCATTAGGAGAGCAAATGTTGAAGAAGACGATTACCGCAATGCTGGTTCTGGCTGGTGCACTCATTCTGCCGAGCGCCACTTTCGCGCAGAACTCGCAACCATCGCAGCCGGCGGCTTCCACCCCGACGGTGACCGATAAGGACATCCAGTTGTTGCGTGAGGATATCCGCTCGCAGAAGAAGCAGCTCATCGCCGCCAACATGCAACTGACCGACACCGAGGCCACTAAGTTCTGGCCGGTCTATGACGCCTACACCGCCGCCACCACGAAGATTGGAGACACTCGCGTAGCGCTGGTCAAGGAATACGCCCAGAGCTACGACACCATGACCGATGCCCAGGCCAAGAGCCTCATCAAGCGCTGGGCGGCCACCGACCAGGATCTGGTCAACCTGCGCATGCAATGGATGCCTAAGTTTGAGGCGGTCCTGCCGGGCAAGAAGGCCGCTCTGTTCTTTCAGATCGACCGCCGGCTCGCCCTGCTGATCGACCTGCAACTGGCGTCCATGATTCCCATGGTGCAACAGTAGGGAGCCGCGTCTCTAGAAGAGCGCCTGTGGCTGCTGGGTGCCCCGTTTTAGCCTGGTTTCGGCTAGGGCGGGGCAGTTGCGAGAGGAGGCTCATCTCCAGCGTGCGCCGAGGAGAATTTATGTTCAACCGATCGATTGCCGCCTCCCTGCTGTTAGCGGGCGCACTGCTGCTGCAAAGCAGCCCGCTGCCGGCCCAGACCTACAGCACTCCGTTGCCCACGGTGAACGACAAGGACGTTGCCCTGCTGCGCCAGAACCTTCAGGCCGAGTCCAAAAAGATCATCACCAAGAACATGCAACTGACCGACAGCGAGGCCGCAGCTTTCTGGCCGCTCTACGATCAGTATGCCGCCGAAGTTCGCAAGGTCAACGACACCCGCTTCGGGCTCATCAAGCAATACGCCAAGGTCTATAAGACCATGACGCCCGAGGAAGCCGACAGCATGGTCAACCTGCTGGCCCAGGCCGACCAGACCATCATCAGCTTGCGAATGCAATATCTGCCGAAGTTCGAGCAAGTCTTGCCCGGGACCAAGGCGGCCCTCTTCATGCAACTGGATCGCCGCCTGGACAGCCTGTTCAACGTGCAGATTGCCTCGCAACTGCCGGCCATCAAACCCTAGGGCCTCCAGAGCCTGCCATCCCGACCGCAGGGCGGCGGAGTGGAGCGATCCGCGTTTCTGAGTCCCGAACTTCGCCTGCCGGCCAGCGGGTTCGGGCTGGGTCATTTGTGCAGCGACTGATACAGGGCGGCGAGATTCTGCGGAGCCACGTGAATGAGCCCGCCACGCGGGCTGTCAATGTCTGCTATCAGAAGAAACGAGATGGAGACGACAATGGGCAGCACCGTGAGCAGCCGGGTTTTGTGCCCCCCGCCACGCGCGCCGTAGCCCACCAGGATATTGCAGCAGATGGCAGTGATAATCAGTAGACCCCACGCCGAAACCGGAATGCGGTTCCACCATGCCGCCTGGGTATATCCTTGCGAGTTCAATACGTCGTTCATGCCCGCGACTACCAGGGCCATCACTGGGGTAGGTTGCGCCAGGCCGGGGGCCTCTACCGCAGACCACATCTCCTCCTGCAGTTGTGCGGTGTCGGCATTGATCTGCCGAAGCTCGCTCTCCCAGCGGGTGCGGTAGAACAAAATGCGCAAATCGAGATACTTTGTGAGCTGGGCGCGCACCTTCGCCGCATCGCTGGCAGGCAACAGCCCCGCCCGTACGTACTCCGTGCCAATCGCATTGGCCTCCGCCTCTTCGTAATTCTTGCGCTGATCGTAGCGGCCGATGGCCATCGAAAAACTGAATCCAATGATGAGGCCTAGCAGCGTCAGAGTAGCCGCCTGAATCACGTTAAAATCTTCCCGCTCACCCTCGTCCACGGGCCGGTTCTTACGTAAGCGGGCTCCGTACTGAGCCGCGAGCCACAGGATGAACACCGAGGGGAAGAAAAGAAGTACCGGAAAGTTCATCATCCACTCCGCTCCAACGTCACTTCCAGCTTATCCTATGTTTGCTCTCGGGACGGCAGCGGGGAAGAGCAGCAAATAAGAAAAAGGGATAGCAGGCGTTACTTGACCAGGGCCAGTAGCCGTACCGGGCCGCCGGAGCCGTCCTCCAGCTTGATGGGCGCCACTACCACGGTCGCTCCGGACGGCGGCACCAGCGCGAGGTTGGCGACATTCTCCAACTGGTAGACGCTCGCCTTCGAGGTGAACTGGTGCACGGGATAACCGGTGGTTGCCCCGACATCCACGCTCAAGGTGTCAATGCCGAGTCCCACCACCTCCCGCGTCTTCACCAGAAACTTCGCGGTCTCGACGGAGAAGCCGGGAAAATGTGGCAGCCGATCGCTGCCCAGATTCTGGAACTCCGTCTGCGAATGCCAGCGCGCGTCCCAACCCGTGTAAGCCACCACCACGGCTCCGCTCGGAACCGGGCCGTGCGCGCTCTCCCAATCGGCCACATCCTGAACGCTTACTTCGTAGTCAGGATCATTCTTCACCTTGGCGCGGACATCGAGGACCACCAGTGGCCGCACCAGGCGCTCGGGCGGAATCTGGTCCACCGTCCACATGCCTTTGGCGAAATGCGCCGGGGCGTCGAGGTGGGTGCCGTAGTGCTCCTGCGTAGTGAAGATGCGGGAATAGTATCCATCGCGGTCGATGTTGCCGAGCTGCTTTGCCGCGAAGGGCGACTTCTCGGTGCCCTCCCAGTTCGGCGAATGGTCGTTGAGGCCGTGCGTCAGGTCGATGACCGTACCATAAACACTTTGATTGAGCATAAGAGATTCGTGTTGCGCAAACAGGAACAGCGCCAGCGCCAGACCACAACCTATCGCAATTGTCTTCCAGCTAACCATGAGAAGCTATAAACAAAGTGACGTTCCTGCGAGGCCGGCGGTTAGCAACTGGCGCTCCGCGCTTAACAATTATCTTTGAGCCTACAGTATCCCATCAAGGAAGTCGCGAGCATCCACCAATCGTAAACACCAGTCGCCAGCTGCTAGTTGCTTCGTTGCAACGCAAACCCGAACCAGAGCGAGTTCGAGCCGTTGTAATCCACTCCTGATTTCTGCTGCGATGTGAAGCCCATCCGTTCCGCCTTCACCGAACAGCCTTTGCAAGGATTCTCCAGCACGAATTCATAGCGCCCGTCTTTCTTCGAGGTTGCAGTTGCCAGGGCGTTTCCGCTCGCGTCGCTCAGCGTGACGGTGGCCCGGGGCAGCGGCCAGCCGCCCTCGTCGGTCACCACGCCCTGCACCTTGCCCCGCACCGGCAGCCCTTCGGGAACATAATCTCGCATCATGTACCCAGGGCCGCGCAGCGGACGCCCGCCGAGTTGTCCGGTGACTTTGTCGTGCTCCAGCGAAAGGACGCCATTCACGAAGACATACTCGAATCCGACCGACGGCCGGTTGGGATCGTCGAAAGTCGCGGTGTCGCGCACTTTCGCGGGATCGAAGATCGTGATGTCGGCGAAGTAGTCGGTACGCAGCAGAGCCGCGATGATCAAGTTTCTCGCGCTGCGCGGGCAGCGAGGTGAACTTGCGGATGGCATCCTCCAGCCGCAGATTGTGCTCGTCGCGCACGTACTTGCCCAGAATGCGCGCGAAGCTGCCGTAGGCACGCGGGTGCGACTTCGATTCGCCCAGTGGCCCGGTCGGGCTGACCGCGCCGTAGTCGGTGCCCACGCTCACCCAGGGCTGGCGCATGGCCAGCTTCACGTCGTCCTCGCTCATCAGGAAATACACCGCGCCGGTGTTGTCGCGGTCGGCGATGACCAGGTCCATTAGCGCGTCGAGCGGGTCCTTGTTTTCCATCTTGCCGATCTGCGCCACCGTCTTGCCTTCATACTTGCGCAGATCAGGATTCAATACCGAGATCACCAGCACGCCGTCTGCGCCGCCCGCGCCCTGCCAAAGGTTCTCGAACGTCGTACTCGGGGCCTCGACCTCCTTGCGAATCCGCTCGCGCACCGCCGGGTCCTTAAGCCGCTTCACGAATTCGTCCGGCCCGCCCGCGTGATACTGCGGCGGAATGACCGCGCCCAGCGAGGTCGCAGCACCGGTGTAGGGATACTGGTCGGCGGTCACATCCACTCCGCTGGCGCGCGCCTGTTCAATCGCAGCGATGACCTGCGGCATCTTGCCCCAGTTCTGCTTACCGGCGCACTTCAGATGGAAAATCTCCACCGGAATATTGGCTTCGCGCCCGATGCGGAAAGCCTCCTGCAAAGCGTCCATCTCCGCATCGCTTTCGTTGCGAATGTGCGAAGCGTAGATGCCGCCCTTATTGGCCGCTGCCTTCGCCAGCGCGATCAGTTCATCGGTTTTGGCGTAGGAGCCGGGCGAGTAGATCAGCGCGCTGGAGATTCCCATCGCGCCGTCGCTCATGGCGTCGTCCACCATGATTTCCATTTCCTTCAGCTCTTGCGGAGTGGGCGCCCGGTCCGCCGTGCCGATGACCACGTGACGCACCTGCGCCGAACCGACATAGGTTGCTAGGTTGATGCCGCTGCCTTGCTTCGTCAGGCGCTCGAAGTACTCCTCCAGCGATTGCCAGTCGACGGTAAGGTGGTAGTGCTGAAGAAAATCAGCGTGCTCCTGATTGAGCTTCTCGTTGGTCGGCGCCACCGAATCGCCTTCGCCGGTGATTTCGGTGGTGATGCCCTGGGTCAGCTTGCTGACTGCCTGCTTGTCGATGAGCAGGTTCACCTCCGACTGGCCAAGCATGTCAATGAAGCCGGGGGCCACGATCAGCCCGGTGGCGTCGATGGTGCGCTTGGCGGTAACGCTGGGCGCGGCTTTGCCGACGAATGCGATGCGGTCGCCCATGATGCCGACATCGGCGTAAATCCACGGGTTGCCGCTGCCATCCACGACGCGACCGTTCCGGATGAGGGTGTCGTATTGCTGGGCGGCGGCAGAAGCGGCGACAGCGATGAGAAAAGCGGCGACGAAGAGTTTAGGTCGTAACAAGCGCAGCTCCGAGATTTTGTGAGCTTAACAAGCTAACACGACGGGCAAGCGGCGGTCAGGCCGACGCTCAAATACCTCGGCCGGTCACGTTCCAAGCCTCTCCATGACCATCCCTGCCACCAGCGCCAAGTCTGCGGCAAACACCGTGCTTACAAAATTCACCGAGTCGTTGCCCATCTTGCCGGCGTTCTCCCAGGTCGCACCCAGAACGCTGTCGAGAAGCATGCCCGCGATGCCCGCAATCGCTATGATCGGCGTCCAGTGCCAGGGCACGATGCCGGAGAAAGCGCCGACCCACGCCACAATCGAAGCGGCAATGCATCCGCTCAGCGTGCCCTCGACGCTGATGGCGCCGTTGGTGCCGATGGCGGCCGGACGAAGGCCGGTGATCAAGTAGGCTTGGTCCGCGGTCGCCTGTCCTACTTCGCTGGAGACCGTGTCAGCCGAGGCTTCGGCCAGCGCCGCCATCGACGCCAGCAGTAAAACCTCGCTGAAGCGAGGAAACCAGATCGCCGGCAAAGCGCAAATTGCCGCCGCGCCCAGGTTGGCGAGAATCTGCGAGGCGGTGCGTCCGCGCCGCCGCTCGGCCACGCCGAGACGCTGCTTGCGCTCGTAGCCCCAACGCGTTGTCACCACGGTCAGGACGAACACCGCCGCCAGCGGGACCAACCCGGCGAGTCCGGAGGCGAGCATCAGCACAAACGCCACCAGAACGCCAACCAGAGCGCCGCCGTCGGTCACCGCTCCCATGGCTCGCGCCACCAGAGCAAATCCGATGGCGACGACCACCGCGGGAAGGCCCCTTGCTTCGAAGAAACTTGTCATGTGCACTTTCGCCAGTATCGCATGCCTCAGCTGCGCCTGGTCGAGCTTTACCGCACAGCCCCATCCCAGGGGCGGAGCATCCCACAAATCGAGCGGATGGAACGGCTTGGCAGCACGAGGGCCTTGACAATCGGGGCCGTGTGGCCCATGCTGTGCCGGGGTACTTGCACAACTTTCAGGGCGAAATGGTGAACTATGGCGGCTTCTGTCTGGTCGGGTTATTTGACGTTCGGACTCATCTCCATGCCGGTGCGGTTGTTTTCCGGCGCGCGCGGTAACCACATCTCGTTTCACATGCTGCACCGTGACGACAACACGCGCATCAAGCAGCAGCTCTGGTGTCCGCACGACGAGCGCGTAGTAGAGCGCAGCGAAATCGTGAAGGGCTACGAATATCGCAAAGGCGAGTACGTCATCGTCGAGCCGGAGGAGATCAAGAAACTCGAACCCAAGACCGCCAAGGCGATGGAGATCCTCGAATTCGTGAAGTCCGAGGAAGTCGACCCGATTTACTTCGAGTCCTCCTACTTCATGGTGCCGGAAGAGGCCGGACGCAAGCCGTACGCCTTGCTGGCACGCGCGCTGGAAGAGACCAGCTACGTCGCCATCGCCAAGCTCACCATGCACAATCGGGAGTACACGGTCTTCGTGCGTCCTTACGAAGGCGGCCTCATGCTGCACACCATGTATTACCAGGAGGAGGTGCGAAAGCTTGACAACTTCGGCCGTCCCGAGGTGGAACTGAAGGATGCCGAACTCAAGATTGCGCACCAACTGATCGAGGCCCTCTCCGGCAAGTTCGAGCCGGAAAAGTTTCACGACAGCTTTGAAGAGAACCTCAAGACGCTTATCAAGGCGCGTCTGGAGGGCGACGAGGTCACGGCCGTGGAGAAGCCCCGCAAACCCGCGCCGGTTGTGGATTTGATGGCTGCGCTCAAGGAGAGCCTGGCGCAGTTGCCCAAAAAGCCGCCGCAGCGCGTGGCCGAGGCGCAGAAGGAATCGGAAATCAAAGTTGTGCGCAAGGGCACCAACGCCAAGACTGCGCGCCGCAAGAGTGCGGCGTGAGCCTGACGGGATTTGACTTGGCACCATGTGGTGGCGTGGTGTAAGACTTCTAGAGTGAGTTTTCGGCGCCCGGATTGCACTGTCAGCACTTTAAGGGTAGTACTTATTCCATCTAAGTATTGCCGGCTGAGCTGAGATGGCCGATGAAACCGGCGTTGAAGAAAACGCGCGCCAAGATCAGGAAACCGCCTGCGAAAAAGGCGCCGCCCAAGGAACCGATTCGCGTGGCCGTTCTGGAAAGCGATCCCCTTCGCTTTATTGGACTGCGCGCTCTTTTTGGGACCCGGCCTGATTTCCACATCCGCTCCTCCTCCATCCCCATGGTCCAGATGCTGGAAGATGACGTGGTGCTGGTAACTGCCAGCCGAGGCAGCGCCTTCTACGCCGCTATGTCCCAACTCAAGGCGATTCAGCCAACCGTTAGAATTCTCGTGACCGGACCCGGGACCCGCGACGAGGACATCTTGCGGGCCATCACCGCCGGAGCGAAAGGCTACATTGCCGAGGATGCCAGCCCCGCCGAGTTCAGGCGGGCCATACGCGCCTTGCACAGCGGCTCGGTGTGGGCGCCGGGCAATGTGTTGGGCATGTTCATCGAGCGGGCCACAGCCTCGATGGCCACTCGGCAGATCAATCCGGAAGGCGGACACTCGCTCAGCCATCGCCAGCATCAGGTGCTGGGATTGCTGGCGGTCGGCAGCTCCAACAAAGAGATCGCTAAGGAGCTGTCTCTCACCGAGCGTACCGTGAAGGCGCACGTGGCCCAGCTTCTGCGCAAGATCGGCGCTCCGAATCGCATCGCGCTCTCCGTGCATCCCCTCACCCACACCCTGTTGGCTGTGGCACGCTAGCTCGCACAGCAAAGCGAAGTCCCGAGATTCTGGAACCCAGGCTTTGCGGGAATCTATCCCGGCGAGGCCCCTTTTGTGAGCAAGTTTGTCGCCAAAGTAACTGGTTACCACGGCCTATTTTTGTTACGAAAGTACAGTTACCTGACATGTACCTTCGTAACTTGCGCTAGGTTACTGCGTGCGCCATACTGCATTCACCTACCACAGAACCTGGGAGACAGGGTTGGAAGAGGTTACGAGGGTCTCCGATTCCAACCCTTCGTTTTTTGGGCAGATTCAAAGCCAGACAGCGCAATACACTTCATTCTGCTACTCCCCAGGTCACTAAAGAGTAACCAGCAGTTCGGCTTCTTCCGGCTCAAACTCAGGCGCATCCGACGTAAGATGGCACCAGTCGGCGAACCCAGGCCGAGAGCAAGGTGTTGATCGGAGCAGAGCTATGAAGAAAATTGCACTAGCGACGGTTGTTCTCATCTCGATGGCGCTGTGCGCCGCCGCTTCAGACAGGCGCGACGCAGACCTCGACCGGGTCCAGACCTCCAGTACCATCCTCAACCAGATCATGTCCGCTCCCGACAGGGCAATTCCCGATGGCATCATGAACGGGGCCAAGTGCATCGCCATCGTGCCGTCGAATCTGAAGGCGAGCTTCATATTCGGCGCCAATTACGGCAAGGGGGTCGCGACGTGCCGCACCGAACATGGCTGGAGCGCGCCGGTGTTCTTCAAGATGACCGGCGGCAGCTTCGGCTTCCAGGCGGGTGGCCAAGCTTCCGACCTGGTGCTGATCATTCGCACCGACAACGGCATGCAGCATCTTCTGCAAAGCAAGTTCAAACTGGGCGGCGACGCTTCGGCGTCGGCCGGTCCGGTGGGACGCGACGCTCAGGCCTCGACCGACTTGACCATGCGCGCCCAGGTGCTGACCTATTCGCGCTCGCGCGGACTGTTTCTTGGCGTCTCGCTGAGTGGCGCGGTCATCCGGCAGGACCAGGCCGATACCCAGGCGTTCTACGGCAAGGACTGGACCTTCTACTCTCTGCTGAAAGGCCAGGTCCAGGCTCCGACGGACGCTCAGGTGCTGCTCAATACGGTAGAGAAGTATGCGCCGACGCCCAAGGTCCGTGCGCAAGCGACGCCACCCGCCCCTGCGGCCGGCACCGTAGCGCCCTCTGCGACGGCGCCTGTAGCGGTTGCGACACCGGCAGCGGCTATCGCGCCGGCGGTGACTCCGGCGTCGGCGACTGAGCCGGCAGATGACGCCGCGCCTGACACCGCGCCCAGCCCGGCAACCGCTGCTCCGCCGGCGCCCGAGCCGTCAAGCTCTTCGCTGGCGCCCAACAACGGAAATGGACATCGCTAAGGCGCAAGAGTAATTTCACCGGCGGTGGCTGCGGCCACCGCTTTGTCATGCGCAAACCTTTGAGCAATTGACCCTTTTTTGGGGCGGTGCTACCGTCGAGCCTGGCTTCCATGCGCCACAGATTGGAATACATGCCGCTCGCGCTGATGGTGCGCCTGATCGGCGCCTTGCCGCGTCCGCTGGCCCGCGGAGCCGGCATCACAATCGGGATACTCGTATATGGCTTGCACCGGCGTTTGCGGCGTGTGGGCATGCGCAATCTGCAAATCGCGTTCCCGGAAAAATCGCAGAACGAGCGCCGCAAAATCCTGCGCGGGGTGTACATTTCGCTCGGTCGTTTGCTGGGCGAAGTCTGCCTCTTCCGCTACTACACTCTGGACGACGCGGCGCAGGTTGCGGTGTACCAGGGTTTTGAAAACTTCGAGGCCGCCGAGAAGCGCGGAAAGGGCGTGCTTTTCCTCACCGGTCACTTCGGAGGCTGGGAGATCGGCTCGTTCTTTCACTCCCTCATGGGACACCCCATGCAGATCGTGGTGCGGCCGCTCGATAATCCGTACGTAGACGCCCTGGTAGCGCGTTATCGCGGACTGTACGGCAATACCATCATCGGCAAGCAGGAGTTCGCCCGCGGGCTGATCGCCGCCATGCGCGCCAACGCCACCGTCGGCATTCTGATGGACACCAACATGACGCCGCCGCAGGGCGTCTTTGTCAACTTCTTTGGCATTCCAGCCTGCACCGCCAGCGGTCTGGCGCGCGTGGCCCTCCACACCGGGGCAGCCGTAGTCCCGGCGTTCACCATCTGGGACCCGGTGTTGCGCAAGTATCGGGTTGAATTTGATCCGGCGCTGGAGCTGGTGCGCACCGGCAACGACGAGGCCGACGCCGTCGCCAACACCGCGCTCTTCACCAAAGTCATCGAGGATTACGTGCGCCGCTATCCCGACCAGTGGCTGTGGGTGCATCGCCGCTGGAAGACCCGGCCGGCAGGCGAGCCGGGGTTGTATTAGCGGCGAGATCTTAATTAATAGGTTGTTCCCCGATCGAGAGCTCTGCCATCGCAAGCCGGGCAGCTTGCCAACAAAGCTGCATCTATCATAGGCAGCGTGAGGAAGATCGCCCGTCTGGCCCTTTTCATGAGGTAACCTACCCTGATGAAGGCTCGTCCCAATCGTGTCAGCGCAGCGATTATTTTTCTCGTCATTCTGACGGGGGCGAAATTGTGGGCGCAGGGACCGCCGTACCAGACCGACGACCCCGTGCCCGTGGACCTGCACCATTATGAGTTCTACATCTTTGGCGCGACAGACGGGACACCGGTGGAGATGGACGCTTCAGGTCCAGCCTTCGAGTTCAATTGGGGCGCGCTTCCCAGAGTGCAAGTGCACGCGGTGTTACCGCTGGGCGTGGCGGCGCCGCTCAACAATCCTGTATATCTACCGAGCGGGACCGGACCTACTGAGTTTGGGCTGACGGACATGGAGCTGGGCGTGAAGATTGCATTTATCAAAGAGGGTAAACACGTTCCGCAGATTGGCAGCTTCACCATGTTTGAAATGCCCACGGGGAACGCGGACAAAGGCCTGGGCGTAGGCAAGGTCTGGTACAAGCTGCCGCTATGGTTGCAAAAGAACGTTGGGACATGGACCTTTGACGGAGGCGGTGGCTATGAGGTGGTGCCGCAAACCGGGTACCGCAACTTTTTCTACACCGGATGGCTGGTGAAGAAAAAACTCAGTGACAGGCTCGAGCTGGGTACCGAGGTCTTCGCGCATGGACGGGAAGGGAGCGCGGCGCCGCAGACGGAGGCTTCCACGATGGTGGACGTTGGGGGGTACTATCACTTCAAACACCACCCGGGCCAGCAGTTCCTGTTCTGCTACGGTCACTCTGTCGCCGGGCAAACCGAGAACTACGCCTACGTGGGCATGTACTGGACGTGGGGAAAGGACACGGATAACAAGAAGGCAGGACAAAGCGGGGATACTCTCCCTGAACAGTTCAGTCGCAGCGCATTTTAACGATTGGAGTTCGATTCGGTTGGCGTCAGCCTTCGAGAAATCGCCATTGCACGGAGGATCCGAGGCTCTTCTATGTCTGGGGGGGGGCCCAGGTTGGGAGCAGCCGCGCAGGCTGTCATGTCCGAGATTGACACTGGGGCTTATCCTGAACTGTTCGGACAAGACGAACACTTTCCCGCGAACAGCAAGGAGAGAACGTGAACACGGTACGAGCCATATTGCTCTGTGGGGCGATTGCCTGTGGGTTTTCGTCGCCCCACCTCTGGGGACAAGATGTGCACGTGACCTCCGACAAAGGGGTCGTCACGCTGAGTGTGTCGGCGCAGAAGTCTTATGGATTGATCGTCTCCGGCGAGGCCAAGACCCCGGTGTTGAGCGTAGTCTGCCAGCAAAAGGGCAAGAAAACCGGACACTTGATCGTCTTTTCGCCGGGCGGCATTCTGACCGAGCAGGAATACTCGACCTTCGGAAAGTCCGCATCGCTGGTGTTGGAGACGACCATCGGGGCGCACAAGCAATCGACTACCTGGGTGTCTCAAGGCGACCTCCAATCCTTCGACTACTTCGGCAAAACGGAGCCGGAGCGCATCCAGTTCCTGCAAGCCCTGCTGAGCGTGCCAACCGTCTCCATCGCCTTCACTCCGTTCCTTACGGGTACACCCGCTTCGAGCACGTTCGACCTGACCGGACTACGGGCCGAATTCGACAAACATCCCCAGTGCGCTATGCAGTAGTTGCAAGCCGGGGCGACCGGTTGCACTATCCACTACCCACCATCCACTATCCACTGCTATAACTCCTTCATGCCCCAGACCCTGCAAGCCGTGGCGGACTTCACGGCCGCTCGCCTGATCGGAGATGGAAAGATCGAAGTCAGCCGCGTCGCCGGTATCGGCCAAGCGCAGCCCGGGGATCTGGTGTTTGTGCAGGAAGAGAAATATCTGGAACAGGCTCTGGCATCGGCGGCGAGCGCAGTCATCGCCGGCGAGTTTGCCGCCTTGCCCGCTGGGCGCAAGCCTCTGTTGATCGCCGCTCGTCCTCGCCTGGCCTTCGCGCGGGCGGCCGCTCTCCTGCATCCGCGGAAAACGTACCCACCTGGCATTCACGAGACCGCGGTCGTTCACGCCGCGCTGCACATCGCGCTCACGGCCAGCGTGGATGCCTACGCCGTGATTGAGGCCGGCGCGGTCATCGGCCAGCGCACGCATATCGGGACAGGTTGCCATATCGGCGAGGGCGTGATGATTGGCGACGACTGCGACCTCTATCCCCGCGTGGTCATCTATCCGGGCACGACGCTGGGGCGCCGCGTCGTCGTGCATGCCGGTGCTGTGCTCGGCGCCGACGGTTTCGGCTTCGTGCGCGACGAGGTGTATGGCCGCTATCAGAAGTTTCCTCAGATCGGCGAGCTGGTGATTGGCGATTACGTCGAGATCGGCGCCAATTGCACCATCGATCGAGGCGCGCTGGAGAGGACTATCATCGGCCCCGGCACGAAGCTTGACAATCTGGTGCACATCGGCCATAACACAACGGTGGGCGCGAACGTTGTGATCGCAGCCCAGACCGGCGTCTCCGGAAGCTGCGAAATTGCAGACGATGCCGTTGTCGGTGGGCAGGTCGGAATCGGCGACCACGCACGGGTCGAAGCCGGCGTGATCCTCGGCTCGGGGAGCGGCGTCTTGTCGCACAAAACAGTTCGCGGCAAGGGCGTGGTCTTCTGGGGCAGACCGGCACGCCCGTTGCGCGAGTACTTGAAGAGCCTGGCTGCGCTGGCGCGCCTGGGGCGCAAGGAAGAAAACAGAGACAGTGATTAGCAATCAGCATAAGGCTAATTGCTAATTGCTAATTTCTAACTGCCAACTGCTAATTGCTGATTGCTGATTGCTTTATGACCCTCATCGTCATCGGCGGACATTCTCGCAGCGTGGGCAAAACCAGCGTCGTCGCCGGCCTTATCGCAGCCTTGCCCGAACTGCACTGGACCGCCGTGAAAATTACGCAATACGGACACGGCATCTGCTCCGCCGACGGAGAGCCTTGCGACTGCGCCACCGACGACCACTCCTGGGCGGTGACGGAAGAGCGCGACCGCAGCGGCGAGAGCGATTCGTCGCGCTTTCTGGTCGCGGGCGCGGCCCGGTCGCTGTGGGTGCGCACTCGCCAGGGAATGCTGGCCGAGGCCATGCCGCGTCTGCGGCAGGAACTGGCGGGCGCGGAAAATGCCATCCTCGAATCCAACTCCGTGATGCGCTTCCTGCGGCCCGATCTCTACATCACCGTGCTCGACGGGGCCAACGCCGACTTCAAGACTTCGGCGCAGGAGTTCCTCGACCGAGCCGACGCCGTGGTGCTGCACGATGGCGCGGAGCACATCGCCTGGTCGAAGGTGTCACTAAAGCCCGTCGCTGCCAAGCCGATCTTCCGCATTTGTCCGCCGCGGTATGTAACGCCGGAGCTGGTGGAATTTGTGCGGACGAAGGTGCAGCACAGAGACGCTGAGGCACGGAGGATTTAGCGACAAAGAAGACCTCAGATTTCACGGAGGCATCCATATCCAGAAAATCCTTCTTCGTGCCTCCGTGTGAACCGCCCGTCATTTAGAATCGCCTCGGGAAATCCGATGGCGATACCCAGCGAGCTCCGCCCCTTCGACGTGCTGTTCGACCACGCCGAGCCGAGCCCGCTCGCGGACGAAGCCTACGCTCCCTACGGCAACTTCGGCTTTCCTCCTTCACCCGCCGGCCGCCCGTGGGTGTACTCCAACTTCGTGCAATCGCTCGACGGAATCACCACGCTGCTGGGCAAGCACGCGTCCGGCGGCGAGATCTCGCAGTCGCGCGAAGACCGCTGGCTCATGGACCTGCTGCGCGCCCACGCCGATGGCATCCTCACGGGAATGAATACCCTGCTGGAAGAGCAACGCAGCCGCGGGCCCCAGAGCCGGGGAATCGTCTTTCAGGTCGCCGACGCCAAGCTGCGCCAGCTGCGCCAGCGGCTGGGCAAAGGACGCGAGCGGAATATTTTCGTGACCCGCGCCACCGACCTCGATCTCTCGCGCTACAAGGTGTTCGATGGCGACGCGGTGGATTCGGCGGTCGTGACGTCGCCCGCCGGCGCCGCCCGGCTGCGCTCGCAAGGCGGCCATTCGCAGGTGGCGATCATTGCCGCAGGCGAGGGTGAGTCGTTCGATCTGCCGCTGGCAATTCGCAAGCTGCGCAAGGAATTGGGCGTCGAGTACCTGCTGTGCGAGGGAGGCCCGACGCTCTACGGCAGCCTGGCGCGCGCCGATCTGATTGACGAGAAGTTCATGACCGTCTCGCCGGTCGAAGTGGGGCAAGTCGTGCCGCCGGAGCAGGAGCGTCTTCCGGCCGAGCAAAACGTCTCGCCGCTGCTGCGCCCAACTGTGTTCGGCGGCCCGGGATTCTTGCGCGACCACATCACCCATTGGAGCTGGTTAAGCAGCCGCAAGGCCGATGACCACGTCTTTAACCGATACCGCAGGAAGCGCAGTTAGGACTTCGGCCGCCCCGGCAGCCGCGGCGCAATCGCGTAATTCAACTGCACCAGCACGATGAATGCGACGCTCCAGTAGGTACTGAACACACAGAGCAGCGCTCCAAACCCGTACAGCGCCTGCGCAATGACGATGCGGCGTTTGATCGCAACCGGTGCTTCCGGCGGCAGGTCGTGCTTGGTCAGGTGCTTGTCGATCGCGCACATCCAACTCGCGTAAAGCGCCGCGCCGAGAAAAAGAATATTCAACCAATAGATGATCAACGCGGTCCGGTAGGCCGGATACTCAGCCAGCAGCATGGTCGAAAACGGGGTGAGCGTGACTCCAAACAGGAAGACCAGATGGATCCATGAGAGGCCGCGGTCGGCGCGCGAGAGATGGTTGAGCTGAGTTTGCTGCCCGACCCAGAAAATGCCAAGGGTGAGGAAACTCATGATGTACATGAGCAGCCGCGGCGAGATCGCGACCAGCGCTCGCCAAAGATCGTGCTCGCTATGCACCGCCTCGGTCGCGGGCACTCGGAGGTCCAGGACCATCAGGGTCATGGCGATCGCGAACACGCCGTCGCTGAGCGCAGCGATGCGCTCCACACTCTGGCCGGCGATCCGGTTGTAAGCCGTCGTCATGGCGATTGAGTCTAGCAGAGCGCGGTAAGCGCAAGAATGGCAAGATCCTGGTGTCCCCTGCGGCTGCCTCCACGCGCACCAGGGCCTTGCATAAGGGAATTTCAGCTTTCAAAGATCGGGCGGGCGCGGACACTGGGCCAACCCGTCCCTATAGCGACGTGCACAAGCCATTGCGGCGCTTACTGTTTCATCGCCGTTCCCGACATCGTCGTGCCGTGCAGTTTGTCGTCAAAGGTGAGCTTAGCGGTCTTGCCATCGGCCGCAATCGTCATTTTGCCGATGCCGATGACCTTGTCGCCGCGCATGTCAATTTCCTCCAGGGTGTCCTTGCCGTGCATCCTTACCTTGACGCCGGTCGTACCCGGATCGCCCTTGTACGGAGCCTCCGGCCCGCCCAGCTTGGCGGTATAGGACTGCCCGGTCGGGTTGGTCATGGTGATCTCGTCACCGTTGACCTTGTAGGTCCAGGTCAGAACGCCCGCCGACATATCCTGCTTGTCGGTGCGCCAGGAGCCGGTGAGCATGTTGCCGCTCGCCGGCGCCTTGCCGACACGCGTGGAGGTGCCAGTGCCGCTCTGCTCGCCGCCGGCCGGTTGTCCGGTGTCGGTCCACTTAGAGGTAAGAGTGTTTCCGTCGGAGGAAATCGTGTCCTTCTCGGTGAACACCTCCTTGCCCGCCCTCTTGCTGGTCAATTCGACGTTGTGGTCGTCCAACACCTTTACGCTGAGCATGTCGAAATACGGATGTCCGCTGACCGCTTGGTCGCTTCCGTCAGCCTTGACCTTGAACGGTGGAACACAACTCTTGCACTCGTACATGCCGTTCTCCAGCACGTACACGTCGGGCTTCTTGGGGAACTGCGCCGAACTCATATCGAACTTCCAAGTGCCGTCAAATTGGCTCTGCGCCACAGCGACTACCGGCAGCAGGAACAAGATCAGCGAGGCAGCGAAAAACAATCTTTTCATAGGCCCTCCTCCGTCAGTTTTGGTTTGCGGGCAGGAATTATACAGGAGTCCTGTAACCCGCGGCTGGAGCGAGCGGAAACAGGGTTATGGAGTACGCGTTGCCGCGGGATCGAGATACTTGATAAGCAGGACCTCGTTACCCTTCTCGCCGTAAACGAGATCGTCCACCAGATGCTTGGCCATCATGACGCCAAAGCCTCCAGGCCGCATTCCACGCGCGTCACGGACGGCAATATGAGCAGTTGGATCTTCCGGGGGATTGCCGACAGCAGCGTGCCGTATTTCCTCCAGGGAGAAACCCTGTCCCGGGTCTTTGATGCGGCACATCACCATGTGACGGGTGCGCACGTAGGACATCTCGACGTATTGCGTCGGGTCGAAGTTACCGCCGTGCTCCATGGCGTTGAGCATGATCTCGCGGAAAGCGACACCGACATCCCGGCGCTCCTCCTCCGGCAAGTCAAGGTCCGAGATCTCTCCCATGAAGTAGAGCACGCGGTCGGCGTTCTGCATTTCGCAGCGCACGTGCAGCTTGATCCACTGCGGCGTTGCCGAGACAATCTCGATACCGTCGTCCCAGGCCGGTGAATCGAGGGCCATCTGCACGATCTCGCCGAGGGAATCGAAGGAAAACCTCTTGGACAGATAGCCGAAGGCATATTCGCGCATCGACGCGATTACGTCGGCGGGTGTGCTCTCATCGGCGAGGATGATCATGCGGGTGTGGGGACGAACGCCGCGGATTTTTCTCAGGAAAGCAACATCGTCGCGACCCGTGGTGTGCCGCCCGGTGATCACCAGATCGAAGGCGCTCGCCTTGACCAGCGCAAAAGCGTCGTCGTTGCCGGAAGCCTTCTGCAAGCGCCAGCCTTCCGAGCTAAGAATGCCGGCCAGCGCCGACTCAACTTCGGGGTCGTCGCCGATCAGCAGTGCTACTCGAGAATTCCCGGTTATCGCGATGGGGCTGGCTGTCATGGTGTTCGCACTCGCCGCTCGGCTCGGCTGACAGCATTGTAAGTCCCGGCGAGCGGTATTACATCAATATGCGACGGACCAGGTCGAGTGCCTGTTGGCTGGCCCAGCGGCGGACCCGTTCACGGTCGCCGGGGAAGCGCCGCTGCACAACTTCCTGTTTCTGCCCGTTGGTCACGGCGACGTAAACCAGCCCAACCGGCTTTTCCTCGGTACCGCCGCCCGGTCCCGCCACGCCGGTGACCCCAACTCCGACATCGGCATTGCAGATCTCGCGGATGTTGTCGGCCAGGGCCAGAGCGACCTCTTTGCTCACCGCGCCGTGGGCCTCGATCATCAGGGGCGGAATGTCGGCGAACAGGGTCTTGAGATCGTTGGAGTAGACCACCGCTCCGCCGAGAAAGTACCGCGAACTTCCGGCGACCGACGTGATGCGTTCGGCGATCATGCCTCCGGTGCACGACTCCGCCACCGCCAACTTGGCGTTCCGCATCTGGAGGTAGTAGCCGACGATCTCTTCCAGCGATTCGCCCGCGGTGGAAAACACGGCGTCGCCCAACTCGTCCTCCAGTTCGCCCGCCAGTTGGTCTACGGCGGCCTGGGCTTCCTCCTGGGTAGCGGCGGTGGCGCGCAGATGAAACTCAACCTGCCCCTGACCGGCGAGCACGGTGGTCGCAATTCCCGAGTACTTTTTGTAGATCGGCGCTGTGCGCGCGTCGGCGGCGGACTCCGGCAGCATGGCGGTCTTCAGCACGCGGGTCGCGATTGCGGCTGGCGGCGCCACCTCCCGCAGTCTCGGCAGGCAATGCTTTTCCCAAAGAGCTTGCAGCTCGTGCGGTGGTCCGGGAAGCAGGATGACGATCCGCGGGTTGCCTTCGAACTCGGTTTGCAGCCATTGTCCCGGCGCGGTGCCGCGGGAGTTCGGCAACACGACCGCGCCCTCCAGTACGTCGGCCTGCTGCGCGTTGTTGTCCGGCATCTGGAGGCGTCGTTCCGCAAACCGTTTGTACATTGCGGCGACAATTTCGTGGTCGCGCTTCAACCCCAGCCCCAAAGCAAGCGCGACAGACTCGCGCGTGAGGTCGTCCTCGGTGGGACCCAGTCCGCCCATGAAGATGGAAACATCGGAGCGGCCGATCGCCGTGCGCGCCACCGAAGTGAGGTGCTCGCGATTGTCGCCCACGATCGTCTTGAAGGCGACGCTGATTCCCAGCTCATTGAGGCGGCCGGTAAGGAAGAGGGAATTCGTGTCCTGGCGCGACGGGGTGAGCATCTCCGAGCCGACGGCGATAATTTCCGCGATCACGAATTCAGTGTAGCAAGAAGGGAATAGAAGCCAGCATTTAGCAGTTGGCACTTGGCAGTTAGTAGTTGGCTGGCAATAATTCCGACAGGCGAGCCACTACCACGTGCTAAAGGCTAAGTGCTAAGTGTCCGGCGTCAGGCGGCCCTTGATGCCCCAGGAGAGATGATGTACCCCGCTGGTGGTGGCCAGCACGACGGCCCCGGCGGGGGCGAACGCCAGTCCGACAAGATTGTGTCCCGATACCACCAGCGATGCCTCGCGATTGGGAGTGACCTTCACAATCCCGCGACGGCCATTCAGAGAAGCCGCGACGTAGAGATTTCCTTCCAGGTCCACCGCCAGCCCTTGCGGGCGGCCGAGTCCGCGGTAGAAGACGGAGACTTCGCCGTGGGGGTCGATCTGATGAATGGCGTCGAAGCTTGACGTAGTCGGGCCCGTGACGTAGAGGTTTCCATTATTGCCGAACGCCAGGTGATAGGCCGAGACGCTCGGCTCCAGCATGGCAAAAACAAAGATCTGCCGGTCGCGCCCAATCTTGAAGATGGTCCCGCTGCGGTCGCCGACGTAGAGATTGCCGTCCGGATCGAACGCAATGCCAGTGGCGACACCCATGCCCTCCGCGTAAGAGGTCATGGTGCCGTTCTGCGCCACGCGGTAGACCGTGCCGTCATAACGCGAGGAAACGTACAGGCTGCCGGCGCGGTCCAGGGCCAGGCCGGTGGGATTCATCATCTCGTGCAGGAACGGCTCCACGTTGTAGTTGGCATCGATGCGATAGATGGCGACCGGGACCTTCTGGCCGCGCGTTCCCGAGAAGGTGACATAAATGTTGCCCTGGGCGTCGATGGCCGGATTGGCCACCGGATGCAGGTTTTCAGCGATGGGAACCGCCACCCGCAGCTCGCGCGCATTGCTCTTGTGGCCGTTGGTGGCCACCACGACATCGCCCGAGGCGGCGCCTTCCGGCACGCGGGCCACAATGAATTGCTGCGCACTGACGATGACCGAACCATCCGCATCGCCGAAACGAACCACCGGGCGGCGCAGCTCGGCGGAGCGGAATCCGCTGCCCGTAATGCGCACCTCGCCCCCCGGCATCGCGCACGCCGGATCGATAGCGTCGATGTGGGGAGCGCCGTTGACGTTCTTTGCGCCGGTCTTTCGGTCCATCATGGCAATTTTCCGTTCAGCGAACCAGGCCGAAATGCAGCAACAGTTGCAGCACGAGCAGCGCATACAGGCCCGCGCCCAGGTCATCGACCACAATACCCGTCCCTTCAGGCAGCCGCTCGAGGCTACGCACCGGAGGCGGTTTCACGATATCGAACCCACGGAAAAGTATAAAGCCCGCGAGCAGCGCTTGCCACAAGATGGGACACGCGATGAGGGTAACCAGTTGCCCTGCCACTTCGTCAATGACCACATGCGAGGGGTCTTTCTTGGCGCACCCGCGGGCTTCCAGGGTCGCGGCGGGAATTCCGACAGCCACCACAACGGCGATCAGCAGCAGAATCACCGGAATCCTCGCGCCCGGCGGCAGATGGGATCCTAGCAGCCACCATAACAGGGCAGTGGCGAGCGAGCCCCAGGTTCCAGGTCCGGGACGCAATCGTCCGGCGCCGAAAAACGTGGCTACCAAAGTTGCCCAGCGCGGAGCAGGAGTGCTTACCAAGACGGCCTCACTTCTTGTCATGCGGCTCGGGATAGTTGGAATCGCCGGTCTCCGGGTCGTTCAGCGGGCTGGAGATGACATAACCTCCGCTGGCCCATTTACCCAAGTCAATCGTACGGCAACGCTCGCTGCAAAATGGAAATTCAGGGTCGGTGGACAGCACGATGGTCCGGCAAATGGGACAGCGCAAACTGCGAATTCGTCGCTTGGGCATATCCAGTGGTCAGTGGTCAGCAGTGCGGCGGAACCGGACGACCGTGAGTCTTGCAATGAATCTAAACTTGCGAACCGACAACTGCAACTGAGAGCTATCTTAAATAAATCGAATGAAGCCAGGCTTTGCCACTGCGATTCCACAGTGGTTAGTCGTTATCGCATCCGCGATGTCACGACGAGTGGTTGCATCGCCCCCGGTTCCAGATCCAGTAAGAGCAGGATAATACGGCCTGGCACGGAGTCCGACCGGGGGAGGTTGAGATTACTTCAGTAAGGTTCTATCGCCGACTCGTGCATTACCTTCGTAAGCCAACTCGCCGGATTTCCCTTTGCGACCGCATATCGCGCAGCGCACACTGCTGTGTTGGGACAACAGTGCCCGATGGCCGCAAAAGGATTTCGTTCCTTCGAGGGGGGCCAAAGGATCTCTTAGTATCAGTTGCCAGTAGTGAGTTAAGTCATTAGGAATCTATTACATACGCGTAACTCGTTTGGATAGAATATGTTGCGATATAAATGCAGCGTAAGTTGCTGATTCTAAGTGACGCCCGGGGGGGATACCACCTAGAACCTGAGCCGCGGAACGATGGCTCCTGTGCTACGGCTGTACTCCTCGTACTCGGGGCCGAAAGTGGCCGTCATGAACTGTTCCTCGACGCGGCTTTTTATGGTGAAGCTGATCCAGAGAAGGACCACCGCCACGATGCCGCGGACCTGGCCCCGCACGATGGCGGTGCCGATGAAGGCGACAATCATCCCGGAGTAAATGGGATGACGCACCCAGCGATACGGACCCGTGCGAATGAGCTGGTGTTCGACCTTGACAGTGACCGAGCCGCTCCAGTTTCCGCCGAGGTAAGAGCGGGCCCAGATGGCGAACAGCAGGCCGGCCGCGGTGATTGCGATTCCCAGGTCCCGGATCCAGGGATCGGGCGGCAGAAAGCGCAGCCGCATCCAGTCGTACGCCACCTCGTGGCTGAACATGGCGAAGGCGGCGGCTACGGCGAGGACGGCGTAACGCAGCCGGGAACTGAGGCGCTCGCGGGTCTGTGTTCGCTTGGTCCACAGCGCCCAAACCCACCAGATCACCAGCCAGGCCGCCCAGAGATACCCGCAAATGGTCATTCCGCTCATCCGGCACCCCGAATAGAATACGCTCCACCGGCGACTGGGGCTCCCGAGATGTGCGCGGCAACACTGCGGTCTGGACGCCGCAAATTGGTTAGGTTATCGTTAGCGTGCGATGAGGGCCGGCTTCTACGCAGTGTGCACGCCTTCCGCAGGGATCAGGGGAGCCAGGGTATGAAGCGAATCTTCGGTGTTGCAGTTTTGGGTTTTCTGTTATCGTCCGTAGCCATCGCTCAAAAGATTGATATCGATTGGGACCGCCAGGCGAACTTCTCGCAGTATCACACCTACACGTGGCAGAAGAGTCCACATCCTGCCAAGGGCTTCTGGGACCAGCGGATCATGGACGCGGTAGACAAGCAATTGCAGGCGAAGGGACTGACCAAAGTAGATTCCAACCCGGATTTGTGGGTCGTCTACAGCAACAGCATTCACGATCAGAAGGAAGTGGTTGGGACCGGCTACAACGTCGGGCCGTATTGGAACTGGGGCGTCTGGGGAGGACCGGCTACAACGACCTACAATACCTGGGTGACGAAGATCGGGACCTTGGTGGTCGAGATTTCGGATGTAAAGGAAAAGGAATTGTTATGGCGCGGCTCAGCTACCGACACCATCTCCGACAATTCCAATAAGAATATTAAGAATCTTGACAACGCGGTCGTCAAGTTATTTAAAAATTATCCACCGACCGCGAAGACCAAGTAGCGTGGGATTGATCCGATGCGTTTGGGCGATTACATTGACGACCACTGCTCGCGCTGCAAGCGCACCACCGACCATGCCGTGGTGGCGATGGCCGGCGAAGAAGTGCAAAAGGTGATCTGTCGCACCTGCAATCACGAGCACAAATACCGGCATAACAAGACCGGGAAGAAAGAGCTGACCAAGGAAGAGGCCTTCCAGAAGGTGCTGGCCAGTGTGACCGGGCAGATGGACGCTGCGTCAACCGACAGTTCGAAGAAGCGATCGAAGTAGCGGCGTTGGCTGCGATCAGTCTTCCACCACTCCCTCGAACAGGTCGGTCTCGAACTTCGCATCGCGCGGTTCGCGGGTTGCGACCAGGTGATACATCTCCTGCGTGCCGAGCCGATGGCCGAGATTTTTTCTGACGCGCTCGAACAGCGGCGCCTGTGTGGCGTGCAGCTGAAACGCCTCAGCTTTCTTCTCGAAGCGTTCTTTGCCAATCTCAATGCGTGCGGTCACCGTGGGCGGCGCAATTGGCTGACGGTCGGGCAGCAGAAAGTCGGCTGTGTTGTAGTAAAGCTTCTGGGCACGATGCGGTTGCAGGCCCTGCTCGATCTGCTCGGGAAAGCGATCGGGTCTGCCTGCCCACTCGAACGCCATGCTGGCGAACATGCCTGCCATGGCGTGATCGGTGTGACCAGTGAGTCCGCCGTCCATGCCGAAGGTAACCACCACGTGTGGACGGAGCCGACGTATACGTAACACGACGTCGCTGACTGCCTGGTGGAAGTCGCTACGGTCTAGTTTGCTGTCGGGATAATCCAGCACTTCGCTGTGGCTGACGTTGAGCCGTTTGCACGAGGCGGCGAATTCGGCTCGGCGAAGAGTGGCAAGTTCCTCATTGGAGCGTGCCTGTGCCTCGATTGCGCGCTGCCGTTCCGGCGGTCATGCAGACTACGGAAGTCTCGACGCCTCGCTCGTGGTAGAGAAGCAAGGTGCCGCCAAACGCGCCGGCTTCGTCGTCAGGATGGGCGGTTACGCAGAGTAGTTTGAGCATGATGGATTGGATGTCGTGTGCTGTGCTGCGACGAAAAACGGTCGATCGCAGCGGCTCTGACAACAGAGTACACCAGCAAGTTGCGCACCTTGCCAAACCCGGCCGAATCCGCAATAATGAAGGAGTTGTTGCCTCCAGGAATGTGAGGTCCAACGGGCACCAAGCTGTGCTTGTTGGGGCGCGGTAGCGACGCAGTCAGATCGCTGGAGCGCCCGTCTCGCCTGAGGTAAAGCTGCGCCCCCGGCGCGTTTCAACTCCAAGCTATACCGGTTCGGCTTAGACTGGCTCTGGAACGCGTACTCTTGTGGGCAGGTTTAGCAGGAAAGGAAACCGCTTCTGTGTTAATGATACGTCTATCGCGCCGCGGTGCGCGCAAGCAACCTTATTACCGCATTGTCGTCATCGAGAAAGACCGCGCGCGCGATGGGCGCTCGGTGGAAGTTGTCGGCACCTATAATCCGCGGACCAACCCCGCCAGCGTCGAGCTGAAGCGCGACCGTATCGACTATTGGCGATCGAAGGGCGCGCAGTTTTCGGACCGCGTTAAGAAGCTGGTGGACAAAGCCCCATCCGCGGCCAGCGCGCCGGAACCGACCGCAGCCGCTTAGCCGCCTGGTTGGCGCAACGGAGCCCATCACGATGAGCAGTGCAGTGGACATGGTCGCGTTGGTCGAGCATCTTGCCAAGGTGCTGGTAAATGCGCCGGACGAGGTTGAGGTCGAGGCCTTCGAAGAGGGCGGCCGGACGGTCCTGGAGTTATTTGTCGCCGAAGAAGACCTGGGCAGAATCATCGGGCGCCAGGGCCGCATGGCCCGCAGCCTGCGTACGATTGTTAACGCAGCGGCGCTGCGCACCCGCAAGCGCTATCAGTTGGAGATTGTGGAATAACCGCCGAGTTCATCACCATCGCTCGCGTGCTGGGTCCACAGGGACGGCGCGGGGAAGTTCTGGCGGAGCTGCACACCGATTTTCCCGAGCGGTTCGAACAGCGTCGCACCTTGTCGGGTCTGGCGTCGGACGGCAGCCGCCGCGACCTGCAGCTCGAGGAGCATTGGTTTCATAAGGGCGGCGTGGTACTGAAGTTCGCGGGCGTGCAGAGTATCGGCGACGCCGAGCGCCTTAAGGGCTTGGAGTTGCAGGTTCCGCGCGAGGAGCGGGCCGAGCTGGAAGCGGGCGCCGCGTACGTTAGCGAGATCGTCGGCTGTGAAGTCTGGGTCGGCCAGGCAGGCGATCGGCGTCTGCTGGGGACGGTGACCGAAGTGCAGTTTGGGGCCGGCGAGGCTCCGCTGCTGGTGGTTAAGTCCGCGCCTCCACTTTCGCAAGTGACGGAGAGAAGTAAAGGCGACGAGCGCGAGTGCCTCATTCCCTACGCCGAGGAATTCGTTCAGGCTGCGGATCTGGCGCAGCGGCGGATCGAGATGCAATTGCCCGAAGGGCTGCTGGAGTTGGAAGGTCCTCTGAGCGGGGAAGAGAAGCTGCGGCAGAAATCGGAAGCCGACGAGGCGCGGTCGGCCGGAGAGCGTCAGAAGCGACGGCAATGAGGTCGCGATGTTCGCTCAGGATGAATGATGAAGTTCGAGATCCTGACGATTTTTCCGGACTTCTTTCGCGGGCCGCTGGACTTCGGCATTGTGCGGCGAGCGCGCGAGGCCGAGCTGGTTGAGATTGGGATTCACGACCTTCGCGCGTACGCGCATGATCGCCATCGCACCGTGGACGACCGGCCGTTCGGCGGCGGCGAAGGCATGGTGCTGAAGCCGGAGCCCATCTTCGAGTGTCTGGAGACGCTGGGTGTTTCGGCTCGCGAGGAGCGTAGGCGTGAAGCCGCTCGCGAAACCGTAGTGTTGCTGTCGCCGCAAGGCGCGCTTTTTGACCAGGCCTTGGCCGCGCATTTGAGCGGCAAGGAGCGCATCGCCCTTATCTGTGGCCGGTACGAAGGTGTGGACGAACGCGTCAGCGAATATCTTGCCGATCGCGAGATTTCGGTTGGCGATTTTGTGCTGAGCGGTGGCGAGTTGGCAGCGGCAATTATTGTCGATGCGGTGACGCGGCTGCTGCCGGGTGCGCTTGGCAACGCGGCCTCGTCGCAGCAAGAGTCGTTTACGGCTTCGTCTGCCGAGGCAAAAGCAGCCGGGGATCCGCCGAGTTCAACTTGTGGTTCGGGCGGATTGCTGGACTATCCGCACTACACGCGGCCGGCGGAATATCGCGGCATGACGGTTCCCGAAGTTCTGGCCAATGGGAACCACGAAGAGATTCGATTGTGGCGCAGGCGGTGCGCCCTGCAAAAGACGCTGCGCAACCGTCCCGATTTGCTGCGCAACGCGCCGCTGAGAAGCGAGGACCGGAAGCTGTTGGCTGAGATTGAAGCGCAGGAATCGCGCAGGTAGAGCGGGATGGGTGCAGACGGAACGGTAATACACAGATTGAGGAGAGATGTCGTTCTCAAACGGTTCGAGTCTCCTGACGAGGTCAGAAGCTTTCAGAAAGGCAAGTTCGAACTGATTCGGATTGGTGGTATGACGATCGGTCGCGCCACCTACGAGCCTGGCTGGAAGTGGTCAGAGCATGTAGGCAAGCCGATGGGCCTCACCAGTTGCTCGGTCGAACATGTGGGAATGGTAGTTTCAGGCAGCGCGACCGCGGCGATGGATGACGGGACCTTGATCGAGATGAACGCTGGTGATGTTTTCTATGTTCCACCGGGGCACGACAGTTGGGTCATTGGAAACGAGCCGTACGTTTCGCTGCATTTTCTGGGAGCAGGCGACTACGCTCAGGGACACAAGAAGTGAGGTAGTTTTGAGTTTCAAGTTTGCTTTCGTCATGACGCAATTATTGGGGTTTTAATCTGCCGCCGCGAGGCGTACACCACAAGGAAGGAAGAACAAATGTCGAACTCACCTATTATTGACCGGCTTCTCGCCAAGACGCGGCGCACCGATCTTCCAAGCTTCAAGCCGGGCGACACGGTCCGGGTGCACGTAAAGATTAAGGAAGGCGACAAGGAGCGCTTGCAGGTGTTTGAAGGGCTTGTCATTTCCAAGAGTGCCGGCAGCCAGCCCAGCTTCACGGTCCGCAAAATGAGTTTCGGCCAGGGTGTCGAGCGTATTTTCCCAGTTAACTCGAAGGTGATCGAAAAGATCGAAGTGGTGCGTTCGGCGCACGTACGCCGCGCCAAGCTGTACTACCTTCGCGCCCTACGCGGCAAGGCCGCACGCCTGCGCGAAGTGGACACGGTTCGCTCCTAGAGTTTGGCGGAACACTTTCCGAGTACGATAAGGCCCGCCGTGCATATGCATTCGGCGGGCGTCGTCATTGCTTGTCGCTGTCGTCCTTACGCCGAGCGGCTGGCTTTCGGCCTTACGAATTTCAGGGCGGTGTGCGTTGACGAGAAGCTGACCACCTTCACATCGACCAATCCAGATGCCCTGCCGCTTTCGAGCACCTGCAGTTGGGTGATTTCCGGCCTGCCTTTGGGGTAGACAATCCATAGAGCACCCGCAGTTGCCAGCGACGGAGCTAATCGCGCGATGCGTGACAATTCCGCTGCTTTGCCGGCGCCGACAAAAATCAGATCAGAATTCTTCAATCCCCTTGAATCTGAAAACGACTTCGAACTAGCTCGAACGCCTTCTAGAAAGCTCCCATCGCCCATTGCGATTGCCGAAATCACAAGTCCGGGCTGGATTCCCAATTTCTCCGCCATGCTCTTGGGATGAAGGATCTTGTGGGCCCACTTCTCCGCCTGCCGGCCAAGCTCGAACACGGCCGAGCTTCCGGGCCAGCTCAGGTGTAACTCACCGTCTCGCGCCACAACGGACTTTAGCGTTCGAAACGGAATCTTCAGCCCGTAGGCGCCGCGAAAAATGATCTCATTGGTTTCGAGCAGCGCCTTGCCGCTCGCCGTCTTGCCGCCCGATCTAACCGCGCAGAGGACTTCGCTTCCCATGTCATCTCCCGGGCGAGAAACATTGTACAGAAGCTTTAAGCAGCCAACCGCGTAGTAAACCCTACCAATAAAATGTCGACAGACCCTCCGTGGTTTCTAGCTTGCCTTCGCCGCCAGCTCCAGAAGACCCATCGCAAGGGCCATCCAAATCGCAAATGCCACCGTGTTGAGGGTGACGCGGACTGCACCGTTGTCGATCAGCCAGTTATATTTCGCGTCCATATCGATCTCCTTGAGAAGCGTTGTGCCCGGCTTGCCTGGAGGCATTTGCCGGATCGCCTTCTGTGGCTATATACGAGCCGGAACCGCAAAGGTTCCGTTAAAGATTTGTGAATGCTGGCCAGCAGCAGGATCTGCGTGACCAGTCGCAGATTGCAATCGTCGAGGGAAGCCCATATGCGAGTTGCCGATACCTTCAAATTCACACTCCTTTCATGCAAATTGTGGATTGCTAATTGTTCCTGAACGCCGGAAGCCCATAGACTAGGAACGCGAAACTGCAGGAGACGATTTTGGCTGAGGCGATCATTCAGGCGCGCGAGGTGGAGAAATACTACCCGCAGCCCGACGGCAATAAGATCGAGGTGATTGCCGCCACCGACCTCGAGGTGTTTCCCGGGAAAATCGTGGCGCTGCTCGGTCCCTCCGGCTCGGGGAAATCCACCCTGCTGCGTATGCTCACCGGCCTTTCGAAGCCGTCGTCCGGACATGTGCTGTGGCATGGCAAACCCATGGATGGCCAGATTCCGAACGTCTCCATCGTCTTCCAGAGCTTCGCCTTGTTCCCCTGGCTGACGGTCCTGGAGAACGTCGAGGCGCCGCTGATTGCGCGCGGTATGGGCGCAATCGAACGCCACAAACGCGCGCTGAAGATGATCGACACCGTCGGTCTCGACGGCTTCGAGACCGCGTACCCGAAGGAGCTCTCCGGCGGCATGAAGCAGCGTGTCGGTTTCGCGCGCGCCCTCGTAGTCGAGCCGGAAGTGCTCTTCATGGACGAACCTTTCTCCGCGCTCGACGTTCTTACCGCGGAGAACCTGCGCTCCGAGTTGCTGGAGCTGTGGCTGAACAAGAAGATGCCGACCACCAGCATTTTTGTTGTGACCCACAACATTGAAGAAGCGGTGCTGCTGGCCGATCGCATCATCGTGCTGGGCCGCAATCCGGGACGCATTCGTTCCGACTTCGAGATTGACATTCCGCAGTACCGTGACCGCAAGTCGCCGCGATTTCTGGCTTACGTGGATTACATCTACAAGACATTGACACGTCCCGACGAACAGGCAGCAATTCCGGGCCGCCACGCAGCGCAGCAGCCCGGCGATGGTCAGCCCCGCGAGCGCTCCAAGTTCCAGATGCTGCCGCACGCGCGTCCCGGCGGCATCGCCGGATTCATGGAGTTGCTGGCCGACCGCGGCGGCCGCGACGACCTCTACAAGCTGGCCGACGAGCTCGCCATGGACGTCGACGATCTGTTACCCATTGTGGACGCTTCCGTGATGCTCGGCTTTGCGGTGCTGCACGAGGGCGACGTTGAGATCACGCCCGAAGGCCGCAGGTTTGGCGAGGCCGACATCCAGACCCAGAAGCAACTGTTCCGCGACGCCGCTCTCAAGAACGTCGCCATCCTGCGGCTCATCGAGAACACGCTGCATGCCAAGCGCGACCACGCCATCGGCGAGGAGTTTTTCCGCGACATTCTCGACGAACATTTCAGCTCCGACGAGGTCGAGCGCCAGTTCGGCACCGCACTCAACTGGGGACGCTACGCGGAGATCTTCGACTACGACTCCGAGACTGGGCGCCTGTTCCATCGCGAAGACGCAGATACCGAGCCGGCGACAGTCGCGGGTGAGGCCTGATGGCGCGCTCGACCTGGCAACCCATCCGCATTCTGGGCAAGGGACCGTGGTCGTTGCTGCCCGCGCAGACCTGGTCGGTGCTCACCGATTTCGTCATCTTCGCCGCCGGGCTCTCGCTCTTCTACGTGGTGCTGGTCCTGGCGCGCAGTTGGTTCGGCCCGTTCAATCCTCACATCGAGATCTCGCGCGATCCCACCAAGCTTCCGGTCTATGCTGCGTACTCGCTGTTGCGCATCGCAGTCGCCTACGTTCTCTCGCTGGCTTTCACGCTGGTTTACGGCTACGTCGCAGCCTATAATCCGCGCGCCGAGCGCATCATGATTCCGCTGCTCGACATTCTCCAGTCGATCCCGGTGCTCAGCTTTCTGCCCGGCGTGATGCTGGCGATGGTGGCGCTGTTTCCGCGCCATCAGGTCGGCGTTGAGATGGGTGCGATCCTGCTTATCTTCACCGGCCAGGTGTGGAACATGGCCTTCAGTTTCTACTCGTCGCTGAAGAGCGTTCCGCGCGACATGCGCGAAGCCGCCAAGATCTACCGCTTCAACTGGTACCAACGCTTCACCCAGTTCGAGCTGCCCTACGCGGCGATCGGCCTAGTGTGGAACTCCATGATGTCGGTCGCGGGCGGCTGGTTTTTCCTGATGGCTTGCGAGATGTTCGTCCTCGGCGACCGCGACTTTCGTCTGCCGGGACTCGGCTCATATCTCCAGACCGCCGCCAGCGCGGGTGACACCGAGGCCATCTTGTGGGGCGTTGGAACCATGATCGCGGTCATTGTGCTGCTCGACCAGATCGTGTGGCGACCCGTTATTGCATGGGCTGAAAAATTCAAGATGGAGCAGGTAGAGAGCGCTGACGCCCCGCGCTCGTGGTTCCTGAATGTGCTGGAAGCCTCCCGCGGATTGCGGCGCCTGCGCAAGAAGACCGTCCGGCCCTTGCAGGAGCGGCTGGCGCTGCACTTCGCCCGTCTTCACCACGCCGCCGAGGATGACGCGCCTCCAACTCCGTGGAAGGTTTGGACTGGCCGTGCCATCGCCCTGATCGCCGTGCTCGCCGTTCTCTACGCGGTCACCCGGGCGATCGCCATGCTCACGGGACTGAACGCCACCGAGTACCGTGAACTGCTGACCGGCGCCGGCGCGACGTTCCTGCGCGTATTGCTGGCGCTCGCCATCGGCGCGGCCTGGACGATTCCCGCGGGCGTTGCCATCGGCTTCAACCCCAAACTGTCGCGCATTGCGCAACCACTGGCGCAGATCGCAGCCTCGGTCCCGGCGACCGCGCTGTTTCCCATCGTGCTGCTGGTGCTCATTCGCATTGGCGGCGGCTTGGGACTCGGTTCCATTCTGCTATTGCTGTTGGGCACGCAGTGGTACATCCTGTTCAACGTGATCGCCGGCGCCATGGCGATTCCCACCGACTTGAAAGAGGCGTCGCTGCTGTGCAAGTTCTCCCGCGCCGAACGCTGGCGCAAGCTGATTCTGCCCGGCATCTTTCCTTACCTCGTCACCGGACTGGTTACCGCTTCCGGCGGCGCCTGGAATGCCAGCATCGTCGCCGAATATCAGCACCTCAAAGACCAGACCTACACCACCGTCGGTTTGGGGGCGACCATCTCGCGCGCCACCGACTCCGGCAACTTCGATCTGCTGCTGGCCTCCACCATCATGATGGCGATCGTGGTCGTAACCATCAACCGCCTGGTCTGGCGGCGGATGTATCGCCTGGCGGCCACGCGATACACGCTGGAGACGTGAAAAACCATAGGCGTTAGGGGACAGGGATTAGACGTTGGAGTGTAGCGTGTTAACCATCGCCTAACTCCTAGCACCTAATCTCTCGCTTTCCCACGTCGGGACTGTATATTATCAAACTGATAACTCCCCCTCCCCCCACCCGGTTATTTAGAATCATGGGATTACGAACTTTTTCCTCGCAAACGACTGACCCCCAGCGGTTTACAAGCAACTGCTTTATTTGCATCACTTACGAGCATCCCATGTCCTCAACCTCGACGGTTTGCTGGCACGTACGAAGGCGCGGTAGTTATGAACTGGTAATCTAATTCAAGTCGGCCTGACCGCTGATAACCGGCGACTGACCACCGCTTTTCAAAGAGCATTCCCGGTCCGCACACTGGGTGCGGCCTCTGAGGAGACACGACAACTCGCTCCTCGCACTTTAGGTGATACCCGGACCGGCTTGTTGGTCGCAAGGACGCACATCACGTCTGTGCGTGACGGGCCAGTCTTAGTCTAAATCTTGAAGAGACCCGACCCGTCTGATCAATCTGCAACCATGGAAGGTGGCCGCACATCCTACAGAGGTAGTCGCGGTGCTATCTTTTCAAGCCGCACAAGGAGGGTTTCCTCCCATGAAAGTGCCGCTTTGTTTGTCGATCGTCGCTGTAATCGTCCTTCTTCCAGTTTGTGCATCGGCCAACCCAACCGATCCTCCAAGTTCCGGGGGCGAGGTGCTTTTCCTGGGGCAAGTTTATTGTGAGCAAATGCAGTATTGTTCCGACTTCTCCTATTGGGGCATTTCGCCCCCAGGGTACGTCGAACTCACAAGCTCAGACGGCACGCCGACCGACTATCTGTGGATCGATTTCAATGGTGAAATGACCTTTGAGACCGACCCTCTGAATGTCCCGCCTCCCGCAGGCCTGCCGTTGCTCGGCAAGTTGGTGGCGAACGGAGCCTTTCAGGAGGTTGACCAATTTTTTCCGGCGGGCAGTAACCGGCCCCTGTTCCTGGAGGACGGTTCCGGCGGGCAGTTGACGCCCGGCTCGACCACTCCCGAGCCCTCCACGCTGTTGCTACTAGGCTCGGGTGTCACGCTTCTGTTCGGTTCCCGGCTGTTCCGTTGACGTTGATCTCGATGGCGAATGCATAGCGCACCCAACGGGCTCAGGTTCCCAATCCACGCCCACCGGCACTGAGGCGCTGGGCTGCCTTGTTTCGCGCCTAGCCATGGGTCCCGCCGATAGAAGCGCCAGCCTTAAGGTCCGTAGGACGATTGTCCGGGGCCAAAAGTCCAAGCATGGAGTCTAAGAATTCGCCAGGCTGAACCCCGGCGCTTCCACCGCACCAAGGCTACTTCTGGGTCACGACGTAACCCTGATCAAGTCGCGCGTTCAGGCTCCGATCGGCGCTGGCTCCGAACAATTCGGGATAGAGGTACCTGCCGCGTTGCCCGGCGGGCTTGTTTTCCTCGACGGGGATGCGGTGCGCATTCGCCCAGGCGTCCTGCCGGATTCCCGTAACCTGCCACGAGACTTCCGCATTGGGCTTGCCGCCGGCGATCTTGAAGCGATTGCCTGACATCTTCTTTGCGATGTAAAGGTACGGCTGAGGACGTCCAATGGCGGTGAGCACGTACTGAAAATCGCGGTCCAACGTGCGTTGAGTTTGACGCTGCCGCCGTCATCCTGCTGTTTGTAAACGGCGAAGGTGATGCCGGCCGGCGTGGGGGTAAGGGCCGAGCCTTGCGCGTCCTTCAAAGTTCCGCCGAGGATGACGGTTGCTGTGCGAAGCTGGTCGCTGCAAGCAAAACGATGACGAGGCAGAGAGGGATTCGTACGGAGAGGGGCATTGACACTCCTTTTTGGAAGCAGGAATCCAGTGTGCCCCAAAATAAATAGCCGAAATTCTGCTGCTTCGGGGATGCCACTGTCAATTGCCCACTAGTGGTAACAGCGACAGGCACGTTTAACAACACGTCGCCCTTCAGCACCAGCCGCTTCGCTGGCCAGACGGATCAGAGGGCACAGAGACGGGCCAATCGTTGTACAATTCCCGCTCTGCTTCGCAACGTGGAAGCCTGTGGCGATGCTGTCGATTTGGTCGGCTTAGACATGAAATGGAAGTCAAACCCCACACACCGCGCGAAGCAGCGGCCATCGCGATGACGGGCACTCCATCCTCACTCCGCCGCAAGGCGGCATTTGTCGTCTATAACATTGCGGCGACGCTGCTCCTGCTGCTGGTGGCCGAGGGATTTGCCAGCGTCTACTATGCCTTTCGCGATGCCTTCGCGACGCCGCCTGTGGCTGAGAGCCTATACACCGAGTACGACCCCGAACTGGGATGGGTAAGCCTTCCCAATGTTTATCTCCCTAACATGTACGGCCCGGGCAAATACCTGAAGACGGACGCTCAGCGCTTCCGCGACAACGTAGATTTCGCGACGCACGTGCCGCCGGGCAAGACCCGCATCATCTGCTCGGGCGATTCCTTCACGCTTGGCTTTGGAGTTGACAACGACCATACCTGGCCGCAGCTGCTGGCCACCCGCGCTCCCAACATCGAGACCGTCAATATGGGCCAGGGAGGATACGACGCGGGCCAAGCCTATCTCTGGTACAAACGCGATGGCGCGGTGCTGGACCACGACATCCACATTCTGGCCATCATCCTGCCGGACATCTACCGAATGCAGCACTCGACGTTCAACGGATATGGGAAGCCGGTGCTGACGGTCGATAACGATCGCCTGGTCACTACCAACGTTCCGGTTCCGCGTTCGATGGAGGTCCGGTCGCCGCGGTTGGTGCGGGTCGAAAGTGCGCTGTCCAACCTGAGCATCACCCGAGTGCTGCGCAGGTTATTTAGATTCGACAGTGTTACCCCGGTGACCTCGACGCAAAACGAGCGCAACCAGGAGACAGCCTGGGTCTTGTCGGACATGTTCGACGATCTGAGTTCGATCAACCGCGCCGAGAACAGCGCGTTTGTTCTGGTTTACCTGCCAACAAGGGAGGAGTACGGAACGGACTTAGGGGCGGCCTGGCGCAAGTTTCTAGCAGGATACGCGCAGCAACACGGCCTTTTGTACTTGGACCTGTCGGACGACTTCCGCCGGCTCCCGCCCCAGGAAGTGGACAAACTTTACATCGGCATGGGAGCGGTCAATTACCCCGGGGCAGCCGGTCACTATACCGAGGCAGGAAACGAGTTTGTCGCGGACTTGATCTATAAGCGGCTGCTGGCGAACCCGGAAACCGCAGCCAAGCTGCACGCCCAGGTAACAGGCTTCGCGACCTCCGGCCCTGATGCGGGCAAGCCGGTGCCCTCGCGGGGCAACAATTAAAGGTCAACTGCTCGCCCTCGGCTTGGCTAGTGCGGATTGCCCATGACACAATAGGGGAAACAAAAGCGGGCTGCCATCGGCCGATGTTCTTCGCAGAGTTTGAATTGGGGGGAGGAATATGGGTTTCTTTCGGACCACGGGACAGCGTTTCGGCATAGCGGGCGAGTTGTTCGCGTTTTTCTGGAGCAACAAGCGCTGGTGGATGACGCCCATCCTGATCACCCTGGGCGTGTTCGCGATATTGCTGATCATCGCGCAGAGTTCCGCCATCGCGCCGTTCATTTACTCGTTCTTCTAGATAGAAACCATGGGGAGCCACTTCAAGAAGCTCTGGGAAGCCTGGAAGAAGTTCGGGCACAAGCTCGCGAACTTCCAGGCCCGGGTGCTGCTCACCGTGATCTATTCCGTCCTGATACTGCCTTTCGGGCTGATCGTCCGTTTCTTCTCCGATTCGCTGCGCACCAAGAAGCGCACCGTCGAATGGCTCGACCATCCTGCCATCCCCAACGATCTGAACGAGGCCCGCCGTCAAGGGTGACATGAATATCCTGGGGATCTCCTGTTATTACCACGATGCCGCCGCCGTGCTGTTGCAGGATGGGCAACTGATTGCCGCCGCCGAGGAGGAACGCTTCAGCCGCGTCAAGCATGACTTCGGCTTCCCGCACCATGCCATTCAATTCTGTCTGGAGAGCGGCGGAATCAAGGGCGGCGATGTGGACTACGCCGTCTTCTACGAAAAGCCTTTCCGCAAGTTCGACCGCATTCTGATGACGGTCCTGCAAACTTATCCGCTGTCCTACAAGGTATTTCGCGAGTCCATGATCACCTGGATGATCGACAAACTCTGGGTCGGGTCCAAGATTGCGGCCGAGTTGGGGGTGCCGCGCGACCGGGTGCTGTTCTGCGAGCATCACATGTCGCACGCCGCCAGTGCGTTCCTGTGTTCGCCGTTCGAAGAGGCGGCCGTCCTTACCGTGGACGGCGTGGGCGAGTGGGTGACCGGGACATGGGGAGTGGGCCGGGGCAACCAGATCGAGTTGCGCAAGCAGATGATGTTTCCCCATTCTCTGGGACTGCTGTACAGTGCATTCACCGCGTTCCTGGGCTTTGAGGTCAACGAGGGCGAATACAAAGTGATGGGCATGGCGCCCTATGGCCAGCCCCGCTATATCGACAAGGTGTGGAAGCTGATCCGGCAGGAGGGCGACGGGTCGTTCTCGCTCGACATGGATTACTTCTGTTTCCATCACTCCACGGAACGCACCTTCAACCAGCGCTTTGTGCAACTGTTTGGCGATCCGCGTCCGCCCAAGATGTTGTTCTTTACGGCTGATTCGGGCTTTCCCGCTTATTTTGGCGACCCACCCGCGAACTTCTCCGAGCTGTGCAAGCTCAACCAGCATTATGCCGATATCGCCGCCAGCATCCAGCAGGTAACGGAAGAGGTGCTGCTGTCCATGGCGCAACAGTTGCATCGCGAAACCGGCTTGAAGAAGTTGTGCATTGCCGGCGGAGTAGGCCTGAACAGCGTGGCCAACCAGCGCATGCTGCGCGAGACCCCGTTTGAGGAGCTGTTTATCCAGCCCTCCGCCGGAGACGGCGGGGGAGCCCTGGGGGCGGCGCTGTGGGCCGACAACATGCTGCTCGGCAATCCCCGGCGCTATCGCATGGACCACGCCTACTGGGGCAAAGAGTATTCGCCCGGCGAGATCAAAAGTTTCCTTGACGAGAACGACATTTCCTATCGGCTTATCGAGGACTGCGATCGCCTGATGGACCAGACCGTCGATCGCCTGCAGAACGGAAAAGTGATTGGATGGTTTCAGGGACGCTTCGAGTGGGGCCCGCGCGCGCTGGGGAATCGCAGCATTCTGGCCGATCCGCGCAATCCCAACATGAAGGACATCGTCAACACCAAGATCAAGTTCCGCGAGCCTTATCGGCCGTTCGCGCCTTCCGTGCTGGCCGAATGTGCCGAGGTCTATTTCGACCTGCCCAACGCCGCGCGTCACTATCCGGCGCGATACATGCTCTACGTCGTGCCGGTGCGTCCCAGCAAATACGGGGTCCTGCCGGCCATCACCCACGTGGACGGCACCGGCCGTCTTCAGACCGTGTTTCGCGACAGCAATCCGCGCTACCATCAGTTGATCGAACGCTTGGGACAGGCGACCGGAGTGCCCGCGGTTCTCAACACTTCGTTTAATCTCAAGGGCGAACCTATCGTGAACACTCCCGCCAACGCCTTCAGCACCTTCATCAAGAGCGAGATGGACACTCTGGTCCTGGGAAATTTCGTGGTCGACAAATCCCATCAGGGGTGAACCAGGTCTCAATCGAACCGGGCACCGCTACACGCTCTCCCTCAGCATCAACTGTTCTGCCGGAGAAAACGCGTGGTTGCGGATCATCATGGTGCTCAGCAGGGAAGTGAGACCCGACGAGGCCAGGATCATGGCGATCACCACAAACTGATAGATGGCGGCGTACAGCGGGCTGGCGCCGGAGAGCAACATGCCGGTCATCAGGCCGGGGATCCAGACGATACCCAGCGAGCGCAGGTTGTCGATGGCGGGAATGAGCGAAGCGTGAATGCTCGATTCGGCATAGCGCGCGACGGTCTCCGGCGGCGCGGCTCCGAGAGCGAGCGCGGTTTCGATCTCGCCCGCGTGCGACAGGACCTCGGAGCGGAAGCGGTTCAGCGCCAGGCCGTTGGTGTTCATGGCGTTGGCGATGATCATGCTCCCGACGGGAATGAGCGTGGTGATCGCGGTGTCAATGACGCCCGCCCAGGTCATGATGGCGGTCACCAGTCCGGCGCCGGCAGCGATGGCGTAGGTGGAGACCTGGCGCGCGCCGGGAATGTTCTTGGCGCGCCGGGCCGAGATGGAACCGGCTGCGACGATCATGCCGGTGAGCAGGAAGACGCTGGTCCAGCGCGGACCTTTCAGCAGCAGCATGAGGATGGAGCCAACCGCGACGATCTGCACGATGCCGCGCAGCAGCGCGACTGCGGCGTCGCTTTCCAGATGAATGTTGCGGCGACGCGCGAGCAGTATGACCGCCAGCGCTAGCAGGGAAGCGATGCCGGCCTGGGCGAAGCCGAGTGCAATTTGGGAAGGGAAGAGCGACTTAAGCACGCAACACCTCCGCGGGTATTCCAGTTTGAATGAGGCGTCCTTTTTCCAAGATGGCGACGCGGTGACACATTCTGCGCGCCTGATTGCGGTCGTGCGTGACCAGCACGCAGGTGACCGAGGTTTCGCGGACCAGTTTGCAGATGAGCTCCTCGATGCCCGACTTGGCCGCCTCGTCCAGAGCAGACGTTGGTTCGTCCAGCAATAAGACCTCCGGGCGGTTGGCCAGGGCGCGCGCGAGCGAGACCCGTTGCTGCTCGCCGCCGGAAAGATTGACAACATCGCGGGCGGCGAATCCCGGGCAATCCGACGCGCTCCAGTAGTTCCGCAACCGCGGCGTCGGAGAGTTGTTCGCCTCGCTGGAGCGGCCCGAATCGCAGGTTAGAAGCAATGTTGCCGGGAAACAGAAACGGACGCTGGGTGACCATGCCGACGCGCCGGCGAAGCTCGCGCGGCGGGAGTTGGCGGTAGTCCTGGCTTTCGAGGAAGACGGTGCCGCTGGTCGGTTCGTCGAGGCGATTCAGCAATCGCAGGAAGGAACTTTTGCCGGAGCCGCTGGGTCCGACGACGCCCATCAGCTCTGCGCGCTGCACCGTGAGCGAAACATCATTGACGATGGCGGCGTTGCCCACCAGCCGGCTGAGATGCTCGGTGCGCAGAACAGCGGCATCCGGCGCGGCGGGCATCGTGCTCATCGGTCGAGATGTCCGAAGTAAATCTTGGTGTCGTACTGCAAGACGATATGGCCGTCGACGGCGTGCGAAGAGAATAGCTGCGGAAGCTCGCCCGACATGATTTCGTACCGTTCGCCGGACTTGGGAATGTAGGACGAAGAGAGCAGCCGCCCGCGCAGTCCGTCGAAGTCGAGGCTCTGCTGATTGTGTTGCTGGATGAGTTGCATCGGGTTGGGCGCGAAGAATTGCTCCAGAGCGCCATAGCTCGCGAGATACTTGTGGCTGACCCGGTCGTAGTCGATGGAATGGCGGCGCACGAAGTCTTCGTAGGCATGCAAGAACGGGGTGGCGTCGACGTTGCGGTCATGCCAGACGAAGACAGCCCAACCGCCGGACTTCAGGATGCGGGCGAACTCGACGCGCGCCGCAGCGGGCTGGAACCAGTGGAAGGCTTGACCCGCCACTACGAAATCGACGCTGGCATCGGGCAGCGTGGTGGTCTCGGCGCTGCCGTCCACCATGCTGAACCTGGGACAGGAGGCAAGATAGTCATCCGCGGCGCGGCGCATCTCGCGATTGGGTTCGACACCGATGACGCGATTGCCGCGTTCGAGAAAGATTTCCGCCAGCAATCCCGGCCCGCAGCCCACATCGGCAATGAGGTGCTCCGGCCGCAGACCGCAGGCGAGCTGGAGGGCACGCGCAACCTCCGGCGAGTAGTGCGGGCGATACTTGACGTAGTCCTGGGCGCGGTCGGAAAAGCGCGCAGCGGGGTCGCGACCTGCTTCTGCCATAAGTGCTATCTTAGCGTGACCGATGAGGCCAGAACACAACAGTAAGCCGCCTGAAGCGGTGCAGGAGCGTCGCCGGTCAGGGACCTCGGGACTGGTGTTTGCGATCGGCAATGCGATTCGGCGGATACCGCGAGGGCGGGTCAGCACCTACGGCGCGGTTGCCAGGGCCGCCGGTTATCCACGCTGCGCCCGCCATGTTGCCAGGGTCCTGAAGCAGGTAGACGGCCTGCCATGGCAGCGGGTGCTGGGATCTGGCGGCCGGATTTCGCTGCGCGGGGAACTGGCGATGGAGCAACGCTTCCTATTGGAGGCGGAGGGCGTCCGCTTCCGCGGACGGCGGGTCGACATGAAAAGCTTTGAGCACCGGTTTACCGGGGTGGTCCGGAAACTCCCATCCAGGGCGCACAAAAAGTAGTCGAGTACCGCCAAAGTATCAGGGCAAAGTACGCTTTTCGTTGGCGACCGGAACGCCATGTCGTAAAATGATGGTGGCTTTCGATTCCCCACAACTATGTGTTCGTCCGGCCCAGCTAAGTGCTTTATCGCGACCGCGATTGTGTTTTGCGCGGTCTCGCTCTCTGCGCAGCGCTACTATGGACGCGACCATCACGTTTACCACGCGCCGGTTCAAAGCAAACATCAGACTGCGCAGGCGACGAGTACGCGGGCGCACGCGACGGGTATGACTGCCGCCGCAAATGCAGCTCATAGTTCCGGCGCCACTGGCAATCAGAATCCTGCCCTCCATGGCGCTGCTTCGAACTCCAAGGCTGACACCATGACACCGCCTTCCCCGGTCGACCGCCCGTTGCGATAGCTTTTCAGCGATCGGCCGCTCAGTAACCCGAAATTAATGTTTGGCCGCGCCCGGCCGTTATAAGATTATCGGTTATGCAAGATAAGCCGCTGGAAATAGAGAAAGTTGATACTGCCGGTTGGGGAACAATCCTTCGTCTTCATGGACCGCTATTGTTGGGCAACTTCTTTCCCTTGCAGACGATGGTTCGCTCGGACAATTCCGAGCTGCTGGTTCTCGATGTCTCGGACATGCCGTACATTGACTCGGCCGGCATCGGGTGCCTGGTAGGTGCTCATGTTTCGCGCCAGGGCTCGGGCCGTAAATTCATCATCGTTGGCGCTCACGAGCGATTGCTGACCTCACTAAGAGTGACCAAGGTTGACCACCTCTTCACGTTTGCTCCCACCGTGGAAGAAGCGCGCGCCCAAGCCAAGGGCGCTTAGAGCAGGTTTGCGTTGGGGCGGCCGGTTTGTACCCCGGATCAGGTTGCGCTGGCCGACTGCGCGACCGGTGTGCTCGACTGTGACAGCACCTCGATCACGCGCCGGACGTCTTTGACTTCGGCTTGCTGGATAAGCTGGAGGCCGACGCCGACGACCTGCGGGTGAAGAATGGCGCGCCCCTTGATGGAAACCACGAGATCGATTCCATCGAGGGTGGCATTGTGCAGGAGAGCGGGTTCGCTGGCCAGCGCCTGCGCGAGGAACCACGCGTTGTCGCGCGCCGCCTGCAAGTTGAAGTTAATGACCGAGGTCTCGGTCCTCAGGCCGAGCTTTTCCAGATCGCCAATTAGAGGAGATAGGGAGGCAAGTTCCGCCTCTACCGCTCCCACCTGCCCAGCCAGAAGTGCATTGATTTCGTCGAAATCGGGCTTAAGCTGGGGAAGTTGATCGCCCGGGCTGACCTGCGCGGCAGCGATGCCGAGGTCGAGATCGATGTGCGCGTTCATGCCGGAGAGCAGTTGCTGCAGGATGAGCAAGTTGGAATCGCCGCAGCCCCGGAAGGACAGCATCCAGCTCCGGGTTGCCTTTCCTCCTGCCTGAAAAGTGGCCAGTGCATCCAGATATCGTGAAGCGAAAACCACGTCAAGCTTTTCCAGCAGCGGTCCGTTCTGAAACTGGCCGCTGTTGAGAGCGTCGCGTACCGCGCGAGTGACCCTGCGGTACAGCGCGGCGAAGTAGCCGATGCGGCTGGCGTTGTCGTAGGACTGCTGAACGATGGTGTCCAGCGCGGAGACCACATCGTCAATGGTTTGCACGGTCATGCGCTCATCTTAGCAGGCGGGTGCGCAGCCTGGCGTTAACGCGGTTGCCGTCCTTCTGATAAACTTCTGCCCGAGGATTGGCGGGTCGCGCTGCGGTTTGATCGCGAGCGGTCTCGAATCCCGCGCGGGTGTTGTCCGTCAAAAGTTCATAATTTCAGCCAGTGCAGTGCGCTGAGTCGCGCTCTGCATGAGGAGGTCCATGATGGCTACGGCAGTAAGCTCTACACAAATGCACAGCCGGGTGCAGGAATTTGTTGGCAAGCCGCGCAAGATGTTCATCGGCGGCAAGTGGGTGGAGGCGGCTTCCGGCAAGACATTTCCCTCGTACAATCCCGCGACCGGCGAGGTGATGGCGAGGGTTGCCGAAGGGGACCGCGAAGACATCAATCGCGCGGTGAAGGCGGCGCGCAAGGCGTTCGAGAGCGGTCCGTGGCCGGCGATGAGCGCGTCGCAACGAGGGCGGCTCATCTGGAAGCTGGGCGACCTGATCGAAGAGCGCCTGGAAGAACTCGCGCAGATCGAGAGTCTCGACAACGGCAAGCCGCTTGCGGTCGCGCGTGTCGCGGATGTCCCGCTGGCAGCGGACCTTTTCCACTACATGGCGGGATGGGCTACGAAGATCGAAGGCAACACCATTCCTTTCTCGCCCAAGTACTTCGCCTACACCCGGCGCGAGCCGGTGGGCGTGGCCGGGCAGATTATCCCCTGGAACTTCCCGCTGCTGATGGCTGCCTGGAAGCTGGGCCCGGCGCTGGCGACGGGTTGCACCGTGGTATTAAAGCCGGCGGAGCAGACGCCACTGAGCGCTCTGCTATTGGCCGAGTTGGTGGCGGAAGCGGGCTTCCCGGACGGCGTGGTCAACGTGGTTCCGGGCTATGGCGAGACGGCAGGAGCCGCGCTCGCCGCACATCCCGATGTGGACAAGATTGCGTTCACCGGGTCGACCGAGGTCGGCAAGCTGATTGTGCAGGCCGCGGCGGGCAATCTGAAAAAAGTGTCGCTCGAGCTTGGCGGCAAGTCGCCCAACATCGTGTTTGCCGATGCGGACATGAAGCCCACGATTTCCGGAGCGGCCAGCGCTATCTTCTTCAACCATGGCCAGTGCTGCTGCGCAGGCTCGCGCTTGTACGTCGAGAAGAGCATGTTCGACGAAGTGGTGACTGGAGTGGCTGACGAGGCCAAGAAGATCAAGGTTGGTCCGGGCTTCGATCCGGAGACGGACATGGGGCCGCTGGTTTCAGAGGAACAGTTGAATCGCGTTACGAGCTATCTGGAGAGCGGATTGAGCGAGGGCGCCGAGGCTGTGGTCGGCGGGCGCAAGAAGCCCGGGTCCGGATATTTCGTCGAGCCTACCGTGATGGTGAAGACCAACCCCAACATGAAGGTCGTTCGCGAGGAGATCTTCGGACCGGTGGTTTGTGCCATGCCGTTCGACGACGTGGATAAGCTGGTGGCCGAAGCCAACCAGAGCGAATATGGGCTGGCGGCGGCGGTATGGACGCGCGACATCAGCAAGGCGCATCGCATCGCCGAGAAGTTGCGCGCCGGCACAGTGTGGATCAACTGCTACAACGTCTTCGATGCCTCGCTTCCGTTCGGCGGATACAAGCAGTCGGGCTGGGGCCGCGAGATGGGTCACGAAGTGTTGGAGGCGTACACCGAAATCAAGGCGGTGTGCGCGGCGCTGTAGGGCGTTTGCGATTTGCGAAGGCTCAGGACCGCATGTCCGCAGGGGATGGCGGTCCTGAATGCTATGCCTCGACCCAGTTCCGCCGGTCCACAAAGGTCCGGGGCTCGTAGGTCTTACCTCGGGCGAGTCTTTTGTCCTCGCGCTTCGACATCCACAGCAGGAACGGACCCAGCACCGTCCGCAGCAGGCGGGTGGCGCCTCCGAACTCCTGTTCGATCTCCTGCCTCAGCTCGCGAATCCGGATGGACACGGACGCGTTGGTTTTCTTCAAGCGCCTCTCCATCACCCAGAGGGCGGCGTCGTAGGTGGTCCGCAGCTTCACCGCTTCGTTGGCTATGCGCTCGCGCACACGCAGATCGGGATGGTCGTGGTAACGCTTCCAGCCCTGGAAGATGGTTTCGCAAATCCGAAACAGGCTGGGTCCATTGCGCTCCAGATCGAAACGGAAGGCCCAATCGAGCAAACGCTTGGAGTCGTCGCGCGAGATGGCGGCGTGCTCGAAGTTGAACTTGAACTGCCCGTGAATGTCGGCGAGGTCAATGCCCTTAAGCATGCGGCCTTCGTCCTGCATCTGCTGGAAGAGCGGCGTGCCCGGCACCGGAGTGTACAGCATGAACTGGTGAAAATCGGTGCAGTGCGAAACCGCGTACTCGATCTCCTGCCGAATGTTTGCCGGGGTATGGTGCTCGAGTCCGACGATGGTCGAGCCCAATAGCTTGATGCCGTGCTGGCGCAACTGGGCGGCCAGTGTCTGGGTATCGGCATTGTGCAACTTTGCGTAGCTTGACTTCGGCGATTCCAGGCCCAGCCAGATCCAGGAGACGCCAAGCTGCACCAGCTCCTCCATGGTGTACTTGTCGATGGCGTTGACCGACGAAAAGACATACAACGACCAGGCTTTGCCGGCCTCTTTCATGCGGGCCAGCAGTTGCATGGCGCGCGGACGGTTGAGCAGGAAGTTCTCGTCCATCATAAAGAAGGAGCTCACCTTCATGGAATGCTCCATGTGTTCCATGACTTCAAAGAGCCGATCGCCGGATTCGTAGAAGTGGACGCTCTTACCCTTGCCGCCGAAAAACGCCGACGTGGTGCAGAAGTTGCATCCCATGGGGCATCCCACCGAGGGAATGATGGTGGCTGCGGTGTCGCGAGTGTTGTCGGGAACGCGCATTCCCAGCACCCGCATACCGAAGCCGGAAAGGATTTCGGGATGCTCGATGGGGGCGTCAGGATCTTCGCCGAGATAACAGCGCATCCACGAGATACCCTCGCCACGCACGATGAAATCAGCATCAATCAATTTGTCGAGCCCGGGAATGGCGGCGACATGGCCGCCCACGATGATCGTCGAGTTGGGCGAGAGGCGGCGCACCCGGCGGCACATTTCGCGTACCTTGCCGAAGTTGGGAATGATGCCGGAGATACCGACAATGTCGTATTCCGTCGAGGTCAGCTCGCGCTCAAATCGCTCCAGGGTCGGGAAGTCGAGCAGCGTGCTGGGGGCCGAGATGTTGCGCTGGATCATCATCAGGCCCCAGGAGCGGTGAAACATGCGGAGCGAGAAACTGCCCTGCTCCCGCGTCACCTGGTTGTGATACAGCTCCATGGGATTAATGGAGCGGCTGCCAAATTCGTCATCGCGAGCATAAGGACCGAAAACTGAACTAAGAAGTACGCGCGCCCGAGTCCCTTTGGGATGCGGAGGAATAGAATTAAAGTTCTGTGTAACCATACTTGCATCCTAAAAATAAGCGCAGAAAACTTCTGTGATATAGGACTCATTCGAAGCGAAATGACAGAACTATTACATAGTCATCAGAATTGGGAAAACGGGGAAAAGCCCGCCTAGCATGCCTTTCAGCGGGAACAGCGAACACCGCGACATCAATCCCTGGCTGATCGCGATCGCCGTCATGTCGAGCACGTTCATGGAAGTGCTCGACACCACGGTGGTCAATGTCTCCTTGCCGCACATAGCCGGCACCTTGTCGGCCAGCAACGACGAAGCCACCTGGACGCTGACCTCGTACCTGGTGGCGAACGCCATCATTCTTCCCATGACCGGCTGGCTGGCCGGGCGCTTCGGACGAAAGCGCCTGCTGATGCTCTCGGTTTCCGGCTTCACCACGGCCTCTTTCTTGTGCGGCCTGGCCCCCAGCCTGCCGTTCCTGATCGTGATGAGGATCATTCAGGGCGCTTGTGGCGGAGGGCTGCAGCCGTTGTCGCAGGCCATCCTGCTGGAGTCGTTTCCGCCCGAGAAGCGCGGGCAGGCGATGGCGTTCTGGGCGCTGGGCATCGTGGTGGCGCCAATGCTGGGTCCGGTGGCGGGCGGCTGGCTAACCGACAACTACAGTTGGCGTTGGGTCTTTTACATCAACGTGCCCATCGGGGTGATCGCGCTTATCCTTACCCAGATCTTCGTTTTCGATCCACCGTACTTGCGGCGGCAAAAGACCGGCATCGACTACTGGGGCATCGGCCTGCTTGCGGTGGGCATCGGCAGCCTGCAGATCATGCTCGACAAGGGCCAGGAGGACGACTGGTTCGGCTCCCACTTCATTGTGACGCTTGCCGTGCTGGCGGTGGTTGGGCTGAGCGGACTGATCATTCGCGAGCTCACCGCCAGGCACCCGGTGTTGGACCTCACCATCTTCAAGTACCGCTCGTTTGCCATCGGCACGTTTCTCATGACGCTGATCGGCTTCGTGCTCTACGGCAGCACCGTGCTGTTGCCGCTGCTGATGCAGGTGCTGCTTGGCTATACCGCGACGCACGCCGGCGTGACCAATCTGCCGCGAGGCCTGGCCTCGTTTCTGATCATGCCGTTTGTCGGCCGGCTCATTGCAAAAGTGGACGAGCGGAAGTTGCTGGGGATCGGCTTGGTCGCTTCCGCGTATGCCATGTGGGAGCTGTCCCGGTTCAGCCTGGGAGTGGCGTCGATAGATTTCTGGTGGCCGCTGCTGGTACAGGGGGCGGCGCTGGGATTTGTCTTCGTGCCGCTGACCACGATCGCCAACGGCGGCGTGCCCAATGAGCGCATGGGCAACGCTACCAGCCTGTTCAATCTGATGCGTAACATCGGCGGCAGCATGGGGATTGCGATGGTGGAAACGGTGCAGTTCCGCAATCAGCAAAAGCACATCAACCGGCTGGGGGCGCATATCTACCCCGAGAGTGGAGCGGCGCAACAGATGTTCCACAACATGAAGGCGTACTTCATGAGCCAGGGTTCCAGCGCTTCGACCGCAACCCGGCAGGCATACCTGTCGATTTGGGGAATGGTGCAGCGCCAGGCGGCGATGCTCTCCTACAACGACACGTTTCTCTTCCTGGCGGGGATGTTCGTGGTGATGATTCCGTTCCTGTTTCTGCTGCGCAAGCCGAAGGCGAAACCGGGCATTGCCATGCTGCACTGAGCGGCGGAACCAACGGCGGCCCTTTGCGGGCCGCCTGGTTGGGGAAGACAAACTTCGTCGTTACTCGCCCGAAGGTTCCGTTCCCGATTGCGACCATCTCTGCAGCCGCTCATTGATGCGGGTTATCTGCTTCTGCCGCATCTGGTTGGCCGTAGCCTGCTGCTCTGGCGTCAGCACCTGAGTATAGATCTGGTGCTGAATGGCTTGCTTCTGGACCAACATCTGGGCCATCAGTTGCGCCTGCTGGCTGGCAAGGGCCGTGACTTTGGCCTGATCGAACGCGCCATTGGACGTGGCCGTCAGCATGGCGATACGGTTCTGCGCCATCTGCTGCATGAGCGGCCGGTTGGTGGCGCGGTTGGCTTGCATGATGGACTTGACCTGCGCTTTCTGGGCGTCCGTAAGGTTCAAGGCCTTGAACATGTGGGCCATTTCGCCCCCATGCCGATGGCCCGCCCAGACAGGTGTGGCGCTGTTATCGGCCTGCTGTGCATAGCTGAACATCGCCGCGCCACAGAGTACAACCGCCAGCATCGCCACCGCGAACATCCAAAACTTTGTTTTCATACTCACTCGACTCCTTCTCGACAGTTCATCTGTCACTCATTTGAACCCTCAGGACGCCACTTCGACGGTAAAGCTTGAGTAAATGAGTGTTAAGTTTTGTCAAACGCTTGCACTCCCGTCCGGAACGGGGACAAGAACCTGCAAACTTTGACGGCTCACTCACTATTCTCCGCGGCGGCAGGAAGGTTCCCTTAATTTTTTCCCGGCAGAGAGGATTTGACCGTGTTCTGCCAGGAGCCTGGAGATGGAGCGGGCGACGGCACACATCATAAAGAAACGCCACAGTTCTCACTGTGGCGTCCAGACAAACATTGTCGAAGAATCATGTCTAGTGCGTCAGTACCGCCTCGCGATTCGCCTGCGCCAGCTTGGCCGCATCGGAAATCCGTTCTTTCTCTCCAACTTCGTCCAGCTGAAGGTCCTTGGTCTCCGGCGAGAACAAGAGGCTGCCGAAGGTCATGAGGGCGCCGACAGTAAGTACCACGGCCGGCGAGAGCCACATATCCTGCTTCTCGATGTTCGAGATGAACGGAATCTTGTGGGCCCACCATACGTACACGCTGAACCACGCTCCCAGCAGAGCGCCGGAGGAGTACCCGAAACCTACGCCCGCGGCGCGACGCCTGGTGGGGAAGCGCTCGCAGAGATACGCGGGCACCACTCCCCATGCCAGCTTGAGCATGGCCGCCATCACCGTGCCCACGACTGCCATCCAGAGATTGCGCTCGATGGCAGCGTGGTAGAGCACGTAGAAAACAGGAACTCCGAACACCACCAGGAACACGCAGTACCACTGGGTAAGGATCTTCCGTCCGGTCCGGTCTGACAGCCAGCCGTAGAAGTTGTAGCCCAGGAAGGCCATGAAGAGCGCGAAACCATAGATCAGGCTGTAGGTCGTGGTGTTAAACCCGCGGCCCTTCAAGGTCAGGATGTTGGGAAGAAATCCGTACACCGAGTAGTCGGTGAGGAACAGCCCGGTCATGAAGAAGAAGACCTGCAGGAAGTCCCAGAGTTGAGGCGGCTTGAACAGGCTCAGGAAAGGAGATTTCTCAATCTTGCCAGTTGCCTTGGCTTTTTCGAACTCCGGCGATTCATGAAGGTTGTTGCGGATGTAAAGCGCCAGGAAGACCGGAATCACGCCGGTCATGAAGGCGATGCGCCATCCGTAAGCGGCCATGGCTTCCTTGGTGGTCAGGAAGGAAATGAGGGCAAAGACCAGGGACGCAAAAACGTAGCCGAGCGGAAAGCCCGACTGAATGAATCCGCCGATAGCGCCACGCTTCTTCTGGGGAGCGTATTCAATGGCGAAGGTATGGCCCACGGCGTATTCGCCACCGAAGAAGATTCCCATGAACAATCGCAGAACGCAGAAAATGACGTAAGCCCAGATGCCGATTTCCGCGTAGGTGGGAAGAAATCCTCCGAGAAGGGACATCACGCCCACGCCGCCGATGGTCAGGACCAGCAAAAAGCGCCGGCCTATTTTGTCGGCGTAGCGCCCGAAGATCGCCGAGCCGATTGGTCGGGCGGCCATGGTGATCGAATAGGTGAACACGATCACAATGTATTGCCAGGCCGCACTACCTTTGGGCGATACGAAAACTTTGACAAGAATGGGAGCCATGACCAGTACCAGCGCCATGTCGTAGGCGTCGAGCATGAATCCCAGGAATTGGGAGGCCATGGCCATTTTGGTTTGCTTGGATAATTGCTGTTGCGACGCTACCATCGGTATGCTCCTGAAAGAGAATAGGGCCGTATTGCAAAAGGTTTAACAGATCGGCAGGAGTGTCCGTGGCGACGCGGGTCACACCAGCATGTGACGCATGTCACTACCACCGTGCGGGCACCCCGTTACCCTCCAGAAAGAGGTATCGGAGTTGCACTCAGATGTCAGCTAGGCGCATGGTATGCTCCACCCGATCTGCTGTCAAGCTTCAGCGGGACGGACGGCAAGGGCCCCCACGGTGTTCTCCGGAATTGCCGCAAACCCGTGCCTGAGAGCTAATATACGCGGCAATTCTGACTCGCGGCCGCATCCGGCCCCCAATTCGTGATTTGAAGGAATACCATGGCTACCACCGTTCTCGCTGCTCCGCAGGTTTCTCCGGAAGAAATCAAGTCGTCGCTGGACGGCATCATTGCCGCCGACCGCGTCCTCATCCGGCCCATCGATCTCATCGCCTACGCCTCCGACGCCAGCTTCTACCGGCTGATTCCCAAGGCCGTGGTGCAGGCGCGGAGCGTGGAAGAGATCCAGGCGCTGTTCGGTTTCAGCCAGCAGATGCAAATCCCGATGACCTTCCGCGCGGCGGGAACGAGTTTGTCGGGGCAGTCGATCTCGGACGGGCTGCTGGTCGAGGTGGCGCGCAACTGGCGGGAGCTGCGAGTGGAGGAGAACGGCCGCAAGATTCGCGTCCAGCCGGGAGTGATTGGCGGCCGCGCCAACCAGGCGCTGGCGGCCTATGGCGCCAAGATCGGTCCCGATCCCGCTTCGATCGCCACCTGCACGCTGGGCGGAATTCTCTCCAACAACTCCAGCGGCATGTGCTGCGGGGTCGAGCAGAATGCCTACCACACCCTGCACGCGATGAAGTTCATGCTGCCATCGGGGACGGTCGTCGATACGTCGCTGCCTGACGCCGACGAACAGTTTCACGCACGCGAGCCGGAATTGGCGCGCGGCGTGCTGGAGCTGAAGGCGCACCTGGAACAGAACGCGGCGCTTCGCGAACGGGTCCGCAGCAAGTACCGGATGAAAAACACCACCGGCTACTCGCTGAACGCCTTTCTCGATTTCGATAAAGCGGTGGACATTTTCCAGCACGTGATGGTCGGCTCCGAGGGGACGCTGGCGTTTATCGCCGAGGCGGTGCTGAATACCGTACCCGACCTGCCGGTGAAGTACACGGGACTGCTGCTGTTCCCCGATCTTTACGCGGCAGCGGCGTCAATTGTGCCGCTGCGGCAGGCCGGCGCCAAGGCGCTGGAGATCATGGACCGCGCGTCGCTGCGTTCGGTGGAAAACCAAAGCGGCGTCCCGGCATCGATTCGCACGCTGCCGCCGGGAGCCGCCGGATTGCTGGCGGAATTTCAGTCAGCCGAAGAGAGCGATCGCACCGGCCTGGAGAAGATCGCGGCGGATGCGGCAGGTGGGCTGCAACTCTACGAGCCGGCACGGTTCACGCACGTCGCTGCCGAGCAAGCGCTGCTGTGGAAGATTCGTTCCGGCATGTTTCCTTCGGTCGGTTCGGTGCGCAAGAGCGGCACCACGGTCATCATCGAGGACGTAGCGTTCCACGTGGAACATTTGGCCGATGCGGCGCAGGACCTCACCGTGCTGTTCGGCAAGCACCATTATGACGATGCCATCATCTTCGGCCACGCCAAGGATGGCAACCTGCATTTTGTCATCACCCAAAGCTTTAACAATCAGCTGGTAATCGATCAATATAAGTACTTTATCGACGATGTGGTAAAGCTGGTGATCGAGCGTTACGACGGCGCACTGAAGGCCGAACACGGCACCGGGCGCAACATGGCGCCGTTTGTCGAAACCGAGTGGGGCAGCGACGGCTATGAGATCATGCGCCGCCTGAAGGAGCTTGCCGACCCCCACAATCTGCTGAACCCCGGGGTCATCATCAACCCTGACCGCCAGGCGCATCTCGCCAACCTGAAGCAGTTGCCCTCGGTCGAGCCGGAGATCGATAAGTGCATCGAATGCGGCTATTGCGAGCCCAAGTGCCCGAGCCGCGAGCTTACGACGACCCCGCGGCAACGCATCGTGGTGCGGCGCGAGATGGCGCGGTTAGAGGCAAGCGGTGACGGGGCCGAAGCCTACGCCGCGCTCGACCGCGACTTTCCTTATATGGCGCTGGACACCTGCGCCACCGACGGGCTGTGCGCGACCGCGTGTCCGGTGAGCATCGATACGGGGAAGCTGGTCAAGCGTTTCCGCGACCTTCGCGCCACGCCCGGCGAGCACGAGCGGGCGGTGCGCGTCGCCAGGAATTTTGCCCACGCCGAACGAGCGGTGCGCTGGGGACTGCGCTTGGGACACACCGCGGAAAAGGTGGTTGGCGTCGGCGGCATGCGCACCCTGACCAAGGCAATGAAGCGTTTCGCCGGAGAGAGTCTCAGCGAGTGGATGCCCGACACGCCGTATGCTGCGGGTCCGGTTCCTAAGACGCAGCCAGCCGGCGCACAGGCGGTTTACTTTCCGTCCTGCATCTCGCGAGTTATGGGCCGGCTGCCCGGCGAGCCCAAAGATGCTTCCCTGATGGAGGTGACCATCGAAGTGGCGCGCCGCGCAGGAGTGCCGGTGTTTATCCCGAGCGATGTCGCGGGGACTTGTTGTGGCACGCCGTTTTCCTCGAAGGGATTCAGCCGGGCCCATGCCATCACGATCAACGCTGCGATCGAACGTTGCTGGCAATGGTCGCAGGAAGGGAAGTTGCCCATCGTGATCGACACCAGTCCTTGCACCTACGGCTTCCAGACCGCGCGCCCGTATTTAACGGAAGAGAACCAGCAGCGCTTCGATCGCATGACCTTTCTGGACGCGATCGAGTTTGTGCACGACAACCTATTGCCGAAGCTGGCGATCAAATCGAAGTCGGGCTCGGTGGCGCTGCACCCGGTGTGCTCGGTCACCAAGATGGGTATCGGCGGCAAGCTGGAAGCCATTGCGCGTGCCTGTAGCAACCAGGTTACGGTCCCATTGGATGCGGGATGCTGCGCCTTTGCCGGCGATAGAGGATTCCTCTTCCCGGAACTGACGCAGTCGGCAACCAGACTCGAGGCCGCCGAGGTGAAAGCTAAAAAGGTGGATGAGTGCTACTCCAGCAGCCGCACCTGCGAGATCGGTATGAGCCGCGCCACGGGCCAGATTTACCGCTCGTACATGTACCTGCTGGAGAAGGCGACGCGGTAGAGTCGTTTAGGAATTCCTGTAATCGGGTTGGTACGGGTAGTGCGGCACTTCAGCACTGCGTAAAGCCGAGGCTTTTTCCTGTCTCGAGGCCGGTTTGAAGCCGACTCCGCTGTTAACGATCGCTGTGACGCGGGCCTGAACAGACCGTGCCGCAACCAGTGCCGCCGCTCCGCGGCTCGATTGTTTTCCCACTTGACCGCGGGCTTACGCCCGCGGCTAAGACAAATGTCGCCGCTGCGCGGCTCAGTCTTGGGCTTGGGCTGTTTCGGCTTCTTGCTCCACCATCGAATCGCATTTCCAGTTGCGACACATTCTCTGAGGGCCCGCACTAGCCGATCACAGCAAAAACTAAACCGTGCTAGTTTCCCGGCTCAAGCTCGTGGTCGATCAGCCGACAGTAGTTTCTGCTGTTCGGCTCAGAACTGGAGCTCCAGCGATACGATCTCGCCATTAAGGTTGCCGTCGTCGCGATAGTTGGCGTAGGCCTTCACGCCCTTCCAGTCGCAGGCAAACTTGCCTGCATTGATGAGCACTACCTTGTCACGGTCGGGGATGCGAAGGCGGTATGTCTTTCCTCCCGACAGAAAGGTGACGGTTGCGGCGGGTGGCGACGAGCAGTCCACGGAGATGAGCTTGCCCGTCAGGTAGACCATGCGCCGGGTATCCGGGTGAGCGTGCGGCGCCCGAACAGTGTCGGGCGCCGGAGTTGCGGGGCTTGGAGCATGGCCCACCAGTGCAGCGCTTTCGGAAGGCTTCACCTCGGGCGTGGGGGGAGATGTCTGCTTAACTTGCGATTCGTATTGCTCAATCTGTTGGAGCATCTCATTGGCACGCTGGGCAGTCTCCGGATTCGAGCTGTGAACGAGGCTTGCGAAGACCGCCTTTGCCTCGGCGGCCTTCTGCTGGTCCATAAGCGCAACCCCATAGTTCAGGCTATAAATCTCGTTGCGGGGCGACAGCTCGGCCGCCCGGTGCAGGTTCACTTCGGCCTCTGAATAGTTGCCTGAGCGCAGTAACGAGAACCCCAGCATGCCATAGGCGTCGGCATATTGCGGGTCGAGCTCGATTGCGTGACGCAGGTTCCTGACCACTTCAGGAGAGTTAAGCGCACCTGGGTCCCGTTCCTCCTGGACTGCCGCCAGATAGAAGTAAACGCGGGCGTCCTTCGAGCCGAGTTTTGCGGCGGCCTGGAAATGTTCATACCCCTTCGCCGGCTGCTGGGCCCGCAAGTAGGCGTACCCCAACCCCCGCTGGGCCTCCGCCTGATTGGGATTGACGCTTAGGATCTGCTCGTATTCCTTGATCGCGAGTCCTGCATCTGCCTCCGAGTGCAGCCGCAAGTCCGCCAGTTGCACACGCACTACAAGGGGATCGACAGCGGTGACGGTGGCGTCATAGGTAGCCGCAAGCTTTTCCTTGAAGGTATAGCGCTTGACCCTGACCGTGTCCGCGCGAAGGTAGTCGAGGATGGCCTTCTGGAGGTCGCCTAGCGACATTCCAAATGCAGCTTGAACGGCGTCGGGAATGGGCATCTTCTGTTTATTTGTAAGTTCGAAATAGCGACCGACCTTCGAAACCTGATTGGTGTCGAACAGGTAATGCACCACCAGCCAGGACTCCGCGTAAAACATGTCCCTGCGCTGGCCGTTCTGGTAGTAAGTTTCAGAGTGGTGCTCAACCTGCAAAAGATCGAGGAGGCCAAGCTTTTTGCCCTGCACGAGCGCCGCAGCCTCGGGGATCACGCTGCCGAGTTGGACGTCCGTCCCCGTTACCTTCATGGAGGAAAAGAATTCAGCGAAGCCTTCGTCGAACCAGGGAGCGGTGGGCGGGTAATTGGAGTTGAGAAGAACGTGCGCATATTCGTGTAATACCGTCTCCCAACTGTTGTCGCGGCTCATGTCGACGACAACAAAGTCCTTGTCCCGTCCCTGCAGGAAGAACCCACCCAGCTCAACCACCTTGCCGCGGAAAACCGGGCTGTACTGCCGCACTTCCTTGGTGGTGCGGAATGCGATGATCTGGAGCGGTACGGGCTGGTTTACTTTGGCGCGTCCGAAGAGTAAGCCGTAAGCCTCGCGCATCTGCTCGAAGCGGACGGCTACCTGGCGGCCATTCTTCTCGCCGGCATCGGTGATGACGGAAAAGTGCTCGGTGCGCACTTCAATCCAGGCTGTTTCTCCGGCGGTTGCGGAAGCCCACAAAAGAAATACAAGGCCCAGCCAGGCGTAGAGGTTGCGGCGGCGCATGGTGCAATCCTCGAAGCGTGCGATTCAGAGCTTTCGTTCAGGGTCTGAATGTAGCTTAATATCCCGAGACTTGCTCAAAAGCAAGAACATTATGCCGGCAGAGATATTGCAATTTCGCGTGACTCCGGTACGGTTTTGGGGTAACATTTCCGGCCTGCCCGAAATAGCTGCTGAAATCGGGGCGAGGAGGACAGAAGCTTATGGCGTTAATGATTCCGCCGGAATATTGGGCGTGGGCGTGGTCAATCGTTTTGGCGTACGCGCCTCACCTTGTTCACTACCGGTAAGAGTAGAAGGGCCACGGTTCAACCGTGGCCCTTGGATCTTTATCGTAGGGCTGTCTTGCTGGTCGCAGCCAAGGCCGTCTCCCCACTTTGTCGTCTTTGAAAAGCATCGTCGGGCGAGGGAGATGGCGCATCGCATGCGCAGGCCGAAGTACTGCCTCTCCACGCGTAACCTGAAATCGCTCTATCGCTTGGCCAGCCGAGCCAAATCCGATCAGGACATTAACGGATCGCGAGCGGTTCTTTTTGCCGTTCTCGCAAGTGCATGTTATCCTTGAAAACGTAACAACATACGATTAGAGAGTAGGAGCACAACCGATTCAGTGTTAGCCCGAGAGAAAAAAGCCGCCCTGATTGACCAGCACCGTACCCATGCGACCGACACCGGCTCGCCGGAAGTGCAGATCGCGATCCTGAGTACGCGGATTGGTGAATTGACGGAGCATTTCAAGACGCATAAGAAGGACCATGCCTCCCGGCGGGGTCTTCTCATGATGGTGAGCAAGCGTCGCAGCCTGCTCGATTACCTCCGAAAGTCCGATACCGAACGCTACAAAGCCGTCATTCAGAAACTTGGCATCCGCAAGTAAGCCGATTGCCTGTCACTGAACAACCACGCTTCGAGCGTAACGCCGCTCCTGGACTCGCGCACAGTTTGCGCCGGTCAGCGGCGGGCCTTTCGGGCCTTTCGGGCAGCACGGCCCTTTGGGGCGCGGGGTGCGCCCAGAATTATTCGTTCAGCTTCTCTCGGCTGATAGTTTCACTCCACCTCCCATCGTCGCGACGTGGTCGAAAGGGCACGGCTTTTAGCCGTGCCGGGCAGGATTCGATAGAGTGCCGGCTGTAGAGGCTGCTGAAAAACTCGAAACCGCGGATCCCTCACCGACTAAAGTCGGTTCGGGATGTCAATTTTATAGGGCTTTCGACGGCACAGCTAAAGCTGTGCCCTTTCAAAACGTCCCTGGGAAAGCGCTAAGAGAATTGCCGGTTGTGTTCAGAAACGGAAGGAATTTAGGAAAATGAGCGAAGAGATGACTGCCACATTGCACGGCGTCAACAAACTTGAAATCAGTGTGGAACTTGCCGGCGGCAAGTCCATTCACTTTGAAACTGGAAAGCTGGCCAAGCAAGCGCATGGCTCCTGCATTGTGCGCATCGGCGACAATGTTGTGCTTGCCACGGCTTGCGCCAATCCCGACCCGCGGGAGGGTATCGACTTCTTCCCCCTGACAGTGGATTACCGCGAGTACACCTATGCCGCGGGACGCATCCCCGGCGGGTTTATCAAGCGCGAAGGACGGCCCAGCGAGCGCGAAATCCTGACCAGCCGCCAGATTGACCGGCCCATCCGGCCGCTGTTCCCTGAAGGCTTCCGCTGCGAGACCCAGGTCATCGCGATGGTGCTCTCGGCTGACACCGAGAATGACCCGGACGTTGCCGGCATCAACGGTGCATCGGTTGCGCTGAGCGTTTCCGATATCCCGTTCCATGGCCCGATTGGCGCGGTGCGGGTAGGACAGGTGGACGGAAACTTCATCATCAATCCCACCTACGCCGAGCGACGCGATGGCAATCTCAACTTGATGGTGGTGGGAACCGCCGAAGGCATCGTGATGATTGAGTCCGGCGCCCGCGAAGTTTCGGAAGAGACGGTGGTGCAGGGCATCGAGTTCGGCCATCAGGAGATCAAGAAGATTTGCGCCGCCATCAGCGATCTTGCGAAGAAAGTTGGTAAGCCGAAGCGCGCGGTTGAGCCGGTCGTGATCGACGAAGCGTATCTGCGAGAGCTTCGTTCCAAGCTCGGCGACCGCCTGCTGGACGCTGTCAATACCGAGAAGCATCCCAAGAACGAAAGCTACACGCTCATCAAGCAGCTCAAGACCGAGCTCAAGGAAGCCATTCCCGAGGAAGACGAAGAGGGTCGCAAGAAGGCCGGCAAGTATTTCGACCTTCTGCGCGAGCAGCTCTTCCGCGGGCAGGTGATCAAAGAGCGGCGGCGTCCGGACGGTCGCAAGTTCGACCAGGTCCGCGACATCTGGATTGAAGTCGGAGTTCTGCCGCGCACCCACGGCTCGGCAATCTTCACTCGCGGTGAAACCCAGGCGCTGGTGACCACGACCCTGGGTACCGGCGAAGACATGCAGCGACTGGAGGCCTTCGAAGGCGAAGCCAAGAAGCGCTTCATGTTGCACTACAATTTCCCGCCGTTTTCGGTGGGCGAAGTCGCGTTCCTGCGCGGAGCAGGGCGTCGCGAGATTGGCCATGGCGCTCTGGCCGAGCGCGCGCTTTCCGGCGTGCTGCCTTCGGAAACTGACTGGCCGTACGCCATGCGCGTGGTCTCCGACATCCTGGAGTCGAACGGTTCGTCGTCGATGGCGACGGTGTGTGGTGCTTCGCTCAGTATGATGGACGCCGGCGTTCCTCTGAAGTCGTCGGTTGCAGGCGTTGCCATGGGGCTGGTGAAGGAAGGCGATGCTTACGCCATCCTCAGCGATATCGCCGGGGCAGAAGACCATTACGGCGACATGGACTTCAAGGTCGCCGGCACGCGCGACGGCATCACCGCATTGCAGATGGACATCAAGGTGATGGGCATCACGGCGCAGATCATGCGTGAGGCGCTGGAGCAGGCCCGGCACGGACGGCTGCACATTCTGGACAAGATGGCCGAGGTGATAGGCGAGCCGCGAACAAGGATCAGCGAGTTCGCTCCCCGCTTCTACACCCTGCAGATTCCGACCGACAAAATCCGCGACCTGATTGGGCCGGGCGGTAAGGTGATCCGCGGGATCATCGAGGCGACCGGCGTCAAGATTGACGTTGAGGACAGCGGCAAGGTGAATGTCTCGTCGAGCGATCAGGTGGCGGCCGCCAAGGCGCTGCAGATGATTGGCGATATCACCGCGACGGCTGAGGTGGGGAAGACCTATCTCGGAAAGGTCACGAGACTGGCCGATTTCGGCGCGTTTGTCGAAATCCTGCCAGGCACCGATGGTTTGCTCCACATCAGCGAAGTTGCCGAGCACCGCATCAACGATGTGCGCGATGAACTGAAGGAAGGCGACCAGGTGCTGGTGAAGGTGCTGGCAGTCGAAGGCAACCGCATCAAGCTGTCGCGCAAAGCCATCCTGAAGGAGCAACGCGCCAAGATGGGTGGGGAGGCCCCGCCGGACGCATCGGGCGCCGTTACCTTCGAGGGCGGACACGAGAAGGCGGACGAACCCAGTTCGGAGGCTAACTTCAACCGTGACGATCGTCGCGAACCGGCAGGCAGCCGGCGCGAGGGCGGCGGTTATGGCGGTCGGGGTCGGGGAGGCCCGGGTGGCGGACGCGGCGGAGATCGCGGTCCGCGTCGCGGCCCGCGGCGGTAGATTCGTAGTCGCCAGGATTACGCAGGGAGAACTCCGGGTTCTCCCTTTTTTGATTGGCGGGCACACAGTTGCAGCGGCGATACAACTCATGCGAAATTGAGCGGTGGCGCAATTCACCTCCCTCGTCGGCAAGGCCGGTGCAGGCAAAATGACTGTCTTGTACGCTTATGCTCCTTCTCGCGCGGCGTTACGCAACGTGGAAAGCCGACCTGCAAGGTCGCGATGGTCCATCTCGCGTCGGCCCTGGTGAGCAGAATGCCCACATTGCCCTACTGCGTGACACAACCCAATGAAAGCGTGCGGATCGCCTCGGGTATATGCGATTGCAGCGTCCAATCCCAGGAGTCTGCGGGCCTGCGCGTGTATTGGAGCGAGATCGTGGAACCCGAGGCATGCTTGGGCCACCCCGAATCCCTGAAACAGGCGGCGTTGCAGTTTGATCAGGTGCTGCGCGAAATCCTGACGACCACAACCCCCATTCCGTTCCGCTTTCCGACTCTGCTGGAGAACGCCGATGTTCTAGGGCAACACCTGGCGGATGAACGAGAGCTGTACCACGAGGCCCTGGTGAGGCTCGGGGATGCCGTGCAGTACGAGATCGTCGCCAGATGGGAGGCAGACGAGCAGACGGACCTCGCGACCCCGGTTAGTGGACGCCAGTATTTGACGCGACGGCAGGAGTCGATGGGCCGGATTGCCGCGGTCGACAGCAAACTGAAGCGCGTGGCCGGCGGCTCGGTGCGTGAATGGCGATCGCGCCAGGAGCGCAAGGCCCATCGTTGGTTTGCCTTGGTTCCCCGCGACAGCGTCGAGCAGTTCCGCTCCTCGCTGCGCAGTGCCGGCTCTTCCGAAGGCGTCCGGTTGCGCCTCAGCGGTCCCTGGCCTCCCGGCGAATTTGTGACTCCGCGAGGCGAGCATGGATAAGCCAAACCAGCTTACGCCGAGGAAGTGCAGGATGCCGTCTCCGGCTGAAGCGGCATTTGCAGGGAGTATCGCAGCGGTCGCCGGAGCGTATCGATTGCTCGCAGGAGACGATCGAGCAGGGGCTGGCTTCATGAAGCTGGAGCAAAAAATCAGAGAGCTGGCTGACCAGTTCGCATTGAAGCCGGAGGACTCAATCTGGAACTGGGGCCACCCGGCAACCTTCTGGAACGAGCGGGCATCACTGCTTACTGCGGCGACAATAAGGAATGACGCCGCTGAACATGCATTTCCAGGTTGAACCTTTGGGGGCCATTGATGACCTTCCCCACGGCTATGGGGAAAATGATGTCAGACGAAGTCTTTGAGCCGGAGGAGCGAGTTCCGGAATCAGGGGTTTATCAGGTTCTGCACTATCGTCATCGCCTGGCGCACGATGTGACCGTCCTCAGCGGTGGAAGCTTTCCCTCCTGTTCCGAATGCGGCAAGAACGTACGCTTTCGACTGGTGCGGTTGGCGCGACGCCTGGAGGAGGACCGCAATTTTTCGTAACCTTTCGGGAAAATGACCAGCCCAAACTTTTTTTATCGCCCAAGGCGGTTTTTTGCCGGTACAGGCAACCCTGACCGCATCTAAATGTCGGGGAGGGTTGTCAGCAAAAATGGCGTGTCCATTTCGTCGAGGTTCAGGGCCTGCGGACGTATTTTGTCAGGGGCGAGCATTGACAGTCGATTTCATGTTCGCTAGCATACGCCCTTGTGTTGAAGCGACCCTGAGGTGGGCTTCGACAGCTCCTTACTCTCTTAATTTCAAGAACACAATATGGAACGAGTACCGAGCGTCTGCGGAACAGCGTGCCTGCTCGACATTCTAGACCGGGTGCTGGATAAAGGGCTGGTGAGTGCTGGCGATGTGCGTATTTCGCCGGCCATCGAGTTGCAGGCGCCAGGCAACCGGCCAAAAAGAAGGTTAGCCGCAAGGCTTCGAAGAAGAAGGAGTAGTCCGGCGACAGCTAAGCTAAGCAGGAGGAGTCGGCAATGGCAGTCGAACGGGTTTCCGGCGGTTCAAGGCTGATTGACGTCCTTGATCGCGTCCTGGACAAAGGGTCACGTCATCGACGCCTGGGCCGCATCTCGCTGGTCGGCATCGCCGTCATTACGGTCGAGGCTCGTGTGATCGTGGCCTCCATCGATAGATATCTGAAGTATGCGACGCCGTCGGCCTGACGGGGCTGGTTTCACGGCCCCAGCTTGGACCGCGGGAGGAAGTGGCAATTATGACCGTGGAGACAGCTCGCCGTCCGGTTCGTACGCGCCGTTCTGCCGCACGGCTGTAGGGAGGTGCTCCCAGAGAGTGGTAGCTATGGCCTCGCCTCAGATGCGGATGCGCTCCGACATGCCCGAGCATTCCGGGAAGCGCCGCGGTGCGGCGTTCCGGCTGCTTGGGGCCGAGCATAGTGAAGAGTTATTTGCCATCCTGCTGGAAGAGATTGCGGCCCTGGAGTATTCCCGTGCTTTGATAGCGAGAGTCAATTTCGAGACCGCTGAAATCGCTCCCATCGCCTCGCTGAACTGTCCCAAATCGTTTATCCAGCGCTTCCAGACATCGTTGTACGCGATGGAGAATCCACTGGTTCGGATACTGCACACGTTCGAGCCTGAGTTGGTGCAGGGCAGAGCGAAACGCGGCCCTGATTTGTATTTCCATCCGCTTATATACCGCAATAGAGCTGCCTGCTGGGAAGCCGAGCGCGCGCACCGGAGTGACTGTCTCGCCGTGGAGAACTCACGCCTGCAGCGCCGGTCGCAATTGCAGAAGCAGGTTTGCGCTGTCTGCGATATGCAGGCCTACGCCGCCATGGTGGTAACCGAAGTCGCCAGGTCGGCCACTGTGACCGAGATTGCTGAACTGCGCGCTCTCATTGAGTTGGCGAACTGTTCTCTCTCTCGCTTGTTCAAGGCTGAGCATTACTACAGTAGGTTGACGGGCATGGAAATTGTCGTTGCCCAGATGCAGACCGTGATGGACAGCATGCCGGACCCGGTCGTCCTCACCGATTCCCGGCACCGCGTCGTCACCCAGAACAAGGCGGCGGAGAAGTTCTTCAAGGTCCCGGAGGAGGTGAGCGGGGGACGCGTCCGCGCGGTGGAGTTGAACAACATGCTCTTTTCCGCGGCCCTCTCCTCCATCGCGGTTTCAGGCGGCGATTCCTCGCGTGACATGACTCTGGTGGACGCCATCGAAGGGGACAAGGTTTTGTTCGAGGCCGTGTCAGCGCCCAGCCACGGGCCCGACGGGCGACGCATTGGGATGGTTACCGTGCTGCGCGACGTGACCGACCTGCGGCGTGCCGACGAGGAGCTACGGGCCAACTATGACCGCCTCCGCCAGGTCGAGGAAGTCGTGCGCCAGGACCGCGACCGCCTGAACCTGATTATCGAGAACGTCGGCGACCCTATCGTGGTTTGCGATCGCGACGCCAATACCGTTCTAGTCGACCCCCTGGCTCATGACCTGTTCGGCTCGGAGAAGGCCCGAGCCGGCGCGCAAGTTCGCAACCAGGCCAGACTGGATGCTTACGTTACCAGGTTCACCTATTCGTTTTCCGATCGAGAGATCGCCCCCATTCGGTTGATCCATCCGGGCACCGACCAGGAAGTGGAATACGATGCACGGTCCGGCAAGATCTATGACGAACGCGGCTTGGTAGCGTACACCGTAACCGTGCTCCGGGACTTGACCGCGGTCCGGCGACTTGAGCAGTTGCGCATGGAACGACGAATGCTCGAGATGGAGAAGTTCGCCGCCGCCGGACGGTTGGCGGGCATGATCGCGCATGAAGTCAACAATCCCATGGAGGCCATCAAGAACTGCATTTTTCTGCTCACCGACCAGATCAAGCCGGAAGCCGGACCGGTCTACGAAATTCTGCAGGCTGAAACCGAACGCGTGGCTCGGATCGTGCGCCAGATGCTTGGCCTGTACCGCAGCAATCAACAGGTGGCTACGGTTGACGTGAATAGCGTGGTCGAAGACACGATTCAACTGTTTGCCCGCCAGCTGGATCGCGCCGGGGTCCGTGTCGAGAAGAAACTCAATGCCGTGCCGCCGGCGATGGGATCGCCCGATCAGATTCGGCAGGTGCTTTCAAACCTTGTGGTCAACGCGCGGGACAGCATGGCTCCGGGAGGTATCTTGCGAATCAGGACTCGCCTGGTTCGCAAACACGACGTTAAGGAAACCATTCGTGTCATAGTGGCCGACACCGGGTGTGGCATCGCGCAGAACGTGCTGCCTACCATGTTCGAGCCGTTTGTAACCACCAAAGGTGAACGTGGAACCGGGTTGGGACTGTGGATTGTAAAGGGCATCATCGAAAACCACGGCGGCAAACTGCGGGTCCGTAGCCAGGCCGGAAAGGGCACTGTCTTCAGCGTTTCACTTCCGGCCCTGCGATAGAAGGCGCAAGCAAAAACATGGTTCGCAAGAGTCATATTCTAGTGGTGGACGATGAACCCAATGTTCTGCTGACCTACCGGCTGATTCTTCAGCGGCAGGGCTACGAGGTAAGCGCGGCGATTTCAGCTGAGGAAGCGCGCCACATGTTGGCCGAGCGCGACATCGACTTGTTGCTCTGCGATCTTTCGCTGGAGATGCAGGAGAGCGGGTTCGACGTCATCGAAACCGCGCGCCGCAAGAATCCTGACATGCCAACCGTGCTGCTGACTGGATACGCGACTCAGGACGCCAACGACCGGGCCCAGGAACGTGACATCCCGATCTTATTCAAGCCGATCGATATCGCGCAGCTTTTGCAAACGATTTCCGAGTTACTGGGGAACGACAATGAGCAACAACAGGCGGCCTCCTAAACGGCAGACCAGGGCGAAACCTGGACCAGTTGGCAGCATAACCCGCTGGGCGGCTTCGCGGGTCCGGGCCCGTTCCAGTGGCCGCGCTCCAAGTGCATGGGGCGGCCGATGAGGCAGGCTCGGGACGACACTATGAAACCGAATAAAAATTTGTGTCGTCCCTCCGCGACCTCAAGCGCCGGAAACGCTACATCGTGGAAATTTTGATATAACGCTTGAGGTCCGGACCCATTGAATAGGCCATTCCAGCAATGGCCAACAGCGCAGCCGTCCAAACGAGTGTCTTTTTCATAGGATTCCTTTCGCGAGCACGAATCCTCAGCTCGCCGTGTTGTGCCCATTTCCGGCTCGCGCACACTCTACGATCATGCTGAGCCCAGCGACAGCCCGATTGCCGTTCGAACGTGGACCGTTGGGCGGTTCCGTTTCCATATTGCGTTAGAACGATGGTTAGCACTCGCGGGTTGCCACGGCCTTGGCGGACAAGCTATAAGAGATTCTTCGGCAATGGGAGAGCTAGCGCAGGACCTTCGCTACGGAATGCGCATGCTGCGGAAGAGCCGCGGCTTCACAGCAGTGACAGTAATCACTCTGGCGCTGGCAATTGGCGCCAATACGGCGATGTTCTCCGTGGTCTACCCGGCGCTGCTTCGTCCTTTGCCCTACCGGCAGGCGGACCGGTTGGTAACGCTCGGGGAGAACCGGCGCCAGTCCGGTTGCTGCAGCGTCTCTTCCTCTTATCCCGATTACCTCGACTGGAAACGCACCGCGAAGAGCTTCGAGTCGCTGGCCGGCTTTTCCTCGGACGGCTTTACCTTGACCGGGGCTGGCGACGCCCAGATGGTTTTTGGCGCGATGGCCACGTCGAACTTCTTCTCCACCCTCGGGGTCAGGCCCATGTTGGGCCGTGATTTTGTACCGGACGACGAGCTGCCGGCGGACCTGGGGCCAACGGCGGCAATTCTGAGCTACGACTTCTGGCGAAACAATTTTTCGGCTGACCCCAACGTCATCGGGCGCACTATCCGTCTGGACAACAAGGCGGTCACGATCGTCGGCGTGTTGCCTCGCAACTTCGAATTTGCCCCGGCCACATCGGCGCCGATCTGGGTCCCCCTGCATAACGACGAGTACGCGCGCAAAGCGCGCAAGGCCCGCTGGCTGCAGGTGATTGGCCGGCTTGCGCCCGGCGTTAGCATCGAGCAGGCGCGTGCCGAGATGCAGGCCATTACCGCGCAACTCGCGCAGGAGTATCCCCAGGAGGACGGTTCCATTTACGTCACCGTAGCAAGCTTGCGGGATGAGATTGTCGGCAACATTCGGCCGCTGTTGCTGGTTCTGTTTGGAGCGGTCGCCTTCGTACTGCTGATTGCCTGTGCCAACGTGGCCAATTTGCTGATGACGCGGGCCATCGATCGCCGGCGCGAGTTCGCGATCCGGTCGGCGCTGGGAGCCAACCGCGTGCATCTGCTGCTCCAGTTGCTGAGCGAGAGCCTGCTGCTGGCGATGATGGGCGCGGTCCTTGGACTCCTGGGCGCGGCCGTCGGAGTGCGGCTTATCGTAGGCGCAATCCCTGAGGCGCAACTACAGTCCATGCCCTATCTGCAGGACGCCGGCGTGAACCTACCGGTGCTGGCCTTTGTCTGCGGAATCACGCTCCTCACCGCAATTCTGTTCGGGATCGGGCCTGGCTTTGCCGTTCCGCAAAGTCCGATCACCGAGATTCTGAAGGACGAATCGCGCGGCGGTACAAGTGGCGCTCACAAGCGTCTTCGCAACGTCGTAGTGATCGGCGAAATTGCACTCTCGATGGCCCTTCTGGTTGGTGGCGGTCTGATGATGCAAAGCCTCCACACCTTGCTGCGGCAGAACCCGGGATTCGAGCCGCAGCATCTGTTGACCTTCGACATCATCCTTCCGGACTCTTCTTATCCGACGGCGAAAGAGTGGCCGTACGGCAATCTGAAGGGGCTTCGGTTCATGCACGACTTCCTCGATCGCCTGCGCCGTATGCCCGGAGTGCAGGGGGCCTCCGCGACCCGGGGCCTTCCCGTCACGGAGAGCCTTAGCCGGAATCGGTTTGTCATTGAGGGCCAGCCCAGCGCTGATGGCCAGGACGAGGACTGCCTGACCCGCCGCATCGATACCAGTTACTTTTCGGTGATGAAAATTCCGCTGATCGCCGGCCGCCTTTTTAGTGCCGGCGACAGCCAGGACGCTCCCAAGGTCGCCATAGTGAACCAGGCCTGGGTGAAGCGCTATGTCGCGCGCGGGGAGAACCCTATCGGCCAACGTGTCCGCATGACGTTTTCAACCAATGAGCCATTTCGCCAGATCATCGGGGTCGTCGGTGACGTGGCGGAGGACAACCTCGCGGTACCGCCGCCGCCGACCATGTATTTTCCGGTGGATCAAAGCACCGGATACGCCGTGTATCTGAGCTACGTCATTCGCACCTCAGGCGAGCCTGCCGCGCTGATAGGCCCGGCCCGCGCGGCGCTGCGCGACCTCGACCCGCAACTCGCAGCCAGTCAGCCGCAATCCATGGAGCAGATCCTCAATCGCTCGCCTGCGGTCTTCCTGCGGCGGTATCCCTTCTATCTGATTGGAGGCTTCGCCGCCCTTGCCTTGGCGCTCGCCATGCTCGGCCTGTATGGCCTGATCTCGTATTCGGTGCTGCAGCGAACCCGGGAGATCGGCATTCGCCTGGCGTTGGGCGCCCGGCATCAGGACATCCTGCGTCTTGTGCTGCGTCAGGGAGTCGTTGCCGCTCTGGTGGGAGTGGGCATCGGCCTTGTCTTTGGACTGGCGTTGATCCGGGTGATGGCCAGCCTGCTTTATGGCCTGAATTCCAGCGCCTGGATGGTCTTCGCCGCAGTGGCTGTTCTGCTGACATTGATAGCGGGCATGGCATCTTACCTGCCTGCTCGAAGGGCCACCCAGGTCGATCCCATGGTTGCCTTACGCAACGAGTAGTAGCGAGCCTGGCGAACCGCGCCGAGCATTGGAGTTCCCCTGTCCGCTCGCGTAGGATGGAAGAATACTCCAGCCCCTTATGAACAAGGTTCTCGCCGGACTTCTTTTCTTCTTCGCAATGTTTACGCCGCTTGCGGCGCAATCGCCACAGGCGACCACCCCGCCGCAAGGCGCTCCTACCAAAAAGGCCGAACCATCCGGAACGTCCGCTGCCAGTCAGAGCTCAGCGGCGCAGTCGCCGGCCCCGCCTGACTATTCGCAGAATGCCTACGTCGTAGAGCACTATCGGCAGTTGGCGCGGTACGAAAACGACGGCACCGGAAGCGAACAGGTCGAAGCGCAAATCAAGGTTACCAGCGAGGCGGGTGTGCAATCGCTAGGGCAGCTTAAGCTGGGCTACAGCGCGCTCAGCGACAAGCTCGACATCGTCTACGTCCGGGTCGTCAAACCTGACGGCAGCATCGTCAACGCGCAGGAATCCGCCATACAGGACCTGACGATGCCCAATGCTCCCGTCTATACGGACTATCACGAGAAGCATGTCAGCGTTCCGTCGCTACGCCCGGGAGATGTGCTGGAGTACAAGGTAATCCGCACCATCGTCCATCCCCTGGCGCCCGATCAGTTCTGGTCCAACTTTAACTTTGACGAACGTGGAGTCGTGCTCGATGAAGAACTGGAGATCAACGTCCCCAAGGACCGCCACGTCACGCTGAAGACCAGGCCCGGTTACGACCCTAAAGTCACAGAAGAAGGTGACCGGCGCATCTATCGCTGGACCTATTCGCACCAGCCGAGCGAGAAGGAGCAGAAACGGCCCGACCGAGCAGACCAGGTGCCGTTGGTGCAACTGACCACCTTCCAGAACTGGGACGACGTCGGCTCCTGGTATGCATTTCTGGAGCGCTCACGACGCCAGCCCGATGACGCTATAAGAGCCAAGGCCGCCCAGTTGGTCCAGGGCAAAACCAGCGACATGGATAAGGTGAAGGCGCTCTACGATTACGTCTCGCGCAACATCCGCTATGTCAGTCTCTCCTTCGGACTGGGCCGCATCCAGCCGCACGCGGCTGGCGAGGTGCTGGCCAACGGCTACGGCGACTGCAAGGACAAGAACACGCTGCTGGCCGCCCTGCTCCAGTCGCAGGGAATCGAGTCCTCATCGGTGCTCATCGGAGTTGAGCGCAAACTCGATCCCGATGTGCCCTCTCCTTCGCAGTTCGATCATGTGATTACCCGCGTGTCGATCGACGGAAAAGAGATATGGCTCGACAGTACCAGCGGCGTACTCCCGTTTCGCATGTTGATGCAGCCGACTCGCGACAAGCTGGCACTCCTGATTTCGCAAAAGGGGAAGTCGGGGCTGGTACGGACTCCGGCCGATTTGCCCTTCGACGCTTCCGATCAGACCCAAGTCAATGCGTCTCTCAACGACAACGGCAAACTGACCGCCCATATCTCCGCCACCATGCGAGGCGACCGCGAAGTTGCCTTCCGCTTTGCCCTGCGGCAGATGCCGGCGAACCATTGGAAGGAGCTGTTTGGCACTATGCTGCAACGCGCCGGCATGAAGGGGGCCGAGATCAGCAATCTTCAGGTCAGCGATCCCAGCGATACCGACAATCCTCTGAGCATGAGTCTCGACGCTACGGCCGCCAATTTCTTCGATTGGTCGTCGCGGGAGTCGCAGATCAAGTTGCCGTTCATGCAGATGAGCCTGGGCGGGGAACCAGGTCTGGATGAAGACGAGAAGACGCCGGAAAAAGTGATCAAGCTGGGCGCGGCACCGTCGGATGCGCGGGTCGAGGTGCGGTTGAAGGTCCCGGACAATTTCACCGTACACGCGCCCTTAGACGTGGATGTTCGCCGCGATTATGCCGAGTACCACTCCAGCTACAAAGTCGAGGGCAATGAACTGACCTCGGTCCGCGACCTGAAGGTCCTTAGCCGCGAGCTGCCTTATGAGCGCTTGCAGGACTATGCCGCCTTTCAACGCGCGCTGGGCGCCGATCAGGCGCAAGACATTGTTCTGGAGAACAAGACTCCCGGTACTGCGGGGATAAGCGGCAACCAATCCACGGCGGACTTGTACGAGTCGGGCCTCCAGGCGCTGAAGAACGGCAATCTGCAATTGGCGGTCGAGTTGTTCCAGCGCGTGGTGCAGCAAGAGCCGAAGCACAAGTCGGCATGGAACGATCTGGGTCGCGCTTATCTGGGACTGAACCAGAACGACCAGGCGATTGCGGCCTTTAAGAAGCAGATTGAGATCAATCCCTACGACCCATACGCCTACAACAACCTGGGACTGGCCTACCAGGCGGAGCTGAAGTACGACGATGCCATCAAGGAGTTCCAGAAGCAGATCGAGATCAACCCCCTCGACAACTTCGCCCATGCCGGCCTGGGCGAGGTTTACGTGAAGCAGAAAAACTTCGCCGCGGCCGTGCCCGAGTTGGAGAAGGCCGTCTCGCTCCAGCCGCAGAATGCGTTGCTGGAGATTTCGCTGGGCCAAAGCTACATCGCGACCAACCAGACAGAGAAGGGAATGGCCGCCTTTGAAAAGGCCATCAGCCTGGCCCCCGTACCTGTCACCTGGAACAACATCGCTTTTTCGCTGGCGGAAGAGAACGTGCAACTGGAGCGCGCCGACAAATACGCGGACGCTGCCATCAACTCGGTCGAGACCCAACTGCACGACGTTAACCTTGACACCCTCCGCTACCAGGACCTGGCGATCGCCAGCTTCCTCTACAACATCTGGGACACCAAGGGCTGGGTGGAGTTTAAGCGCGGAAACCTGGACCTGGCGGAGCAATACATTGCAGCCGCATGGCAGGCGAGCGGAAGCGGCAATATCGGTGAACATCTGGCGGAAATTTACGAGAAGCTTGGCGACCGCGAAAAGGCGATCCATTACTACGTTCAGGCGCTGGCCGACTTCACTCCCAGTGACGAAGCGCGCGCACACCTGACCAAGCTGGGTGTCACCAAGGGCGTAGATCAAATGGTCGAGCAGGCCCGCGCCGAACTGAAAAAAATGCGCACCTTCTCGCTGGGCACATCAGGCCAGGGCACCGCGGAATTTAATCTGCTGATCTCGCCGTCGAAGGTCGATCAGGTGAAATTCCTCAAAGGCGACGACACCCTCAAAGGGATTTCGCCATCCCTGCAAAATACATCGGCCCTGATGAAGTTTGCGCCAGGCTCCTCGGCGCATGTGCCCCGCCGCGGAGTCGTCACCTGCGGAACCGCCCAGCCGGGCGCCCCTGCGAAGGGCGTAAAGACGGCCACGAAGTCGGCGACCGTCTTCATGGCTGACAAGCCGCACATGGTTCCCGGGCCATGCGCGGTGGAATTGCGACCCGCGGACGCGGTGCGCACCTTGGATTAGGATGTTGCAAGCGAGGCACGCAAATCATGTCTGATTTACGGTATCCGATTGGCAAGTTCGAGTGGATCCCTCCCGACGATGAAGAGCAGATGACCAAGCGCCGCGCGCATTACACGGAAGTGCTCGCCGGGCTGCCGTCCGACATGCGCGCTGCCGTCAGAGGACTGAGCCCTGCGCAGCTCGACACGCCGTATCGTCCCGAGGGCTGGACGGTCCGCCAGGTGGTGCATCATGTCCCCGAGAGTCACATGAACGCCTACGTGCGCTTCAAGCTGGCGCTCACCGAAGACAATCCTACCGTCAAGCCTTACGACGAGGCTGCGTGGGCAAGGCTTCCCGACGTTGCGGCCACGCCCATCGAGGTTTCGCTTCAGTTAACGGCGGCGTTGCACTCGCGCTGGGTCGATGTGCTGCGCCTCATGCAACCGTCCGACTTTGCGCGCACGCTCTGCCATCCAGAGCGCGGCAAACTTACCCTCGACCAGATGCTCGCCATGTATTCCTGGCATTCTGCCCACCATATCGCGCACATTACGTCATTACGCAAGCGTATGGGATGGAACCGGCGGGCTGCGTCGGGCTAGCGGCAATCCATAAAACAGAGTAGCTGGGATGAATGCACGGGCGGCAGCGTCGTGCGCATCGTTTTCAAATGCGAGTCGCAAGGGGCCGCAAATGGGGCGATCTGCGCTCACTTCGCAGGACGCAACCCGTCCAATTGCCGACGCGACAAAGTTTCCATCGTTGTGAACTTTTGCTCTGCGTCAGACGTATATCCGCGAAGCACCGGAGGGGAGGTGGCGTCGCTCCAGGAGCGCACACCTCAAAGAAATCGGGGCCAAACAGAATGTTTCGCCAGCGGTTTGGCGGCCCAGGCGAGACAATTGCGAGGGAGGCTTTGGAACGTTCCCTGTGGCTGTTTGACCCCGGAGCGACATTCTATGCGACTTGGCTGGAAACGCAAGTCTTTTCTGCCAGGCGGGCCGCCAGAACGAGTGGAGGAGAATGCAATGACTCGTATGCTGACCCGTGTAGCTTTGTTAGTCTTCGCAGTAACCATGTCGATCGGCGCTTTCGCAGGTTCCAAGTCCGAGAGCCTGACACTATTTCACGATGCCCAACTCAATGGCACAACCATTCCAGCCGGGGAGTATACCGTGAAGTATGACCCCAATGGATCTACCTGCCTGGTCAAAGTGATGAAAGGCAGCAAGACGGTAGCCACGGCCACCGGTGAATTGAAACAGCTTACCGACAAGCCGCAGCACGATCAAGTAATGCTTCAGGACGCTACCGGCGCCGTTCCGTCAGTGACCGAAATGGACTTCAGTAACACCAAGACCGCCATCGCGTTCAGTTCCAACGCGACTACGGCATCGGGAAAGTAGAACCAGAGAGCAGACGCTGAGGGAGCCTTGCGGCTCCCTTTTTCTTGCAGCAGAAACATCCCGCCGGTAGCTCAGGCCGGCACCGCCGCCAGGCGCCCAGGCTCTTCGTGGAAGCGCACCGAGACCAGCTTGGATACTCCCGGTTCCTGCATGGTCACGCCATAGAGCACCGGGGCCATGCCCATGGTCTTCTTGCTGTGGGTGATGATGATGAACTGGGTCTGCGAGCTCATCTCGCGCACCAGTTCGGTGAAGCGGCCGATGTTGACTTCGTCCAGTGGCGCGTCCACCTCGTCCAGAATGCAGAACGGGCTGGGCTGATACTGGAAGATGCCCACCAGCAGCGCCAGCGCGGTAAGCGCTTTCTCTCCACCCGACAGCAGCAGAACGTTCTGCAATTTCTTGCCCGGAGGCGACGCCACCACGTCGATGCCGCTCTCGGCGGAGTTCTCCTGATCGGTCAGCCGCATGAACGCCTGTCCGCCGCCGAAGAGCTTGCTGAAGGTGCGGGCAAAATTCTCATTGATGACAGCGAACGCCTCTTCGAACTTCTGCCGCGAGATGGTCTCGATTTCCTTGATGGTGTTCTGCGTGTTCTCGATGGATTGCAGCAGGTCCAGCCGTTGGGTCTCCAGGAACTCGTGACGCTGGGCGGTTTCCTTGTACTCCTCCAGCGCCATCATGTTTACCGGGCCCATGCCGTCCAGCCGGGTACGCATCTCGCGATAGGCCGCGTCTTCGGTGACCAGCTCCTCTGCGGACACCAGAGTCAGCGACCCGTCTGCGATAAGCTCGTCCCGCAACTGGCCCAGCTCTTGCACGCAGGTCTCCGAGGTATGTTGCACATCCGACTGCACCCGCGCCTGCGCAGCCGCAAGTTCGCCGCGCCGGTCGCGCGCCGCATCGAGCGACTCGCGGGCCGCCTTCAGCGTCTCTTCGAGTTCCGTGATACGCACCCGGACCGCCTGCAATTCCTCTTGCAGCTCCCGGTCACGCGCCTGGGCCAGCTCACGTTCGCCCGTCCACGCGATCGCCTGCTCCGCCAGGCGAAGGTTCTCGGCTTCACGTTGCTGTTTCTCGGCGGCAGCCGAATCCAGTTGCGCCTTCAGCTTGGCCAGATGCGCCGATACCTCGGCCACCATCGCCTCAATGCGCTCGACCGCGACGGCTGCGCCCCGTCTGCGCTCCTCGAGAGTGGCAACCTGGGCGCGGCGTTCGCTGGCTAGTTGTGCCGCCTCATCGCGACGCGCCCGCAACGATTCCAGGCTGCTCTGCGCGGCCTGCATCTCCGATTCGAGTAAGCGCTGCCTCTCTTCCTGTGTCGACAGCTCGCTGGTCTGCGCCGCGATAAAGCTCTCACGCTCTCCGCGCTCCTCAGCGATGCGACGAAGTTCCTGCTCATAGGTCGCGAGCCGCTCACGCACCCGCGCCATCTCGGTTTCGAGCTGACGAAGCGTGTGGCCCGAGGTCATGGCCTCCCGTTCCGCTTCGCGCTTGTCATCCTCCAGCCGTTGCAGCAGGCCCGTCGCGTCATGAATCTCGCGGCCGAGAGCGGCGACGCCGGTCTCCTGTTCCGCCAAGGCGCGATCCAGTTCGCCCATCAGGTGCAGCACTTCGCGCAGCTCGCGCTTCATCGAGAGCGGTCCCTGGCTGCGCTGCTTGCCGCCGGTAACGGTCACGTTGTGAAAGCACTCGCCCGACTGAGAGAGGAAAAAAGCGTCGGGATTTTCCAGCGCCAAGTCGCGCCCAGCCGACTGATCGGGCACGATGTAGCCATTGCCCAGCTTGGGCAGAATCACTTCCAGCGACTTGCCGAATCCGTTCAGCACGCGGATGCAATTCTTCAACGGAACCACGCTGTCATTATGCGAAACCTGGTGCGAAGCCTCGTCGAATAGAAACGAGAACCTCGCCTGCGAATCCTCCGGGTGGACGAGGAATGTAGCGCGTCCGTCAACGTCGCTGCGCAACAGGCGTAGCCCTTCGTCGGCTGCATCCCACGACTTCACCACGATGTAGTTCAACTCTTCGCGCAGGAAGTCGTCCACCACATGCTCGTAGCGGTCGTCCACCTCAAGAAAGTCGGCCAGCACGCCCACTGGAGCCAGCCCGTCTCTCATTGCGCCGGAGGTAAACAGCCGGCGCACCGACTCGGTGGCATAGCCGTGCTCGGTAATCACCGCCTCCAGCGAGCCCTTCTTGCCCATGGCGCTGGCGTACTCGCCGCGCAGGGAATCCAGACGCCGCTTACCTTCGGCTTCGGCGGCCCGCTTGGATTCCAGGTTCTGGCGCGTCTCGACGATCTGAGTGCCGAGAGCGCTTCACCCGCTGCGAAGCCGACTCGAACTCCAATCCCAACTGGCCCTGCTGGCCGCCAAAGGTCTCGATCTGCCCAAGGGCGGCCGCCGTCTCGTCCTGCAAGCGTTGCGCTTCACGATCGAGCGCCGCAATCCGCTCCTCCGCCTGCGTGATGCGGTTGCGCACCGCTGACGCCGCGGATACCGCCTGAAGAATCGCGTCGCGACGTTGCTCCTGCTGCCGCTCCACATCGGCCAGCACGGCCGATGCTGCGGAGGCTTCCTGCTGCCGCTGCTGCAATTCCTGCTGCGCGTTGGCCACGTCCGCGTTGGCCGACTCCAGCGTGCAGCGGTTGGTTTCCAACTCCTGCTGCAAGCGTGAGAACTGCTCTTCCGTGTTGGCGATTTCCGCCTGCGCTCCGGCGGAGCGGGCGTCAAGTTCCGCGCAGCGTTCTTCGTTGGTGTGCCGGCGCGCAGCCGCGCGATCGATCTCCATCGCCAGCGTATTGACCTTCTCGCGGTTCTCCTGCGACTCGCGTTCGATGGCATACCCGCGCTGCGTGCGCTCGCCGTGCTCGCCTTCCATCTGCTGCACTGCTTCACCCTTGGTGCGCAACTCCTCGCTCACTTCCGCCAGTTGCGCCTCCAGTGAAGAAGCCTCGGCGTCAAGTTGGGCGAACTTGCTGGCCAGCACAATGCGCAGCTTGGCGCGCATCTCGTCGCGCAGCCTGGCATAGCGCTCGGCCTTGGACGCTTGCCGCTTCAGCGAATTCATCTGGCGCGTAACTTCGTCGAAGATGTCGTTGATGCGCGCCAGGTTCAGCCTGGCGTCTTCCAGGCGCGCCTCGGCGAGCCGCTTGCGGGTCTTGAACTTGGTGATGCCCGCGGCCTCTTCGATGATGGCGCGGCGGTCGGTGGGCTTGCTGCTGAGGATCTGCCCGATGCGCCCCTGCTCGATGATGGCGTACGATTCGGGACCCAGCCCGGTGCCCATGAAGATGTCCTGAATGTCGCGCAGGCGGCACAGCTTGCCGTTCAGAAGATATTCGCTCTCGCCGGAGCGGAAGAGCCGGCGCGTAACAACTATTTCTCCGGCCTTGAATGTCCGCTTGAACTTGCGGCGCCGAATCTTGAGCACGACGTGGGGAAGAGCAGAATCTGGAGTACCGTCGTCCGTTGGCTGCCCCACCGTTCCCGCCGCTTCGGCGGGAGGATGGGAGAGAGAAGGCGCCTCTTCGTCATCAATCTGGCCGGGGCGGATTTCCTCGGCGTAGCGCTCAGCCTCTTCCGCGCTGGCGGCGCGGCGGGCAGACTCGTCCCACTCATCGGGCATGTCATCCTGCACATCCACTTCGGGCTCGCCGACGTTGCCGTACACTTCCGGATCGACGAGCGTGAGCGACACTTCCGCCATGCCCATCGGCTTGCGTTCGCGCGTGCCGGCGAAAATCACGTCCTGCATGTTGACGCCACGCAGCGATCGCGCCGACTGCTCGCCCAGCACCCATGATATGGCGTCGGAGATGTTCGACTTGCCGCAACCGTTGGGCCCCACAATGGCGGCGATGCCCTCGCCCTGGAAGCGAAGATCGGTGCGGTCGCAGAACGACTTGAATCCCAGTACTTGCAGCTTCTTCAGTTTGAGCAACGTTTACTCCGTTCGGGCGCTGGGTAGAGCGGGTCTTCAGACCCGCGTCACGCAGCCCTTCTTGAAAGTCGCTAGGGTAGAGCGGGTCTTTAGACCCGCGTCACCGGCCCATTTAAGAGCACGGGGCTTCAGCCCCCGTACGCCCGGGCTAAAGCCCAGAAAATAAAATCAACAACTGCAACGCGGCGCTGAAGCGACGCTCTACCAGCCCGTTTTCCATCCAGATCAAACCAACTTTACTGTCGAAACCGGGAGGGGTCAAGACCTCAAACCCTATATTTTGTGCCCGGTTTATGAATACCACACTATACTGCACCTTAAGTGCAACAATTGGGCGAATTTGGGGGCCGAACAGGAGAGGCGAGGCAGCGGAGAATTACGAGAGCTAGAAAGAGCTTAATGAGCCCTCCCCTCCGATTCAAGCCGAAAGCGCGGGGAGTATCCAAAGTGTACCTGCCTGGCGCGCCGTATATCGGTCTGGATTTCACGGTGCGATTGTGATGGCAAACCGTCGTGACAATGCAAACTAATGCAGCAACCGGGGAAGAATGGTTGCTTTCGGACCGCTTCCGTCTCATAATCGTGAACCACTTACCAGAACGCTGCTTCCGAAAAAATCTGGCACGCCACTTCACACCCTGTACGAACAGGGCCCGTCAGCGGCGGGGGAGAACAAGATGGAACTCGGCAAGTATTCCTTGCGCGCAGCGGTATGGCTATTGGCGTTGGCGGCCGTGATCCTCGCCTTCAAGGTAAACCCGACGGTGGCGCACGCGGCGAACATGCCGGTTGATGCGGTAGCCGGCCAACCGAGCGTGACAGCATTCGGGGCGAAGGTCGTTCTGCCGCCTATCGAAGAATTCATTGTCACCCCTCCCAATCCCGATGTCCGGTTGTACAAAACGACCCTGTCGTTGAGGTTTGCAGAACGCTCAGCCGAGCGCCTCTCGCCCCTGATACCGATAGCGCTGGGCAGCCAGAATGTGATGCTGCGGCGTTCCTCCGATGACCCTGGCCTGTACTCGGCCGTAGTCGATTTCAACTGGGAAGGCTTTGCGCACGAACAGGCGCGACGGCAGCAGTTGGACGCCGCGGGAACGCAGGTCCCGGTATTTCAGGGACACCGTCTTCTGGGCACGGAGCCGATGCAGTTTGTAGATCCGGAACAAATCCGGCAGGCGCTGCAATCCCATCAGCCCATTCGATTCACCTCTCGGGTCCTGATGGCCGACCCCGGCAACATCATCCCCGACCATGAACTGATGATCAATAGCATCTCGGTCGTGGAAGACGCCACTCGCACCTGGGACCCCTGTACCCAAAGGGGCAAACAGATGGGGGCCTGGACCTTCGGGGCGCTGGTGACCGCCATCGCAAACGACGATCCGTCCACCCACCTGGTCGCCGATCAAATGGTGCAGAGCTGGCTGGATCTATGGACAGCTCAGCAGAACGTGAACCACTTCCCGGTCTCTTTCCGCTTCGGCATGCTGGGCGTGCTGCGAAACTGGCGACTGTTTGCTCAAGACAAGAACGGGTTGGTGGATGTCAGCCAGGCTCCATTCCAGCTGAACGCCATCGTGAACCGCATTGACTTGTCGCAGCCTTCCAATCCCGCCGGCGAGCTGAGGTTCGTGTTCGGCTATGCCCCTTGCCCCGGAGGAGGTGCAGAAGGGAAGCCGGCCACCTTCAACGTTATCCTGGAATACCGCGTCCCTCTCCCGCAATGCAGTTACGCGGAGATGTGGCACAACTTGGACCTGTTGGTGGGCTCAAGGTTCAACCCCGCTCTGCAAGCTATTACCGACCAGGTGGTCACCAGCGGCGCCAGCCAGAACCTGAGTCAGGTAAGAACCAACGAGAACTTTACCTCGCAATTCGCAATCTGGGAGCAGCGGCAGTTCATGCTCAGCTTGGGCGCGTTGATCGAGGTGCCCGTGCCGCAAACGCCCAATGGCGACAACGCTGCCGGAAGAATAGATTTCAACGCCACCACATGTACTCCGAATTCGGATTGCCGGGCAGGCGTGCTCACCGACTACATCAACCAAAACCAGCAGGACATCCTGGACAACAACTACACCGTCCCGCTGAGCTTCCCCAGTCCGGACGCGCCATTCCTCGGAGGTTCCGCGTTGAACGGGCCGCTCGACAATCAGCTGGTTTACTGGCAGAGCGATCCTCCTCCCAATCGCAACGACGCCAGAAGCATCTTTTCCCAGAACACCTGTAACGGCTGTCACGGGAGGGAAACGTTCGTTCACTTTCGACAGATAGAGAACCGGCAGGCCGGCCCTCCCGGCATTTCTGTGCCCGCGCCGGTGTCCGCATTTCTAGTGGGATGTTCTACCTCCTCCCAGGGTCATCCTCTGAACGACCAGACAGGTCCCTGCCCTCCGCCACCCACCAATGCCTGCACCCTGCAAAATACCCTGAAGCACGATCCTCCATGCATCTCATGGGTGCAGGATCCGGGAGACCCATCCGGTAACACGGTCAACCAGTTTGCCGAATTGTCCCGGCGGGCCCAGATGATGTCCTCCATCCTGAATGGCTGCAGTTCGGACGGGGCCCTGCAATCTCTGCTTCCCACCCATTTGAGTTCGGGCCACTGACGCAGGATGAGTGCAGTTCGACAGGTTGCGAGAATCGGGGGCATTGGTCCTGCGGGCTTCGCTCTAACGATTCGGCTCGGGCTGGGCAGCAATCTTAAACGCCGAGCCATCGCGGAGCGTTACGCACCAGGGTCGCGTTCAGCAATATCGAGATCAGCGAAGCCGCCAGCACCGCATAGTAGAACTCATCTCCCACCAGGTGGCTGCTATGGGCCACCTGCACCAGGATGAAGGAGAACTCTCCAATCTGGGTCAGTCCGACGCCCACCAGGACGGCAGTCTTCAGCCGGTAGCGGAATAGCTTTACAACTCCCAGCCAAATGGCGAACTTCCCGACGACAACGAGTGCCAGGATAGCCAGCAGTATTGGAAAGTTCGTGAGCACGGCCCGTGGGTTGATGAGGATTCCCATGGTGACGAAGAACAACGCTACGAAGGCATCGCGCAAGGGCAAAAGCTGATCCAGCGCGCGATGCGCGTAGTCCGAGGCGCTGATAATCAGCCCGGCGGCGAACGCGCCTAAAGCCAGAGACAGACCAACCGCCTCGGTCAGCGCGGCCGTGCCCAGGCAGATGGCTAGAAGGACCAGCAGGAACAGTTCTTTATTCTGCGAGCGCGCAATGCGCTCAAGCGCGCGCGGGACCAGATACACGGCCAGAAAGCCTATGGGCGCGAGAATCAGGGCAGCCTTGCCCAGCGCCTGCGCCACGCCCAGCAAGTGATGCGGAGTGAGGCTCACCAGTACCGGCATGAGGATGGTCAGGACGACGACCACGAGGTCTTCCACCAGGGTGATGCCGATCATCACCTTGCCGTGTGTCGACTGCAACTGGCCGCTGTCGATGAGCAGCCGGGAAAGCACCATCGTACTGGCCACCGAGATGATCATTCCCACCACCAGTCCCTGCATCGCGCCCCAGCCCAGCAGCACGCCTACGCCTTCGCCCAGCAGTGACAACAGAATGACACCCAGCGGCCCGCCGACAAGCGATACCCACTTCACCTCCATCAACTCCGCCAGCGAAAACTCCAGTCCAATGGAGAACATCAGGAAGACAACACCGACCTCCGCCACCACCTGGAAGGTGTGGGCCTCGCGCACCGCGGGGCCGGGCGTGAAGGGGCTCAGGGCGATTCCCGCGACGACGTAGCCAAGAATCAGCGGCTGCCGCAGGCGCCACGCCAGCGCCCCGCCCAGAATGGCGGCGATGAAGACGTACGAAAGCTCCTTGAAGATGAGGGAATGAGCAGGCATGTTGGGCGCCGGACCGCGTCAGGTCCTAAACATCCTAATGCGGGCCCTGGGGAATTGCGAGCGCACCAACAATTAAGCGGGAGCGCTTCGTGCACTCCCGCCACTAGTTGCTAATTGCTAGTTGCTAATTGCTTTTATTTCCCATCTCCCAATATCTGGAAGAAGCGGATGATCGACTCGATCCCGCGATAGAAATTCGGGATGTGGAACTTCTCATTCGGTGCGTGCAGATTGTCGTCCGGCAGGCCCATGCCCATCATGATGCTGGGAATCTTCAGGTCCTTGTCGAACTGGGTGACGATGGGAATCGAGCCGCCCGAGCGGATGTACACCGTGTCTTTGCCGAAGACCTCGTGCATGGCTTCCACCGACGCGCGCGCGTACTTGTTGTCGGTATTGACCACGCACGCCGGACCCTTGCTGTGCACTTTGATGTTGAGCTGAATGCCCTTCGGCGTGAGCTTCTTCACGTAATCGGTGTACTTCTTCAGGATGTCATCGGCGTTCTGGTTGGGCACCAGCCGCATCGAGACTTTGGCCGAGCCGCGCGCCGGAATCACCGTCTTGGCTCCCGGGGCGACGAAGCCGCCTATGATGCCGTGGACCTCCAGCGTGGGACGCGCCCAGGTGCGGTACAGCACCGAGTATCCCGGCTCGCCGGTCAGCACCGTCGAACCCACTTCGTTCTTGCGATACTCCTCCTCGTCGAACGGCAGGCTGGCCCAGGCTTTCAGCTCGTCATCGGTGGGCTTCTGCACGTCGTCGTAGAAGCCGGGGATGAGGATCTTTCCGTCCGCGTCTTTCAGCTTGCTGATGATCTCCACCAGCGCAAACAGCGGATTGGGCGCAGCGCCGCCGTACACGCCCGAGTGCAGATCGGTCTTCGCGCCCTGCGCTTCGATCTCGGTGTAGAGCAGCCCGCGCAGCCCCACGCACAACGTGGGCATATCGGGTGCGAACAGTTCGGTGTCGGTGACCAGCGCGAAGTCGGCCTTCAGCTTGCCGGTGTTGGCGTTCTTCAGCACGTATTCTTCGATGCTTTCGCCGCCCACTTCCTCTTCGCCCTCGATGAGCACGCGGACGTTGATGGGCAGCTTGCCGTCGCCCGCCTTGAACAGCGATTCGAAGGCCTTGAGCTGCATCCAGAGCTGGCCCTTGTCGTCCACCGCGCCGCGCGCGTAGATGTTCTGGTTGCGCTCGGTGGGCTCGGTCCATCCTTGTTTCACCGCTTGTGCATTGTCGCCCTTAACCGGATAAGCATCCTTGTCCACGAACGGCGGCGACTTCCACTCGTCGAGCGGCTCGGCCGGCTGGACATCGTAGTGCGCATAACAAAGCGCGGTCGGCTTGCCGGCAGCATGCAGCCAGTCGGCATACACCAGAGGATGGCCATTGGTTGGAATGATTTCGACGTTCTCGAAACCGGTATGCTTCAGGTCATTGGCCACCATCTCGGCGGCCTTGCGAACATCGGCTTTGTGCTCTTCGGCGGTGCTGACGCTGGGAATACGCAGCAGGTCCTTCAGCTCCTCGAGAAAGCGTTTCTGATTTTCGCGAGCGTAGGAGACGGCAGAGGAAACGGCTGTGGAAGCCATAAGAAAAGTACTCCTTCCTGGTAGAACAAATGCGGATAAGCAAACTGGAAAGTATATCGCAGCTCAGCGCTCCCGGCGCGGGGTCAGGTTCGCCGACGGCTGAAACTGGTCTCATCAATCCGACTTGAAAAGGCACGTCCCTTTAGCCGTGCCCTTTCCGATCGCATTTATGAGACCACTACTAGCTGAAAGGATGCCGGATACTGTGCGTTCGGGCCTGCCGGCATCCTGAAATGGCTGATAACAGCGAGCGCTTACGGTTTGATCTCCCAGATAACCCCGCAGCCATAGCCTCCGCCGCAGGGATTGGTTCCGCCGCCGAAGGCGGTGCCATAGATATTTCCGTTGGCGTCAAGCACGGGCGTGCAGACGGGAACACCGCCGTCAAGGCCATAGGTGAAGTCGTGGAGATCGGTATAGGTCCAGCTGCTGCCTGATTTGGTCAGCTTGAAGACGTTGCCGTCGCCGTTGATTCCGCCATATTGCGTGGTGCCGTAAAGATTGCCGGCGGCGTCCATGGCCAGGCGGTTAACGAAGCCCCACTTGGTACCAGGAAAACTGTAGAGCGTGGTGAGTGTCCAGCCACCGCCCGAGGGCGAAAGTTCATACACCGTACCGCCGCCCCCGGCGCCTCCGTTGTAGGTGCCGCCATAAAGGTTTCCTGCTGGGTCAAAGATCAGCCCGGGGTCAGGAAAGAATCCATCGTTGCCGGCCTCGAAGACGTATAGGATTTTCTCCGTCCAGCCACCGCCGGAGAGAGACAGCTCGTAGATGACGCCGCAACCGGCACCGCCGTTGCAGGTCATATCCCCACCCTCTTTAGTTGTGCCATAAAGGTTGCCGGTCTTATCGAAAACCAGACCGCCTAAGGGAGTGGAGCCATCTGCACCGGCGAAGTTGTACAGGACGGTTTCCGTCCAATTGCCTCCGCCTGCGGGCTTCAGCTCATAGACAACGCCGAGGTTATTCGTGCCTCCAAATTCCGTTGTTCCGTAGATGTCGCCGGCCGAGTCGAAAATCAGGTTACCAACGTTGGGATTACCGCCATCGCTTCCACCGGTGAACCTGTAAAGCACAGTTTCCACCCAGGGACTGAGCGGGGTCGGGGGCCGGGTTGGAGTGGGCTTGAGATTAAAGATGGTCCCGCAACCGTTGGACCCGTCATACGTGCAGGTCCCTTGTCCACCGCCCGTGGTGGTACCGAAAAACGTGCCATTGGATCCGATCGTCATGGCGGCGATGGGAAACTCGCCGTCAGTGTTTCCCTGAAAGCTGTAGAGTGGCCCGTCCACCCAGTTACCATTCTTGTTTGTAAGCTTGTAGACGGCGCCACAACCGTTGGTGCCATAGAAGTTGCAGGCGTTACTGCCGCCGCCCCCGGAAGTGATCCCGTAGAGGTTGCCGGCGGTGTCCTTTACGAAGCCCGCCCAGGGATTGGATCCGTCGAGCCCGCCAGTAAAGTTATGAAGGATCGTGAAGGTTTGCGCCTGCATGTTGAACGAGACGGCGAGAGACAGTAAGACCATAATGGTGGCCAGCTGCATATACTTGAAAAGACCGACAAGGGCTGGTCTTTGGAAACGCACGTTTTCCTCCTCTCGATGGGTGACGCCCCTTGGTTGACATTGCCTGAGACATAGTCGCGGCTTGCCGCGAGTCCATCGCCGGAGGGATCCATCAGGTGGACTGGTGGCGCAGCCAGATGGGGGATTATGTTACGGTTCGCCCGGCAAAAGCAACGACTAAAAAGATCAGAATTGTTGATTTTCCCCTTGCATTTCCGAAGAAGAATCTGGGCGCGTCACGCCACTGTGAGCAGTACGCTTGCTCATGGGCGACAGGCCGTCAGGGTATGATCCGCACCTGCTGGCCATTCTTAATCATGTTCGTTCCGCTGGTTACTACCCGCTGTCCCGGATTCAGCCCGCTAAGCACGGCGATGCTGTTCCCATAGGTGTTGCCCAGGGTGACATCGTGGGTTTGTACGGTGACGGTGTCGCCGGCTCCTTCAACCAGGTACACGGCAAAGCCGTTGGGACTGTCGGGGCTGCGCACCACAGCGGTCAAAGGCACGACGTCCACTCGGCCGATGGGCTGCGCCGCGCCAACCGTGATGGAAGCGATCATCCCGGCTTTGAGTAGATTTTTCGGATTGTCGATTCGAACTTCCACCGAGTAAACCCGGCTCTTGGGATCAGCCGCGGCCGAGATTGAGGTCACATGGCCGGAGAAGCTGCCGGGCAGAGCTTCCGTGGTGACCGATTGCCGACTGCCAAGCTTCACCCGGTCGATGGCCGTATCCGGGACTCCGAAGACCGCCTTTACCGAGCGGGTGTCGGCCAGGGTAAAACCGTTGGTGGCTGGCCCCACTAGGGTTCCAACGTCAACACTTCGCTTAAGCACCCAGGAATCGAAAGGCGCCTTCAACTGGCAATAGCCAAGCGCGATCTGGGCTTCCGCAACCGAAGCCTTACCGCTATCAACCGCAGCCTGAGTGCTCAGAAATTGGGCGCGAGTATCGTCGTAGTCCGGTTTGGTGGCGGCGCCGACTTTGTAGAGCGCCGAAATTCGTCCAAAGGAAAGCTTGGCCCGCTCATGTTCAGCCTGCGCGCGGTCCAGTTGCGCTTTGGCCTGGTCCAGTTTCTGCTGGAAGTCGTCCTGTTGCACGGTGGCGAGGACGGCACCCTTGGTTACATAGTCGCCCTGGTCGATGTTGCGAATATGTCCGTCGGCATCGCGTACTTGCCGGATACTCGCCAGATAGCCGCTGGATTTAAACGCCAGGTCCGCTTGCTGGTACGGTTGGATGTTCGCCGAGTACGTAGTGCCGACCGCCGTATCGATGGTTTGAACTTCCGCGGTGCGGACGGGCACGAGAATGGGCTGAGTTGACGCTTCCTTCCTGCAACCGGAAAGCGTGACTGCCAGCAACACCGCAAGCAGCGCCCGCCACCCGATCTTGCCGAGGAATGTCTGTCGCGTTCCGTGCATGGGCCTCACTCCTCCCCGATCGCTTTCTGGAAATTCGCTTTGGCGGTCCAGAACTTGGCCATCGCTTCGTTGTAGTCTGCGTTGGAGCCTTCGACAGCCGCCTGCTGCTGCAACACGTCGCGCAACAATACGGTCTTCTGCTGGAATTTTTCCGTGACCTCGCGCAGCTTCTCGGTGGAGGCTTCTTTCTTGGCGGTGGCGACCGATACCGCAACACGCGCCTCGTGCAGAGCGCGGAACTGTGTGTCCACGTTGATCAGAATTTGCGCTTTGGTGTCATCCAGGCTCAGCTTGCTCTGCTCCACCTGGAAGGTCTTTTCATTGACCTCGTGCTTGCGCCGGTTCCAGTCGAAGGGTTCCCAGTTGAACTCCAGCCCGAGGCCCATGATGTTCTGCGGCACAAAGTTCACGCCAAAGGGGGAAATATAGTGGAAGGACGCGCCCAAGTCAGGCAGGTATTGCGACTTCACGAATTTGCGGGCATTGTCGGCCTGCTTCACGGTGATCTCGGCCTCTTTCACCTTGGGATTCTGAGCCAGCGCCTGGGCCTGCGCTGCCGGCAGATTGTCCTCCAGAGGTGACAATTCAGTGGGGTTCGCGGCGCTGAACTGGATGTTGATGTCACGGCCCAGCAGATTGTTCAGAGTCTCCTTGGCCGTTGCAAGCTTGTCCTGAAGTTGAAGCAGCTTATATCTCTCATCAGCGAGTTTCGCCTTCACCTCAAGACTCTCAGACTTGAGCACCACCTGTTCCGCAACGTACTGCGTAGAGATGCGGTCCAGTTCCTCATACTGCTTGATGCTGGCTTCGGTCGCATCGATGGCATTCTGGATCTCGACGATGGAGTAGTAAGCCTGCCGTACATCGTCCACGACCGAGAATCGCTCCTCGCGGACCTTCTGGAATGCCTGTTCCACGGACAACTGCTCTCCGTGGATATGGATGTTGATCTTATAGAGCGTGAGCAGCGGTTGAGACGCGGTCCCGAAAATGTAGGCGGTAGGCTGGCTCGGGGTGGTGATGTTGGTATTGGTGGCAGGGATGGGCCCAATGCCGGGATAGCTCCCGAACTGGCCCGCCTGCACCGTGAAGTTGATGGGCTGAAGCAACTGCGAAGCGAATATGTAGGTATTGAACGACGGCAGCCGCCGGGTTTTCTCGGCCGCCAGCTTCTCCTTGGAGCTGTCAAGGCTAAGTGAAACGATCTTTAGATTGCGGTTGTTCGCCAGTGCGATCTGGACCGCCTGATCGACCGTGAGGACGTCAGCAGAATCTGCGCGCTCTTCCCCCGAAGCGGCGAGACAGAAGACGGCCGTAGCGCCCAGGATCAAGAGAAGGAGAGAGGCAACTGTGACCGTCGTGCGCCGAGTCGGCCTCGCGATAAGGCTCATACAGGCCTCTCCGGAGTGAGGAAAGACGGTGAGATGCAGGATTCACAAACCGCGGAACGCACGTCCATCTTCGTGATCGGCCAGCAGAGGAAGCTTTTTGTAAATCCGGAACACTCTACCATGAGCCAGCAGACTTTCGGGCAATCATTTCGAACCCTTCTCGCGCGGATTCTCGACAAACTTCAGTGGTGTTGCCTCAACGGCAAACTGCTCACCATGCAATCGATCCGGGACGCCTGTTCAAAATCGATGTAGCACCACCAGAGATGATCTATGCTAGCCGGCAGGTGCGTGAAGCCATGAAAATGATTCCGGGGAGCGATTCGTCCTTACTGGTTGTCTTCGGGGACATCATTTCTGCCGAAATCAATGGGCGCGTGATCGCGCTGTTTCACGCGATTCAGGAGCGGCGTGATCCTCGAATTCGCAACCTGCATCCGGCGTACGCTTCGCTGCTCATAGATTTCGATCCACTGCTAGTGACACACGAGGAGGTAGCGTCCGTCGTTCAGCAACTAACGAACGAAGCCCGCACCGCGGTCGACGAAAGCTCCCGAACCGTCACCATTCCAGTATGTTACGACCCCGAGTTTGGGCCTGATCTGGCCGATGTATCGCGCCATGCCCGCCTGGCGCCGGAAGAGGTGGTTCGATTGCATTCGTCCTCGACATATGTGGTGTATTTCCTCGGCTTCTCTCCCGGATTTGCCTACCTGGGAGGTCTGCCGGAAGCCTTGCACACCCCGCGGCTCGGTACTCCACGGACCTCGATCGTAGCCGGTAGCGTGGGAATTGCCGGCGGTCAGACGGGCATCTATCCGTTCAATTCTCCGGGGGGATGGCGGTTGATCGGTCGAACACCCCTTTGCATGTTCGATCCCGAAGCTGCGACGCCGGCTCGATTGCAGCCAGGCGACAGGCTGAAGTTCTCTCCCATCGATGGTGCAACGTTCGCAAAGATGAAAAACGCCGAAGAAGAACAACCCGCATGACGATCCGGGTTGCAAAGCCGGGCTTCTTTACGACCGTCCAGGACCTCGGGCGCTACGGCTATGCGCACCTGGGCGTTTCTCCCGGCGGAGCAGCGGACCCATTGTCGTTTCGAATTGCTAATCTGCTGACGGGAAACGAAGAAAATGCGCCCGCGCTGGAGATGACTCTGTTCGGCGCAACACTGGAGTTCGACGAAAGAGCGATTGTTGCCATTACAGGAGCGAGTTGCGATTGCAGGATCGGATCGGACCCGGCTCCGGCCAACGCAGCGTTCGAGGTTGCCGCAGGAGCGATCCTACAATGTGGGGGCATGACGACAGGCGCCCGTTCCTACCTGGCAATCCAGGGCGGAATTGATGTCCGCTTAATCATGGGAAGTGCGTCAACGTTTGTCGCAGCCCGCTTTGGCGGGTTTCAGGGACGCGGATTGCAGAGTGGCGACATCCTGAACGTCAAGAAGCGCGACGGCTTAAGTGCTCGCAGCGCGCGGATGAGTATGCTTGATGATCTATATGGCCATGGTCCCCTACGCGTCACCAGAGGCCCTCAGCAAGATTGGTTCGGTCGGGAGGCGGTCGATGCGTTGTATTCAGGTCCCTACATTGTCGGCGAGCAGTCGGATCGTAGCGGTCTGCGGCTGAAAGGAGAGGCGATTCACATCCACGAGCAGATAGAGTTGCTGACTGACGGCATTCCGCTGGGGGCCATTCAAGTTCCACGAGACGGACAGCCAATCATCTTGTTTGTCGATCAGCAGACCACCGGCGGATATCCCAAGATCGCGAATGTGATATCGGCCGATGTGCATCGTGTTGGCCAGCTAAGGCCGCGCGACGAGGTGCGATTCGAGGAAGTTTCAATCGCGAACGCGATTCGGCTGCTGCGCGAACAGGAACAGAGGTTGCGGGAGCTCCTGCAGTGAGCGAATTATCCATCGACATCAATGCCGACCTGGGCGAGTCGGAAGAATCGCTGGCAAATGGCACCGACTTTGAGCTAATGCGTTACATCACATCGGCCAATATCGCGTGCGGTGGACACGCCGGCGATGAGCATACGATGCGTTCAACGCTTTACGCGGCGAAAGAGTTGAACGTGGCCGTGGGTGCTCACCCCGGTTACCCCGACCAGGCAAATTTTGGACGTGTCGATCCCGGGCTCTCTCCCGGGGAAATCGGGACCTTTGTTCAAAGGCAGATCGCAGCCCTGACGAAGCTGGCAGATTCGCTCAATGTGACTGTCGTCCATGTCAAACCGCACGGCGCGCTCTATCACGCCGCCAACAAGAGTCGTGAAGTCGCGCAAGCCATCGGTCGTGCTGTTCTGGACATAGATCCTAAACTGATCATGGTCGGCCAGGCAGGATCCTCAGCTTTAGAAGTATGGCGTTCGCAGGGGTTGCGCTGCGCCGCTGAGGCGTTCGCCGACCGCGTTTACGAGCCGGACGGCGCACTGCGCAAACGCACCGTGCCGGGCGCGTTGCTCGACGATCCTCTGCGGGCGGCGCAACAAGCTGAAAATCTCGCCGTCCGCCACATCGTGATCGCTAGTGACGGCAGCGAATTGGGCGTTGCGGCGGACACGATCTGCATTCATTCCGACACGCCGGGCAGCATCGCCATCGCTCGTGAGATCAGTCAGCGGTTGAAGGCGGCGGGAATAAGCATGCGAGCGCTGTCCCGAGAGCGCGGCCTGCCGTCCCGATAAGGTATCCTGCCACAGCGTGCATTGATGATGGTACGAAAGGCCATCGAAGTTTCGGGGATAGTCCAGGGCGTAGGCTTCCGCCCGTACATATACAGGCTTGCCAGCGAGGGGCAGCTGGTTGGGAGCATCTGCAATACGGCCGCGGGAGTCACCATCGAGGTGCAAGGTCCGCCGGCTGCCGTGGATGACTTTCTGGCCAAGTTGCCCGCGGAAGCGCCGCCCCTTGCCCGCATCACGGACATCGCGGTCCGCGAGATTCCCTGCAACGGCGACCGCGAGTTTCAAATTGTCACAACTCGTCGTGACCAGCCGGTGCGCACCCTCATCTCCCCTGATGTGGCGGTTTGTGACGATTGCTTGTGCGAGATGTTCGACCCCACCGACCGCCGCTATCGCTATCCCTTCATCAACTGCACCAATTGCGGCCCGCGATTCACCATCGTGCGCAACATACCGTACGATCGCCCATTCACTTCGATGGCGGCGTTCCGCATGTGTTCCGCTTGCCAGGCGGAGTACGAGGACCCTCTCAATCGCCGATTTCATGCGCAACCCAACGCGTGTTGGAGTTGTGGACCTCAGGTTGAGTTCTGGGACTCGCAAGGGAAGCGGGTGGAGGCTGCCGATCCCATCGCCGAGACGGTTGCGCACTTGAAGCGAGGAGACACCGTGGCCGTCAAAGGCCTGGGCGGATTCCACCTGGCCTTCGATGCCACCAACCCCGATGCGGTGCGCACTCTACGTGAACGCAAACGGCGCGTCGAGAAGCCCTTCGCCGTAATGGTTCCCAGCCTCGATGTCGCGGCGCAGATTTGCGAAGTTGACGACGCGGCCCGTCTGTTACTGCTCAGCCCGCAACGGCCCATCGTCTTGTTGCGACGGCGCGAGGGTACTGCGATTGCCGATGAGGTTGCGCCCTTCAACCGGAACCTCGGCGTCTTCCTGCCATATACGCCGCTGCATCATTTGCTCTTCGCCGAGGGCCGATTTTCAGCCCTGGTGATGACCAGCGCGAACATGAGTGAAGAGCCGATTTGCATCGACAATGACGAAGCTCTGCGCCGGTTGGCCAAGCTGGCCGACTGTTTCCTTGTCCATAACCGTGACATCCTGCTGCGCTGCGATGATTCCGTGAGCCGTGCCATGGGCGGGCGACCGCGGCAATTGCGTCGTTCGCGCGGCTTTGTTCCGGTACCGGTTTTTCTGAACGAAGACCTTCCTTCGGTTCTAGCCGTTGGTGGCGAACTAAAGAACACCATCTGTCTGACCAAGGGCCGGCACGCATTTCTCTCGCAGCATGTCGGTGACCTTGAGAACGCAGAGAGCTACGGTTTCTTTGAAGAGGCCATCGAGCACTTACAGCGCATCCTGGAAATTGAGCCCGTCGCAATCGCTTACGATCTTCATCCCGGCTATTTCTCGACGCGTTGGGCATTGGCTCAGTCCGGCCTGCCGCAGATCGGTGTACAGCACCATCATGCGCATATCGCAAGCTGCATGGCTGAGAACCATCTGGAGGGCCGGGTCGTCGGCATCGCACTTGACGGCACCGGTTACGGCACCGACGGCCACATCTGGGGTGGAGAAGTCCTGCTGGCGGACTACACTGGCTTCGAGCGGGTAGCGCACCTGGCTTATGTTCCGTTGCCGGGAGGCGAGGCCGCGATACGTGAACCGTGGCGAATGGCGGTGTCGTATCTGGTGCGGCACTTCGGCCCCGATGTCGTTCGCGATCTGCAGTCTCTCTCTAGTATTCCTCGGCGGAAGTTGGAGTTTCTGTTCCGCATGATGGAGCAGGGAATTAATTCGCCGTTGACATCCAGTTGCGGGCGGCTGTTCGATGCGGTCGCAGCGTTGGCAGGAATTCGCCACCGGGTGAACTACGAAGCGCAAGCGGCAATCGAACTCGAAATGGCGATCGGGAATTCGTCCGAGGACAGTGCTTATCCGTTCGAGCTGGTTCCGGAGGGCCCAGGCTGGGTCATCGACACACGTGGACTATTTGCAGCACTGTTGGATGACCTTAGCCATGATGTTTCGATTGGCGATATTAGCCGCCGCTTTCACAATGGCTTGGCCGAGGTGCTGGCTGACGTTGCGAACCGCATGCGTGCGAGCTCAGGGATGGAACGCGTTTGCCTGAGCGGAGGAACGTTCCAGAACATGTACCTCTTCGATCGTCTCTGTGATCGTCTAGGGAAAGACGGATTCCAGGTATTCAGCCAAAGCGAAGTTCCGGCGGGCGATGGAGGATTGAGCCTGGGCCAGGCGCTGGTCGCGGCACAAACCCTGCGGTGAGGCCGGCCGCGTCGGGAGGCCGGTTCAGTCCCTGTTGAGCGAGTAGCCTTTTTCTCGCCATTCGCGGATGCCGCCGTCCATCGAGACGACATTCGTATAGCCCATCCGTCCGAGGCTATCGGCAGCGAGGGCCGAACGGAAGCCACCTCCGCAATAAAGCACAATCGGAGCGTTAAGGTCAGGGACGCGTTGCTCGATGTCGCGCTCGATCACTCCTTTGCCGAGATGAATGGCCCCCGGAAGATGATCGTTCTGCCACTCGCTGTCCTCCCGAACATCGATGAGGAGGAACTTGTCGTTACGATCGAGCTTTCCCTTCACATCGTCGACGGTAACTTCACGGACACGTTGCTTTGCGTCTTTCACTGCATCCAGGAATCGCGGTGAGTGCTGATGTGCCATGGCACATGATACCGCGCACGGCTGGGCATGTGAGGGGCCAGAGTTCCGAAAGCTTGCAGGATTCCACGAAAGATGTACAGCATCTACTGCCCACGTGCGATGTGCAATTCCTGCGCTCACCGTAACCTGAGCGCATAAGCCGTCTCGCCCCGGCAATTTGAGTGACGTATCACGATTCATATGCTGCGAGACGCAGGATGTGCATAATGCCGACGAGCGATAGATCGACCTGGTATCACAGCAATACTTACACCGCTGATTCAGCTTGTGAACACTGCGGAGGCATCATTCGTCACCAAGACTGGTGCATTACAAAAAGCGAACTCGTTATCTATGCCTATGAGGCTGTTCTGGACGCCAGGAAACTGAGCCTTGGAGATCGGATCATCCTGCACGCGTTGGGCGTCGTGTGGATTGGTGAGGCGTGTGCCGGAAGGTGCAAGAGCTTGGCTGCCGCGACAACCTGACCAGGGCTCTCGCGTAATGAACGGCTGTCGTCCGAATCTTGGAGACGACACGAGTAGCCTTGTGCCCGCCACCGCCTGCATGGTCCCGCCGGGCAGTTATCCACCATGTCCAGATACAATGTATCTGGACTCATGATCGGCCAAACCGTCTCCCACTATCGAATCCTGGAACGCCTGGGCAAGGGCGGGATGGGCGTCGTTTATAAGGCTGAAGACACGACCCTCGGCCGCACCGTGGCCATCAAGTTTTTGCCGGAAGCGATTTCCGACGATGCCCTCGCCCTGGAACGCTTTCATCGCGAAGCCCGCGCGGCTTCCGCATTGAACCATCCCAACATTGTTACGGTGCACGAAATCGGCGAAGACACGGCCGGTTCGTTCCTCGTCATGGAATGGATCCAAGGCGAGACGCTGCGCAGCCGTATGAAACGCAGCATGGATCTGGCTACCGTAATTAACTATGGAATCCAGGTAGCGCGGGCCCTGAAGGAGGCCCATGAGGCCGGCATTGTCCATCGCGACATCAAGCCGGAAAACATCATGGTGCGGTCCGACGGTTATGTGAAGCTGGTGGACTTCGGGCTCGCTCGCGTGGGCATCACGCCGGATGGTGAGACAGTTTCGGTCGGTATCACCAAGGAAGGTAGTTGGCTGGGCACCATCGACTACTTTTCTCCCGAGCAGGCGCGGGCCGAGTCGCTGGAGTGGGGTACCGACATCTTCTCCTTTGGAATCGTGCTGTATGAGGCCGCCACGGGAGTGCACCCGTTCGCTGCTGCCTCGCCCTTCAGCATTGCGAATGGGATACTCTCCCAGGACCCGATTCCCCCTACGCGAATTAATCCAGAGTTGCCAGCCTCGCTCGAGCGCCTCCTGCTGTCCATGTTGCAGAAAGATTCACGGCTTCGTCCAACCGCGGCCGATGTAGAGCAGGTGCTGGAGAGCCTGCACGCGCCCGACACCGACATGGGCTCCTTAGTTTTGAAGGCGCCTGATCGACACACCGTCGGTCGGGTGCAGCAATTGCACGAACTCCACGCCGCGTTCGGCCAGGCAATGGCGGGGCAGGGTTCTCTGGTATGTGTTTCGGGTGAAGCCGGCATCGGCAAGAGTACTCTGGTGCAAGAGTTCCTTGCCTCCTTGAACCTGACCGGGCATTCCTTTGGCGTGGGTCGCGGCCGTTGCTCGGAACGGCTGGCCGACGGCGAAGCCTATTTGCCCGTGTTGGAGGTGTTGGACAGTCTTCTGCATTCCATCAACGGCGATTCCATCACTCGCATCCTGCGGACCCTGGCGCCGAGCTGGTTTCTGGAACTGCTTCCCGCCCAGCAGCAGGACTCTTCCTGGCTTCGGCTCGCCGACTCCAAGGCGACTTCGCAGGAGCGGTTGAAGAGGGAAATCTTTGCGTTTCTGCAAGAGGTGTGCCGCCATCGTCCTTTGCTTCTGCTGCTGGAAGACGTTCACTGGATTGATACCTCGACGGTTGACTTGCTGGCATACATCGCCGGTCGCTTCGAATCGCTTCCGTTGTTGATTGTGATCACCTACCGCGCGGGCGAGATGGTGGAACGGATGCACCCGCTTCTGCAGCTGAAGCTGGACCTGGAAGCGCGTGGCTCTTGCCGCGAAGTGAGCCTGCAGTATCTAAGCAAGGCGGATGTGGAAGGTTACCTCGCCCTGGAACTCCCCCAGCATCGTCTGCCCCCTTCTTTTTCCGAGTTTCTGTGGCAGCGAACCGAAGGGAATCCTCTGTTCATGGTGGACCTGGTGCGGGACCTGCGGGACCGGAAAGTCATCGTACAGGAACAGGGCCGGTGGATTCTGTCGAAGCCCATAGAGGAGATTGGCGGCGAGGTGCCGGCTTCGGTGCGAAGCATGATTCAGCGCAAGATCGACAGCCTCGGCGAACCGGACCGGCGGCTTCTCCAGGCGGCCAGTGTGGAGGGCGCGGAGTTTCATTCGGTGGTCCTGGCCGCAGTCGTAACAGCCGACGCCGCGGAGGTAGAGGAGCGCCTGGAAGCTATCGAGCGCAATCATTTCTTCGTTCAAACAATTGGGGAGAAAGAGTTTCCCGACGGCACGCTTACCTTGCATCTCCGCTTCGTGCACGCTCTCTATCAAAATGCGCTGTATGCCACGCTGACTCCGACTCGCCGCACCGGGTTGAGCGGTGCAACGGCGAACAAGCTGCTCCAGCTTTATCCCGACTCCCAGGTAAGCGTGGCCCACCAGGTGGCGCTCTTGTTTGAGGCCTCGCGCGAGTTCTCGCGAGCCGCGGAATTCTTCCAGGTTGCCGCTGAGCGTGCGGCCGGCGTCTTCGCCAATCAGGAAGCGGCCGTGCTGGCGCGAAAAGGGCTCGAGATGCTGGCCAAGCTACCCCCATCGCCCGAGAGAACGCAGAAGGAGCTCGCCCTGCAAATCACGCTGGGACCGGTTCTGGTTTCAACCAGGGGCTTCGCCAATCCTGAAGTCGAGCAGACTTACAAGCGCGCGCGACAGTTGTGTTCCGAGCAGGGACAGACCCCCCATCTTTTCCCCGTCTTGTGGGGGTTGTGGAATTTTTACGAGGTCAGAGGTCAGCTCGACACCGCTTTGCAACTGGGCCAGCAGATGCTGGAGCTGGCGGAGGACTCAAAAAACAGTGCGCTGTTGCTGGAGGCGAATTACGCCTTCGGGGATAACTTGTTTTGGGCAGGCGACTTCGAGCGTTCGCTCCGGCATTGCGAAGAAGCGGTAAGACTCTACAGCCGGCCCAAGCACCATTCACTCGCCTTTGTTTATGGAGGCTATGATCCTGCGGTTGCCAGCTTGGCGTACTCGGCGTGGGACTTATGGATGCTCGGCCACCCGGAACAAGCTGTCGCCCGCAGCGACGAGAGCCTGGCACTCGCCGAGTCCTTGCAACATCCATTCAGCCAAGCCATCGCGCTCTCCTTTGCCGCTATGTTGCACCACTGGCGGCACGATCCAGTACTCACCCGCCGGTTCGCCGAACAAACCGTGGCACTTTGCACCGAGCATGGCATCGCCATCTTTTTGGAGATGGGGAAGATCATGCTTGGTTGGGTAAATAATGAGGAGAATGAAGGAGGCGGGGGAATCGAATTGATCCGGGAGGCGATCGCCGACTGGCGTGCTTCCGGCGCGGAGTTGGTGATTCCCCAACTACAGCAAGTGCTGGCTGCCGCCCTCGCGCGATGCGGGTCTTATGAGGAAGCGCTGCTGGCGATTGAAGAAGCGCTGTCGGTAATCTCCAACACAGGGGACCGTTCCTTTGAGGCGGACTGCTGGCGCTGGAAAGGCGAACTGCTGGCGCGCAGCAGGGAGGGAGTCGATCCGACTCACGGTGAGGCGGAGGCCTGCCTGCACAAAGCGATTGCGATCGCACGTCAGCAAAAGGCGGTATCGCTTGAGTTGAGGGCTCATACCCGGCTCAGTCCCTTGCTGGCTCGCCGCGGTGAGGTCGAAGCTGCCCATCGCTCCCTGGCGGAGGTTCATGGCAAGTTCAAGGAAGGCTTTGACACTCATGACCTCAAACATGCCAGGCAGGTCTTGGACGAACTTCGGGCCCACGCCGAGTCTGCCGGGAAAACTACATCGTGAGCCGAATGCGGGTCCTGGTATGCGGCAGCAACTATGGCCGGACCTACATCGCTGCTCTCGCGCGCAATCCGCGCAAGTTTGAACTGGCCGGGATTTTCGCACAGAGGCAGTCTTCGTTCCCACCAAGTCGCGGTCCTCAACGGCGTTCCCCTGTATCGTTCATTGGACGAACTTCCCGGCGATATTCATCTTGCCTGTGCCGCCATGAGTTCCGCAGCCTTCCCGTTGGTTCTGCAACTGATTCGGCTCGGAATTCACGTTCTCTGCGAACACCCGTACCCTTTCGGGCCGATGAAGAAGGCGATGGACCTGGCGCGAAAACACGGTCTGCATTTTCACGTAAACGGGCACTTCGCAAATCTGCCGGCACCCGGCGCTTTCATTCGGGCCTGCCAGCGGACCAGCGAGCGCACGGCGCCGGAGTTCGTCGAAGTTATGGCCACGGAGAGATCGCTTTACGGGGCGTTGGACATTCTGGCGTCCGCGGTCGGCACTCCCATGCCGCTTCGGTGCGACGTTTTGAGTCGCGATAGGAAGTTCATACATCTGTCGGGAACTCTGGGACGGGTGCCGGTTCGCCTCTCGGTGCAGGTCTCGGGCCACGGCAGGAGCAACCGCTTCGTGGATGGGAGTCCCGCTTACCTGGTGGACCAGCGTCTCACCGTCGCGTTCCCGACCGGCGTGCTGACGCTGCTCTCGACTGCGGGTCCGGTCGTTTGGAACAAGAATCAGGCGCACGAGCCGGTAAACGATAGCCCCTTATGGACCGTGACCTGCGATCACGGGACGCGGACAATCGCCGAACTCCGGGAGCACAGAGTTCAGGCCAACGTCGAAGCCTTGGACTCGATTCGAAAATCCATCCTGAGAAATAGCACACCCAAAACCCAAGAGCCTCAACACCTCTTGCAGGTCAGCAAAGCATGGGAGAGTGTGGGGCGGCGCCTCTATAGCAGGGAACCTGATCTCGCGTAGTAGCCAACGAATCGTCTTGTTTTGGTCGGCAGAAGGGTCGTGAGCGCCTGAGCGGCGCTAGCTAGACGGCTCGAGAGCTGCCTACCGCGCTGCGTCACTCGAAAGACGTTTCTGTAACTGCTCCACCACGCCATCGAGATCGGGATAGCCGGCGCCAAAGCTCCTTGTCAGCCAGTTCCCGCCGCGCTGGGCAATCCTTTCGCCGTCGGCGATCACCTCGAACTGTCCGGTCTTACCAGGCGTAGTCACCGCGTCAATGCCAAGCCGCGTCTTGATCAGGGTCACGAGACTCGCGACCTTGGCTTGGTTGTTCTGTCAGGTTGGGCAGTAAACGATCTCGACCTTCATTCAGATCTCCAATCCGCTTGGTGCGGCACCCTGTCATTCCGCGTGATCCGCTTTTGACCGGAGCGCTTGCAACAACTCAGTCCCGCGCGGACTCCCCAGTCCTACCTCCGGCGCCCATCCGGTCGCGGAAGAACCGACGGGCTGAATTCCCTGGCGGCACAGTTCTTGATAGAGCAGCGGGTTCAAGTGTCCAACCCTGGTTTTCAACTTCTCGTTCAGCAATGCGGCCAGGCTGGCCCACAGCGGAGCGGCCGCACTCGTTCCGTTGCCCGGAACATGGCGATCGCCACCGACCACGAGTTGATAGCCATTTAACGCATCGGCCTTGCCCGCCACGTCAGGAACAACCCTTCCGCCTCTTTGACTTGCCGCTGCACCTGACTGCCAACCAGGCGCCGGGAACACCGAACTCTCGCCGTATCCGCTCTCCCCCGTATCGCCGCCGATGGTCTCGCGCCATACGGTTTCAACCGCCTTCTTGCCACGCCCGTGCGGCAGCGTGGTGCCGCCGCAGGCCAACACATGGGGGCTGCTGGCGGGAAAATACGGTTGCGGCTCGCCCGCGCGCGAGGAACCATTTCCATCATCTCCGGAAGAGCAAACGATGGTGACCCCCATTAAAGCCGCCGCTTGAAACATGAGGTCCATCTCCTCCACCAGGATGCGCGAGATCAGCCTTTCCGGGGCCCCCCAACTGCAAGAGATCACATCCGGGCGGTGGGTAGTATCGAAGAGGGCGGCGCTGAAGGCGTCATATTTTCCGCGGGCGTTATTGTGGGTGAAGTAGACGACGATGTGCGCCTGGTTCGCCCATGTTCCGACCAGTTCCACATCCATTGTGGTCTCGATGGTCCACTGAATGTTGCTTTCCGAGTTACGGCGCTTGTCCGGAGAAGAGTGGGATTTCCCCTTGGCGCGACGGAGAGCGGGGATGCCTGCCTTGGCGAGGTAATTGCGGATCGCTTCCGGATCGGCGGGATTGTTTCCCTGGCCGTCCACTTCAACAACAGTTATTTTGGGCTTGGGGAGCCCGAGATGTTGGAAGTAGGCATCGAGGTCCTCCTCGTGGAAGCCGCCACCCAAAACAATGATGCCGACGGTTTGGCCGCGTCCGGCGCAATCCGGAGGAAACTGATAGGTCTCGGCTACGGTCTTCGGATTCATCAAGTCCCAGTGGACACGTGAGACGTCCGGTTTGGAGACTGCGGGATGTCCATGGTGAGCCCTCGCGCTAAAACCCATCACCGCGTGAACTAGCGGCTTCAATTCGGCAGGAACATGGATCGGTGCTATGTGCGAACGGTACACTCCATGCTCGGGGTCGTGCAGATGGACGAACTTCACGTTGAACGCCGCCGATAGGTCTGCCGATTTCCCCTTCAAAACCAGGCGGCGTCGCGGGTGACTGATTTCGGCGACTTCGAGGTTGTGCTTACCGGCGAAGGCTGCGACCATCGCCAGGTCCTCGTCGGTGGCGCCGTATTGACGAACAAACTCGTCACGCGTCAGATAGCGCCGCTGGTGCGGAAAATGCCTCACCATGTGGTCCAGATGTTCGCGCATGGTGTGGTGCGGCGTGCGCGGGCGCAGTACCAGTACGACTCGAAGCTGCTGAGTCGGGGTCAATCGGCAAATCGATTGTTTCACCCTGCACGAAATGATCGATTTCTCGAACCGGAACGTAATGTGGCGCGGTCATGAGTAACCCTATCGCTTTCTGAGTCTCCAGAGCCGATACGAATAATAGCCCGTCGCCAACCCTGCGCGCAGGGCCTCTACGCTCTGGTTAAGGCGGGCAATCAACGGTCGGTTCGTTGCGTCGGCCAGGGTATCGAGCTGCTCCGAAATACTCCCCTCGGCTCCCATGGCCTGGAAAACCTGCTCGCTGATGTTTTCCTCGGCAACGATCTCCATGGAACAGTTCTTTAGAGCTCGTTCTCTTGCCCGCCAATCCAGCTTCAACACATCCACATCCCACAAGTCGGCGAAACAGAAGACCCCGGACCTTTTTAGCACACGTGCAACTTCAGCTATGAATCCCGCAAACTCGCCGTAGCAATGCGACGACTCGACATTCAGAACAACATCGAAACAATCGTCCTTTAAGGGAAGCTGCTGCGCATCGCCGGCGGCGAATGCGACGGTTCGCAAGTCAGGGTTTGTCCGAGCCAGCGCCAGGTTGGGAGCGCACACATCCACTCCAACGATTTGTGCCGCCTGTGTATATCGCGACAGGTAGCAGCAGTTACCCCCTCGGCCGCAACCGATTTCGAGGACCATCTTGCCGCCCAGGTCAACTCCCGTCAGCACGTGCCTTACCAGGTTGAGATGGTGTCGAAAACGCAGATGTGCGGGAAGGATCCACGAGTCGTTGAGACCCGGCTGCCAGAAGCCATAGTTGAAGAATAAGAGATCGGGTTGCGGGATGGTCTCCGCAACCGATTCATAGGTTCCATGCATTGCCATGTTCGGCGAAATCAGAGCTGCGCAAACTCAGAAGCCAGGGGCCTCAGAGAAATGGTTGGCCGCCGTATCTTCCTCATCAACCGACCAGCGCTCCTTGATCACCGTCGTCAGCTCTTCGCGAGTGATTTCGTAACCGTGCTCCTTCGCCACCTTAATGACGTGTTCGGAGGCTTCGGTAACTTTCTTGCGCAGGGCTGCATCCTTCTGAACGTGTTCTACAAACTTCTTGGCGTGTTCTTTCGACATGATTCTCCTATCTTTTGAGCGAGTGCAACGTCGTTGGACCAGAATATCGCCAATCGACTTGCGGAATTCGACTTAAAGGCGCTAAGCGAACGGCGCAAGCCGGCCGGCTCAGAAACCCGGTGCCTCAGAAAAAACAATCTGCGGCATATCGTCGTCATCCTTCTTACTGGACCAATGCTCTTTCACTGCGCCGCTGACCTCGTCCGGCGTGACCTCGTAGCCGTGCTCTTTGGCCACGTTGACAATATGTTGGGAAGCGTCCCGCACCTTGTTGCGCAGGGACTCATCGCGCTTAAGGTGTTCCAGAAAGTTCTTGGCATGTTCTTTTGACATATTTCTCCTGTCGCTCGACACTATGGGCAAAAGGTATTCGGAGAGCCAACAGTAAGCCTATACGGCAGATAGCCGGAAAACAAGCTAAAGAATCAGATGACAGGGGTTGAGCTCAGCTTCGATCCGGGGTTCTTTCTGCCATCCAAATTGAGCCGGCAGAGCATAGAGCCGCCCGGGAGCGAATCGAGCCCACCAATTGCGCATGCCGGGCACCACGACCTTGACCACCGGCATCCCTATGTCCTCGCGTGTCAGGTCCACGACCAGCAACTCCAATCCCCAGGACTTCGCCTGTTCCACGTGGAACAAAACCTCCTGCCGCGCCTCTCGTGGGTCGGGCGCCGGAAAGCCGGAAGCCACCGTTGCCCGCCCGTTTCCTGGCGTCAGAAAAGTCATATCGGCCTGCCCTTCGGCAGGGCCGAGAAAGCACCCCGCATCGCGACCCGCCAGCAACATGGGCAGAAGCTGGGTCACCTCCATCAGCGCTTTGGTGAGCGCGACCCGCGCATCAAAGTGCGCCCCGAATCCCAGGGCATAATCGGCCTTGGAACCATCCTCCGAACGAGACACGGCGACGAAGACGGGAATCGTCGGCTCGCCAGTGATATCCACCACGTCCAGCGAGCGTCCCATCAGCCGATGAAGATCGCGAACCGCTGCGATAGCAGGCGAGTCGAAGCTGTCAACATCGACCCGCGGCCGGCGAATGCGGTTGTACCACCACACTGAAGCGCATTCCCGCTCCACCAGCTCCAGGAACCCGTGCACGATGGCCTCATCGACACTAGGTCCAGCGGCGTTGCCATTGGAGTCGGGGCGGCAGAAGTCGTGTGACGGATCGAAAGGGTATCCGAAGTAGCAATACGCGGTCGGAATGTATTTCACCTTTTGATGTGTGAGCGACCAGGCTGGCGACCAGTCTATCCGCCGCTCCAGGTCGAACCGTTCAGGCACCCAGTTATAGCGGCCCTCGTGCTGGTTCCATTGTTCTCGATTTCGATACTGCGACGGGCTGAAGAGCGTGAGCGCGTCGGGGTGGACCGCTTCTTCGGCAATCTCCACATAACGCGCCAAGCGTCGAGGTTCGTCTCCGCGAAATATTCCCGAGTGGCGCTCCAGCGCCTCGCAGAGGCAGCTGACTCTTTGCCTGTTCAGCGCTGGCGCCGCTGCCACAAACCGTGGATGAAATTGCCGGCCGTACGCCATGCGCGGAGCGGCAGAACTCCGCTTTCAGTCTCCCCGTGCTCACATGTACGGGACTATCCCATGGAAGATCGTACCCGCGAAGCGACGTGAAGATTCCAGAGCGCTCGTCCACAAATCTTGCATACTGCTTAAGAGGTGTTTCCGACCCAGTCTGTCCGGTGCTGGAGTCGCTCGTCGCCATTCCACCTTTTGCCGGTTCCTCGATTTGCATAACATCATTCCCGTCCGCGCCGAATCAACCCTGATATCTTAGCTGGCGAGCGGTTTTGCGTAGCTCGGTCCCGCGAAGTGCCGAATCTGATACTAACACAAGAGATCGACACCACTTTAATGCTTCGTCGTTTATGATGTTTCCACTAAGATATAAGGATGCTGTGGGTAACCTCGATGAAGGAACAATGTAACTTCGGATGAAAGTCTCCCCCGGTATCTGCCGTCGACTGGCTCCCCTATCGCTGATGCTTTGCTCCGCGATGGCTTTCGGCTGCGATGGACTTGTGGCCGGACAGACACTTTGGATTCGGCTTAGCGCCCCTGTTTCCTCCTATAGCTCAAAGCCGGGCGACATCGTTTACGCGGTGCTTACCGAGGCCGTAACCTGCGACAGTGGCGTCGTTTTGCCAGTCGGCACCGGGATCGATGGCGTGGTGCATTCGGTCCGCAAGGTAGGCTGGGGCATCATTCACGAGAGCGCCGCGCTCAACATTCAATTCGACCACGCTGTGCCGGTACAAGGTCCCCCAGTACAGATTCACGCTTCTGTGACCGAGGTCGAGAACGCCCGCGAGCAGATCAACAACAAAGGCGTCATCGAAGGAATTCGGAGCAGCGATACGCCCCAGGGGCGAATCAACAGTCGTCTCAAGCACCTGCCCACCTGGAACCCATATTCGGACCTGGGATTGATCGCGTACAAAGCGACCTTTCCCATCTTTCCCGAGCCGGAGATTTACTACCCAGCGGGGACCGATGTGCGAATCAAGCTGACCCAGGCTGTGCCCTCGGTATCGCTACCGCCGGTCCAGCCCGTGAGCGAGCGAGCCGAAACGCGCGAAGAACTGGACCTCGCAGGTATCGCCTCCTCGCTTCCGCAACGGACAACCACCGAGTCGCTGGCGACTGCTGATGTGGTAAACCTCGTTTTCCTGGGTTCGCGGGAGCAGGTGGAGGCGGCGTTCCAGCAGGCTGGCTGGAGCACGAGCGATGCATTTACCAGGCACTCATTCGTGCACACCTTCTACGCGTTCCTCAACAACAGCAGCTACGACCAGGCCCCAATGAAAACCTTGCTGCTCGACGGCAAGCCTCCGGACATGAATTGGCAGAAGAGCCTGAACAGCTACAACCGGCGCGACCATCTGCGCATCTGGCAATGGTCAGAAACCGCAGATTCGGAGAGCGTTTGGCTCAGCTCCTCGACGCACGATACGCGCGCCACTCTTTCCATCAAGCATCATGAGTTCGTACATCACATCGCACCCGACATCGATGACGAACGCAGCACGGTGATTCGTGATCTCGAGCTTGCTGGCTGTGTGAGGTCAGTCCACCTGGCGGCACGCCCAGGCATGTCGAACCTCACCCAAAACGCTAACGGAGACCCTGTTCGCACCGATGGGGAATTGGCTGTCGTCCAGCTAAAGGAATGTCAGCCGGTCGTGCCCGGCCTGGCGTCGTCCACCGCAGGGACGAACTTCAAGGCAGGCAACCACGTCTTCCGCTACTTCCGCAAGCAGATTCTCACCTTCCGCAGCGATATCTGGCGCGCCAACATCATTTATGGCGTCTATGATTTGGCGCGCATGAGCATCCAGGCCATGCGGCATCATCCCACTCCGCCACCAACCCAGCAGGCGAAGGGCGACGCTAAGCCAGCTCAGATCAGCGGATCGCAATAGCGCCGCTCAGATCTCAGGCGATTTTACTCTGGCAGCACTTGCCCGCGCGTTTCCTCAGCAAAGGGAATCGCCAGCAGCCCTATCCCAAAGGCGATCGCCGTGAACGCCACTGGCTTGCCCAGCGTTCCCATGTGGTTCACCAGTCCGCCGATGGCAAAGTTTACGCCGGCAGCCAGAAAGCGCCCGAAGGAAGTGGTGAAGGCGAACGCGGTCGCGCGCACCGACGTACCGTACTGCTCGGGCAGCCATAGGCTGAAGACAGCAAAGTTCCCCCCAAAGAAACCGAGAAAGAACAGTACCGTGATAAACGGTCGCAGTCCCTGCGTCATGTAAAACGTCCAGCCAAAGCTGAGCAAGATGCAGATGGCCATCCCGAGAAAGTAGAAGGCCAGGGTCCGCTTGCGTCCGATGCGCTCGGCCAGCGGAGGAACCGCGAGGCAACCGAGAATCGTCCCCAGCGACAGAAGGCCCATGCCGAGTGAGGCCGTGCGTACCGCCTGCGGCTGCAACATGCCTGCGCGCTTGGCGAGGCTGATGATCGCTGTCGGCGCGTATACGGCGCCGGCCCACAGTCCGCAGATGGCTGCGGTCAGCAGGATGGTATTGACCACTGTGCGGCGGGTATAGGGCGGGCTAAAGATCCTGAGCACGGAAGAACGCTCGACCGCGACCTTGGGTGCGCCCTTCTGCTTCCAGCGCTCCGGCTCATTCACGTGGAACAGAACCAGGAAAGCCACCAGGACCGGCGTCATGCCACACCAGAACATGGCGCGCCAGCCGAAATGCGCACCCACCGTATAGTTCAGCGCCGAGGCCAGGAAGAAGCCGGCGTAATATCCGGTCTGCAGGTATCCCGCGCCCATTTTGCGGCGGTCTTCCGGCCACGCCTCCGCGACGTAGGTTCCTGCCAGCGCCCACTCGCCGCCGATACCAATGCCCGCCAGCAGACGAAACAATCCCAATTGCCACACGGTCTGCGACAATGCGGCGGCGCCGGTGAAGATCGCGTAAACGAAAATGGTGGCGGCGAGCACGCGCGTGCGGCCAAACTTGTCGGCGATCGGCCCCCAGATCAGCGACAGCCCCCATCCCACCAGAAAAAGCGCAAACAGGGTTGATCCGGCCAACCCAACATTCGCTGGCGTGGGCTTGATCCCGGATTTCGGCAGCAGTTCGGTGAGGGCTGGACTGAGAACCAGCGCATAGATCACCGAATCCATGCCGTCCAGCGTCCATCCGGTCCATGCACCCCAGAAACCGGTTATCTGCTGGCGGTTGAGTTTGGTGTAAGTGGTGGGTCGTGGAAGCTCTACTGTCTTGTTGGCCACTGTGTCCTCCTTACCGCGAGGTGTACGGCGAAGAACGGCACCGAACCTGGTTCGAACGTCGCACAAAAAGTTCGAGCATTTGAACTACGAACACTCTCGCGATCCGAACCGCTTGCCGGGCGTGGGCAGCAGCATAACACGGCGCCTCAAGTATTAATCGACAGGACCGTTGCCTCTCTGGGTCTCGAACAGCGCGGCGACCGCCGGCTTCGTTACCTTTCCCATGGCATTGCGGGGAAGCGCCTCCACGACCAGCAGCCGGGAAGGAATCTTGTACGCCGCCAGTAGCTCCTTGCCCCAGATGCGAAGCGAGGCCAAGTCCAGCATCTCCCCATCGTTCAGCACCACGGCGGCGGCGACGCGCTGCCCCCACTCAGCGTCTGGAACGCCCACCACCGCGCACTCGCAGACCGCCGGATGCTGGCGTAGCACCTCCTCAATCTCCAAGGCGGAAACTTTGTTGCCTCCGGTCTTGAGGATGTCAATGTTCGTCCGCCCCAGAATGCGATAGACGCCATTCTCTACGAGTGCGGTATCGCCGGTGCGGAACCAGCCATCGCGGAAGGCCTCGCGAGTCGCGTCGGGCTTGCCCCAATATTCCTTAAATACGCTGGGACCACGAACCTCGATCTCGCCTGGCTGTCCCGATGCCACTGGCTCGCCGTTCTCGCCCACCAGCTGCACCTCAACGCTCGGTAAAGGCCCGCCTACGCTGCCCGGCACTCTATTGCCTCGTAGCGGGTTCGATAGCGCCATGCCGATTTCCGTCATGCCGTAACGTTCAAGAAGTGTGTGGCCGCTGACTTCCTTCCATCGTTCGAGCGTGCTCACCGGCAGGGCGGCCGAGCCCGATACCATCAGTCGCAGCCTCGCGCAAGCTTGGGTCAGAGCTTCTCGGCCCTCGGGAGGCGCCGCCTCCCAGGCGGCGATGAGCCTCACATAGATCGTAGGTACGGCCATGAACAGCGTCAGGCTTCTGCTGGCGATGCGCTCCCATACCGCGTCAACGTCGAAGCGCGGCAACATCTCGCAGGTCGCGCCGGACCAAAGCGCGCAAGACACAACGTTGATGATCCCGTGCACATGGTGGAGAGGCAAACACAGCACGATGCGGTCGTCCGCCGACCACTCCCAGGCGTCAACCAGACTCATGACTTGCGCCACCATGTTCGCGTGAGTTGTGACCACTCCCTTGGGCTTGCTGGTAGTGCCGCTGGTGTACAGAATCATGGCGCGCCGCTCGTCGGCAACGTCAGGCAGAGGCGCGGTGTGCTGGGCCTGGGCCTGTTCGCAAGACAAGCCACGGATTCTGCGCTCCGCTGCAATGGGCGCGAGCAATGCCTCGGCTGCGGCGTCGAAAACCAGCAACGATGCCTTGGTGTCGTCGACGAAGTACTCCAACTCAGGCCTTGTGGCGTTAAGCGGCAACGGCACCGCCACGCCGCCCGCCCGCCAGATGCCCCACTGCACGGCCGCCCACGGAAAACCCGGCGTCACCAGGAATGCCACTCTCTCCTCGTTGAGGTCGGCGCGATTGCCAAGTAGCGCCGCGGCCACACATGACGATGCGTCAAGCAGATTGTGGTAGGTGAAGGAACCTTGCGAATCGACGATGGCTGTGCGTTCTCCGTGCCGCGCCGCGTGCGTTACAAGTGGAAGGGGGCCGGTGCTGATCACACGCAGAATGTACGTCGGCAGTCCTGAGTTGTCCAGTCTTTGCGGACTCGCGGCCGTAGCCTTGCGTCAACGAACAGAAGGATCGCGCGATCCGTTGGTGCTGACGCTGGTATGTATGGGCGTGGCGGTCGCTGGACTGCAGGCGTTGCGTAGCGAGTAAATGCCGACTCTGTCGCGGATTCCGATGTATCCTGCTAGGCAAATCCTCGCCCGGTAAGGAGACCCTCATGGCAGTTCCACGCCCCGAACGCCTTCAGAATTGGAAAGTCGATGTTGGCCTTCCGGTGCGCGGCGTCGCGCTGAGGCTTGCGATCGCTCTTGCGCTGACCTTGGCAACGATCCAGGCTGCACCCGCCCAGACCTTCCAGGTCATCTACAACTTTGGAACCTACGGAGCCCACCCTTTCACGGGGGTGACTCTCGATGCATCCGGCAATCTCTACGGAACGACACCGGGCACGGTCTACAAACTGTCGCACAAGGGTTCCGGATGGATCCTGAGCGTCCTGTACAACTTTCAGGGCGGAACCGACGGTGGTTACCCCGATGGCAGACCCGTATTTGGACCTGGGGGACTGCTGTACGGCTCAACCGCCCAGGGTGGCGGGCTAGGATGCCAAGGCTACGGGTGTGGAATTGTGTATAGCTTGAGACCACCACCTCACGCCTCAGCCAATATTTTTGGCAACTGGGTGGAAAATATTCTGTATCGCTTCGGTGGAGGCACGGATGGGGCAGCCCCGGTTGGCGACCTCATCTTCGACCAGGCGGGCAATATATACGGAGCTGACAATGTCGGCACAACCGGATGGGGCTCGGTTTACACTCTGACGCCATCCAATGGAGGCTGGAAGCAGACCGTTCTCTACGACTTCACCGGCGGGAGCGACGGTGGCGGCCTCTCTGGCATCATCTTCGACAATGCGGGGCGGCTCTACGGCGCAGCCTCTTACGGTGGCGCTTATGGCAACGGCGCGATTTTCCGACTGACGCCCACGGAGAACAAATGGATAGAAGAAATTCTGTATGATTTTCAGGGCTCAAGCGACGGGATGAACCCGTGGTCGGGGTTGACCTTCGATAGTTCGGGAAATCTCTACGGAACCACCCTCTACGGTGGCTCAGGCGGTGGAGGCACTGTCTTTATGCTGACCCCGGCCCCGGGCAAGTGGACCTTCACCTTGCTTTGCAGCTTGACCGGCGGCGGAGGTTCATTCGGCGCTCCGGTCTTCGATGAAGCGGGGAACCTCTACGACACGACCGTGGGCGACGGCCCTTACCGAAACGGTAATGTATTCAAACTGACGCCTTCGAATGGCGGCTGGACCTACACCTCGCTGCACGACTTCACTGGCGGAGACGACGGAGCGATGCCGTTCGCAGGGCTCACCATGGATGCTGTGGGCAATCTGTATGGCACAACCGAGAACGGCGGCCAGATGTACGGGCAGGGCGTCATTTTCGAGATCACGCCGTAGCTAGGCTTTCGGCGGCCGGCGTCGCGATGACGCACCGTTGAGTCTGTGTCAGTCGCCCTTCGGCTGGATGTCCTTGGATTGGATGTACTCCTCGATCACGCGCTCCAGCGAACCCTGCGCGCGCAGGACGTATTCGATGGCATCGCGAACCGCGCCGTGGCCGCCTTCGTGCTCCGTGATGTAATGTGACTCGCGCACCACCTCGGGCCGCGCGTTCTTTACTGCAATGGCAAGCCCGCACAGCCGCATCACCGGCAGGTCAATGACATCGTCGCCGACGTAGCAGACCTGCTCCGGCGTCAGCCCTTCCTTGGCCAGAATCTCGTAGAAGGCTGCCGCCTTGTCCTGTTGACCCTGGTACACGTGCTCTATCTTCAGGTCACGGGCGCGCAGCGCGACTGTCTCCGAGATGCGCTTGGTGATGATGCCCGCCTTCAGCCCGCCCAGCCGGGCCAGCGAGAAACCGGCGCCGTCGTGAGCGTTGAAACCCTTGGCCTCGATCATGTCGTGGCTGGCGATGCCGAAGCCGCCTGCTCCGGCCATGCTTTCACGATGGTCGTGAGTGTCCCGGCCCGCCCCGCCGCCGGGAGCAGGGAGTAGGAAGATGGTGCCGTCGGTCATCACCCCGTCCACATCGAACAGGATCAATTTGATCTTCTTTGCGCGTTCGTCCGCCATGCCGCCATCTTAGCAGCCACAACAGGATGGATTTCACCACAGGGGCACGGAGTGCTTTACCCAACGCCTCCGTTCTGCGGCTCCAAAGCAACGCCTGAAACTTCACAGCCAAAGCTGTCGCCTGGAACCGCGCACTGGGCGCAACGGAAGTCGCGCAGCGACCCAAGCCTGACTCTTACGTCGACCCACGCGATAGGTCGCGAATACAGGCAACTGACATGATTCGCGCCACCAGATCGTAATCGTACGCCTCGGTGATCTCGCAGCGGTGGAACTCGCCTTCGCGCACGTCCTCGCGATCGCCGAAATCATTGACGTACACAGTGCCGTCAATCTCAGGAGCATGCATGGCGGTGCGACCCTCCCACAACAACTCGGTCTCCGCCGACGGCCCTTCCAGCAGCAAATCGAATTGCTGTCCCAGCAGTGCGCGCTTCTTCTTGCGGCTGATCTGCTTCTGGAGGGACATCAGCTTCCGGCGACGCCGCTCGACTTCCCGCGGTGAAACCTTATCTTCGAGATCGAACGCCTTCGCGCCCTCCTCGTCGGAATAGCCGAAGACGCCCAGCCAATCGAACTGCGCCTCGCGAACGAACTGGCAAAGCTGCTCGAAATCTTCTCCGGTCTCGCCCGGAAAGCCGACGATGAACGACGTGCGTAAGGTAAGACCGGGTATCTGGCGGCGCATTCTCTCGATGGAGCGCAGGAAGATGTCTGCGCCCGCGCCGCGCTTCATGCGCTTCAGCACATTGGGGGAGGCATGCTGCAAGGGCACATCGATGTAGGAACAGACCTTGCCGTTCGCGGCAATGGTGTCCAGCAGCTTGCCGGTAATCTTGTTGGGATAGGCGTAGAGGAAGCGGACCCAGCGCAACTCATCGATCCGGGCGAGCTGCTCCAGCAGCAGGGCCAGGCCGTCCTTCAATCCAAGGTCTTCGCCGTAGCAGGTGGTGTCCTGCCCGATCAGCGTTATCTCGCGCACGCCCTGCTGGGCCAGCCGTTGCGCCTCGGCGATGACGGACTCGAAGCGCCGCGAACGGAACTTGCCGCGCAACTGCGGAATGATGCAGAACGAGCAGGGATGATCGCAGCCTTCGGCGATCTTGATGTAGGCGGAATACTTCGGCGTGGCCAGCAGGCGCGGCGTGTTCTCATCGTAGAGATAGTTCGGCAGGTCGGCGATCGCGCCGTCCCAGGATTCCTTCGAAAAACGTCCAGCGGCTTCGCGGGCATCGCCCTCGGAACGCCCCTTCAGAATGACGAACGGCGAGCCGGTATCCTGCCGCGGCTCAATTCCGGCCGCGCTCAGAATCTGCTGCAACTCGCCGGTGCCGACGACCGCGTCCACTTCCGGTATGTTCTTCTGTATCTCGTTGCGGTAGCGCTCGACCAGGCATCCGGCGACGATGAGCTTCTGAGCTCGTCCGGCGACCTTGTGCTGGGCCATCTCGAGGATGGTGTCCACCGACTCTTGCTTGGCCGAATCGATGAATGAGCAGGTATTCACAACGATGATGTCGGCGTCGTCGGCGCGGGACGTGATCTGAGCGCCACCGGCCGCGAGCAGGCCCATCATGACCTCGCTGTCGACGAGGTTCTTGGGACAGCCCAGGCTCACGAAGCCAATTTTCTTAGGAGTAGCGGGCGTGGGCTCTTTCGGAGAGTCCAGCAGGGCTACAGAATCAACTTTTGGAGGCATGCAATCCATCTATTTTAGCATTGTTTTCCGCGGGTTCCCGTGGGCGCCAGGGCACGATTCACGCGCACTCCACGCCCCGCACGGCTTGGCGAGGAGATGTTATATTGACTAGTCGGGCGCTGGTCCCGCGCAACGCAATCCTGTGAAACCCGCCAGGTCCGGAAGGAAGCAACGGTAGCAGGCCAGTGCGTGTGCAGCGGTCAACTGGCGCCTGGCTTTTTGTACAGTCGTCGCGTCATCCTTCCAGTGGAACATAGATCATGGTAGCCAGCATGGTGGCAACCAGTTTCTCACCGTCAGGACGCACCGCAAACGCGTCGGCCGTGCATACCGCGAGCTTCTTTCCGGCGCGCTTGACCTGCGCGCGCGCCACGACTGAGTCGCCCGTAGCCGGAGCCAGCAAGTTGACCTTGAATTCCACGGAGAGCACCTCGGAGCCTTCCGGCGCGACGGTCAGCGCAGCGTAGCCGCATGCCGAATCCAGGACGGTGGTCACCGCGCCGGCGTGGATATAACCATGCTGCTGGGTGAGCGCAGGCACGACAGAGAAGCGGATTTCCGTGGCCCCGCTGCGCACCGACGCCATCTCGGCCCCCAAAGTCTTCATCATGGCTTGACGGGCAAAGCTCTCGCGTACTCGCCGTTCGTAGCTCTCCAAGCTGCTCCTCCGCACGCATAGTCTGCCCTAGAAGGTATCGCAACAGGGCGTTTTCTCGCCACGTGTATCGCCAGCTTGGTTGTGGGTCAATTTGAAGTGTGCAGGTTGTAAAGGTATTGAGGTATTTTCGACCGTTACCCGATCCCTAGCTTCATTTCAATCCGGATAACACGATTATCCAAATCCACAAGCTTGCTGGTGAGATTGTCAACGGAAGTCTCGACTCGGGTAATGCGTCCGTCAAGATCGGTGCGGAGATCGCCAATGCGGGTGCTGATTCCCACGAAACGCCTGTCGTTCAGGTACAAGCCGAAAGCGAGGGCCAGCATAGGCAATCCGATCACGATGAGCAGCTGGATGTTACTCACGGCGGGATTTTACTCTTTTCACACGGAGTCAGCACCGCTTTTCCGCAGCCAACTGCCAAAATACGTTGCCAGGTTGGAGTCTCTTCGCTTGCCGTGCATAGACTTTCCCACTCGTATGGTCGAAAATGAAATTCTCGTTCATTACGCTTGTATTGGAGAACTCTATTGCCCAAGCCCATCCGCGCCAAGATCACCGCCCTTGGAACCTACGTCCCTCCTCGCGTCCTCTCCAACAAAGATCTCGAAACCATGGTGGAAACCACGAACGAGTGGATCCTGGAGCGCACTGGAATTCGCGAACGTCACCTGGTGGACAAGGGCGTCGCCGCCAGCGATCTCGCCGTGGAAGCGGTCAAGAAGCTGGTGGAGTCGCACCCCGTCGATCTCCAGCAAATCGACGTCATCATTGTCGGCACGGTCACGCCCGACATGATGTACCCGTCCACCGCCTGCCTGGTACAGAACAAGCTGGGCATCGCTCGCACCTGGGGCTACGACCTGTCGGCGGGATGCTCGGGCTTCCTGTACTCGCTGGACGCGGGCATCCAGTTCATCGAGTCAGGCAGGCACAAGAAAGTCCTGGTGATTGGCTCCGACGTGAATTCCTCCATGACCGACTACACCGACCGCGCCGTGTGCATCATCTTCGGGGACGGTGCGGGGGCGGTGCTCCTGGAGCCGGCGGAGGAAGGCGAAGATGGCATCATTGACTACGTGGCCCAGGTGGAAGGCGCAGGAGGACAGTACCTCAACATGCCTGGGGGCGGCAGCTTGCATCCAGCGTCGCACGAAACAGTCGACCAAAAAATGCATTATATTCATCAAGATGGCCAGCAGGTATTCAAGTATGCGGTGAAGAAAATGTCGGAGATGACCGAGCGCCTCCTCAAGAAGAACGGCCTTACCGGCGCCGACATCGATTGCTTCATCGCGCACCAGGCCAACAAGCGCATCATCAACGCCACCGCTGATCGCCTCAAGATGCCGATGGAAAAAGTCGTCATCAACATCGACCGCTACGGCAACACCACGGCCGGCACCATCCCACTCGCCATGCAAACGGCGATCGAGGAAGGGAAGCTCAAGAAGGGCGACCTGGTGCTGCTGGCGGCAGTGGGTGCGGGGTTCACCTCGGGCGCCACGCTGCTGCGTTGGGCGTACTGATCTGCTCCTGAGAGAAGGCCTGCCGTTCAGGCTGAGTCCGCATCGTGAACCAAAGCCACCCCAACTTCGTACTAACGATCATGCCGCCCCAGCGCCGCAGCCCGGGTATCTTTGGCTGGCTGGTGGCCTTTGTTGTCGTACTGCTGCTGGTATTGTTTGCAGTGGAGGTGCGGTCGGACCCGGTCGACCCTTCTGGCGATATCGCGCTGGTGAACGGCAAGGTCTATCCCACGCCGCAGGCCGCGCCCATTCTCGATGCGGTTATTCTGATCCACGACGGCAAGATTGTCGCCGTCGGCAAAGACGACGAAATCCAGACTCCGAAGTCGGCCTTCATCATCGAATGTGCCGGCCGCGTTATTACCGCCGGATTCTGGAACAGCCATGTGCACTTCACCGAAGACGTGTGGCGCGATGCTGCCTCAGCCCCGGCGGCTAAGCTGGAAGAGCACATGCGAGCCATGCTCACCCAGTGGGGTGACACCACGGTGTTCGATATCGGTTCGAACCCACAGGACACGCTCGCCTTGCGACGGCGTGTAGAGAGCGGAGAGATTGCCGGACCGAAGATCTACACCACCGCGGGAACGATCTTTCCCGAGAATGGCATTCCGTTTTACCTACCTAAAGAATTGGCTCAGCAGTTGACGCCATTTGAGGCGGCTACGCCGGCCGATGCTGCTCGGCTGGCAAAGCAGTCGCTGGCGATGGGCGGCGATGGTATCAAGCTGTTTACCGGCTCACTGATGGGCCATGGCAAAGTGACGCCGATGCCGGTCGATGTGGTTCGGGCCGCCGTCGACATAGCGCACGCGGCGGGCAAGCCGGTTTTCGCGCATCCCTCAAATCATGTCGGCACCGACAACGCGCTGGCAGGCGGTGTGGACATCCTGGCGCACACTATTCCCATGGAGTTCGGCTGGACTCCGGAGGAATTGCAGCAAATGAAGCAGCATCGTGTCGCGCTCATTCCTACGCTCTCGCTGTTTCCTGACGAGGTGCGCAAAGCAGGTGGCAGTGCGGCCGCCAAGGCCGACATCCTGAAAAACGCTGTCGCCGAACTCAAGAGCTACTTCGATGAGGGGGGCACGATTCTGTTCGGCACCGACGTGGGCTACACCCAGCTCTACGACACTGCCAGCGAGTACGAATACATGGGCCGCGCGGGCATGAATTTTCGCGACATCCTGGCATCGCTCACCACCAACCCGGCGGCCTTCTTCAAAGCCGGCAGAACGGGAAAGGTGCTGAAGGGATACGACGCGGACCTGGTCGTTCTGGGCGCCGATCCGGCCACCGACCTGCGCAACTTCGCCAAGGTGGAGTACACGATCCGGGCCGGGAAGATCATCTACAAGAAGTGAGCTAAGATCCCGCCGTTCGAGTAGTCCGGTCCTCGAGCCCGACGTTCAGCGCTGCAGAGGGTCTTTGTTCATTCCGGATCTCTACCGATGTTGCCGTTTGGGATGGTACGCGATTGTTCCAAACGGAAGAGCAGGCAGTTTCTCGGGCTGCCCGCCAATGGACTACTGTGGCTGCGGCGCAGTTTGGCCTCCCGGACCGTGGCCGTGACGGCTCATCATCTGTTCGAACTTCTGCTGTTGCTCGGGACTGAGCGTCTCCTTGATCTTGTCGTTGGTGCTCTGCCGGATCTCCTGCATCTTGCTCATGCGGTCGTCGCGTGACAGCGAAGAGTCCTGGCGCAGGCTCTGCATCTCCTGGCTCTGGTTTTCCAGCAAGGGCTTGATCTTTTCCTGCTGGTCGGCGGTCAGGTTCAACTGCTTGGTCATCATCTGCAGGCGCTGATCGGGACTCATGGGGCCGGGGCGGCCTGGGGGCGTCTGGGCCCAGGCGGAGGCGACCGCTAGGGCGAGGGCGATGACAGTTAAGGTAATTGACTTCTTCATGGTTTGAAACCCCTTCTGTGGCGCTGATTGCTGGACCCGTGCGGCGCCAATCCTGGCATGATTGCAACTGCCACGACTCAAACCCCCGGCACGAAAGGAAGTTTCCCCCTCGCGGTGCAAAGAAAAATTGGAACTTTCGCTCCGGCGAAACGAAAACGAGCCTACCCAGAGGTAGTGCCCTACCGCACATGCGCCCGATAAAGCATGTAACTGAAGCTCTCGCGGAGAGCGGCCATCCAGCGGCCAACGGCGGTCTTAGGGATGGAGCCGGGACGGGGCGAGATGTACACCGTCATACCTTCGCGCGCCATCATCTTCTGGGCGCGATAAAGATGGTAAGCGTCGCTGACCAGCAGCGCGCTGTGCATATCGTTGGCACGCATGATGGTGGCCACGCGCTGGGTGGATTCGTCGGTGTTGTCGCCCTGGGTTTCGGCGATCAGGTTCACGTCCGGAACGCCGCGTGCTTCGAGGTAGTCCCGGCCAACCTGACCCTCGCTGTAGCGCGGGTCGCCGCCGGCGCCGCCGGTGGTGATGATGACGGGCGCCAGGCCACGCTCGAACAGGTCATAAGCATGGTCGAGACGGGCCCGATAAACGGGCGAAGGATGGCCCACGTACTCGGCCGCGCCGAAGACAACGATGGCGTCGGCGGGATGCGGTTCATCAAGCCCCGCTTCGCTCATGATCTGCCGGGTGGTATATAGCAGGAAGGCTGCCGCGACAATCGCAGCCAGTATTACGATCCAAACTTTGAGGGACAACTTGGAAATTTGAAACGCCGTGACGATTACTCCCGGCCCAGCAATTCGACGATCTGTTCTTCGGGAATGGCGCCATGGCGCAACAGACGCCAGTTCCCATCGTCGCCGGTCAGATCGATGATGGTGGACGGCATGTCGCGAGGGGACTGGCCGCCATCCACGATGATCGACAGGCAATCTCCCAACTGGTCGCGGACCTGCATGGCCGACGTGCACTCGACCTCACCGTGGAGATTGGCCGAAGTCGCCGTGATGGGCAACCCGGCGGCGCGAATAATGGCCAGAGGAATCTCCGAAGCGGGGACACGCAGCGCGACGTTGCCCGTGTTGGCCGTGACTTTGAGCGGCAGTTTGGGATCGGCCTTGACGATGATGGTCAGCGGCCCCGGCCAGAAGCGCCGCGCTAGAAGGTAGAAAATCTCCGGCACCGGCCAGGCTAAATCGGCGGCCTGATCGACCGATTCGATGAGCAGCGAGAGCGGCTTATGGCGCGAGCGACTCTTGATCTCATAAACCCGATCGACGGCCTGCAAGTTGAAAGGGTCGGCGGCAAGACCGTAAAACGTATCGGTCGGCATACCCAACACCTGGCCGGAACGGATCTTCTCCGCCACGTAGGCGACGAGAGAAGCCTCTGGTTGGTTATTGTCGATTTTGACGATTTCGGGGCGCACCCGCACCTCTTTCTTTCTTCCTGATGAAGGCTGATGGGGCGAAAACGTAACACATCGCCCCGGCAGACGGCAACTCAGCAGATTATCACGACGCGCCTCGCCATGCGGTCATGCGGTATCGGCGGTGTACGATAGACGCCGGTCGTTGTTCCAGAATGGTCCATTCCGCCGAGTTCGAAGGCCGCCTGCGGCGTGTCATCAGCCGCCAGAACGCGCGTGTGAAGGAGTTGCGACGCGGGTTTGCGGAAGCTGCGCCCAACCAACAGGGTGAAGTTGCCATCGAAGGCATACACCTGGTGCAGGAAGCGACCCGCAGCGCTCTGCGGCTGGTGACCGTGTTCTTCAGCGAGTCCGCGCGCGAGCGCGTGCATAAGTTGCTGCCGCAACTGGGAGCGCATACCGAAACGCTCTTGCTGCCGGATGACGTCTTCGCCAGTGCGGTGCCCAGCGAGACACCGCAGGGAATTGCGGCCCTGGTACGCCCTAGGCTTTTCACGCTCCGGGAAATCCTTGCAACTGCGCCCGCGCTGCTGGTAATGGCTGCGGGCCTGCAGGACCCGGGGAATCTGGGAACCATTGCGCGCTCCGCGGAAGGTTTCGGAGCGACGGGCCTGCTGTTGGGCGAGCGCACGGTGAGCCAGTGGAACTGGAAGGCGGTGCGCGCTTCGGCGGGCTCGTTGTTTCGAGTGCCAGCGGTGCGGGTGGAACTGGCAAAAGCCTTGGCCGAGGTCAAGGCGCAAGGCATACGGGTGCTGGCCACCGCGGCGCACAAGGGCAAGTCTATCGCCCGGACCGATCTACGCGGGCCGGTGGCGTTTCTGGTGGGCAATGAAGGCGGGGGGATCCCGCGAGAGGTTATGGTGCAGGCCGACGGGCTGATCACGATTCCACAGTCAGCACAGGTGGAATCGCTCAACGCGGGAATAGCCGCGTCGCTCGTGTTGTACGAGGCAGCGCGGCAGAGGGGAACAGGGATGAAATGAATCTTTTCCAGCAAATCCCGCCCGACGATGCCGTGGACAAGTCGCGTCCGCTGGCTGACCGCATGCGTCCGCGGACACTGGACGAATTTGTCGGCCAGGAGCACATTCTTGCGCCCGGCAAGTCGCTGCGGGTGCAGATCGAGCGCGACGATACCGGGTCGCTCATCTTCTGGGGTCCGCCCGGTGTGGGCAAGACCACGCTGGCGAAAATCATCGCGCGGATGACCCATGCTGAGTTCATCGAGTTCTCTGCGGTGCTGGCGGGTATCAAGGAAATCAAGCAGGTCATGGCCGACGCAGAGCGGGCGCGGCAGTACGGCACCCGCACCATCGTCTTTGTGGACGAAGTGCATCGCTTCAACAAGGCGCAACAGGACGCGTTCCTGCCGTACGTCGAGAAGGGAAGCATTCGCCTTATCGGTGCGACTACCGAGAACCCGTCGTTCGAGGTGATTTCCGCGTTGCTGTCGCGCTGCCGAGTTTATGTGCTCAATCCGCTGAGCGAAGAGCAGATTGTGCTCCTGCTGCGGCGTGCACTGGAAGATGCCGAGCGTGGCCTCGGCGAGATGCATCTGGAAGCGGACGATGATGCCCTGGCGAAGATTGCGGCTTACGCGAGCGGGGATGCGCGCAGCGCCTACAATGTGCTGGACATCGCGGCGACGTTGGCGGTCGAGCAGCAGGAGAAGGACGCGCAGCCCCGTATCACCGACGCAATTGTGACCGATGCGTTACAGAAGCGCGTGTTGCGCTACGACAAGGCCGGCGAAGAGCACTACAACCTGATCTCCGCGCTACACAAGAGTGTACGCAACAGCGATCCGGATGCCGCGCTTTATTGGCTGGCGCGGATGCTGGAAGCGGGGGAAGATCGACTGTACGTGGCACGTCGCGTGGTGCGCATGGCCGTGGAAGACATCGGACTCGCCGATCCGAATGCGCTCGCCGTTACGCTCGCTGCGAAGGATGCCTTCGATTTCCTGGGAATTCCAGAAGGCGACCTTGCACTCGCCCAGGCCGTAGTCTATCTCGCGGTCGCGCCTAAATCGAATGCGCTGTATACCGCCTACGGCGCGGTGCAGGAAGATGTGGAGCGCACGGCGCAGGACCCGGTCCCGCTGCATCTGCGCAACGCGCCCACCGGCCTAATGAAGGCGTTGGGTTACGGCGAAGGCTATCAGTATGCGCATAATATCGAGTCGAAAGTCGCGGACATGCAATGCCTGCCGGACAACCTGAAGGACCGGCAGTATTACCATCCAACCGAAGAGGGCGTGGAGAAACGCATCCAGGCGCGTATGGAAGAGATCAGACAGGCAAGAAGAAGCCGACCACAGAGGGACAAAGACACCGAGAAAGAGAAAGGTTAGAGATCGACACTGTGACGCCGTGTCTCTGTGGTCAACGCCTCTTCATGTGCTCCCTCAGGATGCACTTCTCCATCACGACGAAGATGCCCGCTTGCCGCGCGTTTTCGGCCGCTTCCTCATGAACCACTCCTTCCTGCATCCAGATTGCTGGGGCGTGGATCTGGATCGCGTGCTCGACCACCTCGGGGACGGCGGCGGAGCGGCGGAAGACATTTACGATGTCAATTTTCTCGGGTACATCGAGCAGCGATGGGTACGCTTTCTCGCCCATCCACTCTTGTATGTTGGGATTCACTGGGATGATGCGATAGCCCTGCGATTGCATATAGCGGGAGACTCCGTAGCTCGGGCGCGTTGGAGAGTCGGTGAGTCCAACGACGGCGATGGTCCTGGCGGACTGGAGCAGTTGCGTGATGCGGTCTGCTTCGCTCTTGAGCAAGGACGGCTCCTCTGGGATCGGGCTGCGGGCTAGCGTTTGCCCTTGAGCTTCGTGGTCAGCCGGCGATGCGGGGCGGGTGAAGCGGCCAGCAATCCCGACAGGTGCTCAACCTCAATCACCACGCGGTCGAGATCGTCGAGGAGCGGCTTCAACAGATGAGTCACTCCCCCGGCGCGATATTCGTTCACCAGCGACCGGTAGTACCAGATGATCTTGGCTTTGGGTGCGGAAAAGCGGGAAAAGGCCGAGTCTCCGTTGTAGCGCAAGTCGCGCAGCACAGCGCGCGCATTGTACAGCTTGTCGGCGGCCGAGACGAAGCGGGTTTCGGCATCTTCGTGACGCACCCGGCGCAGGTAGCGGAATTTCCGTCGCTCCCAGCTTTCCTTCTTCTTGGGGTCCTCGGCATAGGAGTCGGTGCAGCCGTCCACAATCTTGGCCACCCGCGGCCCGAACATCTGGTCGATCACCTTCAGCATCGGCCGTCCACCGTGGTCCTCGACTGCGTCGTGCAGGAGCGCGGCAATGGCCATCTCTTCGTCGCCACCGTAATCGAGGACGATGGAAGCGACACCGAGCAAATGCGAAACGTAAGGAATGCCGCTCTTCTTGCGGTCCTGGTTGCGATGCACCTGGGAGGCGAAAAGCAGAGCGTGGTCGAAGCGGGTGGTAAGCGGGACGAACTTGCGATCGTAGGAGGCTGAACGCCGAACGGCCATGTCTCAGGATAGCAACGCAGCAACGTTCTGGCACACTAGAAAACGGTCGTGGAGCTGTGGAAAACCCGGGCCCAGGAACTCACATCAAGCGCAATCGTTGCAGGCCTCGCCGCGCAGCCCCTTCAGACCTTCACACGCGATGATCGGTACCATCAGCAGGGCCGCAGCAGGATCGGCCCACCACCAACCTAGTAGCGCGTGCAGCAGTAATCCCGCCAGCACAATCGCCGACAGATACATGCAGAAGTCGGCCTGTCGCGAATCGGCGCGGAGGGCTCCGCTGGAGAGTTGCGCAGCCACCCGCCGCTTGGCGCGCGCCAGCAGCGGCATCACGATCACAGCAGCGGCGGCGATGAGAATTCCGGGCACGCTTCGTTCCGGCAGTGCTCTGGTCCAGAGTGCGCGAAGGGACTCCAACCCAACGTAGACAGCCAGCAGCAAGAAGCAAATTCCCACCAGCCGACGGGCGGTGCGCTCCACCTGTTCGCGCCGCTCCGCGTCGGCGTCGGCATGAAGTCGCCACAGCAGAATCGCCGCCGAGGCGGTCTCAATCACCGAGTCGAGCCCAAAGCCAACCAGAGCAATGCTGCCGGCAAGGACTCCCGCAGCCAGCCCAACCGCGGCTTCCAGGCCGTTCCAGCCCAGGGTGAAGTATTCCAGCCGCTGTCCGCGGGCGACCAGAACATCGCGGTCCAGAGCGTTTTCCGGCCTTGCAATGCTGGTAGAGTCGGCTTTCATCATTTCAGCCCGGCGGGAAGGGAAGCGTTAAGTGCACAGGGCCCTTCCTACGCAGTTCACGCCTTGGCAAACTCCTGCGTAGGCGCGAACTGGATGGCCAGAAGGGTTTCATCGTCGGCCCTTTCCCGGCCTCCGCGGAACGCCGCCACCTGCTGCTTGCACACATTCACCAGTTCGATGGGGCAGCACAGGCCCTGCCCCTGGATAAGGCTCCGCAACCGCTCCGTGCCATATTCGTCGCCGCCCTCGTTTTCCGCTTCGCTGATCCCGTCTGTGAAAAGCACCAAGATCTCCCCGGGCGCCATGCGCGCCTTCGCCACACTCACGGTGTCATCGGAGAAAAACCCGAGCGGCTTGCAGGAACTCTCAAAGGTTCGCACCCCGGAGGGGCCGCTGAGCAGCACCGGCAGGTGTCCTGCATTCGCGATCACCAGGTCGCCACTGGACGAGGCCTTGCCAAAGACCAGGGTCGCGTATTGCGTCGGCAGAGCGCTCTCGCGGAACAGCCGGTTGGCGCGCACCATGACCTCCTCCACCGAGAGTCGTAGAGGAACCAGCGAGTGGAACACGGCGCGCAGGTTCGACGACAGCATGGCGGCCGCCACACCCTTGCCGGAAACGTCGGCCATAATGAAATACAAGTGCCCATTTTCCTTGATGACGTCGCAATAGTCGCCGCCGACCATGCCCGCCGGCTGGTAGTGATAGGAAATCTCCCAGCCGGGGATGGCCAGGTCCTGCGGCGGCAGCAGACCTTTCTGGATTTGGGCCGCCAGCTCCAGATCGTACTCGAGGGCGCGCGCCTGTTGCGGCGTCAGGCAGTCGAGGCAGACGCGGGCCAGCGGATTTTCCAGCAGTCGCTCGTCCTCGACCGTCCCCAGACAGACCTCACAAACGCCGAAGTTGCCGTGGTCGATGCGATGCAGCGCGCTGTCCACTTCGCCCAACAGCCGCAGCACCTGCTCGCTTTCGTTCTCGGCCAGCACGTCGGCAAGCCGTGCACGTCCGGCCAGCAGTTGCTCGCGGACGCTGTTGACGTAAACCGTTTCACCAATCGCCATAGCTAACCACCTTATAGCATTTAGAGGGTTAAAGACCGGCTGGGGATGCAGCTTTTTGTGGACCTGGCAGTCGCCGTCATGCGCGTCGTCCCGCTTTCCGGGCAAGTCGACAGCCCCCTGTAACTTTGTCCACCCTACAAGCGACGCGCTAACGGCGTCACTCCGGTTCTTGCTGCCAAAGCACGGGAAGGGAAAAAGGGCACGGCAAAGAGCAACGATGCTTATCGTTGTCATACCCGAGCTATTTTGTAACGCTGTGATCGCCTGTTACTTAGTGCAGGTGTCAGCAACGTGCTTGATGCTCTGCACGCGAAAAATCGGTATCTGTTTCGCGGTGGAGGCCACTCCTTGCTGGGTGGTACTTACGGTTTTTACGGCCGGCACGCCGGTAACCTGGACCTCGTGTCCAATGTGCTTGGCCATCACGTTGGCGTGGCTGGAAAGTGTAAACACCGTCCCATCGGCCTCGGTCAGCGTGTATTTTCCAGCGGAATTTTGCAGGCAGCCTTCAATCGTGGTCGGGGCAGGTTTCTTGTCCGACATCTGGTTGTCTGACGACGATCCTTGTTGCGCCGGCAAACAGGCGGCAGAGGCCACGAACAGCAGAGCGATCATCAACGTTTTGCACATAAGGAAGTCTCCTTTCAAGCTTTGGTTTAACATGCTCCCGGCAGTAGCGTAAACCTAAAATAAATCTTCGAGCCAGCGGTCACCTGGACTGGCACGTATCGGCCACGCGGGTCACGGTCTTGACTTCAAAGACCGGCACCTCGATTGCGCTGGATGCGGCGCCCACCGGAGTCGTGTCAGCCATCCTAAAGGAGGGCTTGCCGGTGATCTCGACCTCCCGGCCCACCTGCTTGCCCAGCTTATTGGCATAGCCGGAAAGCGTATGCTCTGTCCCATCCTTCTCGGTTAGGATGTAACTGCCGTTGGAGCTGGACAGGCAGCCGCTAATCTTCACGCCGGACGGTTTCTTCTCCGCCGCATTCGCCGGTCGCGCCAGCAACCAGGAGGCAGAGAACACTAACAGAAGAGCAAACATCAGCGTCCGGTGCATAAGAATCCCCCTGCAGTACTCGGTCTGGATGCATGCCGGCCCATAAAGGCGGCAAATTAACTCGACAATAAACCTTCCACCACGCGATAGCTATCCGCCAGCGCAGAATCCAGTGCGGCAGGGTCTTTTCCGCCGGCCTCGGCCATGTCGGGACGCCCGCCGCCGGAGCCGCCGACTTTCTTCGCGACTTCGGCAATCACTTTGCCCGCCTGCACCCGCGAGGTCAAGTCCTTGGTGACTCCGACGATGAGTGCGACTTTGCCGTCGCTCACCGAGCCGAGCACCACCACGCCCGAGCCCAGCTTGTGGCGCAGGTTGTCGATGAGCACGCGGAGTTGGCTGCGTTCCAGATTGTCGGCGCGCGTGGCCAGGACTTTCACGCCTTTCACTTCGCGCACGTTCTCCGCCGCTGACTGGACGGAACTGGAGGCGGACTTCATGCGCGCCTGCTCCAGCTCTTTGCGCAGCTTCTTCAGCTCTTCGTCGCGGCGCTCCAGTTCATGCCTGAGCGCTTCCGCGGGGGACTGATCGTCGCCACCGCGCACCAGCGTGGAGACGACGTTCTCCAGTTCGTGGTCTTTACGGAAGTGGCGCAGCGAGCCTTCGCCAGTGACGGCCTCGAGCCGGCGAACGCCGCTCGATACGCTGCCTTCCTTCAGCACTTTGATGAGGCCGATCTCGCCGGTGGCGGCGGTATGCGTGCCACCGCACAGCTCGGTGGAGAAGTCGCCGATGCGAATGACGCGCACCCGGTCGCCGTACTTTTCGCCGAACAGCGCCATCGCGTGATATTCGTTGACCGCGACGTCGATGGGCACGTCTTCGATGACTTCGACCCGGTCGTTGCGAAGGACCTCCTTGTTGGCCAGGTCCTCGATGTCCTGCAGCTCTTCGTCGCCGACCGAAGCGAAGTGCGAGAAGTCGAAGCGCAGATGCGAGGGATCGACCAGCGAGCCCGCCTGCTTGACATGCTTGCCCAACACCTCGCGCAGCGCGGCGTGCAGCAGATGCGTGCCGGTGTGGTTGCGCATAGTGGCGCGGCGAACCTCGTCGTTGACCATGGCGTCCACTTTATCGCCCACATGAATTGATTGCTTGGCCACCACGCGATGCGCGCGCACGCCTTGCACGGGATAGGTCACGCCTTCGACTTCCGCGACGATTGTGTTGTGATCGTCGGCGTAGAGCCAGCCAACATCGCCGACCTGTCCGCCGGCCTCGGCGTAGAAGGGCGTGTGGTCGAGCACGATCTCGGCGCGCTCACCGGACTTAAGCTCCTGCGCACCAACGCCGGTTCCGTTGTGCGGCTCGATGATGGCCAGCACCTCACAGCCGGTGGAGAGGGTTTGCCGATAGCCCTCGAACTGGGTTGGCGGCAGCGACTGATAGGCTGGGCTGGCCGAGGCTTTGGAACCACCCTTCCATGAGGCCTGCGCGCGTTTGCGCTGCTCGTCCATGGCGGCATCGAAGCCGGCCTGATCGAACAGTATTCCCTGATCACGCGCCGCATCGACCATGAAATCCAACGGAAGGCCGAAGGTGTCGTAGAGCTTGAAAGCTTGCTCACCCAAGTACGTGGGGCGTTGCACATGCGGTGCCAACTTCGCCAACTCGAAATGGTCACCGAACATTTGCCGGAGTTCGGCTAACTTCGCCACCAACGGTGCCAAATCATCTTCCAGACGCTTGAGACCTATGTCCAATGTGTGCGCGAATCTTGTCTCTTCGCCTTTGATCGTCTCAGCCACCCGGTTCGCACTTTCGACGAGATCGGGATAGGCGTCCATCATCAGGTCGCGAACGGCGAATACCATCTCAAAAAGAAACGGTTTCTCCTGTCCCAACAGCCGTCCATGGCGAATCGCGCGACGAATAATCTTGCGCAGGACATAGCCGCGGCCTTCGTTCGACGGCACCACTCCATCGGAGATAAGAAACGTAGACGCTCGCGAATGATCAGCGATAATCCTCAACGAAGGACTACCTATTAGTTCTCGCCTCCTGATCTCTGGTTCAACGTCCGTCCTGTATTTAGCCACCTGTTGGAGCACATGATCCGTGATTGGGCCGGCGTATACAGGATCATGATTCTCGTATTGAAACTCTGTCAACGTGGCAGCACGCTCGATCAGCGGCACAAACAGGTCCGTCTCGTAGTTCGAGACTTTAGTCGGATCCTCGATATTCAGCATTACAGCAGCAAGGCGTTCCAGGCCCGCGCCGGTGTCAATCGAGGGCTTGGGCAGCGGCGTGAGCGTGCCGTCGGGCTGCTTGTCGAACTGCATGAACACCAGGTTCCAGATTTCTACATAGCGCCCGCACTCGCAACCGAACTGGCAGTCGGTGTGTCCGGCGTCGCTCGCGGCTGGCCCCATGTCGTAGTGGAGTTCGCTGCACGGCCCGCACGGACCGGTATCGCCCATCATCCAGAAGTTGTCCTTCATGCCCATCTCGAAGATGCGCTCGGGCGGGACGCCAACGGCGAGCCAGTGCTCATACGCCTCGTCGTCGCGGGCGATGCCTTGCTCGCCCTTGAAGATAGTGGCGTAGAGCCTGTCTTTTTCTATGCCGAACCACTCCGGCGAGGTGACCAGCTCCCAGGCGTAGGCGATGGCGTCCTTCTTGAAGTAGTCGCCAAAGCTGAAATTGCCCAGCATCTCGAAGAAGGTGTGGTGGCGATTGGTGAAGCCGACATTCTCCAGGTCGTTGTGCTTACCGCCGGCGCGCACGCATTTCTGCGACGAGGTGGCCTTGTTATAGTCGCGCTTCTCGATGCCGAGGAAGACGTCCTTGAATTGGTTCATGCCGGCGTTGGTGAACAGCAGCGTGGGATCGTTTTGCGGCACCAGGGAAGAGGAGTGCACCTCCTTGTGTCCTTTGGAGACGAAATAGTCCAGGAACATGCGGCGAACTTCGGAACCGGAGAGCTTGCGGCTGGGCATAGGGATAGGAAAATTCTAGCATCCGGTGCGGCTGGACCGCAGATCCCTCCGCTCGGGCTGAAGCCCTCGGTCGGGATGACAAAACAAGCAAAGGTTCTTGTGGAGGGCAGGGAAAGAGCGGAAGAGTGACCACGAACCGCAGATCCCTCGACTCCGCTGCGCTTCGCTCGGGATGACAATCAAAAGAAGTTTTCGCGACCATCTCCATTTTGTCATCCCGACCGAGGGCTTTAGCCCGAGCGGAGGGATCTGCGGTTACCCTGTGCTGTGACCCAGCGCACAGAAACCTATGTGCGACCGTGGGATCATTGCCATGTGAAAGAACACCGTTACGCGGTCTACATCCTGGCCAGCCGGTCGCACAACTTCTACGTTGGCGTCACGAATAATATTGAACGGCGTGTCCGTGAACACAAGACGTATGACCAGGAAGGCTTTGCCGAGCGGTACAACATTAACCGGTTGGTTTGGTATCAGGTCTTCGGCGACATTCGCGACGCGATCGCAAGAGAAAAGCAGCTCAAGCGGTGGCGGAGAGAAAAGAAAATTCGGCTCATCGAGTCGCGCAACCCGACATGGCAGGACCTGTCGGAAGAGTGGGGAAAGCCGATTACGCTAAAGGTCATCAGCCATCCAGTCGAACCGCATATCTCTCCACTCGGGCTAAAGCCCCCGGTCGGGATGACAAAACAAGCAAAGGTTCTTGTGAAGGGCAGGGAAAGAGCGGAATGGTGACCACGAACCGCAGATCCCTCGACTCCGCTGCGCTTCGCTCGGGATGACAAATGGAAGGATGAACGCCGACTCCGACGTCTGGTTACTGACAACGGCTCTCTCCCGGCACCTCTCTTGCCAATTGACCGCCGCGCCTTCCGCCCGCATAATCTTGGTGCCTGACGATTACCGCTACTGATAAGGTGGCCCGTTGTGAAAAAACAAACGAAGGCCCGCCGTCCTTTCTCGACGGCAGGCGAGCGGCTGGACGACGTGCTGGGCGACACGACCAAGCGCATCGAGGACGAGACGCAGAAGCTCATCGCCTACATCAACGACGAGCTGGTGCCGGCGATCCGCGACCATTCCAGCAAGGCGCTGCGCATTGCCAGCGAGAAGATGGCCGAAGCCGCCGAAATGATGGAAAGCCAAACCAAGCGGCGGAAGCGCTGACGAGTGGTCCAGAGACGGCGGTCGAGCAGTCCCGTCGGGGGCTGAAGCCCTTGTTTAGGGTGTTTGGCTACGGCACGGCTAAAGCCGTGCCCCTTCAAAGCGTGGGGAGCGCTCGACGAGCGGGGCGCAGTGTCGGCACCCTTGTTTTATGCACTGCTCTAGCATTGCTCTCGGCCTGCGGCGGGCACAAAACCGCGCGTAGCCATCCTCCGCCACCGCCGCCGACGATCACTCCGGCCCAGCCCGCGCCAAGCACTACCGCCGAAGAGAAGCCGAAAACTCCACCACCCAGCGGAAAGCCGGCGGCCAAGCCCATCTATGTTGAGACCGGGCTGGCAAGCTGGTATGGGCCTCCGTACCATCACCATCGCGGGTCGAATGGCGAGATCTACGACCAGAACGCGCTGACCGCGGCCCACCGCACGTTGCCGATGAACTCGGTGGTGCGCGTGACCAACGTTCAGACCCGACAATCCGTGGTGGTGCGCATTACCGATCGTGGACCGTTCATTGAAGACCGCATCGTGGACCTGTCGCTGGCCGCGGCCAAAGCGGTGGACGTGTGGCGTCCGGGAACAGCTGAAGTAAAGCTTGAAGTGTTGTCCGCGCCTGCGCCCATTGCGACCGGCGGCCGGTGGTGCGTGCAAATCGGCGCCTTCCAGAGCGAGCACGAGGCGCGCAAGCTCAAAGAAAAACTTCAGAGCCGCTATGAAGACGCGACCGTCATTCAGTTCACCGGGCCCACCGGCGAGTGGGTGCGACTGCGTCCCCAGAATGACGACAAGCACCAGGCCGAAGAGGTTGCCAGCAAGACCCACGTGAAAGAGGGCGGTGTGTTTCTGGTACGGCTGGATTAGAGAGAGCGCAACTTTCACCTTCCATAGTTCAACTTGTCATCCCGAGCGGAGCGAAGCGGAGTCGAGGGATCTGCGCGCCCTCACGGGTGCTTGATACTCCAAACCGCAGATCCTTCGACTGCGCGCTCGCCCGACCCGCGAAATCGGCGGGGCGAAGAAGAAAATGGCGAGTGCTCCGCTCAGGATGACAGCTCAAATCTGTCATCTCCTCGAATACTCCATCTCAACAACCGAACCGCAGAGAGAGTATGATTCTCGATTCTGCGGTGTGAGCGGTTTCTCGCCCGCGGGCCGCTCTGGACAAAAACTATGACCTGCCTCGATCGCTGGTGCGCATGCGCCACCTGCCTGCTGACCTTGTGTTTTGCAATCACCATCGCCCCGGCACTGCCGCAAAGCGCTCCCGCCAGCACCCAGCGGTCGGGCGAAAATCGTCCTCCCGCCACGGGAAAGCGGACGAGCGCCAGGAACGAGCCGCAGAAAAACGCAGCCGAGCCGGCGACGGAGTCTGTGGCCAGCGAGGCTGGTCCGCAAAAGGCCGATGACGAGGGTCGAACCCGGCTGCCGATGGAGGTGCGGAAGAGTGTCGGCTTCCGCGAGATCGGGCCGGCGATTTCCGGCGGGCGAGTTCCTGCGGTGGTGGGAGTTGCCGACAATCCCGATATCTACTACGTGGGCGCGGCCGATGGCGGCGTGTTCCGCACCAGCGATGGCGGCATCACCTGGAAGGCGCTCTTCCAGCATGAGAGCGTGATGTCTATTGGCGCACTGGCCGTCGATCCGCAAAACGACAACATCGTTTGGGCGGGGACCGGCGAGGCCAACATTCGCAACACGGTTTCACCCGGCAACGGCATTTACAAGTCCACCGATGGCGGCGGCCACTGGAAGCGCATGGGGCTGGAGGGTACCTTCCAGATCTCTCGCGTGGTGGTTGACCCGCACAATTCCAGTACCGTGATAGTGGCCGCCATGGGCAGTCCGTGGGCCGACAGCGCCGAGCGCGGGGTGTATCGCACCACCGACGGCGGTGCCACCTGGCAGAAAGTGCTCTACATCGGACCCAGCGTCGGCATTGCCGATCTGGCCATGGACCCGCAGAACCCGCAGGTACTCTATGCCGCGGCCTATCGCTTCCGCCGCACTCCCTGGAGTTATTCCGGCGGCGGACCCGACGATGCCATCTACAAATCGTTCGACCAGGGACAAACCTGGAAGCGGCTTAGCGGACACGGGCTTCCCGAGAAGCCGGTGGCGCGCATCGGCCTTGCCATCGCGGCCAGTTCGCCGAACACGGTCTATGCCGTGATGGGCTCCAACCAAGGCGTGCTGTGGCGCTCGGACGACGCGGGCGAACATTGGAGCCTGGTCAGCAACGACGAAGAGGTGGACGCGCGGCCGTTTTACTTCTCGCGCATCGAGGTCGATCCGCGAACTCCCGAGCACATCTTCGCGCTGTCCAACAACCTGATGGAGTCGAAGGATGGCGGGCATACCTTCTCGACCATCGCCCGGCAGGTACACGGCGATCATCATGCCATGTGGATCGACCCCAGCGGCAGCGGGCGGATCATCGAAGGCAATGACGGCGGCGTGGTGATCTCGCGCGACAACGGCGACCACTGGGATTTCATTCACAATATCGCGATCGCGCAGTTTTACCACGTCAGCGCCGATGCCGATCGGCCGTACATGGTGTGCGGCGGCCTGCAGGACAACAGCGCCTGGTGTGGCCCCAGCCGCAGCAAAGATCCCTCGGGAATTCTTGACCGCCACTGGTTCGATCTCAACGGCGGCGACGGCATCTATGCGATTCCTGCGGCCGACAATCCCAACCTCATCTACAACAGCACCGAGAACGGCGTGTTCATGGTCTTCGATCGCGCCGCCGAGCAGGTCCACGACATCGAGCCGTATCCGCGCGACTTCAGCGGCGGCGGGGTTGCCGATTCCCCCTATCGCTTTCACTGGAATGCCGGCTTTGCGGTGTCGCCCGCCGACCCCAAGGTGTTGTACGCGGGCGGCAATGTGCTGTTCAAGAGCGAGGACCGCGGCCGCACCTGGAAGCCCATCAGTCCCGACCTGACGGTGAATGATAAGAGTAAGCAGCAGTCGGCGGGCGGGCCGGTGGTGAAGGACAACTCGGGAGCGGAAGCCTTCGACGCCATCATCCGCATTACGCCGTCAACCAAAGATCCCAACGTGATCTGGGTCGGCACCGACGACGGGCAAGTGCAACTCACGCGCGACGGCGGCTCAAGTTGGACCAACCTCACCTCGCACGTTCCCGATCTGCCGCCGTGGGGCCGCGTCGAGTCCATCGACCTTGCGGCGGACAACCCGGCAGCCGCGGTCATCACCGTGGACCGCCACTTCAACGGCGACTTCAAGCCCTACGTCTACCGCACCAGCGATTACGGCGCCACCTGGCAATCGATCGCCGGCGATTTGCCGCAGATGTACGCGCACGTGGCCCATCGCGACCGGCGCAATCCGCACATCTATTACGCCGGCCTGGAGAACGGCCTCTACGTCACCTGGAACGACGGCGCAACCTGGTATCTGTTCGGTCTGGGCCTGCCCAATGTTTCGGTGTACGACCTGACCGAGCAGGAGCGGGACAACGACCTGATATTGGGCACTCACGGTCGCGGCATGTGGATCCTGGACGACCTGACCCCATTCCAGCAATTCACGCCAGAGGTTGGCCAGGCGGCGTTGCACCTGTTTCAGCCCCCTTCGGCGCTGCGCTTCTGGCCGTGGTCGCAGGTGGAAGACCTGGGCGACGGCGTATTTTACGGCAAGAACCCCGCCTACGGAGTGCAGTTGAGTTACTTCCTCGCCAAGGAAGTGAAGGACCCGGGGCAGTTGGTTATTACCGATTCGCAGGGCCGCGTGGTGCGCACCATCAAAGGCACCCACGCTCTGGAGGATGGCGAGAAACCTCCTGCCGATGAAGACGTTCCTCCTCCGGCGATGACGGCGCCAGCGTCCGGGCAACGGGAGGAGCAAAAAGGCGTCCACCCGGCAGAGGTAGCCACGCCTTCGCAAACCCAGCAACAACCTGCTCCCACCACCGGATGGCAAACAGAAACGGAACTAGGCAAGCCGAAGAAGTACCCCTGGATTCCCACCAAGCCTGGATTGCAGCGCGTGTATTGGGACCTGCGCGCCGACGGTCCGGTGCGCTGGGAGAGCGCCAAGGACTTCAACAAGGGCCCGAAGGCGGGGGCTCTGGTGCCTCCCGGCGAGTACACGGCCACCATGACGATTGGAGGCCAGACCGCATCGCAAAAGCTCCAGGTCATCAACGATCCCCACTCCCACGCCGATCAGGCTGGCATGGAAGCGCGTTATCAGATGGGCCAGGCGGTGCTGCACATGATGTCGCAGCTCGATGTTGCGCTGAACCGCATGGATGCGATCAAAGCGCAGGTTGAGGCGCTACAGCTCGCAGCCAAGAACACGCCCGATGAACAAGCCGTCAAGACGGCCAGCGATGCGCTGGAGAAGCAGATGAAGTCCGTCCAAGAGCAGATCACGAGCAACGCAGGGGCGGCGGAATCGACGTTGCGCTGGCCGGGCAAGATTCGCGAGCACCTGTTCGCGCTCAATGGGGTTCTGGAAGGGTCGGATGAGGCGCCGACACAAGCGATGGTCGAGCAGAAGCAGCGGCTTGAGCCCGAATATCAATCGGCGATCCAGAAGTTCAACCAATTCCAGCAAACGGACGTGGCGGCATTCAACCGCGAGATGACGCAGCACAAGCTGACCAGCGTGATGGAAGGCGAGGCGATACAACCGTAAGCTACATAATCACCACGGAGGCACAGAGGGCAAGGAGAAACACAGTTCCTTACTCCGTATCTCCGTGCCTCAGTCGGAAACTCTTTTACCACCCGTAATAATGCCGCCGGGCGCGAGCAGGGAAGAGCTTAATGAGCAGCATGCCTGCCAGAAAGCCTCCCACGTGAGCCCAGAAGGCGATGCCCCCCGAGTTGCTGCTGTGCGAAGCAATGGACGTCGCCGCTCCGCTCAGAAACTGCGCCACGAACCAGTAGCCCAGCACCACCCAAGCCGGCAGCCATACGAAGAAAACAAAAAACAGCGGTACCAAGGTGAGCACCCGGGCGCGAGGATATAACAGAAAGTAGGCTCCCATCACGCCTGCAATGGCGCCGCTGGCGCCGACCGTGGGTATCACCGAGTTGGCATTCAACAAGGTGTGGAACAGCGCGGCCGCTACTCCGCAAATCAGGTAAAACACCAGATACCACGCGTGCCCCAGGCGGTCCTCAACGTTGTCGCCAAAGATCCAGAGCGCCCACATGTTGAAGATGAGGTGTAGCCAGGAGCCATGCAGAAACATGGAGGTGAAGATAGGCAGGACCGCCGCCATGGGCGGAACAAAGCGCGTACCCAGTTGCGACACCAGCTCCCAGGGCACATAGCCATGATTGAACAGCACGATGGAGAGGCGCACCGGCACCACTCCGAACACTTGCACGAACTGTTGGTTCCGTACACCCAGAGACAGCTCGAACAAAAACGCCAGCGTGTTCAGCACAATCAACGTAATGTTCACGAAGGGCGTGCTGACCCGAGGCGCGTCGTCTTTCAGCGGGATCATGGATGTGCTTTAGGCCGGCGGCGCGGCAGGGAAGAGTTCCCTCTCATTTTTCACCGCGTATACTTCGCCGGCGATTTGACCGAACCACCTTGGAACCTCCACGATAGCAGAAGGATGCCGGTCAATGGTGTGATCGTAGTGGACAAACCGGCGGGATGGACCTCACACGACGTGGTCGCCCGCATGCGCCGGATGGTCGGAGAACGCTCGGTCGGCCACCTGGGGACGCTCGATCCCATGGCCACTGGTGTGCTTCCTCTGGTTCTCGGTCGCATGACCCGGCTGTGTCAATTTTACACAGCCTCGGAAAAGGCCTACGAAGGGACCATCCGGCTGGGGTTGGCTACCGATACCTACGATTGCGATGGAGATCCTGTAGGTGAGCCGAAGGAAGTTAAAGTCACACTTGAAGAAATCCGCGTAGTCGTCTCTGGTTTCTGCGGGCTGATAAGCCAGGTCCCCCCGCCGTTCTCCGCCAAGAAAATCAAAGGGGTCCCGGCCTACAGGCTGGCCCGCAAGAAGCAGGAGGTCGAACTTAAGCCGGTGGAGGTTGAGGTCAAAGAGTTTACCGTTCTTGGGCTGGATGACGACCTGGTCGAGTTCCGCAGCCGGGTATCGTCGGGCACCTATGTTCGGAGCCTAGCCCACGAGTTGGGACAAAAACTAGGCACGGGCGCGCATCTGGCCAGCTTGCGCCGGACGGCGGTGGCAGAATTCACTCTGGAAGAAAGCCACAGCCTGGAACAGATCGCCGAGGCAGCCACACAAGGCCGGCTGGAAGACCTCCTGGTCCATCCGCGGCGCTTGCTGCCGGACATCCCGTCGGTCACGGCCGACGAGGAATCGATCGGCAAAATCCGCCACGGACGCAGCGTAAACCTGCCAGAGATGTCGCGCTCGCGGCTAGTCAAAGTGTTTGCCGGGCAGGCGGAGTTGATCTGCATCGCCAGCCGGGTAGCTGGGACGCTGTTCCATCCCAAAGTGGTTCTGCTGGGTTAGCCGGGCGAAATTCCGCTGCCAGCGAATTCCTTCGGGGAATGGTTGAAGCTGCGAAAAGCGAAGCTGGGCGCGGCCTGAAGGCCCGAGGGCCACTGAGGATATTATCAATGTCCGATAACGGATATTATGTTAAGTAGGAGTGGCGCTCCTTTGTTCTGAGCGTCGCCAGCGTCTGGGAAATCCTGGTAAAGGCCGGCTGCGGCAAACTAGACATTCCCGGGCCGGCTGGCGCCTGCGAGTTGAGAGCCTCCCGTCTCATCACCGCGACCCGTTCGATCGCATACTCGCCGCACAAGCGGTCGAAGAAGGCATTCCCATTGTTACCGCCGATCAGAGGCTTCGAGCTTATCCGGTCGAAATCGTTTGGTAGGTAGCAGTTCCCTTCAGGCCGTTGAAACCAGTAGCTCGCGCAGGTCTGCCTCAAACCGCCGCAGCGCTTCCAGCCGCTCCGGGGTCGCTTCCACGACCTCGCTCTTGGCCTGGAAGACCTGCCGCCCATCCTTCTCGATAAGTACGCCCATCACCTCTCCCATGCGCCAGCCGGGCGCGCCGATCATCTCCAGACCCACAGGCGTGGCGCGCAGTAGGACGATACAGCCGTCGCGAAGCACGCCTACGGAGTTGCCATAACGCTCGAAGGTTTGCAGTTCGAAGCCCGCGACGTAGAGGCGTTGCAATTGTTCGGCTGAATCCATATACATCCGGGGTTAGGTGCCAGGGGTTAGGGGCAGCGAAAATGACTATAGCGGTTTCACAGTTAATGTAGTCCAGCTCTCGCTTTGAAAGGGCACGGCTTCAGCCGTGCCGATCGTGGCATACACGAAGGCGGGCTTTAGCTCCGGAGGGAAGTCCGTCTACACCTTCTGTGAAAATACTCTAAGCCATCCCAGGCGCGCCGGCACAGTTATCCGTAGCGGCCCAAACCGACTAGGCCCTAACCCCTAATCCCTAGCCCCTGCAGTTACATCTTGTAATGGCCGAGGTCGTCTTCCCCAAGGTTCTCCAGCCACTTGCGCAGCTCGTCGCTGGAGACCCGGTCATTCACCGCACTGGTGGCCTGCTTGCTGTTCTTCAGCACTTCGTCTTCCACGTAGATGGGGCAATCCATACGCAGCGCTAGGGCCAGAGCGTCCGACGGCCGCGAATCCACGCTGATCGCCTGGCCTTCTCGTTCCAGCCAGATCACCGCGAAGAAGGTATCGTCGCGCAGTTCGGTCACGACAACCTTGCGCACCGTGGTTTCCAGGCCGATCAGTAGGTTCTTCAGCAGATCGTGGGTCATGGGCCGCGGGGTGGTGACCTTCTCGATTTCGAGCGCGATGGCGTTGGCCTCATACACGCCCACCCAGATGGGCAGCACGGTGTCGCTGTCGTGGTCTTTCAGGATCACGATGGGCATGTTGGTCACCGGATCCATCATCAGCCCGCGAATTTTCATCTCCACTTCCATCGTGTCCCTCCCCGGCCCTTGCCCTTTGATACTCCCTTCAACTACCCGGCGCAAGTGTTTCTGGATGTTAGACGGCCATTTCGCCCAATAGGCTGTTGGGAAACGTCTGCGTGACCCGCACCGGCACGTAGCTTCCGATACTCGGCTCTGGTTGATGGTTGACCACGAAGTTGAGGGTTTTGTTTTGCGAGGTGCGCCCGATGAACTGTCCGCGGGTAGGGTTCTTCCCTTCCACCATGACCTCGATGATCTGACCGAGGTGGCGGCGGTAGCTTAATCTCTGCAATTCGCGCTGGTGTTCCTGCAGAACCTGCAAGCGCCGCGACTTCTCGGCGTCGGAAATGGAATCGGCATACTGCAACGCCGGAGTGTTGGGGCGCGGCGAGTATTTAAACGAGAAAACGCCATCGTAGCCGACTTCGTCCAGCAGGCTTAGCGTCTCGCCGAACTCGGCCTCGGTTTCGCCGGGGAAGCCGACGATCACGTCGGTGGTGATGCTCAGCTCGCGGTTACGCGTGGACTTCATCCACGCTATGCGCTCCAGATACTGCTCGCGAGTGTACTCGCGGAACATGGAGTCCAGCACCCGCGACGAACCGCTTTGCACCGGCAAATGCACATGGTCGCACAGGGTGGGAACCGCGTCGATGGCCTCCACGATGTCCTTGCTGAAGTCCCGTGGATGGGACGTGGTGAAGCGAACCCGGCGCATGCCGGGGATCTCGCCGACCGCGGCCAGCAATTCGGCAAATGTCTTCTTTCCGGCAGGGTCAAGATAAGAATTGACGTTTTGCCCGAGCAGTTGGATCTCCGTGTAGCCGGCCTCGGCCATGCGTCGGGCTTCGGCCAGCACAGAATGCGATGTCCGGCTGCGCTCCTTGCCGCGAGTATAGGGCACCACGCAGTAGGCGCAGAACTTGTCGCAGCCTTCGATGATGGTGATGTATCCCCGATGCGGGTTGGTGCGGGCGGTGAATTCGGTTTCGAAGGTCTCGCCGGTCTGGCGGTCGTCGAGGCCGGTCACGCGATCAGCGCCCGCCTCAATTTGCACCAGCATCTCGGGCAAGTTGCGGTATGAAGCCGAACCGGCCACCAGCGAGACGTAGGGCGCGCGCTCGAAGATCTTCTCGCCCTCCTGCTGGGCGACGCAGCCCAGCACGGCGAAGCGCTTCCCTTCCTTGTGCAGCTTCTTGAAGTCGTTCAGCCGGTGAAAGACCTTCTGCTCGGCTTTGTCGCGGATCGAGCAGGTGTTGTACACGATGAGGTCGGCCTCCTCCTCGCGCTCGACCTGCGCGTAGCCCTCCGAAATGAGCGTGCCCACGACCTTTTCCGAGTCGTGAAAGTTCATCTGGCAGCCGAAAGTCTCGATGTAGAACGTCTTTTGCGCGGAGCCCACAGCCATCCTCGTTGGAGAACAGTATATCGCGGGTAAAAGTCCCGGTCTTGCCGCGGCGGTTCGACTAACACGGCACGGTAACCGCGGCTGGCCCAGATCTCCGGGAGACAGTTCACCACAGCGGCACCCAAGGCGATTAGCGAAGCAACGCCTTGAACCCGGCTTGGACGAAGTGGCGATCGTGACTCAGTGCAGATGTGATTCCTTCGTCCCCCATGATTATGAAGCTCGCACAATCGGTCAGACTCCAGCCCTTGTCCGACATCACCCGATATCGCTGGAAGGCCCTTACAAAGCGCTCGGGCGTTTGGGGCACAATCGTAATCTCGGACGAGTCCCGCAAGTATGCGACACCCGTTGCTGCCGCTTCGCGGAAATACATGCCACGTTCGCTGAAGTTATTCAGCAATTCTGTGAACACCATTTCGCTGGTAACAATTTGATGGGGTCTGAATTGGCGCGAGGCTGCAACGGCTCTCGGATACAGGCTGTCACGATCGTTGAAAAGGCCAATCCAGTAGCCTGCGTCAGCGAATACGCGCTGCATCACGATTGTTTTGGGCTACCGTAGAGATAGTGCTCGTAATTTGCGGCGAGATCGCGGGGTAGTTTTTCCCATTCGCTATCGGGCACGGTGCGCCTGATGCGATCGAACAACTCGACGAGGTCGACCTTCTCAGCTTTCCCCGCGGCAGCCTCACCTTGCTCCGGCATAGCGTTCTTCTCAACGGCCGGCCGTCCGCCATTGTCGCGTTCATCCAGAAGTTTAAGGCATTCGCGCACAACCTCATCGGCGGACTGGTACCGTCCGCTGTCCACCTTCTCAGCGATCAGGCGCTCAGTCTCGGTACTCAAGGAGAGCTTCATCGGCTACCGTCGTTGCTAGCTTATCAAATTCGCGTTGATCCAGACACTTGAGTTGTCATCGCGAGCCCGCTCTGACGGGCGAGGCATCTGCCTTTCTCGACACTCGAGGTCACTTCCCCAGCAGCTTCTCGATCTGCGCCTCGATGGCGCTGGGCGGAGTGGTCGGTGCGAAGCGTTCGATCACAGTTCCCTGCTTGTCCACCAGGAACTTGGTGAAGTTCCACTTGATGGCGTCACCCAGCAGTCCGCCCTTTTCGCTCTTCAGGAACTTGAAGACCGGATGGGCGTCCTCGCCGTTGACCTCGATCTTGGAAAACAACGGGAAGTTCACGCCGTAGTTGAGCTTGGCAGAATGATTTGATTTCGTCGTCGGAGCCCGGCTCCTGATGGCCGAACTGGTCGCAGGGAAATCCCAGCACCTCGAAGCCCTGGTCCTTGTACTTGGCATAGAGAGATTGCAGGCCCTCGTATTGCGGCGTGAATCCGCACTTGCTGGCGGTATTGACGATGAGCAGCACTTTGCCCTTGTAGTCGGCGAGGCTCTTGTTGCGGCCGTTATTCAGCTTGGCGGAAAGATCGTACAAGCCCATGAAAACGTCCTCCATCTTTAAAGGGGCATGGCTTTAGCCATGCCGTAGACTTCGCTCAGATGTGTCGGCTTTAGCCGCTGAGGGAGCACTTCTAGAGCCACGTTCCCTCCGGGGCTAAAGCCCGCCCGATTAGGAATTCCGAACGACACGGCTGAAGCCGTGCCCTTTCAAACTGTGCCGCATTCTCTTTTACCTCTCGCGGTCAATACGCCTTCGCCACCACCACGCGCCGGTCCACCGTTTCACCGGTGATGATGCACTTCCCTGCTCCGTCGTACTCGTCCACCAGAGGAATGCAGCGGATCGTGGCCTTGAACTCCTTCATGCGCGCGTCGCATTCCGCAGCGTCCTTCACGTGCGCCATGACGAACTTGCCCCCGCCCTTCTCCGCGGTCACATCCTTGAGGATGGACTCCACCTCGCCAATCGAGTTGGCCAGCACGGTGTTGGCCTTGAGGCGCAGCTTCGCCGCGTCGTAGAGGTTCTTCTGAATCTCCGACAACACTACCGGCAATTTCCCTGCAATCTCCGCTTGCGGCAGCGGCTCTTTCGTTCCGGTATCGCGCCGCTTCAGAACGATATTGCCGGAAGCCAAATCACGCGGTCCAAGCTCCAGCACCACCGGCACGCCGCGCCGCTCCCAGTGGAAGAACTTCGCGCCCGGGCTTTGCGCCTCGCGGTCGTCAACCTTCGCTCCCACATCTTTCGCGATACGGTGCGCCGCCTCCAGCACATTGGCCTTCTCGTCGTCCTTGCGATAGATGGGCACTAGCACCGCCTTGACTGGCGCGAGCTTCGGCGGCAGCACCAGACCTTTGTCGTCGGAGTGGCTCATGATGAGCCCGCCGATGAGTCGCGTGCTCACCCCCCAACTGGTCTGCCAGACGTAGTCGAGCTGCCCTTCCTTGCTTTGGAATTGCACGTTGAACGCCTTGCCGAAGTTCTGCCCCAGATCGTGGCTGGTGCCTGCCTGCAGCGCGAAGCCGTTCTGCATCATGGCCTCGATCGAGTAGCTGCGCACGGCCCCGGCAAACTTTTCGGAGTGCGTCTTTACGCCCTTGATCACCGGCATCGCCATCACGTCCTCGGCAACTTCGGCGTAGATATCCAGGATGCGCAGCACCTCCTCGATCGCCTCCTCGTGGTTGGAGTGCGCGGTGTGGCCCTCCTGCCAGAGGAATTCGGTAGTCCGCAGGAACATGCGGGTGCGCAGCTCCCAGCGCACGACGTTGGCCCACTGGTTGAGCAGCATGGGCAGGTCGCGCCAGCTCTTGATCCACTTGCCAAAGAAGTGGCCGATGATGGTCTCCGAGGTCGGGCGAATGACGTAAGGCTCCTCCAGTTGCTTGCCGCCGGCGATGGTGACCACCGCCAGCTCCGGCGAGAAGCCTTCGACGTGCTCCGCCTCTTTGTGAAGAAAGCTCTGCGGAATGAGCAGCGGAAAATACATGTTCTGATGACCGCTCGCCTTGAAGCGGTCGTCCAGCTCGCGCTGCAAAAGCTCCCAGACGGCGTAGCCGTTGGCCTTGATGACCATGCAGCCCTTGACGATTTCAGCGGGCTCGGCCATGTCGCCTTGCAAGACGACGTCCTGGTACCAGGTTGCAAAATCCTGAGTGCGGGCGGTGATGGGAGATTCGGCCATGAGGTCGCTTTCGTTTGGGATGAATGGACTGCCTTCTAGATTATGACAGGCGGGCGGTTTGTACCATTGGCCGGCCGTCGCAACCTCGCCAAACGAGATAGCAGCTAACGGTTGGACTTTGAATACGCTTTATAACCTCACCGGTAGCCGCGGTTGCGGCCCCCAGAACAAGCTGGTCATGGATGCCGCTGGTAATCTCTTCGCCACAACCCACTATGATGGGGCCGATGAACTGGGATCGGTCTTCGAGCTGACACCCTCGAATGGCGGTTGGACCTATACCTCCCTGCACGATTTCACCGGCGTCAGCGCCGGCAAATATCCGCCTTTGCAATCTGGTTATCGATGCTCGTGGCAACCTCTACGGCACAACAACAGGTGGCGGCTCAACCGCCTGCTCTGCCGACGGCTGCGGTGTGATCTTTGAGATTACGCCGTAAGTCCTCTATGGCGATTTCACAGTTGCTGTAGTCCAGCTCTGGCTTTGAAAGGGCTCGGCTTCAGCCGTCCCGTAGGTCGCATTCACGACGCCGGGACTTTAGCCCCCGAGGGAGATCGGTCTACGACTTCTCTGAAAATCTCTAGTCCCTACTACCTGGCGGTAGAGATATCCCACGCAGTGAGAGGTTGACTCCCACATAGTATGGAGGGAACTCCCACGCAGTATGGGCTAAGTCTCACGATGTGGGAGTCAAAGCGCCTGGCGAAAAGGGTGGCCATCCTGCCGAAGCCGAGGTCATCGCGCTCCGTTGTTGACCAGTTCCAGGAACGCCTGGTGCACTCGCGGATCGTCCGACAGCTCAGGATGAAAGGTTGCGGCCATCACGCTTCCCTTCCGCACCAGCACGGGATCGCCATCGCGCCGGGCGAGCACTTCAACGCCTTCGCCAACCCGCTCGATGCGCGGCGCGCGAATGAACACCATCTCCAGCGGCGCGCCGCCTAGACTACTTGCGGCTTCGACGATGGTGGAGTCAACCTGACGCCCATAGGCGTTGCGACGAATGGCGATGTCGATGGCGTCGAGCCCGGGCTGGTGAGGGTTCTCCACCTGCCTGGCCAGCAGGATTGCGCCAGCGCAAGTCCCGAAGGTCGGCTTGGTGTGCACGAAGTCATTCAGCTTGCGAAAGGTCGGTTCGCTCAGCAGTTTGAGAAATGTGGTTGACTCACCGCCGGGAATGACCAGGCCGTCGATCTCGTCAAATTGTTCAGGTTTGCGCACCAGGACGACGTCCGCGCCCAGTTCTTCCAGGCGGCGGCGGTGGGCGTCGAAGTCGCCCTGTAGTGCAAGGACACCGATTGTCATAAGCAGCACTTATAGCGGTTTCACAGTTGATGTAGTCCACTCTCGCTTTGAAAGGGCACGGCTTCAGCCGTGCCGCAAGTCGCATTCATGACGCCGGGCTTTAGCCCCTGAGGGAAATCGGCGTCCACACCTTCTCTGAAAATGCCCTGGCCATTGGCCTTTAGCCCTTGGCCAAAGCATATCGCTAGATTGGATGGCGGAACAGTCGATCTGTTCCGCATCTCGCGACGCAAAAGACAAAGCGCAGCCGGAGCCGCGCCGCCCGTTGCCAAAAGCTAAGTGCTGAATGCTGACGGCCCGTTCACCACCCTCGCGTCTGAAGCAGGTCCTTCTCCTCGATCGCGCCCACGGCCAACCCCTTCATCGCGCCGGTCATCTGTTCGCTGACCTCGGCCAGTACTTTGGGATCGTCGTAGTGCGTGGTGGCCACCACGATGGCGCGCGCGCGTGACTCGGCTTCCTCGCGTTCGACCTTGGACTTGAGATCGAGCGGCGTCGCGCCACCCTTCATGAAGATTCCGGAACCGACGAAGACCGCTTCTGCACCGAGCTGCATCATGAGGGAGGCATCGGCCGGCGTGGCAATGCCGCCAGCGGAGAAATTCGGCACCGGCAGCTTCCCTGCTTTGGCCACAATGCGCACCAACTCGTAGGGAGCCTGGTGGTTCTTAGCGGCCGCGAACAGCTCTTGTTCGCTCATCACCGTAAGTTGACGCATTTCTTTAACGATTTGACGCATGTGCTTGACCGCATGGATCACATCGCCTGTGCCTGCCTCGCCCTTGGTGCGGATCATAGCCGCGCCTTCGGCGATCCGTCGCAGCGCTTCGCCCAGGTTGCGCGCGCCGCACACAAATGGAGTCTTGAAGGCATGCTTGTCCACGTGGTGCTCTTCGTCGGCGGGAGTCAGCACCTCGGACTCGTCAATGTAATCGACCCCGATCTCCTGCAACACCTGCGCCTCGGCGAAGTGTCCGATGCGGCACTTGGCCATCACCGGGATGGAAACCGTGCTCATGATCTGCTTGATCAGTTTGGGACTGGCCATGCGCGAGACGCCGCCCTCGGCGCGAATGATGGCGGGCACGCGCTCCAGCGCCATGACCGCAACCGCGCCGGCCTTCTCGGCTACCTCGGCCTGCGACACGCTCATCACGTCCATGATGACGCCGCCCTTGAGCATCTCGGCCAGCCCGGTCTTCAGACGCAGGCTGGTGTTGTGTCCATTGTTTTCTGACATAAATTTCTCCCTGGCAAGAAGCCGTTAGCACTTGGCACTTGGCACTTGGCACTTGGCACTTGGCACTTGGCACTTAGCGTTGGTCGAGGTTTGGCCGAATCCAAGTATTAAGTGCCAAGCAGCAATCCTGCACCTTTCGGAACCTTCCATTTTACTCTGCGCCGATGTGCGGCGTAACCTCGCGCCGGTTGTTGGTTGCGATTCGATTCAAGTGCTGGCGCGCAGGTCCTATACTTCCTGGTGCGAGCGTAACCATGGATGCCTGCGAAATTGCGCCGATGACGGAGCGGGACTGGGAAGCAGTTCGCGAGATCTACCGCCAGGGCATCGCGACCGGCAACGCCACCTTCGAGCAATCGGTCCCCGATTGGAGGCAATGGGATGAGCGTCATCTGTCATCTTGCCGGCTGGTGGCGCGCTCGGCGGACCAAATCCTGGGGTGGGCCGCGCTCAGCCCGGTTTCCAGCCGGCGCGTGTATCGCGGCGTGGCCGAGGTGAGCCTCTACGTCGCAGAAGCGGCGCGCGGCCGCGGCATCGGACGCCGCTTGCTGGACGCCCTGATAGATGCTTCCGAGCAGAATGGCATCTGGACGCTGCAAGCGGGAATCTTTGCGGAGAACGCCGCCAGCATTCACTTGCACGAGCTGGCCGGGTTTCGCCTGGTAGGCACCCGGGAGCGAATTGCTTGCTTGGACGGACGCTGGAGGGACACCGTCCTCATGGAGCGCAGGAGTAAAGTCACGGGCGTATGAAACCCTCACAATCGCTATGTCGCGTCACTCTTTTTCTTTTTTAGATACTTGGCGAACATGCGATGCGGATCGATCTCGATAAACGTGGCTTTGCCGCTGGCCAGCACCTCACCTTCACGGTTGCGAATCTCGGCCGCACGGTAGTGCTCGCGCCCGCGCACTCCTACATCCCATCCCTCGACAATAAGCGGCTTGAACAGCGGCACCGGCTTCAGGTAGGTGATATGCATCTGGCTGGTGAGCGCGATGAGGTTGTGCAGCTTGCTGACCTTCCCCATCGCCTCGTCGAGAATGGTCGCGATGATGCCGCCATGCGCGTGCGCCGGGGGCCCGACGAAGCGCCGCTGTAACCGAAACCGGCAGACGAAGCGCTGGCGCTTCTTGTCGAGGACAAACTTCAGGCGGAGTCCCGCTTCGTTGCCGGGGCCGCAACCGAAGCAATGGTTGGTGATCTGCTGCTTCTTGACCTCGTGACCGTGAACGCGTTCGTGCCGGGGCATGTAGTCAGGATGCGGCAGAGTTCGCGGAAGACGCAAGCAGGGGGCGGGTCAGCTATCAGCTATCAGCCGTCAGCTAGCAGTCGTTCTAAACGACTGCATGAGACTGCCAAAACGAGATTTTGACATAAAAAGATTCTTGGTTTGAATCCAACCGCCGATGATCGAACACTGACGGCTGGCGGCTGACAGCTATTTCCCCAGTGACCCAGCGCGATCAGAATAGATGCGGGTTGTTCGGATTACCGGAGTCGATGGTGATGGTTTCCTCAGTCTTGCGCCGGGAATACCAGCACGGCATGTTGCCCATCTGAGGAAATAGAGAGTTGGTGCAACTGACAACGTGATTTCCGCCGTCATCGTACTCAGAGTGACCGTTCTTAAGCTTGACGATGTAAAGCGTGTGGACGGTGACGCTGCCGAAGGTGTCGCGCGCCGGTATGCCCAGCCGGAGGGAGAGAAAGTCGCCCAGGTACAGGATACCCAGTGCTACCGCTACGATGATGAGCCTGCGCCACATGGTCCGATTCGCCCCCAGCCGGACAATTGTAAGTCAGGGGCGGGCCGTAACTCTCTCGTACAGCTAGACTTTTACCTGTGAAATTAACCCGCGCGAAGGAGTTGAGTTCCGGTGCGAGCGCGCGCATCATAGTCTGACAGGGGTGTCGCCAGCGGTTGAGGGGAGCGGCGTTCTGAAGTTTTCGTGACTGGGTTTCTATACCCTTGCCTACGCTGTGCGCTAGCCAAGGACGTCAGAGGAAAGCGTGAGTCGCCGAATCATTATCCGGGAGCCGAGGACATCGCAGGGCGGTGGCGGGCGAGGTCCTACAGCCGGCTGGCCCGGAGGCTGGGGAGCCGGTGGAGGCCGCGGCGACGACGACCGGCCCAGCTATAGCGAGCGCCTGCGTCGCTACCGGCTGGCAGTGATGCTGGCGCTGGCATCGGTGGTGATGCTGTTCGTCTCCTTCACCACGGCCTACGTGGTGCGCAAAGCGGGCGCGGTGTGGGACCCGGCGCGCAACGACTACGTCAGCAACTGGGCGCCGCTGACCCTTCCGATTGGAATTCTCTTGTTCAACACATTGGTGCTCGCGGTCAGCAGCATCACGCTGGAAATTGCGCGCCGCCGCGCCGCTGAAGACGTTGTGCTCGCCCCGATCGCGGACATCCCCGGCATTCGCGTCACCGCCAATCACGCTCTGCCGTGGGTGTGGACCACGATTTTTCTGGGGATGGCTTTTCTTGCCGGACAAGCCTACGCCTGGCATCGATTGCAACTGGCCAACATCAGCTTCGACACCAGCGCCAGCAGTTCGTTCTTCTTCATCCTTACGGGAGTGCATGCGGTGCATCTGGCGGGCGGCATTCTGGCGCTCCTGTTCGCCGGGGCCACCAGTTGGCTGCATCGCCCGCCGGAAACCCGGCGCATCGTGATTGACGTGACGGCGTGGTACTGGCACTTCATGGGCGCGCTGTGGATTTACATTTTCGCCCTGTTGTACTTCGCACGGTGAGATCTTTTCCCATTTCGGGAACATATCTTCGTTAAGAAATGTAAATTCCCTTGCGTTCGCTTCCGTGCCGTGTATAGCATGAAGGCAGAGTTGGGCGTCACCACCTTTGTGACGTAACCAGCCGAGGACGGTTATGAGTTCTCTCCTTTCGATTTGCGTTTTTCTTCGCCACCTAATCCATTTTCTGCCGGCTTTTGGCGCAATCGCTTTGCTAGGTGCGCTCTTTGCCTTCGCGTGGGAGCCGGTCAGCAGCGCTCCGGCAGCATCCTCAGCGAACGGCTATAATAAAAAGTTTCGGCGGCCCGTGTTTAGACAATCTGTAGGTCGGGCGCATGGCATGCGCTGCGGGGCTGGGCTGCCGGCGGTTTCCTGGGCCATGTCGAACGACAGCATCACCGTACGCGGGGCACGCGTCCACAACCTGAAGAACATCGACTTCGAGATTCCGCACAACACCCTGACGGTGGTCACGGGAGTTTCGGGCTCAGGCAAATCGTCGCTCGCGTTCGACACCATCTACGCCGAAGGGCAACGGCGCTACGTGGAGTCGCTGTCGGCCTACGCGCGGCAGTTCCTGGAACGCATCGAGAAGCCCGACGTGGACCTCATCGACGGAATCGCGCCGGCCGTTGCCATCCGCCAGAAAAATACCACACGCAATCCGCGCTCGACGGTGGCAACGGCCACCGAGATCTACGATTACCTGCGCCTCCTGTATGCGCGCGTTGGCCGCACCTACTGCCTGAACTGCGGTCAGGAGGTACGAAAGGACACGGTAGACGAAGTTGCGGACGCTGTTCTCGCGCTGGGCGATAGCACTCGCGTACAAGCATTTTTCCCGGTGCAGCCGCCGCCGCCTCCCGCATCGGCGCCGGAGAAGAAGGAGGGCCGCCGGACCGCGAAGAAGAAACCGGCGAAGCCTGACGATTCCCTGCTGAAGGAGCGGTTGTTCGAGTTGCGTAAGCGCGGCTTTAACCGGCTCTATCAAAACGGGCGTCTGGTGGAATTCTCCACTCCTGAGTCGCTGCTCGAACTCAACTTCGCCGAGCCGGTGTTCGTGCTGATCGACCGCATCTCGGTTTCGCCGGATGTCCGCCCGCGCATCGTGGATGCGGTGGAGCAAGGCTATCGCGAGGCGGGTGAAGTACTGTTTGAAACTGCCCCGGGCGATGGCGGGCAACCGCAGCGCCTGCGGTTCTCGCAACGCTTCGAATGCAAGCAGTGCGGCATTCGCTATGAAGAGCCCGAGCCGCGCCTGTTCTCGTTCAACAATCCGTTCGGCGCTTGTCCGCGCTGCCAGGGGTTTGGCAACACCATCGACTTCGATCTGAACCTGGTCATCCCCAACAAGTGGTTGACCCTGGCCGAGGGCGCGATCGAGCCTTGGACCAAGCCCAAGTACCGTCCGCTCGCGACCGAGATGCGCCGCTATGCACGGGCCGCGGGGGTTCCGCTCGACGTACCCTGGCAGGACCTGACTGCCGATCAGCAAAGCTTTATCGTCAGCGGCGACGGCAAATTCTGGGGCGTGCGCGGCTTCTTCGAGCACCTCGAGCGCAAGAAGTACAAACTCCACGTGCGCGTCTTCCTCAGCCGCTATCGCGGGTACTCGCTTTGCTCGGAGTGCGGCGGACTGCGGCTACGGCGGGAAGCGCGCCAGGTAAAGATCGGCGGCAAAGATATCTGCCAGATTTCCGCCATGACGGTGGAAGCGGCCATGAGCTTTTTCTCGCAGTTGGAGTTGACCCGCCAGGAAGCTGACATCGCCGACAAGTTGCTGGAGGAGATTAACGACCGTCTGCGCTACTTGAACGATGTCGGGCTCGAATATCTCACGCTCGATCGCCTGGCTTCCACGCTCTCCGGCGGTGAGGCGCAACGCATTCAACTGGCGACTTCCCTGGGCTCGCGGCTGGTGGGCACACTGTACGTTCTGGACGAGCCGTCCATCGGCCTGCACCATCGCGATACCGCCCGGCTCATCAAGATCCTGCACGACCTCCGCGACCTGGGTAATACCATTCTGGTTGTGGAGCACGATCCCGAAATCATGCACGCGGCTGACCGCATTATCGACCTTGGCCCGGGCGCGGGCGAGAACGGCGGACGCGTGATCGCCACCGGCACCTACGATGAGTTGTTGCGAAATCCGGCCTCGCTGACCGGGCGCTATCTGAGCGGCGAACTGCGTATTCCCGTCCCCTCGGTGAGGCGCACGGGTACCGGGAAGAAGCTGAGAGTCGTAGGGGCGCGAGCCCACAATCTGAAGAAGGTGAACGTTGCCATCCCGCTGGGTGTGCTGGTTTGCATCACGGGCGTCTCCGGATCGGGGAAATCTACTCTCGTGCACGATGTGCTGTACAACGCCCTCGCCAGGGAAAAAGGGCAGGTCAGCGGCGGCCCGCAGGCGGAGGTGGAGGGCGTCAGCGGCGAGGAGTGGATCGACGGGGTTGTGCTGGTCGACCAGTCGCCAATCGGGCGGACGCCGCGGTCCAATCCCGTCACCTACATTAAGGCCTTCGATGCCATCCGCGAGTTGTTCGCTTCCCTGCCGGAGAGCCAGAAACGCGGCTACGCGGCGGGACATTTCTCCTTCAATATCCCCGGCGGCCGCTGCGAGGCTTGCCAGGGCGATGGCACAGTCACGGTCGAGATGCAATTCCTCGCCGATGTCGAGCTGATTTGCGAGGAATGCAAGGGCACGCGCTACAAGCCGGAAATCCTCGCGATTCGTTACCACGGTAAGAACATTCACGAGGTGTTGAACCTGACCGTAAAAGAAGCCCTGCATTTCTTTTCCGGGGTACCCAAGATCGTGGACAAACTGCGGGTGCTGGAAGAAGTTGGGTTGGGTTACCTGCGGCTGGGGCAGTCGGCCACCACCCTGTCTGGCGGCGAAGCGCAGCGCATGAAGCTGGCGGCGCACCTCCAGCCGAAGCTGCGCGACATAGGACGATCGCAGAGCGAACGGGACAAGCGCCACCCGCGTATGCTCTACATCTTCGATGAGCCGACGACCGGTCTCCATGTTGACGACGTTGGCAAGCTGTTGGCGGCGTTCCGGCGTCTCATCGAGGCGGGCGGATCGATCCTGGTCATTGAGCACAACCTGGACGTAATCAAGACCGCCGATTGGGTCATCGACCTCGGGCCGGAGGGTGGAGCGCGCGGAGGCGAAGTGGTCGCAGCGGGAACGCCGGAAATCATCGCGCAAGCGCCGAACTCTTACACCGGGCAGTGGCTGGCGCGCATCTTATCGCGCAACGGGAGCTCCGCGCATGAGCATCCATGAACGCCCTGCGGCGCTGCTTTTGGGCTTGATACTGGCTGCGGGTTTGCTGAAGTTTCCAGCCTACCCGCAGGAGAGCAAACCTACGATCCGCCACCATCGCGTAATGGAGGTGGTTCCCGACGCCACCATCTCCCCGGAAGTAGAGCAAGCGGAAGCGGCCATGGAGCACAACGATTTTGCGACCGCCGAGCCGCTGCTACTGAAGGCGGTCGCAGACAAGCCGGCTGACTATCGAGCCTGGTTCGATCTAGGTTACGTTTACAACGCGACCAATCGTCTGTCCCGGGCTACTGACGCCTACCGGAAGTCGGTAGCCGCCAAGCCGGAGGTCTTTGAATCGAACTTGAATCTCGGCATGCTATTGGCGAGGCAGGGCGAAAACGCCGAAGCTGTCACCTATCTGAAGGCGGCCACGCAACTCAAGCCGACCGCCCATCCCGACGAGGCGCTGGCGCGCGCGTGGCTTGCGCTTGGTCGCGTCGAGCAAAGCACCGATCCCCAGCAGGCCGCCGCTGCCTACGCCGAGGCCGCCAAACTCGATCCCGGAAATCCTGAACCGCATCTGGCGGCTGCGGCGTTACTGGAGAAGCAAGGCGATCTTGACGCCGCGGCGCACGAGTTCAGCGCCGCCGCCGGTCTGGATCCGAAATCTCTGCCTGCCCTTTCCGGACTGGCCAACGTCTATAGTAAGCAGAAGAAGTATCCCGAGGCCGAAGCGGAGTTGCGCAAGCTGCTGGCTGCCGATCCCCAGAATGCGAACGCGCGCGTACAACTGGGACGCATCCTCGCGGAAGAAGGCAAGAGCGAGGAAGCGGCACAGGAACTGCAAAAGGGGGCCGGCGCCACCTCTGGTCAGGCCGCACTGGAGCTGGGAACCTTATACGTGAATGCCGGCAAGTACACCGAGGCCGAGCAGCAGTTGCGTGTAGCCGTGCAAAAGATGCCGAAGGACGCCGAGGCACATTACGCGTTGGGCTCGCTGCTCATGCATGTCAGAAAGTATCCCGAATCGCAACAGGAGTTGCTGTTGGCCGTCCAGCTTAAGCCGGACCTGGCCGAGGCTTACGGGAACCTGGCCGTGGTGGCTGCCGAGAACAAGAACTATACATTGACCTTGAAGGCGCTGGACTACCGCGCGAAATTCCTTCCAGAAGGACCGGTGACGTATTTCCTGCGCGCCACCACGTTCGACAACTTGAAGGCGGTGCCGCAGGCGGTGGAATATTATCAGCGATTTCTGGCCGCCGATGAGGGCAAACTTCCCAACCAGGAGTGGCAGGCGCGTCACCGTTTAATAGCGCTCGATCCGAAACACGCCGACAAGTATCAGAGCAAGAAGTAGAATGTGTCACCTTTTCCGATACGCGGCAGTCATCTTCGCGCTGGCCGGCATGGCTCTGGCGACAGACTCTCCCGCCGAGCTGAAGGCACGCGCCGACGCCGCCACGGGCGGCACGCAAGCCAAGCTTTGCCTGGAATACGCTCACGTCCAACTGGCGGCCGCCGACAATTTCTATAATCAGGGTGACGTTGAAAAAGGCCTGGCTACGATTCACGAAGTCGTCGACTATGCCCATAAGGCGGCAGCCGCTGCCTCCGCTTCGGGAAAACATCTGAAGGAAACGGAAATCGACTTGCGCAAGATTTCCAAGCGCATGCACGACGTCGGCGAATCGCTGGCCTTCGAAGACCGGGGTCCGGTGCTCAAGGCGGTCGATGAAATCGACCAGATCCGCTCCGACCTTATGGTCAGAATGTGGGGGCCACAAGCCGAACCGAAGGAGAAATCCTGATGTGTCAGATCCAGTGGCTGCTGTGCCTCGTTATGCTTACCTGCGCTCTACCCCGATATGGCGCCGCCCAGCGCCATGACCCTCTCAATTCCGCTGAGATCGACCTGATGCGAGAAGCGGCCGACTATCCCAACAAACGTCTTGAGCTGATGAGCGGCTTCGTGCGGACCCGCATGTTCTCGATCGAGCAACTGCGCACCGATCCCACGAGCGCCAAAGACCGCCCGGCACAGATTCACGATCTGCTGCAGGACATTACCGCGCTGCTCGATGAAATCGACGACAATATCGACATGTACGGTTCGCACAAGACCGACATGCGCAAGGGTCTGAAGCTGGTGATCGAGGCTTCCAGCGAATGGCAATTGCAGCTTCGCAAACTGAAGGAGCAATCGCCTCCGGAGGAGTTGAACCAGTATTCCTTCGTGCTGACCAACACGACAGAAGCGGTGGGGGACACCGCTGACAGCGCACGCAAGGAACTACAGACGCAGAACGAGCTGGCGAAAGACAAGAAGCTGAACAAAGTCTATTCGGAGCGGCCGGATTGATTCGCGTGAGCGTGCAATAGCAAAGGGCCGCCATGTCCCCCAACATAACGGCCCATTGCCAATTGCAATTTGCAGCAGATTTAGACAGTAGCAGAGTTCGCCTCCTGAGACAATGGCATCCAGGTGCGCCGTGTTACGTTAGTACTGACTTGCGGCACGATCTCGACTCCATCTTCCAGAAAGCCTACCGCGCGTTACGTCCGCGCGCGGCCCTGCCGGAGTTCCGGGTGGAGTTCTATCCCTTCGCCAACGTGAACAACACCATAAGGCTCCGTGAATCCAGGCTGCACGTGCGGCTCTCCGATCTACTGGAGGGCGCGCCCGAGAGTGTGCTGGAGGCGGTGGCGCATATTCTGCTGGCCAAGGTTTATCGTCACCCCATCGACAGCGCGCAAGCGGGCCGCTTCCGCCGCTACGTGGGCAGCAAGGACCTTCGGGCCAAGACCCACCTGGTGCGGCAAATGCGCGGACGCAAGCGTATTCAGTCGCCTCGGGGCGTGGTTTACGATCTGGACAAGATCTTCGAGGAACTTAACGTTCGCTTCTTTCACGGATTGCTGGCGCGGCCGCAGATGACCTGGAGCCAGGTGCGCTCACGGCGCAGCCTGGCGCACTACGATCCCGCGCACAACGCCATCGTGGTAAGCAAAATTTTCGATCACTTCCAGGTGCCGCGCTGCGCCGTGGATTACATCGTGTATCACGAGATGCTGCATCTCAAGCACCCGGTGAAGCTGCGCGGCACCCGCCGCTGCGTGCATGGACCTGAGTTCCAGGCCGAGGAAAAGCTGTTTCCGGAGCTGGACAAGGCCAAGGCTTTTCTGAAGCGGCTGTGACGCCGGGTGGAAAAATCGTATGGACCGGACTTACGGCGCGAGCATCTCCGGCTCAGCATGGTTTTCACCCATGCCCGCCCCACGATAAGCGCGCATGACGTCGCCCAGCGAGATTACACCCAGCAAACGCTGCAGGTTGGCGCGATGCACGACCGGCAACATCGGCCATTCGCCCATCACCCGCAACGCGGTATCAAGCGGATGGTCCGGATGGAGATATGGAATCCTGCTTGTGAGTACACGGGACAGCGGGACATCCGAGTTGGGATGAAGGTCCAGAAAGTTCGCCCGGGTGATTCCTGACCAGTCTTCGCCACCGAGGGCCACCAGGAAGAAATCCTGTGCCGAGCCCTTGACCTGCTGCTGCGCCTCATACAACGACATGCTGCCCTTCAAGGTCTGCCCCAAGGGCGGACGCATGGCATCCTCGACACGCAACATCGGCACTTCGCGTTCTTCTTCCAGGGACGGAAGTTCGAGTCCGTCCTGACGGGACAGCAGATCGAAGATCGGAGTTGGCTGAAACGTGCGCGAGATAAAGTAAGCAATCGCGTTCGACAAGATGACGGGAACGATGATGCTGTAATTCCCGCTGACCTCCATGATCATGAACACCGAGGTCATGGGCGCACGCAGTATTCCGGCAAACAGCGTTCCCATGCCGACCAGCGCGTAGGCTCCCACCGGAATGGCGAGATGAGGAACCAGTTGGCGCTCGGCCATGCCGATCGCGCCACCGATCATGGCCCCCATAAACAAGGTGGGAGCAAACAGGCCTCCGGGAGTGCCGCTGCTGAACGACAGTCCCGTAGTCACGATCTTGAGTGCGCCCAGGATGGCCAGGATCTGCCAGGTGTATTGCTCGTGCATCGCCTGGTCCATGTACTTGTACCCGGCGCCCATGACCTGGGGAAATTTGATACCGATGAGGCCGATAAGAAGACCGGCAGCGGCGGGCTGAAGGTACTGCGTCCAGGGCGGCAGTTGTCGCAACCGCGGCCGGAGATAGCCTATATATTTCACGAACGCCAGTGAAGCAAAGCCGCCAATGACGCCCAGGCTGGCGTAAGCTCCCAACTCGCCAATGTGCTCGAGGTGATACGCGGGAACGCGAAACAGCGGCTCGTCGCCGAGGAACCAGCGCTCCACTACCGCGCTTGAGATGGCCGAAAGCACCACCGCGCCCAGAATGCCGGCCGTCCATCGGCCAATGACTTCTTCGATGACAAACAGCACGGCGGTAATCGGCGCATTGAAAGCGGCTGCCAGGCCGGCGGCAGCACCGACCGGCGCGATGAGACGTAATTTCTCGCGCGAGAGGTGAAGCCGACGGCCTAATTTGGACGCGAGCCCGGCGCCGATTTGCAGCGCTGGGTCTTCCGGGCCGAGCGATTGCCCGCTGCCGATCGCCAGAGCGCTGGTAATGAACTTTCCGACGACGGTCATCATCGGGATGTACCCGTCGTAAATGTAAAGCGCAGCCTTGGTCTGATTTACGCCGCTACCGCGGGCCCGAGGGAAGAACCGGATGACCAGGAACGCGATCGCTAAACCCGCCAGCGTCGGCGCCAGCACAACAGGCCCGATCGACGGTTGCAGCCCACTCCCCAGCAGTTTTAAGTGCAGGAAGTCAATGGTGAGGCGGAAACAAACCACCGCCAGTCCGGAAGCGACCCCGATCAACACCGCCAGCACCAGGAAAAATTGCTCTTCCCGGAGCGTGAACCGCTGCGGCGACAGCATGGTACGAAGCGCACTCCAGTATTTCCGCCGGGTCGGGGTCGAGACTGCCGGCTTAATTGCCGCCGGTTCTTTCGGCGCTGGGGTGCCCAGACTGGGTGGTTGCGCACTCATCTCAGGGTCTCGCCCTCATGTTGCGCAAGTATCAGCAATGCGCGATCGGTATCGCTCATGATGGGACAAATAACCTGGGTGGCGCGTTCCACCTCAAAGACGTAGTGCATGGTGGGTTCCAAGGCATCGGGATTGCTTCGCAGGGCCCGTTCGGAGGCGCTCGACTTCATCTGCAGACCGCTTGTGTAGAGCCGTTGGAAGTTGCCTATGGCTGGCGCCGCCGCGGTGGGCGGCTGGATCGCATTTTGCTGCCCTGCGATCGTTGGTCCGGCATTTCCGGCACCTGTCCTGGGCTGTGGAACGCTCTCCGGCGTGGTGAGACTGTAGCCTTGCTGGTTCGCGCAACTTGTAAGCCGGTCAAGCGCAGCATCGAACGCCTTCGCCACCCGCCGAGCGCGCTCGCTCATCGACAGTCCACGCAAGCCGGGGGCGACGCGCAGCACCTCTCTCACCAGTTCGAGTTGCTGATGCGCTTCCACAGATTTCGAATCCTGTTCGACCGCCTTGGCCAGGGCATCCTCGGATTCTTCATAGTCGCCAAGCTCAAGCGAAGCTTTTCCTTTGCCAAGCCAGGCTTGCGCATTCGCGGGATCGGTCTTAACGATGCTGTCATAAACTTCGATGGCACGCATCGGTTCGCCAATCTGGAGCAACAACTCGGCCAGATGCAACTGGTCGGCAACGTTGCGTGGCGCATCTGCCTGGAGGGCAACCAATTCTGCCGAAGCCTGAGCGAGGTCCCTGTGCCCCATCAGGTACTGGATAAGTTCGAAGCGGGTGTCAATGCGCATTTCACGGGCATCGTTCGGCCAGACTCCATTTATGGCGTTACGGTAGTAGCGCACCGCTTCGGAAGCATTCCCGGTGCGAGCGTACAGGCGCGCCAAAGTGAGGTTGACCTCTCCGTCGCCCGGCTCCAGTTCCCACAAACTGAGCAGATGAGACCGCGCCTCGTTCAAGCGGTTCGAGCCCAGCAGGGCCTCGGCGAGCCGCAATCGATACTGCCGGTTGTCGCGGTCGTAGCTCAAGGCGGTGCGGAAATCTTCGGCGGCGCCGATAGGATTATTCGCCTGCATTGCCTGTACTCCACGCGTAAACCATCGTTGGGCAAGGGAAGCCTCTTCCGCGCGATGCCGATTGACGAAGTACTGGGTGAGCGCAAAGCCGGCGAACACGAAGAAAAGCGTAACCAGCATCGTAAGCCGCGACGAACCAGGTGACACAGCTTCGCCGCAGGCCGGGCAGTGATCCGCCCCTTGGGGGAGCTCGTGGCCGCACGTCGCACAGCGATTTGCGATGGCTTCTGTGGCTACTGGCGACATCCTTTGTCAGTGGACCGTCTGCAAACGAAAATCGTCGCGCAGCCCAGTTACCTCCATCATAAGAGAAGCGCGGCGCAGTGCAATGACCATCAATGGGCGAGGTGAAGTCAAAAGACCCCGCTGCGATACACCACCCACCAGCTCACGACTGCGGAAACCAGGGTTTCGACCACTCCCCAGCCAAATGGCAGGAAGAACGCGCCCAGGCTGAGAAGCGTCAGCAGCAGCCAGAAGCACTTCCTTTGCGTGCTGGAATCGGAGTCCATGTTTGGGCTGCCCGTTTTCCAACTATGTCGTGGCTCCGGCCGGCAGAGCCGGGGACAAAAAAAGAGAGGCTGTCAACCTCTCTCCATCTTGCACTGTCACAAAGTTGCTTTTATTAATAAGCATTAGTAGAGCCGGGAATGTACCTCACCACGAAACTCGCAGGTTGGCCAGACGTTTAGGCGAATGGTTGTTAGATGCAAGGCGTTCGCGTGTCGATGTTCCCTGTCTTCCACATTACCTGAGACGCACCCGGATGGTAAAGGCGAACGTCGCCCGTTTAACCCCGCCGATAGACGCAAGTTTGGCCGCTCCCTATAATTGAAGCAGATAGCTCGTTCCTTTTTTTCGATTCCGCAACAGGTTGAGGAGACTTAGCGAGTGCCGCTGGAGCTGAAATCGACATTGAACCTGCCCAAGACCGACTTCCCCATGAAGGCGAACCTGCCGCAGAACGAGCCGAAAATGCTCGCGCGCTGGGAGAAGGCGCGGATCTACGACTGCATCCGCGAGGCGCACAAGGGGCAGGCCATCTACGTGTTGCATGACGGTCCGCCCTATGCCAACGGTCCGCTTCATCTCGGCACCGCGCTCAACAAGATCCTGAAGGATTTCGTGGTCAAGTGCCGCAGTATGGCCGGGTACGACGCTCCTTACGTGCCCGGGTGGGACTGTCACGGGCTGCCCATCGAGATCAAGGTAGACGACCTGCTGGGCCGAAAGAAGCTCGATCTGGACCCGCTCGCGGTGCGCGACGAATGTCGCAAGTATGCCCAGAAGTATCTCGATTTGCAGCGCGAGCAGTTCAAGCGCATTGGCGTCTTCGGCCGCTGGGACAGACCTTACTCCACCATGGACCCGCAGTACGAAAGCGTGGTGATGGAGACCTTCTATTCCTTCTACGAGCAAGGCTTGGTGTACAAGGGCCTGAAGTCGGTGTACTGGTGCATCCACGACAAGACCGCCCTGGCAGAGGCCGAAGTGGAGTACCAGATGGACAGCAGCCCCAGCATCTGGGTGCGCTATCCTCTCACCAGCGATCCTGGGAAGATCGATGGGGCGCTGGCCGGCAAGAAGAACGTCGCGACCATTATCTGGACGACCACGCCGTGGACGCTGCCCGCCTCCATGGCTGTGACGTTTGCCCCCGATGCACCGTACGTTGCGCTCGATGCCGGCGAATGGATCTACATCGTCGCCCAGGAACTGGCGCAGCAAACCATCGAAAAGTGCCGTCTCGGTGCTCCCAGCCTCTCGCCAGAAGCGGGCGAGAAGGCTGGGGCACCCCCGATCGTCGCGACTTTTCCCGGTTCGAAGCTGGAGTATGCGACGTTCGCGCATCCCTTTCTGGAGCGCAGCGTCCTGGGTGTGCTCGGCGATTACGTAACCATGGACACCGGCACGGGTGCGGTGCATACCGCTCCAGCCCATGGCGCGGACGACTTTGCCACCGGCGTGAAGTACGGCATCACCCTGCGCTGTGACGTGGATGATGCCGGCATTCTTCGTAATGGCCTGCCGGAGTATGACGGCGAGCAGGTCTTCAAAGCCAATCCCAAGATCGTCGAGCTGCTGAAGAGCCGCGGCGTACTGCTGGGGTTCGAGAAGATTGAGCACTCCTATCCGCATTGCTGGCGCTGCCACAATCCCATCATCTTTCGCGCCACCGAGCAGTGGTTCATCTCGATGGAAGGCAAAATCCCCGGCGGGACGTTGCGCAGCCGCACGCTGGAGGAAATCAAGAAGGTGACCTGGGACCCGGCGTGGGGCGAGGAGCGCATCTCGAACATGATCGCCGCGCGCCCAGACTGGTGCATCTCCCGCCAGCGCCTCTGGGGCGTGCCCATCGCCGTGTTCCAATGCGAAGGCTGTAACGAATTCCTCAACGACAAGGCCGCGCATCGCGCGGTGGTGGAGCTGTTCGCGCGCGAAGGCTCGGATGCATGGTACAGACATTCGGCGGAAGAGATTCTGCCGCCGGGCACTCAGTGTCCGAAGTGCGGCAGTAGTAAATTCCGCAAGGAGATGGACATCATAGACGTTTGGTTTGAGTCAGGGTCGAGCCAGGCGGCGGTGCTGGGACACGACCCCGGACTTCCCTGGCCTGCCGATCTCTACCTCGAAGGCGGCGACCAGCATCGCGGATGGTTCCACTCTTCCCTGCTGTGCGCGGTCGGAGTGAAGGGCGCTGCCCCCTATCGCAGTGTCGCGACCGTCGGCTGGACGCTCGACCCGCAAGGGCGGGCCATGCACAAATCGCTGGGCAATACGGTTGATCCAGTCGAAATCGCCGACAAACTCGGGGCTGAGATTGTCCGTTTGTGGGTTGCATCGGTCGACTTCCGCGAGGACGTCATGGCTTCGGACGAGCTGATGCAGCGCATCGCCGAGAGCTATCGCAAGCTGCGCAATACCTTTCGCTACATCCTGGGTAACTTGCAGGACTTCGATCCCCGGCACGACGCGGTTGACTTCGCCGACATGCACGATCTGGATCAGTACATTCTGCTGCGCGCGGCCGAGGTCACGCGGGATGTGCGCGAGCAGTACGGCAAGTTCGTCTTTCACAAGCTGTATCACCGGCTGAAGGATTTTTGTATCGTCGACCTCAGTTCCATCTACTTTGACGTGCTCAAGGACCGCCTGTACACTTCGGGTCCGAAGTCGCAGGCACGCCGCTCGGCGCAAACCGCGTTGTGGCGCCTGGGTGAGGCCCTGGCACGGCTGTTGGCTCCGGTCACCAGCTTCACTTCCGACGAGGTTTGGGAATTTCTGCCTGCTGTCGAAGGGCGGCCGGTGAGTGTGCATGTGACCCAGTTCCCCGAGCCCCAGGACCTCACGGGAGCCATGCCGGACGGATTCGATGCAGCTTCTCTCGAAGGCGACTGGAACGTCCTGCTGGGCGTTCGCAACGAGGCGCTAAAAGCGCTGGAAGAGGCGCGTATCGCGAAGCGTATTGGCGGCAGCCTGGAGGCGCAACTTCGCCTCGCTGCCCCGGCGAACATTTATCCGGTGCTGGAGCGCCACCGCGACCAGTTGCGTTACTTGTTTATCGTCTCGGATGTGGTACTGGAAAAACTACCGTCGAGCAATGGAGGCGCCGGGCTGGTAGCCACGGTGGAGAATGCTCCAGGCCAAAAGTGTGAACGTTGCTGGAACTATTCGACACGCGTCGGGGAAGACAAGGCGTATCCGACAGTGTGTGAGCGCTGTAGCGCGGTGCTTGCTGAGATTGAAGCCACGGCGGGAGCGCGCTAGGTGCAACCCGTCTTCGGCTGCTTCTTTCCGCGGAGTAACAGCGTCTAACTACCTGAGATGAGCGGCGATGCACAAACCAGACGAGCCATGCGCAAATACTTCTTTCTGATCGCCCTTGTCGTGTTGTTGCTGGACCGGCTGGCAAAATGGGCGGTGGCCAGCAATATTCCCCTGCATGACAGCGTCACCGTCATTCCCGGCTTCTTTCATCTGACCCATGTACAGAACACTGGCGCCGCCTTTGGCCTTTTCGCCGAATCTTCCGCGCAGTGGAAGGTCGGAGCGCTGGTGAGCTTCTCGGTGATCGCGCTGATCATCGTGTCGGCGCTGCTATGGAAGAACGGCCACGCCCTCAGCACCACTACGATAGGCCTGTCCCTGATTCTCGGTGGCGCGACCGGCAATCTTTGGGACCGCATGATGACCGGGCGCGTGGTGGACTTCCTCGACTTCTACGTCGGTACCTATCACTGGCCGGCGTTCAACGTGGCCGACAGCGCCATCGTGATTGGGGCCATCCTGCTGGTGTCGGAGATTGTCTTCGCGAAGTCTGGCGATGAGGCGGTGAAAAGCAGTTCGTAGACGTCTGTCACGGGGTCCCGTACACCTTCTTGTACACAGCGGCATTGCGCACGATGGCCTGCACGTACTCGCGGGTCTCGGTGAAGGGTATGGACTCGACGAATTCGTCTATGTCGCGGTAAGTGCCCGAGGAGCGCCAATCCTCAACCCGCTCCTCGCCCGCGTTATACGCCGCCAGCGCATACTCGATCTGTCCGCCGAAGTGATCGACCATCTGGCGGAAGTAATGCGTTCCCAGTTCGATGTTGGTGGTGGGGTCGAGTAGCGAGTCGGTGTTGAAGTGCTGCAAACCCGTTTTCTTAGCTTCGCCCTTCCCGGTTCGCGGCAACAACTGCATCAACCCATACGCGTTGGCGTGCGAGATGGCCCCAGGATTGAATTCCGACTCCTGCCGGATGAGCGAAGCCACCAGATAAGGATCGAGCCCGTTTTCGTCTGAGTAGCGTTGCAGGGCATCCCAATAGGGGCGCGGGAACAAACCATGCCAGTACTCCGCAGGCAGAGCGTTAATGTCGAATGCAAAGTACCCCGAGATGGCATGCTTCAGGGCTTGCAGGGCGCGGTAGTACTCGCCTCCGCTGGAATATATGCGCGCGATCTCCAGCATCTCCCACGACGGTCCTTCGGAGCTGCCGGCCTTTAGCTCGCGGACCGCAAGATCAGTGGCGCCGGCATTCTCCAGCAACCGGGCGCGCATGTAGTGAAGATCGTCCTCAGGAGGATCGGTGATCTGGGCCGTAGGATCGTAGGTGCGCGCCGACCCAATCCGCTGCAGCGAGGCCACGGTCACCGCCGGTACTGACGGCATCGTCGCCAGCCGCTTGCGCGCCAGCACACCATAGTAGTAGTTGCGATAGCGGTCAGCGAGTTTCTCATAGTAGGCGCGCGCCAGGCCGTAGTCCTTGTCGTCTTCGGCCATGCGGCCGCGCCAGTACATGGCATTAGGAACTTCGTTGGTCCCGGGATAAAACTCGATCTGCTCGTCGAAGTATTTCTTGGCCTGCTCCGGCCGGCCCAGCCGGTACGTCAGCCAGGCGCACTTCCAGTGGGTGTAGGACGCTTTGGTCCCGTTGGGGAAACGCTGGTGGATCTCGCGATAGTAATCGATGGCGCGATCGTAGTCTTTGCGCAGAAAGTACATGTTCCCTGCGGAGAGTAAAGCCGACTCCAGCCACGGCGACTTCGGCGTGGTCGCCCGCATGTGCTCCAGAATGATGTCAAGTCCGGCATCGTCGTTGGCGCTGCGCGCAATCTCGGCCCGCTGGTACCACTTCTCGGCGCTGGCGTCGCTGCCATCGTCGGGGATACGGTCGAGTACCGCCCGTGCATCGCGCGTGTTGCCATCGTGCATGTCGGCATTGGCCAGCTGGATGAGTGCCGCCGAGTTTGCCGGTTGCAGATCGACCATTGCCTGGTATTCACCGGCCGCCGCGTTCCAGCGGCGCGCCTTGTAAAGGGCGTCTGCTCTGTGCTCGTGATCGCTGTAGGTTGGGGGAGGAAGGAACGCCGCCTCCGGTACCCTTTTCAGGTCGGCAGCCGCATTGTCCGCCGTATAGCTTGTCGCATAGTCGTAATAGACGTGCCGTAGAATCTCTGCTCCGGCGCGCCCCTGGTTATTCTGCACGTAAGCTTTGCCAAGGAAATATTCGGTCTCGGCGCTGGCCGGCGAGCGGTTTGTCTCCAGTAGATGGATGGCCTCGGCCGGACGGTTGGTGGCCAGCAGCGCCCGGGCATAGGCGATGGTGGCATCGTGCGCGTAAAGCGAGTCCGGGAAGCGCGCGCCAAAGTCGCGCAGGTAGGTGAGCGACGACTCCGGACTGTTGCTCTGGACGTACGCATTGCCGATGAAGAACGACGTGTAGTCCTTCAGTTCGCCGATATACGATTGCGCCTTCTGCAAGGCCGCAATCGCCGCCGGATACTGGGCGTCCAGATAATGGGCATAGCCCAGCGCGAACCAGGCCAGCGCGCCGGCTTCAGTGTTGGCATGCGCGCGCGCATAGTTCTCCACCCCGGTATATGCGGCAGGAGTGCGATACTCCACGAGCTGCCGGGCCATGGGCCTCAGATCGCTCGAGGCAACAAAGGTGCGCTTCATCTGATGAGCGCGCGTTGCCGTGACCTTCTTGCGGGACCGGTGGCTCGAAGCCGTGGTCGACGATTTCTTGTGGGTTGTGGAACTGGACTTATGTGTGGTGCTGGATTTGTGGGTGCTCTTTGCCGGCGACGACGTTTTCTTGGTCGCGGATGTGCTGTCCTGCCCGTACAGTCCGCTGCCTTGGACCAGCAACAGGAGGGTCAGAAGAAGTGCTACGAAGCGGCTTTCGGTACTCACTCTGGTTAGTTTAGCGCGATTTCCTGCACCCGCGTTTGCGCAATTCGTAACCGAGTGGATTCCTCTTGGCCGGCACTCCACCTCTCCGTGCTTTAGAAGTAGCCGCAACGGACGAGCCATTGTCCAAAGCGTGGGAATCGTGACCGCGCCGAAAATCGAAATTTCCACCGCCTGCCTTCCCAGAATGGGCTGCCGTATAGGTACAATGTCCCTCGGGATAATTTCCTGGGTGTAAAATCCTGAATCTACGCAAACATGGGAACCATCCAACCAAAAGTAGTAGAGCCCAGCGACGAAACTGTACTGGTCCATGCGGCCAAAGCTGGCGACATCAGCGCTTTTGAAGAGCTGGTGAAGCGGTACGACCGCAATGTCTTTCGGATCGCGCAGCACATCACGCAAAACCGCGAAGACGCGGAAGACGTGGTGCAGGACGCTTTCCTGAAGGCGTACCAGAACCTGGCGAACTTCCAGGAGCAGTCCAAGTTTTATACGTGGCTGGTGCGAATTGCGGTGAACGAAGCGCTCATGCGCTTGCGCCGCCGACGTCCCGAGCGGATGGTGTCGCTCGACGAGGACATCAAGACCGAAGAAGACTCCATGCCGCGCGAAGTCGCGGACTGGGCTCCGAATCCGGAACAGCTCTATACCCAGGGCGAGCTGAAAGAGATCCTGGGCAAGACGATACAAGGGTTGCCGCCGAGCTTTCGGACGGTGTTTGTGTTGCGGGACGTTGAGGGCCTTTCCACCGAAGAGACGGCGGATGCCTTGGATTTGAGTATTCCTGCGGTCAAGTCCCGTTTGCTGCGGGCCCGGCTGCAGTTGCGCGAACGCTTGAGTAAGTACTTCAAGAATCGAACTGGTGGAGATGGCAAAAAGTGACCTGCTCTGACTTCCTGAAAGAGCTGACAGATTATCTTGACGGCGTGATGGACGCGCAAACCCATGCAGAATTGGAAGACCATCTCCAGTGGTGCCACAACTGCTACGTGGTTTGTAATACCACCAAGATGACCATCGAGATTTACCGCGATTCCCAGCTCTACGAACTACCCGAAGATCTGCGTGGCCGTCTGCGCTCGGCGATCATGTCCAAGTGCAAGGGCTGCGGAGATTCGCCTGCCCCCGGCGAAGCAACGCCGACGAAGTAGCTTTCGCCGTATTTCGATCTGGATGTTTGCTGCGACAGCTCACTCAGTACCAAGCTGGGAACGGCCGCCTCTACACTGCGAACCTTTTCTTTTCCCACCGAATCTAAAGTAATGGAGTCGAGTTGCCGTCATAGAAACTGATGGCTTGCGAAACTCCGGCTGCGCCGCCTCTTCCGATTCTTTGCTTTCGTTGCCCTGGCTTCAGGAGGACGGTCATGAGTCTTTACGAGTTGATCTTCGGTTGTCCGCACAAACACCTTACATTCCCAATTACTGTGCGCGGCAAACTGCGCCGTACCGAAGCCGCTTCAGTCACTGGAACATATGTGGTTTGTCTTGAGTGTGGAAAGGAATTTCCGTATGACTGGCGCGAAATGAAGATGGTGAGTATTTCCCCACACTCCTCGGGCTCCGCGGAACGGATTCCGGTCCGGGCAGCCTGATCTATCCCGCTTTCTCCTGGAAACCTGGAGGCGCAGCTTAGGCTGCGCTTTTCGGGTATTCGCAGTATTACTGCCAAAGTCTGGCGCTGGCTACTCCGGTCAGGCAATAGTAAGGGTCGCCCGAATCCGCCAGGCCAGTCCCCGGATCGCACACCGTCTGGTCTCCCGTCCACCCGTAAGGATCGACTGGAACGCAATCGTAGGCCGAACCGACAACTCCGTCGATGCACACATCGGCGGTTTTCGCGCCGAATCGGCTTAAGACTTGGCCACCGGGCACGACCTTGTGCACCTCGAAGTGAAGATGCGGCAGGTAATGGAAGATCGGAGGAGCTGTCCGCCCCGACAGCGCGATCAGGCATCCGGCCTGGACGTGCGTGCCTTCGTCCAGCGGTAAATATACGGTCGCAGAGCATCCCGGCAGCGGATCGGGATCGTCGACTGGAATCTTGTCCTGCCCGACGTAAGTGTCAAGGTGCAGGTAGTACATGACGTAGGGCGGAGGAAGTGCCGGGGCATGGTCGGGCACAAGCTCTAGCGTGTGATAGGCGGCCGCCGGATATCCCAATCCGACCATGCGGGTGGGATAGTGCACGGCGCCGTTCACCGCGGCGTAGACCTGGGTATCCATGGCAGCAACGTAGTCAATTCCTGGATGGCCATCGTAGAACAGATAGCCAGGAAGGCCCCATCCGGAATAATTCATTTCGGGTGCAAGCGAAATAGGCGGCGGATTCTGTATGTTCTGGACTTTGTACCCCGCATTGCAGCCGATTCCCAGGATCGGATAGCCGGGACCATAGATGCCGCTTGTCCCATTGACGGCGACCACCGTCTTGTCGCACCCGTACACCGCGTAATGCGTCGTCGCATCCAGCATGGAGTGATCGAAGACGGAGTTAACCGGGGCCGTAGCGGAAGTCAGGTGCTGGTCTTGATCGGGGACCGTGGCCTTCAGTGGAAACGTGAGTTGTATCGGCGCCAGACTCCGCACCGCTTGAGCGCAGGCAGCGCTGGCAAACCATAACAAGCTCGATAAAAGCGCGAATGCCAGAACCGTACCTGACCCTCGCAGTCGCCGGAATTGTTGCATCCTACCAGCCTCTGCCGGACACGCGGTCTCACACCGGCCGGACGCATGTCAACCTACTCCGCTGTCAGCCAGTTGTCCAGTCTGTAGATTCCATTACTACCCCACACCTTCTCTTTCTGCTGCAAAGCGCGACTGCTGAAAGTCATGGCTCCGGCTCGAAGCACGGGCACCTACCCCATAGGGCTCCGCCGCCTCTTTTCATTCTTTCTTAACACCCGGTTCAAGTTGCTGTGATGTTCGCCAGATATATGCAGAGCAGCGACTCAGTACTGTGAACCGAAAAGGGTCAGGAGGAATATGCGACACTCTCTAGCTGCTACGCTAATGGCGGTCATGACTTTGGGGCCGCTGGTAAACGCTCATGCCGGCCCGGCCAAGCCTGCCGCGAAGACCACGGCAGGCCAACCGACAACTCCTATCACGCATCTTGTGATCATCTTTCAGGAGAACGTCTCCTTTGATCACTATTTCGGGACGTATCCCAACGCGCTGAATCCCGGGCCACCGGACGGAGGGCCTCAGTTCTTGCCGCTGCCGGGCACGCCGACCGTCAACGGCTTCAACCCGGCGCTGTTGACCAACAATCCCAACCTGAATCCGGCCAACGGCAGCGGGGCAACCAATCCTTTCCGATTGGGTCGCGCGCAGGTTTGGACGGCGGACCAGGACCACGATTACGGGCCGGAGCAAGCGGCTTTCGATGGCGGTTTGATGGACCTGTTCCCCCTCAATGTGGGAACTCCCGGACCTCCGCCGTACTTTGGACCCCCGGTCGTTCGCACCACCGGGCTGGTGCTCGGGTATTACGACGGCAACGTCACGACTGCTCTGTGGAATTACGCCCAATACTACTCGCTGAATGACAATTTCTATGGGACGACGTTTGGCCCTTCGACTCCTGGAGCGCTGAACGTTGTGGCCGGGCAAACCGACGGCGTGATCCAGAACATCAACTCTGACTACGCCATTGTTCCCGACGGAAACGGCGGGTACTCGCTAGTCAGCGATGCCGACCCGGTTGGCGATGTATGTTCCGGCAGCTCGCAGGTGCAGATGGGCGGCCAGAACATCGGCGATCTGCTGACTGCTGCGGGCGTGACCTGGGGGTTCTTCGAAGGTGGGTTTGATCTCACTATCACCAATCCCAACGGAACCACGGGCTGTCATCGCTCCACGGCGTCCGCTTACATTGGAACTCCGAAGGCTGACTATATCCCGCATCACCAGCCTTTCCAGTACTACGTCTCGACCGCCAACTTGCAACACACTCGTCCCACCTCGGTCTCCATGATCGGGCACAACGGCGACGCGGCCAACCATCAGTACGATATGCACGACTTTTTCGACGCCGTTAGCGCCGGCAACTTTCCCGCCGTCAGCTACCTGAAGGCGCCGGGATATCAGGATGGACACGCTGGCTATTCGACCCCGCTGGACGAACAAACCTTTATCACCAACGTGATCAACTTCCTTGAGCAGCAGCCGGATTGGCCGCACACCGCGGTCGTCATCACCTGGGACGATTCGGATGGTTGGTACGACCACCAGCTGGGGCAGATCGTCAATCAATCGCAAACCTCGCAGGACATGCTCAACGGGCCGGGCTATTGCGGCAAAGCGTTGCCTGTGCTGGACGGCATCGACGGCCCGCATGCCCAGGGCCGCTGTGGTTATGGTCCGCGCATTCCGTTGCTGATCGTGTCCCCCTATGCGCGGCATAATTTCGTCGACCACACCATGACCGACCAGAGCTCGGTTGTTCGATTCATTGAGGACAACTGGCTGGGCAGCCAGCGCATACTGGGCTCGTTCGACGCGATCGCCGGACCCCTGAACAACATGTTCGACTTCAGCCAGAAGGGACGGGACCAGGTGATCCTCGATCCGAGCACTGGCGAAGTGAAGTTTGCCGACAACCCCGCCAGCCGTGCGGCTGCATCAACCCGGGCTCGATGACCCAAACCGGCTGCTCGTACCTGGAAGCATCGGGTGTTCGGAGCTTATAACAACCTTCGGACTTTCAACGGCGATGGATGCGGCGCTGAGTGCTGTGTCCGTCGCCGTTTTGTTTTCCGGTCCGGCTACCTGATCGCTGTGTAATCGCCGACCGACTCGTGCTACCCTGCTCGGCTGGAAGTGCGACGCATGGATCAAGTTCTCTCGGCCAAAGAGCAGTCAGATCGACCCGGGCCAGCGTCTGAATGGTTCCAGGGATCGCACGCGCCTGCAGTGTTCTGGGTCATCGCTGTCGCGGTAACAACCGCTCTGCTGGTCTTGCGCCGGCCGGACGCAGTTTTTTACCCTCAATTATGGGCCGAAGACGGGGTGGTCTGGTTTGCCGATGCCTATAACCACGGCGCTCTGCGAGCGCTGCTCTTCGCCCGCGACGGCTATCTGCAGGTGTTTCCTCGTCTGGTGGCCGCGTTGGCCTTGTGGGCGCCGTTGGCTCGCGTTCCCCTGGTGTTTAGTCTCATCGCTCTGGCGGTCGAAGCCCTTCCGCCCTTGTTCCTGGTCTCCAGCCGGATGCGGAACATCGGCCCACTCTACCTGCGCTGCATGTTGGCTCTGCTGCTTCTCTCGGTCCCCGACGCCAGCGAGGTCCACGCCAACATCACCAACTCACAATCGCAACTTGCGGTGCTCGCCTTTCTGATTATCGTTTCCGAAGCTCCAGCATCGCGATGGGGCAAGATTTTTGATGTTGTTGTGCTGTTGCTATACGGGCTGACTACGCCTACGGGCATGCTTCTACTGGCTGTGGTGCTGGCCCGGATTGTGCTGCCGTTCCTGATTCACCGGCCAGCGAATGCCAGGCCTCCGCGTGCGGAAACGCGCTGGCGATGGATCCAGGCTTCTCTGCTCGCGGCCTGTGCACTCGTCCAGGGACTGACCCTGCTCACCACCGGAATTACACGTCTCAACACGACACTGGGCGCCACGCCGGAGAAATTCGTCCGCATTGTTGCCGGGCAAATCGTGTTGCCGGTTTTCCTGGGACGTAATCGCCTCTACGAAATCAGCAGTGCCCCCAAGACAATTGAGGTGGTAGCTCTGCTGATTACGATCGTTGCCTTGTTCACACTCCTCTACGGACTTCTGCGCGGAACTTCCGAGCTGCGCTGCTTCATCTTCTTTGCCGGCCTGGTGCTGATGGCCGCGCTCACATTTCCGAATGTGCAGCCGGTTGTGCGGCAATGGGACGTTTTCTTATGGCCCGGCTTGGGACTCCGTTATTGGTACATTCCCAGGCTCGCCCTGATGGCAACGCTGATCTGGTTGCTGGGGCGTCAACGTCCATCGACTATCCGGCTGCTGGCCGGCGCCCTGACTTGTGTCATGGCAGTTGCGCTGGTTACGCATTGGCGATATCCGGCGCTGGCTGACTTTCAATTCGAGGACTATGTGAGGACGTTTGAAGAACTCCCGTCCGGCGCCACGGGCCAGTTTCGCCTGAACCCAGGCGGCCCCTGGATCATGAAGTTAACGAAGAAGTGAATGGCGAAGCGTTCCGCCGCCGGCGCCACACCTCAAACTATTGTTGGATGGCAGAAGAACCCTACCGAATTCCCACTTGCCCCCTCACGCTTTCAATAAGCTTTTTCGAGTCGTAGCCAACGCCGTCCTTAAAGACGGTCTCCACAGCCTCGATGTCGCCAATCTTTTTCGACGGATCGCCCTTGATGAGCACCAGATCCGCTTGCTTCCCCGGAGCGATGCTGCCAATGTGGTCTTGCTGGCCGAGATACTCGGCGCCATTCAGCGTCATGACCCGGATCGCTTCAACTGGCGTGAAACCAGCCTCCACCAGCAGTTCCACTTCCTTCTGGTCTCCGAAGCCGGGCAGGACGCCGCCATTTCCGGTTGGGTCCGGGCCACCCAGCAACAGGCCTCCTGCCTTGGCGAACGCCAGTTCAAATTCCAGCTCCTTCTTGTACAAGCCTGTTATAGGCGAGTCCATCGGGATCCTGGCCCGGGCGATCAGATAACTTCTGGCTGACTCCGCCGACATGGCCTCCAGCACCCGCTGCTCCAGCTTGGGTCGCCCGGGCAGAAATGCCTCGAACACCGGCAGGGTTGAAGTAACGGCGACATGATGCGAAACCAGATCATGAATGAGCTCCTGCACCTGCGGTCCGTCGATTTTGATGGCAGTCCAGCTCTTCGAGCCACCCGGCGGACATACATCCGGCTTCTTGTCGGCAACAAAATCGGTGTCGGTGAAGACCGGGCCGTGCTCCAGGTCGTCAATGCCGAGTGCGATCGCCTCATGCCATGTCATCGAGCAAAGATGGCCGGTAAGCTTTGCGTGACGCGCGTGGGCCTCCTGGATCGACGTGCTCAGCTCTTCGCGGGTGATGTTCATGTACGCCTTGTACGACGTCATGCCTTCCTCGCCCCAGTAGTCGACCAGGCGCTTCGCATCGTCGGGCCCGGTCAGCTCATGCATTTGTGCGAACAGCGTCGGCTTCCCTTCCAGATACGGGGCGGTCAAATCGATCTTCGGACCCGGCATGAGACCGGCATCGATGCGACGCTTGATCTTCAGGTCGGTATAGGGCTCCACACTTCCCGTGGTGCGCATCGTAGTAACGCCCGCGGCCAGATAGAGACGCGGCGCGGTATAGGGCAACTGCATCACAAACAGACCTGGCTCGCCGAGGCTGCCGTCGGGGCCGCGCTGTACCGAAATCGAGTCTGTGTAATAGAGATGGTTGTGCATGCCCACCAGGCCCGGAATGACCGTGTACCCGGTACGATCCAGCTGGGTGTAGGTCCCCGGAAACTTGACGGTCCCGGACGCTCCAACTGCCTCGATCTTGCCATTCGCGATGACCAACACTTGGTCTTCCAGCGCCGCGGCGCCGGTCCCGTCGATCACGCGCACATGGTTCAGAACGAAGGCCGGCGCGCTGATGCTTTCGAAGGGGGTTACGTCACTGGCGGGCTGACTTTGCCCCACGGCAATTGCGCAGCCCAACGCGCTGAACAAAGTTAGATACAGCATCCACCGTCGCATCCGGTCACCTCGGCTGGAATAGCAATGGATTATATAGAGGCTGCTTGGGTGGACTAGGTGAGAGCGAGGCCCATCCCCGATCGGGCTTTGATTTGGATTGCCCTGCCGGCGCTTTCTCTTCGATTACGAAAGCATTTTCACGAAGCCGCAGCAAGAGAAATGACCTTGTCTAAGTCAGAGCTACTGCAGCAATCCAAACACTGCCACCCCCTTCGGAGTGCCCAAGTAGACTTTGCCGTTCACAACCACCGGAGTAATGAACCTGTTTCCCACTCCAAATTGATCACGCGCCCCCTGCGCCTGATCGCTGTTGTAAAGCTCCTTTGCCAGATTGGTGGCATCGTAAGCGTGCAATATCGCCGGGTTGCTTCCGGGATGGCTCCCCCGGCTTGCGACCCGGCTTAAGGGATTATTCTCGACCGCCCACACGATCGCATTGGAGCTTCCGTTGGCCGACACAACGGGAGAGGTTCCCGGATAGCCGAAGGTTGTAACCGTCTTGGAGCTGGGCAGCGACGCAAGCATCGCGTTACCGATCGGGTAGGCCTTGAGCGGACTCCCAACCGGGCCGTAATACACCGTGTTGTTGAAATAGGCTGGACTGGCCCACACTCCGAGCGGCAGAACCCCGGCCAGTTCCTGATAAATGGCGTTGTTATTGTTGGGATTGAACTTCCCCATGTTGTCCCGGTCGACGACGTAGATGTTGGCGTCCTTGCCCGCTCCCACCGCCAGATGATGGACCTGTCCGTTGTTGTCGAACAGGTCGGGCAGTACCATCACTCCCCCGGAGCCGAGATCTTCATCGGCGTCCGACTCCTGCACGGTGTTGTACATGTTGAAATAGTCCGCGACCGCGAGTTTAGGCGAAGCGGAAAGCTTTACGATGGCGTTTCCGTAGTCGCCATTGACGGGGAAACCTTGATCGTCGAGAGTGGTATCGAAGGTGCCGTTGGCGTCAAGGAAGTAGATGTTGCCCTGGTAATCGCCCGCCAGCCCCGCGCCCGCCATCCAGATGGAGCCGCTGTTGCCATTGGGAGTGACATCGATGACCGACGTCTGCGCCAGGGTCGTGGCGCTGTACGCCATCACCCATCCGGTGTAGGGACGGAAGTCGCAGTGCGAGCTGAACGCCAGATAGATCGTCCCACCCAGCTCCAGCAGTCCCGCTCGTTCCTTATATTGGCCTGGAGCAAAAATGACCTGGCCGTTCTGGCTTCCATCGCCGGTTCCGGGATAGGTCGCCTGGATTTGAACCGGCCCACCGAATAGTTCGGCCCCGGTGGTCAAGTCGAGGGCGTGCAGCCGCTGATGATAGTTGCCGCCCGAATCCTTGGACATCGCCACCAGATACAGGGCGCCTCGCTGGCGGTCGATCACTGGAGTGGAGGTGATCCCAATCTCGGGTGTCACCTGGTTACAGCCGCGGTCGTCGCTGGTGGTTTCACCGGAGGGAATCGCGGACACCTGCCAGGTGAGCGAGCCTGTGTCAGCATTGAAGGCATAAGCGCTACCATGCTCGGTAACCACGAAGAGCGTGTTTTGCGTCTGTGCTCCGATGTGAAGCTGGTAAGCGTACAGCGGCTGCGCATCCACCTTGCCGTCGGTCGTAAGGAAGTTGATCTTCCCGAAAGTGCTGACATCGACGTTCGACGGCGTAAGAATTGTCTCCAGAGTGTTCTGGCCCTGGCGCTCGATGTTGTAGTGATAAGTCACAACATCGCCGGCAAAACCTAGATCCGGCCGCTGGCCTGTTGGATGCTCCTGACTGCTGCCTGAAGGCCTCGTTGCGACAAGGGCTGAGGGAGAGCCCAGCAACGTCGCGGTCAGCCCTCCCGCGCCGATCATTGAGAAACCGATGACGAGTGGAACCACGAGTCCGAAATTTCGCGAGTTGCCCATCTGTATCCCCCAATGCCGGGGATTATGCGTTTTCTTCCCTCCGCAAAGCAAGGGGTTTCCCGGCATGTCGATCAAAAACCGGACTGTGGCGAACTGCCTACGGCGTAATCTCCCGCAACCCTCGGAGCAATCAGTCGAGCCGCCTACCGATGCGGTGTCATGGACTTTGCCGTGGCACTCCGCGTCCACCGTAACATTTCTGCGACCCGGCAAAGCAAAATGGCTGAGGCACAGGCCCAGCCATTCGCGGTTACGAGTTAGATACCACGCTTAGTTGGCCTTGTTCACCTGGATCTTGGCCATCATGCCGCCGTCCTCGTGGTCCAGAATGTGGCAGTGATAGACGAACGTCCCGGCGATATTGGGATCGCGAAAATCCATACGCAGCGTGACGCTGGGATACGGCCCACTTCCTGTCCAATTGGGCACGATAATCGTGTCCTGAAGGTCGGGACTCGGCACCGGCACACCGTTGATGGCCAGCACCAGAAAATGGATCTGGTGAATGTGGAAGGCGTGCACCTCGCCGGAGCGGTTTTCGACGGTCCAATCCTCAACCGCGCCCGTGTTGGTGACGATGGCCGGCGGGTCGCTCATGGCAAAGACCTTCGGCTTCTGTCCATCAACCGTGATAAAGAACTGCGTACCGCCGTTGGTTCCAATGCTCTGCTCGGAAAAGTAAAGCTTACGGCTCGCGGTGGGAACCAGCGTATAGAGTCCGGAGAAGCGCTGCGGAGAGACGGGCGGTTTCGCGGCATGAGTTATCGGACGCGTCTGCTGAGTGCCGTTTGGCATCACCTGCGCCAGAATTCGATAGCCGTTGGGATCGCCGATCGGACCTGTGTCGTAGCCGAGGGTCAGAAACGTGCCAGTCTGATCTGCGGGCAGGCCGGGAATGACGAACTCCACCCGACCCGCCGGCGGTACGTAGATGATCGACTGGTAAACCGGGGCTTGCAGGGTGACCCCGTCCACCTCGATTACTTCCAATTGTTGCGCAGTCGTGCCGTACAGCAGTTGCAAAGCGGCAAACTGCTTGGACGAGGCATTAAGGAAGCGCCAGTATTCCTGCTTTCCCGGCTGGACATTGATGATATTGGGAGGAGCATCCTCGGGATAGATAGCGGGCACAAAGTTCAACGTCAGTTGGGTATTGGCGTCGGGATCGCGCGCCGGACCGGTCTTGACTTGCTCCCGCAGAATCAGGATACGTTCGTTCAAGTCCTGGGTCAGCGGATTGTTGCCTTCCACGACCAGAGCTCCGGAAGCGCCGCCGATCACTTGACTGGTAGTGAATCCGTGCGGATGCGGGTGATACCAGTACAGCCCCGACGGTTCGTTGGGCGGGATCTGGATGGAATATTGGAACGGCGGGTCCCCGGACTGAAGCAACGTGTTGACAACCTCATCCTGGTGACAAACCGGCGGAACGTTCAGGCCATGGAAGTGCAAGTTGGTGGACGACGGCAACACCTCGGTGCCGTGGCACGGATCGTCAGAAGCCTTGCCGCCAGCCATCTTCATGGAACCATGCATCTTCCCCATCCGTGTGTTGCCATAAGGCGCCTTAATAGTGTCGGTGAGGTTCAGAATGAGCTGGTCGCCCGGATAGAGGCGCAGAGTAGGAGCCTCGACCTGCTGGCCCTGGTAGCTGTAGACGTAGCAATAATGCATGAACCCGCTGGAATCGGCCGCATTTTTCAGATTGAGGTCCAGGCTCAGAACGCCGTTCTGGCTGTACAGGTTCAGCGGATTGGTGACCGTGTCGCCCGCTTTGGGACGCAGGGGACAGATTCCCGGCTGCGCCGAGGCGCTGACCAGCGAAATTCCGCAGATAAGAACAATTGAAACAAATCGCAACAAGGATCGCATTCCTTACACTCCCCAAATTCTCGAAAGCCAACGCCGCTAGAATGGCCGCGGTGGAAACACTTGGATCGACAACAAACCATCACTGAGCTGGTCGATGACCGGAGAAGTCGATGCCTCCGACAGCGTGCACGTCGCGCCGTCCGATCGAACTTCAACCATCCCTATGAACGATGACGTGAAGCCGAACTCGGCCACGTAGAGCAGCCCGCCTGTGCCAGTGGTGTCCCGGGTAGCCAGCGAGCCCACGTAACCCCACGGGTTGTAGAACTCACGAAGCGTGGGCGAGGTGCAGCCCCGAGTCACCCTGCCAGTCCGCTTGTCGAAGAAGGCCGCCGAGACTGTGCCCCCATCGCTGTTGCTCATGTAAAGCAGCGACTCATCCGGGCTGAGTCGCACGTTGGTCGAACTGAGGCCCGGGCCCACAGCGTTGGTAACGGTCCCCACCGTGTATTGCACGGTCGTGGTCAGCTTGCCCGAGGAGATGTCCGAAACTTCCACCGTCGTGGGCACGGCGGAGTCGCCAAAGATGGCGAAGTGGCCATCCTGGGTTATGTCCACTCCCTCAGGAAGGTAGGCGCTGGAATATCCGGTGGCGTTCTGCTCGTCCCCATTCGACATCGGCGTCCCATTGGCGATGTTGAACGATTCGATGGAGCCGTCGGCGTAAGCCACCACCAGCATGTTTCCTCTCAACGCCATGCCGGCGACTGATCCGCCGTTCAAGCCGGCGACAGAAATGTCGCTCAAAAAGGACAGCTGACATCCCGGCAGCACGGCAAACGTGGCGATAGTGCTCGAAGTTGTGTATCCAGCGTAAAGATAGTCGGCATTGAGAACCAGGCCGATGCCGTTGGCGTCACCGGCATCCGTCGGCGAGGCCGGAAACACCCCGGCAAAGTTTCGCGTCTGTAGGTTGATACCCGAGATGTCGCCGGTCCCGGCATTCGAGGCGTAGACGCATTGAGCGGAACTGTCGGGCAACAGGTTTACGCGCGGAGACGCGAAGAACCCGCCAGCGATTCCCTTGCCGATGGTGCCGGTAGAGGCCTGGAAGGTCAGCGTCGGCGAGCCTTGCGTAACTCCAGCCTCGAAGAAGCTGACATAGTTATGCAGCAAGCCGTCGTCATTCGTCAGGACGTAAATCGGAGAATCCGGGGTCTTCGCCTTGTCCTGAGTCGCGGCGCCCAGCACTAGGGGCGTAGCTAGAGCGCTGACCATCAACAAACCTGTAAACAAAATCTTCATGGATGTTCCTTAACTTTGGCGGGAATGAGCCTGAGCCGAATCCTATCCCAGACCCCAGGTGACTACAATGCGCCCTCGTCGCAAATGCAACACAAACCTGCACAGATGCAACAAAATCGACGTAAATGCAGCATAGCAAAGTACTATTCGGCTAGTAGCCCGAGAGACCCGCTGTACGCGCGTGGTCAAATAGAATGGCCAGCATGGAAACCAAGCCAAACCCGCCCGCATTCCAGAAGCCGACTTCGGTGGAGCGCGCCTTCAACCGATTCTTCGGCTTGCTGGTCGGCTTGGGACTCGGACTGAAGCATAACTACCTGCTTCAGGTGCGAGGACGCAAAAGCGGCAAACTCTACTCGACACCCATTGACCTGTTGGAAATGGACGGAAAACGCTTCCTGGTGGCTCCTCGGGGAAGGACGCAATGGGTGCGCAACGCCGAAGCTGCCGGCGAGGTGACATTGAGGAAAGGAAGGTTCCGCCATAGCTTCCGGTTGCGCGCAATTCCGGAGGCGGAGAAACCGCCCTTGCTAAAGGCTTACCTTGATCGCTTCCGAACCACCGTGCAGCGCTACTTCCCTGTTCCTGCCGGATCGGACGTGCAGGCCTTTGCCAGTATCGCCGCCGACTATCCGGTCTTCGAGTTGTCCGAGGTCAGCGGTTCTGGTTCGGAAAAGAGGCGGTGATCACATGGTGTTTTCTCATCCCGCGGGTAAGCACGACCAAGCCGTACGAACCTGCACATCGCAATTGGCGCTCTTTCTCTGTGCTTTGTGACCTGTCCGTATGTGACGGGCGAACATCCGGCTCGCTTGCAGCAGCTTATAATCGAAGTGTGAGCGGTTTGAAGGTAAGAAAAGTGGCCGAGGCGAACTTCCCCACGCGCTGGGGAACGTTCCGTATCTACGGCTTCGAGGGCCAGCCGAAGGTGTTGCCCGAAGATGTTGCGCCGCAACAGGCTGCCCAGTTGGTCCACGCTGGCAAACTGGAGCGTCGCAGTGAGGGAGTGGTTGCTCTGGTCATGGGCGACATCCATTCGGCTGCGCCGCTGGTCCGTATTCACTCGCAGTGCCTCACTGGCAACGTCTTCGGTTCCATGCGCTGCGATTGCCGTCAGCAGCTTGAACTGGCACTTTCCATGATCGCCGATGCTGGCGCCGGCATCCTGATCTACGAGCAGCAGGAGGGCCGCGGCATTGGGCTTATGGCCAAGCTCCAGGCTTACGAGCTTCAGGACAAAGGTTTCGATACGGTAGAGGCCAATGTCGAGCTTGGCTACGACAACGATTATCGCGAATACAAGCTGCCCTCTGAAGTCTTGCGTCAGCTTGGAGTGAAACAGGTGCGGCTCATCTCCAACAATCCCGACAAGGTCGCCGCCGTCGAAGCTGCCGGAATCAAGGTGGTGGAGCGGGTGTCAGCCGAAGTCGAGCCCTACGAGCACTCCGAAGCCTACCTGCGTACCAAGAAAGAGAAGATGGGGCATTTATTTACCGGGTGGTAGGAAGCTTGATGGCGTCTCGCTTCGCGGCGTCCAGTTCTTGAATCAGCGCCTTCCTGTTCTTCACCGGTAATTGTTTCACCGCCGCCTTTGCAAGGGCGACATACGCCTCACGCGCCTCAGGTACTTTCTTCAGTTCATCGAGGTGCTTTCGCACGGTGGCGACATCGCCGCGGGCCAGTGGACCGCTGAAAGCGGACGCGGCGTCATGCTCACGGTAGTTGCGCAAGGTTTGCCGTAGCAGAGGAAGCATGACCGCCTTGATGTCATCGTTGCGGATGCCGGCCGCCTTCGCCACCTGCTCCAAAGACGCCAGCAGCGCAATCACCAGTGGCGAAGCGAAACTGCCGAAAGCGTGATACAGCACTTTGTTCCGTTTCTTGATGGAAAAGACGTGCCCGCCCAGCCGCTCGACGATGTCCTTTGCTGCGCGCACAGCCGCAGCGTCGCCTTCGACGGCGAACGCCACTCCCGACATGTCCGGCACTGAACCGCGCACGAAGGTCATCATGGGATGGACAGATGCGACCCTCGCGCCTCGTGCACGCAGCGGGGCCAGCTCTTCGCTGGTGAGCGCCCCGCTGGAGTGAAAAACAATTCTTCCCTTCCAGACCTGCGTGCCTGCGAGTTGGCGTGCAACATGGGCGATAGAGTCGTCGGGTACCGTGAGCCATATTAGGCTGGTGTCGAGCGTTGGACTGCTGCCGAGTTCGACCGGCTGCGCCTGGACCTTCCGCACGAGCGCCTTCACCTGCGGAGATCCGGCTGCGCCAGGTCGAGTGGCAATGAAGCGCACGTCGCATCCTGCTGCCGGCAAAGTCATCGCAAGGGCCGTTCCGAGATTGCCGGCGCCGACGATGCTGACCGTCATCGCTCGCAATGTAGGCTGCTTCCTTGGCACGGCAGGCAGAATAGCAGATCGATGGTCCGATCAAGGGCGCTGCGACAACTTTCTGGAGCTGGCTTATAGTGATAGACCATGTCAACCAGGAAGGTCGCTACCCGCAAATCTCGGGCGAAGAAGCAATCGCCAGCAAGAAAACAGCCGCAGGTTCTCTCGGCGAAGACCGTCTTCGCAGGACCGGTCTTTCGCGTCAGTACAGATCGGGTCAAAGAGCCCGAGGGCGTGGTGGTCCGGCGCGATGTGGTCCGTCACGGCGGTTCCGTGGTCATCCTCGCGGTGGATGGCGAGTCGAGCGATCCGCGAGTGCTGTTGGAGCGTCAGTATCGCCATGCCGCCGGAAAGTACCTCTGGGAGCTTCCGGCCGGAAGCCTCGATCCGGGAGAGCAGCCGCTCATCGGCGCCAAGCGCGAGTTGCTGGAGGAGACCGGATATCGCGCTAAGAGATGGTCGCGGGCCCTGTTCTTCTATCCCAGCCCCGGCTTTCTCGACGAGACCATGACGATTTATCTGGCCCAAGGGTTGACCGCCGGAGAAGCCCGTCCCGAGGCGGACGAATTTATCACCTGGAAACTGATGCCCCTGTCGCTGGCGGTGAAGATGGTCCGATCGGGAAAGATTCAAGACGGCAAGACCATCGCGGGAGTGCTTTGGCTGGCGAGTCTTGGCAACCTTCCGGTCGGATAAGCTCGCCTGTTCCGCCGTAAGAACGCAGCTTACAAATAACAACAACATGATATCGACATGTCGGTAAAAGTGACGCAACCCCGCTGGAAATCAGTGCTCCGGTCTATATACTCGGTTGACAACACCACAAACCGGTAGCAAACTGGGATTACGCAGTTCAACAGGCCAAATTCCTGCCTGCCATCGATCCGCCAGGGAAAGTTGTCCTTCTGGACCTTGGCTTCCTGGGCCGACCTGATTGACGCAAATCAAGACCAGCATCCTCGGGGTGGGATGCTGTGGGGCTTTGCCCGGAGGAAGATGAACGTGAGACTGAAAGGAACCGTGAAGTGGTTCAATAACGCAAAAGGCTTTGGCTTTATCGGACGTGAGGATGGCAGTCCCGATGTGTTCGTGCATTACAGCGCGATCAATAATGACGGATATAAGAGCTTGCAGGAAGGTGACCAAGTCGAGTTTGAGATCGTCGAAGGCCAGAAAGGTCCACAGGCGGGTAACGTGACCAGGATCGAGTACAAGCAGGCAATGTAACCGAGATCCAATAGGATTTCTTGCTGGCGCTGCAGAAGCCCAGCCGCATCGTCGGACTGGGCTTTCTGTTTGCGCTGAGGCGAGTGGCCGCGGCGACGATAACCCTGGTTGTGGACGAAAGGGCCAATTGCAAGACATGGCAGTATGAGAAGGAACTGACAAGCTGATTCCTACCCTTCGGCACGCTCCTACCGACTCAATTACAATTCTGCTCGGGTGCTCTGCGTGGACAACAAAGCCATCGCCAACGTGTTCTACGAAACCGCTGACCTGATGGAGATCAATGGCGATGACTCCTTCCGCATTCGCTCTTATCGACGAGCCGCCGAAGCCCTTGAAGGCAGTCCCGAGCAGGTCGCGGGATTGCTAGTCGATCCCAAGAGGCTGCTGGAGATTCCCGGCATCGGGAAAGGCATGGCGGCCAACATCCAGGAGCTTTGCCGCAGCGGAAAACTCGGTCCGCACCAGCAATTGCTGTTGAAGTATCGTCCGTCGATGCTGGAGTTGCTGAAGATCCAGGGTCTCGGCCCGAAGACGATTGCGCTGTTATGGAGCGCGTTCCAGGTGAGCGATGTCGCTGGCGTGGAACAACTGGCGCGCGAAGGCAAACTGCGCGAGCTTCCGCGCCTGAGCGAGAAGAGCGAGCAGAAGATCCTGAAGGCGATCGAGAGTTATCGTCGCATTACCGGGCGATTCCTGATCGACGAAGCCGACCGCACCGCGGAGAAGTTGACTGAGCACCTGAAGCACATCGAGGGCATCGAGAAGATCACACCTGCGGGCTCGCTGCGCCGCGGACGTGAAACGGTTGGCGACCTCGATCTGCTCATCACCGGGCGATGCTGCACCGACGAGATCATGCGCGGCAGGCTCATCGAGGAGATTCTGCGCTTTCCCGGCATCCAGGAAGTACTGGCCAAAGGCGACAACAAGGTCAGCTTCAAGCTGCGCAGCGGAATGCAAGTGGACGTGAGAATGCTGCCGGCAGAATCCTACGGTGCTGCCATGCAGTACTTTACCGGCTCCAAGAACCACAACGTCACCTTGCGCCAACGCGCGCTGAAGATGGGCTACACGCTGAACGAGTATGGGCTGTTTCGCCTGGAGGACAACCAGCGCGTCGCCGGAGCCACCGAGGATGAAATCTACGGCGCGCTAAAGCTTGACACCATTCCTCCGGAGCTGCGCGAGAGTTGTGGCGAGATCGAGGCCGCTGCCGAGCACAGGTTGCCCAAGCTGATTACAGCCGCTGACCTTCGCGGCGAAGTCCACATGCACACTGTCGAGACCGACGGCAAATGCACCATCGAGGAAATGGCGGAGGCGGCGAAAGAACGGGGTTACAAGTACATCGCCATTACCGATCACTCCAAGAACCTGGCTTTCGCCAATGGACTCGACGACAAGCGTGCGGTTGAACATATCGCGCGCATCCGAGCCGCCAACGAGCAGACCAAAGAGATCACGATCATGGCGGGGATTGAAGTGGACATTCTGGCCGATGGCGAGCTCGATCTCTCCGACTCAGTGCTGGAGCAGATGGATGTAGTTGTGGCCAGCGTTCACTCCGCATTCAATCAGGAGCCGCAGCAAATGACGGACCGCTTATTGCGTGCGATCGGCAACAAGAATGTCTCCATACTCGGACATCCAACGGGACGGTTGCTGCTGCGCCGCGATGCCTATCCATTCGACATGGATGCTGTGCTGAAGGCGGCATTACAAAACAAAGTCGCGATGGAGTTGAATGCTTATCCCGATCGGCTGGACTTGAATGACGTACATTTGCGCATGGCCCGCGAGCGCGGAGTAAAAATTGTCATCAACACCGACGCGCACCACACTTCGCATTTCGAGAAAATCAAGTATGGCATCCTTCAGGCGCGGCGTGCGTGGCTTACGCCAAAGGACGTTCTGAACACGCTGCCGGAAAAAGAATTTCGCAAGGCGATGAAGCATGCGTACGGTGGATAGTGGGTAGAACGTGATTCAAGAATAGTCCCGAACCAGGTTTGTATCAGGGCACGACTTCCAGTCGTGCCGCCACTGCGACGGGAAGGAAACGGCTTTAGCCGCTGAAAACAGGGGCTGAAGCCCATGTCCTTCGTAAACTCCTACGGCACGGCTGAAGCCGTGCCCTGATACAAATCGACTCTTGGAACACGCTCTAGGTTTTCCTTCTCCTACTGCATCGCGCCTTTGGAGCAATCGATGGCTGACAACAAACCTCCTCGCAAACCGGCCGCGCCGCAATACGACGCCGGACACGTTCCCATCACGGAAGAGTTCGACAGCGCCAAGCGCACTCTGCCTCCCGTCGCACCTGTTGTCATTGCGTTGGTGGTCGTCGCTATCGTAGTAGGCATCATCGCATTCCTGTTTCGCGCGAAACCCGTGGCTCAAGGAGGCATCGACGCGGTTTATTTCTCCGAACCAGCCAACATGACCAACGGCATGGTGCTGTTGCAGGTGACCCTGCGCAACGTTGGCGACCGGACGCTATACATCAAGTCGATCACCGCGAACCTGAAGACCGATCAGGACCTTTCCGACGATGCGGCTTCGCCGAGCGATTACGACCGTTACTTCATGGCCTATCCCGAACTCAAGGATCACGCCACGCAACCGCTGGTGGTGGAGACGAAGATCGCGCCCGGCGCCGAGCAGAAAGGCACCGTGCTGGTATCGTTTCCGGTGACCAAACAACAATTCGACGCACGCAAGGACCTGAACGTAACCATCGAAGCCTACGATCAGAAGCCGATCATCCTCCGGGAAAAGAGCGCACCGCCTAAATAGCTGCCACGTACTCCGTTCATCAAACAACCACGCCAAAGCGTCCAGTCGTACATCGCAACAGTCCGCTCCGGACTCTACGGCGTAACCGGCGTCGGAGCCGTCTTCGGCGTGCTCAAGTAACCCGAGATGCTGTTCTTGGTGGCACTGAATACCACCACCTCGTAGAGCATGCGATCGCGACCTGTGTAAAACTGCAATGGCTCCAGCAGGGTGCGGTCCTTCTTCTCGATGGTGCGATCGTCGGCGATCACGTTCATGGTGAACTTGCTCTTCTTAGGATCCACCTTCTTCAGTTGCAGGCTGATGGTGGAAACCGGAGTGCGCGCGTTCTTCTGCAAAGTGAAGTCGTAATAGTTACGCTCTCCTCTGCGCTTCAGCATTTCCACCTCGCTGGCATTGTGAGCGATCAGCCCACTCTGCACGCCAAGGTCACCCATGGCGTGCTCCAGCTTGGCATTGGTCGCGGCGAGATCGGTCTGCGTTTTCTGGATATCGGTCTTGGCAGAGCCCACCTCGCTCTTAACTCCACTGACCTCATTGTTAACGGCAGCGATCTGCTGGCCTTGCTGATTCTGGGCGGCGGCCAGTTTGGCTGCGGAGGCTTTCTGTTGACGCTCCAAATCCGCGGCGCGTTGCGCCATTTCCTGCTTGGTCAGGCCGACCTGCGAAGTCAGTTCCTGCTTGAACTCCGAGGAAGTCGCGTGGATGCGATTATTCAGTTCGGCTTGAGCGGTCTCCAGCGTCTGCTGCTTCTGCTCCATGGCAGTCATGCGGTTGCGCATGTCATACAACAGGTACAGCGACGCGACGATGTAGATAGCGGCGATCGCCAGCAATACGTACTTCAGAATCTCGCCCTGTCGCGATACGGGCTCGACGGGAGATTCGTCGAGACGTCTACTCTCAGCTTCTTCTAATAACATCAATACTTCCTTTCTACCGTTTCTTCAATTCTGGGGGAGCGATACGTCCCTGTCAATGAATCCCAATCCGCAAATCCTCGGGGAGCGGGCAAACCGCATTGCAGGAATACGCCTCTCCGACTCTCTACTACAATCGAACTGTGAAGACCTGGGACGTTGTCATCATCGGCGGAGGCGTCATTGGACTCTCGCTGGCATGGCGCTTGCGGCGTAACGGCGTCGGTGTGCTGGTGGTGGAAAAGAGCGAGCCTGCGCGCGAAGCGACGCATGCTGCTGGCGGCATGATCGCGCACTGCGATCCGCATAATCCACCTGCGATGGCAGACATGATCGCCGCCAGCGCGCGCATGTATCCCGAATTCGCCCGCGAACTGCGCGAGGAGGCTTTCGAGTCCACGGACCTTCGCGATAACGGCACGATCGCTTTCCTCGAGACGAACGAGATGCCGAATTGCGCCGGCGCTCGTGCTCTCGACGATGATGAGCTTTCTCGCATCGAGCCCTTGATAGCGCTGCGCGGACGCGCTTACTTGCTGCCCGAACGCAGCGTCGATCCGCGCAAGCTGGGCAGCGCGCTGGAGAAAGCCGCCAGGAACGCAGGCGCAGACTTCGCCACCGGATCGGCTGTGACCGAGGTCGCTGTTCTTGGCGGCCGAGCCACCGGAGTTCGCACGGCGAAGTCGTTTTACGCAGCCGGAGCGGTGGTGAACTGCGCCGGAGCGTGGGCTGCTCAGATCAAGCCCTTCGGCGCGCCGACGCGGCCGGTGAAAGGGCAGATGCTCTGCGTTGTTCCCGTGACCGATCATCATTCCGGACCGCTGATTCAGTTCACCATTCGCACGCCCGAGGTGTACATCATCCCGAGAAGCGACGGACGGATCGTTCTGGGTGCAACGGTTGAGGAAGCAGGCTTCGACAAGCGGGTGGATCCCGAAGTCGTGCAATGCCTGCATCGCGCAGCCGAGAAGGTTGTGCCTGCAATCGGCCAGATGCGGATCCACGAAGCCTGGGCTGGATTGCGGCCAGGAACGCCCGACGGACTTCCGATCATGGGAGCGAGCAGCATGGCGGGATATTTCGTCGCTACCGGACATTATCGCGATGGCATTCTGCTGGCGCCGATTACGGCGAAGCTTATGACCGAGCTGCTCGCTGGTCAGTTGACCGCTCTCGATCTTGCGCCGTTCTCGCCACAGAGGTTTGGCTAGCATCAGACTTGCCCTTCGAGAGCGCGCGCCGCGGCTGCGTAATGTTCGAAGGTCTCGCCGTCGAACAGCACGAAGCGGACTTCGCTAACATAGGCAGCTTTGGTGAGTGCTTCGGCGGCGCTGCTTACTGCAACCCGTGAAGCTTGGTCGACCGGATAACCGTAAGCTCCAGTCGAGATCGCAGGAAACACGATGGAGGTGAGCTGCAACTCATCCGCAACACGAATGGATTCCCGATGACAATTGCCTAATGTCGCCGCTTCGCCGCGATTTCCACCGCTCCAGAAAGGGCCGACGGTGTGAATGACATATTGCGCGCTCAATCGTCCAGCAGGCGTTGCGACAGCTTGTCCAGCAGGAAGCCGACCGATGCGCTCAACGACCTGTTTGCACGCCTCGAGAATCGCCGGGCCTCCAACGCGATGAATGGCGCCATCAACGCCACCTCCGCCAAGAAGCGACGAGTTGGCGGCATTCACGATGGCATCGGCTTGCTCGCGCGTAATATCTCCCGGTCCGGCAATTATGAGACTGCGGCCTGCAATGGCGATTCGTACGAGCTTGGATGGGTCGTTCATGATGGAGTAAATGATGTCGCTCTTTACATCCTCATCGGTCTGAGACAGCAAACCGTCAGCGCGCATCCAAAAGCCTGATCGTCTCCAGGACGACATCTCCAGATATCGCCAACGACTGCGGGCTCAGCTTGTCGATCGTGTCTTGCACGGTGTGGTGATAGACGTTGTTGTAGCCGTAATCCAGGTCGATGATGTCCACCGACGGAATGCCGATCTTCAGCATGGGAAGATGGTCGTCCTCGATGGCGGCGGAGAACTCGTAGAAGTGCGATTGGTAGCCGAGATTGGTTGCCGCCTGATAGACCAGGTCGCTCAACCACGGAGTTGAGTTGGTTTCCTTCTGGATGTCGAGGTCCTTATCGCCGAGCATATCGACCAGCAGGAACGCCTTGATCTTCTTCGCGGTTCCGTCCTGTTGCCACTTCTGCGCGAGATGCCTGGTGCCGTAAACGCTGTCAGTCGCAGTCCAGTTTACGAACGCCTCTTCGCCATCGGTCCAAACCAGCCACACGCTGTAACCGTCGCGCTCCTTGCCGCGAAACTGGTCGGCGAGGGCCAGCAACAGAGCGGTGGAAGAACCGCCATCGTTGGCGCCGACGTAAGCTTTCGGCAGCGGGTAATTCGTATCGTAATGTCCGGCGACAACGATGATGCCATCTTTGCGTCCGGGAAACTTGGCGATGATGTTGTCCATCGCGAACTTGCCAACCGGAGTTTGCGCGACGAACTTGTCCTGTTCGACATCGACGCCCTTAAGCTTGGAGAGAATGTACTCTTCCAGCTTCGCGTGTCCTGGACTGCCATCGGGACGCGAGCCAAACGCAACCACTTCCTTTACGTACTGCATCACGTGATTGCCGTTGATGTCGGGCTTGGGCGCAGAGTTGTCGGCAATAGCAGCAGTTGCAACCGGAGCGGGAGTTGCAGGAGCGCTCGCAGCCGCGGTCTTCATCTCGGCCGACGAAGCGGACGATGATGACTCCTGCTTACTGCAAGCGACGGAGGACATCATCAACGCGATTACTACGGTTGCAGTTGTGCGGGACAGCGCGATGCGGAGGAACTTCATGCTGGGCTCAATTGTAAATGCCCCGCGACGGGCAAATGCGGCGACAAAAAATCTGCAAAAAAACAAAAAAGGCCGCTGCCGTGAGCGGCCGTCGCACGAGTTAGCTGGCTGGATATGGAACGTCGCTATCCCGCCACTTCTTCCAACTGCTTCTGGTCGATGTCGAAATTCGAGTACACATGCTGGACGTCGTCGGAGTCCTCCAGCGCTTCGAGCAGGCGAATCATGGTGCCCGCCTGATGTCCTTCGAGCTTGGTATAGGTTTGCGGAACCATACCAATTTCGGCAACGTCGGGCTTGATGCCCGCGGCCTTCACCGCCTCCAGCACGGTTTCGTAAACCGCGGGATCGGTCAGGATCTCCCAGCTGTCGCCGTCATCCTTCAAGTCGTCGGCGCCAGCCTCGAGAATAATGTTCATCAGGTCGTCTTCCTTGGCCGCCGTTTTCGGGATGAGGATGTCGCCCTTCTTATGGAACATCCAGGCAACGGAACCGGCCTCACCCATGTTGCCGCCATTCTTGGAGAAGGCGTGGCGCAGCTCGCTCACCGTGCGGTTGCGGTTGTCGGTGGAAACTTCGACCAGAATCGCAACTCCGCCGGGACCGTAACCTTCGAAGGTGATTTCTTCGTAGGAGACGCCGGGCAACTCGCCGGTGCCGCGCTGAATAGCGCGCTTGATGTTGTCAGCCGGCATGTTCTCCGCTTTGGCTGCGGCGACTGCGCCGCGCAGCCGGGGATTTTTCTCGGGATCGCCACCGCTTTTGGCGGCGATGGTGATTTCCTTAATTAGCCGGGTGAAAATCTTGCCGCGCTTGGCATCCAGCGCGCCCTTCTTATGCTTGATGGTTGCCCATTTGGAATGGCCTGACATGGAAAAACCTCAGATCTTAAATGACTCGGATGAGTACTTCCGGCTGCCTCACCCGTTCCGCAGGCACAACAATACGACCGCTCAAAATCCGGCGGAGGAAGAGGAAGCAAAGGCAAATTATAGCACCGGCCCTCCAGCCCCAAAGTCGGCATGACCACATTAGAGCTCCCGGTCCGGCAGTAGTCAGTGGCCCGAAGTCGCGATCCGTGCGGCAACAAAACGATTCGCCCCGTCAAATCGCAATCCTGGTTTCAATCGCATCGTAACCGGTTCGTACACCGCGCTCACCCACGTCGAGAAGACCCGCCGCGGACAAGGCTTGCACATCCGCGTGAACATTGCTGTAGTCGCGCCGCAGCGCTTTTGCGAGGGCGCGGACACTCGCAACCTGGTGACGGTGAACGTACCGCAACAGATCGAGTCGCTTCGCGGTCAGAACGCGCGCAAGGGTATCCCAACTCTCGAACGCCAGATGGCGCTCGCTGAAGGAGTCGCCCCGCTGAGCGCGATGCCAGGCATCCACGAATTTGCGGGCCGCTTCCTCCTCCACTTCACCGCCAACCGTTATCTTTATGTCGCTCATTTACCACCTCCCCAGCACAGCCGCGAGCCGCCCTTACATTTCCCCGTTGGGAACCCCGTGTTCCAGATCACTTGGACTCGCCGGCCGCGGCGAGCTTCTCATAACGGCGCTTGATTTCCTCCGGCGAAACGTCTTCGACGTGGGTCCCAATCCACCACTGGTTGCCTTGAGGGTCTTCCACGCCGCTGCAGCGATCGCCGTAGGCTTCATTCGTGGGTTCGCGCAAGGACTTGCCTCCCGCCGCGACGGCGCGCTTGTAAAGCGCATCCACGTCTTCGACGTAGAGGTAGAAGTTAGCCGGTCTGAGGCGTCCATTGGTCGCGCGCCTGCCCGATCATGACCATCGAATCGCCGATACGTACTTCGGCATGGCTGACATTGCCCTTGTCATCGCTGTGCCGGTATTTTTCCTCGGCGCCAAAAGCGCGCTTCAGAAAATCGATCTGGGCTACGGCGTCTGCGATCGTCAGGTACGGCGTCACGGTGTGATAACCCTCAGGAATTGGTTTGACTGCCATGGTTGACTCCTCAGAATGAGCTTCGAGTTTCGGGCAACCAGTTTAACCCGGGTCAGCAGTTAGCCGTTAGCAGTTACAGTTAGCCCTTAGCACTTAGCCGTTAGCCGTTAGCACTTAGCTAAGGCACCGCGTTCGCCGGCTGGCTACTGACCACTGGCTACTGACTACTGACTACTGGCTACTGACTACTGTATTATCTAACTGATAACTCCCCCTCCCCCCTCCCGGTTGTTTAGAATCATGCGATTACAAACTTTTTCCCTCCAACCTGCTGATCCCCAATGGTTTACAAGTAACTGCTTTGTTTCCCTCACTTAGCGGCCTCAGTTTCGGGCAGTTTGCTCGTCCCTGCGGTCTCGGCCTGGTTGCCTGCGCGAGCCGCGGGACGCTTCGCCTGGGCCGCTTCCTGCCGCCGGTCGCGCTCCGCCGTTTCATGCGCGTCCGCCACGCCTTCCCAATAGGCCCGCTGCTGGGCGGCGTCCATGCTGGCCCAGCGCTGCGCTTTTTCCTCCTCCTTGGCGTTGCGGCGAGCCGCCTCCGCCTCCCACTCCGCTTCGCGCTTCCGGCGCATCTCGACGGCGACCGTTTTTTCGATCTTGGCGTGCACTTTCCGGCACTGCTCGATATAGCAATCCTCGCTCATCTGGAGCCGCCGGTCGTCCAGTTCCTCCAGCTCGATTTCTTCCTTGGTCCAGCGGGGCTTGGGTTTCTGCTGAGGGGCGGTGAAGTTGGCCCAAGGGTCTCCAGCCTGCTGCGGCGGAGGAGGAAACGCCACCTGCGGCGACTGGGTCAGGTCCAGACCGGGTGGGAGTGCAAACTCCGTTTCGAATTCGGGATACTGGTGGACGACGCGCTGGGGCGCGGCCGACGCAGGTGGCTGCGGGTCGGCGGCGGCGACGTCGGATTGGGGCTGGGGCTGGGATTGGGAGCTGGCCTGGGCTTCGAGCTGGGCGAGGAAGCGCAGATTGTTGGCTGCCTGCTGCAAGGCATAGAGCAGCATTCCGGCGCGGCCGCGTTCCAGTAGCCCGGCGTTCATGGCGGCGGTGACGTGGACCAGCGCCGCCTGCACGGCGTGCATGTCGTCGAGCGGAGGCAGCAGCAGGTGGTAGGGCCGGCGCTCGGCGATGGCGCGGGCCATGCGCATCTGCTGGCCGCGCAGGAGCAGATGGCGGTAGCAGTACTGGCGTCCGCTGAGGGCTGGAACCTGGCAGTAGACGCCGTCTCCCATGACGTGGCGGCATAGCTTGACGGCGGGGCGCGCGATGCGCGCTTTCGCCGAGGTCGGCGATCGCTTTGTTCGCGGGCTCCTTGGCTCTTCGCTCGTCGCCAGAATTGCTGTCATCCCGACCGAGGAGTTTACTCCGAGCGGAGGGACCTGCTTTTCTTGCGGCGCGTGGCTGGCGCAGGCCTGGCCGGAGCCTTCGGTGAGGTTGATGTCTGACGTTGTGGGAGACACAAGAATACCTGTGTCTGACGGAGTGGGAGGTTGGCTGCCGGCTGCTTCGCCGGCAGGGCTGCGATCTACGATGTCTGACATCTCAGTCTCATTTCTCGAGGGTCGGGGGTTTGTGGTATCTACCAGCAGCTATCGCGTTCTGTCATCCTGAGCGAGCAACCGCGCGGCTTCTCCGACCCGCCGGCGGTGCGGGGCGGGCGGGCGCGGAGTCGAAGGACCTGTTGTGCCGAGTTTTTCCATGACGCCGAACAGCAGGTCCCTCGACTCCTCGCCGCGCTCGTCGCTCGGGATGACAAATAGAGTGGAGATTGCTCATAGGGACCCCTCGACTGGGCCCAGCCAGCGCCTCCAGCCAAAAGCGGGCTGGATGCGTTCCTGGGCTGGCCCTCGCTCGGGATAACAAATGTAAAAAGTTCCGTCCACGTTTCACCTCTCCGGTTTCGAGTTGCCTTCAAAAGCAAAAGCCCCGCGTCAGGTCTCCGTGGACCTGGACGCAGGGCTCGTTTCATAGACGACCGACCTGCCGGTGTTTATTTACTTGCGGGTCTCTACTCGCGGAGCCGCGCGCCACTCGGGCTGCCTGTCCAGCGGAGACAGAACAACGACCCTGGAGCGCAGCCTAGCGCATGGCGGGGAAGCTTGTCTGTGACCCAGCGCACAGGAGTTGGGTCGGCTCCCCCCGTGTCGCCGGTGCTGCTCCACCCCATCACGCGCAAGACCGGCGCGGGCCGGCTGCGCGGCTCGTAAAAAAGCTCTGCCGTCCCTACGGGACTCGGGTTCTTCACTCGCGCGCACCCAGCGCTGAAGCGCTGGGCTAAGCTCTTTCGCGCATACGGCGCTGGGTCCTCCAGCCAGATCAAAACAGCCGCTCGCCCACACAAGGTCCTCTGCTGCGCCCTAGCCAAAACCGGGTTGGAACGGGGCACCCAGATTGAAGCGGTGCGCTGGAATTGATCGGAACAGACCACCTACTCTTACGGAACCCAAAACTGATTTACATTGATTGCATGCACTTGTTCATCAATGCCGCGAGAAGACGTACGAAGCGCCGCTGTCGCTGGCGGAGTTAATCGAGCAACTGGGAATGAAGGGCGATCGCGTCGCAGTGGAACTGAATCGCGAGATTGTGGCGCGGGCGCAGTGGACGGAGACGACGCTTAAGGACGGCGATCGGTTAGAGATTGTGCACTTTGTGGGCGGAGGGTAGGGGATTTGTATCCTGGCGAAGACAGAAAAGCAGATTCGTCGCGGACTAAAGTCCGCTCCGAATGAAAAAATAGAGGACTTGTACGGCGCAGCTAAAGCTGCGCCCCTTCAAAGCCGACAAAGCCGACTCCAAGAAAAACCTTTCCAGCAGCCTCTAAAGCCCGCTCCCAATGACAAAAACGCAAACAAAGGACTTAACCGACGCTGTTGCAGACTTGTCATTCCTGTTTCAACCTGCCCCAGCAGGTCCGTTGCTCGTGATGACAAAGATAAGGAACCTGCCCGGCGCACCTGAAGGTGCGCCTTTTCAAAGCCACTAGGTGAAGAGAGTTCTTCAGCATCGTTGCTAGGACTTAAGCAACGCGGTCACGATTTCCAGCCACTCGTCCGCGAGCGCGCCGTTAGCGACCGGCCGCTTGGCTTGGCCATACCAATAGGCTGCGTTGCCGGCGTCGCCTTCTTTGCGATGCAGGTAGGCGTGAACCCAGGCTCCGCGCGGGCCTTCATCCTGCTGAGCCGATTCGTGGGCCTTGGTCCAGTCGCCCTTGGCGTCCCACCACAAGCCGGTGAGCGCAAAGTCCAGGCCGGCAGGCGGTTCGTCGTGTTGCAGCGATTCGCGAAATTGATCCAGCGTCATGGCAAGTGTCGAAAAGCAGATCCCTCGACTCGCGCCCACCCGACCCGAAGCGGGTCGGAGAAGAAAAGCGGGCGCTCGACCACCCCATCACGCGCAAAACCGGCGCGTGATGGGGACCCCGGCGCTCGGGATGACAATTATGAATGGCATAAAGCTCTTTCCTGCCCCTGCTAGAGTTTGTTGAGCCCATCGAGGGCGGCCACCTTGAAGGCCTCCGCCAATGTGGGATAGTTGAACACGGTATCGCGAAAGTATTCCATCGTCCCTCCCAGCGCGAGCACCGCCTGTCCAATGTGCACGATTTCGGCGGCGCGGTCTCCGATGATGTGAACTCCCAGCAGCTTCAGGCTGGAAGGATCGAAGATGAGTTTCAGGAATCCCTGGTCGTCGCCCAGCATCTGTCCCTTGGCCAGTTCGGCATAGCGTGCGATGCCGATTTCGTAGGGGACCTTGTCGCGGGTAAGCTGCTCTTCGGTCGCTCCCACCATGGAGATTTCCGGGATGGTGTAGACGCCGTACGGAATCAGGTTGGGCGGGATGTTGCCGGGAACACCGAAGATGTGGCAACTGGCCAGTCTTCCCTGCTCCATCGAAGTGCTGGCGAGGGCGGGAAATCCGATCACGTCGCCGGCCGCATAGATGTGAGGGATGGCGGTCTGGAAGTTTTCGTCCACGATGAGCTTGCCGCGGCCGTCGGGCACCAGTCCGATTGACTCGAGATTGAGCTGGTCGCTGTTGGCCTGCCTCCCGACCGCATATAACAGCGCTTCTCCCTGGACCTTCTTTCCGCTTTCCAGCATGGCGAAGACGCGGTCGCGGTCTTCGTCAAAGCCCACGGAGACGACTTTTTCGCCCAGACGAAATACAGTGCCGAGCTGCCGCAGTTGGAAGCACAGACTCTCGACGATCTCGCGGTCGACGAAATCGAGCAGCGTCGGGCGCTGGTCCAGCAGCGTGACCTTCACGCCCAGCGCGGCGAACATGGAGGCATATTCCAGTCCGATGATGCCGGCTCCGACCACGATCAGCTCGCGGGGCAACTCGGGCAGGTCATGGACCTGGTCGGAATCGAAAATGCGTCTGCCGTCGATAGGGATCTGCGCGTCGTGCGCCGGGCGGGTGCCGCATGCGATCACGAAGTTTTGCCCGCGCAGCAGGGTCACGCCGTCGTCGCTGGCCACTTCCATGGTGTGGGCATCCAGAAAGCGCCCGTCGCCCTCGAAGACGGTGACGCGGTTGCGCCGTAGCTGGGCCTTGATCACCTCGATTTCGCGCGCCATCACGGTGTCAGAGCGGAAGACGAGGTCCTGCATCGAGATCTGGTCTTTCAGCGCGTAGCCGCGGCCGTAAAACGTGCGTTGCCGCAACCCGCTGAGATAAAGGATGGCTTCGCGAAAAGTCTTGCTGGGGATGGTGCCGGTGTGCACGCAGACGCCGCCGATGGTGCGCTTGCGCTCAATGATGGCTACCTTCTTGCGCAGCTTGGCAGCGCAGATTGCCGCTTTTTGTCCGGCAGGTCCGCTGCCCACCACGATGAGGTCATAGACGTTGTTGTTGCTTACGTCGGCCGCGCGCGGGCTTACCATCGGCTGTTCAGGGGTAAGAGTGGCCATGGGTTTTAGAGAACGAAACTATCACCGATGGGCCGGGAATGGAAGGCGGGCGCAACCGCACACTAGATTATTGGTCAATTTTCACCAGGAAATTCATGGCGCGTTTACATTTGGAACGATGGCGCGGCAGCCGAGGCTTCAGATCGGGCTCGCGCCCCGGGCTCACTTCCTCGCCGCCGCTGCGCGGCTCGATCTCGGTGCCCCAGGCTGCAGGATCAAGGGCTTTTAACCCCTGCAAAGAGAGGCCCTCAGGGGCTGAAGCCCGGTATTTTCGACATGGTTACGGCACGTCTAAAGACGTGCCCTGACACAAAGCGATTCATGAGATGGGTTGGGTTCTATGTACCTGCCCCGCGTTCCGACGAGCTGAAAGGGCCTATAATTAGGCGAATGGGGGAGAGCATCGGCTCTTCCCGACCGCAACAGTCAAACGTGGGGACGCCATGCATCTGCTGACTGGACGCCATCAGAGTGTCACCGTGATGACGGTGAGCACCCTGCGCAGCCATCTGGAGAGCGTCAGCAGTGCCGGCTGCAAGTTCAGCGTTCACAAGGTGGACCGCGATCGGGTCTCGGTCCGCGGCGAGTATGTGCTGGAGGGCAAGAAGAAGCGTTCGTACGTGCTCTTGCCTGCGTATCCAACCGGCTACCCGGGCGATGCCCCGTGCAACAATCTGAATGTGGTGCTGGATCCGCTGGACTTTGTGGACGTGGACTCGTGCGCGGAGCGGGACGTATTTGCGCCGCTGCTGGGCCAGGAGATGCTGGCCTATTACGAGAAGATGCACCCGCATGCCGGCTTGACCGTAACGCGATGCTGTTAGAAATGGTCTCATCAATCGTTCCCCTCGGGTTGTTGGTGAGACCGATTCCAGACCCTACCCGGTCTCTCCAAACGCTGTTTGCCTGACCCTGCGGCTAGTGTCCGCCGTCACAGACAAAGCCTGCCATCAGCGCTACCTTGAAACTTAGTTGAGGAGGTGTGGTATGGCAGCGCCCTGGGCCCATCGCTATGCACAGCGCACCAAAACGGCCAAGAATTCCATCATTCGTGAGCTGCTGAAGCTCACGCAACGTCCCGAGGTCATCTCCTTCGGCGGAGGCTTGCCCGCGCCCGAAGTTTTTCCGGTGGCCCGCTTCCAGGAGGCATGCCAGCACGTTCTGTCCACCCAGGCCTTCGCGGCGCTGCAATACGGCCCCAGCGAGGGCTATCCTCCTTTGCGCGAGCTGATCGTGGAGCAAATGGCGCGCTACGGCATCATCGCTCACGCGGACAACGTTCTCATCACCTGCGGCTCGCAGCAGGCGCTGGACCTGATCGCCAAATTGCTCATCAACCGCGGTGACCGCATCCTGGTGGAATCGCCAACCTACCTGGGCGCACTGCAGGCCTTCGATCTCATGGGCGCCGAATACGTGACTGTGCCCATCGACGACAACGGGCTGCAAACCAGCGAGATGGAAAGGGCGCTGCGTTCCGGACCGAAGTTCATGTATATCCTGCCCAACTTCCAAAACCCTGGCGGAGTCACGCTATCGCGCAGCCGCCGCGACGAACTGGTGAAGCTGTCCGACAAGTACGGCATTCCCATCATTGAGGATGATCCCTACGGCCAGTTGCGCTACGAAGGAGAACACATTCCGCCGCTGGTGGTGCTGGATCGCACCAACCTGCAACGCGACAACGGCTACCGGCTTGGGAACGTCATCTATCTGAGCACCTTCTCCAAAGTGATGGCGCCAGGCCTGCGGCTGGGCTGGATCGTTGCCCCGCCCGACGTCATCAACCGACTGGTGCAGTTGAAGCAGAGCGCCGACCTCCACACCAGCACGTTTACCCAGATGGTTGCCTACGAAGTGGCCAAGGACGGCTTCCTCGAAGAGCACGTGAAACTCATTCGGCGCGTCTACGGCGAGCGCCGCGATGCCATGCTCGAGGCCTTGCATAACTACTTCCCGCCTGAGGTCACGTGGACGCATCCCAAAGGTGGGCTGTTCCTGTGGGTCACGCTTCCGCCGGGAATCGACACCATGAAGCTGCTGGATACCGCCTTGCGGCAGGATGTGGCCTTTGTACCTGGGGATCCGTTTTATCCCAATGGAGACACCGGCTCGCACATGCGGCTGAACTTCTCGAACGCGCAGCCGGAGCAGATCCGCGAAGGCATCCGCCGCTTGTCAATCGCGGTGGCCCACGAACTGGAGCACCACGCCGCAGACGTCACGGTGAAAGAATGCTAGTGAGTCTCGGTTTCGGTCTCTCAGGGCTGGTAGGCGCCGGCAGTTGAAGTTTTGAGTTGGCAGCGTTGTCACGTTGCGGTGTGCCAACCGTCACTGCATACCGCCGGCGCCGCGCCTAGACTACAAATAGCGGTAATGTCTCTAAATCTGTGGGCGCTCAACCCACCTTGAGGCCAGGAGGCAACGTATGTTCGCCATCAGGCTGGTTAACCTCATCGAAACCCACGCCGATAAGCTTTCCGAGGCCCTGATCCACAAACTGAAGAACTCGGACGAGTGCGGCGAACTCTTAAGCAGAGTGCCCGCCCACGAGCTTAAACACCGGACACACGAAATCTACAGTCACCTCGGCGAATGGCTGCTGTCCAAAACGCTGGCAGACGTTGAGGAGCGGTATATCGGGCTCGGGGCGCGGCGCGCCCGGCAAGGGGTGCCTTTCAGCCAGGTGATGTTCGCGGTCCAAGCCACAAAGCACGTGCTGTGGGATTATCTCCTGCTGGAAGGACTGTTGGAACCGGAAGACCTCATTGGTGAAATCGAACTGGTGCGTTCCCTGGTGCAGTTCTTTGACCGGGCGCTCTACTATGCCGCCGTGGGCTATGAGCAGACCGTGAAGAGCGCGCTCGGCCACGCGTCATCGTTACATGAAGTGGCAGTCCGATAGCAACGCACAGCTAAAGCGAGGCGGTAGCCGAGAATCTGCGCCGCTGAGCCTCACTAAACCGGGACTTTCACCGGCCGCCACAGGAAACAATTCGTAGTTTACGCGGAACCGTGCTTACAGGTATCTTTCTCCGATGAGCCGGACGCTCGCCGTCAGCGCGGGACAGGGTCGCAGACAGGGTCCCCATCGCGTCCTGAGAGGTGCGATATCTGCGAGAGACCTCGACATTGCTGCGCTCGTGCGACAACTGAAGCCCCGGTTCCTGGAGGGACTGGCTCAGGCTGAGTTGCAAACCATCCTTGCTGCTGCGACCCTGCGGCGATTCCCGGCGAACTTCGTACTCGTCAATCAGGGCGATCCCGCCGAACATCTCCTTCTCCTGGTCAAAGGGCGCGCACGCTACTTCTTCATCACACCAGATGGCCAAAAGATGCTGCTGGTTTGGCTTCCACCGGGAGAGATGCTGGGTGGAGCGGCTCTGTTGTCGAGACGTTGCCATTATCTCGTCAGCACCGAAGCGGTCAGGGATAGCTGCGCGCTGGTGTGGGACCGCACCACGATTCGCGGCCTTGCCGCCAGATATCCACGAGTCATGGAGAATGCGTTGTCCATCGCGTGGGACTATCTCAACACCTCCCTGGCCATGCACTTGTCGATGACCTGCCACACCGCACGGCAGCGGCTCTTACAAGTGCTCGCTAATCTGGCCAGCGGCATCGGACACAAGGTCTCCGGAGGAGTGGAGATTCTTGTGAGTAACGAGGACCTGGCCAACGCAGCTAACGTCACTCCCTTTACAGCCAGCCGTTTGCTGAGCGATTGGCAACGCAAAGGCATGCTGGCGAAGACCCGCGGCAAAGTTCTCCTGCGCGATCCAGAACGGCTCATGTTATACGAAGTCTGACTGAGTTCACCCCCCTTAATCGTCGTCGTAGAGGCGTCATTGCGCTTGAGCAACCATGGAGTTGACTCGGGGCAACGACGAGTCCCTCCACTGCTGTCATGCTTTTAAAAAAAGGCCAGCAAGGCAGTCGTTCTTGAGATCGGTACCTCGAACGACGGCCTCTGCTTGTCCGGGTCATTCGATACGCAGACCCAAGGCCGGGCCGCCGCGCCGTGCGGCCCGCTTTCCTGTGTCGTGTTGATCGTGGCCTCAACTTGTCCGCATACAGAGGGCGTAAGCCCCACTGATTCAAGACCATGTCACCAATTCGGCACGGGAACCGTGGACCGCTCTTCGCGCCCGCACTTGAAAGAGAATCTTTTGGCAAATTCACCGTTCATTCTTTGCGTCGACGATGACCCTAGCGGGTTGACAGCCCGCCGTCTTCTTCTGTCCATCGCCGGCTACACTGTCCTGACGGCACCCAACGGCACGACAGCCCTCAGGCTATTCGGTTGCAATCGCGTCGATCTCGTCATCACAGGCCAGTTCCTGTCCGACCTCAGTGGTGCGCAACTGGTCTCCGAAATGAAACGGCTCAAGCCGGAAGTTCCGATCGTTTTGCTGACCGGGTTAGGCGATCCGCCGCCCGGGTCCGAGTGCGCCGACCTGTTTCTCACTAAAGGCATGACGCCACCGGAGTTTCTCGCCGAAATTGCCAGGCTGGTGGGTGAAAGCGCGGCCGGCTTTCAGGCATGAATGAATCCGTCATCACCCCACTAGAACGAAAACAACATCTGTAGATCGATGCGCCGGTTCGCCGATCCTGACGAGAACGGCGGCCCGGCCAAGCCGTTCGCGTCGCCAAAGATCGGCGATTCGAGATTGCCCACCGGAGCTGCGTAATTCACGTTGTTCAGCAGATTACGCGCGCTGACGCTGAAGGTCAGGTTGTAGCGACGCCCGGTTTCGTTTCCAAAGCTGAAGGGGTTACCACCGCCGCCCGACAATCCGCGCCCGCCCAGGCCTCCTCCATGGCTGTGCGGCCCTCCGGAACCGCCCTGTGGGCCGCCCGCCATTGCACCGCGCTCCAACTTCGGACCCAGTCCGAAAGTCTTGCTCAGCCGGAGGTTGAGCGTAAACAGAGGTGTTGCGCTGCCAGTATTGATAGGGGCGATCGGCTGGCCGGGAACGGGAGAGCTATTGAACGTGCCCCAAGGCGTAACGTAGACCGTGCCACCGGACCCACCGGTCGGCCCAAGGCCCGGCCGATCATTAAAGATGGAGTCGCCGTTCAAATCCTGGCCGACGATGATGTTGAAAGGGGATCCCGAGCTTGCCAGAATAAACGGGCTAAGACGAAAGCCGTACTTCAGACTGAGGTTGCCACCCATTACAAACCGGTTCCGTACATCGAAGCTGGCACGACCCCAATCCTCCTGCGGATCATAGGAGTTCATGATGAAGGCAGCCGACGATGAGCCGCCGCCAAAGAAGCTGCCGCCCCCTCCCCCGCCGCCCGCGCCGAGATCGCTGTTGGCAAAGTTCAGCGAATAGAAGCCAAACAACGAAATGCGCGTGCCCACGTTGACCCGAAAATTGGCGATCAGCTGGTTCTGGACGAAGGCGCCTTCCGAGCTGTATTGGTAGACATTCGTGGTTCCACCGAGCGGCCTGACCCCGCTGGTCGGGTCGGAGGGATTGTAAGTCCCGGGCAGCGGCGCGTTGGCGTTACGAAGGAAAAGCTGGTGCTCGCCTCGCGCGTTGAGATAAGTCACCGAAATGGTCGAGCTTTTGGTTACCTGCCTCTCTACGCTGAAGGCCGCCTGTAATGTGTAACCCGGCTGTATGTTGGGAGCAACCTGGTAGATCGTAGGCGACGTCTTCGCCAGCTTCGCCAGATCGCCGGGCGGTGGGATCAGGGGATAGAAATCAGGCTGGTTCACGATGTACTGCAGTTGGGTGATCCCATTCTGCCGCTCCGCCTCCAGCAGATAGTTGTAGGAGAAGCGGTCATAGAAGACGCCATATCCTGCGCGCAAGACGGTCTTGGGCGGGGTCTTGCTGTGGCCGAGTCCCCAGGCAAGGCTGATGCGCGGCGCCCAATCGCCGTGGTACGGAATACCGGTCTGGGTCTCGTAACGCAGCCCGTAGCTCAGCGAGATGTTGGGCTTGATTCGCCACTCGTCTTCGGCGTAGAGACCGATGTCGAGCATGGAAACGTCCGAAAGCGGCTGCCCCTCGATGATCGAAAACTGGCTTGCGCCTCCCCCCATCGCCCGAATCTGTTGCGGTGGGAGGCCTTCCTGCAGTCCAACCTCGGTGATCTGGTATTGCGTCAGCGAGGAAAAGTTGTAGCTGCCATTGAAGCCGGAGTTCTGATCGCTCGAATAGAGAGTGTCTCGAAGCCGCCCACCGAACTTTATGAAATGGTGACCATGGGCGATGGAGGTATAGTTCTGTAACTCGTAATGGTCCTGATTGCTGACGACAGTGCCTGACGGACTACCGCCGCCGGTAAAAGCTCCCTGCACCACCAGAGTCGGGGCGGTGCTCAGCGGGAACTGATTGCTGCTGTCGCGGAGGTACTGAAATCGCGTCTCGTTGACGATGGTGGGACTGATGATTTGAGTGTCGCTGATTTGGACCGTCTGTTCGCTGCCATGGGAGTTGTAACCCACCGAGGGCAGAGAAAATTGCCCGACTCCTCCATTGTTCTGGTTGCTGCGCTCGTACTGATAGCGAACCGTCAACGTATTATTGGGCGTGAGTTGAACGTCAAAACGCGGGCTGATATTGAGCCGCGTCGATGGGCTGGGCACCGCCTGGTTGTACGACATGACGGTGTTATCCGGACCCAGAATCTGCGCGGCCACCACCGATTCGTTGTCAATGTTTCGCTGTTGAACGGTGAAGAAAAACGAGGCTTTCTTGCCAAGCGGGCCGCTGATGTTTCCGTTGAAGATTTCCGAGTAATAACCGGGCTCCTCCTGCACAAAGGGATTGAGCGAGTTGAAGGCCGAGGTATTGCCATTCATCATCACCTGGCCGTGCAACCGATCGCTGCCGGGCTTGGTGAGGATCTCGATGCGGCCGTAGCCGAGCTTGTCGTATTCCGCTGAGAAGGGATTCTGATTAATACGAATCTCGCGGATGGCGGACTTCGGAGGCAGCTGGCCGGCGGTAAATCCGTCAACGTAGATCTGACCGCCATTCGGGCCGGCTGATGGGCCAGCCAGCGCTTCCAGCTCTGACTGCAGCTCATCGGGATCGTCCGAGAGCGCTTCCAAATCTTTGCCCTTTATGACCAGCGTACTGGCGCTGTTCTGCGGGCTGACGTCCACGGTTGGCGTCTGCTCCTGTACCTCGACATGCTGTTGTTCCACCTCGATCTGAAGCGCAATATCAAGCTGCTGGGTTCGTCCGGCAACGATGCTGACGTCTTCCTCATGATCGGTCGCGAAGCCCTTCGCCGCAGCGGTGACCGTGTAGGTGCCGGGTGGCAAGGCCTTGAAATCGTAGGCGCCCTGGCTATTGGTGAGCACTGTAACCGACCTTCCGTCTTCGGTTGCCGCCGTGACGGTCGCCTGTTGTACGACTGCGCCCGAAGGATCGGTGACCCGGCCTCGCAACGTGCCATTCGAGGTCTGCGCGGCAGCAACAGCGGTCAGTACGCCGAGGAGGAAAATGCCGGCTGCAAAACCATTTCGCCAGAAATCTCGGCAGATCGCGAATCCGGAGCGCCCACGCTTTCCAGCACGAGTACCCCTCCCCCAACGGTTATTTAGAATCAGTAATTTAGACAAGAACTGCCGCCAAGCTATTCCATAGATTGGACTTACCGTAAAATATTATTTCGAAAGAACTTAGCAACTCTAAATTGAACCCGCTGCGTTCTGGATGTAACGGTAATTCCATTTATGGAGTGTCTCCCGTTCCAATATTTCCCCCGGCAGACAGGTTCCACGGCGACAGAATGGTGCCTGCCTGGCTGGGAGCGGCGGTTAGGATCGGCTCGACGCCGCTGAGCAAAATGATTGCGGTCGATGGCACCTCAGCGCTGCCTTCGGTGGCGACGATCATCAGCGCTTCGCCTTTCTGAAGATCGGCCAGGGTGAGAGGCGGCAGGCGGCTTAACAGTCGCTGAAAATCGGGCGGGCCGCCTTGCCGAAAACCGGCTCCGCCTGACGCTTCCCTACCGCGCTCAGGGGCAGCGGCACTGGCCGTCGAATGCGCGCCAGGTGCAGCGTTGGGAAGGCCTCCTTTCAAGCGCATGGCAATACCTTGCGCCATCATGGGCGGCAGCTTGCGCAGCTGCGAATCGCCGGCGATCTTTACGGTTACCGGCCGTTTCGTCGCCAGGTCCGCAAGGGTGACCGTGTTGTTCGACGGATCGGTCGTCAAGACAGTTCCCGCTACATTGCGGAACGTTCCAGAGACGATTTCGTCGGCAGCCAGTTCCTTGCCGTCGGGGCCCTTGTTGCCGCGAGCGCGAAGCTGGTCACCAGGCTTGATCTGCTGGAGCGAACCCGGCCTGGCATCGTCAAACTTCACCGAGTCGGGAGCGTAACGGCGGATGATGGTCTCCCTCGAAACCCGCACCGCAAGCGTGTCTGCGCCGAACACCCCGCTGGATATTGTGACCGTTCCGGCGGCGGGATCCACCGCTTTCACCACACCACCTACACCTCGCTTTTGCCAGTCCTCACGTTCATGTTCCTGCCTGGCGGCAATATCGGCTTTGGTCATCACCACGGCCGTGGTTGCAATAACTGACTTCCCGCCGTCCGTGCTGCTCCCGCCAGCCAGCAGGCGATCGCCGACTTGCAAGTCCTGCATCTGGATGGGCGTGGCCTGCTTCAACTCGGTTTGCCCTGGAGCCATGCGCAGCAGCCGGGTGGAGGGTTGCAGGATGACCGTAACCTCGGAGCCAGCGTCAGTCGCGAGGGTGACAGTACTGGCGGAAATCGACTTGATGGCGCCTACCGTTCTGACCTTTGAGGTTGCCTGCGCCGGCTGACTCGCCTGGGCCTGCGCCGCAATGGAGCCCGGCGGAGCGAGAACAAACATCGCGAAGGCGAGGATGACGGGTGGAACGGCAGTTCTTTGTGTGAGCCTCATGGTCTGCATCTCGCTCTGATTACAGCCTAAACACTGCGACAGCCGATTTGCTGTTAAGAAAGCATAAGTTTTGTAAACTCGGCCGGAGCGGGCGACATTCAGATCGAGAAGGTGGAAGGAGATTTAGAGGTTACCTGCCATGCGGGCGACATCAACGTCAAGGTCGCGCGAGCCGGCGATTACCGCTCGGTGGACGCTTGCGTCTATGCGGGAGACCTGAACGCTCCCGCATGCGGCGCAAGCATGGGCGGACTGTACCGCTCTCTCCACTGGACAGGTTCGGGAACCTGGAAGCGGGCGAATAAAGCGCCTATTTCCCGCTGAGCAACTGCTGCGAAAGGTAGGCGCCAATTCCCATTTCCTTGATGGAGTGGAGTTGCGCTTCCAGAAAATCGGCGTGCCGTTCCTCATCCCGAATCATCTTCTCGAAGAGGTCCTTCGATCCCGCGTCTGCGACTTCGCTACAGAGCTTGACAGCGTTATTATATTGGCGCACGGCGTCTTCTTCGTCGGCGTAGTCGGTCTCCAGCTGCTGTTGCACCGTCGCTCCGATTTTCGGCGTCAGCGGAACATCCACCGCAGGCACTCCATCCAGGAAGATGATGCGCTCGATCAATCCTTCGGCGTGACGCATCTCTTCGATCGCGCGCGCCTTGGTCAGCGCACCCAGCTTCTTGTAGCCCCAGCTATCGCACATCTCGGCTTGAACCATGTATTGCGCGATGGCCGTCAACTCCGCGCTGAGGGCCGCGTTCAACTGCTCGATCACCTTCACGTCGCCATGCATGAATAATTCCTCCTCTCTAAACAGAGTCATTGTATTGCACGTTAAACTCTGCGAGCTACGTCACAGCGCTGTGTGACGAGGGACCGGGTGCGTTGTTGTATGCTTGAACGCTGCATCCGCCCGCATGAGCTCACCCGCTGCAGTTGCGAACTTGAGAGTCACAGGTGCGCCCGCGGCCGATTCCGATCGGCTGAGACGCTGGTTTTATGCGCTGGGGCTTTTGGCCCTGGTCTATGCGTTCCTGGCGGGCATGCACACGGTCTCGGATTTCGACCTCGGCTGGCAGATGGCGACCGGGCGCTGGATCGTGCAGCACCATCACGTTCCGTCGGTCGATGTTCTCTCCTTCACCGCCCTCGGACAAGCGTGGATCTATCCGGTTGGGGCCGGCCTTATTTTTTATGCGGCGTTCCTGCTGGGGGGCTTCGCGCTGATTTCCTGGATAGGAGCGGCGGCGTGCTGTGGCACCGTGGCCCTTGTGCTCCGCCGCGGTTCAGCCGTCAGCGCTGCAATCGCGATCGTCGGCGTACCTCTTATCGCTTACCGCACCGTGCCGCGAGCCGATCTGTTCACCGTCGTACTCTTTGCGGCATTTCTCTCAATTCTGTGGGAGAACCATCGGACTGGTCGCGCCCGTCTCTGGTTACTGCCGCTGCTGATGATCGCGTGGGTCAATCTTCACTTCGGCTTTTCTTCCGGGCTCGGGCTGATTGCCGCCTATGTGCTGGCGGAGCTGTTAGAGACGCCCTTTGGCGAGTCGCGCCGTCGCGCCGCCATCGACCGGCTGCGCCGCGCCTGGGCGTGGTTCGCCTGTACCGCTCTGGTCACTCTGATCAATCCCTGGGGATGGGGAATCTACCGCGCCTTGCTGCATCAACAGCGTGCAAACATGGCGCAGCAGTTCTGGATATCGGAGTGGTCTCCGATTTCGCTGCGTTGGCGGGCGGTCAGCAGCGCCCTGGCGTTGCGGGACACCAAAGGCGCCATCTATCTGATGCTGGCGATTGCCGTGATTGCCGGGTTGACTGCGCTGCTGCGGGAGCAGTGGGGAGCAGCCGCGCTGCTGTTGGGCTCGATGTATCCCGCAGTTCGTTACGTTCGCATGGCCGCGGTGTTTACCTGCATCGTGGTGGTGGTCGGAGGACCGGTGCTGGCGACCGCGTTTGCCGGCCTTGGATCTCGAATTCGGCCGGGCCGTGCTCGTCTGGCGCTGGCCGGCGTTCCGGCGGTACTGATCGCGGGTCTGGCGCTGCTGCGCTGCGCGGACTTAGTCAGCAATCGTTACTACTTTCGCGGCGATGACGGGGTTTTCGGCGCGGGGTTGAGCAAGTGGTTCCCCGCAGAGGCGTCCGAGTTTATCCAGCGGGAAAAGTTGCCGGGCGAGATCTTCAACACCTACGATCAAGGCGGCTACCTCAGCTGGAAGCTGGGCCCGGAGCGCCTGGTTTACATCGACGGCCGCGACACGCTGTATGGAGTACCGCGCATTGAGTTGAGTAGCGCGTTGCTGATGGAGCCTTCGGATTCGGCTTCGTGGCAGCAGCAGGTAAACCGCTACCACATCAACACAATTCTGTTGCAGTTTGGGGGCTACTACAACAAGTTCAAGCTGGTGCGGCTGGAGGATTTCTGCACCAGCAAAGTCTGGCGTCCGGTGTACCTTGACGAGTTCGCCGCGGTCTTCGTGCGGCGAACGCCACAAACCGAGGCATTGATCGAGCGCTTCCCTGTCGACTGCGCCAACGCGCCGTTACCTCGAGAGGCGCCGGGCACGAACCGCGCACAGGCCTTCACGGCATGGAAGAATGCAGGTCTGGTGCTGGCTGGACTCGACCGCAATTCGGAGGCGCTTGCGGCCACCGACAAGGCACTTTCCATGTCCCCGGGCAACCCATTGCTTCATTGGAACCGTGCCGAGGTGCTGTTTGCCATGGGCCGGCTCGAGGATGCCGAGCAAGAGTATCGAGCTGCCATCGCGCTCGACCCGAGCGCGTTTGCGTGGGCGTCCTTGGCGAACTCGTACATGAAACGGGGCCGGGTGGCTGCCGCCATCGAAGCGATGAAGCATACGGCCGAACTGTCGGACCGGCCATACCTGACGCTGGCGGACCTGGGCGACATTTACCTCCAGACCCGTCAGCCGGCCGATGCCTTGCAGGCATTCGACGACGCAGAGCGGAAAGCCCCCAAGGACATCGACAAGGCTGATGACGGCTACTTTCACTTTCGAATTGCGCAGGGACGCGCCAACGCCTGGGCGGCGCTGGGCGACATCAAACGGGCCACTGTTTATGAGGAAGAAGCTGTCCGGGCGTTGCCGAACGCTCCGCAGCCGCTGCAGAGCCTGGCGCAGTTGTATGAACTTCAAGGCCGAACGGAAGATGCCGAACATGCGCGGGAGCAGGCTGCGAAGCTGGCAGCGAGCCACCACTGACTTTCGGAAGACCGGTGCGGGTTTTCCGTCCCGCAGCGCTCACCGCCTATTCCGACGTCAGGTTTTCCACTGCGCGCTCTATCTCGGAAAGCTGGATCGGCGCCACTCCAGCATTCCGCAAAGCGTCATTAAGCTGAATGAGCTTTGTGCTTTTCATCTTCGTCCACTGATCGATGCCGACTTTCGCGGCTTCAGCAGACTGCCGATAAAGCTCGATAGCCTGTGACGGCACGGCGCGGTCGCTGCTTTCGACCACCCGCAATGCCGACGCAAGACCAGTGCCGGCATTCTCCAGTCCCATGGTCGCGATGGGTGTGTTGCTGCCATTCTCGATGGAGGCAAGCGCCTTCTCGAGATTTGTAACTTGGGCCAGCAGGTCGGGCCTCTTTCCCGTCAATTGCGTCTTGACCTCGCCAAGGTGTTTCTTCACGGCCCCGATTTCGGCCAGCGCCCGCCGGGCACGGCGCGCTTCGCTGAAGATTTCCAGTCCCAGGCGTTGCTGCTCATCGAGTTCGGACTGAGTGGCTGCCGACCTGGGGTCCATTTCAACCTTCAAGTTTTGGGTGAATGACTTGGAGTCAACTATAAGTTTTACTGAGTAGATACCTGGACTAATGCGAGGTCCTCGCGGCGCGCCAAAACCTTCGTCCTCTTCAGCCTCGCCGGTCCCGGAGCTGCTCCATCGCAGGTCCCAAACCAAGCGGTGCATGCCGCCTGTACTTTCCAGCACCACCGGCTCGGGCAACCAGCGCGCTGCGATAGGCAGCGAAGGACGCTTCTCTTCCGACTTTTGGCCGATGGAAAAACGGCGCACCAGCCGGTTACCGGCATCGAAGATTTCCAGCTTCACTTCCTTTGCCCCCGGCTCCAGGTAATAGTCGATCATTGCGCCATCCGGCGGGTTCTTCGCCGCAGGCTCTTCGGGCGGCGGCGGCGAGCCGAGGAAAACATCGTTGTCAACACGAACTGTCGCAGCCGGACGGTAGAGCCGGCTGCCTGAGCGCTGGGCTCCCGCTTCGATCTGCCGCAGTGGTGTGATGTTGTCGAGAATCCAGAACGAGCGCCCGAAGGTCGCCACGGCCAGATCGTCGCCGTGAATAGTGATGTCACGAATCGAGGTGATTGGCAGGTTTAGCTGCAATGGCTGCCAATGATCGCCGTCGTCGAACGAAACATAGATGCCCAGTTCCGTTCCCGCGAAGAGCAGGCCGTCCTTCTGCGTGTCCTGGCGAATCGCATTCACGAAGGATTGCGCGTCGATCCCGGTTACAATCGGCCGCCAGGTTTTGCCGTAATCGCCGGTGCGATAGAGATATGGCTTGTCGTCGCCAAGACGATGGCGATCGACCGCCACATAGGCAACGGCGGGATCGAAGCGCGAAGCCTCGATCATGGCGATCTTGCTCCAGTCGCCGACGCCTGGCGGGGTAGCGTTCTGCCAGGTCTTACCGCCGTCGCGAGTGAGGTGCAGCAGGCCGGTGTCACTGCCCGCCCAGATCAGCTCCGCTTTCACGGGGGAGGGCGCGATGCTGAAAACCACACCAAAACCGCGCTCTTTCGCATTCTGCACCGTGGCAGGCCCGGAGAACCTCTCGGTGGCGACGTTCTGAGCCGCTCCGGTCAGGTCCGGGCTGATGGTTTCCCAATGCAGACCGCCATCAGTGGTCTTCATCACGTATTGCGTGCCGAGATATAGCGTGTTTTTCTCGATAGGGGAGAAGACAAGCATGGGAGTCCAGGGATCGCGGTATCTCCGTTCATTGATCTCGGTCGCGAAATTGCGCATCGGCCACGGCGTAATGTCCTGGCTCAAGGAGGTGCGACGATCGAAGCGAACCACGCTACCGTAAACGCCAGTCGCAAAAATGATGTTGGGATCGTTGGGATCGGGAGCCAACCAGCCACTCTCACCACCGCCGACCATAAACCAATCGCGCGCCGTGATCTGTGCGTGGTCGGTGCGATTCGGTACTCCGGCAGCGCCGGTGTCCTGCTGCGCGCCATACACGTGATAAGGAAAGTCGTTGTCGGTGATGACGTGATAGAACTGTGCAGTCGGCTGGTTGTACCAGGAAGACCAGGTCTTGCCACCGTTAAGACTGACAGTTGTTCCCTGATCGGTGCCGAGGATCATCCGCGACGAGTTCCGGGGATCGATCCAAAGTTGATGGTAGTCGTCGCCGCCGGGCGCGCCACGCACGATCGAGATGGTCTTGCCGCCGTCCTCGGATCGGTAGAGGGCGATGTTCGGAATGTAGATCACGTTCGGATTGTTGGGATCGATGGTGATCTGATTGAAATACCAGGCGCGACTGGTGAGCCGGGGATCGCCGCTGGCCAGTGTCCAGGTATCGCCGCCGTCATCCGAGCGATAGAGTCCGGATTTCTTTCCCGCATCGATGGCTGCATACACGCGCTTGCCCTCGGGCGATACCGCAACGCCGACGCGGCCCCAATCGCCATCGGGCAATCCGTGCCCGGCAAGTTGCGACCAAGTCGCGCCGCTGTCGGTCGAGCGGTACAGTCCGCCGCCCGGTCCTTGCAGTGGAGCGTAGGTGCTCCACGGCGGGCGGCGCGCGTTCCATGTGCCCGCAAACAAGATATTGGGAGTGCCGGCTGCAATCGCCAGATCGGAAGCGCCGATCTCCGGGCCCTTGTCCAGCACCCGCGCCCAAGTCTGTCCGCCATCTACGGATTTATAAACACCGCGCTCCTGGTTGGGAACGTAGGCGTTGCCGAGCGCGCCAACGTACACGACATCGGCGTTGCTGGGATCGATAACAATCCGGCTGATCTGTTTGGAGTCGCGCAGGCCAACATTCTTCCAGCTGGCTCCGCCATCGGTTGATTTGTACACGCCGTCTCCCGAACTGAGAGACGAGCGGATGTCGGATTCTCCGGTCCCCGCGTAAAGCACTTTAGGGTCTGACGGCGCAACTTCCAGCGCACCAATGGAGGCGATGGGCTGGCCATCGAAGATGGGCGTCCAAGTGACTCCGGCGTCGATTGTCTTCCAGATACCGCCATCCACCGAGCCGAAGAAGAATGTAGTCCCATCACCTGGAACTCCAGTCACTGCCGCCACGCGGCCACCGCGAAACGGCCCGATGAGCCGCCATTGCAGGCCGCTGAAGAGATCGGGCGAGACCGCCTGTGCAGTCAACGGCAGGCTCAAAAGAATCGGCACGAAATAGAGCAAAAGTCGGCAATGGCTAGCGGAAAGTCTCAACTCTGATGTCCTCTACCCGGCAAAGATGCGTCCCGATAGATTACACTTTCGCGATGCCGAATCACGACTCGGCAGGATTGAGATTGAGGTCGCTGGCTGATGAAGGTTTATTCCGTACTGGTTTTCTGCTTTTTCCTGTTCTTGATTCCTGGCTTCGTGGCTCCGGCTCCTGCGCAACAAATCGACACTAACTTACTCGGGGAGATGCAGTGGCGAAATGTGGGTCCGTTTCGTGGCGGCCGCACCCGGGCGGTCTCCGGAGTGCCCAGCCAGCCGAGTGTCTTCTATGTTGGCGCAGTGAATGGTGGGGTGTGGAAGACCAACGACTTCGGACGCACCTGGCAGCCGATCTTCGATCGGGAGCCAACAGGCTCCGTTGGCGCCATCGAAGTTGCTCCTTCCGATCCCAACATTGTTTATGTCGGCAGCGGCGAAGGACTGCACCGGCCCGATCTGTCGGTGGGCGACGGCATTTATAAGTCATCCGACGCGGGCGCGACCTGGACGCACCTGGGCTTGCGCGACGGCCAACAGATCTCGCAGATGGCCGTCGATCCTCGCGATCCCAACCGGCTGTTCGTCGCCGTTGCAGGGCATCCCTATGGTCCGAATCCCGAACGCGGAGTCTATCGTTCTGTCGATGGCGGCCAGACATTCCAGAAGGTACTGTTCAAGGACGACAACATCGGGGCTGGGGACGTAAAGATTGACCCCTCCGACGCAAACATCGTTTATGCCACATTGTGGGAGGCACGCGAAGGCCCCTGGGAGAACGCGGAGTGGGGTGGCGTCGGCGGGGGAATTTATAAATCAATCGATGGCGGGCAGACGTGGCTGCCGCTTGCCGGAGGACTGCCCAAGGGCATCGTGCAAGCATATGTCTCGATCGCGAGGAGCGACCCCAAGCGCCTTTTCGCGGTGGTCGCCACCGCTGGTAAAGTCGATCTCTACCGGTCAATGGATGCGGGAGCGACTTGGTCAACTGTGACCCAAGACACGTGGCCAAAGGGACGCATCGGAGGCGGGGACTTGCCGATGCCGATGATCGATCCCAAGAATCCCGACGTGGTTTACGTGACCAGCACGGTTACGTGGAAATCCACTGACGGCGGCATAACGTGGAGCGCCTTTCGTGGCGCGCCGGGCGGCGACGATTACCAGAACATCTGGATCAATCCCAACAGCCCCAAGATCATCGCGATCACCAGCGACCAGGGAGCGATTGTCAGCGTGAACGGCGGGCAGAGCTGGAGTTCGTGGTACAACCAGCCCACCGCGCAGCTCTATCACGTGAGCGCCGACAACGCGTTTCCGTACCGCCTTTGCTCGGGCCAACAGGAAAGCGGTTCGGTCTGCATTTCCAGCCGCGGCAACGACGGCGAAATCACCTTTCGCGATTGGCATCCGGTGGCGGCCGAGGAGTATGGCTACGTCACCGCCGATCCACTCGATCCGGACATCGTCTTCGGGGGCAAGCTGACGCGCTACGACCGTCGCACTACCCAGGCGCAGAACATCATGCCCGTACCGCTTCCTTCGCCTGACTTCCGCGTGATACGGACCGAGCCTGTCATTTTTTCCCCACTCGACCCGCACCTGCTGTACTTTGCGGCGAACACCCTGTGGACAACGCGCGATGGCGGACAGAGCTGGAAGCAAATCAGTCCTGACCTCACGCGCAAGACATGGGAGATTCCTGCGTCGGTTGGCGTTTTTCGCTCAGAAGACTCGGCTCAGCCAAAACAGCGTGGCGTAATATATGCCCTCGCTCCCTCGCCGCTCGACATCAACCGCATCTGGGCGGGTACCGACGATGGCCTGATCTGGTTAACGACGGACGGAGGCGCCAAGTGGGGCAACGTTACGCCACCGCAACTGTCGGCGTGGCAGAAGGTGTCCACGCTGGAGGCAAGCCACTCCGATCCGCAGACCGCGTACGCCGCCGTCAACACGCTGCGACTGGATGATTTGCGGCCACACATCTATCGCACGCGAGATTCGGGCAAGACCTGGACGGAGATCACCAGCGGCATTCCGGAAAATGAGAATGTGAACGCGGTGCGTGAAGACCCCAAACGCAAGGGTCTGTTGTTTGCGGGCGCCGAGGGCGCGGTCTATGTTTCGTTCGATGACGGAGATCACTGGCAATCTCTCCGGCTCAACATGCCGGCTACTTCGGTCCGCGATCTGACCGTCAAGGACAACGATCTTGCCGTGGCGACGCACGGCCGCGGGTTCTGGATTCTGGATGACATCACTCCGCTGCGCCAGCTTGACGAGGAGGTCGTCGCGGGCCATGCATTCCTGTTCGCGCCCGAACCGGCGTTACGCGTGCGCTGGGACACTAACACCGATACTCCTCTGCCGCCCGACACACCTGCTGGTCAGAATCCACCGGATGGCGCAATCGTCAACTATTACTTGAAGACGGCATCTTCGGCGCCGGTCACGCTTGAGATTCTCGACAGCTCAGGCAAGCTGGTGCGCAGCTTCTCGACCACCGATCCGGTGCCGCAGATCGATCCGGACCTCCCTATCCCTGCCTATTGGGTACGTCCGCCCCATCCGCTAGCCGGCAATGCGGGCTTTCATCGCTTCGTCTGGGACATGCACTATCCGCCGGTGCCGGGGATTAAGCCAGAATATCCCATCGCAGCAGTGCCCTGGAACACCGCGCCGGCGCCCACCTCGCCGTGGATCATGCCGGGACATTACACCGTCGTGCTCACCGTGGACGGTCAGAAATACAGCCAGCCGCTGACCGTGGAAATGGACCCGCGCGTCAAGACACCGGTCGCCGACCTGCAAAAGCAGTTCGACCTGTCGCAGCAGGTTTATCAGGACCTGGAGGGGTTGCAAGCCGCAATTGGCAAAGTTACGGCCGCTCGCACGCAATTGCAGAGCATGCGAGGAAAAGCCAGCGCTGCCGATGCAGCGAAGATCGACGAAGCCGCACAGGAACTTGAATCGTTGGAGGGTGGGAATGAGCGGCGACGGCGCGGTCCACAGCCCGAGAACCTGACGGGCATGCGCACTTCCCTGCTGGAGATGCTGACGATGCTGCAGGAGGTGGATGCTGCGCCGACGACACAAGCTGCGGCGGCTGTCCCCAAGCTGCACAATTCCGCGGCATCGTTACTCGAGCGATGGCGTGAGCTGGAGACTCAGCAACTGGCGCCGCTGGGCGTGCAACCGTAGCAACCGCGAGCGACAAACGGTAAGAATTTTGCTCAACGATGCCGCCGCTGAGCGGTCTGCGCGCGGTAATGTAAAACCTGCGTGAATCGCGGCTTTCGCTTGGTTGACAATGTGCGCTAACGATAAATAAACTCGAATGTTTGCACCCATTCGCGTTGCAAGATTGATAGCGCCACCATGCCGGACTCTTACTTTGCAAGATACTTACCGCTGCTGATGCAAGTCGCGGTCGCCGGAATTGTGGCAACCGGGATGGTGCTGCTCTCCTATTTCATCGGCCAGCATAAATTCAACCCTTCCAAGATGTCACCGTATGAATGCGGCATGGACCCGGTCGGCGATGCCAGGCAGCGCTTCACCGTGAAGTTTTATCTGGTGGCGATGCTGTTCATCCTGTTCGATGTGGAAGCCGTCTTCATGTATCCCTGGGCAATTGTGGCGAACTACTTGAAGTCCGAGGGGTTGGGAATGTTCTGGTTTGGGGAGATGCTGGTGTACATCCTGATCCTTCTGGCGGGGTTGTGGTACGTCTGGAGGAAGGGCGTGCTCGATTGGAACAAGCAGGGCAAGGCGGAGAAGATCTAGGGATGGCGCTGGAGCCGGCAATCACCGATATGGAGCAACTTAAGGATCGCCCAGAATTGGCGCGCCTGCTGGCCTGGAATGCGGGCGCGATTCCTGCCGCGAAGTTCGACCGCAACGAGCTGACGATCTGGGTGGATCGCACTTCCCTGCGCGAGGCCTGCCGGACCCTCAAGGACGATCCCGAGCTTCAGTTCAATGCCCTGTCCGACATCACGTGCGTGGATTGGTATCCCAACGAGCCGCGCTTCGAGATTGTCTATCAGTTGTTTTCGATTCCGAACAAGAAGTATCTGCGCCTCAAGGTCAAAGTCTCGGGGGGTGATGCCAGCATCGATTCTTTGGTGCCTGTCTGGCCGGGGGCAAACTTCTTCGAGCGTGAGGTCTTTGACCTGTTTGGCGTGCGTTTCGACCAGCATCCCAACCTGACGCGCATCATGATGCCGGAAAACTGGGAAGGCCACCCCCTGCGCAAGGACTATCCGGTCGAGGGTTACCGATAATCATGGCCCACATGACCCCAACTCCGGTACTGGATCCATCTGACGACAAGACGATGGTCCTGAACATGGGTCCGCAGCACCCTTCGACCCATGGCGTGCTGCGGTTGCTTTTGGAGATCGACGGCGAAACGATCGTCCGCGTCATGCCCGATATCGGCTACCTGCACACGGGTATCGAGAAGACCTGCGAGGCCAAGTTCTATCAGCAGGTCGTGCCCATGACCGACCGCATCGACTATCTCTGCCCCATGACCAACAACCTGGCCTATTGCCTGGCAGTGGAGAAGTTGCTGGGACTGGAGATTCCGCCGCGCGCGCAGTGGATCCGGGTGATGCTGAACGAACTGACGCGCATCAACTCGCATTTGGTATGGCTGGGCACGCATGCGCTCGACATCGGCGCAATGACGGTGTTCCTGTACTGCTTCCGCGAGCGGGAAGACGTGTTGCGACTGTTCGAAGCGGTTTCCGGACAGCGCATGATGACGTCGTACTTTCGCATCGGAGGACTGGCGCTGGAGCCGCCGCTGGGCTTCTTCGACCGGGTAAAGAGCTTCCTCGACCGCTTTCCCTCAAACATTGACGAGTACGAAAGCCTGCTGACCAGCAATCCGATTTTTGTAAAGCGCACCAAGGGCGTGGCGTATCTCGCTCCCGAGGACGCAATCGCGCTGTGTGCGACTGGGCCCACTCTTCGCGGCAGCGGCGTGGACGTGGACCTCCGGCGCGACAAGCCATATTCGGGATACGAGAACTTCAAGTTCGATGTGCCGGTATCCAAAGACGGCGACGTTTATGCCCGGTACCTGGTGCGGGTGGCGGAGCTTCGCGAATCGCAGAAGATCGCCAAGCAGGCCCTGGAAGGGATTCCGGAAGGGCCGGTAAAGGCCGAGGCGCCCCATGTGGTGCTGCCGGACCGCGAGAAGATGAAAACGCAAATGGAAGCGCTCATCTATCACTTCAAGATCGTGACCGAAGGATTTACCGTGCCACCGGGCGAGGTGTATATGCCGGTTGAGTCGCCGCGCGGCGAGATGGGCTACTACGTGGTGAGCGATGGCACGGCCAAGCCGTATCGCGTGCATATGCGGTCGCCGTCGTTTGCCAACCTGCAGTCCTTGCGGAAAATGTGCGAGGGCAACCTGATTGCCGATGTGGTAGCAGCCATCGGCAGCATCGACATTGTGCTGGGGGATGTGGACAGGTAGTTGTAGTTGCGCCTCGAATAGCGATGAAATTCTCCGACCAACTCGAGCAGCGCTTCGCCACCATGGTCACGCACTATCCGACCAAGCGGTCGGTGCTGGTGCCGATGCTGCTGTACATCCAGGATGAAATCGGCGCGATTACAGATGAGGCGATCCACGAAATCGCGCGGCGCACGGAACTGACTGACCTGGAAGTGCGCAACGTGATCAGCTACTACTCCATGCTGCGCACGCACAAAGTCGGCAAGTACAACTTCCAGGTGTGCACGAACGTGAGCTGCCTGTTGCGTGGCGCCGATGATTTGTTCGAGCACTGCAAGAAAAAGCTGGGCGTCGGCAATAAGCAAACCACCACAGATGGCCTGTTCTATTTGGAGGAAGTCGAGTGCATTGGGGCGTGCTCCTGGGCGCCGGCAATGATGTTGAATTATGACTTCCACGAGAACCTGACGGCGGAGAAGATTGACGAACTGATTGACGGACTGAAGAAGAAGGAACAGCAGTAGAAGGCTTGGTAGAGCGTGCGCTTCAGCGCCGCGTCCAAGGCCACTCTTAGATTTGATCCGGGCTTTAGCCCGGGAAACCGGGGCTGAAGCCCCAAATCGTTAAGGTGCTATAAACGCTGGCCTAAAGGCCAGCTCTACCACAGAATGGCTTACCTCGTTTCCCATCCCGATGAAGTGAAGGTCGTCTCCAAGCGCTTTGGCTTGGGCGCCACCAACCTTGACCGCTATCTGGAATTGGATGGCTATAAGGCGCTGCAGAAGGCCCTGTCCATGGCTCCCGACGCGATCATCAATGAGGTAAAGACTTCGAACCTGCGCGGCCGGGGTGGGGCAGGTTTTCCCACAGGCTTGAAGTGGTCGTTCGTGCCCAAGCAGTCGGAAAAGCCGAAGTATGTTCTTTGCAACGGCGACGAGAGCGAGCCCGGGACTTGCAAGGACCGGCTGATCTTCGAGCATGATCCGCACTCGGTGATCGAAGGCGTGATGATCGCGGCCCTTGCCGTGGGCTCGAAGACAGGTTACATCTATCTGCGCGGTGAATACCGCTACCTGATCGAGATCATGGAGAAGGCGGTGGCCGACGCCTACGCGCGCGGCTTCATCGGCAAGAACATCTTCGGTTCGGGCGTTGACCTCGACATCTTCGTTCATTCCGGCGCCGGCGCTTACGAAGTCGGCGAAGAGTCAGCGCTGATGGAATCGCTGGAAGGCAAACGTGGAGTTCCGCGCATCCGTCCTCCCTTCCCCGCGGTCGTGGGTTTGTGGGGAGGGCCGACGGTCATCAACAACGCCGAAACCCTGGCCAGCGTGCCGCACATCATTCTGGGCGGCGGCGAATGGTTCGCCGGGCTTGGCACGCCGCGAAACGGTGGCACGCGCTTGTTCTGCATGAGCGGCGAGTTGGAGCGCCCGGGCGTGTACGAGCTGCCCATGGGGTACAACCTGAAGAAGATGATTTACGACGTTTCCGGCGGCATGGTGAAGGGCAAGAACCTGAAGGGCGTCGTCCCCGGAGGTTCTTCGGTACAGATACTTACGCCCGACGAGCTCGATGTCGCAATGGATTTCGATTCGGTGCTCAAGGCGGGCTCGATGCTGGGCTCGGGCGGCGTGATCGTGCTCGACGATCAAATGTGTATCGTCAAGTTTGCGCTGCGGGTGGCGAAGTTTTATCAACACGAGAGCTGTGGCTGGTGCATCCCTTGCCGCGAAGGCACCGACTGGATGAAGAAGACGCTGGTGCGTTTCCATTCCGGTGGCGGAGTTGCCAAGGACATTGACAATCTGAAGTACCTGGCGGAGAACATGTTGGGACGCACCTTCTGTCCGTTGGGCGATGCGGCGGCAATGCCGATTATTTCCTACATTCAGAAGTACCGGAAGGAATTTGAGGACCATCTCGACGGCAAACCGTGTCCGTTCGAGAAGGCGGCGGAGCCGGCGATGGCGTAGAAAGTCTATCCTTGACCGGGAAAAGCAGATCCCTCGACTCGGACTAAAGTCCTCGCTCGGGATGACAATGGAGATCGCGAAAGGCGAAAAGCGGTTTTATCGTGGCTGATGTAACTCTCACTGTCGATGGCAAGAAACTCACCGTTCCCGCGGGGACGCTGCTCATCGAGGCCTGCAAGAGCACGGGCATCGAGGTGCCGTCTTTCTGCTACTACCCTGGACTCTCGCTGCAGGGCGCCTGCCGCATGTGCCTGGTGGAAATCGAGAAGATGCCAAAGCTGCAGACGGCGTGCACGACTCCTGTCGCCGAGGGCATGATCGTCAGCACCGAGAGCGACAAGATCAAGCAGGCGCGAAAGTCGATGCTGGAACTGCTGCTGGGCAACCATCCGCTGGATTGCCCGGTCTGTGATGCCGGCGGCGAATGCGAATTGCAGGACATGACCTTCAAGTATGGCGCCGCCGAATCGAAGTTCATCGAACTGAAGAACCACCGCGACGAGCAGCAGTGGTCGCCGGTAGTCTACTTCGACCGTCCGCGATGCATTCTCTGCTACCGCTGCATCCGGGTTTGCGGCGAGGGCATGGACGTTTGGGCTCTGGGCATTCAGAATCGCGGTGCAGGTTCGATCATCGCTCCCAATAAGCAAGACCATCTCGAGTGCGAAGAATGCGGCATGTGCATCGACATATGCCCGGTGGGCGCGCTCACCTCGGGAGCGTACCGCTACAAGACTCGCCCGTGGGAGATGAAGCACGTTGGCACTGTCTGCACCCATTGCGGCGACGGCTGCAAGACCACGCTGGGTGTCCGCCGCGCGGACACCGGCATGCAGATTGTCCGCGGCGATAACCGCGACAAGAGTGGCATCAACGGCGATTTCCTGTGCATCAAGGGCCGTTACGCGTTCGACTTCGCTCATAACGAGGAACGCATTCAACTGCCCCTGATCAAGCGCGAAGGAAAATTCGTTCCCGCCACCTGGGAGCAGGCGTTCGAGCTCATCGCCTCGAAGTTCAAGGATGCCTTGACCAATGGAGGGCCAGGGTCCATCGGCGTCATCGGTTCCAATCGCACTAGTAACGAAGAGAGCTACCTGCTGCAGAAGTTCGCGCGACTGGTGCTGGGCACCAATAACATCGATCACCATCGCACCGCTGACTTCCCCGCGTTCGCCTCCGCCCTGGCCGGCAAGCCAAACGCCACGGCGAGCATGCGCGAGGTGCAGAATGCCCCGGCAGTTCTGCTGATCGGCAACGACCCAACCGAGCAGCATCCGCTGCTGGCGTGGCAGATCCGCACCAATGTCCGGCTGCATCGCGCCAAGTTGTACGTGGTGAATTCATCTCCCATCAAGCTGCACCGGCAGGCCACGTCGTTCGCACAAATCGCTCCGGGGTCAGAGAGCAGCTTCGTGAAGTTTCTCGCGGGAAACGATGGCGCAGGCGATGCCGTCTCGTCTCCGCAACTGACGCGCGAAGCGCTCTCCCAGATGCGCGACGCGCTGAAGAACGAGACCGGACTGGTGATTATCTTTGGCTCTGAGCTGCGCGGCCAGGATGTCAAGACGCTGATCGACTTCGGTCTCACGCAGGATGCAAAGTTCGTTTGCCTGGGCGATTACGCCAATTCGCGTGGCGCTTCCGACATGGGACTCTATCCCGACATGCTGCCCGGCTACGCTCCGGTTTCGAGCGCAACCAGCTTTCACGAGGATTGGGCGGACGAGATTCCGACGGCCCCCGGCTTGAACTTGCTGCAGATGATGGATGCTGCGAAGGAGGGCAAACTTAAGGCGTTGTACGTCGTGGGATCCAATCCCATCGCGCGCTACAACATCGATCCGTTCGCGCTCTCGAAGAGCTTCGTGGTCGTACAGGATATGTTTCTCAACGAAACGGCGATGATCGCCGACGTAGTTCTGCCGATCGCCAATGCCTACGAAAAGTCGGGAACGATGACCAACACCTGCGGAGACGTGCAGATGCTGAAGAAAGCCGGCGAGTTCGCCGGCGTACGCAACGACTTCGAATGTATTGTGCGTATCGCCGCCAGCATGGGTTATGACGTGCACAAGCTAGTGCCATTCGGTGGTGGAGGAACGCGCGCCGACATGGGGCAGACGCGCGGCGCGCAGTCGGGCGAAGCCGATCGGCATGCGGTCTGGCTTTCGGAGCACAACCTGGAGCCGAAGATGAGCCCATATGATCCGACGGCGATGTTGGACGAGATCCAGCGTCTGGTGCCCGGCTATGACATTTCGCGATTGGGCCTGCTGTCCGGCCACGATGAGCACACGCAGTTGGTGCAGATCACCGGCGCGACCGGTTTAGGACATCCGGAGTTGGTGCTCCCATCCAACGACACACTGTTTACGTCCGGCACTCTAGGCCGGTATTCGGCGACGTTGAACACGGTGATGGAGCGTTATGCCGCTTCGCCGCCGGACTTGGAACTTGCGGCGGGCTACGACCCCGCGGCCAGGCAGGGGTAGGTTTCCGGTTTCGAGGCTTCAGTCGGCTGTAAGAATTGTTGACTAAATGGGCATTGGAACTTTCATCCTCGTTTCGATCGTCAAGATCGTCATCGCGCTCGTTGTGCTGCTGACGGCGGTGGCCTATACAACGTTGCTGGAGCGCAAGGTTGTTGCCCATATGCAGAACCGCTGGGGACCCTCGCGAGTAGGGCCTTTCGGGATCTGGCAGCCGCTGGCTGACGGCTTAAAGTTTATCTTTAAGGAAGACGTCACACCTCCCTTTGCCTACAAGCCTTTATACCTATTGGCCCCTGTCATTTCACTGGTCACGGCGTTGACCTCCATCGCCGTCATTCCCATCGGACCATGGATCACGGTAGGTCCGATCCATACTCCTCTTCAGATCACTGATGTGAATATTGGACTGCTTATCATTCTGGGAATCGCTTCTGTGGGTGTTTACGGCAGCGCACTGGCGGGCTGGTCGTCGAACAGCAAGTATTCGATGCTGGCCAGTCTGCGCGCGTCGGCCCAGATGATGAGCTACGAGATCGCTCTCGGTTTGTCGCTCATAGGAGTGCTGATCCTCGCCGGCAGCTTCAGCTTGCGCGAGATTGTCGATGCGCAGTCGGGCACATGGCTGGGGTTTATCCCGAAGTGGTTTCTTTTCAAGGGTCAGTTTGTCGCGTTTTTTATTTATATTATGGCGGCGTACGCCGAGACCAACCGCATTCCATTCGATCTTGCGGAAGCCGAGACGGAACTGGTCGGGGGCTATCATACCGAGTACAGTTCGATGAAGTTCGCCATGTTCTTCATGGCGGAATACGCCAACATGTTCACCGTGGCGTGTCTGGCTTCAGTGTTGTTCCTGGGAGGCTGGTCAGGGCCAGTGTTTGGCCCACCGCTGCTTCAATCGTTGTTGCCGATCTTTTGGTTTGCGGCGCGGGTTTTTGCTTTCATTTTCATTTACATCTGGGTACGCGGCACGCTGCCGCGTTTTCGCTATGACCAACTCATGGCCTTCGGCTGGAAGTTTCTTCTGCCACTGGCCATCGCAAACATTGTAGTTACGGCGCTGGTGGTAGCTCTGCGCTAGGCTGGCTTTCGAGTGACACCCGGCGGGCAGTCTCCGTCCGGTAAATGAAATCATGTTGGCCCTGGTTCTTTTTTTCATCTTCGCAGCGGTCTGTGTGGGAGGCGCAATCAACCTTCTGGCGCAGAAGCACCCCATCAACAGCGCGCTGTCGCTGATTGTCGTGATGGGTTCGCTCGCGGTGATTTATCTGCTGCTGGGGGCGGAGTTCGTGGCCGCGGTACAGGTCATCGTGTATGCCGGCGCCGTCATGGTGTTGTTCGTGTTTGTGATTATGCTGCTGAACGCTGGGGTGGAGGAGCGCACGGCGCATGGTAGCCGGGTTGCTTTAGTGCTCGGTGTTCCGGGACTGATCCTCGGATTGAGCATCGGCATTTGGCTGGTCAGCCACATCACAGGACTCGACAAGATCCGGATCGGCGGGCCAACTGTGATGAACGGCACCGCGGCTTTCGGAAATCCGCAAGCGGTGGGCCGCCTGTTGTACCGAAACTATCTGCTTCCCTTTGAAGTGACGTCCATCCTGATATTGATTGCCATCATGGGCGCTGTGGTGCTGGCGCGGAGGGAGGAGTAGATGGTCCCTCTTTCCTACTACCTGGTATTGAGTGGGATTTTGTTTGCCTGCGGCGTTGCCGGATTCCTGATTAAGCGCAACATCATTACGATTTTTCTATCGATTGAGCTGATGCTGAACGGCGTGAACCTGACCTTTGTCGCCTTTGCGGCCCAGATGAAATCGCTTGACGGCCACATCTTCGTGTTCTTTGTGATGGTGGTAGCCGCGGCCGAAGCCGCGGTTGGTTTGGCCATTATTATCGCCGTGTTCCGCACCCGAGAGACCTTGAACGTAGATCGGGTGAACTTGCTGAAGTTGTAGAGGTAGGTAGTGCGGCGCTTTAGCGCCGCGTCCGAAGCGCCATAAATTCTCCTCCGGGCCGGAGGTCGTTCGACCTCCGGCCCGGAGGTAAGCAAAAGAAGCGCCTGTGACGCGGGCCTGAAGGCCCGCTCTACCCGAGCCTGAATCGTTCGCAGTATCGGACTCTTATGCACCTTTGGATCATTCCATTGCTGCCGCTGGCGGGCGCCGCTATCAACGGTCTCCTGGGGAAGCGGTTCCCTAAGGCACTGGTCAACGCGATTGCCCTGGGCTCTACAGGGGCGGCGTTTGCCTACGCGCTTTGGGTCGCGGCGCAGTTCTCTGGTCTGCCGGCGGACCAGATCCCTCACATTGAACGCTACGCCACCTGGCTGAGCGCCGGTTCGTTCTCGGTTGAGTTCGGCACCTATCTGGACCAACTTTCTCTGGTCATGCTGCTGGTGGTCACCGGCGTTGGCTTCGTCATCCACGTTTACTCCGTCGGCTACATGGCGCATGAAGGTGGCTACTATCGCTATTTTGCCTACCTCAATATCTTCATGTTCTTCATGCTGACCCTGGTGTTGGCGAACAACTATTTGTTGATGTTCGTCGGGTGGGAAGGCGTGGGCTTGGCGTCCTACTTGCTGATCGGCTTCTGGTTCCTGAAGAAGTCGGCCAGCGACGCCGGCAAGAAAGCGTTCATCACTAACCGCGTTGGCGACTTTGGATTCCTGATCGCACTGTTCCTGCTCATCAAGCATTTTGGCACGCTGCAATATGACACCCTGTGGACGCTGGTCAGAAGCTATCCCATCGAAAGCGGAGCGGCCGGCGTGTTGACCGCGATTGGGCTGCTGATGCTGATGGGGGCCACGGGCAAGTCTGCACAGATTCCGCTTTACGTCTGGCTGCCGGACGCGATGGAAGGCCCGACGCCGGTGTCGGCCCTGATCCACGCCGCGACCATGGTGACGGCCGGCGTCTACATGGTGGCCAGGTCGAATCCCATTTTCAACCGGGCACCCGAGGCGCTGATGGCCGTGGCCGTGATCGGAACTCTGACCGCGATTTTCGCCGCCTCGATTGGCATGGTGCAGACCGACATCAAGAAGGTGCTCGCCTATTCGACCGTCTCGCAGCTCGGCTATATGTTCATGGCTTGCGGTGTGGCCGATTACGCCGGCGGGATCTTTCACCTCACCACCCACGCCTTCTTCAAAGGACTGCTTTTCCTGGCGGCAGGCTCGATTATTCACGGTCTCGGCGGCGAACAGGACATGCGCCACATGGGTGGACTGCGAAAGTATCTTCCCTACACTTTCTGGTGCATGACGATCGCGACGTTTGCGATCTCCGGCATTCCGCCCTTTGCCGGCTTCTTTTCCAAAGACCGAATCCTCTGGTCGGCATGGAGTAGCGGCAACCATGTTTTGTGGCTAATCGGCGTAATTACCGCCGGCATGACCTCGTTCTACATGTTCCGGCTCTGGTTCCTGACCTTTTTCGGGACGTATCGCGGCGCGAACCCTGAGAGCGGTGACCATGGACATGATGTGCAGGACGCTCACGCTGCGGGGGTCAGCCACGCGCACGGCACTCCGCACGAGAGTCCGTGGGTGATGGTGGTGCCATTGATGATTCTGGCGTTTCTCTCGGCTGTGGGCGGCTTCGCCGGACGTCCCGCGTCTCTCGGTGGTTCCGATCTTTTCAACAAGTTCCTTTCTCCCGTCTTTCACATGACGACCGAGATCCCGGGCAATGCAGGTAGCGCCATGGCTCCGGCGGAAAAAGTCCCTGAGCACGAGGATACTGGCACAGAGTTGGCATTTACCGGAATCTCCGTTCTCGTGGCCGGTTTCGGGTTCCTGTCAGCCTGGTGGCTCTATTACAAGCGGCCCGAGCTCCCGGCCCGCATTGCGCAGAGCATGGGCGGGCTGTACCGGCTGGTCCTCGACAAATACAGGATCGACGAGCTTTATGGTGCTGTGTTCATTCAGCCGCTGATTGCACTTTCGACCAACGTTTTCTGGAAAGGCATTGATCGCGGACTGATCGATGGCGCGGTAGATGGCGCCGCGGCGGGGGCGAATGAGACTTCGGATGCGATGCGTCACATGCAGTCGGGCAATATCCGGTCCTACGCGGGATGGGTTGCTGTGGGCGCGGCGGCCGTCATTGCGTTCATGGTCTGGCGAGGTGTGCGATGAACTTCGTCGACAGAAATATCCTGACCATCGTCACCTTCCTGCCGCTCGCTGGTGCGATTCTGCTGGCGTTCTTCCCCCGTCGTGACCGTGACATCCGCTATTTTGCTCTGGCGGTTTCTTTGATCACGCTGCTGGCCTCATTGCATCTCCCGTGGCACTTCGACCGTGGCAACAGCGGCTTCCAGTTCGAGCAGAACGTCCCCTGGATTCCCCATCCCAACATTCACTACCACCTCGGCATCGATGGCATCTCGCTGTGGCTTGTCGTCCTCACCACCTTCCTGATGCCACTGTGCGTTCTTATCTCCTGGAAGGGCATCCACGACCGAGTGAAGGAATTCTTTATTCTGATGCTGGTGCTGGAGACGGCGATGATCGGCGTCTTCATGGCGCTCGATCTTTTCCTCTTCTATTTCTTCTGGGAAGCCACGTTGATTCCCATGGCGCTGATCATCGGCATCTTCGGCCATGGGCGCCGCATCTACGCCGCAGTCAAGTTCTTCCTCTACACCATGATTGCGTCCATGTTTATGCTGGCCGCAATTCTCTGGCTGTACGCGCGCACCGGCAGCCTCGATTTCGTTACCATCCAGAGTCTCGTCCAGAGCGGCCAGGTCAGAGGCTTCGGGCAAGCTGCGCTGTGGCTCTTCCTAGGCTTCTTCGTCGCCTTTGCGGTCAAGGTGCCGCTCTTCCCTGTGCATACATGGCTGCCCGACGCGCACGTGGAAGCTCCGACCGCAGGCTCGGTCCTGCTGGCCGGTGTTCTCTTGAAGATGGGCACTTATGGCTTGCTGCGATTCAACGTCGGATTATTTCCTGAGCAGGCGCGCCGCAACGCTCCGTGGATTATCGCTCTGGCGATCATCGGCATCATCTATGGCGCTCTGGTGGCGATGATCCAACCCAACATCAAGCGTCTGGTGGCTTACACCTCGGTCAGCCACCTCGGCTTTGTGGTGCTCGGCATCTTTAGCTTCACCCAGATCGGAGTGGACGGAGCGGTCTACCAGATGCTGAACCACGGAGTCTCTACCGGCGCGCTGTTCATGCTCCTGGGAATGATTTACGACCGCCGCCACACCTACGACATCAGCGAATACGGTGGCCTGGCAACGCCGATGCCGGTGTTTGCCACGTTCTTCACTTTCATCATGCTGTCCTCGGTGGGTCTGCCGCTGCTCAACGGCTTCATCGGCGAGTTCATGGTTCTTAGCGGCGCGTTCCTGGCCAAGCAGATCTACGGCATTGTGGCTGCGACGGGGGTCATCTGGAGCGCGTGTTATCTGTTCTGGATGTACCAGCGCGTCTTCTACGGCAATGTGACCAACCCGGCGAACGCCAGCTTACAGGACCTGGATGCTCGTGAGCGCGTCTCTCTGTGGCCTCTGGTGATCGCGGCGCTGGTGATGGGTGTCGCGCCGATGCTCTGGCTGCACTCGATCGATCCCTCGGTCACCGCCGCCCTGAAGCAATTTGCCGGTGCGACGCAGGCGGCTGCGCCGTCCGCAACCCACGTCACTCAGGCACTGTTGCAGGTGATCGGACGATGATTCCTGCCGTCGACTACATTCGAATTCTTCCTGAGCTGGTGCTGGCCATCTTCGGCATCATCGCCATGATGGTGGACCCGCTTATCCCGGAACAAGCGTCCAAGAAGCCTCTGGGCGCCATCGCGCTGGTTGGTGTGCTCGCCGGTCTGGCAGCCACGGTCTATCAGACGGGCTATTACGGCACTGCGTTCTACGACACCATCAGCGTAGACACCTTCAGCGTCTTCTTCCATTTTGTGGTCCTGCTGATTGCGCTGGTCGTCATCCTTACCTCGTTCGAATACCTCGAGGTGCAGCGCATACGCTCGGGTGAGTATTACGGACTGCTCCTGTTCGGAACCGTGGGCATGATGCTGATGTCGTCCGCGGTGGAACTGGTGCTGGTCTTCATCGCGCTGGAGATCTCGTCCATCTCGACCTACATTCTGGCGGGAATGCGCCGCCGGGTCGCCGAAAGCGCCGAGGCCTCGCTAAAGTATTTCCTGTTGGGGTCCTTCGCCACTGCATTCTTCCTATACGGTGTAGCGATGATCTATGGCGCTACCGGAAGCACCAATGTCTACGGGATCGCGCGTTTTCTTCAGGCGCAACATTCCACGCTGGCATATCTCGCGGTAGCGCTGATGTTCGTCGGACTGGGATTCAAAGTCGCCGCGGCACCGTTCCATGTGTGGACACCGGACGTTTACGAAGGCTCGCCAGCTCCCGTGGTGGCGTTCATGTCCACCGGCCCCAAGGCGGCCGCGTTTGCGGTCCTGCTGCGCGTCCTCTTTGCCACGGATGCGCCCGGCTGGTTCTGGATTGTTTGGGTAGCGGCCGTGCTGTCGATGACTCTGGGAAACATCGGCGCGCTGGTACAGCAGAACGTCAAGCGTCTGCTGGCATACTCGTCGATTGCACATGCCGGCTATATCCTCGTAGCGTTCGCCGCAGCGCAGCAAGTTGGGATCTCGGCGGCGATTTTCTATGCAGCTTCCTACGCGGCAATGAACGTCGGCGCATTTGCCGTGGTTAGCCACCTGGCGTCGGCGGGCGAGAAATACGTGACCCTCGACGACTACGCGGGGCTCGGCCGTCGCTCGCCTTTGCTGGCCGCCATCCTCACGATTTTCTTGTTGTCTCTGATCGGAATCCCTGTCACCGGCGGCTTCTTCGCAAAGTTCTACGTCTTCTCTGCCGCGCTTCAGGCCAACCTCATCGGCCTGGTAATCATTGGGGTCATTAACAGTGCGGTCGCCGCATATTACTACTTGCGGATAATCATCTACATGTACATGCGCGACGAGCGCGGCAACGTTCCGGTGACGCGCATCCCGGCGAGCCTGGGCGTTGGCCTGGCAATGTGCCTGATCGCGACCATTTATCTCGGCGTGATGCCGGGTCGCGTGTTGGGATACGCGCTTGAGAGCGCTCACGACCTACTGAGGTAGCTGCCGGATTGATCCGCGGACCGCGGATCAGTTCTTCGAGCTTCAACCAGCCCGAAAGTCTTGGACGTCTTCGCCTTTGCGCCATAGGGGCGTCGCCGCCTGCTGACGATGCTCGGCCAGCTTCCGGTTGATTGCTTCCAGGTCAGCCTTGGACCAGCCAACACTGGAGATCTCAATCTCCCCATCAGGTGCGATGTAGAAAATCGTGGGCACATTGGTGAGGCCGTACGCATTCGAGACTACGTACTTTGCCGGATCGTCCAGCGCCACCGGAAATGTGACGCCGTATTCGCGCATGAATTTCTGCGTGTCTTTCAGGGTGTTCTGCGAAATCCCAAGCACCGTAACGTCGGCGCCATGGTTGGCCTGGTACAAGCGCTCGACAAAAGGAAACGCGTATTGACAGACCGGGCAGCTCACTTTGAAGAACGCCAATATAACCGGACCCTTCTGAAGCGCCTCGCTCAGAGACACCCGCTTGCCGTCGACGGTGGACAGGTCAAAGTTTGGTGCGCGGACACCCGTGTCCAGTGTAGCCATGAATGAGACCTCCAAAATGTACCGCCTAATTACCGATCGCTTTATTTAGATTCCGCAGACCTCTACGAAGACGCAAGCTGCAACTTTCGCAGCACCTTCCGCGCCAATCCCGTCAGCGGCAGCCGTTCCCGCTGCTGTGGGGAAAACCAGCGGGCCTGCGCTTTCAGCCCTCGGAGCACGTCTGTCGAGACTGTGATCACCGAAACCTGGTAATCGGTGTCGGTGATGGAATGCCGCAACTTCACAACCGGCTTGTGGCCGTTGCGCTGACCCTCCGAAACCGACGGCAGCTCCCACATCCCTGCCATGAGCGACGCATCGGCCGGCCGCTGCACCAACAGGACGGCGTCGCCTCTTTGCGCCAAGGCGTACCAAAGCTGCTGCCTCTTGCGCGCGCGCTGCGGCGGAGGCGCATCGGCCCCTCGAGATTGACACCACCGGTTCAGCGGACACTGCTGGCATTGGGGTGTTCGCGGCGTACAGAGGGTCGCGCCAAGCTCCATCATCGCCTGGTTGAAGTCGCCAGGGCGCTCGCGATCGAGCAGGGTTTCAGCTCGCAGCCAGAGTCCTTCGCGACCCTGAGCCACGCCGAACGCGCGCCCCAAAACCCGCTCCACATTTCCGTCCACAACCGCAACCGCTTCCCCGAAGGCGATGCTCGCGATGGCCGCTGCTGTATAGCGTCCGATGCCTGGCAGCTGACGCCATTCCTCTTCGGTCCGCGGAAACTTACCTTCCCGTTGGCGCACGATGATCTTTGCTGCCTGATGCATCCGGCGCGCGCGATGGTAATAGCCCAGCCCGCTCCAGACCGTCAGTACCGATGGCTCCCGAGCCGCTGCCAATGCCTCTACCGTGGGGAATCGCCGCAAGAAGCGCTCGTAATGGTCCAGTACTGCCTCTACGCGCGTTTGTTGCAGCATGATCTCGGAAACCCACACGCGATACGGGTCACTGTTCTTGCGCCAGGGCAAGTCACGACGGTTCTGCTCATACCAGACCAGTAGCTCGCGTCGTAGTCTGCGCAAGCTTGACGAGTTGAGGCGAACGGCTTTCTTGCTCATGCCAATCGGATTCTAACCGGAGGCTCACTTCACCAGCGCGGTGTGCCGAACGAAAAACTGCTCCTTATCCACATTCGCCGGCACGGCAACGTCAAAGAACCCCACCATCATTTCTTCGTACGTCTGTCCGCCCCAAGTGACAGCTTTGTTCGGGTCGGGATTGTGCATGTTTTCATCCGAGTTGTCATACCACGCCACTGCCTGCAACCGGGTTCCAGCCTTCAAGAATCGCGGCTGTGCCAGCCGATAGCTCATTTGCCAGTGAAAGTGATAGTTCACGCGCAGCAATGTCTCGACCGTCCCGTCGGGGTGAAGGATGTTGTATTCGAACCGCTTACCGCGCAGATGCATGTGGGGAAAGAAGCTGAGCAATGTAGCGTCATTGGGCAGCGTGCCTGACACGTCCACACGATAATCGTCGGTACGCGGCGGAATGACGAAACTGTGGTTGGTTAGCTGAAGAGTAAGTACGCGCTGCTTTGGCGGCTGCTTGGCAAACACGATCCCGACACTGGTCTGGTCGGAAGCGGCGTGGCCGTTGGTGGTGTAATGCATCTGGAAGACAAGGTCCGATCCTGCCGGGATGAACTTCGCCATGCCGTCGGGCCAGCGATCCGGTTCGCTTCCCGGCGCATAGACCAGCAGCATGTCGCTGGTGGTTGCGTGCGCTTCCGCCCGCTCCTCGGCATCGGAGAAACTCGAGGGCGTGAATGGCACGCCAACGGGCGCATTGCGCAACCACTTCGAATCCGGAGGACGAATGTAGACCACGGCGTGATGAACATGCTCGCGGCTCGATGGCCGGATCTCCGACATCTGCACCCACTTTGTCTTCAGTAAATCCTGTGGGCACGATCTCGTAGGTGTATTCCACGTCGCCAGTCGCGGGCAGAGCAACCGGCTTCGGCATCTGAACAATCATGTCCGGCTTCGGAATGTTCCAGCCATTGACCCAATGACGCGGCAGAGGCGCATCCTTGGGCGAACCGGCGGGCGCGCCAGCATCGACCCACGACGCGATCACGGCAATCTGCTGCGGCGTGAGCGATGGGTCATTCGAGAACTTCCCGTAACGTGGATCGGCAAACCAGGGCGGCATCTGCTTCGATTGCACTGCCTGCTTGATTGCCGCGGCCCAAGGCTGGGTCTGCTCGTAGGTCACGAAGGGCATAGGCGCTATCTCGCCTTCGCGGTGACAGAGCTGACAATGGTCCTGCAAGATGGGCAGGACGTCTTTGTAGAAGGTAGGAAACCGCGAATCGCCCGAAGCGGGTCTTTTGGCCGCAGCAGAAACGCTGGACTTACTCGCGCTGCCCAGCAGAAGGAAGCCCGCCGCAGCAACCATCACAATGACTGCTGCCCTTCTCCGCGCAGATGCACTAGGCCGACTCGTCGACTGCTCCAAGACCTAAAGGCCGGGCTGTTGGCCTTGAGGCTCGTTGGTTTCGTCCGGAGCGTGGCGGCGCAGTATTTGCGCAAGGTTCTGAGAGAACGCCGAGCGCGGCACCACCATGTCACATCCGGCTTCCTGTGCTTTCATCTTCAGTTCGCCCTGAACGTGCGACAGAAAACCGATGATGTTGGTGGCCTTCTTGAGCTTTGACTTGAGCTTCGGGATGATGCTCAAAGGCTTGGCTGCAGCATTGTTCAGGTCGAAGATGATGAGCGAGGGCTTCTCGTCGCCATTCTCGCCCATGCGCTCGTTGAGGTCTTTTTCTGTTTTCAGGAACTCGACCTTCACGTTCATCTTGCGCGCTGTTTCCTGAATCTTTGCCAGGAAAAACAGATCCTCGACAAACGCGAAGATGCGCGTTGGCTGCTGGTCCAGTGCCACCGACAACGGCTCAGGATCAGCTGGCATCAATTGCTTGCCGAAGCTCTGCGCGCCACGGCCACCAAGGCCCTGCTTGTGTATATTGCCGTTGCTATTGCCCGGGGCAGCACGGTAACTATGGTCCATGGGCGCAGTGTAAATTCCTCCGCCCGCCTGGCTCTGACCTCCTGGACGCGGACCATGTTTACGGCCATGGCGTTTGGGCGGTCCCTGGCGATGTTGTTGTCCGGCCTGTTGCGGAGCGGTATGCGAGACAGGTCCACGGCGGCTGCGCCGCCGTCTACGTCCCTTCCCGCCGGGTTGTCCGGAGGGAGGATTCGATCCTTGATTCATGCTTCTCTCGTTTTGTAGTTCTTACCCGCCAGGTGGCGGGCTCCCACATTCGTGACCGCTTGTTCTCGGGCCGCGCACTCGCACTTTTTCGGGTGGTTGGCGAAATCGCGGCAGATACTCTCTGAATCAGTTACGTCCGTCTGGCGCCCGGAACATTCGGCGCGAGGAACGCCTGCACGGGAAGTGCGGCGATTGGAGGACGCTTCTATCGTACCCAGCTATGAACCCCAAACGCAAGTGAAAAAGCCACTTTCGCCTAAGATGCCATCAGTTAGTAACAGGATACTGTTAATTTTGGGCCTTCACTGCCTGAAGATCTGCCGGGCGATGAAGAATACGTTGGCCGGACGCTCCGCCAGCCGCCGCATGAAGTACGGGTACCATTCCGTCCCAAACGGAATATACACCCTCAGCCCGTAACCTTCGCGCACCAGTTGCTGTTGCAGGTCGCGCCGCACCCCATACAGCATCTGGAACTCGTACGCCGATGCCGGAATATTTTCCGCGCTGGCAAACTGCTTGATCTCGGTGATAATCTTTTCGTCGTGCGTTGCCAGACCGTGAAACACCCCGCTCTTCATCAAAGTTTGCGCCAGCTTCACATAGTTCGCATCTACATCGGCCTTTTTGGGAAACGCAATCTGCGGCGGCTCATTGTACGCGCCCTTGCATAGTCGAATGCGTATGCGCTCCGCCAGCAGGCCATCAACGTCCTTTTCGCTGCGATAGAGATACGACTGGATGACCGTCCCCACTTTTCCGGCGTGCCCGGAACCGCGATGCAATTCGCGCACAAAGTCCAGCGTCCGCTGAGTGTATGGCGAGCCTTCCATGTCCACGCGCACGAAGTTGTTGATCTGCGTCGCATGGTCTACCAACTCCGTCACCAGCCGAAATGCCAGTTCCTCGCTTACGTCCAATCCCATGTGCGTCAGCTTTAAGCTGATGTTGGCGTTCAGCTTGCGCTTGTGAATCTCGTCGAGCATGCGGTGATACAGCTCCGCGCTGTGCTTCGCCTCGTCGGCGTTGGTGACATTTTCGCCAAGGTTATCGATGCTAACGCCCGCGCCCCACTCGTTCACCACCTGAACGGCACGGACGACATCGTCGAGCTGCGTGCCAGCGACAAATCGACTGGAGAAGCGCAACCCCATCGCCGAGTTCTCGGCAAAGTGGCGGAGTCGTTTGCTTTCCGAGAGCCCAATGAAGAGCGACCTTAACATGCAGCTCCTCCGGGCAAGACGCGCGACATATCCAATGAACCGCCGCTGCAGTAGGTTGGTGATGAGAGGAATAGAGGAGCGGAGTCTTGGTTCCGCGCAACGGATTGGCTCATAGTTGGCTCGCGTCGGCTCTTCTGCCGACTAGGCTTACATATCTGTGTATCACAGACCGAGCCATTCATCTAGAACGCGCATCACATAAGGGTGTTTGGTGAATCTCTTGGCTGGCAGAAGTCGGCTTCCGGACAAAAAGGACCGTAAGTGTCTGAAAAAATGGTTCCTCAGGTAGGACTCGAACCTACAACCCTCCGGTTAACAGTTGCACGGACAGCAAAACTGCCAATTACCGACAATTGCGGTTAATTCTCAAAATAAGCCTCTTACGGCACTTTCAGGAGCGACTGCGTGCTGCCAATTCTGAAGGAGACTCCCTCAAAAAGTCCCCAAAGTATTTCCCGGCTAATGTTCCAGATCATAGGCGCAATGGCGGAATTTGAACGATCTCTCATCCAAGAGCGGGTCAAAGCCGGACTGCGCAATGCGCGCGCCAAAGGTAAGAAGTTCGGAAGGCCACGCGCACAGGTTGACGCTGACCGGGTGTTTGCACTGCGTCGTAAGGGGCTTTCGTGGTCCCAAGTATGCCGAACGCTTAACGTCAGCAAAGGGAGCGCCCAGCGATCGGTTGCGCGGCTTGCCTGCGAATTGCCTCAGGAACGGCAAGCTCTTCTCACGGCAGCTGAATGAGAAACATTCGGTTCGGGTTCGACTGCCGAGCTGACGGCGATGGCGTCGGCGGGCATGAAGTTCTTTGAATGTTTGGCGAGCACGGGCGCGTGCACGCCTGGGACGATGTTTCTGAATTGACGAGGTTCTTCACGGCACCACCTCCTGTGTCTATTCGCACCTCATCAATGAATTTGGCAGAAGACCCGGCCTTCAGTCATTCATCAAAACGACGGTCGTGGGTGGATCCGTCTTCCTCACGCCTGCGGTTATCGTCGTCTGCAAGATCGCTGTTTATCTGCCCGGAACTCCGAATCCTTGGTCAGGTACGGTTGTCTACGTCTTTACGGAAAGAGTGAAGCCTCCCAACTACGCTTACGGAGGCGCGACGTAACATTCGCACGCTGGATAAGGGGTTGATGGACATCGCTGCCAAGCGCACGCCGAACAGGCTGCCTCGTGTGATGCGGTGCCGCGCAGCTGCGGTGACGATCCAGAAAAGAGGCCTAGCACTTTCTATCCGTCGCTGACAGCGATGGAAACCGCAACATTGCTGACATGGATGGCAGTGATTGTTTCGGGCCCGATGCCTGACACAGCCTCTGTTTTAGGGAAGGCGCCTGCATGAGAAACGGCCCTTACTGTAAGATTCTCAGCTTCATTGCCACTAGGGAAATCCCTAGTTGTACCGCCTAACCCCCAGCTGTACTGTCAGGTCGGAGTAGTGCGTGAATTGGTTACGCCTTTTCCCAGGGAGGCTCACGATGAAACGAATGACCCGACTGATCGTTGTCCTCCTTTTCTCACTCGTCGCGGTGGAGTTGGTAATTGCTCAAACGCAAGCGAATCAGACGAAGGCAGGCACTCCCCAAAAGCCAAAGAGCGAAACCTTAGAACTCGGCAAGTCCTATGCTGCGTTGCGCCCTGAGCAAAAGCGTCTGGTAGACGACTTTGTTCGCCGCTATAACGCCACCACCGGAAGCAATCTGGTTCCCGAACAGGCGTACGACAACGCTCGACTGTCGGTCCGCACTACCTTCGATGCCGTGACCCATGCGCTGCTGAACGCTAACATGACGGACGCGCACGGTAAGAGCCTGGGTCAGGCGATTGACCTGGTGGATGCCGTTGACGAAGTGATGGGAGAGGAATCCGGCGTGGGCGGCGATCGTCAGTTCCGCCTGTATGTGTACCTGAAGCCCGACGCGGTCGGCATCCTGGGCCAGAGCCAGGAGTTCTTTCACGACAAGGACAACAGCGTTTATCACAAGGGCTTCCCCATTTGCTTCCGACTGAAGAACGGACCACCCTCGATTCAGTTCTCCATTTCGCGCGACGACAAATTCGCCGACATTGATGTCGACTATCGTTCTTCCGGTTTTCCTAAGGCGCTGTTCAATGGGCACTTGACCGCTTCCAACTCCGACGTCCGCGCAGGAAACAACCTGGACCGTCATGATGGGCGCTGGTCGGGCCTCAATGGCTGGTGGCGCAACGTCTTTGGACAGCTCGGAACGGGCGGGACGCCGCCAAAGGAGAACGCCACCGAGCGCATCGGGCAGATCCCCTTGAACCCCGGCGTGAAAGCCGATCAGGGCGTCGATAAGAGCGCGCACGACTTCCTGCAAAACTGGGTTGTCGCAAAAGAACCGAACAAGTCGGTTGCCTATTTTTCCCGCCGCAGTTATCAGTGTTTGGAGACGATGCCACAGAACAGCAGGCAATCTGTGTCGCAAGGCATGGTTCGGCTGCGCACCCTGATGGCAATGCAGAAATTCAGCGATAGCATGGGTACGGTGAATTCTGTTGCCGACGTGTTCGAGCCTGCCGACAAATGGTCCCAGGCATTGAAACCGGCAAAGAATGCGTACGCATCGGAATTCCGGCTGGTGAACTTGCCGGCGGACATGGCAGCGGACGAGGAATGCATCGCCGTTTCGAACGCCGATTCAAGTAAACAGTCAAAAGAGAAGTACTTTGCCACGGCGCTTCGCGGAAAAACGGGAGACAGCCGGAACAAGGTCATGTCCCTGCTTTGGGCTAAGGAGGGCGACTACTGGAAGATCATTGCCATCCGCATCGAAGACAGCAGCGATGCAGGCGTCGTGCCAACCAATGCTTCAGCTCAGACCGAGCCTTCGGTGGAAGAGCCGCGAAGCATTGCCGGTGATCCCGCCGCCATGAAAGACATCACACAGTTCTACCAGACTTGGATCGTGAAACGGAATGTTGTCCAGGCTTCCACCTTTGCCTCACAACGCTCCTACCAGTGTCTCCCGCCGCCCTCCGAAGAGCAGGAGAAATTAACGCCCATCGCCAGAATCCAGTCGGGGCTGGCACAGCCGCTCACCAGAATCTCATCCGGCACGAATCTCTCAGAGATGATGTCGAGTGTTCAGCCGGTCAACGATCTGCTGCGTCCAGTTCAGCAGGGAAGCTCCAATGCTTTCGCGATGATGGCCGTACCGGACCAGAAGGCCGATAGCTTTCTGTGCCAGCAACATCACCTGCCCGAAGCTTCTCCGGAGTTGAATCCCGCTGATGCCAAATACGGAACATATTATTTGACCGCCAGTCGATTGAATTATGGGGACGAGCAATCACCGGCTCTTCTGCTGTTGTGGGCCAAAGAGGATGGGGGTTGGAAGGTTGTTGCCTGGGCTGTAGAGCTTCCGTGACTGCCATGTGTCGCCGCTTTCAATGGGTAACGCCCTTGGGCACGCCAATTCCGCACGGACTACAATCGGGCCGGGCCTTTGCGGTCCTAGACTCGACGGAAGTCTTGCGGTAGAACATATTCCACTCACTTACGCGAGTTCGTGGCCCTCCATTGTTGAGGTCATAGGAGACAACCGGGGGGATCAACCAGATCGGCAAACACAAATTCTCGCAAGAACAGAAGGGTAGGCGCACGTCGATGCAATTTAAGAAGATGCTTCAACGATCGCTGAAATGGGCTAGTTCGTGGCGTTTTCCGAAACGGCAGAAGGGCCCCGCGATTCTGAGCGTCGAGGCGAATAGGACGACGAGCGACGAAAACGCTGGTCGCCCTGCTGTTGAAGAAGTTCATGTGGATCTTCGCCGGCTCCAATGGGCGGTTGGACTAAGCGAGGAAACGTTAACGGCGATCACGAAAACGGCTGACTGGGTCGAGTTTCACACCGGGCAAGTGGTCATTGACATCGACTCAGAAATTACTCACATGTACTTCCTCGTCACCGGCCGGGTGCAGTCAACGCTCCACGATTCGCTGGGTAAGGTGGTTCAGACAGATACTTTCGTTCCAGGGCGTGCCATTGGATTGATTGCCCTTGGTTCAACGGAACGCGCTCTCTTGCACGTCGAAGCTATTGAGCCTTCAACAGCAATACGCCTGACGCCATCGGACCTGCTGCAGCTGGCAGGAAAGCATGCAGATTTTCAATTTGCTCTATTTGGCTTGGTAGTGAACGCGTTCAAGCGATACGTGATGGCTGATCGTTCCCTTCCCAAGCCATCCGTGGTGGGGATTATCCATCACAGCGAGGCGAGCCGCTCCCTCGCCAGTCGATTGGCGCGTCGACTTACAGAATTGGACGAGTACCCGGCGGTTCTCGGTGACGACGAGCAATGGAAGCCCGGCGGAGATATCCCCTTCAAATTGTTTACTGGAGAAGGGACGAGTCGACAAGACCTTCTTAAAGACTGGCCCTTGAACAAGCGGCTTCTGATAGATGTTCGAGCCGACTATTCACCAGAGGCAATGGCGCGGCTGGTGAGTTACGCCGATCTGGTGCTTTGGTGTGTTCGGCCACAAGATACGGGCGCAGCAGTGCTTCTGCTCCAGACATTGCAGAAGAGCGTACCCCGATGGCGAGATAAGATCCGGATCGTGTGGATGCTGGACAGCAGCTCACCAATCGCTCCGTATGTACCGGAGTTGCATGGGCTCGCTCAACGGGACTTTAAACTTAGCTTTGACGCTGCCGGGGCAAACCAAAACAGCTTACTGCAGCATGGACTCGAACGCATCATTCATCACTTGCGAGGCGTCCAGATCGGTTTGGCGCTCGGGGGCGGCGCAGCACGAGGCATGGCTCATCTCGGGGTGCTCAAAGCGCTTGAGCAGCATGGCATCTACATCGACATGCTGGCGGGCACGAGCGCTGGTGCGATGGTTGGTATTATTTACGCGGCTGGCTTAGATTCCGACTACATTGCTCGTAGCTTCAAGACCGAATTACGGCCATCATGGTTCTTTCGACAGCTGCCCGGCGGTGGCTACTGGTATTTGCTCCACAAATACCGGTGGGGGCTCTTCGATTCCATGCTGCGGAAATACTTAGGTCCAACCAGGATGGAGCAATTGATACTTCCGACTTTTACCGTTTGCGTCGATCTCGTCCAGGGAGAAGCGGTAGTGCGCGAGGCTAACGATGCGACAATCGGCGTCATGGAAAGTATCAATCTTCCTCCTCTATCGCTTCCTATCATTCAGTCAGGCCAGGCGTTGGTGGACGGCGGGTTGCTCAACAACGTTCCTGCTAATGTGCTGGTGGCCAAGGGATGCAACTTTGTCATCGCATCGACGGTGACTGCACAGCTAGAGAAAGATTTTGAAGGAATTAGCTCCAGGTTCACCGGTCGGTTCTCGTCAACGATTCAAACCATCATGCGACAGACTATGGTCCAGGACTACAACATGAACTCCGTTGGAGTACAACCGGCAGACTTTGTGCTAGCCCCGGACGTAACGTCCTTTGATATGTCGGAATTCACGCGGGCCGATGAAATGGCGCGTATCGGGGAAGCGACAACCGAGGCATCTGTCGCCAAGCTGCGCCAGATGCTCAGCAGGCTTGATTGCAAACTTTTCGAGATAGGAGCAAGCCGATGCAATTGAACGAAATACCCTGCGGATCGCTGGGGTCGTTGTCGCGGTGTGTTGTAGAGCTTCCGTAACTCCCGGGTCTCAGACCCAACGCGAAGGAAAATGAGAACGTGGACATCGCCATAATCAGCATGTACGTACCCTTAGTCTGCTGAGTATGCATCGAATGATAATCGCTCGGCACAACGAAAAGTCATAGGACGAAATACGACGGCGAGATTCCTTCTCCCAGGTTAGGTGCATCCCGCTTTCGATCTAGCCCTCACGCTGCGCTAGCATCTTGAGTGGTAGCCATGCGTCAATCCTAGTCCCTTCCATGGGCCGCATTGAATTTCCAATTTCCCTCCTAGAAGTCGCAATCGTTCCTCCATGCTGTGAATACCAATTCCGCGCTCGGCCGGCGGCTTGTTCGAATCAAAACCCTTGCCGCGATCGGAAACTGACGGGTGGAGCCTCCCGTCTAGCTGTTCCAGGCGAACCTCGGCCCGGTTGGCACCGCTGTGTCTCTTTACGTTCCGCAGAGCCTCCTGGGTAATGCGGAACATACACAGAGCGGCGTCTGCTGGGAGGCCGCGGGGAACGTTCGCATGCACAAAATCGACCTGTACTCCCTGTTGTTCCGCGAACTCCTTGCAGAACACTTCCAGGCCAACGAGCATCCCTAGACTCTCCAAAGTAGAAGAATGCAAGCGGTGTGATAAGGAGTGCAGATCTGCACCGAGCTCGCTGACGCGATCAAAAAGTTCATGGACTTTCTGGCCGGTTTCGCCTGAAGAGTCCCCGACGTTTTCAGCCAACTGTTCCAGGTCGATCGCCAGCATCGCTACCCGTTGGTTGTAGTCGTCATGAATCTCACGGGCGATTCGCTTGCGCTCTTCGTCTTGTGTTTCGATCAAACGACCGCTCAAACTGGCAAGGGCCTCCTCTGCCTGTTTGCGGTCCGTGACGTCAGCGATCACAGAAAGAGCGCACGGCTTACTATTGACCTCAATCAATTCTGCTGAAGCGAGAGTCGTCCGAATCTGCCCATCTTTTTTGCGAATCCTGACCTCCAAGTCTCGCACGCTGCCCTCAGCGAGAAGCTGTTGAATGAACAGCGATCTTTGATGGGGATCTACCCAAAGGTTGATATCTGACGGGCTCCGGCCGGTGACTTCGTCGCGGCACCAACCAGTTTGCTGTTCGAAAGTCTCATTGACGTCAATGTAGCAACCACCCTTCGTACCGGCTATGCTGATGGCAAGAGGACTCTGTCGAAAGGATTTGGAGAATTTTTCCTCTGATCTTATAAGCTCTGCCTCTATTTTTCTTCGTCGGGCGCGTTGCCAGAGGAGTCCAAGAATGGCCGCCGACTGCACCAATATAAGAAAAACGGCGGCGAAGACGTACTGCCTATATAACTCCCAGAAGCCTGGCTGCCGATGGAGCACGATGCTGCCCGGGGGAAGGTTCTTTTGGTTGATCCCCCAGCGCTTGAGCGCCCCCCAGTCGAACATGTAGGCGTGGTTGCTGGTGACGACGGGGATATCCTGGGGCTTCTCGCCGTTGAGAACCCGCACAGCCATCTCTGCCGCGACGCGACCGTCGTCGGCCCAGTTCACCAGATCGCCACCCACTGTGCCTGCCCTAAGATCCACATCGTCCATTACAAAGACAGGAGCATTGGCTGCACTGGCCACCATCGGTATCGATTGAGCTGAATCGATAAAGCGGTCTCTCGCTGCATCTTGCGAGATCGCAGTCTGATAAACAATCGTGTCGCTGGGTAGATGTTTGAGCCTCTCAAGCAGCGCGGGCATGGTCAAGTCAAAAAGATACGTGAATTCAAGCTTCGATTCGTAGTTGTGGAAGCTCTGCTTAGTGATGGCTTCGAATCCTTCGTCAAACTTACCCACTCCACCGACGACTACCACGTGCTTGGTGCTGGGCAGCAAGTGCAACGCCGCGTTCAGGGTTCCCTCGGGGTGTAACTGGGCCAAAACACCAGTAAAAGGCGCGCCGTGCCTCAGCTGCTCCGGAATTCCGCCCCAAATTCCGCAGAAGATGATTGGGGTGCCCTGGAATTTGTCGTACAGGTTGGCGATGAGCTTCAGTGAGACTGGCCCGGCGGCAATGATCACGTCGGGCTTGCGGGCGGAGTATTTTTGAATAATCTCTTCTCGAAACCTGTCTTGGGAAACTTGGTCTGGGAACAGGGTGAGATCCAGGCTCTCCTGATAGAGCTCGATCCGGTACGGAGATTTTTGTAGACCAGCGAGGACTGCCTGATCGACTTCAGCGAAGCCGGGTGAGGAGATAATGCCAAGGTCGTTAATAATGAGTACGCGCCGGACTTCCCTCATTGGCGACGCTGCGGTTGACCGCGACACCAGCAAGGCCACAGCAACAACAGAAAGGATGAGCGTGCGCCCCGCCGCTCGCACAGATTTCGAGAAGTGGGATTGACCGTGTTCGTGCCGACCGACGCCACCAAACCGGCCGGCGATCTGCTCCTCCAGATAAGGTGGCACCACCAACCTCCAGCCTTTTGTTTATTGATCGGGACCAACGTGAGATCAACCACGACCGACCCCGACCAGGGCGCGCCGCAGCAGCTAAATCGGCCACGGATAAACCAGTATAGTGCTTACCTTTTCGGTGCAGTTGAGCCTGCTGGCATGAGCTTGCTTGTTCCATGGAACCACCTTTGACGGAGCTGCTTATGTGCTCTCACGCTTGCACTATTGGCATCGCTGCTGTCCGAAAACACTCAGACCGGGAGGACCACAGTCGCCGGTCGCGGCACCAATACCAACATCTACACAGGGAATACTGCTGGCTATCGCGGTGGTGCGACCTATAACCCGAATACCGGCATCGTGGCAGGCGGCGGAGCCGGATACGCCGGGCAATATCTACAGCGGCCAAGGCACGGCAGGACGCGGCGGATTCGCCTACAACACCGGCACCGGCGCAGGGGTAGCGGCAGGGAAAAACAATGTCTACGCCGGCAAGGACGGCACTGTGTACCGCTACAATCGTGACAGCGGAAGTTGGTCGAGCAACAGCGGCGGCGGCTGGCAATCCACGACCAAGCCGGACGCCAACCTGCAACGCCAGCAGCAGATGCGCAATCAAGGCGCGCAACGGAACTCCAACTTCAACTCCATGGCTGGCGCGAGGATGGGCGGCGCACGCATGGGTGGTGGCGGAGGCCGGCGCCGGTAGAACGGGAGAGCGGCACTTGCAGAAGGCTGAGTTTAACCAGTGGCCCCGTGTGTTGCCAGCGCCACCGTTCCGGCGCGCACCGCAAGTGCAATAATGATGCCGGTCAGCAAAAGCCCCAGGAATGCGATGATGATCGCAGCGATCCTCGATGGTTTTTGTACCGGCCGAAGGTCGCCGTACCCGACGGTAGTCGCTGTGACAAACGACCAATAGAAGCTATCGAAGCGTGACCAGCCTTCTTTTCTTCCCACGACCTGTCCCAGCACCGTTATCGCGGCCGCCAAGCTTAGCAGCAGGGGAAAGGTCAACCAGAGACCGACGCCGAACTCTTTCAGAAACGTTATGGTCAGACCTGTAAAAATCAACTTATCGATACCTCCTGTTTCGCAAGAAAACACCCTGACAACCCACGCGTGCACGAAGATTGTAGCTGCTCGTGCGAACCTGCTCCTGATGAAATGTTACGCATCGGACTTTCTCGCGAAAACTAGGGAAATCCCCAAGGTGGTCGAGAAGACGAACGATCCTCCACCTCACGTTACCCCCGGATGTTCCCGGTAAATGTTTCGCAATCCCGCCGTCCCGCGCTGCATACTAGGGAATTCCCTAGTTGTGAGCCCTAACCGCTGCAACTATGATCAGGCCGTCACCCGGACCGCTTCATCATTTGCTATTGAAGTTGACTAAGCGGTCCGTGTTTAGGTGCGGTTTGGCGTGATTGCGTCTCAGGAGGATTCGGCCGTGATTAGTACACAAGTTGCCTACGACAAGGCCCAGATAAATCGGGCCCTGGAAGCCTCCATCCATATTGGGCTGGCGATTCTGCTGACGATTGCATGCCTTTTTATTCTGCTCCCGTTCATCCCATTGCTGGCGTGGGGCGTCATCATTGCGGTGGCTGCTTACCCGACTTTCAAGAAGTTGGAGAAGCTCATGGGAGGGCGTGGCGTCCTGGCCGCCGTCTTATTCACCTTGGCTCTTCTGGCTGTCTTGATTCTGCCGGTATTCTTGCTGGCAGGCAGCTTGATCGACGGCGTTCAAGTCGTGACTGTCCACGTAAAGCCAGGAGCCGCGATCATTCCTCTGCCACCATCCAGTATCGCCGGGTGGCCTCTGATAGGCGCTCCCCTGACAAAGGTGTGGCTGCTGGCTTCCAACGACCTAACAGGATTGATCGCAGAGTACGGTCCACAAATTAAGGGCGCGCTTCCTGGGGTACTCTCTGCAACCGCCGGACTGGGGGCCACGGTCCTGCAATTGCTCCTCTCCATCGTGGTTGCCGGTGTAATTCTAGCCAACGCACAGGCGGCTTATGAACTGACCCGCTCCCTGGCCAACCGCCTTTTCGATGAGAGGGGACCTGAGTTTCAGGAACTGGTTGGATCCACGATCCGCAGCGTCACCTTTGGCATTATCGGTGTTGCGCTCATCCAATCGGCTTGCGCCACGCTAGGTTTTCTGATGGTGGGGCTTCCCGCGGTGGGCCTGTGGGCGGTAGTTTTCCTGATCGCAGCCGTGCTTCAGTTTGGGGTCGTCGCATTAGTTCCCGCTGTGATTTACGTGTTTGCGACCGCCAGCACCACCAAGGCGGTGATCTTTCTGATCTGGTGCATCATCGTTGCCTTGATGGACAACGTACTGAAGCCAATATTGCTGGGGCGTGGCGTCGCGGTTCCGATCGCGGTGGTCTTTCTCGGCGCGATTGGCGGATTCGTGGCGCTGGGCATTATCGGACTGTTCGTCGGCGCCATCGTTTTGTCGGTGGGCTATAAGCTGTTCCTGGCTTGGCTGAATGGAACCGCCAACAAACCGTCTGTCGCATAGATTCCTGCCTTCTGCGGTTTCAGACTAGGGATTTCCCAGTTGTGGACGCTCGAGGCTCCGCGTATGGTCAGGCGCTTGATCGGCCTCGCTTCAAGGAATGGCGAAGAAGTCAGTCAAACGGTATCCTTCGGGATCTCGTAAACCTGGGATAGGCTGGTGTTTCGTATCCTCCCGCCGCCGCTAGTTTCCCTAGTTGTCGCGCCGTCTCTATGGCGCAGTATAAAGACAATAGATACAACAGAAACGCGTGCAGCACTTAAGCAACTGCGGCAGCCATGGTACGAACACGGAGAAAGCGGCAATGAATTCTAACCACAGCTTCATAAACATAATGATTCGCGCGGTTCGAGAACTCGCGGCAGTTGTCTGCATTGGGGTGCTGGTACCTGGGAGCACGGCTCTGGCGGTGACCCAGGAACAGCCGCCGGCCTCCGACAGCCAGGCGGCTAAACTGCCTCCTGAGCAACTGGACTCACTGGTGGCGCCCATCGCGCTCTACCCTGACCCAATGCTTAGCCAGACCTTGGTGGCTTCTACCTATCCCCTCGAAGTCATTCTGCTGCAACAGTGGCTGGCTCAGAACAAGGGCCTGAATGAGAAACAACTGGCTGACGCCGTAAAGAAGCAGGACTGGGACCCAAGCATTCAAGGACTGGCTGCCTTGCCCGATGTCGTCAAGCTCCTGTCCGAGAACATCAAGTGGACCACGGACCTGGGGAATGCCTTTCTCGCGCAGCAGAGCGACGTGATGGACGCGGTGCAGCGCATGCGCAAGAAGGCCCAGGACGCCGGCAACCTGAAGTCTTCGGAACAGCAAAAGGTTGAGGTCAAGACGGTCGAGAGTAAACAGGTGATCGTGGTTGAGCAGGCAAATCCCCAGGTTGTCTATGTTCCGAGCTACAACCCAACCGTGGTGTACGGAGCGCCCTTGTATGCCTATCCCCCTATCGCCTATCCCCCGCCAGGCTATTACGCGGCAGGCATGGCGATCTCCTTTGGCGTGGGTGTCGCGATGGGAGCAATGTGGAGCGGCGGATGGGGTTACAACAGCGGTTGGGGTGGTAACAACAACGTTACCATCAACAACAACAATAACTTCGTCAACAACAGCAATAGGCAGAACATCAACAACGGCAATCGTGGTAACGCCCGTCCAATCAGCCGGCAAGGGGCAACAGTAATTGGCAGCACAACCCGCAGCACCGCGGCGGAGCGCCGTATGGCGACAGAAACACGGCGAATAAGTTTGGTGGCACCACACGTGGCTACTCCATGCAAAACCGGCAGGCCAACGCTCGGCAGAACCAAGCCCGTCAGCAGCAGGCGGGAGGGCGCGATATGTCGAATCGCGGTACTGGTCCGAGCGCAGGTACTCGGGACATGGCTAACCGCGGAACTGGCCCCGGTGCCGGCACGCGCGACATGTCCAACCGTGGGGGTGCGGGCGATTTGGGGGGAAGCCGCGGAGGCGGGGCCGACCGCGTGGGCAACCAGCAAGTCCGGAACACCCCGAGTTCCACGAACAGAAACGCGTTTGGCGGAGCCGGCCGCGGCATGAGTGGTAGCAGTGCTCGGGCCAGGGTTCGCGAGGCGCCTCCAGCATGGGAGGCTCGCGCGGCGGTGGCGGCGCCCGTGGCGGCGGTGGTGGCGGGAGGAGGAGGTAGGCGATACGAATCATGAAGAGTGAGGAAAATATGAAATCAAGATTATTTAGTTCCAACGTGATTGCTACCTTCGTCCTCATCCTGATCGCGTGCGCACTGCCAGGCATCGCAGCGGCACACTCCCAGCCCGCGGCGAAACCGGCGGCAACCGGGCCGAAGGCATTCGACACTCCCCAGCAAGCCGCCGAGGGTGCCATCAAAGCGGCCGGAGATTATGACGTACCGGAACTGATGGCGATCTTTGGGCCCGACGGCGAAGATTTTGTCTCTGGCGGCGATCAAGTGCAGGACAAGAACAACGCTGTCGCATTCGCCAAAGAGGCGCAGGCGAAGAACGCAAGTCCAATCCGAACCGGGCAACCATCGTTGTTGGCGATGAAGAGTGGCCATTTCCGGTTCCTCTAGTGAAGAAAAACGGAAAGTGGTATTTCAACGCCAAGGAAGGGCGCCAGGAAATCCTCTACCGACGCATCGGCGCCAACGAATTGGTCGCCATTACAGTGTGCCGCGGCTATGTCGAAGCGCAGAAGGAATATTCTTTGCAGATCCACGACGACTCCGGTGTGAACCAGTATGCGCAGAAAATCTTCAGCACTCCCGGCAGACAGGACGGCTTGTATTGGAAGAATCCCGATGGCACATCCGGGGGACCAATAGGAGAGGCTGTGGGCAAGGCGCTGGCGGAAGGCTATACAACCGGTAAGGGAGGATTTCACGGTTATTACTTCAAGATACTGAAAGGCCGGGGCCCGGCGGCGCCGTTGGGCAAAATCGACTACGTCATCGAAGGAATCATGATCGGCGGATTTGCCCTCGTCGCCGTCCCGGCCGACTATCGTGTGACCGGCGTTAAGACCTTCATCGTGAGCAACGACGGAGTTGTTTACCAGAAGGATCTGGGTCCTGAGTCGCTCAACATCGTGAAGAACATGGAGCTCTACAACCCGGATAAGACCTGGCAGGTGACCGGCGACCAGTGGCCGCAGAGCGTGGCTGTTGCTCAGCAATGACTGGGGGCTCCTTTCTGTAGGTTGCTACCTACATCGAGGCAAAGGCACGTCCCCGACGGCGACGATTGTGGGCGGCTCTTGCCGTTGTGTCGCAGCAAACGAAGTGACGAGGCAAGCAGTTGTACGGGCAGGCCAAGGGCTATCAGGAGCCCAAGCAGAAGCACCGGGAGATAGCGCAGCGTTGGTGAGCCAGACTACCATAAGGTGAACATGGCACTCTGGCTAACTTCATATCGGAAAGAATGGCTGCGGCCCGATGTGGTCGCCGGTTTGACCACAGCTGCGGTGGTCATCCCCAAAGCGATGGCGTATGCGACCATCGGCGGACTCCCGGTGCAGGTGGGACTGTACACGGCTTTCCTGCCAATGGTGATCTACGCCGTGCTGGGCACCTCACGCGTACTAAGCGTGAGCACCACGACTACGCTCGCGATTCTGGCTGCAGCCGAGTTGGGTGAGGTAGTTCCGACCGGAGACCCGGCTTCACTCCTGGCCGCCTCCGCGACGCTGACTTTGCTGGTTGGAGCGATGCTCGTGCTCGCTTCCATCCTGCGGCTGGGCTTCGTTGCCAACTTCATCTCCGCGCCCGTCCTGATCGGTTTCAAGGCGGGTATCGGAGTCGTCATCGTGCTGGACCAGCTTCCTAAGATCCTCGGCGTCCATTTTGCAAGGGGAACGTTCGTCCAGAACTTGTTTGCAACAATCCGCGGGCTGCCCCGCACGTCGCTGGCAACTCTGGCCGTCGGGCTTTCCATGATCGTATTGTTGGTTGCGATCGCACGATTCGCCCCAAAGGCACCGGCGCAGCTGATTGCGGTGGCTGCAGGTATTGCCGGCGCTTACTTCCTAAACCTGCAAGCGCGCGGTGTTGAATTGGTCGGCCACATTCCGCAGGGGCTGCCCTCGTTCACTCCGCCGGTTTTATCGCTCGCGACTCAACTCTGGCCCGGCGCTCTGGGCGTCGCGCTCATGAGCTTTACCGAGACCATCGCAGCCGGGCGCGCTTTTGCACGCAGCGATGAGCCCTCGCCGCGAGCGAACCGGGAGTTACTGGCTACCGGATTGGCAAATGCTGGTGGCGCACTTCTGGGTGCTATGCCCGGTGGCGGCGGCACCACTCAGACAGCGGTCAACCGTCTGGCGGGAGCACGTTCGCAGTTGTCGGAGATCGTGACGGCGGCCATGACGCTGGTCACCATGCTTTTTCTCGCCCCGCTCATTGGCTTGATGCCGCAAGCGACTCTGGCAGCCGTGGTAATTGTCTATTCGATCGGGCTGATCAAGCCGGTGGAATTCCGCGAGATTCTCAGCGTTCGTCGAACCGAGTTTACGTGGGCTTTGATCGCGTTCGCGGGAGTCGTGCTGGTAGGAACACTAAAGGGAATCATTGTAGCCATCATTGTTTCCTTGATCGCGCTCGCCTACCAGGTGGCTGACCCACCGGTGTATGTTCTTGGGCGCAAGCCGGGAACGAATGTGTTCCGGCCTCGCTCAGAGGAGCATCCGGAGGATGAGACATTTCCCGGCTTGCTGCTACTGAGATTGGAAGGCCGAATCTTCTTCGCCAATGCTGAACACATTGCCGAGAAAGTAAAACACTTGATTGAGGAAGAACAGCCTAAGGTCGTTGCCCTTCATCTCCGAGGCGTTCCCGACCTTGAATACACGGCCCTCAAGATGTTGACCGAAGGCGAGGAGCGACAGCGTGAGCGTGGCATCAGACTCTGGCTGGTTGGAATGAACCCGCGCGTGTTCGACATGATACAGAGATCCGAGCTTGGTGAAGCGCTGGGACCCGACGCCATGCACTTCAACCTGGAGACGGCGGTTGCCAAGTACTTGGGCACTGTTGGTTCAATATTCGTAGCCACCCAAACGAGTTTTGAGCCTACCTAAAGGTTGTACTGTAGTGCACTCCATCGCAGATGGTTTCCTTGTTGGTGCTTTCTGCGTTCCAGGCCGCGCCAGGACACCCGACCGTTGCCGAGAATTCCATGCGACGCGGGCGACGGCTGCTGAGCCGCTATTTGACGAGCGGTATGTTTGCCGCGAACTGCAGATCGAGAAGTAGATTGACGCGCCGGTCTAATTGAAAGAACAACGCAGTCTGCTTTCCGGTAAGTACCTTCCGGAATTTCGGAATCCACTCCTGGCGCAGGGTCTCAGTTTGCACGTCCAACGTTGCCATTTTGTCGACGAGGCTACCGGCTTGAGCGTCCGTCATGTTCCCGTAGTCTTGCGCGTATTTCTTGACGAGAGCATAACTAGCGTCACCTAGCTTCGTGGTCTCTTGTGTGTACGCATCGTAGACCGGCCAAAACTTTTCGGCCTGGGCATCGGTCAGCTTCATGTTTTCTGCAATGATTTGCTTTTTGGCGGAGCGTATGTCGGATCGCAGCAGCTGTACATCTTGCTCAATACCCGTCGACTCCGATGTCGGCGGCTCAGATTTCTGCGCGAATGCCACGCTTTGAATCAGCAGGAGTGACGTTCCTACAACAAGGGCTATCGCTACCTTTTTCATTAATTCCTCCGGTGAATCTGGCTAATCGATGACCAACAGCAATGGCTTCAGTTCGCCGCGGGGTATTCCCTGGCTCAAATTGCTAAAGTCTTGAATCCACAACTGCATGTGTCGAGATGCTTGTTCACTGGAAGCATGGGGTGAGCTGTTGATTCCTGCAACTAGGGAAATCCCTAGTTGCTCGAGCAACTGACGCGGGCCTAGGCTGTGCTTGCATGTTGCAGATGATCGAACGGAGGGGGCTTTGCCGGAATGTCCGTTTTCATTCCAACAGGGCAACTCGCGCACTCTATCGTCAGCAACTTCATGTCCGGTCGATGTTACAGAGCTGAACGCGGAATGATCAGCCATGTTGAAGACAGATGACCCTAACAAGTCGCAACAATCCATTCCTGAACCGCAGCGCCATGAGCCGCCTGCCACCGGGACGCAATTGCGTACTCTACCCGGCGTCCCCCTCAACTCGCAGGAGCAGGCCACGATAGGCAAGTCTCTGGCGATCAAGGGGGAAGTAAGTGGTTCAGAGTCGCTCTACATCGACGGCCGTGTCGAAGGATCGATCAATCTTCCGGGAGATTGTGTCACTGTCGGACGCAATGGCACCATTGCAGCCAACATTACGGCCCGGGAGATCGTGATTCTGGGAAGAGTCCAAGGCATGATAGCGGCTAGCGATCGCCTCCATATAAGTAGCGAAGGCGCGCTGACCGGCGATGTCGTCACCCAGCGCGTCAGCCTAGAAGATGGTGCCTATTTCAAGGGTAGCATTGACATCCGCAAAGGTAACGCTGACAGCAATGAAATCTCATCGGGGGATTCTAACCACGGTCGTGCTACTTCGGGCTGACCGCTCCGTCAGAGAAGGTGAAAAGCAAGAACCAAACTGTAACCGCATTGTGTTCCGTGCTGCATTTTTGAAGAGAATTAGCAATCCTCGTGGGAGGGGATATGTCAATTACAAAGCGTGCAACTGCTGAGTTCTTTGGAACATTTTGGTTGGTCTTCGGAGGTTGCGGGAGCGCCGTGTTGGCAGCAGGGTTCCCAAACTTGGGAATAGGTTTCCTGGGTGTCGCGTTTGCTTTCGGCCTGACCTTGCTGACGATGGCCTTCACCATCGGCCCTATCTCCGGATGCCATATCAATCCGGCGGTATCGGTCGGACTATGGGCAGGCAAAAGGTTCCCTGCGTCCGACCTCCTGCCGTATATCGTCGCCCAAGTCCTGGGCGGCATCGCGGCGTCGGGTGTCCTTTATGTAATCGCGAGCGGGAAGGAGGGTTTCACGCTGGCTGCCGGATTTGCCTCCAACGGGTATGGGGAACACTCGCCGGGTGGGTATTCACTTCTCGCCTGTCTGGTGACCGAAGTGGTTCTCACGATGTTCTTCCTTTTGATCATTATCGGCTCGACCGACGAACGAGCGCCGAAGGGCTTTGCTCCCATCGGGATTGGGCTGAGCCTTACCCTGATTCACCTCATTTCAATTCCGGTGACGAACACCTCGGTGAACCCCGCCCGCAGCACGGGGCCGGCTCTGTTTGTGAGGGGATGGGCGCTGGAACAGTTGTGGCTGTTTTGGTTAGCCCCGATTGTGGGTGCCGTCTTGGCCGGGGTCATCTACCACGGATTGTTCGCCGAGGGTCCGCAAGAAACGGTTCGCGCCGCTGAGCGTGCGCGCTGACCGCGAAGCGAGAGCTGCCGCTGGGAGAGCCGCGAGTTAGGGACGCTAACTCGCAAAGTAGCCTTGCCTGTAGTGCGTCCGGACACGAGATTGAATTGACTGCTAAGAACTGTGGCTGATTGGCGTCAGCGGGACTACAAGCCTCCGGTAGGAGGCTCCCATGACGATGATTCGAGCTGCGTTGTAAGCGCGCGTCTCCAGCGAACAACAGGCGACCGCGCATACAATCTAAAGTCAGATTTCTGCGCTCAGCGACCGCGCACGAAGTGATGCCACACCGGTGCCGCCCGAGCGACAGTTTGTTGACGACGGGATCAGCGGTGCCACTCTGGTTCGTCCGGCCCTCGATCGGTTACGCGATCTAGCCGCCGTTGGCGCAATCGACCGCGTCTATGTGCATTCGCCCGATCGGTTGGCTCGCAACTACGCATACCAGGTCCTGCTCTTCGACGAGTGGCGGCGGGCGAATGTCGAGGTTGTCTTTCTAAACAGGTCGCTTGGCCAGAGCCCGGAAGACGACCTTCTACTCCAGATGCAAGGCATCATTGCGGAATATCAGCGAGCCAAGTTCATGGAGCGGAGTCGCCGCGGTAAGCGCCATGCAGCACAGGGCGGCTCGCTCAATGTTATGTCCGGCGCGCCATTCGGATACAGGTACATCTCAGTTCGCGAGGGCGGAGGTCAGGCCCGATTTGAACAAAATGCTGAGCAAGCGCGAGTCGTGCAGCGAATCTTTTCCTGGATTGGGCGCGATCGCTGTAGTCTGAACGAAGTCTGTCGGAGACTTCAGAAGGCAGGCGAGTTGACGGCATCTGGACGACGTGTCTGGTCCAAGCAGGTGGTTTGGCACATTCTTCAGAATCCGGCGTACGTTGGGCGAGCGGCTTACGGCAAAACGCGCATGATGCCCAGACCGGCGACAGAGCTTCTTGTCTTTGTACCAAAACCTGACGTTTCGCGCCCCAATGTAGGTGATGCGACGCTGCGCGATGGGTGGCCGCCTTACGTAACGGCCGGCGTATCGCAGGAAATGCTCTTTCGACTTGAAGGATTGAATTTTGATGCTCCACCAGCGGTTTTCCTGCTCGGTAAGGTACTCTTCCATCTGTTCAACGGTCATCTTCGTACAAAGCTGATCCGCTCGCAGGGCGGCGCGGAGAAGAGCGATCACTGCCCTACGCCAAGCCTCCATCAATGGGTCATTCTGGTAGTAGACGCGAGAGACCCAGGAACCGGACAAGGTGCACAGCCCTCCCCCAGTGACCATTGTGTGTACATGCGAGTTGAACTCTAGCTTCCCGTTGAAGGTGTGTAAAACGGCAATGAACGCCCACCCGAAGACCATCCCTCGTTCTCGCCCATGTCTGTATGACCTTCGCGGCCAGAACTGGCAGAGCTTTAGCCAGGAGCGGGTTGTTGCGGAAAAGGGGCCAGAGCTCCTTCGGCATCGTGAATGTAATCCCCTTATAAAGCGCCTCTGGCAAGGCGGTCCACCACCCGCGCTGCCATTGAGCGGTAACCCGATAGCCACAACTGGAGCAGCCTCGTGACTTGCAGGTGTGACAGAAGGCTCGCTCTTCTTTGTCCGAACCGTAAACCTCGGCGCCTAACTCCAGAGTGCGACACTGCAGAGCCTTAAGAAAGGCCCAACGGACTGCGAGGCGAGTCGCATCTTGGTCCCAATATGGCCGCATCTGCCAGAGAATCTGCTTAAGCGGATCGTGGTATTTCATTTCAGTTGCAAGGCTCCTTGAGAATGTGCGCTGGCTAACAGATCCCGACCTATGACAACAACCGTGCGTTGAAACCGACCGACCCGCACCACAACCGATCCAGGTTGTCGCGCCTCCTGCTGCTGCAAGGCGTAGAGTACTGCGGCAGCGTCCGGGCTGGCCTTTTCCTTGCTGGACCGAGCGATAGGCCGACGGATCACTTTGTTGGTTTCATGATCCTCGCTTTGACGGATGAAGTGCTCTAACTGCTCGGCCTTGCGCAATTTGCAGAGCCGCATCACGCCGTTGATCGTTAACGTGCCGTTTAGCAAGGCTGCGATCAGTCGGGGATGCGCATTCTTTAGTATCGTCTTTACGTTGCTGACGTTGCGGGCGCCGACCCCCGCGGCGCGGGCAATCTCTCGGCGCACATCAATATGCTGAGCTTCCGGCAAATTTGCCCAACCCTTGTACTTGCCCCAGCGCGCATGTTGTCGAGCGCCCTTTTCTGGAAGTAAGGCTCCAGTGTCAGCGCCAAGCGAATGCGGACAAACGCATTCCACCCGCACCGGGTTTGGTGGTGGGTGAGTATGAACTGTAGGGATTCGTCGTCGCTGAGCGCATATTCGATGCAATGGATTTCGTGCCTATCGCCGAAGACCGCTAACCGCCAGCGCCCAAAGCCAGCGAGAATCGTCCCGTTCGTCGTGATGAGGATCGACTCGGTTACAGACGGGTTCGTCAGCCGGGCGGCGTCGTTGAGCTCGTCTATTACACCGATCCAGCCGAGCTCCTCCAGCGCGCGATGCAGCCGCAGTTGTTCTGGGAAACGAACAACCGGACGCCCCTCAGCCTGGTTCATCACGCGATGCAGCCGCAGTTTAGTCCAAAGCGACAAGCCGGTATCCTGCCCTATGGCTTGCGGTGTCATTTCCGTCCAGTTATAGCGGTGATGCCTGCTGAGTACGTGAATAGCTGCCTCGCCCTCGGTCATCGACTGTGGCCCGCCGTGTCGCCACCGTCACCGGACCTCACGTGCGGGGACAGTATTCGCTGCAATAAATCTTTCGATGGAATCTTCGGTGACGCACACAGCGCGTCCTGCTTTGACGAAGTCGAGATGCTTGCGCTTCAAGAACCAATCGCGCAATGTAGCTACCCTGAGTCCAAGGCGGTTTGCCGCATCGGGTAGGCGTAAGAGTTTTTGCATCGCTGTCATGCTCCTTGCTGCCGTTGACCGGCGAAACTGGTTGCATACTAGCCTGTCTTGTGCTCTACTTACAACGGTGATATTTGTAGAGCAATATCCGTCATCCGTTTGGGGCGATGAGATCAAGGTTGAGGCGCACGGGGACGCGCTACTGATCTCTGGCGTGTTCCCGATGTGCCTCCAACCAGGTCCAGACATCTTCCGTGAATACCTGGAGGCTCCACGCCATTGGACACAAGGGCGGACGGGGAAGAATTCACCTCACATTCAATTCGCCAACGCCGATACCGACCAAAAATTGCTCCAATTCGTTGAGCGGTTCGGGCCTGTGGTAGTCGAGTCTTTGAGGTCTGATGAACCGCTTGCCTATGTCGCTCGTCAAGACATGGCCGAGCTTAGAAATGAGAGGCAGTTGTACCGTGCCGCGCTTGGCTTGGTGGCTGAGTTGGAGCTAAGGGTGCCGGATATCAAGACGATCGAATATTGCGCACGTGAGATTGCCGATAAGGTTTCCGGCTGGCCCAAACAATGGCTGCGCGAACGACAGTTGCTTCGTAGTTTTGGTCGGCAACCAACCTGGTTTATTGGAGCCGACGAGCTTAGACATTTCGATCATTTGGCATGGATTGTTGGCCGGTGGGTTCACGAGACGCCCACTGACCCTCTGCTGGCAGCAGTTTGCACAACTGGCCCCGTTGACGCGGGGCACTATGTGGTCTGCGAGTTAGTGAACGCCTTTCCGCCGCGAGTACAACGTTACGGTGAGAATGTCATAGAAGGTCCGCCTTGGAATCTAACCTGTGGCATCAGGCCCCTGCTGTACTACATTCTCCGTCGAGAATATCTCCAACGTGGGGGCGTAGGGCTGTGTGCGAACACGGCCTGTCGGGATGTATTCGAGATCGAGCGGGCTGGGGCACGGTTCTGCAGCGAGGAGTGCTCACGACACCAGCGCCAGAGAGAGTACTGGGCCAAACGCGGGAGGAAACTTCGCAATAAAAGACCGAAGAAGGCAAAATCGGCCCAGGGGAAGTCGGTAAAGAAGACTGTGCGGAGAGGAGGAGGTAAATTGCGTGGCCGTCTATAGACCATCAAAAGACTCGAAGATATGGTGGTACGACTCTATTTTTGAAGGGCAGCGTGTGCGAGAGAGCGCCAAGACTCCTCCAAGACCCTCGCGAAGGATGCTGAGCGCGTCCGGCGCCGCGAACTGGAGGAGAGCTACAGTGGTATCAAGCGCCGCGACCGCGCCAAGCTCTTTTCAGTTGCCGCGGAAGAGTGGCTCGTGCTCAAGAGCCTCACTCTTGCGGCCTCTTCGCAGCGTATCGAGCGCGACAATCTCAAGCATCTCCGTCCGCACTTCGAGAAGCGCCTTGTTACCGACATTCAATCGAAGGATGTGAGTCACTACCAGCAAGCCCGCTTGGCCGAAGGCGCATCACCAAACACCGTAAACCTCGAAGTGGGCACCTTGCGCGCCATCCTGCGGCGCCATCGCGTCTGGGCGGAAATACAGCAAGACGTTCGGATGCTTCCCACCCTCGATGACGTTGGGCACGCCCTTACTCTAGAGGAGGAAGCGGAGCTGCTTGCTGCCTGCCTCAAGAGCTGTTGTCGCTGCCTTTACCTTGCCGTTATGTTGGCCCTTAATACGGGGATGCGTTACAGCGAAATCCGCTTGCTGCGGTGGAGACAAGTGGACTCTATGTCCAGGATTCTGACGGTAGGCAAATCCAAGTCGCCGACGGGAACCGGCCGCGCCATCCCGCTGAACAGTCGAATCCTCAGCGTGCTGGAGATGTGGACTGCACAGTTCCCTAGCCGACAACCTACGCACTTTGTCTTCGCCAGAGAGAAGTATGGCGCTGCGGGCGAGGAAGATAGCTTTGGCTTCACCGCAGGCCCGGTCGTCTACGATACGGATCCAACGCGGCCCATTGGGGATTGGAAAGAAGCATGGGAGAAGGCAAAGAAACGTGCGGGCACGATTCTGAGCGGCAAAGCGGAGGAGGAAGAGTCAGAACCGCTGAAGTGCAGGTTCCACGATCTTCGCCATACCGCCGTCACGCGACTGCTGGAAGGCGGGGTTCCATATCCGGTAGTAGCGAGCATGATGGGATGGTCCGCGGCGACCGCGATCCGCATTGCGAAGCGTTACGGACACATCGGAAGCCAGGCGCTGCGCGATGCGGCCCGACGTGCTCGGAGGAGTGAAAATTCCCGCCGAGTCCCCCAAAAAATCCCCAAAGTCGCCGGAGGCGCGAAATGTCGCGGTGCAGTAAATGGAAGAAAAGAAATGGCTCCTCAGGTAGGACTCGAACCTACAACCCTCCGGTTAACAGCCGGATGCTCTGCCATTGAGCTACTGAGGAGTATGGTGCGCAGCAACAGCGCATTACTAAGTTGTATCGACATTGTAGCCTCAGCCATGCACCGCGTCAAAAGCAACGGGCGACCTGCGCGCGTGCTTCCCGACTCCGGCCGGCGCATAACCAGAGACGCGATACGATCCATCACCCACAATCAGCCGGCAACCACAATCTGCATTTCGCCATCTCACCAGCCATGCGCGGGAAAATCATTCTTCTGGCGTCAATTTTTCTTGCCGGTTGCACCGCCTGCAACTCCACGCCATCCAGCCCCAACGAAGTGCGCGAGAAAACCGCCGAAGCCACGTCCGAAATCAAGGACAGCGCCAAGGCGGTGGCGCAGGGCATACGTGAAGGCTTAACTCGCCCCAGTACCGATAACACACTCGATCTAAATTCCGCTTCGAAGAGCCAGCTGACCAGTCTGCCGGGAATAAACGACGATGCTGCCGACCGCATCATTGCTGCGCGGCCCTATTCCAACGCGCATGAACTGCTGGACAAGCGCATCATCTCCCGCGGCGAATACGACAAGATCGCCGACAGCATCACGGTGGCGCGGTAGCTCAGAACAGTTTTACGCTGTTTTCGCTGCGTTCAGATTGCTAACTTACGTGAGGATAAATGGTTGAGGTCGCGTGCAGCCTTCAGGCCGTTCAGTTTCAGCGTTGCAGTTGATCCTGAGATCGGGGCGGGAATAAGCTGAGCGGTATGCGTTGTGAGAAAATTTGGGTTCGACAGTGCAAAGCCAACTAAGCCGTCCGTCGACGGTTCGGTGTGAACAGCGCTCTTGACTATCTGATCGGCGAAAAGCTCGTTCGCTTTGCACAGGAGGCAGAGCACCATCCGGAGTTTGCGAAGGAGCTCTCCATTTTCTTGGCTTCAGTGTGGCAAGCGTTCAATCAGTACGAGTTGGCCGGATATGTGGCGGAACAGAGACCGCCGGTCAGATCGCAGCTGCGGCGGTTACTCTATCTGCACTGAGAGCGCTCCATTTACTCCAGGTCAGTAAGGTTCTCGCGCGCGAGCAGAAGCCGGAGGGATCGTCCCTGTCCCGGGCTCCTTGGACCGTGAATCATGTGGGTCGTACGGAAGCCGGAGTACGCGAATGCCATCGTCAGCTCCCCTCGGCAGAGAATCCAACCGCAGCTTGAGAAGCTCACCACGGCGTATCCCCAGCGGCCTCTGGTTCTGTGCGCAAGTCACTCCGGCCTGCGGCCTACGCGACTTGCGCGCAGAACGAGACAAGAGATCGAAAGCTCTCATGCACAGCTGGGAGAAAGGAAACTGAACCCTTGTTCCAAGCCCGGTTTTAGAACGGAATATCTTCGTCGGTGATCTCCGCGCCAGCTGGCGCTTGCGACGGTTCAGGCTCCGGTGTGCGCTGGTCGAAGGTGCTGGACTTCCCTGCTCCCGAGCGTCCGCTGTAACCGCCGCCTCCACCTTCGCCTCCCTCACGGGGCCCGCCGAGCAAGACCATCTGACTGCCGATGATCTCGGTCCGATACTTTTTCTGCCCGGTTTCCTTGTCATCCCAGGAGTTGGTGCGGATGCTTCCCTCGATGTAAACCGTGCGGCCCTTTTTCAGATACTCGCCGGCAATTTCCGCCTTGCGGTCGAAGAGCACGATGTTGTGCCACTCGGTGCGATCGCCCCAATTGCCGTCTTTTTCCTTGACCCGCTCGTTGGTGGCCAAGGAAAAGTGCGCGACTGCCATGCCGCCCTGGGTGTACTTAATCTCCGGGTCCTTGCCGAGATTGCCGATGAGAATGACTTTGTTGACGCTTGCCATGATTTTGTCTCCTGCCTACCGCGAATCGTCTGGGACGAAAGCCCAATATAGCAGAAGCGTTTCCGGGTCGCCGAACGGCGTGGGAAGCGGGTCGTCATCTCCTGCGCAGTGGACTCAGTGTCCGATAACTGGACGGTGGGTAGGCGGAAGAAGAAAAGCCCGAGTTCCCCGGGGACGGCACAAGATTCCGTCGACGCCCATCCGGTGTATACCGTCCCCCAAGGCGGGACTCCGGATCATCCAATTACCCGGCGATGAATCGCTGGGCTATCTTATTCCGTCCCGCAAGGTGGGACTCGTCCCATTTTGTCTTGTCTTGTCCGCCGGAAAAGCCCGAGATACGCGTACACGTGCAATGCAACGGCTTCATTTCTTACAGCCTTGCGGCCGACGGCAGCTTGCGCCTGCGGTGCAGTCTGCCTTGCATCGCTTCGCGGGGCCGTGGTACCGCCTGCGGTCGGTGTGGATCTTCCGCGACAAGACTGGGTTGGCGGTAACTCCGTCGGTGTGGGACACCATCCAGAAGGCGCTGGCCGATTCCGAATATCTGCTGCTGATGGCGTCCCCCACAGCGGCCGCTAGGAAATGGGTCCAAGAAGAGGTTGATTGGTGGCTGGCCAACCGCTCCCCCAGTAACATCTTGATCCTTGCGCGCAGCAAGGAGAGGTTGTCTCTGCGGGACACACAATTCCGGGATGCCATCCTCGACATTGCGGCGACACTACTGGGTTACTTATCGCGAACCGGGACAGGAAGCGAGCAAGTCTAGAAGCGGATCGCGCCCGGCAGAGTGCCATCGCCCTTAGTCCTGATGGTAAGTGCCTGATCACGGCCAGTTGGGACGCCACACTGAAGGTGTGGGACGCAGTGATTGGGCAGGCATTGATGACGTTGTGCGGCCAGTCCTACCGTGTCGAGGATGTAGCTCTCAGCACCGATGGTATTCGTCTGGCGACGCCATCGATGACGGAACGGTACAAAGCTATGCGTTAAATATTCAGGAGTTGCTCGGCCTAGCCCGCAGCCGCGTCACTCGTGATCTCGACCTCCACGAATGCGAGCGCTACTTCCACTCTGAAACATGCCCGCACCTGCCGTGACGCCGTGTCCGTTCCAAACGAATACTTCATGGTGTTCGGCAAACCGCAATCTCTTGGAACATTACATGGAGCAACCAACCTTACCGCTGCGGCACAGCGTGCTGTTCCTCGAAGCAGGATTTCAGGTTCGTCAGGTCCACGGGAACGCGGGCTTGTGAGCCTTCCGGCGCGGCCCGCAAATATTGGACGGGCCATGAGATTGGCTGCCCCAGCTCACGCGCGGCGCGCAACGGCCAATAAGGATCACGCAGCATTTCGCGGGCGAGGATGACGGCGTCGGCCTGGCCGGTGGCGACGATATGCTCGGCCTGCACGGGAGAAGTAATCATCCCCACGGCGCCGGTGAGGATTCGGGCTTCGCGGCGAATTTGTTCGGCGAACGCCGTTTGATACCCCGGACCGACGGGAATCTTCGCAACAGCAAGGTTGCCGCCAGAAGAACAGTCGATGAGATCGACGCCCATCCCTTTCAACTGCCGGGCCAGCTCGACCGACTGCTGAATGTCCCAGCCGCCATCCGTCCAATCGCTGGCGGAAATGCGCACGAACAGCGGAGCGCGCTCGGGCCAGGATGATCGAACCGCAGCGACCACTTCGCGCAGGATGCGGGTACGATTCTCGAAGGAGCCTCCATACTCGTCCGTCCGGCGATTGCTGAGCGGGGAAAGAAATTCGTGGATCAGGTATCCGTGCGCGGCGTGAATTTCGAGGACGCGAAAGCCTGCCTGGCAAGCGCGGCGCGCGGCCTCAGCGAAGGCGGCGACGATCTCCTGAATGCCGTCGCTCGGGAGTTCCCGCGGCATGGGATAGTGCTCGGCAAAGGACAGCGCGCTTGGCGCGACCACGTTCTTCCATCCGCCCGCGCTTTCAGGAAGCATGCCGTGGCCTTCCCATGGCCGGTAGGTACTGGCCTTGCGGCCGGCGTGCGCCACCTGCATTCCGGCTACGCTTCCCTGTTCATGAATGAAGCCGACGATGCGCGCGAGCGGCGCAACGTGCTCATCGCTCCAGATGCCCAGGTCCTGCGGACTGATGCGCGCTTCGGGGAGCACGGCTGTGGCTTCGGTCAGCACCAGCGCCGCACCGCCGACGGCGCGGCTGCCGAGGTGCACAAAGTGCCAGTCGTTGGCGAGCCCGTCGGTGCTGGAGTACTCGCACATGGGCGAGACGAAAACGCGGTTGGCAAACGTGATGTCGCGAATGGTGAGCGGATCGAACAGATTGGCCATAGATACTTAAGTTAACACTGGCGCGGGTCGGCGCTTCGGATTGCCGGCGCGAAGCTGGTAAACTGAGCGCGTCGCGCGACCTTCCCCTTGGCCGGGATGGCGAAACTGGCAGACGCAGCGGACTTAAAATCCGCAGACCCGAAAGGGTTGTGGGGGTTCGAGTCCCCCTCCCGGCACCACCTAAGCCCCTCAAGAATCAATCCTAGCTGGCGCTAGTTCACCACTCGGGAAGTGGTGGGCTGCTCCGAAATTGCTTCATTGTGCCCAGATTGTGCCCAAGCCTGGGCCTTCTCCGCTTCTGCGAGAGCTCTTTCCTGCTCGGCGCGTTCCTCGGATTCCTGCAGCTTAAGTATCGCGTCCGCGATGTCATTGCGGCTCACGATGGCGTACCGCTCAAAGACGCTCCGAGTGCGCCAGCCGCCGATCTTCATGATCACGCCTGCTCGTCTGAGATTCCGCGCTCCCGTTCCCCGAAGATCGTGGAAGAGCAGTCCCGGCACTCCCGCGTGTTTACAGGCATTGCGCCAAGTCCCGCGAAATATCTTCACGGGCTTGCCGTCATTGCGCGTGAAAACGAAATCGTCCGAGTCTTTGTCCCGTACGAGAGCGGCCAGCACGAGCCGCACCGCATCGGTCATGAACACTTCGCGGCCTTCGCGGTCCTTAGTTGTGCCCGGCTCAAGCCGAATGACCCGCTGTGACAAGTCCACCTGCTTGACCCGCATGGAGAGCAGTTCCGAAATCCACCAGCCGTAAGTGCGGCCACATTCGACAAGTCCGCGAAACCAGAGGTCCGGGCAATACTCAATCAGCTTGCGATACTGCCCATCTTCCAAGAATCCCTTGCGAACATTGTTCTCCGTCAGCTTGGGAAATCTCGAAGTGCGAACCAATTTCGGCGGGGTTGCCTGCTGCCCAAGCCGGAACGTCCGTTTCAGCGAGGCCAGCTCGCGGTTGACTGTCGCGTTTGCTGCCTGTTCCTGTTGTCGTTTGTCCACGTACCGGGCTAACTGCTCGCTCGTAACGTCAACGGCTCTCATACCGCCAAAGAACGGCTTTAGATGGTGCTTCCAGCGAGCGTCCACATCGTCAATGCTCTTGCGGCCATTGATGCGGTAGTCTCGCAGAAACATCTCAGCTAGTTCATCCACCTTCGTTCTTTCGAGCTGAGGTCCCATGAATGTTCCCTGATTGATCTGAGAAAGCCGGGTTGTCAGCATCTTCCCGGCCTTCTTGTAATCGGTCATGTGTGTGCTCTCCCGGAAGGCTCGGCCATGACGGTGATACTTAATCCACCACACGGGCGAGCCGTTGCGCTGATATAAACTGCCACTGCCATTCTTGCGCTTCACTTGCCTTCCCCCTTTCGTTTTGCTTTGGCCCAGCGAGCCAGCACAGTCTTGCGTGCGATCTCTCTGCGCTCGGCCGCTGATAGTCCTCCAAACCGCGCTTTTGCGCCCTTCTTGCCAATCCTGGACAACTCGGAAGCGGACAGGTTTGCTGCTCTAGCCTTCCCGCCCTTGCGGCCCAGAGCCACTGCATTCGGGTCTTTCTTCTTGGCTCTCATATCCCTCCCTTCATTTCTTATACTACCTACCGCTAAGTTGTATGTCAAGAGAGAGATGAGAGTGGCTTTACTGTCCTTATGAAAAGAACTATGAAGGAAGAATGTGAAAGGAAGCTTGGTCCTAACTTACTTGACGCACAAACACCGTCGTCATGCTCGATAGAGTATGACTATTGACAGGCAGACTTGGTTTGCTCGAAGAATCTTACTGCTTGCACCTTCTGCTCCAGCCAGACCACTCCGAAAGTGAACGGAACCGCAACCACGAGATCGATGATGTAGTGCTCTCCGGTCGCAATCGTAGCCAGCGCAGTGAGCGCGAGAAAGATAGCAGTGGCCGAGCGAAAGGATGATGAGCAATACAGAAAAACTAGCAGCGCCCACGCAAGGTGCAGGGACGGCATACATGTACGCGGAGCGTTGACCGAATCAATCCACGCGGGTCCGACCGCTGGACAAAAAAGGTATCCGGGGACGGCGGCAACGGTAGCGATGACCATTGCTCGGAGCAAATGCCAAGGATGCGGCGCGAAAGCCATCACAAGAGCAATCCAGAACGGCAGTATGCCATATACGAGCGAGATGGCTGCGGCGAGCGCGGAATGGGAACTAAACCAAGTATAGCAAGCCACGCTAAAGCCGAGGTCGGTTCTGGAAAGCGTGGCATCAACCGTTTGCGGCGTGAGCCAAGTGACCCAGCGTAACGCGAGCAGGCGAAAGCACACAAACGCGGGCATGACCACGGCTAGCGCCATTAAGTCGCGGCGGTTCGTCATGCAGGCTCGAATGACCAAAACTGCGGAGCCGACCAGCCCCCAGCGCAAAAACTGAACCTGCAACGTCCACGCGATAAGCACCGCAGTCGCGGCGATAGCGAATAGCGCGAAGCGGTCAAGGCGGGTCATCGTTTCAGTTTTCGTTTCGGGCAGCGGTTGCATAAATGTCTCAGGTAAACGCGATTCCAAGCACCGCGATCCCTGCGGTCTGCTTTGCACTGAGGTCGTCCAAGAGCAACCGAACCCTGTCGCGGCCAGGGCGAGAAATAGCCCTGCTTTATGCCTCCAATTTAGGCTCACGCATCGCCCCGGGATCGCTCGCGTTCAGCCATCATGCGCTTGCGGGCCGCCTCCAGCCGCTCCGCGATGTTCACATTAGCATCGACATTTTGTGTGGACTGCGAATGGGATCAATTCGCGCAAGGTCCAGTCCCTCTGAGGTCCGGCGGAGAGAAAGGCCAAAGGCAGGGTTTGGTAATCCGCTGCCATTGTGAGCCGCTTTTCAGAAGAAAGCAAGGCCAAAATGACATGTCACAATTGCCAAACTGAATGCAAGCGGTTCGGCAAGAACAAAGCTGGTCATCAACGCTTCCGCTGTCGCCAGTTGCTCCCGCACACTTACTGATTCAGGCCCGCGCCCCGTACCTGGTAACTGCGAGTCGGGCTTGCCTCTGGAAGAGGAATGGGCTTGATCGGCTTTATCGCACACTGAGCTCAGGCAAACTCAGGAGCGGGGAACGTGAACAGCAGAAGGGCAAGCGATGCAAAAGGAATGTTTCGGCGCAACGGCACAAACGCTACCTTTCAAACGCCAGAGAGTGTATGCGCTAAATACAGCGTAAAGGCTATAAGTTAGTCTGAACCATCGCGCCGCCTCGTTGAGCGACAACTAGAGTACGGAAGTGAGGTGTCGGCGGGAGCGTTGACTGTGCCCAAATTGTGCCCAACGGGACGATTCGGGACGCATCCGAACGTCACCGAACGTAACGCCCCTGAATCGTATGCCACTACAAAAACAAGGAAAAGCGGGGCTTAGAGGATGCCGGACTGCAACCTAAAATCCGCAGACCCGAAAGGGTTGTGGGGGTTCAAGTCCCCCTCCCGGCACCAATGACCTGCACCTCGCGCAGTAAGGAATCAGTGAGGCGGGATGCCTATCTCCTGCCCCAGACGGGTTTGAGCAGATTGAAATCTTGTCAGGGCCTTCTGCAGTTGGCTAGCGGTGGCGAGCAACTGGCCTGAGTCAACCGGGAGTTTGTCCAGTCGTGCCAGGAGCGCGTTGTATTCCTTGGTTACGGCCGCGTTGGCTTTGACCAGGGCGGCGATCTGCTTCTTCAAGCCGGACACCTGTACATCGGAAAGCGATCTCAGGAACCTTCGATTGTCGCCCTGGGCGTCCTCCACGGCGTCCTGCAAACCGATGGCATCTTGATTAAGCTCGGGAGAATCGGCGGGGGTGGCATGTTGCGGCAAAGCCTGCGCCTGAACACAAGCGATTGCGGTGCTCTTGACCGCCTCGTGAAATTGTTCAACCTGATCCGGTCTGGCCTGCATCGCGACGCTGTGCTCGAAAGTAATCACATCGGGACTCTCGGGCTCCGCGGTCGCGCCGGGGGTGGGGCTGGTAGTACTGGTATGGCGGCCTGAATGTTGTCCCACTGCCGTCAGGGGCAGCAGCAGCGACACGATGACAACAGCGAAAAGGCTCTCTCGACTCACGGCGCTTCTTATTCTAGGTGAGAAGGCAGGCAAGACCGGCGGGGAAGAGCAGATCCCTCCCGACTAAGGTCGGTTCGGGATGACAAAATAAATGGCTCACAACCGCGCACCTGAAGGTGCGTCCCCAGTCGCGGTTGATTAAGTGGCATATGAACTCGAGGAGCTATCCCATTTCGTCCAGAGCCAACCCCAGCCGCCGCAAGCCTTCGCGGGTCATTTCGGGATCGCCGCCGATACCGAGGCGGAAATGTTGCGGCATGCCGAAGTAGCTTCCGGGGACGATGCTGGTGTCGTACTTCTCCTGAAGCAGGCGAAGCAGCTCATCTCCCGTACCGCGCGAGAGCCTGGGAAGAGCGACGGTGCCGAACTCCGGAAGGTAGCAAGTAAGGTCGCTGCGCGATGCCAGAAAGGCATCCAGCGCGGCGCGATTGGTTTCGAGAATGTGGCGGGCTCGGGCGGCCACCCGGTCGAGATTGTCCAGCGCAATCACGCTGATCAGCTCGGCGGGATGCGCGGCATTCACACCATAGAGGTCGTGAATATTCCACATGCGCTGCGCCAGCTCGGGGGCGGCGAGGACCCATCCGCAGCGCAGGCCGCTCAGACCGTAAGCTTTTGTCAAGCTACTGGTCACCAGGAACTGCTCCCCCAGATGCAACGCCGGCGGCGGACGGCGATCGAACAGCGTCTCAAGATAGACTTCGTCCACCAGCACGCGGGCACGGACGCGGCCGGCGATTTCGCCCAGAGCGCGAAGCGTCTGCTGCTCCGCCAGAGCGCCCGTGGGATTATGCAGGTTGGTGATGACGATGAGCCGGGTGCGCGAGGTCATGCGGCGTTCGACTTCGGCGGGATCGATGCTGAACCCGTCCTCCATTCGGCGCTCGAAGTAGCGGACACTGGCGCCCAGGTACTTCAGCGTAGAGGCCAGGAGTTCGTAGGCGGGATGCTCGACCAGGACTTCGTCGCCGGGCTCGACGGTTGCCGCCATCGCGAGATGGTTGGCCATTGAGGTGCCGGCGGCAAACACCACACATTCCACCGGCACACCGTTCAGCTTCGCCAAGCGCTCGAGCAGCGGCTTATATCCATAGGAGTCGGTTCCGTTGATCTCCAAGTCTTCGAGCCGCACCGGAAGTTCCGCCAGCGGATGACTCATCAAGCCGCTGGCGGCCAGGCAATAGGTGGCGCTGGACCGCAGCTTGGCGAACTGCATGTAGGGAGAATGACTGCTGGCGCGAGGTGGCATCAGTGGGTCCGGTCCGCGGATTTTTGTCTTGCAGCCCAGAATACATAAGCGGGCACGCCGAGCAGCAGGATCCCCATACCGAGCAAGCTGTTCATGGGATATTTGTAAATCGTATTGGCCACCACAAGCCAGCAGACCAGGACGAACAGACCAGTGGTGAACGGATGCCAGGGGACGCGATAGCCTTGCTTGGTGACCGGCCCTTCCCGGCTGCGAAACACAAACAGGGTCAAGCCGGTCAGCCCAAAGAAGAGGAAGTCCATGGAGACGACGTAGTTCAGGATCTGCTCGTAGCGGCCGGTGAGAGCGACCACAAAAACCCAGACACTTTGCAGAACGATGGCCACGACCGGGACGTGCGTCCGCTCGGTCACCTTGGCGACGCTCTGAAAAAATAATTTGTCGCGGGCCATGGCGAAGTAAACGCGAGGCGCGGTCAGCACGGATTGGCTCAGAAAGCCCAGCGTGGAGATCGCTATGCCCAAGGCGATCAGGCGCGCTCCGCGCTCGCCCAGAGCGACGCGCATGACGGAGGTCGCGGGCACCTTGGTCGCTGCCAGTCCCGCCGGGCCGAGGGTCCTGACGCAGACGAAGTTCACGCCTACGTAGAGCACGATGACTCCGGCCACGCCCATCACCAGCGCGCGTGACAGATTTCGTGTCGGGTCCTTGATCTCGGCGGCGATGAAGTTCGCCGTCTGCCAGCCGCCGAAGGCAACCAGCACCGGCACCATGGCGGCGCCGATGGCGGTGACCAGGTCAAGCGACGGTGCGCGGTCGAGCACGGGATGAAGCACAGGATAGGGCGTACGCACCAGAAACAGGCCGGCCGCAATCAAGGCGGCGATGGCAAGAATCTTCAACACCATCAGAACACTTTGCACCTGGCTGCCCAGGCGCACCCCCAGACAGTTGATCAGTGTAAGGACCGCCAGGGTGGCGACGACAATTGTGCGCTCGCCAAAACGCCAGCCGGTCAACTCCAGCAGGTATCGTGCGAAGGTCACGGTGACCGCGGCCATGCCTCCGGCTTGAATCACCAGCAGCAGCACCCACCCGTAAAGAAATCCCACTACGGGATGAAAGGCCTCGCGAAGATAGGCGTATTGGCCTCCCACACGAGGCATGCGCGCCGCCAGTTCCGCATAGATGAAAGCGCCAAGCATCGCAACCACGCCGCCCGCTATCCATACTCCGAGGATCAATACGGGGGTGTGCAACAACTGTGCCACCACGTACGGGTTTATGAAGATACCGGCGCCAACAATTCCGCCCATGACGATCATGGTGGCGTCGAACAGGCCTACCTGGCGCAAGAGGCCGGGGGTGTAAGCTATCGATGTTGGCTCGTGAGTTGGAGAGGGCTTCAAGTTGCGAATTTTTGGCGTTTGGTTCGCGTTTCTTCTTTGTCGTGAAAAACGCGCCGGAACAGCCCGCTAACCATACCGGAGGCCCGGCGTCTGTGACTCTAACACGCAGCACGATTCATTTGAATGGTAGGATATTGCAGTAATCTGAAATCTGGTCACGCTGGACCCAGCCTTGACGACGCGGTAGTTAGGGTGAGGAATCTTTCCGGGTTCAGGTGAAGGACACAGACCAGCCGAGACACAACCAAAAGGCCTGATTTGTCTTCTAGCAAGGGATGGCGAAGAGCGGAGAGATCTTGGCGGCAGGAGAAGAAGGTGAAGGCTAGTCATATCGGGGCGGGGCTACCCTTGCCAGGCAAAGTGCAATCGAAACTAACGTCGGCCGGGAGGGCTCTGCGGCTGGTCAGCCACGGGCGGCGTTCGACGCTGGCGATGGGCATCGCCATTGTTCTATGCCTGACGTCTGCGGGCTGCAGCGGATTCTTCATCAATCCTTCGATAAGCTCGGTTTACATCACTCCCGCTGCGGCAACCATCTCCGCTAACAACACGCAGCAGCTAACCGCCACCGCCACCTACTCCGACGGAAGCCAGGGCACACTTACAGGGGACACGGTCGGTTGGTCAAGTTCGAATACCTCTGTGGCAACGGTCTCGAACGGCGGCCTGGTCACGGGAGTGTCCACCGGGAGTGCAACCATCACCGCCACCGCACAAGGGGTCAGCGGGACAGCCAGCATCACGGTCACGGTCATGAACTTGACGACCATACAAATTACTACGACGCAGGGCAGCACCAACCCGCAATCTACGGCTACGATGTCCGGAGTGCCGTCGTTCTTGCAGTTCTATGCATACGCCAATATGTCCAGCAGCCAGGACATTACCGACGCCGTAACCTGGACTTCGTCGAACACCAACGTGGCTACGATCAGCACCGGTCTCAGCACTGCCAATGGAGTGGCGACGAGCGTGGCGGCGGGGACTACGAATATTACCGCCCGCTCTGCAACCAGTTCCGGCACCATCACCAGCAATACGATCGTGTTGACGGTCCAATAGACTGTAGCGGGGGGCTGACGCCCCCGCCTAACTTCACGCCGCCGCTTCGCGGCTGGCTTCATCGCCCATTTGAGTGTTTTGTCCCACCGACGAATTCCCGACACGATTTTCGTAACAGGCGCTTACGCGCCGGGCTAAACCCATATCGCCGCTGCGCGGCGGTTGCTGCATAAAGCTGCCGCTTTGCCTTTTTCCATGTCTTTGTCGCGAGGTTTTTCTTGTGATGATAATCAGTTTTCCCCGAAGGAATCTCATCCCTAGAACTGCGAATCCTAGTGAGTGTGTCGAAAGCGCCGCCGGAGCGAAGTATCCGGGCAGGGAAATCCAGTGGCGCTTTCGACTCGTACCGTATGCGAGCGTCGGAAATACCAAAACCTCGACGCTCACGAGGATGAGGAGAAATGATGAAGAAGAACATTCTAGTTGTGCTGTTTGCAATGGTTGTATCTCTCACCGCAGTGGCAGCTTCCGACCCGATGGTTGGCGGGGCCGCCATGTATCCCAGCAAGAACATCGTGCAGAACGCGGTCAACTCCAAGGACCACACCACCCTGGTGGCCGCAGTGAAGGCCGCCGACCTGGTCAACACTCTGGAGAGCCCCGGACCATTCACGGTGTTTGCGCCCACCAACGAAGCCTTCGCCAAGTTGCCGGCAGGGACCGTCGACAGCTTGTTGAAGCCGGAGAACAAAGGTGAACTGACGAAGGTCCTTACCTATCACGTGGTGGCGGGAAGAATTTCCGCCAGCGACCTGATGAAGCAGATCAAGGAGGGCGGCGGCAAGGCCGAACTGAAGACAGTCGAAGGCGAGCCCCTGACCGCTTCCCTACAGGGCAAGCACATCATTCTGACTGATTCGAAGGGCGACGTTTCGACGGTGACCATCGCCAACGTCTTCCAGTCCAATGGCGTGATCCACGTTGTCGATACGGTGTTGTTACCGTAAACTCGGAGGGAGAGCTTGAAGGAGCACCGTGCCTGGTGCTCCGTTTTTTCTTTGCTCACCTGGATTGCAGAAACTCGCCAACCTCAGTGGTGAATTGAATCGGCTGATCGACGAAGGTCATGTGTCCGCTGTCGGGCAGAATCACCAGCTTCGAGCCCGCAATCTTACTGTTCATCTCACGCGAGAGCGAAGGATCGCATTCGTCATGATCGCCGGCGATGATAAGCGTCGGGACCTTGATGGTGGGAAGTTTGGCGACGTACTCCACCGACTTCAAGTTTCCGTCGATGACGAACTCCCCGTTGGAACCCCACATCTCGCGATAGAGGTCCCACGAGGTCACACCCTGGGCAACGGGATCGTAGTTGGGGTCGGGATGACGCTGGTAGAGATACGGGAAGTAGCCATCGCCCCAGGCGGCGTTCATGTAGTCCACCGTGTAGCGGTTGCGCTCCCATGGCTTACCGTGACCAAACAGCCCCTCGGCTTCCAGTTTGTTGATGTGGTCGCGAGTCTCGGCCGGCATCTTCTGCTTCTGCTGGACGAAGACCTGGTTCATCTCGCTGGTGCTGGCGAACGTGCTGGCCAGGACGAGGTGGGTGAGGTTCTGCTGGTACTTGAGCGCGTACGCTTCAGCCAGCACTCCTCCATAAGAATGACCCAGGAGACTGATGTGCCCCAGCCCCAACTCCCGGCGGACCGCTTCGAGATCTTCAACCATATTCTCTACGGTGTAGCCGCTGGGGTCGTCGAGCTTCCCGGAGCGTCCGGAGCCGCGCTCGTCGATGAAGACCAGCAGGTTACGCCGAGCCAGGGGAAGCAGGTAGGGCAGAAAGTAATCGTGCGAAGCTCCCGGTCCACCGTGCACGATCATTAGTGGCGGACCGTGCCCGATGATCTCGTAGTAGATCATCACACCGTTGGCGTCCACGTAGCCCTGTTGAATGGGATACACGTTGGGTCCGGGAGCCTGCGCCGCGGAAACGGAAGGTTGGAGCGACATGAGCAAGCCAAGGGAAAGGGCAAGAATGGACAGGCCAAAGCGAGAGAGTCCCATGGCGAAGATGGTACCCGAAGTGCGATCAGGGCACCAATTCTCCTGGGTCGCCAGCCAAGTTATCCACAGCGAACAAGTGCAGTTTTTTCTATCGCTTATCGCCCCAGGTGCTCTGGCCTGTTTAGCTTATGTCTAGCTATCTGCTTTATTACAAAGCAGATATGCGAGCTAGCAGGAGCGGTAACCGGCGGTATGCCAGGCGGAGTATGAGGGAATTTTACTTGAAACCATGCCAAAACCGGGTTATAGTGAACATTCTATTGGTCACATCGGAACCTTCCCTCGTGAAGTGGGCCCTGGGAAACCCTGTAACGGCGCCCTGAATCGTTGTAGAAGCACAGTGAATCCAATTAGATGCGCGTGACTGTAAGAACATTGCACGGACTCGGCTCGTCATCCGGGTTAATAAAGTGCACGAAGACAGGAAGACGAAATTATGGCAAAAAGACGCGGCAATCCTAACTGGGGCAAGCCGGAACCGATCGGTCCGGTTGTGCCTACAATTACTGAGTTCGAGCAGGTGGTGAAGGAGTTCAAGCTCCAGCCCGACCAGTACATTCGTTCCACCCGCTTGCGTGAGTGGGCGCGGAAGAACAAGAACTCGAAGTACATTCCTGAGCCTCTTCTGGAAGCCTGGGGATTTGAGATCGAGTCCACACTGTAATTCACGCCAATTTCACGAAGGGCCGCCCGTCTCGGGTGGCCCTTTTTGTTGCTGGGAAGTGCGATCTGCAGAGGTGCGGAGGCAACGAGACCTTGGAATCCTTTTCTGTGCCCTGTTTGTCTCTGGAGTGAACTAACATATATCCACTGTTGTGAATTTCAACGCCGATCAAACCGTCGCCATGCTTGCCGGCACCAGCTTTGCTGCCGGGCTGAATGTGTATGCGACGGTAGGCACGCTCGGGCTGCTATCCCGTACGGGCGTGATCACGCTGCCGCCCGCATTGGATGTACTGCAATCCTGGTGGATCATCGGGGTTGCACTTGGCATGTTCGGGATGGAGTTCGTGGCCGACAAGATTCCCGCCTTCGACCTTATCTGGAATGCGCTGCAAACCTTCATTCGAGTGCCGGTAGCGGCGCTGATGGCCTACGCCGCCACCTCGCATCTCTCGCTGGGCATGCAACTGGGGTCGGCCGCCTTGGGAGGCTTGATCGCGTTCGCGGCGCATGGCGGAAAGACCGCGTTGCGAGCATCGGTAACGCCTTCTCCGGAGCCGTTCTCGAACATGGCCTTAAGTCTGGGCGAGGATGTCGCCGCGGTATCGTTGTCGTGGCTGGCGGTCCAGCACCCGTACTTCACGGCGGCCGTGGTTGCGGTGTTGCTCATCCTTATTGTGCTGTTTGTGCGCTGGGCGGTACGGGCGGTACGCAGCTTGTTTCGCCGCCCCGGAGAAGCGGTCGCCCGCAGTTAACGGCGGAGTGCGTCACAAGCCACCATGACCTGTATGTTTGACCCTGCTTGCAGCCCCATGCGATAGTTACTCTTCATCAGACTGTAACAGTTTGTCCTCCTAAGTCCCTCTATGGACCTCCCGACAACCACCCCTGCGGTTGGAGCCAGTCATGCGCCTGATCCCGCGTGAAACCAAATTTTTCGACATGTTCGCGGAAATCGCGAGCAATGTAGTCGAGGGTGCGCAGGTGTTGTCTGACCTGCTGCACAACTGGAACTACGAGCAGGCCCCAGCCTTCGTACAGAAAATCAAGGAAATCGAGCACCGGGGCGACGATATGACGCACAGGGTAATGATCAAGCTGAACCAGACCTTCATCACCCCGTTTGACCGCGAGGACATCCACCTGCTGGCGTCGTCGCTGGACGATGTGCTCGATTTTGTTTTCAGTGCGAGCGACCGTTTGCTGACCTACAAGATCACCCAACCGTCTCCGTCCGCCAAGATCCTGGCTGGAATCATCCTCAAACAGGCGGAGGAACTCAAGAAGGCAGTCGCTCTGCTGAATAAGGACCATCATCTGCTGGAACACTGCGTAGAGGTAAACCGGTTGGAGAACGAGGCCGACCAGGTAAGCCGCGAGGCCATAGGGCGGTTGTTTGACGGCGGCTACGATCCCATCACGCTGATCAAGCTGAAGGAGCTACTGGAAATCCTGGAAGAAGCCAGCGACAAGGCGGAAGACGTAGCGAATCTGCTGGAAGCCATTGTTCTAAAGAACGGTTGAGGCGCCAAGCCGTGCATTCGAAGCAAAATCCAGACGAGGACGGACGAGCATGAGCCCAACCCTGGTGCTGCTGATCGTTACCGTTATTACTGCACTGATCTTTGACTTCCTGAATGGCTTTCACGATGCGGCCAACAGCATCGCAACGGTGGTTTCCACCCGCGTGCTCTCTCCCCGTCTCGCGGTCTTGTGGGCGGCGGTCTTTAATTTCCTGGCAGCATTTTTTCTCGGCATAGCGGTGGCCAAGACCATCGGTGCCGGCATGATCCGGCTCGACATCATCACCCAATACGTGGTTCTGGCGGGACTGGTAGGCGCGATCGTCTGGGACCTGGTGACATGGTTGCTCGGGCTGCCCACCTCATCGTCGCACGCGCTGATCGGCGGTTTCGCGGGAGCAGCCATGGCGCGTGCCGCCATCCTGTATGGGTGGAGCGCTGCGCCCGGGGTCATCATCCCCAACGGCTGGACCAAGACCCTGGTCTTCATTGTGCTGGCTCCCGTAATCGGCTTTATTTTCGGCTTCGGCTTTATGGTTGCCATCTCATGGATATTCCAGCGGAAGTCGCCGCGTCAGGTGGACACCCTCTTCCGCAAGCTGCAATTGCTCTCCGCCGCAGCCTACAGCCTGGGACATGGAGGTAATGACGCCCAGAAGACCATGGGCATCGTGGCGGGTGCGCTCTACACCGCAGGGGTTCTCAGTAAGCATGACTTCGAAGGCAACTGGGGACGCTGGCACTGGCCCATCATTCTTGCGGCCCATGCCGCGATCGCGCTCGGCACTTATCTCGGGGGATGGCGCATCGTGCACACCATGGGATCGAAGATCACCAAGCTCAAGCCGGTGGGCGGGTTCTGCGCCGAAGCCGCCGGGGCCATAACCCTGTTTGGCACGGCTCTGGCGGGCATTCCGGTCAGCACCACGCATACCATCACCGGCGCGATCGTCGGCGTTGGGACCACGAATCGTATCTCGGCGGTGCGCTGGGGTATCGCCCGGCGGATCGTTTGGGCGTGGGTGCTTACCATTCCGGCCTCGGCACTGGTCGCCATGTTGGTGTTCTGGACGATCCGGCTGTTCAATCCGAATGCGTAGGAAGCCGCGGTTGGCTACTCGCCAGAGCGGTAAACTCCAGACCTAGGACGGAACAGCAGGTCCCTCGACTCGGCCTTGAGTCCTCGCTAGGGATGACACTCCAAGGGTCAACACGACTCAAGGAGTGAACGTGGTGGACTCCGATCTGAGGAATGAAGAGTAAGCGTGGCGAACGGCGAGTCGCGAATACCCAATAGCCCGCCCCTGCTAGAATCTTTACAGGCCACCTATGTCCACCCATTCTCCGTTCTGCGATGTCGAGACTGCGCTCGAAGAGATCCGCGCCGGCCGGATGATTGTGGTCATCGACGACGAGGACCGCGAGAACGAAGGCGACCTGACCATGGCCGCCGAGAGAATCACCCCGGAAACCATCAACTTCATGGCTAAGTACGGTCGCGGCCTGGTATGTCTCGCCATGACCGAGGAGCGTCTCGACTATCTTCGCCTGGGGCAGATGTCATCGGAGAATACCTCCAACTTCGGGACTGCATTCACCGAATCCATCGACGCGAAAGACGGCGTGACGACCGGCATTTCGGCCTACGACCGTGCGGAGACGATCCGCGTCGCCATCGACTCGTCCACCCGTCCCAACGATCTGGCGCGGCCGGGACACGTCTTTCCCCTTCGGGCCCGTAAAGGCGGAGTGCTGGTGCGCGCCGGGCAGACGGAGGCCTCGGTCGATCTGGCGCGCCTCGCCGGGCTGGTGCCTGCGGGCGTGATCTGCGAGATCATGAACGACGACGGCACCATGGCCCGGGTGCCGCAGCTTACCCAGTTCTGCCGCCAGCACGACATGAAGATGCTGACTGTCGCGGAGCTCATCCGCTACCGCATGGCGCACGAGCGTTACGTGAAGCGTCTGGCCGAGTCGATCGTTCCCACAGCTTATGGCGAGTTCCGCATGATCACCTACGAGTCCGAGATTACCGGGGACTCACATATTGCGATGGTCAAAGGCGATGTCGAGAACGCTGGCGAAGAACCGGTGCTGGTGCGGATGCACTCGCATTGCCTGGTTGGCGATGTCTTCGGCGCCAGCTCATGCGGCTGTCGCGACGTAATCGACGGTGCAATGCGGCGGATTGCCGAGGCGGGCCGGGGCGCACTCATCTATCTGCATTCGACGTCGAAGGGCTATTCGGTGGAGAGGCTCGGCGAGCGCCTGACCATCCAGTTCCATCACGAACAACGTCTGCCGACATTGCCGGAGAGCCAGCGCCGCACGCAGCGCGAGATCGGCATCGGGGCGCAGATCCTTTCTGACCTGAACCTGAAACGCATCCGCCTGCTCACCAACCATCCACGCAAGGTTGCCGGCCTGGAGGGATTTGGGATCGAGATCGTGGACCAGGCGCCTGTCTCGGTGACGGGAAACGCCTGGGTGCGTTAGGGACCCTCGCTGCTTAGCTACACATCCTCAGCATCGGAGCGATCCGGATGCTCGGTCCAATCCTCGTCGCTGATTGCCCGGAACCGGCTTGGCTTCATGCCAGCCGCCGCGTTGCAGGCAACTTGGGCCGCTTCGCGGGCCCGTTCCAGCGTGGTGTACTCATACTGCCCCTCGGCGTGGATTCCGCCTCCGATAGTGGTTTGGACTTGATCCCCATTGGGCTCGACTAATAGAACTCGTACAACGAAGGACATAAGATCTCTCCGCAAACAGTGTCAGTTCGTTTGTAGCATCTTCAAGCCAGTACAGGCTGTGGCGGACCTCACAAGGGCTTGTGACGCGAGCACCGGCGAGGCTCGGAAAGATTACCTGGCGCGCCGATGACGGTGCGCAGAAGTGGCTGGTTGATCAGCAAGGTCGGGCTACCTGCGCGGCCGTCGCCGCTTCACCGAGGTTACGAGCTCAGCTTGGCTTGCGCACAACGATCTCCTCGTCGCGGATAAAGAATTGGGCGGAACACTTCGCGGAACCGCAAATTACCGTCAGGAGACCGGCGATCTGTTTACGGGTGACGAGGCCAAGTTGTCCGCACGAAGGGCATGACAGAACGGCCCAAAAAGGGTCCTCCTTCTCGCCCATTTCGCCGGCGTTCTCCAGCACAAAGATGGTTCCAGGCTCCATCTGTTCGGGGATCCACTCGCTCAGGACGCTCAGTTCTCCGATCATGTGTCCTCCTCAGGACTTAGGAAGCCCTACGACGACGTACATTAAGATGGCGAACGGCAGCGACGGGCTTCCTCTCGGTAGCTCTCGATGAAGACCTCGCTCCGCGAATCTTTGCCTTTGCCCCGTTCCCGCGGCGAGTGGCGCCCTTGCCCGCTAAAGGATCGAGGACGCGCTGAATGGTGTCGCTCAGGCATACCGTTAACATCGGCTGGCGGGCATTTTTCAGCAGGTCGACCACGGCCCGCGCCGAGTCTTCCAGAAAGATGTGGCGGCCATCGGTAAGCAGATGGTACTCCCCGGCGGCGGTAACGGTCTCCACCAGCCGCTTGCCGAGCTCTTTCTGCAAGAAGCGAATGACGGTACGGATTTTCTGCAGCGAGAAGCCGCGCTTGCGCAGGTCACAAAGAATCGCGACTTCGGCGAGGTCGTCGAGCGAGTAGACGCGCTTGTGCCCTTGCCGCGACGGCACCACAATGCGCCGCTCATCCCACCACTGCAACTGGCGAGCGCTAATCCCGGTAAGTGCGATTACCTCGTTGGATGTGAAGCTCTGCTGCATTCCGATTGAACCAAAACAAATCCCACACGAAATGTTTAAAACATCATAGTGCACTCCCGTGCGGTGTCAAGATGAATTATTGAGCAGAATGGTAACGATGTGATGAACAGCGGCAAAATTTTCGCAGCATTCACAATTCATGCTCCTGCAATAAGGGGACCTGCGATTCGGGCCTTTCTTGTTCGGCATCACACCTGCTTGTGAGCCGCGTACTTCCTCTCCGAAGGCCGTAGCGGGAAAATGGGTTCGATGGTCTTTTGAACCCGCATGAGGAGGTTTTTTGTGGAGCCGTTCCGTTATCACGTTTTCGTTTGCACCCAGGAGAAAGCTGAGGGAGTTCCCTGCTGCTCGGCGGCAGGGTCGTCGCGCGTCCTGGACGCATTGCACGCCGAACTCGGCGCAAAAGGCCTTTCGGATGAGGTGCAGGTATCGAGCTGTGGCTGTCTTGGCGTCTGCGATAGCGGCCCGGTGATGATCGTGTATCCCGAGGGCGCCTGGTACACCAAGCTGACGCCCAACGATGTTTCCGAAGTGGTGGCATCGCACTTCCAGGCCGGACAGAAGGTCGCGCGCCTGCAGCGCAACGATTATGCGGAGATGAAGGCCGAGATCCTCGATCATCGCAACAAGTATCTGGCGATGTTGAAGGGCAAAGATGCTGCCGGTGTTCTTCCAGACGACGTGAACGAGTTGATCCGTGGCTTCATGCCGAGCCGAGCCGTGTTGACTGCCCTGGAGCTGGATGTGTTCACCGCCGTGGGTGAAGGCGCGACGGCGAGACAGATCGCGGCAAGAATCGAGGGGACGGTGCGTGCCACCGAGATGCTGCTGAACGCCCTCGTAAGCCTGAAGCTCCTGGCCAAGACCGATGACATCTACACCAACACGCCGATCTCGGCGCGGTTCTTCGTGGAGGGCACTCCGGACAGCGCTCGCGCGGCGCAGATGCACACTGCCAACATGTGGAAGCGCTGGTCGACGTTGACCGAAGCCGTGCGCGCCGGGACCGCCGTCGCTCCCCGCGGGGAGAACGGATTTGTGGCCCCCTTTATCGCCGCGATGGACCACAATGCGCGCGGTCGTGCGCGCGCGGTCGTACAGGCAGTGGAGGTCAATGGCGGCAAGCGCCTGCTCGATCTGGGCGGAGGCTCGGGCGCATACTCGATCGCCTTTGCCAAAGCCGCGCCCGCTCTCCAAGCCGAGATCGTTGACCTGCCCGAGGTGCTGCCTATTACAGAGGAACACATTCGCGAGGCAGGCCTGGCGGACCGCATCAGCACGCGCGCCGGCGACATGCTCACCGTTCCTCTGGAGAGCGGCCGCTACGATCTGGTGCTGCTGTCGGCCATCTGCCACATGTATTCGCCGGAGGAGAACCAGAAGCTGTTCGAGCGCGCTTATACCGCGCTGGCGCCCAAAGGGCGGCTCGTGGTATCCGACTTCATCCTCGATCCGGACAAGACCGCGCCGCGATTCGGCGCGCTGTTCGCGTTGAACATGCTGGTCGCGACCCGTGCCGGCGCGAGCTACAGCGAGCCCGAGTACGAAGCATGGCTGAAGCAGGCAGGCTTTGCGGAAACCAAGCGCGTGCGAATTCCTGGTCCGGCAAACTTGATGATCGCGACAAAGTAGGGCAGTTGTCAGTTTCGAGTTCTCGATCCGGATAAGCCGAGCGGAACTTCTTGCGCTCCTTGCCATGCCGGAAACTCGAAACCCAGACGACAGAGCTATCATGGTCGCTTGGAGGTGTCCTTGTATCCGCGCGCCCAGCAGCTCACGCCGCGTGAGCTGATCGCGAAGGCTACGGCTGTTAAAGAACTGCTCGACGAACTGTCCGACCAGTTCGAGGAGATCGAGCACAAGATGTTCGGCGACGACGGCTTCGAGGATGCCGCGGACAAGATCGGCGATATCGAAACGACGCTCGGCGTCACCGGCTTGAGCCAGTTCACGGCGCCGGCGTCGCCGATGGTCAAGGGCTAGACAATGACGCAAAATGGCTCCGATTGGGCGGCCCGCACCGCGAACGCATTGCTGCTGATTCGCGTTTTGGTGGGCTGGGTGTTCGTCTCCGAGGGCATCCAGAAATTCCTCTTTCCTGCTCAACTAGGCGTTGGCCGCTTCGAGAAGATTGGCATTCCAGCGCCGCAGGTCATGGCGCCGTTCGTGGGAACGGTCGAGATCGTTGGCGGCACGCTGCTGCTCGCCGGACTGTTCACGCGGCTGGCGGCGATTCCGTTGCTTGCAGTCATCCTGGTCGCGATCGCCACAACTAAGATACCGATGCTTTCGAAAAGCGGGGTTTGGACCATGCTGCATGAGGCGCGCACCGACTTCAGCATGCTGCTCGGACTGGTGTTCCTGCTGATCACGGGCGCTGGAACCATATCTTTGGACGCGCGCCGGCGACAGTCGCGATAGCTCTTCGCCGCTAGTTTCCCGTCAGGGGCACGACCACGAAGCGAGAAAAGAAGCTGCCGCTGTTCCACTGCGGGCGCTGCGGAGCGTCAGCCACCTTCACCGCCAAGGCCTGCACGATGTCTTCAAACTTGCCGGCCGCAGCCAGGTCGACGGGCTGGTTGAGGTCGTCGGATGGCGCATGATAACGCTCGGTAAGCCATTGCTTATGGGTCACGGCCTCGGGCGTTCCCGGCTTGTAGCCGACGCTCATCGCAAGCGCCGGAATTCCCTGGCGGATGAAACTGTACTGATCGCTGCGAATGAACGCGTTGCGTAAAGGCTCAGGATCGGCCTGCACGGCCACACCTTCCTGTTGCGCAACCTGTCGTACCGTGTCGCCCAGGCTTGACTCGTCCAGTCCATACACGGTCAGTACCTTCAGCGGATAGATCGGCAGGAACATGTCGGTGTTGATGTCGGCGACGATCGAGCTTTTGGGCACGGTTGCATGGGCGGCAAAATACTTCGAACCGAGCAGTCCTTTTTCCTCGGCGGTCACCCATACAAACAGGAGCGAGCGTTTCGGTTTGGTTTGCGAACGCTGCAACGAGTTGGCGATGTCAAGGATCAGCGCCGATCCCGATCCGTTGTCCATGGCGCCGTTGTAGATACGATCGCCCTTGATGGGCTCCCCGATGCCGAGGTGATCGATGTGGGCCGACAGCACCACGTATTCATCCTTCAGCTTGGGATCGCTGCCGGGGAGCTTGGCGATGATGTTGTTCGACACGACATCTTTCTGGATCACTGTGGCACGCGCCTTGATGCTGGCTCCCAGCGCGAAGCGCGGCAGCGGCTTGCGGTCTTTGGCCAGGCCGGCGAGCTGTTGAAACTTGTACGGCGAGCCCTCGAACAGCTTTTCGGCATAAGCCGGGTTGAAGACCACCAGCAGCTCGATACCCTGCGACTCGTTGAGGCCCGGATCGGCCAACGCCATGCTGGGCCGGGTGCGCGCCAGGGTCATGCGCATCCAGGGAATGTCCATCGAAGCCGGGTTCGGGATGGAAATAATTCCGATGGCGCCGGCCGCGCGCAAGGTCTTGGCACGCTCGGCCATGGATTGGTAGTGCGACGCCAGGGCCGAAGGCATGTCCGACGGCGAGCCTGAGATCATGACCGCGACCTTGCCCTTGAGATCGAGGCCGGCAAAGTCGTCATAATCCTTCTCGGGCACGCGCAAGCCGTAACCGACGAAAACCAGCGGCGCGTCAACTTCCGGCGCGAGAGCGACGCGGGTGCTGAACATCGCATCCTGACCCAGCACCAGCGGCACATCCTTGCCATCGCGTACCAGCGCCAGACTGGAAGCGGACTCATCAATCTGCCGACTGATAAGCTTCACCGGCTGGTAGAAACCGTCGCTGCCCGCAGGCTCAAGGCCGGCGCTCTTCAGTTGGTCGACGATGTAGGCTTCCGCCTTGCCCAGACCTTCGCTGCCGGTCTCGCGGCCCTCCATGTCGTCGGCAGCCAGGACCTTGACGTAGTTCCACCAGCTCTTGCCGTCGAAATTGGTCGCAGCCGTGGAGGAAGCAGGTGCGTTCTGGGCAACGAGTGCGGTCGAGAGGAGCGCAAAGACGATAAGACGTTTGAACATGGGACGATGACCTCATGGATGGCGAATCGCCATTCTCGCCTACTGAGCGGTAACGATTCAAGGTTGAGGGTCCCTGATAGGCGCAACCAGGGCGCGCGGCTTGCCGATTCGACGAGTGAGATCTATTAACTGATAGGTCATCAAACTCTATCCAGCCCGTACTTTCCCGAATCGAGACTCACCCAGTAACTACCTGACTACATCCCCCTCCCCCACCCTGCTCGCAAAATCTTGAAAACAAAAGGTCGCAAAGAAAAAAGCTCGTAAAAACTTGCATCCAAAGGAGTTAGAGGTCAAAAACTTAATTTCAAAAGACTTACGGGTCAGAATTGAGCGTTGCGCCAGGGAAATCATCTCCGTTTTGAAACTCCCGGGGGAACGACATTAACCAACTAGTACAATGCGCCGAGCTCACTTTATTCACTATCCGCTGATCTCTATCCACTACCTTGTCAAAGAACGAATCGCCCCGGCACGACGTTTCGTGCTGACGCAGGTGGACACTGGGTCCCCTTAGTTAGATTATTCCTATCCGTTCCGCGAGACCAAGGAAAATCAGACGCTGCAAAACTATGGTAACCAGCAATCCCGGCGGTTCAAGCACGTTGGTAACTTGGACCTACGTGGTAAATCAGCGGATGTCGGAACTTCCCCAGTCACTCGAATTGCGGGTAGATTTACGGCGGTGATAAACTTTGGTCGCCTATCAGAGCTGAGCGGGAGTAACTCAGTGGTAGAGTCACGGCTTCCCAAGCCGTTGGTCGCGGGTTCGATCCCCGTCTCCCGCTCCAAAACAGTTCTCAGTGGCCGGTTGTCAGTTGCCAGTCACGCCGCGACCGCTTCCGGCTCGCGCAGGAAGCTGCGCCCATGATTCTCCCGGCCAAAAATCAGCAGCAGCGACAGTATGCTCATCACGACCAACTCGAATGCGGTCAGGGCCCACGCGTATCCCAGGTGGTCACGTAACGCGAATTCGACGGTTGGCGTGGACGCGGCAAACAGAATGCCGATTTGATAGGTGAAGCCAGGCAACAGCCCGCGGACCGAGTCAGGCGAAAGCTCGTTGAGGTGAACCGGGATGATGCCCCACGCTCCTTGCACTCCCATCTGCATAACGAATGCGCCAATGGCCAGTATCGCGAGGCTGCTGCCGAAGGCCCAGACGGGCATGATGGCCGCTGACACCGCCAGCGCCGCCAGCATGCTGTAGCGCCGGCCGATCCGCTCGGAGAGCAGACCGAAGATGATTGCGCCAGTGACGGCTCCCACGTTGTAAAACATGGTGACGTAGGTCACGGTATTGGCGGCAATGCCGTGGGCGTGCTTGAGGAAGTCGGGATAGAGGTCCTGGCTGCCATGCGAGAGGCAGTTCATCATGAACATGAGGGCGATCATGTACAGGCTGAGCCATTTGTGCTCCCAGGCAATGCGCGGGCCGTCGATGGTGCGCGCTACCCGATGTTGCTTCCAGGCTTCGGACTCGGGGACCTTGGTGCGGATGTAGAGCGCCAGCAGCGCCGGAACGCCGCCGACCCAGAACATGGAACGCCAACCCCAGTTGGGCAGTACCAGGCGGGCGGCGAAGGCGGCCAGCAGGTAGCCGATAGAATAGCCGCTCTGCAGAATCCCGGAGAGCACCCCGCGCCAGCGGACAGGAGCGTGATCCATCACCATGGACGCGCCCACGCCCCACTCGCCACCCATGCCGATGCCGAACAGCATCCGCAGAATGAAGAACACGGTGTAGTTGGGCGCGAAGCCGCACAGGAACTCTATGGTCGCGAAGAACAGCACGTTGGCCATCAACGGGCGGCGGCGCCCGTAGCGGTCGGCCATCATGCCGAAGATGAGCGCACCGACGGGACGCATGGCGAGGGTCGCCGTGATAGTGAGAACGATCTCGCGTTTAGGTACGTGGAAGTGCTCGGCCAGGGTGTCGAGCAGAAAGATGACGACGAAGAAGTCGAAGGCATCGAGCGTCCAGCCGAGGAAGCCGGCGCCCATGGCGTGAAAGCGGTCCGAGTTGGCCTGCAATTCCCTGCCGGAGAGGTCTGCCATCGCTCACCCGTGAATTGGAGAAAAGGTAACAGAAGGGGCGCGAGAAAGGCTAGCCTGTTTCAGGAATAACCGTAAGGCCGCCGGTTAGCCCGTCGCCGTAGCGAAGAACCGCTTGACGCGCAGTTTCTTGGCGTGGCGCTTCGCTTGCCACAGATCGTAGGCAAGCTGCATCTGCAACCAGTGCTCCGGCGTGCTCCCAAATGCCTTGGATAGCCGCAGCGCCATTTCCGCCGTGATGCCGGAGCGTCCGTTGAGAATCGACGAGAGAGTCTTGCGCGTGACGCCCAAGCCTTTCGCCGCCTCGGTCACGCTGAGATCGAGCGCCTTAAGACAGTCCTCCCTGACTATCTCGCCGGGGTGCGGGGGATTGTGCATATCCATGTGTTTTTCTCCTTCGCTAGTGGTAATCGATCAAATCAACATCGGTTGCGTTTTCACCATCGAAGCGGAACACCAGCCGCCAATTACCCGACACCGAAACCGCCCACTCGTCCTTGCGCTCGCCCGCCAGCGGATGGAGCTGATAACCGGCAATGTTCATGTTTACCGGGCTCGTAGCGGTCGAAAGCGACGCCAGCAGCCGACGCAAGCGCTTCACGTGTTGAGCACTGACCCCTCGCGTTTCCCCCGAGGCAAAAAGCCGTTCCAGCCCCTTATGGCGAAACCGTATTATCATTTTCGTGTAGTGTAACTACTCAGGGTACACAAAGCAAGGTCTGCTTGGAGTCAGTGAAGTACATACCCCACGGACGGGTAGCGGCCGTATTCGGGAAGTCACAGGAAGTTCCGAATGAGTAGTAGTCAGCCACCAACGGCCGACCTTCCATCGCTCACCTGCCTGTGAAATTGCAAGAGAAGGTAACAGATATAAGGATGGCAACGCTAGTGGTGAGCCTGCTAGGCGGATATAGAGTGTCGCCGGGCTGACGGCAACTTCTCACGCACGTCAGGGACGCGGCGCTGAAGCGCCGCTCTACCCGTACTCGTTCAGCGCAGCAACTGCGCCATGTGCTGCGAGCCTTCCACCAATCCCAGCGACCAGTTCGCCGCGTTGATGAAGAAGTTCGGGAAGAGGCCAATCCAAACTGTGCCGGCCGCGGTGACGGTCAGCGCCAGGCGCATTGCCGGACTGGTTTTTACCGGGTCGGGGTCGATAGGCTGGCGGATGAGCATGGAGTTGGCAATGCGCATGTAGTAGTAGAGGCCCACCACCGAGTAGAGCACGCCGACGGCCGCCAGCGCGTAATGGCCCGTCTGGATCAGCGCCAGGAAGATGAAGTACTTGCCCCAGAAGCCCGCCAGGGGCGGAATTCCGGCCAGCGACAGCAGGAACACCAGCATCAGGATGGCTTCCGCCGGCGCTTTGAAGTAGAGCCCGGCGATGTCGTCAATCTCATCGCCGATAATGTTGCGGCGGCGCAGCGACGTGACCACCGCGAACGCGCCCAGGTTCATGAAGGTGTACACCAGCAGGTAAACCAGAATAGCCACGATGCCGGTCGAGTTATTGGTGCCGTCGCTGGCGATCAGGCCCAGCAGCATGTAGCCGACGTGCGCGATGGAGGAATACGCCAGCAGACGCTTGAGGTTGTTCTGCGTCATCGCGGCCAGGTTGCCGCCGGTCATGGTGGCAATGGAGACGAAGATGAGTAGCGGCACGTACATCGGGCGCAGCGGATAGAGGCCGAAGAGGAAGATGCGGAGCAGCATTGCCCAGGCCGCGGACTTCACCGCGACCGACATGAAGCCGGTGACGCTGGTGGGCGCGCCTTCATAGGCATCCGGGGCCCACTGGTGGAACGGTACCGCCGCGATCTTGAAGAGCAGTCCGGTGGCCGTGGCCAGCAGGGCGAAGATGACGACAGGATCGTGGGGACGCGCGACCAGATTTTCCTGAAGTCTCTGGGCGATGACCTTGAGGTTGGTGCTGCCCGTCAGGCCGTAGAACAGCGACAGTCCGTAGGCGAAGATTCCGGAGGAGAAAGCGCCCAGCAGCAGATACTTCAGCGCGGCTTCGTTGGAGCGCTTGTCGCGCCGCAGGAAGCCGACCAGAACGTAGGTCGAGATGGCCATTAACTCCAGGCCGATGAAGATGAGCACGATATCGTAGCCCGCGGCCATGCACATCATGCCGACTACGGACAGCAGCAGCAGCGCATAGAACTCGCCGTGGTTCTCGTGCTCGACTTCCAGATAGTGCATCGACATCAGAATGGCGATGGCAGCGCCAACGAGGAACAGGTAGAAGAAATAAAGGGCGAAGCGATCGACCAGCAACGAGTTCATGAATCCGGTGGTGGTGAACGGCACTCCTAGCCGGTCCGCTGCGCTGTAGGCGTAATGCAGCTTGGCCACCGCTGCGGCCGAGAACGCGATGCCCACCAGGGCGACGATGGCATTCACCTGCTTCCACTGTTTGGGGAGGATGAGGTCGATCATGAGGATGCCGAGCGCAAACAGCGTCAGCAGCAGCAGGGGCAGCGCCAGCAGGTAGTCGTTGCTGGTGAAGTTCACGTACTGTGTCAGCGCGCTGGTCACAAGTTCATCCTCACTCGCCGGTAACGGCCACAGCCGCTGGTAGATTGGCTCGCGCCGTATTCACCGGAGCAGGCTTTTTCGCCGCCACTCCGGTCTGCTTTACGTCGCCGGTCGTCGCCGGCTTCTGATCCTCGGGCGACTTCGGCGCTTCGGGAAGCGCGCCTGGAGTTTCGGGATTGGTATTCGGCGATGGCTGGGCGGCTACAACCGGCTTGGTCAGGCCGGGATAATCGGGACGCACCGTCGCCACCAGGTTGTTTACCGGCGTGGAGAGAATCTGGAAGAACGGCTTGGGATAGAGGCCAATCCAGAAGGCCAGAATCACCAGCGGAATGAAGGTCGCCAGTTCCCTGCCGGACAGATCGAGCAGCTTCTCGTTCTTGGGATTATTCACCTTGCCGAAGAACACTCGCTGGTAAAGCCACAACAGATACGCCGCGGCGAGAATGACGCCGGGCACCGCCCAGGCGGCCCAGACTTTGTTCTCCATGAACGTGCCCTGGAGGATGGTGAACTCGCCGACAAAGCCGTTGAGCAGCGGCAGTCCCATTGAGGACATGAACATGATGAGCGTGATGGTGGCGTAAACCGGCATCACGTTGGAGATGCCGCCGTACTCGGCAATTTCGCGCGTGTGCCGCCGTTCGTAGAGAATGCCGACAATCAAGAACAGCGCGCCGGTGGAGATGCCATGGTTGATCTGTTGCAGCACCGAACCGCTCAGTCCCAGCGGGCTAAGCGCGAAAATGCCAAGGGTGCAGAAGCCCAGGTGGCTGACGGACGAGTACGCCACCAGCTTCTTCATGTCCTTCTGCATCAGCGAGACCAGCGCGCCGTAGATGATGGCGATCAGCGAGAGCACGATCACGAACTGCCGCACCCAATGGCGTCATGGCTACGGCTGGGAAGAACGGCAGTGAGAAACGGATCAGGCCGTACGTTCCCATCTTCAGCAGGACGCCGGCCAGAATCACGGAGCCGGCGGTCGGGGCTTCCACGTGGGCGTCGGGCAGCCAGGTGTGGAAGGGGAACATCGGCACCTTGATGGCGAAGCCGACGAAGAACGCGAAGAACAGCCAGATCGCCGCGTGGCCGCCGATCTTGGGCGCGGTGGCGTAGAGATCGGGCAGGTAGAAGGTGTACACGCCGGTCAGGGTGTGGTGATGGAAGTAGAGGAACAGGATGCCAAGCAGCATCAACACGGAACCGAACAGGGTGTACAGGAAGAACTTGATCGCCGCGTAAAGCTTGCGCGGGCCGCCCCAGATGCCGATCAGCAGATACATCGGGACCAGCATGGCCTCCCAGAAGACGAAGAAGAGGAACATGTCGTTCGCCATGAAGACGCCGAGCATGCCCGTCTGCAACACCAGGAACCAGACGTAGTATTCCTTGACGCGCTCCTGGATGGCGTTCCACGACGACAGGATGGAGATCGCGCCCAGCAGCGTGGTCAGCATGATGAGCAGGAAGGAAATGCCGTCGATGCCGAGGACGTAGCCAGCGCCGATCGAGGGGATCCAGTTGTTCGGCGCGCCCTCGACGAACTGGAAGCCGGCGCGGTCCTTCAACGCCCAGAACCACGGAATCAGCGGCAATGAGACCGCAAACCCCAGCATGCCGAAGATGTTGCCGACCCAGCGGATGGCGTCCTTGTTCTCCTTGGGCATCAGCATCAGGAGAATCGCTCCCTACCAGCGGCGTGAATAGAATTATGGAAAGAATGTGGTTATACATTTTTAGCCCTTAGCCGGTACTCTTAGCCCTTAGCACTTCGGCCCAAAGTCGTTTTCAAACAGTTGCTGTCATCTACCGAACACGGTAGAGCGGGCCTCCAGGCCCGCGTCAAGCCATAATCTCCCGGTAGACGGCGGCCTTTAGGCCGGCGTCCACCTCGCATGAAGTCCTGGAGCCGCTCTTCAGGGCGGCTTGCTGTTTTCCGGAAGAATCGGTAGAGCGAACCTTTAGGTTCGCGTCCACGTCTCCATTCTTACTTCTGGGGGGCTTTAGCCCCGGCACACCGTCGCGTTTTCCGGCGGATGAATATGGGTACTCTTCGGGGCGCTCTGCCAAATGTTTCCGCACGGGATTCTGACGAATGTATCGCGTAAATTCGGCGAACTCGTTTTCATCTCTGACTCGGCGGTCGTAATATCTTTGTTCCCACACCGCCCGAAAGACAATCCCGTTCTCGCGTAACGAGTGGGAAAAGCCACCCTTGATCAGTTGAATGACTCGACCTAGTTGTTGCTGATCGTCGAGCGACAGCAATAAATGAATGTGGTTGGGCATCACGGCATATTCATGAAGCTCGAACTCTCCGGCATCACGATATTTGAAGAAGGTAGCAACCATGAGTCCAGCGATCTCGTGGCGTTGGAAGAGGTTTTGCTGCATGTGCGCGCAAATCGTGATGAAGTAAGTCGTCATACAATCGGGGGCTAAAGCCCCCCAGCAATTTTTTAGGCCGCTTTGACGCGAACCTAAAGGTTCGCTCTACCATTCCTTCTGCTGACGCGAGCCTAAAGGTTCGCTCTACTAGTCCTTCTGCTTTGACGCGAGCCTAAAAGGCTCGCTCTACCGTTCCTGCATCTTGCGCGGACCTAAAGGCTCGCTCTACCAGTTCCCATCTCAACGCGGCCCTAAGGGCCGCTCTACCAGTTCCCATCTCAACGCGGCCCTAAAGGGCCGCTCTACCCGGCTCTACCACTTGACTACGTAATAGCAAACAAATCCCACGAGTCCGGCCACCATCACCAACGCGTACCACTGAACCAGTCCCCACTGCACCAGGCGGACTGGATACGACGCCAGGCGCGTCACGATGGCGACACCATTGACGAACAGGCCGTCGATGATCCACTTGTCCCAAAGCACCGACAGGTTCCCGCTCATGCGGGTTGTCCAACCTGCGCCGTTGACCGTGCCATCGATCACATCGGCGTCGAACTTCCACGCCGCCTCGCCGAGGCCCATTGCGCCCAGGCGCACCGGTCCCACCTTTCTGCGGCCGGTGAATATCCAGTCGTAGATTTCGTCCACATACCACTTGCGGAAAAGGGTCTTGTAGAAGCGCGGCGAGATCTGGTCGATGGGCTCCTTGTAGCCCTTGTCGGCCTTTTTGTAGGCGCGCTCCGCGAACCACCAGCCCAATATTGCGGCACCGACCGAGGCAAACATCAGCGTGTATTCCATGGGGTCGGTGTGCTCGACCTGCTTTTCACCGGCGGCAACCTGCCTACTTTTCCCGCTCTCCTCCAGCACCGCCGCTTCTTTGGCAAACACCGGCTCGAGGAACTTTTCGAAGCGGTCGGATCCCCCCAGGCTGTGCGGAAATCCCAGAAACCCTGCACCGATGGAACACAGGGCGAGAATGATCAGCGGCACGGTCATCGACTTCGGCGACTCATGGATGTGGTGCTCCACCTCGTGGCTCATGCGCGCCTTGCCAGAGAACGTCAAGTAAATCAGGCGGAACATGTAGAACGAGGTCATCAAGGCGGTGAAAAATGCGATGTACCACAGGTAGCGATAGGCGCCCGCCTCGCGCGACCAGGTCTCCCACAGGATTGCGTCCTTGGAGAAGAAGCCCGCGAAACCGGGTATACCGGAGATGGCAAACGTGGCAACCAGCATGGTTGCGAAGGTCGTAGGAATCTTGCGCCAGAGCGCTCCCATGTGCTGCATTTCCTGCTCGCCGCTCATGGCGTGAATCACCGAGCCGGCCCCCAGGAACAGCAGCGCTTTGAAGAAGGCATGAGTGAAGACGTGGAAGACGCCGGCGGCGAATGCTCCAACGCCGAGCGCGAGGAACATGTATCCCAGTTGCGAAACCGTCGAGTAGGCCAGCACGCGCTTGATGTCGTTCTGAACCAGGCCGATGCTGGCGGCGAAGATCGCGGTCAGCGCGCCGATGATCGCGACCGTTTTCATCGCGTTGGGCGCGAGCACGAACAGCGCGTTGGAACGCGCCACCATGTACACGCCGGCCGTGACCATGGTCGCAGCATGAATGAGGGCGGAAACCGGGGTCGGGCCTTCCATCGCGTCGGGCAGCCAGACATACAACGGAAACTGCGCCGACTTGCCGCAGGCGCCGACGAAGAGTAACAGGCAGGCGGCGGTTATCACCGGATCGCCGATGTGGAATTGTCCGGTGCGCGCCAAATGATTGATCTGGGTGTACTGCATCGAGCCGAAATACCAGGCGATGGTGAACATGCCCAGCAGAAATCCGGCGTCACCGATGCGGTTGACGATGAATGCCTTGTTGGCCGCCGTCGAGGCCGAATGGCGCTGAAAGTAAAATCCGATGAGCAGGTACGAGCACAGGCCCACACCTTCCCAGCCGACAAACATCAGGGCGTAGTTGTTGGCCAGAATGAGCGTCAGCATGGAGAACATGAACAGGTTCAGATAGCCGAAGAAGCGGTAGTAGCCGCCTTCATGCGCCATGTACCCGATCGAATAGATGTGGATGAGCATTCCCACGCCGGTCACGAACAGCAGCCAGATGCTGGAGAGCGGATCGAGGAGGAAGCCGGCATCGGCGCGAAATTCAGCCGTGCCGGTGTGGGTCACGTAGCTCAGAGAGCTGTCGCCGGTGCCCAGCCAGGTGTACAGCACCTTCTCGAACGGTTTGCCGGGATGCTCGGCCGAGTATCCCGTGTACTGCCAGACGGCAAGGCATGCCCAAACAAACGCCAGCACCACCACGCCAACGCAAAGGCCGTTCACCGCCTGCTTCGACAGTTTGCGTCCAAAGAAGAACATGCAAACTGCGCCGATGGCGGGAAACAGCGGAATCAACCAGATGTGGTCTAAGAACATAGCAATTAGCCGTTAGTAATTAGCAATTAGCCAAAACCCAAAACATTCGAGCCCAACGTCTGTCATCCTGAGCGAGGCGCCTTAGTGCCGAGTCGTAGGACCTCTATAGCTCCGTCGGTCTCTCCGCTCTGCAAAATCTGTCATCCCGAGCCAGGACTTTCGTCCGAGTCGAGAGCCTGGCCTGAGCTTGCCGAAGGGGACCGGCTTTTCTCTGCCGTCCCTACGGACTCAACGTCTTTATTCACGCTGACCCAGCGCTGAAGCGCTGGGCTAAGGTTTTTCGTCCCGCTTCGCGGGACTTGAACTGTCGCAATCAAACCGTCCCGCGAACCTTTACAATCCAAAACTCGATTCTCAAAAAACGCATTCCGGGCACTTTTGCCCGCGCCAAATCTGATTCTCAAAGAACGCAATGCGGGCACATCGGCCCAATCCAAACCGCAACTAACTGCTGACACCTGACTACTGGCTACTGACTACTGGCTACTGAACAACTTCTTCTTCACCATTTCAGCAAATCCACTTCGTCCACGTTCACCGTCTCCTTATTGCGGAAGAAGGCGATGATGATGCCCAGGCCGACCGCGGCTTCGGCGGCGGCGTCGGTAATCACAAAAATCGCGAACACCTGCCCTTGCAGTCCGTAAATCCGCGAGAACGCCACCAGGTTCAGGTTCACGGCGTTCAGGATAAGCTCAATCGACATCAGGATGATGACCACATTGCGGCGCGTCAGCACGCCAATCGTGCCGATGATGAACAATCCCGCCGCGACAACCAAGTAATGCAGTGTGGTGATCTCAGCCATATCAATTACCGGCTTCCGCAACTGCTGCCGCCGCTAATGCTTCTTTCTTCTTTTTCTTTGTGAGAGCAGCTTTCTTTCCAGCTAACGAAGAAGTTGCCGGCATCTTTGGGTTCCTCTTTCCACCACGTTTGACGACAGTCGCAGTCGGGATCAGAACTACAATCTCAGTCCACACTTGACCAACATGCACCGACTTGACCCTCGCATTCTTTATAATCGCCGTCTTCTTGGCCACAGTAACCTCCTCAGTCGATTCGAGTTAAAGTCAAATCCTCTTCTTGGCCATGACCACCGCGCCTACGATGGCCACCAGCAACAACAGCGACGCAATTTCGAACGGCAGCATGTACTGGCCGTATAACGCCAGGCCTATCTGCTGCGTGTTATCGGTCTCAAGGCCGCGGAATCCCTGATAGAACGTCGACGGAAATGCGCCCCGGCCCGTGCGATAGACGAACAGCAGCAGCCCGCCCAACGCGAGCGCGGCGATGGTCCCGACAATCCATTGCCTGTTGAACTGATACTCGCGAACGTTCTGCTCCAGGTTGATCAGCATGATGACGAACAGGAACAGCACCACGATGCCGCCGGCGTAGAGCACGATCTGTACCGCCGCCACGAAGGGCGCATACAGCATCAGGTAAAAGCCCGCCAGCGAAAGCAGGGTCACGATCAGCGATAGCGCGGCATGAACCGGATTGCGGCGCGTGATCACCGCGATGGCGGACACGATCGCCATGATCGCGAGAAAGTAAAAGAAGAACGGTGTCGCGACGGGGTTCATTGAATGCGCTCTTTCATTGCCTACAACCTCGATCTGCTGTACCGCCGGCTGAAGCCGGCTCTCGTTTTCGAAACCGTCTTTGACGCTGGCCTAAAGGCCAGCTCTACCCGAACCACGTACCCTACCCAAACTAGCTACTGACTACCGGCGACTGACAACTGCTTCATTTCGCGTACCTCTCCGGCTCCTGCCCGCGTTCCAGCGCTGCCTGGTCCAGAACCATGCCTTCGCGGCTGTAGAGCGCCATCTCGTAATCCTGGGTCAGCTCCAGCGCGTCGGTTGAGCAGGCCTCGGCACAGAGGCCGCAAAACATGCAGCGGCTCAGGTCGTAGGTCCACGAGACGGGCTCCTTGCGCTTGGTCACAGGGTTGCGCTCGCCCTTCACGACGATCAACTGCTCCGGACAGGCGAGCGCGCACAGGTTGCACACAATGCACAGCGATTCGCCCGTGTCCGGATTGTTGTTCAGCCGAGGCTGGCCGCGAAAGCGCTCATAGATCACCGGACGCTCCAGCGGATACTGCTCTGTAACAGCTTCACTTGGCGGTTGATAGTGAAACGTAATCTTTAGGCCCTTAATAAGGTCAACCAGAAACATCTTGCGAAGCAGCGGCTTCAGATTCACGGTAGTACCCTCCGGGTAGAGGCGCCCTTTAGGGCGGCGTCTCCGCGCTCTAGTTTCGGGTAGAGCGGCGCTTTAGCGCCGCGTCCTGGCGTTCTATTTAATCCCGAGCCGGCTTCAGCCGGCGGCACATGTCGGGGCTGAAGCCCCTCGATTCCTTTTCGCAGCTTGGACGCTGGCCTAAAGGCCAGCTCTACCAAGCCCTCCCGCCTGCACGCGAGCCTGAAGGCTCGCTCTACCAGCCCTTCCTGACTCACTGCAGCACCCCCAGAACCGCCGACGAGAGCTGCGGCAGCAGTCCCCAGAGCGCGGTGGCGATAAGGACGCCCAGCCCGATCGGCAGCAATACCTTCCAGCCCACTCGCATGAGCTGGTCAAAGCGGTAGCGCGGGAAGGTCCCGCGATACCAGATGTACAAGTACATGAAGAACGCGACCTTTACTACAAACCAGAAGATGTCCTGGATGCGGGCGCTCACCGCCGGTATAAGCAGCACCAGGCCGACGAATCCCAGCAGCGCGCCAAAAATGCCCAGGCCCAAGGTCTGTATGCGGAACTGGGGAATCTTCGGCATGCGAATGGTTCCCAGGAAACACAGTCCTGCGAGAACGAAGAACGACAGCGCCGGAAGGAATGAGAACGCCATGTCCCACGAGGGGCCGCTCAGGAGATTCGGGAAATGGCCGCAGCCATCCGCCAAGCCAGAGCGTAACCGCGATCGACGAGACCGCAAGCATGGCCGCGTACTCCGCCAGGAAGAACAGCGACCAGCGGAACCCGCTGTACTCGGTGTGGAAGCCGGCGACGAGTTCCGATTCAGCTTCCGGCAGATCGAACGGCGCTCGGTTAGTCTCGGCAACCATGGCGATGGCGAACACGCCGAACGCCAGGAATCCCAGCGGGAAGAACTTGAAGATGAACCAGGTCTGCTGCGCGTTCTGCGCTTCGACAATGCCGATCATGCTCAGCGTGCCGGTGCCGGTCTGGAGGCTGGTCATGAGCACAGCCGAGACAATCGCGAGCCCCATTGCGATTTCATACGAAACCATCTGCGCACTGGAGCGCAGCGAGCCCATCAGCGGATAATGCGAGTTCGACGACCATCCCGCCATGATGATGCCCAGCACGCCCAATGACGAGATACCCAGCATGAACAGGATGCCGATGTTCATGTCGGTCACGGCGTGAGTGCGTCCGAAGGGCACGACCAGGAACGTGGTGAACGCGGTCATAGTGACTACGACCGGCGCGCTCCAGAACACCAGCTTGTCGGCGTCCTCGGGGATGATGTCTTCCTTGATCAGCAGCTTCAGGGCGTCGGCGAAGGGCTGCAGCAAGCCGTGCGGGCCCACGCGCATGGGGCCGAGGCGAATCTGCATGTGGGCCAGAATCTTGCGCTCCAGCCAGTTCATGCAGATCACCGCCAGCGACACCCCGATGGTGATGAGCAGGATGTAGATGGTCGCCCAGAACATGCTGCCGGCTTCGCCCGGGGTGGTGCTGGAATGCAGATAATTTGTGATTGCGTCAAACATTGCTTGTATCCGGGGCATGCTTTGAGCGGGCCTTCAGGCCCGCGTCTCCGCCCAACCTTCTTCCTTCCGAGCCGGCTTTAGCCGGCGGCACTCCGGCTCTATAGCCCTAAAACGGAGCAATACGGCATCGGCCCCAGTTATCCTTTGTACTTGTTCAAAATCTCGTACTCCTTCGCCAACGCATCAATTCTCTCTTTCTTTGCTTTGGGGCCAGATTTCAAGGCGCACCCTACCATGTGCGGTTTACGGGGCTGTCCGTCCGGCTTCGTACCCCTGTAATTGAAATCGAGGTTGCACTCGGCTGCTTCATCGGCCTTGTTCATCGGTAGCACAATCGCAGCAATAGTCGCTTGGTGATCGTACCGCCACCAGAACGACCACTTAGCTTTATAAAAACTGTTGCTACGGTTAAACATCTTCTCTTTACAGGCAATGATCACGTATTCTGTTGCAACATCCGTAGTGGAACTCGCCAATCGTCTCCTACTTCCTCCCGATTGTCTGAAACCTTAACCTGCACCTGCCAAATCGCCCTCTTTCTGAAGCAAGTAAATCGGCATTCGCCTCCACACCCTCTCTGTTGAGGCTTGTGACCCGAAATCCGCGGAACTCCACCTCGTTCGCCACGATTCTCTCCGCGATCCTGCCTATTGTGCCTCTTGCGGCTTTGACCATCGGAACCCCGTCTTCAATTCCGTCTTACCACTGGGCTAAAGCCCTGTTTCTACCGTCCTTGCTACGCGCACGCCTAAAGGCGCGCCCCTTCAAAACGCATTACCGGTCCACCTCCCCGAGCACGATGTCGAGGGTGCCGATGACCGCGACCACGTCGGCCACCAGCAGGCCGCGCACCATCTTGTCGAGGGCTTGCAGATTAACGAACGAGGGCGGACGGACGCGCACGCGGTAAGGCTGCGTGGAGCCGTCACTCACGATGAAGTATCCCAGCTCTCCCTTGGGCGCTTCGATGGAGTGATAGACCTCGCCCACGGCGGGCTTGATCACCTTCGGCACCTTGGCCATGATGGGGCCGGAGGGAAGCCCTTCGACCGCTTGCCGGATAATGCGGACGGCCTGGCGCATCTCTTCGATGCGCACCAGGTACCGGTCGTAGGTGTCGCCGTTCAGCCCGGTGGGAATCTCGAACTCAAAGTTCTTGTACGACTCGTAGGGCTGGGCTTTGCGCAGGTCCCATTTCACGCCGCTGGCCCGCAGCACCGGCCCGGTGACGCCCAACGCAACGCAATCTTCCGGATTCAGAATGCCGACGCCCTTGGTGCGTTCCACCCAGATGCGGTTCGTGGTCAGGAGTTGTTCGTACTCATCGAGCTTGGGGAGGAAGGCGGTGCAGAATTGCAGGCAATCCTGCTCGAAGCCCTCGTAAGTTTCATAGATGCAGCCACCGATGCGGAAGGCGTGGGTGGTCAGCCGCGCACCGCAATACTTTTCGAAGATCTTCAGGATCTCTTCGCGGTCGCGGAAGCAGTAGAACAGTGGCGTGATGGCGCCGATGTCGAGAGCATGCGTGCCCAGCCAAACCTGGTGGCTAGCGATGCGGCACAACTCGGTGAGGATGACGCGAATGTATTGCGCCCGCGGCGGCGCTTCCACGGCCAGCAGCTTCTCGACCGCCTCGCAATAACCCAGCCCGTTGGAGACCGCAGCCACATAATCCATGCGGTCCACATAGGGATTGAACATGGTGTAGGTGCGGTTCTCGGCAATCTTCTCCACGCCGCGGTGCAGGTATCCGATCACGCACTCGGTGCCCAGAACTTTTTCGCCGTCCAGCTTGAGGATGACGCGCAACACCCCGTGCGTGGACGGGTGCTGCGGCCCCATGTTGAGGACCAGTTCGGTCGCGTCCAGGAAGGTTTCATCCTTGGTATCGAGATCGAGATAATCCGTGCGCTCGCTCATTGTCCACTCTCGATGCCGAGGTTGATCTGCACCCATTCCTGGTCCTGCTGCAGGATGGGATAATCCTTGCGCAAGGGGTAGCCCTTCCATCCATCGGGCATGAGGATGCGCTTGAGGTCCGGGTGGTCGTCGAAGACGATGCCAAACATGTCATAGACTTCGCGCTCCAGCCAGTTGGCGGTTGGCCAGATTTCGACTGCGGTGCGAACGCTGTCACCGTCCTTGATTTGCGTTTTCACGCGCACGCGCTCGTTGCTGGTCGAAGGAATACAGAACGTAAACGATGTCGAACTGCGCCTCGCGCTTGGGATAGTGCATTGCGGTGATGTCCACGCAGTAGTCGAAGAGCTCGTCGTCGCGCAGCAGCAGCAGGATTTCGTAGAGAATCGCGCTATCGACCACCAGGTATTTCTGGCCGACGTACGTGCTGGCCTCCGTGATCCCTGAGCCATACTGGCGGCGCAGGCGTGTGACGAAGTCCGATTCCCAAGGCTCCGGCTTGGGTCCCTCAGGCTTGGGCGGAGCGGCTGGCTTGGCGGCAGGCGCTGCGGGCTTCGCGGCAGCGGCAGCAGGCACAGGCTTCTCGGCGGACGGGGTCGCGGCAGGTTTCGCAGCCGGGGGCGCAGTTTTCTCTCTCCGTGGCTGCCGGAGCACTTGCCGCCGCTGGGCCAGCCGGCTTTGCCGCCACCGGGGCGTCCGGCTTCGGACGGGGTACTCGCTGTTGGAGAGGGTTCGGCGGGAGTTGCGTCCTTCTCAGCAGGCGGCTCTGCGCCGCCCGTTGGAGGAGAAACTGGGTTCGGTTCTTTGGTTTCGTCGGGCATTTCCCTGCCTCTCGTCCTTGCCCAAGCTGCCTTATCCGGGCAACTTAAGTTTTAGCAGCTTGCAGCCCTCCGCTTCTCGTGCGAGGGTCACTTCACGTTGTGACCGCAGTCACAAAACGGCGGCTGACCGGCTGAATTCAAACCCCGCGGGCATCACAAAAATATCCCCATCCATGTCGCGCGAATGCGGGTAGGCAGCCTTGTTTTGCCGGGGATGCGCTAGGCCAACCGCTACACCCATTCCAGGGCGCCCTTCTTCCAGATCCAGATGTAACCCACGATCAGGATGCCGAGGAAGATGAGCATCTCCAGCAACCCGAACAGGCCCAGCAGCTTAAACTGCACCGCCCAGGGGAACAGGAAGATGGTCTCCACATCGAAGACCACGAACAGAATGGCGACGATATAGAAGCGCACCGTATAGCGGCCGCGCGCGCTGTCGAAGGGGGTGATACCGCATTCGTACGGCATCAGCTTGGTTTTGAATGGGTTCTTGGGGCGGATCAAGGCGCAGATCGCCACCGTTCCGGCCGCCACCAGGAAGGCCACGAAGGCAAAGATGAAGATGGGGACGTAATTTTGCGGCATAAATTGTGGTTCTCACCTCACGTCGAAGTGCGGCGTCGTTATAAATAACGCGCCAATATACCGCTGTTGGAAAAACGATTCAATGACATGCGTCACAAATTCGCTTTTCTTGGCCCTAATCGCGGGAAGCCATTGTCGAAGGCTTCTACCTTAGACGCGGCCTGCTGCCGACGATTGGTACACTGGGAGCGGCAGGCATTAAAGGGCCTCCAGCGCTGCAACGGACGGGCAGACGCCGGAGCGACCCGTCCCCGAATTATGAGCTTTCAGAAAGTCCGTGAACCGCGCTGGCCCGCGCTCGTGGCCATGCTGGCTGACGCATTACTTTACCTGGCGCTGCCGGAGAGGCTCTCCGTCGGCCCGGCATGGCTGCTGCTCGCGGTCATCGTTGCTCTGCTGGTTCCCATCGTCTTCACCTATCGACTGGGACACTACAACATAACCCGGATCCTGACCTTCGCCGCCAATGGAGCGATCACGCTCGCCCTGGTTGGATCGCTGGCCTTGTTAGTGCAGGGATTGCCCCATCACAAAGATCCGCCTGGGACGCTATTGTTTTCGGCGGGGGCACTTTGGATCACCAACGTCCTGGTATTCGCCCTCTGGTACTGGAAGCTCGACGCTGGCGGGCCGCTGGGACGCGAGCAACCCGGCGGCGCGTCAAAAAGCTCGTTCCTTTTCCCGCAGATGGCGCGCCAGTCGGAAGCCGACCAAGCGTGGTCACCGGAATTTCTCGACTATCTCTTCCTGGCGTTTAACACCAGCACGGCCTTTTCCCCCACCGATACCGCAGTCCTGTCCCGCTGGGCCAAGGTCGGCATGATGTTGCAGTCGCTTATCTCGCTGTCTATCATCGCACTGCTGGCCGCGCGTGCGGTCAATGTTCTATAGGATCATTTCGTCTTGCCCCAGGAGATGGCATGAAGATTCCAGTACGTATTGCAATATTTATTTTGGGTGCATCCTTGATCATCCTGGGCTGGCACAGGGCCCACGCCGAGATGCTGAACCTGCAGAACAGTCCTGGCGCGCCGAGCAGTTCCTATTCTCCTGAGGTCCTGGCGGTAGGAGGAGCCTTCCTCGCATTGGTCGCCTTCGCGCCGTCGCCGGCCATGTTGAGCCGCTGGCTGTCTCACAAGCGGCGCAAGCCGGTTCCGCACGCACGCTTCCGCCGGCGCAAAAGCTGATCGTCTTTCCTGCCTGCCGCATGACCAAGTCGGTGACGTTTTCCGGTCGTTGGCTCGCAAGGGTCGGGAACCGAAATCGATGGCCGCGGGCGCTCGGGGTGGACGACTGTGGCTCCAAACTTGACAGCGTGGAGGCCCTGGGCGGAGTCGAACCGCCGACCAACAGTTTAGGAAACTGCTGCTCTATCCATCTGAGCTACAGGGCCACAGTCTAAAGGCAGGACACCCTCAGTTTACCGCAGCTGTAACTGGCTTTAATGTCAGGGCCGTCACTCTAGTGGTTTCGGTTAGGCGGTCTTTTGCGTCCTTCCAACAGGCCAGCCATAGTACTGAGCAGCACTTCGGGGGCCTCAGCCTTGGGAAGAAAGCCGTCGGCGAATTCAAGCCCGCTGGGCGCTTCATCGGTTCCCGACACGATCAGTATCGGCACCTCAGGTTTCAGTTGTTTCATCTCTCTGGCGATTTCCGTCCCGGTCTTGGCGCTAAGAAAGTGGTCGGCCACAGCCAAGTCGACAGTGTTGTTCTTGAGTATCTCGAGCCCAGCCTCGCCCGAGGAAGCCGTGAGGACATCGTATCCGGCACCGCTGAGTACCAGCTTGCGGACGCGCAGCGCAAGATCGTCATCGTCAATGCAAAGAATGACCGGCCGTCGCGAGCCGGCTGAAGAAGATGTCATGGGGTGCCTGCAAGAGTATAGCGCGATTGGCGGAAGACCGTCCTTTGTCACGAACCTGTGCGGTTTTGAACAGACGGCAAAGTCTACGCTCCTCAATAATAGAAGGCGTGAGGCAAGCAAAGCCGCCATTTTCGGAGTCTGCGATGGAATTTTCAGGGGACCAATATATTTACTTGACAGGGATTGTCGCGTGCCAAATAATCGCAGAACTACCGCTCGGTAAGGTCCCTTGGGTTCAGCCGTCGCGGATGAGCGGCCATCTCTCGAAGGGCGGCAATTGAATGCAAGTGACGGACTCCAGGAAGATAACTGCGTACACACTTCTGTTGCTCTTTTTCCTGACTCCGAGCCTGCTGGCGGAGGAAGCTTCGTCCGGTTCTCCCCGGTTAGCCATTCCCGACGGAACGGTCATCCATCTTCAGCTGACGAAATCTGTTTCCTCAGCGCATGCCCGCGTGGGCGATCCCATGACTTTCAAGGTCGAAAAAGACGTGCGGGTTGGCGATTTCACCATCATCCGCGCCGGCAGCACCGCGCTGGGTACAGTCACCAGAGTCAAAGGCAGGCGCTTTCTTGGAATCGGGGGCAACGTCGTCTTCAATCTCGATTCGGTCAAGCTGGTAAACGGCGAAACGGTCGGTCTGCGGGCGCGCAAGGAGGTCAAGGGAATTTCCCATACCTGGCGGATGCTGGCGGCGATGGCAACTGCAGCGCTGTTCTATCTGCCGGCTGCGCCGGTCTTCCTTTTCTCGCGTGGCGGCAACAGCACGGTCCTGAAGAATACGGAAGTTACGGCACGGATCGACTGCGCCGGGTCCGTTCTCTCCGCAGAGCTGCCGCGAGCCACTGAGAACACCTCGGGACTGAGCGACATGATGGAGAATCTGCCGCCCCGAGTTCTCGACGGTGACGGCCGAGAGGGCGACATGGTGAACCTGATTTTCATCTCCCAAAGCGACGACCTGCAGGCGGCATTCGAGCACGCGGGTTGGGTCAAGACGGACCAATGGAAGCCGGTGATGGCCTGGCACTTGTTGTCGGAGCGCACCCACGATGCCACTCTGCCGATGGCCAGGTTTTACATGTTCGGCAGAGTACAGGACTATTCGTACGCCTTGCCGGAACCGGATGCGATCATGTCGCGCCGTCATCATCTGCGCATCTGGAAGACGCAATACACGGTGGATGGCAGCCCGATCTGGGTAGGCGCCGCGACCCACGACGTGGCCATCGAGTTTGCCAAGCGAGGCCACCTGATCAATCACACGATTGATCCGTACGTTGACCAAGAGCGCGACTTCATCGGAGCCGACCTGATGCAAACCCACATGGTCCAATCCGAGGAGTACCTGAACGGCGTGAGTCCCGTCTTCGAGGCGCAGACTGCCTCCGGCACGGACTATTACTCCGACAGCAGGATCCTGCTGCTGGACTTGCGTGAAGCTAAGCCCGTGATTGCCGCACTTCCGCAACCGGGGTCCGCGCCAGCGCCGCCGCCGGTAACACTTTCGCCCGTCGTTCTTACTTCCGCTCGTTGATCCGATCCGCATCGCCGTAACAAGACGCCGGCATCGCGGACCCCATCATTGGGCGTCGCGCAACACCGTGCAAACCGAGGCGCACAACGCTCCCCCAATGTTGAAGGTCGCGGCGAGTTTTGCATCTTTCTTCTGGATCTCCTTGGGCGCTTTGCCCTTGAGTTGCCAGTAGCAGTTGCCCAGCATGGCGACTCCGGTGGCGCCGACCGGATGCCCTTTCGCAATCAGGCCGCCGGACATGTTGATGGCGCACTCGCCATCCACTGCCGCTTTACCGTCAACCCAATAACGCGCGCCTTGTCCGGCAGCAGCTTTGCCGATGACCTCGGTGCCAATCGCCGCGGCCACGGTGAAGCAGTCGTGAATCTCGGCGACATTGACCTCGGCGGGTTTCGCACCAGCCATCGCGTACGCCTTCTTCATCGCGGTGTAAGCGCCGGTTGGGAACAGGGTGTTGCGTCCTTCTTTCTGCAGCGGATCGGTGGCCTGGGCGTAGCCCGCTATCTCGACGCAATCGGCCTTGGCGACGCCGAGCTTGTGCAATCCTTCCTCTGTCGCCACGATCAGGGCCGCGTAACCATCAGTAATCTGCGAGCAATCGTAAGTCTTCAGCGGCAGGCCATCGACTACATAGCGATTGATGCCCTCAATCTTCATCGCCTGCTCCAGCGTGATCTGGACCTTGTTCATCTGCGCCCAGGGGTTGTACTTGGCATTCTGGTATTCGTTCACCGCGATCTGCGCCAGGTCGCTCTCGCTGACGCCGTACACCTGCATGTAACACTGCATGATCTCGGCAAACAGATGCGGGAAGATGAAGACCTTGCCCACGCGCTCGTCCGGATGGGAGTAATATCCCAGCACTTCGCCGATCAGCTTGCCGTCCATCTTGCCTTCGTGGTCGCGCATCTTCTCGTAGCCGACGGCGACACCGACATCGCCGACTCCGGCCTGGAGTTTGTAGATGACCGACAGCACGGCTTGCCCGCCGGAAGCGCAGGCGTTCTCGACCGACTCGATCGGCTTCGCGGCCATTCCCGGAACGGCTGCGATCAGACCCGACAGCAGACCTTGCTTGTTGAGGGTGAAGTTGCAGGCCGAGCCGACCGCGCCGACGTCGATACTCGAGGGCGATACCTTGATCTGTTCGCACACTCCGGTCACTGCATTGGACAGGATCTGAGGGACAGTCATGTCCATCAGCTTGCCGAATTTCGACTGGTTGTAGGCTGCGATATAAACAGGCTTGCTCATGATTTCTCCTGGCGGCTGGGAAACGGCCGCTAATAAACTATCATTCCTGGTGTCCAATCGGCGAGTGGACGTTTGTTAACCATGTGATAAATTCTGTGGTCGAATTGGTGCGTTCCAGATTCTGGACAGAGTAGTAATCGCTAAGTTACTCCCCCTCCCCCCTGCCCCTTGTTTAGAATCATACGATTACTAACTTTTTCCAGGCATCGTATTGAATCCAGACGGCTTATTAGCATCTGCTTTTAATTCAGTCGATTACAGCTAGCATTTTCACTGGTTCTAACAACCGCGACCAATCAGACGATTAACGGATCAGTTATCATTCCCGTCTCACAAATCCAGGCGCTGGCCGCGACGATCTCGGGCGACTTTTCAGAGATCACAGGCCCGCGACGGGCCGCTTTCCGGCCCTCACCGCGCTAGAGACACAAACCCTCAAGCCGCTAGTGTACTCATCCGAGCGGGGTTGTCAGTGAATCCCGTCACAGAGGCGCGTGACTTAGTGGCGTTAACGCAGCTTAATTCGCCGAAGCCAGCACGTCGTCGTAGTAGTTGATCATGGCCCGCCGGGGCTGCTCTTTTAGTCCCGTCAGCGTAATCGTCTGGTCAGCGGTTGTGTCACCGGCGAGGCGGGCTGATCCGAGACGGGCAATCTTGCCGTCGGCCAGTTCCAAATAGATTGGGACCAGCATGGCGAAGTCCTTTCCGCCTCCAGACTGGGTCAACTTGAACGTCAGGGTCACATCGCCGCTGGGAGCTTTGCCGAATGAAGCGTCGAATTTGTACGTCGGCAATGCGGTCCCGTAAACATATTCGTTGAAGAACCAGTCCATCGTATGGTTCTTGTCGACATCCATAGCCGGGCTCATGTGCTTTTCCACCATGGCCTTGAAATCCTCGGTGGTGGCGGCCGAGCCGTTGTAGGTGGCAACGAAATCTCGCATGGTGTCTTTGAAGCGCTGATCGCCGTCGTGACGGTCCCACATCATCTGCCGAATCATATGGAGAACGTAGGCCCCCTTGGGGTAGACGAGGCGGCGGTAGCTGTCGAAGCCCTCGCGGCTGTTGGCCACACGGTACCCCATGGTCAGCGGACCGGCGTCAAGCGCCCGGAATCCCTCCTTGTTGCGCTCCAATAGCATTCTGCGTTCGTCGTTCCAAAACTTCATATATCTCTGCGGTTCCTTCGCATATACCATCTGAAGGTAGATCGACGCTGACATGTCGGCGAAGCCTTCGCTCATCCATTGGTCACGATACGAACTGAAGCCGACGGTATGGCCCCACCACTGGTGGGCGACTTCGTGGGGCGCGACCACCGTGTAGTAACCGCTGGCATCGTCAGAATATGCCGGATAGCGTTCCCGAATGATGTTGTTCAGGGCGTGTCGGGTGGTGGTGTCGAACAGGTAGGTCATCGGCAAATAGACCAACTCCGGCCACGATTGGCCAAAGGTGGTTGCAGTTTGCTGCGTAACCTGAAGACGTTTGTACGGAATGGTCCCAAAGAAATCAGTGTAGATACGAACCGAGATCTCGGCTTCGGTCAGAGCCTTCTTGTTCAGCGCGACGGTGCTCATGTTTCCAAGAGCGCCCCCGATGTCACTTTGTTGATGAGAACCATTGAGTTCTGTGAGCTCCGAGCTGCGGTTTTTGTCGACCGTATTCTGCAGGGTCCGGACCCAGTCTGGCGGGTCTTGGTTGGCATAGGCGAGAACGAGCATGTCGGGCTTGTCGAGTTTAGCCTCCTCCTCCTTGAACCTGCCAAAGTTAAACCCGGCGACGGTCAAAGGAACCGGGCTCTTCCATACCGATACATTGAGGTCGCCTTGACTGGCATCGCTGACCAAGTCCCCGGTCGCGGCCATCTTCATTCCCTTCGGAATGCGGAAGGTCAGGTTGTAAATGGTGTATTCTCCGAGTGCGCCAGAAGCGGCGTTGGGATACCAGTCCTCGCGCGCAATAGGAAAGTAGTTTCCGCCTCCTCCGACGCTGACGGCGTCCTTGCCGCCATACGTGGTGGTGATGGTGCACTTCTCACCGTTAGCCAGCGGTTTCTGCAGGACCACCCAGAACTGCGGGTCCTCGAGTTTCTCCTCTTGGATGAAGTTCAACCCCTGTCCGCCATCTCCGGTGACACTCCGCACCCGCAAAGTGGGAAAAAGCATGAACGGCACCACCCGCACTCCGGCGGTTCGCGCCACGAACACCGTCACCGCCTTGCCATTGAGCTGGCCACTTTTTTGTATTTCGGTGTCCAATTGCTGGTGCTCGATATGAATCACGCCGTTCTTCTGCGAGCCCTTTGCCGCTCCACTGGCGTATTCGGAGGAATAATGAAACGCCGCCCAGATTCCCGCGTTGTTCTCGTCGTAGGTCATCAACTCGATCTCTTCCGGCTGGACGTGGAGCGCGCCATGCGGGTCGATCATGAATAAGATTTTGTCGCTGTACTTCTTGCCATGGACAAACGCCACGAAGAGACCGCCCGGTTCAGGGCTGAGCACATCCTGAAGGATGCGAGCATCCAGGTTGTAATGCAGCTTCTTGCGGGTCACAGTCTGGCTGTCGCGAAGCAGCCCCGGATCGCACGACACCGAGGCAGCGCTGCCAGCCTTCATGATCTCGCCATAGGTGCCGTCGGTGAAGCGTAGCACCAGGCGGCTGAAGCTCTCGCTGAATTCCTTCTCTTTACTGAGCAACGACAGACTGCGCTCTTCAGAGGGCAGTGGCGGAGTCAGCAGCATTCGGCCTTCTCCTATGAATACCGCTCCGGTGACCTTGCCCTGCACCGGCGGCAGAAAGCACACCGTCCCAGAATTCAGCTGGAAGGTCGCGGTATCGCGCTTCAGGATCAGGTTGTTCACGGTCACAGCCTCGTTGCCTAGCGCGACGTTGCGCAATTGTTGATAGGTTCCATCGGAGTTGGGCGATTGCGCGATGGCCGCACTACCCAAGATTGCGAAGCAGAGGACCAGATCGTACACAGTGGCGCGTAACATGGCCGCAAAGTACGCCGAAAATCGGCGCTGCGCAATCAGATAATTCAGCTGGTCTGGGGAAATACGGTAATTCGCCAGTCCGCCTGGACCGTAACGTTAATCACGGTTCTTCGTGAGGCCTATTCCGGCAGATCGCCGGGGGACATTTCGTCGACGTAGCACCAGATCCAGGCCTCGCCCGGCTCGATGGAGCGCATGAGGGGATGCTTGGTGTGGTGAAAGTGTTTGGTGGCGTGCTTGTTCTTGGAGGAATCGCAGCAGCCCACCTTGCCGCATTCCAGACAGAGCCGCAGATGCACCCAGGTGTCGCCGAGTTTAACGCAGTCTTCGCAGACATGGACCTTGGTATGGGTGATCTTGATTTGATCGAGATGAGTGCAGGTTGTTGCTGCCATAAGCTTCCTTTCCTTTCCGGCTGAAGCGGCTGCTGAACAAAGCCGAGAAAGCAGATTCCTCGCGGACTAAAGTCCGCTCGGAATGAGAAGAATAAATGAGCTGTACGGCGCAGCTGAAGCTGCGCCCCTTCAAAGTCACCTCAAAACAGACTATTTCAGCGGGCCTCTGAAGCCGGCTCGGGGTGAGAGAAATACACCTTGACGCGGCGCTCAAGAGGCGGTTACGAAGCTCGGCTCGTCGTTACGCGGCTCGGTTTAACTTCCCACTTGACCAGGGATTTGCGCCCATAACTCGCAACAAAGCCGCCATTGCGCGTCTAATTGGGTTGTTTCACTGTCGCTTTGTTCCACTCAAGCATTTCGATCGCAGTCCGGTAACAACCTCTTAAGGTGCCGCTCTACCCTCCTAATCCTCCCCCAGATCAGCGCTCCAGTGACTTGCGGTCCCATTTGCCGCAGTTCGCGGCGGCTTCGTAAGTAGTCTGGAGAAATTCCATTAGCGCCGCCTGGGGAGATTCCGCGGCGCGCACATCGTCGTACATCAGCAGAAATTCCTTCATTTGGGGATGATAGAAAGCCGCCTTGGGTCCGACAGGCTGTTCGGCAAAGCCGGGTGGCTCAGGCGCCGCGTAAGAATAGAACGCCGGACTCTTGATGTCGGCGCCGCCAGCCCAGAAGCCGGCACTGCTGACCTCGTGGGAATAGGCTTCGCGAGTAATGGAATCGGCTTCGGGGCGCGGCGGAGCGGGCCGTCCGGAGAAGCGGGTCACGGCCTGATCGAAGCTTCCCCAGAAAAAGTGCACCGGGCTGACCTTGCCGATGAAGCGGGTACGGAACTCCTTCAACACAGTGTCAACCCAGACCAGGATGCGCCAGAAGCGATGCACCGCGTCCGCGTCATACGAGGAGTGAGTCGTGTCTTTCTCGAACGGAATCGGGTCGGGGAGCTCACAGGGTGTGGTCCATATCTTGACATCGACGCCCAGCTCGGCCAGCGCGGCCATGAAGCTGCGATAGAACTCGGCCACACTCTGCGGCTTGAGCGCCAACGAGCGGCTTGCTCCGTCGCTGGTCTCAAGCACCAGCTTGTGGTGGATGAAATCGAAGTTGACGTCAACCACGCCGCGAGCGTAGGGCATGGCCGAAGTCGTCAGGCCGCGCGAGGTCACATAGAACGGCACATTCCACCAGTGGTTGATCAGGGGACAGAGCTTCATGCGGACCTTGCCGACAATCTGCGCCCACATGTGCAACGTGGCCTGGGTGTCCTTCCAACTGTCGAATGGCAATGCGGTGAGCAGATCGGTATCAAGCATTGTGCCGGGCCCGGTTGCAGGCGATGTCATAGGGCGTCTCTCCGATCTTGACCAGCCAGTTCGTCCGTCTCACCTAGATGCAACGCTGGTGGGCACGGATTCACCCCCGGATGGAGCACATCGTCGAGGGACGCGCGCAAGGGGTGAGAGGATGCGAAGTCCGGAGAGCGCACGCTGAAGATGCCCCTCAAATGCAGTGGCGCCATACCCCGCCTGCCGCTGCCTAGCAAACGCAGGCTTCGGCGGGACAGGAGCGAACTAGTCCGAATTGCTCCGACAGACCAGTTCGCTGCGCCCCTGCCCGCTATGGCGCCGTGACGGAAACATACCGCCGACGGGCATTGAGGTTGTCAAGAATTTGTAAACATCGTGTGGGGTTTTGTTTACTTTTAGCCGGTCGCGATAGGGCTGACGGGATTCCAGGCGATTACAGCACCGCCGTCTCGTGCAGCAGCGCACCGCGGGCGAAGCGGTCGGGGCCGAGCAGCTCGACGTGGTCTACGATGCTGGTCGCGCCCTGGAGAATCAGGTCGGCAATGATCTTTCCGGTGGCGGGCGCGTGCATCACGCCGTGTCCGCTGAAGCCGTTGGCGCAGAAAAAGCCGGGCACCTCCGGCACTGGTCCGAGGATGGCGTGATGATCAGGCGACATCTCGTAGAGTCCGGCCCAGGCACGTTTGGGGTTTACCGCGAGGTTCTCGAAGCAGGGCACGCGATCGGCCGCACGGGTCAGGACCTTCTCGATGAACGATGGCTCGAAGTCGGTCTTGAAGCCCGGGGTCTCTTCCGGATCGTTCCATGCCAGCAGGAATCCCAGACTCTCGGGACGAAAGTGAAAGCCATTGGTCATGTCGACAACCATGGGCACCGCGTGCGAGACGCCATCGAAAGGCTCGGTCGGAACCAGCATGCGGCGCAGCGGCTCGACCGGCAGATCCACACCGGCAAGAACGGCCACTTCCGCCGCCCACGGTCCGGCAGCATTGACGACAACACGCGTGCTCACGGGACCGCGGGTGGTTTCCACGCCGCTGATGCGGCCGCCTTCGCGCGGGATGCCGGTGACCTCCGTCGATCTCCATAGCGTGGCGCCCTGCTCGCAGGCGCGAGTGGTGAGGCCGACCATCACGCTATAAGGATCGACGAATCCATCGGTCGGGCAAAAGCTGCCGCCCAGAACGTCGTCGGACCGCAACTGCGGGACGACGGCCACGATTTCCTCACGCGTCGTCATGCGCACCTGCGCCAGCCCCAGCGCCTTCTGCAGTCGCTGGTTAGTGCGGAGGTAGTCGAGATGTTCCGGCTTGGTAGCGACGAAGAGATAACCTTGCGGGCGATATTCCGAGGGCAGGCCAAGCCGCTCATCGAAGCCGGCGTAGAACGGGATGGAATAGAGCGACATCTGGATGTTCGGCGCGGTAGCGAACTGGGCCCGGACTCCTCCCATGCTCTTGCCGGTGGAACCTTTGCCCTGATGAGTTTCGCGCTCTATCAGCAACACATCATGGCAGCCGGCTTCAGTCAGGTGCCAGGCGATGCTGGATCCCACAATGCCGCCTCCGATGATGACGACGTCCGCTGTCTGCATAAGGTTTAATCCTGCTGCAAAGCACCATTCTAAAGGGAGCGCCCGAAGGTAGCACTGCAAAGCTACCCTAGTGAGCACCTTGGGGCCTACGGTCACTACCCACATTTTGACTACCGCGGGATTTATCTTGACATCCCGATATAACGGACGCAAAATGCGGCAAGCTATCCGGTTCTATTGCGCGACTGTGGCCATCGCGAGGACTCCCCCATCGAGTATCGCCGCCCGCAAAGAGGCAGAAACCTAAATACGCTGGTGCGTCTGGCGTAAGAAAGAAGCTATCCCATGCGAAATGGACTACGGTATTCGAGTCTCCTGCTAATGTCAGCTCTGCTGCTGTGCCTGGGAGCGATCTCGACAGCGCAGCAGCCCCAGTTCTATCCAGACTTTTCCGGTCCAACCGATCCATATCAGTTCCTTCAGTTGAATGGATATCCATTCAATAATGGCAATCCGAGTATCGCCCAGTGGAATGACGCGACCGTGCTGCGCCTGTCGGACGGAACCGGCAATCCCGAAGCGGCGACGGCGTACTTCCAACAGCAGCGGTTTTCGCTGGGAGTAGGCGAGCAACCGGTCATTCAGGGCTTCACGACGTGGTTTCAGTTTCAGGCCCATAATCTGCAGTGCTGCTCTCCGGGCGACGGATTCTCTTTTATCGTTCAGTTCTCGCCCTCGACCGATCCCACCTACGGCGCCACTGGTGCATTTTCCGGAGCGATAGGAGCGGGGAACGGCAGCATCGGAGGGGGCCTGGGTTATGCCGGTATCAACAACAGCCTGGCCGTCGAGTTTGACCTGGCGCAAAACGACTGGGACCCGAACGGAAACCACATTGCGATTCAGACCTGCGGCCCCGGCACCAACACGCCGGTGCACGAGAATGGAGACTTCACGATTGGAAATCACCAGAACGTGCCCAACTGCATCTATCCGGCAAATTCGCAGCCTTACACGCCTTCGGTGACCATGGGCGGCTCGTGCAACGGAGAAAGCTGTACCGACGGGTCGGTGCACGATGTGGTGATCAGTTACAACCCGCCCAGCGCCATGCAGCCCGGCGGACTACTTCAGATCTGGCTCGACCCGCAATATCTCACCGGAACGCACACCCCGAAGGGCCGGCCAAACGTCTCCGTTCCTTATAACCTTGTCTATGACGCGGTGAACAATCCGCTCGGACTCAAACTGGATACTCGCCCGGGAAAAGTGGGTTACGCCTGGGTCGGCTTCACCTCGTCTCAGCCAACTGACGCCATGCAGATGGACATCCTGGCGTGGGAATACACGGCATCCGGACTGGTCCAGATCCAACAGGTCATCCAAGACGGCGGAACACCTACTGACTTCAACTTTGGCAGTCATCAGACCACAGTCACCTATCCGGAGGGCTTTCATAACTCCGGTAATATCGTGATGACCGTGGCGGCCAACCCGGTCGACCGTGTGCTGTTTTATCAGAACCGGTTGCAGGGAACTCAATTCGCCAACGAGCAATGCATTGTCTATCAAGGCACCGCCGGCGGCAATAATCCCATAGCGTCGGGAGATTGCATCGTTTACACCTACAGTTGCCAGGACCAGTCGGGTAATCCAGTGACTTGTCCGACCGAGCCGCTGTGTACCGACCCGCACCAGAGTCAATGTATTGCGATCGACACAACCTTCTACACCACGGACAATGTAACGCCGAGCAATGCTGACTACCTGGAAAACGATGCCATGGGTTCCAACAACTGGATGAGCATCTTCACGGGTTATACGAATGCTCCCATCGACGGCACGACGTCGGGAGGATCGAGAGGCTTCGGTGGATCGGGATCGGGCAAGCCCTTGCGTTCGGGACGGAACTTCCTGACTGGAAGCGCCGATAACGCGGACATCGTGGCCACCTTCAATCCCAGTAAACCGTAGGGCCCGAAAGGGCACGGTATTGAGGGCAGTTCGTGAGCGGATTGTGGCCCGCTCAGGACTGCCCTTTTTCTTGCCTTCAATCTGGACGGATGCGGCAATCGCGATTCACGGGACTACGGCGTTTTCGGCGGAGGTATAACCCGTTTTGAAAGGGCACGCCTTCAGGCGTGGGGCACCAGCAAAGGAATGAAATCGGCTTCAGCCGCTGAGGATGAGGTCCCTCGGGGCCTACCTAAAGGCGAACTCCGTTTGTGTCTCGAGACGGCACGGCTGAAGAGGCTGCTGAAAAAGTCGAAAACGCAGATCCCTCACCGACTAAAGTCGGTTCGGAATGAAATTTTATAGGACTTCCGACGGCACGGCTAAAGCTGTGCCCTTTCAAAACGTCCCGAGAACGAGTTTTTTAGTAGCCTGTGAAGCCGGGCCGTAGGTCGCATTCACGACGCCGGGCTTTAGCCCCTGAGGGAAATCGGTCTACACCCTCTCTGAAAATGCTCTAAGCGCCGCCACCGCCCTCGGAGGACTTGGCTTCGCTGTACATGTTCTTGAGGTCGGGGCGGTCGAGCAGGTGGACCGCACTTTTTTCCCGGCTGACGATGGAGGCCAGAATGCGTTCGGTTTCCCGATAATGCAGCGGCGCCTCTTTCGGCTTGCCGGTCCTGGTCAGAGCGTTGCCCAGCAGGAATTCGGCGCGCGCCCGCTCCAACAACATCCCCATTTTGTCGGTTTGTCCGATCGCACTTTCCAGTTCCTGACTTGCGGCCTCGGCGTTGTCCGTGGTCAATAGAGCTTGCGCGTAAGCGATCGCGGCCCGTACCGCCAGCGGTTTCAATCCCATCGAGCGGGCTTCGTCCCTGATTTTCTTCAACTCGGGCAGGGCTGCCTTGGCGCGGCCCTGCTCCAGGTCCGCCCGGGCCATACCCAGCCGGGCGCGAAGACTTTGATCGGGCAGGACAAACTTGCCGGCGACCTGCCGCGCCCGGTCGTACTGCTGGCGCGCCGAAGCGTAATCGCCGCGATAAAAATAGCTGTCGCCGAGGTCGTTCCGCGCCTCGGCGGTCGAGGATTCATCCTTCACCTCATCCGCCAGCTTCAGTCCGTCGTTGATGGAGTTCTGTCCCTCCTCGCCGCGTCCCACGGCCGAGAGGACATCGCCGTAGCGGGAAAGCGCCTCCACCGAATACCAGGTGCGATCGTTGATCTGCTTGAACCCGTCCACCGCCTGCTGGAGATAATTCAGCGCGGCATCGTACTTGCCCTGGGCCGCGAACAGCACGCCCATGGTGCTCGACTCCAGCGCCAGCATCTCCTTATCGTTGGCCGCCCGGCTGGCTTCCAGCGCCTTCAGAAACTGGGTCTGCGCGGTTTCGTATTCTCCGAGCTTGAAATTCATCTCCGCCAGGTTGCGCAGCGACTCGGTCGCGTCCGCCGACAGCTTCAGCCGTTCGCGAATGTCATAGGCTTGCTGGAAATACGTCAGCGCCAGCTGATACTCCCCCTTATTGTTGTAAACACTGCCGATATTGTTGAGTAAGGTCGCTTGATCGAATTCGGCCTGCACGTCACGCGCCAGTTGCAAGGCCTCATTCTCGGCCTTAAGGGCGTCGTCGTATTTTCCGTGGTCGTGATAGAAGGTCCCCAGATTAATCAAGTTGCTGAGCAGTCCCCGTTTGTTGCTGATCTTACGGTTAACTTCCAGCGCCTCTTTGTAGCTGGCCAGGGCGGCCGCCGATTGGCCGAGCCTGTCCTGGACCCGGGCAATTTGTCCCAGGCTTTGGGCGATGCCGCTTTGGTCCTTGATTTTCCGTCTGATCTCCAGCGACTGCTGCAGGTTGGCCAGAGCATCGGTAGGCTTGTTCAGGTCGTAATAGGCCGACGCAATGGTAAACAGGACCCTCGCCTTCTCTTCTTCATTGCCCGACAAGGTCGCCAGGCTCAAGGCTTTGGTGAGCGGATCGACCGCCGCTTGCGCATTGTCCGACAGGATCTCCACCTCGCCGCTGGTGCGCAGAGCTCTGATGTTCTTGGGATCGGCGGCCAGCACCACGGCGATGCGCTTCTTGGCATCGTCCCAACTGCCTGCATTCTCGTAAAGCCGGGCCAGGGCCAATTGGGCGTCGATGTCGCCCGGATTCAGCTTAGTCAAGTTTTCATACGCGGCAATGGCCTTTCCGTTGTCGTTCATGATCCGCGCATTGTCCGCCTCAATCCGATAGCGGTCCTGGAGAGGAAGGCCCTCGCTCAATTCCACGGCGCGGCGCGATGCCTGTCCCGCTTTATCGTCGTAGTTGAGCGCCGAATAGGTGTCGGCCAGCTTGGAAAAAGCCATGGCGAAGTTGGGGTCGTCGGTGGTGGCCTTTTCAAACTGGACAACCGCCTGATTATTGTTGCCGGCGCGGGCCAGCTGCAAACCTTCGTCGTAGGCCTGCAAGGCGGTCGCGGAGCTGGTCAATACGTGACCGGAGTTGGCCCGCAACTCTTTCAGGATGTCCGGTGTAGTCGCGAGTTTTTCGCGGATTTGTGCGGCCAGCTTGTCCAGGGCGCCGGTCAGGTCCTGGACGTTGGCGAGGTCGGTGGCGAGGGGGATGTCGCGACCATCCTTGAGGTCGTGCACCACGGCGTTAATCCGGTACTGATCGCCGATCCGCACCAACTGCCCGGAGATCACGGTGTCGGCGCCGACGGCCTCCCGAACGCTCTTCAGGGTGGAGCCGTCCACCTGGGGCCCGGGGGAAAATCCCAGATCGTGCAGAACATCCTGCATGCGGCCCGCCGAGACCAGATGCAGGTGAGAAGACCCGCCAATCTCAGAGATCAGGTTGTCGGAGATGCTGGTCCCAATCCAGTTCAAGCTGGAATCGCCGGAAGCGTTGTAGAAAGGCATGATGGCAACCGACACCACCTGGCCCTGCACCGCTTCGGCTCCGGTCGCCGTGGTTCCTGGCTGCGCCCGGTTGCGAACCAGCCAGTAGGAGCCCGCGGCCAGGACAAGCGCAGCAACTCCGACCGCGATCCACTTAAGCGGGAAAGGCTTGGAGGGAGCGGGCTTGGGTGGCCGAGGTACGATCACCGAAGCGCCGACACGCTGCTTCTTCCCTTGCCAGATCTCGATTTCGTCGATCAGTTCCTGGACGCTGGGGAAGCGGGCTGCAGGATCACGCTCCAGACATTTCCCGACTATCGCACTTAGTTCCGGCGGCACCGTGGAATCAACCTCGGTGAGAGGGACGGCGCCCTCCTGGGTCCTCATGACCAGGCTTGCGATGGCGCTCTCGGCGTGATACGGCATGCTGCCGCTTAGCAGTTCGTAAAAGATGAGTCCCACGGCAAACTGGTCGGAGCGGGCGTCAAGCTCTTTCCCCATGGCCTGCTCGGGGGACATATATTCCATGGTGCCGACCATCATTCCGGTGCGCGTCATGCCATCGCCCTGGACGGTGCGGGCCAATCCGAAGTCCATGATGACGACCCGGCCAGCGGCATCGCACATGACGTTGCTGGGTTTCAAGTCGCGGTGGATGACGCCTTCACTGTGCGCCGCCAGCAGGCCGGCGCAGACCTGCACCATGATGTTGGCCGCCTGTTGGGGGGCCAGTTTACCCTCACGCAAAAGAATGGTGCGCAAGTCCTCACCTTCGATGAACTCCATGGTGATGAACTTAACGCCGTCGGCTTCGTTCAGGTCGTAAATGCGGATGATGTTCTTGTGAGTAACTTGACGGGCCAGGACCAGTTCCTGCTTGAAACGAGCCAGAATGGCAGGATCTCCGGCCAGGTCGGGGCGAATTACCTTCAGTCCGACGACGCGCTCAACTTCCATGTCGCGCGCTTTGTAGACCGCGCCCATGCCGCCCATGCCGAGCAGTTTCTGTATTTCATAACGGCCGCCCAGAACGTCACCCTGGTGGAAGACGGTGGCGCCGATCGAGGTGAAGATAGGATGAGAAGCGCTTTCCGAACCCGAGCCGCGAGCCCCAATCACGGTAACGGCATCGGAAGGGTCGCTTTTCGGGCCGGGCGGCGGGCTCGTGCCCGGAGCGGTGACATCGGCGCGACCGAAGCCGGGATCGGTCATCCCCTCGGAGCCAAGCGCAGGCTTGGGCGTCGCGGCGGAACTGTCACCGCTGGAGACAGCAATTCCATCCTGCGCTTTTCGCGCTGCGTTTTCTGAATCCCCAGCCATTTACTTCGTTCTCTCGGGCCAGAACCACCGTTGGAGGCGACCCAACCCCTGCACCCATCGGATTGTACAAAGTATACCTTGATTTGCCGATTTCCCTTGCGGTTGGGATGTGACCAACTGAAGACCGGGGAAGAAGGGCCGGCCTTGGATGCACGCCGGCCCGTCAAAGAGTAGAAAAATCAGCGGGTAACGAACGTCAGACTGGGGGTGGGGCCGATGTTCAGCAACACATCCTTGGCGGTGGCTCCCGTGATTCCCGCCGCTCCCCCGTTGACGAGATAAAGAACGTCGGTGGTATTTCCGTTACTGTCCAGCACCAGCATTCTGCCGCTGGTGTTCTGCGTGACGTCGGTGGGACACGCGAGCAGGCTGCTGTTGTCTGCCACACAGAACTGCCCATTGAAGACCTGGTCCATCTGCAATCCGGACGACCCGCTGGTGTCGTAGGTAACGACGTATGTCCCGTTGCCGGCGCCCGGGGGAGGCGGCGGCGTCGCTATTGTCGCTTCCACCTCGTTCAGCACGCTTGGCAACACCGGACTGACGGTACCTCCGTAGAAGTTGCCGAACAGGGAAACGATGGTGACGGTCGAAACGTTCTGCGGCTCGAACGTTCCGGCGGTAACGTTGGGGTCGGTCCCAACCACGTATCCCGCGTTCACGCCGGTCAGGTACCACACCGGCTGGTTCGCAACACCGTTGAGACTGATGGTCACGCGTCCCGACAAATTGTTGGAGGGATCGACCGAGTACGTCCCGGAATAACTGTTCTGTGCCGGTGTGGTCATCGATCCAGCATTGTTCTCGTCATAGGCGTACGCGGTGATATTTCCTTTGCCGTCGAAGTTACCGACTCCAACGGAAATGTCCGGGCCCAGAGTACCACCCGAGTTGGAAACAGCGTTCTGTTCAAAAATGATACCGCTGGCGGTTGGGGTGGTGGTGTTAAGAGATGTGTTGGTGAATGCAGTAGTGCCGAGGCCTGCCGGTCCTCGGTCGACAATTGACACCAGAGTTATAGGAGAGCTGCTGGAGGGATCGGTCTGCACCCCAACCACGGTGGGGAAGAGTTTGCCAGTCCCAGGAGGAATCACATACAAGGCGTAATCCAACGTGGTGGAACCGACCGTAAACGTCGCGGTGGCCCTGCCTGTGGTGGTACTGACGGAAGAGATGTTCCCGGTCAAAGAGGCCTGGCTTTGGACGGCACCGTTGTCATTGAGGTCCGCCTCTCCCTTTCCGCTGGCGATAACACCGTTCGCGTCGGTTATGAAGTAACCTGCGCCGGCATAGCGATTACCGCTTGCGTCCAATCCCGACAAACCAAAGGCCAGACTGTCCGACACCAGCGATATCCCGGAAAGCCCATTCTGGCCTTGCAATTTCAGCACACCTGAACCCCACACCTGCTTGTTCGGATCCATCAGGATGATTCGGGAATCGCCAACCAGCGATACCGAAACGCTGAAAGAATACGTCGCCAAAGAAGAAGCGATGACGAGCGTTCCCAGATTGCTGCCGTTGGTATCGCCGGAACGGCCCACGCAATAGACCGATCCTGCCGTGCCGCTGGGAATGGGGCATTGTCCATTCGAGCCCGTGCCGGGAGTAATCGGCACTTCCGTCATCAAGCCGATCGAGTCGTTCCCATTGCGATCAAAAACGCCGCTGGTGATATTTCCACTGCCGTCAGCCACGAAGCTGCCAGCCATGAAGAACGCTTGCCCCTGCTGGTTGTAGCCGTTGAAGGAGAAGGCGTAGCTACCCTGTATCTTTCCCGTGATCGTAATGCTGAAATTGGCGGTCGCGGTGGTGGGGAAACAATCGGTGGCCTGGACCGTGAATGCATACACTCCAATGGGGCCGGTCGGCGTTCCCGTGATGCTTCCGCTGGCGCTCAGGGTCAAGCCCGGGGGAAGCGGTGCGCTGCCTGGGGCAATAGCATAGTTATAGGGGGGCGGGGTACCGGTTGTACTACAGGGGATTCCAGTTCCGGAAGTCACGGCAACTGCGGCGCTGTAAGCGACAGAAACCACTCCGCTGGGTAGGGTCGCGGTTGGAAACGTGAGAGGGGGGTTGATGGTCAAGTTGAAGGTAGCAGTCTGATAGGCCTTCACGGGAGACTGCGAGTCAGTCACACGCACGGTAAAACTATAATTGCCGGCCGCTCCCGGAGGCGGCGTACCGCTGAGCACTCCGCCGCTGCTGAAGTTAAAGCCGGGGGGCAGCGCACCCGAGTCCAGTGTCCAGGTATAGGGCTGGAGTCCTCCGGTCGCTTGCAGAGTTTGGGCATAGGAATCGCCTTCAGCGCCGACGGGGAGCGTGGTCGAGTTCAAGATGTTCAACGGACTGGCGCCGTTTTGCGGGACCGATCCTGAGCAGGCCGTCATCAGCGACAGCGCGCACAGGGTGAGTACCACTCCGACTAAGGAAAGAGGTCTGAACCCTTTCATGCATCTCCTCTGGAAAACTGACACCTGGAGCCACTCCAAGCAGTGGCCAAATCGACCTGAAGCACGGCCTGGCAGGGCACCCAGCGGTCCGGCAAGACCGCACGGGTCGAACGACGAAGAAGTGCGTATGCAACAGCAGAGTAATTCAATTGCACGGAAATTGCCAACCAGCCTTAAGGGAAGAGTAACAGCGATCGCTACTGCCGTTCCGTAATGAGAACGATGTCTGAATTGGTACGTCCCCGCGACACCACCAACTTCCTGTTCTTCCAATCGTAGTCATATCCATAGAGGAACAGATCGTCGAAGTGGGTTGCCAGAGTAGGCGCACCCCCCGCCATCGGCTGCATGAGGAGGTTGGAAACACCTTTCTCAGTAACTGGATAATAAAGATTCTGCCCATCTGGCGAATACTGAAACACGCCGCTGATGTAGCGGCTGGGCGGAAAACTTTTCACCGCCAAGCCTCCCTGCACGGGCAGGATTTCGATCATCGGCTTCACGTTGGCGCCTTGGCCCTCCGCCACCAGCGTGGCAATTTGGCTGCCGTCAGGAGAAACCACCCCAAAGTTAACCAGCTTGTCGCTTAACTGTTTCGCTACGCCGCCTCCGGCCGGCATCTCCATCAAGGACTGTCTGCCGCGATCGAGACTCACGTAAACGAAGAACTTGCTATCCGGCGAACAGACGGGATTTTGGTCGTCTTTGCCGTTGGTCATCGGCTTTACGTTGCCACTCTGAAGATCAAGGCGGAAGATGTTGAAAGCCTTGGTTTGCGGGTTCGGCATGCCAAAGAAGGCGTAGGCCCCGTTCGGGCAAGCGTTCAATCCCCGCATCGGAAGATTTTGCTGGTAGATGACGTTTCGACCGTTGCCATCAGCGTTCATGATCGAAATGTGCCCGTCGTAGTCCAGAGTCAACAGCCTGCCGTCGGGCAACCAGCTCACATTGATGTCGCCGCTGTTGGCGACCTGCTTCGCCGCGGAGGCGCCCTTGGCCTCCAGCCCTAGCGTGTAAATACCGGCGTCGGGCGTGTTTTGAATGGCAATGAGTTGCTTGCCATCCCGGGTGACTCCGAGCGTGAGGTTGCTGTAGGAGCTGAGGTCGTTGGTAATGCGATGTAGTTTCCTGCCGGACAAAGATACTTCTCCGACCTGACCGTTCCAGTCGCTGGAAATGTCGTGGAAGATGAGCAGCAGATGTTTTCCATCCGGCATCCACGTCGGCTTCTCCAGGCTGGCGGTCCCTGCGTAGATGGTTTTCTCTTTCCCATTTGCAGGATTAAGGATCACCAGCCTGCCCAGACTTTGACCGCCCGGGTCGAAGACGGTTGCAGCGATCCATTTGCCATCGGGTGACCAGGCAGGACCGGAATACCCAGGAAGCGGAAGCACGGAGAGGACACGCTCGCCGGTGCCGTCGGAGTGGGCAATGATTAACTTCGCATTGCCCTCCGAAGAGCTGTTACGCAAGAAGACAATCTGCTGGCCGTCAGGCGAGAAGCTGATCGGACTATCCACATCGGTAATAAGCTGGCGCGGCGTACCACCCAGCACCGGGACCTGGTAGAGAAGTCCCAACCAGGGGTTTTCCGGCTCGCTGCGGACGAAATACAGGAAGTCGCCGTTGGGCGTAAAGGTCAGACCTGTGTAGCGCACCTCTTTAGGTGGCATGATCTGGGCATTGCTGCCGGTGGCAACGTGCCTCATCCACAGACTTTGCTGCCCATGCCCCTCATCCACCACGTTCACCACGTATTTGCCGTCTGAGGAGATGGTAGCCAGCAGGACCCTGCCGGAGTTGGTGAGCTTCTGCATGCTCATGCTCTGGAAGGGTACCGGGCCGGAATCGCCGAGCCACTGGGAGAACCACTTGTAGAAGCCGTAAATTCCGGCAGCGATCATCGCCAGGCTGAGCACGGTAATCAGCCCGGCACCGCTTTTGTGTCGCTTGGCCGCCGCTAGAATTATGGCGGCGCTGGGAGCAGATGGCGCCGAACTGCTGCGGCGTGCTGCGACGACCGACGAAGAGGAAGCTGCCGCAATTCCGGTTTGCGATCCGTGGCCGGTGACGTCGCGCTTCAACCGCTTTAAGTCGCTGCGGACCTCGGCTGCGCTTTGATAGCGAAGATCCGGGTCCTTCTCCAGCGCCTTGTCGATGATCTCTTCCAGCTTGAAAGGAATGGATGGATTCAGCTCTCCTGCCGGCCTGGGATTGCGGTCGAGGATGCCCTGGAAGATGACCGCCGAGGTGTTGCCCTCAAATGGAAGCTTGCCGGTGGCCATCTGGTAAAGAATGGCGCCGAAGGAGAACAGGTCGCTACGCGCATCCAGTTCTTCGCCGCGGGCCTGTTCCGGCGACATATAAGCGACGGTGCCCACCGCCGTGCCTGGTGAGGTCAGATGAAGCGGGGCACGGGTGGCCGCTTCGCCACCAACCGTCTCCAGAGCTGCACGGCGATCATAGGTCAGCTTGGCCAGCCCGAAGTCGAGAATCTTAGCCTGTCCCCGGGAGGTGACAAAGATATTGGCCGGCTTCAGATCGCGGTGCACGATGCCTTTACCATGTGCAACGTCGAGTCCGTCGCTGATCTGGATGCCGATGTCGATGATCTTATCCAGCGGCAGCGGGTTTCCGCGGATCCTATCGTTCAGGCTTTGCCCCTCGAGCAACTCCATGGCCATGAAGTGCTGGCCCTCGCATTCCTCGATGGCATAGATAGTGCAGATGTTGGGGTGATTGAGGGAGGAGGCTGCGCGCGCCTCCTGCTTGAAGCGCTCCAGCGCATAAGGGTCACGTTCAAAGTCCCGGGAGAGGAACTTCAGCGCCACGTGGCGCCCGAGCCTGGTGTCTTCGGCTTCATACACCACGCCCATGCCACCGGCGCCCAGTTCTTTTACGATTGTGTACTGAAGAAAACTCTTCCCGACAAGGGTCTCCAAGCGCAAACTCCCAAGGTTTGACTCTATTGTGCAGCGCGAGTCAGCGTCAAGGAGGACGGGCCCGAGGTCGAAGGGAAATTGACCCTCGAGACTCACGTCCGTCTCGCTGGAAATATCCGGGAAACGGACAACCCCTGGCGGATACCACAAATCTAACTTGATGCAAAGGACCCGGCTGGGATGAGTTTCTGTGGCCGGATGAGCCTTCCAGATTTACCACTCACTGGCCGGACCGTCCGAACCCCGGGCCCAACCGTAGCAAAAGGAGATAACCGAAATGTGTAGACTGAGCACGCGCGTGCTTGCTACCGCAGCGTCCGTCTTTTTATTCGGGTCCATGGCATGGGCCCAGAGCAACAACATGGCTAAGCCCGATTCGGCTGACCGTAACTTTATGGACAAAGCCGCCCAAGCGAACATGGCGGAAGTGCAACTGGGACAATTAGCTGAGCAAAACGCCCAGAGTCAGGATGTCAAAGACTTCGGCAAGCGCATGGTGACCGACCACACCAATGCCAACGACAAACTAGAACAGATCGCCAAAAAGCAGGATGTCACCTTGCCTGACAAGCTGAGCCCTGCCGATCAGGCAACCAAAGATCGGCTGGAGAAGCTGCACGGCGAGGCTTTCGACAAGGCCTACATGCACGACATGGTGAGGGACCACGAACATGATGTGGCCGCATTCAGGCGCGACGAGAAGAACCTCAAGGACACCCAGTTGAAGGACTGGGTCATCAACACCCTGCCCACGCTGGACAGTCATTTGACCGAAGCGAAGAAGGTGGCTGGGACCGTTGGTGCTACAACGGTAGCCTCGAAGTCACAAAAAGAGAGTGCGATGAGCAATCCGAAAAGCACGATGTCCCGCTAGGTCCCAGCTTGAGTAGCGAAGCCGTCCTCATGAGGACGGCTTTTTTATTCACCAGTCATAAGCGGCCGCTTTCACCGTGTCGTCGCGAAGACCAGGGCAACCGATTCGGCGGAGGGCAATGACCGGCAATCACTGGACGTCGGTCCGCTCGGAGAGCAGGAGGCCATTACGAGCATAGCTGTCACGCGGCACCTCAACGAAGGCGACGGTAAGTCGCTCCGGGTTGGCATTCAGTTCCTCACGCAGCACGTCGGTGAGACGCTTGACGGCGCGCCGTTTCTGCTCAATGGTGCGCCCGCCAGCATCGTAATCTGCACATGCGCCATAGAAGTTCTCCGCGCCGGGCCTTGTCGCCCTCAATTTACTTCGCCAGTTCGTATCCGGCGAAGAAGTAACTAAGCTCGAAGCGCGCGGTATCTTCGGCGTCGGAACCGTGCACCGCGTTCTTCTCGATATTGGCCGCCCACTTCTTGCGAATCGTGCCTTCGTCGGCTTTGGCTGGATCGGTTGCGCCCATGAGCGCGCGATAGTCGCCGATAGCGTTTTCCTTCTCCAGCGCCATAACCACGATGGGACCGCTCGACATGAAGTTGGTCAGCGACTCGAAGAACGGCCGATGCACATGCACAGCATAAAAGCCTTCGGCCTGCGACTTGGTGATGTGCAACATCTTCATCCCGATAATGCGGAAGTGGTTTTGCAGCAGGGTGTGGATGATGTCGCCTGCCGCGCCTTTTTCAACGGCGTCAGGCTTGACGATGGAAAGAGTGCGTTGGATGGTTTTCATAGATTCCGTTATTCGCTCTTTGCTCTTCGCTTTGGGTTCAGAAACATAAGAACCGGTTGGTTTCCCGACCGGGAACTCTAGTCCGACAGGAGGAACGACCTGCTTTCCTTGTCTTGACAACAGCAGTTCCCTTCGACAAGGTGAGCAGGTTCCTCCGGTCTCGGCCAAGGCCGCTCGGTCGGAGTGATAAGGTCACCGGGCTAAGGTCGCTCCGGTTGCCTTTACCAGCGTCTCGCCGATCTCGGCGGGGGATTTGGCGACGTGAATGCCAGCCGCCTCCATGGCTTTGATCTTCTCGGCCGCAGTTCCCTTCCCGCCGGAGATGATGGCTCCGGCGTGTCCCATGCGCCGTCCCGGAGGCGCGGTCTGTCCAGCGATAAAACCGACGACCGGCTTGCGAACATTCTGCTGAATGAACTCCGCAGCCGTTTCCTCGGCGTTACCGCCGATTTCCCCGATCATGACGATGGCTTCGGTTTCGGGATCGTCGTTGAACAGACGGATGGCGTCCACGAAGTTGGTGCCGATGATGGGGTCGCCACCAATGCCGATCGCGGTGGACTGCCCAATGCCGCGGGTGGTCAACTGATACACCGCCTCGTACGTCAGCGTGCCCGAGCGCGAAACGATGCCGACGTTTCCCTCTTTGTGAATCTGCGCCGGCATGATGCCGATCTTGCATTTTCCCGGCGAGATGATGCCGGGGCAATTAGGCCCGATGAGCCGCGAGTTCCTAGTCTTCAAGAACTCCCATACCTTTACCATGTCCATGGTGGGGATGCCCTCGGTGATGCAGACGATGAGAGGTACGCCAGCATCGGCGGCTTCCATGATGGCATCGGCGGCGGCCGGCGGCGGAACGAAGATCACCGTGGCATTGGCGCCGGTCTCGGCAACCGCATCGCTCACAGTATTAAAGATCGGCCAGCTTTCGTGGATGGTGCCGCCCTTGCCGGGAGTGACGCCACCGACGACCTTTGTCCCGTACAAGGCAGCGTTCTTAGCGTGAAACGTTCCCTCGCGACCGGTCAAGCCTTGCACGATCAAACGCGTTGACTTATCAACCAGGATGCTCATCGAACCCCCTTTGCGGCAGCGACCACCTTCTCGGCCGCGTCCTTCATGGTCTCAGCCACGATGAAGTTCAGCCCGCTCTCTTTCAGAATCACGCGGCCCTGCTCGACGTTGGTGCCTTCCAGGCGCAGCACGATGGGCAATTGGATTTTGGTCTTGCGGGCCGCGCTGACGACGCCGTTGGCCAGCGTGTCCACGCGCAGGATGCCGCCAAAAATATTGATGAGCACCGCCTTCACGTTCTTATCGCTCAGCAGAATTTCGAAGGCGTGGGTGACCTGCTCTTCGTTGGCCCCGCCGCCTACGTCGAGGAAGTTGGCCGGCATGCCGCCGGCGTACTGGATGATGTCCATGGTGGCCATGGCCAGGCCCGCGCCATTGACCATGCAGCCCACGTTGCCGTCGAGCTTGATGTAGTTCAGGTTGTACTTGCTGGCCTCGACTTCGAGCGGGTCTTCCTCGCTCAGGTCGCGCAGCTCCTTGATGTCGGGATGGCGATAGAGCGCGTTATCGTCGAAGTTCATCTTGGCATCGAGCGCGAACAGCCGGCCGTCGGTGGTGGTGATGAAGGGATTGATCTCCACCAGCGAAGCGTCGGTTTCTTCGGCGGCACGTGCCAGCGCCGTCATGAACTTCACCGCCCCGCCGATGTACTTGGCGTCGAGGCCCAGCCTGAAGGCGATCTCGCGCGCCTGAAAGGCCTGCAGCCCGAAGCCGGGAACGATGTGCTCTTTGATGATCGCATTGGGATCTTTGGCGGCGACCTCTTCGATCTCCATGCCGCCGGCCGCCGATGCCATGAACACCAGGCGTCCGGGTCCGCGATCAAGCACAATGCCCAGATAAAGCTCGCGCGCGATGGGCAGCGTCTCCTCGATCAGCAGCCGCTGCACCTTCTTGCCCTCGGGGCCGGTCTGGTGCGTGACCAGTTGCATCCCCAGGATCTTGCCGGCCAGTTCGGCGGCTTCTTCCGCCGACTTTGGCAAGCTTGACGCCGCCGCCTTTGCCGCGGCCTCCGGCGTGAATTTGCGCCTTGACGACAACGCCGGTGCGCCGTCGTGAAACAAGGCCTTGGCCGCGCTCTCCGCCTCTTCGCGGCTTTCAACCATTTGGCCGCGCGGCACGGCCACTCCGTACTTCGCGAGGATGGCTTTTGCCTGGTACTCATGTATTTTCATTTTTTATGATGACCGCGGGCGAACCTGGACCCGTCCTCCGGCCTGACCACGCCGGATTGTCTGCTCCTTACTTAGAAGATTGCACAAGAGTAGCGAAACTGGTGATTGTATAGGACGGCAGAGAGTGCGGGCAATGACGGCCATCACAAGCTACGGCTTCCTGCCTCGCGTCCCATTCTGCCACTCCTCCCACAGCCCAAAGCCTCTCATCTGGTCGTCGAGATGAGTCTCTGGAAATGTTGCTTCGACCTCGGCTCGCGTGAGACGCGGTCCAATCCGTTGCGGCGCGTTGGCCAGCTCGAAAACCAACTCAGCGGCCATGGCCTCGTTCTTCTTCAACTGCGCGAAATCAACCTTGTCGAAGGTGTCGGAAGTGGCGTGATAATTGACGAGGTAGTTCGCTTCCACCTGGTTCGGCAGCAGGGTGGGAACGCCCTCCAACATGAAGTCGTAGTTGTCAGTTCCGACAGTCGCATCGTTCGTCACTTCGCTGGACTTCCACTGCGCGAACGGCTGCAGCATGGGGCCAGCGCGGCATCCACGTCCTTGCGTCCACCGGTGGAGAAGCTGCCGATCGCGCCGATGCCTTCGTCAAGTACGACCTCGGCGACGATATTGTCTAGCTCATTACGATGGGCTCGGACGTAAGCGAGCGAGCCCAGCAGTCCTTCCTCCTCCCCAGAAAAAAGTATGAAGCGAATGGTGCGCTTCGGTCGTACGCCCGCTGCCTTGATCGCCCGCAGCGAGTCGATGACCAGGGCGGCATTGCAGCCGTTGTCGAGGGCGCCCGTGCCCAGCTCCCAGGAATCGAGATGGGCCCCGAGGATCACGATTTCATTCGGCAGCTCGCTCCCTTTGATCTCGGCCACCACGTTTCCAGTGGTGATCGGCGGCCCGATCTTGTTGGGCATCGAAATTGACATCTGCACTTTTTCTCCGTGCGCCAGGAGTCGCGCAATTCGCTCGGCATCTTCGCGCGCCAGCAACACTTGGGGAATAACGTCGATTTCTCCATGCATGGCGTTGATGTGCCGGTAGAGCACGTCGTGCTCACGGCTGGAGGTAAACGCGATGGCGAGCGCGTGGCCTTTCACGGCGCGAGCGATAATCCCGGGTGCGCGATAGTATTCATCGAAAAGGTCATCCCACGTCTTCAAGACAACAGAGTGCGCGAGCACGATTGCGCCACTGATATCGCCGGCCTTGGCAAACTCTTCGGCGGTCCCCATGCCTACATCCACGACTCTCGCGGTCGTCGTCTGAAGGGGCGGTCCCCATGCGATCGACTGCGCGCGCACGTGAAACTTCACCGGAGCTACGACGTTGACCTCGGTATCGCCTTCCGCCCATGAAGTGGGGATAGTGAATTCTTCGACGTGAACCGAGTCGGCGCCCGCGGCCTTGAATGCATCCACGCCCCATTGGATGGCCTTCTGCATCGCAGGTGTCCCGGGAACTCGCCCGCCAATCTCGTCAGCCAGCACACGCAGGTTCTCCTGCAAAGGAGTGGCCGGCTTGAGGGCCTCTTGCATCACAGCATCATTGGACTGCGCGAGGCAGGACACAACGCCAGCCAACAGCAGCGCTGAGACAAGGAATGCAATTCGGGATTCGCGCATGGCGAGGGGAATTATACGCAAGGCCGCCTGCCGCTTACCGGCAATGTCGAAAGAAGCACATGCTCAATCAACAACCGACTATCACTAGTGATAAGGCGATTTATCGCCAGTGATAGGCACTTTACACTATGATCCGAGGTGATGAACGGGTTTCGAGTAACTGCGATTTGGGCCCTCTGGTGTGCGCTCGTTAATACTCCCGCCACTGCATCCGCGCAGTCATCAGATGAGTTGTCTATCGCCCTCTCATGTCGGCAATTTACTCAGCATTTCTATGACTGGTACGTTCCGTTCACGCAGAAACACGCAAACGAACCTGCATGGAATTTGGCGCTGCAACGCAAGGCAAGCGCCTTCGGCCCGCAACTCTTCCAAGCTCTGAAGCAGGACTCTGAAGCTCAGGCGAAAGCGAAGGGAGAGATCGCTGGAATCGACTACGATCCGTTCTTGAATACTCAAGACCCAGCCGATCACTACGAAGCTCGGAAAACCACATGGGCCGACGGTAGATGCTCTGTAGAGGTCTGGCGTGCTTCCCCCAAAGACACCGCCGCGAAATCAGAAAAGCCCGACGTGGTGGCGGAATTAGACCAACAGAATCAGCGATGGCGCTTCTTGGACTTCGTCTACCCCCGTGAGGACACCGACCTATTGAAACAGTTGCAGCAGTTGAAGAAAGCCCGCTCGGAGCGTTAGCGCACAATTGCCGAGTTTCGTTGTTGGCGTAATCAGCCATTACACCGCCAACTCAAGTATCAGGGAGGCGGCGCTCGAAGACATCACGGCAGCGACAGCTAATCGTAATACTCCAGGCCCAGGTGCGTGATCAGACCTTCGCCCTTGAGATGGCGCAGGGTGTTCTTCAGCTTCATGGACTGGATGAACAGGTCATGCTCGGGATACAGCCCCGGCGGCGTCATCGGCGATTTAAAGTAGAAGCTGAGCCACTCCTGGATGCCGATGCCGCGCAGCTCGGGCGAGCGCTTGGCCAGATCGAGGAACAATACCAGGTCGAGCACGATAGGCGCGGCGAGGATGGAGTCGCGGCACAGGAAATCGACCTTGATCTGCATCGGATAGCCAAGCCACCCAAATATATCGATGTTGTCCCAACCCTCTTTGTTATCACCGCGTGGCGGATAATAGTTAATGCGAACCTTGTGGCAGATGTTGCCGTAAAGTTCGGGGTAAAGCTCGGGCTGAAGAATGTGCTCCAGTACCGATAGCTTGGACTCTTCCTTGGTTTTGAAGGAGCCGGGATCGTCGAGCACTTCGCCATCGCGGTTGCCCAGAATGTTGGTGGAGAACCAGCCGTTCAAACCGATCATGCGCGCCTTGAAGCCGGGCGCCAGGATGGTCTTGATCAGGGTCTGGCCGGTCTTGTAGTCCTTGCCGCAGATTGGCGCATCCATCTGCTTCGACAACTCAAGCATGGCGCCGATGTCAACGGTGAGATTGGGCGCGCCGTTAGCGAAGGGCACTCCTTCTTTCAGGGCGGCGTAGGCATAGATCATAGAGGGTGCGATGTCTTTGTCGCTTTTCTCCAGACCTTTTTCGAATGCGTCGAGCGACTTGTGGACTCGCCCTGCCTTGATGAAGGTCTCGGTCGAGCCGCACCAGATCATCACTAGACGCTGGGCGCCGCTGGACTTCTTGAAATCGCGAATGTCGTCGCGCAGTTGCTCGGCAAGTTCCATCTTATTGCGGCCCTTTTTTACGTTGGGCCCATCGAGCTTCTTCACGTAGTTCTTGTCGAAGACGGCCTTGCGCGGTCTAATCTTCGAGAGAAACGGTTTGACCTGGTCGAGCAGCGAGACATCGAGGACACCGGCATTGCGCGCCGCGGTGTACATGTCATCTTCGAAGATGTCCCAGCCGGTGAACACCAGATCATCCAGTTTGGCCAATGGGACGAAATCCTTGATCTTGGGCGAACGGCCGTCGGTGCGCTTGCCGAGGCGAATGGTGCCCATTTGGGTGAGCGATCCGATGGGGCTGGAAATTCCTTTGCGCACCGCTTCGACGCCCGCGACGAAGGTAGTGGCAACCGCTCCCATGCCGGGAATCATGATCCCCAGCTTTCCCTTGGCGGGAGCAATTTCGCCGGAGGCGTTATTGGTGGTTTCCTGCTTCTTGCTTGTCGGCATACTATCAGTCCGTTTCATGAAAGAATGTGCAAACCTGTTATCTTCTCGTAAGGCAGCACGCATTGCAATCGATGTAGCGCGAAACGGCCGCGTTTCCGTCCTGTGTGGCGATTTGAAGGATTTTTTGGAGAGCCATGGCTGAGGCAAAAGTCGCAGTTGTGACCGGAAGCTCGAGCGGCATCGGACTGCTGAGCGCGGTTGAGTTGGCGCAGAACGGTTACCGCGTAGTGGCCAGCATGCGCAACCTCGCCAACAGCGGCAGGCTGGAGGAAGCCGCTCGGAAGGCCGGGGTTGGCGACCGCATTTTTGTGCTCCGGCTGGACATCACGGAATTCGAGTCGCTGCCGGATGCGGTGGAAGAAATTGTCCGCACTCATGAGCGCCTTGACGTGCTGGTAAACAATGCCGGCTTCAGCGTGGCGGGATTCGCCGAAGACATGACACTCGCTGAGCTTCGCCATCAACTGGAGACCAATTTCTTCGGCAACGTAGCCATGACCAAGGCTGTGTTGCCGATCATGCGCGCGCAAAAATCCGGACACATTATTACCGTCACCTCCGTCGCCGGACTTCTGGGACAGCCCATGCTGAGCGCGTATAGCGCGTCGAAATATGCGCTCGAGGGCTGGAGCGAGTCGCTGCGGCTCGAGACCCACTCGCTTGGCATTCGGGTGTCCCTGGTCGAGCCGGGAGCCTATGACACCGATATCTGGGAACGCAACGTGGTGATCGCCGAAGGGTTCGCTCGATGACGCGTCGCCCAACAAAGAGCGCAGTCAGCGCTTCGCCGAGTTCGTGAAGAACAGCGCTAAACGCCGGCGCGACGCGCGCGAAGTCGCGCGATTGATTGTTCGTATCGCGCGCGATCCGAATCCCAAGCTGCGTTATCTGATCGGCGCCGATGCCCGGATTCAGGTTTGGCTGAAGCGGCTGGCGCCGTGGCGAAGCTACGAACGCATCGTGGCAAAAACCGTGAAGATTGATTGAAGAAGCAGCCCATAGTCAGATGAGTGCCAACGCTGACGGCTGCCCTAATCCGCTGCTTCTCCCGCTTCCCTACCCATCCGATGTTGCAGGTGTGACCACACAAAGAAGATTACCGCCACGATGATCACAGCCAGGATCACCGCGTCGAGGCGGTGGAACCACATCTTCAATCGTGGATCTTTGTCCCACTGTTCGCCCAAACGCATTCCGATGTAAGCCAGAGCAAAACACCACGGCCACGACCCAACGAAGGTGTAGATGTGAAACTTGAGCCGCGGCATGCGGGCGATGCCGGCAGGCAGCGCGATGAAAGTGCGAATGACGGGCAACAGGCGCGCGATCAGCACGGCGATGGCGCCGCGGCGCTCGAAGAACCGATCGGCGATGTCAAGTTCGCGATGGCTGAGAAAGATGTAGCGGCCATAGCGCTCGACCAGCGGACGTCCGCCGAAGTAGCCGATTTCGTAGGCCAGCACCGAGCCCAGGTTGCAGCCGAGAGCTCCCCAGGTTGCCACCGCCAGCAGCGAGAAGCGACCGGTGTACACCAGGTAGCCGGAGAACGGCATGATGATTTCCGACGGCAGCGGAATGCACGCCGACTCGATGGCCATCAGCAGCATCACGCCGCCATAGCCGCCCGCCGAGATCACACTGACGATCCACGCCCCAACTATTTCCAGAATGTGAGCGATCATATTAAGTAGTGCAGGCCTTCCCCCTGAATTGTTATCTCGGCAGCTTGCCGTCCATCCACTCGCCCAGCTTTGCCACAGGACAGCGCAGGCCGATGAAGAACTGACCGAAAGCCGCATACTCGGCGCTCACCTGATCGAAGCGCATTTCATAGATGAGCTTCTTGAAGACCAACGGCTCGGGCGCGAACAAGTCCACGCCCCACTCCCAATCGTCGAAGCCGATGGAGCCGGTGATAATCTGCTGCACCTTGCCGGCATAGCGGCGGCCAACCGTGCCGTGCTCCTCCATCTGACGTTGGCGTTCCTCGATGGGCAGCATGTACCAGTTCTTGTCCTCGCCGCGCTTGCGGTCCATCGGGTAGAAGCACAAGTACCGGCTGTCGGGTATCTTGGGATACAGGCGGGGATGCATCGCCTGCCGCTGGCGTTCCATGGTTTCCTGCACTTCCCGATTCCACTCCTCCGACAACGGCGCAACGCCGCGCTCGGTGAGCTGGCGGAACAGCTTTACGCTGGAGTCGTATAACCCCAACTCGATGATCGACAGATACGAATGTGCCGGTACCAGAAACTCTTGTAGGGCAGTGCGATTCAGTTGTAACTCGGCGGCGTTGAGCTGGTCGAAGGAATCGCGGAAGTGCACCAGCATCAGATCGCCCTTGTGTCCCAGCATGGAATACACCGCGCTCTGGCCGGCTTCCTCGCTCGGCGACAGCACAGCGGTCGCTTCACCGGCGATCTCCTCCCGGCGCGACGAGTTCAGCTTGCGCCACTCCGGCCAGCGGAAGCGGAACATCTGGTGCAGCACGCTCAGCCCTTCAAGGGTGAGCGGCATGGCTGGCAACTCGGCGGACACAACCTGCACTCCGGCATTGCTAGACGCCATAGGCAAACTCCAACTGTCGATTGATGCTGATGCTGAACTCATTGTAATCTGCCCGCAGGAGAATAACCTCATGCCACGCGGCGTCACACCTCGACAGCCTTCGCGTTCCGGACGTTCAGGACAGGGTTTTGAGTCGCTCCCTGCAAACCAAGGTCAGGCGAATATCTCCGGTCCCGAAGACAACCGCGAAGACTGCCGCACCGGTCGCGGCAAGGCCAGGTGCGACGCAGAAGACCGCTGCCAAGCCTAAGACCGCTTCGGTGAAAGGCTACAACCCGCTTGCCCCAGCGCGGGTTGGCGAGATCCTCAAACGGCTTGACGAGCGTTATCCGCTCGCAACCTGCGCGCTGCACCATAAGAGCGCCTGGGAGCTGCTGGTGGCGACGATTCTCTCCGCGCAATGCACTGATGCGCGGGTCAACATGGTGACGCCCGTGATCTTCGCCAAGTATCCAACCATTGAGGCATTCGCGGCACTCGAGCCCGAAGACCTTGAACCGGACATACGCTCCACCGGGTTCTTCCGCAACAAGTCGAAGTCCGTGGTTGGCGCGGCGCGCAAGCTGTTGGCCGATTTTGGCGGCCAGGTTCCGCGCACCATGGATGAGCTTCTGCAAGTGCCGGGCGTTGCACGCAAGACGGCCAACGTCGTGCTGGGCACGTGGTTCAAGATCGCCGACGGCGTAGTAGTGGACACGCACGTTCAGCGCATCTCGCGACGGCTGGAGCTGACCAAGAACATGGACCCGCAGAAGATCGAGCAGGACCTGATGAAAGTGATCCCGCGCGAAAAGTGGATCGTCTTCGCGCACCAGATTATCCTGCACGGACGAGCGTTGTGCATCGCGCGCAAACCGAAATGCTCCGATTGTCCGCTGGAAAATTTGTGCCACGCCGCCGACAAAACCTGGAGCACGGTCGACACCCACAAGAATGCAAAGCCCTGAACTTTGCGTCTACCGTGGCATATGTTTCATGCGGAAGGGCACCTCGACGACGGCCTCGAGTGCAACCGGCTCGCCATTCCTTGTACCGGGGCGGAAGTGCCAGCGTGACAGGGCCCGCGCCGCGGTCTGGTCGAGCCGTGAATCCAGGCTGTCGAGCACCTTGACATCGTCCACGGTTCCATCGGCGCGAATCACCGCATAGAGCGTCACCGTACCTTCCACCTTATCGCGCAACACGTCCGGCGGATAAGCGGGATCGACCTGCATGGTAGCCACCGGCGCGGAGAGCGCAGCCTTGTCGTTGCTCTGCTTGAGTTCGGCAAAGTGAATGATCCAGCTTCCGGTCGAGGAAGTCAGGTTCGGCATGTTCATGACCAGCTTGTAATATCGCTTGCTGCCGAAGACCCGCTGCTCGATGGAGCGGTCTGGATCGTCTGACAATGTGGTAGGCGGCGGAGGCGGCTGCCGGTCACGAATGCTGGGAATAGAAGGCCGCATGGCCGCGGCGATCATCGCCTTGCGCGCCTCAGCGTCGGGCTGCCCGGCGCCAGTAGACTTCGTCGGCGTTCCCGCGACGGCTGAAGTAGCGGCGCCCGGCGGCGCGGCGCCGACGCTAATTCCCGGAGGCAGGCCGTTTCCCGCTCCCGAACCTTTGCCACTGCCGCTGCCGGCGATGTTAGGGGTTCCCGGCGCACCGGCTTTGCCGCCTGGCGATGCGTGGAATTCTCCGCTGCGGTTGCCATTGGGCACCGCGATCGGCCCGTGCACATCAGCCGGATTCAAGCCCAGCGCAAGCAGTTGGCCTTGACCCTTTTGCGAGGTGACACCCTGGACATTCGGAGCCGGCGCGGGAGCTGCGGTTCCTGTCCCGTTCTTGGCGGCTTTATCGTTGACGTCACTGGCGCGCTGCGCCTGCACGGGAAGCTTGGGAGCGTCCACTTGCGGCTGCAATTGCGCCATGTTGAGCTGGCCAGTCTTGAGCTTTATCTGGTCGGCGGTCAGTGCGGGCGCAACTACGGCCGGCTGCAGCTCCGGTGGCAAAAGCAGCTTGGGCTTCACCTTGGAAATGTCGGCTGCCGGTCCAACTACCTGCGGATCGAGTTGCGGGACCTTCAGTTGCGAGGCCGAACGGTCCGAGGCCGCGATCGGTTGTGCAGCCGGAATGGCGGTCCAAGCCACAATGTTGGGCAGCGGCACATCTTTGTTCAGCTTGACCTTGGGCGGAGTAACGATGGTCTGGTGATTGTTGTCCGGCTCGGGCGGAACGGAAAGTATCTCCTGCTTCGCCAGCTTCGGTTCGCCCTTACGCGGCTTCATGTCCGCCTTGTTTCCAGTCTGGATGGGCGGCAGATATTCGCTGACCGGATAGTATTCGATCCTGGTGTTGTCGAACGGCGACTGCGACGGCGGCCGGTGACGGAACAGCGGCAGAACACAGATCAGGTAGACAATGGTTACAAAGGCGATGTGGCCGGCATAGGACTCGAAGAAGCGCTCGGCGTCGATGCCGGTACGAATGAAGTAGTCGGGCCGCAGCGGAACGGGTACGGAGGTCGTCTCCAGCGGTTGCGGCTCGCGGCGCAGCAGGAAGTCGCCGAGATTGCGCAGGAAAACGCGCCACCCGGGCTCCAGTTCGCACAGCAGCACCGGAGCTTCGGGCGCTGAAACATCGCGCTGGGCCTGAGCTACTGAACCGTCTGACATCATCCTCTGCCGCGGGGTAATTGACTCGGATTATAACGGAAACGCGCACCGGTCGCGGTCCGGAAGACTGCGCCAAGAGTCGTCTCTTGGAATGTACGCCTCTCTTCGCGAGTTGCCGCTTGGTAATCCCGGGCCGGCATGATAATGATAGTTAGCGCGGAATAATTATGGTTTCTCGATACCTTCTGCCGGTCCTTATGCTTGTACTGCTGACCCTTGCGGGAGCCCAACAGCAACCGTCCTCTGCGCCGAGTACAGCCAAGGCTGACGATCCCTCGGGCATGTACTCGTTCCTGAAGGACGGCGAGTTCGTGCAGTTGACTGTCGACGATGGCAAGCTTTCCGGATACGTCTCGCGGTTTGGCGAATCCGAAAGCGACAAAGGCACCTTCATCGACCAGTTCTTCGATAAGGCATCGCTCGACGGCAATCGGCTGGCGTTCACCACCAAGACCGTTCATGGCACGTGGTACGAGTTCAAAGGCGTCATCACGATAACGCCCGGCAAGCAACCGCCACAGGAAGACTATCGCGTCATCAAAGGCACCTTGATCGAACACATCGACCGACGCCAACCAAACAGACAAGCCGCGGCCGCGCGAAGTCGAGTTCAAGTCCTTTCCGCAAGACCTCAGCAAACCGTAGATACCTCATCTTGCCAGGACCCGTTCCGCCAATTGCTGCGTATGCTGGAAGTCCTTGGACAGGAGGCTGGCCTTTTCCATGGCTTCCCGCGCTTCGTCCTTGCGGCCAGTTTTCTCCAGAGCCTGCGCCTGTAGAACATAGACCCAGTCCAGCGCCTCGACGTTCAACGCCTTCGAGTACGCCATGATCGCGGTGTTGTAGTCACCCAACTTGTGCGCCATCAGCCCCAGTCCTAGCCACGACTCGCCGTCGCCGGGATTCAGGTCCACCGCCTGCCGATAGCAATCCCGCGCCTTTTCATCCTCCTTCATATGGCGATACGCGTGTCCCATGTTGCGGAAGGTCAGTGCCCGCTTCGGGGCGTTCAGTCGCGCGGTCTTGTCAGTCAGCGCAAGCACCTTCTTATAGCGTTCGATGGCTAACGGCAGATCATCGTGGGACTGCGCATAAGCGCCGAGGTTCAAGGTGCTGTCGGCGTCCGACGGATTGATGGCGACGGCGGACCGGAAGTGCGTGATGGCATCTTCGGGTTGTCCTTTGTTCAGCAAGGCATGGGCGAGATTGTTCTCGGCTACCCAATTCGGCGGGGTCACCTGCAGCGTGTGTTCCCAAAGCCCCACGTTGTCGTTCCAGTAGTCAATCTGACGATGAGTCACCACCATCAGCGCTAACAAAGCTACGACAGCGATGCCGGCCAGCGCGAAGCTCCGCCGTTCTTCCCATTTCGCTCGTCCCGAGGCCGCCGGGATTTCCCTCGATGCGGGATAGAGGTCCGCCACACTCCAGCAGACCATGATGAACAAACCGACAAACGATAGATAGGCGTAGCGATCGGCCATCGCCTGCACTCCAACCTGCACCAGACCGATCATGGGAACCAGAGTTCCCAGGAACCACAACCATCCAACCAGGAGATAGCGGCGACGACGCCGGGCGGCGATTGCCAGTGCGGTTATCGCCAGCAGCAGAATGAGCGATGCAAGTACCTGCCACGTCCGGAGGGAATTTCCCGGCAGAGGATACATGGGCGCAAGGCGGACCGGCCAAAATGCCTTGCCCAAATATCGCGCATAGGAAACGATTGCATTCCCCAGCCGGTTGGAGAGTGCGACATCCGGATTAATCCCGCCGCCGTATTCTTGGGCCCTCATTGTGATGAAAGCGCTGGCGGCCGATAAGGCGAGCAGCGGCAGTTTCTCCAGGGCCAGCCACGAAACGCTCCTCGGTGGGATAACCGCCGATGATGCGGAGGCGGATGCCTCATCGGCCGCAAACATCCTGCGCAAGGGCCAATAATCCCAAAGCAGCAGAACGAATGGCAGAGTCACGATCTGCGGCTTCGCCATGAGGCCGAGGGTGAACAGCGAAGCGACGACCACGTAACGGCCGAGGCGCGGCTCCCGCGCGTACCAGCGATACGCGCCCAAGGCGAGCAGGAAGAAAAACATGCTGAGCAGGTTCTTGCGTTCCGCCACCCAAACTACGGTTTCAACATTGATGGGATGCAGGGCGAACAGGCCCGCGACCATGGCGCTGCGGCCCAAGTAACCCGTGGCCTTCTGCAGGATCCAGAACAGCAATAGGACGTTGAGCACGTGCCATAACAGGTTCTCTTCGTGATGGCCGGCGGGATTGAGCTGAAAAAGCTGGCAATCGAGGGCGTGAGACATCCAGGTCAGCGGATGCCAATTGGCCTCATCGTAGGTAGTAAACGCCCACTTGACCGTCGTCCAACTCAGGCCTGACTTGACGTAAGGGTTTACGGTTATGTAGAGATCGTCATCGTAATTGACGAACGGATGATGGTTGACCGGCCAGTACAGCGCGAGGGTGGCGACCACCAGCAACAGGCCGAGGAGCAACTGCTGCTTTCGCGGTGAAGTCAGCCAGCCGGGATCGCGCGACGCACTGCGGCTCTTTTTCTTCTTCGCCTGCGCTCCAGCCGGACTCACCCGCGCTCCCATCGTCCTCAGAAATCCGCCGTGGCCGTCACCAGCCTACGCTGTGACCGCCGCGGCCGCGCTTCGCACCGCCTTCTTCTGCTCTTTCTGCAAGGCCGCCAACTGCTTGCGCAGAATGCGGACGGCGCTGTCCACGTGCTTCTCCTGCAGCAGAAACGGCGGCAGAAAGCGCAGCACGGTGTCCTGGGTCACGTTGATGAGCAGCCCGTTGGCGTGCGCGCCTTCCAGTACCGGCTTGCCGGGGACGGTCAACTGTAGCGCCTGAATCATGCCTGCGCCACGCGCTTCCGCGACTATATCGAACTTGTCCACCAATTCCTTCAGCTTTTGGGTGAAGTAGGTGCCCACGCGGCGCACCTGCTCCAGCAGCTTCTCTTCTTCAAGAATCGCCAGATATTCCAGGGCAACGCGGCAGGCGAGTGGACCGCCTCCGAAGGTGGTGCCGTGCTTGCCGGGGCCGATATGCTGCGCGAAATCTTCCTTCGCCAGGAACGCGCCCATGGGCAAGCCGGCCGCCATCGGCTTGGCGATGCAGACCACGTCGGGCATGACGCCGAAATGCTGAAAGGCGAAGAGCTGGCCGGTGCGACCCATGCCGCATTGAATCTCGTCGAAGATGAGCGCAGCGTGGTGCTGATCGGCGGCCTCGCGGCAGGCGCGCAGAAACTCCGGTGAGGTCAGCTGAATGCCGCCTTCACCCTGGATGGGCTCCAGCACGATGCCGCAGACCCTGTCGTCCATCGCGTTGCGCAGGGCCTCGATGTCGTTGCGCGGCACGAAGCGCACACCTTCCAGCATGGGATCGAAGTCCTTGCGATATTTCGGCTGGCCGGTAAGGGCGAGCGCGCCCATAGTGCGTCCGTGGAAGGAGTTGTCGAGCGCGATCACGACGGACTTCTCCGGACCACCGTTGGCGTGCCCGGCAGCGCGCACCAGCTTCAGCGTGCCTTCGATGGCCTCGGTGCCGCTGTTGGAGAAGAAGGCTCGGTCGAGCCCCGACTTGATGCACAACTCCTGGGCCAGCAGCCCCTGGTACTCGTTGTAATAAAGATTGGAGAGGTGGATGACCTTCGCTACCTGGTCGCGAATGACCTTCACGATGCGCGGGTGAGCGTGGCCGAGCGCGTTGACACCCAGCCCGCTGAGCAGGTCGAGATAGCGCCTGCCCTCGACATCGAAGAGGTACACGCCCTTGCCGCGCGCCATCGCGATGGGATAGCGGGCGTAGGTGTTCAGCAGGTATTTTTGTTCGCGTTCGACAATCTCTTGGTAAGTCACCCTGGGGACCTCGGGAATTTCATTGTAGCGCCGGAGGCGGGAGAACGTTTGGATGGCGCCGACTTCCCTTTTGATGCGATCCCAGAGCTGCCAACGAGGTGGATACCCTCCCCCTGCGCACCAGTAGAATCAGTAGCTTGGGGAGAATCTACTGGTAAACTATTGGTCTTAAACGAGTTATCGCAAAATATTGAATTATTGGGGTTTATGGGGCCACCGGCTCGATCCGGATGACTTCCGGAGCGGGATGGCTTTGCTGTTTTCGCCGCTTTCTTGGCTTCCATATAGCGCGCATTAGCGGCCATTTGTTGCAATCCGTAGCGGATAAGACGGGCGCGCTGCGGGTCAGCGCAGCCGGCGGCGAGCGCCATTTCTACCTTCTTCAAGCTCGCCTGGATCGCGGGCAGGCTGCTCAGCGAGCGCGGGGTAAAGCGCCACCCGAAGAGGTGATGCCGATTGCGCCAGGTGCGCAAGGGCCGTCCTTTGTAGCGCACATGGAAATAACAGTAGCCCTCCCCGCGCATGGCGGGCGAGTGGCAGGAGATTCCATCTTCCTTCACATGATGACAAAGCTGTACGGGCATTGCGCAGTCCTTATAAACAAAAAGGGAACCACACTCTCGGCACACGACTGCCGACTCATATGGTTCGCCTCACTTCAACCGTAGCAGCGCCCGAGCCTTGTGTCTGTGACCGGGCTCACATGGGGATGGTCGGGGCGTGACGCTCCGGAACGACCCAATGCCGTCAGCGATGCGCTCCTCAATCGGACCCGCGAAGACCGGGCACTACTGCGGCAAGTTGCTACTCTTTGGCCTTAGGTTTCCAGTCAATAATGTTCGTCAGTTGCCAGGGATTCTTGCGCAGCTCCAATTGCAACTCGCCATCGGAATTAATGATGAGCTGCGCTGCCGGATACAACACTCCCGCGCTCTTGTTCTTGTCGTCAGCGTTGATATCAATCTCGCCTGCCGTGAGGTTGTACGCCTGCGACTGGGTGTTCCGAGCGGCTTCTCCAAAAGCGATCCTGCGGTTGGTAACGAAGCGGACTCTGCGGCCGTTGGGCGTAGGCATCGCAACCGCGTACGCGATATCGTAGCCCACCGTACCCGGTAGCTGGATGCGGCCGGAAGACTTCATCTTCGAAAGCGCGTCCACCAGTCCTTTGTTCCCGCCACTCAGAAAGGCGTCTTTCAAAGCCTCCGTCTCTTCAGGCGTGGAAAATCGCGAAATAATCACCTTGACGCTGACGTTCTTCCCCATCTGCGTGCTGGTGCCGCGGGCCGTGGCATCGATGGTTTCGACCTGGGCGGCCACAAGGACAGGCAGTAGCAAAGTAATGCTGAACATCGCCGCGAAGAAGACGCAACGGGCGGTCCTGACGAGTCTCGGTTGTGCATTCATGTTCGCCTCCACTTGGGCTGCTGAACCCGGGACCTACGTTCCCGGCCCCCAACAGCCTCACACTATACCCCTAAGGACTCCAAGGAGAGAATTTTGATAGTGCGCCACTTTCAAGAAGAGCACTACCGAAGATTCCTTCGACGCATCCGTAGCCGGGGCAGGATCCAGACTGGACTACATGCGCGTCCCAAATTGCTGGTGCGGCGTTTCCCGGCAAAACGATTTCTGACCCAGGCGGTAGCGGGGTTCGGTTACACTTTGCCTATGTTGAGCGAAAAGCAGTTTCGCGAGCGCGCCACAGTTGAGTTGCGGGAGATAGGCAAACAGGTTGCCAGCCTGGCGATGGACCGCGATCTCTATCGCAAGCTGGAGCGCGAGGTGATCGCGCAGAACCCGCGTTTGCAGGGTTCCCGCAACCCGTTCCTCGATATGGTGCGAGGGGCCTACGCCGACGCCATGACGGTGCGCGTGCTTCGCCTGCTCGACGCGGAAAGCCGCGGGCTATCGCTGCGGCGGGTGCTGGCCCAGATCGCGGAGTATCCCCAGCTGCTGCACGACAAAGTTGGAGATCGCGAGTTCGCCAACGATTCGGCGTCGCTGGACGGCGCGGCTGCCAACCTGAAGGCGGTCATGGACCCGCACTTTTCCCATCATGAACGGACACCGTCGGCGCTGGCGGCCACGCATCGTGCCCTGGACGAAGCCATCGACGCGATGATTACGACCCTCAAGACCTATTATTGGGTGGTGGCGGAAGGCCATCTTGACCTGGAGCCACGCTACGCCGAGGACCCGTTGGCCATCTTTCGCTTTGCCTGGGTCGAAGGAAAATAGGCCGGCAGAAGGACGGCACCTGAGCAAAGGACGTGCGAGCAGACCCGCCTAGTCGCCGCCAAGGGAGAGCAGGGTTGTAAGTAACCGGGATGACGGCAGTTTCCCGCTGATTTCTGGAAGCGAATCTAGTTTGCCACTGATCTCCTCGAGCAGTTTCACGATCGCCAGGAGCGCTCGATAGACGAATATCCCGCCGCAGACGATAACCAGCAGAATCGCCGCCAGCAGTAGTGCAATCATGGTGTTCCTCCTGCCGCCAGCCAGGCGTGCGGAACCGAACTAAGCGATCTCCAGCGTCGAGAACCTTACAACCGCATCTCAAAGCCCACGGGCAACGATTTCCCGGATCGAAAATCGTCAACATCGGCCATGGTGTAGCTATGGATGGTGCCGCATGTTTTACAGCGCATCTCGAACCGGGCGGGGAAATTCAACTGAAGGGTCGGGTCGTCGGACGAGTCGGAAGTGAATTCGACGGCCTTAAACGCCTGGTGCTGCTTACATCCCGGGGTTTTGCAGTCGGCACACCAATAGATAAACACAGTGTCCTCGTCAACGTCGGTCCCGCACTTCAGAAGTCTAACCCAAAAGGACGCCCTCTGGGCCAGGACAAGTCGGTTCTTAAGGCCGTTGTATACTCAGCCGGACTTGGTAAGCCACATAAATCCGTCGAAAGAGTAGGGCTTTCGCGATGCAACCTGATGCTACCTCCGGAGCACCTTTGACGCCGGCAATCGTTTTCGAGAATCTGCAAGCCTTCCAACGCACTTTCGCCCTGAAGGCAGCCATCGAATTGGACGTGTTTCGCGCCGTGGGCCAGGGGCCTGGGGACGTAGCCTCGATCGCTCGCCACGCATCCGCCTCAGAGCGTGGCATTCGCATTCTGTGCGACTTTCTCGTCGTCTCCGGACTTCTCCAGAAGGAGGATGGGCGCTACCGGCACACACCGTCGAGCGCGGCTTTCCTGGACCCTGCGTCTCCGTCGTGCCTGGCGTCGGTTACTCAGTTCCTGTCGCTTCCGGCCATGCGCGAGCCCTATGAACATCTCGCCGACATCGTGCGCAACGGCAGGACCGTCCTGCCGGGCGAAGGCTCGGTAGAGCCCGAGAACCCGATCTGGGTGGAGTTTGCACAAAGCATGGCGCCGATGATGGCGCCCATGGCAGGACCCTTAGGAGCGATCGTGCTGGAGGGCCGCAGCGGGCCAATGCGCGTGCTGGACATCGCCGCCGGCCATGGATTGTTCGGCATCGAAATCGCCAAACAGAACCCGCAGGCACATGTCACCGGGCTGGACTGGGCGCCGGTGTTACGGGTAGCGCTGGAAAACGCGCGCAAAGCCGGCGTGCAAGACCGCTACGATATGCTGCCGGGCAGCGCATTTGAGGTGCAGTTCGGCGGTCCGTACGACGCGATACTGTTGACCAATTTTCTGCATCACTTCGACGTGGAAACTTGTATCGGATTGCTGAGGAGAATCCACGGTTCGCTTAAACCCGGCGGATGTGTAGCGACGCTCGAATTTGTGCCCAATGAAGACCGCGTGTCGCCCCCGATGCCGGCAGCATTCAGTATGACCATGTTGGCGTCAACCGTGGCCGGTGACGCGTACACCTTCAGCCAGCTGTCGGAGATGCACGCGCAGGCTGGCTTCAGCGCGGTGAAGGCCCATCCCATCCCGATGAGCCCGCACACCATCGTAATGGCGCGGGCCTAGGACGGCGGGTGAGAGTCCTGTTCTGTTTCGGCTAACTGCTACCGATCCGAGCTAACACAAGAGAGAGCGAGCGGGAAACTACAATCGATCCGCGAGCCGACCTAGGAATACTCAGGTCGCTCGCGGACCGAAGATGAAGATGCGGAGAACTATTTGTAGGTAGCGTCGGTGCGAGCCAGATAGTCGCGGTGAGCGCTGTAGTCCACCATGGAACCGAAGGCTGGTCCACCCAGAGGGTTGGCCTTCATCCTTTCGCGCAACGCTGCGTTGACCTTGTCCAGGCCTTCGGCATTGGCCGCGAGATAAAAGATCCAGAACGTACCGGGCGCATCCGAGTGGATCGCCTCGGTGTCGATTTCGTACTCGTGGATTGTGCCGTCGGCGAGCATCTTCTCCATCAACGGCACTACCAGGTTCGTGCTGAGCATCTCCACCGCATCATCCGGCGCGTCCGCCTTTAATTTATAAGACGAGCCGTGAGTGTAGGCGCCCTTCCACGATCCGGCATGCCAGTTATAATGCCGGCTCACGTAGATGTTGTCCCAGTGTTTCGTGGCACTCTCCAGGACCGGAGAAGCGGTATTGCCGGCCTTGTAGAACTGATCCAGGACGTTGAGCAGCCCGGCCATAGACATCGACGACCACCAATCGTCGTGGGTTGGGCTGTCGGGCTGGTGAACCAGGTTCGTATCGTAGCCATAGCCCACGAGGGTCCCGCTGGCGATGGCCTCATCCAGAATCTTATTATCGGCTGCATCGGTCTTCGCCATTTCGCCCCACTGCGCGCGGGGAATTTCCCAGAGCGCCACGTACGAGTACATTGGCGGTTTGTCCTTCGCCCCTGACACCTGTGCGCTTGCCGGCACGGCGCAGACGGCAGCCATCGCAAGGGCGCATAGCCCTGCACAAACTCTCCACACTTTCCTGTTCACGATTCACATCCTCCATAGTTTGATTTAATCCGCTCTTACCCACAAAAATAGCGTTTGGAGCCGTGGCCGCACACTGATCTCTATGCTGCGCGCCGCTCTTACCGTATTCAGAATCTTAGGAATGCTAACCAGACGGGATCACAGAATGAATAGTTAAACAGCGCAATCCTGCTTGTCGATGGCTTTCCGAACGAGAGGCCCCACTTATGACTGGAACTAGCTAGCGAAGTATGAATGTAGTTACGATATAAAGCAATTGGGCAATAGTGCTGACTCCCGCTAGCCACCTCTTGGGTGAATGAAGATTCTTTCGTTCCCACCTCGGTGCTATAGGTTTAACGAAGTGCATTCGACCTGCGTGTCGCGCCTTGTGTCAAGATTCGGGATGGATAGTCGGGCACATGATCCAACGATAGATCTGCCTTCGCCTGGCGCAGGACAAATATAGTGCAAAGAAAGCCCTGTAAGAGTATATAGTTTGCTGTTGAAAAGAACCATATCAAGTAGCTCGTCAGCTACCTTCAACCTCAAAACCTCAACTCGTTCGGAAAGGACAATTGCATGAAGAGAGTACTGATGTGCTTCACCGTAGTTTTGATGGCGCTGGCGGTCCAGGCGCAGATGGGCGACAAAATGGGAGGCGGCGTCGAGAAGGCCATCGCCGGCATGGAGCACCAGTGGGCGGCCGCTGGAAAGATGAGCAATGCCGACGCAGTGGCTCCGCTTCTGGCCGACAAGTTCTTTAACCTGAACAGCGACGGAACCACGCAGAACAAAACACAATACCTGGCCATGATCAAGGGAGCCAAGTGGAGCAGCAACGAGATCAGTGACGTGAAGGTAACCGCGTTTGGGAATACGGCGATTGCCACCGGCGCCTGGGAAGGTAAAGGTACGAGCGCCGACGGAAAACCGATTGATGCCCGTGAACATTGGGTTGATACCTGGATGAAAATGCCGGATGGCAAATGGCAGTGTATTGCCAGCGCAAGTGCGCCGATGAAGATGTAGCGTAGCTCCGCGTGGATTTGCGCGGACCGCGGGGCTGAATCGCCACTGCGGTCCGCGTGGTTCTAGCGCGCGGAAATCAGCGCGACCGACGCCAACGCGCCCACGATGCCTGCATTCTGCGTAGCCGAGAGACGCTCCTTGAGCAGCACTCGGGCCAGAATAACGGTGCTGGCGGGATATAGCGATGACAGCACCGCGGCGACGTCGAGGCGTCCGTGGCGGGTGGCGGCGATGAACATGGCATTGGCCGCGGAGTCGAGCAACCCGGAGAGCAGAATCGGGAGCAGCGCTGTCCGCAGTGAGCGGGTGTCGCGCGGCAAGAACACGACAATGGTCAGCATCAGCAGCGTAGAGACGGTGCGCGCTGCCACCAGGGGCCAGAAGACTCCGCTGTGCCCAGCCTGCTTTCCGGCGACGAGGAACAGCCCAAACATCAGGCCCGCCAGCACGGCCAGGCCGAGGCCGCGATGGGAATCGATTTCGCCGCTGGGCCGCGCCACCAGCCAGATGCTGACCAGCGCGAGCGCGAACCCCGCCAGTTGAATGGGGTCCGGCAGGCCTTCGGTGCGCATCCCGACCAGCACCGGCAGGATTGCAGTAATCACCGAGGCGACGGGCGCGACGATACCCATGCGTCCGATGGCGAGTGCTTTATACAGCGCGGCGATGCCGAATGCCCCCGAAACACCTGCCGCAACTCCCCACCACAAGGAAGAGCTCGGCGGAATCGATTCGCCGGTGAGCCACGCCAGCAGCAGCATGAGGACGAGGCCACAGGCGTGCGCACCGGCGACGACGCGAAAGACGTTGGCGCGCTTGGTAGCAATGCCGCCGGCGAAGTCGCCTCCTCCCCAAACTGCGGCGGCGCCGAGACTGAGGCCTGCTCCGGTCAGGGTTCCAAGGGTCATGAAGAAGTTGTCAGTTGCCAGTTGTCAGTTGCGAGAGCTCCAAGTTTGGGGGCAAGCGCGAAGATCAACCTCATCATCTCATCTCGCCACAGTGGAGCGGAATGCCGCGCGCGGTTCCGAACAGCGGGGTTATTCCCACCAGAGCGTTCGAAAGGATTGGAACTAGAGGCTTCCAATTCAGGAATCTATGATTAACGGAAGTCACGAGTTTCCAAAGTGTTAGGCGGCACCAAAGTAACCATCACTTTAGTAATCACGGTGGTATTCGGAATTTCACAGTAAAATTCCAAAAATAATACATCCCATACTGCTACTGTTCTATAATCTCGGAAGCTGTTCATAATTAGAGGTTTACTGAGTCGCGGATGGCAGTTGTCGTGGCATCTAAGTTGCACAACGATGAGGGGCACGTGAGTGCAGACGCATTGGTGCGCCGACTTCACCAGCCACCTGCTCCGATGGCTCGAGATCTGCAAACGCGATTTTTCGCGGTCTTCCTGGCGCTGCTCAGCGTCGCGGCCATCGTCTTTGCGTGGATCAATTTCCAAAAAGAGCGCGAATTCGTCGCGCCCTACGACGGCGTTTGGTGGGTGGAAGAGGGTGGTCACCTGCGCGCCGAGCGGGTGGATGTCGGTGGACCGGGACAAAAGGCGGGCATCAAGCACGGCGACCGCCTGGTTGCCGTGGATAGCCACAATGTCGTAAATGTAGGCAGCCTGGAACGCCAGATGTACCGGGTTGGGGTGTGGTCGAAGGCGAGCTATTCGCTGGTGCGCCACGGAGTGCCGTTGGAAGCTCCGGTGATTCTGGCGCCCTCGGACCGCACGTTGTACGGCGGGTTGCGGCTTATTGCGCTGGTGTATCTCGGCATTGGCATTTACGTCCTCCTGCGCCGCTGGACTGCCCCGAGGAGCACGCATTTTTACATTTTCTGTTTGGTCTCGTTCATCTTCTATTCTTTCCACTACACCGGTAAGCTGAACGACTTCGACTGGATCGTCTATTGGTCCAACGTTGTGGCGTGGCTGCTGCAGCCGGCGTTGTTCCTGCATTTCTCACTGGTGTTTCCGGAGCGCAGACGGTTCTTGAACCGGCGTCCGTGGCTGATTCCAGCGATTTATGTGCCGGGCATGCTGTTGCTGGCGGCGCAGATCGGTGCAGTGGCGCTGTTCGAGCCGAGCGAACAACTTCGCTGGACGCTCGATCGCATATCGATGTCATATCTGGCGGCGTACTTTGTGCTGGCAGCGTTCATTTTGTGGCACAGCTACCGTCATGCCGAGACATTCATCTTGCGCCAGCAGATGAAGTGGGTGACGCGGGGAACCATCCTCGCGGTAGCGCCCTTCACGGCGTTTTATGTCATACCGTACCTGTCGGGAAGCATCCCGACGCTGGCGATGAAGGTTTCGGTGCTGTCGCTGGTGTTCCTGCCGCTTACCTTCGGTTATGCCATCTTCCGCTATCGCCTGATGGACGTGGACCTCATCTTCAAGCGGGGCATGGCGTACACCATCGCGGCGGGCGCCATCACCGCAGCCTACTTCGCCGCGGTGGGCGTGGCGTCGGAGTTGTTCCACCAGAACTTCCCCAGCGCGGGACCGATCGGATTGATCATCGCCATCGCGGTAACGGCGCTGCTGTTTAACCCCTTCAAGAACTGGGTGCAGGACTATCTCGACAAGGTCTTTTATCGCAAACGCTACGACTACCGGAAGACGCTCATCGAGTTCGGCCGCGATCTGAACTCAGAGACCGATCTTGACAAGATGCTGACGTCGATTGTCGATCGTCTCTCGCGCACGCTGCTGGTGAACCGGCTGGCCATCTTCCTTTCCAGTCCTGAGGACGCGGAGCAGTTCTCACTGGCGAAGACATACGGAATTGCGAACACAGGCGGGCTCAATCTCGACTTCCTGCACGTGGAACGCACCGAGTGGCAAGCCGGCCACCTGTTTTTCGACAACCCGCAGAATGCGGTACGAGAGACGCCACCGGCACGCGAGGCGATTCGCCGGTTGGACCTGAACTACTACATTCCCTGCACTGTGATGAACCGCATGATCGGCGTACTGGGCCTGGGCAAGACGGCCGACGGCGATTTCCTGTCCAGCGAAGACGTGCAGTTGTTGGAGACGCTGGCCGGGTACATCGGCATCGCGGTGCAGAACGCGCGCCTGTACAAATCTCTGGAGCAGAAAGCCGGTCAGTATGAGCGCCTGAAAGAATTCAACGAGAACATTGTTGAGTCCATCAGCGTAGGCGTGTTGGCGGTCGATCTTGAGGACCGCATCGAATCGTGGAACTCGCAGATGGAAGTGATGTTCGCGCTGCCCCGGCTGCAAGCATTGGGACGCTCCCTGGCGGAGGTTTTGCCTCCGGCGTTCCTCGAGGAGTACTACCGGGTGCGCCAGACGCCGGGGATTCACAACCTGTACAAGTTCCGGCTGGGTACAACCGCGGGGGACACACGAGTGACCAACATCGCGATCGCGCCGCTGGTCTCGAAGGACTTCAGCGTCATCGGCCGCCTGATCATCGTGGACGACATTACGGAGCGAATCGAGCTGGAGTCGCAGCTGTCGCAGGCGGAGAAACTTTCGTCGGTTGGTCTGCTGGCGGCGGGCGTGGCCCACGAGGTGAACACGCCGCTGGCGGTCATCTCCAGTTATGCGCAGATGCTGGCCAAGCAGGTGCACGGCGACGAGAAACAATCGGCGCTGCTGGACAAGATCACGCGCCAGACGTTCCGCGCCTCGGAGATCGTAAACAGTCTGCTGAACTTCTCGCGCACCTCCAGCGCAGAGTTCACCAACGTCGACTTGAACCGGGTGATCCAAGACACGCTCACGCTGCTGGAGCACCAGTTCAAGACGGCGCGCATCCAGGTACAGCAGGAGCTGCAAGCGGCATTGCCGCCGATTTACGGCAATACCGGCAAGCTTCAGCAGGTGTTTCTGAACCTGTTTCTCAATGCCAAGGATGCCATGCCATCGGGCGGCAAGCTGAGCATCAGCACCAACAATGGCCATAAGGTGCAAGTGGTGGTTTCCGACACCGGAACGGGCATTGCGCAGGAGCATATTCATCGCATCTACGATCCGTTTTTCACCACCAAGAATAAGCCGCAGAGCAAAACCGGCCACAGCAGCGGCACGGGACTGGGCCTTTCGGTGACCTACGGCATCATCCAGGAACATGCGGGAAAAATTCGGGTGGACAGCAAACCCGGAATGGGCACCACGTTCACCATGGAATTCCCCCTGGTGAGGAAGGCGGTCAATGCCTGACGCCACTGTCAGCCAAATGGCCCCCAGCCGCGGGGATTTCTCGTCGCTGGGCTCGATCCTTATCGTCGACGACGAGGCTGCGATTCGCGAGTCGTTGCAGACCCTGCTCGACCTGGAAGGCTACGAGGTGGAAACGGCGAACGACGGCAGCGAAGGCTTGGCGCAGCTCGCCGAACGTCCCTTCGATCTTGTGCTGCTGGACTTCGCCCTGCCGGAACGAAACGGCATTGAAGTCCTGGGCGACATCCGTGAGCTGGACGCTGAGCTGCCGGTCATCATGATCACCGCTTATGGCACGGTGGAAAACGCCGTGAACGCTATGAAGAGCGGCGCCAGCAACTTCATCCAGAAACCCTGGGACAACGAGAAGCTGCTGGCGGACGTGCGCACGGCAGTTGGACGAAGGCGCGCCGAAGAGGAAGTGGTCCAGTTGAAGCGCGCTCTGAAACAGCGCTACAACTTCGAGCACATCGTGGGCAAGAGCGACCCGATGCTGCGCATCTTCGACCTCGTGGCGCAGGTCGCTCCCAGCCGCTCCACCGTCCTGCTGCAGGGCGAGAGCGGGACGGGCAAGGAACTGATAGCCAAAGCCATCCACATGAATTCGCCGCGCAAGGACCGCGCGTTCGTGCCGGTGAACACCGGTTCCACGCCGGCAGACCTGCTGGAATCGACGCTGTTCGGCCACGTCAAGGGTGCATTCACCAGCGCCATTGCCAGCAAGAAAGGCCTGTTCGAGGTTGCCGACCGGGGGACACTGTTCCTCGACGAAATCGGCACCATGGACCTGGAGACGCAAGCCAAGATCCTGCGCGTGCTGCAAGACCGGAAGTTCATGCACCTCGGCGGAGTGAGCGAAATCCAGGTGGATGTTCGCATTATCGCGGCCACCAACGTCGATCTCCGCCAACACGTGAAGGAAGGCAGGTTCCGCGAAGATTTGTTCTACCGGCTGAACGTCATCACCATCGACCTGCCTCCGCTGCGCCAGCGCAAGAACGATATCCCGATGTTGGTGGAGCACTTTATCCTGAAATTTGCGGAAGAGAACGGACGGCTTCCGTTGCGCGTAACTCCCGAAGCGCTGCGGCCGCTGCTGGACTATGACTGGCCTGGGAACGTTCGCGAACTGGAGAACGTGATCGAGCGCGCCGTAGTATTGGCGACCGAGCCCAACCTGACCGCCGAGCTTCTACCCGATCATCTGATCGGCCGCGGCAGTAAGTTCGCCCTGCTGGACCACCCGCCCGATGCCTCACTATTCCAGATTATCGAAGACTGCGAGCGCCACATCATCAGCGACATGCTCGAGAAATGCAACTGGAACCAGACCGAGGCCGCCGACCGCTTCCACATCCCGCTGTCTACCCTCAACCAGAAGATCAAGCGCCTGAATGTGGAGATCAGAAAGAACCACAAGCGGGAGTAGGGGAATTCTAGCAACAAGCCCTGGTGGTTAAGAGAGGGTGAAACATCTACTATATGTCACTGGATGTTTCGGGGCGAGGCGCATGCGCTTTTCTCGGGCAGACTGGATTACGGTCGGCGTGACCCTGATGCTATTCGGGCTCACTTATTACTTCAGTGGCCGGAAAGTCGCCTCCTTTTGTTTGTTCGCGGGAATTGCAATTCTTGTTATTATGATGTTTCTTCGGGGTGGCAAACGAGATTCTGGACCGTCGTCAGCCTCCCATGAGTCACACCAAACAGCCAATCCTGTCGTTGTCCAAAATGCTAATCCCACTATCAACATAAACGTCGTCCCCCAAGGCCAGCCAGAACCTCCATCTACGCTTCCAGCTCCGAGACCTAAGCCAAATATTAATTTTGTCGAAGCGAAATCGGTCCTTGCTCACGGTGGACAGGGGGAAATCTACGAATCACCGCCGGGACTTGGCGATTTCCAGGTTTCCGTCGTTTGCTTCAGAAACGATCCGCTTGTCGGGCAAGGTATCCAACAGCCAAGTGTCACTGCTCACATCGTCTACAAAGACAACGGTGGTGCAGAAGTTACAGATGTCCCAAGGGGGGTGTGGCTTGGGCAATACGGAGAATCCGCCGTTTTTGAGACTGGAAAGAAAAGATGCCTTATCGTTTTCCTCCTAAACAAGCAAGACACCTTAATGAAGCTCTGGAATGAAAGCTATTATTCAAGGGATAGCTGGATGTCTGGTGGCCCAAGTTTCCGGCTCAGGGACGCGGGAATCTCCGCGAAGATCGCTTGTGTCGAGATGAGTCTAATAGCCCATGACGCCTGTTTACTGCGGGCAACTTTTGACGTAACGCCATACGATTGTGGTCACCTTCCAGACTTGGTTCTCAGGTCGATTTCTCGGGATTGATTCCGCCCATTCACCTAGATGGTCTGATTGCTGAACGCCGGTTCTCACACGTCACACCCAAACGTGAGCTACGTCACAGCCGGGTGGTACGTTCTGGGCACACAATCGCAGCAGGATGGAAGGCGGGTAGAGGCCGCCTTGCAGTTGGAGGGGCTATGTCGGAAGACAAACGCGACGTGCTCGAGGTGTTGCGCTACGAACTCAACTTTTTGGAGCAGGGAGGCTATGGAAACTGGTATAGCACGCCCTGGGGCCCGGCTTCGATCTTCCAGGACTCATTGACCTGCCCGAACCACGGCGATCCTACGCGTCCCCACGCCTGTCACGAATGCCTGTTGTATGACTTTGTCCCCGAAGAGTATCGCAACGAAGATGTTCCTTGCCACCATATCCCGCTCACTCGTCAGGGGATTACGGTTGTTACCCCTAACCAGACGGAAGAGGAACTGCGGGAGAACGTGAAGCACTGGCTGAAGCGCACCATCGCCCGCATCGAAGCCGAAAGAGCCAAGCAGGTACTCGAGCAGGTCAAGCAGAACGTGGGATAAGCGGCGTCAGGCCGGTGTCCCTAATTGGCACCTTCCCGTTCTGGGACATAAGCACGAAAGTTCTCGCGTTTGCATGCCGTTTCGCGCGCTTTTACCGCTACAATTTCTCCACGCCTAAATCTCCCGGAGAACGCCATGAAACGGAGCTTCACATCCCTGAGTCCGCAGGAGGCCCTGCACGTCGCCATCTTCATCGAAGAACGTAACGCCGAGCTGTACCACCGGTTCGCGGAGATGTTTGTCGAGTTCCAGGACAGCGAGTCATCGGAGATTGCGGGTGTCTTCTGGGAGATGGCGGCAGAAGAAAAGGACCACAGCTCGCGGCTGCAAGCCCGATACATGGAGCGGTTTGGGACCTCCAGTTGTTCCTTGACGGAGGAAGACCTGATGGAACTGATCGAGGTTCCCAGACTGGAGCAAGCGGACCTGTTCGCACCGCCCAACGGGCAGAACAAGGTCAGTGCGCGCGATCGCGCCCTACAGGTGGCGCTGAGTGCGGAGCGCAGCGCCCAGCAGTACTATGCGAGCCTGGTGGAGCAAAGCGAGCCGGGAGCATTACGTCAACTATATCGTGAACTGGCGGACATGGAAGATGGTCACGCTGCGTCCCTAGAGCAGAGGATATCGACCTTTCCCGCTGCGGACTCAGGCAAGAAGTAGCCCGCCAACGCAGCTCTGCCGACGGCACCTGTCTCCGGCTCAGAGCTAATGTGAAATTGGGTCCAGGGCCGTGTGCTGCGAGTGTCTGGCTGCGTGCGGATGTCGTTCCAGTGCATCCATGGTTGCCAGAATGGTTTCCGTCGCATACTCGATGCCGGGATCGGAGTTCAGCAGCATGTGATAGAGGTGGCGGCTGGGCCATTCGGCATTGAAGTACTTGCGTACAAAGGCAGCGCGTTCGTGATCGATGGTATCCACCATCAAGGCCGCTTCCTGCTCCTCAATCCTGAGCTTGACTAGGCGGCGGATCTTCCGCTCCCGCGATCCATAGATGAAGACCCTAAACGTGTCCTCCCGCTGGCGCAGGATGTAAGGCCCCCCGCGTCCCACGATGACGCAGTTCCCTTCCTGGCCCACCTTCTCAATCACCTGGTGAGCCAGGTAAACCATTTCGTCGGCGTCGAATATTTTATCTTCGCCGACCGGAAGAGAACGCTCGTAACTGCCGCGCCAAAAGACCTTGGCGAGGCGGTGCATCAGCGGGTCGCACTTTTCCGAATGTCGCGCCACGGCTTTTTCCTGGACTCCGGCAAGTTTTGCGATCTCGCAGGTCAGTTGCTGATCGAGCAGTTTCCATCCCTTGCGTTCCGCCAAGTGGGCGGCGACGATACTGCCGCCCGCGCCGTATTCGCGTTCCACGGTGATGATCTTGAACATCTCCCACCTCCACGCCTGGCTGCACTTGGCACAGGCGCCCACATTTGCGCTGCCAAATAATAACGCGAATTTCGCTAGAAAGGATGCTCCCGGAGCGGCCCGACGTTTCCCTGTTTCACAGGGTAACGAAAGATTGAGGATTGTTAAGTCTTGTAAGGTGGGCGTCCTGATGCCACCCACCGGGTTGATACCGGCATCAAACGTCTTGGAGGAAGAGTCAACATGCGCAAGACACTGCTAATGAGCGTGCTGCTTGTGCTCAGTACGGCAGCACTGGCACAAACCGCGCCCATGTCACCAGCTGCACCGGCGGCGACGGCTCCGCAAGTGGCAGCCCTCACCAGCAGCGGCCCGGTGGTCGCCGACTACGGCAAGATCGCCTATCCAAACGATCCGGAGGGCCACATCGCCAAGGAAGTGCGGCACGAATTGCTGATGCTGCCCTATTACTCGCTGTTCGACGATCTCGAGTACAGCGTACAGGGCCATACCGTCACTCTAAGCGGCTATGTCACCAGCGAACACGCGACGACCAAGAGCGATGCCGAGAATGTGGTGAAGCGCATCGAAGGCGTGGACAAAGTGATCAACAATATTAAGGTCCTGCCGCCGTCGCCCATGGACCAGGAGGCGCGTGAGCGCGTCTATCGAGCCCTGGCCAATACCGGCTCGCTGTCGCGTTATTTCTGGGAAGCCGCACCCAGCATTCACATTATTGTTGAGGGACAGCGTGTGACCCTTAAGGGATTCGTTATGAGCGAAGGCGACAAGAACCTGGCCAACATCGCGGCCAAAGGCGTGCCCGACGTTTCGAGGTCACCAACGAACTGCGCGTCGTGAAGTAAGAGGTGCAGAGAGCGGCGAGTCCAACCGGGAAAAGCATTCTTGGTTACGGCTCGCCCTCGCGGCTTACTCCTACGACTTTCGGGTGATATCGCCCCTTTCATACTCGCTCAACACCTAATAGAATCAATACCTGTACGAATTGCCTTTTTGTTGAGCTTCCACATTTTCAGTTGCGACCACCCTGAGTCTGTCACGGTCCAACCGAACGCATCTTGCAGCGAAGTTTCCCGATGGCACCGGCTGTTACCAGGCGCCATAGAATTGGAGCAATGATGGTCCGCCTGAAACAGGTTCTCGCGTTCGTCCTGACCTTGGGAATCCTGATCGTTACGTCGCCCGGCTCCGAAGCGTGGGCTTCGGTCGCGATCCATCCGCCTCTCTTTGCCATGCAGGATGCTGCGCAAGCTGCCCTCTCGGCGTCGCAAATTGATGAACTGGTTTCCCCAATCGCTCTCTACCCTGACGCGCTGGTGGCGCAGATCCTTGCGGCCTCGACCTATCCTGACCAGGTCGTTGCAGCCAACACCTGGTTGCAGGCGAATACCAAATTGAACGAGGCGCAACTCTCCCAGCAGGTCAACGGGCAAACCTGGGACCCCAGCGTGAAAGCGCTGACCCAGTTTCCGTCGGTGCTGGCGAACATGGCACAAAACCTGTCTTGGACGTCCGCCCTCGGTGACGCGTTCTACAACCAGCAAGCCGACGTGATGGCCTCGGTCCAGAGGCTGCGGGCGCAGGCAAAAGCTGCCGGGAACCTGAAGACTACTTCCCAGCAAACGGTTACCACCGAGAACCAGAGCGGCCAGCAGGTCATCGTGATCCAGCCTGCGAATCCGCAGGTGGTGTATGTGCCGACGTATAACCCAACGGTGGTTTACGGCACGCCATACTATCCTCCGGGCTATAGCACCAGCGCCTTGGTAGCTACCAGCATCATTTCGTTCGGCGTCGGCATGGCGATCGGTGCCTCCATGAACAATAGCTGGGGATGGAACAGTTGGGGCTGCGGCTGGCACGGTGGGACCGTTAATTACAACCGCAATGTTTACGTCTCCAACAGCAACGTCTACCGCAATGGCGGTTCCTACGGGGGCGGCGCCTACAACCGTTCAGGTAACCGCAACACTAATGTCAGCGGCAACACCGTCAACGTCAACACCGGCAATCGGAACAATGTGAACGGCGGCAACCGCAACAACATTAATAGCGGAAACCGCACCAATGCCGGCAACAACAACAATCGCCCCAACGCAGGCAATAACAACCGTCCCAACACAGGCAACAACAATCGTCCCAACCCGGGCAATAACGCAAATCGTCCCAACGCGGGAGCCGCGCAATAACGCAAATCGTTCCAACGCGGGCAATCGGCCATCAGCTGCGGACCGCGGCTATGGTCAAAAGCCCGCGACCGGCACCAAGTCGGGAGCTTTCAGCGGATACAGCTCAGGCGGTCAGGCCCGGGCAGATAGCAATCGCGGAAAGCAGAGCATGGGCGGTGGCGGCGGAGCACAACGCAGTGCACCACAGCGCAGCGGTGGCGGTGGCGGCGGTCGTAAACGTTAAGAGACCATTGTCAGTGACGGGTTACTGGATAGAAAAACTTGGTTCATTCGAAAGGTGCATTTATGCGGTGGCAATCAAAGTTCCTTAGCGCTGCGGTAGCGCTGGCGTCTCTGTTCCTCTTTGTAGCGGTGGCTTGCGCGCAGGAAGCCGGCCAGAAAACCTTCGCCAACGCGCAAGACGCCGGCAAAGCGCTTTACGATGCGGGAAAATCCGGCGACAAGGCTGCGACCGAGGCGGTCCTGGGACTATCTTCGAGCGGCATCCTTTCGTCCGGCGACGAGGTACAGGACAAGAACAACCTGGATCAATTCCTCGAGCGCTATGAGCAGATGAATCGTTGGGCGAAAGAGATCAACGGCGATCAGACTCTTTTCATCGGCGCGGAAAATTGGCCCTTCCCGGTTCCGCTGAAGAAGGACGCTGCCGGCACCTGGTACTTCGATAGCAAAGCAGGGTTGAAGGAGATTCTCTTCCGCCGCATCGGCAAGAACGAACTGGCGGCCATTCGGACCTGCCACGTGCTGGCAGAGGCGCAAGACGAATACTTCTCCCAAAAGCAGCAGTATGCGCAGCATATCGTGAGCGAAGCCGGACAGCAGAACGGGCTCTACTGGAAGACTGCCGAGGGAGAAGCGGAGAGTCCGATCGGCCCGCTGGTGGCTTTTGCCACGGCACGAGGCTATGGTGGCCAGCATGATACGCCGCAACCTTTCTATGGCTACTTCTTCCACACCCTTACCGCGCAAGGCGCTCATGTGAAGGGCGGCGCCAAGAACTACATCGTGGATGGCAAAATGACGGGCGGGTTTGCTTATTTGGCCTGGCCCGCGGAGTACCGCAACTCCGGCGTGATGACCTTCCTGGTTGGTCCAGACGGCACGGTGTACGAGAAGGACCTAGGACCGCAAACTGCCGACCTGGCCAAGGAAATGAAGGCCTACAACCCGGACAAGACATGGAAGGTGGCTTATTCGGAAGACGATAGCGAGTAGTTCATCTGAAGAATAAGCTAGATCGAATTGACGTTGGACATTGGGTTCCAGGCGGCCCAGCCCATGCTTTCGACGATCAGCAGCCGTCCACTTATGCCGACGTATTGCCAGAGATGATCGCGCAGTTGCGCGGCGGTGGAGTTGCTGCGCAGGATCCATACCGATTCTTGAACGCGCTTGGCACCGAGAGACGTTGAGACGTCCCAAATGGTCTTACTGTTATGGCTGGGATTCGCGAGATTGTATGCGATGAAATAAACCGCCATGGTTCCCCCTACCCTGGCACTGGTTGCCGGGGAGCGAAGTGAGCAGACCCGCGAAAGCGTTGCGCGCATCCCGCACATCGGCTTGCGCGATCCTGCCTAGGGGTACACTTGCAGCCCGCCGCAGCGAACCTTCCCTGTCCATGAATATCGGCAAGCCGCGCTGATTCATCAGTGAGATGCAGTTTCCTATTGACCCAAGCCAGCCTATCCGGAGGAGTATTCAGCTGAAGGATGGCATTTTTTGGCGCAACCCGCTCACAAATCCGGGGTTCTCACGTATAGTAATGGTGTCGGTGTAGGTTCTTGTCGCCTGTGAACCTTGGAATCATGAACAACGAGAAGCTGAGGCGCGCGCTGTTACTGGCCCGTGCGTTCTCGTCTTCATGTTTGCGTTGCACGCGAAAACTGCGGTTTACAGCGGCGGCGGACCGGCGAAGCTAACGCCGAGCACCGCTTCCAAGTTGTGGTTCAGCGGGCAAAAGATGGAGGTCCAGCGATTGACAAGGCAGTGGCGTGCTGTTCTGGATGGCCGTCTTATGTCTGTTCGGGCTCTTTCTCCATCGGGAGATACAGGTCCAACACGCATCGGTAACACCGCACCCAAGCAACCTCCCTCTCCGACAGATGCATCGTTTTCTTCGGCCTCCTCCCTTCGTAGCCTGATTCTCTCGGCCATTTTTGTCCCTGATTCCGGTCTTCATCCGTTAAACAGTTCACGCTGAACGGTATCCCGGTCCAGCCAAACCGCTCAGCGGGAAAGAGGAAGTTCATGCAGCTTCGCCGTTGGCACAAGTTTCTTGTGTTGGCACTGGTCGTTGTCTGTCTGCTTGTTGCCGCTCTCCTGGCAAGGCGAGCACGAGCCGGTTCGCCGGCTGCGGCTCACGCAAACAACGAAACTACCCCTTACGCCGCTGTTGCGGTAGCAAAGCGCCAGACCATCGCCAATTCGCTTTCGATAGCGGGCCAGTTTGTCCCCTACCAGAACGTAGAACTGCACGCCAAGGTAGCCGGCTACATCCGCAATATTTACGTCGACATCGGAGACCATGTTCACCAGGGACAGGTGCTTGCGGTATTGGAAGTCCCCGAGCTGGTTGCTCAGGTCGACGAAGCGAAAGCAGCAGTGCATCACGCGGAAGAAGAGATCCAGCGGGCGCAAAGCGACGTCTTGCGCGCCGAGGCCGACAACGTAGCGTTGCACGCCAATGCAGTACGGCTGGTCAATACCGACAAGGCGCGGCCGGGATTGATCGCACAGCAGGAGCTTGACGATGCTACGGCCAAGGACCGTTCCTCGCAGGCGCAAGTGGAGGCCGCCAAGTCGGCGCTGGCTGCGGCCAAACAGCAGTTGGAGGCTGCCAAGGCCAACCAGCAGCACTACGCCGCGCTGTTCGACTATGCCAGAATCACGGCTCCCTACGACGGCGTGGTGACCTGGCGCTTCTCCGATACCGGCGCCCTGGTGCAGGCAGGGACCTCCAACAGCAGCGGGCTGCCCGTGGTAACCGTGGCGCAAGTCAATATCTTGCGTCTGCGCATTCCGGTGCCCGAATCGATTGCCGCGAAAGTCAAAATCGGCGATTCCGCCGATGTCCGTGTGCAGGCGACCGGCGAACACTTCACCGGTAAAGTCGCCCGCTTCACCGATGCCCTGGATCCTTCGACCCGTACCATGCAAGTTGAAATTGACGTGCCCAACTCCAACTACCATCTCCAGCCCGGAATGTACGCCGATGTGACCTTGCTCGCGGGACAACAGGCGAATGCGTTAACCATTCCGTCGGTGCCGTCCAGCCAGGCACGAACGGCAGCACTGTCCTGCTTGTAGATGCCCGGAACCGGGTCCAGAAACGCGAAGTGCGCACGGGTATCGAAGGCTCGAACGATGTGGAGATCCTCTCCGGTCTGTCGGAGGGCGACCGAGTCATCATCGGCAACCTGGTCGCCTATCGGGAAGGTGAGCTCGTGCAACCCAAAGAGACCGCCCCACTGCGCATGGGCGGGAACGAGGAGTAGCTCATGCCAACTTTTTCCATTCGATATCCGTTTTTCATTTTCATGCTGTGCCTGATGATCCTGGTGGTCGGCGTTGCGGTCACGGCGCGCATGCCGGTCGATCTGTTTCCCGAGATCAAGCTACCAGTGGTCGTGGTGGCGACCTTCTACGGTGGGATGCCTCCGCAGCAAATCGAAGCCGATATCACAGATACCTTCGAACGTTTCTTCACTCTGGGAAGCAACATCGATCACATCGAGTCGCGGTCGCTAACCGGCGTGAGCCTGATCAAGGTTTACTTTCAACCGGGCACTGATGCGGACGCAGCAGTCAGCGAAATCGCCAATCTAGCCATGGCCGATCTCCGTCGCTTACCGCAGGGCACGCTTCCGCCCGTGGTGCTGAAGTTCGACGCATCCAGCCTTCCGGTTTGCCTGGTCACGCTGAAAGGCCAAGGACTCAACGAGACCGAACTGCATGATCTTGGCCAATTCAATGTTCGCAACCAGATCGCCAACGTCCCCGGCGCCTCGGTCCCCCAACCCTACGGCGGCAAGTACCGGCAGATACAGTTCTACGTGGACCCAGTCAAACTCCAGGCCGCACAACTTAGTCCGATGGACGTTGTCCACACCGTGAATGACGCCAACGCGATCCTTCCCGCAGGCGACGTGCGCATCGGTCCACGAGACTACAACATTTACAGCAACAGCCAGTTCCCCGACACCAAGGACATGAACGATGTGCCCCTGAAGGCAATCGGCAACGGTGTTATGCGATTCGCCGACATCGGCCACGCGGAAGATTCCTCCGCTATTCAATACAACCTCGTGCGCGTAGACGGCCAGAAGTCGGTGTATCTGCCCATCCTGAAGCAGGGAGGTAACAGCAACACCATCGCGATCGTCGACGGCGTCCGCGACCGCGTCAAGCAGTTACTCGATGTTCCCAAGAACCTGATCGCGACCGTGGTCTTCGACCAGTCGCAGTACGTAAAGACAGCCATCGTCAACGTCATCCGCGAGATTGTGATTGGCCTGCTGCTGACGGCGGCCATGGTGTTGATCTTTCTGGGATCGATTCGCGGCACGGTTTCTGTTCTGCTGTCGATTCCGCTGTCGGTGCTGGCAGCTTTCCTGCTGCTGAATGCCTTCGGCGGCACCATCAACACCATGGTGCTGGGCGGACTGGCGCTCGTGCTCTCGCGCGTCATCGACAACTCGGTGGTGGTGCTGGAGAACATCTTCCGCCACATGGAGGAGGGCGAAGACTCGGTGACGGCCGCAGAACGCGGAGGCGAGGAAGTCGCCCTGGCGGTTTTGGCGGCCACATTCACCACCGCGATTGTGTTCTTCCCGGTGCTATTTCTCTACGGCATCAGCCGTTATCTATTCGTGGCCCTGGCGCTGGCGGTGGTTTCGGCGCTGGCTGCGTCCTACCTGGTGGCGATGTCGGTTGTGCCACTATTCTGCGCGCGATTCATTCGCTCGCCCCACGGCCAGGTGGGCCATCACCAACGTAAATCGGTATTCGAACGGCTGGTATCTGACTTCAATCGCAGATACGACCAGATGCTGATGCATTACGACATGGCGGTGAGCAAGACCCTGCGACGGCCGGGAGCGACGTTGGTAGTCATCCTGGGCGGCTTCTTGATCAGCCTGGCTCTGTTCCCGCTGCTGGGAGTTGCCTTCTTCCCGCGAACCGATCCCGGACAGTTCATCATTAACGTGAAAGCTCCGACCGGATCTCGGCTGGAAGTGACAAACCAATACATTGCTCGCGTGGAGAACGACATTCGTTCGGTCATTCCTGAGCACGACCTGAAGATGATTGTGTCGAACATCGGTGTGAATGCCGATCTATCGGCCATTTACACCAGCAACAGCGCGCAACATACAGCCTTTGTGCAGGTGAGTCTGCATGAAGACCACAAGGTCCCCACATTTACCGACATGGACCGGGTACGACGGAAACTCGCCTCCGATTTGCCGGCACTGTCCACCTACTTCCAGACGGGAGGCCTGGTGGATTCGGTGATCAACGCAGGCATGCCGGCGCCGATCGACATCCAGGTGGCGGGCAACAACCAACAGGCCGCTTACCAAGTGGCGGCGGCGATCGCCAATCGCGCGCGGAGCTTGCGCGATGTCAGCGACGTGCTGATCCCTCAGGACCTCGACTATCCAGGGATCCAGCTCGATGTGCGGCGGGAAATGGCGGCGCGGCTGGGCCTGACCGCCAGCGACGTGGTACGCAACGTGACCACCGCCCTCAACTCCAACGGCATGATCGCACCCGGATACTGGGTCGATCCCCAGAGCGGGAACAACTATTTTCTGACCGTCCAGTACACCAATCACCAACTAGGCGCCATGACCATGGAGGACTTCAAGCAGATTCCTCTTAAGGCCAAGACCAACGACAACACGACCGCGCTGGAGAACGTGGCCGACATCAAGATGATCAACACTCCCACCGAGGTTGACCACTATCAACTCTTCCGAGTCATTGACGTCTATGTCGCGCCCAAGGGTGAAGACCTCGGCTCGGTGTCGAAGGACGTCCAGAACATTATCAAGGACACCAAACTCCCCCCCAATGTACGCGTGGAAGTGCGCGGATCGGTGCTCGCCATGCAGCAATCGTTCAAGAGCTTCGGCTTCGGCCTGCTGCTCGCCATCGTGCTGGTGTACCTCATTTTGATGGCGCAGTTCGCGTCGTTCGTCGATCCCTTCATCATCCTGCTGGCGATACCGCCCGGCATTACCGGGGTCATTCTTTTCCTTTTGCTGACGAGCACCACGCTCAACATCATGTCGCTTATGGGAGTAATCATGATGACCGGAATCGTGGTCTCCAACAGCATTCTGATTGTGGACGTTACTCGCATTTACCGGCGACAAGGGATGCCTATCAGCGATGCGGTCTCGCTGGCGTGCCGCGTGCGCTTGCGCCCGATCCTCATGACTTCGCTGGCGACCATCCTGGGCCTGGTTCCCATGGCGCTGGCGTTGGAGGCAGGCAGTGAACAGTATGCGCCCCTGGCACGGGCCATCATCGGCGGCCTGGTGGTTTCCGTCGTGGTCACCATCTTCCTGGTGCCGGCTGCTTATCTGTTGATTCATCGTAAGGAAGAGCACCGACCTGGTCAGGAGGTGCAGGCTTGAGACGCAAGAGACTCCAGATTGTGGTAGTGGTTGGGTTGGCCATCGCACCACTCGCCGCGCAGACAACCGCGCCGCCGACGCCTGCAATGTCTTACCCGCAAACGGGGACGCCTGCGGCACAAACATCCTCGGCGCCCAACCCGTCGGCGCCGCCAGGACAGGTGCCAGCTCAGCTGCCCACGACCGGCACCCATTTACGCTTGAGCGTGCAAGATGCCGAGACGCTGGCGCTCAAGAACAATCCCCAAATCTCGGTCTACCGACTGCTCTATCTGGCCTCCCGGCAGGTTACCCGGGAACAACAGGCCGCCTACTATCCGACGATCTACGGCAGCTTGACGGCGGTCAAGCCGAAGGAAGGATCGCGCATCGCGGCGGGCAATCTCAACAACCCGATCGTCTACGAGCGCGCTGCCGGTGGCCTTACCTTATCGCAACTGATCACCGACTTTGGCCGGACCAATAACCTGGTGGCAACCGCGGCGCTGCGTGCCAAGGCCGCTGACATGAACGCCGTAGCCACCGCCGACCAGATAAAGCTTGCAGTCGACGAGGCTTTCTATAACGCCCTCCAGACCCTGGCCCTGCAAAGAGTCGCCGAGCAGACGGTAAATGCCCGGCGGCTCGTCTCTGATCAGATTACAGCCTTGTATCAGAACAAGCTGCGCTCCCAGCTTGATGTCAGCTTTGCCGATGCAAACCTGGCCCAGGCCAAGCTTCTCCTGCTGGACGCGCAGAACAATTACCAGGCTGCGCTGTCGGCTCTGTCCCAAGTCCTGGGCTACACCGGGCAACAGCCCTTAGATCTCGTCGATACCGAGACCGAGTTGAAGCCGCCGCCCGACGCGGTCGCTCAGTTGCAGGACGAAGCCTTCAGCAACCGCCCGGAAATTGCCTCGCAAGGCTACGAATACCAGGCAAGCCAGCATTTTCAGAAGGCCGAACGCTACCTGATGTTGCCCTCGATTGAGGCGCTGGGAGTGGTCGGCCGCACTCCCTACAGCAATTCGATTGCGGGCATCTCCCCGTTCACATCCTGGTATGGCGCCATCGGAGTGAATGTCAACATTCCCATCTTCAACGGCTTTCTCTACCCCGCCCGCTCGCGGGAGGCGGGATTGCGGGCTCAGGCCGCCGCAGAGCAGCTTCGCGACCTGAAGGACCGCATCGCCAACGACGTTCGCACCAGTTGGCTCAATGCCATCACCGCATACAACCGCATCGGTGTCTCGCAACAGTTTGTGGACCAGGCCAACCTGGCAGTCGATTTGTCGCAGACTCGCTACAACCTAGGGCTCAGTTCGATTGTCGAACTCAGCCAGGCACAACTGACTCAGACCGAAGCGCAGATCCAGTTCGCCGCCGCAAAATACCAATACCGCATCGCACAGTCGGTCCTGCGCTTCCAAATTGCGGCGCCCTAAGGATCCGGATGGGGAGAAGACGTAAAGAGCGCCGCCAGGACGATCACACCGGCATGGCTTTCGCCATCGCAGGGGTATTCGGCTGCGCCCTGATTGCCGCAATTGACGATATTCTGTACTCGGCAACCGATGCACCTTTTTGGAGTATGTGGCGCTTCCATCCGGCCTCTATTTTTGCGGGAACTCTGGCTTTTCTCGGACTGCTGTACCTATTACAGCGGATGAACGACCCAGCGCATGCGTTTCAGTACTTAGGACCATACTCGCCGCTGCTCGGGCTTTCCGGCTTGAATCTGGCCCTTAAACTTGACGGCGCGTGGCTGCTTCCGGTTGCCGTGGGTTGTATTGTATGGAGCGTTGTCCAGGCGCGACGGCTGCGCGGCCGTGGACTGATTACACGACACATCTCCTCGTTTCGGTGAGCGGGCTGATTTCAAGCAACCTAGATCTAGCTAGATGTCGTAATACATCTGGAACTCGTAAGGGTGCGGACGTAAGCGTATGGCGTTGACTTCTTTCTCGCGCTTATAGTCGATGTATGTATTAAGCATCTCCTCGGTGAAGACGTCTCCCTTGAGCAGGAACTGGTAGTCGCGAGCCAGCTCATCCAACGCGCTCTCCAGCGATCCCGGCATGGAGGGCACCTTGGCCAACTCCTCCGGACCGAGATCGTAGATGTCTTTATCGAGCGGTTGGCCGGGATCGATCTTGTTCTCGATGCCGTCGAGTCCGGCCATCAGCATGGCGGAGAACGCCAGATAGGGATTGCAACTCGGGTCGGGGGGGCGAAACTCCACGCGCTTTGCTTTGGGGGAGGCCGAGTACATCGGAATGCGGCATGCCGCAGAGCGGTTGCGGCGCGAATATGCCAGATTTACCGGCGCTTCAAAGCCCGGAACCAGGCGCTTATAGGAGTTGGTGGTGGGGGCGATGATGGCCGACAGCGCCGGACCGTGCTTAATCAGTCCGCCGATGTACCACAGCGCCAGTTGCGACATTCCAGCGTATCCATCGCCGGCAAAGAGCGGCTTGCCATCCTTCCACAACGATTGGTGAGTGTGCATGCCGCTGCCGTTGTCCTGGAAGAGCGGCTTGGGCATGAAAGTCACGGTCTTGCCGTACTGGTTGGCAACGTTCTTTGCGATGTACTTGTAGAGCATCATGCCGTCGGCGGACTTGATGAGCGAGTCGAACTTCAAGTCGATCTCGGTCTGGCCTCCGGTTGCGACTTCGTGGTGGTGACACTCGACCACCAACCCGCAGCTTTGCATGGTGAGCGCCATCTCGGTGCGCAGGTCCTGATAATGATCGGTCGGCGGAACTGGGAAGTAGCCTTCCTTATAACGCGGACGATAGCCGAGATTGTTCTCCACCCGGCCTGAGTTCCAGCGGCCTTCCTCGGCGTCGATGAAGTAGTACCCTTCGTGCTCGTTCTGGTCGAAGCGAACATTGTCGAAGATGAAAAACTCGGCCTCGGCCCCGAAAAACGCGGTATCGGCCATTCCGGTGGATACGAGGTACATTTCGGCCTTCTTGGCGATGTAACGCGGATCGCGGTCATAACGCTGCTTGGTGACGGGGTCGATGACGTCGCACACCATCACCAATGTGGGCGCTTCGCAGAAGGGATCAAGGATGTACGTACCGGCATCGGGAATGAGAAGCATGTCACTCTCGTGAATAGCCGCCCAGCCGCGAATGGACGAGCCGTCCATGCCGAAACCTTCCTCGAATGACGATTCGCTGAGTTGCCCGATGGGATAGGAAACGTGGTGCCACAGACCGGGTATATCGGTGAAGCGCAGGTCGAGCATCTGCACGTTGTGCTCTTTGACGAACGCCATGACCGCCTTTGGATCAGGCTTGGTATCAGCCATACTAGTTCTCCTTTACTGCAGCATGCGCTGCCTTGCCCACGAGGGCACGGTTTGAATTGCGGTTTGAACTTTATGCGAACGTCGTGCCCGCTTCTCCATAAGCTTCAGCCGTGGAGCGGCACAATCTTCGGGGGTAGGAATTCCGAAGTGCAAAATACATTGTTGGGGAAAGGTCGTGGCCACAGGCGAACGCCCAACAGCTAACGTTAGAGAATACGTGCCGCCGGAATAGCCGCCTAATATAATATTCTTATGGCGGCGATAAGAGAAGGTTATACAGCCCTCAAGTGCATGATTCTGCAAACCAAGTACCCGCTCGCGTAGAATCAAAATGACCCTTTTAGCGATTTTGGAGGTCGGCACGACGGAGTTCTCGTCTTCCCGACAGGGATTGAAATTTGCCCAGGCATAAAAGGCTGCAAGATCGGGGCCCCCGGGTGCAGTTCGGCTAATTGCTAACCGCTATTCACCAATTACAGCCTTATGGATTTCGATCAGCTTGAGACATTTCTGGAGGTGGCCCGGCTCAGCAGTTTCTCGCGGGCTGCCGAGCGGCGCTTCCGCACCCAGCCTGCTATTTCGTCCCAGATCCGCGCGCTGGAGGAGGAGGTGGGCGCAAAGCTATTGGACCGCAGCGGCGGCAAGGTGGCGATGACCGCAGCCGGCAAGGTCTTCCAGAAGTATGCCGAGGAGAACCTGGAACAGCGCCGCATCATGCTGGTCGCTCTGGCGGAGATGCACCGGGTGCCGCGCGGCGAGATCGTGGTCTCGGCCAACGAAGGCACCTGCTTGCACATCCTGCCAGAGGTGTTCGCCGAGTTTAAGCGTCAATACCCGAGTGTCGGCGTCGGCGTGAAGCGGCTGGAGCACAACAAGATACTGGAAGCCATCATCGATAACTCTTGCGATTTCGGTTTCGTGTCCATGCCGGTGCCAGACAAGCGGCTGACGGTGGTGTCCATCCATCGCGACGAGCTGATCGTGATTACACCGCCGCATCACCCCTTGGCCGGGAAGAAGAAAGCGACGGTAGCCGAAGTTGTGGAGTACCCACTGCTATTGCCCAAGGTCGGCCGCACTCGCGATGCGCTGGAGACGCTGTTTCACGAGTGCCGCCTGAAACCTATAGTGTCTATGGAGCTGGACTCTAGCGAATTGCTGAAGCGGTTTGTCGCGGCCGATGTGGGAGTCGGGTTCATCCCGCGTTCTCACGTCGTTGAGGACCTGCAAGCCAAAGCGTTGGCCGCGCTGATCCTGGCAGACGCCAGCATTCAACGCGAACTGGCCCTGGTCTTCCGCAAAGACAAGGCGCTCAGCCGCGCGGCCCTGGCGTTCATCGACATTGCTGTGAAATTGAAGCAGGTGGCGCCGGTCGCCAGCGGCGCGCGTTGAGCCGGGCGGAAATTTGCTGAATTCCTGTTCTTTAATCTTGTTTTCACACAATCGGCTCGTGCGCGTGTGATATTTTTAACGATTCGGTTACATCAGAATTTCTTTTGGAGACTGCAAATTGGCGAAAGACATGGTCCCTAAGCGGATCTTCCTCACCAAAGGTGTGGGGAAACATAGAGAACGGCTCACCTCTTTTGAATTGGCGCTGCGCGACGCGGGCATTGCCGCCCAAAACCTGGTGCGTGTGTCGTCTATTTTTCCTCCCGATTGCAAGCTTATTCCCCGCAAGGATGGGCTGGCGTACTTGTCGCCGGGAGAGGTCACTTTCGCGGTGGTAGCGGAGAACTCCACGCGCGAGCCGCATCGCCTGACGGCCGCTTCCATCGGAGTGGCCATCCCCGCCGACCGCAGTACCTACGGCTATTTGAGCGAGCACCATTCTTTCGGCGAAACCGATGACGTGGCCGGAGACTACGCGGAAGAGCTTGCGGCTGAGATGCTGGCCACGACGCTGGATGTGGAATTCGATGCCGACAAGTCATGGGACGAAAAAAAGGAAGTCTATCGGCTATCCAACAAGATTGTGCGCACGGCCAACATCACCCAGAGCGCCGTGGGGGACAAGCGCGAAAGGTGGACGACGGTAATCGCGGCGGCAATATTGATCTTCGAGTAAGTGGCACATAGCCGTATTCCAGAGAAATAGGCGCAGGTCGAAGCCTAACGCCGATACGCGTTGGGCTGGGGGCCCTTCTCCAAGGTTTCCCGGTTCCAGATAAGTCCTTCACGGCTGTAGTTCGCCATCTCGAAATCCTGGGTAAGTTCGAGTGCGTCCACCGGGCAGGCATCCTCGCAAAGACCGCAGAACATGCAGCGGCTCAGGTCATAGGTAAATTCGGTGAGTTCCTTGCGGCGGGTCTTTTCGTTACGCTCGCTGCCCACCACGATCAAGTTCTCCGGACACGCCACGGCGCAGAGGTCGCAAGCGATGCATAGCGTCTCGTTGGTATCGGGATTGTTGTTGAGGCGAGGCGCGCCGCGAAAGCGCTCGGCTACTTGCGGCCGCTGCAGCGGGTACTGCTCGGTGATGGCTTCGTTCGGGTCCTGATTGCGAAACGTGACCTTCAAACCTTTGATCAGGTCCACGAACAGCATTTTGCGTAGAACGGTATTCATCCTCAGCCTCTGGTTGGATGAAGTTTAGCACAGAACAGTTTCGGCCCCGCGCCAGCGGCTACTCCCTTTCTCCCTCCCTACGGCCGCGCAACTCGTCCATCACCGAGGAAATCAGTTCTTTGGCATCGACGATACCCTTCATCACGATCTGTACGTCCATGGCTGGTTTGCCGGGCTGCCGCGCGCTCTGGCAATACACGCCATGCTGGCCGACCATCGTGAGCGCATCGGTCAGGACATCCAAGGCAACCGCGAGGCGTCCCCGCGGCACACCCATCATGAACTCATAGTGATCCAGTTCTGCACGCCGTTCGTCCAAGACACTCATGAGTCCGATTGTATCCCGCCGCGCGGGCGTGAATAATAGAACAACAACGCCGAGCGATATAGCTCGCAGTTTCCGGAGGAGAGTGCAATGCGAAAGAACGGTCTATGGGTACTCGTAGCGATCGCCATCGCCTTACCAGCTGGGATTCTGGCGGCGCAGCCAAACAAACCGGCGAGTCCCCCGGGCGAGGCCAGCCTTACGTTTGCCGACGGGAAGACGGTCGCCATCCAATACAGCCGTCCTTTCGTGCGGGGGCGCAAAATCTTCGGCGGACTGGTTCCCTACGATCAGGTCTGGCGCACTGGAGCCAACGCCGCCACCAGCCTCAAGACCGACGTTAACCTGGCCATCGGCGGAGCCAGTGTTCCGGCGGGCAGCTATACGCTGTACACCCTGCCGGGCGCAAATGGTTGGAAGTTGATCATCAACAAGCAGACCGGGCAGTGGGGCACACAATATAACCAAGGACAGGACCTGGCGCGCGTCGACATGAAGGTGACGCAGCCGTCGTCTCCCTTGGAGCAGTTTACGATCTCGTTCGACAAGACGTCCGGCGATTCCGCGACGCTCAAGTTGGAATGGGACACTACTGTTGCCAGCGTAGACGTGCAGGAGAAGAAATAGGGCGCGAGGCCTTGCAATTGCTGACTGCGCCGCTCAGCGCCAATCGTTGGGCGCGGTCACCAATTTCTGGAATATGGGCACCAGGCGCCGTTTCTCGCAGGCCGTACAACGGACCGGACAAATGAAAAACCATACCAGCAGATACTTCTCCACCCATCCCTCGGAAGGGGAAGCGCGAAACTGATCGCCTCTACACACGGGACAACGTACCGCAAAGAGTGCCATAGCCAAGCCTAACACCAATCTCGACCGCGAAGCTGGGTTTCAAGACGGCCTGGGGCGGCTAACCGCACAGCGCCGACAGATCGATGGATTCCGGTAGCTGAATTCCGAGCTGATTCCGCAGGCAGCGGCGCAACTCGGCTTCCGTGGCGAGATCGCGCTCATCCCGCGTTCCGCCGCGGGTAATGATCAGCCGCATGTTGGCCAGAGTGATGCGACCGTCCGGAGTCGCCTTGCTGCAAATCCAGCTCTTGGTGAAATGGGACTCCGGGGAGTCTTGATGGAACTGGCACATCTCCCCATAGTCGGCGAGTTCGCGCGGCGCATCGCGGAAGCAGTACAACGGGACTTGGCCCCCGCGATCCTCGCGAAGCAGCTGCCACTCGGCGCCTGAGGCCGAAACAACGTAGCGGTAACCGTTCACCTGATCGGCGCCTCCGGCGCGAAAGATGATGGGATCGACAAAGGAATCCCCAAAGCCCACGTCGACCAGCCACGGGTCGTCCAGTTGAACTCTCAGCAGCATATGATCAAACTCCGGGCCGAAGCCGCCATGGTCGCGGCGCACGCGGGCTGAGAGCATGCAGACCTGGAAGCCCATTGCGGTCAGCAACTCACAAAACAAACCATTCAGTTCGTAACAAAAGCCGCCACGCCGGCGAACCACGATCTTGTCGTAGAGCAGCCCAGGATCCAGGCGGATTGGAATCTTCAGAGGGATGTCCAGGTTCTCGAAGGGGACCGTGAACAGATGTTGACGGTGCAGGGCGCGCAGCGTAAAGGCGGATGGTTCGCGTGGTCCGTCGTATTCAATCCGGCGTAGATAAGCCTCGAGGTCCATAGTCCCTCCGGACCTGGTCTTGGGACGCATTGCAGTGGACTGAAGCCGGGCGCTTCCACACGAAACCAGCCTACTCTCTTTGGTGCGTAACACCTACCGGGAAACGCTCACACGGGGATCTGTTCTTGCAGTCCGGCTGCCTCGTTGTGCAGTTTTGGTTCGGCGGTCAGGTCGAGGACGAGGTTCTCCAGAATGAGCCGCTTGCTGGGAGGATTGGAGCGAAGAGAGAGATCGGCACGCGCCACGCGACGAATGGCGCTTGTCAATTCGCGGCGTGATTTGTAGCGCCGCGCTTGACGAATGATGTCCTCAGCAGCGAATGGAGGTATCCGGAAGCCCTGCCATAGTGCCTGCCATAGCGCACGGGAATCGCGCACATTGCGTTCCAGAATGACCAGCATCTGCCGGAAGGTGCGCGACAGCATGTACAGATGGCCGATGGCCGCATCTTCGCCGTCCCCTGTGCTCAGAATGGCATCAAGCACCGCCAGTGCGCGCGCCCGGTCGCGAGCTGAGATAGCGTCGGTCAATTCATAAAACGAGCGCTGCTTTGCCGCCAGCACAAGGGTCTCGACATCGCCCAGCGTGATGCGTTTCTTCTCGCCGACGAACATGACTAACTTTTCCAGCTCATTGGCGACCATCATCATATCGCCGCCCAGGGAGTCCACCAGTTCGCGCGCGCCCTCGGCATCCAGCTTCACCTCTTCGTGGCCGGCGGTTTCGACGGCCCACTTCACCGCGTCGCCTTCATCAACGCGAGCGAATTCGAGGATGGCGCAGTACTCCCCGAGAGTCTCACGAATGCGCTCGTAGCGCTCTTTATCGGTCAACTCCATGCGGCGCGCGTCGGCCGGAATGCTGATGTGATCGGCGACAAAAATTAGCAAAGCATCGGGATTCGGGTCCCTGAAATACCCGGCTATGGCGGAAAATTCGTCGTCGTGTTTTCCGCGGCCGTAGAGGCTCTTAACCCCGCGAATGAAGAACACCTGGAAGGGGGACATCAGCGACGGCGTCCGGGCGCGGTCGAGAACCTGCCGCAAGTCTGTCTCGCCCAGGTCCATGTCGTAAACACTCAGCTCGCGTACATCGGCAGGTACCAGATGTTGCAGGACAGCTTCGCGGCAGCGTTTGCGGAAGAACGCCTCATCGCCGACGAAGACATAACCCGCGGCCACTTTGCCAGCCTTAACGTCGGCGACGAAGCGGTCTGAAGCTGCGAAGCTACGCATCTAGTACGCCTCCAGCATGTCGCTAACCAGGGTTTGCGCGAAGTCCGACACCAGGCGGTCCAGAGCAGGACTTTCCTCTTCGAAAAAGTTCTTTCCGTTGTTCGCGATCTGATATTGCTCGCGATAGAGCAGGTTTGGATCGTCCCACAAAGTCTTACCGCCGCGGCTTACTAAGGCAATCTTCATGGTAACGAAAACCAGCGATGACGAAATGCCCCCCGTCTGAGAGTTATACGTCAAGGGAGCAATCGCCGTGGAGATGACTGTCCCGGTGAGTGTCGCGTCCTGCGAACCCTCATTGCTGGTCACAATCCGATAATTGGTCCGGCTGCGCAGCTCACGAACGACGGCGGCGGTCAGTAGCTCTTCGATGCGATAGGTGTGCGTAGCATTGATAAAGGCCGGCACATATATTGTGTGCATGTCCGCCGGCAGACGGACGCCGTGAGCGCTGGTGTGGTATCCGCAGCCCGCAGTCGCGAGCAGCACAGCAGTCACCCAGGTTGCGGCCTGCCGGCGACTGAATCGGAAGGCCATTATTGCACTGTACCGCGCGGCCGCGCTGCAATCATGCTCTCCGCGCATTCGGCGGCGGTTAGCGCAGCTACCCGCAGATTGTCGGAAGCGGCCCAAATCCAGAATCCTCTTGAGTTTTGGAAATCGCTTCGCGCAAACACTTGTATCTGCTCCTGGCCGGCGGCGTTCACGTTGCTCGGCGATTCTTCCCCTCCCTGCAACACATCCACATGCTCGCCGGAAAGCGCCGCCGTCAGTTCCTCGATTTGTGCGGGTTGCTCCAGTTCAATGTACAGCGAAAACGCATGGCCGTGAAATATGGGCGCCTGCAAGAGCATCAACGAAGGTACGGGCACCCGATCGCTCACCAGACTCTGGAAGTGGCGTCGGATGCGGCTTTCCACCGACTCAAGCGACGGCTGGGAGTGCTCCCCGTAACGGTCCAGAAGATTGAAGGCTACCTGCGAATCGAAGACGCCCTTGGGAAGCTGTTGGAAGGAAAGCAGGTTCACGGTCTGTTCATGCAGTTCATCCATGCCTCGCTTGCCGTGCTCGGAAGCGGGCTCAAAGGCCGTAACGATCGCTCGCGTTATGCAGCCTGCCTTTTGCGCGCGGAGCAGCAACAGAGCTAGCACCACGGCGGCGGGATGCGCGATGGTGACAGGAGTGACGGCAAAATCCACTTTTTGAGGAATGCTGAGTTCGCGTTCAATCCACGGGGCGCGCAGAAGGACACCTTTCTCATTCTCAAGTCCGTAGGACAGATCGATAATGTCGCTGCCGGACTCGCGCGCCATGGGCCAAGTCGTGCGCGTGAAGTGCTCATCGCTGGCGAAGAACGTAAAGTCCACGTTCTCGAGGTGCTCAGGCAGCACACTGCGGATAAAGTTTGGCTCTTCGCCCACCGCCTCCAATTGGCCAAGCGATTCGTCATCGTCGAGCAGGCGAATATCCTGTGCAGGAAAATTGCGATCGGTGAGCACGTCCTTCACTTCCCGGCCCTTCAGGGTCCCGGCGCCGATGATCGCTACACGGAACATTCCGCCCCAGTGTCCGCCGTCGCTACGACCTCGGGTGGTATCGATGGATTCATTCTTCATCAGGCGTGAGATACCTCGTCTTGTGGCGGAGTAGGTGGCACCGTGGACCGACGGAAGACAAATGACAGCCGCGCCAGCACCCCGGAAAGGATGTACACCAGCGCCAGCAGGAATAGCACGTATTGCGAAGAAAACCAGATCAGGGCGATTACGGCGCCAATAACGATGAGCCAACGAAAATTCTGGGGCTGGCGGAAGTTGACGCCCTTAAGGCTCAAGAACCTCCAGGTGCTGACCATCAGGAACGCGACTGCAAAGACAAACACGCCCCATCCAATGGAAAGCCACCAAATTTGCAGCGGATTGCCCTGGACCAAATGCACCACCGCCGCGACCGCCCCAGCGCCTGCCGGAATCGGCATGCCCACAAAGTATTTCCGGCCCGGACGGCCGGGGTTCGAAGGCTGCGGATTGACCTGGATATTGAACCGCGCCAGCCGGCACGCTCCGGCCAGCAGGAAAATGAACGTGGCGATCGCCCCCAACTGGACAACTCGCGCGCGAATATCGGAGTCTCCAGCCAGCGGCAACATGCGAAAACCCCAACTCCAGGCCAGGATCGCCGGAGCGATGCCGAACGCGATCACGTCAGCCAACGAATCCAGTTCCCGCCCAAACGGACTCGCAGTATTGGTCACGCGCGCAATACCGCCGTCAAAGAAATCGAGGACGATCGCGATACCAATTGCCTTAGCCGCCTGGTCAAAATGCCACGGCGCGGCCGCCGTGCCGAGGATCGCCTGCGAGATTGCGTAATAGCCCGCCGCAATGTTGCCGGCGGTGAACATGGAAGGGAGAATGTACAGTCCCTTCCGGGCCCGCCGGGGCGTGCTAGGATCCTGATGACTATGAAGGAGGTCCTCGTTCATCGCACCTCCATGGCATCTTGTAAGTTCGACGCAACCGCTTTGGGCTGGGCCAAGGCCAGAACACTCGATCCGCCCTTGACCTTGTCGCCCATCTGCACCTGCATCTCGGCGTCGGCGGAGAAGAGCACGTCCACCCGCGAACCAAACTTTATGAGCCCCACCCGCTCGCCTCGGCCTACATGGTCGCCCACCTTCTTAGTAAACACAATACGGCGAGCCAGCAGTCCTGCAATCTGCTTAAAGATTACCGTTCCGCCCTCTCCTTCCACCGTGACGACATTCTGCTCGTTGAGTTCAGCCGAGGCGGCGCCCATCGCGTTGTGAAAGGTTCCGCTCCTGTATTGCACGTCTGTGATTACGCCGGCAATGGGAGCGCGATTGACGTGCACGTTGAACACGTTCAGAAAAATGCTGATACGAGTCTGCTGCCGGCCATTCTGGTCCACCACAGAAACGTCCGTCACCTTGCCATCCGCAGGCGACACGATGGCACCCGGCAGCGCCGGCACTGCGCGTTCGGGATCACGAAAAAACCATAGGAAAAACAGGGCCAGCAGCAACGGAATGCCCGCCAGTACCGGTAAAGTCAACCACCCCACCAGCACGGCCACGGCGCAAAACGCCAGCCCGTAATAGATGCCGTCACGAACCATGTGCAGCTTTGATTATAGAGCCTGGGGCGGACTTCTCTAATCCGACGCCGCCACGATTTCGCGCGTAAGCTCGTCCATGTGCTGCTGCACTTCCTCGTACTTCTCCCCTGTCGAGGGACCGGCGAAGCCGGCATGGATCGCATGTACACGCCCTTTGCGGTCGAGAAATACCGACGTTGGGTAAGCGCCGAAATGGACCAGTTGCGGCAGCGTCTTCGCGATCTGACCTTGATCGGTCGTACCGGCCAGCAGAAGGGGAAAGGTCAGCCCGTATTTATCGCGGTAGATGGCAATCTGCCGCAGGTCACGCGCGGCGTCGTCGACATATTCGTAGGCAAGGCCCACGATCACCAGTCCCTGCGCTTGATACTTGCGATAAAGCTGCTCCAGCAGCGGCGCCTCGTCGTGGCAGTTCGGACACCAGGTGCCGAAGATGTCCACGATTACCGGCCTCCCTTTGAACTCGGGGCTATCCTGGTTAACGGTCTTTCCGGATCCATCCACGCCACTAAAGCGGAATGGCTCCTGCAAGTTTTTGACCCCGGTCAGGCTACCCGCCAACCTGTTCGGGTCAGCGGCGTTCACATCCTTGCTCCGTTCCGCGGTAAATGCTGCCACGGATTTCACGCCGCCAATCTGGCCTTTCAGGCTGCCATCGGGCTGAAACACGCCGTCAAGAGCGAGCACGTGGATGCCGTCAAACCGGCTTAGGTGGAACCGCGCCTGGCCACTTGCGTCGGTAAACACCGTGCCATGCATTAAGCCGGTGTCCCCGCTGACCGGCTCCATGATTCCCGTCGCCGCCACCTTGCCGTCTGCGTCGGCCATGTTCTTCTGCTGGAAAGACGTGAGCGTGTTTTTCTCAGCACCCTCGGCCCCTTCTTCGTGCAACAGCCAGTCGCCTGCCAGGCTCGGCCCGATCCATGACTTCGTCGCCGCACTCTCACGGTGCGGTGTCAGCTCCACTGGAATGTGTACCACGCCCTTGCTTGTCTGGCGCGAATACTCGCCTTCCATACGTTGAGGTGAAACGAAATCCAGCGTGATTTGTCCGTCGTAATAGTCGAAGCGGAGCGTCAGGGTTTGGCCATCCCAAGCTGCGCTGGTGAACGGCTGCCGATCGGTCGCATTCAGTAGTACAGCCGTTACCGCACTGTCCTGCCGTTTCAGTTCGATGCCGAACGTGACCTGGCCGGCGCGAGATTGGATGGAGCCGTCCCACAATCCTTGGGGTGCCGGCGCAAGGGGTTTACCTGCGAACGCAAAACATGGGAGCCAGAACAATACCACGAGCGCGCCAATGAGGATGAACGCAGAATGCCCTTTTGCACGAGTCATAGTAATACCCCAACAACGACTTGAGTGATGTTCCTAGGATATAACGCGGCGCGAGGACGGCGGGGTATATAGATTGACCTTGGCAGTGAAGACTGAGGTCTTTACCGCCGGGTGAGGGCGATGAACGTTGACTAAACGACCTGGTGGTCGGTCAGGAATTTTTGTTCCAAACTTTGCATCTGGTCTTTCAGGCGGAGTTTCAGCTTCTTCAAGCGCACTTCCTCGAGCTTTTCGTCCTCAGAAAGATATTTCTTCTGAATTAAACTCTCGAGCCGCTGTTGGTACTCGGAATGTTCTTGCGCCAGGCGGCGGAACTCATCGTTGCTTGACAGGAGCTGATCACGTACCTGAGCTGCCATTCAGTGGACCTCCGGAGAGATTAGAGTTAAAACGCTAGCATACCTAGAGAAGCCGTTCAAGGGACTCTGTCACGAAACTGCAACGAAAATCTGGAGCACGAGTGCATCCTCGGTCGGCAGATTGTAATAGTCGCTTCTGCGCCCTTGTTCTCTAAATCCAAGCTTTTCATAGAGTCTGCGACCGGCCAGGTTCGATTCCCGCACCTCCAATAGCACGGAAGTGGCCCCTTGGTTACGCGCCCGCAGCAGCAACTCTCGAACCAAGTCAGTACCAATGCCGAGTCTTCGATGCGCACGTGCCACCACTACATTTTCGATTTCCCAGTCATGCTCAGCACAGCGAGCGATTACGAAACCGCGAATCTGCGCAGCAACCGATTGATCGTCATGCGCTACTAGAACAATTCGTGCCGGGGCATCTTTTGCAAACAGAGCGTCGTACTCGCGCTCCGCCCAGTGTGCGGCGTTCTCGGTCTGTTGTTCAAGCGCGCGAATGGCGGGGAGGTCATCAGAGGTGGCGAGGCGGATTAACACAGCGTCAATGCCTGCCCTCGGCGAAGATCTCGGCGTCCGACCGGCGAACGTAGTTGACATCGATGACAGCAGGATCGGCGATTTCTCCTGCAATCAGCTTGCGTAATCCTATCCGGCCGATTCCGTCGGCCTGAACTCCAGGAACCAGCTTGGCATCGATATCGATCCCGGAAGTGCGCAATGCCTCTGCAACTTTGAGGTCTGGCGTAAGCAGCGTGCCGAGCTTGCTATGGTCTCCAGCGGCAAACGCATCCAGCCTGATTATGTATTCTCGGACGATGTCAGCGCGGTCGGCAGACACCCTATACTCGCCGACATAAATCTCGCCCCGGCCGGCATCCAATGCGGTCGTCGCGGTCTCGCCTGGTCGACCATGCAGTAGCGCGACAGCCTCCAGCATGGACACCGTCGCCAGCGGCTTGCGCAACACTTCGCACAAACCCTTCAAAGTCGCAAGGCCGACTCGCAACCCCGTAAATGACCCTGGACCGGAGACAACGACAAAGCCATCCACTTGCGTCTTTTCCAGGTTGTCCTGCCGGAGAGCTTCGGCGATTCGTGGCATCAGTTGGGCGGAGTATGTGCCGCCTTCGAGCGAGGTGAATTGCAGCACTTCGAAGCTTTCGCTATCGCCCCGGCAAACGGCGACACTTCCCTTCCGGCCCGAAGTATCGACTGCGACGACCAGCATCGTCAGACGCCTTCAGGAGCGTCTTCCACTAACTCCAGGAGCACGCCTCCGGTGCTCGATGGATGCACGAAGACGTAGAGGTGTCCGCCAGCGCCAATCTTGATGTCGTCCGAGATCAGTCGCGTTCCCGCCGCTTTCAGCCGCTCAACTGTGCCGGAGAGATCGCTGACATGCAGGGCAACATGATGCAGTCCTCCGCCACGCTTTTCCAGGAAGCGAGCAATCGTGGAGTCGGGCGACGTTGGCTCCAGTAACTCAATCCGGCTTTCTCCAACCGGCACCATCGCCACTCGCACTTTCTCCGCCTCGACCGTCTCCTCCGGCATGACATCCAGGCCAAGGTTCTGGTAAAACTTTTTCGCTTCCGCCAACGACTTCACCGCGACACCAAGATGGTCAATGTAGCTCATTCGGGCTTCCCCAATTCGTCAACAATCTTCTCTACTAGAGAATACGGGTCGCGCTTGTGTTCGGCAACTTCTGTCGCATAACGATTCGCTTCGCCTTCGCTCAGGTAGTAGGAAAGCACTCGTTGGAACAGGGCGTCGCGCAACATCTCGGCTATACGCTCACGCCAGTTTTCAACCCGACGGGCTTGCGCACGGCCGCTCTCCTGTAAGTATTGGCGATACCCTTCGATGGCTTCGACCAATTCCCTAATGCCAGTTCCCTCACTGGCGACCGTCTTCACAATCGGCGGCGTCCAATTGTCCCTTCGCACGGCCAGCGACTGCATGGCGCGGACCTCGCGCTCTACCCGCTCGGCGCCATCCCGGTCACTCTTGTTGATCACAAAGATATCGGCAATCTCCATGATGCCCGCTTTGATGGTCTGCACGTCGTCACCCATGCCCGGAACCAGCACGACAATGGTGACGTCGGCCAGACGAACGATGTCGACCTCGTCCTGGCCAACACCCACCGTCTCGATCATCACAAGATCGCGACCGCTGGCATCGAGCACGGTCGCAACGTCGGCAGTGGTACTGGCCAACCCTCCCAAGGAGCCACGCGTCGCCATGCTGCGGATGTAAATGCCCGCATCGGCGTGATGCGATTGCATGCGAATGCGGTCGCCCAGAATCGCGCCGCCGCTGAAGGGGCTGGTCGGGTCAACAGCGACGATGCCGATGGTCTTGCCTTGCTTGCGGTATTCATGCGCAACCTGGTCTACCAGAGTGCTCTTGCCTGCGCCGGGGGAGCCGGTCACGCCGATCAAGAGAGCGTTGCCGCTGTAGGGAAAGAGCGCCTTCAGCAGTTCGGTGGATTTCTTGGTCCGGTCTTCGACCGTCGAGATGGCGCGAGAGAGAGCTCGCACCTCCCCTGCGCGGATGCGGCGGACAAGTTCCCGGACGTGGCTGTTCTCGCTCTCTCGATCCATTCCCGTTCCTTTGCGACCAGCCTAGTCCTTCAGAATTTGCCGCGCGATGACCAACCGCTGGATCTCGCTGGTGCCTTCGCCGATGGTGCACAGCTTCACGTCGCGATAGAACTTTTCGGCGGGATAGTCCTTGATGAATCCGTACCCGCCGTGAATCTGCACACATTCATTCGCACAGCGCACCGCCACCTCGCTGGTGTAGAGCTTGGCCATCGAGGACTCCAGGGTGGTCTTCATCCCCGCATCTTTCATGGCCGCCGCACGAAGGGTGAGCAGGCGGGCGGCATCGATCTCGGTTGCAAGATCAGCCAGCTTGAATGCAATCGCCTGAAAATCGCTAATCGGCTTGCCAAACTGCTTGCGCTCCTTGGAGTAGTTCAGCGCCGCTTCGTACGCGCCTTGCGCCATGCCCAGCCCCAGCGCCGCAATGGAAATGCGCCCGCCGTCGAGCACCTTCATGGCATCGACGAAACCTTGGCCTTCCTGCCCCAGAAGATTTTCGGCCGGAACTTCGCAATCCTCAAAAATCAGCTCCGAGGTGTCGCTGGCGCGCAGACCCAGTTTGTTTTCCTTCTTGCCGGCACGAAATCCCTTGGTTCCCTTCTCTACTACGAAAGCGGATAGCCCGTGCGTGTGGGCCGTCTTGTCGGTGACGGCAATCACCACGGCAACGTCCGCATAGTGTCCATTGGTGATGAATGTTTTATTACCGTTAAGCACCCACTTGTCGCCCTTGCGAACGGCGCTGCAACGGGCGCCTCCTGCGTCGGAGCCCGAGCCCGGCTCGGTCAACCCCCAGGCACCCAGGAAGTCCCCCGTGGCCAGCTTGGGAACATACTTGCGCCTCTGCTCCTCATTGCCAGCAATAAAGATGTGGTTAGAGCATAGCGAAGTGTGCGCAGCGACCGTGATACCGACCGACCCATCCACACGGGATAGTTCGTCGACGGCGGTCACATATTCGACATAACCCATGCCCGCGCCGCCGTACTCGGACGCGAAAATCGTTCCCAGCAAGCCTAGTTTGCCCAGTTCTTTGATGGTTTCCAGCGGAAATGTACCGGGTTCGTCCCACTTCATTACATTGGGCGCAATCTCGCGCTCTGCGAAGTCGCGCACCATCTTCTTCAGTTGCAATTGTTCATCCGAAAGCTGGAAATCCAAACCGTTCCTCCATGAACTGGAAATGCGCCACAGGTTGTGAGAGTGGCCGCTACGGGTAGTTTCAGCGGAGAAAGCCGAAACAGGCGGTTATAACACAACGGTTGCGTCGTGCGAAACCTCGCCGGATCTACCGGTCACGGTGATAGCTCGCTTACCAGGAACTTTTCCCTTGGCCAGCGCATCAACATGCCGCAGTGCTATGGTTGGTGTGAGTGGCTGAGACCCTACAATTCGTCATTCACTACGGCTACCTCCTGCTGTTCGTCTGGGTGCTGATCGAGCAGGGAGGCCTGCCGATCCCTGCCGCTCCGCTGCTGCTGGCCGCGGGCGCCCTTGCTGCGCAGGGCCGCATGCACTTTGCTCTTGCCGCCCTGATTCCGGCACTGGCTTCACTCTGTGCTGACACGTTCTGGTATTTCTTCGGCAAGCGCCGGGGCGGCGTGGTACTCAATCTTCTCTGCCGGATCGCCCTCGAGCCTGACTCGTGCGTCCGCCGCACAGAGTCCACCTTCACCAAGTTCGGGCCCCGTACGCTGCTCATTTGCAAATTTGTGCCCGGCCTCAATACCGCAGCGCCAACTCTGTCGGGCATGGTCGGCGTCGATTTTCCCCGCTTCCTGCTCTTCGACTTTCTGGGCGCCCTGCTGTGGACCAGCGCTTTTACCGGGATCGGCTTCATCTTCGGCAAGCAGCTCGATCGCGCTAATCTTTACATACAGCGTTTCGGCGGCTATCTTCTGGTCCTGTTTGCCACCGGCGTCGTCGCCTATGTCCTGAACCGCTGGCGTGAACGCGAACGCTTCCTGCGGCAGGTCAAGGGCGACCGCATCACCCCCGATGAGTTAAAGCACAAGCTGGAGTCGGGTGAGAACGTCGTTATCGTTGACCTCCGTCACCCGCTTGATGTGCTGTCCAACCCTCGTACTCTCCCTGGAGCGCTGCGAATCTCGCCCGAAGAGCTGGAGAGCCGCCACGGCGAGATCACTCGCGACGGCGAAATCGTCCTGTTCTGTACTTGACCCAACGAAGCGACCAGCGCCCGTGCGGCGCTGCAACTTCGCAAGCATGGCATCCGGCATGTTCGTCCCTTGCTGGGCGGTTTCTACGAATGGAAGAAACTGGGCTATCCGATGGTCGATACGGTTGTGCGAGAGAGCGCAGCAGCGGAACAGCTTCCGTCCGTGGCTGGCCAGTCGGCGTCGGTCTAGCCGGCGGCGTTTAGCGCTCAACCATCTTCTCCAGGTCCTCAAAGAAACTGGGGTAGGAAATGGCCACACAGCTTGCATCGTCAATGCGAGTTTCCCCTTCCGCACGAAGCGCGGCAATCGCAAACGCCATGGCAATGCGGTGGTCACCGAAGCTCTCAACTTCGCCGCCGTGTAACGTCTGCCCGCCGGGGATGCGCCAGCCATCGCCAGTTTGCTCGACCTGTGCGCCCATCGCCCGCAGATTTTGTGTGACTGCATTTAGCCGATCCGACTCCTTGACCCGCAACTCTCCGGCATCGCGCACTTCCAGACCGCCGGTAAAAGGCGCGATCGCGGCCAGCACCGGCAGTTCGTCAATCAGCAATGCCGTCAGCCCTCCCTCGATCGTTGTCTCTTTCCCAACACCCGGCACCAGCGTAATCGTGCCAACCAGTTCTCCATGGGTTTCCTCCACCCGCACCATGGAGATGCGGCTTCCCAGCCCAGCCAATACATCCAAAAGGGCGGAGCGTGTCGGGTTCAGCAGTACACCATCAATGACCAGGTTCGACTCAGGAAAGATCGCGGCAGCGCACAGGAAGAATGCCGCCGAGGAGATGTCGCCGGGAATGTAGGCATCGAGCGGGTGAAGTGTCTGTCCGCCTTGGATTGTCACCGCATTGCGCTGGCGATCGACCTTCGCGCCAAAAGCGCGCAGCGCCAACTCGCCGTGATCGCGAGTGCGCGACGGCTCCTCCACCGTGGTCCGGCCCTCTGCCAGCAATCCGGCAAACAGCAGTGATGTCTTGACCTGAGCGCTTGCGACGGGCGGCTGGTACTCGATGCCGCGCAATCTTGCACCCTCGATGCGTAGCGGCGCACAACCGCCATCTGCGGAAGTAATCTCCGCGCCCATTCTAGTGAGCGGCTCGATGATGCGCTTCATGGGGCGTCGCGAGAGTGATTCGTCGCCGATCATCTCGCTGGCGAAAGGCTGGGCGGCGACAATGCCCGCGAGCATACGCATAGTCGAACCCGAATTGCCGCAATCGAGCGACGCCTCGGGCGCACGGAGTTGGGGACCGATTCCCTCGATGGTCAGTGCCTGTTGCTCGTCTCGTTCAACCGTGCAACCGAGAGCGCGAATGCAGCCCAGAGTGCTGGCACAATCGGCGCCGGGAGAGAAGTTCTCGAAACGCGAACGACCGCCGGCGATGGCCGCCAGCATCGCGTAGCGATGCGAGATCGATTTGTCGCCCGGCACGCGCAGGCTTCCCAGCACATTGCAGGCGGGCTGGATGGTGACGGACATGGGTTCGCGCATCGCGTCTTTCACCGATGACGCTATGGTCGCGCCTGAGCTTCAGTCTGGGCTTCCCGCAACGCCTCGCGCGGGACTTCGCGAATGCGCAATCCAATCTCAAACCTGGGCGTGGTGGCGCCGCGTCCCCAACGATTTACCTCCCAGTGCGCACGGACAAATTTCGTCCCAGACGCCGCCGACAGGTCCACCAGCAAGGGGTATTCGCCAATGTAGAACCTCTGCGGAAAACAGGCGGCAGCCTTCGCGTCCCAGGTCGTGCCGTCGGGCGAGGTGAAAAGGCTGACCTCGATGGACTCCTGTTCAATGACGCCGGTGATGGAGAGAGTTAACAGGAAAACGGGGGTGGAAGCCGCACTCAGTTCCAGCGCTTCACTGTCGCCCTTGGCGCTGATAATCGTTCCTTCTGGTATCAGAAAAGCGTCAACCATAACCCCTTCATTCTATCGAAGCCGGGCTCTCGGATTGGTGACACCGGTCACAATCCAGCATCGCGTTGGTTCATTCCCGCCGGGGCAAGCGGTCGAGGAACCTCCGCAATAGCGCTCCGAACTCTTCCGGCTTTTCCAGCGCCGCGTAGTGGCCGGCATCCGAGATTACCCGTAATTCGCTTCCGGCAATGCGTTGTTGCATCAGCTCAAACTCGTCGCGCGGCACGCTGTCCTCCTCGCCTGCGATGATCAGGGTTGGCACGTCGATGGTCGCCAGCGTCGCTATCGAGTCCGGTCGCTCCGCCATGCCGCGCTGCACGCCAGCTACATCGTCAGCCGACATAGCCTGCATCATCTTGCGGGCGGCATCCACGATGTCGGGCCGGTTCGTGCGCGTGCTCTGCGACAGAAGTCTGGACAGCATCTCCTCGATGAACCTTGCCGTGCCTTCGCGCAACACCTGCTCCGCCGCACCGAGGCGAGCCGCCTTGCTCTGGGAGGTCTCGGCGCCGGCGCGCGTATTGGCCAGGACCAGCGCCCCAACCTGCTCTCGGTAACGCCGCCAAAACTCGAAGAGCAGATAGCCCCCGATCGAGACGCCCACAAATACCGCTTTACCGGTCTTTTCCTCGCGGCAGATTTGCGCCAGATCGCCGGCAAGCTTCTGCATGGTGGCTGGACCGTCGCCCAATTGCGAGGTGCCGTGGCCGCGCAGGTCCGGAGTTATGGCCCGGAACCGGCTGCTGAGCTTTGGGACGATCGCAGCCCAGAAACTATGATTGAGTGGAAACGGATGCAGCAGCACGACAGCGGGGCCATCGCCGATGACCTTGTAGTAGAGTTGCGCGTCGCTGCTGCGGATGCTGGCCATCGCTTGAAACCAAACTGTCTCCTTCACCGGCCGGCGTTTGCGCTACCTACTTTTTCCCCGCTACGGTGTAGGGGTAGGTCATGTCGGCCAAGGCCAGGACCTGACATTGGATAACGCGCTGGGGATTATACTGCTTCGCAGGTGGCGGCGGAACAGCGTCGTTGCGGGCGGACCGGGCAACCCAAACGTGTGTGACGCATGCACGTCGCACCTGTGACGGCCCCCATCGGAGAATTGCGAACCCGCACTTTACAATAAAACTCGTTGTGGCGAACGGCTTACGTTCTCACATGGGCGATGGCAGCGCGGTCGGTGGCAACAACTGGAGGCTGGCTTCTGCTTCTGTCATTCCAAAATCCGCAAAGGAGATTTTCATTCATGAAGCGTTCTCTGATGTTATTGGCAGCATTCGCACTGGCGTCGAGCATGGCTTGGGCACAGGATGGAGCTGCTCTCTACAAATCGAAATGCGCGGCATGTCACGGCGCAATGGGTGAAGGCAAAATCGGCCCGTCACTGCAGAAGACCTCTCTGAACAAGCAGCAGATCGACGATCTGCTCACCAAGGGAGCCGAAGGCAAGAAGACGCCGCATAGCAAGGCGATTTCCGGGCTCACTGCGGAGCAGGCGGCAGCGGTCGCCACCTACGTCGGAACCCTGAAGAAATAAGTCCGTTCTCAAAAGACGAAAGCCGGTCGAAAGGGACCGGCTTTTTCGTCCTCGAAATTCACCCCTACGGCGCCCAGATATCCTCGCTCATTTAGAAAGTAACTCTCACTCCCAGTTGTGCGGCGAACGGTATACCAACCGTGGTTCCGGGCCCAAAGAAATCGCCGAGCGCTCCGGACGGCACCAGCAACTGGTTCGGGTTCGTAATCGGCACATTGCACGCCGGAGTGGGGCACAACGCCGTGGCGTTGTACAGGTTGTTCACTGGCGTCGGCAGCGCCGAAATGTCGGTCACGTAGTTGGCGCCCGGATTGTTCCGGTTGAACAGGTTGAAGAACTCGGCGAACGGCAGGATCTGCCAGCCTTCTCCGACCTTAAACGGCCGCGTGACCCGCAGATCCACCTGGATGTAGGGCGTGCCCCGGAACTGATCCAGGGTGGTCTGTACGCCATTAATGACCGCACGATCATTTGTCGGGTCTCCAAATCCGTTCACGTCCACCGGAGTCGTCAGCGTGATCGGACGGGCGGTCTCTGCCTGGATCAGCGTTGACACCTGAAAACCACCCGGGATGTATACCACGCCAGCGAGGGTAAAGCGGCTGGTGACATCTTCTCCCGACGGCCCATAATCGCCCGGGGCAAACGGATTCAAGGGATTGCAAACGCCGTTCACATAATCCCATAGCTCGCCCAAGACGCACCCCCAGGTCTTGGCGCTCGACAAAACGTACGTCCCCGTCAGGTTAAAACGCTTGTTAACGTTTGCTTGCAGCCGCAGCATCATGGCGTTGTAGCTGGAGCGATTGTCCGACTTGAAAACGGAGATGTCCGGGACGTTGGCCTGCTGGCTTGCCATGTCCGCCGGGAACAGCGGAGACGTCAGGGTGTAGCCGGAAGTGTAGTCGTAACGCCGGTACCCGTGCATCCCCTCCTCGTGGACGTAGTCGGCACTCATGATCCAGTTGCGCTTGAACTGATACTGCACGCCACCGGTGACATGCAGAGCGTAGGGCGTATGGTAGTTCGGGTCGATTACCGCCCCCGCACCGCCGTTGGCTGCGCCGGGAAGACACCCGCCATCTCCGGGCTGGTTGCATGGCTGAAACGCAGAAGGCGTGTTCACCGCCTGGAACGCTGTCGCCCAGCCGTTCTGCGCCAGATCGTTGTAGTAGAGTCCGATTCCGGCGCGAATAACCAGGTCCTCGATCCGGTCTGGATTGTAGGCAATCCCCAGCCGCGGTGCGAAGGCCTTTTGGTAGTCGTGGGGCACACCCGTAGGCAACGGCAATTGCAGCCCTTGAATGGTCTGCACCGCGGGATTGTAGAACTGGTTTACGCCCGAGGCTTGGAACAATCCAAAGGTCGTATCCCAACGCAGGCCGTAGTTGATGGTCAACTGCGGTGTGACCCGCCAGGTATCCATGGCGTAGAGACCGAGGCGCTGCACATTTTGCGAGAAATTGCCGTTCCCGGCTGGGGTAGATGTGGTCTGGCAGTTGGCGCCGTCGAATGGCGGCAGGCAATTCAACTCGGCTGTGAACTGACCCGGGTTGGTCAGGTAATAAGTCGGGTTCTCGGTCAGGACATAGGTGGTCTCCGCCTGCCCGGGGAAGGCGCCGCTCAGCACCGGCTCGTGAATGAAGTCGATGCCGAACTTAGGCGCGTGCTTGCCCACGGAGCCGCCGATATCGTAACGGACCTGATATTTCTCCTGGTTGCGAATGACAGGAAATGCCGTGATCGGGGTGACGAACTGGTTGTCGCCGTAAGTTTCAAATCCCGAGATTGTTTTCGACGTCGAGCTGAAGGGAAACGCCAGCGCGAAGCCGAGATATCCATTACGGTCGGCTGTGCCGTGCAGATAACTTGTCCCAAGAGTAAAATTCCCCACCCACGACGAACTGAAGGTGTAGGTGTTGCTGAAGACTCCGTTTTGGTAGTTGTAGTGCGTTGTTGCGCCGGTGGAGGGTAGCGTGGCCTGCTGCACCAATGCATTGTTGGTGGTGTTGTTATCGAGGGCGTAGCGCACAAACCACTGCGAGCGCTGCGATTGCGCCCAGTCGAAACGCACCATGCCCAGATAAGACTGGAACGGCACCCGGGCGTACGGAGGTACAGCGATATAACTCGTGTTGGGGACCAATCCCTCCTGCGCCAGTTGGGCAAGCGCGTTGAACTGGGTCAGGCTGTCGGGACTGTAGTTGATACTGGCATGCTCATTCACCATTTCGAAGCCGGTGAAGACCCACAGCTTGTCTTTCACGATCGGTCCGCCGATTGTGCCCACATAGTTCTGCCGGGAAAAAGGCTGTTTAGGTTCGGGCGCAGGGTTCTCGATGGGAAAACGTGCATTCAGGGCGGCCGCGCGCTCATACACCGCGAAGTCGCCGTGCCATTCGTTGGTCCCGCTCTTGGTGCTGATGATCACCGCAGCGGCGGTGGTACGGCCAACGTCCGCGTTCGACTGCGAGGTCTGGACGGCAAACTCCCGAATCACATCCGGAGAGAAGTCTTGCAGGAAGCCGCCGATGTAGTCGTCCGAGTTGTCCATGCCATCGACGCTAAGCTGATTGTTCAGGCCGGAGCTTCCGCCCGTCGACACCGCCGTGATGCGCGCCTTGGTAGGATCGGAGGGCTCAACCGGTTCAGTTCCGGGCACCATATAAGCAATGTTGGCGAAACTACGGGCCGCCAGGGGAATTGTCTGCAGATCTTTGCCGCTAACAACACCGCCATTCACGGCGTCCGTCGTGTCGAGTTGCTGAGTAGTAACGGAGGACGCTGCGGCCTTCACACTCACTGTCTCCTGGACCGCGGCCGGCCGTAAGGTTACCAATATGTCTCGTACAGTGCTTACCTGCACCGTGACGTCGGAGCTGGCCTCGGCAAATCCCTGAGCATTGGCCACGATATGGTAGTTACCCGGCAGCAGGTCGGGAAGGCGGAATTGTCCGCGGTTGTCGGTGGTAGTCTTCCGCTCGATGCCAGATCCGTTGTCAATCACGGAGACGGTGGCGGACTTGATTCGCGCTCCGCTTGCATCCTGTACTTCCCCGAGCAGTGAGCCCGTCGCATTTTGCGCTTGCAGCGCGCACGGGATGAAGACCACAGCGAGCAGCGCGAAGACCACCGCTCGACCAGAATGCAAACGCCTACCCGCGAGGTGCATCGAGAATCTCCCGAGAATATCCATTTGGAGGAGTGAATACCGGCAAGTCCTTGGACTAACCAACTTGCGAGTTCAGGCTACGCTGCGCGAATAGCTACTACCATTCGTAGTATTTAGATGCCGTTTTTCGACATTGTGGCTGAGGGGCAGCTATGCGCGAATCTGGAAACGCGACGCGATCCATCCGCTCTTCCAGCCGGCTTTACGGTTCCAAAGCTGTTTAGAAATTCTTTATCGGCGAGTTACAGTTCGCAGGCTTACACTCCAGCGGCTACTTCGCTTTGATCTTCTCCCGCTCCCTGGCTGCCTCCAGCGGACGCACGGGCTCCGTCATGCGAGCCGGATCGAGAATCTCCTTGATCTGCTCCTCGCTCAGGTATCCTTTGGAGCGCGCGATCTCGATGATGGACTTGCCGGTCTTGATGGATTCTTTCGCGATCTCCGCAGCCTTGGCGTATCCGATATAGGGGTTCAGCGCCGTTGCCAGCGAGACCGTGCTTTGCACGTAGAAATCGGTACGCTTCTCATTCACCGTGATGCCCTTGATGCAGAACTCGGTGAGCTGTCGCAGCATGTTGGTCATGATGGCGATCGACGTGAGGACGCTGTACGCCATGGTCGGCATCATGACGTTGAGTTCGAGTTGCCCGGCCTGCACCGCGAGCGCGACCGCGGTATCGTAGCCGACGACCTGGAACGAGACCATCGCGGCCAGCTCCGCCATCACCGGGTTGATCTTTCCCGGCATGATCGACGAGCCCGGTTGCAGCGCAGGCAAATTGATTTCCGCCAGCCCCGTGTTCGGCCCGGACGATAGCAGGCGCAGGTCGTTGGAGATGCGAATGACCTCCAGCGCCAGGTTGCGCAGCGCCGAGCTGACCGACGACATCGCCAGGTTCGACTGCATGGCGTAGCGCATGTCGTCCACCGCGCGCAGCTTATGACCGGAAATGCGCGACAAGTGCGCGATCGCCTTCTCGCGATAGTCGGGATGGGTATTGATGCCGGTGCCGACCGCCGAGCCGCCGAGGCCGACTTCGCGCAGCAGGTCCGACTGCTCTTGGATCGCTTTCTTTGCCCGGTTGATGGTGCCCGCGTAAGCATGGAACTCCTGGCCGAGTCGCATGGGCACGGCGTCCATCAGGTGGGTGCGGCCCGACTTCAAGACGTGATGGAACTCTTTACCTTTTTCTTGCAGCGCCGCGATGAAGCCGTCGAGCACCGTATAGAGCTTCTCTAATTCCAGCAGCGCCGCCAGCCGCATCGCGGTAGGGAAGACGTCATTGGTCGATTGCCCGTAGTTGACGTGATCGTTGGGATGGACGTGCTTATATTCTCCAAGCGTGCCGCCCAGCAACTCGGCCGCGCGGTTGGCGATGACCTCGTTGCTGTTCATGTGGAAGCTGACACCGGCGCCAGCCTGGAAAACATCGACCACGAATTCCTGGTCCCACTTGCCTTGCTGGACCTCCTGGGCGGCTGCAACGATCGCGTTGGCCCTCTTCTCGTCCACCAGGCCGAGATCGCGATTGGCAAGCGCGGCGGCTTCTTTCACCATGGCAATGGCGCGAATCAGCGAAGGATGTGCGCGCAATCCGCTGATGGGAAAGTTTTCGACAGCCCGCGCCGTCTGAATGCCGTAATAAACGTCGGCGGGAATTTCCTTGTTGCCGAGGGAGTCTTTCTCGTTGCGGGTGGACTTGCTGGTTGGCATGCGCGGTTCCTCTACAGATAGAGATGATCAAGCGAGAGGATGGGTTCCGTCCAGTGAGTCACTCCCACCGTGTCGCATCCGATAAAGGGGCACTCGCGCCGCATTGAAGGGGCGCACCTTCAGGTGCGCCATTGAGCGTATGTTTTTGTCATCACGAGCGGGCTTCAGCCCGCGAGGGATCCGCTTTTGAACGGTGCGGGCGAAAAGCAGATCCCTCGCTCCTCCACCCCAGCGAGGGCAAAAACGGCCCTCGCTGGGGGCCCCGGATGCTCGTGATGACAATTCGAACTCTCACGTCGTAATGCTCAATAAGAATCTCGGAGATCGCGGGGGGGCTAAGTATGCAACGAAACAATCCCGCTCGGCGGTACGGAAGAAGATAGCCCAGCGCCTCAGCGCCGGGTAAGCGTTTATTATGAAGACTGAGTCCCGCGCCAAGGTGGCCGCGCTCACGACGTCTCGCTTTGCGCTTCCCGCGGCGGAGCCTGATCGTCGTCATAGACCGGGACGATGAAACGCAGAGGTGAGCGCACGGCGCCAACGATCAGCGAGCGCAGGATACTCCACTGCTCCCGGGCGCCAACGTCGTAGGCGCGAAGCGCGACGTAGGCGGCAATGGTGAAACTGACGAACAGATTCAGCACGAAGATTACGGCGATGCCCACCACGGCGTGATAGAACCAGCGATCGCCGAGGCTATGCGTGCCAAAGCGCGCCGCCGCCAAAGCCAGCGTGCCGCTGGAAAGTGTGACGTGGCGTATGTCGATGGGCAGCCCGAAGAATTCTCCCAGAACCGGAGCAAAACCCAGCAGATATCCCAGCACGACGCTGGTGGCCCATCCGCCAATATTGTGTTTCACGATGCGCGACATCTTGCGAGAGAAGCTTTCGCCCAGCCGTAAGCCGAGCGGATGCTGCGCCACGGCCTCCGCCAGGCGATAGTAAACCGCCGCATTCTCGATCCAACTGCCGGCCAGGGCCGCCATCCACAAGATGACCCCGGTTTCGATAGCGAAGAGTGCCGTACCCGAAGCAAAGGGATTCAGCGTGTCATACACGTGGGTTGCGCTCAACTCCGGCAGGTACGACTCACGGAAAATCACTCTCCACAGCATTTCGAACAGCACCGCGCCCGCCGACACGGCCACGACGTTGCCGATCGCCGCAGCCAATTGCGTGCTGGTAATGCGGGCGACAAACGAGGCGAGCTTGTTGGAGCGTTGCGGGCCCCGGTTGTCGCGGATGATTCTTGCGAAGGCGGCCGCCGTGGTCGCGGGCTGCTTGGTGGCGAGCACCAGTCCGAAGACTTGCAACAGCACGAAACTGACCGCGTAGTTAGTGCCGCTGGCGAAGCCTTCGACGAACGGCGGCAAGTGAGCGTCGATGATGCGCAACTTGACCGCGGCGGTGAATACGGTCAGCAGTCCGCCGCCGATCGCGGCCCGCCACATCTGCCAGTACTCAGGTTTGTTGTAGGCGATGTAGTGTTCGCCGGTGTCGCCGCTGCGGTCCACAACTTTGCGGGCCAGCAGGTTGAGGTTCTCGCGCAGCAGCGACGTGACTTGCTTGTCGGCTATGCTGCCCTCAATCAGCCGGACCAGCAGCGCTTGAATCGCCGCGAAGAGCGCGTGCGAATCGGTTGCGCTCAAGACCTTCGCAATGGCTTCCATTCTGACCGTGCAGGCCTGAATGGTTTTGAGATCGAAAACCAGCTCGACGCTGATGCCGGCCGACTCCATGTGCTCGTAGACCACTTCCATCTCGGCGCGACAACGGGCCACCACCTGCTTCCAGGCATCGACCGTGGCAGGAGTCGTCTCCGAAGAACTGGACGCGATCAACTCTTCCGTTTTCGACACCAGTTCGTAGAACGGAGAGTGGGCAATGCTCGAGGAGCTCGAGCGCTGCCGCATTTCGGGCGACAGGCCCAAACCGCTGACTCGGGCCGCCAGCAAACGCATGGCCTCTTCCAGATCGCGCTCCTGGCGCTGCCAGAAGTCGGGCTGATCGTCCGGCGTCAGCACCCTGGCGATACGCTGAAACAGTTCGGGTGTAACGGCGGCGAATTGCTTCGCATATCTCTCCGTGGAGTAGAGGTCGATCAGCAGCTTGCTGGCGTCGTGGTCCTCGCGGGCGGAAGGTATGAGCTTGGCCACCACGCGCTGAACGATCTCGGTGGTGAAGGGATGAACGGAGGGCAGGCCGGCTTCGGCGAAGAGCGAAAGGGCATCGAGTTCGGCCAGCATTTGCCCAAAGGATTGCTGGACGCGCCGGCGCAAGTCGCCATCGCTCTCGAGAGACTCCACCAGAACGAGTAGCCGCGGCGGCTCCATCCCTTTGGGCTGGCCGGCGCGCGTCCAGCGGACGATCTGCACGAAACTGTTGCGGCGCTTGCGCAGAGTGGCCGCGTCGCAAAACGTCGCAAGCGCTTGCTGCAAATCGCCCGGAAGTTGCGAAGCAGGGCCGAGTTTCGGCGCTTTTCCGCCCGGAGTTATCTGTTGTGCGGCGGCTTCGCTCAAACGCCTTCACCTTGGGGTAGAACGGGCGTAAACGGCATGCTTGGGCTGAGATTAGCACAGGAAATGAAAAACCGCCGCCGCCGCCCCCGGCGGCTTCGGGTTCAAGGGATTAGCTGGCTGCCGAGACGAAAGTGCATCAGAGAGTAATGCTACACTTGGTTCCGGGAGCCTCCACCGTGGCAACTACGCAGGTATCGCTGGATGAATATCTCAGAACGGATTACGAGCCGGACTGCGATTATGTGGACGGCGAGCTGGAGGAGCGCAACGTGGGCGAGAAAGAGCACTCGATCGTACAGGCGTTCTTCATCAAGTGGCTGGCAAAATTCGAGGAACAATGGAGATTAGAGGCCTGCCCGGAGATCAGAATGCGGGTGTCGCCAACGCGGGTGCGCATTGCCGATATCGCCATTCTTCTGCTCAACGCTCCATTCGAAGGTGTCCTGACTAGCCCACCGGTCGCGATAATCGAAGTGCTCTCGCCCGAAGATCGCGTCTCGCGTTATCAGCAGCGGCTGGACGATTACCGTACGATAGGTGTCGCCAACATCTGGGTTATTGATCCCATGCGCCGCAAGGGGTTCGACTGCAGCCAGGGCGGCTGGCAGCCAGTGGATAAGCTTGTAATCGCAAATTCTCCGTTTGAAATTCCTCTCGATGCTTTGTGGAGGAAGCTGGAAGAGTTGCATTCGTAGCGCAGCCAAGTGCATTCACCCTGTCGCCAAAATCGGGCGACAAGGGTGGGCGATCCGCTTCATGCCGGTAGCTGAGAGTATCGGAAAAATCGTCGCTATCCGATCTCGACCAACTCCGCGATCTTTGCCTGCCACTCCTTCGGGCCGCTCTCGTGGACGGAGTTGCCCTTCGAGTCCACTGCGACCGTCACCGGCATGTCCTGCACCTCGAACTCGTAGATGGCTTCCATGCCGAGATCGTGGAAAGCCACGACGCGCGACTTCTTGATGGCCTTCGAGACCAGGTATGCCGCGCCGCCGACGGCCATCAGGTAAACCGCCTTGTGGTCGCGGATGGCCTCAATCGCCGCCGGGCCGCGCTCGGACTTGCCAACCATGCCGAGCAGCCCGGTCTCCTTCAACATCTGGCGGGTGAATTTGTCCATGCGAGTGGCGGTCGTTGGACCGGCTGGGCCGACAACCTCATCTCCAACGGGATCAACCGGTCCCACGTAATAGATAAAGCGATTGGTGAAGTCTACGGGAAGCCGCTCACCCTGGCTCAGCTTATCGGTCATACGCTTGTGGGCCGCATCACGACCAGTGAGGAGCTTGCCGCTCAGTAGTAGCACTTCGCCTATGTTCCACGTGGAACACTCCTCGCGGGTGACGGTGTCGAGGTTGACCCGCCGCGCGCCCACCGGATCGTAGGTCAGCTTCGGCCAATCGTCGAGCGACGGCGGCTCCAGCGCGACCGGGCCCGAACCATCCAGCACAAAGTGGGCATGGCGGGTGGCGGCGCAATTCGGAACCATGGCGATGGGCAGGTTCGCCGCGTGCGTCGGATAGTCCTTCACCTTCACGTCGAGCACCGTGGTGAGACCGCCGAGTCCCTGGGCGCCGATGCCCAGGGCGTTGATCTTCGTATAAAGCTCGAGCCGCAACTCTTCCGCCGTGTTCGACGGCCCGCGCGCCATCAGATCCTGGATGTCAATCGGCTCCATCAGCGCTTCCTTGGCCAGCAGCATGGCTTTCTCGGCTGTGCCGCCGATGCCGATGCCGAGGATGCCCGGCGGACACCAGCCCGCGCCCATGGCGGGAACCGTTTTCAGCACCCAGTCGACGATGGAGTCGGATGGGTTCAGCATGGCAAACTTCGACTTCGCTTCCGACCCGCCGCCCTTGGCCGCGACGATAACCTCAAGCTTGTCGCCCGGGACCAAGGTCATGTTCACCACTGCGGGCGTGTTGTCCCTGGTGTTGGTGCGCGTCCCCGCGGGGTCGGCGAGCACGCTGGCGCGCAGCTTGTTGTCCGGGTAGAGATAGGCGCGGCGCACGCCTTCGTTCACCATGTCTTCAACCGACATGGTCGCGTCCCACTGGACCTCCATGCCGACCTTCAGGAAAACGGTCACGATTCCCGTATCTTGACAGATGGGACGATGGCCTTCCGCGCACATGCGCGAGTTAATCAGGATTTGCGCCATGGCGTCGCGCGCCGCGGGCGACTGCTCTCTCTCATAGGCTTTCGTCATGCCGCGAACGAAATCCGGCGGATGGTAGTAGGAGATGTATTGCAGGGAGTCGGCAACGCTCTGGATGAGATCGTCTTGCTTGATGATGGTCATAAATCCTGCTCGAAAGGGAGGTGAACGAACCCAAAAGTATACTGCGCGGGAAAGGGCCGTCTTTGTGATGTGGCGCACACCTGTGAGGTTGCGCCTGGCCTCGCTTTCACAGGATCAAACCGGCTTCCCGTACATTGACGTGTAGTTCAGCCCGATCTCGCCGCAGGTGCCCTGCTCCACCGAGTACACGACGCACGAGTTAAAGGGGCGCGAGTAGACGTGGAGGCTGACGGCGCGCTCGCCCCATTCGCGGGGATTTCGGACGTCGTGCACCGGATGGAGCGGATCGACCGCGACCGGACTGGCTGCCGTGATCTCGACGACATTGGTAGGCTCGATGTCGCAGCACTGGGTGGCCAGGTCCTCGGAGTTCACGCGATAATTCTGCACCGCCAATCGCCCTATGGGGGCGGCCATCCAGCAGTTCTGTCCTTTGTGATTGTGGATGGAGCTGCGCATTCCGGGCTCCCAGCAGATGGCCAGCAATTCGTAGAGTTCGGTCTTGTCGATGAGGTTGCGGGTGTAGTGCTGCGCATTCCAGAACAGGTAGGGCTGTAGCGATTCGGCGTCCACCGGGTTCGCCGTGAGGTATCGCAGCGTGCCCCGCACTCCCTCAAAATCGTCCACACGAAGCTTGCGCAGCCCGTCGACAAATGCCTTGACAGAAACCGGCCGCGTCGCCCGGTTGGGATCCGACGATGTCACCGTTGCCATTGTGCCCTCCCGCTGGAAATGAACCGCTTATTCTAACGCCTGCGGGTGAATTCGGCTTTCAGTCCGGCGATTTGGCAGTGGTGCAGTTTGAATCTGAGGGCCCTTGAACGCCAGCACGAACGGCGTAAACTTGGGGCATGGCAATGCGAAAACTTCGGATCGTTCGGCGAACGAACAACATTCCCGTGCTGGGCGTATGCGAGTTCTGCGATATGCAGTTCTCGGCACATCAACCCAGCGGCCAGTCGGAAGCTCAGGCCGCTATCCAGCAGCAATTCAACGCGCACAAGTGCAAACGCGAGGACGTGAACCAAGCCGCTGCGCGGATCGTCATGAAAACGACAGAGGGGTCATGACCGATAGAAGACCCCTCAGAATCTCACGATGCGTATGTCGATGCGCCGTTTCACACGGTTAACCAATGGATTCAGTAAGAAACTGTAGAACCACGGGCACAGGGTCGCTCTCCATTTTCTCCATTACAACTTCTGCGTGTGCATCAAACTTTACGGGTGACGCCCGCGATGGAATCCGGTCTAACAGATCATGCATGGTCGATTGGGGAACTCGTTGGACTGCTCGAATTCGCGACAAGCGAATAAAAAAGCGGCCTAAAACGCCGTTGACAGGCCAGGGGAAGACAGGCACAATCGGAATACGGGAGGACGTGCGTGCTGCACCCCAGGCAGCTCCTTCCGCATCAAAAAAGAACAGAGAAAACCTGCAATCAATTGCAAAAGGAGGGCTAGTGACACAGCGAGCGATAAAACAACTCGAAACCCTGCGGCGCGCGACCGCTCGGTATTCACCGCTCGTTAAGGCACAGCTCTCTAAGGCGGGAAAGAAGTCTGATTCCGCTACCGTTGAATCGGCGGCCAAGTACTACATGGCCCTGAAGAAGCTTGCCAGTAAATAGACCGTTCCGACTCACCGCAGCATTTATTGAGCGCCTTCATGATGAGGGCATTGCGATTACGTGGCCGGGAGCTGAACCTGTCGAAGAATACGAATGTCTGAACCTCAATTTGCTTGAGTCGGCAGCGGAACAACCCTTTCAGGCCGGATTTGGCGTAGAGTTTTATCCCACCATCTACGACAAGGCGGGCTGCTTGTTTTTTTTGCTTGCCGGTGGCCATATCTTTCGCAATGGCAACAAGCGAACCGCCGTTTTGGCCCTTGACCAATTTCTAACCGCGAACTCTTACTATCTTTTTATGTCGAACTCAGCAGTCAAGAAGCTCGCGGAAGACACAGCGGAATATCGGTTGACGTTTGGAGATCACAAGGTAGCCATGGCGGAGATTGCGAAGAAAATACGGGAAAACAGCTTTCCGTTTAGGATGGCGCGCATCGCAAACTCGTCAACCTACCGTTATCTGCACAAACTCAAGCGACTTATTCAGGATGATCCGCTAAATCATCCCGATGCGCGTCCCCGGCAGGCACCGCCGATCTGAGACGGATTTCAAGCTGAGACACTACCGATTTGCAAAACATTTGTGTCCGGCCAAAAAAAGCGAATTCCTCGCGCCAGCGAGCCGCTCCAGGCATATAATGTGCGCAAGATGTACCCCAGCTAGGTGGGTTCAGCGCAAGGCACTGGAGTTTCCCATGAAGTCACGCGCTCTCGCAGTTGTAAGTGCGATTCTGCTGAGTGTCTGCCTCGCCCTGCCCGCGGTTGCCCAGGACGGCTCGCAATCGCAGACACCGCCGCCGCAGGCGCCGGCCGCCGCACCCGATCAGGCCCAGCCTTCTCCAACTCAAAGCTCGACCGCTCCCGCCGGCACACCCGCGGCCACTGCATCGACGCCGCCGGACGCGCCCGGAGCCACTCACGACAAGGGCAAGAACGACATCGACGACATTGGCAATCGCAATGTCGGCAAGGCCGGTTCGGGCAAGAGCATCGGCGACTGGTACTCATACGACACCGAAATCAAGATGGGCAAACAGTACGCCATGATGGTCGAGTCCAGCGCCCGCATGATCAAGGACCCGATCGTGACCGAGTACGTGAACCGCATCGGCCAGAACCTGGTTCGCAACTCCGACGCCAAGGTCCCGTTCACGATCAAGGTCATCGACTCCGACGACATTAACGCCTTCGCTTTGCCGGGTGGATTCTTTTACGTGAACAGCGGCCTCATCCTGGCGGCCGACGACGAGGCCGAGCTGGCCGGCGTGATGGCCCACGAGATCGCACACGTTGCGGCCCGCCATGCCACGCGCGAGCAGACCCGCGCCAACTATGCCCAGTTGGCTACCATACCGCTAATCTTCGTGGGAAACTGGGGCATTTATGAAGCGGCAAGTATGGCCATCCAGATAGCGCTGCCCCTTACCTTCCTGAAGTTTTCGCGCGGCTTTGAGGCCGAGGCCGACTACCTCGGACTGCAGTACATGTATAAGGCGGGCTACGATCCGCAGGCGTTTATCTCCTTCTTCGAGAAGATCAAGGCCAAGGAGAAGACCAAGCCGGGAACGCTGGCCCGGGCCTTTGCAACCCATCCTCAGACGCCCGATCGCATTGAGAAGAGCCAGGAGGAGATTCGCAACATTCTTCCCGCGCGCCCGGAATATATCCTCAATACCTCGGAGTTCAACGACGTGAAGGCGCGCCTGGCGGCGCTGGAAAATCGCAGGAAGATGGTCCAGCCCGAGGACGTTGACAGGCCCACGTTGCGCAAGACGACCGCCGACAGTAACCCCGGCCAAAACGGTCAGCCCTCGAACCAGCCGGACGACGATCGTCCCACGCTGTCAAAACGTGGCGATGACTATGCAGCGAATCCGGGGGGAGCGGCGAACTAATTAGCCCCAGCCCCGATCTTGTCTAGCTCCGCCTGTACGGCACGGCACAGATTTTCGTTTCATCAGCATTCTGTGCCGCCCCTGCCGGGGCTCAAATTCTCTGTGCATCCGTTACCCAGGGCTCAAACTCGGCACTTAGGGCAAGAGGCTATGGCAGTGAGTGCGGATAAAGGTTAGTTTAGCCACATGGCCTACATCACAGGCGAAGCGCGGGAGCAAGTGACGATGTTTCCGCTAACCTTGGACGAGTTCCTTCCCGCCGATCATCTGTGTCGGGTAATCGAAGCGTTCGTGAAGCGGCTGGGGATGCAGGAGCTGGGATTCGAGCGCGCCGAGCCGGCGGAGACAGGGCGGCCGGGCTACGATCCGCGCGATCTGCTGAAGCTGTACTTGTACGGTTACATGAACCAGCTGCGTTCGTCGCGGCGGCTGGAGGCGGAGTGCGTGCGCAACGTGGAAGTGATGTGGCTGCTGGGACGGCTGCGGCCCGATTACAAGTCGATTGCGGAGTTTCGGCGCCTGCATCGCGAGGCGGTGAAGGCGGCGGGAGCGGAGTTAGTGCGGTTGGCGCGCGAGGTGGGTTTAGTGCGGGGCGAGTGGGTGGCAATCGACGGCTCGAAGTTTCGCGCGGTGAGCAGCGCCCAGCGGGTACGCGAGCGGGATGCTGTAGAGCGCTATCTGCAGGAGATGGAAGCGGCCGACGCGCAAGATGACGTAGTGATCGACCACAGCGCGATGCAGGCGGCGCTGCAGAAGCTGGGCAACGATCCTGAGCCGGAGGCGCGGTTCATGCGGACGACGGAGGGCAAGCGTCCGGCGTACAACGTGCAGGCGGCGGTGGATGCCGAGTGCGGCATTATCGTGGCACAAGCGGTGACCACGGAGGCGACGGACAATCGCAGTCTGCTGCCGATGGCGGAGGCGGCGCAGCAGGCGGTGGCTCGCCGGAATCGCTGCACGTGGTGGCGGACGCGGGCTACTCCAACGGAGAGCAGGCGGCGGGGTGTGAAGCGCGCGGGATTGAGCCGCACGTGGCGGCCAATCGCAGCGTGAACAGTCAAGGCGATGGCCAGATGTTCGCGGGGAGCGAGTTTTATCACGACCAGACCACCGACACCATGGTGTGTATTTAACGCCCTGGGCTAAAACAAATGCCGCCCTGCGGGCTCTGTTTTTCGCGGTGGAAGCGCCGGGCTTTAGCCCAGCGAATCGCATCTCCTTATCTGATGGGCTTTAGCCCAGCGAATCGCATCTCCGTATCTGATGGGCTTCAGCCCAGCGAATCGCATGTCACTTATCTAATGGGCTTCAGCCCAGCGAATCGCATGTCCTTATCTAATGGGCTTCAGCCCCGGCCCTCGTCCCCAGGGCTAAGGCCCGTTTCCCCATCGCCCTTTGCGGCGCGGCTGAAGCCGCGCCCTTCCACCTGAACCTTGCGTCCTCACGCCGCTTCCACCCCGGCCCCAGCCCCCGACCCCCAAGGGTGTCCACTGTTTCGCCGCGGTCAGGCGAGAAGATGCGATCGCGTAAATCTTACGCAACGGCTTTTTGCGCAACGGCCGCACCCCGCTCAGCCGGGATCCCCGCTACGCACCGTCTAGCGCATAATGAGATGAGGCATCCGCAGTCGCGTCATTCTAAAGAGGCGGCAAACGGCATCCATCGCGTCTTCTAGGCCGCCAAGCGAAAAACAAAGAGCGAAGACGCTCCGCCCCAGGCTTACAATCGTTGGAATGTATCGTCTAGACAATATGCGACACTCACGAATTCCGTCATTGCTCCTGCTGGCTGGGTTGTTGATCGCGGCGCCTCTGATGTCGCTGGCGCAGGACCGCACACTCGCTCCCCAGCCCAACACCGTCTGGGTCGGCGCGGACGGCAAGTTCGAATCCGAGCCCGACACCGCGCTGGTGCAGTTCAACATCTCGGCGCAGGAAGAGAAACTGGCGGACGCCAACCAGCGCGCCACGCAGGCCGCCGAACAGGTGCGTCAGCTTCTGCGCTCCAACGGCATCGATCCCAAAGACGCGCAACTTGGCCGCTTCGCTGTGCAGCCCGTCTACGACTACAAGAATCCCAAGCGCAAGCTGGTCGGATATCGCGTCGACACCGACATCAGTGTCAAGGTAAAAGACTTCTCCAAAGTGGGACCAATCGCGGAAGGTCTGGCCAACATTGACGTCACCAGCAACCAGTCGATCAGTTACGAACTGGACGACATCGACGCGGCCAAGATCAAGGCCGTAGAAGACGCGCTGCGCCGTTGTCATGACGAAGCCGCCGCGGTCGCGCGCTACGGTGGCCGCACGCTGGGAGAACTCTCCTACGCTTCCGTGGATACCTTCGAACCAAGTCCGGTGCGCCCGATGGCGATGGCAAGACAGGCCGCGCCCATGGGCGTTGCCGCCGCTCCGCCTGCTCCCACGGAGGAGTTCGGGGCGCAGAAGATTACCGTGACCGCGCACGTGAACGCGCTGTACATGCTGAAATGAATCGGGGGCGCGACTTTCGCGGCGCGATAGCGTTAGAGAATGAAATGGGGAACGCGCGCGATGGGGGAGAGAAAATGAAACGAACAGCCATTCTGCTGGCGGCCGCGATCTCGATGGCTGCTGCGCTGCTCTCTGCGCAGGACCAGCCACACATCACGCCGCGCGCTGCCGCCAGGCCCGACACTTCCAATGTCGGACCAAAGGCGCTTTCCTCCCCGTCAGATCCGCCGCAGAATGCGTCCGAAGCCATCACCGTGCCCGCGGGCACCAAGATTCCGCTCATCCTGAAGCAAGGCATCACCACCAAGAACGCGCGCGTGGGCGATCCGGTTTATGCGCAGACCTCGTTCCCCATCACCCAGAACGATCACATCGCGATTCCGCCCGGGACTTTCGTGCAGGGAGAGGTCCGGCGGGTGCAGCGTCCCGGCAAGGTGAAAGGCCGCGCAGAATTGCAAATAAACTTCACTTCCATGATCTTCCCCAACGGCTACACCCTGATGCTGCCCGGTGCCGTGCAAGGTACGCCCGGAGATACGGGAACGTCGGGTGTGAAAGACAAGGAAGGCACGATCGAGGGCGATAGCAGCAAGGGCAAAGATGCCGGGACGATCGTGGGCACGGCGATACCCGGAGCTGGAATTGGCGCCATCGCCGGAGGGTCCAAGGCGGCGGGAATCGGCGCGCTCAGCGGCGGCGCGCTCGGGCTCGCCACCGTTCTGCTGACGCGCGGGCCTGAAATTCAGCTGGGCGTAGGCGATTCGGTCGAGATGGTTCTGGAGCGAAGCTTGACGATCCAGGAGAACAAGGTGAACCGCGCATCGCAATAGGAGCGGAGATTTGGATGGCGCCGGAAGAACGGTGTGGAGAAGAGAAGTTGCAGACCTACAATTCACTCTCCAGGATCCGCTAATACAGGAGGTACTTGGTCCTGAGCTGCATGAATTGATCGAGAGCGTCACGCCAGTCGTCGGCAATCCGCCGCGGGTCCTCGCCCGCCTGTATCGCTGCAAAAACCGCTTTGTTCGCCAGCAACTGGTTCATGCGCTCCATGTCGAAGCCCAACGGTGACAATTTGTGCAGCGCGGCCGCCAGCTCAATCCCCAGTTCGGGAGCGTCGAGCGATTCGCGGTCGGTGAGAATGATGCGAATTCCGCTACACGATTGGCGCGCGTACATGCCGCTGGCTGGTGTGAAGTTTGTGGGCATGAACCGCACTCCGGCGATGTAGCGAGCGTTCAGGTAGTTCGCGAGTTCCCTGGCCTCAATCCACGGCGCCCCGACCAGCTCAAACGGCGTGTCTGTGCCCCGGCCAACCGAAAGGTTCGTCCCTTCGATCAGCGCAACTCCCGGATAAAGCGCGGTCTCCGCGAGACCGCGAAGGTTGGGCGACGGATTCACCCAGACTTGGCCGGTGGAGTCGAACCAGTCGCCACGCATCCAGCCTTTCATCGGAACCACGGTGAGATTGGCGTTGATGCGCTTCTCCGTGTTGTAAAGCTTCGCCAGCTCGCCTACCGTCATCCCATGCCGTACGGGAACGGAATAGTAATTGACGAAGCTCTCCTGCCCCGCATCCGACAGCGGCCCTTGCACGTAAGCTCCGTTGAGTGGATTGGGACGATCCAGCACTATGATCGGTTTCCCTGTCTTGGCCGCGGCTTCCAGGAAGTATCCCAGCGTGGTTTCGTAGGTGTAGAAGCGAGCGCCGGCATCCTGGATGTCATAGACCAGCACATCGAGATTTCGCAGCACATCCGGCGGAGGCCGGCGTTTGGCGTCAGTGTCGCCGTAGACGCTGTAAATAGTAATGCCGGTTGCTCCGTCCTTGGTGTTGCCTATGTCCGCGCTGTCAGCGGTTCCCAGCGCCCCGTGCTCCGGACTGAAGATGGCCGCCAGCTTCACACCCGATGCGTGCGCCAGAACATCGATGGTGCGCCTTCCGTGCGAGTCCACACCCGTCTGGTTCGTAACCAGTCCAATTCGCGGCGTCGCTTTACCCGGAATCTGGAGAACGTCGAAATTATTCTGCTCCAGCACATCGATCCCATTGAGCACCTGCCCGTTCCGCACGACCACGCGGCGACTTGCGACCGCAGCCTCGTTATAGCCGGTGATGCGCGCGACGCGCATCTTCTGCTCCTCGCTCGGGGTGAGTTGCAGTGCCGCGGCGGCGGCCGTCGCCACCTCGGTGCGCAAGGCGATCACATTCCCATACTTCACGTGCACTGCATTGGTCAGCAGGATGACGTAGGTGTCGGTCGTAGGATCGATCCACAGCGAGGTGCCGGTGAAACCGGTGTGGCCAAACGAGCCGACCGGCAGCAAATCGCCGCGGTTGGAGGAAAATGGCGAGTCAATGTCCCAACCCAGACCACGCACGTTGGTCAGGTTTGGCGGCTGTTGCGGGGTGGCCATCTTCTCGACGATCCATGGCGACAGTATCGGTGCACCGCCGTTCAACAGCGCCTGGGCGAACTTCGCCAGGTCGTCGGCGGTGGAGAAAACGCCTGCATGACCGGCCACTCCGCCCATGGCTCGCGCTGTGGGATCGTGCACAACGCCGCGCAACATGGCGCCGGTGCGCTCGTCATGTTCGGTTGGCGCGATGCGTGGCGTCCACGTATCCGGCGGATTGAAGGTGGTCATCGTCATTCCGAGCGGGCCGAAAATATATGTCTGTGCGTATTGGTTGAGCGGCATGCCACTCACACGCTGTACCAGCTCGCCGAGCACAATGAAGTTGATGTCGCTGTACAGAAAAACCGCGCCGGGTGGATTCACCAGCTTTTCGGCATTGGCCCGCGCATAGGCTTCGTCGGTGCCGCGCCAGTATGGCTTCAGGTCGAGATCCGGACGCAGCCCCGAATAGTGAGTCAACAACTGACGAACGGTCACCTCGTTCTTGCCGTTCTGGGCAAACTCGGGAATATACTTCGCTACCGGATCGTTCAGCTTCACCTGCCCTAGCTGCACCATGCGCATCACAGAGGTCGTTGTCGCAAGCACCTTGGTAAGCGAGGCGATATCAAAGACAGTATCGGGAGTCATCGGCTCCTTCGACGGCTCGAGCGCACGGCTCCCGTAGGCCTTGCGATAGACCACCGCTCCATTGTGGCCAACCAGCAAGACGGCTCCCGGAGCGTTTCCCTTCTCCACAGCATCCCGCAGCAACGCGTCGAGCGGCGCAAAGGAGGCCTGACCGGTACCGGTGGCCACTGCGGGAGCGGGAGCAGCAGAATTCTGCGCCGCCGATGGCGCAGCAAGAAACAGAAAAAAAATAAGCGGAACAAGGGCGAACGCCGCCCAGCGGAAGCGAAGACTCAATGGATGTGGACCCTTTCTAGTTCGACGAGCCTACCGAGTTTGGGAGAGCAAGCTATTATAAGTTGCGCTCGCATCCCGCACTTCTGTGAGGACCTACTGGACCACCCGATACGACCCTCCGTGGAGCTCAGTCCCGCTTTCGCGGACCAGGAAAAGCGGTTTGCCCGGGCATTCGCCATCATTCGTGACGGAGTTGAGCAACATGCCTTTCCCGGCGCTGCGGTCGCCGTAACGCATCGCGGATCACTGGTTGCTTCGCAGGGCTTTGGACGCTTTACGTATGACGCCGGCGCGCCGATGGTCCAGGCCGAAACAGTTTTCGATCTTGCTTCGCTGACTAAAGTCGTTGCGACAACCGCGACGGCCATGCTTCTCTATGATCGCGGCCGGTTCAAGCTTGACGCACCCCTCGCAAGCTTACTACCCGAATTTGTGTCGCTGGCGCCGCGTCATCGGCAGGCAGCGCGAGAAGCGGTCACGGTTCGCATGTTGCTGGCGCACTCCAGCGGCCTGCCGGCCTATGAGAAGCTGTTTCAGTTCGCGCAGTCGCGTGATGAGCTGGTTCGGGCCGCGCTCACCACTCGGCTCGTCACATCGCCTGGTACTCACGCGCAATACAGCGACATTGGATTCATCCTGCTCGGCGAGGTGCTGACAAGGCAGGCTGATTTGGCGCTGGACCTGTTCGCGCGGCAAGAGATCTTTACGCCGCTGGGAATGAAGCGCACACGCTTCAACCCGCCGCTGGAATGGAGGTCCGAGATTCCGCCTACGGAAGACGACCAAACCTTCCGCAAGCGAATCATTCAAGGCGAGGTGAATGACGAGAATGCCTACGTGATGGGCGGGGTCGCAGGCCATGCCGGCGTTTTTGCGCCGGCGACCGATGTCGCCCGTCTTGCCGAAGGTATGCTGCGCGGCGGGGCCCCATTGTTCCAACCTGCGACAGTGCGAATATTTACCCGCCGAGAAGACGCGCCCACTGGAACCTCCCGGGCGCTTGGTTGGGACACTCCCTCTCCAACCGAATCTTCTTCGGGCAGGCGGTTCTCACAGGCTGCGTTCGGGCATCTTGGATTCACGGGAACCTCGCTTTGGATCGATCCGGGACGTCAGCTCTCGGTAACGCTATTGACCAACCGAACCTGGCCTGATCGGGCAGCGCTGGCGATCCGCCAGCTAAGGCCGCTTATGCACGATGCTATTGTGGAGGGTCTGGAAGAAGCATGAGGGCAAACCGCAAAAGGCCGTCCCAGTTTAGCCGTTACGGCAGGCTGATGGCCGAAGCGCATCCAAGAAACAGCGAACTTGCCAAGTGCGGCATCGTCCGCAGGGACAGAGGTTAACTCTGTGGGAACGTGCACATACGAAACCACCACTTTCCCGTCAAATGCTTATAATGCGGAGTAACGGAAGGGCCTGATCTGCAATCAAAATGACTGTTTATTGTTCGTTGTTTGCCTCGGCCATCGGCGGTGAAATCTCGAGTCTCATCGAAACCAGCGGTCTCGTCGCCAAAGCAGTTCTCATCATCCTGCTGTTTTTCAGTCTGGCTTCCTGGGCCATCATCTTCTCCAAATGGGGACTGTTCCGCCGCGCCCGGGCGCAGAGTAACCGGTTTATACGCGCCTTTCGCAAGTCGGAGCGCCTGCAGGACGTCGCCGCCGTCGCCGAGCAGTTCAAGCCCAGCCCGCTGGTCGCCGTCTTCGAAGGTGCGTACGACGAGCTCCGCAAGCAAGCCCCCTACGCCATCCGGATGGCCGCCCTGCAACGCGCCACGCAGATTGCCGCCTCGGAAGAACTGAGTCGCCTGGAGAGCCGGTTGCCCTGGCTGGCGACGACCGGTGCGGTTACGCCCTTCATAGGGCTTTTCGGAACCGTATGGGGCATCATTGACGCCTTTCACGGTTTGGGAACGGCTGGCGCAGCCACCCTGCGCGCGGTCGCACCCGGCGTCTCCGAAGCGCTGATTACCACCGCCGCGGGATTGTTTGCCGCAATTCCTGCGGTCATCGCATACAACATGTTCACCCAGCATATTCGTGAGTTCGGCGCTCGCATGGACGACTTCAGCCTGGAACTGGTTAATGAAATCGAGCGCGCCCAGAGCGGAAGCTCTCGCACCGTCGAGAGCGTGGAGCGGTAGTAATGGCATTCACCAACGCGCAGGGGCGGACCCAGACTTCACTGTCGGATATCAACGTTACCCCCCTGGTAGATGTAGTACTGGTACTGCTGATTATTTTTATGGTCACGGCGCCCGTATTGCAGTCGGGCATTGAGGTTGCAATCCCACACACCAAGACCGTAAAGGAGATCACGGAGGAGCGCCTGGTCATCACCATTGATCGTCAGCAGCGCGTATTTCTAAACAACGAGCCGATTAACATCAACCAGATTGGCCCCCAACTGCATCAGAAGATTCGGGACCCCGAGGGTCAGTCTGTGTTCGTCCGCGCTGACGAAAACGTTCCTTTTGGCGCATTCGCAAGTGTGATGGATGCCGTGAAACAGTCCGGCATCACCAACGTAAGCATCGTCACTCAACCGCTGGAAAAGAATGGCAGCCGACCTTGACATATTCCCGACCGAGGGTAATCTCCGCGTACCCTTGATCGGCTCGCTCATACTGCACAGCGTTCTGTTCGCGTTGGCCCTGTTCGGCAATCTGATTCCAAGCGGTCGCGGCGAGAGTTGGGGGGCCACCGTGGGAGGTGGCGGAGCGATGAGCGCGACGCTGGTCAGCAGCATCCCGCTGCCCGCTCCGCAGGTCCAGACACAGAATGTCCTGGCCAATGAATCGAAGGGCTTGGCGCAATCGCAACCCAAGGAAACCCCGAAGGAAGAACCGAAAGCGATTGCGATTCCTGAGCAGGAAACGAAACACAAAGGGCCGCGAGAGTCCGTGCAAAAGAAGCCGCCGCCCAAGGAAGTGGCAAAAGTTGCGGACAACCAGATTCCGTTTGGCCAGGGCGGGCCGGTCAGCGGCCCCTATGGCTCCTTCGCGGTGGCCGGAACCAAGGGTGGGCTGAGTTTCTCGGGCGGCTCGGGAGACTTCGGCAGCCGCTTCGGATGGTACGTGGACGGAGTACGCCGCAAGATTTCGGACAACTGGTTGAAGTACGAAGTCGACCCGAGTATCGACTCCGCGCGCCGGGTGTACATCTACTTTGAAGTGACGCGCTCCGGGCAACCGGTAAACATCCGCGTGGAGCAATCGAGCGGGATTCCGTCGCTCGATCAATCTGCGATGCGGGCCTTGCAACGGATCGATACTTTTGGCCCGCTTCCGGCGGAATACGCCGGTAACTATGTCTCCGTGGAGTTCTGGTTTGACTATCGCCGTTAGCCTGTAGTTATGGAACGAATGATGACCAAACGATTCACTGCAATTCTGTTCGGGCTCCTGCTGTTGGCCACATCCAACATATTCGCCCAGGATTGGATCCGCACTGGTACCGGTCTCGGGGTGGAGAAGATCCGCCTGGCGGCGCCGGACTTTAAGCTGGTGACCAGCGATCCCCAAAGCCAAAGCCTGGCCTCCACCTTTAACACAACCCTGTGGAACGACCTGCAGTTCGCGGGAATCTTCGACATGGTCTCGAAGAGCTTTTATCCCACTTCAATACCGGGCGCTCCGCAGGACGTGCACCTTGCGGACTGGTCGAGCCCGCCGCCGAACGCCAACATGCTGGTGTTTGGCAACGTCGGAGTTCAGGGCGGTTCCATCAACGTCCAAGGCTGGCTCTATGACGCCAAGAATGTGCAATCGCCGCAAGTGCTGGGTAAGCAGTACCGCGAGGAAGCGAGCAACGCCAATGCCCGTATCATCGCGCACCGCTTCGCCGATGAAATCATCTTCCGCCTGGGGGGAGGCATCGCCGGCATTGCGGAAACCAGGATTTACTACGTCAGCAATCGCGGCGGTTCGAAAGAAATCTGGCAGATGGACTATGACGGCGCGAATCCCAAACAACTCACTCACACGGGGTCCATCGCGCTTTCGCCCCATGTCTCGCCGGACGGCTCACGCGTTGCCTTTTCCGGCATGACGAAAGAGGGCTGGCAGATCCTTATGTACTCGCTGGATCTCGGCAGGCTGGTCGCATTTCCGCATTTCGGAGGCGACAACTATTCTCCCGCCTGGTCCCCGGACGGACAGAACCTTGCATTCTCGTCATCGCGCACCGGAAATACGGAGATTTATACCGTCAGCGCAGCGGGCGGAAGTCCCCGCCGTCTGACCGAGAATAAGGGACCGGATATCTCGCCGACATGGAACCCCAAGACCGGTGCGCAAATAGCGTGGGTAAGCGGACGCACTGGACTACCACAGATCTTCACCATGGCATCTGATGGAACGAACGTCGTGCGGGTAACGGACCAGGGCTATGCCGTCTCACCCTCGTGGTCGCCAAACGGACAGTTCCTCGCCTTTGCCTGGGTGCGGCACTATGGTCCCGGCGAGCCGGGTGCGAGCGACATCTACGTGATGGACATCGCCAGCAAACAATGGGCACAATTGACCCACGATGGAGGACGCAACGATTTCCCATCGTGGTCGCCCGATGGACGCCACATCGTGTTTCAGTCGAGCCGGGGCGGACGCGTACAGATCTACAGCATGCTGGCGGACGGAAGCCAGGTCAGGCCACTGACGTCGGGCGGCGAAAACACGCAGCCCAACTGGAGTTTCAAGTAGTGTGAAAGGGCGCCGGAAGGAGCACACTTCGGCCCAACCGTGAACTGATGCGGGTGCTCTCGCAAGTAAAGGGAGGAAGAGTTGAAGCTCACAAGAGGTCAATGGATGAAGGTCGTTCTCGCGCTCACCGTCGTGCTGGCTGTGAGTGCTTGCGGCAAGAAGAAGGTTGCCACCGTGCCACCTGCGCCACCGCCGCCGCAACTGTATCCGACGGCGACGTTGACGGCTAACCCCAACACCATTACCCCGGGCCAATCTACTACTTTGACGTGGACGACAGAGCACGCCACCGATGTCACCATCGATCAAATCGGCAAGGTCGATGCCAGCGGTTCCAGCACTCAGCAGCCCACCCAGTCGACGACTTACCACCTCGTGGCAAAAAACGCCGTCGGCACCCAGGAAGCAACCGCGCGCGTCACCGTGGTGCAGGCTCCGCCGCCTCCGGCCAAGACTTCCAACCAGGGCGAGGCGTCGCTGTTTGAGCAGAACATGCAGGACGTGTTCTTCGCCTATGACAGCTATGACGTTGATCCGCAGTACCAGAAGATATTGCAGGCGGATGCGCGCTTTCTGCAGCAGTACCCCAATATCAAGTTCACGATCGAAGGGCACTGCGATGAGCGGGGTTCGACCGAGTACAACCTGGCGCTGGGCGATAACCGGGCCAATGCAGCCAAACAGGCGTTGATACAGTTGGGCATTTCCGGCGATCGCATCCGCACCATCAGCTACGGCAAGGAGAAGCCTTTCTGCACGGAAAGCAACGAGTCGTGCTGGCAGCAGAACCGCCGCGCGCATTTCGTGTATCAGCAATAGGGAGGCGGTCGATTCATGGGGCGGCATCCACATGTCGCCCCATTGCTCCACGGAACGGGTGACCTTCTCCCGTTGGTGTAGTCTCTTGATCAGGGCAATCTCAGGAGCAGGAAGCTACTTATGCGACTTCGGAACAACATAGTCTGGCTGGCAGCCGTTCTGATTCTGGCGACGGCAAGTCCGGCATTCGCAGTCAGCAAAGAGATCATCCAACTGCAAACCCAGGTCCAGTCGCTGCAGGACCAGGTCTCTCGGATGCAGCAGTCCATCGACATGAACATGGGAGCCATGCGCAATTTGATCGAGCAAAGCGCTGACAGCGTCAACAAGATGAACGCCGCGGTCAACGAGCTGCAGAACAAAATGCAAGGCCAGATCACGGACAGCAATGGCAGGGTCGACCAGCTTTCCGGACAGATTCAGTCGCTGCACGACGCGGTGGACGAGTTGAAGTCTCGTCTGGCTAAGGTCAGCAAGCAGCTCGACGACATGCAGCAAGGCGGCCAGAATCTGGCCGTCGGTCAGCCGGGGATCGCAACCGCTCCTGGAGCTGCACCGGCGCCCGCCGCGACTCCCAACCCCAACGCTCCCCCGCCCGATGTTCTTTACAACAACGCACTGCGCGATTACAACTCAGGCAAATACGATCTGGCTTCGCAGGAGTTCAGCGAATACCTGACCTATTACTCCAATACCGACCTGGCCGGGAACGCGCAGTTCTACCTCGCCGACATCGAGTATCGTCAGGGTAATTTCGAGGCCGCGGCCAAGGATTACGACAAGGTGCTCGAACAGTATCCGGGCGGCAGCAAGGCGGCCGCAGCGGAGCTGAAGAAGGGTTACGCCCTGTTGGAGCTGGGACAGCGCGAGGCTGGCGTTCGGGAGCTGAATAGCCTCATCGCGCGCTATCCTCGCTCGATCGAAGCTTCGCAGGCGCGCGACCGGCTGCGTCGTTTGGGAGTCACCAGCACGGTCCACAAACCGCCGACGCATCAGCAGCCTCCGGCACAATAGTTCGTTTCTACCTGGCTAGGACAATCCCCGGCTGGTTGCGCCCTGCGCGGGAACGCCCGCCATCATGCCTTGCGCCAGGATCAGCTCGCGGGCCTCGGCGCGAATCCGGGGCAAGTGGGTGCCAAAGAAAATGGCGCCGGCGATGCACGCCACTCCTCCCAGGCCCACCGTCAGCGGCGCGCCCAGGCGATGGGCAAGAGCGCCGGCAGACAGGGCTCCAAACGGCGCAAGCCCCATGAACATCATTGAGTAAACCGACATAATTCGGCCACGCAGATGATCAGGCGTCATGCTCTGAATCAGCGTATTGGACGAGGCCATCTGCACCATCATGCTGAAACCCACCGGAACCAGGAACACGGTGGATAGCCAGAAGACTTTGGAGAAGGAAAAAAGGATAAGGCTGGCGCCGAATCCACCAGCGCAAATCGCTATCAGTTTGCCAAGACCCTTCACGCCTACGCGCGCCGCCAGACTTGCGGCTCCCAGCAAAGCGCCCACACCGGTCGCGCACATGAGAATGCCCAGGCCTCCGGCACCGCCATGCAGGATCTGGTCGGCAAATATCGGCATCAGCACGACATAGGGCATCCCAACAAAACTCACCAGTCCCAGCAGCAGCAGAATTGCGCGGATAGGACCGGTGCTCCGCGCGAACTCAAACCCCTCCAGGATATTTTCCAGAGGCGAGCCATGACTGGCGAGTCTGGCAGGGCGCGTAATGCGCATCAACAGCAAGCCAACGATCACCGCAATGTAGCTGACCGAATTGGCGAAAAAGCACCAGCCTTCTCCGATCGATGCCACCAGAATTCCAGCAATTGCCGGCCCAATGATGCGAGCGCCGTTGAACATGGAAGAGTTCAGCGCAATCGCATTCATCAAGTCTTCCCTGCCCACCATGTCGATAAGAAATGCCTGCCGGGCCGGAATGTCGAACGCATTGACCACACCGAGTCCAGCAGCAAGAACCATGATTTGCCACACCTGCACTCGGCCGCTGAGCGTCAGCAGCGCCAGGACGGCCGCCAGAATCATGGATGCTGTCTGGGTGGCGATCACGATCCGCTGGCGATTACGCCGGTCGGCAACTATGCCGCCGACCGGTGCCATGATGAAGACGGGGATCTGGCTGGCAAATCCGACCATTCCAAGCAGCAGCGCCGAACCCGTCATGCGATAGACGAGCCATGACTGGGCCACAGTCTGCATCCAAGTACCGACTAGCGAGATGAGCTGACCGGCGAAGAACAACTGGAAGTTCCGATGGCGCAAAGCCCGCACTGCCAACGCTAGTCTGGAACCACGGGAAGCCGGGGAGACAAATTCCCGCTTCTCCTCCTCCAATGCCGAGCGCAGAGTCTCGTGTCCGGGTTCCAAAGTCCGCCTGCTCATAAATTCCGCGCTGCCTGGACGGTCACTTCTCGGCGCTGTACTCGACGACGGTCACTGCGGTAAACGGCGTCTGTTGCACCATCTTGTACTGACTGCGCAGCTGCGAATCGATCGCGCGCGCCGATGGGTCATCCCGCTTAGCGCGATAGAGCACCAGCCATACGCGTGTGGCGCCGTTGATCTGCTTCTCCCAGGCATCGCTGCTTATATCCACGCTTACGCCTTCCGGGCGCCTCGTCATGCCGCCCGGAAGCCAATTACGATAATTCTCTACGGCGAAATAACCCTGCGGTTGGTAATACAGCACTCGATCCTCGGGACCCGCTTGGGCCATCAGGAAGGCGGTTACACCCTCGCCAGTCTTCCTGTCCTCGGAAATAGAACGCAACTGCACTCGCCACGGACAAAACGCAAATGCAAGAAATAGCGGTCACGCGCCACCTGCGGCTCCGAAGCTGCATCGCTCCAACCGCGGTCATCAATACCCACGAGGGCAGCCCAACGATCAGGAACCTGTGATAAAAGATCGGCCTCACCGCAGACACCATAAGAGCGAAGACCAGGGGCGCGAGCAAACCACTGGCCGTCAGCACATACCGCCAGCAAAGCAGGTCCTGTTTGCGGTCGCGCCAGTGCGCTTTAAGGGTCCCCAGAAACAGGAATAAAAGGATAAGATCCGCTACCAGCAGAACGCCGCCAAACAGCTTGCCGCTCCCCGCTGCCAGATAAACCCCGAGATGATACAACTCCAGCCAGGACGGCTTCTCCACCCAGGTAATGTGCCCAATGTCCTGTATGTGAATCATCCACAGCACCGGAATCGCCGCCAGCGCGACGATCGAAGCTGCAAGTGCGAGTTGCTTCCAGGGCCGCTTTCCCGGTGGCAATGCCACCAGAGAGATTGCCTGCGCTGCCGGAACGAACATTCCAAAGTAATGGCTGTATAACGTCAGCCCGGTCACGAGTCCGTAGGCGCAGGCGATCGCAAACCCGGGTCTCTCAATCAACCGGACGAATAAGTACGTCGAAGCGACAACTCCCAGCACCAGCAGGCTGTAACCACGAGCCTCTTGCGAAACCGCGATGGCACAGGCGTTGAGCGCGAAGAAGAGCGTGGCGACGCGTGCCGTACTCTTGCCAAACAAGCTGCAACTGAGAGCGTACATGACCGGAATGGAGGCGATGCCGATTAGCGCGGAAAGCAAGCGCACGCTGGCCTCTCCCAGTCCGAAGTGCAGCCACGGGCGCAGCAGAACGTAGTACAGCGCCATGTTGCCTTCGGCGTGCCACAACATTGCCCAGAACGCCCGGCCGGGCAGCCTCGCGATCACGACGCTGGCAATTTCATCCAGCCAGAAACTCTTGCGGCCAAGGAAGATTAGCCGCAACACCCCGCCCAGAACGACGATCGACCACAACCACACCGAGCCCGGCAAGACCTTCGACACGCGTTCACTTGCGCGGTCCTTGACCTCTCCTGGTTCCACGACCTTCGCGCCGGGACACATGTTTCGAATATAGCAGTCGGGACGACGGCGCCCGGCTTCATGCCGAAGAGCCAACGGCGACACAGCTGCACCCGGTTTGTTAATAGAACGTTACGGGCTGATATTCTTTCCTTGTATCGGCATGCCCACATTCGCCGCGGTTGACATTGGATCGAACTCGGTCCGCTTGAAGATTGCGAAAACAGTGCGCGGCCGTTTGCAAACGCTCCACGAAGACCGCGAGGTCACACGCCTGGGCGAAAGCGTCTTCGCCAATCGAATGCTCGATCCGCAGGCGATGTCCAGTACCATGCAGGTGTTGCGCCGTTTTCATCGTGCCGCCCAGGAGCACGCTGCAGATCGAGTACGCGTGGTGGCAACCAGCGCACTTCGCGACGCCAACAACAGCCGCGCCTTCGTCGACTGGGTACGCACCGCGACCGGCTGGAGAGTGGAGGTCATCTCCGGACTGGAGGAAGGCCGGCTCATCCATCTTGGCATTCTTTCCAACGCACGCATCGCGCACAGCCGCGCGCTGCTCATCGACCTTGGCGGCGGCAGCTGCGAGCTCACACTCTCCATCGATGGGCATATCGAGGACATGGTCAGCCTGCCGATCGGAGCAGTGCGCCTTACCCAGACCTTCCTGCACCACGATCCTCCCAAGAAGAAAGAACTGGAGCAGATGCGGGGCATCATTCAGCGGGAAGTCTCGCGCATCCGAAAACGCGTCACCCACTCCCGGCTGCAGATCAGCCTCGCGACCTCGGGTACGCCGGCGGCGCTCGCCAGCCTGCATGCCGCCAAGGCCAGAGGCTACAACGACAGCAAGCCGCTGAACGTCCCCCAGGCCGCAGTAGTGAAGTGGATGAAGGAACTGAGCCGTCGCAGCCTGGCGCAGCGTTGCGCCCTGCCGGGAATCGGGCCCAGGCGGGCAGAGATCATTGTGGCCGGATCGATGGTCTTTGCCGAACTCATGCGACTGTGCAATCTCCCCAACTTCCGTTATCTGCCGCTGGGATTGCGCGACGGCCTGCTGGCCCAGATGGTGGCCGATTACAACGGCAGCACGGTCATGCGCGAGCGCGTCGAATCGGAGCGACATGACGCCTTGTTCGCCGCAGCCAAGCATTACGGCGCTGACCTACCATTTGCCCAGCGCATACGCGACCTTGCCATGCAGCTGTTTCGCCGCCTGCAGTCGATCCATCAGTTGCCGCCGCAATACGAAGATTGGCTGGAGGCGTCGGCGATGCTGCACGAAGTTGGCGCATACATCAATCGCTCCGGGCGGCGCCGTCACACCTACTACGTCATCGCCCACTCCGAAATCTTCGGCTACACGCCTGTGCAGCGCCGCATCATCGCGGCCATCGCACGTTATGTTGGCAAGTCCCTGCCATCGGGCAACGACCGCATTATTCGTCTGCTTCCAGCCGCCGACCAAGCCAACGTTCCAAAGGCCGTGGCCTTGTTGCGCCTGGCGCGCGCACTCGATCAAGGGCGCCGCGCCGCCGTGCGCGAGCTGCAGGTGCGCATCCATCAGGACGGACGCATCCGCTTCATGCTCACTCCCGATCCGCCGGAGTCCGTCGAGTTGGAGTTGTGGGCGCTGGAGCAGGAAAAAAACTACTTTGAAACTGTCTTCGGCCGCGAGTTGCTCGCCGAAGCCTGCTGAATCGCCCGCACCAGCTTCGGAGTCAGACACCACTTCAACATCGCGCCCTGCCCGTCGACCCTCTCGACCTTCGCCACCGCGCCCTTCTTGAAGTCGATGAACTCCGCCGAACCGCCTGCGAGCATCTCCAGCAGGAACTCAGTCATGCTGGGGTTGTGGCCCACCAGCAGGATTGTTTTCTGCTTCGCGTAGCGCTTCAACAATTCCTCGAACTGCTCGTAGCTGGCTTCGGGGCGCAAGGCGTCGTCGATCACAATCTTTTCTTTGTGGCCCAGCTCCGCCGCGACGATGGCCGCGGTTTGCAGCCCACGGGTCAGCGGGCTGGAGATGATGACGTCAAGCTTGAGACCCAGCGCGGCAAGCGCGCGGCCGACATCGTGGGATTGCCGCTCGCCGGTCTTGTCGATGGGACGCTTTTCGTCGTTCCCCCCAAGACTGGGCTGACCGGCGCTGGCGTGACGCAAGAAATAAATGTCCATGTCGTCCGTTGTTCCCTAACTCGTAATCTTCCCGGATCGCTTTACCTTATACTATAATGTAAAGCATGGCGGAAGCGACCCTCTCGTCCAAGAACCAAATCGTAATTCCCCGTGAAGCGCGCAAGGCACTGGGCCTCAAGCCCGGTGACAAGATTCTGGTAGTGATTCGCGGTGACACAGTCCTTGTCCTCGAAAAACCGAAATCCCACCACGCGGCAATTCGTGGTTTAGCCGATAGGACCTATCCGCGTGGGTACCTTCGCAGGGAACGCGACAGTTGGGACTAGATCCTCTTCGTTCGTTTCTCCGGGCCCATTCCCGGATTGCCTTGGACACCAGCATCTTCATCTACCAGATCGAGGCGAACCCGCAATATGTGTCCTTCGCCGACCGCATTTTCTCATGGCTGGAACGGCCAGATTCCAGGGCTGTCACATCGACCATCACCATGACGGAATTGCTGGTCCAGCCTTACCTCAATCTCGACGACCATCGGGTCACCGGCTTCTATGCCCTGCTTTCGACGTTTCCTAACCTGGAGTGGATCGCGCCCGACCTGGAGATTGCGGACCTAGCCGCGCGATTTCGCGCCCACTATAGGCTAAGAACTCCGGATGCAATCCAGGCCGCCACCGCCGTTCTTGCCTCGGCCACCGGTCTGATAACAAACGATCAGGCCTTCGAACGCGTCGAAGGATTTGAGACGCTTGTCTTGAAGCGGCTTCTGTGAATCCCGCTAGTTTATTTTCGTACCTGCTTTCTTCTGCGCAATCCACAGATTGATTTGCTCCTCCAGCACGTCCAGCGGTAACGCTCCGGAATCGACCACCTGATCATGGAATTCGCGAATATCGAACTGGCTGCCAAGCTGTTGCTGGGCCCGCGCGCGCAGCTCCAGGATCTTCAGCTGTCCCATCTTGTAAGAAAGCGCCTGCGCCGGCCACGCAATATAACGATTCGTCTCCGACTGCACATTAGGCTCATCAATCGCGGAGTGGTCATGGAAATATTGCACCACCTGCTCGCGTGTCCAGTGCTTATAGTGCAGTCCGGTATCCACGACCAGCCGGATCGCGCGCAGCATCTCGTCTTCCAGGCGTCCGAAGTCGCTGTACGGGTCCTGATAAAATCCCACTTCCTTGCCCAGCCGCTCGGAATACAGCGCCCAGCCTTCGCCGTAGGCGCCATACCAGCCATGCTGGCGGAACGCAGGCAGGTCCTTCACTTCCTGAGCGATGGTGCCTTGCAGGTGGTGTCCCGGAACACCCTCATGGTAGGCAGTCGATTCAATGCTGATCACCATGCGCTTCTCCGGATCGCTGGTATTCACCTCAACGTGTCCGGGACGCGACCCGTCGGTAGTGCCGGGAACGTATTGCGCGCCGGGAGCGTCCTTCTCGCGAAACGGCTCCACTGGCATCACGATCAAGCCGGCCTTGGGCAGCCGTCCGAACAGCTTGGGCAGTTCCGGCTCCATCTGCGCAAGGTACTTGCGATAGAGATCCAGGATCTGCTCTCGCGACTGGGCATAGAGCTTGGGGTTCGCCTTGACCGACGCGCGGAACGATTTCAGGTCCTTGAATCCCAGACGATTGGCGATGGCCAACTGCTCCTTCTCGATCTCCGCCACCTGCTGCAATCCGATCTGGTGAATCTCTTCCGGGGTCTTGTCGGTGGTGGTGGAGCGCCGCACTTCGAAGGCATAAATCGCGTTTCCGTTGGGCAATGACCAGACTCCAACCTCAGTTCTTCCCTTGGGGACATATTCGTCCTTCACGAAGATCGCGAACTTGGCATAAGCCGGCAGCACGTCGTTCTTGATCGCCGCCAGACCTGCGGTCTTGAGGCGAGTCTTGTCCGCCTCGGAGAAGCTGGCCGGAAAATGGTTGAAGGGTTCGGCAAACGGCGTCTTTTCGGGCGCAAGCGAAGCGATGCCATTGATCTGGTCCACCACTTTTTCCAGCAGAAACTTTGGCGGCATCAGGCCACTGGCCATGCCTTTGCGCATGTTGGCTGTATCTTCGTCGAAAACCCGCGGCAATTGTTTCAGACGCGCGATGTAGTCGTCATAATCCTTGACGGTTTGGAACGACAGCACGGTCACCAGTTGCGGCGCGTCGATATGGATGCCGTTCATCTGGTTGACCGGCATCTGCCACAACTTAAAATCGGTTGCTTCGATGTCTTCTTTTAGCGAACGGATCTCCAGCTCGCGATTGAGCACATCCTGATGCGGCAAGCCGGTCGCATCGATGGCCTCAAAGCGCTTCAAGAACTCTTTCTCTTTGACCTGCTGTTCCAGGATGGTCTTTTCGGAAGTGCTGCCGAGTTGGTCGTTGTAACGCTTGTCGCCAAGGATGGAAGCGTAGACAGGATTTTGTTGCAGGTTCCATTCCCACAGCTCAGAAATGAGTGCGTTTAACTGTTTCTGGCGGGTGTCGATGTCAGCAGGTGCGGCAATCATTTGAACAGCATAAAACAGGCAAAGAACCAAAGCGAACAGGTGCATGTCATCTCCATGCCAGCAAACAAGCTGACCCCAATTGTCTTCCAGTATGCAAGCTCAAGGTGCGCAACTTAGACGAATATTATGCTTCGCCGGTATCTTGCGAATTTCCTGCGTTCCCGCCCTTTTTGACTCCCCCTTCTCAGTTTTACCAAGAATCAACAACTTACGCTATGAATCACTCGCAAGCTATAGAGCCCATAAGACTTATTCGTAAAATATAGTAAAACAATAACTTAGATGCGAAAAAGCACCCTTTTTCGAGCCAAATGTGTTAGCCTAATCAGTTAAGTTAGATTAGCTATCATGTCAGCAAGTGAGATTAAGCTATTGTCGGTGCGAGTGCCGGACGCCGAGAAGCGCCGCATCAAGAGCATGGCGGCGACCCAGGGCCTGACCATACGCCAAGCCATCCACGAGGCCTTCGACGCCTGGGCGTTACAGCTTCAATCGCGAGCCCCCGATCCTCACCAGGCACCCAGCGCACCCACCGGTACAGGTCCCGCCACGCAACGCCAGCCAAAGCAGTCCGCGAAACTCAGTCAGGAACGGCGTTCGGCTCAGGCAAAACCCTTCCCGCGACCGGACAGCGGTGCGGCGGCGAACGCCGATGCGCCGTCGATAAACTGGCTGCTCCGGGCCGGCCGGTTAGATTGGTCCAAGTGTGCCGCGGCGCAGAGCGTACCGGGAGAACGCGGCGACATCTGGGTCGTGCGCGGAACCCGGGTGCCGCTGGCCGCCATCTTCAAGAGAGTTGCGGAGGGTTACCCGTTTCTGGAAATCCAGGAGACCCTGGGACTCACCCTGCAACAACTGATGGCCGTCCTGCAGTTCGCGGCGGAGGGCGCGGCGGGCGCCGCGGACGGCCGCTAAAGCGAGATATGGGTCCGCCGTGCCCGGCGTCACCTCGGGTTTCTTAACCTGTCAACCCCGGCCCGATGGCCAGGGGTATCACCTCGCGTAGCCCCGAGCGCGACTGGCGGTTTTCCACCCGAGCAAAAAAGGACGCTCGGGTGGGGCACCAGGCCCAGGGAGACCTGGCTCTTGACACTGCCTTCGTTCTTATCGATGGGGGGCACCAGGCTGTGCAATAATGCGAAAGTTCGGCTGAATCCGCTCCTGCCGAAACGCCCGATCACACGGCGCCAGAATGGACTCCCAATTAATTCGAAATGCACTCAGCGAGCTTGAGCGCCAACTCGAAGAAATACACGAAGTTGTTAGTCAGATAGAAGGAACGAGCAACGCCAACGCCAGTTGGGAGGATCCGGAGGGGGCACTCCCACACCTTTTGAACCGTCTTTATGAACGTCTGCTTGTGGTTCTCGAAGCCGCCGACTTGCCCGAAGCGAAGAGCCGCCTTGCGCAGAGATGGTATGCGCTCAGAAAGTCAGGAGGTATCGGAAAAACAAAGTTTCTTCCGGGGGATTATCTCGAAAGCGAACCACTAACGTACTTAGACACGGTCATTGGCGGCCTGCGCTTGTCCGTCGCTGGCTCGGACCCCGCCCCGGTCCAGAAAGCACAATGCGCTGCTGGCGCGAAGAGAATCTTCATTGGACACGGGCGTTCCTTGGTTTGGCTTCAGCTTAGGTTTTTCTTGAGCGAACAGCTAAGACTTACATGGGATGAGTTCAACGCGGAAGCGGTCGCCGGCCTCACTACGGCAGCACGTCTTAAAGAACTACTCGACAAAGCAAGCTTCGCTTTCCTGGTGATGACAGCCGAGGACATCCATGCCGACAACAGCGCCCACGCCCGCGAGAATGTAATCCATGAGGCAGGGCTGTTTCAAGGTCGACTCGGTTTTGAACGTGCCATCGTTCTCCTTGAGGATGGTTGTGCGCTATTCTCCAACATTGATGGCCTTAGCCATATTGGTTTTCCGAAAGGAAATCTGGAAGCAGCATTCGAAAAAATTCGCCAAGTGCTCGAACGCGAGCATGTGCTTGACAGTTCTTAGGCTGGCACCCCAGGCACCCGGCGACTGATTGTGTTGGGCCACCCTAGGAATAAGGTCTGTCGTGCCCGGTGCACTCAGATTCCTGTAATTCGCCCACCCCGGCCTGAAGGCTGGGGCTACCACCTTGTGTCGCGCGTGGCGCGACTGTGGCGTTAGCCTCCTCTGTCCACACTGGCTGGCAGGAAACGGAGGCGAAGCTGGGACACAAAGCGTGACGCCGCCGCCGAACCGTGGTAGAAAGAGACAGAAGAATCAAAGAGCATGGCCACTCTCGATTGGTCCCAATGTTCCGCCGTGGAGAGCATCCCCGGCAAGGTAAGCGGCGCATGGGTGTTTAAGGACACCCGTATGCCGGTTTCTACCGTTTTCGAGAACCTTGAATCCGGGGCTACCATCGATGAGATCATGGAATGGTTCGAACGTCACACGGGAACAGGTTGTCGCGGTGCTGGAGTTTGCGGCCCGCAGTCTCGATCCCCCGAATCTGCCCGTCCCTGAAAGCGGTTCGGTGACGCCCGTCGATGCGCATTCTATTTGACCATGGCACGTCTGCGCCGCTCATTCCGTTTCTCACAGGTCACACCGTCACCAAAGCAAGGGGAGCGGGTTGGGACAGGCTGGTCAACAGTGCGTTGCTGAAAGCCGCCGAGGAAGCGGGATTCGAGGTCCTGATTACCACGGACAAGAACATGGTGACGCGGCAGAACTTGCAGGGCCGCACCATTGCCATTGTCGTCCTCGGCAATTCTCAATGGCGTATCGTGCAGCGTCACGTCCGCAAAATAGTCTCTACCGTAAACGCCGCGACGCCCGGCAGTTATGTCGAGATCGAAATTCCCTTCCGATAAATCATGGCGGCTGCGCCCCCGCCGAATTGCGTGACGGGCTTACCGCGCCGCCACCACGCCGTTCTCGACCGGCTGCACCAACTGCTCGGGATTGGCGAAGTTGGCCTGGGCGATGCGGATCTGCTGCTTGAAGTCGTCGACCATGTCTTCGCGCAGACGGACCTCGGTGGGCCTCTTGGCGATGCTCATCTTGTCGATCTTGTCCTGCAAGCGCAGCAATCCGTAGAAAAGGTTTTCCGGACGCGGCGGGCAGCCTACGACGTACACATCCACGGGCACGATGCGGTCCACTCCCTGCAGTACGGCATAGGTATTGAAGGGGCCTCCGACCGAGGAGCAGGCGCCCATCGAGATGCACCACTTGGGATCGGGCATCTGGTCGTAGATGCGCTTGACCACCGGCGCCATCTTCAGCGTGACCGTGCCGGCCACGATCATCAGGTCGCTCTGGCGGGGGCTGGGACGAAACACCTCGGAGCCGAAGCGCGCGATGTCAAAGCGCGAGGTGGAGGCCGCGATCATCTCAATGGCGCAGCACGCCAGGCCGAAGGTCATCGGCCAGATGGCGGATTTCCGCGCCCAGTTGAAGACGTAATCGACCGTGGTGACCAGAAAATTCTTTTCGAAGCGATTATCGATCCAGCCCATGCAATACCTTCTTTTCCCCGCTGCTTACTCCGACCGGGAGTTACGTCCGAGCGGAGCAACCAGCTTCTCCCAACCTGCTCTTCCCAGCTATCTTCGCCCATCGATGTACCAGCAGGCTGTGATGGGCATCACAGTTGCCTCTGTCTGCGAGTTTAGGCCCGATGTGGGCTGCGGACAAGTGGGTCGGAGGGCGGCGTTCCCACACTTGCCGGGCTGAACCCATCCGAGGAATGGCGGCGGGAGGCAAGCCTCATGGTTCGGGGCCGGTTTCGTAGGAATACCAGGCGAAGAAGTGGCTTCCCGAATCCCTATCCTGCCATTCGTCCCAAAAGAAAAAAATTCACAAGAAATGTCTTGCCTTTGGTGCGGCATGAAGTAGAGAATGGCAACTACTATCGGTAACGTATTTCGAGTGCCGGTAGTAGCGTCAGTATTAAGGGGCGGGTCTTCCAGGCCGGGGCGGTTCTGTGTTGTCGGATTCTGCAGGTCGTTCGTTTCCCACACCACTGCGGCAAAAAAGCACGCCGATAAATTAATCAGTTCCATTTATTCATACAGGGCCACTTCATGCGACTTTGCATTTCTCTGCTTGCACTTCTTTGCCTGGCGCTCGCAAGCCAGGCGCAACAACCTTCCAGTACAACTTCAACGGGGTCGGACATGGCCTCGTCGCAGGTGAAGAATGCCGCTCCGGCTTCTGAGCGAGTGGTCATGAAGGTCGGAGACCAGCAAATCACCCAGGCGCAATTCGAGACCATGGTCAGCGACCTGGAAGCGCAGCAAGGCCCGGCGGATTTGAGCCGTAAAGCTATAGGCGAGAACTTCGCCCAATTGCTCGCGCTGTCGCAGCAGGCTGTGGCCAACAAGCTGGACCAGTCACCTGCTGTCGTCCGGCAGTTGGCCCTGGACCGCACCCAGATCTTGTCCAACGCCGAGTTCGCCGACCTGAAGCAGAAGGCCAAGCCGACTGCGGAGGAAATCAGCGCCTATTACAACGCGCATCTGGAAGACTACGACACGGTGCAACTGCGCAGGCTGTTTATCTGGTCGGAGGGCAAGGACAAGAACGGGCACGGCTTGACTCCGGAGGCGGCCACAGCGCTGGCCGACAAAGTCCGCCTCGCCTACACCTCGGGCACCAGCGTTAAGAAAGTGATCGAAGACACCCCTCACAAGTCTGACGATGTATTGTTTGACACCGAACCCCTCACCTTTCAGCGCGGGGAGATGCCTGCCCAAATGGACAAGGCTGCCTTCGCTTTGAAAGTGGGAGGGTTCACGGAACTGAATGACGCTCCGGGTACATACGTTTTTCTGCAACTGGTTGCCCGCGGCCGGCGAGATCTGAAGGACGTGTCCCCGCAAATCGAAAGAAAGCTGCAAGCACAGAAGTTGAAGGACGAGTTGGCGAATTTGAAAAAAACAACTGGCATCTGGATGGACGAGGCGTATTTCGCGCCTGAGCCACCGGCGGCTGCTTCCAAAACCCAATCAAAAACATCGGTCCCAGGAAAGTCGGATTAGGAGAGAGGAAAAGAATGAAGACAAACGGCAGACGTAGAATTCTGTACCTTGCGCTTCCAGTTCTGATCGTGGCGGCGTGTATTTTTGGGCCGGCAGCGGCCCAGGCCCAGATGACCTCGACAGGTATCGACTGCTCGCAGATCGCAGCCCTGAACCTGTTGAAGCAAGACAACATGCAAGCCGGCTTGACCCTCATGGAATGCGGCGTGATACCGCGGCCCGATGCGGCCGGCTCAGGCGATGAAGTCAGCGGCGACGAGCCTCAGCCCCCCAACGTGCTGGTGAGCAATCGTAGCTGCGCCAACGGCAGCAGCTGCACCAAGAGCGAAAGCATGGTGTTTCACAGCCCCAAAGCTGGTGACAATACCGTGGTCACCAACTACAACGACCACAATGGCGGCTACGCCGGCATATCGTACTCGCTGGATGGCGGCACCACCTGGACTGAAATTCAGCCCTCGCCTCTTAACAGCGGCCATGGCACGAACTACGGCGATCCCATCGTGGTGTTCAACCAGAAGCTGAACTCCTGGTTTGCGGGCGATTTGGCGACTGGCTGCGGTGGTCAGGGTATCGGCCTGTGGACCTCACCCGATGGCATCAACTGGACCCCGGGCGCCTGCGCTCATAACAACTCGAGCGACGACCGCGAGTCGATGTGGGTGGACAACAATCCCTTCAGCGCGGCGTATGGCCGCATGTACATCTCCTTTAACAATTTCAACGTCAGCGGCGGAGCTCTTCAGATTACTTCCTCCAACGACGGGGTTACCTGGACCTCTGCAACAACCATCTACAACGGCTTCATTCGCGACGTGCAGGTTACCGGCGCACTGCCCGGCCCACCGCCGCCGCAGGCGAGATACTATAGCCCGGTGTTCGTTGCCTCGATGGATGAAGGCGGAGGCGGCCTGGCTACCCGGCAGAACGTCATGTATCGCTCCATGGATGGCGGCGTCACTTGGAGTTCTTCCATCATGGGTCCGCGATTCAATCCCGTAGGCGACGGCACCTGCCCATCCAACAGCTACTTCGCCAAGGTCAATCCCATCTGGCGGCACATGGGATGGGGCGAGCCGGGAGTTGGCCCGGGTGGCGTGGTCCACTATGCCTACGCCGGTCATGGGACGGGCTCTGACACTGGGGACATCTTCTACGTGCGTTCCACCGACAACGGAGCGACCTGGTCGGCTCCTATCCAGCTCAACACCGATCCCGACGGCCAGTACAAGACGCAGTGGATGCCCTCACTTTCCGTCAACTACAACCCGTTCGGCTTTGCCCCAGGCGGCAAGGTAACCGTTTCCTGGTACGATCGCCGCCAGGCCACCTCGGCCTGCAACGTCGCCACCGATCCGGGATGCAGCTATGAGCGCTATGGCGTTCAGTCACCCGATAACGGCGTCACCTGGGGATCGAACTTCGCGATCAGCGACATGATCATCCCGCAACCCACCCAGAACGACGGTGGCGTACAACCCTGCTACGCAGGCGACTACGACTACAGCACGGCGATCGGCACAAGTGCGTACGTGACTTGGACCGACGGACGCGTTTCCGTGGGCGGCGTTCAGGTGCAGAACGTGGAATTCGCCAAGGTCCCAGAGCCATAAACCGGATCTTGCGGGAACCTCAACAGGGAGGGCGGCCACGGGGCCGCCCTCTAATTCTTGCTGGTCACACGTGTTGAGTTGTGCCCACTGGCTGCGGGCGGAGACGTTGAAGACTCTTAGTGCATTTTCAGGGGATCCCTCACCGACTAAAGTCGGTTCGGGATGACAATTTTATAGGACTTCCGACGGCACAGCTAAAGCTGTGCCCTTTCAAAACGTCCCGAGAACAAGTTTTTCAGTAGCCTGTGAAGCCGTGCCCTTGCAAAGCGAGAACTGGACTACATCAACTGTGAAACCGCTATAGTGCGGAGGGCCGACTTCCCTACTCGTACCGCAGCGCCTCGATAGGATCCAGGCGCGAGGCCTTGATGGCGGGAAGCATTCCACTGACCAGGCCGACCAACGTCAGGATGATGGTTGCCACCATCACGATGGTCGGATCGATGATGAGGCGTATGTCCGCCGCCTCGGCGTTCTTGGCAACGGCGCTATAGAACGTCAGACGTCCCACACCGATCGAGACGGCATAGGCGAGCGCGATTCCCGCAATGCCGCCGACGAACGTGATGGCCATGGCTTCGGCCAGGAATTGGAACAGGATGTCGCGCTTGCGGCCGCCCAGGGCTTTTTCCACGCCGATTTCGCGGGTGCGTTGCGTAACCGAGACCAGCATGATGTTCATCAGGCCGACGCCGCCAATACCCAGCGTGAGCGTGCCGATGAAGGCCAGCAAAATCTGCAAGCCGGTGGTAATGATCTGGAACTGCTTCAACTGCTTCATCATGTTGAAGACGAAGATGGCGCGCTTGTCGTCGGGCTTGAAGTTGTATTGCTGGGCGAGCACGGCGCGCACCTGGTGTTCGACCAGTTCGAAGTTGTTACCTTCGTAGTCGAGCCAGATGCCGTCCAGATAGTGCGTGTCCTTCAAGTCGCCCATGGTGGTGAAGGGAATGTAGATGAGTTTGTTGACGCTGTCATCGCCTTCCTGCATGTGCGGCGAAAGAATACCGATCACCCGGAAGCTGATGCCGTCGATGCGGATGAACTGGCCCAGCGCATATTGACCGGAGAAGAGCTTGGATTTCGCCTCCGAGCCGATGACCGCGACCCGCGCCCGCGACATCTCGTCCGCCTCATTCAGCAGGCGGCCTTCGCCCAGCTTCAAAGCCTGAATCTGGAACATGCTGGGATACACGCCGTTAATCGGCAGAGTGTAGGTGCGAACATCCTGCTGCACGTTGCTCTGCTTCTCGACCACCGGGGTAATGCGATGGACGAGCGGCGCCGCATTCACGATGCGGTCAATGTCGTCGAAGGTGAACCTGATCTTGGTGCCGGCCTTCTGTCCACCGGCCTGCTGCGACGTACGTCCCGGAAAAACGCCGATGATGCGTGTGCCCCAGTTGGCAAAGATGGTATCGATGGCGCGGCCGAATCCCGCTCCGTAGGCAAGCAACAGAACCACCGTGGCGATGCCCCAGGCCATGCCGAGCATGGTAAGCGCAGTGCGGCGCCGGTTGTGACGCATAGCGCCGTAGGCTTGGGTGAGTAGGTCCTTGACCATGGCTTACTCCTGCCTCAGGGCGTCGACGGGCTGCAACAAGGACGCCTTACGCGCCGGATAGAGTCCGGCAAAGATTCCTGCCAGCGCCAGGGTCCCAATCGCGATCGAGGCCGACATATAGGACATGGTGGGAGGATCGAACCCTGGCACCTTTCCCATGCCGCTCATCAGGTGCATAAGCAGCGCCGCTCCGCCCATTCCGATAGCGCCGCTCAGCAGCGTGAGGAATGCGCCTTCCAGAAAAAACTGCAGGAGGATGCTGCGGTTGGTGGCGCCCAGCGCCTTCCGCAATCCGATCTCTCGCGTACGCTCGGTGACCGCCACCAGCATGATGTTGACGATGCCGATTGCGCCCAGGGTCAGTGTGACCAAGCCGACTCCACCGAGAAAGATGTCCATCACGTCGAAGATCTTGCCCACCATCTCGGCATTCTTCACCGTGTCCCAATCCTCGAAGGCATCTTCATCGTGCCAGTCGAAGCCGTGATTTCGAGCGATGATTTTGCGCACTTCCTGGCGCGCCAGATCGTGTTCTTCGCGCACCCGCGGGCGGTAGTTCAGAAACGATACGGCGTCCTGCTGCTCGGCCCCGGCCAGCGGGAAGAATTGGTGCATCAGGTTGTAGGTCAGGAACACGCGATTATTGGTGGAGTTGTCGTCGCCATGGCCAACCCGTTGCACTATTCCCACCACTTCAAAACGAATGTCGTTGAGCAGGATCGAGCTGCCGATCGCGGTCCTGCCACCCGGAAACAGGTTCTTCACCATCTCGTCGCCAATCACGCAGACGAACCGCTTCTGGGCGGCGTCGGCGTCATTGATCCAGCGCCCGCTGGCGAGCGGCAGATATCGAATGGTGTTGAAGTCCGGCGGGACGCCTACTACTTCTCCGTTGGTGTTGCCGTAGTCGCTTACTTCCCGTATGTCCGTCCTTCTAAGCACTGGAGCGACGGCACGAACGTGCGGCGCCTCCTGCTGAATATCGAGGTAGTCCTGATAGGTCAGGAAATATTCGCGACCGGAACTCATGTTGCCGGCCACGGCGGGCGCCCGTCCTGGGAAGATGAACATGATGTCTTCACCGAGGGAATTCAGCTCGCGGCGATTGCCCGAACGAAAACCTTCGCCCAGGCCAACCAGCAGCAGCAGAGAGCCGACTCCCCAGGCAATGCCGAACATGGTCAGGAACGAGCGCAGCTTGTGCGCCCACAAGGTGCGCAAGGTCTGCCGGAGAATCTCGAAGAAAATCATGACGTAAGAGGACTTCGCCCTAAGGGTTTAATACGAAAGCGAGGCCCGCCAGGTTCCTCGGGCCACACTCCATTGGACACCAAAACCGGTGTTCCGGGAGCGCACATCACCAACAGGTGTGACGAGCAGCACTTTACCAAGTTGAGCCGCGGACTTGTGAAAAGTGACACCTAAGCGCCACAACCGTCCCAAAATTGGTTATAGTGGAAGTACGCAGTTGGCCGCGACCTCACTTGGGCGCGAACCGGCTTGCAAAATTTGTTGAATCAGGAGCCAAGAACGATGCCGAAAGTAACACGGGCCAATGACAGCGCCACGCCGAAGAAACGTACCCGTAAGGCCAAACCGGAAAGCGGAAATGGCACTGAAGTGGTGGAGGTAACGACGTTGCCGGAATTAGCTCAGGGGTCACAAATCGCCCCAGTAATTGAGGAGAAAATTCGTGTTCGCGCCTACGAGATCTATCTCCAGCGTGGCGGAAATGGTGGTTCTCCTGAACAGGACTGGTTAAGGGCGAAGAGTGAGATCTGCGGAGAGCAGCCTGTAGCCTAGGACTTCTCCACCATCGTTCGTTTTGCCGGGTTTTGATTGCTCCAGTAACGCCTGCGCCCAGTGATGACATCACAAAATCGCGGGGGTCGGGTTCTTGTGCCGTGGCACTACTTCTGATTGCGTCATACGGCTTTTTTGGCCGAGGACGCGAATAGACTGTAGTTTTCTTGAACGATTGCGTTAGTATCTTCCGCGGGTTGCTGCCGGGGTCCTCCATCCCGCGCCAACCAACAAGGACTGCGCCCCTTGCCAGATGACATTGGAGTAGTAAGCCGGGTGAGCGAGGTTTTGCTCATCGATGACAATCCATTGCAACTGAAGGTCCGCGAGGCGGTGCTGCGCAACGCGGGGTTCCAGTTGTTGGTTGCCACCACCGCTGTCAGCGCTCTGGCCCTGTTGCACACCATGGGTGACCGCATCGGCGTTGTGGTCACTGACCATGTCATGCCGGAATACAGCGGCCTGGAGCTGGTGGGCAACATTCGCGCGGAAAACAACTGGCTTCCGATTATCGTGCTCAGCGGGCTGGCCGAAGCCCTCAGCGAATACGAAGGCCTGGATGTAATTTTCCGGGTGAAGCCACTGCCCCCGGCGGAATTGATCGAGTTGGTGCGAAGCAGCCTGGACCAGAGTATGCGGCACCGTGGCGCGGCTTGATCGCGGCTTCTGGCGCTGGCGGGAAAACCCTCCTTTCTGTGACCTAAGTCACATGGCGCTGTGCGGTCAAAGGCGGTATCCTTAGAGGACTCGGACGACCGATCTGCCCGTCGTAACGGGAAAGGTTTCGCCGCCCGAGTGTAGAGGTTCATCGCATGTCTGTTCAGGGACGCAGGTATTTGCGCTTCGGCGCTGTGATCGCCGTAATTTTGCTCTCGTTGGGCTATCTCGCCTACACCGGGGTGCAAGACAGCAAGAGCTACTACGTCACCATTAAGGAACTCGACGGCATGGGCAATGGCGCCTACACCAAGCGGCTGCGGGTGGCAGGCAATGTCGCTCCCGGCTCCATCAAGCGCCAGGGCACGCACCTGGAATTCCTGCTGGCCGAAGAAGGCCGCACCTTGCCGGTGGTTTATAGCGGCACCGAGGCGCCGCCCGACACCTTCAAGGACAACGCGCTGGCGCTGGCGGAAGGCAAGTTTGGACGCGATGGCGTCTTCCATGCCACGAACATTCAAGCCAAGTGCGCCTCTAAATATGCGCCGAAACAACCTGGTCAGCCGGGTGCGGCTCCAGCCGCCGATACACCTGCGCAGAAGGCCGCGCTCACAGGAGCGCAACCTGGCACGCAGAGCCAGTAATCAGTGGTCATAAGGGTCGTGTCGGTTTGCCCAAGGTGCAGTTTGCTTATGCCGCACCTTGTGTATGGAGGTAGAATAGCCGTATGAGCAATGCTCAGTTCTTTACCGCGCTCTGCCTGCCTCTGGTTGTAATCCTCGTGGGCTTTTACTTCCAGAACACCGGCATTCGCGATCTACGTTCTGACATGAACCTCCGCTTCAGCCGATTCGATCAGAAGTTTGACGACCTTACCAGCAAGGTTGTGGATATCGATAACCGCCTCGTCCGCGTAGCAGAGCGGCTCAAGCTCTGAGCAGTTTGTGCTTCACCCTGCACCAGCGAAACCACCTCTGGAGTGACTATTACGGAAGCCCAAAACCCGGCAGGTGTCCCCTCCGCCTCTCCGCCTGCCATCGTCCTGGAAAATCTGGTGAAGTTTTTTGGCCGCTTCGCCGCCCTGCGCGGGATTTCGGCAAGCTTCGCTCCGGGACGCCTTTACGTCGTGCTCGGCGACAACGGAGCGGGCAAGAGCACATTGCTGCGCGTCATCGCCGGCCTGATGGAACCCAGCCAGGGCAGCTTTACCTTGCTGGGCGCAAGCCAGGTACGCGAGGTGGCGCAGCGCGTCGGGTACATGGGACACGCTCCCCTGCTCTACGACGAGCTGAGCGGCATGGAGAACTTGCGATACTTCGCCGGGCTCTACGGGCTACACGACGACAGCATCTGCCGGAATGCCATGCAGACCGTCGGACTCGATCCTGAACTCTCGCGACGAGTCGGGCAATATTCGCAGGGTATGCGCCAGCGTCTGTCGCTGGCCCGCGCCGTGCTGCACGATCCGGAGCTCATCCTGCTGGACGAACCATTTTCCAACGTCGATATCCATTCCGCGCGCGAGATGGCCGCCGTGCTGGGACGTGTGCGCGACCGGGGAAAGACAATTTTCGTAGTCACCCACCAGGCGGCGCTCATGGTCGGCATTGCCGATGAGTTTGTGCACATGGCTGCCGGCCAGATTGTCGCTCGCGATGTGACGGCGCACGAGGTGGGCCCGGCGATCTCGAAGGTGGGAAGCGCCTCGTGACCACATTGACCATGACTCGGGCAACGCTGCTGAAAGACCTGCGCATGGAATGGCGCTCGAAAGACGCCATCAACTCCATGCTGTTCTTCGCGTTGCTGGTGGTGGTGATCTTTAGCTTCGCTTTCAATCCCACTGCCGAAGAGTCGCGTCGCATTGCCGGCGGTTTGGTGTGGGTGGCATTTCTGTTTGCCGCGGTGGTGGCGTTGAATCAAACCTGGGCGCGCGAGCTGCGCAATCAGGTGCTGGACGCCTACCGCGTGTCGCCTGCGCCTCCCAATGCGTTGTTTCTGGCCAAGGCGCTGGGGAATTTCCTCTTCGTCGTCATCCTGGAAGCGCTGATGACCCCGTTGTTCGTGGTCTTCTACGATCTGCGCTCGATTGGCCCGCTGTGGCAACTGGTGGTGGTGGCCTTGCTGGGGACGTGGGCACTGGTGGTGAATGGCACGTTCTTCGCGGCGCTCTCCATTCGCACCCGCAGCCGCGAGATCATGTTGCCCCTCATCCTCTTCCCTATTTCGATTCCGGCCCTGCTCGCCATGGTGGATGCGACCACGTCGATCCTGACGGGGGAAGCTTCCCCGGATTTCTGGATCAAGATGCTGGCGGTTTACGATGTGGTGTTCACGGCGATCTGTCTTCTTCTTTTCGAAAGTGTGCTAAACGCGGAATGAAAAATATATTCATAGCCTTCATCGTGCTCACCGTGGGTCTGCTGGCCTACAGCACCTACCAGGGACTGTTCGTCGCTCCTACCGAGCGGACCATGGGCGAGGTGCAACGCATCTTCTACTATCACGTGCCCTCGGCGTGGACGGCCGGCGTGTGCTTCTTCGTCAACTTCCTGGCGTCGATTGTCTATCTGTGGAAGCGAAACGCTGCCAGCGACGCCGTGGCTGCGGCCTCCGCCGAAGTCGGAGTGATGTTCTGCACCATCGTTCTGATTACCGGGCCCATCTGGGCGCGGCCGGTGTGGGGCATCTGGTGGACTTGGGACGCTCGCCTCACGACGACGCTGGTGTTGTGGCTCATCTACGTCAGCTATCTGGTGTTGCGGCGCTTTGCCGCGGGAGGGCAAACGAAGGTGCTGGCCGCGGCGCTGGCCATCTTCGGATTTGTGGACGTGCCTATTGTTTATATGTCGATCCGCTGGTTCCGCACGCAGCATCCTTCACCGGTAATGGGCGGTGGTGAGAATTCGGGCCTGGATCCCGCCATGCTGCACGCTTTTTTCTGGAACCTGCTGGCGTTTACCTGCGTCGGAATCGTTCTGATGGTGATTCGATATCGCTTGCAGATGGCGGAGGAAAGCGTGGAAGCGGCACATGCCGCCGTGGCTTTGCAAGGAGGCACGCGATGACCGGCCCCGTGGCATTGAAGGCCGCTTACATCGTCACCTGGGTCATTCTGCTGGGATATCTTGGGTCTCTGTGGCGGCGTTTTCGCCGAGTGCGCGAGGAGATGAAAGATCTCAAGCGCTCGTCGTGAAAGCGGGTCCGGCGGTGTTCGCATGAGCAGCGAGAGACGCGGCATCCTGCAACTCTTCGGGATTGCGACTCTGATTCTGTGCAGCCTGTTCGTTCTCTTCGGTGTTCCTTTCTTCTGGGCGCAGGCGCGAGTGTTGCGGAGCTGGCCCGTCGCACAGGCGCAAGTATTGCGCAGCGATGTGACAGCTAAGCCCGCTCCTGGCCATGAGCAGCTCTATGCCGCCACGTTGCAGGTGCTCTACACAGTCGACGCGAAGCCCATCGTCGTTGAACTGACCACCATTGAAAGCAAGAGCTATCAGGAGGCCGAGACGCGCGCCGCCGAGTTCCCTGTCGGTAGCCGGCATCCCATCCGGTATGACCCTCACAATCCCCGGCAAGCGCGAGTTGGCGCCGGCTGGAATCGCCGCTTCTTTGCCGTGCCTCTGATTCTGTTCGGTATGGGCGGAGTATTTGGGCTGATCGCTGTTGCCTGTTTTGCGTGGGCGGGCCGTGGCTCATCGAGTTGAGAATTGCTCCTTGCGTTAAACCGCAGTTTCCCTGCTAAACTATCTGCCCATGCACGCTGCACTTGACCCCTCGCAGCTTCGCCTCATCGGCTTCACTTGAACCGTCTCCCTTTAATCGCGGGCCGATTCCTCATCCGAAAACTTGACCGCCGAAAACAGGAGATTCCGTATGAAGCTACGCGTATTGTCGTCGCTGCTGCTGGTCTGTGTTGCCGTGCCGCTGTGCGCCGGCCAGGCGTTGGCGCCGGAGAAACAAAAGTTCAGTCAGCCCTCCCGCAAGTTCCGCTTTACGTATTCCTTCGCTGTGAAGGACATTCCTGGGGGAACCAGAATCGTTCGCGTGTGGGTCCCGGTGGCCCATACCGATGAGCACCAGACCGTCCGGCTGGTGAACATCAAAGCGCCCGGAACAACCGAGATGACCCAGGAGAAGGAATACGGCAACCACATCATGTATGCCGAGATCCACAATCCTGCGCCGGGCGCGGCCGAATTCACGCTGGAGTACGAGGTCACGCGCCGCGAATATTCCCGCGGCGATTACGCAGAACTGGAGCGCAAGGACAGCAAGCCGGGAGCGGTTCCGGCGTCGATGACCCGGTTTATCGAACCGGATAAGCTCATCCCCACGGACGGCAAGATCAAGGTGCTTGCCGAGCAGGTTACCGGCAGCCAGACCGGAAGCGTGGCCAAGGCCAAGGCGGCCTATGACTACTTCTTCACCACGTTCCGCTACGACAAGACCGGCACCGGTTGGGGCCGCGGCGACGCGGTATGGGCTTGCGATGCCAAGCATGGCAACTGCACCGATTTCCACTCGCCATTCATCGGCATCATGCGCGCCGATGACATTCCCGCCCGCTTCGATATCGGCTTTCCGCTCCCGGAGAGCAAAGACAAGGGCGACATCCCCGGTTATCACTGCTGGGCCGAGTTCTACGCCCCAAAGATTGGCTGGATTCCGGTCGACATTTCGGAGGCGTGGAAGGCCAAACAGAAGGAAGATTATTTCTTTGGCAGCATCGATGCCAACCGCGTCCAGTTCTCCACTGGTCGCGACATTACGCTTTCGCCCAAGCAGGACGGGCCGCCGCTGAATTACTTCGTCTACCCCTACGTCGAGATCGATGGGACGCCGTACGAAGCCATCAGCAAGCAATTCAGCTTTGAAGAAGTAATGCCCGGAGGACAGAAGGAGTCCTGGCAGCAGTTGCCTGCCGGGTCCCAAGGCAGGTAGCTCACGACCGATTTTCCTGCGGCGCTGCCTCCCTCGCAGCGCCTTTTCTTTCTGGACGGTGTTTCTGTATTCGTATCCCCCATGCAAGAGAATACGATAGAGAGACCTAAACTTTTCGGAACCGTCTGCCTCCGCCGGGGGAAATACTGGTGGAAACAAGATCGGGTTCACCACTGAGGTGGCGTTGCTGACCGAGTTAACCGACGAACAGTTGCTGTCGCAAGCGCTGGCCGGAGACGAAGACTCATTTACCGTCCTGTATCGCAGGAGGCAGGGGCCTGTTTTTCGCTTTGCCCTGCATATGAGCGGTTCTTCGCAGGTCGCGGAGGAGGTAACGCAGGATGTATTTGTCTTCCTGCTGCAGCGGGGTCGCGATTTCGACCCCAGCCGGGGAGCGCTGGGAGCGTTCCTGTTCGGAGTGGCGCGCAACTATGTGCGACGGGCCCTGGAGCGTAATCATACGGATGCAATGCTAAACAGCCCGGCCGACGACGAAGCTCAGTTCCTCGTGATCGAGGACGACCCGTGCGATGGAATTGCGCGGCATCAGACTTCGACCGCCCTTTGGAAGGCCGTGCTTTCCTTGCCCGAACATTATCGCGAGGTGGTGGTGCTTTGCGATTTGCAGGAGTTGACTTATGCGCAGGCTGCGGAAGCGATGGGATGTGCCATCGGGACCATTCGTTCGCGCCTGCACCGGGCGCACGACATGCTGGGTAAGAAGCTGCAACACTCGGCTGCCGTTGCGCCCGGGGGAGTCTCGAGAGTTGCGGCGAGGTGCGCATCATGACATGCCGTGAGTTTAAACATAGTGCGGCGTCTCTGACGTTATGGGAGTTATCGCGTCCCGGCGACGAGCAAATTCTGGACCATGCTGAGCAGTGCTCCCGATGCGGAGCGTGGCTCGACCGTCAGCAAGTTCTCGCCGCGACCATGCAGAAGCTGCAAACGCGGACCGCCGGCCGGCAGGCTGGCCCACACGTGGAACGGGCGCTGCTCCGGATGTTTAGGCAGGTCCCTTTCGAGGCTACGCAACCAGTTGCGGCGCGCCGTTCCGCTCCAATCGCATTTCGTCTGAGCCGCTTCTTTGAGGTGGGAGCTTATGCTGCCGTGGCGGCAGCCATTGCCGTCGGACTCTTCCTGGGGATCCATCTGCTCGACGAGCGTTCGGTGAAGACTCCGGTGCAAAGCCAGTCCAGTCCGGAGAGCGCCGCTGCGGCGCAGCATACTCAAATCGCCGAAGCTACGACGCCGAAGCAAGTCGCGCCGCCGGCGCGCGAGCTGCCTGCGATTTCAGCCAAGCGTGAGGGTGCACCCCGGCAGGCCGTAGGTCGTCACGCTGTCAGGCCGTCCGCTGTCGCTCCCGCTGCAGTGCAAGCGAGCGACGACCCGGACTATGTCGCCTTGATGTTTTGCGATCCCCTGAGCTGCTCTTCGGACGCCCAGGTAGTACGCATGGAGCTGCCGGCAAGCGGTGCAACAGGCGATCGCAACGCTCCGACGCAGGTCGCCGACGTCGTCGTGGGCTACGACGGAGTGGTCCGCGCGATGCGTATCGTCAATCCAAACTTGAACTGAAGTAAGGCAATCAGGGGAGTTAAATCGAATTGAGGGCAAACCTATGAATTGGGGAAAATCAGCAGGTCTTCGCGCCGTGTCGACGTGGTCCTTCTGTGGGCTGTTGTTAGTTGGGCTGAATGGGCTTGCGGTAGCGCAAAGCGATGCGCCTCCACCGCCTCCTCCTCCAGTGGGAATGGTCACGATGCATGGGCCCGGTGCCGCCGGCGGCATGATCTTTCACGAGGAATTCGGTGAAGGCAAGGCGGTTACTGGCGCGCCCATGAGTGGGGACCTGGTCGTGACCCGCGATACTACCCTGGCCGACGGAAATCACATCCACAACCAGACCCAGACCAGGATCTATCGCGACGCCGACGGTCGGGTTCGCCGCGAGATTGAGTTCGAACTGACCACACCGGCCACCGGCGCCGCCAAGAGAAACATGATTGTCATCACCGATCCGGTTGCCGGCAAGCGGTACATGCTGAATCCGCAGACCAAGATTGCCCATGTGATGCCGCTGGAGCCGCCGCGACATGGCCAGGGTCCTCCGCCCGCTGGCGATGGCGACATCGGGCCGCAGTGGCGTGACGACTCCAACGTGAATCGTGAGCAATTGGGAACGAAGATGGTCAATGGCCTTCAGGCCTCAGGCACGCGCGTGACGCGCACCATTCCCGCGGGCAAGATCGGCAACGAAAAGCCGATCGAGGTGGTCACCGAGCGTTGGGTCTCCACCGATCTGCAAGTGCCGCTGACCACCACGCACACCGATCCCATGATGGGCACGGTGACCACGACCCTGACCAACATCAGCCGCACCGCGCCCGATGCCTCGCTGTTCCAGGTGCCAACCGACTACACGACCGAGACCGGCAGGCATGGCGATATGGTCTACATGCCCATGAAGCCCTAGTGCAGCACTCGATACGGAGGCGCGGAAAACGCGCCTCCATTCTTTCCTGACTCTCCCGCGACTTTCCCCGCTCGAACCAGTATCTCCCTCGTAAGATTTGACATCAACTTGACAACCGGATGTTCCCGGCTGGAGTACAATTCCCTCCAATGGGGTGGCGGTAGATGCCGCGCCGGGAGGTCGTATGCGCCGGCTAGAGTCAGCTTCTCTCACTTTCATTTTCCTGGTTTGCGTTCTGGCTGGCTCGACGGCCTTTGCGCAACGTCGCGGGGGAGGGTCGATTCCCAGCAATACCGACATTCAGGTCCGGGTCACCTACCCCGACGAGCGTCACGTGGGCACACAAATCGAGGTTGACTTGCTCAACGAGCAGTCGATCACCGTGGGACAGACCTTTACTGACAGCGAAGGACATGCGACCTTTCAGATTGGGGGTGGCGGGGTCTTTCGCGTACGGGCCTCAGGCAACGACATTGAAACCACTGTGTCCGACGCGGTGAGCATCCAGCCCACTGACCGTTCGGCGATGATATGGCTGCACGTACAGCAAAAACCTGGTGCGACGGTCGATAATGGCACCAACTCCGGCATCACCACAGCCAACGATCTGAAGGTCCCCTCCGACGCTCGGAAATCCTTTGCCAAAGGGATGGACGCTTTTCAGCACCACGATTATCAGAAAGCGGTCGAGCTCCTCCAGAAGGCCACCACCGCCTATCCGCAATACGACGTTGCCTACAACAATCTCGGCGTTGCCTACATGCAGTTAAGGCAAAGCGACAAGGGGCGCCAGGCCTTCGAGCGCGCCGTCCAACTCAACGACAAGAATGCCGACGCCGACCGTAATTATGGGCGTCTATTGGTCGCGAATAAGGAGTATCCGCTGGCCCTCGAGGTCCTGCAAAAGTCGCTGATGGTCGACCCGCAGAATCCGTCCGCCCTGATGATGGTCTCCATCGCGCAGTTTCAAACCCACGACTTCGACGGTGCCCTGCAAAGCGCGTTGAAGGTGCATCAGGTTCCGCACCAGGGCTACGCCCTGGCCCACTATGTTGCTGGACGGGCCTACGAAGTGAAGCACGAGTATCCCCAGGCCGAGGCGGAATACAAAACCTATCTCAAAGAAGACCCCAAGGGTTCCGAGGCCGACATGGTGCGCAAGGCCTTGACGCGCATGACTGCCGGCGGCGGTAGCGCTACCTCGCAGTCGGGTGCATCCCCGCAGTAGTGGGAGGATCATCCTGTCGGATGGCGACCACGCAGCCTCCTTTCGGTTTTGTGGGAGCGTTTGCTCGCGCATCCTTAGCCCCCGATCTTCGACAGAATACCGATCCCGCCTTTCATCCGCCGAAAGCAGGAACGAGTACGAGCACCTGACGGCACATCGATTCCCCGCTCGTGTGCTACAAAAGATACCCATGAGACTTCGGTTAATCGCTGCCTGCCTCTTCCTTTGCCTTACCGCTGCCGCGGCCGACAAGCCGGCGCAGATCCATGGCGGAAATGGAGTAACGCTTCCGCCTCCGCCGGCCACAGAAGCCAAGCCGGTAACGGATCTCATCGACGGCGTTGCGCTCACCGATCCTTACCGCTGGCTGGAGGATGCTAACAGCCCTGCGACCCGTGAGTGGATCTCCGCGCAGATGCGCTATACCCAGGAATATCTTGCGCAAGTGAAGCTCCGGCCTGAGATCGCCAGGCGCCTCACCGAGCTACAGCGGGTGGAAACCTTCAGCGTACCCGAAGAGCGCCAGGGCAGGTTCTTCTTCCGCAAGCGCCTGCCGGAGGAGAACCAGGCCTCTATTTACGTGCGCGAGGGTTTGCAGGGCCGGGACGAGAGGCTCATCGACGCCACCAAACTGAGCGCCGACCAGAACACTTCGGTCAGCATCGCCGACATATCCAAAGATGGCAGCCTTCTGGTTTATGGGGTGCGCCAAGGCGGCGCCGATGAACAGACGGTGCACGTCTTCAACCTGGCCAAGCGCCAAGATCTGTCTGACGTACTTCCCAAAGCGCGCTATGGAGGGATCAGCCTGGGTCCCGATCAGAAGTCCCTTTATTACGCGAAGTTCGAACCCTCCGGTAGCCTCGTTTTCCAGCACCGCATGGGCACTCCCGTCTCCGCCGACCGGCTCATCTTCGGTAAGAGCTTCGGCGATGAAACGCTCGGCCCAATGGAGCTTGTCTTTGCCGGGGTCACCCAGAACGAACGTTACCTGATTATCACTGTCCTTCATGGCGTGCCCGCGAAACGCGTGGACATCTACGCCCAGGACTTGCGCACCCCTGACGCGCCTGTCCGTCCTATCATCCACGGTATCGATAACCGCTTCCAACCGGTCAACAATGGCGACGACCTTTATGTCCTCACCGATAACCAGGCGGAGAACTACCGCGTCATCAGAGTGAAGATGAGCGATCCTGCTCCCGGGCTCTGGCAAACCATCGTGCCCCAGGGCAAGGACGTGATCTCCGCGATCTCCATCGTCGACGGCCGGCTGTTTGTGACTGGACTGCACGACGTTGTCACCCAGACTCGCATCTTTACCCTTGATGGAAAGCCTGCGGGCACAATTGCGTATCCCGTGCTGGGCTCAGCCACCGCAGTCTCCGGACTGCAAACCTCGCGCAATGGTTTTTACAGCTTTGAGTCCTTTAATCTCCCACCGGCGATTTACCGGTACGATGTCGAGACCGGTAAAACCGCCGTCTTTGCCAAACCCCAGGTTCCCTTCGCCTCCGGCCAGTACCAGGTCGAGCAGGTCTTCTACACCTCCAAAGACGGTACCCGCGTGCCCATGTTCATCTCGTCGAAGAAGGGCGCAGTGCGCAACGGCCAAACGCCTACATTGATGTTCGCTTACGGCGGCTTTAACGTCAGCCTCACTCCCCATTGGGATCCCGAGTATGCGTGGTGGATGGAGCAAGGCGGCTACTATGCGCAGCCCAACTTACGCGGCGGTGGGGAATACGGCGAGAACTGGCATAAGGCCGGAATGTTCGAGAAGAAGCAAAATGTTTTCGACGACTTCTTTGCGGCCGCCGAGTACCTGATCGCCAACAAATACACCTCGCCCGCGCACCTCGCCGCTCGCGGCCGCTCCAACGGCGGCCTGCTGATGGGCGTCGCCATGACCCAGCGTCCCGATCTCTTCGGGGCCATCTGGTGTGGCTACCCGTTGCTCGATATGGTCCGCTTCCAGAAGTTCCTGGTGGGCCGCTGGTGGACCGCCGAGTACGGCTCTTCCGACAATCCAAAGCAGTTTCCCTACCTGCTGGCCTACTCGCCGTACCAAAACGTGAAACCGGGCGCGAAATATCCGGCCATCATGTTCAACAGTGGCGACTCCGACACCCGCGTCGATCCTTTGCACGCCCGCAAGATGACCGCTCTTATGCAGGCGGATAGTGGCAGCGATCGCCCCATCCTGTTGCATTACGAAACCACCGCCGGACACAGCGCGGGCGTCTCGATCAGCCAGTTGGTAAACGATACCGCCGATGAGTTGGCGTTCCTGTGGAATGAGACTGGCGGCAAGTAGAAGCCGCTGAAACTGATCTTCCTGACAGCTCGTCACTCGCGACAGTGACCTGCGTCCTTGCTGAAAATCGATGGCGCCATGCAGTATCGCTAAACAGGAGGAGTGGTTTCTATCTCTCCTCCGGTCGCACCTAGTGTGCAGGCCTGAAAATGATCTTTGAAAATCGGAACAAGTGGTGTCGCCGATGGAGGCTGGTGCTCTTTCGCGTCGAGCAACGGCTCTGGTGTCACCCGGCTTGCGCAGACAGCTTGCCGCTCCTAAGTCACTATGATTCAATATTTTGCAATAACAACTGTGGAATCAATAGATTGCATCGCTTTTCGACGTAAGTCGCTGATTCTACAATTGCGCCGGGGGAGGGGGGTAGGCACCGGATAGTTCGCCGATACATCAGCGCTGGAAGGGATTTTGGTCAACGGCAGCCAGACTCGGCTGCTGACTCTCTCCCAAGCTTGTACAATCCTGATCTGGGTATACGGCAACGCTCGGCGCGTGGGTCGACGGCATCCCAGCGGCAAGATTGCCAAAGCCAACAGCGGGTCAATTTCCTTTCTAAAGGAGCTTCACAATGGCGGAAGAAAAGAAGTGCGCCTACACGCAATGTCGGTGCATGGTCGCAGAAGGCGAGCGGTATTGCAGTGACTATTGCAAGGACGCACAATTGGAGAAAGAAGTCGAGATCCAGTGCGACTGCAAACACGCACCCTGCGAGCTCTAAGCCGGCGACGGCCAGACATGCAGCTTGCTGGATGACATGTAAGCACCGGCAGAACATTTGGCTGACGGCCGTATTGTGCCGTGCCCGAGGCATTCGGGGTCATCCAATCACGCTTACCCAGCGATGAATCGCTGGGCTTTCTTATTTCGTCCCGCAGGGCGGGACTCATGCGGTACAGCCTCCCGGCGGTACCGGCTCCATCAAGCGGCGGAATGACGACGAACGATAAGGCGACACCGCGATTCTCTTTGTTCCAGGGTATCCGGCCGCTGAGTCGCGCGGGGGCGTTTCGTGACGCATTGGCCGGAGTGCAGCTTGCGGCGATGAACATCCCGCAGGCGATGGGCTACACCAAAATCGCCGGCACGCCGGTGGTGACCGGCTTCTACACGCTGTTGCTGCCGCTGCTGGCCTTCGCGGCGTTTGGCTCCTCACGCTACCTGGTGGTGGCAGCCGACTCGGCAACGGCGGCCATTCTGGCCGGTGGACTGGCGGGCATGGCGCCGCTGGCCAGCGCGCGATACGTGGCGCTGGCCGGACTGGTGGCGCTGCTGACCGCCGGCTTTCTGTTGCTGGCGCGCCTCCTGAAGCTGGGCTTCCTGGCCGACTTCCTGTCGCAGACGGTGCTGGTCGGATTTCTCACTGGAGTGGGATTTCAGGTCGGCATCGCAGTGCTGGGCGAAATGGCTGGGCGTCGAGGTCCACTCCCACAGGTCGGTCGAACAGTTGCTTGAGGTTTTTCGTAACCTCTCGCACGTGCGATCGCCTACCGTCCTGATCTCGCTGACAGTGGTGACCGGCATCTTCGTTCTCAGCCGGTTTGCTCCGAAAATACCCGGCCCGCTGCTTGCCGTTGCAGGCGGGATCACGGCGAGCGCGATTTGGGATTTTGCCAGCCATGGTGTCCCGGTCGTGGGTGTGGTGCCCGGAGGCATGCCGCATCTGGGTTTGCCCGATGCCGGGTGGAAGGACGTGGTGCCGCTGGTGGGCGTGGCGGGCTCGTGCTTTGTGATGATCGTGGCGCAAAGCGCGGCCACGGCTCGCTTCTACGCCTTTCGCCACCATCAGCATTCGGACGAGAACGCCGACCTGGTCGGGCTGTGCGCCGCCAATGCCGCAGCCGCAGTGAGCGGAACGTTTGTGGTGGACGGAAGTCCCACCCAGACCGCGATGGTCGAGAGCTCCGGCGGCCAGAGCCAGTTGGCGCAGGTGGCCACGGCGGCGGTGGTCGCGCTGGCGCTGCTATTTCTGACCAAGCCCTTGCAGTATCTACCGCGCTGCGTGCTGGGCGCCATCGTGTTTTTCATCGCCGTCCGGCTGGTTGACTTGCGGGGCTTGCGCGCCATTCGCCGCGAGAGTCCTGGGGAATACGGGTTGGCGTTGTTGACCGCGGCGGTGGTCGTCCTGGTGGGCGTAGAACAGGGCATCCTGGTCGCGATGGTGCTGTCGCTGCTGCGAATTGTGCGGCACAGCTATCGTCCGCACACCGGAGTGCTGGTGGAAGGCGAGGCCAAAGCATGGCGGTTAGAGCCCGCGGTGGCGGGCGCAGTAACCGAGCCGGGATTGGCAATCTACCGTTTCGGGGCGGCACTGTTTTACGCCAACGCGCCGCTATTCTCGGAGGAGATTCTTGGGGTGGTGGGCCCTGATCCGACGACCGTGCGCTGGCTGGTAGTGGATGCCGAAGCCATCACGAATGTGGATTACACCGCCGCGCGGATAGTGCGGGGCCTGCATCGGGAACTGGTTAGCCGCGGCGTGGTGGTAGGGTTGGCGCGGGTCTCGCCATCCCTTCAGTCAGACTTGGACCGGCACCGCCTGACGGAGGTCATCGGCCGCTCCATGATATTCGCCCGCCTGCACGACGCGCTGGCGGCGTTCGCCAAGCATCCAGGAATGTGAAGAGAATTCGCGTAAACTGTCGGTCGCGCCGATGGCTTGGTTTAAATCCCCGTTACAAAGTATGAAGCCGGTTGACTCGCCTGCCGATTTGGCGCATGGTGGAGTGGAAAAGGAACGACCTGTTTATCTTTTGCCCGCGACCTTCAAGCAAAACAATTCCAGGAGCGTCTTCCTATGAGCACCGCAACCGTTGAAAACGAAATTACTTCCATCCTCGCCTACGGAAAAGCCAGATCAACCATTGCAGGAAGCCCTCTCAGCGCGGAGGAGCTGCGTAAAACTCATGCGTATTGGCGGGCCTGCAACTACCTTGCCCTGGGCATGATTTATCTTCAGGGAAACGCTCTGCTCAAAGAGCCACTACAGCCCGAACACATCAAGAACCGCCTGCTCGGGCACTGGGGATCGAGTCCCGGCCTGGCGTTTACCTACGTCCATCTGAACCGGCTGATCAAGAAGTATGACCTCGACATGATCTTCATGGCTGGACCGGGGCACGGCGCGCCCGGAGTGCTTGGTCCGGCGTACCTGGAGGGAACCTACTCCGAGGTCTATCCCGAAAAGAGCCAAGACCCGGACGGCTTGCACCTGTTCTTCAAGGAGTTTTCCTTTCCCGGCGGCATCGGAAGCCACTGCACGCCGGAGACGCCGGGCTCGATTCACGAGGGTGGCGAATTGGGCTACGTGCTGTCACACGCCTGTGGCGCCGCGTTCGACAATCCTGAGCTGATCGTTGCCGCCGTGGTGGGAGATGGTGAGTCGGAGACCGGGCCTCTGGCAACCTCCTGGCACATCAACAAGTTTCTCAGTCCGGTGCGGGATGGGGCAGTCCTGCCTATCCTTCACCTGAATGGCTATAAGATCAACAATCCCACCGTGTTGGCGCGAATTCCTCATGAGGAACTGGAGAGCCTGCTCCGGGGCTTCGGCTGGACTCCCTACTTCGTGGAAGGGTCTGACCCTGACAGCATGCATCAGGCTATGGCGGCCACCACCGAACATTGCATCCTGGAAATCAGGAAATATCGCGACCAGGCCCGCGGTAGCGGCGTCGTCAGCCGTCCACGCTGGCCCATGATCGTGCTACGGACTCCCAAAGGCTGGACTGCTCCGGCCGAAGTCGGCGGCCACAAGCTGGAGGGCTCGTGGCGCGCGCACCAAGTCCCGCTGCCGGACGTGAAGAAAAAGCCGGAGCAGCTCCAGCTTCTGGAAAGGTGGATGCGCTCGCAAGAACCAGAGAGGCTGTTTGACGGAAGCGGCGGGTTGGCGGCCGAACTCAAAGAGCTTGCGCCCACGGGCTTCCGCCGCATGAGTGCCAATCCCCACGCCAACGGCGGTCTGATTAAGAAAGCCCTTCGCCTGCCCGACTTCCGGGACTACGCCTTGAAATTCGACAAGCCGGGACAATCCGAGGCCTCGAACACACATACCCTGGGGGTTTTTCTACGAGACGTGATGAAGGCAAACATGCACAACTTCCGCGTCTTTGGGCCCGACGAAACCACCTCCAACAAGCTGGACCCAATTTACGAAGTGAGCAAGAAGTTCTGGACGGAGGAATTCTTTCCCGAAGACGCCGACGGCGGCGAGCTCTCGACCGATGGGCGGGTCACCGAGATGTTGAGCGAGCACACCATGGAGGGCATGCTGGAAGGCTATTTGCTCACCGGACGGCACGGCTTCATCTCGTCGTATGAAGCATTCGTCCACGTCATCGACTCGATGTTCAATCAGCACGCCAAGTGGCTCTCCATTTGCAATCACCTCTCCTGGCGAGCGAGGATTGCCTCCCTGAATCTGCTGGTTACCTCGACCGTCTGGCGTCAGGACCACAACGGCTTCACCCATCAAGACCCCGGGTTCCTCGACGTCGTCGTCAATAAGAGCGCCGAGGTCACGCGCATTTACCTTCCGCCCGACGTGAATTCCCTGCTGTCGGTTGCCGACCACTGTTTGCGCAGCGAGAACTACGTGAACGTGATCGTTTCCGACAAGCAACTGCATTTGCAGTACATGGACATGGAATCGGCAATCACGCATTGCACCAAGGGCATCGGTATCTGGGACTGGGCGAGTAACGACAACGACGGTGAACCCGATGTGGTGATGGCCTCAGCCGGCGATATTCCGACGCAGGAGGCGCTGGCCGCCGTGGTGCTGCTTCGGGAAGCGTTCCCCGACGTGAAGATCCGTTACGTCAATGTGGTTGACTTGTTCAAGCTGCAGCCGCAATCGGAACATCCTCACGGGCTGTCGGACCGGGACTTCGACTCGCTGTTTACGCTGGACAAGCCGGTCATCTTCAATTTTCATGGGTATCCCTGGTTGATCCATCGGCTGGCGTATCGGCGCACCAACCACAACAACATTCACGTTCGCGGCTACAAAGAAAAAGGCAATATCAATACGCCCGATGGAACTGGCGATCAACAACAATATCGACCGCTTCAGCCTGGCCATGGACGTGATCGATCGGGTCCCGAGGCTTCAGCGCACCGGCGCTCACGCCAAGGAGAAGTTCCGCAATTTTCAGATCGAGTGCAAGAACTATGCCCACGATTACGGCATCGACAGTCCTGAAGTTTCCGGCTGGAAGTGGCCGTACTAGAAGCTCAAGAGGGATGCGGCTCGCCCAGGATACAGCGGACGGTGTCGCGGGCGATGAGCAGTTCCTCGTCGGTGGGAATCGCATAGGCCTGAAGGGTCGATTCGGCCGTGCTGATTTTCCCTTCAGCACCCACCATTTTTCGGTTCTCGCTCTCGTCCATGGTGAGCCCGGCCCATTGCAGTCCGTCGCAGATGCGAGCGCGAATGTCGGGCGAGTTCTCGCCGATGCCGCCAGTGAAGACAACGGCGTCCGCTCCGCCCATGCAGGCCAGAAACGCTCCAATGTACTTGCGGGCGCGATAGCAAAAGACCTCGATCGCCAGCCGTACGCGCCGGTCGTCGTGCTGTTCCAGCTCCGTCTGCAACTCTCGCATGTCGTTGGTCAGGCCGGAGATGCCGAGCAAGCCCGACTGCGTATTGAGCAGGGTCTCAACTTCCTGCGTGGACATTCCTTCTTTGATCGCAATCAGGTTCACGATGGCGGGATCGATATCGCCGGAGCGGGTCCCCATCACCAGCCCCTCCAAAGGAGTCATTCCCATGGAGGTGTCCACCGAATTTCCCGCGCGAATCGCGGCCGCAGAACATCCATTCCCGAGATGCAGCGTGATGATGTGGGTTTGGTCGCGAGTGAGCCCGCGCAACGCGCGATAGCGGTAGGCGACATAGCGGTGCGACGTCCCGTGAAAACCATAACGCCGGATGCGATGGCGCCGGTACAAGTGATAGGGCAAGGCGTAGAGATATGCCGGCTCGGCAATGGTGTGGTGGAATGCAGTATCGAACACGGCGACCTGGGGGACCGCTTTGCCGAAGAGTTCCCGCGCGGCGAGAATCGCCTTGACATTGTTGGGGTTGTGCAGGGGCGCCAGATCGATGCAGTCTTCAATCCCTTGCAGGACTTTGTCGTCGATGATGGCCGATTCGGTAAACCTCTCGCCGCCATGCACGACGCGATGACCGACAGCATTTACATCTCCCAGGTTGTGAATCTCGGGAACGCCCGATCGCTCCGAGACGATGTAGTGGACCAGGTAATCCAGCGTGGCCGAGATGTCGCGCAACGGCGCTGTGAATTTCTGCCGCGGCCCATTGCCCGCCTGAAAGGTGATAATGGCCTCACCGCCGATGCGCTCGACCTCGCCGCGGCATAAGCGCTCGTCCTTGAACTGCTTGATGCGATCGAGATCGGTGGCGATGACTTGAAACTTCAAGCTGGAACTTCCCGAGTTGAGTACGAAGACGTTCATAATTTCGATTCTCTCTCTCCGCCCTGGCTCGCCAAGATACCCTGCCGTCAATTTTGATGGACGGTGGGTCGATGGTTTCCGGAAAACGAATTTGGTGTCCGCCGCACTTCAAGCCGGCGTAGTTGGAGTCGAGGGGCCGTCGTCATCGTCCCAGTTGATCCGCGCCGCTTTGGTACGATCCAGGACCTGGGCTCCGCGGGTCCGGCCAAAGTACGTCCAAGCCCATTCGAAGAAAGCCTCCAAGCGGGCCCGGTCGGTGTCCAGCAGAGCAGCGTGCACCCCCAGCCAGGCGGCGAAGCCGATGGCGCCTTCCAACTCGTGCCGCTTCTTGCCGACCTCGGCCACCGCGGCGTTACGGCCAATCATGGCCATGATGCCTTTGTCGAAGTATCGAAATGGCTCGCGGGCCTCACCGGCGATATCTGCCGAGATGTTCTGGGCGCACCATTTGCCGCATTGCTGCGCCACTGAAGCGAGTTGCGGCAACGCCGTTCCGTCGAAATCGAGGACATTCGCGAAATCCCCCAGCGCATAGACGGCTGGGAAGCCGGTAATGCTGAAATCCGGCTGCACTTCAATACGCCCGCCGCGTCCGCGAGGCAGTCCTACATTGTCGGACAAGCCGGCAGCCTTGAGTCCGCCCGCCCATACCGTGGTGTGAGTTAGGATTGTTCTTCCGTCGGAAAGCGAAACATGCCCCGGCCCCACTTCGCTTACCCCGACCCCCAGCAGCAGATGCACGCCGCGATCCTGAAGTTGGGTGGCGGCATAGGTCTGCGAGTCCTGGGAAAAAGCGGCCAGGACGGCATGGCCATGGTCAACCAGGTAGATGTTCGCCTGCTTAACGGCCAGGTCCTGATACTCCGGTGGCAGCGCGCCGTTAAGCATGTCGGTCAACGCGCCCGCCATCTCCGTCCCGGTGGGGCCCGCGCCTACGATCACGAAGTTCAGCGCCCCCTTCTCGACAAGGGCAGGGTCGCGGTCCGCTGACTCGAAAACTGCCAGGATACGAGAGCGCAGCACCTCGGCCTGATGCAGCGAGTAAAGCGGGAAAGCATGTTTGTCCGCTCCGGGCGTGCCGAAGAAGTTCGGCTGCGAACCTGCCGCTAATACCAGGAAGTCACCCTGGTACATCTCTCCCTCGGCAGTACGAACCGTACGCGTCACGGGGTCCACGGAGGTCGCTTCCACCATCTTGACATCCACGTTGGCGTGCCGGTCGAGGAGCTTGCGCAGCATGAAGGCCACGTCGCTCACGCCCAACTCAGCGGTAGCCACCTGGTAGAGCAAGGGCTGAAACTGATGATAATTATTCCGGTCGATCAGCGTGACCCGGACATCCGGGTTCGCCGCCAACTTGCGGGCGCAACTTACGCCTGCGAATCCGCCGCCAACAATGACCACATGTTTCAAGGCCTGGGCTCCTGCGATATTCTAGATTGGTCGAGAAGTATCTCACATTCCCATGAACGGACTGCGAATTTCAGGCTGTGCAAAGGCCGCGAAGTAGCTGCTAGCAGAAAGATTGCTGGTAGCGCCACCTGTGTTCCAGATGGAACCAAGTGCTTAACTGGTTGAACTGCATGGAAACCCTATGCAAAGCCGCGTAATGGCAATACCGCAACCATGGAGTCCGTTCGCGGACTTTCCCCCTGAATCGATGGAACTCGACAAAGACCTATTTTTCGATGTGGCTTGGAATGCCTATATCACTGGAAGAAGTCGTCGTGGCCATCGAACACTTCGTCATGCTGCCAATGATCACTTCCATAAACAACGACGAACAGCGGCGTTGGTCATGGGCGCCAGGAGGTCCGTGGGTGGCCAAGAACACAAACGAACAACGTGAAGACTAGACAGACGATCGGAAAAATGTGGGCGTGAGGATCCTTGGTCCACTGGTCCATCAATCCGTCCTCGGTGGACCAATGTGCTTGCCCAGTTCGTTTCTGATCGCATATCTGTAAAAGTTGTCGAAGCTGAGACCGCTGGCAGTGCCCAAGTGCTACCCAGCCTTGACATAACTTCAAGTGCGCAGAGAATGCATGATGGCCACCACGACTGGTCCGGAAATCGTGAGTAAGATATTTCCGATCGCATACGGAACGGTGTAACCAAGCGCGCCGATGTTGCTTCCGCTGGCTTCTCGCAGCGCATTTAGCCCTGGCATGCAGGTCTGCGCTCCGGTCACGCCAGCAAGGACCATCAAAGGGTTCATCCGAAAGATCCATCGGCCCATCACCAGGGCAACCAGTGACGGAACCATCGTCACGACCATGCCACCAAGAAAGATGCTGGCGAAGAAGCCCCCGCCTCGCTGTAAGTATGCCTCAACCGCGTGTGGTCCAGCAGTCAGCCCCACGATCGCAATAAATACTGTGAGGCCGATGTCGGCAAGCACGCGCTGTGACGCCTCTGGGATCGAACCGAATACGGGATAGTGGCTCCGCGCCCAACCCGCAACCAGCCCAACCACAAGTATGGCGCCGGCCGTGCCTAACCCGAGAGGCACGCCGTGAATCTTTAGATGGATTATGCCCAGGAGAATTCCGCATGCGATACCGGCTGCAACAAAAGTAAGATCGGTCTTGGCGAGGTCAGCCTCGACATAACCGAGCCACTTCCCGGCACGCTCCACGTCCTGTGGCGAGCCAACCAGCCGCAAAACGTCGCCACGCTCAACGCTCACCCCCTTATCGCGCGGCATCTCCTCTTCACCACGCTTGAGCGATTCCAAATACACACCGCGTGCAATCTGCCGGTCCGCAGCCAGTTCGACGAGCGTCTTTCCCACTGCAGCCCTGCTCGTAACTACCACCGTTATTGTCTGCATAGGAACTGCGAGTGTTTCGGGATCATCGAACTCTGGCCCGATCTCACGTTCTGCGTTAGCGAGTACTGATCTGTGTGCGGCTATCACGAGTTGGTCGCCGGCCTGGAGACGAGCCTTGGGGGTGACGCTCATCAATGCGCCATTGCGCTTCAAGCGCTGCACGGACAAACGACCAGCCGCGTATCTGTCTTCCAGTTCGTCAATGCTAATGCCTATGATCGAGGTGTTTTCGACACGGTAACCGCGAAAGGCGAAGCGTTGTCCGACGAGTATCGAACTCGCGGCCGCCCCTCCACCGGACAATTGAGCCTCCAGTACCTTCGCCTCGGCCCTGAGATTGGCGCGCATCAGCATCGGCCCCACCACGGTAATAAGAAGAATCAACCAGAGATCGCCGAAGCCGTAGGTAATCGCATCGCCGAGAGGGGCATTGGCGGAAAGTTGTGACTTGATCTCATACGAAACTGGCAAGTTGGCGATGGCATTCAGCCCGGTGCCTAACGCAGCCGACTGGGTCAGGCTGCCAGAAAACAAGCCCACACTGATGCCTTCGTCGAAGTGAAGGGCATACGCTACGGTAACCGTCGTCAAAAGCCCTGTAGCGGCCAGCGTGATAGCCAGGACAATCTGCGGAATCGCTTCCTTGCGCAGGCTGCCAAAGAACCGCGGTCCCACTGAATAGCCGACAGAAAACAAAAAGAGGTAGAAAAACACCCAGCGCAGTAACTGGGGAAACTCGGGCTTGGCGAAGATGCCGACCGCGATGCCGGCGAGGAGTGAGCCGACAACCGAGCCAAGACCAAAGCCCTTCACATGCACTCGGCCGATCAAGGTACCAATAAAGATGGTGACAAACAGGGCAAGCTCAGGATAGCGATGGAGTAAGGCAAAGATCTCTTGCATGCGTTTTCCCTCTGCAGTACAACGAGGCGATGGTTCGGGGATGGCAACGCCTCGGTTCTATTGTGTGCAGTTGCCCAGGCAAATCGTACGTTTAGTATGCAACAGCACCTTAACGTCACTGTCCAACCGCGCCATGTGCCGCTAGAGCGACTGTTCCCGCACGCACCGCGACGGCGATGAGAATACCGGTCAGCAGTAATCCCAAAAGTGCGATCAGGATGGCGATGATCTTCGGTGAATTCTTCCTTGGCCGAAAATCACCATAGCCAACAGTAGTCGCCGTGACAAATGACCAATAAAAGCTATCAAAGCGCGACCATCCCTCCTTCTTCCCGACGTACTGCCCTAGCAGGGTTATCGCGGCCCCCAAGCTAAGGAACAAAGGGAGAGTCAACCAGAGGCCGGCGCCGAACTCTTTAAGAAATGTGATAGTCAGGCCTGTAAGAATCAACTCGTCATCACCCCTCTTGCGTGTTGATCGCCTCAAGACCGCCGATAGCTAAAGGCGAACCAAGGAATTGAGCGCCAGCGCTATAACGATACCGGAGACCACGGTCACCATGCCCGGCAACATGAAGCTGTGGTTAAGCAAGTACTTTCCAATTCTCGTCGTCCCGGTCTGATCGAAGGAGACTGCGGCCAGCAAGGTTCCATATGTCGGCAGGAAGAAAACGCTATTAGCGGCCAGGTAAAACGCAACAAGATGGGATGACTGCAGACCCAGCGCCAAGCCTAACGGCATGAAAATGACGACAGTTGCGGCGGCACTGAAGAGCAGGTTCGACAGAATAAACAGGCCGGCGGCAAACATCCAGGGATAATGGCGAATCAGGTCCGAGAGACCACTGACGATGAAGCTCCGATTGGCCTCGAAGAAAGAGGATCCCAGCCAGGAGACACCGGCGATCGATATGACCGCCACGACACCTCCCCGCATGATGCTTCCCTTCAGAGCCGCTTCCGGGGAGGCTTTGAACGCGATCATCATAATACCGGCACTCGCAATCATGATGATCATGATTACCATTCCCATGCTCACCTGGTCGGTATCCGTAATACCGTTTTGAACGGTCTCGTACATCGGACGAAGCTTGGGAAAGAGGCCGATCAACACAATCACAACGATGCCCAGAAGGAACAGAATTGTCGAACCGCGAGCGTTGAACAGTTCCCGTCCTTGAATCGCACGCGCCGGCTGAGGAGGCTTCAGAACGCCAGTGGCCAGGCGATGCTGGTATTCGGGATCCTCACTTAAGTTCTTCCCACGCCATGCCACCGACAGAGCGCCTAACAGGACGGCAATGAAAGTTGAAGGAATCGTGATCGCGAGCAGCTTGGGAAGGGATACATCCCTGTCTGCAAGTATTCCAACCATCGCCACCGTGGCTGCGGAGATGGGAGAAGCTATCACCCCCTGAAAACCGGCGATGACGCTGATTGACATTGGCCGCTCCGGCCTTACATCAGCTTTTCGAGACACCTCTGCAATGACGGGAAGAAGCGCGTAGCTTACGTGCGTCGTGCCGGACGCAAGAACCAGCAGATAAGTGACAACAGGAGCGACGAAGGTAATGTATCTCGGGTGCTTGCGCATGATCTTTTCGGCGACGGCCACAAGGTAATCGAGTCCCCCAGCCGCCTGCATGGTAGCCAAAGCGGTGATGACCGCTATGATCATGCCGATCACGAGTTCTGGCGGTCCTCCAGGCGGCTCCCTGAAGGCGAACACAAGAATGACCAGCCCAATTCCGGACACCGTACCGAGGGCAATTCCTCCTAGCCGTGCGCCAATCAGAATGCAGGCCAGGAGAATGCAAAGTTCGATCCAAATCATGACTCTCCGTCCTTGAGGTGGCGCGGACGAGGGCAACCATCTACGTCAGTAAGTCTGAAATAACTGTTGGATATCCACTGTGCTGCGCGGTTTCAACAATGCCAGCATCAACAGAATCCTCGCCTTTTGAGGATTCAGTTCGTCGGAAGCCACAAAGCCCAACTCATCATCATTTACCTCGACGTTGCGTCCGACGGCTCCTGTCGCAACTCGGCTGCTTCTGACGACCACGACTCCGTTTTTTGCAGCGCGCGCTGCAGCTTCCAGAGAGGCTTTGTTCATATTGCCGTTGCCAACGCCCGCAATCACAATGCCCTTAGCGCCATTCGCGACGGCGGCATCAATCAAGTCCGGCGACATGTCAGCGCAGGCGAAGATGATGTCGACGCGGGGCAGTTTGTTTACGTTCGTCACGTCAAACTCGCTGGCGGTGGTGTGCTTCCATTGCGGAGCGTTGTAGTAGTCATTCGTGCCGTATGTGGAAACTCCGACAAGGCCTCGCAGCGGCGACATGAAAGTTTGCACGGCCGTCGTGCTGGTTTTGGTCAGAGAGTGCGCGCCATGAATCCAGTCGTTCATTACCACCAGGACGCCGAGTCCCCTGGCCTTGGGATCGGCAGCGACGGCGACAGCATCGTAAAGATTCAATGGCCCATCGGCACTGACTGCAGTTGAGGGCCGCATCGAGCCGACCAGCACCACAGGCTTGTCGCTTTTCACGGCCAGGTTGAGGAAGAAGGCAGTTTCTTCCATTGTGTCCGTGCCATGAGTAACGACAATGCCATCAACCTCCGGTGTCGCCAGCAATTGGTTAATGCGCCTGGCAAGGGTCATCATGATATCCAACGTCATGTCTTGCGATCCGACGTTGGAAATCTGTTCGCCCTTGATGTTGGCGAGGTCTCTGATGCCAGGAACAGCAGCGATCATTGCGTCAATTGTTACAGCGCCTGATGTGTAACCGGCCTGCGTTCCCGTGGCCGCCGCGCCGGCAATTGTGCCACCAGTGGCAAGGATCACGATGTTCGGGAGCTTCTTCTGCTGAGCAGCAGAACATACCGTACTCAGCAGCACCACAAGTGCAAGACAATGCGCTACGACTCTGTGATTCGGTCTCATGGGCTCAATCCTTTCTGGGGAAAATCTATTTCTCCTTCGAGTACTTGCTCGTATCCAGGCCTGTCAGCTTTACAGGATCGAGCAGTTCATTAATCTGCTGTTCGGTCAGGATGTGTTTTTCGCGGATGAGCTCGAGTATCCCTTTGTTGCTGGCGTACGCCTCGGTCGCCAGCTCTGTTGCCTTTTCATAACCAATGATCGGATTCAGGGCGGTGACGATTCCGACGGTGGTTTCCAAGTAGTGCTGCAACGTCTTTTCGTTCACGGTGATGCCATCGACACACTTCGACCGAAGAGCGATAGAGGTGCGATAAAGCAGGCTTTGCGACTCCAGGATAGCGAGAGCCTCGATAGGCTCGTAAGCATTCAACTGAAGTTGTCCATGGTCTGCGGCCAGGCTCACGGTGTAGTCGTTACCGATCACGCGAAAGGCGACTACATTCACCAGTTCTGGAATGACGGGATTTACTTTCCCCGGCATGATCGAGGAACCGGGCTGTACGGCAGGCAAGTTGATCTCCGCCAGGCCTGCCCTCGGACCCGAGGCCAGGAGAATCAGGTCACCGGCGATTTTCGAAAGCTTTACCGCTACACTCCGGAGCGCGGCGGAATACGCTAGAAATCCCTGCTGGTCCCAGGTTGCGGCGATCATGTCGGATGCGGGAACGATCGGCTTCCCGGTCAGCTTGGCAAGATGTGCTGCACACCGGTCACTATATCCCTTGGGCGCATTGAGTCCGGTGCCGATTGCTGTCGCGCCCATATTGACCGTGTACAGATATTTCTCCGCGTCCCGCAGGAGCTGAATCTCGCTTTCCAGCGAAGCCGCAAAGGCATGGAATTCCTGGCCCACTGTCATGGGCACTGCATCCTGCATTTCGGTCCGTCCCATCTTCACCGTTCGAAGATAGGCGTCACCCTTCATGCGGAAGGACTTAGTCAGATTCTCCAACTCCACGATCAGCTTTTCATTTCGCAGGAGAATCGCTACCTTGATCGCGGTCGGGTAGGAGTCGTTCGTGGACTGCGACATGTTGAGGTCATCATGCGGATCGACGAACTGATACTCTCCCTTCTTATGCCCCGAGAGTTCGAGAGCGATGTTGGCGAGCACCTCATTGGCATTCATGTTTGTCGATGTCCCCGCGCCACCTTGATACCAGTCCACGACAAATTGGTCGTGATACTTGCCAGCGAGGACGGCTTGGCACGCCTTGTCGATGGCAGCCAACTTCTCCGGGCTCATCGCGCCCACATCGGCGTTGGCCTGTGCGGCAGCCAACTTCACAATCGCCCACGCTTCCACGAACCCCGGGTAATGGTTGATCTCAATGCCGGAGATCTGGAAGTTCTCGAGCGCACGAGCGGTCTGCACTCCATAGTAGGCGTTGGCCGGAACTTGCTTTTCTCCGAGCAGGTCCTTCTCGACGCGCACCTCCTGGCTATTAGCCACAGTGGCCGCGAACACAAGAATCAGAGCTATGAAAATATGCCGATGGACGTTCATAAGGTCTCCGGAATATGGCCGTTATGTTTACTTCAGTCCCACTGAAGCGGGAGAGAAGATGTTGTAATTGAGCTTGTCTCCGACGTACTCGATTACCTTTTGTGCTTTAACGCTGTTGCCTGCTTCGTCGAGCCGCGGAGCAAAGACCGCAATGGCCCCTTTGCCGGGAACCACCGCAACAATGCCGCCGCCGACGCCGCTCTTCGCAGGAAGACCGACATGCCAGGCCCAGCCTCCAGAAGCGTCGTATAGACCGGCCATGGTCATAGCTGACAGGATGTAGGGAATGTCCGCGCGCTTGATCACCTGCTCGCCTGTCGCAGGATTAATCCCGTTGTTGGCCAACGTCGCGCCCATGCGCGCGAGCTGCACCGCATTTACTCCGACGGAACACTGCTTCGTGTAGATATCGACTGACTCAAAGGGATCGGCATAGATGCGTTCATACTTGGCCAGCAGCATCGCAAGAGCTTTATTGCCCGCATTGGTCGCCGCCTCTGACTTGTAGACTTCGTCAATCAGCGATAGCTTCTCGCCGGCAGCCTTTCCGTAGAATGTCAGAATCTTGGCCCATTTCTCCTCTTCGTCTTTGCCGGCGATCAGACTGGTTGTGGCGATCGCTCCGGCATTCACGAACGGGTTACCAGTGTGGGTGGGCATGTCCACGACCGCGTTAACGGAGTTGAAGGGGCGTCCCGTCGGCTCAGAGCCGATTCTCTGAAATGTCTTATCGGAGCCAAGCTCTTCCATGGCCAGCGCCAGCGTAAAGACCTTGGATATCGACTGAATGGAGAAGGAATACTTCACGTCACCCATGGTTAAGACCTGGTTATCAGTCGTAACGATGGCGATTCCGAACAGCTTCGAGTCCACCTGCGCAAGGTAGGGAATGTAATCGGCATTCTTGCCGGTTGTGTCACTCCGAAATTTCTGGAAAGCTTCCTGAACCGTTGCTTCTACCTGGGCTCGAGTTGGGGCGACTGGGCTCTTGGACTGGGCCAATGCTCCTGCCGGAACGAAAGTCGCGGCTATCAAAATCGCAGTAAGAAGTCTTAGCGGTACCTTGTTGCCAGCCATGACACCTCCCATACTTTGAATTTGCGGTTCGAAAACCACAGCATCAGTATTCGCCGCCGAAAGTCTTTGACCAGTCATACTTGAATGAGAACTGAACGCGATAGTCGTTGGTGTTGAAGCCGTCGCTGAAATTCAAGCGCCTTCCAAACTGAAACTCGCTGCCGACGGTGACGGCCTTGACCGGGTGAAAGAGGATGTTCGCAAGGGCGTAGTGACCTTGATGGTAGGCTGTTGGAAGGTCTCCATCGGAATTTTGGATGTTGATCATCGAATAGCCAATCGAGCTCTGGAATCGTTCGCTCCAATTGTGGTCAATGAAGGAAACGACGCCCAACAACGGCAGGGCTACTCCTTTGATTGGTGCCACCGGATTACCAGAATTGTTCTGGATGCCGATGTCAGTCGTAGCATCGTTCATGTAGTTCGAGATAGCGTGTCCGTAGACGACCTCAAACTTTCCGACATCCTTCTTTCCGAGTTGGACGTTGGAGGTCAGGTTCACCCCCCAGCCGTAGGCCGTGCCACTCAGATTGAACTGGCTCGGCTGCGTCTGAACCCAGCTGATCTTTCGGAAGATGCCTGCCATCTGGACATATCCCCACTTTCTTATGAAGCGGACATTTCCTGAAATATCCGGCACATTGAACCTGGGCCTGACGTCCTGCAATTCAATAAAATCGCTGTATTGGCCTTGGTCGGCAGTGGCGCCCGGTCGCTCGGCTGCGATCGTGACCTTCGTCCTTTCGCCTCTGAGGGGCATCCAGCGTACTTGAACATTACGGTAGAAAACCATGCCGCTGGGTCCCCAATATTCAAGGGAGTTCGGGAAGACATCGATGTCCATAAACGGACTCCATGTCTGGCCGGCACCGAACGCTCCCAACTCGCCATAGGCATGTCGCAGCCGGAGAGTGGTTTGTCCTGCATCAACCCCGGTCCCGAACAATTCCCATTCAAAGTGGGTCTTGAGGTCGCCGAGCGGCGTCGGAGTGGATGTCTTCACTCCAAACCTTGTCTGCCGCACACCGAACCAGAATTTTCCGTCCGGTGCGAACTCGCCCGGAAAGGCATTCAATTTCGTCGGCCTCATGCTATCGAACCAATTCGGGTCATTTGTTGCGAAGTCATAACCAGAGTCGAGCATCACGAAGCCATACAAATCGAGAGTGGTGCCATGCGCAGGATAGGTCGGCCCCTTAGCTGGCTGTTCAATCACTGCGACCTCTTCAGTCACTGCATGTTCGGGTTCGCCGCCGATCGTCAGATCGGGTGACGGTCCCTGCGGGTGCTGCATGTCGCTGAGCTGCTGTTTCAGCTCTTGCATCTGCTCCCGCTGTTCTTGCATCTGCTTTTCCATTTGCTCAATCTTCTTTTGCAGTTGCTGAACATCAGACGGCTGTTCGCCCTGGGATTGTGCACGAGCAGGCTGTAAGGAACTCGCGGATAGCACCACCATCATTAGAGCGGTGCCTGCAGCCCTTCTCCAATTGATTGCACGATGGGGTTTCATGAGCTTATGCTCCTTCTGTCAGGATGTGACAGTAGCTCTGGAAAAAATCGCATTTCGATTCGTAATCCGTTAGCTCTCAACCCGCCTTACACTCACCCTTCTACGGCGTCGCCGTTTTGTTGACAACTAGGGAAATCCCTAGGTGCCCTTCGGGTTCACGGTAGCGTACGATTTGCTCGGACAGCCGGCACATGACGTGTAATCGGCTGTGGCAACACGAGAGGGCCCAACTCCGTCCGCGAAGAAAAAACGCGTTCGCATCATAACAATGGAGGGTTGTCGAACGATGGACAACAACAGTTCCAACGTTTTCGTGCAATCGTTACCCAGCTTGCTTACGGACTTGTCAGAAACCGAACAACAGTTCTTATCCGGCATACGAGATCGCGGCAAGGATTTAGAAAGCGCCGTGCGCATTTTTCTCGAATTTCTTCGCGGCTTCGAATTTTTCGGCAACGTCGATCGACCGTGCGTCACCGTGTTCGGCTCTGCCAGGTTTGCACCAGGACACCGTTACTACGAAATGGCGCGGGAGCTCGGGAGCCAACTCGCGCTGGCCGGTTACGGTGTGATCACCGGCGGTGGTCCCGGGATCATGGAAGCGGCGAACCGGGGAGCCAGGGAAGCGGGAGGCCTGAGCCTGGGCTGCAACATTATTTTGCCCAAGGAGCAGCACGCCAATCCCTATTTGGATCGCTTCATCGAGATGAATCACTTCTTCGTGCGCAAGGTCATGCTGGTGAAGTACTCGCGCGCGTTCGTGGTGATGCCGGGCGGTGTCGGCACACTGGACGAGGCGTTCGAAACCCTGACGCTCGTGCAATGTCGCAAGCTGGAGCGTTTTCCGATTGTGGCGATGGGCTCCGAGTTCTGGGGAGAAATGCTGCAACTTCGTGCGCAACACTCTCGTTTCCGAACAGACGATCAGTCCAGAGGACCTTGATTTACTCAGCGTTACCGATTTGCCGGAAGAAGCTGTTGCGTACATAAAGGACGGGCTTGAACGGGCCACGGCAACAGCGGTTCCTGAAGGAATCGACTAGCAACGCCACTGTAGGATGATGCCATCACGATAGGTGAGTGGTAAACAGTCGGACGAGTCAAAAGGAGCAAGTTATGAGAATCACTCTGTTTGGAGCTGGGGGAGGAGAGGTTACCGGACCGGCTTATCTTACCGCGTGCCGCCATGCGGCTGGAGGTCTCATCTTGCGGAAATCTATATTTGCGGAACATGCCAGAATGCCCGTGATGCTATTCCCGTTGATCGTTGTCTCGCTCTTAGTGAGTGTTTCAAGTGCCCAACAAGCATTACCCAACGCGCCCAGTGCGCAGAAGAAGGCCCCCGCGCAAAGCAATCCTCCTTCCGACAGGGGCTGGCCTCGTACGTTCACCAGCGGCCCCGACACGTTCGCCGTCTATCAGCCACAAGTGGACAAGTGGGACGGTAACCGGGTTGACCTTTACGCCGCCGTCGAGTTCAAAGCCGGGAAGGACAGTCCTGCGAAATACGGAGTGGTTTGGTTCCAGGCCCGGACTGAGGTGGACAAGCTCAACCGGCTGGTGACACTCGACCAGGCCCAGCTCACCAAGGTGAAATTCCCGGTCGCGCCAGACAAAGAGCCCGAACTGACCACGTTAATTGAGAAGAAGCTGCCCGGAGCGACGAAAACCATGTCCCTTGACCGGCTGGAGGCAGCGCTGGAGGCGAACGACGAAGCCATGAACGCAGTCGATGTCAAGAACGATCCGCCCAAAGTCATCATTGCGACCAAGGCATCCCTGCTGCTTCTGATTGACGGCATGCCACAGTTGCGCGAGATCCAGGGCACCAAACTGGAGCGTGTTATCAACACGAAAGCAATCATTCTTTTTGAGAACGACAAAAAGAACTACTACCTGCGCGTTCAGGACTGGTGGCTGCAAGCCAAGGATGTGGAGGGGCCGTGGAGCTATGCCAAAAAGCTGCCGGATGACATGAAGAAGGCCGAAGAGTTTGTGGTCAACAATACTCCGGTGCAGAACCCGGGAGGCGGGGAGCAGAAACAGCAGGCGTCGCTAAAGGAGGCCGGCAAGAAGGCGGAGATTCCCGCTGTATATGTCGTGTTCGGACCGGCCGAACTGATCGAGACCAAGGGCGAGCCGGTGTACAAGCCAATTCCCGGCACCAGCCTGGAATACGCGGAAAATACCAATGGCAACATATTCCGTCTGGGCAGCGAATACTACATCCTCATCTCAGGCCGCTGGTTCAAGGGTGCTTCGCTGGGAGGGCCCTGGACCTTCGTAGGCGGAGCGGAATTTCCACCGGATTTTGCGAAGATACCGAAAGACAGTCCCAAGGCGACGGTTTTGGCATCCGTTCCAGGAACACCCGAATCGAAAGACGCATTGATCGCCAACTCGATTCCGCAGACCGCGACCATAACCCGCTCGGAAGCCAAGCTGACAGTGCAGTATGACGGCGAAGCGACCTTCGTGCCGATTGAAGGCACCTCGATGACCTATTCCAAAAACACCAGCGCCCCCGTCATCAAGGTCGCCGATAGCAACTACTACTGCGTCGAGGCCGGAGTATGGTTCAAGGCGCCGACTCCGCAAGGACCGTGGCGCGTGGCCGACACCGTGCCAGCCGGGATCTATGACATCCCTCCTAGCTCGCCGCTCTACTACGTGACGTATGTGAAGGTGTATAACTCGACGCCCGAGGTGGTGTACGTCGGCTATACTCCGGGATATTACGGCACAGTGGTTTCCGCCAGCACGACGACCGTAGTCTACGGCACCGGCTGGTACTACCCGCCATACATCAGTCCTACAGTGTGGTATGGATGGCCCTACACCTACGGTGTGGGAGCTGGCTTCACGTACAGCGATGAGTCTGGATGGAGCTTCGGGTTCGGTTATGGGTACGGCTATTACCCGTGGTATTACCCATGGTGGGGGCCGATGGGCTACTACGGATGCTGCTGGTATCCCTATTACGGATGGGGTGCCTGGGGTGGTGTTGCAGTTGCCAACGTCTATGGCGTCTGGGGCAACACGGCTTATTCGCGAACCGCGGCGGCGTGGGCCAATCCCTACACCGGAAACTACGGAGCCGCCAGTCGCGGTGCCTATCACAACACGCAGACCGGCAGGACCACAGTCGCAGGTCGCGGGACAAACACCAACATCTACACGGGCAACACCGCTGGTTTTCGCGGCGGAGCCACCTACAACCCGAACACCGGCATCGTTGCGGGCGGCGGAGCCGGATACGTCGGCAATATCTACAGCGGACAAGGAACGGCGGGACGCGGCGGGTTCGTCTACAACACCAACACAAACGCCGGCATTGCCGCCGGTAAGAACAACGTGTATGCAGGCAAAGACGGCACAGTGTACCGCTACAACCGCGATAGCGGCAGTTGGTCAAGCAACAGCGGCAGCGGGTGGCAGCCCGCGCCCAAACCTGAACCTAACCTCCAACGCCAGCAGCAGATGCGCACGCAAGGAGCGCAGCGCACCCAGAACTTCAACTCCACGCGCAGTTCTGGCGGAGCACGAATGGGCGGCGCGAGAATGGGCGGAGGCCGACGGCGTTAGCCCAGCAGATACGGATTGGCGCCCGATACTGGAGAATATGGTACGCAGGCAGACCCGGTATGAAGTCTGCGCAAGGGGTTCAAGTCGCGGTTAGCAAGCCCAGTAGCGACCTCTCTGAATTCTGGACCTGTGCAGACACAAGAGTCTTCCTGAAGCCATTTCTTTCTTCGAACTTCGCGCGTTGGCATACTAGGGAAATCCCCAGTTGTGAGATCTAACGGCTGCCCCTATGATCGGGCCATGATCCGGACCGCTTCATGAAAGGGAGACATTGGCCAAACCAACTGAGTTCAGGTGCCCGGTAGGGGTGTTCGCGTTCTGAGGAGGACTCGCTGTGAATGTTGGACAACCTGCATACGATAAGGCCCAGGTAAACCGGGCCCTCGAAGCGTCCATCCACATTGGCCTCGCCTTTCTACTGGCCACCGCCTGTCTCCTGATCCTGCGGCCGTTCATGCCTCTGCTGGCTTGGGGAATTATCATTGCGGTCGCTGCTTACCCGGCTTTCAAGAGGTTGCAGAAACTCATGGGAGGGCGTGGCGTTGTGGCCGCCGTCGTGTTCACCCTGGCTCTTCTGGCTGTCTTGATTCTCCCGGTCTTTTTGCTTGCAGGCAGCCTGATCGATGGCGTCGAGTCCGTGACTGCCCACGTGAAGTCGGGAGCCGCAATCATTCCTCCGCCACCGTCCACCATCGCCGGTTGGCCGCTGATCGGCGCACCCCTGGCGAGAGTCTGGCTTCTGGCCTCCCGAGACCTCAGCGAGTTGCTCAGAGAGTTCGCTCCACAAATTAAGGCTGCGCTTCCGGGAGTACTCTCTGCAACCGCCGGATTGGGTGGTACAGTGCTGCAATTGCTCCTCTCCGTAGTGGTTTCCGGTGTGCTTCTAGCCAACGCACAGGCTGCGTATAAGATGACCCGCTCCCTGGCCAACCGCCTTTTCGGTGAGAAGGGACCTGAGTTCCAGGAACTGGTAGGGTCCACGATACGTAGCGTCACCTTCGGCATTATCGGCGTTGCGATCATCCAATCGGCTTTCGCCGCGGTTGGCTTTCTGGTGGTGGGCCTTCCTGCGGTGGGCCTATGGGCAGTGATTTTCCTGATCGCAGCTGTACTTCAGGTGGGAGGCCTCATACTCGTTCCTGCGGTGATTTACGTATTTGCCACCGCCAGCACCACCAAGGCAGTGATTTTTCTGGTTTGGTGCATCATCGTGGGGTTGATGGACAACGTGCTGAAGCCCCTGCTGCTGGGGCGCGGCGTCGCGGTTCCCATCGCCGTGGTTTTTCTCGGCGCGATTGGCGGATTCGTGGCCATGGGCATCATCGGCCTGTTTGTCGGCGCGATCGTTTTATCGGTAGGTTATAAGTTGTTTCTTGCCTGGCTCGAGGGAACGCCTACCGTCAATCAAGCCACTTGAGCCGGATTTCCTCTTGGGCCACCAAGAAACTATTCGAAAGTGCTTTGACAGCAAGGCTTAGACACGATGACGGTGGATTAAGTCTCCCACTCAACCAAAGGAAGGTTGAGTGGGGCACTCGGCTAGGGTTGATCAGTCAATGCTTCTGGGACGGTTTCAAGATAACGCGGAGCACGTCTGGGTTCCTCGCGTAATTAGCATGCGCACTGGTAGGCGAGACAAGGAACGGCGGAATCTTGAAACCCGAGTTCCGGACCCGAATGTTGACCACACGGACGCCCTCGATGTCCGGAACGTCCCAGGAAAGTAGGTCGTTCGGGTCGCTCCAGGCGATAATCTGTGGGCCGGGCGCTGCTGCAACGTGGTGCTGCAGATAGAGCTGACGCGAGCACTGCCAATGCGCGATCGAGGCTGGCGCCGCCGGTTTCCCGGACGGCGTCGACGTCCCGGGTGGCGTGTGGGGGCACGGATTGCCGGCCGGCTGGCTTGAAACAGAGAGCCCGGCGAGTTCCAAAAGCTCGATCTGGTTTGCGAGGAAGTAGAAGCTGGCCGTATGCGCGGCGAAATAAATCGGCCGCATTCTTTTCGTCTGACGTGACCTTAAGTTGCGGAACCTCCGGACCCTGTGGGCCGACCAAGTCCGAATCAAGGGCGGCGAGCGAAAGATAACTCCCGAGGCTGTGCGTAACAAAGAAGAACTGCGGGCCGGTATCCTCCGCCTTCGCTGTCTGTAAGTTGACACCGGCGGACTCTAGCGATCTCATCAGCAGCTCGCGGATCCCGGCGCTTAGAATCTCCTCCATCGGCCCGAGGGCCATGACGGCATCCCCAAAACCCCAATCCATCAGGCCGCTTTTCAGCGAGCGGTTGACGATTGCGGCGTGGCGCGGAATGCGCTGCAGGTCCGCAGCTTCCGGTGGGAGTATCCATTGATACGTCAAATACCGCCCCGGATGGTCGGGATCCCGCTGGCTGGGCGTCGCGCAGACATCAATCAGTTCCTTGGATGCCCCGGTCAGCGTTGCGTCGCGCGTGATGAGCCACTTGCATTTCAGTGGATACGCAAGGGGCCACCAGTTGACCTCGTCCAGCAGGATTGGTGTATGACCGTGGCCTGCAATCTCATATCGGTCGATGAACGGCGCAGACGCGTTCCAATCTTCCTGGGTCTTCCAGATCCGGTCCTGCATGTATTCGAGCGCCGGTGGCGTGGCGTTCACCGCGAACGGTCCCTCGGCGTAGACACGGCCCAGGCGAGTCACCTTACATTCACCAAGATATTTGCAAATGCCGTTGCGCAGCAGCAACGAGTCGCCCGCTCCAACCTGGTTGATGCCGTGCACGTAGAGGATGTGGATCGGCGGGGCGCTGCCGGCGGACTTCGCCATTGCGGCGGCCTGGCTCAAAGCAATCCTAGGTTTGACTGGATGTCTGCACAACTAGGGAAATCCCTAGGTGCCCGAATCGGCGCTGTTACGCGGGAGGATGCTGGCGGGGTACACCAAATCCTTGCCGGTCTTCCTTCGAGGCGTCCAGTCTTTCTTCCCCGTCGGCGAACGACCGTGCGATCGTGGTTTTCAATCGCGCACCCCAGTATGCAAGGGTTGCACGGCGCTCTTCCGGCACAGCTCGTGTCAGATCAGCGATGAGCGCGTTCATGCGCCGCATGACCTGTGCGCTGGAGGCGCCGTACGAACAGATCTCATCAAAGGCCAGCCGCACGAGGTCGTCCCAGGTGGGAAATGGAACGAGCAGCCGCAATTCGCCGTCGCTGTCGCGATATCGTCCAATCTCCAAGTGGCGTTGGCCCAGGCGGAGCAGCAGGTCCTCGATCTGGTCCAGCGCTTGCACAGCGGTTGTCGGATCGTTGATCGCCGGCGATAAAGCCTTGATGGCTATGTCCACAAGAAGCCGGATCGCGCACTTGGGATCTTGTTCAAACGTACGCTCCTCACCGACCTCAATCCCTTCCCACGCCTTCCGTTCATCAACCGGCTCACGCGCACCGAAGACATGCAGCACAGGCGTCAATTCCACGACCGTATCGCCGACCGCCACGGACATCTCGATGATTCCACCGGAGGCTTTGGCCAAGTTCACCAAAGCGGCGACCTCGACCGCTTGTACCGAGCAAGGCCGACCGTGATGAACCAGTGTCTGAGTGTTAGCTAATGCGCGAAAATCGTCCGTTCCAGCGGCGATGCCCTCCGACTTCAATGAAGGATAGATTGTCGCTATCACCTTGCGCCCTTGATTGCCCGTGAAGATCAACATGTGATTGACTTGAAGCAACGTGATCCGATGGACGAGGGCGACAAACATGCCTACGCTCGCCAGCAGGAGACCATCCACCACCCAGCCACTGATAAATGGAACCGTTTCGGACCCGTTCCGAGCCACTCCTCCGAGCGCGGCGAGCGCATAGAGAAAAGTGGCAGTAAAGATCCCCAAGGCGTGTGAGATCACGGGATCACGAGCGACCCACAGTACGAGGCGGGGCGAGTAGGCCGTGGCGCTGAACTGGACCATCACGAAGGTCAACGAAAAGACGATAGCGGTCAGGGCAAGCATGCCGGAGGCAACCGAGGAGTAGATCGCGATCGCAGCTGCTACGCTCATCGGGTGCACAAGCCCGGGAAAAATGCGGCTTTCGAACCGTGGAAATGTCAGGCCCGCGGCAAGGGCGGCTGCGGCATACAACGCCGGAATTGTCCAAGCACTCAAATGAAGCTTGTATTTCTTGTAACGCATAGTAGCCCACTCCCGAACGGACTGGTTCACGTCTGGCGATGGTTCGACTTCTGATCCATCGTCGGAACCCTCGATTGACAAGATCCACTTTCGGACTTGTACCGCCCTGCGACAACTGGGGAAATCCCTAGCACCGGTCGAGGACGGCGGAGAAAGCTTGTATGCGAAGGAGCTAAAGTTCTATCATTGAACAGTTGAGACTTTTACCGAACTGCCGGTACTGCGCGTTCGCCGCCCATAGCGGGTGACTTCTGGCGAAGAGGAATCGGGATGTTGATCAATATGACAGTCCCTATCACCCGCCGGAGTTCTGCCTCAGTGGTTCGCGGCAGATCGTTCGGTTTTCTTGCGCTGTGGCTGGTTGTCGTACTGGTTTCGTCAATCGCGCAAGCGCAAACCCCAGTCCGCAAGAGTGTCCTCATCATCAACGAGGTCGGGTTGGCTCACCCCGCTTCCGCGTTGGTGACGGAACAGGTGATGTCGCGCCTGGCTGCAGATCCGCGGTACCAGACCGAATTCTACGTAGAGAGCCTCGACTCTCCGCTTTTCTCGAACCAGACACCGCAGCAAGAAATCGAATCTGAGCTTCTGCAAAAGTACGAACACCGGAAAATCAACGTCATCGTCGCTATGGGGCCTGCCCCGATCAGTTTCCTCTCGCGTGTGTCGGAGACATTTCTGCCGGGCGTGCCAATCGTGTTTTGCGGCAGCACGCAAGTGCAGGTCGGCGATCTCCATCTGCCCTCGCGCTTTACAGGCTCCTGGATGAGCTTTGATGTGGCCAAGACGCTCGAAGCAGCTGTGCGGCTGTCGCCGGATATCCGCAACGTAGCCGTCGTGAGTGGAAGCTCGCAGTTCGACAAGGAGACATTAAAGCTGGCAAAAAGCGGTTTGGCCGCGCACCCTGTACCGCTGGATTTTACATACCTGACGGATCTCGACATGGGCAGCCTGTTGGAAAGGCTGCGCAACTTGCCGAAGCGGACGATCGTGCTCTACATCTGCTTCTTCCGGGATGCTAGTGGTAACCAATTCGTTAATGCAACGACGGCTCTTCCGCTGATCTCAAAGGCGGCAAATGCTCCGGTGTTTGGAATCTCCGATACGTACCTGGGACATGGGATCGTAGGGGGACACGTGGTCAGCTTTGCTGAGCAAGGGAAGATTGCTGCAAGCCTTGTTTCAGAGATCTTTGAGGGAAAGAATCCGGCGGATATTCCAATCGTGGCTGGTCCCAGCACTTACATGTTTGACGCTAGAGAGTTGAAGCGCTGGAATCTCAGCCAAGACAGATTACCTGCTGGCAGCGTCTTACTCAATCGCGAGCCCACGGTATGGGAAAAAGCCAAGGGGATCTTACTCACAGCCTTTTTCATCATTTTAGGGTTAGCAGCGCTGGCTGCACACCTTCTGTACAAGCAGAAGCAACTCAATGCCGCCAGAAAAGAGCAGATCAGGCTTAGCGGTATGCTGATTAACGCCCAAGAAGAAGAGCGTGAACGACTCGCCGCCGAGATTCATGATGACTTCAGCCAGAGGCTGGCGGTGCTGTCGCTCGGTATGGAAACAGCAGCTGAAGGCATTCCTGAGTCCCTGCAGGAAACGAACAGGCAGATGCAGGAGCTTATGGAATCGGCCAGCGAGCTTGGCGCCGATCTTCACACCCTGTCGCACCGGCTGCATTCCTCGACACTCGAGAGGCTTGGCCTGGTTGCGGGAGTGGGGTCCTTCTGCAAGGAATTCAATGCCCAACAAGGAATGCAGGTCGAATTTTCTCACCAGGACGTGCCGCGGTCCGTCCTTCCTGATGTTGCACTGTGTCTGTTTCGCGTCGTCCAAGAGGGACTCCGGAATGTGCAGAAACACAGTGGAGCCGCTCATGCGCTGGTGAGGCTCGAAGGCGTGGATGGCATGCTTCACCTGTCCATCTCCGATGACGGTGCGGGCTTCGATGCTAAGGACGGCGCGAATCGCCAGGGTCTTGGTCTGTGGAGCATGCGGGAGCGGGCCCGGTTGGTGGCTGGCCGATTCGAGATTCACTCGGAAAAGCAAAAGGGAACGAAGATTGACGTCTGGACACCGATCCAGCCGAAGTCTGATGCGGTCCGAGGTGAGCCAGCTCGCGAGCCGACCGCTACTTCTGTCGCCGCTTCGACACCAGGCGTCAGTTGAACTGCGGCGCCAATCTGCTGCCCTTACCAATAGGTCCTACGGACGGAACCTGACAGATGGAATCCCGGCCACAAATACTGATCGCAGACGATCACGCCATCTTCACTGAGGGGCTTCGGCTTCTGTTGGAGAAGCAGTATATCGTTGTGGGGACGGTTGTCCACGGACGCGCACTCATCACGGAGGCTCTGAGGCTCAAGCCAGACGTAATCGTCGTAGACATCGGCATGCCTCTTTTGAACGGTTTGGATGCTGCCAAGCGGGTACGCGAGCAACTTCCAAAAGTGAAGCTTGTATTCCTGACCATGCAGGACAATCCTAATCTGGCTGCCGCAGCACTTGAGTTGGGGTCGGCCGCATTCGTCCTCAAGCATTCTGGAGGCTCAGAGCTGTTGAAGGCAATCGATCAGGTGATGCATGGGAAATGCTACGTGACTCCGAAGCTGAGACCGGAAGACTGGGCTGTACAAAAAACCCGGGCGCGCCAGTACGCCAAGCGCTTGACTCCCAGACAGCGTGAGATCGTGCAGATGTGCGCTGAAGGGCGTGCGATGAAGGAGATTGCCGGACACCTGAACCTCAGCGAGAAGACGGTGCAGTTCCACAAGCATCACATCATGGAAACATTCAACCTGAAGAGCAACGCCGACCTGGTTCTGTTGGCCCTCAAAGAGGGTCTCATCTCTCTTGATCCCAATCCTTTGCAGGACAAGCAATTCTCCTAGTATCAGTCAACGCGCTGTCTTGCTTCGAGTACTAGGGATTTCCCTAGTTGTCAGGCCTGAATCCTGAACCTACCATCGGCTTGTCGGTATGATTCCTCGCGACGCTCTGTCGTCATCGGACGGGCCCATGTCAAAAATGGGAAATCCTGAAAGCTCTGGAAATCGGCGGCGTATTCTGCTGGCCGACGATCATCCTCTCATGTTGGAGCGAGTGACAACGTTTCTGCAGTCGACATTCGATGTGGTGGGCGTGGCTCATAACGGTCTCCAACTGATCGAGGAGGCCATGCGCCTGAACCCTGACGTTATTGTGGCTGACATATCGATGCCGGAATTAGACGGAATTGAAGCAGCCCATCGACTTCGCGAGATGGGAGCTAAGGCGAGTGTAGTGTTTCTGACGATCCATAAAAGCCCCGAGTTTGTGGAGGCCTGTTTGGCGGAGGGAGCACTTGGCTATGTGGTGAAATCTCAAATGAAGAAGGACTTGATTCCCGCCATCAACGCGGCCTTGTCGGGACAATGCTTCGTGTCATCCACTCGCCAGACGAACACCTAGGGTTTTCCCTAGTTGTCGCGCGTTCTGGGTGGCGGTACAAGGGCACTGTACGCTGACGGAATCAGATGCACGCTCTGAGCGCCTGTACCCGCGGGCGCTTAAGTCAAGCGGACATTAATCAACGGGGGCAGCCATGGCTATGAAGCACGGAGATGGTGGCTATGAATTCTAAGACCAGTTTCAGGATCAGGATGATCCGCGCGGTCCGAGAGCTTACCGCGTTTATTTGCGTTGCGACACTCGTACCGGGAAGCGCCGTGGCGGTGCAAACCCAGCAATCCGCGGCCCCAACTGAGCAGGCTGCGGCCAAGATCCCTGCCGAACAACTCGACTCACTCGTGGCGCCGATCGCGCTGTATCCCGATCCGCTGCTCAGCCAGGTCCTGGTGGCCTCCACTTATCCGCTCGAGGTGATTCAGTTGCAGCAGTGGCTGGCCCAGAACAAGGGAATGAATGAGAAACAGCTGGCCGACGCCGTAAAGAAGCGGGACTGGGACCCCAGCATCCAGGGACTGGCTGCCTTGCCCGATGTCGTCAAGCTCCTGGCCGAGAACATCAAGTGGACGACAGACCTTGGCAACGCATTTCTCGCGCAGCAGAACGATGTGATGGACGCGGTCCAGCGCATGCGCAAGAAGGCTCAAGATGCGGGAAATCTGAAGTCGACCGAACAGGTGAAGGTGGAAACCAAGACCGTCGAGAGCCAGCCGGTTATCGTGGTGGAGCAGGCCAACCCGCAGGTTGTGTACGTTCCCAGCTATAACCCCACCGTGGTCTATGGCCCTCCGGTGTACGCGTATCCTCCTATCGCCTACCCGCCTCCGGGATACTACGCCGCAGGTATGGCCATCTCGTTCGGTGTCGGCGTAGCCATGGGTGCGATGTGGGGCGGTGGATGGGGCTACAACTGCGGATGGGGTGGTAACAACAACATCACCATCAACAACAACAATAACTTCGTCAACAACAGCAATCGTGTCAATGGAGGCAACCGCGTCAATGGCGGGAATCGAGGCAACAGCAATTGGCAGCACAACCCGCAGCACCGCGGCGGAGCGCCTTATGGTGACAGAAACACCGCCAATAAATTCGGCGGCACGGCGCGAGGCGACTCGATGCAGAATCGTCAGGCCAACGCTCGGCAGAACGTAGGCCGTCAGCAGCAGGCCGGTAACTTCGGCAATCGGACGCCAAGCGCCGGCACACGCGACGTTGCGAATCGCGGTGGAGCAGGCCCAGGGGCAGGCAATCGCGATATGGGTAACCGTAGCGCGGGCGCAGGCAATATGAGCGGAAACCGTGGCGGCGGCGACCGCGTGGGTAACCAGCGAGTCCCAAATAGTCCGAGTTCGAACGATCGCAGCGCCTTCGGCGGCAGCGGCATGAGCGGAAGCGGAGCTCGAGCCAGTCAATCCCGTGGCGCTTCCAGCATGGGTTCAAGCGGCGGAGGCTCGCGTGGTGGTGGCGGTCGCGGCGGCGGTGGCGGCGGAAGGAGGAGGTAAGCCATGCGAATCATAACGAGGGAAGAAAATATGAAATCCAGACTCTTTGGCTCCAGCTTGACTGCCGCTTTTGTCCTTCTGCTGCTCGCATGTGTGCCGATGATGGTGGCAGCACAGTCGCAGCCCGCGGCGCCGGCCAAGGCTGCTACGCCAGCCACGCCGGCGGCGATGGGGAGAGCCTTTGACACCCCCCAGCAGGCTGCGGACGCAGTGATCAAGGCGGCGGCAGACTATAACGCGCCGCAACTGATGGCGATCTTCGGACCCGACGGCGAAGACTTTATCGAATCGGCGGATCCGGTTCGGGACAGAAACAACGGCATGGCCTTTGCGAAGGAAGCCGCGGCCAAAAACTCGATAAAAATCGCAAAGTCCAATCCGAACTGGGCAACCATCGTTGTTGGCGATGAAGAGTGGCCGTTTCCGGTTCCCCTGGTGAAGAAAAACGGCAAGTGGTATTTCAACGCCAAGGAAGGGCGGCAGGCAATCCTCTACCGGCGCATCGGCGCCAACGAATTGGACGCCATTACGGTGTGTCGTGGCTATGTCGAGGCGCAGAAAGAATACGCTTCGGAGGTTCACGACGATTCAGGAGTCAATCAGTACGCACAGAAGATCTTCAGCTCTCCCGGAAAGCAGGATGGCCTGTATTGGAAGAACGCTGACGGCACTTCCGCCGGACCGATTGGCGACGAGGTGGCCAAGGCGCTGGAAGAGGGCTATACCTCAGGGAAGGGTGGATTTCACGGCTACTACTTCAAGATCCTGAAAGGTCAGGGTCCGGCGGCGCCGTTGGGCAAGATTGACTATGTCATCGAGGGAATCATGATCGGCGGATTTGCGCTGGTCGCTGTGCCGGCCGAATACCGGGTGACCGGGGTTAAGACTTTCATCGTGAGCAACGACGGGATTGTCTACCAGAAAGATATGGGGCCCGACTCCCTCAATATCGTAAAGTCAATGGAGCTGTACAATCCTGACAAGACCTGGCAAGCGACAAACGACGAGTGGCCGCAGAATGTCGCGGCAGCCAAGCCATGATTGAGTGTTTCTCTTTCTAAGTTGAGACGGTAAATCAAGGCAAGCGCTCGACGGCCACAGCCGTGCCCCAAGCATGCTCAGTCGACGCGCGACTTGTGGAGGGGAATAACTAGAAGTCCTTCGATTCGGGTAAAGCGGCTACCGCCAATGGAAAACTGGCTCGTCTCCTATCGAAGAGAATGGCTGCGGCCCGATGTGATCGCCGGGTTGACCACTGCTGCCGTGGTCATTCCCAAAGCGATGGCCTATGCGACGATCGCCGGCCTGCCGGTGCAGGTGGGCCTGTACACGGCATTTCTGCCGATGGTGATCTACGCCGTGCTGGGTACTTCGCGGGCCTTGAGCGTGAGCACGACCACGACGCTCGCGATTCTGGCTGCTGCTGAGCTTGGTGAAGCTGTCCCGAACGGTGACCCTGCATCCCTGTTGTCTGCCTCCGCCACGCTGACGCTACTAGTCGGTGCGATGCTCGTGCTCGCTTCTGTTTTGCGACTGGGCTTCATCGCTAATTTCATCTCCGAACCGGTTTTGATTGGCTTCAAGGCGGGCATCGGTGTAGTCATCGTGCTGGACCAGGTTCCGAAGATTCTCGGCGTTCATTTTGCCAGGGGCACGTTCGTCCAGAACCTGCTGGCGACGGTCCACGGCATTCCCAAGACATCGCTGGCGACACTCGCCGTCGGAATCTCGATGATCGTGCTGCTGATTGCGATCGAGCACTTCGTGCCCAAGGCACCGGCTCCGCTACTCGCGGTGGCGGCAGGTATCGCCGCGGCTTTCTTTCTGAACTTGCATGCCCACGGAGTCGAATTGGTCGGCCATATCCCGCAGGGCCTGCCGTCCTTCACTCCTCCTGTCTTACCGCTGGTAACTAAACTGTGGCCGGGCGCTTTGGGCATTGCGCTCATGAGCTTTACGGAGACAATCGCGGCAGGACGTGCTTTTGCAGGCAGCGATGAGCCCTCGCCGAAAGCGAACCGGGAGTTACTAGCCACCGGACTTGCCAATGCCGGGGGCGCGCTTCTGGGCGCAATGCCCGGTGGTGGCGGTACCACTCAGACAGCGGTGAATCGTCTGGCCGGAGCACGAACCCAGATGTCGGAAATTGTGACAGCGGCTATGACGCTCGTTACCATGCTTCTGCTCGCCCCGCTCATTGGTCTGATGCCACAAGCCACTCTTGCGGCCGTGGTCATCGTCTATTCGATCGGCCTCATCAAGCCCGCGGAATTCCGGGAAATTCTCAGTGTTCGCCGGACGGAGTTTACGTGGGCTCTGATCGCGTTCGCGGGAGTCGTGCTGGTAGGAACACTGAAGGGAATCATTGTCGCAATTATCGTCTCGATGGTGGGGCTTGCCTACCAAGTGGCTGATCCGCCCATATACGTCCTCGGACGCAAGCCGGGCACGAATGTATTCCGGCCTCGCTCCAAGAAACATCCCGAAGATGAGACATTCCCCGGCTTGCTGCTGCTGAGACTGGAGGGACGGGTCTTCTTCGTCAATGCTGAACACATGGCCGAGAAGATTAGGTTCTTGATTGAGGAAGCACAGCCTAAGGTCGTTGCCCTTCATCTCCGAGGCGTTCCCGATCTTGAATACACGGCCCTCAAAATGATGATTGAAGGTGAAAAGCGACAGCGTGAGCGTGGCGTGAGGCTGTGGCTGGTTGGGATGAACCCGCGTGTGCTAAGCGTTGTGCAGAGATCGCAGTTGGGTCGAGCGCTTGGGCGTGACGCCATGCTCTACAACCTGGAGATCGCGGTCGCCGAGTACTTGGGTACAGACGCGCCTGCCGGGGCCAGCGCGAGCTAGCCTTCGAATTCGATCTGTCAACTGTGTGTTTCCTCTGACACTTACTGCTGGCCAGCGAATAAGACTGAACGTTCTTGGTCAGCCGAAATACCGGTCTTATGGTGGGCCAACATCACATGGAGTTTGAGCGGGCCGCATTTCAACGCCCATCGGCGTACCGTCCTTCGGCCTTCCCATCTTCGCCGACAAGCTGAGACGGGCGGCGTGACTTCAAGACCATACGCCGATGTTTCCTGATGGGCACTACGAAGGTCGGACTGCCTGGAGAAACCCCGCTAGCTTGGCCGTGGCCTTGTACTGCGGTATTGGCTCCAGTTCCTTGAACGCGCTGGTGAAGGCGTTCGAGAGGCTCCACGTGGTTCGCGCCTGGAACTCCTCATGCACGGGCCGAAAGTACAGATCATGCACTCGCCGCGCGAGGTTCTTGGGAAACCCAGACTCCTCCTCGATGAACGCCTGGTAGATCAGCAGCTTTGCCGAAGCCGCCGACAACTGCATCGCCTGCCATTCCTCGACTTGCTGCTTCAGCGCCCAAAGTTCCGCTGCATCCGGTCGACGCCGATGGCCAGGCTGTACTCCAGCGAGAAGTGCTTGGAATGCTTCGCGAGCACGGGAGTGTACGCCCCTGGGACAATGTTTCTAATTGACCCGGGAAGGCAATAGCGCGAGCCTAACGGTTGCGCAACGGACTATTTATAATAGGACGACAGTTCGGGTGCTACTCGGAGAAAGCACACAGACATAATTGCCGTTGGGGTCAATCAGGCTCCTAGCCGAGTAGTCGGCCGCTTCCTCAAAACTCTAGTCGCGCCTGAAACGCAATCATTCGGGGACTGCTGTCGCCTCCCAATCCAACTCCGAGCAAGCCAGTGGGTGGGGAAGTGGTGTACGTCAGTGCGCCGAAGCCAGTTTGTGTGGAAGGCTTTCCCGGAATACCGGCCAGCACGATGCTCGGCAGGCCGAAGTTTGGATGGTTGAAGACGTTGAAGAATTGGGTGTCGAATCTTAGCTTCACGCGCTCGGTCAGCGGAAACCATTTAGTGATGTAGAAGTCACTCCAGAAGAAGTTGGGTCCGCGTAAAGCGTTGCGACCGAGATTTCCGAATTGGCAGTTCTGCGCGGAATTGCCACGGTTGCAAGTTCCCGTGGCCGGATCAACTGCCGACACAAACGCGTTCGGATTGAGCCACTGAATCGTTCCGGGTTGAGTAACGCCCGGAATGTTGCAATGCCGACAGTAGGGATCTACGCCTGGCACAATGCTTGCGAATTGAGGTCCGCTGCCCTGCACGATGCCACTTCCGTTCGCTGAGTACGGCGTGCTCAAGACCGAAAACGGCACTCCGCTGTGCCAGAACACGGTCCCGGAAACTTGCCAGCCATTTAATGCGTAGCCAAGTGCATGGCCTCTCACTCTGATCGGCAACTCGTACACATACTGCCCGTTGAGGTTGTGCCGGATGTCGTAATCGCACGGGCCATAATCGCGACGAAGGTCTCCTGGCAGAGGAGAGAGAATCCCTCCGGCGGAGAACTGCAGGAACCCGCCGTTCGAGACCGTATCGAGGCAATGGCTCCAGGTGTAGTTGATCTGCCCTTGCAGCCCATGCCCCATGCGTTTCATGGCGGTCAGTTGGAGCCCGTTATAGTTGCTGTTGGCGCCGGTCGATAACTGCGTCACTGCCCCGAATCTGGGATCGGTCGGCCGCATATAGGGAAACGGAGCAAAACATCCCTGGCACACGGTCTGGTATCCGTTGACCTGTGTGAGATAGGGTTGATTCACCGCGCGCGTGCCCACGTATTGCGCCTGCACGCTGCCCGTACTTCCGAATTGATGCTCGATTCCCAAACTCCATTGCATGAAGTACGGCGCATGAAGCTTGCCATCTGGAACCGCCGTGATCGCGACCGGCGGCAGACAGGTCGCCGGATTGGCGAGCGACGACGCGCAGGAAAGCTGACCCTGCGCGAAACCTGAATTAAACCGCTCATTTGCCGCAATGGTGGCATCGACTGCACTGTTGGGCACTCCCGGCGCAATCGCCGTACCGCCTGCCGTTCCAAGCAGACCGCCCTGAAATGTCTGAACGTACGGCGGATTCACACCGACCAAGTCGGCGACACTTCCCGGCAAGATATCGCTGAAAACGCCGAAGCCGGTCCGAAGAACGGTGTTGGGTTGGAACTGCCACGCGATGGCTGTCCTGGGCTGCAGAATCGCCAGTGGAGTCGAGGCGAAAAGATTTCCGAGACCGGTTTGAATCGCGTCGCTCAGTGGCTGATTGGCATCATGCGAGATGGAATAGAACGATCCATTCAGACGCGCAATCTGGTCATGCGGGTTCAGCGGGTTGGAGTTGTACGTATCGCGCAGGCCAAACGTCCAGGTCAGCCTGGGCGTTACTCTCCACGTGTCCTGAGCATAAAAATCCAGATTGAGGAAATTGAAAGGCTCGTTCGCTGATGTCGGGAATGTCTTGGTGGCCGTAGATGCCACGCCATAGATGAATTGCGGCAGCGTCGTGTAGGTGATCGTTGGAACCGTACCCTGCCCAAAATCATAATCATTCAGGCGAAAGATTCGGGCATTCGTGCCGAATCTCAGTTCGTGAGCGCCATGGCTCCAGGCAAGATTGTCGTTAATGAAGAATCGTGAGGCCCGTCGGCCTTGGACCCAGGTGTTGTCGAGTCCTCCGATGGTAGTGAACGGGGCGTTTGCCCCGCTGCCTTGGAGCACGATGGGGAAAGCAGCGAGTGTCTTCTGAAAGTCACTTGGCCCGAACAGGCTCTCATACCACGAGAACGCCGGATTGAAGTAGTTCACCAGGTTCTGCGAGAACACGTGCGTGTATCCCGCCGCGAACGAGTACAGCGGCTGCGGGGAAATGGCATTGAACAACGGGTTGATTGGGTCCGTGTAGGCAGCTTGCAGTCCAGTGTCGGCCTGAAAACGAAACCATGCGGTGTCGTTGATGCCGATGTTGTAGTCGATGCGGGCCGTCTGCACCTGTTCGTGATCATCGCTGGAGTGCGAGACCCCTACCCTATTAGCGCAGCCGTTTCCGTTTGGAGGGCTGCCCGAAGCTGGTGAGCCGCCCGAATTGAAAGGACAGCCGAGAACGGTCAGCGGCGTTCCGCTGGTGTTCCCGTACAGTGAAAACATCTTCTGATAGAACGGCACCTGTTGCGGAGCCGGCGCATAGTGCGATCCGGTAACCGAGTCAGTTCCCCCCAGAGGAAGTTGCTGCAAAACATACTGCTGGAACGCGATGCTGGGAACGGTCACGGTCGTAAAGATAGGCAACGCGATCCGTACCCACTCACTGTCGAAGAAAAAGAACAATTTGTCGTGGATGATCGGTCCGCCCACACTGCCACCGAAATGGTTTACGGTGGCACCCGGCTTGCGATTCGCCGAGGTGGCATTGGTAAAGTAATCGGCTGCGTTGAGGATCGCGCCGTTCCACAGTTCGTACAAATTACCGTGAAACTGATTGGTGCCCGATTTGGTGATGTAGTTGACCTGAGAGGCTCCATACCTGCCTTGGTCAACGAAATAGGAAAGCGTATTGACGGTCACTTCCGAGACCGAATTTAAGCCGAGCACGAGATTGGTCGATAGGCCGCTATTGAGATTCGTAAGCGGGTCATTTGTCTCCAGCCCGTCAACGATGTACCCGTTCGATAGGGCGGGCAGCCCATTGAATTCCACGTTGCCATAGCCGTTCGTGCCGCCGACGAAATCGTTGCCACTGCCGGCCGTATTGATGAGAGCGCCTGGCGCAAACTGCACTGGGTAGGTCATGTCCCCTCCCGGATTCGGCAAGCTCTCTAAGGCCGGCGCATTCAAAGTGGTGGAAGTGTTGGCGTTGCTCGTGTTGATGATTGGGGCTTCCGAGGTGACTTCAACGGTCTCCCTTGATTGCGCTACTCCGAGCGTGAGGTTGACGGTCTGCTTTTGTCCCAGGCCGGAGACGACATTGTCCGCCTGTTGTGGTTCGAACCCCCGCGCTTCGACTCTGACCGTATAAGTGCCTGGCTTAAGCTGGGGAAAATTGAAGCGGCCTGCGTCGTCGGTCTTCGCACTGCGCTTCAGCCCTGTGTCGTGGTCGATGATGGTCACCGCAGCTCCAGGAACCGCGGCATTTGTCGAGTCAGTGACTTGCCCGAGAATAGCGCTGGTGGTTTCTCCCTGTGCCCAGCCGGCTGCTGGCATCAGCAAAACTCCTGCTATGGCAAGAAGAATAGAGCAGCGTGCATGACCCAAAATACCCTTGAAACTGAATCCCACGGTCTACCCTTCCGGATCTTCAGAGCGAACAAAGGGGCGTGCCCGATCTCGCTTAGAAATCAGGATACACCATGAAATGTTAATTGCGGTAAACAGTATAATGAATATTATAATTTAGAGACCCAGATTCTCTCCGCCGCCGATGTGCCGAGCCGAATCTGGCGTTTCTCTAGCGACAGCGAAACCGTCCCGTCGTAGTTTCGGGCTTCTACCCCAATGCGAATCCCCGGACGAATTCCCTCTTTGTCAAGGAATTCCAAAAGCTCGCGGTCGCGCTCGTAAACACTGGCAACCACATATTTTGAACCTGGTTCTGACTCGCTGAGTAGCCGCAATCCCCTCTTGCGGCGTTCCGCAGGACTGCGCAGAGCCAACCCGTTTCCGTGGGGGCAGGTGTCCTTGCGCCCAAGTTTTTCCACCAGCTTCTTCTCAAACGCGGGAGACACCGCGTGTTCCAGCCGTTCCGCCTCATCGTGGATCTCATACCAATGCATCCCGAAAATCTCGGACAACATTTGCTCGATGAGGTGATGACGAACGATGGTGCGTTCGGCGATTTCCCGCCCCTGCGAGGTAAGGCGAATATGTCCGTCGCTCTTGACGGACACAAGCCCATCCTTGGTCAGACGTTTGAGGGCAAAAGTTACTGCAGGTCTGGTCACGGAGAGCCAGTGAGCAAGGGCCGCCGGGATAACGGTCTGGCCCTCAGCTTCCGCTTCTGCGATGGCCTTCAAATAGTCTTCTTTTGAGATCGTAATCATCGCTCGCCGCTAGGAAATTTCAAAGGTGGGTGCAGTCTAACACCGGTGATGGGTCCTTATCAGGGTAGCAGGCGGCGAGTGGTCGGCCCCTCAAGTGATGTCAGCCAGGTTGTGGCCACCCCGCCCGACGTTAGAGGTCCCTTGGCCACCAGTTATCTTTTCATCGCAGAAGCCGTACTCAAGCCGGATCGATTCCGAGTGCCCTCTCGCCCGAGCGGGACCCGTGCCGTCAACGGTCACATATTGGAAATGCTGAATAATGTAGAAAGGGTCAGACAAGTAACCCTTGGAGTTGTGGCCGTACGTTTTCTTGGTTACTGTCGTAATTGTTTCTTGGTTGCGGCATTCCGGCGAACTCGATATTTTGTTGGGCATCGCAATTCACGAGCCTCCCCGGGGACCAGGATCTCGCTCATCAAGTCGACGGCCAAGCAGAGAGCTACTTGCTCGGGGGAAAGTCTGCACCGAGGAGAAATACGTGCCTACGATTCCAGTTGGTTGGCGATTCTGTCTTCTGGTGGCCACTTTGGCTTGTGCGGCGACCGCGCGGGCGCAAACCGAATCGGCAAGCCTTGTTAAAAGTGCGAGGATCCTCTCCGTTGACATGGTTCCTACGAAGTTCGACGTTCCAGCCGAAAGCTCCGAGGAGGTGAGCGACAGCGCCCCGGAAGTGCCAGATAGCGGCGATCCCACCAGTGCGGTCACGAAGACCGTACACCATGAACCCTCTCCGTCAGAGCGTTTCCAGTGGAAGCTTGCACTGGGCCAAAGCGCACTTTACACGGTCGTCATGGATGGATGGAGGTTCTCTGACGAACCCGGCACGCGCGATGCTACCGGTGACGGGCCATGGTTCAAAGACTGGATCGATTCTGTCGGCGAAACCCGCGGCTGGGATGACGGCGACGGATGGCACGCCAGCTATGTTGGGCACTCGTTCGAGGGTGCCATCTTCGGCTTTATCGAGCAACAGAACGATCCCTTGTATCGGAAGGTGGAGTGGGGCGACGGCCGTGTGTACTGGATAAGCCGGTTGCGCGCCCTGGCCTTTTCTGCCGTCATGAGCACGCAGTGGACCCTGGGGCCGGTCAGCGAGGCCTCGCTAGGTAATGTGCAGTTGCACGCTTCTCCCGGCTTTATCGATCTCGTCAATACGCCGACGCTTGGAGTTTTAGCGATGATGGGCGAAGACATGCTCGACCGCTACGTCCTAATGCCCGTGGAAAACCAGACTGCCAATCCGTGGGTGATCATGGTGACACGCAGCCTGGGAAATCCCACGCGCAGCTTCGCGAACCTAATGGCGTTCAAGCAGCCCTGGCACCGGGAGAATCGTCCTGGGCTGTTTGGCAAAAATTATGCTGAGCGCAAGGAACTGGTGCGGGAGTACAAGTATGGTGAAATCAGCGCACCCTACGGCCCTCACACTGCCGCCGAGCGCGCGTCCCTAAATAAGGATGCCCCGCACGAGCGGCCCCTGGAGGCTCCCATCGAACTGAACGCGTACGCCATGTACGAGAGTTTTCTGGGCGGAGGAAGCTGCATGGGAGCCGGTGGGCAAGGGGCGGCGCGCGTCAATCCCGCGTGGCAAATCGTAAGCGAGGTGAATGGCTGCCTGGTCATTAACATGCCGAAGAACCAGAGCGGAGATTCGACCATGTTTGCCGCCGGGCCGCGCTGGACGCCACGCGCAGCGCATCGCGTCTCACCTTTCGCTGAGGTGATGTTCGGAGGAAGGAGGATCACCCGTGAGATTGACGATCCCGAGAAGAGGAAGACCCTGATCGACGAGTGGGCGCGCAACGAGATACCGCATTTTCCAAAGCGCAACAACTGGTCGGTCGAATACCAGCAATTCGGCTTCGCCATGAGCATGGGAGGTGGAGTTGATGCTGTTTTTGGACGCGCCTTTGCCTGGCGCGTGCTGGATGTTGAATATTCGCGCTCCTGGATGCCCGCGGTTGATCCCATCAGCGCTTCGCAAGGCATGCAAATCCGCTCAGGCTTGGTGCTGCGCATTGGTACGTGGTAGCTCATCGTTAGCGGGCCTTTATGCTTCCGGCGAAGCATTCCACTGCATCGTGGGAGGAAAAGCAATTTGCCATGAATATCCGATGAAATTTCGCATCCAGCTGTTTTGCTGAAATGCAACTTCTCGTTCGGGGTGGTAAGCTACGGGGAACGACCCATGGAACTGCTCCTTAATTTGATTTGGATATCGTTGGCTCTCTCGGCCTTTTTGGGGTTCCTGATAGGCCGTCGGGTGTCCAGTCAGCTTGCTCGGGTTCCCTATAGCAAGTCGCTGCTGGCGCTCGCTTGCGGGGTAGTACTGCTTTTCCCTGTGGTGTCGGCAAGCGACGACCTGCACCCCACGCAGGCCGTACTGGAGGAGGCCTCGAAGAGAGTACAACTCGCGGTTGTCCCTCTTCACCTGTTGCAGACAAGCCCTCCACTGTTCATGTTGCCGGCGACGCTGACGCTCTGCCTGGGGGGCGCACTCGTTGTCTTGCGGCCGTCGCATCCTCTGGCTTTGAAGGCTCGCGCGCTTGATGGCGCGATTGTCCCCTCCGCCGGACGCGCTCCTCCCTCCTGCTGAAGCTGAATTCGACGCGCAAGTGCCCGCCTGAGAGGCACGAAGCATTCTGTACCACTCCTTATTTGCAGGTCTGGTAGTGATTCGTAGCGGAGGATTCCGCTCGTCCAGACCGCTATGCCGGGCCGAAGAAATGAGGCGCCTGAATGAAGAACCACATTATTCAGCGTAGGAGAGCGCTGTCGTATGCCGGCAGATTGTTCCCATTGGTGCTGGCCGCGGCGATGTTCTCGGCCTGCTCGAAAACCAGGCCTGAACCCTCGGCTGGCGCAGTCGTGGAGACCAATACCGACCCCAACCTCTTCACCATGCAGAATCCCGAACAGTTTCCGCTGACGACGGTGGACGTCCGCAAGGTTAGCGATGAGCTGCACGTGAATGGCGCCATTGCTCCTGACGTGAATCGCTCCGTTCCTGTGGTGTCGCTGGGCGGCGGGCGGGTAGTTGAAATCAAAGCCAAACTCGGCGATTACGTGCAAAAGGGCCAGGTTCTGCTGCTCATCAATAGTCCCGATCTGTCGGCCGCGTTTTCGGACTATCAAAAGTTCAAGGCCGACGCGCAGCTTGCCAACAAACAACTGGCGCGGGCCCAGCTGCTCTATGACAAGGGCGCCGTTGCGCTGGCTGATCTGGAAAATGCGGAGGACGCGAACGCCAAGGCCATCGCAGATCTCAACGCCGCGGTCCAGCGCGTGCACGTGCTCGGTGGCGACCTGAATAATCCCTCTCCCTTGCTACCGTTGCGCGCGCCCATTTCGGGGACGATCGTCGATCAGCAGATTACCGGCGGCACGGGTGTGCGCTCGCTGGACAATCAGCCGGCCCTGTTCACCATCGCCGACTTGTCGGTGGTGTGGGTGCTTTGCGATGTGTATCAGGACATGCTGCCGCGCGTGCATATGGGCGACATCGCCGAAATCAACCTCAATGGCTACGCCGGAGAGTTCCGCGGCAAGGTAATCAACGTTAGCCAGGTGCTTGATCCCAACACGCGAGCGGCGAAGGTCCGAATCGAGCTGCCCAATCCCCATGGCATCCTGCGCGCGGGCATGTTCGCGACGGCGACCTTTCGCACCAGCCAACTGGTACAGCGCGTCGTAGTGCCGGCATCGGCGGTTGTCCATTTGCATGACAAGGATTGGGTCTATGTGCCGGCCGGCGGGAACCAGTTTCGTCGAGTCGCTGTCCAGTTCGGGCCGCAGGAAAAGGACGGACAACAGCAGGTCGTCAGCGGATTGAAAGCCGGCGACCAGGTCGTGGACAATGCGCTGCAGTTTTCCAGCGCGGCGGAGGAATAAGGCGGCATGATCCGGTTCCTTGTGGATTTTGCGCTGCGCAACCGCATGCTCGTGCTGGCCATAGGTGTGCTGCTGCTCGTCTGGGGAATCATCTCCTTCCACAATCTGCCGATTGAAGCTTATCCCGACGTTGCCGACAAATACGTTTGGGTCATCACGCAGTGGCCGGGCCGCGCGGCGGAAGAAGTGGAGCAGCAGGTCACGATTCCCATCGAAACGCAGTTGAACGGTGTCGGACACCTCACGCATTTGCGTTCGACCTCGCTGGCAGGACTTTCCTTCATTACGGTCCTCTTCGACGATGAGTCCGATAACCTGCAGAACAGGCAGCAGGTGTTGGAAAAGCTCACGTTGGTAAGTCTGCCGCCGGGTTTGAATCCGCAGATCGGTCCGGACTTTAGCCCTGCCGGTCAAATCTACTTCTACACCCTGCAAAGCACGAACCCGCGGTACGACATTATGGACTTGAAGGCGCTGCAGGACTGGGTTGTTTTCAAGCACCTGATGTCGGTGCCCAACGTGGCGGCGGTTTCGATTTTTGGCGGCGAGACCCGCGAATACCAGGTGCAGATCGATCCCGACAAGCTGGTTTCATATGGGTTGTCGATGGCTCAGGTGGAGCAGGCGCTGGCGGCGAACAATCTCAACGGTGGCGGCAGTTTCATCGAGAAGGGTCAGCAGGCCTACAACGTTCGCGCCATCGGCCTGATGCAAAACACCGATGACATCGGAGCAACTGTACTGAAGGTGCAGAGTGGCACTCCAGTGCGCGTGCGAGATATTGCCATCGTGACTCAGGGACCGAAGATTCGTCTGGGCAAGTTGGGAAAAGCCATTCGCCACGCAGATGGAAAGGTCGTCGACAACGCTGACGTGGTCGAAGGCATCGTGCAGATGCGCAAGGGTGCTGAGGCCGAGGCGGTGTTGCGCGACATCGACGTCAAAGTTGAGTTCCTCAACAAACGCGTACTGCCGCCTGGCGTGAAGATTGTTCCCCACATTGACCGCGACGACCTGGTCCATCTGACCACCCACACGGTGCTGCACAATCTCACCGAAGGCATTCTGCTGGTTGTCGTGTTGCTGTTCTTTTTTCTGGGGAATGTCCGCTCTGCTCTGATCGTCGCCATCACCATTCCATTTTCGCTGTTCTTTGCGGCCATCCTGCTGGACTTGCGCCACATTCCCGCCAACTTGCTCTCCCTGGGCGCACTCGACTTCGGCATGATTGTTGAAGGCGCCGCCGTGATGGTGGAGAACATCCAGCGACACCTGGAGAACCGAACGCAGTCGAGCGCCACGATTGACGAAAGCATCCGCTCGGCAGCCCACGAAGTACAGCGTCCAGTCTTTTACGCGATTGCCATCATCATCATTACGTACCTGCCGATCTTCACGCTACAGCGGGTCGAAGGCCGGTTGTTCAGGCCCATGGCGTGGACCGTAGCTTTCGCCCTGCTGGGAGCGCTCATCTTTTCCATTCTGCTGGCGCCGGTGCTGTCCAGCCTGCTTTTTCGCAAAGGAGTAACAGCCTGGGAGAATCCGGTCGTGGCGTGGATCACAGCACGGTACGAACAAACGCTGACATGGATGCTGGCGCGACGCAAGGTTGCGCTTGGCGCCGCACTTTTCGTTTTTGCCTTGACTGCGTATCTCAGCTTCGGAGGAGTGATTGGCTCGGAGTTCCTCCCCCATCTCGATGAAGGCTCTATCTGGGCGCGCGGCACTCTTGCGCCGAGCACCGGACCCACCGAAGGCCAGCGCATCATGGACCAGGCGCGGCTGATCTTTGCCGGCTTTCCCGAGGTGACGCAGGTGGTGTCGCAAGTGGGACGCTCCGACGACGGCACGGACGCCACCGGCTTTTTCAACACCGAGTACTTCGTGGACCTGAAACCACGCGACCAATGGCGAGCGCAATTTCATGGCCGGAAGGAACTGCTGATCGAAGCTATGGACAAAGAGGTCGAGAAGATCCCGGGTGTGGAGTGGGGATTTTCCCAGCCCATCGCTGACAACATGGAGGAAGCCGTCAGCGGAGTGAAGGGCGAGCTTGCGGTAAAAATCTTTGGTTCTGACCTGCACGACTTGGAGCAGAAGGGTGAAGAAATCATGGCTGCGATGAAGGGCGTACCCGGCGTTGCCGATCTTGGACTGTTCCGCGTACTGGGCCAGCCAAATGTTGCCATCAAGGTTAATCGTGCCAAGGCCGATCGCTACGGCATTAATGTCGCGGATGTGCAGGATGCAATCCAGACTGCGGTCGGAGGAAATCCAGTAAGCCAGATCCTCATCGGCGAACAGCGCTTCGACCTGGTACCCCGATACCAGGAGCAGTTCCGCAAGAGCATCGACGATATCGCAAACGTTCGCCTGCTTGCTCCTACCGGCGAACGTGTCTCGCTGGGCGAATTATGCGACATAACGGTGGACAACGGCGCCTCTATGATCTATCGCGAAGGCAACCAGCGCTACATCGCGATCAAGTACAGCGTGCGGGGCCGCGATTTGGGCAGCACTGTCGAAGAAGCCATAGGAAAAGTGAACCGCGAGGTGAAGCTGCCGCAAGGATACACGTTGGACTGGGCAGGCGAGTACGAAAGCCAACAGCGCGCTAATCACCGATTGGCCATCGTGGTACCGCTCACCATCATGGTCATCATTTTGGTGCTGTATTCCATGTTCCGGTCGTTCAAGTGGGGCTTTCTGGTGTTGTTGAACATTGGCCTCGCTCCCATCGGCGGTCTTCTCGCGCTGCTGATTACCAGCACACATTTCAGTGTCTCCACCGGCGTCGGACTGCTAGCACTGTTTGGGGTCTCGGTGCAGACAGGAGTGATCATGATCGAGTACATCAACCAGCTGCGTGGACGCGGGCACAACCTGCAGGAGGCGGTGCTGCTCGGCGCCACACGCCGTTTGCGGCCCATCATGATGACTATGCTGGTGGCATCGTTGGGACTGGTTCCTGCGGCGTTGTCTCACGGTATCGGCTCCGACTCACAGCGTCCCTTCGCCATCGTGATTGTTGGCGGCTTGTTGACCGAGCTGGCCTTGAGTCTGGTGCTGCTGCCCGCCTTCTATGCCTGGATGGCCGGGCCGACGGACGTACTGCCAGAAGAAGCGGAGACGGTCACCGAATGACGCACTTCCTCTCGCCTCGGTTCCATTGCATTTCGGTTCTGCTGGCGGGTCTGCTCGTGCTGTCGCAGTCCTGCCCGTCATCCGCGCAAATGCCGCCGCCAGCGCCGGCCACCACCCAAGTACCCGGCGTTCCACAACTACCGGCCGCAGGTGCGCCGCAGACTCCGGCAATGCTCATCACCATCGACCAGGCGATCGAGCTGGCGAAGAAGAACAATCCCACGCTCCAGGCCAACCGCACGCTGATCTCGCAGAACAAAGAGCAGGAGGTCACCGCCAACCTGCGGCCCAATCCGGTATTGTCATGGGACGCGCAATACCTTCCGCTGTTCAGTCCCGACCTGTGGTCGACCAACTATATCGATAACACCGCGCAATTCGATTTGGGAGTCGGCTATCTCTTTGAGCGCGGCAGAAAGCGCCAGCACCGTTTGCAAGCGGCGCAGGACGTGACCTCCGTAACCGAGGCACAGGTGGCCGATGCGGAACGTACGACGGTGGAGAATACGGCCCAGCAGTTCATCGCCGCTCTGCTGGCCAAGGCCAATCTGGAGTTTGCCATTCAACTGCTCGACAGCTACCAGCACACCATCAACATCAGCCAGGAGCGATACAAGGCCGGGGGACTTAGCAAGGTCGATCTGTTCAAAATTCAGTTACAGATGCTGCAATTCCAGAGTGACGTGAGCGCGGCCCGCATTGCCAAGGCGCAAGCGTTAGGCTCGTTGCGGCAATTGATGGGATTCGATTCCGCACCTCGCGACTACGATGTCGCCGGCGATCTCACCTATCAACCTCTATCCCTGCGAGTGGAGGACCTGCAGGCCCGCGCTCTTACTTTGCGTCCCGACCTCCAGGCCGCCCGGCGCAGTGTCACCTCCGCCGCCAGTCAAATGGGTCTGGCCAAAGCCAATGCCAAACAAGATTTGAACGTGACCTTCGATTACGGCCATGTGAATGCTTCCAATGTCGGTGCCTTTTATTTCAACATCCCGCTGCCGATTTTCAACCGCAACCAGGGCGAGGTGGCTCGGACTTACTTCGTGCTGACCCAGTCACAGCTTCTGGAGAGGGCAGCCGAACAGCAGGTCGTGACCGACGTCAGGAATGCTTATGAGTCGCTGCGCAATAGCGCCGACGTGGTAGAGCTATACAACAAGGGCTATTTGCAACAGGCGCAACAATCGCTGGAGATCACGCAGTTCTCTTACCAGCACGGCGCCGCGTCGCTTCTGGATTTTCTGGATGCCGAGCGCAGCTATCGCGCAACCGAGCTGAGTTACCGGCAGGCGCTCGCCACATATATGAGTGCGTTGGAGCAGTTGCGGCAGGCAACGGGCACGCGCGAGGTGCGGTAACACAGGGATCCTGGAGGAATCCGTGAGGAATGTCCCAAGTAACCCAATTGCTGCTGCACAGCAAAGAGGAGTTGAAATGAAGCGTGAAACCCTTTTTGGAATCCTTTTGTTAGGGCAAGTTACATGCGTCCTTCTTACTACAGCAACGCACCCTCTAATTTTTGCGCAAGACAAGACCACCGAACCAGGCACAAAACCGAGACTCGCGCTCGGAGTGCTGATTGATACGAGCGCACACCAGAAGAAAGTGATCGAGTTTGAACGGGAGGTTATCAGTTCAATCGCTGACCGCTTTGATGGGTTGGGGTCGGAGAGTTTCGTCATTAGCTATGCCAGCAAGGTAAATCTGTTGCAAGACTGGTCTCCTCTCGAAACTGGTCTCGAAAAAAGCGTCCACGCAAATCGATTTGGAGGTCGAGGATGGTAAGAACGGACGACCTCAACTCTACTTAATGACGCGCTCAAAACTGCCCTGTAGAAGCTTGGAGGGAGAAACGATTCCGATTCAAAAGCTCTGATTATCATCGGGGAAGGCAATGATTTGGGTAGTGCGACGGAATATTCTCAAATTAAGAAGCCGGCAAAACCCAGTCATGTTTAGTGCTTTGCGTTGCTAGTCGCAAGTCATGACCTCATAGGGGGCCGAGTCCGACATTTTGGATTTGACCTCTATGATCTCGTGGATGCCACCAAGGGACATGCTTACGATGTCTATACCAGTCGTAAGCATTTGGACAAAGCAGTAAGGGACATCCTGAAGAGGATTCAGAAATTTGCAAGCCACTATCCGCCCCATGACAATCAGAGCGTGCTCAACAAATCAGGTGACTTTGAGACCGCTTACTCAGAAGTGACACCGGTCTAGCGGTCTAGCCAGAGTCACTGGAGATCAGTTCGATCGGACAAAAGAACGCCGTTGCGGGCGTAGCTGTCGCGGGGCACCTCAACGAAGGCTATGGTGAGCTTTTCCGGCTTGACATTGAGTTCTTCGCGCAGCACTTCTGTAACGCGTTTAACCGCGCGACGCTTTTGCTCGATGGTGCGCCCTGCCAGCATCGTGATCTGCACATGTGCCATGCAATCTCTCCTTCCAGATTCCGAGCGGGTTTAGACCGCGGAGTCCGGCCGAAATCGTCACCCCGAATTTCCTTCTTGGTTCAGAAAACGGAGACATTCTACGCCCAAATCGCGGTCCAACGGTCCAACGACGCCCGATGGGTCAGCAAGCGAAGGCCCAGGTTTCGCATATGTCCGGTGTTTAAGTCGCAGACGCCGCACCAAGAAAGCTTCCTAGTTTCGCGATCGCTTGGAATTGTGGGATCGGATCGAGTCCTTTGATTGCCGACGTGAAGGCGTTCGACAGGCTCCACATGGTTCGGGGTAGGAACTCTTCGTGCTGCGGATTGAAATAGAGCTCATGTACCTTCCGCGCCAGGTGCTTCGGGACCTCTAACTCTCCCTCGATGAACGCCCGGTAAATAGTCAGCTTTGCCGTCGCTTCTGACACTTGTTGGACACGCCAAGTTTCTACCTGCCGCCGCATCGGTTCAAAGTTCCGCTGCATCCGGTCTACGCCGATCGACAACGCATCTTCCAGCGAGAAATGCTTCGAGTGCTTTGCTAAAATGGGGCTGAAATCTCCCCTAAACGCAAGATTGTGACACACGAAGACTCGCAGCCCGACGGTGCATGCGAGCCGGAATCGTTTGTTGTTCGCATTTCTGATTCCGATTGCGAAACGGTTATGCCGAGATCGGCATAACCGGTTTCATGCCGACTGCCCAATTATGCCGATACCGCACTAGCAACCCGCGTGTTCCTCAGTATGGGCGCTGAGATCTCCACTTCACAGTGGAATGTTGTTCGGCATAATCCTCCGGTCTTTGTCCAGGCACGAAAGCCAGGAAACGGAGGATATAAATGGTGGTACAAACTGCTTTGCCGGAGAAACAGATTCAAGGTAATCCGTTGGAGTCGCATCTTCGGATGTTTGCGACGTCGCTGATGGATCGCGGCTATCGCAAGAAGACGATTCAGGATAAGTTGTACTTGCTTGCCACGCTCGGGTGGTGGTTCGGACGAAACAAGCTCGCAATTTCGCAGCTTGATGAGAGCCTCGTATCCACTTTTGTCAAACAGAAGGGGCGAGTTCACGCCCTCGACCTGCCAACTCTGCGTCAGTTCATTGATCACCTGCGAAAACGCGAGGTCATCCCTCATCGCAAGGTGGTCCCTGAGCGATCACCTTTAGCGGACATCCTGCGTGCATATGAGCAATATCTGCGCCAAGAGCGAGGGCTCGTTCCTCGCACCATACGTGACCACCTGTTTTATGTTCGGAAGTTTCTTGTGAAGCGGTTCGGAAAGAAACCGCTTGTTCTTAAGGAGATACAAGTCCCCGATATTTCCGATTTTATCGTGCGACATTGTCGGGGCCTCAGCATTGGTAGAGCCCGATGGGTGCCGACAGCCTTGCGGTCTTTCTTCCGGTTTCTGTTTCAGAAGGGGAGCCTCAGCAGCGACTTGGCAGCGTCGGTATTAGGGGTGGCGCATTGGGAACAGGCCACAGTGCCCAGATACATAAGTTCGGAGGAAGTCCAGCGTGTGCTGAAGGCCTGTGATCGTCGAACCCCTATTGGCCGCCGTGATTACGCGATCCTTCTTCTCCTTGCTCGTCTTGGGCTACGTGCCGGCGAGGTCGTCGCTCTGCAACTTGAGGACATTGACTGGAGAAGTGGTGAAATCCTCGTTCGCGGCAAGGGGCTACGTCATGATCGGATGCCTTTACCTAACGATGTGGGCGAAGCCCTAGCGTCGTACCTGCGCCAAGGTCGCCCTCGGTGCCAAACACGCAGGGTGTTCGTGTGCATGAAAGCGCCATATCGTGGGCTCGCTACTGTGGGAACGTTGCCGACGATCGTTCGTTACGCAATCGAGCGCGCAAACCTAAATCCTCCCTCTAAGGGTGCTCACTTGCTTCGTCACAGTCTGGCAACTTCCATGCTTCGCTCCGGGGCGACGATGGGGGAGATTGGGGAGGTGCTTCGACACCGAGACTCGAATACAACCGCAATCTACGCCAAGGTTGACTTCAACAGCCTGCGCCCGCTGGCTCAGGTCTGGCCGATAGGGGGTGCGCAGTGACACCCCTGAAACAGGCACTGAAAGACTACATCGATGTCCGCCGTAGTCTCGGATTCCAACTTCGACACCCCGCGAGTTTTTTACGGAACTTTGTCGAGTTCCTCCACGCCGCAGGTAGCCCATACATCACCACGAGCCTGGCGCTTCGCTGGGCCACACAACCCAGTAACGCTGAACCTGCCACCTGGGCTCGCCGTCTAGGAATGGTTCGACGTTCGCTATCTGGTACAGCGCCATTGAACCTCACACGGAGATTCCTTCATCGAGTCTTCTGCCCTCTCGCCGGTGGCGTAAGCCTCCTTACATTTATAGCGACGAGGAGGTCGCGAAAATCCTCAGTCGAACTCAACAACTCCATTCGTCCAAGGGGTTCCGTGCTCGCACATTTACAACTCTCTTCGGCCTCATGGTAGCGACCGGAATGCGAGTGAATGAAGTCGTTGGGTTGGATCGATCCGATGTTGACCTTGATGGGAGCGTTCTTCACATCCGGAAGACGAAGTTCAGAAAATCCCGCTATGTGCCGATTCACGTCACTACCGCAGCTGCTCTAAGAAAGTACGCTAGAGTCCGAGACCGTCTGTTCTGCGCACCATCCACTCCGGCGTTCTTCATCTCCGAACATGGGAGACGGATTCCCTCCCAAATGGCACATTACAACTTCGCGAAGGTGTCGCAGCAAATCGGCCTGCGCGTACCGGCCAAATATCATGGTCATGGTCCACGGCTGCACGATTTACGACACCGATTTGCTACGCGCACCTTGATCCAGTGGTATCGCGCTGGCCTCGATGTCGAACGAGAGCTCCCCAAACTGAGTACGTACCTGGGACATGTTCATGTGAGCGATACCTACTGGTATCTCGAAGCCGTGCCTGAACTCCTCCGGCTTGCCACTGAGCGGTTGAGCCCACGGGAGGTGCGCCCGTGACCGCTGCCAGCTTCCCCTCTCTTCTCCAATCTTTCTTTACCGATCGCCTGCTTCGTCAACGGGCAGCAAGCCCGCACACGATTGCGGGATATCGCGATTGCTTTCGCCTGCTTCTGCAGTTTGCCAAAGAAAGACTTGGCAAAATGCCCTCTCAACTCCAGATCGAAGATCTGGACGCACCATTCATCGGTCTCTTCTTGGACCATCTGGAGCGCACACGCAAGAACAGCGCTCGCACTCGGAATGCCCGTCTGGCAGCCATTCACTCTTTCTTCCGCTACATAGCATTGGAGGAACCCGCACATGCCCTCCACTGCCACCGGATCCTGGCGGTACCCAGCAAGCGCTATGAAAGACGGCCAATCGAGTTTCTAACTCGGGAAGAAATCGATGCCTTGCTCGCCATTCCTGATCCTTCCACCTGGATCGGGCGCCGGGACAACACCATGCTTCTGCTAGCGGTTCAAACTGGTTTACGCGTTTCTGAGCTGATAACGCTGAACTGCCAGGATGTCGTACTGGGAACCGGAGCCCATGTGCGCTGTCTGGGGAAAGGTCGAAAACAGCGGTGTACGCCACTTCGTCCAGAAGCAGCAAGGATGGTGGACGTTTGGCTACGCCAACGGAACGGGCGTCCCGAAGATCCAGCGTTTCCCAGTATCCGTGGCGGTAGGCTGAGCCGCGACGCGGTCGAGCATCTCATCACCAAATACACCGATCGTGCGGCACAGACTTGTCCATCACTCAAACGGAAAATCGTCTCTCCACACGTACTGAGGCATAGCAATGCCATGGATCTTCTTTACCATGGCGTGGATCGATCCGTCATAGCGCTCTGGTTGGGTCACGAGTCCGTAGAAACAACAGGGATGTATCTGCACGCGGACATGCGATTAAAAGAGAAGGCACTTTCGCGTACTGAACCGCTGGGCACAAACTCGTGCGATACCGCCCGGCCGACCAACTCCTCGCCTTTCTGGAAGGCCTTTGATTATGCCGATTCAAGATGCACCCCGCGCACCACCCAGCAGCTGCATCCGCAGTTAGTCGGCATAATCGGGCAGTCGGCATGAAATCGACATCCTTCAAAACCTGTGGTCAGATCCAGGACGCCGAACATTTCCATACCATCTTTGGATACTGCGAACTCCTCGTCAACGACGGAAATCTGGCGGTGGCTCAATGTGTCGACAAGGGCCTCCACAACTGCAGCGTGAGGAATTGGAACGTGCGTTGCTGTTGACGAGGGGGTTGGAACCTGCGCCAATTCCGCCCGCGTGATGCAGGGAGATCAGGCCAGGAGTCCATTGCTGTTACCTTGCCGCGATGACCCGAACCAGGATGTACGACCTGGTTTGTCTCACTTGAAGTTGTCGGGGATGACAGGGCCGGTTGACGAAACGTTGCCTGCGGGCGATGCTGTCTTAAACGGCGATCACCCACCACTGAAATGAGCGAAATTCGGCGAGCCGACGGTAGTCACGCTCATTGGCGGTGAGCACCCGGATGCCTAGCCGCCCGGCGCTCATCGCAATCAGCGCGTCGTTGGTCATCCGCCCCTGTCCTATTTGTTCGTAATCGTATTTCGCCGCCAAGCGGGCCAGCACCCGGCCGGTTTGAGTCCAATCACTGAGATTGGGCACAAGGATTCGTTTCACTTTGTCAAAATCTCGTTCCAGCCGCTCCACCACGAGCCGCTCCCGGTCGCCAGCGCCGGCGTAGAGTTCTTCGAGGACTACCGAACTCAACCACAATGGTGCGTCGGCACCTACCCGCCTGAGGGCAAGGGCCGCGTCGTTTCCCCGACGCAGTGCGGCTATATATATGGAAGTGTCGAAGAGTGCGGGCTGCATCTAAACAACCAGCGTGCCGTAGACGTCCTTAATTTCAATACCACTCTTGATAAAACGCTCCGTGGCTTGTAGGACCAAGCGGTTCTTCTCATGCTCCGCAATCGCGAGGTCCAGAGCGCGCTCGATGGCCTCTGTCTCGGTTTTTGCGCGCAACGCCCTCTGAGCGCGCTTGATCTTAGCAGAGTCCAACTGAAAGTGTTTGTGGGATCGCTTGGTCGCAGTGGTCATTTGAATCGCTCCCCGTCTCGCCCAATATATCACGAATGTACATTCCGGAAACTTTCATGTACATCATTGGGGAGGCCGCGGCCGACCCCCATTTCTGTCACATTGTCGCGGGTGCGCACACACAATGCCTCGTTCCCGACCCAGTGCGCGCTGATCTTGTCAGTTGGGCTTTTGAGCGCTTTTCCACTGGCCTATACACACGCCAGCAGGTGTTACATGAAGTCACCAAGCGAGGGCTGCGTACTAGGAAGGGAGATCGGGTCAGCGCACAAACGTTCGAGCAGACGTTACGGAAACCCGTTTATGCAGGCCGCATCGCTGCGTGGGGGATCAACGTTCAAGGACGGCATCAAGCGATTGTTAGCGACGAAGTCTTTGACAAGGTGCAGATGATTCTCAACGGGCGGCGTCCGACAGTTACCCCGCGCCCGCGCAACAATGAGGATTTTCCGCTTCGGCACTTCGTGCGGTGCGGTGAATGCGGAGACCCACTTACGGGGAGCTGGTCTACTGGCAGGGGTAAAAAACGTTATGCGTACTACCATTGCCAAGACGGTTGTACCCGAGTGTCCAAAGAAAATTTCGAGGCTGAATTTGTTGATTTGCTGAAGAAACTCCAACCTCACCCGCAGAATGTGGCGCTGTTCCGCAAGGTCGTTTTAGATGTGCTGCGGACAAAGCAGGGAGACGCTATCGAGCCGGAAGCTGCCCTTGAGCGCAAACTCCGCGAACTCCGCAGCAATAGGGACAAGCTAGAGGACGCGTTCATTTATCAGAAAGCGATAGACCTTGAGACATACCAGCGAATGAGAACAGCACTGCTCTCCGATATAACGTTGGCTCAGATGGAACTGCGGGAAGCGTCCCTTGAGGCCATCGACGCAGAGGAAGTTATCGAGTTCGCACTGGAAGTGCTGGTAAACGCATCGAACCTTTGGAAAACCTCGTCATTAGACCAGAAACAGCGTTTCCAGCAGGTGCTTTTTCCTGAAGGCGTGGAGTATATCGACGGAGATTATCGAACCACCGCAACATGCATGTTATTCAATGGTTTGGAAGCAGACGAGGTTGAAAAAGAAGAGTTGGTAGCGCTACCGGGAATCGAACCCGGGTTTGAAGATTGAGAATCTCAGAATCCGGAAACGCCCGTTGAAGCTTCTGTTCTGCAAGTTGTTGAAATACAAACATTTCGCTTTCGCTGAGAGACGCGCAGGGTCGGTTCTGGACACAGCCAATTTGTGGCTAATAACGGGAATTAACGGTTGTTCTGGCCACAAAATGGCCACAGTGGATTCCGACGCGGCTCTTCCCTGGCGACCGTAAAACAAGCCGTCAGGAACCATCGCAAGATGTCACGCTTTACCGCAACAAACCTTGACATATTCCAGTGGGAGTCCTGGGACTTGGCCCATGCCTCCGTCCTAAAAACAATACAGATATTGACAAGTGCGGAGGTTTTGGTACAGTTTGAGTATGAAGACACCCATGGAGCGCGTGCTCGACCTTGCTGGTCGACAGTCGGTCATACGCCCTAAAGAGCTTGATCGGCTCGGCGTCCCGCGCAATTACCTCAGCCGCCTGACACACGCCGGCAAGCTGGAAAAAATCGGAAGAGGGCTTTACACGTCTCCAGAGGCCCCGGCTACTGAACATCGAACTCTGCTCGAAGTGCATACGAAGATACCCCGTGCAGTGGTTTGTCTTTCATCAGCACTACGCTTCCACGGGCTGACCACCGAAAACCCATTTGAAGTCTGGATTGCTCTTGAGCGTGGAGCTTGGGTACCTCGGGCGGGCTATCCACCGATCCGAGTTGTGCGGTTTTCAGGTCAGTCGCTTACATTCGGCGTCACGGAATATCCTGTCGAAGGCGGCAGAGTTCGGGTTTACACTCCAGCCAAGACCGTCGCTGACTGCTTCAAGTTTAGGTCCAAGGTCGGGACGGAACTCGCAATTCAGGCCCTCCGAGAATGTTTTCGCGAGAAGAAGGCGTCCATGGATGAGCTTTGGACGGCGGCGAAGGTCTGTCGGGTGGCAAACGTAATGCGGCCCTATATGGAATCTCTTTCTTGAGCAAGATGGTTACAAACATCTCGGCATCCATCAGGCAACGCCTCTTGAATCTTGCGCGCACGCGCAACGAAGATTTCGGGCTGCTGCTTACGAAGTACGCTCTTGAGCGCATTCTATATCGAATCAGTCAATCCAAGTACCGAACAGTCTTCGTGCTAAAGGGAGCATTGCTCTTTGAACTCTGGACCGACCAAGCACACCGTCCCACGAGAGATGCGGATTTCCTTTCCCAGGCTGAAAACGATCCGGTTCGCCTTGAAGCGGCTTTTAAGGAAGTATGCACAACCTCCGTCACAGACGACGGGCTGGTCTTTGACCCTGAGAGTGTCACTGCTCAACGCATCAAGGAAGATGCCGATTATGAGGGCGTGCGGGTCAGTTTCTTGGGGTTCCTCGAAAAAGCTCGTATACCAATACAGATCGACATCGGTTTCGGTGACGCGATTACGCCGCACGCCGTCAAGAGCACGTTTCCCGCGATGCTAAATGGGCCAGCACCTGTGCTGCTCACTTATCCCAAAGAAACTGTCGTTGCAGAAAAGTTCGAGGCGATGGTGAAACTGGGGATCGCAAACAGCCGGATGAAGGATTTCCATGACCTTCGAACTCTGGGCGACCTCTTCCCCTTCCAGGGTGCGGTACTTTCCGACGCCATCAAGCGGACGTTCGAAAGGAGAAAGACTGCACTACCTACTGCAGAACGTCCAATCGCATTCACTCCCGAGTTCTTCGAGATGAAGAAAAGCAGCGTCAATGGAGCGCATTTATCGCAAAGAACAAACTTTACATAGCGCCCACATCGCTGGAAGAAGTCGTCGGGGCCATCGAGCGCTTCGTCATGCCAATGATTACTTTTACAAACAGCGAAGAACAGCGGCGTCGGTCAGCCGCGAACACGAACAACGCTCTGCGCACGCTTCGGCGCATGCTGAAAAAGGCGCACGAGTGGCAACTTCTATCCACGGTGCCAGTCGTGAAACTCGTCGAGGAGTACGGACGGGAAGAACTTATGGAGCCGTGGATGGAGCAGCTATTGCTAACGGTCACGGCGGGCGCGCGCCTTACGCCGAAAGGCCGAAAGTCGCGTGTAGGCTGGGAGCCGTTCCGAACGGTCCTGTTAATCATGCTGGATTCTGGTCTTCGCCCAGGCGAGATCTTCCGGATGCGCTGGGAGAACATTCATTGGGACAAAGGGTTGATCTTCAACCCCCGCGGCAAGTCCCGCAAATCCCGGCGTTACGTTCCGCTGACTGAGCGCGTCAAGGCAGCACTCCTGATGCGCAAGGGAGGCGTAAACGAAGGATGGGTGTTTCCGTCAAAGAAGGCCCAATCCGGTCATATCACCGATCGCGAGGTTTCCAAGCAGTGGCTGGAAGCCAAACGGCTGGCAGGTATTCCCGCAAGCGGTCGTCTTGTATTGTGCTCGCCATCGTTTTTCCACCGACGCGATGGAGGGCACTGGAAATGTGATGGCGGTCATGGATGCGATGGGGCATCAATCAGTCAATACCACGCGCATCTACAACCACTCGAATGTGACGCTGATTCGGGAAGCAATCGAGCGCAGGAATCAACAGTTGTCCGAGACAGTGCAATCGGAGTGGCCACAAAAATGGCCACAGTGGTAAAAACTGGCTGTGTTACAGAGATAGCATATATGATTGCAGCAGCTAATGGTAGCGCTACCGGGAATCGAACCCGGGTTTGAAGATTGAGAATCTTACTACCTAGTGAATGCAGTCAATGGCTTACGAGCAATTTTCACCAGTCTGTGTACCATCTTGTGTACCACGAAACGAGAAACCGCCCCTATTGGACGCTATCTCTCAGTTGCTTTGCCGTCTCGCTGATGTTCCAAACGAGGCTGCACGTATGCGTTGTGAAGGGACACGAAAAGTTGCAGAAGCGCGAACGTGTTGTTGATGCATTCGGTCGCAAACTGACGAGTGGCTCCCCAGCCGCTCGCCTCGTGCAGAAAACGATTTCGAATGCTTGATGCTTGTCTCATCAGTTTTGAGACCGAATCGAAGCCGATCCCCTCCCGCGAGGAAGCCTCTCCAATCGCTTCATCCCAGGTCTTCCCAATTAGCTTTTCCAACCTAGAAAACGTTCCCCTAGTGAGCTTGCGGGGAGTGGCGACTTTCTTCAAGTCGCGGGCTTCTGTCCGACACAGGTAATCCAATAGATTGCTCAACAGAGCTTCGCGCAAGGCGCTGAAGAAAAGCACGACAGCTACATCAGACGCCTGTGGCCCGTCTTCGTTGATGGGCATCTCAGAATGGTACGACTGCTGTATGAGGTCAATGAGTACCGCGATGTTGAGCCCAAAATACAGTCGGGCTCTTCCCGCATTCTGGTGACAAGCTGGGCAGGGGCTATTCGCGATAATTCGCGAACGTTCCCGATCAACGAAGCCGCACCGAGCGCAGACCATAAAGTCTGCAATGACTGAGCTAAGGCTTTGGCCTTCGATGTCAGCCAGCGAGATCATGCTCTAACGCTCTCTTTGTCCCGCAGAATTCTTCGCGGCAAGAAACTAGCGCCTCCGGTGTCTATTGGACCCCATCACTTGCTGCCGGGAACGCGGCCTCAATTCCTTCCGCAACGTTGCGGGTGTGGTACTCGACAAACTTCCCGAACCCGGCTGCAACGTGCGTCTCTGTGACGTGGACATAGTAGCGAGCGGCAACGGCGGGCGAGCTGTGGCCCATCAAACGGGCGAGTGAGAATCTGTCCATGCCCGACTGAGCGGCCCGCGTCCCGAACGTGTGACGCCAGCAGTAGAACTCGAACGGCTTCAGCTTGGCGTCCCTCACCGCCTGTTCGTGCGGATGCTGAAACGAGATGATGTGTCCCGCATTGCCCGCGCCGGGGAACACGAACGCGGATTGCTTTGGCTTCGCTTCCGCCTGTTTCTTGCGCCGCTGTAAGACCTCAGCAGCACGCGGAGTTAAGCGGAAGGCTGCGCTGTGCGCTCGCCGTCTTGCCCTGGCGAACGTGAATCACCCCATTCGGACACTCCGTGCGCGCCGTCAAGTCCACATCGGCCCACAGCAGCGGGAATAACTCGCTGTTGGGACGCATCCCGGTATCAACGGCGAGAATCGTTGCGTCCCGCAGATTGTCGGAAGCCTTCGCCAAGTACAGCGCCTCTTCCCGGAAACTGAGCACGCGGTCCCGGCCCTTCGGCTGTGGCAACTCATGGACGGCGGGAGCGTGCGTAATTCTGCCCCATTCAACCGCGATTTTGAGAATGCGCCGCAACGTGCGCAGATCGCCGTTTACGGTCACGATGGAGTTTTCCGCTACTTCCTGCCGATGGCGGGCGTACTTGCTCGCCAGATCGCCTGTAATCGCGTTTAAGCGGGGCATCTGCGATAGCAGCGAATGCCAGAAGCCTTTCCAGGCAGCCTTCGTAAAACGTGTGCGTCCCTGGCTTCGTGTGCGTCCTGGCGTACTGCAAGAATTCCCTTGCGAACGCGCGGAAGATGGGCGGGGCAACGGCCTCGGTTTCGGCCACGGATCGCGCGGGTGAATCTCCCCGAGTCGCAAGGCCCGCCGGTGTTCCTCCTCAGCGTCCTTGGCGTCTTGCTTGTTTTGTGTCCGGGCAGACTTCACGATGCGGAAATTCTCCGTTGTGCCACCGGCATTCCGAAGGCTCCAGCGGAAGTTGTACCAGTAGGTTTTTCCTCGTTTGTACAGCATAAGCACGCCCTCACTTTGCAGCAGTCTTGCGCTTCGATTTCTTCTTGCGGCCCTTCGGCCTTCCGCCCAACTTACCATTTTCGCGGGCAGCCCTAGCCTTGCTCTTGCTGGTAACACTTCCACGGCACGCGGGGCAGTAGCAGATTAGCTCGACATGGTGGATTGGACATCTCATACAACTTTTACAATAACCCAACGGGATGGGTTATAGCAAGCCCATCATCGCTACGCGAAAATCAACCTGCAAATCAACCTACTTTCAGGCAACAGCGGTAGAGTAACAGCGCCGCTCGCGCGTTACTGGCACGGGGCGGCCTCGGGGAAGGACCCGCGACCTCCGCTGCTGCAAGGTACTGTCCGATACGCACCCCGCACAGGGGTAATTCGAACCCCGAGCTCACAGTCTCAGGCTCTCACGTTAGCGTTTCCCTTCTGCTGTTCCGGAATTCGTTCCGGTGATACATCAGCTTCATAGAAATCTGGGTATTCTTCCCGCAAACGCTCGCGGTCATCTTCGTCGGGGTATCGAGTGAAGCCCAAGCCCCAGTAGCCCAGTGCTCATGACTGCCTGTTCAGTTCCGCTTGGCGAGCCTTCGCTGCCACCATGATATTCGGTTCGGCGGTAACGCTGTTTGAGTTGCGTGCGGCCCGAAGCTTGGCCTGAGTCAATGAAGCTGGGCGAAGAGAGTAGTTTCCTCACCCCGCCTGGCAGATTAATCTGTCTTTCTTGATAATCTCTGCTTCCTTATAGGGATCGCCACATTCCTGCAAAGCTAGACTGCGCCTTTGCATGATTTTTGTTTCATATTTTCGCCGAATTCTCAGATTGCCTCTTTACGTCTAGCGGTATTGCTGATTCTTGTGAGCAGCGTCTCCGCCATCTTGTTGGCGGATTTAGTGCCCTGTTGTTGGCCGCTTTCCTGCCACCTTTAGACAGAGCTTCACAGACACGTCAACATCGACACGGTAGTGCATTCGCCGGGATTGTCAGCCAGCTTGTCCCCGAAGGAAGCCTTGTGCGTAAGAGTCGCCCGTGCGTTTTCCTGCTCCGTGCGATTCAGACCGATCTCGGCCTTCCATTGGCGGCGAGTCTTGTAAAACCAGCCCTGACTTGTTTTCGTGTGGCCACTACCAGTAGATCGCTGCGCCAACATGAGCCCGCTTTCAGTTCCCGCAGAGCGCAACAGCAAGGGATGCAGCAGCACAATAGTACGGCCCGAGCAGAGGCGAATTCGGTTCGTCGGATACGTGTCTTGCTTGCCACTGTCTGTGCTCGCGTTGCGGCGGCAGTCTTGCCCTCCTCTCCGGTTCGCAAAACTCGCCTCAATCCACGCGTCCAGGTCGGCGCGGCGATAGCGAATCAATTTGCCCGCCCGAAAGTATCGCGGTCCCTGCCCTTGGCCTCGCCAAAGACGCAACACGGATTCAGAGCAGCCGAGATACGCCAGCTGCTTCTCTCGAATTGATACCTACTTCTCTTCCAATCGCTGCCTCCAGCTGCTAACGCTCGCTGTTGTTCTCTATGACATTGTAATTCTTACCGCAACAGCCATTAGAAATGTATGTGCCAGTGTACACTAGGCGAGCAACGGGATTACGTTCTAGTTGCTTCAACCCGGAGCCTATCGGGACATGAATTCTGCAAAGAAAAAAGGGACGTAATTCCAGAGCCCATAAGCTATCAAACGCCAAAATGGAATCTCTAGTGATTGATTGGGCCAACACCGAGGCTTTATATCCGACTCATGCCGAGCACCCCTTCACAGAACATTTCAAGGGCAGCGATAAGCGCGAGACAGACGCAGCCATTGCGCGACTGCGTGAAGAGGTACCCGGAAGTATTCTGCTCCCTTCCCGGAGTGCCAGAGCCGCCAGCCGGGAGGGAATCTGATGTTGCAACAGAACATTGGGAAATCGTTGCAAGAGCCCAACAGTCTTTGCGTTTGGCTTTGGATGCTAGCAAGATGAGAGAACGCGAGTGGCACATCTACACGAGCTCGCCAAGAGTTCCACACACTTACGGTCTTACATATCCTGTTTGGCTAGAAAGACTCAGAAAGTCGTCCGACTTCAAAAAAGCCTTAGATGAGCCACCGAGTGCGGAAGAGAACGCGCTGCGATTCAGGCGTTCCGCCTCTTACACCGTTCGAACAGGCGATGTACCACTTGCAGCGGATCGCAAAGCGAATGAAACGCTGCACGAATCCTCAGTGTGCAGCTCCTTATTTTCTGGCTGAAAAAGAAAGGACAGAAGTATTGCTGCTCTGCAGATGCTCCGCTCCCATCCAACGCGAACAGAAACGAAATTGGTGGAGAGAGAACCGTGCAAAGCAGAAGCAATAGAAGCAGTCGCTATCTCGCGCGTGCAAACGTCTGCACAACTTTCAAAAGAATGGGCGGCGCTGACTAAGCTGCCAGCTAATCGCGACGAGGTATTAGTTTCCTTGTGTTCACATTTGCTGTGGTCCGCACGCTGGTGATTGAGGACCAGCAAGTGTTCCAACACCTCGGCGTCCGTGAGGGTAGCAGGCCAGCCATAAGCAGCGAAGACGGCCTCATCTAACTTGCGATGCGCTTCCGCCAGCCATGAAGGGCGCGCGTTGTAGAGATTAGTGAGCGTTCGCCTTTCAGTTCGTGTTCGCTCGCGCCGGGAGGATTCAGCCACGCATCGCGCTTTTCTACCAGTTCGCGCGCGGCCTCCGCAATAGCAGTTACGAGCGGCGAGTCTTTAGGCTCTTTGGGACGGCGGCCAGGGAAACGGGAACGTCTCGAATGTGTTTGCGAAGAGTAACGCGGATCGATCTGCCGACTCCCATCCATGCACCTTGCGCAAGAGACCACATTTCGTGAATTCGGCTGTGCAACATCCGAAAAGTAATCATCGTCGCGGGCTATCACATGGCAAGTGTGATCCGGCACAACATCCGTGCTCATCCAAGCGAAAACGCGGTGCTTCGCTACCTCGGGTGTGACGATGCAGCGTTGTAATCCCTTTATCGCATGGCGCAACGCGGGACGTGAACGGCCATGCAACCACCAATTTTGTTTCATCAAACGGTCGCGGTTCTCGTCGCGGAGAGGCTTCACCACGCGCAGCACATACTCGAATGGAAGCTCATAAAGTGCGGCTTCGGATTCTGACATCTCGCCGAAGTCGATTAGCCAACCCTGTTGGTTTCGCTGTACCACGTCGCGGCCAATCAATCTGCGTTTCACTACATCCGAGTTTGGCCGTCCGTTCGGATTGTGCGGAGCGGCGAGCATGGCCTTTGCCTCCTGCTCCGTCAGATCGAACGGCCCGCCCTTCATCACTCCGAGAAAACACAGGCCCGCATTCTCAGGCAGCGCCTTTGCGCTGGCGACATTCGCGCTGGCGGTCAGATCGGCATGAATCGAAGATACGAGCTGCCCGTCCAACACGCGCTCTTTCTGAGAGCCGTCATCAAAGCCGATGATGGAAACACGAACAGCAGCACCGTCAAGTATCCACGGGCGATCACTCCAGGCCATGAAGACTCCGCCCGATTCAAGAATGCGCTCTAACACGGGGCGATTGCCCACCATGCGAATGGAGTTAGTAGCCAGCAACCCGGCCCGCTTGGCTTTGCCCGCTTGTATCTGTGCTCTTGCGCGCTCAAACCAGAACGTCACCAAGTCCGCACTTCCTGGCACGCGGCCCGCGTAGAGCTGGCGCAGCTCGTCCACATACACATCACCCAACTCGCTGCGCATTTTCTTATCGCCAAGAAACGGCGGATTGCCGATGATGCAATCTGCTTCCGGCCATTCAGGTTCGACGGCTTTACCTTCGGCATCGTGCGCAAGAATGGCATCACGGTCCTGAATGTTATCGAGCTTGCGCAAGATCGGCTCTGTGGGCCATCCGATGCCGTGCTCATTCAGCCATTGCAGATAACCAATCCAGACCACCACGGATGCCAGCTCTTGTGCGTAGATGTTCGTTTCCAGGCCGAAGAGTTGCGAGGGGTGAACCTGCTTTTCGAGAAACGTGGGAAGGCCATGTTCGGCGGAGAACACGCGGGCCTCATGCCACAAATCAAGCATTCGGCGCAAAGCGAGATAAAGAAAGTTTCCGCTTCCGCAAGCAGGATCTAAAATGCGAACACTCGAAAGCTCGCTTATCCAGGCGAACATCTTGCCTTGCAGTTCGTCCCTTAGTTTGGCGTGCGCGCGGCCCTTTTCCTTCTCCGCTGCCTTCGCCAACGCTGTGGCTTCTGCCTTCACGGTCTGCCAGCGGGCCATGAGAGGGGCAATCACTACCGGCTCAACAATGAGCAAAATATCTTCGCGGCTGGTGTAGTGCGCGCCGAGCTGCGAGCGCTTGCCGGGGTCCAAGCTGCGCTCGAACAGAGTGCCGAAAATTGCGGGTTCCACTTGCGACCAATCGAGCGCGGCTGCAACCCGCAGAACGCCCATGTCCGCAGAAGTGAGTTCGAACACTTCATCATCGGCAAACAGTCCGCCGTTGAAATAGTGAATATCGTGCGGGCCGAACGTGCTCCCGCTGGTGGCCATTGCGGCGAAGAGCTGACGGAGCTTACGCGTGAAGTTCGCAGGCCGTCCCTTATCAAGTTCGATCATCTGCCGGAAGAGGTGCTCCGGCAGCAAACCGATGCTGTCAGCAAAGAGGCAGAACAGCAGCCGCATGAGAAAGTGCGCGGCGCGCTGTGGCTCTATTCCTCTTTGCTCCAGGCTATCGGCTAACTTGGCAAACTCCGACGCTACGTGTTCTGTGACGCGGGCGCGCGCGGCCTCGGGGCGCAATTGCTCCGGGTCATAGAACACGGCCCGCAAAACGTCTAGCGGGCGGAGAGCGCAATTTGCGGTCGGCGCGCTCGACAGCAGATCGTCAAGTGTGAAGCTGTAGAGTTGTGGGCGAGTGCCCGTGAAGTTTGTATGAATCTCGAACTGCTCTTGATCGCACGTCACCAGCAGCGGCGGGTTCTCCAAATCTCCCTGATAGCCCACGAGCTGCGCATAGGCTGCATTCAGGTTCTTGTGTTTACCTTTGTACTCCCACGCGAAAAACCCGCGCTTCCAAACATCGGCATACCCCTTGCCTTCGTCCAAAGTTGAAACGTGCTTCTCAAAAGCAAAGCTCTGGCCGGTGTGGTCTGCCGCTGCCGGGTGAGGATGCCCCAACACTTCGCAAAGGTCTATGAAGTGACTCTGAGCGGCGGCGCGCTCGCTCAGGGTACTTGCTTTCCAGCGTTCGACAAACTCAGGGAGAGCTAGGGGCATCGGCTGTGGTTTTGTTCCGCTGGCGATTGTTTCAGAATGAGCGGCTCCCGCCAAGTGCCAGATGAATGTCTGTCAATCAGCACGGTGGGCCTTTTGGTCGCAGTAGAATACCGTCTGGTGAAACATGGAAGAGATCGCTGGACAGGTGTTGCATCGTGCGCTGAGGATTGTATCCGAACTTGAATGCGAGTTATTGCACATGAAGCCCACTGGAGACGCGGCTTTCCCAAGGTCATCCGCACATCTGACGGACAAGCATCGTCAAAATACCGAGAGACGATTAGAGTTCCCAGAGGTGGCACTCTACAGAATGGGCTTGAGCAATTCCGCTCAAGCAGTTTCAGATTTTCGCCTCCAACTCAGATTATTCAATGGGCGAATATCCAATGTGCTGGCGCTCGAACGGGTCCGTGAATTGAACCGCGCTATTGAACAGTACGACTCAGAACCGTTGGTACACATCCCAAGCACCCACAGCAGAGCTGCTATGACATGTGCGACCAGACTGGCCATCTGAGCCAAGAAGAAAACCCGCCCCCCCGCGGCGGGTTTTCTTCGCTGTACTTCGTTACAGCAATCCGGTGAGCAGCTCGTCAACGCCGTGACTCAACAGATGCTGCGCTAGCGTTTGGCAGCCCTTCGTGCAACGCGGATTTCTTGTCAAAAGAAACCCGATGAAGAGGCACAGCGCCGCGATTTTCAGAGAGTCGTTTTGTCTCATGTTTTGGCGCGCGCGGGAAAACTCCCCGCAATGCTTTCACCTCCGTTCGGGTCCGTTTGACCTGCGCAGATTGTATCCCCTCTGAAAAGTTGTGGCCCGGAACAAAAACCGCTGTGTACCATTTTGTGTACCAGCAAACGCGCTTTTGAGCGCTAGGGCGGGGCAGAGCTGGTTTTGAGTGAAAATGAAACCCGCTGATTTAGCGGGCTTTAGCGGATGATATCTGGTAGCGCTACCGGGAATCGAACCCGGGTTTGAAGATTGAGAATCTTCCGTCCTAACCCCTAGACGATAGCGCCACTTCCGGGAAGACTTCAGCGATTATAACAAATCAGCTGCGTAGCCAGGGACGCGCGGACCGCACACAAAACGCCCCGGCTGCGATGGAAGCGAGCTGCGAAAACTCGCTTCCCACGCGGCTTTCAAATGGCAGTTGACAACCTCAGTCCGGCGTAGCAGAATCTTAGCAATTGGCGAATAAAAAGCGAAAGTAGAAATATCTGTCTGCTTTTTTTGGGCAGCTTATCTCACTTCTTCACCCGGTCTACTCGCTCCCTCGCCCTAGAGGTTGGTATGGCATCCGCCGCCACTTTGCGTTCTTGTCTGGAATCTTCGCTGCCTGAGCGTCTCTCCTCCACGCTGCTGATGCGCGAGCGTGTGACGCCACCGACGGCTTCCTCGGGAATCGCCTCGCTGGACGCGCTCACCGGAGGTCTGCCGCGCGGAGCTCTCACTGAGATTTCCGGGCCGGCCTCGTCAGGGCGCGCGGGGGTCATGCTGGCGGCGCTGGCTGGGGCCACTCACCGGCAGGAAATGTGTGCCCTGGTGGATGCAAGCGACAGCTTCGATCCTGCTTCAGCTACGACGGCTGGCGTTGATCTGGAGCGGCTGCTGTGGGTGCGTTGCAGCGACATGCCACGGAAGTCCGGCGCCTCGTCCGCCACGCTTGGACGCCTGGAACAATTGCTGAAGGTGACTGACCTGCTGTTGCAGGGTGGTGGCTTTGGCGTGGTCGTGCTCGATCTCGGGGACATTCCCCCGGCGTGTGCCCGGCGTGTCCCTCTTACCTCGTGGTTTCGTTTTCGCCGTGCCATCGAACCCACTGCAACGGTACTGCTGTTGATAGAACAGGAAGCCTGCGCGAAGACCTGCGCATCGCTGGTGGTGCGATTACAGCGTGCGGCGATATGTGTACACGGTTCGGCGCCATGTGATGGCTGGCGAGTGCCAGCGGGCGAGTCAGGCATTCCCGGAAACAATGCCGTGAGCCACGCAGCGGTGCTGCGAGGGATGCAATTACGCGCAGAAATTCTGCGTTCGTGGCAGGGGCGCAAACCTCCGCAAACGACAGGCGTCCAGTTTGAACTTCGTGCCTCGGGATGACCATGTTTGCCTGTATTTACATTCCCGACTTTCCTGCGGAAGCCATCGTGCGTGTCGAGCCATTGCTGCGCGAGCAGGCTGTGGCCGTGCTCGATGGCAAACCTCCGCTGGTGCATGTGGCTGCGCTCAATGAAAAAGCGCGCCTGCTGGGAATGAAAGCAGGTATGACTAAATTGCAGGCCGCGGTTTTCACAGCGCCCCGGGGCAAAACCTCGGCCATTCTGCGGCAGCGATCTCCAATGCAGGAAACTGCGGCACATTCCGCCCTGCTCGACGTTGCCCACGCCTTCACCCCGCGCGTGGAAGACACCGCCGCCGATACCTTGCTGCTCGATCTTAGCGGACTGGATCGTTTATATGGTGCGCATACCAGCATGGCACGCGAGTTGGCATTGCGGGTAAGCGCGATCGACCTGGAGGCGAGTATCGCTCTGGGCGCAAATCCTGACACGGCCCTGCATGCCGCACGAGGATTCAACGGGATCACTGTAATTCCTATAGGTAAAGAAGCGCATCGGTTGGCTGTTCTGCCCTTAACGGTACTACTGGACGCGTTCGCTCTCTCGCAGCCCAAACTTTCGACGACGGACCGCGAGAAGCAGCGTGAGCAGATGCTCGATACGCTGGAACGCTGGGGGGTGCGCGATTTTCGCACGCTGGCACAGTTGCCCGAGCACGCGCTGGCCTCACGGCTGGGCGAAGCGGGAGCCCATCTGCAGCGCCTGGCACGCGGAGTAGGAATGCGCACGCTCGTGCTTTGCAAACCGGCGTCGCACTTTGAAGAGGTGATGGAACTGGAGTCGCCCGTAGAAACTCTAGAGCCTTTATCGTTCATCCTTAACCGGCTTTTGGAGCAATTGTGTGCCCGGCTGGAGGCGCGGGCCCTTGCAGTCCAGGAGCTGCGTCTGCAATTGCAACTCGAGCGGCAGATCGCCGACGAAGAGAGCATGACGGCACAGGACTCAGTCGCCGGTTCTGACATTGTAAGACCATTGACGCGTACGCTGCGGCTGCCGGTCGCCATGCGTGATGTCAAAGCATTTCTCAAACTGCTTCAGTTGGAGTTGGCGGCACATCCGCCAGGCGCTCCAGTAACCAAGGTCTGGATTACAGCAGAGCCAGCCCCGCCACGTTCCGCGCAACGCGGCCTTTTCCTGCCGATTGCTCCCGAGAGCGAAAGATTGGAGATTACGCTGGCACGGATCAGCGGCATTGTTGGCGAACGCCGGGCTGGGATTGCCCGCCTACTGGATAGCCACCGGCCAGACGGCTTTCGCCTGGACCGGTTTATGGCGGAGCCGAAAGAGTCGGCACAGACAAGGCATCCCACACTGTCGGACAGGGAGAGACGGCCGATCGCGGCGTTGCGGCTTTTTCGTCCCGTATGGCAATTGCAGGTGCGTCTCTCGGAAGGCCGTCCTGTCAACGTAACGGCTGTGACGACGCTAAAGGACCGCTTAGAACTGCGGGGCACGGTTTTGTGGTCGGCAGGACCATGGCGTTCGTCCGGTGACTGGTGGACGGAGAACACGATAGAGGAGAACGCAGGTAAAGAACAGGCTCGCTCCTGGGACCGGGAAGAGTGGGACGTGGCGCTCGCCAACGGAAGTGGTGACGGAGTTGCGCTTTATCGCATTTACCGCGATCTCGCCAACGGATACTGGTTCGCGGATGCGAGCTACGACTGACTTAGTTGACGGCACGCCTGAAGGCATGGCCCTTCAAAGAAGTGTGGTACCGGATTTGTACGTCGAACTCCATTCATCTTCGGCGTTCAGCTTCCTCGAAGGAGCTTCGGTTCCTGAGGAACTGGCGGAGGTGTGCGCCGCTCACCAGATGCCGGCGATGGCCTTGCTCGATCGCGATGGAGTGTATGGCGCGCCACGCTTTCATCTGGCCATGAAAAAGCTGGGCCTCAAAGCACACCTCGGGGCGGAAATCACTTCCCTGCTGACATGCGCGGATGACAATGAACATCTTCCTCGCATTCCCCTGTTGTGTGCTTCACGCGAGGGCTACCAGAATCTTTGCCGCCTGATAACGCGAATGAAGTTACGCGCGCCAAAGTATCCGGTTGCACTACAACGCCGTGCCAGACCTGAAGAGAATCTCATCCTTCATTCGCAAGCAACTGCCTCTCTGACCGATCTCAGCGAACACGCGGCTGGACTGGTTTGTCTGACCGGCGGCGATGAAGGTCCGCTGGCGTACGCTCTGGCACGCGGCGGCCTGGAAGCGGGCCGCAATACGCTCGAACAACTCATCGCGATCTATGGGCGAGAAAATGTCTATGTCGAACTCCAGCGGCACTACAACCGCACGCAGGAGGTGCGCAATCAGGCTGCGATTGAGCTGGCGCGCAGCTTGCAATTACCGCTGCTGGCCACGCAAGGCGCGCAGTATGCCAGACCGGAGGATCACCAAATCCTCGATGTCTTCACCTGCATTCGCAACCATCGCACGCTCGATACAGCCGGCCGCCTGTTGGCCCGCAACAGCGAACGATACCTCAAAACGCCGCAGCAAATGTTGCGATTGTTCTCTGATCTGCCTGAAGCCATTGCCAACACAGTAGAACTCTCGTCGCGCCTGATATTCACGCTGAACGATCTTGGCTATCAGTTCCCTCGGTATCCCGTGCCCGGGGGGGAAACGATGAACTCGTTCCTGCGGGCACGTGCGATGGAAGGCGCGCGCGATCGTTATTTGCGCCCGGGACAGGGCGAGTTGTGGCAGCGCGCGCAACGCCAGATCGAACGGGAGCTGGCGCTCATCGAGCATCTCGATCTGGCAGGCTATTTCCTCATCGTATGGGACATTGTCCGCTACTGTCGCATACAAAACATTCTGGTGCAGGGACGCGGCTCGGCAGCCAACAGCGCGGTGTGCTATTCGCTCGGTATCACGGCTGTCGATCCGGTAGGTATGGACCTGCTGTTCGAGCGTTTTCTATCGGAGGAGCGCGGCGAATGGCCCGATATCGATCTCGATCTTCCCAGCGGTGATCAGCGCGAGCGTGTCATTCAGTACGTTTATGGCCGCTACGGCAAACTTGGGGCGGCCATGACCGCCAACGTCATCACCTATCGTGGACGGTCGGCAGCGCGTGAGGTCGGCAAGTCGCTCGGCTTCGATGGCGAAACCCTCGATCGCCTGGCGGGACTGGTGAGTTCGTGGGAGTACAAAGATCCCAGCGACACGCTGCAGCGGCAGTTTCGCGACGCCGGCTTCGACTTACGGCATCCGCGGATGCGCAAGTTCTTCGAGCTTTGTCTGGCCGTTCAGGACCTGCCGCGCCACCTTGGGCAGCACTCCGGCGGCATGGTGATCTGCCAGGGCCAGCTTGATTCCGTCGTTCCGCTGGAGCCTGCAACCATGCCCGGCCGCGTCGTCGTGCAATGGGACAAGGAAGACTGTGCCGACATGGGGATCGTCAAGGTGGACTTGCTGGGTCTGGGGATGATGGCCGTGCTGGAGGATTCCATCGTGCTGATTCGCGATCAGTACCGGGAAGAGGTGGACCTCGCAAAGCTGCCGTCAGACGATCCGGTAGTATATGGCGCGTTGCAGAAGGCCGACACCGTAGGTATGTTCCAGATCGAGAGTCGCGCACAAATGTCGTGCTTGCCGAGGCTGCGTCCTATGCGCTTCTACGACATTGTGGTACAAGTCGCAATCATCCGCCCAGGACCGATCGTCGGCCAGATGGTGAATCCTTTCCTTATGCGGCGGCAAGGCAGGCAGGCGGTTGAATATCCGCACCCATCACTTGAACCGGTGCTGGAGCGCACCCTCGGGGTCCCGCTTTTCCAGGAGCAACTGCTGCGCATGGCAATGATTACCGCGGGGTTCAGCGGCGGTGAAGCCGAGGAATTGCGCCGCGCCTTTGGTTTCAAACGCAGCGAAAAGCGCATGCGCGATATCGAAGTCAAATTGCGTGCCGGCATGGAGCGCAATGGCATTTCTCTCGAAGCGCAGCGACAGATCCTGCAATCGATCACCTCGTTTGCGCTTTATGGATTTCCCGAATCGCACGCCGCCAGCTTTGCGCTGATCGCCTATGCCAGCGCTTACCTCAAGTGTCATTACCTGGCCGCGTTCACGGCCGCACTGCTCAACAATCAGCCGATGGGTTTTTACCACCCCTCGACCATCGTCAAAGACGCACAGCGCCATGGATTGCGAGTGAAGCCTATAGACATAAACCGCTCGGAATGGCCCTGTACGCTGGAGGCGGAGGATAGTGCCACAATGTCAGATAGAGGGACGATGCGCTTCGCTCTGCGCATGGGTTTTCGCTATGCCAGGGGATTGCGCGAGGAAATAGCACAGGCCATTGTGCGTACGCGCAGCCATCGGCCGTTCGATTCGATCTCTGACCTGACGTATCGCGTGCCCGAGTTGCGCCGTAATGAGTTGGTCCTGCTGGCGTCGATTGGCGCCCTGAACTCGATCGGATGCAACACCACGGAAACTGCGCTCGCGGGCCTCGCACCGGAGCCTCATGGGAAAAAGCAGCGCCTGCACCGGCGTGATGCACTCTGGCAGGTGGAGCGAGCTGTACGGTTTGCCGGTCCGTTGCTGGACGGCCTTCCCGAGAATGACACCGCTTCCCCGCTTGCGCCCATGACGCCGGAAGAGCGCCTGGTCGCCGACTTCCATGGCACAGGATTAACGGTGGGGCCGCATCCGATGGCATATCGCCGGGCCGATCTACGTCGCGCGCGCGTGCTTTCAGCCAGGGAGTTGACGCAGGTTCCTAATGGCAGTTATGTCCGCACCGCGGGATGCGTGATTGCGCGCCAGAGGCCGGGAACGGCAAAGGGATTTGTTTTTCTCAGCCTGGAAGACGAAACCGGAATCGGCAATGCCATCATCTCCCCCGATCTGCTGGAGCAGAACCGCATTGTGATTTTGTCGGAAAAGTTTCTGCTCCTGGAAGGCGTTCTCCAGAACCAGGAGGGCGTGCTTTCCGTCCGCGTGCAGCGGGTTGCGCCCATGCGCGAGGCCTATAGCGTCGACACCGTGGACGTCACCGATGCCAACGTGCGCTCTCACGACTTTCACTGATGCAACCTCTGTTTATCGGTCCGGATGTTCACATGTCACTGACAAGCCGCGCTGGGAGGGCGTCAAATCCTGGTGACTGATACTGGCGTCCGCGTGCGCCCGGCACTTCGCCGTTTTCACTTGAGCAACCTGGCCAGGAGGCGAACCCCATGCCCAACACACAGCCGTCTTGCACATCACTCTTCCGCGCCCTCTCACGGGCAACAACCGCCGTGCTGGTAATCGCGATGGTACTTGCCCTGGCCGTGATCCTCAGTCCATCAGCGCAGGCCCAAACTTACAAAGTCATCTACAACTTCACCGGCGGACAGGACGGCGCATCCCCCGAAGCCGGATTAACCATGGACCGGGCTGGAAACCTCTATGGCACGGCGTATGAGGGCGGAGGCAACAATCGCGGCACCGTGTTCAAGCTGGCTCATAAAGGGTCGGGGTGGGTCTTCAGTCCGCTCTACAGCTTCACCGGACGCGAAGACGGAGGCGCTCCCATCGCCCGAGTGGTGTTCGGCCCAGACGGCAGTCTTTACGGCACCACCGAATTCGGAGGCAGTGGTTGCGGCTCGGGATGCGGTACGGTCTTCAATCTAAAACCGCCGGCGACCGCCTGCCGGACTGCACTCTGCGCTTGGACATTGACTGTGCTTTACCGATTCGGCGGACTCAGCGACGGAGCCAACCCCGGATATGGTGACCTCATCTTCGACCAGGCCGGAGATATTTACGGCACGACCTACTTCGGTGGCAACAATGCTCAGGGCGTGGTGTACAAACTGACACCGTCAAACGGCAGCTGGACGGAGAAATCCATTTATCTCTTCACCGGGTCAAGCGACGGCGCCTACCCTTACAGCGGAGTGGTCTTCGACAAATCCGGTAACCTCTACGGCACAACGTATGCCGCGGGCGCCCACGGATACGGCTCAGTCTACGAGTTGACACCCTCCGGATCAGACTGGACGGAAAACACGCTTTACGGATTTCAAAGCGCAAGCGACGGCGGCAAGCCATTCGGCGGCCTCGTCTTCGATGATACGGGCACTCTTTACGGCGCTACCAGCAGTGGAGGCCCAGGCAGCGGCGGCACGGCTTACGACCTTACGCCCTCGAATGGAAGCTGGACCTTCGACGTGCTGTACGGTTTCACCAGTTCGGCCTACCAGCCCGGACCCTACGGCAGCCTGACCTTCGACGCGGCCGGCAATCTTTATGGCACCGCCACCAAGGACGGCGCTCACGGAGCGGGGTCCGTTTTCAGGCTGACGCCTTCCGGCAGCGGCTGGACGGAAACCGACCTCTATGACTTCACCGGCAGCAGCGACGGAGGAGTTCCGTACGGCAACGTGCTACTTGATGCGAACGGCAACCTGTACGGCACTGCGTCGCAAGGCGGGACGAATGGCTATGGTGTCATCTGGGAGATCACGCCGTAGATAAGATTCGGAGACTTTGCTCACGCTATCTCGAAATTGGCTTTCGACGCCGACGAGATGGTTATCGCATTCGGCGATTCGGGGTAAGCGGGCACGTCACCCACCAAACCGTCTGGTTACCATCTCCCTCTGTTGTTACGAAAGTACAGTTACCGTACCTGTACCTTCGTAATCTTGACAAAGCCTTCCGCTGGATTACGCTGGAGAATGGCTTCGGCTCCTCCGGCGACCGCAGGGGCGGATGTTCTCGCCCACTTTGGGGTCCGGCAAAACGGATCGCGGCAAATTGATCTTTGACAATTTGATACCACAGCCATAGCGCCCTCCCGATTGGCAACCACCTTGATGCAGAAATTACGGCTCGTAACTGCTGCAAACAAAGCAGTTGCTTGTAACTCATCTGGAATCTGCTGGTTGCGGGGAAAAAGTTCGTAATGGTAATAAAACGCTTGACACATATATGCGTTTAGCGCTATATTTGATGCATGGACGAGCCACGCACACTTCAAGAAGCAATCGTTTACTTCTCTGATACTGACCGTGCTTTCGAGTACGCCGTGCGGCTGCGCTGGCCGGGTGGCAATGTCATCTGTCCACGCTGCGGCAAGGCCAAGCACTCGTTTATTAAGACTCGCAAGTTGTGGTTCTGCTATCCCTGCAAAAAGCAGTTCACCGTCAAGGTCGGAACGGTCATGGAAGATTCCCCTATCGGCCTCGACAAATGGATGGCTGCGTTCTGGATGGTCTGCAACTGCAAAAACGGCATCAGCAGCTACGAACTCGGTAGCGCTCTCGGCATCCGGCAGCAGTCGGCATGGTTCATGCTCCATCGGATTCGTGAAGCGATGAAGAGCAAGCGCATATTCAAGCTGGGAGGCCCCGGCGGTACAGTCGAAGCCGACGAAACCTTTGTTGGTGCTAAGGCTGTCAACATGCACAAGAGCCGCAAACTGAAACTGCGGAACATTCGCGGTGAACACAGTCTCGGAGACTTGTATCTCGGCAAGACCGCCGTACAGGGTATTCTTGACCGCGATCTGCGGCAGATTCGATGCCAAGGTAGTTCCCGATGTGAAGCGCGAAACCTTGCAGAACGAAATCCTGAACAATGTGCGGTATGGTTCCAAGGTCTATACCGATAACGCTCTGGCCTATGATCTGCTCCACAATCGCTTTGTGCATGAGTTTGTGAATCATGCGGAGCGATACGTCAACGGGCAAGTCCACACGAACGGGCTGGAGAACTTCTGGAGCCTGTTCAAGCGCAATCTGCGCGGCACCTACGTTTCTGTTGAGCCATTCCATCTTGAGCGTTACCTTGACGAACAGGTATTCCGTTACAACAATCGCGCTACTCGCGACAACCCACTAAACGATTCTGACCGCTTCCTATCTCGCCATGTCCCAAGTTGCTGGCCGCCGCCTAACCTATGCCCAACTGACGGGCAAAGGAACTGACGCGCTCCACCACGAGACGGCAGGGACGGGGCAAGAGGAACCCTTCTAGCCTTCGCCCTTGCCGGGTTTTTTGCGGGCGGTAGCCTTCCGCTTTGGCTTGCCTGTCTCCGAGTTCCCGGCTTTCGGAACCTGGAGCAGGGCGGTAGCAAACCGCTCGAAGTTTTCTCTTGCTTCTTTGCCTTCTTTGTATTCTGTGCCCCCCAGAAATTAGTCCAGCGTAAAAGAGACTTTTCCCCTTAACATAGCCCGCTAGGGCGGAGGAGGAGTCGTGCGCAAGAGTCGCTTCAACGAAGAACAGATCATCGCCATTCTGAGGGAATCGGAAGCAGGGGCCGATCCCGGCGAGCTGTGTCGCCGGCATGGCATTACGCGAGGAAGCCTGTACCGCTGGAAGGCCAAGTACGGCGGGATGCAGGTGAGCGAGGCGCGGCGGTTGCGGGCGCTGGAAGAGGAGAACCGGCGGCTGAAGCACCTGGTGGCGGACCTGACGTTGGACAAGCAGGCGTTGCAGGCGGTGGTCACAAAAAAGTGGTAAGCCCGCAGATGCGGAAGCAGGCGGTGGTAGTGATGCGCTCGGAAGTTGCGGTTTCGGAGCGACGCGCCTGCGGGCTGATCGGATTGTATCGAGGGACGTATCGATATCGGGCGCGGCGCTGGGAAGACGAGCGGCTGCGGCAGCGGTTGCGCGAGTTGGCGTACCAGTTCCGGCGCTTTGGCTATCGCCGGTTGCAGGACCGGCTGGTGCGCGAGGGCTGGCGGGTCAACCACAAACGGGTCTGCCGGCTCTACCGGCTGGAAGGGATGCAGGTGCGGAAGCGGCGGCGCAAGCGTTGTGCAGGCTTGCCACGGCTGCCGCTGCCGGCGCCCACGGCCGCCAATCAGGTTTGGTCGCTGGACTTCATGGCCGATACGCTCAGCTCAGGGCGCAAGCTGCGCACGCTAAACGTGGTGGATGACTACACGCGCGAGTGCTTAGCGATTGAGGTGGACACCTCGCTGCCAGGAGCGCGCGTGGTGCGGGTGCTGGAGCGGCTGGTCGGCGAGCGCGGACGACCGCGGCAGATCCGCACCGACAACGGCCCGGAGTTCGCCGGGCGTGCGCTGGACCAGTGGTGCTTCGCCGAAGGGGTGGAGCAGCACTTCATCCAGCCGGGAAAACCGATGCAGAACGGCTATATCGAGAGCTTCAACGGCAAGTTCCGCGACGAGTGTCTGAACGAGAACTGGTTCGTCTCGCTCAGCGATGCGCGGCAGCTCATCGAGCAGTGGCGGCGGTACTACAACCAGGAGCGTCCGCACTCGGCGCTGGGCTACAGAACGCCGGAGGAGTTTGCAGCAGAAGTGAGAAGCTTCGGAATCACTGGAGTGGGGCAAGGGACCTCAAACGCCGGCCCCTTGCCCCACACCCCCATCCCCGCTACGCCACATCTGCGGGGCGAACAAAAACCGGAGAAAGTCTCATTATCCCTGGACTAAAAACGGGGGGCAGGTCAGGAGCAACGCGCTTGGGTAATTGCCAATGCCGAGCACACCGTAACATTTAACGAACTTCAACCGATTGTCATCACGTTCAACCTTGACAATATCGGTAGAACTCCAGCTAAGTCCCTCGACGGGCATGTCTGGCTTACAGTTTTGAAGAAGGGTCAAGAGCCTGACTTCACGAAACCGCAAATGAGTACCAGAATCAGAACTCCGGTTCTCGTTCCTAACTACCATAAGCCTGTACCGGCTTTCGCTCTTAGACAGGTAGACGGGAAAGGAGTCCGAATGTTGCTGACTCCGGAAATCCATCAAGGCTTGGTCACTGGAGCCATGTTTATGGTAATTCGAGGCGAAATCAAGTACATTGACGCTTGGAAAGTCGATCACTGGCTGAAATTCTGCGAAACCTTGGGAGAAGCACCAACCGACTTGGCGGTCTGTACCGAATACAACGGCGCAGACGACAATGAACCAAAGTGACCAACAACGCCAAGTATTTAGTTTACTTTTTAGTACACTTACTGCCCTGTCACGAAAGCAATTATACATGTGCGTCAACCGTTTTGTTGCCTTCGTAATCGACTGATTCTAAAGAATCGGATGGGGAGGGTGGAGGTTACTCATTCGACATTAGCCCTGCAAGACTGGCACGGTTCGAGGAAATGTGCACAAAGCCCCGCCGCTGAAGTGAAAGACCTGGTCACTTCTTCTCTTCGGCCACCAGCATTTCTTGAGTGCGGAGTGCCTGCTCTCCACGTCCGGGCTGCTGTTCTGGATATTCGTATACGCCGCGTCCAGTTTTACGACCCAGCCGACCGGCCTTTACGTACTGCACCAGCAGCGGCGCGGGGCGAAACTTCTCGCCCAAGGTCTTATGCAAGTATTCGAGGATATGCAGGCGAGTATCCAGTCCGACGAGGTCGATCATCTCGAAGGGTCCCATGGGATGGTTCAAGCCAAGCTTCAGGGCTTTGTCGATGTCATGGGGGGAAGCCACCCCTTCCTGGAGCATGTAGAAAGCTTCGTTGCCGATCATGGCGTTGATACGGCTGGTGATGAATCCGGGCGATTCCTTGATGACGACAACGTCCTTGTGCATGCGTTTGCCGACTTCGACCGCGGCCGCTAGGGTCTCGTCGTCGGTCTCCAGCGCGCGGACAATCTCCAGCAGTTTCATCTTATGCACGGGGTTGAAAAAGTGCATGCCGACACACTTGGGCGCGCGGTAGGTCACCGAGGAAATTTCGGTCACGCTGAGAGAGGAAGTATTGGAGGCCAGGATCGTGGATGGCCGGCATACCTTGTCGAGAAGAGTGAAGATTTCGATCTTCGACTCCATCTCCTCGGGCACAGCCTCGATTACCAGATCGGCCTCACGCGCCGCTTGCTCCACAGAAGACGCGTATTCCAGGCGCTCAAAAGCCGCGTCGGCGTCGGCCCTGGTCACCTTTCCCAGATCGACGGCTTTGTCCAGATTGCTGCGGATTTCCGTTTCTGCCTTGCGCAGCGCGGTGGGGAGAATGTCCTCCAGGATGGTGCGATAACCGCCCAGCGCCGCGGCGTGCGCAATGCCGCGCCCCATGATGCCGGCGCCGATGACCGCAATCGTGCGAACCTCAGCCATCGGCTATTCTCCTTTTTCCAATTGCTCAACCACATTCAGGAAATTGGGATCGGCTTTACGCATGTAATCGGCGAGGCGCTTCTTCTCCTCTCCGTTCAACAGATAAAAGCTGCTATTGATGCGGCGGAGAGTCGCCGCGATATCGTCCACGAAGTTCATCATGCGGATTAGTTCGCCAGTGGCGGCCATAAGGTCCTTTCAAGTACGATTAAAAGTATCGGCAGGAATGACGCTATCTCGCTGGCGCCAAGGCTGCACAAGCGCAGCATGCACGACTAGGATCGGCAGAACGAGCAACTTGTATTTTCGCTGCCGCTGCCGATTAAGTAAAGCGCGCAACCGCACCACAGCGCCAGTCCGGCCGTGTGCATCCAACTTGGCAATGTCTCCGACACAATCACCAGCCGAACGCAATGCACTCCCGCAAGCCGGTTCCGCGGTTGCCACGGTGAGCGCTCCGCAGCCCGCCGATTGTCTCGAAAGCATCGCGGCGACGAAACGCGGAGTGCGGCCGCTCTCCACCTACCGCCTGCAATTCAATAGCGGTTTTCGCTTTGAGGACGCGCGCAAACTCGCGCCTTACCTGGAACAACTCGGCGTGAGTCACTGCTACGCTTCCCCCATCCTGAAGGCGCGTGCCGGAAGTCAGCACGGATACGACATTGTTGACCACAACCAACTGAACCCCGAGATCGGCACCGAGGAGGAGTTCCGTAGCTTTGTGGCGGAACTGAAGGAGCGCGGCATGGGGCTGGTAGTGGACATTGTGCCCAATCACATGGGAGTCGGGCACGGAACCAATCCATGGTGGCAGGATGTTCTGCAGAATGGACGCACTTCGGCTTACGCCGATTTCTTCGATATCGATTGGGAGCCCCTCGATCCCGTATTGCAAAATAAAGTCCTCATTCCAATCCTGGGCAGTCCTTACGGAGAGGATCTGGAGCGGGGGAACATAAGAGTTGTGTTTGGGGATGGCCGCTTCGTCGTCCAGTACTTTGACAAAGTGTTGCCCGTGGATCCGCAAACGATTCCATCGATCTTTGCCAGCCTGGCAAGTCAGCCAAGCCAAAGCGATTCGACGGAGCTGACTTCCCTGCTGACCTCGTTGCGGCAACTGCCGCCGAACTACACCAGCGATGCCAGGGCGATTACCCGGCGCCAGCACGAGCTTCCGTTGCTGCTGGAGAGACTGCAGCAGGCCGCCCATTCGACCGCTGTTCGTTTCGCCATCGATAACGCGCTGGGCCAACTGAACGGCAAGCCGGGTGACGCCGGCAGTTTCGACGGGTTGCACCGTTTGCTGGAAGCGCAGGCTTACCGGCTGGCGTTCTGGCGCGTCTCCGCGGAGGAGATCAACTACCGGCGATTCTTCGACATCAACGACCTGGTGGGCCTGCGCATGGAGAACCCGCGGGTCTTTGCCGAGACGCACAAGCTCATCCGGCGATTCCTCGGCGATGGCCTGATCTCGGCCGTGCGCATCGATCACCCTGACGGATTGCTGGGCCCACTGCAATACTTCACGCGTCTGCAAATGCTGTATGCGGCGAGTCGCTGCCTTGGGCCCGAGCCTCAGCCGCCGGTCGCGGAGGACGGAATCGAGCTCGCGATCAGGCAATCTTTGGGCCGCTCGCGCCTGGACGAACCAGGACGCACCGATGTACGCGCTGGTGGAGAAAATTCTCGAACCCGGCGAGGAACTGCCCGAGGGCTGGCCGGTAGACGGCACTGTGGGATACGACTTTGCCAACCTGGTGAACGGCATCCTGATCGACCATCGGAGCGAGCGCTTGTTCACCAGACTGTATCGGCACATCACTGGCAGGCAATGGGATGTGGACGCTCTGATCTATCGCAGCAAGAAGCTGATGATGTATCGGGCGCTTTCCAGCGAAGTCAACGTGCTGACCCATATTCTGAACGAGATATCGAATCAGGACCGGCATGCTCGCGACTTTACCCGCAATGTCTTGCGCGATGCTATCGGCGAGACGATTGCCTGCTTCCCGGTATATCGGACCTATATCGACGAGCGCGGCAACGTAAGCGACCACGACCGGCGTTGCATCCAGCAAGCCATCGACCGCGCCAAACGGCGCAATGGCACTCTGGCGGCTGCGACATTCGATTTCCTGCGAAGCATCTTGCTGCTGGAGGGAAATGACGGCGGTGCGACCGTGCATGGCTATCCTAAGCAGCTTTACTTCACGCTGAAGTTCCAACAGCTCACGGGACCGGTCATGGCGAAAGGCCTGGAGGACACAGCGTGTTACGTCTATAACCGCTTTGTCTCGGTAAACGAAGTGGGCGGATCGCCTGGCGAGTTTGGGGTCCCGCTCTCGGAATTTCATCGTGAGAACCAACTGCGCGCCGAACACTGGCCCAACTCGATGCTCTCGACCACGACCCACGACACCAAGCGCAGCGAAGACGTGCGCGCACGCCTCAACGTGCTCTCCGAAATGCCGAGCGCATGGGCGGCGCAGGTGATGAAGTGGCGACGCATGAACGGCGGCCGGAAAGCCGAGTTACCCGAAGGCGGTATGGTTCCCGATAACAACGAAGAGTACCTGCTGTACCAGACACTGGTCGGCGCATGGCCGATGCACCTGGAGGGAGAAGAGCAACGGCAGGCCTTTCTCCGCCGCATCCAGAAGTACATGGAGAAAGCGGTGCATGAGGCCAAGGTGAATGTCAGTTGGGTCAACCAGAATCCTGAGTACATCGCCGGACTCAACCAGTTCATCGAGAGGGTTCTCTCCCCGACACGCCGAGGAAAGACGAACCTCTTCTGGGACTCGCTGCAAAAGTTTCTGCCGGCAGTAACGTATTTCGGCGCGATGAACTCCTTGACGCAAACCTTGCTCAAGCTAACCAGTCCCGGCGTTCCCGACATATACCAGGGCCAGGAGATGTGGGACTTCAGCCTGGTCGATCCCGACAACCGGCGCCCCGTCGATTTCGAGCTGCGTATTCGCGCACTCGAAGAAATGGAAGCGCTCTCCGACTCCCGAGGCCCGCTGGAGGTTTGCCGGGAGCTGTTGCAAAACTTTCGCGACGGACGTATCAAGCTTTGGACCACCATGCGCGCGCTGGCCTTCCGTCGGCAGCACAAAGATGTGTTCCAACTTGGAGAGTATGTTCCGCTCCAGGTCAGGAACGACAAAGACGACCATGTCGTCGCCTTTGCGCGCGTCCGCGGCGACCAAACGGTTATTGTGGCAGTGCCGCGAATGAGCTTCACGTTGATGAAAGGCGCTGAGGCGCCTCCGATTGGCCCGGTGTGGGGCGATACTGAATTATTGCCGCCGCCGCAGGCCGCCGGAGCGCGCTTGCGCAATACTTTCACCGGCGAGCTCCTCGAGCCCACTCTGGGGCCCTGTCTTCTATGCCGCGAAGTCTTCGCTCACTTTCCTCTCGCCCTGCTCAGCGTCGGCTGAGGGCGTTGGCTGGCTGGCATCCCGATCCGTAATGTCCACCAGCGCGGCAAGTTTCGCCGCCAGTTCCGGAGTCAGCGCGCCCGCACGCAGGCGCCATGACCAACTGCCCACGGTTTTGCTGGGCACATTCATGCGCGCCTCCGAATCCAGCCCCAACACGTCCTGCACCGGGATGACCACGAGGTTGGCAACCGATGTGAGCGCGGCCCGGATGAACGCCCAATGGACTCCTTCCTCGCCAACGATTCCCAGATAGAGTGCAGCCAGATCTTTCTCCTCTTCCGTGGCAGACGTCTTCCACCAGCCGACCGTGGTGTCGTTGTCATGAGTGCCTGTGTATACGACGGAATCGCGTTCGAAACGATGCGGTAGATACTTGTGAGCGCCGCGATCTCCAAACCCGAATTGCATGACCTTCATTCCGGGGATACCTAATTTCTTGCGCAGCTCGGTTACGTCGCGCGTGATGTACCCGAGATCTTCTGCGATGAATGGCAGGTCGCCGAGAGCGGTTCGCAACGCGCTGAACAGCTCGTCGTTGGGACCAGGCACCCAGCGGCCGTGGACCGCGGTGGGTTCGTCGGCGGGGATCTCCCAGTAGGCCTCGAATCCGCGGAAGTGGTCGAGGCGAAGGATGTCGCAGGCTTCGATCGCCCAGCGCATGCGTTTGATCCACCAACTGTATCCCCGCGACTTCAGCGCATCCCAGTCATACAGCGGATTACCCCAGCGCTGGCCGGTTTCGCTGAAGGCGTCGGGCGGACAGCCGGCGACCACTTCGGGCGAGAGGTCCGGTTTCAGGCGAAAGATCTCGGGATGGGTCCACACGTCGGCGCTGTCGTAGCTGACGAAGATGGCTACGTCGCCGATGATGCGAATTCCCCGTTCGGCACAGTGGGCGCGCAGGGCGCGCCATTGCTCGAAGAACGCAAACTGCAGGAAGCGCTCTTCCTCCAGTCGGTCGTGCAGCTCCTTGTGCAGCTTGGCCATGGTTTCGGGATGGCGGCGCGCAATCTCCTGCGGCCAACTATTCCACGGCTCATCTCCGAAGCGCTCGCGCAGGACGCTGAACATCACATAGTCTTCCAGCCACCAGTGGTTTTGGCGGCAGAAGCTCTCGTAGCGCTTGCCGGGTGTTCCCGAAGCCGACTTCAGGAAGTTTCTCGCGGCTTCATGCAACAGCGGTAGTTTGTGGTCGCGAACCCGATCGAAGTCGACCGCGGACTCTCCGTCCGGCACAGCCGCAATACGCTCGCGGTCGATGAGGCCGCGGTCGGCGAGCCGTTCGAGACTGATCATCATCACATTGCCGGCGAACGCCGAGGTGCAGGCATACGGGGAGTTGCCGTATCCGACCGGCTCCAGTGGCAGAACCTGCCACAGCGTCTGACGCGCCGAGGCCAGCCAGTTCACGAAGTCGTAAGCCGCCGGACCAAGGTCACCAATCCCGCCGCCCGAGGGCAGCGAGGTAGGGTGCATCAGAATCCCGGATGAGCGCTGGGTAAGCATGAGTAAGTTTCCATTCTATCCACAGACCGTCGCAGGAGCCGATGCGTGCGGGTCAACGGCGGCAGTCGTTGATTCCATGGTTTCCTTGAGACGATCGAAGCGCTGAACTAGGTGTCATAGCGACAGGTAACTTCGTTGTCTTTACCGTTATCCATATTGGCGCTTATCCTCCTCCTCTGGAACTTCTGAATCAATAGGTTACATATCAATCATGTTGCAAGTGACTGATAACACATATGTTATATGTATATGATAGTTTTATATAGACTTATGTTCGCAAGATCCCTGTTCTTTCCCTGCGGCAGCAAACTGAAAAGTTAACATAAGAGTTAACAACTCCGGGCCAGCTCCAAGCCGTTCGTGGGAACGGCACCGTCCCATCCGGAGAAACCGATTCCAGCCCGGACCCATCGTACCTGCCTTGTCAAACCTTCCCGGGCCGGCACTCTGGCTGCGGCCTTTGAGGACACAACAACGTCGTCCTCCTGATTAGTTCATACCGCGCCGCGCTTGCTTATCACAAGGACGCAGGTCACGGCTTGATGTGACGCTCCAACGCGGCACGCAGCCTTGGTGAGGTGCCTTCGCGGCTAAGCTGGAACGCCACGGTATCGACGATGAGAACCGCGCTGAGCGAAACATGGCGAAGCACGCGATTCGATAGGAGCGAGGCAACGGTTGATCCAGACTTGGGTGCCTTATCTTGCTCGCCCGCTTTTGGCGAGAGGATGGGAGAGACGGATGGTGAAAGACCCCGAGTCTGCCTCAATTTGGAAAACAGCCTTGGGTGTGCCTTCAAGGGAGGTCGAGGACCTTCTCCCCACCCTGTCCGCGGCGGCGGTGGACAAGGGTGGGACACTCGCAGAATCCCTCACTTACTAAAAGTCGGTGAGGGATGACAAAAATAAATGAATTACAACGGCGCACCTAAAGGTGCGCCCCTTCAAAACGTTCCTAATTCGAGTCTTCCAGCAGCCTGGGAAGCGGTGCCCGATTCAAGCCGCGATCAACTTCGGAAATGCTCAGCGGCCAAGCCAGAAACGGGTCCGCTCATCTTTTCTGTCTCCCGGCGCACAATGACTCCCGCATGTGACCTCGCGAGTGGCTTCAGGCGCCCGGGCTGTCGTCCATTTTTCTACCTGGCATTTAGCACTGTGAGCAATAGTGAGCAGATTCGCATTCCAGTAAAGGTGACACTGCCCCATGTCTGCAAGAGGCTTTCTGGCGTTCAGAAGCAAGTACTGGTTATCGATTTTTGCTCTCTATTTCCTATTCGTCCCGGTGGGCTGTGGCAGCGGAACGACGGGCCATAATTCCAGTGCTCCAACCTGGCAATATTCCCCTCTTGGGGATTCCCTGGCTGCCGGCGCGTTGGCTCAGGAGGGATACGTTCCTCGCTATGCCACCTATGTGAACACCGATACCGGATCGAATGTGAACACGCTCAATCTAGGAGTGCCCGGATGGCATAGTGGGGACCTGCTGAATTCCTTGCAGAACGACCCGCTGGTTCAGAATCAGGTATCGGGCTCCGAAATTGTCACGTGGGACATTGGCGGAAATGATCTGGCGAACGCACACGACAGTTTCGTAGCTGGGACATGCGGCGGTTCGGATGACCAGGACTGCCTTCGGTCTGCGGTGTCAACCTTTGAAACGAACTGGGATGCGATTGTCGTGCAACTGCTGAAGCTTCGCGACCCGAGCAAGACGATTTTGCGGACGATGGATATCTACAACCCCTACGTCGCCTCCGACATGAAAGCCGGTATCTTTACCACGATTGAGCCCTACCTTGATGAGGTCAACAACCACATTCACTCGAGTGCACAGGCGAACAGCATTCCGGTGGCCGCCGTCCACACGGCATTCAATGGCGCGGATGGTACGCAGGACCCTGGAACATTGGGCTTGATCGCCGCCGACGGATTCCATCCGAATGATGCCGGCCACAAAGTGATTGCTGACCAATTACGGGTTCTGGGCTACGCTCCGTTGCACTAATCCGCATCTCCTGTTGAGCGTCAGCTTGTCTGACCAGAGATCCACGGCCGATGGCCCGTCCGCTCTGGGCCCATCATCGCTGCCATCGCGACCAATGGGCCACCGACAAACACCCCCAGCGCAACAGACGCCGCCGAGGCTTGTCCCCAGTCTTCCAAGCGAGCTTGAAGCAGGAGGTTTGCCAACCGCCGGAATATCGAACAGCCGCTATCAATCTTTCTTATTTGGGTACCTGCGACCCTAACTGATATGTTCGCTCCATGCCGGCTGTTGCCGCGCCCAGCCTGGTTTTATTCTCCCGCACCACCCCGCGGGCGCGGAGTGATGCGGTGTGTGCTTGGCTCCTAAGATGACAGACTCCTCAGCGCTTTACTGAACTTCCAGAACATAGAGGACAAACGATCCGCCGGGGCTGGGAATAAATTTCAGCTCGGTAACCGGTCCCCAGTTCGGGAAGACAAGGGTGTACTTCTGCGCCTGGGTCCCGAGATCGAATCTCTGCGAACCCATCAGGTTGCCGTCGCTATAGGCTTGCACGGTGACGTAGGGAACCGTGGTACCAACGTCGCTGGTCCATCCGAAGGCCATGTCGACGGAAATGGGTGTGAAGGAGGAAATAGCGTTGGGACCGACGCCCGCCGAGACCGTGGCGGAGCAAATGTTCTTGATCGTCTGTCCACCATGTTTCTTGTAGCACAACGGACCTCCGCCGAAAGCGACCATAACGTCAGGACCGGCCAGGAAGCCGGCGCCCGTCTCCGTCGTCCCGTTGGTGTAGTTCCACAGCAGCGGAGTGACGTAGTCGAGCCCGGACCAACTCATACTGCAGTATCCTTCGGGAATTGCGGTCGGTGTGCCGGTCGGAGGCATGTTAAATCTGATCATGGTTTGGGCGTTGGCGGTCATCGCCAGGGCCAGAAGAACGGTAGCGAATACGGCCACTTTTTTCATTGCAGTCTCCTTTCCGTTTTCGCTGGGTGCGAAACTCGGATTCCGTCGCACAGCCGACGACAGGCAGTGGTGTGCGGCGGCGCCATAGAAAGCAGACGCGGGTTGCATTGCAGACTCCTGAAAAGTTGCCGCGTAGTCGCCAATTACGCTGCAGAGACGATCCGTAGAGACCCGTAGCAGCAATGGCCCACGTTGCGTTCTCATAGGGCCTTCTTGGCTTGATGATCGAGGGTCAGACGAAGTTGGAGTCGATGGGGGCTCGACAACTGGGGACGGTGAGCCGGCGACAGGTCGATCTTTCCCGTCGTAGCTTTGCCCACTCACCAGCGCACGTGACAATCCAGGCGCTATCGAAAACGTGCACTTTTTCTAGGATAAGTCTAGGACGAAGCTGTGAGCGGTCAAGAAGAAAATCGTTATTCTGCCTATTTTCTTCCCCGGGATTCCCATACTGGAACCGAGCCGCACGAGGAATCAGCGCAGCGACTAACGCTCCAAGGTGTGACCGCCCGCTATCGCGAGCCCGAGACCACGAATCGGAACAATAAGGAGACGGTGGCGATCGCGCCCACGCCAACAATAATCAGATGAGCGGACTTGACCTTCGGCGAGAGGCTGCCGCTGACGGCGACCAGTAGACCTACGACTGCCGCCATCGCGACCAGCGGGCCGCCGACGAACACTCCCAGCGCAACCGATGCGGTAGAGGCGCGTCCCCAGTCTTCCAGATGACGTTGCAGCAAGAGGTTTGCCAGCAACGCGAAACCGCCTATCAGGCTCGGCAGGCAGAGAACAATAGTGGCAGCGAGACTGAGGATAACTCTGGCCTGCATGGGAGTTGATCTCCCCTCAGGAGGATTGTACCGCCGAATGAGATCGCTCCTCGCTTCCTAATATTCCAGAATAGGGACCCTTCGACTCGTCCACGCAAAACGGCGCGTGATGGGGGACCCCGGCTGCGCGTTGGCCTTCGGCAGAGTGAAGAGGACTTTACGGCTTCGCCAACGCCAGCCTGAAGGCCGGCTCTACTGTTAATCGCTGTCATCCTGAACGCTGTCGTTCAGGTAGAGTGGAGCTTCTGCTATACCAAAATCAATCCGAGAGTGCTCGGTGTTTAGCTTCCTTCCGCGGGCTGGCTCAGCCGCTCCATTTCCTTCTTGTTGATCTTGAGCTTGCCCTCTTTTTCCAGCCGGTCGCGCAGGTTCATCAGGTACAGCTCTTCGATGTCGTTGCGCTTCTGTTGTAGCAGCGAGTCCCTGATGGTGTCCCGGCTCTGCTTCAACTCCTCCGGCGAGGGCTGTTGCAATTCCACTACCTTAAGAACCACACCGTTGCTGCCGCCCTGAAATGGGCCGCTGATCTCGCCCGGCTTCATGCTGAAGGCCACGCTGGCGCCGCCGGTCATGGCGCCAATCTCGGGTACCTGGGAGTTGCGATCGACCAACTCGCTGGTCCTGACGGTCGCCCCGGCTTCCTTGGCCGCCTTTGCCAGATCATGTTCCGAGCGGGCGCGGTCAGAAAGCTCCTGGGTCTTTTGGGCCAACATGGACTGGGCGCGCTGGTCCTCGAACTGCTGGGCCACCTTGTCCTTGATCTGCTCAAACGTGGGTGTCTGCGCAGGCTGAATGTCCGTCACCTGGTAAATCGCATATCCCTGTGGAACGGGGGACATGGCTGGAGGGTCGTCCTTCTTGGCGGAGAACAGCGCGCTCGCCAGATCAGGAGCGTTGCCCACTCCGGGTAGAGGGTCGCCTTGCGCGATGGGACCGACCGTCGTAACCGTCAGGCCTTTTTCGGCGGCAGCCTTGCTCATGCCAGCAGTGCGGGCCAGCGTCTGAACGGCGTTGGCCAGGCTTTGCGCCTCGGCGCCCGCTTTCTGCGACTTGAGGGCGGTTTCGATCTCCGGCTTCACTTCGTCGAGCGGCTTTAACCGAGCCTGCTGTCTGGCCTCGACATGAATGATGTGGAAACCATAGCTGGTGCGGATGATGCCGGTGGTCTGGCCAACCGCCGTGTTGAAGGCCGCCTGCTCAAACTCAGGAACGGTGCGGCCCCGGGTGAGCGGCGGCAGCAGCCCGCCGTTTTGCGCACTTCCGGGGTCCTCAGAATACTTCTTGGCCAGGTCGGCGAAATTCGCGCCCGCCTTCAATTGCTGGCTGATTTCTTCCGCCTTCTTGCGCGCGGCTTCGACTCCGGCGGGATCGACCTTGCCGTCGGGACCCGGGGTCGGTGTCTTAATGAGAATGTGACGCACGGTAACGGTCTCAGGAATCCGGTACGCATCCTGATGCTGGTTGTAATACTGCTGGAGTTCAGCCTGGGTCACGGGAACCTTGTCAGCCAGCTTCGCGGTATCGATCAGGATGAACTGGGCCTTGATTTTTTCCGGAATGGAGTTCACGTACTGCTGCTTGTACTGGTCGTAGAATGCCTTCAGCTCGGCATCCGTCGGCTTGATTTGCTTCTTGATGTCATCCAGCGTCAGCACCGCATAATCGAACTTGACCTTGGTATCCTGCTTCATAGCTTCGGCGGCAACGTCTTTGTCGCTGACGGTTAGGGGCGCCGTGATGAGCGAGAGCAGCTTGCGTTGTGCGATCTCGCCTTTCACTTCCTGCTCGAACTGCGGCACGCTCATGTTGAACTGGCTCTCGATGAAAGACTCGTACGCCTGATCACCGATAAAGTTGCCACCGGGAAACAAAACCTGTCCCATCTGGCCCTGATGGAGAGTTTTGCGAAGTTCTTCGTTGCTGACACCCAGACCCATGCGTTCCGCCTCGTAGGCCAGCACCTTTTGCCCGATCATGCCTTGCGCGGCCCGCTGCATGAGATAGGGCATGAGGGTCTCAGGAACGTTGCCTTTGAACTGCTGCTTGCCCATCAGGCGGGCCTGTTGCGCCACCTCGGTGGAGGTAATGTCCTGATTGCCGACCCTGGCCAAAATGCCCTGAGTATTCAGGCCGCCGCCAAACATGTCGCCAAGAAAGCCGCCGCCGGGGATGAGAGTGATGACCATCATCACGCAGACGACGACCAGGATGCCGCCCAGAACAATCTTCTTGATAGGGCCGGGCTTTTGCAGAAAACGAAGCATTCTTAGTGAACTCCAGAGTGAATAGGTGAATCATCCATTATATAGCAGCGCTGCATGGGAGCAGAGCCATGGCAGGTGACCGAAAGGCCGCCAGGGCGGACACAGTTGCCCATCGCCCGGATGCAGCATAACGCCGCTCAACGGTCGAAAATCGCCGGACAAAGAAGGGTACTTCCCTGCCTGGTGTGCATCTATGTTGTAATAGTAAGACTGTTCGTATGCTGAAATCGTCATCAGGAATGCGCCGGCGGGTCATCGCCTATAAACGCTTGCTGCGCGAATGGAAGATGATCGCCAAGGGGGTGGCTTCAACCGATCACCCGGTGCTGGCGCACATCATTCCTACTCGACGCTGCAATCTCTCCTGCACCTATTGCAACGAGTACGACGATTTCTCCAAGCCTGTTCCCTTGGAGACCATGAAGCGTCGTATTGACGACCTGGCACGGCTGGGTACTTCGATCATCACCTTCAGTGGCGGCGAGCCGCTACTGCATCCGGAATTAGATGACCTTATCGCCCATATTCGCACCTACCCGATAATTGCCGCTATCATCACCAACGGCTACCTGCTCACCGCAGACCGCATTCAGCGGCTGAACCGCGCCGGTCTCGACCATTTGCAGATCAGCATCGACAACGTGATGCCGGACGAGGTGTCCAAGAAGTCGCTGAAGGTGCTCGACAGGAAGTTGCAATTGCTGGCGGAGCACGCTGATTTTCATGTCAACATCAACTCGGTCGTCGGTGGTGGCATCCACAACCCGCACGACGCGTTGGTGGTGGGTCGCCGCGCCGTGCAACTGGGGTTCACTTCCACCATCGGCATCATTCACGATGGCGAGGGCCAGCTCCAGCCGTTAGGCGAAGTGGAGCGCGAGGTGTTTCTCAAGATGAAGGACCTGGAGAAGCATCATTACGCTCGCTTCAACTGGTTCCAGAACAACATTGCGAACGGCCGGCCCAACCAGTGGCGCTGCCGGGCGGGTGCGCGCTATCTCTATATCTGCGAAGACGGACTTGTGCACTACTGCTCGCAGCAGCGCGGCTATCCCGGGATTCCTCTAGAGCGATATACGGTCGCCGACATTCGCCGTGAGTTCCTGACGGAGAAAGGCTGCGCTCCGCATTGCACCGTCTCTTGCGTGCACCAGGTGTCTTACATGGACCACTGGCGGGCGCCGCAGACGCTTCGTGTGCCGCAACCACCGGTGGACGCGGGACATCTGGTTCAAATCGAGTAGCGCCCGCTAACCGAAACGCGGGGATGGCGATCGATAGAGCATAGAACGCAGTGTGCATGAGAATGCATGAGAAAACGTCTGTTGGTGTCATGAATCTCGAGACAGTACCCGGCGTTTGGAAATGCTTTCGGTCTCAGGACTCGATGATATAATTCGGTTGCTCTTCTGAAGTGCTTCCCAACAAACGGGCGCGTAGCTCAACTGGCAGAGCAACTGACTCTTAATCAGTAGGTTGAAGGTTCGATTCCTTCCGCGCTCACCAAATCTTTAACCTCAATAACTTACGAGATTGATCGCTCCCTGAACGAGCTTCTTGAATCCGCTAACTCCAGCCAGTTTTTTGTTTTCAGCCATTTACGCAAATATATGCAACTGATCTGGATCAGTTGCTCGATTCGTCCGTGTGGAAAGAAGATCGGCAGGCGCATGAGTCGGTAGCGGAGAGGCGCCGGACAGGCCACTGAAAAGCCGCCAAATCAGCCTAGGAGCACCTGCGTGAATTCGGTCGGCTGTTCCTCCGGAGTGCAGACTCAATGCTAAGGCGTGTGTTGGGAGCCTGATTTATCGGCACTAGGTTTTGGGTACGAAAGTCCAATTCAGGATCTCCTGGATGGCTCCCCCTCCTCCAGTTCCTCCCGTGAAGCCGGCGTACGCGGTTGTCCCTCCCAACGTGCCCGGTATGTCAATCGTCCAGCTGGTAGCAAAACTCTGTTGCGTGCTGGCATCCGTAATCGTCATCGTCAGCGTGCTTCCGTCGTACGTCATGTGTACGTTGAACACGTGCCCGCTATGCAGGTCCACCCCGCTGCCCGTCATGTCCACCGCCGGCACCGTCGGCGTCGCGCCGTTAATATACAGCCCGGTCGAGTCGCTACCCTCTCCCTGGTTGTTCCATAAGTCGAACTTCACCGCCACGCTCGCGGGTATGAAAGCGTAGCCCAGACCACCACCATTTGAGCCCAGTGCGCCGCTCCCGGCGTTATGCAAAACGAAGGTCATGCCGTCAGCATAGGCATCCGTCAGCTGGAAACTGAAATCCTGGGTGAAGGACTGGGTATTCACCTTGGTCGGGTACCACGCGCTGCCCGCCTCCCATAGCCCCGAATCCGTCAGTCGCAAACGCGAACCATTCAGCACCGCCGTGCCATTTAACGCCATGCCAGTTCCGTTCATGCTGTTGCCGTAATTAATCACCACCCCGGGAACAAACGTCCAGTTCAAGATCTCCTGGATCGCCCACCCTCCCCCAGTCGCTCCCGTGAAGCCAACATATGCGGTTGTCCCTCCCACCGTGCCCGGTATGTCAATCGTCCAACTGGTGGCAAACCTCTGCTGCGTGCTAGCGTCCGTGACGGTCATGGCCAGCGTCATGCCGTCATACGTCATGTGCACGTTGAACACGTGCCCGCTATGCAGGTCCACCCCGCTGCTCGTCATGTCCACCGCCGGCACCGTGGGCATCGCGCCGTTGATGTAAAGCCCGGTCGAATCGCTTCCCTCGCCCTGGTTGTTCCATAAGTCGAACTTCACCGCCACGCTCGTGGGAATCGGGGCGTAGCCCAGCGACCCAGCGTTGCCGCCCAGCGCCATTGTCCCCACATTCTGAATCGTGAAGGTGATTCCGTCGGCGTGGGGATGCGTCATCTGGAAACTGAAATCCTGGGTGAAAGACTGAATATTCAGCTTCGTCGGGTACCATGCGCTCCCAGCCTCCCATAGCCCCGAATCGGTCAGTCGCAACCGTGAACCGCTTAGCGTTGCCGTGCCATTCAGCGACGTCCCGCCAGAACCGAAACCCGAGCCGTAACTAAACCCGCCTCCGTTGAGGATGGTATAGCCGCCCCAACTCTCATTGCTGGCCGAAGCTCCGTTGGCAATCGCTATCGCCTTCACCGTCGTCGTCGTTCCCACCGTCAGCGGACCGCTGTACACCGGAGACGAACTGGTCGGCGTGGACCCGTCCGTCGTGTAGTAGATCACCGCATCCTGCCTCTCATCCCAGATCGTCACCGTCTGCCCCAAGGCATACGTCCCCCCTGCCGGTGAGAACGTCGGAGCCGGTGTCATCTCTGGCGGAGATCCAACAAAAGTCCAGTTCAAAATCTCCTGGATGGCGCCCGATCCCCCGGTTCCTCCAGTGAATCCAACATAAGCTGTCGTTCCTCCCACCGCACTTGGAATGTCGATCGGCCAACTCGTAGCGAAAGTCTGCTTCGTGCTCAAGTCCGTGATCCGCATGACCAGAGTGATTCCGTCATAGGTCATGCGAACATCCAGGATGTCTCCGCTATGCAGGTCCACTCCGCTACCCGTCATGTCCACCGCGGGCACCGTGGGCATAGCACCCCCGACGTAGAGCCCAGTCGAATCAATGCCCTCGCCTTGGTTACTGTACAAATCGAACTTGACCGCCACGCTAGCGGGTATGAGAGCGTAGCCTAGACCACCACCACTTGATCCCAGTGCGGTGGTAGTTGTGTTCTGGATTGTGAAGGTCATTCCGTCAGCATAGGCATCCGTCATCTGGAAACTGAAATCCTGGGTGAAGGTCTGGATATTCACTTTGGTCGGGTACCAGGCGCTGCCAGCCTCAGTTAAACCCTGATCCGTCAGTCGGAGACGCGAACCGTTCAGAGTTGCCGTGCCATTCAACGCCAATCCAGTTCCGTTCATGCCGCTGCCGTAATTAATCGCTACTCCTGGTACGAAAGTCCAATTCAGGATCTCCTGGATGGCTCCCCCTCCTCCAGTTCCTCCCGTGAAGCCGGCGTACGCGGTTGTCCCTCCCAACGTGCCCGGTATGTCAATCGTCCAGCTGGTAGCAAAACTCTGTTGCGTGCTGGCATCCGTAATCGTCATCGTCAGCGTGCTTCCGTCGTACGTCATGTGTACGTTGAACACGTGCCCGCTATGCAGGTCCACCCCGCTGCCCGTCATGTCCACCGCCGGCACCGTCGGCGTCGCGCCGTTAATATACAGCCCGGTCGAGTCGCTACCCTCTCCCTGGTTGTTCCATAAGTCGAACTTCACCGCCACGCTCGCGGGTATAAAAGCGTAGCCCAGACCACCACCATTTGAGCCCAGTGCGCCGCTCCCGGCGTTATGCAAAACGAAGGTCATGCCGTCAGCATAGGCATCCGTCAGCTGGAAACTGAAATCCTGGGTGAAGGACTGGGTATTCACCTTGGTCGGGTACCACGCGCTGCCCGCCTCCCATAGCCCCGAATCCGTCAGTCGCAAACGCGAACCATTCAGCACCGCCGTGCCATTTAACGCCATGCCAGTTCCGTTCATGCTGTTGCCGTAATTAATCACCACCCCGGGAACAAACGTCCAGTTCAAGATCTCCTGGATCGCCCACCCTCCCCCAGTCGCTCCCGTGAAGCCAACATATGCGGTTGTCCCTCCCACCGTGCCCGGTATGTCAATCGTCCAACTGGTGGCAAACCTCTGCTGCGTGCTAGCGTCCGTGACGGTCATGGCCAGCGTCATGCCGTCATACGTCATGTGCACGTTGAACACGTGCCCGCTATGCAGGTCCACCCCGCTGCTCGTCATGTCCACCGCCGGCACCGTGGGCATCGCGCCGTTGATGTAAAGCCCGGTCGAATCGCTTCCCTCGCCCTGGTTGTTCCATAAGTCGAACTTCACCGCCACGCTCGTGGGGATCGGGGCGTAGCCCAGCGACCCAGCGTTGCCGCCCAGCGCCATTGTCCCCACATTCTGAATCGTGAAGGTGATTCCGTCGGCGTGGGGATGCGTCATCTGGAAACTGAAATCCTGGGTGAAAGACTGAATATTCAGCTTCGTCGGGTACCATGCGCTCCCAGCCTCCCATAGCCCCGAATCGGTCAGTCGCAACCGTGAACCGCTTAGCGTTGCCGTGCCATTCAGCGACGTCCCGCCAGAACCGAAACCCGAGCCGTAACTAAACCCGCCTCCGTTGAGGATGGTATAGCCGCCCCAACTCTCATTGCTGGCCGAAGCTCCGTTGGCAATCGCTATCGCCTTCACCGTCGTCGTCGTTCCCACCGTCAGCGGACCGCTGTACACCGGAGACGAACTGGTCGGCGTGGACCCGTCCGTCGTGTAGTAGATCACCGCATCCTGCCTCTCATCCCAGATCGTCACTGTCTGCCCCAAGGCATACGTCCCCCCTGCCGGTGAGAACGTCGGAGCCGGTGTCATCGAAGCAAGCAAGCCGTACACACTCACTGCCCCGACTGCTCCAGCGTAAACCCTGCCATTCGCCACGGTCGGCACGGCGAACTTCACCGCGCCCCCCACGACATCGCGCGCTGCATTCTGGTTCGTGTTGTAGAGTTCCGTGGACAGGTTGGTCGCGTCGTAGGCATGCAACACCGTCTGGGCGCCTGCCGGTGTCTCTAACGCCCAGAGGATGGCATTGCTGGTACCGTTCGCCGATACTACGGGTGAGGACCCGGGAAAGCTCAGAGTCGTTGGCGACATCGACGACGGTGTTGACGAGAGCAATCCGTTGCTCAGGACTGAACGCCTTCACTTTGTCCTTCAGCCGCGCCGAAGTAAACGTTGTTGTTCCAGTACGCTGGTACCGAGAACACTCCGCGAATCTGACCGGTGATATTTTGCACAATCTGCGAGTTGTCGGACGCCATTGAAGTGCCCCATATTGTCGCGATCAATCACATATATGGTTCCTTCCTTGCCCGCCGCCACCAATTCGTGAACGTGCTGGCCGGACTGGTCTGGCAAAAGCAGCACTCCCCCGGAGGCGACGTCCTTATCGTTTTTGTCCAGATTGTCTTCATCGTACGGGGTGAAGTAGTCGTTGACCGCATAATTGTTGCCTTGCAGCGTTATCTTCAGAATGCTGTCGCCGAAATCCACGAGCGGGAATTCGTTGACACCAAACGTGCCGTTTCCGGTTGCGAAGAACAGATTCCCCGAAACGTCAGACGCTATTCCCGCGCCGCTCATCCATATCCCGCCATCTTCGCCATCTGGAGTCGATGCCCAAACCGCAGTCTGCTGCAGTGTGTTTTTGTCATAAGCCATTACCCAGCCGTGGAAGGGAGGGTTGTCACAATAGGACGCCCACGCGAGATGGATGTTGCCGTTGCTAAGCGACAGCCCAACCCGATTCAGCTCTTTGCCGGCATCAAAAGTGAGCTGGCCACCGGAGCTGCCATCCCCAGTTCCGGGATAGGTCGCTTGAATGACCACCGGTCCCCCGAATTTTTCCGCACCGGTCGTTGTGTCAAGAGCGTGCAGCCGGTTAACGAAAGCGCCGTTTTCATTCGTCGCTGCCAGAACATACATCGTATTCGTGCTGGTATCGATAACCGGAGTGCTGGTAATGCCGATCTCGGGCAATATGTTGACATAGCAGTTTACGTCGTTGACCGAAAGCGTGGTGATTCCATTCGACGGATCGATAAAGCTGACGTGCCATAACGGCGTGGTTTTTTCGCCGCCTACGCTATCCGCATCCAGCGCGTAGACGCTGTCGTGCTCGGTTACGACATACAGCACATTGTGGACACCGTGGCCCGGAATGGACACGTTTGGCAAGTACAGCGGCTGCCCATAAACATAACCATCGACGGAGTAACTCCAAAGTTTTCCAAATGTTTGTGTATTGACGTTCGATGGCGTAAGAACACTCTCCAGCAGGTTCTGTCCTGTGCGCGCATTGTCGTAGTGTTGGGTAGTGATTTGGACTTGTGCCGTAACCGACGCACCCAGAAGCGGCAGCGCAATCGCCAACGAAAATGCCCAGTTCTGGAGTCTCCGGTGGATCTTTGCGAGCGTGATACACGCGATGTTTTGCATTTCGGTCTTTCTTTAGGTGTTGTCTTGCCAATGTCGCTATGCTGGATTCATAGGACCAGGAAACACATGGCTGTCCCAGCGGAGCGATGCCGGAAAACCGCAGCCGACACCTTTCCCATCCCACCGTCGCCTTGTGCTCGATTCCCTACCGATGGTTGACCGAGCAGCGTAGAAGTGTACAACAAGTGAAGTCCATGATGGAACAAGGATTTGGGCGGTAGCGGCCTTTCTGATGAGCCTGAGAGTGCCTGCAAGAACGTGATTTGACACCTGCGTGCCTCCTATTAATTCCACTTTCCGGGATACCATCTCCCTAACCCCGCTAGGCTTGCCATGCACCGTTTCCTGAGACAGGATTGACCTCCCAAGGACACGGCAATTACAGATTCGTTGACACAGGTTATGCTGTGGCGTTCGGGGGAGCTTGAGTGGAAAGGGCAGTAGTATTGTCGACCTCGCCAATTCGCTGCAGTATTCAGACCGGACAGCGACCGGAACCTCGGATAGGACCTGGTGCGGCGCTGCCATGGCTCGACAGACACGGTGTATCATGACGACGTGAAGACGCCCGCTCACGGCGGCAAACGGGCCGAGCGGGGGAGAGGCTGCGACTTGTGCAAAGTCGCTTAGCCGAGCCAGGCATGCGTCCAGTCAAGGCGCTCGCCTGGTTGATTTGACTGCGAAAACGATCCCTACGTCGCCGGTTACGGAGAATAGCGAGGAACCATGAACGATACTCAGTTGGAGAAAGCGCCTCAGAAATGTGCGCCATGCGCATGGACGATGAGGCGGCAGACTGCACGAGGTAAGCGCGGGATACGGATCGTAACTCTGGCCCTGTGCGTTCTTTGTATTAGCGCAGTGTCCGCCATCGGGCAAACTGTGGACTTGACTGGCTTGGCAAAAGATACCCGGGTGGTTGCCGCCGACCAACCCGGCAAAGATCCGTGTGACAAGATCAAGGCGGCAATTGGTCGGCTACCTTCGGTCGGCGGACTTGTCGATGCGACTGGCTTTACACCAGCTTATCTAAGTAGCAATCCGTGTACTACGACGGTTGCGGTTAACGTACCCGCCCACATCATCTTCGGGATAGGGACGTGGAAACTCCATCAACCAGGTTGTGCCATAACGATCGCCGCGTCGCACGTCGTCTTGGAAGGCGTGAGCTGGGCAACTGAGTTCGTCAGCGGGGGCAATAATATTGCACAGGTCTGTGAAACCAGCGATCTCTATCACCAGTATGTCGTCAAGAACCTGTACATGAAAGGTAACAAGATCGCTTACTTTGGCACGTTCTTCACGGGACAGGGATATGGGGCGCATACGGAGGACGTACAGGCGGGGGGATTCAGAGGTGCGGCGCTATTTCAACCAGTGCATGGTATGTCCCTGTTGGGGCCAATCGTTCTCACTGGAAACCACGGCGAGGGTATGGTCGTGGGCGCTGATGGCGATATATCTGGATACGTATTCGTGGAAGGTAATAAAGGCAACGGAATCCACGTTGTCTCTGGCGGCACGAAGATCAATCAAGTTGACTCCGACCATAACTACCTGAGCGGGATCTACCTCGATGGCCGGACGCCACCAGCGTGGACCGGCGACACCCTATATACCACTGCGTTTATCCTGCCTGTCCACAATAATCCTGGAAGCTACGTTTACTACGGAATCTATAGCGGGCGTACGGGCGGCAGCGAACCAGCATGGCCGCAGTCGGTGGGCTCAATGGTCCCTGATGGTGGGATTACATGGGTCTGCGTGGCCCCAAACTCCAGCATCGGATCGCTGCTTGGGCAGGTTGCTTTTACGAGCATTTTTGGCGGGTTCATCGACGACAACGGCGATAGCGGTCCAGCAGCGGTGGAAGCCGACAATATTAGAATCGAAGCGACGAATACCAACAACGCGCCCAACATTAGAATAGTAGGTTCCATTCTGTCACAGGCTCAGAAGCCTTTCAATGGCGGCAGTATAGTCGACACCGTGATGGGGTTGCACGCGATCAACGCCTCCTTGTTGACTGTCTCCGATGTTCAGTGGCACGGAGGAGCGTCCGCCCAGCCGTTGATTAAGGACAGCGGAGGAATCGTCATTGACGGGGGTTATAGCAACACTATTTCCTCATTTTCCAGCATTTTTGGAGCGAAGAATCCGATCAGGATCGGCGCCCATGCAATCAATACCATGATCAACGGCGTGAATAATTTAGACAACGGCTATAAGGGGGTCAGTCTTATCGATAGTTATTGCGTATATCTTGACTCCACCACTGCCAGGAGCCAGTTATCGAATATCCACTGCGATAATGCGACGAATTCCTGGCACGGGCGTGGAGTTGGGAATGCCTCCAACGATAATGCCAACAGCCTGATCGGCTACCAAAATTTTTCGCCTCAGCCTGGTCCTGATAGCCTTGGCAACTTCAAACGACAATGACTAACGGGGATTCACGGTTGATTGAGCGCTTTACATGTCCGGGACCGTGAACATACCTCGTGTAACGTGGCCTTACGGCAACGTCCCGCACACAACAGTATCTCTACAACTCCGGTGGACCAGCCCAGGCTCATGTGCTGCACCAGCCAAACCCGTGTAGACAAGGGAAGAAACTGGAAAAAAGGAAATACGAAATGCGGCTCGATCGGGAAATGCCGATTTGGAGTTTGCACATAATATTGCTTGCCCACCCTTCTGACCTCATCCGCCATGCGTCTCTGGTCCGCGATGGATCCAACGTGCTCAATAGTTGAATTCAAAAAAAACGATGTCGAATTGCCCGGACTAAGTTGCAGTTCGCCGTATTTGCACGGCCGTGATTGGCGCTAAACATCTTTCAGTTGCTCTTCGCTCATTCCGAAATAGTGACCGAATTCGTGGATGACCGTCCGCCGGATTTGCTCGCGCAGTTCAGCCTCATTTCTGGAGATGGCCTCCAGGTTTTTCTGATAGAGGACCACGTAGTCGGGGCCAGTCGGCAGTTGAAACACGCTCTTCTGGGTCAAGGGCACACCGTGAAACAAACCGAGACGCAGGGACGTTGGTTTACCGGGCTGGGATGGCTTCTGACCGGGCGGAAAGTCTTCCACCAGTACCGCAACGTTACGGATGCGGCGGCGAAACTCGCCCGGCAGCGAGTCCATCACTTCCTCGACCACCTGGTTGAAGTCCTCGCGTTTCATGCTCTAAACATCAGCCCCGGAGATTGGACTCCCCGGCGAGTGTCATCGGCGCAAAAGAGAGTGCGGCAGACGCGAGCTCCGTAGACGCGACAGAGCCTGGCCTCGGCCCTCATTCCATCCTTGTTCTCATTCTCACTCATGCAACTCGCCCCATCCTTGCTGTCATCCCGACCGGAGCGAAGCGGAGTGGAGGGACCTGCTGTTCCTGCGTTTCATGACCCTGGCCCGATGTGTTAAGACCCGAGCGTCATGGCCTCGAAAACGAGAGTGCGGCAGAACAAGCGCCGCAGACGCGCCAGAGCTTAGTGGGCCGCGGCGGTTTTGGTGTGAGCCAGGGGGCGCAAGCCCCGGGTAAGGCGGAAAATTGACTCGAGCCGCGTCGCGGCGGCAAAACCTTCTTCACACGACAGGACAGAACGGCCTTAGGGTGATCGAAGCCGCTAGCCCGAAGGGCGGCATTTGTTTTAGCCCGGGGCGTGACCGGGGTCCCCAGCTCGCGCCGATGTTGCGCGAGTTGGGGTGGTTGAGCCCGGGGTATGCGACTTCATGAATTCCGAGCCCCGGCAGGGGCGGCACCTGGTTACCTTCGTAACTGCGCTCCGCTCAATATCACTGACTTTTCCTCCTGTTTGTGCTTACCTTTAGAACGTGGTGAGGTGCGGCTAGTCGCTAGTTGCCAGCCGCTCAAAAAAGACCCTCAGAAAGAACGAGGGCCTCGACATGCCAATCAACCACTGCCGTCACATAAAAGAGGACGGCGTCTTCTGCCAATCTCCGCCGCCGCACGGGCGCAACTACTGTTACTTTCATCTGCGGGCGCTGGGCCGCCGCATCAGGATGGCGCGCGCCCTGGCGCGGCGCGAGCCCTTCCGTCTCATCCTGCCCATTCTGGAGGACATGAACGCGGTGCACGTCGCGCTTCAGCAGGTGCTGGACGCGGTGAGCGCCGGCCTCATCGACCACAAACTCGCCGGGCTCATGCTCTACGGATTGCAGCAGGCCTCGGCCAATCTGCGTAGCGCGACCGCCCGGCCCAGCCTGGGCGTCTACGACGAGAAGACCGACACCGGGCCGCGCGCCGAAGAGTATCCCGGCTTCGAGGAGGAATTCGGGCTGCCCGCGGACCTCGACCTGAGCAAGCCGCCCGAAGTCTTGTTTCCGCCCGCGGCGGCCGCCACGGCCATCAAGGCCGAGCCGTCGCCGTTCCGCAGCAATCCCTGGCAGAACGTGAACCCCGAGGACGTGGAGTTGGAGGAGTTGCTGTTTACCAAGGGCGAGGAAGCCTACAAGAAGCGTGGCAACGAGTTGGAAAGAAAGCAATGGAAAAAGATTGACGGAGAGCGGCAGAAACTGGCCGAAGCACACCGCATGGTGGCGGCGGCGCGGCGTAACGGATTCGAGTTCACCAACTCCGGGCAGAAGGAGTTCTACGAAAAGGAGCGGGCCGAGGCCGCAGCCCGGGCGAAAGTGGACGCGGACGAAGTGGCGGCGATGCGGGCGGCTGCGCTGGCCTCTATCATCGAGCGCAAGGCGGTGGAAAATGCGGCGGGCGGTGACGCGACCGATGCGGCGAGCGTCCCGACCGGCACTTCCGGCAACTGACGACTGGAAACTCGCAACCGGAAACTGGAAACTTGAAACTGCTGTTGAGAGCCGCGTAGCCGCGACAGGGAACCCGCCACGCCTGCGGCCCGGGTGTCGGCCACCGGCATGCTCGCCAACGTCTGGAAGAAAAGAGTTGCGATGCGAAGAAGCTTTTCGAGGAACAAGGACCCGATGAACGACTGGATCCAATAACCGGCGGGAGGAAAAAGCGTTCCCATGTCACTGACAACTGGAAACCGGCAATGGAAAACTCACCTTAACTCCCTGGCGCTCAAGAATTTACCTATAACCCCCACGGGCTCAAGTTTTTGCCGGGATTTTTTCTCTAAGTTGTTGATTCCATTTGCAGCGCAAAGAGGGAGGAGTAGCTAACTCGATAATAGACTGCGCCGAGAGCGGGACGACATCTCTTAGCGACCAAAACGCCCCCCTTACGACGGCAGCGCCGTATTGTCGATCCTGCGGAACTGGTCGCCGAGGCAAGGAGGCGCGCGAATTTGACGGACTCCCCCTGCGCGCTGGGGCGCGGAATGACAGCAGATTTTCATGGGTGGCTGGAAGCATGAGCAGACAGATAGGAGGGTTGTCGTTAGAGCAGGAAAGTTCAATTTGGGATAAAAGAGCTACGAGTGCCCTAGTATTTCGCGCCACGTATTGACTTGGCAGAGCTATCCGCAGTAGATTCTTTCAGCCGTTGTTCGACTGCCAAAATTGCTCAGATTGAAAACAGAAACAACTCTTTTGCCGTCTTGGGGCGGCGACGGTGCTCGGAATAACCTGCCTTTGACAACAGTCATCACTTGAGGAGAAAAATGAAGCTTTCGCGAATGCTCGGATTCGCCACGCTAGTGTTGTGCGTCGCCTTCGGCGTTGCCAACGCCCAAACGTGGACACGTTTAACCAACTCGCCTCCGGCCAATGCCGGCGCTGCCCTGGTGCTCACCGATGGCACCGTGCTGGTGCACTCGGAACAATCGAACAGCGCAAACTGGTATCGTCTCACCCCCGATATTAATGGCAGCTACATCAACGGAACCTGGACCCAGGTTGCTTCCATGCCTTCGGGTTATGCGCCTCTGTATTTCGCCTCCGCTGTATTGCCCGACGGCCGCGTAGCGGTTGAGGGTGGAGAATACAACAACCTGCAATCCTCCTGGACCAAGCTTGGGGCGGTATTTGACCCCACCGTCAACCCTCCCATGGGACAGTGGACTTCGGTCAATCCGCCCAGCGGCTGGAACAACGTTGGCGATGCCCAGAGCGTGATTCTGACGAATGGTCAGTTCATGCTGGCCAATTGCTGCAGCAAGCAGAACGCGCTGGCCGATAAGGCTTATACGCCGACCTGGACCAGCACCGGCTCGGGCAAGTTCGATGAGAACGACGAAGAAGGATGGACCCTTCTCCCCGGCGGCAAAGTGCTAACCGTCGATGCCTACGTTGGCGCCTATAACGGCAGCGGCACCAACTCGGAAATCTACGATCCCTCGACCGGCGCCTGGACCAGCGCCGGCAGCACGGGTGTGCAGTTGTGGGATTCCTCCAACGGTTGCGGCGGCTCGGGCGCAGCTTCCTATGAGGAAGGACCGATGGTGTTGATGGCCAACGGCACCGTCTTCGCTAACGGCGCCAACCGCTGCGCCGCCGGCCACACCTCTGTTTATAACGTGAGCGCCGGTACCTGGACGCCTGGTCCGGATTACGGTTGCTCAGGATGTCCGAACGGCCTCAATACCGCCGATGCTCCGGCCGTCCTGCTCACCACCGGCAACGTGCTGGTGATGACCAGCCCCGGGATCTTCGGGAACGGAGCTGTCTTCTTTGAGTGGAATGGATCGACCTTGACCAAGGTGCCGGCTCCGCCGAATGGCCCGTCGGATTCGTCCTACGTTGGCCACCTGCTAATGCTGCCCAACGGCCAGGTGCTGTTCACCGACTTCAGCACTGATGTCGAGGTCTACACTCCGAGTGGCAACACGCTTTCGGGTGTGGCTCCGACAGCCCTGCTGGCTTCGATCGCTCTCTCTCGTGGCTCTACCATCACCCTGTTCGGCACCAAGTTTAACGGCGTCTCGCAGACGGTGGCTTACGGCGACGATTATCAGGCCGCCACGAACTATCCTCTGGTGCGCTTCACCAACAAGAGCACGGGACACGTTTTCTATGGCCGCACGCATGGTCACAACACCATGGCGGTCGGCTATCCCGGCCCCACTTACACCACGTTGGACATTCCGTCTGGCATGGAAACCGGCGCCTCGACGCTGGAAGTAATCGCGAACGGCATCGCCTCGCAGAAGTACCCGATTGTTATCGAGTAACAACTGCTCGCTACAAACTCGAAGCGTCACGCTCCCCGACGGGAGCGTGGCGCTTTTTTTTGGAGGGCCGAGAATCGGAGAGTCGGCGTTTCGCCGCGCACCATGAGGTTTGACTTTGCAGCAACGCTCGAGGTAGATTCTTCCCACCAATTGCTCAACTTCCAAGTCTGTGGTTTGGCGCATCATGACCGCGCGTCGTAACCTGCCCTGAAACCAAGCAACCCATCGAGGAGAACAATGAAGCGTTTGCGAATGCTCGGAGTCGCCCTGTGTGTGCTGTTGGCTGCCATCGGAATCGCCAGCGCGCAGTCGTGGCAACCCTTAACCAATCAACCCAGCTTCGAGGCCGGCGCCGCGCTGCTGCTCACCGACGGCACCGTGATGGTGCACCATGAAGGCGCCAACAACGGATATTCGGAATGGTACAAACTCACTCCCGACATTAATGGTAGTTACGTTAACGGAACCTGGTCGCAGATGGCTTCGCTGGCGTCGAATTATGGTCCGCTCTTCTTCGCCTCGGCAGTCTTGCCTGACGGCCGATTGATCGTTGAGGGCGGTGAACAGAACTTCGGCAACTACGTCTGGACCAACTTGGGAGCCATTTACGACCCCCTGGCGAACGTGTGGACGCCAATCAATCCGCCCGCCGGATGGAGCAGCATCGGAGATGCATCGAGCGTGGTGCTGGCGAACGGGACTTTCATGCTGGCCAATTGTTGCAGCAGCCAGCAGGCGCTTCTGAACGCCTCGACTCTCACCTGGACTTCCACCGGCTCAGGCAAGTTCGACGAGAACGATGAGGAAGGATGGACCCTGCTTCCTGGTGGAAAGGTGCTCACGGTTGACGCCTACGTCAACAAGAACGACCCTTCTGGTACGAACTCCGAAGTTTACGATCCCGGCACTGGTTCCTGGACCAGCGCCGGCAGCACCATCGCGCAACTCTGGGATTCCCACGGCTCATATGAGGTGGGTCCCGCAGTGTTGCGCCCCGATGGCACGGTGTTCGCCACGGGAGCAAATGGCGTGGGAGCCGGCCACACTTCCATCTACAACGTGAGCAGCGGCACCTGGACCCCGGGTCCAAACTTCCCCAGCAACCTTGACATCGCCGATGGGCCGGCTGCGCTGTTGCCCAGCGGAAAGGTACTGATGATGACCAGCCCGGGCATCTACCAGAACGGCGCCGTCTTTTTCGAGTGGGATGGAACCAATCTGAACCAGGTCCCGGCAGTTCCCAACAGCCCCATCGATTCGTCCTGGTACGGACACATGCTGGTGCTTCCAACCGGGCAAGTTCTGTTCACCGATTACAGCAATGACGTCGAGATTTACAATCCCGTGGGTAGTCCTTATCCCGGTCTGGCGCCGACGGCATTGCTGACCACAGCGGTGCTGGCTCGGGGCGCTTCGTTCACTCTTTTCGGCACCAAGTTCAACGGCGCTTCGCAGGCGTCGGCTTACGGCGACGATTACCAGGCCGCCACCAACTATCCCATTGTACGCATCACCAACAAGACCACGGGCCATGTGTTCTATTGCCGCACTCACGGCCACAACACTATGGCGGTCGGCTATCCCGGCCCCACCTACACTCATTTGGACATCCCGTCCAATATGGAAACCGGCGCCAGCTACCTGGAAGTGGTGGCCAACGGGATTGCCTCGCAAAAGTATCCGATCGCGATCCAGTAGCCAACGGGCATTACCGCAAAACTGCAAAGGCGCCACGTTCCTTCCTGGAATGTGGCACCTTTCCCTTGCCGATCAGACGAGCTACCGCGTAACTATTTCCCAGCGCTGGCTGGCGCCGCCCCGGCAGTCCTGCTGTACCAGCGGCGCGTTGCCCCGGGCTTGACCGGAGACATCCAGGCACTTGCCGCTGTTCACGTTGATGATCTGCGTACCGCTGGCGGCATTGTTCAGGCGCCAGCGCTGATTGGCCCCGCTATTCCAGGGATACTGCTGGATGGCGGCGCCATTAGCTTGACTGGCGAGAATCACGTCCAAACACAAACCGCTGTTCACGTTGCGAATGGCGTACTCGCCGCGACCCACGGCGACGAATTGCCACTGCTGATTGGCTCGGCCTTCGCAGTTGTACTGCTGGATCTTTCCTCCAGCCACCCTGCTGGCCGACCCCACGTCCAGGCAACGCTGAGAATTACGGTTGCGCACCAGCCCGGCATACTCGACCCGGCCCGGAGGCTGGGTGCCTCCACCGGGAAAGTTCCCTCCGGGAGGATTGCCGGAAGCTTTGTCAAACTGAAAGTCCCGCACCCGGCCATCTTGCGTGATGTTGCAAAAGCCAGACCGCCTCATGCTGCCCGGAGGCTGCGCCCACCAGTTGATAACGTAGCTTCCGTCCCCGGCATTGCTCGCACGCTGAACGTTGATATAGGTCATGGGAACGTTCCGCAGACGATTGGCGGCCTCGTTCTTGCAGGTACGCATGGCATCTTCTGGGGAGATGCCGCCGGCGCCACCTCCATCACCCGGCTTGGGACCAGCGGTGGTTTCAAACCGCAGAACGTTGTACGAAGTGTCCACCACGCAGAAGCCAGCGCTCTCCGCCCCTCCCGGCGGCTTCGCGGTCCAGTTGATCCGGTATGTGTTGTTGCCCGCCTTTGAACCGCGGTCCACATTGATGTACGCCATGGGAATGTTCAGATAGCGGGCGCCCACCTCATTCTTGCAGGTCTTGAGGATGTCGATCGGAGCCTGGGCATGCAGCGCGCAAGCGGGAAACAAAAGAGCCACTGACACTGCGACAGCTGGAAAGCGTAGCGGAGAAACCTTCATCACAATGCTCCTGAACCTGGATCCATTTAAAGCAACTACGAATACACCGGCGTGCATTGCGGTGGCAAGTTTCTTCGCGCCATCACGAATCATTGGCCGGTCGAACCGAAGCCCTTGGCGCCGCGAGCGGCCACGCTGAGTTCGCCCTCGACGACCTCACCGGCCAGGAACGGATGCTCCAGCAGTTGAGCGATTTTGTCGCCTTTGCGGATCGAGTAGGGATGTTCTCCCAGGTTCTCCAGCAGGACGATGACCTCGCCGCGATAACCAGCGTCAATCACACCCGCGTTACACATGAGCCGCTTGCGAGCCAGGCCGGAGCGCGTTTTAACGATTCCTCCCGCAGCCGGCACGAACTCGATGGCTATGCCGGTGTGCACACCGGCGGCGCCGCGCGCAGCAATCGTCAAGTCTTCAGACGAGTAGAGGTCGTAGCCAATGTCCTCGCCCGGATGAGCCACGGACGGGAGAACAGCGTCAGGCGAGAGTCGTTTCACTTTCAGCATGTGTGCGATCTTGCCAGACGTTGGGCCGATCCTGAGCACGGCGAGCGAGAACCTTGGTGGTTCCGAAAGTCACAAGCGCACATAGAGATCAGCCCTTTTCCAAGTGCGCTTTTCCATTTTGAATTTGAACTGTTCGAAGCTTCGCTCCAGCGCCTCGCGTTCTCGACGTGTCGGCCCAAGCGCAGCCTTGTCCACGACCGGTCTTCCAGGTATTCGCGGACCATGTCGGTCAGGGTTGTACCCTGCTGGAGCGCGATGCTGCGAACCTTCTCAACGAGTTGATCGTCCAGCGAAAGCCTCATTTTCATATCCATCATGATACGCAACCACTCACGGAGTTTTGCAGCCACAGACCGGAACTGGCTTCTCTACATCACCGGCGGCACGGTGATTCCCATCACCCCGAGCACCTTGATCAGTTCGCGCCGCACCACGGCCGCCGTCGCCAGCAGAAATTTCTTCCGGCTTTCGTCGGCTTCCGTCAGGATGTGGTGACGGTGATAGAAATTATTGAATTGCTGTGCGAGCTGGAAAGCGTGCTTGGCGGCAAACGCCGGTTCGGTCGCCGCAATGCACTGCTCGACCACGAACGAGGTCTTCCCTGCCAGCAGCCATAGCTCCCAGATCTCGGTGCCGCTTGGCTCCGCGAAGTGGCGCGCATAATCCACCTCGGCGGCGAGCGCCTCTTCCGGTTCGATAGCGGCCTTGCGGAAGATGTTGCCGGCCCGCACCGCGGCATATTGGGCGTACGGCCCGGTTTCGCCATCGAAGGCCAGCGCCTCCTGGAAGTCGAAAGCGATGATCGATTGCTTGGTGAACTTCAACATGAAATAGCGCAGCGCTCCCAGGGCGATCTGCCGGCTGATCCGCAGGCGCTCGGGCCCGTCCAGCTCGGGATGCCGGCTGTCCACTTCCCTCTTCGCTGCCTCAATCAGCTTGTCCAGCAGGTCGTCCGCCTTCACGCCGAAGCCCTTACGTCCCGAGACCTCGATGTGCGACTTGGCGCGATCTTCCTCGCTCACCTCGTACCCAAGCTCGACCGCGCACCGCGGCGTGAGCGCGACCATCTCGTAGGAAAAATGCGTGTAGTGCGCGGCCTGCTCCGTGTAACCGAGAAGCCGCAACGCCTCGATGACCGTGTTCTGCGGATCGCTCTGCCGCGAGTCGATGACGTTGTAAATCGCCTCGACGCCGCCGAAATGCGGATGCTCAGCTTCGCCCTGTTCGGCCGAGATCCACACCTCATGATCGTTGGGATAGCGATAGAATCGGCGATATCCAAAGTCGCGGCCCAGCAACCCGAACTTCCACAGGTGATAGGCGATGTCCTTGCCCACATAGCCGACCGTGCCGTTGGAGCGCACGATGACTTTCGCATCCTCGTCCGGCCCGGAAGGATCTTGAGGGTGCGGGTGCCCCACCCTTGTCTCCGCAGGAGACAGGGTGGGTTTGGGCCGTTTCATCACCCAACATCCCTTGTTCCTTCTCTCGGTCTCGAAGTAAAGGACGCCGTTCTGTTTCAGCAGCTCGAAGGCTGACTCCCAGAAGTGCAGGCGCAGGATTTCACTTTCCCGCGGCAGGAAGTCATATTCGATATCGAGCCGGTCCATGGTCTCCAGATGGCGCCGCAAAACCGCCGTAGAGATCAGCTCGGCTATTTCTGCCATCTCATTATTTCCTTGCTCGATGGCATGCAAGGCTTCAAGTCTAACTTTAAGATTTTCTTTGTCCGCCTCATACCACTGCGAGACCCGCGCATAGAGGTCCCAGCAGTAGTAATCGAAGCGCGGATTGGAGGCGATCATCTCGGCAATTTCCCGCTTCGATTTCTTCTCCAGATGGGTGAAGCCGACCACAACATCGGCCACCTGCACACCGGTGTTGTCGATGTAGTTCTGGACGTTGACGGTGTGCCCGGCCGCGCGCAGCAGGCGGACGAAGGTGTCACCAAGAATGGCGTTGCGCAGGTGACCGATGTGCGCTGCCTTGTTGGGATTGATGCTGGTGTGCTCCACCAGAATCTTGCCGCTGACGTTGGCTGCGCCTTCGCCTTCGTGGCTGACGATCTCACGTTGCGCTGCGCCGCGTGCCAGCGCGGTCGCCGCCACATCCCGTTTCAGACGAGCGTTGATGTACCCCGCACCCGCGACCTCAAGCTTCTCGAAGCCATCGGGCAGCGGCATCGCGGCGGCAATCTCCTCCGCAATTTTGCGCGGAGGCTTGCGCAGCCGCTTGGCCAACTCGAACGACAGCGGCAGGGCAAACTCGCCCATCTCCACCGACGGCGGCTGGTCGATAACCACATTGGCCAGCTCGATCTGGTACTTCTCGCGGAGGAAGGCGCGCACTGCGTCGGCAAGTTGTTTTTGGCGTTCGAGATACATGCCACTTTTCTCTTCGCTCTTCGCCTTTGAGTTTCTCTAGTGTCTTAAATGGTGATCGGAATGCGCGATTGTAGCAAAACCGCAGATCGTCACTGTTTCAGTTTGAAACCTCTTTTTATACTGGGCACAACGCGACTTAAATCTTCCGCACTTCTCCTTATCGCCCATTCACCTGTGCCGCACGTCACCGACAAATGCTCGCCGAACGGCGAATATCGGTGCCAGCGTCGGTTGAAGGAGGTTTCCAATGAACTCTCGCAAATATATTCCTCTTCTCCTGATGTTGTCAGGGATTGTGACCGTTTCATGCCTTGCTCAGACTTGGGATGCAAGGAAAGATTTTGCTCCGTCCAACCCCAACGGCGCCTGGAGCTACGGTTCCGGGGTTACCGGAGCTTCTTTCACGCTGTACACGACCTACACCACGAGTTGCGACCCGGCTTGGGACACGCAAGGTTTTGTTTGCTGGTCGGGCAACCTCTACTACTACGATCCTCTGGTCGCGGCCAACATAACGGGGGGCTGGCTTTATTGTTGTTATGGCGTAGTTGTTCCCCCTGACGCTCTTCTCGTCCACCCCGCGCCCGATTGGGAACCCGCAGATTCCATCGTGCAGTGGACGGTCGCGGCTGACGGAACTTACAGCATCTACGGATACTTCGAGATACTCGATGCGGTGAATCCGACCGGCATCATCGGGCTGGTCTACCGTAACGGCACGCCGCTTTTCAGGGGAGAACTTCTGGGGCCGCCGGCGCAGCCTCCGAGTAAGATTGGCGGCCGGGAGAACTTCGTTTTCCCACAACTCGCTTTGAGAGCGGGAGACGTCATCTCCTTCGGTGTGAATGCCGACGGTGCCTTCTATTACGATTCAACCGGCTTCAATGCTGTGATCTCCACGCCGCCCAGTGCCCCGCCCTGCGCGCTGTGTTCGCAGTCGGGCGGTCAACATCAGTGAGCTTGGCTCGGGGGCGAGATCGCCACGGAGGTGTCGTAATCACAAAACATCTGACCCGCTGCTGAAGAAACCGACTGTCGTCCTCCCCGCTGCGCGTTTACTGCTGCGCGCCGCGTTTGACGCTCCATCATCGCTTACCTATGATGAAATCTCTGCTGTCCTTGAGCGTCTCCCATGCGTATTGCCTATCTCGATTGTTTCTCCGGTATCAGTGGCGACATGTTTCTCGGTGCGCTGCTCGACGCCGGGGTTCCGTTCGAGTTGTTCCAGAAGACCGTCGCCGGGCTGGGCCTTGGAGCTACTCTGGAGCTTTCGCGCGTGGGCCGCGCAGGCATTTCAGCAACGAAATTGGACGTTGTAGTGAACGGTGAGAGGGACCTGCCGCGCGAGGAGTTCTGGGCCCGTCACTCGCACGAAGCGCATACCCACTCGGACGATGTTCACTCGCATGGGCGCAGCCCTTCGAGCCAGGACGAGCGTGGCCGTCGGGCTCGCGGCCTGAGCGACATTCTGTGCATCGTCGAACAGGCGCAAATCAACGATCACGCGAAGCAGACCTCTAGGGCTATCTTCACCGCGCTCGCCGCGGCGGAAGCCAAGGTCCATAACGTAGCCATCCACGAGGTTCACTTCCACGAAGTCGGCGCAGCCGATGCCATCGTGGACATCGTCTGCGCCGCGGTTGGCGCAGAGGCGCTGGGCGTCGAACAATTCGTTTGCTCTCCGCTCAATCTCGGCAGCGGCACGGTAGTTTGTGGGCATGGTGTCATGCCCGTCCCCGCGCCGGCCACGCTCGAATTGCTGCAAGGCGCGCCGATTTATTCCGCCGATATCCAGAAGGAACTAGTCACCCCGACGGGAGCGGCCATCGTCAAAGTGTTAGTCTCAAGCTTCGGACCACGGCCCATGATGACCACCGAGAAAATCGGTTACGGCGCCGGAGCGCGCGAGTTCTCTGGCTACCCTAACGTGCTGCGGCTCAGCGTGGGCGAGGCGCAGGATATGACGTTCAAGAGCAACGGGGCCTCGACGTGTTTCGCCGAAGAGGAGATTGCGGTCCTGGAAGCGAATCTTGACGACCTCAATCCCCAACTCATCGGCTATATCGTCGATCTGGCCTTGGCGGAGGGCGCGCACGATGTTTTCACGACGCCGGTGCAGATGAAAAAGAACCGGCCCGGCACGCTGCTCACGATCCTCGCGCATCCCGACCAGGAAGAGAAGTTGCGGGCGCTGTTGTTCCGCGAGAGCAGCACGCTGGGGGTGCGCACCCGTCGCGAGCAGCGCCACGTTTTGCCGCGCCACCATGAAGCCGTCAGCACCCGCTGGGGCGAGGTGCGAATGAAGGTCGCCAACCTTAACGGCACGGTGTCGCAGTACGCGCCTGAGTACGAAGACTGCCGGCGCATCGCCGTCGAGCATCATGTTCCGCTGAAGGCCGTGATGCAGGAAGCCATCCGCTTGTATCTGGACCGAAAGCATGGATAAGCCCGGGAAGTTCTACATCACCACGCCCATCTACTACGTGAATGCCCGGCCGCATATCGGCCACACCTACACGACGATGGTGTGCGATGCCATCGCGCGGCGCCAACGCATGATGGGCGTGGACACCTGGTTCCTCACCGGCACCGACGAACACGGGCAGAAGATCGAACGCTCGGCGGCGGCCGCCGGCTGTTCGCCCCGCGAGTTTGTGGACAGGATCTCCGGCGAGTTCCGCGCGCTATGGGACCGCATGGGGATCACCTACAACGACTTCATCCGGACTACCGAACCGCGTCACGTTCGCGGCGTACAGGCCCTGTTCACGCGCCTGCAGGAGCGCGGTTACATCTACAAGGGCTCGTACAGCGGCCAGTACTGCGTCTTCGACGAACTGTACGTTGACGCCGTCGGCCCCGGCGCGCCATGCCCCGAGTGCGGACGCCCCACCGAAACCGTGCATGAGGAAAACTACTTCTTCAAGCTGTCGGCCATGGAGCAGCCGCTGCTGAAGTATTACAGCGAGCATCCGGACTTCATTCGCCCCGAAACGCGCCGCAATGAAGTGATCGCATTCGTGCGCGGCGGGCTGCGCGATCTCTCCGTCAGCCGGACGTCGTTCAAGTGGGGAATTCCCGTCCCCAACGATCCCAGGCATGTGATTTACGTCTGGCTGGATGCGCTGGCGAATTACATGACCGCCCTCGGCTACGGCTCGGACGATCCGGCCGACCAGCAGAAGCTGGAGCGCTACTGGCCGGCTGACGTGCACATGATCGGCAAAGAAATCGTGCGCTTCCATTGCGTCTACTGGCCGGCGTTTCTGCTGGCCGCCGATTTGCCCTTGCCGAAGTCGATCATCGCGCATGGTTGGCTGCTGTTCGAAGAGAGCAAGATGTCGAAGTCGCGCGGCAACATCGTGCGCAGCGAAACCATTCTCGATACCATTGGGCAGGATGCGCTGCGTTACTTTCTGCTGCGCGAAATCGTCTTTGGCCAGGACGGCTCCTTCAGCTTCGACGCGCTTGTCGGGCGCTTCAACTCCGACCTGGCGAACGGCCTGGGCAATCTCGCCAGCCGTACGTTGTCCATGATCGCCCGCTACTTCGACAGCGAGGTGCCCTACCCATCGGCTAGCGTCCGCGCACCCGCAGATGAGGCCATCGCCCACCTGGCCGGACAAACGATTGCCGACTTCCACACGCAATTTGAGCAGTTCCAGTTTTCGCGGGCGCTGGAAACGGCATGGGCGCTGGTGGCCGCGGTGAACAAGTACATTGTGGAGAATGAGCCCTGGGCCGTTGCCGAGCGTGAAGACCAGGACTCGCGCGCGCGTCTGGCCACCATCTTGTATACATCGGCCGAGGCGCTGCGCATTGTAACCGCGCTGGTGCATCCTGTCATTCCGGACGCCACGGCGCGCATCTGGGGCCAGCTTGGTCTCGGCGAGATCGACAAGTTTGACCTGTGTTCACTCGCTTGGGGACAACTGCAACTGGGCACCAAACTCGGCGAAGTCCAGGCGGTCTTTCCGCGCGTCGACAAGAGCATGATCGAAAGGATGCAGCAAATGGAACAGCAACGCTCCGCCGAGGGCGCGACCGCCGAGAGTGAGACCAAAGCCGCCACACCGGGTGCCCAGCCGGGTGCCCCACCCTTGTCGCCCGTAGTTGGCGACAGGGTGGGTGCGACGACACCAACCTCCTTGGACAACAAGATCACCATCGACGACTTCCTGAAGGTCGAGTTGCGAGTCGGCGAGATCAAGGTCGCCGAAAGGGTGAAAGGCGCCGACAAACTGCTGCGCATGGAAGTTGACATAGGCACCGAGGTCCGCCAGATCGTCGCCGGCATCGCCAAAGCTTACGATCCGGAGAAACTCGTCGGGCGCAAAGTAGTGATCGTCGCCAACCTGCAGCCGCGCAAGCTGCGCGGACTGGAATCCAACGGCATGATCGTGGCGGCATCGCTCGGCGACGACGGCCAGCCCGTGCTGGCCGGGTTCCTGGAGGATGTGCCGGTAGGGGCGAAGCTGAGGTAGGCCGCCGTTCGCTATTCGCTTTTCGCCGTTCGCCAGGCAGAGAACGCCTTCCTACTCCGGGCGGCCATTGGAATCCAAGGTTGAAAACGCCAAAAGCGAAGAGCGAAAGGCGAATAGCATTCATTATGTTCACCGACTCCCACGCCCATCTTGATGGCAAGCGCTTCGACTCCGACCGCGCCGAAGTATTGGCGCGCGCGAAAGAAGCCGGCGTGACGACCATCCTGGCCATCGGCAATGGCGACGGTCCCGGCACGGAAACGCTCGATTGCGCCGTCAAGCTCGCAGCCCAGTACGAAGGCGTTTACGCCACGGTCGGCATTCATCCCCACGAGGCCGCACTGGCGAAGCAGGAAGACTTCGACCAGTTGCAGCAACTCGCGCGCGATTCCAAGGTGATCGCCTGGGGCGAGATCGGGCTCGACTACTTCTACGACCACTCGCCGCGCGACGTGCAGCAGCGCGTCTTCCTCCAGCAGATGGAGATGGCCCGAACGGCGAAGCTGCCCATCGTCATTCATTGCCGGCCGTCGCACAATAGCGAGAATGCGTGGGATGACCTGCTGCGCCTGCTCCGCGAGAACTGGGCCTCCAGCGGCCTCGGCGGTGTGCTGCACTGCTTTACCGGCGCCATCGAGCACGCGCGCGCCGCGCTCGATCTCGGCTTCGTGATTTCTTTTGCCGGCAACACCACCTATCCCAAAGCGCAGAACATCCGCGACGCTGCGTCCATGGTGCCGCTCGACCGCATGTTCATCGAGACTGACTCTCCGTACCTCGCGCCCGTGCCGCATCGTGGTAAACGCGACGAGCCGGCCTTTGTGGTGGAGACGGCGCGGCAGATCGCGGCGCTGCGCGGAGCCTCCTCCGAAGAGATCGGGCAACAAACTTCGCAAAACTTCCTCAGTTTCTTCGCAATCAAAAAATCGAGCTAAGGTGCTACGGGCGATAGCCTGTAGGTATTGCATGGCTGGCGCGATTGCAGAAATTACGCCTTCTCTTGTTACACTGACTGCGTATGGCCGAATCTTTCGACATTGTCAGCAAGGTAGATCTACAGGAAGTGTCCAACGCCATTCAACAGGCGCTGAAGGAGATTCACACGCGCTACGACCTGAAGGACTCCAAGTCCGACATCCAGATGGACGAAAAAGAAGCGCTGGTGCTCACCTCCGCCGACGACTTCAAGCTGAAGGCCGTGAATGACGTCCTACAGGGCAAGCTGGTGAAGCGCGGGGTGCCGCTGAAGGCGCTGACCTACGCCGCCATCGAGCCCGCCGCCGGATCGACGGTGCGCCAGCGCATCTCCATGCAGCAGGGCATTCCCATCGAAAAGGCGCGCGAGATCGTAAAGGTCATCAAGAACTCGAAGAAAAAGGTGCAGGCGGCCATTCAGGGTGACCTGGTCCGGGTCAGCGGCAAAGACCGCGACACGCTGCAGGAAATCATCGCCCTGCTCAAGCAGAGCGATTTCGGCATCGACATGCAGTTCACAAATTATCGGTCCAACTGACGGGGCGACCATTGAATCCAGCCGTAACCCATAACGCCAAAGAAGTGTTCGACCTGCTGCACGACGATCTTGCCGCCATCGAGCGCGAGTTCGGCCGCGACACGGTTTCCAGCGTGCGGGCGATTACAGAGATTGGCGAGCACCTGCGCGCCGGTGGCGGCAAACGCCTGCGTCCCGCCCTGCTGCTGCTGTCCTGCAAGCTGATGAACTACACCGGCCACGGAGCCATCAAGCTCGGGGCCGTGGTCGAGATCATTCACACCGCCACCCTGGTCCACGACGACATCATCGACGAAGCCCAAACCCGCCGCGGACGTCCCGCCGCCAACACGCAATGGGGCAACGCTAAATGCGTGCTGGCCGGCGACTGGCTCTACATGCAGGCCTTCAAGATCGCGGTGGAGGAGCGCAATTTCCAGATTCTCGACACCCTCATCGAGCTCACCCAGGCCATGGTGGAAGGCGAGCTGCTCCAGATCGAACGTCTCGGGAAAGCCATCACCATGGATGAGCACTTCGAGCTGATCTATCGCAAGACGGCGTGCCTGTTTTCCGTGTGCATGAAGCTGGGCGGGATTCTCGCCGGCGCCAGTGCGGCCGACCAGCAACGTCTCGCCGATTACGGACGCAACCTGGGTATGGCGTTTCAGATTGTGGATGACGTGCTGGACCTCACTGCGTCGGAGGAGGTCCTGGGCAAGCCGGTTGCCAGCGATCTGCGCGAAGGAAAAGCGACGATGGCAGTGCTCCACGCCCTCGAGCATTGTACCGCCGAGGAGCGTGAGACCATCCAGTCCGTTCTCAGCAACGGCGGCTTTAACGGCATCACGCCCGCAGACATTGTGGCGATTCTCCAGCGCAACGGTTCCATTGACGCCGCCTATGCGCGCGCCGTCGAGTTCTCCAACCAGGCGCGCGAGGCCATCTGCACCTTCCCCGACTCAGAAATCAAACGTGTGTTGCTCTGGGTGCCCGAGTTCGTCGTAGAGCGCGAAAGTTAAAAGCTATCTCATGAATCAGCTTTGAAAGGGCACAGCTTCAGCTGTGCCGGTAAGGTCTGCTCAACACCGGGCTTTAGCCCGTGGTGTGGTTCGCTTTGACCGTTCCAGTATTTATGTGATGGGCTCTAGCCTACCGGACGCTGAAGTGGTGTATAGTTTTCAGCGCATTCCGACGCGCTTTGCGTGCGGAAGTTTCTCACTGGAGGGCTGAAAATGAACTCGTCTCCTTTGCCACAGCTACCATCCAGACGGCGATTCTTGAAAACAGGCGCAACCGCAACTGTGGCTGGCTTGCTCGCCTCTGGTCTGGAATTTGTAGCCCCTTTGCCTGCGCGGGCGCAGAGCACTCTCACGCCCGATGCGGCTTTGGCCGAACTCATGGACGGCAACAAACGGTTCAGGTCGGGGAAACTGAGCTCCTGTGACCACGATCTTGCCATTCTCAAGCAAAAGACCGCGGAAAAGCAGGAGCCCTTCGCGGCGGTTTTGTCCTGCGCAGATTCTCGCGTGCCCGTCGAACTTGTCTTCGATCAAAGTATCGGCCAATTATTTGTCACGCGAGTTGCGGGAAACGTCATCACCCCGGAGATCATCGCCAGTCTTGAATATGGCGCCGCCGTGCTGGGAACGAAAGCAATCCTGGTGATGGGACACTCCAATTGCGGAGCGGTAAGCGCAACCATCAAAGCCAAAAGCGTTCCCGGTCAGATCAGCGCGCTGTTCCCGCACATCCAACCCGCGGTTGACCAGGCTGGGACCAATCTGGAAGCGGCCACCAAGGCGAATGCCAAGATACAGGCGACCCTCCTGAGCCAGGCATCGACCGTCGTCTCAGGCTTGGTGAAAGAAGGCAAGCTGAAGGTTGTGGCTGGTTACTACGACTTGGGCACCGGCGCCGTGACGCTGGTTGACTAGCTGGGTGGAATTAGGATTGCAGGCGAGTTACCCTACGCCTAGAAGGCCAACGTACTCGTGCTGCACCTGAAACGCTGGCGCCATGCGCTAGCCACTATCCATTGGCCACTATCCACTGATTTACACTTCCCCCATGCGAGCTCCGCAAGAAGTCGAAATCAAGTTTCTCGTCGCCAGTCGCAGTGCGGTCGAAGCAAAACTTCGCGAGTTGGGATTTCGCGAACAGACGCCGTCCACGCATGAGGTCAATACGCTTTACGATTTGCCTGGCGAGAAGCTCCGCCGCAAGGGCGAACTGCTGCGCCTGCGCGATTACGGCGGCAAGTGGCGGCTCACCCACAAAGCCAAGGTAAAGCTCGGACGCCACAAGTCGCGCGGCGAGTTGGAGACCGGTGTCTCCGATGGCCACCAGATGGACGCCATACTATGCGCGCTTGGCTATTTGCCAGTATTTGAGTACGAGAAATTTCGCGCCGAGTGGAGCGACGGAAAAGGCCATGTCGTACTCGATCGCACCCCTATCGGCAAACTCGCCGAGATCGAAGGCAAGTCGCGCTGGATCGATACCATCGCCCGCGAGCTTGGCGTAACGCCCGCAGACTATATCACCAAGTCGTACGCTGAACTTTTCTTCGATTGGAAACGTAACACCGGTAGCCAAGCACAGAACATGACATTCCGCGAGTGCGGTGGGAAAGGCGGTGGCTAGGCTCGTTTAGGAATTACTGTAATAGGGTTGGGACGGGTAGTGCGGCGCTTCATCGGCTGTTACGAAACTATGATCGCAATTCTTGGAGTGGAACAAAGCGAGGGTAGGGCCACCCAATTACGCATTTTCAGGGTTGCTGTAGACCGGTAGAGCCGGCCTTCAGGCCGGCGTTAAGGCCGGTCCCATTAAGGCATGGTTTTGGTGGTCATTGAAGATGACCACCAAAACCCCAAAGATTTATTGCGCACCTCGGACGCGGCGCTGAAGCGCCGCTCTACCCGTACCGGACGGGGCCACAGTAACTTCGAAAATGCTCTAGCCGCGCGGCGGCGGCTTTGCTGTGAGCCAGGGGCGCAAGCCCCTGGTCAGGTGGGCCGCGTAGCGGCGAGCCGAGTTTCGTAACAGGCGCTTGAAGCGCCGCGTAAAGCGGAGTAGGTTGTCGATAAACTGGGCGCCGACTTTAGTCGGCGACAGCGACCACACAAGTTCCGCGGAAGCCCGCGCCGGCTCCGGGATTTAGACCTTGCCGGGCCTGAACCGGAGCCGGAACGGTGTTACCAGATCAATTCGGATACTTGCCAACCACCTTCCGCAACACGCCGTGAAACCGGTGGAACCACGTTCCTCCCGTGAAGAACATGAAGGGACACTCTCCCGGCACCACGGCAATACCGTGCTCCTCACAATACTTCACCGCCTGTGGGCTGACCGCTCCGGAGCCACCGGCGCGGTACATCCATACCCGCTTAACGCCGGCCTCCGCGCAATCTCGCACCACACTGTCCGTGACCTCAGGTGAGGTCATCAAGAGTGCGCCCTCCACCGGCGGGTCGACCGCCTGCAAGCGCGCGTAGCATGGTTGCTCATCAATTCCTTTCGCCTGCGGATTCACCGGTACGGCGTCATATCCTCGCTTACGAAGTTCACGGAACAGTGCGAGAGAAAAATCCTTCGGTTGGCGCGAAACGCCCACTACAGCGACACGCTTCTGGGCCAGGAAGTCCTGAATAACTTGCATGGAGCTCATGGGAACCTCCCGCCCAATTCTACGTCTTCCTCTCCACGAACAGTAGAGACAGGGACCAGGGACCAGGGGTTGGTTTTCTAACGGCTTGTTAACGCGAGACTCGCTCAGACTGGCCGCCCGAGCAGGTTCTACTAACCACTATCCACTAGCCCCTAGCCCCTGCCTTTCAGTCGCTGGAGCACCGCTCCCACAATCAGCGGCAACCCAACCGTTGCATCCACAAACACTTCGCCAAACTTGCCGCCTTCTTCCTTGGGCACGAATTTGCCCCACGACACCGCCTCGCTGTAGGGGCTGCCCGATAATCCGCCCCAGTGCACCGGCTCTGGACAAATGCGCAGCCCATAGTGATAACGCTTGAGCGGCAGGTCTTCCCCGCCCCGGCGATGGCGCAGCTCGATGAACGGTCCAAATTGCTGCGACCAGTTGCGCGGCACTCCGCCGCCGATGGTGAAGATGCCCAGCCGGGTTTGCTTCAGCAACGTTTCGGCAAAATATTCCAGATCTTCGAACGGATCGTAACGCAGGAGTGGCAGGTTGTTCTTGCGGCGCATGCGGTTGTGCAGCGCGAAGTCCAGGCCCATCTCCGAGTCGGTAAACGCAGGCACGAACACCGGCACCTTCTTCTCGTACGCCGACTTCAGAATGCCGCGCTCCTTCACGTTCTCGCTGAGATGCTTGCCGATGGCGCGGTTCAGCTTGTGCGACGCCACCACTTCGCTGGCGTCCCAATTCTTCAGAATCTGCGCAACGATGCGCTCCACGAAGTCGAGGTTCGTCTCGGGCTCCAACGTGTCGTACACGCGGTTGTAACCCGCCTCGTACAGCTCGACATCGTTCATCTTCGGGTCGTAACGGAAGTGCGAGCGCCCGGCGGCCTCCACCAGTCCGTGCGCCATCAACGCGCCGGTGGAGACGACAGCGTTCACCATGCCGTGATCGATGAGGTCTGCGACCACCAGCCCCTGCTTGGCGACGGTCATCGCGCCGGCCAGCGTCATGACCACGAAGCACTCTTTGTCGCGCGCCATCGCTTCCAGCACATCGGCGCCTTCACCCACCTGCCGCCCGGTGAAGGCGGTGTTCCCCATGGCGCGCACCAGATCGTCCACCGTCGCAATCTTCGACAGGTCAAGCGGCTCCAGCGGTATCAGCTTGTCGGCGATGGGATCGTGCAGGTCGCGTTCAATGCCTTCGCCATGAGACTCGTGATGTTCGTCGCTCAAGTTTCACCTGCTTTGAAGGGGCACAGGGTTAGCCGTGCCATCGTAATCCCATATTGTTGTCATCCCGAACGAGGACTTTAGTCCGACTCGAGGGACCTGCTTTTCCCGGGAAGCGCGGATGCCCGGCGCGTCCACTGAGTCCGAATGACAGCGTAGAAACGGTAAACAATCGAAGCTACAGGGTCGCTACGGACTCCGTCAACGACCGGCCATTCATCGTACGTTAACAATCGCGGCATCGCGCCGGATCTCCGCGTGCGGGATGCTATTCTTGAATCGATTTTTCCTGGAGTTGAACGTTGCCAGACCGGAATTTTCAGATTGGCATTGTGCAGATGTCATGCACGCCGGAGCCGCAGCAGAACCTGGAGCGCGCTATCGTCTACGTTGGCGACGCCGCCGCCAAAGGCGCAGAGATCGTCTGTCTGCCTGAGCTTTTTCAGACGCAATACTTCTGCCAGCGCGAGGACGTGGCCCTGTTCGATTTGGCCGAACCCATTCCCGGCCCAGCCACCGAGCGCCTGGGTGCAGTTGCCCGCGAGTTGAAGGTCACCATCATTGCATCGCTATTCGAGCGGCGCGCTCCGGGAATCTATCACAACACCGCGGCCATCATTGCCCCAGACGGCAAGCTGCAGGGCATCTACCGCAAGATGCACATTCCCGACGATCCTCTGTACTACGAAAAGTTCTACTTCGCGCCCGGCGATCTCGGGTTTAAAACTTTCGCAACCGATTACGGCAAGTTCGGCACGCTGGTATGCTGGGACCAGTGGTATCCCGAGGGTGCGCGCCTGACCGCGCTCCAGGGCGCGAACGTGCTCTTCTATCCCACCGCGATCGGCTGGCATCCCGACGAGAAAGCGCAATACGGCGAGGCGCAGTACGACGCCTGGCGCACCATCCAGCGCGCGCACGCCATCGCCAACGGAGTCTATGTCGCGGTGCCCAACCGCGTCGGCTTCGAGACCGGCAACATTCGCGGCAACCAGGCGCCGGGCAAAGGTCTGGAGTTCTGGGGTGGCTCATTCATCGCCGATCCCTTTGGCCAGGTGATCGCCCAGGCCTCGCAGGACAAGGAAGAAGTTCTGCTCGCCGAAGTGGACTTCGCGCGCATTGAAGACGTGCGCCGCAACTGGCCCTTCTGGCGCGATCGCCGCGTGGATGCTTATGCGCCTCTAACGCAGAGGTTCATGGTCTAAGCCCGTGCCGAAGAATTCCAACAAGGTCTCCCAAACTCCCGCCGCGCTCGGTTACCGCATGCCCGCGGAGTGGGAGCCGCACGAAGCAACCTGGATGGCGTGGCCGCACAACCGCTGCGACTGGCCGGGCAAGTTCGAGACCGTGCCGTGGATCTACGCCGAAATCATCCGCCACCTGGCGCTGGTTGAGCGGGTCAACATCCTAGTCGAGGACGAACTCGCCGAAGCGGAAGCGCGCGACGTTCTGGTGCGCGCGCACGTCCTCCCTGCCTGGGCCGCAGCTCCGGGCAAGCCCGCCGGCGAGGTTCGCTTCTTTCGGATTCCCACCGACCGCGTGTGGACGCGCGACTCCGGCCCCATTTTTCTGCGTCGCGATTCGCGCAAGCGCGACTTCCCTCCCGTGGCCGCCACCGCATGGCGCTTCAACGCCTGGGCCAAGTACGACGATTGGAAACTTGACGCGACGGTAGCGCCCGAGATAGCCCGCCGTCTGCGCCTTCCGGTATGGCAACCGGAACTCAAGGTGGATGGCGAGGTCCGGCGCATTGTTCTGGAAGGCGGCAGCATCGACGTGAACGGCTGCGGCACGCTCATCGCCACCGAAGAGTGCCTGCTCAGTGACGTCCAGCAACGCAATCCCGGCGTTTCGCGCGAACAACTGGAGGCCATCTTCGCCGACTACCTCGGCGTCGAAAAGGTCATCTGGCTGGAGCGCGGCATCGCCGGCGACGACACCCACGGACACGTGGACGACATCACGCGCTTCGTCGGGCCGCGCACCGTGGTCACGGCCTACGAGCGCGATCCTGAGGATATCAACCGCGAACCGCTGCGCGACAATTTCCGCTGGCTGAAGCAGAGCACCGATCAGTCGGGCAAATCGCTGAAGATCGTTCGCCTCCCGATGCCCGCCCCCGTCTTCTTCGAGGGCCAACGCCTCCCCGCCAGCTACGCCAACTTTTACATCGCCAACAAACGGGTCCTGGTGCCCGTGTTCGGCGATCCCAACGATCGCGTCGCCCTCAACACACTCGCCGAGGTCTTCTTCGAACGCGATATCGTCCCTATCTATTGCCGCGATTTCATCTGGGGGCTGGGCGCGCTGCACTGCATGACCCAACAGCAGCCGGCGGGGTGAAGCACCCCTTGTACCGGCTATCCTTTTCGCCGGCCCAGCATGGTCACCACCGCGTAAAGCCCCGCTGCTACTCCTGCATAAAGAAACGCATTCGCAAACAGGATGGTCCCAGCCGTCAGGACCAGTTCGAGACCGGAATCCGGCCGCGGACCGATGGCGACGGACAGGATGAATGGCGGGCAAACCGTCAATGCGACCGCCTTGAACACGGCTTCACTCTGCATCACCGCGGCGTGCGACCGCCAAAACAAATACACCCCCAACGCCACCGCCAACCCCAACCCAAAGCTTAGGACCATCACCGTGGCGAAGCGCCGATCATCGGCTCCCAATTGCGCCTTCAATGTCCGTCACCGAGCCTCCATTGCGAGTGTACGCGGAGCGGCGGCCAAGTGCACAGCGCAGCACCATGCGGGCATGGTATGCTGCCCTCGAAATCATCGGAGGAGACTCGCATGAGCACCGCTACTGCCGCGCCTGGCAGCGCTGTCGCCGTTGCCCACCACATGGTCACCACCGCCTTCACTCTGGATGGCTATCGCATCGTCCGCAATCTCGGGCTGGTGCGCGGCATCATCGTGCGCTCGCGCTCCATCGTCGGCACCATTGGCGCAGGTTTGCAGACGCTGGTCGGCGGCAACATCACTTTGCTGACCAAGCTATGCGAAGAAACCCGTGAACATGCCTTCGACCTCATGCTGGAGCACGCTGGCGAACTCGGCGCCAACGCCGTCGTCGGAATGCGCTACGACGCCACCGAGGTCATGAACGGCGTCACCGAAGTGCTGGCGTATGGGACTGCGGTTTACGTGCAGAAGGAAGGGTAATTCGGGAGGGAAAGTCTACCGATGGTGAGCCCGGCAGGAATCGAACCTGCGACCCACGCATTAAAAGTGCGTTGCTCTACCAACTGAGCTACGGGCCCACAATCATTAATCTAACACACGAGAAATGGCCGGCTGGAGCGGATATGGGCCGCGTTTCGGCCGTTGCAGATTTTATTGCGAAGAGTGTTTCCACTTTGCGCGATATCGGAGATACTGAACGCTCAGCATTGTTCAACAGTTCAGGAGAGCCTATGAAGCTGCGCCTCTTTTCCGTCGTCCTTATCGCTATCACCCTGCTGTTCGCCACGCTCGGGATGGCCCAGGACCAGACCGCCAAGGTCAAGGCCGCCGAAGCCGCCGCCGAGTCATGGCTGAAGTTCGTCGACTCCGGCGACTACGGGCAAAGCTGGGTCGAAGCCTCGTCCCTGTTCAAGGCGGCCGTAACCGAAAAGGAATGGCAACACAAAATCAGTGCGGTCCGTCAACCGCTGGGCGCTCTGCTCGACCGGACCCTCAAGTCGGCGCAATATAAGACCACTCTTCCCGGAGCGCCGGACGGCCAGTACGTCGTCATCCAGTACAACACCAGCTTCATCAATAAGGAACCTGCGGTCGAAACCGTCATCGTTATGCTGGACAAGGACAGTCAGTGGCGCGTGTCAGGCTACTTCATCAGGTAAGTTCGCTCCGCAAAGACGCGCTCACCGCCGAGATACAGGAAGCACGAAGAAAAAGAGATTACGACCTCACCCATAAATCGGTACGCGGCCTGCTTTGAAAGCAACCCAAGTACCCATCCTGGCGCAGCCGATCCGGCGAAGCGCTGGCCTTGACGCGCGTCGAATCAATGGCCACTCGTCCCAGCCGCGCCGTGCCGGCCTTCCGCGCATCCCAGCACCTGGGTAAACAACTGGTCGATGGCTGCGCCATGCCCCCCAAAAACTCGCTCAACGTCTTGTGGTCGGGTCGCAGTCCGCCCGCCAGAGAACGAACCGAATTCTCCTGCGCACGGCTCCGGATTACGTGTCGAGCGCGCGTTCACTGCTAACCCGTACAGCCATAGCTTCTGCATCGGGTGTGGACTGTAAGGCTTCTGTCCCTCTTCGCTGTAGGGCCTCATCAGACTGATTCAGCTCCAGCCCTTCGATCAGCTCGTGAATCAAGAAGCACAGATGACTGGGCGGGGCAACTCGTCGCGCACAATGACGCGGGAACAATTCGCCTTGCTCGGGCGAATAGGTGAAGTAGTTCGGCATGACTCTTTCCTCGCCTATTTTTTCCTTCACCGCAAGCGCTAGGTTGAGACACAGTGTCTTCAGCCCTGGTCTCTGCTACGGCCTATTCGGCACGGCTAAAAGCCGGGCTTCTTCAAAGCGTCAGATCCCGATGAATAATTCAGGCTAGAGATCAGCACTCGCGCATCGCCTATCGCTCCCTGTATAGTCAATTCTTTGATCCTCCCCTAACGGACTCCCACCTATGAGAACGAAACTCATTGCTGCCAACTGGAAAATGTACAAGACGCCGGAACAGACGACGGCGTTCTTCGCTGAATTTCTGCCCATGGTCTCCCACCACACGCGCGACCAGATCGTCGTCTGTCCGCCGTTCGTCGACCTACGCGCTGCCGTCGAGGCTGCGGCAGGCTCCAATGTCGCCATTGGAGCGCAGAACGTGCATTGGGAAAAAGAAGGCGCGTTCACCGGCGAAATCTCGGTGGGAATGCTGAGCGCGGTCGGCGTGGCGCACGTCATTATCGGCCATTCTGAGCGGCGCCAGTACTTCAACGAGACCGACGACACCGTGAACCACAAGCTGAAGACCGCGCTGGAGAGCGGTTTCACGCCCATCGTCTGCGTCGGCGAAGTGCTAGAGGAGCGCGAGGCCGGGCTTACCGAAGACGTGCTGCGCCGACAGTGCTTGCGCGCGTTTCATGGCATATCTGCCCGCAAGGCGGCGAAGCTGACGATCGCCTATGAACCGGTGTGGTGCATCGGCACCGGGAAGACTGCGACTCCACAGATGGCCACCGATGCGCACTTGGTCATTCGGCACGAGGCGGAGAAGGCCTTCGGCAAAGAATTCGCGGACGGGTTGCGGATTCTTTACGGCGGCAGCGTGAAGCCGGACAATGCGTCGGAGCTGATGGCCGAGGAAGAGATTGACGGCGCGCTGGTGGGCGGAGCAAGTCTGGATCCGACAAGCTTCACGAAGATTCTGAAGTATTGAGGTGCAACGAGTCTGACACCGAGTTGACGACTTGGCCGCATCGCCGCCGGGCTTCCAGATCCTCTTGACTCCGTAGGAGTCGAACAAGCTCTCATTGCTGACCAGCGAGAGGTCTTCGGCCTCTGCCTGCGCGACCAGCATTCGATCAAACGGGTCGCGGTGCTCTTCGGGCAAGTTTCCCGCTCGCTGCGCGTGCCGCTTCGACATCGATAACGGATGAAAAGCCAACTGCCCAATGACTCGCGCGAAATCGGAAGCTAGACCATCGGGAAGCTTACCCAGCCGGAATTTGGTGCAGATTCCCCAGGCGGAGGCAGCCGAAACAAAATCTCGTTGCCGAACGAGGACAGAACCGAATGAGCATGCTTCGATCTCGCCCCCGGCCTGAGATTCCGGGCCATGCTACGCCTGAGTTCATGCGGTTTTGCTATACTTAACAAGCCTTACGTTTCTGCTTGGAAAGCGGCGGTGTTAGCTGCGCCGGACTATGCGGAAGTGGTGAAATTGGCAGACACACCATCTTGAGGGGGTGGCGCCGAAAGGCATGGGGGTTCAAGTCCCCCCTTCCGCACCATACCTCACCCAAGTAGTTGTAATGATTAGAGATACAAGACATTTCTCGGCGGAGCGCGCATGTCTAGCGCAAGGCCGTCCGAAGCGAGAATTGGGAGCTACATGGTCGTTCTGATTACCGTCATTCACATCGCCGTTTGTGCGTTTCTCATCACCGTAGTCCTGCTGCAGAGCGGCAAGAGCGCCGACATCGCCGCCGCCTTCGGCGGCATGGGCAGCCAGACAGCTTTCGGTACGCGCACTGCGGCAACCGTGCTGACCAAGGCAACCACCTGGGCGGCGATCATCTTTATGCTGACGTCGGTCACGCTGTCGGTTTATGCCTCGCGCGCCGGGGCGCGCAGCCACTCGGTGCTGGGAGGCGGCTCCTCGGCTCCGGCGAAGTCGGCCCCGGCTGCGCCGAAGAAGTAGGTAACGTCTCGCCGCTCAGCGGCTCGAGTCAATTTCCCGACCTGCCCGGGGCTTGCGCTCCAGGCTCACTGCGAAGCCGCTGCTCCACCCCATCACGCGCCAAATCGGCGGGTGCTAGGTACCCTGGTTGCACGGTGGATTTGCAAAGGTCGCATCGGCTTTTCGCAAGCGCAAATCTCCCCCGGAGAGTTGTTTGCGCACTCGGGAGAAGTCTGCTCACCCACACGCTCTGCGACGAAGCTCCGCGGCCTAGCAGCGTCAACTCGCCAGATAGTCCAGCGCCTCCTCGCGGGTGGCGAAGATGGGAATTCCGCGAGCAGAAAAGCTGCGGACGGAATCGTAGAGCGCCTTGGGCAGGTTTTCGGTCAGCACCCAGGCTGACCGCTTCAAGTGCGGGCGGTCAAAGGCGGCGGCTATCTTCAGATGTTCCACGGACTCCCGGGTAAAACGCGCGCGGCTGAAGTCGCCTAGTATGAGGACGGAGCCCGGCGCTTCGTGCGTGACCGTTTCCGGCACCCGGTCGGCGACTGCTGCCAACTCGTCGGGTGAGCAGTCCGTGAAGTCCACCAGCAGAATCCGGTGCTCCCGATGCGTGATGAACTGGATGCGATCCATTCGTCAAGCGCGAGCGCTTTTCCGCCGTTCGCCGGCGATGAAACTACCCGCGGTCCGGCAGGCTGGGGCAGTTTACTTCAGAAAGCCGCGCGACTCAAGGGCCCGTAATCCGTCGGTGACGTCAAGCTGCTTGTGTAATACGGAGAGGGTGCGGGATTTCCATTCCAGGTTGAATCGCTGGAAGATGGAGTAGATGATGCGGTCCACGCTGTCGACATTCACAAAGCAGACCATGGGACGAGTTCTCCTGCGCACTTCCACAAAGCAGCGCTCGATCACGTTGGTGGTCCGCAGCTTGCGCCACAGGTGGCGAGGAAACGCGAAGAAGGCAAGCAGCTCCGGCAGACCGCGCTGTAGCCGGCGCGCCATTGGGACCGTCCCGCCACCAGCGGGCCCGGAAGCGACGAAATGCGGCGCGTCGAGATGCCGCGCAGAAATGCTTTGCGGATCAGCTTCGAGACCTCTTTGGCCCGCCGCTGAAAGCGCTCCAACCTGCACGGCGGAAAACCCTACTCCCGGGTACGCGCGATGCGCGGCCGAAGGCTGCGGTGCTGACCGTGTTGAGGCGGCTGGCCGTGCCGCCGGAGTTGCTTACGGCGCGGCCCAAGCGACTCCGGTTTTTGATCTTCCATACTCCGGGAAAAGTAAGTATCCCCCGGCAGAGCCTGGGGCTTTAGTTTGTGAGCCGCTCGAAGCGGCTGTGCGGGTCGCTAACGCGGCCCCGATGTTCTTGGCCACCCGCGGGTGGCCACTTCAACGCCACATGTTCAACTGACCCAAGCGCTTGTCCTCTTCCTCCTGCGTGCGGATGTACTCTCGAACCAACGCCTCCGGCGCTCCTTCGGGATAAACACCACATAGTATTTGCACTCCCATTTCGAGTGGCTTAAGCTTTCATACTCGTCCATCCAGTTTCTCCTTTGCGTGTGCTTCGCGGCTCACGCCAGGAGTTTCTTGGATGGACTCCCGTATCTGTTAGACTTCGCATGCTTCCCCGACAGAGCCGGGGGAACTCCCATTTCATTAGTGCATCACGCGCGCCGCACCCTGCTGCGGTTGGGCTGGAGTTGGAAACACTTCTCTAACTGGCAGGGTGCCCTGCGTTTGCTGCCTTTGCCGGCCTGCTGACCGGAGGCGGCGAGAACAACGAATTCTTAACTGACATAGGCATCGCTGGCCTCTTCTCGCTCATTTTGCACTCTGGCTCGAATGGCCATAACCTGACTTGGGGTTCCACTCGACAATCTGTGCCTTCCTGTGCCGCCTTTCGGCCTCTCCGGCACTCTCCTCATCACCCTTAGGCGCTTATCGGACGGATTACGGAAGGGCCAGCCGACGTTCTGCCGCAAAGGGAATTCGTGATAGCTTGGGAGCATGATCCACGAGATCTTTCCTGTCGGCCCGCTGCGGTGCAACTGCTCGGTGATCGGAGACGAGCACACGCGGGAGGCTATGGTCATCGATCCCGGCGAAGACATTGAAGACGTGATGGCCATCGTGCATCATCACGGGCTGACGGTGAAGCAGATCGTCGTCACTCACGCGCACATCGACCACGTGGGCGGCGCCACCAAGTTGAAGCGGCTGACAGGAGCGCCCATTCTTCTGAACCAAAACGATTACGCTCTTCTTAAGATGCTGGACGTTCAGGCGGCGTGGATCGGCATGAGCGCGCCGGAGAAGGTCACCATCGATGCCAGCCTTAGCACCGGCGACAAAATCAGCGCCGGTGGCCTGGTTGCGGACGTGATACACACGCCCGGCCACACGGAAGGCAGTATTTGCCTGTACTTTGCGCCCGAGAAAAAGCTGATCGCGGGCGACACGCTATTCGCTGGCTCGATTGGCCGAACGGATTTGCCCGGGGGCTCCTACGAGAAGATCATGCGGTCGTTGCATGGCCCGGTGCTGGCGCTGCCGGATGAGACCATCGTCGTGCCGGGACATGGTCCATTAACGACGATCGGGCGGGAGCGACAGACGAACCCCTTTTTAGCGGGCTGAGGGGTCGCGAGCAATCTCGGTCCGCTGTTCTTCCGTTCGGGTAGTGCTGGCCTTGAGGCCTGCGTCAGAGTTGCTCCCAACTGCTCGGGCTTTAGCCTCTCTGGTACTTCATGCAAACGAAACGACGTTGCGGAAGAGGAATGAATAAGGATACGCTTTCACAACTTGTGCCAATCCGCGGCGTACTGGATTCGTTTGAATGTAGGCGCGTATCCGCCGGTATTCATCCGAGTCTCGCAGCCGATGTTCGCAGTAACCCGGTTGCCACACCACGGGGGATTTCGGTTGCGCTACGCGCAAGGCATGCGAGAATCCTCCCTTAACCATTTGCATTGCGAGCGCGATGGCATGGTCGTCGTCAACCGACATCGGCTGGTGTATGTGATTCGGCATGACAACGATTCATGAACCAGAAACTCTCCGGTGTCGCGATACCTGAAAATCGTATCAATCGGCAGATCCGCGGTTTCCTGCCGCTGAAAGAGATTCAGGTCCATGTATGCGGAAGCGATCACAAAATAGGTCTTAGTCGTGAGCACCTCGCAGGCTGAAGCCTGAACTGATGAGCCTCATCGACGCGGCGCTGAAAGCGCCGCACTACCCGATCTCTGACGCGGCGCTAGAAGCGCTCTGGACTACCCGATCGGCTTCCGCAATCCGATCCGAGCCGTTCGGCGAGGAGCGCGTTGCTTCCTCCGTCGCCAACTCCCGCTTGAATAGTCCGCGGACGATCGCGCTCTGCGGTGCCACTAGAACCAGCAGGTAGGACAGAACCGTTCCGCCGATTACGCCCAGCGATCCGATATGCCGCACCAATGCGATGGAAAGCGCAATGTTGACGATGGCGGCGATGATCGAGAGCACCGCTTGTTCCCTAACGCGGTTCAGCGCCGCCAGCAGGCAGGATTCGACGCTCATGAAACCGCTAATCAGCGCCCAGATGCCCATCGCTAGCAAAAGAGAGCGGGTAGGCACTGCGGCTGGGCCGGCGCAGACGCGTATGATCGTCCGCCCAACTAGCATGAGCACAACAACGCAGGCCAGATTGAGCGCGACCGTACCCTTCATGGTGAGTGCGAAGGTGCGCCGTATCCATTCGTAGTCGCGCCGGGCGTAGGCTTCGGCGTATGCGGGCCAGAGCGCGGGAAAGATGAGCGATTGCAGCAATGCCGCCAGACCAACCAGCCTCCAAGTAACGCTGTAGGGCGTGACTTCGGCCGCACCCAGGTAATGGCTCACAACAAGGTTGTCGGAGCTGAACACTACAACGGCGGCCACCTGAATCAGGAAAAACGAAGAGCCGGAGTCCAGCAACTCCCTAACAGCGCTGCGGTCGAGAAGAGATGGGCGGGGACACAGCCAGGGCTTGGCCCAGGCGACCGTCACGAGCAGGGTCGCGAAGCCGGCAAGCGGTAGCCATCCCGCCGACATCGCAAATAGCACCGGCATGGAAACGCGGAGCACAATGCCGAGGGCCAGTCCGGCAACGCTGGCGACCGCTCCGGCGGAGATGGCCAAGTTGTTGCGATGCAGTTCCTGATAGCCGGCGAGCAGCTTTGCCGCCAGATTACAAGGCAGGCCAAAAAGCATCAGAACCGCCGCCGCGGCGACGGTCGCCTTGACCTCGCTTGCGCCGCCGCCGGCGCTGACATTAAAGAGGGCGATCCAATTGATGCGCGGAAAAACAAAGGCGAATGCCGTGCCCGCAATGGCGGCAACCGCAGCCGTCAGCGCCAGTGCGCTGGTGAAGTAGCGCGCTGCCAACTGTTTGTCGTCGAGGGCAAAGGCGTGCGAAATGTGGTTGGTCAGGGTGTTGGCGATGCCGAGGTCCAGCAGATTGATCCAGATCACGGTGGAGGTGATGGTCGCCCACACTCCATACCGCTCTGCTCCGAGATACCGCACGACGAGCGGAAGAGAAACCAGCGTGAGCAGAGAGGAAAGCAGGCGAGCGGCCGCGCCCGACCAGATTGCACTGACGATGCGGCGGAAGCGGGATGGGAGGGAACGCGTGAACATCGCAATCGAGTACTTCCCTATCCGGTAAAGGCAGATCCATCGCGGGGTCCAACAAGCACAAGATGGGGGCTTTACGGGCTCCCCTGAGTCACCCGCCCGTGATGACGAATCGGAAATAGTGCCCTTCCGCGCCGCTCTGCGACTGCCGGCTTGTTGCTCAGCAGCGCGCGTGCGGCCGAAACGACCTCGTCCACCGGGACCGCCAGGATGCAGTGCGGCTCGCGAATTTGACAGGCATCGGTGCAGGAGTCCAATCCAGCCGCGGGCCGGAGAACCCGCGTCGTCTTGCAATACGGCCCGAAACGCAGCGGACTATTACTGTGGTTTGGATTGCCCTGTCGCGGGTGACGCGAGATTACGACGGTTTTGCAATCCACCGCCGCTGCCAGGTGAGCGGCTCCGCTGTCATTACCAAGAAAGAGGTGGCAATGCTCGAGCACGGCGCACACCTGGCGTAAAGGTGCGCCACTGAAGACAATCGGTGGGGTGTCGAGCAGGCTTGCCAGCCGCATTGCAATCTGGTGCTCGTCCGCAGAACAAAGGATGACGGGCCGCGCGGGAAACTGTTGGGCCAGCCGGTTGAAACACTCGGCATAACGTTGCAGCGGCCAGCGTCGCCCGACGGTTTGCGCGCCGATACCAAGGGCGATCAGCCTGGTGGTCACGGGTACATTGGCGAGGAGGCGCAGCGCGGCCTCGCGATCCCGTTCCGTCAGTCGCACCTCCAGACGGCTGTCCTGCACGGTGCCTCCGAGCGCTTCGAGGACCACAAGATTACGCACCACTTCATGACGAACAGGGCCCGCGGGCAGGCATACGCTGAACGCGGCATCGAATCCGCGGTTGAGCCGTTGCTTTAGCGGCGTCGCCTTCTCGGTGTAACCGACGCGGTGGGAGGCGTTGGTCAGCAGGCAGAGCATGGTCGCCAGATGCTCGTCAACGTCCCAGCGCGGCGAGATGGCGATGTCGAATCGGCGCCCGCGCAGGCACCTCCAGTGCAACAGTAATACTGAGAGAATCTGCTTAGCGCGCTGAGGCAGCCAGGTGACCTTCAACTCCGGGGGCGTTAGTATTTCGTCAATGTGAGGATTGGCCAGCAGCAGCGGCCGGAAGGCATTCCGCACCACTACCGTGCAGCGCGACTTTGGAAAGGCGCGCTTAAGTTCCCGAAAGAGCGGCGTCGTCATGACGACATCGCCCAGAGCGTCTAGCCGAAGAATAATGATGGAGACGCAACCGTGGCGGGGCGTTCCCGACTTGGGCGTGTCCCCGCTGCGGGCGCGCCAGAAACTCGCCAGTAGCGTCGGCATGCGAACAGAGAAGAAGAGTGGTGATAGCATTGCGCCTCTCCAAGGTGACTTGACCCTTCTGAGATCGCGTGATCGAGCGGAGCAGCGCTCGATTCAAACTGCTACTGCCGGATAGAAGCCGTCCCGGCGCCTGCCGCCGACTTCGCAATGAGCCGGGTCGTGCTCACCCCCTCAACCAAAGGTATGAGTGCGACCCGGCCTCCCCAGGCGCGCACCTCGCGCGCGCCGACGACATCCTCCTGTGTGTAGTCACCGCCCTTCACCAGAACGTCGGGACGTAAAGTTTCGATCAGCTTCAAGGGGGTGACTTCGTCAAAGACGACCACCGCGTCCACCGCGCCGATCGCGGCCATGATCTTCGCGCGCTCCCGCTGGCCGACTACCGGCCGTTGCGGCCCTTTTACCTGCCGCACCGAGCTGTCGCTGTTGAGAGCTACGATCAGCCGGTCACCCAGGCGGCGCGCCTGCTCCAGCAGCGTGATGTGGCCGATGTGCAGAAGGTCGAAGCAGCCGTTGGTGAACACCACACGTTGCCCGGCAGAACGCCAACCCGTGACATGCGCGAGCAGGCGATCTAACGGCAGCACCTTCTCATCCATGGAGAGCTCAACCCCATCGGAGATCGCGACCAGCAGTTCATCGCTCCCAATCGGGACAGTGCCGACCTTGCTCACGACAATCCCGGCTGCGATGTTGGCCAGCTCGACGGCAGTTTCCAGCTCGACACCACAGGACATCGCCAACGCCAGAACCGCCGCGACGGTGTCGCCGGCTCCGGAGACGTCGTACACATGGCGCACGACCGACGGAGCGTGCACACGCGAATTCGGTCGCAGGACGGCGATTCCCTCCTCTCCCAGCGTCACCGCCATGAATTCGAGCTCCAGCGAAGCGAGCATGTGCTGCCCGGCAGCGAGCAGCCGTTCCAACCCGGCCGACGGTTCGCCGCTGGCCGCGGCAAGCTCTTTGCGGTTGGGGCAGATCGCAGTTGCGCCGCGATACCGCGTGAAGTCGAAACTCTTGGGATCGACCAGCACTGGGACGCCCAACTGGCGCGCTCGCGAGATAAGAGTTCGACATACCTGCCCGGTGAGAACACCCTTCGCATAATCGGAGAGCACTACAACGGAAACGCCCGGGAGAAGCTCCAGAGCACGTTGCAGCAGGTCTTTATACGCTGTGGCCGAATGAGCCGGCGGCGCTTCCGTATCTAGACGCATGACCTGCTGATGGCCAGCGATAATTCGCATTTTGGTCGTGGTGAGTGAGCCGGAGGAGATGGTCAACGAGGGCTCAACGCCCGCTTCAATCAACAGCGACTCCAACCGCTCCCGTTCCAAGTCGCCGCCCGCGAAGCCACAGACGGTAGCGCAAGCACCCAGCCCCGCCAGGTTCATGGCTACGTTCGCGGCGCCGCCGGGTGTCTCGTCCTGCAACGCCGCTCGCACCACTGGGACCGGCGCTTCGGGGGAGACGCGATCCACTTCGCCCCAAACATACTTGTCGAGCATCGCGTCGCCGACGACCAGAACTCGGGCCCTTCGAAAGCCAGACTCGATGAGGTCGAGAATTGCGCGCCGGTCAGCAATCACTCGACACCTGCCGGGACGGCCGCAACCGCGCTATAGATGCAGGTTGCCAGTTCCAGCCATTCACATAAAATGTGGCCGAGGAGGAGATGCCCTTCCTGGATGCGGGCGGTATCGGTGGAGGCGACGCGCAGGCATTCGTCGGCGTAACTGGCCAGATGACCGCCAGTCTCACCAGTCATGGCCACGGTGAATGCGCCTAGTTCGCGGGCGCGCTGCAGAGCGGCGCAAACATTGCGGCTCTTCCCCGAGGTGGAGATGCCAATCACGACGTCTCCCGGTTACACACAGCGCCTCCAATTGGCGGTCGAAGACTTCGGCGAAGCCGCAATCGTTGGCGATGGCGGTCAGCACAGAAGTATCGGAGGTAAGAGCGATGGATGGCAGGGCCCGGCGTTCGCTGCGAAAGCGTCCTACGAGTTCGGCCGCCAGGTGTTGTGCATCGGCGGCGCTGCCGCCGTTGCCACACCATAGGATTTTGTGCCCTTGCCGAAGGCATTGTGTAAGGCGGATGGCGACGCGCTCGAAGGTTGCACGCTGCGCATCCAGTTGGTTGATGATGGCGAGGTGGCCGGTTACGGCGTCGGTAAAGACACTATCCAGGTTCAAAGAAGGCGTCATACTCTCCTCGTGCAATACGAGTTGAGGGTCTTCCCAGAACCTTGTTGGAGACGACTATTGTTTAAAATTATAATCCTGATGAAGCCACTGCGGACCGGCAATTTCGCAAATATTGATTACGTTTTCCTGGATCGGGACGGAGTGCTGAATCGAAGCCCTGCCGGCGCGTTCGTAACCGCCTGGGAACAGTTCGAGGTGCTTCCGGGAGTAGCCGAGGCCATTGCCCGTCTTAACCGCTCAGCGCGCAAGGCAATCGTGATCACCAACCAGCGTGGTATCGCACTAGGACTGCACTCGAAGGCCGACTTGCACGCCCTACATGACCGCTTTCGCCGGTATCTGGCGGAACATGGCGCTCATCTGGACGCCATCTACTATTGCCCCCACGACAACGGCCAATGCAATTGCCGCAAGCCGTTACCCGGAATGTTCGAGCAGGCTTTCCGCGATTTTCCCGGGGCAGCAGCCGGGAACAGTGTGATGGTGGGCGATACTCTCGCCGACATCGATGCCGCGTCACGACTGGGGATGCGAAGCGTCCTTATCGTCGATCCGGCGTCGCGACCGGGACAGGACGCCGAACGCGGCGCCGCTTTGGCGACGGCTTCGGCGGTGTCGCTGTTCGATTTTGTGGAGCGATATCTGACTTGAAGACGCCAGTGGCGCCAGTGGCGAATGCCGGTTAGTGGACCAGCCGCTCCAGCGCCCGATGCACTAGCGTCAGGGTACCCGGCCATAGCATCACCAGCGCGATCGCGCCGCTCAACAATGCACCGGCGCTGGTAAGGAAAGGAACCAGCACTTCCGCCGGCTTGCCGGAGTTCGGTTGGGGACGCAGCAAACGATCGACGCGCTCCGTCAACTCACGATCATTGTGCACCAGGGAGCTGAACAGATACGACAGCGTAGGCTTGGAGCCCATCCTAGCGACTGCCACCAGCGCTGATGCCAGCCACAGCGCGCGATGAGAATCTCCCTCGACCGCCTGATCGTCAGCCGCCCACTCGGTGAACTTCGCCCAACTATGCTCCAAGGTCGTGAACGTACGGAAGAAGGGCAGCATATCGGGGGAAAGCAAAATGAGAAAGCGCTTGATGTTGTCGCGCGACGTGCGGTGGGCACGCTCGTGGCGCAAGGCGGCATCCCGTTGTTCGAGATTGAGCCCGCTCATTACGCGCTCCGAGATCACCAGGCGCGGGTGCACCACTCCGGCCACGGCCAATACTGGCGTTTCATCAGCCAGCAGCAGCGCCGGGGATGGCTCACCGGGCACTTCAATCTGGCGCCCGTGACGCTCACACTGCTGGAGATATTGCACCGTTCCCCGGACCGCGGAAAATACCCGGGTGACGGACAGGACCCAAATTGCAGATCCTAGGCCCGCCATCAGGACGCAGACGAATCCAACCTTCTCCCCTGCGGCTTGCGGCTCGAGCCACAGATAACTGGGGATGCAGAATGCCAGTAACGCGAAGAGGGTGAGAGCCATGGGAGCGATACGCAGGAAGAACAGCAACCGCGCCGCCGAACTTGGCTTCATGCGAGCGGCCATACGCACAGCCGTTCCCGCACTGAGTCGCGTTGCCATCGCCAGCGCCAGATGAAGCACAAAAAAGGTGGCGCAGCACAGACACAGCAACCGCCAAGTATAAGTAAGACTCAACTCTGCATCCTCCGGGACATCTCTTTGCGCTTTCTGCGGATCTTTTCTTCCAGCTGTTCCAGCAGGCTAACATCGTGCTGCCCCACTGCATCCACCAGTGACGACAGGAGAAGCTCGCGTGAGGGTTGCGAGCCGGACAGCAACCCGGCTACCAAATCGCCGGCGCGCTGACGCTCCCATCCCAGACGAGACATGCGGGGCAAATAAAGAAACGCACGCTCCGCTTTCTGGCGGTCCAGCAGGCCCTTCTTGAACAACCTGTCCAGCGTGGTCATCACTGTGGTATAGGCCAGCTTGCGGTCCAGTTGCTCGACAACGTCGCGCACGCTGCATTCGCCGGCGCTCCAGAGCACTTCCATCACCTGAATTTCGAGAGGGCCCAGCAACGATTGCTGGCCCATGCGATTCGTGGAAACGTTAATCAAATGAACAACCCTTTCCGGCATATAGCTATATTGCCTAACAACTATCGGTGACCGCACGCCCCGGTGTCAACAGAAAGCAAGTCTGCGATGAAATCGACTTCCCGTTTGGGGCAATGGAAAAATGGGTACTGCCCCAATTTCAAAGGCAAATTAGGACAGTGCCGAAAAATGTATGCACTACTGCCCTGACGCTTCAGCCTTGAGGGCAAACTCCTGTCCGGCAACCGGCGCCAGAAAGGGGATGACGTAACCCTTAACGTCGATCTTGCCCGCCTTCGTGGCTTCCACCAGGAGGTCATACTTGAACTCGCCCCGGCTGAAGGCCTCGTGGCTCAACTGGAAGACGAGCATCTCGTTCTTGGAACCGCGCAAGGAGATCTGCTCCGGTGTCACGTTCTTAACGACGAGCAGGATTTCTCCGCCTCTGTTCTCCTCGGCCTCGCGCTTTTCCTCGGACTCTCCTTTTTCCCGCTTCTTTTCGCGCCTGACCTTGGGCAGTTGGAATCCCGGTATTAGCTGGCGCGCCAGTTCCAGGTTGCTGGGCGGAAAATTCGCGGTCCGCCACTGCGAATCCGGCACATCGCCTGCGCCGTCCAGGGTGGGAAACAAAATCAGGTTCTGGCCGGCGTTTAACTCGCGTCCATTATTCTTGATGAAGAAGTCGCCAACCGCGACGGGGAGCGCAACTACCTTCTGCCCTTCCGAGACGAACAGTGGCCGCGAGCCGGCCTCCGTCAATTGCGGAACGGCAATATAGGCGGCGGCGGCGGTTTCAGCCACGATGGTGGCCGGACGATCCTCAAAAGCGGCGAAGGTCTGGTTGCTGTCGCCGCTGAAAGGGCCACTCACCGCGCACAGGCCGCCCTTCAGGCAAAGTGCTGCCGCTTTGTAAGTGGCCGGAACAGGCTCCTTTTTTATCGCGCCCGCAGGCAGCTTGACCGTCTTCGAAACGAAGTGGGATGGATTTCCGTTTTGCCGGAAGATGAACTCCAGTGCCGAACCACGGTCAGGAACGACAAAGGTAATCGGGCCACTGGCACGCTGCGGCTTCTCACCTTGAAGCTCAACGCTCCATCCCCACAGCAACGAGGCCTCGCCAGCGGACTCAAAGGGAACGGTCACGCGCGTGACCGTCACATCGGGGAATCCGGAATACTGGTCGGGATCTTCAACTACGCTGCCGGAGACGCGCTCACCGGGCTGCACCTGAGCGGGCAAGACCAGCCCGACCTCCTTGTTCATGATCGTGATAGGCGGCTGCACGAGAGTCTTGGGCTGCATGTGCTCTTTTTTCTCGTCCAGCCGAGCAGCCTTTCGTGCGGCTTCCAGATGCTTCATTACCTCGTCGTAGGTGAACTTCCGTACCTGCTCACCTCCCGTGCCGCTCTCTTCTTCGCCTGCGGGACAAGGGATGTCTTTGTAAGCCTGTGTCGCCGTGTTCCATTCGCTGCAGCGGTAGATATTGGTCCACGGATCGTGCGTCAACTTATGCCCGCCGATCTGTTTCCCGGACTCGTCGAAGGTCTGAATGTACTCGCCGGTAAAGTTTGAACTCTGGTCGTAAGTGTTGCGCGCAACTCTGCGGACCTTGCCATTCGGCCAATAGGTGGTGTCAGTTTGCTGCGCACCGTAATATCCGGGAAGATACTCGTAGTCAACCTTCTGCTGAACCTTACCGTCAGCACCGATGGTGCGCGTCTCGGTGACCTTTTCGGCCGCGTTGTAGTCCATCTCGATCTTTCCGGCGCCGTTTTTCTGCACAACGGTGTGCTGTGCCACCAGCGTGGCGGCAAAGCACGCCAGCAACGCCAGCATTCCCAAAACGCGCAGCGTGAATGCGCAGCGATTGTGTCGCACGTGTTACCCCTTCATGAGAGCTTGAGAAAGTCAGGCGGTTCGTGAATTCGGCAAGCCGGGGCAAATGATTTGCACTCTGGCTTGTCCTCGGTAACCGAGTTCCGAGTGTAGCACGTAGTACTGAGTACTAGGACTTGCGGAGAGCGATCAATGTCGCCGGAGTTGCCCGAAAAGCCGGCTTCGACTGCCGAGAAATTGTAAATTTTCGTAAAGATGTGGATCGCCTCGCGGCAGTTTGCAAGGCGCAATCCCCTACAAAACCACATAAAGTCCAGCAATTATAACCAAGAGCACACGTAATGAGGACCAGGTGCTCGTGTCTCGCCCGCACGTTTACTACGTTATCAATAGTTGCTTTCCGGAACGGCGTGTGATTAAATTCCTCCACCTGCCTAGATACCGGCTCCACTTCAGGCAACAGCAACAGAAAGTAAATCACGCTAATCGGTTCGCAAACGATACTGTGCTCAACCAACCAACCTCTGCCCCAGTTGCGAAGGGCTGCGCCTTGCAAGTCTCACCCAATGCACCGCGTGGCCAGCAGTAACGAAGTAATAAGGAGAATGGGAAAAACCATGAGTAAAGCGAGAATCATTGGAACGTCCATGCTCGCCTTGGGCGTTCTCGTACTATGCTGCCTGCCGCTCGTCGCGCAGGAGAACAACACGGTCATTCAGCATGCTGTCCGGTTTGCGGTTTCGCCGCGGCTCGATCAACTAGCCAAACTGCCGCAGCAGCCGCAGTATGGCTTCCATCAATCCCTCCCTGTTCGTCGTGTCCCCAAACGGCCGATCGGACCGGTAGTGGATGGGGCGGAGCAGAGCAGCGTTCCCGCCGGAGCCAACTACAGCGTTGGCCAGGACTTCCTGGGAGTAGGCAACGGCTTCCCCAATTACAGCGTTCCTGACGCCCCTCCCGACACCAACATGGCCGTGGGCGACAACCAAATCGTGCAGTGGGTAAACGTCTCTTACACGGTTTGCACTAAGACGGGTTCATGCGGTCCCGCCATCGAGGGCAACACGCTCTGGACTTCCCTCGGCGGCATATGCGCGAATAACAATGATGGTGACATCATCGCCCAGTGGGATAACCAGGCCCATCGCTGGCTGCTGACACAGAACGTATTTGTCTCTCCGTACGGTGTCTGCGTCGCGATCTCAACCAGCAACGATGCTAACGGTACCTACTACCTGTATCAATTCCCGGTGTACCAAAGCGGATTCCCCGACTATCCCAAGTGGGGTATTTGGACTGTAAACTACGGCGAAACCTGGAACGACTTCGGTCCCGGTGGCAGCGGATTCCAGGGTCCAGTATTCTGCGCCTACAACCGCACGAAAATGCTGGCAGGCGATAAGACAGCAGAGCAGATCTGCCACCTGTACGGCATTTCGCCGAACTACAACGACAGCCTGTTGCCGGCCGACATTGATTCCCCGACTCTGCCTCCGGGAGGCGAGGACCAGTTTGCGATTGGCAGCGTGGGCGATATCGACAACTCTCACCTGTCGCTGTACTCAGTGCACATCAACAACCCGAGCGATTGGACGCAGGGCGCCAGCTTTACCGGTGACAATGATGACCAACTCATCGCCATCGCTACCTTCAATCCTGCTTGCAATGGTGCCTACGGCGGCGCTTGCGTTCCGCAGAAGGGCATCACTGACCTGGCCGACTCTCTGGGTGATCGCTTGATGTATCGCTTCGCCTATTGGGAAGACCAGCCGTTAGCCAACGTGCTGGCGACTCCGCCGAAGCCGGCGCCGGCGCAGCACTGGCTGGTGAACTTTGACGTGACCGCCTCGGGTGGCAACATTGGCCCGCGGTGGTTCGAGTTCACGGCGCCGATCAAGGCCGTTCAACCTACCGCTCTGGGCGTATTCCAGCAGGGTACGTACGCTCCCGACGGGATCTGGCGTTGGATGGGTTCCGTTGCCAGGGACAAGGTTGGCGACATTCTCCTGGGGTACAGCAAGTCCTGTGGCGACACCTGCCCGGGTGGCACCGCGACCTATCCGTCGGTCTATGTGGCCGGACGGCAGGTCAACGATCCCTTGGGACTTGGCAACCTCGAGGCTGAGGTGAAGATAGTCGACGGTAGCGGTTCGCAGCCTGATACCTCCAACCGCTGGGGCGACTATAGCGCCATGCGGATTGACCTCAACGACGGAATGCATGGTTGTACTTTCTGGTATACCCAGGAGTACTACACGGTCACGCAGCGCTTCGACTGGAGCACTCAGATCGGTTCGGTGAAGTTCTCGAACTGCAACTAACAACTGAGACTGGCGGAGAGAACTGTGTCCGCCAGACTTCAACGATAGGAAGAGCAGGGCATCCCGGAAACGGGATGCCCTGTTTTCTTGCGCGATGCTGCGGGGTCGCATGCTTCGGCAACTGCCGGATATCGGGGAAGATTGGAATGGCACCTCAGGCTCTGGTAATGATGGTGGCCAGGGACGGAGGTGAACCGCCGCCGCCAGCCTTTTCAGTTTTGCAGTAAACAGTGTTTTCAACGACTTAACAGGTCTCAGGTAGCTGCCGAAGTACCTGTAAACTCGTGAACGACACTGCAATCGTGGACTGAGATTATGGGCTAATAAATCTGGGATCGCAGCGTAGCCCGCGGCGCTCCTCGAAGGCACGATGTCCGAGTTCCACCTTTCAGACCGAGTGGGTCAAGTTCGGTTCGCACGCGGGGCGGACTGCCCAGTGCTCCGCAGCGTCAATACTGAGGTACCCAAAGAGACTTCCGGCGGTTTGTGCTGTTTCAATCCGAGCATCGCAATCAAGCCCAACGCCGCCGCACATTGCAAAAACACTGCGCGAATACCAAACCATACCGTCAGATGGCCGGAGAGCAGCAGGCCCAACACCTGCGCCAGAGCGAAAACCGACATAAAGCTGGAACTGACGCGCCCCAGCATTTCGGGCGAAGTCTCACCGGAAGCCCGAGTCGATTGATAGCCCTGACTGCCCAATCCGCTTCCGGTACCTGTGCCGCCGGTGGCAAACGTGCCGACCGGGGAAATATGGCCGTTCGACGTGCGATCGAAGACCATGACTGTATTCGCGCCACTGGGATTGGTAAGGGTATAGACCGCTCCCGCCTGGGCGTACGCCGGCCGAGAGCAAAGGGCGAGAGCGGCCGCCAACAACACGAAGACCCTCATGCGCAACTTCTTTACGTCCATCCTTTCACTGGTTAAGGAAGCGCTGAACGAGTCGCCGTTTTCTGCTGCTGCAGCCAAGAGTCCGCAGTATGACTACGGCTTGGAGGCTGACGCAGAACCGGCTCTCCTCGAGGCAACTGCTCAGCGCTTCGTTGGGCTCAAAGTTGGGAATTGAGAGGCCGGGCCGAACGCGCTAATGTCGTGTGTGACGGAACAATCCCCCGCGCGAAGTATCCAGGCAGAAAAAAAAACGGCAGCTTGCGCTGCCCAATTTCCTTGCTGATTGCGGTTTATATTCGCGGTTCTGGCTTATACGGCTATCGCGCCGCAGGCGCAGTTCTACAGTTCGTCCTGATAGGTCGTGCTGTAATAGTGCCCGCAGAGCTCCGCTTGCGGATGGCATGCCTTGTCTGCCTCCTTCTCAAGCAATATAGCTAAGGCGTGATTTTGAACACCACACCGCAGCCGCCGAAAATCGGACAGTTCCTATCGCCGCCGGCAGTCGTTGTGCCATATAGATTTCCAGCCGCATCCTGGACCAGAGCGGCGGCAGGAAATGCACCGTCCGTTCCATCGTTGAAGGTGTATAACACGGTCTCGCTGCCGTTCGGAGCCAGCTTGAAAACCGTTCCACAGCCAGCGTAGCAGGCGTTGAGGTTGCCGCCTGCGGAGGTGGTGCCATATAGACTCCCAGCGGAGTCGCGGATCAGGCCCGCGAGCGGCCAGCCACCGTCGGCTCCTCCCATGAAGCTGTAGAGCAGAGTCAGTTGCTCGCTGCTATCCAATTTGAAGACCAGACCGCAACCGCCATAGCACTCCTCTGACATAAACCCGCCTTGCCAGGTCGCGCCATAGAGATTGCCCGCCTGATCGAGTACGAGAGCGCCGACGGGATAACCGCCATCGCCGTCTTCAAAGTTGTGCAATACGGTCTCCTGCCCGGTCGCTGGGTCAAGCTTGTAGATCACCCCGTAGCCGTCATTCCCGCCGGAATAGGTAGTGCCGTAGAGAATGCCGGCAGAGTCCTGCACCACACCCGCCATGGGTTCGAAACCATCGCTACCGTCGTAGTAGAAACTGACGAGAACCGTCTCCTCGCCCAGGCTATTGATCTTGAAGACAGTTCCACCATACTGATCGGCTCCCCCGCTCAAGGTCGCGCCGTAGAAATTGCCAGCCGCATCCTGGATGAGACTACCGACAGGCAATGCTCCATCGGGCCCGGTGAAGGTGTGCAGCACCGTCTCCGTCCAGGGGCACATGACGCTGCGGCAAAACGTCGCTGGCGGCGAAAGCTTGAAGATGACGCCGCAACCCGGGGGATAGCCCATCACATTACAAAGGCTCAAATTGCCTCCGTGCGCGGTGACGCCATAAAGGCTGCCGGCAGCATCCCGGAACAAGCCTCTCGGTTCAGAGCCGTCCGCTCCGCCGCTGAAGCTATACAGCACAATCTCAGTGCCGTTTGGACTCAGCTTGAACACGGTTCCGCAACCTGTTACATAACCGCAGAGAGTGCCGTTTCCACCCGCGTCGGTGGTGCCGTACAGATTGCCGGCAGCATCTCTCACCATAGCGCCGGCCGGATCTGCCCCATCCGGGCCTGTGAAGGTATGAAGTATGGTGAAGGTTTGCGCCGGCATCGAGGACGTTCCTACTATCCCGGTCACCAGCAATAGAGGGAGGGTCAATGCGCACCGCGCGATGCATTTCGAGATAGCGTTCATCATGGCTTCACTCCTTCTTCTTCAGAGTCGGGTTCAGACTAGTAGCCGTTTGTAACCCAGGAGGCTTGACCTACGGCGTAATCTCATAAACGGTGCCGGCACTATTTGCGCCTCCGCCGGCTGTGGTCCCATAGAGATTGCCTGCTCGGTCCAAGGTTGGACCCGCTTCCGGACTGCTTCCAGCCTGGAAACCGCTAAACGCATGCAGGACGGTGAAGGTCTGCGCTTGAGCGGTAGTTAGCGACGGCGCAAGGGCAAAGGCCAACGCCATCACCATCTGTACTACCGCCGACTGTGCTGTCCGTAATTTTTTGCAGGGCATACTGTCTTAACTCCTGTTCTAAATTCCCAATTGCAAAGTTGAGGTTTGGAAGCTGGCCTCTACAGCGAGTTCGAACCAGCTTTCCCCCAGTCACCGCGAAGACTTCCTGACAAGCCTGAACAGCTTGAGCCTCGAGATCAGGTCGCCATCACGACTGCTTCATCAGTGACCACCCTGCGATCCGAGCTCGAATACGGTGCCGTCGCCGTAAGTGCCGCCCTCGGAGGTGGTACCGTAGAGGTTGCCCGCAGAATCCCGTACCAAATCGCCATCGGGGTGTGCTCCGTCCGGAGTGCCGGTAAACGCATGCAGCACCATAACCCGTACGTCGTGTGCCAATGGAAAATCCCCCTCGTGAGTTTGCCTGGGGACAGTGATGCTCTGACTTTCCTGTTGGGAGCGCCACCGTGAGGAGACGAAATGCGCGGACCCACTCAGCTATCCGGGCGGACGAACGGGTACGTTTTGGCTTTCATACCTTCAGACATTCGCTGGCCTCTGCGTTAGTGAAACTGAAGTGTGATCCGAAAACGGTGCAAGGCTTGCTCCGTCATGAGGACGTTAGGACAACCATGCCCCTGTGCGCGCAGTCAGATCGGGAGGCGAAACTGGAAGCCCAGGCAGGTTCCTGGAGTTGCTGCTGGGCGACCGCGCTCATCTTCTGACCGAGCGAGTCTAGTGATTCATGGGCTGAATCGTGGGCTGGAGAAATGCCGTGAAATCGTCTAAGTCGCTTAGAATG
>CAWBUJ010000002.1:0-42124 GCA_963791975.1 uncultured Acidobacteriaceae bacterium | reverse complement strand
GATGCCCGTGAACGAGTGGTCGAGCAGACGGCTGAGAACTCCTATTTCTGGATCACCCTCGGACAGTCGTTCACAATCCTGCTACTGGTGAGCTACATATTCTGGCTATTCCGGCAGCGCAATGACCGTCTCGAAATCAGCGTCAATATCGTCACGCAATTGGCAAATTCCTACCTATACACCCGCTCCCGGGCAATCGATGCCATCTCCCGCCACAACCGCTTGGTGGACGATTACAGCGCGCTCGCCGAAAAGCAGTCACGTCGACAAGAGGCTAATAGCAATTCGTTGACTGCCGTTGTGAGCGATTCCTTGGCGAATTCGACGATCGAAATTCCTGTGCAAACGGCGGCACCGTTCGCCCAGGTGGAATCGCCCCCGAAGCAGTCAGCCGAAAAAGCACCTGCAACCGAAGCCGCTGCAGATGGCGAATTCATGACGAAGAAGCAGATCAAAGCGTTGGTTGAAGACACGAAGCGCACATCCACATTGGGAGCGAAGCACCAGATCTCGGCACTCACTCAGCAGGTGCAGAATTTGCGGGAGCAATTAAACCAGGCGCTAACTCAGGTCCAGCACTGCGAAAAGCAGCATCGCCGGTCGGTGGGAGCGTAGCGGATGGAACTGCTCGTGCGCATCTTGGGAGTTGGATCGGAATGGTGGGTTCGCCCCGGACACGACTGCTCCGACCCTCTGCGCTTTACCAAGCATGCGGCTTACTTCAACACCACCGCATTCCCTCACGGAAGCAAATTCCGTCGGAGCTGGAAGGTGCCGGGCGTCCTCCGATTTAACGGCAATAGCCGAATCGATCCACACAGGCCGAAAGACGTACTCGGTTGCATTTTTGGGTGCGTCGGCATCACTCAGCACAACGGTCAGAATCGGCTGCTCGCAGTTGGCAAGCGTTACGGTCCGCTTACGCCCAGCCATTATCTGGTTTCAATCGACAGTCGCTTGTACGGCTACATCAATTTTGCCTCCCACTGGAAGAACGAGGGTGTGTCCGTCATCGCTTTCAGTGAATATGACGGCCAACAACAAGCCTTGTTGCTGCTCTCCGCCACCGGGCAATTCGTAACCGCCGCCGGCGTTTGGCAGATTTCAACCCGCCATGGGCAAGAACAATTGTTATTGAGAACCGGCAAGGAGTACCAGGCATGAGGTATCGCAAGGGATCGATTGCAATCAGCGGCGAGTTCGATATTCCTCTGTTGTTGCTGATTAGGAATTCCGGATACATCACTCACCAGCAGTTGATCGCCTTGTCCGGTCATGACCACTCGGCTTCGAAATACTCGACCTTCCTCTGGAGGATCGGGCGACTCCTTGCTGGTGGATTTGTCACTGTGCTGGATCGCCGCATCGAAGGCCACAAAGTCTATTCCATCACTCACACCGGGCTGATCGAACTGGAATCTTTTGGGCATTCTCTGGCTTCGCTCAATTCCCGAACCCAGGTGATCTGCCATCCGTCCAAGATGATGCATTGCCTGGAATTAAATGCCCTGCGTCTATCGATGCTGCGAAACGGAATTGCCGAGGTGTGGCTGACCGACGTTGAGGTGTGCGCCGAAAACCTGATGGCCGACGACCAATATGTGAAGGATTACGACGCCATCGCAGTCATCAACGCTGGGGACAGAAGCTTAACCTGTGCCGTCGAATACGAGAGAAGCAACAAGAGCGTCGCGCGGTATTCCGAAATTCGGCGCATCCTGGCAGAGGAGTACATGGTCGACCTGGTCCTTTATGTCGTGCGCGATCCCAAAGGCCTCATCGCAATTGCCCGTCACCTCGCGGGCGCTCATCCCCGTATTCTCTTCGTGAACGCAGCCGCACTTCGTAGACTTGGTCGTGAGGCATACACGGTGAGGACACTGTCACACGGAGCTCCGCTCGTCACCTTGTTGGACCAGATTGCACAGGAAGTCCATGTCATCCGACAATTCGCCACCGCCTGAATGGCGCCTTCAGAACCTGTCTTTGCCTTTGAAATTTGCGGTTGAATGCGCTCGCTTTGACTTTGAATGCCTTTGAAATCTGAGTTCCTACCCCCGTCGCGTCAGCAGCTTACGGCTGACTATCCCTATGTCTCTCAAAGTCAAACGCGTTCTTCGCGCCTATTAACGACAGAGTTAACATGGATGAGAGCTCACGCAGGAGTTGGAAGGAAGTCACAAGGCTCCACAATTTATTACAATGCATGACACGAGAGCCAATTCTCGGAATGGGTAAAGATTTACTGGGCTGCTAGCGCTCTCGCTCGAATGAAGGCGCCCTTTCGGCAAATTGAAAAACCGTCGAAATTACTCTCTCCAATTCTTCCCTAGACAGTCCGTCGATTTCGATTCCCGGTTTTTTCCCAGTATTGAGTGGAACGATCTCAGCCAGTGCATTACCAAATTGGTTGATGAAACCTTCGGAGACGCGCCGTGCTGCGAAATGAAACGGAAATTCCAGCCGTTGCTTCCGGCCTCGTCCGTCTGGGTTACTGGCCGGAAATCCCCATACAAACGGGACAAAGCCAATTCCCGAGAAATAAAACTGTAGCGAGAAGCCGCTTTCGTGGTCCCAGGTAATCTTTGTCTTGGTGGAATATGACCGCTGCTTTTCGAACAGGCTGGAGAAAAACCACCTACCATATTCATTGCAGCGCCCAAGAAACTCTGTCTCGTTCACGGTTACTCTTGCGTTCCCTGCTTGGACAAACGAAAACTTGGCAGCGGCTGCAGGTTCGCGCTGTTTAACATTCGTCGGCATCTCATTCTGAGCCGTTGACGTTGCGCTCTCGCTTGCGAATGTGTACCCGTGCTTGGCAGCAACCTGCCGAAACTCGGCTTCATGTATTTCGCTGTGTTCGATACCGTACCTGTCGAGAAAGTCCTCAGTCGGTTTAGGGATGGTTGGCGACACAAGCCACAGCATGACGTTTCGATGACCGCTGGCGACCAGAGCCTCTTGGTATTTCACCAACTGGTCCGCATCGCCCGCCTTTGCTGGAACTCTCTTCAATTCCATGACAATTTCGTTTCCGAAGCGGTCTGAGAAGAGTAGGTCGTATCTGCCTACCCCGGGAAACGTACCCTGACGATTGACGAAGGTGAGTTCCTTCCGTTGGAAGAACTCAGTTGGATAGGTACTGATTAGGTCCTCCATCTCGCGTTCCGTCATGCTGAGCCTCGCAGATTCTCGCCCGCCGTGAGCTGCTGGACGGGACAGGGCAAACGTAGCAGTCTGGAACACGGAGGGTTGTGTCGGCTGTGAGGCTTCTCACACAGGCGCGTGACAGAGGAGGGAGCGGATTCCCGCATTTGCGAGGTGCATGTGGTAACGCCGAGGTTAACACCATTCCGATTTTCACGTGAGTGAGCTGCGACACGGTCACAACTCACTGCGATTTCAGTCACGGCAGCGGGGACCTATGAAATGGGAAAATTTGAATCTCGTCATCCCACTGTATTCTGCTCCCGGAGAATGCACAGGTTTATATGGCGTTTGGGTACAAGTATTGGATGGTGTACCTTCCGGAATTCAACCGGGAGTCCTTTTTGTTATTCGTCCATAATCCTGCGGGCTCAACTAACCTGAGAGACTATTCGCGACCCGAAATGAGAGCCCTCGGCCAACCCTCGTGGGAAAGCGTGCGAACGGCCACAGCCATAGGGGAAACGAGATTCGCTTCAGAGCCGCATCCCACCACTGACGTTCCGTACTGGCAGCGCAAAACCGAGGAATGCAACTCCTTTTGTTTGCTTGCAGGCGGGAGCAACTCGAATGACCCTGTGGCTCGTTTTCCGGAGCCAGCCAAGGACCACCGGAAAATCAGCGCCTCTACCGGACGAGCCGTTCGAGGCAGCCGAAGGCAAATCCAAGATCATGTAAATGAATACCCGGCCAAATTGTCGGCTGCCGTGATCGATGCATTGCGGCCGAGCCTCGGCCAGCACCAGATCGAAATACGTTGGGTTTCTCCGCTAGCGCAGGACAACTATCAGGAATATCGCGATATTGATTTCCTTGCTGCTTTGGGACTCTCCGAATTTGCTGATGGGCTGTCTCGATTTTGGCCCTCTGGGGGTCCTTGCTGGGATGCGCTCGGCTTGCTCGGAATTTCGGGCACCGGAGCCCCGGGTTTCATCCTGATAGAAGCCAAGAGCCACATCCCAGAGATCTACGGCAGTGGCTGTCAGGCGGGAGACCGCTCCCGCCAACTGATTGAGCACTCCTTGGCTGCGACGAAACGTTGGTATTCCATACGCCAGGACTCAGACTGGACCGGCTCGCTATACCAGTCCGCCAATCGATTGGCACATCTTTATTTCTTTCGAGAGGTGCTGAAGCGTCCCGCATGGCTGATTAATTTGTATTTTCTAGATGATCCAATCCGGCCTACTAGCCGCAGCGAATGGAACGTTGCCATCCAAGAGGTAAAGCAGGCTCTAGGACTGCCGGGTAATCTACCGAATGTTGTGGACGTCTTCCTTCCGGCGCTGAGATCGGAATCTCGACTTGCTGGGCACGACAACTCAGTTGGGCGCGATCTTCAGCGCCCTCCTGAGTGCAACTCAACAGTCAGCTCGCAGGAGACCAGTGACCGGGGATCGGTGCCTCCAACCAATCATTTGGATACGGCAACCGAGGGCAATCAGAGCTTTGTGGATTGGGCAAACCGCTGGATTTCTTTGGCTCAGTACGAGGGCGCGTTTGTACCCGATGTGAATTCCCGGATCGAATGCATCACATCGCTCTGGAGCGAACCGATTCCTGGATCATGGCAGCGGGGAATCGACCCGCAGCTCCTTGGTCCACGTTACCGGAGAGGTGATGTCGGAGCGCCACACGCGGGAGAGCACAGTATCGAGCACGCGATTCTGTGCACGGAATTCGACCGGGTTCGCTGTTTCGGAAGCCACCTCTTGGATGGGGTTGCCGCTCTTCCGCTTGTGCGCGATGCCGGAGGAGCTCGCCGCGCGAATGTCGAAGCCGATCTGTTGCTACTGACGGGGGGTGACGGTTCCCACCAACTCTTTGTCTGTGAGGTTAAGTCCGAAAGCAACAACGCCTGGTATGGCGCGGTAGAAAATCTGCGTCAGCTGCGCCTCCTGCTGTCTAGCGGGAACGGTCGCGCCCTGTTCGAGAGTCGGAACCCTTCTCTGCACTTGGGCTCAGAAAGCCCGGTGACTGGTTTGGTGCTTGCTCCGCGGGGCTTCTATTCAGCCGCCGGAAAGAAGTCGAATGCTGTGGCGCCGAGCCGACAATTGCTGGCAGCCATCTGCGGCGAATTTGGCGTCGACGCCCGACTGGCGGTATGGAACCCGACGACGCTCACAATTGACAGGTTGTGACAGGTGAGGAAACTTTCATGTGGCTGTGCTTCAACGACGGCTTCCTGAGCGTAGCGACAGACATGGCGGCTCAAGGCTGATGGTACGAGCCAGCCGAAAAGAGGCGCCGACCGATCTTCTGGGCGATCAGGTGGAAGTGAAAGAAAACGCCGTTCCGATTATCGCTGGCGAGCATTCATCAATCGCAAGACCCTGGCGGCACTTGTTGCCGCTCGGGTTGAGAAAATCGGTTATACGAACTTCAGGAATTCCGTGAGAGATTTCGATCTGCCCGACCTTTAAATGGAGTTTTGGGCGTTTCAGAAACGTTATCAAGAGCAGGACGAAATGCCATGATTTGTGCGGAGGGTGAGACGTGGACGTCGTGTCGTGACACTCGTCACTGTGAACTGGCGGCAGCTTCTTCAAGATAGCATCTTGCTGGTCTGAGGTGCCTAAGTGTCCACAATTGCGGCGGAAGATCGAATAACAGAGAGTCTTCTTGGAGCTTCAGAAGATTCGCTGTCATCATCGCTGGCTTTGCTTCATGAACTTTCACTCTTCAATTTGGTGTGGAGCAAAGCAGCCGAAGCGGCGGAGAGGGTCGAAAACAGGATCAACAAGGGAAGTTGGTCCACCGACGGCGATCACTTTCATGAACAGGTCGTAGCAAAGTCGCGCGAGTTCGCCAGCCTTTCGCGGGGCGAGCGGCTCTTGCAGACAATAGGTGAATTGCAGAAGCTCATGGGAGTTGCACCGCGCGACCTCCGTAACCTTCTTGACCTAACCGAGGTGGGGGACGACATCGGAAATGCTGCGGTTAGCCTTCTTCGGCAAGACGAGGACGCAAAGTTCAGTGGCAACAGTGTGAGCGCTATGATCGAGTTCCAAATGACGAAAATCTTTGGAGGGCTGAAGGTCAAAATGGAGGAGCTTTCGTCAACGCAGCAGCAGAGCTTGGTTAATCGCGTGCGCGAGTTCATCCAGTCGTTGCCCGCGGATCAGCAGCGTTTCATCATGGATAAACTCGGTGCTCAGGACTTGTCGGAATCAGCAATTCGTCAGGCAATCGCTAGTGGTGGAATGTGGGCTGCCTTTGCTGCCGCAGTGCAGGTATTCGGCTTCGCTTTCTACACTACAGCGGCTCATTTGCTAGCGATTGTCTCCCTCCACCTGCTCCCCTTTGGCGCCTACGTTGGACTTAGTTCGACAATAGCAGTCCTATCCAGCCCATGGATGATCCCGATCTTCGCCGGCTTTGGCGTGTGGTATTACAACCGGAAGAATCGGGGACTTCGTCAATCGATGGCGCCACTTATCGTGACGAGTCTGTGTCTCTCCGGGATGGAAATGCAGGTCAGGAAACCCGCCGAAATGCAGAGCACATTAGAGGAAGCGCTCTCTCTTTGGGGTGCGGCACGCGGAGCTCGCGATGAAAAGCGTGCAGTTGCCAGTTCGGCGAAGTCGGTTCGAGATCAAGCCCAGACCCGATTGACGACGACCCGTAGCGAATTGTCTCAAGCCCGCGCAAATAAGACCACAGCATCCTCGGAAAGGAACCAGCTAGAGGAGGAATTGGCACGCGGTGTCTACGCCTCCGTCCACTCAATTGCGAACGGCAAGTGGTCGTCTTCGCTAATTCCCTCGGCAGCGAAGGTACAAGAGATTGAGGTCCGATTGTCAAAAGCCCGACAGGAGCGTGATAGCAAGAAGGGGTTCTGGGGCACGATCGGAGGGTACATCGAATACGGTTTCGATGCGGTGAGCATCAATGGCGAACTGTCAACAGCGAAGACCGCACTTGCCGAACAAGTCAAGTCTCTTTGGCCGAGAGAAGGACACGCATACTCACCCAACGCTCAATCAATACTCCGCAAAATGGAAGAATTGGCCTCACAGATTCTCTCGGCTGAAGCCGCAATTGATCGGCTGACAACTCTGCAACGAGAGCAGTCGAAAAAACTGGAGCAGGCATCAGCAGCGCTTGTCGAGGCCGAAACGACTCGCTTAACAAGCGAGCAGCGCTATTACGGATTTGGAACGGTCTAGCATGAGCTTCATAAGCAACGAACGTATCGACTGGTTCTTAAGGCGTGGCGATGTCGAGTTGGCGCTTCTGGAGCCAATCAAGACGGCTCTGCCCGAGAATAGCGGTGTAGCGGCATTCGTCGCCGCGCGCTCGAGACGCGACGCGCTCCACGAAGACATAACTTACGCCGGCCTAACTTTAGGGGATTTCCTGTACGACTACATCCGCATCAATCCTAACGTTGTGCATGGGGTCGAATTCGCCCGTGCGGCCGATGTGGATGGAGTGCTCAGCTTCGCTCGTTTTGCCGAGACCAAAGCGGATCTCTCCGGCGCGAGTTTGGACGGCCTCCACTCGCAATTGCAGGGTTACGTAGCCGAACAGATCGCTGCCCATCATTTGATAGCGCAGGGCCACGACGTGCTGTTTCCCGACACGCCGAACAATCCTGGATGGGATCTGATGGTAGACGGCCATCCGTTCCAGGTAAAGTGTCTGGCAGGTCCCGATGGGGTTTACGAGCACTTCGACAGATATCCCAAGATCCCTGTGATCATTAACGCGGAATTAGGAGATCGGTTCGGCGACCATGCTGGTGTTTACATAGATCCCGAGTTACATCATTCTGCGGTGCGACACGCAACTGAGGAAAGTTTGGATCGAGGACGTGACCTCGCTGCCTTCGAGATTCCATGGATCTCTCTCGGAGTTTCTGGGCTATTCAATTTCTATTACATGCTCAGGAATGACACTGATCTGCAGGCGATGCTAACCTGCACGGCTACCGACACTCTCGGGCGAACAGTTGGAGGAACTGCAGGTAAGTCCGCGGGGGCAATCGTCGGGTTAGTCCTGTTTGGTCCAGCCGGCGCAATAGTGGTCGGACTGGTCGGTGCTATTGGAGGAGCGGCTGGCGGCAAGCGCCTGGTCTCGAAGGGCAGAGAATTCTTAGTGGCAGACGAGGAGAAGGCGGTGCGAAGGGCCGCCCGCCATGTTGCTGAAGAGGCGGTCGAATCCATGCCTCAGAAGGTTTGCGCGTGGACGGAAAAGTCCGAATTGCTTCGCCAGAGTCTGTCCGGTCCTACGCCGAATCAGGAAAAGATGCAGAATGCGATGATGCGTCGGATCCAAGACCATATCGAGTATTGGAAAAAGAAAAAGACGGAGCTAGAAACAGTGGCGAGCAGCGGAGAGGGTGAAATTGTGGGCCTCTGCGAACGCATACTCACCTTGTTGCGCCGAGCTGGAGTTCATGCTCATCACGTTCAGGTCGCAATGAACGAGCTCGCGGTGAAGCTGCAGGAGTATCAGCGAGAATCGAAGAGGTTTCGGACTGCTTCAGCTGTGAATAGCAGTCGTTGAGACCCCCCGGACGAGGACGTCGATTGACGTCGGGCCTCCGTCAGTCAAACAGGGTCGCGGCAGCATCGACCCTTAGCTCAACCTCTGCCGCGCATTCAGCATTGTCATTCGCCGGACTGTTCACCAACGTGCTGACCGGATAGCACTTCATCTGCGCAGGGTCGAAAGGCTGCAGCATCGCGGTGAGTGTGTCGACATCCTTGAATCCGGGGTCAAGCCACAATTCGTAATTCTCCGGTTCCAGAACCACCGGCATCCGATCATGTACGTCAGCCAGCAGTGAATTTGGCGCGGTCGTCAGGATCGAACAGGTTTCAACGACATTGCCGATCGGATCTTTCCAGCGATCCCAAATTCCTGCGAAGGCAAATAGCGAGTCGTCCTTCATCCCGATGTGAATCGGCTGTTTCGATCTGCCGCCTCGCTTCCACTCATAAAACCCGTCCGCGGGTACCAGGCAACGACGGTTTTGGAAGGCTTCGCGGAAAGCCGGCTTGTCGAGGATGGTTTCCGAACGAGCATTGATTATCTTCTGACCAATGCTCGGGTCTTTGGCCCAGTAAGGAATTAGACCCCAGCGCACCAGCGCGAACTTACGAATCGGCTGGGTGCGATCCTGGCGAATTATGCCGACGTTCTGAGTGGGCGCAATGTTGTAGCGCGGCTCCCAGTCGATCTCATCCACCGTGTCGAAATACTCGGCGATCAGTTGCTTTCTTCGCGATAATCGATAACGACCGCACATAACGCCCTCATGTCAGAAAGAGAAAGGAGATTCTATACGGAACAGGCTTCAAAACAGCTCGGGATACCGCTTCCGTGTGTCGTCCAACAGGCGCCTTGCCAGTGTGAGCGAGAAGCAGGCGTCCAATGGCGTTCTTGAGCTATAGCGTCGGCCACAAGTCACTCTCCTCCCCCATCAAGAAGGTCAAACTTCAGTCCGACGAATATCTCATCGAGCGGAATTTCTTGCTCTTTACAGAATCCCGCAATGTCTTCAGCGAGTCGGGTCCAGGAGCCTTGGCCATAGATGTACATCGTCCACTTTCCAATACCATCGTCGTCCTCAACACTAATCAATCCATGTTCTTGCAGAATGCGGACCTGCTCCCGATATTCGTCGTTGTTGAGTCCCGTTGCCTTTTGAACCTCAAATGGATTCACGGTCGCGGTTCCGAGTCCACCTAGATCACGCTCACGGAATGCTTTCTCATAGGCCCGGCGTACTGCAACGGAGAGGAGTCTTCTGGTCTCGATTGGGAGTTCCCGTACTCGGGATGCGTATTTCTTCATCCTCTTAACTTCCACAGGGCGATGCTCATCCGGTGCTCCGAGGATTCCGATGAGAGTAGTAGCATCTGCCGTCTCACTATCAAGCGACTGATCAGTAATCGTGGCCCTCATCTTTTCTTCAATTTGAGAGTACTTCCGTTCATGAGCAGCCTTCATCTCCTTCAGTTTCTCCACCGGGTATTTCTGTACGTTGTCGGTGACGACATGATGGCGGTGGCAAAGAAGAAGCAAATTCTCGAAACTGCGCCGTTCTTCGTCGCTCATCTCAGCTCTGAAGCGCTCGCCGCCCATCTTTGCGGCCTCGATGTGACAGATTTCCCCAACGAAATTTCCTTCTTCATCCATCATGGTTTCCTTGCATTTTGGGAAGGCGCATCGATTGCCAGAATGGAGATAAAGTCGACGCAAGGTCTCCCGCCTTATCCCGAGCCTTTGCGGGCCGTCTGCTTTTGGGTTTTCCTCGTCCTTCATGCCTGCAATCGAAGAACTCCCCTTCGTCTTTACTTTTGTTCGTGATTTCATCCTGCTTTGGCGAACTCCTCTTCTGTGGTCCTGTCACAAGGGCAAAAACCTACTCCCGAACCGAATGACCATTCTTGCGAAGTGTCCAGGGACCGTCAACGTTGATGACGGCCTCGCGAGCGATTGTTCAGCGGCATCGGCAGGTGCGAAAGACCGTGTTTTCCAGTCGGCTTGTGCTTGGTCCTGCACCAAGCACTCGGGCTCGTGTTTACGAATACCGATAAGCCATGCCAAATCAGCAAATTACAAACAGGTGCCTATCGAATTTGACCGCACTCGGCATCCGGGCGAAACTGCGCCCACTTCGCTCGGAAAGGAGGTACTACCGGAGCGATGAGCGTCAATCTTATTCAGCCTCGGGGCCTGAACCTACCCAGGCCCAAACCGCCCATCGTTCCGGTGACGCAGGAGAACGTTCGTAACTGGTGGGCCTTGTTCGTAAACCGGAAGGCCTATACCCGCCAGTCGGCGAACCCGCACTCGGAAACCGGACGGCACTACCATTACCAACCGAAGAATAAGGATAGCGGCCAGCCACTGGAGCTTGACTCCACAACCGCCCGCAAGCACCTGGCCGGCTGGATCACCGTCGGCCTATATGCCATCAACTCTCAATCGCAACGGTGCAAATGGATCGCAATCGACGCTGACTACGACGACGCGTTCTTCGACCTCGGCAAGTTGAAAGGCGAGTTGGAACTGGATGGCGTTTCCGCAGCGCTGGAAATGTCTCGTCGGGGCGGTCACCTCTGGATCTTGTGCGAACAACCGCTCTTGGCAGAACGATGCCGGGTCTACATCTACAACGTGGCCCTTCGACTAGGTGTCCCGATCAAGGGAGCCGCCGGGCTGCGGGATGGGATCGAGATCTTCCCGCGCCAGGACCGACTCGCCCCGGTGAGTTCGGCAATGCCCTGCGCGGACCACTCGGAGTGCATCGCGCTAACAATCACCGCTACTGGTTCTATGAAGCCAGCAGCGACATCAACTCACAACTCGCGTACCTAAAGAACCTGAAGAAACTCACTGAACCCGAGCTGACGCGGCTCAGTTTGGGCATGACCATCCCGGAAGAGTTTCTTCGCAGATCAACCGCGATCGAATTTGCGCCGCGGAATACCGATCCTAACCGAAAACAGTTCTCCATCCTCGACTTCGTCCACAAACCAAGGCGCAAGGCGAGCGGGAACTACTACACCCAGTGTCCGGCCTGTGCGCAGGCGGGCAATGACCGGGCGGGCGATAACCTCGCCATCTCGATTAGCGACTCTCGCAAGTACAAATGCTGGGCAGGCTGCAGCAAGGAAATGATTCGTGCCGCAGTTGGCCGGCCAATTCCGATCCGAAGACCGTAAGCAAAAGGTGCTCACGGTCGCGGAAGGTCTGATCCGGGCGGTGAGCGAGCGACTAACCAATTCGAATTTGATCCCGGTAAGCGGGATCCTAGGGAGCTTACCCCATGACTTCGCAGCAAGTGGAACTCATCGCCCGTCGCGGCCTGACTCTACCGGAACCCACTCTCACCCGCCTCCGCACCGTCGGCATCTGGTGCGAGGCCAATCTCACCGTGCAACGCCGAGACCAGGACTGGCTCATCCGTGGCCAGGAATCGGGAGGCGCGGTCGCGGATATCGGACGTTATGTCGGCTTCTGCAAGGACGACGGCACGGCGCTCAACTGGCTGCAGCCGGTGAAGAATTTCATGCCCAACGGCCTGCACGCCATTCTTCTCGCGAAAGGACCCGTCGTGCGACTGGACATGTACCGATTCGAAACCAGCTATGACCTGCTGATCACCAGCCATACGCTGGTCAGTGACGAGGACAAGCCGAAACCCAAGCTGGAAACCAAAATGATCTTCTTCCATCGATTCGGAATTCTGGAGCGGGAGCTGTGGGGCAAGGACAAGATGTTCCGCGGAGCCGTCTCACCGCAGTTCTTCATGTCCAACGGAAGTGAAGCAAGAGTGCCGCATGTATATCAGCAGGCAGTGCTCAAGATGACCGAGGCCGTGACCTGCACGAAGTGTAAGCACCAGCACCTGCTGGAGCCAGCTTCAATGGAGGTGTCAGTTGCAGAGTTGGAGGCCGTAAAGGTGTCGGCAGCGGTAGCCTGAGCCATGCTTGACGACTCGAGTCTACCCGTTCGCTTAATCACACTGGGAGTGGCACTCGTGGCCTTCGGGCTCGGGTGCCACTACTGGGCAGATCGCGTATATCGCACTGCTGGCTTGGCGATTGGTGCGGCTCAGCTTTGTCGCTACTTTCTGAATGGGCGAATTGAAGGCCATCAGCAAATTGAGACGGAGAAGATGATGCGGTTGATGAGAAGTTGCGATCACGTCACTGCAGCGCTGCTGGTAATGGCGGCCATGCACGCGATCGCGACGGCTTCGTCGTAAAGGGGGAGGCAATGAGGCGCCAACAAATGGCTAGATGCGATTACCCACGACTTGGCGATTTCTCACTCGCTGTATCAACACCGGCGGAAAAAGCCTGTTTCCGAGTTGCCGACCAACCCAACACTATGCAACAGACGGTCACCTCAACAGATAGGGCGTTTCACGTCCATACGGCGGTGCCAATGCGGTCGCCGGATGCTGCCCACTTCCATGGAGCGATTTCCCACTTACCGATCTCCCGCCAACTTGGGGTTGTTCAACCTAGGTGAAGAAAGAATCCGTGCGCACTCTGTGAGCGCGCACGCTTCTTCAAACCGTCACTGCGTCACTGCTTTGGCTGTGGTCTTACTGGCTTCTTTTATCGCGACGGCTGTTTTTTCGCCGCCCTTCTCCGTGTATTTGACGGTGACCTTGGTGCCCTCTTTCGCGCCGTCGTAGGTCGCCGTACTGGCGTCGGCAACACCCTTACCCGTAGCTTTTGCGCCTTCCACCGTTGTCTTGTCAGTCCACTTGATGGTGTGCTCGGTGCCGTCTCCGGCCTTGACGACCATTGTCTTGCTGGTCTTGTCCACGGACTTCACGACGCCGGAAACGGCATGAACCACGTCTTCCGCTACAGCAGTCTGCCAGGCAATTGCTGCCATCAAAACAAATATTCCTGCTAAAAGTACATTGAACCGCTTTGCATGAAGCATCTTTGGAAGTTCTCCTTTTTGGTTTTGTGTTGCTTTGTCGATTCGATTACTCAAAACGATATAAGGAATTCCCGCATCTGCTTCCGATCCTCCAGTTGCGGGCTTCGCCAGCCGTTCCATCCCGTCTGTTATTGCTTCGGCTGCGGCGCCTGCTGTTGTTCCTGATCCATCTGTTTTAGCTTTTCCTCCATCATCGCTTTCTCCTGCTCTTTAGTCAGCTTGGGGAAAAGGAAGGCGATTTGTAGCCGCATGCCCCAAGGCGAGCTTCCGTTGGGATAGACGGCGTTGCCGTAAAACTGCGCCGTGAGGTTGACCGGCTGGAATCCCAGCTTCATGATGCGGCCCACGCCGCCGCCGAACGGCACCGTCCAGATGTTGCCGCTGGAGGCTCTCCAATCAGCGGTGATGATGGGCTGCATGGAGAGGTACCAGCCCTTCTTCATGTTGTAGTTGATGAAGTATTGCAACAGGAACTGATTGACCGGAGGACGGCCACCAGAGCCGGCAACCGACCAGACATTGTTCGTCAGCGCGCCGATCGTCCAGTGCTTAGGCTGGGCCAGAACAACGACGGACGGCCCCAGGCTGAACTTGCCTTGGCCAGTGATGTCGCTGGTGGCCGTCGGAATGACGAACGTAGGGCCCGCGCCCCAGATCAGCTTGCCGGGCTTGAAGGGTGAAAGAAAGAACGACGGATTCATGTCGCCGAAGCCGAACTCGCCTCCGCTCGGCTGATTCGGATATGGCTGCCATACGATCGGCTGAATGATGCGGGTAATGAGGTTCCAGTTTTTGGTGATGTGGGCAGGAATGACGGGCTGAATGTTCAGCACATTTCGAGTGCGATCGTAAGGACCGATGCTGAAGTTGCTGTTGTTCTGCAGAGGAACGCTGATCAGGCTGGCCACTGGATTCTGCGTAGCCTTCTGCAATGCCTCGGCCTGCTCCTCAGGAGTAGGAGCGCCGGGCTTGGCCCCCGTTGTTGTGCTCTGCGCCGGTTGCGTGGAGTCGCTTTTGTCCTGCGTGAATGCTGGCAGGTTGGACAATAACATCGAGAAAAATGACAAGAATAAGATCCGTTTCAACACATTAAGTCCCTTCACGTTGACGTTGAGCAACGCTCGCTGCGCCCGATCATTTTTCCCAGGCAAAAATCTGCTTCCAGTCGTTTTTCATGCTGATGACAATCCAGCCCTTCGCCTTGGCCTCGTCATAAAGAGATTGAGGGAAGGTGCCGACCTTGGTGTCAGGAAGACCCTGAGCCGGACCATAGGCGTATTCCCGCGCGGCATCGTCATGCAACACAAGCATCTCCAGCGAAGCTCCCGTGCCTGACTGGGTGTACTCCAGCATCTGCCTGTCGCCGTCGGTGTTGCCAAAGGCTGCGCGCGGCCGTTTACCCATGAAGAGGTAAATATCTTCTGCCTTGCCCGCACCATTGTTGTTCAGCAGCAGCTTCGGGTCCCGCATCAGGATGCCCTGTCCTTGTTTGTTGTATTCGTACTGGGTATCGAGGGCCGACCCGATGATCTGCTCCGGCGGTATGCCGTACACCTGTTGCGCATAAGCGCGGACGAAGTCCTGGCCGCCGCCGGTGACGATGTAGGTTTTGTAGCCGTTGTCGCGGAGATACTTCATGACCTCCAACATCGGCTGGTAGACCATCTGCGGATAAGGCTTGTCGAACTTCGGATGCTTCGCCTTTGCCATCCAGTCCGTCACGAGCGGGGTGAAGGCTTCAGCAGTCATGCCCGTATGCGTCGCCATGGCGATGACTTCGATGTCCTTCAGCGTGAACTTTGCCATTGCCTCCCGGTCGCCGGTCACGATGGCCTTGAACGGCATCTTCGTCTTCCACTCCGGATGCTGCGGCGCCATCTCGGCTACCCGGTCAAAAGCGAATAGCACCTGGGAGTAGATTGGCTGCTCGACCCATGTCGTGCCGTCCTGATCGAAGGTCGCGATGCGATCTTCCGCCTGCACGAACTTCGGATTGTTCTTGTCGGTGGTGGTCTTGACGAAATCAAGAATCGCCTGCTTCGCCGGGCCATCCTTCCATGAGGGCAACGGATCGGTAGTGGCGGCCGGTTGCGCCGCGGTAGAAGTCGAGGGGGTTGGAGTCTTGGAACAGCCAACCAGAACAAGGATGAACAACAAGAACAAGGAGAGGAATGCTGTGCGGGTCTTCATTTCTCTTTCTCTGATCGTGCCGTACCATTCGGAGGCAGTGGGGCGTGCGGTATGCACGCCCCTTGCTTTGGCCGCGACTTAATCGGCTGCCGGAATCGCTTTCGGCAGGTTGTTGGGATTAAGGGCTGGTACCGGGTTCTTGGGATGTTGCAAGTCCGGTATCAGGTCATTGGAGGCGCCACCAGGGAACCGCTCGATACTGGGATACTTGATGAGCGTCTTGTCAAAGTCAGCGAGTACCACACTGAAGAGTGCCGCTGACCAGCCGTTATCTTCACCAGCGTACCTTCCGGGTGAGGTTCTCAGCCCGTTCATCTCGCCCTCGGCCCCGTTAAACACCATGTCGTAGCGCTCATAGGGATCCATGGTGAGGTTGTACACGGCCGGGATAGAGCCAACATTCTGAGTCGGACCGAGCCAGGAATCCTTCGCCGTCCACACGAACTTCCATGCGAGGTTCAGCCATGGTTCGCTCGTATCGCCGCCCATATCAACGCGTATGGCATTGAGATATTCGCCATTGATGTAGATCCAAGACTTGCGTGCCGAGTGTTGCGACTTACCGAGGATGTACGAACTGTTGTCGATACTGTCGAAGTAGATCGGCTTGCCGTTGTTGTCTTTCATTTCGCCGGTAGGCGGAGGAGTGATGCCCGCCATCGCTGCCAATGTTGACCAGCAGTCGATGTGCGACATCATTTCGCCGTAGGTTGAGCCCGCCGGAATGTGGCCGGGCCACGTCATGATGGCCGGTACGCGCCAGCCACCTTCATAGGCCGAACCCTTCTCGCCGCGGAACGGGGTGGTTCCGGCATCTGGATACGCATCGAGCCATGCGCCGTTGTCGGCGGTCAGGATCACGATGGTGTTGGGAGCGTACTGGTGAATGGCGTCGAGCACTCTGCCGATATCAGCGTCCATCTCCATGAGTGAGTCGGAATAATCGCCGAGGTGCGACTTGCCGCGAAAGTCAGGAGCGGCATTCGTCGGGTTGTGCATCTTGATCCAGTTCACGTCCATGAAGAACGGCTTGCCGCTCTTGGCGTGAGTCTTGATGTAGTCGACGGCGTAGTCAGCCTGCCGTTCGTCCATGGTGGCCATGTAGTCATAGGTGATGGTGGCAACCCGCTTGGCAGGCTGGCCGGCCACTCCCTCCCATTCGCCCAGGTTCACAACCGAGTCCCATGCCTTTTGGAATTCAGGGTTGTAGGTGGGGAACCAGGGGTGGAACCACTTGGAGGTGTCGGGATAGGAGTAGACGCCGGCGTAATAGGCGGCGAACTCCTTCATCTCATCGAAGCCGTGCTCGGTCGGATAAGCTGCCGGTTTGTCGCCAAGATGCCACTTGCCGGAGAAGTACGTGGTGTACCCATTCTTCTTGAAGAATTCAGCGATCGTTGGGGTCTCGGGACGGAGATAGTTTTCGTCACCGGGAGCAACCACGATCGACAGGGCCGAGCGGATCGGAATGCGTCCCGTGATGAATGAGGCGCGCCCTGCCGTGCAGCTTGCCTGGCCGTACCAACTGGTGAAGACTGCACCTTCCTTGGCCATCTTGTCGATGTTCGGTGTCGGATGGCCAAGCGTTGCGCCTCCATTAGAATAGGCTCCGAAGTCATTCCATCCAGTGTCATCGGTCATCAGCATGACGATGTTGGGTTTTTCTGCGGATTGTGCCGTTGCCGGAGAAGCGCCGACGCTCACCAAGAAAGTCGACGCAGCAAACGCTCCTATAGCAACTTTTCGAACACTCGCTCCTAAATCCATTCCTTGCTCCTTGCTGGTGCTGCGGTTCGCCTCCCTGCGGAGGGCTGAGGGTTGATTAGAAAGGCCGCGCTGGCCCAATCTGCGGCGCGCGTACTGGCTTTGCCATGCCGTAAAAAATAGTGACTCCCTGTCCACCGCAGCGCGTCGAGAGTGCCTCTTTCGGTGTACCGATACAGCTGTCAATGTCCTGCCAGTTGTTCATCACCCACACGTTGCCCGCCGGGTCAATGCCGAGATCAGTTTGCATCTGCAGACCGCCGCCGACGTAGCCGCCCGGAGGCGAAATCTGTTCGCCCGTGTGATGGCCGGGCGGGCAGTGCTCAGTCCGTACCCCACACAGCTCCACGATCGGGCTGCTCGCCATGGCGAAGTTGGAAATCCAAACGTTGTCATTGCCGTCCACGACCACTGCCCAAGGGCCCGGAAGTCCGCCACTCTTGAACGGGGAGCCGGGATAGGGCGTGCCATCCGGACGCAACAGCGTGACGGTGCCACCGTCGATGGTACCCCCTTGCTGTTGCGACATGGTCTTTGTCAGGTAGTCCGACGCGGCCGCGACTCCATCCTCCTTGAGCCGCACACCCATATCGACAAGGTGCGCCATGCCCAGCACTCCGGTTCCAAACCGGTTGGTCACCCACACATTTCCCTGGCTGTCGATGTTCATGCCGCTGTTGTTGATACCAGTCGTGAACTTCTCGGCTTTTGTGGGATCCGAGGCGGGAAAGCGGGTGACATGGGGAAGGCCGCTATTGGAAACCCAAATTCGGTCCTGCTGATCGATGGCGAGATGAAAGGGTGCCTTGAACGACTTGCACGGCTCCGCGCTCTCGCCTTCGCAAACGATCTGACCCTTCGTCCAGTCGCCCTTGGGGAAGTACACGAGCTGGCTCTTTTCAATTCCCAGGACCCAGACATCGCCGTTCGGCGCGACAATGACACCCTGCATCAGGCCGAGGCGACCGCCGAAGTTGATGCCTTCGGGCGGAGTCAGGGGCTTGCCGTTCTTGTCGAATACAGAAATGCTCTTGCTACCGTAGCTGGTGAGCCACACATTGTCATGAGAATCGACGGCAGCGCCAAATGTGCCGCCTTCCATCCCACCGCCGGTAAATCCGGTGGTGATCGGCGAGAGCGGCTTTCCGTTAGGCGCGAACTTCGTTGCGTGTCCCTGCCACAGCGAGTCTTGTCCCTGCCAGCCGACGGTAAAGTTGTCGCCGACCCAGAGATTGCCCTCGCTGTCGAACATGCACTTGCCGCCCGCAAGATATCCGCCGCCCGTGAATTCCAGTGGCAGTACCCATGCACTCGGAGGCCAGTTGAGATAGGGCATGTACGGAACTTCGAGCATGTGATTGGTTGGCGATACCACATAGAACTGCCTAAGGAGGGCGTAGATTTTGTCCGGCTGGTGCCATGGGAAAAGCGCGATGTCCTCGGCAGCATTCAACGTGTTTGTCGGAGCACCCCAACCTGGAGGCGTAGCGGCCTCGAACAAGCTGCTGCACGCATCCGCTTTCATCCGCGTCACGCAACCGGAGAGCAGATCGGCAAGCGTGGCGAAGTTTGCCATGGTCGGAGTTTGGCTGCTGTTGAGTGGGTCTTGGATGGTGCCGCCCCATCCGCCTGTTACTACGTCAACAAAGTTGGGCACGTTGCCCGCGGCAATGCGCAACTGCAGGGGCGCACCCTTGATGGTCATGCCGTCGATAAACTGAGCGTGCGTCCAGACGGACGCGACGGTGGTCATCTCGTTGATGACTACTCTCGCCGGAGGTTTGCTACCAACAACTGTTAACAGTGCGATAGCCGGATTGTTGCCGGCACGAGCCTTTGGTTCGCCACCCATTGCCAGGAGGTAGAGGCTAGAGTCCGCCGGTGCTCCGATGCTGCTGACTTCAAACCGCCCTTCATTGTCGGTTTTCGTTTGCGAAAGTTGCTTGGGAGCGTCCGCAGTCGCTGCCCACAGAGTCACAGTCGATTGCCCAATGGGTGCGCCTCCGCCCAGGACTTGTCCCCTAATGCTGTCAGTGGCTGAAGCTATACCGACCAACCCCAGTGGAATAGCGAGCGCCGTTAGCGTGGCGATCTGAATCAACCTTCGAGCGTTCATCTTTTCTCCTGACACGAGGTTCGATCTTCGAAGATCGTCGTGGCTTATGTCTGCGCGAGTAGCCTGGGTTCGACTCCAATCGCTGGCAGACAGGTATCCCCCGGCGCAGCTCTCTTGTGCAGCCGATGGGGTTGCTGGAACCGTATTGTTTGAGGCAACAACCTTATTGGAATTCAGTGATTTCGAGGGGGCTGTGACATGCGTCACATGCGGCCTATGCTTTTTTGTCATGGGATTGATAACCTAGGTGCATGAATTTCGAAATACGCCTGCTGGAATGCGCTTTAGCCGTGGCGGAACATCGCAGTTTCGCGCATGCTGCAAGGTCCCTTCACGTCTCGCAGCCGGCACTTTCGCGCAGTATTCAGGCATTGGAGCGGCTGGCTGGAGTTCGGATCTTCGAGCGCGGAACCCGCCATGTGGATGTCACCGATGCGGGCGCAATTTTTCTCGAATATGCGCAAGAGGTGATGGCGCGCTCTGACGATCTCAGCCGGGAGATGGATTTACTCAAGGGACTGGACAAGGGGGAGCTGGAAATCGGAGTCGGCACCTACCTTGGCGTCGAGTATGTCGATCGCGCTGTGGGAAGGATCGTTCGCAGTCATCCGCATGTGAGGCTTCGCATTGCTAACGATAACTGGGTCAACCTGCTCCCACTAATGCGACGCCGCGATCTTGACATGACGGTAATAAACATACGCGGCCTGACCGAAGAAGCCGAGCTTCACATAACGCCGTTGCGGCGCCGTCAAGGCTACCTCGCGGTCCGACCCAACCATCCACTACTGCGACACAAAGGTCCACTGACTCTGAAGCAGGTCTTGCGCTATCCATTTGTCAGCACATCGCGTTTTCCTACTGGATTCTTGAGGGAGTTCGTAAGCGAGTCAACCGCTGGCGAAACTTCTTCCCGATCCGGACCGAAGACTGTTCCCTCGATCGCCTGCGAATCCATGACCATGATGCGGAACATCGCTCAGGAGTCAGACGCAGTAGCCATGCTGCCGTTGAAAGTGTTGCTGGCAGACTTGAAGACCAAAGCCATGGCGATATTGCCGGTCGCGTTGCCAGTGCTGAGCACCGAATTTGGCATCGTGCGCCTGGCGCGGAGGAGCCTGTCTCCGTTGGGCGAGCTGTTTGTGCGAACTCTGCTTGAGGTCGACGCTGAAGTTGCCGCCATGGAAAAGAAGGCGTGCAAGAGACTGTTCGCAGCTCCTCGACTCCCCGCCCGCAAAGCAGCGAGTTCCATTCGATAGCAGGTGCTCTGTCTGGATGACTCACGGATCACGGGCGACCAGGCAGCTTGTTGTCCGCAGATAGCTGGCGAGAACAGGCCAACTCGCACTTAATTACGACCTGTCCAAAAGCCGCGCCAATTCAACTTCCCATTCACTTCGATGACTGGGCGAACAAAAGGCGAACATTGAGTTATACTCCCTGGGTGGGCGGCGAGAGGGCATCATCTGTTCGGCAGCGATATGCAGGGAAGATCTGCTGCGAATGCAAAGCTCCGCTTCCTCCGCCTCATCGTAGAGGCGAGCGACTTTGCCAGCGCTGCGCAGGTGTGAGCATGAAACGAGTCTTCCTGCAGTTCAGCTTTCGACAAGGTTGGTTCTGCGAGTTCCTGGAAGAGGATCGCAGAACGCCTTTGCCACGCACCGTAGTGCTCGCCGATGAGCGAAAGCTGTTTGAGCTGGTGAAGCGCGGTGGCTTCACCCTCAACATTTCCGGACGCCAGGAGATTGAAGAGGCAATCAGGAAGAAACGCGGAGGCGTCTGGCTGGAGCTTACTCCGGACCAATACGCCAAGCTGCGACAACCAAAAGAAAGGTAACTCATCCTTCCCGCGCCACGTCCTTCGGATCCTTGTCATCGCGTAGAGCGACAAACCGTGAGTGCCTCAGGTGATTGTCGGGCGTCCATTCGGTGAATTCGAATTGCCCGACCAAGACCGGCTTCAGCCATCGGCAATCCTTCATTTTCGCTGCGGTCATCCCTGCTCCCCACCTGCCGCTTCTTGCCTCGGGAAGGTTCGCGAACGGGCATTGCTTGATCTCCAGCGGCCTCAGCTTCTTGAACAACTGCTCGCGGGATGACGGTGTGAAGCCGTTACGAGTCCGCGCGACATACTGAAGTTTCCGATCTTTGTAGTAGCCGAATATCAGCGCGTCGAAGTTCCGGTCAGACGATGTGTATCCGCCGATCACGAATTCCTGACCTCGGTTGACTCTCATCTTCTGCCAAGCGCCGGAGCGCTGGCCCGGCTCATACGGGCTGTTCTTCCGTTTCGCGACCAGACCCTCCAGCCCTGCTGCTTTAATCGAAGCAATGAGATCGGGAAGACTGGCTTCCAACGCCGGGGAGTAGCGGATCGGCTTAGCGAGCTTTGGCAGGACCTCGCCCTCCAGTAGCGTCCGTCGCTGGCACAGCGGCTCCGTCATCACATTTCGACCTTTCAGTATGAGCAGGTCGAAGACGAAAAAGACCAGCGGCGCTTTTGACGAACCGTAGTTCTGCAGCAGGTTGAACGAAGGGCGGCCATCTTCATCCAGCGCGGCCATTTCACCGTCCAAAACCGTTTCGTCCGGCATAGCGCGTAGTGCAGCGGCAATTGAGGAGTAGCGCTCCGTGAAGTCGTTATCGTTGCGCGATCGCAGTTGCACCTTGCCGCCAGTCTTGATGGCCAGAGCGCGGTAGCCATCCAGCTTAATTTCATACGACCAATCGGCCCCCTGCGGAAGATTCTCCGTCCGTAGGAGCAGCATCGGTTCGATGAATGCCGCTTTCGTCTTGGGCATTTCGCGCCCGCCTTCCAGTTTGACCCACCACAACCCAAACCAAAGAGGAAACCATACTATGGCAACGTCCGCCGCCCGAATCCGCTCCCTCTACCGTCGTCACCACCAGGCACACGAGGCCGTCTACCACTTCAGCGCGTGCTCACCGGCCGGCGCTGCCGTGAACCTCTCAGTGCCGAGATCCCCAGGCACGGCCCCAAGCATGTCTGCCGACGAACGCTTCCGCGCTGCCCTCCGTCAGGAGATGGCACGGGCCGGTCTCGCCTAGCCTTCTCGATTCTGCGCCACTTCTCAATTTCAACTAAAGGAGATTAACCCCATGCAGAAAACTCTGCTGATCGGATATCTGGGCAAAGACCCGGAGATGAAGTACACCCCTGGTGGCACCGCCATCACAGCTTTCACTATCGCCAGCACCGAACGCTGGAAGAACGGCGCCGGCGAGCCCCAGGAACACACGGAATGGTTCAACATCAAGGCCTTTGGCAAACGCGCCGAGGTCGTGGCCGAACACCTGCACAAAGGCAGCCGGGTCTTTCTCGAAGGCCGGCAACGGACCGAGTCCTGGGACGACAAGCAGTCCGGCGGCAAGAAGTACATGACGTTCGTTTACGCAGACAAGATCGAGTTCCTGGGTGAATCTCGCCGCGACGGCCAAAAAGGCGAGCTAACAGCGGACCAGTCCTACAGCCAGGAAGATCCCACGATGATCACCGACAGCGACATTCCATTTTGAGCCGCTACCCCTCAATCCCCACCCAACTCGATCCGCTGGCTCTGACCTCGAACACCTTCGATTCCAAAGGAGACTTCTCTCCCATGAAGAAACTCAGCAATGAAGAACTGCTGGTCGAACTGGATGTGCCCTTTTCGGCTGACCAGATTCTTTGGCGGGTGACCAACACCACCAATAACCGCACGCGCGGGCAGGTCGTTCCGTACGCCGACCCGCGCGCCTACACCGACCGTCTCAACGCGCTGGTCAGCCCGCAAGGCTGGACCCGCAGCTACGAGACGGTCACGATGAACAACATCACCCGCGCCAAGCGCAATGCCGAGATTGTCACCGGCAAGATCCTCGTGACCTGCAAGTTGACGATTGAGGGGCTTGGTACGCATTCCGGTACCGGCGAAGAGTGGGCCGACGAAGATAACGCCATGACTTCGGCGGAGGCACAAGCCTTCAAGCGAGCGTGCAGTTGTTTTGGGCTCGGGCGCTACTTCTACGACTTCGACGCGCCCTGGGTCGATATCGACGATAAATCGCGGCCGAAGAAGCCTCCAACCGTACCCGCGTGGATGGTTCCGGAAAACTGGCGCAAAGGCCAGCGGCCGTCCGGAAAGGCGACAACGAGTTCGCAGCCGGCAGCGCTGAGCACTGGCGCTTCGAACGGCACCTCCACCTCAAGTCACCGGAACGGGAACGGCAGCACACCTTCCTCAGCAACCAGCAATAAGGCGCGGCAGAACGGCGCCAACGACGGCAGTCCGAAAAATGTTGTTAAGCCGGAGGGAACTGCCGCTCAATCTCAGGAGGGATCGGAGTTGGACAAGCGCATTGCAGCTCTGCAAGAGACGGTAGGATCCAAACTCTATCGTTGGGTGCTGCGCGAGTACGGCCACACCAACCAGCCTCACCTGGTTCGGGACGCCCAGCAAAAGAAGAAGATCCTAGACGTGTTGGAGTCCGCAACCCGCGGTCTGCGCCGGATGGAAGCTGTCCTCGATCGCGTGCCCGACCAACAAGTCAGCGCCCTGCTGGCGAAGCTGCAAGCACCACCCCTCAATGAGATCGCCGACATGCCTACGTTGGTCCAGGTCGTCCAAGGACTGGAAGGCATCGTTAACGGTTCCCACCCCAGCGCAGCCTGATCACAGGCTGTCCTTCCAAGAACACGGGAGACACACATGCATTCGTGTGTCTCCCGTGCCCATCTATGAGGATTCGAGATGAATACAAAACTCGTGACCGCGCAGAGCTGCAGCCTGTTTGAAATTGACGCCGAGCTAGAGGAGGCATTCGATCAACTGCAAGAAGAAGGCGAGACCGCCGGCAGTATCAGCGACGAAAGCCGTGAACGATGTGTTCAGTTGTTCGCGGAACTCGGGAAGAAGATCGATCGCATCGCGGCATACCTGCGAACGCAGCAACGCAAAGCCAGCATCGCTGCCGAGGAAGCACAGCGGCTGCAGCAACGCCGCCGGTCAGCCGAGCAGCGCGTCAATGATGTGAAAGAAATGCTGACCTACTTCATGCACTGCCGTGGTCTGAAGCGACTGGAAGGCGAGCTCAACACGATTCGGCTGCAGACCAACTCGCAACCTGCACTCCAGATCGACGATTGGGAGTTACCGCAGGAATTTTGTCTGCACACCGGAAGCATTCCGCATCGGTTGCTGAAAGAGATGCTGGAGCACCTGCCTGACGGAGTCAGAGGAGAATTCCTGCAGGCCATGATCAACACCCAACCCAACACGCAGCTGGTTCGGGATGCACTGCTGCGGGGGCAGACCATTTCCGGAGCCAAGCTCGAACGCGGATGTCACATCCGGATCGACTGACGGGCGGCTTTCGGTAGAGCATAGTGTGCCGAATCCTTCGCCATGAACGTTGTTAAGGATATGGCGCCGCCGAAGTTGCCCGTTACCCGAACCTGCAGAATGTGCGCAGAGAGGCTTGCGGTCATTGGACGGTGCAGCAACGTCAGCAGTACTGTCCGATCCAAAGTATGCAGGTTTGCATATTCAACCGATTGCTCGTTTCTAGATTGCCGGTCAGAATGACACCCGGAGCCACGATGGCTTCAGGTGTCATTCCAGAATTTCCGTGTTGATCGATGAGTAGTGCGCAACTGGATTCCGTTGTGGCGCCTAACACGTCACCCACCAAGCCTCGCCGTGCTAGAAACCGCGCGGCTTACTCCGCTCTATAGGTCACGTTGCCGTTCATCATGGTCAGCTTCACCTTAGTTGTGCTGATGTCGGCCGGAGGAATCTTGTACAGGTCTTTCTCCAACACGACGATGTCGGCGAGCTTCCCGACTTCGACCGATCCAATCTGCTTCTCAAGATCCAACACATATGCCGAATCGAGGGTGGAGGCCTTGAGCGCCTGATCGAGCGTGATGCGCTCATCTACCGGCGGCATGATGGGCGTGAACTGCTTTTCGCCGTATTGCGGCAGAATGGCGCGCGTCACCGCTACCTGGATAGCGTCCAGCGGACGGTACGTCGAAACGTAGCCGGCTGCAGGCCAGTCGGTTCCGAGCGCAAGCCGGCCACCCTCTTTTAATACCGAATTCATGCGCATCCACTCGGTATCGACAACGTCCTTCCCGATAATATTCACGCACATCGCGGCATATGGGTCCGGGGTGGCCCACTGTGCGGAGGTCTGCATCGTCACGTCAAGTTCCTTGAAGCGCGGTACGTCGGCGTCTGTTACCAGCATGGCGTGCGCAATTGTGTGCCGTGCAGGGCTGTTGGGATACTGCTCCTCGGCTTCGGCGATCAGATCCAGGTACTTACGAATCGCGGCATCACCATAGATATGAGCGTGAGTATCTACCCCATTCTGCTCTGCCTTCAGCAGCGCTGAGCGGATGAGTTTGGGTTCAAGAAGATAATCGCCGTAGAAGCCCGGACGGTCGGCATAGGGCTTCAACAAGACGGCGGTGTGTTGGGCCTCTCCGCCATCGACGTTGATTTTCAGTGTCCGGAACTGCACCAGCTCGGAGTTGTACTTGTTCCGGAGCTTGAGCACGATCGCAACCGGATCCGTCACCTCGGGGTTGTTCCAGTAGTAGCTGCCAACTACCCTTACCGGCAGCTTCTTCTCTTTCTCCAGCTTCTGATAACCGTCATATCCGGCCTCGATCGGCATTGTGAATATGCCGGCATCCCACATAGCAGTGATGCCGACCGCCGACAAGTCCGTCAGCTTCTCTTCCGTTGCCTTGAGAGCTGCTTCAACGGTTGGCGGATCGAGTTTGTCAAGGACAGCTTGCATCGCCGGGACCTCGACTAGCCAACCGGTAGGCTCATTGGTTTTGGGATCTCGCTGGTAGATGCTGAAGCCGGGCGCAGGATCCTGGGTTTTGGCGTTCACGCCGGCCATCTCAAGCGCCTTGGTGTTGACCCATGCACTGTGACAGTCAAGCGCAGTCAGAAAGACGGGACGATCAGGAAAAAGCTTGTCGAGATCTGCTTTCGTCGGGCCGGTAATCGGAAACAGCATATAGCGCCAGCCAAAGCCGCGAATTACCTTGGCATGCGGATTGGAATCAGCCCATTTCTTCGCCGAGCCCAGCACCTGATCGAGCGAGTCGAACTGCAAATCGGCGCCCGCTGTTATCAGCGCCAGGGTAGGGTGGATATGCGATTCAACGAACCCTGGCAGCAGCATCTGCCCATGCAGGTCAACAACCTGTGTTCTCGTGCCGATAAACGGCTGCACGCCTTCGTTGCTACCAACGTAGGAAATCTGCTTGCCCGTAACGGCAATCGCCTGGGCTGTAGGATTCTTGCTGTCGATGGTGTAGATCGCACCGTTCTTAAAAACGTAGTCTGCCTTATCGGATGCCGCTGCTGCGCAGACGAACATCCCAAAGATGGCGACTGCCAAGATGACATAAGTAATGCGGTTGGACTTCATGTGCTTACATCCTTGTTCGTTCTGACCCTGACATCGAGAGTTCGCCTCGTTGATCCAGTGTCATTGCCCTGGTGGAAAGGATTCGGCCTACTCCGACTTGTACGTCACCTTTCCATTCATCATGGTCAGTCTTACTTTCGTCGTGCTGATATCGGCCGGAGGAATTTTGTACAGGTCTTTTTCCAGCACAACGAGGTCGGCGAGTTTGCCGACTTCAAGGGATCCGATCGTCTGTTCCATATCCAGCACGTAAGCCGAGCCCATCGTATAAGCCTTGAGCGCCTCGTCCAGCGTGATGCGCTCATCTGCAGGCGGCATGATCGGTGTGAACTGCTTGTCGCCGTACTGGGGCAGAATGGCTCGCGTCAGCGCCACCTGGATTGCTTCCAGCGGACGATAACTCGAAACGTAGCCTGCTGCCGGCCAATCCGTACCTAGCGCCAGCCGACCTCCCGCTTTCAGAACGGAATTCATGCGGGCCCACTCAGTGTTGACCACCTCGTTGCCAAGGATCTGGACCACCATCTCGCTGTAAGGGTCGGGGGTGATCCACTGAGCGGAGGTCTGCATGGTTACGTTCAGCTCTTTGAAACGTGGCACGTCCGGATCCGTAATCAGCAGCGCATGCGCAAGTGTGTGCCGCGAGGGGCTGTTGGGGTATTGCTTCTCGGCCTTGGCTACGATGTCCAGGTATGTGCGAAGGGCGGCGTCCCCATAGCAGTGGCAGTGGGTATCCAGTCCGTTCGCCTGCGCCTTCAGGACCGCTGCCTCCATGAGTTTGGGATCGAGAAGGTAGTCGCCATGGAAGCCGGGCCGGTCGAAGTAGGACTTCAGCATCACGGCCGTGTGCTGGGCCTCTCCGCCGTCGGCATTAATCTTTAATGCCCGGAACTGCACCAGCTCGGAGTGATACTTGTCCCGCAGCTTCAGCGCAATTCCCGCCGGGTCCTCAGTCGCAGGATTGTTCCAGTAGTAGCTGGCAACCACTCTGATCGGCAGCTTGTTTTCTTTTTCCAAATTCTGATAGCCATCCAAGCCGTCCTCGGTCGGCATGGTGGAAATTCCGGCGTCGAACACGGCCGTGATGCCTGCCGCCGAGAACTTCGGCAACATTTCGGTCATAGCCGCAATGGCGAGTTCGGCGGAAGGCGGCTGCAGGTTGAAAAACACGGCCTGCTCCGCTGGCCCCTCAACCACCCAGCCGGTCGGCTCACCGGTCTTGGGATCTCGCGCATAGAAACTGAAGCCGGGAACCGGGTCCGGACTCTTGGCATTCACACCTGCCATCTCCAGCGCCTTGCTGTTGACCCACCCGCTGTGGCCGTCAATTGCAAAGAGGAATACGGGACGGTCGGGGAATAGTTTGTCGAGAGGCTCCTTGGTTGGTCCGGTGGTGGGGAAGAGCGAGTAGCGCCATCCGAAGCCGCGAATTACCTTCGCATCAGGGTGAGCCTCGGCCCATTTCTTTACCGATGCCAGCAACTCGTCAAGCGAGTCGAACTGCAAGTCGGCGCCCTCTGCTACCAGCGCCATCGTCGGGTGGATATGCGACTCAATGAATCCGGGCAGCAGCATCTGCCCTTTTAGATCGATGACCTGCGTCTTGTCGCCGATGAATGCCACCACGCCGTTGTTGGTTCCGACGTAGGAAATATGTTTGCCCGTAATGGCAATCGCCTGGGCTGTAGGATTCTTGCTGTCAATTGTGTAGACTGCGCCGTTCTTGAAAACGTAGTCGGCTTGCTGGCCAGCGAAACTGGGGAGAGCTGCCATGCCGAGAACAGCTGCGATAAGTACGAAGTAGCAAGCGAGCTTATAAGTAGGTTTCATTTTTCTTCCTGCTGTCCTGGAATGTCTACTACGCCACGGTCGCGTTCATCCGTGGGCTAACTTCAATCCGACAATACCTGCGACGATGAGAAAGGCGGAGCCGAGACGCATGGCATTCGCCGGTTCGCCATAAACCAAAATTCCGACCAGCAGCGTGCCTACCGCGCCGATGCCGGTCCAGACCGCATAAGCCGTTCCCATGGGAATCTGCTTCTGGGCAAGCCAGAGAAACGTGCCGCTGGCAGCCATGAAAAATACGGCGGTAACGATGCCGTGAATACGCCGTACAGGGTTCTCCGCCAGCTTTATGCCGATCGGCCAACCGATTTCCAGCAATCCCGCCATCACCAAATAAATCCAGTTCATGCGCAACTCCGGTCGCTTATTCTTTCTGAGCTCCCATCGGGTGGGTAAGTCTCCGCTGATTCACGGTCTTGCCTCGTCTGTTCTGGCAGGATGTCTTCTAACGGATAGTCGAAGACGGCTTCAAAGAACTCCTGCGTCGTTCGGCACCATGTGTGGACGAGCGTGCCGTCGCGCAACCTGAAGAGATCGTCAGAGTCGTTGCGAAAAGGCTGGTTGCATTTGACACACTTCATAGTGTCCTCTAGACACCCTCGCCATGCGTGACGCGCCCATCCATCATGGTCTGTATCACTTTGGTAGAGTGGATCGCGTCCGGAGACACTCTGAACAGATCCTTTTCCAGGAACACCAAGTCCGCCTTCTTGCCTAGGGCTATCGATCCCACCTGATCTTCCATGCGCATCTGGTAGGCACCGTTGTAGGTGTAGCACTGAATCGCTTGAGCCAACGTGACCTTCTGACGAGCCACGAAAGTCGGGTCGTTCGGATAACCCGGACGCTTGCGCGTGACCGCCGCCTCGAGCGTCATAAGAGGAGGCATATCGGGTATCTCGATGCCGGGAACGTCCGACCCATAGGTCACTATGGTTCCCGAACGCACCAAGTCGCCGTAGGGGAATATCTCTTCCTCGACTCGGCGTGCACCAAGGGCTTTGGTGAATGACTCGATGTAGTCGCCGTTGTAGTTGGTTCCCCACATCGGCGTGCAGTTCGCTATGATGTGCAACTGTTTGTAGCGGGGGATGTCCGTGGGACTCACGGTGGAGTTGTGGCAGATCACGTGTCGACTACCTCCCTGGCCCAATTGCCGTTGCACTTCCTCCAGCGAATTCAACACGGTTCGCGCCGACCCATCGGCATCCACGTGAATGTGCATGTCGAATCCGGCTTTTTGCACTTCGCGCGCTTGCGCAACGATCTGGGCCTGCGTGAAGGTCATCCGGCCGTAATCATTCTTCGTGCCTTCAAATGGTTCGAGCAGCAGCGCGCCACCCGATAGCACCGTTCCATCGGACCACATCTTGCAGACATCGATTTTTAGGTGCTCCGACTTAAACTTTTTGTTCCACTCGGTCAGCTGGTTAGCGATCATCTTCGGATCGTTGGAGCCTTCGCGTGTCCATGCGCAGCCGGTGATGCGCAGAGGCAGACTGCCAGCCATGTCGCGCGCGATCAACTCTTCATAGACCCACTCGCCATCCTGGCAGCGGGTACCGAGAACTACGCCTGCGTCGAAAAGACTCGTGATGCCCCAGGAAGGTGCTGGAGTCAACATCCGCGCTTGTGACGCGTGCACGTTTTCCGGACTGACCAGCCCGAGCGGAATGGCGACCAGCATCGTCGCGGCAGTTTCAACTCCGTAACCCGTGGGTACGCCATCGGCTCCGCGCGCGAAGTACTGCGAACCCGGGTCGGGGTCGGGCGTGTTTGCGCCGATCCCTACGGCCTTCATGGCGGCGGTGTTGAACCATATGTCATGGGCGTCGAACGAAAGCACGTACATAGGCCGGTCGCCGGTGATGGGGTCCAGCCAGTCACGGGTAGGTTTAATCTCACTGGGATTAAAGCCAAACCCCCTAAGCACGCTTGTTCCAGGGTTCTTTTCCACGTACTCCCGCACCCGGCTCAAAATCACATCCCTGTCCTTGATACCGGTGATGTCCAAGCCCATCTTCGTAATGCCTAGTTCGGGATGCGCATGAGCATCCACGAAGCCCGGCATGAGCATGCCTCCATCCAGGTTCACGGTGCGTGTGTTTGGACCTTGCCACGCCCCTACATCCTTGAAACTGCCGACAAAGACGATCAGGTTGCCCCTTACAGCGACCGCTTCCGCCGTTGGCCGGGCAGGATCAACCGTGTAAATCAGGCCACCCTTATAAATCCAATCGGCTTTTCCATCGCTGGGCGAAGGAACTTTGGCAAACAGCGATTGTGGCGATAGCGCAACAATCCCGGCTCCAATGGCAAGATCTTGTAAAAATTCTCGACGTTTCATAGGGATCCTTTCACCACGGTTTATCAGGCTCTCGATTCGCCGCAGCGTGTACCTTCATTTCCCGTACTCCTTTCGGCATGAGTGCACCGAAGTAAGTTGGTTAAGAGCTGGTATCTAAAACCTCACCTGTCCACTAATTCCTGCATAGGTCTCAGTCTTGAAATTACGGTCGCCGGGCTGGATCACTTGAATATCCGCCGCAATTCGGAACCATCGCGCCAGGGCGAAGTTGTAGAACGCTTCCATCCCCTGCTCGTCGCCCAGTTTGTAGTTGATTGTTTCCAGTAAGCCGCGCTTGAGTGCATCGCTGAAGAAGTAGTGAAAGAAGCCAATGCCCGCCCGGTCCAGTGGACGCTTGCCGAACAGACCAGTGCTGCCCAGCCCGACGAGAATATTTCCAGCCAGTGGATTCGGATTCGAGTCCGATATTGATAGCTGGGCAAAGAGTCCCCAGCCGGTGCCCGGCCGGCTCTTGTCTTGGCGGAAGTATTGCTGAACCGCATAGCTTCCGAAGTAATAACCACTTTTTGCACTTAGTATTTTTTGTGACTCAGGAGGAAGAACCAGCTGCGGAATGTCTTCAAGATCAAAGCCCGTCTGACTGGATGCCGCAAAGGTAAAAGTGTGGACTCCTTGCAGATTGTGAATCTTCGCGGGGAAGCGAGCCGAGACCCTTCCCGTGATACCTTGCGTGCCCCATCCTTTGAGCCCAGCCTTCTGCTGAGCATTGGTGGGATCGTAGAGCATGAACGTGAAGGTTCCGGGCTTGGTACTGATGCTGAGATTTCCGCCCGTCATATAGGGCGGCAATACTCCGCTGGGTGGTGCGGCGAAAGCGATATTCCAAAACGTGTCGAGTCCACCTCCGCCCAGTATCGGAGTGCGAGAGGGAGCGTTGATCATGTCGAACTTGCCAATGCTGAGGGATACTCTCTCGCCAAATCTCTGAGTAACGTTGAGCGACAGATCGCCGCCTGTCCCCACATCCTGAGGGAACGCCAGCGCTGTGTTCTGGATGAGGACAGAACCACCCATGCCGTTTACGTTGGCTCCGTCGTTCAACTCGCCGGTCAAGTTGATCGAGAAGCCTCTCCAGAGGTGGAGCTTCGCGCCATCCAGGGTCATCTTGCCGAGCATCTTGCCGCCGAGCCGCCAGCTGTGATCGCCATCCCCGTCCACCAGACCTTGTCCGAACTCGGCGTAGGTGACTGTCAAGTCGATGCCACGCTGGCGAAGTGATTCCAGCGGACTAGCGGGTCCGTCGAGCAAGCCGGGACGATTTTGCATCGGTATCTGTTGTGTTGGAGATGGTGAGGATGCGGCGTCGCCAGTACTATTCGACTGGGCAAAGGCAGGGCCTTGGGCTGAATAGATCAATGACACCAGCGAAAAGATAAACAGCGTAGGCCAATGACTGTGGCGCATCGACTTCAGCGGAACCACTCATCCGGGTGGCGATGGTCGGAGAAGCTGTTCCGCGACTCCATCTACTCAAGGGAGCAAGCGTGGTCTGCGAAGGCAGATAGAGCGTCTACATGTTTCACAGTGGCGCTGGTTAATTGCCTCAGCTTGGATCAACTTATGGCAATCGGCTGAAAAATGTCGTGATGGTAGTCACTATAGTGCGTGACTAGAGGCAGAATACTACATCTTTAGTGCCATTATTAATAAGCTGCTTGCTATTTGTCCGCGCAGAACCTATCGCAAGGAGCCTTTCAGCGTTCCAGTACCTCGCGGATTTTTGTCTCAAGGTCGGATTTGAAAAAAGGTTTCTGCAGGAATGCTCCGCGGTTGAAACAACATAGCAGTTCCTGCTTCAAACAACTCCGTTCGACAGCTCCACTATCCGCAATCCTTCCTCACTCCGCTCGGCGGTCCGCCGCCCCTTAGGCGATTCCGGTCCCTCGCAAATCTATTACCAGTATTGGAAAGGATCTACATGCGCAACGCGGGACGATTGAAACTCGGATACTACCCTTTGCCCGTCGAGGAGGCGCGAAGCCTTCGCAACCTCCTGGTCGTTTCTCAACCGTTTTTCGCCACTGACCCCTGTGTTGGAGACGGCACCGCTCTTATGGAAATCACGCGAGATCTTCCCGCCCAGAAAGTAGCCATCGAGCTGGACGCGGACAGGGCCGCTGCAGCAGCGGCACACGGCATCGCGACCACACACGGCAGCACCTTCGAATCACATCTCCCGGCGGGGAGCTGTTCGCTCTTATACCTCAACCCGCCTTACGACGTGGAGATGGGCCGACACAACAACCAGCGACTGGAACTGGTGTTCCTGGACCACTGCTACGGATGGCTAAAAACCGCTGGAGTGCTGATCTTCATCATCCCGGAGATGGCGCTTTCGCACTGCGCAAAGCGTCTTGCCAGCCAGTTCGACCGGATTTCCGTGTTCCGTCTCGGCCATCCTGAATCGGTGCGCTTCCATCAGTTGGCGGTGATCGGTATTCGCAAAGCCGAACACAAAAGAGGGGACACCCGAGCCGCCGATCAACTTTTGCGGCTGGCGTATGCAACCGAACGACTGCCAATCCTCGGCCCGGAAACGGCGGAGCGGTACCTGCTTCCGCCGTCTGTGGCGGTTCCTGTGCAGTACCGGGGCTTGCCTCTCGACCAGGTTGAAGATGGCTTGGCGCGATCCAGCGCTATGCAGAGCGCATTGAACCTGCTGATGCGAAAGCCAGAGTCCATCACGGGACGCCCGGTCACTCCTTTGCATGGCGGTCACGTCGGCCTGCTCTGCACTGCGGGGATGCTGAACGGGGTGTTCGGGCAAGGTCGCGAGCGGCACATTGCGCACTGGCGATCGGTGAAACACGTCGATGTCTACCACGAGGAAGAAGACGGATACCAGATCGTCAGGCGGCGTGAACGCTTTAGCCATGAACTGACGCTCGCCTATCAGACTGGGCGCGTAGTTGTGCTCAAAGAAGCAGAACAGGAGGGGAAGAACAATGAAAAATGCGCATGAACGATTTGGCGAACTGGTCTACATCCGGCGTTCCGAGAAAACGCGGACCCACATCCGCGTTCATCTCAACGCCTGGGTCGGCGAAGAAAGCAAGGCCCACCTAGTCTCGGTCGTTGCTGGCGACACGGAGATTGGCGCCCTATCTGCTGCGTTTGCGAGCCATGATCCTTTCACGGTCGTTGATCCGGATGGCCGGGAGAAGATCGTTTCGCTGGGTGAATCACCAACCTGCTTTCGAGGAGCAATCAACATCTCCGGACGCAAGAGGCCGCTGAAGCACCTAGTTGCCCTCTCGCAGGAGATGATCGGAGCCGACCAGCCAAGATCGCCTGCTGCTGATCAGCGATGAGCCGGCATTCGTCTGGTCCTCTCTCGTGTTGCACTTCGGACTTCCTGCAGCTTCCGGAATGGGCGAACTGCCTTCTCGCGGAGATGATTCAACGCAAAAAATTCGGCCGCTCGTGGGCTTCGGTTATGCGGGCATCGCAGTGAAAACAAATCGGCAGGATCTGCTAAAGCTGATCGAACTGGGACTGCGGAAGAGAAAGAGTTCTCCTTTCCACCAGTAAACGGCCCAGTCTCTTGGAATGATCGCTCAATCGACAATATCGGCGGCACAACGAAGTAGCAACTGCCGCCTCAAGAGCCGCTTGGGACGGCGGTTCGCGCCAACCGCTTCTCCCAGGGCAGGCAGATCCTTTGGATGAAATCGATCATGACCTCGACCTCCTCACGTTGCGGCCGCGTACCGGCAGGATGAATGACTTTGTTGCGGGTGAACCAGATCCTCTTTAGTTCAGGTTTGTCCTCCTGCCGGATATACCCTTTCTCCGCGAGTTCCTCGATAAGCCTCTCAGGAGCTCCTTTTTCACGGGGTAACGGACGGTGTCGCACATGCTGAGAGGCAATGCCCAATAGCCTTTCGTATTCCTCGGCAGCAATCTTTCCGGCAACGATCGGGTCTTCGTCCAACAGAATCTGGGCAAGCTGCAGGCGCCCATAGCGGCGGAAGAATGGCCTAATCACCTGCGCTGCTCGCTCCCGCTGTACCCACATATCATCGTCAAACGAGAGACGGGCTTTCGCCGCCTGCGGGTCGTTGTCTCCTAGCTTCGCTAATTCGGCGAACGTCCAGAGCGCAGTCTCAGTCTGTGCTACAGATGCCATGCCGAAATGCCGAGACCACTTCTCCAGCTCGTCACAATAAGCCAGGTACAAGTCAACCGTTCCTGGCCGCATGACTTGCAGAAGGTGAATCACAGGCGTGCTGAAAATGCCGAATCGAGAAGGGTGGACGAAGCGAAGGACTAATGACGCCGTTCCAAGATTGTGGAACACGGAAAGAAGCGCTCTCGATCAGGGCCTTCGAATCTTTCGAGAGCGGGCCAACGTAAACCCGCTTTTCGGTGAGGACCTCCTCCAACGCTTTCGCGTGCGGCCGCGGCCAGTACTTAGCAAACGGAGTGTTCTCTGGATTGAAGAGCTTCCCTACGTCTTTTGCCGTGATGTGACGTTTGCCGGTGGCGTGTTCTTGAAAATAGGCCTCCAGAGCGGAGAAATCATACGAATGGCCGAACTTCTTCCGACAGATCTCGTCCCATCTAAGCAGGTAAGAAGCAAGTTCAAAGGCCAAGGAGAACTCCTACCAAGAGTTTCACAGCATTTCGATGGTGGCTTTCAAAGAACCCAACCAGATCGAAGTCTATGGATAACTCGTAATGCACTCAAGGGCAAGTATTACCGCAACACAGTTAGATTGCGTCCCCGCCTCCATGCACAAACGTGCTATTTGATACCTCTTAAGCTTGTTCAGCAAACAATGTAGAATTTCGCGCATAAGCCATGTCCCAGCGACACGGTTCTCAGATCTGGCCAGAGCACAGGCTAGATCAAACTAGTTTTCATGCGAAGTAGAGAGGCGACAAAGCACCAGAGCAAGTCCATTAGGAAGAATCTCGAATGAAAAAAATCAAGGAAACCAAAGTTAGGGTGATGTTTCCCGGGTATATGGATTTAACAAAGCGCAACAGCGAGAACTCCCTGTCCATCGAGGTCAGACGAGGGGATGATCTCCTTGGCAACTTGTTGTTGGGAAGAGGCAGTGTTCAGTGGTGGCCAAAAGGAAATAAGAAGAATTCAGTGAAGAAAGGTTGGCGAGAGTTCGCCAGCATTCTGGAAGAACATATGAAGTAATCGCGTTGGCAATGCCCTACGATCACGGCGCCATCCCCGTATCGATTACCTCGCGTCAGAAGGCAATCGGCTTTTGCACTCGGAGAGCTGTCCTCACGATGGCAGTCAAGATCGACTGGAACTGCTTTAGATAACTCGCATTCTCACTCTTGAGGGACAATCCTGAAAAATCGACCTTTCGCAGCCGCCGCAGTTCATCCCGCAGCCTCACGACATCGCCCAATTTCAGGTGGTCTCCACAATGAGCTCCGTCATAGATAACCTTGCTCCAGAGAACGGGAAAGTGCCGATCTGGACGTGGCACAGCTTGCGCCAGCGACTCCCTGATGAACTCGATTCCGCCCATCGAGCCCAGCTGATCGCCGTCAAGCATCATGTCCTCATGCCGGCACGCATGTTGCATCCATTCGTCATGTTGTTCGTGTTTGGCGCTACTCCGGGATCGGATTTCAGGACTACCGTTCGGCGAAATATATAAAAGATCTGGGAACGGATGAGGAGATTTGAGCCGGTTCTTTTCCACACAGTCGCAGAACACAACAGCGTCGAGCCCCATGGACTAAATCCTCCCGAGCATCGATTCAGTATATCGATGCCGTCCCATCGGGTTTAACATTGAGCATTCGCACACCCAGAATCTATGAATCTTAAAGAGAACGATGACACTTTCCTCTACCTCACAGTCAGATTTACTCAAGCAGTCGAATACGCGCGTACCTTGCACATCGAGGCCCGAAAAGGTACGGACATTCCGTACATGGCGCATCTGCTTGGAGTCGCCTCCATGGTCATGGGTGAAGCTGGATATGTGGAATTTCCTATCACTGAGGACATGATCTTGGCGGCCCTGCTCCATGACGCCGTCGAGGATTATGGTGGGTATCCGAGGCTGAGGCACATTGAGGTGAACTTCGGCTCGAAGGTGGCCGAGGTGGTCGCTGCCTTATCTGACAGCTTCGCGGAAAACTCGCATGAAAAAGACCCGTGGGATATCCGGAAGAAAGCCTATGTCGAGAAACTAAGTAAAGAGTCTCCGCAAGTCTTGCTGATATCGGCAGCCGATAAGCTATACAACGCGCGAGCAATACTTTCCGACTATAGGCTTCTGGGACCAGAACTCTGGAAGAGATTCAAGCGTGGTTGCAAGGACCAACTCTGGTATTTCGATGCTCTAATCGCCGCTTACAGATCAAAGGGAACAAACAGGATTGTGGACGAGCTGGCTGAGGTGATCAAAGAGCTGAAGAAAGAAACCGAGAAAGAGCTCTTGTTGTCGAAGCCAGGGTAGAAATGCCAACTGTGTGGCCTCGCATGATCACAATGCGGAGTGATAGCCGGCACTGTGAAGGAGCCTGCCACAGGCCAAAATCTCCTCACGCCGGGTTTGGCTTCGTCGCTTCCTCCAGTTTCCGGTTCCTGCGCTCAACCCTGCAGCTGCCCGCCCATCATGAGGTATATGCGTGGACCCCTTCGTCGAACAGCTTAAAGAGCTTTGTGCGTTATATCCAACCAGGAACAAGTGGGTTTTCGTCCCGTCCCATGCGATTGGCAGGACGCTGGGCGAGCGCCTCGCGCTCGAGGGAACCAACTGGCTCAACCTGCGGTTCGTGACACCGCTCGACATCGCGCTTCGTATGGCAGGGCCCTTCCTCGTCGAAGCAGGAATCGAACCGTCAGAGGAAGGACTGGGGCCGGCCCTGATGATGCGCCTGATGCACGAGCTTCCACTGCCCGGATATTTCCGTCCTCTTGCCGAACAGCCCTCCATGGCTCAGGCCCTTTGGTCTACGTTGCGGGAGCTGCGCATGGCCGGCGTACGTTCTGAAGGGTTGGAAGCCGACTCGTTCTCCTCCCCGGCCAAGCACAAGGAACTTGTTGCCCTATCTACTGCGTATGAGGGCTTCCTCGCGGACCACAAGCGCGGCGATATGACCACAGTGTATGAAGAGGCGCTAAAACATGGTTCCTGGTGCCCCATCCAGCCTGAAGACTGCTGGACGGAGTTACCGGATACGTTCTGGACTCCAGCGCAGCGCAAGCTTATCGACTCGGTTGGTGGAGAACGGATCGCTCCGCGTGCCCTCGAAGTCAGCGACTATCGGATCCCCAGGCGACTGTCGCAATGCGCAGACAGAGTTAAGCCCGACGTCAGGACAAACCCGCTGGCCTTTCTCATGAATCCGCCATCAAGTCCAACGAAGGTGCCTTTCGCTACGGAAATCAGTCTGTTCAATGCAGGTGGCCGCGCGGCCGAGATCGACGAGGTGTTTCGTCGCATTCTCGCCTCAGGTTCACCTGTGGACCAGATCGAGATCGCATGTCCGTCCGATGCTCACGTCAGCCTGATCTGGGAAAAGGCATTACGCTACGAGTGGCCCGTAACTCTCGGAACCGGCATCCCCGCAGCCTTCACCCGACCGGGGCGAGCCTTGATTGGCTTCTGTAATTGGATCGAGACAGATTTTGCGGCCGGACATTTTCGGCGAGTCTTGCAGTCAGGTGACCTGCGAGTCGAAGACGCCCTCGGATTTACCGCAGGACAGGCAGCACGGCAACTGGCCCGGGCCGGAGCGGGATGGGGAAGAGCCACGTACGGCCTTTCCTTTGGCCGTCTACTGAAGAATTATGAGGCTAGGGCGGCCAACGAAGAGGCTTCCGAGGACGAACGTATTTATGCGAAAGAAAAAGCGGAACTCACAACGAAGGTCCGCGATTGGATTGGCAACCTGGTTACATCTGTGCCGGAGGCGAATCAAGATCGAAAAGTCGATTTACAGAGCGTCGTCACATCCACACTCGAATTCCTCCAACGCGCAACGGCTCGGAGCAGCGCGCTTGATCATCGGGCAGACTCGGCGCTGGAAGAGTACATTGGCGAGCTTCGAGCCCTCGGACCGTTCCTCTGTGGCCTGTCAGAAGCGTTGCGGTTCATTCGCGAAAGAGTGCTGTCGCTCCAGGTTGCGTCTGAACGGCCTCGTCCGGGACACCTTTACGTCTGTAACCTCTCGCAATGCGGCTATGCTGGCCGGAAACACCTCTTTGTCGTCGGCCTCGAAGAGGGACGAGTCTTTCCTGCAGCGACAGAGGATGCCGTTTTGCTGGACGAAGAGCGCAGGCGCATTTCAGACGACTTGCGGCTGTCTGCGGACAAGATCGACGAATCGGTATACGGATTCTTGAGTCGACTCGCGTCATCGCCTGCAACATCGGTCACCTTCAGCTATTCGTGCAGGGATACCCGCGAATATCGCGAGACCTACGCTTCCTGGATTGTGTTGCAAGCCTTCCGGCTACAGCAAAGGAACCCCAAGCTCTCCTACACCCAGATGAAAGAGAAGTTAGGAGAGCCAAAGTCCGCAGTCCCACCCGACCGCGATGCCGCCATCTGCCCGGAAGAATGGTGGCTGCGCAGCGTGGTCAATACCGGCGACAAAGGAGTCCACCTGGTGGAGGCGAACTTCCCGGCAGTGGCTCAGGGGCGCGTCGCCGAGATGAGGCGGCAATCGCCCGAGTTCACCGAATTCGATGGCTACGTTCCGGAAGCCGGCCCGGTTCTAGATCCCTGTTCGCCGAAGAACGTCTTCTCGGTCACGGAACTCGAAGGTGCAGCTCAATGTCCGTTCCGGTTCTTTCTCAAGCGTGGTCTGGGAGTACAACCCGTCGACGAGATCGAACGCGACAAAGACGTATGGCTTGATCCTCTGACTCGTGGCTCCGAGCTTCACGATCTCTACGCAGCCTTCTTACGGCGCACCCGCGATGGCAATCGCCGACCGAACGCCGAGGACAGGGCCTGGCTGATCGCCAAGACGCAGCAACGGCTTCAGGAGCTGAATGAGGAGATGCCTGCGGCTACGCCGGAGATCTTCGAGCGCGAGTCGAAGGACCTTCTCGCCGATGTCGAGCTGTTCATCGAGGCAGAATCCAATTCCTCAGCCTCCACGCCGGTTGGCTTTGAGGTGTCGTTCGGGCGTCCGCTCGGTGCATCCGATGAGCCTCTGGCTCGCCCGGAGCCCGTAGAGCTCGATTTGGGAGGCGGTCTGGTGCTTCGAATCGCTGGTCGCATGGACAGGATTGATAAGGTCGGCAAGGCAACGTTCGAGGTTCTCGACTACAAAACGGGCGGCTACTGGCGTGACGGTTGGAAAGGTGTCTTCGATGGAGGACGACGTCTTCAGCACGCCCTCTATGGTCTGGCCGCCGTTGAACTGCTGAAGGCTCAGTTTAAGAACCCGAAGGTTGAAGCCGGCGTTTATTACTTCTCAACCCACAAAGGCCGGCAAGAACGCCATGCCATCAAGGCTCCTCCGCTTGAGAATGTCGCGCAGGTGATGCGAGATCTGCGGTCTGTGATTGCCAAAGGCGAGTTCAGCCAGAGTGCGAATGACAAGGACTGCAAGTCTGTCGTTTGGCCGTGGTTGTGGGGTGTATACCGACGGGCAGCTGGAAATAAAGCTGGACGACACCAAGCTCGACGACTACCGGAGGCTAAGTGAGCATGAATAGTGCGCGTGCCATTGACGAAGAATCACGCCAGCTAATCCGGGAGGAGCTGCTCACTAACATTTTGGTCGAGGCCGGTGCTGGTTCAGGCAAGACCCAAATGCTGGCTGATCGCATGGCGGCTGGAGTCGCTGCCGGAGTGTATCCACTGGAGCAGATGGCTGCCGTGACGTTCACGCGAAAGGCTGCGTCCGAGCTTCGTGGCCGCTTCCATTTGGCACTCGAAAAAGAACTCGAGAACGCCCGAAGAAGTCCCAGCCGAGCGATGCAGATCGAGAGCGAATCAGAAGAATCGAAGACGCTCTGTCCAATCTTGAAAGTTTCTTCGCAGGAACAATTCACTCATTCTGTGCTCGTCTGTTGCGGGAGCGACCCGTCAGTCGGGGGTGGCGCCGGGATTCACCGAGCTCGATGAAACCCAGGACCTGGAACTGCAGCAGCAGGCCTGGCGCGATTTTGTTACCAGCGCCCGGGCCAATGGAGATCCTGACCTCGTGGCTCTTCTCGAAGCCGACATCAAGCCAAAAGATCTCGACTCGGCCTTTGCGACTGTCTGCACGAATGAAGATGTAGTTTTCCCTGGGGGTGAGGGGGCCTGTCCCGAGCCCGAGCCTGCCTTGGCTGCGCTGCGCACGTTCTGGAGCGAACTCCAGAGCATCTTCCCGCTGAAATCGCGCTGGACACAACCTGCAAGATCCAGCAGAAGGCGCGCGAGTTCCGGGCGCAGATGCGTGTATCTGAACGGCGACTCGAACGGCCGTCTGTGATCGCATCCCTGCTTGAGACATGGGACTGTGCTTCCAAAATCACGCAGAACCGCTGGGCAGATAGCACAGCAGAGAAAAAGCGGCTGCGCGACCTGATCGAGCCCCTCCATGATCGCTTCCGTACCGATGTTGTCCTGCCATACACTGCGCTGAGTGAAGCACAATTGGTTCCCCGTCTCGCGATGGCTCTACTCATCAAGGCACGTGACCGGGCGTCGGCAGAGCGACGGCGCGTCAATGCCCTGAACTACGGCGACCTGCTCGATCACGCAGCTTTCCGGGTGCTGCGGGACGATCCGCAGGTCCGACAAGCACTTCAGCAGAAGTAC
>CAWBUJ010000001.1:1467500-1904795 GCA_963791975.1 uncultured Acidobacteriaceae bacterium | reverse complement strand
GTCCTAGGGCTGTATCGGAAGCGCCCCCTGCGAGGAATCATGAATCACATTGGAGTGCGTGGGCGCTTTCGATACAGCGACTTGAAGGAAGCCGCTTCCTATGGGATTTGAATGGCGCTGGGGTGAGATGAGCAGGGTGGCAAACCAGTGCCGTGGTACGAAGGAGTGGTTGGATTAGAGATGGGATCGGGTTTTGTGCGAGCAGCGTGATGGGAACGACACTCGGCGGTGGAGAAAGCATCTGAGGAAGACACCTGCGAGGCGCAAAAAGCGGTGGCGTGTTGTAGCACGCGGATGGATCGAGGTTGGGGCTGTGGTTTCATGCAGCATACTCCCGTGGAAGCGGTGGAGCACGGAGTTGGATCTGGAATGCAGAGAGCCTCTCGATGACGTGCATCGGTCCACCGCAGATGGGGCAGATCCAGAAAGTAAGAGCGCGAGCGGGGCGCGGATTGACGGGGTTTGATTCTTGCGCTGAGTCCAATAACCGAGCACAGAGTGGCAGCAATAGCGCGCGCCGGCGGTTGGCCAGAAAGCCGAAGTTGCGAATCCGAACGAAGCCGCTGGGAAGTAGGTGGAGCAGGAAGCGTCTTAGGAACTCCTCGACGGGAAGCGTCATCAGACGCTTTTTGTTGTTGTGAGCCGAATCCCTCCAGCGAAACGTGACTTGGCCATCGGCCAGGGAGACGAGCCGGTGATTGGAGATGGCGACGCGGTGGGTGTAAGCGCCGAGATAGCGTAGAGCATGCTCGGGACCACCGAAGGGCGGTTTGCAATAGACCACCCAGTCATGCCGAAACAGTTGGCGGAGCCAAGCGGAGAAGATCTTGGGCTGAGCGAGCCGTTTCAAATCGCCATAGAAGCGAAGTTCCCCTTTGCTGCAGGCGCGCCTCAACGCCGCCACGAACTTGCCGCGAAATACCCGGCTCAGCACTTTGATGGGAAGAAAGAAAGAGTAGCGGGTGTGGACCCAGTGGGTGTGATCCAGCGAGAGTCCACCGGCGGGGACCAGACAATGGACATGGGGATGATGTTGGAGCTTCTGATCCCAGGTGTGCAGCACACTGAAGAAACCGATCTCGGCGCCCAGGTGCCTGGGATCGCGCGCGATCTCCAGCAGAGTTGCGGCGCTGGTGCGGAACAGAAGGTCGTAGACGACCTTCTTGTTCTGCAGGGCGAGGTGTGCCAGTTCCCGCGGCAGAGTGAAAACGACGTGCACATAGGAGGTGGGCAGCAACTCGCGCTGCCGTGCCTGCCGCCAGCGGTGGCGGGCATTGCCCTGGCATTTTGGGCAATGACGATTGCGGCACGAGTTGTAAGAGATGGCGGAATGTCCGCAGTGGGAACACTGATCACGATGTCCGCCGAGGGTGGCGGTGCGGCAGCGTGCGATGGCCAGCAGCACCTTCTGATGTTGCCAGGTGATCCAGTGGCGACTGCGCTCAACGAATGTCTGCCCCGCGCTGCGAACGATGTCGGCCATCTCCAGGAGAGGGCGACTCATTTAAGGCTTTAGCGGGAGCTCTCGTTTCTGCTTCTCCGGGGACAAGATCAACGAGTCCAACGGGCTTGCGGTGGCGCTGAGGTGGCGTTTGGACAGATGCAGGTAGATGGTGGTTTCTTCCAAATCGTGATGCCCCAGCAGCAACTGAATGGTGCGCAGATCCGCACCGTCTTCTAAGAGGTGGGTGGCGAAACAATGCCGCAAGGTGTGGGGATGGATGTTTTTCTCCTGCAGGCTAGCGCGTCGAGCGGCCTGGCGGCAGGCGTGATAAACGGTCTTAGGGGTGATCGGATGATCCGCTGTATGGCTGCAACCCCCGGGGAACAACCACTGCGAGGGTTTGCGCTTTAACCCGCGCCAGTACTCGCGCAAGGCATCCAGCAGCTTGGGGCTGAGCATGACGTCACGATCCTGGCGTCCCTTGCCGCCCTGGATGTGGACGACCATCCGCTGACTATCAATATCGCTGATCTTCAGGCGCGCCAGTTCGGCACGCCGCACTCCGGTGGCATAGAGCGTCATCAGCACGATGCGATGAAAAGGAGTCAGTGCCGAGTTGATCAGGCGAGCGACCTCCTCCTGACTGAGAATGATGGGCAGCTTCAGCACTTTCTTGGGATAGGGAGTTTCGGCCACGCTCCAGGCCCGCTTGAGTGTCTGGATGTAGAAGAAGCGCAGAGCTGCCAACCGCTGGTTCACCGTGTTCGGTGCCAACTTCCACTTCTTAAACAATGCGGCTTGGTACTCGCGGATGTGTTGCGGACCCAACTGTTCGGGGGACCGGTGGAAGTACCGGGAGAAGTGTTCGACGGTGCGAACGTAACAATCGATGGTGGTCTGCGCGTAGTTCCGACGGTGGAGTTCTTCGAGCATGATCTTGCGTAGATGAGTCACAGAGATGCCTCCTTCTCTGCGACACAACTTAGATCAACTCACCTGTGCTGTCGCATAGACCACGCACGCGCAAGCGTCCGCCGTACTACGGCTTCGTTCAAGTCCTCTTGTGGGAAGTTTCGCCAGAAACGCGCTGCGTCTACGAATACACCTTCGATTGCGGAGACTCACGTAGCCTTGTCACAGAATCAGCTAGTGCAGATGAGTTCTAAGGCGGGCCTCCCGACGCCTTGATTGAGCCTGCACAGGTTCGATAGGGTTGTGGTGGAGCTGCGCCCTGGAAATCTATCTGATTGATGGCACATACGAACTATTCCGGCACTACTACGCTCTGCCGTCTGCGCAGGACGTGACGGGCCGAGAAGTCGCTGCCGTCCGAGGCGTTCTGGCGTCGGTGCTTCGGATGATTAAGGATGGGGCCACTCACATCGCGGTTGCGACCGATCACGTCATCGAGTCCTTTCGCAATGACCTGTGGCCTGGTTACAAGACCAGCGAAGGCGTCGAACCTGACCTGCTGGCGCAATTTCCACTACTCGAAGAAGCGCTGTCGGCGGCTGGCGTTCTCGTCTGGCCTATGGTGGAATTCGAGGCGGATGACGCACTTGCCGCTTCGGCCATCGCGGCGGCGCGTGATACACGCGTCGAACGCGTCATCATCTGTACTCCAGACAAGGACCTGGCGCAATGTGTGCAGGGCTCGCGGATTGTCCAACTGAATCGTCGTACGAAGGTGACTGTAGATGAACCTGGTGTAGTCAAGAAGTTCGGGGTTTCGACGGCATCGATTCCCGACTACTTAGCACTCGTGGGTGATTCGGCTGACGGCTATCCGGGCCTGCGCGGCTGGGGTGCAAAGTCATCCGCAGCCGTCCTCGCGAAGTTTGGACATCTCGAAGCTATCCCTGCGGACTGTCGCGAGTGGCGTGTGAATATTGCCAATGCGAGTGCGCTCGCTGACACTCTTTGTCGGGAGCGCGATCGCGCGATGCTGTTTCGCACGCTCGCGACGCTTCGGACCGACATTAGGCTGTTTACCGATGTGGACGAATTACGCTGGCACGGTCCCACAGTCGCCTTCGACGTCCTTGCAGCGCGTCTAGATGGGGCGGCGACTAAACGCCCGAGACCAGGAGTTCGTCGTATGCCAAAGCGAGCTGATTCTCAGACTTAGCCAGCACAGGCGACGGGCTTGCCCAATTACCCCCAGCGAATCTGTTTCGCTAAGTGCTTGAGACTGAGGCACCTGAAATCGTGCAATTCGGCTGCCCGAAAACAGAAGGTTTCGGGCAAGCGGGGCAAGGGCTTCGGAGATTCTCGCGCTGCGCTGGTCGGACATCGAATGGCACGAGAAGCGCATTCGGGTTTGTAAGCGTTGGGCGAAGGGGAAGGACGGCGCGACCAAGACGGAAGCATCGGATGGCTACGTTCCGCTGCATCCCCTTCTCGACGAACACCTGCGCGCCTGGCATGAAGCGACACCGCATGCACGCGACGTGGATTTCGTGTTCCCGTCACTGAAACGCAACGGCAACGTGCCTCTTACCGCCTCCGTTTTCGTCGCCGACTACCTCAGGCCGGCCGCGAAGAATGCCGGGGTTAGCATCGAGCACGGCCAGAGATTCGGCCTTCACAACCTGCGGCATTCACTGAGTAATTGGCTGGTGAATAAAGCGAAGGTCGAGCCCAAAACCGTGCAGGGCATTCTGCGTCACTCGCGCATTCAGACGACGCTGGACCTCTACACGCAGGAAGACAGCGCAGAAACACAGGTCGCGCAAGGGCGTTTCTTAGAAGCGGTCATGGCTTCGGGAGCGCTGCAATGAAATTGTGGAACGGATTGTGGAATGGGATTTTTTCGGGATTCCCGCTAACCGATTGAAAGAAATGGTAGGCACGAGGAGACTCGAACTCCTGACTTCTACCGTGTCAAATTCCGTCTTAACAACCTAAAACCCTTTTGCCTGTCTTGCTTTTCCGGTTTAGACAGCCTCAAAAAGGCCTGAAAACAGCCTAGTTTTGGTGACGAATTGGTGACGAGTCGTTTCGATTTGATTCGAATCACTTTGGCGGAACCACAATGGTAGCTCTCGTGGCGTCCACGGCAGAGCCGTAGAATTTTCATGCTTGAGCCTTACTTTGCTCGACCATGGGGGCGTGGGGGTTTCGTGGGTATATACCCATCCTCGGAACACAATAAACTGTCTTGACATATTGGTCGCCGAGAAGGCCTTGGAATTCAATTGCGACATCGAATGCGTACAGCTTTTGGGCGGATGAAAGGGTCATTTCGAGAATGACGCATTCATCTTTTGAAGCAAGACACCACCCGTTGGAAATGTACCTGAGGACAAAGTCTTCCCCGTTGACAATGCCCGCCTCGCCGAGTTGGCGAACCACTTCAGCATAGCTTTGATATGAACCCAAGCAATCGCTTTGGAATGAAACTCTGTAATAAGAGCGAAGCGCTATGGCCGGTCCGGATGCGACATTCTGCAGTTTCACCTGCCAGAACGGACCGCCGTGATTGTCTCGTTGGAGAGCAAATATGGAATCATGGGTCTGCTGGGAACGATAGTTGAAGACTGGCCGATAAGCGAGGACCACCTGGCGATTTACGAACATCAAGCTGAGAATGCCAACAATTAAAGCCGCCGCCGACCCGCTGTTCATGAGGTTGATCGACCAAATATCCACGGTGCCGATGTGTACCGGCGGCACTCCCAGTTCTTGTTTGTTCTCGCGAACGACAGTTTGAAACAAAAGGAAGAACGTCACGAACGCAAGAAGACGCAGAAAGAGCGCGCGGGAGAAAAAGCGTTTAATCTCTCTTTGAGGTCCTGGATAACTGGCGGACAGACCCTTGTTGGAAGAGTTCATGTTGGACCGCGTTTCTGCAAAATCGCCGCTTCTGAAGCGATTGAAAGCTCAGCGGGACCCGTCGATCTCGTGAAGGCAGTCTACTTTTGCATCAGACGCGCCGACATTCTGAATTGTGTGAGATACTCCTGGCGGAACGTATATCGGGTCCTCCTTCTTGAGGATACGAGTTAAACCTTCCATCGTTAGCTCCACGTCCCCATACATCAGGATGGTGAAGCTGTCTTCTTTATGCATGTGCTCGAAGGATTCGCCGGCCGCCAAAGTGATTGATGCCACGCAAACTCCAGTCCTGCCGAAGTGAAGTGGCTGAATTATATATTTTTCCCGCTCTTGCTGTCTCAAACGCCGTTTCCTTGCCCCGGCCCCCCCATCACCGCTGGTAGGAGTCAGAAAACGAACCGGAGACCATCATCCTGGTTGGTACATAAAACTGGGGTACGTCACGACATATTCGCCCTTTTCGAATCTGGGAATCGCAATTCTCCGAGGGATGTTTGGTGACGAGTCGCTGACCAGCTAATCGCGAAAACGCCGAAACGGCTTGATTTTGGTGACGAGTTGCGGTAGCGCTCACGGCTGGGCTCGCGTGAAGGCACTGAATCTAAAGAAGAAAATGGTAGGCACGAGGAGACTCGAACTCCTGACCTCTACCGTGTCAAGGTAGCGCTCTAACCAACTGAGCTACGCGCCTACGCCGTTGCGACAAGCCTATTCTAGTTGGCCGCCTCGCGGCGAGCAAGTTCGACATCCGGCCGGCTTCAACCACGCGGATCTACGACGCTTCTATCTCGTACGCCGCCAGAAGTGCCGGTCCCGGAAATCTCTATTCCAAGTTCTGCGAGGCCTTCGATCGTTCCAACCGAAGGCGCCCTTCCGAAGACTGATCTCAGGCTTCCCGCTGCCGTCGCCCACGACCACACTGACGATATCGAAGCGGCATGGCGGAGGCCGGTCACCCGGCAAACGGCGGACGTAGCGGCGGGCCACCGACCGAATGTGCTTCCTCTTGGCCAGATCGACAGCGGTCGAGGGTGGCGCGAAATCGACCCGGGTGCGGGTCTTCACCTCGATGAAACAAAGCACTCCCTCATCCCAGCCGATCAGATCGATCTCGCCGCGGTTGTACGGAACGCGGAAGTTCGCCGCAACCATCTTGTAGCCAAGCGCCCGCAAGTGGAGGTATGCCTCGACTTCACCCTGCCTGCCCGTCAACAGGTGCTTTGGCGTTCGCGAGGGCAAACGTCGACTCGCGAGTTCCAGCCAGCGAACCACGAACTTATTAAGCCAACTCATACGGCCGGGGCTCTGGATGTTACGCTAAACCCCATGCTGCCGGCGGGGATGTGATTGCGATCACGATAGCGAGTGCGGCGAGGCGCGACTTTTCCCTCCACCCCAAGAACACTGCCAGTTGCCAGCAGGCCACAAACCCGTCAGAATCAATCGCAGCACACCCGCGACAACTGAATACGGAGCGGACGCTTCATTCGACAATTGGGCGATGTTGAAGACTAACCAACCGCAAAACAAAGAGCCATCGGCAACCTGCTCCGGCGGGGCGATTGCGTGAAGAGCCAGCTCCTGACGGCGCCAAACCAGATTACCCTCCTGCGCCTGATCTTCATCCCCTTCGTCATCATCATGGTCCTCGACGCCAATTGGCCGTGGGCCCTTGGTCTGTTGATTGCTGCGGGATTAAGCGATGCACTGGACGGCCTGCTGGCGCGCGCGCTGCACCAGCAAACCTTGCTGGGTCAATATCTGGACCCCATCGCGGACAAGTTGCTGCTGAGTTCGTTGTTCCTGGTGCTGTCCGTGGCAAAGAAGATTCCCTGGAAATACACGGTGCTGGTCTTCAGCCGCGATGTCTGCATCGTGGCCACTGCGGTCGTGTTGTACGCTACTGTCGGCTTTCGCGACTTCCGCCCCAGCATCTTCGGCAAGATCAACACGGTCTGCCAGATCTCTGCCGTCTTCTTTGTGGTGCTTGCCCAGGTGATGCCGGGACCAATCGTGCTCGCCCTGGCGCGCTTCTTCCTGTACGCGACCTTTTTCTTCACCCTGATTTCCGGCGTTCACTACGTCTTGCTGACTGGATATCGCCTGCGAGTACCGCCCAAATCGGCGGTTTCCGCGGATGGCCCTTCGGCCCGCTAAGGCTCCTTTTATCCCAGTGACCATTGACCGCAACCACCGCCTGCAAGTGATCGTTGCATTCGCGCTGGTCTATGTCTTCTGGGGCTCGACGTATCTTGCGATCGGCATTGCTGACGAACAGTATCTCCCTCCCGCGGTGATGTGCGCCATGCGTTTCCTTATCGCCGGCCCGCTGATGCTGGCCGCCTGTGCGGCGATGGGTCGCAAGATCCGCATCAGTGCTAATGAAGCCCTGCGCCTGGCCACCATCGGCTGCTTGTTGTTGGTGGCTGGTAATGGCGGTTTGGCCTGGGCCGAACAGTGGGTGCCGACCGGGTACGCCGCCCTGATTGTCGCGGTCACGCCGATCTGGTTTCTTATCCTAGAGACTTTCGTCTTTCGTGGCGACCGCCTTTCCCGGCGAGGCTTGCTGGGTGTGGCGCTGGGCATCACCGGCATCGCAGTGCTCTTCTGGCCCAGGTTCGAACACCGCAGCGCGCTCGGCATCATGCAACTGGTGGCATCCACTACGCTGCTGTTTTCGTCGATGAGTTGGGCGGTCGGCTCGGTCTTTTCCCGCAAATGGCAGATGAAGGTTGATCCCTTCGCGGCCACGGGATGGGAAATGTCATTCGCCGCCGTCGGCAACTCGATCGTGGCGGTGGCGACGGGACAGTATCATCGTATCGTTCTCACCCAGCGCGCCCTGCTGGCCGTGCTGTACCTCGTGGTCTTCGGCTCCTGGATCGGCTACTCAGCCTACATCTGGCTGCTCAAGCACGTTCCCACCCCTAAGGTCGCGACCTACGCCTACGTGAATCCACTGGTGGCGGTGTTTCTGGGATGGCTTGTCCTGCACGAAGGCTTCGATGCCTACATGTTGGCCGGAACGGTGGTGATTATTGCAGGCGTGGTGCTAGTCACCACCGCCAAGGTCCATGGCGGTGCCCCTGCCAGGGAGCCAGTCGGCCTCCCCGAGCTGGAATCGGAGGTGTAAGAACTGCCTACTCTAACTATCGTCCTGACAAGTACTTTCGGGCTGAGGCGCTATGTTAGAGGATGTTGAATTTCCGAGTAAGAGAGCCTTCCTCAGGCTCTAATGTATTCCCAACAAATTCCCAACCCGTTTCTAACCCCTTCTTTAGGACTCCGGAAAGCCGATTTGCTACTTTCCACTCGCAGCCGGTGATAGCCCGCTGGTTTGGAAGCAGAAAGCAGGATTGATCGGCTTCCTCAGTGGCGCATCGGCAGCAAAATCAGTTTCCGGCTGCCGCCGCAAACATATCTTGGAGAATGGAAAATGAAACGCTTCACTATCGCCTTCGCCTTCGCTTTTGCCCTGTTGCTCTGCACCTCGATGTGGGCGCAGACCAATTACAGCTTCCAGACGGTCAACTATCCTAACGACAATTTCACCCAGTTGCTTGGCATTAACAACAGCCTGCTGATCGCCGGCTACCACAACATGGACCAAAACTCGGGATTCACTCTGCGCCTGCCTTTCCTGTTCACCACCGAGAATTACCCCAACTCGATGATGACGCAGGTCATCGGCATCAACAACAACGGCACCACCGACGGTTTCTACGTCGATAACGCTGGCAACACCCACGGCTTCACCGACACCAAAGGCACCTTCGCCACGGTCGATTATCCGGGCACGCCCTTCAACCAGCTACTCGGACAGAACGATATGGGACAGGCGGCGGGCTACTACAGCCTGAGTGCCGACAACACCACCCCGGACTTCCCCTATGTGTACGACGAAGCTCGGAGGGGGAATTTTTCAGGTCATCACCATCCCCGGAGCCGTGGGAGGAGCGCAGGCCACCGGAGTCAACAATTCGCAGCAGATTTGCGGCTTCTACATCGACGCCAACGGCGTAAACCACGGGTTCCTTCTGAACTTCGGCCTGTTCGTGACCCTCGATGCCCCTGGTAGCACCTTCACCCAGGCCCTTGGACTGAACAACAAAGGGCAGGTGGTTGGTTTCTACCTGGACGCCGACGGCAACAGCCACGGATTTGTCTGGACCAGCGCAGCCGGGTACCAGACCATCGACCATCCCAAAGGTATCGGCACGACCCTGGTCAACGGCATTAACGACAAGGGCGACCTCGTCGGTTTCTACGTAGACCAGAATGGCAACACTGACGGCCTGGTTGCTTTCCCTGAATAACCTACAGTTACGCGGTGACAAGCTCCCCGTCCTGGCGACAGCCGGGGCGGGGATTTTTCGGTTCGTGCACTTTGGCTTAAGACCAGAAGTACCGCCACGGGGGCTCACCGCCGCTGCAAACGCCTGCGGCATGGCATGAGCTGTTCCTTAGTTGAGGTGCATGCGTGCTTCGAGGTCCGCAAAACGAGGGTCGGAGCGAAGGGGATCGAAAGCCTGGTTCGGCTTGAGGTAGACGAGAGCGCTGGCGCGTTCGTCATAAGCTTTATCCAGCCACGCAAACGCTTCGTCCTTCTTGCCGAGCGCGGCGTAGGTAAGGGCAATCTCCAGTGGCGGCATGTACTGCCTGCTGGACAGCTGCACCAGTTCATTCAGAACTTGTGTGGCCTTTTCCTTTTGCCCTTCCGCGGCATAAGCTCGTGCCAGATAGGCCTCCGCAACCGGATCTCCGTGGGATATCTCGACACCGCGCGCAAATTCAGAGACCGCCTGGTCATACTGTCCTTTGTACTGATAAGCCAGGCCGAGAACGCGATGTGCCAACAGGAAGTCCGGCTCCATCTCAATGGCTTTGCGGGCGCTTTGGATCGCATGATCGTAGTCGCGCTCCATCAAATAGGTCCAGCCCATATGCTCATTCATGACCGTGTCGGAAGGCGATATCTCGAGTGCGCGCCGGGCTTCCGCCATCGCCTCATCGTTACGTCCTAAGGCGATCAACTCGTGAGAATACCAGTGGTGGGCGTTATCGTAGAGAGGATTGAGAGCAATGGAGCGCTTGAATTCCTGCTCAGCGCCTGGCCAATCCCAATCGTAAATCAGCTTGATGTAGCCTAGGGAGGCGTGCGCTTCCGCAAGACTGTCGTCAATGGCGAGGGCCTTGGTTATGGCGGCTTCCGCTTTGGGCATCGCCTCCCTGGGAGGCAGAATGCTATAGCCGTACGAACCTGCAAGAATGTACGAATCCGCCAGCCCCGTATAGGCGACTGCATAGTTCGGATCGGCCTCGATCGCCTGCTGGAAATAGTCGATGCTCTTCTTCACCCCGTCCACGGTGCGCTTGTTCCAGAAGAAGCGGCCCTTCATATAAAGCAGATAGGCGTCACTGTTTCCCGTAAAGGGACGCAGCAGCTGCTTCTGTTCATCGCCGCTCAGGTTGACCGTGAGCGCGTTGGCCACCTTCTGCGAGATCGAATCCTCCACCGTGAACATGTCGGTGAACTTTTCGTCGAACTCGCCTCCCCACAACAATTCGCCATCGGCCACGCGCAGCAGACGCACTGTAACCCTTGTACGATCGCCCGATCGCTGAATGCTCCCTTCCAGCACGGACTGAACCGCCAACTGCCGCCCTGCTGCGATCGGGTCGTCCGCCTCTGCATACTTCCGCACCGCTCCCACCGGGCGGACAATGATCTTGTGCAGGTTGCTTAATCGCGTAATCAGGGCATCGGTCATGCCCAGTCCAAGGTATTCATTCTCGGCATTCGTTTCCAGCGGACGAAACGGCAAAATGGCAATCGACCTCTCCGAAGCGCTGACCGTAGTGGACTTCGCCCGGAGGTGCCACCAAAGATAGAACGCTCCCAGCGCACCTCCGACGATAACCACGGTTAGCAGCACAATCCGGGTCGCCCATGCCTGCCACTCCAGCCGTGTTGGGTAAAGCGGACGGGTAGGCACCGGCGATTCTTGGACGTGGTTCTCGGCAACTACGGCCCTGGCAGAGCCACCAGCGGTCGGCTCCCCCCCTGCGTCAGCGGGGGGGGCCGCGGCGCGCTCAATCTTCGGTTCGTCAGCGTCCTCGCACTCCGTCACTCCGCCGTTGAAGCGATAGCCTTTGCGGGGAACCGTCTCAATGTAGGGTTGACTGTCGTCCGCGTTGCCCAGCGTCCTCCGGAGTAGCGAAATATTTACTGTGATGTTGGTCTCTTCAACGAAACTGTCTGGCCACACCGCCTCCATTAGGGCATCGCGCTTGACCAGATGACCGCTGTTCTGTACCAGAAGCACCAGGATATCGAACGCCTTGGGCGCGAGCGGCAGGGGCGTCTGGTCCCGCAGCAGCAGGTGCTCAGAGGGATACAGGCGGAAGCTGCCGAAACGAAAGTACTTCTTTTTCAACGCTTTAACCCGTCAAAAGCCGCCCCAAGAAATTTCCAACAGATTCTTTATCAGCTCTAAAGGACTCGGTAGATCCGTTTTTTATATTGTGCACTCGCTGCAGACGAAAGTGCTGTCTGAGGTTTGGTGGAAACAGAAGTTATTGCCGGCCAGTGATTGCACATTGTAGCTCATTGGACGCCTCAGCGAGCCCGGCGGACTCGGGGCCATGATCGGAAACCGCGGCACATTTTCTTCAACGTGCAATTCAGACTTAAAAGGAGTCGGTCATGAAAAGTGTTGACATCGTAAAGTTCCAGGGTGCCTTCAAGCTAAGACACGGCTTGCCCAAACCAGCGGTCATCACCACCTGACCCCTGGGTCCGGACTGAATACGTCGATCAGTGGCCTGGCCTCAGCGTTGGGTTTGTGCGCAACAATCACACGCTGGGCATGGAGCCACAGGGCCTCTGGCTAGGGCCCGGGTCAACCAACTCGGATGTCTAGCTCACCTCGAGTCGACTGCTGTGTAAACCTCCACGCCCGGCGATCATCCCTTTTGATGTTTCGCTTTCCCGGTGGTTGTGAATTTTTCATCAATCCACCATTCAGAAGAGGAATCGGTGGTGCGGTTCGGGCAGCGCCGGAACAAAAAGGTTGGACTCGTGTCCTTAGTAACCCCGGCTCGAAGCGACAACTTGCAACGGGCGCCGCGACCGACCGCAACTTATGTGCGCTCCGTCACTGACAGCTTCTTCGGCGGTACGTTAGGCTGCGTCACAGGGTTGTTCTTCACCCGCTGTGCAGTCGGGACGAGCGGCCAAGGGAGCGCGCCGCCGCAAAGCGAGTGCAGACACGCAAGTAAATAAACCCGCGCAGGTCATCGTAACTGAAACGAGCCCTGCGATCAGGTCCATGCGGGCCTGGCGCAGGGCTTTTGTCTATAGGAAGAAGACGCGGGAGCTGGAAGGGAGCAGTCCTCAGTGTCAGCAAGAATCCGCGAGATAGAGGCTGCTAAATGAGGCAAGCAAAGCAGTTGCTTGTAAACCATTGGGCATCAATAAGTTGCCGGGAAAAAGTTCGTAATGCAATGATTCTAAAGAACAGGGAGGGGGGAGGGGGAGTCATCAACTGGATAACATTTGTAAAGCCAGGAGAGACGGATGAGCGGCATTCTGAAACGATGCGCGCGGTCTACTTCCTTCTCCAGCGCACGCCGTCCTTGGTGTTCTCCAACAGAACGCCGTGTTCGGCCAGTTCTGCCCGGATGGCGTCGGAGCGCGCAAAGTCACGCGCCTTGCGGGCCTGGGAGTGCTCCGTGACCAGACGCCCTATGTCGGCGTCGGAGAGCGTGGCGGCCTTGGCCAGCTCGGCGGTTTGCGGACTGACCTTGTCGGCCAAGCCCTCCTGCTCGGCCCACTCGACCGTCGCCCGCACCTTGGCGGCATCGTCGTCCTTCAGCACGGCGAAAATTTCATCGAATTGCCGCAGGACTTCGAGCAGACGCGGAACGTTGGCCGCCCGCACTTCACCGGCGTCGGCGGCGGCGTTCACATCGCGCACCATGTCAAAAACGGCGCCCAGCGCGCGCGCCGTATTCAGATCGTCATCCAACCCCGCGCGCATCTCAGCCGAGGTCCGGTCCGCGATCTCGGCAATGATCACATTGTTGTCGTCGGGGAACTGCGAGGTTTCCAGGCGCAACTTGAAGTTGCGCAGCCGTTCGACGGAGTTCGCCGCTTGCGTCAGGCCATCGAAGGTGAAGTTGAGCTGCTTGCGGTACGGCACCGACATCAGCAGAAAGCGGATGGACGATGGCTTGTGTCCCAATAGAATGAGGTCGCGCACGGTGAAGAAATTCCCCGCGCTCTTCGCCATCTTCTCGCCTTCAACTAGCAGGAAACGCGAATGCACCCAGAAGTGAGCGAAGGTCTTGCCGGTCTTGGCTTCGGACTGGGCGATTTCGTTTTCGTGATGCGGGAAGATCAGGTCTTCGCCGCCAAGGTGGATATCGAAGGTCTCGCCGAGATATTCCATCGACATGGTGGAGCACTCGATGTGCCAGCCCGGACGGCCGGGTCCGATCTCGGTTTCCCAGAACGCCTCGCCCGGCTTGGGGGCCTTCCACAGCGCGAAATCGCGGGCGTTGTCCTTGTCGTACTCGTCCACGTCCACACGGGCGCCATCGGTCATACCGGCAAAATCTTTTTTGGACAGCTTGCCGTATTCGGGAAACTTCGCGATCCGGAAATAGTAGGAGCCGTCCTCGGTGCGATAGGCAAAGCCTTTCTTCTCCAGCTCCTTGATGAAGCGCGCCATCTCCTCAATGTGGTCGGTCGCGTTCACCAGAAATTCAGGGCGCTGGATGTTGAGCGCGTCTGCATCTTCCAGGAAAGCCTGGATGTACTTCTTCGTGTATGCCTGCACGCTGACGCCGTCGCGGGCGGCGTTGCGGATGATCTTGTCATCCACATCGGTGATGTTCATCACGTGCTTCAGCTTGTAGCCGCTCTGCATGAGAAAGCGGCGCAGCGTGTCCACCACGATGAAGGTGCGGAAATTGCCGATGTGGCCGTAGTCGTAAACCGTCGGGCCGCAAGCGTACATGCGGACCAGGTTGTCTTCCAGCGGGCGAAACTCTTCGACTTTTCCCGACAGAGTATTAAAGAGCTGAAGCGGCATATGGCTTTCGCGTGCAGGTGGAGAATCTTCGATTGTAGGGGTCTGTGAGAAAAGGGGTCAAGGAAGAGTCTTGTGAAGCCGTAACCTGCTTGGCGCCTAAGCATGCGGTCCATTACATTGTCGCTTATCCACCGTGGTATGAAGGGCAAGGCAACGGTTCATGGCGCGAAGCCCATCCACTTTCGTGCTTCCAAACATACGGCCGTTATCATTCTAAAGTAGTAGAAAAAGCGTCACTTTTAGATTGCGCCCGCAATAATTATGGTGTTAGCTATGTATACGCCACTCAAACGCCCTTGCGGGGCCTGGACGAAACCCATTCAAGACATACGGTAAGCCGTATCGTAGCCGGAGGTAGAATGCGAGCGCAGCGATTTCTTTCGTGTGCATTACTGTTGTTGTCTCTGACAACGCTGATTACGTTGGCTAACGCGGGCGATTATGCCGCGGTCATTGTCTACGGTGACAGCTTCTCCGACAACGGTAATTTGTTTCGGGACCTAGGTGTCCCGCAACCGCCGTACTGGAATGGACGATACTCCAACGGCCCTGTCGGTGTTGAGAACCTGGCCGCCACGTTGGGAACGACGCTAATCGACGAGGCTTGGGGAGGCGCGACGACCGGAGTCGGGGACGTCATCGACAAGGGGACGACGAGCACCTTGGGATACGACGATCTGCCGGGCATGACGACGACGTTCAATGCCACCCGGTATTCGTTTCCGCCGGGCCTGGTCAGTAGCTCACTAGTGATCGTTTGGGGCGGGATCAACGACTTCGCCACCAATGGGCTGACCACCCTGACGGCGGACCATGCGGTCAGCGACATCGTCGCTCTTGTCAAAGCCTTGCAGGCCATGGGAGCAAAGAAGATTCTGGTTCCCGGAATACCCGACCTGGGCCTGGCTCCGCTTTATCTAGCGGAGGGCAAGGGCGGATATGCGAATTACGTGAGTGACTACTTCAACATGGAATTGCGGCGCTCGCTGCCGCCAGGCGTTCTTTACTACGACACTGCCACCTTGTACCGAAAGATGACCACTAACCCCCTGCTGTACGGGCTCACTAATGTGCACCAACCCTGCTATGTCAGTACGGGATCGGTTTGCGCGCAACCGTACCAATACTTGTATTGGGACCTGCTGCACCCGACGGCGCACATTCATCAGATCCTGGCGCACGAATTTGCCGGCGCGATCAGTTCCGGCCGGCTTGAGCCCTCTGATGCATCCGTTCCGATTACTGCGAGTACCGGTCCTTAGCTTTTCATGGGTCCGGAGTGGTCTACTCGGAAGGCCTAGCCAAGTCCGCCGCGACCACTCGTGGTGAGTTTCTGCGGTTTGATTTTGTTGGTCGCATTCCGCACCGCTTGCATCCGAATGGCGAAACGCGGAAACTGTAACCTGCCATCGGAATGAATCTCGCACTGTTTGGCGGTACCTTCGACCCCATCCATCGCGGCCACGTCGTCGTGGCCCGCGCGGCCGCGGTCAAGTTTCAACTTAAGCAGGTATGGTTCATCCCGGCGGACATTCCTCCACACAAGCAAAAAACGCCCATCGCGCCGTACTGCCATCGCTATGCGATGGTTTCTCTGGCCCTGGTCGGGGAAAAGGCATTCGTACCGTCGCTGCTGGAGGCCCCCGATTTAGATCGTGATGGTCACGCTCGACAGCCGAGTTATTCGATTGATACGGTGCGGCGAGTGAAGAAGACCTTGGGGAAGAGCGACCGCCTATACTTTCTAATCGGCATGGACGCATTCCAGGACATCGCGAAGTGGTATAAGCCGAAGGAATTGCTGCGCGAGTGCGACTTCATCGTCGCCGCGCGTCCCGGTTATTCGCTGGCCGACGTTGCGTCCTCGCTGCCGCAAGAGCTGCGGCCCAGGGCCGCCGTGACGAAGCTGTTCCGCAAGGAGAAGATGGCGGGGCCGCTGGTCCTGCCGGGCGCCACGCTGCACATGTTGCCGGAGACCCATGAGAACGTATCGGCCACGCAAATTCGCGCCGCCGTGGACCGTGGGGCCGCGCTGAAGCGACTCGTGCCGGACGCGGTCGCGGAATACATCCACAAGGAACATCTTTACCGTAATCTTGCTGCCAGGAAAAAAAGTAATCGAGGCAAACCGGACCAATCGCATGAAGAAGAATGAAACCAGGGCGCAAGTCGCCATCGCGGTGCACGCCTGCCAGGACAAGAAGGCTACCGACATCAGCATCCTGCAGCTTGACGCACAAGCCAGCGGGTTTACCGATTACTTTGTCTTGTGTTCGGGTGCGAATCCGCGACAGGTGCAAGCGATCGCCGACGGCATCGATCAGGATCTCAGCTCGGCCGGTGTGGAACCGAAGCAAATCGAGGGTTACACCCAAGCCGAATGGGTTCTTATTGATTACGTGGATTTTGTGGTGCACGTCTTTTCCGAGAGTGCTCGCAAGTTTTATGACCTGGAGCGGCTGTGGAAGACGGCCAAGCGTCTGCAACCGGCCGACCTGGAGAAACCTGCTCGCAAAGTCGCACCAAAGAAAACCGCCGCCAAGCCGACCACGCGTCCGAAGAAGATAGCGGTGAAATTGCGGCCAGAGAGTGCGCCTCGGAAGCGCGGCACGGCCGCACGCAAGCGTAAGAGTTCTTAACCCAGTGAAGCTCCGCATCGCATGGATCGGCAGGACGCGCAGTTCGCCCATTCAATCACTGACGGCCGAGTATCTGAAGCGCCTGTCGCGCTACGCCGCCAGCGACGCTGTGGAGCTGATGTCGGAAACGGCGCTGCTCAAGCTGGTCGAGAAGAGCCCGTCGCGGACTCCGCCAGTGCTGGTGCTGCTCGACTCTCGAGGGAGGCAGCTGACGTTCCGAAGAGATTGCTAACTTCCTGGAATACCATCAATCGCATGGCACGCAGGAGTTGCTGTTTGCCGTTGGCCCTGCCGATGGCTGGAGTGATTCGACGCGGGCCTCGGCCAACACCATTCTTTCCTTTGGCAAAGTCACGCTGCCTCATGAACTGGCACGCGTGGTGCTACTGGAGCAGCTTTATCGCGGATTCACCATCCTGAAAGGGCATCCGTACCACAGCGGACATTAGGCCGCCGAGGCTCAGCTATACTCGTTGCAGGAGCCGGAGAGTCCATGAAGTTATCGTTGCGGATCGAATTCCGCACCTTCGTCCTGTTGGCGGTCCTTGCGCTCTTTACCCCACGTTTTACTCAAGCATCCCAACCTGCTGCGAAGTCAGGCACACTCTTCGCGCCGCTGCAGCAATGGAAAGACGCTCTGATCGGCAATAACCTTGCCGCTCTGCGGGCACTATACAGCACCAGCCCCTCCGCGCACGTCGTCACACCGGCGGGCGAGAGCAGCGCCGACGCCGACATTTCCTTCTGGACTGGGCTTAAAGCTCGCGGCATCAAGCTGGACATCATCCAATCAGGGTCGCCTCAGGCCGGTGTGTACCAAGTGGTATTTCAGGCCCAAGTGCGGACGGCTTTGCCTGCCGAACATACCCTATACATCACCGAAGGCCAGCTTTGGCAGCAGCAGGGCGAGACGTGGCGACTGGCGGCGGTCAAGCGCAGCGACGCCACACGGCTGCAGCAACCCACCTCCATCAGCAAGGTCATCTACGCTCCCGGGATCGATGCCCACGCTGAGATCAACCGGGCATTGGCACTTGCTTCCAGGGAACACAGGCACGTGCTGGTCATCTTTGGCGCAAACTGGTGCTATGACTGCCACGTTCTCGATCTCGCGTTTCATCGCCCGGATGTGGAAGGCGTGGTGCAGAGATACTACGAAGTCGTCCACGTGGACGTTGGCGAAGGCGATAAGAACCAGGACCTTATGCAGCAGTACCAGGTTCCCATGAAGAAGGGGATCCCGGCGATCGCCGTCCTCGACAGCGATGGCAAACTGTTATACAGCCAGCAGAGAGGCGAATTCGAGAAGGCGCGGGCCCTCGCGCCTGAGGATGTGCTGGCGTTTCTGAATAAATGGAAACCTGCCGGCCACCGTCCTTCCTGAGCTGTTAATGCCGGCTGTCGGATACTAGCGGCCGATTTCTGAAACTACTTATCTTGACACATTGACAAGGAAGTTGGTGTATAGTGTAGGTCGTTTTGCGCTGCCCGCCACCATGTCCCATTGAAGTCTAAAACTTGCCCGCACGGGAAGAAGGGATATTTCTGTGTCGTGCACACATTGGAGGTGTCTATTGTCTAAGCCGTTCGCTGTCGGTGTCCTCACGTTATTCGTATTGAGCCTGATGTCTGGCGTCGCCCTTGCGAGCCAGGCCGCGGTGTCCATTACATTGAGTCCAAGTTTACAAAGTCCGCAACAGTTGGGCGCGAGCATTGTGTGGACCGCCACCGTCAACAATGCGCCTCCGGGCCACGTCTATGATTATCAGTTCAGCGCGGCATTGCAAGGGACGAATCAGATTGTACGGGACTTCGACCTGCCCAACTCTTTCACCTGGGTGCCGTACACGGTGGAGGGAACTTATGTGGTCAGCGTGATCGTGCGGGACATTACCCAACAACCATACCTGGTCTTTCCGCGAGTGTTAGCCAAGTATGTTCTGTTGCCCTGGGTGACAACGCCCGGTGGTTCCATCGTGAATGCAACCTCACATCCGCTGGTAGCGCTGTTCAGCGCCGGACCATGTACCGTGGGACACTTCTTGCGGGTACGTTTCAGTCAAAGTGGTTCACAGGCATCGATGACGACCAATGCTGTGCCATGTTCCTCCAACAGCGCCAACTTCCTGGTCGCCGGAATGCTGCCATCCACCCTCTACGAGATGCACTGGGAAGAGTTTGCCAACAATTTCGAGAACAGCGGCCCCGATCTTCCGTTCACCACAGGGCCACTTCCCAGGGATTTTCCGCGGCTGCAAACTAAGGTACTCGTGCCCCCGAGCCAGCACGACGCTGCATTCCCCTTGATCCTGTTCCAGTTTCTCCCGCCGGTCGGTCAACCTCTTACCGCCTGGCCAATTGCCACTGACCTCTCCGGGATCCCGGTCTGGTACTTCCCGGGTGAGTTGGGCATCACGCGAGCGGAAGCGGGTGGAAACTTCTTTTCCATGACCAATTTTGCTTTGAGCGAATGGGACCTGGCTGGGCACCTGGTACTGCAAACCAATACCGAGATCCTGAATGAGCAACTGGCGGCCAAGGGTTACCCGGTGATGACCTCATTTAATGCCCATGAAACGTTGCGCCTGCCCAACGGCAACATCATGTTGCTGGGCGCGCGCGATGAGGTGTCCACGGTCTACCAGGGAGGAACGCCATCGAACCCAGTCGACATTCTCGGGGACATGGTGCTGGTTCTCGACCACAACATGCAGCTAGTGTGGGCGTGGGATTCCTTTGCTCACCAGGACCTGAGCCGCGAAGCCACTCTGGACGATATCTGCGTCCAAAACAGCGGCGCCGGCTGTCCAGCGTTTAACAAGGACTTCCCTCAAGCCAACGACTGGCTGCATTCCAACTCCCTGCAACTCACCAGCGATGGCAACATCCTCATTTCGGAACGTGATCAGGATTGGGTCATCAAGATCAATTACAACAACGGTCAGGGCGATGGCAGCCTGCTATGGAGAATGGGGCCCTACGGCGATTTCACCGTGCAAAATCCGCCTAAGAATCCTTGCGGCGATCCCCAGGTCTTTCCCTGGTTCACCCACCAGCATGACGCATCGTTTCCGATTCAAACCAACGCCCTTAAGGTCTTCACCGTCTTTGATGACGGCAACACCCGGCACCAACAATGTGGAACCGGAGACAGCCGGGGCATGGTTCTGTATGTGGGGGAACAGGCACGCACCGTCTATATTGCGACCCTGGCCGATCTGGGTCAGTACTCGATCGCCCTGGGCAGCGCGCAACTGTTGATTTCTCCTCCCAACAGCATGTACGCCAGCTTTGGCAACGGATTCGTCAACGATCCCGGCCACGCGGTGCAAGCGGTGGAAGTGGACCTGAACGGCAACATCGTTTACAACCTGGAGGCGAACGCGTATTCCTATCGCAGCTATCGCCTGCAGGACTTGTACACGCCAGCACACCCGTAAAGCACGGCTTTTGTCCCACAGCATGGGATGAAAGCCTGACAAGGTAGGAATCCAAAATCCCACAATGTGGGGTTTTGGTTTTTGGGGCTCAGTGGGTCTTGCCGAAGCCCTTGCGGCGCTGGTGGCTGTAGCGAGCAAGCGCGTCCTCGATGACCGGCAGGGCATGCGCGGAAGCCTGGATTTCGTCGACCTCGACCGCTTTGCCCTCCAGTTGCTTGTAATCGAGGAAAAAGCGCCGCAGCATGCTCAGGCGGTGCTCCGGCATCTCGCTGGCCTCGGTATAGGAGTTGAACTCGGGATCGTGGACTGCAACAGCGATTATCTTGTGGTCCTTCTTGCCCGCGTCCAGCATGGTCATCAGCCCAATGGCGCGCGCTTGAATCACGGTCAGCGGTACGACCGCCTCCTGGCACAAAACGAGGACGTTGAGCGGGTCATCGTCTTCCGCCAACGTCTGTGGAATAAACCCGTAGTTCGCGGGATAATACACCGCGGAATAGAGCACCCGATCGAGCTTGATGAGCCCGCTCTGTTTGTCCAGTTCGTATTTGACGCTCGATCCGAACGGGATCTCGATGACGGAATAGAATTCTCGCGGCAGATGTTCGCCGGGTGAGATGTCATGCCAGGCGTGAGTCATGAACGCTCCGGGTTAACCCCAAGGGCGAGAGTCATTGTATCTGAGCGTTACGAAAAAGAAGAGGGCGGGACTTAACGCGGAATAATCCACAAAGATGGGTCGCATCTAAATCTCAATCTTCTTCCCGACTTTCTCAGTAACGGTGCGGCAATTCCTGTTCGGTTTCAACCGAACTGGTCAGCGAGCCCACGAGATAGCTGACGAGTATAACGCCTACCACGGCAATCGTTATTGCATCCATGTGGTACCTCACCCTGCCCCGGCGGTTGGTGCCGAAGCTATGTTCGTCCTACCAGTGTGGCCCGCCCGTCCCGATGGGCACGGCGGCACACTGAAAAACCATAGTTATCTTTTAGCACAGAAAGGCCAGGTTCGCAGACCAAATTCGTTGTAATCGCTAACCGTACGGGTTCCCGTCCTCTATCGCGACCGCTCGCAGCGCGGTCGCCCGGTCTCTCGCTGGCTTAGACCAGGCGGACGTGCTCATCAAGGAAAGCCACGCAAAACGGGGCGCTGATCGCGCCCCGTAGTTGCTTTGTCTGCCTGATGCTCTAGTCGTGCACCCCGTCCATAAAGGCCCGCAGCTTGCGCGAGCGCGAGGGATGACGCAGCTTACGCAGCGCCTTGGCCTCGATTTGGCGGATACGCTCACGGGTGACCGCGAAGGACTGGCCGACTTCCTCCAAGGTGTGCTCGGAGCCGTCCTCCAGACCGAAGCGCATCTTGATCACCTTCTCCTCGCGGGCGGTAAGCGTGCGCAGCACCTGCGCTGTCTGCTCCTTGAGGTTCACGTTGATCACCGCTTCGGCCGGCGAGACCACGGCGCGGTCTTCGATGAAGTCGCCTAGGTGCGAATCTTCCTCTTCTCCAATCGGGGTCTCCAGCGAGATTGGCTCCTGAGCGATCTTGAGTACCTTGCGCACTTTGGCCACCGGGATATCCATGCGCTTGGCAATCTCTTCCGAGGTAGGCTCGCGTCCCAGTTCCTGCACCAGCTGCCGCGACGTGCGGATGAGCTTGTTGATGGTCTCGATCATGTGCACCGGAATACGGATGGTGCGGGCCTGATCGGCGATGGCGCGGGTGATGGCTTGCCGGATCCACCACGTCGCGTAGGTCGAGAACTTGTAGCCGCGCCGGTACTCGAACTTGTCCACCGCCTTCATCAGGCCGATGTTGCCTTCCTGAATCAGGTCGAGGAACTGCAAACCGCGATTGGTGTACTTCTTGGCGATGGAGACCACCAGCCGCAGGTTGGCTTCGATGAGTTCGCGCTTGGCGTACTCGGCATCCACGTCCCCCTGCACGATTTCGCGCTGGGTGCGTTTCAGCTCGGCGAAGTTGGCGCCGGCATCGCGCTCCATACGCTCCAGGTCGATCCGGATCTGCCGCGACTGCTTGCGGTATTCCTTCTTCTGCTCCTCGGAACGAGTCTGGTCGGCGCGCTTCTCGAAGTTGACCGCCTGCTTGTCGAGGCCGCGCATGCTGTCGACCGTCTTGTTGACCCGGTCGATGAGGCGCTTGCGCTCGGTGTTGGTGAAGCCCAGCTTGCGGATGACCCGGGAGATGGCCACTTGCTCCCGGCCCAATCCCCAGCGGGTTTTGCGATAGCCGCGCGGGTTCTTCTTGGGCGGGATGTCCGCCAGCTTCTCCAGAAGCTGCCCTGACTTCTTATAGTGGCGGCTCAGTTCGTCAATCTTCCCCGTAATATCGTTGAGCCGGTTCTGCACCACCTCGTCGGTGATCTCCTCTTCGTCGAAGAGCACAACCTCCTTGATGGATCGCACGCCGCGCTTGAGGTCCTCGCCGATAGCAACGATCTCACGGATCACGATGGCCGAGCGGGACAGCGCCTTCAGGACGCGCAACTGGCCGCGTTCGATGCGCTTGGCGATTTCCACTTCGCCTTCGCGGGTGAGCAGCGGCACGGTGCCCATCTCGCGCAGGTACATGCGAACGGGATCGTTGGTCTTTTCCAGAGCACCGGGCGTGAGGTCGAGCTCGAGGTCTTCGCCGGCCTCGATCTCGCTGTCGAACTTCTTGTCGAGCGAGCCGGGCAGCTTGGGACCTTCGAGCACGTCAATGCCCTGCCGGCCAATGGTGGTCAGCAGTTCTTCGAGGTCGTCAGGCGAATGCAGATCGTGCGGGATTAGGTCATTGACCTCATCGTAAGTGAGGTAACCCTTTTCTTTTCCCGCATCGGTCAGTTTTTTGATGTCGTCGTACTTATCGTCTAGGGCCAAAACGGAATGTCCTCAACATGACGCCGTTTTCAGGCGTCTCTTCTTGCGTGCACACAAAGGCGGGACCGGATCCTGGGAAACCGGCAGACACAGAAACTTATAGAGTTTATCATAGGCCGGGCCCGCGACCCTAGCCTTTTTCGCGTGATCCACAAACTTTAGTAACAAACCCGAACCGTCCCACGATTGGATTTGGTTTCCACTTGCTGTCTATAAGTTAGATGTCATGCTCCAGAGATTGGGTTCAGCCCTATTTCGTCAATCACTTACGCCCGACGCCGCGCTACTGCGCAGCTCCACCCGAGAACTCAGGCGCCGTCACCCGCAACCCCTACCTCGCCCAGGGAACGCATGGCCTGTTTGAGCCGAAGCCTCTCTTGGGCAAGTTGCGCCCGGGACATCACATCCTGCTTGGACTCCAATTCCTTGACTCGGTGCTGGAGTTGCTCCAAGTCGCGCTGTTGGCTCCTTTTTCTCAGCGAGCGGATCGCGCTTTCCAGCAACTCGGGAGTTAGCTCTTCGCGCTCATCCATCAACACCGCCGCCAGAAGATTGCGATCGGCTTCCTCCAGCGCCAGGGACATGGGATCCAGTCCTTGCTCTTGCGCGAGCAGCAACGCCTCGATTAGAACTTCGACCGCCGAGCCCTCGTGAAGCCGTTCCCGCGAGAGGGCAAAATGCGCCTGGCGCGCCGGTTCGAAGTCGAGGTCCTGTCCTCCGCGATCACTTACCGGACTATGAGCGAGGTCGCGACTGGCCAAAGCACGTAGCAGAACTCTCTCCGCGTCGGCCAACGCCGAACTGCCAGCCGCGCCCACCCTGGAAGAGGAACGCGCACTGGCGGCGTGGCGAAGCTCCTGCCGCAAGACTGCCGAATCGATGCCCAGGCGATGCGAAATCTCGTTGGCCAGCTCATCGCGCACAATACGGCTGGGTACCCGCTGAATGTGCGGCAGCAGCGAGTTCAGGGCCTTGACCTTACCCTCGGGAGTGCGCACCGCGAATTGCGACCTCGCGCGCTCGATGAGATAGTCGAAGTATTTGCGCGAGTTGGAGAGTGCTTGGCCGTACGCGGCTGCTCCCTTGCGCCGGATGTAGAGATCGGGATCGAATCCGGCCTCCAGGGTCAGTACCTTAATCTGGAAGTCCTCGCTGACAAGCAAGCCGAGCGAGCGCTCGGCCGCCGCAGCGCCGGCGGTGTCGGGATCGAAGTTGATCACGACGTTCTTAGTAAATCGCCCGATCAGCCGCGCCTGGAGCTCGGTGAAGGCGGTGCCCGAGCTGGCGATAACGTTGTGGAAGCCGGCGGTATAGACCGAGATGCAATCCATCTGGCCTTCAACCAAGATGGCGTAGTCCAGTTTGCGGATGGCCTCGCGGGCTTTGTCAAGATTGAACAGCACGCGCGATTTGGAGTAGATTGGCGTCTCGGGCGAATTGAGGTATTTGGGACCAGCTTTCTCGTCGGTCGAAAGCGTACGACCGGTGAAGGCGATGACCTTTCCGGTTTCGTTGCAGATGGGAAACATCACACGGTTGCGGAATTTGGAGTAGATAGTGGCCAGAGTATAGGGGTTAGGGGCTAGGGGTTGGTTTTCTAATATGGCGCCGGTATTGTGGTTATCACGTTCCGATCCCTGACCCCTGGCCCCTAACTCCTCGTTCTTCTCTTTCCAGGAGAACAATCCCGACTCGCGCAGCAGTTCCTCGCTCCATTGACCACGCAGCGCCTCCCGCAGCAGAAAGCCTGAGTCAGGCGCGAAGCCCATGCGGAACTCCGCGAGGATGGCAGGAGTGATTCCCCGCGAGGCAAGGTACTCGCGCGCCGTAGCGCCCTCAGGCTTGCGCAATTGCTCCTGAAAAAAGGCGCAGGCGCGCTCATGAATGTCGATGAGTCCGCCGCGCATGCGGGCGGCGCGCTCCTCCTCGGGCGAGGAGAAGCTCATCTTGGGCATGGGAACTCTTAGCTTCTCGGCAATCAGGCGAACCGCTTCGGGGAAGGTGATGTTCTCGATCTTCTGCACGAAGCTGAAAACGTCGCCGGAGGCGCCGCATCCGAAGCAATGAAAGAATTGCCGCGAAGCGTGCACCGAGAACGACGGCGTCTTTTCCTGGTGAAAGGGACACAGCCCGCTGAAGTTCTGCGCCCCCGCTTTGCGCAAGGTGATGTACTCGCCCACAATGCGGACAATGTCAGCCTGCTGCTTCAGGGTGTACGCAAAATCCCCGGGATTCGCCATGTTGTACTAGTGTGCAGCCAACCGGCGCTTGCGCACCAGCGCTTACAGCAGACCTCCGCCTGATTGTTGAGGAAAGGCTGTGTGAGAGTTGTGCAAATCGCCATCCAAATCGGCTGCCAGTTTATCCGGCCTATCCCGCCGTGCCCATCAGCATGATTGGCGAGGTGGGCTTGTCGGAGCCGGCTTCGTCTTCCACGGTGATGGCGAAGGCCTTGGCCACAACGCCCAACGGCATCTCGTGATACATCATCATGGCGTTGCCGTGCTCGTCGGGCTTGAAGACGCCGGCAGGCACGGGCGCGCCTGCCATGGGAATAATCCATAGTTCGTAGGCTTTGCCTTCCGGCACGGGAGGCAGATTGCTGGCCATGAAGATCATGCGCTTCTGCGATGGGCTGAAGATGGCCGTGCCGCTGGGTTGCCGGGGCGCCTTCATCGGATTCAGTGACACATGCACCGCATCCGGCGAGGTGAGCAGTCTAAGCTCCTGGTTCAGGCGATCGAGCTGAATTCCCTCGTCCTGGTTGCGATTGTTGAGTTCAGACACGAGATCGTTCAGGTGCTGGTTGCTGCGCCACATGCCGATGGCGACGATGAACAACGCCACCGCCGTGACCCAGGCCAACCATGATCGCCGCTGCGGGACCGCGACGGGAGCGGACGCCGGGGATCGCCGAGGCTCGGCCGCGATCGCCTGCATCAGTCGCTCCTTGCTGCGCGCCGGAGGCTGGGGCCCGCTACTCGACAGACCCAGCAGTCCCAGGTCGCCGCCAAGGGCCTGCAATTCGCGGCGGCAGGCGGCGCAGGTGTGCAGGTGCTCCTCGAACTCCTGGCGGTCGCCGCCGGCCAGTTCGCCTAACGCGTAAAGCGTCAGGTCATCGGCGAATTGTTCGTGTGTTTTCATCACGCAAATTTGGCGCGCAGCTGCCGCAAACCGGTACGAATGCGCGTCTTGATAGTGCCGAGCGGCTCACCCGTCTTCTCCGCAATTTCGGAGTGGGTGAGGCCCTGAAAAAACGCCAACTCCAGAGCCGAGCGCTGATCCGGACTCATCTCCGCCAAGGCACGTCGGACCTTCTCAACTACCAGTACCCGCTCAGCCTCGTCCGCTAGATCAGTGCCACTGGAGATAACACAATCTTCAATGTCGGTTTCTGGCCGCCGCTGGCGCAAGCGGTCAATCGAGCGATGCCGGGCGATTACCGCCAGCCACGCCGCCAGGCTTCCCCGGCTGGCATCGAAGGCATTCGGGTTGCGCCATAGCTGCAAGAATACGTCTTGCAGCACGTCTTCGGCGGCTGCCGTGTCCTGTAACACCCGCAAGGCGACGGCATAAACAACCTTGCCATACCGGTCGTAGAGCTCGGACATCGCCGCTTGGTCGCCGCCGCGGAGACGCGCGATCAGGCGCATCTCCTCCGCAGCATCGCCACGCGACCGCGAACTCTTTTCGACAGGTTCCATACAGTAATACGTTGGAAAGTGGTTACCAGATTGTTAGCCATCAGAAAGCCCAAAAAACGGCCTTCCAGAAACTTTCCGACCGGTATAAAATCCGCCCGCTACTCTAGCCTCGTAGAAGACGTAGCAAACGGAAACCACGAGAACATATCAGTAAATGCTTCGGCGGACAACTGGGCGATTGCGAGCCTCAGATCACGAGTTGCATCTCCAGGGTGATGTTTCCCACGTTGTCGCGCGCCGGTCCCGGTATCGCGGTGCTCCACTTGCAATTTGAATAGGAGAGAAACAAATGAAGATCGAAAGTTCGGCATCTGGTCTAGTAGGTGGTGGATTGACATTCCACTAACCACTATTCACTATCCACTATCTTGTGAACTTCATCTCCACCGTGACCTGAGCCGGCACCGGCTGGCCGCTTTTTTCCGCAGGCTTGAACTTCCATTTCTTCACGGTCTCCACCGCGCTTTGCTCGAACGCCTTCTCGTCGCTACGGAGCACGCGGACTGCGCCTACATGCCCTTTGGCATTCACCCCCACCAGCATAATGACGACGCCGTGGGATTCGGCGTCGGGCGGCAGATCAGGAAATTTCGGATCCGGAGCGCGCAGCGCTTTGGGCGGTTTCATGCCAGCTGTTACGCGCTGATATTGAGCGAAGGTCTGGTCGTCGGAAAAATCCGCAGGCGAGGTGGAAAGGGTAGAAGAGGACTCGGGCCGCGTGCTGCCTGCTTGCGCCCAAGCGTGGCCTGAGTAAACCAGAAGAGAGATCGCAAGTGCGATCATCGTGAGAATGCGCATTCGGTACCCGAGGGTTCTCCGGCGAGTATTGTAAACTGGTACTACCGGTTCCAAAGCCCTCCGTTTGCCTTATCGCACGCGGTTCTCCCCAACAGGAAGGACAGTTGTCTTGAGCAAGAGTCTTCGCAATATCGCCATCATCGCGCACGTGGACCACGGAAAGACCACGCTGGTGGATGCCATGCTTAACCAGAGCGGCACCTTCCGCGCCAACGAGACCCACGTCGAGCGGGTGATGGACTCCAACGAACTGGAGCGCGAGCGCGGCATTACCATCCTGGCCAAGAACACGGCCATTTTCCACCATGACATTAAGATCAACATCGTGGATACGCCGGGTCACAGCGACTTCGGCGGCGAGGTCGAGCGCGCGCTCAAGATGGTGGACGGGGTGATGCTGCTGGTGGACGCCAGCGAAGGCCCGCTGCCGCAGACGCGTTACGTGTTGAGCAAGGCGCTGGAAGCCAAGCTGCCGCCGATCCTGGTCATCAACAAGATTGACCGGCCAGACGCGCGCGCGCAGGAAGTGCTGAACGAAGTCTACGACCTGTTTATCGACCTCGACGCGGCGGAAGACCAGCTCGACTTTCCCGTGCTCTACACCAACGCCAAGCTGGGCACCGCAACCAGCGACCCCGACAAGCCGGGCGAGAACCTGCGACCCTTGTTCGACGCGATTGTTGACACCATTCCTCATCCTCAGGGCGACGCTGACGGACCGTTGCAGATCCTGGTCGCCAACCTTGACTACAGCGACTACCTCGGACGTCTCGCGATCGCGCGGGTGTTCAATGGCACGCTGCGCACCGGTGAAGACGTTGCCATCGCCAAGCGCGATGGCTCCGTGGAGAAGATCAAGATAACCAAGCTCTTCTCTTTTTCCGGACTGAAGCGGACCGACATTGTCGCCACCGAGTTGGGAGACATTGTGGCCGTGGCGGGAGTGACGGGGATCAATATTGGCGAAACCATCACCGACATCGAAAACCCTGCGCCGCTGCCGGTGACGACCATTGACGAGCCGACCATTGCCATCCAGTTCATGGTGAACACCTCGCCCTTCGCCGGGCGGGAGGGGCAGTACGTTACCTCGCGCAATCTGCGGGACCGCCTGCAGAAGGAGCTACTGACCAACGTTTCGCTGCGCGTGGAAGACTCGGAGAGCACCGATTCGTTCACGGTGATGGGGCGCGGCGAACTGCAACTGGCGATTCTCATCGAGATGATGCGGCGGGAAGGCTTCGAACTGGCCGTGGGCAAGCCCGAAATCGTGACCAAGCACGCCGACGGCAAGCTGATGGAGCCGGTTGAGCGTCTGACGATTGATGTGCCCGAAGGATTTGTCGGGGTGGTGATCGAGAAGCTGGGCGCGCGCAAGGCGCAGATGCAGAAGATGCACAACCACGGCTACGGCCGAGTGCGCATGGAGTTCGTGATTCCCAGCCGAGGGCTGATTGGGCTGCGCAGCGAGTTGCTCACCGACACGCGCGGCACGATCGTGATGAACTCGCTGTTCGAAGGCTATACCGAGTGGCAAGGCGACATCCCGCACCGCGTCACCGGCGCGCTGGTGGCAGACCGGGGCGGTCATACGACGGCCTATGCGTTATGGGGCCTGCAGGAGCGCGGCGAATTGTTCGTCGGCCCCGGCGTGGAAGTGTACGAGGGAATGGTGGTGGGGGAAAATTCGCGCGATAACGATCTGGACGTGAACATCGTTCGCGAGAAGAAGCTGACCAACATGCGCTCGTCCACCGCCGATGACGCCATCCGTCTGGTGCCCTTCAAGAACCTGAACCTGGAGCAGGCCATTGAATTCATCGCCGACGATGAATTGGTGGAGGTCACACCAAAGTCGCTGCGACTTCGGAAGAAGATCCTGCAAGCTAACCGGCGTCCCCGCCGCAACGCGCAGCCAGCCGGAGTCGAGACCCGCTAAGGCCTCTCATTTTGGAAATCCAGAATGCGGCGAATGCGGTTGCTTTTGCTCCTCGGGCCAGTGCACAATCGAGGCACTCGGACGCACAGCCTACCTGGCAACTCCTCCAAGTTGAGAACAGGGTAGTACACAAGAGGCAGATTTCGCTCCGAAACGGAGAACAAGGAAATGGCAAACCGCGCGCAGAATTGGACTCGAGTTTTCGGGGCCAGGCGGGAAACGGCGTTCATCGGGATGGCATTGGCGAGCGCCTTGGTGCTTATGATCGGCGCAGCCGGGGCGGCGCAAGCCCAGACCTACAGCGTCATTCACAACTTCACAGGGGGACTGGATGGATCGGAGCCTGCCGCAGGCCTTACCCTGGATGTCGCTGGCAATCTTTACGGCACCACGTTTGAGGGCGACGCGCTTACTGGCACCGTGTTCAAGCTGGCCCACAAAAGTTCATCCTGGGTGCTGACCCCGCTTTTCTTGTTTCCCTATGAGGGCAGCGGCGGGTCTATCCCATACGCCCGCGTGATCTTCGGCAAGGATGGCACGCTCTACGGTACAACCGGATATGGAGGCAACCTGCAAAATTGCGCTGGCGGCTGCGGTGCAGTCTTCAACCTGAAGCCGGAACCCACGCCCCCGACGACGCCATTGAGCCCGTGGCTGGAGACGCCAATTTATCGCTTTAATGGCAATGATGGAGCGAACCCTTACGGAGCCGACATTGTCTTCGACGCGGCGGGAAATATCTACGGCGCCGCTTACAACGGAGGCACGGGAAGCTGCTCTGGAGGGTGTGGTGTCGTCTACAAGCTCACGCACTCCGGCGGAAGCTGGACGGAAAGCGTCCTCTATAACTTCACGCTAGGCGGCGACGGGCAGCACCCCTGGGGCGGCGTGACCTTCGACCAATCCGGCAATTTGTATGGCACGACCGTCTACGGGGGCGCCAACGGCGCGGGCGCAGTTTACAAGCTGATGCCATCCGGTTCCGGCTGGACGGAATCCGTTATCTATAGCTTCAGCGGCGGAACGGACGGAGCCAATCCTTATGCCGGCCTGATTTTCGATCAGGCGGGCGATCTCTACGGCGCCGCAGCTTCCGGCGGAGCTACGAACGGCGGCACCGCCTTCGAACTGACGCCCTCCGGCTCGGGATGGACCTTTAACTTGCTCTACAGCTTCGCCGGGGCCAGCGGCCAATTCGCGGCGGGACCGGTTGCCAACCTGGCTTTCGACAGCGCTGGCAATCTTTACGGCACAACCCACGGTGGAGGGCTCTACAACGCGGGTACCGCGTTCAAATTAACGCCCGCCAGCGGGAGTTGGACGTACACTTCGTTGCACGACTTCACCGGCGGCGATGACGGCGGATATCCGCGCAGCAACATTTCCTTTGACAAGAACGGCAACATGTATGGCACGGCAGCCCGAGGCGGGACCGGAGATCCCAGCCAGTGTGATGGCGCCTGCGGCGTTGTCTTTCAGATTACGCCGCACTGATGTGGCTGCCGAGCCTCGAAATGGCGAAGAACGGATGATGATGGACAGCCAGGTAAATGACCAGCGTCAGCAGGGCCAGAACCACGGCGAGAATCCACGGTTTGCGGTAGAGCGACGTCAGCACGCCTTGAGGCGGCTGGTTCTTCTGGAGCGCTGCGCTCCAGAACTGGTTCCGAGCTTTCCGTTTCGAGGCGGCCGATCCCATTCGCTCTCCTGAATCCGACGATTCTAACCGACGCCAAGCGATGGACGAACGCTGCTTTCCAACCACGAACCAAAACCTGTGGCACATCTCTCGTCCCTTGAGTTTTGGCATAGACTCCTCACGCTTTAGGGTCGTTTATCCTCCCCTCTGCGGCCTTACCTGGAATCAATAACTTAGGCTACACATCATTCGCATCCATTTGAGCCACAGTCACTTATACGTAGTGTATTGTTGGACAAGGACTTAACTGGCAAAAACGCACGATTGTATTGCCTGTCATGCTTAGCAAGCTATGCTTGCTAAGCAATTCCGCATTGCGGTAACTCCCTACCGCAGGTCGCGTTTGCAAGCGCTCCCGGCCCGTTGCACTTTTCCCCGCGCAGGCGGCTAGAAAACGCCTGACCGGTATTCGTCACTTCCTTGCGATGAGGCTTTGGGCCATACCCAAGGTCTTTGTAATTAGCTGCTTACGCAACACAGCCCACAGTCGGGTATCCAAAAATCATCCCGCGATGACCGGGAAATCACCGCTGGTGCATTGAGGCACCGGCCGGCTTGACCTATGGTGCGTTCACGAGAGCGGGAAATTGAACAAAGCTACCTGCTCTAAAGGGGAACGCAAGCTGGGGGTGGGACAACCCACCCACCCCCGAGTGAGCGCGGCAAAGTCCCACGACAACAACCCGGCGCCGATCGGCTTCGAACGACGCCACACCGATGAGCATAAGGAGATCAGCCATGAAAACGAATACTACCTCAGTACAAATGGCAGCAGTCAGCCATCAACCCACAACCATTAACCAGAAGGAGGGTCGTATGAAGAAGTATGTCACCGCAGCTCTGGCAGCCTTGGCAGGAGTGGTCTTGCTGGGCAGCAGTGTACCCGCCTTCGCCGGCAACGATACGCTGCACGCGCAATCGCAGATTGTAAAGCTGCTGAAAATCAGGTCAGCGTGTTCCCCGATATACGGCTCGGCGGATGCCAATGTGAGCGGCAGACTGTTCGGCCTGGGCAAGCTCCGATACCGCTACTCCCACGAGCAGCTCTACTACAACTACACATACGGTAACGACGGCAGTGGCATTGCCGAACACCTTAAATACCCGGCTATTTGCGTGGTGATCAACTCCCTGCAGGATTCAGCCGACGACTCGGGAACGAACCCGCCAATTCCCACGCTGGGGTCGGCAGGTACGTCGCAATATCTCGCTCAGACGTGGCTGCCCAACGATGCCGGCGACCAGATCACGGTGACCTGGAATCCGGACAATTTCTTGCAGGTAGACATGACGGAGCTCACTGCCGCTAACCCTCTCTCGTCGCGAGCCAGCCTCACCGCCGATGGAGGTTTGTTTGGTTCTGTGGAGCTGATGGCCTGGATCGACGACCAGTCGAAATCTCATGTCGGTGCAAATCTGACCGGCGTTTTCGAGGGCATGGAGTACGACCTTGTTCCCCATACCAACGGGGTAGTGTCGTTGCAGTTCAAACAGCCTCTCTCTTGGACGGTGCCCGGTCACTCTGACACCTTCTACGTTTCACTCCAAGGCTCAATCAACCACGATTTCCCCGGCCCCACGGCCCCGCAACCGCAGCAATGAATCGGTGCCGTGACGGTAGACAACCACAACCCATGACCACGAGGAGGTCATTATGAAAACGCAAATTAACGAAACGAACAGCCAAGAAGTCAACCTTCAAACTACAAACAACCGCCGCCGGGACCAGAGCGCCGTGCCAACGCACAACACTAGAAAGCAGCTCCTGGTTCTTGCACTACTCGTATTGCTGGCTATGGGGAGTTATGCCGGCGCGCAAACAGATTCGCCGCTGAACGTTGGTGAGGAGGGCCACCGCGCTCACATCCTGCCACCGCCCAGTAAGATGCCCGGGCTTGCAAACGCTCCTAGCGTGCCGCTCTTATACAACGGCGGTCCGGTTATGTCAGCCCCTTCGACTTATGTCATTTTCTGGGTCCCACAGAGCGGGAAACTGCAAAATGGCAACCCGACCAGCATGTCGTATGACTATCAGACCATCCAGGATAATCTCTTCGAACTCTATCAGGGGCACGGGATCGACAACAACAACACCCAGTACTACAGTAACTGCTTTCCCAGCTCCAGTATCTATGCGGGCGGTACTGACTTCGACTGCAACTCGTTGTTGAAGGGCTCAACCTACTACATCAATAACACAGGGGGGCAGACGAACGGCTTCGGCGGCTTAGGCATGCTGAAGGGCGTCTACACCGAGACGTCCGACTACCCCGCCAGTGGATGTAACGACCCAGCCACTCCTGGCAACTGTATCACTGACGCTCAGATTCAAGCTGAAATCCACAGGGTGATGACGCTAAGAGGATGGACGGGGGGACTCAACACGATGTTCCTGCTTTTCACTTCGAGCGGCGAGGGCTCATGCATCCCGACATCCAACGGGCCAGCTTGCGCCTACACCGATTACTGCGCTTACCACAGCTACATCAACGTCGGAGGTAAGGCGGTGATTTATGGCAATGAGCCGTACGGAGATATAAACGTATGTCAGGTTCCGGGCACCCCTTCCCCGAACGGCGACCCTGCAGCAGACACCGCTGCGACTGCAGCCAGTCACGAACTCACGGAAGCCATCACCGACCCACTGCTGAACGCCTGGTATGACTCCAACGGCTACGAGATCGGTGACAAGTGCGCTTACAACTACGGCACCAACACGTGGGACAGCGGCCAGGCAAACCAGATGTGGTACGGGTTCTTCTTCGAATTGCAGATGGAGTACGACAACCACACCGGAACCTGCGTGCAGGTTGGGCCATGACGTTGGTGATTCCCGTTGGGTGAGCGGCAGAGAACGCGGTGGACCTGCCTCTCACTCCCAACCTCAACCGCCGCCACAGCCCACGACCAAAGGAGGTCATCATGAAAACCCAAAATACTTATTACAGCAACGTGCTTTCACAACCTTTCTTCGGGCGATCCGCAACCGCGAAAGAAACGACCCTTCGCCATGCTAATATGTTCGTCGCCCTTTGCAGTCTCGTCCTTCTCCTTACCTTGTCTCCAGCTGCCTGGGGACAGGGCACATCCCAGTGTGGTTTGCCTAACCCTGCCGGGGGTAGGTTCTGCGTTTCACCGCAGTACCGGTTCGGTCCGGAACTGACAGGCGCGCCCGCCGCCGATGTTCTTGGCGTGGCAAGCGTACCCAACGTTTACCTCAAGTTCAATCGGAACACCAACAGCGGTGGCGGTTTCGTTCCCGCCGGGCCCACCTCTTCGCCATCGGTGATCACGCGGGCTATCTTCGCATCACAGGATGACAATGGAAATTGGGGCTTGTGGGCATACAACGCTCCCGGAGGGGGCAGCTTTGGCTGGAGCAGCGTTACGAACAACCCGAGCTTGAACATCGGCCTGCCAATCCGTTCCTCCCCGGGCTATCCCAGCAAGAATGCAGAGCCGTACATCTACGCGGGAGGGGAAGACGGGAACATCTACGCGTTCGGGTACACAACTGGAGTGCTGGGATGGATGTACACCACCAATGATGCGATCGATTCATCCCCGACCGTTTCGGAGGCAAACGAAGTGTATATGATTAATGCCTCAGGCTACATCTACAAGCTGGACGGGTACTCCGGAGCCGCGATCTGGCCGGCGTTCGCTTCAGGGTTGACGCCAGGTGACGGTGGCCTTTCCGACCCTTCTGCCTCTTCGCTCGCCGTTAGCGATGTCCCTTGTCCAGGCTCGTGCACATGGCTATTTGCGGCTGGCACCGGTCCGTCTAATTCCGGGGCGGTGAAAGCCTTCGATGCCGTTACCGGAAGTTCCATCCCCAAGTGGAGCGCCACACTACCTCAGCCGGTGACCTCCTCGCCTGTGGTGAGCAAATCGAACCAGATGGTGTATGTCCAATCGAAATTTGATTACTACAAAAGTTTCGACGGAATGGAGATCTACGCGTTAGATGAACTATCGGGCAATGTGAAGTGGAGCGCGTTGCCTCCTCAAGTGCCGAAACCTCCGGCGCTTCCGCCTTGTCCCAACGTCGTCGGGCATTACTTTAGTGAAGGTTCGCCCGCCTACGATCAAAGCTCGCAAATTGTCCTGGCGTCGCTTAAGGTGGTTTACGATTATTCCTCCTGCGGCACCCAGTTCAAGTACTCGGTACTTACCGCCTACGACGCCACCAACGGGGCAGTAAAGTGGAGCATCGAAATCGCAAACTCGATCACCGATTCCTCTCCCACAGTCGCCAATGGAGTGGTATACATCGGCACTGACGATGGTTACATCATGGCGTTCGATGAAACCAACGGCAACCTGCTCTGGACATCACCCCTGTTGGACTCGGGGGTACTCTCTCCTCCGGTCGTGGCGGAGAACCGAATTTTTGTGGCGACCCAGAATGGAACGTTGTATGTGTATGGACTCACTGGATACTAAACCGTAAGAGCAGGTTGGTAACGCTTCTTCAAACCCCACCCTTCGGCCCAGCCATCGGGTGGGGTTTTTTCGTCGTCGAGCTGACGCGGTACTGTCGTCCGCTCTGATCCGCCGCCTGGCGTTCCCATCGCGGTCTGAAACTTCCGGCCCGCCCGCGCGTCCTATCAGGCAGTATGAAGAAGTCTTTTTTCCTGCTCCCCGCGTGCCTCGCCTTTTTCCTGACCTTTGTTTTCGGGGCGCAAGCCCAGACTCCGGTCGTGGTTGAACTATTTACTTCGGAAGGGTGCTCCAGTTGTCCGCCTGCGGATGGGTTACTGGTGAAGCTGAGCCAGGAGAATCCGCCCGGCGCCAAGCTCATTCTGCTGGGCGAACATGTTGACTACTGGAACTACATCGGATGGACCGACCGTTTCTCGTCGGCGGCATTCAGCGAGCGCCAGGGCGATTACGCCAAGCACCTGCATCTGGCCACGGTTTACACGCCGCAGATGGTGATCGACGGCCACCTGCAACTGGTGGGCAATGGCGCGGCGGAAGTCTATCGCGACATAAGCAAAGCGGCGGCCGATCCTAAGCCGGCGCAGGTCTCGCTGCGCTGGGAGTCGCCGCAGAAGCTGCATGTTGCGGTGCGGGCTCCGGCGTCGGCGCGCTCGAAGGTGCTGCTGGCCATCACGGAAGATGGACTTTCCACCGCGATCGGCGGCGGTGAGAACAGTGGGCGGACCCTGCACCATGCGGCTGTTGTCCGGCAGTTGCGCGAGCTGGGAACGGCGAATAACGGGCAGTTTGAAACCACCGTCGAGGTCGCGCCGCATCCCGATTGGAACCAGTCCAAGCTGAAGGTGGCCGTGCTGGTGCAGGATGCGGGAAGCGACAGGATCCTGGGCGCCGCCGAGGTGGATTATCCAGGGAAGCAGTAGCCCAGTAGTCAGATACCGGCGTACGATTAGCCGGTCAGTTGCCGATTGCGAGACGCAGGTCCCTCACTCGGGCGGCTTTGCCGTCGATTGCCGAGTCCTCGGCCGGGATGAGACGGGAAGATATTCTAAAGGTTGATCGGGAGCGATCCATGAAACATGCAATTCTGGGAGCAGGAGCGGTCGGAGGTTTGCTCGGTGCCGCTCTTTCATCGTTGGGCGAAACGGTCCTGGTGGTGGTGCGTCCGGAGAGGTTGAAGGACTATCCCAGGAACCTGACGGTGGAGCGTCCATCGGGAACGATTACCGCGCCGGTGACGGCGGTGGCCGAGCTGACCGAGGCGGTCGATGTGCTCTGGATTGCCACCCGCACGTTTCAGCTGGACGAGGCGCTGAAGTCGGTGAAGACCTCGCCCACGATGGTGATTCCCCTGTTGAACGGCGTGGATCACATTGCCGCGCTGCGTGCCCGCTTCGGCCACGATCATGTTTTCCCCGCCACCATCGCCGTGGAGGCGGAGATGGTGGCTCTGGGACATTTCATTCAGCGTTCCCCCATGGTTCGCCTGAACCTGGTCGCGAGCGCTGAGCCCGCCCTCGGCGCTCTGGTCACGCGACTGCACGACATCGGCTTCACTGGCGACTTCTTCGGCAGCGAACAGACGCTGCTGTGGAGCAAGCTGTGTTTCCTCGCCCCCTTTGCGCTGGTGACCTCTGCCTCCGGCAAGAACAAGGGTGAGGTCTTTGCAGATCCCGAATGGAGAGCCCGGCTGAAGTCGGCAATCGACGAGACTTGCAAAGTGGCCACGGCCAGTGGCGCCGAAATCGATGCGGCCAGACTCCACGGATTGTTTGACAGCTTTCCGCCGACCCTGCGCAGCTCGATGGCGAAGGATGTTGCCGCGAGGCGCCCACTTGAACTGGATGGCATCGCCGGGCCCATCGTGCGCGGCGGGGAGGAGCATGGTATCGACGTGTCGACGGTGAAGGGCCTGATGGAGTCGATTGACGCTGCAACGGCCAAGCGGTAACAGCGCCGCTATTGCCGACCCAGATTTACGAGGAATTGATTTCCGAAGAGAAATTCGAGGAGAAATATAAAAAGGCTGTGACTTTGGTTATGCTCTAGCCGCCGACTCCTGCGAGGGAGCCACCGGCGTGGACGCATGTACCGTCACAGCCTTTGGTGCGATCACCGCTTTCGCAGTTCCGAACCCCGGCGGTCATCTCGCAACGCCGTCGGTTTTTTTCGGGTCCGGCGGTTCGACGGGTCGCCCCGCCCGAACCGATCACCCAGCGTACTTCAGGCCGACTACTTTTAGTTTTGCCAGCCCTTTTCTGCCGTCGACAGTTGTGATCGTAATACAGCCAGGGAAATTGTCAACGCCGAAGGTTGGTGCAAATGCGCTTTATTTTGGTGTGGGAAACCTTTCATGCAAAACAAACGAAATAAATGAGTTCCTGCCATGGGCAGCCGTTATCCGAAACCAATTCACATCTTTTTCACAGAACTGTACCCCGGGAAAAGCAGCGCAAGAGGAACCGCATTTGCGGCTTGACGAATTCGCCAGGTTGAAGCATCTTGTCACTAGGGAGTTCAATGTCTGATCTTGTGGCCTACGTGGACGGCGGCTCGCACGGGAATCCCGGTCCTTCGGGCATTGGAATCGTGATTGGAACTGCCGCCGGCGAGACCACCCGCATCTCCAAGTGGGTCGGACACCAGGACAACAATGTTGCGGAGTACCTTGCCCTGCTCGAGGCACTGCAACACGCCATCACGGTCAAAGCCAGGTCGCTGCGCGTTTATTCCGACTCGGAGATTGTGGTGAAGCAGATGGTGGGCGAGTACGCCTGCCATAGCCCGCGTCTTCACTCGCTGAACTGGACCTGCCGCAAGCTGGCGCGCGCGGTGGAGTTTTCCATCGAACATATCTGCCGTGAGGACAATCGCGAGGCCAACGAGTTGGCCAACCACGCAGTGCGCCTGGGTATCTCGTAACGAGCGTTTTCGGTTTGCGACCTCCGCCTACCTGGCGCACCCGTGTGACCCCGGTCACGACACCTTCCTCACAAAATCGCTAAGATGGTTTGTAGTGCACCCACGATGAAGGAATTCCCATGTTAAGCAAAACTGTGATCGAACCATTTCGCATCAAGAGCGTAGAGCCCATCCGCTGGACCACCCGCGCCAAGCGGGAGGAGTTCCTGCGCGCGGCACATTACAACCTGTTCCTGTTGCCGGCCGACGATGTGCTGATCGATCTGCTCACCGACTCGGGCACGGGCGCGATGTCAACCCAGCAATGGGCGGCAATCATGCTGGGCGACGAGAGCTATGCCGGCAGCCGCAGCTTCGATCACTTCCGCGATTCCGTCCAGGACATCTTCGGTTATCGCCACGTGATCCCCACGCACCAGGGGCGCGCCGCCGAGCGGATTCTGTTCAGCGTGATGTGCAAGAAGGGGGACGTCGTCCCCAACAACACGCATTTCGACACCACCCGCGCCAACATCGAGTTTGTCCGCGCCGAAGCGGTGGACATTCCCATCGCCGAGGCGCGCCAGCCGGCAACCCGGCATCCCTTCAAAGGGAACATGGATGTTGTCGCCTTGGAGGAACTCATCGCGCGGGTGGGACGGGAGCGCATACCTCTGGTGATGTTGACGGTGACCAACAATTCGGGCGGAGGTCAGCCGGTATCGATGGAGAACGCTCGCGCCGTCAGCGCGGTGTGCCGCAAGCACCGCATCCCGCTCTACTTCGACGCCTGCCGTTTTGCGGAGAACGCGTATTTCATCAAGTTGCGTGAAGAAGGCTATGCCGCCAAAACTCCCAAGCAAATTGCGCAGGAAATGTTCGCGCTGGGCGATGGCTGCACCATGTCTGCGAAGAAGGATGGCATGGCAAATATTGGCGGCTTCCTGTGCACCAACGACGCCGTGCTCGCCGGACAGGAGAAGGACCTGCTGATCCTTACAGAGGGTTATCCCACGTACGGCGGTCTTGCCGGGCGCGATCTGGAAGCGATTGCGGTGGGGGTGCAGGAATCGCTGGAAGAGGATTACCTGAAATACCGCATCGCCTCGACTGCATACCTGGGCAACCATATCTCCGAGCAGGGCGTGCCTATCGTGCAGCCACCCGGAGGGCATGCCATTTACCTTGACGCGCACGCCTTTCTGCCGCACATTCCGCTGGACGAGTTTCCTGGCGCGGCGCTGGCGGCGGAGCTGTATCTGGAAGGCGGCATTCGCTCGGTCGAAATCGGCAGCCTGATGTTCGGCGCGGCGGCGAAGATGGAGTTGGTGCGGCTGGCGATCCCGCGCCGGGTTTACACCCAGAGCCACATCGATTACGTGATCGAGGTGATCCTCGCAGTGTGGAAGCGCCGCGCGCAGATCCACGGGATGCGGCTGACGTACGAGGCACCATTCCTGCGGCATTTCACGGCACATCTGGAACCTGTGCCGGTGGCCGAGGAGCAGGTTGTCAGATAAACGCGAAGTCCGGCTTGGGGAAGACCGTAATTCTTCCTGTCATATTGCATTATATATTAGTTTATGTAATTATACCTTCAGAGGCAGTATTTTTGGCCCTCAGCATCAAGAACGAAACGACTGAGCGGCTCGCCCGACAGGTTGCGGAGCAGGCTGGTGAATCCATCACTGAAGCGATACAGCGGTCCCTGGCGGAACGTCTGGATCGGATGGGACGCCGGCGGCCAAATCGTCGGACGCGAGAAGCGCTGGAGGAGATCCTGCGCCGGGTCGACGCCATACCTACAGTGGACACTCGCACCGAGGACGAGATCCTCGGATACGACCAGCATGGGGTCCCACGCTCATGGTGATTGACACCTCGGCGTTACTGGCCATCTTCCTGGCGGAAGCCGAGCGCGAATCATTCCTCAATGCCATCATTTCAGCGCCGGTGTGTCTGCTCTCGGCGGCCAATGCGCTGGAGACCGGCATTGTGCTTGAGGCGCGGCGCGGCGAGGCACTGGGCCGCGAATTCGACTTGTTTGTGTATCGTGCTGCCCTGCAAATCGTGCCTGTGGATGCGGACCAGGTGGAGATAGCGCGCCGGGCCTGGCGCATGTTCGGCAAGGGCCGGCATCCCGCGGCACTCAATTTCGGCGATTGTTTTGCGTATGGCCTCGCCCGGAGCTCCGGTGAGCCACTGTTGGCCAAAGGTGAGGATTTCCGCCGAACGGACGTTCAGCTCGTGGTCTGATAGCGGGTTCTCCACCCTTGTCCGCCGCAGTTGCGGACAGGGTGGGAGCAGAGAGTACCTGAGCTCCCCTCTTCAGAATCGGGATTCCTGAAAGAGAATCATGGCGACGAAAAGAAATCGTTCCCACTGGCGAAAGCGGTCAAGCGTCTCCGACATCATTGCGAACGACTCTGGATTTCTGAAAACCCGGCTTGCAACCTCGACTTGCATTCCGCAACCCTGGCAGTAGAACTATTGCCGGTTCTACCCAAGCTTCCGTTGCTTGGGTGGGAGCTGATTACACGTGTCCCTGCGCCTTCGCCCTCAGCACCTCATCCACAGTGTTGATGTCCACCATCCCAAAGCAACCGTAAATCGCGGGTAGAACGAGCTGTGATGGGAAGTCGCGCCTTAGCTGCGCGACCCGTTCGGTTCCGGAGCGATACGCAGGCAGATACATTCTGCCGAGCAGCGGATGTCGTCCCCAGGCTCCTGACAACTTGTCGGCACGTTCTTCGCTCACCAGAAAATCGCGGCGCAGCGTCGTCGCTACTTCCGCCTGCGGCTTGCCTTCGCCCCAGGTCATATACGACGACTGGTTCTTGGCGTCGTCCTGCAACAGCGCGAGCAGCACACCGATCTGCATGTCTTCGTCGGGCAACTGGTCCACTTCAGTGACGCCGTGCGCGATCAGGATCGCGTTGTTCGCAAGCCCTTCGAACAGCGTAGCGGCGCGCGTGTTCATCGTCAGGACGGTAGCTTCGAAACCCGCCAGCCCGCGAACGTACAAGTCCTGAAGATAAGCAAACGTCGTCACGTGTCCGGGGACTACTTCGTGGCTCACCAGTTGCTGAAACTCAGGGAAGCTGATTTGCAGCGAAGCATTGATCTCGTAGCTTGCCTCGTACTGCGGACTGCCGTCGGCGTTGCGCGCCCGGCCAAGATAATTCATGGAGCCGGAGAACCACGCGTCCTTGATGGGCAGAAAGTCGATGTTCGCCCGGGGCACACGCGCCAACTCTTTCGGCAGCGCCGGCAGCAAGTGCGCGGCGCTCAGGTTGTCGAAGTAGGCGATGACCGCGGCGCCGAGCGCTTTGACCGACGCCATCGGCACCGTCCGTTCGCGACGCCACGCGTCCACCGCTCCCAACAGGCCGCCGTTGCTGGACGTGGAGTGGCCCGCTTTGTTCAGCAACTCCGCTACCCGGTCGCGCTTGGCTTCCGGATGTGACGGCTCCGGCAGCTTACCGGTTGAGGCCTGCACGCTACGCTCGTAGGGCACGGGCTTGCCTTCTCCAAGTATCTCCATGGCCAGCTCCCACATTGTCCTGAGACAGAAGGCGAGACCTGCGAGGTAGTGGCCGCGCAGTCCGGCGATTTTTTCGGCCTCGCCGCACATGCCGTCCACGGCTTTCGGCAGGTCTACTTCACGCAGGTATGCCATGACGGCATTGCGATCGATGTTCTTGCCACCGACGCCGCCGGTTTCGCGCACGCGCGTTGCTGCCGGTGTGGTGTAAGCGAGAGGCAGCGGCTCATCGGAAAACCACGAGTCGGCGATGAAGCGGCCGGTTCCCGACGGACACATAACGTCTCCGCCCCAAAGTGTGTCGATGCCGAGCACGGCGTCGGCAATATACTTTTCTAGCTGGTCCATATCATTCCTTCACTTTCTGTAGCGAGCTGAACCACACATACAGGCACAAGCCGACGAACAGCAGTGCTGAGATGGTCTGCGAGATCGGCTCGTTGTTATAAAACGGAGTTTGAATCAGGTCTTCGCGATACTTGGGCAGCACCCGCAAGGCCGCGCCGAAGACGCCGCCCAGCGCGCCGCCCGCCATCAGTCCGCCGGCGATAATGACGCCGCGCTCGCGTATGGTGCGGCCACGCTCAGCGCCCGTCTTGTCGGCGCGCTTGTTCACCAGGTGCGAGAGGAATCCGCCGGCCAGGATGGGCGTGGTCAGTTGCAGCGGGAGGTAAATTCCCAGGGCGAAGACCATGGACGAAACGCCGAGCATCTCCAGCACCACCGTGATCAGGGCGCCGATGCCAAACAGGACATAGGCGACCGGCTGGCCGCTCATGAATCCCTCAACCACCGCCTTTAACGCGGCGGCCTGCGGTGCGACCAGCACCTGGCGCATGTCTCCAGGCGCAGCCTCTCCGAACTGGAAGGCCTTGGCCAGCAGGATGATGGTCAACCCGGCGGTAATCGCCGAGGCGACCACCCCGATGAACTTCACTTTCTCCTGCGCCGAGGGCGTGGAACCGATCCAGTAGCCGGCCTTAAGGTCGGTAATGAACTGTCCCGAGACGCAGAGGGCAACGCACACCATTCCGGCGAGAGCCATCACGAAGAACATGCCGGTGGTTCCGGAGAGGCCGAACTTCAGCAGCACCACCGCCGAGACGATCACGGTAAGCAGGGTCATGCCCGAGGCGGGATTGTTCGCCGTGGTGGCAATCGCGTTGGCGGCCACCGTGGTGAAGAAGAAGGCGAACAGCAGCGTCAGCACCAGGCCCAGCGCCACCACGGTCCAGGTTACGTGCAACTGCCCAAAGAAGACGGCCACGGCGATGGCTCCCACCACAACGCCGAGGAGGATGGCCATGATCGGAATATCGCGGTCGGTCCGCTCCATATGCGGGGCTTCGCCGTGGCGGAAGGCGTGCAGCGCGATGCCGAACGATCCCGCCACCACGCGCAGCGACTTGAGGATGCCGACAAGGCCCGCGGCGGCGATGGCGCCCACACCAATGTAGCGCACATAGTTGCGGTAGATATCGGCAGCCGTCATGTGAGAAATGGGAACGGTGGCCGGATACACCGCGACGTTGCCCATGTGGCTGCCGACGAACCAGATCACCGGAACCAGCACGAAGTTGACCAGCACGCCACCGGCGCAAAATATCATGGAGATGCGCAGCCCCATAATGTAGCCGAGGCCGAGAATGAAGCCGATGGCGTCAAAGTTGAATACCATGCGATCGCGATCGACCAGCGAACGCATGACCGGCACAAACTGGAAGTTCAGATACTCCTTCCAGACATGGAAGGTGGTAACGAAGAAATCGTAGACAGCGGCGATGCCGGTGGCCTGAATCAACAGCTTGGCCTGCGAGCCGCCCTTCTCGCCGGTGACCAGCACCTCGGTGATGGCCGTGGCTTCGGGGAAGGGGAACTTGCCGTGCATCTCGCGTACGAAATAGCGGCGCAGGGGAATGAGGAAGAGAACGCCCAGGCAACCGCCGGCCAGGCAGATGAAGATGGTCTGCACCGGATGCGGGTCGAGGTGGAGGATGTAAAGCGCCGGAATCGTGAAGACGGCGCCGGCCACCACGCTGCCGGAGGCGGCGCCAATGCCGGTCACGATCACGTTTTCCAGCACGGTGGAGCGGCGGCGGTACATGCGCGCCAGCCCGATGGCCAGAATGGAGATGGGAATCGCCGCTTCCATTCCCTGGCCGACCTTCAGGGCGGAGTAGGCCGAAGCCACGCTGAAAACGATGCACAGCAGCGTGCCCCACAGCACCGCGCGCCAGGTGACTTCCGGCACGCTCATGCTTGGTGGGCACCAGCGGCACATAGAGTTCACCCTCTTTCAGCGGCTGATAGGCGTTCGCGGGCAGGGACTTGGTCTCGAGCTCAGGTGCGGTTGTAGCCATGGATACGGCCTCGTGGCAGTTTAGCAGCCGCAGGCATTGTAAATGGCGGCGTCAAGGGGGATGTGACGCCGGTCGCGAGTGTCAGTGATCTCAGGTTAGCGTCCAAGTCGGGCGCGAAGATGGGGCTGGGCCGCATGGCGGGTCGGTTAGGTCATCTGTGGCAAGACCCCTCCCCCCTTCGCATTATGCCAATCTCGCTATAATCTATAGTAAATCATTTATTTACAATAACTTAGATTGATAAGCATGATTATCATGATAATCAAGTAATGCAAGATAATCATGATTATCGTGATTATCGTCTGGAACGGAGCAGGCCGGACCGAAATCACCCGTCGGCAGCGGGTCGAATTGTCAAAGATCGTCGTCCGGGCGCCCGCCAAAGCGGGGCCGCGTCGGGCAGAGACACTAACCCTCTAACCGCAGTGTCACGGCTAACCTCGCCGTTGTCGGTGACCAGGGTCAGCTCTCAACGTGACCACTGAGGAGGCCCACCGAGAGGCTCTCCCACCCGACCAACGGAGGGTTGGGCGGGCGTCCGGCAAGGGGAATTGTATGTGGCGAGGTCAAGATGTCGGTTGTGAGCGTTCGTGATCCCAGGTTAGCGTCCAAAGTCGGGACGCGAGGGGCACCAGGCACCAGGCGGGTGTCAGTGCGGGACCAGGCATCCGGCGCAATTATTTTGCCGCGTTTACCCTTATAGGGTAATCTAACCTTGTGGAAAAGCGCACGCCACATTACGAATTGGTGCGTATCCAGGAACAGGTGCGAGGTTTGCGAGCGGCGGCATTCACCAAGACTGCGTTGGATGGCGGGCGCGAGATGGGGTTGACGACGGCCGAAATGCTGGCGGTCATAAGCTCTCTATCGCGACGGAATTTCTATAAGTCAATGACCACCTATGCCGATCACCGCGTCTGGCAAGATGTTTATCACGCTGACACGCCTGTGAACCGGCAAGCTTATATCAAGATCACATTGCGGGACCTGGCCCCGGTGATCCAGTTTAAGGAGAAGTGAAATGCCCCGGAATTGCTTGAATTGCGACTCGCGTAAGGCCATGACCCGTTTCGAAGGGGAGAGGTTCGAGGTTGAATACCAGGGAAATACGTCCAAGGTGGGCGGACTTTCGGGCTGGCGATGCGAGAACTGCGGTGAAGTGGAGTTTGATGCGGCCAGTGCGAAGCGCTATGCAGCGGCGGGCGATGCACTCGTCCTGCGGCAACGCGCTAAACAGAGCGAAGAGATCCGGCGCATCCGGCGCAAGCTAGGTCTGACGCAACGGGAGGCCGCCCGGCTGACTGGCGGCGGCCACAATGCGTTCTCGCGTTATGAGCGTGGAGAGGCAACTCCGATGCCCGCGGTACTAAATCTGTTCCGGCTGCTGAACAAACATCCGAAACTGCTGGCGGACTTGAGGGAAACCCATCCCATTCGGCACCGCGCCAAGGTTGCCAGTTAGCCTGGACGGGCGGCCCGAACCTTCCTCAGCCCAGGTTAACGTCCAAAACAAGGACGTGAACCTGGGGCACCAGGCCAGTTTGGTGGCGGCATGTCCTAAGATTGTCTGGGTGGGCGAGGCGGCGTAGATTGTTTCAATATCCTTGCCACATCAGGAAAGACGTAGACCGCCTGAAGCATGTTCTCGACGATGTCCATGACAGCTTCAACTTCGTATTTGGTTGCTGCATGTCCCCGATGTGCCGCCGCATTTCCCATATCGAGAGCGGCATAAAGTACTTCCCGATTGCGGGAACTGACGAATCCCGCATTCTCCAGCGCATTCAGTTTGTCGTTAAAGCTCCCAGCGTCGCCCACCTTTTCGAGAATCACCATGTCAACCAGTGTTCGCGCACCCATCATAGGCAAGCGTAAACTCTCTGAGTCCAGCGAGCTGTAAATCTCTTCCAGCAGAAGCCGCAAAGGTTCGGGGAGCTTATATAGCCATACCGGTAACTGCCGAGAGGTTGCAGGCGGAAAGAACTGTACGCCCGGGTTGTCTAGGTCTTTGAAGTGCCTAAAAGTACGCCGAAGAACGACTTCTTGACAACCGGCACACTGAAGCATTTCAAAAGTGATGGTGCAGGTCGTCATCCAACCCTCGTCTTCCTCATCCTTAACCTTCTTGACAACTGCTCCCATAAGCTGATGAACGGTGTACTGTCGGCAATCATTGCAATAGACCTCTAAGGCTTTGGAGTTTGCTTTTCTAGACATGATTTCAACATCCACATCTTAACCCAATGAGCCGACACGGCACGGGCCTTACCACCGGACGGGTGACGGGAGGGTGCCCGCCTGGAACTTGGGAGAACTCCTTCGTCAACATTGCGGGCATTCCGCCGCCGCTGCGCCGACCGCAGTGTACTCGAAGGCCCTCGCGTAGAGCGTTGTAGGATCAAATTTCCGCCTACGTAACTCTGTGCCCGGTTGTTCGGCTAACCACTCCACGAATACCTGCATAAACCTCCCATGTGCCTCAGACAGAAGAGAGTTGGCGAAACGCATGTAGGCGGGAAGGAAATCCACGGTATCTTCTTTCCTGAAACGATGGTATGGCAGGTTCTCACGGTCACAGAAATCCCGGAAGTCACTCTTGAAGCAGACGTCAAGCACTTTCTTCCAGATCACCCTTTCGTCGTAAATCGGGAACAGTGCGGGATTGTAGAAATGAAGGAACTTTGAAACTACCATGAGCGGATAGTCTTTCTTCGGTTTAATCCCCTTCATCTCTGTGAGGCAGGATTCCAGTCGAAGTCCGGTTCCGCTCGCTGGGAAATTCAGTAGGTTGACAGGCCCGCGCCATGAAAATTCTGCAAACTGTTTGATGGTCTCGAAAGTCTTTTGTGTTGACCAACATTGCGAGCGCAGCCCTTTTACAGGACTGCGGAATGCTCCCCATGATTGTGAACTGAGCGCGTCATAAATTTTTTGGAAATATCGGAGTGCCTCAACTGCGCTCGATGATGCGTCAAAAGCGCACCATGATGCATCATAGAGGTCCATATCATCTGCAGGGTCGAACCAACCGCCTAACGCTCCCAGCGCACGGCGTTGCTCGGTTTCGTTTTGGAAATAACTGCGGAGGGTCATGAGGTATTCACGACTTCTTGCGTCGCCGCTTGCGTTCCCGCGTTTTCTTTTCCCGCGCCTCGCGCCTGAGCAGTTCTTCCTTCGAGATCGTGAGCATAGCGTTATCGAACCGCTCAAACTCCGTCATACCGGGAACCTGCGGCGGTAACGGTTTCATGCGGGTAGTATAACCCTGATGCCACGGCGACAGTTTTGCCGTTTTTCCCGGCGCGAATCGGGCAAAAAGGGGTCACAGAGTTCGTGCGCGCCCTGCCCGGACAATCAAGTACGGCGAGGTTGACGTGGGCGATACGGGCCTAGTGCCCCAGGTTCGCGTCCTTCCTTCGGGCGCTAACCTGGGAGGCGCTGAGCGGCCAGCTTTGGGCCGAAAGAACGGAACCTTGATGGCATCAGGCCACGTCAAACCTGTCGTGGTATGCGGTCATATAATGACCAATGGCCCGAAAACTACCCTTGTCCGACTTCCGCGCTGTTCGACACAAGCTTGAGCCCCATGAATTTGCAATCAGTGAAGGACAGGATCTTGCACCGACAGACCTAGTCGATGAAGCGACTTGGGCCGGCATCATTCATTTGCCGGATGATGTCGCAATCCGTATATCGGACCATAACGGTCTTCGGCTCGCATTGCTCTACAGCCTGTGGGGCGACTGGATCACGGCGACCGGCGATCCCGAAAATCCTGACGAGCTTTTCAGCTGTATGCTCGATGCAGGTGATGCGCTCCAATGCACTAACTTTCTTTTCCTACATGGCTACTACCGGGCCGCGATGGCCGAACTTCGCGTTGCGCTGGAACTGGTTATGATCGGCGCATACGGAAATCTAAAACCTAACGACCCCGATTATGTCGTCTGGAAAACCAGCGGATCGGAACTTGGCTTCAGGCGCTTTAGAAAGCGTATGCACGCCATGCTGCGCGGCGACCAGTGCAAATGGCTTGTTGCTGATAAAGAGTTCCCGGATAAGACATTTGGCCAATTATGCGATTTCACGCATTCGCGCCCGAACTCAAGCGACGGTGCGCTTTGGCGAAGCAATGGCCCTGTGTATGCGCATGAAGCAGTGATGTTAACATTTTTCACAGCACTGTCGGTTTACGCGATCTGTTATCTTCTTGTACGCATCGCGCGGCCAGGCTCTGCCCTTCCCCCGGATAGTCGAATCCTTTTCGAGGAAGATTGGGTGCCAAACCGGGAAGGTATTGCGAAGGCTTTTGAGCAACTGTACGGAGAGTGAGCCACTGTTCGCCGGGAATAGCCTAATTAATGATTAACTTCTCTGAGAGTTGATGATGTTGACGGTAAGAATCCCATTCCGTCGAAAATCATCCCAATTGCATCTACATCTCACCTTCGGGTGCAGCTGCGCTTACCGCTGTAATTGTGACGTTGTAACCAAGCTTACGGAGTGCGCGCGGCGGGTGGCCCGGGTCTCCTGCCCGGAGCCATCCTTAATTTTGGGTAACGAAATCAGGTAACTGCGGGTGGGTACGAGGCTTGGACGACCGGGTAATCGATGACGAACCTCCCGGGTCTCGAACCCCGCGAGACCCGGGGCACCCAGCATGATGCGCCTTGCCCGTGGACGGAAGCCGATCTTCGACGACTGCATCTCACTAAGTAGTTCAGGTTAGCTTCGTTCAGGCAGGTCTGCCCTGTGGTCCTTCCAGATTAATGATCCTGGTTTCCAGGTCCAGGAGCTTCGACTGCATGGCATCAAGCTGCTGAGTGGTGGATGAATTGATGTTGGAGACGTCGGCTTCGATCTTCCGCATACGCACGCTGGCTGATTCCTGGTAAGCGCCGAACGCCCGGACGATGCGAGTCTCCGAGTCATGCGTGCGCTCGTCGATGTACTCGCGCAACTCCAGTATGTGCTGGTCGATGTACTCGCGCAGACGGGTCTCGAGAGCCTGCGTGCGCTGGTCGATGTACTCGCGCAGACGGGCCTCGAGAGCCTGCGTACGCTCGTCAATATGCTCGCGCTGACGCTTCTCCGTGTCATTGATGCGCTGGTCGATGTACTCGCGCAGACGGGTCTCGAGAGCCTGCGTGCGCTGGTCGATGTACTCGCGCAGACGGGTCTCGAGAGCCTGCGTGCGCTCGTCAATATACTCGCGCTGGCGCTTCTCCATTCCTTCCAAGTGGCGCAGGAGATCGGCATCCATGGCCCAAATCCTATCACAGGGAAATCATGCTACGCCCGCTCGGCGTCACGCGCGAGGGCTTTCAGAACCATGTTAATCAGCGAAAGCACCACCGCTCCCCAGAACGCCGGCCAGAAGCCGCGCACCAGGAATCCAGGGACAAAGTTCGACGCGAAGATGAGCATGAGCGCGTTGATGACCCACCAGAAGATGCCGAGGGTGAGAATGGTCAGAGGCAGGGTGAGGATCTTCAGTACCAGTCCTAGAGTGGCATTCACCAGCCCGATCACCAGCGCTGCGATCAGCGCCGAGGTAAAGTCGCGGACATAAAATCCCGGCACGAGATGAGAGACAATCAGCAGGCTTATCGCGCTCAACAGCCAATTCAGCAGCAGTCGCATTTCGTAGGAATTATAGCGCGGGGTGCGGCTCGCCCTTGTCGCGGTCCCAACTGCGATGCGATAAGCTCATTCCGTGGGGTGGCCGGCTATGCCTGACGCAATCGCACAGTTCGCCAGGGCGAAGTATCTGAACCTGGAAACCTTCCGCAAGACTGGCATCGGGGTGCGGACTCCCGTATGGTTTGCGCAGAACGGCGACAACTTTTACGTGTACACGCTGCCCGATTCCGGAAAGGCCAAGCGCATTCGCAACAACCCCAAGGTGCGGGTCGCGCCCTGCGACATGCGCGGCAACCTGCGTGGCGCCTGGGTGGAGGCGCGCGCGCGAATCTGCGACGCTCAGGAGGCCGAGCGCGGTCAGCAACTGCTGCGCCAGAAGTACGGCTGGATGAAGATTACCGGCGACTTCTTCAGCCGCCTGCGCGGGCGGACGCAAATTGTGATCGCCATCGAGATGGGGTGAGCGGTTCCAGCCCTGGTTGTGGGCAGGGTTGGTGGAAGATGGAGCACGCCTTCAGGCGTGCAGAGCCGGTCCGCAGAAAGGACGAGGCTTTAGCCGCTGAGGAAAGGTTACACGTTACCCCAGCGGCTAAAGCCGAACTGACTAGGCGGCCCTGAAAAACTCGAAAACGCGGATCCCTCACCGACTAAAGTAGGTTCGGGATGTCAATTTTATAGGACTTCCGACGGCACAGCTAAAGCTGTGCCCTTTCAAAACACCCCGAGAACGAGTTTTTTCAGCAGCCTGCCAGGCGGCTCTGAACGCGCCGCTGAAGCTGTGCTCCACCCAATGCAAATCTACCCGAACCGCCAGAGTTTGCCACCTGCTGTATCCTCTTGGGATGCGCGGGAGCCGATCTTCCCGGAAATCGATAGCGATCGTCTCTTGCGCCGAACTACGGAGGACATTGCCATGAGCGCTACCAATCCTCTGCTCGACCCGATGCAGGGAACTGAGCATCAGCAGATTGCCGGAGTCCAACTTGACATCGCTCGCGCCGGGACGGCCCGCGTCAAACGTGTGATCTACCCCACCGGCTTCCACTGGAAGACCCACATTAAGCCCATCGTCGGCACCGACTACTGCATGCACGCCCACGTCGGCTTCCTGGCTCACGGGCAAATTCACATCGAGTTTCCCGACGGGTGCCGCAAGGAGTATGCCGCGCCGCAGGTGGTTGTTATTGAGCCGGGCCATGATGGATGGGTGGTGGGCAACGAACCGGCAGTGCTCATCGAATTCGACTTCGAGGGTCGCACGGCCCAGGCTTGTGGGATGCCGGAATGCCACGCCCATGGAGACGCGGCGCCGAACAGCTAATCGGGCCGCCCGCGCTCAGGCCGGATACTTGCCCGTGATGTAACCTTCCAGTTGCGCGATATGGTGTTTCTGGCCGGTGATAATCCACTTCACCAGGTCGCCGATGGAGAGCACGCCCGCGACGGTTTCGCCGTGCAGGACCGGAAGATGGCGGATGTGGTGGTTGGTCATGATCGCCATGCAATCGTCCACCGTCTGCTGGCGGGTCACGAAAATTACCGGGCTGGTCATGATTTGGCTGACCGGGGTTTCCTTCGAGTGCCTCCCCTGGAGGATGACTTTGCGGGCGTAGTCCCGCTCAGAAACGATCCCCACCAGCTTGCCTTCGGAGATCACCAGTAAAGCCCCAACCCCGTGCTTTGCCATCTGCTCGATGGCTTCATATACGGACTGCTCAGGCGTGACGGACAAAACTGCCTGACCGCTTTTCTCCGCGAGGACGGCATCCACTTTGTCACTAAGGCTCAGACTCATCACAACACCCGGCGGGTAGTGACCCCTATAGTCGGGGTATCTTACATCATTCGGGAGCCTGTGCGTTGTATTTCGGAACGGAGAAAGTCTGGGTGGTGTTCCGGGCTACTTGAATGCCTTCCCCAGCGTCTCTGCCCGAAAGGTCCGCTCGTCCACCCGATGCAGACGCTTGTCCATGCCCCTGGGCAGAAGCTTGTAATGACGGATCTCCACCAGATGATAAACGATGAACCAGATTGGTTTCTCGGTGGTCATCCACTGCTGGTCATCGAAGCGCGCCAGGTTCACCGGACGCGAGAATTTGCGCAGGGTACGCTCCCGCCGCAGGTTGAAATAGGTGTCGAAGTAACTCATGGCCAACTCGCGCAAGGTGCGGTACACCGGCTCGCGGTAGCGGCACCCGGTATAGTTCGACTTGGCGACCGATCCCCAATGTCCCTTCACGCGGTAGACCGCGAGCACGTGGTCGGTGTCGTGTTCCGCCTCGAAATCCACAATCAGCGGCGGATGGCCGTTGGCGCGTAAGGCCGCTGCCGCGAAGATCGCACCTTCCATGCAATGCGAAGTCCCCTCGCGCAACACCCGCCGCGGCGACCACGCCGTATCGGCGAGATGGTAGGGCATCTGGTCCAGGAACCGCTGGATGCCGTAGGGGTCCCGCAAGCTGCGCAGCTTGCGTAACTCCGCGGGAGTAAAGCCCAGGTGGTCATCGCTCATAGGACGAAATGCAGTGTATCGCATGACCGCAAGCCATGATTAACCGGAGCGCAACAGTCTGAGCCGCAGCGAATCGTTCACTGGCCTGCGTGCATCTGTTTCTCATTGCGGCGGCGCCTGCCACACCAGGCTTTCGCGCCAACCGAATTCTTGAGGAGGGAGACGGCATGGCAACCGCGACGGTGGCTGGCGCCGGGGGCATATCGCTGTCGCGGCCGGCGTCCAATCCCTGGCTGATCGCGATCTCGGTCATGCTGGCGACCTTCATGGAGGTGCTCGACACCTCCATCGCCTCGGTCGCACTGCCCCACATAGCGGGCAGCCTCTCGGCCACCAACGATGAAGCCACCTGGGTGTTAACGAGCTATCTGGTTGCCAACGCGATTGTGTTACCAGCCAGCCCCTGGTTCTCGCGCAAGTTCGGACGCAAGCGCTTTCTGGTCTCCTGCATTGTCATCTTCACGATTTCCTCCTTTGCCTGCGGCGCAGCCACCAGCCTGGGAATGATCCTGCTCGCTCGCGCCATCCAAGGCGCCGGCGGCGGCGCTCTTCAGCCCCTGTCGCAGGCCATCCTGATCGAGAGCTTTCCGCCCGACAAGCGCGGTCTGGCGATGGCCGTCTTCGCCCTCGGGGTCGTTGTGGCCCCCGTTTTGGGCCCGACGCTGGGCGGATATTTGACCGATACCTACTCCTGGCGCTGGGCGTTCTACATCAACATCCCGATCGGGATCTTCGCCATTTCCATGATCATGCGCTACATCGAGGACCCCGATTACATCAGGAACGCCAAGCCGGGCAAGATCGACGGTATCGGACTCGGGCTGCTGGCCGTCTGGCTTGGCTGCTTGCAGATCGTGCTCGACAAGGGACAGGAGGATGACTGGTTTGGCGCCGACTGGATCCGCTGGGCGGTCGGGATCCTGGTCGTGGCTTTCGTGCTTTTCATCGTTCGCGAGCTGAAGCACGGCAAACCGCTGGTGGACCTGCGCGTGTTTCGACACCGAAACTTTTTGCTGGGGTGCATCCTTATCGGGCTCTTCGGCGGCGCCATCTACGGGCTGATCACCCTGCTGCCACTCTTCTACCAGGAACTGCTGGGCTACACGGCGTCGGCAGCCGGATGGGCGGTGAGCCCGCGTGGCGTGGGCGCCATTATTGCCATGCCCATCATCGGGATCCTGACCAGCAAGCTCGACAACCGGTGGTTGATCGCCAGTGGGTTCGCCATGTTCGGCGTCAGCAGCTTGTGGTTTGGCCGCGCCGACCTGGACATCTCGCAATGGTCGTTTCTATGGCCCATTATTCTCAGCGGCTTTGGCGCTGGATTTATCTTCGTGCCTCTCTCGACCACCGCAGTGGTGGGCTTGGCGAACGAGGAAATCGGTAACGCCACCGGACTGTATAACCTCTTCCGCAATGTTGGCGGCAGCGTCGGAATTGCGATCGTCAATACGATCATCGCCCGCCACGCGCAGTTGCATCAGAACGAACTGGTGCGCTCGATTGTGCCCAGCAGCGTGACCGTCCAGAATCAACTCCACTCCCTGCAGCAATATCTCCAGTCGCAGGGTGCGGGACCGGTCGAAGCGATGCAGAAAGCCTATGCCATCATAGGCGGGCAGGTAGAGAGGCAGGCGTTGCTGTGGTCCTACGTCGACGATTTCCGTTACATGGGATTGATGTGCTTTGCCTGCATTCCAATTGTGTTCATCTTGAAGAAGGCGATGGCCCGCAGAGGCGCGGCGGGAATTGGGCACTGAGGCAGACTTGATCGGCATCCCATCCCGCCCGGCGCAGCATCGCGCATTTCCAATCCACCCCTGCCTCCCTAGAAGTGGAACCCCAACTGCACCGTCAGCGCTCGTGGCGTAACGTAATGAGTGCCGCTGAAGGTGGACAGGAAGTTGTACAGCGAATACTGGTTGGTCAGGTTAATCGCGGTGAATTGCAGGCTCCACTTGTACCTGTCCGTCTTAAAGAGGTCGTCGTCTCCGATCGCCAGGTCGAACAGGCTGCGTGTTGCGATGCGGGGTGGACGGTGGTCGTCATTCTCGGTTCCCGGCGGTGGTACCTGGGTGAGCGTAGAGCCGAACTGCGATGCCAGACAGGTAAAGGGCAGAGCGACAGTCGGAGTTGCACGCACGCCATTGCAAATGAATCCGGCCTGAAACTCCTGGTCGGCGGTTAGAGGGATCCCGGCGGGATCGGCCATGGTAATGGCGGGTTGCCCGTTAAGCGTGGTCGATTGCGGACAATCGTTAAATGGAAAGATTCCGTAGCACGGCACGGCCCCGGCAACCAGTCCGCTGTCATAGCGCCAGTTGAAGCCGAACCACGGTCCACGCTTCCAGGGCGTCTGGTATTGCAGGTGCGCGGTCATGTTGTAGGCTTCGTCATGGTCAATGCGGAAAACTCCCGAGGGCGCCAAGGGAGTGGCGCCGGCTCCCGCAATCTGCGGAGTAAAGAAGCGGGCGGCGACGCTGGACATCACCACCAGCGCGCTGAAGCCATGCTGGACCGGCACACTGGCGCGCAGCGCAAAGCCTGGAATCTTTGAGTTGTGCCACTCAATGGGGAAGGTGATGGGCGTGTTGCCCAGCACACTGAAGTCGTAGGCGCTGTGGGTGTACTTCCAAATGTATTCAGCGTCCACCACCGCGAACCGGCCAAAGGCCTGCTGCAGGCCGATGTGAAACTCATTGCGGAAGCCGGGTGCCAATGGCGTGGCCGTGCTGGAGGAGCAGCCGAGAAGGGGATTCAGGACGGGCGAGCTGCATCCCGTACTGGAGAGTACCAGGTTTTCGTTAAACGGCGTCTCCAGCGTGCGGGCGTAGGAGGCGCGAAGCACCATGTTGATGGCCTGGATGTTGTAGGAAAGACCCACCCGGGGTTCCGCCTGGGTGGCGGTGGCGAGCCCGTTGTAGAAGTCACCGCGAATACCGAGATTGAAGCTCCAGTTGCGCAGGTTGATGTTGTCCTGCACATACATGGCGAGTTCTTTCACATCCGTGTGGCCAACAAATGGGAACAGCACCCCGCCGCGCGTCAGGTCATAGGGCAGCAGGACATTGTTGAACAAGGGATACAGGGCCGAATTGGGCGCATTCGGGTTGGTAGCGATGTTGGGCTGGAACCCGGCCCCGGCACACTGCGAGGGATCGGTGAAACCGTTGATCGGCACGGCATTTCCGTTCAAACACGGTGCATTCAGGGTTGGATCGACAATCCCGAGCTGATCGTTCTCGTTCAGGAACGTCTGCTCATACATGACCCCGGCTTTAATGTTGTTAATGCCCTTGGTATAGGTAACATTTGCGATCGCGCCGGCATTGAGAAGCGTACGCTGCTGGGCCACGGTTTCTCGCTGGAGATTGGGCGGGCCAAGATCGTCGAAAGGGTCGTTGCTGGGGTAGTAGTTGTAGGCGTCACGCCTCACATATCCCGTGACGTTGAGGACGGCATTCGGGCTTAAGGTGCGGGTCCACGTAGGTGCGATGTTGAAGGTCAGGATTTTGGAGCGCTGATCGGTCGGCCCTAAAGGAGCGCCGGTCACAGGATTGGTTTGGACGGTGCCACTGAAATCGTGAAACTGCTGGTCGTAGGAGTTTGGCGTCTGAAACCAGGAGCGCGTGAACTGAAAATTGAAGTGCAGCGCGTCTTTTGGAGAAAGCACGTAGTCGAAGCGGTTGAAGAAGTTTTCCTCATTGCCTTTGTCGTGCAACACCCCGAACTCCGGCGGATCGAGGAAGCGGCCGGTGTTGAGCCCGTTCGCCGCGATGAATTCCCCCCAGTTCTTGCCGCCGTAGGAGAGGTTGAAATCCACGTTCGAGCTGCCGAAGCTGCCGTAACTGGCCGTGATAGCTCCGTGCGGCGTGGTCGAACCTTGGCCTGAACGCGCGGTCACGTCAATGACCAGGCTGGTCTTGTCTCCGAACTCGGCCGGCGGCGCCCCGCCGATGACCGTCATGGACTGCACCGCGTCGAGCGGGATCTGATTGGAGAAAACTTTGCTCTGCTGGTCGGTGATCGGCTGTCCATCCAGAGAAAAGGAGTTTTCTGCGTGATCGCCCAGTCCGTGGAAGAGGCCGTTGGAATCGGCGGCGACTCCCGGCGAGGCCAGCGTGACCAGCGAGCTTAGCTCGGAAGAGGAGCTTTCCAGAGGAAGTTTGTCGAACATTTGCCGGTCCACGTCGGTATGAAACGTAGGATCGTTTTCCAGTAAATCGGACGCTTCGCCCTGGACGGTAACGCTTTCGGCAGTCCCCGCTATCTGGACCGTGATTTTCAAGGCCAGCGGTACTGCGGAGTGAACATCCACGTCCTGCGCATAAGGCGCGAACCCGGTCACCGTGACACTGAGGTGGTAAGGATTAAAAGGAATGTTCGCGAAGCTGAATTGTCCGGCGTTATCCGTTGTCGTGGTCCGGTCGAACTGGCTGACCGGGTTATGAATCTCGACGGTTGCACCCGGCACCACCGCTCCTGTCGGATCGGAGACCACACCGCTAAGCGATGAGCTTCCAGTCGTCTGCGCGCGGGCAGTGATGACGCAGAGCGCAAAGCAGAACATAGCCACTACACGCAATGCCCTAAGCTCTTTCGCGCTTGGGACGCTTGTCTTGAGGCAACCAAGAGTGCCCTTCCACCCGTCTTTCTCCTGCTTTGAAATCATCTCTTCTCCAATTTTGTTGCCATCGTCCCATATCGAGTCTCGCCGAAAACATTGCGAGCCACATGGGATGCAACATGAAACCTGCCATCAAATGAAGGAAGCAACCAGTCACAGAGACGTGACTTGACATTCTTCGGCGGGCGATTGGATCAGAGGCTGGGTGGTGCGCGGGAGGGAAGCCGGTGGCCGGCTTGCAGCGACGCGTAGTTGACGGCCTGAAGGGTAGTGCGAATCCACCGTGGATTCAGCAGGTCGGCCCGCGGCAGCCGCGGCGTGGCGATGGTGTTATGTCCCACGCGGCAAAGCTCGCATTGGTCGCCGGAATTCAGGCTGCCATCCGGCTGGGTGGAACTGGACGAAACCGCGAGGTCTTTGGCCGCGCTGGAAGTGCCAACCGCATGCACCAGGGGGTGCAGCAGCACGTGCACAAACAGCAACAGCAGCAACCACCCTCGCAACTTCACAGCTTCCTCTAGCGCTCCCCAACAGATTGGCTTCCGCGCGGCAGCGTATATTGTGAGGCAGACTTGGGGCGAATGTAAAGTGGCAGGCTGGTTTCGTTGACACTCGGCGTCAGGGCCTGTTAGTTTTAATAGTTCCAGTAGCAGCCCTGCGCCCCCAGTGGTTCTTCAGCAATAGGCATTCACGAACACACCATGGACCAGACTCTCCGGCAAGTAGGCGAATTACTGCTCGACTCGGTTCCGACCATCATCATATTGCTGCTGCTGTATGCCATCTACAACCTGGTAGTGCGCAAGCCCCTGATGCGGGTACTGAATGAGCGCCGGGAACGCACGGAAGGGGCTATCCTGAAGGCCCGGGCCGGGGTGGCGGCCGCGGAGGCCAAAACGAAGGAGTACGAGGAACGCCTGCGCGAGGCCAGGCTGGCCATCTTCAAGACGCAAGAAGCCCGGCGGCAGCAGGCCGTACAGGCCCGAGCCGAAGTGGTGACCCAAGCCCGCGCCAAGGCCCAGCAGTTGATCCACGAGGCCCGCACCGCCATCGAACAGGACATGGCCGCGGCCCGCAGCGGCTTGCAGGCCGAGGTGGAGCAACTGGCCTCTGAGATCATACGCACCATCCTGCGACCCGCGAGTGGGGCTTCAGCGATCGGCGGCCAACCGTGACCCGCACCGCCCGGCGCCGCCTGCTGGTCAGCTTGCTGGGAATGTTCCTGGCGCTGGGTGTCGTCGCCGCGCAGGAGCATGGGGCGGCAGCGTCTTCCGCATCCACCTCTTCTACTCAGCCGGAACAGCCGCCCAAGGCCGAGCCGCAAGCTCAATCGCCGGCCAGCCAGCCCGTAAATCCCAACGGGGAGTTCAGCCAGGAGCTGGCGAAGACTTCGGAGGAGGCCGCCGAGGAAGCGGGCAAGAAAGACGCGAAAGTGGCGATGGAGTTGAAGGCGGTGCATTCGCCGGTAGTGTCGTGGATAGGGCGCGTCATCAAGATCGGCCCGGAGCGCGCGTACTGGCTTTCGCTGATCACCAACTTCGCCATCCTGATCGCGGTCTTCTGGTTTCTGGCGAAGGCCAAGGTGCCGCAGATGTTCCGGGACCGCACCGCGACCATCCAGAGAGGCATTAAGGAAGCGCAAGCGGCGGCCGCCGAAGCGGCGCAGCGCATGAAGGAAATTGAAGCGCGTCTGGCCAAGCTGGACGTTGAGGTGGCGGAAATTCGCGCTTCGGCCGAGAGCGAGGCCGCGGCGGAAGAAGTGCGCATCCGCCAGGCGGCGGAGGAAGACAAGAACCGAGTGGTGCAGGCCGCGGAAGCGGAAATTGAGGCCATCGCGCGCAATGCCCGGCGCGAATTGAAGGGCTATGCCGCCAACCTGGCGGTCGATCTGGCGGCCAAGAAGATCCGGGTGGACGAGCCTACCGACCACTCCCTGGTGCGCGAGTTCGTTGACCAGTTTGGGAAGGGTGGCAAGTAACTATGGCCGCTGTTTCCAGCCGTTACGCCCGTGCCCTGGTGGAGGTTGTACTCGAGCAGAAGCTCGATTCCAGCCTAGCCCGGCAGCAGTTGAGCTCCATTGCGGAAGCGGTGCGCGAGAGCGGCGACCTGCGCCGGGTGTGGGATTCGCCGGCCATATCGGCCGAGCAGAAGCGCAAGGTGCTGGACGCCATCGTCGCTCAGATGGGCGCGTTTAAGGCGGTGCGAAATTTTATAGCGGTGATCATCGATCACCGGCGCATCCCGATGCTGGACGATATAGTACGGCAGTTCGGGGTGGAACTGGACGCGCAGTTGGGATTTGTGGAAGCGCAGATTTCCAGCGTGCGGGAGCTTTCCGCGGATGAGAAGCAGGAGCTGGAATCGCAGGTGGAGCGCATGACCGCGAAGAAGGTCCGCGCGCGCTACAGCTCCGATCCGCTTCTGCTGGGCGGAGTCATGGTCCGCGTGGGCAGTACGATTTATGACGGCTCTGTCCGCGGACAACTGGAAAAGATGAAAGAGCAGTTGAGTGTCGGCTGATACGGAATAAATTCTATGGCGCAGATCAAAGCAGACGAGATCACCAAGCTCATTCGCGAGCAGATCGACAACTACGAAACCAAGATCGCAGTCGATGAAGTCGGCACCGTGATGTCGATCGGCGACGGCATTGCCCGCGTGTACGGCCTGGACAAGGTCATGGCGGGCGAGTTGCTCTCCTTCCCGCACAACGTCGCGGGCATTGCCATGAACCTGGAAGAAGACCAGGTGGGCGTGGTACTGCTTGGCGAATACACGGAAGTGGAAGAGGGCGATGAAGTGAAGCGCACCGGGCGCATCATGAGCGTGCCGGTGGGCGATGCCATGGTCGGCCGCGTGGTCAATTCGCTTGGCCAGCCCATCGACGACAAGGGGCCGGTCAACACGGACCAATACATTCCCATTGAGCGCCTTGCGCCCGGCGTGATCGATCGCCAGCCGGTAAAAGAGCCCATGGCCACCGGACTGAAGGCCATCGACTCCATGATTCCGGTGGGCCGCGGACAGCGCGAGCTGATTATCGGCGACCGTCAGACCGGCAAGACTGCGGTTGCGTTGGACACCATCATCAACAGCAAGGGCCGCGACCTGATTTGCATCTACTGCGCGATCGGGCAGAAGCGCTCGTCCGTGGCGCAGGTGGTGAAGACGCTGGAAGATTACGGCGCGATGGAGTACACCATCGTCGTGTCGGCTTCGGCTTCCGATCCCGCTCCCATGCAGTACATTGCGCCCTACGCGGCGTGCGCCATGGGCGAGTTCTTCCGCGACACCAAGCGTCACGCGCTGTGCATCTACGACGATCTGTCCAAGCACGCAGTAGCCTATCGCGAGATCTCGTTGCTGTTGCGCCGCCCGCCGGGTCGCGAGGCGTATCCCGGAGACGTGTTCTATCTTCACTCGCGCCTGCTGGAGCGCGCGGCCAAGCTCAGCAACGAACTGGGCGGCGGCTCGCTGACCGCGCTGCCGATCATCGAAACCCAGGCGGGCGACGTTTCGGCGTACATCCCGACCAACGTCATTTCGATTACCGATGGCCAGATTTATCTGGAAACCGACTTGTTCAACTCCGGCGTGCGTCCGGCGGTGAACGTAGGACTGTCGGTGAGCCGCGTCGGCGGCAACGCGCAGATCAAGGCCATGCGCCAGGTGGCGGGTACGCTGCGTCTCGATCTGGCGCAGTATCGCGAACTCGCAGCCTTCTCGCAGTTTGGCAGCGACCTGGACAAGGCCACGCAAGCCCAGCTCGCCCGCGGCGGCCGTCTGACGGAAATCCTGAAGCAGGGGCAATACCAGCCGCTGCCGTTTTCCAAGCAAATTCTCATCATCTTCGCGGGCACGCAGGGTCTGCTCGACGACATGCCCATCGAGCAGTTGCGCGACTTCGAGAAGGGCCTGTACGCGTACGTGGATACGTCGAGCCCGGGAGTGCTGAAGTCGATCGAGGAAAAGAAGATCCTCGACGACGAACTGAAGGCGGCGATGACCAAGGTCATCAAGGAATACAAGGACCGCTTCGCCAGCGAGCATCAGGAAGTGGCGAAGGCAAGCGCGTAACCACTCATGGCGAACATACGCGACATCCGGCGGCGCATTAAGAGTGTGAAGAACACGCGCCAGATCACCAAGGCCATGAAGATGGTGTCGGCGGCGAAACTGCGCCGCGCCCAGGAGCGCGCCCTCGCGGCGCGGCCGTACTCGCTCATGATTACCAACGTCCTGCGCTCGCTGGTCAGCCGCACCGATCTGTTCGACGAGAAGACGGGCGAGCCCAAGCACCCGCTGCTGGCAGAACGGCCGGAACAGAACATATTGCTGGTGCTGGTGACCGGCGATCGCGGATTGGCCGGCGCTTTCAACTCCAACGTCCTGAAAGCCGCAGCTAAGTTCCTGGAGTACTTCAAGGGCAAGAACATCGACATCGCCGCGGTCGGCCGCAAGGGCCGCGATTATATGCGGCGGCGGTATCCGGTCGCCACTTCGGGAAACGGAACGCGTGCGGGCGAGATACAGATTGTCGGCGAGCACCTGAACCTGCTGGGCAAGCTGCAGTACGAGGCGGTGGCCGAGATCGTCGAAAAGTTGATCGAAGCCTATGACGAGGCGAAGATCGATTCTGTCTATGTGATCTACAACGAATTCAAGTCGGTGATCTCGCAACGGCTGATTGCGCAACGCATTTTGCCGGTGCAGGAAATCGGCCGCCGCGAAGTCCTGCTGACGGAAGAGTTCACGCTGGAAGAGCGCGAGCGCATGGGCGAGGCAGCGAAGACCGCGGGCATCAGCCTGAAGGAGCCCGCGGAAACCGAAGCGGAGCGGCGCGCCAAAGAATTTCCCGCGCCTGGCATCGATTACATTTACGAGCAACCGGCGGAGGAGATCTTCCGCGGCATGTTGCCACGGTACGTTATCTTGCAGATCTTCCAGGCGATGCTGGAGTCGGTGGCGGCGGAGCAGGCGGCCCGCATGACGGCGATGGACTCGGCGACCAACAACGCCAACGACGTGATTGACTCGCTCACGCTGACCATGAACCGGGCGCGGCAGGCGGCCATCACGAAAGAGATCATCGAGATCGTCAGCGGCGCGGCGGCGTTGTAGGGCAGTTGCCAGTTGTCAGTTGCCAGTTGTCAGTTGTCAGACAAGAGACGAGGCACTTAATGGGCTCCGGCCGATATCAGGACTTGATAGCGTGGCAAAAGGCACTTACGTTCGTGAAAAGAGTTTACGTAGTGACGTCCGAGCTGCCGCAGTCGGAGATGTTTGGGCTCCAGAGTCAGATGCGAAGGTCAGCCGTTTCAATAGCGAGCAATATTGCTGAGGGCCAGGGTCGAACTACCTCTGGTGAGTTTTATCAATTTCTGGGGCACGCTCGAGCCTCGCTTTATGAACTTGAAACACAAATGGTGATTGCCAGCGAGTTGGGATATGTTCCTGCGGAGCAGCGCGACTCGTCGCTTCGCGAAGCTGGCGAATTGGGACGCATTCTCAATGGGCTGATGAGTTCCGTTAAGCCCGCGAGAAAGCCAGCCTCCCGCTCTTCGGTTCTGACAACTGACAACTGATAACGGACAACTAATTTTATGCCAGAAAACAGCGGACACATCATTCAGATCGCAGGTCCTGCGGTGGACGTGCAATTCTCCGAAAGCGCGTTGCCGCCCATCTATTCGGCGCTACGCGTCACCAGCGAAGGCTTCAACGTTCCCGCTCCCATCAACGTCATCCTTGAGGTCGAGCAGCAAATCGGCGAAGGGCGGGTGCGTTGCGTCGCCATGGAACCGACCGAAGGCATGGTGCGGGGCATGAAGGCCATCGATCTCGGGGGGCCCATCACCGTGCCCGTGGGCCGCGCAACCCTGGGCCGCGTGCTCAACGTTATCGGTGAGCCGGTGGACAAGCTGGGCCCGGTGAACGCCACCAAGCGTATGCCCATTCATCGCCTGGCGCCCGCCTTCGACGAGCAGTCCACCTCGATGGAAATGTTCGAGACCGGCGTCAAGGTCATTGACCTGATCCAGCCGTTCCTGAAGGGCGGCAAGATCGGGCTGTTCGGCGGCGCCGGCGTAGGCAAGACCGTCGTCATCATGGAGCTCATCAACAACGTGGCGCTGAAGCACGGCGGCTTCTCCGTGTTTGCCGGAGTGGGCGAGCGCACCCGCGAGGGCAACGACCTCTGGCTCGAGATGCAGGAGTCGGGCGTGGTGAATATCAAGGACCCCGCGAAGTCGAAGGCCGCGCTGATCTATGGCCAGATGACCGAGCCGCCCGGAGCGCGTCTGCGGGTGGCGCTGACCGCGCTCACCGTTGCCGAGTATTTTCGCGACGAAGAAGGCTCCGACACGCTGTTGTTCATCGACAACATCTTCCGTTTCACGCAGGCGGGTTCGGAAGTCTCGACCCTGCTGGGCCGCATGCCTTCGGCGGTGGGATACCAGCCCAACCTGGCCAGCGAGATGGGCGAGTTGCAGGAGCGCATCACCTCAACCAAGACCGGCTCGGTCACGTCGGTGCAGGCCATCTATGTTCCGGCTGACGATTTGACCGATCCCGCGCCAGCCACGACCTTCGCTCACCTGGACGCGACCACGGTGCTCTCGCGCCAGATTTCCGAGCTGGGTATTTATCCCGCGGTCGATCCGCTGGCTTCCACCTCGCGCATTCTCGATCCGCGCGTCGTGGGCGAGCAGCATTACAACACAGCGCAGGCGGTAAAGCGCGTCTTGCAGAGCTACAAGGACCTGCAGGACATCATCGCGATTCTGGGTATCGACGAACTCAGCGAAGACCAGAAGCTCACTGTCTCGCGCGCCCGCAAGATCCAGAAGTTCCTCTCCCAGCCCTTCCACGTGGCCGAGCAGTTCACCGGCCTGAAGGGGCGCTACGTGAAGATCGAGGACACGGTGCGCAGCTTCCAGGAAATCGTGGACGGCAAGCGCGACGACATTCCGGAGCAGGCGTTCTACATGAAGGGCTCCATTGACGAAGTGCTGGAAGAAGCCGAGAAGATGAAAGCGCAGGCGTAATCTGCCATGGCTGACACGCTGGAACTCGAAATCGTGGCCCCCGACAAGCTGCTGCTGCGGGAGCCGGTTGACGGGGTGCAGATTCCCGGCAAAAGCGGCGAGCTCGGCGTGTTGCCAGGCCACGCGCCGCTGATTACTGAGCTGACCATCGGCGAAATCAGCTATCGCCAGGGGGCGAACACCCACTACCTGGCAGTGGCGTGGGGCTTTGCCGAAGTGCTGCCCAACAAAGTGACAATCCTTGCCGACACCGCCGAGCGTGCTGAAGAGATTGACGTGAAGCGCGCCCAGGAAGCCAAAGCCCGCGCCGAAGAACTTCTGCGTGAGGCTCCCGCCGATCTCGACTTCGAGGCGGTGCTGCATGCGCAGAAGCGCGCCGAAGTTCGCTTGCAAGTGGCCGCCCGCGTCGGTCACGCGGCCGCCGCGCGCTAGATGCCTTGCCAAGAGGCGTAATTTGAGGCGGCGCGAGTTCGCAAATTTGGTATTCTGATTTTGTTACGAGCAGGAGAGCCCAGGTAATGGGCGTGGTAGAAGATGTTCGCGCGACATTGCAGGATTTTCTGGCGCCACAGCTCCGCGAGCTGCGCGTTCGGATCGATGCTCTGGAAGCCCAGCAGAAGGAATTTCGGTCAGATGTGAAAGAGCAGTTCGTAGACGTTAAGGGTCAGTTCGCGGATGTTAAGAATCAATTCGCCGACGTTAAAGGGGAGTTCGCCCATCGTTTTAACGCTCTCGATGCTCGTTTTGAAAGGCTGGAAGATAAGCTTGCGGACAGGCACGAGGAACTTGTTGCTGAAATTCGGCGTACCGCCGCCATACACGACCTCGCGGCCCGGGTAGCCAAGCTCGAATCCGAACGGCCAGCCGCGCACTAAAGCCCTTACTCTAGACGGGCCTGTTTGATCGTACCTCTCTTTGCCGTCGCTTCGGCTACCGACAACCGGGAAATCTCAAGGAAACGATGCGGGTCCTCCAATTTTGCGAGTCCCAGTGAAGGTATTCCGTGGTGTACCACAGCAGGCAGTCGTCCGCCGGATCGGGCACCATGCTGCTGTAATCGCCCCAACGGTCGGTGTATGTCTGTGAGGCGGTGCCCGCCATGATGCTGGCTTCCTGCTCCATCGTGCTCGGCGGATCGGTGTAGCCGCGTCCGGTGAAATTGATGGACGGATACATGGTAGCTGCTCGAGATGCTATAACCCATCGCCATATCGCCGACTTTATCCATGGCGAGGCTAGCCATCCAGCGAGTATTACTGTCAGGCGCGAAGGTGCTCTGCTGGTAAACGCTAAAGTCGCCCTTCTCCAGTGCCCGCAACTCGTACCAGCGGATTCCGTACGAACCATCGCTATTTTGCACCGTGTGCGTCACCACCATGCTCTGGTGCGCTCCCTGCAGAGCGTTGGCGGGCACAGTGGGAGGAACGAAGTTGCGATAAGCAAGCCGGTACATGGTTAACTGGCCGATCGCGTAAAGTGTAGTACTGGTGTCCTTTTGCTGTACGCAGTCGGCCCAGCAGGCAACGGTGTACGGAGCCACGGAGATCGGAAACGGGCCGCTGAAGGTGGAGTTCTGCGGGTTGGCAAAGTCTACGTGAAACTTGAAAAGGTCCAGCTCATGGTTGGAGCCGCTCACGTTGCCGACGATGAAATTAGGCGCTCCTTGCGGTGGCGGCACAACCCCATCCAGATCGGCAGGCAGGAAATGAAAAACGTCACTACCGGTTTGGAAACAGATGGCCGAGGCGGGACCGCCTTGCAGCATCGCGCTCCGATCCAGCGCGCACGCTGAGGTGGCCTGGAACACCCAATTCAGATACAAGTCGGTCGTCAGGTAATACGCGTCGGGCCAGACAGAAAGTTTGGGATAATCGGGAAGGTAGTTGCCATAGGGAATGGCGTAACGATAGTAAGCTCCAGTGGCATCGGAAGTGGTCGAAACCGCCACGCAGATGAATAACGGCGGCGTAAAACCATACTCGCCCGCGATCTGCTGGATGACCCACCTTCCCGCCGCCCGGTCGAAGCGCACGGTCGGATCGCTCATCGCGTCCTCGGTCTCGCATTGGCCTCCAAATCCCTGAAAGAGGGCCTTCACGTAGTACGGCCCGAAGGTAATATTGCCCGTGGCTTTGTCGAACACGGCATACAGGAAGTTGGTGGTCTGTACGTATTGGCCGTTGAGTCCGGGTGCGCCATTGGTATCGGGAGGAACAGCGCCGCCCTGGGTAATGCCTTCGTAGTTGGTGACAATCTGCGCCTGCTGGGCAGTCCCCGGCGAGGCTTGCCTTACCGGATCGAATGCCGGCGGGATGTGACGGACGGGCGGCTCTTCCATTTCCAGCGCCTGCTGCTTTCCCGTATCGCGCACCGGGCTCACGCCGCGCATCAACTCGCGCATGGGCGGTGAGGTGTCATGTCTTATGGCCGGAATCACTGTCGGACCTTTTACCGGCTGTTGTGCGAATGCGGCAGGAAAGAGGCAAAGCACCAATAGCAGCGATACCACAATTCGGAACATGCGATTTTCTCCTGAGCCGCACGTTTTCAACACTTCAACCGCGGACGAACCCGAACCCTCGCAGATTGCTTCCCAAGAAACCCGCGAGGATCCGCGCCGTCCGCGGTTGTGCTTTGCTACTGCGCTACTTCTACTTTCTTCTGTTGCCCGACCGCCGTGAAGCGAATCGCCTTGGCCAGAAGAATGGTTTCGATGCAACGCAACGCTGCGAGCACCGCATCGCTGATCTCGCCGTCCACCTGCACCACCGCAACGGCAGAGGTCTCGTTCCCCTGTCCACCGCGGCCGAGGGAGAAGTTGGCGATATTGGTGTTGTGCTGTCCGAGCACGGTGCCAACGCGGCCCACAACGCCGGGCACGTCGAGGTTGCGCAGGTAGATGACGTTGCCTTCGAGCGGCGCTTCCACGTGGATGCCATCGATCTCCAGCAGCCTCGGCTGACCTCCAGGCTGGACCGTGCCAGCCACGGTGTTTTCCTGCTGACCGCTCTTGAAGGTGACGCGCAGCACGTTGGCGGCAGCAGTGCCGGCGTCGCGCTGCTTCTTGCGCTCGGTGAGCCGGATGCCGCGCTCTTCGGCAAGCGAAGCCGCGTTCACCAGGTTGGCCCGCTCGTGCGCGTGGGCAAGCTGGTTGAGCGCTCCCGCCACGGCCGCGTTGCGGATAAGTGCCGTCTTCCACTCGGCGATCTCGCCGCTGTAGCTGAGGCCGATCTCTTCCACGCCACCCTCGCTGGATTGCGCCAGGAAGGTGCCCAGCCGCTCGCCCAGGCGGACGTAAGGCAGCATCTGCTCGTACTCTTCCTCGCTGATGGAAGGCACGTTGACGGCATTCTGAATGACGCCCTTGGTCAGGTACTCGCGGACTTGCAGAGCGATCTGCACGCCCACAGCCTCCTGCGCCTCGTGCGTCGAGCCCGCAATGTGCGGGGTCAGGATAACGTTCGGCATGGTCGCCAGAGGAGAGTCCTTCAGCGGCTCATGACTGTAAACGTCGAGGGCCGCGCCGCCCAGCTGTCCGGACTGCAAGGCCTCGATGACGGCGGCGTCGTTCAGCAGTTCGCCGCGCGCGCAATTCACCAGGCGTACGCCCTTCTTCATCTTGCGAATCGCGTCGGCGTTGATCATGCCCGTGGTCTGCGGGCTGAGCCCGACGTGCAGGGTGATGTAGTCCGACGGGGCGTACAGCTCGTCCAGCGGGGCGAGCGTGACATTCAACTGCTGGGCAAGGCTGGGCGCGACGTAAGGATCGTGCGCCACCACCTTCATCCCGAAGGCGAGAGCGCGGCGGGAGACTTCGACCCCGACCCGGCCCAGACCGACGATACCCAAGGTCTTGCCACGAAGCTCGCTGCCCTGCAGCGTCTTCTTTTCCCACTTGCCGGCGTGCATGGTGGAGTCGGCCCGTGTGAGCTGGCGCGCCAGGGCCAGCATGAGCGCGAAGGTATGCTCGGCGACGGCTACGGCATTGCCGCCGGGCGTGTTCATCACCACGATGCCGCGCTTGGTGGCGGCTTCGAGATCGACGTTGTCCACGCCCACACCGGCGCGTCCGATGACGCGCAGCTTGGGCGCCTTGTCCATCATGGCGGCGTCCACGAAGGTCGCCGAGCGCACCAGAATGGCGTCGGCATTTGGCAGTTCCCCGACGAGCGCTTCTTTGTCGGGGGAAACCACGGTCCAGTCGCCCTGCTCAGCAAAGATCTTAAGCGTGGCGGGAGAGCCTTTGTCGGCAATTACGATTTTCATGATTTCACCGCCTCAGCAAACTGCTCGGCAAAGGTTTCCTGTACCGCACGGACGCCGGCGCCGAGTTGGAAGTTGTGAGCTGGCGCAACCTTCAGCAGCACATGCTCCAGCGCGCCGATCACGCCGATGGCATCGAGGTAGTCGTAGTAGCCAAGATGGGCGACGCGGAAGAGCTTGCCCTTCATTTCGCCCTGACCGTTGGCAACCACCATGGCAAAGCGCTCGCGGAACTCCTTGACAATGGCGCTGGAGTCGACTCCGGCAGGCGCCAGGATGGCGGTAACCGCGGCCGCGGGGCAGGTGGGAGCGAACAGTTTCAGGCCGAGCGCCTTGATGCCGGCGCGCACCATAGCGGCGGAGGTTTCGGCGTTGTGGATGAGCGCGTCGCGTCCGTCCGACAGATTGCCATTGCCGGCACGGCGAATGTAGTCAAGCGCCGCCGCCAGGCCGCAGACCAGTGCGACCGCTGGAGTAAAGGCCGACTCGCCCTTGGCAGCCGACTTGCGCTCCTTGCGCAGGTCGAAGTAGAAGCGCGGCTGCTTGGCGGCTTCCATCCGCTGCCAGGCGCGCTCGCTCACGCACAGGTAGGCCAGGCCGGGAGGAATCATGACGGCCTTTTGCGAGCCGCCGATGAGGATGTCGATGCCCCAGCCATCCACGTCAAAGTCGGTGGTGCCGAGGCCGGTGATGGCGTCCACCACGAACAGCGCGTTGGTGCCCTTCAGCAAAGCGGCGACGCCCTTCACATCATGACGCGCGCCGGTGGAGGTTTCGGTCGCCTGCATGTAGACCACGCTGGCGCCGTCAAGCTTCGATTTGATTTCGCGCAGGTCGAAGGTCTCGCCGTAGGGAACGCTGACCAGTTCCACCTGAAGGCCAAAGGCCTTCGCCAGATCGCGCCAACGCTCGCCGAATTTGCCGGCGGTGAGCACAACCACCTTCTCGCCGGGCGAGGTCAGGTTGGAGACCGCGGCTTCCATGGCTCCGCTTCCGGAAGAGGCGAGGATGAGAACGTCATTCTGGGTGCCGATAAAGGTCTTCAGATCGGCCAGGGTGCGGGTGAAGATTTCCCGGAACTCGGCTGTCCGGTGATGCATGTCGGCAGCCGCGATGGCATTCTGGGCGGCGGGTAGCAGGGGAGTTGGCCCTGGAGTAAAAAGACGCGTCTTACGTAGCATGGCACTTACCTCTGAGGTTGATTGCCGGCGCAGAGGAACGCCGACACTACAAATATAGGCTTTAGGGACCCGGCAAGCTACCACAAGTGGGCGGTGTCAGTGTGCTCTGAATCACATGCCCATGTGACTTACTACCCTATAATTACGCCATGAGCCTGAGCGAACGGGTGCATCAAGACATGGTTGACGCCATGCGCAAGCGGGAAGAGTTGCGACTGTCCACGCTGCGCATGATGAAGGCCGCGCTAAAGAACAAGGAGATCGAGAAGCGCGGCAAGCTCGAGGAGAAGGAAGAGCTGCAGGTGTTCACCACCATGATCAAGCAGCGCAAAGACTCCATCGAGCAGTTCGAAAGAGGCAACCGTCCCGAGCTGGCGGCCAAGGAGGCCCAGGAGATTGCAATCATCGAGGGCTACATGCCTAAGGCGATCGAGGAAGAGGAGATCGTTGCCGTGGTGCGCGCCGCCATCGCCGAGATGGGAACTCCCACAATGAAGGACATGGGCGCCGTAATGAAGAACGCCAAGGCCAAGTTCGGAGACGCGCGAGTGGACGGCAAACTGATCAGCGATATTGTGAAGAAAGAGCTGGCGAAATAGGACACCGTTCGCTGTCGTCCAGCTCGCATCAGGAGGAACTAAGCCCAGCCTTGCAGGTTGAATGGGAGACCCCTTTTCGGCGATGGGAGCCGGATCGTCCTGCGTCAGCGCGGAAACGGTCGTCGCAGTCAGTGCGACAGCTAGCTCTTTCTATTTCTCCCCGCCCTCTTCGCTTTCCTTGTACATGTACTTGATGCTGGGCTTGTAGATCAGAAGGTTGGAGGCGCCCGGGCGATTTACCTTCAGGCAGTACTTGTCGTACCACTCGATGACTCCGTGAATCTCCTCCCCGTCATGCAGCACCAGCACCATGGGGGTGTGGGCCTGCATCTGCTTCTGATAGTAGAAGTTCTCTGCGTGTGTCTGTTCCGGCGGAGGGGCCTTCTTGCCGCCGTTGCTGGGACGGTCATTGCGCTCGCGGCGATCTCCGTCGCGGCGGTCTCCGTCGTGGCGGGAGTGATCGTTGCGGTTCAAAGCGGGCCGGATGAGCTTGCGATTATATACGTCGGGATCGAGGGCGCGACCCACGGCTGTGGAGTCCATGGAATCTTTCATGGTTGTGCTCCTAATGATCTGCACACAGCCGTTGGGCGTGCCGATTCAAGCGGATGAGACGACGTGGCGCTGACGTTAACTCGGCTTGAACCGCCCCAAGGCCGTTGTAGGGTAAAGAACTTGGGCATAACCCTAACACAGCACACCCGGCAAAACAATCAGTTCCCGGATGCGACTTTGGTGTGACCCGCTTGGAGACCGGCCGCCAATGCGGTTCTACTGCTCCAGCGAGGTGGCAAACTGGTCAAGGGCCAGCGAGCGCAGCAGGTTTCTGCGCATGCCGCGCTCCAGCTCGCCAAGCTGCTGGGCGGCGGTGACAATCCAAGTAAAGTCAGCCTTGCCGGCCATACGTAGCAGCTCCGGCCTAATATCGCTGTTTCGCACCAATTCAGGCGTGCCTGACTTCAAGAACAACAGATCTTCCAGAAGCGCATACAGGGTGCGAACCAAGTGCTCGGTCTTCGCTTTTCCTTCTGTGCCGGATCGATAGCTGTCGGTGACGCGAAACAGCGCGCTGTGGTCTTCGGCGCCCATTGCCGGCGCGAGGAGCGTCAATGCGTCCTGGCGTGCCGCGAGATAGGCGGCCAGATCGAAGGTGCGAGCGCGGCCGAGACCTCCGCCACACACGCGGGACACCAGCGCCCGCTCGCTGGGATTCCATTCCGGACGGACACGAGCTAGGTACGATTCGACCTCCGCGGCCGGAACCGGCTCCAGGCGCAGGTGCATACAACGCGAGCGGATGGTAGGCAGCAGTGCTGTAGGGTTGTCGGTTAGCAGGAAGATGGTGGCAAACCCAGGCGGTTCTTCCAGAATCTTGAGCAGCGCGTTGGCCGCTTCCTTCATGAAGTCGGCGTCGCTAAAAATGTACACCCGCTCGCGGCCTTCCACCGGCTTGTAATAAATCTCGTGGATAACGTGCCGTACTTGATCGACCTTCACCAGCATCTGCGGCGGATCGGGCGGGATGATGAGCACGTCGGGATGGGTCTGCACCAGGATGCGGGTCTCGCGCTTGTCTGCGTCGCGCAGGTTCTCGCGGACCTCGACGGCTTCGGCAAAGCGCTCGTCCAGGGCGTCAGCTCCGGCGATGCGAACGCAGTTGGCGCAATGGCCGCAGAAATCGGGCAGGCCGTCACAGTGCGGACGCTCCAGACAGTTCATGGCTTTGGCAACCATCTGGGACAAGGTGAACTTGCCCGACCCTTGCGGACCGGAAAGAATCAGAGCATGCGGGAAGTGCTCGCGCGCCAGCATCTCGCGCAGAGTGCGAAGGACGTCGGTGTTGCCATGAAAATCAGAAAAGGACATCAGAACTCGCTTCGCCACGGCGCAGCTAAAGCATCGCTCCTTCCATCAGCCGCTCGCGCACGGCGCGTACAATCTGCCGGTGCACCACCCCCACCGGAGGCCTTGCATCCACCAGAACTACGCGCTGGGGCTCACGGCGCGCAATCTCCAAAAACGCATTGCGCACCCGCTCGAAAAAGGCATGGCTCTCCCTTTCGAAGCGGTTCTCGTCGGGCTGTCTGGCAAACTGCGCGGAGTCCGCGCCCGCCGGATCTACAACCTGCGCCGCCTTGTTGCGACGACGGGCGCGGGCCACGCTCGCACTTGACTCAGTATCCATCAGGATCGTGAGGTCGGGCCACAATCCCCGGCACAGCACCCCGTGCAGGCGTAAGACAGCTTCGCTTCCCAGCCGCCGGCCTCCTCCCTGGTACGCCTCCGTGGAATCGGTAAAGCGGTCGCACAGCACCCACCGCCCGGCGTCCAGCGCCGGAAGGATGACCTGCGCGATCTGCTGTGCGCGCGAGGCGAACATGAGCGCCATCTCAGCCCGGGCGTCCAGTCCAGCCGTGCGCGAGTCAAGCAGCACGGCGCGGATGCGTTCCCCGATCTCGGTGCCGCCCGGCTCGCGTGTCACTACGACCTCGATTCCGTGCCTGCGCAGTACGGCGGCCAGGTTCTCCAGTTGCGTCGTCTTGCCGCAACCGTCGAGCCCTTCGAAGGTGACGAACTTGCCTCGCGGCGCGCGTTTGGCCACGGTGGTCATCATAACAACTTGGCTGATTCGACACAGAGGACGGAAGGCACAGAGATCTCGCGAAATTCCACTGACCGCATAGCACCCAGGCGGAGATAAGTCCCAGCCGGAGTTACCGCCTGGGATTCAGGCAGCGAAGAAGGATTAACCGTCCTCCGGTGCGGGCGTCATTCTCTGGTGGGCTGCCTTGATTTCATCCCAACGCACCCAGCCGATGTAGAGGACCACCAGGATGTTAATCGCCAGAATCGCCCAGTGAAGCTGGTTGGGACGACGAATGACTTTGTAAATCTCGAACGGGAGGTAGGCGCATCCCGAGACAATTGCCAGCCATTCCGCCCAGGCACGCTGCCTCCACAAACCGTAGCCTTCGACGAAGCGCAGGAGTGCATAGGTGATGGCGATAGCTCCGATCATCATCACGTTGATGTCCGACATTTTGTCGGCGGCCCGCAGAAATTCCTGTGACCAATGATGACTGGGACTGATATGCAGCGAGTAGAGAACGTGCAGGGCGGCATCTTCGAAATCCACGTCCCGCTGGATCATGACGATCAGGAAGTAGGCACTGGCCAGAGCAAGTACCCCTTTAAACGCCTCGAATACGCCCACCAGGCGCAATCCGCCCTTGTGCGAGTGTGAACGTCTGGTGCGCCGCCGGTTTGTGGTGACGATGCTGTTCATGCCCTGCGGTGCTTCGATGACGGCCCCTGCACAGCGTAGCTTATCAAAGGCGCCGCTTTCAGAGTCTTGTTTCACCATGAGTTGGAAGCGGTCCAGAGCGGGATGGTTTGCGGGCAATTCTTGTAGAGGGGTCCCCCGACTGCGGCGACCAAGCACAAGCTGGCCCCGCTTGGAATGACACGAGGGAGGACTGCGCACTTTTATCCCTTTGAATAACTGGGACTCCGACCAACCCCCGCCGCTTCCAGCATCTCGGTCACGCTGTTGAATTTGGCCCGGCAACGTCCCGGTCCCGCGCGTCCCAACTCTGCGACATCAATGCGACGCCACGCCGCGTGATCCACCCAGGGAAGCTGTCGTTGCCGCAGCAGAGCGCGAAGTCCTGCCCCGCCTGACCTTCCCGAATCCGTAACTTCTTGCGCCATTCGCTGCGCCACCTGCTGCGCTTCGCTGCGGTTGGTGGGAATCGTACCCGAAGGGCCGCGCTTTGCCCAGCCCACGACGTAGAGTCTATCCGTGATTTTGCCTTCCTCGTTCATGAACACGCCTTGACAGGGACTGACAGTACCGCAGGCGACGGCCTCGTATCCGATGCATTTAATGGCAAGCTGTGCAGGCACTTCGATCAGGTTGCCGTCGGTAGAGCGGAGTTGGGCGGAGCGAAGTCGCTCAATCCCGAGAAAAGCGTGCGGCTTCAGATTGAAATGGAAGTTGATGGTCACTTGTGACTCGCGTTCCTCGGCGGCAAAGCGACGTAAAGTTCGAACCACAGCGCTATCACCGGTAAGTCCGGCAGGATCAACCACAGCCGGCCGAGCGCGCTTCAGTGTTCCAAGCTCCACGAGTTCGTGATCGGTGAACTTGGCATCCGCGGCGCTGCGTCGGCCGACAATATGAATGGCCTCGAGGGGCTGGGCCGCCAGCCACGCCGTCACCTCGGGCGAAAGATCGGAACCAGCTAACTCGTCGGAGCTCTTGGCGAGAACCCGAGCCACGTCAATCGCCACATTGCCGTTGCCGACGATGACGGCAGAGCGCACCTCTTGAGACTGCGCCGCCGAATGACCGGGGTGGCCGTTGTACCAGCCGACAAAAGCGCCCGAGCCGATGACGCCCGGCAGCTCCTCGCCAGGAACCCCGAGCCGCTTATCGCGCTCCGCGCCGGTGGCCAACACAACCGCGTCGCAGAGCGACGTCAGCTCGTCGAGAGTGACATCACGCCCGACTTCGACATTGCCAAAGAAGTTCACACGGTCCCGTGCGAGCACACGGTCCAGCACCCTTGCTACCGCCTTGGTGCCTTGATGGTCAGGTGCGACGCCGTACCGTACCAGGCCGAACGGCACGGGCAGCCGTTCCAGGACGTCAATGGACGCATCCGGCATCGTTCGGAGTAGTTGGTCAGCCAGATAGCAGCCCGCCGGACCGCTGCCGATGATGGCGATGTGTCGCATTTAAGGAATATGTATTCGCCGCCACACTCACTTATGCGGTACGAATTCGGCCAGAGTTCGCAGACAGAGATGGGAGTCCATCTTCACGTTCTCCTGCAGCCAGCCCAAGTGACCGGCGCCGTAGATGACCAAGATACGGTCACTGGGAGAGGTGATCAGCTTGAGAATATTGCTATGGATGCGAATGTTTCGCGCGTACCAATCTGTGAGAAGATCCGGGCCAGCATAGTCACCCGACTCGCCAAAGCTCGCTACTTGCATGTAGAAATCATTCCCTGCGGCTACCGAGCTGGGTGAGTTCATGTAGAGCAGCGACTCAAGGATGGTATGAGTCTTGACGTATGCATCCTCCTCCGCCACCGTTTGTCCGATGGAACCCATAATCTTCTCCAGCTCCTGCGAGCGATCTTTTGCCTTGGCGTAATCCATCACGCGCTGCAAAGGGAATTCCCCCTCCACGTTGACGCCGTACAGCCGCTTCTGGCCCAGTTGCTTGGCGAGCCGAAAACCGATCTGCTCAATTTCGTTTCGCGACAGCTCATGCTTGCCGGCAAGATAGTCTTGAAAAGCGGCAGGTATCGTCTCGTTGTCCGGATCGGCCTCAATCGCGATCTTGGTCGGCTGAAACTTGGCCAGCACGTCCGTGAGTTCTGCAAGCTCCCGCTGGCGCTTGGGGGCGCGCACGTCATCAACCTGCATGTTGTAGACGTCACGGCCGGGATTCGCCATGTGATATGTGCCGAGCACCATGACCTGCGGCTTGCCGGCACAGTCACTCTGTGACCACGAGCCGACCGCCGAACACAGCAGGATCGCAATGATTCGAACAATAGCTCGAAAGCCCATTAAGAACCCCCTGACAAAGCTTTGTACGCCGATGAAATCGTCGAAGTTCAATGCAAGCGCACGTACTCGTAGTCCACAGGGTTGTTGTTGATGCCGCGGTCAGGAGGCGCGATCCAGGCGGCCATCTTGCCCGCCTCATGCACGCCGTGCATCAGGCTCATAACGTAGGTTTGATCGCTCTCGCTGGGCAGCCAGTCCACAATCCGCGCGCTGAATTCCTCCTGCGAGATGGGCCGCCCGGCGGTGTCGGTGGGAACGCCCGCCCAGTTGCCGATGTTGCGGCGGAATCGCGTGCTCGGCAGTGAGAGCCGGAAGGAATAGCCAGCCTTCTCGATCAACCGGTTCCAGCGCTTGACGCCCAGTTCGCAATCCATCACGTAGGAGCCGCGCGTAACTTCGTTCATGGCATTGCGCATTGGGATGTTTTCGGACTTCACACCGCCGGCGCCGTCCGGCAAATCCAGTCCGTAGATCTGGTCGGTGGCGATATGGTCTTCGTAGCGCGCCTCGTCTGGCCGTCCTTTAAGTCCATTCGCAAAATAGGATGCCGCATTCGAGGAAGTCTCGGAGCCGAACAGGTCGAGCGACGAACTGAACCAGAAGTTCAAGTACTTTTGCACGGTCGGCAGGTCGATGGCGCCGGCATTGCGGACCGCGAGCGGATCTTCCGTGTTCAATTCCTTCATCACCTCCAGCGAGCGCCGTACCACCCGGTTGATGCCGGTATCGCCAACAAACATGTGATGCGCCTCTTCGGTCAGCATGAACGAGCAGGTGCGCGCCAGCGGATCGAAGCTGGACTCGGCCAGCGACTTCAACTGAAATTTGCCGTCACGGTCGGTGAAGTAGGTGAACATAAAGAAGCTCAGCCAGTCGCGGATGGGCTCGTTGAAAGTGCCGAGGATGCGCGGCTTGTTGGCGTCGCCGGAATGGCGCTCCAGCAGTTCCTCGGCTTCTTCGCGGCCATCGCGCCCAAAGTAGGCGTGCAACAGATACACCATCGCCCACAGGTGGCGACCCTCCTCGACGTTCACCTGAAACAGATTGCGTAAATCGTAAAGCGACGGCGCAGTGTGGCCGAGCATACGTTGCTGCTCGACCGATGCCGGCTCGGTGTCGCCCTGGGTGACGATCAGGCGGCGCAGGATGGAGCGGTACTCGCCAGGAATCTGCTGCCAGACCTCCTGTCCGTAGAAGTCGCCAAAACCGATCTTGCGTTCGGGATCGCGGTCGGCAAGGAAGATGCCCCAACGGTAGTCCGGCATACGCACGAAGCCGTAAGTCGCCCAGCCCTTCGCGTCCACCGAGGTTGCGGTGCGCAGATAGACGTTGGCGACCTGAAAATCGCGCGGGCCCAGTTCCTGCCACCAGTTCAGGAATTCGGGCTGCCAGTGTTCCAGCGCGCGCTGTAGCGTGCGGTTCGAGCCGAGGTCAACGTTATTAGGAATGCGGTCCTGATAATTGATCGACATGAGGAACTCCTGAAATCCGGTAGTGCGGGCCTTCAGGCCCGCGTTAGGCATGTCTTCCAAAAACTCTGCCTGACGCCCACTGCCACAGTGGGCGTCAGGCTCGAAAGAAAATAAGCATCGTTCACGCGGCGCTGAAAGCGCCGCTCTACCCTACACTCTCTCCCAATTGAAGCGCGCTTTCGATCCAGTGCCGAACAGCTTCAACGCGCCATGTTCTCCGGTCGAGTTTGGCCGGACGAATACCCAGTTCTGCCACGCCGAAAGCCGGCCGAAGATTTTTGTCTCCATACTCTCGTCTCCCGGGAACCGCAGGCTGGCTTCCAGTCCGGTGAGCGCGTCTGGTGACAAGCTGGCGCGCTCTTCGATGGCCACCCGGATTTCGTCTTCCCAATCGAGATCGTCGGGAGCGACAGTAATCAGACCGAGATCGAGCGCCTCTTGCGGCCCCAGAAGTTTGCCCTTGGCTTCCACCGCCCCCGCCATGGATCGCGCGTTGCCTCGGAAATGGGTTTCGAGACGGCCGCGTTGATTGACGGCCGGCAGCAGCCCAAAATTGAATTCGTCCAGTGCGATCTTCGGCGAATCGCCCTCCTGTTCGGAAAGCGCCAGCATGTAGCTGCGGTCGGCAGCCAGCGCCAGTTCGTACAACAAGCCCGCGAAGCACGAGCCCGGTTCGATGATGGCGTACATGCTGCGGGAGGAGACATCCAGCCGCGCCAGAGTCCGGCGCAGAAAAGCTATGGTTTCCCTCACCAGCCAGTCGTTGCGATGCTCGAGCATAACGTCGTCGCAGGCGAGCACGGCGTCGGGGTCGCCGGTCGTCTTGAGTAGCACAAGCCCAAGCTCCAGCTCGTTGACGCGCAGCATCAGAATGGCATCGTCCAGCTCGCGCGCCATGGCCAGCGGCCACCATTGATCGCCCATGGCATGTATTGCCTCAACCGATCCGGGCTGGTCGCCTTCAGCCGCCCGCACAGTCAGGGTTGCGGTACGTGCCCTGTGATCGAAAGAAACATCAACATGCTCGTAGTGGTAACCATTGTCGTCAATCCGCCGCGCCAGTGGAGTCAGCTTGATTCCAATAGCACGTGCAGGACGGGTAGAGTCATTGACCAATGCCTGCGCGCGGGCGCGAACCAGGTCCGGGAATTTCTCAGGAACAGCAATGTCATCGACCAGGCCCCATTCTTTGGCGCGCTCGCCCTTCACGCCGTCCGGGTTGGTGCAGAACATGTCGGCCAGATCGCGCCGCACGTTGCGCTTGTCCACCAGCCGAGTGAGTCCACCAGTGCCGGGCAGAACGCCGAGCAGCGGCACCTCGGGCAGGCTGACGGCACTGGAACGATCGTCTACCAGCAGAATCTCGTCGCAGGCCAGCGCTAGCTCATAGCCACCACCGGCGCAAGTGCCGTTAATCGCAGCCAGGAACTTCAGACCATCGTGGCGGCTGGAGTCTTCCATGCCGTTGCGCGTCTCGTTGGTGAACTTGCAGAAGTTAACCTTCCAGGCATGCGTCGACGTGCCTAGCATGTAGATGTTGGCTCCGGCGCAGAACATACGTTCGCGCGCGCTGGTAAGCACCACGCATGCTACCTCGGGATACTCGAAGCGGATGCGCTGCAGAATGTTGTGCAGCTCAATGTCAACTCCCAGATCGTAAGAGTTGAGCTTGAGCTTGTAGCCAGGCTTTAGGCCGCAATCTTCGTTGACGTCCATGGCCAGCGTCGCCACGCGGCCGTCGACGGTGAGCCGCCAATGGCGATACTCTCCAGGAGCCACGTCAAACGTGACCCGTTCCTTCTCATTCACAGTTGGCATGTCAGATTGAACTCCCCTCAAAGCGACGCCCGGTCGGCGCCCCCAACGCCCCACACTATAGATGCATTATAATGCATTCGTTGGGGCGTACGGTTGAAATATGATGCAGATCATTTAAACTCCGATCTTCAGCCAACGTCAGCTCCCCTGCACCTCTCGTCTCACCATTTCCAGGCTCTCTTCCACTGAGAACCCGCTGGTGTTGATGACCGCGTCTGCCTTGCCATAAAGCGGTTCGCGGACGTCCAGAATGCGCCGCAGGTCCGACATCGACTCGCGGTTGTCGGCCATGGGTCGCATGTCGCCCTGGGCGATGACCCGCTGCATGTGCTCTTCCGGCGTGGCCCGCAGCCAAACGGTGAAGCACATGGTGAGCAGTCGCTCGAAGGTTGCTGGCTCGGAGACCAGGCTGCCACCCGTGGCGAGCACAAACCGCGGGTAGCTCTCGATAACTTGGTCGAGGACGCGGCGCTCCAACCGGCGGAAGCCGCTCTGACCGTAGAGATCGAAAACCACGCTGAGGCCGACGCCGCCCTCCTGCTCGATCATGCGATCCAGTTCGAGGAACGGTACCTCCAACCGCTCGGCCAGCATGGCTCCCAAAGTCGACTTGCCTGCACCGCGCAAGCCAATTAGAGCGACGCGCCCGCGACGCGCTTGCATGTCCACCCCGCCGAAGTGTTGCACCAGCACGCGGCGTGCCTCCGCCAGCTCCGCCGCCGGCAAGCGCCGCAGGAATTCTGTGGTGTGGACCAAGTCCACCGGTGGTTCAGCGCCGTCGAGCACCAGGGCGGCAAGCGGGATGTCGAGGGCGCGCGCGATCTGGCGCAACAGCAGGATCGAGATATTGCCCTGCCCGGTTTCGAGCTGGGCCAAATACCGCTCCGAGACCTCTGAATCCCGCGCGAGTATTTTGCGCGTCATGCCGCGGCGAGCGCGCGTCTGCCGCACCCGTTCCCCCAGCAACTTGAGATAGCTGGATTCGGCATAGTCAGCGGCGTTTGCCGTCTCGTTTTCCGCCAGATGCACTATGTCGCGCCTTGACTCCACGTTGGATGCATTATACTTCCGCCGGCGCACGTATAATAGGCTCGGGTGGGGAGAAGGCATGGGCCTGGACATCAAGATCCTGGTTGGAACCATGACCGGGACGGCCGAGATGGTGGCGCAAGAGGTGCAGACCTCGCTGGAGGCTGCGGGCCATCAGGCGACGATCCAGGTCATGGACGGCCTGGATGCCAGCGTCTTTGAGGGCGGCGGAATCTTCCTTATTTGCACTTCCACCTACGGACAGGGCGACGTGCCCGACAACGCGCAGGCATTGTTCGCTAGTCTTGAGACTGACAAACCGGACTTGACGAGCGTGACTTACGGGGTAATCGCACTCGGCGACCGTACCTACAAAGACACTTACTGTCATGGCGGAATACGCTTTGACAAGCTGCTTACCGAGCTCGGGGCACGGCGCGCGGGTGACATCCTGACTCACGACGCCAGTTCGGGCACATTGCCGGAAGAGGTTGCGGCGCAATGGGTCGTGCCCTGGGTCGAGCAGCACCTCGGTACGTGCTTGCGATAGGAGGCGTTTTGTGCTGATGTTCCAAGAACGGTAGAGTGGCGCTTTAGCGCCACGTGGGCGGCCGCAAACAGATTTCTAGGGCTTCATCCACTGCCAGATGCAGTGGATGAAGCCCTAAAACGAGAAAACGATAGCGAACGCGAGCCTTCAGGCCCGCTCTACCATCGTACGGCTTTGGCACTATGAATTTTTATCGGAGATTGCATAGATATGGCTACTACAGTAGAGAATCGAATCGCATCGGACGCCAAGGTGCTGCGCAGCTATGCTGGCGGCAAATGGCAACTGGGAGCGGAGCGCGGTACTTCCCTTATAAACCCATGCGACGGAACCGTGCTTGCTTGGACAAGCTCGAAGGGCCTCGACTTGAAGGCCGCGCTCGACTACTCCCGCAATGTGGGAGGTCCGGAGCTGCGCAAATTGACGTATGCGCAACGGGCCGCGCGACTGGAAAGAGTCGCCGATCTGCTCGGCGCTGCGCGCGACCGATGGTACGAGATTGCGCGCAAGAACTCCGGCAACACCAAGGCTGACGCTGCCATCGATGTCGACGGCGCGATCTTCACGCTGAAATATTTCGCCAAGGCCGGCGCCAAGCTTGGAGATGCGCATTTGCTGCGCGATGGCTCCCCTCTGCGGCTGGCGCGCGACCAGAATTTTCAAGGCCTGCATGTGGGAGTTCCGCTCGACGGAGTCGCCGTCCACATCAACGCCTTCAACTTCCCGGCATGGGGCCTGTGGGAGAAAGCCGCGGTCAGCCTGCTGGCGGGCGTTCCGCTGCTCGCCAAGCCGGCAACCTCGACTGCGTGGCTGGCGCTAGAGATGGTCACTGCGGTGATCGACGCCGGCGTTCTTCCACCCGGCAGCCTGTCGATCCTGTGCGGCCCGCCGAACGATTTGCTGGATCATCTGCAGCTGGGCGATGCGGTCGCATTCACCGGTTCGGGTGAGACCGGAGCCGGAATTCGTCGGCATCCCCGAATTCAGCAGCAAGGTGTGCGCGTGAATATCGAGGCTGACAGCTTGAACGCCGCGCTGTTGGGACCGGACGCGGCCCCGGGTTCTGCATCCTTCGACTTCTTCGTGCGCGAAGTGGTGCGCGAGATGACGACCAAGACCGGCCAGAAGTGCACCGCCATTCGGCGCGTGCTGGTTCCCGCCGAGAATGCCGACGCTGTCACCGACGCCATCGGAGCGGCGCTAGGCACCGTAGTGGTTGGCAATCCTGCTAACCCATCGGTAAACATGGGGCCTGTGGTGAACATGGCGCAACGCAAGTCGGTCGAGGACGGAATTCGCAAGCTGAGCGAGCATGCGCAGATGGCTTACGGTGCTGAATCTTGCACGCCAGTCGATGCCGACACCCAGGCCGGGGCGTTTGTTCCGCCGACACTTCTCAAGCTCAACAACAGTGCGGACGGCAGCGATATCGTCCACGAGCTCGAAGTGTTCGGGCCGGTTGCAACGGTTGTCCCTTATCGCGACCAGCAGGACGCCTTTGCGCTGGCGAAGCGAGGTGGAGGTTCGCTGGCTGCTTCGGTATTCAGCAGCGATACCGTTTTTCTTGCCGAAGCAGCGACGGCGCTGGGAACCAGGCATGGCCGCTTGCTGCTGGTCGATCCATCCATCGGCGACAGCCAAACTGGACACGGCATCGTGCTGCCGTCACTGATGCATGGTGGTCCCGGCCGCGCCGGAGGCGGGGAAGAGTTGGGCGGCTTGCACGGGCTGTGGTTCTATCATCAGCGCGTTGCCGCGCAGGGATCCGCGGCGACGCTGTCAGCGCTGGTGGCAAAGGCGGCGGACCCGTCGGCGGAATAGGCTTGCGCCAGACCGAACAACGCGGCGAGGTTGTGGCCGATGGCAAGCGACTGGAGACCCTGTGGGTCGGCCAAGAGACCGCGGCGCCGACGATCGTCATGCTACATGAGGGCCTGGGTTCGATTGCGCTGTGGAAGGACTTTCCGCAGCGGCTCGCCTCGCGCACGGGATGCAGAGTGCTCGCTTACTCGCGGTACGGGCACGGCAACTCAGCCAAGTTGATGGAACAACGCGCGGTCGAGTTCATGCACCACGAAGGCGAAGTGGTGTTGCCGGAACTACTTGACGCGCTCGGCATTGCGAGGCCGATCCTGCTGGGGCACAGCGATGGCGGATCGATCTCGCTCATCTTTGCGGGAAAATATCCGGAGCGCCCGCTCGCTCTGATTCTGGAAGCGCCACACGTGTTTGTCGAGGACCTCAGCGTCTCCAGCATCGCGCAGGCGAAGGTGAACTACCAGACGACCGACTTCCCGCAGAAGCTTGACCGCTATCATGAGCACGTGGACGCGACGTTTTGGGGATGGAACGACGTTCTGGCTCGATCCGCAGTTCCGCTCGTGGAACATTGAAGCGTATCTGCCCGCGATCCAGTGTCCCGTCCTGTGCATCCAGGGCGAAGAGGACGAGTACGGCACGAGCGCTCAGGTGAAGGCGATCGAGGCCCAAGTGCCGGCGACGCAGGTTGTGATGCTGCCGAACTGCAAGCATTCGCCGCATCGCGACCAGCTCGAAGTCACGCTGGGGTGCATCGCAGAGTTTGTGGCGAAGGTAGTAGACACGGAGTAGCTCGCGACCGCTCCGGTTTCGAGCCACGGTTCGGCGCAGTGAAGACAAGTTTATCGCCAGGCCAGCGGACCCAGACTCTTGGGGTCCTGGTGGCCAGAAGCGAATAGCGAAGAGCGAAAGGCGTGTTTCTTATGGCTGACTGGGTGCACACATTCAAAGGCGCGGTGCTGGCTTCGGAGTATGACTTCGCCAGCCACATGAACTCGCGCATGTACGTCTCGCGCTTCGATCAGGCAACCTGGTTCCTGCTGCACGCGATCGGGGTGACGCCGGCCTCGATGAAGCAGAAGAACCTGCGGGTAGCCATGGTCCGGCAAAACTACCAGTTTCTGGAAGAGCTGCGCGGCGGTGAACTGGTGGAGATCAAGAGCGGCTTCCTGACAGTTGGCGAAAAATACTTTCGATTTCTTCATCAAATGTACGACGACGAGACCGGGAACATGGTTGCGACCTGCGACTGCGTCGCCGTGCGGGCCAGCCTAGAAACCGGCAAAAGTGTTCCCCTCACCCCAGAGCTGCAGGAGAAGGCGAAACAGCACCTTGTATCGGCAAATGTACCCGTGATCGCGGAAATTGGGTGACATGGCAGTCCGAGTTATTCGTCGGCCAGAGGACTATGAGTTTGCACCTCGCAGAGTTTGCCCTTAATTCTCTCAGAGTGGCAAGCGAAAGCGGCAGTAGCTGCGCGTTTTATCCGGCCGGAAACAGCTCCCGGTTCCCAACTGCATGAACGGCAGTCTAAGATGATCTCCAGGTGATCCATGACCCCAGAAGCTCCAGGCTCTACCTCCAATCCCGAACAGGCTGCCAATGCGGCCGCACAGGTGGCAGAAGCCCATCGCATCCTGAGCGGCTTGCAGCAACAGCTCGACCGGCATCCCGAACTGGAAGAAGCTATCGCCAAGCTGGAGATGGCGCTCAGCATCCTTACCACAAAAACTGGCGGAATGCTCTAGGTCTAGCTGAACAGCAACTCCTTGGCGCGCTGCGAGGCTTTGACCACCGCCTTAATCAGCGTCACCCTCAGACCGCCTTCCTCCAATTCAAGAATGCCGTCTACCGTACACCCGGCGGGAGTGGCCACGGCGTCCTTCAGCAACGCTGGGTGATCGCCGGTCTCCAGCACCATCTTGGCGGAGCCAAGCACAGTTTGCGCGGCCAGTTGCGTGGCAATATCGCGCGGCAACCCCATCTTCACTCCACCTTCAGCCAGCGACTCCAGGATCATGTAGATGTACGCCGGACCGCTTGCCGACAGGCCGGTAACCGCGTCCATGTGCTTTTCGTCGACGCGCACGACTTCGCCGACGGTGCCGAACAACTTGCGCGCGACTTCCAGATCGGCATGCTTCACCGATGCGCCGCAACAGAAAGCCGTCATACCTGCGCCTACCATGGAAGGCGTGTTGGGCATGGCGCGGATCACCGGAATCCCCTCCGGAAGCCGCTTCTCGATGTAAGCCGTGGGAACCGACGCCGCGATGGAAATGATCAGCTGGTCTTCGCAAGATCCGCCGGCAATCTCCTGTACCACGTCGCCCAGCACCTGAGGCTTCACGCACAGCAGCACGATGTCGGCGCCGGCAACGGCGGCACGATTGTCGGTTGTCACCTGGATTCCGAACTTCGATGCCAGACCTGCAGCGCGCTCCGCATGCTGCACGGTGGCGGAAATATTCTCTGCCTGCACCACACCCTGCTTGCGGAAGGCCTGCATCAGAATGCTGCCCATTTTCCCCAGGCCGAGTATCGCCAGGCGCTGTCGCTGAATAGTTTCGGGCATATTGCCAGTCCTAAGGTTGGTAATTCCGGGACGCCGGTGTCCCGATTGTAGACCGCCGGCAAATTTCTGAGCCTCTACATTATTTGCGGTGGTTTATCTTTTGCGGTGGTCTTACACTCGATAGTCACTGCAATATCACTTCGGAAGACTTGGAGAATCGATGAAGCTACTCTGGCGGGCAATACGGGTTGGCCTGGTTGTAGGCCTGCTGGCGATGTTCTCGGTCGCGGAGACACCTCGGGAAAATGCGTGGACGACTTTGGACAGCGGACTGGCCAACAAGAGTTGGGACAAGCGCTCGAAGGCTGTAAGCGTGCTGGGCGAACTGACGGGCGACAAGAAAGCGGAAGAGGCCGCGATCACCGCTCTCCAGGATGGCCGGGCGGAGGTGCGCGGCGCCGCGGCCCAATCGTTGGGCGAGATGGGCGCCAAGAGCGCGATTCCACGTTTGCTGGAAATGACCAGCGACAAAGAGCCGGCAGTCATACTTGCGGCGGCACGCTCGCTCATTACGCTGGGCGATGACCGCGGCTACAACGCTTTTTATGCTGTTCTCACCGGGGAAACGAAGACCGGCACCAGCTTGACCGACCAGCAAAAGAAAACCTTGAAGGACCCCAAGAAAATGGCCGGTTTGGGCCTTCAGGTCGGTGTGGGATTCGTCCCGTTCGGCGGCCTGGCTATGGGTGGCTACAAATTGCTAACCAAGGACGACACTTCGCCGGTGCTGGCTGGCGCCGCACTGGTGTTGGCTAAGGACCCGGATCCCAAGAGCGGCCAGGCGTTGGCGAATGCCGCCACCCAGCAGGAAAAATGGCTGGTTCGGGCCGCGGCGTTTGACGCCATTGCCAAGCGTGGCGATCCGTCCTTGCTGCCCACCGCTGTGGACGGCCTCCAGGACAAGCAGGACGAAGTGCAATACTCTGCGGCAGGGGCCGTCCTCCACTTGAGCGACATCGAGGCCCAGCGCGCTGAACATCGGAAACCGGCGCCCAAACGCAAGGCCCCGACGAAGAAGTCGCACTAGTCTGCAAGCCAGTAACGACCGGTTTGCATCACACCGCTCAGTTGCCGCGGGATGGAGGTAGGTAAGTGACGAGCCGTATCGGAGTGGCGGTATTGATCTTTGGGCTGCTCTCATTGGGAAACGCAGCCAACAATTCCGAGTCCATGGATGGTTACTCGCCCGTGCACGCGGCCACGGAGCGCGATTGGGAGACGAAGTTTCGCAGTATCCCCGATCCCGGAGTTCTGCGCGAGTCCATGCAGCACATGAGCGCGTGGCCGCATAATGTGGGCTCGGCCTACGACAAGGCCAACGCCGAGTGGATGCTGGCGAAGTTCAAAGAGTATGGCTTCGACGCGCACATCGAAACCTTTGATGTCCTGTTCCCAACCCCCAAGGAGCGTCACGTCGAGTTGCTTGCACCGACGCATTTCGTCGCCAAGTTGCAGGAGCCTCCGGTTAGCGTCGATCCCACATCGCAACAGACGGCGGAACAGTTGCCCACCTACAACGCGTATTCGATCGATGGGGATGTGACCGGGCCTCTGGTGTATGTGAACTACGGCATGCGCGACGACTACGAGCAATTGGAGCGGCTGGGAGTTTCGGTGAAAGGCGCGATCGTGATCGCGCGCTACGGCGGCGGATGGCGAGGTATCAAACCGAAGGTCGCAGCCGAGCATGGAGCCCTAGGTTGCATCATCTACTCCGACCCGCGGGACGACGGCTACTTCGAAGGTCAGAATTTTCCCAACGGGCCGTATCGTCCCGAACAAGGCGTGCAGCGCGGCAGCGTCATGGATACGCAATATCCCGGCGACCCGCTGACGCCGGGAGTCGGGGCTACCAAGGATGCCAAACGGTTGCCGCTGGCCGAGGCCCAGACCATCACCAAGATTCCTGTGCTGCCCATTTCTTACGGCGATGCGCAACCGCTGCTGTCGGCAATTGCCGGACCGACTGTCCCTGATCTCTGGCGCGGCGCGCTCCCCATCACTTATCGCATTGGCCCGGGGCCGGCCAAAGTGCACCTCGTGGTCAAGTCGAATTGGGACATCAAGACCATCTACGATGTTATTGCCAGGATTCCAGGCAGCGAAAACCCCGATGAATGGGTGCTGCGCGGCAATCATCACGACGCCTGGGTGAACGGCGCCGACGATCCAATTTCCGGAATGGTCGCGGAACTGGAAGAAGCCCGAGCACTGGGCGAGCTGATGAAACAGGGCTGGCGTCCCAAACGCACCATCATTTATTGCGCGTGGGACGGCGAGGAACCTGGATTGTTGGGGTCCACCGAATGGGTGGAAGAGCACCAGGAGGAACTTCGGCAGCACGCCGTCCTGTATCTCAACACCGATTCCAGCGCGCGCGGCTACCTGAACATCTCCGGTTCGCACACGCTGGAACGCGCTGCCAATCAGGTGGAGCGCGACATCCAGGACCCGGAGAAACACATCACCGTTTGGAAGCGCGCCTACTTGCGGCGCGTGGCCCGCGCCGGCACCGCCGAGGACCGCGAGGAATTGCGCGATCGCGGCGATTTGCGTATCGGCGCCCTGGGGGATGGCTCCGACTACACCGCCTTCCTCGACTACACCGGCGTGGCCGCGTTGAACATGGGATTCGGAGGAGAGAGCGGCGGTGGAGTCTATCACTCCATCTACGATGACTTCTACTGGTACACACATTTTGGCGACACGAAATTCGTCTATGAGCGCGCGCTGGCGCAAATGGCCGGGAGCACGGTGATGCGTTTCGCCGACGCTGACTTGCTGCCATTCGATCCACTGGGTTCGGCGGACACCGTCAAACGGTACATTACCGAACTAAAGAAAGAACTAAAGCAGAAGCAGGATGAAGTTCGCGAACACAACCGCGAAGTGGAAGAAGGAGTCTTCATCGCTACCGCCGATCCAGAGAAACAGTATGTGCCGCCATCCCCGAAATCGATGCCGCCCTACTTGAACTTTGCGCCTCTGGAAAACGGCGTTGAAGCCTACGCGCGTGCAGCCCAGCGCTATCGGCAGGCAATTGCCCGGTTGAACGAAAACGGCGGCAAGGCCTGGGAGTCGCCTACCCTCAAGGAAATCAACGCCAGACTTCTACTGACCGAAAGAACATTTACCGTCAGCCAGGGTCTGAAGGAGCGGCCATGGTTCAAGCACCAGATTTACGCTCCCGGAGCCTACACAGGATATGGCGCAAAAACGATTCCCGCCGTGCGTGAGGCCATGGATGCGAACAAATGGCAGGAAGCCGACGAGGGTGCGGTCCTGGTAGGTCAGGTACTGATGAAAGAGGCCAGCCTGGTGGACTCCATCGCGCAGGAACTGGAGCAGGCGGAAGGACAACCACCGGCCACCATGACCGCGCAGAAGCATCGCATCCACAGCGCGCCGCAGAAGCAGCCGAGCGGAAAATAACTCGGGGCTACGGCTCGTGCAATGGGTTGCGGCTGATCTTGCGCACTTCCGCCCTCATCCGCTCAACCGTCGCCTCCACAGCCTGTTCCACTGCGGGGGACAGGCTTAAGCCTGCATCAAAGTTCTCCCCTTCGATACCGTAAACCATGACATGCGGCGGCAGTTGATCCAGCGAATGGGCCAGTTCGACGGCTTCGGCGACGCTGAAGGCATGCGTCGAATAATGGAAGAAGCCGGCGGGAAGCGGCGCTGCGCGGACGTCGATGCGATGAACGGTTCCAGGTGGTGCGCCGGAATGGACTGCGTCCGCAAGCAGCAGCCATGTAGCCCCCTGCCAGGCGTCGATCAAAGCGGCGCCCTCGCCACTTTCTTCCAGAATCGTCACTCCGGCAGGCGACACCTCTCGCAGGCGGCGTGCGACGGCAATCCCAGCTCCGTCATCGTGGCGATATTCGTTGCCCACGCCGATAACGACAATTTCTGTACGCCCGGCTGTCATTGGCGTTCGATGTGCAGCTTCAGAAAGTGGGTCGCACAGGAAATGCAAGGGTCATAGTTACGGACAGCTTGTTCGCACTGCCACTGCAGCTTGTCCTTGGGCAGGGCAAGGTGGGCCTCGACAAATTGTCCAAGGTCGCCCTCGATGGTCTTCTGGTTCTGCGAGGTGGGCGGAACGATCTTGGCGTCCACAATGACTCCGCGGTCGTCGAGGCGATAGCGGTGATAGAGGATTCCGCGCGGCGCTTCGGTGCAGGCGCAACCTGTGCTGACGCGCGGTTCAACCTTCACCGCCGGCTGGTCTGGCATCTCGTAGTGATCGATGATGCGCAACGCCTCATCGCACGCGTATACCATCTCCACGCTGCGCACGACGATGCTCTGAAAAGGATTGCGGCACTCTGGTCCCAGACCGGCGCTGCGGGCGGCTTCCTGTGCATTTGGCGAAAGCTTATCGAAGTTGAGGTTATAACGCGCCTGCGGGCCGACGAAGTATGAATTTCGTTCCTTCAACCGCGCCTGCAACGCATTGGAATGGGCAACGTGTTCCTCGACAAAGTGCTGGTCGAATTCGCGCACCGCGATGTCCAGTCCTTTGTTTGAGACCAGGCGTCCTTCGTTGAGCGGATATTCCTCGGGGTGCCGCAGGGCAACGAATTCGTAGTCGCGTTCGAAGTCCGGGAAGGCGAAGGTGGCCACCCAGCGCACGGTTTCGAGCGCAGCGTCGCAGGCCCACTTCAGCTCCTCGGCAAGCGCAGAAAATTCTTTCTTTCCCGGCACTTTGTAGAAGCCCCCGACGCGCACATTGATGGGGTGGATTTCCCGTCCGCCAAGCAAGCGCACAATCTCGTTGCCGGCCTTCTTCAGCCGCAACCCGCGTTTCACCTCGTCCGGATGGTCCTTGCTCATGCGGATGGCGTCTTCGTAGCCAAGGAAATCGGGAGCGTGCAGCAGATAGACATGCAGCGCATGGCTCTCGATCCATTCGCCGCAGTAGAGCAGCCGGCGCAGCTCGCGGATGGGACCGGTTATCTTGATTCCGCAGGCGTCTTCCAGAGCATGGCAGGCGCTCATCTGATACGCGACCGGACAGATGCCGCAGATGCGGGCGGTGATGTCGGGGGCTTCGTAGAACTTGCGGCCGCGCAGAAATGCCTCGAAAAAGCGCGGTGGCTCGAAGATCCTGAACTTGACGTCGGTCACCTCCTGGCCCTTGATTTTCACCGTGAGGGCACCTTCGCCTTCGACGCGCGCAAGATAGTCGACTTTGATGGTCCTACTTTTCATGCGCCTCGCTCTCTCTGCGGAAAGGCTCTGCATAAGCGTTGAATGCCCGGAAGACCCGCATCAGGTCGTGGTCGCTCACTCCCATCTGGGTCCACCACGCGCTGAGCGCTGACGTGTTCGGCGTCTCTTTCGGCCCGAAGCATCCATAACATCCCCGGGTGTAGGCGGGGCAGAGCGCGCCGCAACCAGCCTGGGTCACCGGGCCGAGGCAGGGTGTGCCATGCGCGACCATCACGCAAACCGTGCCGCGCTGTTTGCATTCCACGCAGACGCTGTGCGGCGGCGTGTTCGGCTTGCGTCCGTTCAGAAACGCACTGAGGACCTCGACCAACTGATACTTGTCGATAGGGCATCCCCGGAGTTCGAAATCGACGAATACATGGTCCGTGATGGGTGTGGATTTCTTCAGGGTTTCGACATAGTCAGGCCGGGCATACACAATCGAGGTAAATTCCTTCACGTCCTTGAAATTGCGCAGCGCCTGAATGCCACCTGCCGTGGCGCAGGCGCCAATCGTCACCAGGAACTTCGAAGCCCGCCGGATGCCGTGGATGCGCTCGGCATCGTGGGGCGTGGTGATGGAACCTTCCACCAGCGAAAGGTCGTAAGGACCTTTGACGACTGCGCGCGAGGCCTCCGGGAAGTTGGCTATTTCCACCACGTCAGCCACTGCGAGCAGTTCGTCTTCGCAATCGAGCAGGCTCAACTGACAGCCGTCGCAGGAGGAGAACTTCCAGACCGCGAGCTTGGGTTTGCGTGGCCCCATGTCAAATCTCCGATTTGCCAAGAATGGCCGCGATGCTGGGATACGCGAAGACCGGACCATCCTTGCAGACGAACGTTGGACCATACTGGCAATGACCGCAAAAGCCGATGCCACATTTCATGTTGCGCTCCACCGACAGGTAGGTGCACTCCGGCGCCACTCCGCGCTTCAGCAGTTCCATCACGGTGAAGCGCATCATCACTTCCGGACCGCAAACCATGGCCAAGGTGTTCGACGGGTCGAAGGGGGCGCGGGGGATCATGGTGGTCACCACCCCCACATTGCCGCGCCAACTGCTGGCCGCCCGATCGACCGTGACCTCGATCTCCAGATCGAACTTGCCGCGCCACTGCTTCAGCTCCTGGCGATACAACATGTCCTCGGGAGTGCGGGTGCCGTAAAGCAGAACGATCTTGCGGTACTTCTCTCGTTCGGCCATCAGGCGGTACAGCGCCGGACGCAGCGGCGCCAATCCAATGCCGCCGGCCACAATCACCACGTCCCGCCCGGCAGCCTCTTCCACCGGCCAATGCGTCCCGAATGGGCCGCGAATCCCCATGATTTCCCCGCGCTTCAGGTGCCGCATTGCCTTGGTCACGATGCCCACAACGCGAGTCGTGTGTTTCAGCCGCGGCGCATCGTTAGGGTCGCTGCTGATGGAAATTGGTACTTCTCCTACCCCGAAAACGTAAAGCATGTTGAACTGGCCCGGCGCGAAGGAGAAACCGTTGCCCGAATCTTGAGGAAGCAGTTCCAGGGTAAAAGTGTCGTCCGTCTCTTGCTTTACGGCCTGAATGCGGTAAGGCTCGGGTAGCATCGGGTCGAGCATCTGGCCTGCGGGCACCACTACGGGTTGCTCAAGCGTGGTTGGCATACAGATCCAACAACTGCAGTCTGGTCGATTCCAGACGTTCGGTCACGATTTGCATGAACCGCTTGTAAATCTCATAGCCGAGACTGTGGTCTTCCTCGCACTTGGCGCGCAGGCACTTGCCGTCAAATGCCAGGGCATGCGTGGGCCTCTGGGCTCGCGCATCAAAGCGCCAACGATACGGAGCAAACAGCCAGGACCAGCCCATGACCTCTCCTTCGCCCACAGTGAGCAGGGTGGTGAGCCCGCGATGGGGGATTACGAGCTGCACCGACACCAGGCCCTCGCGGACGAGATAAAACTGGTCGGCCGGCTCGCCCTCCCGAAAGATCACGTCTCCCGCGTCAAAGCGCACGTTCTTGGAGCATCCGGCGATGAGCTGGATATGGCTATCCGCCATGCCGTAAAAGAAAGGATGCTCCCGGAGAATCGGTTCAAGTGTGTGTATCATGCCGAGTCCCTGCTCTGGTCTGCCGGCGCCTTCACCAGGTCGCTTGCACGGATGGCCCCGGTCTCGACCGTAATATCAATTCCCACCGGACACCAGGTGATGCAGCGGCCACAACCTACGCAGCCGGAAACGCCAAACTGGTCCATCCAGGTGGCGAGTTTGTGCGTCATCCATTGGCGATAGCGCGATCTTGGCGTAGCACGCACGCTTCCGCCGTGAATGTAGGAGAAGTCCACCGTGAAACACGAGTCCCAACGCCGCCAGCGCTCAGCGTGCTTTCCGGTCAGGTCGGTCGCGTCCTCTACCGTGGTGCAGAAACAGGTTGGACAAACCATGGTGCAGTTCGCGCACGACAAGCATCGCTCCGCCACCGCGTCCCATTGCGGATGTTCGTAGTTGCGGTAGAGCAGTTCCTTGATCCCGCACGTGTCCAGGTGACGGCCCATGTTGTGCGCGGTTTCCTGCAACAGGCGCTCACCAAGTTGCTTGTCGGCATCGCTGGCCGGACGATGCGGAACTGCTAACAAGACCTCCGCACCGCAGGCCGTTCCAACTTCCACCAGGAACCGGTGCCGCTCTTCCTCGAGCAGTTCAGTGAGCGCCAGATCGTAGCCGGAAGTTGCCCTCGGGCCGGTATTCATCGAGGCGCAAAAGCAAGTGCCGCCAGCCTGGCCACAATTGACAGCTACGACAAACAGGCTCTCTCGCCGTGCCTTGTAATTTGGGTCAACGAATTGGCCTTTAAGAAATACTTTGTCCTGGACGGCGATGGCGTGCAATTCGCAAGCGCGCACCCCAAAGAAAGCGTACTTCAGCGGCGCATGTTCTTCCTTCGGCAGAACATGCAGTCCCTTTCCGTTGCGCGCCTGCCAAAGCCGCTGCACCGGCGGATACAAAAATTTCTTCCAGGAATTCGGACCGACAACATAGCCGAACAGGGCGCCGTCTGGACGGGGCTTCAGCCGATACTTTCCCCCGGACTGCTCGTCCGTCCATCCCGCAGGCAGTTCTTCGGTGGAGGCGAGGCGGTCGTAGACAATCGCGCCTTCGTGAAGCGCAGGTCCGATGACTTCGTAGCCGCGATCAACCAACGCCTGAAGCAGGTGCTCCAGATGGGCCCGCTCAAGAACGACCCTGTCGCCGACCTGCGGAGACTCGTCAGTCCCGGCCCGCAGTGTTCCCATTGGACACCACCATTCAGGTTCAGCTTAGGCAATCCCGCGAGGGTTGTCGGTGATGTAGGTCACGTTATGTTGTTGCCATGGACGCAAATGGGCCGGTCCCGCCTTGGGCCAAGACCGCTTTCCCTCCCGTCATGCCCCCAGCCCAGCAGCACCACCAGCCGACGGGTTACTATTTGAAATGCGGCTGACGTGACCTTTCGGGCCTTCCGCCTTCAGCCTGTTGATGCCCAGGAGATGGAAATGAAACGTGTTCTCGCGCTCTTAATCGCTGGCGCCGTGCTTGCAACTGTTCCCGCTTTCGCACAGAAGCAATACAAAGTGACCAACACCGTAAAGCTCGGCGGCGAGGGTGGCTGGGATTATCTCTATTACGACAAAGACGCTCATCGCCTGTTCATCACCCGCGGCACGCACGTCATGGTGGTTGACACCAAGACTCTGAAAGTTGACCGACGACATCCCCGACCTCTCCGGGATCCACGGGGTAACGCTAGCACCCGAACTGGAGCGGGGATTCATCAGCAACGGCGGCGATAACACAGTCACCGTCTTCGACCTCAAGACGCTCAAGAAATTGGACAGCGTGAAGGTCGGCGAGCGGCCTGACGCCATCCTGTACGACCCCTTCACCAAACACGTATTTACCTTCAACGCTCGCAGCAAAGATTCCACCGTCTTCGACGCGGCCAGCGGCAAAGTTCTAGGCACCATTCCGCTGGGTGGCAAACCGGAGTTTCCAGCGACCGACCTGAAGGGCAAAGTCCTCGTCAACATCGAAGACAAGAGTGAGATTGCCGAAATCGACGCCAACAAGCTCGCGGTCTTGAATCGGTGGCCGCTCGGCCCCTGCGAGGAGCCCAGCGCGCTGGCCTTCGACAGGGTCCATCATCGCCTGTTCGCCGGCTGCGGCAACAAGTTGATGGCCGTGGTGGATTCCGAGAGCGGCAAAGTCGTGACCACCGTCCCCATCGGCGAGGGGGTGGACGCCGGGAGATTCAATCCGAATACCCGGGAGGTCTTCATGTCCTGCGGCGAGGGAGTATTGATCGTGATCCACGAAGATACGCCCGACAAGTACACGGTGACCCAGGAGCTCGCGACCGCGAAAGGCGCGCGGACGATGGCCATGGATTACGAGGACAACGTGGCCTATTTGGTCACCGCGCAACGTGAGGCGAAACCTCCTGCTCCCGGACAGAGACCAGCCATGGTGCCAGGTAGCTTCGAGCTAATCGTCGTGAAGCCGGAATAGCTACTTCGGCGCCTTCTGCGCGCTGGGCGGCAGCAGGCCATTGAGCCGCAGATACATGGCTTCTCCGGCATAGTGGTCGGCCCAGCCCGTCACAAGATAAATGAGCGCCGCGGCGCGCGTGGCGGTACGCCCGCCCGGGAAGGCGACCGCGTGGCCAAGCGTAGAATCGTCCGCCTTGGCCAGCACCTGCTCACAGTAGGCAAATGAATCCCTCGTCGCCTTGGTTAGCGTCTCCTTGGAATCGGTTTCGCTCAACTTCACCTCGCGCGGCTGCTCGCCGGCAACGCGCGCGCATGAACCGTAGTTGGCTTCCACCACGTGGATCACCAGGTGAGCAAAGCTTATCTGCTCCGGCGTGGGATGGTAGCTGTACTTGTCGGCCGGCATCTCCTCGGCGGCGCCAATCAGGTTCTTGGCCTGTCGCTGTTCGAGCTGACGCACCGTGCTGACTACGGGGTTGCTTGCCGTCTCGGCCGGTGCATTCGTCTGCGCGACAACAGCCGGGCCACATGCCAACACCAGGGTTGCGATGGTAATGAGTTTCATGTTTCCCCCCACTAAAGCTGGCCAAAAGGATACCGCATTACTGAATGCAGGGCATCTTGAAGTGTCGTTGATCGCGCTGACGCCGAACTGCAGAAAAATGGGGCACGCAATGCCTGGCGTGCCCCTACTTCTTACAATGAGTGCAGTGCTCTCGCTTCGTTAACCCTTGGTTGTGGCTGCGCCGGAACTGTGCATCTTGGCGCGCTCAATCAACATTTGTACCTGGTCTTTCTGGGGATAGTCAGGATTGGTTTGCAACAGCTTTTCCCAGGCCACAATCGCGCCCTTGGGATCTTTCTTGCCTTGCCATCTCACAATTCCCAGGTTAAACAGCGTGCCCGGGTGGTTGGGGCGGATGGCCAGCGCTTTTTCGAAATTCGCGATGGCTTTGTCGGGATTGCCGGTGTACCAGTAAGCCGTTCCCAAGTCGGTGCGGACGTCGGCGTTGTCCGCATTAACGCTCAAGGCCTTTTCGTAGTAGTCAATGGCTTGCGGATAGGACTGCCCGTCATAGTAGATGTTGCCGAGTTTTGCCAGGGTGTCGAAATCGTTGGGATTCGTCTTCAACTGCGCCAGTAGGGGCTCGGCGGCTTTCGCCAGCACCTCTGGTGAAGCGGCGGCTTGCTGTTGTTGGCCGCTGCCAATACCTGGCAGTTGAGCTCCGCCCATGGCGCCACCGCCCATGCCCGCAGGAGCGGATGCGGCTTGTGCGCTCTCGGTGGGCGCGGACACTGGGGCCGATCCCCGGGCAAAGTAGCCGACTGCGATGCCGATAGCCAGCGTGATCACCGCCAGCGTATAAGCTTGCACGCTGGTGAAACCTAAGGTGTTCTTGTTCGTATTGTCTGCCGATGGTGGCATTTCTACTCCTTCGATATCTAGTTCTCGGAGCCGGCTGCTAGCACGGGCCGTTCCAGTTGGAACAGGCGGCTGACCGCTGCGGTCATCACGTCCTGTTCGTCTCTCTCTGGAAGCTCCTTCAATTCACGCGCCAGAGAACCGGCGATGCGCTGGGTAATGTGGTTCGTCAGGGTCGCAAGCGCCTGGTCCTGGTCTTCCGTGAAGGGACCAAATTCCTTGCGAAGTACTTCCAGTTCCTGCCGGCAAAGCTCATCGAGACGTTGACGCAGGGCGACGATGGTGGGCACAACCCGCTCTGCCATCAGTTTACGCCGAAAGCCCTGCACTTCCTCGTGCACGATCTTCTCCGCAGCTTCGGCGGCAGCCTGCCGTCCCACGGCGTTGCGCTGCACCACTTGCTCAAGATCGTCCATGTCAAAAAGGTGAACACCTGCAACCTCACGCACTGCCGGATCGATGTCCCGCGGCACGGCGATGTCGATCATGACGATCGGCTGGTGGTGGCGCTGCCGGGCAATCTCTTCCGCTTCCTGGCGGCTGAGAATGTAATGCGGACATGCCGTGGAACTCACGATAATGTCGGCGGTCTTGAAGTGCTGCGCCCGGTCTTCGAACGAAACTGCCGTGGCCCCCAGTTGCCTCGCCATCTCCTCGCCGCGGTCCAGGGTACGGTTCATCACTTTCACATTGTTGGCGCCGGCCTTCATCAAATAGTGCGCCGCGCGGTCGCTCATCTTTCCCGCGCCGATCAACAAAACTTCGCGGCCCTTGAGTTCTCCGAGCACCTTGCGCGAGAGCTCCACCGTAGCGTAAGGAATGGAAACCGCTGACGAGCCGATCGCAGTCTCGGTGCGCGTCCGCTTGGATACCGTCAACGCCTTCTGCATCACTGAGTCCAGGAAGCGCCCGGTCGTGCCAGCTTCCTGGGCTTGCGCCCAGGCTTGCTTGACCTGCCCGGTGATCTCGGGCTCGCCCAGGACCATCGAATCCAGGCTGGACGCGACACGAAAAATGTGGGTAAGGGCAACGTCGTCCATCAAGCGATAAAAGTGTGACCATTCGCAGAGTCGGAGCTGGTACTCCTGAGTCAGGAAGCGCAGCACGGAGTTGGCTGCGGTGGGAACGTCGCTCGCCCACAGAATGAACTCGGTGCGGTTACAGGTCACCAGAACAATGACTTCTTCGATGCCCTCCGACCTTACCAGTTGACGCAGGGCTTCGTAACGCCGGGATTCGCTGATCCAGAATCGCTCGCGGACGGCCACGGGCGACGTCCGAAAATTAACTCCGATTACGGCCAGGGTCGGTTCCACGAGTCCACTCTCCTGCAAATCTCGCAAAGTTGCGGTCAATGAAGTACAAGCACCAGGAGTGCCAAACCTTTTCGCTCGGCAACTTGTTGCTAAACCAATTTATATTCAATGGCTTAAGTCTGGCCCGTCAGGGGTGCATGGCTGAGCTTAGCGGCATATCACCCGCTGGCCGTGTTTTTTTTCGCGGATTTCTCCCGAAGTGGTATGGCGAAAACCGGTTTCGGGGAGTAGATTACCTTCGTCGCGGTTTTGCGGCGCTTTTGTACATATCTCGCCCCTCTGAGGGCCTTTGGCGACGAAAGGGATTAACCATGACCATGAGAGTGCTTCTAGTAGTTGCGCTGTTCAGCTTGATCGTTACGTTGACTCTGCCACCGATGGCCGCGGCCCAGGGGGGTGCGGACACCTTCAAGGCAAAGTGTGCCATGTGCCACGGGGCCGATGGCGCCGGCAAGCCCGCGATGGGAACCAAGCCCCTCGGCAGCGCTGACGTCCAGAAAATGTCGGATGCCGACCTTACGAGCGCTATCACCAACGGCAAAGGCAAAATGCCGGCTTATAAGGGCAAGTTGAGCGACGACCAGATCAAAGAGCTCGTTTCCTATATCCGCACCTTGAAGAAGTAAGTCGCGAACGCACCCTGTGTTCGTCCTGCCGGCGGCCCTGACTGGGCCGCCGTCTTTGGGTTCAACCCATCCCCCAAGGCTCTCCGCCCCTCTTTAGTGCCAAGCCACAGCTCCCGGAGTTATACTCGCAAACTGCAAGGATGGAGGCGCCATGAAAGATGACGGTCCGCCCAAGCCCGAATCAACCTCGGGCGTAACCCGCCGCGATTTCATGAAGATTTCCGGCATCGGTGTTGCCGTGCCGCTGCTGGTCGGTCCCACGGTAGTGCGGGCCGCCGGGGAAGATGTCCCAGTTGAGGGCCCCGGCAAGGTCCCGGTCGAGCTCATGGTGAACGGCAAAAAGCTCAATGCACAACTTGAACCACGAGTGACGTTGCTCGATGCCCTGCGCGACAACTTCAATTTGACCGGCGCGAAACGCGTCTGCGATCGCGGCGTCTGCGGCGCATGTACGGTGCTGATGGACGGCAAGACGGTTTACGCGTGTTCCGTGTTGGCCATCGACGCACAGGGAAAGAAGATCACTACCATCGAGGGCCTCACCGAAGGCGACGCCCTGACCCCGATCATGCAGGCTTTCGTCAACCACGACGCGCAACAGTGCGGCTTCTGCACTCCGGGATTCATCGTCGCTACCACCCACTTCCTGGAGCAGCATCCCAAACCTACTGCCGAAGACATTCGCCATGAACTAAGCGGCAACTACTGTCGCTGCGGAACCTACGACGGAATTCGCGCCGTCGCTTTGGCTACCAACCCGGAAGGGAGGCCGTCATGAGCGATTATCAATGGCCCAATCCTGCAACGCGCCCGCTACTGGGAAAGCGCATTTCACGAGTGGATGGTCCGGTGAAAGTTTCGGGCCGGGCGAAATACACTTACGACTACAATCCCGACGGCCTGCTGGCCGGTAAGATTCTGCGCTCCCCCTACGCCCACGCGCGCATCACCAGCATCGACATCGGCGCCGCCGAGAAGATGCCGGGAGTCAAGGCGGTAAGGATCATTCAACAGCCGGGAACGGAAATTTTCTGGGCGGGCGACGAGATCGCCGGCGTCGCAGCGGTAGATGAATCGACTGCTGAAGATGCCGTCCGCGCCATCAAGGTGCAGTATGAGGTGCTGCCGCATTTTGTCTCCGATGCTGAACCTCCCAAGAACATCGCGGCCAATAATGGCCCCATCAGTCGCGATGACTTCGAAGACATGGAGGACAACCAGGTCCCCGACGAACAGGTGATCGCGGACATCCGGAAGAACGGCATCAGCTTCAAGCCCGACGACAAATATCTGAAAGCCGCGCAGGAGGCGGGCGTTAGTCCCAAGGTTGTAGAGGCGCTGCGCAGCGCAAAGTACGCGGAAGGAAAGGCCTCCACCTCTCCCTACAAAAAAACTGCCGTGCAGACGCAGGGCGATCCCGATAAGGCGTTCGCTTCCGCCTCAGCCATCGTCGAAGGATTGTACGGCGCATCCTGCATCACCCATTGCTGCCTCGAAACCCACGGCCAGGCTTCGGAGTGGACTGGCGACAAGGATTTAGTCGTCCACATCTCGACCCAGAACCTCTCCGGTATCGCCGCCCAGATGGCGGGACCGTTGAACATTCCCGCTGGCAATGTGCAGGTTCTTCAGCAGTACATTGGCGGCGGATTCGGCAGTAAATTCAGCCCTGACCGCTGGGGCATGACCACCGCTCATTTGTCCCAGGCGGCTGGCGGCAAGCCGGTGAAGATCATGCTCGATCGCGCTGCCGAGCAGGAGGTCGCAGGCATGCGTCCCTCAGGATATGGCCGAGTAAAGATTGCCGCCGACAAAGACGGCAAGCTCATTGCCTGGGAATCGCGTTCCTGGGGGACTGGCGGGATGGGAGGCGGCGGCACGCCTCCGCTGCCCTACATCTTCGAGGTCCCCAACCAGCGCAAGCAGAATGTCGCCATCGCCACCAACCAGGGCAGCGCGCGTGCCTGGCGCGCACCCAACCATCCCCAGGCCGCAGTCATTACCCTGAGCGCCATCGAAGATCTAGCGGCGAAGATGAAGATGGACCCCTACGACTTGATCACGCGCAATCTCGAACTCACCGGCAAGCGTGCCGACATCTACCGCGACGAGCTGCCGATTGCGGCCGAGTTAATGGAGTGGAAGAAGAACTGGCATCCTCGCGGCGATCAGAATGCGGGCCCGGTAAAGCGCGGGCTGGGGCTCTCCATGCACACCTGGGGCGGACGCGGACACAACAGCGATTGCGATCTCACCATTCATCCCGACGGCTCGGTTGAGATCAAGATGGCCACCCAGGACCTGGGCACCGGTTGCCGCACCATCATCATCATTGTCGCCGCCGATGCGCTGGGCATTCCCATGGAGGATGTCAAGCTTTTAATCGGCGACAGCCGCTATCCCGTCTCCGGCGCGAGCGGCGGCAGCACCACCAGCGGGGGTGTGACCTCGTCCACGCGGCGCGCCGCCGTGGATGCCCGCAACCAGCTCTTCGCCAAAGTGGCTCCGGCGTTGAAAGCCCAGCCCGGGGAGCTGGAAGCGGTAAATGCGACCGTACGGGTGAAGAGCGACCCCAGCCGCAGCCTGTCGTGGAAGGATGCCTGCTCGAAGATGGGCGCCATGCCTCTCACCGTGCGCGGCAAGAATCCCGACAAGTCGAAGCCGCCCGATCTGACCAACAGCGGCGTCGGCGGCGTGCAGATGGCCGATGTCTCGGTGGACACCGAAACCGGAATCGTGCGCGTCAACCGGATGGTCGCGGTGCAGGACTGCGGCCTGGTCGTCGACGTGAAGACCGCCGAGAGCCAGGTGCTGGGCGCGCTCATCATGGGCATCAGCTACGCCCTCTATGAGGAGAAGATCCTCGATCCCGTGACCGGGCGCATGTTGAATCCCAACATGGAGTTCTATCGCATCGCCGGCATCTCCGACATCGGCGAGCTGAAGGTGCACATGATGACCGGCAAGGGCTATGACGAGCGCGGCGTCATCGGATTGGCTGAGCCGCCCGTGGTCTCGCCCGGCGCTTCGATTTCCAATGCGGTGGCCAATGCCATCGGGGTGCGCGTGCCCTTCCTGCCGCTCACCCCGGACCGCGTGCTGGAAGCGCTGGAGGATGGGACACACGGATAGATTTGAAGGGGCGCGCCTTCAGGTGCGCCGTAGAGGGCACTTCGTTTCTTGTCATTCCGAGCGGGCTTCAGCCCGCGAGGAATCTGCGTTCTAGGCTGCGGTTTTGTCCTAAGGACGTAATCGGGAGGGCGAATGCAAGGCTTTGAATATGTCACCCCTACCAAGAAAGAGCAGGTCGCGACCCTGCTTGGCCAGCAAGGTTCCATCCTCGCCGGCGGCACCGATCTGCTGGCGCTGATGAAGGACGACGTCGTCACTCCCAATCGCCTGGTGAACATCAAGCAGATCGACGGGCTGCGCGGCGCCACCTTCCACGCCGGCAATGGACTGCGCATCGGCGCGCTCACCACCATCGCCGAACTCCTTGAGTCCAACGAGCTCGCTGCTTATCCCATGCTGACCGAAGCGCTGCTGGAGGCTGCCAGTCCTCAGATTCGCAACCTCGCCACCATCGGCGGCAACATGTGCCAGCGTCCCCGCTGCTGGTATTTCCGCAACGGCCTGGGACTCATGCCCACCACGCCGGACGGCAAATCCATGGTGCTCCAGGGCGATAACCGTTACGCGGCCATCCTGGGCAACGACGGTCCGGCGTACTTTGTCAGCCCCTCCACGCTTGCGCCCGCGCTCATTGCCTACGGTGCAAAGATTCGCCTCTATTCAGCCAGCGCGCCGGGCAGCGGCGTGCGCGAGTTGCCCCTGGAGAACTTCTTTGTCATCCCCAAGTCGAGCACGGAACTCGAACACGACCTCAAGCCGGGCGAGATGGTCATCGAAATCCTCGTCCCGCCGCCTGCACAGAACCTGAAGGCAGCTTCCTACGAAGTCCGGCAACGGGCCGCCTTCGAGTGGCCGCTGGCCCAGGCTTGCGTCACGCTGGAGACGGACGGTAATACCGTGAAGAGCGCCCGCGTGGTGCTGGGACACGTCGCGCCGATTCCCTGGATCTCGCAAGAAGCCGCTCAGGCGCTGATTGGCAAATCCGTGACGCCCGAGACGGCCATGGCCGCCGCCAACGCCGCCCTCGCCAAGGCCAAGGCGCTCAGCCACAACAAGTACAAGATCACCCTGGCCAAGGTGGCGGTGAAGCGCGCCATTCTTCAATCTGCAGGCCAAAGCTCCGGAGGTGCCGCATGATGCCGATGCCCGACGCCGATCGCTTTGCTACCAACCGCGAAGACCTCTGTCCGGCCCTCCGCTGGAAGGGTCAGTTCATCCTGGCCGAACACGATCCCTCGGTGCCTCCCTCCAATGATGGCCTCTTCTGGTGTATGCACACCCAGAACTGCATCGGCCCCGACGGCGAACTCGCCGAGCCAGGCAACTGCTCATCGAAGGGCAGGGCATGTCACGGAACGGGAAAGTGCGGATGAGGCGCAGAAAGCTAGCGGCGTGCCATGGCACGGCGTCGCGGGCGAACGTCGTCGGCGTCGGGCGCTTTGCTTCCGGAGACCCCAACCTGGGCTCCAACAAAAAGCGCCTGGAAGGATTCGGGCGGTGAAGCCGTCCCAGGAAATGGCCGGTCCGAGCTGGAGGAAAGTGAACGTGATGGAGGGCGAACACCTTATCCATCTCCTCTGCCCCCTGAATTCAGCCTCTCGTCGCGCAGCAACCCCCGTTCCAGTCACCAACCTTCGCTAATGCCTGCCGGACACGTAGAATAGTCAGACTGGAATTTGTCTCTTGCACTCATGGATTCCGCCTCCCAGAAGTCCCGTCTGAAGCTGGCCCACGGTCACTCCTTCCGAGAGCCGGCCTTGATTGCGCTGCAGAACATGCGCGCCCACAAGCTGCGTTCCTTCCTGATGTTGCTGGGCGTGATCCTGTCGGTGTCCACCCTCATCCTGGTCGTCGCCCTGGTCAGCGGCATGAACGGGTATTTCGCCAGCCGCATCGCCAACCTGGGTTCGAACGTGTTCCTGGTGGAAAAGTTTCCCATCATCAGCGATGCCCAGGAACTGGTCAAGGCGGCGCGCCGCAACCGCGACATTACCTGGGAGGACTTCGAAGCGCTGCGCGATAATCTCAAGCTGCCCAAGGCGGTCGGCGTCGAGGCCCGCCACAACGGGGTCGTCCACTTCGGGCGGCAGAGCGTGGAGGACGTCAGCATCCGCGGCGTCACCGCCAACATCGGCGACATGGACGTGGAAGAGCCAGCAACCGGGCGCTACATCATCGATAGCGACAATGAGCATCGCGCCATGGTCGCCATGATCGGCGCCGATGTTGCCAATAAACTTTTCCCCAATTCCGATCCTTTGGGCAAGACCATCAACCTGGACGGCGAAGAATTCCAGATTGTGGGTGTCGCCAAAACCGTGGGCAGCACCTTCGGCCAGTCGCAGGACAACTTCGTCTACATTCCCATCGAGAGCTGGTTGAAGATGTATGGGCGCAACCAGACCCTGACCATCAACATCCAGGCGCGTGGGCCGGAGTGGATGGCCCGCACCCGCGAAGAAGCCCGCGTCCTGCTGCGCGCTCGCCGCCATCTCGCGCCCAACGACCAGGACAATTTCGGCATCCTGGCCAGCGACAACCTCATGGACCTGTGGAAGAACCTGACCGGCACCCTGGCCTCCGGCATGGTGGGCCTGGTGTCCATTTTCCTGGTGATCGGCGGGGTCGTGATCATGAACGTGATGCTGGCTTCGGTGACCGAGCGCACCCGCGAGATCGGCATCCGAAAATCGCTCGGCGCCAAGCGGCGCGACATCCTGCTCCAGTTTCTGGTGGAGTCCACGGTGATGGCGCTGGTGGGTGGCGCCATCGGGGTCACCATCGCCTGGCTGCTGGCGGTCGTCGTCCGCAACACCACGCCCGTCCCCATGGCGGTGCCCGTTTCGGCGGTGGTCTTGGCCATCGGAATTTCCTCCGCCGTGGGCGTGTTCTTCGGGGTCTATCCCGCGCGCAAGGCGGCCCGGCTCGATCCCATCGAGGCGTTGAGGTTTGAGAACTAGGGGTTAGGGGTTAGGGGCTAGGGGTTAGTAAGTTAGGGTGGCAGTCGGTGGATGGGTCTCGCAGATGTCAGGGACGTTCAATGTTTGTATCAGGGCACGACTTTAGTCGTGCCGTAATGCAAGGGACAAGGGAAAGGAACCGGGCTTTAGCCCCTGAGAACTAAAGCATGGTTCGCGACGTAGACGGAAACGAGCAAAACATCAGCCCGTAGGGCGGCGCAGTCCAGCCCAGCATGCAGCCGAAGGCGGAATGCTGGGTCAGGTGAGGAAGGAAATCCGAGTCCCATAGGGACGGCAGAGGTTCTCGCTTTAGCCCCTGAAATGTCAAAGCGCGGGTTCACTCAGAGAGCCCCAGCGGATAGACGCGCAAGTTAGATTCTAGCCACCGTTTGGTAGACTATTTTCGATGGCACCCGCGAACGAGAAACAGCAGGCGCAACAGCTTTTGGACCAGCTCGATGCTGGCCAGCTCTCGGCCGTTGTTCATCTGCTCCAGGTGATGACCGATCCGGTGGCCCGCGCCATCGCCCGCGCCCCCCGTGAGGACGAATCGATCAGCGAGGAAGAGATCAAGGCGCTCGATGAAGCTGGTGAATGGCTGAAACACAATGAGCCCATCCCTCACGAGCGAGTATTGGCGGAGCTCGGGATCACCCAGGAAGAGATCGACCGCTGTAATAAAGCTCGCGGATCGTTTGGACCGAAGCTGCCAAGGCCGATGTCCGCCGGCTGGACAAGCCCACTGCGTTGGTGTCTTTGCCGCCCTGCAGCGCTTCGCTGAGTCGGGCGAGGGCGACGTGAAGGCGCTTCAAGGACGCGATGGAACTCCGGCTGCGCATCGCCGATTACAGGCTCTTCTTTGTCGCTGCTGCTGACGCCATCGAAGTGCGCCGCGTCCTCCATCGGCGCGAAGCCTACCGCTGACCAGAACAGCCTGGGGGGCGAAATAGCCTGGCCCAGCATGGAGCCGAAGGCGGAATGCTGGGTAAGTGAGCAAGAAATTCGAGTCCAGTAGGGACGGCACAAAATGCTGATGAAACGAAGTCCAAAGGCGTGACCAACCATAACTTGCAGGACACCATCTCGCTTCTCGCTCGTACCCCCGCGGCCCTCGATGCGCTGCTGCGCGATCTGCCTGAGACCTGGACGCTCCAAAACGAAGGCGAAAACACCTGGAGCGCGTTCGATGTCGTCGGCCACCTGATTCACGGCGAACGCACCGACTGGATGGTGCGCACGAAATTGATTCTTCAGGTAGGTGAGGCCCGGCCCTTTGAGCGCTTTGACCGCTGGGCGCAAGCGCGCGAGAGCCAGGACAAGTCGTTGGGGCAACTGCTGGATGAGTTCGCCGTTTTACGTGCAGAAAATCTGGACGAACTGCGCTCTTTGAATCTGCGGCCGGAGGACCTGGAGCGGCGCGGACGGCATCCTGCGCTCGGAGCCGTTACTCTGTCCCAGCTTCTGGCCACCTGGGCCGCTCATGACTTAACGCATCTGCATCAGATCTCTAGGATCATGGCCCATCAATACCGCGAAACTGTGGGCCCGTGGACCGCCTTCCTTGGAGTCATGCAGTGCGCCGGCCACAGCGCGTGACAGGAGCGTGAGCAGCAGCCGTGCTGAAGACTCAGGTTCGACAAATCGGGGTCGAGCGCTTTGTCATCACGACTTCCCAATCGTTCGACCAGGTCGTGGCCGGCATCGAGCGGGCAATCGGTCATCCCGAGAGGGCTGCATTGTCCAGCAGGATCGCCGAAGCGCAAAGCCTCTCCGAGCTGGAGGCGGCGGTGCAGGAAGTCCTCGGTACCGCGGGCCTGATCGAGTTCGCCCGCTTCGATGTCGGCGGAGTCCTGCGCAAGCAGCCGGGCGCCGAGGCGCGCAAGAGCCTTCGCCTCGTCGTCGGCAATCCGCTCGTCATGATGGAAATGACGAAGCATGTTCCCGATGCCGCCTCCTACGCTCCGGTCACCATCCTCATCGACGAGCGGGCCGACGGCGTGCATCTCTCCTACGACAGAATGGCCGGCTTTCTGGCCCCCTACGGAAGCGCCGAGGCGCTGCAAGTCGCACGTGACCTGGATGCCAAAATCGAGGCGCTGCTGGCCGATGCGGCGTCGTGAGTAAAGTTCCACGATCGGCGGTAAAATGCTGGCTGGCTCCGCCAGAAAAGAATTGGCAGACCATAACGCAGGCGGCGAGGTAACAGACGATGATTCAACCGCGTAACGTTACGACCGCCCTCCTTCTGACGTGCCTGGCTGCATCATTCTTTCTGGGCGGGTGCGGCAAGAAGCCAGCCTCGCAGGAACACGCCGCGCCCGCGACTGGTGTTGCCTCGCAGCCGGCCCCCGCGCAGCCCGCCGCCACGCAGCAACCGACGAATATCAACCTGCCGGCGCCGTTTGGCCGCTCCACTGACGACCTCGACGCCATGCTCAAACGGCGCAACATTCGTGCGATTGTGCTGATGAATCCCATCGGCTTCTTCTACAGCCAGGGACATCCCATGGGCGTCAACTACGAGGCCCTGCGCGAGCTCGAAACCTACATCAACCAGAAGATGAAGACCGGCACTCTCAAGGTAAAGGTCTCTTTTATTCCCCTGCGTCCCGATCAGGTGGAAGCGGCGTTGACGCAGGGCGTAGGTGACTTCATCGCCCATGCGCTGGTCATTACGCCGGAGCGGGAGCAGCAGGTTGCGTTTACCGTTCCGGTGGAAAAAGATGTGAAGCAGGTGGTGGTGTCAGGACCGGATTTCGGGAACGTGGCCAGCGTGAACGACCTCGGCGGCAAGGAGATTTTCGTTAATCCCCTCACCGTGAACTATCAGAGCCTGCAGCAACTGAACGAAAGACTGAGAAAGGAAGGTAAGCCGCTCATCGTAATCAAGGCCGCCGATCAGTACCTGCTGGACGATGACCTGGTCGAGATGGTCAACGCCGGGCTGATTCCGGCGACGGTCACCACCGCCACTCGCGCCAAGCTGTGGTCCCAGGTCTTGCCGAACCTCACCGTGCATCCCGACCTGGTGATTGCCAGCGGTCAGCAGACCGCCTGGGCGGTGCGCAAGGACAATCCTCAGCTCAAGCAGTTGCTCGATGAATTTATCGCCCCGCGGGCGGTGGGCACTTCGTTCGGCAACACTCTGGTGCGCCGCTACCTGCAGAACACCAAGTGGGTGAAAAACTCAACCTCGGAAGAAGAGAGGAAGAAGTTTGAGCAGCTCAGCGGCCTATTCCAGCAATACGCCGGACAATACGGCTTCGACTACTTATTGATTGCCGCCCAGGGATACCAGGAATCGCTGCTCGACCAGAAGAAGCGGAACCCCAGCGGATCGGTGGGCATCATGCAGGTCATCCCCAAGTACGCAGCGGCCCCACCCATCAGCGTGCCCGATGTCTCCACCGCGTCCAACAACATTCAGGCCGGAGTCAAGATGCTGCGCAACATCGAGGACCAGTACTTCAACGATCCCCACATCGATCAGTTGAACAAGACCCTGATGGTCTTTGCCAGCTACAACGCCGGCCCCAATCGTATCGCGCGGCTCCGCAAGCAGGCTGCAGCGGAGGGGCTCGATCCCAATAAGTGGTTCGACAATGTCGAGCTCATGGTGGCGAAAGACATTGGCCAGGAGACAGTGACCTACGTCAGCAACATTTATAAGTACTACGTCGCTTACAAGCTGGCCTTGGCGGGAAAGCAGCAGAAGGCCGCGAAATAACAGGTTTAGAATCGGGTCTTGACGGGAGGGATTGACTTTTTGCCCCCCCGACGCTTGGTATCGGGGCACGACTTTCGTTCGTGCCGCACAGCCGAGAAGCGGGGCCTTTCAGCAGCCTGTCCCGCTGTGCCGCCCGCTCGCCCCATACATGCGCGCTTTTGCAAATGCCTGGGAATCGCAGGATTACAATAGTGTGACCGCGTAAGGGAAGCGCCTGGCTAAAGCCTGGCGAGGAGGAACCGCCATACGGCACGGCTGAAGCCGCGCCCTTGATACCCGGCGATGGACGAAACGAGCGCGGGAAACCGAGGGTGACCCATCCCGCCCAAAACCAAGCCGGATGCGTGCCGATAGGTTGTTATTGTTTACTAATAAATTATCTATTCAGTATTCTTGCAATGTGCCATGACCCCGGCAGGAATGGCGTTATGTCTGGCAAATAGTGTGGATTCGATCCACTATCCACTAACCCCTGACCACTGCTCTTATGCACTTGGGCGAAAATTCGCGGATGGCTCTCGAGACGGTGCGCGAGCACAAGACCCGCTCCTTCCTCACCGTACTGGGGGTGGTGATCGGGGTCGCCGCCATGATTTTTGTCGCCTCCATCCTGGTGGGCGTCAGCCGCGATATCGCCGGCTATCTCGACGATTACGGCACCAACACCTTGTTCGTCTGGCGCTTCAACATTGGCATTCGCACCGACCGCATGACTCCCGAGGAACGCGCCCGTAAACCGTTGACTCTGGAGGATGCTAACGCCATTCTGGCGGAATGTCCGCACGTCAAAAGCGTGACCGCCGAGCTGTTTGAGCGCTTCGATCCTACCCAGAATCGAGGGCCCGGCGCTCTGCTCACCGCGCGCTACGGTTCCAAGGAGATCGCCAACCTCGACTACTCCGGCACCACCACTTCCTACCAGGACGTTTACAACGCGCATGTGGTTCAAGGCCGCTTCTTTACCGACTTCGAAGACATCCACCGCGAGGACGTGGCGGTCATCGGATATGAACTTGACAAGGCCTTCTTCCCCGCCCACGACGGCCTGGGGAAAACCATCATCGTGCAGGGAGTTCCCTACCGGGTGGTGGGCGTTCTGGAAAAGCGCAAGGGCCAGCTCTTCAAGGACGAGACTGCCGACCGCGTTGTCAAAGTACCTTACGGTAGTTACCACAAACATTACCCCGAGCATGACGAAATCTTTATCGGAGCCGAAGCCCTTCCCGGGATGAAGGACGCCGCCGAGGACGAAATTCGCGGACTGCTGCGCCGTCGCCGTAACGTTCCCTACAACAAGCCCGACAACTTCGGCATCTCCAGCTCCGAAGCCATTGCCGATCAGTTTCGCCAGATCATGAGTACAGTGGCGCTGATGACCATCGTGGTCAGTTCCATTGGCTTGCTGGTGGGCGGGGTTGGCGTAATGAACATCATGCTGATGTCGGTAACCGAGCGTACTCATGAGATCGGCATACGCAAAGCTATTGGCGCTCGCCGTCGCGACGTCATTCGCCAGTTCCTTACCGAAGCTGTGGTGTTGACCGGGCTTGGGGGAGTTGCCGGTGTCCTTGTCGGCGTAGCGGCAGCGTCGCTGTTGCCGTTGGCATTTCCCTCGATGCCGACATCGGTGCCGATATGGGCCATCGTAATGGCAGTGGCAATGGCCGCCAGCGTCGGCCTATTCTTCGGTATGTATCCCGCTATCAAGGCGGCCCGGCTCGATCCGGTGGAGGCCCTGCGCTACGAGTAAGTATGCGCAGTGGGACGGAAGGCCAATAACCACCGCCAAACCGGCTGATTAGGGGAGCAACTCGCGTCACGCAGTGTGCGCAATCCCAATAAAGTGGGAGAACTGCCATGGCCCCAGGCAGGGCAAACGGCAGAAGAGCCACCAGCGAATCATCCAATCCAAAATTCCCTTCCGCTCGTACCTCTAGATGCAGAGTCGTATTGTGCGCGAGTTGACTCCTTATGGTTCTCTGTAACTTTTGCCCCTGTAATGACTCTAAGATATTGAGTGTCCTCGGAGCCAACGTCCGAGGGAGGATGGTCATGTTGAGTTTTCGCCGGTTGGCAGTCCCTTTCTTACTCCTAACTTGTTTGGCGTTAATACTTTCCGCCCTTGCCAGCGACAGGGCCGCAGTCAACCTTCCCAATCCCGCTGTCGATGAACCCCTGGCAGCCAACAGTGGCCAGGAGACACTGGTATTGGCGGGGGGATGTTTCTGGGGAGTACAGGCAGTTTTTCAGCATGTCAAAGGCGTCATCAGCGCTACGTCGGGATACTCCGGAGGCGCTGCCAATACTGCCGAGTACGAGATCGTCAGCACGGGCAGGACAGGTCACGCTGAATCCGTAAAGATCGTCTACGATCCATCGAAGATTACCTATGGACAGTTGCTAAAGGTGTTCTTCTCCGTGGCCACTGATCCTACGCAGCTAAACCGTCAGGGACCTGACGAGGGAACGCAGTATCGCTCCGTCATCTTCTACGGCAACGCTGAACAGAAACGCATTGCCGAAGCCTACATTGCACAGCTTGATCAGGCGAAGGCATTTCCACGTCCCATTGTTACGCAGGTCGTAGCGTTCAAGGCGTTCTATCCGGCGGAGAGCTATCACCAGAACTACGCCACGTTACATCCTGACAACCCTTACATCCGGTATAACGATTTGCCGAAGGTGGCGAACTTGCAGCATGAGTTCCCTGATCTGTATCAGGCGAAGGTGTCAAGTTACTAAGTGGACCGCTGTTCGCTCTTCGCTCCGTGCTTTTCGCCAGAGTGGCGATAGCAGGGTTAGCCAATGGCGAATAGCGTGGAAGAGCAAACAGCATAGAACGTAGAGCGAGCATTTCCCATGAGCAACCGCAGAGAGTTTCTGAAGACAACGTTATTATCCCTATCAGGAGCAGCGATGATGAGCTTATTGAATCCCAGCGAAGCCGACGCCGCCACCGGCTCGGACTATGTTGAAGTGGTTGAATTCGACGACTCCGGCAAGAAGGTCGGCCTGGAGAAGGTGAAAAAGGTGGTCAAGACCGACGCCGAATGGCGCGCCCAGCTTACCCCGGAGCAGTATGACGTTACCCGCCGGCAGGGCACCGAGCGCGCTTTCACCGGACAGTATTGGGACCTCCATGCCAAGGGGATCTTCCGCTGTGTCTGTTGCAAGAACGCGCTGTTCAGCTCGGCGACCAAGTTCGATTCCGGCACCGGCTGGCCCAGTTTCTGGGAGCCTATCGCCAAGCCGAACGTAAAGCAGAATACAGACCGCAGCCTCGGCATGACGCGCGACGAAGTACTCTGCACCGAGTGCGACGCCCACCTGGGACACGTCTTCGACGACGGTCCCCGGCCGACCGGCCTGCGTTACTGCATGAATTCGGCGGCGCTGCTGTTCGTGAAGAGCTAGACGCGTGAAGAGCTGGACGAAGGACCTGCTTTCTGTGGCTGTCATCCTGAGCGAAGCGACCGCGCGGTTTTCCGACCCGCTGTCTTTGCGGGTCGGGCGGGCGCGGAGTCGAAGGACCTGCTGTTCATCGGCGGCCTGTCGCTCCGGTTGATATCTTGAAGGTGATGAAGGCCCTCCACAGCTTCGGCTCTGGCGGCCGGGTGCCCTACCCAAGCCGGTTTTGCTTGGGGTGGGGATTTTCTTCGTCTACAGCCTCGGCTGCGGCGGCTTCTCGCGCGCGCCTTCGTCGGTGCGCAGCGCCCGGATGACGTTCTCCACCTGAGCCTCGAATTTGTGCGCGTCCTGCTCCCATCCGGTAAAATCCGCGGCCAGGCGTGAGCGGACGGGCTTCGCCTTTCCGCTCTCCCACTGAAACAGGTTGCCGTCAAGGTTCAACGGAATCAGCGCCAGCACCTTCTGTTTGCGCTCTTTCATCAGCAGGCGTTCTTTTTCGAAGGCGGCATCAATTTCGTTATCCACCCACCAACTCGCCAGCGAGTGCTGGGAGCAGCAGAGCAGCACCTTGTCCCACATCTTGATGCCGTGGTCCACCTGCTCGTAAATGTCGTCGCCGGGGAGCATCTGCTTTTCGTCCAGCCAGCAGCGAATGCCGCGGCCCTGCAGGGTATCGTGCAGGCGGCGCGCAAACAGCTTGTCTTCGTGACTGTAGCTGATGAAGCAGGAGTAGAACTCGATAGGGCTGACCACCAGCGAGTGCATGTATTCGATGAAGTTCTCGGGCACACCACAGCCGCGCAGGAAGACGTAGGGAATCTTGCCGCGCGATTTGTAGATGGTGTCAATGCTGATGGTGGAGGGGCCGCGGTGTCCGACTGTTTCGAGACCCCTAGCAGTGCTCAAATCAATGTCTGCGAATGAGGTCAAAACGGCGAAAGCTTCGGTGAAGTCTGCCCTCCTAAGTTTTGCCCGGCTGAAGTCCGTTCCCCTGAGGTCCGCCCCGTCAAGTTTTACATCGCTGAGGTCCGCTCCTCGCAGATCAGCCCCCATAAGGTTCGCCCCTGAGAGGTCTGCCCGGTCAAGTCGGGCATGGCGGAGATCCGCCTCGGCGAGTTTCGCCCGGGTGAGGTCCGAACCGGTGAGGTTTGCCCGGCTAAGGTCAGCCCCACTGAGGTCCGCCATGCTGAGGTCTGCTCGGTTAAGGATAGCGTGCCTGAGGCCCGCGGCGCTGAGGTCTGCCCATCTAAGGCGGGCCCCACTGAGCTGCGCGTCGCGAAGATTCGCTTCGCTGAGGTCCGGACGCTCACGACGCCCCTTCCTCCACTCATTCCACTGCTCGACCCCTTGTTTGAGGATTTCGAGATGTTCAGGGTTCGCCATAGCCGCGTGACCTCGCTTGCTTCCGCGCTGCTGCGGATGATCTTCGGAAGGCCACACTCTATGTGACCCTCCCCGCCCCGTCAATGCACAAATACCGCAGTCATTCCAATCAGAATTGCACCGAAGTCTCGGGGCGGAGACCCGGAAGATGTGGCGTGCCGTGAGATACTTGGCTCCGCCGCGGAACCAGGAGTTCCGAGCGGCATCGGCGGCGACGGGAACGATTCGTCGCCAGAGATTCATGCCCTGCGGCAGGCAGTCCTGGAGGAAAAATGAGCTGGTTGTATCTGGTTGTGGCGGGAATCTTCGAGATCGGCTGGCCGCTCGGCCTCAAACTGGCCCAGGACCCGCTGCAACGACTGAAGGGAATCGTATTGGCGGTGGTCGCAATGGCGCTGAGCGGAGGCTTGCTCTGGCTGGCGCAGCGACAGATCTCGCTGGGAACGGCGTACGCCGTCTGGACGGGAATCGGCGCGGCCGGAACATTCTTCGTGGGAGTGTGGTTCTTTGGCGACCCGACCAATCTGGGCCGCTATCTCGGCGTGTTCCTGATCATCGGGGGAGTAGTGGTGTTGAAGCTGGCGCACTGATCTTCAGGTGCGCTCCCCGGCGCGGAGATTGCCGAATCATGCTACCCAGTCCGCGAGCCCGGGGGCAACAAAGCGGCTCGTGATGTTTACTGTAAAATTATCTATTGTTTACTACACGATTATCTAGCCTGCCGGATGGCCGGCCTTTCGGTTCGGTAGTCAGTGGCAGTAGTCAGCGGGCCGAGCGCTCCACCCAAACCTTTCTCTTGGTTGGGTGGGATTCGTCTCGTGTCTCCTCCCCTCAATTCCTCAACATCGTCAGTGCGATGTGGAGCCCAGACTCCGGTGCCTTGTGCCCACCCTCTCGCCAAGAGACGGGCGAGAAGGGTGGGGCACCTGTGATCTTTCAAGAGGTTGTCCATTCGATCGGAACCGGAGAAGCTGGTTGTGACGAGCAACTAGTGACTCTGGAGACCGAATGGACTATCACAAGAATGCCCCATGGACGGCGTTGAGTCGAGAGCGTCTGGCCCGTATGGTGATCGACGGCGGCCTGCCGGTAAGTGCCGCGGCTGTACGGTTCAGTGTGAGCGCCAAAACGGCAGCCAAATGGCTTGGCCGGTACCGCCAGTTGGGCGTTGCCGGCCTGGCTGACCGCAGCTCGCGGCCGCGCCACAGCCCGCGTCAGACCCCTTCTTCCTTATTAGAAAGGGTTGTTGTTCTTCGCCGGAGCCACATGCCCGGTTACGAGATTGCACGCCGCACCGGTCTGAGCCCGGCCACCGTCAGCCGCGTCCTGCGCCGCGCCCGGCTGAGCCGCTGGCGCGATCTGAACCCGCCGCCTCCCGTACAGCGCTACGAGCATCCCCGTCCAGGCGACCTGCTGCACCTGGATATCAAAGGCATGACGCGCTTTTCTGAAGTTAGCCGGCGCGGCGATGGACGCCTGCGCGGTAAGCAGAAACATCCTGGCTTCCTGGCTCTGCACGTGGCCGTGGACGATCACTCGCGCCTGGCCTTTACCCAGATACTGCCCGATCAAAAGGCCGAAACTACCGTCGCTTTCCTCGCCGCCGCCACCGACTTCTTCGCCACCCACGGCATCGGTGTGCGCGCCCTGCTCACCGATAATGGCTCCAGCTATCGCTCCGCTCAGTTCCGGCAGGCTTGTCAGTCCATGCAGATCAAACATCACCGCACCCGGCCCTACACCCCCAGAACCAACGGCAAGGCGGAGCGCTTCATCCAGACTGCGCTGCGCGAGTGGGCTTATGCACAACACTGGTCCGACTCCGAGCAAAGAGACGCCTATCTGCAGCCTTGGACCGACTACTACAACCGTGAACGCCCCCATGGTAGCCTCAACTACAAGCCGCCCATCAGCCGCTCCGATTCCGGAACAACGTCTTGATCATCTACAGGCACCCCCAGGTTGCGGGATCTCAGCGGACACGGCTGAAGCCGTGCCCTTTCAAAGCGAGACCTGGACTACATCAACTGTGAAACCGCTATAAAGCCTTCGGCCGGGATGACAGGACCGGCGACGATTTAACCCTGCTAGCGAGACGGGTTGGTCTTTAGGAAAAACCTATGAACTTCTTAGGGGACGCTTACGTGCCGGATGCTCCAATTGAGTGGCGAGGGTGCACATTCTCTCGCCTCCTGGAAGAAAGCTATGAATACGATTTTTCTCGCAGTCTGCTTGCTGAGCCTGCTGTTCTTTGGAGTTTTCCTGGTCAATTGTTCGCGTCCGGGGCGGAAGCCGAAGAGAGGGAGGGCCGTCCGGAGATACCCACCATCGGTGGTGGCCGACGCGGCGATGGGGCGCCGATTTTTTGTGCATCTGGAACAGCAGATGGCGGAGTTTCTGTCGTCACATTCCCGAAGAACGATACTCTTCCTGGTTGCGACGGCCACGGTGCTCTTCATTCCGCTCGCCGCCCACGGACAGAGAACGCTGCCGCCGCCGCCCAGCGACGCTGACCAGCCAATCCTGCCGGCGGTGCAAAAGCAGCTCGATGCCATGCAGAAGCGCATTGAGCAATTGGAAGCCGAACTGAACAGCCGGAACGCCCAGGGTGCAAACGCCGCCCCGGCACATTTCATTGCCGAGCAGCCGGCTGTCTCGCAAGCGCCGGCGGCCGAAGGTTCGCTGCAACAGACGATGGCCGCCGTTCCCGAGAAGAAGGGCAAGCCTGAGCCGTTTTCGTTCGCCGATTTCACCTGGCTGAACGGCAACTCGCGGGTCAAAGAGGTGCCATTTCAGAATGCCTTCTTTACTCCCGAGATTCGAGCCGATATCGATTACATCTACGATTTCGCCCATCCTCAGGACGACACCATCGGCGGATCTAGCGAGGTCTTTCGCGCAAACGAATTTCAGGTCACGCAACTCGGCGTGGGCGGCGACTTCCATTATGGCAATGTCCTGGCCAGAGTCATGACGCAGTTTGGCATGTATTCGCAGACCACACCGCGCAACGATGCCAGTCCGGCGCGCGGACAATGGCAGCTGGCCGATGCCTACCGTTATATTTCCGAGGCGTATGGTGGGTACCACTTCGACGTGATGGACGGCATCAACGTGGAAGCGGGCATCTTCATGTCTTATGTGGGCCTGTTCAGCTACTACAACTTTGACAACTGGGCCTATCAGCCGTCGTACGTGTCGTCGAACACGCCATGGTTCTTTAACGGTATGCGGGTGCAGATCTTTCCCAATGAACACCTGAAGATCGAGCCTTGGCTGGTCAACGGCTGGCAGGCTTACGGCCGGTTCAACAACCGGCCGGGCGTGGGAGCACAGATTCTGTGGCGTCCGAACGGTTCTTTTGAGGTGCTGGGCAACCAGTACATTCTGGGCGAGGACACGCTGGGCGTTCCCGGGCGTGTGCGTTACCACACCGATGACAGCATTCAGTGGAAGTATTACGACCATCCTGACCGCACTCTGGACAAGATGGCCTTTTCGCTGACGGGCGATCTGGGATGCGAGCACGGTGGAGGCGTGAGCTGCGCCGGCGATTCAGCGAAGGGTCCGAAGCAGAGCTTCATCGGATACATGTTCTACAACCGCTTTTGGTTCCACAAAGACCTGTACGGGGTAACGCTGGGAGGCGGCCAGATCAACAATCCGGGCCGGTACCTGGTGCTGCTGCCGCCCATCAACGGCGCTACAGCGATCTCAGGAACTCCTTATTTCACGGAGAACCCGGGACAGCCATTCAAGGCCTGGGACATTTCCAGCACGTTCGACTACATGCCGTGCCAGTACATCACGTTCCGGCTTGAGTATGACCACCGCGCCGCGAATGTTCCGTACTTCTCCGGTCCCGGCGGCATTACGCCTCCCGGTGGCAACACCGGGTCGCCAGGATCGGTGGTGCCCGGCTTTACGCCGGATCTTCGCAAAACCGAGAACCGCCTCGATATGGCTTTGATGGTGATGTTCTAGGGAACTGGGCAAAGAATCTCGTCGCAGCTTCCTGCAACTGCCGGATGTAAAGTGTACAGAGCTGGCGGTACGCAAGAGGTGACGAGATGTTCGAAGCGATTGAGAGATACATTCCAGATGTAGCATCGACGATGATGATTACCGGCATGGCCGTGATCTGCATGCTGCCGGTGCAAGCGCAGCAGAGAGAAACGCCGGTGCCGTTGGGGGACACGGTGACGGTGTCGGCGAAAACTATGGAACGATTGGAACAACATCTCGGGGAACTGGAAGCTGAAGTGGCAGAGCTCAAGGCGCAGATGAAGGAGGTACGCTCTACGCCTTCGCCTGCGCAGGCGTCGGCTGGCGGCGAACTCGCGCACGTTCCGGCAGACGGTCCGGTGGAAGCCGCCGCGCTTTCCAGTAATGCGGAAGCGCCACAAGGCGGCGCCGTGCTTTCCGCTGACGACCGCAGCGTGTTCAACTACCTGAAGGGAACGACGATCAACGTTTCGCTGGACGGTTACTACGCCTACAACTTCAACGATCCTGTAGGCAGGGTTAACCTGCTGCGGGCGTACGACGTGAGCAGCAACTCTTTCAGCCTGAACCAGGCGGCGGTCATCTTTGAGCGCGCGCCCGATGTCGCGGCGGGGCGGCGCTACGGGGCGCGGCTCGATCTGCAATTTGGACAGGCGACGGCGACCTTGCAGGGCAATCCCGCCAACGAACCGCGTCCCGGCATCTATCGCGACGTCTTCCAGGCGTATGGGACATATATCGTGCCGCTGGGAAGCGGCCTGAACGTGGACTTTGGCAAGTGGGCGAGCTCGCTGGGAATCGAGGGGAACTATACCCAGTTTCAGATCAACTACTCGCGGTCTTACTGGTTCGACTTCCTCCCCTTCTACCACATGGGAGTACGGACGCAGTACAACGTGAACAAGAAGCTGGCGCTCAACTATTGGCTGGTCAACGGAGCGCAACAGACCGAGGAGTTGAACGGCTTCAAAGACCAGTTGTTCGGCTTTGTCCTGACGGCGAACAAGAACATTAGCTGGACGATGAATTATTACTTCGGCCAGGAGCATCCGGACGCCACATCGGTTTCCACCTGCGGTCCCGTGCCGGTGCAGCCGGGCTTGTGCTTCCAGAAGATCAGTCCGGCACCCGACGGCAAATTGCACATCTTCGACAGTTATGTGAGCTGGCAGACCACCTCCAAACTTCTGCTTCAGCTCGAAGGCGACTATGTGATCGAGCGCTTGTGGGCGAATGCCGCGCCGGGCCAGTCGTCGGCGCCTGCGCACACCTCGGGCGGGGCGGCCTACGCCAAGTACCAACTTACGCCCAGGACCTACGTTGGTGGACGCGCGGAATATCTCTCCGATCGCGGAGGGCTGTTCAGCGGAGTCACCGAGGCGCTGAAGGAAGTCACGGCGACCTACGACTTCACCGTGGCCAATGGATTTGAAATGAAGTACGAGTACCGGCGCGACTGGTCGAATGTGCCGGTCTTTCTGACCAGCGCGCAAAACGTCTTCTCCAAGGACCAGAACACGGCCACGGTCGGAGTGATCTGGTGGTTTGGCCGCAAGCAGGGAGCTTGGTAAGGGCGGCAAGGATGAAGCGCCAGGCTGTTCGAGCCATCTGATACCAACCACCACAGATACACAATAGTGGTATTGCGCCCACACCTAAGTTGCCGATATTAAGGACTAAAGGTGTGTGCGACCCACTCGGGTAGCACTGGTTCGTGCGAAGGAGTACTGGATGCCGCCACTCATTCAGTCCTGGCGAAGTTTTTTTGTTCCGTCAAAGAAGCCGGCATGGTTTGCCGCAGCGTATGTTGTGTTTTCCTGCGTGTGGATTTTTCTTACCGATGAGCTGTTCGGTAATTTCGCGCTGAGCCGAGAAGCGAGCATCCGCTGGAGCATAGGTAAAGGGCTGGTGTACGTCTCCATCACCGGCAGCGTGATCTATGCGATCCTGCGACAGCTCAGGCACACAAATGAGAACCTCGAAGCCACGGTCGCCGCACGCACTGCGGCGCTGGCGAGGTCAGAGGAGGAGATGCGCGGCCAGGGGGAGTGGCTGCGCCGTCTGCTGAGCAGCCTGCCGGACGTGACCTGGACCTCGGCGCAAGATGGCAGGACGATCTTCATCAGCCCCAACGTAGAGAGTATCTTCGGCTTTTCCGCGGAAGAAATATGCGAGCGCGGGGAAGAGGTGTGGCTCAGGCGCATCCATGCCCACGACCAGGAGCGGGTCGTTGCGGGATTCCAGGCGCTGTTCTCCGACGGGCGGCCGTTCGACGAGGAGTACCAGATCCAGTGCAAGGACGGCCATTGGATGTGGGTGCATGACCGGGCGGTGCGCACCCACAAAGAAGGCGGGGCCATGTTCGCCGACGGCATCTTCTCCGACATCACGGCGCGCAAGCAGGCAGAAGCGGCCCGGCAAGAATCCGACAGGCGGTATCAGTTGCTGTTTGACAGAGGCCTGGCGGGAGTATTCCGGATAGAGCTCGGAGGAAGGATTCTGGAGTGCAACCCGGCACTGGCCCGCATGCTTGGCTATGACTCGGCAAGCGAGGTGCTGAATTGTACGGCCCCGGACATTCTCTACGATCCGGCGGAGGAGCAAAAGCTACTGGAGGGCCTGACCGAAGGCGGAGCCACCAACAATGTCGAGGTGCGGCTGAAGCGAAAGGATGGAAGCGCGGTTTGGGGCCTGCAAAATATATGCGTTGTAGAGCCGAGCAACGGAGGGCGGCCGTACATCGAGGGCACGGTGGTGGACATCAGCGGCCACAAACACACTGCGGAAACGCTGCGGCGGCAGCTTTCGCTGATGCAGGCGATCATGTCGGCTGCGCCCGATGGCTTGTTTGTGCTGGATGCGCAGGGCCTTGTCACCTACATGAATCCCGCGGCGGAAGGGATGTTCGGCTATCGCCAGCAGGAAGTGCTGGGCAAGGTACTGGATGATGTTTGCCACTCGCAGCGCCGGGATGGCAGGGCGCTGTCGAAATCTGAATGTCCGATTGCCCAGGCCTACGAGGCGGGTAAGACCCTGCGGGACCATGAGGACGTGAACTTTCGCAAGGACGGAACGGCCTTCGAGGTCTCGTGTTCCAGCGCTCCCTTGTTGGAAGAGGGGCAGCTCGCCGGTTGCGTGGTGGTGGTGCGCGACATCACGAAGCGTAAACAGGCCGAGGCGGAGTATCGATCGCTGCAGGAGCAATTTCTGCACGCCCAGAAGATGGAGGCACTGGGACGGTTCGCTTCGGGCGTTGCTCACGATTTCAATAATCTGCTGCAAGTCGTTAATGGCTACGCGGACCTGATCTCCGAAGCCAGCGCGGGGAACGAGCAACTGGAGAAGCGGGCGCGGTCCATCAAGCAGGCGGGAGACCAGGCCGCCCGCCTTACCCAGGAGTTGCTGGACTTTAGCCGGCACAATGAGAACAAGCCGCTGACCGTCTCCCTGGACCGCGCGATAAAGGAAAAGATGCAAGTCCTGCGGAGCCTGGTCGGCGCCGATGTGGGTGTGAGCTTCCGCCTGCGCGGCGGCGAGGCCTGCGTGAAGATCAGCGCCAGTCAGCTGGAACAGGTCATCATGAACCTGACGGTCAATGCCCGTGACGCCATGCCCAAAGGAGGCAAGCTGGAGATTGAAACTGCGCCCGTCGATCTGGACGAGAAGTTGAGCAAGCCGTTAGGCGGCATTCCTCCCGGGCCTTATGTACGGCTGTCGGTTTCCGATACGGGGTGCGGTATGGATTCGGTGACAGCCAGCCGCGTTTTCGAACCGTTCTTCACAACCAAAGAGCCCGGCAAGGGCACCGGACTGGGCTTGTCCACCGTATACGGCATTGTGACCCGAAATGGAGGTGGAATCCAGATCCACAGCCGGCCTGGCGCGGGCACCACGTTAAACATCTATCTTCCCCAGGTCGAGACCAGGGTCTCGGTCCAACAGATCAAGGAACGCCTGGACCAACCGCAGGGGCGGGAGAGCATTCTGCTGGTGGAGGACGAAAACGAGGTCAGACGTTCTCATCGGCAATCAGCTTCGCGACCTGGGATATACCGTGCTGGAAGCGGGCAACGGCGAGGAGGCCATGCAGTTGGCGAACCAGGCGGTCCAGCCGATCGACCTGCTCATCAGCGACATGATCATGCCGAAAATGGGAGGGCAAGAGTTGTCGGAGAAAGCCCGGGAGTTGTGGCCGGCCATCAAGGTGGTTCAGATGTCGGGCTACACGGACGCTCCGTTGCAGCCATCGGATGGGAGGGGCCCTGAAGTCCGGCTGCAGAAACCCTTTACGCTGACGGCGTTGTCCTCCACGGTGCGAAGAGTGCTGGACAGCTAGACAGCGTTTTTGATCCGGAGTCAAAAGTGCGGCTGGGTTCTTGAGTGGACGAGCGGCGCGGTCGGTGCCGCCGTGGTTCTTCCCGTCGCTTCTTAACATCAAACTGTTGCCGGCGATTGTGTTGCAACGAACCTCTTGCCTGCTCGTGTGCCTGTGATCACCTCCCAAACCAAACTGCCGGCGCGGATTCCCTTGAACAAACCGATGGACCGGGTTCGGCTGGACGACGTCACCAAGACCTATGTGACCGACGGGCAGAGCGTCCACGCGCTGAACGGCGTGTCGCTGACGGTGGGCCCGGGCGAATATGTTGCGCTGGTGGGACGCAGCGGATGCGGCAAGTCCACGCTGCTGAACCTGGCGGGCGCCATGGACTTTCCGACCTCTGGCCAGGTCCTGCTGGATGGAGTTTCCACCACGGATCTGGACGAGAACGGCCTGACCCGGCTGCGGCGCGAGAAGGTGGGGTTCATCTTCCAGAGCTTTCAGTTGCTGAACACCTTGTCGGTGGTGGAGAACGTGGAGCTGCCGTTGCTGCTGGCGGGAGAATCCTCCACCCGGGAGCGCGCGCAACACCAACTGGAGCTGGTGGAACTGGGCGAGCTTGGCGGGCGAATGCCGCACCAGCTTTCCGGCGGCCAGATGCAGCGCGTAGCCATCGCGCGCGCCATGGTGCATGGTCCTAAGCTGCTGCTGGCCGACGAGCCTACTGGCAATCTGGACACCATCACGGGAAACGTGATTCTGGAGTTGCTGCGGCGGATCGCGTCCGACCGCAAGACTGCCATCGTGATGGCCACCCACAGCCTGGAGGCGGCCAGCCTGGCCGACATCGTGGTGAAGATGCGCGACGGCAGAATCGAAGAGGTTGCGCGCCGCTAGCCATGCCGCTTTCACGCCTCTTCTACCGGCTGATTGTTCGTCCCTTTTATCGCGATGCGCTGCGGACTTCGCTGGTGGTGCTGGCGGTGGCGCTGGGAGTTGCGGTGGTGCTCGCCATCGAACTGGCCGGCGATGCCGCCGCCGGTTCCTTTCATTCCTCGATCGAGACGCTGGTAGGAAAAGCCGACCTGGAGTCGGTTGCGGTGGGCGGAGTACCGGACGCGGTGGTTGGCGCTCTTGCGACCCTGCCGTACCCCATCGTAGTGCACCCGCGAATTGAAAACTATGCTGTGCTGGCCAACGGCCAGACCGTCCCGCTGATTGGGCTCGACCTGATTGGGGAACGTCCGCAAGGCCTCGATGCAAACGTGAGTTTAGAGGACAGCGGCGACTTGCAGCGGCTCGCGGACGAGAACAGCATTTGGGTGAGCGACGATCTGGGAGTAAGAAACGGCGACACCATAAAGCTGCAAGTCAACGATCGCAGTCACGAGTACAAAGTCCGCGGAATTCTGAAGGGCACGGGTGACAGCGGCGGCCTTGTCCTCATGGATCTGGCGACGGCGCAGCGCGCGCTGAATCAGGTGGGGCGGGTCGATCGTGTGCTACTGTCGGTGCCGGCAACGCCGTCGCTGGAACAGTGGGAGCAGCGGATTCGTCCGGCTCTGCCGGCGGGAGTTGAGCTGCGGCGTGAAGGCACGCAAACCCTGGAGAACCGGCGGATGCTGGGCGCGTTTCGCTGGAACCTGCGCATCCTGAGCTATGTGGCGCTGGTGGTGGGGGCGTTCCTCATCTTCAATACCATCTCGGTGTCGGTGGTGCGCCGGCGGCCGGAGATTGGGATCGTACGAGCGCTGGGCGCGAGCGGGAGGAATGTACTGGCGGCATTTCTCGGCGAGGCGGTTTGCTACGGCGTGGCCGGTGGAGTGCTCGGGATTCTTCTGGGACGGCTGATGGCAACCGGCGCGGTGCGCCTGCTGGGCGCAACGGTGCAGGACCTGTACGTCAGCAGCCGGCCTGCGCCGATCGCGTTGACGGCGGGAGCTGTCGCGCTGGGCCTGCTGGTGGGAATCGGCGTGTCGCTGGCGTCGGCAGCTTCGCCGGCGCGAGAGGCCTCGCTGGTCCCGCCGGTCGAGGCAATGGCCCGGGGAGAGCGCGAATATGCTGCGCGAATGCACAAGCTCCGCGATCTCTGGATTGCGGTAGCGCTGGCGGGGGCGGGGGCGGCCGCAAGCTTCGCTCCCGCAATCGCGGGAAAGCCGTTCTTCGGTTATCTGGCGGCGCTGTTGATGATTGCCGCTTCGGCGTTTGCCATTCCGGCGCTGGTCAGCGGGCTGACATCGCTCTTCTCCGGCATTCTACGACGAACTCTTGGAGTGGAGGCGATGCTGGCGTCGCGCAGCCTGACGTCTTCGTTGCGCCGTACCTCGGTGCTGGTGGGCGCGCTGTCCACGGCGATCGCGATGATGATCTCGGTGGGCATCATGGTGGGAAGCTTCCGCCAGACGGTGCAGGTGTGGATTGACGATCAGCTCAAAGCCGACTTGTTTCTTCAGCCGGCGGGAGATCCGGGAGCGGACCGCCATCCGACGCTGGATCCGGCACTGGCCGACAAAATTGCGGGACTACGCGGGGTCGCAGGAGTGGACCGCTTTCGCGGCTATGAGATCAGCTATCAGGGGCTCCCGGCGACGCTGGGCTCAGCCGACACAACGGGCAATCACGATCTGGCAAGGATTCGATTTCTCTCCGGGCGCCCCAGCAGAGTGGTCAATGCTGAACTGCGCAGCGGGAACAACGCAGTTGTGAGCGAGCCGTTTGCCAACAAACACCACGTGCACGCGGGTGACAATATCGCGCTGCCGCTGGGCGATGCGCGGGTCAGTTTCCATGTGACCGACGTGTTCTACGACTACGGCAGCGAGAAGGGCTACGTCGTGGTCGATCGCTCGATCCTGCTGCGATACCTTCCCGATCCGGCTCCGTCGAATATCGCGGTGTATGTTGCGCCCGGCGCGAGTGTGGAGCACGTGAGAGCGGAGATTGAGAAGGTGGTGGCGGGACGAAACGTTCTCATCTTCACCAATCGAAATCTGCGGACGCAGGCCATGCAGATTTTCGATCGCACCTTTGCCATTACTTACGCGTTGGAGCTGGTGGCGGTCATCGTAGCCATTATCGGAATCGCGGGCGCGCTTCTGGCCCTGGTCATCGACCGGCGGCGCGAGCTGGGCCTGCTGCGCTTTCTGGGGGCCAGCGTATCGCAAATTCGCAAGCTTATTTTCCTGGAGGCCGGGCTGATCGGGCTGCTGGCCAATCTGGCCGGGTTCGCGCTGGGGGTCGTGCTCTCGCTGCTGCTGATCTTCGTGATCAACAAGCAATCGTTCGGATGGACCATCCAGTTCCACTGGCCGGTGGAGGTGTTGCTGGTGGCGCTGGCGGTGGTGTTTCTGGCGACGCTGCTCTCGGGCTTCTATCCCGCGCGCATCGCGATGCACATGAACCCGATCGAGGTGGTGCATGAAGAGTAGATGGCTGGCGGCACTGCTGCTCGCCCTGGCGACGATGCCTTCGGCCGCGCAATACCAGGCCGCACTTCCCGGCTACCGCTACCAGTTTCCGCGCGATCATTTCAATCATCCCGATTACCAGACGGAGTGGTGGTATTACACCGGCAACCTCAAGTCGTCCGATGGCCGCCATTTCGGCTTCGAGTTGACGTTCTTTCGCCGGGGCGTGAGCGCTGCGAAGGCCGCGAATGGGGATTGGGATGTTCACGACATTTACCTGGCGCACCTCGCGCTCAGCGACCTGGACGGCGGACGCTTCTACCACACCGAGCGCGTCAATCGCGCCGGCCCGGGATTGGCGGGCGCCAGCGAACTGGCGGCGCAGGTGTGGAACGGCAACTGGCAGGTGCAGTGGAGGGACGGGCAGCAACAGTTGCAGGCCATCGCAACCGATTTTGCCTTGCGGCTAGTGATGACCTCGCACAAGCCTCCGGTGATTCATGGCAAGAACGGCGTGAGCCAGAAGGGCGCCGGCGCAGGGGAGGCGTCGCACTACATCTCCTTCACCCGGCTTTTGACCACGGGCTCGATCGAGTTGAACGGGAAGCAGTATCAGGTTGACGGCACGTCGTGGATGGACCACGAGTTCTTCTCTCATCAGATGGATAAGGGCGATGCGGGATGGGACTGGGTCAGCCTGCAGCTCGACGATAACACCGAGCTCATGCTCTATCGCTTTCGCCGCAAGGACGGGGGCGTCGATCCATTCTCTGCGGGTACATACGTGGACAAAGAAGGCAGATCCAGCTTCCTTGGCGCGGCTGACTTCTCGATGGAGCCGGGCAACCGGAGCTACACCAGTCCTGACACTCATGCGGTTTATCCGATTGCGTGGCGGATCGTGGTGCCTTCGCTGGAATTGGATGTACAGGTGAAGACGCCGCTGGCCTCGCAAGAGCTAACCAGCGGAGTGAGTGCTAACCTGAACTATTGGGAAGGAGCGATTGGGATCAGCGGGACACGCAACGGCAAAGCCGCGAGTGGCGTCGGCTATCTGGAAATGACCGGCTACCAGGCGACGGTTGATCCCAAGCCCTAGTGACGATTGCAGTCGGGCCGTCCAAACGGCAGCGTCGCACTGACTTCCAGAACATTTCAGTTTTGGTGTATCCGGGCAGAGCGGGCCTTTAGAGACTGTGACGCAACCAGTGCCGCCGCTCCGCGGCTCGCTTATCTCCCCACTTCACCGCCGGCTTACGCCCGCGGCTAACCCAGATGTCGCCGCTGCGCGGCTCGGTCTCGGGCTGTTTCGGCTTTTTGTTCCACCATCGAATCGCATTTCCAGTTGCGACACCGTCTCTTTAGGCCCGCGTTCGCAAACGCGACCACGCGACCACAAGTTGTTTCGCCGCTGAGATCCATGACCTCAGCGGCGGAATCGATTTTCCTTTTCACGGTCGGACGCGGCGCTAAAGCGCCGCTCTACGCAAGCCTGGCGGACCCGCTTAGGAATTTACATACACCAGGAATTCGGGCTGGTCCTCCAGTCCCTGGGGCGCAGTCTTCTTGTCGTGTTTAGGAATAAACACGGTCGGCTTGCCATAGTGCTTCGACTTCGGATCGTAGGCCGATTCCCAGATGATTTGGCCGGTGCGGTCCGCGAAGAAGAAGTTTCCGGAAGAATCGAAGGCCATCCCGGCAGGAGAACTCAGTCCCGAAAGAAAAGTACTCACCTTGCCCTTTGCCAGGTCACAGGCCAGAATGCGGTCGGAGCTCGAGATGTAGAGGGTGCCGCCGTTCAGAAGCATGTGTACGGGACCCTTTAAGTGTTTGTCCGTAATCTGCCCCTGGAGTTGGCCCTGGGTTGTGCCTTGCGATTGATTCGTGACCAGGGCGTAGGACTTGACGGAACCTCCGGGTTCGTCTGCCACATACAGGAGGTCGCCTATGACCAGCACGCCACGGACCGAATGCACTACCGTTTGTCCATTGGCTGGATCGACATCCAGGCCTTGAGGCTGCGCCACGTTGGGCGGCAGCGGTGGCTTCACGCCGGGCAGTGCGCTATAACTGGATGCGACGAAGGTCCCCGGCAAGAACGTTCCGAGGCTGGTTAGATAGCTTGCGACCGCCAGGGCAGTCGCTTTGGTGTAAGCCGGCGGCGTCGGAGTCGATTCGCAGGGGCTGCCCGTGCCGGGCGCACTCACAGCAGTGACGACGTTTGTATCCTGGTTGGAAATGTACCCGTTATTGCTGGAGTCGAACGCCACCGCGAAAGGATGGTCCACTCCTGCGGACACGGTTGGATCGGCATAAATCCCGATAAAGTCGTAAGCGTTGTCGCTGTCGCCGCTCCCGGTGTAGACCAGGACCTGACTGTAGGATTGGTGTGCGTTGACCACGTAGAGGTAGCCGTTGGGACCGAACGTCATGCCGCGGAGTTCCTCGAGAGGCGGAGCACAGCTCGGGGTTGCGAGGAGTTTCTTGGTCTTCCGATTCGCCTTGGGGTCGTAAGCCCAGATGTTCGGTTCCGAGTGGAAAGTGATGTAAAACATTTTTTCCTCCGAAGTGAACGGGCTTCATGCCCGACGAAACCACACGGAACCGCGGCTAAAGCCGATCCTAAGAGAATCGATGGTTCGCTGGGCTGAAGCCCAGCGCTTTCACCCTACCAGATGCGCACCCGGTCTGTTGGAGCCAGGTAAAGTGTCTGGCCGGGTTTGACATCGAAGGCCGCGTACCAGGCGTCGATATTGCGGACGGTGTCCGCCCGGAATTGCGCCGGGGAGTGCGAATCAACCGCCACCTGCTGACGCAGCGCCGCTTCCCGAGTCTTCGACGCATAGTTCTGCCCGAAGGCGATGAAGAACTGCTGGTCGCCGGTGAAGCCATCCTGGGTGGGAGCGGGCTTGCCCGCGAGTGAAGCGTGATAGCCGTCATAGGATGCGGCGACGCCGGCCACGTCGGCGATGTTCTCGGCCAGCGTCTGTTTGCCATTGAGGGACAGATCGGGGAATGGCTTGTAGGTGTCATACTGGGCGGCCAGTTTCGCGGCGGCGGCTTCAAAATGCGCCAGGTCGGCAGGCGTCCACCAGTTGCGCACCCGGCCTTTGGAGTCAAAGGTGCTGCCTTCAGTATCGAAGGTGTGGCTGATTTCGTGCCCAATTACAGAGCCGATCGCGCCGTAGTTGGCCGCGGCAGGGGCGAGCGGATCGAAGAACGGCGGCTGGAGGATAGCCGCAGGAAAGTTGAGCGCGTTCTGCAACGGCAGATTCACTGCATTGACCGTCTGCGGGTCCATGGACCATTCCTTGCGGTTGACTGGCGCTCCCAAACGCTCGACCTGGCGATGGTACTGAAAGAGGCCGCCGCGCCAGATGTTGCCGAAAATGTCGTCCGGCCTCACTTCATAGGCGGAATAGTCGATCCAGGTTTCGGGGTAGCCTATGCCAACGTAGAGAGTGGTGAGCTTGGCCTGCGCCTCGGCTTTGGTGGAAGGATCCATCCAGGAGAGCGCAGCTATGCGTTTGCGAAATGCAGCGATGATGTTGGCTACCATCGCCTGCGCCTGCGCCTTGGCTTCGGGGGAGAAGTATCGTTGAGCGTAGATCTTCCCCACGTCGTCGCCCAAGTATCGATTGACGACTACCACGCCGCGCTGCCAGCGCGGACGCTGTTGCGGAGCGCCGGACAGCGTCTTGCCGAAGAAGTCGTAGCGCTCGTCGGCGAAGGCCTTGGGGAGAATGCCGGCATACTCTTCAATCAAGTGGTAAGCGAGCCAGTCCTTCCACGTTTCCAAGGGAGTGGACTCGACGAGGGCGGACTCGCCGGCAAAGGCGGTGGGCTGCCAGACGATGAAGCTGGCCTGCTTGCCGAGGCCGGCTCCGCGGAAGTACTCCGCCCAGTCGAGGCCCGGGGCCTTGACGGGGAAATCAGCCTGCTTCCAGGTGTTGTTGGCTTTGTGAATGTCGTCGTTCTCGGCCAGGCTGAGATGCTTTTCCGCGATGGCATGCTCCAGCGCGATGATGCGCTCGGCGCGCGCGTCGGTGTCGGTAAATCCGGCCAGCGTGAGCATGGCTGAGACGTGCGTCCGATACTTGGCGCGAATGTCACGCATATGCTCGCTGTCGGAAAGGTAATACTCTCGGTCGGGCAGTTGCACTCCGCCCTGCATCAGATAGGCGGTGTAATGCTCGGAATCGTTGAAGCTGGGAGCCACCCACAATCCAAACAAATGCGGGGTGTGGAAGTTGGTGTTATTCAATGCATCGGTATCGGCGCGGAGAGTTGCTCCCAACGCGGCGGCCAGCTCTTTCTTGTTTTTGATGGCGGCGATGGCCTTGAGATGAAGTTCAAGAGGCGCCATACCTTTGGCCTCGATGGCGGCCTCATCCATGTACGAGTTGTAGAGATCGGCAATTTTGCGCGCACTGGAGCCGGCCGGAGCGTTGCTCTTGGCAGTCTCTTCAATCAGGTCGGCAGTGCGCTTGTTAGCCAGGTCGTCGAGGGCCGAGAACACGCTAATCCGGGCCCGGTCCGGCGGTATTTCGGTGCGCTTGATCCAGTCGCCGTTACAGTACCGAAAGAAATTGTCGCCCGGCTTCACCGAGGGGTCCATGTTGGCCACGGAAATGCCGTGAGTCTGCTGCTTCGGCGCCGGCTGTGCACAGGCCGCGAGGGTCACCAGGGAGAGAGAGTAAATGGCAATACTTCTGAGCACGGAATTTAAAGAATCTGGGAGGCAGGTCATGATGTGGGCTCCGAAAAGAGATGGCTTGCGATCAACAAGAGCAGCAACTGATCTAGACGGCAGACCAAGCAAGAGGGTAGCACGATGGCGCTGTAGAAGTACCGCGCGCCCTAACTGACTTTGAGGTAGGTGGAGTATTGCTGTTCGTCAATCGCGGTAAACGGGAGCAGTGCGATCGTCCCGTTTGAGGTTTTGGCCCGCCACATCTGCGGCCCGGCCCGTTGTGCGGCCAGCAATTGTTTGCGGTCGATATTGGCTGTAGTGTCTCCGATCGCAAACAGCACCACGGGACCGTGAAGCAGGGCCACGATATTTGGGTGCTGGGCGTCGATCGCCGCCAAGCGCAGCTTCATCGGCAGTTCGAGCTCGACCCGGTCGAGGCTTTTCCAGGTGCGGTGGACGGAAGCGAACTTCCCGGGGACAATCTCCAGCGGCTGCCGTCTGCCGTTCACCGAGATGATTGCTCCATCCGCCCACGCCGGGATGCGGAGGCTGAGCGCGAAGTTCGACGGCCGCGACGCAGTCACATCGAAGCGTATTGTCGTGTCGAACGGATAACCGCCGGTTTGCGTTAGCTCTACCCTGGCGCCGGAGATATTCCAGCGAAGGCTGGAAGGCCCATACAGGTTGACGTAGATTCCGCGAGGGTCGTGGAAGTAGCTGTTGATGCGATAGTCGGCGGCCACTTGGGGCAAGGTGCCGGAGCAGCACGGCCATCGATATTTCGAATAGGTCTTGTGGCCGGCGAAGTTGTAATCGGAGTAATAGAACGCGGTGCCGTCCGCCAGCAGCGGCCGGGCGCCCAGCACGGTGTTGTACATCACTCGCTCCATACTGTCGCCATAGCGCGAGTCGCCCGTGACCTGCAGCAGATATCGCGTTAGCTTGAAGTGCGCGTAAGAGCCGCAAGGCGTTTCAAAGCTGTTATGGGTGTCGTCCAGGCTGGCAGCCAAGGCGCCGCCGGGCGCACGCAGCGTCTCGTCCGGGCCCCAACCGCCAGTTGCAAAGCTCTGGGCGAGCAGCATGTCGAAGGCGTTGCTCGCCGCCCGAAGATGCTTTGCGCTGCCCAGGGTTATGTATGCCTGCATGGCGGAACTCAAGGCATTGACGTAACTGTAAGCATGCTTTCCGGCGAGCACGTTCCTGCCTTCGGCCAGGGGATCGAAATAATTCGCGTCGTCGAGGTAGCGAATCGCCAGCTCACGATAGCGCTCTCCTGCACCCCGCCGATAAGCGAGGAAGAGGTTTTCCGGAAGGGTGTAAGACTCATCCCAGTTATAGGATATGTCTTTGCCGGCGCGCCAGCTCTGTTCGCGCTCCACGGCCGTTGCCGGCAGGTTCGGCAGGGCGACGTTAGTGGTGCGATCCAGAATTTCGAAGGCGTCGCGGTCGCCGGCAAACTGGCGGGAATCGATGAGGCCGCATACCAGTTTGTCGTAGCAGTAGGCGGGAAAGCGGTTCTTTTCGAAATAGTCGCCCGAAATGGCCTTTGCGTAGAGTTGGTTCAGCCGCAAAACCTTCGCGCGCGTGTCCGGGTCTCCTGTAATAGCAAAGGTGCGCGCCAGCGCCGATACCCATTGCCCGAAGGTAGCGCCGGGAGCCAGGCCAGCGATGTCTTTTCGGTAGTCATAGTCGGCCTTGTAAATGTACCAGCCACCCAAGTTGTCGCCTGGAGCAGGCAATCCGCTCATCTCGCGAAACGGCTTCAGCAGGCTGTCTTCGTCAAGGTCCATCAGCACGGCGTGGGTGCTCTCGAGTTGGCGGTCGTGCGGGAGGTTGTTGAGCGTGACATCGCCGTAGCCGAACTGTTGCAGAGCCAGACGCGGCTCCGCGACGCTAGAGGACGCCGATAGCATCTTGCCATCAGGAATTGCGGTGGCCCCGCAAATCAGCCCAGCTCGATAGAGGAACTCGCGACGCGAGAGGCGAACCTCACTCATAAGGAAGCATTATCGCTCACCAGGCATTGCCGGGCGCTCTGGTACAGATCGTGTGGAGAAAGCTGACCTTTCCGCAGCAAGCGCTCTACAGAAGGTCGCCTCGCCTCAAGTCCTGAGCGGCTTGTATCAGACTGCCCAAGCTGCCCAGATCGCGCCAATAATATTCATCGGCGGGAAAGGCGACGATCTCTTCTGCCAGAGCGGCGGCCTGCAGATAGCAGTCGATGACGGAGAACACGTCTTCCTTCGGCATCATGGCAAAAAGACGGGGCGAAACCACATGGATGCCGCAAAAGGCAGCTTCCTGCAACTGTTCGGAAGAGCGGACAAGTTCCAACTGGCCGTCGTCTTCTGTCCGGCGGCCACAAAGCCGGAGCTGCTGGTCGAAGAGGAGGTAGCGGGAAGACTGCCGGGACTGCACCGCGAGAGTGGCGAGGGCCTGATGTTCGGTGTGGAGTTGAAGCATGGCCCGCAGATCAATGGTGGTGAGAAGGTCGACATTGTGCAAAAGAAATGGCTCTTCCGGCGCGCTGGATTTTTCGCCAAAAAACCAGGCAGCGCGCTTGAGTCCGCCGCCGGTATCGAGCAGCAGCTCCTCACGGGAAAGTGCGATGGTCATGCCGAAGTTGGCATTGGTTTTCAGGTAGTCGGCAATCAGGTCGGCAAAGTGATGCACATTGACAATCACTTCACGAATCCCAAAGGCGCGCAGCCTGGAGAGCGTGATCTCCAACAGAGTGCGGCCGCCGACCTGCACCAGCGCCTTGGGCCGGGTTTCCGTGAGTGGACGCAGCCGTGTACCGAGGCCGGCAGCCAGGACCATTGCTTTCATTCGCCTGGAGTCTCCAGCTCGCGATGCCGCAGCACGACGTTTACCCCGTTCCGGCCGCGCAGGTGTTCTGCTAATTGTTCTGCCAGATAGACCGAGCGATGCCGTCCACCGGTGCAGCCAAACGACACCATCAGGTGCTTGAAGTCCCGACCCTGATAGTCGCTCACGCTGGCGTCCACCAGTGCCATCGCGTTAGTGAGAAACTGATGCACGCTCTCCTGCTGGCCGAGATAATCGGCCACAGGTGCGTCCCTGCCGGTGAGAGTCTTGAAACGTTCTTCTCGTCCGGGATTGGGAAGGCCACGAGCGTCGAAAACGAAACCGCCACCGTTGCCGGCCTCGTCCTGCAGCGCGCCCCGGTGAAATGAAAAGCTATAAATCCGCACGGTGATCGGATTGCTTGCCTGGAAACTATGGGCCTGCAAGCTGGTAGAGTCCAGCGCCCGTTGGAATGTCTCCATCAGAGCAGGAAGCGCTATGGGGAGCTCGACATTGTGCAGCAGCCAGCGCAGGTTCTCGAGTGCGTAAGGCACGCTCTGCAGAAAATGAGGTTTGCGCTCGTAGAGGCCGCGAAAGCCATACGCGCCCAGGGCCTGCATGATGCGGATGTAAACGTAACCGTAGAAGTGGCGCATGAACGCTTCGCGATCGAGCTTGATGAAGCCGGCCAGTCCATCGAGATAGCGATCGAGCAGTTGCCGGCGCAACTGCGGCGGCAGATCGGCCTTGGCGTCGTATAAAAGTGAAGCGATGTCGTATTGCAGCGCGCCTCTGCGGCCGCCCTGGTAGTCCAGAAAATAAGGGTCGCCGTCGCGCAACATGATGTTGCGCGACTGGAAGTCGCGGTAGAGAAAGTAGTCGCGATCGGCGCTCAACAGGAATTTCGTCAATCGTCCGAAATCGACTTCCAGGGCCTGCTCGTTGAATGGGATGCCAGCGAGCTTGAGAAAGTAGTACTTGAAGTAGCTCTGGTCCCATGCCATGGACTGGCGATCGAAACTAGCGCGCGGATAGCATAGTTTGTACTTCAAGTCGCGCCCGGCTTCGATCTGGAAGCGCGGCAACAGGGTCACAGCTTTGCCGTAGGCTTCAAGAGCTGGGGCAGCGATAGCTTCACCGGCGCGATTCTGCGATAGAAACTCAAACAGCGTCGTGTCGCCCAGATCCTCTTCGAGATAAGCGCCCTGAGACAGATCTTCGGCGAAGATCTCCGGCACGGGCAGACCATGCCTGCGAAAGTGACGGGAAAACTCGATAAAGGCGACGTTCTCGTCCAGCACATGATACAGAATGCCGATCGCGGTAGACTTTGCGCCCGTAAGCCGGATGATCTTGCGCCCCGAAGCGCCGAGTTCGCTCCGCAGTGGCTCCGTGCGCTCCACGGGCGAATTGAAGTGCCGCTCGTAGAGCTCTCTTAGGACGTCCATAGACATGATTCCTGCGCCGACCGCATCCGCGCTTCTTGGTCGCGGAAATTGTATCAGTCGGTTTTTATGTGGAAATTTGCGCGCAGGCAATAGGACCTCGCCTGCGTCGACGCCAAGGCCGCATGATCCAAATGCATCTGCCTTATACTCGGAGAGGATGTACTTCAAATCGCCAGTAATCATGCCAACATCTCGCTCTGTTTTTATTCTTGTATTTGTATTGCTGGCGGGGGGGCTGGAAGTTAGTGCACAGAGCTCGCCGCTGCAGTTTGTTGCCATCGCTCCCTGCCGGGTTGTGGACACGCGCAACACCGGAATGCCGATCCAAGGAGGGACCTCGCAGGACTTTGCGGTGCAGGGCACTTGCGGAGTTCCGGCGAACGCCGCCGCCTATTCGCTGAACGTCACCGTCGTGCCCCGGGGCGGGCTGAATTATTTGACGGTGTGGCCGGCGGGACAGACCCGGCCGGTGGTATCGCTGCTGAACTCGGTGGATGGGCGGGTGAAAGCCAATGCCGCCATCGTGGGAGCGGGCAGCAGCGGCGGGGGAGCGGTGAGCGTTTACGCCACCGACACTACCGACGTCGTGTTGGATATCGACGGTTACTTTACGGTGTCCAACAGCTCGTCGCTGGCGTTTTATCCGGTTGCCCCGTGCCGTATTAGCGATACCCGTAACGGGCAATTCTTGCAGGGCGGGCAGGAAGCTGACTTCGCGGTCTCCGGCCTGTGCAACATACCGATGAGTGCGGCGGGGTATTCGCTGAACTTCACGGCCATTCCCCGCACCGGAGTGCTGAATTATTTGAGCGTGTGGCCGACGGGACAGCCGCAGCCGACGGTGTCGACCCTGAATTCGACGACCGGGGAGGTGGTGGCCAACGCCGCTCTGGTGGGGGCAGGCAGCGGGGGCGAGGTGTCCGTCTATCCCACCGACGACACCGACCTGGTGATCGATATCAACGGCTATTACGCGCCGCCGAGTTCGGCTCCGGGGGGCTTGTCGCTGTACACGCTGACTCCCTGCCGGATACTGGACACCCGGCCCAACGGACAATTCTCGGGTACGGTGGCGGTAAACGACCAGGCAAATTCCTGCGGGCTGCCGAGCCTGGCGCAAGCCGTGGTGGTGAACGCCACGGTGCTGCCGCTGGGGCCGCTGGGCTTTCTGACGCTGTGGCCGAATGGGCAGTCTCAGCCGCTGGCTTCGACGCTCAACGCGTTCGACGGGGCGATTACCTCGAACATGGCCGTGGTCCCCACGAGCAACGGCTTTACCAATGCGTACGCCTCGGATCCCACTCAGCTACTGGAGGACCTGTCCGGCTACTTCGCCCTGCCCAGCGCCATGGGGGGGAATTACGTCTTCACCTTCAACGGTTACAAGAACGGAACGCCAGTAGTGATGGCAGGAAGCTTCGTGGCCGATGGACAAGGAAACATTACCAGCGGCGTGCTCGACTATAACGACGGAAGCGGCGAGCAGCCTGTCAACAATCCAGCTCCGCAGACAATCGGCGTAGGGTCGGTCTACTCGGTCGATGGGAGCGGGTTGGGAACGATGACAGTAGTCACCAACCTCAGCACCTATAAGTTCTCAGTGGTCATAAACAGCGATGGTAGCGGAAAGCTGATCCAGAGCGATCCGGGAAACCAGCAAGCGTTCGGCTCGGGCGTCCTCAAGAGCCAGAGCCCAACCGCGTGGACGCTATGCGGCAGCCATATTGCGCTGGGCTTATTTGGCTTCGATAGTTCGTTGGCCCGGTATGCCGGCGCCGGCGAGTTTCAATTCGACCCCAACACTTGCGTCGACGCTGAGAACGGCATGATGGACATCGACGATAATGGCCAAGCGTCGCAAGCGCTGTTCACTGGCGCCTTTAATCAGTACGATCAGAATACCGGCCGCGGGGTTGCGGGGATGACTTTCCAGCCCGGTGGTCGTCATTTTTATGCGTTCTACCTGATATCGAGCGCCGATCACAAACAGAACGAGCTGGTTCTGGTATCCACAGATCCGACATCGCAGCCTGCCGCGCTGACGCTCTGGTCGGCACCTCAGCAGGCGACCCCGGCGTTAGGTTGGGACAACTCGTATCTCGCGGGTACGACAGTTGCCGGACTGAACGCGTTTGATACCAATGGTGCAGTCGATGTCACCGCCGGCCTATTCATTGGCAAAGGAACCGCAGGCAATAATTGCCAGGGCAACCAGTACGACCCGGCAACGTTCACCTACGATGAAAACCAGGGCGGAAGCCTCAGCCAGCAGCAGTCTTCCACGGGCACTTACTGTGTGAACAAGACCACTGGCCGGGTTAATCTGCTGACCTTCAGCGGGCAGTTCGGTAAATTTCCGCCGGTGTTCTACATGGTCAAGGGAGGCCGGGCATTCGTGGTCGGCACCGATCCCGCCGTTACTTCCGGAAGCATAGAGCAACAGGTGGATTCTCCGTTCAACAATGGGTCGATCAGGGGCTCGTACGCCGGTGGCACGGTGGCGCCGATCACCTCAGCGGTGACCAACGCGGCCAGTTGGTTGTTCGCTGACGGCGGCGGCAACATGAATGGCTCCGGGAATAGCAGCGGACCTGGCGGTCCGCAACAAGAGAAGTTCAACTACGCGTACACCGTGGACAGCACCGGCAGAGCGGTTGTACAGCAGAGCGGAAGCACCGTAGGCATAATACTGGTCGTCTCCCCACAGAAGTTCGTGATGTTACCCACGACCGATCCGAATCCGGCGCTGTCGGTTTTCTCGGCGGTAGGTGCGGACTAGCTCCCCCAATGACGGGTTATGCGGGCAGGCCTGCGAAGCCGACGAAGCGGAATCCCTGATCGCGCCCCACGCGTGACAGAGAAGGGCGCCCCTGTCGAGGCGCCCTTCTTTGACTTAAAGTATCCGCCGGCGACTGTGGGCGTTGTAGAGCCATCTCGAAAAAACAGCCGAAAACGAGACGAGCCGCATGCCGGGCGACAGCCCTCAGTGGAGGTCTGGATGTTGCCTGTGCCAGTCGGTGTGCGTCTGAAACATCCCGGCGGCCGCGACCACCGCGCTGTCATTCAGCACCCGAGCGAGGAACTGGATTCCAATCGGCAGGCGGCCTTTGGTAAATCCGCAGGGAACGCTGAGCGCCGGCAGTCCGCAGAGGTTGCCGATGCCGCCGACAGGATCGGCAAACGAAAGCCCGGTTTCGAGGTTGGTATCGAGCGTGGACGCCGGCACCGGTTGGGATGGCGCGACCAGCACGTCGCAGTCCTGAAAGACAGTGTCCATCTTTTGCTGCAGCACACGGCGGATGCGCTGTGCGCGAACGAAGTCCCGCCCGTCAATGGTTTGTGCGACGTAACCGCCGACGCGGCCGAGGGGATCGCTGAGTTGGGCGACGCCGCCAGATTCGATCAGGTTCGAGAACGCCGAGGCGGCTTCGACGCTAATCACAATTCCTCCCGCAGCCTCGAACGGCCCCTCCGGCACGTGAACGCCGCTTATCCGCGCTCCAGCCTTGCGGAGAACCGCCAGCGCTTCCTGGAATGACGCTCCGATTTCGGGGTCGGGTTTCTCCCATGCATTCTCGATGCTGGCAATACGCAGTGGGCTGGCCGGGGAGCGGTAGCTGAAGCACGCCTCCGGTTCGGGCAGCGAACCCGCATCGGTGGGGTCGTGTCCGCTAATGGCGGTCAGAACGAGGGAGCAATCGTCGGCGGACCGGCACATGGGACCGATCTTGTCCATGGAATAGGAGAGTGCCATGGCGCCGCTGCGGCCGACTCGGCCAAAGGTGGGGCGCAGTCCGGAAACGCCGCAGAAGGCTGAAGGGCAAACGATGGATCCCCAGGTTTCGGTTCCAATGGCGAAAGCTGCCATGGCTGAGGCGACAATCGCGCCGGAGCCGCTGGAGGAGCCGCAGGTCCAGCAGTTCGTGTTCCAGGGGTTCCGGGCCGCGCCCGTTGCCGAGGCGGCAGCAAAGCGGTAGCCCAGGCCGCCGGCCAACTCGATCATTGCAGCTTTGCCGAGCAACACCGCGCCGGCACCGTTGAGTTTATTGATGACCGTGGCATTGTAGTCGAACTGTTGATTCTGGCAGGGCTTGGCCCCCCACGTTGTGGGATATCCCTTGACCGCAAGCAGGTCCTTGGCGGCGTACGGTATGCCATGCAACGGCCCGCGATAGTGTCCCTGGCTGATCTCCTTTTCCGCCTGGCGCGCCTGTTGCATAGCGAGCTCGGGGGTGAGCGTCGCATATGCATTCAATTGCGGACCGTACTTCCTGCTGCGTTCCAGATAGGCCTCGGTGAGTTCAACCGGAGACAACCGGCGTGCGTGGATGCGCTGGCCCAGTTCGCGCACGCTCAGGTAGAGGATCTCTTCGCCGATCATCCCTCGCTCCTTGCGCCCGCCATCTCGGCGTCGGTGAACTTCAAAACCGTGGCCGGCTGGTCCGAGTTCTCGAGCGGAAATGCGCGGAGGGAGGCCAGCGGCTTTTGGCCTTCCATCACCAGGCGGTGCACGTCCTGCTTCTCGGTTTCACTGAGGCGGCTGCCGTAGTTCTGGATGACCCACTGATACTTTAGCTCGCCTTCCGCCTGGAGCGCTGGTGAGAGCTGAGCCTCGGCCTGCGGCGGTACGCTCGGTGTGGAAGCTGGTTTGGGCGCCGTTTCCTGCGAGACGAGTACCCGCGGCGCGACCGCCGCAGCTACGGTCGCCAGGGCTGCGCGGCAGGCGAACTCGCGCCGCGACAACCCCTTGGCGGAGTCTTCTTCAGGCTTTGGGGCGGCTACTGGTTCTGGCATTGGTCACTCCTGCGCACTAAATCGCGAGAAGTGCGCAAGCGTATCCAAACCCGGGGAGGGAGTCAATTCCCGCCAGGAGAATCAGCGATCGTCGAGCGAATGAGGCCGCGCTAAATGACCACGGTTTCGTGGTACTCGCCGTACACGTGCCGCATGGCGTCGGAAATTTCGCCGACGGTGGCATCCGCTTCGACCGCATCGACAATCACCGGCATCAGGTTTTTGGTCCCGCGCGCCGTGTCTTCCACCTGCTTCACTGCGGCCTTCCACTTCGCCTGGTCGCGCTTGGCGCGCACGGCGCGCAGGCGCTCGACCTGCTTGCGTTCCAGCGACTCGTCCATATGCAGCAGCGGAATCGGCTTCTCCTCGTCTAGATGGAACTGATTCACGCCCACGACGATGGCTTGTTTGCGATCGACCGCCTGTTGGTACTCATAGGCAGCGTTCTGGATTTCCTGCTGGATGTATCCCCGTTCGATGGCTTTCAGCGTGCCTCCCAAGGCTTGAATCTTGTCGATGTAGCTGCGCGCCCCGGCTTCAATCTGGTTGGTCAGCGATTCGACGTAGTAGGAGCCGGCGAGTGGGTCGATGGTCTGCGGAGCGCCCGACTCGTAGGCGATGATCTGTTGCGTGCGCAGGGCAATTCGCGCCGACTGCTCGGTGGGCAGGGCCAAAGCTTCGTCAAAAGAATTGGTGTGCAGCGACTGGGTACCCCCTAACACCGCGGCCATGGCCTGCAACGCAGTGCGGACGATGTTGTTCTCCGGCTGTTGGGCTGTGAGCGTCGAGCCGGCAGTCTGGCTGTGAAACCGCAGCATCCACGATTTGGGGTTCTTGGCGCCGAAGTGGTCGCGCATGATCCGCGCCCACATCCGTCGCGCGGCGCGGAACTTCGCTACTTCTTCCAGGAAATTGCTGTGCGCGTTAAAGAAGAACGATAACCGGGGCGCGAACTTGTCCACGTCGAGACCGGCGTCGATGGCAGCCTGCACATAGGTCATGCCGTTCGATAGGGTGAACGCGACCTCCTGGACCGCGGTCGACCCTGCCTCCCGCATGTGGTAGCCCGAGATCGAAATGGTATTCCACTCCGGCACGTTTTCATTGGCGTAGGAGAAGATGTCGGTGATGATGCGCATCGCCTGGGCCGGCGGATAGATATACGTGCCGCGTGCAATGTATTCCTTCAGTACGTCGTTCTGCACCGTCCCGGAGAGCTTACGCACGTCCTGTCCGGTGCGGCGCGCGGTGACGATGTACAGTGCCAGGAGAATGGAGGCTGTGGCGTTAATGGTCATCGAGGTGGAAATCTTTTCCAGGTTGATGCCGTCGAACAGCCGCATCATGTCCTCGATGGAATCAATCGCGACACCGACCTTGCCCACCTCGCCCACGGCGAGAGGATTGTCGGAGTCGAGTCCGATCTGCGTGGGCAGGTCGAAGGCAACGCTTAACCCGGTCGTGCCCTGGCTCAGCAGGTACTTGTAGCGGCGATTGGATTCCTCGGCGTCGCCCATTCCGGCGTATTGCCGCATCGTCCACAGCCGGCCGCGATACATGCTGGCCTGCACTCCGCGGGTGTAGGGAAACTGCCCGGGAAAGTTGAGGTCGCGGTCGTAATCCCACCCTTCGAGATCGGCTGGGGAATAGAGTGGATGAATATTGACGTGCGAAGACGTTTGCTGCTCGTCCGCCGGTTTGGTGGCGACGGCGCTTTTTTCCTTGGTTTCCGCCATATTGGGTCGGCCCTCGGTAAATGGAGTTGTCTTAACTATCATCCGGCCGCCGGCAAACTGCTATGACGTGCGTCACAAATTGCCGAAAGCAGTTGTCAGTTTCAAGTTTCCAGTTAAAAGGAATCCATCGGAAAGCCCGCAGCATGAAAGCCGGAACCTTGAAACTACCTGCTGCGCGATCTCCAGAAGGAGCTCACGCCGAAGTAGGCGAAGATGAGCGCGAACGCGGCTGCCAGTGCGACCTTCCCCACTCCGGACGTACCTGCTTGATATCGGTGGTACTGACGGATCGCAGTCCCTCCCCCTACGACGGCGAGGACCAGGAAGAGCAAACCGGCGACTTCCAGCCAGAGCATGTGCAGCACGTGTCCGACGCTGCGGAAGGTGACGGTTCCCGCCCGGTAAAAAGCGCGCACCCATCGGTTCTCGCCGCTCTTTCGTCCGGCGACGCGGAGAAACGCCCGGCCTTGGGTGCTGAGATCGCGGGGTGACACGGGGAAACCTCGGCTACGCCTGTATGGCGCTGCAAAGGCCATTCTACCAGCCCGCACGGCACGGCCCAGCCTTTCGGTTCGATCCCTGTCCGGGCTTTCGTGACAAAACTTTCACCGACCATTGGCATCAAACCTTATGACACCGGGGCGGCAAAAGAGGTAAATTGCTTCCAGCAGTTTCGAGTGAGGGGCATTCGGCACTCTGTCGGCTCGCTCGGTGAAGGTGTCAGGTGCAATCGTGGATCAACGACTCAAAGGCTTGATGAAGGAACTGGGAGAAGCGATCAACAGCTCGCTGTCCGATTCCGATGAAATTGCGGCGGTCATCTCGCGGATCAAGGCCGGCGGCTACGACGTGTTTCTGGTGCTGGAGGCGACTGTAGGCGTCAACCAGCGCGAGGAGGAGGTCGTGGAGAAAAGCTCAATCAGGGTGCGGTCGTCGCCCGATTTCCGGATGACCTCGCAGGACGTAAAGTTCCTGAAATCGCTCCGCATCCGGGTGGATGACCCGAAATAGCGTGGTAGCAGGACGGCCCTGGTCCCGCGACGGTGACACAGCCTGCGGTGTGCTAACATGCCACTTCGCCCGTGGGCGGCGCGTGCCACCAAGGCGCAGTCGGCCCTCCTGTGAACGAGTTTACAAACCCCTCTTGGGGGAATTCGCACTCGGGAAATCGCCAGGATGAGAGATACCCTCGGAGTCTTGCTGGCAGGAGGAGCGGGCGAACGTCTGTATCCGCTGACCCGCGACCGCGCCAAACCGGCCGTCACATTTGGCGGCATCTACCGCATTATCGACATCACCCTGTCCAATTGCATCAACTCCGATCTGCGCAAGATTTATATTTTGACGCAGTACAAGGCGTTGTCGCTGAATCGCCACATCCGCGAGGGCTGGGGCAACATTGTGGGCCGTGAACTGGGCGAGTTCATCGAGATCATGCCTCCCATGAAGCGGGTCAGCGAGAACTGGTACATGGGCACTGCCGACGCCGTCTACCAGAACATTTACTCCATCGGTTCCGAGCAGCCGAAGCATGTGCTCATCCTCTCGGGCGATCACATTTACAAGATGAATTACGATCGCATGCTGCGCCAGCACAAGGATTCGGGCGCTGACATTACGATTGCCACCATCCTGGTCGATCCCTCGGAAACCAGGCATTTTGGTGTAGTGGAAGTCGATTCCACGGGCCGGGTAACCGGCTTCCAGGAAAAGCCGGAGCAGACAGATTTACGTTCCCCTTATAACCCCAACATGGTGTCGGCTTCGATGGGCGTATACCTGTTCGACACCGACGTGCTCATCCCCACGTTGTTGAAAGATGCCGAGGACCCAGCTTCGCGCCACGACTTCGGGCACAACGTCCTGCCTCGCCTGGTGGACGACTACAAGGTCTATTCGTTCAACTTCATCGACGAGAACAAGAAGGAAGCGCTGTATTGGCGGGATGTGGGCACACTGGAGGCCTACTACGAGGCCAATATGGACCTGGTGTCTGTCGCCCCGGTGTTCAACCTCTATGACAAAGCCTGGCCGATTCGCACCCACATGCGGCAATATCCGCCAGCCAAGTTCGTCTTCAACGATCCCGGGCGCACCGGAGAGGCGCGCGATTCGATTGTCTCGATGGGGTGCATCGTCTCCGGAAGCGCGGTGCGCAGCAGTGTGCTCTCGCCCGACGTGCGGGTGAATTCCTATTCGGAAGTTGACAGCAGCATTGTGTTCTCCCACGTCAACATCGGAAGGCACTGCCGCATCCGCAAGTCCATCATTGACCGCGATGTCGACATTCCCGAAGGTACGGTCATCGGCTACGACACCGAGGCTGATCGCGCCAAGTACCACGTCACCGACAGCGGAATCACCGTGGTCACACGGGATTACTCGCTGTTCGAGAATCCAGTCACGGTGGATTACTTCACGTCGGAATAACAGGTGAACCACAGAGACTAAAGAGGTGCGGAGAAAAATCCGGCCTTGTATGTTTCCGAAACTGTGGCGGAACGGAGTGGCGTTAGCTTTGTTTGGCCGCCTTCTTGGAAGGGGAGCGGGACTTCGCGGCGCGGAGCTTGCCGCTGCGAATGGCGCGGCGCAGTTGCTCCCAGTCCTTCACGGTTTGGTTCGCGTAGGTGACACCGTATCCGGCCATGGATTTGTCGAACTTGTCGCTGTTGCCCAGATAGCCATGAATCGCCGCCATGACCGGAACCGCCCCGCGAAAGAACCCGAACGGCGAAGCTGCCATGCGGGCCCACTTGATGGGCAAGAGAGAAGGAACACGTCCGTGCTGCGCAGCCAGCAGGAGGTCAAGGACATCGTGCTGGCGGGCTTTGGGGCTCCAGCTTCCCTGGTCGACGCGCTTTACCTGGTTGCGGCAAGAGCGGCCAACCGCACGCCGACCCTCGCGCGTCGTGGTCTGGGATTTGTCGTCCAGCATAAGGGCAAACAGGCAGCAGCATCATACGACAAGAGTCGGCTTGGCCCCCCACAAAAAATCATCCGTGGCCGCGCTAAGATAGAAGTAGAGGGAAACCAATGTCGGCCATCATTCTCGACGGAACCAGGATCGCGGCTCAAATTAAAGGGGAGGTCAGCGAAGAAGTTAGGGAACTCGCTGCGGCCGAACTTCGGCCCGGCTTGGCGGTGGTGTTGGCCGGGCATAATCCCGCGTCGGAAATCTACGTTCGCAACAAGGTAAAGAGCTGCGAGCAGCTCGGAATTTACAGCGAAAAGCACACGCCGTCCGATACCGTTACTACTGCTGAGCTGCTGGCCCTGGTGGACGATCTTAATCGACGCGACGAGATCGACGGCATCCTGGTGCAGTTGCCCCTGCCGCCCCAAGTGGACTCCAAGAAAGTGTTGCTGGCGGTTTCGCCCGAAAAAGACGTGGACGGATTTCATCCCATGAATGTCGGCTACCTCTCGACCCAGCGTCCGGGGCTGGTGCCGTGCACTCCCGCCGGCATCATCGAGATACTAAAGCGCAGCAACATTCCGATTGCGGGCGCGGAAGCCGTGGTCGTGGGACGCAGCGACATCGTCGGGAAGCCCGTGGCCATGCTGCTGCTGAACGGCAATGCGACGGTCACGGTTTGCCACTCCAAGACGCGCGACCTGCCTGCGGTCTGCCGCCGTGCCGACATTCTTGTTGCCGCCATCGGCAAGGCCGGCATGATTACCCCGGATTTTGTCAAGCCGGGAGCGACCGTCATCGATGTCGGCATGAACACGGTCGTTGATCCTGCCGAGTTCCAGAGGTTCTTCGCTGGAAACGAGAAGCGCGAGCGGGACTTCGGGACCAAAGGCTCAACCCTGATGGGAGACGTTGACCCCGGGGTCGCCGCGGTCGCGGGAGCGATCACTCCCGTGCCCGGCGGAGTGGGTCCCCTGACTATTGCCATGCTGATGAGCAACACCGTGAAAGCCTCTAAGCTGCGCCGTGGTCGCATCGTGGGAACCGTGGCAGCGCGTTAGCTCTCCCGCTTCCCGTACAATTTGCGGTTGCCGAAATTGCTCTCAAGGACCGATCATGAGCCATATAAAATGCGAACGCGATGACGCGGTGCAGTGCATCGCCATCAACCGTCCGGAGAAGAAGAATGCGCTGACCGCGGAGATGTACGACGCACTTGGTGACGCTGTCGAGCAAGCGGAATCCGATCCCGCCGTGCGCGTGCTGCTTCTGCACGCCACCGGGGACGCCTTCACCGGCGGCAACGACCTCATGGACTTTTTGCAAAAGCCGTGGTCCGGCCAGCAGATACCCCCAGCGGTGCGGTTCATTCACGCGGTTGCCCAGGCGAAGAAGCCCATCGTCGCAGCGGTGCAGGGACTCGCCGTGGGTGTTGGCGTCACCATCCTGCTGCATTGCGAGCTGGTATACGCCGCCGAGGGCGCGAAGTTCCTGATGCCGTTTATTGACCTCGGCATCGTTCCCGAGGCGGCGTCGACGGTGCTTCTACCGGCGCTCATCGGACATCAGCGCGCCTCGGAGCTGCTGATGCTGGGGGCTCCGCTCGATGCCCGGCGCGCCTACGACCTCGGACTGGTGAACGGGGTGGTACCTCGTGAGGCCCTTTTCGCCACCGCCTCGCAGGCGGCGCGCAAGCTGTGCGACAAGCCAATGGGAGCGGTCCTGGCCTGTAAGCGACTGATGAAGCAGGCGTATCGCGCGGAGGTAAATCGGGCGCTCCGCGAAGAAGTAAGCGAGATCAAAGACCGGTTGGATTCCCCGGAAACGAAGGAGGCACTTAGCGCGTTCCTCGAGAAACGCAAACCGGATTTCTCGAAGTTTCGGTAATATGCGCGCGGCAGGTCTGGGGTTCCTGACTGGATAAGGATTTGAGAAATCTGTGCCTTTACTGTTAGAATGCCCTGCGTCTACCGGATTGTCAGTTATGCCATTTGAGAAAGGGGGCTTAATGCCCATGCCAAGAACCAAAACTACCATAGGTTGTTTGCTCACATCCCTGCTTCTGATCTTGACCTTGCCCGCGTGGGGCGCCGACAAGACTAAAGACGAGGAAACCATCAGAAATGCCGACACCGTGTTACGGGCAATGGTCGGCAGCAAGGACGTTCCAGCCAGCACGGTCGCAAAAGCCGATTGCATCGTCATTCTGCCCAGCGTGAAGAAGTTCGCCGTTGGTATTGGCGGAACCGGCGGACGCGGTCCGATGACTTGCCGCGAGGGCAAAGACTTTACCGGCAAATGGTCAGCGCCCGCAATGTACAGCATCGGTGGCGCCAGCGCCGGTCTCCAGATCGGCGGTACGGCTAAGGATTACATTCTCCTCATCATGGCGCCGTCGGCGGCCAACAAGTTGCTGGACGGCAAAGTCAAGGTTGGTAGCGACGCGACCGCGGCGGCCGGTTCCGGAGCCAGCGCGAGTACGGGTACTGCTGACATCCTGACCTATGCCCGGACTTCCGGACTTTTCGCTGGCGTATCGCTCGATGGGGCTTCGCTCGACCCTGACAGCGACGCCAACCAGCGGCTGTACGGGAAGACGGTTAGCGCACGCGACATCGTTGAAGGCAACTCGGTAAAGCCGACGCCCGCGGGAGAGGCCCTGATTTCCCTACTCAACAGCAAGGCGGGGAAGAAGATGTAGTTGGCGACCACCGGCGACGCTAGTTGTCGCCACTCTGACCTTGTCTTCTGAGGGGAATGCCCCGTCCAGCTTTTGGCGGAAGCGTGTGCGAGTCGAACGCACCATTCACACCGCAAGGCGCCAATCGCCGGTTTCGAAGATATGTAGTCCCACATCCCTGTTGTGCGGACTCAACAACTTAGCTTCACGATATGTCGTGCTGTTCGGGCTGAATTGCGCAACTCGGCACGCGACTATGCAACCAAATATGCAACCACACGCCGGAGGTGCTCGCAATCCCTCCGGCCACATTTTCCCTACCCCATGCCACTCTGAGCCGGTACAGTCTTCTCAGCAACGAGACACCCGGCGCCCCACAGCTTAACAGTGCCGCAGCCACCACCAAGGATGGCAAAAGCTGTGTCCCTCGTCACAATCCTGTCCGGCTGTGAAATCAGCAACTTCGCAGGGCAGTCGGCAAAGTCGGTCTGCTATAACTTGGTTGCCATGTTTGACCTGTTTCGGCTCTGGCTCGGAGCCGTGCTTCGCGGGTTTCGGAAGCGCCGCAGTCTGATGCTCGAAAACCTCGCCCTTCGCCAACAACTCGCCGTCTTTAAGCTAAGCGCCAGCAACCGAGGCCCAGGCTGGGAGCCATCGACAAACTCTTCTGGGTCGTAGCTCGCCGGTTCTGGGCTCACTGGAAAAAGGCACTCCTTATCGTCCTACCGGACACCGTTGCGCGTCGATGGCGGACCTGTTGGCGCCCCTCTGGTAGTAGACCCAGCCTAGGGGTGTCAGCCGCAGCGGACGAGTCAGGCATGCCCCGGCGCGCAGTCTGGGCCAACGAAAGCGCATCATCGATGCTGCCGCCGCTTTCCAGTAGCACATTGGCGAGGTTGTTGGAAGCGACCGGGTCATTCGGCTTGAGTCCCAATGCTTTTTGATAGGCGTCCTGAGCTTTGGTCCAATCCTGCTTGGATCCATACAGCCCGCCCAGGAGGGTATAGAACTCGGGCGCGTGAGGATAATCCTTGGTCGCCTGCTGATACGTAGCGATCGCCTGGTCTATATCTCCCTTTGCCGCTTGTACCTGCCCTAGCTGTGGATCACAGCACCAGAATTATTCTTGTCGAGTTCGACTGACCGGTTAAAGGCCGCCTCGGCGCCGTTCAGGTCTTTCTTGTCGCGGAGAAGCACGCTGCCGAGTAGGAAGTAGAAGCTGCGATTAGCAGGCGACTTGGCAATTTGGGCATTTGCGACCGCAAGGGTTTTGTCGACCTGGTTGGTCCAGGTGCGTATTCATCAGGCCCCGGAGTGCGTCGGTCGAATTGGCGTCGCGGTCCAACGGGTAATTCCTGCCTTACTAAAGTAACCAAATCTCTTCTGCGCTGTGGTTACTATTGTGCAAAATGACGGTCACTTAAATGGCATGATTGCAGCTTCTTTGTGCTAGCGTAATCCTGATGAGACTGCTTTGTCGTGAGACCTGTCCCGATGTTCAGGCAAGTAGAGCTTCGGCTGCTCCCCTGATCAGGGCGCCAAGCCATAAAAAGACGGCTAAGAGAAAGGACCTACTCGTCTTAGTCAAGAAGGGTACTCTCTATCTCTCGTATCTCTTATGTGCACTCGTTCTATTGGCTCAAGTCCTATTTGCTGTCGCAGCGATTGTGACCCCCGCCCAAGCCCAAAGCCCGGTCGGCTATTGGACCTGTAACGATAGTGATGGTTCGGGGATCGAGGCAGCCGATTCCTCCGGGTACTGCCGCACCGCCACGCTGGTCAATGGCGTCGGGTGGGTGACCGGGCAAGCCGGTGGCGCGATTTTCGCCGACGCCGCAAGTCAACATACCCGTCTTGCGGCTCAAAGAGTTGCGATTCGATGACGCCGCCGAGTTGGTCCATTTCCAGTTTCTCGTTCTCGGCCTCCGTGACTGCCACCGACAGGTCTATCGGACATCCAAGCCGCGGCAATTCGGCCGCTGAAATCCTGGCTCTGTCGAAAGCCAGGGCAGTTTCTCGGATAAACAGGAAGCACGATCCGAACTGTACGTCCGGTCAGCTAAGCACAGGTCAGGAAGCGTCCCCACATTGCATCCTCCGGCCAGTAGAGCTGTCCGACGTTGTGCCGAAGTCGTTACATAGGTGCAGACCCATACGGAAGCACATGCTACCTATCGGAATAGGCAGGCTAGTTTCCGGCATAAGTAGTCACTTTGTCGCCTTCGGCCTCAGGCTTGTCCGCCACTCCCATGGACCAGACAAATCAGCGAAACATGAAAGGGTCTGTCGATGGTGATCAAAAGATATATTACCTGCCCCTCATATGCGCTCGTTTTGTTCGCTCACATCCTGCTTGCGGTTACTGTTATTGGGACGCCCGCGCAGGCTCAGACTCCCGTCGGTTGGTGGAAGTTTGATGACGGTTCTGGCACCAAGGCAGTCGATTCGTCCGGTAACGGCCGCACCGCCGCGCTGGTCAATGGTGTCACTTGGGTCACGGGAAAAATCGGCGACGCGGTTTCTGCGAATGCGGCACGTAAGCAGTACATCAGCATTCCTGCGATTAACCTCGGCGGCACCCGGTCGGTCACCGTTACGCTTTGGGCGAATCGGAACTACTCGACAAGCGGTGGACATGCGCTGTTTGAGGCCACGACAAATTACAACAATTCCACTACAGGTTTCGGCTTCTTTCCTGACGATGCCACCTGCGACGGCATTCAGGCCGCCTTACGGGGCAACGTAGGATACGTGGCTAACTGCTACAGTCAACCCTCTTCTGGGGTGTGGCATCATCTCGCAGTTGTTTTTGACAAGCGCCAGACTGGAGGGAGCCAGGTCGCGTTTTACGTAGATGGCGTATTGCAGACCCCCAACCGGAGTCTTTACGCTTCGACGAATACGAACAATTTTGGCAACAATCCCATCTATCTCTTCTCACGCGCTGGTAGCACGGAGTTTAGCTCCGGCATGCTTGATGACCTGCGTATCTACAACAGCGCCCTGACGGCTCAACAAATCCAGCAGATCTATAACAATTCGGGACTAGTGTCGATTGCCGTAACCCCGGTTACCCCCTCAATTGGCGCCGGAACCCAGCAGCAGTTCACCGCCACCGGTACCTACAGTGACGGTACCCATCGGGACCTCACCAGTTCCGCCACCTGGACCTCCAGTGCGACCTCAGTCGCCACCATCAACAGTGCTGGCCTGGCCACCGCCGTCGCCGTAGGCAACACCACCATTCAGGCGGCTTCGGGCTCCATCAAAGGCTCTACCGGCTTGACCGTAACCGCACCCGTGCTGGTGTCGATTGCCGTCACCCCGGTCAATTCCTCGATTGCCGCCGGGAACCAGCAGCAGTTCACTGCCACTGGAACCTATAGTGACGGCAGCAAGCAGAACCTCACCAGTTCCGCCACCTGGACTTCATCCGCCACCTCGGTCGCCACCATCAACAGCGCTGGCTTGGCCACCGGGGTCGCGGCCGGGAATACCTCCATTCAGGCGGTTGCAGGTTCCATCTTCGGCTCCACTTCCCTGACGGTCACCTGCGACTGCATCTCTCTGGACGGCAATGTGCACGGGGTTCAGGACAATGGTCCTTCCGCCAGCACAACCGCCATGTTATCGATTGGAACACCGACAGCGGCGGATCTGATTGCTTGCGAAGTGTCGTTTATCTCCACCGGGGGAAACACGCTCGTATCCGTCGCCGACAATGAGAATGGCACTTATGCCGCAGCCATTCCGCCACATCTCAACACCTCTCTGGGCCAGTGGTTTGGTATCTACTATAGGGAAAATGTTGCTGCCTCCCCGACCACCGTCACCCTCACAACCTCACAGTCGCAGGCGTATTCCGCCATTTCCTGTCAAGCTTGGACGGCTGTAGCGGCCGCGAACTCACTGGATCCGGCCTTCGGTCAGTTGCAAGACGGGGTTGCCATGCCGAATCCAACCACGGGCGCCAACCAAACGCCCGCTGTGAACGGGGAACTGGTCATCGCGGCGGTCGGCTTGCGCACTGCTGGCCCTCCGACCCAGGGCGCCAGCTACACCCTTATCGATGGCGCTACCTCGACGCTGTGGTGGCCGGAATACTGGGTACAGACAACCGCCACGGCAACAGCGGGCAACTTCATCTGGCCCAGCGATTCCTTTACTAACATGATGGCCGCCTTTAGGTCATCCACCGCTCCGACCCTAGTGTCGATTGCCGTCACCCCGGCCAATCCCTCGATTGCCGCCGGAACCCAGCAGCAGTTCACCGCCACCGGTACTTACAGTGACGGCAGCAAGCAGAACCTCACCGCTTCCGCCACCTGGACCTCATCCGCCACTTCGATCGCCACCATCAACAGCGCTGGCCTGGCCACCGCCGTTGCCGTAGGCAGCACCACCATTCAGGCCACCTCCGGCTCCATCAACGGCTCCACCGGCTTGACCGTGACCGCGCCCGTGCTGGTCTCGATTGCCGTCACCCCGGCCAATCCCTCGATTGCCGCCGGAACCCAGCAGCAGTTCACCGCCACCGGTACCTACAGTGACGGCAGCAAGCAGAACCTCACCGCTTCCGCCACCTGGACCTCATCCGCCACTTCGATCGCCACCATCAACAGCGCTGGCCTGGCCACCGCCGTTGCCGTAGGCAGCACCACCATTCAGGCCACCTCCGGCTCCATCAACGGCTCCACCGGGCTGACCGTGACCGCGCCCGTGCTGGTCTCGATTGCCGTCACCCCGGCCAATCCCTCGATTGCCGCCGGAACCCAGCAGCAGTTCACCGCCACCGGTACTTACAGTGACGGCAGCAAGCAGAACCTCACCGCTTCCGCCACCTGGACCTCATCCGCCACTTCGATCGCCACCATCAACAGCGCTGGCCTGGCCACCGCCGTTGCCGTAGGCAGCACCACCATTCAGGCCACCTCCGGCTCCATCAACGGCTCCACCGGGCTGACCGTGACCGCACCCGTGCTGGTCTCGATTGCCGTCACCCCGGCCAATCCCTCGATTGCCGCCGGAACCCAGCAGCAGTTCACCGCCACCGGCACCTACAGTGACGGCAGCAAGCAGAACCTCACCGCTTCCGCCACCTGGACCTCATCCGCCACTTCGATCGCCACCATCAACAGCGCTGGCCTGGCCACCGCCGTTGCCGTGGGCAGCACCACCATTCAGGCCACCTCCGGCTCCATCAACGGCTCCACCGGCTTGACCGTGACCGCGCCCGTGCTGGTCTCGATTGCCGTCACCCCGGCCAATCCCTCGATTGCCGCCGGAACCCAGCAGCAGTTCACCGCCACCGGCACCTACAGTGACGGCAGCAAGCAGAACCTCACCGCTTCCGCCACCTGGACCTCATCCGCCACTTCGATCGCCACCATCAACAGCGCTGGCCTGGCCACCGCCGTTGCCGTGGGCAGCACCACCATTCAGGCCACCTCCGGCTCCATCAACGGCTCCACCGGGCTGACCGTGACCGCACCCGTGCTGGTCTCGATTGCCGTCACCCCGGCCAATCCCTCGATTGCCGCCGGAACCCAGCAGCAGTTCACCGCCACCGGTACCTACAGTGACGGCAGCAAGCAGAACCTCACCGCTTCCGCCACCTGGACCTCATCCGCCACTTCGATCGCCACCATCAACAGCGCTGGCCTGGCCACCGCCGTTGCCGTGGGCAGCACCACCATTCAGGCCACCTCCGGCTCCATCAACGGCTCCACCGGGCTGACCGTGACCGCACCCGTGCTGGTCTCGATTGCCGTCACCCCGGCCAATCCCTCGATTGCCGCCGGAACCCAGCAGCAGTTCACCGCCACCGGTACCTACAGTGACGGCAGCAAGCAGAACCTCACCGCTTCCGCCACCTGGACCTCATCCGCCACTTCGATCGCCACCATCAACAGCGCTGGCCTGGCCACCGCCGTTGCCGTGGGCAGCACCACCATTCAGGCCACCTCCGGCTCCATCAACGGCTCCACCGGCTTGACGGTTACGCCGCTGCAAGGGCCCTCAGTGGCCCTGTCATGGACAGCCAGTACATCCCCAGGCATTGCCGGTTACAACGCTTACCGTTCCACAGTCTCGGGTGGACCGTACACGAAGCTGGATTCCAGCTTGATTTCCAATACGAACTACAATGACCAGACCGTGCAGAGTGGATATACGTACTACTACGTAACCACCGCGGTCGATTCACAGGGCATGGAAAGTGCTTACTCGAACGAAGCTGTGGCTACCGTCCCATGACCTACTGAAAGGGCCGTTGCCGTAAAGGTACAAGAACGTGGTGTGTCGGAGTGATACTGCCGAACGTGATCTTGTTGTGGAAGCGATTCAGAAAGCGGGCCCACGGGCGTGGGGGAGGGGCCGAGCGCGCGAATCACGGATTCCGCGGCAGCCTTCGTGACTTCCTTCCCCAAAGCTCTGCAACTCGGGTCCTGATGTAGGAAGTCATCCCTGTTGCGGCGTTCGTTTCGCGAAAGACCTCCGCCGGGAGGGGACGCTCGACGGGAGCGGTGAAGTGCCCGACCGGGTCAGTCAAGAGGTTTGCCGGTGCAGCGTTCGTTTCACGGAGAACCGCCGCGGTGAAGGGCTCCAGGGTCGGGTCGAAGTGAGCGACCGGGTCACTGACGAGTCCCATCATGCCGGCCAGGAGCGCGCGCTCCTGCGCCTGTATCCGTTGATTCTCTTCTTCGTTGCGTGGCGGAGTAACATCGGGTGGCGTGAGAGTATTCGACTCGAACGCCGACAGGGATGGCTCATCGAGGGAGTGTGAAATACGCGGCTCGTCGCGCCCCCCTGAGGACTTCGCTGCCTTCAATTTAATCGGTATGGGTCTTGAGAACACGGAAGGTTCCTCAAACCCGTTTGTTTCCAGAGGAGATTGTTCTTGGGGCGCATTGTCGGCAGATCTCTCCGGTTGCGGAAGATTCTCCAAAGTTAGCGACTCCGCGGCTCTCCACATGTCGGGCTCTAGATGGGCAACAAAATCATCGAGGTGTGCAAATCCGTTCCGGAGAGTCTGAAGAGATTCAGCATCTTCAGGCTCTTTCAAGCCAAACGCCCACTCGATCCACTCGTACGCTTCAGGTCCCGGCAGAGTTCGTGCCGCTCCCTCCAACCTGGCCTGGGATCGTAATTCCTCAATCGCCTGCTCACGGAGCATATTCAGTTGGGTTACACGCTGTGCCCGACGGTGGATAATACTACCCCGCTCCAACTCGGTCGCGAGAGCCAAAAGACGGGAGCGCAGTTGCTCGACGTTCCTCGCCTCTATACGCTTCTGTATCTCCTCGAGAAGTGCGTCCAGTTCCTTGCGGTTATGCCATGAGGCCTTGGGCAGCTCCGACAATACCAACCCACGCAGGTTTCGAGCAGATTCGGAGGCCATCTTGAACTGCTCGATGGCTTCTGCGATGTTAATTGATTGGGCAGCCTCAAGTTTTCCCAAGCTTTCACAGAGCAGGGCCAAAGAATCGTCCAGAGACGCAAGGGCGGAAGGCCATATTGAACTCATATCAAGCTCCTAAGTAGGAGTTCTCGCCTTGGTTCTCAAACCCCACACTATAAACCCAAAAGAGGGCTGGTGCAGTATTGGTCCGATTGGATTAGAGCTCGGGCCGCGGGGCCGAGTACACCATCTGAAGTTCAGGAGTCGCTCGGGCAGCGACACGGAGCAGAACTGATCGTGTTGTGCGCCGGATGTCATGCCGAGGCGCACCTTAAGTCCAACTTGCGCCATCGCTCTCGCCGGGGAGGTTCTAGTTGAAACGAAATCGTGCCACTTGCTGCCTAACATCGGCGATCCGGTCCGCTTCTTACACCTGGCCAACATGAATGGCATCAGTGAACCAGAGGCGACTCCTCTTCCCGATCAAGCCTGCCCGAGGTACTCCTCCAATTGGGTGATGGGAGCACTGCACTGCACTGCGATCCAAAACATAGCATCGCTCGGTCTGGTTTCGACACGTACGACCTCACCCGCGACCGCCAGGCGAATCGGTCGAAGCGCCTGGCCAGTATAGAGGCATAGGGTAAAGGCGACAGGGGTAAAGAGTGGAATGATGGCAGTGCTCCTCACCAAGACCCCGCCAATGCTGGCATTTTCGGTGACAGCCCTGACATGGGTGGTAGATGCTCCGGATTGAAATGTTACAAGCACCGGGAGTTGCAGACGGAAGCGACGATACTTTCGCTCCTGCCGATTGCATGACTCAACAGCTGTGTTCCGTGTATCCATGGCGGTTACCGCTGTTCCCGGCCCCATCGACGGTGATGGTTGACCCGCCCGTTGCCCAGAACGCCTTAAGTAATTGCGCGCAATCGGCAGACGAGCGACGCCGGGCTGATGCATAGCTCAACCCTGAGTGACAACAGGATCGAGCGGAAATAGTGAGGCCTCCGAACCGACCGGAGGACTGGTAGTCGACGGCGAGAACCGTGTTGCGCTCTGAACCTACGAGATGCAAGGCTGCTATACGCCACCGCACTTACGATGCCACCAATTCATGGAATCATCACAGCGGCACGATATGCCGCCTAACCATAATCTTTCCAAACACTTATGGTAATGAGGCGGATTGCCGTCTCCCAGCGCCAACCCTCGACTGACGGATCCGCCCCGGTGTCTTTGTAAAGCATTCCGACACAGCCATTCGCTCCTCCTTTTGGAGTTCGGCGACAATCCGCTCTGCTCTTGTAGTTTATAGGTAGCGATCTCGTCTCGTTGTGGACGTAAAACGGTCCGACAAAAACCGAGGCTCCGGGGAGGTTCAGATGTCCATCACGAATCCCGAGCGATCCCGAGCTTTTCCATCAATTCATAGAACGTTGGACGGCTGACGCCGAGTTCCAACGCGGCGGCAGTGATCTTCCCGCTATGGCGCCGCAGGGCTTCCTTGACAATCTCCCGTTCTACAGTTTCCCGCGCTTCCTTCAGCGTCTGCGGCGGCAAGGCGCTCATGGCATCGGCCAACTCCAGGTCCCTGGCGCTGACGCGCTTGCCATCCGCCATGATCACCGCCCCCCGCACCCGGTTCCGCTGGCTCGTGTCAATTGGCGGCGGCCTTGGAGTGGTGCGAAGATTCTCCTCAAGGCCGCGTTTCCCTGACCGCGGATCAGAAGCTCAGGGAAGTGGCACTGCCCGGTGGCTTCGATGCCGAGAATATATGATCCCTGAAGCGCGCGTTTTTGTTCCGCCCACCAGTCGACAGAGGATGTACCGGGGCTCGAGTTTGTAGAGTCTTTTGGCGCGGCTGGTCAGGATTTCAGGCCGGCAAGCTGCTTCTTGATCTCAGTGGCTGCGCGGTAATTGGGATTGATCTTCAGCACACGCTCGAACTGCTGACGGGCGAGCGCGGGTTGATCGGTCTTGGCGTATGCCATCCCCAGATGATAGTGGATGTTGGGGTTGTCCGGGGCTTTGTTTTTCTCGCCCAGTTTCAGCGCCTCCTGCAACATATCGATGGCGGACCTGTAGGCGCCCCTCTGGTAGTAGACCCAACCTAGGGTGTCAGCCGCAGCGGGCGAGTCAGGCATGCCCCGGCGCGCAGTCTGGGCCAACGAAAGCGCATCATCGATGCTGCCGCCGCTTTCCAGTAGCACATTGGCGAGGTTGTTGGAAGCGACCGGGTCATTCGGCTTGAGTCCCAATGCTTTTTGATAGGCGTCCTGAGCTTTGGTCCAATCCTGTTTGGATTCATACAGCCCGCCCAGGAGGGTATAGAACTCGGGCGCGTGAGGATAATCCTTGGTCGCCTGCTGATACGTGGCGATCGCCTGGTCTATATCTCCCTTTGCCGCTTGTACCTGCCCTAGCTGGATCACAGCACCAGAATTATTCTTGTCGAGTTCGACTGACCGTTTAAAGGCCGCCTCGGCGCCGTTCAGGTCTTTCTTGTCGCGGAAAAGCGCGCTGCCGAGCAGGTAGTAGAAGCTGCTATTAGCAGGCGACTTGGCAATTTGGGCATTTGCGATGGCAAGGGCTTTGTCGACCTGGTTTTGGGCCAGGTACGTGTCCATCAGGCCGCGGAGCGCGTCGGTAGAATTGGGATTACGGTCAAGCGCGTCCTGGTAAGCCTTGCCGGCTGCGCTGTACTGCTTCTGAACCAACTTCAGGTTGCCGAGCTGAACATAGCCAAGCTGACTCTGCGGAGCCACTGCAATCGCTTTATTTATGTCTTCCTCAGCCGCCTTAAACTCCTTGAGGTTAATCTCAGACACGGCACGGAGCACATAGCCCTCCGGCGAGGCTGGCTGCTGCTGGATGAGTTTGCTGGCCGCCTGCCCGAGTGCACTCATGTCGCCCTTTTGCATGGCTATTATGGCCAGGGAGCGCTGAGCCTCGACCATATCAGGGCGAAGCCGAACCGCCTCGCTCAATTCGCTCGCGGCCCCCCCCGAATTGCCTAATTCTCGGAATGCAACCCCTAATTGGTAATGGGCTGCAGCATTGTTGGGATCATTCTTGATAATTGTTTGCAAAGTCGTCACTGCACCATTTGCATCACCAGCTTGGAGTTGCAACTGCCCGCGGTAGAGCAGGGCCTCATTATCTCCCGGGTTCGCTTTCAGAACCTCATCGTTCAGTTTGCGTGCCTCGTCGTAACGATTGGTCAGGATAAGAAGCTGAATGTAGTTTTTCTGCACGACCAGGTCTTTGGGGTGCTCCTGATAGAGCGAAGCATATTCGGCGACAGCTTTTTCTGAGTCGCCATTCACAGCGTAAAAGTCTCCGAGCATGCGATAGCCTGCTGAGTTGTCGGGAAAGTCATGTTTGACCTGCTTCGCGAACTCCTCCGCCTCGGCCTTCTTGCCCTGAACCAAGAAAAGGCGAATAAGGGCGGTGCGCGGCTCCGGATTTTTCGGCTCGACATCAATGGCGCGGCGGAATTCCTGCTCAGCTTGTCCGTAACTACCACGGGACTGGTGATACGTCCCCAGCATTAGCCAAGCGCCCACCGCCTTGGGATTCAGTTCAACGGCTTTCCTCAAATTCGCCTCGGCTTCGTCCGGTTGACCTTTCTTCAACAGCATCAGAGCAAGCTGAAGATGCAAATCTCCATCGCTGGGCGCGAGAGTAATGGCCTTCTGTATTTCCGCAATCGCCGCCGAGATGTCGCCTCCCCCCGCCAGAAGATATGCGGCCACGAGATGAGTTTTCGGATCGTCGGGGCGGTGCTGGAGCAGCCAATCAACTTGCGTTTGCGCCAGCTGTAAGTTGTGATGGGCGATCAGCAGTTCAGCCATTTCGCTTCGGGCCGAATAGTTCTCGGGTTGAAGCTCAAGAGTGCGATTCAATTCCTGATAGGCCCGGCCTTGCTCCTGAACCTTGAGGTAAGTCTGGGCCAGTTGATAGTGAGCTTCGGCAAAGCCCGGATCTATCTTGATCGCGTTGGTAAACTCGATCGCGGCTTCACGATATTTCCCTTTCTCGAAGTAGCGCTGGCCGCTGTGAAGATATTTCTGCTTACGAACGTTTGGATCGCGCGAGCATCCCGTAAACGTAGTAGCGATAAGGGTGAGAATCAGAATAAATCGGAAACCGACCGGAGTCCTCATGGGCAACCTCTCAGCACTCACTACAGCTAACTGGGCAGCATTCCGAAAGTATAGGGCACGCCACTCGGATGCACCAGGAGCGGCGCCTCGTCCGGCCTCATCTGTCGTAAACTAGAAGCCCATCTATAACTTCGGCTCTCCGTCCTCGAACCCGGGACATTTAGGCTTCCTGCATCGCCAGCCGCCTAAGCCAGAGTGAGATGGGATGAGCGAGCCCTGCGCGGCCTCGTGGGAGTGGTGAAGATCATCCACACGGTGTAACGGCATTCCGACGTTCCGAACTGCGGCTTCGTCGTCGCCTTCGCTGTGACCGTTTTGCGGAAGCGGTTGCGGTCTCCAGCGTCAGCTCCGCACGCGGCGCATGAAAAAAGAGCCGGATTGTTCCGGCCCTTTCCTCTGGTTCTCGCTTTAGAAGCAATCTGCTACACGCGGAATTTCCGGCGCAGAGTCTCCACACCGACCAGACCAACGCCGAGCAGCATGAGCGTCATACCGCCGTCGGGAACAAGGTTAGTAACCAACCCCTGATCGACCGAAGAGCTGCTTCCGCTCGGGGAAAGCCAGGTGAAATTGCCGGTATAGTCTTGAATGCTCCCAGCGTTTTGGAGGGCCAGGAGATCGGCGGCGTAGTCGGTCAGACAACCCGAACCATCGTTGCATCCGGTCAGTGTAACTCCGTAGATTTCGTGCCAGATAGCACCTTGGAGGCCAACTTGTTGGTCGTAAGTAGTAGCTCCCGCGGCGAAAGTATGCAGCAGCCAAGCTACATCCTTGGCGTTGGTAACCCCTTCCTGCGTTCCAGCGGGGCTCGGGTCACCTGTTATGCCGTTGTAAGTGTAATTAGTGTGGCTACCCGCGATCGTGCCGTTGTTATTAGAGGTAGCGTTCGGGTAGTCACCGGGGACACCAACCTCATCAGGAATGTCGACACAGTAGATCCAAGGGAGCGCGATTCCGTTCAGATAACCGCCAGTGAAAGTTCCGCCTCCGTAAGTACCGCTGAGACCATCCCCGCTAATTTGTATGCCACCGTTGAAGCCACCCGTAATGTTCAGATCGTCCGCAAGCGCCATGCCCGATCCAAGAACGATGGCCACCGCGATCATCGCTAACGTAACTAACTTGCGATTCAGCATTTGTGAGTCTCCTTTTTACCGCCCGCCTCGCCTACATTCTAAGCACGTATCGTGCCAACTATACCGGGAGGTTCTCAAATCCTTCCAGCAGCAGCTAAGTGGCACAGCCATAAAGGATTAGATATTTCCGTGCCCGATTCAGACCTCGATGACGCTGTAAAGGCGCGGCAGATTTTTGTAAGCAGTTCCGACGGAGCCAGCGCTGTCCTGAGCAGCATTCGCGGCAAACCCATAGCGCACCTTTAGACTTGCGGGCAGCGATCTCGACGCGCTCAGAACGTAAAAGAATCCGACACTGCAACGCACCCAGTGGGTCATCCGTAAGTTCATGACGATTCCCTGACAATTCCGAGCTTTTCCATCAATTCATAGAGCGTCGGTCGGCTGATGCCAAGTTCCAACGCGGCGGCAGTGATCTTCCCCCTGTGACGCCGCAGGGCTTCCTGGACCATTTCCCGTTCCACACTTTCCCGCGCTTCCTTCAGCGTCTGCGGCGGCAAGGCGCTCAGGGTATCGGTCAATTCCAGGTCCCTGGCGGTAACGCGCTTGCCATCCGCCATGATCACCGCCCGCCGCACCCGGTTCTGCAATTCGCGGACGTTTCCCGGCCAGGGGTGCAGGGTCAGGACGCGCAGCGCATGGGGCGCAAAGGTCAGACCGGACTTGGCGTTTTCGATGCCATAGCTGCGCAGGAAAGCCTTTGCAATCATGACGATGTCGTCCCCCCGCTCCCGCAGCGGAGGGACCTTGAGAACAACAACGGCCAGGCGAAAGTACAGGTCCTCGCGAAACTTGCCGCTGGCGACGGATTCCTGCAGGTTCCGGTTCGTGGCCGCGAGAATGCGAGCGTCGCTCTGAATCTCCTGCCGGCCGCCAACCCGCTGGAAGCATTTCTCCTGAAGAAAGCGCAGGAGCTTAACCTGGACCGGCGCCGGCAGCTCACCGATTTCATCGAGGAAGAGCGTGCCGCCCGCGGCGGTCTCGATATGCCCCTTGCGCTGCGTCTGAGCACCTGTGAACGCGCCTTTCTCGTGGCCGAAGAGTTCGCTCTCGAGCAGGTTCTCCGGGATGGTGTTGCAGTTGATGGCGACGAACGGGCCGCTCTTCTGCGCGCTCAGCCGGTGGAGAGCCTGCGCCACCATTTCTTTGCCGGTGCCGCTTTCGCCCAGAATCAGCACCGGGGCGCTGGTGGGGGCCACCTTGCGGATGAAGTCGAAGGCTGCCTGCATCTGTGAACTTGCGCCGAGCATGTCCTCGAAGGTGTCGGCCCGCGCGCTGTGCTGGAGCGCGCGGTATTCCTGCTCGAGTTCCGCCAGATAGACGCAACGCTGTAGCACGAGCCTGAGCTCGTCCATGTCGATCGGCTTACAGAGAAAGTCGTAGGCCCCGGCCCCGACGGCCCGCACGGCGTTCTGCTTCTCGCCCTGGCCTGAGATGACGATTACCTTGGCCAGCGGTTCCAAGGCGAGAACCGCCGAGAGCACCGCCAGGCCCTCGTCGGGCTCATTGGGGCGGGGCGGCAGTCCCAGATCGAGCAGGGTCACGGTGGGACGATGCTCAGTGAACGCGGCTAATGCAGCAGCCCGGTCCGCGGCCGTAAGCGGCTCATAGTCGTTCGCCAGCGCCCATTTCATCTGGGTGCAGATGTCCTCGTCGTCATCAACGATCAGCAGCCTAGTTTTTGTCATTGCAGTTCTTCACGGGGAGGCTCACCTGAAACGTGCTGCCTTTGCCCACCTCGCTTTCCACCCGGATGCTGCCCCCGTGCGCCTCGACGATCAACCGGGACTGAAACATACCGATGCCGAGCCCCTCCTTCTTCGTGCTCTGAAAGGGACGGAACAAGCAGTCGTTGAGGAAACCCTGGCTCATGCCGCAGCCGTTGTCCATGACAGTAAGAACGACGCTGCCTCCTACGTGCTCCGTGCGGACGTGAATGCGTCCTCCTGGCTCGAGCGCGTCGCGCGCGTTCAGCACCAGGTTGGTCACGACGCTTTGGATCTGCTCGCGGTCAGCCAGCATCCTGGGCAGTGGTTGTAATTCCTTCGTCAGTTCCGTGTGCGGTGTTCCGTCCAGCCTGTCAAGGACTTCGCTCACGAGCTGATTCAAATCGGCTTCGACGGGATGGAAGGCGGGCCGTTGCCGTAAGGCGCTCAAACGGGCGATCATCGTGTCGATTCGCCGCGCCGTGTTGGCAATACCGCGCAAGGTGTCCTCGCGAAACGCCGGGTCGTCGAAATGCACTGGTAGGTTCTTCAGCATCAGATTGAGCGATGCGGCGGTGTTCTTCAGATCGTGTACAAAGAACGCCGACATCGTCCGGAAGGCATCCATTTCCCTGGAACGCGCCACCTCATCAGCCAGCCGCAGGTTCAACAGCACGGACGTCATCTGGTCCGCGATGCACTGCAGCAGTTGCAACTGTTCGGCCGTGTAATTCGCACCGTTGACGCGGTCGGCCAGAACGAGTGCGCCAAGGCTCTGCTCCCCTGCCCGCAACGGAACGCACCAACGATTCCCGCCATGGAGGAAGGTCGTCGGATTAAGTCGCCTCAATTCCTGGGCCCACGCCTCATTTATTCCTTCAAGGTCGAACGGCGACGACCTCACCCGCAGTCCGGCCGCCACGGCACTTGACGCCACCGCCGGTGGATTGCTGGGGGTGACCCCGCCCGGTTGTGACGCGGTCGAGGCACCGAGGGTGAATTGCTCCTTCTGCTCGTCCAGCAGCCAGATTGTGACCGACAGCACATCAAAGGTTTCGGAAACCAACCTCGTGGACGCCGCGCATAGGCCGGCTTGATCTTTGACGTTGGCCAGCCGCCGCGAGAAATCAGTCCAGATCCCAACGGAATCGTGCTGCGCCCTTGCGAAATGGCGGTCGACGAATCCGTGGATGCGCTGCCGGAGGCGGTCGGAAAGAAGCAGCACCGCCAGTCCGGCCATTCCCAGCAGCACGATGAAGGCCGCGAGTTGGAAACTCCCCACTCCACCAGCGCGCCTCACAATATTCGCGAGGACTCCGACGACGAAGAGATAGCCGCCGACCAGGAGAAGGGTCAAGGACGATCCCAGGACGGCTCGAGATGGGTACACCTTGCCCTCGGCGAAGCCGGTGCGCACGTAGGCCACCGCCAGGAAGACACACCCGATCAGGAGCGCACTCGACTCGACGACTGGCCAGTGAATGTCATACCTGGAAAACAGAAGTGCCTGGCTCTGAACGTATAGGCGCGTGCCGAAGATCACCACCAAGCCCAGAACCACGAACTTGATTCGCCAGCGCATCGTTCCGACCGCCGATCGGAAGGTCTGTTCCAGGTTCATGAGGATCCACACGAGCGCAACGAGAAGCACGACGTTCAAGGCCTTCGCCATTGCACTGAAGCGCAACTGCATCCCCTCGTTCGCCGGCCCTGCCGGCGCCAACTCGAGCAGTTGCTGGTGGAAACCGAGCGATAATCCTATGGGCAGCAGCGCAACAATTGCGAGCGGGATTCTCCAGCGCGCCAGGGACTCGCGGTAATCGCCGCGTGAGTAGGTCAGGCTGAAGCCAAGCCAGGCTGCGGGTACGAAGGCGTTGACAATTAATTTTAGCGTCAGGCACCGAAACACTTCGGACAACTGAGTAGCGCGCAGGCTAAGGCCAGTGAGCAGGCTGTCGATACCGAGAACGAACATCCCTGCGAAGAAGCACCACCTGGCGAGGGAGGGCTTCTTTGACAACACGCCGGCGACCGCGAGGAAAAGGCTGAAGATCGCAGCCGCGAAAGGTAGCAAGGAGAAAAGCGTCACGCGTCCCTCAACTGGGCAGGTTAAGCCGCCGCTCCTGTCGCCGCAACCACCACAACAGCAGAAACAAGGGAATCAGAGACAGCGCGAAAAAGAGAGGCCCACCCCGGTGGTGAATGGGGCTGTCGATCATGTAAGGCCCAACATGCACGCAAAGCAGTCCGATGACAGCGATCCGGAAGCCGTTCCGCAGGATCCCCAGCGGAATCACGAACGCCACTAGCACGGCCTTTCGCCACCGGGTTCTCAGAAAGAGGTGGGACGCGAGCAGGCTGGTTATGAACAGCACCCAACTGGAGCGGATCCCGCTGCACTCCTGGGCTACTTGGAGCACGATCCCGGGCAACTCAAACACCGTGCCCTGGCGCACGAGAGGGGTTCCCGCTAAGCGGAAAAACAGGGCGGCGGCCTCCGCCGATGCGAGCACGGAAGCCTTTTCCAACCAATTCACCGCGGCGTCCGGTAGCGGAACCATGAAAATCAGGAACGCGACGGGAAAGGCCTTGGAGACCATCCATTTCGAGCCGAAGAACAGAAACCCACCCGCCGCGACGAAGCTGACAAACGCGAGCGCCATCAGGGCCAGTCCATCATTATTACTCAAGCTGCCACGCCACTCGATCGCTCCAGCCACTGCCACGATGCCGATTGCGACCGCAGCGACGGTTCCGGCAATTGAAGTGCGGTAAGGAGTCGTGAGCCGCCCCCGCTGGAGGTAAAGCAGGTAGGCGGTGATGAACGGGACGAGGACGATGTACGAATCCAGATTGCTCCTGGCGGCGTACAGTATCAGCCTGGTGAGCGGCTGAATGAATAGCAGCACCAAGAGAACGACGAAGCCAGCGCATCCGCCAACTCTCGACCGCTGCGGACGTGGCAAGCTCCGCCACTTCGCCCACGCGCTACCGCGCCGGCCGACGGCTGACGCGACCGTAGCTTCTCTTTTTACCGATTCCATTGACTGGCCTTGCGCTATTAGGAACCCCTTTTGAACGCACTCACGCAACAAGGGAAGCGCATTGCGACGCGAGACCCAAAAGACGGGAGCGCAGTTGCTCTACATTCGTCGCCTCTATACGCTTCTGTATCTCCTGAAGAAGTGCGTCCAGTTGCTCGCGGTTATGCGATGAGGCCTCGGGCAGCTCCTACAATACCGAACCGACGCAGGTTTCGAGCAGATTCTGAGGCCTTCTTGAACTGCTCGATGGCTTCTGCAGAGCGAGCAACATTGAGCACTGAATACTTCCTTATGATGATACTTTTTCTGCTGCGATAGAACAGATCTATTCGCTGCCCATTTTGACCCTTGCGCTCGTTCCGGTCAGCAAGTATCGGCTACTTTCTTTCTTTCCGGTGTTCATAACAAAAGACTTTGTGGCTTCGTTTTGCAAAAAAGCACGTTACAATCAGGGCACTGACCGTCATTTCCCTGGGCCGTGCCTCGATCCGCCGCGCGATCAGTCCCGAACAACTCGTGAGATCCTCGCCTGAGAAAGGCCGCCTGAGAACGAGCCTGATTCAAGCCTAAGAGGGGAGAGGTCCGCCTCCTTTTCCAGTACCTCGATCATCCGAGGTGGACATTTCTTCTTGTCGTGGTGCGGCAGGAGGACAGAGGACCAAAGGTCATGCAGGCGTTTGCGAATTCTTGCGCCTCTGCGATGCCAGGAGTTGCTGCAGGGCCCAGTCAAATTTCTTCTGTGCTGCCTTCTCGTAGCGGAGAATCTTGTTCGTTGTAGCTTCTGGAGGAAGAGCATGTTCAGCGAAATGATCCTCTTCCATCGTTGTTATCGTGTTAAGCCATTGTATGGTACCAGCGCAGGCTACCTGAATCTTCCACTTGATGGATGCCAAGAGTTGATCGTCGATCACGGGCTCTGCGGGCTCTGAGGAGCCTTGGTTTTTCTCGGCTTGCGCCATATCTCTCTTTTCGGGCTCTAATATAGGCAGAACTGCCGCGTAAGTTGCGGCTGAAAGGGCTCCTGTGGTCCTGATCTCCCAATCGGCGCACTCTAGAATAGCGCGTTCCTTTATGTAAGGTTCGTCTATCGCAAGACTAGAGGGCGGCTTCCCTTCCCAGTCACTCATCCTTCGAACCGAGGCTTTCTCCACCCGTGTTACGCGACGAAGTTTCCACATACACTCAGCCATCTGTCCGACCCAGAATTCCTCCAACAGACGTTCTGGTTGGAACTCCTGTTGCAAGGCGGCGAGCAGCTTGGCAAATTCTTCTTCACCCTCCCAACCGTCGCATATCGGAATCACCACATGCCTCGCAAATAGGCCAGTTACTACGGCGTTGAACTTAGAAGTCTTCTTTCCTCGCTCCGTCCGCGGACCAGTCGACCGTTTGGCGTTGCGGCGATTGGCCGCGAGCTTTTGTGGCGAGATGGATTTGGTGGTGGTTTCCTGCTCCTCTTGTTGGGAGGTGACGATGCCGCCGGGATTTACCGATGAGTACAACAGCTTCGCGTTGGCAAACGTTTTCTCGTACGCTTCGTCTGACGACAGTACGGAACTGATGTCGCCCGCCTGGTGGACCAGACCGGCGCTGGCGCTGGTTTTCTCGCCTGTTATTGATAAAGTGACGGTAGCATCGCGCGCGCCGACCTTGTTCAACGCCGCGGGGGTGTTGCTGGTTTGAACTGCCTTGTTCAAGAAAGTTGCTCCAACGGCTGGCTTTTCCACTCATCCTCCATTGGTACTGAAGTGGCTCGATAAGGTGCGCGTACAGATCCGCCTTTCATGTCGTTGAATTTTATCAGATTCGCTTTTATTTCGCCAGTGAGGCGGGGCCGTTGGCGGCACGGACAGGTGACAACAACCAATCTGCAGGACTTTTTACCTCATCCTCAGCTTCTGCTTGGCGGCCAAGCGCTAGATGGACTTCAGTCCTTTTCCTGCCAGGGTTGGCAAGCCCGTTTTGCTCTTGTTTGAGCTTGTCGCTTGGCGTCCCCAAGTGATCGGTGTCCTCCCCGATTTGTACAGTTGGCAAGGGCGGTGTTAGCCGACAACAGAACTTCAGAAGCCCCAAAAAACGTGATTTCTGTCGGTCGGAATCTGCAGATCGATCCGGCGCTCGTGGTTGACTGCGATGGTCGCATCGAGATCGAGTTTGTCGAGTGAAATAGTACGCTGCTGCCGCTTTGACTGTGGGTTCGACTGTGGACTATCCTCCACAATGTGGAAACCATCCAGGTAGTGTTGGATTCGGACTTGCTTCGGGCCACCAATGGAGTGGCCAAACGGGCGCGGGTCAACCGTTCCTCTTTGATTCGGGAGGCCCTTCGCGAATATTTAAAACGGCTTCGCGCGGGCGAGATCGAGGCTCGCGAGCGGCGGGGTTACTGAGGGTGTCCGGACGCGGGTGACGCAGCCCCATGGGAACAGGTGGCATCGTGGCCGGAGCGATAGGGCGCGGCGAAGTCCGCTTGAACCGGTTCCCCCGCCCCGACAAGCAGAGGCCCGTCGTCGTGCTCACCAGGGACAGCGCCATCGGCTATTTATCCGCCGTCACGGTGGCGCCCATCAGTTCCACAATCCGCGGGGTGCCCTCGGAAGTCCTCCTGACAGAGAAGGACGGAATGAAAACTCCCTGCGCCATCAATCTCCACAGTGTCGTCACGGTCTCCAAGGCTCATCTAGGGCGCTGCGTAGCCATGCTGAGCTCTGAGCGTTTAAGGGAAATCTGCGCGGCACTGGGCTTCACCCTCGGCTGTGTGTAAGCAGATAAGCCCAGATTGGGAAGCTTGGCCCGGGTGGATGGTTTACTTCGTCCTCAGCTTCTGTTTGGCGACCAGGCGTTGCATGAATTTGGATCCTTCCTTCCTATAGGCCTCGACGCCTTCAGCTAAGAGCATTTCGCAGATCTGCGAAGTGCTTCTCGCTTCGCTGGCGGCAATTTCCTGAATCTCGTCCTTCAAAGTGGGCGAGACCCGAAACGCCAAAAACTGCTTGTTCATAGCCACGAAACGAATATATTCGCCTGGAAAAGAAGAAACAATTAAAAATTTGGGTTGAATCTTATGACATCATATGTTATCGTTTATATATATATCGATTTGCTTGGAGGCCTTTATGAGCGGTTTTGAAGAACAACGCTCCAGTCCACGCCCGCGGAGGAGCTACCCTCTGGTGCGGGAGAACTTGCGGTTCGCCCACCGGCTGATTACTGGTACTTTGCCTAGCAGATTGGCCGAGTCGCTGAAAACTCTATCTCAGGATTTTGACTTTTCTCTTCGTAGAGGTGAACTCCAACTCCTCAACAATTCGTGGTACGTCACACACACCGGTCTGCTTCGGTTGGCGCGTCGCAAGCGATGCCGCGGTATTCATGTTGAGGCCGTCGATTCATTGTGTGATTCCGCGGTGAGCCGTTTCGTCCTCAAAGCAACGGTCTATCCGTCCAAGGATTCCGCCGGTTTCGTCGGCTACGGCGACGCAGACCCGTCCAACGTTTCTCTGCTGGTCCGCGGCGCCGAGATGCGCATCGCGGAGACCCGAGCCGTCAATCGCGCTCTGCGCAAAGCGTATGGCATCGGAATCTGCTCGATCGAGGAGATCGGATCGAATTCGGGTCCGATGGCGGCGCCGCATCTACATAAGTCTCCGCCCAACGGTAGCAACGGAAATGGAAACGGCAACGGTTCTGGTCACAAGGTGCGCGACCGGCTCTGCCAGATCATCCGCCAGCACAAGCTCGACCCCCGAGTTGGTCAAGGCCTACGCCGTTGACTTCTGCGGTACCACGGTCCTCAAAGACGCCAGTCGCGAGCAGGTCGAAAGCTTCGTACCAGCAGCTTGCTGATTCAGCCAGGCGAGACCGTGATTCGCTGCTCTGCCATCTCAACAGCTACGCTCGCCCCAACCTGGAGGTGGTGGGATGAAACGTCTAGTTCCCGGCCTCGCCGCAACGGCACGTGATTCGCACTCTGAGGTTCCCGACGGCATGTTTCTGGTTCGGGTCGATCATGCCCAGGCCCGCTGGTATTCCCAAAAACGCCTCTATATGCTGCGGCTCTCGGTTCTCGAACCCAAGCTGTTTGCCGGGCGCTCCATTGTCGGCCGGCTCTACTGCACGCCAAAGGCTATGTGGAAGCTGGGCTGCGCGCGCTTGCCATCTGGGTCTTCTACTGCCCGTAGGGGGCATCGATTTCATACTCCAGATGATCACCAGCTGCCTTTGCAAAAGCTAGGACGGCGCGCTCCGACCCAGGCCCTTCGATCCGCCATTGACCATCGTGGTTTACCACGCGCAATTTGCTTCGCAAGCGCCACCACTGATCAACCTCTCCGGGAAGGGCAAACCACAGGCGCTCCTTCGACTTCAGTTGCTGCAAGTAACCCAACAGATCGCAATAGGCATCACGTGCTCTTTTCTCGATAACGTAATCCGGATGAACGATAAAGCTTGCCAAGCCGTTTTTCTTCACGATGGCATCGATTTGCGCCCTCCAAAGATCCAGAGAATAATCACTGAGCAAGTGAAAAAGCATGTAATCTTGCGTTGTTGTGACAGGAATTTCCAGGATGTTGCCGATGAAAAACGGCATCACCGTGCAACAGCCACCCCGTTGCGGATCGAGGTGTGCGACATTGGGGATTGACATGTCAAAAGAGAAATCCAGGGCATCGTACCAATCCTGATTTCTGTACAACACTGCAGCCCGAAATCCTCTGGCGCCATAGATCTCGCCGTACCGGTTAATCCTCTCCGCGCGCCGCAGGAATTCCTCCTTGTTGCGAAAGAGATGGCCGTCATGATTGAGGTCCTGGATAACTATCTCGAAACCTCTATCACGGAGAGCTTGAACTAGGTTGGTCGAAACCTTGTAGCGTTCTTCGGGTACCAATTGAAATGATGCCTTGATGCCAAAAGAGTCATCGGTATCCATTAGCTCTGAGCAGAAGCTCTGCCCACTCTCGGTTTCAACGTCGTGAGTCAACACAACGCAGCTCTGTGCACCATCGGGCCAGAACCAGACGAACGGCACCCTATCAACGTCCTTGGCCTTCATCGACCACAACAGCAATTGTTTATTTAGGTTCTCAACAGTCGTGTCCACGGGCCAGTGGGGAAAGACAATGCTCTCCCAGCCATCCAACCGGGCCCTCTGGACATGCTTGCGGACATTGACGCTCATCAATGGACGTAGGAAGTAATACGCATTCCTTAGCGATTGCATCCATGGGTTCCAGGCACTGGGACTAAAGCGCTTCGCGTAACGCTCAAGACGCAGGTTATCAATGACTTCGGACGGGTTAAAAGGCAGAAGAACGGTAGAGCCGTCAGTTGTCACATCGTGGAGAACGTCATACAGGGCACCGTCGGCTCGGACTGCGCGAAGACCTAATGTGGTCCTCCCATAGCAGATCGTGCCCCGTCCAAATTGAAAATAGCCCGCGTCATCGGACAACTGGCCTTTCAACTTGAGATCAGCAAACTGATCTGGGCAAAGGTAGTGGTCGATTACTGCTGTGTTCATCGAGACTCCGCGCATCAGAAATCTTGCAGTATCTGGAACCTTTCAAAATCGGAAACTTCCGTGCCCGCCGTGAAGGACCATTGCTGAGGTGCGGCACCAAAGTGTGGAGGCCTTTTTTGGTCACGCGACGTAATGCCCTCTCAGCCTGGCTCGGTTTATTGTTTGCCGCATGTTGAGGGGATTTCGAAGTACGAAGCCCAGTCCTTTGGTGCGAATGCTCGCGCCAGCGACAAAGCAGCAACACGGTAAAGCACGACCCCAACACCAGTCCCCAGAGTGTTGGTGATCACGTCCATAACACCAGAATCTCGTGTTGGGAGATATGCCTGGAGAACCTCTATCGTGAGGCTGACTATCGCTCCAAGGGCAATGACGGCCCATACTCCGTGCTTGACCCGCCACACCGAAGTAAAGTAGGCAGAGAACAGAAAACCCAGAGGCATGAACCCCGCGATATTAAGAAGAACGTCATCCCAATGGGTCCCTTTTCTACGAAATTCCTTCCATGGCGGTTCTAAGAGCGCTTGATCTACAACTAAGTAGCGCACTGGAATATACAGATCAACGCCGGTTCTGACCTGGTTGTGGATCGTCTGTCCCGCGCGTTCATCAAAGAGATATATGGCAAGCGCCCGATCACCGGCCGTAATGTTCGGTTTCCCTGTCTGCATCCAATCTTGATAGTGCTGGGCAACCTGGTCTGCACCGAGCTCATTTTTGTACATCGCCAGCCCTAGCAATTGTCCGGACCAGCTGTTGCCCTGCACGGGTGAGTTGGCAACGATGAGCTTCCCCGCCAGATCCTTAAGGGAAAGCCCAAATCGTGACGAATGCGCGATCAAATTGCCGTCGAGGTAGACCTCAGTATCTTGCCCGTCTGAGGTCACAGTTATCAGCACTTGCTTCCGCCGAAAAACTTCGTCAACATCGAAGTGGACCTGACGATACTCATCCTCATCGTCGCGCCCTAGTACGAGATCAGTATAGTGCTGCTGGAGCGAGAACCGCCGCCCGTTCAGAGGGTTGTAGAAGGCAAGGAAAGTGCCTTTGTCCCACGTACGGCGCGGCTTCAACCACACCTCAAGGCTACAAGATGGCCCATCCGAACTGGCCGGCTCAAACTGGCCGGAACTCACCACAGTACCGTAGCGATCGATACGAATACCGTTTTGATTTTCTAACCAGTTCACCCGATTCCTGGGAGAATGGAAGGGCCACAATCCCGCGACCAGAATGCCGCACAACGTCAACGCAGCAAGGACGCTTACCGCTTTCTGTGGAATGTAAGTCCTCCACGGCTGCCTGGTCCAACCCTCCGATAGGCTGCCAGCAGACTGGCGACGGAATAGTCCCAGGCTAGTTCTTCTTCAACCCTTCTGCGCCCGAACTCACCCATTCTTCTTCTTTCATCAGGATTTTCCAGCAGCCAGACAATCTTTGTGGCAAAATCAGCTGCCCCTTTTTCATTATCGGCATACAGTGATGCTTCATGGGCGCTGAACCTACCTTCGCGCAAATTGAATTGCACGATGGGCTTACACAAGGCCATGTATTCCATAATCTTGACCATCGTGGACATTTCGTTCATTTGACACGGCCTATCCGGATTGACGCAAACATCGGCCGTGGAGAGAATCTCCAGCAATTGTTTGTCCGGAATCCTTCCCGTGAAGTTGACCATATCGTCGAGACCTTTATCATGTGCTATCTTCCTGAGATCAGCCAATCGCGGCCCAGAACCTACACAAGTGAAATGAATGTCACGACGTCCCGAGTTTTTGATGTGCAGCGCCACATCAAGCAAGATGTCCAAGCCGTCTTGTCTGCCCATGGTTCCGACATAACCGACGAGGTAATCCTTGCCGTGCTTCAGAGCAGGTTGAGGAGGGACTGGTCTAAATGTTCTTAAGTCTGGTCCGTTGCGAACAATAAACACATCCTTCGGATCAATGTGACCTCTGGTTATAGCGCGGTCCCTGTAACTGCAGTTGGTACTGATAACAACGTCGCTGACAAGGTAGGTCAGACGCTCAAGCCACACCTGGGCCCTGTACAGAAGGTCTTTCCTGTCGTATTTGGCAAGATATAGTTCGGGACTTACGTCGTGATGATCGAAGATGTACTTGACCCCGAACAGTTTGAACGGAAGAGCAATCAAGAAAATATCGTCGGGAGGATTACAGCCCTGAATCACATGAAACCCGTGCCGCAAATAGATCCACCACGTGTACAAAAACTCCCAAAACAGCGCGGAGCCATATTCGCACAGATACCCGTAGTGGGCGCTCGCCTCTCGGCGCATCGGGTGCCTGTAAATACGAACCCCGTCAATGAACTCGTGTCCCCGCTCATAGCCCCTTCCCCGGGGACATAATACTGTCACGTCGTACCCCATCTCATGCAGGGAGCAGGCCTCCTTCCAAACACGCGTGTCGAAAGGAACGGGTTCGTTCTCCACGATGATGAGGACCTTTTGCTTCATGACAACGGTTTTCCACCCTACAACAGTTTGTAAAGCCCTGCGAGCGCGCAGAGCATGGTCGCTTGTCCCCAGTGTAGCGTGGCCGTTTTGTTAACCAGCCATCGCGAATATCGGCGATAATAGAAATAGCCGGTGCAATCTTGCATCTGCTCGATCGTCCATTTGGCCACTTCCAGCGCCAGTCCCAAGCCGTCCGGATCGCGGTCGCAGAAAAACACGAGAGTATCGATTGCTTGGGAACAGCATTGGATGTCAATGGGCATGGTCTTGTGATGGTAGTATTTGGGGGTCCCATCCGGCAGGAAGAAGGTATTCTTCCAGTACTGGTACCCGCTCATCAGGTTCTGCTCGAAGCGGCTATCGCCCGTGCTCTCCGTGTAGTGCTTAAAAGAATCCAGCACATAGGCTGTATGAAAGTTGTCGATCCAGTGGCGATATGGGGCTTCCCCGTAATACCAGGATCCGTCTGGCCTTTGGTGACGAGCTGTGTACTGAATTGCTTTCTCCGCCAAACCTCTGTAGGACTCATTTCGGGTGAAGGAATACGTGCGGGCCAGCAAACTGGCGGCGAGCGTATTGGCGTTGTGAACCTCGGACGAATGGATCGGAGTGTAGGCGATGCAGACCGAGTTTTCTTCGTGCGGAAACGATTTGACGTCACGCAGGATGTGCTCGCACCCGCTGACCGCGACCTGTAAATATCGATCCTGCGGAGAGCATGCATACGCATCGAGAAACGCGTGACCGATGAGGGACGTCCACACAACCGTCGGTACACCCCGTGGTAAGTAGAAGTCCCCTCGCGCCTGGTAATCGAAATGATTGCCCCAGCAGGCGCCACTATAACCCTCGGACTGGTTCTCGACCAACCATTGCAGCGCAGATTCCGCTTTGTCGCGCCAAGCCGCGTCACCCGTGGCTTCGTGAAGGCGCAAGAAACCCCTGGCTAGAAAGCCCATCCCCTTGGTGGAGCGGCTCCCGGCAATTCCCACCAGGGGACGGAGGTTCAAGGGGAACCGGCGCACACCCTGCTGGAGTGCGGTCCGCAAGAACTTGCTGTTAAAGGTGAGGGGGCGCAGAAACCTTGCGTTCAGGCCGTCGAAAGGGTCGTAGCCGCGGTAATCATTCTTCTCCAGCCAATCGCACAGCAGCCGAATTGATCCGTATATTTGACGCTTCAAAACTGCGTTCCCTTTTGAATCACAAAACGGAACGCGAACTAAGTGGTTGCGTAACCGGGCGTGACGTTTGTGTCGCATAAATGCTCATGCTAAGAACCTCAGGAGTTGTGCTGGAGACGAGTAAACGAGCTCCAGGTTATCAGCGTCGCTTCTAACGACGTCATCGGCACCGCTTCGCTCGAAACCCCTCACAGTCGTCACCGCTGGCGCAAGCAAGATTCTTGGATCTAGCCCAAAAGTGGTGGGTACGCTGGTTACTTTCGTAAGTAAGACGGGCCCGTTGTCACTGGCTCTCATCCCCAAGAAAGAGTAAAAGTGAAGGTTATGTAGCGTCGTATCTTATGAGATCTGGCCTGAAGATACGCCGCAAGTTTGTCACCTGGCTGTGTCCGTTGCGGTGAATGGAAGATCATCGCTTGGTACGCTGTATCGCTGGCAATGATCCTGGACTTCGCCTCGTATCGGTCCCGGCATTGCAGAGCATCAACATGGCGGCGATTTCGAATGCGGCAATTCTCTTCTAAAGGCAAAGTAGGGATCGCCGATCGACATAATGTGAAGCCTACAGTTGGCTTGCGGTTCGCGTGAGAATCGCTCGGCTGTGCGAGGAGGTCGACGAACGTGAGAGCTGGTGAAGTCAAATGCAAAGTCAGCCAACGAAATAGCATAAGGCCTGAAGAGTCGGAGGCATGGCCAAGAATTGTTCATCCAAGCGTGGGGGGCATTCGGGGCAGCCGAGAGATCCGTCAGGGCACGAGGCTCGCGCGATTAATCGTAGCTTTTGTTGGATTGCTCCTGCTTTCATCGGCTTACGCGACAGGCAAGGTCAGGACGGTGAAGCCGACTGGTGGAGACTATACCAGCATCCAAGCATGTGCCAACGTAGCAGTCGCTGGGGACACCTGCGTCGTCTACACGGGAACTTACAGTGAGACTGTCACTCCAGCGCATTCTGGAGGTTCGGGAACTCCCATCACGTTCTCCGTCAATCCTGGCGATTGCGTGACCGTAACCGGGTGGAGTTTGGGGAGTCTGTCCTATATCACGATTGGGACCCCAGGCAGCTCCGTTTGTTCTTCTGGAGGCGTTACATTCTCCGGGTTCGAAATCACTAGAGGCCATATAGCTTTCACCGCCATCAGCCACGTCATTATTCAGAACAACTACATCCACAATACGGACAATACTTGTCTCAGAGGCCCAGCAGTTCTACCTGTTGCAGCATCGTCCTACGATTCAGTCCTAAACAACACCTTCATCTATTGCGGCGGTCTTACATACGACACCGGAATGGAATCGTCGATGAACGTCATCAACGGTGACCATTGGCTGATTGACGGAAACAACATATCCCATGTGTCGGAGGGAATACAACTTTATGGGGATAAGCATGTAGTTCGTAGGAATGTCATTGGGCCAGTTACCGCTGCGGAAGAAGAAGAGAATCATGGAGACGGACTTGAATATAGTTGTGGTTCTGGTGCCGTACCTCTCACAAGGATGCTATATGAGCAAAACGTGACTCACGACTGGAGAGGAGCCAATAACCACGTTTTCCTGTTTCGCAACACAGGTTTTTGCGCGATGAATACAAACATCATTCGCTATAGCGCCGCGTACCAAATCGGAAGTGGCTGGGCGGCGAATGACACGAACTCAACCGGGACGCATAGTTATAACCTTTCTATATCCAACACCAATATCGACAGCGGTGGCGCATTAGAGAGTTGGACAGTTACCAACGGCGACACCGATAACAAAGTAGTGAATGTGATCCAGACGAGTTCATGGCTTACTTCGGGGAATATCTGGTGCCTCTACGTTGACCCTTCATCGGCCTCTGGGTTCGTGGAGAACCACAACCTCTGCTACAACGGCAGCGACCACAACTGGCAAGGGCCGCCGTCAACAGGTGGAAACAGCTACGACGCCAGTGACATTTTCAACCAGGATCCATTGTTCGTAGACCCGTCCTCAAATCTTAATCTCCAGTCAGGCTCTCCCGCTCTTCGCGCAGGCGGGCCAGTAACAACCGTCGCTGTCGGAGATAGCGGATCGGGAACTTCGCTTGTGGTCAATGATGCGGCGTATTTCTCTGATGGCAATGGCATCGTCAACGCCGACTGGATACGGGTAGGAGCGTCCACGACGGTGCAGATTTCCTCCATTAACTACGCGACAAACACTATTACTCTTGCCAGCGGAATCAGCCGCTCGTCGGGTAATCCAGTTTATCTCTACAAAGACTCAGCGGGTAACGTGGTGCTGACCGGGACACAGCCGAACATCGGCGCTTTTGATCTGGGGTCACGCCCGGCACCCCCAACGAACCTCACGGCCGTCCCCCACTGACGTTTGCTCCACCGCGGACACCCGGCGCCACTTAAATCGTCAGACTGGTTCGGCGGCCGGTCTCGTGGCGCTTCGTATAGGGGCGAGCTCGCGCAGAAGACTCGCAAGCTGGTGCAGGGGCGCCAAGCCCCAATGCACCAGGATGACCGTTCCCACATACAGCGTCACGAACAGCGCCGAAATGATGATCATTGCCTCCAGCGCAGCCCCAGCCCCCGCCGGAGAAGCCGAGATTGCCGTGCCTCGGATGATGGCGGCAGTTGCTAAGCCCGCCAGCAGCGACGCGGCAATATACCTCCAGACAGCGGCTATCAGGGATGAAGCACCCAACCCGATGGGTCGCCCGGCATACCAGAAGGCGGGAACCAAAAGGATCCAAAAGGACACGCTCCAGGCCGCAGCAATTCCGGCTGGCCCCCAGGGCAGCGCCGCCAGAAACAACGAGGCGGTGACCGCTAGCTCCACTAGGGTCCAGCGAAGCCAGCGCCCCGGTTTCCCGATGGAGAGATGGATCCAGCCAATTGTGCTATAGAGCAGCATGACTCCGATTCCCGGTCCGAATAGCTCGAAGATCCTGGCGGATTCCGACCATTTGGCTCCAAGCACCAGGCGCACCACATCCTTGCCGACCAAAGTAAGGTCGACGCCCGCCGCCATGCCAACCAACGCAACGATCCCAAGCGAATTGGCAAGGTATCGCCGGAAGCGAACAGGGTCCTGATTCAGCCGGCTCAACGCTGCGAGGGCGACATTGTTGAGCGGCGCAGTAAGCTGGCTGGCCGAAAGCGCGAATAAGTCATAAGCTTTCTTGTAGAACCCAAGTGCCGCCGCGTTGAATTGCCAGCCAACCAGTAGATTATCTAAGTTTCTCGCAAAATAGTTCGCGCTGAACCTGCCGTAGACCTTTGCGGCAAATACTAACGTAGCTTGCGTAGCCACTCCCCGCCGTGGCAGGCCCGGAATCCATCTGCATAGCCACCAAGCCCCGATCGTCGTGCTGAGCGCCTGTGCGACAATTGCCGCCACCAACGCCCAGTATCCCCAGCCTCTCAAGGCCAGCAAAATGGCTACTGCGGTATATGCCGCACGGGCGACAACGTCGTTGGCGGACGCGGCGGAAAATAGCATAGCTCGCTTTAGGAGAGCTAAGTGTATGACTGAAACTGCTGAAATGACGATCGCCGCCGCCACCGCCACGGCGACATTCGCCACGAGCGGATTTCGGTAAAGGCGCGCCAGGAGCGAGCCGGAGGCGGCTAACGCGATTGCAAGAACCAGCCCGGCGCCTGAGTTGAGCCAGAACAAATTGCTGGCAGTGTAACGGTCCATTTTCTCGTACTGGATGACCGCCTCCGTAAATCCGTTGAGGCCAAAGCTCATCAGAAGCAGGCTGAATGTAGTGACCATCGCCACGACGCCAAAATCGGCAGGTGTTAGCAGGCGAGCCAGGACCACTGTTGCGATAACCTGTATGGCGAGACTCAGGCCCTGAGCCGACACTGTAGCAGCCGCGCCCCGGACGGCTAGGCGCCGCAGAGTGCCTACAACGGGACGGAACTCGCCACTTCCGTCGAACGGTGTCAGGCGGACTTCCAACCTCACGCCACCCCCGGGCGTGATGTGGGCTTGCGTGCTGATCGCGTCCATCCGGCGTCTTCGGCCGGACGCGGGCTGGCGGTCACGTGCCGTGTCCGGCTTTCATCTCCACAGTAGCAATTCATGGATTGCGCACTGGAAGGAGGATGGCGGCCCGCTCTTCCTTTCGCCTTATCATTTCATCGATACGTTGCAGCAAGCCTAAATCGTCGTCGGAAAACTTTCGCGCAAAGAGCACCTCTCCGGAACCATACATATCGTCAACCCATACTTTTTCTTGCGCTTCGAAGAGTCTTACCTGCGCGTCCGTGATCATCCCAGGGTGGGCACGGCGCGCCGACCAATCCTCGTAGACCAGATGTCTGCGAATTCGAGGGCGAATCGGCGAATTGCCCATAATGGTGTGGAAGAACGATTCCTCAGGGGCAAACGTGTTTCGAAAATATTTCTCCACATGCTGATTGCTTTCCATGAACCGCAAAATGTATTCGCATGCCTCCCTCGACAGTGCCCACCAGGTGTTACCGGCATACGGTTCCAGTCCGCCGAGGTATTTCTTGTAGTCGCGTTGAGCCAGACCCAGCTTCGCCAGCACCCTTACGGCGAAGCGGCGGAGCGGCTTATCAGAGGGAAACCTCAGCGTGCCAATGCGGGAAATTGGCTTCCCCGGCGCCGGCATTTTCACTAAGCTCATGAACTCCAAGCCACTGTTTTCCGCCAAAAACGTCTGGATGTATTTGCTGCTCCTCAGAGGATACTCACTGCCGCTGAGCAGGACAAAGTAGTCGTAATATTCAGGCCTTTGTAATGCCTGCCGAATTAATAAGAGGATGGCATCAATTCCCGAGAATTCGCCCCAGTACACAGGCAGACGCTTCTGACTGAAGAATATGTTCTCGCCTCGAATGCAGGAAAACTCATCGATGCTGCGCTTCAGGTCGATGTGGATGAAGAACGCGCAGGCTTCCGATGAGAGGGTTCCTATCTCCCTCCCGAGAACCTGAGGGTTTTTGTAGGCAAATGCCAAGTAGGCGATTCTAACCATTCTAGATTTTCGACTTTGGATTTCGGTCGGATGGCGGTGTGCCGACCTCTCTGGAGCCCCTGACGCTGCTCAGACAAAGAAATCCGAACCGCAGAGTTATTGGTGTACTCGCGCTGTTGCGCTGCCGAACGTCCAGTCCCTGGCCTCGCACGCAGCGAACTTGCTTGGCATCCGCTCCGAAGGTTCAGGCGAAACAGCTTGCGAGGCGGCAATGCTGGCCAGGAGCAGGAAGATCCACGGAGGGTACATCATCCTGAAGGCCGCCTCAGTTAGGCTCTCGAACAGCGCAGCCAAAAAAAAACCCAGCAGCAAAGCCCCTCGCTCCGGATCCCTACGGAACGTGGCGATGATCTTTCGATATGCGGTCAATAGAAGAATGCTGATTAGGCTGACGCCGACCAATCCAAGATTCAAGTAAACCTCTATATAGGCGTTATGTGCCTCGTTGAGATGGAAATTCGGCATGGCATCCCATAGCTTCTGCAACCGATTTCCCATCCAAAAGCTCTCGAATCCCGTTCCGACCCACTGATTGATGGGCATGCTGAGTACCAATTTCCAAATATCGGTCCTTCCCGTAAGGGTCGGGTCCTTCCCCAGTGCACTCAGGACGGAACTGTCCAGAAAAATTGGAAACAGCGCGACGAAAAGAACGGCGAGGACCAGTAGGTGTATCACGGCTGGCCTGCGGACGACAGCGGGCCGCCTTGCCAGGAACATCACACCGCCTGCCATGGTAAGGCCAGCGATGGACGTCGTAGAATTGCACGCCGCTAGCAACCACACTATCGCTATAAGAATAGTTCCGTAAGCCGCTAGCCGGCGAGTGCGGTTAGGATCCGCCCGGTCGCGATAAACGGTACCCAGCATCCAAAGGAAGCCGACCCCATAGAGCATGCAGATAACCCCTAAGGCGTTTTTCTGCATTGCAACGCCGGTGATCTCCGCTGTCCAGCTATTGGTCAACCTTCTCCCCAGGTCGGGGTAGTACTTGCCGAAGAGAACCGACAACGGAAACAGAATGAAACCAAGGCGAGTGATTAATCGTTTCAGCGCGCCCATCGGGTCCGGCTCGGTCACGATGATGAGGACCATCACCAAGTCCCCGACAGACTTTATCCATCGCTTGAAGGCAACGAAAGGAAAGTCGGACCAGAGAATGCTCACGGCGCAAAACGCGAAAAACAGCAGAATTGAGCTGTTCTTTCGCAGCAACGGCCCCACCCGGTCCATTCTGCTAATGACCACCGCCAGAGCGGCAATCACCAGGCTCGTATAAACGGCCCGGTCAATTGAGCTTCCTTCCACATAGACATCTACCGAACCGCGTACCTGCTCCATCCCAAGCCACAGTGATACGCCGCGCGAACTTGTCAGGAAGAGCCACACTGCCGGAATCCAAAGGGCTTTGGACATCCGCGAGTCCTCGTCCCGGTCGAGGTAGAAGAGGACGAGGATGCCGCCGACGTAGATGACGGTCGCAACGGCCTGGGGCATTTAGCGACCCTCTCCAGACGTTCTTAAAGGCAAGATCCTTACTGTACCTTGCACCACAATCGAGTGAGCGACGATGAAGTATCGAAAGAAACTCATTGAAGCGGCGCTGGCGCTGGAGGCTATCAACACGGCTTCGGATGGGCGACAAGCGTGGCGCGAGGTTAATGCAAGCAAAGCAAAGGCCGGGGTGGAGAACTCTGCCTCGCTCAGGCCAAGGAGGCGACGGCACTGTGAACAGCCAGTAGGAAGTGCGGCAGCCTGGCCGGGAATGCTAGCTTTCCGGTAGCGAGCTGTTGCCATTTCCTCTGGCTAACGCGAGGTCGTGGCCTATCGCTTCTGCGCTGCCAAAACCACCCAAGGACTAAAGAGTGCGAGTCGCCGAAGGCCTAAATATTTCTCAAGTTGCACAAATAAAGGTACGAGAAAAGAGTCGCTATCGCGTGCGAATGGCGGCCAGCAGCATCCTTCCTCATGAATGATTTGAAATCCACACCGTAAGAGCCTCGTTCTACAGTCACGATAGCTAGCCTCATAGAATCCCTTTTCTTTTCTCGTGACAGCTTCGTCCGGCCTAAACACCTGGTGAAAGACAGCCCGAAGGCTGGACCTATTGTTCAGCGTAGCCACAAGGATCCCGCCAGCCTTCAGAACTCGCGACGCTTCCTCGATAAACCATTCGGAGCTGATTACCGAATCAACCTCCATGCAAAGAACGAAATCTAGCGCCTTTGCAGCGCAGGGTAGGCTCGTATCTGTTTTTCTTACGAGAATGCACTCCGTCCGAGGAAGTCTGCGTTGAACTTCCTCCAGTGCTTCGCGCCGAACATCGGTGCAGATTACCTTCCACCTCTGATCCATGAAAAGACTTGACCATCGTCCGCCGTCGCAGCCTATGTCGAGTACGGTTCCAAATCCGGCAGACATTTCAATTGCCGAGATCGTCGTGCGTCTCTCGATTTCGGTCAAGTAGCGCCCCCACCTCTTTCGACTAACCCCTTCCCAGTAAGTCAGCTCGCCAGTGGTTGCCACATTCTTCACCATCTTGATCTACCCGGAACTCTCTTCTTGATCTGAACTTAATTGCTCGTATGGGCGCATTGAGGGTCGATGAAAAGGCGGTGCAACAGTTCCAGCGAGAGTACCCGGTGGATTTCGTTGGTGTAGTTTCGATCCCCTTTGAGGTGACTTTGCACCATGGGTTCGAGAGCACTTCTTTCGAGGTACGGCCGGGAGAGAGTGCGCGGGTCAAGAAGCATTTCGCGGACGTAGCCGGCGAGCAGATCCCGGTACCAGACGCGGAAGTGGTAATACTTGTGGCGGCCAAGGAAGAGGCGCTCCAAATGAAGCGGGGAAAACGCATGATCGACCTGCGCCACCCATTGAGGCATGCCATGGTCGTAGGCGTATTCCGCTTTGAACGTGAATGCGTGGTAGCGGCGAAGAATGGCGCCGGGGAACGCCTCGCCTGTCCCTCCAACCCCCACGTCGGTCCGTATTTGCCGCAGTGCGGAATTGCCGTCGGCGATCAACCGCAGGCGAAGGTCATTATTCTGGACGGCAGCCTGAGGGGCGCGGAAGTTGATCCGGACCAAGTCGTTATCCAGGAACGGCGATCGCAGGGTGAGTTGGCTCTGCTCCAGCGCCAGCAGGCTGTAGTGGTGCCACGGCGCCTGGCGGAACGCAGAAAACGATAGCGGATGCGTGTCCGCAATTTTGTTGTATGTGTCGCGCGCGGCTTCAACGTAAGAAAGCAGCTCAGGACGAAAAAGGTTCGCGGCCGGCATTGATGGCTTGAACGCCCGCAGACGGCGCAGGATCTGGTCGCCGTAATTTCCCGTCATCCTGACCGGGGCGATCTCCCTTGCCTTTTGGCACGCGAAAAGCACCGGAGAACAGCTCACGTCAGCACAGCCGTCTGTCAAGTAAACCGTGCGCTCGGCGTAATGGGGAAAGCGCGAGAGAAAGTCCGTACCGGCTCGGATCACTTCGTGCGGCTGCCTGCATGCACGAGCCACCTGCCGCGCCACCACCACATCTCGACATTCACGGTACGTTCCCCCGAAGGTGTAACAGGGCAGCGAGCCTGGGGAGGGCTTGTGCCAAGCCATGATCGCCCGCGTGTCCAGTCCCCCGGTTAGAGACATCCCGATGCGCTGCGTTCCATTGAAATACCGGGGCAGGTTTCGCGAGAAGACTTCGCGCAGCTCGCGATAATACGTTTCCGGCTCTAGAGGTTCTTGCTCTTCCCACTCTTGTGGCTGAAAGTAGCTTACCTGGCGCTCGATGGAGCCGTTTCGAAACGACCAGGCCGAAGCCGGTGGCAGCACCGCGATGCCCTGGAATAGCGTCCGGTTGCCCAGCACGCAGCCTAAGGCGACGACTTCGCCCAAGCCTCGAGCATCCACTCTGCGCAATTCCGGACGGACGGCGAGAATCGCTTTGGCTTCGGCGGCGAAGTAGAACGCGTCTTTCGACTCGTGGTAGTAAAGGCGGTGCATTCCATAGCGGTCGTTGAAAAGCGTCGCCGTCTGGCGAGTCTGGTCCACAAGAAGTCCATGGAACCATCCGTTCAGGCCGGCTGGGAAGGATGGATCTTCCTCATAAAGGTGGACGAGATAGGACGGACCTTCGGCGCTCAGCGAATGGCCCTGCTCTTTCAGCTTGGCGACCGTTCCCGCCTCGTGGTGGTCTTCTCCGGAGAACACCAGAACGGCATTTCCCGCTTCGTTGCTGAGCGGCATACCATCCGAAAAAGAGCCTTTCTGCACCGCCCACCCTACATACACACCCAGGGATTCGTCGCACCACGTTCCCGTGACGTAGAAAGGCTCATGACGAAGTGTGCCGAGCATCGTGAGCAGTTGCTGCTCGGCGGCTTTCCGAGGCGTGCTTGTGATGAGGCCAACTATACCTGGCACGTGGCTTTGTGGTTCGTCGATGATGCACCGCTGCCCTGGCGGCCGAACCTCTACGGCTGGCGGGGAACGGGCTATGCGTTAGGATTGGAGCCGGCGGGAGGACTTGAACGCTCCATCGGCCGACTACGAGTCGGCTGCTCTAACGTTGAGCTACACCGGCGTGCGAAGCTCTTAATGTCGTACCATGTCAGCCGCGCTTTCAGCCCAGTCGTGATGACGCCATCGGGGAGGATGCCCAGTAGACCCCGATAAAGTCTCAACTTCGTATAGAACGCACCCAAGCCGGTCAGCGGGACATAGTACCTTGGCACCAGCACCTCTTGAAGTCCGTGACGGGTCTTGAACTCGGTGAGGGAGGAACCGTCTTTATTGCCGTAATTGAACTTGCCATAAGTGAGGTGCGAGAGCCCTCTGGCGGCGCAGAGTTCCACCGCCTTGCTTAGCAAGGCGTTGGCGGGCCGCTTGTCGGAATGTGCGGACTTGACCAGTAACTGGAGTACGGAGGCGATATCCCCACGGTACACCACCTTCAGAAAACCGATCAATTCGGTTCCGTAGTACGCGCAGATGAGGTCGCTCCGGTCCAGATAAGACGAGTAATCTTTCTTGACTTGATCGAGCGTCTTTCCATAATGTGGAAATCGCCGACCTTGGCGCACTGGGGTCTCATTGTTTACCGCGGCTATCGCCCTCACGATCTCGTCGCCAAATTGCCCCAGCTTGATCTCCACCCCCCGCTTTTGCGATCTCCTCACGTTCTTTCGGGTTTCCTGCGGCAGGCTTTCCCACCACTCTTTGAAGCTGCCAATGCGAACGGCGGCGACGCTCTCCGACTCCAGAGGGTACCGGTATCGAGGGGCGGTGTTGGGGAGCTTTTGGGTGAATGTCAAGACATCGATTCGGAGGCCTGCTCCTCTCTGTTTTGCCAACTCCCACAAGCAGGCTTCGGGGTCGCCGAGTTCCGTCTCAAGCCAGTCCTCCTGATGAACGGACGCCACCTTCACCCATTTCCCGAGCACGACCATGGTCTTCCCATTGACATCGAACCCGGGGACTTGGCTCCACTTGCCCCTAACACTGACCTCCACACTCTTTACCACGACAGGGGCGCCTCCTCAGTGTGTACACGCCGCATGGTCTGACCCACTGGCGCCTGGACGCGAGATTCGACAGGTTGCTGCTGCGCGTCGAGTTGAGCGAATATCGTGTCCATGATCCTCGTAGTCAGGAGGATCTGCGAGTGCGGTATGGGATCCGGAGCGTCTGTCAGAATTGAACGATAAAAAGATTCGATGAGATATTTCATCCCCGACTTCATGTGGAAGTCCCGAGCCAGAAAACTGCGCGCGTTGGTGGCGAGGTTTCCCAGATATTGCCGTGCAAAGCTAACCGGAGGGATGAATTTCTCGGCGTAACTGACGTATGTCTTGCCGCGAAGCTTAATGAGCATCTCCTGGTCTTGATCGAGAATCAGGCCGTTCTTGTCGCCATAAATGCGAAACTGGTGAAGTGCGGGCCGCATCTGCGAGGAGAAAGTGAAATACGCCGTCGTGCGCTCCTGCTCGGCGATGATCACTCTCAGTTCATCGATGATCTCGCTCTCGCCCCTGCGTTTGAGAGCGGGGCTGGTGAATCCATACGCAATGATTTCAAGAGAGTCCCCAGTCAGGAACTCGGCGATTCTGGCGATGCCATGGCTGATGATGTTATGCAGGAGCTTTCCCGGCAGCCGGCGGACCCAGTGCCCCTTGTCACCCAACAGCGCCCCGGAGTATGCCGAGGCCCCAAGCTGGTAACAGTAATAGCTCTCCATATGGACCGGGCCGGAACCCAGATAGCCGCTCCGCACCAGGGCCCGCATGCGACGCGCCACATTGCGGAATTGATCGTCATGTCCCGCGGTGATCTTCAGACCCCTTTGGTTCGCAAGACTGATGAGCCTTCGCGCATCTTCCTCTGAAAGCGCGAAGGGCTTCTCGACATAAACATGGCAGCCTGCGTCCAGGCAAAGCCTGGCAACATCGAAATGGCTATCCGGCGGAGTCGTGATGTGCACAACGTCCGGCTTGGCGTCGCAAAGGAGTTCCCTTAGATCGCCAAAGTGCCGTTTGACTCGAAACCTCTCAGAGAGTTGACGCGCCATCAACGGCTCTCTGTCGCAGACCCCCACAATTTCGCACCCCTTGATCCTCTGGATCTGCGAGCAGTGGTCGTCGGCGATTTTGCCGCATCCCACGATGGCGACTTTAAGCATCCCGCGCTCCATTCCGGCAGGCCTCAAAGTAGCGACTCAATCCTTCCATGGTGGGTACCCTCGGGATCCATCCTAGGCGCGACTTTAGTTTGGCATTGCTGTAGTTAGTCCTCTTCCAAGTGGCGTGCCATCGGCGGCGGTTAAATGCCAGTGGCAACTGTCCCTCCGACCATTTTGAATAACGCTCCCACAAAGCGCAGAGGACATAACTAACCAAGTGCGGAACGTACACTGAACTGAATCCTCCCACGTGATGTTTGTAAAGACGCAAGAAACGCCGGCTCGTAGGGAGATCGTCGTCGACGACATTGAAAACCTCGCCGTCGATTCCCTCCTTCAATCCAGCAAGCGCGATCGCCTCGGCACAGTTATCGACGTACGTCAGTGGTATTGTGTTTGAACCGCCGAGGTGGAGAAAGAGGCCAAACGTGCCGATCCCCACCCGGCCCGTTATGGGTTCGTTGCCAGGGCCATAAACGTGGCCGGGTCTAACGATAACGTAGGGGATCCCGAATCCCTTCCCACATTCGGCGACGATTTCATCTTGCATCACTTTGGCGAAGCAGTAGGCTTCCCCCCGGAGGTGTGGATCTGCTTCAACCCCACATGACTCATCCAACAGCCGCGGCCGCGGGTTCTTCGTGTTGGTATAAACGCTGAACGAACTGACGTTAACGAATCTCTTCAAGCATTTGTGACGCAGGCTTGCTTCCATGAGGTTACGCGTAGTGACAACCGAGTTCGCGAACGCGTCCGGGAAGGATTTTTCCCCCCGCCCGGCAGCAAGATGAAAGATTACGGCCGCTCCCTCGGCAGCGGCATTGCAATCATCCCGTACAAGGAGATTGCCCCGGACGACTTGAATTCGCTCTCCGTCGGGGTCAAGAGCAGAGAGAGCCTCAATCCTTTTTGAAGAAGCACAGGGCCTGACAAAGCAGCGCAACCTGCGGAAGCCGAGATCGAGCAAACAACTCACTAGCCTGGAACCAATGAAGCCGGTTGCCCCTGTTACCAGGATCAGATCATCCGACCCGATTATAAAAACGTCGCGTTCCGTGTGGCTCATATCTCGGCCCTAATCGGTGATCAGTTGACTCTTAACCGGCTTGAGGCCAACAAGAGTCAGAAGCTTCCCCAAATGATCGCAAAGTTTCACCAGGAGAGTCATGAATCTGTGGTGCCCCATTAGCAATGTAAACGGTAGGGCAACCGCATAAACTGGAACGGCAAGGACCGACTTGGCGATGCTGCGCAGTTGGGAGGTCGGGTGCTGCAAGCTGATTGTTCCCCGGAGCAGAGCCCTTTTCAGCATGAAGGTGCGCGTCCAACGGATCGGGGGAACGACCTCGTACGCCACGGCCTCGTCGCACCAAATGAACACATGTCCCTTGGCGATCATTCGTCGGAAGAAATCCTGGTCGCCCGCCCGGTGAAAGTCGGGACTGAAGGGTCGCTCGCCAGGCTCGAAAATGCGCCTCTTCAGCAGCACATTACCGGTGCGTCCCTTCGTCCAGTCGATCACGAACCCGGTCGGATAGGTGGGCCGCTCGTAGAATTTGCCCTTTACAACCCACTTGGGCGGCTTTTCGTCGAAGTGACACTTGACAGGCCCGAGTACACCGTCCACGTCATATTCCTGGCAGGTCTCGAACAACGTCAGCAGCCAACGCTTCGTCGGGAATTCGTCGTCGTCGATGAAAGCGATGAAGTTTCCGGTAGCGTTCTCGATAGCCTTATTCCGCGTCAGGGAGATATTCTGCTGAGGCTCCACGCAGTATGTGACAGGAACAGACGATCCAGCCGCGAAGTCCGCCACCACGGCCTCGGCAGATTGCAACTGATCGTTGTCGGCCACCACAACCGAATACGTGAACAGCCCGCCCGTCTCCTGATCGGCAAGTTCCCTTAGCAACCGGTTGAGAAACTTTGGCCGCTTGTAAGTGCAAATACACACGGAGATATGATTGGTTTGGTTAGTCATCTCGTCCAGCGCTAAGCGTGAAACACAAGAAGTACCTGAAGGCGAATTGGAACCAACGTTACGCTCTTCGATTCGACCTCACGCGAAAATGGGATGCGATCGGGACATCGCCAGCCCAACGGAAAATTTCGCCTCCTGCCAGGAACCGGTATTCTTCCGCGTCGTGAGGATGTGTCTCCACCTCCATGACAAACCGGCGAGCCAGGGAAAAGATTCGTTCGAGCCTGCCGGAAGGTTCGAGCGGCGAGAGCGAGAAAAAGAAGTCGGTGAGGCGATGACGCCGCGCCAGCATGCGGTCCACGACCTTCCGATAGAACCGGTTACCGAAGCTCTTCTCTCCCGGTTGGAAGGAGAAGTTCCGGCGAACAACGGTTCCGGGCGGCAGCAGTCTTCCAAGGAGGACGTTAGCACAGAGGTGCATGTGATGATGGCCATCCAGCCGTTGCGGCGGCGCGCCGTACAGGCGACAGAACTCGTCGAGCTGGGCTGACACGACATATTCGAAGGACCGTGTGAGCATCGGGTAGAAAACAACTTGGGCGAGACGGCGCCGCAGCAGCTGTTTGGCGATCCTGTGCTGATGTTCCGCCAGCGGTGCAGGGCAGGACTTACTCGAAAACGGAGTCGTAAAATTCAGATGAAGGCCGGCGTCGATTCCGTGCTCCCTGGCGATAGCGGCGGCCCGCTCAGAATCTTCCATAAAAACCATGGCGCTCACCGAGCTGACCGTGCCGCGCAAGACGCACTCAATGGTTCGCTGGGTCGTCTCGTGGTCCCGCCCCCAGTCATCGGCGTTGATGATAAGAAGACCAGCGTGAGGCGCGTCGCTGGCTCCTTTGCCGGGCGCACCGGAACTGATGGAGGACTTCGTTTCCGACGGCGCAGCGACGTTGCCGAGTGACCCAGGGACAGGGCCTGCTTCGCTTTTCATTCGTTTACTAGATTCGGCAGGAGCTCTACTGATCCGGGGGACGAACGTCACGAAACAACTTGATGATCCGGCTCAAGCAGACCGAGAAGGGTGCTGCGCGATCTCACCGCAAGGAGTGGTGTTGCCTGTGAAGAGCCTCCTCAATCGGCGCATCTGCTCGCCCCTGCGGAACGCCACCAGTTCACGGGATACTGGCCTTTCCACGCGTTGGACAAGCGCCCAGACATAGCCCGCACCCAGAAACAGTCCCCCCAGGAAAAAAGGCCTCTTCGTCATCTGATAGAGGGCTCTCAGGAATTCCCAAAGCGGATGTCCTCCAAGGGCGTAATCCTTGCCACCATCTTTGAACCTAGCCACCAGCGCACCATGATGGGCCGTCCCCATTCCTCGATGGTGTTGGCATACCTTGTCCGTGAACGTCCTTGTCTTCCACCCCTTCATCCTCGCAGTGATGACCGCTATCAGATCCACCCCGCCACCCTTTACCGGCACATATCCGCCGATCTCTTCGAAGCAATGCCGCCGGAACAGTTGGCATGCGCCGGACACGTGCTCGATGCCGACAAAACGGTAGTTGTATGCTTCGATCGAACTGTCCTTGAACGGTGTTCCGACCAATCCCAGTGTCGAATCCTCTGCTAGCTTTCCAAGCAGAAAAGAAAAGTAGTTTTCATCAAACGAGATGTCGCCGTCCACATTGCCGATAACCTGGTATTCCAGATCTGTGACCCTGGCGTATCCGGTGTTGAAGGCATGGACCTTTCCGGCGAAATGCCGTTCCTTACGATCAGGCATCCGGACCAACTCAATCCAAGGGTAGTCAGCCGCATACCTGTTCACAATGGCGTCCGTGCCGTCTGCTGAGCCGTCACTGACGATCACCCATTTGAGCGGTCGCACGGTCTGCGCCACTACGGACTTGATGGTCAGTTCGATCGACTCAGCCTCGTTCCGCGCTGGGGTGATCAGAACGTAGGTAGGGAGTTTCAGCATATCTCGGGCTTACGAGGACAGAGAGATCGAGCCTGCACCTTTGCTAACCCATGTGCCTATACAGTGCTCTGCCAGCAAAAGCGAGCACGCCGCTAGGCGCGTGAGACCAGACATACTTGCCGATAAGAGATTGCCTTGCTTCCAAAACGATGTGGGAATGTCGCATAGGATATCGCAGATAAGCCAATTCCGATCGGGTGGCGCCCCAGCGATCCTTGAACGCAACGAGTCCAGGATTGTCACAGTCGCTGCGTCCCATGTCGAATTCCGTAAGCTGACCCGCCTTGGCTTCCTGGATCGCCCGCCAGAACAGGAGTTGCATACCTCCCAAATTGTTCAACCGGTGATCCGAGCAACCATATTTGTAAACAAGACGTTGCTTGTAGCGAATGGTGAAAATGCTGGCAATTGGCTGCCCATCTTTTGAGGCCACCCGGATCTTGACCTTGTCGCCCAAACAAGCAGTGAGATTTTGAAACCAGGCGACCGGTTGTGCTGGCACTCCATGCCTGCGCCGTGTAATCAGAAGGAGACGGTAGAACTTGGTCAGTAAGGAATCAGATTGCCCTTCCTCGTAGGCCAGGTTTTCACGTTCCGCACGCTGGATCTTTCTCTGTACGCAGTCTTTATGGAAATTGTGAAAGATTTGATATTGGCTGGGGAACAGGCTCAGCTTGTGGAAAATGAATATCTTGCTTTTCGCAAAAGTTGTGCCGCTCGTCACAACCGCATCTAATGGTCGGATCTCAATATAGGTCCACTTTGAACTACCTCGCCTGTTACTCAAGTAACTGAGTATGTGTGTCAGTTCGTCTGAGCTTTCGACCAGCGGCTGGCAGTGATCTGAGAATGGAAGCGACACCAAGCGGCGCCCACTAAGCCAGCTGGAGATTTCGCAAAAGGGGAGACCATTGCTTAACGGACGTCCTGGAGGCGAGGTTGTAAAGGCGACCGGCTTGTAGTCGTAGGTCCGCCGCAAGGCCTCAAGCCAACCCCGGGTATGAAATATGGAAGCTTCCGGGTGCCTCTCAAGGAATTCGTCCCAACGCTCGTCACGTGTGGGATCAATCTCGTAGATTGTCATGTCCCAATCGCTGCAAACCCATGCAGGACTAGCCGTCGGCTCCGGCTAAGCCTGGGGATAGAGCAGCCACCCTAAACCACAAGGCGGCAGGCAAGTCGGATCGGAGCCAGCTATAGTTAGGCTAGCGTGATGAGATACTGTTGACGGAGGCCAAACACTCCTTCAGCGTCCGGACAATAGTCTCCTGCTCGGCGCGCGTCAGCTGCGGATACATCGGCAGTGAAAGAATCTCATCCGTGACTCTTTCTGTTACCGGGAAGTCACCCCTTTCGTAGCCAAAGGTGCGATAAGCCTTCTGCAAGTGAAGCGGGATGGGGTAGTGAATACCCGTTCCGATGCCCGCTGCCTTCAGATGGTTCTGTAGCTCCTGCCGATCTTGCACCCTAATCACGTAGAGGTGATACACGGCCCGCGCCCAGCTTGGCTCAAATGGAAGGATGAGGCCATCCACTGAGGAAAGCAGCTCTTGGTAAGCGGAGGCTCTCTCGCGCCGCTGGCGGTTCCATTCCGGAAGACATCGTAGTTTGGCCCGCAAAATACCAGCCTGAATCGCGTCCAACCTGCCGTTGTAGCCTTCTACGTCATGGTAGTATTTTTCCGCTTGGCCGTGGTCACGCAGCATGCGCACCGTCTGCGCCACGTCAGGATCGCTGGTCGTGACTGCTCCGGCCTCGCCACAGGCGCCTAAATTCTTGCCGGGATAAAAACTGAAGGCGGCTGCTTTTCCTATAGATCCGGCCTTTCTCCAGCATTCGTCCTTGCGCGAGAAATATTCGGCTCCATGAGCTTGGCATGCGTCTTCCACAACCATGAGATTCCAGGCTTCGGCCAACTCTAGAATCGGATCCATGTCGGCGGTCTGTCCGTAGAGATGAACCGGCACCACAGCCGAAATCATTCGCCCAGTCCGGCGAGAAATGGGCCTTCCCGTAAGCTGATCCAGGTCACACTTGGTCTCCAAGTATTCGCGGAGCTTTTCAGGATCCATGTTGCAGGTTCGCTCATCGACGTCCACAAACTCCGGATACTCACCCGCCTGCGAAATGGCTTCTGTCGTGGCAATGAAGGTGTTCGGAACAGTGAGTACGCTGTCTCCAGGTTGGACGCCGGCCGCCATAAGTGCAAAACGCAGCGCATCGGTCCCGCTGCTCACCCCAACACAATGGTCAACATTGCAGAACTCCGAGAAGGCATTTTCAAAATCCTGCACCGCCTTGCCTCCTATGAAGGCGGCGCTGTGCAGCGCTGTCCGAAAAACCGTGACTAGTTCCTCCTCCATCTCCAGGTGAGGGGTAATCAGATCCAGAAACGGAATATGAATGCTGCTCATGGTATGTGTCTCCTTTTGGAGGGAACGCCCCGGGCATTCAGCCAAGGGCGTTTGCTAATGCACTGAGAATCGTGTCAGGCCGCAGTTAGACTCACTGCCGCGGGCTTTCTAAAGCCGGCCTTCCGTCGTCCACGAGATATCGCAAGGTCTTCGCAGGGTTCCCCGCGACGATTGCATTTTCGGGAACGTCTTTGGTGACGGTACTTCCCGCCCCGACGATCGCGTTCTTCCCTATGGTCAGCTTGGACAGGATTGTGGCACCCGAACCAATTGAGGCCCCGGCTCTGACTACAGTCGTTTCCACTTTCCAGTCGGCTTCGGTTTGTAATTTGCCTTTGGTGCTGGTCGCGCGTGGATAACTGTCGTTGATAAACGTAACTCCGTGACCAATGAAGACGTTGTCTTCGATGGTCACACCCTCGCAGATAAAGCTGTGGCTCGAAATCTTGCAGCGCTTACCGATCTTGACGTTCTTCTGCACCTCAACAAATGCGCCGATCTTGGTCTCGTCTCCGATTTCGCAACCGTAGAGGTTGATGAATTTCGACAGCTTCACGTCGTGTCCAAGCTTGACGTTTGCCGATATCGAGAGATATAAAGTGTCAGCTACCACAGCGATCCCATATTGGAATACGGAAGGGAGAGTCAGTCTGCCGCTAAGACCGAACCAGCGGATCCGACACGCACAGCTGCGCCGTGTTGGCGCAGGGATAGGGTTGCGGCTTCTAACATCTTGACGACCCGTAGACCCGCCGCCCCGTCATTGGAAGGAGCCTCGTTCTTGTTGATGCAGTCTACAAAATACTTCAGCTCCACACGCAACGCCTCGACCTGCTCTAAATGCGGGGCCCACATATCACCTGACCGATAGTTTACGAGTAAGTTATAAACACCTTCCCTACCGGTAACATCTACTCCCTTGTCGTAGACTTTTATCTTCTCGTCCGCCTCCAAGTCATTCCACACTAGCATCTTCTTCGCGCCGCCAATTAGTGTTGTACGGACTTTGACCGGCGACAGCCAGTTGACATTGATATGTGCAATGATGTGGTTGGGAAAATACAGTGTCAGGAAAGCAATATCCTCAAATCCGTTCCAGTGAGTCTGGCCTGTCGCTATAACCTCCTCCGCGCTCGCCTCAATGAGGTAGTCCATGATCGACAGGTCGTGCGGAGCAAGGTCCCAGATCACATTTACGTCGTGCTGGAACAGACCCAAGTTCACACGGGTAGAGTCGTAGTAATACAGTTTGCCCAGGGTCCCATCCTGTATGAGCTGTTTAATTTTCTGTACGGCCGCGGTGAAGAGGAAGGTGTGATCCACCATGACCTGCAGGTTCTTCCTGGCTGCGAGGTTGATCAGTTCTTCCGCCTGCGTCGTGTTACTTGTGAAAGGCTTCTCCACGAAGACGTGTTTGCCATTCTCAAGCGACGCTTTGGTAAGTTCAAAGTGCGTCCATACCGGGGTTATGATCGCGACCGCGTCAATGTCGGTAGACGATATTACCTCGCCTGCATCATCCGTCACCCGCACGCCGGGATAGGCCTTCTGGGCTCGTGCTCTCGCGGAAGAGTCTCTGTCCGCGATAGCCATGACGCGGCCGTCCTCCAAACTATCAAGATTTCTGACGACATTTGGGCCCCAGTATCCGTATCCTATTACGCCAACATTAATCATTTTTCACAATCCTTTGAGACTTCTGATGGCTGGAAATTGCTGCCTGAACTGAAGCACCTCGTAACTCATCTTAAGGGAAGGGGTCGTGGATGGGATTAGGGGGAACGTCAGGATGGAAACGTGGCGTCTCTTTAATGCGCACCTTCACCTGACCACACTGCACGTGGTGTGCGCAGTAGGATCTCAAGGTCGAGCCAAGGTGACCAATTCTTGGCATATCTCAGATCGAGACGTACAGCCTCATCGAACTTGACCCGGCACCGGCCACTCACCTGCCACAGCCCGGTGATTCCTGGCTTGACTCCCAATACTCTTCGCCGGTGCCATGTTTGGTAAGCGGTTACTTCGTACGGAATCGCAGGGCGCGGTCCGACAAGCGACATGTCTCCCCGGAGAACATTCAAGACTTGCGGAAGTTCATCCAGGCTGGTCCGCCGTAAGAATGCTCCCACCCGCGTCACTCGGGAATCGTTTGTAAGCTTGTAGACACCGGCCGCATCGCCATTGCCGTTGGAAGGATTGGGTTGAGCCAGCCCGGCGATCAATTGCGTCACATATTCCTTGTGAATACTGGGATCGTTGTCGGTGTACATCGACCTGAATTTCAGAAATGTGAACGGCTTGCCATATTGTCCCACCCGCCGTTGCTTAAAAAAGACAGGTCCTTTCGACGACATTTTGATTGCCAACGCAATAGTCAGGAAGACGGGAGAGCAAATGGCAAGCATCAGCGTGCCGCCGATGATATCCATCATCCGCTTTATCCCGGAAAAGAGTCTGGTGGTGTCGTCACGTCTCGACAAATCGGGATACAGCGTCGAATTGCTCGGACGCTGAGGTGTTTCCTCATCCCACTTGTCGGGGAAGAAGTGGAAAGAGATGCTGATCTGATTGAATTGCTCGAAAGTCAACTTGCCTTGCAGAATGCTGCTCACCCTGGACAGCATCGTGCTCAGGATCGAGTTCTTGTCATCGATCACAAGTTCTGTAAACATCACGCCCACGGTAGCTTGGTCCTTGTACCAGCCGACCACATCGGTTTCCCTGGTCGATTCCAGCAGCCCCGCTAGGACATTGGCGATGACTCTTCCATTCTTCTCCGAATTGTGGTACTCCCCAGTCTCCAGCAGCATAAGCAAGAACGGTTTTCGGGAGCGCTCCGTTCTCTTGCGCTCGATGACGATCACTCGTGTAAAGGCCTCTTCGGCCAAGACCTTATGCTCTTCGGCGGACACCCTCATCGACGCGAGGGGTCCCGGACTTGAACCATTAGTCGAGCGTCGCAGATTCACGTCTTCCTCCGCTTATGCTGCATGTTTCTTTCTTGCCGGGGAGCAAGAGACTAGTTCTGACTTGTTTACGAGATGGGGAATTTCGCTGCCAAGACGATTTGCACGCCAAGCAATGAAATGAGACTGGCTGGCTGGGTTAGAGTTGATTATTGCTTTGTTGGCCCGTGGCCTCCGGAACCGTTGCCTGAACCAGCATAGTAGTAGTATTCAGTGAGAGCGGCCTCCGTGGAACCATTGAGCAGTGCGCCAATTACCTTCGGCTGCTCGACCGCTTCCAGGCCTCGTTGTAGCTGCCGTTTTGTGGTTTTTCCCGGCCGCGTCACGAAGAGGATTCCGTCTGCCAGGCGCATCCAAACGCTGGTATCTCCAAGGGGCAGAACCGGGGGAGAGTCAATCACAATCCAGTCGAACCAAGCTCCCAGGTTATCCATCAGAGCGGAAAGTTTCCCGGATTGCATAAGCTCCAAAGCATCTCTTGGCGGGCTGCCGGCGGGCAAAATCCAGAAGCCCAAGCTTTCAAGCTGATGGATATTCATGGCCGTGTCAGGCTTACCCTGCAACAATTCACTGAGACCCGGGATTTTCCCTAAGCCAAACTTCTTGGCTAACGAGGGTCGCCGTAGGTCTCCCTCCACCAGCAAGACCTTCTGCTGCTGCTTTCTCGCCAGGGCGCACGCCAGGTTCGCGGCGACCAAGCTTTTGCCTTCCTCGGCCATCGCGCTGGTAATCAGCACACGCTTTAGGGGGTGCTTTTGCTGGAGGTGTCTCAGCCGGACACTGAGAAAGCGGAACTTTTCCGCAGCCAAGCTTTCCTCATCTGTGACGCACACCAATTCACTTTGGGGAGACACCAGTACACTTGCCGACGGGAATTGGTTGAACTGGTCAACGCCTGTTTTCTGGTTCTGATGTTCATCCTCTGCTGCGCCTGGCACAACCTGGTGTTGGGCAACCTGCCGTTCGGCAACCTCCAGCAGTTCTAGTGGGCCTGACAATCCTGCCGGATCCCTTCCGGACCGTTCAGCTTCTGATCTGTGCAACGCGTCAAATAGTTGGCTCATGTTTGCTTACTCTGGATAGCTGCAGGTGTTCGTGTTCTCCATCGTGCTACAGCAACCTGTTCCGATGCGCGTACAAAGCAAGCAAGCGCCTAGCTGCTAGCGGCCTGCCGAACATCCATTTCTTCGAGTTCCCCGGAGATCTCTGCCCGCGAAAAATGAGCTACGCTCACGTTCAAGCGAAGATCTACCGCGGTGCCCTCGATAATCTCAGGAGTCACGCTTGGCAACTGCCGGGCGTACGCCGTAAGCAGTGCGTTTTCACAAATCGTGTTGATGAGCCTTGGAATTCCGCCGGAGTGTCGATACACACCGGCAATAGCGTCTGGAGGAAACAAAAGGTGGCCATTCAGGCTTGACCCCGCCTGCCGTAAGCGGCGCTCGATGTAACCTCTCGTCCCGTTCAGATCCAGCGGCGCCAGTTGACAGCGATGAGCGATCCTCTGCTTCAATTGCCGCAGCTCGGCGGAATCCAGCTTGTCATCAAGCTCGGGCTGCCCAACCAGCAGAACCTGTAACAACTTATCTTGAGTGGTTTCCAGGTTCGTCAAAAGGCGAATTTCTTCGAGGACGTTCACCGAAAGATGGTGGGCCTCGTCCACCACCAGGACAGTGGTCAGCTTTTGCGAACCACGGGTAATCACATAATTGCTGAAATCGAAAAGAATCTCACTTTTGTTCTTCCCCGAGGCTGGAAGACCGAAATCGTGAGCGATGTATTGCAAGAACTCTAGGGGCGACAAATGGCTGTTGAAAATGTATGCGTAGGCAATGTCATTGCTGCGCCGTAGTATTTGAAGTAGACAGCGAAGTAATAATGTCTTCCCCGTACCGACTTCACCGGTCAATACAACGAACCCTTTGTGGCCTCGTACTCCGTGGTATAACGTTGCCAGAGCTTCGTTGTGTCGAGGAGTCGGGAAGAAGAAAAGGGGATTCGGCGTGAGGTCGAAAGGATCGCACTTTAGATTGTAAAACGATTTATACATCAGACGTCCAAGTCAGCCCACTAAGTAGCTGGTAACGAATCCTGCCAGGATCGTGGCGAATACAAAAGCCGTCGTGACCCATCCAAGCCAGACCCTCTTCTGTTCAGCTTTTTCTTTTGCTGGATTAGTGATGACGGGAATCTCCGAGACCACCGATACCGGCAACAATGCTTTCAGCTCCTTTTCACCGTAAACTCGATCGTCCATCTGTTCCGCGACCCCGGCCACTGCCACGCCCAGCGCCAGTCCCACGACCAGACCGATGACGCAGAACTTCAGACGATCGGGAAAGCTGGGTTTAACCGGTAAGCTGGGAGGATCAATAATTCGAAAATGTTCACCTTGCTGGAGCAGTTCCATGCTGGTTGCCATCGCTGACTCATTTTTCTTTTTGAGGAGCTCGTCATAAGCTGCTTTCGATTGATCATAGCCACGAGTCAAATCGGCTAGCTGTTGCTCCCGCACCGGCTCTTGATTCAGGCGACCTTGGTAATCGTTGATCTTCGATTTGAGGCCTGAAATCATTTGCTCGTGGTTCTTGATCTCGAGCTTATTGGCCCGCAACTGGCTTTGCAGATTAAATATTTGGGGCTGGTTCTTTTCGTCCACACTCGTTTTGGTGGGCGCGGCTCCGTCACCCTCGGTTTGAGTACCGCTATCTTGAGCTTTCGAATCAGCGGTTTTTGGATCAGCGGCAAGCTGGTCCTTCATCTTCTCCAGCGTGGTAATCTGTTGCTTCAACTTACGGACTTCCGGCATTTGGTCTTTGTAACGAGAACTATCCTCTGCCAGCCGCGCGTTCAACTTATCAAGTTCCTGGTCGATCGCCGTCGCGCTCATCGCGGTTCCGTCTGGAGTCTTGGACGGTCCTTGGACTGCCTGGTATTCGCGCAGTAGCGACTCGGAATAGACCTGTTGCTGCTTCGACGTGTTGAGGGCACGCTCTTCGGTCTCCAATTGCGCTTGCAGACCACTCAGTATCTGTAGATTGCTGCCTAACTGAGTCGGAAGCTCTCCCAGATGCTGTCCCTTAAACGCACGGATTTTCTCATCTTGCTCCGCCAGGCTCTGTCGGGCTGTCGCCAGTTGGTCCTCGAGGAATTTGGTGGTGCCTTCGGATTGCTGCTGTCGCGTCTCCAGGTTTTCGTTGATAAAGAGACTGGTCAGCTTGCTTGTGACCTGTTGGGCGATGGAGGGATTATTTGCCGAGTAGTTAATTTTAAACGCGACGACTTTCTTCTGTGCATCATTTACGAACTCGATGTCGATGTCCTTGCTCATCCGCGCGATGACCTCGTCAAGACCAAGTCGGCGGCGGTCTTTCGCATACAGACCCAACTCGTCAACAATATGCAGGAGGCGGGTACGACTAAGTGTTTGCTGGGTAATGGCCTGCAGCCGCGCTTCCAGGTCCTGGTTCACGTTCGGCTTGACATAATCGCTTGGCATGGTTGGCTGCTCTACCAAAATTAGGGCGGTCGACTTGTAGCGCGCCGGCAAAACCCAGCTGGATCCCCATACTACGGCCCAACCCAGAAACATCAAAATCAGAAACTGCAAGTGGCGCCGACGGACTATCCCGAGGTAATGCTGAAGCTCGAAACCTGAGCTTGCCGGTTTAACAGTTTGCTGCATGGCTATCTTTGCAAAGGTCTTGTGAACCGGTAGGAGACGGTAACAAACTCGCGATTGGTTTCCGGAATTGCGGATATCGCCGCAACCCCCGTGTAACTCTGCTGCAGCCGAGTATACCCAGCGTCGATGGTCAGATGTTCCCCTAACGGGTGCTGCACGGACGCGGTCCCGGAAACCGTGTGTCCGCCCGAATTCGACCCAAAGAAGAAAGGAGTCAAGGTTTGATACAGCCAGTAACTCGCTGACAGCCCGAAGCTCCAGTTGCGGCTTACCTGCCACCTGCCTGAGAGGTTCGCGCTGTACGAATGGTATGCTCCCGTTAACCCGCCCCCGCCCGTGACGATTTTGGAGAAACTAGCTGCCAAACTCGTGCGTTGACCCTGCCAGCCAAGGCTGGCCGTCAACATGGGCGACCACGACCGCGACGCTGGTAGAGGCGCCTGAGTGGTATCAGAATGCTGAGGACCGCCAGATATCGACACCGATAACGTGGGCTTCAGATAAACAGTACAAAAACCGAAAATGGTCTGAGTCTGAGTCTGCGTATTACTGTGCCCTTCGGCCTGATACGCCGACACATTCATATACTGATACGACGCTCCGACATAATACTTATCGTGCAAACGACGGGAGTAGAACATTGATCCCGTAGCTGAACTCGAATTATATAATCCGGGAGTTTCTGCAGGGTTGGGATAAGATAGATTCGTAAAAGCCCCACTTACTCCGACCTTGCTCTCAGCACCGATTTGGTACGTAAGCTCGGCGTTTGCGTTATTAAGTAGGTAGCTCGCCCCCGGAGCTATGACCGCAACGTTTGGTGAAGCCGCTGCGCCGGAAACCGACATAGCCATAAGCGGATTAGGCTGATCGAACGGGTTGGAAGTCTTTAGAAAGGAATCCCGGAGATCGAGCGTCACGTGCGGACTCAAGCGGTACTGGAAATCCACAACCAGATTCTGATTTCCCTGGTTAAGTTCGGTTACGCGCTGGTAAAAGGTGAAGCCCGGACTATAGCTAAGGATCAAGTGCAGCCGAGTGCGGGTCGCATCGAGGGCAATTGTAGGCCAAATCGAATAGCTCACATCGCTAATGGGAGGCGTGGTGGACTCAACATTGCTGGAGTATGCGGTGGTGAAGGTGAGACCAGCGCGCAAGGTATTGGTGTTCGTCTCGGAAGCGAATGCGGTCGAGTAATTCTGTCCGCTTACCGGTGGCGGCGTTAGCATTGGTGCCTCATCCACGGGATTAGTGTCAGCCTCCGCGGGGTTCGTTTCCTCTTGCGGCCACGCAAGGAGGGGTAAAAGGAGGATGGACGCCAGCAAGAAGAGGCCCAGGTAAGCTCTCGTAAACATGACTGCCCTAAGGAACGACAATCGTGTCATGTCGTTGAACTTTTATGTTCTGCCCAATGTTTTTGCCTTTGATTACCTCATGGTAATTGAAGGCAATTCGAGACTCGCTGCCATCAGGGTTCTGGCGCAGAATATAAATGGACTTTTGCTTCGCGAAATCCCGCAGGCCGCCGGCAGTCGCAATCGCATCCAGGACCGTCGCCGAGTCTTTAAGCGGGTATGAACCTGGCTTGGCCACCTTTCCCAGGATGTTGAACTTCTCACTCCTGATCTCCTGAACGATGACTGTGACCTCTGGTTCCTCGAGATAGGGCCCCAGTTTGCTGGCGATCTCCTGCTCGAGCTTCAAAGGAGTCTGTCCGGCCGCCTTTATTTCTCCCACCAGGGGCAGCGAAATCCTGCCGTCCGACCGCACCGGAATCGACCGAGAGAGGTCCGGTTCTTTCCACACATTGATCGCCAAAACGTCGTCATTCCCGATCACAAAGCTGTCATCGTGGGGCTTGGTGGCTGACACGCTCGCCGGTTTAGTGAGTGAAGCCATGGCGGCGGGAGCTGCTCCTGGGCCGCCAGCTTCATTTGCCGCCGGCGTTTGCGCCCAAACACAACCGGCGAGGAAGATGCAGCTGAGTCCCAGACCCAGGCGTCCGCGCCACGGCTCAATCGCTCTAATTCTCATAACCAACCTCCTCGCTGACTGGCCACCGCCCAGTCCTGCTCAACCTTTCCGGTCGTTACCACGGAACCGGCCCCCATTGCCCTTGAATCCGTTGCTCACTGGAAACAAGGAAGAGTCCGAAGATTTCATCTGGTACTGCTCGATCTTGTACAGCAACGTCCGATAGCTAACCTTGAGCAGGCGAGCCGCTGCCTTTCGATTCCAGCCCGTCTTTTCCAGCGCGCCGGCAATTGCGTTTCTCTCCGCTTCCAGCTTCACGCTCTGCACCACGGACTTGAGCGAGTTGCCGCCAGAATCGGCCACGCCTGGCTGCTTCGCCGGTAATGCCGGCGGAGTCACGGAGTGTGCCGACGCCAAACTGCCGTCATCACTTTCATCTTCCGGCTCCCATTCGTTCCTTCCCAACCCCAGTTCTTTGCCTCCCATGAGGTAGCGTTTTACGAAATTTTCCAACTCTCGCAGGTTTCCCGGCCAAGAATGCGATTGGCAGGCCTTCAGCACAGCCGGGGAAAAGCTGCGCGGCGAAAGGCCATAATGCTTGGCCAAATGGCGCATGAAATGCGCCAACAGGAGCGGAACTTCTTCTCGGCGCTGACGCAAGGGCGGGACGTGAATGGTGTAGGCACTCAAGAGGTAGTAGAGATCTTCACGAAGTTTGTTTTCCGAGAGCGCGGGTTCAACACCTGTCGTGCTGGCGGCCAGAATGCGAACGTCGAACTCGGATGGTCTCCCGTTTCCTGGTCGGACGAATTGCTTGTGCTGCAGCGCCTGCACCAGCTTGGCCTGCAGCGTCATCGGCATCTCAGTAATCTCATCCAAAAGAAGCGTGCCCTTTTCACAGAGGTCCAGCTTGCCCGGTGTCGAGCGGGACAGTCTGCTTCCGTTTCGCTCATATCCGAACAGCTCGGCCTCCAACAAATCACCAGGGAGCGCCGCACAATTCACCTTTGCGAACCCGAATCCGGACCTGACGGACAATTTATGGATCAGCCGAGCGGTGGTGTCTTTGCCGCTTCCACTCTCACCGAGGATCAGCACCGGAACATTGGTCACCGCCAGCAGTTCTGCTTGCGCCCGAAGATTTCGCATGATGGGGCTGGCCCCAACGAAGAAACCGTTACCAGCGATTGGCTCAACGTCGTCACTCGTGATGTCGGTTTCGCCGCTGCAGCCCAATGCGAAAAGGTGATGCCTGATAACCTTTTCGCAGTGCTGGTCTTTCAGTGGCTTGACTAGGCAGTCCCGCGCGCCAAGCCGAATGGCCTCTTGTTTCTTGGAGGCATCGTCCGCATCACAAATCAGAATGATCGGCAGATCAGGACGCTGTCGGCGCAGCCAGCGCAAGAACTGCAAGCCATCGGTGTCCCCGCGCGGTAAGTCCAGCAAAAGCAAGTCTGGGGTTACGCCGGACTGAACTCGCTCCATCGCCCCCCAAGCGCTGGCCGCACTGTCCAGTTGCCAGGAATTCGACTCCCCCATCGACCAGAGAGGGCGAAGCACGGAGGATTCCCGGCTTACCACCAGCAGACGCACTGTTTCGATTGCTTTTTCCGCCACAGGTTTAGTGGCTCCTTGGAAAAACAGAGCAGGACACTCAAGAGAAGCGTTTTAGAGTGGTTCCAAGTCGTATCCTTCGATCCGTACCGCCAGAGACCTCTGAATGGCTTCAACGGATACGACGAGGGTACGGTCTCCGTTCCGCGAGACGAGAATTCCTTCGACACCATCTAACGCACCGCTCCGGATGCGCACACGTTGGCCGATCTTGAGAAAAGGATAAGAACAGTAAGGCAGTTGCTCGGTCACCAGCTTCTGAACCGCATCGATCTGTTCCTCGGAGATGGGAATGCCCCGTCCGCCCGCTCCGACGAACCTCAGCACGCCGTCGACCATGAGCACTTGCAAGCGATGGTCGTTGCTGGGCAACAGTCTGGTGAACACATAACAACCGAACAAGGGCAGCTCTACAGTTTTCCGCCGGTCGCCCCAACGATGCACCTCTCTGACCAGCGGCAGGAAGGTGGTTACTCCCTTGTCGCGAAGCTGTTGGGCAACCACTTTCTCGTGCCGAGCTCGTGTCTGCACCGCGAACCACTGCTCGACGTCTGCACTGGCGCCAACGGCCAGAACGGCCGGCGATTCGGGAAGGATCCAAGATTGGCAGCTAGTGCTCATAGCTTCGCCCTCTGAGTCACAAGCTGTGACCCGACCTAACTTTTCAAGCGATGTTTAGACTTCGACACGAGGACTTTTGGCCAGTCATCACTTGCCGAGAGTGAAAGCAGCGTAACCCCAGATGCAATTTGCTGCAAGAGGTACAAGGTCTCAGCGAAACTTAACCTAATCCCTGTAGAGAGAAGCGCCCCTTACCATGGAGAAAACCAACCCTGAGAAGTCTTTCTCCACTCCAACAGACGTTGAGCCTCGAGCTGAAAACGGTTTGAAGATCGGGGAATCTTCATACACTGGTCTAAAACGGCCCATAACCTGAGTTCTTGCTTCATCCTATTTCCAATCCCTCGCTGGTCTTCCGGCGTTTGCCTCTCCGCAAACCCAGGTATTGACGCACCACGTATGTGTTTGGCGGGGTGAGGCACAATAGTCGTGCAACACCTCTATCTCCCATTCCGGGCAACTTGACAATCAAATTGTCACTTACGCAAGAGATTTCTCTTGTTCTGCAAACGAAGTTGCTGTATGTTTTTGTATTCCCAGTCTGGCAGGTTCCGAATTCCCCTGAGGTCGCCAACTGCGCTGGTTTTCCTCCGTGTGATGAAGTTCGTTAGGTTTCACTAGAGTTTCAAGACGAAGATTTCTGGATGCACTGTCTTGGCCGACAGTGAGAGATTAGTTCGTTGGGAGACCTATGATGCGCCATCAGTCTACGCCCGACCTGATACGTGTGCTCGTTAGCGACGACACGCGATTCAACACCGAGCTGCTCGCCGATGCATTAAAACGCGACGGCGGCTTGCAAGTAGCCACCTCAGCTTCCGGCTCTGAAGCCCTCCTGGGACGTCTCAAACACAATAATGTTGACGTTCTTCTCATGGGTGCGAACTTGGATGAGCAACCCCGTCGCGGGTTCGAGGTCCTGCGAAGCTTGCATTCCACGCACGATACCCTGCAGACCGTGATGCTCATCGACTCCTCGAAATACGAAATGGTATTGGAAGCTTTCCGTTCTGGTGCGAGAGGAGTGTTCAGCAAGCAAGGGTCCGTGGAGACATTGGGCAAGTGCGTGCGGAGGGTGTACGAGGGGCAGGTCTGGGCTAACACTCAAGAAATCGCCGCCGTGTTGCATGCTTTGGCTTCTTCGCACCATCTCCGTGCGGTCGATGCCCGGGGCATGAATCTGCTTTCAAAACGGGAAATGGAGATCGTTCGTGGTGTGGCTCAGGGGCTGACAAACCGTGAGATTGCCGAGCAATTGGATCTGAGTCCGCATACGATCAAGAATTTCCTGTTTCGAGTTTTTGACAAATTGGGGGTCTCCAGCCGCGTTGAACTCCTGTTCATGACCCTGAGCCAGGCTCACCAGGCCCAATCGGTATTCCAGTACAACCCCACGAACCAGCTTGATAAGGGCATCCTGGATGATGCTGCTTTGCTTGCGTGTCAGCAGGCCGCCGAAGAGGGAGGCCTGATCGCGCAAATCGCACTCGCCCAGTTCTACTCGGCCCGTAGAGCGAGCCCGGATGACGCGACTCGGGCCTACATGTGGTGCTCGATTGCCAGTGAACAGATGTCGCGAGTTTACCGTGAAACAACGGAAGACATGACCGTCGATCAATTGCTGCAAGCCGAGCAGATGGCTGCTGACTGGCTGAACAAGCGAGAAAAAATCGCTTCACTAGTAAGCGTCCGGTTCAGACCGCATTCTCGAACAGGATCATCGAGCCATCAAACGTCGAGTGCACGCCAAGCAGGGCTTCCGAGAATTCCAGGCAGCCCGGCGAACGATTCAAGGCTACGAAGCAGTCGACATGCTCCGGAAGGGGCAAGTTCGATGGGTGGCAGGAGATGATCTCCTTCGCCAGATTCAGTTCATCGACAGCCTTTTCGCTTTGGCAGGCTAAGAACGCACGACAGACGCTCGGCGACAAACTCATCTGCATTTGAACCTTGCAACACTACCCAAGCGCGCCATTGTCCGTCCTCACACGGTCAAGCTGGGCCGGCCAACGGCCCCTCCGGCCGCTAGATGGGGATCATTCCCGCAGTTCACACGTGACGTTATCGACACACTCGGCCAACGCGTGCTCGAACTCTTGTTGCCGATCCCTCGAGATCAGGGCGTGCGAAGCACAATCGATGACTTCCTTACAGCGAGTCTGCACGAACGGACTCTGCGACGCGTACAACTCGAAAAGATTACTAACACCTTATTCGGCCGCGCCAGCGGGTAAATGTCTGTTGCCCTTTTAATCATTGTGACTCCGAGATGATGGCACAGAACAGACAGCCGGTTATCACATTTTCATCACAGTTGCTCCTGAAACCGATGGGGCGCAGAATAAAAGCCCGAATAGTTGCCCACGGCAAATCTCTGAAAACAAATGGCGGAAGCGTGTGCGAGTCGAACGCACCATTGACACCGCAAGGCGCCAATCGCCGGTTTTGAAGACCGGGAGAGTCACCGGACCCCCTTCGCTTCCGCAAGGAAGCTGGCACTGCCACGTCGCCAGCCTAACCCTGGATTCTGCATCTTACGGCTTTTCCACCCTCTTCGTCGAAGCCACGCCGCCTTCGTGTATATATCATGAGAAACCGCGTGTAGGAATCCGGACAAGGACCGAGCCTGCCTGCCCAACCGGTCACGTAAAGGCTGAGGGCATTTGTCGAGATTACCTTGGGTGGATCGTGGGGGCATTATGTCATCTCGCAAGTTCCGGTTCGTACAGCTCGACGTTTTCACCGATCGCCCTCTGGAAGGCAATCAGCTTGCGGTGTTCGCCGACGCGCGCGGCTTGAGCGACGTCGAGATGCAGAAGATCGCACGCGAGACCAACCTCTCCGAGACCACTTTCATCCTGCCGCGCGCTGAGGCGGTCGAAAACACAGAGGGACACAAGGTTCGGATTTTTACCGTCCATGAGGAGTTACCCTTCGCCGGACACCCCACGCTCGGCACCGCCTGGTATTTGCGGCAGCAATCGGATGCGGAGGAAATCGTTCTCGATCTCAAGGTCGGCAGGATTCCGGTGCGCTTTGAGGGGCGTGACGGGCGGTTGTTTGGCGAGATGCGACAGGCGGAACCGCAGTTCGGGCGTACGCACTCGCACGCCGATATTGCGCAGGTGCTCGGCGTTCCGGTCGCGGAACTGGACGACAACCTGCCCATTCAGACCGTCTCCACCGGAATGCCCTTCACCGTGGTGCCCTTCCGATCGCTCGCCATCCTGCAAGCACTCAACGTGAGCTGGCAGCAGATGGCGTCCTATCTGGCAACGGTAGGCTCAACCGCGTTCTTTTATTTTGTTTGCCGCGAGACCGTGGATCCGAAGGCGACCTTGCACGCGCGCATGATTTTCTACAACGGCGAAGACCCCGCCACCGGTTCGGCAGCGGGTTGCTGTGCGGCGTGGGCGGTAAAGCATGGCGTGCTTGCGCCGGACCAGCCGGGACTCATCGAACAGGGAATCGAGACGCGTCGCCCCAGTTGGCTCTACATTCGGGCGGCCAACGCAGGCGGCACGATCACCAATGTGCGCGTCGGGGGTAACGTAGTGCAGGTGATTGACGGCGAAGTTACGATGTGAATTTTCTGCGGATATCTTGTGCACACTGCAAACCCGCGCCAGTCAGCCGTTTCAGGCCATCGCACAAATCTCACTTCACCTCTCACGGTGCGGTTTCGATTTTTCTTGTCACTGCAAAAAAATCGGGCGATTTAACCATTGCGGTACTTGGCAGACTCGCGATGTGGACGTACTATCCCGATACGCTACTTGCTCTGGCGGACCAAGAAATTCAAACGAGCCGTTCCGTGACTTGCCGACGCGATTGACTTTACAGGTTTGCTCAATCGCAGCCGCTGGCACATACGAAAAGGCCCTTAGGATAGGCATGAAACCGAAACGCACCATCCTTTGCGTTGATGATGACGAACGCTCTCTCTCCATCCGGAAAGTCATACTCGAGACGCGGGGTTACCGTGTTCTCTGTTGTTCCGAACCTGAGCGCGCCATTGAATTCATGCGCTGTGGAGGAATCGACCTCGTCCTCAGCGATTTGATGATGCCGAAAATGAGCGGCGTAGAACTGATCGGGCATCTGAAAGCCATTGCGCCGTGTACGCCCGCTCTGCTGTTCTCCGGCTCGGTCAGCGCTTGCACCGAAGACCACCTCGCCGACTGCTGGCTGCCCAAAGGCGAGTTCGCGCCTATGGAACTGTTGGAACGTGTCCGCGGGCTCCTGGTGCGCAAGCGGGGCCCGAAGCGCTATGCGGTGCCCCGTCAGCTCGCCTCCTGAGATGACGTTGGCGACTGGCGAGAGATCCCTACGGCACAGACTAGGTTACCCAGCAGCAGTTCCTGCCGCTAGCCTTGGCCGTATAGAGCTGCTGGTCTGCCCGCCTGATCAGGCTCGCGCGGTCATCCGCAGCGTTCACCACTGCGCCGCCGATCGAAACCGTCATTTTGATGAAGCCGCTGCCGGTCGGCGTACCGGTCTCCGCAAGCAATACACGAGCTCGTTCGGCCACCCGCCGCGCCCGTTCTACACCTGTCCGGGGGAGCAACAGGACAAACTCATCACCGCCCCACCGTCCCAGCAGGTCGCTGTAACGCAACGAATTCAGCAGGCTTTGCGCCATCGTGCGCAACACGCGGTCGCCAAATTCATGCCCGTGATCGTCATTTGCCGATTTAAATTGATCGACGTCGAGTATGCACATGGTGAACGGCTCGCCGAGCGATTGGAATTCGCGCCACAGGCGACTCATCTGAGTCTCGAGAAAATGGCGATTAGGGATGCCGGTGACCGCGTCGATAAAAGCCAGCCGCTCCAGTTCTGCTATGCGCGTTTTCCAGTGGTCTGCTAGGCCAATCTCTCGGAATACCTCCACCGCGCCCACCGTTTTCCCACCGGCATCACGGATACAAGCGGTCCGAACCATCACTGGCACGCGATAGCCAAGCTTGTGCCTCAGATACACGGTCGCTTGCCGCGACCTTGCGTCATTGAGGGTCTGCTGCAAAGGGCAGTCCGACTTGCATAGTTCTTTGCCGCTCTCGTCAACGTGGGCAAGAATGTTGTCGGCACAGCAACGGTGCAGCAGTTCGTCGCAACGATACCCGGTCAGGTCGGATGCGCCGGGATTCCACTTCCGGATCCTCCGGTTGCGATCGACAAAGTAAACGCCCTCGAACATGACGTCAAGAACATTATCGATGTTCGCAGTATCTTCAGCTATTAGCTTTGCCGCTTTTTTCTTATCGTGGATCTTCAAAATCCTTCCTTGGCTTTGCCTTCAACCTGACGCGCGGAGGACTTAGCCGTCCGCCCGCCTTCACAGACGTTCTCATAAGGCTTCTGGCGGGTCTGTGACCCAGGACACACCCTCCTGTGAAGCAAACAGAAATGCCACTCCGAAGCGAGTGGCATTCTTACTATTACGGATTGTTGTCCGCACGACGACAGCGACGCTATGAGATTCTAGCCTTTTTGTTTCTTCTTACGCTCGGCCCAGCGCTGTTTCATCATTTCGGAGATGCGCTTGCGCGAAGCGGCGCTCATGTGGCGTTTCGGACGCTTGGCCGCACTATGACTACCTGCTGGTCTTCCGCGTCTTCGTCCTCCAAGTCCCTCCAACGCAGCGATGGCCCGGTCGATGCGTTCCCGCTCCTTTTTTAAATCACCCAATATGTTCTGTATGTCCATGCTTCTCCTTTCGAGGGTTGCAAACCAGAGGTAGTGTAACAGTAAGCAGAAGTGGACGCTAAGACTACGTTTGCCAAATTAACTACGAAATAAGCGGCAACCATGAAGTGGTGGGGGGGATGGCACCTAGGTCACCATGGAAACTAGCCGTAATAGGCGGCCATTTGCGACGATAAACTAGCCATCTCAGATTATTACTGCACTCTAAACAGTCAGCGCGACTGGATGAATAGCAGGGGTTCGCCTGCTGCAGTTTCCAAGATCGTGCGCTCTTTTCGCGCCAGTCTAGGCTCCTTCAGCCAGGAGTTCCGATCGTTTTGCGCTAGACTGAACTGCTCATATTTAGCCGAGTCTCTACGGCAGTGGAAGATAGGGAGGAAGCTTTGCCGCCCGAAAAGAGTTACCACATGACGCCTGATCAGTTTCGCAAGCACGGGCGTGCGATAATCGATTGGGTTGCTGACTACTACGAACGAATCGAGACACTACCCGTTTTATCCCAGGTAAGGCCTGGAGACATCCGGCGGAAAATCCCCACCGAAGCTCCTCGAGACGGCGAAACCTTCGAAACGATGTTGCAGGATATCGAAAAGATAATTCTGCCCGGCATAACCCACTGGCAGTCTCCTAGCTTCTTTGCCTATTTTCCTGCCAACGCCTCCGGCCCGGCTATCCTGGGTGACCTGCTTTCGTCCGCGCTCGGGGTGCAGGGAATGTTGTGGGCCACCAGTCCAGCATGCACAGAACTCGAGACGCTTGTACTGGATTGGCTCGTACCTATGCTCGGCCTGCCTCAGAAGTTTCTGTCCACCGGCAAGGGTGGAGGCGTGATCCAAGACACGGCTTCCAGTTCATCGCTGTGCGCAATGCTGGCTGCGCGCGAGCGAGCTACCAACTATGCCAGCAATCGGCGCGGTTGCGACGGCCGTCTGGTTGCATATATATCGGGTCAGGCCCATTCATCGCTTGAGAAAGCCGCAATGGTTGCCGGAATTGGCATGGACAACTTGCGCTTGGTCGAAGTTGACAAGAGTTTCGCCATGCAAAGCGATGCGCTGAAGCGCAAAATCGCAGAAGATCGCAGGTCCGGTTTGGTTCCGTTCTTCGTGTCTGCCACGGTCGGAACGACCTCCTCCAATGCAATCGATCCTCTGCCCAGCATCGGAGCGATCTGCAGGGATGAAGATATCTGGTTCCATGTTGACGCGGCGATGTCCGGCACTGCCGCTCTCTGCCCGGAGTTCCGATTTATTCAGGATGGAGTTGAACTCGCCGATAGCTACACCTTCAATCCTCACAAATGGATGTTCACCAATTTCGATTGCAACTGCTTTTATGTCGGAGACAGAAAGGCACTCATCGACACGTTAAGCATTCTGCCGGAGTATCTGCGAAATACAGCCACGGAGTCGGGTGCAGTATTTGACTACCGCGATTGGCATATTCCGCTGGGGCGCCGCTTTCGCTCGCTTAAGCTGTGGTTCGTCATCCGTCACTACGGAATCGAGGGATTGCAGTATCATGTTCGCCGCCACGTGGAGATGGCACAGAATTTTGCGCAGTGGGTACGGCAAGACGACCGATTCGAGTTGGCCGCGCCGGCGCCGCTGAACCTGGTTTGCTTTCGCCATCGAGGTGGGGACGAGTGCAATCAGCGCTTGATGGACCGCCTTAACCAGGGTGGAGATCTATATCTGACGCACACCCGTCTCGAAGACCGATTGACGTTGCGTCTCTGCGTCGGCCAGACCAATACGACTGAGCGCCACGTCGAACACGCATGGAAACGGATCCAAGAGGAGGCGGGAAAGCTGTAGGCAATTAAGCGGTAATTTGAGGTTTAATACCCTCACAACCGGCTCAATATCTCTGGCGATGTATTCCGTCCGCAAGAAACGACCGCGACCTTCTTGCCCTGCTGGCGTAATCTTTGAAAGAGCGCTGCAATAAACGGCGGTTTTGGCCACCCCAAAGGGCCCCTTTTGTTACCCTGTTAGTTTCCATGAGACTTCGGCTGTGGCTGGTTGGAACATTGTTGGTCGTTTGTGGACTCTCCGGCTGCGGAACGCCCGGGGCGCCGCAGTTGCCGTCGTTGCAGCTGGCGCGACCGGTCGAGGACTTGACCGCCACGCGTGCGGGCAACCACGTGGAACTGGACTGGACACTGCCCATCAAGAACACGGATCGCACGCTGGTCAAACATATTCCCGAGACCCGCATCTGCCGCCGCGATGAGTTTGGGCTGATGAGCGCCTGCGTCGTCGTGGCCGAGGTGCCAACACCGAAGGGCGTCCCGCAATCCAAGCGAAAGGGACAACCCGAGCCGGAGCCGGTCCGCATGAGATACACAGACACTCTGCCGCCGCAACTGGGACTTGAGAATCCCGCCGGCTTTGTAACCTATGCGGTCGAGGTGATGAATACCAAGGGACGCAGTGCGGGACTGTCCAATCAGGTGATGATTCCGGTCGCGCCGACGATATCAGCGCCCCGTGATCTGTCGGCCAAGGTCAGTGCCGAAGGAGTGACGATATCATGGACCGGTTCCGCCCCTGCCTCGGCCCAAGCCGGTCTCACCTATCGCTATGAGATCGAGCGCAGACCCGCCGGCGGTTCCTCCTATCTCGTAGTTGGCGATGCGGCGCCGGCGGCCCAAGGTTCGTTTCTGGACAAGACGTTCGAATGGCAGCAGCGGTATGAGTACCGGATCACCACGCAGACCGAGGTGCAGGCGCACGGCGCTGACGCGTTCGTCACCGGAGACAGCTCAAAGCCGGTCGAGGTGTTCACTCGCGATATCTATCCTCCGGCGCAACCGGTTGGCCTGCAAGCGGTCTTCTCCAGTGTCGGACAAGAGCCCTTTGTCGATCTCTCTTGGGCGCCGAACCAGGAGAACGATCTGGCAGGCTACAACGTCTTTCGCCGGTCAGAGACCGGAACTGCGCAGAAGTTGAATCAGCAGTTGGTGAAGGTTTCGTCCTTCCGCGACGGAAGCGTCAAGGCCGGCAACAAGTACATCTACTCAGTCTCCGCTGTAGACTTGCGTGGCAACGAGAGCCCGCGTTCCGCTGAGGCGAGTGAAACCGTGCCCGACAAGCGATAATTCTGTAGCGAGGGAATTCTTCCTATGCTCTATTGCCGATTTCAACAACGAGACGTCGCCTGCTACGGCCTGATCGAGAGCGTCCGGGGCGATGCGACCATCACTCGAACTCTAACCAAAGCTCCCGCTTCGTTCGCTGATTTCGAGCGCGCCGACAAAGCCGATACCTTGCTTAGCGCAGTTCGACTGCTGGCTCCCACCGAACCTTCGAAGATTGTATGCATCGGCCGGAACTATCGCGAACACGCAAAGGAATTGAACCATCCCATTCCAACCGAACCGCTTTTCTTCTTGAAGCCGCCCTCATCGGTGATCGGAAACGGGGACGAGATTCGGCGCCCTAACATGCTTTCGCAGCGTGTGGACCACGAAGGCGAGTTGGGAGTTGTAATCGCCAAGCGCTGCTATCGTCTGCGTGAAGGCGACGACGTGCGGCCATACATCCTGGGCTACACCTGCATCAACGACGTGACCGCACGCGATCTGCAGGAAAAAGATGGACAATGGACCCGCGCGAAGGGCTTCGATACCTTCTGCCCGGTCGGGCCCGTAGTGGTTGAGGGGCTCGATCCGTGGAAAGGCGTCCTCGTCCAAACGCGCGTCAACGGCCAGCTTCGACAGGATGGGGCCACCGTCGATTTCCTGTTCCCGCTCGATGTGCTTGTCCGATTCGTTTCGCAGGTCATGACTCTGGAGCCCGGAGATCTGATCGCAACCGGAACTCCTGCGGGCGTTGGTCCCTTGCAGCCCGGAGACACCGTAGAGGTCATCGTGGAAGGGGTGGGAACGCTCAGAAATTCTGTAGTCAACCTCGATTGATGTTGCATCTAAGTCATCGCCAGCGCATCCACCGATCCTCCCATGAACTCGGTTAGCCTGTATCCCATCTTCGCTTTTGCCGCCATAGCAGCCATCGTTGGTTACGCACTGCTCTCGCGCAAAAATAAGAAGTCGGAGGAACAGATTGAGCGCGAACGGCGATCACAGCTTACGCTCGGTGGACGCATCATCGACGGCAACGTGATTGATGTGCTGGAACTCGAGGACGATGAGTCGGGCCGGCAGATGATCCTGCTCATCTACACCTACGACGTGGCAGGCGTGACCTATGAAGCCTCGCAGGACGTGACCCACCTGCGCCAGTTCATCGATCTGTATTCCTGCCGGCTGGGCTTGCCGGCCTCGGTAAAGTACGATCCGCACAATCCCGGAGATTCCCTGGTGATCTCGGAGAACTGGTCTGGGCTTCGAAAATCGCCTATCCGCATGCGGCCCAGGGACGCTGCGAGCCCCCGCACTTTGGTGTAGCGCCCAACAGGGGAGGTGCATATCGAAAATGTGTCTGAATGTTGACAATTCCCGGTGCCATCAAATTTGAGAACATTGTTACAATGAGTTATATGTCCAGCCTGCCACTGCCACTCGCCGCGTTTCTGGCGGGGGTTCTTTCGTTTCTCTCGCCATGCGTGCTGCCGCTCGTGCCAGGCTACGTGTCATTGATTTCCGGAGCCAGCGTCGAAGACCTGCAATCCTCGGAACATCGGCTTCTTCGCACAGTGATGCTGCACTCCCTCACCTTTGTGCTAGGGTTCAGTGTCGTTTTCATCGCCTTGGGCGCTGCCGCGACCGGCATTGGGCAATTGGCGGCCGAGTACCATCGCTGGCTCTCGCGTATTGCCGGTATAGTAGTCATTATTTTCGGCCTGCATCTCACCGGCATCTGGAAGATCAACGCGCTCTATGCTGACAAGCGGCTGCACGACGTTAAGGGCGGCGCCAGTGTCCTGGGTTCCTTTGCGGTGGGCTTTGCCTTCGCTTTTGGCTGGACACCGTGTATCGGTCCGATTCTGGCCACGATCCTGGTCTTCGCGGGAGCGCAGCAAACGGTGTTTAAGGGGATTGTACTTCTGGCAATCTATTCTCTTGGCCTCGCGGTACCATTTCTGTTGACCTCGCTTGGGGTAGATCGCTTTCTGGCGTTCTATAGCCGTTTTCGCCGTCATCTACACACCGTGGAAGTCGTCAGTGGTGTATTTCTGATTGCCATTGGCGTATTGATATTCCTTAACAATTTGAAACTGCTTTCCGGGTACTTATCGTTCCTGAACCGGTTCGCGCTCTAGAGGGAAGTCGCCTTGAAACGTAATGCCGTCGTTTTCGTCATTCTGGTCGTGGTCATCATGGGCATGTTGGCTGCGGGAAAATATCTCGATCGCAATCGCAAACACGGACCGTTCAAGTTGGTGGGCAACGTGCAAAACGTCCCGGCGCCTGATTTTGATTTACCGACGCTGGACGGTCGCAGGGTGAAGCTGTCGGACTTTCGCGGGCAGGTCGTGCTGCTGAACTTCTGGGCGACATGGTGTTCGCCGTGCAAGATCGAGATGCCGTGGTTCGTGGACATCCAGAAGCAATACAGCAAGGATGGCCTGGTGGTTTTGGGCGTAGCCATGGACGATACAGAAGCGTCCAAAATCGCCGAGTTCGCCCATGAAATGGGAGTGAACTATCCGGTGCTGCTGGGCACCGACCAGGTCTCGGATGACTACGGCGACGTGAATTCACTGCCCACCACTTTCTACATCGACCGCAATGGCAACATCGTGACCAAGGCGGTCGGCTTGCTTGGCCGTCAGGAAATCGAGGACGACGTCAAGAAGGCCTTGAACGCACCTTACAAACCGGCCATGGCGCAGCCCGGCCGCGCAGAGGCCGTTGTCCGGGCGGCGCAGGCGAAGGTAGCAGGGCAATGAAGCATCTGCTCTTTGGCTTGACAGTCTTTCTTCTGGCCGCTCTGGCTTTCGCGCAGGCGCCGGGCGATCGGCAGCCGTCGGTGATCATGGCGCCGGTCGACAACGTGCAACTTCGCGCCGGCGCAACCGCCAATCTCGCACTCGACTTTCGTGTCGGCACCGATTTTCATATCAACTCCAACAAGCCGCGGGCCGATTACCTGATTCCCACCGTGTTGAAGCTGAACCCATCCGACCCGGTCGCGGTTGCCGACGTGAAGTATCCCGCCGGGGAGGACATGACGTTCGCGTTTTCGCCCAACGAAAAGCTCAGCGTCTACAGCGGTGACTTCAGCATCGACACAGTTTTGAAGGCGCCGGCAACCGCCGCCGCCGGAACCTATCCGGTGAAAGGCGAGTTGCGCTTTCAGGCTTGCGATCGCAGCGCGTGCTATCCGCCGAAGAGTATCCCCGTACAGTTTCAAGTGACGGTCGTGAAGAAGTAGTGAGCTCTCACGAGTGCAGTAGCTCCTAGATTCCACTCTTGCCCTTCTCCCTCTTCTCGACCCTTGCCCAGGTGTCGCGCAGCGGCACTGTCCGGTTGAACACCAAATGTTCCGGCCTGGAATCCAGATCGGCGCAGAAATATCCCAGGCGCTCGAACTGATAGCGGTCACCCGGTTTCGCGCGTGCCAGAGAGGGCTCCAGCTTGGCGTCAGTCAAAACTTCAAGCGAGTTGGGACTGAGGTTTGCGGTGAACTCCTGTCCTTCCGGGACATCATTGGGATCTTCCTTGAGGAACAGGTTTTCGTACAGCCGCACCTCGACATCAAGAGCCTGCGCGGCCGAAATCCAATGGATGGTCCCTTTCACTTTGCGTCCGTCGGGTGCGTTGCCGCTGCGAGTTGCCGGATCGTAGGTGCAGTGGACCTCGACGACCTCACCTGTCTTCTCGTCCTTCACTACACCGGCGCACTTGATGAAGTATCCGCCACGCAGCCGCACCTCACGACCCGGTGACAGGCGGAAGAACTGTTTCGGTGCGGCCTCGCGGAAGTCGTCCTGCTCGATGTAGAGCGTGCGCGAGAACGGCACCTTCCTGGTGCCGGCGCCGGCGTCCTCGGGATTGTTCACCACTTCCACTTCCTCGACCTGGCCTTCGGGATAGTTGTCGATGACCACCCGCAGCGGTCGCAGCACGGCCATCGCCCGCAGCGAGCGCTTGTTCAGGTCCTCGCGCACGAAATGTTCAAGCATGGCCAGTTCGATAATGCCGTTGGTCTTGGACACTCCGATGGCGGCGCAGAAGTTGCGAATCGCCTCCGGCGTGTAACCCCGCCGCCGGATGCCGGAGAGCGTAGGCATGCGGGGATCGTCCCATCCGCGCACGTGACCATCGCGCACCAGTTGCAGCAATTTGCGCTTGCTCAACAGAGTGTAGGTCAGGTTGAGCCGGTCGAACTCGATCTGGCGCGAAGGGAAGATGCCCAACTGCTCGATAAACCAGTTGTACAACGGGCGATGGTCTTCGAACTCCAGGGTGCAAATGGAGTGCGTGACCTGCTCGATCGAATCGGACTGGCCGTGCGCGAAGTCGTACATCGGGTAAATGCACCAGGCATCGCCGGTGCGATGGTGCTCGGCGTGGAGAATGCGATACATCACGGGATCGCGCATGTTCAGGTTGCGCGCGGCCATGTCGATTTTGGCGCGCAGCGTGCGCGAGCCGTCGGGGAACTGGCCTCCCTTCATCCTCCCGAGGAGCTCCAGGTTCTCTTCCACGGAGCGATTGCGATAAGGACTTTCGATGCCCGGCTCGGTCAGCGTGCCGCGATACTTCCGAACCTCCTCCGCGCTGAGATCGCAGACATAGGCTTTGCCCGCCTTGACGAGCTGCACAGCCCACTCGTAGAGCTGGCCGAAATAGTCGGAAGCATAGAAGAGCCGGTCTTCCCAATCGGCGCCGAGCCAGTGCACATCGGTGACGATGGAATCGACATACTCCTGCTCTTCCTTTTCGGGATTGGTGTCGTCAAAGCGGAGGTTGGTCCTGCCGCCGAACTCCGCCGCCAGACCGAAGTTGAGGCAGATGGACTTGGCATGGCCGATGTGCAGGTAGCCGTTGGGCTCGGGCGGGAAGCGAGTCTGCACACGTCCCTGGTACTTGTTGGTCTTCAGGTCTTCGAGGATGATGTCGCGGACGAAGTTCGACGGCCGCTCAGCGGCCTCAGCGGTTGCTGGTGGGGCCGTCACATCACGGTATGGGGTTGTCATAGGTGTCCTTGGCGTCCAGGGCTTGCCTGCGAACGGAACCGCATTCGCCGGAACTCATATTTTACGTGGCTGAAGCCGGGAAGGGACGCGGTGCGATGGCTTGACCGTGGCGTTTTGTGACTTGAATTGAGGGGTATACCCTTCCCCTGTGGCTCTGTAGAATCAGTAATTTGGGGTGAATTTACATGCATCTAATTGTAAACAAATTAGTTATTGCAAAATATTGATTCACAATGACTTATGTTAACCCATAAACTATGAAACCAACCCCTAGGGAGGCCCCTTCGTCGAGTGGATTGTGCCGCGTCCATATCGTCCGCTAACAAAAAATAGAACCACGACCTCGGCACCGGGTGCCGACCGAGTGGTTCGACTCAGCCCGAAGGTAGCACGGGGAGGGCAAAATGTCTGTGATGCGAAGGACTATTTTTGTGATTTGCCCAAATTAGGAAGGCGCTTTGTAAGGCGGCATTGTTTTCGGGAGATTGTTGAACTGGCGACGCCCCAGTCCCGCCCAGCGGGACGGAATAAGACATCCCACCCTTTCAAGCGCTGGGCCATCTAGTGCCGCGCCCATGGCGCTGGATCATCGCGAACACTGCGGCAATCTCTAAACAACGCGAGCTGCGGGCGCAAGGTCGCGCGGCCTGCGCCGTAGAGGCTGCAGGTTCACGGCCAGGAAATCTCTGTCAGCAGGACGGCCACGTGCGCGATGGCGGCGTTGTCGGTGCCCATGCCTTCCGGCGTTTTTGCCTTAATGCCGACCTGCGAAGGGTCTACGCCCAGAAGCTCGGCGACCCTTTGCTGAATCGCCTTGGCGTGTGGCCCGATCTTCGGCGCGGCGAGGATCAGGGTGCTATCTACGTTTCCCACGATGTAGCCGGCTGCTTCAACCTGCGTCATCGCCTCGCGCACGAACACGGTGGAGTCCGCGCCCTTCCATTTGGGATCGCTCGGGGGGAAGAAGGTTCCGATGTCCCCGGCGGCGACGGCGCCCAGCAGGGCATCGGTCAAAGCATGTAGCAGCACATCACCATCGGAATGGCCGGCGAGGCCGGCGTGGTGCGGGATGACCACGCCACCGATCTTCAGCGGGATGCCGGGCTGGAACTCGTGCGAGTCCCAGCCGAAGCCAATGCGAGGTGTGGGTTGTGAGTTGGACAAAATTTTGTGTCGCCCCTACCGGGGCTCGGGTCAATCTCTCGCTCTACCCAGCACTCCGCCTGCGGCTTCGTGCTGGGTCAAACTGAGTCACCCCTTCGGGGCTCTTATCCGCCCAAGCTGGCCTTGCGGCGGTTTTCCTGCGACAGGAAAAATTCCGCCAGCTCCAGGTCGGCAGGCGTTGTGATCTTCATATTGCGAGGCGAGCCCATCACCACATGTACCGCGCCTCCGCTACGCTCGATCAACGAGGCTTCATCGGTCCCCATGAAACCGTCGGCCTCGGCCTCGTCGAAAGCCTTCCTCAGCAGTCCGAAGCGAAAGCCTTGCGGCGTCTGCGCCAGCACCATGCGTTCGCGCGGAACGGTGGCGATGACAACCGCACCGTCCGCCGTGCGGTCCACCTGCTTCACGGTGTCGATGGCGGGCACGCCGGCAATGGCGGCCTGATATTTCTTGACTGCGTCAATCACTCCCATGATTGTGTCCTGGTCCACGAAGGGTCGTACGGCGTCGTGCACCAGCACAATATCGTCGTCAGACGCCTTGATGGCGGCAAGCGCATTGGCCACGGAGTTCTGGCGATGTTCGCCGCCTTCGACAATTCGAACCGGCTTGTTGAAGCCTTCAGCCTCGATTTGCCTCTCAAATCCGGCGGCTTCGTTCTTGCGCAGGGCGACGACAATCTCGTTCACCGCATCGCACTGGACGAACTTGCGCAAAGTATGCACGAGAATCGGAGTTCCCTGCAGCTCGAAGAATTGCTTGCTTGTGCTCTTGGGAGCGCCGCGCGCGGCCGACATGCGCGTGCCTAATCCGGCGGCGGGAATGACGACAATAACTCTCATCGTGGGGAGCGCAGTATAAAGCCACCCGCGCCCGAATACAAATCGTGGCTGCGGGGAGAGACGGGAACGCCTGCAATCCAAGCACCTCGGCCCTGCTACTCGGGCTTGGGCGCTTCGCTAATAGGGGTCACAGTCGCCGATGCCGGCGCCGGTGGGATGACTGGCTTACGAAAATCGGACCGCGACTCGACGGAGCGCGGTGTGTACATGGCGCGCTCGTCGAATTTGCCGAAAATCATTTTTCCAGCTGTCGTCTGCAGCACCGAGGTCACCGAGACCTCGACGTTCTTGCCGATCATCTTGCGCGCATTGTCCACGACCACCATCGTCCCATCGTCGAGGTAGGCGACTCCCTGGTTGTACTCCTTGCCTTCCTTCAGGATGAAGACCTTCATGATCTCGCCGGGCAGTACGATCGGTTTCAGCGAGTTGGCCAGTTCGTTGATGTTCAGCACCTCGACGCCTTGCAGCTGTGCCACTTTGTTCAGGTTGAAGTCGTTGGTGACGATCTTGCCTTCGTACAGCTTGGCCAGCTCAATCAATTTCAGGTCGACTTCACGGACAGCGGGAAAATCGTCTTCCACGATCTGGATGTGCAAGGTCGCAATCTTCTGAATGCGCTGCAGTATATCGAGACCGCGGCGGCCGCGATTACGCTTCATGGAGTCGGCGGAATCGGCGACCAACTGCAACTCGCGCAACACAAACTGCGGAATCACGAGCACGCCGTCGAGAAAGCCGGTTTCGGCGATGTCGGCAATGCGGCCGTCGATGATGACGCTGGTGTCCAGGATCTTGTAGCTTCTCTTGGCCTGTTTTTCGCCGCCAAACAAGCCGCCCAGCGCCGCCAGGTTAAGCAGGTCGCCTTTGCCCGCGCCGACGATCAGACCAACGTAGGCCATGAGCAACATCACAAAGAGCTGGAGGAAGCTCTGGGTCGGGCCGGGACGAATGCTGTTGCGGATTACCAGACTGAAAAGATACGCCCCGATGATTCCTGAGATGCTGCCGATAACGGCGCCGATCAGACGCTTCAGGCTGACCTGGCGCAAGCGCACTTCGAACAGAATGACCGCTGCGCCGAAGAGCACTCCCGCACCGGCCGCAGGCCAGCGAGCCAGTCCGAGGGGCTGGAGCTCATAGCAGGCAAGGGCTGTAATGAAGACAAATAAAATGCGAATAAGAACCAGGTCCAAGCGACACCTCCCTGCCTGTCCTGGCGTCTACGGCCGGATTTAACTAGCGCCGGGGATATGAGATTTATGCCGGCGATGATTCCCGTTCCCAAGACGCACGGGCGGGCCTTGACTCGTTCTCTATATGCAACAACTATTGATTCGCAACCTATTAAACATCCGGGGCCTAGGAAAATGAATTGCGCCCCTGCCGCCCAAACCTCGCGGACCTATAAGAGCTGACAGCCGAAGTATATACCAGTTTTGGATCACCATCGGGCGCTGCCATGAATCTTCCAGCGCCCGGTTCCGTTCCGGGAGCTCGAACTCTAGCCTTAGCCTAGGAGAAGACCGCTGCGATCCCACCCGCGAGCAAGGTGTTGAACACCCACCAGCCGAATATGACGCCGTAGCAGGTGCCGCGCTTGACCCGAGTCAGGCACGAGTACCCGATGGCGGTCAGCACCAGGATCCAGATGGTGAAGATGTCAATCGAGCTGGCCACGGAATACAGGAAGCTGGAGCTGGGATCGACGAGAGCTCCCAGATTGCTGGCGATGGGGTTCTCGAAGGTGAAGGCTTCGCCGCCGGTGGCCAACACGATGATCATCGCCAACAGCGCCTTGATGATGCCAGGAAGGAAGGCATACATACTAAGGGCGTAACACTGAGCATATTTCAGCTCGGCACCGAATCCAAAATTAAACGTCGCCATCAGCACGCCCGCGATGATCGCGACCAATAACAGATGAAACAGCGGGAACCCATATGCGATATAGCGGGTAAGCTTGGCCGCGGCATCCATTCGCGCGGCGCGCTGGTCGGGCGGCAACTGGTCCAGCTTGGCGGCTTGCTTCGGAGTCAGCGCCAGGCGGTTCTCGCTTACCTTTTCCATACCGACCTTTTTGTCGACCACGTAAACCATGCCGGTGCCGATAATCGCGGTCAGCAACCAGGGTAACCACCAATTGGCGCTGCGGCGGATGTCGGTGAAGGTCTTGGCCGGAGCGACGAAAGTGTCCACAACCCGTTCAGACTGCGACAGCGGAGGTTGCTCAGGGGTAGCCGGGGACGCGGCAGAACTCATGTCTCCTCCTTAGAAGCCGGACTTTAGAAGCCGGACTTTCCGTAAAAGATCAGGGTTGGCGGTGCGGCGGAGATTGTACCACCAGTCGCGCGTCACAACCGGGCGCGAACTGCTTTCGTTCCCCGATTGCCCCGGAATTTTCCCTGCGGTGTAACACTTGGGGGCTCGCGTGGGACCTCCCTCAATTTCACGGCATCGAAGCCAGGCATCACTATCCTGATCCTGACGGGGCGAAATCACGAAAAACATTCCGCGCTATTCAAGTTCTGACAGACATATCTTCCACTGTATCAATAACTTGAATCGTAATGTGAAATTCAGTTGACATTGCAAGGGTACGGCGTAATAACGGGCACAACGCAGCACAGTCCCATAATGTGGGATTCGCGTGAGGGCTAGAAATCAGCCCAAAGTTATTGAAGCTCCGGAGGACCACGATGACACGCCAAGAACAATCTTACGTTTGGTTTCGAAACAAGGTCCGAGCCTTGGGTTGGGCAGCGGCAGTCGTGCTTGTGCTGACGGTAGCCGCAGCGATTACCGCGCAAGCGCAGACCTACCAGGTCATCTATTACTTCGGCGGCGGACAAGACGGTTCCACTCCCACGACCGGTGTGACCATGGACCAGAGGGGAAACCTCTACGGCACGACCCGCGACATCTTCGGTACCGTTTACGAGTTGCGGCAGGTCAACTCCAGTTGGATTTTCTCGACGCTGGCCGATCTCGGGTTCCAGAAAGGATCATTTCCTCTGGGGGGAGTGGTTAAGGGGCCTGATGGGAGCCTGTTCGGCACCACCTCCGAAGGAGGCGGGAGCTGCTCTTGCGGTGTGGTCTTCAACCTGAAGCCGCCACCCAACGCTTCGGCCTTTGTGAAGGCCGGGTGGAACCAGACGGTGCTGTATGACTTCACCAACGGCTCCGACGGAGGCTCACCTGGCTATGGGAACCTGGTATTCGACAAAGCCGGCAATCTGTATGGCACCACCACCACGGGCGGGACCTACGGTCAGGGCACGGTCTTCAAGTTGACGCCTTCCAGCGGCGGCTGGACGGAGAGCGTTATTTACAGCTTCAGCGGATTCGACGATGGGGGCTCTCCGCAAGCGGGAGTCATTTTCGATAATGCCGGAAACCTCTACGGCACCACATCCGGTGGCGGCCAATATTCGGACGGCACGGTCTATGAATTGATGCCTTCCGGGTCGGGCTGGACGGAGACCGTCCTTCATTCCTTTCAGAGCGCCACCGAAGGCAGCGACCCCTACGCCGGGTTGATCTTCGATACTGCGGGCAATCTCTACGGCACCGCATATTCCGGAGGTTTAGGGGGCTATGACGGGTCGGTTTTTGAACTGTCCCCGTCGAGCGGCGGATGGAACTTCTCCGTTTTGCACCTCTTTGACTTCAGCAAGGGCGAAGGGGTTGCCCCGCTGGCCGGCGTAACTATGGATGCCAGCGGCAATCTCTGGGGCACTACGCTTGGCGGCGGAGGCTACGTCGACGGGACAGTCTATAAGCTGACCTACTTCAACGGCTACTGGACCTACAGCACGGTGTACAACTTTGGGAATGACGGCAACTCTCCCTTCGGGGGAGTGACCTTTGATTCCAAAGGCAACGCTTATGGCACGGCGATCGCCGGCGGCAAAGGAGCCTGCAATGGAGGCTGTGGCGTGGTGTGGGAGATCACGCCGTAAGACAGTGGTCAGTAGCAGTCAGTAGCCAGTAGTCAGTGGTCAGTAGTCAGTGAAGGAGATTTCGCCATGACCAATTCGGCACAACGTCGGAGTTGGGCTCGGAACCTCAATTTCCGGCCTACAGCCGCAGCGTTGGCGATCGTAATCATGTTTGCGCTGCCTACCCACGCCCAGACTTTCAGAGTGATCCACGCCTTCGACATCTCCGACGGGTGGTACCCGGATGCCGGATTAACCATCGATCAGGCAGGAAATCTGTACGGCACGACCGATTACGGAGGCAATGACTCGGGAAACTGCCACCCCATGGGCTATTGCGGAACCGTATTCAAGTTGAACCACCATGGCTCAGGCTGGGTCCTCTCGGAGTTGTACAGGTTTGACGGGGGCGATGATGGCTACAACCCGGAGGCCAGAGTCGTCTTCGGCCCCGATGGCAAGCTCTACGGCACCGCCGTCAGCGGCGGTTCGGACGGCTACGGCATCGTCTTCAGTCTTCAGCCTCCCGCCAGCGCGTGCAAATCCGCGTCGTGCCCGTGGACCGAAAAAGTACTCTTTTCGTTCCACCTCGCCGGCACGGGTTGGGAACCCATAGGTGACCTTGCCTTTGATGTCGCCGGCAACATTTATGGAACCACATTTTACGGCCCCCTCAATAACTGCGAGGGCGAAGGATGCGGCGTCCTCTATGAACTGACCCAATCCGGCGGGGTGTGGACAGAAAGCATTCTGCACCAGTTCACCGGCGGACCCGACGGCGAATTCCCTACCAGCGTGATTCTCGATAACGCCGGTAATCTATACGGGACTGCCCAGGGAGATCCCTACAACCATCTCAACCCAGGATTGATCTTTCAATTTGTCCCTTCGGGTGGAAGCTGGACCGAAAACGTTCTTCATCAGTTCCAGTTCCAGGGTACCGGTGGCGACGGTCCAGTCGGTGGCTTGATCTTTGACGCGGCGAGGAATCTGTATGGCTCGACAGTCTCTGGCGGCTACTACGGCGCTGGGACAGTTTACGAATTATCGCCATCAGGAAATTACTGGCTTTTCAGCTCGTTGTCTAGCTTCGTCCGCGGCGGCGCCTACTATCCCGAAGGTCCCCTCGGTGCACTCATCATGGACGGCGCCGGAAACCTATACGGGACCACTGCAACCGACGGCGCTTATGGGTACGGCGCGGTCTTCAAGCTGGCTCCATCCAATGGCGGTTGGATCTACACCTCGTTGTACGACTTCACTGGCGGCAGTGATGGCGAAGGTCCGCGCAACGTAGTGATGGACGCGAGCGGCAACCTCTACGGCATAACCACGTACGGCGGCAATAACGCATGCCAGGGGGGATGCGGTGTGGTCTTCGAGATCACGCCGTAAGGCAGTTGTCAGTAGCCAGTGGTCAGTTGTCAGTTAAGGAGATTCGCCATGAAGGCGGCGCAAGATCGGAGTTGGACTCTCAAGGTAAATTCTCGGCAAACAGCCGCAGCGCTGGTGATACCAATCGTGTTTGCGCTGGCAATCATGTTGGCGAACGGAGCACAGGCCCAGACGTTTCAGGTCATTCACGAATTTACGGGCGGCGGAGACGGAGGGGATCCGGTGGCCGGTTTAACGATGGATTCCGAGGGAAATTTCTATGGGACGACTTTCTCCGGCGGCCTAGGCTACGGCACGGTCTTCAAACTATGGCACGTGGCAGGCGGTTGGCGCATCACGCCACTCTATAGCTTCCAAGGGGGCACGGATGGCTCCGGCCCGCACGGCCGGGTAATTTTCGGTCCTGACGGCAGCCTCTACGGTACGACCTACGAGGGCGGAGGAGGTTGCTCTTATTACGGAGGTTGCGGAACAGTTTTCAAACTCACGCCTCCAGCTACCGCGTGCAAGAGCGCAATTTGTCCGTGGACGGAAACGGTACTTTACCGCGCCGCAACCGACAACGGACAGGAACTCTGGGGCGAAGTCTTTTTCGATCAGGCAGGTAACCTCTACGCCACGGTAGCCCTCGGCGGCCTGCACGACGGTGGTTATGTTTTCGAGTTGACGCCTTACGGCAATGGCTGGACCAGCAAGATCCTCTACTCTTTCAACCCCGACGACGGCGATTGCAATGATCCCGAGGCAGGGGTGGTCTTCGACAGTTCCGGAGACCTGTTGGGAACCGCCAATACCGGGTGCCGCTTCAACATCGGCGGAGTGTACGAGCTGACGCCCTCGGGCTCAGGCTGGACGGAAAGCGTGGTTATTGCCTTCCAGGACATGACCGACGGTGACGGCTCCATGGCTGGTCTGATACCTGATGGTCAGGGCGGCTTCTACGGCACCACCTTTGACCTTGGACCAAATGGCGGCGGCACCGTTTTCGACCTGACTCCGTCAGGCGGGAGCTGGACGTTTTCCCTGGTTTACACCTTTACCTACTTTGATAACAACGGCTCAGTGCTGGTGGCGCCGGTGAGCATGGATGCCAACGGCAACCTGTACGGTACAACGTTTGAATGCGAGGGGTGTTGGGGGACAGTTTTCGAGCTGACACCCTCCGGCGGCACTTGGACACGGGACGTGCTGTACCGTTTCACCGGCGGAGACGATGGAGGCATTCCGTACAGCAACGTGGTGTTCGACTCCAGCGGCAATCTTTATGGCACTGCGTCTTACTTTGGAGCCTATGGGCAGGGCGTCATCTGGGAGATCACGCCGTGAGGCAGTAGCCAGTAGCCAGTAGTCAGTTTGGAATGCTGGTATCCCACAACGTGGGAGTAGAAATCTCGCGTCACAAATGGAGAATCATCATGATGAGCCCGCGGCAATATCGAAGACGGAATTTGCCGACCAGTCCAGGAATGTCGGCTTGCGCGATGGCGATCGCGGGCGTATTTGCGGTGATCGTCGCCGCAACTCCCGCGGCGCAGGCGCAGACCTTCACCATACTTCACAACTTCACCAACGGCGCGGACGGAGGAGCTCCTACCGCGACCTTGACCAGGGATGGAGCCGGGAATTTCTATGGCACGACCGCGGGAGGTGGAGGCACATACAATTACGGTGCCGCTTTCAAACTCGCTCACACCGGCGCGGGCTGGATTCTCACGCCCATCTTTGGATTTGGACACGGTTCCAGCGGCATCACTCCGCTCGCTGGCGTCGTGTTCGGTCCGGACCATAGCCTTTACGGCACCACGTGGAACGAAGCAAACGGCGGCACGGTCTATAAACTTACACCGCAGCCAACCGCCTGCAAGTCCGCTCTCTGCTTGTGGTCGCAGGCAGTCTTGCACAACTTCGTGCAAGAAGGCGGAGATGGGTGGGCTCCAGCTTACGGGAATGTGGTGTTTGATCAAGCCGGTAACATCTACGGCACCACTCAGTATGGCGGCGCCTATGGCGACGGCACGGTGTACGAACTGACGCCATCCGATGGGGGTTGGACGGAGACCATTCTTTACAGCTTCACCGGAGGCAGCGATGGAGGAGTGCCCTATGCGGGCGTGATCTTTGACAACGCCGGGAACCTGTATGGCACCACCTTCGTTGGCGGGACCGGAGATGGTGGCGTGGTCTTCCGGCTGGCGCCCTCGGGACAGGGCTGGACAGAGAGCGTCCTCTACCGCTTCGATCCCGGAAGTGGCAACAACGGACCCATCGGCGGTCTGATTCTTGATCCGGCAGGCAATCTTTATGGCACAACCACCAACTCGAAAGGGAGCTCGGGAAGCGGCGCGGTTTTCAAGCTCTCGCCTTACAACGGGCAGTGGATCCTGACGGTGCTTTATTCCTTCCCGGGCTATCCCGGTTACGGACCGTATTCGAGTCTGCTGATGGATGCGGCCGGGAACCTCTACGGGACAACCTATCGGGGCGGCGCCTACGAAAATGGGTCGGTCTTCAAGTTGACGCCGGGACAGGGCGGTTGGACCTACACGTCGCTGCACGACTTTAAGGATTTCAGCGGTGGCTTCGATGTGGCTGGCGGCGTGACCCTGGACGACAACGGTAATCTCTTCGGCACAGCTTCTTATGGCGGCGCCTATGGCTACGGCATCGTTTGGGAGATTACGCCGTGAGGCAGTCGTCAGAAGCCGGTAGTCAGTTGGGGAGCGCTGGTATCCCACAACGTGAAATTGGGGGTAGCAATCGAAAGGGTGATCCGCTCAAGAATGGATGATCATGATACGTTTTCGCGCAAAGCGAATTTGTGCAAGTCCCGGCCTGGCGTCGGCCTTCGTGCTAGAGATCGGGCTTTTGCTGGCCGTCGCGACGCTACCAACACAGGCGCAAACGTTCACCGTGCTGCACAACTTTACCGGTGGCGGGGATGGTGCGACTCCGTTTGCCGGACTGAGAATGGATACCGCAGGGAACCTCTTTGGCACGGCGAACAGCGGCGGTGCCAACGGGGTGGGGACCGTTTTCAAGATGAGGCACTACGGCTCTAGCTGGGTCTTAACCACTCTCTACACCTTTGGTGAAGTCATGTACGACGGTGCCTGCCCTGAGGCCAGGGTGAGCATTGCCCATGATGGAACTCTCTATGGGACGACCCTGACGGGAGAATCAGAGGTTGGCTCGGCTTTCCAACTGCGACCGGCGGCAGCGGCAGCTAAATCGGCATTGGCGGCCTAGAATGAAACCGTGCTTGACCGCTTCAGCCTGGACGGAAGCGATGGACAAGAGCCTGAGGGTGACCTCCTCTTTGACCCATGGGACGACGTTTTTTGGAGGTATCCACGGCAATGGTGTGATTTACGAGTTGACGCCCTCTAGTGGGGACTGGACGGTGAGCGTCGTGTACGCGGCGCGGAACAACGAGGATGGAATGGAACCTCGGGGCGGCGTGGTCAGCGATGCAGCCGGCAACCTTTACGGCGTATTCGGGTACGGCGGTCCGCACAATCGCGGCGCGGTTTATGAGTTGACGCCCTCCGGGTCGGGCTGGACCGAGCAGACCGTCTACGCCTTCACTTTTGGAAGCGATGGAGGCTTTCCGTTCGGCGGGCTGATCATGGACTCGTCCGGCAATCTCTACGGAACGACTTCGTCGGGCGGGAGTGGCGGGGGCGGCACAGTCTTCGAACTCACGCCGAGCAATGGCGGTTGGACGCTTAACACGCTCTACTCCTTCTCCGGCTCCGGTGGCAATTATTTAGGTCCTCGCGACAAGTTGGTTATGGACGCAGCTGGCAACCTTTACGGCACGACGTTCAGCACGGCGCCTACACGGGGCGGGAGCGGTTTTCGAGCTGACGCCGTCAAGTGGCGGATGGGCCTACACCACACCCCATTGCACGATTTCGACTTCCTCGACGGGTACCGTCCGGTGTGTAGCCTGGTCCTCGATGCTGCCGGCAATCTGTATGGAACGACATCGCTGGGAGGCACAGGAACGGGTTGTAACGGCGGCGGCAGCGGGGTCGTCTTTGAGATTACGCCCTAAGCGGTTGCCAAAGTCGAATCGCCCTTGAGTTGAACAGATTTGCATCCCCTCTTTAGACTGGATGCATGCACGTGCACGCCGGCAATGCGCGGGATGCCACCACCAAGCGGGTGCTGCGGATATCGCTGGTCGTCACCCTGGCTTATATCGTGCTGCTGGTCATCGCTGGCCTGCGCGCGCGCAGTCTGGCATTGCTCTCTGAAGCCGGGCACAATCTTACCGATTTTGTCGCCCTGCTGATGTCCTGGGGCGCGGTGTACTTGCAGGGACGCCCGCCCAGCGCGCGCAAGACCTTCGGCTATAACCGGGCAGGCGTGCTGGTTGCGTTCATCAACGGCCTCACGCTGGTGCTGATCTCCTTTTACATCCTGTACGAGGCCTTCCATCGTCTGCAAAATCCGGTGGACGTGCAAGCTGGCATCATGATCTGGGTAGCCTCGGCGGGAGTACTGATGAACGGCGGAATCGCGCTACTGCTGATGCGGGGTCACCGCGATATCAATCTGCGGAGCGCGCTGCTGCACGAGATCGGCGACACCTTGTCCACCGCCGCAGTTATTGCCGGCGGCGTCGCCATTCTGGTCACCGGCCAGCGCTGGATCGATCCCGCGCTATCGGTCGGCATCGGCGTCATGATTCTGTGGTCGTCTATCGGAATCATCCGCGAGAGCCTCAACATCCTGCTGGAAGGAACGCCCAGCGGCATGGAGCTCGAGCGCATCGCGGGAGTCATCTGCGGGATTGAGGGCGTGAACAGTGTGCATGACCTACACGTGTGGAGCATCGGCAGCGACACTCACTCGCTCTCGTGCCATGTGGGAATCAGTGACATGCGTACTTCGGAGTGCGCCGACATTTTGCAGAAGATTCGCGAGCAGTTGGCGGGACAGTTCCACATTCATCACACCACCATCCAGTTCGAACTCGCGGTGTGCGAGGTGGCGGACGGCTGCGTCATTCCGGTCAGCCAACTCCACGAGCACAGCGGTCACTCACACTGATTTTGCGGGTTCAGTCAGCTGCCGCCTGAATACGATCTTCAGTTTGTCGGCTTCCAGAATGCGGGAAATCTGGTTCCGCGCATGCACGGCCCAGGGGCCTGAGCTGTCCAGCTTGAGGTAAATTTTCCAGTGCGGGAGGGCCTGTCGCGGCTGCCTCAGGCGTTCGTAGGCCAGCGCCAGATTGTAATGCGCGTCGGCGTAGGTCGGCGCCAGCCGGACGGCTGTGGTGTAGGCGGCGATGGCTTCAGCGATACGGCCGGTCTCATCGAGCACATTGCCAAGATCGAAGTGCGCCAGCGCGTAGCGCGGATCGGACTCGACAGCCTGACGGTAATGCCGCTCGCTCCGCACGAAGTCCTGACGGTTGTAATACAGAGTGCCCAGGTTGATGTGGGCCGCGGGATGATTGGGGTCCAACTCCAGCAGCTTCAAATAGGTGCGAATGGCCTCATCGTGCGAGCTGGGGTCCCCTTCCAGGGCGACGCCGTGCGAGAACAACTCCGAGACAGTTTCATATTTCGCGATGGGCTTGATCTTGTTGCTGCTGGTGGACAGCACGGTACCCACCGGAGCGAAGTCCATCAGGAACTGACCGGCGATAGGCTCTACGGAATGGCCTTGGTGACGAAACGCCACCCGAGATCCCACATTGTAGGCGCTGGCTTCCAGCAGAGGATTCTCCATGCCCGCGACCTGCTTCTGCATGGCCAGCAACGATTGACGGATGGCTGCCGGACGTACTCGCTGGGCGCGCAGGTCACGTACCTTTTTTAACTGAAGGAGGTCGTACCAGGTAAAGCTATCGGAAACAGGAACAAGACCGGCCCGTTGCCAGCCAGCCAGTTGGTTGGCCGTGATGTGGAGCAAGCGCAGCACGTCCGCTCGACGGTATCGATTCATGTAGGCTCAGTCGCTTGCGGAGCTACCCTGATTATCGGCGGAGACGGCGTAACGCGCAAGTGCAAAGCAGGATGCGGCGGTGGAAAACCGGGCCCCATGTTCCTTTACGGTAACGAGCGGGGACAGTTACAATTTAACACGAGGCCGACGTAGCTCAGTTGGTAGAGCAGTCGATTCGTAATCCACATATCATGAGTCGGGTCTGATTATTTTCACCGCTTTACCGGACATCCAACAGCATAAAACGGCGTCAATCGGGCGCATCTGGCCCCGCTTTGGGCAAAGAAATGGGCAAAGATTCCCCCTTCCCGTTCCCCCAAGGGGCAGGCGCAATGGGGAGGGTATCCCCCACGCGGCGAAATCCGCGCCGCTCCCCCAGCAAGAGGGATTTCAAAACGCCCGCTGAAATCCCCCTTGAGATCCCCCTAACTTCGGCGCTTGAACAGGGGCATGCCATAGCCATGCCGCGCACAGCCGTCTCCTGACAAGCGCACAAATCCCAAATGTTGCTATCATCCCGCTCATGGCCTGGATCGACTACGATTCGAACGTCCACGGCAAAATCCATACGCCGGACTGGCGTTTCCATGACCATCTCGGCGAAGCGGAGATCCGCGCCGTTGAACACATCAAGACCAAAATCTTCTTCTATCCGAAGTGCCGCCTCGGCGAACATTTTGATCTGCATTTCTCAACCACCTACGAAGGCGATATACCTCCCAGCTTTGACATCAAGCAGCACGCCCAGGAAGCGATGCGGTTCTTCTGCATCCATTTGAAGACGACGCCAGAGAGAGAAGCGGAACGGGACGAGGAATGGCGCGTAAACGCGATCAAATATTCCGATAAACCAAAAGGGATCGCGATCATCACCGACGAGATGCGCGAGTATGTGCGAGATGATTTTCTCCTGGTCTTCGCCGATCATCCTGCTCACATCGCCGCGCTGGAAGCCTCCTGCGAAATGACGCAGGCGAAACAGATAGATCATTTTATCGAGAACACCTGCTTCGCCGATGAATTGAAGCCTGAGCAGATTACGACGGCGGAAGACCGCAAGCTGAATCTACGTATAGCGATGCTGATAGGTCGTGCAGACCCCGTGTCGCAGATCGCCAGGGAGAAGGCCGAGGAAAACCGCGCTGACAAAGGGTCCCGGCTTTGAGTAGAGCCTCTCAGTCAATGTGCGGCTGTGGAAGGAATGGGGGGCAAGTGGACAGAAAGACTTCCAAAAGTGCGACACCGGTTGCTCCTTCGAACGAACGCGGCGGTGATACAGAGTGGAGCGGATGTTGAAAGCTATGCTCCGTGGAAACAACTGATTTTTTTAGCCCTGAAGGGACTGGCGGTTGCGAGAGGTGGTGTTGCTGTCTTTACATGCGCGGAGGAGAGCGAGTTCATGCTCGACTTCGTGTGGCTGCACCGCGATGGCGACGGCCGCCACGTGAGAACGGCGCTAGGAGCCGAGGTCGAATGGGGATGGAACTATAGCTCTGGGCACTGCCTGAAAGAACTGAGCTTCGATTTTCGCAAATTGCTCTGTTTCAAGGCGCCGCTAAAGGTCTTTGTCTTCGATTGCCCTGAAAGGATGAGCGAAACCGTCAATGAGATGCTGCACGGCTATCTTGAGAGGTTTACTCAGCATGTTCGGGGTGAGTGTTATGTTTTAATTGAGTTTCGCAAGAGCAAAACAAAACGGCAGTACGAACAACGCGCTGAGGTCTGGTGCGTGACGGAGAACGATGTCCCGCCTCAGCTCATAGTGTAGACGCGTTCTCTATTTGGCCAATTTGGTAGCGGTTAGTCCGGCCGCGAATTTCGTGGAGAACAAATGAACAAGGCAGCGGTAATCGTCTTAGCCCTGGTGCTAGGTTCCTTCATCGTACAATGCCCGTGCATATGAGCAACTACGATCCAAAAAAGGCAATAACCCATATCGTCCACGATTACGTTTCTCTCGTGATGGCCGGTAAGGATACGCAGAAAGTGCTCAAATATCCGTTCAACCACTACGCAGAGCGGACGTTCCTTACGCATTGCCGGGCGCTCGATGATTTCTTCGATCCAGACAAGACGGATAAGCAAGATTTGCATGCGAACGACTTCACGAAAATTAAATTCTCGGCTGACCTTCCGACCTGGAAGAAGTGGCGTAGGCACATCAATAAGCACCTGATGCACCTCACAGTCGGGCGCATTAAGAACAAAATCCCGTGGACGGGGGAACCAAACAAAGAGTTCCTAAGGGAATTTACGGCCGCGTGGAGCAAATTTCTCGATGCGCTGGAGGACGATCTAAAGCCACTGTTCGAGGAAGAGATCAAGCAGCGAACGTAGCGCATTCAAGGGTTATCCGGTCCGAGCTGTTGCAACTTCGCCAACACCTGGGAATAAGGGTTGTTGGTTCGGCGGCGGGATTCCCTGGTGCAACGGAAGCAGCCTCGTAGCTCGGGTGAGATGCGCCGGCCACCCTCAACCGCGCTCCTGATGGCGAAGAGCTGGCACTGCGCAACGATCAGCACCACGGCAACGATCAACCCGACAATCCAAGCTCAGGGCTCCATTCAGAAAAGGGCGCTCGCGCTCCGAGTAGTCCAACCAGACAAACGCGACATCATTGCCTCCCGCTCGCGAGATCGAGATCCTCACGTTTAAGAGCTGACGCCATGCATTGCTGCGTCTCTTTTCACAACCCCGCCCGCAGTCTTTCCGCCGCCGCCTGCTCGCGCTGATACTGGTCGCGGGCCAGTGCCCGCTCATCATCTGTCAGGTCTGCGAGAAATCCCAACCCTCTGACGCACTCGGCGGTAATCCTCTCGCGGTCGATGACGACCGCGCGGTTGAGGAGTTGGCGGAGGTCATCCCAGTCGAAATCCCTGCCGTCGTGGAACTTCTGCATCAGCCGCGCCGGATCGAAAGTATCGCGCGCCTGCCAGAGTTTCAGCACCACGAGTCTCCGGATGAGCGCCTGGTCGAGCGGCCGCGTGGCGAACACGCCGAGATCGTAGATGTCGCGCGCTTTGTTCCGCTGATAGCAGGCACGGATTTTTTCCGCAAGGATCTCGGGCAGCGCAAGGCAGACAATCTCGGCAGGCGCGAAAGGCAGAAACCTGAAATAACTCTGGAAGATCTGTGTCCGCCGCTCGGTTGGCAGCGTCGCCGTTTCACGGCGGCTGATCTGGAGCTTGATCTCGCTGCCGCCCTGATTCCAATCATGAGAGTAGGTCGGATTGACGCCCCAGGACAGACCGTCCTGCGTTTCATAGTAGCTATCGTCGGGAATGCCGAATTGGATTCTGTGATAGACCTGCTCGAACGCCGCCATCATGTCGAGGATGATTTCCTCGTGATCGTGCTCCTCGATGCCCGTGAAATCCAGATCGGTCGAAAATCGTCCATGACCCCCAATGAACATTTTCCGCAGGCACGTACCACCTTTGAAAGCTAGTCTGTCCAGAATGCCGCGCTCGGATAGAAGCTGGAGCAGAAATGTCAACACCACTTCCTTCTCCGCTATCATGATGTCGCGAAGGCCGGATTCATTGGAGTAGCGCTGCACCTGTGGCTGCGTGAGCATTCTTACTTTTCCTTCCTGATCGCTTTGCGCTGGCCAAGCCCCGCGCTGCCGTGCAGTTCTTCTCGCGGAACATTAACAAACACATGCCACGTCTTGTCATAGCCGATCGCACCGGGCACTTTCCGCATGGGAGCGGGACCGAGCCATGCGTTCCGGCTGCGGGCAGCGAGCCGCAGTAAGCGCTCGCGCACTTCCTGCGGCAGTTCGGCCTTGACGTGATCGGCGAGCCAGCCAAACCGTCGCACTAGGGCGCCTGACCCGATCCGTTCGAGATATTCGGCCGCTTTGTTCCAGTCAAACCGGCGGCTGGCCGTCGCCAGGATGGTAGCGGCCTCGCCCGCCCCGCCGGCAAGCGCCGGACGGTCAACGCAATCGATCGCGGTTTTTTCGCGGTCGGAGACCATGACGTTATGGCCGAGTACGTCCACGGACTCGAAACCGAAGAATTTCTTCGGCGCAGGATTCACGATCCGGACCCGTGCCCCCCCGACTTGGCGCTCTCGCAGATGCACCGGCGTCACAAGAATAATCACGTTGCGGTGCTGCGTCGTCAGGCCGTAATGGGCGGCGGCGGTGCCGTACCCGATGTAATAAGGAGTGGCGATGTGGCTGGCGAGAGCCAGGAGATTGCTGTCGCCCAAAGCGTCCGGCCCTTGTTCTGGCGGGATGAGAAGATATTTCCCCCAGCTCGCTCGTTCGAGCCAGCCTTTGCGGCGCAGCGACTCGATTACATGGTCAGCGGCCTTAGGACCGCCGCCGAGAAGTTTGATGATCTCCTCCCGCGTTGCCTCCTTCCGACCTCTTTCGTTGAGGCCGAGGACAATCCGGCTTTCCTGCTGCGACAAAGACCGGGTTGCAAGCTCCATGTCATTCTCCTTCACAAAACCCCCCGAAAAAGGGGGTTTTGACGAAAATAATAGCAGTCATTGACGGTCAAATCAACATAAATATTGCACAAAACCCCCTGAAAAAGGGGGTTTTGTGCATGTAAAGGTTCGAACCATTTAGGCAAGACCTCCCAGCATGAGCGGTTGTGTTTTGCCGCACACCTTTTCCTGTTACCTTTTTTCTCTCCACCCTCGGGCTTTCAAGATCTACTGCCAGATGCGCTCCTCCCGCTGTCAAGGCACGGCATGCGCCCTGCGTCGTTCCTCCTCGGCCTCTGACAGCTTCGGACCGATCCGGCGCATGACAAAACCGTCCGAGGTTTTCGGGAAAAATGTTGCTTGAGGGGGAATACAAGGCGAGAAGCAAAGCGATTCTCAGTCAATCGCTTGAAGTCGGGTTATGCCGCCTCACAAAAGGTAAACTCAGCAGCCACGTGAAATGGGCCAGCGATGTTGGTACGATTTGTCTGACGGGGGTTAGGCGAATGGGTGGGAGGTGAAACGTGGGAGACGATGTTCTTGAAGAACGGGAGGGTCCTTGTCCTTGCGGCAACGGACGCCTGATTTCTCAGCTCGTCGAACATGACGTTTGGGCTAGCGGGAGACACGTACGACACGCGGTGAAATGTGGCACCTGTGAAGCCAACTACACAATGCGAATGCGAATGGGAGCCAGGCATCACTACCTCCTTCCGACCGCTGTAGCTGAGCAGCTGACAGCGAGGGAGAAAGAAATTTGGGACAGAAAGCAGACTCTCGGGAAACTTGCGGAAGATCGCTATGCGACGCAGTTCGTTGAGTTCGTGAAAGGCTTAAAGTTTCGCACTGCCATGAAGGACGTTATCGGCAACGGTCACGAAAGCATTGAGAGATTCCGCAGGCGAACTCGCTCGGACGATGAAGTTGAAGCAGTCGCGCGCGAGCAATTGAGAGCCAGACCGATCGAATCTTTGGCACGCCTGAAGGTCCAAGATGCTGAGATCGAGCAGCAGGGCGAACAGATTCGCGCTCTGAAACAGGAGTTGGCGACGGCAGAAGAGCAAGCTGAGAAAGTTGAATTTCCTCTCATCGCTGAAGAGTAACTTCGCGGCCCGCCAGGCACTCGCAGAAAGCCAGCCTTCGGAGACGACTATGAAAGTTCGCGAATTGGTTCAACGGATTCAGCGGTTCCATGATGACTTACAAACTCACTATGAGCTATGGGGGGAGTCGCTGGAACAACCGTTGCCCGATTACCCGGTAAAGAATGTCTCAATCCTAAGGGAGCAAATCGGCCGACTAGCCCGGCAACTCGGAACGCTGAAGCCTTACTTTTCCGCTTTGGGCCTCTCCACGATCATGGGCACAGCGTATGCGCAATGGGATGCCTATGATTCGGCGGTGTCCAACGATGTGGCAGCTCGCAAGGGTGATTCCATTGAAGCGATTCTTCCTCAGCTTGAGCAGGCGTCGGGAAGATTGGAGTCCCTCGATCCCGAGTTGGAATTTGAACTCAGGCAAGAGCCGAAACGCCAACTCGCACCTCAGCACGTCACGAATATTTACAACGTTCAGGGTGCCCACGCACGGGTAAATGTCCAGTCCGAAGATCACTCTGTGAACGTGTCGACCCTTTCAGAGCAGCAAGTCTTTTCCGGCCTAAGGCAAGCCATCATCCAAGGCACTTTGGACGAGGCGGAAAGAGCAACCATTTTGGAGAGGCTGGACTCGCTTGAGCGGTCGGTGCATACAGCCAGTTTCGTGTCCAACTACCAAGCCTTCATAAACGCCGTCGCCAGCCACATGACAATTATCCTGCCGTTCGTTCCCGCACTAGCCCAGTTGCTCGGCAGGTAGGGAGAGAGTGGTCACTGGCGAAATCCGATCTTCACGTCTTTTTCCCGAACCGTGAAGTAGGTCAAAACTGCATCAACTTTCGCCCGGAACTCATTGCCGTCGACATTGCCGATAGCCGTAGCGGGCATTCGCCATTCAGCCACATCGTTCCCGGACTGCTGAAGCTGATCGAGTGCTTGATCGTACATCCTGAAAAAACCCGCGTCGTGGACGTAGCCGGAGGGCAGGTTATCGCGCACTGACTTCAGGTTCGCATAGGCACGTCGAATGAGGTCTGACTGAGCATTGCTGTCGGCCATTTTCCCCTCGCCTTTCTGGGAGTACGTACAATTCTACGCTGAGCTGGCTGAGAGTAGGCCCACCTTGCCTGCTAGGATTATCGGCTTGAACCCACAGAGGGAAGCTCAGCAGCAACTGCAAGCTTTACCTTGCCAAGCTGCGCGACCTTCCTTCAAAAGCAACGGTATGGCCACCAATGCAGCAAGTGAATCAAACCAAGCGATATGGAAAAGTGCGTTTATCGCCAGGCCACCTAAGGCGATAACGGCCAGATAACCACACGTCGCCGATTGCACTGCATCGGCAGCGAGAGCGGCATTGTTGCTGCGGCGTGCTTCCTCGCGCTTCAGCTTAGCCAAAATAGGCATCACGATCAGAGCAGCCAGGGTGATTCCGATACCGAGGCGGCTTGTTTCAGGGCGCAGGTGCAACGCCAAAGAAGCAATTGCCATGACGCAGACAATGAGAGCAAGAGCGAACAACAGAGCACCAGCAGCACGAGCGGCTCTCCGTTCGGAAATGGAAACTTGAGGTAAGAACTGCAAAAGAACAACTCCTGCAGACAATAGCTCCACGAAGCTGTCGGACCCGAATGCGAGCAGTGCGGGGCTATGTGCCGCCGCCGCCGCATAAAGTGACAGGCCGCACTCGACCAACATCCATACGAGGGTGATTCCCTGAAGCCAGAACACCGCAGCGGAGCGGCGTATCGGAGCGCCGGTCACGGTCGTGAACTTTGAAAGCTGGGTGTCGATCTGGACTAACTCAGGCATCTTTGCTTCCTAAAGCGTAGCACTCGCCCAAGAAACCCGGAGGCTTGGAGTCGTTTCCCTTGGACCGGAACGATTGCGTTCATGCTGCCTGCCGATCGATTGGTGGGGGCCGGTGAGTTGCTAGACGATAACACCCTTTATCGGCTAGCAAAGAGGCGCCGGGGCAAATCCACTCTCCTTACCGTGCTTTAAAGGACAAATCGTGCAGCTACGCCTTATAGGTAGCTTTGGGGGCCGGAATAGAATGGCATATGCAGAAGCTCACCATAGCGCTTGGGATATGGGCTGCTGTTGGCCCCCTGCTCGGGATCGTAGTCGGCCATTTCCTGACACGCTCGTGGCAGCGTGAGCAAGCCCAGCTCGATAATATTAAAGCTGAGTACCGGGAATTACTGACGGCGCTTGCCGACGCCTATACGACCTTCATCCGGCTCGGACCACGTGACGAAGAGTTCGCGCAACAGCGCAACGCCTTCGATGAAGCGAGAGCTGCGTCAATGCGAGTAATGCACGACCGCATCTATATCGCCGAACGGGTTGAGCGCGAAAAGTGGCTTTTCTACTGGATCGGCATGATCGCGAACTACAAGACTGATAGTGACCGCCTCACATTCACGAATGCGTTTACGGACTTTCAGGAGAAGATTCACCGGGCAGCGTTCGAGGATATGAACATGGCAAAAGGATTCGCGAAGCGGAAGAAGGCGAAGCATGACGGGTGATTGTCCCCTCTGTCTCGCGAAAGGCATTCAACTGCGCGATAGCCACTTTATGCCAAGGTCGCTCTATGCCCTTTTCCGTGCCGGCGATCTTGAGCCGGTGCGTTTCTCACGCGAAGCCATCTATCCCACCTCGAAGCAGGTGAAAGACTATGTATTCTGCGCCGACTGCGAACAATGCTTCAACCGTGAGGGCGAGAACTGGATCCGACCGCTCCTGCCCAGCGTCGGAGGGCCGTTTCCGCTCCGGAATCGGCTCCTGAAGCAAGCGCCGGTATCCGACTTTGGCAATGTAAGAGTCTACGCGGTGGGCAAGAATCCCGACATTGACGTGCTGAAGCTCATCCACTTCGCGTGCGGGGTCTTCTTCAAGGCTGCCGCCCATTCATGGCGCGGCGACTCAATAGAACCGTTCCTCGCGATGCCAGCCGAAGAAATCGAAGCGCTCCGGTTGCATCTTCTCGGCAAGGCCGATCTCCGGAAACTGATGGCGCTTTGCGTCACCATTGATTCCGCACCACTGATCTGGCAAGCCATGAATGAGCCGTACCGCGCAGAGCCGCTCCTCGGGTTCAAGCGGTATGTGTTCTATGTGCCTGGGATTTTGTTTCAGCTCTGCGTCGGTGACGGAGTGCAAGACAAGATTCCGACGTGCATCAACGGGCATCCTGACGGCACGGTGCTTTACGAGAATGTGTCAGTCTCCATGCGGAACACGGGACGCGAGGAGCTTGCCAAAGCCAAGCGGACAAAGAAGCTTGATGACATGATGGCTGACATTGAATCAAAAGGCCTGAAAATCCGGCTAGGCGACTGAGAACCCGCAGGCCTCAACTACAATGGACAGCCATGTGCTCTATCGTTGCCTTGGCAAAAGCCCATATCTTGGCGATCCTTTCGTTCTTGTTTTCGGTGGCGTCGTTCGCCTATGTGAACTATGACCGCCGCGTAAAACTGGTACCTCGCGCCAGGAAAGGAAAATGGTGCGTGCTGGACCCGACGCATGATCGCAAGGAAACCATATTGCGCGGCATCATCGAGGTGTACAACCACAGCTCGCGCCCGAACACAATCGTGTCGTACCGCTTTTATACCGACAATAACGGCGTCCACGAGGAGTTTGAAAGCGAGCTGTATTCAAACACGGAGCGCGATCAAGCAAAGCCGGAGGAAAGCGGAGACGAGCAAAAGTTCAACGTCACACCCCTCACGATACCGCCCTATTCCGGTGTCGAGGTATCCATCCAAGCCATGATTAAGGGCAAGCATTCTCTAGTCATGGGCTATTTGCCGGTAATGGTCGAAATCGAGGACGTCTTCGGCAAACGGTACAGGACCCAAGTCAAAGCGCAGCGGTAGGCGTCGGAAACCATTCAAAGGAATTGTGCGTTGTGGCAGATAATCGTATCATCCACATGCGGAACAAGTTATGTATTCGTCGATTGCCCAAATTGTTATCGAAAACGAGAAAAACGACTATCGCTTCGAGAACTTCGTACGTGAAATCTGCGGAAAGCATGAGGGTATAGACTTTGTGCCGACCTCGCAGAGTTGGGATCTCGGACGGGATGCTCGTGCAACGGCGGCGGGTAAGGGATCACATCGAAACTTAATTTGCGCCACACTCAACAAGGATGTAAATGCCAAAGTGGATGCCGATCTGTTGCGCGTTACCGCAACCTCTAGCCCCGACAGGCTCATCTACTGTTCCTCCCAAAAACTGTCTGAAAAAAACGTTGACGAAATCACCCAGATCATAAGGCGGCACGCACCAAGCGGAAGTGTGCTAGTGCTTGGAGCGATCCAGTTGGGGGTGCTCGCGGAAAAATACCCCGATGTTTTCGAGAAACATTACCATGCGGAGGCGCAGGCGACCGGCTGCCGCCGCTTGCCGCACATCTTTTCTGGTTCTCTTTTTCTCTCTCTGCCCTCGGCCTTTCAAACGCTACTGCCAGATGCGGTCCTCCCGCTGTCAAGGCCCGGCTTGCGCCCTGCGTCGTTCCTCCTCGGCCTGTGACAGCTTCGGACCGATCCGGCGCATGACACACCGTCCGAGGCTTTCGAAAAAAATGTTTGTTTGGGGAGGAAAGGCAATTCAGAGCACAACAAACCCGCCAGGACGTTTTCATACTGCACCGCTAAAACGACCCACCTCTTCGAGATTGATCGAGCGAGCTTCGTCGTTCACTGCCACATAGGCTTGGTTTTATTGAGTGCAAAGAAATCTGACCTGCCGAACAAGTCTTGACCAGATTGATTTTCTGACGGCATCTTCAACGACAACCTATGAATCGCATGGCTTGCTATGACGCAATCTCACGAATTTCCGCCAATGCGGAACCCACAACGCGATGGCTCGCCCTTTCACATCGCCTTCGGTGTTGACGCACGTTTTGCCCCGGCAATGGGGGTGACCATCACCTCGATTCTCGTGAATAATCCCAATATCAATATCGTCTTTCACGTCATCGCAAACCATATTCGCCCCGACGATTTGCAAAAACTGCAAAACCTCGCCGAGCAGCACGCCGTCGACCTCCAACTCCATACCATCGATAGGCAGGCTTTCTCCGCGCTCCCCGACCCGAAACAACTGTCACACGCAATATATAACCGACTTTTGATAGGCAGCCTCCTGCGTGGCGTCGCGCCCAAAGTTCTCTATCTGGATTCCGACATCGTTTGCCTCGGCGACATTTCGGAGTTGAATGCTTTGGATATGGGCGATGCAATTATCGCCGCCGTCATGGAAACCTCTGCCCTTTGTCCCCAGCGCATGACGACAATAGGGATGCCTCAGGCGGCGCCTTACTTCAACTCTGGCGTTCTTTATATCGACCTCGGCCGTTGGGATGAACACGAGATCACGCGCAAAGCCATAGATCGTTTGACTCAAAGCGGACGCCAATTGGCGTTTTTCGATCAAGACGCACTTAATCTTGTCTTGCTTGATAAGGTGGCTTTTATTAATGCGAAATGGAATACACTGTACTGGCGGCTTGGCCCGAACCATCACATTCCCGCTGAAACTGTCTTCCTCCATTACGCAATCGATAAACCGTGGTATGAATGGAGCCCGTCTTTCCATGATCCATCATTCAAAAAATATCGGGATCGGTCACCCTGGGCCGATTGTCCCATGTATGATCCCAGCCATGATTATCCCCGCAGTCGCAGAGACAAAAAAAGATACGCCCGACACCTCCTCAAGACCGGCGATGTCTTAGGCGCTTCGCGCTGGTATCTGAAGTATCTCGCTACCAGAAAAACGTCTGGCAACCCCTGACCCATAGCGACAGGGAGCTTCGGCGTGCCCTTTCAAGACGCAACACGTAAGATGGAATTGTTGCCGTGGGATGAGAGGGAGCCACTGTACGGCTTTCGAGCATGATGAGCTTTCCAAGGCGACCGCTGCGAATACGAGGGCACGATGAAGGCCAAGGCGCGTAGCAAGGGAAGCTATGGACGGCCCATGCCAACCACCCAACCTATACTTAGTTCCTGAAAGTCCTGCTCTATGTAATCCGCGTTCTGCTATGATTTGCAACTAGATGTCCGTTGCTCCAATCCGGTTTCCGGGTCGGGAGAAGGAGCCTCCGTTCGATGTTGCTGCCCTGCGCAAGATCATTTCGGATCTGCTGCTCCACACGGCCGATGAGGTCGAGTCGGAACAGATCGAGATAAAGAGTTGGTGCAGCAATGACCGCGAGCTCGCCGACAAGGTCGCAGAAGCCTGCGCCTGCCTCGCCAACACATCCGGCGGCTTCGTCCTGGTGGGTGTCGCCGACGGCACGAATGCCGGGTCGAAGTTCTCCCCCTGCCCCCATCCCGAAGTGAACATATGCTGGCTTCAGACCAACGTTTATAACCGGACGCGGCCACCGGTTGAATGCTTTCCATTCGACGCCAGCGGCGTTCTGGCGGAGGTAATCGGCTGCAAAGCCGGCAATCTCTACGCCTTGCGCGTGCCCCGCACCCGCCATATCAGCGGCCATCTCACGCAAAAGGGTATCTCAAAAGTCAGGGTTGGGAAGGAATGCCAGCCGCAATACTTGGCGGAGGACGACCGCACCGGAGTCACCGTTCCGCAGGTCTCCATAGATGACCTGTCCGTCGCCTCGATCGATTGGGGGATCGCCCAGCATCAGAAACATTTCCAGACCTCGGCTTCGTGGGCGGAGAGAACGGAGTTCCTCGCCCAGCCCCGCCTCCTGCAGACGTACCTGCCCGAGGAGGAATACCTCCCACAGTTTCAGCCCACGCTGGCGGCCTTGCTGTTGTTTGGCAAGACATCTGCGATTGAGCGCAACGTCTCGTTTTTCGAGACCGTAGTCGTGACACCGGCGGAGCGCATTGCCATCCGCAAGAACGTGATCGAAGAGTGTCCGCGATCTTTGCATCGGCGAGAGCTCAATCTTGCGCAGCCGCCTCCCGCAGATCCCAGCGGAAGTTCTGAAGGAGCTGGTGGTCAACGCTTACATCCACCGGTGTTACCGCACACCGGCCCCCATTATTATTACAATCTCCGACACGGACCTCGAAATCAGCAGCCCCGGCGAGCTGCTCACCGGCCTCAGCGTGTGCAACCTCATTCACGGTGTGCCCGTATACCGGAATCTGCTGTTGGCAGACGGCGCCCGGTTCGTGGGACTCTGCGACAAGATAGGTCAAGGGATCGACCTTATTTTCAAGGGCGTCCTTTCGGGAGGCTTGGGCTTTCCGGAGTTCGAGAGCAGCAGCAACCTCTTCACCGCCAGAATTCCACTTGCTGGCAACGCGGAATTCCGGGAATTTGTGCGACGGCGCTCTCAAGCCTTGAGCCGCCTCGATGAAATCATCGTTCTCAGAGTGCTTTGGAGTAAGGAAGCTGCCACAGCGGAAGAGTTGTGTTCCAAAATGCAGCGCAAGCGTGAATTTGCAGAGCGCATCCTCGAAGATATGTCCAAAAAGGGGATGATCGAAATTGCAGAGCGCTGTTACCGCCTAGCGCCCGTCGTGCGCCGTGATATCGAGACTATCTTCCAGTCCGATCAATTGCCCTTGAGTCTCTCAATGTGGGGCGAGGCCCCGGGTGGACCCTAGTGAGTTCGGTCAGAATCCGGGAGCTCTGGAAACGGATGCCACGTTTTATGACACCCGTCGAGGCAGGCATGAGCTGGAAACAGTTGACAAAACTCTGCTTCGAGAATGTCTCTCCCGCTCCTCATGTCGGCTGCCTTGAAGTCCACTTGGCCGTGTTCCGTTCCGAACAGCGATGCCACAACGTGCTGAGGAAACTTTGTCACCATCAGCGTGACATATCTGTCGTTCCCGAAATCATGTTTGATGGCTATGGCCTGAACCGTCGGCAAACCTTCGAAGTCGTGAACATTCATGAGATCACTTGATTTCTTGCTCGCTTGAAGCGGCCCTACCCGCCCTCACTGCCGCGCCTTAGAGCGCACAGGGCAAGGTAGCTGTATTCTCGCCCCGTGCGGTTAGTCGAAGTTCATTTCTTGGGTTTGCGAGGCGCTTGCGCGAGGTCGGATGCGATAGGGCCACGGTCACGTTTTGGCGTTTTCGGATTTCGCAAGTCTTTTCCGGCTTGCGATGCTTCTCTTCGTGAAGTTGTCATGCTTTTCCGTCAACTCCTATTTTGGATTCGAGCGGTCTGCCACTCTAAGTCTCATTCTACGCCTTTTGTTCGCCCCCAACAATCCAAACACAGCCCCCGCCAGTGTTCCCACAAACGGTAAGTTTTGACTCGTCGCCATCAGGACCGCCGTCTATCGAACTCTGCCTGCGCAAGCAGGCGAAGCAGGTACAGCATTTGATTCGGCAGTGACCGTCATCACTGACGGGGAAGACAGGAAATGATTTACCCTCTAGGTGGCGAGGCATAGCGATGAAGGAAATTGTACCGATGCAGCTTGTCGTCTTGCTGATTGCGGTCATTGCCTGCAGTGCGCAAGGCACTGGCGTTCCCCGTGACGTACAGTCATTTGCTGACGGGTTCTACTATCAGAGTTCGCAAGGATGGAAGAAGCTGGAGCCGATTTCAATGGCTGGCGGGGGACTCAAGCATGTCGGCAAGATGTTTGTGCCCGGACTCACTCCGCAGATGGTCTGGACGTTTCATGGCGCGGAGGCCCCAGTGCAGATCGAAGATCAAAGGCCGACGTTTTGCATCAAGGAACCGCCGTCTCTTGCTGACGTAGCTGGCCGTTCTGGGCGGGACCTGATAATCGCGCGGTTAGATAAAAAGAAAGATCACCGCGAACTGCAAACAACCAGCGGCGGAAATATGTTCACGTTTAAGGCCGGCATTGGCAAAGACCGACTGCCGGACATTACTACGAAGACGGTGAGCGATGGCGTTTTCATCATTACGCCGAACGAAGACCTGAAGCCTGGCGAATACATGCTAACTTTCGCTGCGATGGGCACCAGTGGATACGACTTCGGGATCAAGCAATGACGGAGGGCGCCAAGATATTTGGCTCGGCTTCTTGATTTTCGATCAGAATCGAAACAGAGGACACCGCGCATGGAACAGATCATCATTGGCATCCACGCCAAGCTGACGAAGAATGGCGAGAAGGACATCGACTTGCTGGTTCACAGCTACTACATCGGGCGTCCCTCGCCGTGTGTTGTTATAACGGATTGGTCAACCCAGAACGGCATCGGCGGCCCTATTGACAGTCTCGACCAGATATTCGACCTCGAAGTCGCCAAGCATCCCGGATACAGTGTCAAAGAGCGCGTGAACCTCGTCGCAATCAAGAATCCGGAATCAGGCCGGGCAGATGGCAACTGATAGTCCCGTCCAGGCCGGTTGGCGCGCACGAGGCCAGGACGTAAGGGTACATGGGTCCAAACTCAGGACAAATGGAACTATGAAAATCGGCTAATGTGACGCGCCTTTCTTAGGTTCCTGACTCTCAAGCACCGCCGAAACTTGCTCAGGCTCATCTAATCGGAGCCGAAGAATCTGTTCCTTCGGAATACCGATGTCTCGCAGGTATAGGACCAGTTTGTGGAGAACGCCCGAATTGAGTGAATCTGCTACCGCCAGCGCTATCCCGAAGGTCTCTAAGGCCCCAACAACTTTTCTGTGATTCCTCTGTTCTTCGAGTGTCACCCCGAAGGCTTTTAACTCTTCAGCATGTGCCAAGAGCTTGACCTTCGTGTCCTCGGTAACGTGACACTGTTCTGTGCGACGAGCCGGTGACCCGCCGCAAAGGACACACCCAGACGCTTCCGAATCTAATCGAGAACATCCGCATACGACACAACGGATCATATCGGCCCTCGTTCTTCAACAATGAGGAAAGCACCGGAGCATTGTCAAGCCGCAAGCGCGGTAGTGTCATAGCATTGCTGATGCTGCGTGGACCGAGGCACAGGCAAGATGCGCCGATCATGACCTTCAAGAACCGGTGGAAGCTTGATGCAGGACGATCCGCTGCGTGGAAATGTTCATAAAGCCCGTGCCATAGGGAATCCGGTCGGTGACCGCCTCGATGCGATAATACCGGTTTTTGGCGACGAAATCGCCAATCCATTCGTGATCGTCGCGATAGAAAACCAAATCCTCCGCGCATTGAACAATCAGGCGATTTATTTCGACAATTTCGGAGCGTCGCAATGTTCGCCGTTGTGACGTGAATTTTGCAAATGAAAGATCGGGAACGGTTCCGGACAACCGAATTTCCGGGATGATTCGGATCGCAAGATCGGGCGTGAGCGGGACGATCCAGTTCATCCTCCGGTAACCAGTCTCCTCGATAGCCACCGGAAAATCGCTGGTAAAGAATGGGCATTCGGGAACTCCATTTAGCAGTATTTCCCATTTTGAGTTTCCATAAATCGAAACTCGTCCGACGATTGTGTTAATGCCGAGTGCTTGCGGATATTTCCGGTCAACGGTAAATTTAACTTCCTCATCCGCCAGAAGCTCGGTCAGTGTTTTCGATCCCAGCGATGCAGGGGCCTTTGGAATCAAGCCTTGCTTGTCGAGAATAGCAGCCTCGGACTCCAGCAAGCTTTTCAGCGGCCCCGTGTGGATGTGACCTGCCCCCATTTTCCGCACGGTGATCTTACAACTTAGCTAGTAGCCGAAGCTGTGGGAAAGTGGGAAACGCCAGCGGCGTTTTCCGAGCGGACGCAGTCCGCGTCTTTTCCATAGCTTGCCTTCTTCGCCCACGTTGCGAACTCACACGGCGTGCGATACCCCAGGCTACTATGGGGCCGCTGCTGGTTGTAGTCGGTGCGCCAATCGCCAATCTTTCTCCGCGCGTCAAACAGGTTCTGAAACCAACTCACCCGCAGGCATTCGTCTCGCAACTTCCCATGAAAGCTCTCTACCTGCGCATTCTGCGTCGGCTTGCCAGGCTGGATGTGCACCAACTCAATCTGCTGCTCCAGACACCAGGCCAGAAAATGTCGGCTCGTCAGCTCCGGGCCGTTGTCACAGCGAAGCGATTGCGGCTTGCCTCGCCGCATTACAATTTCCTCCAGCACTCGCGTCACCCGTCGACTGGCAAAGCTGGTATCTACTTCCAGTGCCAGACACTCTCGCGTAAACGCGTCTACCACACTCAGCACCCGAATCGTCCGCCCTGCCGCCAGCACATCATGCACAAAATCTAAAGCCCATTCCTGGTTGGCTGCGCTGTACCGCCGCAGGGGCGCGCCCGCCCGCACACAGTGTTTTCGCTTCTTCCGGCGCAAGCATAGCCCGGCCTCGCGATAGATCCGGTACACCCGCTTGTGGTTCGTTGCCTTACCGCTTCTCCGCAACAGAACCTGCAGCCGGCGATAACCGAAGCGTGGCTTCTCCCGCGCCAACTGCACTAGTCGATCACGCAGCTCGTCATCGTTCTGCCGCGACTCATAGCGATAGCTGCTGACCGCCAGCGACAGCAGCCCGCAAACCCGGCGCTCACTGACTGCGTACTGCTTCCGCAACCAGCCGGCGTCCGTCCTCCGGTCTACGAGCTCAGCCCGTTTTTTGCGATCACCGCTTTCAACATCTCCCGGTCCAGGCTCAAATCCGCCACCAATTTTTTCAACCGTCCGTTCTCGTCTTCCAATTGCCGCAGACGCTGCGCCTCGCTGACTTCCAGCCCGCCGTACTTTGCCTTCCAGCCATAGAGGGTGTGCTTGCTGACCCCCACCTCTCGCGCCACATCCTCCACCTTGCGACCAGCTTCCACTTGCTTGAGCGCGGCGATCATCTCCGCCTCGCTGTGTTTGCCTCGCGACATAGCTCTGCCCCTTTCCTAAATCCGAAATCATACTTACTTGTGTGCGGATTTAGGGGAGCAGGTCAGATGCGCATGGCTGCTGGCGCGCAACATGCCACATAGGCGACAAACCCAGCTATGGCGTGAATGCACTCTCTGTCAATCTTGTTATCCCGGAGATTAATGATCGAGGCGTTATATTTAGGCTCAACATCAAGCAAAAACTCTTCGATTGCGCGATCGCTTATCAGATAGGCGTTGGTGCTTCCTTCCTCGATTCGGCAAACACTACGGGAATTGCAAGGAAACGATTTCAGGTCGGATTTACGCATCGCGTGCATGTGTTGCCCAAGCATCGGGGAATAGAAATTTCTGAGATGCACCTGCGAGACGTAATGGTCGAGCGCCATATTGTTTCCCCCGATGGCCTGGGGCGGGCTGCCTGGACTGTTGGAAGAATGATAAAAGTTTACTTCTGACCTGAGTCTGCGTTCGATTCGCGGTCATGTAAACGGCGGAACATGTCAGTAATTACGGAGTTCTCCAGAGGAACGGGATTCGGTCCGGCTACCTTGTCTGGGAACTCTTTTCGCAGCTCAGCTCGGCGCTTTAGATCTGACTTCAATTCACTGCCAGTACAGAACTGAGCATTCGTTGTAGTAGCGCCCCACAGGTTCTTATGTAATCGGTCTCCAGATATAAAGAATTTGCAAAACGGAGCATAGTAAAGATATTCCAAATCGCACATATCGCTTCTTCTTGGGCCGAAGAATCCTCTCGCCAATCCGAACTGATATGAGAGAGTGAGACGGGTAATAGAAGTTGCAAATGGCGCATAATCCTTCACCCGTCTTATGCGTCCCGCCCGAAGTAGGGACATTAGGTATTGCTCAAAATCCGTTGTCGTTGAAAGCCACTTGGCCGTCACGCCGAGAATCAACTCTTTGTCGCAAGAGTTGGATCATCAATGAGAGTATCGATTCGCGAAATGAGCGATTCGGTATTTTTGCAATCTCCGAATAACTTTACGGCGGCTGGCTTCGACCGCTCACGAGCCGACTCCGGATCATACGACTCAATATCATGTCGATGGCTCGCGGCAAGTGACCGCTCCTCATCTGTGAAGTCCCCTTGTGCCCACCGCTTCCAATCCCATTGAAGTTGCCGACCGTCAAAATGAATTCCACCGCCATATCCGACCGACACATGAGGGGCAGACAAATCAATCAGCATTGCCCCATGCATCGCTATGGGCCGCCCAGATTGAAGCTCGCTGAGAGCAGCCCGACGGTACTCCATTGGCTCTAAACCGGAGCGGGCCATCTTTGCAGATAGGCTTTTCATCACGTCGAGACTGTTGCGCTCAGCAGTTGACTTTTTTTCTAGGTCGGCCAAGATCTCCTTGCGAAGAATCGGCGTGCTCACCAGGTCAAAGAAAATGCTCAGCTCAAACAGCTCATCCACATTCAGCATTTCCACAAATGACTTGTCCAGAATGAGAGTTCGCACCGATCCCCCCTCCCGCTCAGCACCAGCCGCGCATTCTCCGTTTCGCTACGGTCTCGGCTTTGACCGATGGCTTAAGGGAGTAGCACCAAGGAGCAACCACGCGCGCGGACATGGCGTCCAACCAGTAAGCTGGATATGTACAATTCCCCGCGCCCCGGCGAGATAGTCAGCCATCTATTTTTGCCCAGGCAGCCGCCCTAGATAAAGCATCTGGGGGAGGGTCCCCGTGATTCCGGATATCCCGACTAACCCCAGGAAACCCAACAGGATTGCAGTGCCACTTTCGAACTGGTACGGCGAGGGGAGCTATATATTTACGTCTCCGCTAATGCTCCGAAGCGTCACTGGCTCATTGGAAAAGCGGGACGGTGTTTCCCAGGCAAGTGTGAGGCTGCGCCGTCCGCGGATTGCCACACCCAGCCTGAATGTCCGAATACTTCTGGCACGTCCAGTGCCGACGAGAAGCTCAGTCAGCAGCAACTCCGAAAGCGGTCGAATGATTTCCTCTGAAACCGGGCTTTCCCGCAGTGGCCTCAGCGGATCATCAATTTCAGCCGCAAATCCCATATGCTGATCAGCGAGCGGATTGCGTTCCCCGAACAGAACGGTTCGCAAAGCACTCTCGGTTAAATCGGCCGGAGTCATCGCTCCAATACCAACCTCAAGGAAGGAGTCCTGCGGAGCCTCCTCGACTTCGAGCTCCAGGCGAAAAATCTTGGACCTCGCGCTAGTGGTCGTAACATGAACCCCCCCGACCTTCACGTATTTAGTGCGGCCAGACCAGGTGAATTGCGTCTTGGTTCCCCGATTCCACCGGTCGCCACGAGCCGCTTCGAGAGCCTGCGCCACAGTGTTGTCTTTTACCCGCGCCGTGACAGTTATTGCATCTCCACGATCTTCCACCTCCGTGGCACGGAACATCGCGTTTCCCAATTTGCACCACGGCGCCAGATCTTCGGCCGCAATCGCCCTCATCCTTTCCTCGACCTGCCGTTGCAAATCAGCGACCGTCCGAAATTCCGGAACGACATGAAATGTACGAACTTCATCCAAGAACGACTGCTCATGTCCTTCCCGGTCCGCCGAGGCCGCTGTCCATACTGCCATGCGTAATGCGTGTTTCTCGGCATGAAGATACTCCGCGTGCGTCGCCGAAAATCTCGTCTTCAGTAGCTTCCCGTAGCGCCTGCCCAGAATGCCGATGTAAATGTCCGAGCCTTCAACCTCCGCAAGGTAAGCTTCCTCCGGGTCCGCGTCTCGGCCCCCGAATTCCTCGAATAAGACGGCGCGTGAGCCCACGCTGCGAACCCCGGTCGCGACCGCTTGCCGCTCCTCGGCCAATTCCGTCATCACGCTCGAAATAAACGCGCGTTTCTCGCGCGCCCATTCACGTACGCTATCGGCAGAAGGTAACTCTGCGGCTGCCGCACGATCAATCAGAAGTGCCTCGGACTGATTATTGGGTTGCGTTCGCATAGACATATTCTACGAGTCCAGTGCCGGCAAGGCGGCACCGCACAGGTCAAAATATCCAGCTCAACATCAAGGCACGCGCCGAGACTAAGGAAGGCGCTTATTAGGACAGCCGACCGAGCAGAAGCCACAGGTTGCAAGTGTCTGGCCACTGGCCTTTCGTGAAAAACGAGTGATCCAGAAAATGCTAGGATCAGGCCAGACTGACTGAATGGGCCGAATGAGGAGGTCTAATGGGCGCAGATCATCGCCCGCTCGTCCTGTTAACGGGAGCGTCAGGCTACATCGGCGGCCGCCTACTAAAGGAGTTAGAAAAAGCGGGCTGGCCCGTTCGTTGCCTAGCTCGACGCCCTGATTTTCTCAGACCAAAAGTTGCTGCTTCCACGGAAGTCGTTAAAGGAGATTGCCTGGATCGTAGTTCACTAGCGCCGGCGATGGCAGGAGTACACACGGCGTATTACCTGGTCCACTCCATGGGATCACCGGGTAAGTTCGAACAAGAAGACCGCGGAGCCGCCCAAAATTTCGCCGACGCAGCACGCGATTCTGGAGTACGACGCATTGTTTATCTTGGCGGCTTGGGGAACCGGGACCAAGCGCTCTCCGCTCATTTGCGCAGTCGTCACGAGGTTGCAGACATCCTGCGAAGCTCAGAAATCTCCACCATCGAATTCCGCGCATCCATCGTGATCGGTTCCGGCAGTCTTTCATTTGAAATGATTCGCGCGCTGGTGCAGCGGTTGCCGGTGATGATCTGCCCGCGCTGGGTTGCCGTCAAAGCCCAGCCGATCGCGGTCGAAGATGTGGTTGCGTACCTGATGGCCGCGCTGGTGTTGCCGGTGGAACAGTGTGGAGTTTTCGAAATCGGGGGCACCGACCAAGTCAGCTACGGCCAGATCATGCAGGAGTATGCCCGACAATGCGGCCTCCGGCGATGGATGATCCCGGTCCCGATCTTGACGCCTCGCCTTTCAAGTTTGTGGTTGGGCTTAATCACGCCTGTTTATGCCCGCATCGGCCGCAAGCTCATCGATAGTATGCGCAACCCGACTCTGGTGCAGGATACCTCCGCTTTGACGGCCTTTGACATCAAGCCGAAAGGATTGCGAGAAGCGATAGAGAGAGCTCTTCACCATGAGGACCAGGAATTTGCCTTGACCAGTTGGTGCGACGCTCTCTCCTCGGCGGGCAAGCCGCAGTCGTGGGGTGGCATAAAGTTTGGCACCAGGCTCGTCGATTCTCGAACGGTGCAAGTATCGGTTCCCCCAGCTTCAGCTTTTGCTCCGATTCAGCGGATCGGAGGTTCGAATGGCTGGTACTTTGCCAATGTTCTTTGGTGGTTTCGAGGCTTCTTAGATCTCCTTGTAGGGGGCGTGGGACTGCGCCGGGGCCGTCGCGATCCTCACACGCTTTCCGCAGGCGATGCCCTGGATTTCTGGCGAGTGGAAACCTTTGTGCCGGATCGCGAACTCGGTCTGGCCGCTGAAATGAAAGTACCGGGCCGTGCGTGGTTACAGTTCGAGGTGGAACCAAATAGCCGCGGCTCTGTCATTCGGCAGACCGCTATTTTTGATCCGGCGGGATTGGCAGGACTTCTCTATTGGTACATGCTTTACCCTGTGCATCGCTGGATTTTCAGCGGCATGCTCAACGAGATTGCAGCCGTCGCAGGACGGAGGACACGTATTTCTTCGCTCGGGGCATGACGGTGAGTTTCCGCTGAGTCACCGCATAGAACTAACACCCGGACCCCATGAAGGTCACCCACACAAACTCAGTCGCTAGCACTCCCCTCACTGTCGCGCGGCCGCGAGATCCAAACTTGCCGCGGAATAGAGCCGAAAAGACCCCCTCCCCGTTATCTCACGGACCAACCCGCGGTCTTCGAGAGCGCAAAGCATGGCACGAGCGGCGTGAGGCGTTATTCCCAAGCTTCGACTTGCCGCACTGGCCGACACGGCGGGAGTGCTGATCAAGAGATCGATCAGTGCCGGCATGTGAGACGTGGATCGGCGCCGTGACGCCGCGTCATGGAGGCGGCGGTGCGCCAGCGTCAGATGGGTGTGGAGTTTGAAGCCCCACTCGGCGGCACGACCGCATGCCTTCAAGAATTTCTCCGGCCATGAAACAACCAGGTCCGGGCGATAGTCGGACGCCGCCCCCAGAAACCCAATCGAAGGCAAGAGGCAATAGGAAGAGATGAGACCCGCGCGATACAGCCAAGCCATAGCGAGCGCCCGGCCAGCCGCCGCGCCGATGCGGTCCGCAGCCCTGCTTTTGTGCCAGGTGGCGATAATGTCGGCGGCGGCATGAACCGGCGGTAAGGTTCCCCAGGCGGAGACGACCGCGGGCTGCAACGCCTCCTCAAGCGCTTCGCTCATCTCTTCGGGAGTGTGGATGCGGTTTTGCAACCAGTCGGGTAAATCCGGGTGATCGACGACGCGGCTTTGTAAGCGAAGGCGCGTCAGGGCGACGATTCTCCGTGGATTGAAGAGATGGCGCGGATTCCGGCGGATGAGCGTCGAGAGCATCCCGTGGATATCCGTGGCCCGCTGGATATCCTGGTCCGGCGCCCGGTCGAGCGTATTGTTCAGCCGGAGCACCAGATCGTGCGCGGACACATACGACCCATCCAGACGCAACGAGGCAACGGCTTCGTGGATCAATGCCCTCTGTATCCAGCCCGCGCGCACGGACTCGGGCGCGCCCGCAAGCCGTTCATCCAGCCGGACGCTCGCCGCGTCGGGCATACTGAACACGCTGGCCGCGTACGGCATACCGGGGCTCCGGGTAAATTCTGGCCTATTTGCTAAGTCGTTGAACATCCAGCAGCGGAATCCGCAAAAAGTAAGCTATCTCGAAGTTACCTTACGCTGCTTCGGGGATTCTCAGAAGATGCCGTCTGACAGGCGGCAAATATGCCGCATGGACGGATTGGATTAGTCACGGTAATAAGACTTTATCGGGAGTAATTTCCGTTTCGTTTTGCGTTTTGTCGTTCGTTTCGTTTTCAGCTTCGCCTTACCGTACTTAAAAGGACAAATCGTGCCCTCACCCCTGGAAGCAAACCCCACAGAGCCCTCTTCAGTCATATGGCTCGACACCGAGCTGTTCGGCCCCCTCCCCTTGCCCGCAGATCCCGCCCTGCGGACCGATATCGAAGCCATCCTGGCGCGAGCCCGTGAGCTGGCCAGCCGTTCAAAGGCCATGGAGACAGTTCGCTCCTATCAGGCATCCTGGGCACAGTGGCGCCAATTCTGTGAACGCATGAATTATCAGCCTCTCGGCGGCGACGCAAGGGCGGTCGGTTTGTTTCTGGCCCACCTGGCACGTACCAAGAGCCTCGCGACTGTCCGCACGCGCCTTGCAGCCGTGGCCACCGCGCATCGGATTGCGGGCGTTGCGCTCGACACAAGAGCAGGTCCGATCACAAGTGTGCTCGAAGGATTCAAGCGGGAACAGGGCGTCAAACCGCTCAAACAAGCGACGCCGTTCCTCTTGGATGTGCTGCAACGCTTGCCTGACATCTATGCCAAAGACACGCCCGCGCACCGGCGTGACAAAGCGATTCTCTTGATCGGGTTCGGTAGCGCGCTGCGGCGTTCGGAAATCGTCGCGCTTGATGTGGCCGATGTTGAAATCCAGCCGCAGGGCGTGCTGCTTCATCTGGCGCGCTCGAAAACCGATCAGCAAGGCAAAGGCGAACTGATCGCCATCCATCGCGGCGCCGACAGTGAGTTTTGCGCTGTTGCTGCGCTTGAGCGCTGGATCGAGCTTCGTGGCCCAAAGCCGGGACCGTTATTCACGCGTCTGCATCGGGGCAGCCGGGTCACCACCACACGTCTGCGGCCACAAGCTGTTTCTCTTGTGGTGAAACGCGCCGCCCTGGCCATCGGTCTCGATCCCAGCAGCTTCTCTGGGCACAGTCTGAGAGCCGGGCTGGCCACCTCCGCCGCCCTCGCCGGGGCCGACCTCAAGGACATCATGGCGCAGACCCGTCATCGCTCGCACGACATCGCGCTTCGGTACATCCGCCGCGCCGAGGTTTGGAAGGACAATGTTACCCAACTCCTTTTTGGCGCGCCCCCGTCGGCAAACGGTGGAGCGATAAATCCGTCACAAGTGCAGAGCTGAACAACTGAATTTTTGCACGAGTGCAGGTGTGCACAACACCACACATGCACGCCTGAACTTATGCACGAACCGGCCCGGAAATGGGCGCGCAATTCTAAGCCTGTGTCCCCGCCCAAACGACCATGACCGCCATTGACGGATCGGCGAATCCATCACAACCTCAAAGCTGAAGGTGTGCACAACTGATGGAGTGCAGAAGTGAAGAAAATTGCGCTTATCGCCCAGAAGGGCGGTGTCGGCAAAACCACCCTGGCCGTGAACCTCGCGGTCTCCATGCAGGCCAGCGGATTGAAGACCACGCTTTTCGACCTGGACCCCCAGGAGAGCGCCGTCATATGGGCAGATCGCCGGCAAGACGAGTTTCCCCATGTCGAGTTTCTGACCGAGCGCAGACTGCCAGATGGGATTGCGGCCGCGGCTGGACATAGTTTCGCCGTCGCCATCATCGACACGCCTCCAGCCGCAGGCCCTCAGGCGTTCACGGCCGCGCAATCCGCCGATCTGGTCTTGATACCTTGTCGGCCCAGCTTAGTTGACCTGGATGCGATACGCCGCACGGCTCAGCTCATCAAATCCGCAGGAGTGCCTGCCTTTGTCGTGTTCAACGCCGCCCCGCCGAGCGCGACCACCCTCCTTGAGGACGCCAAGGCCATCGTTGACGCGGCCGGGCTCGCCGCGGCTCCCACGATACTTCGTGAGCGCAGCGCGTACCGCGCGGCATGGCCTCACGGAAGGGCGGTCGTTGAAAACGAACCATACGGAAAGGCCGCCCAAGAGATATCAGAACTGCAAGAGTGGGTTTGTGCACAATTGCACCTGTGCACATCTGACACGGTGAAGGAGAGGGAGGTTGCTCATGGCTAGACGTTCGATTCTGTCCCCGGTTCGCGATGAGCAGCACACTTCATCGGAACCAATAACGCAAACGCAGACTACGGCACCGGCCGAGATCGTGCGCGTCGCCAGGGCGGCGAGCGCGTCCAGCCGTCATGCAAAGCTGCATGTGGGTGGATATTTCGACCCCTACGATCCTATCCTCGTTGCGTTTCAAAAGCTCAAGGTCGATCTTCGCCGATCCCAACAGGACATGCTGCTGGAAGCGCTTCGGGATTTCGTTTCTAAGCAAGAAGCGGCGCGCGCGTTCCGTTGACGCGGCAGGACAGGGGAGGGACGGACCAATTTCTATCCGTCGCATCCTCATTCCCGTCTCCGCAGGATTCGTCGAATAAGTGGGAGCTTGTCATATGCGTCTAAAGACTTTTGTCGTATCCCTGGTCTGCTTGCTGGTTTTTGTTGCTGTCGCTTGTCTGGCTTTGCCTGCCCCACCCTCTGGCCATACGCTTTCTCCCGCTGAAATCCGCACCAAAGCCGAACGGAACGATGCGGCGGCGCAATTTAGTCTTGGTGTCATGTATGCAAAGGGCCAAAGGATAGTGCAGGACTATGCCGAGGCAGCAAAGTGGTATCGCAAGGCCGCCGAGCAAGGCTATGCACCGGCGCAGTGCAAGCTCGGCACGATGTACGTTCAAGGCCACGGCGTGACGCGAGACTATGCTGAGGCGGTGAAATGGTATCGCAAAGCCGGCGACCAAGGACAATGCGCCGCCTTTCCGTGACCGATCTGCTTAAGACCATTCAAGCAACTCTCTTTCTTGTTAACTCTCAAACGCGCGGGGGATCGCGAATCACGCTCACCTGAAAGATGAGTGGACACAGAGCGTTTCTAAAGAGAACTGCCTTAGTGTGATCAGGATTGACCGCGTTTGAGATGAATAGGCACGGGACCTGCATTGAAGACTGAGTAAGTCAGCTGCCCGCAATAGCCTGGATCGACATGAAATCCTGAAACGTTGACCAAGCCGCGAAATTTGGTCTTCGCCCGAATTGAAATAAACGCGAGCGCATCGGCGGGAACTGAGACAATCTCTTCGGTAAGCAGGAAGGCGAACTGACCAGGCGGGATTGTGAATGCTTCGTCTTTATCGAGCTTGCGAACCGTGACCGTCGCGGGATCGGCCGTCTGATCGGTGGGAGATATATAGACTTCAGGGCCAATGGCCAAAGTATAGGCAGCACAGTCGACCCGTTCGGGGACGAATGGCTCGATGAGCTTTGGTAGTCGCTCAGTGAGGGTTTCTCCACTCCAGAACATTCCGCCATAGTTTGCCATGGGCCTATCCTTCTTCCTATAAGGTATCTGAACTTATAACGCATCGAGACATATCTCTGGCCACAACGGCGGCGCTTGTTCACAAAATCTCCTCTTCGCCGGCTGAAAGAGAATTTTGTGAGTTATGCCGAAAATTGCTACGATGATGGCGGTGTACAGCTCGAATGTGGAGCCGCTGCCGCATCAGGTCCCTACCCCCGCCCTTTTTACAAGCGCAGGCTGAACTCCGTGACTCTCAACGAAGCCCAAACCCGTGCCCTGCAAATCGACCCGCAGTTGCGGGCTGCTGACTGGAAACTCAACGACCGCACCCAGGTCCGGCTGGAGGTTCCAGTTGATGGCTATGACGCGGAGCCATGGAACGGTGTCACCGACTATTGCCTGTACGACGCAAGCGGCAATGTGCTCGCCGTCGTGGAAGCCAAGCGATGCTCCCGCAACGCGCGCGAGGCCGACGAACAACTCCGGCACTATGTCACCGAGATCGCCAAGAAACAGCCCTTTGCACCCTTCGGGTTCATGGCTAACGGCTATGATATCTGGTTTTGGGAGGTCGGCCTTGCTAATCCGCGCCTCGTCGCCGGGTTCTTCGCGCCCGCCGACCTAGAGCGGCTGAAGTTCCTACGCCAGAACCGGCGACCGCTCGAAGCGACTCCCATCAATAGCTCCATCGTCGACCGTTCCTACCAGCACGAGGCCATTCGCCGCATCGCCGAGGCCTTCGCTGCCAACAAGCGCCGCGCACTTCTCGTCATGGCCACCGGCACGGGCAAGACGCGCGTAGGCATGGGCTTGATCGATATCTTTCTCCGCGCCAATCAGGCGCAGAACGTTCTGTTCCTTGCGGACCGCGACGCCCTCGTCGATCAGACCCTGACAGATGGCTTCAAAGCGCACTTGCCGAACGAGCCGCGCGACCGGATCTACACGCATCAGATCGACAAAACCAAACGTCTCTTCGTCGCCACCGAGCAAACGATGGCGCTCTGCTATGCCAAGTTCAGTCCAGGTTTCTTCGACCTCATGATCTTCGACGAAGCACACCGCTCGCTCTTCAAGCGGTTCACCGAAGTCATCGAGTACTTCGATGCCCGCATGATCGGTCTAACTGCTACCCCGGCTAACTTCATCGACCGTGACACCTTTCGGCTCTTCGGGTGCGATGCCAATGTGCCGACCTTCCTCTACGACTACCCGCAGGCCGTGAAAGAGGGCTTCCTCGTTGATTTCAGCCTGTACCAGGCGCACACCAGTTTCCAGCGCAAAGGCATCAAGGGCGTGGACCTGAGCGAGGAAGACCGTAACGCTCTCGTCGAGCAGGGCATCGATCCCGACAGCCTCGACTACGCGGGCACCGAGATCGAAGTCGAGGTCAGCAACAGAGACACCCTCCGCAAGCAATGGGAGGAAGTCATGGAGACCTGCCTCAAGGACCAGTCCGGCCAGTTGCCCGCCAAAATGATCGTTTTCGCGATGACCAAGAAGCATGCCCACCGCATCGCTGAGGTCTTCGAGGAGATGTACCCGCAGCATGTGGGCGTCGCACAGGTCATCACGTCCACGACCGAGCGGGTGCGCGACGGTAGCTACGGCGATGGCCTCATCACCAAGTTCAAGAAGAACAACCTGCCGCGTATCGCGATCTCCGTGGACATGCTCGACACGGGCATAGATGTCCCGGAGGTCGTAAATCTTGTGTTCATGAAGCCGGTGCAATCACGCATTAAGCTCTGGCAGATGATCGGCCGCGGCACGCGCAATCAGCAGGCCTGCAAATACCTGGACCGCCTGCCGGACGGAAAGAAGACCGAGTTCAAGATTATCGACTTCTGGCAGAACGACTTCAACAAGAAGGCCGACGACAAGCAGCCCATCGACATGCCGGTCCTAGTGTCGGTGTTCAACACGCGACTCAAGATCATTGAACGTCACCTTCCCGACCATACCGCCGAGGCCTTTCGCCAGACGATCACGGACCTTCGCGCCATGATGGCACGCGTCCCGCGCGAGTCCTTTCCGGTGAAGAAGGTGTGGTTGCAAGTTGCCCCGGCGTGGGAAGACGACTTCTGGACGCTGATCACGTCTGCAAAACTGGACTTCCTCCGTTTCCACGTTGCGCCGCTTCTTCGCTTTGCCGCCGATGTCGATGTGGCCGCCGAAACCTTCACCCACAAAGTGGAGCGACTGAAGCTTCAGATCCTCCAGGCCACGCCGTCGCCGCAGTTGCTCCAGTCGATTGCGGAAGACGTGAGCCTACTCCCCGACATCGCAGAGCGCGTCCGCTCCTCGCCCAGCGCCGCACTCGCTCTCTCCGCGGACCTCGCGACCGCCACGCCGGCGCAACTTACGCAGATCATCCGTGACCTTGCGCCGCAAATGAAGAACCGTCGCGACCGCCCCAGTGCCTTCTTGAACATCGACCTGCCTGATTTCATCGCGACTCACGGCTACATCTCGGTCGGCGAAGGTGGGCACCAGATCCTTATTGAAGAATACAAACGCCGCGTGGATGCCCGCGTCCTCGAAATTGTGGAAAGGCACCCCGCTCTCGCCGCGCTCCGTGACGGCCGAGAGGTCACAGACGATCAACTAATCGACCTGGAACGAACGCTCCACCGCGAACTCGGCCGCGACGATATCCAACTCTCCAGCCGGAATATCCGGATCGCCTACGGCTTACGCGTGGATAACTTCCTCGCTTTCCTCCGCCACCTGCTTGCCCTCGATGCCATCCCCGATTATTCTCAGGTGGTGCAGCGCGGATTCGAGCAGCACATTCAAGCCCACAACTACAACGCCGAACAGATACGCTTTCTTCGATCCGTTCAGGAGGTATTTCTAGCTAAGCGCACTCTGGTCGAGGCCGACCTCTACGACCCGCCGCTGACCAACTTCGGACGTAACGCGGTCGAACGCTTCTTCACCCCACAGGAAATCGGCGACCTTCTCCACCTCACCCAATCGCTCGCGGCCTAAACCATGCTCACCGACACCACACTCCGCTCCGCCGTCGAGGCTCTCTGGGACAAGCTCTGGTCCGGCGGGCTGGCCAATCCTCTCGATGCCATCGAGCAACTATCCTTCTTGCTCTTCCTCAAACGACTCGACGAGCGCGAGCAGGATGCCGAGCGCGCCGCCAAGCTCCGCGGCAAGAAGTTCACGCCCATTTTTCCGAAACCCGACCTCCGCTGGTCGTACTGGACGCAACTTCCCGCCGACACGGCACTCAAGCAAGTCAAGGAGGCCGTCTTTCCCTTCATCAAGACGCTCGGAGGAGCGGGCGGCTCCTTTGCGGCCCAGATGGAAAACGCCGAGTTCAAGATCAACAAGCCCAGCCTGCTCATCGAGGCCTGCAAGGCCATCGACGCCATGCAGATCTCGGCGCAGAACCAGGACGTGCAGGGCGATCTTTACGAGTACCTGCTCAGCAAGCTCAACACCGCTGGCCAGAACGGCCAGTTCCGCACGCCGCGCCACATCATCCGCATGATGGTCAACATGCGCGATCCGCGCCCAGGCGAGCGCATCTGCGATCCTGCCGCCGGAACTTGCGGCTTCCTCGTCAACGCCTGGCAGCACCTCCTCGAAACCCACAGCGACCCGCGCGACATCACCTACGACGAGGAGGGCTACCCCCACGGCCTGACCGGCAGTAAACTCACCAAGGAAGAATACGAGTTCAGTCAGACCAAGGCTCTCACCGGCTTCGACTCCGATTCGGGCATGACCATGCTCCGCATCGGCAGCATGAACCTCATGCTCCACGGAATCTCCGCGCCGAACTTCCGTTACACCGACGCCCTCTCAAAAGCTTTCTCCGAGGAGCGGGCCTACGATGTGGTCCTCGCCAACCCGCCCTTCAAGGGCGCAATCGACGCGGCGGATGTGAACCCCACGCTGCCGGTCAAGTGCAAGAAGACCGAGATCCTTTTCCTGTACCTCTTTCTACGTCTGCTTGAGAATGGCGGCCGCGCTGCCGTCATCGTCCCTGACGGAGTCCTCTTCGGCTCATCCAACGCTCATGTGGACATCCGCAAGAAGCTCATCGAGGAAAACCGTCTCGACGGCGTCGTCTCGATGCCGTCAGGCGTCTTCCGACCCTACGCCGGTGTTTCCACCGCTGTCCTCCTGTTCACCAAGGGCGCCACGACGGAGAAAATCTGGTTCTACGACATGGAGCACGATGGGTATTCATTGGACGACAAACGCCAGAAGGTTCCCGAAAGCGACATCCCCGACGTGCTGGACTGCTGGAGCCACCGGCGGGATACGAAGTTCCAGCAGAAGCGTACCGAGCGCCTGGCCGACCTGCAAAAGCAAATTGCCCCGCTCAAGACCGACCGCCTCGAACATCGCGCCATCATCCACCGGCTCAAATTTGAGGAGGTCGTCTCCAAGACGGCTGACAAAGCCCGTGCCGCCCGCGAGAAAGCCGAGGCCGAACTCGCCGAACTCCAATCCCGGATGACGCCTCTGCAAACGGAAATCAACCAGCTCACCCGCCAGTTCTGGGTCACTAAGGATCAGGTCAAGGCTAACAAATACGACCTGTCCGCCAGTCGATACCGTCAGGTCGAGCACAATCAAGAGTTTTACGAGCAGCCGCGCGTCACGCTCAAACGCTTGCAGCAACTGGAAGAGGCGGCGATTCGTGAAGTCGGCGCGCTGCAGGAAACCATGACCAAATTGTGAAGATGCAGACTGTCCCGTTAGGCGAACTTGGCGAAATTGTCTCTGGCTCAACGCCGAAGACTGGAGTTCCCGAATTTTGGGACGGGGATATTCCTTGGATCACGCCTGCCGACCTTTCTAACCACGAGGGCATCTACTTTCACGGAAAACCGAAGAGAATCTCAAAGGCAGGATTTGACAGCTGCTCGACGGCAATGCTGCCAGCAGGCTCTATTCTCTTCAGCAGCCGTGCGCCGATCGGACACTGTGCCGTCACCTCGTATCCAGCTTGCACGAACCAGGGTTTCAAGAACATAGTTCCCAACGAGCGCCTTGACCCCCTCTATGGCTACTTTGCGCTCAAGTTCCTCACCCCCGCCATCGTCGCGATGGGTCGCGGGGCCACTTTCGGGGAAATCAACAAAGAGCTTATTGAGTCCGTTCTGGTTCCTTATTGCGACTTGCCCCAGCAGCGGCGGATCGCTGGGCGATTGGACGCAGGCGGATCGGCTGTGCCGCACCCGCCGCTACGCCCTCGAACTCACCGACACCTTCCTCCCCGCCGCCTTCCGCCAGCTCTTCGGCCCTCGACTCAAAGCCGGACCATTCCTTGCGTTTGGCGAACTGGTCAAGATTACCGGAGGTGGCACGCCAGCACGCGAGCGCCCTGAGTTTTACCAGGGCCGAATCCCCTGGTTGACCTCAAAGGACATGAAGGACGACTACATCTGGGACACTGAAGAACACATTACAGAGAAGGCCATCGAGGAAAGCGCGACGAATCTCGTTCCTGCCGGGTCCATCCTTGTCGTCGTGAAGAGCAAAGTGCTCATGCATCGGCTGCCGGTCGCCATTGCCAAGGTTCCCCTCTGTCACGGCCAGGACATCAAATCCATCCAGTGTGCTGGGACGCTTCAACCGGAATTCGGCCGATTCGTCCTCAAATTTCACGAAGGGCGCCTTCTGAATTTGGCTCGCGGGGCGAACACAGAGGGGTTGACGTTACCCATGTTGCAAGAGCTTCCGGTGCCGACAGTGCCCCCCTCCGAGCAGGAGCACTTTGCCGAACTCGTGACGCGGCACGAGCGTCTGCGTGCCGTACAGCGGGAGGCGTTGCGTCAGGCTGAGCACCTCTTCGCCTCCCTCCTCCATCGCGCTTTCAACGGTTGATCGCGCCCCAAACTGTCCACGACCCAGGTCGCACATTTGCGCAATCGCCATCGACCCGCCCCAGAATCCGATTTCTGATTTACAACAACGCAGCCTTCCGCTACCAGTACAACATGACCCAAGCCGTCGAACCCAAGCCAGAATTCCGCTCGCTCACCGAGGATGCCGTGGTAGCGGCGCTCCAAGATCCAGACCCGACGAACCCCGTTGCCGTCGAGGTCGCCCGGCTGATTGAGCGGTACACGGGCAATTTCCAGGCGCACGTGGAAAGGCTGGGCCGCATTCCGTCCGACATACTTCTCACAAAGCCACGTTGGCCCATTGAGGCCGTCGCGATGCGCCTAACCACGGAAGTCATCCGCGAAGTTTTCTCGCCGTCCGCATCCGGAAAAGCCTAACCGGGGCGCTTCCGCGCCGAGTTTCTCATGAGCCGCCCTGTACCGTTAACCGGGTGCGCGGCGGCGTTTTTGCTTTCTGGCCGCCTACCCGTCCACACATCTACGCGCACAGCCGGTTGCGGCACCATCTCCGGACGAATCCTCCGCGCAATCTCGTCGTATAGCCAAATCTCCCTGCCACCAACACGAGCCCCTTGCACCACAATCACCCGATCGTCAACAATCGCATCGTCCTCGACGCAGCCCAATACCCACGCCTCGCCACGAACTCGCGCATTTCCGCGCACGACAGCCCCAGGCCCGTACACTTGCGCTACGTCATAGACCCAACAGTTTCCAGAATGGCACAGGTTCGCCTCACATTCGATATAGCCGCCGAGATCGCCCCGCCGGACTTCGCCGAAGTCGCGTACCGCTCTGATCCGGAATAAGCGCCGCTTCCCAGCCAAAACCCAATCGTGCGCCAGCAATTCGTACTTCTTCGTCATGCCCGCCTCCTACAAACCGAGGAGCCGCGCCGGAACCCGGCGGCGGACTACGGCGGACAGCATGACGGCGACATCAACCTCCGTTTCCTCATGAAGTCCGGACCTACCGGGGATATTCCTTATGACACTTGCAGCCGTGACACCCTCGATCCGACCAACCAAACATCTCACCACGCTCTCCGCCGATTGACTCAACGCAACCTCCAACAACAGTTTCAGAACCACAACGACTATTCAACCTATGGCGGATGTCTTAAAAAATGGTTAGCAAATCAAAATAAATTCACTGCATACCGGGGTATGCAGACCGCCGATCACCCACCGGCCATCAAGAAAATCTGCGCCGAACGTGCCGATTGCATACCCCTGTATGCACTCCTCTAACCATCCTGAAATTTTCCTTCCTCATAATCGACACGTTCGCAGCGCTCCGGCCAATCGATCGCAGAGACGGACATAATAAGGATGGCGCTAAGATTCCAAGGCAACGGACGTTTCCGCAAACCTGCGCGGGATTATTCCCAGCTTGGCCTCTTCACGGGTGTGGTGGGAGAAGCAGTCATTGCGACTCTTACTGGAGAGGAGACCATTTCTGGGGTCTTGGAGCTGCCACCTATAGAGACGGAGGTAACAGATGGACGACATGAACCGATTGGGCGACCTGATTCTGAAACAGTGGACAACAAACCGGCCAGGCTTGATCGAGGAACTGGAGAAGACGAACCAGTTGCAGTCCATCCTCCGCCAGACGCAAGAACAGATGGGCGATCTTCTTTACGATCTGACGGTGGTGCAGAAGATGGAGTACCACTCGGCCTGGGAACTCGTGACGAAGGAATGGGCGCTCCTTCCGGAAGAGGACCGCCCGGAGCGGCCATCCTCAGGCAACCTGACCCCGAGCCAGTCCCATCCCGCGATTTCCGAATAACCGACGCGCATCGGATCGGCGAAGGCAGCCTGCGCGACAAGGCTTTCGACAATATCGAAGCCATTCGCGCGCTGAAGCGCATTGAAGCCGAGAGCCGCGGCGCGACCGATGCCGAAAAATTCCTGCTCGTGAAATACACCGGCTGGGGCGCCATGGCGAATGCCTTCCGCCCCTATCCGCCGCCAGAATGGCAGCATACGGCCGCAGAACTCCGTGAACTGCTGACACCAGCCGAGTATGACTCCGCCCGCGCTTCGACTCCTAACGCCCACTACACCGCGCCCGCCGTCATCGCGAGCATGTGGCAAGCCATGTGGCGCTTCGGGCTTCAGCCCGGTGCACAGATTCTCGAACCATCAATGGGAGTAGGCCATTTCTTCGGTCTCATGCCGGAGGAGCTTGGCCCCGGCAGCCGTCGAACCGGCGTCGAACTCGATGGCATCACGGCACGCATTGCAAAATGCCTCTATCCAGATGCGACCGTCTTCGCGAAGGGCTTCGAGGAAACAACGCTCCCCGACAATTTCTTCGACGCCGTGATCGGCAACATTCCGTTCGGCAACTATCCGGTCTTCGATCCCGCCTATCGCAGCACGCCCTTCCTGACGCGCGCAATTCACGACTATTTCTTCGCCAAGTCGCTCGATAAGGTCCGCCCTGGCGGCGTCATGGCTCTCATTACCAGCCGCTACACCATGGACAAGCAGGACCCGACGATCCGGCGCTATCTCGCCGAGCGCGCCGACCTCATCGAGGCGATACGCCTTCCCAACACAGCCTTCAAAGCGAATGCGGGAACGGAAGTTACGACCGACATCCTCTTTCTGCAAAAGCGGGCTCCTGGCGCGCCCGCAAACGGAGAATCCTGGCAGGATCTGGCTTCAATAGACACACAAGACGGCTCCGTCTCCATCAACGAGTATTTCGCACGCCATCCCGAGATGATGCTGGGCGAGATGCGACTCGAGCGCGGAATGTACAACGCGCGTGAGCCGACACTCGCGGGCGAATTCTCCCAAGAGCGCCTCGCTTCCGCCATCGCCTCACTCCCAACCGGCCTTTATCCCCGCTCCGAACAACTCCCTCCCACGCGCGACCTCACCCAGGCCAACAGCAACGCAATCGAGACCGTCAAGGATGGCGCCTTTGCCGAGCGCGATGGCGTCATTGTGATTCGCGTTGGGGCGGAGTTCCAAGCGCTCCACCTCTCCGAATCCGTCGCCGCGCGCGTGCGCGGAATGCTTGTGGTCAGAGACGCTGTCCGGCTCGTCTTCCAGACCCAGCTCAACGACGAACCTGAAGACCGCATTCTCGAAGCCCGCCAGCTACTGAACCGCGCCTATGACCATTTCGCCTGGAGGCATGGGCCTTTATCCCTAAAGGAGAACGTCAAGGCCTTCGCGGGCGATCCGGATCATCCGCTCCTCCTCTCGCTCGAAACCTACGATCCCGAAACCAAACGCGCTACCAAAACCGCCATCTTCGAGCGCCGAACGCTCGAACATTACCGTCCCGTGGAGCATGTCGAAACCGCCGCCGAGGCCCTCGCGATTTCACTCAACGAAACCGGCGAGATCAACTGGCCCCGCATGGAACAGGTGACGGGCCGGGCGTCCCGGCTCCTACAGCACGAGCTAGGCCCCCTCATCTACCGCAATCCCGAGGGAGGACATTGGGAAACCGCCGATTGCTATCTGAGCGGCAATGTCCGAGAGAAGCTCTCGGTCGCGCGCAGCGCCGCCGAGCTGGACCCCTGCTACCAACGCAACATCGCGGCTTTGGAAGATGTGCAGCCCGCTGACCTTCAGCCCGGCGACATCGAGGCGCGCCTGGGCTCGTCCTGGATTCCCACGACCGACATCCGGGATTTTGTGGCCGAGCTGCTCGACATTCGGCAAAGCAACGTGCGAATCGCGCACGCGGACGCAATCGCCACATGGACCGTCGAGATTGACTACGGCGTGAAGTCGAGCGTCAGCAACACCACCACCTACGGTACACAGCGCTTTCACGCCTCCAGCCTGATCGAGCACGCCCTTAACGGACGCACCCCGACCGCCTATGACGAACACCCCGATGGATCGCGCACGATCAACCAGCAGGAGACCATCGCCGCGCGGGAAAAGCAGCAGCAATTGAAGGATCGATTTCGCGAATGGGTCTGGCAGGACGCCGCGCGCGCGACGCGCCTTGCTCGCGACTATAACGACCGCTTCAACAATCTGCGTCTGCGCACCTTCGATGGCTCGCACTTGACGCTGCCGGGCATGGCGCGCGAACTTCTGCGCGACCGCGACCTCGCCCCGCACCAGAAGAACGCGGTGTGGCGCGTTCTGCAAAGCGGCAGCACGCTGCTCGGCCACGTCGTCGGCGCCGGGAAGACTTGGACCATGGCGGCTTCCGTAATGGAACTGCGCCGCATGGGTCTCGCGAAAAAGCCGATGCTCGTGGTGCCCAATCACCTGGTCGAGCAGTGGGGCGCTGCCTTTCTCCAGCTTTATCCGCAAGCCAAGCTGTTCGTCGCCACCAAGGACCATTTCGCGAACGGCAACCGCCAGCGTGCCATGGCGCGAATAGCGACCGGCAACTACGACGCCGTGATCGTCTCGCACCGCTCATTCGAGTTTCTGCCGGTCTCCGACAAGCTTTTCAACCGCTTCATCGACGAACAGGTGCAACAGCTCGAAAACGCCATTCTCGAAGCCAAAGCCGAAAGCGGCGACGACCGGCGGATCGTCAAAGAACTGGAGAAGGCCAAAAAGCGCCTAGTCGCCAAACTGAAAAAGCGTGCCGACCGCGAGAACAAGGACGACACGCTGACCTTCGAGGAACTCGGTGTCGATCAACTCTTCGTCGATGAGGCCGACCTCTACAAGAACCTGTTCTACACGACGAAGATGAGCCGCATCGCGGGCCTGCCCAACAGCGACAGCAACCGCGCCTTCGACATGTTCATGAAGACCCGCTACATCCGCGAGCTGACCGGAGGCCGCGTCGTCTTCGCCACCGGCACGCCGATTTCAAACACCATGGCCGAGATGTACACCATGCTCCGCTATCTCGGGCCGGACCTTCTTAAGGAGCGCTGCGTTGAGCATTTCGACGCCTGGGCAGCAAACTTCGCGGAAGCGGTGACGGCCTTGGAGCTTGCTCCGGACGGCTCGGGCTATCGGATGCACACGCGCTTTGCCAAATTCATCAATCTGCCGGAATTGCTCTCGATGTTCCGTGCCTTTTCCGACGTGCAGACCTCCGACATGCTGAACCTGCCATGCCCGCACATTGCGGGCGGCAAGCCTTATGTGATCGCCGCTCCGGCTGGCGAAGACCTCAAGCGCTATATCAAGACGCTGACCGAGCGCGCCGAAAGGCTCCGCACGCAGCGCATAGATCCCTCTGTGGACAATATGCTGAAGATCACGGGCGACGGCCGCAAAGCGGCGCTCGACATGCGCCTGGTCGATCCCTTCACCGATCCCGCGCCCGACACGAAAGTCAGCCGCGCGGTGCATCGCATCGCTGCCAAGTGGCGCGACACACGGGACCTCCGACTAACCCAGCTTGTGTTCTGCGACCTTTCGACGCCAAATCCGAAGCAGTTCAACGTCTATGACGAACTCCGCGCTCGTCTGCTCGCCAGTGGCGTACCGGAAAAAGAAATCGCCTTCATCCACGATGCCGAGTCAGATGCCGAAAAGATGAAGCTCTTCACCGATGTGAATGCCGGGCGCGTGCGCATCCTGATCGGCTCGACCGAGAAGATGGGCGCGGGCACGAACGTCCAGAAGCGTCTCGCTGCGCTCCACCACCTGGACGCGCCCTGGCGGCCGCGCGACATCGAGCAGCGCGAGGGGAGGATTCTTCGCCAAGGCAATACCAACGGCGAAATCGAAATCCATCGCTATGTCACCGAAGGCTCATTCGACGCCTATATGTGGCAGACGCTCGAAACCAAGGCCAGGTTCATTCAGCAGGTGATGAGCGGGCAAACCTCCGTCCGCACCGCTGAGGACCTCGAAGGCGGCGCTCTTACCTACGCCGAAATCAAGGCCATCGCCTCGGGCAATCCCGCCGTGATGGAAAAGGTGAAAGTCGATACCGAAATCCGCAAGCTCGACCAGCTCCGCGCCGCACACCTCAACCAGCAGCACAATATCCGCTGGCAGATCCGCAATCTGCCCGAGCGGATCGCCGAGGCAAATAAGAACCTCGCCCATATGCAAGACGACATCGCCACCCGCGACGCGCATGAGGACGAAGAATTTTCGATGATCGTGGGAGCGAAGGAATTCTCGGGCAAAGGCGCGCGTGAGGAAGCCGCTAAAGCTCTGACCTATGATGTGCTGGCAGCGCGCGATGATCTCACCGTTCAGCCGCGGGCCTCTTTTCGAGGCTTTGAAATTCTCAGCCGGGGAAAACGGCTTACGGGCCTTGCCCTCGATGGCGAGCCGCTGCCGGAACTCTTTATTAAGGGGAGCGGCCTCTACTCGGCGAATCTGAACGCCGAAAATCCGCTCGGTACGATGCAAAGCATCGAGTACACGCTGCGCGCGCTCGACAAGCTCGCCGATCAGGAACAAGAGCGAAGTACGCGCCTGGAAAAGAACCTCGCCGATTATCAGGCGCAAGCCAACAAGCCCTTCGATCACGAAGCACGTATGAAGGACCTGCTCGCGCGCCAGGCGCAACTCAACGCCGCGCTTGATCTCGACAAAAACGAAACACAGGTTGCGCCACCGGCAGAGGATGACAGCGATCCTGCCGCGAAGGCTTTTTCTCAGGCTGCGCCGCCGCCCATGCGCCAAGGGAGTGCTTTGCCAGCGATGAGGCCGTGACCACGCTTATCCATGGCTTGCAGCCTCACCCTATGACCCCACTTCTGATCCACCCCTTTTCCGCCCTCCACCAGGGACCCGCTCCGCTGTGAGGCCCCATGGTGGAGGCCGAACAAACTGGAAAGGGAAATCAGATGAGTCTGGTGCAAACCGAAGACATACTCACGCCCGAGGAACTTGCCTCCAGGCTCAAGGTGCCCGACTCCTGGGTCTACGAGAAGACCCGTGGGCGCTGCCGGAATCCGATTCCATGCCTGCGGCTTGGGCGCTACGTGCGATTCGATTGGGCGGCCGTAGCAGCATGGCTGACCGCCCCCGCGCCCCGTGAAACAAGTCCGGTAAGACCAAACCTTCAAACGCGCAAAGCCCCCGCGAGCGTGCGCGGCCCGTAAAGGGTCGCGATGGACGCCGCAAAAGATGCCCGCCTCTATTGACTCGCTGCGGGCGGGAAGAAGGGCCGTGTCCCAATACGAGGGAATATGGGAATGCAAACCTGGCGCCCGATACCGGGCTTTGTTACCGCCGTAGTGAGCGGGTTACCTGTGCTATCCTCCACACCGTTATGGCCTTCGAAGAAGAGCTGACCGTCGAACGTCTTTCCGAAGATCACTGGCTCGTTTTGGATCACCCGATTCCGTGCGCCGTGACAAGGCGCTATCTTCCAGCGGGTGCAAATCCCGTCCGGTAATCTCGCTCCAACCGGTAGCAACCGGAGCAGTCGTGGAGGTAACAAAACGGCTGAAGCCTTTGGTGTAAAGGGGTCCTTAAGGGACTCTGCGAACATGCAGGCCGTAACGTGAGTGAACGCCGAGCAGGTCTCGAAAAGTTCAATGCGGAAGCCGACCCGACGGAATTGCGGGGAAGGCTGAGATTGTCGGTGAAGCGAGCGAAACGTGCAGCTGACAGTTCCGCCGGGATAGTGGCGATGGCATGCATGGAAGAGGAAGACAGACGCAACACGGGAAGCCCTGTCACGTGGTCAAACGTGAGATCAACCGGAAACCCGCGAGGGACAGGCCGGGCGAGACAGGGTGGCGGAGAGGCTCGTAGTAGTTGTGAAGCGGAGTAATGTCCGTGGAGCGAAGGGGCCTCAGTTCAAGACCAACGCAAGAAGTAGGAAAGGACAAGAGATTGGGAAACCTGAAAACTCCGGAAGACGTTCAGAAACTACGGACGGCGTTGCATACCAAAGCGAAGGAAGAACCCGAATACCGGTTCTATCTCCTGTACGACAAGATTCATCGACGTGACATACTCGAACACGCCTATCGATGCTGCAAAACCAATAACGGTGCAGCGGGGGTGGACGGGATACGTTTTGAAGACATCGAAGCGTATGGAGAAGAACGCTGGCTCGGGGAACTGGCGGAACGGCTGAGGAGGAAAGACTACCGACCGGAAGCGGTCAAGCGAGTCTGGATACCGAAGCCGGACGGCAAACTGCGCCCCTTGGGGATTCCGACGATCACGGACCGCGTCGTGCAAACGGCGGCCATGATCGTGCTGGAACCTATTTTCGAAGCTGATCTGCAACCGGAGCAATTTGCCTACCGGGAACGGACAGGGGCGCACGATGCGATTAAAGCGGTTCATCGTCTTCTAAACACCGGGCATCGGCAAATTATCGACGCTGATCTGTCCGGCTACTTTGACAGTATTCCCCACGTGGAACTGGTAAAGTGTGTGGCGCGTCGTGTCAGCGACAAGCACGTCCTGCATCTTATCAAGCTGTGGTTGAATACTCCGGTCGAAGAAGACGACGGACACGGCAACCGGAAACGGACGACATCCAACCGGGACACCGGACGTGGCATACCTCAAGGGGCGCCCATCTCGCCGCTGCTATCAAATCTCTATATGCGGCGGTTTATCTTGGGATGGAGGCAACTGGGATATGAACGACGCTGGACGGCACACATCGTCAATTATGCCGATGACTTTGTTATCTGCTGCAAAAGACAGGCCGACAAGGCTATGGACGCGATGCGGGAGACGATGAGGAGGCTGAAACTGACGGTGAACGAAGAAAAGACACACCTGTGTCGTCTACCGCAAGAGCGGTTCGATTTTCTGGGATACACATTCGGAAGATGCTACAGACCCGAGACCGGGCGCGCCTATATTGGCACCCGACCCTCGAAGAAAAGCATCAACCGCGTGGTGAAAGCCATCACGCAGGAAACCGATCGCAGCCGAATTCAATCAGAAGCCGATGTAATTGTGGGCATCCTAAACCGGAAACTGAAGGGCTGGGCAAACTACTTCTGCCTAGGCCCGGTCAGCCCGGCTTACAAAACCATAGATGCCCACGCAAAACTGCGGCTCCGCCGGTGGTTGTGCATGAAACATAAAGCTCCAGGCAAAGGAACAGCGCGTTTTCCCGTTCAGTCTCTCTACGAACAACTGGGACTCGTCAATCTGCCTGTCCAATACGCAACCTTCCGTGGGCAAAAGCATGAAGTCTTGTCCGAGAGCCGGATGCCTTAATAGGGCATGTCCGGTTCGATGAGCGGGGACTGGAAACAGGGTGTTGCCGAAAGGCCCAAGCCACTGCGCCAGTCCTCGACTCTACCCAAGACGCCGACGAAAAACTTCTCAAAGCGGCCCGAGCGGCTGCTGTTGTGTGCCATGTTGAAACCGAAGATTTGATTGCGCACGACAGCGACGATCCGCACGCTCGCGACCTCAAGAAAATCGAAGCCATCCTTACTGACATCCGCCACCGGCTCGGCGAACCGGAGCCCCAGCGGCTAGAGCCTGAAATGAAAAGCACGCTGGATGAGCTTGAGAAAACATGGCCCGCTCGGGAGACCGCAGCAAAGCCCCAAGACCCCTTAGACCGCCTCATCGAACAACAGGACACAATCGCCCGCGCCAAACAAGCACCAGTCCGCACAGAAAAACCAAAAGACCGTGACCGGGAACGGTAGCGCTGACCACCAGGCGCGACAGGCGCGACGACTCATGCTCGTGCCGCCGAGGTGGTTTTCTTAACGCGATCAGGTCTGTGCACAATCTCCCGTCTCGGTGTTGACCACCGGACCACAATCCGTTACATCGGTGCCATGGCCAAGGCAAAAAAATATCCCGGCAAACATCTCGCCGCGCCCCGCCCAGTGGAGACGCTGATCCATGTCATCCGTGGGCAGAAGGTGATTCTCGATGCCGATCTGGCGGCGCTGTACGGAGTTGAAACCAAGCAGTTGAATCGGGCGGTCAAACGCAATCTCTCTAGATTCCCCGAGGAGTTTATGTTTCGGCTGACCGAGGAGGAACGTTTGCGGCGCCAATTTGGCACCGCATCGAAAAGAAACGTTCGATTTCAACCACTTGCCTTCACTGAACACGGAGTGGTTATGCTCTGTTCTGTTTTGAACAGCGAGAGAGCTGTACAGATGAATATCGTCATCGTAAAAGCCTTCGTCCGTATGCGGGAGCTGATTGCGTCGAACAAGGACATCGCGGCCCGTGTCGATAAGCTCGAACGCGGCCACAACCGCACGGCCTCGGTCATCGAGGTACTGGTCGAGGATATCGACCGCCTCGCCCACGAGGTGAAGGAAATGAAAACTCTCCCTCCGGCGACGAAGCGCAAGATCGGATTCTTCACCGGCGAGGACTGATCCGCCGCCTGGCTGCTGGTTGCGCGACCTAATCCTCTTCAGGCCCGCGATCTGCCTTAATCTCCACTTCGAGTCACTGTGATCGCGTTCTTCTTGTGCTGCGCCTCGACCAGTGCCTTCCATGCAGCAAGCATCTTGTTCAAGTTTTTGATCGCGACAGTGCGCTGGAATTGACTGCCAAACGCGGCCTCGATCCGTACTGAGTAGGAAAGCCCGTTTCGAGCGCTGATCGCATCCGGCTGTTTCGTTTTCTGCATGGGTGCCATTCTCCCGCGATTCGAAGAGGCATACCATCCTTGATTCACGATCAGCGCAAGCCTAGTCCCCGCCGCGCGTTGTTCCTGTCTTCCCCGTTCCCGTCCCGGCCACCCCTATATGCCGATTCCCTGATCCGCCGCCATGGAGCCGTCGCTTCGCTGTGAGGCCCCATGGCGGCGGTCTCAGAAACGGAAAGGGAATCACATGAGCAACCAATTCGATCTTCGCTGCCCGAAATGCCAAAGCGAAGATGGCGTAACTATCCAAATTCCTATTTGGGTCCTACTGACCCACGATGGCACAGACGCAGATACACCACAGGACCATGAATGGGATGACAACAGCCCTGCCACATGCGCCGCATGTCATTTTGATGGGACGGTGGCGGATTTTACCAAGCCCTCATCAATTCTCGCCGAATACATGGCCTACTTCCGAACGACTGCGGGACCGGCCAACGACATATATCAAGCCGAAACCCCGGACCAAATTCTAAGAATCGCGCAGGAAATTTTCGACAGGGACGACAAGAGCCTCGGATTCACTCCAGGCGATGCTCCCGAACTCCAGGAAATCCGCATCGTCACCGAAGATGCCGAAGAAGTTCTCATCTGGCAGACCGACGAATACCGCTTGCAACTCGCCGCGCCAAAACTGCTCAAGGCGCTTCAAAAGCAGATCGAAATAACGAGAGAGATCATCGACGCATGGAACAATACCGACCACCTATACAGCGCCGTCGAAGACCTAATCAGCGAACTCGATAGTAAATCCCAATGGGCTCAGGAGGTCCTCAGAGCGTCGGAAAGGTGCGACCTCACCGCCCCTATCGAAGATCTCGAAAACTCCCTCGACGAAAATCTCTCCGCTATCGCCCAGGCGACAGGCGGTGCGGCATGACGATCCGCTCCAGAAACGCTGCCGACGCCGTCAACATCGCCCAAACCGCGATTTACGCAAATCTCTCGGCACTGGCTGATCGACTTACTGAAGCAGCGAACCTTGCGGCTGAAGCTGCGGCAGCCTCCAAGAACGGCAAACAAAACTTGGCCATCGGCACTGCGCTCCCGCTGGATGATCTTCTTTCTTTGTCAAAAGCCCTCTACGACGCCGCGCTCGCCCTTCATCGCCACGCTCACAGGGGGTAATTCCATGAAAACCTATACCGTACTCTTCGCCCAGGACGTGCCTCACTATGGCCAGGTCGAGATCACCGCCACCGGCGATGAAGAGGCGCTCGCCAAGGCTCGCCTCTATTGGAAACGCGTTCAAGGTGATAAAGAACCGTGGCCTCTCTACGACGCCCAACATGACACCGCTATCCTCGACCGCATCGTTGAAATAAATGACGAAACCGGACGCCAGATCGCGGCCGACATAAGGCTCGACACCTACCATCTGACGATTGCTCCGACAGAGTTGAACGTCAAGCTGATCGAGAACGCTTCCCCAATGCACAAGGCACTCGAAAAGATCATCCGGCACGCGACCATCGGTCTTGCCGTAAACGACCGCGGAAAGCAGGTCAGGCTGGATCAGATTCTATCGATCGCGCGCGGTGTTCTCGCTCCCGTGACAGGCGGTGCCGCATGACCGCGCAAATGCCCGACACAAGACCGGGCAACTACTACGTCACGGTGCGCGACGGCGCGCGCTACGACTTCCTGGCCGGACCTTTCAGGGACGACCACCAGGCCGCTCTCGATCTCGTGGACCGTTGCCGGGAGATCACCGAGGACCTCGATCCGTGGGCGCATTTTTATGCCTTCGGCACGGCGCGCATCGATTACGACTATGACAAACCCGGCAAACTAAATGCCCATCTTGGACTCGCGCCCGGTTGCGCGCAGCGCAGAGAAACGCACACTGAGCAGGGCGGTGCAGCATGATCCCGGCTTACCTCAATCGTCAGGGAGGACCGTCATACCTTTTCCGTCCGCCACCAGCGGGCCGTCGCTTCGCTGTGAGGCCCATGGTGGCGGCCTCGCAACCAGGAAAGGAATCCATCATGACCGGCACCAGTTCCAGCAACGACTTCAACGCCTTCATGGAGGCATACGACAAAGACCGCAAGGCTCGGGAAAAGACGAACCTTGCCAATCAGTACGCTATTATCGACGCGCTCGACAAAGCCGATATCACGCTCGTCACCGTTACTTTTAACGGCGAAGGCGACAGCGGACAGATCGAAGAGGTGAACGCCTTCGCGCTCACCCAACCGCAACCCTTGCCCGACAAGCCGGTCAGGTATCGCGCCCACAGCTTCCGCGATCGCAAATCATCCGTCTCGGAAAAGGAAATGCCTCTCGCCGAAGCGATCGAGGATCTGTGCTATGCGCTGCTCGAACAGAAGCACGGCGGCTGGGAGAACAACGACGGCGCCTTCGGAGAATTCACCTTCGAGGTCGAGGAGCGCCGTGTCCTCCTCGATTTCAATGCGCGCTTCACGGATTCCGTCCACACCAAGCATTATTTCTGAGGAGCACGGACATGGCGCATCCTTATCACCATTCGCTCTCCAGCGTGAAGCAGTGGGGCGGCACAATCGAAGACTACAGTCGCATCCACGACTGGTTCGATCAGTCCAAGAAAATCATCGCCGACTTCCGTCATAGAATGCTTCGGCATCACGCCGAAGGCGTATTCATGGCCGAAACCATCTTCGGCCATACGATCACGCTCTCGACCGGCCGCATCATACCCGTGCGCTGGATCGGCGAGCAGCATGTCCGGGAGGATCTCGGCTTTATCCCCTCCCTTGCCGATTGGGTTCGGGCCATCCGGCCCGAACCCTGGATGGGCCGCGCCATGAAGCTTCATGCTGACACAGAAAGCGCGCAATGACGCGAAGCGGTGCGCCTCGGTGCAAGTGCTGTCCGGCTGCCCGCTTGCCCGGCACCTGCCGTAATAACACGCTCATGCTCGGCGACTGCGCCGCCCTTATGAGCGGTATCGCCGCCGAAGGGCATTGATCTCACTCTGACATATCCGGCTTACATCTATCGTGGCGAACGACTGTCATGTCTTTCCGTCCTCCACCAGGGACCGCTTCGCTGCGAGGCCCCGTGGTGGAGGCCGAACAAACTGGAAAGGGAAATCAGATGACAGCCACCAACAAAGACCGCGCCGCATGGGCAGCCGCAGCCTTACGGCATTACCAAAGCATTACAGGAACTGATTGGGAGGACAGTCTCGGCGATCTTCTCTGCGATCTGATGCACTTCGCCAGTACCAACAACTTCGATTTCAAGGCGGCCGTAAATCGTGCGTGCGACCACTATATTAAAGAACTCTACGAGCCGGACGAGAAAGGCGGTGCAGCATGACCCGCCGCACCTTCAACGCCACCAACTCCGTCCTGCTCGGCGATTGTGTCGGCCTCATGCGTGGCCTGACCGCCGAGAGCGTCGATTTCGTGCTGACCGATCCGCCTTACATCGTCCGCTATCGCGACCGCGATGGCCGCACCGTCAGAAACGACGACAACGATCAATGGCTTGCTCCGGCATTCGGGGAAATCTTCCGTGTTCTCAAGCCGGACACGTTCTGCGTCAGTTTCTACGGCTGGAATAAAATCCATCTCTTCATGGCCGCCTGGCGTGCGGCTGGCTTCCGCATTGCGGGCCATGTCGTCTTTCGCAAACGATATGCTTCATCCGTCCGCTACATGCGCTACGAGCATGAGCAAGCCTATCTTCTGGCAAGGGGCGATCCGTCTCCACCGATGAAGCCGATATCGGATGTGATCGACTGGACCTACACGGGCAACCGGCTCCATCCGACCCAGAAGCCGACTGAGGCGCTCGAACCGCTGATCGCCGCCTTCTGCGAGCCGTCTGGTCTTGTCCTCGATCCCTTCTGCGGGTCAGGGTCCACGCTTGTCGCTGCAAGACGCATCGGCCGGAACTTCATCGGCATCGAGCTTGACGCAGGTCATTTTCTGACGGCTTCCCGCCGCATCCAAACCGCCCCGAATGCGCTTCAAGAGGTCGTGTAAGGCGGCCTTTACCATTCGACCGGCAACGATAGCCCCTGAGCTTTGAGCGAGGGCGTCGTGTCCCTCACAGCCGACCGTCACCACTTCGCGGCAACGTGGCCGCCATGAAAATTCCTTTCAGACTTGATCATGAGTCCGCTCGATCAATTGCATCCTCTCCGCACGCGACACTAACGCCTTGGCCTAGCGGTTCAAGAGGAATTTTCCCCTCGCACAAGCGCGATTCCTCGCGAGACAAAATTCCCAAGCCCTGCGGGTCTTGAGCCGCGTCGTCCGGCGGCGTTTTAACGGTCGCTGTCGAGGACGCATTGAGCGGCCTCCTGAACTGAAAGGAAAAACATCATGGCTACGATTGCAAATCTCGCGAAGCAGAAAGACGGCAGCTACCTCGGAACACTCCTGATCCCCTCGTTCAACGGCGCAAAGATCGTTCTTACGCCGGTCGAGAAAAAGGGCAAAGGCCCGGAACTCCGCGCGACCATCGGCGCATATGAAGCCGGAGCGGCCTGGAAACGGGAAACCGAAACCGCGACCTACTACTCGGTCAAACTCGACGATCCGACTTTCGCCCGGCCGATCTACTGCGCCTTGTTCAAGACGCCGGACGGCTACGCCCTCATCTGGGATCGTCCCAAGGCCAAGAAGAACGGCTCCAACAACGGCGCCGTTTGGGTTGACTCCGAGTTCTAAGCCGCCTCAATCGGCCCCGGCATCTCGCCGGGGCCGCCCGATGAACCAGAAGGAGATATCACATGCTCGACATCGCACACATCGAAGACATGATCGCCAACTCCGAACCGCTCGAATCCTTCGAGCTGGACGACTACGCGGACCAGGAAGAAATCATGTCCGCGCTCAAGGAGATGCTTGACCGCGAACTTTATTAGGAACCGCGTGCCGGGGCCTCTGGCGAGGCTCCGGCAACCACGAACTCCATGAAAGGACATCACATGACAAACGAAATCGACTCCAAGAGCATCAGCCCTCTCGACCTCGCCAGGCGCGTAAAGCTTTTCGAGCTGGGCCAGATCGTCGCAACGCCCGGCGTGCTCGCGGTCTGCACCCGTGAGCGCATGACCCAATGCCTGAAAGCTCATCAATCGTGCGATTGCGATTACCTGTCGCGCGAGGATCGCGAGGCCAACATTGAAGCCCTATCCGAGACCCTGCGCATCTTCTCCGTTTACCCGATCGATGCCGCCAAACCATGCACCGGCGACAATCGCCTCTGGATCATCACCGAGGCCGACCGCAGCGTGACCACGTTCCTGCTGCCTCACGAGTATTGACGACCGGGCGGCCGCAAGGTCGCCCTCTTCCATGGCACCGCCAAAGGCCGCGACCACACGAGCCGCAGCCAGCGCCGTTGCTGCCGTGCTCCTCGCAAAATCCATCTACCCACCGCAACTTTCATATGTCTTCTCCGACCGTTGCGATCCCCGGTGCATACAGGAGTATGCACCGGGGTATGCAGTTGAAATACCTCAAAATTCCGGCTCGACTAATCTCTGGAATCCCGGCAATCTTTTACGTTGCGGGGCCGAATCTCCCCGCACCACCACTATTTACGGAGTTATCGAAGCCCACAAATAAACAACCCGCCTAGGAGGCGGGCTGCATATCGGCCGAAGCCGGGATTTCTTGTGGCGTTTGCAATCACAAGAATCCCCCCAAATCGCCGCTTTTGCAAGAGCATTTCTTGCGACGGGCGAACTCGCGCCGATTTTCGGCCCATCCGGGCGGTTGCTTTGCAACCGAAACGGAGAGAATCACCATGCTATTCGCCCATCTTCCACCGATCACCCCGCTGAGCTGCGAATCACCCCGCCCGAGGGAGAAATGCCAGAACCGCTGGCGCAAGGGCAGCGTCTTCGATCGTGGCGGCGAATTCCGCCGTCCGATCTCAACGAAATCGCGGGCGCTGGTCATGGACCGCGCCGAGGCTTTGGAGCGCAGCACCAAAGCGTTCGGCCAGCGCGACGGTGTGCTCGGCCAATCCGCGCTCATGGTACTCCGGGCGCTGTTGTTCCATTTCCTCGACCACAAGAGCGGACAGCTCGATCCGAGCTACAAGCAAATCCAGAAGCAGACCGGCTTTTGCGTGCAGACGATTTCCGTGGCGCTCAAGAGACTTGAACGCGCGGGCATCCTTGAAATCAGGAGGCGGATCGAACGCAAAGGCAAGCAACTCTGGAACGAGCTGGCGCGCCGCTTTGTCTGGCTACAGTGGATCGAGCAGGTGACCAACGCCTATATGGTGAATGTGCCGGTGCCGGACCGCACCGAGTTCGGCGATCTCGGGATGCCGCTGTTCAAGCCTAAGCCAAGCGTTCCTAGCGATTCTACTTCGCAGAGAGAATCCACCTCCAGATTCTTAAGTAGAATGGGCGCCGCACAGCGGCGCATTGCTTTCCGAGGAGATTAGGGGGCGATCACCGCCCTTTTAACCCGAGAGCAGGGATTGAAAGACCCATCCGGGAGCCGGACACGGCCCCAGGGCGGAGAACCACGGCCAGAGCGGGGAAAACGCGGCCCTGCGGGCCGCAGAAGGCTTTTTCGAAATGGAGAAACATGCGCCGCTCTGCGGCGCTTAGCGGTCTTTCGAATTTTGCGTGCGACGGTGCGGTATACTTTCTGGCGTTCAGGACTTCAGCAATGGACATCCTGGCGGCGGGGATAAGGATGGCTTTCTGCGCCAAGTGCGGGGCTCCTCTCAGCGAAAATACGACGTTCTGCACGTCGTGCAGCCCGCCGGCCGTGCTGCCGGTTCCCGCAGCACCGTCCGCGGCCTTGAGCGCGAATGCCGCCGGAGCTTTGGCTTACCTGCTGGGCTTCATCACCGGCATCATTTTTCTTGTGATGGAACCCTACAACAAGAATCCCTTTGTCCGCTTTCACGCCTTTCAGTCGATCTTCGTGCACGTCTTTTTCATTGCGGTGTTCGTGGCGTTGAGCATGTTTTCCATAATGCTCAGCTTTCTGTTTGGCCTGATCGCACTTGTGAAGTTACTGCTGAGTCTGGCTTTCGTTGTGCTGTGGCTCCTTCTGATGTACAAGGCTTTCAAGGGTGAGCGCTTCTCGCTGCCGATTATCGGCCCGCTGGCTGCCAAGCTGGCGTGAACGATTACGCCGAATCCACGCCGTCCATCGCCAATAAGTACGTCCACCGCCAAAGATCGTTATCGCTGGCAAAGCTGTGCCCGCGTTTTCCTGTTCCGGCCCGCCCTGCCACTTCCCATTGTCGGCCCTTGAGCGCTTTGACCTCATATCCCTCCTGCGCGAGCAACCCTGCAACCGAACCCGCATCCGAGAGTCTTTTCTGCAGCGCCCACCACCGCACCTCCTCGGTGCGGGGAAAGTGCGGATCTTCCCGCGCGCAATGGAGGAATCGCCAATCCCGGTGATACACGATTCGCTGGCTGCGAATCGGCGGGAAGCGTCCCAGGATGAGGCAAAGGTTGTTCGGCAGGCCGCGAACCTCGTCGGGGTGCAGGAGCGGCCGACTCATGGTCTGCGTCGAATAGCCGGTCGAAGTCGATACCGAAGTTCTCTGAGAGACGCGCCACGGTGCGTTGCCGGTGAGCGGCGCAACCGATGTCCCGTGCGACACCGAGACGTTGGTCTGCTTGATCGTCTGGGTCCCCAGAAACTTGCTGATATACTCCGCCGTGAAATTGTCCATGACGCCAAAGCACGTCACCGCCTGCGAATTGCCGATGAACGTCTCCCAATGCTGCGGGTAGTCGCGCACCAGCTGATTGAGGTCCTGCGAGAAGGTCCATATGATCATGCCCAGCCCCGCCATGAGGCCGTAAGCCTGCGCGACCGCGTTCAGCTTCCCGATGGTCCCGAATTCGTCCAGCATAAAAAGCGCAGGAAGTCCCGCCGCGATTGGCGGAGTGGACACGTCCAGCGAGCGAGATCCTCCGGTCCCGCGCGCGACCGCGCGGATACCGGCCGATATCATGAGCCGCAGCCACCGCGCGTAGGTTTCCAACTTGTCCGGCGGCAGCACCAGATACACAGAGATGTTTCCCCCGCATAACCCCTCAAAGCTGAAATCCGAACTTTCCATGCTGCGGCTCAAGACCTCGCTATCGAGGAAGGCCGTCTGCGTCCTGGCAGCCGAGATCACGGACATGATCGCGGTGCTCTCTTTCAAATTCTGGAATTGTGCGAGCTTCAGCGCCGCAACGCTGCCAGGACCAAGCTCCATGGCAGTTTGTATCGTCCGGCTCAATTCATCCGTCGATTTCATGAGCAGCTTGCGCGCGAGGAAGAGAGATGCGTGGCCGCTGAATGCCGGATTCTCCAACACATAGGCCATAAGTCCCGCCCATAACTCGCGGGCCGTATCTTCCCAATACGGGTCCTTCGTGCTCTGCGTGATGATGAGCGCATCGGCGAGAGCGGCCAGATCCTCGACGAAATCGTCCGATCCGGGTTTGAGAAATGAGAGCGGATTAAAACTCGCAATGGTCTCGGACTCTTGCGGCGATCCATAGCGGCGGTTGACCTCGCCCCATGGATCGACGATGAAAGTTTTCTGGCCGAACGCCTGGCGCCGGTAGCGGGCGGTGATCCAGGCATTCTCGCCCTTGGGATCGACCACCAGAACGGATCCCCGGTAGGTCAGAAGATTGGGCACGATGAGCGAGACGCCCTTTCCTGACCGCGTCGGCGCGATCGACAGCATGTGCTGCACGGGCGGGCGCACATACACATTGCCTGGGACATGGGATTCCCCGAGCAGCAACAGACGCCCTTCGAGCGGGGCGCCGTGGTTGCCGACCGGATGAATGCGCGGATATCCGGGGTCGGTGCTCCATTCCGCCGAGCCAAGCGCATTTGACATGACCATCACCTCCACGCGAACGCGCGGAAACGCTCACTGCTGCTTAATCGGATAGTCCAGCCCCGCAATGCAGGGCGTGGTGGAAATTTCATTGATGAACGCTCTCGTCTTTGGGTCGAGCACGTTAAGAAAGACGCAGGTTGACGGTGGTTTTCCAGGGTTACGGTGGACGACGGTAAAGCTGATCTGCAAGAGACGCGGCCCGCCAGAAAGCGTCACGGGAATGATGGTCAACCTCGGCGCGCGCCGCATCATCGCCGGTGTAATGGCCTGGAGGACGAGAGCGTTCTCGTCGTCGATCCGTTTGAACCTGTTGGCGTTCTGAGTGTCGAGAAACCGAATGCCGAACCAGATGAATCCCACCAGCGCCGCGAGGACAAGAAGGAAAATCAGACCCACGGGCCGTCGTCGGGCGGCCCTAAGAGCCGTGACCTGCCCAGGCAGGATCGGAATGCCTGCGGGAAGTGGTGGGATGAAGCGCGCCGATCCAATCGGCACGCCTCCGCCCGGTATTGGCGCGAGTGCTTGGTCCGGCATAAAGAAACAAATAAGACCGAAAGAAAAATGATGACTCCAGGTCCGGGTTTGCCTCGCCGCCAGCGGCGCTGCGAATTATACTATGGCCCGCAACCGGCCGTCCCCGGCCCGTGTATAGCCCAAGCCCTCAAGCGTCACGAACGCCGGGGAAACCGTCAGGCCGGGCGCGGTCCCTGGGTGCCCTGCCCGCCTTTCGATTGCGGCTGCGGCGCCGCCGGTTTGTTGGCTGCCCCCGGCGGTTCGTTTGTTGCCGCTGCCTCCGCTTCTTCAGCTTCAGCCGCGGCCTTCTTGGCCGCCGCCCGCATCGCCTGTTGAAAGGCCTTCTCGTCGAGAAGATCCGGTATCACGGCTCGGTGCTTCGGATCGGTCACAGCTTTGTTCAATGCGTCGCGTAGCGCGTTGCGAAACTGCGGATCGACCCTGATGTGCGCCATCACGGCGGCCCCGACCACGATCTTGCGGTGACTGTCTCGCTTACGCTCCTCAACCCTCTGCCGCGCCTTGAGTTCGGCCATCCTGGCCTTGACCTGCTCGCTCTTCTTTTCCTCTTCGGCGATCAGCTCCTGGGTTGTCTTACGCCCATGCGGCATAATGCCCCCTATCCGGGGTATTATCCTCCTCCCAGGCGCATCTGAGGCAGAAAATGTTGGAAGTGTGCGCGCGCCAGAACCGCAACGGACCCGAGGGAACCTCGGGTTGCAAAATTGCGCGCCGGACCTACGGGCGGAGTCCAATTGACCGCATACCGCGGTACGCAGCTATGTTGCCGGGACCGCCAGAGCGGCTCTCGAAAGCCCGCCTCGGCGAAATTCCTTATGCCGGTTCCGCACCGGAGGGAGGCTCGCCGCGCTTTTTGGGCGGGCGGGCCGGAGGCTCCGCCCCCGGTTCGTCCGGGAAGAAATCCGGCAGAACCGCTCGGTCCACGGGTCGGGTGATAACAGTGGGAAGCAGCTTGAGCAACAGGTCCCGGACCTCGCTGTACATTTCAGTGAGCTTCCATACGCCCACTCCGAGGACGATCTTTTGCCGCGCTTCGTACTTGCGCTGCAGAAGCTTTGATCGACGTTTCAGGATCTCAACATCGGCTCTGCATCGCTCCTGCCGTTTGACGGCATCGGCGATCTGCTGGTCAACTAGGTCGAGCGGCTTCCACATAATCCCCTCCCTTTTTGTTGGACTCCCGGAGAGCATACGCCGCTATGTTTGCCGTTTCCCTAATGATGTGCATACCGGGGTATGCAGACGCGCTAAATTCACAAATTTGTTGGACTACCCGGCCACCATATGCGGAGATGTTGCCATTTCCTTAATGGACTGCATACCGGGGTATGCAGCCTGCGGTAAAGACGCAAAGCACCCGACCGAACCCAGACGAGCGAATCGGGCGCGCGGCTTGTGAAGGCACCGCCAGTCGCCGCATAGTCCCGGTCGGCTCCCTCCCTGGCACATGGTCCCCAGGCGCGAGCGGAGTGCATACCGGGGTATGTCATCCGTTTGCACAATTCTAACCATGCCGCAGTATGATGTTCAGAAAAACCCGGTGCCGGATGAGAATAGCCGAGCCACTGCACGACGCTGCGGAAACCGGGGCACGAGCGAAGCGAGTGCGAAAAGTGGTGGCTGCCAGATAGGCTGGAGGCAACTCACGATGCTGCCGAACCTGGGTCACGAGCGAAGCGAAGTGCGCACTTATACATTCCTGCGGAATGTGTGCGGCAAAGGCGCTGCCTCTGCACTCCGGAGGGGCTCTCGCGCCCCTTCACCCACGACGATGGGCGTGCCTGCCCCTTCGACCCAGCCCAACCCTTCGCGGATTGGATGCGCGCCAGGGCCTTCCCGCCCTGGACCTGGAACCATGGGAGCCTTGCTCCCCCGGTACCCCCAGCGTCAGGGCTTTCGCGCCCCGACACCCACGACCAGCGTTTTCCCGCTGGAGCAGAACGAGCGTTTGGCCGCTCGATCACCACGCGTCCCACGGTGCCCTATGGCTGATTATCGCCTCCATGCCAACATAATCGGCCGCGCCCAAGGCAAGTTGGTCGTGGCGGCTGCGGCCTACCGGGCGGGCGAGCGAATCCTCGACGAACGCACCGGGGATGTTAAGGACTATTCCCGCAAGCGCGGCATCATGGAGACCATGATACTCACGCCTGGGAATGCGTCCGAGTGGCTTCAAAGCCGCGCCCGTCTCTGGAACGATGTCGAACATAGGGAAGACAAAAGCACCCGCCGCAGCACGGCACAACTCGCCCGCGAGTTGCAGCTTTCGCTGCCTCACGAATTGACCCACGAGCAACGCGTCGAGTTGGTCTGCGATTTTATTAAGAAGGAATTCGTCGAGCACGGAGTCGTCGCTGACATCGCCTTCCATGCCCCGCCGCGCTCTGGCGACAAGCGCAATTACCACGCCCATGTCCTCTTGACCCTTCGCCACACTCGCCCCGATGGCTTCGGCAAGAAAATCCGCCTCTGGGAGCAGCAGGACGGCACCGGCAAACCGAAATCCTGGAAGCAGTTCGAGACAGAGCGCCTGGTCGAATGGCGGCGGCTCTGGGCCGTTTATGAAAACCGTGCCCTCAAGAAATACGGCCACCCGGAGCGCGTCGATCACCGGAGCCTCGAAGATCAGGGCATCGACCGCGAGCCGACCACCCATATCGGACCGGACGCCAATGAAATGGAGCGGCGCGGAATCAAAACCGACCGGGGCGATCAGAATCGCCGCATCAAAACCTCCAACGACAATCTGGCTCTCGCCAAGAAAGAACTCGCCGACTCGGAAAAACACCTGGCCGAACTCAAGCAGCAGCTCGCGGCCGAACGGATGGAACAAATCCAAAAGACCGTCCGTGCAGCCGATGCCGTCTGGGAAAAGGCCGAACGGCGCCAGGCCGACCTGAGGAGATTGCAACCTCAAGCCCCGCCGCCTTATCCTGAAGGCTCTGCACCGCCGGTTTCCGCCGGCGGCGAGGAGCCCGCCCCTATGCCCGACGATCTCTCCAAACAGCAGGAACTCGCGGCGCAACAAGAAGCAGATCGGCAAAAGCAAACCCAGGACGCCGAACAGGCCCGCCAGACCCAAGCCGCCAAAGACGAAGCCGACCGCCAGCAACAGCTTCGCGACGCCGACAACAAACGCACCGAAGAATTCGCAAGACAAAATGCCGAGCACGTCGCGGCCCAGGCCGAGGACATGCGTCAGGCCCAGCAGCGCCAGGACGCCCAAACGGCAGAGCGAGCCCGGCTTGACGCCGCCTATCAAGCCGAACAGAACCGAATCGCTCAAGAGGACAAGCGCAGACAGGAAGCCGAACGGCAGGCAAAGCTCGAAGAGCAAGCCAGAGAAGGCCCGATCCGCGAAGCGGGAGCCCGCTATGGCCAGGCTCTCGGTCAGCATTACGATATGCGCGATCCCTACGCCTCCCTCGCCAAGGCGGCGATGGCGGAATATGCCGCCTTCCGCCGCGACCGCGAGGCCTACGACCGGCAGATCGCCAAGACGGCCGATCCGCTGGAACGACAGACGCTCGATCTGCGCAAGCGGATCGAGGGCGCCGAATATCTCGCCATGACCGGCGACCGGATCGCCGTGCAGTCCGAGATCATAACCGGCCGTCTCAACAGCGACGAGGCCAAAATCCAGCGGGCGCGCGCAACCGACTACCGCGTCCAGGCCCAGGATTTGCGTCAGCAGCTTCGCGACTTGCGACGCGAGCGCGCTCCGGAAAAAGAGCGCGAGCACACCGAGCAAAAGCCCGAACCCGCGACACAGAAGCGGAGTTTCGGTTCGGAAACCGACAAAATCATCCAAAGGGTGGACGATAACGCCCAAGCGACGGAACAGGCCAAGAAAGACGCAGACCCGGCGCTCGAAGCGGAGCGCAAAAAGCAGCAGGACCGCGAGCGGGAACTCCAACGAAAGCGCGACCGGGAACGATAGCCCGCTCTGGCGTCGCGGGACAGCCAGGGCGCAACAAACTACACCCCCGCAGATATTACACGCTCAAGCAAACCTCCTGGGCTTGGCGATGCTCGCGCTGGGTTTGGCAAAGTTCCTGGGCTTGGCAGAGTCCCTGGTCCGGGCTCCTGTCGCGATTCCGGCAGCTTGCCTGGCTCTTGACGGCCTGCAAGCCGCCGTTGCCGCTCATAGCAACACTCAGAAAATTGTGGCGCTTGCTCGCCCGCGAAATGACGACGCCGCTGTTCCCCCATTCCAAGCGACCGCGTAAATCAAAAGCTCCAGGCCCGTCCTAACCAACCAAAAGGTGAAGCATGACCGGACATCTCCTCTCTCCCCACGAAATCGCCAGCTTCCTGTTCGATTCCGGCTTCATCGACAAAGGCACGGCCGACCGTCTGGAGCGTAGGATCGTCGCCTATGGCGACAGCCGCGCAAACGAGGGACACAACGCGGGTGTAGTGACAGCAGCGCGAAAAGCGGCTGCGGTTGCCGCCTCCGTCAAGGGCGCCAATCAGCGCGCCGCCGCGCAGAAAGTTTGGCGGGCCATAGAAGCGCTCTTGCCGCACGCACGCGAAGCCGAAGAAGCGTATGCGCGCGGCTTCAAAGACGGCTCCGAACATCGATCCAAACGGCACCAGCAAAAACCGCATCCACGTAACGCTTCGCCAACTCGACTGTAAGAAATTTCTGGTGCCGTTCTTTCCTGAATAGCGCCGTGCAATCGCGGCGATCAGCGTTATGATGGTTCCGATCTAGGAGCACTTCGATGGCAGATGACGAGCGGCCACCTGAGGAGACGCCATGGGGCAGTGAAAGGGACGAGCCGGACAAATTGTTTGCCGGATTTTGGTGGATCCACACGTCACGTCATGGAGGTCTGTACCTGACAGCCAGGCAGCAAGGAGCCATTCCAGAAAGCCTGAAGGCGCATAGCAAGAACGGAACAGGAGTGTGGTGGGAAGAGAATACTGCATGGTCCTTGCCAGTGATTTGTCTACTTTCGAAACGGTCCGAAGCATCGCTTTCAGAGCACGAACAGGAAGTTCTTCAGCGAGCTCATAACACAGCACAGGACGAATATCCCGACGAATGGGAGCATCTCACCGGACGCAAGCTTGAACCGGGTGAAAGTCAGCGGCGTGATGAGAACTTGGAACCGTCGCCGTGGACATTAGACTGGAAGGCAGCTCTGGCAAAAGAGATGGAAGCCGGGCACCTCAAATCTGAATCCCGAACCATGCCATACGAACCATCAGACGAAGAAAAACGACTTGCCGAACTCGCGCAACAGCACCGCGACCGGCTCATCGAGCAAGCCAGGGAACTCGAACAGAAATACAAAGACCCGGCCACTCCAGAACCTCACAAAGAGCGCATCAATTCCTATCTCAATCTCAGAGAGCAGCACGCGGACCATTTCCGCGATCTGGTTGCAACCCATGACCCTGAAATCCGGAACCCTGACATCGTCAATACCCAGCATCGTTTTGGAAAAGCATCCGCAACGCACTTCCATTTCGACACAGCATTCGAGTCTCTCGTAGCGACAGAGCAAGCAGACTATGGCATATTCAACAGGCAGCAGAACCATCTAGCAGAAAAGATCTCCACTTCCTCGGATGTGAAAGAGCAAGAGGCTCTTAAGACTAGGAAGCTCATCGAGGCCTATGAATACCTCGACCGAACAGCCAGACACATCGCCCTTCAGAGCAAAGAAATCACCGGTCGTCCCGACAATCCAGAGAGCGTCAGCATGACGCGCGCCGCAGAAGGCACCAATGACTCACCAGGCTATTTGACCCGCGCATTTCATCTCCGGAAACACTACCGGGAACTCCAACCCGAGCCTACCATCGGACACTCATTCCAAGCCCAAGCTCAAGACATCGTAGAAAAGCCTCCAGATCGATTGGAGCGCCTCATCGAAGAACAGGACCGTATCGCCCGCGCCAACCAAGAACCAGTCCTCACGGAAAAACCGAAGGAGCGGGAGCGCGATCGCGAACGGTAGGGCACTTCATTCCCCCTCGACGATTCGCGCGGAGCTGCACGGATTCCGATAGGGCGGCACCCAAAAAAAGCCGCCCAGGCACAAAATTCTTCGCCCGTTCTAACTGAATACCCCATCTTCCGCCACACGGCGAACCTGGAGTCGGTGAAGACGTACGAAGGCACGCACGACATCCATACCCTGATCATCGGCGAGCATATTACGGGACACGCGGGGTTTTGAAGGCAGTCGGCAGTAGCCAGTTGTCAGCGATGGGTTGGGAGCCCGATGTTCCGAAAAGTTCCTCAACAATACCTCGCGTCTTAACGAGGCAGTCCGCAAGAAGGAAGACGAGGCCCAGAAAGCCCTCCAAAAAGAAGCCAGGGATAAAGAGCAAGAGCGCCTACGTCAGCAGGAGCTTGAACGCAATCGCAAGCAGGATCGGGACCGGGAATGATAAGCCGCTCTGGCGTTGCGGAAAAGCCAGGGCGCAGGAAACCACTCCCCCGCAGATATCGTTCGATCAAACCGACCACGGCGGCATGGGATGCTATCCTTGCCCTATTCCGCCAGATTGGCTGGCTCCTAGTGACCTCAAATCTGGCGTCCAAGCTGAAAACCTATTGGCGCATCCTTGCTCGTGAACTGACCGTGCCAACCCTTCACAAAACCAAAAAACCGCGCAAGCATAAATCATCCATCATGCGTCCCTTTTAACCTCACAATGGGACAGTATCAACAAGGAGGTATCGCAGTGGACGGGTATTGCATCGAGCATATCGACGAAAACCGCACTCTCGAATTCTCAGGCTTGTCTTTCTCAACGATCAAACAGCCTGAAATGGTTGCCTTGGCCAAAAAGACTCGCGAACCAAATCTTCTAAATCTTATGTCACCAATTGGCACAGTCAAACTCGATGGAAACGATCCAGCGCTCTTTCTCTCTCTATGCGCAACCGAACAATGGCGACAACATATTGAGCGCGACTTGCAGTCAATGTGCGAGACAAGCGCGGGGGAGCCTCTCTTGACCGCTTTCCTCTCTGCCGACGACCTTGATGCGATCATCTCCCCTTGGCCAGAACAGTTTTCATCTCTTCATGCCGCCCTGAAAGCGTGGCGCGCACAAGGGGTAACCTCGATCTCTTTTGATGGCTACCAAAAAAAATAAATCAAGTCCTTATGGCGATACAATCCCCCCTATGGGGGTCTTTAATCTACTTCTCAAACGCGCACGAGCATGGCCGGCGCCAGATGCCGCAATCCCATCCCATGTTTACGACTAGGGCGCTACATCCGATTCGATGGAATGCCGTGCTAAACTGGCTTTCTGTCGAGGCCGAAAGCCATGCAAAAAGGCCAAGTATTCCGCCGAAGCGGTAGCTGGTATCTGCGCTATTATCGCGATGAATTCAAAGATGGCCGTCCCGTTCGCCGCCGTGTCTGCGAACGGCTCGCCAGATGTTCAGACGATTACAGATCAAAGCGCGATCTTCAACCGCTCATCCAGCCCATGCTGTACCCCGTCAATTCTGGCGACGTGCAGCCCGAAGCTGCAATGACCATCACAGAATTCGCCGAGAAAAGATACTTTCCCAGCCGACTCCGGAAACTGCGTCCGAGCACAATAAGAAGCTACACGGTTATGTACAAAAATCACGTCAAGAACAGAGTCGGCCACATCCGCTTGCGTGATTTTCACACCAAAGACGCCCAACACCTGTTCGACAAAATAGCCGCAGATTTCCCGGAGCTTGCGCATGAGACACACCTTCGCACCAAGGCGGTCCTATCAGCCATTTTCACTTACGCCAGACAGGAAGACGCCTTACGCGGCATAAATCCCTTGCTGGGCGTCAAGGTAGAGGGCCGACGCTACAGACCCGTGCGCAAGGTTTACACGCTCGAAGATATTCAGGCGATGTTGGCTCTACTGCCAGAGCCAGCTCGCACCGTCGTTATCGTGGCAGCATTCACGGGCCTTCGCGAATCAGAACTTCGCGGATTACGCTGGGAGGATTACAGCGGCAATGAATTGATTGTCCGCCGCAGCGTATGGCGCACTCATGTCGGGCCGACCAAGACCGATGCCAGCGGAGAAAACCCCGTCCCCGTCATTTCCATTGTCCGCACCGCGCTCGATGCGCACCGAAAGCTCCACGGCGGCGACGGGTACATTTTTGCTGGAGAGCGCAAAGGCACGCCGCTGCACCTCGATAATCTCTCACGCCGCGTTATCGCGCCCGCGCTCAACGGTGGCTGGAAAGGCTGGCACGGGTTCCGCAGGGGCCTTGCAAGCAACCTCTATCGCCTCGGCGTTCCTGCTAAAATCATTCAAGACATCTTGCGACATGCGGACGTGTCCACAACCCAAGCGAACTACATCATCGTTGATCGCTCGGAAACGCAAGCTGCTATGCGAAAACTGGAAAGGGCAGTGGGCAAAACATGGGCAAAGACCAAAAAGACACCGAAACCTAAGTTCCCTGTCCTGAACCAGTTATAAACAAAGCCGACGTAGCTCAGTTGGTAGAGCAGTCGATTCGTAATCGACAGGTCATCGGTTCAAGTCCGATCGTCGGCTCCAGTAACTTCTTTCGTTTCACCAACTGCCCTCCCATGACCGGTGGGCATTGTTTTTCATTGTGGGGGATTTTGTGGGGACTTTCACATCACCCTCCGATTGCGCTCATCAATCGCATCCAGAATCACCCCCAATTCGGGATGTAGATAGATCCGCGTTGTCTTCAAGTCCTCCTGTCCCATGACATCGGCTACTGCCGAGGGCCTTCAGGAACTCCCCTTGCGCGGCCCGTGTTTCATCGCTGTCTCCCTGCGTGTAGAGATCCAGGGTCGTTTGAATCCTCGAATGACGCAGGATGCCCTCTCCTCGGATGACGCCCGGAATCACCCTCCGGTAGCGGACACTTTTGTTTCCGGGGCTGCGATCGGCAACGTGTAATGAAACGTAGCGCCCCGTCCGGAGTTGGGCGTTGCCCATAGACGGCCGCCGTGCGACTCCACGATGGAACGGCTGATCGCCAGACCCATGCCGGAGCCTTGCGGTTTGGTGGTAACGAAGGCATTGAAGATCTGGTCGGCCTTCTCGGCCGGCAGGCCCACTCCGGTGTCGCTTACCGAGATCACCACTCGGCCGTCCTGGTCCATTTGGGACTTGACCGTAAGGACGCCGCCTGTCTCCTTCATGGACTCGATGGCATTGAGCATCAGGTTCATGAGCACCTGCTGCAGTTGCACGCGGTCGGCCGTAATAGTGGGAAGGTCGGCGGCGAGATCCGTGCGTATCGAAACCGCACACCGGTTGGCCTCGCCCAGCAGCAGTCCGACCATTTCGTGGACAATCTCGTTCACCTCGACCAACTCACGTTTGGGAGGAGACTTCTTGTAAAACGACCGTAAACGCTCGATGATGTCACTGGCACGAGTCCCGTCCCTCACGATTCTGTCTGCAGCCTCACGTGCTTCGTCAAGATCCGGCTGGTCGCGATTAAGCCATCGCAAGCAGGCCTCTGCATTCATAACGGTCGCCGCGATAGGCTGCTTAATTTCGTGTGCCAGCGATGCGGTGAGCTCGCCCATCGTGGTCACACGATTGATGTGGGCAAGGTCCGCCTGTAGCTGTTCGACCCGCTTGCGGTCTTCGATGTCGATACTTGATCCATACCACTTGACGATATTCCCATTTTCGTCACGCAGCGGCACGTTGCGAACCAATAACCAGCGATACTCACCGTCAGCCCGACGCACCCGTACTTCCGTCCTCATCGGTTCGCCGGAGGCCAAAGTAGTCCGCCATCCCCGGATGAAACGTTCAATGTCGTCAGGATGAACGGTTTCTCCCCACCTCCAGCCGAGTCCCTCCTCCAGCGAGAGGCCGGTGTATTCCTCCCAGCGTTGATTGACAAAGTCGACGGTGCCGTCAGGCCGCGCGCTCCACACCAAAGCAGGAATCGTATCGATTGCGAGACGAAGCCGGTCTTCGCTTTTCTGCAGGTTTGCGTAGAGGCCTCGCAGTTGCCCGGCGGTATCGTTGAACACCCGGCCCAGGTGAGCGAGTTCATCTTCACCGACGATCACCACCTGATATTGAAAGTCGCCTCGTGCCAGTGCTCTTGAAGCCTCCACCAGTCGTTCCAGAGGCCGGGTGATGCTACGGGTAATGCCCAGACCCAGAGTGGCGGCGATCAAGAGTAGGAAAACGGCTGTGATAGGCACAGCGAGGAAAACCCGCTGCTCCAAGCGCTTCGTGTTTTGGACGATTTCCGCTTGCTCCTCGCCTACCTCATGATCCACTTTCTCGACCAGAGACGAGCTCAGGGAGTTCAGTGGCCGTATTTCGTTCGCTACCCGCTGGCGTACGGCCGACCAATCGCCCAACTTGGCGAGGGCGGTGATGGCATCAAGCTGCACCGGCAGCGCACTTTGAATGGCTTCAAGAGTAGGCAGCACCGTTGGATCTCGCTGCAGGTCGGACGGCAAAGAGCTCAGCACAGTCTTTGCACGTTGCGCTTCCTCCAGTACTGCGGTTCGAAGAGGTCCGGCTTCGGTAACCAGTCGGGCCGCGTCTTCAGAAACCGTGAGCTCTTCCAGCTTGTCATGGACTGCCAAGAGGCTGGTATGAAATCGCAACACGACGACCAGCTTCTGATCGATGGCGTTTAGTTGCTCCGCTTGAGCGCGGACGAGATGGAATTGCCAAAGAACCACGGCATCGCCAACAAACACCGCCAGAAGAATGATTGCGAAACACAGGATCAGCCGCGGACCGATGTTGAGTCGAAGGACATGAAGGCTATTCTCTGCAGCTCTTCTTGTCCTCTGATGAAACGTGCTGGTTTGATCCATCGGTGTTTCTCAGGGCTTCGCTGGATCGCTTGGAGGCGGGCCGGTCTTGAAGCCGGTAATGCGAACCAACTCCCTCTCCAAGTCCGCGGCCGCCTGGGGCGCGGCTTTCTCACCCGTCAATACTGAGTGTACCGCCTGTATGTAAGCGTTGGACACGTCTTCATATTTGTTGCCGGCGACATTCGCAGGACGCGAAACCACACCGTTCCGCAGCGCCTGATTCAAGAGCGCAAAATGGGGATTCACGTCAAGCACTTCCGGCTTTTCGAAGAGTGCCGGTCGAGTGGGTATATCGGAAATGAGTTGAAATCGGTGCAGTTGCACTTCTGAGCTGGTGAGGTACCGGACCAGCCTTACGGCTTCACTTGGATGAGCCGAGAATCGGGAAACCGCCGCCCCGGTTCCTCCCAGGGTCCCCATGCTGCCTGCCCTACCGCCGGGCAGTAGAGCTATATCGAACTTGTTTCGGATGGGCGACCCTGCCGCCTGGCCGTCGGTGTAGGCGACCACCCAATTCCGCATGAAAGCTGCGTCGCCGGCGACCCAGACGTTCAGCGAGTCCAATTCCTTGTATGCGACTACGCTGGGAGGTGAGATGGAGCCCACCCAGCGAGCCGCCCTTTGCCACGCCCGGATCGCCTGCGGATTATTCACGCTGACCGTCCTGTCGTCCTCGATGATTCGTCCGCCACCCTCCGAGGCCTGCCACTCCAGCGCGTTGCAGGTCAACGCTTCGGCAGGAGCCCCTTGCCACACATACCCCCAAAACTTTTTGTTGCCTCTAGCTCGTTCCCCAGCCTGAATCCGCGCCGCCATGGTTTCCAGTTCCTCCCAAGTCGCGGGCGGCGCGCGATACCCATAGCGTTGCAGAAGATCAGTACGATAGTACAAAATCCCGATACCGGCACCCCTCGGCATGGCCACTAGCTTGTCGCCGACCATGTAGCTTTTGATGGTCGCCGGAAACTGGGCGGAGATTTCATCGGCAAAATACGGCGCGAGATCGATGAAGTATTCCCCCAGCATCCCCGGCCAGACCACATCGACGCCGTACACGTCGGGACCGCCGGCGCCGGACGCGAGTAACTCTCGCCACAAAGCCAGTTGTTCTCCTGCCGACTCCGGCGCAGGAAGATACTTGACTTGGATTCCGGTTTCCCGGGTGAATCCTTCCAACTCCTGAAGTTCCGCCCGGTGGAAGTTTTCGGTGGTCCACTGCTGATCCACAATCGATAACGTGACCGGTTCATGCTTGGACGACCGAGTGCAGCCTTGCAGAAGCAAGGAAAGCAGCACAATGTGCGCAATTACAGTTATTGTTGGCATGTGAGCTCTCGTTGTCATCCGGAAGCACATTCTACCTCCATGAGACTCGATTAGTACGCTGCACCCTCCTTCTCCCCCTCAAGTCTTTGTTTTGTTGGAGATGGGACCCGATTCCCGGTGCAAAATCGGAAACAAAGCAGTTAGAAGCAAGGTATTCCGGAATAAGGGTACTTAGACAGGGTTTTCTGGGAGCGGACGGCGGTGTTGGCGGGCAGATGGGTAAAAAGCCGAGTACAGAGGTGATCGAGCCACCTAACGCATGCTGACAAAGGCCATTGGTGTGCTACAACGATGGGTACGGGGCTGGCCATCAGCTCCTCCATTGCCGAGAGGCACGGCGGGCGCTTGTGGGCGGAGCCGAACCCAGGCCCGGGTGCAACCTTTCAGTTCACTCTTTTGAAGGACCCTTAAGAAGAACCGATGCCGGAACCAAAGCCAATCGCGTTTGTCGTGGATGACGACCTGTCGGTGCGGCAGGCTTTGGGAAGTCTCATTCGGGCAGCTGGGCTTGCCGTGCGGACCTTTGGTTCCGCGCAGGAGTTCCTGGCCTGTTCGCGGGAGGAAGCGCCGAGTTGTTTGATCCTGGATGTCCGCTTGCCAGGCTTAAGTGGGCTCGACCTGCAGCAGCGAATGGCCGAGGTAGGTCTGGAGATTCCCATCATCTTCATCACCGGCCATGGCGACGTTCCAACCTCGGTGCGGGCGATGAAGGCCGGGGCGATTGAGTTTCTTACCAAGCCTGTTTCTGATCACGACCTGTTGGCCGCAATTCAAGATGCCATAAAACGAGACCAGGTGGCACGCCAACAGCGGTCGGAAATTGGCAGGTTGCGGAGCCGGTATGAATCACTGACCCCCCGCGAACGCGAGGTCATGGGATGGGTGGTTTCTGGACTGCTCAACAAACAAGTGGCCGGCGAGCTCGGCACCAGCGAAGTTACCGTCAAAGTGCACCGAGGCCATGTGATGCACAAAATGCAGGCTGACTCGCTCGCCGATTTAGTGAAGATGGCTGGGGCGCTCGGCATTGCGCCTGCTAAGAAATTCTAGGCCAACCCTTCCAGTCGCGAAACTCTCGAAAAATTCGCGAAGTTCTTCAACAACAAGACGAATACCCCCGGCTGCCGATTCTTACGCGCCCGTAGACGTGCTTCATAACCCGTTTAGAATCTGCTCATTCGACAGCGTCGAAGCACGAGCCCCAGTTTGGCCGCTGGAATGCATTTACATGCGTCGAGGAGTTGACATGGCAACCTTAGTTGAATTCACGCCCACGCCTTCACGCTTTTGGCCGGGCATCTCGGCCCCAGCCCCGGAGGAATCAGACAGGAAGCGGTCGGATATGTTCATGAAACGCTATGAAGCCTTGCTGCGCCTCTCGAGGTGTCTGACGTCGGCGCGGCCCGAAGAGCTGGTCATCAGTATCTCAGCCGAACTGCGCCCGGTGGTCGACTTCGATCTGCTTGACATTGTGGTTACCCGGGCGAACTCGAGTGAGATAAATCCGATGTCCCGGGAAGCGGATGAGGCCCTATGTGATCGTGAGAGCCGGCATTCCTCCGGCGATGCTTACGAAGAAGGTACGGCGCCCGCCCACAGTTGCGGAGTAAGCTGCCTTCCCCGCGGCGACGAGATCAAGACCCAATGCTCGATCCCCTTGATCAGCCGCGGCTCGGAACTGGGTTTCCTGGTGGTAGGACGATTTGCCGACGACAATTTCAGCGAAGAGGACGTTCGAGTTTCTTGCCCAGGTGGCGGGCCAGGTGGCGATGTTCATCGACAATTCCATGGCCCACCGTCATATCGCGCAGCTCACCGAGAAACTCACGCCAGAGAGCATTTACTTTGACGATGAACTCCCCAACGAGACGAACTTCGAGGAAATCGTCGGCCGAAGTGCCGCGCTCCGCTCGCTCTTACGGCAAGTCGAGACCGTTGCTCCCACCGATTCCACCGTCCTTATCTATGGCGAGACGGGCACGGGAAAGGAACTGATTGCGCAGGCCCTGCATAATCTCAGCGCGCGGCACGCCTGCCCCTTCGTGAAGCTGAACTGCGCCGCCATTCCCACCGGACTGCTGGAAAGCGAGCTCTTCGGACATGAGCGCGGCGCCTTCACCAGCGCCATCGCGCAGCGCATCGGCCGCTTTGAGCTGGCCAATCGCGGGACCATCTTCCTGGACGAGATCGGCGAGATTCCGCTCGAGCTGCAGCCCAAACTGCTGCGCGTGTTGCAGGAGCGCGAGTTCGAACGTCTGGGAAGCTCGCGCACTCTCACCACGGACGCTCGGCTGATCGCCGCCACCAACCGGGATCTTGGCGCTCTGGTACAGGAGCAGAAATTCCGCTCCGATCTTTTCTACCGCTTAAATGTGTTTCCCGTCCGGGTCCCCGCACTGCGCGAGCGGCGGGAGGACATCCCGTTGCTGGTGCAGCATTTCGTCCAGCGCTTTTCCAAACGCATGAACCGAAACATTGAAAGCGTGCCCAAGCAGGGTATGGACGCCCTCATCAACTACAGTTGGCCAGGGAACGTCCGGGAACTGGAGAACGTGATCGAGCGAGCAGTGATTCTGAGCTCCCGGTCCAGAATTGAAGGTTCCGGTTGGCGATCTGTCCCGGCTTGTTCCCGCGGCGGATGGTTGGAAGCCGCAGACCCTGGAAGAGGCTGAACGGGCGCACATTCTGGCAACCCTGAAGAAGACTCGCTGGGTGCTTGCCGGACCGAACGGCGCAGCCATGCGGCTGGGATTGAACCGCTCGACCCTGCAGTTCCGCATGAAGAAGCTCGGCATCACCCGCCCCGGACTGTGATTCGAAAATAGACCCGCTCTTCAGGCTGCTGGCCAGAGCCGGCAGCCGTTTGCTCACCTATACCAAGGGATAATTGATTCCTCGACAGAAGAATGAAACTATGACGATGAAAGGGTCGCGATGACTCATGCTCCCGTTATTTCCGTTGTTGACGACGACGAGTCCGTGCGGGAGTCCCTACAGGCTCTCATTCGGTCTGTCGGATTCCAGGTTAAGGTATTCCCTTCGGCCGAAGAGTTCTTGCATTCAGAACAGCTTCTTAATACCGATTGTTTGATTCTCGACGTTCGCATGCCGGGAATGAGTGGGCCTGAGCTTCAGGGCGAATTGAAGGCCAGGCGTGTTAAGGTGCCAATCATTTTTATGACGGCCCATGAATCCGACGAGGAAGTCCGGGCGCGAGCGCTTCGAAATGGCGCCGTGGAATACCTGATTAAACCGGTCAGCGAGGCGGTCTTGCTGAATGCAATGGATTCGGCTTTGGGTTCGAAGTAAAGGTTGAGATCGCAAGCCGCAACCGTTGGAATGATGATTAACCGTGATGAACATAGGTAACGCAACATCTGACCTAACCCATCCGGAGCCGGCGAGATTGCGTCGCCAACCGTTGTCCCGGCAGAAGGGTGCGCCCCATGAGTGAGATGAATCCCCCGATTTATATCGTCGACGATGACTTGTCAGTCCGCGAAGCGGTTGGAAGTCTGGTTCGCTCAGCGGGCTGGCGGGCGGAGGTCTTTGCCTCTGCGCAAGAGTTTCTGGCCGGCCGGCGCAAGGGTGTGCCCAGTTGCCTGGTCTTGGATGTGCACCTTCCCGGACTGAGTGGGCTCGACCTGCAACAGGAGCTTGCCAACAGCGATTGCGAGATGCCAATTATTTTTCTCACCGCGCAGGGCGACATTCCGATGGCGGTGCAAGCCATGAAAGCAGGCGCGCTTGAGTTCCTGACCAAACCTGTCAGCGATGAAGTCCTCCTCGCGGCCATCCACCGGGGAATTGCGCGACAACAAAGGGGCCGGGAGGCGGGAAGTGGCGCAAGAAGCGGCTTGGGACAGATTGTTGGCGCGAGCGCCGCATTGAATGTCGTCCGCAACCAGATCAAGATCGTTGGACCATCGGAGTCGACGGTGCTGATTTTGGGAGAAACTGGTACCGGCAAAGAGCTCGTAGCACAAGCGATCCACGAGCGGTCGCGTCGATCAAAGAAGCCCTTCGTGAAGATGAATTGCGCTGCCATCCCGCGTGACTTGATCGCCTCGGAATTATTCGGGCATGAGAAGGGCGCCTACACCGGGGCGCTACAACGCCATCCTGGCCGCTTTGAGCTTGCGGAGGAAGGCACAATCTTCCTTGACGAAGTCGGAGATTTGCCCGCAGAGACCCAGATCGCCCTGTTGCGGGTCTTGCAGGAGCGGGAGTTTGAGCGTTTGGGAGGAAGTCAAGTAATTCGAGCCGACGTGCGCGTGATTGCTGCGACCAATCGCGACTTGCGGGCGGCCATAGCCGCCGGCAGCTTTCGCAGTGACCTGTTTTACCGCCTCAACGTTTTTCCCATTCAGGTTCCTGCTCTACGCGAACGCAAAGAGGACATTCCTCTGCTGGTCGAATATTTCCTTCAGCACTATGCAAGCAGGGCCGGGAAGAACATAAGCAATGTGAGTGAGAATACTCTGGAGCTGCTGAAGTCGTACTCCTGGCCGGGCAACATTCGCGAGCTCCAGAACGTGATTGAACGTTCTGTAATTGTTTGTCAAACCGAGGACCTCACGATCGACGAGAGCTGCCTCGCTCAGGAGTTTGTTCAACCCTCCCAAACCTATCAGTCGATCGACGAAAAATCTGCAGCGGAGAGAGACGCGATCGAGGCTGCGTTGGCGGAAACCAGAGGCCGGGTAGCTGGGCCTAGCGGGGCGGCAGCCAAGCTAGGCGTACCCCCATCCACTCTGGAATCGAAGATCCGATCGCTAAAGATCAACAAGGGCCGCTTTCGAGCGGTTTAGGCTGTCAGCAAGCTGCTCATTCGCCCTTCCTGATGACTGTGCCAGTCGGCAAACCCCTGAGTGTCCCGCCTTCTTTTGTGTTCCTATCCGTATCGGTCTGACTGAAGACAGTGTCAATCGGTCAACACCTGCCAGGGAATCGCAATTGCCGTTCGTGGTTTCGAATAGCGACGATCGGGTCCCATCCTTCTAACTCCTGAATATTCGAGCAGGTTCTCTGACTCTAGCTGAAGCCCACCCTGGCATCCCACGTGCTCTAGCTCAGATAGGGCCAGCTAATAACTGGTTTGACTGCTGGCCCGGGAAGGTTCCCAGCAGTGCGAGCTGTGTAGGAGCACCGGCCAGAGAGCCGATGCAGACCGGTTTTAGGAGGAGCGTATGCAGTTGATCAACGCGGCAGCTACTGGTATCAGCGCGGACTACGTGTCCGCAATTCGGAATTGGGTCTGTCCCGGATGCGGCGGGCGAATGGGTGGACGCTCGCAGGAATTCCAGTGCCAGGGCCAATGCGGAACGGATTGGCGGGAGGTCTGGGAGAGCCTGGCCGCCCCGCGCAAGCGTTCCCGCTGAGTTGGACTCGGGTTTTCGAACTCGGACCGGGCCTGCGCAAAGACGGGACAAATTGAATCCCTGCCCTCCCATGGCCGGAGCAGACGATTGCGCAAAGGGCAAAATCGAGGATGGGAATGAAGAACAACCGGACCACGAGTGAAGCCGACTTGCTGTACCGCTGTCACTGCGGCCACCTGAAACAATTCGAGGACGGAATGCGCCTCAGCACCGTGCGGTGCTCCCTCTGCTGCTGCCCAATGCGGCAGACCGAAGAACCGCAGCGACCGGACTCGCGCTGCCTGTTCACGAACGTCGGCGACTGTTAGCTTTAAGGTGGTGCTGTTGGATCCTATGCAGCGGATTGCTCAAACTTGCGTTCGGGCCAGAGTGCGGTAACCGCCAGGCCCACAGCGATTCCTATCGAGACCTCAAGGAAGCGATGGAGCGCTATCACCCATTCGTTGTGGGGGCGGGGAACGAGCATCACAATCGCCAGGGTGATACCGGCATAGCGATAGGCGCTGCGCTCCACTCCAAGCGCAGCACACACAAGTCCAATCGCGAAAACAGCGATGCCGAAAATCAGAACATTGCCCGGAAAATACGTGCCAATCAGCGCTGCGACGGCCGCGCCTACAGCGGTTCCGGCGAAGCGCTGCGCTGAGATGGGCAGCGCCGCTCCCAGGGTCGATTGCATGACAATTAAGGTTGTGATCGAAGCCCAGTAGGCCTCCGGCAGGCGAAACAAGTGGGCCACCAGCAGGGACACCACAGCGGCGACCGCAGTCCTGGCCGAGTGCATAATGGTTGCCGGGTTCTCGGTCGCAATAATCAGTTTTCGCAATTCGCCAATCGCCATCGGATTCACCTGCCTTGTACGTGCAGACCACACTCGGGAATCTCCGGACTTTAGCTAGAGAGTAACCCACTCGCCATTTGCAAGCTCCTGAAAAGCCAAATTTATCGCTTCGCCATGGGTGCCAACGGTTCGGCACCTGCCGGGCCCCCAGCAGACTGCAAGTGCCAACCTGAAGGCAGCAGCAAGACTCAAGTATAGGCATCTACCCTACTTGCGAGACGGCCAGGCTCCTGCTGGCGCTTGGCCTTTCGCCTGCACATCATCGGTGCGTGCCGGGCCCCCAGGCTGCTCGGAGCAATCAGGAATCCATCCTTGAGGGCTGAAGGTGGCGCCCAAAGTGAAGAGTGGGCTGAACAAGACCCTGTATCCCACGCAAACCAGCAACCATGACGAAGACCGAAGCACAATTATGATTCGCACCTGACCATGTCGATCATATGAACGAAATCGTCCAATATCTCGCCCGGCACGGCTATCCGGTGGTGTTTGCTTCCGTTTTTGCGCGGCAGCTTTGTCTGCCGGTGCCGGCGATCCTCTTTTTGCTTGCAGCCGGGGCCTTGGCGGGCAACGGCAAATTAAACCTGGCGCTGGTCGTCGGTCTTGGCGTAGCAGGGTGCGTGCTGGCCGACCTGGTCTGGTTCGAAGCCGGGCGGCGACGCGGCGACGATGTCGTGCACTTCATTCACCGCTTTTCGTCAGCCTCCGACTCCAATGCCGCGCGTGTCAAGCGGCTTTTTGCCCGGTACGGCACGAAAGCACTGGTCGTCGCCAAGTTTGTGATTGGACTCGACGCAATTGCCCCTCCTCTTGCCGGCATGTCGGGCACCAGCCTGCCCCGTTTCATGTCCTTCGATGGCATCGGCGCGACGCTCTGGGCGGGCCTGTATGCCGGCCTCGGTTTTGTCTTCTACCAGCAACTGGACAAGGCGGTTGCTTACGCCAAGCATATGGGAGCCATCGTGACGGTCATTGTGCTCCTGCTGATAGCCGTCATGATTGTTCGCAGGGTGATTTACTGGTACCGACTGGTGCTGGAGCTTCGCTTGGCCAGAATTACTCCCGAGCAGCTTAAGCGCGAGTTGGACCGCGGAGAAAGGCCCGTCATTGTAGATGTTCAGGGTTGCGTCTTTCATCGGGCTTCACGCGCGGCAGGCATTCCGGGGGCGGTCCATCTCGATGGCCGGCGTCTGGGACAATATAGAGACACGCCCATACCGGACGATTGGCGAGGTCGTGAGGTTGTGCTTTATTGCTCCTGTCCGAACGAAATCAGCAGCGCGCGGGTGGCTCGTTTACTTATGAGTAAGGGAGTGAAGCATGTCCGCCCGCTGGCCGGAGGGCTGCAGGGTTGGCGCGCTCTAGGATTTCCCCTCAGTTCACCCGTTGCCGCCACCCACGCTACCAGAGCCGCCGGGGCTAACTGAATCCGCGACGCCCCTTGCATCTGGTGGAGCAGGCGCTTAGAACCCTGCACTGTCAACTGATCGGGTTGTGGGGGCCTCCAGGCCCGCGTTTTTGGCGCCCTTAACGCGGCACTGAAGCGCCGCACTACCAACCTCACCGCCCGTCCCGACCCGATGCACTTCTGCAATAACAGCTCTTGTAGGCTTCCTCGTCGAGCGATGCTATGGCGCAATAAAGCCCGCCCACCTGGCCGGGCGATATCTTCGCGGCGGGACTGGAAACGTTATATAGCTTCATCCATCGCTCCCGAGTATTTTGGTTAGTCCCTATTTGCCTGTAGATGCTTTCCAGGCTTGCGGCGCTAATCTGCTTCACTTTCCATTCCTGCGAGAATGTATACTCTTTTGCCCATTCTCCCTTAGCTTTGCTGGTTGCCTGTTTTAGATTAGTCAAGTAGTAGGTTGACTGGTCGGCAAGACTGCCATCACGGTTGAAGATTACAACTCGAAACGCTGGGTTACGGTTATCGACCGGCGTAATTGGTGGGTTAATGAGGATGAATTGTTCCTTAGGGCCCGGAGTTCCAATTAGCCTGAACTCATCGGTGTGAGTATGTCCGGCAAAACTTGCTATGACAGTATCCTGGTAATTTTCCAGCAAACTATCAAACTGCGAAGTCCATTCCGGATTCCATAGGGGCACGACAGCTTTTGAACACGCGGCGCCAGCCGCCGAAGGGTTCTCCCTGGCGAGGGATTCATACTCATGCATCGTCGCGGCAACGTCGATTCCCGGCGGAACGTGAAACAGAAGCCAGACCTTTTGGTGGGCCTGCCTGGCCGCGGCGAGGCTTGACTTCAGCCACGCCAGAAGGTCGCCGGCCGTATTGGAGGCCACGGGAGCACAGCCCTGGCCGAAGCTGGCGGGCTGATATCGGTAAGAGAAAAATGCCGTGTTCAGCGAGATTACGCGGACACCCGGAATCGCCGGGTGGGGCACATTGTAGATGCCCATTTCCTTCCATTCCTTCTTGAACCCAGGACCTGCCTCCACGGTCTCACGGGCGAGTTCAGCGGTGTCGTTCAGGAATCTCCCATGGGCCTGCATGCTGTTGTCCCCGCACTCCTCGTCGTTATTGCCCGGCGTTACCAGGATCTTTGCGTCTCCGAATCGCTGGCGGAATTGCAGTGCCAGAAAATCCAGCGTCTTGAGCACAAAGACGCGATAGTGTTCGCGATCGTTGTCGCGAGTAATCTTCGCGAAGGTCTGGGGAAAGTCGTGCGCCAACAGGTCGCCGGGCAACATGATGAAAGCCGGACGCGGCAGAGTCGTTCGCATCTGGTCCAACGCCGAGCGCAGGAGCCACCAATTCGTATCCTGGCCGTACTGGCTGAAGCGGATGAGCTTCGATCGCTCCAGGATCGCCTCCCACTGCGTGGGATCTGCTGCGGCCAGAGCCGCGACCAGGGAAGGATCGGCCATCGGATTGAAGTGAATGTCGGACACGATTAGAAACCGATTGGACGGGGCTTCGGCGGACTGTAGGCTGGGGCAGCAGGCCAAGAGAGCAAAAACAAGCGCCAGCAGGTAACGCAGGCGAGACTTCCGAGTGTGTGTAGATACCGTGCCGTCCCTGCCGGGATTTAGGCTCATTCCCACTCTACCCAGCACTCCGCCTTCGCCTCCGTGCCGGGCTAAACTGAGCCGCCCCCCGCGGGGCTGGTTCTCCGAGGATTCACTCCACCCTGCCTCGCCGAGCGCCATTCTCATGCAGACTCTCAGCCCCACCCTATTCCGGTGTGCGGCCCATGGCATGAATGATCTCGTCGTTCGCCTGTGTGTAGTCCAACTGGGACTGCAGAAGCAGCGTCTTCGCGTCGAACTCCTGCGCGGTGGCCGTGTCAGCCTGGGAGCTGAGGGCCTCTCCCTGTACCAGTTCTTGTTGCACCACCCGGTTGGATTCGGTGCGCAGCGCCAGCAGTTCCTGGGACACCTTCAGCATTTCCTGGGTCCGTTCCACCTTGTTGTAAGCGGTCTGTACTTCGACCGAAACTTCGTCCGTGACCCGGGCAAGGTTCTCTTGGGCTTGCGAAAGCTGGGCCTCACGCTCGCGGAGGATCGCCCGCTTGCGCCCTGAGTCGAAGAGGTCGTAGCCAAAGTGAATCCCGAAACTGCCGAAATTGCGGGCCAGAAACGGAACGTTGTCCTGGTAGCTGTAGCGCGCAAAGGCCTCGACATCCGGCACCCGGATGTCGGCCTTGGCCAGGCGGACGGCGGCGTTGGCCTTCTCTACCTCGTCGCGCGCCGCGACGATCTCCGGATGCGAGGCGAGGGCCTGAGTCACACAGGTTTCGCGCTTGCAGATTTCCTGGAATTCCACCGTGTTGGGATCGAGATCCAGCGCAGTGTTGAGTGGCAGCCCCATGGCATCGTTAAGCTGCAATCTAAGGTCGGAAAGCTGTAGGTCGGTGGTCAGCAGCTCCTGTTTTGCCTGCAGCAGTTGGGCGCGGCTTTCGATCGCCTGCTCCTCCAGCGCGCTCCCGAATTTCACCTGCTCCACCCGTTCCTTTTGCAGGTCCTGCGACGCCTTGATCCTGGCTTCCATTGCGGTCCGGTGGACCTCCGCGATCAAGACCTTGTAATAGAGCATGTGAACGTTCAGCGCCACATCGTTCTCAGTTTGCTGCGCCCGCTCGCGGGAGGCCTTCAGCTCCGCCTGCGCCATGTCGTTCGCGGGCTTGATTTTCAGCATTGTGGTCAGGGGCTGGGTAAGCTGGGTGCCGCTGGTCACCAGGTTACGCCCACCCTGGTTAATGATCGAATTTGCAGCGGGAACCGGGCTGCCTGCGACCGTGCCCAGACTGCCCGCATAGATTTGTATCAGTTGTGTATCGGTCAGGTGTATGACGCTGCTGTCATTTCGGATGGTCGGGAAATAAGCGCTTTTCGCAGCTTCCTTTGTGTGCTGTTTCTCCTCGACCTTGTAGGCGGCGATGCGAACGTTATGATTATGCTGAAGCGCCAACTCGATGGCCTCGTGCAAGCTGATGTGGCGAGGGGGAGCGCTATCGCTCGGCTCTCCGGCAAAGGCGAGAGCGCGCGCGAGCGCCAGAGCGACCAGCAAGAGCTCTATTTTCCGTTTCATGACTTCTCCTCCTTAACCGGCTGAAGCTTGGCAAGGTCTCCGTAGTTCAAAGGTGCCTTGCGGAGCAGGGCGACGAGAATGAGGGCGATGGCGCAAGTCCACGCGACCAACAGGAACCCGTCAATCAGGCTCAGCGAATACGCCTGAAGACGCAGCCGGGCGGCGATAAGATCGACCGCACGCGCCCCGGCCGATGGCAGTCCGGACGATTTTCCGAAGAGTCCTGCGGTCATGGCATGAAGGTTCCAGTCCGTGATCCAGCTTCCCTGGCTCACGTGCAAGCCCAAAAGGTTGGAGTGCAGCTTTTCGCGGTCGGCCAGGAAGTGGCCCATGTAGATGGCCCCGGCGGTTCCACCAAATAAGCGAATGGTGTGAAAGAACGCCGAAAATGTCAGGATCCACTGGGGTTTCGCCAACCCCCCCGTGAAGATTCCCTGCAAGATGATGCATCCCACCAGCCCTATGAGAGAAAACGATTGCCCAACGCCGATGAGCAGCTCGGTGCGGTAGTAATTTTCTGCCGCCCACGCACTGGTGTATTGAGCGCCCAAGATAGCGGCAAGGGCGGTGCATGCCAGCCCGGCAGCGAAAAGCAGCCGTGGATCGAGCCCGCGAAGCATCAGAAGCCCTGCGATAAGCGCGACCGGCAGCAGCGGAAGTGCGCTCCAGATGATGGCCGGGCCAATCTGATTAGCTTCGAAACCATGGATGGCGAGAGACTCCGGAATCAGGATGATGGTTAAGGTGAGAGTGAAGCGGAACCAGAAGAGCAGGCTGCCCAGCAGGACAGTGTTCCATTTCCAGAGATAACGGAGCGCCACCATCCAGTTGGAACCGCGCATTCGCCGTATGAGCGCGCACGCTAGCAAGAAGGCTCCGGACCAAAACAAGCCGTTGTATACCCCGGAGCGCCACCAGTCGAGTCTCTCGCCTTGTTGGAGGGCAATGAATATCAGGGCCAATCCGGCGCTCAGGTACAGGAACCCTACGAAGCTGGGTGGCGCAGGGCCGTCCTTCTTCCGAGGCGGAGCGGGAGGTATCCCGTAGTAAATACAGACGAACATCAGCGGCGCGATGACGGCCGAATTCCAGAACATCCAATGCCATGAAAGATGGTCGCGGTACCAGCCATAGAGTGATGGCGCTATATTAACTGCCCCGTCGATACACGTGGCATAGAACGCCATCGTGATTGGCAGGTATCGCAGGGGACTAATGCGAAGCGCGAAAGTCAGGGTGAGCGGGTAAAAGGTGCCTGACGTCAGCCCGGCGACAATCAATGCCGCAACCAGCAGACTATAGCTGTGTATGAGCGGCAGGAAGGCGCAGGTCACGGTAAATACTGCTGCCGCAAACAGAAGGATGCGGCGGGGTCCTATCAGACCTCCGATGTAGACGATAAAGGGCCCGATAAACATGAGGGCCGCGTTATAGGCGCTGTCGAGCCATGCGCCCTGGTCGTAACTAATGCCAACGTGACCTCTCAGGTCCGCCATCCCCAAGCTCAGCATGCGGGCGGTGAGGGTGACGAGGTGCGGCCCCAATGAGGACGCCGACAATCCCTAACAGGGGCCGGGCGGAAATCTGAAAGGGAATCGCCATCGCCGTTGCGCGCGCGATCTGTTCCGCTGTCGGGGGGCGGGATATGGCGGTCGCGGCAGCCATGTTATTTTCTCGTCCGGACAGTAGCGACAACCGAAAGGCCCGGACGTAACTTTGTAGCGAGGTTGGTATCGTCGAGCGCAATCTTCACCGGGATTCGCTGTACGACCTTCGTGTAGTTGCCGGTCGCGTTGTCTGGCGGCAATAACGCGAACTGCGATCCGCTGGCCGGAGCAATCTCGATGACTTTGCCGTGGATGACTTGTCCTGGGTATTCATCGAAACGGAGTTCCGCCTTATCTCCAACTTTGACATTGGTCAACTGTGTCTCGCGATAATTCGCCTGTACCCACTTGGTCTTATCGATGAAGGCAATCACCTGCGTCCCCGGAGAAACCAACTGTCCGGGACGGACTTGGCGTTCCCCTACGCTGCCGTCTCCCGGGGCATAGATCTTGGTATAGCCAAGGTTTACCTGCGCTACTGTTAGATTCGCCTCCTTGGCGCGGAGGTCAGCGACGAGTTGCAGTTCCTGAGACTCCAATACTGTCTTGGCACGCCGTTCGGCTTCGGCTGCCAGGTCATTACTGCGTAGCATTGTTTTAGCTTGGGCGAGGTCGGCATCGCGGCTGGCATACTGCGCAGCAAGACGCTCCTCGTCAGCAACAGCTACTTCAACCCTCTGCTGTGTGGTGGAGTGCGTCTGGAACAGTCCCTCCTGGCGCTTGCGTTCAGAGCGCGCGCGCACCAGGTCGGCGTCTACAGCTTCCTTGCCGGCTTGGGCCGCCGCTATCTGTGCCTTGGCCTGGTCGATTCCTGCCAATGCCCTGTCTATGCGGGCGTCCTGGAGTTGACGCTGGCGAAGGTTGTTCTCTATGGCGGCCTTGGCAGCCTCCACTGCGGCACTGGCCTGAGCAACCTGTGCCTGGTAGTCATCGTCCTGCAGCTCGACCAGGAGTTCTCCTTTGTGTACCTGTTGGTAATCGGAGACAAGTACAGTTCGCACGATGCCGGCGACCTTGGTACTGAGTGGCGTAAGGTCGCCACGGACATAGGCATCATCGGTGACCTGGTCGACCTTACCGCCCTCCCACGCATTCCAGTTCCACGTGACCGTGGCTACCACGGCGATAGCCAGCAGCAGTACCAGCACTGGAGTCAGGTACTTCTGCCACTTAGGCGTGCTCTTCACTGGAGTGTGTTCGCCCTCTCCCGGCGTCTCTGTAGGCGCGGGTTTGGGCGTTGGCGCTGGGGTTGGAGAAGATATGGGAGAAGCTGCCATGTCAGGCTCCTATATTTTTTGGAACGTCATTATTGCTGCTTACGGATTGCCGAACACGGCACCCGGATTCATAAACACCCCGGCGGCTGCAAGAAACATGGATGCGAAGAGACAGCGAAGCATCTTCGTATCGAGGAGCCCCCGGATTATGCCCTTCCCCGCGCGTGCCCCGTCTCGCGCAGAAAGATACTCAACAGCATCGCCGCCATTATGCTGATCATCCAAAACGCGCCACTCTCGCGAAAGTGGGCGACATGGTTGGGCGTGCTGGCGATACCTTTGCCGATGTAGTCGGCAAAGATGGGTCCTACGAGGGCGGTGACTCCGAAGGTGAGAAAGTTAATCCCGCCGGTAGCGCTACCCTTAACCTCGTCGGGATTGACTTCCTTGATGATGGTGTATGGAATCATCGCCGCGCCGGAGGCAATTCCGAAAATCAAGCAGCCTGCTGCCGCGGCGGTGTGGCTGGTCGTGAAAGCAATGCCGGCGGCAGACAACAGCATGACGGTCGCACCTCCCATGAGCACAGGCTTGCGGCGGCCGATCCGGTCCGCCAGCCAGCCGAGCAGGGGACAACCAATCACCCACCCCAGTGGAATCAGGGAACCTGTAACCACGGCGTTGTGATAGCTGAACATCCGATCGCGCTGAAAGAAGGCAACCCCCCAAGTCATGTCGCCGATGGTCGTCGGCACAAACAGGAGTCCTGCCACTGCTCCGCACAGGTACGACTGCGGGTTTCGAAATACGACCGCGTAAGGACGCAGCACGGATGCCCAGCCGGAACTCGCGCTTTGCGGCCGGGTTTCGGCCGGAGTAGTTGCGAACAGCAACACACCAATCGCGATACTTGCAATGCCAAGCGAATGCCAAACCGTCTGCCAGGCAACGCCACGCTCGAGCAAAGGTCCCACCACGAACTGACCTGCCGCTCCTCCCAGCATCCCCAGACACTGGGTGACGCCGATGGCGGTGGCCAGCCAGCGCGCCGAAAAACCATGCGTGGCGAGATAGACTGCGCCGGTAAAAGCAAAGGCCGAGCCGGCGCCTTGCAGCAGCCTGCCAGAGTATCCAGCCATCGCCCTCGACAAGCTAAAGAGCAGACAGCCCACCGCCAGGATGAAAATGCCTATCGGCACAGCCTTTTTCGCACCGACCCGGTCCAGCGCCGCACCGGCAATCAGGCTGCTAAGCGAATAGGTGTAGTAGTAACTCCCGAGAATGGCACTGACGCCGACCGCGGTGGCGCCGAATGCCAGCGACAGGTGCGGGATCATGACGGCAGGGGCCGATCTGGCCGCATATTCGAGAAAGTAAAAACACAAAGCCAGTCCCCAGGCGAGTTGGAAGGCCCGAATGCGCGATGCGCTGGTTGCTTCGCAGGTAATGGGGGAGGCCGTGATTGGTTGCGTTGTCATGTAAATACCCCAAACTCACTGACGCTAGCGAAGAAGGTTGACCTTGGCGAGATCGACGACCTCGTCAGCACGTCCGTTGAGCACCGCTTTGAGCATGAACAGGCCGAACCCTCTGGCTTGCTCATAAGTAATCGTTGGCGGCATCGAGAGTTCCTGACGGGCCACTGGAACCTCGACCAACGCGGGGCCGTTGTAACTGAGAGCTCGCGCGATCATGGGTTCGACCTGATCCGGAGTTTCCGCCTTCAGGCCGAGAATGCCGGCTCCTTCCGCGATCTTTGTGAAATCGGGGTTGCGCAGGTCCGTGGTGAAATCCAGGATGCCGGTCGCCTTCATTTCCAGCTCGACGAATCCCAACGCGTCGTTCTTGAAGACGATTATCTTTATCGGCACCTGATGTTGGCGAAGCGTGAGCAGGTCGCCCATCAGCATCGCCAGGCCGCCATCACCCGCCATCGCGATCACCTGCCGGCCAGGATGACTGGCCTGCGCGCCCATCGCCTGAGGCAGAGCGTTGGCCATCGATCCGTGGGTGAAGGAACCGATTATCCGTCGTTTCCCGTTCATTCTGAGATAGCGGGCGGCCCAGATGGTCGGAGTTCCCACGTCACAGGTGAAAATTGCGTCTTCGGCTGCGAGCTTATCGAGCACCCGCGCAACATACTGAGGATGGATCAGTTTCTTCCCGGGCTCGCCTCTCGCCAGGTCGTCGAGCCCCTTGCGGGCTTCGCGATACTGCTGCAGGGCCCTCTTCAAATGCGCTTCATATGGATTCTGCTTCAACTTCGGCAAAAGGGCCTGCAGGGTAGTTTTCGTGTCACCCACGAAGCCGAAGTCAAGCTTGGCACGGCGTCCGAGCTGTTCGCCGCGAACATCGATCTGCACAATGGTGGCGTCCTGAGGATAGAACTGCTGATACGGGAAGTCGGTCCCGATCATCAGCAACAGGTCACAGTTCATCATCGCGAAATAGCCGGAAGAGAACCCCAGCAGACCGGTCATACCGACGTCGAACGGGTTGTCGTACTCAATGAACTCCTTACCCCGCATGGCATGGACGATGGGGGCCTGTAGCTTGCCCGCGAGTTGGAGCAGTTCGTCATGAGCTCCGGCGCAGCCGGCGCCGCCGAGAATGGTGATCCTTTCCGAGTGGTTCAGTAGGTCGGCGAGTATGTTGAGCTCGTCTTCGGAGAGACAGACCGTCGGCCTGGCCTCAGTAAAATGCACCCTGGGTTTTTCGTGGACGGCATCTCGCAACGCCACATCGCCAGGCAGAGCAACTACCGCAACACCCCGTCGCGAGATGGCCGTCTGCATCGCAATCTCCAGTACGCGGGGCATCTGCGACGGCTGCGAGACCAGTTCGCAATAGTGGCTGCACTGGGCGAAGAGGTGCTCAGGATGAGTCTCCTGAAAATATCCACTGCCGATTTCAGCGCTGGGAATTTGCGCCGCGATAGCCAGGACGGGGACACGGCTACGGTGGCAATCGTAAAGCCCGTTGATCAGGTGCAGATTGCCGGGGCCGCAGCTGCCGGCGCAGACCGCCAGGCTCCCCGTCAGATGCGCTTCTGCCCCAGCGGCAAAAGCCGCCACCTCCTCATGGCGCACATGAATCCATTCGATCTGTTTGTGGGTGCGAATCGAATCCGTGATTCCGTTCAGCGAGTCGCCGCTCACGCCGTAAATTCTCTTAACTCCTGCTTCCAACAAAACATCCACCAGCAGGTCAGCTACTCTCATTGCCATATCCTTCCTTTTTCGAGCCCCACTTGGGGCTTAGTATGTTGGCGACGACGTGGAGCAAATGTGTCTGCAAGTTCTTCATTTGTCGCTGGGGTCCGCGACGCCATCGCGCCGCAGCACTTATCGCTAAGATCGCAGTGGCAATGCAGAAGTATTCGCCTTCCCACATCACCGACGGGGAGGAGCAAACGCAGCGCGGTTCGATCCCAGTCTCTAGTGCCGGTGACGAGCCGCCGTCACCGGCCGGCGCCCGCCGTTGGTATCTTTGCCAACCGGCTGACAGCCTGGCTTGTCTTGCTGGCCTCTGCACCCCAACTCCTCGCATACGCGTCACATTGCCTTGCAGAATTGCAAGCGACATACCAGATCACGCCAAGGCCATTAGTGGTCGCAAGCGACTCAATGCAAAGACCTTAGCCAGCGGACTGGAGTGAGGCAACGGACCGTCGTGCCAGAGGCGTGCACCAGGTGCCAACTGGCTGGCACTCGCCTCTCATGGCATGAGCGCCTTGCGCTTTCGGGATATCGGGAAGGAAGTCTTATCCGCGGGTGGCAAGTACAATTTCGCAGGGAAGCAGGTTGATCGAGGCCTTGGAAGTGGTCAAGCGCTGGAAGGGAAACCTTTCCCAAATAGGGAAATCGACGCTAGTGGCCCTAGCAGGCGATTCCAGCGATTCTGGCTCGCTTGAACGGCCCCAACTACCATCCGAGGCCATCGCGGCTATCCTGGGGCTTCCTGGAGCGTTCAATTGGTATTTTAGTTTTCATACGTATGGCAATATAGTGGTTTAAAAATTTGGCACCTAGGTTGATTTACCTCATGGCCGCTCTCCTCCTGGCGCTCAGCGCAGGATTTGCCGTGTTCTTCTAATTCCAAGTAATTTCCCACTGGACAGGTACAATTACCTATAAAGTAAATATCATGTCTCGCTACGACAGAAAAATTGTGATTTATTGTGGCACTTCATCCCACCCAGCCGACATCACAGTTTATCACGTTCGGGGCGCTTGTCCGGAGCTTGCGGCTTCCCCATCCAAGTCAGTTGAGGACTTCATCGATAGCACCGGGCACGGGGCCTGGGTAACGATAGCGTAGGCGGTTCGCCACATCGGCGGGCTGTCTTCGGCCCAGGCGCGGCGGCCCATCACGATCAAGTCGATCCGATGCTCCTGGGCAAACCCGACCACGACTTCGGGCGGCGAACCGGTTTTCACGATGAACGGCGTGGTCGCTTGCGCGTGCGGATGTAGTTGGAGAAGCTCTCGCAGGCGAACATTCGCCGCTTCGACCGACGCCGTGTCGCGGTCCTTATCCTGCGATCCGAAGTCGCGAACATAGAGCAGGCTCACGTCTCCCTGAGTGGCTTCGGCTAACGAGGTCCCGTAAGGCAGTGCCTCCAGCGATTCTGACGAGAGATCGGTTGGAACCAGGAAATGTTTGGCTTCCGCGCCGCCGGACTTGGACTGCAACACCCTGGGCCCAACGGTCATCACCGGGCAGGGCGCTTCGCGGAAGGCGCACTCCGCGACCGAACCGAGCGCCAGTTTTCGGAGCCCGGTCCGACCGTGAGTGCCGAGCACAAGTGCCGCGGAGGGTTTGTCTTCAATTGTCTCGGCGATCGTTCTCCAGACCGGTCCCACTCTTACGTCAATGTCAAGCTTCAGCCCTTCGAGGCTGCCGGCACGCCGAAGACCAGCCTCGATCTGTTCGGCCTCACGCAGTGCGGTCTCAGTTTCAGCCGAGATCCCATCCGGCCCGGCTAAACCGTAAACGGACGGATCGATGACGTGGAGCAGGGACACGGTCGAGTGGTAACGGCGCGCGATGCCCAGAGCGTGGCGCAGCGCGACGATGGAGACAGGCGAGAAATCCATCGCGACGAGGATGTGCTTCAGCGATAGCATCGGTTGACCGTGGCCCTTGACGAAAGCAATATATCAGCCGCAGGGGTGAGATCACGGTTTGAGGTACTGTCCTAATTCCGCAAGGTTAGGACACTACCCGGTTTGATCCGGCTGGTAGAGACTGTCTCGCAACTGTGCTGCCGCTCCTCCACCCCGGCTGCGCGGCTGTTTCGCCCACCATTGGCCTCTCTATCGCAGCAAAATCAACTTGCGTTCGCGGATGAGTGAACAGATGCGACACCCGACACCTCTTCCATGCGTCGCACGACCGCCGAGAAGTCCTCTTCGCCACTGCGTGCCAGCTCGTCGGAATTGACGCGAAACGCCGCTTCTGTAGTGGGCATGGCGACCTTCTCTTGTGCCGCTGCCTCCAGAATCAGCTGAAAATCCTTGTGCATTAGGCGCAAGGGAAACTGCGGACCGTAATCGTTGGCCGCTATCCTCGCCAGTTTTCCCACGTGGGCCGGAGCGACCACGGCTGTCTTTGCCAGGACCTCGAGCAACCGGTCGCGATCGAGACCAGCCTTCTCCCCTAAGACCACTGCCTCAGCGATGGCTTGCATGCCGGCCCCCAGCAAGGAATTGACGACCAACTTCATGGTTGTTCCAGAGCCGGGATCTCCGATAAGAAAGGATTGTTTTGCAATCGCCTGGAAGATTGGCTTAGCCGCGCGGAAGAGCTCCCGGTTGCCGCCGGCCAGCAGCGTGAGGGTACCTTGCTCGGCGGCAGGCGTGCTGCCGGAGATGGCAACATCCATGACCTCGATGCCACGCCTGGCGCCGAGCCGGTGCAATTCGCGTGAGGTCTCTGGAGAGATGGTGCTCATCTCGAGCACGACGGTCCCTGGTCGCGCCACGGCAAACATTCCCTCCGGATCCGTATAAACGCTCTCCGCCGCTTCATCGTTGGTCAGGCAGGAGAGAACCAGGTCGGCGCTCTGTGCCAGCTCAGGAATGTTCTTCGCAAGAACGCCGCCCTTGGCGACGATAGCATGCGCCTTAGCGGCGTCGATATCGTATACGGTGAGTTGGTATCCGTGATCAAGCAGGCGATGTGCGATCCGGCTTCCCATGTTACCCAAGCCGATGAATCCCAGTTTCACCTGATCCGCAGTAAGACGTTTCATGCTGTCTCCTTTGTTTCGAAATGGTGGAAGCTTGCGCCGCGTAATACTGATGGAGGGATACGCCCCCAACCTGCTAGAAATTCCCTTATTGTGACGGCGCCTTTCCTGCCTGCCTTTGCAGGCTGGCGATGAGGTCTGCGAGTCCCAGCGTTTTCAATACCCCGGGGTTTGCTTCTTCAATCGCCAGCGGCTCGTGGCAGGTGTTGCAGTCCTGCGTGATCGTCATCTTCTTATCGGATGTGGAGTGCGATCCATCATGGCAGCGAAAGCACCCCGGAAAGTCGGTATGTCCGAGATTATTGGGGTAGGTGCCCCAGGTGACCTTCAGATCGGGAAACACGTTCCGGTTGTAGATTGCCGCAAGCTCACTGCCGGCATTGGAAATGTCCGCGGAGCGCTGGGATGCGATGGCCGGATAGGTCCGCTGATAGAAACGAGCTAAGGTTGCCGGGATGACACGCGAAGCCTCGGCGTTGCTGGGATACTCCGCCTTTAGCAGTTCGATTGCTTTCTTCTTAACGAAGGGTAGGGTCGGAGAAATGCGTCCCAGCCCCATGGCTTCGTCCACGGCGCGCTCCGGAAGCTCAAAGGTGTGGGTGGGACGGTTGTGACAGTCGACACACTGCATCGCATGGCGGGGCAGATTCGCGACCGACTGAGAGGTTGCGCCATCGGCTAGAAACGTTCGGACCTCAGAAGTGTTTCGATTCCGGTACTCCACCCAGGGAATGGTCTGGCGTTTAGGATCGGCGCTGGCGTAACTGATTTCAACTCCGGGACCGACATGTTTGCCGTGAATGCCACCCAGATCTCCCCCGCCGGTGAGCATCATCAAAACGGTTTGCGTCTGGGTGTTGGTGGCATCGTCCTGGAAGTGGTAAATCACGCGCAATTTAACGGAGTCAAACTTCTGGGGCCAGTGGCACTGTTCGCAAGTGACGCGGGAGGGGACCAGGCGGTTGCGTTCCATGGCCGATTCGATCGGGTAGTGGACGCGGTGGAAGACGACGTCCCTCAACTGCCGGGTACCGGCCATCTTGCTTGCCACCCAGCCAGCTGCGCCCGGGGCAACGTGGCAATCCACACATTCGACGCGCGCGTGCGGCGAGTTCTCATGGGCGACGAATTCCGGTTTCATGACGTGACAGCTCTGGCCGCAAAACTGGGGCGTCTCCATATGCTGTACCGCGCGGTATGTGCCCTGCGTCCCAATGATGATGTTAACTGCGGTGGTCACGGCGAAGAAAATTGCAAGCCTCCGAATAAAGGCTCGCCGGTCGGCGGCCGCCAACAGCGCCTCCTCGGTGCTTTCGATGCGCCGCCGGGCCAGGAAGACTCCGAGCGCGATCAATACCAAACCGAAGATGAAGATAATCGGGATTAGAATAAAGACCACGATGCCGATGTACGGGTTGCTGGCGTGGCCGCGAAGCTGGATGGGCAGAACAAAAAGCCAGGAGAAGCCAGCGGTGGTCACCAGCGCGACGCCCAGCATACTGACCCAGTGACTGAAGAGCAGCACGAGTAAGGGGCGTTTTGGATCGTCGGTCATGCTTCTTCACCTTGCCAACCCGGAATTCTGATCAGATATCTCTACTGAGGTCTTCGGTACCCTCGCGACTTTCGCAAGGCAGGTAGACTCGCACACACGTCAGTTCTCCGTTACTGCAGTGCCATGCCCTGGTCCCATACCAACCACGCCCTTGGTCTCCGTAGATCTGCGCCGGATCCTCGTTGTTCACAGCCTTGAATTCTCCTTGTCTTAAATCACGTTCTTGTAACCAGAATCCTTAGAGTTGGAAGAATTGGAATCGGAAGACAGTGTTTCCCGCGCAACCGTGGCGGCCTTCTTCGCAAAGTCATCGGTAGCTTTCAGGTTGTCGCCGATGAGGCGCACCTTGCCGGTGATGTCACGCTCCAGCAGAACTTTTCCCGCTTTGTCCGTGAATTGGCAATGAATGGCGATGGAGGTCGCCCCGCCAACGGTGGTTACGTCGCGCTCCAGTTCGCTGCCTTTCTTGAAGCCTGTAACCGTGGTTTGCAGAGTAACGAGATTGGAAGCGGCGGCGGCATTGCGGTCACCCTCGCGATAGACCTGGGAGAACCCGCCCTTCTTCTGCAGTTCCTGAACCAGGTTCTCGTAGAGCGCCACCTGAAACTCGGTGGGCAAATGGATCTCTCCGGGCTGGATCATCTGCACTTCGATCGCCGCTGCCGGCGGCTTTGCGACTGGAGGTGGTTGCGCAGGCAGCAACGGCGCTGCGCTCAATCCGGTTACTAGAGTCAAAAGTACAGCGGCACGCTTGATGGTTTTCAATTTGTCTGCTCCATGGCCTCAGGTTGCAGAGGCGAGTCCCATGCTGCGTTAGCTTGCGAGGGCATGCTGGTATGCGCACCCTGCGCGAGGAGGGCCTCTTTGATCGATTCGGCATTCCCAACGGGCATGGTGAAGATGGCGCCGTGCAGGCCGCCGTTCGAGTCGCGGTATTGAATCGTAATGATGTCGACCTTGCTGCGCAGGAGGCTTAATGCCGTTCCACCGCCATAAGGCGCCAGCCTGGAGAGCGTGCCTACTGTTCCCCCGATGACCCGCTGACTGTCAGCTGCGGTGACGACATCCTCTATGGAAGCGGCGGGAATTTCGCAGGTGCTTTTGGAGGACGCGAAGGTGAACGACCCGTTCCCCACCTTCAGCTTTCCTTTGGTGTTTTGTTTGACGCCCGTCAGACCTATGACTTGCACCGCCTCGATCGAGGTGGGTGGCTGTTGGGCGAGGCTAGTGGAGATGAAAGTCCCTGGTGAAAGAAGAAGAGACAATATAATAATTCGATTGAATATCACGATTAATTAGTCCTCCTGATATTGTTTCCAACTCACAAATCGCTTTGTATCAGAGCACGGCTTTCGGCCGTGCCCCATGTGGCCAGCAAAGTACCCGGACTTTAGCCCCTGATGGAGCTCGCTTTATCGGATCCAAGGGCTGAAGCCGAACTCTTTTCTGTGCTCGGTTCAGCACGACTAAGTCGTGCCCCGATACAAACCATTCGCCGCCGCGTTTTCAACGCCAGAACCTGAGCAAATCAAAATAGCCTCGCGAAGCCGCCATGCCGGCAACACACCGGCGGGAAAAATGGCGGCGGTGAAATAGCTCGTAGGCAGTTACAATCGCCGCCACCCATGGCCGGAAATTCCCCGTCCCAGGTATGGAGCGATTGCGTTCCACCGCCGTGTCTAGGTCGCATCGCTTCGCTTCATATGACACGATTTGTTGTAAGCATCCGAGTTGCCAATCGCAGGCCGGAGCGGCACAGTTGCAAGTGACTGACAGAAGTGCTGTTAAGTAACCCTGGCCGCCGCGAAAGACGGTTTGGAATGCCCAAATGCCAACCAGGGTTGGCAGATGGGGCGCCTTTAGTATGAAGAGCCACGCGAAATGAAAGCGGCGCCCCACCTTTGCGTGGAATGAACCCTATACCCGTAGGGTCCGATGCCTGCCTGGGGGAGCAATTACAGGCATCGGACGATAGCCGAACTATCCAAGTTCCTACGAGCCAAACAACTTCGGTCTATGAACCTGCTGGCAGCGAACCTGCTGGCAGTGAACCTTCTTGCAGCCCCTTGTTGACCAGGATCTTTACTTCTACGCGCCGGTTGAGGGCGCGTCCCTTCGGGTCGGAGTTGTCGGCCACGGGATGGGTCTCTCCATAGCCCGCGGGTACCACGATTCGCCACAGGGGGACCCCGGCGTTTTCGCGCAGATACTGGGCTACGACCGCTGCGCGTTCGTCGCTGAGCTTTTGGTTGTATCGCGCACTGCCGGTACTGGAGGTATAGCCTGCAATCTCAATCACGTATCCGTCGATGTTCGAATTGGCGGAAATAAGCTGGTCGAGAGCTGCCTTTCCGTCGTCGGTCAGCCTATAGCTGCCCTCGGCAAAGTAAACTCCTGCCTGGTCTACGCTCACGTAGTCGCCCAGATCCGTCACCCTTTTGTTCACCGTCTGAACGGCAGCAGCGTTCTTTGCGGCTGCATCGCCAGCCGCCTGTGCCGTTGCTACTCCTTGATTGGCGGTAGTCTGTGCCTTGTCGGCTGAAGACTGCGCTGCAGCCGCGTTGCTTAGTCCCTGATCGGCCGTAACCTGTGCGTGGCCGGTTGCTGCCTTGTTGTCGATGATTTGTTGTTGCTGGGCGACTGTGATCGTAAATGCATCGGGTTTGAACTTGATCTTCCTGGCCTCAAGCTCGCCTTCGGCATTCCCGACGCCTTCTGCCTTAACGGTCAAGCCTGGCACGAGTGCTGTGACATTCAGGTCCTTGTGACCGAGCATGCCTTTTTTTCGTTCGATCTTGGTACTGTCGGTGACTTTGACGGCGACGGTCGAGCCATCGTTTTTGTCTACGACCTTGACCAGGTCGCCATCCCGGGAGATGACCGTGCCCTCCACTGTCGCTTTCTGTCCACTGCTGATCGGCCCCTTTACCGTCGCAGCAAATGTCATTGCCGCAAGCAGGCAGAGGCAAACTACAGATAAAAGTGCATGACGCATGTTTTTTCCACCGCTTAGTTGCATTTAAGTCCTCCGAATTAGAAAACGCTCCTTGCCATGGAGGAAGCACGTCAAAAGCCAAGTTCCGGGAGGGAAAAATATCTGGCTTGTTCGCTATAAATGCTGTACTTACAATAGTTTACGTAGCGGGGTCGTCTGGCATGCGATGGCGTAGAGGTGCTCACAAACTGGCAAGCGGGGTATTTCTTGGCGCTTCTTCCTTGGCAGCGCGATGGCCGTTTACATGGGGGAAACATTCTCTATCTGGTCCCCGCTGCGGCAGTTCCGGAGTTCGCCGCCGCCACCGTTGTATCCGGGAGTTGCTTTGCCATGCTCGCCACCAGTTCGTCGATGCTGCCTTGCACGGTATGGCCCATGGCAGCCACCACGGAGTTCACGTCCCGACTACTTACCTCCGAACTTTTGGTCACCGCGCCTGCCCATATGGGGGCGCCAGTTCGCAGATTCACCAACTGGGCGGATAGTGTCACCTCCACCTGAACGCCGCTCTTATAGTCCACTTCGTCAAGCCGCTCCAGACGGCCGCTGAGCAGATAGTTGGGATGCGCTTGCCCAGCGTAGGGCTCAACCACCGAGAACAAGCTCGCGGAGCGGAGAGAATCGATTACCCCGGTAGTAACCACAACGCCCGGGTCGGAAGCCCAGCGGTGATAGTCGTAGAAACCGACTTCTTCCGGAGTTTGCCGGTAGACGATCCGTCCCTGGCGTAAGTACGCAGGAGTGTCAAAACGGCGGACGGCCACGGTTGCGGACAGGCGGGGATCGTTTACTGCCGGGTGCTTGGTGGGCGCTACGGCGAGGGTGTAATAGTCCGGATAGCGGACCTTGCCGGCGCATCCGCTCATGAGCAGCGCAGTCACGGCAATGCACGCGGTCATCAGACGCTTGGTTGTCAGGGCATTCCTCTTCATGGCTGGGGCACTCTCCGATCTGGTGGTTGTTTGATCCGTATGAGGCTCCAGGGCCGCTCGTTGACCGATTCGGTCAAGTCATTCAGATGATCGCGTTAACGTTGTCAACGGTGGGCCCGAGTTTCGCCGTTACGCGGTTGGCATTTTCGGTCAGAGTCTGCACGTTGGCAGTGATTTGGTCGATTCTGGGCTGAGCTTTCGCAATCACCGCGTCGGTGTTGGCGAGGATGGCGGCGACATGCTTCCGGTTCGTTTCCCCGGTGACATCATTCACGTTCGCCAGGACCTGCCGGGCGTCAGCGGTGATGTTGTTAACGTCTGTCTGGACCGACGCAATAAGGGCCTGGGCAGATTGTGCGATGGCGGCGACTTGCCGCTGCATGTCGTCCAGGCTGACCGTCTCCTCAGATGGGATTACTGCGCCGGCTTGCAATCGGGGCGCGTCGTTGGATCCGGTAGTGATCGAGACAACCGGGGCGCTCATCAGGCTTACCGATCCCAGCTTGGCTAACGATTTCGCATTTACCGGCGTACCCTTCTTGACTTCGAGGTCGATCTCGATCCTGGTTGGGTCGGCGCTGTCGGGCCGCACTGCAGTCACCTTGCCCACGGTGATTCCGCCGAACAAAACGTCTGTTCCCGGCGCCAGGCCGCCCGCGTACTTCAAGTATGTCCGGTACGGTGTTCGGGAGCGACCAAACTGCGCCGTGCCGGCAAAATAAAACGTAGCGCACAAGATCACTGCGGACAGCACAACCAGTGCGCCGACCTTTACTTCGATGTTTTTCAACGTACTGCTCCTGTCAGGCCGGCCAGTTGGCGCATGTGGTCTTCAACGGCGGCGCTTTCGGTGATGGGACCGGGGACCGGATCGAGAAATTGCCGGATACGAGGATCCCTGCTTGCTTTGAATGAATCTTTGTCGTCAACCGCTATGAGCGAACCCTTGTCCAGCATCGCGATGCGATCGGCGATGCGGAATGCGCTGGGTATCTCGTGGGTCACAACCAGAATCGTCATCTGGAAGGCGCGTTTCAGAAAGAGAATCAGTTCATCCAACTCCGCCGATACGATAGGATCCAGACCGGCGGAAGGCTCGTCGAACACCAGGATCTCCGGGTCAAGCGCGATGGCCCGCGCCACCGCGGCCCGCTTCTTCATTCCCCCGGACAACTCGTAGGGCAGAAGCTTGCCTGCCGCGGCCAGGCCAACTACCGCGAGTTTCATGTAAATCATGATCTCAATCACGGGCTCAGCGAGCTCGGTCAATTCGCGCATAGGCAAGCCGACATTCTCCTCGGTGGACAGAGAGTTGAAGAGGGCGGCATCTTGAAAGGCCACGCCCACCGAGCGTCGAATTTTTCTCAGCTCCGTCGCGGAGCAACGATTAATGTCCACGCCTCGAACCAGAATGCTGCCCGAGTCCGGCCGCTCGAGTCCAATAATGTGCCGCAACGTGGTGCTCTTCCCGGAGCCGCTGCCCCCAAGCAGCACCAGGATTTCATTCCGCTGAATATCCAGGTTCACGCCATGGAGCACTTGCTGCCCTTCATAGCTGACGCTCAAGTCACGGACGGAGATGATCGGCTCGGTCATGAGGTGCTCCAACCCGTCAGGTAGAAGATGGCGGTGAAGAATAGGTCAGCCAGGATCACGAGGAAGGTGGATTTCACGACGGCCGAAGTGGTGGCGCGCCCCACGGCCTCGGGTCCGCCTCGCACTCTAAAACCCTCCCTGCATCCCACGTGAACGATGATGGTGGCGAAGGCGACGCTCTTCACCAGCCCGCTAAAGACATCGCGCAGCACGATGGAATCGAAGACGTAGCGCGCATAGACTCCCAGTGTCATCTTGGTGCTGAGGTACATGAATCCAGCGCCGGCCGTGATGCCAAACACGTTGCACATGATGGTCAAGCAGGGAACCATAATCAAGGCCGCGAGAAACTTCGGCGCCAGCACAAACTCGATGGGGTCGAGCGCCATGGTACGCAGAGCGTCAACTTCGTTGGTCACCATCATGGTTCCAATTTCGGCGGAGAACGCCGATCCCGAGCGGCCGCTCACCACAATGGCGGTCAATAGCGGCCCCAGTTCGCGGGTGAATCCGATCGCCACCAGGTCAATCACGTAACGCAGCGCTCCAAACCTGCGCAGTTCCGCCGCCCCCTGCAAGGCCAGAATGAATCCAGCGCACAGCGCCATAATTCCGATCATAGGCAGGGCCGCTACGCCTATCGCAGCCATCTGCCGAAGTGCGCTTTGCCAGCGGCCGCGCTTGCCCATAATGGGAAGCACGCGCGGCAGCGCCCGCACACCTGACCAGAACTGTCCCGCCAATCCGCCGACGTAGGCGAATTGCTGGATCACCACACTGCCGAGATCTTCGAACGCGTTCACGCGGTTTGCCGCTCCCCTGCGATTTCGAACAGTTGATCCAAATGCGAAACTTCAAACAGATAACGCGTTTGGCCTTGAATGCCGGTCAGCACCAGGCGCGTCCCTTGCTGGTGCGCGATTCGCGATGCCTCCACCAGCGTAGCCAGCCCTGAAATGTCAATGTAGGCGACTCCCGACAGGTCCACCGTCACCTGTACAGGCTTCGGCTTCAAAGCAACCGCAAGCCTGTCGCGCATCTCGGGAGAATTGTCGACTGTGATCCGGCCTTCAACCGATACGGTGTCCTGCATGTCTGCTCCAAACCGTCATAGCTGGCGAGTTCCGGGCGATGACTCTGAGCCTGGTCTTCTCGCCGGCCAACTAAGCTAATGCAACTGTGGGGCCGGGAAGAATCCGGCTGCCCTTCAGTCTTAAGCGGCTGAATAAAATGCATATAGCCGATATGGCGAGCGGCAGTCCACGCGCGTGATGGTGACCACGAAGATGGCTGCCAACTTATTGGCAGTTACCAGCGGTTTGGCTAAGCGGTAGGGGGCTCCGCCAGGTCCGGGTCCTCGTGTTCGACGAGGCGCGTGACAATGGCAAACAGGAAGCTGGCGGAGAGTCCGCACATCAGCATACCTGTAACGCTTTCTATCGGGCCCAGGGTTCGCCACATTTGCTTGAGAAACAGATCGCCTGATGGGCCCACTGTCGAATAATTGGCCGCCGAAAAGTAGAAGGACGCTTCCCAGGTCGGAAAGCACTTCCAGCGGTAAAACCACGCCCACAACAGAATCTCCAGCATGTGCAGGCAGACAAGCAGACTGGTGAATCGCACCACGAGCACAGCGGAGCGGAACAGGCCGAGGTGGCTAATACCTTTGGGAAACTGAGCTTTTATCCACTGGATGAGAGCCGCCATCCCCGCGCTTTGCAATACCAGCGTGAGGGTTATGAGAAAGAACGCTGCCCAGCCTTGGTGGAAGAAAGTCATAAAGTACGGGTCCGAGCGACTGGCACCAATTCTAGCCTAACGGGCGACACTCATTGCCGCCGCAGACGCTTGTGCCAGTCCTTCTTGTGAAGCGGTTGCGGGTGCAGGAGGCGGGGCTGCCGCGCCCGAGGTGATGCCCAGCGAACTTTGCTTGCGCTCGCGCTGACTTCATCCAGGATTCTGGCGAATAACTGGTCCTTCATGACTGTGCGTTACTACTCGATGCCTCAGATAAATGCCGATCGCCTGGATCATGTCCACTGGCGATCAACCCGTCCCTGCCCGTCGATCTCGCGCCGCTCGCGCAGAGGGGCACCGCAGCCTGCAGGCATCGGGAAGACCGCAGTTCCCGATGAGTCTTAACCCGACCCGCTCTAACCTGCCCGCTATTCCTGAGAGATTGCCCGCCATTCCTGAGAGATAATGTCCGTATGGGGAGGCGAGCCGTCATCGCGTTGGGCATGCTGCTGGCGTGCTGCGCTTGCGCTTCCGCTTTGGACCCATCTCTCCACATCAGTCAGTACGCGCATACCGCATGGCGAACGCAAGATGTCGCCGAGGACTTTCACGGTCCATTCACTCAGACTGCTGATGGCTACTTCTGGTTCGGAACAGCCAGCGGCCTGATGCGCTTTGACGGAGTGACGTTCGTCCCTTATGCCCCGCCTGACCTTAAGCTGCCAAGCCGTGGTTACCAGTACCTGCTAGGGGCCCGCGACGGCAGTTTGTGGATCGGCACAACTAACGGTCTGGGCCGCTTGAAAGATGGCAAGTTTCAGTGGTACTCCGATCCTGCCAAGCATAACGGTACTGTCAAGATATTCGAGGATAAACAAGGCACGATTTGGATCACTCGTTACCATGTTCGCCACGACGAAGGGCCGTTGTGCCGTGTTGAGGGAAGGGGGCTGCACTGCTTTGGAAAGGACGACGGAATTCCCGCCCGCTATGCCCTTGGCCTGACAGAAGACAGCGCGGGATATCTATGGTTTGGCTCCAATGTGCTCTATCACTGGCGGCCCGGCTCTCCCGCCACTGCTTATTTGAACGAGTTAGCCCATCGTGAAGACGCCGGAGAGGGGATAAACGATGTCGCAATCGGGGAGTCGGGCACGGTTTGGGCCGCGACCGACGGCGCTGGCGCCGGCTTGGGCGTCCGTTGTCTCTCCGGCGGGAAGTGGGCACCGTATGTCATCCCAGGATTCGACGGAAGCAAAATCGATGCGATGGCATTGTACGTCGATCGGAACGGCTTACTGTGGATCGGCACCGATAGCGACGGCATTTATCGGGTTCGCAACGGCAGAGCAGAACATTATGGGATCGCCGAAGGGCTTTCGGGCAAATCGGTGAATTCGTTTTATGAGGATCGCGAAGGCAATCTCTGGGTGAGGACCGATACGGGGATAGATAAGTTCCGTGATATTCCCGTGATCAGCTACTCCACGGGCGAGGGACTGTCGCAGGCATCCATTCTTACCGTTCTTGGTTTGCAAGATGGTTCTCTATGGGTTGGAAACGGCAGCGCCATCGATATTCTTGCCCATGGAGAGCACTCGGTGCTGTCGGCCAAAGAAGGCCTGCCTGGCAAGAACGTAGGCGCGCTTTATCAGGACCACAGGGGCGTTGTTTGGCTGGGGCTCGATGGCAGGTTGATGTCTTATGAGCACGGCCGGTTCAAAGAATTCAAACGCCCGGATGGCTCAAGCATTGCCAACGGGGGGATTGCCGCAATCACCGAGGACGCCAACCACACAATTTGGGCCTTAACGCCACATCATGAACTCTTTCGAGTCAAAGACCAAACCGCATACCTGGTGACTTCGGTGAGCAGCGACAACCGGCCTTCAGGTTATCTTGCGCCCGATCACATCGGTGGCCTCTGGATCGGCTCGCTCAATGGCACCCTCACCTATTACCGCGACGGCCAGACCAGTACGATTTCAATACCCGCGCAAGGCAGCGAATTCACCTTGATGGATATTGCAGTGGACTTCGACGATTCTTTGTTGCTCTCGACCAGCGAGGGACTCTTTCGCTGGGACAACCAACATTGGCAGGTGCTCAACCGCCTTAATGGCATTCCCGAGGGAGCGGTCTCTACCGCAATCCGCGATGATGTTGGCGCGCTTTGGCTCTATGCGCAACGAGGCCTGGTTAGGATCACGAAGGCGGAATACGACAAGTGGCTCGGTCACAGCGAACACAAACTGCGGACTGAGGTGTTTGATAAGTTCGACGGTTTACGGCCGCGCCGTACTTTCCTGCCATTGCAGCCGATGGCCACAAAAACACGGGATGGAAAACTCTGGTTCGCTGCCTCAGATGTTCTCCAGATGGTCGACCCCACGCAAACATACAGGAATGGCATAGCCCCACCCGTTCGTATCGAACGAGTGCTTGCCGATCACAAGGACTACCCGGTTGCAGAAATGCTCCACCTGCCCGCCTTGACGCGTGACGTTGAGATTGATTACACGGCCCTGAGCTTCGTTGAGCCGCAAAAAGTCGAGTTCCGTTATATGCTTCATGGCCACGACTCAGACTGGCAAGATGCTGCAACGCGGCGTCGCGCCTTCTACAACAATCTCGGACCCGGCAACTACCGCTTCCGGGTGATCGCGTGTAACAACAGCGGGGTGTGGAACGAGCAGGGCGCGGCGCTGGACTTCGCGATTGCGCCGGCGTACTGGCAGACCAACTGGTTCCGCGTGCTGTGCGCGGCCGTGTTCCTCGCGTTGCTTTGGGCGGCTTTTCGACTGCGGGTCCGGCAAGTACAGGAACGAGAACGAAAATTTCGCGAAGCCATCGAGACCATTCCGGCCATGGCCTTCACCGCTCTGCCCGACGGCTCGGTCGACTTCGTTAATCACCACTGGAAGGAATATACGGGTTTCTCCACCGAAAAGTCGGTGGGCACAGGTTGGGCAGCCGCCGTTCACCCCTCAGACTTAAAGCGAAATGCGAGGAAGTGGCGCGCCTCGCTGGAAACCGGCGAACCGTTCGAGAACGAGTTGCGTTTTCGGCGTGCGGACGGAGAATATCGCTGGTTCCTGGTTCGCGCCGTGCCTTTTCGGGGTGCGCAAGGCAAGATCCTCAAGTGGTACGGCACCTCGACCGACATTGAATATCGCAAGCGGGCCGAACAGCTACAGGCGGACCTTGCCCACATCAATCGCGTGACCACCATGGGCGAGCTTACCGCATCGTTGGCACACGAGATTAAACAGCCTATCGCTGCTACCGTCTTCAACGCGAACGCCTGCTTGCGATGGCTTAATCGCGACCAGCCGGATCTTGACGAAGTGCGTGAGGCTGCAGACAGAATCGTGAGGGACGGGACTCGTGCCAGTGACATCATCGAGCGTTTACGGTCGTTTTACAAGAAGTCTCCTCCCAAACGTGAGTTGGTCGAGGTGAACGAGATTGTCCAGGAAATGGTCGGACTGCTGCGGGGCGAGGCCAACCGGTATGCGGTTTCGATACGCACGGACCTCGCCGCCGACCTTCCCACTATTACGGCCGACCGCGTGCAACTGCAGCAGGTGCTCATGAACCTGATGCTCAATGCCATCGAGTCCATGAAGGAGACAGGCGGCGTCCTTATAGTCAAGTCCCAAATGGACCAGGACGGCCGAGTGGTGATCTCGGTAAGCGACACCGGAGTGGGCCTGCCGGCCGAGAAGGCCGACCAGATCTTCAATGCCTTCGTTACCACCAAACCGCAAGGCTCCGGCATGGGTCTGGCGATCAGCCGTTCCATCGTGGAGTCGCACGGCGGCCGTCTATGGGCAACGCCCAACTCCGGACGGGGCGCTACGTTTCATTTCACGTTGCCGATCGCGGCCGCGGAAACAAAAGTGTCCGCTACCGGAACGTGATTCCGGCGTCCCCTCGGCCGGCTTCGCGCTCATACAGAAAAGAAGCTTAACGCAGCACCCATTTTCAGGATTCTTTCCGCGCAGCCGCATCGTTCAGAAAACAAATTCACGACGGACAAATTGGCAGGAGGCAGAGGCCGCTGACAATCAGCGGGCCCCTGCCTGGGGGGAGGGTAAAGGGACGGGAATACAGCTACAGCGCTTGTTACGAAGATTCTCGGTCGAGTGGCCTTGCGTGTGGGTTAGCACTTCTCACTCCTTAGGGTTCGCTTCCGGGGGCTGGTTGACCCCCTTGAGCGCCCTTGATTTCTTCGTCGTTCCGAACACCGGATCGAAACGCCGTCACTGCCTTTCCAGTAGCACTCGACGTACCAAACTCTCAGCCACTCGTCTGATGGCCTTATCGCATCTTAATCGTGGAAAACAGGCTTACTTGCCGGATGAAGCTACTTGGGAGAAGGGGCGGGCCAGCGGAGACCGTGTCAACAGGTTGGCATTCGCTAAATCACGAAGAGAAAATCGCGAAACCACTCGCGAGGGGGTACTCCGCAATCGCTGGAATGGGGAACTTGTGAGCTCGTCACTGACGCTTATCGCCGTTCCACGCGACACCCAATGCGTGCAGGATCAGATGGTCTTGAAGTGTCAAGTGACTGGGGTAGAAGACCACTTGGAATGCATACCGAACGTCAGCGTTTTGTGTGAGGCACCAGATCTCGTGATGGGTAATGCCTTCGCAGTGCGCACAGGCCGATTCGGTACTGTATCGGTTTTCGTGGTGGGCTACGGATTGTTTGGGGATAGGCATAGCATTCTCCTCGAGTCCTTTCAACCGAACACATGCTCGAAACGTTGGCCGGCAATGCGCAGGAGCAGCGGCTTTTACCACTGCCACCCGCACCGACACCGTACTGAGTCCGACAGACGAAGCTTTTTCAACAGCGCCCTACAGACCGCACATGATCTCATCCACATGACTCTCCTCCTACCGGTGGCCGCCAAGAATCTCTTACAGGGTGCTGGCCAGCTCGGAACCTTGTCGTCCTTTCCTGATGCACATGGACAGCCATTCTGAACCTGGACAGTTGATCTTGTTAATCAATGAGTTCCAGGGGCGGTGCGACTTCAAGATTGAGTAGTCGCAATTTCGGCCTCGCGACTTGTGCCGACACTTTGGCACTACTCAATCACTGCGCATTGTGACAGGGCTGAGGCTTTGGGGCGGGCGGGGTAGTCCAAGGATCGAAAGTGGGACTAAGTGAAACTTAGACTCAGCGAGAGCGGATAATGGTCGGATGCTGACACCGAATTATGAACTTGTGGCTGCGTGGCCCGAATCGGACCCCGCGTGAATATCCAATCGATGATGCTGCCTCGATCCAGCAGCGACTTCGGAGGTGTTGTTCGGACACCCTGATCCGCGAACTCATTTCGAAAATGCGCACGGCTCATGTCAGAAGCGGCGGCCGTCCGGTTAACGTTCAAGTTGAGATCTCCTGCCAGAATGATAGGAACCGCCGATTGGTATTGGCCGGCATCGTTCAGGCAATCGACCAGCTGGGAGCAGCGCAAACTGTTATCTCCCCGGCTTTCCAGGTGAAGGTTGTAACTGACCAGAGGCTTTCCAGCAATGTTGACTTCGCTCACCAAAGCCATCCGTCCGCCAGTCCTCTCCTGAAACGGCTGCATGTCGGGAAGGTACCAGCGTGGCCGCCAGAAATTCGATTGCCTGTTAAACCTCAAGATACGAGGATTCAACAGAGGCCAGGAAGAGAGTGTGGCCTGGCCATGATATGCCGGCGAGGTACGCGAGCCCTGAGTCAGTTCCTGGAACTCGCGCCCAAAGACGTAGTTCATCCGCAGCTTCAGGGCTATTTCCCGCGCGACATTGAGGCGATGCGTCCGCCGGGCGTTGATGTCGACCTCCTGCAAAAGTATGAGGTCAGCCTTCGCACTTGCGAGGAACTCGATGACGCCGCTCAACTTCAAACCACGATCGATGTTCCAGTCCACAACACGAATTGACCTCTGGGGCCAAAGCGTCAAGCCCCACGGCGCGAAGCTGCCCGTTTCGATTACCTGCTTGGAGCTTTCATCCATGATGCTTTTCAGACTGAACAGCAGGGGCGCGCGCATCACACGGCAGCGGCAGACGTGCTGGGCGATGGCGCCCCGTTTGCAGCGAAGGCGCGGTAAGAGTAAAGGGATATTAACCAGACCACATTCACGCCTATCGCCGTCATAACGAAAGCCACTCTCATCATATTAATAGCAGCGAAGAACAGGAAGGCATACGGCAAGAAGCAGCGCCGGATGATGAACTCGGTATGCCGTCCGATGTACAAGAGCGGGTTTGATCGCCGACTCTCCGCGTGCGCCTGCCAGATTCCCAGATACTGCTCAGGACGGGCGCCGGCGAGCCGCTGCCGGCCAGCTCCGGTGACCAGGAAACTCGTGACGGCCCCGAAAAGGAGCAGTCCACTCCAAACCAGGTAGGTCGGCCCGAAGCTTCTCACCATGCCTATCGCCATCCCGGAGAAGATAAACAGGTAGTAAAGGTAGTCGCATATGGTTTCCAGCCAGCAGCCGAAGTCGGATTCCTGCAACTTCAGGCGAGCGACCTCTCCATCGCAGCCATCCAGAATGCTCGCCCAGACCGACAACATCGCGGCAAACAGCACATGCCAGTAGCCGCCGCACGCGAAGAACACACCGGCAGCAAAGCCAACTCCCAGTGTAAAGAGACTCACCATGTTCGGAGTAATTGGCCACTTTATGAGCTGCCGGCTGATGGGTATCGAGATCCTGCGATTCATCCGCGCGAAGATACCATCCGTAGGCTTAACCAGCCATTGATTGAGCTTCTGCTCGGCGGCAATGCGCTCTTGCGGCGTGTGCACTTGCTGCCAGCGCTCTTCCGGCACGGGCCTTTTGTCTACGGAATGGTTCTCCGTAAACAGAAAGTGCAACCGCTCAACACTATCGACCTCGCCTTGGCATCGCTCAGCGACCTGCATTGCAGCCGCCCGAGACAAGGCCCAGATGCCGACCGGGCCGTTGTTCGATTCCAGTGCCAGTACCTCCCGCTCCCCGTCCCGCTCGACGGCTTCACGCAACAATGCCGGATGATAGGCGGAGTCCCCGGCCACTACCGACAGGTGGTTGTCGCCCATTTCAAGGGCGACCTCTTTCAATAGCTGAGGCAGACCGCTATTCCGTTCCGACTCAAACCACTCAATAGAGCGAGGCAGACGGCGCGTGGCAAGGAGTTCGCGCTTCAACTTGGGTGCCTTTATCGGGTCGACGGAGATGATGATTCGTCTCGCGCCTGCCTTCTGCACGCCTAAAATGCTGCGGAGAATAACAGGCAGAGTACCAACCCGGGTGAGTGCAGCTTCCACTCCGGCGCTCCCCAGAATGCCATTGGCGAGAATGATGGCTACGGGTTGCCGATCGCCGGCTTGGGGGAGGGCTTCTGGTCTCGGCAGAGCCGAATTCTCTCCACCTTCGTCAAGAGCATCGGTATTGTGTTCCACGTCGTGGCTCCTTTTGCCTCGCGATAAGATGATCAGGCACACGGCGCCTACAGTTCCCCAGAAGATCGCTCTCGATCGCCGGGCGAGTCCGAGCGCCAAGCCGGTGCCGCCACTGAGCCTGAACATCCTTGCGATGAGGACATTCCCGCCTTCATAGGTTCCAACATTTCCGGGATTGAAGAAGCCGACGACATTAACGAGCTTCGTCAATGCTTCAAAGATCAGAGCGCCTAATGGACTAATCTTGACTCCCATCAGGTGCAGGATGAGGTATACCTCCGAGACCATCAATCCATGCCAGGCCAAATTGAGGGCGACGCTGGCCCAGAATGCTCGCGGCATGTCGCGATGGAATTGGAACAGCCTGCTTTCAACCGAGTTAATGATTGACTCTTTGCTTTCCAGCCATCTTCTGAAGTAACGCAGCTTTCGTGCGGTTCGCGCCGGACCAGACAGGATTGGCCAGCGCTTCTGCACAGCCAAGGCCATCAGGAGCAGCAAACCAACCAGCGTAAGGGCAAAGAACACGGCGTACCGTTGTAAGCCATGGCTCAGTGACAAGACGAGTGGCGCCGTCACGATCCCAGTCAGCATCACCAACGCCCCGGTCGCAATAAATATCCCGCGGTCGAGCGTCACCGAGGAGATTCTGCAGGCGGCAGGTATTTCGGCGCTCAGAGCTGAGGCTCGAAGTCCTTCCCCAAATGCCTGGCCGAAAACTCCGAGCTGTCCGACCGCCTCTGACACCAATCGCAGTTGGAGGAGCTTTGGGAACGAAACCTTGTGCTCTTCACCGGAGAGCGTAAACCTCCAGGCCCAGGCTTTCACAACGTGGGCAACCCCACCCAGGGCTATGACCAGAGCGATTCGCCAGCCTAGTCTCGATACATCCCGTGCCAGCGTCGAGGGGCCAACCCGCCAGATCAGATAAGCGAGCAGCCCGGTTCCGAATGTCGCCGCCAGAAAACGGAGCAGTAGCCGCCTGTTTGCCATGCGCCTAAACATTAGCGAACCCTTCCCTCAACGCAGCCGGATAGAAATACTGGTCAAAAACCATTTCGGCATAGGCCAAGGCCTCCGGAGTATCGACATCCTGCCATGCGGCATCGCCGATATCGAAGGCTCGGAACTTGCCGGCTTGCGCCAACTTCCGCATACCGTCGGACAACGAGCAGTTCCCGTTCTTCTTCGCCGCTTCCAGGACGCCGAACAACTGCGGGCTGCACAAGAACATGCCGGTATCGAAGGCATCGTAATGGGCGATTTGCTTTCCGATTTCAACGATATGATCGCCCTTGCGTCTGACCTTGGTGGCATCGTCCAGGTCGAAGACCGTGTCGATGTTTGGGTCAACGGCGAGTATGACCTCGCCCTCGCCTAAAGATTGTTGCAGCAGAGATTCGGCCGTCCTGGACTCAAAGATGTGGTCCGACATCAGCAGTAAGAATGGATTGCGGATTTCATCGCGGGCCTTCAAGACGGAAACGCCATTGTCCTTATGATATTCAGTGTTTTCTACGAGTGTCACCTCGACCTCGGCGGGGTGCTGCGCAACCCAGCTCCGGATCGCGTCGCCACGAAAACCGATGACAATCACGAACTTCCTGATTCCCGCTTTCTGGGCGCGAAGCATGATGTGTTCCAGCAAAGGCTTGCCGCGTAACTTAACCAGAGGCTTAGGAATTGTGCCGGAAGACGAGACGAGTCGGCTGCCGTTACCGGCGGCGAGAATTAAGCATTGGTCCACGTTTGGCATCGAAATCTCTCCTTCACTGATTTAGGGCCGGTCGTGGCTGCACGCTCGCGCTCTCGGGCGCTTGCTGAGCTTTCGGCGTGTAGTCGAAATAGTTGATGGTTACCTTTGTCGCTCCAAGAATTCGAACTTCGGAGACGCTCTCGGTGGCCACGGGAAACCAGAAGGAACCAGCTTTCTGGTAGGTATGGACAAAGTGCACACTTCGGATCCAAAAAGACGGGGTCTTGGCAGGCTCCCCCTCGGCTCGTACTAATGCGTAATCTTGGGCGTCAATCCAGATCCGGCCCCGAAACAGACGCTCCTCATGCCGCTTGGGTGTAATGTCAATTGCATAGGCTGAACGACCCTCGATCGGTTCAATTCCAACCATGTGGAACTCATAGTTGTCCGAGGTCAGGCGAGTCTTTGGACTTAGCTGTGGGTGTGATGTTTCTACTTCGGAACTGAGCATCTTGCGAAAAACATGGTTACATGCCGCTTTCCACCCCTCTTCATCCACGATCTCAAAGTGCTTCGTTCCGTCAACATCGGACTGCACCTGCACCAGCATCTCCGCATGCTTGTGCATGCGGGTGTTCTCGAGGATGTACTGACGCATTCCGCGGTATCCCGCGATCAGCGTGCGCCGTTGTTCGTTGCGCTGCTGCAGAGTGGCGATTACCGTATCCGCGCTGGGAAGTGGATTGCCATCGGCAGCGTTGAGGACGTTCGCTGTGAAGGCCAGGAAAAAGGCTGCGAAGATGAATTGAGTTCTCATAGTTTTTAGAATTGAAAGACCAGCTTGCCGCGCCACACTCGCCATGCATCGTTGTAGAAGCCGCCGAATTGATTGCTGTCTATGTCGTTCTGCACATCGCGCGGATTGAAATGACTGAAGAGGTTGAATACGCCGAATCCAGCCCGGGCTTTGATGTGTCTCTCACCGAACGGCAGTGAGATCAGCCGTGTCACCTGGAGATCAAACGACGCGAATCTTGGAAAGCGCTCGACATTGCGTGGCCCTATATATTCACGGAATTGGTTTTCGACCGAATACGGAAAGCCGGTATGTACGTCGAGAACGGGAATAAGGTTCAGCTTCCATGGACCTGTTACGTCACCCCAAAACAAAAAGCGATTTGGCGCGTCAAAGGGCAATCGCCCACTGGCGTTCGGTTGGATGACTGCCTGGGGATAGTTGCCGAAGAACAGCGAAGGATCGTTCAAGGTCCCATAGGCTTTGGAGCGAACATACGAGCCGTTCAGTGTGAAGCGGGGAAGCTGGTAGTGGCCGACGACCTGAAATTCACGGTAAGAGTCGTTCCCTCCGTTCGAGAGAGCCATGATGCCCGACGTTGGCCCCATGGTGGGCGACACCACGAAGTCCCTGGTCGTGATGCGCTGCTCGTAGCCCACGCGGACACTGAGGCGTTCCGAAACTTGCCTCTCCAGAGCCACATTCCACGAGGTGCTGCGCGGGTTTTGCAGCCCGCCACCAGTGATCTGGTTGACATAGAACGTCGAACTGTACGCTTGGCCGCCGGGACCAAGAATTGATACGGTCCGATCCGGCAGATGCCCAAAGATCGGCAGCGTGAGAGGCACATTGCCGTAGAACACCCCCGCACCGCCCTTAAGTAGCGTCCTCCCGTCGCTGGTCAGCGCCAGCATGAAACCTGCCCGAGGGGCGGCGTGGGTGGAGCTGGTCACCGTATCGTTGTCAAACCGCACGCCTAAGTCGAGCGTCAAGCGGTTGAAAGGTGACCACTGATCGGCCACGAACCACGACGTCTCGTTCTGATTAGTGCCGAAGGAGGTTGGCGGGGTGAACGTGATGCGTTCGATGGGCGTACCCGACGCCCCAATGAGCTCGACGGGCAGGAAGGTTTCCCCGCCATTGAAAGAGGAGTGGGCATAGTCCAGCCCCACCTTCAGTTGATGAGAACCTAGAAACTGCCACGGTGCGAGCTGATAGGTCTCTTGCCAATCGAAGCGCGTAGCTCGGCGAGATTGCCGGTTGAAGAATCCCCCCTCTGTGGTGTCGACCAGTAGTTGATAGGGCTCATTATTTTGCGCGGTGGTGTCCACATTGAAGCGTTTGTAACTGAACTGCGAAACCAGGAGACTCTTCTCGCCGACCATGTAACGGTCCTGCCCATCAAGCTGATAGCCACGCTGGTGGTAATCCGCAGTAGATGGTTGCGGAGTAAACGTGTTTAACCCCATGAAATCGAGCTTCTGCGGATACTCCGCGAGCGACATGGTCGCGGTTTGTTTTGAACTCAGGTTCATATCCATTTGGGTAAAGGAGTTGAAGCCCTCGAACTTCGTATCCCGTTGCAGAGGAGGAAGACTATTCACCGGTGTTTGGACAAAACGATATTCGAGCGACTGGGTGATTGCGATGCGGTCCTTTACAATCGGACCGGTGAAGGTCATTCGCGGCGTGAAGGCCCCGATGCCGACAATGCTGCCGCCGCGCTCGCGTGGGCGAGGAAGTATGTTCTGGATTGAAAAATGGTAACCCTCATAATTCCCCGTCTTGGTCTCGACGTTTGAAACAGCCCCGGTGAGTTTTCCGTACTCGGGGTCGTAGGGGTTGGAGATGACTTGCACCGCCGAGACCACATCGAGCGGCAAGCTGAGGGCGGGACTCCCGGTGGCGGGATCGGTGACATTCGCGCTGTTCATGAGCGCGCCACTTTGGGTATTGCGCGCACCCTTCAGGTTTATCAATCCATCGGGCCCACGAACAACTCCAGGCACGAGAGGAAGCGAGCTTTCAAACGTCTCGTCGATATTGGGAGCGTTCTGTACGATTTTCTCGTTGATGGTTTCGGTCGGAGCAGGACCCTTGGCGTCAGGATCGCTCGCCGTGACCGTTACCGAGGTCTTGACCTCGCGGGGCTTCAACTGCAGTGGAACTTGAACGACCTGATTGGCCGCGACCGTGATGGTCTGCTCGGCACTTAGCTCGGAAAAGGTTGCTGCCAGCTTATAGTCTCCCGGCGGGAGCCCAGCGAGAGCGTACTTACCGCCGGCATCGGTTCCTGTTTCAGCCATTACGGGACCGGTTAGCAGCACTTTGGCGTTGGCTACGGATGACGGGTTACCGGCATCGCCGACGAATACAGTCCCTTCTACTCTGCCAGTTCCTCCACGATCATCGTTGCCAAGCGCACCGGGAACCAGCCAACTAGAAAAAACTGCCAAGAAGATGAGGCTTCGCAACGCATTTAGTGTCGGAACCCGGGAGAAATCTAGGCTTGCGCCTGGAACTATGATGGGCTCACGTCGCTTGGAAATGTCAGTCACGTCAGTTGCCTTCGCCCTATGCAAAGGCATGACTACCACCAAACCAGCATGAGGCTGTTGCCATGCGTAAGTGATTGATAGTTCGACCTTCAGTGGCCAACGGCACGCACGGTGCGTGAGGCCGTCGTGTCAAAAGATTGGCAATGGCAGCGATTTTTGGGCAGACAACTGACCAGATTGTCCGGTCAGCGACTTCTGATGATCAGGCACGCGGGGCCAAGCGGGTCCCTGTCGTTCGGGGGCAACGCCGTTCCTTGCTGTGTTCTTTACGAGGCTACGACTGGTAAGAACAGGTTAGATGCTGGGGGCGGGCGACCAAAATTACTTAGATCGTGCTTTGTGTGTTATCCGTCACTGTGGCTTGATGCTCCGTTTTTGGGCGCTTAGCGAAAAGGAACTCATTCGGGGCGGAGGTCAGATGCTCCAGCGCCTGCGTCTTGGCGGCCACCACCTCGCGTTGTGAGGATCTCAGCAGCAGCGAACATTCATGATCGGAGTAGCCTTCGAGCACCGTCATGACGAAGACAAACCGTTCAAAGGTGTTGAGTCGGAGTACGGCGCGAAGAGCGGGCTTGAGGCCTGTGTCGAACGGGCTTAAGCGAGACTGTGAGTCCTCGTCAGCGTTATTGACCGCTGGACACAAAGTTCGAATCGCGTTCTGCAGAACGACGCGCCGTGTCCAAGAGTCAGTCCACTCTCGAAATGCGGGCTTCATATTCAGGCATTCGCCCAGACTGGACACAAAGCACTGCTCCGCCGAGCGTCTCCCAGCGGTGAGCAGCAATGAGAGGAGATACAAGCTCTTCATATCTTGCTTGAATGTCCGGCAGACATCGGCACGCGTCACAGATCCTGTTGCCGCTGGGGAGAAGCTTTCCATGTTCCTCATGTTTACCTCTCGGTATGGTACTTATATACCGGCTTGAGATTGACTGATCTGCCTGGCTCGGAAGCTAACCCGCTCCTGGCATTGGCTTGCGCTCCCCGAGGCAAAATCTAAGTAGCAAGACAGTGGCCAAACGAGGCTGACTGCGCTCCCAATAGAATCCTCGACTTAGGCATTGTTCAGTTAGGAAGAGAAGATGCAACGGTAAGGAGCAGGGCACACGCCAATATCTTGTCACCGAACGGCTTCAACATCATCTGCAGCCGCCTCGGCTCAAAGTCAACTATGAAGCGTTTAATGCATGGAGAAACCATCGAGAAGAGCAGAAGAGCTCCGTCGGTGATATGGCATAGGCCTTTTCGCGCACCGATTTGAGCAGAGCAGGCGCCTTCTAGCTGTCCAAACTGTCTTCGACGGTCTCGACTCTCAGCCCGACTGCTTTCAAATCGCCTCACGAGTTCAGCGGCTTGCGGCGTCCTAACTTTGGTACGTCGCTTGCTCTTAATGAGTGCGCGTTGCCACAGCACGTTGGAGATGAAAGCATGACCCGGAAAACTAAGAAGACAAGATTTTGGGTAATCCTCGCGACTATAAACATTGCCGCGCTGATCTACCCCGTCAGCCTATATGTTCAGGCGGACAGCAACAACAGACAGTTCTTCGCAGCCATGATCTTGGTTGGCGCTGCGTTTCTACTAGCAATCACTGACACGGTGAGTGCGATTGTCGCCTACATGCAGTGAGCAGCGCTGCCCAAATAAGGTCACCAAGGATAGAGGAGCGAGAAAAATTATGATAAGTCCGAAGAGATTGATGGTCGCCTTCCTGGGTTCATTGGCCGTCCTGATTCTGGTAGGGCAAGCAACAGCACAGAAACAGAGGATCGCTCAAGCAACGATTCCATTTGAGTTCTGGATAGCAGGCAACCGTCTCCCCGCCGGCGATTACCGGATCGAAGAAGTTGAATCGACAACCTATATATTGTTCCGAAGTGCCGACGGTAAGACTACTCAGGACGCCTACACGCTTCCTATCGACGACAACCCAGTCAAGCAGAGCGCCGCCAAACTTGTGTTCCGGATCCAGGATAGTAAGCACTACCTTTACGCAGGCTGGGGACAGTATGGCAGGCGCGTGTTGACGGTGGAGGCTGGACGAGCTGCTCCGTCTGGCGACAACAGGGTCGAGGTACCGATCATCTACCGCTAGCCTGATAAGTCGGTGCCACGCTCGAAGCGGCTACCCATCGATAGAAGATAGACGTAGTTGAAAGCGTTAAGGACTGCGCCCTTGGGAGCGAAGTGGAGATTATGAGTATTTTTTACCTATTTTTCGGATGTTCGCACAAACGTTGCAGCTTTCCTATTACTGTAAGAGGCAAGCGGCGCCGTCATATAGCGGCAGCGTCGGTTACGGGGACCTACGTTGCTTGCCTGGATTGCGGCCGGGAGTTTCCGTACGACTGGGACAAGATGAAGAGGGTCACGAAAGTGATCAAGCCTCAAACGGTCAGTTCCGACGCGGTGATTGTCCTCCCCGGCCGGGAAGCTGCGTGAGCGATGCCGCTCGCCCTACAATAATGGACATTCCATGAGCACAGAGAGCGTAGTACGCCCGAAATTTTCGACCGTCTTGCCCATCCATCAGGCTGCGCCATTATTCCCGCCCGAATACCGGACGGCGGGCTTGCTGCTGCATGTAACCTCTTTGCCATCGGCTTACGGTATCGGTGATCTCGGCTCGGCGGCATTTTCCTGGGTCGATCATCTTCACGATGCCGGCCAAAGCTGGTGGCAGTCGCTTCCGCTCGGCCCGACCGGATATGGCAATTCGCCGTATCAGTCGGTGTCGTCCTTTGCCGGCAACGAGCTGCTGATCAGCCCGGCCAACCTCATCGCAGATGGGCTGTTGCGATCCGGTGATTGCGAAGGCGAGTTCGCGCCCGATGTAGTCGAGTATGACCGCGTCATCCCGTTCAAACGTCGGCTGTTCGAGACAGCGTGGAAGAACTTCAAATCCGGAGAGCGCAAGGACCTGCTCCCCGAATACGAGCAGTTCTGCAATGACCAGGCACACTGGCTGGAAGACTACGCTTTGTTTCGTGCTCTGAAAGACGAATACAACGGTGCTTCATACCTCGAATGGCCGTCGGACCTGGTTCGCCGCGTGCCCGCTGCCCTGACGGAAGCTCGCGGGAACCTGGCCAACAACATGGACACGTTTCGATTCGAGCAATTCCTGCTCTTCCGGCAGGGTGCTGCGCTTAAGGATTACGCCTCGGCAAGGGGCGTGCGCCTGATTGGCGACCTGCCGTTTTTTGTGTCACCGGACTCAAGCGATGTGTGGGCCAATCCGGAGCTGTTCCTGCTCGATGAACAATGTAAGCCGCGGTTTGTCGCCGGCGTGCCTCCCGATTACTTCAGCGCGCAGGGCCAATTGTGGGGCAACCCCGTTTACAACTGGGACACTCTTCGTTCCACGGACTATCGCTGGTGTATAGACCGTCTGCGGGCGCTATTGGCCCACGTGGACGCAATTCGCCTGGATCATTTTCGTGGTTTTGCGGCTGCCTGGCACGTGCCCGCCGGCGCACGAACAGCGGAGTCTGGCCAATGGATGCCAGGTCCCGGCGCCGACTTCTTCAAAGCGGTGCAGACGGAATTGGGCGGCCTGCCATTCATCGCCGAAGACCTGGGACTGATTACCCCGGATGTCACCAGCCTTCGAGACCAATTCCAGGTTCCCGGAACCCGGGTTCTTCAGTTTGCCTTCGACGGCCATGCAGACAACCCATACCTTCCGAATAATTACCTCCACAATACGGTGGTTTATACCGGCACTCACGACAACCCACCCACTCGTGAATGGTATGAAGAGCTGCCGGACGACCAGCGGCACAACTTGTGGAATTACCTGAAGTCCACACCGGGTAACAGCAATGAAGTTGCGGCCGCATTGATGCGACTGGCGTGGAGTTCTGTGGCAGCGCTTGCGATTGCGCCGTTTCAGGACCTGCTTCGCCTGGGCGCAGAGGCACGAATGAATCTGCCCGGCCATGCGGAAGGCAACTGGCGCTGGCGCTGCCCCGAGGAAATGATGTGCCTGATGGCTTTTCAATGGCTACAGGAGGTGACCGCGAGATCAAGAAGGCTTGGGGCCAACGGGACCTCTTCTAACCAGCCATGAAGCTTGGATGATTAACCGCGAAAATGAGTGCGGTGGAACCCCCGACGGGTATATAGTGGGGAACTTTTGAGCGCCAAGACGGGCGTCCCCGTTTAGAACATCCAGGTGAGTCGGCATGAATGGCAAGCCCACGCTAAGCGCGGAGCTGTTGGCAGAATTCCTGGGAACTTTTGTTCTGATCCTCTTTGGAACCGGTGTCGTCGCCATGGTGGTGCTTTTCCCATCCAAGACTCCGGGCGAAACCGTCCACGGCGGCTTCACCAACATTACGATCGGCTGGGGCCTCGGGGTCACTATGGGCATGTACGTGGCCGGAAGGGTCTCCGGCGCACATCTGAACCCCGCGGTGACCTTGACCCTCGCCGTGTTTCGGGGATTTCCGTGGCGCAAAGTGATGCCTTATTCGGTGGCGCAAACCGCTGGAGCGTTTGTAGCAGCGGCGCTGGTCTACTGCAACTATCTTCCCGCGTTCCACCGGGTCGATCCGGGATTGGAGCGGACCGCCGGCATCTTCACCACCTTTCCGGCGTTTCCGGATATTCCGCAGGCCGGATTCCTGGATCAGGTGATCGGTACTGGCTTGCTGCTGCTGCTCGTCCTTGCTATCACCGACGAACGGAACATGCCACCGGGATCCAACTTGTCGCCCCTGATGGTCGGTCTGGTGGTCGTGGCCATCGGCATGAGCTTCGGAGCCATGCACGGCTACGCCATCAATCCGGCGCGCGATCTGGGCCCGCGCCTGTTCACTGTGGTTGCAGGATTTCGCAACAATGGCATGACCAACGGCGGTCATGCGTGGTGGGTTCCCATCGCTGCGCCGCTGCTTGGCGGTCTGGTGGGAGCTGCCATTTACGACTTTGGAATCCGCCGCTTTTTCCCTCAGGACAGCTAGCTTTCGAAGCCGGCTCATTTTTGCGTGGAGGAGACCTTGGCATTCGTTCTGGCTCTGGACCAGGGTACGACCAGTTCGCGGGCAATCTTGTTCGATTACGACGGTGCCATCCGCTCGGTGGCGCAGCGTGAGTTCGAACAGATCTTCCCCCGGGCGGGATGGGTGGAACACAACCCGGAAGAGATTTGGACCTCACAGATCAGCGTCGCGGTGGAGGCCCTTGGCCGCACCGAACTTCGGCCTCGCGACATCGTGGCGATAGGCATCACTAACCAGCGCGAGACCACGATTGTATGGGACCGCGAAACCGGCAAGCCGGTTTACAACGGCATCGTCTGGCAGGACCGCCGCACTGCCGCCTTCTGCGACCAGCTTAAGGCAGCCGGGCACGGAGCGCTGATCCAGCAACGCACCGGTCTTCTTATCGACTCGTATTTTTCCGGCACCAAGATTCGCTGGATTCTCGACAACGTGCCGGACGCGCACCGTCTCGCCGATGCCGGACGGCTTGCCTTTGGCACGGTGGATAGCTGGCTGGTTTGGAAGCTCACCAGCGGCGGCCTGCACATGACCGATATCAGCAATGCTTCCCGGACCATGCTCTTCAACATTCATACCTGCCAGTGGGACCAGGACATTCTGGAGCTCTTGGATATTCCCGCTTCTCTGCTGCCTGCGGTGCGCGCTTCCAGCGAAGTTTACGGTGAGGTCACGACAACCCTGGGCCTGGGCTCCATCCCGATCGCCGGTATCGCAGGCGATCAGCAGGCTTCACTCTTCGGACAAAGATGCATTTCACCTGGTTTGACGAAGAACACTTACGGAACCGGATGCTTCATGTTGCAGAACACCGGCTTCCGTCCCGTCCCATCGTCGAATCGGCTGCTCACAACCGTGGCCTGGAAAATCGGAAACAAGGTGGACTACGCGCTCGAAGGCAGCGTCTTCATTGGTGGCGCAGTGGTGCAATGGCTCCGCGACGGCCTGCGCCTGATCCAGAATTCGAACGAGTTCGAAGCCTTGGCCAATTCGGTCCCTGATAATGGGGGCGTCTATTTCGTACCCGCCTTCGTGGGCCTGGGCGCTCCGCATTGGGACCAGTATGCGCGAGGTTCCGTCTTCGGCCTGACACGCGGAACCACGGCTGGGCACCTGGCCCGCGCGGCCATGGAAAGTATCGCGTATCAGGTCGCGGATCTACTGGATGCGATGCAACGCGATGCCGGAACTCCCTTGCCGGAGTTGCGCGTGGATGGCGGGGCCGCGGTCAACGAAACCTTGCTGCAGTTCCAAGCCGATGTTCTCGGGATCCCTGTGGTTCGACCCGCCGTCATGGAGACAACGGCCCTGGGTGCGGCATATCTGGCAGGCCTCGCAGTCGCGTTCTGGCACGATGAGAGCGTGATCGCTGCGCTGCCGCTCAAAGAAAAGCGCTTCGAGCCGCGCATGCCTCGATCGAAGGCCGAGGCCTTACGCGGACGATGGAACCAGGCGTTGTCACGCGCCAAAGGGTGGGAGGCGAACCCGCAAGAATGAATCGACTGGAGATGTTGAATCGCGCTCTCGATCGGACCGAGCCTTGGGACCTGGTGATCGTTGGCGGGGGCGCCACCGGTGTGGGATGCGCCGTGGACGCCGCGTCCCGTGGATATGAGGTCCTGCTGCTGGAGCAGAGCGACTTCGGGAAAGGCACCTCGAGCCGCAGCACCAAACTGGTGCATGGGGGTGTGCGCTATCTGGAGCAGGGAAACATCTCCCTGGTAATCGAGGCATTGCGGGAACGCGGCATTCTGCGTCAGAACGCGCCGCACCTGGTCACCGACCTCGCCTTCGTCGTGCCCAGCTATGACTGGTGGGAATCGCCTTTCTACGGTCTCGGCCTGAAAGTGTACGACGTGCTGGCCGGCAAGTACGGGTTTGGCCCATCGCAGCTGCTGTCGCGCGAAGAAACACTTGCTCGACTACCCACCATCAAGCCGGAAGGATTGCGCGGCGGCATCGTCTATTACGACGGCCAGTTCGACGACAGTCGCCTGCTCATCAATCTGGCAGAGACCGCAGCGGACCAGGGAGCGATTCTGCTGAACTACGCCCCGGTCACCGGCTTGACGAAAGGGGCGGATGGCTTTATCAACGGGGTTGAGGCGCATGATGCCGAAACCGGGCTGCCACTGCACGCCCGCGCTAAGGTCGTCATCAATGCGACCGGCCCATTCAGCGACAGCGTCCGCCGCATGGCGGACCCCAACGTCGTCGCCCATGATCGCACCCAGTCAGGGCGTGCACCTGGTCTTCGATCGTTCCTTCCTTCCGGGCAACAGTGCCATCATGGTTCCTCATACCTCAGACGGCCGCGTGATGTTCGCCATCCCCTGGAACCTTCACACCCTGGTCGGAACCACCGATACGCCGATCAAGGATCCGTCGCTCGAGCCGCGTCCGCTCCCGGAAGAGATCGATTTCATCCTGGAGACCGCGGGGCGCTATCTCCACAAGTCTCCCACCCGAGCCGACGTGTTGAGTGTGTTCGTGGGCATACGCCCGCTGGTGAGCAGCGGACACGCGGGCAGCACTGCGGCCATCTCGCGCGATCACACCATTCACATCGATGGCTCGGGGCTGCTCAGCATCGCCGGCGGCAAGTGGACGACCTATCGCCGCATGGCTGAGGACTGCATCGACCAGGCGGCCACCCTGGCCGAGCTTCCGGAGAAGCCGGCGGTCACCGCGCATCTCAACATCCATGGCTTTCACAAGCACGCAGGCAAGTTCGAGAATCTGTCAAGCTATGGATCGGACAGCATCGCTATTCAGGACCTCATTCGCAACGAACCCGGCCTGGGCGAGCGGCTGCATCCGGCGCTCATCTATTGCGGAGCGGAGGTTATCTGGGCGGCAAGAGCGGAAATGGCGAGAACCGTAGAAGACGTTCTGGCGCGGCGGACGCGCGCTCTTTTCCTCAACGCGAAGGCGGCCTCGGCAATCGCGCCGCGCGTGGCTGCACTCCTGGCCCGCGAACTTCATCGCGACGAGGCGTGGCAGAGTCAGCAGGTCAGAGACTTCCAGGAACTGGCACGTAATTACCAGCTCTCGTAGCCGTCATCCAGATATATAGGGGTTTGCCGACGAAAGTTCCACGTGGAACAATAACGGTTAGGTTCCGTGTCCATCGACAAGGGCCTTACGCAACCGCCTCATGGCCCCGGCCACTCCGGCGCGATCGCCAAAGATCGACGATCCAGCGACGAAGACATTGGCTCCTGCCGCTTGGGCCAGCGGCGCCGTAGTCTCATCAATGCCCCCGTCCACCTCCACCTCGCAGACAGGGTTAAGACGCTGGACCATCTGACGGACGCGTTCGATCTTTGGCAGCGTGCTATGGAGGAAGTCCTGATGTCCGAAACCTGGATTGACGGTCATGACCATCACCAAGTCCAGGTCCGGCAGGATCTCTTCCAGCACGGCGGCGGGAGTTGCAGGATTGATGACCACACCCGCGCGCCGGCCGAGATCCTTGATGCGGTGCACTGTGCGATGCAAGTTGTGGCTGCCTTCCCAATGGACAAGAAACGAATCCGAGCCGGCCTCGACGAATTCCTCAAGAAAGAGATCCGGATCCGAGATCATGAGGTGTGTCTCCAAAGGGAGGCGAGTTACGCGCCGTACGGACTCCACGATTGGCGCTCCCATCGATATGTTGGGGACAAAGTGACCGTCCATCACGTCGATGTGAATCCGGTCAGCTCCGGCCTTCTCGGCCTCGGCTACCTGTTCCCCCAGGCGGGTGAAGTCCGCCGCTAGAATCGACGGAGCCAATTTTGGCGTATGGTTTCGCATTTACTCGCCTTTGCCTTTCGTGCGCCGGAACCACTACCCTGTGTTAACGCGCTCCTAATGGACTCCAGCAGGCGACATAGAGTTCTCCAAGCCGCAAGCGGCTGCGCCGGCCAAGCCCGCCGGGGTGACAATGACGTGAATCGGAATCCGTCCTAAGAGTTCAGCAAAGCGCCCTTTGCGTCTGAAATGTTGCAGAAAGCTCGGCTGCTGCAACGCTCCCAGCATGTGTATGGCGACACCACCGGCCACGTAGATGCCACCTGTAGCCAATACCTTCACCGCGAGATTACCGGCCTCACTGCCGAGTATGGAGACGAACATGTCGATGGTTTCCCTGCATGCCCTGCTCGGACCTTTCGCGTCGGTTCCCTGATCGATGATCACTTGCGATGGATCGCCGGCCGCACCGATCAGCTCGGCAATGGCTGGGTCCTCCGGCAGTTGCTCTACATCGCGAAGATACCGATAAATGTTGGGAATGCCGATTCCAGAACAGACGTGTTCAAAGCTGACGTGCTCGAAACGCTGAAGCATGTACTCCAAGAGCCCGATCTGCCTTTTGTCGGTTGGAGCAAAATCGGCGTGACCACCTTCGGAGCTGTGAGCAAGATAGCGGTATCCATCCCAGGTCAGGAAGCCCTCCCCCAGGCCGGTGCCCGGTGCAATCACGCCTATAGCGCCTCTGGGCATAGCTTCGCCGGCATTGATGGTTACGACATCGGAAGGCCGCAAGATGGGAACTGCGCGGGCAATCGCCTCCAGATCGTTGATCAGATAGACGGACTCAGCATTAAGATTGAGCCCTTGGGCGAGAGACGTGGTTTCTATCACCCAAGGCAGGTTCGTAGTCTTTACGCGACCGCCGATAACGGGCCCAGCCACGGCAAAGCATGCCTTGTCGACAGGCTTCTTCACCTTGTTCAGGAACTCTTTCACGATGGCCTGCAAACTAGGGTAGTCGGCGCTGTGTACCTTCGCTTCAGCAAGGGGGGCGTGAGGGCCGGCCTCGCTCGAGAAAAGTGCCAAATCCGTCTTCGTACCGCCAATATCGCCTGCAATCAGCATTGCTGTCTTCTCCTTAATTGTGTCTATGCCTTCGCGTAGCGCGCACTGTTCGGCTTTGACCCGCTCAGCGCAAAATGGAGGATGTACAAGTAGCAGATCACGGGCAGGAAAAACCCGTGGTGTAACCCGAATTGGTCGGCAATCGCACCCTGGATGACGGGAATGATCGCCCCACCGACGATCGCCATATTCAAGATGCCGGAACCATTGCTGGTAAGCGGACCGAGCTCAGCAACTCCCAAGCTGAAAATAGTGGGAAACATGATGGAGTTGAAGAGCCCAACGGCCAGGATGGTGCACATTGCCACATGTCCGCTGGTCAGCATGGAAGTCATGACCAGGGTTGCCGCACATACCGCACATGTCGCGAGCAACTTGGGGGCCTTGATTTTTTGCAGAAGGCCCGCTCCGATGAAGCGGCCGACCATCGCACCGCCCCAATAGAACGAGACATAACCAGCGGCGGTCTTGGCGGAAAGTCCGGCTATTGCCGGCAAGCCGAAATAGTTCACCAGGAAGCTGCCGATCGATACCTCAGCACCTACATAAGCGAAAATGCCCATAGCTCCGAAGATCAGGTTCGGGTGCTTCCAAATCGAATCGTTGACTTTCTCTCCAGGCGTGGCTTGTGCCTGTTCGATCGTCGGCAGCTTGAGGCAACCAATTACAACCGCAAGTATCACCAGGGCAAAGCCGATGACGGCGTACGGCATCTTAACCGAGGCAGCCTGCTGAATTCGGTACGCTTGCAGAGCTGCGGGCGAGAGTCTGCGTAGCTGCTCCATGGCCAGGGGAGCGGTGCTGAGGATGAGGAGACCGCCGATTTTCGGCGCGACCGTGGTGCCGAGTGAGTTAAAGGCCTGCGTCAGATCCAGACGGCTGGACGCCGTTTCGGATTTTCCCAGCACAACCACGTAAGGGTTGGCCGATACCTGCAGGCCCGTGATGCCAGCCGCGAGGACGATAAGCGCGGTCAGAAATAGCGGATAGGAGGCAGCGGAGGCGGCAGGCAGGAACAGAAATGCCCCAGCGCCCATGGTCATCAGGCCTATCACCATGCTCTTCTGGTAGCCAATTCTGTTCACTACCTTCGACCAGGGAACCGAGAACAGGAAGTAGGCCGAAAAGAATGCGAACTGAATCAGCATGACGCTCGCGTAACTCAAGTCAAAGATCGACTTCAGGTGCGGAACGAGAATGTCGTTGAGGCAGGTGAGAAAGCCCCAGGCAAAAAACAGTGTGGTGACGATTGCCAAGGGGCGTGCATAGTTCGCAGTCGTCGACGCAGACGGCATAACCTGCGCCAGTGGAGTGCCAGTTGTGACCTCTTGGGTTGCCATGTCAATTTACCTTTAGTTCCGTGCAGTAAACAAGTTCCTTGTTGGTTGCCTCTGAGCCGCTTCAGATCATCGGAGCTACTTACCACCAGGTCTCTGCCTGCACTCCATAAGTCAGACCATTGGTATCGTGCAGGTACGGAACACCACCCACATATCCCTTCAGGCCATTCGACCAGTTTGCGTACGTCAGGAAGGCTCGCAGCACCGGCCGGCTAAAGAACTTTCGGCCCGCTCCGATCTGCGGCGCGATGGTGAATTTACGAAGCCATCCGTCGTAAAGCCCGCTGGCACTGTGGGTATAATCGACGCCTCCCTCGAATGCGAGTGACAGATACTTTGTGAAAAAGATTTCCGGCCTGGCCCCAAAAGAGACCCACTCGTTCCATCCGCGTTGCGGGATGCCATCTTTGGTTCGCTGGAAAACAAAGATGGGCATGATGGCGAACCTGTCGTTCGGTTGAAGCAGCACCTGTTCCGTGATAAGGAGTTGTGCAGCGCTGTTCAGGAAAAGACTTGGGTTGCCGATGACAACGCCGCTCCCATTGGAGCTAAAGTTGCTGGCCGGTCCGGTCCCGTACTGAACGGAAAACTCGTGATAGCCGCCATGCCACTCCAGGCGTTCATGGCGCAGCCCGAACGCGAAGCCGTTTGTGGTGGGAACGTTAGGGAGGGTCGTACCCGATACTGTCGCGCCACCTTTCTGGGTTGCAAAGTCGAACCATCCAGCCCAGAGCCCCAACGGTCCCTTCAGGTCATAGAAACGCACATCGATGTTGCTCTTCGCTAAATTGCCGTTCTGAGTCACGATGTCGGGCCGTGCCCCGGACAGGAATGCCACAGCCAGCTTGCCGATTCGAAGATTGAGATCTTCAACGCCCGCACCGTAACCGCTCATGTCCAATGGATAATAATCGTCGATCTCAATGTGCTGGCGGCGGTAGTATCGTTCGCCTGCCCAGAACTTGGCATCCGGCTGGCTTTCAAACAGATTACCCGCCCTGACGAACGCCTCCCGCAAGCGAAATTGATCATTGCCGATGCCGTTGACGAAGTTGGCGTAGTTGGTGGAGTTAGTCGTGTTTGCCTCAACCATGAACTCCGTTCTCATCCACGCCTTATCGGAGTCTTGCTCAGGATTCAGCCAGTTGTTGACAAAGATCAGCTCGCTGTAGGTTTCCGCCTCATTTCCCAGACGGTATTTGGCGTCAGCCCCGGGGGCCTGGAATGCCACCTGCTGCCCACCCTTGCCATTCAGACCGTATCCGGAGCGGAAATAACCGTGAAACTCAAAGCTTCCTATTTGCTCCTGAAGTTTCTCGATCTTGACGTTAGCTTCTCTTAACAGGTCATACGTCGGAGCGGAAGGCAATTGCCCTTGAAACTTTGCCCCGACCTGGTCTGACGAGCCGCTCATTGCTCCTGCGACGGCCCGCTGAGCAGCGAGTTCTACCGCCGAAATGGTCGCGCCAGTCTGTTTCGTCTGGTTTGCCGCGTTCTGCGCCTGCTGGTCTGCTGTCTGTTCCTCAATCTGGTGTTCCAGGCCTGCTCGTTGGTTTGCAAGTTGCTGCTCCAAGGCAGAGATACGCTGCTGCAGGTCACGGGTGGTTTGATCGTATTGCTGCCTAAGCTGCTGCAACTCCTGTTCTAGCTGTTCGTTTTGTTGAGCAGGAGCAGCCGCGGCTCCGCAAAGAACCACAGCAAAGATCCACACAGCCCACTCGAGCGGGGAGCTGATGGTTCTTATCCATCCGTTCGTTCTAAGCGCTGACATCCGGACTGCTTCTCCGGAGGTGTTAGAAGCACTCCGCCTGCCAAGCTGAACAAAGGCCCAACGGGCAGTAGTTGCATGCGTGCTGTGTCGCCCTGTTGCGAGGGTCGAGCAAGCCTAAGTGGCTCATGGACTTATCGGTCGCGGAGGGGACCTTCCATCGGGCTTCGCTCAGCGAACTGCAGGTCGGCGAAAGGGAGAGATGCTTAAGCTGGCAGGTGCCAGCCCGTTGTCACCTACGCGTTCCTGAAAGGTGAGCTGCCAGCATGTAACAGTTTTTCGAAGGCGTCCGGATCAAGGAGATCAAGAGACTGGACTACGAGATCAGCGCCCAGAGCTTGACCGTTGTGACTTACCCCGATGGTGCGCATGCCTGCGCGACGCGCGCCTTCAATACCGGCAACGGCGTCTTCTACCACAATGCACCTCTCGGGCAATACGCCGACTCGCGAAGCCGCAGTCAGATAAACTTCAGGGTCCGGTTTTCCCTTACGGACATCTTCAGCCGAGACGAGCGCCTGAAAAGTGTGCGTGGCTGCCAGAGCTGCAAGGACCACCTCGATGTTCGCGCGGGGCGCCGACGAGGCAACTGCCTGAAGCCATCCCTGCTCGTGGAGTTGGCGTACCCAATTTGCAACTCCGGGTAGTGGTGAGATTCCATTCTCGCGAATGAGACGGCGATAGAGTTCCTCCTTGGCGTTTGCGATTCTCTCCATGCGCTCGGGAGTCGCAGCCGCCCCCAGCCATCGGGAAAGGATGGAATCGTTGCGCTGGCCGAAGGAAGAAAGGAATTGCTCGCGAGTGATGACGATGCCCTCATTCGCCATTGTGTCCCGCCAGGAAATCCAATGGAACTCTTCCGAGTTAATTAATGTTCCATCCATGTCCCAAAGTACTGCGCGCGGCGAGTTCATCTGCACCCCTCCATCGAGAGTACTCGTTCTCCAACCAAGGCAAGCCCGAGGGAGGTTTGGGTATCACTCTGGCGAACATTCGTAAGCACAATTGTCCTTTTGCCTTTGTGCAGCCTGGAAATACATGCGGGCCGCGAAAGCATAGACGCGGCCCACACTAGTATCTGTCTCTTTACGAATACCCATAACCGGCACGTTGCTGATTGCACTCATGTTTAGCTACTCCCGTCCATTTGTTCTCGCCTCCACAAGGCTCGGGGAGTGTAAGCATTTTGCGTTCCGAGAACTTGATACTGGGTTCATTCGGTTTTCGACTAATTGAACGCGGTTTTATGACCGTACGGCCGTTCCCCGAGACTTCCTAGTGTGACCGTATGTTGTCAGGTGGCCGGTTTCTTGTCACCCCGGCCACCCCCACGCGCGCCCATAAATTCAGGCTGGTTCGTACGGCCACGTCCATCCGGTAATTTCCGGGCTGTCAATGCCGTGCTGGAATGCATAGTCCTGGCACGCGATCTGCTTATTGCGGAACCTTTCCTTGGCGTGGCCACCAATCTTCTGCAGGGACGGGGTACGGTCGATCACATCCATTGCCAGGCTGAATCGGTCGGCCTGGTTTTCGATGGCCAACTCCAGCGGAGTATTGATGTTGCCCTTCTCCTTGTAGCCCCGCACGTGCAGGTCCCGGTTCTTGCGGCGGTAGGTCAGACGGTGGATCAGCCAGGGATATCCGTGGAAGTTGAAGATGATGGGCTTGTCGACCGTGAACAGAGAATCGAAGTCGCGATCAGGCAATCCGTGCGGATGTTCCGTGTCCGGTTCCAGCTTGAACAAATCCACCACGTTAACGAAACGGATCTTCAGGTCAGGAAACTCCTGCCGCAGCAGGACTGTTGCAGCTAACGCCTCCTGCGTCGGTATGTCGCCTGCCGAGGCCATAACGACATCCGGCTCGCCGCCCTGGTCGGTACTTGCCCATTCCCAGATGCCAATGCCCTTCGTGCAATGCACAACAGCGGCATCGATATCCAGATACTGAAGGTGAAGCTGCTTGTCGGAGACGATAACATTGACGTAGTTCTCGCTACGCAGGCAGTGATCGGCCACCGAGAGCAGGCAATTGCTGTCGGGCGGAAGGTAAATCCGGGTGACGGCAGCGCTCTTATTCAGAACCACGTCGAGAAAGCCCGGATCCTGGTGGGTGAAACCGTTGTGGTCCTGACGCCAGACGGTCGAAGTAATGAGCAGGTTCAGCGATGCAATCTTGCGACGCCACGACAGGCGGTTGCAGATCGACAGCCACTTGGCAAACTGATTGAACATGGAGTCAATGACGTGAACAAAGGCTTCGTAGGAGGAGAGGAAGCCGTTGCGTCCGGTCAGCAGGTAGCCTTCGAGCATGCCTTCCATGGTGTGCTCGCTGAGCATCTCCACCACGCGCCCATCGAGGGCCAGTTCGCCGCCGTCCGTGTCTTCTGGAAAGAATTCTTCGATCCAGAATTTCTTTGAAACCTCATAGATGGCTTGCAGCTTGTTCGAAGTGGTCTCGTCCGGGCCGAAAACCCGGAAGTTTTTTTGGTTGGATCTCATTACGTCGCGCAGGAAGTTCCCTAACAGCGGTACATTCTCCACTTCGAGCGTTCCAGGCCGGTCAAACTTCACCGCATAGTCGCGAAAATCGGGCAGGCGCAACGCTTTCTTGAGAACGCCGCCATTGGCATGAGGGTTGCCGCTCATTCTGCGGCTGCCGAGCGGGGCGAGTTCTTTGAGGTCCGGAATCAGCCGTCCACTCTCGTCGAATAGCTCCTCCGGCCGCAGCGATTTCATCCAGTTCTCGAGAATGCGCAGTTGTTCAGGGTCCTTCTTTACGTCCGGCAATGGAACCTGGTGGCAGCGCCAAAAGCCCTCGAGCCTGTGGCCACCCACCTCCAGGGGCGCGCTCCAGCCTTTTGGCGATCGCAGCACAATCATGGGCCAGCGCGGCCGCTGTGGAAGGCCAGTGGTTCGGCATTGCTGCTGGTGGTCTCTGATTTCGCGAACGCAGTGCTCAACCGTGGCGGCCATGGCCTGGTGCATGCTCTCTGGGTCGGAACCTTCTACGAAGTGAGGGGTCCAGCCGTATCCGGCAAGCAGGCGCTCCAGCTCTTCGTGCGTAATACGCGCCAGCAGAGTGGGGTTATTAATCTTGTATCCATTCAGGTGCAGGATGGGCAGAACCGCTCCGTCCCGAATGGGATTGAGAAACTTGTTGACGTGCCAGGACGTTGCAAGCGGGCCTGTCTCCGATTCGCCGTCGCCGACTACCGCGGCCACGATCAGCTCAGGATTGTCGAAGGCAGCGCCGCAAGCGTGAGAAAGTACATATCCCAATTCGCCGCCTTCGTGGATCGACCCTGGAGTTTCGGGGGTGCAATGACTGCCGATGCCGCCGGGAAACGAGAACTGCTTGAAGAACTCGCGGAGACCTTCCTCGTCTTCACTCTTTTCCGGGTAGATCTCGGAGTAGGTTCCTTCGAGATATCCGGGGCCCAGGACTCCCGGCGCGCCATGGCCAGGCCCGGCCATGAAAATCATGTCCAAGTCGTATTTCTTGATGAGCCGGTTCAGGTGAATATAGATGAATGCGAGGCCGGGACTCGACCCCCAGTGTCCCAGTAGCCGATTCTTGATGTGCTCGGGCTTCAGCGGCTCCTTCAACAGGGGATTTTCCTGAAGATAAATCATGCCGAGAGCCAGATATTTGCAGGCTCGCCAGTATGCATCGATCTTCCGCAATTCTGTCGGATTCAAGGGGGTTCCTTCAATGGTCGATCTCGCTGGTCCGTACGCACTCAGGGAAAGAGTGGATGGTTCATCGCTAACTGCGACAGATGTCATGTTTCACGCTCCTTGGGTCCGCGCAATGGGGTTGTTGGAAAGTATCCGGCGGCTCCTGCACGATTATCCGCACGCCCGCTCGCCTGTCAGGGAGCAACCTTGAGGCCACTCACATCTGGCTGAAAATAGAAGCTGCCTTGAATTGCGCCGTGGCGAGCGGATGGCAAATGACAAATCCCTGGCAGAGTCTGCCCGAGCTGATGCTCACGACAATTCGGTTTCATGGCGGCGGAACTTTCAGCGAAGAACCGGTGGTGAGGCAGAAGATCCAGTACAGGGACTCCGCTAGCTGCCACAGGTTCATTCTTGTCCTTGCTATTACTGTTCAATGAGCTGCATTTGCGCCAATTGGAGGTCAAGGAACAGACCGAGTCGCCATTCGATTTGAAAGAACAATGCCGTTTCCTTCCCCGTCAGCACTTTGCCGAAGATCGGAAGGTACTTCTGCCTTAATTCGAGAATGGACTGCTCTGCGGCGGCTCGCCTTTGTATGTAGTCTTTCGCCTGCTCGTCCGTCATCGTGTCGTATCCCTGAGCGTATTCCTCGATCAGCGCGAACTTCGTGTCGTTGATCTTGGCAAGGGCCTCGGCATAGCGGTCATAGACTGGCCAGAACTTTTCCGCCTCGACGTTAGTCAGGGTCAGGTTGGCAGCGACAATCTGCTTCTGTTGCGATTTCAAGTCTTTCGTCAACGATTGGACGTTTGGAACCGAAAGCAGCTCATCGTTTGCGGTGGGGTTTCTGCGCACCCCGTCCCGCTTAATTGATTGCGGGCCGGGAACATCCTGAGCGAGCAGGTTGTTTCCGCCCAGCGGGAAAACTCCCACGAGCATTGCTAGTATTGCGAGATTCTTCTTCATCATCCCTCTCTGCGTACCGTTATGGCGGTCGACACCTATGCCCCTGGTCGTTTCGCAACGGAGCCTTCGGTTGACGACTGACTCTTTATATGCACCTGAAGCTCCAGTGGAACGCTGGAGGGTGTTTTCGAGTCGTTGTCGCTTCGTATCAGTCAGTTATGGGGAAGACGCGCGAAATTTGAAGTCGACGGAAATTGCCTTTTGCGGCACCATTCCTGCCGATAATTTGGCATGTGGCTTTACTTCTGCCGAGTCGGGGGCCGCCCCCCGCGGCGATACAGATCGAGGCCTGGCCGGCGAGCCGATCACAAAAAGGGTAATTGCTCCGATCACGACGATTCAGTCTTAGCGGCGGTTGCGGCGGCGACGTTGACATCACGTAGCCCCTGTTATCATTGAGAATTAACGCGCAGTCCCGGGAGAGATCCGATGAAGTTTCTTGTCCTATGGCATTTCGATGTAACGAGGTTGACCCCTGACGTGGTTCGCGCGATTGCGGAGCAGCCCAAATACGGCGAGAAGCTCGAAGCCGACGGCAAGCTCGAATGCCGCTATCACGTGGTGGGAAGCCACGGCGGAGCCTGGATCTATAAGGTCGCCTCCAACGAGGAACTGGATCGTCTGCTAGCCATGTCGCCGGTTTACAACTTCGCTACCTATCAGGTCTTACCCTTGGCTGAGATGACCGATCCTTACACAGTCGGGGGAAAGAGCAAACAATAAGGCAGGCGGAGAGGTGGCGATACCACTCGAGCGGAAAGCCGAGCGCGCCTGCCAATTCTTAGTTGCTTCGCTGATCCTTCTGCATTCGATACATTCCTGACCAGAGCATACTAATTTCGAATCTCTGCCAAGAATCAGCTCCGGCGAGTCGGCACCGATACATCCTGCTCCAGCGTGAAATCGAGCAATGTCTCACTGGGTACCCTCACCTGGTCTCCCTTCGTTATTATCTCCGACCCGGCTCCGGCCCCCGCGCCGACGCCTGCGCCGATCGCCGCGCCCCTGTCGCCACCGGCAAGGGCGCCGATGATCGATCCCACGGCCGCTCCGCCGAGTGTTCTCTTCGCGGTGCTCTCCCCGCGCGACTTGCCGGTCAATTCGTATTCGCCTGTCACCACCGGCACCGTTTGTCCATTCACCACGATACCGGTCAGTTCCAGCCGTAGTTCCGACCTGCCGGTAAACGTCCCTGACTCCTTCGACTCCACGAGTCGGCCATAGACATCGGCATCCTTGGCGACTACCACACTTTCGTTCACCATCAGCGGCTCTTCCAACGAGGCCTGGAAGCGATCCCCCACATGGTTCTGAGTGGAATCGATGTCCTCGATGGTGCGCACACAAATAACGGTTCCCGCCGGAATGATGACATACACCGGTGACTTAATGGCGGGGTTATCGACCATCCCTGATTGGCTGGAAAGCGACCTGATCGGTCGCGTCGGCATATCGCTGGCCGCAGTTTCGGAATCAAACTTGAGCGCGACGATGTCAGCGAGATTATAAGTCTGGACCGAAGAGCCGACCTGGAAAGCGATCTCACTCCCCGTGCCACCCAGGAACCTGCCCTCGATCAGGCTACCGTTCCTCAGCTCCAAGGAGTCGGCCCACGCAATCGACGCCGCTAAGCAAAATACAATGACCAATCCGCAATTCAGCTTGAACTTCATGATGACTTCCCCGCTGCCATGATCCGGCTTCGGAAAACCTCCTGCTTTGGTTTGCGAGAACCGCTCTTTGTGCCAGTTCTACAAGGCGAAAGAATGCAACTGAGTTGCCATCCAAAGATCGTCATGGACGGGGTAGCAACAAGGCAACAAATGACTAGATCCTGACAGTGTCAATATGCTGGCGCTAAACCGTGGAGCGCAGAATCGAGCCAAGCTGTAAAACGTTCTGCTTCAACGAAATTGCATTCCCCGTTCTGGACTATGAAGTGCAACTACCCGGGAGGGAAGGGCTGAGTTGCCGCAGTACAGTAATTTCGCTTCGCCCTGGCAGAAACCTAAGGAGGCTCATGCTTGGCCGCCTCGTTGCTTCCGCAAAAGCTCTCGAAACCATCGATGAGCGCCTGATGCGCTGTGGCGTCAGCCGCCGGGCCTTCCTGCAGTTTTGCTCGACTCTGATGGTCGCCGCACCATTTGGCCTTGCGATCACCGACAAGAAAACTCCGGAAGACGTTGCCGCGGGACTCGGAAAAGTCATTCGTCCCCCTGTGATCTGGTTGCACTTTCAGGACTGCACAGGTTGCACGGAGACGCTTCTCCGGCCTTCGCACCCGGATCTGGGCGATTTGATTCTGAACATCATCTCGCTCGAATATCACGAGACGTTGATGGCGGGTTCGGGTAGGCAGGCCGAGGAAGCGCTCGCACAGGCCGTGGACAAATACTCGGGTAAGTACGTCTGCGTGGTCGAAGGTTCGATACCCACCCGGGACAAGGGCGTTTATATGAAGCTGGCCGGACGGCCAGCGATGGAGGTCCTGGCCGACGTTCGCAGGAAAGGCCGCGGCCATCATCGCCATCGGCTCGTGTGCGGCGTGGGGAGGGATTCCGTCAGCCGATCCTGATCCGACCGGCGCGGTTGGTGTCGCGGACCTCATGCCCCGCAAGACGATCGTCAATCTTCCCGGCTGTCCGCCCAATCCATACACGCTGCTCGGTGTGGTGCTGCAATTTGCCGACTCCGGCACGCTACCGGAGCTTGACGGAGAAAGGCGGCCAAAGTTCGCGTACGATCGCGACATTCATGAGCACTGTCCGCGCAGGGCACACTTTGATGCGGGCAACTTCGTAAAGCAGTTCGGCGACCAGGGCCACCGCGAAGGCTGGTGTCTTTATGAGATGGGCTGCAAGGGACCCGATACCCACGCAGGATGCTCCACGCGACATTTTAACGAGATACCTGACGTGTGGCCGATTGGTATTGGCGCGCCTTGCATTGGATGTACGGAGAAAAGCATCGCGTTCCGCGTGCCGATGTTCAAGGTCATACAAATTCATACTCGAGCCACCCCGCCCGAGACATATCCTCCGATCAATGCGCACCAGGGCATCGTCAGCCCGCTGGCAACCGGTCTGGTCGGACTGGGAGTCGGTGCGCTCGCGGGGGCTGGTTACGTCGCCTCGCGCAAGTTCTCCACCGTGCGGGACGATGACAGCGTACCCGGCTCCGGTCCGCCTGGCGATCCTGGAACGCCCGAGGGGGACGTGGGCACCAGCACGGGCCCGAAGGCATCGACATGAGTCCCGCAATCAACCGCCGTCAGCTCCTGCTGGGAATTGTTGGCGCCGGAGGCGCCGTCGCGGGAGGGCTGGTCACGTCCGCAGTTGCGGAGGAGCACCCGGCGCACCCGGCGGCCCCACCTGACGCGGTGGCGATGCTCTACGACAGCACCATCTGCACTGGCTGCCGGGCGTGCATGACGGCCTGCAGCGAAGCCAATGGCTTGCCGCCTGACACCGTCGGTGGTGTGCCGCCGGACACGTCCCTTACCTCGGGTATCTGGGATATCCCTGCGGATCTCAATTCGAAGACCAAGAACATCATCAAGCTCTACCGGGACACAGATGGAACGGACTTTGCCTTTGTCAAAAGGCAATGCATGCACTGCCTGGATCCCGCCTGTGCGACCGGCTGTCCGTTTGGCGCGCTGAAGAAGAACCAGTGGGGTGCGGTCACCTGGAACAGTTCGCTTTGTATCGGGTGCCGCTACTGTGAGGTTGCCTGCCCCTTCGACGTGCCGAAGTTCCAGTGGGACAAGTGGAATCCTAAGGTCGTCAAGTGCGAGTTCTGTTTCGACCAACGCTTAAAGAAGAATGAGGAGCCTGCATGCACCGCGGTGTGCCCCACCGGAGCAGTGATCTTCGGAAAGCGCACAGACCTGATGGCCAAGGGCAAGGAACGCATCGCAGCGGAGCCCGGCAAGTATTTCGAGAACCGGGTGTACGGAGAGCATGAGGCAGGAGGAACCCAGGTGCTTTATCTCTCCAACGTTCCATTTGAGAAGATCGGGCTCCCCAAGCTGGGCTCGACCTCGCTGGGTCACTACGCTACCAAGGTGACATCGGTGATCTACAAGTGGCTTTCTGGGCCGATTCTGGTGGCGGGGCTTCTGGGCGCGGTGATCAAGCGGAACTGGAGTCGCCATGAGGCGGAGAGACCTGAACGTGAAAAACAAACAGGTCTTAAGGATCAGTTATGAGCGGGCGCGACACTACCGGTTCCACTCTTGTAAACCACTGGCAGCGGGGCGTCCCGGTTTACAGCGAGCCGGTAGTTACACCTACGCTGCTATTTTTCGCCGCACTTGCCGCAGTCGGCCTCGTCCTGGCTCTAGTGCGGTTCTTCTCTCCGCTCGGTCCTTTCGCTGGGATGAACGATGCTTATGCCTGGGGCATCTGGAAGACCTTCAATGTCTTGACCCTGACCGCATTAGGCTCCGGCCCTCTCGCGGTAGGCATGGCAGCCTGGGTCTTCAACCGCCAAAAGCTGCACGTGGTCATGCGGACCGCTCTGGTGTCCGGCTTCCTCTTCTACGCAACGGGTCTTGTCGCACTCGGCTTCGACGTGGGACGCGCCTGGAACTTCTGGAACATCATGCTTCCATGGCGCTGGAACGCCGAATCGGCGATGCTCGAGATCTCCTTTTGCATGCCCGTGTACTGCGCGGTGTTCCTGGCGTTCGAGAACCTTCCGATGGTTCTGGAGCGCTTCTACTACACAGGCAGCGATGCGACCAGGGCGCGTCTTCTGCAATGGGCCCCCCGCCTGCGCCGAATCTATCCATTCATGCTCACTGGGGCCTACGTATTCCCCCTTATGCATCAGTCTTCGCTGGGAGGGCTGTTGCTGCTGGCCGGTAACAAGATCAACCCTCTCTGGCAGACGCCGTTTCTGCCGTTCCTCTACCTGCTGGCCGCAGGACTGTGCGGACTGGGTTTCGTAACCTTTCTTCTACTCATGGCATCCCTTCGCTACTCGCGGCCGCTCGACTTGGGAGTCCTAGGCGAGTTAGGCAGCCTCCTATCATGGATGTGCTTCGTTTTCATCGCCGTCCGCTTCGGCGACCTCATCTGGCGGGGACAGCTCCACGCTGCATTCGCCTTCGACAAGATGAGTGCACTCTTTCTCGTCGAGACAACGCTCATCCTCATCCCGGCCATCGCGCTTCGGAACAAGACTGTGCGCGAGACACCACGGAGCCTGCTCAACATGGCCACGCTCGCCTGTTTGGGGGGACTGTTCTTTCGCTTCATCCCCACCACCATCGCGTTCTTCCCTGCGCGCCACGCTAGCTACTTCCCGAGCGCGCCCGAGTTGCTCATGACGGTCGGGTACATCTCACTCGGGATCGTGGGTTTCGGGCTCGCGGTCAAGTACTTTGCGGTGCTTCCCGGAGAAATCCAGGATTGGAACTACATGTTCAGACTTGTGCAACAGCGCCGCCAGGCGGCCCAGTCAAAAGGAGAGACACCATGGCCCGAATCACTATCGACCCAGTAACTCGCATCGAAGGGCATCTGCGCATCGATGTCGAGGTCGATGGCGGCAGCGTGCAGAAGGCATGGGCAAGCTGCACCATGTGGCGCGGAATTGAGACGATTCTGAAGGGGCGCGATCCCCGCGAAGGCTGGGTTTTCGCGCAACGCTTCTGCGGAGTTTGCACAACGGTCCACGCCATGGCCTCGGTGCGCGCCGTAGAGGATGCGCTCCAGCTCGAGATTCCGGCGAACGCACAGTACATTCGCAACCTGATTCTCATCGGCCACGCCCTGCACGACCACATCGTGCACTTCTATCATCTGTCCGCACTCGATTGGGTGGACATCACGACCATTCCCAAAGCCGACCCTGCACGCGCAGCTTCTATCGCAGACGGAGTGAGCAGTTGGCCGGGAAACTCCCGTCGTGAGCTCGAAGCGGTCCAGAACAAGGTCAATGGCCTGATTGGGAGCGGCCAGCTCGGAATCTTCTCCCATGGCTACTGGGGCCATCCGGCAATGCGCTTGAGCCCGGAAATGAACCTGATTATGTTTGCTCACTATTTGCAGGCCCTGGAATTTCAGCGCAAAGCCTGTCAGGTCGTCGGGATTCTTGGGGGGAAAACCCCGCACATCCAGAACCTGGCTGTGGGCGGCGTGATGAACGCGATTAACCTGAACAGCCTCGCCACCATGAACATGGACCGCCTGGGGGTATTGCAGTCTCTGTTCCAGGAAATGATCCCGTTCGTGCAACAGGCCTATTTCGTCGATGCCTGCCTGCTCGCTGCCTCCTACCCCGAGTGGTTTCGCTATGGACGCGGCGTCGCGAATTATATTGCCGTCCCCGACCTTCCAGTGGACGCGAAGGCTACGAAGTTCGATCTTCCCGGCGGCGTCATCATGAACGGGAATCTTGTTTCCGTGCGGCCGATTCAAGATTGGCACGACCAGCCCATCCGCGCGGCGGTCGCTGAGGATGTTACGCGCGCGTGGTATATGGGAGAAGGTCTACAGCCGCCCTGGAAAGGCAGGACCGACCCCTACTACACCGATTTCCGGGAAGAAGGGAAGTATACCTGGGTAAAAGCCCCACGCTACGACGATCAGCCGATGCAGGTCGGTCCGCTGGCGAATATTCTCGTCGGCTACGCCTCCGGGCATCCGCTCACGCGCAAATGGGCAGACACCGCTTTCAGCCGAATTTCCTCGGTAAACGGTTCCAGAGTAACGCCGGAGGCTATGCAGTCCACAATGGGGCGTTACCTTGCCCGCGCGATCCGCTCGGCCATGCTCTCCGATCTCGCGCTCGAGCACTGGCAGTTGCTCACCGACAACATTCTCAAAGGCGACGACGCCATCTACAATCCGCCAGAATTTCCGCAGCACGAAGTTGAGGGTGTGGGAATGCATGAAGCGCCGCGCGGCATGCTTTCGCACTGGGTGGTCATTGAGAAGGGGGTTTTCACCAACTACCAGGCGGTTGTGCCGACTACATGGAACGCCAGTCCCCGAGATCAGAAAGGCGTCCCCGGGCCGTACGAGACCTCACTCCTGGCCAACCCGGTGGCCGATCCGGTGAAGCCGCTGGAAGTGCTTCGCACTGTACACTCCTTCGATCCGTGCATGGCCTGCGCCTGTCACACACTCGATGCCAGCGGCCGCGAAATCGCTAAGGTGAAGGTCTTATGAACCGAACCGGCAAATCAGGCCGTGGGCAGGGACTCAGTGAAGCCTGAACTCCGACCATTGCGACGAGGAACGACACCGCCGCCTCCGAAGCGAGTAAGCGTAATCGGGTTAGGAAATGTGCTGATGGGCGACGACGGCTTTGGCCCCCTGGCTGTCGAAAAGTTCCGTTGCGAATACGAATGCGGCCCGAATGTTGAGGTCCTTGATCTAGGCACACCTGGGTTGGATCTCGCGCCATATTTGTTCGGCATGGACCTGGTCCTGATCGCCGATGCTGTACAAGCGGACGAGAAGCCGGGAACGCTGAGTATCTACTGCGAAGCCGATCTTCTGGCGCATCGGGCCCAGCTTCGTCTGACGGGCCACGACCCAGGACTTCAGGAATCTCTCGCTCACTTGAGGCTGTCTGGCGAAACCCCGTCCGAACTTATAATCGTCGGCGTCGTTCCCGAATCGTGCGACTTCGGCAAAGGCATTGGCTCTTCAGTGCTGAGCGCTTGCTCAACCGCTGTCGATAACATCGCTCGCTTGCTGGTCGAGCGCGGCATCGATTGCTCGCGTCGGCAGGCTCCGCTGCAGCCGAATCTCTGGTGGTTGTCGGGTGACGGGTCCAGACTTGCAGAACCAAGTGCCGGCGAGCGACGGCAGAACTCCGCTCAGCCAGGCTGTTCGCGCTGGACGCTTTGAAAGCTGAGGTTGCGGCATGTGCTTGGCGGTGCCGGGGAAAATCGTGACCATCCGTGAGGAGGAGAACCTCGGCTTGCGCTGCGGCAAGGTAGAGTTCGGGGCCATTCTTAGGGAAGTCCGCTTGGACTACACGCCCGAAGCTCGCGTCGGGGATTACGTTCTGGTCCACGTAGGCTTCGCCCTGACCGTAGTCGATGAACATGAGGCGCAGCGGACCCTCGAAGCGCTGCGGCAACTCGATCCACTCGAAGAGCTACAATCGAGCGCAACCTGAAGTTTTCTCGACGAGAGCCACGATTAGGCCCCGCTTCCGAAAATGTTCGTGTTTCAAGCCTACCTGAAGAGTGGTTACTTGGCTGGGGCATCGACGCTGCAACCGGGGCAAAATCCGGCAAGTGTCAACATGTCCCCACCAGAGCGTCTGGCACAAAGTCCGGCTCCAGCCGTAAGCCGTTCTGCTTCAGCAACATCGCGTTCCGTCTTCGGGTAGGTGACATGCAACTACTCCGAAATTGAAGACGCTGGGGTGACGATTTGCATATTCGTCCTCAGTGTTCCGCATCGCAGAACCCCAGGGGGTAGGCAATGACGCCAAAGAAGCAACGCGAAAAGGTTGTGGCTGAGATTACAACCGTCCACCTGATGATGTTCATGCAGGAACAGGGAAGATTTCTGAATCAGCAACAAGCGATGAACTTCTTGAACGAAGGGGATCGCGCCTACGTCCTGTGGAAGCAGATGATGTACGCGGGCGAGAGCTATATCAAGTCGCTGCTGGTGCAGACTTCCCAGCCCAGTGCTCAGATGTTGGAATCCAGGCCTGTAGCCTGAGCAGGACCATGGAGTTTGGAAGGCCAGCCCGATACCTCGCCGGTTTCAACGCGACCGGTCGAGAAAGGCAGTTTGCTCGGAGCAGGAGTTACTTATGTCGCGCGACAGCAGCAAGTATCTCAAGTTTGGCAGCGTAACCGTTCTCATACTTCTAGTCATGGGGTACCTGGCATACACCGGGGTTCGGGACAGCAAGAGCTATTATGTGACCATCAAGGAGCTGCGCGGCATGGGCGATTCCGCATATTCCAGGCGGTTACGCGTGGGTGGCAGCGTTCAGCCAGGCTCAATCAAGCGTACGGGCAGCAAAGTCGAATTTGTGATGGTGGAGAACGATCAACTCCTGAACGTGGTCTACAGCGGGACGGAAGCGCCGCCCGACACTCTTAAGGACAAGTCTCAGGCATTGGCCGAGGGCAGCTTCGGTCACGATGGTATTTTCCACGCTAAACAACTGCAAGCGAAATGTGCCTCCAAGTATGCGCCACAGCAACCGGATACCTCAACAAATGAGCCGGCAAAGAGCATGACGCAAGTGCGGGTCGCAGGTTCTGCGGCAACAACGAACTAGGACAAATCATGAAGATAACGAAAATTGCGATGCTGATTCTGGCGATTGCGGTAGCGCTGTACATTCTGATCCCCAGCCTATCCTGGGCAGAAGATCGAACCGCTCCAAGACGAAATGCTCGGCCTTCCATCCAATGCGAACACCTCTGGGATGACTGGCCACAGCCATCCTTGGTCACACGATGCCCACGATCTGTTCACTGCCCATATTCCGGCAGCCCAACTGCACGCCTTTGCTCAAATAACTTCTATCTTCAATAACTTAGAGGCAACTGCCGTGGCACGTTAGCTGCATCAAATGGCTAAGCGAAGATGCGTGAACCAGGTCGACCGCGAATTTGGTCACTGGTACAGACCACAAGGGTGATGCTTTGAACATGCAGATGTACATTCCGAATCGATTGAAGGCGCTCCAGTCCTTTCTGCTATTTGCGGGGCTCGCATTGGTGTTGACGGCCTCAGCTCTGGCACAAAAAGTCCCGACCCCGCAAGAGCGGGCAGGCAGTATTGTTGCAACTGTAACCGATCCGAACGACGACCCCGTCCCAGGTGCCACTGCGGTTCTGCAAGGCCCTGCATCCAGCGACTTCTATACCGCCATTGCGAACGAGAATGGCTTCTTTGAATTGCGCGATGTCAGGTCAGGAATCCCTTACCGAGTCACGATCCATGCCGATGGATTTGCAGAATGGACCTCACCTTCCTTCGTGCTCGAGCCAGGCCAGTACAAGATCCTGACTGGCTGCAAACTCCGGCTTGAAGGTGTACGAACCAGCGTTAATGTAGGTTACTCGGCGGTCGAGGTTGCTACCGAACAGGTCGCAGTGGAGGAAAAGCAGCGCATCTTGGGCATCATTCCCAATTTTTATGTTACCTATGATCGCGATCCCGCGCCGCTCACGGCAAAACTCAAATTCCAGCTTGCTATGAAAGTCGCCACTGATCCAGTCACCGTCATGGGCGTAGGCTTCGTTGCCGGCGTACGCCAGGCGGCAGACAGCTTAGATTTCCAGCAGGGCGCGAAGGGATACGGTCAGCGATTTGGAGTCACTGCGGCCAATGGCTTTACCGACATTATGATTGGTGGGGCGATCCTGCCATCGCTCTTGCACCAGGATCCACGTTACTTCTACCAAGGCACCGGAACAAAGACATCTCGCTTTTTGCACGCAATCTCCAACCCATTTGTCTGCCGGGGAGACAACGGGCATCTGCAGGCAAATTACTCAAGCCTGGGTGGCGACTTGGCATCGGCTGCCATTTCGAATGCCTATTATCCTCAGGCGAATCGTGGGGTCGGCCTGGTGCTCGGGAACTTTGCCCTTGGCACCTCGGAACGCGTGATCAGCAGCCTTGCCCAGGAGTTCCTGTTCCGCAGGGTTACAACGAAAACCCAAAAATAAGCCCGCGACATCAGTTCCGCACAGGTTCGCCTGCCAAATGTGCTTGCCCGTACCGGCAACTCGGTTTCTTTTGCTGTAAGGGCTCTCAAATCGGAAGCGATCCGACGCCTCGGGTGAATTCGGCGGCGCGACAAGAAGCCTGAGGTCGGGAACAAACCCTGTATCAGTCTCCTAAACGCCGCTTTGCACTGAAGGCCAGCTTTTCGGATGGCACTTCGTCATTTGTGTGCGTCCCGACCGTGCTGTCGCCGCTGACGGTTATATCATTATTATAAGTAACGGTTTGGCGGTTATCCGTCGGTCTAGGGAAAACGAGATATGGACGCCATCCACATGGAGGTTGGGACTTGTTGCTGGCTCGGACTTCTACAAGCGCACTGGGGTCCCATTCTGCTCAAGGTCAAGGCTTCTGGCGCGAGGCAAAGCGGTTCGCTATCTTGCTGGCCGAAGCGATCGTGCCCTCAGCGTTGCTGGCAGCAATGATGGACGACTTCGCTGCCCTGTTTGCGGTCCCGGCTGTCGAGCGCACCGCCTCTTCCGTCTGTTGAAGAGAGGTCAGTAGCGTGTTCCTAGAGACCCTACGCACAATCGGATCGACCATCCAGCGCACCGCGACTGGGATGTCCCGGCTGAGGGCAATCGCCTCCAGCTCAATATAGACGCCACCGTCTCTCTCTTCGCACCTGGTAACAGTGTAGAGTCGCCAGACGTAGCCGTTGCCTTGGTTTGGTGGAAGGTCCTGCTCATCAGGCCGGCCGTAGTGCTGAATCTCCTGCACACGCGTCGAGTGGGCGGTGCTGGACCAACGTAGTTCGTCGAGCTGGAGATAGCAGGCTTGGTATTCGGTGTCGAGTGCAGTCTCGGCTACACTCTCCTTGTACACCACGCGCATCGAGTACTTGTCGCAGCTTCCCTCAGTGCCAAGCGGCTTGGCATCGACAACCATGGGTTTGTAAAAGTCCTTGTAATGACCGTAATTGCGAACCACAGACAAAACGTCTCCAAGCCGGGCGCCGGGGATGAAGGCTGCTCCTACCCAATCGTGGATCAAGCCGGAGGGCACCGGCTTTGGGTTTTTCTTACCAACCGGCGAGACGAGAATCTGACCCGCGCGAACGCGTTCGGCGCGGGCCGGGTCCTCGTCAACCCAGAGAAAGGAGCCCTGGGGGCGACTGCTCATCTGCGAATCTACGGTTTGGATGTACGCATCCCAGGTCTTCACGGTCTTTTCCTTCAACTCAGCCCCATCGGAGGCGGCTGGAGCGACGAGAAAACTTGCGCACATGATGCCAACTAGAAACCGATGGGGCTTAAACATACAAACCTCCCTAAACTCTCACTTGCTGCCGAAGGTGAAGTTAACGCCAGTGACGTACTTGAAGTTGTTCTGGCTGGCGGAGTACCCAACGACGTGAGTCGATCCAAAGTGGGTGTACAGATAATCCGCCTCGACCGGCCGGACCTGAACGTTCTTAGCCACTGCCCAATCCAAACCGCCGCCCCACTCCATGGCGAACCCGTTGTTACTGCCACTGCCGTTTACCAGGTCGCCTCTTGCCTTCAAAATCGTGCCATAGGCGTTGCTGTGCGCGCCGCCGAATAGGCCTTCAGCAAACGGCTGCAGTTTGCCCCGAGTGCTTCTTGATCTGCGGGCCGAACATGTAGGTGAACAGGTTTCCACTAGCCGACCCGCCGTATCCCAGGCTCCTAATCTGGTTCTTGAATCCACTGGAGGTTCCATACCCCTGCTTCCCACCGCTCTAATTGCAAGACCTTGCCACCGGCCCAGAACCGGCAGCCCGCCCCCATTAGGTTGCAAACGAGATACCGAGCAGCACGAGGCACTCTAGCTCGCAAGTGTCTGATCAGAAAGCGCATAGCTGACGGAACTAAGCGCAATGATGCCAGACCGTGCCGGAATGCTGGGCTGCTGCCAACACGTTGGCATTCACCTCTACCCTGAGACCCAGCACAACTACACTTGGATAGGCGCAATGCAGCACTTCGCTGAAATCCAGTTCCAGCGACGGAGCCTATGGGCGGGTCAAAAAGCATGAAGATATCGAAACTCGAGCACCACCTGGAAGGGAGTCGGGGGCATTGCCAGCGTCTCCAACCTGGTCGATCAGTGCAGGACAAGCGTTACCGAGGAATCTCAATCCCTCGCGAGGGTGAACGCTTCGGATGGGTTCGAATCCCATCAAACGCACACGAGTTGCTTCGGCAGCCACCGGATCGTCTGCGAGCACAATCTTCCCCTGAGGACGAGGCATTCCATTAAGAGGGCCGTTTCCTTGCATCGCTGCAATGCCGTCCGCGATCGCAAAGCGCATCGGAGTTTACTCCCACAAAACCACTGCATCCGGCCATCCGCATCTGAAGGGGCTGCTGTCACGTATAGCCGCCGCTGCGGGGCTTCCTGCCACAACTGCCTTGATACAATCGGGGCCGGGGCGAGCGGATGCATCTCCAACGCTATGGACTTGCGGTTATTTCCGTCGGTGTCGCATTGGCGGCGGCGCTACTTCTGCAGCATTTCCATTTCCGGGACGCTGAAGTTCCGCTGCTGCTTTTTGCGGTCGCAATAACCTCCTGGTATGGAGGGCCAGGACCTGCGGGGTTGGCGGTCATCCTGTCCTTAGTCGGCTTGAACTACTTCTTCGTGGCGCCACTCTACACTATCCTCTCTGTTGAAGCCGCGGAGGTCCCATATTTCGTCATTTTTGCCTCATTCGGTGCACTGATCACGTGGTTCGCCACGATTCGGCGCCGCATCGAAGAAGAGCTTCGCCAGGCTCGGGATAAGCTCAGGGTCGAAATAGAGGAGAGATCCAGCCTCCTCGACCTGACGCACGATTCGATTTTCATCCGCGACATGAATTCGATCATCACCTACTGGAATCGAGGCGCGGAAGAGTTCTACGGATGGACACAGAAGGAAGCGATTGGCAGGCGCCCCGGGGAGCTCCTGGGCACCGTTTTCCCAAAGCCGTTCGAGGAAATTTGGGAAGAGTTGCTGCAGACGGATCGATGGGAGGGTGAACTCACGCACACCAAGGCGGACGGCGCCCGCGTGATTGTGGCGAGCCGGTGGTCCCTGCGACGTGATCAACAGCGCCGCCCGGTCGCGATCCTCGAAACCGGCAACGACATCACCGCTCGAAAGCGCTGGGAGGAAGAAATGCAAGCGCTCAACCAGGAGCTTGCAAGACGCTCCACAGCGCTCGAAGCCAGCAACAAGGAGCTGGAGGCCTTTGCCTATTCCATATCGCACGATCTACGCGCCCCACTACGCCACACAGCAGGTTTTGCCGAGCTTCTGAGCAAGAGCGCGGCTTCGTCTCTCAATGAAAAGAGTCAGCGATACCTGACGATGATTCTGGAAGCAGCAAAACGGATGGGCAGCCTGATCGACGACCTGCTTGCATTTTCTCGGATCAGCCGTGCCGAGGCACACAATTCTGCCGTCAGCCTGAAGCAGCTGGTGCAAGAAGCAGTGGCCGAGGTCGGCCAGGATGTTAACGATCGCAAGATCGTCTGGAAGATAGATCCATTACCCGAGTGGTATGGAGATCGTGCCATGTTGCGGCTGGCGCTGGTCAACCTGGTTTCCAACGCTGTAAAATTCACCCGCACACGGCCCCAGGCCGAGATCGAAATCGGATGCACGGACCAGAGAGAAGACCACATAGTGCTGTTCGTTCGAGACAACGGGGTCGGATTCGACATGAAATATTCCAACAAGCTGTTCGGCGTCTTCCAGCGCCTTCACTCGCAGGAGGCTTTCGAGGGCACCGGTATCGGCTTGGCCACGGTTCAACGCATCGTACACCGACATGGCGGCCGTATCTGGGCGGAAAGCACGGTGAATGGCGGCGCCACCTTCTACATCTCACTTTCCAAAATCACGGGAGCGAACTGACAAAATGGAAACTATAGGACGCATTTTACTTGTCGAAGACGACCAGAAAGACGTTGAGCTTACGTTGACGGCATTGGATGAATACAATCTCGCGAACGAGGTCGTGGTCGCTGCCGATGGCGAACAGGCGCTGGATTATCTGTATTACCGGGGGAACTTCATGCGACGCGCTCGCGAGAATCCGGCGGTCATGCTGCTCGATCTGAAACTGCCGAAGGTCGATGGACTCGAAGTGCTGAAGCAGATCAAGGGGGATGAACAACTGAGGATGATTCCTGTGGTCGTGCTAACGTCGTCCCATGAAGAAAGGGATATGGTAGCCAGCTACGAACTGGGTGTTAACGCGTATGTGGTGAAGCCGGTGGATTTCCACGAATTCGTGAACGCCATCAAGGAGCTCGGGGTCTTCTGGGCGGTCATCAACGAGCCGCCACCCGGAAGTGTGAAAAAGAAATAGCAAACGGTAGTCGCAAAATCCAGGTTGCGCCGATCTGCCGCTATGAAAAATCGGGCTGAAATGGATTGAATTAGAGGATCTTACTGTTGCGAATTCTTTACCTTGAAGACGAACCCAGGGACGCAGAGCTAGTTCAGGCAAGCCTGGAAGCCGAAGGCATTGTCTGCGACGTGGCACGTGCAGACACTCAGGCCGGCTTCGTCGCATTGCTTCAGCAGGGTGGATTTGACCTGATCCTGGCGGACTACACACTTCCCTTGTTTGATGGCATTTCTGCCTTGAAAATTGCGCAAGAAGTTTGTCCCGAGCTTCCATTCATCTTCGTGTCTGGGACGCTGGTCGAAGAAATGGCGATTGAAGCCCTCAAAATGGGGGCCACAGACTATGTATTCAAGACGCGTCTTTCGAGAATTGGGCCTTCAGTTCGCCGGGCATTGCGCGAAGCGGGAGAAAGAGCCGAGCGCAAGAAGGCTGAGGAGGCGCTGCGTCAGAGCGAGGCCTCCTTGCGGGAGCAAGCGAAACTACTCAGTCTGACGCACGACGCCATCTTTGTCCGCGATATGAAAGGAACGATAAAGTACTGGAACCGCGGCGCCGAAGAGCTGTATGGCTGGACGGTCGACGAAACGGCTGGCAAGGTTGCTCACGAGTTGCTTAAGACGGTTTTCCCGGTGCCCTTTGACCAAATCGAGGAAGCGTTGATGCGCACAGACCGCTGGGAAGGCGAGCTCGCGCATACGACAAAATCCGGAACGCAGCTGACGGTTGCGAGCCGGTGGTCTTTGGAGCGGGACGCACAGCGCATGCCGACCGCAGTCCTCGTAACCAACACCGACGTCACTGAGCGCAAGCGGGCTGAACAAGCTCGCGAAGAAATTGAGGAACAATGGCGAGCCGCGTTCGAGAGCAATCCGACGATGTACTTCGTCGTGGATGCGGAAGGCAAGATCGTCCTTGTGAATACCTTCGGTGCGGAAAAGTTAGGCTACAGCGTGCACGAACTGCTTGGCCAGCCGGTGTTGAATGTGTTTTATGAGCCCGATCGGGTCGCCGTTCAACAGCATGCCCAGGAATGTTTCGAGAAGCCCGGGCGGATGATGAAGTGGGAAGCCCGCAAGATCCGCAAAGATGGCACGATGCTTTGGGTCAGAGAAACCGCCAATGCCGTCTCACTGAAAAATCGGCTGGTGCTGCTGGTCGTCTGCGAGGACATTACGGAGCAGAAGCGAGCAGAAGAGGCCGCCCGCCGGAGTGAAAGTGAGCTGCGCGATCTGATTGAAAACGTTCCAGCAATGGTGTTCATTGCTTTGCCCGGGCCTTCCAATCAATTCGTAAGCCGCGGCTGGCGCGAATACACAGGCTTATCTCCGGAGGAAACGAAAGGACTTGGCTGGCAAGGCGTAGTCCACCCAGAAGACCTGCAACGACACATGGAGATGTGGCGAGTTTGCTCGGCGAGTGGCGAGCCGTTCGAAGATGAGACGCGTTTCCGCCGCGCGGCGGACGGCGAATATCGCTGGTTCTTGATTCGTGCCGTGCCATTGCGCGACCAGAGTGGAGACATCTTCAAGTGGTATGGAGTCCTGACGGACATTGAAGATCGCAAGCAGGCGGAGCAGGCTCTAATCCGAAGTGAAGCTTATCTGGCGGAAGCACAGAGACTGAGCCACACCGGCACTTTCGCCTACGACCCTGGGAGCAGAAAAACGCTTTACTGGTCCGAGGAAATATTCCGAATTTTTAAATTGGATCCTCAGCCGGAGCCCCCGGGGTTTGATGAGACCCGCCGACTCGTTCATCCAGACGATCTCGACAGGGTTTCCGAGAGTTGTCTGAAGGGATTCCGTGAGAAAGCTGAGTTTACTCAAGATTACAGGCTGATGCTCCGCGACAAGACTATCAAGCACCTCCACGTGATGTGGCACCCGGTCCTCGATAAAGACGGAGCAGTGGTCGAATACGTCGGCACGGCGGCAGATGTGACGGAACGCCAGCAAGCCGAACAGAAATTCCGCGGGCTGCTGGAATCGGCGCCCGATGCAATCGCGGTAGTGAATCATGAGGGCAGAGTTGTTTTGGTCAATACGCAACTGGAGAAGCTGTTTGGCTATACGCGATCAGAGGTATTGGGGAACGAAGTCGAAATGTTGATACCGGAGCGGTTCCGGAGCAAGCATCCGGAACACCGCACGGCTTTTGTTGCTGACCCTCGCGCGCGGCCGATGGGGTCCGGGTTGGAACTATATGGCCTGCATAAAGATGGGCGGGAGTTTCCGGTGGAGGTCAGCCTCAGCCCGCTGCAAACCCAGGAGGGCGTGCTGATTTCCGGCACCATTCGCGATATCACGGACCGAAAGCAGGCCGAGGAAAAGATTCAGCGGAGCGAAGCCCAGCTTCGACAGCTTGTCGATGTGATTCCGCAGCAAGTCTTTGTTTTCGACGCGGACTGGAGTCCTCTTTTTGCCAACCGGCGAGAACTGGAATACACCGGCCTTACTCCGCAGGAGGTGCGGTCAGAAGACGCGGTTGCCAGGATCTTTCATCCGGAGGATCTGAAGAAGTTAGAGGCCGCCCGTGAGCGGGCGCGTTCCGACGGTGTCCCTATTGAGGTGGAGGGAAGAATACGGGGAAAAGACGGAGGGTATCGCTGGTTCTTGATCCGCGACAATCCCCTGCGAGATGAGAAGGGACGGATCCTGCGATGGTACGGCACGCGCACCGACATCGAGGACCGCAAGTTGGCCGAAGAAGCTCTGCGGCGCAGTGAGGCTTATCTGTCTGAAGCGCAAAAGCTGACCCACACTGGCAGCTTTGCTAGCGATGGCAGCAGCCGCGAGATCCTCTACTGGTCTGAGGAAGATTTCCGAATCTGGGGCTTCGATCCGCGGCAGGGGGCACCGGCCCGCGAGATGGTATTGCAACGCATCCATCCAGAGGATCGCGACAAGGTCCTCGGATACGTCGAGAAGGCTTTCCAAGAGAGAAGAGAGTACGTCGGCGAGTTCAGAATCGTGTTGCCCGACGGAACGGTGAGACACATCCATGTGGTCGGCCATCCCGTCTTCAATGCGAGCGGAGAACCTGTTGAATTCGTCGGTACGCATGTGGATGTAACAGAACGCAAGCGTGCCGAGCAAGAGCGCGAGCGATTGCGTCAGCTAGAGGCGGATCTCGCACATGTGAACCGGGTCAGCATGCTGGGAGAGCTGTCTGCCTCCCTGGCGCACGAGCTAAGGCAGCCTATCGCTGCGGCAATCAATAACGCCAATGCCTGCATGCGTTGGCTCGCGCGGGACGAACCCGAGGTGCAGGAGGCGCACGCGGCGGCCATAAGGATCGTGCGGGACGCAAACCGCGCGGCAGAAGTTATCAGCCGTTTGAGGTCGCTGTACAAGCAAGGTGCTCCAGCGGAACGAGAGCTGGTTGATGTGAACGAAGTTTTGCGTGAAATGCCTGCGCTGCTGCGCAGCGAGGCTAACCGGTACCGAATTTCTATACGGACCGACCTTGCCGCCGCGCGTCCCAAAGTCAAGGCCGATCGCGTGCAACTACAGCAGGTGTTGATGAACCTTATGCTCAATGGCATTGAAGCGATGAAGGACGCTGCTGGAGAACTGACGATCAAGTCGGAACTGGGCCAGGATGGTCAGCTGTTGATCTCGGTCAGCGACACCGGTGTGGGATTGCCAGCCGAAAAGGTGGACGAAATTTTCGATGCCTTCTTTACCACCAAACCGCAGGGCTCTGGCATGGGGCTGGCAATCAGCCGTTCCATTGTGGAGTCGCATGGCGGTCGTTTGTGGGCAACCTCCAACTCCAGTCGAGGCGCGACTTTCCACTTCTCTTTGCCGACGGCAGACGAAGAGGTCCCACTGCGCGCCACCATGATGTGATACCAGAACAAGACCTCAGCGTAGGACCCATTTCAGGCCAAGGCTTGCGCTTCGGTTGTTACCATCTGATGTGCTCAACGGCTTCCCGTCTACGTTGCTTTACTGTGATTGTGAAGCTTATTTCTCCTCGGATGACGCCCGGAATCACCCTCCGGTAGCGGACACTTTTGTTTCCGCGGCTGCGATCGGCAAGGTGAAATGAAACGTAGCGCCCCGTCCGGAGTTGGGCGTTGCCCATAGACGGCCGCCATGCGACTCCACGATGGAACGGCTGATTGCCAGCCCCATGCCGGAGCCTTGCGGTTTGGTGGTGAAGAAGGCATTGAAGATCTGGTCGGCCTTCTCGGCCGGCAGTCCCACGCCAGTGTCACTCACCGACATCATCACTCGGCCGGCCTGGTCCAGTTGCGACTTGACCGTTAGGACTCCGCCGGTCTCCTTCATCGCCTCGATGGCATTGAGCATGAGGTTCATGAGCACCTGCTGCAGTTGCACAGGGTCTGCGGTAATTGTGGCAACGTCGGCGGCGAGATCCGTGCTTATAGAGATTGCATAGCGGTTGGCCTCGCCCCACAGCAGCATGACCATTTCGTGGACAATCTCGTTCACCTCGACCATCTCTTGTTTTGGAGAAGACTTCTTGTAGAACAACCGTAAGTGCTCGATGATGTCACCAGCACGCATTCCGTCCTCTACAATTCTTCTTGTCGCCTGGCACGCCTCTTCCAAATCAGGCTGGTCGCGCTTAAGCCATCGCAAGCAGGCGTTCGCGTTGAAGACGGTAGCAGCGATAGGCTGTTTAATTTCGTGTGCCAACGATGCGGTGAGCTCGCCCATCATGCTGACGCGATTCACGTGCGCGAGGTCTGCCTGCAGTCCCTCGCGCTCCTGTTCCGCGCGCTTGCGATCTTCAATGTCGAGCATGACTCCATACCATTGGACGATGCTTCCTCGCCTGTCCCGCACCGGCACAGCTCGCACCAGGAACCACCGATATTCCCCGTCGGCGCCATGGAACCGCGTTTCGTACTCCAACGGCTCGCCGGTGACCACTGACATCCGCCATTTCTCGAGAACCCGCTTCAGGTCCTCCGGATGAACTGCAGCCCGCCAGCCCAAGCCTGCCGCATGCTCTACCGTTAAACCCGTATACTCCACCCACCGTTGGTTGACGAACGTGCGCGAGCCATCGGGCAGAGCCGTGAAGGCCATGGCCGGAATGGTCTCGATGGCTTCGCGAAATTTTCGTTCTCGCTCCTGTACTTGCCGAACCCGGAGTCGATAAGCCGCCAAAAGTAACACGACGAAAGCGGCCAAGCACAGCGCGCGGAACGAGTTCGTCTGGTAGTACGCCGGTGCGACGAAGAAATCGAGGGTCGCGCCTTCCTCATTCCAGACGCCGCTGTTATTGGAGGCGGTGACGCGGAAGCGGTAATTTCCCGGCGGCAGATTCGAGTATTCCGCCCGGCGCTGGTTGGCCACTTCTCTCCAGTCATCGTCTTGACCCTCAAGTTTGAATCGGAAATGCATCTTCTCCGGCGCAACCAGGCTCAGCGCCGTGTAATCAATGGCGAGATTGCGTACCCTCGGAGGCAGGCGCACGCCTTGGGAGGCAGCATACTTCTGGCCATCCACGGTGATTTGTTGGACGTAGACAGGAGGTGGCAGCGGGTTGAACGGAAGGTGCCGCGGGTCGATGAAGCTAACCCCGTCGGGGGGTGAGAACCATATTTTCCCATCTGGCGACTTGGCTACCAATCGGCTATGGCCGCCGGCAAGGGCACGACTCCTCACGCCATCGGAGCTGTCGAAGACCGTGGTCTGGACGCTCCGCTTCGAATCACTCACCCACGCGTCCAACTCGGAACGCTTAATCCGGACCAGGCCGCAGGCCATGTACAACCAGAAGGAATGATCGTTGTCTTCGATCACCGAATTAACGGCGTTGCAGGGCAGGCCGTTCCTACTGGTAAGCGTCCTGACCGCGCTATCTTTCACCCTGCTCAAACCGCCCTCGGTCGCTGCCCACACGGCACCGTCCGAACCAAGTTGAAGGTCGTTCACTGAGCCGTTGCCCAGCCCATCGGCGACATTGTAGGAAGAACGGACCTGGCCGTCCTTGAGGTAAGTGATTCCACCGCCCAAAAATCCGAGCCACAAGCCGCCCTGTAAGCGATCAGGCAGCAAAGCTACCGCACCGGACGTGTCTCCGAATCGCGTCCAAGGAATGCGCTGAACCCCACCTTCTGGCGTCGAATAGAAAAGGCCGTGGTCGCGGTTGCTGATCCAAACCTTCCCCTGTTCCTCTCCGGCAATTGAGAGTATATTTCCGCCCGCGACGCCAGGAACCTGCACAAACCGGCCGCGGTCGAAGTAGAACGCACCTTCGTTACCTCCAGCCCACAGTCGTCCCCGAGCATCGTGCCCCAGCGAAGAAACCGCGCCTCGAAGTACGCTCGTCGCGACTTCTGTCACCCTCGCGTTGATAACCAGCGCTGGCTCATCGGATCGCTTGTTTTGGCCTCGCACACTTCGCCTGCCGTAAACGGTGACATGGCCGCCTTGCCAGCGATTCAACCCGTCCGCCGTGATCGTCCAAATACTTCCATCCGGCGTCGCTTCCACCAGGTAAGCTGCGGAACTTGAAAGCCCCTGGTTTTCCGAAATTGTCGGCGCCGCGAATTCACGAAACCGATCGAGGCCGTTTTCCGTGCAGAGCCAAACATCGCCTTCGCGATCTTCAAAAATATCCCTTATGAAAGTGCCGGACAGACCGTCGGTCACTGAGAATCTATCGACCCTGCCCTGGTGCAGGTGCAACAAACCTTCCGCGGTGCCGATCCACAAACTGCCATCTCTACTCCGGAACAGACACGTGGGTCTGAAATGCCCCGCGACCCCAGGCAGGGCATAGTCCTGAATTTTTCCGCCTACCAACTGTTTCAGCCCTTCGATCGAACCATTAACCGGCCCCGCCAGCGGACCGGATATACCGTTTGCCATCAAGAGTGCGTCATTGTCGCCTTCGATTAGCACCTTGGCCTCGACTCGGTCATCGGGCCATCGGTAGTGCTCGGGAGGACCAGGCTCCCATCGCCATAGACCCGTTTGAGCCGACACCCACAGATTGCCTTTGCGGTCCTCGTACAAGGCAGGCACCGACCAGCCGAAACTCCCGGCTCCGTAGCACTGCGTCTTGGCTACTCGGACGGCACAGAGCCTGCCGGGGTCCCTGACTCCAAACCAAAGCGTTCCTTCGGCATCTTGCAGCAGTGAAGTAACGACGGACCCGGCAACTTCTGGATATTCCGTAAGCTTGCCGTCCTTCCAACTGGCAAGCCCCTTCTCTGTGCCGATCCAAAGAGTGCCGTCGCGCGCAACCAAAAGGGCATTGATCCAATTGCTGGGAAGTTGCCCACCGCCTGGCGGTTGCCACGGAACGGCTTGGACACCATCGAAACGGACCAACCCGAATTCCGTGCCCAGCCACAGATAACCATCGGGCGTCTGCGCCACTGAAAAGATGGTGCCCTTGGTGAAGCCTTCGCGAATCTTCCACGCGGTGTGCGCGTACTGGCTAATGTCGAGTGAGGGATCTAACGCCAAAGCGCAAGCGCTGAATGCCAGCAGGAGGGCCAGCCAGACGACAGCATTCGCTCGCGGTTTTCCCATATCTGGAAGACATTCTAGTCCAGCCCGCATCCCGAGGGGCTCTTGTCTCCTGAAGTCAGCCAATGATTACGTGTTCACCCGTGGGAACGGCAAACCCGTACGTGATTTCCGAGTTATGTGGCGAAACTCTTGTGTTCGCGCGGGAGTACCTGATTTGCTGTTTCACGATCTCCGCCGAACGGAAGCATGGAATCTTCGCAGGGCTGGAGTCGCCGAAGGAATCATTATGAAAATCGGCGAATGGCGGACTCGCAGCGTGTTTGAGCGCAATGCGATTGTGAGCCGTTGGGACATGAACGACGCAATTCTCAAGTTGCAGGAATCAGAGAATCGAGTCGAACAGGAAAGGCTGGCACAAAGAGGCGATTTCGGCCCGGCCTCCCGAATCTCGTGCGATTAACTAGCTCCAGCCAGATGCTGTATTCACTGGGGTCTAGGGGTGGTGCCGGGAGGGGGAATCGAACCCCCAAGGGCCGAAGCCCGGCGGATTTTGAGTCCGCTGCGTCTGCCAGTTCCGCCATCCCGGCGAAGGGAAGTATGCACGACAGGGCCAACGACTCACTGAGCCATGTGCCAGCCCATTGCCTGAACTTAAGTCTGACCCTCGTTCTGGTCCCGGCTGATCTATCGCGTGCGTCCTCAGTATCGCATAGCAAACCCAAGGTGACCAATCGCGTGCTTATGGTGCAGGCCAGCACGCGCCGACCGCGCGGGTTTTCCCATCACCGGCGGTTCCGGAGTGCTGCCGCAAATCAAAATGCGGTAATGCGTGCGGTAAACTGCACCTGGCGAGCGCTTCCGAAGTGGTTGGTGTCGGGAGCGAAGAGTGCCTGACCCGCGGTAAACACGGGCGCAGATGGCGTGCCAAACAGGCTGACCACCGATGGGCCAAAGTTGCGGTTACTGGCCGCAGTCAGGTTGAAGACATCCAGAAACAGGTCGAGGTGATGACCTTCGCCGCGCAGGGTGATGTCTTTGACAAAGCGGATATCCCAGTCGAAGAAAGCCGGCTGTCGAAGGATATTGCGCGGGGCCACTAGCCCGTGCAGGACCGCGCGGTCGTTCGAGTCATTGCCGTCGTTCTGCGTGTCAAAGCCGATGATCGGAGTGTATGGCAGGCCGGAACGAACGAAGATAATGGGATTGAACTTGAAGCCGTAGGGCAGGTTGGTGATGGCGCTCAGGTTGAAGCTGTTGCGCACGTCGAAGGAAGAGTAGGCGCCATCGGCGGAAAGGTCAAATGGATTGAGGGCGGAGACTAGACTGAAGGGTCCGAGGTTGGAGTTGTTATCGCGCGTTCGCGAAAGAGTGTAATTGGCGGACAACTGCGAGCGGTGCGGAAGCTGGAAGGTCGCGGTCAGCAGAAGACCGTCATAGGTCGAGTGGGCGGAGGACTGGTTGATCAACAACTGTCCAACCTTGCCGTCAGGTCGAGTCGCCGGAAAAATCGGCATGCCGCTGGCATCGTAGGTGGGAGGCGACAGGTTTTGATTCGCGAGTTGCTGCAAGTTCCAAGTGCTGTTCAGTACGTATCCAGCCGAAACCGTGATCTTGGGATTGATCTCTTGCTCCACGCTTGCCGCCGCCTGAAAGGATCGTGGGTTGTGGAAGTACGGAGCCATGCCGACCACCAGTGCGGCCGGGGTCATCAGGCCGGCGGGCGGAGCTGGCAGTGCGCGCCCATTCGCCACGAGAGCCAGGACCTGCGGATCGTAATAGCTGTCGGCTACTACGGTGTTCACTCCGTTGTCGGTGAAGACGCGCTGGAAAAGTGTCGCCGGCGTGGGTGCATCGTACAGGCCCGCCGAAACTCGCACGACGGTGTTTGCGGCCGGACTCCAGGCCAGACCTAGACGAGGCTGCCACTGGCTCAAATCGTTAGGGATGCGGACGGTTTCAGCAATCGTAGGGTTGGGATTGGTGGGCTGCGGGTTCCACTGCCCATCCCAGCGCAATCCTGCGGTGAGGGTCAGATTCTTCCGCAGGGGCACCTTGGCATCGGCGTAGAAGCCCAGTTGGCGTACCGCGCCATTGTACTGAGGGTTGCCCACGATGAACGTCTGCTGATAGCGTCTTGGCGAGTTGTCCAGATAATCTGTCAGCGAGTCGAAATCGAAGCGTCCGTTCAGATTGGCTTCGTGCTGTTCGCGCGCCGGATCATAGGCGAAGCCGCCACCGAAATGCAGGATGATGCCTCCCTTGGTGAGCGCGAAGTCGTCGTTGATTCGATTAATGTTTGATGTGTAGGACTGATTGGCAAGGCTGTTGCCGCCGAGGATGCCGAAGCCATTGATAACGGCCTCTGGTGTGTTCGCATTGGGAACATAGTGACGCTGGTCCTGCGCCCATTGCGCCAGCAACTGATTGACCTTGGAGGAACCAAAAAAGGTAGTCAGGCCCCCGCGGACCCAGTAGCTCTCGCCCCGCAGGGAGGCGCTGTTATCCAGCGGCGCAATGCTGCGCGTGGAACCCTGGTCTAGATTGGTTGCATTGACACGGTTAAAGTCAAACTGAAGGTTTAGGGTGTTCGCTGAATTCAGCAGAAAATCGGTACGCGCGAAGGCCGCAGTGGGATCGCTTCTGCCGACAGTCTGTTGCTGTAGTGCGAGCAGCGAGGGCGGGACGATAACCCCGGTGGCCTGAGCCTCAAACTGGGTCCAGTAGGGAATATCCAGATAGTCCTGCTCCATGCCGACGTAAAAGAACGACCGGTCGCGCTTGATTGGACCGCCAATCGATCCGCCGAATTCATTCTGCGTGTTGTCCAAGGAGTGGCCAAAGGTGTCAGCGGAAGTTAGCGGCGAAGGGCGTCCGATGTAAAAAGCCTCGCCGCGATTCTTGCTACTGCCCGCCTTGGTTGCGATATTCACGAAGCCCGCATTGGTGCCGCCCACCTCGGCGGTAGCTCCAGCGTGCACCACCTGAAACTCGCGCACCACAGTCTGCGGAAAAAAGAACGAGCCATCCTGAGCGCCGCGCAGGCCGCCCTGTAAGGGATCGGTGAAATCCGCTCCGTCCACGGCTGCGGCCAACGAGTTGGGACGCTGGCCGTCAACCACAAGGCCTGCGGAGGTGGAGGAGGCTTGGACGCCTGCCGCCAACTGACCGAACTGGCTGAAATCACGATCGCGATTCGGCAGGTAGGTGACGGTCAATCCGGCCAGAGTGTTGCTGACTTCGGGAGCTTCTTTGTTCACCGCTGGAGGCAGCGTGTTGCCCTCCAGCGTTGGGCCGTGCGCCGTAACCGTAACGTTTTGGGAGACGGCGGGTAACCCGACACGGATCGTGAGTTGAACCGAGCTTCCCACGCCGACCACAACCCGGACCGGTTTCTTCAGTAAGAATCCCGGGGCCACGACCTCGACGGTGTACGCCCCAGGGTTTAGCATCGCAGCGCTGAAGCTGCCGCTGTCACTCGTCGTTAGAGTCCGCGTGGAGCTGAAATCAACGTTGCGGATTGCGACCTGCGCTCCCGCGATCGCGTTCCCCTGAGGATCGGTGACGGTTCCGCTGATTGCCGCTTTCGCTGCCGCGGATTGCGCAGCCGAAAGGCCGGCACACATCACCATCAACAACGCGATCATGGCCGGCAACTCGACTCGAGGCGAAATGCGGTTGCGAGTCAGGCCTTTGCGCTTGCGAATTTCCGGCTGAGGAAACACCAAGCTGGAGGGTTGCAGGGTCTCGGCCGGAGGAGCCTCCCGGACCCTGGATTGTGACGGTTGCATCAGAACTGAATACGCGCCGAGAACTGCATCTCTCGCGGCGGTCCGACATTGGCAAGTCCGCCCACCGGCATGCCGAAGGTCGAAACCGGGGTAGCTCCGTTGCCGTAGGTGCCGTTGCGGCTGTAGGTGTTCAGGTGATTAAAGGTGTTGAACGACTCCGCACGCAAGGCCAGGCTTGTTCGCTCCTTAATCTTGAACATCTTCTGTAGGGCGAAATCGAAGTCGTAAAGCGCCGGCGCCTGACCCCAATCGCGAGGCACAACCACACCATTGACCACTGGCCGGTCGGAGTTATTGCCATCGCCGTTGTTGTCCACCCCGGTGGTTACGTTGTAGGGAAAACCTGATCCCAATTGTGCCCATGCGGAGAACATGAATCCCCAGGGCAACAGATAGGTGCCGCTCAGCGACGCGCGATTGGTCTGGTTGAGCAAGCTCGTGGCCTTCTCACATATCACCAAACAACTGTAGTCGTTCGGGTTTTGTCCGGTACCGTCCCACTCCACGGTATTGATGTCGTGCGACCAGGTGTAGGTCAACAAGAGGGACAACTTGTTGGTGAGCTGCTTGGTCAGCTTGGCCTGCAGGCCGTCATAGAACGCCGTACCAACATTGGTATAGGCCAACACCTGGCGGTAGCCGCCCGCGACAGGAACGATGGGCCGGGTGGCGTTGGCTGCGGCCACTGAGCGCGTCTGCCCGGGAGCGGTGCGAACGAAGCCCGACGGCGAGTTCAGATCCACCGGCTGCTCGATATGAATCGTGTGCGAACCGATGTAGTCCATGGAGAACAGCCAGCCTTGGCCGAACTCATGCTCGATGCCCAGGTTCCACTGTTGAGTGTAAGGGTTATAGAAGGTATTCGGACAGTAATGCAGTCGCGAGACGGGCAGGAACTGATTCAAATATCCACACTGGCCGGCAAGAATTGTGATGTCGCGCGCCGGCAATTGTGCCCCTGGAGGAAATCCGGAGATCGGAGTAAATGAGGTGGGGAAGCCAAGTCCGCCGGGAGCGACGGTATAGGTGAACACCCCCTGCGGGCCCCCGAGCGCGGCACCGGCGTAGAGGTCGGCCCGCTCCTCCGAGTAGTAGATCCCGTAGCCTCCCCGCAACACCGTGGATTCCTGTCCCGGCAACCGCCAGGCAAAACCGATGCGCGGCGAGAACATGTTGTAGCGTTGGGTAAAGGTCTGTCCCTCGTAGCGAAGGCCGAGGTTCAATGTAAAGTTGGGGGTCATCGACCAGTTGTCCTGCGCGAACAAGCCGTAGAGAGTCTCCTTGTTGTTGTAGTTGGCGTTGCCAAACGACTGGGTAAAGCTGCTGGCGATCGACGGCGAGCCCGGTGCCGACCCGGGAGGCGGCAGGGCCGGATTGTAAGTCAACAGTGTGGGTATTGGGATGGTCTCATATTTCGAATTGATCTGGAAACGACCGTCGATGTAGCCGCTGCCAAATTCCTGGCCGTAGCCGCCAGACGAAGAGTAAATCACATTAAACCCGCCGCGCAGCTGGTGATGGCCGTGAGACCAGCTTACCGTGTCCGCCCATTCATACTGGTGATTCAGCAGCTGTGCCCAGCGGGATTCACCATTGGTGTAGTAGCCGGAGACAAACTCCTGGGGCGCGAACGCCTTGGGGATGAATTGGGTTATCGGCGAACCTACCAGCAACTGAAACCGCGCTTCATTGATGAGGTTGGGGCTGATGGTCGCCGTGTCAGTGAGTGCTGCCTGATAGGTGCGGCGAGCGAAGACGCGGGCTGCCGTGGGGAGGTTAACTCCACTGACCGCGTCCTGTGGATTGGTGTCTGAGAAGCGATCGAAATTACCCCGAACCGTGAGCCGGTTGTTTTCTCCCAACACTTGATCGAGGCGGGCCAACATTAGCGTCTGCCCAAAGTCGCCGGTGTAGATTGTTCCCGGCTCAACCGGCGACGTGATAACCGCATCGCGATTCTGGTTGGTGTATTCCAACGAAAAGAGGGCGAAGGTCTTGTCCTTGACGATCGGCCCGGACACCGTGCCACTGCCTTGCGCAAGTGTATTTACGGCGCGCTTGGTGGTGAGCGGCACATTAGCATCCGAAAATGCGGGACGCCCCATCCCGAGGAAATCGCCATGCCACTCATTCGTACCCGACTTGGTCACGACATTGACGGCCGTGCCGGCGTTGCGTCCCCATTCAGCCGAGCTGGCATTCGTGTAGACGGTGAACTCCTGCACCACGGAGAAAGGCACTGCCGCAAACATGGTCTGTCGCCCCCAGCTGTCGTCGGCGTCGGTGTTGTCGAGTTGGTATGTGGTTTGGCGGCGACCGTTGCCGTTGATGACGTAAAGCGTCTCATTCAGAAACAAGTCGCCTGTCGTTTGCGCCGGACGCACTGAGGAGTTCAACAGTGGCAAGGTCGTGACCTTATTGTTCAAGATCGGAGTGTCCTGAATCTTCCGTAGGTCCAGACGGGTGGAAACCTGGCTCGACTCGGTGGGCAGAGTGTCGGTGGTGCTATAAACGTTGACCTCGGTTTTTTCGCCGGCGATACCGAGCGAGAAATCGACGGTAGCAGTAGTTCCGGCGCGCAGCTGGACGTTGTCCTGCTTGGCCGTCTCGAATTGCGGCGCAGCGACCCTCACAATGTATCGTCCGGTGAGAGGAATCCCGACAAATGCAAAATTGCCGGTCGCATCGGTTCGCGCGGTGCGCTCAAATGCGGTTTCAGGATTGCGCAGCGTGACCGCCGCGTTCGCGATGTCGCTGCCACGTTGGTCTTGCACGTGCCCCTTGACCGCCCCCAAATCGGTTTGGGCGGGTAGTTGTGTTATTAGACTGCATGTAAACATCGCCAGAAATAAGAGATGCGTAACCCTGAGCTGAGTAGGCATAACGTGCAAGACTACGCGACGCCCAAGGAGTACTACCACGAATAGTACTAACCAATTAGTAAGCTGCTTTGGTATCGAGCCCGTCCGAACGCGAATCCGCAGCTCTCCCAGCCTCCTTGCAGCTTTACCAGTTTCCCCCGGAACGTTTCACGAGTAACATCCGAACTACGCTTTCAAACTATGCTTTGGGTCGGGCTGGTACAGGCCTCATTCATCGGGGTTGCGGAGAAAGGGGCGGGCACAATCCAAATCGTCACAGGAGATCAGCCATTGAAAAATCGTCGATGGATTTTGGTGGTCGGGTTCGCGATCCTGCTCGCCATGGTATCCATGGCACAGGACTTCCCGCGAGTGGAATTGGCTGGCGGATATTCCTACATCAATTTTCATCCCGACATCGCCGCCGTCACCAGCCAGAACTTGAACGGCGGGGGCGGCAGTTTTGTTTACAACATCGCCGATTGGCTTGGAATTAAGGCCGAATTCATGGGCTACGCCTTTGGGAGCGGCTGGACCAGGAAGCTGCAACAACTGGGATACACGGGTTCGCTAAGCGGCAATCTATTTACCTACCAGTTCGGCCCGCAGATCAAGAAGCATAGCGGAAAATTTCAGCCTTTCGTGGAAACCTTGTTCGGCAGCGCTCACTCCAACGGCTACGCCTCGGTGCTTAAGGCGAAGGGCGACGGAACTTATCAGGTGACCAGCGGCGCCGGCAGCAGTAATGCATTCGCGATGGAGATGGGCGGTGGCCTCGACATCCCGCTCTCGGAGAGAGTACAACTCCGTCCAGTCGAGGTTGACTACCAACTGACCCGCTTCGGATATAAGACGTATAGTGCCAATCAAAACAACTTCAAATACTTCGCTGGAATCAACTTCACGCTCGGCGGAAAGTGACAGCGACCAGGGCGGCGCGCTCGAGGCGGAGAGGTTCGTCGGCCCGTCGCCACCCGCATCTCGCTTTTTCCTCAGTGGACGGTGACGGGAACGACCGCCGAATACACCGCTCCGTCGGAGCCTGTGCCTTGCACCAAGACCAGATAGTTTCCCGTCGGGGTGAGCTGTCCAGATCCGCCGCCACCACCGCAGCTAACGCTAATTAAGAGCAAGGTCACAAGCAGCATGATCCCTGATACCCGCAACACGCTCTTTCCGGAGATGCGCCGTGGACGGACGGATCCGAGCAGCACCAGGGCGGGCAGCCCGAACAGAAACACCGCAAAAATCGGGGTTCGCTTTCCTAGCCGTGCCACGGTGCAGCCGGAGATGGTGACCACCACCGATCCGGGAATGCTTATTGAACCCGGACTGAAGGTGCACACACCACCGATCTTGCTCAGGTCTTCGCTACCTGTAATGCCCGTGCCAGTCACCTCCGTGCAGGCGAGGTTGGTGATCACGATACCCGGAGGACCGTTGAAAGAGACAGGAGTCCGTCCGGCGCCGCCCGGAGGCTCGACAATCCCGGGAGCATCGTCTATGACGGTAAGCGCGAGAGTGGCGAAGCGCATCAAGCCACCGCCGTCTTGGGCAGTGACCGTCACTGTGTAAGAGCCAATCGGTGTCGTACTACCGGCGCTGATGGCGAGTGTGGTGATGAGACTGCCGCCCGCCAACGATCCCGAGCTCGGCGGATTCACCGTACAGGACCCGCCCGCGAGGGCCGGACTCACGCTGCAGGAGAATGCCACCGTGCCACCATAGCCGTACAGGGGCTGCGCCTCCAGATAGATGGTTTGGGCGAAGAACGGCTGGTTAGTGTTGTTAAAGCCCTGGATGACGGTTACCGCTGCGGGAAAAATCGGCGGCAAGAAAAAGTCTTGGACGGTCTGAAGCAGCGAGCCGAAGCTAGTGCCGAAAAGGCCGCTCGGATCGTTGAAGATCGCCAGGACGCCGTCAGAGCCCGCAGACAGGGATTGGGTGGTACAAGAGGCCACACTGCTATTACCCATCTGCATGACCGGCACCGGGTTAGGGCACTCCGGAATCGGCTTGCCGTTGCTGGTGAAGGTGACGTTGCCCGAGGGTAGCCCGTCGAGCACGGTCACCGTCGCCGTGAACTTGACGGGCTGGTTCACCTCTGACGGGTCAACAGAAGAGGTTAGCTGCGTCATGGTCGTGATGGAGCCGCCGTTTACCGTTTGCATCGTCGACCCGCTGCTGGCGGAGAAGTTGTTGTCACCGTTGTAGACGGCACCCAGCTGGTGGGTGCCCGCCGCCAGGGTTTGTGTCTGACATGACGCGGAGCCGGAGTTGCCTAAGGGCACCGCTCGACACAGCAGCCTGGTACCATCGCTGAAATCCACCGTGCCGGTGGGCGTACCCCCAAACTGTCCGCTCACCACCGCCGTAATGGTAACGAGCTGATTAAGCTGCGATGGATTTGGAACGGAACTCACCGCCGTCGCGGTGTTGGATTTGGTGACGGTCTGGCTGCCACTTCCGCCGCTGGACGCAAACTTGTTATCGCCGCTGTAGCTCGCGACGATGTTGTGCGACCCCACCGCCAGCGACGATGTCATGCAGGTCGCCGTGCTCCCGTTCTGTACTGGCACAAGCGGCACCCCGGTGCACCCTGTTATCGGCGCGCCGTTGTCGGTGAAATCCACCGTTCCGGTGGGGCTGCCGCCGCCGGTTGCTGTTACGGTCGCGGTGAAGGTGACCGGCTGAAGGTAGCTGGACGGGTTCTGCGAGGAACTCAGAGAGGTGTTGGTGGGGATTTGCTCGCCCTTGACCGTCACGATATTCGAACCGCTGCCCGCGTAAAAATTCCCAACAGGAGTGAAATTGCTCTGAATCTCCTGATTGCCCGTACCGTATACCGGGACGTTGGTGATTTGTCCCGTGGTCAGCGTGCCGCCCAACAGGATACTCACCGTACCGTCAAACTGGTTGGGGACAGCCAAATCCGGAACACCGTCACCATTAAAGTCGCCGACCGCAAAGTAATAGGGATCCAAGCCAGTGGGATATGCCTGTTGCGGTTGGAAGGTGCCATCGCCGTTGCCCAGCAGTATGCTGACAGTACCCCCCCCAGCATTGGTCGCGGCCAGGTCGGGAATGCCATCCCCGTTAAAATCCGCTGCCACCACTCCGACAGGGATATTCTTAATCGGGTAGGACTGCGGCGGCTGGAAGGTACCATTCCCATTGCCCAACAGCACGCTCACGCTCTGCCCCCCCTGATCAGCGGTCGCTAGGTCGGCAAAGCCGTCTCCATTGAAGTCGGCGACCGCGAGCCCAAATGGAACGGCGCCGGTTGGGTACACAGCCTGCGACTGGAAGGTGCCGTCGCCGTTGCCTAACAGCACACCGACCGTAGAGTCGTCGACGTTGGTTACGGCCAGATCAGGAATGCCATCTCCGTTGAAATCTGAGGCCACAATTGCAAGCGGCATGGAGCCGACGGGATACGTCTGCTGCGCCTGGAAGGTGCCATCGCCATTCCCCAACAACACACTGAGAGTGTTGTCGACGTCGTTGGCGATGACTAGGTCAGCGATGCCGTCCAGGTTAAAGTCACCAATCGCGATCCCACCGGGGGAATTGCCAACCGGATACGTCTGCTGGGTCTGGAAGGTGCCGTCGCCTTTGCCCAGAAGGACACTCACTGTGTTGTTGGAGTTATTGGTGACGGCCAAGTCGACAGAACCATCCCCATTGAAGTCTCCCACGGCAACTTCGTAAGGGTGGGCACCAGTTGCGTATGCTTTCTCCGCCTGGAAGGTACCGTCGCCATTCCCCAGCAGTACGACAACCGAGGTGGCACCATCGGTGACAGCCAGGTCAGCGATGCCGTCCCCGTTGAAGTCGGAAACCGCAACGGTAAAAGGGAAGTTGTTAGTTGAGTACAGCTTCTGGGGCTGGAAGCTTGACATACCCGGCCCCGGGATCTGTATTGTTCCCAGGTTGATGCCACCCTGGGTCAGGTTGTTCAGTGACCCGCTGCCTGAAAGCGACGGGAATCCAAAACCAAAAACGGAATCCGCAAAGTCGTAATTGCTCCCGTCCGGCGTGGCCGTCAGCGTGGTGATCGTCGGCTCCGTACCTGTGACCGTGAGAGGCTGGGGGATGGACTGGCTTGCCTGAAAGAACCTGTTGGCGTTGTACAGCGCCGTCAGCGAATATGTCCCGGGCCCCAACCTAATCTTGAGTGTGGCTGTGACCGGTGGAGAATCCGTTGCCTGCACTGTTCCCAGAACCTGGGGAAAGTCAGCGGGGCCGCTAAGAAAGGTGACCGTGCCAATGGTAACGGGATTATTACCTGAATCAACCACGGAGGCTTGGAGGGTGACTACCTGCCCGGCCGATGCCGAACTGGGTATTACCGTCAGCGTCGTCGCGGTCGGAATGCCCGGAGCACTGAAAACATCGAAGGCCTCCGAGGCGATCGTCCCGACCATGTTCTCCGATGCCATAGAGGGGCATCCGCTCGATAGACATCCAACGCCGCTGTTTTCGTCCCAGTACGCCGCGCCGCCGCTAGCGACGCTGGCATTCTGCAGGTTGAACCAGTAGGTTCCGGCCAACAAATTCGGGCCGGCGAAGCTGCCGGTTTCGGTACAGACGTCGAAACCAAACTGGTTGCTAGTGCAGTTGCTCTGGCTAAAGGCTACGGTTTGACTGAAGTAGGTGGTGCCGCCGAACGGAGCCGAGGTAATGGATACATCGACTGAGCTTAGAGTGTCGAGCGGCGTAAGCCACGCAGCAAACGAGAAACCTCCGATCGTTGCCCCGCTGCCCAACACAAAGCTATCGCTGACCGCAAAGCCAAAGTTGATTTGCCAAGCGGAGAGCGTGCCATTGGCCGGGCCATTGTCGTAAATTACCGGACCCAGGAGCGGGGCACGCCTTCTCTTAGAAGCAATAAACGTCCGCGCCGCACTCGCCGGTTGGTTGTGGGCCGCATGCTTGACGACCTTACCCGATTGTCCGGTGGCTGCCTGCCCAAACCCAAAGCTGCTCCCTATGAACACAGCCAGGATCCACGTCCAACGCCACAACGACCGGGAACGGCAGTAGCGCACCACCTTGCCTCCAAGGAATCAGGAAAAGACCGATACAGAGGAGTTCAAGTGCTTATCAAGAATGAAGGTTGAAGATGAGTGACGCTAGCACTGTATCTTGGCAGAGTCAATCAGAATCTGGTCTTCGTTAAAGGCCCTCAGCCTGTCAGCGAAGCGCAACGGACTCCAACTTGTTCTCCCAAGAATCGGAATCCGCCGCCGAACCAGCTACTTGGAATGCATCACGTACACGCCATCCCAGTCGGCAGGCGGTGGGTCGTCCATAAATTCCAGACAGCGCTGCAGCAGCACCTGGGTTGGACCATCGTAGGGATAGAGGGCCATGACCTGTCCCAGTTTTCCCGCTGCTTCTCGCCAGTCGTGGGTACGGTAGCACTCCAACGCGGTATTGAATGGTGTCAGCAGGCTCTCGTACTCCTGCCGTTTTGCCAGGGGCGCCAGCAACTCGTAGATGGTGACGGGCTGCTGCTTGCCTTTCACCCGGATCTTATCCACCTCGCGGGCCAGGAATTGCTCCGAGACCTGGGCATAGGTGTATTCGCTGATGATGACCCTGACCCGGTACTCCTTGGTCATCCCTTCCAGACGGGAGGCGAGGTTCACGTTGTCTCCCATTACCGTCCAGGCCAGGCGCTTGTCGGACCCGATATTGCCGACGTTGACCGGGCCGGTATTGAGGCCGATGCCGTTGGCGATCTCGGGGCGTCCATGCGCGGTCCAGGCGCGGTTCAACTCTGCAAGGCGGTCGACCATCTCTAAGGCACAGCAACAGGCGCGATAGGCGTGGTCTTTTTGCGGATATGGCGACCCCCAGAAAGCCATGATGGCATCGCCAATGTACTTGTCGAGAGTCCCCAGGTGCTTGTACAGCACGTCGGTCATCGCGCTGAAGTACTCATTCAGCAAATGCACTAGATCATCCGGATCCATGCCTTCAGACAACGTGGTGAAACCGCGGATATCGCTGAACATCACCGTAAGCTCGCTGACCTCGCCTCCGGGCCGGATGTACCTTTCCGGATCTTTCTCGATCAGCGAGATGACCCCGGGCGAGAGGTATTGCGAGAAACTCTTGCGAATCCTTCGTTTCTCCCGTTCCTCAGACACGACTCGGAAACTGGTCGCGGACAAATAGGAAAGGACCAGCGTCAGCGAGGGAACTACAAAGCTGAACCATCGTCCCCAATAGGCGAAACTGAAGTACACAAACCCGGTGAATAAGCCCAGCACGACGACGGCCGCAACCGTGGCGGTCAGGGGGCGAGTAAGGCTGAACCAGAACCCCAGTACAGCACCGAAGATGGTGATGAAGCCGATATCGGCCAGTTCTTCGCCAAGCCCCCGCACCAAAAAGGTTTGGTGGGGCTTATCGCTGTGCAGAAGGTTGTCGAGGATGTTGGCGTGTACCTCAACGCCCATGTAACCCGATTCCTGCTGGAAGGGCGTGTTCCGCAGATCACCAATCCCTACCGCGGTACTTCCAACCAAAACAATCTTGTCGCGAAAGGTATCGGCGGGAAGCTGCCCGAACAGCACGTCGGCCATGGAGTGATGCGGATAAGAGCCATATGGGCCCACATAATTGATCAACGCCGTCCCGTTTTCCCAGGGATGAAGTTCGTGAGACCCGAACTGGATGCGCTCAAGGCCGTCGGCTGAGATGTAGGCCGCGATCTGCTGGTCGGGGATAGCTTCATACTGCCGCAGGACCTGCAGGTCAAGGGAGGGGAAAAAGCCCAGATCCTGATAGCGAACTATGAACAGCGCATGGCGCAGGGTGCCGTCAGCGTCAGGCTCGATGTTGAAAAAGCCGTAAGAGGCGGCCCCTTCCGCCAACTGCTCATAATTGGGCTCAACTCCCTGCTCAACCGGGCCTCCGCCTTGGATCCATGCCTGCCCAAGATCGAAGTCCTGCCTGCCGGACTTGGCTTTCCACACTTGCGGAAAAGGTTTGGCCGAGACGATCTTGAAGTATGCCTCGGCCTGCTTAGGATCGTAGTATTTGGCCCGGTCGGCATCCAGGAAAAGATGCCCCAGGACCACGTTGCCCGCACCTTTCAAAGCATCTGCAAACTGGGCATCGACGTCGGCCTGCTTCTGCAGAGCTTCAATGTCGTTCTCCACCTTCTTGTCTACTTTTGTTCCGAGTTCCTGGCGAAGCTTGCCGAGCATCTCCAGCGACTCGCTGCTGGCTGGCGTGGGGAAGTCCATATCGAAGCCAATCACACTGGCGCCACCCGCCTTCAGCTTGGTCACCAGGAGAGCGTAGTACCGGCGTGGCAGAGGATAGGAACCTATCGTCCCCAACGTCTTTTCGTCAAGATCGACGATCACGATCCGCGGGTCTGGTGGACGATGGCCGCGGATTGCGAAGCGCAGGTCCAACGAGCGCTGCTCAATGTCCTGTAGGAAGACGAAAGCAGCTCGCTGGTTTGCACCGATGCCGGAGAAGGCGAACAGGGCCAGACCGATGGCGGTGGAAGCCAGGGCCAGGGCACCGTGCGCGCGCCGCGAAAAGTATGCTCCCAGAGCCTTCAAGAGGCGCATAGCCTGGCCACGCTCTACCTGCACCCGCAGGGCTTGCTACTGGAATTGATTTGCGTCAGGGCGACGGTCAATCCTGCGGTCACAGCCACGGCGGTAATCACGATTATCTTTGCCCGATGCGAGGACAACGCTCCCGTACTCCTTCGTTCCCGTACCTCAGTGTCGCGGATCGTGGTCTGCAGGATCAGAGGTGAAGCGGCAGTGGCCTGGAGACCGCTGCTCAACTTGTTCGCCTCCACCACTACCATTTGACCTGCGGCGACCGTTACTCCTGCGGCATTAGCCGTGCTCGCATTGCTGGTGTTCGCATTCGCTGCGGCTATAGGGGTGACCATCACTTCTCCCTTGTAGCAGATGACGGTGGTCCGGTTGTTGTCGTAGCCAACATAGAAGTCGGTTCCAATGACGCCAATCACCGCATTTGGGGTCCTTACTTCGTACTTCCCGCCAGGTTGCGTAATCCTCACGACCTGGCTGCGAAGTTTCCCATAAATCATCTCGATCAGGGTTTGCTCAGACTTGGCGTCGTGTTGCACAACCCTGAGCTCGCTATTGGAGCCCAGGCTCAAGATCGAACCATCCGTGAGTCCCGCCAGCACTCGCCCTTTGGCATCAGTTCTTAGCAGGTCGTTCCACAGCAAAGCGTCCTTCTTCGCCAGCGGCTTCGCGTTGCGGGAAGCGTCCGGGATTAAGTCCTTGACCTCACCGGCCTGTTGGTCACCGCCCGGTTTTCCCCAGGCGGGCACCACCGTAAGCAATAGAGACAGCAAAACGCAGTGCGCTGCTTTGAGCATGCCACTCTCCAGTGAACCTTGAGATTGCCGGGGGTTCCGTATGACGCATTGTCTCCAAATCGCAGCCTAAGTCAAGGAAGTTCCTTCAAATACAGTGCCAGACCGGGTCACGGATGTGACAAGTACGAGCAACAAAAGTCCCGCAGCTGCCGGCGACGGTTCACGCAAAGGAGCGAAGATTTCTCCGCCAGGCGGCATGGATGCAGAGCGGCAAGACTGTAAAAAGCTGGTTAATCCATGACCGGCGCCGCGGTTTCCAGAGCCGGTCGGTGTTCAATCGATGTTTCGCGCATTACAATGAGTCTCTATCTCTTTTGGCCAGCCGGCTATGAGTACATCGGTGAAACCCGCTCCATCCAAAACGCGGCGCCGCTCTACGCGATCCTCTACGGCCCGGTCGACGGCTGCCGAGGGTAACGGTCGCGCTCTGACGCTGACAAGCCCCGACCTTGACGATCCGGAGTTGTTCATTAATCGCGAGCTGAGTCTGCTCGATTTTCAGCGGCGCGTGCTGGAGGAGGCGCAGGACAGCACTAACCCGCCGCTGGAGCGCGTGATGTTCCTATCGTTCGTCGGCTCCAACATCGATGAATTTTTCATGGTGCGGGTGGCGGGGCTGAAGCGGCAGGTGGAAAAAGGCGTGAGCGATCCCGGCCCTGACGGCATGAGTTCTTCGGAGCAACTGCGAGCCATCCGCGCTTCGGTGATACGCCTCAATCGCAGCGCGCAGGAATGCTGGAGCAAGGAACTGGTGCCCGCTTTGGCCGAAGCGGGAATTCGCATTCTGAATTACTCCGATCTCAGCGAGGACCAGCGCACCGTCGCTAATTCGTATTTTCAGGAGACCGTTTTTCCTACGTTGACTCCGCTGGCGTTCGATCCGGGACGTCCGTTTCCTCATATCTCCAACCTGAGCCTGAACCTAGCCGTGCTGTTGCGCGGCAGTGAAGGCGACGAGCACTTCGCGCGCGTGAAAATTCCCGACACCTTGCCGCAACTTGTGCAAGTGACGATGGCGCCAAAGGTAAAAAGCCGGGCGAAGAAACCGCCGGTCAAAGAGCAGGCTTTCGTTTGGCTGGAGCAGTTGATCGTCGCCAACCTGGGAGCGCTTTTCCCCGGCATGGAGATCCTCGAGGCGCATCCCTTTCACATCACCCGCGACGCCGACAGTGAAATTCAGAACCTCGAGGCCGGCGACTTGCTGGAATCGGTGGAGGAGGGAGTCTGGCAGCGCCGGTTTGCCGACGTGGTGCGGGTCGAGATCAACGAGGGGATGCCCGCGCCAATTATGGACATCCTGGTGGAAAACCTGGAGCTCGACCGGGATGATATTTTCAAGCTGAACGGGCCCTTGTCGCTGGTGCGGGTACGCCACCTCACCAAGGTGGATCGACCAGATTTGAAGTTCGTGCCCTTCGTCCCCGCTCTTCCAGCCGCGATCAAGGAAGCCGAAGAAGAAGACATCTTCGCCGCCATTCGGCGCGGGGACATCCTTTTGCATCATCCCTTCGACTCGTTTCAGCCGGTCGTCGGTTTGCTGCAAAAAGCCGCCAAAGATCCCAACGTTCTGGCCATCAAGATCACCCTCTACCGCGTGGGCCGTAACGCCCCCGTGGTGGACGCTCTTCTGGAAGCGGTGGAGAACGGGAAACAAGTCGCCGTACTGCTGGAGCTGAAGGCGCGGTTCGACGAAGAAAGCAACATCGAATGGGCGCGCAAGCTGGAAGAATACGGTGTCCACGTCGTTTATGGCCTGATGGGCCTGAAGGTCCATTGCAAGACGCTGTTGATTGTTCGCAAAGAAGGCGACCTGATCCGCCGCTACGCCCACCTCTCCACCGGCAACTACAACAGCATCACCTCCCAGCTTTATACCGACATGGCAATGCTGACCTGCGATCCGGCGATCGGCGCCGATTGCACGGATCTGTTTAATTTTCTGACCGGATATTCCGTCAAGACCTCGTATCGCAAACTGCTGGTTGCGCCGGCTACCTTGCGCCGGGGTTTCGAGGCCTTGATTGAGCGCGAGATCGACCACCAGCGAAACGGACGCGGCGGTCACATGATCTTGAAGATGAATGCCCTCCTGGATCGGAAAATGATCCAGTTGCTGTACCAGGCCTCGGGGGCGGGGGTGAAGGTTGACTTGCTGGTACGCGGCATCTGCTGCTTGCGGCCGGGACTGCCCGGAGTCAGCGAGAATATTCAGGTCACCAGCATCGTTGGACGCTTCCTTGAGCATAGCCGGATCTTTTATTTCCGCAACGGCGGTCAGGAAGAGGTGTATCTCGGCAGCGCCGATCTCATGCCGCGCAACCTGAATCGCCGGGTTGAGGTGGACTTTCCGGTGCAGGACAAGAACCTGATTCGGCTGATACACGACGAGGTCTTGGGAACCTATCTCAAGGAACAGGCCAAAGCCCGTCACATGACCTCCGATGGCAAATATCTGCGTGCCCCCGACTATCAGAAGAAGAACGCCTTCAACGCCCAAGAAGCGTTCATTGCCCGCGCGGTCCGGCGGGACGATTAACCCAGTATCGTCGTGCATCCGGGAAGTCCGCAGTCTAAGGTTTCGGCCTGCTAACATCGTGTGGTGAGCACAGCATCCCAGGTTCGCGTTCGATTTGCCCCCTCGCCCACCGGGCATCTGCATGTTGGCAATGCCCGCACCGCGCTCTTCAACTGGCTGTTCGCCCGCCAGAAAGCCGGTGTCATGGTGCTGCGCGTCGAGGACACCGACGTGCAACGCAGCGAAGAGCGCTTCGAAGGGCAGCTTCTGGAAGACCTGAAGTGGATGGGCCTCGACTGGGACGAAGGTCCCGACCTCGGCGGTCCCTATGCGCCCTATCGCCAGAGCGATCGCCTCGATCTCTATCGCGAGCAGGCGGAGCGCCTGTTGCGCGAGGGCAAGGCGTATCTCTGCTTCTGCTCGCAGGAGGAGCTGGAGCGGGAACGCTCTCATGCGCTGGCGAATCAGCAGCCGCCCAATTACTCGGGAAGATGCCGTGCCCTCGATCTCGGGGAGAGCCAACGCCGCCGTGAGACCGGCGAAGCCGCTGCCATTCGCCTGCGCATCCCCGAGCATCCCATTCGCTTCCACGACATCGTGCACGGCCCGGTCGAGTTCTCCAACGAAGTGGTGAGTGACCCCATCATCGTGCGCTCCACCGGCATGCCGGTTTACAACTACGTCGTGGTGGTGGACGACGCGTTGATGAAGATCACGCACGTCATCCGTGGCGACGATCACCTCTCCAACACGCCCAAACAGGTGGCGCTCTACGAAGCGCTGGGCTGGCCCGTCCCGGAGTTCGCCCACCTTTCCACCATTCTCGGCAAGGACCGCGAGCGGCTGTCGAAGCGCCACGGGGCTACCTCGATCGCGAATTTTCGCGAGATGGGTGTGCTGCCGGAAGCGCTGATGAACTATCTTGCGCTGCTCGGATGGGCGCCGAGCGGCGGCACCCGCGAGATCTTCAGCCCCGAAGAGCTGAAGAAGGAGTTCTCGCTGAAGCGCGTCACTCCGTCGCCGGCTGTCTTCGACATGGAGAAGCTGTACTGGCTCAATCGCCATTACATCAAGCAGGGCCCGCCGGAGCGCATCGAGCGCCTGGCAGAGCCGTTTTTCGTGCAAGCCGGATTGCTGCCGGCGAATCCCGACGCGCCAACTCGAGCGTGGTTTGCCAAAGTCGTCGCTCTGCTCGCGCCCTCCGTCGACCGGCTGGAACAGCTCCCCGACCGCGCAACGTTGATCTTCCGCTATGATGCCGCCGCCGCCCTCGCTGCGCCTGACAACGCTGAGGTACTTACCGCGCCCAACACGAAAGCCGTGCTCGCCGCCTTTGCGGATCACGTTGAGGCCGACCCTTCTCCCATGACGCCCGAGCGCTTCAAGGCAATCATGAACGAAGTGAAGACGGCAACCGGCGCCAAGGGCAAAGACCTGTACCATCCCGTGCGCATCGTATTCACCGGCTCGCATTCCGGGCCCGAGTTCGACAAGCTGATTCCCATCCTGGAAGAGGGGTCGCAGCTGCCCTTGCCGCAGCATGTGATGAACACTCGCGAACGGCTGGCGGCGTTTCGCGCGGCGGGCGGCGTGTAGCGCTAGTTCAGCGCCTTCTTCAGTGCGGCCCCATCAACGCCGGCGCCTCGCCGCAGATCGTGCGATAGCAGAGCGCGGCGCCTTCCGCACTGCAAGCTACAATTCCAATGTGCTTCCGCATATCGCCTCTCGTCAGAACTGCGCCAGCAGCTTCCGCTTCCTCGTCTCCGGCAGAAACGACCCGCGAAACGAATTCTTCGCCAGCTCGCGCAGCTCAGCATCGCTGAAGCCAAACTCCTGCTGCGCGATCCGGTACTCGTTTCCCAGCGTGGTGTGAAACATGTCGGGATCGTCGGTGTTGAGCGTAACCACGACGCCTGCGTCAAACAGCCGCCGCACCGGATGCTCGGCCACCGTCGCGCAGCATCCGGTCAGAACATTGCTGGTGATGCACACCTCAACCGGAATTTTCTTTTCCGCGAGGTAGCGCACCAGCTCCGGATCGTCCATCGCGTGCAGCCCATGCCCAATGCGATCGGCCTTAAGCCCGCGCAACGCTCCCCAGATGGATTCCGGCCCCAGAGTCTCGCCGGCATGCACGGTCAGACGCAAGCCGTTCTTCGCCGCGTGCTCGTATACCTCGCGGAACTGCTCCGGCCCGGCGCGCCGCTCATCGCCGCCGAGTCCGACTCCGATCACGCTCCTGTCTCGGAAGCGAATCGCCTCTTCCACGACGCGCTGCGCCTCTTCCACTCCAAAGTGGCGGGTCGCGTCGAAGATCCAATACAGCGACACGCCAAAATCCCGCTCGCCGCGCTGCCGCCCGCGCTCCAGCCCCTCGAACAGCGAGGCGAATTCCTGTCCCCGCCACTGCACCACGCCAACGGAAACATACACTTCGGCGTGACGCACGTTCTGCTCGTGCAGCTTCTTCATCATGCGATAGGTGATGATCTCGTAGTCATCGGCTGTGCGCAGCCGCTCGGTGACCGCCTTAAAGGCCCACAAAAATCCGGTGAAGTGTTTGTAGCGGTATAGCTCCCGGGCCTCTGCTTCGGTGAATACCCGCCCGCTGTCTTCAATGTTGCGATAGCGATTGTTGGTGGTCGCCAGCGGTGTGGGATGGCGGCGGCTCAGCTCCGCCAGGGTCTCCGGATCGACCGTTCCCTCCAGATGCAGGTGCAGCTCGGCCTTAGGCAGGGAGAGAACGTTCTCGGAGAGGGATTGACCGGTTGAAAGAGGTTCGTTCATGGATCACATAAGTGGAGCGTGAACAATTCCATCTTGACCGCTATTTTGCCACGGTGGAGTTCGCACTCCCCGGCGCTACCCTTTTGCGTCGTTCTTGGGGCAAAATTCGCTGCGATGGCGGCTGTACAGCACGTACACCGTCAGCCCGATAATCAGCCACACGAAGAAGCGCAACCAGGTTAGGATGGGCAGGCCGGCCATCAGCAGCACGCAGAACACAACGCTGAGTATCGGCGCGGCGATCCCGCCCGGCGCCCTGAAGCCGCGACGGCGCTCCGGCTGTTTGTAACGCAGGATGATGACCCCGATCGAGACCAGCACGAACGCGAACAGCGTGCCGATGTTGGACAGGTCGGCAAGTGTTCCGATGTCGAGGATGCCGCCGGGAATGCCGACCAGAAAACCGGCAATCCAGGTGGCCGTCGCGGGTGTGCGAAAGCGGGGATGCACGCGGCTGAACATCGAGGGCAGCAATCCATCGCGCGACATCGAAAACCACACCCGGGCCTGCCCGAGCTGAAAGACCAGCAGCGACGAGATCATGCCCATCATCGCGCCGAACAGCACCGCCAGCTCCGTCCAGCGCAGCAGAGCGGATTTCGTGGTGCCTGCCAGCTTGCCCATGCTGTTGACCACGGGCGCGGCATCGTCGATCAGGGTTTGCCAGGGAACGATTCCGGTGAGCACGACGGCCACGGCGATGTAGAGCAGGGTGCAAACGATAAGGGTCGCGATGATGCCGATCGGCAAGTCGCGCTGCGGATTGCGCGCCTCCTCAGCGGCGGTCGAGACCGAGTCGAATCCGATATAGGTGAAGAAGATGATGGAGCCGCCGGTCAGCACTCCGGGCCAGCCCTGCGGCGCGAACGGGTGGTAATTGGCCGGATGGATAAATCGCATGCCCACGAACACGAATGCCAGGATGGCGGCGATCTTCAGCAGCACCATGACGTTATTGGTCTCGGCCGATTCCCGAATGCCGCGCACCAGCACGACCGTCAGCAGCATGACGATCAGGAAGGCCGGAATGTTGAAACCGAAATGCCAGCCCGGCAAGTACAGCACGTTACCTTGCAGATCGGAGAGGCCTCCCGGCAGGTAGGCGGGCGTGATCCAGCGCAACGCGGGATGCCAGCCGAACCAGCTGAATGTCGCGGCCATGTGAGCGGCGAAGCCGACGCTGACGGCCATGTTGCTGACCGCGTATTCCAGGATGAGGTCCCAGCCGATGATCCAGGCGATGAGCTCGCCCATGGTCGCGTAAGTGTAGGTGTAAGCGCTGCCTGCGATCGGGATCATTGACGCCAATTCGGCATAGCACAGCGCGGTAAAGCCGCACACGATCGCGACCAGCACCAGCGACACAGCCAACGCCGGGCCGGCGCCGGGACGCCCCATGGTCGCCGCGTGATGCACGATGTAGTCGGCCAGAGGAGCGTTTAGGATGGACGAGGTATCGAACTTCTGCCCGGCGATGGCGGTCCCGATGACGGTGAAGATGCCCGACCCGATGACGGCGCCGATGCCGAGCGCCGTCAGCGACCACGGACCGAGGGTCTTCTTCAGCCGGTGTTCCGGCTCCTCCGACTCGGAGATCAGCTTGTCAATGGACTTACACGAGAAGAGTTGGTTCGCCAGGGAATACTCCCGAAGTGCTGGAATCGATGCCTCAGGATTGAATCAGAAATCGCCGCCGGAGAGCAAGTGCACGGCGTGCATGTGCAGCCCGACTTGACCCGGGCAAGTTTTCACTTTTCTCCGCCATACCTCCCGGTGTATAAGGCTAGGCAAGTCTAACTGGGGTCTGGACCTGACATAGGCTCCGCCTTCGCGGTTTCCAGATTACGGCCAGCCAAAGAGATATTCGTAAGCCAACAGGGTGCGGGTTTGTGCCCCTCCAGCCAGGTTGAGCGCTTGGGATGTGCTCGCGTTCAACTCTCAGAAGGAAATCCATCATGAACGAGCTTGTGCAACTAGTGCAGGAGAAAACCGGGCTGTCGCAGGAGATGGCCCAAAAAGTTGTCGACACCGTCAGGGGTTACCTCAAGACAAAGCTGCCCGAGCCCATGGCTTCTGGACTGGACAGCCTGCTTGGTGGCGGCGCGGGTTCCGAAGCCGAGGGCGGCGCGACAGACGACGCGGGTGGAATGATGGACAAGGCCAAGTCGATGGTAGCTGGGCTCGGTGGAATGCTCGGAAACAAGGATGCATAAACGTCGGGTTAATCGGGGGTCTTTGCCTCAATCTTCCTGACCAAGTCAATACGAAGGAGAAAAACAATGAAAAAGCGATACCTGGCAACTCAGGTCCTGGGGGCGATGTTGACTTTGCTGTTGTTGGCCGGACTGGCCATGGCTCAGACCGGCACAACCGGCAAGTCCGCTTCCGGATCCAGCATGAGCTCCATGGCAAGTAGCCAGGCTTCCGACCTGGTTGATATCAACTCCGCCACCAAAGCGCAATTGTCGGCCCTGCCCGGCATCGGCGATAAGTACTCCGACAAAATCATCGCCGGACGGCCTTACGCTAACAAGAGCCAGTTGGTTTCGAAGAAGGTTCTGCCGCAGGGCGTCTATAGCAAGATTTCTGGAATGATTATCGCCAAGCAGAAGTGACCTGTCAGGCGTGGGTTCTGGACCTTCTTGGAAGGCCCCGGTTCCTGGCGAGAACATTGCGCCCGAGGGCGTCAGCTTGCCGGCGCAGCGCCCGCCTGCTGCCTGGCCTGAATCTCGATGTACACGTTGATCAGCGAAACCGCGGCGGGCGTGACCCCCGGGATGCGGCTGGCCTGGCCCAAGGTGCCCGGCCTGACCCGCGTGAGTTTTTCGTTCATTTCGCGCGATAGGCCGCTGACCTTGCCGTACTCGAACCACTCGGGGATGACGCGATGCTCCGCTCGCTTCAGCCGCTCAATGGCCTTGGTCTGCTGGTCAAGATAGCCGGCATACTTGATCTCGGTCTCGACCGATTTCAGCTCGTTGCGAAGAGCAGTTGTTAGTTGCCAGTTGCCAGTTGCCAGTTGCGCTTCGCGATCCTCGGGCGAGTTCTCACTGACAACTGGCCACTGGCTACTGGCTACTTCTTCAATCTGCACCTCGGGACGCTTGAGCAGTTGGGCCAGAGTCAGGCCGGCGGCGGCATCGCCATATTTTTCCAGCAACTCGGGCATATCGCCGTTCACCCGGGTACGCTCCAGGAACTCGCGCATGGCCTTCAGCCGCTCCTGTTTTGCCAGAAAATCGGCCCACGCCGCGTCGTTAATCAAGCCCACCCGGCGGCCGTGCGGGGTGAGGCGGCGATCGGCATTGTCGATGCGAAGGTGCAGGCGAAACTCGGCCCGCGAAGTGAACATGCGGTAGGGCTCGTTGGTCCCCTTGCTGATGAGATCGTCGATGAGGATGGCGGTGTAGGCCTCGGTGCGATCGAGGGTGAGCGGCGGCTCGCCCTTCACCTTGAGCGCAGCGTTGATGCCCGCCATGATGCCCTGGCAGGCCGCCTCTTCGTAACCGCTGGTGCCGTTGATCTGTCCGGCGAGATAGAGGCGGGCAATCTTCTTGGTCTCCAGCGTGCGCCGTAGTTCGGTGGGATCGATGGAATCGTATTCGATGGCGTAGCCGGGGCGCAGCATCTCCGCCGTCTCCAGGCCGGGGATCGACTTGACGATGGCCTGCTGCACTTCGATGGGCAGCGAGGTGCTCATGCCGTTTACGTAAATCTCGTAGGTGTTCAGCCCTTCCGGCTCGAGGAAGAGCTGGTGGGTTTCCTTGTCGGGAAACTTGACAATCTTGTCCTCGATGGAGGGGCAGTAGCGCGGCCCGATGGACTGGATCTGGCCGCTGTACATGGGCGAACGGTGCACGTTCTCGCGAATAATGCGGTGGGTCTCGGGCGTGGTGAAGGCGATGTAGCACGGCACTTGCTTGTCGTGATGCGCCACCTGCTTGGTGCGGAAGCTGAAGGGCGTGGGATCGTCGTCGCCGGGCTGCACTTTGAATTTCGACCAGTCGATGCTGCGGCCGTCGAGGCGCGGCGGGGTGCCAGTCTTCAGGCGGCAGCCGCGCAGGCCCAGCGCCTTCAGCGATTCCCCCAGCAGCACCGCGGCCGGTTCGCCGCTGCGCCCCGCCGGATACTGTTGCTCGCCGCAGTGGATGAGCCCGTTGAGAAAAGTCCCGGTGGTGATGATGACCGCCTGGGCGCCGACGGTGCGGCCATCGCGCAGGCGGATGCCGCGCACGACGCGAGCAGTTGTCAGTTGCCGGTTGTCAGTTGTCAGTTGGGCAATCGCCGATTGGCCGGTGTCCAACGAGTGCGCATCTTCGCTGGCAACTGGCAACTGGCAACCGGCAACGGATTCGACGATCAGCTCGGCTACTTCGGCCTGCTTGATCTTGAGGTTGGGCTCCGATTCCAGCACCTGGCGCATCTTCAGGCGGTATTGCTGCTTGTCGCACTGGGCGCGGGGCGACCACACCGCCGGCCCGCGCGACGTGTTGAGCAGGCGAAACTGGATGCCGACCGCGTCCGTCACCTCGCCCATGATGCCGCCCAGGGCGTCCACTTCGCGCACCAAGTGGCCCTTGGCGATGCCGCCGATCGCGGGATTGCACGACATCTGTGCAATGAGATCGAGGTTGAGGGTGTAGAGCGCGGTCTTCAGACCCATGCGCGCCGCGGCCATGGCGGCTTCGCAGCCGGCGTGACCTGCGCCCACCACGACAACATCGTACGTTTCGGTAAATTGCGGCAAAGACAACGACCCCACAAGCGATAGATCTATTTTAGCGGAGGACAAGGTGATTTCAGGAAGGCGGCACAGCTAACTCCGCCAATCGCCCAACATCCGGGACTTCCAAGTCGGGTTCCACTTCGGCCAGCCTGGACGCCGCCGCCATTTTGCCCTGCCGGCGGTTCACCCACACTGTGGTAATGCCCAGCGAATGAGCAGGTACCACATCGTGGTATAGACTCTCGGCAACGTGCAGCAGACGCTTGCGCGGGATGGCAATCTGCCGCAGGAGGGTCTCGAAGTTGTTCAGCGACGGCTTGTAGCTTTGTACCTGTTGCGCCGTGACGACCGCGTCCAACGGCACTCCCAGCTTGGGGGCAGTGTAGGCGAACAGGTCATCATCAATGTTGGAAAGTACGGCCAGCTTGTAGCGGGAATGTATCCGCTGCAATCCGGCAACAGTATCGGGGAAGGGCTGCCAATCGGGAATGGATTCGGCCAGGCCGTTGGCCTCGCTTTCGTTCACCTCGAAGTGCAGCTCGCGCGCGAAATCGCGGACCACGCCCGCCAGCACCTCGCGATAGCTACGATAGCGGCCAGCTTGCTCTTGCGGTTCGAACTCCGAATACAACGCGAGGATCTGGTCATCGCTGACGTCGCAACTCTTGGCGCGCAGCAACGGCCGCAAATATCCGAGCAGACCGGTTTCCCAGTCAATCAGGGTGCCGTAGCAGTCGAACGAGAGCCAGTGGAAACGCGAGAAGTCGAGCATGGGGCGGCTTAGTGCGGCTTGGGTTCCACCGGCGTGACTTTGTGGGAGGCGAACTTGCGCTCCAACGCCGTCAGCGGCGAAACGGGCGCCGCTTGTTCCAGAGTCACATTCTCAGCCTTGCCGGGCTGCTCATCGTCGGCCGTAGCGGCGGTAGTCTCCTGCACCGCAGCGACGGGTGCGGGACCTGCCTTGTCGACCGGCTCGATGGTCCGCGCCGCCGCCAGTCCCTTCTCCAGAAACTTTTGGGTGTTGAGCAAGGGGCGCGCCAGCGACGGGTTGTAGCTGGTCCAAGGGCTGTCAAGTTCCGCTTCACGCGCAAACTGCGCCCGCATGCTCTCCATCTTGGAATCGAGGTCGTCGAGATAGTGCAGCATGAGCGCCTCGGGAAACATGGGCAGCTTGGGCGAGCCGAACTCGTACTGTCCGTGATGGCTGATGATCATGTGCTCGATCAGGATCTTCAGCTCGTCGGGAAAGCCGGGCAGGCGCGCGATCCTCTCATGCAGCATTTCCAGCTCGATGATCATGTGTCCCAGCAGCTGGCCTTTGGTGGTGTAAGCGATGGAGCGCTGGTAGGCGAGCTCGTGGATCTTTCCGATGTCATGCAGGAAAGCGCCGGTCAGCAGCAGGTCGCGATTGACCTGGGGATAGTTGCGGGCCGCCAGATCGCACACCGTGAACAGCGAGACCACGTGATCGAGCAGGCCGCCTACGAAGGCGTGGTGCAGCGTCTTGGCGGCGGGAGCGTTCTTGTACGCGTTGGCGATGGCCTGGTCGGACATGAATTCCTTGACCAGCGATTTCAGCCACGGGTTCTCGAAGCTGTCCACAAACCCGCCCAAGGCCAGCCAAAGCTGCTCGATGTCCTTGCTGGTTTTGGGGATGTAGTCGGCGTGGTCGATTTCCTGCTCGCTCAGCTTGCGCACCTTGTGCATGGTGAGTTGCCAGCGACCGTTGTACTTGTGGACCATGCCCTTGACTTTGACGAAATCGTCCTGCTCGAAGGCATCGAGGGCGTCGGCGACGTTGTCCCACATGTTGGCCTGCAACTGGCCGCTGCGGTCGGCGAGGACGAGGGACAGATACAATTCGCCGTTCTTTTTCGACTTGACCTGCTTGGCCGCGACCACGAAGAGCGAGGTGATGGTCTGGTTTTCGACCCGGGCGCAATCGGAAATGTAGAACTCTTTCATAAGGAAGCGGCACGGCGGCGCGTTGCGGCCGCGGATTCATGGTATCGCACTTGGGGGTGGATTGGCGTCAGGGGAATATAACCAAATTCTGTTGTCGCGAGACGGGAGTATTAGTATCGTGAAAGTTCGTCGGATAGCCGGACTTATTTGCAGAACTTAAGAACCATTCCCTCCGAACTCAAGGTAGATTATGTTGAATTTCGATGCCGATGACGGGCACGCACGTCAGCGAATGGTGGAGCGGAACATCTCCGAGGCGGATGCGGAATGGGTGGTTGCCGGTGGAGAATACGAACTTCAGATCAACGGCAGAAGGAAGTACATTAGGCGCAAAGGCGCCGACCGATATTTCGTGATTACAGAGGAGAACGGCGTTGATGTGGTCACCGTTTGGATACGCGGCCCCGGAGACACAGGAGTGCTGTAAAATTTGATCTGGTGAGGATGTTGCCATGAAAATCGACAGCAAATCGGGTGCGGGCTACCACCGAGTAGCGAGCGGCGAAGCGAAGGTCGCCTATTCCGTCGAGATCGACGACATGGTAATCGCCGACTATGACGAGCACGGGACCGTGCTTGGCATCGAGTTTGTGGACGCCAAGCAGCACTTGGGAGATGTCGAGAAGTACGTAAAGTTAGCGGCTGAGAAATCCAAGGGCCGTTACCCGCTAGCTGAGAAGATACCTCGCGCCGGCTAATCTCGAGAGCAACTACCGCCAAAGGCCCCGGACCTCACGGCGCAAGTCTGGCAAACATCACGGCGCGGTCAGCACGGTCTGGTAGGGATCGAGCACCAACTGCTTGACCTCGGGAGGCGCCGGCAGGGTGAAGCGGGTTTCATCGCCTTCGGCGAAGACGCGGCCCAGATAGATATTGCGATCGCCGGCAACGCCGTACACAGGAATGCTGGTGACCAGGTCGGGCGGCGCGGACTTCTGCCGGATGGTTCCGTTCACCACTCCCGAGCCGGCGCTGCGGGAAAACTTGACACCAGCCAGATCCAACTGGGGAAAGGCGGTGCCGTTCACCCAGCCATCGAAGAACCAATCTAGCGACTTGTGGCTCTCGAACCACAGGGAACGGGGCAGGACTTCCTCGACGGCGTGCTCGAAATCGGCGTTGGTGATTTCCTTTCCCTGATAGCGCTCGACCAGGCTGCGCAATAGCGCCAGAAAAACCTTATCGTCACCGGCGGGGTTCTCCGGGGTGCGCGAGGCATCGCGCAACATTTCGCGCAGCATGTGCATGAGCCAGGTGCCGCGCCCATAGGCGATGATTTCATAGCCATTGGGAAACAGCGACGACGACAGCCGCATGCCCAGGGTGACAGGTCCGGCCACCACCTGGCGGCGGCCGTCCTTCGATTCCTTGCCCAGGATTTGCCGGTAGCCTTCCAGCAGGAACTGCACGTCCTCCGGGCGAGTGCGCTCCAGCAGCAGGATGGAGCAATAGTTCGCCAGCGCCTCCAGAAGCCACTGCTCGTGATAGCTGGCCCACGATACTTCGTCGCCATACCACTGGTGGGTCAACTCGTGAGGCATCATGATTTCGCTATAGATGACCCGGTCCAAGGGCGTCAGGTTGATGGTCTCGAGCTGCTGGTGCGACAGGTAGGCGTAGCTGGAGAGAAAGATGAGGCCGGGCCATCCCTGGCTGCTGGGATTGGGATTTTCGGTGAGCGACAAGCTGCTGAAGGGATACGGTCCCAGCATCTGCGCCAGGTCGGTGAGTGTGGCTGCGGCATGATCGGCAAGTAGTTCCCCGGTAGTGGCTGGGTCCGAAAGGGCGGGAGGAAAAGGCACCGGATCAAGCGTTCCGGGGGCGTGTGGCGATTGCATCTGCGACGATCCCTGGTGCGCCATGGGCGCCTCGCGCCGGTACTCGGTGCCACGGGCCGCGAAGGCGTCCACCGTAATCTCGCCTGACTTGGCGGTGCTGCGAACGTACTCGCCCAGGTTGAAGCCGGCGATGGGAATGGGCTTCTCGCTGATCCAGTGTCCCACGAAGTCGTTGCCGTCCCGCTCCAGCGAGACCCGCTTGCCGGTGGCGATCAGCGACCAGGGCCGGGGGAAGCGGAAGGTGAGATCGTAGTTCGCCATCGCAATGCCGCGGTTGGGATACCAGGTCCCGCGCGCGCCCACATAGAGCAGGCCGCCGCCGGCATCGGCCAGCACCGTGCCTGCGTAGCTGAAACGCAGTTGCAAGTGAGTGCCCGATTGCAGCGGTGCGGGAAAGACAACCGCCACGGTGTCGTTGCCATTGCGCGAGGTCTCGCTGCCTTCGATGGCCTCGTTCTGGATGAACTCCAGCGCCTGACCTTGGAATTCCACTCGCTTCAGTTGCAGGTAGCGCGACAGCTCGAACAGCACCATGCGGGTTCCGCCCTGCTTCACTTGCGCGTCGAGCGTGGCGTCCACCGTCATTTCGCGAGGAGGATCGATGCTGGCCGTGATGGTGTACTTGCCGATGGACATCACGTCCGGCGTCCACAGCGGGCCGCTGGGTCCCTCGAAGCGCGTGTCCGACAGCGGCGTTTTGCGCAACGATCGCATGGGAAAGCTCATCCACAGGTCGTAATAAACCTCGTTGGGCCGCGGAGAGGAAGTCTTGCCCACCAGCACCTGCTCCGGACTGCGGGTATCGAAATCGATGTCGAAGATCCCATAGTGTTCGCCGGCCAAGGTGATGTGCAGCAGGCGATCGGGGACGGGAAGCGTCTCGCCCGCAGCCGCAGGTGGCGCGCTGGTAAAGGAAATACAGAGCCGGATGGCGTCCGCGCTGGCCAGACGGCGCGCCTTGTCATCGTTGCGCGAGACAAAGTCCGAGGCGTCCTCCGGCGGCCGCAGATACGGCTCCAGCTCTTTCGCGGTGTTGTCGTTGAAGCGCAGGTAAGCGGTCGAAAACCTCTCCTCCAACACTCCCGCCCCGGTAAACAGTCCGAGGGAGGCGCGCTCCATGCGGTCGGGCGGGCGCACCAGCACTTCGCCATCACCCTCGAAATAAGCGCCTGTTACCCGGCCATCGATGGCCTGGGTAAAAGCAATCGTCCCGTCGTTGAGCCAGATGTGAACGTCTTCGCGGTCGAGCTCCGCTTCGCGAATGGTGAACACCCGTTGGGGATCGAGTCCCACGCTGCCCAGCGCGCGATAGAGTGGCAGCACCGGACCCGAGGTCAAGGGAATGGATTGGGTTTGTGCGCCGGCGGTCAAAGCACAGAGCAAGAGGAGCGCGCCCGTAGGCAAGAGAGCGGCCACGTTGCGCCGGCTGGGCATCGCGATTAGCAGCCGGGCCCACCACGAGACTTGGGGTGCACGCGCGCAGGGGCACGATTGGCCAAAGAGCCAGGCCCGGTAAGAGCGAAAGAGCTTGGCCCAGCGCTTCAGCGCTGGGAGTAGTAAGCAACGGAATTGAGTCCCGTAGGGACGGCAGAAACTCCCGGGCACAGTCTTAAGGATGCTACCGGGACGCCCCACTTGTCACCTTTGCCAGCCTCGCGTTATAGTGCCGCAGCAATTACGGTCGGACCAGATTCGTTCGATTCTGGCGGCCACGAGGTGCTGCATGGCTCTCAGCTTCGCCCAGGACATTCGCCCCTTGTTTCGTGACACTCCGGACATCGACACCATGAAAGAGTTCGGCATGGACCTCTCGTCGTATGCCGACGTCAAGACCCATGCCGCCGCCATTCACTCCCGCCTGGAGGACGGCAGCATGCCCTGCGACGAAGCCTGGCCTCCAGCCCAGATCGCCCGGTTCAAACAATGGATGGACGAAGGCATGGCGCCTTAGTTGAATCCCACCACCGGGTGCGGAACATACGGCTCCTCCAGCGCGGCGATCTCTTCCGCTGTCAGCTTCAATGCCAGGGCTGCGACCGCGTCGTCAAGATGGTGCGGTTTGGATGCGCCAACAATGGGCGCGGTGACTACAGACTTGGACAACACCCAGGCCAGCGCGATTTGGGCGCGCGGCACGCCCCGCTTTTGCGCGATCTCTCCCACCCGCTCGACCACGCGGCGGTCGGAATCCTGCGCAGCGATGTAAAGCTTCTTCCCGTACTCGTCCGTCGCCAGGCGGTTGGTGCTTTCGTCCCAGGCGCGGGCCAGGCGGCCGCGCGCCAGCGGGCTCCAGGGAATCACGGCAATATTTTCCGCTGCGCACAGCGGCAACATCTCGCGTTCCTCCTCGCGTTGAAGCAGGTTGTAGTGGTCCTGCATGGTGGCGAAGCGCGTCCAGCCGTGCCGGTCGGCGAGGTAAAGCGCCTTGCAGAACTGCCACGCAAACATGGATGACGCTCCGATGTAGCGCGCCTTGCCGGCCTTCACCACATCGTGCAGCGCCTCCAGCGTCACCTCGATGGGCGTCTCGTAATCCCAGCGATGGATCTGGTAAAGATCGACATAATCCATGCCCAGCCGCCGCAGGCTGGCGTCGATATTGGTCATGATCGCCTTGCGCGAGAGACCGCGCGCGTTGCGGCCCTTCCACATCGGAAAGTAAACCTTGGTAGCGATGACGACCTCGTCGCGGTTGGCGAAGTCACGAATGGCGCGGCCGAGAAACTCCTCACTGGTGCCATCGGAATAGGTGTTGGCGGTGTCGAAGAAGTTGACGCCCAGCTCAATGGCGCGGCGTATGTACGGACGCGATTCCTCTTCCGGCAGGGTCCAGGCGTGCGCCCCGCGGTTGGGATCGCCGTAGGTCATGCATCCCAGGCAGATGCGCGATACGTCCATTCCAGTTCGTCCGAGTCGTATGTAATCCATGAGTTCCGTTCCTTTTGATAGCTTCGTGGCGGTGCGATTCGAGCGCGTTCGGGTAGAGCGGCGCTTCAGCGCCGCGCCCCCGGTACATCTTGCGAAGGTAGCCGGGTTTCAACCCGGCGGCACCCCCGGCTGGGCGGGGCTGAAGCCCTGTGTTCTCAAAGCCTACTAACGCGGGCCTGAAGGCCCGCTCTACCCGATATGCGACCCCCCCCAGTTCGAACCCGACTACTGACCGGCGGGCGCCACCTTGTCCGCCGTCACAAAGATCGGCTCGATATCCACCGGAATATCGCCCAGCTTGTCCAGCGCGCGCTTGAACTCGGGGCGCAGCACTCCGAGCGTGTCCAGCATCTTCTTCGCGCCGTCGTAATTTCCTTCCGCTTCCAAGGTCAGCAGATCGTGCGTCAGGTCACGGACCGCACCCTGGATCTTGGCGTAGTTCACCGCGAAGGTCCCATCCTTACGCGCCACGACGCCGCCTTTGTCGAGCAGATAGTTGACCTGGACCGCCATGCCTTTGCCGTGCGCCTCATTCAATCCAAAGCGCAGGCTGCGAAACGTTGACGCCAGATAAGTGGTGTACAGCCGCTTGTCGGAATTCGCGTCCGGTTTCAGTACCCCGGCGAGGCCCATGGCCTTGGCGTGATCGAGCATGTACTGGAGCGCGAACAGTCCGGTCGCGTCGGCTTTGGCTTCTTCGATCGCGCTGTAAAGCTCCTTCAACTGCTCTCGCGGCGTGGTGGGTTTGCCGTTCATCGTGATTTGATGAGGGCCCAGGCCATGACAGAGTTCGTGGGTCAGGATGTGGGTGAAGAACGCGTCGAAGCTCACATAAGGCTGCTCGTCTTGCGCCAGCACACGCTTGGAAATTGGAATGAGGGTCTTGTCGAACTTGGCCTGTTGCACGTTTTTCAGCATGACGCGCTTGCTGCCCTTCTCGGCGATGACACGCTCGTCGTTGGGCAGGTTATAGGCCGCGGTCTGCACGCCGTGGTTGCCGTCGCCCGCGCTCATCACTTCGTTGACCACGCGAATGGGCGCCTGCGCGCCGATCTTGGGATTGCGATACTTCGCATCCAGCGGAAGATGGTCCTCGATCTGCTGCAGGTTCCTGGAGAACGCGCCCAGCTTGGCGCTCTCCTGCTCGTCGCGCAGGTTGACGTAGGCCTCGTACGACGCCTTATAGCCAAACAGTTCGTCGTTGTAGGTTTCGTACGGCCCAATGGTGATGTCGAGCGGCGCGTCCAGGTCCATCCACGCCACGTCGCTGGCGTAGTAGTCGTTGGAGACGAACGCCTCGGCGCGCGCGATCAGGAAGCGCTTCAGGCTGGCATTGCCGGTGAGGTTCGCCGCTTCCTCCATGAGATAGCCCGCATGGGCAAGGTTCCGTTCGTAGGCTTTGCTGTAAGGAACGATCTTGAAGCCGCCCCGTCCGTTCGAACGAATGATGGTGAAGAAGCTCTTGGCCTCCTCCTGCTCTTTCTGAGGCAGCGTCTTCACCCAGCTTTCGAACTGCTCGCGGGTCATGCTCTCGGGATAGAAGTTCGCGCCCAGCGGTTTGTGCTCGGGAACATCGGGAAGGAAGGCGGTGTTGCCGTCGAGCGCCGACCATGGGCCCTTGTTGATCCAGAAGTAGTGCAGGCGCGCCTTGCCCAGCGGCGAAGTGTCCTTCTGTAGCTCGGCGTAGAGGTCAAGATCGTCATTCCAGTACTGCTGCATGAAGATGGTGTCGATGAGGCGCGCGGCTTCCACCAGCTTGGCCAGCGCCTTGCGGTCGCCGTCGGAAAGGTTGGAAATGTCAACGTTAAGCTCGGTCGGCGCAAAGCGGGCGGTCATCTTTTGCAGTTGCGCCAGATCGGGGACCTTTGATGTTGGCTCGCCGGCCGCAGCCAGCACCGAGCCGAATAGAACAATAAGAGTGAATAGGACGAGATATTTCACGAGGAGTTCTCCTGCGCCAACAGAATGCGCTAGAACGAAGGTGCAAACCTGTCATGATAACGCAGGCGTGGAGCTCGGCGCAGCGCCTGACGAAGGAGATACGGTGTGGGACGGGAGTACAAGCTAATCCGCGAGCAATGGGTGCCGCAGAGCGTGGAGGCCGCATTCGCTTTTTTCTCGCGGCCCGAGAACTTGCAGGCCATCACGCCGGGCTGGCTCGACTTCCGCATTGTGAGCGTGGAAGCCGAGCTGCGCACCGGATCGCTGATTTACTATCGCTTGCGCTGGCACGGCGTGCCCCTGCGCTGGACTACCGAGATCACCGCCTGGGACCCGCCGCATAGCTTTGTCGACACCCAAATTCGCGGACCTTACGCTTTGTGGCGGCATCAGCACACCCTGACCCCGGAGAACGACGGCACCCGCATTCGCGATGAGGTGACCTACGCTGTGCCGCTGGGGAGGCTGGGACAACTCCTGCATCCGCTTCTGGTGCGCCGGGACGTGGAGGCCATCTTCGATTTCCGCCGGCGGCGCCTTCAAGAGCTGTTGGGTTGACGGGGGCTTTTACCTGCTGCTGCGGCGCGCGTCCAGGCTCCAAGGCCCAGCGCCCAACTGCGAGATCAACAAAGCCCCGCCCAGCATCGACAAGTTCTTCAGGAACATGATCATCTGCATCTGGGCCATCATCGGGTCTTTAACCGCCCAGAAGTTATGCATGGCCGGCGTGACCCCCACCAGGAACAGCACGATCAGCCATGCTCCCATCCGGACGCGATAACCCAGCAAAATGCTGAGGCCGCCGACGATGGCAATCACTCCCGAAAAGGGAACGGCAATCGCCGCCAGGGGCACGCCTTGCGCCGCGGCATAGGCGATGGTCTGATGAGAGAAAAGGTTGGCAATCGTAAGAAGGAAGATGAACGAGAATAGTATGCGGCCCACAAGAACAATGGCTCGGCTCAGAGTTCCCGCTTGCGCGCCTTCGGAGGTTAAGCTCCGGGTGTCGTGAAATGCAACGGACGTGGAATTGGTCGACATCGAGGTTTCTCCTTTTCTGCAAGTATTCGATGAGGAGAAAGCTCGTTAGTTACTAAAAATAATTAGTGACAAAACAGAACCAGTTACATTAAGATAACCAGGCGAGGAGGAGATAACATGGGTCGCTCCAAACGGGCCGCGAGTCCCTGCCCCATTTCCGATTTCCTGAGTGTGCTGGCTGGGCCCTGGACCCTGCACATTCTATGGGTGCTGAGCAACGACGGGCCGGCCCGTTTCGGCGAGCTGCGGCGTAAGGTCGAGGGCATTTCGGCCCGCATGTTGAGCGATCGCCTGCGCATGCTGGAAGATCGCGGATTCATCTTCCGGCACTACGAGCCCACGATCCCTCCGGCGGTCACCTACGGCATCACCGACCGGATGAAAGACATCAACAAAGTCCTGTCAGCGTTGGACAAGCTGGCCCGCAAATGGGGACAGGAAGACTCAGCCATAACCGTATTCCCCGCTGGTGAACCAGCAGAGCCCGGCCAGTCCGCCGACCCACTATCCGTGGCCGCCCTGATAACGCAGCGTCGCCCATCGAATCCAGAGCGAGGAGGCGATCACCAGCCCGGCGATAGCGCTCCAGATGGCGACCACCGCTGACAAGGCGTACACCGCCAGTCCAAGGTGATAATTGCGCCGGATGCGGGCGATTTCCCGGCTGGAAACATCGGCGCGCAGCAGTCGCCGATTGTGCGCTATCGCTTCGAACAACAAGTTGTGGAATATGCTGGCCACCAGGAATGTGGCGCAATAGAACGCCGCGGCGGTATTCGCCGCCGCAGTCCAAAAGTAGCGGGCCAGCATCGCGGTTGGGAAGGGCACGAACGTCACCATCAGCAGCAATGCGCCATTGCTCAGCAACAGCAGGTGGTCAGTCTTCTGCACCATGCGAAACAGCTCATGGTGGTTGATCCAGATCAGCAACACCACGAAGAAGCTGAGCACCAAAGCTATGAACGAAGGCCACAGATGTCCCAGGCCTGCCAACAGGCCACGATTGGTCGCGTGCTCCAGTTCGGGGACCCGGATCTCCAGGATCAGCAGGGTGATGGCGATGGCGAAAACTCCATCGCTGAACGCTTCCACGCGGGTTGTTTCCTTTTCCACGGCACTGCTTCCCGTGGCGGCCACTGTAACGTTAACCAGCACCGGAAGGCAAGCGCCTGGTGGTCGCCAGATGGGTCGCGGCTGCCCCCAATCGTTTCGTGTAAGATCAAGGCTTCGCATGCCGTGGATGATCGAAGCTCAGCAGGTACAAAAGACCTACCGCATCGGTAAAGTGGATGTGCAGGCGCTGCGTGGCGTCTCCCTGCAAGTGGAAAAGGGCGAATTTGTGACCATTGTCGGTCCTTCCGGCAGCGGCAAGTCAACCTTGTTCTACATTCTGGGCGGCCTGACCCACGCCGATTCCGGTCGCGTAATCATAGATGGCATCGACTTTACCTCGTTGTCGGACTCGGCTCGCACCCGCATGAGACGCTCCAAAATCGGCTTCGTCTTCCAGAAGTTCAACCTGCTCCCCACCCTCACTGCCGAGGACAATATCGCTATCGCCCGCGATATCGCAGGCAAGAACCGCGGCCCTGCCGAGCGCGAATACATCGATCGCATCTCGCGTTTGCTTGGTATCGATAAGCGCATGCGCCACCGCCCCTCCGAGCTGAGCGGCGGAGAGCAGCAGCGGGTGGCCCTGGCCCGCGCCCTGGTCAACCAGCCCGCCATTGTGCTGGCCGACGAGCCCACCGGCAACCTCGACTCTCAGCACTCTGAAATCGTGTTGAACATGCTGCGGCAATCCAATCAGGAACTGGGCCAGACGGTGCTGATGATCACCCACAATCCGGAGGCCGCAAGCTATGGGGACCGCATCGTTCATATGCGCGACGGTTCCATTGTGCCGCCGGAGAAGGACCCGCAATGGAGCCACGCTCATGACTGATGATCTGCCTTGGCTCCCTGTCGTGTTTGCCCGCTAATTCATGCATTCGCTATAATCGAAGACTCGGGCGGGAGTAACTCAGTGGTAGAGTGCGACCTTGCCAAGGTCGAAGTCGCGGGTTCAAATCCCGTCTCCCGCTCCAGAAGTTTCCCCTCGCTGCGCGCCTGCCGCAAAATGGGCCCCTTGTGACTCAAATCACTGCCTCCTGTGCGCCGGTTCGCGACAATAAAATCAGTCCATGAACCGCTTCGCCATCCTCAACAGCCGCAAGCGCGCGATCATTGCGCTGGTGCATTCCGTGTTCTTCCTCGGAGTCGCCGGAACGCAACTGGTGGTGTCGCATGCCACGGCCTTCTCGATTCATGGCGACAAGCGGGTGAGCGGAACAATCCTGCTCGCCATCTACGTCATCGTGACCACGGTGCTGCTGGTCCTGCTGGCATTTTCGCGCTGCTCCCGCGAACGGCTCTACTTCGCGCTCTGCGCCGGCAGCGCCGGCTTCGGACTGGTTCGCATCCTTCTGGGCGACCCGGTGCTGCACGCCAACATTCTGCGCGTGCTGTTGCTGGGCTGCGCGGTCGTGATTGGGGCCGTCATCCTGTACGAGCACTCCGAATTCCGCCAGCCGGCGTGGAACTGGTGGATACTGGCGCCGCTCCTGCTCTTCGCGGCCGCATTGGCGGTCCCGTATTTCTTGACTCACGGATTTTTTGTGATGGGGCTGGCGCTGCAACGCGGATTTGCCTTGGTCTGCCATCAGCATCCGGAACGCTCCTTCCGGCTCTTCGGGGGTAGCGTGGCCGTCTGCTCGCGATGTCTGGGAATCTACCTGGGAGCGGCTCTCGGGCTGCTGTTTCGCACCTCTCGTAAGGTCGCTTTGCGTCTATTGCTCGCTGCCGCTGCGCTCAATCTCCTCGATGTCGCCGGCGAACTGGCGAGACTGCACGGCAACTGGCTGGAAGTGCGATTTGCACTGGGTCTGGTACTAGGGATGGCCGGCGCCATCATGATCGCGTCCTCAGTGCGGGGAACCAGCCTCAACCCTCGTAAACCATCTTCCCATCCACAATGGTGGCCACAACTTTTCCGGTGAAGCTCCAGCCGTCAAACGGCGTGTTCCTCGACTTCGATCGCGACTGGGTGGCGTCGAAGGTCCACTTCTTGCGGGGATCGAAGATGGTGACATCGGCGTGCGCGCCCTTGGCCAGCGTGCCTCTGCCTTGCAGGCTGAAAATCTTGGCGGGATTGGCTGACAGCAGCTCGACGATGCGCCACAGCGGCGCTCTGAAGTGCTGATGCAGGATGGTGATGGCTATGGGTAGCGCCGTCTCCAGCCCGGTGATGCCGAACGCAGCGCGCTCGAACTCGACCTGCTTTTCGTGAAAGGCATGCGGCGCGTGATCCGTGGCGATGGCGTCAATCGTGCCGTCGAGGATGCCCGCAATCAGCGCGTCACGGTCGGCCGCCGAGCGCAGCGGCGGGTTCATCTTGCAACTGGTGTTGAACTCGCCCACATTTTCGTCCAGCAGCGTGATGTGGTGCGGCGTGGCTTCAGCGGTTACGCGTAGCTTGGCTTTTTTGGCGCGGCGCACCGCTTCCACCGCCTCGCGAGTGGACAGATGCGCCACGTGCACGTGGCCCCCGGTGGCGCGGGCCAGCGCGATATCGCGCTCCACGATGTTGGCCTCGGCGGCGTTCGGCATGCCATGCAGGCCCAGGCGGAACGAAGTCGGCCCCAGGTTCACCGAGCAACCGGCGGTCAAACGCGTGTCTTCGGCGTGCTGCACTACCGGAATCTTCAGTCGCGAAGACGCGCGCAATGCGTCGCGCATGATGCGGTCGTCGAGAATCGGCTTGCCGTCGTCCGTCACCGCCACCGCGCCCGCCTTCTTCAGCGCCGCAAAATTTGTCAGCTTGGTTCCCAGGCTGCCGATGGTGGCGGCGGCAATGGGAAAGACATTCACCAACGCGCCCCGCTCCGGGGACTGCATCCAGCGCGTGATCTCCGCCGAGTCGTTGACCGGCACGGTATTGGGCATGGCGCAAACGGAGGTAAAGCCGCCGGCCGCCGCTGCAGCAGTGCCTGTAGCGATGGTCTCCTTGTGCGCCTGTCCCGGCTCGCGCAGATGCACGTGCAAATCGATGAAGCCGGGCGCGACGATGCACCCCTTGGCGTTAAAAGTCCGCTTGGCCTGACCGCGCAGCTTGCCCGGCGCCGCCACGGCCGCCACCCGCCCGTCGCGCAGCAGCACGTCCATCTCCTGGTCCAGGCCGCTGGCTGGATCGACCACGTGTCCGCGTACGATCAGCAATGAGTCCATGTCTTTCATCAGCGCGCCGCCCCCAGCAGGGTTGCCATGATGGCCATGCGCGTCTTCACCCCGTTGCGCACCTGCTCATGAATGCACGACTGCGGGCCGTCGGCGACTTCGCTGGTCAGCTCCATGCCGCGAATCACCGGACCCGGATGCATCAGGATGGCGTCCGGTTTCGCCAGCTTCATGCGCTGCGGCGTGATCTGGTAGTCGGCAACGTAGTCCTCAACGCTGAGTTGCTTTCCCGCCAGCCGCTCCTTCTGCACCCGCAGCGCCATCACCACGTCCGCGCCTTGCAACGCGACGTTCAGGTCATGACAGACCGTGACGCCGGGCGCGATGGTAGCGGAAACATCGGGCACGAAATCCTTCGGGCCGGTGAAGACAATGTCCGCTCCGAATCGCGACAGCAGCTCTGCGTTCGAGCGCGCCACCCGGCTGTGATAGATATCGCCCACAATCACTACGCGCAGGCCGTCGAGCTTTTTCTTGTGGTTGGTGATGGTCAGGGCATCGAGCAGCGCCTGCGACGGGTGCTGATGCATGCCGTCTCCGGCGTTCACGATAGGCACGTGAACGTAGCGCGCCAGCAGGTACACGGCGCCGCTGTTGGCGTGCCGCATCACGATGGCGTCGGCTCCCAGCGCCGCCACCGTCCAGCCCGTGTCAATCAGCGATTCGCCCTTCTCGATGCTGGACGAAACCGGGGTGACCAGCGTGGTGGTAGCGCCCAGGGTTTTGGCGGCAAACTCGAACGAGGTGCGAGTGCGGGTGGAAGATTCGTAGAACAGCAGCGCTACCCGTTTGCCATGCAACAGCTGCGAAGGACGGCTGGGGTCCATGCGCCGGGCCAGCGCCAGGATGGCCTCGATCTGACCAGTCGTCAGTTGGTGGATGCCCAGCAGCGAACGCAATTGCGGCTTCATTGGCCCCCGGCCACACGCTCGACCAGCAGCACCTTGTCGGCGCCGTCGGTCTCCTGCAATTTCACTTCGATCATTTCGTTGTTTGCAGTGTGAATTTTTCGGCCCACGAATCCAGCCTCGATCGGCAGCTCGCGGTGGCCCCGATCGATGAGCACGCAGAGCTGAATGCGGCGCGGGCGCCCATGGTCGAATAGCGCGTCGAGCGCCGCCCGCGTCGTGCGCCCGGTGTAAAGCACGTCGTCCACCAGGATGATGTTCTTGTCCTGAATGTCGAACTCCATCGTGCTCTCGCGCACTTCGGGCCTATGGCCGACGGTGGAAAGATCGTCGCGGTAAAGAGTGATGTCCAGGGTCCCGACTGGCACTTCCGTTTTCTCGATGCGGCCCAGCAGCTTCGCCAGCCGCTGCGCCAGCGGCACCCCCCGCCGCATGATGCCCACCAGCCCGAGGTTGGCGACCCCGTTGTTCTTCTCGACAATCTCGTGCGCCAGCCGCACCAGGGTGCGTTCGATTTCGGAGCCGGAAAGGATTTGCGCCTTCTCGCGCAGATTGGACGGCTCGGTAGAGGCTTTCATCATTCCGCTCGAATCATACGAGAAGCACCGGCGGGCGGCAACTTCGTCGGGGCGTCATCGTCGGGGCGTCCTGGGACTCAGCGCGCGCCGCTCTGCGATCAGCGGAATTGCCGCCTTCTCCCAAACATCGAAGCTCCCAGCGCTCCGCCGGCAGCGGTGAAGAGCACGAACATGACCGCCATGATGACCAGTACGGCCACGATCAGCGTTGCCGCCCCCTGTGGCGTGCTCATCCAATCCATCATGCGCTGCATGATCTCCTGCGCCTTGGGATCGGAATTGCCGGTCATCTGTTTTTCCATCTGCTGTTGCATGGCGCGGCGGAAATTGCCGTTCGAGCGGAACATCACAAACGACAGCGTGGTCACCACCGCGTTGATGGCAAACCCAAAGACGCCGGCCAGCGCGCCCAGTCGCATCCCCATGCCTGGCGTTACCACCGTGTCTGCCATTCGCCGCTGGTAGACCTTGACCGAGAGCGCTCCTGCGCCCAGCATCCAGAGACAGCAGCCAATCGAGACGAATGGAATCGCCGTGAGCACGGCGGCGCCTGCTCCCGCCAGCAGCGCGCCCTGCCACGCCAGATCCCACCGTATGGCATTGCCTTGTAGCGGTGCATAGCTCATGCCGCCTGCCGACCACTGCGTTGAGGGCTGAACCGGCGAAGGATAGTGTCCTGGTGGGGCGGTCGGCAAAGCTTGCGCCGCCGGCATGTTTTCCTCCGGAGGAGCAACTCGGATTTGGGGAGCGCCGCAGTGCGGACAAAACGCAATACCTTCGTCGATCAACGCCTGACAGCGATAGCAGGGATGTTCCACCAGCCGAACCTACCAGCAGATGCCCGATTCGCGCAACCGCCGGGACATCGGGACGCGACCTTACAGCGTGCCTTCCTTGCCGTGGGTTTGCAGCAGCACCGTCCCAAAGCGCGTGCCCGAACCGCGCGGCTCGATCGACACCAGCCGCTCATCGTCGCTGGTGCCGGTCTTGATCTCCCAGCCGTCCCCGTGCGCGTCTTTGCACGTCAGCTTGGTATCGCCATCCTCATGCCGGTTGATATGAACATCCGATCCGCCATTGTGACCGCTGCATACCAGCACGTCGCCGAAGGCCTTCATCTTGTCCTCATAGAACGCCTTCACCTTCTCCGGCGAATCGTCGGTTTCGTATTCCGCCGCGATCACCTTCAGCCCGAAGCCCATGGCGCCTATGCTGACGTTGGCTGCGTGCTTGTCGTTGCCGTCCGAGGGCCGCGGATGCGCGCCCGGATACACCGGAATGCCATTGTCGGCTGACTTTTCGTCGGTGTTCACCTTCAGATCGGCGAAGGGAGTTTTAATGTCAACCTTCCCGTTCTTCTTGTCCTTGTCGTCGACGTTAATGCTGCACGCGAACAGCAACAGCAGTGCAACACAGGCAACGATTGCAAATGAAATCCTGCTCATTGTGGTCCTCCCCTGGAAATTGGCGCCGCGCCGCCCAGCCCCGCGCCGAGGTTGGCGATCTCCGGAATCGTAACCGGCAGTCGTCCGGGCATCGCGATCTCGCCGAACATCGCTTTCACCGCACTGAGCTCAGAGACCTGAGCGTTGGAGAATGTGCACAAGTACGTTTGAATCCCGGGAAACTGTGCCGCCAGATACGGGTTGCCCATGGCTGCAACCACCGTCCTGCCGGCGGCCATCTGTAACACCTCACGCAATACCGCGGCCGAGGAATCCGGCAGCATCCCCGCGTTGGCCGCCTTGCCCGGAACTGGGACCGCATACACCGCGGCGATCACCGCCTCCGCCTGCGCGACGGCGTCCACCACCGCCGGCTGCAATCCTGCCGCATCGCGAGCGTCAATATACAACACCTGCGCATCCGGATTCCGCAGGCGTACTTCGTGGTCCAGCACCCGCCCCCAATCGGAGCGGCTGTCGTCGGTAAAAATCAAAAGCAGCGTGCCATGGCGCGTCTCTCCTGCCGTTGGATACGCATTCCGGGGCGCAATGGTTCCCTGCGGCGTCGCCTTCAACGGCAGCACCTGACGATTGTCGCGCACCAGGGTCACCGCGCGATCGGCAATTTCCTGCGCCCTGGCCAGGTTCGCGGGCTTGCCCACAATCCGGGGCAAGGCGTCAAGGTCCACCAGCGTTGCCTTGTTCAATCCCACCGACGCCTTGGCCCGCAGGATCTTCAGCACCGATTCATCGATGCGCGATTCCGGGATCTCCCCGCTGCGCACCGCCCCCAGCAGTCCGTTATACGAGCCATCGAGGTCGGAGGGGATCAGCAGCATGTCATTGCCGGCCTTCACCGCCGCCACCGCCGCTCTGCCCGCTGCCGCCGAACCGCCCTCGGGAAACAGCTTCGTGAGCCCGCTCATGTCCATGGCGTCCGTCACCACCAGTCCGTTGAAGCCCATTTCCCGCTTCAGCAGTCCGGTCACGATGGCCGGCGAGATGGAAGCCACGTGGTCCGGCGCCGGATCGAGCGCGGGAGCCAGGATATGCGCCACCATCACTGCATCCACGCCCGCTTTGATGGCGGCGCGAAACGGCGGCAGCGCGACCTTCTCGAAGTAGGCCTTGTCCCGGTTGACGACCGGCATCGTCGTATGTGAATCGGTGTCAGTGTCGCCATGCCCGGGAAAATGTTTCGCCGTGGTCAACATGCCAAACTCGTGTGCCCCCGCGATGTAAGCCGCCACCAGTTCGCCCACCTGCTGCGGGTCTTCGCCAAACGACCGGATGTTGATGATCGGGTTCGCCGGGTTGGAGTTCACGTCGGCCACGGGAAACCAGTTCCACTGCACTCCGATGGCGCGCGCCTCCTGCGCCGTGATGCGCCCCGCCTCGCGCGCGAACTCCACATTCCCGGCGGCGCCGAACGCCATCGCATGAGGAAAGCTGGTCACGTCGTTGAGCCGGAAGCCCAGTCCGCGCTCGAAATCGGCCGCAAAAAGCAGCGGAAATTCCGATTCTTTCTGCAACTGGTTGGCAACCAGAGCGGCCTCAAGCGGTTCGTTCTTGTACAGGAAACCGTCCTCGAAGCCGACCGTCACACCGAAGCCGCCGAGGTGATACTCGTGCAAGGCATCGCGCAGCCGGAGGTACTCCGGACTCTCCACATTCATCAGCCGCGCCTGCGCCCAGATCATGAACATCTGCCCGATCTTCTGCTCCAGCGACATCTTCTTCAGCGACTCGCGCGCCCACCTCTCGCCCTGCTTGTCGAGATGGACGGGGCCCGGCGTTTGAGAGCGATCGGCGGCGTGGACCAATGGCGACATAACGGTTGCCAGAAACAGCAAACTCAAAGAAACTCCGCATGCGACTATAGCTTGTTTGGCCCGGTCGAGATTGCCTTTGAACGTGCCCGGCTTCAGCCGCGCCGATTGCCCAGCTTGACGTTCGGGCTTTAGCCCCTGAGGGAACTCGAATCCCGGCGGCAGGGAATCGCGTCCCCTCGGTAGCTAAAGCCATTCGGCCCGCACAGATCGTGCGGCGCGCAATAACGCGAGTCCCGCTGGCGGGACGAAAAATCTTCTTGTTGCTGCCCATTCACCCGAACGATAGCAGACCTCGCGGCGCAAATCCCTCGCTGGGGTTTATAGTTTAGGGCCGTTGGAAACCGACATGACAATTCCCCTTCACTCCCGACGCAAATTCCTGGCCGGCACGGCAGCGACGATTGGAACCATGCCCCTGGCCCCTTTCGCCATACCCACCGCAAAAGAAGAACCAAGCAATCCAGACCGCCCGCCGCCGCGTACACCATCCAGAGGCGCCACCGGCCGAGCGGCGTTCGGGGACTGCAGTTGATGTCTTACGGCTCGGGGCGACTCCGACCCTGTGATTGGTTAGCTCGGGGCTCATCGGAATGGGGTGACAGGACTCGCGCCCACGATCGGAGGAGGTCATCATGAAAACGCACCTTCTTTGCTGCGGGACGGCTATCGCGCTGTTGCTTAGCTGGCCTCTCGCCGCGCAGTCTGCTCCCGGCGACCCTCAAAGAGCGGCCTCTCCCCCAAATGCCTGCGATTTGCTTTTGTCCGACAGTATCCATTCTGACGCTCTGCGCAAGGTGTGCCGGTATGCCGTAACGCTTCCCCAGAAAATGCCGAACTTCTCTTGCGAGCAGAAGACCTTCCGCTATCTCGACGGACAGCCCGCCGACGTTATCACCGGCATCGTGACCTACGAAGACGGAAAGGAATCATTCAAGGAAATCACCTCGAACGGACAGCCAACGACCGATGGCATGCTCCTGAACTCGGGGACATGGTCAACCGGGCAGTTCGCTGGCGATGTACAGAACCTCTTCGCCACCAGCAACCAACTCCGGTTCCAGTTTGTCAACGAAAGTAAGATCGACGGCCGGCCTGTACTGACCTTCCAATATTGGGTTGAGCGCCAGGACGTTCCCTTATGGAGGTTGCATGTTCAGGACCGGGTCGTCGCCCCTCCCTATCATGGGCACCTATGGATCGACAAGGACACCGGTAATCTTCTTCGGCTGCAAGTGATCGCCACCGAACTGCCGCGACGATTTCCCCTGCGCAACGCCGGCCTCCAGATTGACTACCAGGATATGCAGTTTGGCGACGGCACAAGCTTTGTGCTACCGGTCCAGTCGGAAGTCAATAGCGCCGACCACGATGGGGGACATGATCGCAATGTGATCCAGTTTCGCAACTGTCACAAGTTCAGGGCAACCGCAAGAGTCGTGCCGGAGTAGGCTTTTGGTCGGGTGGCCCGGGTCTCGTGGTTTTCGAGACCCGGGAGTTTCGTTCCTCGATCAGTGGATAGTGTCCGCGCCTATGCTTACCAGGAGACGGGGCTGGTCCGGCTGAACCAGTGGAGTGTGCCAGCGCTGAAGTTCAAAGAAGCGGCAACTTTCCCACACTGATCGGTCACACTCACCCGGGTCTCGAAAACCGCGAGACCCGGGGCACCCGGCGATAGTGTTTGTTCGGCATTCCACTCACGTCATTTACATCCGCGCGGCATTACCATTTCCGCCGCCTTGCTTACCGTCTCCCCATCATCGCCAAATCCCTCCAGCCACGCCACATCCGGCTCGCGGCGAAACCATGTCATCTGCCGCTTGGCATAATTGCGATGTCCCTGCTGCGCCGCCGCCACCGCCTGCTCGCGTGTGAGCCCGCCGCACAGGAACCGAACCGCCTGCTTGTAGCCCAGCGAATTCAGCGGTGCGGCCTTCGGATATCGTTCGAGCAGCACCTGCGTTTCTTCTACCAGCCCATCGTCAAACATCTGCTGCGCCCGCTGGTTGATGCGCTCGTATAGCTTCTCCCGCGGCGGGTTGAGCCCGATTCGCACAACCCGAAAGCCCTGCAACGGATCGCGCCCGTGCTGCTTCCACAGCTCGCTCATCTGGGCCCGCGAGCCCAGGCAAACTTCGATGGCGCGAATGATCTTGGGCAGGTCGTTGGCGTGGATTTTCGCAGCGGCTTCCGGATCGAGCCGCGTCAGCATCCGGTGCAGATAGGGCGAACCGCGCTCGGCCGCACGCGCGCGCAGACGCTCGCGCAATTCCTCGCAACGCTGCGGGCCGGGAAACAATCCTTCCAGCAGCGCCCGCAGATACAGACCTGTCCCTCCGACCACTATGGGCAAGTGCTTTCGGCCGGCGATCTCGATGATGACGACTCGCGCCTGCCGCGCATAGTCGCCGGCGGTGAAGGGCTGGTCCGGTTCCACGATGTCCAGCAGATGGTGAGGAACCAGCGCGCGCTGCTCGCGCGTCGGCTTGGCGGTGCCAATTTCAAAGTGACGATAAAGTGCAACCGAGTCGCAACTGACTACCTCGCCGGCGAACCGCTGCGCCAGCGCAATCGCCAGCGCCGACTTGCCCGCAGCGGTCGGTCCGAGGATGACTAAAAGTAGCGCTTCAGATTGAGGAGGAGGTTGGCCGGTCATGGCTTTGCGGGACCGGTCACCGCGCGCCCCAGGGAATGGTTTTGCCAAAGCGCAAGAAGGCCAGCGCCAGGATCAATAGCACCACGACGATCAGCCCGATGAGTTTCATGCGCTCTCGCGAACGGTAGCGCGCCGCCCACTCGGCCGCAGTCAGGCCGGTGTCAGGATCGGTCTTGTTGTCGGGTGTCTGCTCTTGCCTCACACGCTAATTCTACGCGGACCCCTACTCCAGATCGCCCTTCTGCGGGTTGTAGTAGAAGCGGAAGCGCAGCGCCAGGTAGGGCCCGTGGAACTCGCCGGGCAGTGGCGCAAAGGGAGTGGATCCCGTGATTCCTCCCCAGGCGGCGCGGTCCAGCGCAACGTCACCCGAGGGCGCCACCAGCTTCATGCCGGCAATCTTCCCGTCGGGCAGGATGACAAACTCGATGGCCAGCTTGCCCCGCTTCATCAGCGGCGCGCGGGCCTCCTCCGGTATCAGGATGTACCAGTTGCGCCGCACTGCATCGAGCACGCGCGAGAGATACGGACCAAAGTCCACGCCCTGGGTGTCGCTCAGCACTTCGAGATTTCCCAGGGTGCGCGCCGAGCCGCCCGGCCCCACGCCGTAATCGCCGCCGCCGCCGTAGGTGCCGCCGCCGCGATGGGCGGCCACGGCGCGCGCGGCCTGCGCGGTCAGGTCGCCGGGCGACTTCATCATCTCGGCAAAGTTCGGCGTCGACTTTTCCTCCTGCGACGGCAAGGGCAGCTTGGGATTCGGCACCGGTTCGAGCCGCGCCATCTGCTGGCTCTGTCCCTGGTTAGGCTGCTGTCCCCCCTGCGGCATCGGCGGCGTCATTTGCGCCGACTGGCCCGGCTCCGATGGCGGCGCCGGCGGACCGGCGCGCTTCAACTCCTCCAGCGTTTTCTTGTCCAGCGTGGGATGCCGGCTCTCGGCAATACGGTTCTTGTCCGACAATACCTTCGCCTCGGGAGGCGGCTTAGGCGGCGCCTTCTGCGCGTCCGGCGGCAGATCGAGGTAGGTCAACTGCTGGCCGCGCATGATGTCCTGGGGCGACAGCAGCGCCACTCCCTTGATGCCGGGAAACAGCTTGGGCGTCATCAACAGGAAGATCACCAGCGCCATGTGCACCACCACCGAGATCCAGAACGCTTCGCGCATGCGCGAGCGCTCAATGTCGTCTTCCAGTTGGATCAGGATGTGAGGCGTGAGATCGATATCGGGGAATTCGTCGCTATTCCACAGCTCGATCCGGCCCTCTTCCTGGTCGCTGGGAAGCGGCGTCGGTCTATCCGGCGGTATTAGGGTGGATGGCATCCGTCTGGTTCAAGTACGCCTTGAGCTCAACCACTTAGACGCCCCTCGTCCCTCCGGAAGCGCAAATACTTCCCCGGTGATGGAGCAACTGTAGTAAACCCAGCAGCCTTGTACGAGTTTCCTGCTTTTATTTTCGCATAGTCGAGTCCTATTAAGCGATTCACTCTTTCGCCGTACTTAGTTCCCCTAAAGGTTCGGTACACTGTTGGCGATGAAGGCCGTCATTGTCGGCACTGCTGGGCATATCGACCACGGCAAGAGCGCCTTGGTGCGCGCGCTCACCGGCACCGATCCCGATCGCCTGGAAGAAGAGAAGCGGCGTGGCATCACCATCGACATTGGCTTCGCCAACCTCGATCTCCAGGCTGGCAGCGAGCCTATCCGCATTGGCTTCGTCGACGTTCCGGGCCATGAACGCTTTGTCCGCAATATGCTCGCCGGTATCGGCGGCATTGACCTGGTATTGCTGGTCATCGCTGCCGACGAATCCGTCAAGCCTCAGACTAGGGAACACTTCGACATCTGCCGCATGTTATCGGTACAGCGCGGGATAACGGTGATCACCAAGGCTGACCTTGTCGATAGCGATACCCTCGAAGTTGTCACCATGGAGGCAGCCGAATTCCTCAGAGGCTCCTTCCTCGATCCGTCAACGTCTCCCATCCTCCCCGTCAGCTCGAAGACGGGGGTGGGACTCGACAGACTCAAAACAGAGTTAGCGCGTCTTGCCGCTGAAGTTCCGGCCAAGGACTCCACTGCCGCCTTCCGCTTACCCATCGACCGCGTCTTCACCATGAAGGGCTTCGGGACGGTGGTGACGGGAACGCTGATCTCCGGCACGGTTCACAAGGAGCAGGAGGTCGAGGTCCATCCCGGCAGCAGGCGGCTGCGCGTGCGCGGAGTGCAGGTTCACGGCACGGCTGCCAATGAAGCTATCGCCGGTCAGCGTACGGCGTTGAACTTGCCTGGCATTGAGACGACGGAGTTGGCGCGCGGCATGATGCTGACTTCGCCGGGGATGTTCACCTCTGTCCCTCGGCTGGGAGTTCAGCTCGACCTGTTACCGTCGTCGAAGCCGCTGCGGCAATACGCACGCGTGCATTTACACGCCTTCACCGCTGAGACCATAGCGCAGGTGACGCTGCTCAACGTCAAGCAACTCGTTCCCGGCGAATCGGGGTTGGCGCTGCTAAAGCTTGACAACCCCGTGCTGTTGTTTCCCGGTGACAGGTTCATCATCCGGCAATACTCTCCGGTGATTACCATGGGGGGCGGCCGGGTACTCGACGCGGGCGAGCACAGGATACGCATCGCGCGCGCCGATCGCCTGCCCTTTCTGCAAGCCATCGCCAGCGCTACACCGTCAGAGTCGCTATTAGCGCGGGTCGCGCGCCGCTGGATCTTTGGCCTCACCATAGCCGAAGCCGTCGCCGAGACGGGCTGGCTTCCGGCCCGCGTACAGCAACTGGCGATGGAGTTGAAGCAGGCGTCGCTGATCGCTATCTTCGGCAGTGTCCTCATTACTACCCACTGGCTGGAGCGGATACGGCGCGACTTGCTGGCCATGGTCAGTTCCTTCCACGATGCTAATCCCCTGCAGCAGGGCATCAACAAAGGGCAGCTTCGCGACAGCATGTACCTGCATCCCGAACTGTTCGATGGCGTTATCGCCTCGCTGTTGCGCGAAAACAACCTGCAAGCCGATGGCGAGCTGGTGCGTCTTCCGGGACGGGGCGTTGTTCTACGTGACGACGAATCCGAATCCAAGGCGCAGATCGAGCAGGCCTTCGCCAAGGCAGGCCTCACTGTTCCCTTGCTGAAGGACGTGCTGGCATCGTTGCCGGTGGACAAGACGCGCGCCCAGAAAATCGTCACCCTGTTGCTGCGCGACCGCGTGCTGGTAAAGCTGGCCGACGACCTCGTCTTTCACCGTGATGCGCTCGAGGCATTGCGAAAGCAAGTCGTCGCCAACAAGGTGAAGACGCCTAAGCTGAGCGTGCCGCAGTTTAAAGAACTCTTCGGCATTACCCGCAAGTACGCCATACCGCTGCTGGAGTACCTGGACCGCGAGCGGGTCACGCGTCGCGCCGGTGATGAACGCATTATCCTGTGATGGCCGGGCTTTGGATATAGCAACAGAGTAGCCATACCATTACCATGGAAAGGTGCTAAGTGCCGCGCATCGTGCAGGATGCGAGCCGCAGTAACCGAAGAGTTAATAGCCTGATTTCGCGCGCATTTGGCCCTACAGTCGCGTTTCATCGGCTGGACAACCCAAAGGTCGTCCGAGGCCGCAGACGGGGCACAGCGGGCCTGTAATGCGCAGCAATGGCCCTTCTGTGGAATAGCCGAATAGCCAAATAGTGCTTCCTCCGGCAAATGGCTGGCGCTTCAGTCTTGCCGTAGGAACTCAGAGAAAGCTATCAGCCGCGCCGCGGCGGCATTTGGGTTAGCCGCGGGCGTAAGCCCGCGGTCAAGCTGGGGACAGACCGAACCGCGCCGCGGCGGCACGAGCTATGACACAGGCTCTACAAGATGCGAATGTTGTCATGAAACTTGCAACTCGGTTGCGACAAGCATGCCGTAGATGTCAAGTTATCGCAACCCTGCCCGCTTCCACAGTTTGTTCCAATGCCAGATGCCGTAGGCGGCTTCATCCGGCAGGCGATAGCCCAACTGATGCGCCAGCATGATGATTTGCCCGCGATGATGGGCTTCGTGAACGAACATGTAAGCGAACATGGTCGCGTCCGCCGGCCAGGTCGGCGCCCAACTCCCGCGCGAGAAGATCGTGACCCGCCGGGTGCCTGACCCGACGCGGGTGCGTGACTCGATGTGGGTGCGTGACCCGAGCCGCTGGGCACACTCAAGCCGGTTTTGCCTGAGTGCGATTACGTCAACCGGGGTGCCCCGCCCAAGCCGGTTTTGCTGGGGTGGGTCTTCAACCGACAACGCTTCCGTCAGCATCCGCAGGCACTGCTTTCCGCTTTTCTTGTGCGCCGCTGCGGCCTGCTTCATGGTGCAGCGGTCAGGATCGAGCGGCGCAGGACACTTCAAATGGGGCGCGGAATTCTCGAGCCACACCAGGCGATTGTTGTGCAGATGGGTAAAGATGGCGGCCAGGGTGCGGCCGTTGCCCTTCTTGCCGGGCGGCTCCGCCCGCCACGCCCGCGGATCGAGGTGCGACAGCAGAAGCTGGTTCATGGCGTCGTTGATGGCATAGGTCCGTAGCAGGGCTTCGGTCGGGGCGGCAGGAGTCAGCTTGCGGGCATCGGACGGCGAGGCAGGGGTGAGCTTCCGGGCCATTGGTTCTCTCCTCGGGAAACGGTACAGCTTCTTGCGCCGCTTTATTGCCGCAGCCGTTTTGAATCCCGATCACGGTGGAATTAGCGATGCGGCAGTCCCGCCTTTGCGGGACGGAAGATGATAGCCCAGCGCTTCAGCGCTGGGTAGGGTTGTTAGGTAAACCTGAGTCCCTTCAGGGACGGCACATCCGGCGGTAGTTCTGCGCAAAGGGCGGGCTCGAGGCATCAGGTCTCCCACCCAAGCAAAAGAAGCTTGGGTGGGGCACCCGGCGACGAACGAGGTCCTGCGGCGCGGGATAGAATAAGAAAGCCCGGCACCCTTCGGCCGGCTCCAATCCCACTTGGGGAAAGAGGCCCGAGAGAGGGTCTCCGCGAAAGGCCGTTGTTTATTGTGAAGCGCCGCAGCGCGTAAAACTAGGCATACAGATGTAAAATCTCAGCACGTGCAGATTCAGATGCGGAGCGAACAGCAAGCGCGGTCAAACGTGAAAACAGCGCCGTTCACTTTTTTCGAGTTTTTCGCGGGCGGGGGAATGGCTCGGCTCGGCTTCGGTAGCGAGTGGGAATGCACTTTTGCGAATGATTGGTGCGAGAAGAAGGCCGCTGCGTATCGCACATACTTCGGCGGCTCAGAACTGCGGGTTTGCAGCGTCGCGGATCTGACCGCCGACGATCTCCCAGATACACGCACTTTGGTTTAGTAACTCTTCCCCTGTTAAGATTTGTCGCTGCCGATCACCAGCGTTGAAGATCATGCTTCTGGACTCGCAACGAATCCCGACGAGAGAGAAACTCATATTGGCTGGTCTGTACCTCTCCAAATACGACTCGTTCGGTTTGAGGAAGCTCGGCTTCAAAAGCTTCAGAGAAGCATTCAATGTAATTGGGTACGCTATGGGATCGCAGCCTGCCTCAATAAAGAATTACCGTGATGAGTTCGACCCTCTGCTCCCAAACCGCCGAAAGGGCTGGCATAAGCGTCCCACTCGCGGATACTGCCTAAAGGTGTTTGAGAAGTACAAGGGCTTAGATCTCGAATCATTCACCGGTTTGGTCAAGTCTTTTGTTGGATATGATGAGAACGCTTGGAGCGAAATTCGGGATAAGGAAGAACCTCAGGAGAGCGACACTTACTTTGCAAAGAGACTGATCACCGGTTTAGCCGCGGAGCAATACTTCATGTCGGTTCAGCCTGGACTTCCTGAATTTCAAGATTATGTCGTAGAGAATACGACGCGACTTGGTTGCGGATACGACTTCCGGCTACGAACTGAGAAGCATGAGGAATTTATAGCCGTAGAGGTCAAAGGCTTGAGAGAACGAATGGGGAGTTTGTCCCTGACTCCCAAGGAACACGCGCTAGCTACGGCCCTGGGGAGCCGTTTTTTTCTTTTCGTGGTAAAGAACTTCCGTGAAGCACCATTTCATGAAATTTACCAGAACCCGCTGTCGGGCAGGCTCCAGTTCAGGAAGACTGAGAGGGTGACCGTGCATATTTCGTGGCTTGCGTCCGTCTAGCGCGAGGGATCTGTGAGGACATTATGCTGGATCTGGCAATTTCAATCGATACAGATTCGAAAAACATAACAATTATCGAAACCAATCATGGAGTTGAGCTGAAAGCTCCTGATTGGCCTCAAGATTGTGATTTCCAACTGATAGCTTTTGATGCGTCGAGGGATAGTTGTGAAGTCGTGTCGGCCGAGGTCCTGGCGGAGGACATCGGCAAAGCGCTTGTGATGCTCGAGCAAGTGATGGCTTTCAAGTTCGGGAAACCCGACTGGTATCGGAGGCTCGAACGCTGCGCGATTCGCGCGCCCCTATCGTAAGAGGCGCATTTCCTCAAGTCACTGTCGAGATCATAGGCAGCGTGCCAACCGTCGAGCCCGGCGAAGAGGTCTAAAGAGTGGGCAGCCTTTTCCCGGCGATGCGTTCGCAGGTAATGGCTAAAAGTCCGATCCCAACGCAATCGGTCAACGGAATGGCGACTTCGGGCCGCTCTGATCCGGGCGGGCGTCCGGGGATGGAAATTGAACCCGTCCGATGTTCCAGGAAAGCCCGACTTTGCATTTCGAAAAGAGCGGCTGCTCTTGTTCGTCGATGGCTGCTATTGGCACGGTTGTCCTAAGTGCTATAGAAGACCATCGTCGAACACCGATTATTGGGATGCGAAAGTGGCCCGAAATCGAGTTCGGGATGCGACGATCGGCACCCAGTTGAAGCGTCGGAGATGGCGGTTGTTAAGGATTTGGGAGCATCAACTCACCGATACGCGAGCGGTAGTCGCCAGAATCAAAGCAGCGTTAGGGTAGAGCCAGCCGAAATCCCCAGCCAAATGCCCCAGGTTCGCCCATCTTTCGGGTGCCGTGCGCTTATTATCCTTGGCCAGGAGAATTGTGCCGTCCCCAAGGGACTCGAATTCATTTTCCACATTACCCAGCATTCCACCTTCGGCGTATCCTGCCCTGAGCGCAGCCGAAGGGTGCTGAGCTAGACTGAGCCGCGCCTACGGCGCTGGTTCCTACGGACTCCTACTCACTGCCAAGAAATCAAGCTTACTTCTCGATCAAGCAGTACTCGCTGATTTTCTGGCTGGTCGCCGGATCGGCCGTACTGGGATAAAGATCGACATTGTTGCAGTCGTAGACTCCCCAATTCTTAGGCAGCCGCACCATCAAGTAGGTCCCCGGTTCCAGAACCTTGCAGCCCTCCACGCCTTTATTGCAATGCAGGGTGAAAGCTCCCGCCGCCTGCTCCGGCGTAGCAGCTTGATGCACTGTGAGAATGACCACGCCGCTGTTTACTTCGCCGCTCTTCACGGTGATCAGGGACTTCTCCTGCGCCATGAGTTGCATGGCAGCCAATAGGCCAAAAAGACAGAAAACAAGAAATGAATTGCGCATGAGATTAACCTCCTCATGGGAAAGTTCATTCGCAGAGGCGAGTGCGCAGGTCGGGGCGGCGGGCGGAAGAGTTCATCCAGCCAGCCGGGGCGAGCGCTCTGCCCGACGGGCTTCTGCGGACGAGCCTGCCTTCGACTCCATGATCTCGCTTCGGGCACGGTTTGTCTGTGACGCATGACGCAGGAGGCTGGGTCATTGCGCCGCAGCCATAAGCACTGCTCCGCCACCGGGGTGGACATGCGCGGGGCGCCCGGCTGATGATGGTTGTCCTCAAGGAAATCGTCATGGCACTCGTATATAGCTATCTCTTCCCGGCAATGTGGCTTAGCTTCGTGGCCTATTGGTGGGCGATTTCGAAGAATGTCAAAGAAACCGAGCGGCAAGAGTCCGCAGCCTCGCGGCTGGCGCGCCTGGTTTTGATTGCTTCCGCGGTGGCGCTTCTCTGGCTCCCCAGGGTTCCGCCTCGGTTGCTGGACGAGCGATTTCTTCCACCTGGGGCCTGGTGTTTCTGGGGCGGCGCAGCCGTTACCGCAGGCGGTCTGCTGTTTGCGGTCTGGGCGCGTCATCACCTGGGAAAAAACTGGAGCCAGGCCGTCACCCTGAAGCAAGGTCACGAACTCATCACCGGCGGCCCTTACGCCTTGGTTCGCCACCCCATTTATACCGGGTTTCTGCTGGGATTTGCCGGCTGCGCGGTGGCCCTAGGCGAGTGGCGAGGACTGCTTGCGGTAGCCCTTGTCTTCGGCGCACTGTGGCACAAATTAAAGCTGGAAGAGAAATGGATGCGCGCGCAGTTCGGCGAGAAGTATGAAGCCTACTCACGGCGGGTGAAAGCTCTGGTGCCCTTTGTCGTCTGAACCTGATCTATGCCCAGGCGCCTTGTGCCACGCGCGGCGCTTTCAGGGCTTGGGAACGAACCAGTTAGCCGGGTCCCAGACGAAGAAGAGGGCGGGCAGGCCGAACAAAAAGATTCCGCCGATGATGGCGTCTCCGCCGCCGCTGAAGGAGGCAAACATCATCACCAGGCAGGCGATGACCAGGAACCACTTGAGCTTCTTCTTGGAGGACGTTTTGCCGGCCGCAGGCAGGGAAACCGTTGGAGCCACAGGCTGCGGTTTTGCTTTTACCCCGGGCGGCGGTGGCACGTGGGTATTTACTGGCGGCGGAATTACTACATGCGGCTGGGTAGACGACTCTGTCATTAAGGGGCGCAGCCTCTCGGTGAGGAGCTGGACATCGGAGTTCCAGCGCGCGTGGGTCAATTCGAAAGCGTTGCGGAAAGCGAAGTCCTTCAAATCTTCGGGCAGGTCGTCGCAACTGGGAACGGTGGAGCCCTGCACGCAGACCGGGATGACCGGGATGCCGCGCTTGAGGGCGGTGGTGATTTCCAGGCGCACAAAATCGGTGGGCTGATCGAGTCGGCGGTTACCCTTGGCGTCCTTATTTTGCAGCCAGTCTTTGCCCATGACGGCAAGCATCACGCCGCAGTGGCTGAGGGTCTCTTCGATCACCGTGCGAAAGTCGCGGCCGAGAGCGATGCCGTCGACGTCCATGAAGATGGTGTCGCGCCCGAAGCGCTCGACGAGGTTGTCCGACAGGCGGCCGGCCGCCTCGCCCGCATCGTCGCGGCGGTAGCTGATGAAGATTTTTCCCATGTCAGATATCCCCTCACTGTAACCCTGATTTTCCCTGATTTTCATCACTATAACCCCAATTGGGATTGCGGCGTAGTGTTTTTTTGGGGGGTTGGGCCGTGCAGGACGTCACCCGACGCCTCGTCAGGGCCATCGGCGGTTGCGTCCAAGATGAAATCACAAACGCCGGTCGCCTTCGAATGTGACTGAGCGCACCGACAAAACTCTTGCGAGCGACTATCGTTCCCCTGTCTTGAAAATGGGGACCTCTTTTCGGTTTTGCCATGCTGAGAAGCGCATCCGCATGAGGAGACATGCCATGATGAAGACAAGACTCGTGGTGGTGGCTTTGCTGTCGCTGGCGGTGGCGGTGCCGGCGTTCGGCAAGACCCACAAGAGCACCTATCCCGTTGCTTGCAGCGAGGTGTGGGGCGCGGTCAAAGACACCCTTAGCAATCCGGAGAACTACAGCGTCGTGGAGAATGACGACAGCAAAATGACGGCTTCCTACAACGTGAAGCACGCGGTGCACGCCAGTATTACGGGAGCGGTGATGCAGCGCACCAATCAGGTCACCTTGATATCGACGGGCACCGGCTGCGAGATGCAAGTGGTGTCGAGCTACAGCGGCCTTGCGCACGACGACCAGGGTGACTTCAAGAAGCGCGTGGATGAATCCCTGGCCAAGCTGCAAGCTGCGCCGCCGGCCCAGGCCGCTAAACCGGAAGCCCCAGCCAAGTAGTTTGGGCCGGACTCCGCGCTCGACGTGTCACCCCACACCACCTGTTCCGCCGCGGCGGACAAGGGTGGGGCGCGCGGAGCCACATTTTCGCGTGCAGTACAATGTCAGCCAGCCCCGCAGGGGCGGCACGGGTGTTAGCCCCGGGCGTGAGAGCCTGTTACGAAACTCTTGCTTACTCCGCTCAGGAGCGACGGATATTCGGACCACTCGGTTCCCCAACGCATTATGCGGGGCACCGGTTTTCCGGTTGGGCTAGCGGGCCAGGGCGGCTCGTAAGCTTATGCCTCCCAGCACCGCCATCATGCGCTTGAGGTTGTAGGCCATCATCGCCAGGCTGATTTCCGTTTGCGCGCCGCCGCACCCACGCAGCAAAAAGCGCGGATGTCCGAAACTGCCATACTTGAGCGCGGCAAACACCCGCTCCACCACACAGCGTCGCAGTCGCATGGCTTCTGCCGTTGCCCGCTGCTGCATGCGCTGCAGTGCCGCTTCGTAAATGTGCCGCTTCACCGTTCGCCGTGCCGCCGTGGTGCAATGCGCCCGCAAGGGACAGGCTCCGCACACCGCCGCCTCGCCTACATACACCACCTGTCGCCGCTTTTTCTGCACTGCTTTCCGCTGCAATCTCTGGCCCGCCGGACACACCATGGTGTCGGTGGTCTGGTCGTGATAAAACTCGCTCCCCGCGAACATCTGGCCATCGCCTTGACTGTTCACGCTGCGATTGGCCGCCACGTGCGGCTCAATCCCGCGCGCTTCACACCCCGCCGCCTGCTCTCCGTTGGAGTAGCCCGCGTCCGCCACCACGTGCAGCGATTCCGGCGAGCCCACCGCCTGCTGCGCCGCCTCCGCCATCGGCAGCAGACTGCGATTGTCCGTCGCCTCCGTGGTCACCGCTTGTGCCACGATAATGCCGCACTCGGCATCCACCGCCGCCTGCACGTTGTACGCCGGACGCTTGCCCTCCGTCGTCCGCATGAACCGCGCCTCCGGCTCAGGATCGTTGCCCAGCTTCTGCAGCGCCGCCTGCATCGCGCTGTGGTCGATCACTACGTCATCTTGCGCGTCGGCCGCTTCCATCTCCTGCAGATAGCGCTCTACAGCATCCCGCTCGCGTACCCGCTGGGCGCTGCTCACCGCGCGAAACTTCGAGCCGTCGATTGCCACCCACTCGCCCCGCACTAAACCCACCTCGCGCGCCAACCGCACTAACTCCGCTCCCGCCGCCTTCACCGCCTCGCGATGCAGGCGCCGAAACTCCGCAATCGACTTGTAATCGGGCCGCAGCCGTCCCAGCAGCCACATCACTTCCACGTTGCGCACGCACTCCGCCTCCAGCCGCCGCGACGAACGCAGCTGGTTCATGTAACCGTACAAGTACAGCTTCAGCAGATCGCGCGGATCGTAGCCCGGCCGCCCTGTCTCCGCCGGCTCGGCGCGCTCGAATCCCAGCTCCTGCATCCCCAGCCGCTTCACGAACGCTTCGATTACCCGACACAGATGATCGGCGGGAAGGAACTCGTCCAAGGTTAGCGGAAACATCGTCACTTGCTCCCGCGCTTCGCCTGTGATGTAGGCCATGTGGCTAAACTAACCTTTATCCGCACTCACTGCCATAGCCTCTTGCCCTAAGTGCCGAGTTTCGTAACAGGCTCGTGAAGCCCGGGGGTAGGCCAGGAATTTCATCGGAGCCGCGTAGCGGCGGCACAGCCTCGTCACGATTTAAACAGCAGGTCCCTCGACTCCGCTGCGCTCCGCTCGGGATGACAGGGCACGAATTGATCCGTCTTGATCCGTGTAAGTCCGCGGTTGCTTTGTTGCGCAAACGGAAACAGCCACCAGGATTTCTCCAGGTGGCTGTTATTTATGTTGAGCCGTTTTCGCGGCGTCCAGCCGCGAGGCGAAATCCCGAACACAGTGAGGGATCTTATCGTATAAAAAAAGAACGGAAAAGGCTCCATGTTATTCACATGGAGCCTTTATTTATGTCGGCGACGACCTACTCTCCCACACACTTTCGCGTGCAGTACAATCGGCCCAGCGGGGCTTAACTTCCGTGTTCGGGATGGGAACGGGTGTTTCCCCCGCGGTAAGATCACCGGCTTCGCAGGCGCGTGCGGGATGGTGCTCCGCAGCTCGGTCCCAAAGCGTGGGTTGCACGCAGGACCTGTAGCGCCAAATTCGAGGCGTTTACGAGGCGTCCGAGCCTCGTGCCGAAATCCCGAGCGCTTTCCTGCGAGGGATCTCAATTACGCCAATGTCAAAGAGCAATTCCGCTTTAATCCGGGGCTAAAGCCCCGATCAAATCAGGTTGGCAGGACGCGGGCCTAAAGGCCTGCTCTACCACCCTGGGATCGAGTACCGCGTTAGGCTGGCAGGACGCAGGCCTAAAGGCCCGCGCTACCACCCTGGGCTGGTGTTTACGCACGCCTAAGGGCGTGCTTCACCACCTTACTCGGAAGGGGAGCCATTTGACGGCACGGCTGAAGCCGTGCCCTTTCAAATCCGCTCCGCCATGCCGGCGGGCGATCTCTCACAACTGAATAGCATCAGGATTACAGGGCCCGGATCTCCGTCGAGATCCAGCACGCTGACAGGTTCGTCAGGTGCAGCCGAGTAAATTTTATGGTCAAGCCGAACGGGCGATTAGTACTGGTAAGCTTCATGCATTACTGCACTTTCACATCCAGCCTATCAAACACGTAGTCTTCGTGTGCCCTTCATTTCCCTTTTGGGTTGGGAGATCTCATCTTGAGGTGTGCTTCACGCTTATATGCATTCAGCGTTTATCACAACCGAACTTCGCTACCCAGCCGTGCCATTGGCATGACAGCTGGAACACAAGAGGTTCGTCCATCCCGGTCCTCTCGTACTAAGGACAGGTCCTCTCAAATCTCCTACGCCCACATCAGATAGGGACCGAACTGTCTCGCGACGTTCTGAACCCAGCTCACGTACCGCTTTAATAGGCGAACAGCCTAACCCTTGGAACCTTCTACAGCTCCAGGATGCGATGAGCCGACATCGAGGTGCCAAACCGGAGCGTCGATATGAACTCTTGGCTCCGATCAGCCTGTTATCCCCGGCGTACCTTTTATCCGTTGAGCGATGGCCCTTCCATACAGAACCACCGGATCACTAAGGCCTGCTTTCGCACCTGCTCGTCTTGTTGGACTCGCAGTCAACCACACTTATGCCTTTGCACTCGACGGCTGATTTCCAAACAGCCTGAGTGTAGCTTCGCGCGCCTCCGTTACAATTTAGGAGGCGACCGCCCCAGTCAAACTACCCGCCTCACTATGTCCCTCTCCCGGATCACGGGAGTAGGTTAGAACCACAGAACTCGCAGGGTGGTATCTCACCGTTGGCTCCTCCAAGCCCGAGAGCCTGAAATCAAAGCCTCCCACCTATCCTGCGCAGCAAGTGCCATAGTTCATAGTGAAGGTATAGTAAAGGTGCACGGGGTCTTTCCGTCTAGATGCGGGTAACCGGCATCTTCACCGGTACTACAAGTTCGCCGAGTCGCTCGTTAAGACAGTCGCACGATCGTTACGCCATTCGTGCAGGTCGGAACTTACCCGACAAGGAATTTCGCTCAGTTGATCTCACTCCGTTTCCGGAGGAGCTGGACTTTATCTTTCACAACCTGTGTTCATGGTGGAAGCGATGGCCCGAATCTTTTCGATACCATCTGGCTCCAAGTGTTCTCCCTTGCTCATCAGTTGCAGAACCGTTCTGAATTTCGCGAAGTCGACTCGCTTTTTCGATTTCAGCGAATGCTGTTCGAAAAATGGAATGATTCGTTGGTTCAGATGTTCCAGGCTCCTCACTCGATAAGCCATTCTGCTGCCGTGGTTCGTGCGAACCACACCGCACCCAAAAAATTGCTTGAGTGCGTGAAGCAACTGAACATCTCTCTCATGCTGTACAACTGTGAATTCAGGGAGCACTTGAAATCCGGAGGTCATCTCCGGGTGTGGATTAATGCCAACAAAGAAGCATCCTTCTCCGTCAACAAATCCGACCACCCATTGCGCCTCCAGCCTTCCAGGCTGTGGCTGAACGTGAAGTCTCTGAGGGTTCTCCATAAGTTTGGAGCCTTCCCTGCGGATTGTCCCCTTGTCCGTCGGATTTTGACTGCTGCCATATTCGACAGCTAGTACCGAGCGGCTGTGTGAGGAGTTTCCCGCATATAGTTCAGTTTTACTAAGGCTAGCGAATCGTTAACCTTAGGACCGTTATAGTTACGGCCGCCGTTCACCGGGGCTTCAGTTCGAAGCTTCACCTTGCGGTTGACCTCTCCCTTTAACCTTCCGGCACCGGGCAGGCGTCAGCCCCTATACGTCGTTTTCGACTTTGCAGAGACCTGTGTTTTTGTTAAACAGTCGCCGTGCGCATTTCACTGCGGCCCCCTCGAGCTTGCACTCTACCGGGGCACCCCTTCTCCCGAAGTTACGGGGTTAATTTGCCGAGTTCCTGAACGAGCGTTCTCCCGAGCGCCTTTGGATATTCTCCTCGTCTACCTGTGTCGGTTTGAGGTACGGTTCCCTTCTTTTCTCCTTAGAGGTTTTTCTTGGCAGCGTGGAATCGGTGCGTTTCGTCCATACGGACTACTCCTTTGCGTCTCACCGTTGAATGTCTCTCCGGATTTGCCTGGAGAAACCGGCTTACACGCATCGAACCTGATAGCCATAACAGGCTGCACGTATCCTTCTGCGTCACCCCATCGTCAAACGAACTGAAGGGAGTTCCGGAATATTAACCGGATGTCCATCGGCTACGCCTTTCGGCCTCACCTTAGGGACCGACTAACCCTGAGCGGATTAACCTTCCTCAGGAAACCTTAGACTTTCGGCGCGGAGGGTTCTCACCTCCGTTATCGCTACTTATGCCGGCAGGGTCTCTTCCCAACCGTCGACGGGTCCTTACGATCCCGCTTCAAACTGTTGGGAATGCTCTCCTACCACGCATGGCTTGACGCCATGCATCCGCTGCTTCGGTGCTCAGCTTAAGCCCCGTTGAATTGTCGGCACCGGACCGCTTGACCAGTGAGCTATTACGCTTTCTTTAAAGGATGGCTGCTTCTAAGCCAACCTCCTGGCTGTCTGGGCGTTCCGACATCCTTTCCCACTTAGCTGAGACTTGGGGACCTTAGCAGACGATCTGGGCTGTTTCCCTCTCGACAACGAAGCTTAGCCCCCGCTGTCTGACTCCCGTACTAGTTGTCCACGGCATTCGAAGTTTGGTTGGATTCAGTAAGCTGGAAAGCCCCCTAGTCCATCCAGATCTCTACCACCGCTGCAAATCATACGAGGCTAGCCCTAAAGCTATTTCGGAGAGAACGAGCTATCACGGAATTTGATTAGCCTTTCACCCCTACCCTCAGCTCATCCGAGCTTTTTTCAACAAACACCGGTTCGGTCCTCCAGTGGGTGTTACCCCACTTTCAACCTGGCCAAGGGTAGATCATCCCGCTTCGCGTCTATTCCTGCCAACTGAACGCCCTATTAGGACTCGCTTTCGCTACGGCTCGCTTACGCTTAACCTTGCTGACAAGAATAACTAGCCGGCTCATTATGCAATAGGCACGCGGTCAGGCATTCCCTTGCGGGCATAGCCCTCCCACTGCTTGTAGGCACACGGTTTCAGGTACTATTTCACTCCCCTCGCTGGGGTTCTTTTCACCTTTCCCTCACGGTACTGGTTCACTATCGGTCAGAAGCTAGTATTTAGCCTTACGGAATGGTCTCCGCAGATTCCCGCAGGGTTTCACGTGCCCCGCGGTACTCAGGTACCCGCTTCGAGTCCAGCTCGTTTTCGCCTACGTGGCTATCACACTCTATGGCGCCTCTTTCCAGAGGGCTTCGACTAACGACTGGATTGGTAACTCTACTCACGCGGGCCCTACAACCCCTGTTCCACCCGAAGGTGCAATAGGTTTGGGCTGTTCCGAGTTCGCTCGCCACTACTATCGGAATCACTGTTGTTTTCTTTTCCTCCAGGTACTGAGATGGTTCACTTCCCTGGGTTCGCTCGTTCCCGACTATGTATTTATCGGGCCGTTATACGGTTTTACCGTATAGGGTTTCCCCATTCGGAAATCCCCGGATCAATGCCTACTTGCGGCTCCCCGAGGCTTATCGCAGCTTGCCACGTCCTTCATCGCCTGCTTCTGCCAAGGCATCCACCATGCGCCCTTAGTAGCTTGACCACAAAATTTACTCAGCCCACAGCAGCCTTGCGGCGGCTCCGTGCCAGGCAAATTTCATGATGCTTTTGTTTCTGCTCATCGCTCCCTGCGGTTATTGCGGACCGCGGAGCCCCAGCAGAAATCTAAGGCACTCATAAAATCACTCTTGTTCTACTCGCCTTGTAGTTACCCAATGCTATTCAGTTGTCAAATATCGTCCCGCCTTTCGGCGTCCCACCTGGGTGGGGAAGGCAGTTTTCAGTTGCCAGTTCTCAGTTGCCAGCAAATACTCACTGACAACCGACAACTGATCACTGATAACTATTCTTGGT
>CAWBUJ010000001.1:0-1465000 GCA_963791975.1 uncultured Acidobacteriaceae bacterium | reverse complement strand
ACTCTGTCCCCGACTTCCAGCCCTGTGGCCAGGGCAGCTACTATGAAGCTTAATGTCTTAGATGCCGGCTTCTCTTGCAGGACTCAAAAACTTAGTCCCACATCCGCAGGCGACAATAATGCCTCTTGCTGACTCTTCTTTTATAACAAATCTGCGGCCGATGCGCAACCCTCGATTGCAGTATCGGAGCCCGGACCCCGAAGATACGTCGCCTGAGACCCATAAACACTGGTGATTTCAGAGAAAGAAATTTTGTACGAGCGACCCGGAATCTGCATCGAGTCGGCCATTCCAGGGAGAATTCCACACGTTTTCAACACGGTTTACACATCGGTCGTGTCGATGCGCGCGCGAAAACGGCCGGCGTTTTGAAGCTTCTGAGGGAGGCGCCCGGGAACATCCAGCCGCAGAGGCAGCCCGCCGCACCCGGGATGGCCTGCGTGATATATTGCCCAAAAGCATGCTTCAAGCTATTGCCGAATGGCTTCATCGATATGCGCTACTCCTGGAGATCATCCTGGTGGTGGTTAGCGCCCTGATCGCCCTGTACGCGGACACGGTGCGGCATTTCCTGTCGTTGCCGCCGCAGAAGTTGAGTACCTGGATCCTGAAGGCAAAACTGCTGTCGGTGAACGCCAAGCTGTTCAACCTGTGCGAGTGTCAGAACAACGCTTTCACCACGCTGCTCTACATCACCCGGACGTTCGTCCTGGTCCTGGTTCTGATGAGCCTGTTTCTGGGAGGCGTGTTTCTGGAAGTGGTCGCTCTACGCGCCGCGGCGCGCGGAGACGCCGATGCCTATAGCCGCTTCCACCAGAACCTGGATGTTTCTTTGGCTCTGGTGTTTGTGGTGGTGGTCTGCTGCCGGCTGATGCTGCTGGGAGAATTCCTCTATCGCCTGCGAAACTTCAAGGGGTATGACAATCGCCTGATGGCCGAGATCGCGCACCTCGAAGGCAAGCTGGGTATCGCCGACGACGAGCCAGCCAACTCGCTGTCAGAGTGACGCCAGGGCAACCCGCCGCTTGCTAGCGTGGCTTGGCGTTGGGCGGGGGGCTCCCGCTTCCGCTTCCTGGCGGTCCACTGTTTGACGGCTGCTCCTGACGATCGACCTGCCGCTGCAAATCCCGGATCAAGACGGTCCACATCTGGGCGTTGGTTCGCAGCAGAATCTGCAGGTTCTGATCGTGAAGGAACTCGATTTCGGCGCTCATATTGCCGAGCAGACTCTCCATCCGATTCAGGTCGGTGCGCATTTGCGTCAGCTCGTCGCTGCGGGTCGGCGGCTGTGGCGAATTGCCGGCGTGAGGTTGGGCGCTCTGTGTCGTGGCGCTCGGCGGTACGTTTGAGGATTGGGCCCAAAGGTCACCACCGGACAGAATAGCCGCCAGAGTCAGTGCCGATACGATGTGGAGAAGGGTCCGTGTTAGCGGTCGCTTCATATCACCTCCGGGGTAATCCTGACCGCGCCCTGCGCTTCTTGGCAAGCGCTAATGGTCTGGGCGGGAAGAATCTTTTCCGTACTGCCGGGAATCCAATCGCAAGCGATGACCACAGAGGGCGTGCTTGGTCTGATTGCCGCAGCGGCCCAATATCCGGTAAAATCAAAGATCGCGATCATCAAGTCAGGAGTCTTATGAAGGCAGCCATCCATCCGGCTTACGAAGAAGTGCGCGTGCATTGCGCGTGCGGCAATACTTTTACCACCCGCTCGACCCATAAGGGGGCCATCAACGTGGAAATCTGTTCCGCGTGCCACCCCTTCTTTACCGGCAAACAGAAGCTTGTGGACACCGCGGGCCGCGTCGAGCGCTTCCGCCGTAAGTATGCCAAATCCGACGCCGGCAAAGCAGACGCGGCGAAAGTGGAGGCGGCCAAGGTCGAAGCCGCGAAGAATTAACCGCCCAGTTGTGCGAAGGCCTCCGCTGCGGCGGAGGCCTTTTCTGTGAGAAGATCAAATTCAATGGAATCATCCACATGGACAGCGTAAACCTAGCTGTTCACCACGGTCGCGCCGAGCAATTGGCTAACGCTATGGAACTCTGCCACGACGACATGGCAGGTTATTCTGCGGCCGTTGGTGTTTTAGCCGTGCACAGTGCAATTTCTTATAACGATGCAGTCCAGATCAAGCTCACAGGTAAGCGAACGAAGTCGCAAGATCATAGACGAGCGGTACGGGGTACGGAATCCGCGTGCCGAACCGCTAGCATTGAATCGCGGGGCGTAGGGCACTTGGAAAGATTGTTGAGCGCTAAGACGGGTGTTTCCTATGGCGACGCACGAGTTGACAATCGAAGGATCGAGTCTCTATAGCACGCCGCAAGGACATTCGGGCCTGGGCGGAGAGTATTCTTGGGGGGAGACTGTAATTAAATGGTGACCGCAAAGCGTGAGTCTCGGCCTCTGACGATAAGGCAGCAAAAAGGGCGCGCAGTAAACGCGGTCGCCGATATGCTGGAGCGGCGACTGGCTGTGCCAAAGATCTATCTCGCACCGCCTTCCTCTATTATCTCGGCCGATCTTCTAGCCGTGGATCGAGCCGGATCTGGCGACCTACACGCGGTTGAGGTCAATCTGCAGTTCGAGTTTGAGCGCACGTCAGCTCCAGCACCCCCCGGCGGGCCATGGAGAAAGAGGAAGGTAAAAGGAATACGCGATCGCCTAATGTCTCTGCCAGCCCACTATAGGTATCTGGCAATACCGCAAGGCAGTTGGGATTTGTTGATGGGAGAGCTCGGATCTCTTCTATATTCTGCGGACGGAATTGGCAGGATTGGAGTCATTACGATCAAGAACCGTGGAGGAGAGGCTCCCTTAGCAGAGCTTTCGATTACTCCAGAACGCTTTCGTGTGGATCCCGCGAAACTTGGCAACATCGAGAAGAAGTTACTCGAAAAGGTGCGCCCGGACATCGAAGTGCGGATTTGAATCCAGGAAGCTCGATGCACAAGTTCTTCGACAATCCGACCGAGCGCATCGCGCCTGCGGAGGCGCGCGTGCCCGCGTCCGTCTCGCTCGGGGGAGTCGAAATCCGGCCCGCGACCGTGCTGGCGCCGATGGCGGGCGTCACCGACACGGTCTTCCGCCGCTTCATCCGCAATCTGGGCGGTTGCGGCCTGATGATGACCGAGTTCACCTCGGCCGACGGCATCATCCGTCATAAGGACAAGAAGGCCAAGCAGTACCTCACGTTTTACGGCAACGAACACCCCATTTCGGCGCAACTGTTCGGCAGTGATCCGGTCACGCTGACCGAGGCCGCGCGCGTCGTCGAAGGCCTCGGCTTCGATCTGGTGGACCTTAACCTGGGCTGCCCGGCAAAGAAGGTCGTGAAGTGCAACGGGGGCTCGGGGTTGCTGCGTGATCTGCCGCTCATCCGCAACATCTTCGAGTCGGTACGCGCGGCGGTGAAGATTCCATTCACGGTAAAGTTTCGTGCCGGCTGGAGCGACAAAGAGATCGTGCATGTCAATCTGGCGAAGATGGCGGAGGATTGCGGCCTGGCAGGTGTTGCACTGCACGCCCGCACCCGGGAGCAGGGCTACAGCGGGCAGGCCCGCTGGGAGTGGATTGCCGCGGTCAAGGATGCGGTGAAAATTCCGGTCATCGGCAATGGCGACGTGCGCTCACCCGAAGATGCCGCCGCCATGGTGTCGCAGACCGGCTGTGACGCAGTCATGATCGGCCGCAGCGCCGCATCGAATCCGTGGATCTTTCGCCAGATCGAGCAGTACACCCACACGGGATCGTATGACCTGCCCACCAACTCCGACCGCTACCGGATCATTCGCACCTACTTCCGCATGTTAGTGGACGAAAGGGTCGGTGGCGCGGCCGGCAAGATGAAGCAGTTCGCGTCATGGTTTACCCATGGCGTGCCGCACGGCGCACAGTTGCGTAAGTCAGTTTATGAAGCCAGGACGGAGACGGAAATCCTGGATGCGGTGGACCGCTTCTTCGAGGCCTTGCTGAGCGGAGAACCGACACACGCGCAGCTGGCGGCTGTTTCTCTCCCCGGATAGATCTTCCCGCCTGCCGGATGGTCAGTCCAGCAACAGGTTGGGGCTCTTGCGCGCGATATACAGCAGCTTCAGCGTGGCCTGGCGCGGCTGCCGGATGCCCTGCTCCCAGCTTTCGACCGCGTTGGAGCTGACGTTCAGCAGCCGGGCGAATAAGGCCTGGCTGGCATTGAGACTTTCCCGCAGGCTGCGAATGTCGGCGGGCTTCAGCGGCTTGGGACGCGGCGGTATCTCAACCGTTCGCAAGTCGAGGGTCCTCGGCGATCCGCCATCGTCCTTGTGCTTCTTTTTCTTGCCCTTCTTGTCTTTCTTGCCCATCGTTCACCCCAGAGAGACCCATCATGGTAGTCCGACAGTGTAGGATACATGCCGTCAATAGTAAATAGGGAGAAAAGCGTCCGCGCACGATCAGCAGGTGCCCTCGGACAGGGGCGCAGGACAGCCTTCGCGCACGACCGTCCCTGCGTCTCAACTGTCCTTTGAAATCAGCAGCTTACGAGCTTTTGGGCGGGCTGACAAGTTCATACTGGAACACCATCGCAGCTTCGGCACGATCTCAATATCTCGCTTGCGAGGAGCAGGACGCTGCCGGGTTCGGGATTTCGCCTGTGGCGTCCCGCTCGCTCACGCCGGCAATACGGCTCAACTTCCTGCTTGCAATAGCGGACGGGCCTCGCTACCCTCTCCGGCATGAAGACTCTTCGATTGCTGCTGTTGTTCTGGCTCGGCGCCGGCCTCGCTCTGGCGCAGGATGCGAAGCCGGCTAACCATGACAACTACGGCCCAACGGTCGAGATTACCGCCGAGCCGTCGCATCACCTCAAGATCGATAACCCGTACATCCGCGCCTTTTACATCGACGTGGAGCCGCAACAGTCGACCCTGATGCACCATCACGGCTATGACTATATGGCCGTCGCCTTTGGACACACCGACATTAACAGCATCACGCCTGATGGCAAGGTCAAGCACATTGTGCTGGAGGATGGAGCTGTTGGATACACTCCAGCGGGGCTCACTCATTTGGCTACCAATCTTGCGGCCACGCCATTCCGCAACGCGACCATCGAGCTATTGCAGAACCAAGGCCATCCGGTTTGCGTGAAAAACTGCGAGAACGATCCCCGCGCGAAGGATTGGCCCCCACTGGCGGCAGAGTCGAAGGTCATTGGTTATGGCGACAGCTTTCGCATTTCGGAGGCGACCATCAAGCCAAAGCAGACTGTCGCCACCGAGGAAGCGGGCCCCCATCTGGTCGTTTTGCTGACCGACATGCACGCACACTCCGGCCCGCAAGGCAAGGGGGGAACGGATGTCGACATGAAGGCGAATGCGATGATCTTCCACGGCGGTCATCCCGACCACCGGCTCACCAACACCGGCGATCAGGACATTCGTATGATCGTGGTGGAGTTCAAGCCCGCCAAGGAGTAACCGTGGTCGAGAATCAGCATCCCTGCGACGAGGTCGTCCCGATCGAGCAGGAGCCGCGGCATCATCTGGTCATCGCGAATGAATTTGTCCGCTGCTTTGCGGTGGAGATTGCGCCCCGCGATCGCACCTTGTGCCATCGGCACGACAGAGAGTATCTGATGTACGTCGCGGGAGATGGGGAGATTGTTAGCATTCCTCGCGACGGGGAACCGAAAAGGCTCACTTATCGCGATGGCGATTGCGAGTTATCGCCGGCTGGCTTGGTCCACGTGGTCGAAAACCTGAGAGAAACAGAGTTCAGAAACCTGGTGGCAGAGCTGCTGCCTGCATTAGGCGGACTTCGCCGCGGAAGCGGTCCGCGGATTGCGGCTGGCGATGGCTCTGTTCAGGCTATTTTCGAAGAGAAGCGGGTTTCCGTGTGGTCTGTGAATATGAACCCCGATACGCAGCTGGAGGTGCATGGACCGACGATTGTCGCGAGGCTCTTCGAAGAAAGCCCCGCCGCGAAGCGTCCCGGCAACCCTGCGGCGAAAGTAAAACAGGTGAGTGACATATCCTGGATTCAATCTGGACCATCCGTTCTGGGCAGTGACCTGGGTAGAACCGTAAGGGCCATCGTTTTCCACCTGGGCCGGAGCGAGGAACAGCCCGCCGCTGCGCGAAAGGGGAAAGATGAACCGGCCGTGGCCCTTCGAAAAATTCGCTCTGAGGGGCGCGAATGACTAGAGCTTGTTTCAAAAATGCGTCGCGATGGTTCGGTGGAAGCGTGGCCTTTAGAGACTGTGTCGCGACTGGAAATGCGATTCGGGGGTGGAACAAAAAGCCGAAACAGCCCAAGACTGAGCCGCGGAGCGGCGGCACCGGTTGCGACACAGTCTCTTCAGGCCCATTAATTCGCCGTCCCAAAAACCAAAGCCTTTAGGCCTGGCTGGTCGAACTCGATTTTTGAAACACGCTCTAATCGCCAGTCAGCGCTTTGTACTGTGCCGCTGTCAGAGGTACGACTGACAGCCTCCCTTGACGCACCAGAGGCGAGTCAGCGAACAGCTTGTTGGCTTTGATCTCGGCCAACGTCATGGGCCGGACGATTGGCTTTCCAGCCTTGATCTTCACCACCGGATTTCGCGGATCTGCGGCATCTACCGCAACCACCGACGCGGTGCCGACCGCGCTCTTGTGATCTCCGGTCTCGTAGATGACCAAGCGATCCCCCGGTTCCATCTCCCGCAAATGTTTCACAGCGACCGGATTCGACACCCCGTCCCACACCGTGACCTTCTCCGTCTGCAGGTTAGCGAAGGAGTATACGGACGGCTCCGTCTTAAGCAGATAATCCTTGGCCATGAGTCACCCCACTCTCTCTCGTCCGATTTTTCCCGTTTCGCCGGGCCGCGTAATTTTAGCGCGGTCTTGCGTTGGCTGCGTGCAAATAAGCCTGGGCCAATGCTTCCGCGATGGGTTGCACCTTTACCTCATCGGTGTTGGCCATGATGGCCACGGCGAAGCCGCGATCGGGCAGCATCCACAGAACGCTGCTGCAGCCCTGCTGGCCGCCGGTGTGTCCCACGGTAAGCACGCCGTCGTCTACATGTACGCCCCATCCGTAGCCATAACCGGTCGGCTTGCCATCGGATGTTTTTTGCGAGGTCCACATCAGGCCCCTGGTCGCGGAATCGAGCAGCCGGCCGCTCTCCAGGGCGATGGCGAACCGGCCCAGGTCGTCAGCGGTTGAGATCATGCCTCCCCCGGGAATTTTATCGCTGGTATCCACGAACACCGAATTATGCAGCACATGATTGGCGTCGACTGTATAGGGGCGGCTCCGGTGCGAGATGACGGTGAAGGCATCGTCCGTGCGCGCGGCGGTCATGCCCGCCGGTTTGAGTACCAGCAAATTGAGCGCGCTGACGAAGTCTTGTCCCGAGGCGCCTTCGACCACACAACCCACGACGTCGTAACCGAACGTCGTGTATTGCATCTTTGTGCCGGGCTCGAACAACAGCGGATCGTCGGCGAATATTTCGAAGGCGTCACTGATGCTGGTGTAGTGCTTCGTACTCAGGAAGTCCGCCTTGTCCTGTCGATAGTGACGAATGCCTGACAAGTGTCCCAGCAATTCGCGTGTGGTAATCGTCCATTGTTTCCTGGGAAATGCGGGACAGTACTTCTGCACCGGGGCATCGAGGTCCAGCTTGCCTGCCTGATACAAGGCCATCGCCGCAGTCGCGGTCATTGGCTTCGCGATGGAACCAGTGCGAAACAGCGTGGCCGTGCTCGCCGACGCCTGGTTCTCCAGGTCAGCCGAGCCATATGCGCGCGAGACTGCGATCTTCTTGTCCACCACGATGGTTAGCGCCAAGCCGGCGATGTTCTGCTTTTTCATCTCTTCCTGTACCAGCGAGTCGGCCTTCTGGGCCAACAGCATGGTTACGTCTTGGGCGAAGGTTGGCGGCGCGCACAACAACAGAAGCCAGAAGAACCTGGCCAGGACGCTTTTACGAATTTTGAAAGTAAGGTTCATGGCAATTAAGACCGTCATCAAGGATTGGCAGGGACAAGCTGGGAAGGTGTCTTTGAGCAACGTCTGTCGCGTGAGGCCGGTTTTTCTCACGGTTGCGACCTTAGCGTTTCTTTTTCAGGATTCCGAGGATTTCCTGTAGACCCTGTCTCACCCTTTTCAGGTTGTCCGGCGATCCCTTCTTGGGGAAGGGCAATCCCGTTTGCTGTTGCGCAGGCTTCGATTCCGCGCGCAGATGCTGGCGCGCTCCGGCGATCGTGTATCCCTGATCGTAAAGCAGCCGCTTGATCCGCAGCACGTTTTCCACGTCGCGCTGGCGATACATTCTTTGTCCGGTGCTGCTTTTGACCGGCTTCAACAGGGGAAATTCCGTTTCCCAGAAGCGCAGCACGTAGGCCGGCAAGCGGCAGATGCGCGAAACCTCGCCGATGCGGAAGTACAGCTTGTCGGGAATCACCGGATCGGGTGCACCGCCAGGCTTACGGTGTTTTTTCTTCTCAGCAGCCATGGGATTCGGAGAGGGCCGGATGCATACTTGTAGCATGAACCCCTACGAGGAACAAATCGGGCTTCAATCCCCAATCGATTCCCCGGTCAGGTTCGCCCTTTGTCTGGCCCATCATGACCCTCATCCGCAGCGAAAGAAAAAGGCCTCCGCGAACAGCAATCGTGGAGGCCGGCTTTTGTCGCCAAAAAATTAGCGAGGCCCGATGCCTCGCGGAGATGGTTAGTGCTTCTTTTTCTTGGCTGCCTTCTTAACGGCTTTCTTCTTTGTCGCCATTCTGAATTCCTCCTTTTAAGTGAACCTTCTCCCTCGAAGGTTGTTTGAACTGCCATAGCTGCCCTACATCTTGGATGAGCAGTATGTCTAACCCAAGATATTGCGGTTACTGAGCATGAATGTCAACAAATATTTTCAAAAAAGTGTTGCGCCCTCGCCGGTTTGGTGAAATGGCAAATCGTTTCAGGCGGAGGTAATCGGTTGCGGCGGCATTGCCAAGCGGACTCGTCTTTCGCGTCGCTAGTGCTTTCAAGACCATTCAGGAGACAATAAGTCGATGACCGATTTCCGAGCGCTTTATATCGACGAGGCTTTTCGCAGCCTGCGTGGCCACAAGCGGCTGGCGGATGGCGCAATAGCCCAGCTCACCGACGAGCAGTTCTTCGCCACGCCTGACCCCGAATCCAACAGCGTAGCCATCATCATGAAACACCTGGCGGGCAACATGCGCTCGCGCTTCACCGACTTTCTCACCACTGACGGCGAGAAGCCCGACCGCAACCGTGACCGCGAGTTCTTGATGCACAACGATGCCAAGCGTGCCGAGGTGCTCGCTTCCTGGGAGCAGAATTGGCAACTGGTGTTTGAGACGCTCAACTCGCTGCGCCCGGAAGATATGGACCGCACCGTCACAATTCGCGGTGAACCGCATTCCGTACTGCAAGCCATTAACCGTCAGGTGGCCCATTACGCCTATCACGTCGGACAAATCGTTTTCCTGGCGAAACATCTGAAAGGCGCACAATGGAAGACCCTGAGCGTTCCCAAGGGCCAGAGCGAGCCCTACAACTCCAGGATGGTGCAAGAGCACAAGACGAAATAGAAACTGGCTCCCGGCTTCGCTTTCTGCTTCAGTGCTAAAATTGCCAGTTTGCCCGCCGCATCTTGTTCCTATTGGGCTGACGTGCCGTCGTGTTCTGCGACGGAGGAAGAGCCGTTCTCATGCCGGAAACCATGATTGCCGTCGTAAAGCCCACGCCCGCGCCGGGCACCGAAATCCGCGAAGTTCCCAAACCGCAGTTCGGCCGCACCGACGTGCTTGTCAAAGTCAAGATGGCGTCCATCTGCGGCACCGATCTGCACATCTACCAGTGGGACCAGTGGGCGCAACGCCGCATCCATCCGCCGCTGATTCCCGGCCACGAGTTTTGCGGCACCGTCGAGGCGGTTGGCGATGAAGTCACCAGCGTCAAGGAAGGCGACTTCGTTTCCGCCGAGATGCACGTCGCCTGCGGCAAGTGCCTGCAATGCCGCATTGGCGAAGCGCACATCTGCCAGCACGTGAAGATCATCGGTGTCGATACCAACGGTGCCTTTGCCGAATACGTCGTCATCCCGGAGTCGAACATCTGGAAGCTCGATCCTTCGATCCTGCCGGAGTACGCCTCGATCCTCGATCCGCTGGGCAATGCCGTGCACACCGTGCTTGCGGGCGAGATCGCCGCCAAGAGCGTGGCCATCACCGGATGCGGCCCCATCGGGCTGTTCTCCATCGCGGTGGCGCGCGCCTGCGGAGCGACTCAGATCTTTGCCCTGGAAGTGAATGAGCATCGGCGCAAAATCGCCAGGCAGATGGGTCCCGACTTCGTGCTCGATCCCACCAAGGATGACGTCTACGGCATCGTGATGGACAACACCGGCAGCACGGGAGTGGACGTCGTGCTGGAAATGGCCGGGCGAACAGAAGCCATTCGAACAGGATTCAAGATCCTGCGTCTTGGTGGCCGCATGTCCCTCCTCGGAATTCCCTCCCGCCCCGTCGAACTGAACCTCGCTGAAGAAGTCATCTTCAAAGGCGCAACCGTGCAGGGCATCAACGGCCGCCGCATGTACCAGACCTGGTATCAGATGACCGCGCTGCTCAAGGCCAACAAACTCGACCTGCATCCGGTCATTACCGACCGCATCGCCATGAAGGACTTCGCGTTGGGAATGGAGCGGCTGAAGACCGGCGAGGCCAGCAAGATTCTGGTGTATCCCAACGGGACGCGGTAGGAAGAAGCGGCTGGCAATCAGCGCCCAAGTTGCGTGGTAATGTTCCTCCGACTGGGGCTTCCAACCCCGGTTCCGTTTGTCGTAGCCGGGCGAGAGCCCAGGGTTCAATAAGAAGTCGTGTCGCCGGGCTGAAGCCCGGCGCTTCCACCGATGGCCCAGCCACATGTTCGCGGGAGTCGAAGGGCCCCTATAAAGTCTGCGTGAGTGACCAACTTTGTTTTTCGTCAGTGGACTGCGAGTCGTAGGAAGCAGCGCCGCAGGCGCGACTCGAGTCCCGCACAGCGGGACGGCTCAGCTTAGCCCATCTTTGAAGGCCTCTTCATCCGGTTCTTGTTCATCGGCTCGCGCCTCTGCTCCACGCTTCTTTTAGACCCCGCCTCACGACGACGCCCTTGCGCTTCGCTATCCCTTCTCCTCCATCAGGATGGGAAGAGGACTATCACCTCCCAGCTGTTGGACCTGCTCGGCACACAGAAATAGCCGCCCGGCGCAGTCGCCGGCTGCAACCTAGTTCGCGATAGGGGACCGGTCTGAACGCAGGGGGCTTGCGGCGCCAAACGGGCGGGCTCCCTGGCTGACTGCACACAGCATGACGGCTACGAGTAAACTGTAGTCGGCATGACGTTGTTTGAGGCCCAACCCTACGACCCGGCGCAGGCCCGCAGGAAGTGGATGCGGATCCTCGCCATCGTTTTTGCGGTGGCGCTGATCGCGATCCTGTGGTGGAACCTCCGCTTGTGGCCGGAAGAACACGTGGTGGACCAGTTCTTCACCGCACTCGAACAGCAGAACTTCGAGAAGGCGTATGGCATCTGGATGCACGATCCCGCATGGAAACAGCATCCCGACATGTACGCGCGTTATCCCTACGGCGATTTCGTAAAGGACTGGGGGCCGGCTGGCGAGTGGGGCGTCGTCACCAGCTATCACATCGAGGGAGCGGCCGTGCCCAGCGGTTACAGCGGAACTCCGTTTGCCACCTCCAGCGGAGTGGTGGTGGTGGTCACCGTGAACAAACGGGTCGGCGACAAAGCGCGTATCTGGGTGCAAAAGGACGACAAGACACTGGGGTTCTCGCCGTACTAGGGCGGCAAGAGCGGGGCAAAGAGGCGCAACTCGGCGGGCCCGCACCGTGAGCATGGGCCACGCGACCTCCGCACGCGATCGGCGCCGCCGCTTTAGGTCGCGAACCGTCCGCATTTCATTTGCAGTTCGAGCAGGAGCATGCCTCAGCCCAGCTTGATAGCATGCTCCTGCTTTCGTTCTTAAGGTATTGGTTTTCCTAGTTCAGCAATCCGTACACATCCACTTCATTCACCGCGCCCACAAATACCTGGCCGTCGGCGACGGTCGGAACGGCAAACTTGACGGCCGCTCCGGCCTGATCGCGCTGCGGGTTCTGGTTCGAGTTGTAAAACTCTGTCGACAGATCGGTGGCATCGTAAGCGCGTAAGACCTCACTGTTGGGGGTCGTGTCGGTCTCGATCACCCAGGCGATTGCGTTGCTAACGCCATCGGTGGAGATTGAGGCGGTGGGGCCGGGAAAGCTGAAGGTTTCCGGGGTTTGCGATGTATAGTTCGCCTGGATCTGCTGCGCCACCGGATCGTAGTAGAAAGCCTTCAGTGGCGCCCCCACCCCGCCTAAGTAAAGATTGTTATTCCACATCGCCGGTCCGCCCCAGATTCCGTTGAGGACGCCTTGCAGACTCTGCACAATCTGGGTATCGCCTCCGGGGTTGAAGTGCCCCATGTCGTCGCGGTCCACCAGATCGATGGTGCCTTCCTTGCCGACCTGCACCAGCAGATGGGGATAGGGCGCTCCCGGTTGATCGGGTAGAAGCATGACGCCGCCTGAAGCGACATCGCCATCGGTGGAATTCAGCATCGCCTGGTTCCAGGGCGTGAAATAGTCGGCCACTCTGGGCGTAACCCCAGCCCAGGTCAGGCGCAGGACGCTGTCGCCGAAGTCGATGCCTCCAAGATTTGCATCGAAGAACCCGTTGCCGGTGGGAACGTAGACGAAGTCAGAGGAGTCCACCGCCGGGCCAAAGCCGCTGCTCCAGATTCCACCCTCGTAGGCGTTGGGCGTGGTGACGAACACTCCGGTGGGACGGAGGGACCTTTTGCTGAAGCCCATGACATAGCCGTGATAGTTTCCGTTGTCACAGAGAGAGGCCCAGGCCACGTAGACCAGGCCGTTGCCGAGCGCCAGGGCGGCGCGCTGGCTTTCCAGCTTGGGATCGAAGGTGAGGTATCCGTCCACTGATCCCGAACCGGTGCCCGGCGTCACCGCTGTGATCGGAGCGCCAAAGTACGGGTCCAACAGAATTTCTTGCCCGGTCCTGATGTCCAGGACGTGCATCCTCTGGTAGAAGGTCGTGGTCTGGCCGACGATTTCCTTGGTCCTGGCCACCACGTAGATCCAGTTGCTGTTGAGATCGATGACCGGCGTGCTGGTGATACCTACCTCGGGTATCACGTCATCGCAATCCATGTCGTCGCTGGAAACTGTTTCAATCTGCTTATTGCCGAAGGTACCGATGAAACTGACCTGCCAGAGCTGCTGGCCGGTGTTGGCGTCGAACGCATAAACCTGGTCGTGTTCGGTGGCTACGTACACCACATTGTGCAGCGTGCCATTGATGTTCACGCCGGGAACGTAGAGGGGCTGGGCGTATACATATCCTTCCACCGGCAGCACCAGGCGCTTTCCGAACTGCACCTCGTTAACGTTTGTGGGATTCAGGAGGGTCTCGCTGGCATTCAGGCCGCTGCGAGAGTTGTCATTGTGAAACGTGGTGACCGCAACCTGGGCCACTGAAGAAAGGGAAAAGAACAGCATTGACACAGCGACAGCATGAGCACAGCGGTGAGCACAGTTCTTCACGGCTACTCTCCTGTTCTTAAACTCTTTGCACTGGGATTTTTGGATTGACGAAGAGGGGCAGAACGATTATCGCGTAAATCAGCCGTGCCAGCAATCGCAAATTAGCATGGCGCTTCCTCTGAAAGCCGTATCCCTACTGCGAAGCAGCCGAATGCGGGTAAATTGGTTTCCTGCTTTTGGGTGTCTTTGTGGTGAACGCTAGTCCGGCTTCGGGGATGCGGCGCTGAGGTGGTTCAAGGCTTTTTGCAGCGAGGTCTCGTCTTCCACGTTCAGGCAACTGCGCGAGCGATCGATCTGGCGCATCAGTCCGCAGAGCACTTTGCCCGGTCCCACCTCGATGAAGTCTTGCACACCCAGCGCTGCCAGCTCGCGCATCGAGCGGTGCCATTGCACCGCTCCTGTAACTTGACGAATGAGCGCGTCGCGCGCCGCCTCGCCGGTGGTAATTAGGGCCGCATCCACATTGCCCATCACCGGAATTTCCGGCCCGTGAAAAGGCAAAGCGTGCAGGTCGGCTGCCAGACGGTCCTGCGCCGGCTGCATCAGCGCGCAGTGGAAGGGCGCGCTCACCGGCAACAGGATGGCCCGCTTGGCGCCGCGCTTTTTGGCCAACTCGGCGGCCCGCTCGATGGCCGCCTTGCTGCCGGAAATGACTGTCTGCTCGGGCGAGTTTAGGTTGGCCGCCTGGCTCACTTCACCTTGCGCCGCCTCTTCGCAGATCTCCTGCACCTTGTCGCTGGCCAGTGCAAGCACCGCGGCCATCGCCCCCACTCCAACCGGCACCGCTTCCTGCATGTACTTGCCGCGATTGCGCACGGTGCGCACCGCGTCGGTAAAGGACAGAGTACCGGCGGCCACATGCGCGGAATATTCGCCCAGGCTATGTCCCGCAACGTAGGACGGCGCGATTGCCTTCGATTGCAGCACCCGCCACACCGCGACGGACACCGTCAGGATGGCCGGCTGCGTAATCTCGGTGAGCTTCAGTTGATCTTCGGGACCCTCGAAGCACAGTTGCGAAAGCTTGTAACCGAGCGCGGCGTCGGCCTCCTCGAAGGTCTCCCGGGCGACGGGATAGAGAGCGGCCAGTTCCTTGCCCATACCGACGGCCTGCGAACCCTGTCCGGGAAAGAGAAATGCGATGGCAGATAAATGAGATGTCATTTGTGCCTGAATGGAAGATTAAGAACAACGACGGCCTCTTGCGCGGCTCCAAAGATAATCGGTTTTGGGAGCAGCACGGAAGCGGCGTTATCCGCTCGAAATAGGAAGATTGTTCGCACCGTTCACGCTCAAGCCCCGCTTGGCGAGGCGAAACAAAATTAGTCCGGGCGTAAGCCCTGGGTACGCATCCCTCTAAAACGCAGAGTGCCGTGGGCACGATAGAGAAAATCCGGCAAGAACCTGTGCCGTCCCTACGGGGCTCAAATCGAATTTCCTGCCTTACCCAGCACTCCGCCTGCGGCCCCGGGCCGGGCTGGACTCATCCGCCCCTACGGTGCTGGCGTTGCTGTAGGTCCGTCCCCTTCTACCCGCGCATACTGCACTGCCGCGTCTGGTCAGATGCTGAGACCCTGGCTATCGATCGTTACCGCAGCTTCCGCAGCCGACGTCCCGTTAACCTGCACTATGCAACCCACCGCCTCTGGCTGGCGAAAACCCATCCGCTTACCCCAAGCCCCTGCCGAGGGCGCCCGCCTCCGCCGACTCGGAGGTGTGATGGTTCAGCTTCTTGCTGGCGGCGCCGATGCGCTCCTGAATCGTACGGTTGAGGCTGCTGTTGGCGAACTCATTGGCCACCCGAACCGCGTTCTTGATGGCATTGGCATTGGACGATCCGTGGCTCACGATGCACACGCCCTTGATGCCCAGCAGGGGCGCCCCGCCATATTCGGAATAGTCGAGCCGCTTCTTGAAGTCGGCGAACGCCTTGCGCGAGAGCAGAGCTCCAACCTGGCCGCTGATGGTGGCCTGCAACGACTCCTTCAGCAGAAAGCGTACCGTCTCCACCATGCCTTCGGAAATCTTCAGCGCTACGTTGCCGACAAAACCGTCGCACACCAGCACATCCGCCTTACCGTTATAAAGATCACGCCCTTCGACATTGCCCACAAAGTTCATGGGAAGGTCTTTGATCAGCTTGTACGACTCGCGGGTCAGGTCGTTGCCCTTGCTCTCCTCTTCCCCGATGGAGAGCAGACCTACCCGCGGATGCTCTGCACTGGCAAACCTGCCTCCGAAAATGGTGCGGAAGTAGACCTCGCCCATGATGGCGAACTGCTGCAAATTTTGCGGCTTGGAGTCGACGTTTGCGCCCACGTCAATCAGGATGGTAGCGGTGCCCTGCGCAGTGGGAAACACCGCAGCCAGCGCCGGACGATCGACGCCGGGAATCGCGCCCAGGACCATCTTGGCGGTGGCCATGGCGGCGCCGGTGTTGCCGGCGGTGACAAAGCCCGCGGCCTTGCCGTCGCGCACCAGGCGAAGCCCGACGCGCAGCGACGAATCGCGTTTGGCGCGCACCGCCAGCGCCGCCTTCTCATGCATGCCCACGACTTCACGGGCATTGACGATGCTGATGGGCAGCCTGCGCCAGAAGCGATGCAGATCCAGCTCGGCGCGGATGACTTCCTCTTGCCCCACCAGCACCACTTCCACGTCGTAATAGCGCGCTGCGAGGATCGCCCCTTCGATCTCAGGTTTGGGAGCGCGGTCGGCGCCCATGGCGTCAAGGGCAATAGTGGTCGGCATGCTGGCCTGTCAGTTGCGGCGCTCGCGGGGAGCAGCGCCTATGATCGCCGGAACCGGGGGTCCCCCGCAAGTGCCCGGGAATGGGCGCGATTTCAGTCGCGCCAGCCGTTCTGGTTTGAATATGGGTTTCGGTCCCTGAGGGAATTCCACTTTCCAATGGCTGAGAACGATGTCCCTCTGCGGCTAAGGCCGGCGCCAATGCCGCTTGTTCCGCGCGCCCGAAAACGCGCTCCTTCAATCAGCAGCGAGGCGCATCCGCCGGGGAGTCAGTCATCACGCGAAACGGGCCCAGCAATCGCTAGCTGGTGCTCTCTTCGACGTCGATGACTTCGCGCCCCTTGTAATAGCCGCACTTGGGACAGGCACGATGCGGCAGCTTCCGCTCGTGGCAGTTGGGACACTCGGACAGCGATTGCGCCGTCAGATGATCGTGCGACCGGCGCTTGGATGTACGAGCCTGGGAATGGCGCCGTTTTGGATTTGGCATGAAAACCTCGCAACTGGACCGCGCAGCACTCGCCGGCGATCGGAACTCAGCTTTGCAGCTTTTTCTTGATTTCGTTCAGCGCTTCCCAGCGCGGATCGCTGAGATGCGGCTCGCAATTACATTGCTCCACGTTCAGGTTGCGCCCGCAATGCGGACACAATCCTTTGCAATCTTCGCGGCACAGGGCCCGCACCGGCGTGGCTAGCAACACCTGCTCACGCAGGGCATCTTCCAACAACAGGCCTTCTCCCTGATAGTAGCCGATTTCGGTTTCCGCCTCGGAGATGGCCACTTCATCGGCCCGCCGATCTACTCCCAGCGGCCGGTAGATCAGGTCGAACGCCCAGTTCACGTCGTGGCCCACCGGCTCCAGACAGCGGGCGCAACTGAACTCCAGGTTGGTCTCCACTTTGCCCACCAGCCGAATGTCCTCGACATTCTGATGGTGGCCGCGATGCTCCACGATCAGCTCGGCGCGGCCGTCGCTATGCAGAGGGCCTACCTGGCGAAAGTCGGGGCCAAACTCGATGGCGCCGGGCTGAAAAGTCTCGTCGAACTCCAGATTGCGGAGTTCCAGTTCTCGAACCCTAATCAGCATAGCTGCCCCCAACCTCAGGACCTAAGTCCAGGAGACGTCCGCAATAACCCTCGCGCTCCGGCTGGAACCGGGTCTGGCAGGCCAAGCTCCTGACGGGATACGCTGGCAGGTACAGACAGGCGGGATCGTCTTTGGACGAACCCCTAGGATAAAAGTTGCAGGGGAGCAGTGTCAAGGAGCGGCCCGGCGGTTGCAGCTCAGTTAGACTTCCCCACCTTCCGCCGCAGCATTCCTACCACGCCGAGAATGCCCGATCCGAACAACACCAAGCTGCTGGGTTCTGGCGTCTGCCCGCCGCTGCCGACGATGTCGAACGACTCCGGTGGAATACCGTTCTGCGTCCCCTCGAGGCATGTGCCACCACAGGCCTGCGACGGACAACCGCCGCCCATACCGTCGTCCCCGGTACATCCCACTCCGCTATTTTCGTCCCAGAACAAGGGATTTCCGTCCTTGGTGACGCCATTCTCAAAATTCAGCCAGTAGGTGCCGGCGTTGAGGTTCGGGCCGGAGATGGCGGCGCTCAGCTTGTCGATGTCATATCCGTATTGGTTGACCGAGATGAACGTATCGGTAATGGAGGCTGTTCCCTGGCCATAGATTGTTCCGCCGAACGGTTCCGAGGTGATCGACCAATCCACCGTCAGGACCTGGTCGCCGGGATACTCCCACACCCCCAGATCGAACCCACCCACGGTGGCATTGTGGGCAAGGGTCATGGTGTCGCTCACTACGTATCCGAAGTTAATCGTCCAGGCGTTGGTAGTACCGTTGATCGGCCCATCGTCATAGAGCACCTGCGCCGAAGCCGGAAGCGTTAGCAGCACCAGAACAAGAAAGGCAAGCGATGCGATCCTCATATCACCCCCACGGGTTGCGCCCTCATTCCCCGAGTGCCCTCCATGATAAGCCGATTGTCAAACCGTTTCACCCAGGATTCCGCGGCCGGGAGCGCCGCGGCTACTTCACGTCCTTCATCGGCACCACGGTCACGTATTCGTTCCCTTTATCGTCCGCGGCGCGCGCGATCACCGCATAGAAGGCGTCGCGCACCTCGGGATATTTCGCCACCAGCGCTTTGGCTACCGCGAGGTTGTCCTGCGACGCCAGGCGGCGATTGGCCACGTCCGCAGTCGTATAAGCGACGCGTAGATAGAGGTTGTTGTCAATCGGCACGGGCGATATTTCGTCGGCCTTGAAGACGGCGCCGTTGGCGGTCAGGCTCAGCGGAGCTGCGCTGCTCGGCAAGTCGGCGGGCCGGGCGGCCTGCATTTCATCGGCAACTTTGTCCAGCTGCGGCGTGCTCATGAAGTCGACCGGCGCCATCAATTCCCACGCTGTCAGATAGTAGAACCAGGCATTGTGGGCCTGCACCTTGGCCTTGTATTCGCGCGCCTTGGCCAGGTACCACTGCCCGTCATGGTCGCCAACCGAAGTCAATCGCGGATAGTATCCCGCCAGCTTCCACGCGCCCGCCATTTCCTGCAGAATCAGGGTGAGCGTGATCGGGTCCTTGCCCTCGACCTTTTGCATCACGATGGCATACCGGCCGGGCGGCAGATTGGGAATGAAAAAGCCGATGCGATCGGCGGAGTTGTAGATGCCACAGTAGAAATCTGCGCGCGGCAATGCCGCTTTGGCTTGCGAGGCATCCAGCAGATAGGTTCCGGCGATCGTGGGCTGGCCTTCCGCAAGGAAATCCTTATTCGTGACCACCGCCCGCTCGATGCTGCCGAAGTCTCCGGTAATGGCCGGAATGGAATTCGCCTTCAGCCCGGCAACATCGCCGTGCACCGACATGTCAAAATACTTGCGGGCCACGCCCTCAATGGCGTTCCTGGTTGGGGTGTCAAGATCGGGGCCGTTGAAGCAAGTTTGGGCCAACGCAGTGGACCCCACCGCCATAGCCAGCAGGATCATGAGGCCTGCCCCGGCGGAGCGTCCGCAGACCGAGGACAACCGAATCGGCAGTCGAATCACGGTTCTTGCCAGCACCGCGGCTGCATCGGAAAGCTCGGAGATGGTTTGCGCCGGCATCGCTGTTCGCTTTCGATTCTAGAGCAAATCCGGCGTCAGTGTGGTTCACCACTGCGGCACAGAGGGGCAGCGAAAGAGAACAAGAAGCCAAACCCCCGGTGTCTCTGTGCCTCCGTGGGTCGGCTTTCCGTTTGCCCATCCACCATAAATCGCATCCCCGGCCACGATCGGGTTTAGAATAACCAGGTGGCTTGCGCCGGAAAACCATCCGGCTGCTGTGCCGTCCAACATTTATGGTGCGCTGCGGGCCAAAATCCGGGCTGGTGGTTTTGCTGCTGGCAGGGCTCGTCCTGCTGCCGGAAGTCATGGCGCAGACCGTCCCCCAATCCGTTCAAAAGACCGCGCCGGCTGCTGCTTCTCCGCCGCAGGCCAAGCCCCATGCCCGCCACAAGAAAGCGGCGCCGGATCCGCCCGCGCCCGTGACTCCTGCGCCGCCGCCGACACTGGCGGAGTCGTCGCCCACGCCCCCGCAGGTGACCTACAACAACGGACAGCTCACCATCGTCGCCCAGAACGCCACCTTGTCGCAGGTGCTGCGATCGGTTCAGGCATTGACCGGCGCATCCGTTGACATGCCCTCCAGTGCGTCGAGCGAGCGCGTGGTGGGCCAGCTTGGTCCGGGGCGACCGCGCGATGTGCTGAATGCGTTGCTGAATGGAACCAAGTTCAATTACATCATCCTGGGCGTGACCGGCAATCCCGGCGCGGTGCAGAAGATAATCCTGACCGCGTGGAAGCCGGCGTCCGCCACCGTGAATACGGCCCAGAACAACCCTGCGCCGCAGGCGGAAGAACCGCAGGAAGCAGAAGAGAACTACGGAGAGCCCGAGCCCCAGCCCAACACGCAGACGCCGTTACCTCCGCAGTTCCGCCACCGGCCAGGCATGCCGGGCCGTATGCCGGAGGGTTTCGTTCAGCCGCAGATGCCGCAGCCGCAGCCGTCTGATAGCAGCAGCGCTGAGGAGAACCAGCAAGTCAATGGCGGCAAGACTCCGGAACAACTGTTGCAGGAACTACAGCAGATGCAGCAACAGCAGCAGCAAATGCAGGAGCAGTTGAATCCCGCCAACCGCCAGCCGCAACCGCAGCCGCAGTAAGCTCACCACTAAGACATAGAGAGGAAGAAGTCACATCCGCTGTGGCCCTGCGCCGCTGGGTTCCGGGGTTTTCACTTCCGCCAGTTCGCGCAGCGACTCCCCATACGGCGCCCGCGCCACCCCGCGCTCGGTGATGATGGCCGTAACATAACGCGCAGGCGTGACGTTCGAACGCCGGATTTTCTACTCCCACATTGTCAGGGGCGATCTGTTTGCCGGCGATATGCGTCACCTCGTGCGCGGCCCGCTGCTCGATCGGAATCCCGCTGCCGTCAGGGGTTTCAAGATCTACCGTCGAAAATGGCGCGGCCACATAAAACGGAATGCCATGCTCTTTCGCCAGCACTGCCACAGTGTAGGTGCCAATCTTGTTGGCCACGTCGCCGTTGGCGGCGATGCGGTCCGCGCCCACGATCACCGCATCAATCTTGCCCTGCTGCATGATGGCGCCTGCCATGTTGTCGGAGATGAGGGTGGTGGAAATGTTGTCTTTCATCAGCTCCCACGCTGTCAGACGTGAGCCTTGGAGAAACGGGCGCGTTTCGTCGGCAAACACGTGCAGCTTCTTGCCCGATTCGACCGCGGCGCGAATCACTCCCAGCGCGGTGCCGTAGCCGCATGTCGCGAGCGCGCCGGCGTTGCAGTGGGTGAGAATTCCGCCGCTCGCAGGCAGCACGACCGCTCCGTGCTTGCCCATCGCCTGGTTGGCCGCGATGTCCTCCACCATCATGCGCTGTGCTTCCGTGATGAGCGCCTGCTTGATCTGCGGGATGGGCTGAGCGCTGATCTCTTCAAGCTTCGTCCTCATGCGGCGGATGGCCCAGAAGAGGTTGACGGCGGTTGGCCGGGTGGCCGCAAGAACTTCGCAGATCTGGTCGAAATCGCGCGCTAGAGCCTCTTGGTTGGCGGCCTGCGAGTCGCGGACTCCAAGCGCCACTCCCATCGCAGCCGCCACGCCGATGGCGGGCGCGCCGCGCACGATCATCGTCCGGATCGCGTCCGCGACCTGTTCGTAGCTCGTGCAGGTGACGTAAGTTTCTTCGGTCGGCAGCTTCGTCTGATCGATGAAGCGCACACCGTCGTCGGTCCATTCCAGGGTCTTGATCATGGAAAATCAGTTGCCAGTTGCCAGTTGTCAGTTGCGTGTTAACGCCAGTAAGTGGCTACTGGCTGCCGGCGACTCCAAGTTTCGCGTGCTCCGCGCGCACATCGTTTGCGGTAAACAGTGCCACGAACGGTGCAGGCGCGGCCGCTTTCTCCACATTGGCGCGTCCACCCGCCTCCTGCCGCTCCACCAGGCACAGCACGCCGGTAATCTCAAAACCAAACTCGCGCGCCGCCTCAATCGCCTGGACGGTGGAAGCGCCAGTGGTGCATACGTCATCCACGATTACTACGCGCGCCGGCTTATTGCGAAAGCCTTCGATGCGCTGGCCCATGCCGTGGGTCTTCTCCGCTTTGCGGACGAGGAAGCCGTTGATCGGCTTGCCCTGCTGTGCGCTGATCACCGATGTCGCCACCACGATGGGGTCAGCGCCCATGGTCAGACCGCCGATGGCGTCGGCCTGCCACCAGCCCTGGCGATGGATCTCCTCCAGCACCGCCTGTCCGGTCAGCAGTGCGCCATTGGCGTCGAGCGTGGTCAGCCGGCAGTCAACGTAGTAGTCGCTGGTACCGCCGCTGGAAAGCTTGAATTCGCCGAGGCGAAATGACTTCTCCGCCAGCAGAGACAGCAGTTGTGCGCGCGCGTTTGCCATCATTCCTTCATTCACCACCTAGGGCACGGGGTTTCTTCACCACAGAGACACAGAGGTCTTCCAGTCTCCGTGATTCACCAGCTTTGTTCTCTGTGTCTTTGTGGTTGATCTTCTCCATCCTGAGAAAACCATACCATCCTCATCCCGTCACCTTCTCCAGATGCCTATAGTGATCGCTGGCAATCCACAGCGCCGTGAACAAGGCGGAGTTATATCCGCAGTGCATGAGGAACGACGCCGCCACCGAGTCGGTACGGACGCGGACCAGGGTGAAGACCACGCCCACGACGAAGATGCTCAGGATAGGGCTCCAGGCATAACCTAGCTGCGCTCCGTGGATGGCGGCGAAGGCCGCCGCGGTCAGCAGAACGGCGATGGTCAGCCCGAACGCGCGCCGCAGCAGCGGATACAGCATCCCCCGGAAGAACACTTCCTCCAGCAGCGGGGCCAGCGTAATTCCGAACGCCGCCAGCAGGTACGCGCTCGACGCGTTATGGAAGTAGTTGTCCATGGGCAACGACTTGGGCATCGGCAGGAAGCTTGACAATCCCTCCACCAGCAGGGCGAGGATGGTGCCGCCCACAAAAAAGCCGGTGCCGGAGATACCCGGCCATCGCCAATGGATCGCCTCAGGAAAGCGCTGGCGCGTCCGGCTGCGAACCACGATGAAGATGAGGACGAGAATCACGGGATACGCCGCCGCCTGCGCCCCCACCACGATGCGGGGGTCGGTTGCCAGATCGGCGATAGGAATCTGTTTGTATTCGGGAAGGGTGCGCGCGATGGCCAGCGCAGCCATGCTGAACAGGAATACCGCAAAGATGGTGAATCCGAATACTGCCAGCACGTCCCACCAGGACCATGCCGGAAATATTACTTTCGGCGGAGCCGGGGGAATCGGCTCTAACGGCGCTATTGGATCGGGTTCCGGGGAGATGCTGTACTCGATTGCGGGAGGATCGGGAATTCGCTCGTCTGGCTCCGGCAACGGGTTGGATGGCAGAGACATTGCTGACTATTGCTCGCTCTGGGATATTGCCATCGCCACCGCATCTAGGTGGCTTTGAGCGTTAGACGTGCGAGGCAGCAGCACTGCAAGCGTCTGCCCGGTATACGATTTCCTGACAGCGGCAACCTGTTCCGGTGTCCCCATGGCTACGACACGCCCACCCTTCTCTCCGCCTTCAGGACCGAGATCGATGATCCAGTCAGCGTTACGGATGACATCCATGTTGTGTTCAATGATGATGATGCTATTGCCTAAGTCTGTGAGCCGGTGCAGCACCTCCAACAGCTTGCTGACATCGTCGAAGTGAAGGCCCGTCGTCGGCTCATCCAAAAGGTACAGCGTCTTGCCCGTCTGCCGCTTGCTGAGCTCGCGCGCCAGCTTGATGCGCTGCGCCTCCCCGCCCGACAACGTCACCGCCGACTGTCCCAGATGAATGTACCCCAAGCCTACGTCTACGAGTGTCTGCAGCTTCTGCTTAATCTGGGGAAAGTTCTCCAGTATAGGCAGGGCGTCAGCGACTGGCGATTCCAGGACATCGGCAATGGAGTACCCCTTGTACTTCACCGCCAGCGTCTCGTGATTGTAGCGCTTGCCCCCACAGACTTCGCACAGCACATAGACGTTGGGGAGAAAGTTCATCTCGATGCGCCGCTGGCCTTCCCCCTGGCACGCCTCGCAGCGTCCTCCGGCGACGTTGAAGGAGAAGCGTCCCGCCTTGTAGCCACGCTCGCGCGACTCCGGCAGCATGGCGAACAGATCGCGGATGTGGGTGAAGACACCGGTATAGGTTGCGGGGTTGGAGCGCGGGGTCCGTCCTATCGGCGACTGGTCAATCTGGATGACCTTGTCAATGAACTCCGTCCCCGTTATCGCCTTGTGCGCGCCCGGCTCCTCGCGCGAGCCGTACAGCGCTTTGGCCAGCGCGCGATACAAAATGTCATTAACCAGCGTGGACTTGCCTGACCCCGACACCCCAGTCACTACCGTCATCACGCCCAGGGGGAAGACGACGTTAAGGTTCTTCAGGTTGTTCTCGTGCGCGCCCAGGATCGCAACCGCCTTTCCGTTGGGCCGCCTCCGAGCGTAGCGATAGCTGATCTGCTTGTGGCCGGAGATGTACTGTCCGGTGAGCGATCGCGGCTCGTCCTCAATCTGTTGCGGCGTGCCGCTGGCGACGACTTCTCCCCCGTGGCGTCCTGCGCCCGGGCCAAGATCGATGACGTAGTCCGCGCGGCGGATGGTGTCTTCGTCATGCTCGACCACCAGCACGGTGTTCCCCAGATCGCGCAGCGACTCGAGGGCCTGGAGTAAGCGGTCATTGTCGCGGTGGTGTAAGCCTATCGATGGCTCGTCGAGAACGTAGAGTACGCCACGCAGCTTGGATCCAATCTGGGTGGCCAGACGTATGCGCTGGCCTTCACCGCCGCTTAGCGTCATGGCCGAGCGGTCAAGCGAGATGTAGCCCAGTCCAACCGCGTTGAGGAAGCCGAGGCGCTCGGCAATTTCCCTGCGAATGCGTCCGGCGATGCGTTCCTCGCGCTCGGAAAGTTGGATCTGCGCAACGGCATCCACCGCGCGCGAAACCGGAAGCGACGTGAAGTCCGCAATGGACATGCCATTGACTTTCACCGCCAGGCTCTCCGCCCGCAAGCGCTTGCCATGGCAAACCGGGCAGACGCTGGGCGACATGTGGTCCAGCAGCCACTCGCGATAAGCCTCGGACCCGCTCTGTTCCATGGAATTCCGCAGATACGCGAACACGCCGAGGAAGCCGCCGCGCTTCTTCTTCTCGCCCTTTTCCGGGCCGTGGAGAATCAGGTCCTGGGTCTTGCGCGGCAGTTGCTCGAACGGCGTGCTCAAGTCGAAGCCGTAGGTTGCGGCCGCCAGCCGCAGCATGTGGATGAGGCCCTGCGACGCCGAGCCCGGCCCGAGCAGCTCCGTCCAGCAAGGGTTTCGACCAATCGGAGACCACCTTTGCGGGATCGAAATCGAACTTGCTGCCCAGTCCGTGGCACTCCGGACAAGCGCCGTACATGCTGTTGAAGGAGAACGACCGCGGCTCCAGTACGGGCACGTTGACGCCGCAATCGGGGCAGGCCAGCTTGGAGGAGTACATGCGCTCCTCGCCGCCGACCACGGCCACCTGCACCAACCCGTTGGCCATCTTCATCGCCAGCTCAACCGCGCTGGTCAGCCGCCCCTCGATTCCCGGCCGCACCAGCAGGCGGTCCACCACCAACTCGATGGTGTGGTTCTTGCGCTTGTCAAGCTTAATATCTTCATCCGCAATCTGCCGCAACTCGCCGTCGATGCGGGCGCGGGTGTATCCCTGCTGCACCAGGCTGTCAAGCTCCTTGCGGAATTCGCCCTTGCGTCCGCGCACGATGGGCGCCATCACCATCACGCGGTCTTCCGGCTCCAAGGCGATCACCTGCTGCACGATCTGCTCGGCCGACTGGCGCGAGATGGCGCGCCCGCACTGCGGGCAATGCGGCACCCCGATGGAGGAGTAGAGCAGCCGCAGATAGTCGTAAATTTCGGTGATGGTGCCGACGGTCGAGCGCGGGCTGCGGCTGGTGGTCTTCTGCTCGATGGCGATCGACGGGCTCAGGCCGTCGATGCCGTCCACGTCGGGCCTCTCCATCTGGTCGAGGAACTGGCGGGCGTAAGCGGAAAGCGTCTCGACGTAGCGCCGCTGGCCCTCGGCGTAGATGGTGTCGAACGCCAACGAAGATTTTCCCGAACCGCTGAGGCCGGTGATGACGGTGAGCGTGTTGCGCGGAATCTGGACGCTGATGTTCTTCAGATTGTGCTGACGCGCCCCGCGCACGGTGATGCTGGTTAGGCCCATGGATGATTCGGTTTTTCGTGGTGTACCGCTCTAGACGCCGATTCACAACCGCAGTTCGCCTGAAGTGTCCGGGTAGAGCGGCGCTTTAGCGTCGCGTTTAAGCGCTTCTAAACCTCTTCCCTGGCATCGGCCCGCGGGTACGGGCCGATGCCAGGGGGGTCAAAATAGCGACCGCAACGCGGGCCGAAAGGCCCGCTCTATCCCGGACGAAACAACTGCGAATCGGTGCTAGAAACTCTGCGCGAGGGAAAGCGCAACTCTACTCACGTATCTTAGTTGCCAACATTCGCGGGCGTCAACGCGAGGCACACGGCGTCAAGTTGCATCTACAATAGATGGGCAATCAGCGGAGTGCATTCAAGCCGGACGCGTCCAGCGCCGATGGCAGATTCAGCGGCAGCCGGCGACGCATCCCGGGATGCCACGCCGCGCATCCGAAACTGAATAAAGAATATGACCGCGATTCTTCTCTCGATCCTGCTGCTGTTGACCATCGTTGCGGCATTCGTTTTTGGCATCGCAACCGGATACTGGGTGATTCTCGGCGTGCTGAACTTCTTCCATCCCGCCCGCAGCCAGCGCCGGGCCGCAAGCGCGCCCGCTCTGGCGCCAACCAGCGGCGATTAGAGAAGTATCCGGCGACTAGCGACTAGATCCGATCCACTGTTATTCCGGCCGAGGACTCGGTCCGAGCGGAAAGGCTTGCTTCTTGAGTCAGCAGCAGTCGTCCCCAAGATGCGGGACACGCGCCACGTTCACGCGCCCACTCCCTGATGTTCCGGTGCGTCGGGGCCCAGGGACGCGATCTTGCCTGCGTATAGATTGATGCCCGGCACCGCGCTGAATCCATGAGCAAAGATGCTGAGCATCACCGTTACGATGACCGCCAGCTGCATGGTCGCCTCTCCCGGCAGATGCATTTCCTGCTCCAGATAGACCAGCCCCAGCACAATGGAGGCCAGCCCGCGCGGCCCGAACCAGCCCATGAAGATCACACTGGCCGCACTCAGCCGCGTGCCCATGAGCGCGATCGCCACCGGCAGCATCCGCACCACGGTCAGGCTGAGCACCGCATACAGCCACTCCGCCTCACCGAATTGCGGCCAATGCCGCACGATCACCAAACCAAAGACGAAGAACACGGACAGGTTGAGCAGTTGTCCCCATTCCTCGGCGAACTCCACGCTGTGCTTGCCGGCTTCCTTGAATCGGATCTGCACCGCGAGGCCGGCGACGAAGGCAGCAATGAACATACTGCCGCCGAGCAACTGGGACATCACCACGCAGAGCAGCGGCAGCGCCACGACGCCGATCTGAAGGAACGATTCCGCTATCCAGTCGCGGCGCCGCGCCATCTCCAGTAACCACCCGCCCACCAGTCCAATCGCAGCGCCCACCAGCGCGCCAATTCCCAACTCCTCCAGAATGAAAATTGACAAATGCGGAATGTGGCCTGGAGTGCGGGCTGCGGCGAGTGCGATGAAGAACAGCAGGAACGGAACGGACAGCCCGTCGTTCAGACCGGTCTCCGCTTTGAGCCCCTGGCGAATGCGCGCCGGCACGCGCGGGCTGTCCATCACGATCTGCCCCAACCCGGCGTCAGTCGGCGCGAGAACGGCGCCCAGGATTCCCGCCTCCCACAATGTGAGACTGGGAAAAACCAGCCGCGCCAGCACCGCGCCCAATACGATGGTAAGCGGCAGTCCGGCTCCCAGCAATCGTGTCGGCAGGTTGCGGATGCTCTGTAATACCTTGAGGCCGGTGCGGCTGGCCTCGGTGAACAGCAGCATCACCAGGCCGAGTTCGGCAATGACCAGGAAGATCGCTGAATATTCTGCCGGCCTAAGCATCCCTTGCAAGCGGGGAAACATCAGCATGCCCGCCACCGTGAACACGATGGGCGCAGTCACCACCGTCCGCTCCAGCCGCTTTGACACCAGGCTGTAGAGGAAGAGAAGTAGAACGAAGATGGCGAGCGAAATCATCGTTCGTCTCTGGCGCGCTCTAGAATCCCACCCGCCCCACGCGAATCAGCGCCGACCAATCCGGAGAGTCGTCCGCCGCCTGACCCGCGGCATTGATGTGCTCGCGCTCTTTCAGCTCCGGGAACGGGAGCCCGCCGGTGACCAGACGCCCGCGCTGGTACAGCAGCTCATCCAGCGTGCCGTTCAACAGGAGCTGGTAGTTCCAGGGCTGGGGATTCTTCACGTCGGCGGCGATCTTGGTGTCGAGTGTGGTGGTGCAGTTTCGCGTCAGCGCGTTATACCACTCCGGGTGGTCCCGCAACTGGTCCAGGTAATTGGCATAGATGAGGAATATCTTGCGCGCTTCGTCCGGTGTCAGAGTTGTCCGATACATGAACACTTGCTCGTCCTTGCGGAAGTTGGTGCGCAAGCGAATGACATCGCGCTCGTCGGCCGTGATGAAGATCAGCTCATATTGCCGGAAAAATCCGAGAATCGCCGAGTAATCCTGGCCGACCTTATAGCGCGCCTCAATGGAGAACGCGATGTGGTCGTTGTCCCCGAACTGGAAGCTGAGGATCGGGTGCCCGATATACTTCGGTCCCCAGGTGGTGAAGAACAAGTCCACGTAACGGAGTTGCGACAGATTGACCGTCCGGTCGCTCCAGCAATCACTGTAGTCGGTCTTGGTAACGTAGTGGCAGTTGCGCAGGTTGTGGATGGTGACCCGATCGCCGTTGATGTCGATGGAGGCGGTCCGGGCTGCGTCGGCCTGCCAGTCGCCCTGGTTCGATGGCTTAAGGCTGAGCCACCATGCCAGCACAATGCAGAAGCAGAACAGACACAAAGCGGCCGCCCACAGCCGTGGCCTGACCTTGATCAGGATGGCGAGAATCACGAGGACGTAGATCACCGCCAGCGGAATGCGCATCGCGGCTACGCGAAAATCGATGTAGAGCGCCGCAATCGCCCACAGAGTCATCAGGGCCAGAACGATCCACATAAGCGTGAGTCCAACTCCGCGCAGCGTCCGAAGCCAGAGCGGCGATGGCGTAGAACCAGAGCGTCCAGTTTGGTCAGTCATTCGCCCTACAAATATACAGAGAGTACCGTTCCGAAGTATTCCCCGCCAAATCGCCCCTGAGTCCTGTGGGCTCGCAGGCCTCCCCAGACTGCCTTACCCGAGAACGCGTTTCCCGGTAGCTAGGCTCCGGTCAGCCGTGTAAAGCCATCGGGACTCCATTCCTTGCTGCCGACGCCGTGATGGACGAAGAACAAACCGTCCGGATCATATTTCGCTTTCACCTTCTGCAATCCACCTCAGAAACTTACCCCTACCTCCAATATCGCGGTCGGGTCGGCGATTCCCGGATTAAGTACATAAGTGGTGAACTCCCATTTCTTATGCGAGAAGCCCACCAGAAATCCGCGCTGGAGGTCGACCGCGGTGTGATAGGCCTTGGTATGCTGCGCCACCAGGCCTAGGCGCAGCCATTGCAGCGGCGAATAGGTTAGTTGCGGCCAACTGTAATAAAAGTTTCCTGACTTGTGCCCGGTATCGAACACAAATTCGTTCGAGATGGAAAGCTGGACCTTCTTGTATGTCAGCGAGCCTTCACAGCCCGGCGAGATGCCATTGGTTCGTCCGAACACACCGCCAATCATCGGCGTTACATCCAGAACCAGCTTCTTGCCGGCGGAGAAATTGTATCCCACCCACAGCGACCCCGTGTCCAGGTTCTCGTAGTTGTAACGCGCCTCCATGTGCACCCAGTTGCGGTCCGCGGTGAACACCGGATCCACGTAGGAGGTCTGGTGCGGCACGATGTAGCCATCGACGGTGAGGTTATACGCCCACGGATTCGCGGTGGTGTTGGGCGCACTGCCGGAAGTGGCCTGCGCAGCCAAGTGGCCGCACACGCAAACCAGCGTGGCCAGCAGCGCGAGTTGTTGTCGCGCCCTCATCCGCCGAGCGCGATGGTCAACGAGACCATGACGCCGCCCAACACGATCATGGAGAAAGCCCAGCCGTAGGGACGATGGCCGGCGTAGCGTCCATAGGCGTAGCCCAGGAAAAACAGCATCACGATGGCGATCGCATTCGAGACCCGCAAAGCCAGCCTGGCGTCCCTGAAGAAGAAGAGAAAAGGAAGGGTCGGCGGCAGCGTCGACAGAAACACCAGCCAGGCCACGCTCAGCGCGCCTCGCCAGTGCTTCGCCTTCAGCCGGGGCCGCGCGGGCAATCGCAATTGGTCCAATCTCTGTCGCAGGACCTCGAAGTCTTTCTCCGTCAGCACCGAGACCAGCACTGGCTGCAAGGCATCGGCAATCACTGCGTACGCCTTCTTCGGAGTGGAGGCCTCGCGCACCTCCCTCAAAGTGGCGATGTTGTGTCCCTGCTCGCTCAGGCTGCCCATCAGGTAGAAGATCCCGTCAATGATTCCCCAGGCTATGTTGCAGCCCAGCGCCCCGATCAGCATATGGCGGATTTCTCCGTGGCCAGTCCGGGCCACGCTGAACGAGCAGGTGAAAGTCAGCACCATGATCAGCCCGAACAATATCTCCGAAATCCTCTCCGGAGGTTCGAGCACGTGCTGCGACGATTTGCCCGTCTTGTCTGGCATAGGTTCGCGCGAGCGGCGCTGCGCAGCTCGTCGACTGCCGATGTTCAGGGATGGAAGCCCCCCACCCTAGCAGCGCCCGGGCAGCGGGTCAACGGCGGGTTGTTAGTCGGTAGGGTGTTTCATCCTCCCGGCATAAAACGGGCCATGTGCCATTATGGACGGGGAAGGCATGTTATGGGGATAATTTGAATAGCACTAACCTGCGTGCCTGATGTAGCCTTAACGTGCCGTAAATCTATATGGTTGACGATCTGCAAAAGGATAAGGACCACAGAAATGACTCTGCATCAATTCGTACGTAATAACGTTACTCCCGCCATCGCTGCCGCCCTGCTGGTGTGCGGCGCGGTGCAGTCCGTTCAGGCTTGCACCGGCATCCGTCTGACCGCGCAGGATGGCACGGTGGTCCACGCACGAACCTTGGAATTCGGTTCCGACATTCATTCCGATGTGATCATGGTTCCGCGCGGCTATGCGCGGACCGGAACCACGCCCGACGGCAAGCCCGGACTTACGTGGAAGGCGAAGTATGCCAGCCTGGGGGCGAACGGCGTCGGGCTGCCCTTTGTGTTTGACGGGCTCAACGAGAAGGGCCTCGCCGTCGGCACCTTTTACTTTCCCACGTCCGCCGGATACATGTCCTACACCGCAGCCGATGCGGGCAACACCATAGCTCCCTGGGAAGTGGGTTCGTGGCTGCTGGAGAGCTTTGCCACGGTCGAAGATGTCCGTGAAAATGTCGGCAAAATCGTAGTGCCGGAAGTTATCTTCCCGGCCTGGGGATTCTCCCCGCCGGTCCACTACGTGGTATACGACGCCTCCGGCAAGAGCGTCGTGATTGAGTACGCGGGCGGCAAGCTCAACCTCTATGACAACCCGCTGGGCGTCATCACCAACTCGCCAGCCTACGATTGGCAAATGACGAACCTGCGCAACTATGTGAACTTCTCCTTGAGCAATGTCCCTCCGGTAAAACTGGGATCGGTCACGCTCGATCCCTTCGGCCAGGGCTCGGGAATGCTCGGGATACCGGGCGACTTCACTCCGCCGTCGCGCTTCGTCCGTGCGGTCGCGTTCAGCCATTCCGTCCTGCCCTCGAAGACGGGCGACGACGCCGTTCTTGAAGCCTTCCATGTTCTGAATAACTTCGACATTCCCAAGGGAGCGGCCCGCGACTCTGAGAAGGACGAGCACGGCAACATCGTGGCCGACTACACCCTGTGGACCGCGGCCAGCGATCTCAAAGCCAAGCGCTACTATTTCCGCACCTACGACAACAGCCGGATCCGAATGGTGGACCTGACGAAGATGAATCTCAACGCCAAGGACGTCGTCACCATCTCCATGAAGGGGGAAGAGGTCATTCAGTCTGTGACCCCGTGAGCGCTTGCCGGATCGTTCCAGGGTGCTTGCATCGATGTGGGGGGATGGTTATCGCCGCCGAATTCAGGCTAAGCACGTACAGGTACGAGCCCGTCGACGCGATGCTCACTGCATACAGACTTGCGCTATGCACACGAGCGGAGCCGTCACCAAGAAGGCGACGGTGGAAAAGGCCCTGCGCCTGTTGTTACAGACGCACGCTCAGACCTCCATCCGCCGCCTGCGCGGCAAGGTGATATGGGAGGGCGATCTGCGCCGGTCCCGCTTGGATTCTCTCTCCGACTAGGCCGGGGCCATGGTCATCGTCGATACCACCGTTTGGATTGACTACCTGGCAGGAACCGCCAACCCTCACACTTCCTGGCTCGATCAGGCGCTGGGCCGGCAACGCCTGGGGCTGACCGACCTCATCCTTTGTGAGCTGCTTCAGGGTATTCGCAAGGATGCCGCCTTCCAGCAGGTGCGGCACGACATTGCCAAGTTTCATGTCTTCGCAACCGGTGGAATCGATCTGGCCGTCGCCGCGGCGCAGAATTACCGGTGGCTGCGCGCCCATGGCCATGCCGTGCGCAAAACCATCGATTGCCTGATCGCAACCTACTGCATCGAAACCCGGCACTGGCTGCTTCATCGCGACCACGACTTCGATCCCTTCGAGAAGCACCTGGGGCTTCGCGTGGTTCAACCGTAAGCAGCCGCTCTCCTACGGCGTGGTCGCAATTCCCGTGGGATTGGCCGGCAGGCTGATTCCGGTCTCGGAGGTCAACAGTCCGGTGGTGGCGTTGATCTGGTAGATGGTTATCACCGCCGAATTCAGGGTAAGCACGTAGAGGTACGAGCCGGTCGACTCGATGCTCATGGCGGTTGGCGCGCTCGCCAGGGTCAAGGGCGTGCCAATCGAGGTGAGCGAGCCGTCCGCGTTGATGGCGAACGACACCAGCCCGGTGGCGTTGGCCACGTAGAGAAACTTGCCGTTGGAGGTCATCGCCAGGGCCGATGGGCCGGTGCCCGCCGCGAAGGGCGAGTTGGCCAGCGGTGTCAAGTTACCTGTGGTGGCGTTGACGGAATACCCCGCCACTCCGCTCACCCCGTCGGAGACGTAGGCGAAGGTATCGGCTGGCGTGATGGCGATATACACTGCCCCGGCCTGGCCCTGCGGCGGGATCGTGGCCACGCTGGTCAGCGCGCCGGATGCGATCTGGAAGAGCTGGGTGCCGGTCTTGCCCATCGGCACATACAAAAATTGTCCCGTCGGATCGACGGTCGCGGTTTGCGGCGCGGCCGGCGTCCCGGCTTGCAACCCGATGTTCAACGCGCCCCCCGACCCGATGCCATAGGGCACAACCACCAGGTCTTGCACCGCCGGCACATAGAGGTTCTTGCCCGCGGAATCGACCGTCATGTAGGCGCTCCCCACGCCCGCGCCCGCCCACGGCGACCCCGTGATGCCGGTCAGGCTGCCGTCGGTGGTGTTAACGGCGTAGCCGTATATCTGCCCGTTCGACGTCAACGTATAAAGATGCTTGCCCTGGCCATCGCCTACGATGGCCGTGCCGCCGGGCGCGGTTGTGGGCACCGTCACCGCTCCCAGGCCGCCATTGCTGGCCGCGATCGCGTAGCCATACAGACCGTTCGCCGAGGTGAAATAGGCATGGCCGATGGGATTGGCCGGTGGCGGAGGCGGCGCCGGTGGATTCGAGTTCGCCCCGCAGCCGGCCAGCAGCAGACACGCCGCCATCGCACCCGATATCGCAACCCCGCGCAACCACAACCGCATCTTCGTCCCGTTCGGCAACCGCATAGCATCCCCCAGGCCAAGCCCGAGTGTATCAGCGCTTCACTCCCCGGCGATAGCCTCCAGAATCCGGTCGAAGTCCTCCAGCGATTTGTACTGCATTACGATCCTGCCTTTGCCCTTGCGGTCGTTAATCATGACCCGCACCCCCAGCGCGCGTTGCAGCGTCTGCTCCGCCTCGCGCACGTTGGGATCGACGATGCGTTCCTTCTTCGTCCTGGGCTGGACTTGCGTCAGGTTCATCACCAGCTCCTCGGTCTGCCTCACCGTGAGCCCAGTCGCCTTGGACGCCGCCCGCACGCAGAGCTCCGGTACGTTCTCGGAAATCGTCAGCAGAACCTTGGCGTGGCCCATGCTCAGAACGTTACTTGCCACCAGCTTCTGCACCTGCTCCGGCAGCCGCAATAGCCGCAGGTGGTTGGCAATGCTGGAGCGCTCCTTGCCGGTGACCTTGGAGACCTCCTCCTGGGTGAGGTTGAACTCCTGCGCCAGCCGCTGATAAGAGCGCGCCTCGTCGATGGGGTTCAGGTCTTCACGCTGCAAATTTTCCACCAGCGTCATCACCATGGCCTGCTGGTTCGAGACCTGGCGGACGATCGCCGGTATTGTGGTCTTCTCGCATTGCGACGACGCCTCCACCCGGCGCGCCCCGGCAATCACCTGGTAGCGCCCCTCCGCCTCCGCATTCCGCCGCACGATGATCGGCTCGATCACCCCCATCGACGCGATGGACTCGCGCAGCTCGGCCAGCGCCTCTTCGTTCATCGCGGCGCGCGTCTGGTAGGGATTGGGATCGAGCTGGTCGATCCTCAACTCCTGCACCGACTCGCCCGGCAACAGGACGGTCGGCTGCGAAGGCGCGCCTCCGCCTGGAGCCGCTTGCTCATCGGCCGAGAATGCCTCGCCTCCCTCGGGCGCCCCACCCTTCTCGCCCGGTCTTGGCGAGAGGGTGGGTGTGATGGCGAACGGACGCGGCGGCAACAACGACTCCAACCCGCGTCCCAGAGCTTTGCGTTTTTCCGTCATAAGAAACGTCCTTGGCAATTAGCATTTAGCAATTAGCATTTAGCAATTAGCATTTAGCATTTAGTAATTAGCATTTAGCAATCAACACAATCTCGACATCGCAAATTTTGCGCTTCAAGCATCCTCGCCCCAATACCGGGCCCCTCAAAGAACGAAGCTGTCATCCCGACCGAGGACTTCAGCCCGAGCGGAGGGACCTGCTGTTTCGTTTGCGGCCCCCGAGTGACTGCTCCAGCTGCTCCTTCTCGTTCGCGCCTCCAACACTCCTCCTCAAATAACGAAACTGTCATCCCGACCGAGGGCTTCAGCCCGAGCGGAGGGACCTGCTGTTTCGGTGGAAGCGCTGGGCCCTTCCACCCTAGCCCCTAGCCCCTGACCCCTAGCCCCTCTTTCCATCTCCTTCTGCACCGCATCGCGCTCGCGCGGCATCTTCAGTTCGGTAAAAATGGCGAGTGCCTGCTCCAGCTGCTCCTTCTCGTTCGCGCCTCCAACACTCCTCCTCAAATAACGAAACTGTCATCCCGACCGAGGACTTCAGTCCGAGCGGAGGGACCTGCTGTTTCGGTGGAAGCGCTGGGCCCTTCCACCCTAGCCCCTAGCCCCTGACCCCTAGCCCCTCTTTCCATCTCCTCCTGCACGGCGTCGCGCTCGCGCGGCATCTTCAGCTCAGTAAAGATGGCGAGCGCCTGCTCCAGCTTCTCCTTCTCGTTCGCGCCTCCAACACTCCTCCTCAAATAACGAAACTGTCATCCCGACCGAGGGCTTCAGCCCGAGCGAAGGGACCTGCTGTTTCGGTGGAAGCGCTGGGCCCTTCCACCCTAGCCCCTAGCCCCTGACCCCTAGCCCCTCTTTCCATCTCCTTCTGCACCGCATCGCGCTCCCGCGGCATCTTCAGCTCAGTAAAGATGGCGAGCGACCGCGCCAACTTCTCCTTCTCGGTCTTCCTGTCGCCCTGCACCCGCGATTGACCTGCTCCGTCGCGACCGTCTTGGAAGGGGCGCGGCTTTAGCCGCGCCATTAAGCGCTCGTATGGAGCGGGCTTCAGCCCCTGCGGGAATTCGGTTTTCCTCATACCAAAGCGAGGTCCCTCGGCGGCTGAAGCCGGCATCCTTGGTATCCGTTGCGGCGCGGCTTAAGCCGCGCCCCTTCAAACCAATTCTCGATCAGCATTTCCGGAACTAGCCTCTAGCCCCTGACCCCTAATCCCTGATTTTCTCCAACTCCTTCTGCACCGCGTCGCGCTGGCGCGGCATTTTCAATTCGGTGAAGATGGCGAGCGCCTGCGCCAGCTTCTCCTTCTCGGTTTTTCTGTCGCCCTGCGCCCGCGCCAAGTAGGCCCCAGTTCCGGTAGCAATACCCTAGTCCGCTCTTAGTGCCCATCTCCACGACAAATTGCCTCTTCCTTTTTGTGCAGCGACCAGCGCCTCTTCCAGCTGCCCCCACGCCTTCAGGATCAGCGACTGGTTGCCGTAGCAGGCCTGCAGTCCCCGCTTGTCGCCTAACTCTTGAGAGATTACTTGTTGCCTCCAATACAAGGCCATTGCGTCTTCCAGCCGCCCCCATGCGTACACAATGTTTGCCTGATTGCCGTAGCTGATTTGCAGACTGTTTCTATTGCCTATCTCCATGCATATGGCCTCCTGCTTCTTGTGCAGCGCCATAGCCTCTTCCAGCCGCCCCCACTCCCTGAGGATCAGTGCCTGGTTGCCGTAGCTGCGCTGCAAGCTGTCCTTGTCGTCCCGCTCTAGGCATATGGCTTCCTGCTTCTTGAGCAGCGCCATAGCCTCCTCCAGCCGCCCCCACTCTCGAAGGATCAGCGCCTGGTTGCCGTAGCTGGCTTGGAGGCCATCCTTGTTTCCCAACTCAACGCATAGGCCTTCCTGCTTTTTGAGCAGCGCCAGCGCCTCCTCCAAGCGTCCCCACTCTCGCAGAATCAGCGCTTGGTTACCGTAGCTGGCCTGCAGTCCGCCGCGACTGTCGAGTTCCAAAGTTGAGGCTCCCGCTTTTTCGTTTTCCCTTATCACGATTTGGCTCCACATACCAAAGTAGCGTCCTAGCTTCTTAGTTTCTTAGGACGACCTATGAGTTGGGCTATCGACCTCTTCACTCTCTCGCACTCCTGATCCCAGTTCGATCTCCCGGCAAACACCGCCAGCTTGTAGGCCAGGGGTTTTAGGTCTTCAGGTAGTTCCTCGGCCGCCGGCATCCTAGCGTTGTCTACCACGAAAGGTATGACCCGTATGTTTCGCTGGAGCGCAGTGGCGATCTCTATTCGCAATAGATCGCTGGGATCTTCGAGCCGACGTTGCCCTTCTGGATCAGCGACGGAAAGCCACACTTTACCGATGAGTGCAATTAACACCACGCAGGTCTCAAGGCGGTCATGCACGGCCAGCCGAAAGTCTTCGCCCGGTTCTATTTCGATGTCCATGAATACCCGCCCTGGAAACCAAGTCTTAAGCGCAGAGTAGAGTCCCAATCCGTAGCCGGACGTTGTATCGTCGTGCCGATAGCTAAGGAAGATCTTCTTGCTCAGCCGTGCACCAGCCGTACCTTTGCGTCGAGGGCCTTTAACAGTCCGCGAGCGACTTTCCTTTCGTTTGGCCGACTGCTCGCTCTCGGCCTTCGAATCCTTCGAGGCATCGGGAGCCAAGTCGGCTACAAGCGTCTCCACGTCCCGATAGTGTGGGCTCCACTGTTGAATAAGCCGAAGATACTCCAAGCATTCCTGATTCTTACGTAAAGCCAAGGAATGGCGAGCGTGGACGTAATTGTCAGCCAATCTCTGCTCGAATTCGACTCCGCGCAATGCCGCAGCCAACAAGGCATTGGTCGGGTCAACGGCCACGCCTCTCCGGAGCGCGTCAGCCGCGGCCTTCCAATCCTGGCTCCGAATGGCGATGGAAGCTTGAACTTGGAGAGCGGGGACCGTCTCCTCTCCTCGAGTCTTAGTGGGTCTTTCCCAAAACCTTTCCTGGATTCTGGCGACTTCGAGCGCCACTTGAAAGTCGCCGGTCCGGAACGTCGCACGGTAACCGTTGTCGGCCAGAGCAAGAAAACGGTCGTCGGCCCCAGCTTCTATCAGGAAGTGAAGAGCAGCAGTCAACTCGTCGAAGCACTCACCGCACTCCTGCCACCGCGTCTCCCAGTCCTTGAACAAGCGCTCCAACGCCGCCGCATGGCGTTCCTGTAATTTTCCGAGACCATCGTCACGCTGTGTCGCGCGCACCTCGTCTCGCAATAAAGCGTGCATCTGAAAGCGCTGTCGCTCGCGGTCAACCACCCGCAACAGCGAGGAATGCACCAACCGGTCGGCTGCGTCTTCCGCATCGTCTTCGCTGAGTTCTGCGATCTCGGCGGCGAGCGGCAGCCAGAAGCCCTCCTGCACGCACACCGCTCCGGCAGCCAGCAATTTCTGCTCGCGCTCCGGCTGCGACGCGATGGCCGTGCCGAAAGCGCGTGCACATCTTGGAGCCGTCTGTTAAGGCATCCATCCTCATCTTCGAGCACCGCTCGCCCCAAAGCGCTGGCCGACTTTTCCCGCAGCAGGCTTGCCCCACCGCAACTGCAATCGGTAGCATCTCGACCCGCGCGGCAAAGCTGAGCAGCGCATCGCGATTTCCGCGTGACCTCGCTCTCGCCAAACACCGGATCCAGATAGGAATGAAACAACTCCTCCGCTTCCGCCTCGGTGAACCTTCTCTACTTCGGTGGATTGCTTTGCCGAAATCCAGGGCAGTGAATTAGTTGCGCGAGGTATACAGCACGGAGCATGGCGGCCCAGGCGCAAGTTCTTCACCTCGGCGACCACACGTCGTCCAACACTAGAAGCGATTGCCGCTCGCGCAGCCAGGATTTGGCCGCGGCGCGCTGCTCCTCGGGAGGAAGGGTCTTGACGTCGATCGGCAGCCGCTCCAACCATCTCCGCGGTGATCGCATCCAGTAGGCGCTGCCCGCAGGTCTGGAAAATGACGGCGTCGAAGTCCTTCTGCGCCTCCCAGGCGAATTGCAGCGCCAAGCGTGGACTTGCCCGCTCCCGGCTCGCCGTAGAGCAGAAACACTCCCGGCTCGGCGACCAGCTTGTCCCGCAAGGTGGCGAGGTAAGCGCTGCGGCCGACGAAATCCTGCGGGCGGTATTCGGGCAGATAAACCGGCGCGCGCAGTCCCGAAAGCCGCTGGGCCGCTTGCCGGCCCTTAGCCACTCGAGCGTTTTCGCGGATGCCAGCTGCCTGGTCCCAGCGCGCTTCAATCCAGTTGCTGGTGCGCAGCAGCGGGCGGCAGCGGATAGTCGCGCAGCATGACGATGGCGAGGCGGACCTTATGCTCCTCTATCTGGCGCGCCAGCAGCGCGGTCCATTCCTCCTCGGTCCAGGCTGACTTGGCGGCCTCGGGCGACCACACCAGTAACGCCACATCCGATTGCGCCAGTCCTTCGTTGATCTTTGCAACGAAATTCTCGCCCTTGTCGATGTCCACCTCGCAGCGCCAGGGCGTGAAGCTGTTGGCTTCGAGAGCCAGGGCCAGCTTCTCGACGAAGTCCGCGTCCTTGGTGCTGTGCGAGAGGAAGACCTTCATGCGGTCGGCCTCGTGCGCGTTGTGGTTTGTGGCAGCATAAGAAGCAACTAGCAATTAGCAAAACAATACTAGCGATGAAAATCATCTCGCTTCACCATGGAGTGTCATCCCGAGCGCAGCGAGGGGTCTGTTTTTTGCCGATTCAACGGAGAGCAGATTCCTCGCGCCCAAACCCAGGCGCTCGTAATGACAGTTGCTAGGGCACAAGCACCCTTACTAGCGGGATTTTTATCCCCGCCGTTGGTACAGGAACCGTCCCGCGCGTGCCGGACTCGGTCGCGCTCCGTCCAAAACCGCAACCGCTTTATATCCCACAATGGGGTATATCCCACATTGTATGACTACTCCAATCCCTGGCCCCTGACCCCTGGCCCCTGACCCCGCTTCTCGACCCGCCCCATGAGCTCCTCCGCCAGTTTCAGGTACGCTTCCGTGCCGCGCGCGTGCGGATCGTAAAGCAACGCCGGCTGGCCGTGGCTCGGCGCTTCCGCCAGACGGATGTTGCGCGGGATGGTGGTCTGGCACATCAGGTCGCCGAAAAATCCGCGCAGCTCCGACGCCACCGACTGCGCCAGGTTGGTGCGCTCGTCCAGCATGGTGAGGACGACGCCCTCGATGGCGAGGCCGGGGTTGAGCTCGACGCGGATGCGCTCGATCGTGTCCAGCAGCTCGGTGACGCCTTCGAGCGCGAAGTACTCGGCCTGCATCGGGATGAGGACCGAGTCGGCGGCAACCAGCGCGTTGAGCGTGAGCAAGTCGAGCGCCGGCGGACAGTCGAAGACGATGAACTGGAAGCGCTCGCGTAACGGGTCGAGCGCGCGCCGCAGACGGTACTCGCGGTGTTCGAGCGTCACCAGCTCGATGTTGGCGCCGATCAGGTTCTTGTGCGACGGGATCACGCTGAGGTTGGCCACCTCGGCCGGCAGCAGCGCCGCTTCGGCCGCGATCTCGCCGAGGATGACCTGGTAGGTGCTGGGGCGCTCGGGATCGCGCGCAAAGCCGAGTCCGCTGGACGCGTTGGACTGCGGGTCGCAATCGACCAGCAGCGTTGGCGCGCCGCGCGATGCGAACGAGGCCGCGAGATTGATGGCCGTCGTCGTCTTGCCGACCCCGCCCTTCTGGTTCGTGACTGCAATGACCCGGGACATATGCCTACATAGCCGCCTGTCAACAATTAAGGGTTAAGCCCGAGGAACCAGTTGCCGGGTCCGCACGACGGCTCCGGGTTCCCAGCAATGAGCAAAGCGTACCTGGAAAAATTGGCTAGCCGCAAGCTTAGACTGTGCGGCACGCTTGGGCAACGGCAGAGTCACCTCGACGGGAAATTTGTCGAGGAAAAACTGTGCAAGACTCTGCTCTTGCGGCGGAACATGCTGATTCGGCAGAAAGTTGGGCTGGTGCGAATGTTGTGAATAGCTGCGAGGGAAAGCGGCGAATTCTGACACGCCGGTAGATATTGGATTTTTTGCTGGCAATCGTTCCAACGAGAAACAATCTTATCCCTGACCTTCCCCTAAGAAGGAAGTCTATGCTAAGGGCATGATTGCATTATGTTTAACTGCAATTGTTCCACATGGAACATTTATTTCCCCTCAGAAATCTCATAGAACATAGAACGAGGTAGGCTCACCGCCGGCTCTTGGAGATAATCCGAAAAGCCGTAACGAGGTCGCGCCATGCCGGTCGATTAACTGGACGCGGCCTGCGGCGGTGGTCAGTCAACAGCCGGCAGTACCTAGCTCATTGGAGCCGCGACGGCTTTCCTGAGACTCCCGCGTTGGGGCTTGATGTTCACCGGCAGCCCCGCGCGATTATGTCAAGTTATAGTGTGTCAAGTTATCTGCGGGGTCAAATTGCATCAGTCAAGTTATCTATGCCGCCCCCTGTATCGGTGTCAAGTTACCGTATATATATGCACGTCAAGTTTTACAACGGTGCCCCGATGACCACCCGCTGGCAGCGCCGGCGTACATCCTCCAGCATTTTGAAGAGCATCTCGCAGCGGTGTGCCTTCGATAGCAGGGCCTGACTGCCGGTGGCAACCAACTCAATGTAACGAGTGGATGTCGTGTCCACCGCGCCGGCGCTCCAAGCCCCAGGGCATGGCACAGTAAGAACGGCACAGCCTTCCAACTGTGCCGTCGCCAATTGCAACTGACTACTTCTTCGCCGCGGCAGGCGCAGGTTCCCCGACGCGCTTGGCCACCTTGAAGGTCAGCTTGTGCTCCTTCTTGGCTGCGTCCACGATGACGTGATCGCCGTGCAGAATCTCGCCGTCGAGGATCTTCAGCGCCAGCGGGTCCTGGATCACGCGCTGGATGGCCCGCTTCAGCGGACGCGCGCCGTAGTTGGGATCGTAGCCTTCGGTGAAGACCAGTTCCTTGGCTGCGGGCGTCAGCTCCAGGCTGATCTTGCGATCGGCCAGCAGCCTGCGCAAGTCCTCCAGCCGCAGGTCCACGATCTTCGTCAGTTGCTCCTTGCCCAGCGGATTGAAGATGACGATGTCGTCCACGCGGTTGAGGAACTCCGGCTTGAAGTTCGCGCGCAAGGCCTCCATCACGTGCTGGTGCGCCTCGGCAATCTGCTCCGGCGAGCGCTGCGCCAGGTCCTGAAGGTAACTCGAGCCGATGTTCGAACGTCATGATCAGGATCGTGTTCTTGAAATCGACCTGGCGGCCCTTGCCGTCGGTCAGGCGGCCGTCGTCCATGATCTGGAGGAAGATGTTGAACACGTCGGGATGCGCCTTCTCGATTTCGTCGAAGAGCACGACCGCATACGGACGCCGGCGGACGGCCTCGGTGAGTTGTCCACCCTCGTCGTAGCCGACATAGCCGGGAGGCGCGCCGATCAGCCGCGACACGGAGTGCTTCTCCATGTACTCGGACATGTCGATGCGAATCATGGCGTGCTCGTCGTCGAACAGGAACTCGGCCAGCGCGCGCGCCAGCTCGGTCTTGCCGACGCCGGTCGGTCCCAGGAAGATGAACGAGCCAATCGGCCGCCGCGGATCGCTGAGGCCCGCGCGCGAACGGCGGATGGCGTTGGCGACGCGTTCAATCGCCTCGTCCTGGCCGATGACGCGGTGGCGCAGACGGTCTTCCATGGTGACCAGCTTCTTCACTTCGCCTTCCAGCATCTTCGAAACTGGAATGCCGGTCCACTTGCTGACGATCTTGGCGACGTCTTCCTCGTCAACCTCTTCCTTCAGCATGCGCGACTGCTTGCCGTCCATCGCCGCGCTGAGCTTGGCGACCTCAGCTTCGAGCTGCGGCAGTTCGCCGTACTTGATTTGCGCGGCGCGATTGTAATCGCCCTTGCGCGTGGCTTCCTGCTCCTCCAGCTTCACGTGCTCGATGCGCTCCTTCAGCTCGCGCACTTTGGCGATGGCTTCCTTCTCCTGCTTCCAGCGCGCCTTCAGCGCGTTGGCCTCTTCCTTGATGTGCGCCAGTTCCTTCTCCACCGCGCCCAAACGCTCGCGCGAGTTGGCATCGTCTTCACGCTTGAGCGCCTGGCGCTCGATTTCGAGCTGCGTCCCGCGCCGCTCAAGCTGATCAATTTCGGTTGGCATGGAATCGATCTGAATGCGCAGTGAAGCCGCGGCTTCGTCGATCAGGTCGATGGCCTTGTCGGGCAGAAAGCGGTCGGAGATGTAGCGATGCGACAGCGTTGCGGCTGCGACAATCGCCGAGTCCTTGATGCGAACGCCGTGATGCACTTCGTACTTCTCGCGCAGCCCGCGCAGGATCGCGATGGTGTCTTCCACATTGGGTTCACCAACAAACACGATCTGGAAACGGCGTTCCAGCGCTGCGTCCTTCTCGATGTACTTGCGATACTCGTTCAGCGTAGTCGCGCCGATGGCCCGCAGTTCGCCGCGCGCCAGCGCCGGCTTCAACATGTTGGAGGCGTCAATCGCGCCTTCGGCAGCGCCCGCGCCAACTAGCGTGTGCAGTTCGTCGATGAATAGGATAATCTGCCCCTGCGACTGCTCGATCTCCTTCAGCACCGCCTTGAGCCGGTCTTCGAACTCGCCACGGTACTTCGCTCCCGCCAGCATCGCGCCCAGGTCGAGCGAGACCACGCGTTTGTTCTTGAGCTGCTCGGGAACGTCGCCCGAGACGATGCGCTGCGCCAGACCCTCCACGATCGCGGTCTTGCCAACGCCTGGTTCACCAATGAGCACCGGGTTGTTCTTCGTCCGGCGCGACAGCACTTGGATTACGCGGCGCACTTCCTCGTCGCGGCCAATCACCGGATCGAGCTTGCCTTGACGCGCCAGTTCGTTCAGGTCTTTGGCGTAGCGCTCCAGCGCCTGATACTTCGCCTCGGGATTCTGGTCGGTGACTTTCTGGTTGCCGCGCACCGCGGTCAGACCGCGCAGAATATTGTCGTAGGTTGCGCCCGCTTTGGCCAGGATCTCCTTGGCCGCGATCGCGCTTCAGCTTGGTAATCCCGAGCAGCATGTGCTCGGTGGAGACGTAGTCGTCCTTGAAGTTCGACGCCTCTTTGAAGGCGTTCTCCAGCGTCTGGGACGCGGCGTCGGAAAGATGCGCCTGCGTCGCGCCGCCGCCGGAAACTTTCGGCAGCTTCTCGATCTCGCGCATCGCCTCAGCTTGCACCGTGGGCACGTGCAATCCCACGCGCTCCAGAAGCGGCGGAACGATGCCCTCGCGGTCCTCGATCAGCGCCGCCAGAATGTGGACCGGCTGCAGCTCCGGATTACCATGCTCGCTGGCGAGATCGTTCGCCCGCTGCATCGCCTCCTGTGCCTTGACAGTTAATTTGTCCCAACGAATTGCCATGTTTTCACTCCAGTTGCTAGGGGCTAGGGGTCAGGGGTTAGCAATGAGCTGATCGCGGTGACAAGGTCACCTTTACCAATTCTAGCGCGGCCGGGTGCCCCATCTTTCGCCCGCCTTTGGCGAAAGGTGGGAGGCGCCGTTCTGGAAGTTCTTTCTTCCTAATCACTACGCCCAGTTGGGGCATGCTTCTCTGTGAAGGGCCATCCGGGCAATGGAGTGTCAGGAATGGCGTAGATTCGATAACGTTCCTCTTTGAAGGGGCGCGGCTTCAGCCGCGCCGATTGCCCGTCTTGACGCCGGCTTTAGCCCCTGAGGGAACTCGCATTTCAAATGCGGGAAAGCGAGTCCCCTCGGTGGCTAAAGCCAAGCGGGTTTCAACCGCCTTGCGGCGCGCCTGAAGGCGCGCCCTTTCAAAGCAAACAGGCCAGCGAGTTTCCTTTCGGCAGCGGTGACCTCTTCTGCGGCGCATCCCGGTCATCCAACTCTCGTTGCACAGCGGATGGCAGGATTACCTTCTGAAATAAAGTCGGAAGCACATCGATGTGCTCGATCAAGACGAGATAATTGATTGGCCCGGTATCGGCGATGACGAGCCGCACCGGTCAGAACCCCAAGCGTTCGAGGCCTTCACGTTCGCGTTCGGCGTCTTCCAAAGTGTAATCGATCCATACATTATGGGCCTTCAGGAACCCATCGAGCTGATACCGGGTTCCAAAACCCAGGAGGCGCCGCAGTTCGGCCTGCGTGAGATGACCAGTCTTGTATTCCTCCAACGCGAACGCCTCTAGCGCGCGACGCGACAGGTCGGCGCCCGCCGCGCTCAGCCGGCTGGCGAGGTCATCAGGAATTTGTACGGTCAGATTCATGGCTCCGGCTCCTTCTACAGTTACTGGATATGGGCGTCCTCTGTCACGAAATGAAGTGCAATGGCGCTGCCCTGCCCAGCTGACGTGGGCTCGGCCCTCTTGTGTTGAAGAGTTCCTTCCCTCATCAGCAAACCTTCGGCGCTTTCTGTAAGGCGCGGGGTTGCTGTTGGGGGATCACAAGGGAATTCAGCAATGGGCCAGTCCCGCCCGGCGGGACGAAATAAGATAGCCCACCGTTTCACCGGTGGGTGGACGTCGTTTCCAACCGAGTGCCCCGGGCACGGCACAACAGCGGCGTCAAGACGAAAATCCTATGCCGTCCCCGGGGTCTCTGTGTCATAACTTGTGCCGCCGCTCCGCGGCTCGGTCTATCTCCCACTTGACCGCGGGCTTACGCCCGCGGCTAACACAAATGTCGCCGCTACGCGGCTGATTCAAGGCGAATCTCGGACGATTGTTCCCCAGCCTCTTCTCGATTCGAGTACGACACAGACTCCCGGAGGACTCGGATTCCTCTCTCATCCTGCCCACCGTTGAAACGGTGGGCTATCATCTTACGCGCCCGAGGCGCTCGGGTTGCGCCAGTTTGGCGGCAAAGCGTTTTGCAACCACTCTTGTCAGCGGAGGCGCCTGGTTTTGGCGGCGTGGGGCTTGCCCTCCGCCGTCAGCCGACACATTGCGGCCCACTACAGCATTTTCACATTTGGTATATCCGGGTGGAGCACCGTTTCAGCGGTGCATTTTAGGATTCGAGCTGACTCGGCTTCAGCCGCTGCTGTAACAAAACCTTACCTCAGGCGCTAAAACGCGACGCCAGAGTTGCAAGCAGTCATGCACGCCTGAAAGGTGTGCTCCACCCGTTGCCAATACACCGGGAGTGAAACTGCTCTAGCCCCTGGCCCCTGATCCCTAGCCTCTGCTTTCGCCCCCGGTGAGTTCCGTCGCTAAACAAAAGGGAGGCAAAATTACGCCTCCCTCTTTGTCGGGCCCCCAACGAGCGCCGGTTTTGCACTCGTTGGGGTGACTAGAACTCCCCAGTTCGTCTCCCTCGCGGAATCCTCACCGCAGGGCGAAACTTGGATCAGGCAACCTGCCCCTTGCTGGCGGCATGGGTCTGGCCCTCGGGCTTCTTGCCCTCGATGCTCTTCTGGCTGCCTACACTGACCTTGATCTGCTTGGGCTTGGCTTCCGCCCGCTTGGCCAGCCGGATGCTCAACACGCCATTGTCGTAGCTGGCGTTGATGCCCTCGGTGCTCACCGTGTTCGGCAACGTGAACGAACGAACAAAGCTGCCGTAGCGGCGCTCGACACGACGGAAGTTCTCTTCCTTCTCTTCCTTTTCGAACTTGCGCTCGCCGGAAACGGTCAACGTGTTGTTCTCGACCTTGACGTCAAGGTCTTTCTCGTCGATTCCGGGCACTTCCAGCTTCAGCTGGACGCTGTGCTCGTCTTCGTAAATGTCCACCGGCGGAACAAACGCGCCAGCGGTGGTCAGCGATTCTTCCTTCCCGCCGCCGTACTGCTCTTCGAACAAACGGTTCATGCGGTTCTGCAACGAATACAGTTCACGAATTGGGTCCCAACGGGTCAACACAGTCATCTTCAACTCCTTCAGTAAGAATCTTTGGTCTCAGCGACCTCTGCTAAGTTAGACGCATAACTTAGCCTAAAAGAAGCATAAAATATTAGTGCCTCGTTGTCAATATCTGAGCGAGAATCATGACATGTATTATAAGTTATTTATTTTCAACCAATTACACGGACAACTATGCACTTCAGATAGGCGGTTTCCGGGACATTCAGCAGAGCTGGGTGGTCCTGCGACTGGCCACGCTTCTCCAGAACCCTGACCCGACGCCCCGCGTCCGCAGCGGCCGAGCCCAGCATCTCCAGGAACTCAGCCTCGCTGACATGGAACGAGCAGGAGCAAGTGACCAGGACGCCTTCGGGACGGAGCATCTTCAGGGCGCGAAGATTGAGCTCCTTGTATCCCCGCAGAGCGGTCGGCACGGCGCGCTTGGTCTTGGCAAAGGCGGGCGGGTCGAGGACGATGGTGTCGTATTGACGGCCGGCGGTGGCGTAGTCCTTAAGCAGGTCGAAGGCATTGGCCTCGATCCATTCGATCTCGCCGCAGCGATGCTCGCCGCGGTTGAGGTCCTCATTCTGCTCGGCGATTTCCAGCGCGGGGCGCGAGGAGTCCACCCCGGTAACGCTCTGGCAGACGCGCGCCAGGTGGAGAGCGAAGCCTCCCTGATACGTGAAACAGTCGAGCGCCGCTCCGTGCGCAAGGCGCGCGGCAGCGGCGTAGTTCTCGCGCTGATCGAGGAAGGCGCCGGTCTTCTGCCCGCTGAGCGCGTCGAAGTGTAACTTGACACCGTTCACCGTGAAGGTGGTGCTGGAACGCTTTCCGCGCACCAGCTGCGACTGCCGCTCCGGCAACTGCTCCAGCTCGCGAATATGCGGGTCCACGCGCTCGATCAGGCTGCACTGCGGAAAATGCTCCGCCAAAGCTTCGACCACGACGTGACGCAAGTCGTCCCGGTCGAAAGCCTGCGTCAGCGCCTGCATCGCGAGCACGTCGTTGTACTTGTCAACGATGAGACCGGGAAGCAGGTCGGCCTCGCTGAAGATGACCCGGCAGGAGTCGCTGTCGTGGACGAGCTGGCGGCGGAACCGGATAGCGACGCCAATCCGCTCCCGCAGCGAGGACCGAAGTTGTTCTTCCGCGATGTCATCGTCGGTCCATAGACGAATGGCGATCTGGGAGGCGCTGCTGTAGAGCGCAGAACCCAGCTTGCGGCCGCGCTGGTCCACCACATGAACAAATGACCCGGCAGGAGCGTCGATTGGCGTGACCAGGTCGGAGCGGTAAACCCACAAGTGTCCGCCTCGCAACCGGGCCGCGCCTCGCTGGTTGACGGTTATGACAGGAACGGGAATCGAATTGTCCAAAGAGCATCCTCTCTGAAATCAAAGACTTATCTTACGCGGGCGGACGCGGTAGCGGCGCCGATGTTCCACGTGGAACACTTGATGTAAATAATTATTGACATATAGTAATTTATTCGTTACATTATGTCTGCTATTGATTACTAAATGTCATTCAAAGGAGACAAAGATTATGGCCATGTCTTACCAGGAGAAAAGCATTCTTGGATCGCTGCTAGCGTTCGTGGTGGTCTTTGGATCTTACTTTGTAGCCGTCTTACGGGACCTTGGCAGGCCGGACTTCGAAGGCGGGACCTTCGGCCGTCTGGTTTTTGCGGTCATTGCCATCGTGTTGATTGAAATCGCGTACCACATTGTGCTGGCTCTGGAGTCGAAACCGGAACCCAAGGACGAGCGCGACGTTCCTGATCGAATGCAAGGGATATCGAAACGCTTACTTCCTATTGGCTGGCGGCGCCTTTTTGGTGATTGTGTGGGTCGCCATGGGCCACCCGGCTCCTACCAGAATCGCGGTTGCGAATTTCGTTACCGTCAACCTCATACTGCTCGTCATGGTCATCGCCGACCTGATGAAGTTTCTTACCCAGCTCTTTTACTACCGGCGAGGCTTGCGATGACCAAAGGGCGGATCCGCAACCACGTCCGCAAGCTGCGCTTTCTCGGCTCGGAGATGACCCAGCAGCAGCTGGCCGAGAAGATCGGGGTCACGCGGCAGACGGTCATTGCCATCGAACAGGACAAATATTCCCCCTCGCTGGAGGTGGCCTTCCGCATCGCCCGTGTCTTCGGAGTGCCGCTGGAAGAGGTGTTTCAGTATGAGACGCCTGATTCGGACAGCGCAAGTGCGGCGTGAGCCCGAGTCAATCGACGATTTTATCTCGCGCGCCGGCCGGGGCGATTCTTGATCCGAACTTCGCCGATATCCTCGAACCACTCCTCTGGGTGGGCTTCTATAAAATCCCCTAGCATCTCAATACATTCCTCGCTGTTAATAACCTCGATCTTTACGCCACGCGACCTAAGATATCTCTCGGGACCCTTGAAATTCTGGTTTTCTCCAATTACGACCCTGGGAATCTTGTAGAGCAACGCGGCACCGCTACACATGTCACAGGGAGACAGGGTTGAGTACAGGACGGCCCGACGGTATTGTGCGGGTTTGAGCCTTCCGGCGTCCCGTAAGCAGTCGATTCCAGCGTGCAGCACCGCGCTGTTTTTTTGCTTGCGTTGGTTATGTCCGCGACCGACGATCTTGCGACCAATGACCAGCACCGACCCTATGGGGATGCCGTTCTTAGCCAGCCCTTTTTTCGCTTCCCTAATCGCTTCCTTTAGGAACTTGTCCATAAATCTCGCTTAGATGACGGACGTAATCTTCGAGTGATGAATTGAACTTCTATGTCTTGGCTCAGCCTGAAATGGAGAAGCGACGTTCTCCGCTAGTGAGTATTCCGCCCTTCGGGCGGAGATTTTCAAGCATGGGGGTCTTTCGATCCGATGGAGGTTGGGCGGCGCAAGAACGAGTCCTCACGCCCCGTTCATCGTCGCGATGAGCCCACCGGGACATCCCTCGGCATGGTTGCGTCCCCGCAGTGCCCGCTTCCGTTTCGCCCGGCAAAACCATTGCAGCTCCGCAACGACCTGCCGTTTCTCAACATTCGGTTGGCTCGTGATTCCGCCACAACCCAGACCGGGCCATACCCGAATCGTGGGTACTGTCCTAATCTGAAATCAAGAAAATTCGGGCTGTGGAAAACGCTAGGCGCAGCGTTATGCCTTCTGCTTGGCGTCTGCTGCTGGCGTTTCGGACTCGAAACGCGCCTCCTTCCCGTCCTTGCATGTCAGCGTCCCGCAGAATCGTTGCGGCTGAAGCCGACGCAGGGAGCCGATGTGCGGGAGATTCCCTTCGACCCTAATGCGGACTCCGGCCCCGTACATATAGTCATATTGGCCCTTCGTCAATTCGAGAGAGGCTTCTACGGTGTAAGGATTCTTGGGCGTCAAGAAACAGTCGTCTCGAAAGAAAAAAGTAACCCGATTATCAAAGATGATCTTTGCATCTTTCAAGGTGAGAGGGAAATTTGTCGGGTTTACGATATCGACCTTAATCCTTACTCCCGCTCGCTGTTCTTCAAGGACGATGAGGTTCGTCCTCCAGTTCACAACATCGACCCACTGCTGCAAGACAGTTTCTTGCAAGCCAATACTCTTAAACATTGCTTTCGTGGCTTTGCCAGCCTCTTTCACTTGAAGCCAGATAGCGATGAACGTGACGATGCCAACCCCAACAAGCCACCATTCGGGCCTTTTGAGGGGTGTGTACCAATGTGGCGCGTCATTGTCGGATTCAGCAGTATGCTTTGCAGCGCCTTCATGCTCGGAAGCGAGAACCGTGTTCGCTGCGTTGTTGGTTGGATTCTGTTTGTTCTTGGTAGCTTGATTTGGTTGACCGGACACACGTCCGGTAACTGCTACCAAACAACCGACCACAAGCAGTACGGCCAGCACCAAGCGCTTCATATTCCACCCCAACAATCAACCAACAAAACCTAAATCAACAGGAGGTAATTACCAATGAAAAAAACACAAAGAAACCACGTACGCCAGGCCGACATAAGATTTTTATTGACACATCTTATGTCGGGGTATAATGTGGATGGCGTGGCAAGATTCAAGGACATTGTGCTTGGTATTACGCAGCAGACTTCTCGCAAGTGTGAAGAGATGTCGAAAGAGTTGGGGGAGTTAAACCAACTCCGGGATGCGTACCAGCGTTATCGCGAATTGTCCGCGCAGATGGAGGCAAAAGAGCGCAGCCTCAAGATCGGCTTTGCCCTTTTGTTCAACACTCCGACCAAGGACAATCCGAACAACTGGTATGCGTCTCCCGAGGAGTTGGAGGAAAAATATCAGGACGCTGGGGTGGTCGTCGGAACAGACGATTTGAATTTGTCCAAGTTTCCTCTGTGGCAAGTGATTCGCGAGATTGTCAAACAGGTCCCCGAAGTTCGGGTGTATGAGTTAGAGGCCCACTTGAGGGAATTTGGCATGAACGCGAGCCGACCCGCAATTGAATCTGCACTCGCCACACATCCCAAGGAATTCAAGATTACAAAACGCGGGAGAGAGAAGTTCGTATCCCTGAAAGGAGCATGATGCCGCCGCCACCAAGCCGAAGCACAAATGACGAGAGCCGTTAGGTGCTTGAACACCCAACGGCCCTGAAACCAACAACCCCGGCAAGCCGAGAATGTCAGTCCGCAAACAGCATTATCGGCTTGCCTCACGAGAAAGGCAAGCCCAATGTACAGACTCGCATCTGAAAAGAAACTCTCTGTAATCGCATCCCTGCTGGAAGGTTCCAGCGTTAGGAGCACCGAGCGTATGACGGGCGTCCACCGCGACACGATCTGCCGTTTGTTAGTAGAAACTGGCGAGAAGTGCGCTGCTCTGCTCGACTCACACATGCGCGACGTGCGAATCAGGTACGCCCAGGTTGACGAAATGTGGTGCTACGTCGGCAAGAAAGACAAGCACCTCCGCGTTGACGATCCCGAGGAATTCGGCAATCAGTGGGTGTTCGTTGCGATAGATGAAGAAACCAAGTCGGTGCCATCATACGTGGTTGGCAAACGCACCCGCGAAACCACGTATGCCTTCCTGCTCGACTTGCAAAAGCGGCTCGTGGATGCCCGCTTCCAACTCACAACCGATGGCTTTGTGTTCTATCAGCGCGGAGTCGAGGATGTGTTTGCCGGTCAAGCCGACTTCGCCCAGCTCGTGAAGTTGTTTGGCGATTACGGGCAACACGACGAAGGAAGGTACTCCCCACCAAGAATCATGGAGGTCATATCCAAGATTCGCGACGGACGGCCCGACCCAGACCACATCTGCACTTCGCACGTGGAGCGGCAGAACCTCACTATGCGAATGCAGATGCGGCGCTTCACCCGTTTGACGAACGCTTTCTCGAAGAAGTTGGAGAACCTGAAGGCGGCTGTCGCTCTGCACTTCGCACACTATAATTTCTGTCGCATCCATCATCGCTTCGCGTAACTCCCGCGATGGCCGCTGGGGTTGCAAGTGAAGTTTGGCCGCTAACTGCTCTGCTTCCAGCGAACCAATGAGGGAGGCTAGATGTACGCATGAAATCTCTTCCGAAGTTGCGTCTGGATTTTGACTGCGTGGTGCAGAATGGCCGCGGAATTATAAGTAAGGGGCACCAAGGGGAATGAATCGAAGGTGCTACCAGCGGGTACTTGTGGTGCGATCCCAACGCTCAAAAGTCCGCTTGGTCATCTGGACGATTTGGGACAAAAAGAAGAATGGACGATCCCTTTATCTGGCGCGACGTTCACATTTGGCGTACCAAAGGAATCTGTGTCATTCCCGAGCTTACAGGTAACGCATGGCATGGATATTTGTTGGCTGAACTTCCAGACGGAGAAACAGTTTTGTTTTGCCGAACGGTTCATTGAGGCAGAATGAGAAACGGGAGAATCTGTAGACACAACTCGGCTCCTGCGGTAATATCCGCGTTACTGCTCGTGTTGTTGAGGCTCGGCTGGCACCGGGGCTTTTCTCTTACTCCTGATCCTGACGATTCTATATCGACAGCGCGGGCATACGCGAGGGATTCACGGACTCTAAACTTCTTCGGTTTGTCTTGGTGTATCGGGATCCAGACCGTATCCTTCCGCCCCTTGTCGCTGGCGTAAACTCACCGTAGATATCCAATCCATGGAAGGTTACGATTTTTTCCGGATATTTTTGCCATGGGGGTAATTATCGCACCATGGTCAACAGAGACGGAGAGGTGAAGATGGAGCGTCAAGGGAACACCCTTTCAAGTCGATTGCAATATCTGTAATAAGACTGTGAGCGTTTCGCCTGTAGTGCCTTTCTAAACAGGAACGATCTTGTCGCAGCCCTTGAAAGCGGAACCGACGTGAGGGTAATGCACGTCGTCTCTGAAGGCGACCACATTTGGAGCCTAGTAATAACGACAGCAGAACCTTAGCAATGCGATTGCCAAAGGACTAGTTTAAGTGATTAGGACAGTACCGAATCGTGAGTGGAATGGCCTGGTTACAACCGTTAGGGTTCAGCAGCGGCGTCGAACACCTTTCGGAAACGGTGCAGGAGTGCCATTAGGTTCGCCAGTCCTCCGAGGTAATGGACGCGAAGGCCGCACGAAACCTAACCAGGTTCACTTTGTGCTGCTTTTGATCACGGCCTCGCCTTTCGCGGTCAGTCGCGCGGTCAGCCTGCGCCGATCCTCGCCGTCTACTTGCGATTTCACTAAACCATCTCGATCGAGAGCTGCCATGACGCCGGACACGGTTGCGCGCGTCACGCCCATGGCCGCTACGATGTCCTTGTGCGAGATGCCATTCCCTTCGCTCGCCCACAGCGCCATCAGGATCTGATAACGCGCCACCGATCCCACGGAACCGGCCATCCACTCGCTGATCGCGTTGTCAACATGTTGCGCAGTCGCGCGCAGGGTGAATACCGTTCTCAGCCCCAGCACCTCCCGTTCCGAGAGGCGCTGGCGAATTTTCTTCATGACCGCAGGCGGTGGTCCCGGAGGACGCTCGACCGGCGTTCGAATGCCCATGACAGGTCTCCGGAATAAGTTTGGCGCCTAACCATCTGCTACGTCAACTGGATTTCCCAAGCCCCCCAAAATATTGCTACTATTGTTAGGTACCTAACATCTTTTAGTTAGCCGGCTAATCATTACACCATTGGCCCCAGCGAAAAGGAGAGCTTCCCATGAACACTGAGATCACCATCCATCCCAAACTGCAGCATTACGGGCTTACCACCGCAAACCTGGATGCCATGACGGACTGGTATCGCAAAGTGCTCGGCATGAGCGTTAACCACCGTGCGACGGTACCGCCCGAAGTACAGGACCGGGCGCCGTTTTCCGCCTTTGCATTTCTCAGCAACGATGAGCTGGATCATCGCCTGGTGTTGTTTGAAGTGCCGGGAGCCGCGGTCGACCCCGACCGGCGCCGGCACACGGGACTGCAGCATGTTGCTTTCGAATGCGCCGCCTTGGACGACCTTCTGGGCACGTATGTTCGGCTAAAGAACTTAGGAGTCCAGCCGGTGTGGGCTGCGGACCATGGCGTGGGCATCTCGCTCTATTACGAGGATCCTGACCAGAACAGAGTCGAGATCAACGCGAGCAATTACAGCGATGCCTGGACCGCGACCGAGCACCTAAGAGTCTCGCGCGGAATGATGATGGCGCATGTGGATCCCGAAAAGATGATCGCGGCACGCAAGGCGGGAGCGTCGGCCTGGGAATTGCACGAGCGCGCCGTCGCCGGAGAGTTTTCTCCGGCCAAGCCGCACAATCCGAGCACACGTCCCTAAGATATCTGGACTAAGAGGGTCCGAATGCACGGGCAGTTCCAATCGCATTCACGACGTTATTCAGGGCGGCGATTTCGTCCGTTTGTCTACCGGCTCGCGCACGTAACCAGAGTTGCCGGCGCCCTGAATGGGGAATCGAGAATCGTGGGTGGACACTTTCGTCGCTCGTGATGTGATCATGGAGTCCAAGCTTCCCCAACCGAAACGAGGATTTACAGCAAAGCTATTGGCGATAAATCGCCTTTACACAAGCAATCGGACGGGGCGGGATTCTGAGTGTAATCCTGTTCTCAACCGTTATGGCGAAAGCGGTCGTTTAGGCGTAAAGCCGTCGACGCGAAACAAGATGGTCTACGCTCTCTATGACCCGCAAAGCAGAGCAGCAAATGTCGCGGGCGACCGCCCAAGTCTCGCAGTCTTTTCGGAAATCTTCTTTTTTCGCCTCTAATTACTCCACTGTGACGGTGACCGGTTGGGAGGGAATACCGTTCGCCACCACCACCAGGCTGCTAGGACCCGTTTCTATCGTTTCCGGCACGTCGAAGAAAGTCGAGACAATCTGCGAGCCAGTCTGAACGCCCATTGAACTATGGTCGTGCGTCCGCGCATAAGCAACGTGTCTAGTTGCATTATTGGTGACCCGTACCAGAGGATAATTACTACTCATCTGCGCATCGTCCCCATAAGCAGCCCCCTGGGTCACACCGTTGAATTGGGTACCTGAAATCTGATAGGTGTTGCCACGAGTGATCGTGGTCGGTACGCTCTGAATCGTAGGAGCCCACGCCTGCTGATACGTTACCTTTGGCGTGTAGATCTCGGCATCCATGCTTGAGCCATCGGCCAGGGTAAAGAAAATCTGCCCGGTGGGAAGCACCAGCAAACGCCCGGCGAACGCAATGCCGCCGTCGCTTCCCGTGTTGTGCGGATTGGGAGTCGGGAAGAACTTAGTGCCGTCGAACACATAAAAGCTGACTGGCGGGCGGAGGCCGGTAGTTTCGACCAGCACATCTCCATTGGGCAGCACTGCTGCAGGAGTATCCACCGTAACATCCCCATTGGGGAAATCAGGTCCAGCCTCCCACGTGGCCGTTCCGGTGTTGAAAATCGCGGTGTGGCCAGTGGCGCCCATCGCAAAAACGGTGCCATCGGGGCGAAGTAAAGCAGGTCCAATCTCGGACCCGGACGCCAAAGTGACAATCGTGCTGCCGGCACTGGTCCAGAGGCTATCGTCGGGATTGAACACTTCAGAATTAGGAGTGTCGTGAGTGTCCACGACCATCACCATCCCGTTCGGCAACAACTCCATTCCTTCCTCATCGAACGCGTCTGCCTTGCCGCTTCCTTTGATTGTCCATGTCAAGGTTGTCGGGTTGAAGAAGGCGGAAGCCTTATGCGACATAAAGCCCGACTGCCCAATCATGAAGGTTCGTCGGATAAAATCACCGACGGCGCGTCGCCAATTTCCGCCCATCCGTCCGGCGGATTTACGTTGGTCGACGTGTTCCTGACAGGATCGTAGATCGCGCCTTGTGCCGTTTCCGCTCCCTGGCAGAAGTTGTACTCGCCGCCCTCGACCAGCACGCGGCCATCCGGCAACACCGCAGAAGCGAAGTATAGCGGCCCATAATCCGCCGGCATCGGGGCCAGCGTTGACCAGGTCCCGTTGAGATAGCTGCCCTGATTGTCCGGTGTGAGGCGATGCCAATTGGAGGTGCAGTATTCGTGCACCATGACTGTGCCATCCGTAAGCACCATCGCCGTGTCCGTGATAAATGCGGGTGGATTATTCAGGATTTGCCAGACTGGCGCGCTGTACTGCGCGCCGGCCAACGCGGCCAATCCCAGCAAGATGACAACTTGAGCGACTAAAGCACGCAAAATCGTCATACCTGTTCGGTCTCCTTTTCGCATGCAGAACCGCGCCGAATTATAGCTTACCGTCGGAAGTCGCGCGATTAAACCTGAACCGCTGCGAGTAGCTGGCGTAATATCCCCGTTACAGTCATTGACCGCTGGCGGGACGTTCTTTGCGCTATCGGATTACGCCAACAAGAGATCGCTGCCAGCTCTTGCTCAGTGTGTCACATCACTCTGCGACGCAGGTCACCGACAAATGTTCGGCGCAAGGTGTGAAATTCCAGTGGATGCCTCGGAGAAGTTTTAGCCGGCCTTCTTCCGACCCACTCTGATCGATGCCCGCGGCGAGAACAAGACCCTCGACCATCCTTCTCCCGGGCATCCAAGCGCGGCCTTCTCTTCGGTCCGTTTTCCTTCGCGACACATGGCAAGGAGGCCAATGTCATGCATATCAAGCAGCAATTCTTCAGAATATTTTGCGGTGCGCCGGCGCGCGTGACAACCATAACTCTGGTGGTCGGGATGTTGGTTACCTCGGCCCTTGCGCAGAACCCGGTCCCACCCACGGCCCAACCAGTCGTTCCAAAACCCAGCCCGTCGTGCCCCGGAACACCCACGCCCGCAAAGGCACTTATCGATTGGGCACAGTTTGTCTTGATCCCTGTCACACGGGTTTCAACCCGTATGAGTTTGTTCTGACCCCCGCCACGGTCCTAAACCTCCGTCTGCACTGGCAGTACATGACGGAGGGCCTTGTCAATTCTTCGCCGGCGGTGGCCAACGGCGTGGTGTACGTGGGGTCCTACGACGGTAATGTATACGCCTTGAACGCCAGCACGGGAGCACTCCTGTGGAAGTACACGACGGGGGACTATGTCCGGTCTTCGCCGGCGGTGGCCAACGGCGTGGTGTACGTCGGGTCCCAAGACCATAACGTATACGCCTTGAACGCCAGCACGGGAGCACTCCTGTGGAAGTACACGACGGGGGACTATGTCGAGTCTTCGCCGGCGGTGGCCAACGGCGTGGTGTACGTCGGGTCCTACGACCATAACGTGTATGCCTTGAACGCCAGCACGGGCGCGCTCCTGTGGAGGTACACGACCGGAAACCAGATCTGGTCTTCGCCGGCGGTGGCCAACGGCGTGGTGTACGTCGGGTCCTTTGACCTTAACCTGTACGCCTTGAACGCCAGCACCGGAGCATTCCTCTGGAAGTACACGACGGCGAACTGGGTGTATTCTTCGCCGACGGTGGCCAATGGCGTGGTGTATGTCGGGTCCTCGGACTTCAAGATGTACGCCTTGAACGCCAGCACGGGAGCACTTCTTTGGAACTATAAGACGGGGAGCTATATCACTGGTCCGGCTGCGGTGGCCAACGGCGTGGTGTACGTCGGGTCCTACGACAATAAGGTGTACGCCTTGGACTCCAGCACGGGAGCGCTCCTGTGGAACTACACGACCGGGGGGCCCTATGTCCGGCCTGCGCCGGCGGTAGCCAACGGCGTGCTGTACGTCGGGTCCGGGGACGGTAACCTATACGCGTTGAACGCCAGCACGGGAGCACTCCTGTGGAATTACACTACGGGAGGTGCTGTCGAGTCTTCGCCGGCCGTGGCCAACGGCGTGGTATACGTCGGGTCCAATGACGGTGAGCTATATACCTTCGGTTTGTAGGTCGGCCCGCCACCGCTGGCGCCGAATGTTCGTAAACCTTGAGGTTCCCGTCTAGCGGGGCCGGAAAGGAGGCTTACCCCACTAAAGGCCTTTTGACGAGAGATATGGCCGAGAGACTGTGCGTCACGCCTCCGATTGCCGAGACGGTCATTCTGATCATGGCCCTTCGCCGGTTGTTTTCCATGTAGAATCCTGGTCAAGAGCGGCTTTGGCCGCTGCGAGGTGTGCGTGCACCGCTGGTGGCGAGTGGTCTTAACTCTCGTGTTGACCTGCGCTCCGTTCTGCCGGGCACAAGAAGAAGGGCATTCTCACCCTCCTCCTGAGAAGCTGGGACAGGTATCGTTCGCGACTTCTTGCGATCCTGCGGTTCAGCCACAGTTCGACCGGGCAGTCGCCTTGCTTCACTCGTTCGCTTACAGCGCTGCGGAAACCGGGTTCCGCGATGTGCTGCGGCAAGACCCCGGCTGCGCGATGGCCCATTGGGGCATAGCCATGACACATTTTCACCAACTCTGGGACCCACCCCTGCCTTCCTCCGCGATTCCGGCTGCGCAAAAGGAGATTCAGCAGGCGCAACGCATTGGGGCCGGAAGCAAACGGGAGCGCATGTTCATAAGCGCCTTGAGTCTGGTATATGAAGATCCTGCTGTTCCGTATCGCACGGCGGCGATGAAATACGCGGACGCCATGGGCGAACTGGCTGCGGAGAACCGAGACGACCTGGAAGCGCAGGTATTTTATGCCTTGGCGTTGTTGGCCAACGCATCTCCGACGGACAAGACGCATGCAAGGCAGAAACAAGCGGCAGATCTGCTCGAGCCCCTTTACCGGGCCCATCCGCAACATCCGGGAATTCCTCATTATCTTATCCACGCCTACGACAATGCCGAGCTTGCACCCCGAGGGCTGAGTGCGGCGCGAGACTACTCCAGGATTGCGCCTTCGGCCCCGCACGCCTTGCACATGCCATCGCACATCTTCACGCGACTCGGTCTGTGGGACGATTCCATCGCGAGTAACCTCGCCGCACGAGACGCGGCCCGCCAGCAGGGCGATATAGGGGAAGAACTTCACGCCATGGATTACCTGGTCTATGCGTACCTGCAGAATGGAGAGTACACGCAGGCTGCGGAGGTTATCGAAGAGTTGAGGGCCACGTCGAAGGCAGAAGCTGGTGGTTTCAAGACGGCGTACGCTTCTACAGCGATGCCAATCCGGTATGCGGTTGAGCGAGGTCAATGGGACGAGGCGGCCAGGATCGTTGCTCCGACGGCAGGCCCGGGCCAGGTGGTCGCCATAGCGGTTTGGGCCCGGGGTATAGGACTCGCTCGGAGCGGCCACGGCGCTGAAGCTCGCAGTTCAGTCGATCGCCTGCTGCAGATTGAGGAGCAGCTTCGCAGCTCAGGCAACGATTATTGGGCCACCCAAACGAATATTCTGAAGCAGGAGGTCATGGCGTGGAGCGCTCAGCAGGAGGGGAATCGGGACCAGGCCTTATATCTGCTACGTCAAGCCGCCGACAAAGAGGACGCAATTGAGAAACTCCCGGTCACCCCGGGACCTATAATTCCGGCCCGCGAGCAGCTTGGGTGCTTACTCCTGGAGCAGAATCATCCGGACTTGGCCCTGAAGGAATTCCAGACGGCACTGGCGAATGCTCCCGGCCGGCGTGGGGCCGTGCAGGGCGCCGCGCGCGCTGCCGAAATGGCCCGCCAGAGCGGCTCTTCGCCAGCTTCGCCTAACTGAGTGCATTGCCCTTACTGCGCGGCCGCTTGGTCCGCTCCTGTATCGGCCCGTTTTCTTCTCCTCTTCCGGCCTGGGCGGCGGGGGAACGTAATACATGATCCAATGGCAGGGTGGTACATCAGGCGGCGCAAAGGCGCAAGGAAACAATGACGGAGGAGGACGCACATGAGCAAGACAACCAGCTTCGCAGCGGACATTCGCCCGCTTTTTACCGACCGAGACATTGAGGGGATGAAAAAAGGGTTCAACCTGGCGAGTTATGACGAAGTAAAGGCACACGCATCGGCCATCTACGACCGTATTCGAGGAATTGGTGGCGCGGTTATGCCGCCACCACCTCCACGAGGAGAAGGTCCTTGGCCTCAATCTCGGATTGATCTATTTGCTAAATGGCTGGCGGATGGCTGCCAACCCTAATGCCTAATCCAAACGAGCCGGGCGCTGCTTGCGGTCGCGAGGGACATCGAGATCGACCTTTTAGCTAAAGCGCAACGTTGGCTGCGTCAGCGCGACGGTGCCGGGTTCGCAAGCGCAGGGCGTCTCCAAGCGGACGAAGCCCGGGACACCGTAATTCAATGAAAACTGTATCGGCATAGGAGTCGTCAATGAACGGCGTACAAATCGAACAGAAGAGCTATGAGATGCCCCCGAAGGAGGGGATCAGCATCGCGCAGTTTCTCACCGTCGCCAACATCGAGCGATCGGCTCGCTACTACGAAAAGGTGTTCGGCGCTCGCATTCTGAGCCTGGGCGACGGCAACGCGCCTGGGTACCTTCAGCTTGCGAATATCTGGATGATTCTGAACGTTGGGGGCGGGCCGACCCCGGATAAGCCGACGGTAACGCTCAGCGTCCCCGACCCGAATCACATCAACAGCTTTATGAATTTCCGGGTTGCGGATATTCAAGCGTGCTATGAATTATGGAAAAGTCGAGGAGCGGAGTTCATCACGGAACCGATACCCAAGTACGGCGAGATACGCTGCTACATCCGCGATCCTGACGGCTATATCATCGAAGTCGGACAGAGCACTGACGTTACGTACGGTTAACGCCCGGCCGGAAAAGGACGCATTCTACGCTTAATGTCCCTTAGGGCGAGCTCGTCCCTCTCATTTCAATAAGTGGGGAACCCCGCGATGGAAGCGGGGTTGACCGATCATGCGTGGAAGATTCGGGAATTGTTCTCTTACCCTTGGCTTGTTTGACTTTCTCTTGATCGAACGCATCTAATACGGGTGTGAGGCGATTATGAAACTTTGGCCGAGCGCCCCAGACAGATCACTGTCAGGTTTTTCAGAAACGTTCCGAGGTCCATACCCACAGCTCGTTTTTCTGTTTACCCTTATTGCGGATGCATTTCGTGCCATCCGAGCGCCAAAGCATTCCTCAGCCTAAAGCCCCCTTTTTCATCAACGCAACTTTAGGACACTACCGAAGTAAACACTTTCTGGTTCGGTACCGGCAAACGGGGTTCAGTCCAGGGATCTCGTTTGAGTGCCTCGGAATCCTCAAGACCGCATGCGGGTGCTCCGGGCCTGTGGTTTTCGAGATCCGGGAGATTCGACCGATGAGCGTGGAAAGTTGTCGCGTCTCGAACTTGCGGACTCGGACACTCCACCGGTTCAGCCTCAGCCCAAAGGTAGACAGGGTAGAAGGAGCGCTTGACAGCGCGCGAGGCAAGCATTCATTCTCGCTGATCGGGGACGTACTCCCGGGTCTCGAAAACCACGAGATCCGGGCCACCGGGCGGCGCGCGAACCAGGTACAGCCCAGAACAATTGGGGGCCGAGAATCCGAGACTTCTCTTTTCCCGGCCCCCAATTCATGTCTACGGGTGAATTTTGACGTACCGCACGATACCGTGGGCTACGAGATCATAAGTAGGATCCACCTCATGCGGTCCGTGTATGCAGTTGCCGCTGCAGCGCGGTGCGCTGAGCAACCCCGGCATATCAATGACGGCGACGTACGCGGGATAATAGCCGCCGCTGCCGCCAGATTCCCAATCCGCTGCCAGTCCATAAAATCCGCCAGCGGGACTCTGGTACGCAGTTACGGTATGCGGGTCGAACCCAAGGCCAAATGCCTTCCCATCGGGAGTTGACGGCAGCAGGGCGGAAACATAGTCTCCGAAAGCGGGAGTGCCGCTGCCGCTGGTTGAGGGCAGGGTGACGACGCCGACCTGATTACCGCCGAATTCGCCGGTGACCAAGGCCAAGTGCGAACCTGGAGCAACCGCGATGCCATCGGTTGCAAAGTACATCCCGGTGAACTCGGGGAAGCCAACGCTCTGTTCCGGAGCGCTCCAAGTACCGCCGCTAAAAGTAGCCTGAGTCGGATCGACGATCAGGAGATTAGGCGTCAATCCGCCGTAATCAATAATCTCCTCGGTCGACAATGCGATCCCGGTGGTGCAGTCCTCGGCTGCGGAATCCATCTCACCGCCGTACGGGATAGAAATGGGGAATCCATATTCTTTCCAGTTCGAGGATGAGGTGTCGATCAGATCGTAGACGTTATCCTCGTTCGGCGAGAGTATCCAGTTGCGCCCCGGATCGACCTGGATGTCTTCCGATGGCTCGTGGACGGTCGAGTAGGCGGTCTGCGTCCCGGTGGCCAAGTTGAAGGATTCGATACCGCCGCCAGAGGGAGAGCCGACTATACCTATCTGCATATAGGCGAGATTGTTCTCCTGATCGATCGCCACGCCGCAGGTTTCGCAGCTGCCACCAGAGAAGGCTAATGTTTGTGTGGCGAGACTGGTTACGGTGCTATTCAAGGTTGTCCCGGTGATCCGGTAAATATCGGTGGTATTGCTGACGCATATCGTCTCGCCTGTCACCGAGTTCGAAGAACACGAGTTCGGTACGTGAGGGGTGGAAATGGAGCTGAAGGAACCGCCGCTGGGTTCGATTTGTGCCACCTGAACGCCCGTGGTTCCGTAGTACCAGGAGCCATCTGGAACATAGGCGTACACGTTGGGAGGTTGGATCAGCACCCCCATGGAAGCGCCCGGCACGCAGGACTTAACCGCCGCCTTGATCAGGACATTCACCAACGAGCAGTTACTGCTGGTGATTCCATCCACCGAATCGCTGATGGACACGGGATAAACATACGGGATCTTGATCGAATCGGGTATTTCCAATTTGACGCGTGCGGCCGAACCGAGGATTTCGGTGTATAGCAAACCGGTGGTGGTCGCCACCGGAGTCCCCGACATGCAATGGTTCACCGGCCAAAACGTTATGGTTATGTTCCCGGGAAAAATTTGCCCTGAGGGAAACCCTGACCCGGCCACGCTTACCTGGCTGACGCCCGCGTAGCCGGAGCTGGGCGTGGTCCATAGGTTCAGTTTCACTACACTGGTCGCGAAGCCCCTCGACGCCGCCGGAACCAGCAGCAGAACACACAGAAAAAAGGCGATAAACGTCCGGTTCCGGAACCAAGCCGCGAAGTTTACAGGAAGCTTTCTACGGCGGAAGCGCAACACGGCGAGCGCTCCCGTCCCCACCAAGACCAGGGTCCCGGGCTCGGGAGTGGTCCCCCCCGCCGGCGTCCCGTAGATGATAGCGAAGTCGCCGTCTTGCAGGTTGCCGTTGGAATCGGTGATGGTAGCCGTAAAGTCCGGATTGGCGTTAAATTGCGTGCCATCGTTGAGGTCAAAGGTGGTTGGGTTGAAGGTTCCCGTCAGGACCGCTGACGTGATCATACTGTTATCCGGCAATTGGGGGCCGGCCCACGACAAGCCGTCCGGTTCCAGGCTCCAGTACCCGGCGCCGTAGGTGTATTGCGTACCATTGGCGAAATACACGGTCATGCTCAAGCTCCCCAGATTGATCGAGTTGGAGACCGGCCAAGTCTGGTCGGGATAGGTTGAGGAGTTGGGTCCTGTCTGGTTTGATATATCGAATTCGGCCAATCCATTTCCGATGAAATCATAGGAAACGAAGCCCACTGGGATATCTCCCGCGTACGCCACGGCGGAGAACAAGCCGAGCGCAAGGGACAAAACAAGCAGTCTTATGGGTAATCTCATCGGTCCTCTCTCTCCAGATCGGTCAGTTCGGTCGTTGGTCTTTTCTCTGTCCGAAGGCTGCCAGCCGCTCTTTTCCGCTGGCGCGCCGCAACTATTGCGCTCTCCTTTGGGCAAGTCAACTTAATTTCACATTACGGCGCAAGGCATTCATCCCAGATGGTTTATCTGGGCATGTTCACGATTGTCTTTTTGCGGTGCGCCGGGGCATGACAGATAGCGAGGGCGAAATCGCCGTGTGATAAGCAATCCTGGGCAACACCCGATTGGCGAGTCCGCCGCCCCGAAGATTGTCCAGAAGTTGGCTCTTGGGAGATCTGCCGCCCACAAACGCTAAGGTCCCTCCCCAGCGACTGGCAAACCGAAGATTGACCGGATTACGGAAGCGCTGCGGACCATCGTGTTCCACGTGTGGCCCAGTTCCTCTCGACCTTCAAAGAGCACCCACAGCGGCAGAAGGCGGCCAGCTTCAACATGGATGAGGTTCTTAAGCAGCTTCAGGACAGCGGAGACGCGGAGTAGCACAGGAACGAGGCAGGTATTAATTCCAGACCCTGAAACGAGCCGAAGTCATGAAGCGGCTAAAGGAAATCGGGCCCTATGGAACTTGAAGAGTCTCGGAAGGCATGTTGGCTTGCTAGTGGTCGCTATTGCTCAGACCCGAAGGAGCCCGGGATGAGAGAGTGATCAGGTGGAGTTGTCCTTTCGGCATCTCCGTCAGGAGGGACTATGTCGAACAAGCTATCTTCTCTAATCGTTCTGGCCGCATCCATCGCGCTGACGTTTGGAGTTGCAGGATGCAGTAAAACGGAAATCCAGAACAACGGCGCCCAGACACAACCGGGGCAGGCCGACCAGACGCAGGATCCAGCAGCTACGGCCAACCTGGCCCCCACGGATGGGACTCAGGCAAGCGATACCAACCAGCAACCTGCTAGCCGGCCGGCGCAGCAGACCTATCAGCAGCCTCCATCGGCGCAGCCGGCTCCAGCGGTGCAAGAAGCCGCACAATACCAGAACTATTCCAATGACGAGCCCAACGCCGGCTACCAAAATGCTAGCTACGGTCAGCCAGTGTTGCAGGCACAACAACCTCCACCACCGCTGCCGGAATATTCACAGCCTCCATGCCCCGGCAATGGCTATCTGTGGACGCCCGGGTATTGGAGTTACGCTCCTCAGGGCTACTACTGGGTGCCTGGCGCCTGGGCGTGGCCGCCTCAAGTGGGCTTCTTGTGGACGCCGGGATATTGGGGATTCTCAGCCGGCTTGTATCGCTTCAACTACGGATTCTGGGGCCAATATGTGGGCTACTACGGCGGCATTAACTATGGATTCGGCTACGTAGGCACCGGCTATCAGGGCGGGTATTGGAGCGGAAATCGTTTCAACTATAACCGCTCCGTCAACAATGTGAACGTCACCAACGTTAACGTGTATAACCGAAGCATCAACAACACCACGATGAACCGCGCCAGCTACAACGGGCCCGGAGGCGTCACTCGCAGACCTCTGCCGGCGGAAACCGCCGCATTGCGTCATGAGCGCATTCCTCCGATGTCCACCCAGTTGCAGCACCAGCAGGCGGCAGCACAGAACCGCCAGCAGTTTGCCTCCGTCAATCATGGGCGTCCGGCCGAATTTGCAGCGACGAAGCCCATCCCGGCAGGCAAACCGATCGCTCCAGTGATCCCTGCCCGCACTGCTCCCCAGCAACGGCCCCAACAGCAGCACGCTCAAGCACAACAGCAGCAGCACGCTCAGCAACAGCAGCGGGCTCAGGCACAGCAGCAGCCGCAGCACGCCCAGCAACAGCAGCGGGCTCAGGCACAGCAGCAGCCGCAGCACGCTCAGCAACAGCAGCGGGCTCAGGCACAGCAGCAGCAGCAGCACGCTCAGCAACAGCAGCGGGCTCAGGCACAGCAGCAGCCGCAGCACGCCCAGCAACAGCAGCGGGCTCAGGCACAGCAGCAGCCGCAGCACGCCCAGCAACAGCAGCGGGCTGAGGCGCAACCACAGCAGCACGCCAAGCAACAGCAGCGGGCTGAGGCGCAACCACAGCAGCACGCTCAACCACAGCAGCGGGCTCAGGCCCAGCCGCAGCGTCCATCACCAGAAGAAAAGAACAAGTAGCCAACGAACCACAGGGTTCAGTCGAGTGGCCCGGGTCTCGCAGGTTTCGAGACCCGGGCGAAGCATCAGTGCAGGAAAGCTGTTGGTTGAAGAAGCTTCAGCTTGAGCACGCTCCATTCGTTCACGCAGACCAGTCTCCTTGGTCGAAGCTTTGAGAAACTTCTGGATTGGCCGCTTTCCAGCTCATGGCTTTGGCGCGGGAATGTCGTAAACGTTGTTGCCGGTATTGGCTTCCGGGATGCTGCCATCGTTAACCACGATCTTGTCGGGAGCGACCGGCACCTCGATGCGGCCCACGCCTTTTTCGCCCGCCTTCACCAGCACGCGGACGCTCTTTTCGCCCGCCGGAGTCTGGATGAGCACCGGAACTTCGGCCCCGGCATGGCCGCGGTTCTCGATGGTGGCGGTCACCAGATAATTCCGTTCGGTCTCGCTGAGCAGCGGCCGCGGGTAAACCGACTCCACGTGAAAATCGGGCAGCCCACGGTCGCGATAGACCCAGTCGTCGAAGAACCATTCCAAGTCGCGCTTCGAATTGCTCTGAAGCAGATGCTGCAAGTAGCTGGGGTCTTTGTCGGCGGCGCTGCGATAGGCTGCGATCGAGCGCTGCATGGGGTCGGTGCCGACCATGTCGCGGAGCATCCAGAAAACGAAGCCGCCTTTGCCGCGCAGGTAAAGCTCGTCGTTGGTGTTGAGCAGCGTGTTGTCGGCGGAGGTGTCCGCGGACTTGGCGCTGGCCGGGTTGGGATGTGCCAGGGCTTCGGCTTGCGCCAGCGGCCCGCGATATTGGTCAAGGTAGTCGAGCGCCGCCCGGCGGCCGCTGCGGTTTTCGACCGCCACGACTTGCAGAAATCGCTCCAGGCCCTGTTGTATCCAGGGGTGGGGAGAATGAAATCGCGCCGCTACCTGTGCCGGCAGCAGAAGCAGTTGCAAGGTCGCGGTGGGAGCCTGGCGCAACGGTGTGAACAGGACGGGGCCGTTCTGCCAGGGATTGGCGTTGGCGTCGGCCAGCTCAATCACTCGAGCGGGTTGCGGCGGGTCCGGCAGCCAGTCGTGCAGGAGCGGGTCGTTGGCTTCGGCGGCGAGCACGTAATCGCGGGCAAGGGAAGTGTGGTCGGGAAGGTGGAGGAGCGTGATGGTGGGGCGGGGAAGCTCGACGTAGTCGGCGATGGCGAAGGTGGGAACGACCTCGCCCAGTCCCTCCACATGCAAAGAGTTGCTGAACTCTTTAACTTTAGCGCCGCCCTGGCTTGCACTGACTTCGCGGGCGTCGCCGCAACTGGACGCGGCCACGTTGAGGGCAATACAGAGCGGCGCCTGCATGGCGGGTTCGGCCACGACAATGCGCGCGTCCAGTCCGCTGCGATCGTGGCGGTGCTTCCAGCGCGCAATGGCGTCGAACACGGCGTTGCCGTCGCTCAGGCTCACCGCCTCGATGGCCACCGGATACCAGACGACGTACCCGAGGCCGCGAACGGCGGTGAACGGGTCGCTGATTTCGTCCCAGTCGTTGCGCGCCGCCACATCTGCGGGAACGCCGGTGCGGGTCAGTCGGGTGGCGTCCTGCGTGATCGTCCCACCGTATTGCACCTCGAGGGTGACGGTGGTGGCGGGTGCGGCCTCCTTCGGCAAGGTGACGATCGCCTCCGACAGGGCGCCGGTGTGATCGATATCAGAGGTGTAGTTGTCGCCCAGCCATTGCAGCGGCTTTCCGTCGAGCAGAATGACGTTCCAGGCCAGCGACGACGATACCTGCAACGTGACCAGCTTCTGCGGCTGGGCGGAATCGTTGCGTACGGTGAGTTTGCCGGTGACGGCCATCACGTGCGTGGCGAGGTCGACCTGCACTTCGAGTTGATAGCGGGTGACGGTGAAGGCTTCGCGATCGACGGCATGGGCGGATCCAGAATATAGGAGCAAGAGAAGAAATAATCTGGAGAACGGAGTGATTGAAAGGCCGGCGCGCTGCAAAATCTACTGCCTCGCTGAAAATGGAGTTCCGCCGCTAAGACATTTCAGAGCCAAATGCCGGGCTCGACTAGCTCGGGAAACGTCAATTGGAGGGACTACTCGAATGATAGACTAGCGCCAGGGTTATTCCCGATGAGAGCGCAAAACCGCATGAACATTATCCTGCCCGCCGAATTGGAGAAGCGCGTCGAGGAGAGCGTCGAGCGCGGCGAGTTCACCACCCGGGATGAGTTTTTCAAGCAAGCCACGGAGCTTCTGCTGGACGTACGTGGTGGCGACGGTTCGCCGCTGCCCGTCGATAGCAGCTGGGAGAATCGTGTAGAGGTCCTTATAGAGGAAGCTCAAGCCAGTGGCGAGGCCCGGGAAATGGCGGCCCACGAATGGGACAAAGTTGAACGTCAAGGGCTCGCCTTAATGCGCGCGCGGAAGAAAGTTTAGGGTCTCCACATGGGCCGGGTCACCGTACGGCCTGCCGCGCAGCGCGACCTCATTCGACATTTTGCTTACATTGGGGAGAACGGCAGCCTTGCAGCGGCCCGCAGGTTTCTGGCGGCTGCCCGTGTGACCTTCGAAGAACTAGCTCAGATGCCAGGGATGGGTGCTTCCCGTAAGCTCGGAAGGTTTCGGGACTTGCGGATGTGGAGAGTTCGGGGGTTTGAGAACTACCTCATCTTTTATCGGCCCGCCGGCGATGATATTGAAGTCATGAGAGTCATTCACGCCGCCCAGGACTACAACCGCATCTTGGACCTGCCTTGAGTGCGCGGGTTACTTAGGCGGTTGACTCTGGCGCCTCTGGCGCGCCAGCTCGTACATCACGACTCCGCCGGCGACGGAGACGTTCAGCGAAGGCACCTGGCCGAGCATGGGGATGGAGACAAGGAAATCGCAGCGCCGGCGCACCAGGTCGTGCAGTCCCTTGCCTTCGGCGCCGAGCACGATGGCGCAGTGCATGTTGTAGTCGAGCTGGTCATAGCTTTGGGCGCCCCGCTCGTCGAGCCCGACGGTCCACACGTCGCGCTCCTTCAGCTCGTCGAGGGTGCGCGAGATGTTGGTGACGCGGGCAATCGGCAGATGTTCGGAAGCGCCCGCGGAAGCTTTGACCGCGGTACCGGTCAGGCCCGCGGCGCGCCGCTCGGGGATGATGACGCCGTCGGCGCCTGCGCCATCGGCGGTGCGGATCAGGGCACCCAGATTGTGGGGGTCTTCCACGCTGTCGAGCACGACCAGGAAGGTGTGCGCGGCGTGACGCTGGGCCAGCAGCGTGTCCACGTCGGCGTACTGCTTGCTGCTGGTGACGGCGATGACGCCCTGATGGGTGTTGGTGTTGGCGGTGCGATCGAGTTGCTCGCGCGGCAGGAAGCGGACCTGCACACCGCTGGCGCGGCAATCGTCGATCAAGCGCTGCACCCGCTGATCGTGCCGTTCGCGGGCGATGCCGACGTACTCAAAGCTGCGCGCTCCCGACTTCAATGCCTCGCTGACCGCATGAATGCCATAGATGACGACCATGTGACATCAGTTTACGACAGGAGGAAGATTCACCCTTCCGATCTCTGTAATCGGTGCTCAGGTAGTGAACAATCCGCCACCCTGCATTTATACTGCTCCGAGGAGTGTGCATGTCCCTGTCGGCGGTTATTGTGGATGACGAGCAGCTGGCTCGCGACGAACTTGCTTACCTTCTGCGCGATCTCGATGTGAACGTGCTGGCGCAGGGCAAGAACGGCGTGGAAGCGGTCAACCTGGTCAAGGAATCTTCGCCCGACCTGCTGTTTCTGGACGTGCAAATGCCGGGCCTCGACGGCTTCGGCGTGATCAAGAAGTTGCTCGACAAGAAGGTCGCGCTGCCGCAAATTGTCTTTGCCACCGCCTTCGACCAGTATGCGGTGAAGGCTTTCGAAGTCAACGCGGTCGACTACCTGCTGAAGCCGTTCGACAAAAAGCGCGTGGCCAAGGCGGTGGAGCGCGCGCGCCAGAAGCTGGAGAGCGCCGGTTCACCCAGCGACCAGATCGGCACCATCGTGAAGATGCTGGAGCAACAGCAGCGCCCACCGGCCGCGAAGGTGCTGCTAAAGTCGGCGGGGCGCTTGTTTCTGGTGGACCAGAAGGACATCTGCTACGCGTCGATCGAAGATGGCATCATCACCGTGGTGGCGACGGTGATGGAAGGGCAGTCGAATTGCCGCACCCTGGAAGAGCTGCTGGACTCGCTCGATCCCGGCATGTTCTGGCGCGCTCACCGCTCGTACCTGGTGAACATCAATCGCATCAAGGAAGTCGTGCCCTGGTTCAAGAGCTCGTACCAGATCCGGATGGAAGACAAGAAGCAGACGGAAATCCCGGTGAGCCGGGCGCAAACCAAGCGGCTGCGGGAGCTGTTCGGGCTGTAGTTGCGTCTATTTCTTCCTGGTGTGAATCCGTCGCACCATTTTGGTCACCATGCCGCGCGGCGAGATCCGCAGCATCTCCATCACCAGGCGGTTCTTCCATCCGGGTATGACCAGGCGCTTGCCCTGCCGCATGCCTTCGTAGCCGACGCGTGCGACTTCGCGGACGTCCACCAGCAACGGGCTGTTCAGCAGACGTGACTCGCCGATGTGCGCCCGCTGCTGAAAGTTGGTCTTCACCGGTCCGGGACACAGGCAGGTTACGGTGACCCCGCTGCCTTCCATCTCCTCGGCGAGGGCTTCGCTGAAGTGCAGAACATAGGCTTTGGTCGCGTAGTACACATTCATGAACGGCCCAGGCTGAAACGCCGCGGTGCTGGCTACGTTCAGCACCTTGCCCTCGCGGGCGCGAATCTGCGGCAGAAAAAGCTTGGTGAGATGCGTAAGCGCCACCATATTCACCTGCATCATCTCGGCTTCATTGTTCCAGTCGGTGTCAAGGAAAGCGCCACCGCCGCCGAAGCCGGCGTTGTTCACCAGTACGTCGAGGACGATGCCCGCTTCCTGCAACTCGGCATGCAGTTCGCCGGGTGACGCGGGGTGGGCGAGGTCCTTGGGAGAAATCCGCACCGGGACGTGATAGCGCGTCTGCAAGTCGTCCCCGAGTTCGCGCAGTGCTCCGCGGCTGCGGGCCACCAGTACCAGACGGTAACCGTCGCGCCCGAACAGGTGGGCCAGCTCCAGCCCGATGCCACTGGAGGCGCCGGTGATGAGCGCGGTCCGGGGAGCGTAAAAGGGATTGCTTGTGCTCACGATTCAGTTATAGCGGATTTCCGGCTGGACGACAGCGGCTATTCGGCGGCCTTCTTCGACTGCAGGAAGGTCACAATCTGCCAGCGCTGGTTTTTCGGCAGTCCCGACCACGACGGCATTCCAGAACTCACCAGTCCGGTGCTGATAAACCAGAACAACTTGCCTGGCCTGGTGTTCTTCACGGATTCGGTGTCAAGCGCGGGAGCCGGGCCGATGCCCTGTAGATTGTTGCCGTGGCATTGCGCGCAGTTTTGCCCGTAGAGTTTCTTACCGGCGGACGCGGCATCCGGCTTCCCCTCGTAAGGGTTGGTCATTTCCGCATAGGATGCGGGCGCCATATTGAAATGGGCGTCATGGGCTGAAGTGTAGGGCGCCAGAAACAGGGTTGCTGCCATCACGGCCACAGCCAACGATCCGGACACGACTCCAGTGGTTGGTCTCACGGTTAACCTCCTGAAGATTATTTTACAGGGAGGTTAAGCCTTACGGCCTGACGGCACAAGCTTCAATACTGGCGCGAGTCGTCTGTCCATTGGCAGATGGCTTCGCGCTCCTGCGGCGTAATGCGGGCGCTGCGATGGAAGATGGCGTACTTGCGATCGGGCATGTCGCCATTGGTGACCTGCTCGCAGATTTCTTCGAGCCGGTCTTCCTTTCGTTGCGCCGGATAGCCGCCCCATTCGGAGAAGTTCATCTTTTTGCGGGCCTGATGAACGTCGCGCGCCACCACCCACGACACCGGAGCGACATAGCTGTACCACGGCCAGGCGGTTTCATTGGAGTGGCAGTTCCGGCAGGAGCGCTCGAAGACGGCCTTGACTTCCCGTGGCACAGCTTGAGTGGCGTATATCGAGTGGGACGGGTCGGCAATGGGGTTGCTGCGATTTACGGGGACGGCTTGGATGGCCAGTAAAAGAAACGCTGTTGCAAGTCCGATTCTTTTCATCCAGAGATGCATTCGGGAACCCTCTCTCCGCCGACCTCAATGCAATGACTTTACGTAGCAGATGACCTGCCAGATCTGAGGATCTCCCAGCTTGATCCAGGATGGCATGCCCTGGCCGCGATTACCATTTACCAGCAACCAGTGCAGGTCTCCGTCGGTGGCCTCCTGCTGCACGCGAGAGCTCCTCAACGAAGGCCGCTTCTTGGTCCCTTCGGCGTTGTCGCCGTGGCAGTGGGCACAGTGCTCAACAAAAATGTGGCGTCCGGCGGCGACGGCGTCCGGCTGACCTTGGTAAGGATTGATGCGATCGCGATCGCGTTGCGGAACGTTCGCCAGCCAAGCGCCGTTGGAGGTGGCGAAAAGGGCCAGCGACAAGCAGGCGACGAGAATCGGCAGCACGACGGGTATTGCGTGCCGGGCTCTCATTGGCCACTCCGATGAAAGTGGCTGAAGAATTGTTGGAATTCGTAGGATACCGAAAAGCGATACAACACCGGAATGCTGTATCCGTTGAGGCCAAACTGCGGGGAAAAGGCCACGGTAATTCCGTTAGGCGCCGACCAGTTGGCGGTGGGGCCGAGATATTGCGAGGTATAGCTCAAGCCAAAACCGTTGGCGTCGCCCAGGCCGCCGTACATCTCCAGGCCGGCCTGAAATTTTTCCGAGCAAAACGCGCATTCGCGTGCGCTCGCGGCAAGGCGCAAGGGACGGCTGAGACCAAACGCATAACCAAACTCCCAGGGATCGCCGGCAAAGTTTTTCTCTGCGATGAAGTTTTCGCTGATGTTCCAGCCGCGAACATTGCTGCCCAGAATCAGTTTGAGCTCGAGTTCGCGCTCCTTGTCCATGCGCGCCAGCCAGTTGGGAACCAGGAAGTCAGGCACGCCATCATGGCCGACGACCTCGCGGATAGTTTTGTCGGCACTGGTATCCTCGAACTCGGCATAGAGCACGGGGTTGATCCAGTGTTCGCGGGATAGGGGACGGAACCGGTTCTCCCAGCGGAAGCCGGTGAAGATGGTGCTCTGGTTCTGCGTCGCCTGGCCGTCGAGATAGAACTCGGTGGTCCACCAGCCCTTCAGCCCATATTCGAACTCGACATCGGAGCCCAGGAAACTATCTCCGCCCGGAGGATTGCCCTGGACGTTGAACATCTCGATGTCGAGGTTTCCAGGCTCTTCCATCTCCTGCGAGTAGGCGACGAAATAGGGGTATTCCTGGCTGTGGCCTTTTACATAGGAGGGAAGCGCTACCGCCAGGAAAAGCAAGACGGCGTAGCCCGCCTGGGGAAACGATCTACGTACTCTGGAGGCCCTCATCATAATATTCTTTCGTTACCGTCAGAGCTGAAAATCGACCGCCAATTCCAGTTGCCGGATCCAGCCTGATGTATAATTGCCTGCGTTATCGCAGTTGCAACTTGGTTGCATTTACGTGTTGCAACTGAGTTGCAAACCTGCCTATTCATTAGGCGGCATCCGGAGCAACGGGTCAAGTAGTTGGGAAAAGATTTCATTGCAACCGGCTTGCAACTGGCTGCAACACGAATGGGGCAATACTATGCCGATGCCACAAACCGAAGCGCGAGGAGTACTGCAGACGGCCTTGTTAAGCCGCGGGATTCGCATGACGCGCCAGCGCCGTGTCATTCTGGAGATCATCGAGACCGCCAAGCAACACCTCGACGCTGCGCAGATCCTGCGCAAGGCCGCCAGGATCGATCCCGATATCAATCGCGTTACCGTGTATCGCACGCTGGCGCTGCTGAAGCGCCAGGGACTGGTGGACGAACTCGACCTGCTGCATGTGAAAGGGGAAGGGCACTTCTACGAGCGGCGGCCGCAGCGCGACCACATGCACATGACCTGCCTGCGTTGCGGCAAAGTGCAGGAGTTCGAGAGCGACCTGTTTGACCGCGTCAAGGGCCAGGTAGAGCGCGATTGCCAGTTCCACATTATGATTGCGCGGTTCGAGATTGGCGGATATTGCGCGGGCTGCAGGAAATAATATTCAACCACAGACACACAGAAAATCGGGCACAAAATAAAAAGCGCGCAGATGGTCTCCGCGCGCCTTCGAGTTTCATAAACCACTACCGTTATCGTACCGCCGCTTCCGGAACCTCGTAGATGCTGTACCACGGCGTGGCGGCCTTCAGTGCGTTATTGACGTTACCGATGTTCTTGACGCCTTCGTCTTCCAGCCAGGCGCGGAAGGCGACGGCTCCTTTCTCGGCGAAGATGGGGATGCCATCCTTCCAGGTGGCGCGCCCGCAGAGCACGCCGTTAAACTTGACGCCCGACTCGGCGGCGAACGCCAGGTCCTCGATGAACTCAGGATTGCTCACCCCGGCCGACAGATAGATGAACGGCTTGGCGGTAGCGCCGGCGGCCGCGCGGTAGTGATCCAGCGCTTCTTTCTTCGTATAAGCCGCGGTGCCCTTGAACGACTGCGCGCCCTCCACGAACTGGAGGTTCACCGGAATTTCGACCTTGAGCACGTCCACGCCGTAGCGGTCCTTGGAGAACTCCTCCATCGACTTGGCCACAACTCCGGGCTTCAGCTTGGCGTATTCGGCGCCCTTTTCGTCGATGCCCTCTTTGTATCCGACCAGCTCCAGGAAAAACGGAATGTCGTTGGCCTTGCACTCGTCGCCAATGCGCTCCGTCCACGCATGTTTCAGGTCGTTGATCTTTCGCATCGTCGAAGGGCGAGTAATAAAGCAGGATCTTGATGCAATCAGCGCCAGCCTCTTTCAGGCGTTTCACCGACCACAGATCGAGCAGGTCGGGCAGGCGTCCGGGGAGCGTCTTGTCGTAACCCGTCTTCTCATAGGCGAGCAGCAGGCCCGAACCTTTGGCGCGGCGGCGCGCAGCGGGCAGTCCCCACTCGGGGTCGAGCAGAATGGCGCTGGCGTGCTGAGTCAGCACCTCGCTCACGTTGATCTTGAACTCTTCCAGGCCGGCGTCGGTGGCGTAGGTGCCCAGCGCCTTCTTGAGCGACCCGCGCTGGTCCATGGCGGCGGCGGCAATGACGCCGCGATCGTTCGAAACGGCCTTAATACCCGCAAGTTTTCCAGGAGTAATTTTCATGGCAGAACCTCCGCAGGCGCGACGCGCCCGGTAAGAATGGATTTTGAATGCGGTCCTGCAAGATAGCGGTTGGAGCCGATATTACAGGACAGAGCATTCTAACTGAATCCCTGTGACGCGCGCGAACCCTTATGAGCGGCGTCGAGGTTGTTACTCTCCCAGAATCTTCCGTATCTGTTCCAGGTGGTTCAGGTCGTGACCGGCGATTTGCACCGCCAGGTCGCGGACAGTCATCGGGCCGCGCTCAGAGTGAACGCCGTTGCGCTGCCACTCTTCGGGCGTGAGCTGCGCGAACATTCGCAGGTTGGCCTCGCGCAGCAGACGAAACAACATCAGCGAGTCCTCGGGCCTGCGCGATGGGTAATCACCCAGCTTGTGCCACAACTCCTGGTCGTAGCCCGGCAGCGGGCAGCCGCTACGCTCGATCATCTGGCGGTAGCGCCAGGTGCTGACAATCTCGGCATCGGCAAAGTGGGCCAGCAATTCTGCCACCGACCATTTGTCCGGCGAGGGGCGCTCATAGAGTTCCTTCTCCGGGACGGAAACGACCATGTCCGCCAGAAGTTCCGGCGTCTTGTGCTGGACCTCCAAAGGGTCCTTGCCTTCGATGTAAGACAGGATGCGAGCTTTGTACTCTGCAATGGTTTCCATGAGACCTCTACCTTTCTGCCTCGTAATCGGGGCCTGCCTCCTAATTCTTAGGTGGTGACCCTCGTATCCTCTCGCAGCGGAGGCGAAAGGATGACACGCAGGCCGTGCCCGACGTGAACCTGGAATTGTACGATTTCCCACGCATGCGCAAACACCGCGAATGAGTGAAACCCGGCATCCTCTGGCCTGCTCCGTCCCACAAGGTCACAGCTACCCCCCACCCCCCTCCCTCCTGCATAAATCTTTGGAATCCATAAGTTGCGCAGAATTCCAGCGCAACTCCTTGATAATCCATCACTTATTGCAAACTCTTGATTCACAATGGTTTATTGCCACGGTCGGTCTTCCTCCCGAGCTTCCAGGAATGCTTCGCCTTCAGAGCCGCCGCTGCCAGGGCCACCTCCACGCAATTTCGTGTGTGCCAGGTTCAGTTCGTGCAAAATCCTGCCTGCCTCATCGGGGTCGAGACGGCCGGCAGCGAGAGCTTGAACCACCTCGTTCAGGCTGAACCGGATGGAGCCGCGGTCGTTAGGCGGCGGCAGGTGCAGGTCCTTGACCCCGAGGATCCGCCGGCCTTGCCAGGTGCGCAGGCGGTGTCCTTTGTAGCGCAAATGGGAGTGGCAGTAGCTCTCGCCACCGAGTGCAGGGGAATGGCACGCGATACCGTCTTCCTTGACGTGGCGACAATGCTTGACAGTCTTCATTGCAACCCCCGTCGCAAACCGGTCCTGGCGTCTGTGTCAGGGCACGTCTTCAGACGTCCGTGATCCACATGGAGAAGACCGGGCTTCAGCCCGCGCAGCTCGTTGCGGGGCTGACAGCACTCCACTCTTAAGACACTCGATTACGTGGTCGACTGAAGTCGTGCACCTGACATAAAGCGACTCATCGAGATAATCATGGTTCGCCGCAAAACAAATAACCACACGCTCGGCGCACCACAGAACCTGGAGTGCCGACCGTATGGTTCGTCTCACAAAGCTGACCCTAGCAGACGGGAATCAGGATGTCTGTGATGTATGAACAATAGTTTTCGCTGATTCCCGAAATGGGAATCGAGAAGGATGTAGAACTCTCAGCCGAAGGCCGCCGCACTGCCGTACCAGCTTCCACGTGAATCCGCTTCAACTTGAGGCTTCCACCCGGCCCGCAGAGCATGTAAGCTTCGGATAAATGGCCAAAGCAGGAGTCGCGCCGGAAGGCGCAGGCAAGCCGGGAAAGCCGTCGTCTGTGATCGACACGCGGGTGATTTATTGCGGTGACAACCTGGAGCAGCTCAAGAAGTTGTCCGATGGCTGCATTGACCTCATCTACATCGACCCGCCGTTCAACTCCAATCGCAATTACGAGGTCTTCTGGGGCGAGACGAAAGAGAAACGCTCCTTCGAAGACCGCCACGAATCAACACAGGCCTACATTGAATTCATGCGACCTCGCTGCGTCGAAATGGCGCGAGTGCTGAAGAAGACCGGCAGCTTTTACTACCATTGCGATTGGCACGCCAGCCACTACGTTAAGGTGATGCTAGACCAGGTTTTTGGAGAGAACAACTTCCTCAATGAGATCGTGTGGAAGCGCCAGACATCACACAACGATGCCAAGCAGGGCAGTAAACATTTTGGACGGCTGCATGATGTGTTGCTGCTCTACCATGGCGGGAGCGAAGGGTACACATGGAATCATCAGTACTCGCCGCTAGATTCTTCCTACGTTGATTCCCATTATTCTCAAGCTGATGACCAGGGGCGCAGATTTCAATGGGGCGACCTCCGAGCGCCGGGCGGCGCAGCCCCGTCAAAGGGAAATCCGCATTACGAAGTCTTAGGGATTTCCGGTTATTGGAGATATACGGAGCAAAAGATGGAGCAGTTTGTTCGGGATGGCAGGGTCGCGATACCACCTGGAGGCAAAGTACCGCGTTTCAAGAGATACCTCGATGAATCTAAGGGCCTGCCAGTCGGAAGCGTCTGGGACGACATTAACCCGATCAACTCACAAGCCAAAGAATCTCTTGGCTATCCAACGCAGAAGCCGCTGCCCTTACTGGAGAGAATCATTAAAACTTCGTCTAATGCTAACGACGTAGTCCTTGACGCATTCTGCGGATGCGGAACGGCTGTTGTTGCAGCTCAGAATCTTGGACGCCAATGGATCGGAATTGATATCTCCCCAACTGCTTGCCGCGTGATGGCGAAGCGGCTTCGCGACGTTTGCAAGCTACGCGAGGACGAGAACTACTGGCGGCATGGAAAAGGGTTCATCGTCCGCGACCTGCCCTGGACAGAACAGCGCCTCCGCGCCATCCCGCCGTTCGAGTTCGAGAATTGGGCGGTCATCGCGCTCGGCGGAATCCCCAACAAGGTACAAGTCGGGGACATGGGCATTGACGGGCGCATTTATCCGGTCGGGTCTGCGCCGAAGGAGAGCGATAACGCCGAACTGGGATTCATGGATGAGTGGTATCCGATTCAGGTCAAGCAGATGGACAAGGTTGGACGGCCCGACATAGACAAATTCGAGGCTGCGATGATCCGGGCCAACCGCAAGCGAGGTTTCTTCGTCGGCTTCGACTACAGCCATGACGCCGTTGCTGAGGCTGGCAGGTTCTTTCGCGCCGAGCACCGCGAGATCAACCTGTACACGGTACGAGACATCCTCGATGAGCAGACATCTCGCAGGGTGACTTGACCTTATTGCGATGGGAGAGGCTGAAAAAGAACGGGAACGTTTCGTCTGTCAGTTGGTCGCTGAGCAGATCAACCGCGAGGAAGGAACAGACTACCGTGCCGATCTCTGCGGGGATGATCCTCCTGACGTGCTGTTGGTGAGTGGTTCTGGCAAGCATCGGACTCGTGAGGCCGAAGTCGTCAGCACCCCTCAGGACTTCACCATCAGGTACGACAACAAGAACACCCGACGGTTTGAGCGGCAACTGCGAGCGGCACTGACAGTCCTGCGGGTATCTGGATTGGATGTGTTAGTCGGCTGGCGTCAGGACGCTGTTCGGTTCGGATTGGATCTGACGGTCATCTCCGAACTGGCTAAGATCATTGCTGTTACAGCCCCGCCTGACGGGCATCGCCATCTCAGAGGCGTCGAAATCTACACGTACTCGCCTGAAGTCGCACGACAGGTTGACTACTTCCGTGTCCGGCGCTGCTCGTCTGCGACGCTGGCCGTTCATAGCTCGTGTCTCTTTTGGGCGCCGATGGACGGAAGGTGGGTTCAGGAAGCGGTTGCAAAAAAGGCTCAAACTTACCCTGCGGCGTTGTGCTCGAGATTTCTACTGGTGATTGACGGCCTGTGTCATCTGGATGGCGAGCAGATGACTGCATACCGGGCCGCAGTCCCGGCTGACAGCATTCTGTTCCCTGAAGTCTGGGCCGTCACAATGGGCCGGGCCTACCGATTGAAACCTTAGGCTAAGGCAGGGTAGATCAGGCGACAAGCTCACTGCTGCAGCGGCAAGCCCGCCAGCACCGCCTGCTGGCGTGCGATGAGCGACTCGATGCCCTTGCGCGCCAGGGACATCATCTTGGCCAGTTGCCGGGTGCCCCGGGTCTCGCGGGGTTCGAGACCCGGGACTCCGTCCCGATAAACCATCACCCTGTGTCCTTCATCACAGCACGAACCAGTTTCCTGTTTCTATTCTGGTGCCATGCCCTGGGGCTTAGAGCGCTGGCACGGTGGACACGACCTCCACTTCATCACATTTAGTTGCTACCACCGGCAGGCCCTGCTATCGAACGCACACCGCCGCGAGCTGTTCCTCAAGGTGCTGGAAGATGTACGCCGGCGCTACCAGTGGGTGGTCATCGGGCACGTTGTAATGCCGGAACAACCACCCCAACAAGCGCAAAGGAGGCGCTTGTTGGGGGCCCCGGTAAAACGTTCACCTTCTGGTCAGCGAGCCGCAGCAACGCCCGTTGGCTACCGCAATCCAAGCTCTGAAGCTGGGATTCTCGCGGCGCTTGCTGGCTGAAGAGCGCAGGCTTCGCCCGGGTCTCGAAACCCGCGAGACCCGGGGCACCCGGCGCACTATCCAAGTGATCGATGACCGACTTCCTGGGGCACCCGGCTCTAGATTGTGAAGCTCGTTTCGTCACTCATTCTGATAGCGCTCTAGAATCTTCAGCTGCTGATCTGCGGTATCCAGGCTTCCGCGCGCCCCATTCAGGTCTCCTGCCCGCAAGGACCGGCTGGCGTTTTCCGTGCTTCGCCCCAGGGTTCCCAGAGCTGTCTGAATCTGCGGCCGAAGCGTCTGATTCGAGCTGGCAAGACTTGCCTTGATGGGGGCCCAGAAGCCAGCCGCCGCCTTTGCCTCTTCCTGGGTCTGGACCAAGCGCTGCTGCAATTGCTGGTATTCCGCATTGCTGGCAAGGCTGGCCTCAGGCTTCACAACTTTGCCAGTCTGTCCGGATAGGTTTCCCGCGTGAGTCTTGGTCTGATCAGGCTTGAAAGGCTCGGGGCGAGCCGGCTGCGGCTTTCCAGCAGGCTGGTCAACTGGCGCCACTACGACAACGTTAGGCTGGTGGTTTGCACTGGGCGGGCTCGCGTGCGTCCTGACCTGAAACCAAAGTATCGCGCTTAAAAACAGAATTACGCCCGCGCCAATGGAAACCCTGGTAGTGGCGGATCTTCCGAGCAAGGCTGCGCGCCCCTGCTCCTGATTTTCCCCGCACTGCTGAGAACCCAGGCCTCGGGCTGGCTTGGTGTTCGCTCGATAAGGAGTGGCAAGCACGTCCGGCGTCGCTGGAGCCGCATGGCGATCCGCGGAAGCTTGCAAGGTGCGAAGGAGTTCCTGGAATCCCCGATCATAATCGCTTTTCAGATCGACGTATTGCAGGCGCCGCAAGCGAAACGGAACTTCGCAGTCAAGGTAAAGGACCGGGATTACCGTCTTTTGGTTTTCCAGCCCGAAGTTGACCTCGTCCAGGACATTCGTGGAGGCTACCGAAGAGGGCGACAGAACCAGCAGCAGGCGCGAACAACTTGCCAAAGCATCTTGAATCGCACCATCCCATCGCCGGCCCGGGGCAATGTCCAGTTGGTCCATCCAGATGACCGCACCGGCAGCTTTCAGATCGCGGGCCAGCTTCAGCACGAAGCCGGAATCGTCACGGCTGTAGCTGAGGAAGGTTGACGAGCTGTCAGATGCCACAGCCAAATCTCCACTTGATATGACGTGTGCTTGGGACATAACTCACCCGTGAGTCGCGTGCACCGGCCTTGCGGTCCGCATTGGTTTTGAGGTTGGCACAAGCTTCACCTTATCGTCCTTTTGCGCAAGAGGAGTCCCTCCTCCCCGAGCTTGTGCGATACAGTACTGTTCGTCCACCTCGGTTATCACCAGGGTCTCGACCTTCTCGTTGATTTGAATGACCCGTCCGGCGCCATCCTGCATGGTCCCCGAGGAACGCCTGATCTCGACCATCTGATCGACTTTCAGCCCGGCGTTAGCGCCCGCCGTGATATACACCTTCTTTCCATCAACCTTGCCCACCAGTATCTCTGGGATTGATGCAGAAGGGGTGAACTGCTTTGCCGGTGCGGGCGGCGGACTGTTGGGGTCCGCCGCAGGCGAACCGTTAGGATTGGTGTTCCTGGCTTGTAGCACGGCCCCGTCCTTGGTCTGCCGTGTCGGCATCTGCCCGGCCCGTTCGATGATTTTTGCGGCCAACTGACCGGCTGCCTGGTTCACCGCCGCAGTCACAGCTACCGCCCGGGGATGGGCTGAATCGGAGTCGCTGCTGGAGCCGCCTTTATCGGCGAAGGAAGTTTCCATCCCCCGGTCCTGCTTTGACGTGGCGTCCACCGTGTCGGCGAGGAAGATCCGGCCCGTCTCCGTGCCGATCACTCGCACGCTGGCTGTTATTTGTGCCTGCGCCTGGGCCTTGCCAAAGCCAACGTGCAGGAATGACATCTTGTTGTTACCCACCTCCGAAGACAACTCCTCTACCGTGCCCGTTACGATCGCGTCAACGTTGAGAATTTTGCCCAGCTTCGGCGCTTCGCTGGGATCGAAGCGCGCACTGAAATGCATGTTCTGTTCCTTCATGATCTGGTCAATCTGATTTCGATCGATTACGTCGAACTGGGAGCTGTTGACGAGGTCGGCAATCACACGGTGGGCGACCTGTGCTCCAATTTTCTTTTCCGAGCCGTATGCCTCTTTGACTTCGCTTTTCACCGCTGCGTCGTCGAAATCATAGACCGCGACTCGCCTCACACTCCTTTGCGCGAATGCGGCTGTCCAAGGCGCGACCACCAACAACAAAACAAGATAGGTTGCTGTACGTCTCATGGGTCCCCTCCGTATTTATCCCGGCCTGATAGGTCCGTCGGGTCCGTCTAGATGATGAGGATTGTTTTCGTCGCCGATTTTCCGGCCATGTCGATTCGTGCCCGCCATCCCTCTGGGCAGAATCTCCTTGCGGGCAGGACCAAAGAACCACGGCGACGCTACGGGACTCTGCAAGTAATCCTCCAGAGGCACAAGAGACCGGCGCGAACCAAAGTTTTGAGGCAGTTAGATCACTGAGATACGGCGGGACACGCCGCCAGTGTGTAGCAGCGCATCACCCAATCGGTTAGGAATTATCCGATTGGTTTGGCACCAAGGTGGGATTGGGGTATTTCCGCGCCCGGTTCCACACATTCGCGGTTCTTGCCACCGAAAAGCAAGCGGTAGTCGCGGGCGAAGCGGCCTAACTCCCAAACGCCGAACTCGGTGGCGACAACTGTGCTTGCTGCGCTCTTACTGCGCGGGCGCTTCGTCTGTCTGTGCCGGCTCTTCTTCTGTTACGGGCTCGGGGACAGCTTTGGCTTTGACCGCCTTCTTTTCTTCTTCCGGTTTGGGCGGCGGGGGAACGTAATACATGATCCGCTGGCAGGAGTCGCAGTACACGATCTCTTCCCCGCGCATGACATCCTGGAAAACCTGCGGACGCACGATAACCCGGCAGACCGAGCACATCTGGTCCTCATGCACCGCGGACAGAGCTGAGTGGCGAAGCTTGAACACGCGATCGTAATGACGCAGGGTGTCCTCTTCGATCAGGACACGCAGCTCCTTGCGCTGCGAGTCGAGCTCGGCCAGCGCTTTCTCGTCTTCAGCGGTCTGCTGGCGGGCGTGCTCTTTTTCGCGCTCGTTCTCGGCGGTGTCGGCCTTGAGCACAGCCTCTGCCTGCTTGAGCTCATCTTTGCGCGCGTCGGCGGCGACCATGATTTCCAGGATCTTGTCTTCCAGCTTGCGGATGGCGGCTTCCGCCTGCTCGATCTCGCTCAGCAGGGCTTTGTACTCCTGGTTGGTCTTGACGGCGAGCGATTGGTCGCGATACTTGCTGATTTTCTGCTGCTGGTCCTGAATGCCGGATTCGTGCTTGCGGCGGGCGGTCTCGTCCGCCTTCATCGCGGCTTGCACTCCGTCGACGCGGGCCCTGGAGCCGGCCAGCTTCGCCTCGATGGCCCGCACCTCGGCGGGCAGCGCCGCGATTTCGGCTTGCAGCGCGACGATACGGGAATCGATCTCCTGCAGGTCAATCAACTTCTGTATGTCGGGATGCATGGGATACGAGGGAACCTGCATGGATTCTAGCACGCGAAAACATGCCCTGCGCCGCGCGAGGGCGTCACGAACTGGGGCGTTTCGCGGCCCTGTCCGCTCCTGATATACACTTTCCGGTCGCCTAATTTTCCATTCCCGGAGCTACCGTGAGACCACGCCTCGCCGCATTCCTTCTGTGCTTGCTCACTTCACTGTTTGCGCTCGCCCAGACTGACGCCGCAACTCCCGCGCAGGAAACCCAGGGCGCGAAGGAGTTGACCATCGAGTCGATGTTCAAAGATGCCGGCATCCTGGGGCGCGCGCCCGAGTCGTTCAAGTGGAGCCCGGACGGAATGAAGGTCTCCTTCGTACAACGGGATGACAGTGGCGATCGAGGCTCGCTCTATTTCGTGGATGTCGCCACCGGCAGGCGCGCCGTGCTGGTTTCCAGCGACAAGCTCATCTTGCTGGCGCCAGCGACCAGCACCATCAAGAATGAGCGTAAAAAGGAGGCGGCGCAACGCTATTCGATCGCCGCCTACCATTGGTCGCCGGACTCGAAGAAGCTGCTGTTCGACTCCCAGGGCCAGCTTTGGCTCTATACGCTCGATACCGGCACTGCCGTGCAGCTCACTTCGGCTTCGGAGGCGAGCGAGGATCCCAAGTTCTCGCCCGATGGGAGCCGCATCTCCTACATTCGCAGGCACAACCTTTATGTGAGGCAGGTGAGCGGCGGGGGCGAGCGCGCCCTGACCAGGGACGGCAACGACGATCTCCTCAATGGCGAAGTCGACTGGGTCTACGAGGAAGAGCTGTACACCCGCAGCAATTACTTCTGGTCTCCAGACGGAAAGCAGATCGCTTTTCTCCAGATGAACGAGAAGGATGTGCCGAGGTATCCCATCACCGACTGGATTCCGTTGCACGCGACCGTGGACGAGCAGAAGTATCCGCAGCCTGGCGATCCCAATCCTAACGTTCGCCTGGCGGTCGTAAACTCCGACGGAGGCAAAGTGAAGTGGATCACCGTGAGCGGAGCCAGCAGCGGCTCTTTGCCCCTGGGGGAGAACTCCGACGTTCTGATTCCGCGCTTTGGCTGGGTGCGCTCCGGCGTGCTGTGGGCGATGGCGATGAACCGGGTGCAGGACCGCCTGGACCTGTATTTCATCGACGCAAACAGCGGCAAGTCGAAGCTCATGATGAGCGAGAGCACCGATGCCTGGATCGACATGCATCCCGAAGTCGATTTCAAGATCCTGGCTTCCGGCAATCGCTATCTGTGGACCAGCTGGCGCGACGGGCACAATCACATTTACCTCTACCAGTTCGACAAGCAGGATCCGCTAGGCAGCGAAGCCAAGCTGGTGGCGCAGCTCACGCATGGCGACTGGGAAGTGGAGAGCATCGACGGGGTCGACGAGCAGCGCGGCCTGGTTTATTTCTCCGCCAATGAAGGCGACTGGCGGCAGAAAAACATTTTCGCGGTGGCCCTGGACGGGCAAAATCTTCGTCGCATCTCCAAGGAGAACGGTACCCACACCGCCGACTTCGATCCCAAGAGTGCAGCCTACTATGTGGACAATTACTCCGCGCTGACCACGCCGCCGAGCATCTCTCTGTGCAGCATCGATGGGCGCTGCAACGCCTTCTGGAAGCCGCATAGCATCGAGGGCTACAACCTGCTTACGCCGAAGTTCGTGGACTTCAAGGCGGCCGACGGCACCACTACGCTGGAGGGCGTGATCCTGCTGCCCGATAGCGGGCCCATGATGGTCAATGGCAAGGCGCCGCTCATCCTGAATCCCTACGGCGGACCCGGCGCGCAGGACGTGCGCGACGCCTGGGGTGTCATCGGCTTCTTCGACCAGATCCTCGCCCGCCAGGGATTCGCCATCCTGAAAGTTGACAACCGCGGCATGGCCAACCGGGGCAAAGCTTTCGCGCTGCCCATCAAGCACAACTTCGGAGAAACCGAGCTTGCCGACCAGCTCGCCGCCACCAGGCAGGCGCTGCAACAGTTCTCCCAGCTCGATTCCAACCGGATCGGTTTCTGGGGCTGGAGCTACGGCGGCTACTTCACTCTTTACGCGCTGGAACACACCGGCATGTTCAAGGGCGGTGTCGCGGTCGCTCCGGTCACCGACTGGCGCGACTATGACACCATCTACACCGAGCGCTACATGGGCCTGCCCAAGGACGACGAAGCGGGCTACACCAAGAGCTCGCCAGTGCACTTTGCCGCCAATCTGCACGGCAAGCTGCTGGAGGTGCACGGCACCGGCGACGACAACGTGCACCTGCAGAACACCATCCAGATGGTGAACGCTTTTATCGACGCTGGAAAGCAATTCAACCTGATGCTCTATCCGCGCAAGACCCACGGCATTGCGGGATACCAGGCGCGCACCCACCTGTTCCACGCCATCGAGGACCAGTTCGAGGAGGTCCTGGCGCCGGAGAAATAGCGCACCGCCGCAGCGGGGATGATCTATCCGGCATTCGCCGCACGCGCCATTCGCCGACCTGGCTCGGGCGAGCCGGCATTTCCGCAGCCGGGGACCTCTATAACCCTCGCTCTAAACTTAGGACTTCGCTTTCTTCGAAGGTTTCGACTTGCCGGAACTGTTGCGGGCGACCGCTTGGCGAACGAGCGTCTTGAAGGCGGACTCGTCAACTTCTTCTCCTTCGTGGATGTCGATCGCGCGGCGTGTGTTTCCCTCGAGACTCGAGTTGAAGAGACGGGCCGGATCCTTCAGAGACGCGCCCTTGGCGAAGGTAAGCTTCACGACATTCTTGTAGGATTCGCCAGTGCAGACGATGCCGTCGTGCGACCAGACCGGAGTCCCCATCCACTTCCACTCCTCGACGACCTCCGGGTCCGCTTGCTTGATAAGCTTGCGCATTCTGCTGAGGGTTTCCCCGCGCCAGTCCCCGAGTTCGGCGATTCTTTTCGAGATCAGTTCCGATGCCGGCTGGCCTTGGCTCGCGCCCGACTTTTTCATGTTCTCATCCTGGAAAGTTCCAACTAAAACAGGTTCCACAGGAACTGGTTGTAGACGTCGTGGTGATATTGCACCTCGGGCGCCTTCACGAAGGTGCCCAGCAGCCGCGGACAGCGATCGGCCGAGGCCTGCTTCAGGTCGGCATAGCGGCCCTTGACGTCCTCGCCCAGCATGGTGGTCGTCCACTTGGCATCGCGGAAATTCTCGATCGCAGTATAGATGTTGTCGGGCAAGTAGCGCTGTGCCTGGCGCAGGTTTTTGATCTTCGCCGTCTCCCCGTCGATCCCCGACTTGAATACCCCATACATGACCATGTAGGGGTTGGCATCCGGGCTCACCGAGCGCACTTCCACGCGCATGCTTTTCTCGTTACCGATCGGAATGCGGATCATCGAGCCGCGGTCCACCGGAGACGCCTTGAGCTGATTGGGCGCCTCGAAATGCGGATCGAGCCGGCGATAGGCGTTCACGCTGGCATTGAGCATCAGACACAAATCGTTGCCGTGCGTGAGAATACGGTCCACGAACGACCACCCCATCTTGCTCAATTTCTCTTCGCCCTTGGCGTCCCAGAACAGGTTCTTGCCGTTCTTGCTGATCGAAACGTTGGTATGCATGCCGCTGCCATTCACTCCCACCACCGGTTTGGGCAGGAACGAAGCGGTGAAGCCCATCTTGGTTGCCACCTGGCGGCAGATCAGCTTGTAAAGCTGGATCTGGTCGGCGGCATTCACCACTTCCGAATACGCGTAGTTGATTTCGAACTGCGAAGGCGCGACTTCGGGATGGTCCTTCTCGTTCTGGAACCCCATGGCGCGCTGCACTTCAGCGGTGGTGTCAATAAAAGTGCGCAGCGGATCGCCGGGCAGCGAATGATAGTAGCCACCGGTGTTTACGTATTCGAACTTGCCGGTTTCATGATAGCGGCGTTCGGCATCGGCTCCATTGAACAGAAAGCCTTCGATCTCATTGGCGGCATTGAGGGTATAGCCCTCGCGCTTAAAGAGACCGTCGGCATAGGTTTTGAGCACACCCCGTATGTCGGCGGCATACGGGGCGCCGCTCTTGTCAATGACATCGCCAAACACCAGTACTTTGCCGGGGCCGAACATGTCGGCCGGGCCCCAATAGAACGATGGCCAGTCGATGCCCAGCCGCAGATCGCTTTCGCGTTGCGCGGTAAAGCCGCGAATCGACGATCCATCGAAGGTCAAGTTGTCCCAGGCTTTCAGCAGGAACTTCTTGTCGTAGTCGAGCATGTGCAGACGGCCTTCCAGGTCGCTGAAGAGCACGGTGACCGCCTTGATACTCTTCTCGTCGGTAAGGTATTTCAGCCGGTCCTCGCGGACATCGTCTAGGGGGACACGGTTCTTGCGCTGCTCCTTGGCGCGCAGATTCAACTCCTCGAGCTCGTCATAGGAAAGCGTCAGGAAGTTACGCAATTCAGTGGACATGGATCTCCTCGGATTAAGTTCGGCCGGTCCGGCCGTCATGAAGTTTGGGGGTAACAACGATAACCCTTGAGACTACAGGCCCACGGCAGCCGCTCGCCAGTAAAAAACCTTAATCGGCCCGATTAAGGAAATTTATGGCCGGGAAACGTCATACTCGGAGAGGGCCGCTCTGCGGTTCAGATTGAATGGTGGAGGGAGAGTAGCCCTCGCTCTTTTGCACTGCGTTGCGAGCAGCTTTACCCGAATGTCGCCAGCATTCATGCGGGTTTGATCCACATACCCTACCGCAGGTTGGATCCTATAGAACTTTGGGGGGAAGACAGGAAAATCCAATCGCAATAGAAAACTCCCCTGATCGCTCAGGGGAGTTCACCGACGACGGGCCACTTTTAGATACAAGCGAACGGGCCAACGTGACAAGGTGTCGGTCCTGGCGCCGGAGGCGGAGGCGGATTGGGCGGCAAGGGGCTATCAGCGGCAACCACAGACGGCGTGCTGGTCGGCGTTACCGTCATTGCAAAAGTGCTAACCGAAAACATCAGCATGCAAGCCACAACGACTAGAATCAAAGCGTTTTTCATTGGCTTATCCTTTCGGCAAAGCGATTGATTCCGATGGAACAAGGGTTCGGCGGTACGGCGCAGTACAACTTTCCAACTACAATTGCACTCCTGCGGCGGCTGCTTTGTCAGTGATGCATGTTGCAGTGGTATGTGACGGCGGCTTGGTAGAGCGATAAAACACTGGCGGAGGGAGAGGGATTCGAACCCCCGGTGCTCTCATGTACGAAGCGCGCAGGAGCGTCTGCAACCATGTGGCTGGGGAGCCAGAGCATTTCCCAATACCGGAATTGGTTCCCGTCCTGGTAAAAAATTCTGCTACGTTGGTCGCCGTTGATGGGATGATGGGAAGTGGAGGTTACAAGAGGGTGCGGATGCGACACCAGCAGCAACGACTGCTGTACTCCTGAACCCGGTCCGCCTCACGCGACTGGCTCTGGAATCCTGGCGCTCGTGGGCGTCCTGCGCAGACGCCGGGGTTGTCAGCCGCGGCCTTTCGCTGCCCGTGCGAATCCGTGACGATCCTGTCTTTCATTTTACGAATGCCGCGATGCGGAAATTCGCCCCACTTGAATCGAGGGCAAATCCTGGCAGGGGCGCGCTTACAGCTTGCGGAAGAAAACTGGAGTCGTCCATATGTACATCACGCAAATCACGTGGCTGTTCATTGTGCTCACTACAATCATTACGATGGGATTCGTTGTCATAATTGTATGTGCAACAGTCTCGATTCGGAAGATGGCCACTCAGGCCTACCAACATGGGGCGCCACCTCATGCAGCCGAGTCCTTTAGCAGTTACGGCATGCAGGTAGCGATCATGGCGACCGTATTCTCGATTGTCGTTGCCACAGTCCTTCTGTCGCTGAACAAAACGTTAGGTCAGGGAGAAATCGGAATTCTCAGCGGTATTGCTGGCTATGTTCTGGGGAGCACTGGCAAGATTTCTGCACGGAGTTCCCGCCAAGCTGGACGACAATCGACCAAGTCCGACACAACAAGTGTGGCAGAGGATTTGGTGCACGGGAAGTAGTAAGCCTTTGCGTATCGTTTGGGGACGGCCGCGGTCGATTAGACTGCTGGGTGCCCAACCCAACCTTCTTTTGGTTGGGTGGAATAGTCTAATGTTATATAGGTTCGGTCGTCTGTCGCTCGTAGAGTCCTGCTCTCCCACACATTCGCAGACAACCGCGAATGTGTAGGGCAACCCAGCGTCCGGTCACCCGTTAGCGCCGCTGGGTTCCGCGCGTGTCCTCTTTTCTGAACGCCGGCTCTCTGCCGCCTTGCGGATGGCGTTAACGTCGGCGAGGTCCTGTAGTCGCCCAGCAGCCTGTTTCGAAGCTATGAGGTCGTCAGCAGAAATGAAATTCGCCTTTTGGCCGCTTGTAGGGTCGACCACCGCTTCAACGCGCCGTTCCCATGCCGCGTCAAAATCGACGCCTGGGATGTCGGGAAGAATATCGAAGCGTTTAGGATCAAGTCCAAAACGAAAGAAACATTTGCGGTCGGCGAAGTCCTCCGGGCGAATGTCTTGGAGCGGTGCACCGAACTCGGCGAGCGCGGCGTGTGTCGCTTGCGCGTTGGCGTCGTCGGGTCTTATGAACAAATCGAGGTCGTTCGTAAAGCGCGGCTGCGCATGAAAGATGACTGCGTAGCCTTCGACAATGAGGTACTTAACGCCATGGGCATGGAAGGCGGACAAAAGGTCTTTGTAGTCTTGGAACATCCGGCTCGATCTCCCAACCTTTGAGGGCATAGGCGGTCCGGACCATCTCTTCAACCGCCTCCAGTCGCTCATGCGCGGGCCGACTCTGCCAGTACCGATATTCGTCGGCTTTCATCTCGTCGAAGCTGGTGTACTTACGTATCGTCGGTTCCATGCGCGCTTTGTTGCATGGCGGAGGGAGAGGGATTCGAACCCCCGGTACCCTTTCGGGTACAGCGGTTTTCAAGACCGCCTGTTTCAACCGCTCACACATCCCTCCGCATGAGGAAAGTGTTTATTTTCATCATTGTACAGCAGCCGTAAATCGGTTCAAAGCCTGATCCGTCGCATAATCGTTGCATAAAATCTGATCTAACTAAGGCCTGCATCGCGGCCGCCGCTCCGATCCCACGGCCTTGACGCACAGGTTTCTTGGAGAAAGCGGGACTGAAGTGAGTGGGCTGGCATGGATTCCGGCGAGGCCTGGCGACGAACCTCTATGGCATGAGATGCCACATCGGTGTCCACTCTGATCGCCGTCTTGCGATACGCTGTCGAAAACGCCACCGCTTCGTCCTCTGTCCAGGCACAACCATGCCAGACGCGGTAAAATATGCCAAGACACGACCCATTTGTATGTCAGGTGAGAGTCGGCACGACGGGCTGGCCTGATCAGGTTCTTGATGAAGAAATTTGCTGTCCTCATATTCGTATCCCTCCTTGCCATTCCTGTGCTTGTCGCGCAAGCTGGCCAAAACAGCCAGGACGACACCGTCGTCGAAGAGATTATTGCCCGCATTAACAACAACATCATCACGCGTGCCGATCTGAAGCGTGCGCGTGAACAGTTGCTCTCCGACATGCATCAGCAGGACCCGAACGCCACCCTCGCCGAACAAAACGACCGCGAGAAAGATCTGCTGCGCGACCTGATCGATCAGCAACTGCTGCTGCAGAAGGGCGAGGAGTTGGGCATCAACGCCGACACCGAAGTCATCAAGCGGCTCGACGAGTTGCGCAAGCAGATGCATGCCGATTCCATGGAAGATCTGGAGAAGGCGGCGCAGGCGCAGGGTATCTCGTTCGAAGAGTTCAAACAGAACATGAAGAACGGGATCATTACCCAGCGCGTGATCGGGCAGGAAGTCGGCGGCCACATCAGCGTCTCCCAGCAGGAGATTCAGGCGGAGTACGACAAGAACAAAGCGCAACTGGAGCGTCCCGAGCAGGTACGCTTGAGCGAAATCCTTATTTCCACCCAGACCGCGCCGCCGGTGAAAACGGAAAAGGGAAAGGAAGTGCTGCCCGAACCGCCCAGCCCGGAAGCCGTTGCCAAAGCCCAAGCCAAGGCCGATCAGGTTTATGCCCTGCTGCAAAAAGGCGGCAAGTTCGAAGACCTGGCAAAACAGTATTCCGATGGGCCGACATCCGCGCTGGGCGGCGACCTGGAGTACTTCAAGCGCGGCACCCTCTCCAAGGACCTGGAGCAGCAGGTGTTCGAGCTTAAGGCTGGCGACTACACCAAGCCCATCCGCACCAACCAGGGCTTCGTCATCCTGAAGGTCACGGAACACCAGGCAGCCGGCGTTCCTCCGCTGAAGGACGTGGAGGCCCGCATCCAGGAAATGATCTACATGCAGAAGATGCAGCCTGCCTTGCGCGAGTACCTCACCAAGCTGCGCGAGAATGCCTATATTGACATCAAGCCGGGATACATCGATACCGGCGCCAGCCCCAACGAAACCAAGCCTATTTACACCACGGCTGAAACCACTGACACCTCCAAGCCAAAAAAGAAAAAGAAGCTCGGGCTGTTCTAGCTCAGTCTTCAAGCCCCAGAGGGACGGAATAATCTAAGCCCAGCATGCAGCCGAAGGCGGAATGCCGGGTGGACGGGGGAAAACAATTAAAGTCCCGGTAGGTGTGCGCGTCATAGCTCGGATCACAATGATCCTGTGGAATAATCGTCCGAGATTCGCCGGGAAATCAGCCGCGCAGCCGCGACATTTGTGTTCGCCGCGGGCGTAAGCCCGCGGTCAAGTTTGAGATAGGCTGAGCCGCGGAGGGGCGGCACGAGCTATGACATAGACACCGGCAGGGGGCGGCGGGGTTGCGATACTTCAACTCGATGCCTGTTGCGGCGCGGTGAGCGCCGCCTATTGCCTTATCTTCCACACAATCTGCCGCAGCATGCCCAGCAGGACCACTGCGTCGTCGGCCTCCAGCTTCAGGCGACGAACCAGGCGGCGCAAGTTTCCCTCGGTCGCGGCCTCCGCGCGCGGTTTAACGTAGCCGCTGGCGTGTAGCGCCTCCAACAGGACCGCAGTGATGCGCTCGGTCTCTTCGGCGGCGGCCTGCAGCGGTCGCTCAGGCCGGGCAGGCGCCTCCGGATTGCGTACCACTTCGTACAGACAGACCGCGACCGCCTGGCCGAGGTTCATCGAGCTGTGTTCCGCCCGCGTGGGAATGCGCATCAACCAGTGGCAATGGCTGATGTCGTCATTGGCCAGGCCGGTCTTCTCCGATCCAAACAGCAGCGCGACACGGCCGCCAGTACCGCGGGCGAATTCCCTGCGGATGAGTCGCGCGCCGTGCTGCAAGCGTCGCAGTGGATGCTGCAATTCGCGGTGACCTCCGGCGGTGGTCCCGACCACCAGCGTACAGTCGGCGACCGCATCGGCGACGCTCTTGTACTCTTCCGCATTTTCCAGGATTGCCGATGCGCCTACCGCCGACCGGGCCTCGCGAAACGCCGGCTCATAGGGGTTGACCACGCGCAGATGCGCAAACCCAAAGTTGCTCATGGCACGCGCCGCCGCGCCCAGGTTGAGGGGATTGCGCGTGGCCACCAGTACCACGCAGAGGTTGTCCGAGGCTGACGGCATGAGAACACAGTGTACCGTCTTGGCGAATTGACACGCGGTAGTTCCCCACAGAGACAGCTAGTCAAAGAGAACAAGAACCCAACAACGCTACGTATCCGTGCCTCTGTAGTGCGCTCTTCAGGACTCAAGCTGTCTGCAACACGCGTGCCAGGCACTCCTCGCAGAAGCCGCTGTCCTTGATGTCAATCCATTCCACCGCGTGCGAAGGCGCCATGACGCAGCGATAGTCGTGGCAATGCGTCAGTCGCAACGTGTGTCCCAGTTCGTGCACCGACTCCACCAGCAACCGGTTGGCCAGCAGGTCGACGTCTTCCGGCAGCCCGTAGAAGTCCTGCCGCAAGCGATGATAGGAGACGATGGCTCCGCTGCCGCCGAGCTGCGCCTCGCCGAACACGAAGGTCAGAATCGGAATGTACAAATCCAGGCCGGTCACTCCTAGCAGCCGCCAGGTGTTGCCGTTGATGTGGCGCTGCATCTTGGCGAGGATCTCCGAAGAGTGGTACTGTTGCCGCTCGGCGTGCAGGGCGAACGAAGGATCGAGCACCGGCGACAGGACCTCTCCCGGCATGCGAAACTTGTCGCTGAGCGCCTGCTGCAACCATTCGAGCAGCCGCGTGTCCACGTTCCCCACCGGCAAGAGTTGTAGTTTCTTCATAGCCAAGTGCGACTAGCACTAGCAATTAGCAAGTAGTCCTAGCTTCTCATGACTGTTGTCGGCCCGTGTCTTTGCTAGTCGGTAGCTGCTAGTTGCTAGTTGCTAACCGCTAGTTGCTCTTTCTTAACCCAACCATACTTCTTCAACTTGTGATGCAGCGTGACCCGGTCGATGCCGAGCACCTCGGCGGCCTGGGTCTGGTTGTTGGCGCACTCCTCCAGCACCCGCAGGATGTGCGCCCGCTCCACATCTTCCAGACTGCGGACCTCGCCCAGTGCGGCGCTGGCGCTGTTCCTCGATTTCAACGCAAAGTCCTGGTCTTGCAGCTCCGGCTCCTGCGCCACCACCATGCCGCGTTCCACGGCATTCTCCAGTTCGCGCACATTGCCGGGCCAAGCGTATTGCTGCAAGGTGTTCATCGCCGCCGGCGAAACCCGCGTGATCCGCTTGTTCATCTCGCCCGAAAACTTGCGCACGAAGTGGTCCACCAGCAGAGGGATATCTTCGCGCCGCTCGCGCAACGGCGGAATTTCGATATGAAATACGTTCAGCCGATAATAAAGGTCGGGTCGGAACTTGCCCTCTTCGATCAGTTGTTCCAGGTCCTTGTTGGTCGCGGCGACGATGCGAAAATCCACCTTGATGGTCTGGTTCCCGCCGACGCGTGTGATCTCGCGCTCCTGCAAGACGCGCAGCAGGTCGGTCTGGGTCTTCAGGCTGATGTCGCCAATCTCGTCGAGGAAAACGGTGCCGCCCTCGGCGATCTCGAACTTGCCCTTCTTGCGATACTGCGCGCCGGTGAATGCGCCCTTCTCGTGACCGAAGAGTTCGCTCTCCAGCAATGTCTCGGTGAGCGCGCCGCAGTGGATGACCACCAGGGGGTGGAAGCGGCGCGGGCTGCCGGCATGAATCGCGCGCGCCACCAGCTCCTTTCCGGTGCCGCTCTCGCCCGTGACCAGCACCGTGGCGTCGGTGGGCGCGACGGTTTCGATGGCGTCGAAGACGTGTTTCATGGCAGTACTTTGCCCGATGATGTCGGAGGGATGCGCAATCTCCGCGACCGTCTCTCTCAGGCGGACATTCTCCTGCTGGGTGCGGCGATGCGACATGGCCTTGGCGATCAGGTGCGCGATCTCGTCGGGATCGAGCGGCTTGTTGACGTAGTCATACGCGCCGTTCTTGAGCGCCGCAATCGCCGTCTCCACCGAGGCGTAGCCCGTCATGATGATGACCAGCATGTCGGGATAAATCTCGTGCAGGCGGCGCTGCAACTCGATGCCGTCGGTGCCGCGCATCTTGATGTCCACCAGCGCGACGTCATAGGCGGTCTCGGCCACGCGGGTTAGCGCTTCGTTGGCGCTCTCCGCTGTGCCCACCTCGTAGCCTTCTTCCTCGAACCATTTGGCCAGCGAATCTCGCACGCTGAGTTCATCGTCCACGATGAGCAATTTGCCTTGCGTCATTTGTCTACCTCGTGTCCGGGGCTGAAGCCCGGATTCATTCCTGTCGCCTATTCGCCGGGCTGAAGCCCGGCGCTTGCACCGTACTTACGTCGCAACCTTCTCGGTCGCAGCGCGTTCGCCCTCATTGCCAATCGCCGGCCCCTGGCTGTCCACCGGAAGCACAATCTTGAAGGTCGTTCCCTGTCCTACCTTCGAATCCACCTCGATGTGGCCGCCGTGTCGCTCCACAATGTTCTGGCTGATGGCCAGCCCCAGCCCGGAGCCGCCCGATTCCTTGGTCGTGTAAAACGGCTCGAAGATATGCGCCAGATGCTCCTCGGGAATTCCGATGCCGTCATCGCGGATCACCAGCTCCATCGTCGAATCCGCAGTCACTCGGGTGCTGATCCACAGGTTGCCTTCATGCGGCATGGCATCAATCGCGTTGATCACCATGGCCAGCACTACCTGCTCGATCTGCGACGGATCGCAATGCGCCATGGGCAGGTCGGATCCCAGCTCCAGGTTGAGCTGAATGCCCGCCATGTCCATCTTGTGCTGCACCAGGCGCAGGCAGCGATCGATGACCTGGTTCAGGTCGCACCACGCCAGGTTCATGGGCGAGACCCGGGAGAAGCTCAGCAGGTTCTTTACCAGCTCGCCGCAGCGCTTACTTTCGCTGGCGATCAGGTCGAGCGATCCCTGCATCTCTTCCTGGCGCGGTGAGCTGGCGGCGTGCTTGCCGATCCAGCGTTTGACCAGCTTGGAATAGGTCAGAATCCCGGACAGCGGATTATTGATTTCATGCGCCACTACCGCGGCCATTTTGCCGATGGTGGCCATCTTCTCCACATGCAGCATGCGCTGGTGGGCCTGCGTCAACTCGCGCGTTTTTTCGGCGACGCGGTCTTCCAGGGTATGGGTCCACGACGTGATCTCCGCCTGCGCGACTTGCAACCGGTTGCTCATCTCATTGAACGAGTGTGCGAGTTCGCCTACCTCGTCCTGCGAGCGGACCGGAATCTGATAGCCGAGATCGCCGCTGGCAATACGCTCTGTACCGGTCTCCAACTCGCGCAGCGGATTGTGGACCACGATCCACACGAACAGCCCGCTCAGCAACACGACCGCCAGCAGGGCCACAGCCGTGTAGGCCAGCATTTCACGGCGCTCCCGCGCCAGATTATCGTCAACCTTGGCCAGCGAAAGGTTGGTGTCGAGCACTCCCAGTACTTGCGTGCTCGCGGGATGGGCGTGGCACGCCGCATTGGAGCACGCCGGCTGGTTCTGGATGGGCGTAATCACTCCCAGAATGCGAGTATGGCCGGCGCGATAAATGCGGAAGCGGTCCGAACGTTTCAGGCGCGTCAACGGCTGCGATTGTGCGTGACAGCCGTAGCAGGCTTCGGCGCCCTTGTCCACCATGTTGCCCACCTCGGACGGCGCCGTTGAGTAGCTGATAACGCCTTGCGGGTTCATGATGCGGACGCTCACCACCCCCGGCTGGTCCGCCATGTTCAGCATCATCTCGTACAGGCCGGTGCGATCGTTGTTCAGCATGTAGTGCGAAGCGCTACGCCGCAGGACTTCGCTCTGCTGCTCCGCGCTGACCAGCTCCGCCGCCTCCAGGTGTTTGCGATGAAGCTGAATACTGAAATATCCCAGCAGGGCAAAGATAACGATCAGGACTGCGAATATGGAGACCATCAGTTTGGCGCTGACGCTGCGTCCCATCCGCTGGATCCAGCGTGGATGAAACACAAAGGCATCCCCAAGCGGTTTCGTGGGGCCGTGCGAATTGTCAGTCTCCAGCATGGACAGGCACCGCGACTTCTGAGTACGTCGATTCGCGCATTGCCGGGATGTGTGCTTTCTCTTCCGGGAAGATAGGCAAGTACTTTGCCGCCAGGCCAAAAATGGCGAAGCCGAGGGCGACGAACATGGCAGTAATCGCCACCTCGGTCCACTTCGGGGTATAGCGGGCGCCGGACGCACTCTCCACCCCGGTGATGGCGACGTTCAGGCGATTGGTCACAAAGCCGAGCAGCGTCAGCACCGCCGCCAGATACAGTCCTTGCGCGCTCTCGCGAATCTTTGGCACCAGCAGCATCCCCAACGGAATCAGGACCGAGAGAAAAATTTCCAGCAGGAAGAACCGCTGCGCGTAGCTCGGTACAAGAACCAGATTCAGCACGCCCCGGTGGTAGAGGTCCTCGAACTTCAAAATGCCGTAGAGAGCGAGTACCACCACCAGCACACGTCCGAGGTCGCGCAGGATGGGCAGCTCCAGCTCGCGGCCAAAATATTTCGAGCTCATCGAGGACTCGAAGATGGTCATGGCCAGCCCCACCGCGATGGCCGACAGGAAGAAGAAGACCGGCAGCAACGGGCTCCACCAGAACGGATGCAGCTTGTTGGGCATGATGAGATACAGCGTGCCCAGCGACGACTGGTGCAGCGTGGACAGCAGCACGCCGAGGATGACGAACACCACCATCACGCTGCGCACAACCTTCAGCGCCTTGTACAGTTTGAAGTGCTCCAGCACAATCGGCGAAAATTCCAGCGCCAGCACCGTGGTGTACAACATGACGCACCAGGCGACCTCAAACATCACCGAGTGCGGATTGCGCATCACCAGCGGATGCCAGATGTTCCACGGCAACCCGAGGTCATACATCAGCGCTCCGCAAACCAGCAGGTAGCCCAGGAAGGCGGTCAGCACGGTGGGCCGGACGATGGAATGAAAACGCTTGATGTTGAAGATTTCGACCGCCGCGGTCAGGGTGAAACCGCCGGCCGCCAGCATGACGCCGCACATCACGTCGAAGCCGATCCACAGGCCCCAGGGGAATTGATCGCTCAGGTTGGTCGAGGCCCCCAGTCCATGGAAGAACCGGATATACGTGCCATAGACGCCCGCCGCCATAATGAAAAGGAAGACCGCTTTCCAGAACGTGAACCGCATTCTCGGGACCGTCATTGCACACCGCCTTTGCGCTGTTTCTCCTCGGCTTCGGACTGCGCCACGTCTTCGCGGCGATGGGTGATCCAGTAAACCCCGCCCAGCAAGACTCCGAATAGCGGAACAAAATCGGGAATGCGCGACAACACCTGATAGGTGTACATGGGAAGCGCGCGGTCGGTAAGGTTGGTACGGTAACCAAAAAGGTTGAACGGAATGGAGGAAAGCAGCATCACCGATGTGCCCCCCACTTCAGTCTCGCCGAAAACGTGCGGCAGGTATTTGCCGGGGTTGTCGTGAATGCGCTTTTTGGCTTCTTCCAGCAACTCGTCGCGGTCGCCGAACTTGGTGGCGCCGGTTGGACATATCTCGGCGCAAGCTGTCGCTTTCCCCGCCTCCACCCGCGTGCTGCACATAATGCACTTGCGTACCCCGGGCACCGCCTTGTCCCATTCGTACTTGGGCACGCTAAAAGGACATGCCGCCATGCAGTAGCGGCATCCCATGCACTTGCTCTTGTCATAGGTAACCGGGCCCAGGGCGGTCTTCTTCATAGCGCCCACCGGGCAGACCGACGCGCAGGCCGGGTCGTCGCAGTTCATGCACAACCGGCGCATGAACTTGTCGTCCTTGGTCAGGACGACCGTATATTTATGCGCCGAAGTGACCTCTTGCTCCGCGATCTTGTCGTCGTAGGGCAGACCGTTTTCCGTGGCACATGCCTGCTCACACTGCTTGCACCCGATGCAGAGCGTGGCATCGTAAAGGATTCCCTTGCTCATCGATTCTCTCCAGGTCGCCCTGGCGGCTCAAACACCCCAAAATGCGAGGCGCGTTTTGGGGACCCGGCGCCGTCGGACCTCGGCAGGTAGGAAGCGGCGCCAAGCGAGAGCGCCGTCGGGCAACTGCGGAACTTCGGGGGAGGGTCCGCTCCAGACCGATTCCTGAGGCAGCGGTCTGAAGCGGACACCCGAAACGCAAAAACTACTTCAGGGTCTTCACGTAAGCGGCCAGCGCCGTGGCATCGGCCGCGCTCACGCCCTTGTTCGCGAAAGCGTGCGAGGCCTTCTTCTGCGGCCCGCCGTTTTCGATGAAGTCAGCGATTGCTGCGTCAGACATCTTCTGTACTGCTGGGGATGAGAACGCCTGGGCTCCCATCTTCTGGCCGGCGGCGGTACCTTTGCCGTCGGCTCCGTGACAGCCTGCGCACTTCGCCTTGTAGATATCTGCCGGGCCTTGCGCCCACGACAGACTGGGTAAAACCAGAAACAGGGCAAAAGCCAGAAGCAGCACAGCCAAAATGACCTTCTTCATGATTTCTCCTATAAACAATTATGAAAGCAGGGTTTTTGCGACCGGAGCAGCTACTGCGATAGACGCCGCGCTCGGCTGGACCCTCGCACCCGTACAACTTCGATGCGTGCAACTACAATTGTTGTATAGAGGCTTAAGCTGCGCTGTGACGGGGGTCACTCGCCACCGTGATGCAAAGCGCAACAGTTCGGACGATTGTTCGAATGGGCCGTGGCAGTTTGCTACAGCAGAAATCAACAGACGGCGGTTAGAAGCTTAGAAACGCAACTCACTGCGATCCGCAATCCGGCTCTGCTACACTCAAGTGTTTTGCTCATCTGTTCAAATCAGCGGTAACCCCTATAGAGGCAATCATGGATATTAAGACGGTAGGCGTGCTCGGCGCCGGCACCATGGGAAATGGCATTGCCCACATCTTCGCCAAGAGCGGACATCAGGTTGTTCTGGTGGACGTGGAGCAGAGATTCCTGGATCGTGGCCTGCAAACCATCGGCAGGAACCTGGAGCGGGAGGTTGCGAAAAACAAGCTGACCTCGGAGGCGCGCGACCAGGCATTGGCCCGCATCGCCGGCACCACCGATCGCCAGCGCCTGGCCGACTGCGATTTTATTGTGGAAGCGGCCAGCGAGCGCTTTGAGATCAAGTCCGAGCTGTTTCGCGATCTGGACGCCATGTGCCGGCCCGAGGTCATCCTGTCGTCCAACACTTCCTCGATCTCCATTACCAGGCTGGCGGCGGTCACCAAGCGTCCTGACAAAGTGATTGGGATGCACTTCTTCAATCCCGTGCCGGTGATGAAGCTGGTGGAGGTGATTCGTGGACTTGCCACCTCGGATGAATCCTTCGCGACGGTGAAGGCGCTATCCGAGAAGCTGGAGAAAACTCCCGTCGAGGTGAACGATGCGCCGGGATTTGTTTCCAACCGGGTGCTGATGCCGTTGTTGAACGAGGCCATGTACGCCGTGATGGAAGGCGTGGCCACGCCGGAAGCGGTGGACGAGGTTTTCAAGCTCGGCATGGCTCACCCGATGGGACCGCTCACGCTGGCCGACTTCATCGGGCTCGATGTCTGCCTCGACATCATGCGCGTCATGCAATCCGGCTTAGGCGATCCCAAGTACCGGCCCTGTCCGTTGTTGATCAAGATGGTCGATGCAGGATGGCTGGGCCGCAAGTCCGGGCGCGGATTCTATAAGTACTAGAGCAACGGTTTGGGCTCGTCTGACCGCCAAGGTTCTTGACCCTGTGTAGAATGTGTCGCTGCCAGTGTTTCCTGAGTGTGAGAGGATGCGCGTGAGATTGCGTTTGGCGAGCCTGCCTTGTCTGGCGCTGATTTTGTTGGCCGGGCTGCGGTCTGCCGCGCAAAATCCTCTCGGGTCCATCGAAGATACGCTCAAGAAGAGGGCCTTCGAAGCCGCTGCTACTACCCTGCTGAACAATCAGCTTCCCATCAAGCTGGACGCCAAGACTGTCTATCCAACCGTCAAGGTGCTCCCCGGAGCTCCTTTTGCGCCCGAGGCGCTTACCGTGACCGCCGCCATGATGGCGCAGCCGCTGCCCCCTGGCGACTATCAGGTGAATGTCTTGGCATTCTGCACCGAATACTCAGTGCACCGGCCGGGCCGTGGCGTGGCCTACGAATTGGCTCCACTGGAGGGCAAGGCGGCGGGCGCCGTAGCCAACATTCTGTGGCGCGGAACTTTCGCCGGCATTGCGCCGCAGACCTTGCAGGGTGTGACCTGGGCCATCCAGTCCGGCCTCACCTACGCCCAGATGCCCAAGTCCTACCAGACCCTCATTGACCAGTTGATCGCCGACTACAAGAAGGAGATCGCCGGCGACTTCATCCAGCAGGTAGAGAGCGCCTATCAGACAGCCGCCAAGGCCGCCAGCCTTCCGCCCCTGGACACCCTGCTCGCCGAAATGGGTAAGCCCGGGCAGTTGATGCTGAGCGCCGAGCACATGCGCCAGGCGCTGCTGCAGGCCAATACCACCGATGAAATTCGCGAGCAGACGCTCTTCGCCGGACAGGAAAGCGGCGTCTACACGCCGGTAAAGGCGGAGGAAGGCGCATGGACGGTGCGCATCCCCGGCGTCGCCTATATGCGCTACCAGATTCAGGGTGGCAATCTGGCCAGCGACAACATTCTGCAGATTCGCATCGTAGCGCCAGCTAGTTCAGCGCCGCAGTCCTCCTCCTCGGGCGTGACAGACACCAGTTTGCTTGGCTTAATGGGCGTAAAACGTAGCGCCGGCAACATCGACCCCACCGGCTCCATTGACGCTTCCGGACAGATCGGCTACTCCACAGGACAGGCAGCGCAGGGGCTGATAATTGGGCTTCCTTCGTCGATTGGCCTGCTCGCAAGACTGCCTGAATGTTCGAATGGGCAACCTCAGCCGGGCGACGTGATCGCCTATCGAGGAGCGGGTAACATCTTTCATACCGGAGTAGTTCAAAGTGTCGCGGGTGGAGAAGTCACCTTAATCGAGAGCAAGTGGGGAGCGTGGGGACTATACAAGCATGCCCCAGAAAATACTCTTGATTATGGCTTGTCGTGGGACATATATCGTACCCAACGATCAAAAGGCAATCTCTTGGATACTGATGCCTTTGGTAACTATGTCACTGACAAAGGGGCCGTAGTGCAATTTCTGCCAACCTATTTAATCATTTGGTTCAATAAGAAGATTTCAGACTCATTCACGATTGACCAGGTAAAACAGTATATGTCGGTAAAACCAGGGCTCTACGATAGTTTGGATAAAGTCGTCGAACAACCGGACTGGGGGTACAACTGTCATGGCTGGACATTTACCGGGGGAGCACAGAGGTCGGGTGATACGTGGATCGACGACACCGACATTCCACGCATTTTGGTGGACAACGGGTACTGTCATGTAGCGTCTCACCGATAGTGGTGAGATCCGTTCCGACGCCGGTGCGGACTGTTCTTCCTGCCTACTCCTCCGGCGGCGTTTCCTCCGCTTTTTCTTTTGCGTCTTTCTCCGCCGCCTCGGCGCCGGGCATCAGGTTCTTCAGCGGAGCGGCGCGCTGCTCGTCCAGTTCAGGGTGAGGCAGCGGCTTGCGCGGCAGCATCTGGTCGCGCATGGCGGTGTTGTACACGAAGATCGCTTCCACTACGGCCGCCTGCGCCAGGTCCTCCGGCGAAAGGCGTTCGTAGGTGTCCATGTTGGAGTGGTGGCTGCGCGACCCGTAATCGAGCGGATCCTGAATGAACTGGAAGCCCGGTATGCCGATGGCGTCGAAGGCCTCGTGGTCCGTGCCTCCGGTGTTGCGCAGGGTCAGGGTGGTTACGCCGAGGTCCTTCAGCGGCTCAATCCACTGCGCAAAGATGGGCGCGATGGCGGCGTTCTCCTGCAAGTAAACCCCACGGACCTTTCCGCTCCCGTTGTCCAGGTTAAAGTAGCCGGAAATCTCTCTGCGCATCGGGCTTCAGTTCGACCGGGCCGCCGGGTTTGCGCACCCACTCCGGCAGCTTGAGCTGGTCGGGCGCGGTGGACAGCGGGACGCTGCCGAAGTGCTGCTTGACGTATCCGTAGGAGCCGAACTCGCCCTGCTCCTCGCCCGTCCACAGGGCGACGCGGATGGTGCGCCGCGGTTTCACCTGAAGCGTGTTGAGGATGCGCATCACTTCCATGGCAACCACCGTGCCTGCGCCGTTGTCGGTTGCCCCAGTGCCCGAGGCCCAGGAATCGAGATGCCCGCCCACCATTACCACTTCGTCTTTCAGCTTGGGATCGGTGCCGGGAATTTCGGCTATCGTGTCGAAGCCATGCTGGTGATCGCCCGTGAACTTGGTGTCAACGTTCATTTCCAACGTGACTGGGACGTGCGCTTTCAGCAGCCGGTACACGCGTCCATAGTTCTCGATGGCCATCACCACCACCGGAAGCGGGTCCGCGCTCTCCCGCTTGTAGGCCTCCCAGCCGAAGCCGGCCCCGCTGTCGTCGAAGAACGTGCCGCCCGAGCCGCCGCCATCGCGGCCGTCACGGCTGGGAGTGATGACCGCCAAGGCGTGCTCTTGCGCCAGAAACTTTCCGACTTCCTGGCGCAGTTCCAGGCGCTTCATGTACTGCTGAATGAAATCCCGTCCCCGCGGCTTCAGCGGATACTGCGTCAGCTTTTTCAACTCCGCATCGTCCAGGCGCGTCCACAGCGGCTTGTCCACCGGAGGCACCTCGCGCATGGCGCCATACAGCACGATCTTGCCGCTGAGCTTGCCCTTGTACTGATCGAGGTCCTTCTTGTCTTTGATGTCAATCCAGACCGCCGGCGCCGTGATGGCGCCGCCGGTGGCCGGAGACCATGGGGCCGCCTGCGCGATGAACACCGCGGTGTCGGGCGACGCCATGCGGACCCAGGTATTCAGTTGCTGCCATCCCATGCCGAACTCGCCCCAGTCCTCCAGGTGAGCATTGCTGCATCCCATGGCGGTGAACTGATCGCGCGTCCACTCGTTGGCGTGCTTCAGGTTCGCCGAACCGGTCAAGCGCGGTCCAATGTCGTCGTCCAGCGCGGAGGCGTACTCCATCACGTGCGAGTGGCGGATGCCTTCCTCCCGGATCCGCTGATACATGGCGTAATCGAGAGTCTCATGCTCCGGCTGCGGCAGCTCATACGACGGCACGTCGGTATCGGCGGACTTGGATTTGGCCTTGTCGGCGGCCGGGGCTGGGAGCGCCAGCGCTAAGCTGATCACCAGGACGGAAAAGGAACGCAACGAAAGACTTGGCATCGGGCGGAACACTCCTCGAACATCACAAGCTGCAATCGTGCAGAGTAACAGATTTGAGAGGCGGCGCACCATTTCCCACCGCTCACGCCTCCGTGGGGTATAACTCCTGAAGCAATCCGTGGGAAGGAGATCCGGCCTAGGCTTCGCGATAATTCAGCAGGCCGGCGCCGATCAGCACGAAACACACCGGCCAGATCCAGGCGGGAATGGAACGATCTTTGGCGGGCAGGCGAATCTCCAGCCAGCGCGCCCAGCCGGCGAAGACCGCGAAGATGCCCATCGGCACGTGGCTCAACTCGGCCAGCAGCTCTTCTTTAATATTGGTGAGAGCATGCGAATGGGTCAGCAGGAGCGCCCCGCCCACCGCGCACATGATGGGAAAGACGAGCGCGGCCGCATGATTGTCCAGCTTGCGTTTGCGAACGCGAAGTTCGAACACCGCGAACCCGATGCACACCAGCGCCGCCAGCCGATGCTGCAGGTCCTCAGGCCTCAGGCACGTGGCCCAAAAGCTCTGAGGCCCGATGGGCCAGGCTTCCGTGTCGGCGCGAACGATAATGAAGACGGCGATGCCGATCAACAGCAACGGCCAGTACTCCGCCCATTTCGCCCATCCGGTTCGGGCCAGTAGCGCCAGCAGTCCCATCGCCAGCACCAGCAGCCCCATCCAATGATGATTTAGTTCCGACTCCTCAATGTCGGCCAGGTTCTTCGCGGTGAGCGGAGTGCCCTCGATGGACAGGGGAACAGGTTGCGGGGGCTGCGTGGCGCCCGGCGCAGAGGTCATGGGGCTTTGCGCCAGCGCCTCGATCCCCAGCCGGGGCCATGTCGGCTTGATGCGTGCCCATACCTGCTGGGGTGACACCGTGTCGTTGACCAGGTCGACGGCTGGCGGCTGCGATGTAACCGAAGCTGCGGCCAGAATAATGGTGATACCGATCCCGATCTCCGCTTCCACCAGACGGCGAAGGCGCGGCATTGCGGCCTCAGGGCTGCTCTTGCGGAGTAATAGGTAGTTCACGCCACCCAAAACCAATAGCGCGCACAGCATCACGGCCTTGGCCGCAACCATCACCCCGTAAGAGGTTCCATAGACAGCGTGCACCGAGCCGATATACGACAAGCTCATCCCAACCCCGGTGGCGACGATGACGCCGACGCTAACCAGAGCCAGTCGTGAAAATCGTTGGGTGATATACCACTGCGTGGGACGATCTCCTGAAACCCACAGCCCCATCAGCAGGAAGGGCAGGCCTCCAATCCACAATCCAGTGGCCAACTCGTGCAGCAAGCTCAGAGCAACCAGAAGGACGCGGCCATCCATTCGCGAAGCCGCATGGTTGGTCATTACCGATGCGCCCAGGACCACGGTCCCCAGCAGCACCAGCCAGAGCGCTGCGGGCTTCTTATGCGGCTTGGCGAGTAGCGCGACCGCCATGGCCGCCACGAAGACGATACTGCCGGAGATGAAAAAGTTCGCGCCAATGACGTCGCGCATTCCAATCTCGGCGGTGGCCATCAGCACTGCGGAATCAACGTAGAGATACAGGGTCTGTACCGCCGCTAGTCCAATGGCGGCAAGCCGAAGCAGGCGCAGCGCAGACGTTTGCACCTTTGCGAGACTGCCCTCCGCAACTGCCGGAGCTGGGCGCGCTATCCAGAGCACGAACAACACTCCGCCCAGCAGCAACGATTGGAAGACGAGCGTCCCCGCCCGCAATATGACGGAAAGGTACCCGAAGACATCGACCAGCTTGAGCATCATGGGACTAAGTCACCGTAAAGGCGACCTCGCCGGTGCTCATGTGACCATCCGAGGCCAGCACGTACCACAGCAACCTGTAGGCGCCGGGCCTAAGGCCGCTGGCTCGGGACTCCAGAATATCGGGACTCGACTGTTTGGTCAGGGGAAGTGTCTGCTTCGAACCATCCGGTTCCGTCAGTTGCAGGCGCGAGCGGCTGCCATCCACCCGGACATTAAAACGCAGCCAGATGGACACCTCGGGGCCTCTTACGGAGGAATGCAAGGCCGGCTTCGATTCCATCAAAATCGCGTGCGCCCAGGCGCGTTGCGGAAATCCAGTTACCACCAGGATGGCGAGTAAGAACAAAATGGAAGGGCAATAAAACACGCGACGCAATTCAGTTTCCTTCGCACGCGGCCCAAGCCGCGCTTCAGAGAGTTATGTGCAATACGTCGAGAATACTATGTCGCCGGAGACCACTCAAGCCTCCGAGAGGCGGCCCGCGTAAACGCTACCCTAGCGGAGCAAAGAAGTGGGATCGGGATCGGCTGCGATAACGGCAGGCGCCGGCTCCGGAGACTCCTCCACCGTGTCGCCTTCCCCCGGCGCGAGGAACAGGTTCTGCTCGATGCCATGCTGTTTGGTATAGAGCTCGAAGTAGCGGCCACCCAGCTCGAAAAGCGATTGATGCGTGCCCCGTTCGACAATGCGGCCGCCTTCGACCACCAGGATCTGGTCGGCGCGGCGAATCGTGGACAGGCGGTGAGCAATGACGAACGTCGTGCGCCCCTGCATCAGGTACGAGAGCCCCTCCTGGATCATCTGTTCCGACTCGGAGTCTAGGCTGGAGGTGGCTTCATCCAGGATAAGGATGCGGGGATTGGCCAGGATGGCGCGCGCGATCGAGACCCGCTGGCGTTGCCCGCCGGACAACTTCACGCCGCGCTCGCCGATGATGGTGTCGTACTTCAGCTCGAACTTCTCGGCGAATTCATCCACCCGGGCAATCACGCACGCATGCAGCAGCTCCTGGTCCGTCGCCCCAGGCTTGGAAAATGCGATGTTCTCGCGAATGGTTCCATCGAAGAGAAACGAATCCTGAAGCACCATCCCCAGTTGGGTGCGATAGGACTCCAGGCGGACGGTGGAAAGATCGAACGAATCCACCAGGACTTGACCGATTTGGGGAGTATGAAAAGCCGCCACCAACCCGATGATGGTCGACTTGCCCGAGCCGGATGATCCGACCAGCGCGGTCACCGTGCCCGGGCTGGCGCGGAAGGAAATGTCATGCAGCACCGTCTTGGTCTGCTCATAGGCGAAAGTCACGTCCTGGAAGGCAACTTCACCGCGAATTTCGGGGAGAGTGACGGTGCGCCGCGGCTCCTCATTTTCCGGAGTCTCATCGAGGACTTCGCGCGTGCGTTCCAGTCCGGCAACAGCTTCGGTAATCTGCGTCCCGATGCCGACCACCTGAAACAGCGGCGCCGCCAGATAGCCCAGGAACATGGTGTAAGTGAAGAATCCGCCGAGCGTCAGCTTACCGGCAAGGATCTGGCGGGTTCCCATAAACATGACGATGGCGCCGATAACGCCCATCAAGGTGGATGACGAAAGACTCATGACCGAGGTCGCCGTCAGCGTGCGGAAGACGTTCTGTAGCAGGCGCTCCACGCCCAGGCTGAACACCTCATGTTCGCGCTGCTCGGCGTGGTATCCCTTTACCACGCGCACCCCGCCCAGCGACTCGGTCAGGCGGCCGGTTACCTCGGCGTTGATCTTGGCGCGCTCGCGGAAGATGGGACGGATAGTGCGGAAGGCCTTGCGCAACCCCACGCCAAAGACCAGCAGAAAGCCGAAGGCGATGGCGGTCATCACCGGGCTGATGCGAATCAGCACCACAAAGGCAATCACGGCGGTCAGCAGTCCGCCGACAAAGTCCACCAGCCCGGTCCCGATAAGATTACGCACCCCTTCGACGTCGCTCATGATGCGCGACACCAGCACCCCCGTCTTGTTGGCATCGTAGTAGGAGACCGATAGCCGGCCGACGTGCTCCTGCACCCGGCGACGCAGCTCGGTGATAAGCTTTTGCGCCGCTTTGGAAAGCGTCTGGGTGAGGGCAAACGAGGTCAGACCTTGCACCAATGTGGCCGCAAGCACGATGCCGACCAAGGGGTAAAGCAGCCGGTAATGGCGCTTGCCGATGACGTTGTCGATCAGATATTTGGTCGAATAGGGAAGAACCAGGCCCGAGACGCGGTTGATAATCATCAGGCCGAAGCCCAGCAGCATCAACGCCCGGCGGGGACGAATCAGCTGCCATATTTCCGGCAGCGCCTTGAATATCTCGGTCTTCTTGGCCGGCTTCGAGGGGACGTTAACCATGATAAGGATAAATGGTTGGATTCACGGAGAGGGGCTTTGGGTTCGGACGGGGGCGAGACAAGTCATCGCGCTGCAGGGCCCGGACGCGTAGCCTCCCGCCCCTGAATCAAACTGCAGGAACGATAAGCAAATTGCGAGACGGTGTATCCGTGGCAGGGCATGGTTTCAAAATCCGGCGTCGGCAGGACGCTCAAACCTCGGTTGCCCGAGCCCGGAGGGCGAAACAAAATTAGCCCAGGGTGTAAGCCCTGGGTGGATAGTTTATAAGGATACGAGCCCCTTCAGGGGCGCCACGGGTTGGGCTGGTTGTGGAACGAATTGTGCCGTCCCGAGGAGTCTGTGTCATAGCTCGAATCAAAATGATGCTGTGGAACAATCGTCCGAGATTCACCTTGAATCAGCCGCGCAGCGGCGATATTTGTGTTAGCCGCGGGCGTAAAGCCCGCGGTCAAGTGGGAAAGTAATCGAGCCGCGGAGCGGCGGCACCGGTTGCGACACAGTCCCTTCAGGCCCACGTTCACATGCGTTTTCAGAAATCTGGGGGCTTCAGCCCTTCATATCGCGGCCGAAGGTGCCGCCGGGTTGAAACCCCGGCTCCCGTGACGAAGTCCGCCGGGACGCGGCGCTGAAAGCGCCGCTCTACCACGCCGGTAGCTAGAGCACCTCTGGAATCGCTGTAGCGGATCACACCTTGATTCCCAACTGCTCTTTCGCCGCCGCCACGACGTGCCCCGGCTCGAAACCGAATTCCTTTGCCAATTCCTTATACGGCGCGGAGGCTCCGAAGGTCTTCATGCCGATTACGCGACCGGTAGGGCCGACGTAACGGTCCCATCCAAAGGTTGAGGCCTGCTCCACCGCGACCCTCGCCTTCACCGTTGGCGGCAGAACACTGTCGCGATATTCCTGCGTCTGGTGCTCAAAGATGTCCCAGGACGGCATGGAGACGACGCGGGAACGAATGCCCTCCGCCTTGAGCATCTCATGCGCCTGCGCAGCCAGACTTACCTCACTGCCGGTCGCAATGAGGATTACGTCCGGCTTGCCGCCCTCAGCATCAGCGAGCACATAAGCCCCCTTCGCCAGGCCGGATGCCGGGGCGTACCTGGTGCGGTCGAGCGTGGGCATGGGCTGCCGGGTCAGGGCCAGGACCGCGGGCTGATGCTTTAACTGGAGGACATAGCGATAGGCCTCCACCACTTCGTTGGCGTCGCAGGGGCGCAGCGTCACCATCCACGGCATCGCACGCAGGGATGCCAGTTGCTCAATGGGCTGGTGTGTCGGACCGTCTTCACCGTCGCCCATGGCTTCGTGAGTAAAGACGAAAATGGTCGGCAACTCCATGAGGGCTGAAAGCCTCATCGCCGGCCTGGCGTAGTCGCTGAAGATGAAGAAGGTGGCGCCGTATGCCCTTATCTTGGACAGCGAAAGGCCGTTCACGATAGCGGCCATAGAGTGCTCACGGATTCCGAAATGCAGGTTCCTGCCGCCGTAGTTGTCCGGCTGGAAATCGCCTGCACCAGCGAAGGTCAACAGTGTCTTGTTCGAGGGGCCGAGATCGCCCGAGCCTCCCATGAACCAGGGGATGTTCTGCGCAAGAACGTTCAACACCTTGCTCGAGGCGTCACGTCCCGCGACACCCTTGGGGTCGGCGGCGAAAGTTGGAAGGTTGCGGTCCCACCCGTCGGGCAACTCGCGACGCTGCATCTGGTCAACCTCCTTCGCGAGATCGGGATATTTGGCCTTGTATTTGGCGAACAGGTCAATCCACTCGCTGTGAGTCTTCGCCCCGCGTGCCCCGATGCCTTCCGCGAAGTGGTCATACACGCCATCGGGAACCAGGAACTGCGCATCCTCAGGCCATCCATAGGCGCGCTTGGTGAGTTTCACCTCTTCCACTCCAAGCGGCTCGCCGTGCGCCGCCGACGTGTCCTGCTTGTGCGGAGAACCGTAACCGATGTGGCTGTCGAGAACGATGAAGGTGGGACGATGCTTGGTTTCGCGGAAGATGGCGAGCGCATGCTCGATGCGATCGATGTCGTTGGCATCCCCGACCCGAAGGACATTCCATCCGTAGGCCAGGAAGCGGGCGGCAACATCTTCGGTAAACGTAATTCGAGTGTTGCCTTCGATGGTGATGTGGTTGTTGTCCCAGACCCAGCAGAGGTTGTCGAGCTCCAGATGAGCGGCCAGCGAGGCCGCTTCCGAGCCGACGCCTTCCATCAGGCAGCCGTCTCCGCAGATGGCGTAGATGTTGTAATCGAAGATGTCAAAGCCTTCCTTGTTAAACCGGTTGGCCAGCCATTTCTGCCCGATGGCCATGCCCACGCTGGTGGCGATGCCTTGTCCGAGCGGGCCGGTGGTGGTTTCAACCCCCGAAACCAGGTGGTACTCAGGATGACCGGGCGCTTTGCTGCCGATTTGGCGAAAGCGGCGAATGTCTTCCAGGCTGACCGAAGGCTTTCCCAGGACCTCGTAGTCGGCATTGACCGCCATGGTTTTAGTGAGGTGCAAGGCGGACCACAGCAACATGGAGGCGTGTCCGTTGGACAGCACGAAGCGATCGCGGTTGGGCCAGATCGGGTCCTTCGGATCGAATCGCATCACGCGATTCCACAAGGTGTACACCAGAGGAGCCAGCGCCATCGGGGTGCCCGGATGCCCGGAATTGGCGGCCTGGACTGCATCGATGGAGAGCGTGCGAATGGTGTTGATGCACAGTTCATCCATTTCAGCTGGGGTTGTGGCTTTAACGGCCGGCGTGGCGCTCATAGTGTCTCCTTGCGATTTCTTCTCTGACGGCGTTCACACGATACTCTAGGGGAGGTCTCCGCACTAGCGAAAAAGAGGAATTCCGCACCAATCGCCCGGCAACCCGGAAGAAGATGATTGGTCTGAATGTACAAGGACGGGTCTCGCCTGTCGAGAACCAGCGTTTTACCACGGACCGAATACTCTGTGCAGGGAACTGCTGGAGGGAAATGCTGGAGAAGAATTGGAGGCGCGGGTGGGAATCGAACCCACGCATAAAGGTTTTGCAGACCTCTCCCTTACCACTTGGGTACCGCGCCTCGATACCTCTACCGTAACGAAATTTGGCGACAAAATCCAGCGGAAGACGGCACTAGAGTTGTTTCGTCTCCTTACTTGAGCGGGTGTGGCACGGAACTTGCCAAGAACCCAGGCTAGCCTTTATTGTCGAGCCGTCACGTTCTGTGGCATGAGCTCATCGTTATTGCTGGAGGAATCATGGCCGGCGTTAATCTTGCGGATGCGCGGCGCGTCATCGCAGCGGCGGAGAAGAAGGCAGAGGAGATCGGTCAGCCCATGAATATCGCGGTGGCCGACGAAGGCGGCAACCTTGTGGCGCACGTGCGCATGGACGGCGCGTGGATCGGCAGTATCGATATCTCGATGAAGAAGGCGTACACCTCGCGAGCGTTCGACATCGCGACCAGGGACCTGGCTGCGCATTCGCAATCGGGCGGGCAGTTTTTCGGTATTCATGCGTCAAACGATGGCAAGATCATGATCTTCGCCGGAGGTATTCCGCTGAAGCGTGGCACCAAGGTGGTGGGTGCAATCGGCGTCAGCGGCGGATCGGGAGAACAGGACCACGCGGTCGCCGAAGCCGGCGCGGCAGCATTCTGATTATTTTGTTAGCACTTTAGTGGAGAGTGTTCCACGTGGAACAGGAAATCTTCTCAGCCATTAGCGCGGACGATAAGGACAAAGTCCGCGAATTAATCGCGCAGCATTCCGACGTGGCACACGCCCGCAACCCGGCGGGAGTGTCGGCGCTGATGCAGGCGCGCTACCAGAATCGATTGGAAATCGTTGCACTGCTGCGCGACGCGTCGGGCGACCTCGACGTGTTTGAAGCGGCGGCGTTGGGCGACAACCCGCAGCTCGTGAGCCTGCTGGAGAAGGACCGCGATCTGGCGCAGGCGCTTAGCAGCGACGGCTTCACTCCGCTTCATCTGGCGTGCTTCTTCGGACAGATCGAAGCGGCGAAGACCCTGATCGACCATCGGGCTGACCCGAATGCGGTTTCGCCCAGCCGGATCGCGGTGATCCACAGCGCCGCGGCATCACGCAATGCCGCGCTGCTGAAACTGGTTTTGCAGGCTGGCGCCAACCCGAACCTGCAACAGCAAGGCGGCTACACCGCGCTGCATGAGGCGGCCATGCACAACAGTGTGGAACGGGCGCAGGCGCTGTTGGATGCGGGCGCCGATCGCAGCATTCGCAGCGACGCCGGGCTGACCGCCGCGGAGATGGCCGCGAACGAAGGCAACACGGAAGTGCTGGAACTACTCGTGGCGGCGACTGGTCCGCCATCAGCCGCGCGCTAGCTCAGGATGCCCATGCTTTTGCCCACGCGCTTCAGCACCTCGAGCGCCTTGTCAAGTTCTTCCTGCGTATGGGTCGCGGTCATGATGGTGCGGATGCGGGCCTTGCCTTCGGGCACGGTCGGGAACGCGATGCCGGTTCCCATCACGCCTTCCTTGAACAGCTCGCGCGAGAAGTCCATGGTCAGGCGGCCAACGCCCACGATGATGGGCGTGATCGGCGTCTCGCTCGCGGGGGTGTTGACGCCGCCAATGTTGAAGCCGAGGTTGCCCAGCTCCGTCTTCCAGTAGCGGGTGTTCTCCCACAGCTTCTCGATGCGCTCCGGCTCCTGCTCCAGCACATCAAATGCCGCGATGCACGTGGCCGCGACCGATGGCGGATGCGACGTCGAGAACAGGAACGGCCGCCCGCGATGATAGAGGAACTCGATGAGATCGCGGGTGCCGCAAACATAGCCGCCCAGCGCTCCGATAGCCTTCGAGAGCGTGCCGACCTGAATATCCACGCGGCCATGCAGACCGAAATGGTCAACCGTGCCGCGTCCGTTGCGGCCCAGCACGCCGGAGGCGTGTGCGTCGTCCACCATCATAATGGCGCCGTACTTTTCCGCCAGCGCGGTAAGCTGCGGCAGCGCCCCAATGTCGCCGTCCATGGAGAAGACGCCGTCGGTGATCAGCAGCTTGTGGCCGGGCTCGTTCTTGATTTCGTTCAGCAGCTCTTCGGCGTGCGCGGCGTCCTTGTGGCGAAAGACCTTGATCTTGGCGCGCGAGAGCCGGGCCCCGTCGATAATGCTGGCATGGTTCAGCTCGTCGGAGACGATGAAGTCTTCCTTGCCCAGGATCGCCGAGACCGTGCCGGCATTCGCCGTAAAACCGGACTGAAAGACCACGCAGGCTTCCACGTTCTTGAAGCGCGCGATCTTCTCTTCCAGTTCCATGTGGATCTTCATGGTGCCGGCGATAGTGCGCACCGCTCCTGAACCGACGCCGAATTTCTTCGTCGCTTCCAGCGCCGCTTCGCGCAGCTTGGGATGGGTCGTCAGGCCAAGATAGTTGTTGGAAGCCAGGTTAATGACCTTCTTGCCGTCGAAGGTGCAGACCGGCGCCTGCTCGTCATCCAGCACGCGCAGCTTGAAGTAGGTGCCCTTCTGCTTGAGGTCGTTGAGTTGGTCGGTGAGGAAGGAGAGCGGGTTGGTGCGGGTGGTAGTAGTAGCCATTAAGGAGTCTCCGGACTGCAACTGGATATTCTAACGCGCGACAATCGTGAGCCGCTGCGACAGCTCAAGCGATCACTCCTGCGGAAAATGCAGCCCGAAGAGCAGCATGATCGTGGCCCCGGACGTAAGTCCTGGGTCGGCGGTATTGATTGCGATGGGTTCGTTAGGACGGCACCTCATTTCGTCAAGATTTAATATGCCGTCCCTGAAGCGAATCAGATTCATAACCAAGCTTACCCAGCACTCACGTGCTGGGCTACGATTGTGTCGCCCTGCGGGGAGGGGATTCACGTGTGCGAGAAGAAGGCTCGGATGCGCCGTTCTTGCCATCACGAGCGGAGCGAAGCCAGGTCGAGAGCATGCCCTGCTTGGCTGAACCCATTCGTCCCGCAATGTGGGACTTGGCATCCGTATAGATCTGACCCAACCCGAGCGCCTCGGGCGCGAAATAAAGTAGCCCACCGTTTCAACGGTGGGAGGCGTGAGAAAGAGGATCCGAGTCCCCCGGGGACGGCACAGGCTTGCTCCCACGCTTCGCCGCCCCCTGGACGATAGGGCGGGGCAGGGCAAAGGCTTCTGTTTCGGCGCTCCTGTTGTGCCGTGCGCGAGGCACTCCGATTCCTTCCTTCCCGTCACCCAGTGCTGAAGCACTGGGCTTTCTTATCCAGTCCCGCCCGGCGGGACTGAGACGTTGGGAATCGCGGCACGAACGCTAAATCGACTAGGCGTTAATCAAAATCTTCATGTTCCGCTTTGGTTAAACTCATTCATCCCGCAATGTGGGACTCGGCATCCGCGGTTAACCTGGCACAACGCGAGCGCCTCGGGCGCGAAATAAAGTAGCCCACCGTTTCAACGGTGGGAGGCGTGAGAAAGAGGATCCGAGTCCCCCGGGGACGGCACAGGCTTGCTCCCACCGTTCGCCGCCCCTGGGCTATAGGGCGGGGCAGGGCAAAGGATTGCGTTTCGGCGCTCCTGTTGTGCCGTGCCCGAGGCACTCCGATTCCTTCTCTCCCGTCCCCAGTGCTGAAGCACTGGGCTTTCTTATCTCGTCCCGCAAGGCGGGACTGAGACGTTGGGGACCGCGACAGGAACGCTAAATCGACTAGGCGTTAATCAAAATCTTCATGTTCCGCTTTGGTTAAACTTATTCATCCCACAATGCGGGACTGGCCCTTACGCCTCCATCGTCTTCAGCTCGGGGCTGACGATGAGCGGAGCTTCGGTGGCGCGCTGCACGTCGTCGGGGGTCAGGCCGGGCGCGATCTCTTCCAGCACCAGGCCGCTTTGGGTCACGCGAATCCAGGCCATCTCGGTGGCGATGGTGTGCACCACGCGCAGACCCGTAATGGGCAGCGTGCAGCGCTTGAGGATTTTCGGAGCGCCGTCGCGGGTGGTGTGTTCCATGGCCACGATCACCCGGCGGGCGCTGGCCACCAGGTCCATGGCGCCGCCCATGCCTTTCACCATTTTGCCGGGAATCATCCAGTTGGCCAGGTTGCCTTCTTCGTCCACTTCCATCGCGCCTAGCACGCTCAAGTCAACGTGGCCGCCGCGAATCATGGCGAACGATTCCGCGCTGGAAAAATAGGCGGTGCCCGGAATCTCGGTGACGGTTTCTTTCCCGGCATTGATCAGGTCGGCGTCTTCGGTGCCCTGCAACGGATAGGGCCCGACACCCAGCATGCCGTTCTCGCTTTGCAGCACGACTTCCATGCCCGGCGGAACGCAGTTGGCCACCAGGGTCGGCATGCCGATGCCGAGATTCACATAGAAGCCGTCGCGCAACTCGCGCGCCACGCGGCGCACGATGCGGTCGCGTTTTTCGTTGTCCTTGCCCGCCATTCTAGATATAACTCCCTTCAGTTTTTCTGACTTAGTTGTTGATTGCTCCCGTCTTGTCTTCTGATTAGGGCCCGCAGCCAGGCCACATCACTGCCCGATGGCCCAAACACCCGCAACCGCGCCGAAAAACCATAACGCGAACCAGATCCATGATCGGTGGACGATCCGATCGACACATTTTTCATATTCCTGGAGGAGATCCGCCTCACCACTGATCGAGCTCCTTCTCGGGAGTGCCATCAACAACGCCACAATGATCGAAAAGAACAGAAATACGAAGGAAAAAATGAGGTGAGTTTTCGATTTCTCAATCGCGGTCAGAGTACCGATGGTACCGACTGACACGGTGAAGAAGAATTTACCGAGATCGTAGCCGAGTTTGGGGCTCTCCTTTAGGTCACCTTTGACCCAGTCGCGCAGGCCAGTGCGAACGTCTTCGCCCTCGAGCCTCAGTGGCGTTTGATGTTCTTGATACATTGCCATTTGAAATATGCCTTCCCGCACTTTGGACACACTCCGGGGCGCTTTGGAATTAGCATCATTTGCCAGGTTAGCCAGCGCATGCTGTGCCACAAGGTCATGATGGGTTGTAGGAAACTCTCTCCCAGAGAGGCCGCTGGGGCTTGCTCTTCCGCGAGGTCTTCTTCTTCAAACAGAAGCTGATCTTTATGCTTAGGACAGGAGTAAAGCACAGTCTTGGCCATTGCCCCTAACCTCCGGCCCGCAGTGAATCGCGTTTGTATATACACGCGAAAAATGCCTGCTTTCAAGCATCCTTATAGCATCTGAAAGCCACAATGCCTAAACCTTTCGCACCGTACGCCGCTCGATCCGGCGCTCGTAATCGCCTCCCTGGAAGATGCGTTGCACGTAGACGCTTGGCGTATGAATCTGGTCGGGCGGGATCTCGCCGGGCTCCACCAGATGCTCGACTTCCGCGATGGTGATGCGGCCGGCGGTCGCCATCATGGGATTGAAATTCTGCGCCGTCTTGCGATAAACCAGATTGCCCCAGCGGTCGCCCTTCCAGGCTTTGACCAGCGCGAAATCCGCCGTCATTCCCAGCTCCAGCACGTACGGACGGCCATCGAATTCGCGCGTTTCCTTGCCGTCGGCGACCACCGTGCCGAATCCCGCCGGCGTAAAAAATGCCGGAATTCCTGCGCCGCCGGCGCGAATTCTTTCCGCCAAAGTTCCCTGCGGAATCAGCTCCAGATCGATGCGCCCGGTCAATACCATCTCTTCCAGCAATCGGTTCTCGCCGACGTAGCTGCCCTTGTGGGACTTGATCTGTCCTGCCGCCAGCATCAGCCCCAGTCCGGCGTCGTCAATGCCGACGTTGTTACTGATGGTGTTGAGGTCTTTGACGCCCTTCTTCACCAATGCCTTGATGAGGTTCTCAGGAATACCGCACAGCCCGAAGCCTCCGACCATTACGGTATCGCCGTCCTTGATGTCGTGGATGGCGTCGTCGGCGTTCGCCACTACCTTATTCATTGCCATAGGAGTTCTCTAGTCGTTGGCGATTGTAGTCAGCATCAGGGTTGCCTGCAACATCGTCATTGCTTAACGTCGTAGCTATTGGCGATATCGAACAGCCGGCGCAGCTCAGGGCCGCGCAGGTTCTCGCGCAGATGGGCAAGCTGTTGCTCATAGCGTAGGATAGCCTCCTCTATATTGGAGGCGTTGGTGAGGGCGATATCGCGCCACATGGAGTAAGGACTGTGCGCTATTCGCGTCATCTCGCGCAGAGCACGGCCACCAATGTTGGCGACGGCTTCGTCATCGCCAAACTCTTCGCTTAACAGTGACGCCAATGCTGTAGAGATCATCTGCGGCAGGTGGCTGATCCAGGCGCATAGACGGTCATGCCGCTCCGGATCCATCGACACTACGCGCGCGCCTATGGACAGCAACAGCTCAACATACTGTTGCTGTAAGGCGGTGTATGGCTGCAGAGACGCTATCGGCGTAATCAACCATGTGGCGTCGTGGAAGAGTTCAGGGTCAGCGTTCTCTATACCTCCGACTTCCTTGCCAGCCATGGGATGTCCGGGGAGCAGGCGTTCTCCGGCAGCAGTACCCAATACCATGCGCGCGCGCTCGGCGAGTTGTTGCTTCGTGCTGCCGGTATCGGTAATGAGAGTAGTGACAGGAAGAGTAGGAGCCAGCTTCTCGAACAGCGACAGGATCGTGCCTACTGGCGTTGCCATGACGACAACATCGCTACTCAGCACAGCTTCCTTGATGTCAGTACCGCCGCGATCGATAGCACCACGCGCTACCGCCGTCTCCAACACTTCAGGCTTATCGCATCCAACGATGGCTCCGCTATATCCATGCTGACGGAGAGCCAGTCCCAGGGAACCGCCGATCAGACCCGTTCCTACAATCGTGATCTGGCGAATCGTCATGGGGATACCAAAGGCTAGGCTATTGTCCTACCGACTGCCGTGGCGATGACGCGCAACTGCTCCATCAGCTCGGAGAACTGTTGGGGATAGAGTGACTGCGCCCCATCGGAGAGGGCATGGTCAGGATCGGGATGTACCTCAATGAGTAAGGCATCGGCACCGGCAGCAACCGAGGCGCACGCCATCGGCGCGACCTTATCGCGAATGCCAACTCCGTGAGACGGATCAGACGTCATCGGCAGATGCGACAGCTTATGGACAACGGGAATAGCGGAGATGTCGAGGGTGTTACGGGTATAGGTCTCGAAGGTACGGATACCGCGCTCGCACAGGATGACCTGATAGTTACCCCCAGACATGATGTACTCCGCCGACAGCAGCATCTCTTCGATGGTGGCGGCGATGCCACGCTTCATCAGCACCGGCTTGCGGACCTTGCCCAACTCGCGCAGCAGATTGAAGTTCTGCATGTTGCGCGCACCCACCTGGAAGATGTCAATGTAGGGCAGCATCAGCTCGATCTGCGAGATCTCCATGACTTCGCTGATCACCATCAGCCCGTAGCGGTCGCCGGCCTCGCGCAATAACTTCAACGCTTCCAGTCCGAGTCCCTGGAAGGTATAAGGCGAACTGCGCGGCTTGAAGGCGCCGCCACGCAAGACTTTAGCCCCAGCATGGCTTACCTGTTCGGCAGCAGCGAAGAGTTGCTCCCGCGACTCGACCGAGCACGGCCCGGCCATGACGACGACTTCCTTGCCGCCGATCTCCAATCCATTTGGTAGCTTGACGCGGGTGCCTTCGGGACGAAAACTTCGCCCCACCAGCTTGTACGGAGAACTGATGCGGTGCACGTGGTGCACGCCGGTGAGCACTTCGATGTCGCGAGTGTCGAAGTCAATGCGCCGTCCCACCGCGCCCAGCACGGTCTGCCGCGCCCCGGTGCTGCGGTGTACCTCGAAGCCCATCTTCACCAGGTGATCGATCACGTCCTGGATCTGGTCTTCGCTCGCCGATTCCAACATCGCAACGATCATGGTTTATTCGCTCTTAGCCGTTGGCATTTAGCACTTGGCACTTAGCACTTAGCCAAATCGAGCAGGTAAATCGTCTTTCACAACTGGCAACTGACTACTGGCTACTGGCTACTGGCAACTGACAACTGACAACCGCCTCTCACTCGTTCGGCTCGAACTCGGTTATCCCGCCTTCCGGCGGCTCGGGCGCCATCTCTTCGCGCTGGATTTGCCGCATCACATCCACCAGCCGCTCGTAGACCATGCGCAATTGCGCTGCCGACAAAGGCCCGCCATTCTCCCGGTTGATGTTGTCGAAGATGATCTTTTCGCGGTTGGGCTCGTAGATCGGCATGCCCGAGTTGCGTTTGAGCTTGCCAATCTCGTGGGCGCACTGGGCCCGCTGGTTCAGCAACTGCACGAGCCGGCGGTCCAGGTCATCGATTTTCTTGCGCCAGTCCGCAATGTCCATTGGCTTCTTGCCCTGCGAGCAACTCCCTACAGCGCAACCTACAGGCTATCTCCCTCGGTTGATGTCCTGTTTGAAGGGGCGCGGCTTCAGCCGCGCCGATTGCCCGCGTGACACTGGGCTTTAGCCCCTGAGGGGACTCGAGTTCCCGCGGTGGCTAAAGCCATGCGTCTTACACCAACTGTCGGCGCGCCTAAAGGCGCGCCCCTTCAAGAAAACATCAAGCAGCTTTCTTAATCGGTCCCGGCCCCTCTGGAGAGCACGTTAAAAGAGCTAGGCGGTTTCTAGTTGCCGACCCCGGCCGCCCCAGCCCCTCCGGTCAGCGACGACAAGAATTCTGACACAGCCGCCGCTTCGCGTCCCGGATTTTGTTCGACGGTCTGCACAATGGCACTGCCGACCACCGCTGCGTCGGCGAATGTTCCGACTTCGGCGAACTGTTCGGGCGTGGAAACTCCAAAGCCAACCGCGATGGGCAGCTTGGTATAGGCGCGTAAGCGTTCGACCAGGGAGCGAGCATCGCCCGCCAACTCCTGGCGCGCGCCGGTGATGCCGGTGCGTGAGATGGCATAGACGAATCCTCGCGAATGTTTGCCCACATCTCGCAGCCGTCGCTCGGTGCTGGTGGGCGCAGCCAGAAATACCGGCGCGAGTTTGTGCGCCTTCATGGCCTTAAGGTAGTCGCCGGCTTCTTCCACGGGAAGGTCGGTAAGCAGCGCTCCGTCCACGCCGGCCTCAGCCGCGGCGGCGCAGAATTTATCCAGCCCAAACTGCAAGACGGGGTTTAGATAGGAAAAGATGACGAGCCCGGCGCGGGACTGCTCGCGGATCTGCTTGGCGACAGCCAGCACGCCGCTGAGCTCGGTTCCATGCTTGAGCGCGCGTTCGCTGGCGCGCTGGATGACGGGGCCATCGGCCACAGGATCGCTGAAGGGCACGCCCAGCTCAATGACCTCCGCTCCGGCTTGGATGGCAGCAAGCGCGACGTCACGCGAGGTGTCGAGATCGGGGTCGCCGCAAGTGATGTAGGCGACCAAGCCAGGGTGTTTCCTGAAGACGATTGCCAATTTAACCTTCTCGATCCTTCGTCAAAAAGTCACAGCTATGACACAATTAAATCCCACTATGATGCCAAGAAAATACTTTGGAAATAGAAGATAGTTCCACTACATCACTTAGCTTCACAGCGCCAGATTCTCCCGCAAAATCCCGATATCCTTGTCGCCGCGACCCGAAATGTTGACGATTACGATGTCGGACTTGGCCATCTGCGGCGCCCGTTTCAAGACTTCGGCGACGGCGTGGGCCGACTCCAGGGCGGGAATGATTCCCTCCGTCCGCGCCAACTTGAGGCAGCCATCGAGCGCTTCCTGGTCGCTGGCCGACACATATTCGGCGCGTCCCTGATCGTGCAGCCAGGCATGCTCCGGTCCGATGGCCGGGTAATCGAGTCCGGCGGAAACCGAGTGGGTGTTGGCGATCTGACCGCCGGGATCCTGCAGCACGTAGGAGTAGGTTCCCTGCAGCACGCCGGGTCCGCCACCATCGAAGCGCGCGGCATGTTCGCCGAGCGAGTGGCCGCGGCCGCCTGCCTCGACGCCGATTAACTTGACATCGCGGTCCTTGATGAATTCGTAGAACACGCCAATCGCATTCGATCCGCCGCCGACGCAGGCGATGACCGCGGTGGGCAGCCGGCCTTCCGCCTTGAGGATCTGCTTACGCGCTTCCTGACCGATGACACGGTGGAAGTCGCGCACCATGGTGGGATAGGGGTGCGCTCCCAGCACGCTGCCCAGCAGATAGTGAGTGGTGCGAACGTTGGTTACCCAGTCGCGCATGGCTTCGTTGATGGCGTCTTTCAAGGTGCGCGAGCCCGACTCCACACCGCGCACTTCTGCGCCGAGCAGCCTCATGCGGAAGACGTTCAGCTCCTGCCGCCGCATGTCTTCGGTGCCCATGTAGACGACGCACTCCATGCCAAAGAGCGCGCAGACGGTGGCGGTGGCGACGCCGTGCTGGCCGGCGCCGGTCTCGGCGATGATGCGATGCTTGCCCATGCGGCGGGCCAGCAGCGCCTGCCCGATGCAGTTGTTGATCTTGTGCGCGCCGGTGTGCAGCAGGTCTTCACGCTTGAGGTAGATTTTCGCGCCGTCAAGTTCCTTGGTGAGGCGCTGGGCGAGGAAGAGCGGCGTGGGACGCCCGGCGAAATCGGCCAGCAGGCGATGGAACTCATCGCGGAAGGACTTGTCTTTGCGCGCCGTGGCGTATGCCACGTCGAGCTCCTGCAATGCCGCCATCAGGGTCTCGGGGACGTAGCGTCCGCCGTAGGAACCGAAGCGGCCGGGTGTGGCGCGAAGGGGCTTCGGCTTCGGGCTCTCTTTTGGAGCCGCCGTGGGGCTTGGTATTTCGCTGGTGGTTGTTGGTTCCATTGCTACCCTTCTAAGGTGCTGTCATCCTGAGCGAGGCGCTTGAGCGCCGAGTCGAAGGACAACCTATTCTTCGACAACCTGTGGCCGCTCCGCGGCTGGCTTCAACCTAATTGCCAGTTGCTAGAACTTATCTCATAAATCGTATGACACTCGGCTTTGTATCAGGGCACGGCTTTCAGCCGTGCCGAAAAGCTTGCTTCTCCTCCGGGCTTCAGCCCCTGTCTCAGCGGCTAAAGCCGCCACCCTGAACTGCAGTTTCGGCACGACTGAAGTCAAGATTATCCCCTTGACTCAAAAGAGAGTCTTTGATATGGTGTGCCTAGATGGTTCATTTGGCACGCTTCCGGGTTGATTTTGCTGGCAATTTCGGCGCATTCAGCCGCTCAATATGCTTCCGTGCGGCCTTCAACACTTTCGGGTGGAACACATGCGCTGCCAGTTCGTCGCTGGTCATCTCGATTGGGTGCTTCTTAATCTTCCTTGGCATGGTGACGCTATGACTCCTGCTTCTGTCGATCTGATGACACTGGTCGAATACTTCGGAACGGATGAGAAGTGCCGCGAAGCACTGGAACATCTTCGCTGGCCCAACGGCCCCGAGTGCCCGCGCTGCTTCCATAAGAACGTGACGCCAGTAAACGGTCGCAAGGTCTATGACTGTAATTCATGCCATTATCAATTCTCTGTGACCGTGGGAACCATGTTCGAGGATTCCCACCTGCCACTGACTCAGTGGTTCTTCATTACTTACCTGATGACCGAATCCAAGAAAGGCATTTCCGCCAGTCAGGTCTACCGGATGCTTGGAGAGAAGAGCTACAAGACGGCTTGGTATTTGTGCCACAGAATACGCGCTGCAATGACCGCTAGTACATTCAGCCGCAAGCCGCTCACTGGAACAATCGAAGTAGACGAAACATTTATCGGCAGAAAGCAGCGCGGCCATCAGCACAAGGTAGGCCATCCCGAGTGCAAGAAAGAGGTAGTCATCGGTATCCGTCAACGCGGCCCCGGTGGGCAACTTCGCTTCTTCCACGCCCAGGATGTAAAGAGTGGAACTCTGGCAAAGTACATCAAAGAGAATATCTCTAGGGATGTTGATGTGATTATGACGGATGAATTTCAGGGATACCCGAAAGCGCTGCACGATGCTGGCGTACTCTGCGAGCATAAGACGGTCAAGCACAAGGATGGCGTCTATGTTGATGACGACATTTACACCAATACGGTCGAGTCCGCATTCTCGCTCTTGAAGCGGGGCATCATCGGTACGTGGCATAAGATCAGCGCGAAGCATTTGCAAGCTTACCTTGACGAGATGTGTTTCCGTTTCGACAATCGCAAGAACCCTTATCTATTCCGCGATACACTGCTCGCAATGCTGGATGCGAAGCATGTCGAGTACAAGCAACTTGTCGCAAAGGAAGCGGCATAAGGCTTAATCCTCGCCCGAATAAAACAGGAAGTTATGTCGCACGGCATTCCAGTATTGGTTATCACACGGCACAAATACGGCCCCGTCTCCCGACTGTGTGTGCGCACAGAACAACATTTTGCCGCTCTCCAACTCGTATTGATTCCTCTTGCTCACGAAGTGAATCCATCCCTCCATTGGATGCCCGCTGCGTAACAACGTAGGAAGTGGGCACAGGGGATAACTTTGGGGAGGGTTGCTGTCGCGCTCCATTAACCGCCACTTATCTACATCGTCTACAAGATCGGGATGCTCTTTAATTCCGCTGCGAGATAACTCCATGCTGTAACTGTCTATTTTGATCTCGACTGGTTTTACAAGTGTTATCGTGCCTCGCAAAAAAATGTCCCGATGTCCACTACTTCTGTCCAGTCGTCGCAGTTCGTGCGGGTTGATTTCGATTTTGGCTGGCTCTGCTACCGTTCGGCCCATCGGCAGCAAACCAAACATGCGACCCAAAACGCTCACATATCCAATCTGGAAACGCCTTTTTCGTTCAGCTATTTCTTCGTCAGATAGTGTTGTGGAACTAGGTGCAGCCGTGAAAGCATCCCCCTTGTGAGCCCTAAAGGCTCCCTCAAGAACCGCCCCTACAAATATCACCACGAAGGCCACCACCCAGTATTTCCAACTTAGCTTTGGCAATAGGTTCATTGTGGCGTATTGCTTCTGATCGTCGGCAGACATAAAGTTGTCGCGATAGAGGGTAAGTGCGCCGAATATGGTGTAAATCACCACCAATACCCTCCATAGAACGCCGCACGACTTCCACCAGAACACAATTCGCTCTTTGATCGCTCGCCACACTCCCCGCACCTCCGCGCTGGGACGGATTCAGTTAGAATCAGTCCGTGGGCACGATTGTGCTCCGTTCCCCTTGATTGAGTCAAGGGGATAATCTTGACTGAAGTCGTGCCCTGATACAAACCACACCCACGGCGATTTTTGAGATGGCCTCTAGTTGCTAGTTGCTAGTTGCTCATTACTTACTTTACGTGCCGCCGCCACGAAGCTGCGCAACTTGGCTTCATCCTTCTTGCCGATCTCGCGTTCCACGCCGGAGACCACATCCACGCCCCACGGTTCGAACAGGCGGATGGCCTGGTCCACGTTTTCCGGGGTCAAGCCACCGGCGATGATTACCGGCAACACCGCCTTGATTCTCTGGACAAACGGCAGCGCCTTTTCCCAGTCGAACGGCACGCCCGTGCCGCCGCGATTGCCAGGGCTGCCGGAATCGAGCAGGATGGCATCCAGGCTTGCGCCCGCGTCCAAGTAGGTTTGCAAGATGCGGTCGCCGCCATCGGCCAGCAGCTCGCGGGCCTGCAGGGTCTTGATGAGCTTGCGGCCACCCAGCGCCTGGCGATAGTTTGCCAACTGTTCAGGCGTCTCATCGCCGTGCATTTGGCAACCGGTGAGCCCGAGCTGCGCCGTGACCACGGCGACACGTTCCGGCGTTTGGTTGACGAAGACGCCGACCTTCTCGATCTCCGCCGGAAGCGCCGCGACGATCTCGGCTGCGGTTCCGGTCTCGATCTGGCGCGGGCTCGGGGCAAAGATAAAGCCTAGCGCATTTGCGCCCGCAGCGATGCTGGCCTGCGCGTCGCGCAGGTTGGTGGTGGCGCAAATCTTGATCCAGGTCATCGGGTGCTCGTGTTGTGCCGCCCCTGCGGGGGCTCGGGACAATTATTCCATCTCACCGCGGGCTCACGCCCGCGGCTAAAACAAATGTCGCCGCTCCGCGGCTCGATGCAATTTATCTCCTACCCAGCACTCCGCCTGCGGCTCCGTGCTGGGCTAGGCTGAGTCGCCCCTACGGGGCTGGCATTTGATCGTGGCTTGTCGACCGCCTTCCCAACACATTGCGACGTGTCGACTGCGTTTTCCGCACTTTGCGAAGCGTCGAAATTGGCTGCACCTATTAACTCTCGCAATGCCTCGCCGGGATGGGCCGCCCGCATGAGCGATTCGCCGACCAGAAAGGCGTCGAATCCGGCTTCCCGCAAGCGGGCGATGTCGTCTGCGCTCTCGATGCCACTTTCCGCAACCTTGACGATTTCGGCTGGCACCATCCCGGCCAATTCGAGCGAAGTATTCAGGTCAACCTGAAAGCTATGCAGATTGCGGTTGTTTACTCCGATGGTTTCGCAGCCGGCATCGAGAGCGCGCTCCAGCTCGGCCGCGTCATGGACTTCGCAGAGCACATCGAGCTGCAACTCGCGCGCCCGGCGGTCGAGATCGGTCAATTCGCCCTGGGTAAGCGCCGCGACAATGAGCAAGACCGCGTCGGCACGGTGTGCCCGAGCTTGCAGCAACTGGAACTCGTCGATGATGAAGTCCTTGCGCAGACATGGCAGGTGGGTAGATTGAGACGCCAGCTCAAGATTGCGCAACGACCCCTGAAAAAACTCCGCATCGGTCAGCACCGACAGCGCGGCGGCTCCGGCTTGTTCGAGTTCGGCGGCCAAGGCCGGCACGTCGAAGTCGGCGCGAATCAATCCCTTGGACGGCGAGGCCTTCTTCAGCTCGGCAATCACCGCGATGCCCGGCTGCCCGGCCCGCCGCAGAGCTTGGCGAAAGCCCCTCGGGGTGTGCCGCTCCGCCGCGACGGCCAGCGCCCGCAGGTCGGCCGAGGCGCGGTCGACGGCAATTCGCGCGCGGGTAGCGGCCAGGATGTTGTCCAGCTTGCTGGGCATCGGTGTCACCAGAATATACCGAAATAGTTGCGCTTGACTTGCCGCGCGGCTCGGCGGTACTGTCCGCTTGCGTCCCGAAACCGTGAAGGAGAACCGGCATGCGCCCAACGGGAATTGTTCTGATCGCGATCTACCATTTCCTGGCGGCGGCGTTCCTGGCGCTCGCGGCCATCGCGCTGGGAGTAGGCGGCAGCGTGCTCGGCGCATTGCTGGGAGCGGGCCATAGAATTCCCTTTGCCGGGTTGGGTTTCCTGGTGGGCGTGGTGGGAGCCAGTTTCTCGTTCGTATTTGCGCTCATCGCCGCGCTGGCGGGGTACGGTGTGTGGACGCTGCGCGAGTGGGGACGCATTCTGTGCATCGTGCTGGCCGTCATCGCGTTGCTGTTCTCGCTGCCGGGATTGCTGTTGATGGGGCTGCACTTCGGATTTTTCCTGGGCGGTTTCCGGCTGATCAAGATCGCCATCAACGTCGCCATCATCTGGTACCTGGTGCAACCGCAGATCCGGGCTCTTTTTGTGGGGGCGGCGCCCCCGTTGCAGCGGATGTGATGCCGCTTGCCGGAGGCTAGCCCCTTGGTGGGGTCACTCCCCTGATTCCGTGTCGCTTTCCCCGCTTGTTCCCCTTCTGCGACACCTATAATTAAGGTGCTCTGGACGAAACTGTCTCCGCCGGACTGCAATCCTGCGCCGTCGCGTTGCGTTCGCGGCTGGCGCTGAGGAGTGTCCGGAAGCTCGTCTGAATGTTGCGCCTCCTGTGCCGACGGAATGCCGGAAAACTCTCCGCGCACCGCCTTTCCTCGCTTTATATGCGCCCGGGCCGCCAGGTTTGCTGGACCGTAGTTCTGCTGACGATGCTGGCTGGCGCAAACGGCAACGCCCTGGCCAGCAATTCGATTTCGCGCAAGCAGGAAGCGCGCAACCAGTTCGAAAAAGCCGAGCAGATGCGCGAGGCGCTGAATGGGCGTCCGGAAGCGGAGCGGACACGGCGCGAGTACCAACGGGTCGCCGATGCTTATCGCAGGGTCTATTACGGCGCCCCCGATTCCAGCAAGGCCGACGCCAGCGTGGTGGCCGTCGCCGAACTGCTGGCGGAAATGGGGCGCCAGTTCCAGCCTGGCGAAAAGGACTTGAACTCGGCCATCAAGGAGTACGAGTTCCTGCGCCGCGAATATCCCGGCAGCAAGTATCGCTTCCAGGCATTGTTCACGATCGGGCAGATCTACCAGGAAGACCTGGGCGACGAGCAGGCCGCGCGCAAGACCTTTGAGGAATTTCTGGCGCATTACCCGCGTAACTCTCTGGCGCCCGACGCGAAGAAGGCGCTGGCGGAGTTGAATCGGCCGAAGCCGGCCAAGAAGGCCGTCGAGGAGGCGCGGGTCGAGCCGCCGGCAGCCTCCAGCGCAGAGAGCGGCTTGCAACCGCCGCCGCCGAAGAAAACGCCGCTTCCCATGGTGACCGGCATCCGTCACTGGTCGACGCCGGATTACACGCGAGTGGCCATCGACGTGGACAGCGAGGTGAAGTATGAAGCCGGACGGGTCGCCAATCCGGACCGCATCTTCTTCGATCTGCCCGATACCAAGCTGGCTTCGGTGCTGGTGGGCAAGAGCTTCGATGTGCAAGACGGCTTCCTGAAGAAGATCCGGGTGGCGCAGTATCAGCCGGGCTATACGCGCGTGGTGCTCGAGGTGGCCGATGTTTCCGACTATTCGGCGTTCCTGCTGCCGAATCCGTATCGCCTCATCATCGATATCCACGGCCGGCAGCCGCATCCGCAAACCCAGGTGGCCAGAACGGATGCAGCGGCCGCAACCGACGAGGATGAAACCGCATCGCCAGCGGTTGAGGCGAAGGCGAAAGCGGTACCGAAGTCCGCTGCCGGCAATAGCGCGAAGAAGCAGAACCTGGCCGCTAGCGGAGACGATACCGCAGAAGGCCACCGTGCGGAGGCCGCACCTGCGCCGCGGACTTCGCCGAAGACATCGGCGAAGAAGGTGGTCGTCGATGAGGACGACGGCAGCGCGACGGTGAACAGCCAGAGCGCGGCCTCGAGAGCAAGAACCAGCGCCACTGCGGCCGGAAAAGCGAACAGCAACGCCGGCCCAACCACCGTCGCCCGAGCCAGCAACGGGGATGATCCTCTGCTCACCGCCGCAAGCGACACTAAGGGCCCGGAGCTGAAAGCGGCGGGCCAGCCCACCAGCGCGCCCACGGCTGTGGCAGTCACGCCTCGTGCCAAAGCCAGCAAGAAGACGTCGAAGACGGCCTCTGCGGTGCCTGCAACGCATGAGGCGGCGCCGACCTCGGATGGTGAACGCAGCCTGACGCGCGCGCTGGGCCTGAAGATCGGGCGCATCGTGGTTGACGCGGGGCATGGCGGTCATGACACCGGGACCATCGGTCCGAACGGGCTGATGGAGAAGGACCTGGTTCTGGATGTGGCGCTGCGGCTGGGCCGTCTGCTGGAAACTCGCCTGGGGGCGGACGTCATCTACACCCGCGACGACGATACCTTCGTCCCGCTGGAAACCCGGACCGCCATCGCCAACGAGCACCAGGCTGACTTGTTCATCTCCATCCATGCGAATTCGAGCCCTGACCCGTCGGCCCGCGGGGTCGAGACCTATTACCTGAACTTCACCTCGAACCCGGACGCGCTGGAGGTGGCGGCGCGCGAGAACGCCGTCTCCGAGAAATCGATCTTCGAGCTCCAGGACCTGGTAAAGAAGATCACGCTGAAGGACAAGATCGAGGAATCGCGCGAGTTGGCGACCGACGTTCAGCAGTCGCTTTATGGCGGGCTCGCCACCCGGCACACCACGCTCCGCGACCGCGGCGTGAAAAAAGCGCCATTCGTGGTCCTGATCGGCGCCAACATGCCCAGCATCCTGGCCGAGATCTCCTTCGTCTCCAACCCGGTTGACGCCGCCAAGCTGGAGACTCCCGAGTACCGGCAGAAGATTGCCGAATCGCTCTACAAAGGGATTGCCACCTATGCCGGCGGCCTCAGCGGAGTAAAAGTTGCGTCCAAGCTGACCAAGCCAGCAGGAGAGTAAGGAGTTTGCCGGCTTCCTTCCTTATGTAACAACTGTGTCCTGCCCCTGACGGAACCCGTTCGTTCCTCTAAACTCTACCTCGAGATAGGACCCGGGCCAGGACCTTGGGCGTTCGCGAAACGGCATGCAGTGCGCTCATTTCATTCCAAAGTGCATCGGTTTCGCACTGAAGGTGCATAATTGATGGCGGAGGGTCTATGCCAGCCTGGGTACCGTTGGTTCTCTTCGTAGTGGTATATGTAGTGCTGACCCAGTGGCTGTTGCCCAAGCTGGGAGTTCCAACCTGACGCACTGCCATGGGGTCCGCCGGGTCTCGGCGGAACGCGAAGGGGTGCGAAGCCCCGCCGGTAAAAGAAAACTCCAATGAAAATCCTACTTAATCTCGCGCTCATTCTTGTATTTGCCACCATTGCTGTGACCGCGGCCTGCGCCCAATCCGAGCTGGCTCCGGGCAGCGCACAGCTCCTCAACCCTGAACGACTGGTCCAGCTTCTGCATGCGCCCAAGGGAGAGCAGCCCCTCATCCTCGACGTAGGCCCGCATCTTCTCTACATGCAGGCGCACATTCCCGGCGCCGAGTACATTGGCGCCGGCTCCGATTCGCAAGGCATCGAGTCGCTGCGCCGGCGGGTGAAGACGCTGCCCCACAACACCTTCATCGTCCTCTATTGCGGATGCTGTCCGTGGAGCCATTGTCCCAACGTGCGCCCGGCCTACAACGAGCTGCACAAAGCCGGCTTCAGCAATGTCAAAGTGCTCTACATCGCCGACAACTTCGGGTCCGACTGGGTCGATAAGGGATACCCAACCATCAAGGGTCAATAGCGTCGATGAAGAAAGCTGCGCTGATTGTTGTGGCGATTGTGCTGGTCTTTGCCCTTTACTGGGTGGCAGACCGTCGCGCGACCTTGCGGACGCCGTCCAGCCAAACCAGTACTAACAGCGCGCGCGCCGGCAGTGTCCATTCGATTGCTCCGGACTTCAGGTTGGAGGAGCTGAGCGGGCAGCCGCTCACTTTGTCAAGCTATCGCGGCAAGGTGGTGCTGTTGGACTTCTGGGCCACGTGGTGCACGCCTTGTCGCGGGGAGATCCCGCACTTCGTGGAGCTACAGAACAAGTACGGCGATCAGGGGCTGCAAGTCATCGGCATCTCCATGGACGACGCTCCCAAGCCGGTGCGCGATTTCTACGCCGAGTACAAGATGAACTACCCGGTCGGGTTGGGGAGCGACAAGGTTGCCGAATCCTATGGCGGCATCCTGGGACTGCCGGTGCTGTTCGTGATCGGCCGCGATGGCCGCATCGCCGCCAAGTACGTGGGCGAAGTGGACATGGGGGCGGTGGAGCAGCAGGTGAAGTCTGCATTGCAAGCGCAGTGAAACCTCAGCGGGTGAGAGATGAACGACCCTTTGTCGATCTTGTTGAGTTTCGTTTAACAGGCCGAAATAGCTGTCAGATTAGCTTTTTCAGGCGACTCAAGAAACGGGCAGGCGCTCCAAGCTGACATTCCCTCACTCGAATAACTTTCCAACCGTGATTTCTCAGATGGCGCGATACCTGCAAATCACGCTGCATGTTTCGCTGAATCTTGTCCCGCCAAAAGGTAGCCGACGATTTGGGGGCTTGATAGCAGCGCGGGCAGCCGTGCCAAAAACACCCGTCAACAAACAAGGCCACTCTGGCTTTATAAAAAACAAAGTCCGGCTTTCCGAAGACTGAAGAGTGACGCCTCCATCCCGTCAACCTACTTGCTCGCAGGAGCGTTGCCATCTTTAGCTCAGTGCTTGCATTGCCGCGACCCCGCACGCGCGACATAATCACGGACCGCTGCGCCTTTGTGAAAACGTCAGCCATGGGCTCCGGGGGATATGAGCGTTACTTCTTTGAGCCAAATTTCCTGAGCAGCCAATCGAACACGGCCCGTTGCTCATCTATGCCAGCTCGTCGAACCTGGGACAGCAGCCAAATGGCGGTTGGCTTCTCACCCGTGATGTTCTTGGCCCCCTGATTGCAAGTTGAGCATAGCGCCCGGAGGTTAGACAGCTCGTCTTTGCCGCCAAGGTTCTTGTCTTTAATGTGGCCGCACTTCCTATAGTCGTGACCTTGCTCGTCCCAGTCGTCGGATTCAAAATCGCTGGACTGTACAGGCCGTCACATTTCTGAAGGTGAAACCAGTGATAAGATCGGTCAATAAATCGGCAAGTACCGTTTCAGGGTCATCTGTACATCCCCGCTCAGCCCGGTGACGTTGGCAAAGCTGACCACCGCCAGTTCACCCCACGGATCTTTCAGCGCTTCGAGGGCATGCATTATTCTCGGCCAAACGGGTTTCATCTTCGAATTCGGTTTCTGATCGTTATGCGGAGTGATAACTCGATCCTCCATCCATTTTTCTCCTCTTGCGCGAAGGAACCGTTCGATGCGGGGCCCGTTGCCCTGCTGTATTCCTCGACCAGCTGCATCGTCCGAAGTTGTCATGGAGGTGAAAACAAGTCTGCCCGAAAAAACATTATTGGCAGGAGCGTCGCCGAGGCGCGCCAAGTTGTCGGTCCCGGCTGACGCAGACCTTGAGAAGGTTCGCTTGGCTCGGAATTCAGCTTGACTGCGCCGAATTGCAATAATGCGAAAACGATCGCCGGCATGTCCTTGACTATAACTTCGGTCTCGCCGAATGCTGGGTGTGGAAGCGAGTTGGCTTCTTGGGGATGGCCGAAGGGGATCGCATGACCCCGGCCGAGTCGGAGGAACCATCGGATTAAGTTACTAGAAGAACAAAAGGGTCTGTGTCCAGTTTGCGGATACGATAGCAACTACTTACTTCCACGCACCGCGTATCGAAACCCAGGCGCTTGTAAGACGCAGCCGGTCGTTTCCATACACGATCACGGGCCTTGCGGCAGGATGCGAAGGTGTGATATCCGCGGGTTGTCCATCATGCGTGTAATAGGTTCATAGCGTTCATCGAAGCAAATCCCCAGGCCCAAGACAGGCTCCTAGCACCGTGGCAAGGAGTTATTTGTCTTGGGGACGGAAAACCTAGGGAGCTAGGTTTGTGCGCTGGCGTCACACGCAACTTGGGAGACATCGTTCCGCAAAGCACAACAGGATTGATCAGAGGGGCTCCATCCACATTCTCAATGACATAGGGAAGGCCCGAGCGAATCAGCATTTCGCGAGTGGGTTCTATCAGGCGCGGCCATTCGTCTGCGTTCCCGTTTCGTTTGGCCAGATCGGAGTATGCCTGACACGGCGGTGAAGCATGAACGGCGTCAAACGATGAGACGAACTTTGGGTCGAGCGCAAGCGCATCAGCTTGAATGAACGGCAACGGATAATGAGGCTGGGGATCAATATCCACCCCGACGACTTCGAATCCGGCTCTGCTGTAGCCAACGCCCGCACCACCGGCGCAACAGAAGAGGTCTAGCAGCCTCGGTTTCTTGACCGGCTTGTCATACGACTTAACTTTCATGTGAGAAGGTGTCGCGCCAGTCCCTGCTGGATCATGGAAAAGGCCCACTCTTGAGTTATAAACTCTTAATCTCTTCTCGCCAACTCGATTGTGTGTGCAAATCAGGTTCCATAATTGCAAATATTGGTCCGGGTTAGGGGCGACTTTGCAGCAAGGCAACACCCCCGAAAACTATTTGCTTGACGAATGCAAATAGTTTGCGATAGCATCGTCTTGTGAACGTGAACTCTGACTCTGTCAATTCTTCCGACTCCGTCAAGCAATGGTGGGACGAGCTGGAGCGGTTGGGGCGCATTCTGGGCGAGATCGGGCCCGATGAAGTGTGCTGCGATGGGCTCAGCCAGCGGCAGTGCGCCATCCTGCGGACGCTGGTCGCGCAGGAGGGAGCGCGCATCTCCGATCTCGCCGCCAGCTCCGGCATAACCCCCAGCGCCATGACCCGCGTACTTGAGAAGCTGGAAGCGCGCGGGCTGGTGGAACGCGTCCGCGGCAAGCAGACCGACGGACGGGCCGCGATGGTGAAGATCACCGCAGCCGGACGGCGCACGCGCAAGCAACTGGACGGGCTGATGCGGCAGCGCACCCACCAGATCATCGATGCGATCCCCGACAAACAACGCTCGCAAGTCCTTAAATCACTACAAACCCTGAACGATGCCATCGAGTCCGCGGGTTGCTGCGCTCTGAACGCGCCCATCGCGGAACTCGTCAGAATCGAGGAAAAAGAATGAAGAACGAATCGGTTACGACTGCGGTTGAAGAACACTACGGCGCGGTAGCGCGGGGCGAAGCTTCCGCCTGCTGCGGTCCGGTCGAGGATGTCGCCCGCTCCATCGGATACAGCGAAGAAGAGCTTGCCCTAGCGGGCGATGCCAACCTGGGCCTGGGCTGCGGAAATCCGCTGGCGCTAACCGAAATCAAGCCCGGCATGACGGTGCTCGACCTGGGCGCGGGCGCCGGGTTCGATGCCTTTCTGGCGTGGAACCGCGTGGGACCGACAGGCCGGGTGATCGGCGTGGACATGACGGATGACATGCTGGCCCTGGCCCGGCAGAACGCGGAGAAACGCGGCGCCACGAATGTCGAGTTCCGCAAAGGCTTCATCGAGAACCTTCCGGTGGAAAGCGGCAGCGTGGATTACGTCATCAGCAACTGCGTCATCAACCTTTCCCCCGACAAGCCGGCGGTGTTCGGCGAAATCGCGCGCGTACTCAAGCCGGGAGGGCACTTTGCGGTCAGCGACATCGTGTTGCTGAAGGCGCTGCCGGACGAGTTGAAGAGCGACATCAGCGCGTACGTGGGATGCATCTCCGGCGCGAGCCTGCTGACCGAGTACTTGAGCGCCGTTCTGGGCGCGGGACTGCGCGATCTGAGCATCCCGCAGATCAGCTACGGGCCGGACCTGGTGAAGGTGCTGGCGCCTGAAGGCTTCAGCAGCGGTAAAGGAAGCTCGTGCTGTGGCTCCACGGTGTCGATCACTTCGCTGAAGAATCCCGACGCGCTGGTGCGTGAGGCATCGGAGGCGGTGGCTTCCATCAAGCTGCACGGCAGAAAGTAAAAGGTCAGCATCATGCAAGAGCACTACAACGTTCTATTTCTCTGCACGGGAAATTCGGCGCGGTCGATCATGGCGGAAGCCATCATGAATTATCGCGGCAAGCCGCGATTCACAGCCTACAGCGCGGGCAGCCATCCTTCGGGGAAAGTGCGTCCCGAGGCGCTGCGCGAGTTGGAAGCGGCGCGCCTGCCGACGGCCGGGGCGCGCAGCAAGAGTTGGGACGAATTCGCGCAGCCGGGCGCGCCGGGGATGGACTTCGTGTTCACGGTTTGCGACACCGCGGCCAAGGAGGTCTGTCCGGTGTGGCCGGGACAGCCGATGACGGCCCACTGGGGCATTCCCGACCCGGCGGCGGCGCAAGGCACGCCGGACGAAGTGCAGCGCGCCTTTCGCGAAGCATTTGTCGGGCTCGACCGGCGCATCGGACTGTTTCTAAGCCTGCCGCTGCAATCGCTTGACCGGCTGGCCATCCAGAAGGAAATCGAGCGCATCGGCAAGCATGGCCTGGGAAGCCACGAATGAGCGCACGTAGCCGTCTCAGCTTCCTGGACCGTTATTTGACCGCGTGGATCTTCGGCGCGATGGCGCTGGGAGTGGTGTGGGGATGGCTCGTCCCCGGAGTGGTGCCGTTTCTGAACCGGTTCAGCGTGGGCACCACCTCGATCCCGATCGCGATTGGCCTGATCGTGATGATGTATCCGCCCTTTACCAAGGTGCGCTACGAAGAGCTGCATCTGGTCTTCCGTAACCTGCGTGTGCTCGGCCTGTCACTGCTACAGAACTGGGTGGTGGGGCCCATCCTGATGTTTGTGCTGGCCATCGTGTTTCTGCGGGGCTACCCGGAGTACATGGCGGGGCTCATCATGATCGGCCTGGCGCGCTGCATTGCCATGGTGATCGTGTGGAATGAGCTGGCCAAAGGCGATACCGACTATGCGGCCGGGCTGGTCGCCTTCAACTCGCTCTTTCAGGTGTTCTTCTATTCCGTCTATGCGTGGGTCTTCATCACCATTCTGCCCGCGAAACTTGGATTGGCTGGCGCGGTGGTCCATGTTTCCATCGGCCAGATTGCCAGGAGCGTCGCCATCTACCTCGGCGTTCCCTTTCTGGCGGGATTTCTTACCCGCACGCTGCTGGTGCGGGCCAAGGGGCGCGAGTGGTATGACCATCAATTCGTGCCACGGGTGAGTCCACTCACTCTGATTGCGCTGCTGTTCACCATCGTGGTGATGTTTTCGCTCAAGGGCGAGTACATCGTGCGTTTGCCGCTGGATGTGCTGCGCATAGCGCTGCCGTTGCTGATTTACTTCGTGGTCATGTTCCTGGTGTCGTTTTACATGGGGCGCAAGCTGGGGGCCGACTATTCCAAGACCACGACGCTGGCGTTTACCGCGGCCTCGAACAATTTCGAGCTGGCGATTGCGGTCGCGGTGTCGGTGTTCGGCATCAACTCAGGCGCGGCCTTTGCTGCGGTGGTTGGGCCGCTGGTCGAAGTGCCGGTCATGATCGCCTTGGTGAATGTGGCGTTGTATTTCCAGCGAAAATATTTTGCGGATGCGATGGCCGGAGATGGGGCCGCCCCGCTCACAGTGCAGGGACAGTAGCGGGCGACGCGGTAAACTCTCCCTACAGGAGGAGAGCATGTCCATTCGACCGGTGAAGCGGCTCATCGAGTCCAAGCCAACGCTGGAGGGCGCAGGCGTGCACCTGCGGCGCGCGTTTGGTTTCGGCAACACGTCGGACTTCGATCCATTCCTGCTGCTCGACGACTTTCGCAATGACGTTCCAGAGGATTATCTGGCGGGCTTTCCGTGGCATCCGCATCGTGGGATCGAGACCATTACCTATGTGCTCTCCGGGACGGTGGAACACGGCGACAGCATGGGAAACCACGGCGCCATTGCCGCCGGCGACGTGCAATGGATGACCGCGGGCAGCGGCATCATCCACCAGGAGATGCCCAAGGGCGACCACGCAGGCCGGATGCATGGCTTTCAACTGTGGGCGAACCTGCCGGCGTCGCTCAAGATGACGGACCCGCGTTACCAGGAAGTGAAGGCGGCGGACATCCCCGAGATCAAGGACGACGATGGCACGCACGTGCGCGTGGTGTGCGGAAAGTTCTGGGGAACCAAAGGCCCGGTGGACGGGATTGCCGCCGACCCTATGTATCTTGACGTGTCGGTGGCCCCGGGACGGAGGAAGAAGCTGCCGGTGGAAACGACACGGCATGCGTTCGCGTACGTGTTCGCCGGGTCGGGAAAGTTCTGCAACGCGTCCGGACCGCTGGCCGTGCCTACGGAGGCGGTCAGTTGGGCGGACACGACCCCGCCGTCCGAGGCGGACAATCGCTCCCTGGTGCTGTTCGATCGGGGCGATGAAGTGGAGGTGCAGGCCGGGGACGACGGGATTCGTTTTCTTCTGGTCTCGGGAAAGCCGCTGGAGGAACCGGTTGCATGGTACGGGCCGATTGTGATGAATACGCAGGAACAATTGCAGGAGGCGTTCAAAGACCTTAAGCGGGGAACGTTTCTCAAAGAGCAGAAGTAGTCAGCCGTAGCGGGGAAAAAAGCTCGGGTGGCCAGGCGCGATGCCGGCCACCCGAGTTGCTTACGGCAGGTAATAGCGGAAAGAGGTGGCCCAGATACTGTCGTTCGCTGCGGGCTGGTCACCAAAAGTAACCGGCTTGCTAGCGCTGCTGTAGCCGACCCAGGTGTTGCGCACCAGGTACGAGTACTGCGAGCCAAACTGTAAGCGGCCCTTGGGTCCGTTGTAGAACTTGTACCAGAAGCCGGCCGTGCCTTCGAGGATGTTCCGGGTGTTGCCGGCGCAATTGGCCAGCGATCCAGGACTGAAGCCACCTGCCCCAGGAAGGGTCTCGATGCTGCATCCATAATTGGCAAACAGCGGTGAACCGTAGCCCTCAGGCTTGCCTTGGGCGTTGTAGTCCCAACGCCTCTGCTCGTACTCGCCACCACCGTTGAAGTACAAATCCCACTTGGGGTTGTGATACTCCAGAGTGCCGAGGGCCTGATAGTTGCGGATCTTGCCGATGGTGCCATTGGCGTTAAGGGTGTAGTCGGGAAGGCCCGTGGCTCCGTAGCGTCCAACGCCATTACCGCCGAAGAAGTGGATGCCCAAATCCACGTGTTTCTGCATCAGGGCCCAACGGGCATTGGCGCCAAAGCCGAGGGAAGCGACGCTAGAGTTGTACGCGCCCGCGGCCGAAGGGTTCTTAGCGGTTGCGTTGGGGAAAACCCGATCGCGGAACGTGCTGATGAGCACAAACGCTTCGTAGTGTCCAACTCCCGGTTCCAATACGCCCTTGAAGATGAAGTCGGGCAGTTGGTTGAAGGAGTAGTTGGCAGTGGCGTTGTAGAGACCTCCGCCGTTGCCTGCGGAGCCAATCAAGTAATTGTTTAGCGTGCCCGATGTACCCGGATTGTTGGTCTGCGCATCTTCAACGGAGCCAGCCAGCCAGAACTTGTTGTTAAAGTTCTTAGACACGCGGAAGCCGTACTGCCGAGCAAAGGTGAAGCCGACGTTGTAGTTCGGGTCGATGGTCATGGGTGTGGCTTCGGTGCGATTATCAACGCCCTTCTTGGTTTCGGTCAGCAGGGTCCACATCTGGCCGCCGGTGAAGGTCCATCCGTTGGCGAGAGCGGCCTGCACGTAGGCCTGGCGCTGACGGAGCACGTAGCTGTTGGTCTGGTTGTTGTTGGAGGTCACACCAGCGGCCAGGAAATCAGCTTCGTAGTAGCCGGTACCGGTAACGTTTCCCGCCTTGCCAGTGGCCAGCAGCGACAGGCGAGATTGACGGCCGGAACCATAAAACTCCGACATGTTGGCTTGCGAAGCTCCGCCGAACGGAATCGAGTTGAAGTTGGTCGCTTCGCCCCCGGTCGCCCGGTTGCGGTAATAAGTTTCCGCCGCCAGGAAGCCGCCCGGGGTAATCGTGATTCCCTTATAGTGGATCGCTGCCGGACTCTCCAGACCGGAAACCCGTTTCTGGGTCTCCTGAAGTTCGTTCACGGTATTGCCGGAGACCGCCTTCAGATCGGCAACGTCATGGCTCAACGCGCCGAGTTCGGCGTTCTCGGGGGCCTCCCCCTTGTTTGCGGCATTAGCGGCAGCCTGGGCTGCCTGGGCTGCCGCCTCGGCCTGGCCCACTTGCTGTTGCAATGTCTTAATTGCCTGATCGCGGTTTTCCACCTGTTGCTGCAATTGCATGATCTGCTGCTGTTGAGCGGAAATAGCGTCTTTCATGTCCTCAAGCTGCTTCGAAACCGGAGCGGAACTGCTCTTGTGGCCAGATTTCGGCTTCGGGCTTTGAGAATCGGTTTGTGCGAAAACGCCGGTTGTGGTGAGTATCACCAGCGCTACAGCCAGTCTTCGTTTCATTTCTCTTTTCTCTCCTGAAACCAAAGTGGGCGGATGAGTCGTAAACGAGTTCTCGAACGCCCGAGAACCGATGCAACCTTGAGAATCTGCGGTGGACGTTCATCGGAATCGTAGGGACAAAAAGTTACAGCCTTGTGAACGGATGATGAATGTTCCGCGAATACCCGCACAGGCCCGCCACGAGAGTGTGGACAATGGAGATTTCTCCGCGACGGTGGGGCTTATTCACTGTGGGGCGTTGCTAAGATTTGGTTTTTGTGAGCTGTCTAGCTACTAGATTTCATCGTCCTGTAACGTTCATCATTTATGCTGCGCGTGATTTCGGTTGGTGTTGAGATGACAGCAGAGGTCCTATACTGGATCGTGCGGGCAGCAAACATGCCCGTTTGTTGGTCCCTTAAACGCCGCCTGCAAACAAACTCATGGAGGAAGTGATGCGAAGCATTCCAGCTCTGAGGTACTCGTGGGTGTCGCTTGCCGGCTTTTTACTGACCGCAGCCCTGTTCCTGCCGGGTGCGAGACTCGCGGCTCAAACCGCCAGCACCGGCGCTGTCTCTCAGATGCCGGAATTCAGCCAGAACGTGAAGGAAGTCTATTTCCCGTTCAACGTGTCTAGCAAGGTGATCGATCCGGCGGTGCTCAACAGCGACGCGGACTGGCTGAAACAGCACTCGGACGCGCATTTCTGGATTCAGGGCTACGCAGATGTTCGTGGCGACATTTTCTATAATCTGGTGCTTTCCTACCGACGCGCCCAGTTTGTCAAGAAATCGCTGGAAGAGCGCGGGGTAAACGAATCGCAGATCGGTTTTGCCACCGGATGGGGCAAACTCTATCCGGTGTGCGAGCAGAGCGACTCCGAGTGCTTCCAGAAGAACCGTCGCGTGGATATGGTGCTTCCGGAACTGTTATCGCTGATGTAGACGCTGCGGCAAGAGATGGCTCGATCTGCGGTCGCACTGTGTGAGGTGGGCGGCTCTTGGTGCGAAGATCAAGTACGAGTCGCCCGGCTTTCGCGTGCGTCTCCGCGCCAAGGCCTTACCATGAAAGTTGCACCCGGAGTTCAGGCGACGCCCAAGCGGCCGTAAACCTCATCAATGAAGAGAGTTAGCTGAATATTACCAAAACCATATCACAGCCTGGTTGTGATGTACGTCACAGCCAGTGGTGAGAAATGTCCGCAAAGTCCCTCGTTTCCTTCCCTTAGAGTTTCTCCGCGAGCCCATATACAGATGGGACTAAAGAAAACCCCAGTCCCGGTGACACCAGGCATTCCCATCTGGCAAGCGAAATGGGCCATCTTTCGGAGGCAAAATGCGAGATCGTTTGTGGTCATCGGTACTCCCCTTGGTCGTCGTCGCTTGTCTCTTGTTTCCCGTAGCGGCATTGGCTGCGGATGCAAGCGCTGCGACCGCCGTGGATCCCAATAGCGCGGCCGCCAGTGCCTCGCCCGCCAACAGCGGAGCGAGCGTGGGGCCTGGATCCGTCATCAATCCCAGCCTGGTCGATTTGCTGGTCAAAAAAGGCATCCTGACTACCACGGAAGCCAACAGTTTGCGTAATACGTCAGGTTCCGCCGGCATGGAACAGCTGCTGATGCTGCTGAAAGCCAAAGGCGTCGTCAATGACGCGGAAGCAGCGGAGCTGAAGAATGCGACCGCTGACGCCGACTCCATGCATTCGCTGGTCGACACGGAATCGGGCCCGCTACAGTCCGCGAGCCTGGTCAGCGGACAGGCGGCGCAGACCAAGCCTGCCCCACCATCAGGGCCGACGGTAATTCCGGCGATTGCACCAGTACGGGTACTGCCGATCGACGCGCCGGTCAAGGATGGACTGGTCCCCGCTCTGAAGTTTGGGGCGGTGAAAGTAGCGCCTTACGGCTTCATTAAAGCCACCACAACGTACGACTCAAGTTCACCCCGTGGCGACGACTTCCCACCACCCGGATTTCTCAATGCCGACACTGGCCCGAATCCGAATCCGGAATACCACGTCAAGGCACGTGCCACGCGCATGGGTTCCAAGTTCGAGTGGCCGGATATTTCGAAAAACGTGACAGTCACAGGCCAGATCGAGGCCGATTTCGAGGGCAACTTCAGCCGTGCGGACAACCGCAACGTCTCAACCATTCGCAGCAATGCGCTGCAATTGCGTCTGGCGTTCGGTCGAATCGACTGGAACGTGAGACCGAACACGGACATCTTCTTCGAGGCAGGTCAGGACTGGACGCTCTTCGGCTCCAGCGCCATGATGAACCTGTTCGAGACCACGTTCTTTGGCGCTTACTGGGGCAACGTTTACGAGCGAGCTCCACAAATGCGACTTGGATTCGTGCAAAAACTGGGGGGCTCGCGCAACTGGAAGATCTCTCCTGAGTTCGCGATCATGACCCCGGCTGAGGGCCTCACCCCGGCAGATGTCACTACCTGCACCATCACCGCCCTCAACACGCCCACAACCTGCACGGTGCTTGACGGCACAGGCAATCAGTTGGGATACGGCGAACGCCAGGGAACTGACGCCGGGCGTCCGACGCTGGAATCCAGGGTCGTCCTGCAATTCCAACTCGACAAAGCGCCGGGCGTTACTTCGGCGCAGATCCTGTGGAGCGGATTCTACGCCGCGCGCCAGGCGACGGTACTGGCTTCGGCAGTGCCTACTGCTTACAAGACTGCCTTCCCTCGCGGTGTGGACCAAAACAGCAACGGGTACGGCAATCAGGTGGCAGTCTCGCTGCCGACCCGTTGGGCCACGGTGGTTGCCAGCGGTTACATGGGAGCTGACCTACGATTCTTCTTCGGTGGCCAACTCCAGTCCTACTACAACCAGTCGGGAGGCCTTACCGCTAAGGCGAATGGTTTGTCGGTGGATGGTTCGTCAACCGTGGTCTTTGGGCTTAACAGCTCAGGCCAGCCTGTGATTGCTCCACAGGAAGCGGTGCGCGGTTACGGAGGATTCGTGCAGGTCGGAGTGCCGATCTCGCGCTGGTTCAACGCCGAGCCGAAAGGCAGAAATGCCGGCTGGCAAGCGTACTTCGAATACGGCCTCGATGCGGCCAACGCCAACGACTTTAAGTACTCCAAGGGGATTAACGCTGAAGTCGGAGGCGGTCCTATCAAGAGCTCGATAAAGGCCGCAACCGTGTATTACAAGATGAATCCCTGGGTCCAGTTCGGCTTTGAAGAGAGCTATTACAACAGCAAGGCTCTTCCCGATACCAAGGGGATTTGCACCACCAAGATCTCCGGGTTGCCAAACTGCACTTCCATTGACTGGCGGACGGAGTTCGGACCGGTGTTCACCTTCTAAAACTCCAATCAACCAGTCTGACTGCACATAAGCCGGCCCACGTAAGTGGGCCGGCTTTTTGTTTTCTGCGGTTCGAAAAATCGGCCGCGCCTTCCGTATCGCCGCATGCATCTCTTCGGTGGGCGGTGTTGCATGAAGCGGTTGCTGGTAGTTTGTGTTTCTTTCGCGATATCGGCCGGTGTGCTCTGGGCACAACAGATACCTGCCGGGACGGCATTGCCGGTAATGTTGAGTTCAACGCTGGATGCCAGGAAGGACAAGCCCGGAAATAGAATTTCAGGGCGCATCATGCAGGACATTCGCCTTCCGGACGGGGCCAGAATTCCGCGTGGCGCTCGCGTCCAGGGACACATTCTGCAGGTAAACTCCCCGATGGCGATTTCGGGTTCGCGGCTGGCCTTCAAGATCGATCAACTCGACTATCGCGGACATTCGCTTGCGTTGACGACCAGCCTGCGCGCCGTTGCCTCGATGACCGACATCTTCGAGGCGCAAATGCCGACGAATAACTTCGACGAATATGGGACTACGGATGCCGACTGGACCACCATACAGGTCGGAGGGGACGTGGTGTATCGCGGGGATGGCAAGGTCATCTCGCCCGACAATCAGGTAGTGGGCAGAGCGACAATCGGGGGTGATGTGACCGCGAAGCTTACGCCGGTGCCCGAGCATGGGTGCCGCGGCGCCATCGAAGAGAATGATCGTCCGCAGTCACTTTGGCTTTTTTCGACCAGTGCCTGCGGCGCATACGGATTCGCCGATCTGAAGATTGGCCATGCCGGACGGAGCGCGCCAATCGGCGAGATCGCGCTGGAATCCACCGCCAACGTCCGCGTGCGCGGCGGCGGCGGACTCCTGTTGCGGGTGATTGCGCCGGCGGTGGCATCGGTCAGGAAGCGATAGCGAGACTCTATTCCCGATTGGTCATCACCAGCGGACTTCAATTGGCAAGGGACCTGGTTTCCCCCGCGGTCCCGGCGGAAGGGCGCGTGTTGATTTATCCGGTTGATGCCGCTACAGTAGGTTTTCTTCGTCGCAGATGCCGAGGCCGAGGCCATGACTTACGACCGCAAGTGGTGGCTGGCGGTTGCTTTCCTCATCGCGCTGCTGCGTCTGCCGGCGAGCGCCCAGGTGTCCGAGTTCCTGCCAGAGGTCGATGTCTTTAGCGGCGTTACTCCCAGTTCCCAGTTTTGGTTTCAGGCCAAGCAAACCCGGGAAGACGGCGCAAAGACGCAAGCGGAAATCGGCCCCAGCTTTAATTTCTTTCTCAAGTCCGGGGCCACGCTCAAAAAACTTACCACCTTCGACTTGGACGATTCCAAGAGGCAATGGCTGGTATTGTCCATAGGCTATCGTTACCTGCCGGCCGCAGGAGGTCCGTCGGAAAATCGCATTCTGCTGATGGCCACGCCCAATGTTCCGCTGAAGGCGGGCTTGGTGGCTTTCGACAGGAACCGGCTGGAGATCAACTTCAAGAATGGCAATACTTACTGGCGCTACCGCAACCGGCTAACCCTGCAGCGGACGATTACGGTCCATGACTACCATCCGTCAGTGAACGCGAGCGCAGAATTTTTTTACAACAGCCAGTACGGCAAGTGGAGCAACACCTCGATTTTTGCGGGCTGCATTTTCCCACTAGGCAGGAAGACGGAGCTCAACCCCTACTACGAGCACGCAAATAGCACCGGGGTTCGTCCCAATCAGCAGACCAATGCCTTCGGACTGATCCTCAATCTTTTCTTCCGGCGCGAGGAAAAGTGAGTGGAGGGTTGGGGAACGAAAATTCAGGGCAGCGCTTCGTAGTAGCGGTCGCCGGCGCAGGCGCGGCAGAAGATTTTTCCATTGCGCCGGACTTCACGCTGGAAGTTAATTCCCTCGCCGCATTCCGCGCAGACGATGCGCTCGCCCTTGTAGCCGGGCAGTTCCTCGGCGGGGAGTGGGACCCTCACCCACTGCACGCTAAACAGGTCGCCGGCCGGCATCTCGCGATAGGCCAGCATTTGCTGCTGGTTCTTGTTCTGGACTTCGGGATGCATCTGCCGTGCAAGCGCCTTCGCGCTTTCCTTCGCGCAAATGCGCACGGCGTGGCCCGATTCGAGATCGACGAAGGTCGCAGCCACTTTACCCCAATCGCGAAACTTGAGAGCTCGCTTGCCCAGGCGACAGCCGGTTACAACGGCAACCGCATCGGTGGCACAGCGGTCGATCTCGACGAAGGTGATGAGGCGCTTGCGGTCTTTGCCGTGAGGGTCGTCGATGCCCAGATGCTCGAGCCCGAGCATGGCCAAGCGAACCCCCAGGACCTGTCCGGCGCACAGGTGTCCGTGGGCCACTTCCGCATCGCGCAACAGCTCGTCGAAGGTCTTCACAATAGACTCCGGGTCCGCTACTGCTCTTCCGCGGTGGAATCGGGCATCCTATCCGCACCGTGTCCGCTCACGCTTACGGTGAACCTTTCGCCCACCTTGGGCAGGAACGTCACCCGCGCCGGCTGCCGGCTCCAGTGGGGAGTGGCGCAATCTGAGTCGGACAAATCCCCGCCACTCGGCTTTCCCAGATCCTTTCGATACAACGGCTTTTTGACTCCGATCTCCGCAACGACGGCCACTAATCGTTCCGCATTGCCCGTCAAGCCACAATAGGCGGCATAGTCGCGATACCAGCTTACATCGGAATAGAAAGAATCGTAGTCGGGAAGCCTGAGCTGCGTCACCTTTCCCGAGGCGCGGTTGACCAGCAGCCAGCCGCCCACTTGCCAAACCCACTTATGCGACTTGGGCGGATCGTCAGGCAGGGCGTCGTTGATGCGAAAAGCCCGGCGTACCACGAACTCACGGTCGGTGACATCGTGTTGCTTTCCGGTGGTGAACTCTTTGAGCTTGGTGTCAACATACAGGGGACGCACAGTAATATCCAGCGGCTTGTCTTCCGATGGGCCGGCAAATAACTTGACCGGCTGAGGGCTGCCAAGCGCGACCACGTGCGGCTTGGAAGCTGCACTGAGCAGGGTCGCGAACAGCACAACGCCGGAAGCCCAAAGAGTGCGCATTGCTGTAGGAAGGCTAATCCTGGCGGGCGTAACCTGCAATCCCCCGAAAGCGTCGGCGGTAACCGCCCCGTCCAGTTTCAGACAACTGGCATACAATGAACCGACGCCCAGGCGGCTGGCGGTTCGATTGACCTATAGCTTCATTATTCCGGCTTACAACGAGAGCGAGCGGCTGAGTACATCCTTGCCTAAAGTGCTGGAGTATATCCACCAGCAGCGACTGCAAGCGGAAGTGATCGTGGTGAACGACGGCTCCCGCGATGGTACGGCCGAGGTGGTTCGTACTTTCGCGGCCGACCACGCGGAGGTCCACTTGCTGGAGAACCCCGGCAACCGCGGCAAAGGCTACAGCGTTCGCAATGGGATGCTGCACGGCAAGGGCGATGTGTTGTTGTTCACGGACGCCGATTTGTCGTCGCCCATCTACGAGGCAGGGAAGCTATTCCAAGCGATTGCCGGCGGCGCCGACATCGCCATTGGTTCACGCTGGTTGCAGGCAGAGTTGCAGACTGAGCGCCAGCCTTGGCATCGCCAGGTATACGGACGATTGTTCAATCTGGGGCTGAGACTTGTGCTGGGGCTGACCTATCGCGACACGCAATGCGGCTTCAAGGCATTTACGCGGACAGCGGTGCAGATGGTGTTTTCGCGGCAGCGCGTCGAGCGATGGGGCTTCGATCCGGAGCTGCTGTTTCTGGCGAACAAGTTCAAACTGCGAACGGTCGAGGTCGGGGTGGAGTGGGCCCACGATCACCGCTCCCGTATCCATCCTCTGCGCGACGGGATCAACATGGGCGTGGAGATGTTGATGGTGCGCTGGAACGATATCCGGGGATTCTACAAGCGACCTGCGATCGGCGCACGAGGGCCCACCTTGGAGCCTGTGAGTACCATTCGCAACACAAAATAGCAACACTTGTCTGATGCGCTCAACTAGTGACCGGCCAGAAAATTTGTAGCCTTCCGGCAACAGGTGCATCTTCTCTTGAGTGCCAATTTTCCTGTGCGCTTGTACAGGGCTGAATTAACGAACCCCTTTGCCGGAATTTTGCATCTTAACCAAGGTTTGTAATTGACATGGATACCACGAGCCCAACAGCGGAGCTATCGGCCGTCCCCGTGGAGCGCGGCGGCGTGTCGCTCTTGCAGAGCTATCTGGCGGTGCGCCGGACTTCTTTGCACTTGTGCGCTCCCCTGACCGTCGAGGACCACAGCCTCCAGTCCATGCCGGACGCCAGTCCCGCGAAGTGGCACTTGGCCCACGCGACCTGGTTCTTTGAGACCTTTGTGCTCTCCCCCTACGCAGAAGATTACCGGCCTTTTCAGGGGGAGTTTCGCAATCTGTTTAATTCTTATTACAACTCAGTGGGTAACCGGCCTCTTCGGGCTTTGCGGCACACCTTATCTCGTCCCGGATTGGACGAGGTGCACGCCTACCGCGATTACGTTGACGAGGCCATGGCACACCTGCTGTCGGCTGACCCTGCACCAGAGGCAGTTGAACTGGTAAAGTTGGGCCTAAACCACGAGCAGCAGCACCAGGAATTGATCGTCACCGACGTCAAGAATGGCCTGTGGACAAACCCTCTGCGGCCGGCGTACCGCACGGCTGCGGAAGGGCGGGAAACGGCGGGAGCAGATAAGACTGCGGCCCCGTTCGAGTGGTGCAGGTTTGCCGAGGGTGTGTACACGGTTGGGTCCGCGGGGGAAGGGTTCAGCTTCGATAACGAGGGCCCTCGGCACGATGTCTTCCTGGCGCCGTTCCGGCTAGCCTCTCGCTTGACAACCAACGCCGAATATCTGGAATTCATACGCGCCGGCGGGTACGGCGAACCGGGGTTGTGGCTTTCCGAAGGTTGGGATGCGGTTCGCAACAACCAATGGAACGCTCCGCTGTACTGGGAGCAGCGAGACGGCGAATGGTGGCACTACACCATCGAAGGCATGCAGCCGGTGGCAATGAACCAGCCGGTTTGCCATGTGAGCTATTACGAAACCGAAGCCTTTGCGCGCTGGGCGGGCACGCGGCTGGCAACCGAGTTCGAGTGGGAGGTCGCCGCCCGCTCTTGCGCTGTCACAGGTAATCTGCTGGACTCGGGCGAATTGCATCCGCGCGCCGCGGAATCGGCAGATCAACTGGCGCAGATGTTCGGCGATGTCTGGGAGTGGACGGGCAGCGCCTATCTTCCCTACCCCAACTTCAAGCCGGCTGCCGGCGCGGTTGGAGAATACAACGGCAAGTTCATGTGCAACCAGATGGTCCTGCGCGGCGGCTCGTGTGCAACGCCGCAGTCGCACATCCGGACCACTTACCGCAACTTCTTCCCGCCCCATGTTCGCTGGCAGTTCATGGGCATCCGGTTGGCCAATGGCGACTAGCAAGCAGCTTCAGTTCACAGCCTCCGACGCGATGGCCCTCGCCGTACGCAAGGGACTGGGCGACACGCCGAAGCGCTTGCCTTGCTGGTTGCTTTATGACGAGATTGGTTCGACGTTATTTGAGCAGATTACGGAGCTGCCGGAGTACTACCTGACGCGCACCGAGCGTTCCATCCTGGAGCGCTACGCGGGGGAAATGCTGGAGCAAGCCGGCCCATCGCTGACGCTGGTGGAGATGGGATCTGGTACCGCCAGCAAGACGTGCATCCTGATTGAGGAGCTATTGCAGCGCCAGAGCCGCGCGCTGTTTTATCCCATCGACGTGTCGCCTTCGGCGCTGGACGAGGCCATGCGCCAGCTTGGCCGCCAGTTTCCCAGCCTGCGCGTCAATCCCATCGTCGCCGACTACACCGGCGGCGTTCCCGCGCTTGGCCGCATCAGCGGACGCAAGCTTGTGCTCTACATCGGCTCCAGCATCGGAAACTTCGAGACATCTGATGCCATCGGCCTGTTGCGCCGTCTCCGGCAGACTCTGCGGCCTGGCGATGCGCTGCTGCTGGGCGCCGATTTCGCCAAGAGTCCAAAGATATTGCAACCTGCCTATGACGACGCACAGGGCGTCACCGCGAGCTTCAGCAAGAACATCCTGGCGCGATTGAATCGCGAGCTGGAGGCCGACTTCAACCTCGATCTATTCCGTCACGTAGCGCTGTGGAACCGCCGCGACTCCCGCATGGAGATCTACTTGGAAAGCACGGTCGCGCAAGCTGTGTTTCTGCCGGCGCTCGATATGGATGTGTACTTCGAGGCCGGAGAACGCATTCACACCGAAAACAGCTACAAGTACACTGATGCGATGATCGACGATATCATGCGCCAAAGCGGCTTTACCCTGGAACAAAGCTGGTGCGATCAAAAGAAGTGGTTTGGAGTACATCTGGCGCGGGTGTAGCCGGACCGGATGGTGAAAACCAGGGCTAAAGCCCCATTCGCAGGAAACCGATATTTCGCCGGGCTGCAGCCCGGCGCTTCCACCCCTTTTCCACGCCCGGTTCGGCACGGCTGAGGCCTGTCCTGATACGAAGCGAATATCGGACAGGTTTCACTGATAGCCGCTCGCCGCCCAGGATTGCGACTCAAATTCGCGGAACTGGCTTTCCAGCTTCCACTGCATCCCCGCCTTTTCGCTTCGGTCGAGAAATTTCTGGCAGGCCGGCGATGGCTTGTCGGCTCCCGGCCTTTTCCCGGAACACGCCAGCACCGGGGCAGACATGTTGCCATCGCGCCACAAACTGGCACCGCTAAGGAAGGCATGCTCCACGCTGGTCCGTGCCATCTTCTTCACCTGCAAGTAGGAGAGGTCCTGCTCCTCGACGCCCCTCAGGTACTCGTGTGTCATGTCGGAGCGGGCAACGCCTTCATCATCGGTGGCCAGAGCAACCGGCACTCCGGCGCGAATGTATTGCCGGAGGGGATGCTGTCGGCCGCGAATGCCAAGAATAACGTCGTTGCTGGTGAGGCAGATCTCGACCATGATATTGCGCGTCGCCATCTCATGCATGAGTTCAAGGGGACGGGTCTCGTTCATCACGTCGACGCCATGGCCGATGCGCTCGGCATGACCGATTTCGACGGAGTCGCGGATGTGAAACTGCAGGCCTTCCGGAGGGACAAGGCCTTCCGCCAGTTCTCCCGCATGCAGCGCAATGTGCACTTGGGGATACTTCTTATGCAAATAATCGAGCATGCGCATGTGGAGCGGGAAGTCCATCATGGGAACATACCAGTCCTCCGGCATGACCAGGTTCAGGCCGAGGACGTTGGGATCGAGGGGAACGAGTTTGGGGTCGGCTCCGGCCATCAGAAAACCGGCGAGAATCTGCGCAAATACGACTTCTTTAGGCTTACCGCGTGAGACCTGGAAAAGGAAGCGCTGCTTGATCTGGCAGCCAGGATCGGCTTTGGTAGTGCTGCAGTTGAGTATCTTATCGCGCGCCGCTTCGGCTGTCCTGATACCCTGACTCGCGGTCGCCAGTATCTGCGGTAGTCCACCGTCCAGCAGTTTCTGTTGCATCGGACCGAAGTCATCGTCCCAACCCAGCGACGTTGCCAGCGTTTCCAGGTCCTTGTCAGTCGGGGTCAGCATCAGCTCCTGATACACCACGTGCTGCGAGGCCGCGCGGGAGGCGGTCTCCGCCAGCATCCTGCCGCCAGCACCCTGCGTGGCCTGTCCAAACTTGCCGAAGGTCTCAAAGAAGTGGTCGTGTCCAGACTGGCGCGACAGCTGCCAATTGCGCATCGAAAAAGCATCGATCAGACTGGCATAAAGCGGCGGTTCGGCAAGGGCCTCCGATACCGGAACTTCGGGGCCGCGACAGGGACCGGCAACGAGGTTCAGCACTGCGGGATCGACGCAATCGTTCGCCTCAGCAGCCCACTGGATCAGCGATTCGGCATAGATTGCCCCGGACAGGTGATTGTGCAGGTCGGCGCCTTTGGGCATCTGGCGAAGAAAAGCCAGCAGCAGATTCGGGTCTTTCTTAATGCTCTCGAAGTAGGCTTCGGTGCGGGCCTCGTCGGAAGCGGCGTATCCCGCCACCGCTGACGCTGTTATCAACCCAACTAGCAGCGAGAACAACGCGAGGCTTCTGGCCGCCCGCGTCAGATGACATGAACCGAACCCCATAGGAACCCCCGGAGAGCAGTGCCCAACTTCGAAGCTTGAAAGTTGAAACCAGAACCACGAAACTGTACACCAATGGCCAGATCGGAGGTAAGGAAATTCCGTGGACACGCTTCGGGTCTTGATTTCACGGGAACAGATCGCAACGAAAGTCGCCCAGATCGGGGAGCGCATTACCGCCGATTTTGCCGGCGAGCCGGTAGTGCTGATCGGTGTGCTAAAAGGCGCGACCATTTTTCTGGCTGATCTGGCGCGGCAGGTCAAACTTGACGCCACCTTCGATTTCGTGGCGGTGTCCAGCTATGGCAACTCCAAGCAGCAGAGCGGCGAAGTGAGAGTGGTGAAGGACGTGGACCGCTCGGTCGAAGGCCGGAACGTCATTCTGGTTGAGGACATTCTGGACACTGGTTTGACGCTGACCTACTTGAAGAACATGTTGCAGGCCCATCGGCCGAAGTCGTTGAAAGTCGCCGCGCTGCTCGACAAGATATCGCGCCGCACCGAGCCCGTGCACGGAGACTATGTCGGTTTCGCCATACCCGACGAGTTTGTCGTGGGATATGGACTAGACTTTGCCGAGCGCTACCGTAATCTGCCGGACATTTGTGTGTTGGAGTCCGGCTCCGGGACGCGATAGAATCTGACCTGCGCATGTCTGTGAATTCCTCTGTAGTCGCCGGACTACCGGCAAGCCTGGTGAGCGATTGGCACAGTGCTGCCGGTCTAGTTGATCACACTCTCCTGAAACCGGACGCCAGCCGCGAAGACGTCACCGCTCTGTGTGACGAGGCGGTTGCCTACGGCTTTCACGCTGTCATGGTGAATCCGACGAACGTGAGCCTGGCCGTCGCACGGCTGCGCGGAACATTTGTGAAAACGGGCACGGTCGTCGGCTTCCCATTGGGAGCCAATCTGACCGTGACAAAGCTTGCCGAGGCGGAGGCCGTCTTACGCAGCGGAGCGCAGGAGATCGACGCCTGCCTCAACATCGCTGCGCTTAAGGCACGGGACCGGGCGCTGTTGGAGACCGAAATGCGGAGCCTGACAAAAGTCGCACACGATCGCGGAGCGCTGCTCAAGGTGATCCTGGAAACCGGACTGCTCAGCCAGGAAGAGAAGATCCTGGGATGCGCGCTGGCGGCGGAGGCGGGAGTGGATTTCGTAAAGACTTCCACCGGCTTCACCGCATCCGGTGCGACCGCCGCCGATGTGGTCCTGATGCGCGGAGTGGTTGGCCTGAACATCGGCGTGAAGGCGGCTGGAGGCATTCGCACAGCGGCCCAGTTCATGAACATGGTCGATGCTGGAGCCAATCGCATCGGTGCCAGCGCCAGCGTGGCCATCGTGCGGGAGATGGGCGCTCCTTCGGACCAGTGAACAATGGCAACCTCTCCTAAACGGAAGCTTGCATGGCGCGTCTGACGGGCGTGCTGGGCATCCTCGCGATCCTATTGTTTGCTTACCTGTTTTCGACTGCGCGAAAATCCATTCGCATCAGGACCGTGGTAGTCGGACTCGCGCTGCAGTTCGTGTTTGCCGTGCTCGTGCTTCGCGTCGACTTGGGGGTTCGCGTGATGACGGTGGCAGGCGATGCCGTCAACCGTCTCCTCAGCTATTCGTTCGTGGGATCGCAGTTCGTCTTTGGCGAACTGGGCGCTAAGATGTCGAAGTTTGGCGTGGTCTTCGCCTTCCAAGTCTTGCCCATCATCATCTTTATCGCGGCGTTCTTTTCTATTCTGTACTACTACGGCATAATGCAGTTCATCATCCGCCAATTTGCGAAGGTCATGATGCGCTTCATGGGCGCCAGCGGCGCGGAATCGCTGAACGTGGCGGCGAGCATCTTCATGGGGCAAACCGAGGCGCCGTTGACCATTCGTCCGTTCCTGCCCAAGGTGACGCAGTCGGAGCTGATGACCATCATGACCAGCGGTATGGCACACGTCTCCGGAGCCATGCTGGGCGCCTACATTCTGCTGGGCATCGAGGCACGGCATCTGCTGGGAGCGGTCATCATGACGGCGCCGGGCACGATCCTCATTGCGAAAATGATGGTGCCCGAAACCGAGAAACCGCTTACCGCCGGAGTTACCAAGATTGATGACGTTGAGTTCGGAGAGCGCAGCAGCAATGCGCTGGACGCCGCCGCGAAGGGTACGACCGATGGCCTGCACCTGGCGCTCAACGTGGCCGCCATCCTCATCTCGTTCCTGGCGCTGATTGCCCTGCTGGACGGCGTCCTCGGTGGCACGCACAACTTTCTTGCCGCCCACGGCTTTCGCTGGTTCCCGGCAAAACTGGAAACCATCTTCGGAGTGATCTTCGCACCGGTCGCGTGGCTGATCGGTGTACCCTGGCACGACTGCCTTGCAATCGGCAACCTGCTGGGCACGCGAATGGTTTTGAACGAGTTGGTCGCCTTCACCATGCTTAGCGCGCAGAAGGCCTCCCTCGACCCGCGGTCATTCACCATCGCGACCTTCGCTTTGTGCGGTTTTGCCAACTTCGGCTCCATCGGTATTCAGATCGGCGGCCTGAGCGCCCTGGCCCCGACGCGGCGTCACGATCTGGCCAAGCTGGGCGTGCGTGCAATGATCGCTGGCACACTGGCGAATCTTATGTCGGCCAGTATTGTGGGAATCCTTCTTAGGTCGTGAAACAGTCGACCATGGATAGTTTGCGGATGAACCCGCCCCCGATCTTGGAACCGGACACACACACTTCAAATCGTTAGGAAGAGCGCCGCCGGGGTCCCCGGCAGAAGCCGCCTTTGCGTCTGGCGGGGTGGAGGAGCAAGGCCTCTACATTTCGGGCGAAGTGCGAGATCACTGCCGACTTTCCTGATTACTTGTTACCAGGCCTGTTTACAATGACCACGGCGGATCGAGCAGCCCTGGAAACCAGATTTGCCTTCTCTCCTCTTGATGGCGCACATCGCGGAGTGTCAGGCGTCACTGACAAGCGGTCGCCACGTCGGTAACACTTTGCTGGTATCGGCAAATATATATTTGAGGGGACCCTCGAATGAAAAGACTTCTTGTTCTATTGATCGCCATGGCCGCTCTCATTTCCGCCATAGCTCCGCTGATGGCGCAAGCGCCCGACGGCAAGCACATCTACTTTTATCCTCCAATTCGCATATCGAATCAACGACAAGACCCGGCAGTCCCAAGCGGTATCCTGCCGGCGCAATTCAAGGCTGCGTACGGGTTTAATCGGATCCCCAATCAAGGGCAAGGCCAAACCATCGCCGTGATTGACGCTTTCGATGATCCAACCATTGAATCTGACCTAGCCGTTTACCAGGCCCAGTTCCACTTCGGTCCGTGCAATTTTCACAAGGTGAAGGTTGGTAATCCGGGGCATGGGAGCTGGGACCTTGAGACGTTGCTTGATGTTGAGCAGGTCTGCGCCCTAGCGCCGCAGGCCAACATCATTCTGGTGGAAGCCGAGAGCCAGAGCGCGATCGATCTTCTCACTGCAGCGCAGGTTGCGTATTCATCGCCCAATAATGCCACTGTCATATCGATGAGCTTTGGTTCCCCGGATTTCAGCGGAGAGCAGGAGTATGACAGCTACTTCTGTAATATCGTTACTGGCAACGGGCAGCCGGTGACATTCGTAGCTGCCTCGGGCGACGCCGGACACCATCCCGAATATCCATCAACTTCACCCTGTGTCATTGCCGCCGGCGGTACGAACCTGGTTCTAAATCAGGCTGCACCGCTGGCCAATCCCCTGCAGTTGAACTATGGCACTGAAACCGCATGGTCAGGCAGCGGAGGCGGAGTAAGCACAGGAGAAGGTCAGCCATCATGGCAAAATCCGGCTTGTGCAACCTGGTCAACGACCAATCGATGTGTTCCTGATATCGCATCGGTAGCACACAACATACCGGTATACTGCACCTGCAGCGGAGGTGGATGGAGCACTGTAGATGGTACCAGCATATCCAGCCCTGACTGGGCCGCGCTCCTCACCCTTGCGAACTCGCTGCGCGCCGCCGACGGTAAGGGCCCGCTCAGCCAGGCAGCCTACGACCTTTATCAGTTCTATTACTCTGGAAACTACAATACATACTTCCACGACATCACCCTGGGCAACAACGGCGATTGCGGATCGCAGTGCAATGCCGGGGCCGCTTACGATCTGGTGACCGGGATCGGCACCTACCAGGCGAATAACCTGGTCTCGGCCCTGGTTGCCGCTACGGATTAACTTTCAGCGCCTTGTGTCCTTCCTCACAATGCGGTGTGACCTCTGCACTATTCGCCGGCCCTGGAAGAGCACATGCTCAAATCCCAGGGGAGTACTGTTTCGGCTTGCACGAGCCCCGGGCGTTTTATTTCCTACCCTTCATTCGCGCCCGGTACCCGTCGATAAGCTGCCATGGCCGCAAATCGGGCTGGAACGCTTCGCCCCGCACGCAATCTTACGATTCCTTATCTTCGGAGGCCGTCATGGCAATCACCAAACAGGATGCACTCGACTATCACTTTGGGTCCCGGCCGGGAAAAGTGGAAGTCGTCTCCACGAAGCCTTGTCTCACACAGCGCGATCTCAGCCTGGCTTATACGCCCGGAGTGGCTGACCCGTGTCTTGAGATCGAAAAGAACCCGCAAGATGCTTTCAAATACACCGCTAAAGGCAACCTGGTCGCGGTCGTGACCAACGGTACAGCCGTGCTCGGGCTGGGCGATATCGGCGCTCTGGCCGGCAAGCCGGTCATGGAAGGCAAAGGTGTCCTGTTCAAAAGATTTGCCGACATCGATGTTTTCGACATCGAACTGGACACCAAGAATTCCGACGAAATCATCAGGACCTGCCAGCTTCTGGAGCCCACTTTCGGCGGCATCAACCTGGAAGACATCAAAGCGCCGGAATGTTTCTACATCGAAGAGACCCTGAAGAAGACGATGAAGATCCCCGTCTTCCACGACGACCAGCACGGAACCGCGATCATTTCCGGCGCAGCCCTGGCGAATGCCGTTGAGCTGACGGGCAAGCGCATGGACGAGATCAAAGTGGTCGTCAACGGCGCCGGCGCCTCCGGCATTGCCTGCGCTGAGCACTATATCTGCATGGGCGTTAAGCGCGAAAACATCACCATGGTTGACACCAAAGGTGTCATCTACAAGGGCCGCAAGGAAGGAATGAATCCCTACAAGGAGAAGTTCGCAAAAGAGACATCGATGCGGACCCTGGCCGACGCCGTCAAAGGCGCAGATTGCCTGCTAGGACTTTCCAAGAAAGGCGCCTTCACTCCTGAAATGATCGCTTCTCTGGCGCCGCGACCGGTTGTTTTCGCGATGGCGAATCCCGATCCCGAGATCACTTACGACGAAGCCCGCGCCGTTCGCGATGACATCATCATGGCCACCGGGCGCTCGGACTATCCCAATCAGGTCAACAACGTTCTAGGCTTTCCGTTCATCTTCCGCGGAGCGCTGGATGTCCACGCCACCACCATCAATGAGGAGATGAAGCTGGCTGCCACTTATGCCCTGGCGGCGTTGGCCAAGGAGGATGTTCCCGACTCGGTCTGCCGGGCCTATGGGGTCGAGACCCTTAAATACGGCGAGGACTACATCATTCCCAAGCCGTTCGACCCGCGTGTACTAGTGTGGGAGGCGGCCGCAGTCGCCAAGGCAGCCATGGATACGGGAGTTGCGCAGAATCCGGTGGACATCGCCGAGTACCGCGAGCAGCTTGAGAAACGGCTGGGCAAAGCCCACGAGTTGAAGCGCCTGATGATCCACAAGGCGCAGGCCAATCCCAAGCGCGTGGTCTTCCCCGAGGGTGCACACCAGAAAATCCTGCGCGCCTGCCACGTTCTGATCGAGGAGAAGATTGCCGTCCCGATCTTGCTGGGACAAGCCAGTGAGATACGGCGGACAGCGGCGGAGTTGGGAGTGCCGATCGAGGGAGTTACGATTATCGAACCCAAGACCGCGCCGCACCGCCAAGGCTATGTCCGCGAGTTGTATCAGTTACGGCAACGCCGCGGGGTGACCCTGGGCGCAGCCGACGAGCTCATGAACGATCACAACATCTTCGGCTCGATGATGGTCCGCATGGGCGATGCCGACGCCATCGTCTCCGGCGTAAACCAGAATTATCCCGACACTATTCGTCCGGCGTTGCAGGTGATCGGGGTTCGGGAAGGCATCCACAAGGTATCGGGCCTGTATATCATCATCACCCGCAAGGGCGATCTGTACTTCCTGGCCGATGCCACAGTCAATATCGAACCCACAGCCGAAGACTTGGCGGAGATTGCTCTCTGTGCCGCCCAGGAGGCGCGACGGTTCGACATTGAGCCGCGGGTCGCCATGCTGTCCTTTTCCAGCTTCGGCAGCACCAAGCATCCGCTGTGCGAAAAAATGCGTCGCGCTGCGGAGCTGGCGCGCTATGCCGATCCCACCCTCATCGTCGATGGCGAGGTACAAGCCGGCCTGGCCGTAAGCGCTAAGAGAATGGAAGCGGCGTTTCCCTTCTCTCCGTTGCAGGGAGGAGCCAACGTGCTGATCTTCCCCGATCTGGAAGCCAGCAATATCGCCTGTAAACTTCTCGGCAGCGTCGGCGGAGCAGAAGCGATTGGCCCTATTCTCATGGGCATGGCCAAGCCGGTGCATCTGCTGCAACGCGGGGTTGAGGTGGAAGACATCGTTAACATGGCCACCATCGCCGTTGTGGATGCGCAGGACAGCGCCCTCAACGAGGGTGCCCTCGCGGTTAGTGCAGCGGCGGGCGTAACCGTCGGTTAAATTGCAAGGCCGCCTCCCGGAGCGCGCCGGCAACAGCCTGCTCCGGGAGGCGGCCTTACTACTGAAGTTGTACGCGGCTACTTCTGACGTGGGATTTCTCTCGGCCCGAGGGCTGACGTAAGGTGACTTGTATAGGGATCTTCCGCCGCTCAGCGGCGGACAGGCGAGTCGAGCGCTGCGGACTTTGGAGTGCGTGAACGCTCGGCTTCCTTCATCGGTTGGCGGAATTCTAGGCCGTAAGGTCTTCGGATGTGCAACTGGGCGCTGCGCTTCCGGACAGAATTCCGCCCTTTTTATTCTGCTCCGCTGATCGCCCTCGAGCCGATCTGCTGCGCTGCGCGCTGATGCGTTACGAAGCACTGGTTTCTGGGTTTTCGCAGTTAAGTCTTTATAGATCGATATGTTGCATATAAGTCTATTTAAATCAATATTTTGCGATGGTAATTATCCCCTCAGAACAAGTGATATACTTGGGAAAGCCTTTGCGAAATGCGATTCTATCTTGACGGTGTTATGACATCATTGCCGATTCGCGGCGCAAGGCTCGGGGATAAGCTCATGGGCGTGATGGAACTCTATCTGGACGAGAGCGGGATTCATGGCGATTCGCCAGTCTGTGTAGTGGGTGGCTTCTGGGGTGGATACCGGAAGTTCAGGGAACTGGAAAAACAATGGGCAGACATTGTTTCGTGTCTCCCAAACGGCGACTTTCACGCAAAGCAGTTCTTCGGGAGAGACGAGCTTGGGAAGCGTGTCGGCCCATACAAGGATTGGTCTGATGACCAGGCTAGCAAGTTCGCGATTAAGCTGACTAAGGCTGTTAGGCAATCTGGAGTGAAGCCTGTTCGCAGTTTTATGGACAGGAAAGAGTTTTTTTCTCGCAGCGTAGATGAACGTGTCTGGCTAACATTGGGCAGGCACAATGATGCAAAATGGAATATGACAGGTTCTCCTATTAGCGACCACAGCCCATACTACACCCCGTTCGCCTCCTGCCTGACTGACTACTTTGACATGAACGCTAGAAGCGGTTTAGTGCTGAATACATTCTTCGATCAGAATAAGGCCATCGAATCACATGCCTTGGAGATGTATCTCCTGTTTCAGGAAACACACCCGCAGTGGAACAAGAATTATGGGCCGCTTGTTCCCGTTTCTAGGCTCAAAGTTAAACTCGTTCAGGCTGCTGATATGCTGGCCTACCTCACCTACGATCAGTTGACCGCAATGTCCGAAGAATGCCGTTTGGTGTTGCGACTCATTCTTGGCCCTAAGGCCCGCATCTTCGCCTTTAATAAACAGGGAATAGACGCTGCACTGGAGGGCTTCAAGCCCCCACGCAGGGGAATAACCGACGGCAACCCTTCCCTCGCAAGGGCGGAACAGAAGAGGATATCGAAAATGGTAGCTAAGAGATGACATCCCAGACGAACCACTATATCGAACTCTCGGACATATTGGGTCTGCGATTTGAGTGCAAGACTTGCGGAACTTCTGTATCGTTCCCGCTGTCGCAGAACTTCGATCTTCTTAAATTGAATGACTGCCCAAGCTGCGGGAAGCCGTGGGTTTCGTTTCCGATGGGGGCGTCTATAAAAGGTGAAATCGAGGGAGTTATCAAGGCAATTGTGCGGCTCTCCGGTGCGCTCTCGCCCGAAGGTAAGTTCCCAACGCAGCTTGCACTCAAACTGGAGGTGTCCGGCTGTGAACCCCCAATGGGAGTATCATAAGGACACCATGAAGCACGAACCCAAAACGGAGAAGAAGCCCGAACCGTTTACGCGGTCGGACTTCCATGCGCTGCTGCGGAAGGCGTCTAATCCGCCTTCAAAGCAACCCGCTCCAGCAACGAAATAAACATCGGCTCATTAGCGTTGCGACGGTTGTAGCGGAAGGCGTATTCGTCAAGGTAGGTCTGTAGATATTTGCGGCTGACGGAGTGATAGACCCCTCCGATTCCGCGTTTTACCAAGCTCCAGAATCCCTCAATAGTTTGGGTGTGAACGTCACCCATCACGTACACGCGCTCCGCGTGCTTGATGCGGTGGTGGACATATCCGTTCGCCTTATTCGCAAGGTTGTCATACACCGAGTACTCGTCGGTGTAAACGGTGCTGGCGGGCATGACGTACTCATGAATAATCGGATACAGAGTCGCGGTGCGAACATCGGGAGTGACCTTCGCCACCACGCGACCGCCACGCTCGACCATGCCGAATACCGGAGTCTTATCGTCGCCGACGCCAGCGCGACCGCGCATTCCGCGAGAGCCGTGCTTGTTCTTCCGCTTTCCGCCGATATAAGTTTCATCCATCTCCACCGTCGAACCCTCCAGACTAATGTCCTCCGACATCAGGGTTCGGATTTGCTTGAACATGCGCCATGCGGTCTTGTAGGTGACGCCAGTCTCGCGCTGGATTTGCTTTGCGGAGATACCGCAGCGGGTCTGCCCCATCAAGTACATGGCATGGAACCAAGTGGTCAAGTTGGTTGTGGACTTCTCGAAGATGGTTCCGGCCAGCGGGTAGATGTGGTTCCCGCAATGGTCGCAAGCGTAAGCGGTGCGGCCAGTCACGCGGTAGTGCTTATGCTCTGCCTCGCACTTCTCGCAGTAGGTGCGGCCATCGGGCCAGCGCTGTTCCTTGATGTACTCAAGGCAAACATCATCGTTCGGAAATTCGCAGCGGAGATCGGCAACCGAGTACCTCTGATTGCCCGGAATCGAACTGCCTTTGCGTTTTGCCATGACTAACTCTCAATCCTTACATCCTTTACCGAATCCAGAAATTTCAGAAGCCATTCGACTGCCTCGGCGAGAGGCTTGGATTCGCCAAGCTGGGAGCGTGCTCCTTCAAATTCTCGCCGAGCGTCAACAAAAGCCGTCGGATTGCGTTGAAGGCTCCGAGCGCTTATCCGCAAATCGGGGCGATCAGTCGGATAGCGAAGAGTCGTCTCGTAAGAGAGGCTCTCGATAAGTAATCTCTCGACAGCATTAAGCAATTGGCGGGCTAACTCTTTCTCGTTCACAAAAACAGTTTGCCATATCTTCTACTTGTTGTCAAGGGATAATTACCTTTGCGATACAGCACAAATGATGCGTAAGCTGTTGATTTTCCGTCGAGCGCAACAGGGGGCTCTCGCGGTTATCGAGCAAGGACTATTCTCGGTTTGCGGCCTGCCAGTTTCTCCTGCGTGAAGGTTAGGACAGCCAGTTTTCGTTGACCAATCTTCAGGAATCGCCTCTCCGCTCCGTCGCGGCAGTAACGTCTTTGGCGAAAACTATAGTCACATTACTACGTGCGCCACGTCACACCCTTGGCGCGCGAAATCTGCTATTTGTAGGGACGTGGTAGGCGTGCGCTCCCTCGCATGCTCTATAAGACACTTAGCGCCGCCGTGTACGGCATCGACGCCAACCTCATAGAGGTCGAGGTGGACGTTGCCGCCGTCAAGACCGAGCACGACATCTTCACGACCGTTGGACTTCCCGACACGACGGTGCGGGAGAGTCGCGAGCGTATTCGCGCCGCGCTCAAGAACAGCGGCTACGACGTTCCGTACCGCTTCCACCACCATTAACCTGGCTCCGGCAGACATTCGCAAGGAGGGCTCGGGTTTCGACCTTCCGATGGCCCTGGGCATCCTGGGCGCCTATGGAGGTTTGAATAACAAGTCCCCGGTAGACGCGCTATTCGTGGGTGAGTTATCGCTCGATGGCGGAGTGCGCGGCATCCGCGGAGCGCTGCCGATAGCGGTCATGGCGCGGGCAAGTAACATTCATAAGCTTGTCGTACCCGAGGCGAATGCCCGCGAGGCCGCGCTGGTGGATGGGGTTGACGTATACCCGGTGCGCTCGCTGATTGAGGTGGTGCAGCTTCTCAACACCGGCAACGGCGTCGTTCCGGTGAAGGTGGATACGAAGGCGTTGTTGGAAACCTCACAGCAGTTCGCGGTGGATTTCCGCGACGTGCGTGGACAGCAGACGGCAAAACGGGCCATCGAGATCGCCGCCGCCGGCGGTCACAACCTTCTGATGATCGGGCCGCCGGGTTCGGGCAAGACCATGCTGGCCAAGCGCATGGCCACCATCCTGCCATCGCTCACGTTCGCTGAGGCGCTGGAGACGACCAAGATCCACAGTGTCGCCGGAGTACTTGATCCTGGGTCCGGATTGGTAGGTACACGACCGTTCCGCTCGCCACATCACACCATCTCGGACGCCGGTTTGATTGGCGGGGGCATGATTCCGCGTCCTGGAGAAGTATCGCTGGCGCACAACGGGGTGCTGTTCCTAGACGAGTTGCCCGAATTCCCGCGCAATGTGCTGGAGGTGATGCGCCAGCCGCTGGAAGACGGCACCGTAACTATCGCTCGCGCCGCCATGTCGCTCAGCTTCCCGGCTCGCTTCATGCTCCTGGCGGCGATGAATCCGTGCCCGTGCGGGTATTTCAATGATCGCTCGCGCGAGTGCCACTGCACGCCTATGATGATCCAGCGCTATGTCTCGAAGATTTCCGGTCCACTGCTCGATCGGATTGACATCCACATTGACGTTCCCTCGGTGAACTATCGCGAGCTGCGCAGCAATGTCGTTCCGGAAAGCTCGACGGACATCCGCCGGAGGGTAATTCGCGCCCGGGACATCCAACTGGACCGGTTCGGCGCCGGAGGCGAGCGTATCTACGCCAATGCCCAAATGGGGTCGCGGGAAATCAGAAAATACTGCGATTTGGGCACCGACTCCGAACACCTTCTAGAGCGGGCCATGGTGAAGCAGGGACTCACTGCCCGGGCGCATGATCGCATCCTGAAAGTGGCGCGAACCATCGCCGACCTCACCGGCGCGGAGACGATCGAGCCTGGGCACATCGCGGAGGCCATCCAGTATCGAACTCTGGATCGGACATTTTGGGCCTGAGCAAGTGTGAAGAGACACTGTTAGCATATGTTTTTCTGGACTCTCATAAGCAACTGCTTTTAATTCATACACATGCGTTCGCCCAGAGGATCGGAGGGATTTCCGCCGGAGAGTTCTTTGCGTCCAACGTAACTTATTCACTGGCACTGGGTTACAAATTATTAGGCGACCTTTGCAATACTTCCTCGTCTAACCGCAAACGAGGTACTGGTGCGCATGCGACAACCATATGGAAGATTTAGCTTGACTCGGGAACCCTTGGGCGGCTACCTTACTATTTTCGCGTTTGATGTCGTCCTGCGGCACGAGTCCAAGGCATCCCCCAACGCTGGCCACACACTGACCGCCATCATTTCAGAAGCGAGGAATAACGGATCCCGGTGGGTACTTAGCCCGGGAATGGACTAAACCCGCAAACGATTGTAGGGCTTCGGTTTTTAAGAACAACAAGGGCTGAGGGCAACAGCGGAAAAAAGTCGAACCGAAAGAATCGACGTGGCATCTAAGCATTTGTCTCCTGCTGCGTTCATGGCTGTTGGTTCCCACCGCAATGATTTTCATACGCCAGGAGCAAAAGGCCCCGTAGGGTCCGGCTCTGCAACATTCATTCATAGACACGAGGAGAAACAGATGATGCGTTCTGAACTAGTTTTCGAGGCGGTAACCACGCTGCGCAATCGTTATATGCTATGCCAGCTTGCTTCCAAGGCAACTCGCAAGTTTCACAAGCCCAATACGCGCATCCAGGACACCACCAACGAAGTGTTGAACCGTATTGCTGAATCCGAACGGCAGGATGTAATCGTCGAACCGGAAACCGCTTCCGAAGCGCAGCGGCGCGCAGCTTAAGCGCGCCGCGCCTTTGGCGCGTTTCCCGCAGGACCCTCCGGCCCACCTTTCTGCAAAATCCCCACGTAGGTAAACATGACAATCTCCGAATTAAAAGAAAAGAACATCACCGAGTTGACCCGGATAGCTCGGTCCCTCGAGCTGCCCGGCGCCAGCGGCCTGCGCAAGCAGGACCTCATCTTCAAGATCCTCCAGGCCCAGAGCGAAAAGGAAGGCCATATTTTCGCCGAGGGCGTGCTGGAAATCCTGCCTGACGGCTATGGCTTCCTGCGCTCCCCTGATTACAACTACCTTCCCGGTCCCGACGACATTTATGTTTCGCCCTCGCAGATCCGCAAGTTCGATCTGAAGACCGGCGACACCATCAGCGGGCAGGTACGTCCTCCCCACGAAGGCGAGAAGTACTTTGCTCTGGTGAAGATCGAGGCGGTCAACTTCGAGTCTCCCGAAGAAGCGCGCAATAAGATCCTCTTCGATAACCTCACGCCGCTGTATCCCCAGGAGCGCATCAAGCTGGAGACCGTCAGGGAGAACATCAGCGCCCGTGTTATGGACCTGCTTACGCCTGTCGGCAAAGGGCAGCGCGGCTTGATCGTGGCTCCCCCACGGACCGGTAAGACCATGCTCTTGCAGAGTCTGGCCAACTCGGTCACCACCAATCATCCCGAAGTGGTCCTGATTGTGCTGCTCATCGACGAGCGTCCGGAAGAAGTGACGGACATGCAGCGCTCGGTAAAGGGCGAGGTCATCTCGTCGACGTTCGACGAACCGGCCGCCCGCCACGTGCAGGTGGCCGAAATGGTTATCGAGAAGGCCAAGCGGCTGGTCGAACACAAGCGCGACGTTGTCATCCTGCTCGACTCCATTACCCGTCTGGCGCGGGCCTACAACACGATTGTTCCGCCATCGGGCAAGGTGCTCTCGGGCGGCGTGGACTCCAACGCATTGCAGCGCCCGAAGCGGTTCTTCGGCGCGGCCCGCAACATCGAGGAAGGCGGCTCACTTACCATCATCGCGACCGCGCTCATCGAGACCGGTTCGCGTATGGACGACGTCATCTTCGAAGAGTTCAAGGGCACCGGCAACATGGAAATCATTCTCGATCGCAAACTGGTCGACAAGCGCACCTTCCCGGCCATCGACATTCAGCGTTCGGGAACGCGCAAGGAAGAGTTGCTGATTCCCAAGGAAGACCTGGCGCGCATCTGGGTGCTTCGCAAGGTGCTGAACCCGCTCTCGCCGGTGGAAGCCATGGAACTGCTGATTGAAAAGCTGGCCAAGACCCGCTCGAACAGTGAATTCCTGTCGAGCATGAGCGCATTGTAAGACGATAGAAGTACTAAGAGGTTTGGGTCGAGGTGATAGACGCGGGGGCCGGACGGCCTCCGCGTTTTGTTGTCATCGGCCCTTTGTCCCGCGGTTCGGTCCGGGTATCTTTTGCGCATAAGCAATCGCTGCCAGTAGAATCGATTTGGACAGCGCCGTTTGAAACGCCATGTCAGTAAAGCAGTCGGAAGCGATCGTCTTACGGACTTATCCGCTGCGTGAGGCTGACTTGCTGGTGACACTATTCACCCGGGCAGAAGGCAAGATCAAGGGCGTTGCGCGTTCAGCAAAAAGGTCGAAGCGACGTTTCGGTGGCGCTTTGGAGCCGCTGACCTGGGTGCGGGCGTACTACGAGGACCGCGAGGGGCAGGAGTTGGCACGGCTCGATTCCTGCGACATCGTGGAATCACCGCTGTCGTCGACGGTGGACTATCCGCGAGTTGTGGCTTTAGAGCACGTGGCGGAAACGCTGGACGAGTTGCTGCCCGATCGGGAGGTGAATGACGCGATCTTCCGACTGGCAGTTTCGGTGCTGCACCAGTTGCGGTGGGGTTCGATCTGGATGCCGCTGACGTATTTTCAGCTTTGGCTGGTGCGGCTGGCAGGGTTTCTTCCCGATGTGAGCGAATGTATCGCATGCGGGATGGCGCTAAACGGCAGCCGGGCGTTTTATCATGTGCTGGCCGACGGTTTGACGTGCCCGCAGCATAAAAGGTTGGCATCGTCGGAGTTGTCGGCCGAGTCGCGGGCGCTGGCAGCGCAGATGTTTCGCTCTCCGGTGGAAAGCTTTGACGCCGAGCCGTGGACGGCGGGACAGCACTCGGACCTGCGCAAGTTTCTAGTGCAGGTCATGGAGCGCCACCTCGAGAAGAAGCTGGTGACAGCCATGATGCTGGCGAAGCTGTGAGGACTCCGAGGCACCGTTCGATTGTAGTAGCGGAGCTGTATGACCGCCCAAGCTGCAGCCCCGTAGAGGCGAAACAGCTTAGCCCAGCGCTTCAGCGCTGGGTAGGTACGATATAGGATCCGAGTCCCGTAGGGACGACACAAGAACCGAAGGGCTTTAGCCCCGTCCTCATCAGGAAAACCATTTGGCTCCGCTGCAAAATCCGCTGACCTTCCAGGAGCTGGTGCTTCGCCTGCAATCCTTTTGGGCGGAACACGGTTGTGTTCTGCAGCAACCGTACGACGTGGAGGTGGGCGCTGGAACCATGGCGCCAGAAACCTTCCTGCGCGTGCTCGGCCCCAAGCCGTATCGGGTTGGCTATGTGCAGCCATCCCGGCGTCCGGCTGATGGGCGTTATGGTGAGAACCCCAACCGCCTGTTCAAGCACATGCAGTATCAGGTGATCTTGAAACCTCCCCCGCAGAATGTGCAGGAGTTGTACCTGGAGTCGCTGACCGCGATCGGCATCGATCTGCGCAAGCACGACATCAAGTTCGAGGAAGACAACTGGGAGTCGCCGACGCTGGGCGCGTGGGGCATCGGCTGGCAGGTAATGCTCGACGGACTGGAGATCACCCAGTTTACCTACTTCCAGCAGTGCGGCGGAATCGACCTCGATCCCATCTCCGCCGAGCTGACCTACGGACTGGAGCGCATCGCGGCGTTCCTTCAGGACGTGGACAGCATTTACGACATCACCTGGGTGGTTGGTCCAGACGGTCGTCCGGTGAAATACGGCGAGATCCGGTTACAGGACGAGTTGCAGTTCTCCGTCTATAACTTTGACCGCGCCGATGTGGAGAAGGCATGGAAGCATCTGGAGTTGTACGAGTCTGAGTGCCAGGCGCTGCTTGACGAATATGCCAGCGGGACGGCGAAGCCGAAGCATGGCAAAGACGGCAACTCTCAGGGAGCACCCGTCGGAAACTTCGGGGAAGCGAAGCGCAAGCGTTTTCCGGTGCTGGCTGCCTTTGATCTGTGCTTGAAGTGCTCGCACTTGTTCAACATTCTGGACGCGCGAGGAGCGATCAGCGTGACGGAACGAGTTGGCGTAATCGCACGCATACGTGCGCTTGCGGTCGGCGTGGCCAAGGCATATGTCGATCAACAGCGAGCGGATGAACCAACGGCGACACCCGAAACCGGGGCATCCAAAGATGCGCAGCCGTTGACGGCGAGTAGGACGTGACCGCGCATTTGCCTGTATCGACATGTGACTCGAATCACATCGGAATGTTTCGTGGCACGTCAAAATGGTTGTTCCACGCGATTGTTTTGCTAATTGCTAACGGCTAATTGCTAATTACTTCTTCTTTTTTATGCCTGACTTCCTGGTCGAGATCGGTACCGAAGAAATTCCCGCGCGGATGATTGACGGCGCACGCGAGGAACTTGCCCGCCGCGTGGGCGACCTGCTGCAGCGCGAACGATTGTCGGAGAATCCATCTGTCCGGGCATTTTCCACGCCACGTCGCCTCGCAGTTCTCGCCGATGGAATCTCTTCCGCGCAGCCGGACATTCGCGAGCAAGTCACTGGGCCTTCCCTCAAGGTTGCATATAAAGATGGCGCGCCCACTGCCGCCGCCGAAGCCTTTGCGCGCAAGCTAAGCATTCCGGTCGATGCCCTGGAGAAGATTACGACCTCGAAGGGCGAGTACCTCGCTGCGACGGTCGAGAAAAAAGGTCGACCCGCGTCCGATATCCTCGCCGAGTTGCTGCCCAAGGAGATTGCCGGAATCTATTGGGCAAAGAGCATGTACTGGCGAGGCAAGTCCGCGGAGCGCTTCGTGCGCCCAGTGCGCTGGATGGTTTCGCTGCTGGACGGCGACGTGGTGCCGCTGGAATTTGCCGGCATTCGCGCCGGACACACCAGCGAAGGCCATCGCATTCTCTCGCCGGGAACGCTGGAGATCCGCCAGCCGTCGGAATATTCTGAGAAGCTTGCGAGCGGCTCGGTCGTGGTCAGCGCTGCCGAGCGCGAGCAGCGTATACGCAAGGCCCTCGATGCCGCGACCCGAACCATCCCTGGCGCGCGCTGGCGCGAGGACACGGATCTTCTCGATACCGTTGTGAATCTGACTGAGTTCCCGTCGGTGGTTCTCGGCAGCTTCGATCCCGAGTTCCTCGCGCTGCCCGACGAAGTTCTTGTCACCGTAATGCGCGACCACCAGAAGTATTTCGCGATCGAGGATGAACACGGCAGGCTGTCGCCCCATTTCCTCGCTGTGTTGAACACGGCTGGCGATCCCGACGGCCTGATTCGCCACGGTAACGAGCGCGTGCTGCGTGCACGCTTCAACGACGCCCGCTTCTTCTGGGAGACCGACCAGAAAATTCCTCTCCGCCAGCGGGTAGACATGCTGAAGTCCGTCACCTTCCAGAAAGATCTGGGCAGCTATTTCGACAAGACGCGACGCGTGCAGAAGCTGGCCAGCCTCATCTCGGAAGCACTTCGCAGTGCGGGCACCTCCGTAAGGGTGGGCGTGGTCTACAAGGCAGCTTTGCTGGCCAAGACCGATCTCACTACGGAGCTGGTGAAGGAGTTTACGGAGTTGCAGGGAATCGTAGGCGGCCTGTACGCCAAGGTGCAGCAGCTTGATCCCATTCTTCCTGCGGCCACTGCAGAGGCAATTGGCGACGCGATCTACGATCAGTACAAGCCGGAGTCCATGGAAGACCGCGTACCTCGCACGCTGGAAGGGGCGATTCTGGCGATTGCCGACAAGGCTGACAGCATCGCCGGGATGTTCGCGCTTGGACTTCAGCCGACCGGTTCCAAAGACCCATTTGCGCTGCGGCGCGCAGCGAACGGGATTGTGAAGATCATCGCCGAACATAAATTGCCACTGCCCATCTCCAAACTGTTTGCCGACGCGCGGGCGGAATATACAGGCTCGGAGGCGGAGAGCCGCTTTGCCAAAGACGTTGATTTTAGCGCAGCCATTGCGACGTTCATGCGCGAGCGCCTGGAGTTTTATCTTCGCGACGCTCGCGGGTTCGCCTACGACGTGGTGAACGCCGTGCTCGCCGCAGGCAGCGACGACGTGGTGGATTCGATTGCAAGGGCGGAAGCCGTGAGTGCAGTACGAGGCTCCGAGGACTTCGCCTCAATCTCCGTGGCTTTCAAGCGTATCAAGAACATACTGCGGCAGGCACGCGAGAGCAACAAGGCCATCGCCCTAGAGCTGGATCCTACGGCTCTCGCCGAAGAAACGGAAAAGAGACTGGCGAGCGAGATTCCCGCGATCGCGGCAACCGTCCGCGAGCTTTACCAAAACAAGAACTACGCCTCAGCGCTCGTGCAGATTAGCCGATTGCGTCAGCCGGTCGATGCCTTCTTCGACAAGGTCATGGTGATGGTCGACGATGAGCGCGTTCGCGCCAACCGCTTGGCGCTGCTGCAAAGCCTATTGAACGAATTTTCCACCATCGCCGACTTCAGCGAGATCGTAACGGAAAGTACCAAGACGGGCCCCAAACGGGGCGAAACAGCTTAGCCCAGGGCGGAAGCCCTGGGTGGGAGTCACAAACAATCCGAGTCCCTTCAGGGACGGCACATTTCTAAAGGACGTCATCATGAGCACTCACGCAACAGAGATTGAACCTACCGCGGTAACCACCGCCGCAACCGTCAAATTCGTTTACTTCTTTGGCGACGGACGCGCCGAAGGCCACGGCAAGATGAAAGACGACCTCGGCGGCAAGGGCGCCGGACTCGCCGAGATGACCAATGCCGGGCTGCCCGTGCCTCCGGGCTTCACCATCCAGACCGAAGCCTGCCGCGAGTACATGCGCACTGGCGCCGTCTCGAAAGAAGTCAACCACCAGATGGATGAAGCATTGCGACGCCTGGAGCAGTTGCAAAAGCAGAAGCTGGGCGGTGCCGACAATCCGCTGCTGGTCAGCGTTCGTTCGGGAGCGAAGTTCTCCATGCCCGGCATGATGGATACCATCCTGAACCTCGGGTTGAATGACAAGTCCGTCGAAGGGCTCGCCAAGCGCAGCAACAATCCTCGCTTCGCCTACGATTCCTATCGCCGCCTGATTCAGATGTTCGGCTCGGTGGTGCTCGATATTCCCAAGCACGCCTTCGAGGAAGTTTTTGACGGTAAGAAGAAGCAGAAGAAAGCCAAGCTCGATACCGATCTCGACGCCAAGGCGCTTCAGGAAGTCATCGCCGAATACAAGAAGGTCGTGCTGAAGCACGCCAAGCGCGAGTTCCCGCAGGACCCGCATGAACAGCTCGTGATGGCCCGTGATGCCGTGTTTCGTTCCTGGCTTAATGACCGCGCCAAGACTTATCGCCGCATCAATAACATCGATGACCTGCTCGGGACTGCCGTTAACGTCCAAGCCATGGTGTTCGGCAACCTCGGCGAAACCAGCGGCACCGGCGTCGGCTTCACCCGCAATCCGGCGACGGGCGCAAAAGAGTTCTACGGCGAATTCCTGATGAATGCTCAGGGCGAGGATGTAGTCGCCGGCATTCGCACGCCGGTGCACATCTCCGAACTCGAAAAGATCCAACCCGAGACCTACAACCAGCTTCGTGAAATTACGTCCCGGCTGGAGAAGCACTACCGCGACATGCAAGACTTCGAGTTCACCATCCAGGACGGCCGTTTGTACATGCTGCAAACGCGCAATGGCAAGCGGACCGGCCGCGCGGCCGTTCGTGTCGCTATCCACATGGTGGAAGAGGGACTGATCACGAAGGAGGAGGCGATTTTCCGCGTCGAGCCCAACCAACTCTACGATTTCCTGGTCCCGAGTCTGGACGAGAAGGGTAAAGATGTCGAGGTGCTTGCGACGGGCCTGCCTGCTTCGCCCGGAGCGGCCGTAGGACAAATCGTTTTCACCGCGGAAGAAGCAGTGGAGACGTTCAACAAGAATTCGGCTGCGAAGTTGATCCTCGTCCGCAGCGAAACCACGCCCGAAGATATCGGCGGCATGGAAGTCGCCGCCGGCATTCTTACGTCCCGCGGCGGCATGACCAGCCATGCTGCGGTGGTCACGCGTGGCATGGGCAAGTGCTGCGTGGCCGGTGCCGGCGACATCGAAGTTGACGAGAAGGCGCGCGTGATCCGCGTCAAGGGCAAGACGCTGAAAGACGGCGACTGGATCTCGCTGGATGGAACCACCGGCCGCGTGATCAATGGCAAGCTCAATACGGTTCCGGCGCGGCCGGACGATCCCGAGTTACTAAAACTTATGGGTTGGGCCGAGCCATTTCGCCGCATGGGTGTTCGGGCTAACGCGGACATTCCGCGCGATGCTCTCCAGGCGCGGGCGTTTGGCGCGGAAGGCATCGGGCTGTGCCGCACCGAGCACATGTTCTTCGCCGAAGATCGTCTGCCGCACATGCGCACCATGATTCTCGCCAACAACGAGAAGGACCGTCGTACCGCACTGCGTAAGCTACTTCCCATGCAGCGCAATGACTTCATCGGCGTCTTCCGCTCGATGGACGGCTTCCCGGTCACCATCCGCACCATCGATCCGCCGCTGCACGAGTTTTTGCCACGACGGGAAGATCTGATGGTCGAGATCGGCAAGCTCGAAGTGACCAAACCGAAATCGCCCAAGCTAAAGGAACTGCGTAAGCTCCTGAACCGGGTCGAGCAACTGCACGAAGTCAATCCCATGCTCGGACATCGCGGTTGCCGTCTCGGTATCACCTATCCCGAAATCACCGAGATGCAGTCGCGCGCCATCTTCGAGGCTGCGGTCAAGGTCGCGAAGGAAGGCGTCAAGGTGAAGCCGGAGGTCATGATCCCTCTCACCGGCACGTTGAAGGAAATGGCCAACCAGGCGGCCATCGTCCGTCGCGTTGCCGAGGAGGTCTTCGCCGAGAAGGAGCACAGGGTCGATTACCTGGTGGGAACGATGATCGAACTCCCGCGTGCCGCACTGGTGGCCGACGAGATCGCGAAGGAGGCGGAGTTCTTCAGCTTCGGGACCAACGATCTCACCCAGACCACGTTCGGCTTTTCGCGCGACGACATCAACAAGTTCCTGCCAACCTATCTGGCCGAAGGCATCCTGAAGCAGGACCCCTTCGCGGTGCTCGATCGCGAAGGCGTGGGACAACTCATCAAGATTGCGGTCGAGAAGGGCCGGGCGACGCGTCCGACCATCAAGATCGGAATCTGCGGCGAGCATGGGGGCGAGCCGTCATCGGTGGAGTTCTGCGCGCAGCTTGGATTCAACTACGTATCGTGTTCGCCGTTTCGCGTGCTTACCGCGCGCCTTGCTGCGGCCCAAGCCGGCGCCAGCGCGGAATTGAAGATCGAAGGCGGGCGCACGAAGTAGCCGGGGGAGGCTAGCCTGCCCGATTGCGTCGATCAAAGCTAAGAAAATTTCCCCGAGCGGTCTTGCGGCCGCTCGGGGTTTCTTCTGCTTTGGCGCAACCTTGCCGCGTGGCCTGCAATCAGTGTCGCCGCAAGCCCATCGGGACCAGCAGTGGCTGATCGGAGCCGCTGTACGACATCTTGGCCAAGTGCACCACGTAGTCAGTCTTCGGTACCAGCGACGTCAAGGTGAAGACTTTGTAGCCGTCGCCTGAAATCTCGGTGCGGCGGAAGAGCCCGGGCTCGGTTTCGGTAATCTCACGATTTCCGTGTACCTGATCGAGAAATACTTGCGCCGACTTCTGATCGGCTTGGCCGACCGCGCTGAATTCGGTGAGCGATTCTGCGGCGTAGGAGCGAATCAGCTTTTGCCAATACTTTTCCAACAGATCGGTGCTGGAAAAAACGTCCGCCCAAGTGATCCTGCCGTTGATAGCGACGACTACGCCCTTGGCTCCAACCTTTCGCAGTTCGCGTAACAAGCTATCGTAATCGGTGGCGACTGAGGCGACCTTCCTTTCCACCTCCGGATTCTCCATGGCCTTGGCATACGAGGTGGAGGACTGCATCGCCGGAGCGGCTGCGGGAACAGCACTCGCCATGCCTCCAACGGCTGACGCAACGTGCTCCCAAACGCTCTGTTGATTGCGCTCCGCCATGGCAGGCATGCGCACGCTGGGCTGCGCCATCTGCGACTTCATGGTGCCAAAGTGCTCGGAAGAGGCTACCCAGCGTCCCGGCTCGACGCAGAATACCGAAAGATCTATCGGTCCCGAGTTGGGCGGGACGATGCGGTCAACCCCGATCACACGGTCCTGTTTGCCCCCAGTCACGACCTCGCCAGCCAGGAGGAGCAAGGGATGATCGGAGTTGTTAATCAGAACCAGCCGATTGACCTCTCCCCCCGATTGCGGCGGAACACGCGTGCCTGGTCGCACAAGCCCCCGCAGCGAGCCTGCCTCGGTGACTACGACCTTGCCGCTGCGCAAACCTTCATCGAGGGTTAGCAACTGCGCCGTGGCGTACTCCGGACCGCCGACCACCGGAAAGATGCTGAGATTGCCCTTTGTTACCGCGGGCAGAACGCGATATTCCGCATGAGAGGGGTTGCCTGCCGCAGCCAATGTTGCGCCCATCAACAGGAAAGCAAGTTGCGCCAGAATTCTGTGTTTCATGGTTGACCTCCGGAGCCACTTCGGCGTCTCTAGCAGAAGAACGCATGACAGTGTTCTTCTTGCACGCAAATTGATACGATTCGCAGCAATGGCTTCCGTCCCCGCCTCCGGCCCGCTCAGCGCCCAGGTTTCTGCGGTGCTGGAGTTTGCCACGCAGCATTACCCCGACACTGGGGCGGAGCACTTCGATATTGACCAGTCTGGACTGGTGGAGATCCTCTGCAGCGTCGTGGGCCAATGGGATGGCGCCGCCGAAGAAACCAGCGTTCACGGCTTCCTCGCCCTGCTGCGGCTGGACGAACTGGTCCTGGCGCGGGCCTGTGCTGCCGGTAATGAGCGTGCCTGGGAGGTATTCCTCAATCGCTATCGGGCGACGCTGTACGAATCGGCCTACAAGATTGCCCGGGAAGAAAGCGCGGCGCGGACGCTGGCCGATTCGCTTTATGCTGAACTCTATGGGGTGAATGAGCAGGGGCAGCAACGAGCGTCCAAGCTTCTCTACTACCACGGACGCGGCTCGCTGCAAGGCTGGCTGCGCACGGTAGTCGCGCAGGAGTACGTCAATCGCTATCGTCGCGCGCGACGTGAGACCAGTCTGGATGCCGCGCTGGATGATGGTCTACAGTTCGCAGCGGCTGAGCCAGAACTGTCCGTCTCCGACCCTCGTGTCCAATCCGCAGCGGCGGCGGAGCTGGCAGAACTTGAGCCGGAAGAGCGTTTCCTCCTGTCTGCTTACTACCTCGACCACAGAACGCTGGCCGAAATCGCCAAGCTGCAAGGTGTGCACGAGTCCACCATCAGCCGCAAAATGGAGCGGGTCACTTCTGGTTTGCGAAAACGCCTTCGCAAGCGCCTGATGCAAGCCGGCATGTCCGCCCGCCAGGCCGACGAAGCCATGCAAGACGTCGACGTCCGCGATTTGCAGGTGAACGTGGCCGAAACTTTGAGGCAAGGAACACCTGACGCGGCGTTCTATAAAGGGAAGAGTGGCAACGGATGAACCGGGAAATTCCAAAACCGCTAAGGGACGCTCTCGGCAGACAAATGGCCGGCGAGACCCATCCGTCGCCCGACGTGCTGTCCGCTTTCGCCGAGCACAACCTCCCTCGCCGCGAGAACCAGCGCGTGATGGATCATCTGGCGCAGTGTTCCGACTGTCGCGAAGTCGTTTTCCTGGCTGGCAGTGCGATTGAGGAGCCGGTTCGCGACGAGCCGGAGTGGATGCCGGCCACTGCAGTGCCGCGAATCTCGCCGGCTCTGCAGGCCAAGAAAATTTCACGGACCGTGGATGGCGCGGGGCCGGCCCATAAAGGGCCCCTCCACGTCTGGGCGAGGCGATGGGTATGGGCGTCGGCAGTCGCTGCGGTTTTAGTCGTCTCCGGAGTTCTCTTCCTAAGACACACCGGCTTTCGTTCCGCCTCGATGACCATTGCCAGCAAGGGCGAGCCGCCCGCCGTTTCTGAGCCACAACCCGTGGTCGCGCCAGGGCCGAAGCCGCAGTCTGCTCCCCCATCTAAGACCACGCCGCAAGCAAAACAGCCCGTTGCGAAAGCTATGCGTCCTGAAGCCAATCCAGTCCCAGTTTTGGGCGCCCCCGCCGCGACCCGGGCCAGTGGCGTTACCTCGACAGAGTATTCCTCTCCTGCGAAGGCCGAGGTTGCTTCACCAGTTGGAGACTTCGCTGCGAAGTCCCTGGCGACGGGGGCAGCCGCGCCTTCTCCTTCCGCAAACGCTTTCGTCGAGAGCGACACGCAAGGCGCCTCCGCCTTGCTCGCAAGACCATATGCACCGTCCGAAGCGCCTCCGGTTGCGGTCCGTGGCCTCTTAGCCCCGCATCCGCAGTGGCACATCTCTGCGGAAGGCCACCTGGAGCGCGAGAACCCGGCAGGAGGATGGACTCGGGTGCTTGCCGAACAGCCCACCACGTTTCATGTCGTGTCCGTCATCGGCAACAACGTCTGGGCTGGCGGTAGTGGTGGCGCGCTGTTTCACTCCCGCGATGGCGGCCAGAGCTGGGGTAAGCAGCCCTTAGGTTCGCCCGGTGTCGAGACGGACGCGATCGTTGCCATCCAGTTCAGCGATGCCATGCATGGCATCATCAGCACCCAACGAGGCGCGCTGTGGAGCACGTCCGACGGTGGAATCACCTGGACAAAGCAGTGACCACGCGAGACGCCGCCTCCGTCGTCTCGATATAATCCCACCGCGATGGATCGGACGCCTGCTTCTGTCATCCGCTGGCTCTTCGATTCGGAATTCGGCCCCCGAGACCGCCTGATTCCGCGCTGGATCGTCCTGCGCGCCCTCGGACTCATTTATTTCTCCGCATTTTTTTCTCTGGTGTTTCAGATTCGCGGCCTCATCGGCGCCGATGGCATTCTTCCGTCGAACGAATTCCTCGCTGCCGTAGCGCACCAGTTTGGCGCCGGGCGCTTCTGGTTTGCGCCGACTCTGTTGTGGATCTCCACCGGCACGCACATGCTGATGGCCATCTGTTGGGTGGGCATGATCGCATCGCTGCTGCTGGTCATTAACCTCTGGCCGCGCGGCATGTTGTTCCTATGCTTTGTCTGCTTTCTTTCGTTCGTCAGCGCGGCGCAGGATTTTTCCGGCTATCAGTCGGACGGCATGCTGCTGGAGGCAGGATTTATCTCGCTCTTCTTCGCTCCAGCGGGATTCTGGCCGGGTTTAGGCCGCACGAGTCCACCTTCGCGCGCCAGTCTGTTTCTGTTGCAGTGGGAGTGGTTTCGCATCTACTTCGAGTCGGGCGTGGTGAAGCTTGCCAGCGGCGATCCCGAATGGCGAAACTTCACCGCCATGGACGAGTACTACCAGAATGGTCCCCTGCCAACCTGGATCGGCTGGTATGCGCAACACCTGCCTCATTGGTTCCACGCCTTTTCCACCGGGGCGACGCTCGTGCTCGAGCTTGGATTGGTGTTCATGCTATTTCTGCCCCGGCGCTGGCGGATCGCGTGTTTCTTCATCGTCACGGCGTGGCAGATTCCGGTCATTCTTACGGCCAACTACACCTTCCTGAACTATCTCGTTCTCGTGCTCGGATTTCTGCTGCTGGACGACCGTTTTCTGCTTCGCGTCACGCCGCCCCGCTGGGAGAGGTTCCTATCGCCGGAGCCGGAGGCGCCAGGGCAAAGCGCGCAGGCTGTCGAGGTCCCAGACGTCGCAGTCCCGGCTCCGGTGGCGAAGTCGCGCCGCCCGCTCCATTCGTTTGGCGCTTTTAGACTCGCGCTCACCAGCGTGGTGCTGATCTGGATTTTCTACGCGACAACGGTTCAAATGATCTGGATTCTGTTCCCCCGCTTCCCGCTGCCGACCTCACCTGTCGCCGCGCTTGATCCCTTTCGCATTGCCAACCGTTACGGACTGTTTGCTGTCATGACACGCGGGCGCTACGAAATCGAATTCCAAGGCTCCAACGATGGGCAGACGTGGGTCGCTTATCCCTTCCGCTACAAGCCCCAGGATCCTTACAAGCGACCCGGCATTTATGCGCCTTACCAGCCGCGGTTCGAGTGGAATTTGTGGTTCGCATCGCTGGGCTCCTGGCGGGACAATCTGATCGTGCCCAGTACCGAGGAACGTCTGCTCTCCGGCGACCCGGATGTTCTCGCATTGTTTGCGGGCAATCCATTCCCCAACGACCCTCCGAAAGAAGTACGCGCTGTGTTGTGGAAGTACTGGTTCACCACTCTGGCGGAGAAGCGGGCTACTGGAAGGTGGTGGAACCGGCAACTGATAGGGCTTTACGCTCCCGTGCTCGACCGCCTGCCTGACGGCAAAGCCGGCGTGGTGCAGTGGCCGGAGCCTCTGCCGCCGCATGATTAAAATATTTGCGGAATCGACGACTCCACGTCTGATCGCTAGCTCTGGGTGCCTCGCCGCGATCGCTCTTTGGAATCGTGGAACGGCGGTCTAAACTGATCACCTATGCCTGCAACCCAACGACGAGCCGCTATCATCGGCGCGGGGCCGAACGGTCTGGCAGCGGCCATTGTGCTTGCCCAAGCTGGATTGCAGGTGGAGGTCTTCGAAGCGGAACCGCAACCTGGCGGCGCGGCGCGCACTCTTCCGCTTACCCTTCCCGGTTTCATGCACGACTTCGGATCGGGAGTGCACCCCATGGCAGTCGGCTCCCCGTTTTTCTCTTCGCTGCCATTGCAAGATTACGGATTGGAGTGGATCCAACCTGATGCTCCGCTGGCGCACCCGCTGGACGACGGGACGGCCGTTACACTCGAGCGCGATCTAAGCCACGCCGAAACCGCGCTTGGCGAAGACGGCAAGCAGTGGCGCAGGCTGATGGAACCGTTTGTCAAGCACTGGAAGGAATTGGCGCCCGAAATCTTGCGTCCGGTCCATTTGTTCACTCGGCATCCGTTTCTAATGGCGCGTCTCGGACTGCTCGGATTTCCCTCCGCCGTCTCGCTGTCGCAACATTGGTTTCGCAACTCCAGAACGAAAGCGCTCTTCGCCGGACTCGCGGCGCACTCCGTCCTCGCGCTGGATGAGCCCCTGAGCGCTTCCTTTGGCTTGGTGCTTGGCGCGACTGCCCATGCAGTCGGCTGGCCGATACCGCGCGGAGGCGCGCAATCCATCACAGCCGCACTATGCGGGCATCTCGAAAAGCTAGGCGGCACGGTCCACACCTCGAGCCGCATCGACGACCTCTCAACCCTGGTCGATTACGACATAATCCTGTGCGACGTCACCCCTCGCCAGCTGCTGCGAATCGCGGGTAACCGTTTGTCGTCCGCGTACAGCCGTCAATTGCAGCGCTATCGATACGGCCCGGGTGTGTTCAAAGTCGATTACGCTTTGTCGGCGCCGATCCCGTGGAAAGCTCGCGATTGCCTGCGAGCTGTAACCGTCCACCTAGGCGGTACGATTGAAGAGATCGCCGCCTCGGAAGAAGCCATGCGCCACGGGCATCACGCTGAGCGGCCTTTCGTCTTGCTGGCGCAGCCAACTCTGTTCGACCCGACACGCGCTCCACAGGATCGGCACGTCGCATGGGCCTATTGCCACGTCCCGAATGGTTCCGAGTTCGACATGCTGCCACGGATGGAGGCCCAGATTGAGCGTTTCGCTCCCGGGTTTCGCGACTGCGTCCTGGCACGGCGAGTCTTCACCCCGGCGGCGCTGGAAGGCATGGACGCGAATCTGGTTGGAGGAGACATCGGGGGCGGCGCGGTTGACCTGCGGCAGTTCTTATTCCGTCCCACAAGACGGTACTACAGGACTTCAGCTCGCGACCTTTACCTCTGTTCGTCGTCAACCCCGCCGGGCGGCGGCGTCCACGGCATGTGCGGCTATAACGCAGCCAGGCTGGCGCTCTCTCGTTTGTGACTACTGCACACCGGCAAAGCGTCAGCCCCGAGCCCTTGAATGTAAACAGACCGTAACAAAATCCCCTGCAACCTTACTGTTACCTAAGTTTTATCTTCCATTCACCATTCCGTTCTCTCCCCTAGATACAGTTTCCGACATGGCCAGATTACCCATGGAGGAGAGCTTATGCATCTCGTTAAGTCCCTGTTCATTTCCCTGCTCGCTGCGGCCGTAAGCACAGCGCCGCTGCAACTTACTGCTGCCGAAAACTCCCGAACCGCGCGCAAACCCGGCGCTGGATTTCAGCATGTACTGCTGATCAGCATCGACGGCATGCACTCGCTTGACTACCAAAACTGTGCCAACGGCGTCAGTGGCGTAAATGGCGGTGCCCCGTATTGCCCAACCCTTGCCGCTCTGGGCGCGAACGGAACCACCTACCTGAACGCCTCCACTTCCAAGCCGTCCGACTCCTTTCCTGGGCTGATGGCCATCGTGAGCGGCGGCTCTCCCCGTAGCGTCGGCGCTTTCTACGATGTTGCATTCGATCGCTCACTTGCTCCGCCGAAGACAACCACGGGCAACGGTGTAGCGGGCGGTCCCTGCGGTCCTGGGGTGGTAGCGCCGGGCACGACAACCGAGTATGAAGAGGGCATCGACATCGATCAGACCCAGTTGAACGGCGGCGCTCCTTCCGGAGATGGCGGGATCAACTCCATCGACAAAGACCGGCTGCCCCGCGATCCCAAGCAGAACTGCGCTCCGGTATGGCCCTGGAACTTCGTCCGGACCAACACCATCTTCGGAGTAATTCATAAGGCCGGAGGCTACACCGCATGGTCGGATAAGCACCCGGCGTACTCTTCGGTTTCCGGACCCGGCGATGGCACCAATGTCGACGACTACTACTCACCCGAGATCAATTCGACCGTCATCGCGTTGCCCGTCACGACTCCGCTTGGGATGCCGTGCAATCCCATCCCAGATCCATCTCAGACCGGGGCCTACACCGATAGTTTTCAGAACATCCAGTGCTACGACACGCTTAAGGTCAACGCCATCCTCAATGAGATCGATGGCAAGACGCACGACGGTAAGTCCAGCGCTCCTGTACCTGCTGTGTTCGGTATGAACTTCCAGTCGGTCAGTGTGGGGCAGAAGCTGATTGAGAAGAATGTTGGTTCCGGTGGCTATCTTGACGCGGCAGGGACTCCGAGCACCTTGTTGCTGGGCGAGTTCCAACTCGTGGACGCTGCGATTGGCGAGTTCGTCAGCGAACTCCAGAAACAGGGCCTGCTCGATTCCACCCTGATCGTAATCACCTCGAAACATGGCCAGTCGCCAATCGACCCCAATCGCTTCTACCCAATTCCTGGGCATAGCGGTACCAACGGAACCTCGCCGGCGAACCTGATCGCTTCGCTGCTGCCCTATTCCGAATCGCCGCTAAACCCCAACGGAATCGGACCTACGGAAGACGACGTCTCGCTGCTCTGGCTGACCTCGTCGACCCAGACGGCGGACGCCGTCTCGATTTTGGAAGCCAACGCAACCCAAGCCGGTTTCGGCGAAATGTTCTACGGGGCCTCGCTCACAACCATGTTTACCGCCCCTGGAATCGGCCCTGGCCAGGATCCCCGCACTCCGGACATTATCGTCACGCCGAACTACGGTGTGGTCTACACCACCAGTAGCAAAAAGCAGGAGGAGCACGGTGGCTTCTCGCACGACGACACCAACGTGATCATGTTGCTCTCGAACCCTGCATTCCAGGCGAGCGCGGTCAATACGCCCGTGCAGACCATGCAGGTTGCTCCCACCATTCTGAAGGCGCTCGGATTGGATCCGAACCAACTCCAGTCGGTGCAAATCGAGGGTACAGCGGTCCTGCCTGCGACCCAATTCTAGGTTGCAGGTTTGTGCGGTGTTTCAACACGCGGTTGCTAGAGAGAAAGGCGTCCCAGAGAACCGGGACGCCTTCCTGGTTTGGCTGTCAATGGTACAGTGTTGCTTCATTTGCGCTGGCCCCCAGCGCAGCCACCCTATCGCCCGTGACGGAAACACGCGAACTCGGTCTCGCTGGAAAGCTTGGCGTTGCCCTGTCCCTTACCGCGATTGGCGGGTTCGTGGATGCCGTCGGGTACATTGCGCTGTTTCAGATCTTCACCGCCAACATGAGCGGCAACAGCGTGCACATCGGCATGTATCTGGGACAGCGTGATTTCTCCCAGCTAATGCGGCCTGCCTGTGCCGTTGTTGCCTATGTCACCGGAATAATCCTGACGCGCATTGTCGTGCAGGTGGCCGCTCGCTGCGAGGTCAGGCGCATCGCCTCTTTCACTCTCGGTGTCGAAGCGCTCCTGTTGCTTCTTTTTGCGCGCGCGACTCCCGCCATGCATCTCGGAGAAATGGTTAATCTCCACTCGCCCACGTACTTTTCACTCGTCGCGCTGCTGTCCTTCGCAATGGGCGTGCAGACGGCGACCCTGACGCACGTCGGCCCGCTTACCGTGTACACCACCTTCGTCACTGGAACTCTGACAAAGTTTGCCGAGTCGTTCACCCGGACCCTCTTCTGGAGCTACGACCATTTCCGGGTCGCGGGCCACGCGTCAAATATCGTCAGGCTGGCGTCCGGACAGCAGGACGTCCGCGAGACCGCGGTTCTCGCTTCAACCTGGATCTGCTACCTGCTGGGCGCCGCAATCGGGACCATCATCAAACAGCGGTGGGAATTACGCGCGCTGTACTTGCCGGTTGCCGTCCTGGTCGTGTTTGTCCTTATCGATCGGGTCCGCCCGATCGGTATTCAGGAAGAGAGGCACCAGCAGGGTCAAAGCGCCGTTTGAGTCTCCGTGAATGGTACATTGTTGTGATTCAATTGATGCGCATCAGGAGTCCGCATGTCCTCCTCATCGGTCGCTCAAGATCCTGCAAAACGCCCCACCACCGTGCTTTGCCTTGCCAGCTACTTTAAGGGCATCGACTTCATACGCGAATGCCGCCGCCAGGGCTGCCGGGTGCTGCTTCTTACCTCGCACAGCCTGGCTGGCGCAGAGTGGCCGCGCGAGAGCATCGACGAGACTTTCTACATACCGGACGCAGACAAGAAGTGGAAGATTGACGATGTCCTGCTGGGTGTCAGCTACATGGCGCGCACGGAGAACATCGATCGCATCGTTCCTCTCGATGACTTCGATGTGGAGACGGCGGCGACTTTGCGTGAGCACCTGCGCGTGCCTGGAATGGGTGACACCACGGCGCGCTACTTCCGCGACAAGCTCGCCATGCGCATGAAGGCGCGGGAGGAAGGTCTCGAGGTCCCGGACTTCATCCACGTTCTCAACTATGGGAGGCTGCGGGAGTTTCTCGATCGCGTGCCGCCGCCCTGGGTACTGAAACCGCGCTCCTTCGCCGGGTCGATCGGCATCAAGAAAATCCATTCCGCCGAGGAGTTTTGGGCGGCCGTGGAACATCTGGGCGATCAGCAGTCGTTCTATTTGCTGGAGCGGTATGTGCCCGGCGACATCTATCACGTGGACTCCATCTTTTACGAGCGCGAGTTGCTCTTTGCCATCGCCAGCCGCTATGGGAGGCCTCCGATGGAACGTCTCCGCATGAAGGAGACATTTTCACCACGCGGACATTGCCTCGCGCGTCCGACGAATCCCGCCCGTTGATTGCGCTGAACGAACAGGTGTTGCACGCGTTTGGGCTGGTGCGCGGCGTCTCCCACAGCGAGTTTATTCGTGGCCGCGACGATGGCAAGCTGTACTTCCTGGAAACGTCAGCGCGCGTCGGAGGCGCGCACATCTCGGATCTTATCGAAGCCGCTACCGGGATCAATATGTGGGGAGAGTGGGCGAAGATCGAGATCGCAGGCGGGAAAGCGCCGTACCAGCCTCCAACTCCGGCGAACGACGCCGCCGGTTTGCTGATTTCGCTCGCGCGCCAGGAGCAACCGGACACTTCAGCTTATAACGACCCGGAGATTGTCTGGCGCATGACGGACAAGGAACATCACGTTGGCCTGATCGTGAAGTCGCCCGACCCCAAGCGGGTTGAGGAGTTGATGTGGAACTATGCGCAACGCTTCCGCCAGGACTTCTTTGCCTCGGCGCCTCCCCGGGAGAGGCCCACCGACTGACCGGGTTATGCCGCCTCGCCAATCGCCCTAGGCTAAGACAGCCTCTATCATAAGCAACACGACTTCCTTACGTTCTCTTCGAGGCGCTGCTTGAACGGGTTGAACGCGCTTTTCGCCTTCGATCGCCACCACACCACGCTGGGCCGCGAGGTGGTCGCCGGGCTAACGACATTTACCACCATGTCTTACATTGTGGTGGTTAACCCGGCGATACTCTCCGCTGCCGGAATTCCGGAGGGCCCATCTTTCGTGGCGACGGTTCTGGTGGCCGCGTTCGGCTGTTATCTCATGGCGTTCTACGCTAACCGTCCATTTGCCATCGCGCCGTACATGGGCGAGAACGCATTCATCGCTTTCACCGTCTGCAAGGCCCTGGGCTTTCGCTGGCAGACCGCGCTGGCGGCCATTTGTATCGCCGGTGCGTTGTTCATCGGCATGACTGTGTTGCGCCTGCGGCAGTGGATCGTCGATGGAGTGCCGACGTCGCTGCGCTATAGCTTTGCAGTGGGCATCGGCTTGTTCCTCACGTTCATCGGGCTGAACGAGACCGGACTGGTAAGACTCGGCGTTCCGGGCGCACCTGTACAGGCCGGAAACCTCGCTTCACATCCGGCGCTGGTCGCCATGTTCGGCTTCGTGCTGATCGCAATCCTGGTCATACGCAAGGTGCCGGGGGCCATCCTGCTCGGCATTGTAGTAACCGCTCTGGTTGCTTTTGCGACGCACGTGGCTGCGCCACCCCACAGCATCGTCAGCATGCCGCCAAGCGTTACACCCATTTTGTGGCAGCTTGACTTTCGCGGGGCCCTGACCTGGCGTGCCTTTCCCATCGTTTTGACCATCTTCATCATGGCCTTTGTGGACACCATGGGTACGTTGATCGGATTGTCGGCGCGCGCCGGCTTTCTGGACGAGGACGGACAACTTCCACAGATCGAGCGTCCCATGCTGGTAGACGCGATCGCCACCTGCCTTGCGCCGGCGCTGGGGACGACCACCGCCGGGGCTTACGTTGAGTCGGCCACCGGAATCGAAGCCGGAGGCCGCACTGGCTTCACTGTGCTGGTGACCGGGACCTGTTTCCTGCTGACCCTGATCTTCTCGCCATTCGTTGCCGCGATTCCGGCGCAGGCCTTCGGACCGGCGCTTATCATCGTGGGACTTTTCATGCTGGCGCCGATCGCCCGCATCGATTTTGGCGATTACACCGAATCCATTCCGTGCCTTCGCGGTCGTCGTCCTGATGGCGTTTACCTTTAACATAGCGATCGGGATCTGCGCCGCTTTCGTGCTCTACCCAATCTGCAAGATTGTCGCCGGAAAAGTAGATCAACTGAAGCCCGGACTGTGGGCGCTGACCGCGCTGTCCCTGCTATTTTTTATCTTCTACCCCTACGGCTGAGCTACAAGGAGGACTTTTGCCAGGCTTCATCGTGGTTCAAAATCTGCTTAAGGAAGTTCAGGTTCCGCAGAACGGGACCCTGAGCCGCACCATCCATCGCGACGACAACGTGAACATCGAGGTCCTGGCGTTCGCCGGCGGCCAGCAATTGTCGCAACACACCGCGTCGGTACCAGCCATTATCGAAATTCTTCAGGGCGACGCTCGCATCACGCTCGACACCGAAGAGAGGGAATTCTCCACCGGCTCGTGGGCTTACATGGAGGCCAACCTCCCGCATGCCGTTTACGCACGCACCGACGTGATCATGTTGCTGACCATGCTTACCGGGGCGCAGCCCGCGAAAATAGCGAGCGTTACTTTGTCTTCGGCTTTTTACTCGGAGGCCCAACAACCCGCAGGTTGTTGGTCACCTGAAAAACTCCGGGAAGCTGATTGACGCGCATGGTGCAAAGGTTCTTGTCGGTCTCGCTGTCCACCACGCCATCCAGCGTGACGCGGGCGCTCTTCACGATGATATGAATCGGCGGGACCGCCATGTGGCCGTACTTGAACAGCGGCCCATAGCTGTAGATGGCGTTGTATACCTGCCGCCGGATGCGGTCGTCCATCGGACTTGGCGGCAGCACTTCAATGTTGTTGATCACCTTGTCGACACCTTCGATCCGCTTTACGGAATATTCAGCGTCGGACTTGACGACCGGGTTGATGGTCTGCCCTTCGAGAATCACGGTCCGTCCGTCGACCCGAAATGCCAGGTTGTCGAACACGCTGTAGTAGGGCAGCATGACCAGCTTGTGGCGCACTTCCCTGATGATCTGGTTTTCAGCCTCCGGACTCAAGGCTTCATCGGCTTCCTGAACTTGTGAACCGCTGTTGGTCTGCGCCTGTGCCGGCTGATTATTGGTTTGCCCGGATTTCGCCGCAGAACGCGCCCGGCGTTACGACGAAAATCGTCACAACACCCAGAACCAAGGCCCTGACCCTGTAGGTTTCGCGCATGTCTCCTCCTGAATGCTGGAGAACTGCAGCTGCTCTCAGCATCGCGCATTGGATACGCCAAGCTCGGAATCGGTAGCTTGCACGACAGCTTGGCAACATACGAATATGTTTTCCCAGATTACGAATCCGCCTTCCGCTCTACCGCACGTGCCACCGGCAATCCCTTGTCGTTGCGCTCCACATGCGCCCAGGGGGTTTGTACATCGTGGGTGAACACCACCAGCCAGTTCTCCGGTATGGCGAGGTCGTAGAAACGATGCTTATTCTCGATGGTCTGTAGCGGATACAGGTCGTAACCCAGCACCCACATGGGTTCCAGGTGGTGGGTGTTGGGCACCAGATCGCTGGGATAGCATGCCACCTGTCCTCCACTGCGCAGGATGACCGCCTGCAGATCGCGCGTGTGCCCGGGATAAACCTTGACCGAAATACCGGGTGCGATCTCGGCATCGCCCTTCAGCAATTGCATCTGCCCGTTGGCCAGTAGCGGATCGTAGTTGTCGGTCATGTAACTGACGCGGTCGCGCTCGTGCTGCTCATGGGCGTGCTGCATCTCGCCTTCCTGCACGTAGTAGCGGGCGCGGGGAAATGCCGGGACCGCCTTGCCATCCCTGTAATAGGTGTTCCAGCCGCAATGGTCGAAGTGCAGGTGAGTATTGACGACAATGTCGATCTCGTCGGGCGAGACGCCGGCCTCGGCAAAGCTTTGCAACAGCAGCGGCTCGTGGTCGTAGATGGCCCGCCGCTTGTCGTTGAGCTTGCTGCCAATGCCGGTGTCGATCAGCACGTTATGCTCACCGCTGCGCACCAGCAGCGAGTTGGTGCCCAGCGGAATGCGATTGCGCTCGTCCGCTGGAGCGCGCTTCTCCCACATGGTCTTGGGAATGACGCCAAACATGGCGCCTCCGTCATTGTGGTAGATGCCGTCAGAGAGAACCGTAAGCTCAAAGTCGCCAAGTGTTATGCGGTGCACCACAGGTCTCCTCGAAGTTGGCGGAAAATGATCAACTCTACACAAGATCGCTCCCACAGACAACAACGCGGCAGAACTGTCGCCCTGCCGCGGGATCGCAAATCCATTCTGGAAATTGTTGCAGCTATTTCTTGTTGACGGCCTTCTTGAGTTCGACGCCGGGAGTAAACTTGGCCACTCGCCGGGCGGCAATCTTAATCACGCCGCCGGTCTGTGGATTGCGCCCGTTGCGCGCCTTGCGCTGCGACACCGAGAAGGTGCCGAAGCCCACCAGGGTCACGCGGCCGCCTTTCTTGAGCGTCGCCGTCACCGCATCCACCATCGTATCGATCGCACCTCCGGCCGCGGTTTTGCTGATGCCGTTCGCGCCGGCGATCTTTTCCACCAGGTCCCCTTTGTTCATGCTTGCTCCTAGCCAGGTAGCTACCTGAAATGCGTCGCCAGTATTTACTTGCGAATTTGCTCGCATGTCAAGAAAAACCGCAAATCCGAGTTTTCCACAGACGGTGGTCGCTGTTGTACCCTAGAAGAACGATGTCTTACGCCGCCATGGCGCCCCGCAAGCAGCGCAGCAGAATCTCTCTCATCTTCACCTCGATCGTTCGTGTGCTGTTCATAACTCTGCTGTTTGCGGCTGCCGGCATGGGCGCGGGGCTGTTTTGCGGCATCGTCGGCACTATTGTTTATGGCATGATTAAGAGTGGCAGTATTGATATGACCAACGCCTACAAACACATCGCCATCCCCGTAGCCATTACTCTGGGCGCCGCCGGACTGCTTGTCGGGCTGGTGCTGGAAGTGCGCACCCGCCGACAGCGAACATCGCGCTGACCAACCCATCCCGGCTGGACAATACGTACAGGAATGCTGTACATTATTTCATGGAGGCCAATTCGTCATGCCAGTGGAGACAACCTATACGAGTTTGCGAGAACGGCTGGCTTCGGTCCTGGACCAGGTTGCCAATGATCACGAGGTGGTCATTGTTCGCCGTCGTGGCGCAAAAGATGTTGCCCTGATTCCCGCCGACGAATTGGCTGGACTGATGGAGACCGCGCACCTGCTCCGTTCGCCGCGGAACGCGCAGCGACTCATGGCAGCGCTCCGTGAGGCTCGTCAAGGCAAAGGTAAAAGGCTGTCACCGGAGCAGTTGCGTCGGGAGTTCGGCCTTGATACGGCGCGCTGAGCGTGAGGCTGTGTTCCAGTCAAAGTTCCTGGAAGACCTCACATATTGGGTCAAGACTGATCGGAAGGTCGCCTTGCGCGTTTTGGAATTGGTCGATGCTGTCGTACAAGATCCGTTTGGCGGCCTGGGCAAACCGGAGCCGCTAAAGTTCGAGTTCGCCGGTTGCTGGTCCCGGCGAATTACTCAGGAACATCGGCTGGTCTACCGGGTCTCGGAAACGCGAATTGATTTCCTTCAGTCCCGCTACCATTACTAAGATTTCTAACGGCCGTGGGTGGAGACAATGACCGCGGCGAACCGGAATACATCATCATGGCCGAAACCATTCACGTGAAATTGCCCGACGGGAGCGTGAAAGACGTGCCCCGCGGGACCTCCGCCCTCGATATCGCAAAGAGCATCAGCCCCCGCCTGGCTGATGCCGCGCTCGCCGCTCAGATCAGGCCGCTGTCACCCAACGGAAGTGGGGGCAACGGACATAAGCCCGCAGCCGAAGCGGCAGCCGAGCCGGCCAGGAACAATGCCCAGCTTGTGGACCTTACCCGTCCGCTGGAGCAGGATGCCGAGCTGCGCATCCTGACCGATCGCGACCCCGAAGCGCTGGAGGTCTATCGTCACTCGTCGGCGCACCTGATGGCGGCGGCGGTGCTCGAACTCTTTCCCGAGACCAAGCTGGGCCATGGGCCTGCGACCGAAGCCGGCTTCTTCTACGACTTCTATCGCGAGAGGCCGTTTACGCCCGAGGACCTCGAGGCCATCGAGAAGAAGATGCAGGAGCTGGTGAAGCAGGACCTGCCCTACGCGCGCGAGTTTCTGCCGCGTCAGGAGGGCCTGGAGCGCTTCAAGTCGGAAGGCGACTTCATGAAGTGCCACTTCATCGAGCAGTTCACCACGCCGGACGAGAAGATCTCCATCTACAAGACCGGAAAATTCACCGACTTCTGCCGCGGGCCGCACATTCCGTCCACCGGGCGCATCAAGGCGTTCAAGCTGCTGAATATCGCCGGGGCCTACTGGCTGGGCGACGAGAAAAATCCGCAACTGCAGCGCATTTACGGAACCTCGTTCTTCTCGAAGAAAGATCTCGAGGAATATCTGCACAAGATTGAGGAAGCGAAGAAGCGCGACCATCGCGTGCTGGGCAAGCAGCTCGACCTGTTTTCCATCCAGGAGCTCGCCGGGCCGGGGCTGATCTTCTGGCATCCCAAGGGCGGCATCATTCGCAAGGAGATGGAAGACTGGATGCGCGACGAGTACCTGAAGCGCGGCTACTCGCTAGTACACACGCCACACGTGGCGCGCGTGGACCTGTGGAAGACCAGCGGCCACGAGGGCTACTATGCGCAGAACATGTTCACCCCGATGGAACTGGACGATGCCAACTATCGCATGAAGCCGATGAATTGTCCGTTCCACATCCTGATTTACAAGGACACGTTGAAGTCGTATCGCGATCTGCCGGTGCGCCTGGGCGAGATGGGCACGGTCTATCGCTACGAGCGCTCAGGCGTGATGCACGGCCTGCTGCGGGTACGCGGCTTTACTCAGGATGACGCGCACATCTTCTGCACCCCGGAGCAGATCGAGGACGAGATCAGCGGCTGTATGGACTTCGCGCTCTCGGTGCTGCACACCTTCGGCTTCGAGCAATATCAGGTGGAGCTTTCGACCTGGGACCCCAACGATCGCAAGACCTTTATCGGCAGCGACGAGCAGTGGCAGTTGGCGGAAGACTCCCTGCGGAACGTTTTGGAACGGCGCAGCATCCCGTACAAGCTGATTCCGGGTGAAGCTGCGTTCTACGGGCCGAAGATCGATATCAAACTGGTGGATGCGATCGGCCGCCTGTGGCAGCTCTCCACCGTGCAGTTCGATTTCAATCTGCCCGCCCGTTTCGGGCTGGAGTACGTCGGCGAAGACGGCAAACGTCATCAGCCGCTCATGGTGCACCGCGCGCTGTACGGCTCGATCGAGCGCTTCTTCGGCGTACTCATCGAACACTACGCCGGAGCGTTTCCGGTGTGGTTGTCGCCGGTGCAGGTGGTCGTCATCCCGATTGGCGAGAAGCACCACGCCTACGCCAACGAAGTCGGCGACAAGCTGAAGGCCGCCGGGGTGCGCGTGCACGTCGATCTACGCAACGAGAAGATGAACGCCAAGATCCGCGAGCATGCCATGCAGAAGGTACCGTTCCAGCTCGTACTTGGCGACCGCGAAATGGAGGCCGGGGAAGTCAACGTGCGCGTCCGCGGCCAGGAAAAGGGCGAAGGCTCGGTGAAGGTGGAGGGGTTTGTCGAGCGGGTGAAAGGGCTGATCGAGAGCAAGAGCGCCGGCCTGTGACACGACCAGGATGTCCCAGAAAAAAAGATCGCTTGGAGAACCTCAATAACCCATGCTGAACACTACGCAAAGCATCCTAATCGCCGTCGCCTCGGTGCTCGGCGCTCTGCTCTTCAGGGCGGGGCTGAACCAGATCTGGCCGCGGGAAAAGCGTAGGGAACACAACGATCAGATTGGGTGGCAGCTCAGCGTTTTGGGCACCACCTATGCGGTCATTCTGGGGTTCATGCTCTACGCGGTATGGACGAATTTCGGCATTGCAGAAGCGAACGTGGATCTCGAGGGCAACGCTCTGGCGAATGTTTATCTCCTGGCGGAAGGCTTGCCTGACTTGCAACGCGCGCAACTCCAGGAACTGACCCGCCGTTATGCCGATGTAGTCATCAATCAAGACTGGCCGCAGATGGCTGCCAACCAGGTGCCCAATCAAAGTGGAGACATCGACACGGACATGTGGAAGACCTTGATGTCCGTCAAGGCGGCCTCGCCGACCGAGCTCACCGCCGAAGACCATGCGCTCTATGAACTGAGCGCCCTTACCGAACATCGCCGAACCCGGTTACTGCAGAGCAACTCCCGGCTCCCCATGGTGCTCTGGTTTGTGCTCATCGTCGGAGGTGGGGTGACCGTGGCGTCCTCCTGCCTGTTCGGCTCCGACAACACGGTGCTGCATACACTTCAGGTGTTTGCCTTTTCCGTGCTCATCGCAATGGCGTTGGTCGCTATCGCTGATATTAACCGGCCGTTCCAGGGTTCGGTCCACGTCAGTAACTACGCCTTCATCAGGGCTCGGCAGAACATGCCAGGCCCGTAGACCCCGACAAGTTGAAGACCGCCGGGGGGCGTGTGCACGTTGACGTGCGAAATGATGAAGATGAAGCCAATATCCGCGAGCAGGCCACGCTGAAGGCGCCGGTCCAGCTCATCGTCGGCGACAAGGCTGGTGGATGGTGGCCCAGGTTCGCGCCCTTTTTTTGGGCGCTAACCTGGGCGAATCGCCTTATGATCGCTCACTCATGACGGCGCGCCCACCGAACGCTGTTTCCCGCGCCACCGCCGTGCTCGTCATCGCCGCGGTGGCGACGGTGTGGGGACTCGGTTTTCCCATGACGCGCATCGTGCTGGAAGACGACATCTCCGTTGGCGCGTTGAGGGGAGTAGCGCGAGTATGAAGACTCGCGTCCTCGATTGAGCCGTCCCCGAAGGGGACAGCAGATCTCAGCCCAGCGTTTCAACGCTGGGTAGCCGTGTCATTCGTTCCGAGTCCCGCCAGGGACGCCATAGGGAGTGCCCTCACGGACAGCAAACACAAATCTGTTGCGCCCTTGATGCCGGTTGCGGAACGGAATACTTCGCCCTTTGCGCGGTCCTTATGCCGTCCCTCCGGGACTCCGCCACTCTCTGCTAACCTACCCAGGATTGAAATCCTGGGCTTAGATATGTTGTCCCCTTCGGGGACGCACCGATACGTTTCCCTCGACTCGGCCCCGCAGGACGGCATCAGCCAAACACATATCGCGCATCGTACGATGCGCCGGATTTCTGCAACAACGTCATGAACTCCTGCTCGAAACTCCACTTGCGGTGATGCTCGGCTTGGCGCGCGATGTAATCGGCCACGGCCTGCTTCTGCGATTGGCTGACGCCGAACGCCCCATACCCTTCCTGCCACTGAAACTCCACTCCACGCTCGTGGAGCCATCGCGAGCTGTTGCCCTTCAACTCTTGCATGGCTTTGGCCAACGGCATGGTGGGCGGCACGTGTATCAGCAGATGGACGTGGTTGGCCGTCCCTCCGGCGGCCACCAGCGTGATGTTCTTCGACCGGGCCACGCCGGTCAGATAACGACAAAGCTCCACCGGATCGGGTATGAGGTTGGCCCGCTCTTTCGTGCTGAAGACACAATGCACCAGCACCCAGGCATGCGTGTGAGACATATGAGCATGTTATCCGGCTGCTTCCTCAGCTTCAGTGATGCAGGACACAGGCTGCGGTTCCTATGTCAGCCCCACAGCATCATTCGCGCCAAAGGCATACCCATCAGCCGACGCCTGATATGAATGAGCTCGTGATTCGCAAACCAAATTGGAGTGCGACGAGAACTTATGATAGGTTACATGTAACCACGCAGGAGGTTAGGATGCCAGCGCGAACTCACGCCAAGCCGTCTCGAGACAAGGTCAGGGCGCACCGCGAGCGGCTTCGCCAGCAGGGGTTACGGCCTATACAAATCTGGGTCCCCGATATGCGCTCGCCGGCTTTTGTAACGGCAGCACATCGGCAGTCGCTGGCTGTTGCCAACAGTCCTTACGCCAAGCAGGACCAGGACTTCATCGACGCGGTCTCTGATCGGGGCGGGATGTGAAGCGCGGCGAAGTTTGGACCGTTGCAGGTGGCAGGGGCTACGCTGGAAAACCCCGGCCGGTTGTGATCCTCCAGGACGACCGTTTCGACATGACGGATTCGATCACAATTTGCGCCTTCACGACCGACCCCACCGATGCTCCTCTGTTTCGGCTGCTGATCGAGCCGAACGAAAGCAATGGGCTGCACGCTGCCTGCCGGCTGATGGTGGATAAGATCACGACGGTCTCAAAATCAAAGATGGGCGCACGGGCCGGACGTCTTGGTGACCAGGACATAGTGCGGCTGAATCGTGCTGTCCTCGTATTCTTGGGCATCGCCGCTCCCAGCGATGAGGATTAACAGGCCAGCCAGCTCCCACGGCGCCGCGGTGCTCATCCTCGCTTCGGTCGCGACGGTGTGGGGATTCGGTTTTCCCATGACGCGCATTGTGCTCGATGGCGGCCTCTCCGTCGGGGCACTGATGGGGCTCCGTTTTCCTCTGGCTGGCCTTGTGATGTTCGCCATCCTTCGCGCCAAGGGTATTCGCATCACCCGCCGCGGCATGTTGGACGGCACCTGGCTCGGCCTGGTGCTGGTGGTGGTCTTCTGGCTGCAGAGCGACGGCATGCGCTTCACCTCCACCGCCAAGGCCGGGTTTATCACCGGACTGTACGTGCTGTTCACGCCGCTGGTGGCAGCGGTCGTCGGCCAGCGAGTGAAGCTGGCGTCGGCGCTGGGAGCCGTGATCGCTGTCTATGGAATGTACCTGCTGGTACATCCGCCGGGCGGCTCGGGGATGGGCCACGGCCCTTGGAGCGTGTTCACAGAAATGAACCGGGGCGACATCGAGATCCTGCTGTGTGCCGTATTATGCGGCGTCCACATCGTGATGATGGGCACCTTCGCGCGCCACTCCGAGGCGTGGCTGCTGGCGGGCTCGCAAGTGTTGACCTGCGGCGTTGTGTCCGTGATCGTCACTTTCTTTCTGCCATCGCCCTATGGGTTCCAGGCTGCCGTCGCGGCGCTGTCGCACTGGCCGGTCGCCGGGGCGGCACTCTATCTCGCACTCGGCTCCACGGTATTCGCGTTCTGGGGACAGGCCACCGCGCAAACCAAGCTCGGCCCGACGGAGTCCGCAGTGCTGTTCAGCCTGGAACCGGTCATAGCGGCCATTCTTAGCGTGGTGTGGCTGAAGGAGACGATGACCCCGCAGCAGGTGCTGGGCGGCGCGCTCATCGTGGTGGCCATGATCGTCTCTGAGGCGTTGCCCTACATGTTCCGCGCCATCACCGTGCCGGACACCAGGCCGTGAAGAGCAGGGGCCACGGGGTGGGTGCGGAGAAAAAATCCCAGTCCCGGGGGACGACAGAGAATTTACAAACACTTCGAGTCGTGCCGCGCCCGAGGCACTCCGCCTTTTAACGCCCGCCCACCCACCGCTGAAGAGCCTGTTACGAAACTCTTGCTTACTCCGCTCAGGAGCGACGGATATTCGGACCACTCGGTTCCCCAACGCATTATGCGGGGCACCGGTTTTCCGGTTGGGCTAGCGGGCCAGGGCGGCTCGTAAGCTTATGCCTCCCAGCACCGCCATCATGCGCTTGAGGTTGTAGGCCATCATCGCCAGGCTGATTTCCGTTTGCGCGCCGCCGCACCCACGCAGCAAAAAGCGCGGATGTCCGAAACTGCCATACTTGAGCGCGGCAAACACCCGCTCCACCACACAGCGTCGCAGTCGCATGGCTTCTGCCGTTGCCCGCTGCTGCATGCGCTGCAGTGCCGCTTCGTAAATGTGCCGCTTCACCGTTCGCCGTGCCGCCGTGGTGCAATGCGCCCGCAAGGGACAGGCTCCGCACACCGCCGCCTCGCCTACATACACCACCTGTCGCCGCTTTTTCTGCACTGCTTTCCGCTGCAATCTCTGGCCCGCCGGACACACCATGGTGTCGGTGGTCTGGTCGTGATAAAACTCGCTCCCCGCGAACATCTGGCCATCGCCTTGACTGTTCACGCTGCGATTGGCCGCCACGTGCGGCTCAATCCCGCGCGCTTCACACCCCGCCGCCTGCTCTCCGTTGGAGTAGCCCGCGTCCGCCACCACGTGCAGCGATTCCGGCGAGCCCACCGCCTGCTGCGCCGCCTCCGCCATCGGCAGCAGACTGCGATTGTCCGTCGCCTCCGTGGTCACCGCTTGTGCCACGATAATGCCGCACTCGGCATCCACCGCCGCCTGCACGTTGTACGCCGGACGCTTGCCCTCCGTCGTCCGCATGAACCGCGCCTCCGGCTCAGGATCGTTGCCCAGCTTCTGCAGCGCCGCCTGCATCGCGCTGTGGTCGATCACTACGTCATCTTGCGCGTCGGCCGCTTCCATCTCCTGCAGATAGCGCTCTACAGCATCCCGCTCGCGTACCCGCTGGGCGCTGCTCACCGCGCGAAACTTCGAGCCGTCGATTGCCACCCACTCGCCCCGCACTAAACCCACCTCGCGCGCCAACCGCACTAACTCCGCTCCCGCCGCCTTCACCGCCTCGCGATGCAGGCGCCGAAACTCCGCAATCGACTTGTAATCGGGCCGCAGCCGTCCCAGCAGCCACATCACTTCCACGTTGCGCACGCACTCCGCCTCCAGCCGCCGCGACGAACGCAGCTGGTTCATGTAACCGTACAAGTACAGCTTCAGCAGATCGCGCGGATCGTAGCCCGGCCGCCCTGTCTCCGCCGGCTCGGCGCGCTCGAATCCCAGCTCCTGCATCCCCAGCCGCTTCACGAACGCTTCGATTACCCGACACAGATGATCGGCGGGAAGGAACTCGTCCAAGGTTAGCGGAAACATCGTCACTTGCTCCCGCGCTTCGCCTGTGATGTAGGCCATGTGGCTAAACTAACCTTTATCCGCACTCACTGCCATAGCCTCTTGCCCTAAGTGCCGAGTTTCGTAACAGGCTCTGAAGCGGTGGGCTATCATCTTCCGTCCCGCGGGGGCGGGACTGCGGCGTTGTACAGGCAACCATTCTTCCCATCACCGAACCGGCGTTGGCACCCGACTCACCGGAGGTCTCATGGGAGGGGTCCGACGGAATGTGATCGCTTTTCTTCCGTGAAAATCCGTGGCTAAACCGGGTCTTGATTCTTGCGAATGGCGGTCTCTCCGCAGCTGCATTACCATCGTCCCGTGCGTTCCCAGGTCCTTTCCTATATCCGCGAACGAGGATTGATGCGCGCCGGCGACCGCGTCTGCGTGGCGGTTTCGGGCGGCGCGGACTCGGTGGCGCTGCTGCGCGTGCTGCTGGAGCTGCGGGCGGAGTTGGGCATCGTGCTGGCGGTGGCGCACTTCAATCATCGGTTGCGCGGCCAGGACGCGGAGGCTGACCAGGCGTTTGCGGCGGAGCTGGCACACCATCACGGGTTGGAGTTCTTCTCTGACTGTGGCGATGTTCGGAGCTACGCCGCGTCCAGCAAACTAAGCATCGAAGCTGCGGGACGCGAACTGCGTTACCAGTGGTTCGTTCGACTTGCCGAGGAGCGGCGCTTCGACTCCATCGCGACCGCCCATACTCTCGACGACCAGGCTGAAACTGTGCTGCTGAAGTTTCTGCGAGGCGCGGGCACGCGCGGTCTGGCGGGAATTTATCCCAGCCTCGAGGTTTCGACCGGCAACCCGGTTCGCATTGTCCGCCCCATGCTCAGGGTCACCCGCAACGAGGTCGAAAGCTATCTGACTTCCCTCGGCCAGCCGTGGCGCGAGGACGAGAGCAATCTCGACCACCGCTTCGCCCGCAATCGGGCGCGGCACGAACTGCTTCCCCTGCTGGAGCGTGACTACAATCCAAATCTTCGCCGGGTGCTGAGTGACACGGCCGACCTATCGCGCGCGGACGAGGACTACTGGCAGGCGCTGGTCGAGCGGGAGTTCGAATCCCGCGCGCAAACCCGCCAAATCAGCCTGAACAATTTTCGAGAGCTGCCGCTCGCTTTACAACGGCGACTGCTTCGGCGATTGGCGGAGACCCAGGACCTGACGCTCGAATTTGAGCACGTGGAGAGGCTGCTGCGCTGCGCCCTTGGCGATACGCACAGAACAGAACTGCCCGGAGGATGGCTGGCTTCGCGCCAGGGAGATTGTCTCGAACTCCACGCACCCGCTGCTAAGCAGGAATGCCATGCCTACGAATACAGGCTGCCCATTCCCGGAGAGGTCCATCTCGCCGGGATCTGCATCACGCTGCGGGCGATCGTCATCGGGCAAAAGTTTGCGTCGGAGAGCGACGCGCCAGACAGCTTGTTAGTGGCCGCACTGCTTGGGGCGGAGTTGACGATTCGCAACTGGCGTCCCGGCGATCGCTTCTGGCCCCTGCACAGCGGATCGGAACAGAAGCTGAAGCGGCTGTTCGGCGAACAGCACATTCCCGCTAACCAGCGTCCGACGTGGCCGGTGGCGCTCAGCGGCGAACAGATTGTCTGGGTGCGAGGTTTTCCGGTGGCGCGAGAGTATGCGTGGAAGGGAAAGGGTGAAGCTGTGCAGCTCCAGTGGGGAGCGCCGGAAAGTTGAATGCGCCCGTCTTTTTGCTGGTTATGCCATAAAATCCCTCTCTGGCACTCAGCTTCCCGAATCGGTTTCCGCCCTTCTGGCACGGATTTTGTTTAAGCCTTTCGCGCCGTTCCGTTTAGCAGCGGGTTACAATTTAAATTGGACTGGATTTTGTACATCCGGTGTCCAAGCGCAGCATCCAATAGGTTTGGGTAGAGTTGTGTTTCTACCCGGTTACAGAGGAGTCTCAGTGAATTCGACGGTCAAAACAGTCGTGTTCTGGCTGGTGATCGTGCTGTCGGGCGTCCTGTTGTGGCAGGTCGTCAAGGCTGGCAGCGCGGGCCCCAAGGAACGCGAGATCAACTTCTCCGAATTCATGTCCAACGTCGATCAGGGCAACGTCACTGAAGTGACGATGGTCGGCCAGGAAGTTCGCGGGAAATTCAAGAACGACAGCAAAGCAGGTTTCCACGTTACCGTCCCCGCCGGCTATCCTGACATGATCAAGGAGCTGCGCGACAAGGGCGTCACCATGATCATCAAGGACGCCAACGCCGGAGGCTGGCCGTCCTGGCTGCTGAACCTGGCGCCGTTCATCCTGCTGGGTGCGCTGTGGTTCATCATGATCCGCCAGATGCAATCTGGCGGAAACAAGGCGCTGTCGTTCGGCAAGAGCCGGGCCCGCCTGCTTTCCATGCAGCAGAAGAAGGTGACGTTCAAGGACGTCGCCGGCGTGGAAGAGGCCAAGGAAGAACTCAAGGAGATCATCGAATTCCTGCGCGAGGCGCAGAAATTCCAGAAGCTGGGCGGACGCATCCCCAAGGGCGTGCTGCTGGTCGGGCCTCCGGGCACCGGTAAGACCCTGCTGGCGCGCGCGGTAGCTGGCGAAGCCAACGTGCCCTTCTTCAGCATCTCAGGTTCCGACTTCGTCGAGATGTTTGTCGGCGTGGGCGCAAGCCGCGTCCGCGACCTCTTCGAGCAGGGCAAGAAGAACGCCCCTTGCATTATCTTCATTGACGAAATTGACGCGGTTGGCCGTCATCGTGGCGCGGGCCTCGGCGGCGGACATGACGAGCGCGAGCAGACCCTCAACCAGTTGCTGGTCGAGATGGACGGCTTCGAATCGGCCGAAGGCGTCATCCTGATCGCCGCTACCAACCGTCCTGATGTGCTCGACCCGGCGCTGCTGCGCCCCGGCCGCTTCGATCGACGCGTCGTGGTCTCGCTGCCCGACGTCCGCGGACGGGAAGAGATCCTGCGCGTGCATACCCGCAAGATTCCCATCAGCGACGACGTCGATTTGCAGGTGCTGGCTCGCGGCACCCCGGGCTTCTCCGGCGCCGACCTGGCCAATATGGTGAATGAGGCCGCCCTGAGCGCGGCGCGGCAGAACCGCAAGGCGGTGCTGATGTTCGACTTCGAACTCGCCAAGGACAAAGTGCTGATGGGCGCCGAACGCCGCAGCATGATCCTGACCGAGGACGAGAAGAAGGTCACCGCCTACCACGAGGCCGGCCACGCCCTGATCGCGGCGTTGCTGCCGCTGGCCGACCCGCTGCACAAGGTGACCATCATTCCGCGCGGCATGGCGCTGGGCTTGACCATGCAGTTGCCGGAAGGCGATCGCCACAACTACACCCGCGATTACCTGGAGACGGAGATCACCGTCTTCATGGGCGGACGCCTGGCCGAGGAACTGTTCCTCAACCAGATGTCCACCGGCGCGGGCAACGACATCGAGCGCGCCACCGAACTGGCGCGCCGCATGGTGTGCGAGTGGGGCATGAGCAATCTTGGCCCGCTGACTTTCGGCAAGAAGGAAGAGCAGATTTTCCTCGGCCGTGAGATCGCGCAACACCGCGACTTCAGCGAAGAAACTGCCATCAAGATCGACGAGGAAGTGCAGCGCTTCGTGACCCGCGCTTACGATGCGGCCAAGAAGATCCTGGAGGAGCATCGCGAGCAGTTGATCGCCATCGCCAAAGCGTTGCTGGAGCGCGAGGTGCTGGACGCCAACGAGATGCAGTTGCTGATCCAAGGCAAAGAGCTACCGGCGCGCATCAATCCCAACCTTCCTCCGCCGCCCAAGGACGAGGTGCAGCAGGTGCTGAAACCCGCTCCGGGCCAGCAGCCCAATGTGGCCCCCGAGCGGCCCGCACAGGCGTAGGAGTTTGTTCCACGTGGAACATAAACGCGAATTCGTATTCGCGTTTATGGGATTCAATGGGTGCCCAGCGCTCGCTGCTAGCTCCTCGCTCTTAACCAGAATGAAACGGGCGGCCCCTTGTGGCCGCCCTGATTTCTTGCCGTATAGTTTGTCATCCCGAGCGAGCCCACTGGTGTTTAGCTCCGTCTGCGAATGCAATCCCGCTTTCACGAAGAACTGCCAGGAGTCAGCAAGTCAATGCCGCGCGGCCAAAGGTAAGCCCCTATCCCTGAGCCCCTGATCCCTCTATTTCACCGCAGCTGGGCGTACTCCGCTTTGGCTTGCTTCAAGACGGGTACGTCGGGATCGGCGTCTTTCCAGATAGTCAGAAAATTCTGATATGCGGTGCGGGCTTTGACGCGCGTGGCAGGGTCTTTGGCGTCGAGGGCGTAGGCGCGGGCCAGGCCGAGACGGGCCAAGGGGCCCCATGGGGAGTTCCCTACCAGACCATAATGATCGATGAACTTCCGAAATTCCGCCGCAGCGGCGTTGCCGTCACGCAGCGCGAGGTAGGCTTCGCCGCGCACATAAATGGGTAGCAGGTAGCCGGTATCTCCCAATTCGACCGGGATTGTCGCCTTCAACAGTTCGATGGCCCGGCCCGGGTCTTTGCGCTGCAGCGCGATAGCTGCTCTTATCGTCGGCAGCCGATACTTCTGCACCAGCGTATCGAGTGGGAATGTCGTATCGAGCTCGGCCGCTAGGTTCTCGGCCTCCGCCGTATCGCCTGCCCGGGCCAGAGCCAGCGCCGCCCAGGACCGCACATCGCGGTTGGGAGCCAGCTTGACGGCTGCATTCGCATCGCTACGCGCTTTTCCGTGGTTACCGAATTCCACCTCACGCAGCGCCCCCGCTGCTTGATAACCTGCGGCTGTCTCCTTGGCGTCATTGTGCTGAGCTGAATCCATGGCCCGCTGGATAAGCTGTTGCGCATTCTTCCACTTCCCGTACCACGCCTCCGTGTCCGCTTGCACGGCCAACAGAACATCTTCTGTGCCCGGCTTACCCATGGCAGCCGAGACCAACTGCGTCATCTGGGCGGTGTCGCCCTTAACAAAAGCCAACAGGTAGCGAACCAGGAGAAGGGATTCGCCCTGAAGCTTGCGCTGCTCTGCCTCCTGGTACACTGCGTCCGCGTCATCCAGGCGATTGAGGGCCACATAATCGTTGCCGAGGTTGCTGTAGTTGATCTCGTCGTTCGGTTCCATCCGTATGGCTTCGCGCTGTTCTTTGGCTGCGTCTTCAAAATTTCCCAGGTTGCCGTAAATGAATGAGAGGTCGGTGTAGGGCAGGTAGTCTCGCGGGTAAACCTGCTGCCACCGTTCGTAAGTCTGGGCCGCCTTTTCCAGCTCGCCCGTCACGTACAGATAATAGGTTGCTTCAATGCTGAGCCGTTCGTGTGCGCTCAGCTTCTCCCGCAGTTCGTACCCCTTGCGTACATTCTCCTGCGAGCGAGCGACTTCGCCAAGGTTGTTGTATGAACTCGCAATGGCGTTGTAGGCGACGGCGAAATTTGGGTCGAGTTCCAACGCTCGTTTGTAGAAAGGCAGAGCGGCCGTGTCCCCTTTCTCACGGCTCGTTCTAAGTCCCAGACTGTAGGCCTTCAGCGCTTCCAGCGACGGTGTGGTCGCTTCCCTCAATGGGGTGGCATATTTTTCCACCGAGCCCAAAGATTCTCCGAGCTCGCCGCGTAAGCTGATTGCCGCTGCATCGAGGGCCTTCAGCACCGCTTCCTGGCTCGTCGCCTGCCCTTGCGCTTCCGCCAGTACGTCTCCCGTGTTGCAGCTCGTTACCTTCAGGCGAATCACGTAATCGTTCCCCAGCCGGGCAATCGAGCCGGTCAGCATGGCCGTACTGGCTGTGCGCACGCACACCTCACGTGTTACCTCCGGCGTCAATCGGTCACCGGCGTTACGCCCCATCAGCTTCAGGGTTGCGTTCACCTTGCGGTCGGGAACCAGGTAGAGGAAGGGCGATTGTGCAAGGTGGATCGAGAGCCCTTGTCTCAAGCTATCGTCGAAGACGGCGTCCCCGGTTTTGTTATCAAAGTCCGCGAGGACGATGCTGTCCTTATCGGTGAACCTGGGCAGGGGCGTTTTGTGCGAGCGTATCCAGTAGATCCCGACCGCCGCCAAAGCAACAACAACGACCGCAGCCGCCGCGAGCCATCGCCGCCGGGACGTAGCAACGGGAAGACCGATGGCTTTGCCCCGCTGGGGTAGCGGTACCACTAACTCCCTATCGGACACCCCCTCCTCCAGCGACGGTTCAACCCCGTTGCGACGGAAAACCGGAACGTAGGTTCCTTTGGGCAGTTCAATGTGGATCGGATCATGCTTGCCCAGCGTCTGGTAGTAGTCAACCAGGCGCGAACGCAACCGCCGGGCTTCGGCCCGAACAATAGGATCGATACCGGGATCGTAGTCGGCCGGGCGGTCGAATACCTCGAGGCCGATCAGGTACTCCTTGACGGTTTCCCCTTCGCCAGCCAGGGCCTTCCACACCACGAAACTCAGGAACCGGCAGTGGCGTGGCGCCTTGCGAAAGGCCGGGGAAGACAGAATTCTCTGAAGTTCAGCCTCGACTTCCTTGGGCGGAATGGGCACAGCGGAGGACGAAGCTCGTTCGTCCTGCCAACTTTGTGAGGTCCCCTCGTGCACGGACGCTCCACTGTTGCCTGCCTTTTGGTGGGGGGCAGCCAGATTCGATAGGGTGGTGGAAGTATAGCCGCGTTTTGACCAGCCAGCAATAACCAAATTAGGTCAATAGCTTAGGACCAATGCTACCGTAGCGCCCTCACATGCTACTTGCGCCGGGCATGGTTCGGCCCGAAACTCCAGCCTGAGTTAGACACGCCGCGCCAGATGTGCGGGATTGGCCTGAAAGTGCACCGGCGAGGTGCGGCTCGACGAATTCAAAAATTTGAACTGTAGCCTGGTTTTCCCCGAGGAGATGAACCACCCATGAGATACGCGCTACTCGTAGTTATCACATTGGCTGCGCTGTCTGGCTTCGCACAGCAGTCCGCTCAAGCGCAATCCGGAACTCAGCCGGACCAGACAGCTAAGAAAGGCTGCCTCGCCGTGAAACCGATAGGCTCTCACGCCGTTCGCAACATCATGCTTTTTGGCGTTGCGGGAGCGATTGTTAGTGAGCAGCAATATCAGGTCGAAGAGGTAAACGACTACCCGGCCCGGATTGGAGAAAAATTCCACGGCAATGACCTACAGACCATGTCCAGCACAACCAAAGTGGTAGTCCTGGATAAGCACCCCACTCCTGAAGACATCCATAAGGCATGCCAGTAAGGGTGTAGAGGGGTGCACGGCCAGCCGGCGGTTCAAGCGGTGCGGGTGTCGTGTGGGAGATCACGCCGTAGGGCAGTCACTTGTTGTGGAGAATGCTTGGCCACGGCGTGCCTTGCAGATTGTGTATAGCACGGTTGGTTTTGAGCTGATCTTAAGCCCGCTCTCGCTGGATAGCAGTGCCTCCACGAGAGTGATGGAACGAACCCCCAACCTTCGAAAGGAAAACGTCAATGGCAAACCCAAAGCCACTTCGAAACTTGACCTTCAACCTGAGCTTAGGCGCGGCGGCGCTGGCCATGGCATGCGCGCTGCTCGTTGTCGCAGCCCAACCAGCCCAGGCGCAGACTTACGACGCGGCCGCCGACTTCGAGCAGGGGTTTATCAATCAAACGAACCCCAACGGGGTATGGTCTTACGGCTGGTCATCCAGCTTTACGACTCCTATTACGCTCTATGACCAAACCGCCCAGCCCGGCATAAATGGGCCAAACGCACAGTACTGGATATCCTCGTCCATCAATTACGGCGAATCGCCTTCGGCCGAGTTCAATGATGGACAAGCTTACGATGACGGCAATATTGATTTCTTGCCGTACGAATTCCTGCTGGTATCGGGGATTGCGGGACAGTACTCCAATCTTGTCTTCACCGCTCCGACCAGTGGCATATATTCCGTGACCGGCAGTTTTCGGGGGTGCCAGTACGGTATCGGAGTTGTCGTGGGCATTGTGGTAAACGGCAATGTTATTTTCAACTCCACCGTCTCCTCAGAAGGGCAAGTTGTACCATTCGATACCAACCTCAGCTTGGCCGCTGGGGATACTGTGATTTTTTCTGTGGGTCCCAACGGTGGACTGCAAAACACAGGCCTGGCCGCAACCATAACGAAACAGACTGGAACCTACACCGTGCTGCACAACTTCACCGGCGAGCAGGACGGGGGTACCCCTTACGCCGGACTGACGTTGGACAATGGAAATCTCTATGGAACAGCTTATTCCGGCGGCGCCAGCAATGCTGGGACGGTTTATAAACTGCAGCACAAGGGAAGCGGCTGGACCTTTAGCCCTCTGTACACCTTTACCGGGAATGGCGACGGCGCTAATCCGGCGGCAAGAGTCATCGTCGGCCCGGACGGTACTCTGTACGGTACAACCCTTAATGGCGGCACCAGCAATGATGGCACGGTTTTTAATCTGAGACCGTTTCCAACTGCTTGCAAAACTGCGCTCTGCCCCTGGATGGAAACCGTGCTCTTCTCCTTCAACCGAACAAACGAGGACGCGGCGAACCCGGACGGTGATCTCGTGTTCGATGGAGCGCGTAACATCTACGGCACCACCTCCTCCGGGGGCTACAACGGCGACGGTGTGGTTTACCAGTTAACGTCTTCCGGGGTGGAAACCGTGCTTCACCGCTTCGTTTCAGGCGATGATGGGGCAATTCCTTACGGCGGCGTGATCCTCGATTCGGGCAACCTCTATGGGACAACTTTCGTGGGCGGCCAAGGTGGCCTGGGCACGGTCTATGAACTGACGCCTATGCATGGAGGTTGGACAGAAAGCATCATCGCGAGTTTTCAGGACGATGGCAATGGTGACAAGCCCCACGCAGGGCTGATCGCCGATGACGCGGGCAACCTCTACGGTTCTACCGTTGAAGTAGAGGGCAGCGGCGGTACGGTGTTCGAATTGACGCCGTCAAACGGCGGTTGGACGCTGAATACCATTTACCCCTTCAGCGGAATTGTTAACCAACAATGCGGGCCCTGGGCCAAGCTCTTCATGGACAAGGCCGGCAATCTCTACGGTACAACGCTGTGCGACGGCGCCTACGGGCACGGTAACGTCTTCGAGCTAAGCCCTACCGGGACCGGATGGATTTACAACGATCTTTACGATTTTAGTGGCGGCAGCGACGGCGGAAATCCGATCAGTAACGTCGTCATGACGCCAACGGTAATCTCTACGGCACCACCTCCGCTGGGGGCTTGCAGGGGCGCGGCGGTGTGGGCGCGGTGTCGTCTGGGAGATCACGCCGTAACTGAAGCTCTGTAGACTGTCGCAGGCTGGCATCCTACGCTCGGGTGCCGGCCTCTTTCTGCTTCGCGATATTTCGGCTGCAACTTGACAGCAACCTGGGTCCTCTGGCTCTGCCCTATCACATCCATCCGTGACCTGCGCCCTTGCGGAAGCGAAGCGTGGCGAGGTATCACCGAATTGCGAGGACGGCGTTTTTGTGTATTCGCCCGGCACACCCAGTGTGTGCACCGTGGAAAGCTCTTTGACAAACAGTAGCCAGTAGCCAGTAGTCAGTTGTCAGACAAAGCGGCAAGGCCTCCGAGACGGGGCGAGTCTACGCGCATAAGTCGTTTGAATAGAATATTTTGTGGTAAGCGCTTTCGATTCAGTAGATTGCATCGCAATCCTCCGTAAGTTGCTGATTCTATGCAGCGAAACGGGAAGGAGTGACACCATATTGTGGCCGGAAAACAGGTCCCTCCGCTCGGACTGAAGTCCTCGGTCGGGATGACAGCATAGAAGAGCGGAAATCCTAGCGCGCGATGAACGCGAGCTCATCCGCCGGTTCCGCCGACGGTCAGGCGATCGATCTTTAGCGTGGGAATTCCGACGCCGACAGGAACCGACTGGCCGTCTTTGCCGCAGGTGCCGACGCCTTCGTCGAGTTGGAGATCGTTGCCGACCATGGAAACTTTGGTCAGCACGTCGGGGCCGTTGCCGATGAGGGTCGCGTTCTTCAGCGGCGAGGTAATCGTGCCGTTCTCGATCATGTAGGCTTCGGAGGCGGAGAAGACGAACTTGCCGTTGGTGATGTCCACTTGTCCGCCGCCGAAGTTCACCGCGTACACGCCGTACTTGACGGAGCGAATGATGTCCTCGGGCGCGTCCTGACCGGCGAGCATGTAAGTGTTGGTCATGCGCGGCATGGGAATGTGCTGATAGCTTTCGCGGCGTCCGTTGCCGGTGTTGGGAATGTTCATCAGGCGCGACGATAGCTTATCGGAGAGATAGCCCTTGAGGATGCCGTTCTCGATGAGCACGGTGTTCGCGGTCTGGTTGCCTTCGTCGTCCACGTTGAGCGAGCCGCGACGTCCAGGCATGGTGCCGTTGTCAACCACCGTGCATTTGTCGCTGGCGACGCGGCGTCCCATCATGCCGGAGAACGCGGAAGTGCCTTTGCGATTGAAGTCGGCTTCCAGTCCGTGACCGATGGCTTCGTGCAGCAGAATTCCCGGCCATCCTGGACCGAGCACGACTTCCATCTCACCCGCCGGCGCGTCGCGCGCATCGAGTTGGATGATCGCCTGGCGCGCGGCTTCCTGGGCAAAATGCTCGGGCGTCTTTTCGGTGAGGAAGTAGTCGAGCGCCACGCGTCCTCCGCCGCCCGCAGTTCCGCGCGACGAGCCCGCGCTCTCCGACTTGGCGATGCAGAAGACGCTCAAACGCGCCATCGGCTGGGCATCTTCCGCGAAGCTGCCGTCGGAGCCGATGACCAGGATGCGCCGTAGCTCGTCGGCATAACTGACGCGCACTTCGTGGATACGCGGATCGTAGGCGCGCGCAGCTTTGTCGGCGCGGTTGACGAGTTCGACCTTGGTCATCACGTCGGCTTCGACCGACGGCAACGGAATGGGATAAAGGTTCTGCGCCGCCTTGTCCGTCATGCCCACGACCGGCTGCTTCGCCGGACCACTGGCGATGAGCGCTGCGGTGCGAGCAGCGTGCAGAATGCGCTCCTGCGAGAGGTCGTCGGTGTAGGCGTAACCGGTGCGTTCACCGGAAAGCACGCGCACACCACAGCCAACCGAAATGCCTTCGGTCGCCGACTTCACCATGCTCTCGTCGAGCGACACCGAAGTCGAGGTCTGGTATTCGAAGTACAAATCGGCGTAATCGCCGCCGGCTGACAGCGCCGCAGCCAGATAGCGCTCGACATCGGCTTGCACCAGGCCGTAGCGATCGAAGAAGAACTTCTTGTCCATGGTCACCTTTCATTGGATGCCCGGCTAGCAGTAAAGGAGCAGCCCCTCGAGGCCAGTGCCATTTCGGGCCGAACACTTGATTATCACACAGGAGTTTGCGGCCAGACGCAGCGCTACACGCGGGTTTCAGATAACCTAACAGAAGCTCCATGGAGCCCATCGCTATGTCGCCCGATCTGCTCTCCAAGATGCTGGAGCAGTTCCTGGCCGGCACGCCGCAAGCCCTCGCGATCGAAGATGGCGAGGTCCTGTTGGACTTCGGCACGGCCAAATACTCCATTTCCGGCGAAGGTAAGTGCGTTCTACATCTGTGGTCGGAAGACCGCAACCTGGTGCGACGCGTGCTTAACGCGGAAGTGAAAGGCCGAACGCTGCGCCTCAGTGTGCTGCGATTCGGGCAGGCGCAACCCAAGCTGATGGAGATCTGCGCCGACCGCGATCGCCGCACCGGCACGTTGAAGCGACTGCTGCGCACGCAGTACCAGCGTCTGCTGGAGCGCGTATTGCTGCGTGAATATCATGGCTTCAAGATCGAGCATCTCAGCGGCAGCCCCGATCTCGAACATTCCTTCAGCCCGGTCTACACCCGCGGCATCCTGCGCGCGGGGCAGTCCGCGTTTGCGGTGCTCGGGGTGAACGGCGAAGAGACGCAGTCATGCGTGGACGCTGTACTTACCTTCGGCGTTCTTTGGATGGACTATCAGCGCCAGCATCTCGCCGGGCGCGCGCACGTCGAAGGCCTGAAGCTGTTCCTGCCGCCAGGCCGGTCGGCTATCGTCCGCCAGCGGGCGGCGCACTTGAACGCGCAGGCCGCCAAGTGGCAGATCTTCGAACTTGACGAGCGATCCGAGATTTGCGAACCAGTCGACTTCGCCGATTCCGGCAATATCAGCACCCGTCTCACCCGCGCCGTAGACGAGCGGGCGGCAGGCGAACGCTTTGCCGCTTCTATCGCTCATGTACATGCTCTCGTTCCGGCGGCTGAGATCACGATCGCATCGGCGTCGGAAATCGTCTTCCGGCTCTACGGGCTGGAGTTCGGCCGCGCCCGTGTCACGCCTGCTCCGGGCTCCTTCCGCAATACCGAATCCATTCTCTTCGGTATCGGCCCCGCAGAGTACGTTCTCGACGATCAAAGCCAGGGTCTCTTCGCAGAACTGGTGCAACGCATCACCGAGCAGCGCCATCCCGGCGGTTCGCACACCAACGTCTTCTTCCGGCTCGCTCCTGAGCGCTGGCTGGAAAGCCTCATCACGCAGGACGTTCGGGTCATCGACGAACGGTTTGACGGACGCTTCGTGTACTCTCAGGTGCCGGCATTCTCGGCCTCCGATCGCGCCATGCTGGATGTGCTCACCTGCACTCTTGACGGGCGGCTGGCCGTCCTGGAGCTCAAAGCCGACGAGGACATGCACCTTCCGTTGCAAGGGCTGGATTACTGGGCACGCGTGAGCTGGCACCAGCAGCGCGGTGAATTCGCACGCTATGGGTATTTCGCCGGACGCGAGTTATCCAGTGCACCACCACTGCTTCTGCTGATTGCGCCGGCGCTGCGCGTGCACCCGGCTACGGACGTGTTGTTGCGCTACCTCTCCCCCCAAATCGATTGGACGTTGGTGCAGATTGACGAGCGCTGGAGGAATGGTGTGCGAGTGGTGAACAAGAAACATGCGGCCAAAACGTGAGGCCCTGGTTCACCTGGATCGAGTCCGCTCAGCACCATTTCCGAGCCGCCTGTATTCAACCGGTAGCGGAGGCTAAGGGCATTTCCTGGCTATCCGCCTTTCTTCACCTGCGCCAGCACCTCTTCCGCGTGGCCGTCGGGCTTCACATTCTCAAAGATATGGACCAGCTTGCCGTCGGGTCCGATGAGAAAGGTGGTCCGCGCAATGCCCATTACCTTCTTGCCATACATGTTCTTTTCTTTCAGGACGCCGAACTTCTTCGCGACCTCCTTTTTGGCATCGGCCAGCAAGGTATACGGCAGATCGTATTTTTCTTTAAACTTCTTTTGAGCGGATGGCGTGTCGGGCGAAATGCCCAGCACCACCAGTCCAGCCTTTTGCAGTTTGCTGTATGCGTCGCGGAACCCGCACGCTTCGATGGTTCAACCTGGCGTGTTCGCCCGCGGATAGAAGAACAGCACCACGTTCTTGCCGCGGAACTGATCGAGCGAAACCGGGTTTCCGTTATCGTCGGGCAGAGTAAAGTCGGGGGCTTTCGATTTGATTTCCATATGGCACTATCTATACCGCAAATCGCGAAATCAGGCCATTGGGGTGACCGTGACAATCCTATTGCTCATGGGTCTTGGCTCAGCCCAGCTTCGCGATCGCACCGAACACAAGCGAGCGGACGAAGGCCAGAGCCCGACCCAGAACAAGAAGCCGGCCAAGCGAGGCCCTCGTGCCATTGCGGTGATCGAGTTCCTGCCCAAGGGAGGTGCGCGACTAGTCCCGATCGCGCTTTGGATGGACGGCCGCTATTACGATGCCAGCTTCTATGGCGCGAACCCCGAGCCTTTGGCCCTGGAACCCGAGACCCTTTATCAGGCCCTGAGCTACGGCGAGCCCACAGGTTGGTTCACCGTGACTACGCCCAAACAAGTCAACGGAACCTGGATCGCCGACGGGAAGTGGAAGCCGCAGCAAGGCACGCTCGACGCCAAGATAGCTCAACAAGCCGCCAAGCAGCCGAAAAAGAAGACGTCTTCCATCAATGACGATTCGGGTCCTCCCGTGCTGCGCCGTTCGCCGTCGAGCGGTTCGGACGAACCGGAGGAAGCGAGCGGAAGCCAGAATGCGTCGTCAGGTTCATCAAACGGGACTTCGACGGCGTCCAGCGCCGGCAATGCTCCTCCGCCCTCGAATGACGATTCCGGCCGGCCGACGCTGAAAAATTCGTCACCTTCCGACTCCGAATCACGCCCGACACTGGGCAGCGATGCCTCGCAGACAAGTACTCAGACCGCAGTCAAACCTGCACCACCTGCGGACGACGATTCTGACCGGCCCACGCTGAAAAACTCGTCGCCCTCAAGCCCAGAGTCGCGCCCGACCCTCGAGGGTGACTCTTCGCCGGCTAATGCTCAGGCCGCAACCACACCTCCGCCGCCCGCCGCCTCGTCCGACGAAAATGATCCCGATCGGCCGGTCTTGCACCGCGGCAAGCCGTCGAACAAACCGAGCGCCGCCGCGGTCCCGGTCCCACCGCTCAAGGGCAGCGCGAGTGGTTCCGCAGTGAAGGCCGCGGCGGCGCAAACGCCGAAAGCGCCAGCTGCGAACGGTACTGCGCGGCCGGGCAACGCCTATCCCGCAATCTCCGATGCCGGCAACTACGAGATACGCTCCTTGCTCTACTCCATGACCCCAAGCGAGAAGGAAGAGCGCGGCCGGCCGATGCTGGCGCTGGCCTTGGAGGAGCTGCGCAATTACCGGAGTAAGCACCAGCCAATCAAAGCTCCGGGAAAAGCAAAGGCGAAGGCTCCGGTTGAAGCCAAGAATTTCGTCATCACCGACTACGACCTGCGCGCCTTCGACCTGGACTTCAGCAACTCGCCAACCCTGGTGCTGACCGCAAGAGTACCGGATCCCGGCGTCAAAGCGCCCGCTGGCCGCGAGTTCGACTACTTCATCACCATAGTGGCACGGGTTGACATCAACGGGCAGGCGCAGAAGATCTTCGGCTCGGTCACCGACGACAATCACCTCGACGCCTTCCCGCGCCTGGAAATCATCGACGCAGTCGATGCCGACGCCAATGGCCGCGGCGATCTGCTCTTCCGTGAGCACTCCGATACCGGCGTGAGCTATGCGCTCTTTCGCGTTTATCCGTACCAGATGGTGAAGGTCTTCGAGGGCGGATCGAACATGTAATTGGGTTTTGTCCAGCCGTCCCTTCCAAGTAGCAAGCGCTTTTTCTTTTCTTGACAACATACGCGTACAGGCGCATTGTTTGCCCTCAAGAGCACCGGGCGACCCGAATCCGGCGGCGCTCGATTTAGGTTCAGCCATGCAAGGAGGTCGTCATGAAAATGTTGCGCAGCGATTCCTTCATGCGGCACAGGTCAAGCGGGGCATTTGTTCTGGCGCTTACGGGGTTGCTATTCCTCGCTGTGCCGCGTGTACATAGCCAGACCGAGAAGTGTCCGGGCGACCGCCTTTTTTTCGGCATCGGCGACAAAGTGCCGGCGTTTGGCGGACTCTTCGTGGACCAATCCAACGACACGCTCTATGCCTTCATGGTTCCGGGCGAAGCTGGAGACAGTTCTACGCTCGACCAGGCGATCACCGACGCTCTGGGCTCTGGCCGCCCTCCGGTTCGTCGTTTTGAGGTCCTTGCCGGACAGTACACTTATCACCAACTCAGTGACTGGAACGATCTCATTACTCCGCTGGTGTTTGCTCTGCCCGGCGGCGCGTACACCTACATTGACGATCCTAACAACCGGCTCAAGATCGGCATTGACGATATGTCGCTGGTACCCACAGTCCAGGCGGAATTGGCGGCCCTGGGTATTCCGGCGGGAGCGGTCACCATAGAAAAAAACGCAGCCAAAGCGCTGGAGCCCCTTCTCCCGGACCAGGAACCCGCGTCCAATCCTCTGGCCACCTTGCGCGACCGCTTCCGGCCCGTGGTCGGTGGTCTGCAAATCCAGATTGACCAGGAAGACACCAGGTCCATCACCCAATGCACGCTCGGTTTCAACGCGACGCGAGGCAAAGATCGTGGCTTCGTCACTGCCAATCACTGCATCCACGATCCCACCAGTCCGCAGACTGCGGTTTTCTTTCAGCCATCCGTGGCCAAGGACAATCGCGTCGGAGTGGGAAAAATCTCACCGCCGCCGTTCGACGAGAAGAAGAACAAGAAATGCTTTGAAGGTGAGGAATGCCGTTACAGCGACACCATGTTCGTCAAGCTGGACGACGGCGCAGCATCATCGCAGGGCATGATTGCACGCCCGGCCGCAGGTTCGAGTGACTGGAACGGCACCGATACCTTCAGCATCGTGGGCAAGGCCACTCCGATGTACGGGCTCGACGTCACCTTGGTTGGCTCGCAGAGTGGCAGAATTTCGGGCAGCGTCAGCGTGGCAAGCTTCACGCAAAAGAGCGGGGGCATCAAGTACCTTTGCCAAACCATCGTGAAGTGGAACACCAAACCCGTGCAGGGAGACAGCGGCTCCCCGGCCTTCTCCATCGGAAGTCGTAATGAGGTCGATATTCTGGGGATTGTATGGGGAACACAGGCGGTCAGCCCGATGATCAATATCGAGGTGACCGACGAGCTGGGTCCGTTGCTGCAGGTGTGCGTGGACGGCAAGAAGTGCTAGGGGTACGTCAAGCTACAAAATGTAGCGCGACAAGTCCTGGTCCTTCACGATGTCGGTAAGCGTGTTGCGCACGTAATCGGCGTCCACGGTCACGTGTTTCTCCGTCATGTCCGAGGCCTCGAAGCTGATGATGTCGAGGACCTTTTCCATGATGGTGTGCAGGCGCCGCGCCCCGATGTTCTCCGTTCCTTCGTTCACACGGAAGGCGAAGTGCGCCACTTCCGCCAGCGCCTCAGGAGTGAATTCCAGCTTGACGCCTTCGGTTTCCAGCAGCGCGATGTATTGCTTGGTTAGCGACGACTTGGGCTCGGTAAGGATCTTGATGAAGTCCTCCACGGTGAGCGATTGCAGCTCCACGCGAATGGGGAAGCGGCCTTGCAACTCGGGAATGAGATCGCTGGGCTTGGACACGTGGAACGCGCCGGCTGCGATAAACAGGATGTGATCGGTGCGCACCATGCCGTAGCGCGTGTTCACGGTGGTGCCCTCGACGATGGGGAGGATGTCGCGCTGCACGCCTTCGCGGGAGACGTTCAGGACCGTGGCCGCCTTCGCGGCCGGCGATCTTGTCGATCTCGTCGAGGAAGATGATGCCCGAATTCTCCACCCGCTCCACCGCGATGCGCGTCACCTGGTCCATGTCCACCAGGCGCTGTTCCTCTTCCTGGATGAGATAGTCGAAGGCCTCACTGACCTTCATCTTCCGCTTCTTGGTGCGCTGGCCGAAGATGTTGGGCAGGATGTCCTTCATGTTGACGTCCATCTCCTCGACGCCCTGGTTGGTGATAATCTCGAAGGCGGGCATTGATTTCTCGCGGACGTTGAGCTCGACCATGCGCTCGTCGAGTTTGCCCTCGCGCAATTGCTGGCGAAATTTCTCACGGGTCCGCGAACCCGGCTCGGCCGCCAGAAGCGGTTCGTTGCCGAGGTTGAAGCCGATCTGCTGGTCCTGCGCCGCGGGGCGCGCGGGGACCGGCGCCGGCATGGAAGGCAGCAGAAGGTCGAGCAGGCGCTCTTCGGCGTTCATCTCGGCCTTGTCGGCAACGTCCTCCAGCTTCTCCTCCCGCACCATGTCGATGGCGATCTCGACCAGGTCGCGCACCATCGACTCGACATCGCGCCCGACGTAGCCGACCTCAGTGAACTTCGAGGCTTCGACTTTCATGAAGGGAGAGTTGGCCAGCTTGGCCAACCGCCGCGCGATCTCGGTCTTGCCCACGCCAGTCGGCCCGATCATGATGATGTTCTTGGGAATGACCTCTTCGGCAAGCTCGGCGGGAAGCTTCTGCCGGCGCATGCGGTTGCGCAGGGCGATGGCGACCGCGCGCTTCGCCTGGTGCTGTCCTACGACGTACTTGTCGAGCTCGCCCACGATCTCGCGCGGGGTGAGCTCGTCGAGCGCTACGTGTTCTTCATCTGCGGTTGCGGGAAGATAAATGGCCAATGGAAAACCTCGGTTTTCGGTTGCCAGTTGTCAGTTCCAGTTGCATGGTTGCTGACAACTGACAACCGGCAATGACAACCGTTCTTACAGCTCTTCGATCGTGACTCTATCGTTGGTATAGATGCAAATCTTGCCGGCAATCTTCATTGCCTCTTCGGCGATCTGGCGCGCCGAAAGCTTTGTGTGCTCGAAGAGCGCGGTCGCGGCGGCAGTCGCATAAGGGCCTCCGCTGCCGATGGCGGCGATACCGCTGTCGGGCTCGATCACATCGCCCTGTCCGCTAATAAGAAAAGTCTGTCCCTGATCGGCAACCAGCAGCAGGGCTTCGAGAGCGCGCAGCATTTTGTCGGTACGCCAGTCCTTGGCCAGCTCGACGGCGGCTCGCCCGAGGTTGCCATGATATTGCTCCAACTTGGACTCGAAGCGTGCGAACAACGAGAAGGCGTCGGCCGTGGAACCGGCAAAGCCAGCCAGTATCTTATCCTGATAGAGCCGCCGAATCTTGCGGGCGGAGTGTTTGATAATGCCTTCACCGAGCGTTACCTGGCCGTCTCCAGCCATCACCACCTTGTCATCCCGGCGAACGCAAAGAACAGTAGTAGAGCGGATCAAACGCTTGTTAGGCATGAATCCTTGATTATACCAGCGCTTACCACTCCTGGTGTCGAAGGTTGAGTGGAAGTGACTAAGATTTCGCGCTTGGGCGATGGCTCGCATCGAGCTGCGCCAACAAGTTATCCACTCTGGCCTCCAGAATATTGCGGATGGAGCAGATTCCCAGCACCTTGCCGTGGTCGTCCACGATGGGCATGTGGCGGTAGTGCCGCTCCAGCATGACCTGCAGCGCCTCGCTGGGAGTGGTCTCCTCAGTGGCCATTTCGACCATCGGGCTCATGAGTTCGCGGACGGGCGTGGTCCTGGCATCGCGGCCACTGAGGGCGAATTTCGCCAGCACATCGCGCTCCGTGAACATGCCGGCAACAATACCGTTCTCGTCGATAACGGCCACCGCGCCCACCTGCTTGTCCGTCATGGTCCGGACGGCGTCTTCCACAGTTGCCAGCAGAGACACGGTCGCCGGCCCTTCGTCACACCACTTCAGGAGGCTCATGGGTCGTCAGGTTCCTTTCAAGACTCCGGTTCTTAGCTGTCGGCCCTTAGCTATTAGCCTAGTTGGAGCACCAGGAAAGTAAGTTAAGAGCTAAAGGCTAACAGCTAATAGCCGCTTACGCATTAATCGCCATGCCGAACACCGCATTGGACGCATCCAGCATCGCCTCCGACAAGGTCGGATGCGCATGGATGATATTGGCCAGCTCCTCCGCCGTGCATTCCATCTCCAGCGCCAGCACCGACTCGGCAATCAGCTCCGTCGCGTTCGGCCCGATGATGTGCACGCCCAGAATCTCGCCATACTTCGCATCGGTAACGATCTTGATAAAGCCTTCGTGCTGGCCGACAATGCTGGCCCGCGAGTTAGCGGTGAACGGAAACTTGCCCACTTTCACTTCGTAACCCGCTTCCTTGGCTTTGGCTTCGGTAAGACCAACGCTGCCGATCTCGGGATGACAATAGGTCGCGTTGGGGATGCGCAATTTGTTGATCGGCTTCACCGGCTTGCCGGCAATGTGGGTGACCGCGACGATGCCTTCCATCCCGCCGGAATGAGCCAACTGGGGATAGCCCGCGACGATGTCACCGATGGCGTAAATGCCGGGTTCGGCCGTGCGCATGAACTGGTCGACTTCGACAAACCCGCGCTCCACTTTGATCTTCGTCTTCTCGATGCCGACGTTCTCGGTACGCGGCGCGCGGCCCACCGCCACCAGCACCTTCTCGGCTTCCAGGGTCTGCTGCTTGCCATCGACGGTGAAGGTCACGGCGACGCCGCTCTTTGTCTTCTCTACCTTCTCGACCTTGGCGTTCACGAATCCGTTGATACCGCGCTTGCGATAGACCCTCATCAGCTCCTTGGAAACGTCTTCGTCCTCCACCGGAACGTAGCGCGGCAGCATCTCCAGGATGGTCACCTCCGCGCCGAAGGACTTGTAGATGCTGGCAAACTCCACGCCCACCGCGCCCGAACCGATCACGATGATCGACTTCGGCAGGGCGTCCAGGCTGAGCACTTCGATGTTGGTCAGGATCTGCGAGTCGGCCTGTAATCCCGGCAGCATCCGCGCCACGGAACCGGTCGACAGGAGCAGGTTCCTGGCCTTGATCGACTTCTGCTCCGCGCCCTCGAGCGCGACCGTATGAATGCCGTCCTTCGCCGCGCCGGTCAGTTTGCCGTAGCCCTTGATGACGTCAACCTTGTTCTTGCGCATCAGGAATTGCAACCCTTTGGCGTGCTTGTCCACGATGCCCTGTTTACGCTTCTGGATCGATCCCCAGTTCAGCGTGACCCCGGCGGTGTTCTCCAGGCCGAGTTCGCTGCCCTCCTTCACGTGGTCATACACCTCGGCGTTAAACAGCAGCGCCTTGGTCGGGATGCAACCCACGTGCAGGCAAGTGCCGCCCAGGTAGGGATCTTTCTCGATGAGAGCGGTTTTCAGGCCGAGTTGTCCGGCGCGAATCGCCGCCGTGTATCCGGCAGGACCGCTGCCGATGATGGCTACGTCGTAAATGGTCTCTGGCAAGTTTGTGCTCCGATCCTAATCGTGGTGACGAGAGTGGGAAAAATCGTGTCCAGCGAAATAGATGATTGTAAATCAGCAAAGAAACAGCATCGGGAACACCCTTCCCTGTAGCCCGGTCACCCTTGGCCGGAACCGCTGGTTACCCCTCCCCCCTGTCTCTTCGGTCCGCAACTGTCATTGAGGGCTAAATTTTCTATGTAAGCTACTGTTTTTACAGCTACTTATCTCCAATACGGTACACTGCTAAGCAAGATAATCATGATAATCAACTACATGCTTATCATGATAAGCAAGATTATCACTCTAACGGCAATCAGCAGGACCCTCGGGCAGCGGCCGAATTATCAAAGATCGTACTCCCGCGGCCACCGGAAATGGGGGCCGCATCGAGTAGAGACACTAACCCTCTAGCCAGCAGTGTCACGCATCAACTCGCCATTTGGCGGTGACGAGGCTCACCCCAGAGAGTGACGCCGTGCGCCGAGAGGTGAGTCTTTTTTCCCTCCTGTCTCGTATATCCCGTTAGTATGGTCGCCACCGCCTTCAGTTCGCTGCTTTCGATGGAAACCGAAGAGGCCCAAATCGCGCGTGGGCTGCGGCGCCGTGACCCTGAGCTGCTCGACGCTTTGATCGAGCAGTATCAGCACCGGTTGCTGCGTTACCTGCTGCATTTGACCGGCAATCGCGCCACCGCGGAAGACCTCTTCCAGGAGACCTGGCTGCGGGTGCTGGAGAAAGGCCATCTCTACGATGGCCGCAACCGTTTCGTGAGCTGGCTGATGTCGATCGCGCACAACGTCGCGATTGACCACCTGCGCAAGCGCAACCCTGGCAGCCTCGACGAGATGAAGGACCCGGAGGACGGCGCTCCGTTTGAGCCGGAGGCTGGCGGCCCGTCGCCGCTGGAGATGGCCGTCGAGCGGCAGCAGCACGAGATGCTTGACTCGGCCCTGAGCCAGGTGCCGCCATTGTTTCGTGAAGTTCTGGTGCTGCGTTTTCAGGAGCAAATGAAGTTAGAGGAGATTGCGAAATTGATCCGAATTCCAGTCGCCACTGTGAAGACCCGAATCTACCGCGGCGTGATGGCGTTGCGTCCTGCGCTGAAGGGAGGAGCACAATGACCAGCCACGAACATGAACGGGCTATCGACCTCATCACCCGGCAAGGGGTGGAAGACATCGCCACCGGCGACGCTGCCTGGCTGGAATCGCACCTGGCGCTGTGCTCCGCATTGCGCGGAGTATGCTGCGCTTTGCTTACGAGGCGCGGGACAACTGCTGCGCTCGGTGGCCATCACCGCCAGCCCGGCGCTGGTGGCGAGCACCCAGGCGCGAGTGCAAGCCCGCGCGGCGCAACTGCGCGAGCATCAAGCGCGGGTGGTTCTTATCGCTGTCTCGTTCTGTCTAGGTGTGCTGTCCTCGACGGCGTCGGCATGGCTCTGGTGGAAGGCCGGAGGATGGGTGGTGCAACGGCTGGGCCTACCCGAGTCGATCGTCGGGCCGGGCGTGCTGCTGTTCTGGCTGCTGCCCGCCATTGTCATCGCGGTGGTAATGCTGGCCTCGTCGCGTCCGGTCCTTGACCGGTCGGTGACGATGGCCATGCTCGGGGAGCGCGAAGGAGGCCGGCAATGACGCAAGCCCGATCGCATTTCGAAGCCGAGCTGCGAATCATCCCCACCGGCTGGATGGTGGCTGCCGTCATCTTCTTTGCCGTCGTCCAGATCGGTTTCAACGTACTGATTCCGACCTATATACGTCACCAGGAGCTTCCGCCCCAGCCGTTCTTGACCCTGTTGGGGATCGTCGCCGGCCTGGTCCTGGCGGCCGTGCTGATGCTGACCGGGTATGTTTATGCCGACGCGAAACGGCGGGGCATGAACGCGCTGCTGTGGACGCTGCTGGTCATCCTGATTCCCAAGGCGATTGGGTTCATTGCCTACTTCCTGCTGCGCAAGCCGCTGCTGGAGCCCTGTCCCAACTGCCGCTGGCCGATAGGATCGGACTTTGCCTACTGCCCCAAGTGCGGCTACACCGCCATCCCAAGTTGTAACAACTGCGGACGGGCCATCCAGCGTGACTATGTCTGCTGCCCGTATTGCGGCAAGGCGGTCGGCGCCCCACCCAGTTGAGGTCCCGGCCATGATTTAGAATCCTTCTCCATGGCTGCAGTCACTTATCTTGAAGCTATTCGCCAGGGTATTTGGGAGGAGATGGAGCGCGATCCTGCGGTCTTCTGCATCGGAGAGGACATCGGCATCTATGGCGGCGCGTTCAAGGTCACCGAAGGGCTGATTGACCGCTTCGGCCCGGAGCGGGTCGTGGACACTCCGATTTCCGAGATGGCGATCGTGAATGCCAGCTTTGGCGCAGCACTCACCGGCATGCGCCCAGTGGCAGAGTTCCAGTTCATGGACTTCATCGGTTGCGCCTTCAACCAGATCACCAACCTGCTGGCCAAGGCGCATTATCGCTGGGGCGCACCGGTGCCGGTGGTGCTGCGCGGTCCATCCGGAGGAGGCGTGCATGGCGGGCCGTTCCACTCGCAGAATCCCGAGACCAATTTCGCGCACACCCCGGGGCTGAAGGTCGTATGCCCGGCGAGCGCCTACGATGCCAAGGGACTCATCAAGTCGGCCATTCGCGACAACAATCCGGTGCTGTTCTTTGAGCACAAGTTTCTCTACCGCCGCATCAAGGAAGAGCTGCCCAGCGAGGACTACACCGTGCCCATCGGCGAAGCGCGCGTCGTGCGCCAGGGGCGGGACGTGAGTGTCATCACGTACGCCGCGATGGTTTATGTCGCGCTGGAGGCTGCCGACATCCTTGCCAGGGACGGCATCGAGTTGGAGATTGTGGACCTGCGGACGGTGTTGCCGCTGGATCGCAACGCCATCCGGCGGACGGTGGAGAAAACCAACCGCGTGATCGTGCTCCACGAAGACACTAAGACCGGCGGCATCGCCGGCGAGGTGGCTGCGATCATCAACGAAGAGTGCTTCGATGCCCTCGACGCTCCGATCGTGCGCATTGCGTCGGCCGACACTCCGGTCCCCTTCTCACCCCCTCTGGAGGAGGAATTTCTACCTAAGGTGGAAGACGTAGTGCGCGAGGCGAGGCGGCTGCGAAAGTACTGAGCGCAACGGCGCGCGGAGGGTTACAGACAAGCGTAGTACGATAGCAGATTCTGCTTTGCCGGACTGTTAACAGCAGGAGGAGGACTATGCGCGGATTCATCACGGGTGTCATCATCACGCTGCTGGCGTTGTTTGTCGGTGGCTATTTCTACGCAACCACAGGACACTTCGATACCCGCGCTGTGGGCAATACGCCCAGCACATTGGAACGGCAAATCGCCAATAAGTCGCTCGATGAATGGGTGGACAAGCACGCTCCCCAGCAGGCCAACCCGTTTCCGCCGACCATGGAGAACATCATGGACGGCTCCATGACCTACGACAAGAACTGCGCCGGGTGCCATGGCAGCCTGAAGCAGCCGATCTCGCCGATGCGCAAAAGCTACTATCCGCCGGTTCCGCAGCTCATGAGCCGCACGCCGGACGATCCCGATGGCAACCTCTTTTACGTGATCCGGTACGGCGTGCGCTTCACCGCCATGCCCGGCTGGGACGGTGTGCTTTCCAATGACGACATCTGGAAGACCGTGCTCTTCCTCAAGAACTCCGGAAAGATGAAAGACAATCCCGAGCCGCAGAATCCGCAGCAACAACAACCGAAGTGACCGCATTGATCGACCGCGCACCGTCGCGCGAAGCGCCTGAAGGTGTGTTGTACGGCTGCCATTTTGTGCCGCTGATCGGCGCTATTGTGGAGTCCTTACGAGAATTTGCACCAGGCTCGCAGCAGCAAAAATAATTTTGGGCATTAACCTTCCCGAAATCAATCACTCGCGATGACGAGCGATTCTTCAGCCAATAATTTCTCTGGCGCAGTTTTTTTTTCGTGCTAGTATCCTTCAAGCCAGAAAGAAAAACTGACTGCACGAACGCGGATGCTCGCGGTGGCGAGCTTTGAATTTCCGCAATGGTCGGGTTTGCAAATTGATCATTTCCATTTGACCACTGTGCCGGTCCGTGGCTCTGTTTCCCTCTGACATCGATTCACTTGAGTGGCAATTTCGGTTGCCTTTGGACTATTTCTTATGTCTTTCTTAGCTACGACCCCCGTTAATCCATGGATGCGAGTTCTTGACGCTCTGGAAAAAAAAGTCAACCGCACCTCCTACGAAACCTGGCTCAAGCCGACCCGCTTCGATCACTCGCAAGGCCGTGTCTTGTTCGTGCGCGTGCCCAATCCTGAGTTCTGCCATATCGGCGAGCGCTATGGCGACTTGATCAGCGAGGCCATTGACGACTTGGGCCTGGAATTCCAGGACGTCGAGTTCGTAACCGACGAACCGCAGCGTGGCAACGGCAGAGCTGTCCGCGCGCCCGAAACGCGGCAGGACCCTCCCACGCCGCCGGAGACTCCCATGGTCGGTCCCGCCCAGCAGCAGCGTTTTGATTGGGAAGGCGCCGCTCAGCTCAATCCCAAGTACACGTTCGATGATTTCGTCAGCGGCTCCGGAAATCAGTTTGCCCATGCGGCCGCACGGGCGGTGGCCGAACGGCCCTCGAAGGCTTACAACCCGCTGTTCCTCTATGGCGGAGTGGGCATGGGCAAGACCCATCTCATGCAGGCCATCGGGCATGAAATCAAGAAGCGGCAGCCGGAGAAGTCGATCTGCTACGTCTCCAGCGAGCGTTTCACCAACGACATGATCAACGCTCTGCGTTACAGCAAGATGACCGGCTTTCGCGACAAGTACCGCACCATGGACGTCCTGCTGATGGACGATATCCAGTTCCTGGTGAACAAGGAGCGCACGCAGGAAGAATTTTTCCACACGTTCAACGCGTTACACGAATGCATGCGGCAGATCGTGATTGCCAGTGACCGTCCGCCCAAGGAGCTGGCTGAGATCGAAGATCGGTTGCGCAGCCGCTTCGAGTGGGGCCTCATTGCGGATATCCAGCCGCCCGACCTGGAGACGAAAGTTGCCATCCTCCAGAAGAAGGCTGAAACGGACCAGGTCGTGTTGCCCACTGACGTGGCCCTGTTTATCGCTTCAAACATCCGCAGCAACGTCCGTGAACTGGAAGGTGCTCTTATCCGGCTCACTGCCTACGCGTCGCTGGCGGGCAGAGACCTTACCCTGCAAACTGCGCAAGAGGTATTGAAGAACCTGATGGAATCCAATATCCGCAAGATTTCCATCGACTCGATCCAAAAGGTGGTTTCCGAGCAGTTTGCCCTGCGGCTGGCCGAAATTAAGGCCAAGAACAATTCGCGCGCCATCGTCTATCCTCGTCAGATTGCCATGTATCTTGCCAAGCACCTGACAGATGCGTCGCTCCCCGAGATTGGACGGCAGTTTGGAGGCAAGCATCACACCACCGTTCTGCATTCGGTCGAGAAGATTGAAACCCTGCGCAAGACCGACAAGGATTTAAACAGGATGCTCAACAAGCTCACAGAGATTTTGAGCTCATGAACCGCGCGTGCAGCGCGGTTTTTCACTTTAGCGAGCAGTTTTCTTGGCCCCTCCTGTGGACGCATTGTGGATTGCGCGCAAGACCTGGACGGAATCTTGATGGCATCCCGGTTGACCACAGCGTACCCTCGCCTGCGGCTGGGGATTTGTACAGGGTACGGCCTTCGCCCGGCCCCGCCTGCTTGGTTTTTCTCTAAATTTCCACTTTTCCTGTGTGCCTGCTATTACTACTGGTTTTATATGTTTTTTATTTGGTATAAGGGTTAACAGTATTCGCAGGTCTTTCTGCAACGTCACCCCTGGCTTACGCGGTTCACAGCCGGGTTCGTGAGTGCAGGCCCTGCCAAGGTGGAACATATGGCTGCGGAAGCGACGGGGACTATTCAAGGCACAGCGATGGACATCAGCGTTAGCAAGTTTGAATTGCTTAAAGAACTCACCGCCACGCAGGGAGTGGTCGAACGCAAGACCACGATCCCGATTCTTTCCAATTTCCTGTTCGAAGCAGCCAACGACCGGTTGACCATCACGGCCACGGATCTTGATCTCAGCCTGCGCACCTCTTGTGCGGCCAAGGTCAAGCGCGAAGGCGCGTGTACCATTCCTGCGCGTAAGCTCTACGATTACGTTAAATTGCTGCCCGACGGCGATATCACCATCAAACTGCTCGAGAACCATTGGGTCAATATTCGCTCGGGGCGCTCCAATACCAAGATGGTGGGCATGGCCCGTGCCAATTTTCCAGGACTGCCGTCCTTTCCGGCGGCTGGCAGCGTCAAAATTCCCGCGCAGACTCTGCGCGCCATGATCGGACGGACGATCTTTGCGATCTCCAGTGAGGAGTCCCGCTACACGCTCAATGGTGGGCTGATGGTGCTGAAGCCGGAATCGATCACCATGGTTGCGACCGACGGTCATCGCCTGGCGCACATTGAAAAGCAGGGCGAGCAGTTCGAAGTGAGCGGAGAGAACAAGACCCTGATTCCCAAGAAAGCGATGAGTGAAATCTACTCCCTGCTGGGCGCCGCCGGCGATGTGGGTTTTGTGGAATTCGCCAAGGATGACGCCACGCTCTTCTTCAAGATTGGCGAGAGGCTTCTCACCTCACGCCAACTGACCGGCCAATTCCCCAACTACGAGGCTGTACTGCCGCGCGAAACCACCAAGTCGGTTGTCGTGCACGGCGCCGATCTCAACACCGCGATCCAGCGTGTGGCACAATTTGCCGATGAGCGTTCCCGCGCCATCCGGATGAAGTTGGACAAAAACGAGCTCAAGATATCGTCCTCCTCGACCGACGCCGGCGAATCGGAGGACTCGATCGAGACCGCATACACCGCCGATCCCATGACCATCGGCTTCAACTCCGAGTATCTGCTGGATTTCCTGAAGGCCTCCAATGGCGGCGAGGTCCGCCTGGAGTTCAAGGACGCCCAGTCCGCAGGCCAGATGCGCCCGGATGACGCCGGAGACGACGGCTTCAAGTATCGCTACGTGGTTATGCCGATGCGGATCTGAGCGCCATCTATACAACTCATTCGTACGCCAGCGCGTCGATGGGGTCTTTCTGCGCGGCCTTGATCGCGGGATAGAACGCGCCCAGCAGTGAGCCGATGAGCGCGATCACGGTTGCCCTCAGCAACCAGCCGCCGGTGATCAGGATGGGCAGGGTCTGAAACTTCGATTTCAAGCCCGCCCGCGCGGCATAGCTGACGATAATCCCTAGAACGATGCCGCAGATGGCGATCAGCACCGTTTCCCGCAGCACCACATTCACAATGTAGAGCTTGTCGGCGCCCAGCGATTTCAGGATGCCGATCTCGCGCGTGCGCTCCATCACCGCGGCGTACATGGCCTGGAAGATGACGATGAAGCCGATAATCATGGCAATCGTGATGACCACGTTGATGAACGTCGAGAACATGGGGATGCTGCTCGAGGTCATCAGGCTGAGATATTCCTTCAGCGAATGCACTCCGTACTGCTGCATGCCGGGAATGTCCTTGATGGCGCGCACCACCTCGTCAGCATTATTGGGATTGTCGAGCTTGACGTAGAAGATGGTGGCCTTGCCCTGGGCCCCGATGAGGTCCTGAATGGTCTTGAGCGGTAGAAACTTGCGCGCGCCCTTACCATGCTCGACGATTCCACAAATTCGGAACTCATGATTAAGGGTCTCGACTGTGTCGCCGACCTTCAGGTGCTTGGACGAAGCGAACAGGTCGTCCACGATGATGTCGTCCGGCCCTTCAAACGGCCCGCCCGACAGATAACGGAACCCACCGCTCACCGCGTCGAACGAATTCATGTCAATGCCGTCGATGACTTCGACCGCGCCCGCAGTGGAAAGCTGAGTGACCACCGGCGCTACCGCGACCACGTGCGGCAACTTCATGATCTTATCGGCGACTTTGATGGAGACCGGCGCTCCGCTCACGCCCATCAGTAGAGACGAGTTGGGCGGCTGCACCATGATGTCGGCGCCGATGCCCGCCTGGCGGTTCCGGCTGTCGTCCAGCATGCCGATCGACAAACCTACGATCAGCAGAATAAGCGTGACCTCAACCGCCACCGCGACCACACTGATCATGGTTCGGAAAGGGCGATGCACCAGGTTGGCAACAATCATCCGGTTCATAGCGTCATTGCTGCCGTCTGCGGTGGTACACCGCAAACTCGAAACCGGGATTCGGCGGAAACAGCTCGTTGATCTTACGCAGACGCTCGGCCAGCGCGTTGGGCGCCAGCAGCGGATAATCGCGCTCCCGCAGGTCCGCGTAGTCAACATCAAGATACAAAGAGAGGTTGTAAACTGCGATGGCATCAGAGAACGCGGCCAGCAGGTATTCGTGACGAGCCTTCTCGGCTTCCGGGCCGTTGGTGGTCGCCACTTTGCGCAACTCGTACGCATCCAGGCTGGTCTCACCGCGGACCTTGTCGTCCACCTGCTTCCACACCAGGTCGGCGAACTCCTGCGATACGCCAACCTGCTCCACGAAGTTGTGGCCGACGTTGATGAAGAACTCGAAGGCGATGGCGAAGCTGTCCTCCATCAACCGCGTGGAGATGAACACGCACTGCGAGTCCCCCAGTGTCTGGTTGCGATGGCAGACTGCGCTGTCGGACAGTTGCACGTCGTAGCGGTCGGCAATCATCGTCTCGTCGTCCAGGTTCAACGTGAGCGGGACAAAGTAGTACGCCTTGCGGTTAAGCGCCGCCGCGATGGTGCGCGGCACAACCGCCACCATGCGCTCCAGATCGGCGATGGCGGTGGTCACCTCTCCCATGATCGCGTAGCAGATGCCATTGCCGGCCTGCGAGACGGGAGCCAGCCGTACCACCTCGGCTGGAGTTCGGGTTATGGCTTGTGACGTCGAAGGCATGAAACTTCGATTGTAACGCAGGCAAGCGGCCAAACCGCGCATTTTGACCCGCGCTCAAGCCGGGAACTACACTTTCCGTATAGCTCTTACGCGAGGTGCACTCATGGTTCGTGAAGATATTCTCCGCCGATTTTCAGAGTTGTTTGGAGCCAGGAAGGTGAACGGTCGAGACGTCAACGTCGAAGAAACGATTGTGACGCTCACCCGCGAGCTGCGTCCTGCCATTGCCGAGGCCCTTAACGCGCGCCGTACGCTGCTGGAAAGTGCCGAGCCGGTGCGAAGAAAATACGCCTGGCCGAGGTGGGAGGAGACGTTCGAGGACCCGGTCACGCGAAACTCATGGACATTTCGCCAGATTGTCCAGGGCGTAATCGACAATTTTCTGGACCGCGAAAGCCAATGGCGCTGGCGTCTGAATGACGAGGTACCCATTCCCGCCGACGTGCATCCGTTGCAAAACCCCGGGCTGGAGCTCACCGGCCCCTGGCATCCTCTGGACATGGCGTTCAACGCTTTGAATAGCAACGCGCCCATGAACATGCCCGATTTCGAAGACGCCTCGCCCGCTCACTTCCAGCCCCAAGGCCCATCCCAGGACCAACCGGTCGGGACCTTTGCCGCCCTGCTGAATGCCAAGCAGATTCTTGCAGGCCAGTGGGCCACCAAGCCGTATGAAGTAGTGAAGAAGGACAACAAGCGCTCTTACAAAATCAACCGGCCGCCACAGCAGTGGCCCACGCGGCTGGTGCGCCCGCCCAGCATCCACGTGGTCTACGATCAGATCACCGTGGACGATCAGCCTGTTCCCGGCACAATCGCGCTGGTCGTGCTCTGGGTGTTGAACAACTACGAGACACTGAAGCAGGCGGGCACGGGCGTGTATTTCTACATCCCGAAAATGCAGACGCCGCGGGAAGCGCTCATCGTTGAAAAGTTGCTGGCCCGGGTCGAAGGCATCATCGGCGTTCCCGCCGGCACCTTCAAGATCAAAATTCTCTACGAGGAAGGCAATGGCGGCCGTTATCTGCCGGCGATCGCCTGGGTCTTCCGGCGCCGGCTGCTGGGGACCAATGTCGGCCGCTGGGACTATCTCGGCAGCCTCATCGAAATGTGGAAGGATGACCCGAACGGCATCTTTCCCGATCCGCAAACCGTAGGCATGGCTGCTCCCAACATGATCGCCTACCAGCGCTACAACGCGCTCGTGATGCTCATGGCGGGCATGAAGCATGGCGAACTCACCCAGGGAGCGCCCATCGGCGGGATGGCCGCGGTCATGATCTACCAGAAGAGCGATGCCTATGGCCGCTCGCGGTATAACCAGGTCGCGTTCCGCGCGGTCACCGTGGACAAGCTTCGCGAGCGGCTGCTGGGACTGATGTTCGTGCCCGATGAACCTATCCCCTCGGGACGGCGGGCTACGCTCGAGGATATCCTCGCCGGACGCGTCAAGGGACGGCTTTACGACGCCTATCGGCAAAGCTGGGTTGCCAGCCCCGAAACTGCTTACGTAGCTGCGGGCAATGGCCCGCTGCGCGCTCCTGTGGCGGAATTGCAGGCCGTGCTGGACGCGCCTCGCGAGACCGTGGACGCGAACGGCAAAGCCGTGCCGACGGTTGCCAGCGGTCTGGTGGACTCCGAGCGGGCCCTGTTCGCATCCTGCGGCTTGCTGGACGCGCAGGGCAGGATCACCCCGCGTGTGATCGCCGAAGATTCTTTGGACACGCCGGAGAAACTCCTTACGCCGGAGCTCTGGGACGCCATCTACAGCGTGCCCAAGGGTGACATCACCATCGAGCACATACAGCATGCGTTCTACATGACCGCGAACTACGGCTTCCAGATCCTGAACGGCAACTTCGCCGCCGCCATCGACGATTACGAACTCAAACAACGCTTCATGAATGACCTCGCCACCTACCGGATCGACGTTTCGTGGCTGTGGACGCTGGCCCATCATCAGGCCGTCATCACCAAGGATGGACATTTCCAGCGCGCAGCGCTCACCGAAGACGGCATGGTGCTGGCGCCCAGCCCCGAGGCGGTCAAGGCAGGAACCCGTTTCACCAAGGACCTGTTTCAGAAGGTGTGGGACTATCACAATGAATGGACGGCAGCGTTCTTCGCCGAACTGGACCGGCACGGCGATCCCGGACGCTTTGACCGGTCGAAAGCGCCGGTCATCATGGAGTTGCTGAAGCGGCAACTGCTTTCGCCGCACTACATCCAGCACAGCGCGCGCGTGCTGTTCGTGGTGGCGCAAGCCGACGGCAAGGAGCGTGAGCAAGTACTGGATGCCATCTTCGACCTGTCGCGCGAAGAGATCGTGAAGCGGGTGCAGGCGGGTACCCTGAACTCCGCCATGTTGACCGCCCACGACTATGTCTATGACGTTTTTCCGGCAGCCAAGGAACAGCTTGCGGCCGTAAGGTAAGAGTATGTAAGGCTCAATTGACGTCCCTTTGAGGGCGGTTTTAAGGACCTGTCGAATTCGAGCCGGATTGGTTCGCGAAGGAACAGTCTGCTCAGGAAACAACTCGTTGAAATTTCAGGTAGTGGGTTAGTTTGGAAAACGAAACTGACCCGCTGCCAAATTTCATCTCGAGCCCGCAAGGGCGGCTCAGTTCAGCCCAGCACGGAGCCGCAGGCGGAGTGCTGGGTAGACCGTAAATTTGCCCTCAGCCCCGGAAGAGGCGTTGAGGTTCTGGACCGTCGGAATAGTGCAGCCAGGGCGACGGACCGCAACCGGCGTTGCCAATCCGAACCTGCTTTTCCACAGACGACCACCGATTCTTGCATCGTTCGTCGCGCGCCGGTGCAAATCGCGGGTCAACGAGGTTGCGCCCGCTCGACGTCGCGCAGTAGATTCAAACTGGTGACCACAGCGACCGAGACTTGCGCCATCTGCGGCGGCACAGGATGGCAAACCGTCGAGCGCGGCAAGGAGCGCGAAGCCGTGCGCTGCGAATGCCGCGTGAAGGACCGCGGTGAACGCCTGCTGGCAGCAGCGCACATTCCCGCGCGCTACCAACACTGCGAGCTCAGCAACTTCCAGGACAATCCCGACGAGGAGGACCACAAGAGCATCCGCGACGCGCGCTTTCTCGCGGGACGCTTTGTGGAAGAGTACCCAACCGACAAGACGGGCTTGCTGTTTGTGGGCTCAGTCGGCGTCGGCAAGACGCACCTCGCGGTTGGCATCATCAAAGACCTGATCCGCGAGAAGGGCATTCACTGCATCTTCTGCGACTATCGCGAGTTACTGAAGTCCATCCAGAACTCGTACAACCCGCAGGTGCAGGCGACCGAGATGGAGATACTGCGGCCGGTGTTCGACGCCGAGGTGCTGGTGCTCGACGAGCTCGGCGCAGTGCGCAGCACAGAGTGGGTCTTCGACACCGTCAACTACGTCCTGAACAGCCGCTACAACGACAACAAGACCACCATTATCACGACCAATTTTCCCGACAAGGCGGAACAGGACAAGTTCGAGGACCATGATCCACGCAGCTACTCGGCGGCCGATCGCGCGGCGCGGCGCGAGACGCTAGGAGACCGCATCGGCGAACGCATGAGGTCGCGCCTGCACGAAATGTGCAAGAAGGTCGAGATCGAGGGCCCGGATTTCCGCCTGCATTCGAAGCAGGCACAGTTTCGACGGCACGACGCGCCGAGCCGGCTGACGCTGCGCAACACAAGAAAGAATAGCTAGGCTGTTTGGATGGGCATTGCTTGTGCAAAAGGTCTGTTGTCGCCAGCTATCCTGCCAGTCATTCTTGTGGAAAGCGTATGATGCGCCCATGAAGAGCTTGGCCGCCTGTTTGGCTTTCCTATTCGTAAGCTCGGTATTGTGCTGCGCTCAGGATGAATCTGAACCTGAAACGGACATCCCGCCCGGGGTAATCACCTGTGGCGTAGGGCACCATGGGCAGACGGCCCCGCTTCGCAGTACCGCCGGTTTTACCGTCGTTCTGAAGATGCGAAGCGACGACGACCATAGCCTAAACAGCAACCTATGCATGGCTAACTACAGTCTTGAGACTACCCGTCCAGACGGTTCGTCCAAGCATTTTAAGCTTCTCGTTTCCGATGACGAATGGGATCGGCCTCTGAAGTTCAGGGTCGAAGGCTTCTCCAACGACGGCAGCCATGCGCTCATTCTGCTTATCGAAGGCAACTACCCTCAATGGCTGCAAGCAAGCGACTTCGACATTAATTCCGGACGCACCGTGAAAAGCGTACTGCTCGACTCCCCCTTTAGTAGCCGGCTGAGCCGCGACTGTGCCGCGACCCTACACATTATTGGCACCTCACCACAGGGTTACATCGTTCTCGGGACCGAGGCGAAGGATGGCTGCACCCGCGTCGAGCGCTGGCAGCTCAGCCATAACAAAAACCTTCACAGAGATGTTGCCCGGAATGGTCCGGCTGAGGTCGCCAACAATCACCCTGCGTACCTTTCGCCTCACACAACAGTTGTCAGCCTTGAGCCAGGTGTTCCCGTCGAGCCGCGATGACCGAGGTGCTCGCCAGCATTACAATGATTCCTGATTGTTGTGAAATCGCCGCTACACAAGCGTCCAATCCTATTAGCGAGAGGACACTGAAATTGCTACCCTGATCCTTGGCTCTTTCTACGTGGAATACAATCTCCCTCGTGCTGCCGTATCGCCTAGAGTTCATCCCTGCCCGCGACTTTTCCTGCCTCGCGGCAAGAATCGGCCGCTCGCTCAGGGTGAGAGGCGCTGTTTTGGTTGCGTCTAGGCCCGGACAGCAACCGCTGATTTCGCGGAACATGCGGATCGATTTGGCTTCTCGAATTTTGTGACGAATCCGCGTGGTCGGCGGTTCGCTTTGACTTTCTTCTTCTCTATGCCTCCGCGCCTCCGTGGTTGAACTAGAATTCCCTCGTGTCATCGCAGCGCCGTGAGTTCATCCCCGAATTAGATTCCGAATTCTACGCCGCAGCTCCCGCGAGCGCAGCGGTTTTCCTCTTGCGCGGAGAAGAAGGCGCCGAGCCCTACGTCAGCAAGACCTCAAACCTGCGCCGCCGGTTGCAGCGGCTGCTGGGCGCGAGTGAAGGGCAAAGCCGCAAGCTGAACCTGCGCGATCGCGTGCGCTGGGTCGAGTGGACTGCGACGGGGTCTGACTTCGAAGCGTCGTTCCTGCTCTACAAGACTCTGCGCCGCGAGTTCCCCAGGACCTACGGCAAACGTCTGCGGCTACGATTTGCACCTCTGGTCAAGCTGATTCTTGACAATCCATATCCGCGCGCTCTCGTTACCATGCGCATCAGCGGCATGAAAGGCAACGCGCAATGCTTCGGGCCGTTCGCCACCCGCGTCGCCGCCGAGAAGTTTGCCAACGACTCGCTCGATCTGTTCAAGATGCGCCGCTGCACCTTCGACCTGAATCCCGACCCGGCGTTTCCCGGCTGCATTTATTCCGAGATGAAGATGTGCCTTGCGCCGTGCTTCAAAGGCTGCACCGACGAGGAGTATGCGGCCGAGGTCGGGCGCGTGCAGCAGTACCTGGAAAGCGGTGGCCAGTCGCTGGTGCGGGAGATCGAGCGGCAGCGCGATGAGGCCTCTGCCAACCTGGATTTCGAAGGCGCGTCGGCGCTACACACTCGATTGGAAAAGGTAAAAGCCGCCGCCTCGCAGGCGCCGGAGATCGTGCGTCGGATCGACCAGTTGAATGGCGTGATGGTGCAGCCATCTGCGGAGCGCGAAGCCGTGACGCTGTTCAAGGTCGTGGCGGGATGCATCTGTGATCCGGTGAACCTCACGGTGGGCAAGCACGCCGAGGCGGCGCATATGGCGTCGCGGCCGCAGTCGATGGAAGCGCGCATCACGGAGGCGCTCGCGGCGGTCGAGCCTGAGAAGCTGCGCGGCGCTCTGGAATGGATGGAGCACCTCGCTCTGCTCAAGCGTTGGTACTACCGCAGCTTGAAGGTTGGGGAGTTGTTCCTCGTCGACAGCAATGGAGAGCTGCCAATGCGGCGTGTGGTGCGCGGCGTGTCCCGCGTATTCCGCGGAGAAAAGCCCGCAGGCGACCTCAGCGATACGGCGGGAGACTATTGGCGATTCCGGGCAGGAGAAGCCGGGATTACCTGAGTCCAAAGGTACACGCCGGCAGCTCTGTGCTCAGACTTGATCCGCGTTCATTTGCGGAAATTCATGGCAGGATTCGTCTAATACTCAATGCCCAGTTTGTGCTGCATCTGCTCCAGTGTGACGCCCTTGGTCTCGGGATAGGTAAACAGCACCACGAAGAACATCAGCGCCATCATGGCGGCGAAGAAGACAAAGGGATAGCCTCCGCCGAAGCGGACTGCAAAGTAAGGGAAGACAAGCGAGATGGCGAAGTTCAGGATCCAGTGCGTGGAACTGCCCAGGCTTTGCCCTTTGGAGCGCACCCGATTGGGGAAGACCTCGCTGATATACACCCAGATCACGGCGCCCTGCGAGATCGCGAAGAACGCGATATAGGCCACCAGAAACCACACCAGCAGTCCCTGATGCTGGTGGCTGAAGAACACTACTGCCACACCGCTGAGGCAGAAGGTCATGCCGACGCCGCCGATCAGCAACAGCGTCTTGCGGCCCAGCTTGTCGATAAGCGACATGCCCAACAAGGTTGCCACCAGGTTCATTGCGCCTACGGCTACAGCCTGCAAGTCGCCCGACACTTTGCTGAAACCCGCCATGGCAAAGATGTAGTTCAGGTAATACAGAATGGCGTTGATGCCCGCCAGTTGGTTGAAGGCCGCGACGGTGAAGGCGAGGTAGATGGGAAGACGATACTTACGCTGGAAAAGCGGCTCGGAGTGAGCAACTCCGTCGACGTGGACGGAGGCGATGATGTCATCCAGTTCGCTCTGGCCGTCCGGCGAGCCCAGGCGGTCCAGGACTTCGCGCGCTTCCGCGATGCGGTTCTTGGTAACCAGCCAGCGTGCGCTGCGGGGAATGCCAAACAGCATGATGAAGAAGAGAACGGCAGGAGCAGCTGCGATGCCAAGTTGCCAGCGCCATTCGTTCGCGCCGAATCCGCCCAGCCCGATCAGATAGTTGCTGAGATAGGCGAGCAGGATGCCGACCACGATGTTGATCTGGAACGAGCCCACCAGAAGCCCTCGCCAACGAGCGGGAGCGATCTCGGCGATGTAAACCGGTCCCAGGACTGAGGAGCCGCCAATTCCCAGTCCGCCGATGAAGCGGAAGACCAGCAGCGAAGGCCAGCTCCAGGCGAAGGCACAGCCCAGCGCGGAGACGACATAGCAGGCTGCCAGGATGCGAAGACTCTCTCGGCCGCCAAGACGATCGCCCAGAACGCCCGAGAACATGGCTCCAATGATCGTTCCCAGCAGGGCGATCGACACCGTGAAGCCCAGCTCGTTGGGGCTGAGGTGGAAGACCTGAGTGAGCTGCTGCGTGGTGCCGGCAATGACCGCGGTGTCGAAGCCGAAGAGCAGTCCGCCTAATGCGCCGACGATGATGCTGCGGATAAGCAGGGCGTTGAGTCTGGTTGTCACGAGTCTTGGCCGCTCCTGAGCTCCTCGCCTTTGAAAACGCCGGTCACTCGCTCCACACCGCGAGTTCGTTGCCATTGGGATCGGCAAAGTGGAAGCGCTTGCCTCCCGGAAAGTCGAAGGTCTCGCGCACGATCCTTCCGCCTGCGTCCTTGACTTTACGGTAGACATCGTCCAGCGCGGCAGCGTAGATCACCACCAGCACGCCGCTCGTCTTGGCGGCGTCAGTGCCCGCGGGTTGCGACTCGCTGTTGAAGCCGCCGGCGAGACGGCCATCGTGGAAGCTGGTATAACCTGGACCCCAATCCTTGAACTTCCATCCAAATACCTGGTTGTAGAAGCGCTTGGTCGCCTCAATGTCGGTGGCGGGAAACTCGATGTAATCCATCTGGAGATTGCGTTCCTGCTGGCTCATCTTCGCCTCGTGGAGATGGTTAATGAATAGCGGGAAGAGATTAGCACACGCGGGATGTTGCAACCTGCTCGGCGACGTTCCGGCGCAGGAGCCCGCGACACGCAAACATGAAAGAGGCGCGGACTCTTCCGCGCCTTGGTTCCTTCTTCGGCCGATCCTACTGCTGGTCGCTCGCGCCTCCGGGCTGCGCCGTATCGACTCCCAGCTCGTGCGGCGACGGGATGCTGGCGGTATCCGGATTCAGTAATCCCTTGTGATCGGGACCCAAGCCAAGCTTAATGAGTGCCCGCGAATCGGGGGTCAGCTTGGTTTGCCAGCCATTATCGCCTTGGTATTTCACCAGCGCGTCTTTGGTGGATTGGTCCCAAACGCCGGTCGGCTCGCCGCTCAGGTAATGCTGCTGAATCAGCGCGCTCTGGATCTCTCGGGTGCGGTCCTCGTCGATTCCACGCTGTCCGTGCGCTTTCGCCGCGCTCTTTGTGCTGTGCTTGGAATGATGGTTGGCGCTTGCGGCGGAGTGAGTCTTGGCGGAAGCGGTCGAGCTATGCGTCTTGGAGGAGGAGTGTGAATGCTTGGACTTCGACTTGGCTGCGGAAGCCGATGTTGTTGTTGCCGATGTCACTCCGGCAAAGATCAGCGTTACGCAAAGCATGAGAGCGAATTGGACAATACGATTCTCGATAGGCAACGACCACCTCTATGACAGATCTATGAAAACCCAGAATAACGCATCATTGTAATGAAGCTTTAGCATAAGGCAAGAACAAAATGCCGCCCGGTTCCCAAAATGGAACGGGAGCAGCGCTGGGAATTAATATCACAGCGCTGCTCGACGAGTCACCTTTTTGTTACAGAGAGGTAACCGAAACGTTACCCTGTGGTTACGGTAGAGTGCCTCCCTCAAAGATCGTGGTGTTGTCGCGGCTGCCGCGCGGGCGGACCAGGAAGACCACGTCCTGGCCGCTCTTCATCTGCGACTCGAGCCTCTGGAAGTCGGCCTCGCTGTTGACCGGCTGCTTGTTGATCTCCAGAATCACGTCACCGCGAGCCACACCGGAGTTATCGCCGAAGCCGTCCGGCTTCACGTCCTGCACCATGACGCCCTTGGTGTTTGGCAAGCTGTAGCGGTCGGCCATGTCCTGGGTGATGCCGCGGACGGTGATGCCGAACTTGCTCTCCTGCGGCTTACCCTGCCCACCGCTTTCCTCCGACTCGCCGAGCCGGCTGGCAAAAAGCTTGGAGCGATCGGCGATGGTCACCTCCGCCGTCATGTCCTTGCCGTTGCGGACGTAGCCCAACTTAGCCTCGCTTCCCGGCTTCAGGGCGGAGATCTCAGACACCAGTTCGTCACCGGTCTTGACCGGCTTGCCGTTGACCGAAACGATGGTGTCACCCGTCTTCAGGCCGGCTTTGTCGGCAGGTCCGTTGGGGGTAACGCTGGCGATGGTCACGCCGCTGGTGACGCCATAGACCCGCGCCACGGCCGGGTTCGGAACGGCGTTGAACTCAACTCCGATGGAGCCGCGGGACACCTTATGCTCGGGGCCGATGAGCTGGTTGTAAACCTGCACCACGGTGTTGGAGGGCATGGCAAAGCCAACCCCTTGATATCCGCCGCCGCTGGTGTAGATAGCGGTATTGATGCCGATGACCTCGCCATTCATGTTTACCAGCGGACCGCCCGAGTTGCCGGGATTGATGGCGGCGTCAGTCTGGATGAACGACTCGAACTGGCGGCCGGGAACGATGTTGCGCCCTTTGGCGGAAACGATGCCGGCAGTTACGGTTTCTTCCAGACCGAACGGACTACCGACGGCGAGCACCCAGTCGCCAACATCCATAGCGTCGGAGTTGCCCAGTTTGGCCGCGGGCAATGGCTTCTTGGCATCAATCTTGATGACCGCCAGGTCGGTTTCTTTGTCCACACCAACCACGGTCGCGTCGTAGCTCACCGTAGCGGGATCGCCCATCAAGCGCACGCGGATGCGATCGGCCTTCTCCACCACGTGATTGTTGGTAACAATGTAGCCCTTGGGGTCGACGATCACGCCGGAACCGAGCGAGCGCTCACGCATGTCGCCCATGCCGTCTTGGCCGCCTTGTCCGCCGCCCATTCCGGGCTGCCCGCCGAAGAAGCGGTTAAAGAAATCCTGGAAGGGATTGTTCTCGTCATCTCCGCCGCCGCCCGGTCCTTCATCGGGACCTTGCGGCGTGCCGCGCCGCACGTGCGGGTTCTTGATCGTCGATTCCGTATTGATGTTGACCACAGAAGGCTCCATCTGGCGAGCGATCTGAGAAAACTGGTTCGACATCTTTACGGGATTGGGAACCGACAGCGGCGTCGCGTCGGCCGAAGGGTTCTCCTTGCCCTTCACGCCCGCGGACACAACCGTGCCAATCAGAATTCCCAGCGTCAAAGTCGCCAGGACCACCAAGGTTGAGGCAAAGCGGTTCTTCTTGAGCTTCCGCCCAAAACCTGAAACTTGCGAATCCATCTAACATGTCCTCCGGCTCACAAAGCCAAATGGAAATTATACGTCTGGAAGCGATGCGGCTCCAATTGTGTGGGGAATCACTCGGGAGTTCTCGTGTCTTTAGACGTTGACAGGAGGCAATTCGTCACCAGACTTGAGCGGTCTGTCGCCAGTCGTCAACTCTCAGCAGTCCGCGATCAGCCATCAGCTAAAGCCGGATCTGCTGTTGCGATATCATTCCGTGCGACGAGCGCAGTGCAGAGGCGAGGAAATCCTGCCTCTCAGCGCTTGCTTCGGGGCTAAAACCGCGTCCGCTGACGGGAAAACCTCCCCTCCCGCGGTTCTACGGAGAATCAGCAACTTAGCCTACAAATATGTCGCAAGCATTTGATTCTAAGCGGTTTATATCTAGTGTATTGTTATAGAAGGACTTAGGTGGCAAAATCCCAAGAAATTGGTACATATTATACATAGAGATATGTACTTCTAATACATAGAAGTATGTACCAGATTAACGACTGTCCTCAAGATGCGAGCGGGCAATACCAACCCGCTTCAGAGGGGCGACAAGGACGATTTTTGTGTGCCGTCAGCGAGGGAATTCGTGCTCTGCTGGCAAGGCGGCCGCTGACCACGGACTACCGATTTTCAAGGAACGTTTCGACGCCTTCACTCGGCGCAGCTCAGAACGGCCTACTCGGCCACCGCCAACCGCGCCAAGAAGATAAGGTGCCCGCCTCGCCCAATTTTTCCCGAAGTGGGAATTCCGAAAATTTCTGGGTGTACTAAACAAATCCTCTGGCATCCGGCGGCAAGCTGGGGTATAGTTTGGCTCTTTAAAAAGCCCTTCGAATCGGTGCTTGGAGGTGACGGTATGTACGGGCCTCTCCTTCGCTCCTCTTCCTGCCGCAAGGTCTACTCTGTGCTTTGCCTGGTAGTACTGCTAGCTTCGCTCAACCTGTCGTTGAGCCCCGCCGCCCTAGCGCAGGAAAAGCTCATAGCGCCCATGCAGTACGGCACCATCAGCGTAGTGGATCTCACGACGCTCAATGCTGAAGAAGTTATAACCGCGGGCGCGTATCAGGCGTTTGCCCTGGTCGGCGCGAATCCGAGGCTGGGCTTCGTGGGAGCCAGCACCTACCTGTCGGTGATCGATTTCACTGTCGGGCGCGAGGTAAACCGGATTTACGGCGTCTGTGCTTATCCGTCCGGCGCCTTCACCACCGACAAGAAATACCTCCTGGTGGAGGACGCGTGCGGGTACGGCTATTACCAGGGCCTGACCGTGGTCAATGCAACCACGGGGAACGTAGTGCGTCGAGTCAACCTGTCCCCCGCACTCGGTCAGGGCGCCTACAACGGCTCCCTGGGGCCTGTTGTAGTGGCGGGAAACAAGGCGTACGTGCCAGCGCAGTATGGCGATCCGGTCCTGTCCCCGCTAGCCGTGCTGGACCTCCGTACGTTCAAAGTCAAGCGGGTCAATGTGCCCAGCGGCTTCCTTGATTATTCCACGCTTTGGACCCCGAATGTCGCGGCAACGCCCGATCAGAAGTACGTGGTGATGGTTGAGGACGTGAATTCGGATTACTCTTCCCACCTCTACGTCATCAGCACTGCGAACGATCAGGTTGTTCTGGACCAGCCTCTCAGCTTCGATCCGGTGGGGATGGTAATTACACCGGTCAACGCCGCCGGCAAAGTGTACGGCTATTTGCTGGGACTGGACATGAATCAGGGGTACAAATTTGCGGCCATCGTCATTGACCTGAATGAGGGCTCCAAGACCTTCGGGCAGCCCCTGCCGCAGACCGAGGTTTTCCTGAACACCTATTTCTTCTACTCGTCGACCGCGGTGATCAATGGGGACGGCAGCCGGCTGGTGGTCGGCGGGTACAAGGCCAGTAACACCGGCTCGCCCAATCCCAACGTGGTGGAGCTTGATACCGCCAAAATGCTGACCAATCCCAGCCAAGCGATCCTGGGTAGCACGACCCTGGGAGGGGGGACACGGCCGCATGGCTTTACGATCGCGACCATCAGCAAGACGTCGCCCGCAACCGCCCCTACCGTGACCAAAGTTTCGCCTGCCAAAATCACGAACGATGTAGACAACACCCTCACCATAACCGGCACCAACTTCGCCAAGAACGCCACCGTCCGCATTGGGACTTTCCCGCCGCTGCCTGCGACGGTGAGCAGTTCTACCAGCCTGCAAGTGAATGTTGGGAAGGATTTTCCCGCCCAGGCCAGTCTTGATGTGGTGGTCACCAATCCGCGGACCAACGGCATGCCCAGCCAGCAATATGAGAGCGGACTTCTTCCCGGCGCACTGACTGTCCTTCCCAACCCGCAGTTCCAACCCAAAAACCAGTTTGCTGTGTTCAACATCAGCACCTATTCGGTCTCCGTATACAACCTTGGGCAGCAAACCATGATCAACGTGCCAAATTCCATCGTGCCTTACGGGATTGCCTTCAGCACGGATGGGGCGGGAATCTATGGGCCCAGCTACGGACCGCGTGGCGTGAATTCCAAGCAGGTGGCCGAATGGAACCCGCTGGATGACAGCCTGAAAGCGCAGATTCCGCTCTCAGGCGTTCAGAGCCTTGCCCAGTCAATCGGCGACCTGACGCTCTCTTCCAGCATCGATCCTGGCAGCGGCGATCCGGTGGTTTTTGTGCCGACAGCAACCTACGGAGGCCCAGGTGATTGGGATATTGGCGTGCAGATGGTGGACACCAAGTCCAACACCGTAACCAAGGTGCTAGCGGCAGGATTGGGCTCAGACTATGCGTACCAATATGGAGGTGTGGCAACCCCTGACGGGAAATATGTCTATGTGGCTGCTCAGTATTACCCGGCACAGACTAGCGACTCAATCATTGTATTTGATGTGCTGAACGGCACCATCACACTGCTCGACACAGCTACCCTCGGGGTTGCTCCCAACCAGAGCGAAATGACAGTTTCTCCGGATGGCCAATCGCTCCTGCTCCAAGGCGTAGGCTCCGGGGGGTCGCCGATTGCGGTGTTTGACATCAGCGCCAACCCGAAGAACCCGACGCTGGTGACCACGATTGCCGGCAATCCGCCACCCGGGTCTCCTCCATTTGGCTTCTACAATTGGAAGGTGGCCGCAGGCCGGTTGTTCGCCATGGATTACACGCAGAATGCGGTTGTCGCCTTCAACTTCGATCGCGCCCATAACAACTTCAGCCAGCTAAATTACTATCTGGTGCCTTTGGGGTACTCCACATTCAGTCTGGCAGTTTCTCCCGATGGAAACCTCATCTACGTACCGATCCAGAATTACGACGCTATGGGCGTACTGGATGCCAATGCGCTAGTCAACGGCCAGAATCCGCTCATCACCCTCCTGGGCGCCTTCGTGAACCCATACCAGGTGATCGTTAGCCCGGTGGCCCAGCACGATAAGGTTCGCCAACCGGAGCCGCCGGCTGAGTCAAACCCAGATCGTCCATCGCGTCCGATCCCCAGAGCAACGTCTAGCGTCCAGGGAAGGAGCGTCCAGGAAAGTTCTGGTAACGCCACGGCGCAACCGTCCACCCACGAGTTCGAAGAGCACGGTTCTTCGGAGGCACGGGTGCAGTGACGCCCGGGGGCCTTCAGCGGTGGCTTGCGTTTAACGGTATCCGAAAGTATTCACGGCTTCAGCATTCTTGATGGACGATTACGGAGTAATGACACCGGATACATCCATAAACATTTCAAGCACGATTCTGTTGGGAGAGAAGCTTATGGAGCGCGCGCGTAGTTTCCCATTGGTTTTGTTGGTCTCGATTCTTACTGTGGCGCTGCCGTCCGCCGTTGCCCAGGTTTCGCTGGCAACCCTGCCGGCGGGGAATACTCCGCTTGGCGTGGCGGTGAACCCCATGACCAACAAGACCTATGTCGCAAATTACAGTGACGGTACGGTTACCGTCATCGATGGCGCGACCAATACCACGGCGACTGTCTCCGTGGGGGTATATCCCGATGCGATTGCGGTGAATCCGGCGACCAACAAGATCTATGTTGCCAATGACTGTGGTAACGACCCAACCTGCGCCAGCACCGGGACGGTGTCGGTGATCGACGGGGCCACCAACAACGTGACGCCGGTGAATGTGGACTTTTATCCCGACGCCATCGGGATCGACTCAACGACCAACAAGATCTACGTGGCCAATAGCTGCGGCGTCGATCCTTCCTGCTTCAGCGCGGGGACGGTAACAGTCATTGATGGGGTCAGCAATAGCACTGCGTCAGTCACGGTTGGAACTTATCCCTACGACGTGAAGGTCAACGCCACAACCAACCGAATTTACGCGGTTAACAACTGCGGCGACGACACCACTTGCAGCAGCAATGGGACGGTTACGGTGATCGACGGGGCCAGCAATACCGTCCTTACAAGTGTGACGGTTGGAGTCTTTCCCTATTTCGTGAGGATCAACCCCACCACCAACAAGATTTACGTCGCCAACAACTGCGGCAATGACCTGACGTGCGCCAGTACCGGAACGGTAACGGCAATCGATGGAGTCACCAACAGCCCTACCGCAATCAACGTTGGCGCTTTCCCCTACGGTCTCGCGGTGAATCCCGTCACTAACCAGATCTATGCGGTGAATCAATGCGGCAGCGATCTTACGTGCGCCAGCGGTGGGACGGTGACAGTGATCGATGGCGCCACCAACAATACGACGGCGGTCAACGTTGGGGCCTATCCCAACCTCGTCGCCGTCAACTCCGCAACCAACAAGATCTACGTCACGAATTACTGCGGCGGCGATCTTACCTGTCAAAGCGCCGGCACAGTGACACAAATTGACGGGGCCAGCAACAAAACCATCCCCATCGCCGTGGGGGACGATCCCGAATCGCTGGCGGTCAACGCGACCACCAATACGGTCTATGTACCCAATTCTGGGGACGCCGCCGTTTCCGTTGTCGGCGGCGCCACCACACTGCAACTGGTGAACGTGACTCCGTGCCGCCTGTTGGACACGCGACCGGAAAACGGGGGCGGAGGTCCCATTGAGGGAGGAACGTTCCAGACGTTCTATCTTCCGCAGTTGTCCCAAGGCAACGGTTGCGGCGACCTTTCCTCGGCGGCTGCCTATTCGTTGAACGTCACGCTGGTTCCTATTAACGGCGGTTCAGTTGGCTATCTCGCCATCTGGCCGGCCAGCCAGTTTCAGCCATTGGTCTCGACCATGAACTCGGATGGCCGGGTGAAGGCCAATGCCGCCATCGTTGTGGCGGGGGTGAGCGGCGGGATTAGCGTTTACGTTGCCAACACTGCCAATGTGGTGCTGGATATCGACGGCTACTTTGGCCCAGCCGGCCAATCGACGCTGGCCTTTTATCCGCTGCCGCCGTGCCGCGTGGCCGACACCCGCGACAAGACCTTTCCGCAGGGCCTGGGGCCGCCGTCGCTGACGGGCGGCGTGCCGCGCGATTTTCCTGTGCTGAATGCGACCTCGTGTGACATACCGAACACGGCGAAGGCGTACTCGCTGAACTTCACCGCCGTGCCAATCGTACCGCTGGGCTACTTGTCGGTATGGCCAACCGGTCAGAAGCAGCCGGTGGTCTCCACCTTGAACGCCTTCACCGGTGCGGTGACCGCCAACGCCGCCATTGTTCCCGCGGGCAGCATGGGCGAGATCAGCACCTACGCCTCCGACAACACGGACCTGGTGATAGATATCAACGGTTACTTTGCGGCGCCGGGGCAGAACGGACTGTCGTTATATCCCACGCCGCCGTGCCGGGTGCTGGATACGCGCGGATCGGACGGCAACGGACCTCCATTTAGCGGAGAACTCACGGTGGACGTGCTGAACAGCGTATGCGAGCCCCCGAGCCAGGCGCAGGCGTACGTGTTCAATGCCACGGTGGTGCCTACGGACCCGCTGGGCTTCCTGGCCCTGTGGCCCGACGGGGGTAGCCGGCCTTTGGTCTCGACGCTAAACGCTTTCGACGGAGCGGTGACCTCGAATATGGCGATCGTACCGGCGGGCACGCAAGGCAAGATCGATGCGTATGCCTCCGACCTGACGCAGCTGATTCTGGACATCTCCAGCTACTTCGCGCCGTAGAGGTGCGGTTTCGTCTCCCCGCCCTCTCGCCAAAAGCAGGCGAGAAGGGTGGGGCACAGGCGGCGGAATCGAAGCGCTCACGCCGCCGAGGCCGGTCCGGCGCTGCGCAGCCAACTTTCCAACTCTTCATGAGGGACCACCCCGGCTTGCTGGGTTACCAGCCGTCCGCCCGAGAAGACGGCAAAGTTGGGGATACCCTGCACGTTGAAGCGGGCGGCCAGCTCGGGATAGCGTTCGGTATCGACCTTGACGACAACGGAGCGGCCAGCCATGTCGGCGGCGGCGCGCGCCACCTCGGGAGCGGCCATGCGACAAGGACCGCACCACGCCGCCCAAAAGTCCACCAGCACGGGAACGCGCGCGTTCTGGAGGATCTCGTCGAACAAGGCGGAGTCGACTTCCAGCGGCTCATTCAGCGGCGGCAGAGGAGCTTTGCAGGCGCCGCACTGTCCGGTGTCGGCCAGGTGTTTGGCGGGAACGCGGTTCTGGCGTCCGCAGCTTTTGCAGGCTCGAATCACGGGCATAGACACCTCAGTAGCTGCCGTTTAAGGGACAGTCACGATTTTCTCCGCCAGCAGCGCGGCCCACGCGATCTCGGGGTGGACGATGTCGCTGTGCGCGCCCGAGGGCGGACCGCCGTTGACAATGATCTGATTGCCGTCCAGGTTGAGCCAGTTACCGGTGGCGAAGCCGTATTTAGTCTTCACGTCACCCAGCGGCACATCGGCGGCATTGACCGCCTGCGCCCCATCGTGTCCCATGCCCTCCCAACGGTACTGTGCGTCCGTGGCATCGGAGGCATCCTGCCGGGCCAGGATCGAGGCCAGCGGGTACTCGGTGCCCACAGCCATGTCCTTGAGGGAATGGGTGGTGAGCAGCGGGCCGTCAACCCGGGCGGCCATTCCGGCCAGATCGCCCTTGCGCGACTTGTCGAAGGGCAGGGCGTCGGCGAAGGCGAAGTGGGAGAAGGCGCCTTGCAGCAGGAAGAGGGACTTGACCGGCGACTTGGCGCCCGCCTGAGGATCGGGCAAGCCCGCCAGCGAATACGAAACCAGCCGTGCGCCGAAGGAATGGCCCAGCAGATGGACATTGAGGTTCGGAGCGGCGGCCTGAATTTTTCCCACCAGGGGGCCGAGGCCGGTCTTGCCTACGACGCCGGCGCGGTTCTTCATGGTCCAGTAGGTGGTGACGCGGACCGCGTTCTTGGCTCCGTCCCACAAGCGGCCGACGGAGCTGCCGAAATCGGCCGCACCGCCGCCGGAGTCGTCCTCGGCTGCCGGAGGCGAAAGCACATCGAGGATGCTCAGCCATTCGGCGTCGTCCGCGGTGACCGCCTGTACCGCGAGGTCGTTCTGGGTCGAAGGCGTCGCCGTGCCCTGCACCAGCGCCGCCAGCTTGTCGCGGAAGACGAGCAGTTGGCCTTCGTCCGGAGACTGCTCCTGCAATAGGGCAAGTAAATCCTGGATGATAGGCTGCTGTGCGGGAGCGTTGAAGACCTTGGGAAGCTCGGACTCTAGAGTCGTCGGCTGGTCCGTCGGGGAAAAGCTGGCCGCGCCGCCGCTGGTGTCGCTGGCGACTGTGTCCCCGGGGAAGAGGATGGAGGGCCAAATCACGCCCGCGACCCCGATCGTCACGTTGGGACGCTTGGAGACGGAGGGATCGTCGATGAGCTTCCGTATCTCGCCGAAGAAACGAGTATAGAGGCTCATCGCGGTGGCCTCGTCGTTGTTCCATCCGTGGGAAAAGATGAGGAGATCGGTGAGCTTGGCGGAGGGAAGCTCCTGCAGGAAGGTAGTGACGTCAGCCTGCGGCTTGCCGTTCTCGTCGAAGTGTAGGGTCCAAAAAGGAAATCCTGCCAGAGTGCCTGCCATATCGTGCGCCCCCAGTCTTTGTTCCGCAGGACGAGTCGTCGTCACACCGACTGAATCGCCCGCATCAAGTCAACCAATCCGTGGCCCTCGAAGTAGCGCTCGCGCCCCAGGGGCGTGGCGCTTTCCAGAAAGATTCGCTTCACCTCGTCCGGACGCTGAACAAATTCGCGACGGATGGACAGGAACGCGGCAATCGTGCCCGACACGTGTGGGGCTGCCATGCTGGTGCCGGAATCGTCAATGTACGACCGATTCGCATCGGGCTGGTTCTGCACCTGCATACGGTTCATCTGCCCGGTGGTAGCCGCCGAGGTTATGCGTTCGCCAGGGGCCACCAGGTCGGGCTTCAGGCGCCCATCCCCGGTTGGTCCCTTGGAGGAGAAGAATGAAACCCCGTAGGTGTGCGGCGCGTCGCGGTGGGTGGAACCGACGGTAATGGCCAGGGCAGCGTTTCCGGGATCGTTGATGGTGTTCGAAATGCCAACCTTGGTGAGGCGTTCCGAAGCACCGATGGGGCCGTAGCCCGTGTTTCCGGCCGCCACCACGACCACCACCCCACTTTTCACCAGCCGGTCCACCTCCACGCAAATCGGGCTCTGGCCGCAGGCAAACATTTCGGCATCGAACTCGTAGCCCAGGCTGAGATTCACGCCGTGGACCCGCAGCAGTTTGGGGTCATCATTCAGCTCTTCGCGGATGTAGCGCAAAGCCAGCATGATGCCGCTGGTCGAACCCCGGCCGTTGGCGTCGAGCGCTTTGAGGCTGATTAGTTTGCATTGCGGCGCGACTCCCCGAACCAGCTCTGAGTTGGCATGCCGCCGCTGCCACTCAACGGTGTGCGACGGCGAGTCGCCGCGCGGCCGAAAAACCCGCTCGCAGAGCCAGAAATCGGTGTCGGCCTGGAACTCGTCGGGCAAGCCGCCGGCGATGATACCGGCGACGTGCGTCCCATGACCGAACTCGTCGGTCAACGCGGAGTCGACATTGGCTTGCAAAGCGGCCTGATAGGAAGCCTCGTCCGGATAAGTCTGGCGATCGTTTCGATCCGGAACTCCTTTGCTGAAATCGCGGTGCAACTGGGCTACGGAAGGATCGTAGAGCGTGTTGCAGAACTTGGTTTTTCTTGCCGGGTCATTGCCGCAACCGAAATGGACATGGCCGCCGGCGATGCCGGAGTCGATGACCGCCCATACGATTCCCTCCCCAGTCGCGTTGTAGGCGCGAATGGCGGCGTCGGACTTGACCGTGGCGGTGGAGTGATCGATGAGCGCATAAACCGGAAAGTCAGGCCATACTTTATATATCGCACGCTGACTCGGAGGTTTGATGCGGCCATCCTCCTCGCGCTCGTCTTTGAGGACCAGTTCTCGGACCTCATTGGCGCTGACCGTGCACTTAAAGTAACTCTTGGAAACTGTGAGGGGCCGCCGGGTCTCGTCGTGCACGATGGTTCCGTATAGCTTCAGGAACGCCATGCTCGCGGCTTCCAGCCCGGTCTGGTAGAGCAGATTCAGCTCGATAATGTAGTCGCCGGGTTCGTCGTTGTCTTCGGGCAGCTCCCACTTCTCACTCCGCTGCTTGGGATCGTTGAGAAAGGGAGGAATGATGAAGCGTCCGAGCGACTCGCGAAAGTCCTGTTTCTTGCCCGGAGGTTTGGAATCGTCTGCCATAAGGGGCCGTGAGCAGGAAGTTTAGCACCAAACTCCCGACTGGTTATGTTGTGATGTATAAGTTACACTGAGCAGGTGCTCGACGTTCGACGCTACGTTACCGGAGCGGGGGAGTCTCTCCCTGGTACACCGTCTTGCCCCCGACCACGGTGCGCAATACCCTGGTCTTCAGGATTTCCGGAGGCGCGACTTTGGTGAGGTCGCGATCAAGCACCACGAAGTCGGCCAGCATGCCGGGAGCGAGCGTGCCCTTCTCTTTCTCGGCGAACTGAGCGTAGGCAGAGCCGGTGGTATAAGCGGCCAGGGCCTGCTCGATGGTGAGCTTCTGCTCAGGAAAGTAACTCTTGGTGCCGGCTTCGTTCATGCGCGTGACCGCAGCATAGACTCCGCGGAAAGGCGTGATGGGCTCGACCGGGTAATCTGTGCCGAAGGCCAGCGGTACGCCGTTGTCGAGAAACTCCTTCCACGCGTAGGAGGTCTTGGCGCGCTCGGGGCCGATGCGCGCCATTGCCCAGTTCATGTCGGTGAGGAGATGACTGGGTTGCATGGAAGCGATGACCCCCAGCTTGCGATACTGCGCGAACTGGGCGGGAGCGATGACCTGGTCGTGTTCGATGCGAAAGCGGAAGTCGCGCGACTGATGGTGCTCGCGAGCGGCAGCTTCGGCAGCCGCGAAGGCGTCGAGCGCCATCTGCGCGGCGCGATCGCCGATGGCGTGGAAGCCTATCTGGAACCCTGCGGCCGCCCGCTCTACGGCCATGCGGTTTAACTTGTCCGGCTCATAGCGAGGCAGGCCGGAATTGCCAGGGTCGTCGGAATACGGCGCCAGTAGCGCCGCCGTGCGCGAGCCCAGGGAACCGTCCATGAAGCCCTTGAGCATGGCGGTGTGCAGCATGGGATCGTTGGCGGCATGATGCGCGCGGTGCTTGTCCAGCAGGCTGACGGGATCGTCGAAGGCCAGCCACTCACTGATGCGCAGGGTGAGCTTGCCCTCACGCTCCAGGTCTTCATAAACAAGGAAAATTTCCCAACTGGAATTGTCCTGGGCGGAAGTGACGCCCCAGCGTGCGGCATCGGCCAAAGCGAGTTCGGCGGCGCGGCGGCGGCGCGCAGGCGATGGCGGAGGAATCCTGGACTCGACCAGACCTCTGGCGGTTTCGCGCAGAATCCCTGTGGGCTCGCCATTCGCGTCGTGATCGATCCTGCCACCCTCCGGAGGCTGGGTCTGCGCGGTAACGCCGCCGAGTTTCAACGCCTCGGTGTTGGCCACAGCGATGTGCCCGTCCACCCGGCTGAAGACTGCGGGATGACCGCCGCTCATCATGTCAAGGTCCTGGCGGGTAGGCAGCGTCTGGTCCGTCCACAGCGTCTGGTCCCAACCGCCGCCCACCAGCCATTCTCCGGGAGCAGCCGCTTTGGAAGCGGAGGAGACGAGATGCTGCATCTCCTGTAACGAGCGCGTGCCCCGCAGGTCGACGCTCTGCAACTCGAGTCCAGCCTCTTCCAGATGAAGATGGGCGTCGTTAAAACCGGGCATAACGAAATGCCCGCCGAGATCGACGGCCTGCGTGCGATCACCCTTCAGCTTGCGGACTTCATCATTCGAGCCGACCGCAACGATACGGCCATCGCGTACTGCCATTGCCTGCGCCCGAGGCGGCGTTGCTTGAGTGTAGATATCCCCGTTGACGAAGATAATGTCGGCAACCTGGCCGGCTGGCTTGCTCGCGGAGGGCGCCGGGTTGGAGGAGGAAGAGAAACTCGAAGCGATCATGAAAAAGGCCAGCACAGGGGACAACTTCATTCGTCCGCCACTCCCGACAGGGCGAGGGTCAACAGCAGAATGCGCTTGAGGCCAAGATCGCGGCCCGCCGGGTCGTACCACTCATGGATGGTGTGCGCGCCGCCGCCTGCGCCGCCCGCGCCAATGGCGATGGCCTCCCGTCCCAGCGACAGCGGAACGTTGGCGTCCGTGGAAGCGCGCTGGATTCTGGCGGTATTGTTGAGCTGCGCATCCACGGCGCGAATCGTTTTGAGCAGTTGCGAATCGACCGGCAAGTCCGCTGCGGGGCGATCGCCGATGATGCGGACCTCGGCCGCGAGCAGCTCCTGGCGCTTGCGGCCAGTGAGTTCGGGAATGACCTCGTCGATGGCTTCATGCAGCGCGCGCTCCAAACGGTCAAGTTGTTCGACGGAAGCCGAGCGCGTGTCGACGCGCATGGTCGCCGACTCGGGAATGGAGTTGACCGAGGTTCCGCCGCTGACGATGCCGATGTTGTATGTCGTCTTGGGGACCGTGGGTACAGGCGTCCGGGTGAAGCGGTCGATCACTCGGGCCAGGCCGACGATAGGATTGGCCGCGCCAAAGTCGCTCCAGGAGTGGCCGCCATGGCCGCGAATCGTGACCTCGTAGCGGCGGCTGCCCAGGCCTTCGGCGATGATGGTGTCGGTACCCGCTCCATCGAGCACCACCAGCGACGCGATCCTGGCCGACCACTTCGGCTGCTGAAAGATGTGGCGCATGCCGCGCAGATCGCCCTCGCCTTCCTCTCCCACATTGCCGATGAACAGAACGGGAGCGCGGCTTTGGAGATTCGCAGACTCCATTGCGCCGGCAATCGCAAGCAGCGCGACGATGCCCGAGGAGTTGTCGGAGATGCCGGGGCCGTAGAGCTTGTCGGCGTCGCGGCGCGCTGTAATCGCCGTGTCCGGAGGAAACACGGTGTCCAGGTGCGCGCTTAATGCGATGTAGGGAGCGAGCGGATCGCTGCCGGGACGGATGCCGAAGACGTTGCCTATCTCGTCCTGGTGGACATCGGAGAGCCCGCCCTCGGCGAAGCGTTCCTTGAGCCATTTACCGCGTGCGGCTTCACCCTGGAACGGGGCTGCGATCGAAGTGACCTGGAGTTGCAAATCTTCCAGGGCGCGGGAATGCGAACGGAACCAGGCAAAGGCTTCGTGCACGCGACGCAACTCGGCGATGCGCGCCACCTGTTGCTGGGCCGAGCGCGACGATTGCGATTCGCTGGAGGAAGACTCTTCCCCGGAGACTGCGCGCGCTGGAGGACCTGGGCCCATGGAGGTTGCTCAATGGTAACCCGGCGCTTGGAAGGAGCGAAAGCGGCAAAGATCGGCGAGGGGAATTCGATGTTTCTCCGGGCGTTCAAGTTTTCATTCCGTTTTCACCATTCCATCGCTAGAATTCCTGATAGCCCTTCATGGCCAAGACCGGCCGGAGACCCATGACAAGCGCGATCGCGACATTGAAGTCGTTTGAACAGCATCTGGACGACACGCCATTTACCAGAACGCAGCGCAAGGTGTGGATTCTGTCGGCGATGGGCGTAATGCTGGATGGTTTCGACTTTTTCATCATCGGCGTGGCGCTTCCGTTGATCGGGCGCGATTTTCATATGAACGCCGCGACCAAAGGATTGGTTGCAGTCGCCGCGGTCGCAGGCGCCCTGCTCGGGGCCCTGGTGTTCGGACAAGTTGCCGACCGGATCGGCCGCAAAGGGATGTTCCTGGTCGACATTGTGCTGTTCGTCATGTTCTCTGCGGCATCGGCCTCGGCCTGGAACCCGGCATCGCTGATCGTCTTCCGATTCCTGCTGGGCATCGGCATAGGCGCGGACTATCCCATCGGCGTCTCCTATATCGCCGAGTCGGTCCCGACCAGGTTGCGTGGCCGGCTGATCGTGGGGGCTTTCGCCTTCCAGGCCCTGGGATCGCTTCTCGGAGTGCTGGTCGGCCTGCTGATTCTGAAGGCCGATCCGTCGCTAACCGCGTGGCGCTGGATGCTCGCCTTCGGCGTGCTGCCTGCGGTGGTGGTCGTCCTTATGCGTGGGGGCCTGCCGGAAAGCGTGCGCTGGCACCTGACCCGGGGCAATTACGAGAAGGCCTCGCATGCCGCCAGCCAGCTGCTGGAAAAGCCGATCGCGCTGAACCGGCAAAACTCACCCGCAGGGGAACGTGGACTGTCGTTTACTTCGCTGTTCAGCAAGCGTTATATCCGCCGCACAATCTTCGCCTCCGTGCCCTGGTTCCTGCAGGACATCTCAACCTACGGCATTGGCATCTTCACCCCGACCATCATGGCTGCCATGGCGCTCGGCACCAGCGCGAGCTTCATCGCCAAAGATGTCGGAGCCACGGAAGGGGCTGCGGCCGTGGATGTTCTGCTGATCGTGGGCTTCGCGCTGGCAATCCTGCTGGTGCATTATGTGAGCCGCATCACGCTGCAGATAGCCGGCTTCCTGGGCATGGGGCTGGGCTTGCTCATGGTGGCTGCCGCGACGCTGTTTCCCGTAGCGTCGCCGGCGAACCTGGGGATGATTTTCGGCGGGTTCATGACATTCAACACCTTCATGAACATGGGACCGAACGCCACCACTTATCTGCTGTCGGGCGAAACCTTTCCCACCTCCATTCGCGCCACGGGCGCGGGATTCGCCGCTTCGATGGCCAAGTTGGGGGCGGTGGTGGGAACGTTCTTCTTCCCTATCCTGAAGTCGGCGATCGGCATTCCGGCATTGCTGCTGCTGTTGGCCGGCGCCAGCGGACTTGCAGCAGCCGTCACCTACGGCTTCCGCGTGGACACGCGGTCCTCGCTTGACGCCCATGCCGAACGGGTGGTGTCCGAGGATTACGAAGCGGCGGCCGCCGCCGGGTAAGCCATCGCCTTAGACATGCCTCGCGGTCAAGAAGGCGTAAGATATTTTTCTTAGGAGACTCGCACATGGGCCGTCAGCATTTCTCCGCACTCTCCCGCAGATCGTTCCTGCAAACGTCGACGGCCGCGTCGGCGGCGCTGGCCTTGCGCATCGTAACCGAGCCCATGCTGGCCTATGCCGCGCGGCCCGCTTACTCCAAGGATGCGGTGCTGATTAACAGCAACGAGAACCCGCTCGGCCCCTGCTCGGCGGCGCGCGAGGCGGTGGCGGCGATCATCCCGCAGAGCGGGCGTTATCTGGACCATCAGACGGATGAATTCATCAAGCAGTACGCCCAGAGCCTGGGCGTTGCTGAAGAGCAGATCAGGGTTTACGCCGGATCGAGCGAGCCTTTGCACTACACCGTCATGGCCTTTACCTCGCCCAAGGCGAGCTACGTCACCGCCGATCCCGGCTACGAGGCGGGAATGCACGCCGCCCGCAATTCGGGAGCAAGAATCGTCAAAGTTCCGCTGACCCCAACGTACGCGCACGATGTAAAAGCCATGCTCGCGGCGGGGCCCGATGCCGGCGTCTTCTATGTTTGTACGCCCAACAACCCCACGGGAACGCTGACTAGCCTTTCCGACATTGAATACCTGGTGGAGAACAAGCCGAAGGGCTCCATCGTTCTGGTGGACGAGGCCTACATCCACTTCTGCGATGCGCCGTCGGCCATCGACCTGGTCAAAGCTGGCAAGGACGTCGTCGTGCTGCGGACTTTCTCCAAGCTCTACGGAATGGCCGGCCTGCGTTGTGGCATGGCCATCGGCAGGGCGGACCTGGTGCAGAAGATCCAGAATTACGGAGGCGGCAATCCCATGCCCGTGACCGCCGTGGCGGCGGCAACCGCCAGCCTTAACGAACCGCAACTGGTGGCCGAGCGCAAGCGCATCAACACGGAAATCCGCACTGCAACCTTCGAATGGCTCGACCGCAATGGATACTCGTACATCCCTTCGGTATCGAACTGCTTCATGCTCGATACCAAGCGTCCGGCGAAACAAGTGATCGCCGCCATGGCGCTGCAGAAGGTCATCATCGGAAGGATTTGGCCAGTGATGCCGACCTACACCCGCATTACGATCGGTACTCGCGAGGAGATGGACCGCTTCCAGGCAGCTTTTCAGAATGTGATGAGCGGGAAGGTGGTTGCTGGGTTAGATCAGAATGACGCGGCGAAGCCACGGCACATCGATGGATTTATGCTGCCGAGCTGACAGATCTCTGAGCCCGGGAAATCAAACCGCAGATCCCTCGACTCGGACTGAAGTCCTCGCTCGGGATGACAGCTTTAGAACGTTCTTCTCTGTGCCTCTGTGGTGAACTACGCGGCCGGCACGCCGCGCGGCTTCACGTTGCCTCGGATGAATTCGATGATGGAATCCATCGGAGTGCCGGGCTGAAACACCGCGGCCACACCGATATTCTTGAGCGCCTCGACATCCTGGTCGGGAATGATGCCGCCCACCAGCACCAGCACGTCGTCCATCTGGTTCTGCTTCAGCAGGTCCATCACGCGGGGCACGATAGCGTTGTGCGCGCCGGACAGAATGCTGAGCCCGATGACGTCCACGTCCTCCTGCAGCGAGGCGTTGACGACCATCTCGGGAGTTTGGCGCAGGCCGGTGTAGATGACTTCCATTCCGGCATCGCGCAGGGCGCGGGCAATAACTTTGGCGCCGCGGTCATGGCCATCGAGGCCAGGCTTGGCAACTAGTACGCGGATTTTTCTGTCAGGGGACATGGGTAGCTCTCAGCTTTCAGCCGTCAGCTTTCAGCCGAAGCTGCATGATAAACCCTGCGGGCGAAGTTCGTCAGTGCGCAAGTCGGGAGAGCTTCTTGACGATATGCCACATTTTGTGCCACATTGGCTACATGCCTTCCGTGAACATCCGTCAACTTCGCGATACACGCCGTCTGAAAGCCTGGCTAACGGCAGGAAAGACGGTGGAATTGCGCGAGCGCGACCGCCTGATCGCGCGCATCGTTCCTGCCAATGGGGAGCAGCCTCCGGTTGAGTGGCCCGATTTCGCCGCCCGGGCCAGGAAGATTCTGGGCGGCCGCATCCTGCCGAACGCGGTAATTGAATTACGCAGACAGGCGCGGTATTGAGCATCTACACGGATTCGAGCTTTTTCGTCTCGCTGTATGTGCCCGATCGGCATTCCGCTCGGGCGCAGCAGCTATTGCCGCGAGATGCCCAGATTTGGTTAACGCCGCTGCATCGGGCCGAATGGGCACACGCAGTCGCCCACGATGTTTTTCAAAGAAGGATTTCTGCGGTTGAGGCACAAGCATTCCGCGAGGATTTCGAGCGCGACCGCCAGTCCCGCTTCTGGATTGAAGTGGACCTTCCCGACATGGCCTTCGAGCGTTGCGTCCAATTAGCTCGGCAATACGCAGGCCAGATCGGTTTGGGAACTTTGGATACACTGCATGTCGCTTCGGCATTGGAGCTGAGCGCCGAGCGATTCTGGACGTTCGACGCACGGCAGGCGAAGCTCGCTCGGGCAGTAGGGCTAAAATCTTAAGAGACCGATCAGGACCACTAACGGCAACGGATTCACGCAAACGCCGTCTCGGTGTACGTGCCGTAAACCTCGCGCAGGGCCTCGCAGATTTCACCGATCGTTGCATAAGCCTTCACCGCGTCCACGATGAACGGCATGGTATTAGCGGGAGAGATCTGGCCATTCTCTCCAGCCTTCGGCTCCTGGGCCGCAGCTTTCTTCAGCGCTTCGAGACAGCGGCGGACCTCGCTACTCGAACGCCGTTCACGCAACGACTTCAGCTTCTTGCTTTGCGCCTGCGCGACTTCTTCGCCGATGTAAAGAATGTTGGGCGAGGGCTCTTCGACAACGAACTCGTTGGCGCCGACCGTAATCTTCTCCCTGGCTTCGGTGGCCCGCTGAAACTGGTAGCTGGCCTCGGCAATTTCCTTCTGCGGGTAGCCCTTTTCGATGGCCGATACCATGCCGCCCATGGCGTCAAGTTTATCGAAGTAGTCGAAGGCGCCCTTCTCCATGTCGAGGGTGAGCCGCTCGACGAAATACGAGCCCGCCAGCGGATCGACTGTCTGCGCAACGCCCGACTCATAGGCAATGATCTGCTGCGTGCGCAGAGCGATGCGCACGGCTTCTTCGGTCGGCAGCGCCAGCGCTTCGTCGTAGCTGTCGGTGTGCAGCGATTGCGTTCCGCCCAGCACGCCGGCCAGAGCCTGAATGGCGACGCGCGCAATGTTGTTCATGGGCTGCTGCGCGGTGAGCGAGACGCCCGCCGTCTGGGTGTGGAAGCGCATCAGCCAGGTGCGCTGGTTCTTGGCGCCGAAGCGGTCCTTCATCAGGCGATACCAGATTTTGCGCGAGGCGCGGTACTTGGCGATCTCCTCGAAGAAATCGTTGTGCGCATTGAAGAAGAAGCTGAGCCGCGGGCCGAATTCATCCACGTCGAGCCCGCGGCGGCGCGCCCACTCGACGTACTCCACGCCGTCATAGACGGTGAAGGCCAGCTCCTGGAGCGCAGTCGAGCCGGCTTCGCGAATGTGATAGCCGCTGATTGAAATGGTGTTGAACTTGGGCGTGAACAGAGAGCCAAACTCGAAGGTGTCAATCACCAGCCGCATCGACGGCGCCGGGGGATAGATGTATTCCTTCTGCGCGATGTATTCCTTCAGGATGTCGTTCTGGATGGTGCCGGAAATTTTCTTCCAGTCCGCGCCCTGCTTCTCGGCGACCGCCAGATACATGGCCCACAGGATCGATGCCGGCGAGTTGATGGTCATCGAGACTGTGGTCTTCTCCAGGTCAATGCCGTCAAAGAGAATTTCCATGTCCTCCAGCGAATCGATGGCGACGCCGCACTTGCCGACCTCGCCTTCGCTGAAGGGATGATCGCTGTCGTAACCCATCAGCGTGGGCAGATCGAAGGCCACGGAAAGCCCGCCGGTGCCGTGCTCCAGCAGGTATTTGTAGCGCTGGTTGGTCTCCTCGGGTGAAGCGAAGCCCGAGAACTGGCGCATGGTCCACATCTTGCCGCGATATCCCGAGGCGTGAATGCCGCGCGTGAATGGCGGCTGCCCGGGATAGTTCAAGTAGTCGTCGTAGTTCCAGTCGGCGGGAAGATCGGCGGGCGTGTACAGCCGGCGAATCGGCAAACCTGAGATCGTGGTGTAGCGAGCATGTCCATGCTCGTCAAGGTTCACGCCAGTGGGCGCGCCGATGGGCTTCTCGGGAGCCTTCTCCAAAGTCGGCGCAAGAGTTTTTTCGGCCCACAGCTTCTCGGACTCGGAGGGCTGGCGGCCAGCTTCGAAGAGATCGGTGACGGGCGATTCGGCCAAGACTTTCCCGTTGGACTTGTGGCTATCGGACATGAATACCCCACTGGACGGACTCTACATGCTAGTAGATGCGGAGGATCGGAGCAAGAAACCAAACATCACAGGCAGTTAAATTTCTGACTCGAACTGACGGCTGCGCTCCCATGCCTTGGCATATTTCCAGCTCACGTATTCCGCGTGGTAGAGGTGCAGCAGCAGGCCTTCGCGGCCGTCGAGGAATCCGCCGCGCAGGATGTAGTTGTAGAAGAAGGTCAGGCGCGGCCGGATGACGATGTCCACGAGACTGAAACCGTGAGGCCGCTGCGCGGTCGCCATCTGTGCTCCCAGCGACGAGTAGCGGTTCATGTGGTCGAGGTAGCTGTCGAGGGTGGGATAGGCGTGATGTAGAAGGTGGCTCTTTAACTTGACGGTTGGGCCGGCGAGACGAACGTCTTCGTGCACCAGCCGGTCTTCAAACTGGCCAGCGCCACGGCGGAAGAGGCGAAGTTTCGGATCGGGGTAGAAGCCGCCGTGGCGAATCCAGCGGCCGAGGAAGAAATTCTTGCGCGGAATCCAGAAGCCGGCGGCCGAAGGATTCGTCGCCAGAGTGGTGCGGATTTCGTCGGCCAGGGCGGGCTCGACCTCCTCGTCGGCATCGAGCGAGAGCACCCAGTCGCGGGTGGCCTTCTCCAATGCGAAGTTTTTTTGTGCGGCGAAACCGCGCCAGTGTTCCACGTGGAACTTGGCGTGGAAAGATTCGGCGATCTCGCGCGTGCGGTCGGTCGAGCCGGAGTCAACCACGACGATCTCGTCGGCCCAGGCGACGCTTTGCAGGGTGCGCGCCAGGTTGGCTTCCTCGTTCAGCGTGATGATGACGACCGATAGGCTCAAGCAAACAATGCTAATCGCGTAACGGGGCCGCCGGGAAGGGAAAAGGGTGCCACCGTTGGCGCGCCGCTGCCTCAATGCGGCGGTTGGGTTTCAGCAGGCTGCTGCTGCGGTGTCACCTGCATCTGCGACGGCGGATTCTGCGGTGGTGTGCTGGGCGATTCCGGAGCGTTGATTCCCGGAACGGGAATCGGCTTCACGTTCGGCCGAGTCAGGTCGTTGGTGTTGGCCGGCACCACGCCCGGGACCTTCGGCATGTGCTGCACTTTGGCCGCTTCGGCGTCGGCCATGTTGATGCCGAGCTTGGTCAAAGTCTCGGCGGTCGACAGATCAAGCTGCACCTTCGACTTTTCGTAATTGGTGGCCGCGGCCAGGACATTGGATTCCGCCTGCGTCAAGGCGCTCGACGCCTGCAACACCAAAGTGCTAGTAGAGGCCCCCATGCGCAACTTCTTCTGCTCGGCATCCAGATTTTGCGCGGCATAGTCGCGGGCGGCAATCGCGGCCTGGAGCGCCACGTAATTCGACTGCAAAGCGAATTGCGCCTGCCGCACCTGCAACCGGATGGTGTTCTCGGTTTGCTGCAAGCTCAACTGGGCCTGGCGATATTCCAGTACCGAGCGAACCTGGTCGGCCTGGGTCTGGCGGTTACGCAGCGGGATATTGATGTTCACCCCGATTCCTTTGTCGGGCGCAGAGCTGTTGAACAGGTTTTGGAAGGCGTCGCTGTAGCCGGTCGTGGGAATGCTCCCCGGCGGCGGGCAGAAGCTGCCGCTGGTGCAATATGGATTCTGCGGACCGGCCAGAGCGGAGGCGCCGTAGAACGCAAATACATCCACCGTTGGCAGCAGTTGGTTGCGAATCGATTTCCGCGAGATCTCGTTGTTAGTCAGCGTAAGCCGGGCGGTGGCAATCTCCGGGCGCTGCTGCAAGGCCTCGTCGATCAGCTCATCCACCGGGCGTGTCGTGTACTGCTCGGTGGTGTTCAGGGTGTCGGTGGGAATTACCGGAGCCACCGCCAGAATGGGGTCGGCCATGTTGCGGGTCACCGCGTTTTTCATGAGCAGTTGCTGAAGCTGGAGGTTTACCTGTGCGGTAATCAGGTTCTGCTCGGCGGTGGCCACCGCGCTTTGGGACTGGACCACGGCCAGCGGAGCGAGCGTTCCGGCTTGCACCTGCTTCTGATTGTCGGAGAGTGTTTTGTTAGCGAGGTCCAGCGCCCGCTGCTGTACGGTGACGTTGGAATAGGCGTTGACCAGGTCCCAGTAGATGTTTTCGATTTGCGAAACCGTCTGGATGATCTGCAGGCGAAAGGTCACATCGGCGATTTCCTTGTTGTTTCTGGCGATGCGGATCCAGCGCATATTGGGATCGAAGCCGAATCCGGACAGCAGGTGTTGGCGCAATTCAAAGCGAAAGTTCGGGGTGAGGGTCGGGTTCAGAGTGTTGAACGCGGAATTGGACGCGGTACGGTTGTTGTTGAAGCCCACCGTCATCAGGGTGCCGGTGGAAAATCCCTGGGTATAGAGGAAGTTGGCGGTGGTGATGTTCTGGCTCAAGGTCGGCGTGCCGGTGAAGATGGTATTGGCCTCCGGCGTAATAACGTGCTCGCCGGATACAGTTCCGGTGATGACAGGATCGAAGTTGTCGATCGGGGGACCTTCGCCTTGGGTCGAGGCGACGATGCCTCCCACACCTGCGCCCGCGCCTCCCACGCCGATGGTGGTGCCGCCGGCGCCGCCGCCGGTCGACCCCGTGGTGGAGGTTCCGGTGCCGCCCGCCGAAGTGGTGCCGGTGGTGCCGCCGGGTGTGCCTTCCACTAGACCTGCATTGACGCCGAGTGCCACCGCTCCCGAGCTCGTCCGCAGGATGTCAGTATCGGCGATGGAGAGGTTGTAGCGCTGAATGCCGATGTCGAGGTTGTCTTCCAGGGCCATGGCCACGGCGTCGTTGAGCGACAGATACAGCTTGCCGTCAAGGAGCAGCCGGTCGGTGCGCCCGCTGTTGGCCACATTGAGCGGTGCAACCTCTCGTACCGTGTAGACCACAAAAGGATTGGGCCACTGTCTCTTTCCCCGGCTGTAGTCCTGATCGGAATAGGGATGCGCATTGCGCTGCGGCATGGGCGCTTGCGGCAAAGGGGTTAGCGGCGGCTCGGCCGGCGGGGCTGTCTGCGGCGCTGGATTCTGGGCAAAACTTGCCACCGCCAGCAGCAAAACGAAGAGAAACGCTAGCGAATTCATAAAAATGGACTTCCCGTACCCAGAAACAGGCATTTCTTCGTCTCCCAGAATGACATTAAGAGTTCGCAGATGCTTCATTGATCTCGTGGTTTCCTGTCGCCCAATCTCAGATGCTGGGATTCTTGCGAAGAATCATTCGCAAGATGACACTCGCAGGGGGTCGAACTCCGGTTCCAGCCTCGCAGGCCGAGGGAATGGCATAGTATAGCTGACCCAAAGGCATCATTTCGGGCGCTTTACACTGCTTAACATAGCTTTACAGAACGGTGGCGCGGGAAACACGTGAGTCGCAATCTCAAAATAACGTTGGCCTATGATGGATCGGAGTTTCATGGCTGGCAAATCCAGCCAGGGTTGCCGACCGTGCAGGGCACTCTGGCCGAATGCCTCAAGCGGCTCACGGGCGAGGACGTGCTGCCCCAAGGCTCTGGACGCACAGATGCTGGAGTTCACGCGCTCGCCCAGGTTGCGTCCGTACGGCTTGAGTCTCCCATCCCGGAACGCAACCTGATCATCGCACTCAATGACATCCTTCCCGCGGCGGTGCGTGTGAATGCCGTTGAAGAGGTGGACGACGCCTTCCATGCGCGGCACTCCGCCACGGCAAAAACCTATCGCTACCGGATTTATCGGAACGCTATCTGTCCGCCGTTTCTGGCCCGGTATGTTTATCACGATCCCTATCCAATGGACGAAGAAGCGCTGATGCGCTCCTCCGAGCACGTGGTGGGCACGCATGACTTCACCTCGTTCGCCGCTTCCGATCCCGAGCGCAGCGCGCGCATCGCCGAGAGCCGGGAGGAAAGTGAAGCAGCGGCCATTTCCAATGTGCGCACAATCCACTCCTCGCAGTGGATGAGGACCGAGGACGAGCTTACTTACACAGTGCGCGGCAACGGATTTTTGCACCACATGGTGCGCAACCTGGTGGGCACGTTTCTTCAGGCCGGCAAGGGCGCGTTGACGGTCGAGGACGTGCTCCGGATACTGGAGGCGCGCGATCGCAGCGTCGCCGGTCCTACCGCCGCCGCTTGCGGACTTTATCTGGCGAGCGTTGAATATTAGGCATCATGGCAACGCAAGCAACCGCGGTTGGAAACAGCACGATCGTAACCACGAATCCCGCCACCGGAGAGGTGTTGGCCGAGCTGGCGTGCGCCAACCCGAGCGACGTTCAGGCGGCGGTGCTGCGCGCGAAACAGGCGCAACCGGTATGGGAAGCGACACCAGCAGGCGAACGAATCGCCATCCTGCGGCGGTTCCAGCAGCTCCTGGGCGATCGGCGTGACGACGTGGCCAGCCTTATCTGCCGCGAGGCCGGCAAACCGGTCGTCGAGGCGCTGGTTACGGAAGTGCTTGTAGTCCTGGATGCCGCGCAGTTCGCAATCCGTAATGCACATCGTTTCCTGCGCGAAGAACGGCTGCCCCACGGCAATCCGGTCATGAAGATGAAACGCGGCAAGCTGGTGCGCGAGCCCTTCGGAGTTATCGGAATCATCTCGCCGTGGAACTATCCGTTTTCGATTCCGGCTGTCGAAACCCTGGCTGCACTGGTCACCGGCAATGCCGTGGTGCTGAAGCCATCGGAGTTCACCCCGCTGATCGCGCTCGAATTGCAACGTTTGTTGTTGGCGGCGGGTTTGAATCCCGATCTCATGCAGGTGATGGTGGGCGAGGGCCCGGCAGGCGCGGCGCTGATCGAGTCGCCCATCGACAAAATCATCTTTACCGGGAGCGTGGCGACCGGCAGGCGGGTCGGCGAGGCTGCCGCCCGCAAGCTGTTGCCGGTGGTGCTGGAGTTAGGAGGCAAAGATCCCATGCTGGTGCTCGACGATGCCGATGTGGACATCGCCTCCAGCGGCGCGGTGTGGGGCGCGTTTGTCAACGCCGGGCAAACGTGTCTGTCGGTCGAGCGTTGTTACGTTCATCGCAGCCTCTACGACCAGTTCCTGGAGACATGCTGCCGCAAGATTGGGAAGCTGCGGGTGGGCAACGGGATCGATTCCGAAGTCGAGCAGGGACCGCTCATCAGCGAGCGTCAGTTGCGCATAGTGGAAGAGCAGGTGACCGACGCTGTGAGACACGGCGCTCGTTTGCTTCTGGGCGGAAAGCGATTGCCCGAGTTGGGCCCTAACTTCTATGCTCCGACCTTACTCGCGGACGTGACCCAGGACATGCGCCTGATGCGCGAAGAGACGTTTGGGCCGGTGCTTCCGGTTGCGCCGTTCGATAGTGACGAAGAGGCCCTGCGCCTGGCGAACGACAGCGACTTTGGCCTCGCGGCCAGCGTGTGGACGCGCGACCGCCGGCGCGGCGAGCAGATGGCCGCAAAACTCAAAGCCGGCACCGTGATGGTGAACGATGTCATCTCGTGCTTCGGCATCGCTGAGGCGCCGCATGGCGGATTCAAGTTCAGCGGCATTGGCCGGACGCACGGCGAGATGGGCATGGCCGAGATGGTGCAGGTAAAGCACGTAGACGTGGACCTGCTCCCGGGTGTGCCCAAACCGTGGTGGTTCGGTTACGATCGCAAACTCAAAGGGCAGATGGATGGCTTCATTGACCTGCTGTTCGCGCAGCGTTTGGGGAAGAGGCTCAGTGGAGCGCTGCGTTCGGTGGGGCTGGTGCGGCGGGGAAACCGAATATAGAGTTGAAGTCGCAGCCAGCGTTCCTTGCTGGTGACGGAGCGTAATGGACGGCACCACGGTCTATGTCTTACTGGTTATTCTTGTCGCCACATTGATCCGCTCGGTCTTTGGATTCGGCGAGGCGCTCATCGCTGTTCCTCTGCTCGCCCTCCGGCTTCCGGTTAACGTTGCAGCCCCGCTGGCGGTGCTCGTCTCCATCACCGTTGCCGCCGTAATCGTGGTGCAGGACTGGCGCAAAATCCATCTGCGCAGCACAGGCTGGCTGGTGCTTTCGACGCTGTTCGGTATTCCACTCGGGCTCATGCTCCTAACCAGTGGCAACCATCGCCTGGTGAAGGGAGGCTTAGCGGTCGTCATCATGGCGTTCTCGGCCTATGCGTTGGTCGGCCGGAAACCGCCACAGTTGCACCATGACAGCCGGGTATGGCTTCTGGGCTGCGGCTTTTTTGCGGGAGTGCTTGGCGGGGCCTATGGCATGAACGGACCACCGCTGGCAATCTATGGGGCGATGAGGCGCTGGTCGGCACAGCATTTTCGCGCCACCTTGCAGGGATACTTTCTGCCTGCCAGCATGATCGGCATGGCGGGCTATTGGCTGGCGGGCCTGTGGGTCCCCGTAGTTACCCACTACTACCTGCTGTCGCTGGTTCTGGTCTTGCCGGCAATCCTGCTCGGAAGGCTCATCAATCATCGGCTGCGGGGAGATGCCTTTCTGAAGTATGTGCACGTCGGTCTGGTGTTGATCGGGGCGGCCCTACTGGTCCAGACCATTCATAAGTAGTCTTGAGATATTCCTCGCGACAGGCGATACTTCCTCTATGCCTGAGACCATGCCGACCGAGGCCCCGCAACTCCCCAAGCACAAGGTGAAATACAAGAAGGCGTTCCAGCGTGCCTGTAACGAGCTAAACGCCAAGGGCAAGCTGTGCGGCGGGCACTTGAAGCGCTGGTTTTATCTGGCCGACGTGCTGGAGCAGGCCTGCGGCGATGTGCGGCAGGCTTTTGGCGACCGGGCTGAAATCTACCGCTGCGAGCACTGCAAGACCTTGTATCTGCCCAGCGAGGAAGAACCGCGCGGCAGGAACGTTGCCGGTCTCGGGCAACCGTCGGTGTTTGGGTTGACCCTGACAAGCAAGCCGGGCGAGGAGAAAGCCAAGGAATAGTTTGGATTTTTGGGCGATAATCGGAACGGAGTACCAGCAATACGAAGCTCGCATCTAACCGAGTGTTCCGGCGCGTGGGGCGCTGGAGACGGGGTCCCCGACGAGCACCGATTTTGCGCTCGGCGGGGTGGAAGACGGGGTGCCGAAGAGTGACTGCCAACGTTGCCGATCTCATTTATGACTGGAACACCATCTATGCCCGTTCGATGGTGCCGGCGGGCCGCGTCCTGCTGAATGACGAATCTCTGCGCGACGGACTGCAGTCGCCGTCGGTGCGCGATCCCACGATTGAAGAGAAGATCCCGATCCTCCACCTGATGGAGGATCTGGGCATCAATTCACTCGACATCGGGTTGCCCGGAGCGGGTCCTCGCGCCGTGGCGCACTGTGAGGCCCTGGCCCGTGAGATTGGCCGCGCCAGGCTGAAGATCAAAGCCAATTGCGCCGCCCGCACTCACCAGAACGACATTCGTCCCATTGCTGAGATCGTGCAGCGCACGGGAGTGCCCATCGAAGCGGCGACGTTCCTCGGCTCTAGTCCGATCCGGCGCTATACCGAAGACTGGAGCGATGACTTTCTGCTGCGCACCACCGAGAACGCGGTCAAGTACGCGGTATCGCTGGGCCTCGACGTGATGTACGTGACCGAGGACACAACCCGCTGCGATCCTGAGACCATCCAGAGGATGTACAGCGCCGCCATTAGCTGCGGCGCCAAAGCCATCGTGATTTGCGATACCTGCGGACATGCCACTCCCATGGGCGTGGTCGCGCTCATGCACTTCGTCATGAACGAGGTGGTGAAGCCTTCCGGGGAAAACATTCGGGTCGAGTGGCACGGGCACTGCGATCGCGGGCTGGCGGTAGCCAACTCGATTGCTGCGCTGGTGGCCGGCGCTGAGGTTGTGCATGCCACCGCCTGCGGTATCGGGGAGCGCGTCGGCAATACGCAGATGGACCAGATGCTGGTGAACCTAAAACTTCTCGGCATTGAACCGTGGAAGAGCCAGGACCTGACCAAGCTGAAGGATTATTGCGAGGCCGTCTCCAACGCCACAGGAGTGCCGATTCCCAAGAACTACCCGGTGGTCGGCGAAGATGCTTTCAAGACCGGCACGGGCGTACACGCCGCGGCCGTGATCAAGGCGTATCGCAAGAACGATGTGCTGCTGGCCAACAGTATCTATTCCGGCGTGCCGTCGCATTACTTTGGGATGGAGCAGATCATCGAGATTGGGCCCATGAGCGGCAAATCGAATGTGCAGTTCTGGCTGGAACGTCACGGCATCGAAGCCACGGACGAATTGGTGGACCGAATCTATCAGCGGGCCAAAAGCTCTGACCGTATGCTGACCGACGCCGAGATTTTGCAGTGCGTCCCGGGCGTGCAATCGAGCCTGGCTTCCTAGAACGGCTCAGCCCAGTCCCCGGTGAATTCCTTACAAACCAGTGAAGTGCAGTACTCCGTTGAGCGCCATGGCTCCGGGGTTGTTCTGCGGCTGATCTCGGATGACGGGACCAACCGGTTGACGATCGCCCGCGTACGGGCGCTGACTGCGGCGGTAGAGGAGTTGGCGATCGATCCTCCGTCTCGGTTGGTGATCGCGGGCAACGCACACTTCTTTTCGGCCGGCGCAGACCTCAATGAGATCGGAGCACTGACGGGAGCGGAAGCGTTTCGCTTCGCGCAAATGGGACAGCGGCTCATGAATGCCGTCGCGGCCCTTCCGGCCCTGACGATCGCCGCCGTGCACGGCTATTGCATGGGTGGAGGACTGGATCTCGCACTGGCGTGCCAGTTGCCGCGTCGCTGGACCTCATGCGCTCTTCGGCCATCGCGGCGCCGCCCTGGGACTGATTACCGGTTGGGGAGGAACGCAGCGCTTGCCGCGTCTGGTCGGAAAGGCGAAGGCGCTGCAACTGTTTCTGGCGGCGGAAAAGATGCACGCCCCAGCCGCATTGCAGATCGGGCTGGTAGATGAGATTGCTGACGATCCTGTGGCAGCCGCGCTGGCGATGCGGACCGCACCGGCCTAGCTGCACGTTACCGTTGCCGGGTTTCCCGACGCCGCACTCCATGAGATGATGTGTGACTGAAATCTCCCCCGGGCGAGCCCCGGGTTCGCGACTTTACGCGGCAGACCAGCTTGATTTCTGACAATTCCCATCCCGGACTCGATTCGCCGCGCGCGTGGGTGGTCGTCTGTGGCGCCTTTCTGGGGGCCTTCGTCGCCTTTGGCATTACCTACTGCTTCGGAGTTTTTCTCAAGCCGATGGCGCTGGCATTTCACGTCGGCCACGCCGCCATGTCGGTGCTGTTTTCCGTCATCGCGGGCTTGTCTTTCTTCCTCGCCCCGGCGACGGGAGAAATCGCCGACCATTACGGGCCGCGGCCGGTGGTCGCGACGGGCGCGGTGCTGATGGGAGTTGGCCTGGTCCTTACCGCGCATGTGTACTCCTTCCCCGCCGTCATGGTGACCTACGGAGTCGGGGTGGGCACCGCCGTCGCCTGCACTTTCGTCCCGTCGGTCGCCGCAGTGGGGGAATGGTTCAAGGTCCATCGCGACATCGCCCTCGGCATCGCCATCAGCGGCATCGGCTGCGGGACGCTGGTCGCCGCGCCGCTATCCGCCGTGCTCATCGAGCGCTACGGTTGGAGGAAGGCGTTCGAAATCTTCGGATGGTCCGGCGCGGTACTTCTGCTGCTGTGTGCTGCTCTGCTGGCCAAGCCGCCGATCGTAGGAGAGAAGAAGAAAATCAGTGTCGCCGGCAAGGTGCGAACGCGAGCGTTTGCGCTGCTATACGTCAGCTTTTTCTTCGCCGGGATCGCCGTCTATGTCTCGTTCGTCTTTCTGCCCGCATATTCGGCCGACATTGGCGCCAGCCGTGTGGCGGGCGCGGCGCTCCTCGGATACGTCGGCGCTTCCAGCGTAGTGGGACGCCTCGGTCTGAACGCTCTGGCTCCGCGACTTGGCCTGCTCACCATGTACCAGATCGCCTACGTGGTGTTGCTGGCGAGTTTCGCTCTGTGGCTGACGGCCCATACCTACGCGTCGCTGGTGGCGTTCGGTCTGGTGATGGGAGTTGGCTATGGCGGGATTGCAGCCATGTCGCCCGCCGTAACCGCGAAAATCTTCGGCATTGAAGGGCTGGGCGAGTTGTTCGGCATACTTCAAACCGGCTTTGGAGCCGCGTGTCTGGTGGGTCCTCCGGTCGCCGGCGTGCTTGTGGACCGCACTCTCGATTACCGCTGGCCGGTCTTCGTGGCTGCCGGAGCCGCAGTGCTGGCGCTTACCATCGCCATCCCGCTGCGAAAATACCGGGATGCAAACGCTGAATCGCTCGCCGCGGCCGCCGACTGAGCGAGTTTTCGACCGTCGCCCTAGCGGCCCAGCGGAGGGTTCGCAGGCCGGACTGCTTCCTGGCATTCGCGGGCTTCCGTCAGCAGTTTGTCGAAGCTGGGATCGGCCCGCAGCTTGGCCAGCAGCGGGTCAGAGAGCAGATTGGAATAGGAGCAGTAATTGCGCTCAATGGCGCCCTGAAGCAGAGTGAGCGCCGCCTGGTTCTTGCCGCAATAGCCGAGCAGGGCTCCCTGATTGTAGAGCAGTTCAGGGTCGGGCTCGACCGGCAGGTCAATGATTGCCTCATGGGCGACGTGGTCCAATTCCGCCGGTGGCCGGTGGAGCAGGCAAGCCTCCCACATATCGCGGTGATAGCGAGGAGCGGTCGGCATCAACTTGATGGCTTCTCGCGTCTCGGGGATCTTGCCTTCCCGCAAGAGTAAAGACGGCATGACGTAAGCAGCCCATTCCGAGCCGGCGTCGAGGCGAATAAAGTCCGCGGCCCGGCTGGTCTTGCCGAGATCCATGAAGGACCAGGCACAGGAGCGGAACGTGTAATTGCCCGGATCGAGCGACAGAGCTGCGTCGCACTGCTGGGCGGACTGTTCCAGCATCCCCGCGTAGCGAAACACATAGGACATGACGAAATGGGCCTGCGCGCTTTCCGGATGGCGCTGCACCAGTGCCTGTGCGGCCTCGTAGGCTTTGCCCAGCTCGCCTCGTTCGACGCGGTTGGTGATCAGCTGTCCGGCGGCGACGATGCGGTTGGGATCCAGCTGCAAAGCGCGCTCATAGGCCTGGTTGGAGCGCTGGAACATGGCTTCGCCGCCGTCGGAGTAGGTCGAATCGTAGTAGGCGCGAACGCCCAGTTCCTCCCAGGCTGGCGCGTAGTTCGGGTCGATCTGCACCACGTGCTCCAGCACCGCGATGGCGTCCTTGTTGGCGGCGGGGTCGTGAGGCAAAGCGAGGGCATGCAGGTAAAGGTCGTAGGCTTCCGGATCCTTGGGACGAGTGCCTGCCTCCACGGTCCCGCCAGCCACGCCGAGGGCCGGAAGCAAACCCTGCCGCACCTGCGCGGTGATTTGGTTTTCCAGGGCGATAAGGTTATCGGCCGGAACGGTCACGGTGGTCTGCCAAAGCAGCCGGTCGTTCTGGGTGTCGATCGCCTCCAGAGTGACCATCAGGTTGTCGCCTTGCTTCAGGAAGTGGCCGGTTACGACGGTGCCAACCCGCAGTTCCCGGCCCACCTTTTGGGGATCGACGCCGCCGGACGCGTAGGACCGGGTGATGGATGAGGGGCGCACGTCGAGGGTCCGGGTGTAGGTGAGCAGATTGGAGATTTCGTCGGTCAGCGCGAAGCGAAGGAAATCAACGCTGACGTCGCTGTTCACATTCTGTAACGGCAGCACCGCGATGGTGTTCCTGGCGGCGAAGGCGGTGCCGCGATGTTGCCTGTACCAAAGCGCCGCCGCCGCGGTCAGCGCCAGAAACAACAGCGCGCTGATGCCCACCAGAAGATAGGTTTGCACTTTGCTCGTGGTTTGAAATGAGCTGGTCTTGATGCGATACGGCAGCGCCGGCTTCAACCGCCCGGAAGTGGTCAGGCCGGACTCGGTTTCGCGCTTCAGCGACTGCAGGTCGCCCTTCATCGCCTGCGCGGTCTCGTAACGGTTGCCGGGATTCTTCTCCATGGCGCGGCCGAGAATGCCTTCCAGGTCCGGCGGAAGAGATGGATTCAGCTTGAGCGGCGACACCGGCTTCTGGTTGATGACGGCGTTCATCGTGGTCACCACGTTGGTCCCGGTAAAAGGCTTCTTACCGGTGGCCATCTGGTAGAGCACGGCGCCCAGGGAAAATATGTCGCTACGGGCGTCGAGTTCCTCGCCGCGGGCCTGCTCCGGAGACATGTAAACCGCCGTGCCGAAGATCTCGCCTGCCATGGTCAGGTCTTCCTTCGCCTCTCCATCGCTGCTGTCGAGGTCGCGCGATACCTTGGCCAGTCCGAAATCGAGGATCTTGATCTGACCCGATGTGGTGAGAAAGATATTGGCGGGCTTGATGTCGCGGTGAACGATGCCCTTGGCATGGCAGGCCGCAAGCGCGTCCGCGACCTGAATGCCAACGTCGAGAATCTCCTCCAACTCAATCGGCTTACCCAACAGCCGTTCCTTCAGGCTCATCCCTTCCAGTTTCTCCATGACAATGAAGGGATGGCCATCGAACGTCTTCGATGTCGTGAATGATGCAAATGCTGGGGTGGTTCAACTGCGAGGCGGCGCGGGCTTCCCGGATGAAACGGTCCAGGGACTTGCGATCGCTGAGTAGATTTTCAGGAATGAACTTCAGGGCGACATGGCGGCCGAGCCGCGTATCCAGCGCGTCATAAACCACGCCCATGCCACCACCGCCGAGCTTGCCCTCGATGCGATAGTGGGAAACTGTCTGGCCGATCATTCCGAGGGCCGCGGTTTCCATTGGCGGTTATGTTAGGCCGCAATGAGAAGTCCGGTCAACCCAATGTGTCGATCGACGGGATGAGCGGCACTTTTCGTTGCCGGTTGACATTCCGCCTCATGCTCTGGAACTATCGCAAGAACCCTTCGAAGCCGGTGGGCGAGCGCTGGGGTGACTCTCCCGTCAGGACGCGTCAGGAACTCCAACATGGTCGGTATTCGCACTCGCGACTTGCGCAAGGTATACAATTCTGCGCCGCCGTTTGCGGCGGGCGCAGGCGGATTCGGCTCGCCTCTTGGGCGCGGCAAGCGGAAGAAAGGGCCGAAGCCCGAGGTGGTCGCTCTCGACGGCCTGTCGCTCGACATCCAGGCAGGCGAAGTCTTCGGCTTGCTCGGTCCCAACGGCGCAGGCAAGTCCACCACGGTTGGAATCCTGACCACGCGGGTGCGGCCAACCGGCGGTCAGGCCTGGATCGGCGAGCACGACGTCTGGCAGGAACAGGTGCCGGTGAAACGGCTCATCGGAGTTGTGGCGCAGCGTCCCAATCTCGACTTCTCGCTTACCGCGCGCGAGATCCTGCTCTTCCATGGCGCTTACTTTGGACTCGATTCCCAACAGCGCGTCCGGCGCGCCGACGCGCTGCTGGAGCGCTTCAAACTCACCGACCGCGCCGACCAACTGGTTCGCGGCTTTTCCGGCGGCATGATGCAGCGGCTCTCCATCGCGCGCGCCATGATGCATGACCCGCAAGTCCTGTTCCTCGACGAGCCCAGCGCCGGCCTCGATCCCCAGACGCGCTTGCTGCTGTGGGAGATCATCCGCGAGTACAACCAGAGCGGCAAGACCATCCTGCTCACCACACATAACATGGAGGAAGCCGACGCTCTGTCGCACCGTCTGGCGATCATCGATCACGGACGCAACATCGCGCTGGGAACGCCCAGCGAGCTGAAGGCGTCGGTGCCAGGCGGATATCTTCTGCGCCTGCGCTTCGGCACTCATTCGGAGGCCCTGCTGGAAAAGCTGCGGACGTTGAACGGGGTCCGCGAAGTGCGCGCCGTGGAACCCAACGGCGCCGACGTTTACGCCGATCGCGGCGGCTCGCTCATCCCCGAAGTTGCCAGCGCGGCCGTTGCCACGGGCGTTGAACTGTCCGACGTGCACATCTCCGAACCCAGCCTGGAGAACCTGTTTCTGCACCATACCGGAAGGAGCTTGCGGGAATGAACTGGAAGGCCTTTTTCGCCATGTTGGCGCGCGACGCTCACGTGGCGCGCCGTAATGCGATGGTGCTGGTGCTGCAAACCTTCCTCCAGCCGCTGATGTTCGTCTTCATCTTCGGCCGCGTGATGGTGCGCAGCGGTTACATGCCTGCGTCCTACAAGAGCCTGCTGTTGCCCGGCATTATGGCCATCAGCATGGTGTTCACCGGCGTTTGGGCCGTGGCGATGCCCTTGATCGGGGAGTTCCAGTTCACGCGCGAAATCGAAGACCGCCTGCTCGCGCCCATGGACATCTCTTGGCTCGCCATAGAGAAGGTGCTCGCGGGCATGTTGCAGGCGCTTATTTCCGGCCTGGTGGTCATTCCCGCAGCGTGGCTGATCTTGCGGCCCGGAGTCGACCTGAATTTGCGCACTCCGCTCAGTTTCGCCGCCGTCACGCTGCTGGTGGCGCTGTTCTCCGCCTGCGGAGGGCTTGCTCTGGGATGCAGCGTCAACCAAAACCACATCGGCTTGATGTTCAGCATGGTGCTGACTCCGATGATCTTCTTCGGTTGCACCTATTATCCGTGGAGCGCGCTCCAGAGCTTTCCCATCCTGCAGAAAGTGGTGCTTATCAATCCGCTGGTTTATGCCAGCGAAGGACTGCGCGCCGTGCTGGTTCCGCAGTTTCCTCATCTCTCGCTGCTGGTGGTTCTGCTGGGACTGACCTTCTTCGATGCGCTGCTGCTGGTCGCAGGATTGCGGCAGTTCCGCAACAAGGCGGTGAGCTAGCGCTTGGAGATCGGCCAAGTTTGGGCTGTCAAGGAAACTTGAGAGGCTCGAATTTGCGGCGCGCTTTGCGGTCGCATCCGACAAAACCTCCCCTACGTACGCTTTACGTAGAATCAATAACTTAGCCTGCAAATATGTCGCAAGCATTACATTCTAAGCGGTTTATAGTTAGTGTATTGTTATATAAGGACTTAGAGGCCAAAAAACGCTGAAATCGCGGGATTTTTCCTCATACTTTACATACAAGTATGCGTCATACTACACATACTTGTATGTGTAGCCCTATGCATGCCCGGCCCAGACGAGATGAGTTTGGGCGTGCCGTCCCTGAAGGGGCTCGGGTCCAGGCGTTCAGTCTCACGAAAATGTCCGGGGACGTCCTTTGCACTCGGACCGGGCAAGCCTACACATTCGCGCTCTGTCGAATGTGTGGGACCGGCATTTTCTTCCCTACGTGCCTACGTACCAGTTGCCCTTTCCGCCTGGGGAGAGAAGCGTTCCCGAACTCTGGCGCCCGCGTCCTGAACTTTTTCGCTGATCGCGCTGCGAGTTTCCTGGCCGCTGGCTGGCGCACAGAGAATTCCGACGGCAACACCCAGACCGACTCCCGCGGCAAGACTGATCGCGTTACGGAGGGTATGGTCCCCGGACGCGCCGACCACCTCGCGGGTTCGATCGGCCAGGTCCTCGATCTCTTCCTTCACCCGGTTTCGAACCCCAGCGGTTGCTTTGTCCGACTGCTCCAGAAGATAGAGGCCGGTTTTGAGGGCCACTCTGACAAACTTTCTTAGGTTCACAAAATACCTCCCAATTGAAAATCAGACGGCCCACGGCGCGTCGTCTGGCGGTGTCCCTGCGATATAACCCGGCGAACCGAACCATCCTCGCCGGTCGACTTGAGGCTCGGAAGTGTTGGACGCCAACTCGAACTTCAGGTTTGTACTGAACAGCTCCCGGTTGAGATGCGTTCCAGCGGCAGCCGGATGTCCCAGAAGCGCTCGGCGTCAATCGGCACCAGACGAGTTGGTCTGCACCAACCCGGCGCTCGAGACTGGCATCTACCTACACCGGTCGCAACATTCAAATTGGAAGAAACGATTCGGACCGCGACAGACTTGCGCAGAGCTAACGAAATGACCGTCATTCTCAAACACGACTAGAAAAGGAGTTGCACATGGCAGGAAAGAACACAGCAGCATTTGGCATTTATCGCAATCGCGCCGAACTGGAACGTGGCGTCGATGAGCTACGGGTGGCGAACTTCCGCAATGCAGATATTTCGGTCCTGTTCCCCGACAACGTGGGATCGAAGGAGTTCGCCCATGAAAAGAACACCAAGGCGCCGGAGGGCGCGACCACCGGTGCAACGACCGGGGCCGTGATCGGTGGAGGCCTGGGTTGGCTGGTGGGTATTGGAGCGCTGGCGATTCCCGGGGTGGGGCCGTTCATCGCCGCCGGTCCTATCGTGGCGGCGCTGGCCGGGGTTGGGGCCGGCGGAGCGTTAGGCGGCATGACGGGCGCGCTCATCGGAGCCGGCATTCCGGAGTACGAGGCCAAGCGTTACGAAGGCCGGATCAAGGACGGAGGAATTCTCCTGTCCGTGCATTGCGACAATTCGGATTGGACGAAGCGGGCCAAAGAAATCCTGGAGCGCACCGGCGCACAGGACGTGGCGTCTACAGGGGAAGCGGCGGCCGACTTCGACAAGTCGGACAAACCGATTCCAACCTCACGAGAAGTGGCGTAGGCGAGCGGTGATCACGGCACGGCCCCGCGCCAGCAAACCAGCTTGCGTGGGGCATTCCGTTTTAGCGGGAGAACGGAGTTGTTTAGCGCTTCACCTGCTCCTGATTGATCATGTGGAAGCCGCGGTTGAGCAGCAGGAACTGCGACAGGTCCATTCGGCTCAGCTCGGCGTTCACGTGCTGGCCATTGACCGATCCATCCAGGAGAACATGATCAGGCGCGGTGTCTTCATAGGAGAATGTTGCTCTCCAGGCGGGGTCGGTGGGATTGGTTAAGGTGAAGGACCGGCTCGCCGGATCGATGCTCATAAGGTAATCGCCGATGCCGCTGTCCATACCCTGAACGTAGAGTATGTCGGGATCGTCGAAGATCACGCGCTGCCAGCGCACTTTGTCGGTAAGCAGAGGAGGCCGCGCGGCGCCATTGATGGAGAACTCATCCACCGACCAAATCCCGCGAATGGAAGGCGGCAGATGAGTGGCGAACTTTATCGCCCGCTCGTGTGCGAGGTTCAGACACACCACGAGCGCCACCAGTCCAATTCCGTACTGAAACCACAGGGCCCAGCGGTTGAGCGCGGCGTCGGCCAGCAGCGGCACTTCTTGTCGCGGTTCGGTCTTGCGGTTGAAGATGAAGAAGTTCACCAGCCGCCGCGCATCGGGAAGCAGCAGGAACAGACTCATCAGGACCAGGTGGGTGGCGTAAATCTTGCGAGGCACGTCATAGCAGAAATTCAGCATCCACACATTGCTCATGACGGCGAAGGTCACCAGCGAGCCCAGGGTCGTCCAGCGAGGAACGATCAGCAGCAGCCCGCCCACCATCTCGGCGATGCCGGCGAACAGGCTGTACGCCCGCGACATGCCCATGAACGTCCACAGCATGCCCATGGGAGAAGAATTGCCGTAGTAGTCCACAAAGCGATATAAGGGCGGCTCGGGAAACTGCATGCGAAATAGCTTGTTGGCGCCGTAGCTGATCATGGCGACCGCCAGGATCATGCGCATGAAGACCCGCAACCACTCATACAGCTGGTCGTAATTGGTGCGCTTGCGGTCAACCCACGACCAGATTGCCGTGGCTATGGCGGCCACCACCACCAGGCACAAGAGCAGTATGTAGTCGTATAACTGGTCGCCGCTGCCGTTGGCGATCTCCCGCATGTCACCCTGAAGGTGCAGCAGGTTCTGGCCTACCCAGGGCACGATCATGTGCCACATGCGGCGGTAAGCGTCATTGTTAGGCATGTCGGCGCCAAGAGCGCCCACTGCCCCGGGGAATATGTACAGGATGAAATACGAGAATACGAAGCGGAAGGCGATGCGGGTTGAAAGCCGCCACTCGCCGCTATGCTCGGTTACGGGCACCTCGGTTACCGGCGCCGTTTGCGGTCCCATGACTTCCCGGCTCCTCTGATGACAACGGTTCTCTTGTGGAAACGGCCCCGGTAATCCCAGCCCAGAGCCGAAAGCAGGGGCATTGTCTCGCGAACGGAAGTTTGGTGCAACTGATTGGCTGTCTCGCCTGCTGCAAAGCAGGAAGGGAATGTTTTCGCGATCCTGCGCGGCGAGGCTTAAGCCGGCGCCGGCGAGACCACCTCGGCGATCACCCGCACCAGCGAATCGGGGCCGTCCGCGCCGACCACGTAGCGGTCCGCCTCGACCTCGGGCCACTCGCCGTACAGGTGGACGACATACACCACCTTCGCCTGCGGCCGGTTCTCCCGCAGCAGCCGGATGGCTTTGCGTGCGCTCGCATCGGGCAGACGATGGCAGATCAGGACGACATCGAAGGGCCGCGGCGCCGCAGCCTCCTCCAGCGCTTCCTTCTCCGTGCTTATAGCGACGACGTCGTGGCCGGCAGTTTCCAGTACCCGTTTGCGGAACAGGGAGAGTTCGGAGTCGGAACTGAGGGACAGAATCTTCATCGCGTTTCCTGCCGGAATGAAATTGCTTCCTGCGAAGGATATCAAGATTTCCCTTGCTACCAGAAGCCGTGAGAGGATAGCTCCAGGGATGGTTCCGAGACCTGGCCGGAGGATGGCAGGATGCCGGTCGGACGGGGCGCTGTGACCACCATACCCGATAGGTGTGACCTCAATCACTTTCGATTGGCTGTCCGCAGTGTCACGATAAGCAACAAGTAGAGGTTTCGGAAAAATCAACTCCAGAAATGCTCGTTTGACCGGCGCACAACCCCGCTGGTCTTGAAACAACGTACGGGTTGCGAGGAAAGGTTTCATGGCACGCACCGTTGAGGTCACCGAATTACTGCTGCGGGAGGCGCAACAGAGCCTTCTGGAAACCAGCATGGCGCTCGAAGATCTGGTCCCGGTTTGCGAAGACCTGGACAACGCCGGCTACTGGTCGGTGGAGTGCTGGGGCGGAGCGGCCTTCAATGCGTGCCTGCGTTTTCTGAACGAGGACCCGTGGGAGCGGTTGCGGACCTATCGTAAGCTGCTGCCCAAAACCCGGTTGCAGATGCTTCTGCGCGGCCAGAACCTGGTGGCGCATCGCAACTTCGACGACTCCATTGTGGCGCGGTTCGTGGAAAAAGCGGCGCTGAATGGCATCGATGTCTTCCGCATCTTCGATGCCCTGAACGACGTGCGCAACCTCAAGGCCAGCGTCGAAGCCGTGAAGAAGGCGGGCAAGCACGCCCAGGGCGCGCTCTGCTATTCGCCCAGCCCGGTGCATACCATTGCAGCCTTTATCGATATCGCGCAGCAGATCAAGGAACTCGGCTGCGATTCCATTTGCGTGCAGGACGTGGACGGCCTGTTGAAACCGCAGGCGGCCTACGATCTGGTGAAAGGCATCAAGGATAAGTGCGGCCAGGACACGCTGGTGAGCGTCCACACTCATGCCACGACCGGCGTGACCCTGGTTTCCCTCATGAAGGCGATCGAGGCCGGGTGCGACATCGTGGACACGGCGATCAGTTCGCTGGCGCTGGGCCGCGGACACAATCCCACCGAAAGCCTGGTCGAAATGCTCGAAGGAACCGGTTACGAGTCACGGCTGCAAATGGACCGGTTGCTTCGCGTGCGGGACCACATCGCCGATGTGCGCCCGAACTATCGCGAATTCTTTGGCCAGCCGATCGGGGTCGAGACCGAGATGTTCCAGCATCAGATTCCAGCGGTCGTGATCCTGAACATGGAATACCAGTTGAAGGGGCAAGGTGCGCCTCACTTGCTGGACGACGTGGCGACGGAGATCCAGAATGTCCGCCGCGACGCGGGATATCCGGCGCTGGCCATTCCCGCCAGCGAGGTCCTGGGCACGCAGGCGATGTTCAACGTCTTGCAGGGCGCGTACGCGGCCATCACCGGCGAGTTCGCCGACCTCGTGCTGGGCTATTACGGCACCACTCTGGGAGAAAAGAATCCGGCGGTGGTGGCCAAGGCGACGGAGCGAGCGGGCAAGCCGGCAATTACCTGTCGCCCGGCTGACCTGCTATCGCCATCCTGGGAGCGGCGGCGAACCGAAGCCTTGACCTCTCCGGGCTGCAACGGTAGCGATGAAGACGTTTTGACCTACGCGATGTTTCCCAAGACGGCGGCGCAATTTTTCCAGACCCGGGAGGCGGGGCCAAGGCGCTTCAGTCAGGAACCGAGCACGGTCCCGTCCAGCGCAGCAACCGGACAGCCCGACAGCAGCAACGGGGATACGAGGTCCGCGCAAACTTACATCGTAAGAATCAAGGGCGAGGAACACACAGTCACGGTGACGCCGGCCCAGGGATAACCGGGCGGGCGGACGTTACGAATTTGTATTGAGCCAGGGAGGTCCAACATGGCGACATCAACGCTGAAGCCGGCAAGCCCGACCATGGAGACGCGAATCGAAGAACTTCGCACGAAAAAGGCGAAGGTCCAGCAAGGCGGCGGCAAACAGCGCATCGAGAAGCAACACGAAGGCGGTAAGCTGACGGCGCGCGAGCGCATCGAGAAGCTGGTCGATCGCGACAGTTTCCAGGAAATCGGACTCTTCGCCCAGCATCGCGCCACCTTATTCGGCATGGCCGGCAAAGATGTGCCGGCCGACGGGGTGGTCACAGGATGCGCCACTATTGACGGCCGCCTGGTGCATCTTGCCTGCCAGGACTTTACCGTGTCCGGCGGCACTGCGGGCGAAGTGCACTGCGCCAAGATCGTCGAGATGATGAAGCTTTCCATGAAGACGGGAAGCCCGTTCATCTTCGTCAACGATTCCGGCGGCGCGCGCGTGCAGGAAGGTATCGACAGCCTGGCCGGCTACGCCAGCGTCTTCTACAACAACGTCATGCTGTCCGGCACGGTGCCGCAGATTTCCATCATTTGCGGGCCCTGTGCCGGCGGCGCCGCGTACAGTCCCGCGCTCACCGACTTCATCATTCAAACCAAGAAGGCGCAGATGTTTATCACCGGCCCCCAGGTCATCAAGCAGGTGACGGGCGAGGTGGTGACGGCGGACCAGTTGGGTGGCCCGGCGGCGCAGATGAACCGCTCCGGCGTGGTGCACCTTATCGCGGAAGACGACGATGGCGCGCTGGCTCTCGCCCAGCGTCTGCTGAGCTTTCTGCCCTCGAACAATATGGAAGACCCTCCCCGCCTGCCTTACACCGGGCCCCTGGAGGACGATCTCTCACTGAACGATCTGGTGCCGACGGAATCGAAGGCCGCCTACGACATTCGTACGATTTTGACCCGGGTGCTGGACCACCAGGATTTCTTCGAGATCCAGCCCGGTTTTGCGCAGAACGTGGTGATTGGCTTTGGCCGCATCCAGGGACGCCCGGTCGGGATCGTTGCCAGCCAGCCTTCCGTGCTGGCGGGAGCGCTGGACATTGACGCCTCCGACAAAGTGGCGTTCTTCGTTCGCTTCTGCAACGCGTTCAATATTCCCTTGATCACCTTCGTCGATGTTCCCGGATTTCTTCCCGGCGTTGACCAGGAGTATGGCGGGATCATCCGGCACGGCGCCAAGATTCTTTTCTCCTACTCGGCGGCAACCGTTCCCAAGCTCACGGTCATGATCCGCAAGGCCTATGGTGGAGCTTACATTGGCATGTGTTGCAAAGACCTGGGGGCGGACCGCGTGGTGGCGTGGCCGACCGCGGAGATCGCGGTCATGGGCGCCGAGGGGGCTGCGGAAATCGTCTTCCGCCATGAGATCGATTCCGCGGAGGACAAGGTGGCCAAGCGCGACGAGCTCATCGAGCTGTATCGCAGCACCTTCGCCAATCCTTACGTATCCGCCGGCCGCAGGCTGGTGGACGACGTGATCGAGCCTTCCCAGACCAGGCGGTATCTGGCCCAGGCCCTGGAATCGCTGCACACCAAGCGGGAACTGCGTCCCGCGAAAAAGCACGGGCTGATTCCACTCTAAGGTCGATGGGAGGCGAACTGCATGGCTAACTCAGAATCGCAAGACATCACGCCCGAGACTTTGTCCATGATCGCCGCCGCGGTCACGGCGTTTCTCGGCAGGAAGGTGCGGATCCGCTCGGCCAAGCTTCTCAGTCCGCCGGGCGAAGTCGCCCGTTGGACGCGGCACGGACGCGCGATGGTGCAGACCTCGCACAACCTGAACCGCCAGGTACGATGAACATGTCTTGGCACCGATTCCCACGAGCCCGAACCGCTGTGCTCCCAGGGGGGAGCGCCTCATGAAGCTACAGATCCAGATTGACAGCCGGATGTACGAAGTCGAGGTTGAAGTCAGCGAAGAGGACTATTCCTCGCCTCCGCCGGACAATCGGCCCACGCCCGCCGCCGCTACCATCCAGTCCACCGTCCTGCGCACGCCCCCCAAACCTGGAGCCTCGGAGTCCGGCGTGGATGAATTCAAGCTCTGCCGAAGCCCGCTGGCGGGAACCGTGATTCGCGTGCCGGTCTCGCCCGGCCAGGAACTCCAGGTGAACGATCTGATTGTGATGCTGGAAGCCATGAAGATGGAAACCGCGGTCACCGCGCCGGTCAGCGGAAAGCTGAAGGCCGTCCTGGTTGTGCCCGGAGAGGCGGTGAGGGCAAACCAGGTGCTGGTCGAATTTCACTGATTCTTTAAGGGCGCCATCCACGAATCGGCCTGCCAAGGCCGGTCCATACGGTGTACGATTAAGGTGTGAGCTGGGTCACAGCCCAAACGGGCCTGTGTCACAGTCCCGTGTTCGTGTCGCAAGATACGCTTCCAAGCGATGTGGGTACCGGTAGGGCAATTCTTTACTGCCGCCTGCGGTCCTGATTGGCCACAGACCGCGCCGTGGCGTGTTCGCCGGCGACTTGGTTGAAACCCCCATGAGGAAGAGGTAGCCAATGTTGCTGAAACCTTTCGTCATCAACTCCCACGGCCGTATTGTCTTTCCCGGCAATTTTTTCCCGGAGTTGGACTTCCGAGTATTCAAGACCCTGAAACAGTTTGCCGCCGTCATCCGGCGCGACTTTGGAGAGAAAGCGCCCACCGACGTCGAGATTGCCGCCCGCGTGCATGCTGGCGAGTATAAAAGCCGGTATGAGCTGTGCCGCGACCTGGTGTTGAACCGTTTCTGGGTGAATCGTTACACCCTGACCATGTACGAGAAACGGCCCACCCGCTGGGGGGATCTCTCGCGCCAGCGCGACGATATCTTTCTGCCGGTTTATAAACCGCGCGACATCTCTGCCATCACCACCGCGTTTGAGGCCGGCTACCGGGCTTTGCCTCCGTCGTGGGACGAAGAGATGGAAGACCGCAGCTTTGCCATTCTGCTCAACGTCTATAAGAACGCGCTCAGCTCCGGCGGCGAACTTCGGCCCATCCGCCCGACCGTGGCTGAGGCGCTGGCCGATCCCGCCAATCGCACTCGCCAACTGCTGACCTATGATCCCGACTATTTGCGGTACAGCTTCGAAGACGTAGTTGACTGCCTCCATCCCGTGCCTGAATTGGAGGCATTGATGCGGCAGTGCATGATCCTGCACAACCAGTATCCCTGGGACCCCGTTACCAGCACGGTGACCGAAATCAGCAAGCTCAAGGATGACGACTATGTCGTGGCGTTCCACCCCCGCGGCGAATCGGTGATGCGCTTTATTCAGCGGGTGAAGCAGGACGAAAACTGGGGTCCGCGGATTCGCCCCAACCGCATGATCCGGCCTGACACCCTGGCCCTCAGTCAGCCCATTAAGCCCTACCCGCCGGTGGATGTAAGCAAGCGATTCAAGGTCCTTCCCCACTTTGAAGCGATCGCGGTTTACGAAGGCGAGATCGCCTGCACCAACGCCGATATCATTCGCAACCACGCCTATTGCTGGTCGCGCATGAGCGAAGCGGAGATCAGTGCGAAGACCGGCATCGAGCAGCGGCGTTACACCCAGCTGCCGCTCGAGGACATGGCCTTGCTCGCAGCCAAGAAAGCGCTGGCGAAGTCCGGCCGGAGGCCGGCGGAGATCGGCGCCGTTCTGCTTTGCACTTGCACCAGCACCAAACTCATTCCATCGATTGCCACCTGGCTTTCGGGCGAGCTTGGCCTGATGCAGACACACACCTCGTGCGACATTGTCGCCGCCTGCGCCGGCATGCCTTATGGCCTGGCCGAAGCGGTGCGCCTGTTGCAGGAAATTGACCGTCCGGTGCTGGTAGTCTGCGCGGAAAAATTCTCCGATAAGATCGGCACGGTGCGCACCTCCCGCATGATCTTCGGCGATGGCGCCGCCGCCGTGGTGGTCGGACCCGCGCCCGAAGGAACGCCTTCCGATATTGAGTACTTTCAGACCTATGCCAGCGGACCATGGTCGGAGGTGAATTCCATCATCTGGCCCAACCCGGAGTTCGACAACAACATCACCGTGTACGGACCCGAAGTGAAGGCCCTGGTGACCCGCTACTTGAAGGAGATGATGGGCGAGCTCACCCAGCTGCCCAACCCCAACGGTGGCGGCGGATCGCTGATCGACGCAATCGATCTGGTCGTGCCCCACCAGGCCAACAAGAACATGGTGCTTACCCTGGCCGAAGCCGCCGGGATACCGGGAGACCACATCTTTTTCAACATCGAGCGCGTCGGTAACACCTCCTCCGCCAGTATTCTGATGGCCGTGCATGACGCCGTGCGCGAAGGCGCAATCGACCGGCCGATGCGCATATTTGCGCCCGGCTTTGGCGCCGGCGCGGTGGGCGGCTACGTAGTTATGCGGGTCGATCCCGCAATTGTGAGTTGCAATATCGAAGACAGGAGCCTCGAAATGGCAAACGTTGCAGCAGGAAATGGAAACTACCAACCCACCTCACTGTCCGGCAGGGTCGCGCTGGTCACCGGGGCTTCGCGCGGCATTGGACGAGCCATCGCGCTTGAACTCGCACGCCGGGGCGCCAACCTGGCGCTGAACTTCCGCTCGGACGCCAAGCAGGCCGAACTCGCGGCCGAAGAGATCCGCGAGCTTGGTGGCGAGTGCCTGCTGGTGCAGGGCGACGTGGCCAAGAAAGGTGAGGCGGCGCGCATCGTCAAGGAAGTCCTCGACAAGTGGCAGCGGCTGGACATCCTGGTGAACAATGCAGGTATCACGCGCGACCGATCCATGCGCAAGATGACCGACGACGACTGGGGGGCGGTCATCAACGTCAACCTGAACGGCACCTTTTACTGCACCAGTGCGGCCGTCCCGGCCATGATCAACCAGCGGTTCGGGCGCATCATCAACATCAGCTCGGTGGTGGGACAGATGGGCGCCTTCGGCCAGGCCAACTACTCGGCCAGCAAAGGCGGCATCATCGCCTTCACCAAGACCCTGGCCCTGGAGATGGCTAAATTCAACATCACGGCCAACGCGGTTGCGCCAGGCTTCACTTCGACCGAAATGGTGGACGCCATTCCGGAAGAAATCGCCGCCCAGATCAAGGCCAAGATTCCGTTGGGACGCTTCGCTTCTCCCGAGGAGATCGCCAAGGCGGCCGCCTTCCTCGCCGCCGATGGCGATTACATCACCGGGCAGGAATTGAACGTGAACGGCGGCTATCACATGTAGTGGTTGTCGGTTTCCAGTTTTCGAAACCGGCCGATCGCACCTTCGGGGGCACTACCTCGCACGGCGGATACCCCACCACAGGAGCGCGCCGCCCGCCAGTATGGCGCTTGTCAAAATGCCGGCGCGCCTCATGGAGCGGCGCTGATCCTGCTTTCGTTTTTCGACGAGTGCGCTCTCCGGGTAGATGTAACGTTCAGCGCCGTTATCGTGCAGCGCCATCTGCATGACATCTGCGAGATGTAAGGCGTGACGGGGCGTGTCCTGCTGTATCTGTTCTCGGCAACTAAAGCCGTCCGCCATGACCAGGGTCGAGAGCCCGGTTTTCCGGACCGCCGGGAACAATGCGCGCTCGCCGCATTGGATCGAGATTTGGTACTTGTCGTCCTCGAATCCAAAAGCCCCGGCCATGCCGCAGCAGCCCGAATCGAGCACCTTGAAATCCAGTCCCATCTTTTTCATCACCGCTTCTTCGTCGTGGAGGCGCATGATGGCCTTGTGATGGCAGTGCCCCTGCACGATCGCCTTGCGCTGCAGCTTCGGCGGATCATAGTCCCTCACCTTCTGCTCGAGAAATTCAGAGAGCAGGAAGGTGTTCTCCCTAAGACGGCGCGCGCGCTTCGACTCCGGCATGAGGCCGTTCAACTCGTCGCGAAAGACCGAGCAGCAACTCGGCTCCAGAACCACCATCGGCGTTCCAGCGTCTATTGCGGGCGCGAGCGCATCGAGCACCGTGTCCAGGTAGTTCCTGGCACGGTCGAGGAACCCGTAGTCGTACAGCGGCCGCCCGCAGCACAGGTGCCTCATCGGGACTTCGACATGAAAACCGAAGTGCTCAAGCACCTCCACCGCCGCCTGGGCGGTTTCGGGAAAGAAGTAGTTGTTGAAGGTGTCCGCCCAAAGGACGACCTCAGGGCGTCCCTGGTTGCGTGGCCCACGTTTGCGGAACCACGCCTTGAAGGTCTCCGGCGCGAATGCAGGTATCTGACGCGTCAGCGGAATTCCCGCGGCTTTTTTTGCCACGGTGCGCAGCCCGGGCAACTGGGTGAAGAGGTTTACGAAGCCGGGCGCCAAGGACGCCACCCGCGCCCATTGGTCGATCAGCCCGAAGGCATACGCCTGGCGGGGACGCAGCCGTCCTTCCCAGTAATGCGACAGGAACTCCGCCTTGTAGGTCGCCATGTCGACGTTGACCGGGCAGTCCCCCTTGCATCCCTTGCACGCCAGGCACAGGTCAAGCGACTGCTTGACGTTTTCATCGTGCCATCCCTGGGCGATCACCTCGCCGTTCAGCATCTCCCACAGATGGTGGGCGCGACCGCGCGTTGTGTAGCGCTCTTCATGAGTGACCATGAAGCTCGGGCACATGGTGTCGTCCCCCGCTTTCGGGCCGTTCTTGCGTCTGCACTTTCCGATCCCCACGCAACGCAAGGTGGCATGCGAGAAGCTGCCGCGGTCTTCCGGCCACTTGAAGTGGGTCTCCGGTTCCCAGGGATGGTAATCTCCGCGCAGGCGCAGGTTCTCGTCCATACGATAGGGGTCCACGACCTTACCCGGATTCATTTTCCATTCCGGGTCCCAGATGGACTTGAATTCGCGAAATGCCTGGACCAGTTCTTCACCGAACATCTTGTCGAGGAACTCGCCGCGGGCCTGTCCGTCGCCATGTTCTCCGCTGAGGCTGCCGCCGTACTGCACGCACAGGTCGGTCGCCTCTTCCATGAACGATCGCCACTTGCGGATCGCCGCGTCGCTGCTGAAGTCGAAATCCACCCGGCAGTGCACGCAGCCCTGTCCGAAATGACCGTAGAGCGTAGGGTTGTAGTTATACCTGTCGTAAAGCGCTCGAAGCTCGCGCAAGTAGCCGCCAAGCTTCTCCGGCGCAACCGCCGAATCCTCCCATCCCGGCCACGTGTCGGGCTCGCCGGGAACGAACGCCGTCGCCCCCAGGCCAGACTCGCGCACCTCCCAGAGATGGGCCATGTCCTCGCGTTCGCTGAACAACCTCATGCTGGGGGCGTCAGACCTGCCCTTGAGCATGTCCATGACGCGGTGGGCAACCTGCAACGCATCCGCTTTTCGTTCCGCGCCGAACTCCGCCATCAGCCAGCCTTTTCCCTCGGGCAGCATGGCGATATATTTCCGATGCGGACCGCCCTTCTTCTCGACGTTTTGGTAAAGCCTGTAGTCCATGCCCTCAAGGGCGGTCGGCTGAAAGGGGAGGATGTCGGTCACGTGGTCGGCAGCCTGGTATGCGTCGGCATAGCCGAGCATCAGGACCACCCGCTCCGCCTTGGCATCGATCAGCTTGCACTTGGCCTCGAGTACGGTCACCAGCGTGCCCTCGCTTCCTACCACCGAGCGCGCAACATTAAAGCGGCCATCCTCGCCGGGTAGCAACTGGTCGAGGTTGTAGCCCGAGACCCGGCGCGGAATAGGGGGATACTTCTCCCGCACCAGAGGGGCGTAGCGTTCGCGCAGTGACTTCAGGTAGCGGTAAATGTCACCAACGCGTCCTCTCTGCCCGCTGCGCTCCTCCAGTTCGGCATCGTTCATCCAGCCCAGGGTCATGCGCGTGCCGTCGTACAGCAGCACTTCAAGCTCTTCAATATTGTTGTCGGTTTTGCCCGACATCTGGGCGTGGGCCCCGCAGGAGTTGTTGCCGATCATTCCTCCGAAGCAGCAGTGATTGTGGGTAGCGGGGTCTGGTCCCCAGGTGAGAAGGTTGTCAGTTTCCTTCAAGACCCTGTCGCGCAACTCGTCGCAGACGGTTCCGGGCAGGACCCTGGCCCAGCGCTCGCTGGGGTTCACCTCCAGAACGCCGTGCATGTACTTCGACCAGTCCATCACGATGGCTACATTGCAGCACTGCCCGGCCAGACTGGTGCCGCCACCGCGCGACAGCACCGGCGCGCCAAATTTGCGGCAGGCAGCCACCGTCTGCACCACGTCTTCCTTCGATTTGGGAACCACCACTCCTATCGGCACTTGCCGGTAGTTGGAGGCATCGACGGCGTACATCGCCTTGCTTCCGGGATCGAACCGGACTTCTCCCTCCACCTGGGCTCTCAGCTCCATTTCCAGTCCGCCGGCGTCCACCTCGGCGGATGCGCGCCAGCTCTGGCGGCCTGGGTCCGGCTTGCTCAAGCCTGCAACCATAATCAGCGGATTTCTGTGGTTCGGCATTTACTCCTCTCAGGCGGCGTATCTTTCCGCATCGACACTCTTGAGTTCGAGTCCTATCCCAGGCCGTGACAGGTCAGGGCAGAGTTGGCCGTTCACAAGCTGCGGCAAGCCATCGAAGAGTATACGTTCGATGCGAACGTGATCGTGAAAGTATTCCAGGTTTCTAAACGCAGGTGCAGCGCAAGCGACGTGCGTTTGGAGCGCCGGAGCGGCGTGACCGGAAAGCGGCAGGTTGTGCGCCTGGCATAGCGCCGCCACTTGCAGGATTCCAGTCACTCCGCCGCAGCGCGTGATATCGGCCTGCTGCACGTCGACGGCTCCGGAGTCGAGCATGCGGCGAAAATAAAAGATGTCGTAGCCATACTCGCCGGCGGCCACATCCATCCCGGCAGGGGCGCGGTCCCGGACCAGCCGCAAGCCATCGAGATCGTCCGACGACACCGGTTCCTCGAACCATCGCACGTCATAGCCGCTGAAGATCCCGGCTTGTGCGATGGCTTGCTTGCGGGTGTATGCGCCGTTGGCGTCCACGAACAGCTCGGCCGAGGGGCCAATCGCAGCGCGCGCTACCTGCACGCGCTCCACATCCCTGGGCGCGTTCCGCCCGACCTTCATTTTCACGCGGGGTATGCCCTGCTCCACCCAGCCAGAGAGTTGCGCCGACAGCTGCCGATCCGAGTAGGACGTAAAGCCACCGCTGCCGTAGACCGGAGCGCCTGAGCGGACCTGTCCCAGCAAGCTGACAAGAGACATATCCAGCAGCTTCGCTTTCAGGTCCCATAGAGCGCAGTCCACCGCCGAGATCGCCATGGAGCAGATGCCCGGCCGTCCAAGGTTGCGGATGTGCCGCCACATTGCCATATAGGCGGCAGACGGAGCCATGGCGTCGATTCCCACCACGATGTCGGTTAATGTTCCCTTGATCAAGGCCGCTGTCGCCGAATCTGCATACGTGTAACCCAGGCCCCGTTTTCCTTGAGTCCAAGCGTGCACTAAGACCAGGGTGGTCTTGTCCCATTCGAGCGTCCCGTCGGATTCAGGCAGGTCCGTCTGTACGGTGTAAAGAGACACGTCGATGCCTTGTACAGGAACCTGAGCGGAGCAACTCCTCACTACTTCGTACTCCGGCCGTGACGAAACATGCGGAAGGATGACATTGTTCACTGCTCTACAGAGATGCGGGCACGGGCGCAACGGTTATCTTCGGGAGTCTTCATCCGCCGGCATCGCACTCGCACAACCCTTGTGCGTGGCCATGCGAATGTTTCGGCGCTTTTCCCTGCCTGTTGAGCAAACGGGAAGGCCATCATCCCGCATCCACCTGATTAGAGCTTGAGACAAGACCACCACGGTTGAACAACCGCGACGGAAAGGAAATCGCAAAATTATGAATGCGTCAGACGTGCTTGTGGAGTGCCTGCTCGATTGGGGCGTGGAGATGGTTTTCGGACTGCCCGGGGACGGAATTAACGGAATCATGGAGTCGTTGCGCACCTATCGGGACAAGATTCGTTTTATCCACGTGAGGCACGAAGAAGCCGCGGCTTTCATGGCATGCGGGTATGCCAAGTACACGGGCAAACTCGGGGTGTGTCTTGCGACCTCCGGTCCGGGAGGCATCCATCTGCTGAATGGCTTGTATGACGCGAAAATGGACGGCGTACCGGTGCTGGCAATAACCGGCTTGCAATTTCACGATCTGATCGGCACCCACACCCAACAGGATGTCGCACTGGACAAGCTGTTCATGGATGTCTGTGTGTATAACGAACGCGTCATGGGCGCCACCCACGTGGAGAACATGGTCGACCTGGCGTGCCGCACCGCTCTGGCCTACAGCGGCGTCGCTCACATTACCATTCCTGTCGATTTTCAAGAGCAGGAAGTCCGCGGCTGGAACCGCTCCAAGCGTAACGTCAAACACCACACCAGTGCGGTTCACACGCAAAGCTACAAGATCCCCGACCAGGTCGAGCTGGAGCGGGCGGCACACATACTGAATAAAGGGAAGAAAGTTGCGATACTCTGCGGCCGTGGCGCGCTGGGCGCCGGCGATCAGCTCGAAGATGCGGCAGAACTGCTGGCCGCTCCGATCGCGAAGGCGCTTCTCGGCAAGGCTGCTGTGCCGGACGACAGCCCCTACACGACCGGCTCAATCGGCTTGCTGGGCACGAAGCCCTCGCAGGATGCGATGGAAAACTGCGACACGCTTTTGATGGTGGGAACGTCGTTCCCTTACATCGAGTTCCTGCCCGAGCCGGGTCAGGCAAAAGGTGTACAGATTGACATTGACCCAACCCGGATCGGCCTGCGCTGCCCGGTCGAGGTAGGACTGGTCGGCGATAGCCGGACCGTCCTGCACCACCTGATTCCGCTGCTGAAGAAAAAAGAGGACCGCAGCTTCCTGGAGAAGGCGCAGGCCGGCATGAAGGACTGGTGGGAGGTCATCGAAACGCGCGCCACCCGAATGGACAAGCCGATGAAGCCGCAGGTAGTCGCCTGGGAGCTCGGCAAGCGTTTGCGCGAAGATGCCATCGTGAGCTGTGACAGCGGCACCATCGCCACCTGGTGGGCTCGCGAGATCCGCGCCAAGCGCGGCCAGATGTACAGCCTCTCCGGTACGCTCGCAACCATGGCGCCGGGTCTGCCCTACACTCTGGCGGCGCAGCTCGCTTATCCCGAGCGGCAATGCATTGCCTTTGTCGGAGACGGTGGTTTCTCCATGTTGATGGCCGACTTCGCCACGGCCGTCAAATACCATCTGCCGATCAAAGTTGTGGTCATAAAGAACAATACCCTCGGGCAAATCAAGTGGGAGCAGATGGTATTCCTGGGCAATCCGGAGTACGGGGTGGAGCTGAGTCCTATCGACTTCGTGGCCTTTGCCCACGCCTGCGGCGGAGTGGGCTACAGCGTGGACGACCCGAAGAATTGCGCTCATGCGGTGGAGCGGCTTCTGAATGCGCCCGGTCCGGCGATCCTGGAGGCAGTGGTCGATCCTTTCGAGCCTCCGCTGCCCGGCAAGGTCAAAGTCCAGCAGGCGCTTCATTTTGCCGAGTCACTGGCGCGCGGCGAGCCGAACCGCAGCAAGATTGCGCTCACCGTCGCCTCCGACAAAGTGCGGGAACTGGTTTAGGAGGAGCAAAGCGGTGAAAAAACATGAAGTGGTGGTAATCACGGGAGCGTCCGCTGGCGTAGGGCGCGCCGCGGTCCGGGAGTTCGCCCGGCATGGCGCGTGGATAGGCCTGGTCGCTCGCGGACGCGATGGATTGGAAGGCGCGCGCCACGAGGTCGAGGCGGCTGGCGGCAAAGCTCTGGTCCTGCCCACCGATGTTGCGGATGCCGCCCAGGTGGCGGCGGCGGCCCAGGAAGTGGAAGACAAACTGGGGCCGATCGATATCTGGGTCAATAACGCGATGACCTCGGTGTTTTCTCCGATCAAGCAGATGACCGGCGCAGAGTTCGAGCGCGTGACACAGGTCACCTATCTGGGCTACGTCTACGGGACCCTGGCCGCGTTGAAGTACATGCTGCCGCGCGACCGGGGCACGATCGTTCACGTCGGCTCGGCGTTGGCCCATCGCAGTATTCCGTTGCAGGCGGCCTACTGTGCCTCAAAGCACGCAGTGCTGGGCTTCTACGCATCGCTGCGCACCGAACTTCTGCATGACCGCAGCCACGTGCAGACGACGATCGTGCAGATGCCGGCGCTCAATACGCCTCAATTTGGATGGGTAAAAAGCCGCCTTCCGCGGAAGGCACAACCGGTACCGCCGATTTATCAGCCCGAGGTGGCTGCGCGCGCCATCTACTACGCGGCGCATCACCCATCGCGGCGCGAATATTATGCCGCGTGGTCGGTGGTTGAGGCCGTCGTGGGGAACAAACTTGTGCCGTCGTATGCCGACCGTTATCTGGCGCGCACGGGTTATGACGCGCAGCAATATGACGGTGCGGAAGACCCGAACCGCTTCAACAATCTATGGCAACCCGCAACCGGCGATCATGGTGCACATGGGGCTTTCGACGATCGTGCCCGCAAGCACAGCCTGGAATTGCTGGCCGAGACACACTGGGAGTGGCTGGCGGTCGCAGCTCTGGGGGCCCTGGCCGCGATCTATGACATGACCACTAAGAAAACGAAAACCAGGACGAAACTCGAGACGATGCAGCAGAGAACGGCGGCGTAGGCGATTTCACAAGTTACGGCCAGTGGAGGAAAAAATGAAGGATAGAGCAGTGGGAGTGAAGGAGTGGGTCATTGCCGAGGGGTACATTCCACCGGAGAGTCACGGGACCGCCCCTGAAATGACGAGTCACGAAGCCGTCTGCCTGTTGAACAGCTCCGGCCGGGACGCACACGTGGAGATCGTCATTTATTACTCGGATCGCGATCCCGTTGGCCCTTACCGGGTGACGGTACCGGCGCGACGCACCCGTCACGTGCGCTTCAACGATCTTGGCGAACCGGAGACGATTCCCCGCGGCACCGACTTCTCCAGCATTATTCGTTCCGATGTCCCAATCGTAGCGCAGCATACCAGGCTCGACTCGCGCCAGGCTGCCAACGCTTTGCTGAGCACGATCGCTTATCCAAATGCAGCCTAAGCCGGCTGGTCCTCTATGTTGGTAAGTTGCGGGCTTTCTACCGGGGCGATTACAGTATGTCGAGCCAATCATGATCAAGAGACTGCTCCAGCAGTGGCCACTGATCCGCCAGATCCAGACAGGAGCGGATGGTACAGGTCCGGAGGCGATGAGCCAACGGACCCGCCACCTGCTTCCCAAGAACCAGGATGCCGAGTCCACGCCATCGATCTGCCCTTACTGCGGTGTGGGATGCGGGCAGGTGGTATTTCACAAGGATGGAGAACTGATATCGATTGAGGGCGATCCCGGTTCCCCAATTTCGCGTGGCCGGCTCTGCCCTAAAGGGGCCGACACGTTCGAACTGCACACCCACTCCAACCGCCTGCTGACCGTGAAGCACCGCCGGCCGTTCTCTACCGGATGGGAAGACCTCGATCTGGAATCTGCGATGGACATGGTCGCGGACCGCGTTTGGGAGACGCGCGAACGCACCTGCCGTTCTTCGACGCCGGCGCCAACGACTTTCACAGCTACGTCAAGAAGCACACGGCCCCAGCCGGACTATGGAGCAACTTTACGCTCCGCTTCAGGCGCTTACCTGGAAGTACGGCACTCACGGCTACCGCGAAGAGCCGAACATCACGGACGTGCTGAAGGAGATCAATGGCCGCGATCTTGCCACCGGCGACCTCCTGGGCAGTTTCAGGAAACTGAAGGCCGATGGAAGCACCGCCTGCGGATGCTGGATTTATTGTGGCGTTCATCCTTCTGAGCATCTCAATAAAGCAAACCAGAGAGCGCCAATCGATGCGCTCGCCTGACGGAGCACCACACGGCCGGCGGTATGTCGCGGCAACTGTCGCATCTGGCCGAACTGCAACCGGAGCTGTTCTGCGAAGTTTCGCCGGAACTGGCGGCCAACCTTGATCTGGAGCCCACCTGCCGCCGCACGAATGATACGAAGCATCTGGAGATTGGCCTCCGCCGTCCCTTTGCCATTCCACTATCCCATTCCGTCCCGCCCGATTTAAGATAGACGGTACTGCGTTGTTGGAATCCGCGCCCTGTTACAGCTCCTCAATATAGAAGGGACTCATTCATGAACAGCTTTGGCAGTCGTTCCGTTCTGCGCGTGGGCAAGCGCGAGTTTGAAATCTACCGTCTTGACGCTGTGGAAAAGCACGGGTGCGCTACCGGCCACCTGCCGTACTCGCTGCGCATTCTGCTGGAGAACCTGCTGCGCCGCGAAGACGGCAAGTCGGTGAAGGCCGATGACGTGCGCGCGCTCACCTCGTGGACCGGCAAGAGCGTCCCTTCGCAGGAGATCGCGTTCATGCCCAGCCGCGTGCTGTTGCAGGATTTCACCGGAGTGCCCGCGGTGGTCGATCTCGCCGCCATGCGCGACGCCATGAAGGCGCTGGGTGGCGATCCCAAGCTGATCAATCCACTCCAGCCGGCGGAGCTGGTCATCGACCACTCGGTGCAGGTGGATGAGTTTGGCACTCCGCAGGCGTTCGAACTCAACGCCGCACTCGAGTTCTCGCGCAACAAAGAGCGCTACGCCTTCCTGCGCTGGGGACAGACCGCGTTCAAGAACTTCGCCATCGTGCCGCCCGATACCGGCATCGTGCACCAGATCAACCTCGAATACCTGGCGCGCGTGGTGTTTATCGGCGCCAACGGCGAGACGGGCAAGCCGCTGGCTTATCCCGACACGCTGGTCGGCACCGACTCGCACACCACCATGATCAACGGTCTGGGCGTGCTGGGCTGGGGCGTCGGCGGAATCGAAGCCGAGGCCGCCATGCTCGGCCAGCCGGTGTCCATGCTGATCCCGCAGGTTGTCGGCGTGCGCCTGAAGAACCAGTTGCGCGAAGGTTCGACCGCGACCGACCTGGTGCTCACCGTGACCGAAATGCTGCGCAAGAAAGGCGTCGTCGGCAAGTTCGTGGAATATTTCGGACCGGGTCTGGGCAATCTCGCGCTCGCCGACCGCGCCACCATCGCCAACATGGGGCCGGAATACGGCGCCACCTGCGGCATCTTCCCGGTGGACGAAGAGACGCTGCGCTATCTCCGCCTCAGTGGACGGAGCGCGGAGCAGATCAGCCTGGTCGAGGCTTATTGCAAGGAGCAGGGACTGTTTCACACCGCCGACACGCCCGAGGCCGAGTACAGCGATGTGCTGGAGCTCGATCTCGCGACCGTCGAGCCGAGCATCGCCGGACCGAAGCGTCCACAGGACCGCGTGGCGCTCTCGGCGGCCGCCAAGGCGTTCGAGAAGGCGTTGCCGACCTTGCTGAAACCCGGTCAGCACGTTCCGGCCAAGCAGGAAGCGCGCTGGGAAAGCGAAGGTGGACATCCCGCGGGCATGGATTCGCAGGCCGACGTTGTCGAAGAGCATGTCGTGCTCGACAAGGCGTTGAACCACGGCAGCGTGGTGATCGCCGCCATCACCAGTTGCACCAATACCTCGAATCCGTCGGTGCTGGTCGCCGCCGGTTTGCTGGCGAAGAAGGCGGTCGAGAAGGGACTGAAGGTCCCGTCGTGGGTGAAGACCTCGCTCGCGCCCGGCTCCATGGTGGTCACCGAATACCTCACCCGCTCCGGCCTCATGCCCTACCTGGAGAAGTTGAAGTTCCACCTTGTGGGCTACGGATGCACCACCTGCATCGGCAACTCGGGTCCGCTGCCGCAGGAAGTCTCCAGCGTCATCGCCGACAAAGACCTGGTGGTGGCTTCGGTGCTGAGCGGCAATCGCAACTTCGAAGGCCGCATCAACTCCGAGGTGCGCGCCAATTACCTGATGTCCCCGCCGCTGGTGGTGGCGTACGCGCTCGCCGGGCGCGCCGACATCGATATGTACAACGAGCCGCTTGGCTACGTCCGCAACGGCAAGCGCGAGCCGGTTTACCTGAAGGACATCTGGCCGACCAATAGGGAAGTGAATGACGTGGTCGCCAAATATATTACCGGCGATCTCTTTCAGAACAGCTACAACGACGTCTTCAAGGGCGACGAGCGCTGGCGCAGCCTCAACGTCCCCGAAGGCGAGACCTTCGCCTGGGACGCCGGTTCGACCTACGTCAAGCATCCTCCCTACTTCGAGAAGATGCCGAAGACCCCTCCGCCGGTGAAGGACATCACCGGGGCCCGTGTGCTTTGCTACCTGGGCAACAGCGTCACCACCGACCACATCTCGCCGGCCGGCTCAATAAAGCACAACGGCCCGGCGGGACAATACCTGATCGCACATGGCGTGCAGCCGGTGGACTTCAACTCCTACGGATCGCGCCGCGGCAATCACGAAGTCATGATGCGCGGCACCTTCGCCAACGTGCGCCTGCGCAACAAGTTGGTTCCCGAGCGCGAGGGCCCGCACACTCGCCACCTGCCCGACGGGCAGGAGATGTTCATCTTCGACGCCGCCGAGAAGTACCGCGCCGAGGGTGTGCCGCTGATGGTGCTCGCCGGCAAGGAGTACGGTTCAGGCTCGTCGCGCGACTGGGCCGCCAAGGGCCCGCTGCTGCTTGGCGTGCGCGTGGTGCTGGCCGAAAGCTTCGAGCGCATCCATCGCTCCAACCTGGTGGGCATGGGCATCCTGCCGCTCCAGTACCTTGACGACGAGACCGCCGAAGTTCACGGCCTCACCGGCGAGGAGTCGTTTGCCATCGTTGGCGTCACCGATGTGCTGAAGAACTTCGCTCCCGGCAAGACGGTGAAGGTGCGCGCCACCAAAGCCGATGGCACAACCACTGAGTTCGACGCGACGGTGCGCATCGACACTCCGCAGGAAGTGCAGTATTACCAGCACGGAGGGATTTTGCAGTACGTGCTGAGAGGGCTGCTGGGGTAGAACTGTCGGCGGTCGGCCATCAAGAGCGCACGAAGGGCAGAATTGTGCGAACTCGTGTTCGGATGGTTCTTGTGCCGTCCCTACGGGACTGGGATACTACTTCAAGCCTACCCCGCCCTTAAGAGCCTGTTACGAAACTCGGCACTTAGGGCAAGAGGCTATGGCAGTGAGTGCGGATAAAGGTTAGTTTAGCCACATGGCCTACATCACAGGCGAAGCGCGGGAGCAAGTGACGATGTTTCCGCTAACCTTGGACGAGTTCCTTCCCGCCGATCATCTGTGTCGGGTAATCGAAGCGTTCGTGAAGCGGCTGGGGATGCAGGAGCTGGGATTCGAGCGCGCCGAGCCGGCGGAGACAGGGCGGCCGGGCTACGATCCGCGCGATCTGCTGAAGCTGTACTTGTACGGTTACATGAACCAGCTGCGTTCGTCGCGGCGGCTGGAGGCGGAGTGCGTGCGCAACGTGGAAGTGATGTGGCTGCTGGGACGGCTGCGGCCCGATTACAAGTCGATTGCGGAGTTTCGGCGCCTGCATCGCGAGGCGGTGAAGGCGGCGGGAGCGGAGTTAGTGCGGTTGGCGCGCGAGGTGGGTTTAGTGCGGGGCGAGTGGGTGGCAATCGACGGCTCGAAGTTTCGCGCGGTGAGCAGCGCCCAGCGGGTACGCGAGCGGGATGCTGTAGAGCGCTATCTGCAGGAGATGGAAGCGGCCGACGCGCAAGATGACGTAGTGATCGACCACAGCGCGATGCAGGCGGCGCTGCAGAAGCTGGGCAACGATCCTGAGCCGGAGGCGCGGTTCATGCGGACGACGGAGGGCAAGCGTCCGGCGTACAACGTGCAGGCGGCGGTGGATGCCGAGTGCGGCATTATCGTGGCACAAGCGGTGACCACGGAGGCGACGGACAATCGCAGTCTGCTGCCGATGGCGGAGGCGGCGCAGCAGGCGGTGGGCTCGCCGGAATCGCTGCACGTGGTGGCGGACGCGGGCTACTCCAACGGAGAGCAGGCGGCGGGGTGTGAAGCGCGCGGGATTGAGCCGCACGTGGCGGCCAATCGCAGCGTGAACAGTCAAGGCGATGGCCAGATGTTCGCGGGGAGCGAGTTTTATCACGACCAGACCACCGACACCATGGTGTGTCCGGCGGGCCAGAGATTGCAGCGGAAAGCAGTGCAGAAAAAGCGGCGACAGGTGGTGTATGTAGGCGAGGCGGCGGTGTGCGGAGCCTGTCCCTTGCGGGCGCATTGCACCACGGCGGCACGGCGAACGGTGAAGCGGCACATTTACGAAGCGGCACTGCAGCGCATGCAGCAGCGGGCAACGGCAGAAGCCATGCGACTGCGACGCTGTGTGGTGGAGCGGGTGTTTGCCGCGCTCAAGTATGGCAGTTTCGGACATCCGCGCTTTTTGCTGCGTGGGTGCGGCGGCGCGCAAACGGAAATCAGCCTGGCGATGATGGCCTACAACCTCAAGCGCATGATGGCGGTGCTGGGAGGCATAAGCTTACGAGCCGCCCTGGCCCGCTAGCCCAACCGGAAAACCGGTGCCCCGCATAATGCGTTGGGGAACCGAGTGGTCCGAATATCCGTCGCTCCTGAGCGGAGTAAGCAAGAGTTTCGTAACAGGCTCTTAAGGGCGGGGCTAAGATTTTTCGCGCCTTCGGCGCTCGGGCGGGGCGATTCCAATTGCGCGATGTTCTGTTGATACTTGTGCCGTCCCCACGGGACTCTGGGTTTCTATTGAACGCTTACCCAGTGCTGAAGCACTGGGCTAAGATTTTTCGTCCCGCAAGCGGGACTCGAACCCGAGGTATCCGCACACCCTACCTCCATCAATCCCGACGGATCATGCGGTATTTGCATTACAGATGGAAATACCTGCGAGCGAGCGCCGCAGGCGCGAAAAATCTTAGCCCAGCGCCTCGGCGCTGGGAGAGCGTTGAATGAGAACCCAGAGTCCCGTAGGTGTCTGTGTCATAACTCGTGCCGCCGCTCCGCGGCTCGGTCTATCTCCCACTTGACCGCGGGCTTACGCCCGCGGCTAACACAAATGTCGCCGCTGCGCGGCTGATTCAAGGCGAATCTCGGACGATTGTTCCACAGCATCATTTTGATTCGAGCTATGACACAGACTCCGTAGGGACGGCACACGAATCATCCTGTGCCAATCCAAAATCATGATATGAGTCGCATTGGGAATTGCTGCGCCCGAGCGCCGCAGGCGCGAAAAATCTTAGCCCAGCGCCTCGGCGCTGGGAGAGCGTTTAATAACGAACCCCGAGTCCCGTAGGGACGACACAACTTTCTTGACCCCTGCTGCGCAAGACAAGGTGTCGATCATCGTCCAGAACGCGTGCGTGGGTGGTTCCTGTGCCGTCCCTACGGGACTCATCGTCATATGCAACACGTACCCCGCCCTGAAAGGGCGGGGCTAAGATTTTCCGCGCCTGCGGCGCTCGCGCTGTCGTAATACCATTGAAATGGGTGCCCGCACCGACGAGCCCAGCTTGGAGATTTCGCTTGCGGAGGTGAGGATGTCGAGCTCACAAGGGCCCAGTCCCGCTTTGCGGGACGAAAAATCTTAGCCCAGCGCCTCGGCGCTGGGTGAGCGTTTAATAAGAACCCAGAGTCCCGTCGGGACGGCACAAGAATCATCCAAACACGTATCGGGGATCGTATTCCACACCCGCCTTACGCAACAACGCCACAAACTCCTGCTCGAAGCTCCATCTCCGGTGATGCGTCGCCTGGTTCGCGATGTAATCGGCCACCACCTGCCGTTGCGAATGGCTGACGCTAAACGCTCCATAACCTTCCTGCCAGGCGAATCGCCGACCCATTTCTCCCAGCATGCGCGACGTGTTTCCTTTGAGGTCCCGCATCGCCTGCGCCAGAGGCATGGCCGGCGGCAACGAGATGAGCAGATGAAGATGGTTCGCGGTCCCTCCGGCGGCGAGCAGAGTGATGTGCTTGGCTTTGGCAATCCCGGTCATGTAACGGCAAAGCGAATTCGGGTTCTCGATGAGGTTGGCGCGGTCCTTGGTGCTGAAGACGCAGTGCACCAGGTTCGAAGCATGGGTGTGCGACATGGAGGGATGCTAATGAAGAATGGCGCCTGATGCGGTGACCTGTGGCACAGCGTAATGTTTGTTGTGCCGTCCCTACGGGACTCAGATCGTTAATTCAAGCCTACCCAGCGCCGAGGCGCTGGGCTAAGATTTCTCGCCCCTTCGGGGCTCACGCTATGGGATTCCAATCACTCCCGCCGACGAGCTAATGGTTGGCGATTCTCAGCAGGCAGAGGTGTTATGGGTTCGTGTCCAGCATTAGCGGGACGTTGGCAGGCTGCTTGAGATGGCCGCGCCCAAGCGCCGCAGGCGCGAAAAATCTTAGCCCAGCGCCTCGGCGCTGGGTAAACGTTTAATAAGAACCGGAGTCCCGTAGGGACGGCACCAAAATCATCCGAATTCGTATCGCGGATCGTAATCCACACCCGCCTTTCGCCTGGGCTAAGATTTTTCGCGCCTGCGGCGGCGCACGTGAGGCCGAGATTCGCGTGTTCCGTTTCGGGAAATCTCCGTTAAGTTTGGTTAAGCAGGCGCTTTTTCGCTTGGGCTCGGCGAGCGCGGAAGCATAGTCTTGATCTGGTAGGCTCAGCGCCCACGTGCGCGCCGCCACAGAGGCTGGCGCTGGAAACGTTCTTTGACAGCTCAGTGGATAGTGGATGGGGATAGGAACCGATTCGTGAGGGCTAGTTTGATTCCTGCATTCTGACTGTCTGCTTCGAAGGCCCCTCGGAGCGAGCCGCAATGTTGCCCCGTAAGTATTGCAAATAAAGCAGTTGCTTGTAAACCTATGGGGGTCAATCGTTTACAGAGAAAAAGTTTGTAATCTCATGATTCTAAACAACAGGGAGGGGGGAGGGGGAGTAATCAACTGGATAATAGGTAGTCCCAAAGTCGCGAGAACAAAGCTGCAGGCCGCAATGGCGGGTGAACCGTCCGGAGAAGCGCGATAAGCGGTAATATTCTCTGGTCAGATTTTGAGAGGAGAATCCATGCATTCCGCGTTTCGCACTTTCCTTCTGTCCCTACTTGTACTCACGTTTGCCTCTGCCGCATGGGCCCAGTGGTCTTCCGATCCCAATCAAAACCTCGCGCTCTCCAACATTCCCGGCGCCGATCAGGTCCAGCCCAAGGTGCTGCCGCTGCCCAACAATAGTTGGTATGTAAGCTGGTTCAACAACAACCCTAACGATCCGCCGCCCAACGGCTACGATGTGTACTATCAACTCCTCAATCCCAGCGGCTACGAGCAGTTTCCGCATGATGGCGTCCAGGTAGCGAAGCTCACCCTCAGCTCCACCGAGGACTATGGCCTGGCTGCCGACGCCGATGGCAACGCGTTGCTGGCTTTCCTCGACGATCGCAAAGACCCCAACAATCCCCAGGTCACGGCCGCCAAGATGAGTTCCTCAGGGCAGCCGCTGTGGGGAGCTTCGGGCGTGGCCATGACCTTCGATTCCGCGTTTCATGCGTCGCCGAAGATTGCCGCCACCAGTGACGGATACGTGGTGGTCGCCTGGACCAGCAACAGTTCGGTCGTCCTGCAAAAGCTGGATGCCAACGGCCACCCGCAGTGGGCAGGCGGCAATGCGTTCAACTACGGCGTCGTGCTGCAAGAGTCCGGTTACAACTATTCGATAGCCGATCTGCACGCCTCCGATAACGGGTCGGTCATCGTCTCCTGGGTGCGCAACAAGGGATACGGCAGCAACAATTATCTTTACGCCAACAAGATTTCAGCCGCCGGCAAAATTCTCTGGACCGGGAACGTCAAAGTCTTCGATGGCGGCTCGCTGCAATTTGGCGAGTTCCCCTACTTCGTCCCCGACAGCGACGGCGGCGCAGTCTTTTCCTGGTACACCAACAGCCCCAGCCTTCAGGTCTATGCCCAGCACATCCTGTCGGACGGCACCGAGGCCTTCGGACACAACGGCGCGGTGGGATCGACTAACCAGTCCGATGTGAGGGTGTCGCCTTCAGCTTCTTACAACCCGTCGACGCAGGAGACCTTCCTCTTCTGGACGGAAGAGGATTCCAACCAGTTTGAGAATGGCGTCTCCGGACAGAAGTTCAACTCCGCCGGCGCGCGCCAGTGGGGCGACTCCGGATTGCCGATCGTGCCTCTCGGCAACGACACTCAGAACTGGGTGGAGAACGTGCAGACCGGCAGTGGCGCGCTGGTCTTCTGGGTCGATTCTCCCGGATACGGCGCGGGTACGCTTTATGCCGCCAAGCTCGACGGCGCGGGCAATACCGTGTGCTCGCAGTTCGGGGTCTCAACCGCGTCGGCCGATAAGTTCCGGCTGTCCACGAATATCGCCTCCTCCGGCCTCGCCGCCGTCGCCTGGGAGGACGATCGCAACGGCGAGAACGACATCTACATCCAGAACGTAAATCCGGATTGCTCGCTGGGAATCGAAGACCGGCTGCACCCGGTAAGGCGGTAACTGGGAGTTAGCCAAATCCATGAGACACGGGCGGGACCCAGCGTCCTGCCCTTTTTGTCGTACCCATCTCTCTCTCACCGTGTGACTCACCTCACAGACGCCGCCGCTCAATCCTCCTATCGTTATAGTTTGCACTCCTAGACTTCTTACGACTGAAAGGCATTGCTACGATGTCTACTGCCACCGTTTCCTCGACTTCGCGCGTCCTCAACTCCAGCATCGCCAACCGCATCATGAGCGCCGAAGAAGCCGCTGCGCTCATCCATTCCGGCCATCAGGTCGGCATGAGCGGATTTACCGGCTCCGGCTATCCCAAGGCGGTGCCGCTGGCGCTCGCGCGCCGCATCTCCGACGCCAACCTGCGCGGGCAGAAATTCCAGGTCAGCATCTTCACCGGCGCTTCCACCGGTCCCGAACTGGACGGAGCGCTCGCCATGGCTGGCGGCATTCATCTGCGCCTCCCTTATCAGTCCGACCCCGAGACCCGCAAGCGCATCAACGCCGGCGAGATGGAGTATATGGACATCCATCTCAGCCACGTGGCGCAGTTCGTGGAATACGGATTCCTTGGCAAGCTTGACCTGGCGCTCATCGAGGTCACTGCGGTGCTGGAAGACGGCCGCCTGGTGCCCAGCTCCTCGCTGGGCAATAACAAGACGTGGATCGAGCAGGCCGAAGGCGTGATCATCGAGGTCAACGCCTGGCAGCCGATGGAACTCGAAGGCATGCACGATATCTACTATGGGCTGCAGCCGCCGCCGAACCGCGGACCCATTCCCTTGACCCACACCGGCCAGCGCATCGGCAGCCCTTATCTGCTTGTGCCGCCGGAAAAAGTCGTCGCAGTCGTGCTTACCGATTCACCCGACCGCAACAGCGCGTTCAAGCCGCCGGACGACGCCTCGCGCCGCATCGCGGGACACATCCTCGAGTTTCTTGCCTGGGAAGTGAAGAAGGGCCGCATGCCAGAGACGCTGCTGCCGCTGCAATCGGGCGTGGGCAACATCGCCAATGCTGTGCTCTTCGGCCTGGAGGAAGGGCCGTTCGAGGGCCTCACCTCGTACACCGAGGTCATTCAGGACGGCATGATTCGCCTGCTAAAATCGGGCAAGCTTACAGCCGCGTCAGCCACTGCGTTTTCTCTCGGTCCGGAGATGCTGACCGAAGTCAATGCCGACATAGCGAGCTATCGCAAGCAGATCGTGCTGCGCCCGCAGGAGATTTCCAACAATCCCGAAATCATCCGCCGGCTCGGCGTCATCGCCATGAACGGCATGATCGAGGCCGACATCTACGGCAACGTCAACTCCACCCACGTGATGGGATCGCGTATCCAGAACGGCATTGGCGGTTCGGGCGACTTCGCGCGCAACGGGTATCTCTCCATCTTCATGGCCCCATCGACGGCGCAGAAGGGAACCATCTCGACCATCGTTCCCATGGCCTCGCACGTGGACCACACCGAGCACGACGTCCAGGTGATCGTCACTCAGGAGGGTCTGGCTGACCTGCGCGGACTCTCGCCTCGACAGCGTGCTCACCTCATCATCGAGAAGTGCGCCGCGCCGGACTACAAACCGCTGCTGCTCGACTACCTCAACCGCGCCGAGCGCCTGTCGTACGGACGCCACACGCCGCACCTGCTGAGCGAGTCACTGGGCTGGCACAACCGGTACTTGCGCTCCGGCCAGATGAGGCCTCACACGGAAGACTAGCTGACGGCCAATTACCCGGCTTCGGGTCGTTCTTGCCGATCGATTCGCCGGCATTTGCGGGAGGCCCGTTCCGCAGCTTCTAGTGGAGCGGCGCATTCTTCAATGGTTCATGAAGTGCGTGTTCTTCTCGCGGGCTTCGAGGGTTCGTAATTGGGCGGTCGGGCCAGTGCGCCTGTTGGACCGGGCATCGCGCCGGCAGACGAATTGGCAGGCATGTAGTAAGCTAATGACAACACGCCGCGGAGAGGTGGCCGAGTGGCTGAAGGCGGCGGTTTGCTAAACCGTTATACGGTCAAAAGCTGTATCGGGGGTTCGAATCCCCCCCTCTCCGCCAGGTTCCTGCAATTAAGAGCGTTAAAGGATTTCTTCCCTTGCTCTTTGTGCTCGTAGAGAGAAGCTGCAGTGTCCCGAAAGTGTCCGTTAGGTTCAGCTCTTTGTTCTCTCGGGGTGTGCTAAGAGTGCCGACCGACGTGATCCAAGTAGCCGCAAATTGGCTGAGGAATCTTGCCAGACGAAAGAACTCCCAGGTAATAAACCTTCGAGGTGGTCTACGCAAGGCGGGAGCGATTTGGCAGTATAGCCGTAATCATGATCGTCTCGCGAGTGGGTTTTATACGCACTGTTGCGTCTGCGAAAACCACTTCCTGGTCGAACTCAAGGCAAAGTTGCTGTTCGGCTGGCGTTGTTCTTCGAGCGGACACTAGTCTTCTAATGACGTAGTCGCCATCCACAACGAGTTCTTCATCCAACGCGGCAGATTCTTCTAGAGCAACCGCGATCTTCGATACGATGTCTATGCTCGGAGGAGTCCTGCCTGTCTCGTATGCGATGAGGCTCGGGCGGCTGATGCCTGCCTTCGCGGCGAGCTGTTTTTGACTGATACCGCGTTTTCTCCTTGCTGCCTTGATGCTTTCCCCAAATTCCATGTCAGATATATTGACATTTGACAGCAGCAATGTAAATATTATTGACATAACTTGCCAAAAGGCGAATAAAATACGAACATAATCGCGCCTTGGGCGCGCGGGCATAAAAATGAAGACGGAGTTCCTGAACAAACAATTAACGTGCCTCCAAGCGGCGGCAGGAATTACAATGGGGCGCGCTTGGCGTCACTGAGAGGAAGATGGGATGAATTCAGCGGACATCACTCTGGGCGATTTCGTTCAACAATTGCTAATTCAATTAGGTCCTCGCGAATTGCATTTCAAAGATGAGCGTCCGTGGCACGAGCTTTTCTATTCGTTCAAAACGGAGCCCGACGTTGCTGACAAGCCTCAGTTCCTTCGGAATCTCTTCTTTGATTGGAACGGCGAGTACCCAAAGAGCCGCGAGCTTTCTGAATATCTTCATGCACTGCACTGGACGGGCTGCATGACGGCCGCTAACCCAGCATACGACAGCGTCAAACTGAACCAGGAGGTCGGGGATCTTTGGAGAACAGAACTAGATCCCGGTCTCAGAACCTTCATAGCCCAAGCGGCTCAGCGCGCGGAGACGCAATTAGCAGTTTGAAATGGCTGCTGACTTATCGGAGCATTACCCGAAACTCGAACAGGTCACTCGGACAATCGACGCTTGGCTTTCCTCCGAGTACCCGCAGTATTTTGGTTCGGACCCTACACATCCCTACCTCGGACTGAGACCCTCCAAAGTCATTCACGACAATCTGTGGGGAACAAACGTTTTCAGTTGGCGCGAACTCGCCGTCATCGATAGCCCAGTTTTTCAACGTCTTCGTAACATTCATCAGACCGGTTTGGCATATTTCGTCTATCCCTGTGCGCACCACACGAGGTTCGAACACTCGCTTGGTGTCTGCATCATGGCGTCCCGCGTATTCGACTCGCTCGTACGCCAGCACCAGAAGAAACTCCGGAAAATCGCTGATGAAATCTATCCTTCTTGCCGAGATTTCGCGGTTACTGTGTCGAGCTGGCGCGCCGAACTTAGACTTGCAGCGTTGCTGCATGACACCGGGCACAGTCTACACAGCCATACTTCTGAACAGGTCTATTCCAAGATACCGCTCCTGTCACAGGCCGCAAGTGAACTGAGTCGATTCGTGGGCACTGCAAAAGGAGAAGGAGAGGTTCTTTCCTTCTGTATTAGCCGAACGAGTGCGCTGAGACAGCTCCTGGATCGGGCAAAGAACAAGGTTTTAGATCCCGATGAGAGTGAAAGCGAGGTCGATCCTGAAAACGTGTCGCTTCTGATCGTCGGTCGGTCTAACTATCCGCAACTGCAGTTTCTCGGAGACATTATTTCTTCAGATCTCGATGCTGACAAGCTTGACTACCTCTTGCGCGATGCTGCGGCGGCTGGTTTACCGCTTCGGTATGATCTGGAGCGTTACCTGTACACCGTGGACGTAGCTGAACAAAGACTGGCAGACGGCGAAGGTCGCTTACAAGTCTTGTACCAAGCAATAGGTACGAATCCACAGCGACATTCGGCATCTTCAGGTGCGAAATACGACTTCTACAAGGGTTACAAGTTACAGCTCCCCAAGCAAGCCATTAACACGATTGAACAGATTATCATCTGCAAGTTCATGCTCTTTAGTTACATCTATCACCACAAGAAAGTGAGAGCTGCGGAAGGCATGTTAATGCGCCTGATTCAGCGGCGCGTCAGGAAGTGGCGTGAGGCGGGCTTGACTGATGCAGACTTAATCGCGCAGTTTCTTCGGATGACCGATCACGCCCTCGATGGACCCGTCTTTCGCCTTGACGATGCAGACATATCCGAATATCGGGAGCGAGTGGTGGATCGGCTCTTGCCGAGGCAAGTCGTTGGTCTCACAGCCCACGTTCCGCATAAAGAGAGTGCGAAGTTAAGCAAGTTCCTGTCGGACCTGCTGCAGAAAGAGAAAACCCAGCAGCTAATTCAGCAGTTTGAAGCCTTATTGGCCGAGGAGTTAATGAGAATGATGCCAGACTTGGCGTCAACCCCTGAGGCGGCGATCACTAAAGCCGGAGTTTGGCTAGACGTACCGAAGCCCCCGGACTTCAGAAAACTGGAGGAACTATTCATCGGTGAGACGAGGGTGACGAGCGTTTTCCCTGTTACATCTTGGATACAGGCGTACATCAGCTATCGCTATCACGTTAGAGTATTTGCTTTCTCCGAGTATTTCGAACAAGCCGAACAAGCTACGCGCCACGCATGTAGGCAGATGCTTGGCATTCAAGATTCCCAATTCGTCGATGTTGTCAAAGGAAATAGAGATTAGCAGCGGTTGGTCCGTGGCGAGGCGCGAACACCGGGCAGAATCGCCAGAATCAGGGCTCCTACCATCTATCAAAGGATTTGGTTCGCTAGGTTCCATGAGTATGCCTCACCTTTCGTTCAAAGTGGCGGCCCGTCTATGCCCCTCACTGGACCGCCGATCTCGCTTGAGGCGATGCTGGGGCGTTCGCCTCGAATCTCTGCAGTTCGCCTCGTTCGGACGCCGCAATTCGCTTCTCCAGTTTCGTCATTGCATTCCGCACATCATCAGCCGCAGTCTTAATGTAGTACGTCGCTGTCGTGCTAACGTTCGCGTGACGCAGTATTCGTTGAATCACCATGTCCGGCACTCCCAAGCGGTAGAGGTTGCTCCCAAGACCGCGCCGTGCCGCGTGCCAGCCGTGCCACTCGGGGAGGCGATCATCTCGCTTATATTCGTGATCGATTATCGGGTGGTTCAGCTCCGCCTTGCCGCATCGCTCACACCGATTCAGGGCGGGAAGAATCACTCGGTTGACTACGCTCGTAAGCGCGAGCGGTTTCCCAACTGAGTTGGCGAATATCGGGCCGGTCTGAGGGTTCCCGCAACGCAGCCGATGCATTTCCAGTCGCTCTGCTAATTGCCGAATGACTGGAACAGGTGCCCGCCCTTTGCGAGTCTTGGGGTCGCTGATCCGGCCATTCCAAATTGAGCGCGACACGTACATCTCGCCGTCTCGGTAGTTCTCCCACAATAGACCCTGAATCTCGCCATGGCGTAGGCCCATGTATGCAGCCACTGCGAAAGCTGTCGCGGCGGGCTCAGGAAGCAGAGACAGGATGTCCAGTACTTCCTCAAGCGCGTAGGCATACGTCTCTTGGGGTTCAGTGGCCCCAGGATTGGTGGCCGTGTCGCGGGCGGGATTCTCGCCTTGGAAATAGTCCTGCTGCTTCGCTAGAGTGAAATTGCCGCTGATAACACTCTTGATGTGCTTCAGCGTGTTGCGGCTCAGCTTGCCCGCCCCTATTTGGTTCAGCCAGCCTTGAACGTGGTAAGTCCGCGTATCTTTGAGCCAAACCTCTCCGCAGAGCGGCTTGAGATGATCCTCCCATATGTCCCGGTAGCCCTTTGCCGTCGAGGGCCGTTTGTGTTGCTCAATCCACGGCAGGTAAACCCGCTCCGCAAAATCGCTGATTGTGACAATTCGCTCGGCAGGAATTGTGCCGCTGTTGACTGTTGCCATGTGCCGTTCGGCTTCGCTCTCGATGTCGGCGGGTGGGCGTTTGCCCCGCGTCGTAATCGGGCCAAGCTGATGCGAGACCCGCTTGCGTTCGACGTTGCCGCCGACGTTGCGCCGTTCCCAGTAGCGTACATACCAGCGATCCCCAATACGAATGATCTGTCCATTTTGTTTTCGGTTCCTCATTAGCCTTTCCCCTTTCTCTTGAGTTCGCGGGCGGCAACGCCTAACTTCGCAATCCGGCTGCGTTCGGCAGCAGATAGCTTCGCGGCCCTTGCTCGCCCGCCCTTGCTGGCGATCTTGGCCACTTCGGAATCGGAGAGCGTCTTAGCCCTTGCCTTTCCGCCAAGACTGCCCAGCGCCTGAGCATTCGGGTTTTTCTTTTTTCCCATACTCAGCATTATGTTGCTTACCAGTAAGCAAGTCAAGAGGAAAGATGAGCTATTGGCGCTTTCTTGCAAGCCATTCCGCCAACCCAGGCGATCCCCACTCGAAGCGCACGTACCGGCCGAGGCGTAAGCACGGGATACGCTCCTCTCTCGGCGTTCGGCCCCGAGTGCGATTCCGAACCCAAGATTCCGGGACTCGCAAGCGTGCCGCCAACTCCGCCGAGTCGATTAGCGCCGGACCAGCATTTCCGTCGATCCGGGACATTGATAGGACATCTGCTGTTTCTGGCGTCATAGTTTCAATCGCTTAGACCTGTAGTGCGGTTAGAGAAACCGCCATTACTCCAGCCATTTGCAAGCCGCGACGGATAAACAATCCGAGGCGTTGTGCATCCGTTGCGCGTGTTCGTGCGCTCCAACTCGTACCGGCCCGGGCCTCACTCTGTCATCATGGCGTTGCTCCGGCTCTGTCGAAAAATGCCAGTCGCTTCGCGCTCAATGTCACATCCTCCGCACCTACCAAGCCCTCTCTCTGTTTGGCGACTATGATTTGGTCGAATCCGGTCCACTGGTTGCTCTCGTCCTTCGGCCGGTAGAGCAAGAGAATCGTATGCGCGTGTGCCTCGATGTCGCCGCTTTCCTTCAGGTCGGCCATCGTCGGAATGCTGTTTTCGTCCTCGAGTCGGCGCAACTGAGACAGGGCCACCACCGGCACATCCTCTGTTTTCGGTATTGCTCGAAGGGCGTTCGAGCAAGCTGCAACCCGCTCTTTGAGGTCACGCTGTGGACCGCGAATGATTTGCAGGTAGTCCACAACGATCAGCTTCACGCCATAGCGGTGAATATGGAACTTGGCGGCGGTCACTAGGTCGCTGGCCTTCATGCCGTCGGGGTCCACCACCCAAAACGGCCACTTTGCGATCTGGTGTCCCGTCTGCCTTGTCAACATCATCTCTTTGTCGGACATCAGGCGGGGATCGCGGAGTTTGAAAGCGGGGATTCCTGACTCGTTCGGGATCAGCCGGCGCACAACCTGGCGCCGCGTCATCTCAAACGAGAACACCAACACCGGAATGCCTTGTTTCGCGTTCGTTGCGGCAATCTGGAGCCCGAGAACGGTCTTGCCGCGGGATGGCCTGGCTCCCACCACCCAATACTCATCCGGCCTGATTCCGGTGGTTGCTTCATCCACCCTCGGAACTCCTGTAGTAAGGCCGATCAGTCCGCGCATCTCGCGGATGATTTCCAGTTCCTTGATGACTTCGGGCACAATCTCCCAAACCGGATGTGAGCTTCTTACACCGGCGTCGGCGCGCACCCGCAGCGCAGCTTCTTCCATAACCGCCATGCAGTCGGGGGTCTGGCAAGAGTTGTCGAATAGCATGGAGATGGCGAGATCAAACTGCTCGATTAGCCAGCGGCGGTGCGCCTTGTCGCGCACGAGCTTGACATAGGTCTCAACGCTTGCACGCTCAGGCACGCCGTCGATTAGAGAGGACAGGTACGCCATACCGCCTACCTCCTCGATGCTTTTGCGCTTGCCCAGTTCTTCGGACAAGGTGAGCATGTCGATTGGCTGGCTCGCTGCGTGAAGGTCCGCCATTGCCGCGAAGATGGACTGATGTGCCTGGAGCGAGAACGCCTGAGGAAGCAACGGCGCGGCTTGATAGAAAATGCCGTTATTCAGCAGGACTGCGCCGAGAATAGTCTTCTCCGCGTCCAGGTTCGCCGGCATCTGGCGCTGCTCGGTCACTTGCAGCTCTCCATTGCCAACTCCTGATTCATGGCCGCGACAGACGGCTGCTTGCCAGCGTTGTGCTTCACGGCGGTCCCTTTCTCGTCCGGGTATACGTCCTGCCAGCAATTACGCACACTCTTGTCGAGCAACTTGCGAACGTCGTGACCCTCCCTTCGGAGATCGGCCAGCCGTTCAACTAGAAGCTCTATGGCCCTCTTGGTGAGCGGCTTTCTAATCCTGCTGCGCATCTCGACAAATCCGGTCCAGGCTTCTAAGGGAATCCAGTCAGGCAAGGCAGGCGCGGAACGCGCGTTCTTTGCTCTTGCTTCTTCTGTTTCTGGATCTGCTTCTGCTTTCTGTATGTGGGATTTCTCGGACATTTCCGAGGTGTCACACTTAGTCCGTAAGCGTCCGGTTACTACCGTCTGTACTTCCAGCTAAACCAGCGAGATCATCACCTGCACATGGTTGTGCGGGAGGTGGTGGTGGACAGTTCAGCGATAACGAAGGTCGAGCATGCCAAGCGGCAGCGGCGAAGCATCGTTGAGAAGCGCAGGATTGTAGGGCTGGCCATGCAGCCTGGAGCATCGGTAGCTCGTGTGGCACGAGAGCATGGAGTTAATGCCAACATGGTGCATTACTGGCGGAACCTTTATCGCCAGGGTCGATTGGGGGAGAAGCAAGCCGACAGCATTCGCCTGCTGCCGGTGAGCGTGAGCGAGTCCCTAGCAACCGCTGTGGTTGAGTCCGAGCCAAAGCTTCCGTCGGCGCCGGCACTCATGCCTGCGACCTCCGCGGGCAGCATCTACGTCGAGTTTCCCAAGATTCATCTCCGCATTGAAAGTGGGGCCGATGCTGCGCTGTTGCGGGTAGTGCTGGAGTCGCTACCACGATGATCACGCTGCCGATGAAGACACACATCTGGATTGCGGCAGGGGTGACCGACATGCGACGTGGCTTTGACGGGCTGAGTGCGCTGGTGCAGACGAAGCTGGAACAGAGTCCGTTCTCGGGGCATGTGTTTGTCTTCCGCGGCCGGCGCGGCGATCTAATCAAAGTGCTTTGGTGGGACGGCGATGGACTCTGCTTGTTTGCCAAGCGGCTGGAGCGAGGACGTTATGTGTGGCCACAAGCCAGTGATGGCACGGTGGCGCTGACGCGAGCGCAGTTATCGATGCTGCTGGAAGGCATCGATTGGCGGCGGCCTGTACGTACTGCAGAACCGCAGTTGGCGATCTAAGTTCGCCCTGGATGATTTGCACAGATTTTTGTGTGCCGCACTATTTGCGTTGTACCGAGTTGCTGGCATACTGCGTCTGTGACTGCTTCGCCTATAACACTGCCGGACTTGGAGCTGCTGGATCCATCGGGATTGAAGGCGCTGATCGTTTCGCAACATGAGCAGTTGCTCTCCCATCAAAGTGAGATCGAACATCTGAAGCTGCTGATTGCCAAGCTGCGGCGCATGCAGTTCGGTCGCAAGTCGGAGAAGCTGGAGCGGCAGATCGAACAGCTGGAGCTCAAGCTGGAAGAGTTGCAGTCGGAGAAAGGGTTGACCGCCAATGCCCACGAGTTTGCTGCGGAAGCTTCTCCTAACTTCCGGGCCAGTGCGAAACCGGCGCGGCAGCCCCTGCCCGAACATCTCCCTCGTGAAGTGAAGACTTACGTATCAGGCGAACAGACCTGCTCGGAATGCGGTGGCCGGTTGCGCAAGCTAGGCGAGGATGTCTCCGAGATACTGGAGTATGTGCCGGCCCGCTTCAAGGTGATCCGGCATGTGCGCCCGAAGCTGAGTTGCGCAGGCTGTGAACGCATTGTGCAGGCAGCAGCGCCAAGCCGCCCCATCGAGCGCGGCCTAGCAGGACCGGGACTGCTGGCCCATGTGCTGGTTTCGAAGTACTGCGATCACCAGCCGCTCTATCGTCAGGCGGAAATGTACGCGCGTGAAGGTGTCGAACTGGAGCGCTCGACGTTGGCAGATTGGGTAGGCGGAACGAGTCGCCTGCTGCAGCCGTTAGTAGAAGCTTTATCGCGTCATGTGTTGGCCGCCACCAAGCTGCACGCCGATGACACCCCGGTACCGGTGCTGGCTCCGGGTAATGGTAAGACCAAGACCGGACGCTTGTGGACCTACGTTCGCGATGATCGTCCCGCAGGCGATAGCGGGCCAGCGGCGGTGTGGTTTGCCTACTCGTCGGATCGCAAGGGTGAACATCCGCGGCAGCATCTGCGCGGCTTCCGCGGGACGCTACAGGCTGACGCTTATGCCGGCTTTCATCATTTATATGAGGGTGGTCTCATCCAGGAGGCGGCGTGCTGGGCCCATGTGCGGCGCAAGTTCTATGAACTGCACCTGGCGCATGCTTCGCCGATCGCGGCCGAGGCCATGAAACGTATCGCGGAGCTGTACGCCATCGAGGGTGAGATCCGGGGACGACCTCCGGACGAGCGACTTGCGTTACGCAGCAGCCGTACTCGTCCTTTGTTGGAATCGCTAGATCAGTGGCTACAGTCCACACTAGCTGCCGTCTCGCGCAAGTCGGAGATCGCGGCGGCGATCCGCTATGCGCGCTCGCGTTGGCGAGCACTGGTGCGCTATTGCGAAGATGGCTGCATTGAGATCGATAACAACGCCGCCGAACGGGCGCTGCGAGCTGTGGCTCTGGGACGGAAGAACTACCTGTTCGCCGGCTCCGACGCTGGTGGAGAACGGGCGGCTGCTATCTACAGCTTGATCGGCACGGCCAAATTGAATGGTCTTGATCCGGAAGCCTACCTGCGCGAGGTGCTACAGCGCATCGCCGACCATCCCATCAACCGCATTGAGGAACTTTTGCCTTGGAACATCGCCGCAAGCCTACCGCCCGCAATCGAACCCGCAGCCTAGACACCAAGGCCGTTGCGAAGAACTCCACAGTCCCTCCCGTGGGATCTCTGCCCAACATCGCGGAGCTGATTACCTACGGGGAAATCACCTTGGGCGTGCTCCGCCCTGTCGGTTGTGTTGCCACTGCCACCGACGGACATAACTGCCTGGCCATGCTGATCCGCCGCCGAGGCGAAACCTTGGCCCAGTTGCTCGCCCGCCTCGATCAGGCTATCGACAAGGCGCTTACTGACGACATCTACACCGACGAGATCAATCCCCCACCAACCCATTCCTGAAGTGTCCACATATTTCTTAAGTGGACACTTATCGCCCGCTCTTAGCTTCCTCCCGCGGTCTGGACCGGACGCTTACAAGTACGCAGACCATTTCCGCCTTGCTAATCCTTAGCATTGCGCACTCGATCATCGCACCTGCGGCCCACGGCGAAGGTCACCATCACCTCGGGCCTTGGCTCAAGCACCCCGCAATCTCCACCCTCGTGGCGGTGTGACTTTTCCGTCACGTAACCCCCGCAACAGGGCCTCGCTGCCGACGATGGCAATGTCAACGTTGCCGGCGTTCGCAGCGGCGATCAGGTTGGCGATTTCGAGATTGTTCTGGGTGCCGTTCGTACTAATCCAAGCGCCGGCCGCGACTTTCAAACCCATCGAGCGTGCGATAGGGGGAAAGTTCTCCAGGCCGGTCGTCATGGAAGAAGATCTCGCCCAAACTGTGTACGCGGCTATGATCTCTTACTGTGCCCTGCGTTTCAGCGGTTTGCCAATGGCGAGTAGAAAGATGGCACTTTTGCCTTTCGCGTGCGGTGAAAAAAAGTTCATCACGTCATCATCGAAGAAAGTCAGCCCAGTCGCACCCAGGCTCTGGGCATACGCCGCGAGGTACATCCTGCCGCCGATGGCTCCCGCCTCCAGTTGGACGGCCCGGTAGCCGCGGTTCCCATATCGCTCCAGGATGTGACCAAGATCGGCGAGAAAGAAGATGTCCACGCAGGCATCGGCCGGCAGCTCCTGATCCAATCCAAGATGGTAGGCGTCGGCGCGGAATTCCCCCTCGTTCAGGAACTGCAGGGTGTTATGCTCGCGCCGGAAGAAATAGGTGCCCGGCTTGAGTCCCTGCACCGAATGCACGATCAGGTAAAGATCGTTAAGCTGCGCATCGGGAGACTCAAGGAAGTCAGCCGGAAGACCTCGCGTAGCGCGGTCGCAAATCGTTGAGAGTTGTGCCAGCGTAATGGATGCCGTCTTATCGAACGTTCGGGTAGAGCCGCGGCGCAAGATCACCTGCTCAATCGTGTCCTTTGGTTGTTCTTCTTCCAGCAGTGGTTGGAGGCGAACTGCCTCGCCTGCTGGAGCGGAAGATGGAAGAACCGGTTGCTTCCCGCGCCACTGAAGCACCTCCTCTTCGGACCCGAGCGAAGATGCGTCGTGCATCTCAATCATGGCGGGATATTCGACCTCGCGCTGCGAAAGCGGGATCGTCTCCAGCCCGAGCGCTGGAGCCTCCCTCGGGACTGGCAGCGAACTCTCCGATGTGCGCCCAATCGGAACGAGGCACAAGGAAACCTCGCGTCGTGTATCGAGATCGAGCAGGCCGTTCACCTCAGCGTCCACGAATCCGAGCACGATCTCAGCCGGCAGCCCCGAAGCCGCAGAAACGGCCAGCATGTTCGATAGCAAGGTGCCGCTGTCCCAACCAAAATGGCGATAGGTGCGTGCCTGATACTTCCAGGCGTTTCGCCAGTAGGTTCCGGTGCAGACGATCGTCGCGGGTGCGTGAGCCACAGCTGGTTCAATCGCCGTCGCCTGAGACAAGTTTCCGCGAAAATCATCCTTTCGCAGCAGCCGTAGCGATACGTCCGCCGGATTGAAGTGATACACGCCGGCATCCAGATCGTTGAGATTGCCAGTCACGACGTACAGCTCGATCTCGTAGAGAGCTCCCGTGCAGGCCGCGGCGCGAAAGTAAATTTCTGCGCCCGGATATGCGCGTTGCTTGGTAATCCCTGCCGAGAAAAAGAGGATGCGGGCCAGATCTTGTAGGTCAGGGACCGAATCGGCCCGCAACGAGGGCCTTGGCTGTGAGATCGCGGATAGCGCAGCTACCCCTGTTTGGGCTACGTCCCGTGGCAGCAGAAGAGGCTCTATCTTCGGATAAATTTTGAAGGGCTGCGGCCGATTCGCCCAGTCCAGGAAGTGAGGATTGTTACGAATACTCCAGTAAGAGTGCTTCGTGCCATCGTGATACTTCCAAGCCGCGTGGACGTCACGGTTGCTCATCGGTTCACGTCAGACTACCACCTGAGCCGGACAAGTGCGTGGAGGCTGCCTAAGTACACGCAAGTCGTATAAGCGTGAGGTTGTACGACATGGAGGATCACCCGCAGTTTGACGCGAGTTCACAGCACATTGTCGAAAGCAGGCTGCTGCCGGTCTCAGCCCAGATGGAACGGGGCGTTGCCCTGTGGTAGCATGGACGAACTTCGCGGGTCCCATCATCGCTCCCTGCCCCCCTCGAGATCGCAATCGCATAGGAGGCTACGCATGAAGGGCGTTTGTTTTCAGGGTTGCAGAGAGTTGCTTCACCGCCTCGTGATCACTGTCATCCTTACACTGGCGGCATCCTATGTCTTCGCTATCACGGCTGCGCAATCATCGCCCGCTCAGTCCTACACCGTGATACACGATTTCACCGCCGGCGGCGACGGCGCCAATCCCTACACCGGACTGAGCATCGACGCCGCAAGGAATCTCTACGGCACAGCAGTGGCCGGAGGCGCTCACGGCCACGGAACCATCTTCAGGCTAAAGCGGGACGGCGCCGGCTGGGTGTTGACTCCGCTTTATAGCTTTGCCGGAGGCAGCGATGGAACGGGTCCTCAAGGCAGGGTGACCATCGCTCGCGATGGGACGCTGTATGGCACTACGTCCGCCGGAGGTTCCTCTGACCGTGGTACGGTTTTCCACCTTCGGCCTCCGGCTGCTGCTCCCAAGACCACGCTCTCGCCCTGGAACGAGACTGTGATTCATGCTTTCACCGGACATGATGGCGGGCTCCCACAAGGCGATCTCACGTTCGACGCTTCGGGGAACCTCTACGGCACAACCGTTGGCGGTGGCGACTTCAACTGGGGCACCATTTACAAATTGTCGCCTTCAGGCGGTGGGTGGACTGAGTCGGTCCTCTTCTCCGCGCGCAATGACGCCGATGGAGCCGAACCGCAGGGCGGCGTCGTGTTCGACGCAGCCGGCAATCTGTATGGCACCTTTCAGTTCAGCCTGGGCGGCTATGGAACAGTGTTCCAATTATCGCCATCGGGTTCAGGCTGGACGGAACGGTCCATCTATTCCTTCACCTTCAGTGGTGACGATGGAATCGAGCCGATAGGTGGCTTGATCATCGACAGCGCCGGCAATCTGTTCGGAACCACTTTGTACGGCGGGAGCTTTCCCGCCGGCGGCACCGCTTTCAAAATCACGCCCAGCGGAGGCGGTTGGACGCACCAGACAATTCACAGTTTCACCGACGGCGATGGCGGACCGGTGGACAAGCTGGTGATGGATGCCGACGGTAATCTCTACGGTACAGCCTTCAGTGCCGGCGCTTTCGGATGGGGATCGGTCTTCAAGCTCACTCCGTCGGCAGGGGGGTGGACGTACACCGCGCTCTACGACTTCACCGGCGGCACAGACGGAGCTCGGCCGATGAGCGCTGTGGTTTTTGGAGCTAACGGCAAGCTCTATGGCACGGCTTCGAGTGGCGGCGCCAACAATTACGGTGTCGTTTGGGAGATCACGCCATAGAAGAAACCCGAACTCCAAGGAGGTCGATCCCCGAGGTCGGCCTCTCCAGATGTGCCGCCCCTGCCGCTTATCCTAGATAAGAGACTAATTGAAAGGAAGCTTCGTCAGGCGCTCGGTCGGAACGCAGACCGCGATGGGATTCGTCGGGCATTTGCCCCGAGTGCTGGGATCACGCCGTCGAGCCACTTCCGGGCGCTCAGTTGTTCTCACTGCAAAGCTCCGAGCCCCGCCTTGTAACAGCCGTCACCGTCTACCGATGCCAGCAGTGGCACGTCTTCGCTATATTCAAACTCAAGGCTGCAGAAATTGGCCAAACCTTCACTCCCAAACGCTAGTACGACTACCGAAACTTTTGGTAGTGTTCTAGAACGGTGTCGATGTGTCGGCAGGCTGCGAGTCGGTTTGGCAATTTCGAAGCAGGAACCATGTCTCTCGAACATTCATTGGTGATAGCGGTCACCGACAGCAATCTGCGAACGTTTTTACGATTCCAGAAGTGGTAGGTAGCCCGCAGCAGGGAGATGAGTCTCGGCCAAAGACCCGTGTCTTCCCTGCGGGCTTTTGTGAAGGGTGCCTTTTCATGAACAGCCAAGAGTTCCCCGACAAAGACCCACGCTTCACCCGCCGATCTGAGACGGAGAGCATTTGCATGTACTGCTTCTCGACGGTTCGCGGAGATCGGTATGTCCCCGTCGAGGAGGCTGAAGACATCCACGCAGACGTTTGCCTACAAAAGCCTGATTCTCCGCTCCGCTACGCCATGTGGTAGTTCCTAACCGTTACAGCCCGCCCGTTGTCTCTCTTCAGGCCACGGCTGGAATTGCTGAAAGCAAAACCGGAGTGTGTGCACACAGAGAGATTGTGTGTATTGATGAACGATTTCTAAATGTAAGTCTCTTTCAGCTAGGGCACACACAGGTTGGGATTGTTTTCAGCAATTCCGAGACCTGGCAGAGGAAAAACTGGCCAGCCATCGGTAATCGAGGCGGCCACCGAGAGGTGTGTTTCCGTTAAGGATTCAGAGGGGTCTATCAACACAGAAAGGATTCAATAAACAACAACAAGCCATCCGGTAGTGGTGCAGTTTGAACTCCAGAAAAAGCCCCCGACGATTCGAACAGCGTCGGGGGCATCTAGGCAAGCGGGGTAAATGCGGGGCCGTGGGCGTAGCAGGGAGCCTGAAGCTGTTTTAGGGAGTGATATGCTCTGCGGTCATGCGACTCGCCTGCCCTTCCTGAAAATCGAAGCCCGCAGCGCGCGTTTCCCCCAGGATTCCCACGCTACAGGCTTTCGGAGTTACAGGATACGGAAATTCTAAGGCGATCATATTTAGGTGTCTGTGCAATATTGAACACCTTTTGAGGTTGGGTTTTCCGGTTATGCATCGGGGGTTCCATCGGAACCCCTGGTGCTCTCGATGAGAAACTTGAGGGTCTGGACTTCTAGCCTTCGCAGGTACGCCACATTGCGCCACTCCCTCTTGGAAGTTGTACGGAGGCTTTTCCCTAAGTCCAGCCAGCGCGTAAGAGATTCTTGAGCCTTCTTGAGTTCCGCGGTAAGGGCGCGTAAGTGCTTTTCTTTTGCTACCGCTGCGATTCGCATAATCAGGGGAGGTAGGCTTGCTGACGAGCGTCGGTGTGTTGCCCCTGCATGTGCACCGGCAGCAGGCATAGAGGTGTCGCAGCGAGCCCAACGATGAATGCTAGATTTCTCAGATGCCTCTTCATACAGTTTCCTCCGTGGTCTTCCTGTAAGTTGGCCCGCCGTCTGGGCATCAAGCTGTCCAGGTAACGGGGCAAACTTTCAGACTCCTGACATCACCAAATAGATTCGCTCACTTACCTTAGCAATACTGTGCAGAATCGCTCATGTCGTGGGCCATCAGGCTCATCTTCAGTCCGCTTGACGGAAAAGGCACAGGTTGTTCCATCCCCAGCGATAGGACCGAAAGCCTGCAACTATGGCTGCTGTGGCGTGGTGAGGGGTTGGCTTGCGGAATGTCGGGAAGGTGCGTTTTGGCGTCGCGCAAGGGAACGGAGATTGTTGTGCCACCATCCGGGACGCGGGCCCGCAAGTGGACCGTGGAACGACGGCATGGGCCTATCATCCGCCGGTAGAGCCCGGCTGCCAAACACTACTTTCACTTCGGCTGATCCTCGTCGTCCGGCTGATACCAGGGCTTCTTCGCATTCGGGAAAATTGAGGGATGTTTTGAGACGAGCCTGGCGAATACACGGCCGGCGAGGCAAGCCGCGTGCTCGATCTCCTTTTCGAGGTCGTGATTGCTCGCTGTTGAATCTGAAGACCGGGCAGGCCACCTGGCGGTGCGGATCGCAAGGATGAGACACGTGGCAATGAGCAGCGACGGCCCCATCTTCGGCCAGTCCGGGTGATCTTCAAAACCGCCGATTTTGAGTCCCATGTCTCGCCTTTTCAGACGGCGATCATAAGCGAAGAAAAGACGAAATTGCGATCTAAATGAAATTACGCTGCTCTGGTCGTGGCTCGGGCCAGTTGGTTAGCCCGAAAACTGGCATGTCTGAAGGTCCCCGCTTGGCCAGTTCTAGCGGCAGATGATAGGCTCACGGCACTCATCAGATACTCCCCGTATCACCTGTTTCGCGATACAACGGCATCATGCGGAAAACATCAGAGGAAGCGAAACATGCCCAACTCGTCGGGCGAGCAGCGGACTGGCTGCGTCAGCGGTACGGATGTGGCATCGTCCTGTCGGAGCAGTATTGCGTCACCGGGGAAGTTCCCGATGTGATCGGATGGAAAGCCCGTTGCCAGTCCGTACTGGTGGAGTGCAAAGCTTCGCGAAGCGACTTTCTGGCCGATGCAAGTAAACCGTTTCGCTTGCGGCCCGAAGAAGGGCTGGGTAGCCAGCGCTTGTACATGGCATCGAGCGGTATGATCGCGCCCGAGGAGCTGCCGAAACACTGGGGACTGTTGGAGTGCAGAGGCCGCGAAGTGCAACTCGTGGTGAAGCCAGGCAAACAGGATCTGCGGACTCCTGTCGGCCTGATGAAGGAGATGAACTTGCTGCTGGCTAGTCTACGTCGTGTCGAAGTGCGCATCGAGCCGCAAACCATTACAGAATTTCTCAAGTGGAAGAACCGCATGGCCGACTACAACGGCGGCCGCTTGCCTGAAGGGATTGCGCCGCCGGACAAGGAGCGGAATTCTTACCTGGTATCGTGACCCAGCGTCTGCCGGCTTCCTTGAGGGCTACCCCCAAATTTAGAGCCATTTCGGATGGAGAAGCCTTCATGAGCACCCCCAGAAAGCGCTTAGCCAGCGTCGAGGAGCGGACAGAGTTTTTGCGGCACATGGAATTTATGCGCAAGTTCAAGGCCCGGTCCGAGGACGACCAGTCGTTCTTCTGAAAGCGATTACGAGACAGGTTAGATAGGTTCTAACAACTGACAACTGCCTTACGGGAACGTGATCTCCCAGACCACACCGCCGTTCTGGGTGCCGCCAGCGGAGGCGGTGCCGTAGAGATTACCGTTACTGTCCATTACCACATTACTAACGGGATTTGCGCCGTCGTTGCCGCCCGTAAAGTCATGCAGCGAGACATACGACCAATTGCCGCCGCCGGATGGGCTCACCTCCCAAACGTTGCCGTATCCATTCGCGCCATCGCAATAGGTTGTACCGTAGATATTGCCCGTCCCGTTCATAGCGGGCGTGGCCCAAGACCCACAGTTACGGCCTGCGGTTCCGGTAAAGCTGTAAATGGTTTTCAGGGTCCAATTCCAATTGGTTCCGGGTGTTGTCTGGGAAAGGGTCCGTCATGTTTGCAGAGCCCGCCCAGCTTCATCCGAATCGCTTGAGCGCGTCGTAACGCTCGGTCGTGCGACTGTTGCCTTTGGCTCTCATAGCACGGCGATGGCGGAATCAAAACCGTCTCGCAGCCGGGTCGGAGAGTCCCGCGCCGGTAGAAACGTCCCCGGAAGTACCCAGCGACGCCGGCAACCGAGACGCCGGAGGTTCCCTCTATCGACACTCCGGCGGACGAGCCGGACGACGAACTGGCAGATCCGGACAAGCCGGACGACCCGGAGGACGAAGGATAGTCACTTAACAACGCCAAGAAGCCGGAGCCCATGGGAACCATGGATGGAGCTGCAGACGCAGGCCCATGCGTGAGCGCCGGTGCGAATAACGGGAGGAATTTCGACGATTCATTGATTTCGCGCCCTCAATATGCCGGAGGGTTCCGCAGTGCCGCAACCCACTGCGGTTTATCCGCGTGGAGCGTCCCCCGCGGCCGGTCCGCGCTCCCGTTCGTCCAACAGGACGACATATGACATCTCCACCTTACGGGAAACTGTCAGTGCGGTCTGGAGACTTCTTGGCGCTTTTCAAAAGCATCAGTGCCATACCCCATCAATGACGCCTTTTAACTCTCTCAAGGCCCCAGCAACACGCGGACAGGTGTATTTGAACGATGGCCTGGAATAAGACCGGCCGACCACAACGCTGTTCATCGCTTGCGCCAATTTCGCAAGATTATTCTGTTCGCCCTTTTTCAGCTTGAAGGAGAGGCCAGGGGCTTGTGCTGCTGACGCACCGAGCTTCGTTCCAAAATCACCAATCCAATCTTGAACCGGCCCTTCCAACGGCACATTGCCGTGGAAACGGACGGTGAGGTTCGCGTTATCTTCGACTTCTACGAAGATCATGCAGACATGGGAAAGCGGGTCACCATTCGCTCCCTTGAAAATCTCGCATCCATCAACCCGAAAAAGAGTTGCATTTTCAATACGTTTGATCCGCTTATCCGAGGGACCATATTTGTCGAACAGCGCCCGTTTCAAGGCATGAGTGGGAACTAACTCAACGTCGTCAAAGAAAGCCGCCATAGCGACCCTACTCTAGCATTTTTCAACCGTGGCTTCGAGCGCCGTCTCAAGTAGAATAGGCACGACCCTCCTAGAGATATGGCTACGCAATCTCCCGTGCCGGACCAGGCATGGCGGGAAGAGTATCGCGCTCACCGCCACCTGGAATTCGCAACGCCCGAAGTGCTCACCCAACAATTGGAAGACATCGTTTGCGAATGTCTACGTAATAGACAGAGCAGGCAAATTCAGCGTCCGGCCCGATGTAGAGAAGTGGACAAGACTCGTCGCCCATATTCGAGAAGAGATCACTCTACGTCGGATTGCACTGGAAATTCCGATACCGAAGCGCTATCTGAAAGCCCCGGCTGCGGCATATCTTTGGGATTCCCACGCGCCGTGAACTCAATTCGGTGCGGAAGAATGTCGCGGGCGTTCTCCGGCCAATACCCATGAGGCGCCGGCCCATGTAGACAGGAGCTACAAACGTTCGGCCCAGCGGGTCAGTTAAGAGAGGGAGGTATCACCCATGCCACTTAAGCGTTCAAAGCCAACTCTGGCGCAGTGTAAAGCCACAACGTCAAGCGGTGGGCGCTGCAAGGCCAGGCCACACAAGGACGGGCTCTGCTTCTTTCATTCCGACCCCAAGAGAGCAGCAGAGCTTGGCCGAAAAGGAGGAAGACGCAATCGGCACACCTACGATGCGCCGCTGCAACCTGTGGCTGTCCCAGAATCGGCTGGGGATGTGAAACGGATGCTGGCCGAGACTATGGCCGATATTCGGGCGGGAAGAATGGATCCGAAGCTAGGCAGCACACTTGGATACTTGGGAATGGCGTTGCTACGGGCCTTTGAGGTCACGGATCTTGAGCAGCAGCTCGAACGACTGGAGCACAGAAATGAACTTGAAGAACTTGAAAGCCAGGCTGAGCAAGCTGGAACAAACGAAGCGCAAAGTCGCTATTGAGGCGGAATGTATTTGCTTTCCCGCCGATGAACCGCCCCATGTGGAGCTAGGTATTGAGAAGGAAGCGGCCGCGGCCGTAACCTGCCGCCTTCACGGGACGCGATTCAAGAAGTTCGCGGGAACTGTTTATCGCGCCGTTTCCCTGCCCACCATCTCAACCCCAATTGGCGACCCTGGCACTCACCTCAGTATGTGAAGGCGATGGACGCCAGCTTCCCGGCCGACCGTTGGCCCGCCGCGAAGGTTGTGGAACCTGACGGAGCGGTGAGATTTGTTCTGAAAGACGGGACCGAGATTCTTCGGCTACCGCCGCCCGCGAAGTAGCTGGAAATATCCAGAATCAGGTCGGTCAATCCATTGGCATAGGCATCAACGTCGCCTCGGTTGCCAGCAGGCACAATCGCCAGGTTCGAGGTGACCGCTCCATCGAAAGCATTCAGCGTCGACACCAACGGTTCCTGCGGCACCACCGTCGCATTGAGCACATAAGCCTGGCTGGCTTTCGGTATGCCACACGAACTATCCACTAGATCTCCCCAAACCCGACGCCCCCCATCTGTCGGGTAGTGCAGAGCCGACGCAATCTCAACTGAAACAGCAGGCTAATAACGTTAGCAGCGAGCCGGTTGCCAACCAACAGCCGGTATCCTCTCCTACTGGGGGACGTAATGTTCCGTTGAATGGACCGCCCGAGCCACTATTGCGAGTATCCAACACTCGGCACGGCGCCCTCGGTACTGGCGGCGAAATCAGCGCCTATGCTTCGGATAACACCGACCTGGTCATTGATATTGACGGTTACTTTGCGGCGTCGGGGACGGGAGCTCTGTCGCTATATCAGTTTCACCGCGCGTGACAGTTCTTGCAGCGAAACTCCGTCGCCCCTTCCTGGATAGCATCTAAGACGCTTCACCCGTGCGTTACAAGAAAGGGTAGGGCGTTTTACGGCCAGATGAAAGGAAAGCATTCGTAAACTGGCCGACTTGTCGTTACAAATCAGCTTTTATGTGGGCCTCCGATTGGCCTGTGAGACTTGGTTGGACAACTTCAACAATACACTGAGCGTCGTCCGTGATGAGATGAACTTTCGCTCGCTCTCAGTACTACTGGCTGATGGCTGAGTCATCCAGGGACCTCGGCCCGGCGAACACGTATATACTGCGCGACGATCTAACCACTCATACGGAAAACTTGAGCCATGGAACTAGTTTAGAACGGAAGAATCAATTTGGATGGACCGCGAGCTTCTGTTGGAGTCGTTCGATGATCGCTGGTTGTCTGAGCTTGGGTGCCGCAGCCTCACGCTTTTGAAGCGCATTGCGCCACATCGTTTGTGCCTCTGCCGCATCACCCAATTTTGAATACGTATCTCCTAGGTCTTCCAGAATATCTGGATTGTTTACTCCTTGATTCGCCAATGCGTGTTCCAGATGTCCCCGCGCCTCCTGGATACGGGAAAGGCGATTACAGATGAACCCGAGGGTATCAAGCTGATTGCTGTTTTCCGGATCCGCGGCGACCGCTTCGGCGGCCATGTCGTAGGCCGTTTGCAGCGGGCCGTGTCCCCGCGCCAAGTCGTAGGCCAGGTTATTCAGCGCGATGACATTGTGACGATCGTCAGCGAGGATCTTTCGGTATTCTGCGTCGGCTGTTGCGAACTGTCCGATGTCGGAATGAAAGTTGGCGCGCCGCATCTGCACATCCCTGATTTCGTCGTCGCTCTTCGAAAGCTTTTCGGCTCGCTCCAGATCCTTGTCCATGGCGTCGACAGTCGCCGATCCGCGATTCGAGCGTTGCGATTCTTAACAATGCAAGTCTGTCTTCTCCCAGATCCCTGAGTTTTTGAATACCCGCGCGCGTCCGATCTGACTTCCCCATCTCGGCAAAGAATCGCGCAACTTGATATACGACAGTAGCGGAGTCTGGATACCTCTGAATCGCTTCTTCCGCTTCCAGTTCCGCTTTTCTAAAATCACCGTCCATGCTCTAGGCAGTGATCCCTTCAACCGACGCCAAATCCGAATCCACTGGGGTGGGGCGAGGCACCGCTGAGTGTTGGATTTCTGTGTCATCCGTCTTTTCCATTTCTACTCCCCAGGTGTAGGCCGCACCACTCGTCGTGTTCCCGATCGTCCGGCTGTAGCCTGCTGTTACAGAGCCGAATCGCAAACCACCGGCTACCGCGACGGGGACTGAGGAACTCTTGAATGTATTGTTTCCAAGCTCCCCGTCGCCATTCAGGCCCCAGCAGAGAGTCGCCCCGTCGGTGGTGATGGCACATGCGTATCGGTCCCCGACGCTGATCATCTGGAATCTCGAAGCGGTCAGGACCAAGTTCTCGGGCGCGATTCAGCTCCTTGTAGTAAAAGTCCATCTTCCTGCCGTGTTCCTCAGCTTGCACCCGTTGTTGCTCAGCTTGCACCCGTTGAAAGTCCAATACCAGGTCCGGCAGGCTACGCATCGGAGATGAATTATCTAGGAGTGTCGGGTAGAGGTAGTGTCCGCTTTGCCCGATGTCTGCAATCTTCGTAAGGTTCTGAGTTTCGGGGCCAATCACCGGCGCTGTCGAACCTTCCTTCTCACTTGCAGGAGTGAGCCCTCTGTTCCACTTGTCTTTCAATTTCTCAGCAATATACTGGGCAGCCTTAACCTTCAACCAAGGAGTGCTTCTGTCGAGAGGATGGTCGTGGATCCTATTGAGACGTTGGACTGTAATTCCCCCACGTCTCATAAATTCCCGTTCTTTCTCGGTCACACCCAGAACGGTTTCAAGCAGCGGTTCGATCGTGTGATCTATGAAATCTAGCATTTCGGTGCTCCACGTAATCGGCGGAACATCGGAATACTCGCGTCCCAGGCGCGCGAGCGTATCACAGTACACCTGCCACACGAGTCGTACCCACTCATCGGCGCGCTCGAACTGCCTGATCTCAACGTCCAAGTAGTCCTGAACATCCGGGTACTCGTGACTTTCTTGGGCTTGGGCAACATCGCTTCGGATGTTTGCCAGCAATTCGTCCAAGGATTCCTTGGCCTCCTCCTGTAGATCGCTCCAGCGAAATTCACCCATTGACCGTTTTTGCTCCCAGAATCGCAGACAGTAGTCTAAATGGTGTTTGGATCAGCAACATTCGATATGGGGGCTTCAATAAACACGCTGGTCCAAAGGTATTGGCTGCCCACGATCCGGGCGGCGGTCGCCTTGCAGCGCGAAGGCCCCAACCGGGCCGTCTTCTGTATTAGCCGAACGAGTGCGCTGAGACAGCTCCTGGATCGGGCAAAGAACAAGGTTTTAGATCCCGATGAGAGATGTGAGGGCGCTTTCTGCCTTGAGGTTCGCGAATCGTCCCTCGTCCCAGGGCGGATTTAAGAAAGCGGAGACGAGCCAAGACCGCGAGAGCGGCACAAGTGTTACATCTAAAGGAGATAGGAGCCACAAGCAGAGGCGAGGTATCTATTTAATAACGATATATTCACCCTCTTTTTACCATACACTTTTTGCGGCCCTGCGAATCGCGCACGCTAATGCAACTCAGTTTGTCCCATTGCTGCCTCAGCGCATCCGCAGCGCTCAATGCGCGGAGTTTGAGGTCTGCCCCGTGTCCAAACCAAACACGGTTCAGCCGTCGATCCGGCCCGGCCTCGTTGGCTTGACGGTAGTCCTCATACCGGGTCACGGCGTTGTACGCGCCCCATAACGTGTGGCTGGGAGCCAGCTTTGGCGCGTCTCCTATCTCGAAAAGCTCCATGACGCGGTTCCAACGCTCCGGCTTATATCTGTCCTTGCGCTGCTTGTCCGTCAATGGATAGACCCTCTCCAAGTATGCGTTCAGGCGATCTGCGTCCATTTGCCTTTTGCTCTCCAACTCGCACGATGGCCGGGGTTCGGTAGCTGTGAAATTCACGCCCATTCGCGTGGTATGCCAGAACACACTGATCTTGGCGCTTGAGTCCGGCGAAAAAGGCCACCGGGTTCGACACTCGACGAACATGCTGGTTCGACTGCGCGATGTCCAAGACCTCTTGGCGGTCATGTGGAGGACGTTCCAGGCAGCCGAGGACCTCTTCCGCTCTCTGGCGAAGGTGCACCTGAAAACCGGCCAACGGGAACCCACACCCGGGACATTGAATCCGAGCGAAGGCATGTACCCTTCCTCGGCATGGCCAATGTCTTGAGCGAAGAAAAGAAACAGCAAGTCTTAGCTCTGGGACGGCTGGGGTGGTCGCTGGCGGCGGATCCAGCAAGCCACCGGCATCCGTCGCGAAACCGCAGGCGGTTACCTGAAAGCCGCTGGGATTGCGGTGCGTTCTCCCCGCGGGTGGGGGGAGACTCCCGCAAAACCGGCCAACGAAGAGAAAGAGAAGCGGAACCGGGACAAACCTACCAAGAAGCGGGCTTGACAATCTGGCCGCCAACCCCGTCGGGAATGGTTAGCGGGAGCTGTGCCGTGGCAAGAAGATTCAGCGGCAAATCTCGATGCTTGCTTGCTGCCGCCCGTAGCTCGACAGCGGCCCCGCGTAGTGCGTTGCGCGACGGCACGTATACAGTGACTTGTTTGTTGGGGAATCTCGTTCGCACAATGTTGATAGCTGGCACTAGGTCAGAATCTCCGCTAACCAAAATTGCGTGATCAAAAAAGCCCTGATACGCATCATCCAGCATGAAGATCCCAATATTCACGTCAGTTCGTTTTTCCTCCGGCGTGTTGAAGAAGCGGTGCTCTGGAGGAACATTGCAAGAGTTGTGAGTGATTCCGCACCTAACCCGTTTTTTCTTGTAGCGCCCCTTGATTACCGTAACGAGGGGGAGCGTGGCTAGGGCGCGCAAATAAGTTAGCTGATCTTGGCTTGTGCCGTAGGACGATACCGCAGTGAAGAATCTAATCGCGTTGATCTGGTCGTGTGGTCTTAGGTGAACGAACAGCTTTTGAATGTCAAGCCACTTGTACGCCGAACCCTTCAGGGCACCGTAGTACAGATTGAAACCGTCGATGTAAACGACGACTTGATAGGCGAGAGGACGTTGTGGAAGTGCCCCCATAAACATTGAAGGGCAATCATGTAGATTGCCCAAACCGGCTTGCGCCGGGGAGTCGTTTCAATTAGTGAGATTACTCTCAAAAGTGACAAGTTGCAAGCATGAAGTCGTAAGCATCATTCGGCCTTATTTTGCAATTAGTTGCCGAGAAGCTGGCGATCTGTTCGCCCGCTTCCCTCGGCCTTGCCGCCGGGTGGCCCGTGTCTGGGTAGTCCAACCGCCTATTTTGAGTCCCATGCCTGCCTTTTCAGACGGCTATTATAAGTATCGGTGCAAGCGACATTTCTACAGAGGAGCTGTCATGAGCACGCTAAGAAAACGATTGGACAGTGTCCAGGAGAGGACAGAGTTTCTGCGGCACATGGAGTTTATGCGCCAGTTCAAGGCCCGGTCCGAGGACGACCGGTCGTTCTTCTGCATTCACGGCTATTGGCCGGAGAACGCTACTGAGCTCCCGCGCCGAATTGAGTTCACCGCGCGGGGGATCAAGACAATCGTCGCCACCGAATGGGCAGACGAGGTTCAGAAGGCATGAGCAGTGAATCGTGGGGCGCGGGCGGGCATAGGCCGACGCCCAACTTAGAATGCCGGCCGCCATTGCAGCATATGTTCCTGCATGGTCGAAGTGGCCTTCACTCATCAGGGAACATCCATTCGGCTGCTTCCACGTAATCCGGGTTCTAAGCTCTTCCCAAAATCCAATAAACGGATGGAGTCCGGAGGAGCTTGCGGATCGGACCCACTTGCACAAGGAATTACGTCGGTGGGGTCGAGCGTGGGGAACGGAACATAAGCCTCATTAACATCGTCGAACTGGCACATGCCCTCTCTATCAAGCCCGCAGAACTTCTCAAGGGTATGGGGTAAAAGAATGCGGCTCCCTTAAGACTGGGCCCGGCGGCTTTCCCGACCGGAGTTCGTGAGGACTCACAAAATCTACAACTCCTGAACTTCACGCTGGGCCATAGCTTTTTTGGATGGTCGTTCAGCACCTATCCGGCTAGCGCTTCTCAACCGCAGAATCCAAGTGAGCAGAGGCGTTGCTGATGGTCACACACTTAGGTGACCCAACTCACTTGCTTGACCCCTGATTCGGGGATAAATTTAGGGCGCGACCCCAATCCGGATGTCAATTCCCAATTGAAGGTCAACGAGGTCGAGCAGGTGCGTACCTTCATGGCGAGCCGGGGCCTCACAGTCAACTGGATTCTCGGCGGAATAGGAGCCTGACACCAATGGGCCATTGGCCTTTGCAAGGTGCGCCTTAGCCCTTGAAAGAGGCGGCAAGCCGTCAAGTTCCTCTATGGACTATTTGATTAAGTCAGACTCTCGGAGTGGTTCAAGCACGCCGTTCTGCAGTTTCTTCTTGTCAAAACCCTCCGACGTAGCCGATGGGAACACAATCGGGACCAGACCGCAGAGTGCGAGGACATCACCGAGAAATTCGCACCGGCCTCCAAGACTGGTATGGAGGTTGAAGTTACCGCGAGCACCTAGAAGAGCCTGAAAGGGAGTATGCATGATTGAGTTCAACGTAGGAGCGAAGGAATTCAAGAAAGCCGTGAGCCTGCTCCTTGCAGGTCGCAAAGAACACATGGACACAGACACTACAGAATTCAAAGCCGTGGCAAATCTGCTGGAGTTGAGTTCCGTGGGGACGGAAACGCAAATTGATGCTGAGGTCGTGCAAGCGGGCTATGCGCGAGTGCCGCTGCCGGTCTTAAGAGATCTGAAAAAAGTGGCAGCCACCTACAAGCAAACTCGGCTCCGTATGCGGGTTGATGAAGGGCGTTTTAGAATCGAGAGCTACAGCCTTGCAAACTCGGGAATCGAGCTGAAGAGGATGGGTGCGAAGATGGCTGATATTCCGGTTGATGCTGGCTTCCTCGATACGCTTGCAATGACCAAGCTGTTCTCCGCAGAGGAAATCGCGGAGAGCGGATTGGCTGCTCGCGTTCTCGATGCTCAGGAGAAGGCCACAGCCGCCATCGATGGGGCCACCACTTGGCTTTTGCCGTTTGAGATACCGCGCGAAGAGGTTCGACGGTTGCTTGATGCCCAACTCGGCAAGCGAGCCTCTGAGTTGAAATCAAACTTGAGGGCTTTTTCCTCAGTGATCACTTGAAAAGCGGCCAACGATTATCACTTCAAAACCGGCCAACGGAAGTGGCCGATCCGGGACCAGTTTGTTCTACCCTGCCGCCTCCTGTGGAGGCAAGTCCGTTTTGGTGCGCCAACTCCTGGGACCGCACTTGAGGACGTGCCCGTGGTGCAGCAGGCGGTCGAGCATGGCGCTCACGGCAGCCGCGTCTCCTAGCAGTTTGCCCCAGTCTTCCACCGGGCGGTTGGAGGTCAGCACGGTGCTGGCACGCTCGTAGCGGCGCATGATGATCTCCAGCAGTTCCTCGGCGGCGGTGAGCGGTAACTTGCGCATGCCGAGATCATCGACGATGAGCAAGGGCACAGTCACCAGAAACCCCATGAGTTCCTTGCGCGTGCCATCGAGCGTGGCCTCGGCCAAGTCATCGAGCAGAGTGTGGGTTTCTCGATAGAGTACACGGTATCCCTGCTGGATGGCAGCCTGTCCGATGGCTTGGGCCAAGTGGCTCTTGCCGGTGCCGGGCGGACCTAAAAACAAGGCGTCTTCGTGGCGGCCGATGAAGGCGCCGGTGGCGAGATCGAAGACCAGACTGCGATTCATCTTCCTGTTGAAGTTGAAGTCGAAGTTGTCCAGCGTCTTCTGGGCGTCGCGGAACTGGGCTTGCTTTTTCCGCCGCTCCAGCAGGCGCTCGCCACGCCGGGCGAGTTCGTCGGAGACCAGGCAGGAGATCAGGTCGATAGGGGCGAGCGGTTGGCTTTGCGCCTGGCGCAGACGGGTCTCCAGCACCGCGGCCATGCCGCCCAGGCGAAGTTGTTTGAGAGCACGATCGAGTTCGATGAGGTTCATTCTTCCAGCTCCTTGGTTCGGTGATTGATGAGGTCGCGATACTGCACCAGTTCGCGGATCAGAGGATCGACTTGCTGCAAACTGAGCGGGGCTTGTGGGCAGCGTTCCAGATAGCGGCGGACGAAACGGTATTCCTGGACTCCCATCTCCAGCGCGGCGGCGCAGGCTTCATCCACGGCTGCTGCGCCGTATTTCTTGGCTAAGGAGAGAACGCCCAGGATGCGGCGCACGCCAACCTCTCCCTGCTGGCGATGAATGGCCTCGCAGAGCGTGCCGATATGCGTGCCGGCACGACCGGCCCGCCACAGCAGCTGCGAAGTACGCTGTGGAGTTCGCTTCGGGTGATCTTCGGGCTTGATGCGATACCAGCCGCGTTTCTGACGCACATGTTCGCGCAGCAGTTGGCCGGTTTTGGGATCGAGCAGGCGAACGAAAATGTCATCCCATTGCACGCGCACCACACGTCCGATCCAGCCCGGCGGGGCGCCATAGTAAGCGGCTTCGACTTCGACGCAGCCGTCCAGATGCACGATGCGTTCGCCGTACTGGTAATAGCGGAAGGGTTCGACGGGCAGCGGCAGTAGGAATGGTTTCTCTTCGGCGAACATGGCCGCGACCTGCCGTTTGGTGGTGCCGTGGATGCGGGTGTCGGCCCAGCGTTCTTCCCAGCGATCCAGGTACGCTTGGGCTTCTTCTAGACTCTCGAAGCGCAGACCTCTCAACGGCGTTTTCTGCGTGTGGCCGACACCGGCCTCGACTTTGCCCTTGCGATCTGGATCTTGAATGCGACACGGCATGGCGACCGCGCCGTAGTGGGTGAGCACGTCGCGATAGAGCGGATTGAGCGCGGGATCGTAAATGTCGGGGACGAGCACGCCCTCGCGCAGATTGTCGAGCACCACGATGCGAGTAGCGCCACCGAATCGACGGAAGGCTCGTTCATGCAGTTCGGCCCAGATGCGGGTGCTGGAGCGGAAGGTCAGCAGTCGAACCGCTTTCCGGCTGCAGCCCAGCGTCATCACGAACAGCCGCGTGCGCCGATACTTGTGGGTTTCGGGATCGCGCACCATCGGGCCGGTACCGTAATCGACTTGCGCCTCCTGGCCGGGAGCGGTGACGATCACCACGCGGGCTTCGGGCGCTTGCGCGCCACGCAACTTGCGCACGAAGCGCTGCACGCTCTGGTAGCTGCTGGCAAAGCTGTACTCATCCACCAGGTCCTGGTAGATCGCCACGGCATTGCGGCCCCGGCTGAGTCCTAACTCAATGGCCTCGCGGTAAGGCTCGCAGGCGCTGGCGCTGGGACTGCGCCGCGGAGACGCCACTGGCGCTGAGGCAAGAGCGCCCACTTCGTCTGGTTGGGATGGGTTGGAGTCGGTAATCACCTCACTGGCCGGTTTTAAAGTTGGTTTTGCTTTTCCCTTCGTGGAAAGGTTTTCGGGGTTGGTTTTGGGATTGCGGTTGGGGTCGGTGGTCGCCGGAGTGGCCGGTTTTTCCGCGCCAAAGTCGGTGATCACCTCGTTGGCCGGTTTTGCCGCCCGCCGCCCCCAGCCTCCGGACGGACGTACCACAATGCCAGCGGCTTTCAGATAAGCGCTGGCGGTTTCACGACGGATGCGCGTGGCCTGCTGGATCTTCCGCAGCGGCCATCCCAGCCGTCCCAGAGCTAAGACTTGCTGTTTCTTCTCTTCGTTCAAGACATTGGCCATGCCCTGGGAGGCTACAAGCCTCGGCGGGCTTCAATGTCCCGGACGCTATTCTCATTGGCCGGTTTTCAGGTGATTACTATTGGCCGGTTTTGGGTGATCGCTGAGGCTTTTTGGCCGAAAGAAGGCTGACGAAGAGACTTCGCTCACGACAGGTCTAGCTCTTCTTTTGGGGCCATGGCGCCGCCCATCTTATTTGTTGCCGCGAATCGAAGGCTCAACCGCCAACTTCATTCGGAGCACTTCGAGCGCCCCGCCCGGCTGGAGTATTGATTCGGGCAAGCGCAAGACCTCCCGAGCGAATCTGTCGTCCAGTTCCTTGCGCACGGGGTCTTTGTCGATTTCATGTAAAGGTAGCAGTTCCTTCTGGCGCATCTCGTCGAACACGGTGACCGCTTTATCAAGCTGCGTGTGCTTCAACGTTGTAACGTCCCATACAGGTAAGGATTCGAGTGCAGATGGGGTGACGTTGCCCCTGCCGGACTGCTGCTTGTTGGCGTGCCACCAGTGGAGCAGCAACCCCAACGAGCTGTTTCCCCACAAAACCAGCGCCTTCTCCTGCTCTTCTGATGCGAGAGAAACCGAAGTCCAAGCACGCCCCCCAATGGTTCGGCGGGGGGTGAACTGCATCGCCGTGGGTTGGCTATTGAACTGGAAGTTCTGGTTAAAGTGGCAGTGGGATGCTGACGCCCACACTGCAGCCGCCTTGAGATCGACTGCCTCACGCTCCTTTTGAGATGAGGTTTGTTTCGTCTGAGCTTCTTTCTCGCCCTCGAATACCAGCGTGCGTTCTCGGATGGCGTCGTGAGACCAAAGCACGGGATACGTCGGCACCGTATCCGGCTGCGCGTCGAGCAGGTTGAATGGGCCTCTTATGGTTCCATTCGCGTTGTCACCGTTTATGTCCGCGTGATACGGACCGATACTTCCGATCTTTGCAACTGTGGTGATCGGGAGGGGTACTGCATCTGACTTGTTCATCGTGGGGAGCCACACCCGCCCCTTAACGACCTGATATGCGGCTTGCGCCAACGATAGATCGGCGATCCGCGCCAGATTCCAACCGCCCGAGACAGGCAACTGGGCATCCATTGCTTGACCGACCACCTCGTCTCCGAAGTGAAGCGGAGTGCCGCCAACTGGACCGTCTTCCAGACGGCGAAGGCTCTTGCCTTTTATCAAGCGATGAATCTGAGCGGCGATACTTGAGCCAAGCAGAGTGGACGCGGGTCTTTCCTTCAAGACGACAAACGTTGCGCGTTTGCTCCCCTTGCCGTCCTTGTGTCCGACCACGAGACACTCGCCCATGCCCGTGTCAGCGGAGAACGACATCTCTTCGCTCCCCCGTCCGGCTATGGAAGCGAGGACTATCCCGCTGTAGTTGTTCGCCAGTAGCGCACGGGAAGCCTCCCAAGCATCGCCTGACATCAGGCTAAGCGGCATGACCAAAGCAAGCACCCCGCCCAGTTTGAGCTTCCTGTCGGCAATGACCAAGAATGCGGATGCCTCCCCGGCGTTGCCGTGATAGCTTGTGCCCGCAGTCAGCTTCTTCATTGCTCTCGACATCAAGTACTGATCTTCGTCGCTATTGCTGAAAGCGGCGAACATTGGAACGGGAACACCGATCTTCTTCCCCTCGTGCCCGGTTGGGCGGACAAACGGCGGATTCATGGCTACAACATCAAATGAGGCATGGGGAAGGGATGACCATGTTTCCATCTCTTTCTCGCCCATGCCACCGACAGCTCGTGCAGTCATGTCCAGGATGTCGATCTGCTTCTGATCGTCGAGCAAATCTATAGAGCCCAAAGCGATGTTGCCGTTCGGCATCATGCCGTAAGCCACTGTGAGAATCGAGCTTCGGTCGTAGGTGATCGTCGGATGCGCTCCAGACAGCATGGATGCTGTCAGATGGGCGGCAGCCGGAAGCACGTCGCAGCCAATCAGGGAGTTTGCCATCATTTCAGAATGGAGGGCTTCCGAATCCCCGCCCGCAAGTTCATGCAACTGACCGATGCGCTGATAGGCGGTGGTCAGGAGCGTTCCCGTGCCACACGCGAAGTCCGCGATGTGAAGCGCCTTCACATCATCCGGTTTCGCCCAAGAGGTTTCGGCGGGCGTTTTCTCAGGAGTGATTGCCAAGCCGATCAGAAGTGCTGCCGAAGCAGGGGTGGTGTAATAAGCGGCTAGAAACTTTCGATCTACAATCATCCGCTGGAAAACGGCTCCAGTCAGATCGTGTGACCGCATCAAATGGTTCTCAAGGAGCTTGTCTGCGGTTTCCGCCATCCGCTCTATAAGTGCCTTGCTCTCCTGAACTGGAATGACTTCGAGAATTCGGCGGGCGATTTCAAAAATAGGCCAGTAGTTAACCTCCAAAATCTTTCGCCACTCATCGAGAATTGAAGACTGGGTGAGACCTTTCTTGCCGCGAAGCTCCTCGAGGGAAGAGACATTTGGAATCTTGCCCGCCAAGCTCTCTTGGAACACAAAAGCATTCGCCAAGATCGTCGTCGCCATGCGTCGGGTCTGCTCTCCGTCCTCTTGGCAGAGGCTTACACTGATCTTGTGGACCGCGTCTTTTTCCTCTTTAGCTATTTCAGCTAGGAGCCCGGCAGCCTCGCTGACGCCATTTACCAAGTTGGTAGCGGCTTCGTCGATGACATCGGGCGGGACTGATGCGGATTGAGTGAGGATCGACAGCTCAGAGACACTTCCAACGATCCATCCAGAATGCGGCCACCTGATGGCGGCAGACGGGTTGCTCCCCGTATAGAGAGCCATCTCAAGGTCGGCTGCTGCCGCCAGGTCCTTCTGCAAGGTGTTGCCATACTTCTGCCGCAGCCTCACCGGAAGGCGCACGGCAAGCGAAGAGAGGATCTTCCGCCCCGTGGTGCGCATCGGTGCGCCGAGACGGGACACCGCCTCAGCTTCAACCGTGACTGCCGGGAGGACCTCCGTTTCGATCACAACTGGTGAGACATTCGGCTCAGTGACGAGGATGTCCGGGCGTCCACTCGTGCCCTTAAGTTTGCCCGTGTCTTCTGAAGTGACAATGTCGCCATCGCGCCATGCGCGGCGCGTGCCTCTCAATAGATCAGCGAGGGCATCATTGATCGTGTGCTCTGTTCTGGCCATTCCGTGTATATACCCAGTAAAAAGTAAACCAACACCACACGCAAGTCTTGATTTTGGTCCCGCCACCTCCTTCTTTCCTTCGCGGAAACGTCGGCTGGGTTGTGGCATCGCTCAATGATCTTGCTTTAGGTGGCGAATTGGGAGTCTGAGCCAATCGTGCTGACGCCAGAGAATGAGGCAGACTGTCCGTGTCATGCCGAGCTGCATACAGCTTTCTCGCCAGTGTCCACAACCGCTTTATAGAAATCGCAACACGGGCGATTCGCCCGCAGGACGATGCTCGTCAACCGTTGCAAAAACCTACAAGCCAGGCTGGCCGGACTGCTCGAAGTGGCGCCGCAATAGCGGCGCCAGGTTTTTGAGAAAAAGGCCGAGCGCGGCAGCAAGGTGCGCGGCTTTAGCACATTCCGTCGGTTCGAGTGTTCGAGTCACTCAGGTGTTTATCTCGCATGATGTACGCGGTGTCACAATCCATACAACGACCACCGACAAAGCCTTCAGCATCTTACCTTGCTTAACAAATCACCATTGGGCCACGAGCGGTGGTGATACTGACGGCAAGCGGCCATCGAGTCGGTTCAAGGGTCGCCTCGGGTTGTATCATCCGCCAGCCAGCCTCGTGCGCCGCATCAACAAACTGCTGGCAGCAAAGGTCGAAATGGAATACTGAACTCAGCCGGCAGACTGAGTCCCTAACCCGAAGAAAGGAGGGGCATGACGAGCAAAGGCACAACGGAGATTGGCTATGTGAACCCCAATGGTCAGGTGACGATTCGAGACACAGGCTTGCCAGCTACAGACAAATACCAGCGGGTTTATCAATTGGCCTGTTCGAAATGCGGTCACAACTACGGTGCCAACGGAGCTGACATTCATGAACGGAAGTGCCCGAAGTGCCAGGGCGGAAATCGAGGGCTGGAACTGGAGTGACAGATGGGTTGATGACACGCTACTTTGTGGACAGCGGGGCTCTCCTGGGAGAGTGACGGTAGCTGATTACAGAATGGGGGAGACGGACTCAGATCACGGCTGGTCAAAGAAGCCTGACTTTATTCGGCGTCGGCTGTTCGAGAGATACATCGCGCCGGTACGGGCCTTGCACCTGCATCCCGGTTTGGCGAGTTCAATCGAACGGATTTCTACAAGCGAGTGCGCTGCGGGATTCCCCATCAAGGGGAGACGACCGGCGGTTGGAGGATCCTACGATCGGGCCCGCTGTTCGACGGCAAGAGCGCGGTTAATGCGGTCAAATTCCAGAACCGGCTTCCGAATCCCTCCACGCCCTGAAACATTCGACTATAATTTTGGTTCGTTCACATTCGCGAACCTGTGTTTGATCGGGGTGGAACTTAGGATGTCAACAGAGCCAGCTTGTGTTCAAACGCAGACGGGACGTCCGCCTTGCAGCGGGTTTTATTATTTTGGCGCCTTCCAAAGAAATCGCTTGCATTTTATAATGAATTGTGGTGTATGTAGAGGCACACACAGTATGTTGTGGTGCCAATGAAACGCATCCAACCACTTGGGCCTTGTGTTGAGGTCGTAGAGGCAAGGTCCCCCGACATCTCGGAAAGTACGATTAAGCCGGGTGTGGGGCAGAACGGTTTTCAACAGGTTTTGCACCAGAAACTGCTGCGTCAGGTTGCCCAATCTTACGGGATACAAGAGGGGGCCGCCTCCCGTGTTCATGCATTCTGAAGCGACCACTCATGCTCACGGACGACTTGGAGGCAAATCGCAACGGTCTGGTGTATTGCTGGCGCCCTTCCGTTGACTACCGTGCGTGTGGACCGGGAGTCCGCTTGAGGGAAAACCAAAAAGCTGGAGTCAAAGAGTGCCCATCTCTGTCCGGCGCCTGCTGATTGGAAAGAACGCTATCGCAAGAGACTATGGAGTAGTATTCTGTTTCATCCCCTGGGGTCGAGAAATCTAGCAATGAGAGGCCGCAAATGCCAGTAGCAAAGAAAAGCTCTTTAGGGCGTGCGAGAACGAGCCGGCCGACCCGAGTGAAGATCGATACCGAGCTTGAAAAAGCTATTCGTCGATGGAAAGACAGAGTTCGTCCGCTGATGGAGGCTGCTCGTTCATCCGAGCAGCTCACGGAGGACGATCTCGCGGTCCGCATAAATGCGCGTGGCTAGTAGATTTGTTGGACCCGATAAGCCTCGGCAGTTTGTCAGCTTTCACGCTATTGAGAGTGCGCCTCTAGCAACAATTCTGGAGTTGCCAACTCCATTGTTCGTAGGTTCAGGTGATCCTCGGCGTCAGCTCAACTACGTAGAGCGCTACGTCAAGCGTCCGGAGCTTGGCTGCAGTTCGGTGGTTCACGAGCAACACTATATAGATCGCGACCACATGGAAGACCACAGCGTCTTCTATTCAAAAAGCCTTCGGCAGTATCGGAATTCCTGCCAACGTCTACACTTCTTCTCGTTGAATGTCGATGAGCTAAGGAGGGAGATTAATCGCCTCCGAGGTCTAGCTCTTAGGGCGCCTCCGGTCGAGGACACATTCGCTCATGCGTGTGCAGAGTTCTCACGCCTGCACTATATCGGATTTGCGGTAATCAAGCCTCTTCCCGGGTGCCCGGTCGGCCGGACAGTACTACGGTGCCTTCCAGCAGAATCCGACAAGGGGCATACCCGTCATTTCGATTGCGCACTCGACTACGATGTCCATCTGCTTGGAGTGCCCTTGCGCGTGCGCGGCCTAGCGTTTCAGCAGCAGGACATCGGTGTCAGCGCCTGCGCTACAACAGCTCTTTGGACCTCCCTCCAGAAAGCGCGCCAACTGGAACAGGCCGGATTCGCTACCCCTGCACAGATTACAATCCGCGCGTCGCAGTTTTCCCTCCCCTTTGGCCGCCCGATGCCTTCTGAAGGCTTATCGGTCGATCAAATGTGCCAAGCGGTACAAGCACTGGGCCACAGCCCGAGCGTCTATCGGTCGGAATCGTTTCAGTGGTGTCGTGCGCTGTTGCACAGCGCCGTGACATCCGGCATCTCACCGGTTTTGGTAATGAAGTTGATGGGGACCAAGAGAAACATCCGTCACGCGGTGGCCGTAGCGGGCATGGCCTTAGATAACCCGACCGAAGGTCTAGCCACAGCCGAGATGGGACATGCGTCAGCTGGGCTCGTCGCGCTCTATGTTCATGATGACCGCAATGGCCCTTACCTCAAGGGCATCATCGAGGAACAGAACGAGGATTTCGTCATTCAACTGCCACTGCGGAACAATCCCACTGAAATGTGGCTGTTGACGCACATACTTGTCCCGATTCACGTGAAGATTAGGCTTTCCTTGCTGGAACTCTACAGAGCTGGGCTCTCGCTCCTCGCCGATGTTCAGGGTTTTGTAGAAAGGCGCCTTGCTGTGAAGGAACCAGCCACGTCCTGGAGCTCGCGTGTCGTCCGATCATACGGTTACGTTGAGTCGCTCGTCCGGGATGAACGCACAGCCAAGCTGGTCAATCGGTTTTGTCAGTCCGTTCCCCTTCCAAGGTATCTTGGAGTAATTCGTGTAGAGGTGCCTACCATGGATCCGTTCGATGTGTTGCTGGACACGACGAGCACGGAGCGCAACGTTAATTGCATAGCGGTGATTCCTTATGGGAAGTCGCATCCGACGATGGTTTCGCTTTGCCAGTTCATCGCTGAGCAGTATCAATGTAAAGCTTTTGCGGCAAGTTAGCCCGAATGAGCACTTCCCGAAGTCTTGCGACGCTGATGTCAATTTCGTGAAGAAACTCTTTGATTCGTGGGCACATGTTCAGCTTGGTTTCCCACGGGCGGAGTCGTAAGCTAGACATTTGCCAAGCAAGCTGTTTTTCGGAGAAGCAACATGGACGCGACGTACTCTCTGAGAACTCTGTATGAGGCCCTCCGGCGAGATTCTTGGCGGAAGAGTCATTCTTTTACGAACGATATAGCCACAGTCAACACTTTGCTGTTTGACACGTATGCTAGCAATGGGCAACGGGTGGAGCAGCTGTCGAACTGGCTTCAAAGGCACCAGCCTTGTCTCTTTGGTCGAATTGCAGCGGCACGAGGCTGGCTCCATTTCTGTGTGTTGACAGAACATGACTTCTTGGCTGAGAGCGATCAAGGTATCGCTCAGAGAATCCGCCGCGATTTGCTGGACTGGAAGAGGCGATCCTTGCAGCCGACGAATGATTTCTCGACTCCTGCGTTTGGTTTTGTTTTGGTGGCGGCATCGCCCCATCTCGCCAACGCGACTCCGGACGACCATTTGCAAGCATTTGCTCACAAATTGCGAGAGCTCTGGGGTTGCCACGGAACCGAGGAGCCATCAGGGACAATGCATTGGGAAACGTTGTATTTGCGACATCCGGAGGGCCAGCGCTATGTGAGGTTCACGTTCAGCGTGGACTTTTTTGCTGCACAGGGGGACGGGCGCTGGTGGCATGATCACCGCGCGCCAGGAGGGCTTCTCTTTACAGCGAATTCTGTTGGGCACATGCAGAGCTACCGGGAGTGGTATTTGAAGATGCCGGATCAGCGAGATTGGGTACTGCAGACCGCCATGCTGACGATTGATGGAGCGGCTGCTACCCCCTACGGTAAGGCCACGTGGCTCAGACGGCTGAGGCCAGATCGCGGGCCGGTCGTTGAGAACTTGGCTTGCCCCTTCACTAGACCTGATCGGTTAAAGGAGCAGTTGGCCGACAAAGACTGGACAAAATACGGCGGCTGGCTTCATACGGACCACTCGATCCGGCCTGAGTTTTTTCGGGAAGACCCAAAGCCTCTGGCGGAGATTACTTCCAGAGAATATTTGCAAGATTTTACTTACCTGTATCAAGAGGGAGCAAGAGACCACGCTCGGTTTGTTGAAGGAGAAGATGTCTCCCTGGAAGAAGTCGAAGAGCAGCTGGGATCTGTGGGAGACTGGCGAGATGTTTTTCGCCGGCAGCCGCGGATAAGCCAGATTCGCGAATTGGATTCCGAGACTGACTCTGAGTCTGAGGAATATCTGCGACCGGTTCGCGAATTGGGTTCTGACCTCGAATTTGAATCGGAGGAACACATGGAGCGCAGGCGGCGGATTCGTGTACTTCTGGAACGAGGGCGGCAATGGCGACTGTCCGCGGAAGAATTGGACGCTCTTTCGTGAAGGGAAGTGCGGAAATGCTGCTCTTTTGTCGGAGTTTAGGCGTATTGCCTAATCCGTTGCCAATTAAGTGCCGAAAGTCAACGCGCAATTCCGAATCAGATGACCTGTCCGGCCTGTAAGTGATTGAATCCGGGTGGCGGCCCTTCGGAAACCACATCTCATAATCCGTAGGTCGTAGGTTCGAGTTCTACCGCCGACGCCAATCAAATCCACGGCAACAGGCAGCCAGGAGGAACAGGCCCATATCACTGTCCCGAGCACTGTCCTGTAACTGACTACTGGGGTCACATTGCGTGCGGATACGTCGCTTGGCACGACTGTAAGTGATTGGGATTACGTGGTGGCACGTCTGAGGAGAGAATTGCTAAACCGTTGTACGGTCAAAAGCTGTACCGGGGGTTCGAATCCCCCCCTCTCCGCCAGAACCTTTATTTTAAATAACTTAACAGACTGTAATACCTTTGGTGATACCGAAATCCGAAGGTCGCCGTGAAGTGAACAAAGAAGTTAATCTCACCAAGCGCGTTAAAACTCCCCAGAGTCTGCGATTCTGGTCCGTCGTCATATCGGCTAACGGCCGCGTAAAACCTGATTACGTCCTCATAGGCGGCCAAGAACCGCCCACCCCGAGGGGCGCCTATTGCTTCGAATGGCGCGAGGGCGGTAAACGGGTTTGGCAGTCCGCCCTTTCCCGGTGATAAGGCGAATCCGCGTTAGGCCAGCCTGCTCTTTAATGGCCCTTTTTACTTCGTGGAAGCTGCCCTTATCGCATCTTTTTTAGTGCTTGTGTTTATGGCTCTTCTCAGTTCTCGGGGATTTAAGGATGCAGGCTCTGCACATGATCGACGACACCCCCCAACCTCTTCGGCCTCCGCTCCTCTCGCAGACTTTACGACGCGGGGCTTTGCCATCTCTTTCTGGATGTCGCCGAGAATAGCTTTCGCCGATTCTTTATTTGAAGGACCGTTAGTCATGATCGATGATTGCACGTTGCTCAAACTGAGAACGGTCAATTGAGGACACGTCGGTTGCATTTAGGCCGTTCACAGACTTCAGTGCTGCCTCAGCATTGGCGCCAGCAGGCAGCTTCGCCATTGGCGCAGTGCTGCTACTCCTTAGTTACTGCTGTGGCTTCGGAGACGGGGGGGGTATCCCTCCTGTTTCTGGGCTTCACTGCTGTTTCTCGCGCTTCTAGGTGGGCCGTGAGCATCATTCCGAAGCGACGTATACCGCGGCCGAACGCCGCACTTAAAAGGACGGAACGCTTGCGTGTCGAATCGGGCGATAAGTTTCCGGAAAGAGTAACGGCCTTTCGCCCCGAGATGGCAGTGCACGGCCGCTACAATCTGCCATGCCCTCGTTGCGGTGGAAAGATTCAGCGCATTCGTTATGCAGCGAATGAAACAAACCATTGTCCGCACTGCCAGACAGGCGGAAAGCTACTCGCTGATCGCAGCCTCTCGCGACCCTTGCGGAAGGACTGGCCGAAGAGCGTCGAGGACCTTGAAGACCTCAGGGCAAACTTGTTCAAGACATGAGTTTCCAGCGAGGAGTGGTTCCTTCGACTTGGCAAGACTGCCGGCCTCTGACAGGCAAGCGCGGACTAATTACGTTCCCAGCACAACTCCGCCATCCACCGAAATCACGGCACCGTGAATGAATCCGGCCTGCTTCGACGCCAGCCAGACATAGGCATTGGCCACGTCTTCGGGCGTTCCCATGCGGCCCAGCGGCGTGCGCGCAATCATGGCATGTAAGATCTTCTCGGGCATCGCGCGCACCATGTCGGTGGCGATGAATCCGGGGGCCACCGCATTCACCCGAATATTATGCTTGCCCAGTTCCCGCGCCCAGGTGCGGGTCATGCCGATAATGCCGGCCTTGGAGGCCACGTAATTGGTCTGGCCGAAATTCCCCAGCAGCCCCACCACCGACGCTGCGTTCAGAATTACCCCGCCGCCAGCCTTGATCAGGTGCGGCACCACCGCCCGGGTGCACAGGAAAACACCCTTCAAATTGACCCCGATCACCGCGTCCCAGGCGTCTTCGCTCATCACCGACTCCGGGCCGTTGCAGTTCCACTTCACCAACTGCGAATCGCGCACGATCCCGGCATTGTTGATGAGAATGTCGATTCTGCCCCATTCTTCGGCAACCGCGGCCGCAGCGGCTTCGACCGCGCGGGCGCTGGTAACGTTTACCGCTTGAAAGTGGCATTCGCCGCCCGCCCACTTGACGGCGGATTCGAGTTGCGCCGCGGCCTTGTCGCTGACGTCCCAGGCGGCTACGCGCGCGCCCTCCTCGGCGAAACGGAGCGCCGTGGCGCGGCCGATCCCGGCTACCGCGCCGGTGATGACCACCACCTTGCCGCGCAGTCCGTTGTCCTCGGCGGCCCCCCGCCGTTCGTGAATGCTGGGAATGTCATGGGAAGCTGCGCTGTGCTGGGGTGTAGCTTCGGCCGGCTGAGGAATGTCTGCGATCGCGGAGTCCTGCTCAGAGGAAGGCATGCTTGCTCCTGGATGATCACATTCTGGCTGGGAACGCTTTCCGGCTGGAGGCGGAGTCAAGTTCATGGCCTGAATGGCGTTGGGCGCCATCACGAGACTAGTCCTCATGCCGCAGTGCGTCAAGCCTTGCGGCGGGATTTTTTTGCGGCGCGCTTTTTCTTCTGGGGAACGCGCCTGGTCAACTGCGCCTCCAGTTCCTCGATACGGCGCTTGAGACTGTCCACTTCGCCGGCGCTGGCGGCTGCACCGGGCGCGGCCGTTTCTGCCGCCGCAACTCTTCCCGGCCCGCCTGCGGCTGGCTGAGCGCTCTCCGGAGGCGCAGCTTGGGGCCAGCCCGGCTGCGCGAACTGGAACGGATTCATGGCCGGCGGCAAGGCGCGATAGGCGTTCTGGTACATCTCCAGCATGGCCTTCATATAACGCAGCGCGCCCTCCTGCGTGGCCCTTCCGGAGGCCACGATCATCTGCCGCAGCACGTCCAGAGGAAACACCGAATCCGGCCCCTTGGCGTCCTCCAGCACGATCTGCGCCAGGGTCAGGCGGGTCAGGTCTTCGCCGTTGGCGGCGTCCACCACCCGCACGTCGTAGCCGTCGCGCACCAGTTGCGCCACCTGGTCCTGGTTGATGTACTGGCTGGTCAAGGTGTTGTAAAGCCGCCGGTTTTCGTACTTTTTGATGATGAGCGTGGGGGGATTATTTTTTTTCATTTTCCTCTTGACAGACCGTGGGAGAGGAGTAAGATGAAGTTATGTTGCAGCGCAGCATGAATCGCAACATAGCACATCCGAAATCGTTCTAAAGGAGCAGACCATGCCTACTACCTCTAAGTCAAGCAAGAAGGTTGCGAACGTCGCAACTGCAACCGCCAACCCCGAATTCGTGGACGCTTTCGCGCCCCTTTACCTCAGCAGTGTCGAGCGCGTTGCCGACCTCCAGAAGAAGACCCTGGACATCGCCGCCGAGCAGACCGCCGAGTGGCTTAACGCCTGGAAGAAGGCCTTCAGCTTCTCCCCGGTGACCGCCCCCTCGTTCATGTTTGACGTTGCCGGACAGGCCATCCAGACCGCCATCGAGACCCAGAAGGGCGCCATCGACCTGGTCGTTGAGCAGTCCAAGTCGGTTGCCGGCATCGCCAAGACCCGCGCCGAAGCCTACTCCAAGATCGTGGACGGCGTGACCAATACCATCAAAACCTCGGTTGAGAAGTCCGTGGACGCCCAGAACAAGGTCCTGAACTTCGCTTCCGAGCAGACCAAGGCCGTTTTTGAAGGCACCAAGAAGCAGCTGGGCGGCGCCGCCGGTCCGGCCACCGTGGTGGTGGATTCGTTCCAGCGCGGAGCCGAAGCCGTGATCGAGGCCCAGAAGTCGATCCTGAACATCGCTTCGCAGCCCTTCGTTTCCAAGAACTAAGTACTTTGTCGAACCTGGGGTGAGGCAGTCGCGCAGGATGCCGGGTGGCGCAAACCAAGCCAAACGGGGTATCCTCGTGGCTGTCTCAAGGTGTATCGTCGTGTTACGAGGAGTGGCGAATGGGTGACGAACCAACGCAGAATGGCAAGCGGTTTGATCCCATGGAACCTTGGCGCGGAGTGCGGGACGTCTATATGGACGCCTGGGCCAAAACCATGGTGGACATGGTGAACAGCGAGGCTTACGCGCAAGCCAGCGGCGCAATGCTCGATTCCTATCTTACGGTTTCCGCTCCCTTTCGCGAGGCCATCGAAAAAGCCATGCTCAAGACGCTGGAGCAGCTGGCAATGCCCTCCCGCGCCGATATCGTTTCCATCGCCGAGCGCATGACCAATATCGAGATGCGGCTCGACGACATGGATGCCAAGCTGGATGCGGTCCTCCGGCTGGTGGCATCGCCTGGGGCCGCCCCGGGCAAGCCGCCGGCCAAGGCTGCGCCCGCCAGGAAGGCGCCCGCGAAATCCAAAAAAGCAGCGAAGCGAGGGAAGAAGTAGTGGCAGAAGCTACGGTTGTCATCGACCCATTCCTGGAAGCAGCCACCCGGCTGAAGACGCTCAACAAGCTGATGACCACCAAGGCCGCCATCGCCCAGACGCCGAAGGAATTGGTCTGGACGCTGAACAAGGCCAAGCTCTATCGCTATATCCCGGTGGTCCCCAAAGAGAAACGTCATCCGGTGCCGCTGTTGCTGGTCTTCGCGCTGATGAACCGACCCTACATTCTCGACCTGCGTCCCGGCCACAGCTTTGTCGAGTACATGGTGAACAAGGGCTACGACCTTTACCTGCTCGACTGGGGAGCTCCTGGACCAGAAGACAAGAACCTGAAGTTCGATGACTACACGCTGGAATACATGCCGCGTGCCATTCGCAAGCTGAAGGCGATCTCAGGGTCGGAGGAGTTCAGCCTGCTCGGTTGGTGTATTGGCGCAATTCTTACCACCATCTATGCCGCTCTGCGCAGCGACGACGGCCTGCGCAACCTGATTCTGCTGACCGCTCCGCTGGACTTCTCCAAGAAGCAGGACCTGACATTCGCGCGCTGGGTGGACGAGCGTTACTTCGATATTGACAAGGTACTCGCCGCCTTCGGCAACATGCCGGGCGAGATGATCGACTACGGCGCCAAGGCGCTGAAGCCGGTTGAAAATTACGTCGGCAACTACGTCAAGTTGTGGGACAACCTGGACGATCCCCGCATGGTCGAGGCCTGGCACGCCATGAATACCTGGGTGACCGACAACGTGCCTCTGGCCGGCGGCGCGTTCCGCCAGCTCATCGTCGATCTCTACCGCAATGACAAGCTGATGCGCGGCGAGCTGATGATTCGAGGCCAGCGCGTGGACCTGAGCCGCATTCACGCCAACCTGCTGACCGTGATCGCCGGGGACGACCACATTACGCCCTCGTGTCAGTCGGAGCCCATCATGGGGAAGGTGTGCAGCAAAGACAAGGAACTGTTCCACGTCAAAGGTGGTCACATCGGTATCATGGCAGGAAGTGGCGCCGCCAAGCTCACATGGCCTCATATCGACGGATGGCTGGCGCCTCGTTCGGAATAAGCTGCAATCCCGTCCGGTAAGCCCGCAGTCGAGTGGGGGAAGAACCGAGCCGCAGGGCGGCGGCACCGGCTATGACCCAGACTCCCTTGGGGACGTCACCCTACTCTGAGCCTTCATCGCGGAGCGCGGCTTCTTCTTCAACACTGCCAGCGAAACCACAAACATGACCAGCGTGACCTCTTCGGCAGCCAACGTCGTGCTGGTAGGAATCGCGAGTAGCAAAATCAAGCCGAACAAGCCGCTAAGCGCCAGAAGAATCGGTATCCACAGGAACCGGTCGGCCAGGTTTGAATAGACCAGGATCCCTAAGGCGATTGCCCAGACGGCAAGCAGCAGCACCACGCAATGGTCTCTTGGACACCAGAACAAACTGCCCAGAAAAACCACACCGGAAACACATTTCATCCGCCAGGCAAGCAGGGGAGAGTCCGCCATTGTTCATTCACTCCGCTCTCTTGGAACCGGAAAGCGGGCCGGCGGGTTGGCTGGGTCCCGCAGTTGCGTGCAGCATTCGCTCAGGCTCTGTCTTGGGCTAAACTGAGGCGCCCCTTCGGGGCTGGATATGCGGCTAAAGGGATGTCGCCGAAAACCCAATCCTACTCGGTTAAGAACTGGCGAGGCTGATCAAAAGTGGTCAAGCGGTCGAGTGGTTGAGCGAGATTCAGTTGTGTAAACCTACGGCTGGTAAACTTGTGCAATATTGCACAGACCGCTCAATCCTCGCCTGTCAAACTTTTCAAAGACCTGTGGGGGCGGCTGGTATCGTTCCTCTGATCGCAGTCGGAGTTCTGCTGTGGTTGGTCAATCGCTTCACTCCTATGGCGAGCTCCATTAAGTGCATTCGGAACGCCGTGGTCATGATAGCCGTCGTGCTATGGCTGCTAAGCAGCTTCGCTCTCCTCAGTTTTCTATCCGGCATTCGCGTCAGAGGTAAGTCATTACCGCTACGCGGAGCCACGACCCGGGCGAATCCTGCGCTCTTGATCGTCGCTCTTCTGAAATTCCGCCTGACTGGAGGTTGATCACGGCTCTTCCAAACAAGAACCAACCAGCAATAACGATTCGTGCTCTGGACGAACCGATCCGCGCTGAAATGTTCAGCGTGGATCGGCTTGAGCAACACGCCGAGAGCCTGGCGGCGGCGCAGACGGTCACCAAGGAAACGTACCAGGGCCGGCCCCTTATCCCTCGGGTATTAGAAAACGGCCGTGTGCTGTTGGATTCGTACCGGGCAATTGCCCGGGCGATTCAGGAGGAGCGCGCGATCACTCCTGCGGCTGAGTGGCTGGTCGACAACTTCCACATCGTCGAGGAACAGCTTCGCGAAATCCGGGATGATTTGCCCGTCGGCTATTACCGCAAGCTACCGAAGCTAGCCTCAGGTCACTTGGAGGGGTATCCGCGAGTTTACGGAGTGGCATGGGCCTATGTGGCACACACCGACAGCCACTTCGATCCGGAAGTGTTGCGCCGATTTGTGAAGGCGTACCAGCGGGTACAACCGCTCGACATCGGTGAGCTATGGGCGGTGGCTATCACCTTGCGCGTGGTGCTGGTGGAAAATCTGCGCCGGTTGACCGATCGAATTGTCCGAAGCCGCGCCGAACGCCAGGACGCCGACATGTTGGCCGACAGCCTGCTTGGCACAGGCGGAAAACTTTCGATTGCCCCGGAAACGGCCCTGCGCAGATTCGAGAGAACGCTGCTCGCCAGAGCATTCGTTGTACAGCTTATTCAACGTCTGCACGATGTCGGGCCGAACATGGGGTCGGTCCTGCGCTGGCTCGACCAGCGTCTGGCTGAGCAGGGGACCACGGCTGACGAAATTGTCCGCGCCGAGCATCAGGAACAAACGGCAATGAACGTCACCGTGCAGAACCTTATCCCCAGCATGCGTTTGATGACGGACTTTGACTGGCAAGAATTCGTCGAGGGCATCAGCTTACCAGACCAAATCTTGCGGCGCGAGACCAACTTCGCCGAGACGGATTTCGCTACGCGAGATTCTTACCGTCATGCGATCGAGGATCTCTCGCGGGGCTCGCGCCATTCGGAAATCGAAGTGGCGGAACACGTTGTGCACCACATCAAGCGCGCCCGCGCAGAGTCGTCTGGAAATGGACGGCCACACGAGGACCGCCGTGCGGATCCCGGCTACTACCTGATTTCGAGTGGACGCCAGGTATTAGAGCATGAACTCGGATTCCGTGTGCCGTGGAAAAGCCGGTTGCTGCGCCTTTACATGCGAAGCGCGGTGGCCGGCTACCTGGGAATGATCGCCCTCGGTACCGCCTTGATCGTGGCACTCCCGCTGCTCCAGCAAAGAAAAGCGGGAGTTGCAGATTGGGGTTTGGTTTTGCTCGGAATCCTGGCTGCCGTGCTGGCTTCCAACCTGGCTATCGCCCTCATCAATCGATTAGTGACAGACTTGCTCGGCCCGCGAATGCTGCCTCGCCTGGAGTTGCGGGACGGCGTCACGGAGCAACTGCGATCGATCGTTGTCGTACCCATGCTGCTTACCGGACGTCATGACATAGAACAATTGGTGGAGCGGCTGGAGATCCACTACCTGGCGAATTCGGACGGCGATCTGCGTTTTGCCCTGCTCTGTGACTGGATGGACGCAGCGAGCGAGAGCCTTCCTGGAGATGACGAACTGCTCGCCACCGCAGTTGACGGCATTGCGCGACTGAACAAGATCCATGGTCCCGCTGGCGACGGCGGCGAGCGCTTCCTGCTATTGCACAGAAAGCGTGTCTGGAACGAGAGCGAGGGCAAATGGATGGGATGGGAGCGCAAGCGAGGAAAGCTCCGGGAGCTGAACCAGTTTCTGCGCGGCGGAGCCAACACTACGTTTCTTCCCATCGGTGGACGGCCAGTGCAAGCTCCTTCGGGTGTGCGGTACGTCATCACGCTCGATGCGGACACGCGGCTGCCGAGAGGTGTCGTGTGCCGCCTGGTCGGCACCATGGCGCATCCTCTCAATCAACCCAGGTTCAGCGCCCGCGTCGGGCGGGTCGTGGAAGGCTATGGGATCGTGCAACCGCGCATTGCCCATTCGCTCGCCCGCGACCGCGAGAAATCGCTTTTTCAGACATGGTTTTCTGGCCCCAGCGGCATTGATCCTTACGCATCCGCGATTTCGGACGTTTACCAGGATTTGTTCCAGGAGGGCTCCTTCACCGGCAAGGGAATCTACGACGTCGATGCCTTTGAGGCAGCCTTGGCGGGCAGAGTGCCGGATAACACGTTGTTAAGTCACGACTTGTTTGAAGGCATCTTTGCGCGCGTCGCACTGGCGTCAGACATAGAGCTGTTCGAAGAATACCCTTCGCACTATGCCGCGGCGGCCGCGCGACAACATCGCTGGGTACGCGGGGACTGGCAACTGCTGCCCTGGATTTTCGGGCGTGGGCGAGCAGCATCGGGAGAACGATGTTCTGTTAGCATTCGCGCAATTGGCCGGTGGAAAATGTTCGATAATTTACGCCGCTCTATGTCGGCCCCGGCCGCGTTTTTCACGCTGATCGCCGCCTGCCTGCTGCCGTCGGCTTCTCCCTGGGTGTGGACGAGATTTGTTCTAGCGACGATTGCGCTTCCTGCACTGCTACCCTTCCTGATTGGTATCAGGCCGCCGAGACGTGGAATTTCTAAACGCACGCATTTTCGGGCGCTGCTTACCGACCTTTCACTCGGTGTCGCCCAGATTGCTATTACGGTGACGATGTTGGCGTACCAGACATGGCTAATGTTGGATGCCATTCTGCGCACGCTTACTCGCATGTTCATTACGCACAGGCATCTGCTGGAGTGGGTGACCTCAACCCAGGCCAGGAACGCGGTCGCTCTGAAACTCACCGCAATGTATAGGCGCATGGCCGGGGGCGTGTTGCTTGCAGTGGCGGCGGCGCTGATGGTTATCGCCTTTGGAAGTCGCCCTGCCCGGGCGGTTATGCTTCCGCTCATCATTCTCTGGATTTCCGCTCCGGCGATCGCGCGGCAGATCAGTCTACCGCCCCGGCGCACGGGCGCCAACCCGTTCACCGCGGAGAATGCCCAGGCTCTCCGTTTGATTGCGCGCCAAACCTGGCGTTTCTTCGAGACTTTCATCACTCCGGCTGACCATGCGTTGCCTCCCGACAATTTTCAAGAAGACCCGAAGCCAGTCGTAGCCCATCGAACTTCGCCGACGAATATGGGGCTCTATCTGCTGTCCACCTTGGCGGCGCACGATCTGGGCTACCTGGGCACTCTAGACGCAGTTGAGCGATTAGAAGCCACACTCGACACGATGAGCCGACTGGAATTGGTTCGAGGGCACTTCTATAACTGGTATGACACCCGCGATCTTCATCCCCTGAATCCAAAATATGTCTCCTCCGTGGACAGCGGAAACCTCGCAGGGCATCTGCTGGCCTTGGGCAACGGCTGCTGGGAGCTTATCCAGAAATCCTGTCTCGGAGAACATTCGCTCGCGGGACTGAAAGATGCGATCGAGCTTTTGCGAGGAGCTTTGAGCGAGATCGCAGAAACGCGGCGGACGAATACCGTCACCAGGAAGCAGCTCAGTAATGCTATCGACGCGCTGGCCAGCTCACTGGAGCTTGCGCCGGTGAATGCCCTCGAGTGGGTGGAGCGTTTCGTCGAGCTGAGCACGCGGGCATGGACAGTGGCTGACATTGCGCAAACCTTTGCCCAGGAGCGCGGTGACGCTCCCGATTGTGAGTTGCGGGTCTGGGCCGATACCGCCAGGGCCTGCGTCGAAAGTCATGCACGAGACGCAGAGATTCTTGTTCCGTGGATGCGCCGGGATTCGAAAACAACTGTGACCCTGGCAGAAAGTCCACGGGAGCAGGCGCCGGAGCGGGTGGTGATCGAGCCGTTCTTTGAGTCTCTCCCTACGCTGGCAGATGCCCCTGAACGTTGCGCAGGGGCACTACGAGCCCTCGCGGCGTTGCGAGCCGGCTTGCTCAACGATCCATCGGCGAATACCGACATTCTGGCACGCGTCGCTGCCCTAGAGCAGGCCGTGCGACGATCAGCGGAGGATGCAGCCTCGCTCATTCGCCGCCTCTCTGCCATCACGCACAAGGCTGGCGACATGGTGCAGTCGATGGATTTCAGCTTTCTTTTTGATTGCACGCGTAAGCAATTTTCCATCGGGTACCGCGTCGCCGACAACAAGTTGGACGCCAACAGTTACGACCTGCTGGCTTCAGAGGCGCGCCTAACCAGCTTCATTGCGATCGCCAAAGGCGATGTCCCGGTTTCCCATTGGTTCCGCCTAGGCCGGGCGCTCACTCCGGTGGGCCGCGGCTCCGCCCTGATTTCGTGGTCGGGCTCGATGTTTGAATACCTTATGCCGGCGCTGATGATGACTTCGCCGACCGGCAGCTTGCTGCACCAGACGTGCGAATTGATCGTGCGCCGGCAAATTGATTACGGCAAGGAGCGTGGAGTCCCCTGGGGAATCTCAGAGTCGGCATACAACGCGAGAGACCTGGATCTCACGTATCAATACACGGCTTTTGGCGTACCTGGATTAGGATACAAGCGCGGACTTAGCGAAGATCTGGTGATCGCGCCTTACGCCACTGCACTGGCGTCGATGATCGACCCAAATGCGGCGGCGCAGAATTTTGCGCAACTTGCCGCGGCCGGTGGCCAAGGTGTTTACGGTTTCTATGAAGCGCTTGATTACACCAGCGAGCGAGTGCCCGAAGGAAGAGATAACGCGGTGGTACGCGCTTACCTGGCACACCACCAGGGAATGTCGCTGGTCGCTCTCGCCAACGTATTGCAGAACGGCGCAATGCGGACCCGTTTCCATGCGGAACCGATGGTGCAAGCCACCGAGCTGCTGCTCCAGGAACGCACCCCGCGTGACGTGCTAATCGCGCGGCCGCGTGCGGAAGAAGTCTCTGCGGCAGCGCACGTCCGCGAACTCGTTCCGCCGGTCGTGCGCCGGTTCACCTCGCCGCACGAACCGGTTCCACGGACGCATCTGCTTTCCAACGGGCGCTACGGGGTGATGGTAACAACGGCGGGCTCGGGGTATAGCCGATGGCGGAATATTGCGGTCACGCGCTGGCGCGAGGACGTTACCCGAGACTGCTGGGGCTTCTACATCTTTCTTCGCGATGCACAGAGTGGCCAGGTTTGGTCGGCGGGCTTCCAGCCCAGCGGCGTCGAACCCGACTCCTACGAAGTGACCTTTAGCGAAGATCACGCCGAATTTATTCGACGTGACGGCTCTCTGACCACCACGCTGGAGGTGGTCGTTTCGTCAGAAGACGATGCGGAGGTGCGCCGTGTTTCGATCGCCAATCTGGGCCCGCGCATTCGCGAAGTGCAGGTCACTTCGTACGCCGAACTCGTGCTCGCGCCTCAGGCCGCCGACGAAGCGCACCCCGCGTTTTCCAATCTGTTTGTGGAGACGGAGTTCGTCGCAAGCGTGGATGCGTTGGTTGCGACCCGTCGCCGGCAATCCGAAAAGGAAACAATAATATGGCTTGCTCACGTTGCGGTCGTGGAAGGCGAATCGGTTGGAGATCCGCAATTCGAGACGGATCGCCTTCGGTTCCTTGGACGGGGACATCAGGTTCACGACGCCGTATCCATAAGGGATGGCCGTCCTCTTTCGAATACCGTCGGCCCGGTGCTGGATCCCGTGATGAGCTTGCGGCGGACGGTGCGCATCTCGCCAGGCACAACCGTCCGGATTGTCTTTTCCACCATAGTCGCTCCGACGCGGGAGCAAGCACTGGACCTGGCAGATAAATATCGGGATGCAAGGAACTGTGAACGTACTCTGACGTTGGCTTGGACGCAGGCGCAAGTGCAACTTCATCATCTGGGCATCACTCCCGATGAAGCCCACTTGTTCCAGAGGCTGGCCAACGCCGTACTGTACTCAGATGCTTCCCTGCGGCCGTTTTCCGATGTGCTGAGCCGGAGCACCCTCCAGCTTTCCGCTTTATGGGCGCACGGAATTTCCGGCTATCTGCCCATCGTCCTAGTACGGATCGACGAGGCGGAGGACGTTGGAATCGTCCGGCAATTGTTGCGGGCCCATGAATACTGGCGCTTGAAGCGGTTGTCGGTTGACCTGGTTATTCTCAATGAGAAACCGCCATCGTATGAACAGGAGCTGCAAGGTTCTTTGGACGATCTTGTACGCGCTGGTCAGCAGCGCATCTCTTCGGACCCGAATGACGTCCATGGCAACATCATTCTCCTTCGGGGCGACCTGATCTCTCCGCAGGAGCGCACGCTCCTACAGACTGCGGCTCGTGCGGTGCTGCTTAGCCGTCACGGCACGTTGGCCGAGCAAGTTGTCCGATCGCAACGCTCGGAATCGTTGACGCGGCCCGCTCCTCGTCCGCCTCGGCCGGGTAAAGATGCAGAGGTGCCATTGAATACACCAGACCTCGAATTCTTCAACGGACTGGGTGGCTTCACCGACGGGGGCCGTGAATACGTAACTATCCTTGGAGAAGGATTGCGCACTCCCGCACCGTGGATCAACGTGATTGCCAATCCTTCGTTCGGTTTTCTCGTTTCGGAATCCGGTTCCGGCTACACCTGGTCAGGCAACAGTCAAGAGAATCAACTCACTCCCTGGTCGAATGATCCCGTGGCTGACCCGCCCGGTGAATCCGTCTATATCCGTGATGAGGATACCGGTGTGGTCTGGAGTCCGACGGCACTGCCGGTTCGCGACGACGCTTCTACCTATGCGGCATGGCATGGGCAGGGCTATAGCCGGTTCCAGAATGGCTCGCAGGGAATTCTCTCAGAGCTGCTCCAGTACGTTCCCATTCAGGACTCGATTAAGATCTCGCGCTTGGTTCTGCAAAACCATTCGGCTCGCACCCGCCGCCTCTCCGTGACTGCATTTGCGGAATGGGTGCTGGGGAATTCGCGCAGCACGACGGCGCCGCACATTATTACGGAACTCGATGCGGAGACGGAAGCTCTATTTGCGCACAGCGCATTGGGTGGTGAGTTCGGCGGTCGAGTTGCCTTTTCCGATCTCGGCGGACGGCAGAGTTCATGGTCCGGGGACCGCACCGAGTTTCTTGGTCGAAATGGAGTGATCGCGCGACCTGCGGCACTTCAAAGTAGCGGGCCACTTCCCGGGCGGCTTGGCGCCGGTCTTGATCCCTGCGCGGCGCTGCAGACCGTGGTGGAATTGCGTCCCGATGAACGCATTGAGATCGTGGTTTTACTAGGCCAGGGGAAAGACCAGGAAGAGGCGCGCGAATTGATCAATCGCTATCGCGCGGCAGACCTTGACCAGGTCTTGGCCGATGTCACCCGGCAATGGGACAAGGTCCTCGGCACTCTGCGGATCAGCACACCCGACCGGCCGATGGATGTTCTGGTGAACCACTGGCTGCTCTACCAGACGCTTTCCTGTCGGGTATGGGGACGCACCGCGTTCTATCAGACGAGTGGAGCCTACGGTTTCCGCGATCAACTGCAGGACGTGATGGCCCTCATTTTGCCTAAACGCGATGTCGCTCGTGCGCATCTATTGCGTGCTGCCTCACGCCAATTCGTCGAGGGCGATGTCCAGCACTGGTGGCATCCGCCGTCGGGACGCGGTGTTCGGACACGCATTTCGGACGACTTGCTATGGCTGCCTTATGCCGTAATCCATTACATCGAGGTGACAGGAGAGTTGGGCCTGCTCGACGAGGTCGTTCCATTCCTGGAAGGCGATAAGCTCGCTGCGGGACAACTCGAATCCTACTTCCAGCCGCGGGTCTCAGAGACACGCGCAACCCTGTTTGAACACTGCGCTCGAACGCTGGATCGAAGTCTCGCTGTCGGTACTCACGGTCTTCCGCTGATCGGCACCGGCGACTGGAACGACGGAATGAACCGCGTTGGACAGGAGGGCAAGGGCGAGAGTGTTTGGATGGGCTGGTTCCTGCACACGATTCTCTGGGAGTTCGCCAAGGTTGCGGATGCGCGCGGTGAGCATAAGCGGGCCGAAACCTGGCGACTGCATGTCAGTGCGCTGAAGGCCGCTCTCGAGCGCGAAGGTTGGGACGGGGAGTGGTATCGCCGAGCCTACTTTGATGATGGCACTCCGCTCGGTACTGCTTCCGACAAGGAGTGCTGCATTGACTCCATCGTTCAGTCCTGGGGAGTTATCAGTGGGGCCGCGGAACCGGCGCGGGGAGCGCGTGCCATGGCCGCGGTCAACCAACACCTCGTACGGCGTCCGGAAGGGCTGGATTTGATACTTACCCCGCCTTTCGATAAAACAGATCATGACCCTGGCTACATCAAAGGATATCTGCCTGGCATCCGCGAAAACGGCGGGCAGTATACGCATGCTGCCGTATGGACGGTTCTGGCATTTGCGGCACTCAGCGACGGAGACAAGGCGGCTGAGCTGTTTCATATGCTGAATCCCATCAATCACACGGCCTCGCGAGCGGCGGTGCAGGGGTACAAAGTGGAGCCTTATGTGGTGGCAGGTGATGTTTATTCCGAACCTCCGCATGTCGGACGCGGTGGCTGGACGTGGTACACCGGGTCGGCCGGATGGCTCTATCGCGCGGCTGTTGAATGGCTTCTGGGTTTCCGCATTCGCGGAATGGTGCTCTCGATCGACCCTTGCATTCCGAGACGCTGGTCGAATTACTCCATGAGTTTCCGTTATCACTCCGCGGCTTACAAAATCAGGGTAGAAAACCCGTCCGGCGTTTCACGGGGCATCCTTTCGATGGAAATGGACGGCAAGCTGTTGGCTAACGTCCCACATATCCCGCTCGCCGACGATGGCGAAGACCATCAAATCCGCATCGTTATGGGATAGATGATGTTCCCGGACGCGAATGTCTCGTTTTGTTGATCGACTGGATCAAGTGCCGAAGGGACAGGCGAAAAGAACGCAAACACCCACAAACAGGACGCAAACGCCCATCTTTGAGGAGGCGCGGCCTCCCCGCAACTCATTGATTTAATTGGTGGCGGCGGTAGGACTCGAACCTACGACCTACGGATTATGAGACCGTCGCTCTAACCACCTGAGCTACACCGCCAGATCACGCCACCGGGGCCGGATCGGCGCCCGTTCAGAGAAAAGGCCGGACGTGACCGCGTCCAGCCCTTACTTGGATTTTAGAAGTGGCCCCGCATGCTGTCAATCTGTGGCATTATGCTGCGATGACACCAAAAGCGAAGAGAGCGCTGGAAGCAATCCTCTGGTTCGTACTGGGCCATCTCAGTTGCGCCCTGATGCACCACATGGGCTTACCGAAATAACGGCTCGCCATCAAATCCTGTTAGTCGGCCTTACGCCGTTCCCAGGCGCTTCAACACATTCTCGCGGAAGCCACGACTCAGCGTGAGTTTGGTTCCGTCGCGCAGCAGGATGGCGTAATCCCCATACAGCGAGGGCCGCAGGGTTTTGATGCGGTCCACGTTGACCAGGGTGGAGCGATGCACGCGCAGGAATTGCCGAGTACCCAGACGTCCTTCGAGCGAGGTGATGGTCTCGCGCAGGATGTGGGTGTTGCCGCCGACATGCAGGCAGACGTAGTTGCCGGCCGATTCGGCCCAATCGATCTCGCCCGGCTTGAGGCAGACAATCTCTCCGTCGGCCTTTATCACGATGCGCTGGGGCACTTGCTGCCGCGATTCAAGATCGCCAAGCAAATCAAGCACCCGGCGCTGGAACATGCCTTCCGCAGCGGGATGCTGCAACTGTTTGCGGGCGTGGCCCAGCGCCTCTGATAGCCTTTCCTTCCCTACCGGCTTCAACAGGTAATCGAGAGCATGTACCTCAAACGCCTTCATAGCATAACGGTCATAGGCGGTTACGAAAATGGTGAGCGGCATTTGCTCCTTCAGCGCCGCAACCACACCAAAACCGTCCACTTCCGGCATTTGAATATCTAGGAAAACCAAGTCGGGTCTTTCGCGCTTGATGAGCGAGACGGCAGACTTGCCGTCGCCGCACTCGGCCACGATCTCCAGATCGGGCTCGCCTTCCAGCAGCCGGCGCAGACGCTCGCGCGCCAGCGATTCGTCGTCACTAAGCAATACTCGAATGGGCATGGGTGCTATTGACCTCCTGAGAACACTCGCGAAATGGGATGTGAATCTTGACGATGCAACCTCCACCGGGCGCATCCTCCAGAGTCATCTTGTGATCGTGGTTGTACAGCTGCAGCAGGCGGGCGCGGGTGTTTTGCAACCCAACGCCTTCCGGCGGCACAATGCCACCGTAGAAGGTGAGGCCCTGGCCGTTGTCGCAAATCTCCAGCCACAGCTCGTCAAAGACCTGGCGGGTGGAGATGCGAATGAAGCCTGGCGCGCGGCGAGGACCGATGCCATGGCGAATGGCGTTTTCCACCAGCGGTTGCATCAGCAGGTTAGGAACCAGCGCCGACAGAGTGAGGGGTTGAATGTCCATCTCTACTTGCAGCCGATCCTGAAAGCGGGTCTGCTGAATGTCAATGTACTTCTGCAAGAAAGTCAACTCGCGACTGAGCGGCACTTCGTGAACGCCGACTGCGTCCAGGGAAAAGCGCAACAGGTCGGCCAACTGCAACGTCATATTTTCGGCGGCAAGGCCGTCATTGCGCGCCAGCGAGGCGATAGAGTTCAAAGTGTTGAATAGAAAGTGCGGTTCGAGCTGGATCTTCAATACCTCGAGCTGGGCGAGGGCGAGCTGCGCTTCCAGTTGCGACGACCTTAATTCGCGCTCTCGATACTTGCCGTAGTAGGCGAGGGCCTGCGTGATTAGCACGATATACCAGTAGCGTTGGAAGTCCATAAAGGTGCGGGATAGGGCATGGGCAAGGAAGGGGACGCGTTTTTCCGGCGTCCATGTGACTACCGGGTCGAGCAGCACGATAACCGCCGCCGCGCCAAAGGTCATCGCTACGCAGGCAGCCAGGTGGATCGGCAGCGAGGTGGTCCAGCTATTGCGGTCGAAGGCAAATCGGCGAGTGAGATCATAGACAATTGGAGTAAGCAGAGACCATATAAACGAGACGGTGACACTCCAAGCGAGCAACTGCCCCCAGCTCTCGGGGCTACCCAAGGAGGCCATGTAGAGGTGGGCCCCGGTTGCACTCAGCAACGCGAGCACCGTCCACAAAATGAAACCGACGGCCCAAACGCCGACCCATTGCTTCCACATGGTGAGCTACCTGTTCTGCGTTAAGCCCCAAAAAACGAAGACGAGCTACACCGACAAAGTCATAGACGTAAGTCTGAGACAAAGGTTCCGTAAAAAAGTGAATCAGATGAGGCAATGCGGGCGGCTCGCAAACATTATGAAGTGTCCGATTTTGGGCACCCGACGATCACCTTTGGCGCCGCCGTGCGAGAATGGTCGGACTGTTATGCACGAGTTGGGCATTGCGACTTCGATTCTGGGATGCGTACAAGCGGAAGCAAAGCGCCACCCTGACGGACGCATCACAAGAGTGGGCGTCAAAGTCGGGGAGCTTGCTGGGGTTGACCGGGACGCGCTTCAGTTTGGCTTTGAGGTGTTGGTGAAGGATACCGAGTGGGAAAGATTGGTTCTGGACCTGGAATACATCCCACGGATGCAGTGCTGCTCGAAGTGCGCCTATGAATTCCGCATGACTGACTTCAACCCCCGATGTCCACTCTGCGGTGACTTTCAAACTAAGTGCATCAGTGGAGAAGAACTGGAAATCGCGTATATGGAAGTGGATGGATGAACCGAATCGCTGTTGAAAAAAAAGTCCTTAACGAGAACCAGGTTCTGGCCGAGCAGTTGCGCGCGCGCTATCGGCAACTCGGACTTCTGTGCGTCAACCTCATCAGTGCTCCCGGCTCGGGCAAGACGGCGCTGCTGGAGCGTACGCTGGAGCGCATGGACAAGAGCACTCGCGTTGCCGTGCTTACCGGCGATCTGCAAACCGAGAACGACGCCAAGCGGTTGGCAAAGTTCGGATTTCCGGTAAAGCAGATCACCACCGGCGGCACCTGCCACCTCGACGCCAGGATGATCGGGAAGCATCTGGAGGACTGGAAGCTGGAGGACCTGGACCTGCTGATCGTGGAGAATGTCGGCAACCTGGTTTGCCCGTCGAGCTACGATCTCGGCGAGGACGCGAAGATCGTTCTGCTGAGCACGACCGAAGGCGAAGACAAGCCGCTTAAATATCCTTCCATCTTCTTTAAGTCCGAGCTCATGCTCCTCACCAAAGTTGACCTGCTGCCCTACGTTCCGTTCAAAGCAGAACTTGCCCGCGAGAATGCCCGGCGGGTCCATCCCGACATGGAGATTATCGACGTATCAAGCACCACCGGCGAAGGTCTGGATCGCTGGATGGACTGGCTTACTGCGCGCCAGCAAAAGGCCCGAGCGAACCTGAAAGCGGTGAGTAGCTAGGGCGGTTCTCAAGTTGCTGTAACAAACTGCTGGCTGTCGCGCCCTCGTGATTGCCAACAGGAGGTACTCTGGTGCTGAAGAACCACTTTTGGCTCAAGATTGCGGGATTAATCTTCGGGTTCTACAAGGCATTTGTGCTCCAGAGTCTCTGGCTGATGGTGGGACTGGTGTGGACAATTGGGCTCCTCACCGACAAATCTGATGACGTTATTGTCGATGACCTGAGATGAAAAATGCTACCGTCCCTTCTGGAAGTGTGCGAGCCTCCCGACAAGCAAGGCGGGATAGCCAGGAAATGGGAGGATCTCGTTGGCGGAATGAGGTTTGATTTGGCGCTGCGCTTTCTTGCACTACTCGCAGAGTTACACGTTTGTTTTGGGCGTCGGTTGGTTGGTGCAGGCATTTCTTGTAACATAAGAAAGTCCCAAACTCGTTCACGATTTAGCGTCGTGGCCGAAATGTGGGTCGAAAGCTCCTGTCAGGAGGACGGTGCTACTTGACAAGTAGGGGCACTGAGGAAGGGAAAGGACAGCTCGTGTCAAATCAACCCGATCTTTGCCGAAAGCGTACTGCGAGCGTTGCGATCGCCAGATCGAAGCCGATGCCAAGACTCGCCCGCATTGCGGTAGGACTCTCGTAAACCGCACGTCACCTGAGCAGGTTGGAACGCTGAAGCCACCCTTCAGCTATTAGGCCGCAAATCCCCGTAACTCCAGGGGCGCACTAACGAGCCCGCGGCGGATATACTCCATTCTGGAACTGCACTAGCCGCACAACAGATTCCTTGAGCGTAACGCCTCCATGACCTAACATGGGCCGCAGAGCAATCATGCGATATTTGCATTTTCCAGCCTCTGCAAATGAGGAGGGCAGGCTCATGTTTCGTAGGTCGGAATCATCTCGCCACGCTTTGCCACTCGCGGTCCTGCTGTGCATCTTCGCAGCAATCGGAAGCCCTGTCCTGCTGCAGTCACAGCAATCTGCCCCATCCTCCGATCGAACAAACCAGGGATACCCGGTCACCGTTGAAGGCCACCAGGTGTTCCAGATCTATGAGTCGTTCGGCCCAATCCCGGCTCCTGACAGGGCAGAAAAGGTCTCAGAGCGTCTTGGAAAGCTGGTTTACACGCCGAACGCCGATATCGCGGCCATCACCACGAACGACTCGGAGTATGGGACCGAAATCAGGCTAGGGGACACCGTGCTGACCATCGTCAGCGAGGAAGATGCCAAGCGCATGCATGTTCCTCGCGTCGCGCTGGCCAAGTATTACGCCGGTCAAATCCGCAACGCCGTCGTGCAGGCGCGGCAGGAACACAGCGGGAAATTCCTGGCTCGGGCCGCGATTTACGCCTTGGCCACCCTGCTGATCTACGTGCTGCTTGTGGGGCTCGTAGTGGCCGGGTCGCGCTGGCTGCTGAAGCGGCTGCAGCGTCCCGAAGCCCCTCTGATCAGGGGCATCAAGATTCAACAGTCGGAGATCCTGGCGGGAAAGCGGTTAGCAAGCATTCTCGCCGGGTTGGTTCGCCTGCTCCGCTTCGCCCTTCTATTCATTCTTACGGTGGCCTTTCTCGGGGCCGAGTTCAACTTCTTTCCGTGGACTCGGGTGCATGGCAGGCAGTTGCTTGACTATGTGCTTACCCCCATCCGCTATGTAGGTATTGCCATCCTGAATTACCTGCCCAAGCTGTTTTACATCGCGGTGATTGTCTTCGTGATGTATTACGTGTTGAAGTTTGTCGCACTGCTGGCGCGAGAGTTCGAACGAGGCAACATTCGCATTCGTGGCTTTTATCCGGAGTGGATTCAGCCGACGTACCGGATCGTCCGCTTCCTGCTGTTCGCCTTTACCGCGGTTCTCATCTACCCCTACCTGCCGGGAGAGAATTCGCCGGCCTTCAAGGGGGTGGGGATCTTCCTGGGCGTTCTGTTTTCGCTGGGTTCCACCTCGGCAGTGGCCAACGTCGTGGCGGGCATCATGCTCACCTACACCCGGGGCTTCCGCGTGGGAGACTGGGTCAAGATCGGCGACAACATAGGCAACGTCGCCTCGCAAAATATGCTCGCCACACACTTGCTCACGTTTCAGCAAGAGGAAGTGATTATTCCCAACTCAGTGGTGCTCGCCAGCCACATCATCAATTACAGTTTGGTGGGGCAGACGGAAGGCGTATTACTGCACACCTCAGCCACCATTGGATACGACACGCCGTGGCGTACGGTCCACCAGCTAATGATCGAAGCTGCGTTGAAGACCCCTGACATCCTGCCCGAACCCGCGCCATTTGTTCTGCAGAAGGCTCTGGAGAATTCCTACGTGCAGTATGAGATTAATGCTTACACGCGGAATCCTCACGCGATGTTTGTCACCTATTCCAGTCTGCACGCTAACATTCAGGATTGCTTCTATGCCGGTGGCGTGGAGATCATGTCACCCATCTATTCGGCCATTCGGGATGGGAACAAGACCGCCATCCCGGCAGAGTTTCTGCCTTCGGACTATCGTCCCCAGGGCTTCCGGATCGCCAAGTTAGATGATGCGGCGCCAACCACTGCCGGAAAAGATGGGTAGGTCCGTGTCCCACGTTAATGTCATGTGAATTTGGGCTCATGGGCTTGACATTTGACATTCGCAGCTTATACTCGAAAGATTAAATGTCTTACGCAACCCACAACCCGACCATGGCCATGTGCATGTGTATGTGCGCTGGTGTCGGCCTGTGGGTTGAGTGAGGAGCGGCAAGCGGTAAAGCGCAAGTAGCCGCAAAGGTTCTCAAACGACCCACGGTCCCGACGATCGTGGGTCGTTTTGTTTTTGGCCTAGGGGCTCCAGGAAACATCAATAGACGAGGAGAGGAAGCGCAATGAGCACCAGCAACGGAAAGCCAATCTTCAATTTCAACACACTTGCCATCCATGGCGGGCAGGATGTGGACGCCACAACCAAGTCGCGCGCCGTGCCGATTTACCAGACCACGTCCTACGTGTTCGACGATGCCGACCACGCCGCGCGACTGTTTGCCCTGCAAGAGTTCGGCAACATCTACACGCGAATCATGAACCCCACGACCGACGTCTTCGAGAAGCGTATTGCGGCGCTTGAAGGTGGAGTCGCCGGGTTAGCGCTGGCCTCCGGTCAAGCCGCTGAGACCCTGATTATCCTGACCTTGGCATCGGCTGGCGACGAGATTGTGTCCACCACTTCGCTCTACGGCGGCACCTACAACCTGTTCCACTACACGCTGCCCAAGCTCGGCATCAAAGTGAAGTTCGTGGACGCCGATGATTTCGATGGGCTGCGCGCCGCCATCAACGAGAAGACCAAGGCGGTCTATACGGAAACCATTGGCAATCCCAAGCTCGACATCGTCGACATCGAGCAGTTGGCGAAGATTGCCCACGAGAACCGATTGCCACTGGTCATTGACAACACCACGGCGTCGCCCGCGCTCTGCCGCCCCATCGAGTGGGGCGCCGACATTGTCATCAACTCCGCCACCAAGTTTATCGGCGGCCATGGCAACTCCATCGGCGGCATTATCGTGGACAGCGGCAAGTTCGACTGGGAAGCCTCGGGACGTTTCCCCGACTTTGTCGAGCCCGATCCCTCCTACCACGGCGTCTCGTACACCAAGGCGTTCGGCAATCTCGCCTTCATCCTCAAGGCGCGAGTACAGGGACTGCGCGATACGGGCGCGTGCCTGTCGCCGTTCAACGCTTTCCTGCTACTCCAAGGCGCCGAAACACTGCATCTCCGACTGGAGCGGCATTCGGAAAACGCGCTCTCGGTGGCAGAGTTTCTCTCCGGCCATCCGGATGTCGAGTGGGTGAACTACCCCGGACTGCCGACGAGTCAGTATTACCAGCGTGCGAAGAAGTACCTCCCAACCGGCGCCAGCGCGCTGGTCACGTTCGGCATTCGCGGAGGCTTCGAAGCCGGCAAGCGGTTCATCAATTCGTTGCAGTTGTTCAGCCTGCTGGCCAACATCGGCGATGCCAAGTCCTTGGTAATTCATCCTGCTTCAACCACGCATCAGCAACTTAGCGAATCGGAGCAGAGGGACACCGGCGTGACGCCGGAACTGGTCCGCCTCTCAGTGGGTATTGAGGACATCCGGGACATCACGGCAGACCTTGATCGCGGCCTGCGGGTGGCCACCGGCAAACTGCCGGCCTCCGAGAAAAGCGCTGGGCAGCCAGCGACGCAGGTGGCGGGAGATTGACGATGAGCACGACCCTGCAACCAACTCGGGAAGGGGACGTGGTTTTGGCGCAGGATGCGCCCTTTCGCCTGGAGGCCGGCGGCTCGCTGCAGCCGGTCTCCGTTCGCTACGCCATCTACGGCGAATTGAACGAACGTCGTGACAACGCGGTGCTCGTGTGCCACGCGCTATCCGGATCGGCGCGGGCCGCCGATTGGTGGCCGGAGATGTTCGGCAGTGTATTTGACCTGTCAGGCGATTGTGTCATCTGCACGAACATTCTCGGGTCGTGTTATGGGTCAACCGGGCCCACGTCCATCAATCCCGCGACCGGCCACCCTTACGGGCATGGCTTTCCTCTGGTGACCATTCGCGACATTGTGCGCGCGCAGGCCCGGGCGCTGGATGAACTCGGCGTCCAGCGTCTGCGCATCGTCATCGGCGCCTCGATCGGCGGCATGCAGGCACTGCAATGGGCGGTAGACCATCCCCAGCGTGTCGAGCATTGCATTGCCATCGGCACCGCACCACTCTCGGCCATGGGGCTGGCGTTGAACCATCTTCAACGCCAGGCCATTCGTCTTGATCCAAGGTTTCGAGGCGGAAAGTATCTCCCCGATGAGCAGCCCGGCGGCGGTCTTGGGTTGGCACGTGCGATCGCAATGTGCTCGTACAAGTCGGCAGACCTGTTTGCCGAACGCTACGCCCGCAAGCCGAACCGTAATGGTGAGGACCCGCTACGCTCCTTCGAACACCGTTACGACGTGGCCGGCTATCTCGATTATCAGGGCGAAAAGTTCGTGCAGCGTTTCGACGCGAACGCCTACCTGGTGATTTCAAAGACGATGGACACCTTCGATCTGGCGCACGGCTATGCTTCGGAAGCGGAGGCGCTGAAGCGAATTCAGGCGCAGGTTTCTCTGGTGGGCATCACGTCCGACTGGTTGTTTCCGCCGGAGGACGTTCGCGCACTGGCGGAGCGCATCGCAGCCGCCGGAGCGCCTTGCGACTACACCGAGTTCGAATCGTCGCATGGCCATGACGGATTTCTGGCCGAGGTGGACGCCATCGCCGCGGTGGTTATGGCCGCTTCCACGCGCGCCAGCTCGCGGTTGTGAAAAACAACAAGGCCCACATCGTTTCGAGATAGGGCGCGCCACCTCACGGGAGTCCGCAGCGTCAATGGCGGTTCGGCGCTCTGCGGCTGAGAAAGATGCGGCGCGAGTCATGACGAAAGAGGTCCTTCAAACAGGTTCCCTTTCTGCTGGCTGTTTTGCACCTACCGCTTTGCTTCCATTTACAATTGACTGTTCCCCGAGGACAGAATGTCTTTCGTCAGATACCTAATGCTGCTATCGCTCGTGATGTGGATTGGCGGACTTATCTTTTTTGCCTTCGTGATGGCACCGACGGTCTTTGCCGTCCTTCCCACCCGCCAATTGGCGGGCAACGTGGTCAATCGCAGTCTTGGCATCCTGCACTGGATGGCGATATCCAGCGGAGTGGTATTCGCGATTACCTCGATGATCGACTCCCGTGTCGTGGATGGCGTAGTTGCGCCGTTTGCGCTGCGCAACATACTCATCTATGCGATGCTCATCCTGACGATGGTTGGGATGTTCGGTATCGCCTCTCGCATGGGCGTGTTGCGCCAACAGATGGGCGTGATCGACGACCTGCGGCACGACAATCCCCTGCGCGTAGAATTCAACCGTCTGCACGTCTGGTCCACGCGAATTGAAGGCTCGGTGCTGGTGCTGGGTCTGGCGCTGCTGTATCTCACGGCAAGACGGTTGACGTGAAGTTTCGAGCTTCAACGGTTCCAGTTTCGAGCACAGTCATACGTACTAAGCCGCGAAAGCTTTGGGTTAAGAGCTGCGTTCGCCGGCCCGGGCGAAAAGCGAAGAGCGAAAGGCGAAGAGCGCATTCATGAAGACCGGAATCATAGGCCTGCCGCAGGTCGGCAAAACATCCTTGTTCGTCATGCTGACCAAGCAACAAGTGGCGCAACGCGCACATGGCAATCCCCGCGAGGCCCATCTTGGCGTCACCAAGGTCCCTGACGACCGGCTCGATCGCCTGGCCGCGCTGTACAACCCGAAAAAACTGGTGCACGCCAGCGTCGAGTACGCCGACGTTGCCGCGCTCAGCCAGGAGGCGTTGAACGAAACCGCGTTTGCCGCCAACCTGCGCAACGTGGATGCCATGGCGCACGTCGTGCGCGTATTCGAGGACCATTCCATCCCCCACGTCGGTCCCGTCGATCCGCTGCGCGACATCAAGAACATCGACTTTGACCTTATCGTCAACGATCTGGGACAGGTGGAGAAGCGGCTGGAGCGCGTTGAAAAAGACTTGAAAAAGATGAGGACTGCCGAACTGGAGCGCGAGCATGATCTGCTGAAGCGGGCCAAAACGCACCTTGAAACCGAGCGCCCTTTGCGCGAGATGGAGATGACGCCCGAGGACAAGAAGCGTGTCCGCGGCTTCATGTTCCTCAGCGAGAAACCGATGCTCTACGTGCTCAACATTGGGGAGAGCCCTATCCTGGGTACCGACCTGGAAGAAGCCATCACCAAGTACGGAATCGCGGAAGTCGCATCCCGCCCGAACACTGGCGCGCTCGCGGTTTGCGCCAAGGTCGAAGCCGAACTCGCCGAGATGAGCGACGAAGATGCCGCCGAGTTTCTCTCCAGCTATGGCTTGAAGGAAAGCGGACTGGTGCGGCTCATCCGCAAATCGTATGAGTTGCTGGGCCTCATCTCATTCTTCACGGTTGGCGAAGACGAGTGCCGTGCCTGGACGGTGGAGCGCGGCTCGAAAGCAGTACATGCAGCCGGCGCCATTCACACTGATCTCGAACATCACTTCATTCGTGCCGAGACCATCCATTGGGACCAGTTGCTCGACGCCGGCTCCGAAGCCGAGGCCCGCGCTCGCGGCACGCTGCGTCTGGAAGGAAAAGAGTACATCGTGAAGGACGGCGACGTGATGCATATCCGGCATAGTGGATAGTGGACAGTTACAAGACGGGAAGCGTTGGACCGTTGGACCCGACGTTTTGCGGAGGCTCTGGGGCAAGCTGGTGGATCATGACAGATTTTACTGACCACTATCCACTAATCACTATCCACTGTATTCTTGCTTCCGCCCATGTCTCCCATCCTCCTCAGCATTCTGCTCGGTCTGAGCGCGGCGGCGGCCAATGTTTTCGGCGGCGCGATCATCGTGCAGAAGAATTGGGAACGCAGCTATCTGCGCTATTTTGTGGCGCTGGGCGCGGGTTTCATGCTGGCGACGGCGCTGGTCGAGATGGTCCCCGAGAGCCTGGAATTGGCGGGACGGCGCAAGGGGGCGTTGCTGGTGTTGGGCGGCTACCTCCTGGTCCACCTCTTCGAGCACACCATCACCCCACATTTCCATTATGGAGAAGAAACCCACTCGGACGAGTATGTGCACTCGCACCGCCGCGTCTCTGTGCTGTTTGGATTGCTCATCCATACGTTTTTTGACGGCATCGCGATTACTTCTGGCTTCCTGGTGTCGCCGTGGCTGGGCTGGATCATCTTTCTCGCTGTCTTCCTGCACAAGATTCCCGAAGGCTTTACAGTCACGTCCGTCATGCTGGCCAGCGGACTGAGCAAGCAGCGGTCATGGTTCGCTTCCGTATTGCTGGGTCTGGCCACGCTCGCCGGCGTCCTTACTATGGCAATCGGCAGACACGCAGTCGCCTATGGATTGCCGGTGGCAGCCGGCGTTACGATTTACGTTGCCGCCTCCGATCTCATCCCCGAGGTCAATCGCGAACCAGGCGTAAAGATGGCACTGGTAGTATTTATCGGCGTGGCCGTGCTGTTCCTGCTCGCCCACCTTTTTGGTCTGGAACTCTGAGGAGCGGCACGCTGTGTTCGCAAGATCTCGCGAATCGTTCACATTCCTGTTGCTGCTGACACTGTTCACGGCGTGCTCGCGGCCCACCCACGAAGCGATCTCTTCCGAACCATCCGCTTCCAAAGATTCTTCCAGCAGCGCTTCGTCCAGCGGCTCGTCCGGCTCCGATTATTACCTGCTAGCGCTGTCCTGGGCGCCGCAGTTTTGCGCTACTCATGCCGGCAACGCTTCCTCGAGCGAGTGCGATCCGGAGCGCCAATTTGGATTTGTCGTGCACGGCCTGTGGCCGCAGAACAACGACGGTTCTTATTCACAGAACTGTGCTCCGGCGCGCCCCGTAGCAGAACAGATAGTGCGGCGTATGCTTACCATCATGCCCGCACGCGGTCTCATTCAGCACGAGTGGGCCGAACACGGCACATGTAGCGGTCTTTCGCCACAGGAGTACTTTGCCGATATCGAGAGGGCCTTTAGCAGAGTGCAGACTCCGCAGGAGTATCACGCACCGGCGCAGACAATCACTGCTAGTCCATCGGAGATCGAGCAGAAATTCGCTGATGCAAACCACGCGCCGGCAGGCGCCTTTCGAGTATCGTGCAGCCGTGCAGAGTTGGTAGAGATGAAGATCTGCCTGACCAGAGACCTGCGATATCGCGAATGTGGCTCGAACGTCCGGGAGTGCCGGGCTCGGCTCGTAACGGTTCGGCCGGTGCCGTGACAGGCAGGAAATGGTAGGCCCGGCTGGAATCGAACCAGCAACCCTCAGCTTAGAAGACGGATACAAGCCTATTTCTGCTGAGTGCTGCGACTGTATATCAGCATCAAAACCTCGCATTCTGCGCGGGTTTCACAACATTCTCGATTGCTGCTGATCTCTCCCACTTTCTACCAGGGGTCCCCGGTAAAGTCCCCGGTATTGAAGCATGCTTTTTCCGGCCACCCCATGCCCCCCTTTGGCCCCACCCCCGCCCGCGCGTCATAGGTCCGGCTCAGGCAATTTTTCGCTAAAAAAGGCGAGTGGGATGATGCAAGGACATCTTGTCATTTTCATCCGCAGTCTGCGCCAAGGCCGAGTTGCAGGTTTCCGCAGTAAAAATGCGGCTTTCGACGGTATGGCGACGGGCCTGCGCTTGCGTCTAGGACTGACGGTGAAATTGCAAAAAGGCCCTACCGTCGGTGTGGCTTTCGCGTGATGCGCCTCGGGCTGTGATATGTTCCTGAAATCTTGCTGCGCTCGATCTATCTTGGCGGCGGCGTAAGCGCGGGAGCGGTGGCTATTTTCATCGGCCTTCGCTGGGCGTTCTGCCGCACTCACCCTGGCGCGACAACCTTCTATTTCGATCCCCAAGACGCTGTATGCGACACGCATTTGCAGAAAAGCCGGGTGTTTCCCAAATCGGCAGAGACGGCAACATTCGAACTGATGTTGAAACACTATATCGGCGTGATGCAATTGCTGGTGACGGTAGCCGCTGCATCCCTTGCCTTTGGCGGAATGCCAACGGCATCTATACCGCGAACAGTTCTCGTTGCGAAATTGGTGCTTGCATGGAGCGTTTTCTTTGGCGTGCTGTTCTGCACAATTTTGCTTTGGCGCTATGACGAATACGCGCAGGATCGCTACAGCTACACGCTGTTTTGGTATTCAACAGTGTTCGCGCTCGGATTTTCCTGTCTTGCCTGCTTCATGATCGGTTATCTAGTGTGGGGCTTCGGTCTCCTGTTTAGCGTTGGTTAACCAGCAAAAGGGCGTTGTATTGGGTCATAGCTGGACTGACTTACGGTACGCGCCAAAAGCGGCCCTTCCGTCATTGTGGCTTCGCCTGATGCGCCTCAAACCACTTCCGCACCGTTTCGCGGCCTCTTCCTGATTGATTTCCCGTTCCTGCCGAATGCGGCGGATGAGTCACATTGTTGTTGACGGGTTAGCCATTCTGGTTTGACCATGTAGGTATTCACTCTGAATTGGAAAGAGCCTGGCTGGGCTCGTAAGAGGTCGCATGTTAGGCCGCGTCGTTCTGATATGCACGCTGCTGGTGGTCCCGTCACTATTCGGCGCACAATCGCAACCGGGTAAGCCGCCTGCGAAGTCAACGGCACCTGCACCCCAGAAGGATGCTGCAGAGGAAGTATTCGCAAAGACGGCTTCCAAGATCGTGTTTGTGATCACCCGAAAATCAGGCGAGCTTCATTCCCGCGGTAGCGGAGTAATTCTGTCTGCCGACGGGTACATCGCAACCAATTACCATGTGCTGCAAGGCGCGGATGCAGTGGAAATCAGATTCTTCCCCGACGCTGGCGACTCGGAGGACTACCAGAGTTTCAATAGGGCGAAGCTACTCTACGCTGATGCCGAACGTGACATCGCAGTGTTGAAAGTCAACTCCAGCTCTCTGCCCTATCTGAGATGTCCAGCCAATTCCGGGTTCGAGGCTCGTGTTGGAGAAAAGGTCTACGCCATCGGCAATCCTAAAGGCTTGAGCAACACAATAAGCGATGGGATCGTGTCTGGCCTGCGATCCGTTGACGGCGAAGACATCATCCAGCACACAGCGCCGATTTCCCCCGGCAGCAGCGGAGGAGCACTGGTCGACTCAAGCGGTACCCTGCTCGGGATGAACAGTTGGCAAGTAACCGATGGACAGAACCTCAATTTCGCGATTTCGGCCAAGAACCTGTTGACCGCCCTCGCCTCGGCTCGTCAGACCACGACTGCTGTGAGCTTTCCGCCAGCCGCTACGGAAGCGACCAGCGACCCATACGTCGGTTACATTGACTGCGGGTCTCTGCGTGTGGGTGGTATTCCCTTGTGGGACGCGCCCGGTGAGCCCTTGGGCACAATGATAAGCGAGGGGAGATGTGGCGAAGAGGTCCGCGTTCTTGAACAGAAGCAGGGATGGGACAGAGTGCGAACTGGCACCAGCCATGTTGGCTACGTTCAACAAGAATATGTCTCCCGGACGCCAACGAGCCCGAAGCATTGACGGCATGATTGTTGATAGCGTGTGGGGGCGGTGACATTCTCCCCATACAGGGGAGAAGCGCCGAAGAGCTGACGCATCGGTGGCGGTTGACAGAGAAGATTATTGTTGACCTTCACCCTTGTTCCGATTGACCATTTAGTCGTCGTTTCTTACACGTCAAAATCTTCCGTGTCACCGAGAGGCCGCGAATGCGGTTACCGATCATGGTCCGCTCTGCCCGCTGCTGGGCTCTCGTCGCTGCCCTTTGCGCCCTTCAAACACTCTCAGCACAATCGAACAACTGGGTCAATACGATCAAAGCAACGAGTCCGGGCGTTGTAACGATTCTGACCGACAAGGCACTGGGGAGCGGCTTCGTCATCAACGAGAAGGGTGTCATTGCCACTAACAATCATGTGATCGCTGGTGCGCACGACATCGAGGTGAAAATGCTTAACGGCGAGGTCTACAAAGGCGCGGACATTCTTTTCAGTGACCCGGACCGTGACATAGCGTTGATTAAGATCACAGCAGTTGATTTGCCAACGTTGATGCTAGGCAACTCAGACAAGGTTTCGTTGGGCGAGGATGTTCTGCTGATAGGTGCTCCGATTGGTTTGGAAGAGACCGTTTCGACTGGCATCGTCAGCGGGTTGCGCCTGCACAGCGGAACGAAGGTGTTACAAACCACTGCACCCGCAAGTCATGGAAGTAGCGGCGGCCCGTTGCTAAACCGGAGCGGGGCTGTCATAGGGCTGATGACTTTTCTGGTGGAGGGCGGCCAAAACCTTAACTTTGCAGTTTCTATAAACTATGTGCGTGCGGCTCTCGAATCCCTGCCGCTCTCTCCCGTTAGCCACCTTGGTCCGCTGTCAGAGCAACCACACGTAGCCGCAGCCAAATCGGGCGGCATCCTTGTTTTCAGCTATCGCACTCCCTATCACGTCCAGTACAGTTCCGAGTCAGTGTTCGATACCGTAACCGACGGAATCATGCTGTTCTTGAAATCTGAGGGAGTGCCGATGGTCAACGACCGTGTAGGTCGAGTCCTTGCCTCAGCGACGCCCGCTTCCATGTATGAGCTGATTTCAGCAGGCGAGAAGGCCAGGGCTCAAGGCGTGCTTTACATCACGGTTGACCGACCTGTTGTTGCTTGGCTGAAGGTGACCGCAAGATTCTATGACCTTACAGGCCATCTGCTTTGGCAAGAGGAAGCGGAAAAGAAAAGTGGTATTACCAGCGGTGGTTCTATAGAGAAAGTTTGTCACTCCTTGGAAACCAAGATGCGCCCTCACCTGACGCCCTTCGTTGGCTCTCAACCTCAGACTAATGGCGCGAGGCCAGGCATAGTTGTAACCGATACTCCGCGTTAAGACTCGCATCACTAATGTGTCTAGTGCGTGTGACTGCGCATCACTGGTGTGATGCTTTGTCACGGTATACCGTCACGCTTCCTGCCTACAGAGCCCGCCAAATTCGACGCAGCCGTTCGAGTTTGAGCGTTTCGACAATGCCGTGCGTCAAGTGCTTAGCGTGTCAAGGGGGTAGCTGGCGACCCTTCGGTCGCTTCGGTCGCTTTTGTCGCAGCCTAGAGGTTCATTTGCGGGTAGGTTCTGGCGCAACCACTCGTCGGCCATTTTGCTAAACGTGCTCGCCCGCTCCCCCTTCTCTCTTGCGACCCCTTAGAAATAGAGACTACACCGTTGCGTCTCGGTCGGCCCCGTCGAGTCGGAGCTAGAGTAACTAGAGAGAATCACTATCTTCAATTATTTCAGAGATATGCTGCTCTGCTTAATCTTGGAGTGCGCTAGAGCGCCTAGAGCACGGGATTGGCGGCTCCCCTCGGCACTCCAGTCCGACCGCCTACTCTCTACCTCTGCTCCAACAATCGGCGGAGCGCCAATTCATTGGATTATCCGCCAGTTAGGACGATACTCCAGTTGCTCTAGCTCCTGGGGGTTGTCCCGATTTTCCTGTAGTGGCCCTTCCTCACTTTCTCGACGATGCTCACATGTATGCACTCTTTCAGGAAGTTGACCGTGGATGCGTCTCCACGACCAAGGGCGCGCTTTGCATCCGTGTAGTGAAATTCGGTGCCTAGCTTCTCAAATGCCGCCCGCCGTTCCTCGCTCAGTAGCCCGATGCCCGTGAGATGGCGGTATCCGGCAGGCTCGCCGTCCCCGTCGCGCACCCGCTCCAGCAAGGTGAGGGGCGAATCGCCATAGACCCGGCGCGACCATTTCATCTTGAGAGCAGTAGGCTCGCCGTCGCCTTCCTCCAGCGCAACACGGACATCGGTTTGATTGACCAAGGCACGGGCGCCCTCCATCTCCAGCAGCCAATCTGAAACCTTGACATCGCCCAGGAGAGAACGAACACCGTGTTCCTTAGGTTTCCGTAAGTGATGGACGAGCAGAAAGCAGACTCCATACTTGCGCGCAAGACTCCTCAGCTTGTTTAGCCATTCCCCCGTCTTAGCATTCTCTGCCGTAGCCTCAGGCGCGAATGCCCGGAGTGAATCAATGATGACGAGGGCGGGCTTCAGCTCTGTGAGTAGCATCCCCAACTGCTCCAAGCTCCGTGGTTCCGTCGCTAGTAGCAAATCGGCGGGCGCGACACTCAGGCCGAGAAACGGCACAAGCGCATTTCGTATGGCCCTTGAGTCATCCAGTGAATTCTCCAGATCGAAGTGGAGGACGCGCCCCTGCTTGGTGAGCTGACCTAGGAATCGGATTCCGGCAGCAACACAAATGCCTACCTGAGACACGAGCGGACTCTTGCCGATTGTCGAATCCCCCGCCGCAATAGCGACACTCTTAGCGGGCAGGAAGTTTTCCACGAGGAAGCGTGTGCCTGTCTCTTCCTCGCAGACGCGGTCAACCTCAGCAGGCCACAGCACTCCGAGAGACAGCAGCTTTTGGTGTGTTAGTGGCTCTTCGGTTGGCGAAGGGTCACAGCCCGGACTTGCGCTCATCTAGATCACCTCGGTTGTCCCGACAGTCCTGTGCGGAGGGTTTCAGCGTTTCCGTCTTACGAATCAGCACTACGCGGCCTGACTCGAATTTCAGTTCAACAGTTCCATAGAAGCGGGACTGCTCCAAACTACGGAGAATCTCATTCACTGCCATTTACAAGCCCCCTTGCGAAGTCCAGGCATCCAGGCATCACTGGCGCTCCAGTGCCGGGACCGTGCCGCGCTCAATAATCTTCTGCACGGTCTCCGGCTTGAACCTGATAGCGCGGCCAATGCGAACGAAGTCGATTTCGCGTCGCCATACTTTCTGGCGGACGGTTGCGGGCCGCAGTCCTACGGCCTCTGCAAACTGCTCCACCGTCATGAGTCCCTTGCGTACTTGCTGCATGTTTCCTCCGCTTGTATCTGCGGGCTATTCCCGTGATGGAGACAGTCTGCTCTTGCTCCCATTGAGAGTCAATGTTATTCACTTGCTTTCTTTGTACTTTACGTGCTATAAATAATCCGTGCGGCGCACCGGAAAACAACCCGTTCTTGTTGGTCTTCAGGTAGCTTTTCCGCAATCAAGGTTTTTCCATCTCGATAGAGGGGACTTGGACTTCATCGTCGAGACGCTCAACCAGAAGCCGCAACCGGCGCTGTATGCTGAGGCGCTAATCCGCTTGATCGAGAAATTGAAAGAGTGCGGCGGCAACCTGACAAGAATGATGGCCGCCGACCCTGAGTTGGCAAGGGTCGTGACAGAAGTGTGTGGCACCCGCTGGATGCTGTCAGAGACCGGAGGGGCGCAGTTGGTGCTTCAACCGTCTTGGGAGCACATTTTAACGCGAACTGACGCCCGGGCAGGTGGACCGGGGATGCGCCCGGAGCGCTACGCCGCGTTGCTCTTCCACGTCTGGACTCTGAATCCCGAATGGGACAAGCTCGCCGGGCCGTGCGCCCGATGTGGGCGGTATTACCTGAAGAAACGGGCATCACAGAAGGTCTATTGCTCTCGAAGATGCGGTAACGCCACTACTGCCGTTGCCCGAACCCGCGAGAGGTTGGCCAGGGAACATGCGGACAAGCTACGCCGGTCACAAGCAGCTATGCAGAAGTGGACCACGACCCGCACAAAGGACGATTGGAAGGTTTTCGTCTCGAAGCGGGAACCGGACATCACTCCCAAATTCCTAACCCGAGCAGTGAACAAGGGGGAACTGAAACCCCCAACGAAAGGAAAAAGCCGTGAGCATCTATCGTTATAAGGGCTCAAAAGTGTGGACCATGGATTTCACGTTTCACGCGCAGCGCATACGTGAGTCCACGGGGACCCGCTCCAAGACGCTGGCGCAGAAAATCGAAAACAAGCGCCGTCAAAAGCTCGAAGAGGGGGCCGGGGGAATCCGCAAGCAACAGGCACCCCAACTCCTTTCCGTTGCGGGCGAGGAATGGCTGGAAATGAAGCGGCCCGGATGGTCGCCGGGCATGTTCACAATCGCAAAGACCGCGCTGGGGCACCTTAACCCGGTACTCGGCAAACAACTCCTCGTTGACATCGAAGCGAAGGACATCTCCCGCTACCAGAAATTGCGGCTTGGCGAAGGTTTATCAGAGCGAACCATAAACATTGAGATTGGCGTCCTTCGCCAGATTGCCCGCAAGCACGGCACATGGGCGAGAATCCAGTCCGACGTGCAAATGCTGCCTGAGCGACAGGATGTCGGACACGCACTCACTGCGGAAGAAGAGTCCGCCTTGCTCTCGGAATGCAGCAAATCTCGTTCCCGCATCCTGTTTCCATTCGTTGTGCTCGCTCTCGAAACTGGAGCACGCTACAACACGATTCGCACGCTGCAATGGGGCAATATCGACTTCGCGAATCGCTGCCTGAAGTTTGGCAAGGACAAAACCGCAGCAGGTACGGGCCGGGTTGTTCCCGTGAATCATCGGGCAGTCGAGGTACTGAAATTCTGGGCGCAACATTTCCCGAATCGTCTGCCTCAGCATTACGTCTTTCCGGCTGAGAAAGTGGGAGCTGCCGGGGATAGCTTCGATGCGAAGGTGTACGAGACTGATCCGACGAAGCCGGTTGGGGACATCAAGGAAGCATGGGAGAGTGCCAAGAAGCGCACGCGCCGTCATTGCCCGCTGTGCAAGAGCGGCACGTTAGCGGACCAGCCCAAACCCGCAGGCGGTTTCGTCTGCGTGGAGTGCCGGGCGAACGTTTCGGAGTTACCTGCTGGCCTGTGCACAGTTCGGTTCCACGATCTTCGGCACAGCGCCGTGAGTCGCATGATCGCCGCTCGGGTCCCTCTGCCCATCATTGCCAAGATCGTCGGATGGTCCGCTGGCACAATGGCAAAGATGGCAGAGCGGTACGGTCACTTCGGAATTGAGGACTTGCGGAGCGCAGTCGAGAGCATTGTTAGGAGCGAAATTCAATCGGGGTCCCCGGTATTTTCCCCGGTATCGGAGTCCGTGCCAAAACCTGCTCGCACTAACTGATAGAAAAGAATGGTAGGCCCGGCTGGAATCGAACCAGCAACCCTCAGCTTAGAAGGCTGATGCTCTATCCAATTGAGCTACGGGCCCACACGCGTTGACGCCGTTGCCTCGCAGTGTAACGCAGAGGCCGACCGACTCATTATCGCAAAATCGCAAATTTGGACGGCCAACTCGGCGAGCAGTCGCCGGAGAAGCGACTGCCTAACTCAGACGCATCTTCCTTAGAAAGGTCTCGTAACGTGGGTCGGCGTGCAGGTTCTTCAACAGGGGATCGCCCACGATGGCCGACAAACCGGCGTCTCGCTGGGTGCGAGCCAGTTCGAGCCACTTGAACGCGTTGGCCATTTCACCACGCACGGCGTAGACTTCGGCAATCTGATACGCGGCTTCGTTGGGATAATCGCTCACCAGCGTTTGCAGCGCGGCATCCGCCTCCTGTGTACGACCTAAGGCGGTGTAAACCAGGACCTCGCCTACGGAGCGGCCGGCGCCCCGCGGTTGCTGCCCAACTTCTGCGAGTGCCTGTTGGGGCCTGCCTTGCGCCAAATAGACGAGACTCAATAAATAGTGCGCAGAAGGGTCGCCGGGATTGAGTTCCAAGGCCTTCTGGTAGGAAGCGATTGCCAGCTCCTGCTGCCCCGCGTAGTAGGCACGCATTCCGAGAGAGATGTGGGCCACCACGCTAAGCGGATCCAACTCCACGGCTCGGCGGCCCAGGGCGACAGCGTCATCAAACCGTCCGAGGCTGGCAGCCAGACTCGAAGCGCTCATCAAAGCAACGGCATTTTGCGGCTCCAACGCGATTGCCCGCTGAAAGGACGCATCGGCGCCGGCCCAGTCCCAGTCATGCGTCCGCTTGATGCGACCTATGGCGGCGTGCGCCTCAGCCAAACTCGGGTCCAGTTGCAGCGCTTTTTCCGCGGCCTCCCGGGCCAGCCGATAGCCCTCCTCGAACGAGACACCATACTCGGAATCCGCTTGACTCATGCGGGCCCAGGCCAGCCCCGACCAGGCGCGCGCATAGCCGGGGTCCAGCTTGATCGCCTGCTCAAAATAAGAAGTTGCCTTCTCCAGATCGCTCTGGGTTCGCCGCTCGTAAAAGAAGCGGCCTTGTAGGTAGTCGCTATAGGCATCAGGGTTGATACTGCGCTGGATGGCCGCCGGGGCACTGCCGCTCAACAGCTTCACCTTCAGTTCGGTCGCGACCGCGCGCGCAATTTCCTCTTGCACGGCGAAAACGTCGTTCAGATTCCGCTCGTAGCTACCGGACCAGAGCTGAAATCCATTCTCCACATTGATCAATTCGGCTGCGATGCGGACGCGATTCCCGTCCGTACTCACGCTACCTTCCAGCACGGCTCCCACATGTAACTTCTGCCCGATGGCGCGCAGATCGGCGTCCTTGCCCCTAAATTGGAACGACGAGGTCCGTGCTGCTACGCGAAGCCTCGGCGTCTTTGCCAACTCGTTGAGCAACTCCTCCGCCAGTCCGTCGGAGAAATATTCCTGAGTTTTCGCTGGGCTGGTATCAACAAAAGGCAGCACGGCGATCGACGGTGCCATCGGACCGGCCGATTGACGTGTTTCCTCCCGCCTCAACACCAACGCGCCAATTGCAACCAGAACCAGCAGAGCGACCAAGAGCAGTTTCCAGGAAGTTCTCGCCGTAGACTCTTGGACGGCCATCGGTGGCACCGAAGGGAGTACGTGAATCCCGCCGGATGAAAGGACGACCGCTTCTCGATGAACCGATGGCAAAGAAAGCATCCCTTCGGTGTCACAGCCTGCCGCTCCTAGCGTGGCTAGGGGTTCCAATACGCCAACGAAACGATAGCCATGGCGGGGTACCGTCTCGATGTAAACCGGGTCTTGCGCCTGATCGCTTAGCGCCTCTCGCAAGCGCCTCACGGCAACGTTCAGGCTGGATTCAAACTCAACGAAGGTATTTTCCGCCCAAAGCTGGGTCTTCAGTTCCTCGCGGGTGACCAATTCGCCGGGATGCTCGAGCAGAGCACGCAGAACCAGAAAGGACTTGGGCTGGAGGCGAATTCGGTAGCCAAACTTGCGCAGGTCTCCGGAGTCCAAATCCACTTCATAGGGACCGAAGCGAACCGGCGGACTTGCCTGCACCGAGCGCGTCGCCATAGGTGGTCAAAATGGTATCACCGCAGCACCGTCGGGGACAATCGTGTCGGACTTATTTTACGTGGCTGCAACACTTTAGACCGTAATGTGCAATTCAGTTGACTTGCGGCCCGAACGGGAGCAAATAACATACACCACATTCGTCTGGAAGTGCGCTTGTTCGGTGACGGGCCGCACAGTAAACTTCCATCTCAGAAAAGGAGAATCACCATGGTGCGCCCGGGGCAGGTCTTGAGTCGCAAGTTCCCGATTAACCTACAAACTGTTGCCACCGCCCTGGGGCTGGCGTTGCTGTTCGGGTTAACTGCCGTCGTAGCCCCGTCTGCGCAGGCGCAAACCTACAGCGTCATTCACAACTTCGCTGGTGGACAGGACGGCGCAACTCCCATGGCAGGCTTGACTGTCGATCGAGCGGGAAATTTCTATGGCACTGCCGCTTACGGCGGTAAGACCGGTGGAGACTGCGGCGCCAAAGGGTGCGGCACGGTTTTCCGGCTGGCAGATCGAAATTCTAGCTGGGTATTGAGTCCGCTCTACAGCTTTGCCGGAGGCAGCGACGGAGCCAATCCCGAAGCTAATGTAGTCCTCGGCCTCGACGGCACACTTTACGGCAGTACCTATATTGGCGGGGGACCGTGCGACGGCACCGGCTGCGGAACCGTCTTCAACCTCAAACCGCCGGCGGCCGCCTGCAAGTCCGCGCTATGTCCCTGGACGGAAACTCTGATTCATAACTTCACTGGCCCGGACGGAATTGGCCCCGTAGGAGCAGTCCTGTTCGACGCATCCGGCAATCTCTTCGGAGCGACCACCAGCGGCGGCTTCCGCAATGGCGGCGCAATTTTCGAGTTGTTGCCGATGGGCGGCGGCTGGACTGTAAAGGTGTTGTACAGCTCGTATGGATACCCAAAGGGCGGTCTGATCTTCGATGACTCCGGCAACCTCTATGGCCCTGCTTTCACAGCCGGCAACGGCTATGGATCGGTCTACCAGATGGTCCCCTCCGGATCCAGTTGGATTACCTCCGATCTCTACGATTTCACCTACGGAAGTGACGGAGGCTACCCTTGGGCGGGCCTCATCTTTGACCAGGCCGGCAATTTGTACGGCTCCACCTGTGCCGGAGGATCCGGCGACGGAGGCACGGTTTTCGAGCTGTCATTGTCCGGCGGGAAATGGGTCCTTAACACCCTTCATAGCTTCACGTCGCCAGAGAACGGGGCATTCGTCGTGGGACCGGTTGGTAGCCTTGTTATGGACAATGCGGGAGCTCTCTATGGCACGACTCTGGTCGATGGCGCCCATGGATTCGGATCGGTTTTCAAGCTGACGCCGGGTGGCGGTGGGTGGACCTACACCTCGCTGCACGACTTTACCGGCGGCAGCGACGGCGGTAATCCGTATAGCAATCTGGTCTTCGATGCCAAAGGCAATCTCTATGGCACGGCGTCGGTCGGCGGAACGGGCCCCTGCACCAACGGTTGCGGGGTGATTTTCGAGATCACACCATGACAACGTTCGCGCAAGCGCGCTCCGATTTCGGATTTCGCGCCGACAATAGTCCTTCAGTGTAGGAATGGTCGACGCAAGAGGTTCCTTGCCAGAAAAAGGAGAACGATTGTGAAGTTGCTAATACAACCTGGGATTCCGGCTTTCGGAATCGCCTTACGGACCGTCACTGCATGGACGATTCTGCTTGCCTTGTCTTCGTTTGCGTTTGCGAGCCAAGCCGCGGTAGCTCAGACCCTAACCGCACTGCACACCTTCAGCGGGCCTGACGAACAGGACCCGCTCACCGGTTTGACCCTGGACAAGGCAGGAAATCTCTACGGAACGACCTACTATGGCGGCAGCGACGGGTTCGGCCCGAACGGCAGCTTAGTTCTCGATGCGGACGGAAACATCTACGGCACAACTGAGGTGGGCGGCTCCGGCAACTTCGGCGACGGAGTCGTATACCGGATCACGCAGTAGATGAAACTCCTCCACTGCAGCGCCAACATCCTCGATCTTGGTGGGTGATGGCGCTTTTTCGCCACGAAAGATCAAGGTACCACCTTACCAAAGTCTTTCGATTCTTGAAACGGGAGGGTCTTGCCAATGCGATCAGGCCGACAAAGCCTTTTATTCTGCCCAATCCCCTTAGGGAATATAGCCCTCGCAGTGTTAATAGGGTTTATGACCATGGCGTCGCTTTCGACGGCACAAGCCCAAACGTTCCAAGTCGTTCACACTTTTACGGGCGGAGGTGATGGCGCAAATCCGTTGGCCGGGTTGACGCTGGGTCCAGGCGGAAATCTGTACGGAACTGCCTACTTCGGCGGGCACGACATCGGCAGTTGCGCCGGCATGGGATGCGGCACGGTTTTTAAGATTGCGCATCACGGAGCGGACTGGCTCTTCAGCCGTCTCTACCCATTTACGGACACTGGAGATGGCGCTGCCCCTAACTCCAGGGTTGTCTTCGGCAGCGATGGAAGTCTCTATGGCACCACATCTGTCGGCAATAACGTCTTCAATTTGAAGCCGCCTCCGAATGCCCCGGCTTCGGTATTTGCGTCCTGGAAGATAAGCCTGGTTCACCAGTTCGGCGGCCCTGGCGATGGGAATATACCCACTGGCGACTTGGTTTTCGACGCAGCCGGCAATCTCTACGGCACTACATACTCGGGCGGCAATGGGAACCTGTGCGATGTCGGCTGCGGTAGGGTCTATCAGTTGACTCGATCGCAGGGCAGCTGGATGGAGATTCCCCTCTACGACTTGACCGGCGGGGACGACGGTAACTACCCCACCTCAGGAGTCATCCGTGACCAGTCCGGCAACCTTTACGGGACGGCATCGCAGGGTGGGGGTGGGCAGTTTGGAGTTGTCTTCCAGTTAACCAACTCGGGATCAGGCTGGACCGAGAACACTCTCTACAGCTTTCAAGGTGGAATGGACGGCCAATTCCCGCTCGCCGGTCTCCTCTTTGACCAGTCCGGCAATCTTTATGGCGCCACGTCGAGCGGAGGCCCCGGCAGTGGCGGCACAATTTTTTCGTTGATGCCCGCCGGCGGCAACTGGACTCTCAGCCTGCTTACCAGCCTTACGGGTGGGTCGGGTTCGACGGGGCCGCTCGGTAGTCTCATTATGGACGCTGTCGGTAATCTCTACGGCACGACCTATTCCGACGGCGCCTTCGGGTTCGGCTCGGTGTTCGAGCTGACGCCCACTAACGGAGGCTGGACCTATATCTCACTCTACGACTTCACTGGCCTCAGCGACGGGGCAAATCCGGCCGCAAGCCTGGTGATGGACAACAACGGCAATCTGTTCGGCACGACGTATGCCGGCGGCATGACCGGCTCGAACTGTGATCCGAACTTCGGGAATCGCTGCGGCGTAGTGTTCGAGATTACGCCGCAATAGTCGTCCGTTGTCGGTTGTCGGTTGTCGGTTGGGCGAAGGTATACTGGCTTGTCGCCCTTCGCTAGGGCAAGGGACGTCTGACATTAGTGAATGACATATGGTGGCGAAACTGAGAGTGGAACCGCAGCCTTGACACCTCAGTCAGCCACAGCGAGAGGTTCTGCCGGCCAATCGGCCACCGCAGCTTCGCTTAAAGTGATTTCTTCGGCGTAGGTTTGGTCACGCAGGATGCGCGAGACGATGGCGGTGTGCATGGCGTGTCCAGCGCGATCAGCCTTGACGTAGCCCAGAATGCGCTTGCCAAACAACGCCAGATCGCCAATCAAGTCCAGTACCTTGTGGCGTATGAACTCGTCGCGAAAGCGCAGCGGTGGATTGTCGATCCCCTCGCGCGTCAGCACAATGCAGTTCTCCCGCGATGCGCCGCGGATCAGGCCCATGTTGAGCATCTCGTGTTGCTGATGGAGAAAGCCAAAGGTTCGGGCGGCAGCGATCTCCCGCACGTAGCTGCCATTGGACAGCTCGACTTGGAAGCGTTCGCTACCGATCAAGGGATGCGGAAAGTCGATCGCATAGCTGACCGAGTAGCGTTCGCTGGGATAGACGCCGATGAATTTGTCTCCTTCATGCATCTCGTAGGGCCGCAAGATCTTAAGGTAGACGCGCTTGCGCCGCTGCTGGCGCAGGCCGGCTTCGGTAATCATCTCGATAAACGGCAATGCACTGCCATCAAGGATGGGAAGCTCTAAGTTATCGAGTTCCACGATGGCGTTGTCAACGCCCATGCCGATAAAGGCGGACAGCAAGTGCTCGGTGGTGGAAATGAGCACACCTTTCTTCATCAAGCTGGTGGCGTAGCTCACTTTGGCAACATTGCGGCAGATGGCTTCGACTTCGAAGTCATCGAGGTCAGTGCGCCGAAAAATAATGCCCGCTCCTGCCGGGGCTGGCAGGATTCGCAGATGAACCGGCGCTCCGCTGTGGAGTCCGACGCCACTGCATTCGGCGGGATTTCGAATTGTTCTTTCGTAGACCAAAGCGTGCAGATATTAACGGCAGCGCAACTTCAGATTACAGGTTGAGGAGGGAGCCTGTTGTTGTATTTTCACAACAGCCGTCGTTGTAATAAGCACGTCACATGAGCGCACCTCGGACCTCAATGGGCCTAAGATGTTTAGGGACAATAGATTACATGATATGCCACGAGGCGCCTCGCAGCTGAGATGACGCCTTTACCCCGTTACTTACCGGACACCTGCCGAGTGTCAAGGTGGAGAATCCTGCGATGGCACCAGCGGTGACGGTGGCAAGACGAGAGGTGGCAGGAGTCGCAACTTCACTTCGCCGGAGCCTCGGCTGGCGCGGTGGCACCGCCTATCAGACTGGTGAGGCTGTCGGCGAGCGGCGGACTGGTTACCACGTAAAATGTTCCGCCTCGCCCGTTTTGGCTGCTGCCACAGTTTGCACCGGACAGAGTGCCTTGCTGATTCATGTCGCCGAAAATCGCGTAATGATCGTTCGTGGACGTGGATACGCCGAGTTTCGCATGATTGAAGTTCGTGCCCAACCCACCCGTCAGACCGAACTCTTTTCCGGACCAATGTCCGGTTGTAGCGATTTCAACTGCACCGGGTTTGCCGAGTGAAGTGCTCCAGCACCCGATGCTCGTGGATGACGTCGTTGAATAGATTTCGGGAGTTGCCCACCAAGTTGCAGTCCTCAGAGGAACGCCGCCCAGAATGGCGGAGACCATCTGCCAAGGCGGAACCTTCAGCTTCGAGGGCTTCGAGATCAACTCCACTCCAGTCGAGAGCTTGCTCGTCGAAAAAGTTTCGCTGGCCGATTTAACTCCCAGAGTCGCGACCAGCTTCTGCACGTCCGCCGGCCCTCCATTGTTGACGATTTGGGGATTCGTGGGATCGGTCACAACGCTAGCATTGCTGAGCGCCATTAAGACCTTCACCAGATCGTCCTTACTCAGCTTTAAGGCAAAGAAATGCTGGCTGACTTGAACGTCATTATCCTTGACGCAACCTAAGGTGTTTCCGTCCGTCTTGCGGGGGAAAGTTGTGCTTCCAGACGCCGGCCACGAAGGCGTGGAAACCTGCATGACCAGTCCTTCGCCGGCATCGTTCCAAGCAACCATGCCCTTGGAATGTCCCCACGGAGAGCCGCAGGATTCACTGCATCCTTTGATGTCGGGGTCGTCGTAAAACTGGTCATTCCAAATCACGTAGTGGTAGGGCCCGTTATATATCTCGTCGAATGTCGCGCCTATGGGATCGTCGGTAGTGTCCCCGGCACAGCCGTTCCCCTGTTGGAGAGTCGGTGATGCGCTGCTGGCATAGACAAACTGCTGGCTAAAATGGCTGTATGTCTGCACCTGGCCACCGAAGAGACAGGCCCTTGCAGCATTTCCTTCGCAACCTGGAAACGCCTCAGAGTTGAATTTAAAAACGAACCACCAGTCCACTGGTCTTCCATTCTGCAACAACGGTACCGGCGCGCTGGGGCAAGCGGGAAGGCCCGGCGCACCGCAACTAACGGTTTGAACTTGCGCTGCCAGCGGCGTGGTCGCGGCCGTAGGCTTTCCGCTCGGCAGTTGTGTGCTGGCCAAGCCAAGCGCCAACGGCAATAGAGTGGCTGCGGTGGCTAATCGCCCGCGCCGAGCGGGAGACGAAGCGGTTGAGCGCGTTGTATTGCGTGTGCCCATAAGTCCTCAGCTGAGGGTTACGACTGCCAAATCGTACACTTCCGGGTATTCATCGCACGTAACCTGAATGGTGGCGTGGGCGAGTGGCGGAGGAGCCACTGGCACGGTGGCAGACGCTTGCGCCGGATCGCTCGCAGCAGCCACCGGTGCGGGGACTACGGAAACAACCGGACGTTTCGGGGCGGTGTAGAGTCCTTTGGCGTCGATGCTGCCCTCTCCCGCGATCACCTGCCATTTGAGCGTCGGGTTCGGCTCCCCAGGCACCTGGGCTGAGAATTGTTGCGTCTGTTCGTAGCGGACGAGCGCTTTCGTGGGAGCAATGGTGATGGTGGTGTCCGTTGAGCGATCAGCAATCCCCGCCGGATCGCTGAACTGGATACCCTTGCTCACGAGATAAGAGCTGCCGCTGATTCCGAGCAAAGTCAGAACCGTTGCCGGGACTTCGGGAAAATGCGGGCCGCCCGCCGCCGCACCTGGAGGCAGAGTCGCCACAACCACCAGAAACAGGCTAAAGGCGATCACGAAGGTAAACACCAGGAACTGAAAGCGGGACATGCTGGCGTCGCCGGTTGGTTCGCTGATTAGCCGGGAAAGGTCAATGCGCCCGGAGTAGATCTCCCGCAGGACCAGCAAGCCCAATACGCCAATCAGAACGCAGATCAGATATCCGCAAACAAGAGTCAGAATATACAGAGCATTCATGGTAATCTCACCTCATCATTTCGATCCGGGATTGGCAAACCACCGCGCATACGCCTTTCCACCCAGATAAACTGCGTTGCTTCCGCCCATAAGGGCCGGCCAACCATCAGGGATGTCCGGAAACTTGCCTGACTTGGCGGTCGTCATGGTCTGCATCACGTAGTACAGCGCGGCACCCAAGGTGAAGACCAATAACTGAACTCTTTCCGGACTGAAATAGAGATTGTTGTTCTCGGAGTTGCCCTTGTTCGTGCCGTTGGCGCCCGAGGTCCTGCCGTACAGCAAGTTCTGTGTATTGATTCTTCCGTTGAGCAGTTGAAAAACGACAATGCCGGCAAGACCTAACAGGAAGATCAGCATTTCCCAACGAACGAGCTTAAGCAAGAGATCCATCCCGTCTCCCTGGGCGAGTGCCGAGCAAAAGTCTAGTCCGCGGTCCCAAGCATCTTGGAACCGCGTCGATCACTCTGCGACAACCTACATTAGGATGGCCGAGATGTTACTCTGCTGCGGCAGATTGTCAAGAAGATTCGCCTCGCACCTTTGCGGCAGAGGTGAAAGGTTCGGCATCTCGACGAGCCGTGCTTGCTAACTCGACGAGGTGAGCGTGGGTGCCGGGCTCATGCTTGCGTAGTGCTGCTTGATGTTGCCGTCGGCGCTGATATCCATCGTCACCGGGGCAGCAAACTGGCAGACAGCTTCCATCACCGCGATTCCCCATCCGCCAGCGAAGGCGGCGCGAGAGTTCCGTGTCACTTGCCCCAGCACCGCCTCCAGTTCTTTACGCTTCCTCATGAAATTCGGATCGGTTGTCGGGTCCTTAACGGTCGAACTCTTCATGGCAGACAACACGGCACTTAACTTGGGAGCAACCTTGGACATCGCGTCCGCCCACCACGTGATGTCCGTCCAGTCCACCCCCACGTCGCTTAACTCGTTCGGGCTGAGCTTTGAAAGGCCGGCGATCGTCCCAAACGCAGTTACCGCACCCGTCTCGTCCATCGCGGTCCAAACTGCATCATTCTGCAGAACCCGAATGCGTGCCGAACCGGTTGGCTCGCTCGGATTGATGAGCGCGACCAGGACCTGCCGACCGATTTTCTCTAACTCTTGATGCGACCTCGCCGTCTGCGCGGCTAGATCTTTGAAGAAGAGCTTCAATGCGGCAGTTTCATCGTAGGTAGCGGTGGCGCTGATCCTGGCATGGCCGAAAACCGTGTTGGCAGAAAAGATATTACCCCAAGACCCGGGTGGGATGAGTTTAAGCGCTTCGCCCAACGCAACCTGTTGGACCATGTCGCGTCGTGACATTTTGTCCTGGTAGCGGAAGTAGCTCTGCGAAGCGGTGAAGTCCTTGATGTGCGCGGCGCCCGGCGAGCCTCCGGCGACATAGGTAACGGTAGCCAGAAATGCTTCGGCCAAGGCTGAGCGCAGCTTATCGGCGTCAGCCAGGAATGGCACTGAGGCAACGGCAACATGGCTGGCAGTCACCTTGTCAGTGATCAGCACCTGTCCGTCGGCATCGTGCAGAATGGTACACGTTTTCGCAAACTGATCGATGGATTCCGCATTGTAGATTCCCAGCAGGTTGACGACGATTTTGTGCTCAAGCTTCTCCGTTTCGCGCGCAATGTCCCGCAGCAAGGTCACGTTGGGCAGCAACGCCAGCGCGCTCCAGTCGCCGCGCAGCGCGGATGCGATTGCCGCGTCGGTCTTGCCCGAATCGCCGCCGACAAGATCAACGGAATAGGCGACCGCGGCCTCGTCGGTAAAGGCGGCGGCGCAGCTGGCATTCAGCGACACTGAAAGACTAGTGTCGACGCAATCCTGGATGGCGTCTTCGAGGGCATCGGCATCCTTCCCAGTGATGCCGAGCTTGCTGACGTTGAGGGCCTTGAACACCGCGCCGAAAAGTGTGGAGATCAGGTCCTTGCTGGCGACATTGGTCGCCACGCCGGCGCCTGCGGTGAAAGTCGCCTTAAAACTGCTCCCTCTTTTCTTGTAGGCGCCTAAGCGAAGTTCGTTTGCACTCACTTTGTGACTGCGCACCACAAAGTCGCCAGTGAGCTGAATTTCTCCGCTCAACTTCAAGGTGACATCGGGACTGATGTCGATCTTCTGGTTGAAGGGAAGGTCGGCGGAAGCCAGCGAATTGACGCTGACGGGCACGCTGTACGATCCGCAGAATTTGACGCTGCCGCTCAGATCGCTGACATTGATCGTGCCCGCCGGCTGGCTGCGAACGGTCGCTACGTTGTAGTCGACGGAATAATTGTTGAAGGCGGTGGCGATGGCATCTTTCAACGCCGGAAACTTCCCACCCGAGGCTTTGAACAAGGTGTACGTGGTAAAGTTGGCCGCAGTCGAGCCTTCCACAGCAATTCCGACCCCATCTACCGTGGACGAGATTTTGCCATCCAGAAAGGTATCGATCTCCAGCGACATCCAGTATTCGTCCCCAGCAATCGGCACTTCCGGCATGAAGTCGCTCCCGAACAGCTTCCCGTCCGCCGGACCGAAGGTCGACAAAACGCCACAGGTATCGTCCTTGATGACCAGCTTGGTCGCGTCCGCGATCAGAGCGGAAGGCGACGAGAACTTGGCGCCGAAGGTCGCCTTCTTGAATCCGGACCGATCAAGTGGCGTGTCGAGATCCTTAACGAACGGCTCGGTGTGCGAAATGACTTCTTTCAGTCCTGCTTTCGCCAGGGCCGTGCTATCGTCCATCTTGAGGTCTGCACTGAGAGAAAGACTGTCGGTGATCGTAATGTCTGGCATGGGGTTCTCCTGAACAGCTGGGTCGCTTTCCACAAGTCTGTGATGCTTATGTACTGGGAGGCAGCAACATTATACTGCGGGATCACCTTTGCCCCACGGCCAGCGCCGGCACGCGACCGTTCCTGGAAAGCAATGTCGTTGAGCACCATTCGGAATGGACTTTCTTCAGAGTCCGATTAGAATGCTGAGTTCCGGCCTGTGACTAGTTTCAGCCTCAGAGCCTTGTCTTGGCACCGGCACGGACCTCACTACCAGGAGGCTTCATGATTGTTGGTGTTCCCCGAGAAATTTTTCCGGGAGAGCGGCGCGTGGCGCTTATTCCCGCGGTAATACCCAACCTCACGAAGGTCGGATTGGAGGTTGTAATCGAGGCCAGCGCCGGATTGGAGGCCGGATATCCCGATGCGGAGTACGTCAACAAGGGGGCCAAGGTCCTGGCCGACCGTGCCGAGGTTTTTCGTACGACCGACATCGTGTTGCAGGTCCTGTGCTACGGCTCCAACGATAAGACTGGTCAGGCCGATCTACCGCTGCTGCGCAGGGGACAGGGCCTGATCGGGTTCCTCCGGCCCCTCGGCGACATTCAGATACTGCAAGCGATCGCTGCGACCGGGGCGACCTCGTTCTCCGTCGAGTTGATCCCGCGTATCACCCGGGCCCAGAACATGGACGCGCTGTCGTCCATGAGCACCATTGCCGGCTACAAGGCGGTAGTGATCGCAGCCGACGCGCTTCCCAAGATTTTTCCCATGCTGACTACGGCTGCCGGTACCATCACTCCGGCGCGAGTTCTGGTGATTGGCGCCGGGGTCGCAGGCTTACAAGCGATTGCGACTGCCCGCAGGTTGGGTGCGGTGGTTTCCGCTTACGATTTGCGTCCTGCCGTAAGAGAGCAGGTTCAGAGTCTGGGCGGTAGGTTTGTCGAACTGCCGATCGAGGCGGCCGATGCACAGGATGCCGGCGGCTACGCTAAGGCCCAGGACGAGTCGTTCTATCAGAAGCAGCGTGAATTGCTCGGACGTGTGGTGGCGGAGAGTGACGTAGTAATCACCACGGCAGTGGTACCGGGCAAGAAGTCGCCGGTCCTGGTGACCAAAGAAATGGTGGCTTCCATGGCACATGGCTCCGTGATCGTGGACCTTGCGGCGGAGCGCGGGGGAAACTGCGAGCTGACACGGAGTGAAGAAAAAATCGTCGAGCATGGAGTGACAATCTTCGGCTCCATCAACCTGGCGAGCACCGTGCCTTATCACGCCAGCCAGATGTACAGCAAGAACCTGACGAATTTCCTGTTGCACATGGTCAAGGACGGAAAGCTCCAGATCAACCTGGAGGACGAGATCACCCGCAGCACCATCGTCACCCAGGGCGGCGAAATCGTGAACCCACGCGTGCGCGAGTTCTACAACTTGCCGGCGTTGCAGTTGCAGTCCAAGGAAGCGAGCTCATGAACAAAGTTGACCTCCTCAATAGCTTGTACGTTTTTATGCTGGCGGCGTTCATCGGATTTGAGGTGATTCGCCGCGTTTCCCCACTGCTCCACACACCCTTGATGTCGCTGACCAATGCTCTCGACGCTATCGCCGTGGTAGGCGCCATCATTCTGGCCGGCGAACACAAGAGCACACTCGCCACCGTGCTCGGCACCATCGCCGTCGTCGCCGCCTCCAGCAATGCCGTGGGCGGCTTCATCATTACCGACCGCATGCTCAAGATGTTCAAATCCAGCCGGACGCCGAAACCATGATCCCGGGCTCAGAACACATCATCGAGATCACCTACTTCATCGCGGCTGTGCTGTTTATCCTCTCCCTCAAGTGGCTGAGTTCTCCGGCCACAGCGCGCCGCGGCGTCTGGGCGGGCGAAGTGGGCATGGTGCTGGCGGTTGCAGGCACGCTGTTGCATCACGGCATCGTCGACTATAAGCTGGATCGCCATCGCCTTGGTGCTGGGCGCGATCATCGGCGTACCACTCGGCAATGTGGGAATGACAGCTGTCCCCCAGCGGACCGCGCTCAGTCACGCCTTCGGTGCGCTTTGCGTCACCCTGGTGGGCACAGCGGAGTTCTATCTGCGCGCACCCCATGTGCCGCCCTTCATGATGTCGGTGCTCTCGCTGGAGGTCATTTTGGGCGGTCTAACCGTCACCGGCAGCCTCATGGCCGCGGGCAAGTTACAGGAAATTCTGCCCCAACGGCCCATCACCTATAAAGGACAGAATTTCGTTAACCTGGCCATGCTGTTGATCGCCATCGGTATTGCCGTCTATCTGGTACACGATCCCTCGGCAATGTACTTGTATCCCGTGATGGTGGGGATTTCGCTGGTCTTCGGCGTCATGCTGATCGTTCCTATCGGCGGCGCCGACATGCCGACCGTAATCTCACTGTTGAACTCCTATGCGGGCCTCTCCGCCGCGGCCATGGGCTTCGTGCTCAACAGCAAACTACTGATCGTTGCGGGCTCGCTTGATGGCGCCTCCGGTTTCATTCTTTCGGTCAACATGTCGAAAGCCATGAACCGCTCTTTCACCAACGTCTTGTTCGGCGCCTTTGGCCAGGTGCAGACCTCAGCCGCCGGAGCGGAGACCGAGGCGCGAAGTGTGCGCAGCGCCACTCCGGAAGAGGCGGCTGCCATACTATCTGCCGCCAACAAGGTCGTGATTGTTCCGGGCTACGGCATGGCGGTGGCGCAGGCGCAACACAAGGTGCGTGAACTCTACGACGCGTTGACCAAACGCGGCGTGGATGTCAAGTTTGGTATTCATCCCGTCGCCGGCCGCATGCCAGGACACATGAACGTCCTGCTGGCGGAAGCCGACATCCCTTATGACAAGCTGCTGGACATGGAGGAAGTCAACGCCGATCTTCCCCAAACCGACGTGGCCCTGGTGATCGGCGCCAACGACGTGACCAATCCCGCGGCGCGCAGTGACGCCAGCAGCCCCATCTACGGCATGCCGATCCTCGACGTGGACAAGGCCCGCACGGTGATGGTCATCAAACGCAGCATGAATCCCGGATTTGCCGGGATCGACAATCCACTCTATTACCTTGACAACAACTTGATGCTTTTCGGCGACGCCAAAGCATTTGTGGGCTCGATTGTGCGCGAGCTGAGTGGGGGTGGGGCGCACGGCTAAGACGGTGATGGAACAGTCGGACGCTGTTTCTCGTATCATTGCGTAGGAGATCTTTTTATGCTGACCTTCCTCCTGTGGTGCATTCTCCTGGTTTTCTGCTGGCCGCTAGCTCTGCTTTTCCTGGTGCTCTATCCCATTGTGTGGCTGGTGCTGCTTCCATTCCGCATCCTCGGGTTTGCGGTGGAAGGTGTGCTGGAGTTGGTGAAGGCAATTATCCTATTGCCCGCCCGCATCCTTCGCGGGCCCACCCGCGCCTGGTGAGAGTTTCTGTTCCAACAGAACGAAAAAAGACCCGGAGCGCTCCCACTCCGGGCCCTTTCCTCGCGTCAGGTCGCCACTACTTCATTGCGATGATCACGACTTCGGGTTGAGGTGCAGTGTAGCTGGCCAGCTTCAGTTCTTTCTCGCGATTCGATTCGGGAAACGCTACGCCGATATTGCTCTGTCCGTCCCAAATCTCCGCCAGGAAGTACTGTTCGCCGTACTTGTGGAACACCAGCTTCGAATGCGGGATCCCCGCGGCCACAGAGGCCTGTTTGTGCATAGGCTCAATTACCAAACGGGCTTCCCTGGTGCTCAGGTTCCGCACTGCCAGGACGTTGTTGCCCATGGAGCCGATCTCGTAGCTGCCGGCCGGCATTGTGCTCTGGTCCACGCTGAAGGCAAAAGGCACATTCGCTTGGGCGCGCGACTGAGCTTGGGTCATGGGTACGCTGACGAGTAGAGCCACTGCGATGATCATGAGGGCCCCATAGATGTTGCATTTCATAACGCCTCCTCGGGGGCTCCTTATGCGGAACCCGGATTGAATTTGATCTGCGGCGAAGCTCGTCTGGGCTTTTACTCTGAGCAACTCGTCGCAACGTAAATACATCTTGCACGGCGTCTGCCAATCCTCGCCGCATCAAATCCGATGGTCCTGCTCTTGCAATTGCAATGGCATACGGGGACCCGGGGTCTGTCTTATGCTTGTCGCACCATTCCTTTTGCTCCAAATCGCCTATCTCGATGGATAGAGCGACTATCTGTTTTGTTAGCCAAACGGACGGTGGGATGCTTGCTGACAAACTACCTTTAACCCGGTAGAGTCGGCTACACTAGCAAACGCAGGAGGCGTTCGTGGAATCGGTGGACTCCAGAGTGGTGGTGATTTCCGGGCCTTCGAAGGGCTCGATCATAAGGATGAGCGGCGGCCAGCTTGTTGTTGGTCGCGATCCTGCCAATCACCTTTGCCTGGCGGACCGGGCTGTCTCACGCAAGCATTTCTCCATCAGCCAGACCGACGCGGGCTTCCATCTCGTAGATCTCGACAGTCACAACGGGACCTTTGTGAATGGAATACCGGTACGTCGAAAATTGCTTACCCATGGCGACAACATCCGGGTCGGGCAGTGCGAACTGGTCTTCCTGATTACGGAAGACGAGCTGCTGGTTTCGCGCATGGTGCAATTCAGCGACGAAGCTGTGCTCGACAGTGGAACCACGATCAGCACCCAAATTCCGCCGCCGTGGGCGCTGGGGACTGACGTCGGCCGTATGGCCCGCGACCTGAATGCGCTCTTCAAGATTGCCAACACTATAAACTCCATTCGCGATGTTCAGCAGTTGCAGCACCGTCTCTTGCAACTGGTGTGCGAAGTGGTCCCGGCCGATTCGGCAGCCATCTTGATCACGCGCCACATCGAGGAGGAGCCGGCCTCGATCTGCAGTTGGGACAGGAGATCGGGCGATGCGGCGCAACTGAATGTCCGCCGTGACTTGGTACAGCGTGCATTGTGGGACCGTGCCGTCGTTCTCAGCAAGCCATCGCCGGAGGCGAAGCAGAAGGAGAATATTCTGTGTGTGCCCCTGGTCGCCGTAGAAAAGACCATCGGGGTGTTATATATGGTCGCTTCTGGCGACAGTGGCGCATTCGAAGAAGACCACGTGAACTTCGTGAGCTCAGCCGCGCAGATCGCGGCCGTCACCCTGGAAAATGTGCTGGCGCTGGAGGCGCTGCGTAACGAGAATCGCCGGCTTCAAGCCAAACTCGACTTGGACGGCGCCATCGTCGGCGAGAGCAAAGGCATGCGGCAAGTTCAGGAGTTTATCGGCAAGGTGGCACAGAGCGACTCCACGGTGATGATTCGCGGCGAAAGCGGTACCGGCAAGGAGTTGGTGGCCTTTGCCATTCATCGCAACAGCCCCCGCGCTGACCAACCCTTTGTCGCCATCAACTGTGCGGCCATCCCGGAGGCGCTGCTGGAGAGCGAACTGTTCGGCCACGAGAAAGGCGCTTTTACCGGCGCCATCGGAACCAAGAAAGGCAAGCTGGAAGCGGCGGAAGGGGGAACAGTGTTCCTCGACGAGATCGGCGAACTCGCTCCTCCCATGCAGGCGAAGTTGCTGAGGGTGCTGCAGCAACGTGAATTTGAGCGCGTGGGGGGAACTCGTAGCCTGAAATTCGACGCTCGCGTGATTGCCGCCACCAACCGCAACCTTGAGGAGGCCATCAAAAGCGGTCAATTTCGCCAGGACCTTTACTATCGGTTGAACGTGGTCTCCACCGTTGTCCCTCCCTTGCGCGAGCGGCCTGACGATATTCCCCTGCTCGCCATGTACTTCGCGGCTAAGTACGCGGAAAAGTGCAAACGCGCTCTGAAGGGAATTTCCTCCGAAGCCCGCTCGCTGCTGATGAACTACAGCTGGCCCGGTAACGTGCGGGAGTTGGAGAACGCAATTGAGCACGCCATCGTTCTGGGCCTCAGCGACGAAATCGTGGTTGAAGACTTGCCGGAGGCTCTACTGGAAACCCGATCCGCACAGCGCGACAGTGTGAAGTACCATGACCGGCTCAATCAGCTTAAGAAGCAAATGATTGTGGATGCGTTGAGCCAGACGAAAGGCAATTACACCGAGGCGGCCAAGTTATTGGGCCTTCATCCCAACTATCTGCACCGGCTCATCCGCAATCTCGATCTCAAGGCAGATTTGAAGCGGGACAGCGCTGAGACCGCCAAGGCTATCGAGTAAGGCTTCTAGGCCTTCAGGAATATCCCCTTTCGATACATCCACCAGATCGGCAGGAAACACACCCCCACCACCGCCAGCGAATAGAGCAGCGATGCCAGGCCTGGTGGCCGGGTGTGGGCCAACGTGTGCTGGAAGACTTCTTCCTTCCACCCGAACGCACCGCCCACCAACTCGGAAACCACGTAGGCGACAATGCCATTCGAGCCGAAGATCAGAAAGGGCTTACTCCACGCGCCGCGGTGTAGCTTTACATCGATGACCCAGTAGCAGATCGCCAGGCAAACCAGGGCGCAGCCAGCGGTAAAGAGGACATACGAGCTGGTCCAGAGGTTCTTGTTGATGGGAAACCATAGTCCCCACGCCTCGCCAGCGACGATTCCGGCCACGCCCACTGCCAGCATCCCGTACGCTCGCCGCTTCGGATGGCGATTGCAGCGCAGCCATTGGCCGGTGAGAACGCCGCATAACACCGTAGCGATGGCAGGGAGTGTGCTGAGAACACCCTCGGGATCGCGTGTGCCCTCCCACAGGTGTCCGAACATCAGCTTGCGGTCGAGATAGGCCGCGAGATTCGCGTGGGGATGCAGCAACGCAATATCGCGGGCCGGAACTCCGTATCCGGGCACGGGCACAAATCGCATCAGCACCCAGTACCCTGCCAGCAGCGCCACCAGCCACGCGATGCGAGCATAGGTCTTCGAATAGAGCGCAATCAAGGCTGCCGCAAGATAGGCCACCGCGATCCGTTGCAACACGCCAGGAATTCGCCATGTACTCAGGTCAAAGGTGGGCAGGCCGGTAAGAAACAGGCCAAGCGCGAAGATGATCGCGCTGCGCCGGATGGTGTGCACGACGATCGCCCGTCGCGAGTCTCCCCGCCGCAACCGCGACCCGAACGAAAACACCAGCGAAACGCCGACGATAAAGAGAAAGAACGGAAAAATCAGGTCGGTAGGCGTCCATCCATTCCATTGAGCATGTTTCAGCGGCCCATAAGCGGCGTTGCTGCCCGGATTGTTCACCAGGATCATCGCGGCAATCGTGGCCCCGCGAAAGACGTCAAGCGAGATCAGCCTCCCCTGGCTCGCAGGTAGGTCAAGGACCGGACTCGCAACCTCTCGCATTGTTTCCGGTAAGCTGGCCACGTCACCAGAATTCTATCGGTAGTTCAGAGCCTCTGAAATGGCACTTAGGCAAACTTCTTGTAACCAGCACAGCTCGGCATTCGCGATCATGCTATCCTGTCCAGAAATGGACATCGCAATCCAAGCTGGAACAACCAACCTCGACTATTCGGATCGCAGACAGCTCTTAACTAGCTTCTGGAGAATAAGATAAACCCTATTGCAAGTGGGTCTTCACTTGCATAACCACAACGCAATGGATATCGCCCGCCCCGAAATCAAGCGTCAGAAGCGGCGCCGCCAGATTATCTGGTCGGGCGTAGCGCTGATCGTCCTGGTAGGGGTTACTGTCGGCATCTCCCGGCTGAAGCCCGCCTCGCCTACGGTGGACCGCAGCACCATTTGGACGGACACGGTGAAGCGAGGCTTCATGCTTCGCCAGGTGCGAGGTCTCGGCTCTCTGATTCCCAGCCATGAAGATGTTCGCCAGATTCCCGCGGAGACCGAAGCCACCGTCATTCGTATTGTCAAGCTTCCCGGCTCGCAGGTCGAACCCGACACCGTGCTCGTCGAGATGAGCAACCCGCAACTGGAGCAGGAAGCGCTCGACGCGCAACTGCAAGTGAAGGCGGCTGAAGCCGAATATCAGAGTCTGAAGGTAAAGCTTGCCAGCGACCTCATGAACCAGCGCGCTGGAGCGGCTACCGTCAATGCCGATTACAACGAGGCGCAGCGCCAGGCGCAAACCGACAAGGCCCTCTACGATCTCGGCGTCATCTCCGGGCTGGCCGCGAAGGCCTCGGAAGGCAAGGCCCAGGAAATGGTGACCCGCAACAAGATCGAAGACCAGCGCCTGGAGATCAACGAGAAGGCCATCGCCTCGCAACTGGCGGTGCAGCAGGCCAAGGTGGATGAGATGCGCGCGCTCGCCGACCTTAAACAGCAGCAGTTGCAGCGCCTCAAGGTCAAGGCCGGAGTTGCGGGCGTGCTCGTGGATCTTCCGTTGCAGGTGGGACAACACGTCCTGCCTGGCGCGGAGCTGGCAAAAGTCGTACAGCCGAATCATCTGATGGCGGAATTGAAGATTCCGGAAACCCAGGCCCGCGACGTGCAGATTGGGGAGCCCGCCTCCATTGACACCCACAACGGAGTGATTGCGGGCGAAGTAAGCCGCGTCGATCCTGCCGTGCAGAACGGAACCGTCACGGTTGACGTGAAGCTGACCGGCGAGCTGCCTAAAGGAGCGCGGCCCGATCTGAGCGTCGATGGAACCATCGACCTGGAGAAGCTGGAGAACGTCCTCTATGTCGGGCGCCCGGCCTTCGGGCAGGAAAATAGCACCATCTCGATGTTCAAGCTGGATCCCTCCGGTAATGCAGCTACGCGCACACAGGTGAAGACGGGGAAGGCTTCGGTGAATCTCATCGAGATCGACTCGGGGCTGAAACAGGGCGACACGGTCATACTCTCCGACATGTCACGTTGGGACAACACCGACCGTGTCCGGCTGGAATAAAGAGACGCTATTCGCTCGTCGCATTTTGCCAGAAGGGGAGCGAATAGCGTGTTCCAAGCCAGGGCCTGGGAAACACTGCTCTCGTCCTGTTTGGCGAAGAGCGAAAATCGAACAGCGAACTAATGCAGGCTGCACTAGAAGAATGGACTACCTATGAGCGAAGCGGCAAACACGCTAATCGAAATCGAAAACCTGACCAAAGTTTTCTACACCGATGAGGTCGAGACCCACGCTCTCGCCGGCGTTCATCTCAAGGTGCGCAAGGGCGAGTACGTCGCCATGTCCGGCCCTTCGGGGTGCGGCAAGTCCACCTTGCTGTCCATCATAGGATTGCTGGATACGCCAACCGAGGGCGAATACAAGCTCAACGGGCAGCCGGTGGCGAATCTGGATTTCGCCGACCGCTCGCGCATCCGCAACCGCGAGATCGGCTTCATCTTTCAGAGCTTCAACCTTATCGGCGATCTCACCGTGTACGAAAATGTCGAGCTGCCCTTGACCTACCGTGACGGAATGCCGTCGGCCGAACGCAAACGACGGGTGCTCGATTCCCTGGAGCGCGTGGGCATGGCACACCGCCTGCGTCACTATCCGTCGCAGCTCTCCGGAGGACAGCAGCAGCGCGTGGCCGTGGCGCGGGCGCTGGCCGGTTCGCCTTCCATCCTGCTGGCTGACGAGCCCACGGGGAACCTTGACTCGCGTAATGGGGAAGCCGTGATGGAGCTGTTGCAGACGTTGCACCGCGAAGGCGCGACCATTTGCATGGTGACGCACGATCCGCGTTTCGCCGCTCACGCCCAGCGCGAAGTGCACCTCTTCGACGGCAAAGTAGTCGCCGAGGAAGAACTGCGCCGGCTGATGCAGGAAACGCAGTAGTTGCAAGCGGCTAGCTAGTGTCATGAATTAGAAGTTCGTTGAATAAGTGAGGGCTTTGTATCAGGGCACGACTTCAGTCGTGCCGAACCGCGACGTGAGAAAACACGGCCTTTAGGCCCTGAGGCGAAAGTCGAAGCCACGTCGAGTTTGTAAACGAATTTCTATTCACCATGCTAATGGCTAATGGCTTCTTATGATCCAGCTCAAGCATCTCGAACGCAGCTACAAGACCGGAGCCGGCCAGACCTGGGTGTTGCGCCGCATCAATCTCACCATTCACGAGGGTGAGTTCGTCACCGTGATGGGCCCGTCGGGCGCTGGCAAGTCTTCGTTGTTGAATGCTCTGGCCCTGCTCGACGATCAATGGACAGGCGAATATTGGTTCGGCGAACAGCCCGTCCATCTCATGAAGCGCAAGGACCGCGCCGAACTGGCCAAGCGCAAAATCGGCATGGTCTTCCAGAGCTATCATCTGCTCGACGACCTCACCGTGCAGGAGAACATCGATCTCCCGCTCTCCTACAAGGACATCCCGCGCAACCAGCGGCAGGGCATGGTCGCCGAGTCTCTCGATCACTTTCAAATCGTCGCCAAGAAGGACCTGTATCCCAGCCAGCTCTCCGGAGGGCAGCAGCAGTTGGTGGGCATCGCGCGCGCCGTCATTCACAAGCCCGCGCTGCTGCTCGCGGACGAGCCCACTGGCAACCTGCACTCCAGCCAGGCCAGGGAAATCATGGAGCTGTTCACCAGGCTGAATCGCGAAGGCACGACCATCGTGCAGGTGACTCATTCCGACGTTAACGCCTCCTACGGCTCACGGGTCATCCAACTGCGCGATGGATGGCTGGTTGGCGACACTTCGAACTCTGCGGTTGCACCCAGCGGGGAGGCCGTTCGCTCATGAGGGCATACCCCACTCGCTCGCCGTTTCTGGCGCTGCTGCTCTGCTTTGTGGTGCTCAACGCTGAGGCGCAAACGCAGTCGCCCGCGCCCACGCCTGAGCAAATGCCCAACGCGCCGGCGCCTCAGCAGTCGGTGCCGTCGCAGCTTTCCATACACACGCCGGCGGCGCTGGCGATTCCTCATTCCCATAACCCGTTCGACGCCTACGCTCCCAGCCAGGTGCCGGAGCCCGACCTGGCGAATTCGCCGCGGCTGCAACGCCTCATTCGAGACGGCAAGCTTTACATCTCGCTGCAAGACGCCATAGCGCTCGCGCTCGAGGACAGCCTCGATCTCGCCATTGCGCGCTACAATCTGCCGATCGCCGACACCGACATCCAGCGCACCAAGGCGGGCGGCTCGTTTCGCGGAGTAAACACCGGGGTCGTGCAAGGCACGCCTGGCGGAGGCGTCGGTGGATTCGGCACCGGTGCCCCGGGCGCGGGGGCCGGCGGCACGACCGGCGGTGCAGGTGGTGCGGGCGCAGGAGCTGCCGGCCTGGTGCAATCGACGCTGGGCATTGGCACGCCGGTGCAATCCTACGATCCCATCGTCAGCGGCAACACCGGCGTCGAGCACCTGACCCAGCCACTGGCCAACCTTCAGATCTACGGCGTTCCGCAATTGCACCTCAACACTACGGTGGCGAACTTCAATTACTCGCAGGCCTTCCCCACCGGAACCAGCTTCAGCTTCGAGGTCGACAACAATCGCCAGACCACCAACAGCATTTACAGCAGTCTTAGCCCGCAGTTGGGGACCTACTATCGCGTTACTTTCACGCAACAATTGCTGGCGGGATTCGGGACCGGGCCCAATCAGCGCTATCTGCGCATCGCCAAGAACAATAAGAAGATTTCCGACATCGCATTCAAGAGCCAGGTCATTGCCACCATCACCCAGATCGCCAACATCTATTGGGACCTGGTGAGCGCCTACGAAGGCGAGCGTGTGACCGAGCAGTCCTACGCCTTCGCACAAAAGAACCTGGGCAATGCGCAGAAGCAGCTACAACTCCAGGCTGTTCCCGCCATGGATGTCATGCGCGCCGAGGCTGAGGTCTCGCGCCGCGATCAGGACCTCACCATCGCCAAGACCAACCTGCAATTGCAGGAATCGTTGCTGAAGAACGCTCTTACCAAGAATCTTGACGATCCCGTGCTCGAGTCCATGCCGGTGGTTCCGACCGATCGATTGGAGCCGTCCGATAACGGGCCGGCAAAACCATTGGAGGACCTGATCTCGGTGGCCCTGCAGGACCGCCCGGAACTGTCAGAATCGCAGATCGACCTGCAGAACCGCCAGATCAGCCGCAAAGCGGCCAAGAACGCATTGCTGCCGACGCTCGCCCTGGTGGGCTTCTACGGCGGCACCGGTTTGGCCGGCGAGTTGAATCCGTACTACTACACCACCAACAGCACGATCCTGCCCACCGACTTTGGCGGCGCCTTTTCCGACGCCTTCAACAATTCGTCGCCGGATTATTTTGTGGGCGTGAATCTGAATATCCCGATACGCAACCGCATCGCCAAGGCCGACCAATATCGCTCCGAGTTGGAATACCGTCAGGCCGAGTTGCGCATGCAGCAATTGAAGAAGCAGATCCGCATTGAGGTACGCAATGCCCAATATGCTCTTGAGCAGGGCCGTTCGCGGGTGACGGCGGCCAAGAAGGCCCGTGACCTTGCGGACAAGACTTTCACCATCATGCAGAAGGAGCAGGCGCTGGGAGCGGGATCGAGCTTCCAGACCCTGACCGCGCAGCGCGACCTTGCCGTGGCCGAGCTTGACCTGGTAAACGCGACCACCGCCTACCAGAAGTCGAGACTCGAACTGGAGCGCGCCACCGGGACCACTCTGGAAGATAATGGCATTCAGATTCAGGATGCGGTCAATGGCACCGCGCCCTGATGGAGACCACTTTGCCGCGAACACAGGCCCAGGGAAGTCAGGAAGCTTTGCGCAACGGTGCGTCGGATATTCAGGTTCGGCGTAGTGCGGGCCGGATCCTCGCGGCCGACGACCAACCGCACATCCTGGAAGCGATCGAGTTGCTGCTCCGTCCCGAAGGCTTCGACGTCGACACTGCGAAATCTCCCGCCGCGGTGCGCGAATCGCTCGCCAGCGATTTCTACGATGCCGTCCTCATCGACCTGAACTATACCCGCGACACCACCTCCGGACAGGAAGGCCTGGACCTGCTTTCGGAAATCGTCGCCCTCGACAGCAGCATTCCCGTTATCGTGATGACCGCCTGGGGCAATGTGCGGCTGGCCGTCGAGGCCATGCGCCGCGGCGCTCGCGACTTCATTCAGAAGCCCTGGGAGAACGAGCGCCTGCTCGCAATCCTCCGGACCCAGGTCGAACTGCATCGCGCCTTGCAGCGCACCCAACACCTCGAAGCCGAAGCCCGTCTGTTGCGCGCCGAAGGGCGTCCTGAGTTCATCGCCGCCGCTCCTTCCATGCAGCCCGTGTTGCAGACCATGGCGCGCATCGGTCCTTCCGGCGCCAACGTTTTGGTGACTGGCGAGCACGGGACCGGAAAAGAGGTCGTCGCGCAGACGCTGCACGCGTTGTCGCCACGGGCCAACATGCCGATGGTCGCGGTCAACACCGGCGCACTACCGGAAGGCACCTTTGAGAGCGAACTGTTCGGCCACGTGAAGGGCGCATTCACCGACGCGCGCACCGACCGCATCGGCCGCTTTGAGCTCGCCGACAACGGCACCATCTTCCTCGATGAAATCGGAAACGTCCCCATCCGCCAGCAGGCCAGATTATTACGCGTGCTGGAAACAGGCGAGATCGAGCGCGTGGGTTCGTCACGCACCAAGCACATCAATGTGCGCGTTATCTCGGCAACGAATACCGATTTGCAGGCAGCCATCGCCGCCGGGACCTTCCGCGAAGACCTGCTTTTCCGGCTGAATACCGTCGAGATCCATATCCCCGCTCTGCGCGACCGCCGCGAAGACATCGCGGCGCTGACGGCGCACTTTCTGAAGCGTTATGCCACGCGGTATCGTGTTGCAGTGACCGGGTTCGCCGCGCCTGCGCTCCAGGTCATGATGCAATACGCTTGGCCGGGCAATGTTCGCGAGCTCGAGCATACCCTGGAGCGTGCCGTGCTTATGTGCCATACCGATGAGATCCAGGTGTCCGACCTGGGGCTGAACTTGCAGCGCCCCCAAGGCCAGAACCTCGAGGAACTCAGCATCGAGGAGGTAGAAGGCATTCTGGTGCGCAAGGCGCTGCAACGCTTTCACGGCAACGTGAGCCAGGCGGCGGAGGCGCTGGGCTTGAGTCGCGGCGCGCTTTATCGCCGCATGGAGCGCTATGGCCTATAGCTCAGGCGGCGAACCCAAGCCTGCAGGCCGACCTCTTCACGTAAAATTCCGCGCTCCCAAGCTCCTCTTCGAAAAACGCATCGCCTTCTTTGCCGTGCTGGCCGCCTTGCCCGGCGTGGCTATCGGCACCACCCTCATCTGGACCAGTTCCTGGCCGCGAGAAAGTAAGATCGCCCTCACTGTTTTGGAGTTCTTCCTCTGGCTGGTCCTGACTCTTGTTCTGCTCGATCAGATTGTGCGCCCGCTGCAGACCCTGGCGAATGTCGTCGGCGCGCTTCGCGAAGAGGACTATTCCTTTCGCGCCCGCGGTGCTGCTCCCAACGACGCTCTTGGCGAGTTGGCGCTGGAGATCAATTCCCTCGCGGACATCCTGACCGAGCAACGCATCCAGACCATCGAAGCGACCGCACTCCTGCGCCGCGTGGTGGACGAGATCGACGCTCCGCTCTTCACCTTCGACCCCGACCACCTTCTGCGCCTGGTGAATGCAGCCGGCGAGCGATTGCTGCAGCAGCCTTCCGCGCGGCTGCTCGGCCAGACCGCAGCTCACCTCGGCCTCAATCCTTGTTTTGAGGCAAGGAATGAGACCCTCGTTTCCCTCTCTTACTCGACCCCCAACGCGCGCTGGATGGTGCGCAAAAGCTCCTTCCGTCAAAACGGGGTGCCGCATACGCTGATCGTTCTCTCCGACGTGAGCCGTGCCTTGCGCGAACAGGAGCGTAGCGCCTGGCAGCGGCTGATTCGCGTTCTCGGCCACGAGTTGAACAATTCTCTGGCGCCGATTATTTCAATTGCCGGCAGTCTGGCGTCGCGCCTGCCGCTACAAGAATTGCCGGAAGAACAAAATGCCGACTTTCAACGCGGGCTCAATATCATCGAGTCGCGCACTGCCGCCCTGCATCGCTTTCTCCAGTCGTACCGCAGGTTGGCGCAGATGCCTTCGCCCACATTGCAACCAGTCGAGTTGCGTCCGCTGCTGGAACGGGTTGCGATTCTGGAAACCCGCTTGAACGTGGAGATCGCGGCCGGACCCGATCTGGTTTTGATGATCGATCCCGACCTGATCGAACAGATGCTGATCAACCTGGTGCGGAACGCTGTCGACGCGGCGTTGGAGCAGGCACAGTCGCCTCAACCCGCCGATCCCAAGGTATCCATTCGCTGGGAGCACTTCGACCGCAGGGTAGCCCTCATGGTGGAAGATAACGGCATCGGGCTCCTTAATCCCAGTAACGCTTTCGTTCCCTTCTATACCACCAAGCCCGGTGGTTCCGGCATCGGCCTGGTCCTGTCGCAGCAGATCGCCGAAGCCCACGGCGGCTCCATCGAGTTGGGCAACCGTCACGGTGAGCGGGGATGCCTCGTGAAGGTTCTGCTGCCATACCGGCACCCGTAAACCCCGATTCAGCTTCCGATTCGCCAAGCCCTATCGTTACTATTCAACAACTTGTTCCCTCGGTCAGCTCTACCTCGCAAACCCGTGCCGAAGATTATCACTGAAGCACATCCCCCTCCCCCCCTCCATCTGCAAAATATTGAAAGCACAATGAGAAAAAATGATTTCCTCGCAACAATTTGGATCGAAAGGAGTTAAAGCAAAATATTCTATCTAAATGACTTACGCGAGAAAAACTTGCTTCCTATGCGCGAGATATATTAACTGAATAATAAACTTGCTTCCGCGCCGTCCCAACTGCCATATGTCCACCATCTTCTCAAAGATCATCGGTCCTCGCAGACCGTCCCGGCCCGACACCAGATGGGAGAGACAACTAGGCCTCACGAAACGAGAGTATTCCTTTTGTCGCCGTTGTCAAGTTACGAAAGTACATGTACCACCATCATGGTGGCGCTGCGATTGATTAAGCCAGCCATAGGGATAGGACCGCCGTATGCGCGGTTTCCATCACTCTACCTCCCGATCTATTGGCGAAGGCGCAAGAGCTTGCCCAGCGGGAGCACCGAACCGTCGGTGAGCTCTTCCGTGAAGCGCTTCGGCACTACATGGCGGCAGACCCCGAATGGGATGCTTTGCTGCGCCGAACTCAGGCGGCTGGCAAGGCTCTCGGAATCGACTCGGGGATGAGGTTCGCCCGGTCTTTGGTGCTGAATACGCAATGAACCAGATTGCAGGTGTGAGTGTGCGCCCATGAGGTAACAATAGAGCGCAGGATTCTCGCAGTGCGGTGATCTTCAGCACATCGCAATGTTCGCTCTCTGCCGTCCCTACGGGACTCGGGTTCGTAAACCACGCCCACCCAGCGCTGAAGCGCTGGGCTAAGCTCTTCCGTCCCGCCTTGCGGGACTTGCATGTCAGCGGTTCCGACGTCAACGCGAAATCGAAAGGGTATGTCGATAAGAATTTTAGTGCCGCGCTGGACTAAGCTCTTCCTTATCGCTGGCTTAAACGGCGCGCTCCCGATCGGCACGGTGCTGGTTGACCCAAGCGGCAACTTCTACGAAACGGCAACGAACGGAGGAAACGCACGGTCAGGGTGTGGTGTGGGAGATCACGCCGTGAGATTGCCGCTTTAGGGTGCCTTCGCTGGCGGCTCGGTGACCGGAGCCGCTTCGCCGGCCGCTTCCTTCTCCAGGTACTTGACCAGCATCGAGATTCGCCGATTGGAGGCGTCTTCAGGGTTCTGTGGATTACGAAGACGCTGGTCGGCGAAGCCGCGCACTTCGACCACCTGGTCCTGCCGCAGACCGTTCTGCATCATCAGCCGGCGGCTGATGTTAGCGCGATCGGTCGAGAGCTCCCAGTTGCCGTAGTTGGCTGGCCCGTTGTAAGGGCGCGCGTCGGTGTGGCCTTCGAGCGAAATCTTGTTGGGGAGCTTTCCTAATTCATTGGCCAACGCGATCAGCACGTCTTTGCCATATGCGGTTGGTTCGGGACGTCCGCTTTCGAAGAACGTGCCTTTTTCCGCTTCCATGAGCTCGATGCGCAAGCCTTCTGAGGTGACTGTCATTTCGATGTGGCTCTTCAGCTTTTCGAAGTCGGTGACCCGGCGAATTACGGTTTGCAGTTCCTCTTTGATCTTCGACATGTCCTCCTTGGAGACTGGCATGTTCTGGCCGGAGCCCTGCTGGTTGGTGCCGACCATTTTCGAGGTGCCGGTGGGATCTTTGAAATATCCTCCCACTGCCTGTTGGATCTGCTTGCTGCTGTTCATGAGCCAGAGAACGATGAAAAGCGCCATCATCGCGGTAACAAAATCGGCATATGCCACCTTCCATGCGCCTCCGTGGTGTCCCGCGTGGCCACCGCGACGCTTGATGACGATGGGCTGGTTGGTAGCGGCCATGATCCAGGTCCTAGGAAGCGGCGGCGGGTTGCGGCGCTTCCGCGGGTGGCGTCGCCGGCGCTGCCTCCGGACTGGCAGAGGCTGCCGCGGAACGTTTGCAGTTGGCTTCGAACTCCTGGAACGACGGCCGGACATGCCCGGGAATCGCCCGGCGACCCATCTCGGTGGCCAGCAGGGGCGAGGTGCCCTTCATGAAGGCGATCATGGTCACTCGCAGAACGTGCCAGTATTCGTGCTCCTCGTGAGCGAGCTTCGCCAGGTTCGCCGCTATGGGACCGATGAATCCGTAGCAAAGCAGGATGCCGAGGAACGTGCCTACCAGCGCCGCGGCGACCTTCTTGCCGATTTCCTCAGGAGGTCCGCCCAACGCGCTCATGGTCATCACCACGCCCAGCACGGCGGCGACGATTCCAAGTCCGGGCAAGGAATCCGCCATGGTGCTGAGTGCAGTCACCGGTAAGTTGGCCTCGTGCTCATGAACGTCCATGTCGGCCTCGACCATCTGGTCGACGTCGAAGGGCTCCACTCCGCCCATAATCGCCATGCGCATAGTGTCGCACACGAAGTCGCGCGTCTCATGGTCTTTCAGGAAGTTCGGATAGGTGGCGAAGAACTTGCTTTCCATCGGAGCTTCGACGTCGTTCTCTACCGCAGCCGGCCCGTCATGGCGAATCTTGCCGAAGAGGTCGTACATCATCTTCAGGGCATCGAGATAGCGCTGCTTGGTGAATTTCGAGCCGCCGATCACCGTCATTGCGCCGCTTGCGACTCCCTTCAACGTGTGCAAAGGATTGGCGACCAGAAGGGTTCCGATGGCGGCGCCGCCGATGATCACCAGTTCGGACGGCTGCATGAGCACACGAATCGGCCCATGTTCCATGAGGAATCCGCCGATCACGGCCGCAAGCACCACCAGCATTCCAATAATCGCGAACATGCGGTTCTTCCTCGGGGGCGTCGTTGTGCCGGAACCGTGCGACGCAGCTTTTCAATATCTCTATCGGCGAGGAAGAAAAAATCTTTCGCCGCAGGATTCAGGCGGGAGAAATTAGGGTTGTGGATGCGTTTGCGGCGCGCTCCGCTCGAATGGTGACCGCGCCTCAAAGGGTTGACGCTCAGCGAATTCGCGGGACCGCAGGCTCTACGGCTTGTCGCCCGCTTTGAACTCCGCCCAGGGATTGCCCTTCATGTCCTTGAGGATTGGCCGCTGCCATTCGAACTCGGGATGCTGCTTGAGGAATTTGTCCACGATGAAATCTTCACCGCAGGGATGTCCGGCTCGCGCTTGCAGCGTCATGTTGCGAGCCATATTGCTGTCGGTGGCCTGCGCGGTTACCGCGCCCGTCGGAGCATACGGAGGCTCCGCCCAGACCGGATCGCCAGTCGGAGAGAGGTCGCCGTGGCCGCACAAGCCCCGCAGATTGCGATCGTCTTTGCCTTCGTAGGTGTCCCAGTGATCGGCAAGAAATTTTTCGCCCGAAGAAACGTCGATCTGGCCCTTGTTCGGCGGCATCAACTCTTCCCAGCGTTTGCGCCGCGCGTTGGGAGAGCTGGACATGATCTTCGGGTTGAAGTTGGTTTCTTCCTTCATCAAGGCTGCATCGCTGGGATAGTTGGCGCCAACGTAGTATCCATCCTTGGTCCGCCAAACGCGGTGCATCTTCAGTCCAATCTCGAAGCGGGCGATCTCGCCGGTGTTGTTATCGGCCAGCAGCCAGTCATTGGCATAGCCGCCGTTATTGCTGTCGAGCATGATCTGTACGTACTGGTCGATCGAGTTGGCGTACTGCAGCGCCTTGCGGGCGCGCATGAACTCAGGCTTCCCGTTGGGATCGAACAGGGTGAATCCGGTGATCGTGGTTTCGGTGACCATCAGCCCGGCGGAGTTGATGCCGAAGTCGTCATCGCTCACAATGACGCCGGGGAAACCATCCATCAGCATGTGGTAGCCACGCGCCGGGACAATGTCGAAGATGATGGTCCAGCGCTTGCCGGTGGCATAGTCGGTCCAATTGCTGTGCGCAATCACCGGTTTGTGATCTTTGGTCCACGATCCGGTGGCGACAAACGCGCTGCAGTTTCCGGGCGCCTTCAAATCGGGCGCATTGGCCCGCTTCTCCTTCCGGTCGAGCCAGGGAACATAGTAGTCGGGGATTTCTTCCATCGCGTTCAGCGCCACAACGTCCCACAAGTCCAGCGACGAACCGTGCGCCTTCAGGCCGTCGACGATACCCTGCAGCTCCTGTTGATACTCCAGGTCAATGTGTGGCCACAGAATGTTCTGCGCCGTCTGGCGGTAGAAATCCCAGTCGCGCTTGGTGCGATGGACGTCCTTGTATTGCACCGTCTTGAAGCCATCCTCGATCTCGGGCGCCAGCAGATATCCGTGCTGGTAGCCAATGTCGGCGGGCGATCCTTCCAGATGGACATAGACCCAACCATCGCGCTGGAAGCGGTAAGCCGGCTTCAGGCGTGCTTCGTCAGGCTGGGTTGCATCCTGCTTGGCGGAGGCAAACGCCACAGTTCCCAAGCAGCAAAACGACAAAGCACCATTTAACCGCGGAACCTGGACGACAGCGCATGGATTCTCCTCAGGACTTTGGCTATGACAACAGGAGCTTATCGTTTCTTGCACGTGATTAGCAATGAGCCCCGCTCATGGAATTCATTTGGTCACCCGGAATTGCTGCGATATGATCGTCGGCTTCGAGGGAACCACATGCTCAACCGCGGCAACACCGTATTCGCGAAGCCGGCGGCAAGTCAACGTCGAGTGGCCAGTATCGCCGCATTAGGGCTGCTTCTCGTGGTGTCCGTGGCGGCACACGCCCAAGGCAAGCCAAGCTCGGGTACCTGGAAGTTCGCTGTCTCCGGCGATTCGCGCAACTGCGGCGACGTCGTGATGCCCGCAATCGCCAAAGGTGCCGAGAGGACGGTGCGGCGTTTTACTGGCATCTCGGCGACTACCGCCTCATCTCCAATTTCGACGAAGACTATCGCCAGATCCATCCCAAAGCCACGGTCAGAGAGTATCTTGCCAACGCCTGGCCCGACTTCATCCAGCACCAGATCAATGCCTTTGGCGGCCTGCCTGTCTTTCTGGAGATTGGAAACCACGAAGTGATTTGGCCGATGACGCGCCCGCTGTATCTGGCGCAGTTTGCAGACTGGCTCGATCAACCGATGCTGCAGCGTCAGCGGCTGGCCGACGACCCCAACGACCACATGCTGAAGCCGTACTATCACTGGATCGATCGCGGTGTTGACTTTATCGGCATGGACAACTCCTCCAGCGACATGGTGGATGCGGCACAGATGAAATGGTTTCGAGCGGTGCTGGCGCGGGATGCCGGCGACCCGGCCATTCGCAGCGTCGTGCTGGGCATGCATGACTCGCTGCCTGACGGGCTTTCGGCAGGGCACAGCGCCAACGACTCGCCCCAACAGGAAGCCAGCGGGCGCGTGATGTACGCCCAATTGTTGGCCTTCCGAAACAGTGCGAAGAAGAATGTTTATGTGCTGGCGAGCCATTCGCATTTCGTCATGAACAACGTGTATGACACCGCCTGCCGCCCCAAAGCAGACGTGCTGCCGGGCTGGATCACGGGCAGCGCCGGTGCTGTGCGCTATCGTTTGCCCGAGGACCACGCGGCTGCAACGGTCGCCATGACCGACGTCTACGGATATCTACTGGGAACGGTTGCGCCCGATGGAAGCATCACCTTCGATTTCAAATTGGTTAAAGAGACCGATGTCCCGGACAGTGTGACAAAAGAGTTCTCGCCAGACTTTGTGCACTGGTGCTTCGCCGAGAACAAGTCGTCTTACCAACCTGCCGGCGCGACCTGCCCGAAAGGCGCACCGTAAGCGGATTAACTTTGGCGCTCCGTTTTATTTCGGCCACCTTGCCGACGTGTAGTTGATTGCCTCCTGCACGTTCAACTCGCGCGTGCTCACGCCAGTTCGGACATAGAGCCTTGGACTGTCGCCGTCCTTCACGTAAACCGGCCGATGCGCCGGCGCAACGATCACGCGACACACATCCTTGTTCTCCAATGAGTGAAATACCATTTGCACTTCGCGGCAGGCATCGCCGCCGAGTTTGGTGGCGATGGCGGTCATCAACACCTGCTCGAAGCCGTCGCGGTCCGGCTTCTTGAGAGTCTTGTAATCCTGCTCCAGGCCGGTGACGCTTCCATCGTCGGCGACGCCTATGAGCAGCGTGCCTCCGTTACCGTTCATGTAGCCGGCCAGCGTTTTCAGCACCACGGCCTCGAGCGCCCGGTTGAGTTTGTTCTCCTTCATGTCCCAGCGGAAGGAAGACTTGAACTCCAGGTTTACGCTTTCACCGCGGGCGATCAAGGCGCGCAAATCACCGCCCAGCGCCGCACTCAATTGCTCGATCCGCTCCGAGCGGCGCTGCATGACCGAATACAACACTGCGCCCGAAACGCTCAGCACCATCCCAACGATGGCGTAGAAGAGCCGTTTTCTTCGGAGTGCCCCCGCGCAGCGAAGAGTGTAGTTGCGACAACATGAACTCACCCGGCGTGGATTCCGACAGCGGCCGGTGCTCGTAGAAGTAAACGAATTCATTCGTGGGATAGAGGATGAAGATCCCGACAAGCACGCCCAGGAATACAGCGATGACCAGGGTCCTGAGCTGTTCTTTGACCCGCCAGGAAATCCGCATCGCGCTTCCGATTGCCACTAGCTTCTCCAGTGCAGCGTCACTGGGCCGCTCATGGGATGCCGCATGGGAGCATCCGGTCGCCTGCGACTCCAGTCGCGCCTGCTTCAGCTCGAAATACCACTTCGCCGGACGGTCCGCATCGTCGATCAACATCAGGCTGGGATTGTATTTCAGACCTTCGGCCTGCTGGATCATGGTCAACTGGTCCTGCCGCACAAAGCGGCGCCCGAAGAACTTGGCAATCGGCGTAAGAAACGGCACGTTGCGGAAGATGTTCCACGCCGCGCAGACGTCGATGCGGCACTGGTTCTCGGCGGTTGGAGTCACTGTTGTCAGACTGGCAAACCACTTCTCGCCGCAGCGGATGATCTCGTAGCGGCGGTTCGGCAAAACGAAATCGATGGTGGTCGTGATCGGCTGGCCATAGACGCCGAGCAACTTGTAGGGCGCGCTGTTGGCCGAGGGCTGGTGCGCGGTCATGCGAAAGCCGTTTTCGATGGGCTCAAACTGCTTGGCTTTCTCATGGATGCTGCGCCGCGAGCGCCACCACCAGGCGTTGTGCACAAACGGTCCATGCGCCGGATCCATCAGCCCGATGATGCCGTGGTCCACGTTGCAGGGCAGATCGGCCGTCAGATGCGCGGCGCGATACCGCTCGCTGAATTTGGGTACCTCGGGCACAGCCGGCAATTCCGCCGCATCCGCTCTTAGCCGGCCACGGCCCGGCTGGGGCACGTAAACCCAAATGTGTCCATCGCGCTCCTGGGCGGGAAACGCCGCAGCAAAAATCTTCGAAGGATCGAGTTCATCCTGTTCGGTGAGCGAAGGAATCTCCTGGCACTGGCCTGACGCCGGCTCGAACGCCCAGCCGTGATATTTGCAAGTTACGTGCCGGCCATCGAACCATCCGTAGGACAGCGGAATGCCGCGATGTGGGCAGGCGTCGCGCATGGCAAAGTACTCCCCGGCAGCGGTCCGTCCCAGGACCAGCGGAATGCCGAGCAGCATGGCCTTGGCCATGCTTGTGCCGCCCACCTCCGAAGCACGCAATGCCGGATACCAATCGTCGTACAGCAGGGTGGCTGTGGATCCGGAAACCCCGGCCTGTGCGCGAGTGACTTCACCAATCATGTCTCTGCGGTTCCATACTATCGCCGAACCCGGGCCGCGGCCAGGGTAGCTCCGCGCCGCTCACGGAAGATGCTTGCAAAGCCGGGACTGCTCCAACCAGGGATTTTTCCCTGCCAGCAAAGCCCTTTACAAAAGTTATCTAGTGAGTAACCTACCCTCACCCCTCCCTATTCTTTAGAATCATGCGATTACAAAGGCAGCGACCAAGGAACTTGTGAGGCAGCAGGTAGCTGCTGTGCGGCAACAGCCGCGACCGCCAGAAACCATGACAGCAGCAACCGGGACAGGCATCGAATCATGGCTTTTCTGTCGGTGCGTTATTTCGCTCGAAGCAGGAGCACTGGCACGCTCACGCTGTGCCGGACTTGAGTCACGGTCGTGCCCAGAAATAAGTCGGCGAGGAAACGGTGTCCGTGGGTGCTCATCGCTATCAGGTCGCAACCTTTCTCCTGCACCCACTTAATGATTTCTTTGACCGGCTCGCCGTAAGCGAGTTCCGCCTGCGCAGGAATGCCGAGCGACTCAAACTCCGCCCGAACCTTTTCCAGATAGGCAGTATCTTCTCCGATCTCCGGGCTGATCGCGTCACGGCCATAAGTTCGAGCGGCCCATCCATCGGCCACATGCAGCAACACCAGGCGGCTGTGCGCGAGTTTGGCCAACTGCTTGACGTGCTCGATAATCGCCCGGTCGGTGGGCGTGCCGTCCAGGGTCACGAGAATGGTGTCGTACATGGTGGTTCCGTTTCCCTGGTCCAGGTGCCACAGGTTGCTGAAGAACTCGAAAAAGCAGATCCCTCACCGACTAAAGTCGGTTCGGGACGACAAAAATAAACGACTCTTAACGGCGCACCTAACCTGGATTATTCATAAGGCTCTCGCGCATTGAAGGGGCACGGCTTCAGCCGTGCCATAAACCGGCCCCACTCCGCAAACTGCTATCCGCCCACAATGACGTGCCACGCGGCCTTGAGCGAGTCCGGCAAACCGTAAATGTCCATCGCGGTGATCAGAATAGCACTGCCCCATCCGGCAGCCAGGAGGAACCAACCGTTTTTCCAGGCACCCATGCGCTTGCGGGAGCTGGTGAAATGCAGCAGCGGAAACATGGCGAACGGAAGCTGCAGCGCCAGCACCACCTGGCTGAGGATCAGCAGGTCGGTAACGCTGCTGTCGCCGCGCAGCCCGATCACGAAGACCGCCGGCAGAATGGCCAGCGTGCGGGTGATAAGCCGCCGCACCCAGGGCTTGATCCTCCAGTGCATGAAGCCTTCCATCACCACCTGCCCGGCGAGGGTGCCTGTGATGGTGCTGCTCTGGCCGCTGGCCAACAGCGCCACCGCAAACAGCGTGCTGGCAACACCCGCTCCCAACAACGGCGCCAGGGTCAGATACGCCACCCGAATCCAATCACTGTCGGAGGTGAACTTGACAACCTGTCCGCCGGCCAGGGTCGCGCTGTCCTTGCCGAAAAACACCATCGCCGCGAGCACCAGAATCGCCGCATTCACGAAGAACGCGATGCCCAGCGCAACGACGGAATCAATGCTGTTGAAGCGGATCGCGCTGCGAATGGAGGGTTCGTCCTTCTGCAACTGGCGGCTCTGCACCAGGGCCGAGTGCAGATAAAGGTTGTGGGGCATCACGGTTGCGCCAATGATGCCGACCGCGACGTATAACATCCCCGCCTGGCGGAAGTGCGGCGAGACCAGCGCCATTCCCATTTCCGCAAAGCTCGGCCGGGTCTGGGGTAGAACGAAAATCTCGATGAAGTAGCACACCGCGATGGTGGCGATCAACAGAACGACGATGGCTTCGATGGTCCGCATCCCGAAGCGCTGCAGAGCCAGCAGCAGCAGCACGTCCAGGCCGGTAATGATGACCGCCCACAACAGCGGGATGTGGAACAGCAGGTTGAGCGCGACGGCGCTTCCCAGCACCTCGGCCAGGTCGCAGGCGCCGATGGCTACTTCGCTCATCAGCCAGTTGGGCCAGCGGGTCCAGCGCGGATACCAGTCGCGACAGCACTGCGCGAGGTCCTTGCCGGTGACCACTCCCAAGCGGGCGGAGACGACTTGCATGAAGATGGCCATCAGGCTGGCCAGTCCCACCACCCACAACAGCCCGTATTTGTACTGCGCGCCGCCTTGCAGGTCGGTGCCCCAGTTGCCGGGGTCCATGTAGCCGACGCTGACCAGAATCGCCGGACCTACGAACGCCCGCCATTGCTGCCAGAACCCAGCCTGGTGGTGCGGCACCTCGACCGTGCTGTGCATCCCTTCGAGCGAGCGATGGCCCGCGTCCGCGCTGCCCTCGAGTGGGAGAGGACCCTGCGGATTGCGCCAGGATTGAGGTTTCGTATTCAAGCGGCACCGATAGACGAAACGGCGCACCGTGGGCGCCGTCGCGATCCTGCGTTAACGGCAGACAATACGAGATTGTAAGCCGTTTCCGCCCGTCACGTTATGCGAACTTTCCTGATCCTTGACAGCGAACGCATTGCCAACCTACTCTTTTCTATCGCCTCACGTCTAAGGGTTGTAGGCTCAAAACAGCGGCAATCGGATAGCTCTCTTCTATGAAGGTACTCGTCCTCGGTAGCGGTGGTCGCGAACACGCGCTGGTGTGGAAGCTGCGGCAGTCTCCGCGCATCGCGAAGCTGTACTGCGCTCCCGGGAATGGCGGCATTGCCGCGGATGCGGAGTGCGTCGCCGCCGATCTCAAGAGCGTCGATTCGCTGCTGCAACTCGCCAACAAGCTCGCGCCCGATGTGACCGTGGTTGGCCCGGAATTACCGTTGACCCTGGGCGTAGTCGACGAATTTCAGAAGCGTGGCTGGCCCATCTTCGGGCCGACGCGCGCGGCTGCACAGTTGGAATCGAGCAAGAGCTTCGCCAAGGAGTTCATGCAGCGCCACCGCATCCCGACCGCGAAGTATTCCGTCTGCGTCAGCAAAGAAGAAGTTCACGAGGCCCTGAAGCTCTTCCACACGCCCATCGTGGTCAAGGCCGACGGTCTGGCCGCCGGCAAAGGCGTGGTCATCGCGCAAACCAGGGACGAGGCCCAGCGCACCGCCGAAAGCATGTTGAGCGGCAAGATGCTGGGCGACGCCGGCTCGCGCGTGGTTCTGGAGGAATGCCTGCAAGGCGAAGAGTTGTCCTTCCTGGTGATGAGCGACGGCGAGCGCGTGGTTCCGCTGGTCGCCTGCCAGGACCACAAGCGCGCTTTCGACAACGACCAGGGCCCGAATACCGGCGGCATGGGCGCATACTCCACCGACCAGATCGTGGACGCGCAGATGCGCGAATGGCTGGTGACCCACATCGCGCGCCCGGTTATCAAGGGCATGCGCGCCGAGGGCGCAGAGTACAAGGGCATTCTCTATTGCGGCATCATGATGACCGCGCGCGGTCCCATGGTGCTGGAGTTCAACTGCCGCTTCGGCGATCCCGAGACCCAGCCCATCATGATGCGCATGGAGAGCGACCTGCTCGAAGCCATCGAGGCGTCCATCCAGGGCCGCGTCAGCGATGGCGATTTCCACTGGTCGCCCGATCCGGCGCTGTGCGTGGTCATGGCGTCAGGCGGATACCCCGGCGCCTACGAAGCGGGCAAGATCATCGGCGGCATTGAAGAGGCCGACCGCATCCAGGGAGTAAAGGTCTTCCACGCCGGAACCGACCGCCGCGACGGCTCGTATTACACTTCCGGCGGACGCGTGCTGGGGGTAACGGCGCGCGCCAAGAATTTACCCGAGGCGGTCGAGCGGGCCTACGACGCGGTCATGAAGGTCCGCTTCGACGGCATGCAGTATCGTAAAGACATTGCGGCGCGCGGACTGAAACATCTGCGGGCAACGAAGTGAACTGACATGAACAAGGATCCTTTGGTTTCCATCGTAATGGGCAGCGACTCCGACCTCGAGATCATGAACGAGGCCGCCAAAGCGCTGGCCGAGTTCGGCGTTCCGTTCGAGATTGACATCACCTCGGCGCACCGTTCGCCGGCCCGCACCAGCGAATATTCGCGCGGGCTGAAGGCGCGCGGCGTGAAGGTGGTCATCGCCGGAGCAGGCGGGGCGGCGCATTTGGCGGGCGTGATCGCCGCCGAGACCACGCTACCGGTCATCGCGGTGCCGATTCCTTCCACCGCGCTGCTGGGTCTCGACTCGCTGCTGGCGATGGTCCAGATGCCTGCCGGAATTCCCGTCGCGACCGTCGCCATCGGCAAACCAGGAGCTACCAACGCCGGCATTCTGGCCGCGCAGATGATCGGCCTATGCGATGGCGCGGTGGCCGGCAAGCTCGAAGCCCACAAACGGAAACTGGCCGATGGCGTGGAGGCGAAGTCGCGCAAGCTGAAAGAGAGCCGGAAGTCATGAGCGCAACCGCTACCCGGGCTCTTCTTTGTCCGGGATACCCGAAGCCACAGTCGCCGCGCGAGCGCGGAGGCCCTGCGCCGATGGGGCCCGCAATTTTCTTTTTAGCGATCTAATGCCGCAAGGCGTAAGCTTGACGCAGAGTCACCATTCTCATGGAGGAGCAACATGCCAGTGAAGCAGAAACGGAAGCGGAAAGTGACTCAGGTTGAGTGTCCGAGTTGCGGCTGCCGCGTAGGAGCCCGTCATCGTGCGCCCCTGCACTGCAAGATGCGCCGCCGCGCCTTTGAGCTCCGCGCCCAGGGCAGCACCCTGGACCAGATTGGGCAGGAGTTTGGCTTCTCCCGGCAGCGTGTCCACCAGATGCTCTCCACCATCCCGGTGCAGAAGAAGATGTTCTGGGACCTGGCTGTGTCTTACGCCAAGAGCAACGGGCTGAACGAAAAGGAGATTCGCGCCCTGGTCACGTCCGAGATGAACGGCACCGATTTCTTCAAGGCGGTGGAAGCCAAAGGGAAGAAGAAGTAAGGCGGCATCCTGCTCAGGCAGTCGTGCCGCCGAGGTGGCGCGGTTTCCCGGGTTTCTAGGGTGGCCAGCCTCTGGCCGAGAGACAGCCCACATCTAAAGAAATAACGGCTGGCGCGGCTGAGACCGCGCCCCGATACAAACCTGTCACCAGCCGCGATTTATGGAACAGGGTTCTACCGGCCGGTCTTCCACCCCACCGGCTTACCTTGGTTCTGCTCATCGAGCCACTTCTGTAGTGGCGCGAAATACTCCAGCATCCGTATCGCGCCACACGGGCGAGTGACTTGGCCGTTACCGCCGGAAGTTTCGGGCTCATGCGGTAATTTCAATCGGTTTGATGAAAATATCTTCCTGCGGTATCGGAAGTCCGTCTTCGATCAGAGTTTCTACGTAGAGCTGAATTGCCTCCCGGATATTAGAGATGCCCTCTTCGACCGTCTGGCTTTGGGTGTGGCAGCCGGGTAGCGTCGGACAAAAGACATGATAGCCACCCTCGTCTTCCTTCTCGAAGATGACGGTAAACCGGTGCGTTGAGCCGTGTTGCTCTTCAACAGCCATGGAAATTCCCCTTCCGACAAACCTGGTAACCGGTAGAGTTCTCGACGAAAGCGCCAGTTGCTAATTGCCGGTCTTCCACCCCACCGGCTTACCTTGGTTCTGCTCATCGAGCCACTTCTGTAGTGGCGCGAAATACTCCAGCATCGCGCCTGCATCCATCTGGCGCTCGCCGGTGAGTGCATACAGCGCGTCCGGCCACGGCTTGCTCTGGCCCATCTCCAGCATGGTGTTCAGCTTCGCGCCTGCGGTCTTGTTGCCGTAAAACGAGCAGCGATAGAGCGGCCCGCTGAATCCGGCTTCGCGGCACATGGCGCGAAAGAACTGGAATTGCAAAATTCGCGCCAGGAAATAGCGCGTGTACGGGACGTTCGCCGGCACGTGATACTTCGCGCCGGGATCGAAGTCGGCCTCGCTGCGCGCCACCGGCGGCGCGATGCCCTGATATTTCTCACGCATCTCCCACCAGGCCTGGTTGTAGTCGGCGGGTTTGATCTCGCCGCTGAAAACCTTCCAGCGCCACTGGTCGATGAGCAGGCCGAAGGGCAGGAACGCCACCTTGTCGAGCCCTTCGCGCAGCAGGAAGCCGATGTCGTCGGTCTGCGGAATGGTCGCCAGCAGCCCGACTTTGTTCAGGTACTCGGGCGTGATGGCCAGCGCGATGGTGTCGCCAATGGCCTCGTGGAAGCCGTCATTGGCGCCGTTCTTGAACAGGAACGGCTGGTTCTCGTAGGCGCGCTGGTAGAAGTTGTGTCCCAGTTCATGATGAACGGTGACGAAATCCTCGCCCCGCACCTGGATGCACATCTTCAGCCGCACATCGTTGAAGTTGTCGATGTCCCAGGCGCTGGCGTGGCAGACCACGTCGCGATCGCGCGGCTTCACGAACAGCGAGCGCTCCCAGAACGTCTTGGGCAGGGGCGCAAAGCCCAGCGAGGTGAAGAAGCCCTCGCCGTACTTCACCATCCCGATGGGATCCACGTTCTTCGCCTTCAGCAGGTCGGTGATGTCGTACGGCTGCTTTTGTTGCGGCGGCGCGACCAGCGGGAAAATGTTGCCCCACTCCTGCGCCCAGGGATTGCCCAGCAGGTCGGCGCGAATCATGCCGTTGGCGTCCACCGCCGTCGGGCCATACTTCTCCACCAGCTTCATCCGCACGTAGGCATGCAGCGAATCGTAGAGCGGCTTCACCTGCTGCCACAGCCGCTCCACTTCCTGCGAAAACTGCTCCGGCGTCATGTCGTAGCCGGCGCGCCACATCGCGCCGAGGTCCTTGAAGCCCATCTCGCGCGCGCCCTTGTTGCCCAGCTCCACCCAGCGCGCATAGCGGTCGCGCATGGGCGGGGAGATGGTGCGCCAGCCGGCCCACAGGTCCTCCAGCTCAGCGGGGTCAGTACTGTTGGCCATGATGCGCTCGATGGAACCGATGTCGAGACATTCGCCAGCATGCTTGCCCGCCTTCGGGCAATACTTGCCCTTGCCATAATCAGCCTCCAGCGACGTCCCGATGCGGGCCATTTCAGCCAGTTCCTTGGGATCGCTGGGCGCAGGCGCAGGCACCGCAGCCGAAAGCTTCAGCAGCAGCATCTTGCGCGCCAGCGCGTCCGGTAGCTTGAGGTTGTCGTAGCGCGTGGCCTGTTTCGCCAGCTTGGTGGTAGCGCCGATCAGCACTTCGTTGGCGTCGGCCGCCATCTGCTCGGTGTCGTCGGTGATGAAGTTGGACTGCACCCAGGCGGCGCGGCTGGCCTTCACCGTGAGATCGTTAAGCTGGATTTCGGCGTCGTGGATGAATTGTTCCGCCTCGGCAACCGTGGGCGGCCCTGACTGGCCGGCGGCTTGTGGATCGGCGGTAGCAGTTTGAGCATTCATAGGAGCACCATAAAGAATCGATACCAGAACGAATGTAGGGATGAGGAAGAACAGCCGGATGGCTTTGCGCATGAGCAACGACCTCCGGGAGAACATTGTAAATGGCGAGGAGCAGGCGACGGTTTCAGACAGCCGTCGGCACGGCTGACTCCTGCTGCAGGAGCCACTGCTGCAATCCCGCCAGCGCCCTCTCGCATACTAGCTCGTGGCGCCGCTTTTTGTCGCGAATCCGGCGGCGCGACTCCTCCTCCAGCGGCAACAGCAAGTCGAAGGTGATGTTGGCAGGCTGGAAATTCTTCGCCTCGGCGTGGCAGATGTAATTCATCAGCGCGCCGAAGGCGGTGGCCCGTGGAGGAGGCAACGGCTCGGCATTCGCCGTCAGCGCTGCCGCATGCATCCCCGCCAGCAATCCGGTAGCGATGGATTCAACGTAGCCTTCCACGCCGGAGATCTGTCCAGCGAACAGCACGTTGGGATGCTGCTTCATCTGTAGCGTTTCGCTCAGCAACGCCGGGCCGTTGATGTAGGTATTGCGATGGATTTGTCCATAGCGCAGGAACTTGGCGTTCTCCAGGCCGGGAATAAGCCGCAGAATACGCGCCTGCTCGCCAAATTTGAGATGGTTCTGAAAGCCTACCACATTGTAGGAGTCAGCCCGCAGGTTCTCCTGCCGTAGCTGTACCACAGCGTAGGGCATCGTCCCGCTGCGGGGATCGCGCAGGCCCACCGGCTTCATCGGCCCGAAGCGCAGCGTGTCACGTCCTCGCCTTGCTATCTCCTCGATGGGGAGACAGCTTTCGAAATAGTTAAGCTTCTCCCACTCCTTCGCCTCTACTGACTGCGCCTCCAACAGCGCGTCCAGGAAGCGGTCATACTCTTCCCTGGTCATGGGGCAGTTGATGTAATCGGCAGTGCCCTTGTCATAGCGGGCCGCCAGGTACACCCGCGACATGTCAATGGAATCGGCTTCGACAATGGGGCTGATGGAGTCATAGAAGTAGAGTTGCCGGCTGCCGCTCAGCCGCAGAATTTCCTGCGACAGCGCGTCGGAAGTCAACGGTCCGCTGGCGATAATGGTAATGGCGTTGCTCTCGTCGATGGCAGTGACTTCCTCACGCCGTACCTGAATCAGCGGCTCGCGGAGTATGGCGTTGGTAACGGCTTCGGAGAACCTCTCGCGGTCTACAGCCAAGGCATGGCCGGCGGGAACAGCAGTGCTGCGGGCCATCTCCATCAGCAAGGAGCCGGCGCGACGCATCTCCTCCTTCAACAGCCATGGCGCAGTATTCTCTGTATCTGACTTCAAGGAGTTGGAGCAGACCAGTTCCGCGAAGTTCGCGGTCTGGTGCGCGGGAGTCGCGCGCGCGGGACGCATCTCGAACAACTCCACAGCAATGCCACGGCGAGCGCATTGCCATGCTGCCTCCGAACCGGCAAGGCCGGCGCCGACGATGCGTATGGGATATGCCATGGACGAGTCTATGGACGCGACGTGAAAACGCTTTTGACGCTATTATACGGAGACCTACAGCAACGACATGGAGACAACAATGCCAAGAGTGCCCTACATTGAACTCGACAACGCTCCCCCCGAGGTACGGGAGATCTTCGAGACCACGCTGAAAGGTAAACCCGGCAGCATCTATAAGCTGTTAGCACACCGTCCAGAGGTGCTGAAGACACTGCTGCCCTTCTATGGCAGCATCGGCAAGGCATTGGGACGCCGTCTCTATGAACTGGTCTATATCCGTGTCTCCATGATCAATGGCTGTCACTATTGAATGCAGCATCATCTCGCTTCGTCGAAGCGAGTAGGAGTAACTCCCGAGGAGTGGACGAAGCTAAAGGCGGGAGACTACGCCAGCTTCAATGACCAGGAGCAGGCAGCGCTGAAGTTTGCCGAGAAGCTGACCCGCGATCCCCATGCCATAGGCGATGCTGACATTGAAAGCCTGAAGGCACATTTCTCCGATGCCGAGATTGTTGACCTGGACCTGCTGATTGGCTTGGCCAACCTGACCAATCGCTTCACCGATCCCTTGGGGGCGGAGTTCGAGAGTCCGGAGGAAAAGATTCCGTAAGCATCGGCATTGGCAATGCTTAGGCAATGGTAATGACAATAGATGCGAGCGGATTTGGCACTTTCGTTTCTTGACGGTCAAACACGTTTTGGCTATCGACATACGCCCCTAAAATGCCTCTATTTGCGCATTAGAAGCGCGTAGAGCGGCTCCAACAACGTCGGACATGGTTTGGGGTGTCCGCCGAGTTCGAGGCGCTCTACGGGCTCGCTAGAGGCCCTGGCGTCGATTTCCCGTTTTGGGAAGAGCTGCGCTCTTTTCGCCAAAGCACATTGCCATTGCGCCGCCCTTGCAACCTAGCTATGCTCTAGCGGGACGGTGTTGTTTTTAACTCTATGGCCAAGCTCTACACCCCGCGTGACGCCGCGCAAGTGTTGGGCATCAGCTATGCCTCGCTGAAGCAATGGATTTACCAGGGCAAGCTGAAGAGCGTACAGACGCCGGGTGGGCATCATCGTATCCCGGAGTCGGAGATTGACCGGCTGTTGCCGCGTATCGCCGTCAAAGGCACTCCAGAGAAGAGGCGCCGCCTGTTCCGCCGCATCAGCGGACGGAACCAACTGGTGGGCCGCATCATCGACGTCAAGGTCAACGGACTGCTGGCCCAGGTCACGCTCTCGATGGGCGACCAGCACATCACCTCCATCATCAGCGCCGACGCGGTGCGGGAACTGCGGCTGAGGAAGGGCCAGATCGCCGCCGCGCTCATCAAATCCACCGAAGTGATGATCGTCTTACCCGACTAAATACGGTGAGTTGTAACGGTTCTAATCGCTTAGTGTTGACGCACCTATGGTCGCTATTCGTATCATACTAACGTTTTAATTCGACTAATCTGTGGGGGGTGCCCCACTCATTCCTGGTTTTGGAATGAGTGGGAGTCAGTCAACTCACCCTCCGTCCTCTTCCAATTCAGATGCCGTATCGATCCCACACATTCGAACCTCGCGAATGTGTGGGGCACCCGGCCTTTCACTTAAACCATCGGCTCAATCCTACTCTGGACGACTGCACCTTATAACTCCACTCACGCTTCCCACACATTCGGACCCCGCGAATGTGTGGGGCACCCGGCCGCGAACAGGAGGTCATTCACGGCGATGCCGGGTGCCCCGGGTCTCGCGGTTTTCGAGACCCGGGTGAGCAATGATCCCAGGAACGACAGTTCGCTAGTCTAGCGTCGCAGGCGGTGGTGCCCTGGCTTACTGCTTCAGGTTCTTCATGACGGGGCTGGGCCGCCCGGGCCGATGATCGAGGAACGATCTCCCGGGTCTCGAACACCGCGAGCCCCGGGCCACCCGCCCGTTTTTCACAATCAAAACGAAACTCCCGCCGCTAATTTCGGGTCTAAAATAATGGGGCCCGACGCCGTCGGGCACCCGCCCACGGGTGGAGGTACAACATGTTTCGGCCTGGTGTTTTGCGGATTCTCTTTCTCAGCCTGTTGGTCACGGTCGGATTGTCGACGGAACCTTTGTTCGCCGGTCAGCATGGAGGAGGAGGCGGCTTCCACGGCGGAGGTGGAGGCTTCCACGGTGGCGGGGGCGGTTGGCATGGCGGCGGTGGCGGCGGCTGGCACGGTGGCGGGGGTGGCTGGAACGGTGGTGGCAGCGGTTGGCACGGCAGCGGTGGCTGGAATGGTGGCGGGTGGCACGGCGGCGGCTACGGCTGGCATGGCGGTTACGGGGGCCACGGGGGTTATGGTTGGGGCGGTGGCTACTATGGTGGCTGGGGCTATCCCGGCTACTGGGGCGGCGGATGGGGATTTAGTATCGGCCTTAACTTCGGCGGGCCCTGGGGATACTACGGATATCCCTACGGGTACGGATACTATCCCTACTATTACCCGTACTATCCTTACTCTTACTATTACTACGCGCCGGTCAACACCTCGGCGAGCTATTCGGTTAATGCGGGCTATCCCCAGCCGGTCGGCGAGGATCCATACAACCCACCCGCGAGCCAGTCTGCGCCTGTTCCTTACAATGCTCCCGCGGGCCAGGCGGGGAGCGCGACCGTTCCTCACTTCGCTCCCAACTCCAGCGGCGTGAATCTTCAGGAAGTGTCCTACGGTCCGCCGGCTGCGAACTACCGATCGACGCCGGCCGCGGTGAAGGCGGCCAGCTATCGCCCGGCTTCGTCTGCTTCGGGGCGTCAACTTCCGCCCATGAGTCCGCGGGTACAGAACGTGATCCGCGCGCTGTATGGCATGCCGCCGGCTGCGCGGCAGCGGCAAATCGACTCGGGACGTTATAGCAACCTCTCGCCACAGGAGATGCAGCAGGTAAGGTACGCGGTCGGTCTACCCTGATGGCAGGGTTGGGACGGGTAGTGCGGCGCTGCAGCGCCGCGTAACGCCGATCCTTTTTCTTGTCTCGGAGCAGAGCCTGCTGGCGGCTGAAGCCGACTCCGCTGTAAACATTGTTGTGACGCGGGCCTGAAGGCCCGCACTACCCGATCACAGTAAAAAACTAAACTGCCCTAGTCTCTGCGACAGGGGCTAAAGCCCGGCGGAAGAGCGAATCTGCCCGGCACGGCTGAAAGCCATGCCCTGATACAAACCGCAGATTTAGAAAGAGGGCAAGGGCGAGCTACCGGCCCTGCCATACAAATCTTTTACATGGTCTCCGTCTACGATGTTGGTAGTAGATGGGCAATCGCTATATAGTGACCGGCATTGTTCTCCAGTGCCTGCCCAGCCGGAAACGGAGCTCATCTTCATGTTGGCCGGAAGAGGTTGCTGTAGCCGGGTGAGGTGGGCGAACTATAGTGGGGGACGCCGCTTCGTGCTTTGTATTAAGATGGCCAACAATTCGAAAATCGGCAAGGGGTATAGCTGCAATTCTTTGCGCCTCAATTGTGGGTCTTGACGCTAACGTCATGTTTCAATGGACATTTTGGTGGAACGCTACGTGCAAAGAGTTAGCCGGATACTTTCCCCCTTAATACCAGCATTTGGGAAAAACCGGGAAAACGGACCAGGGAGCAAGGCAGACGCTTCCTGGACCGACTGGCAGAAATCGGCGCGTTTGTAACCGCCTCTGCTCACCAGCCGCCTGGGGTTTCCCGCCACCCTAACTTTTGGAGCGCCGGCATCTGCAACCGCACTCACGAACCTGACTACCGCGAACAAGGAGAAGTAAATGAAGAGAAGTTCATGGATCCTGATTGCCGTCATGGCGATCATGGTTGTGTCGATCAGCGGCTTTGCCCAGGCCCAGGGTTCGCCCCAGGGCAATATCATCGTTCCACCCAGCACCGTCGGCTTGAAGCCGGGCATGGTGCGCACACCTCTGTACATCGTCAAGCCGGACGGCATTGACTCAACGAACTACCCACCCAACGCCGAGACCGCCGGCTCCATCGCTTGCATTTACGGCGTGACCGCCCCGACGACCGGCTGTCCCAAGAACGGCTCTCCGCTGGCCACGGGTGGCGCGCATGCCATCGCCGTGGTTGACTATGGGAATACAAGTACGCTGCAGAGCGACTTTGACGCCTTTAATACTCACTTTGGATTGCCCTCTCAGACCCTTAAGTTCATTTGCGACTGCGGCTCCTGCCCCAGCGCCAACGGAACCGGCTGGGATGTAGAAACCTCGCTGGACGTGGAATGGTCGCACGCCATGGCGCCTAACGCGCAGATTATCGTTGCCCAGTTCTGCAACGATCCGTTCGCCGGCGGCACCAGCGCCGCTGAGTATCTGGCGGGTCAGGCTGTCGCTGCGGCCGGTGGCGGTGAAGTCTCCAACAGCTTCGGCTACGGCGGGGAGTTCAGCGGCGAACTGAGCTACGACCAGTACATGACGACCAGCAGCGTCGTCTACTTCACCTCGGCCGGCGATTCGGGTCTGGGACCTGACTATCCCAGCGTCTCGCCGAATACGGTGTCGGCGGGCGGCACGCACATCGTGCGCGACTCCAACGGTAATTTCAACGGAGTTGAGAACTGCTGGAGCGGCAGCGGCGGCGGCATCAGCACCATGGAAGCGCTTCCCAACTACGAGCTCATCATTGGCAACAAGACCGGACCGCATCGTGGCACTCCGGACTATGCTGCGGTAGCCGATCCCAACACCGGCGTTGGCGTCTACAGCACCACCGGCTGCAACGGCTGGTGTCAGGTAGGCGGTACCAGCGTTTCCTCGCCGGTACTGGCTGGCATCGTTAATAACGCCGGCAAGTTTGTGGCGCACACCGCTTCGGAACTCCACACCTCCTATAACTGGTACCTGAACCCGGCGCTCTATCACCTGTATTTCTACGATGTAACGGCGGGCAGCAACGGCAAACCCGCAGGTCCCGGATGGGACACCTGCACCGGTCTCGGCGCCCCGCGCAATCTGGGCGGTTTCTAGTCAGCACCGGTACGCTTTCAGTATTGATTTCCCTTGGCCCCGCCACCCGGCGGGGTCTTTTTTGCGTCTGGAGTGGGCGCATAAGCTAAGACATCAGCCGAGCAGGGGGATTAAACCTTGTCATTCTGAGCGGGGTATATGTCGCACTGAGCGGAGGGTATGTCGCAGCGGGAAGTCTAAGGATGCCGGAGTTCCCGGCAGGAGAGAAGAGGGAGACAAACTCCCATGTTGTAGGACACAAACTCCTACGGAGTGGGACTTGTTATCCCACGCCGTAGGATAGTCTCAGTGATCGTCGCCGCTAACGGAACTTCCGAATCGTTGCCTTCTTTACGGCCTTCTTTTTCGCAGGCGCTTTGCTGACGACTTTTTTTGCCGCTTTTTTTGCGGGCTTCTTGGCCGCCTTCTTTACGGCCTTCTTTTTGGCCGGGGCCTTCTTGGCGGCCTTCTTAGCAGCCTTCTTCTTTGCCGGGGCCTTCTTGGCGGCCTTCTTCTTAGCCGGCGCTTTCTTGGCGGGAGGGCTGCGGCGCGGCGGAGGCGCGGGAGCGCGAGTTTCGGTGGTCACTTCCGGCTCGGGCTCTTCCACTTCCACTTCTTCGATCACCAGGGTTGTGGATTCCGGCTCCTCTTCCTCCTCTTCTTCCTCGTATTCCTCGTCTTCGAGGGAATCGCCATAAGAGCTGTCACCGTAGTCGTCCATTTCATCGTCGCGGCGAGTATAGAGCTTTTCATCGAATGTCATGTCCGTGTCCTCCTCATGTGCTGGGCCCCGCGTTCCTGATCGGCGGCAGCTCGCAAAGGCTGAAATTCAGTTTTATAACCAAAACCATTACTGCGCAACAGGCGCGCGATTATAGCACGGCGAATCATCGCAAATCTGTGACCCGCGCGCCGCACCAACAAGATGACGCGCCTGTTGTAACAGAAGCGCCGCGCTAAGGGAAGGGAACAAACGTTAAAGGGCGATAAAAACGGCCTTCGGATCGAGCGGCCGTCACTTGGATACCATGAGTACGTCACCGGCGCGCACATTGGCCGCCAGCTTCGGATTGTCGCGTTTCAGCGCCGCGACCGAGGTGTTGTAGGACTGGGCGATGCTGCTTAGGGTCTCGCCCTTCTTGACCTTGTGGTACCTGGCTGACTTGGTCGCGGACCGGGATGACTTGGCAGACTTCGAGGCCGTCGCGGACGTCTTATTGCTTGCCTTGCCTCTAGGCGGGACACTGTTGTGGCTGGAAGAGGCCGTCTCCTCGTCCCCAGGGGAGAGCGGCTTGTAGATGACCAACTGATGGCCTGGAACCAGAGCTGTTCCGCGCAAGTGGTTCCATTTCTTGATTTTGACGGCTGGGACCTCGAAGTCGTCAGCCACCGAGTCAAGCGTGTCGCCTTTACGGACCTTGTAATGCGTAGGATGCCGCGAATAGCTCACGGCCTGGGTGGTCTGCCGGCTCGGCGAGATGGGGATAATCAGCTTGGCGCCGATTTTCACCTCTTCGCTGGTGAGGCCATTGGCCTCCTCAATCGAAGCGGCGGAGGTGTGGTACTTGCGCGCTATCAAGCCCAGCGAATCGCCCGATTCCACCTGGTGATAGCGCCAAAGGGTCCGCATGTCCATGGGGATGGCGGCGATGGCGTTCTGGTACCGGTCCTTAGTGCCGGCAGGCAGATTCAGGGTGAAGCTCTGGTCCTTAGGGGTGGTCATGCGCAGCAGGCTGGGGTTGAGCTCCTGCAACCGATCCACGGAGCTGTCTACGCACTCAGCGACCAGGCGCAGATCGACGGGATAATTGATGCTGACCTGGTCCATCTCCAGCGGCGGATCGGCCGTAATGTGCCCCAACCCATACGTCTCCGGGTTCTTCAGCATGATGGTTTCGGCCAGGATGATGGGCACGTAATTGCGGGTTTCTTGCGGCAGCACCCCGCGGCGATAGAGCTCCCAGAAATCGGCGTAGCCGGTGCGCTCCACGGCATGCTGCACGGTGCTGGCGCCGGAGTTGTAGGCGGCCATGGCCAGGTACCAGTCGCCAAACTGTTTGTAAAGGTCCTTCAGGTGGCGCGCCGCGGCTTCTGTGGCCTTCTCGGGGTCCTGCCGTTCATCCACCCACCAGCTGCGCTGCAAGCCGTACAACGCGCCTGACTGCGCCATGAACTGCCACATGCCACGTGCTCCGGCGCGCGACAGCGCCAGGGGCTGAAAACCCGACTCGGCCTGCGCCAGGTAGATCAAATCCTGCGGTACGCCTTCCTGCTTGAGGATGCGCGAGATCATGTCGCGATAGCGGCCAGCCCGTGCCCAGGCATGCTCCAGGGTGGCCCGCCCGCGCGGACTGGAAAAATAGTTGATGAACATCGCTACCTGGTCGTTGAGGACCAGGGGCAAGTCGGACTTGGTGGTCTTGATCTCGGCTTCGGCGGTGGCCTTAACGTTGGGATCGACGGGGAAGGTGATGTCGTTGGCCTCGTCGATGGGAGCGGGTTCAGAGTGTGGCTCGCTGAAACCATCGCCCTGGCGGAGCGCAGCCAGCTCCAGTTCCTGGACGGCCTCCACGAGCTTGTCGAATTCGCGCTCCAGCCGCTCGTCACTGTGGAGATCCAGGTCGCTGGAGAGCAGGGTATTGAAGGCCTGATCGAAGTTGGCCTTGGCGGCCTCAAGATGGCCGGCCTGATAGTTCGCCTGTCCCGCCGCGTATTGTTTCTCAGCCTGAGCGACCAGGGCCTCGGCTGGATCAAGTTTCAGGACCGTCGGCTGCTGGACCGGCTGGGGGATTGCCTTGGCCGGCTTCTCGGCAACGGGATCGGCCACGGTAGGAACGGTGGCGCCTGCCGGAACGAACGAGGCCTTTTTCGGTTGGGTAGTCTGGCATCCTGCCGTCAGCAGGGTGATCGCGAGAGCAACCGGGAAAATGGCGCGAACAAGAAATCTCATCTACTGCGAAACGGCCTCTCTAGGTGTCTATTTGGGAACCGCTGCGATGTTACTACGCGGCAAAACCAGGGTCAACGAAACCGGGACGAATTGCTGGTAACTATGTTTGGGCTCAAGCATTTGACGAGGTGTAAACAAATCGGCTTAGATCAGGAGTTGCCTAAGGCCTGTTCCAGGTCGGCGATCAAGTCATCTGCCGCCTCGATCCCTGCTGACAAGCGAACGGTGGCCGGGGAGACGCCCAGCAACCGCCACTGTTTCGGGCTGAGCCCGACATGCGACGACAGCACCGGATAGGACACGGTAGACTCGACGCCGCCCAGGCTGGTCGCCAGGTACCAGAGTCGCAGCTTATCGATGAAGCGCTCCGCCGCCCGTCCGCCGCCGCGGATGTCGAACGACACCATCATGCCGAAATCCCCCATCTGGCGGCGCACCAGATCGTATGAGGGATGCTGCTTCAGGCCGGGATAGTAAACCTGCGCGACCTTGGGATGGCGCGCGAGCGCCTCGGCAATCCGGGCGGCGTTGCGACAGGACCGCTCCACGCGGACATGCAGCGTCTTCATGCCGCGCAGCAGCAAATAAGCGCAGCCGGGATCGAGGCATCCACCGGTGTAGGTCCGCAGCTCGCGGGCAGCGTCCATCCACTTCTTCGAGCCGGCCAGAGCGCCCGCCGTAAGGTCGCTGTGTCCGCCCAGATACTTGGTGGCCGAATGGATCACGATGTCGGCGCCCAGCGCCAGCGGCTTCTGCAACACAGGAGTAGCGAAGGTGTTGTCGACCACAACACAAGTCTTGTGCCGATGGCCGGCCGCGGCCAGCACGGCCAGGTCCACGCAACGCAGCGTGGGATTTGTTGGCGTCTCCAGAAACAACATCCGGGTCTTGCGGGTGAAATAGCGGTCCGGGTGCGCGATGTCGCGATAGGGAATGAAGCGGGTCTTGATGCCGCAGCGTGGCAACACGTTCTGGAAGAGCTTGACGGTCCCGCCGTAAACGTCGAGCATGCAGACGATCTCGTCGCCCGCCTCGCAGGCCGCCAGCGTGGCGACGGTCTCGGCCGCCATGCCGCTGGAGGTGACGACGGCGGCTTCGGCGCCTTCCAGCGCCGCAATCTTCTCTTCGGCGGCGGTAACGGTGGGATTGCCGTATCGCGAGTAGAGATAGAGATCGCGGTCACCCTCGGCGTAGCGGCGCAGGGCATCCACCCCAGGCACAACGAAGACCGACGCTTGCGCGATCGGCGTGGTCAGCGGCGCGGCCTGGCCGTGGCGCTCTTCTCCGGCGTGCACACAGCGAGTCGCGTCAGCGCGTTGGGGCGGAGGCTTCTTCATAGGGCGATGCTTTCAGAGCGGACAGGAAATTGCAATGGAAGGCGGCGCTTGGCGACGAGGACGCAGCATGTTAGGCAATTTGCCGTCATACTCTACTACCAATGCGCGCTACTGAGAACTTTCCCATGTAGATACCCATAAGTACTTCGCAACCAAGCGCACACTCCCCTGAGACCCGGCGCACGGCTACTTGGTAGACAGCGCACGTTGCAACGTGATGTGTGTAACTGCATTGTTTGGGCTGCGCGACTAGATTGATGTCATCTTTACGATGTAATGACTTGTCGCGCCGCTCGTCTGCTGAGTGTTTCAGACCCCCTGTTCACCCGGTAACGAATGGCGCGACGTTTTTTTGCGGGTTAAACGCGGTCTGATACCTGACCAAAGAAAATCCGTCCTGTCCTCTTCTTCTACAATCGTCGCAATGTCATTGGGCAAGCGATGGGCGGCGATTCGTCGAGTTTCTGACGTAGGTCGCAGGATGGCATTTACGGCACGGTCTTTCGCCTCATCGCTGCTGCTCATTTGCCTGCTGGCAATCGCCGCCGGAGCTCAATCGGCATCCTCCGCGCAGCCTGACCAGCACTCCGGGATGGACATGCCGATGCCGGCGGCTTCCATGCAGCACATGGGCCACGGCATGGACGCAGCGCGCAACTTTCTGATGAGCGAATCGTCCGGCACCGGATTTCAACCGTCGGCGTGGCCCATGCCCATGCTGATGACCAACGCCGGCCAGTGGCGACTGATGTGGATGGCGCAGGCGTTTGTGGTGGACACGCAACAGACCGGACCGCTCGGCGCCGACAAGCTGTACTCCGCCAACTGGGGAATGCTCAGCGCTGTGCATCGCCTGGGCGGCGGCGACGTGATGCTGCGCACCATGCTCAGTCTGGAGCCTGCCACCATCAGCGACGAGCGCTATCCGCTTCTGTTTCAGACCGGCGAGACCGCCTACGGCCAGCCCATCGTCAACGGCCAGCACCCGCACGACTTCCTGATGGAGCTGAGCGTGCAGTACGCGCACTCCCTCGGCGAGCGCGCCCTGTGGGACGTGTACTACGCTGTGGTAGGCGACCCGGCGCTGGGCCCGGTGGCCTATCCCCATCGCGCCTCCGCCATGGAGATTCCGCAGGCCACGCTGGGACATCACTGGGAAGATTCCACCCACATCCTCTACAACGTTCTTACTGCCGGGGTGTCGTACAAGGCGGTGCGCCTGGAGGCCTCGGGCTTTCACGGCGCCGAGCCGGACGAGAACCGCTGGAACGTGACTTACGGAGCCATGAACTCCTACTCCGGACGGCTCTCCTTCGCTCCCAACCGGCGATGGGTGGCCCAGGTTTCGGCCGGGCACCTCACACATGTCGAAGCGCTGGAGCCGGGCAATGTGGTTCGCACCACGGCGTCGGTGGAGTACATCGCGCCCCGGCCGCATGGAAATGCCTGGGCCAGCAGCTTCATCTGGGGACGCAATTGGAAGACTTCGGGAAAATATGGGACGAATGCTTTACTGGCGGAAACCGTAGTGCCGTTCAAGGAGAAGAACTTTTTCACCGGCCGCTACGAATGGAGCCAGCGCGACGAGTTGTTCTCCAACGATCCCGCGCTGGCTGAGAAGCTGTTCGAGCAGACCGGCAGCCGATGGTTCGACGTCAACGCTTATACCGTTGGCTACACGCGCGACATCGGCATCTTCTGGAACGTGGAGACCGGACTGGGCGCGAACCTGATGTTCTACGGCATCCCCGAGGCCATCAAGCCCTACTACGGCGATCATCCCATGGGCGTGAATGTGTATCTGCGCCTGCGGCTGAAGGAAAACCGGTGAGGTGGACTACCAGACCGTCTCAATTCCGGCTTCGCGTGGGCGGCGGTCCTTGGTAACGAGCGGAAGGCCCAAGTGAAGGGCCGTGGCGGCGATAATGCGGTCGGCATGTCAGGAACGGCGTTTTGCGGTACGCGATAGACTGCATCGGCCACCCCCCCTCGTCCAACGGATGAATCAGCAATCCAGAACCAGTTTCTCTAGCGGCAGCTTCCAGGCGGCGCAATGCTCCGTGAGGAATGCGGCCTCGCTCCAAAAGTCGGCAATGTCCTCTTCCGTAATCTGGATGTCAAAATCCGCCAATCACGGCCCAAAGTAGCCGAAGCTGTCCAGGATCAGCTGTGTGGGATTCGAGGCATAAGCGTCGATGGAATGGTTGCTGGTGGGCACAATCGCCATATTGGAAGTGACCGCTCCGTCAAAGGCGTTCAAGGTCGAGACCAGCGGCTGCGAGGCTCCATCGGCCCACAAGGTGAGATAGCCGAGTCCATTCGTGGGTACCACGGTTGCGTTCAGCACATACGCCTGCGCAGCTCCGGGCACGCCGCATGAGGCGGCGACAACGTTGACTGGAGGATTCAGTTTTCCGTTGAAGGCGCCGGTGGTGAGCCGTGTGTCCAGCACGCGGCAGGGTGCGGTGGCATACAAGGAGAGGCCGCCCGGCGCCGCCGGAGCAAAATATCCGTCGATATCAATCGCCAGGTCCGAGTCGTCGCTGACGTAAACGTCAATGTCGCCGCCGATGCCGGCAGGCACGATGGCCGCGTTAGCGGTCACTGCTCCCGTGACCGCGTTCAAGGTCGATACCACCGGCTGGCTCTGTCCCGCCGGCCACGTGGTCAGATAATTCAGGGCCTTGCGTGGGATTGCCGTAAAGTTCAGCGAATATGCCTGGGCGCTCGATGGAATGTTGCACTTGCTGGAAGTGATGGGGAAGTCGCGCCCGGCTGCGCTGCCGCGCAGGTACGGGCCCCCCAATGGCCCATTAGGCCCGCGGGTATCGACCACGCGACACGGGGTGAGCGCATAGAACGCCAGTGTGGAATCGGCCACCGCCGCGAAGTAGCCATTGATGTCGAGAATCACATCGCTGGTGTCGGTGACGAAAATGCTGACCGCTCCGCCCGCACCCGCGGGTACGATCACGGCGTTGGCCTTCACTCGTCCGTCGGTGGAGTTCAGTGTGGAAACCGTGGGCTGGGACTGCCCCGTCGGCCACACGGTCAGATAGCCCAACGTCTTGCTCGGCACTGCCGTTACGTTCAGCGAATACGCCGCCGCGCTCGCCGGTATACTGCAGCCGCCTGCGGGCGCGGCAAAGTCCCGCGAGGTGCCACCGCTCAGGCGAGGACCGCCGAACGGCCCTTTGGGGTTGCGTGTGTCCGCCAGCCGGCACGGCGTGACCGGAATGAATTGCAATGCGGGCGAGCTGGCTCCGGCGATCACCGACACCGTGCCATCGCCCCAGTTCGCCACGTAGACCCGGTTTCTTACGGGATCGACCGCCACCGCGTCGGGATACATGCCCACCCTGACCGTGGTGAACGAGCCGCTCGCGCCGTCCATGACCGCCACGCTGCCCTTCCATTCGTAGCTGGTGACGTAAATCCTGCCGGTCGCCGGATCGACCCCCAGCGCTTGCGGAAATCCGCCCACAGTCACCGCGGTGGCGGTGTCGCTGGCGCTGTCGATAATGCTCACCGTGCCGTCATTAGCGTTGGCGGTGTAGACGGCGTTGGCTGCCGGGTCGACCGCCACCATCACAGGAGAGGCCCCGACGGTCACATCGTCGATTACGAAATTACTGCTGCCGTCAATGACCGCAACGCTGCCGCTGTCATGCGGCGACGTGGCAATGTAAATCCTGTTGGTGTAGGAGTTAATCGCTACCGCAGAGGGCATTGTCCCTGCGGTGACCGTCGTGGTGGAGTTGGTGGCGCCATTGATAATAGTCACCGTGCCGTCGCCCGAGTTGGCGGTGTAGATCTTGTTGGTCACCGAGTTGACCGCCACGGCGAGCGGACGTGAACCCACCTGTACCGTTGCCGTGAAATTGGTGACGCCATCGATCACGGTGACGGTGCTGTTGCCATTGGCCACGTAGATCTTATTGGTCACCGTGTTGACGTTGATCGCCTGCGGCGAGCTGCCGGTGGTGACGGTCTTGGCGCCATAGGTGTTGCCGTCGACTACGGTCACCGTGTTGCCGACAGTGTTGGCGACGTAAATCTTGTTGGTGATGGGGTTCACCGCCACCGCCGACGGAGAAAGCCCAACCTTTACCGTGAATGTGGCATTGGACCCGCCGTCGATGACGGTCAGGTTGTTACTAGCTTGATTGACAACGAAGATCTTGTTCGTCGTGAGATTGGCGGCCACCGCCACCGGATTGGTCCCCACGGCTACGGTGGCGACCACGGTCTGCGCCCTGACAGGCGGGGCTACCCACAACACAGCCAACGCCACCAGCACCCGCAACGCACCTCGACCCGACGGCATAGATTGCCTCACGACTTATTCAGCCGGGCGCGAGGGTCCGCGTGAGGGTCAGGCGCGATGTCGCTCGACAGCTGGTTGCCGGGGTTGCCACCCGGCGATCCATCATCCACAGCACCTGGCTGTGTCCTGGGCAGGCTGCGGCCCGGGCCTGATGCCGGGCACTCTCGATGTGTCTTTAATGATAGCGCCGCAAGCAGGGGCGTCCGCCGAAGGGAGAGGAAAAAATCGGGACAAGTTTCAATTTGGGAATTTCAGATCGCGACCCAAAACGCTCGATTCGCCTGGAATCGATCCTCGGTCACCAAGCAAGCCGGATATGGCACCGTGACCCGCGTCGGCAAAAGCGAAGAGCGAAACGCGGCGCTGACTACTTCTTCCCTTGCACCGCCGCCAGGCACTGTCCGTAGAGGTCCAAAAGATGGCGGGCATAATCTTCCGACTTGGAGGTCGTCTCGCCCTGAAAGCCCGCTCCCGCCGTGCCCATCTTTCCATAGCCGGTGGTGACGGCGACAAACTTCATGAGGTCGAGCGCGATGTCCTCATTACGACGCGACCCCAGGCCCATGCCCATTGCTTCTTCCATGACTCCCGACCTCCTTTGATTACTTCGCCTGATGCGGCACAAAAATCATAGCAGAGGGCGGCAGTCATACTTCCAGGGCAATGTGGCACACCCGCCCCACGATGTGGTCGCAATAGTTGCCGCCGCGCCCGATGCGGGCCACCTCCACCGGCAGTTGCGGATTATGGGGACGCAACACCAGGCAATCTCCCGCCGGCGAAACGTAACCCACGGCGCAGTACCGGTGCAGCCGCATGAGGTAAAGGTTCGGCTGCTGCCGGCGGTAGGGATCGAGCGAGGTGTAATGCCGGTCGACGAGCAGCGTGGCGCCGTAAGAGCTGCGAGGGAAAATGGCCCGCGCCATTCGGGGGCCGAGCTTGATGGCGACGAAACGCAGCCAGTCACTACGATCGCACTCGCCTTTGGCTTTCAATCGCCGCAGGAAAGTTTTGCGGAAGCTTACGCCGTCGCCGATCTGCTCTGGCGTGAAGCGCGGCAGCCGCGCGGCGTCGTCCGCCGAAACCACGGCGATGCTCTCCAGTCCGCCAGCCGCGGCCGGCGGCCACGCGCGCCGCTGGATCTCGCCCGCCTCCACCAGGTCGAGCACTTCGAGCTCCAGGGTCTGCAGCAGGCGGTCCATGGATTCCAGGCTCAACCCGCGGCGCGCATTGAGGAAATTCGAAAGATGTCCCTGCTGAAAACCGGCTTGCCGGGACAAACTGCTTCCGGTCAATTCGTGCCGGCCGATCCTGGTTCGGATGTGAGTGCGCAGTCGGTCCTGCAAATCAAGCAGTCTCATGTCGATGATATTCCTAAAAGCTATACATGTACTTTCGTAATATTCCTAGAGCAATATTTTGGTTGACTAACTATGTACTCCCGTGCCAAAGTCGAAAGCATCGTAGGTTCTGTGGTCCTGGCCGAGGTGATGCAATGATGAGAGAAAGAGGACCAACGATGGAAGAAAGGGCGTTTACCGAGTTGCGCCGCAAGATCCAGGAGTCCGAGCTGCTTTCCGCGGCCACCGAGAAGCTCCTGGGCTGCTTGCGTTTCTCGGGAAGATTGAGCGTAGTCGTGAAGGACGGATGCATTCTGAAGTCCGGATATGAAGAGGGATACTTTAGCCGCCGACAGGAAGAGCGGTCGATCCCTTAAAGTCCAGCGGCAGACGCGGGGGCGAGAGATTCTTGCAGCTCGCACTCATAAACCCCGTCGCCCGCGAGCGCCGCCGGCATCCCGTTCCGCGCGAAACTAAATAAACAACAGCAGGTCATCGTAAATGAAACGAGCCCTGCGAATCGGCCACCGGCCGTCACCGGAGACCGTTCGCCGGGCTTTTGACGTTACGCGCACTCATGAGAAGGGAAACCATGCAATTCATCAGCTACGAATTGAAATATTGCGAACGGTGCGGCTCGCTGCGCTTGCGCTGTGCCGATTCGGCGGAAAACTACTGTCCACAATGCGCACAGGCGCTGGCCCGGGCCGTCACGCTCGTGGCCCTGCCTCGCAAACCTGAGCCCAAGTCACGGCTTGCGAAAAGGCAGCCGCCGGTTTTTCCGGGCGGGGCCCGGGTTAAACCGGTCTGCGGCCTGAGCCCGCAGGCGAATTCCCAGCTGCCCACGATGGACCTGGGCGGGGGGCTGCAATGAGAGCCTCAGGATCGCCCCGCAACAAGCCAAAACTGCCGGTGTGTGGTGAGGAGGAAAACTGGAGGCAGCAGGAACTGTTTGAGAGCGACCCCCGGCCGGAGATGCTCTGCTTCCGTGAACAGACTCTCGCCATTATGCGGCACTTCTTCGAGATCTCATCGCAGATGGGACGCCTGCCGTCTCTGCTGGGGCGCGAGTTTTTCCGCGCCCGCGTCTCGCACCACGCCATTCCCAGCTTCGAAGAGCAGGTGATCTTCGTACGCGACGTTGAGTTGTGCCTGGAGCGCCTAAGCGATGCCCAAGCGGAGATGATCACCCTCATCGGGCTCTACGATTTCTCACGCGAGGAAATCGCCGCCATGCTGCGCTATTCCCGCACCTGGGTCAGTATGCGGTCGGCCGAGGCGCTGGATGCGCTGAGCGAGAGCTTCCTGCGGGCCGGTATCCTGCGCGAAGACCGTCCCGACCGGTATCAGTGTCAGGTCGGCGATCGCTCGTTGCCCCCCGACGTCATTGCCGCGAATAAGAAGCCGAATGCCTCAGCTGGCTCCGGCCTGGTGTTCGCAGACGAACAGGAGGGTTCTGGCGTACTCGAGCGATTGCCGGAAGTCTGCGCGGTCTGAGGCTCCGGCCATGGTCCTGAACGTGACGTCAGTCGGCCAATACGATCCGCGCTTGGCCCCGGGTTGACGGGCATGTCACCGGGGCGCGTGATTGGGGTCACTGCCGAACCAGGCGGAAAGGCCGACCATCAACCTAGCGAGGTGCAAGATGACCAATCCGGGCCCCAAGCTCAGTGCGGAGACCCTCAGCATCCAGCGCGAGCACGAGGAACTGGTGGCACAGTTGGACCAGCTCGATGCCGCGTTGGACGAGATTTTCTGTTTCGCAGAGGTCTTCACCGATCTGGCGACTGCCAACCAGGCGGTGAGCCGTGGCAGGTGGCTGGCGGAGTGGTTGCCCAAGCACTACCAGCACGAGGAAACCACCGTGCTGGCGACGATCGCCACCATGAGTCCGGAGCTGGCGTCGTTTGCCCGCGAGATGAAGCGCCAGCACAACGAAATGCGGGTGCGGTTGGAGCTGTTCCGCGAACACCTGGAACGACTAAGCGAATCGCGTGACCTGGAGTGCGCGGTCAATGAACTGAAGCAGGAAGGCAGCCATCTGAGCCAGATGCTGCGCCTGCACATGGCGACGGAAGAGAAGAAGTTCTCCAGCCTGGAGAACTAGAAGGCCGGCGTCTTCCATCGGCGGGCGCTACAGCTGCGCGATCGCCCTCAAGGTCACGCTCTTGTAATCTGCGGCGTCCTTGATCCGCGCGATCTCGCGATCGGCGTCGTCCTTGTAGCAGAAAGGCCCCCGGGTAAGCAGCCCCAGCGGGGTCGAATCGGGCAGGGTGGCCGAGCGCGGCTCGAAGGCGATGTACCAGCGGCGATTGCGATTCTGCACCTCGGCCCGCCGATTCAGGAACACCACCGCTGTGGTCGCCAGGAAGCACGCGGCGCCGACGCACACTCGCAGCGCGATATGCGGCTGGTAGAGATAGTCCATGATGTTGTGAAGCTTGACATCCTTGAGGACGCCGGCAACGTATCCGGTGAAGAACGTGGATAGCGCCTTGGTGTAGGCGGAGAACTCGCTCTGCTCGCTCTCGTCGGAAGGCGATACCACGATGCCCAGCACCCATCCCAGGCCAATACCGACGCAGGCGGAGACTACATTCATCATCCGCTCCGGCCAGTCGCCGCCGGAAAACACGGCTACGATGGCAAGCACGATCAAGGTCAGCGAGTAGGTCCCATTGGCCAGCATCGCTCCCACGCTCACGTTGTCGCTGAACTTCTTGAAGAACCCGGCTGCTACGCCCGCTTTCGGCTCCTTCTTTTTGCCATTCTCCAGCTCGGTCATGGTACCCGCCTCCAGAAGAGTGCTGCCGAATTTACCGGAGGTCGGCGCACCGGTCAAGTTTATTAACAAGCCAGGGCGCGGCTGCTCCGCGTCAGCTTGATGAACCCTGAAGGAGGACTTCACACCGGGACGAAGCTCCATCGCTAAATCACATCCACTTGCCCACCGCAATCGTGCAAACTTGTGCAGGAGCCTCCGGACAAGCCGGTGATCGGGCCCGACGGTCCGGTCGGTAAGCCCCGCCGTCCCGATCCCGCGAGGTTCTAAAGGAAGTCCTCCCCATCAACGCGATAAAGACCGCTGCGACCTGGCACGGTTTCATAGAGTCCGTGACGCAGTTGCGTCGAAACGCGTTTGGGTTGCCTGCAATATCTGTTCCTGTTAGGCCACAGCAAAGCAAAAAAGACCATCGAATTCTCATGATCGTTGGAACCAACGATTCGTGTTTCGGCGTTTCAAATCCGGCGGAGACCGCGCAAGGCTGAAACGGCATGCAGGAAGAAGGGCTGGCAGGCCCGACGGAGGGACACTATGATTCGACCTCGTAGTCTGATTTTTGTATTGCTTATCGTTCTGGCCACGGCGTTGTTCTCATGGGCGGGAGTCTTCATTTCGGTGAATTTCGGCCCTCCCGCGCTGCCCGTTTATGTGCAACCGATATGTCCGGGACCCGGCTACATCTGGACTCCCGGATACTGGGCGTGGAGCCCGGACTACGGCAGCTATTACTGGGTGCCGGGCACCTGGGTGCTGGCGCCCGAGCCAGGTTTCCTGTGGACGCCGGGATACTGGGCGTTCTCCAGCGGGCTTTATCTCTGGCATCCCGGCTACTGGGGCACCACGGTCGGCTTCTACGGAGGCGTTGACTACGGATACGGCTACCCCGGTCACGGCTACTACGGCGGCTACTGGCACGGCCGCGACTTTTACTACAATCGCGCCGTTAATAATGTGAACGTGCACAGCGTGCACTATGTGTACGACCGGCACGTAGTGAACAATGTGAACGTGGAGCGAGTTGCCTATAACGGTGGCCCGCAGGGAGTCCAGGCCAGGCCTACGCCGCAACAGGAAGCCTTTGCCCGGGAGCGCCACAGGGAAGCGACTCCGGCACAGGTCCAGCATGCGGAAGCGGCGCGAGCCGATCGTGGACAGCTAGCGTCGGTAAACCACGGTCACCCCGCGATAGTGGCCACGCCGAGGCCGGGGGCGTTTAACTCTCCGGAAGCAAGACACGGTAACCCGGCCGCTGGGAACCACGCGGCGCCAAATCCGGAAGCTCGCAACAATGCCCATCCGGCGCCGCCTCCGCAACCGAACAACCAGCAGGCGCAGACAGAGCACAATGTGCCTCGTCCGCCACAAAACAACCACGCAGCGCGCGCCCCCGAGAACGTGCCGCATCCGCAAAACCACAACCAGCAGGCGCGTACGCCGGAGAACGTCTCTCATCCTAATAACAATGCTCACCAGGCTCCGGCGTCGCAGGTTCACCACGCTCCGCCGCCACACCCGAACAATGCGGAGAGCAACAGGAGCGCTCCCCGTCCAACTCCGCAGGCGCACAACGCTCCTCGCCCGGCGCCGCAGACGCATCAGGCTCCCGCGCCGTACCATGAGCCACCGCAGCAGGCGAGACACGAGAACAGTGTGCCTCGTCGGCCTGCGCCGGAAAACCACGCTGCGGCGCGCCCGCCGGCTGAGCACGCGCCAGCCCCGCACCAGGCGGAGCCGCCGCGCGAGACTGCTGCCCATCGAGCTCCTCCGCCCAGGGGCAAGGAGGAGGAACGTCCTCGATAGAGCTGGGCGGTCAGAAATCGGTCCCCGCTACTCTAGGAAGGTAGCGAGGATTTTTTTGCTGGGAGAAAAATTGTGCTCTTCTTCTTACCCATGCTGCTTAGGCGGAGCCGTTGAATTAACGCTCGATTGCAGATAACTGGGATTCCAAGCAGGGATTCTCGCCGCACGCGCATGCTGGAGTGAAACGGCCTTCCCACACACACCGCCAAACACCTGTATGTGACCCGCGTCACAGACTTGTTAGTACACGCGTCACAGCCGGAAGCGTCATCGCCCCGCTATCGTAGGAAGTATTAATTCCTGGGTAAAGCACAGACTGCGCGATTCGCCAGTCTGGGGGACATACGACGTGAAACCTATTGTAGAATCCGCTTCCGCAGATGCCATCAATGACGCCAATACTACGCAGGCACGCGGCGGAACCAACACCGCAGAACCCTCGCCCGAGGACAAGGAACTGGTCACGGGCAAGATGTCGCGCAACAAAGTAACGCTCGATGGCAACGAAGCGGTGGCGTACGTGGCCTACCACGTTAGCGAGGTTGCCGCCATTTATCCCATTACGCCGTCTTCGCCGATGGGCGAGTCCTCGGACGCGTGGTCGTCGATTGGCGAAAAGAACATCTGGGGCGCGGTGCCGCAAGTGGTCGAGATGCAGAGCGAGGGCGGCGCCGCGGGCGCGCTGCACGGCGCCCTGCAGGCCGGTGCGCTGGCGACCACATTCACCTCGTCGCAGGGCTTGCTGCTCATGATTCCCAATATGTACAAGATCGCGGGCGAGCTGACCAGCGCGGTGATTCACGTTGCCGCACGCTCACTAGCGGCCCAGGCGCTGTCCATCTTCGGCGATCATCAGGACGCCATGGCGGTCCGCGCCACCGGATTTGCGCTGTTGTCCTCAAATTCTGTGCAGGAGGCCATGGACCTGGCGCTCATCGCGCACGCCGCGACCCTGGAGTCGCGCATTCCGTTCCTGCATTTCTTTGACGGCTTCCGCACCTCGCACGAAGTTTCCAAGATTGAAGAGTTGAGCCTGGACGACATGCGCGCCATGATCGACGACGACCTGGTGCGCGCCCATCGCGCCCGCGCGTTGTCGCCCGATCGGCCTGTGCTCCGCGGCTCGGCGCAGAACCCCGATGTCTACTTTCAGGCCCGCGAGACGGTAAATCCGTACTACATCGCGTGTCCCACCATCGTGCAGAACACGATGGACAAATTCGCGCGGATCGTCGGCCGGCAGTACAAGTTGTTCCAATACGACGGCGCGCCCGATGCCGAGCACGTCATCATCGTGATGGGGTCAGGCGCAGAAGCGGTACAGGAGACGGTCGACTACCTCACCGCCCAGGGCCGCAAAGTCGGCGTGCTGAAAGTTCGCCTGATGCGTCCGTTCTCGCTGGAACACTTTTTGCAGTCGCTGCCCGCGACGGTGAAGAGCATCGCGGTGCTGGACCGCACCAAGGAGCCGGGCGCGCTAGGCGAGCCGCTGTACCAGGACGTGATCACCGCGCTGACCGAGGGTTTCACCGCCGGCAAGGCTCCGATGGCGGTGTTTCCCAAAGTCATCGGTGGGCGCTACGGGCTGTCCTCCAAGGAGTTCACCCCCGCCATGGTGGCGCGAATCTTCGAGGAGTTGACGAAGGCCACTCCGCAGAACCACTTCACCATCGGAATCGTTGACGACGTCACCCACACCAGCCTCGCCTACGATCCGGCATTTTCCACTGAAGGGCCGGAAACGGTGCGCGCCATGTTCTACGGGCTTGGTGCCGACGGTACGGTAGGCGCAAACAAGAACTCCATCAAGATCATCGGCGAAGAGACCGACCTCAGCGTGCAGGGCTACTTCGTGTACGACTCCAAGAAGTCGGGCGCGGTCACGATTTCGCACTTGCGCTTCAGCAAGAAGCCCATCCACTCCACCTATCTCATCTCGCGAGCCAACTTCGTAGGCTGCCACCAGTTCAGCTTTATGGAACGGCTCGATGTGTTGAAGGCCGCCGATCCGGGCGCAGTCTTCCTGCTCAACAGCCCGTTTGGACCCGATGAGGTATGGGACAACCTGCCGCGTTCGGCGCAGCAGGCGATCATTAAGAAGAAGCTGAAGTTTTACGTGATCGACGCAGTGGAGGTGGCCCGCACGGCCGGCATGGGCGGCCGCATCAACACCGTCATGCAAACCTGCTTCTTCGCCATCAGCGGCGTGTTGCCGCGCGACGAGGCCATCGCCGCCATCAAACACTCCATCGAGAAGACCTACGGCAAGCGCGGCGAGTCCATTGTGCGCAAGAACTTCGCCGCTGTCGATTCCGCGCTCGAGCACCTGCACGAGGTCAAGGTCCCGGACGCGGTTACCTCGAAGTTCGACATCCGACCGCCGGTCCCGGCGAACGCTCCCGACTTCGTGCGTAACGTGGAAGCTCTGATGATCACCGGCGACGGCGACGAGATTCCGGTCAGCGCGCTGCCCGTCGACGGCACCTTCCCTACGGCCACCACGCAGTGGGAGAAGCGCAACATCGCCCTTGAAATTCCGGTTTGGGACGAAGACTTGTGCATCCAGTGCGGCAAGTGCGTCATGGTTTGCCCGCACTCGGTCATCCGCGCCAAGATTTACGATCCCAGCACCATCAATCACACGCCCGAAGGCTTCCAGACCGCGGTTCCCAAGTGGCGTGAATTTACCGAGCTGAAATACACGCTGCAGGTCGCACCGGAAGATTGCACCGGTTGCGGGCTGTGCGTCGCGGTCTGCCCGGCCAAGAGCAAGAGCGAGGCCAAGCACCGCGCCATCAACATGGAAGCTCAGCCCCCGCTGCGCGAGAAGTACAACGAGTATTGGGACTACTTCCAGAAGATCCCCGAGTTCACGCGTGACAAACTGTCGCACGGACAGGTGAAGGACCAGCAACTGCTGCAGCCGCTGTTCGAGTTCTCCGGCGCCTGCGCCGGGTGCGGCGAGACTCCTTACATCTCACTGATGACCCGGTTGTTCGGCGACCGCGCTGTGATTGCGAACGCGACAGGCTGCTCATCCATCTACGGCGGCAATCTGCCGACTACGCCCTATACCGTCAACTCGGAGGGACGCGGCCCCGCCTGGTCGAACTCGCTGTTTGAAGACAACGCCGAGTTCGGCATGGGAATACGCCTGGCCATCGACAAACAGCGCGACTATGCCAAGGTACTGGTTGAGCGTGCGGCGTCGACTGTTGGCGACCAACTCGCGGTAGAGATCTTAAGCGCCGACCAGTCCACGGAGGACGGAATCTTCGCGCAACGCGAGCGAGTGAAGGCACTCAAGGAGAAGCTGGCCAACGACAAGTCGCCGGCGGGCCGCGACCTGCTCGCAGTGGCCGACCTGCTGGTCAACAAGAGCGTGTGGATCGTCGGCGGCGATGGTTGGGGCTATGACATCGGTTACGGCGGCCTCGATCACGTGCTGGCTTCCACCGCCAATGTCAACATCCTCCTGCTTGACACCGAGGTGTACTCCAATACCGGCGGCCAGATGTCGAAGTCCACGCCGCTGGGAGCCGTGGCGAAGTTTGCCGCGGGCGGCAAGCGCACTCCGAAGAAGGACATCGCAATGATGGCCATCAACTACGGCCGCGCTTACGTGGCGCACATCGCGATGGGCGGCAACGACACCCAGACGATGAAGGCGTTTCTCGAGGCGGAAGCCTACGAGGGGCCGTCGATCATCATCGCTTACAGCCATTGCATCGCGCACGGCTACGACATGGTGTACGGCATCGACCAGCAAAAGGCCGCGGTGAACTCCGGGCACTGGCCACTGTTCCGCTACAACCCCATGCTGGCCAAAGAAGGCAAGAATCCCTTCGTGCTGGATTCGCGCGCGCCCAGCATCCCGTTGGAGAAATACATTTACAACGAGGCGCGCTACACCATGCTGGTTAACAGCGACCCGGATGAGGCCAAGAAGCTGCTGAAGGAAGCGCAGGAGAACGTCAACGAGCGCTGGAAGCTGTACCAGCACATGGCTGCGATGAACTTTGAGCAGAAATAAGGAGAAGTGACGATCATGGCTGACAAGGCAGAAGTGGAGCTTACGGTTCCGTTCAAATACGCTCGGATGTGGCCGAGAGAGGTATTCTATCGCCGGCTGTCGAAACCGAGACCCATAGCGGGCTCGAAAAGAAAGCCTCCCGTAACAACGCAATGGCTGTATAAGGCAACGGACCTGCTTGCGCAACCAGGCGTCTACGTACTTTATCTTGACGGCGTGCCCTACTATGTGGGGCAGGCAGACATGCTGCGATCGACGCTTGCGGCTCATGCTCGTGTTCCGCAATCCCATTACTTCCGTCATTGGGACTACTTCTCTGCTTTCGTCGTTGACAAGAAGGATCTGGACCGCATCGAGGCGATCCTGATTGCGGCAATGCCGACTGCTAATGGTAGAAAGCTATTGAAAAAGGAACCGTTCCCTCCCGAGCTGACCGAGATGTTGAACGAAATCCAACTCGCGAAGGCAAACCCAGCGGTCGAGCCATTCGATAGAGAGATTGACGAGGACGAGTCATGATCGACCTGACAACCAATTATCTGGGACTGAAGCTGAAGAATCCGGTCGTGGTATCGGCCTCCCCGCTGACGGAGAAGCTGGAGAACTTCGCCCGCATGGAAGATGCCGGCGCCTCGGCCATCGTGATGTACTCGCTGTTCGAGGAACAGATCGAGGCCGAGAGCGAGAACATTGACAGCGCGCTGGAGTACGGCGCCAACAGCTACGCCGAATCCACTTCATATTTGCCTGATATGCCGAAATACCACGTCGGTCCCGACCGCTATCTGGAGCTGCTGCGAAAGGGAAAGGCCGCGGTCAGCATTCCGGTCATCGCCAGCCTGAACGGCAGTTCGCCGGGGGGATGGGTGCGCTACTCCGAATATATGGTGGAGGCCGGCGCGGACGCGCTCGAGCTGAACATCTTCGATGTGCCCACCGATCCTAACGTAACCTCCGAGCAGCTGGAGAACCGCTACTGCGATCTGGTGCGCGCCATCCGCAAGAACGTGCGCATTCCCATCGCAGTCAAGCTTGGTCCGTACTTTACTTCCTGCGCGAACTTCGCCCGCAAGTTGTCCGAGGCTGGAGCTGACGGCATCGTCATCTTCAATCGCTTCTATCAGCCCGACTTCGACCTGGAAGAGATGGAAGTGGTCCCCAACCTTGTCCTCAGCAGTCCGCATGAGCTGCGGCTCCGGTTGCATTGGGCCGCCATCCTCTATCACCAGGTCGAGACCTACATTGCCATCACCGGTGGCGTGCACGACGCCAGCGACGTGCTGAAGTCCATGATGGCGGGCGCGCATGTGGCCATGATGACCTCCGCGTTGCTGAAGTACGGCATCGAGCACATCGGCGTGGTCCTGGCCGGAATGGAAGCCTGGATGGAAGAGCACGAATACGTTTCAGTGAAGCAGATGCGCGGCTCGATGAGCATGGTCAACGTCGAGAACCCGGCCGCCTTCCTCCGCGGGAATTATCTCAAGATGCTAGGCTCTTATACCTGGCGCGATTCGGGATCGGCACTAACGACTTTCTAGCGGCAGCCTTGCTCCCTCCTCAACCAAAGCCGGCAACCCGAAAGGGAAGCCGGCTTGGTTGTTTCCAGGGGTTGCTATTTCTGCGCGGGTTTCAGGATGATGACCAAAACGCGTCCATCGGACTTGATTTCGCCGCCGGTCGCGGTCTTGGCGGAAGTGATGGGGTGCGAGCGCGTCATGTATTCCATCGCCTGAACTTTTCCGGCCTGGGTCAAAGTGGCGCCGATGAAGTCGCGCTCGTTGTCCACGTCCTGATCGATCTTGTGGGTGATGGCGTTGGCCGAGCGCTGGTCGCGCTCGATGCCGATATCGTGCGTTCCCGAGCCGACCCAGATAGTTTCCTGGGGAGTGCTCAACGGCGTCTTCCAGATGCGGAAGTGATGGCGTTGCGCGGCCACCAGCACGGGATCGGTGCGCTCGTAGCCGAAATCCTGCGGGCGGCCGAACAGATACAGAATGCTCATCGGCACAGTCATGTAGGAGTTCTTCTGCAACGTTGCCATCAGCGCGCTGAGCACGGCGTCGGTGTTGGTCTTGTCGGCCTGGAGCCAGCCCGCGTCCTTGAACGCGCTGGTTACCGTGTCCTGGGAGCCGACAAGCACAAAGTTGATCAAGTCTCCGGGATTGCCGCCCTGGGGCTTGTCGGTGACGCGGTAAGGCAGCTTCGCGTCAAGCTCCGCGAACAGCGGTTTGAAGTCGTAGTTGGTTTTTGCCGTGGCCGCCGCGCTAGCGGGCGTGCGATCGATATGCGCACTGTAACTGCCGGTCGGAGCCTGAGTTGCGTCCTGGTTGATGCCGAGATATAGGCGGCCAGTGAAAGGCACGGTTACAGTCGCGTCGGCGCCGACGACGAACGGAGTTGCAGCATCGCTGTTGCCGATGCGGCCGACCAGCGTTCCGCGTCCCGCACTGGGGACCATCAAGGGACGCAACGTGTCCACCCAGCCGCGCTCCGCACCGGCGGGGCCCACGCCGGTGTTGTTGCCCATGTTGACGCTGCCCTTGGCGGTGATGTGCAGCTTGTCGCCGGCGGTAACGTCCATGTTGGTGTCAACCCACTTCGGGCTGCCGCTGACGGTAACGTTGGCGCTGGTGGCGTTGGCCGTGGCTGCGACGAGCGGAGCAGCGTACCAGAAGGGATTGCTCATCAAGTGCGGCGATCAGGATCCAGCGCGCGGATTTCATCGGACCTAGGAAGCTCCTCACAGAAGTATGAGCAGCGAGCAGCCGCAAGGTTGCGGTGGACTTCGCATTATAAGCTGCGAATCGCTCCATCCCAACTGTCTATTCAGCCAGCGCAGCGGCTTTTTCTTCCTCTTGGGCCACCGCGCGGATGGAAAGATGCTCACGCCGCGCCAGCGCGAGGCCGGTCGGGATCACGGACATGAAGGTGATCGCCCAGATCAGGATCCCGCAACTCACGGCGAGTTCCTGCTCGATGCCGAAACCCGAGTGGAGCATGCTGATGGTTGCCAGTTGTGAGCCGCCGCCGACTGCCGGCAGTTGCAGCATCGATCCCACCATGCTCGAGCCCATCAGCACAACCTGGTCCGGCATTGTCAACCCGCGAAGCTCGCCCGGGTAAGCATGAGTAATGCAGTAGTAGGAGAGAGCAGTAAACACCCACATTACCAGCGACACAGCTACCAGTTGCACCGCCGAATTGAAGTCATGGATCGTCTTCAAACCTTCGCTGAAGGAACGCACCTTATCGCGCAAATGGTGGGCGACCCGGGGAGCGAAACCGTTGAAGAGGTTGTACAGAACTTGTCCCACAGGTTCGCCGGAACGCCGCACGATGGTGCACCCGATGACCAGGGCGGCGACGAAAGCCATCAGCACAAAGGCGGCGTCGCGCAAGCCAAGATCGATCCGAATGCCATGCAGGGTCACCACGTGGTGATAGAAAGGCAGCGCGCGCACATCCGGAGAAAAAAGGCTGATCGTCAGCAGCACCGCGAATGCGCCCATATCGAAGATCCGTTCCACGCCCCAGACCGCGACCTGCGAGGTGAAAGTGAGCCGCTCCTTCTTGGCGATGATGTAAGGACGGACCATCTCCCCGGCGCGGCCCAGCAGCGACAGGGCTGAGAAGCCGATGAATTGCGGTCCCAGCAGCCGCGCGGTGGTGGTTTTGCAGACCGGTTTCAGGAAGATGCGCCAGCGCACCGCGCGCAAAACATACGCCAGATAGGTGAGCGCGATTCCAGCGGCCAGCCCCGCCAGACTTACATGGTCGGTGCGGCTCCAGAACACTCCCCAGTCAAAGTTCTTCCAGGTGCGGACCTGCAGGTAAATCAGCAGGCAGAGCGCGAGCAGAACGATGCCAAGGACTAATATGCGCTTTGTGTTCATGAGGGAAAGTCAGCTGCGTACGATCTGCGCCCCGCAGTCAGAAGCCTCCAGTTCACGTTAAATGAGGGTATGAGCAGGGTCAAACCGGGACTATTCGTCGCCGGCTGCGTCCGCGCCCGGTGTGCGTTGCGCAATCGCACCCTTGCTCGGCGGTCCGGGACGCGCTGTTGCTTGCGGCTGTCCCTTCCGCTTGGCCAGCTTCTTGCGGTTGTAGTCCTTGATGACGCGGGCCACGTAGGCATGAGTCTCGCGATAGGGCGGGACACCCTTGTACTGCTGTACGCGCTGCGGCCCGGCGTTATAGGCAGCCAGGGCCTTGATCATGTCGTTGTTATAGAGCAGCAGCAGTTCGCGCAGATAGCGCACGCCGCCGTCGACATTCTGCACTGCATCGAAGCTGTCCTTCACACCCAGCTTGCTGGCCGTCTGGGGCATGAGCTGCATCAGTCCCTGCGCGCCTTTGGGCGAGACCGCGCGCGGATTGTAGGCGCTCTCGGCGCGGATGACGCTGGCGATGAAGTCGGCATCTACCTGGTTACGCGCGCTGGCGCTGCTGACGATCGAATTCAAGTCCTGCGGCTTGGACGTCCGGGTCGCGGCCTCCTGGGGATCGGGCGGTGCCGCCTCGAAGCTCTCGATCTCAGCCGTAGGCACGTCGATATAACCGCTGTCCGGCGCCGCGTCCATGTAAAGGCGCGTGGTCTCGCCGGCGGTTTCGTGCCGTTGGTGACGGATGCTGAATCCGTTGCGGAGGTTCGCCAGTTCCGCAGCGTGCAGCTGCAAAGCGAGCGACAATCCCAATACCCCGAGTTGTATGGTCCTACGCATTCGCGCTCGCGTGGTTCGCATCCAGGACCTGTTCGATGGCCGCGGCGACGCCGCTTTCATCGTTGTGCAGTGTGACGGTCCAGCCGTTCTGCTTCAGGTCATCCGACGCGTTCCCCATGATTACCGGATGTCCGGCAAAGGTCAACATCTCGATGTCATTGTAATTATCGCCGATGGCCATCACTTGCGACCGGTCGATCCCGCGGTGCTTCGCCCAGCGCTCCAGTGCATGTCCTTTGGAGCAGCCGGCATTCAGGATATCGACGATGCAAAGGTTGCGTTCATCGTATTGCGTACGCAGCAGCGTGAACTCCGCGGTGAAATCGCAGGCGAGAAGCTGCTCCTGCGCACGTAGCATCAACTCAACCGGTCCGCAAAACATGGCCTGGATGGGATCTTCCGTCAGCGCATTCTCGATGGGGCTGATGTACTCGATGTAAGGCGCGTTCTTCTCCATCCAGCGCTGAATGACCCCGTAAAGATGCTCGTGGTTTTCGCAGACAATGCCGCCAAGGCCTTCGCGATCGAAGGTCAGCACCGTGTGGTTGCGGAACTCCCTCATCTGCCGGCAGAGCTTGATGGCCGTGGGCCTGGGCAGAAGATCCTGATGAAACAATTCGCCGCTGGTCGAGCGGGTCACCGCGCCGTTGGAGCTGATGAGCCACAGATCGAAGCCGAGCGATTCCGCGACCGGCAGCGCGAACTTGTGCCTGCGGCCTGTCCCCAGGACGATCTCGATGCCGGCTTCGTGCGCCCGGCGCAGGGCAACCAGGTTGCTGGGGGAAATCTCGACTTTGGAGTCCAGCAGCGTGCCATCAATGTCGATGGCGATGAGGCGAATGGTGCGCTTCACCACTCAATTCTAACAGCAGCTCCACCCACCCGGCGGCCAAGCGTATCGGCACTTCCGGTGCGAACCTCCCAGCCGAAAATTGTTCATAAAATCCCAGCGCCGAAAGACGCCTGTGGGTGTAAAATGCCGGGCACGAAGTGGATTGTGGGGTTGGCTGTCCGGGCCAACTCCAGCTCGCGCTCCGCTACTCTTTCCCCCATCCATTGCCGACGCCCACGGCAAGCTGGATGCAAACCTGTCGAGGTGGTCGAATCCCTGACCGTCTCTCTGGAGGGCGAAATGCGCAATCAATGTTGGCTCGTTCCCATTCTCTGCTGCCTTCTTATTCCGATCGCAAAGGCACAGCGAGACGGCGGTGTTGGCCTGAAGTCGGGCAGTTTGCATGTACACGTGGTCTACTCCGATGACCGGAGGGCAGGCAGCAACCTTCTGGTGCAGCTCATGGAAGGCGCCAGCAGCACGCCGGAGGAGAAGACCTATACCAATGGCGCGGGCGAGGCGGATTTCCGGAACATTCCGGTCGGCAACTATCACGTTGTGGTGAGCGGAAATGGAATCCAAACCACCGAAAGCGAATTGTTCGAGGTCGATTCACGCCAGGTGACGCAATCTCAATACGTCTCGGTCCGGCAACTTCAAACCGCCGAGGAGCCGACCGCTCCGCCGAAATCTGAATCGGTCTCGGCGTCCTCCCTAAAGATCCCCACCAAGGCTCGCAAGGAGCTTGATAAGGCCAATCAGGCGATGGCACGCCAGCAGTGGAGCAAGGCGGCGGAGTTGCTGAACAAAGCGATCTCCATCTATCCGCAATATGCGGCGGCCTACAATAACCTTGGCGTCATGTACGCCCATATTAACGACCCAGCCCATGAGAAAGACGCGATCGAGAAAGCGTTCAGTCTGGACGATCACTACGTCCCGGCATGCGAGAATCTGGCCAAGATATACCTGCGCGAGAAGGATTTTTCCCGAGCGCAAGCGGTGCTGGGCAAGGCGCTCAGCGTGGATCCCAACAACGTCCTGAGTCTGACCTTACTGGCGGACACCCAGTACATGGAGCGGCAGTATGGCGCCGCCATTGCCACCGCGCAAAAAGTGCATGCGTTGCCCAACCAGCACTCTTCTACTATCCATTACATTGCCGCCATGGCCTATGAGCAGGAGAGCCGAAGGCAAGATGCGCTCGCCGAACTTCAAATGTTCCTCAAAGAGGAGCCGACAGGGCCGCGCGCCGATCGCGTCCGCAGCGACATGGCGAAGATGAAAGCCTCGGCGCAATAATCTGGCGCCATTGAACCCCGTTCATGCTTCGGGGTTCTTGAGTTTCATCGCGCTTTTATTGGCCTCGAGGAAATCGCGCAGCTGGTCGATCTGGTCCAGCAGCTTCATCCATTGCTCGTAGTAGAGTGTGACCGGGAATCGTCCCAAGCCATAAACGCTGGCGCCGCCCTTTTCGCTGACTCTGAACTCCAGTGCGCCGCGCTTGCGGACCTGCACCTGCTTTTCCAGCTCTGCTAACTTAGCTTTCAGTTCCTCGTAACTAGGTTCCGTCATGGTGGCTCCTCACAAGACTCTATCCTGCTTTGCTACTGCCCTGAGTTCCAATGCCTGGCGTGCTTCGACATTGAACTTCAGAACATGGTAACCGCTTTCGCGTGCCAGCGAACGTGAGCCTCTCTCCATCGGCTTCGTCCAAGGCATGGAGCCTGAGAATCGCTGCCGGCGTACAATCCGATGGCAGTTCTGCCGCGGCTGACGGGCTCATCGTAATTCTCGGTTACCTGGCAGTGGCACGCTGGTATGCTTTTCGTCATCGAAGTGAGTGGGGTCGATGTCGGTTCCGGATCCATTACGGCGAACCCTCTTGAGCTGCCAGGCGATTGTGTGGCTCGCCAGTTGGCTTGTTCCTCGCTCGCAGCGGCCGAACTGGCGTCTCCAGCGGATGCGCAACGTCTGGCATTGGGCGAATTTCCTGGCCGAGAGGGGCCAGCTCGACCGGCGCAACAAGCTGGAGCTTGCCAGACACTGCTGGCGCCTCTTCGGCGATGCCTTCTGGATCCGCTACGACCGCGGGCCGCTGTTGCGTCGTATGGAGCGCCTGCGTCGGGCACCTTCGACTTGTCTTGTTCTTGCCGTGGCACTCGTGCTGGTGATCGTCGTTGCGGGCGGCTTCATTCCAGCCGCACAGTCACGTCTATCGTCCGCCATCGCGCGTCCCGACCGGGTCTGCGTCATCAGCCTGAAAGGCAAGTTCAGGCGGTTTCGTTCCGAAACTCTGCTCGACCTGGCGACGGCCTGGAAGGGCAGCAAGCTGCTGGACGCGGTCGCGGCGTACTCCTGGGGTCCGCAAAGCCTTGCTGGGGCGCAGCGTACGGTTCCGATCCTGACCGCAAGTGTCTCGCCCGACTTCTTTGATCTCTTGGGCGTTAAGGCTGCCGTGGGGCGCACGTTTAGCAGCGATGACGCGCAAAGTTGCCGGACCTGCATCGTGCTGAGCGACGAAATCTGGAAGCTGCAATTCAGAGGGGACAGCCACGTGATTGGCCGCCGAATCATGATCGATGGCGTTGAACGGACTGTCATCGGAGTCTTGCCGCGGAATTTCCATCTGGTGTCCTTCGCTATCTCAGCCTGGGTCCTTCTGAACCCCTACATTCCTCCCTTCAGCAACTTCGCGGAGCGGATTGGCGCCGTCGGCCGCATGAAGAGCGGCTCGACCGAAGCACAAGTCGAAGCCGACCTCGCCGATCTCAGCGAAAACGCAGGCTATGTCTTTCCGGCATCGCTGCTCTCGGTCACCTCCGCACGCACCGACATGCGCCGCTCGGTGGAAACCTATCTGTCGTTCCTCCTGCTGGCAATAAGCTGCGCGGTGTGGATCGTCTACGCTCGCCACTCCGACGGCGGATTGGGGCGGCCTCCTACCACCCTTGCGGCGCGGATCCGCTGGTGGATTTTTTTTGTCGCCAAGTCAGTCCTGTTGCTGATTGCAACCGGCTTGCTGGCGGCGGCCATCGCCCACTGGCTGTCTGTGCGCCTCATCGGATCCGTTTATCCCATGGTCGACGGCCTTGCTCTGTGGCTCTTTCTGGTGATGGCTGTGGGGCCGTTGTCCTGGTCCATCCACGATCAACAGAAGCGCTGCCGTACCTGCTTGCGTCGCCTGGGAAGCGCCATCCGGATCGGAGCTCCCGGCCACGTTCTGTTGAATTGGTCAGGGACCGAAATGCTATGCAGCGAAGGGCACGGAGTCCTCTATCTTCCCGATGCCCATAGCAACTGGCTGGAGCGAGACCGCTGGAACACGTTCGACGATTCCTGGGCCGACTTATTCCGTGACCCGAAGCTGTCCGACGAAGAGAAACGTGCCTAGCGACCTAGTACTCGCCCGCCAGTGTGAAGTTGACGTTAATCTGAGTGTCCGCTTCGACCGGCTCTCCATCCAAGCGATAGGGCTTGTAGCGCCACCGCCTTACCGCATCCAAGGCTGCCTGGTTCAGCATGGGATGGCCGCTTACCACGTGCAGGCTTTGCACCGCTCCATCCTTTCCAATTACAACCTGCAATACCACCGTTCCCTGAACGTGCGCCTGGCGGGCCTGCGACGGATATTGCGGCTTGACTTCGTGGAGCAGCAAACCTTGTGCGACTCCTGAGGAAATCCGGACCTTCTGCGCGCCGATTTTGGGCACCACAACAGGAACGTCCTTGACGATATTAACGACGTTGTTCGAGGCCGCGTTTGGCATGCCTCCAGGAACCGATCCCAGCATTCCGGCGGTGCCATTTGGCGGAGCTTCCTCCTTCTTTCCCTCGGCAACGTCTCTGGGCACAGGTGGAGGCAGGCGCAACACTGCGTCGTCGTGGGTGCCCGCTTGTTTTTCGGCCGGGGCCTTCAGGGCGGGCTTGGCAGCGACGCTCCGCTCTTGCGGTTTCGACTTCTCTTTCGGCTCTTCCTGGGAGCTGCTCTTGGTTGCTTTTGGTGCGGGAGCCGGCGTTTCAGATTCAGCGGAAATTGCGGGCTGACCTCTTCCCTTGTCCTCCGGATTGCTTGGCGGCAGCGCGACAGCCTTGGTCTCGGGGGAGTTAACGGGAACAGTGCCGGCGGCGTTGCCGCCCGACCGCCACAGTGTGGCTCCTGACGTCCACAATATGACTGCCAGCACACTCAACAGGAGTACGGCCACAACCGCCAGCAGCATTCCCCGCTTTTCACTCCAACGCTCCTCGAGTCCGAGCCTGATCTTGTAGAAGATCTCCGATGCGGCGTTCGGTCCGCGGAAAACCTCCCTGGTCAAACGGTGCTCGACGGGTGGGTTGAAGTCACCAGTCGGGTCACTGACCAGACCCGGCGGCGCGACGATCGTTTCGCGGTAAACCCCGCCGGTGAAGGTCCCCTCGACCGTGAAGGGACGTTCCACCCTGCCGGAGAAGTGACTCACCGGTTCAGTATCGAGGTCCGCTGCTGCACTTGTTTCGCGGGAAACCTCCTCGGTGAAGGGAGGCGCAACGGAATGGCCGAACCGACCGACAGGACCGCTGCCGATGCCCGCCGTTGCCGCACTCGCCCTTTGGGGAACCTCACCCGTGAAGGGAGGCTCGACGGGTGCCTTGAAGTGACCAACCGGGTCATTGACGATGCCCATCATGCCGGACAGCAATGCGCGCTCCTGCGCCAATGTCTTTTGTGCATCCTCCTCGGTTGGCGGAGGAGTAACGTCGTTCGGGGTCAGAGTGTTCGAATTGAGTTCCTGCGGCGGCAGTTCATCCGCAAAGCCAGCGAAATCGCGGCTTGTCGCGCCCACTTTGGGGCTTGGTTGTCTCCAATTCAATCCGCTGAGGCTTTGAAATCTCAGCTTCTGCAGTTTTTCTTGTCTCCACCCGAGACCGGCCTGGCCGCGCCTTGTCGGAAGGCTTCTGCGGTTCCGGTCGAGCGGCCGGAGCCGGCGATTCCCCAGCCCTCCACATGTTGGGCTCTAGATTGGCGACAAAGTCATCGAGGTGGGCAAATCCACTCCGAAGAGCCTGGAGCGCTTCGGTATCTTGAGGCTCCTGCAAGCCGCACAGCCCATCGCGATCCATTGCTCCGCTTGCGGCCCTGGTAGCGGCGGCGCGCTCTCCAACCCGGCCTGGGATCGCAGTTCGGAGATCGCCTGTTCACGCAGCTGAATCAGTTCCTGCACCCGGTGTGTGCGGCGGTGGACAATGATGCCACGCTCCAACTCGCTCGCCAGAGCCAGGAGACGGGAGCGTTTTTGTTCTAAGGCCTTGGCCGCCAGCTCTTTTTGGATCCTGTCAACAAGTACGTCAAGTTCCTCGCGGCTCTCCCATGAGGCTCCGGGCATCTCCGACCATACCAACTCGCGCACCATGCGAGCAGATTCTGCGGCCATCTTCACCTGCTCGATGACTACTGCCATGTCAACTGATTTGGCAGCTCTCGAGTTTCCCCAGGCTTGCACGGAACAAAGCCGACGAATCGTCGAGAGACGCGCGGGTGGAATGCCACGATGAATTCATCTCAAGCTCCTAAACCGGGACTCCCGCTTTGATCACCCACATGTTGGGCTCTAGATTGGCAACAAAGTCATCCAGGTGGGCAAACCTCTTCCGGAGAATCTGCAGAGATTCAGCATCTTCAGGCTCTTGCAAGCCACACGCCCACTCGATCCATTCGTCCGCGTCGGGGCCTGGCAGAATTTGCGGCGTTCCCTTCAACCCGGCCTGTGATCGCAATTCCGCGATCGCCTGGTCTCGGAGCTCATTCAGTTGATTTACACGGAAGGATCGACGGTGCACAATCGTACCGCGCTCCAACTGACCCGCGAGGGCCAGAAGACGGGAGCGCAGTTGCTCTAAAGCCCTCTCCTCCACCTTCTTCCGGATTTCCTCAATGAGCGCCTCAAGTTCCTCACGGGTCTGCCAGGAGGCCTCGGGCATCTCCGACGATACCAACGAACGCAGGTTTCGAGCCGACTCGGCGGCTATCTTGAGCTGCTCGATGGTTTCTGCGATGTCGATTGACTTGGCAGCCTCCAGTCTTTCCAAGCTTTCAGACAGCAGGGCCAAAGAATCGTCCAGAGACGCACGGGTGGAATGCCACAATGAACTCATGTCAAGCTCCTGTATGAAAATTCCGCTATTAGTTTACGGGGCAGCCCAACACTATACTCCCCCGAGATGTCGCAGTGAAGTACCAGCTCGACTTGGTTCCTCGCGCCTGGTCGCGAGAGAGTCTCATCCCATTCGGGCTGAGCCTTTAACAGGTGGTTGTTTTCGGGCTACTCTGCGGCGCTCACCCGCGGCGCGTACGGATTGTCGTCAGCCACTTGCCAGACGGTATCGAGAAGGGTCCCGTCCACCCACTTAACGACGGCGACAGGCCGGTCCAGCAGGTGCGGCTTGGCGGGCTTGCCGCCGCAGATTTTTTCGACCTCGACCTTGATCTCCTCGATCGGCCGGATGGGCAGACCCTTACCCTTTACCGCGTCCAGCAGGTCCTGCCGCCGCGGGTTGATGGCAATGCCCCGTTCCGTGGCGATCACGTCCACTAGCTGACCGGGGCCGGTCACGGTCGTCACTTCGTCCACGATCACAGGAATTCGGTCGCGGAACGACGGCACCGCAAGGATTGTGCACCCCGCGAACAAGCAGTTCTGCCAGCCGCCAATGCCGTGCAACAAGCGGCCATCCGAATGCGTCACAACGTTAGCGTTGAACTTGACGTCCACCTCGGTCGCACCCAGCACCGCGGCGTCCACCATCGAGGCAAAGTTGCCCTTGCCGTGAAAGTTGTATGAGGTAAACGGGCTGGTGGCAACGTGCCGCGGGTCGCTAGCGATGGAGCGCACCGCGTCAAGGTCGAACGTCTGGCCGTCGAGGATGTACCCGATCAGGCCCTCGTTCAGCAGATCGACCAGGTACCTGGTCGAGCCGCCACGCACAAAGCTGGCTTTCACCTTGGCCGCTTTCATCATGCGCGCCAGGTAGTCGACGAAGGCCAGCGCAATACCGCCGGCGCCAGCTTGGAACGAGAAGCCGTTGCGCATGATGCCGCTGTCGCGGAGGAAGAGCGCCACCAGCTCCGAAATGCGCAGGCGGTCGGGACTGCGCGTGATCTGCGTGGTGCCGCTGACGATCTTTTCCGGGTCGCCGATGGAGTCGACCTCCACGACGTAATCCACATTGTTGCCTTGAATCTGCCACGGGACGCACGGGAACGGGACCAGGTTGTCAGTCACCACGATGACGCGGTCGGCATAAACGGAATCAGCCAGCGCGAACCCTAGTGAGCCGCAGGCCGACTTGCCATGCGAGCCATCGGCGTTGCCGAAAAAATCCGCGGTCGGCGCCGCAATAACGGCTATGTCAATGTGGACTTCGCCATCCTGCACTGCCTGCCAGCGGCCGCCGTGCGAGCGCAGCACACCCAGGCCGCGCATGTGGCCGTGAGAACAGTAGTCCCCGAGCGGGCCGTTCATGCTGCCTTCAATGTGGTGGACAGCGCCTGATTTCATCAGGTCGATGACGGGCTCATGGCAGGGGAACGACGCACTGGGAAACCAGACCAGGTCCTTTGCCCCCATGCGGGAGGCGGTTTGCAGCGCGGTGAGGGCCACGCGATCTCCGTTGCGCAGATGATGATGGCTGCTGATGGTCATGCCATCGCGCAGACCGCACAGGCGCAGCGCCGCTTCCAGGTCGGGAACGCGCTTGTCCCCGTTTGTGGGATAGTCGCTGTTGCTGCGAATCGGGGGTGCCGCTTTGCGGCCGGTGGGGCGATGGCTGTCCACGCCCGTGTACGGGACTTGCTCGCGGCCGTTGACCGTAATCGGCACGCGGCGGCCGGCAGCATTGGTGACGAGGCTGGTGGTTGCGAGGGTTGCGCTCATGAGTTCACTCCCGATGCGGCAGGCGGCCCGGTAGTGATGCCCATCTGCTTCGCCCGCGCCACCAGCTTTAGCGCGCGCTGCACCACTGGCGCGTCGATCATCTTGGAGCCTAGGCTTACCACTCCCAGCCCATCAGTCTGCGCGTCTTCGTAGGCAGCGACGATGGTCAGCGCCCTGTCCAACTCTGACCTAGTAGGAGCAAAGGCACGATGAATGATCTCGATCTGGATGGGATGGAGGCAGCCCATGCCTTCGAAGCCCATAGCGCGAGAAGCTTCGCCCCAGCGCAGCAGACCGTCGGCGTCGGCAACGTCGCTGTAGACGGAATCGATGGCCTCGACGTGGGCGGCGTGCGCCGCGTTGATCACCCGGCTGCGCGCATAGAGTGATTCGACTCCGCCCGGAGTCTTCGCTACGCCGAGGTCGGCAGTGTAGTCTTCTAAGCCGACGGTGAGTCCGGCGATGCGATCGGACGCAGTCGCGATGGCAAAGGCATTCTCGATGCCGAGCGCAGATTCCAGGATTGGCATCAACCAGATTGGACGGGTAACGCCTGCCCGACGCGCAATCGAATCGATTGCTCCTACAACGTCAGATATCTGTCGTGCGGTCTCGACTTTCGGAAAGAGGATTAAATCGGGCGCCTGAGGGACGATCTCTTCCAAATCCGCCAGTCCCAGCGGCAACTGGTTAATGCGAACCATACGTTCCGCCGCGCCGAAATCCACCGCCCGCAAGGCGTTGCGCACCAGCAGGCGTGCCGCGTCTTTCTCGTCATGATGCACCGAGTCTTCCAGGTCGAGGATGATGGCGTCGGGCCCATGCAGCCCGGCGTTGATGAAGTACTTGGGTTCGTTACCCGGAAGGTAGAGCCGCGAGCGGCGCAGCCGATCGCGTGCCGACGGCGCCGGCAGCGGCACAGGTTCCGGCAGCGCAGACCTGCCGCTCCCAAATCCGGCGCGGCACACCGCCGCTTCAATCCTAGCGGCAATGACGAACGGCAGCGCGCCTTCGTCAACGACATCGATGAACGCGTGCTCGACGCCCAGCGCCTGCAAAACATCGCCCACTTGCAGGCGAATCGCATCGCCGTAATACAATGCCACGCGCGAGCGCAGGTCGATTTCGATGCCGCCGCTGGTGCGCGACTCGAAGCTGACGTGCAAGTCAGAGCGCACATCGCCGCCCGCGCGGCCGGCCTGGCCACGTGTTGAGTTAGTTTCTGCCGCTACCGGCATACGCCGCCTCCACCGCTACACCTAGCTTGGTGAGGATCGCATCGGTCATCTGCGTGGTCGAAGCCGCGCCCTGCGCCAGAGAGTTCGCACTGCCGGGGATGCGCAGCATGTCGTAGGTGCGTACCTTTCCCTCGGCGACGACAGCGGCAACAACCTCGCGAATCTTGGTCGCCTTGTCAGTTTCGCCCAAATGATCCAGCATCATGGCGGCCGATAGAATCGCCGCTATGGGATTCACGATCGGCGGGTCCAGCTCCGCGTATTTCGGGGCGGAGCCGTGTGTCGGCTCGAAAACCGCGACCTCGTCTCCAATGTTGCCGGAGGCCGCAAAACCCAGGCCACCAACCAGCCCGGCAAACGCATCGCTGATCACGTCGCCAAACAGATTGCTGGCCACGATCACGCCATATTCCTCGGGATTCTTGGTAAGCCACATGGTTTGCGCGTCAATGTTGGTAGACCACAACGGGATGTCGGCGTATTGCTTCTGCACTTCCTTCGCGGTTTCCTCCATCATGCCCGAAGTTTCGCGCAGTACGTTGGGCTTCTCGCAGATGGTCACCGACTTGTAACCGAACCTGCGCGCATGTTCGAAGGCGGCCTGGCAAATGCGCCGCGCCGCCGGACGCGTGATGATGCGCACCGAGACGGCCACGTCTTCGGTCGGCACCCGGGTGAAGGGTTTGAACTTCGGGTGGAGGCCAAGAGCATCGCAGACCGCCTGTGGCGGGTTTGTCCATTCCACGCCCGCGTAGAGTCCTTCGGTGTTTTGCCGGAAGACGACGACGTCCACCCTCGGTTCTTCGAATCCTCCGGCGGGTTTTTTGCGGATGAAGTTCAGCGGATTGCCGGGAAACGACAGGCAGGGCCGCATGCACACGTCGAGGTTGAAAATCTGTCGCATGGAGACAATGGGGCTGAAGTATTGACGTCCTTTGCCTCGGAGCGCCGGAGCGAGTTCGGCCTCGGCTTCCTTCTTGGGCTTTGAGGTGATGGCCCCGAACAGGCCGACCTTGTACTTGCGCAGCAATTCGACTGTGCGCTCGGGCAGGGCGTTACCCTCTTTGATCCAGCACTCCCAGCCGATATCGGCGTGGACGTATTCCGCCTCAAAGCCTACGGCATCGAGAACCCGAATCGCCTCGGGCAGCACCTGGTTGCCAATGCCGTCCCCGGGCATGGTTACAACCGTACGTTTTACCATGATCACGTGCTCCTAACCTGAATAAACTGTCATCTCACAATGTGAGATTATCCCGGTGCTGTATCCCACAACGTGGGATTTTTATTTCATCGGACCACGACTCTCGCCACGCCCAGCTCCAATTTCCTGCTCACCAGGTTCTCCACGCCTCCGGCAATCACCAGCGACTGCGGCACACTGCCCAGCGCCGGGAAGGCGAACTCCTCGCCGGCATAGCGAATTGTGCTGCCGGCAAAATCAACTGCGATCTCGTCCCCCGGAATGATCGTCTTCTCCTGACGCGCGACTGCATCCCTGAGCCGCGCCAGCAGCCAGTTGACCAGTTCCGCGGTCTCGAGGCACAGGAATCCGTTGTTGAAGGCGTTGCGCAGATAGGTTTGCGAGAAGCTGCCCGCAATCACCAGTGGAATGCCTTTAAACTTGAGAGCGGTTACTGCCTGCTCGCGGCTGGAGCCGGTGCCGAAGTTGAAGCCGCCAACGATCACGTCGCCCTCGCGGGTGCTCCCAGCAAACCGGGGATCGTAATTCGCCATGACCACGCACGCCATCATTTCCGGCGTCATGTCCTCGCGGTAGGTATAGTCCTTGCCATAGATGCCGTCGGTGTTGAGGTTGTCCTGCGGCAGAAAGACAAGTCGCCCGCGCAAGCTGCGAGGAAAGCCGCGCAGGATCTCGACTTTCTCCGCGGCGGGGGAAGTTATCGTGAACTGTTCGAAGTGTCTGACCGGTCCACGACCTTCAACCATGTTTGGTCCGCAAATGTAGCCTGCGACCGCCGACGCCGCCACTACTTCAGGGCTGGCAAGATAGCACTGGGCATCCCGCGAGCCCATACGACCCTTAAAATTACGGTTGGTGGCAGAGATGCCGACTTCGCCCGCTTCCAGCAGTCCGGTGCCGAGCCCGATGCACGGCCCGCATCCCGAAGGCAGCGGTTGCGCGCCGGCGGCAAGCAACGCCTGCCAGACGCCGAGTCTTTCCGCCTCGTCCTGAACGGCTCGGCTGGCAGCGGCGAGATAGAACTTGACGCCTGGCGCGACCTTCTTCCCGCGCAATACCTTCGCCGCGGCTTCCAGGTCCTCCAGCCGCGAGTTCACGCACGACACGAGGTACGCCTTCTGGATAGCCACCTTCTTCTTCGCGATCTCGGCCACGGATTGCATCGCCTGCACTGTGTCCGGCCCGGAGACGTGCGGCGTGACCTCGGCGAGATTCAACACGATTCGGCCCGCGTAGACCGCGTCTGCATCGGGCGCCGGAGGGTTCGCCCGCCACTCGGCGAACTTTTCTTGCGGGATTCGCGCGACCCCGTGAGTTCTCAGAGCGCGGTTGCGCGATTCAAGGTACTGCAGCATGACCTCATCTACCGGAAACCATCCAACCAGCGCCCCCCATTCGGTCGACATGTTGGCGATGCTCAGCCGTGCATCCATGCTGAGTGAGGCCACGCCCGGGCCGCCAAACTCCACAGCAGCGTTCAAAACCTCTTCCCGGTTGTACAGTCCGCAGAGCGTCACGATCACATCTTTGCCGGTAACCCCCGGCGCGAGCTTGCCTTCGAGCACGACTTGCACGGTGCGCGGGACCTGCCACCAGAATTCCCCGGTCGCCCAGATGGCCGCCGCGTCGGTGCGCACGACCGGAGTGCCGACTGCTCCGAGTGCGCCGTACATGTTGGAGTGCGAATCGGAGGCGACGACGAACGCGCCCGGCAGCACGTAGCCTTGCTCGACCATCAACTGGTGGCCGATGCCCGCGCCCGGCGGGTAGAAGTCGATATTTTGATCGCGGGCGAACGCCTCCATGCTGCGATACTTCGCCAGGTTCGCCTCACCCTGATTCTGGATGTCGTGATCGGCGGTGAACACCAACTGCACGGGGTCGTGTACCTTCTTCGCCCCGATGACATTGAACTTCTTCATCACCGCCGAGGTGTTGTCATGGGTCATCACGCGATCCGGGCAGATGGACAGGAAGTCACCCGCGCGCAGCGGGCGGCGAGGTCCTTCGGTCATGTGTGACTGCGAGATTTTCTCGACAACGGTCTGGCCCATCTCAGTGACCTCCAGCCGCGTGGCCAGCCTTGAACAGCTTCATCAAACCGCCCACGCTCGGCTGCTTCTCCAAATTCCAGATCGCATCCATCGCACGGCGGCGGGCGTCGCGCGACATCACCGGCCCGGCGAGCGCCTCAAACTTTTCCTCAATTTCCTTGTCGGTAAGCGGGTTTCGGGGATCCCCCTTGGGATAGTCAAGCTGTTTGCTGAACTCGCGGCCATCGATGGTGTGGATCCGTACGATCACTCGCTGCAAGGTGGGAAACACTTCTTCGATCTCCGGATCGGCGACTACCTGCACCTTGCGCAATTGCGCGCGAATCGTCGGGTCCATGATTTTCTTCTCGGTAAACTGCAGCGGCGTGACCTGGCGGTCGGCGATGGCCGCCGCAATCACGTAAGGCAGCGAATGATCGGCCGTCTCTTTGCTATGCGGATCGTACTTGCTGGCGTCGCTGAGAATGTCGGCCCCGCGCGCTGTGGTACGGATGTGGACTTTCGCAATCTGATCGGGATGCAGGTCGTGGTCCTTCACCAGGGCCAAGACCGCCGAAATCGGCGTATGGGTCAGCGCCTCGGTGGGAAACGCCTTCATCCCACATTGTGTGATACGCCAGGAATCGCCCAGCCCATCGGTTAGAATATCGAGCTTCCACTCCGGGCCGAAGCAGTGTACTAGGCCCTCTTTTCCGTCGATGACATGCTCGGGACCGGTGTATCCCTTCTCGGCGAGCAGCGCTGCCAGCACGCCGCTCTGCGTGGCGAGGGGATCGACGGTGTTCTTCGTCATTGTCAGCTTACCCGCTGTGACCGCGCCCAGCGTGGCGCGCGCGCTGGCGCTGATCCCGATGGCGTGCTGAATCTGTTCGGCGGTAAGGTGCAACATGCGGCCGGCAACGATGGGCGAAACGAATGCCGTCAACGTCGCGTGGTGCCAGCCCCGTTCGCGAATGCCGGGAAACGCGGCCTCGCACAGCCGCATCTCGAATTCGTGGCCCAGCACCAGACCGACGATCAGCTCGCGTCCATCGCTACCTGCGCGCTCGCAGCAGGCGATGGCGGCGGGAAAGATGTCCGACGGGTGCGAGGGGTCCTGCTTCCAGTAAATGTCGTTGTAATCCATGCAGCGGACCATGAGCGCATTCGCCAGCGACGCCGAGACCGCATCCATCTGCCGGCCGCTGCCGATGACGGTCGCCTTGCCCGCGCCCGCGATTTCACGGAGCACTTCCAGAGCGATGCTCACGTCGTGTTGCTGGTATCCGCCGAGCGCGCAACCAATGCTGTCGAGCAGGAAGCGCTTGGCCTGGTACACAGCGTCGGAGGACAGCTGATCGAATTTCACGCCGGCAGCCCATCGCGACATGGCAGCCGTGATCGTCGGCTTTGCCGCCGCTTTGCTGGGCGCTGGCGCAGTTATGGTTGACATAAGGATCCTTCCTACTTTGCCAGGTTCTTGAACGGCTGGAATGCCATGAAGTCGGCGTGGTGCACGATATACGACTCAGTGGTGCGCTTCACCAGGTCGCCCTCGGCAGCGTGGGTCGCGATGATGTGGCACACCGCATCGGGCACACCGCACTCCATGGCCAATGCCACGCCGGTAAAAGGATGGCGCAACAACTCCCCGCGCTGGCTCTGCCGCGTCTTGCCGTCGACGCTTTCGTATTCCAACAGTTTGCCCACGTCGGCCAGGATCGCGCCCGCGATAACGGTATCCATGTCGATAGGCAGCGCTCGTCCCATGAACTCGGTCATGCTTTCGGCGGCCTTACGCGCGATGTGCACCACGCAGCGTTTGTGCTCCATGAACGTTGTCGCGCAATTAGGCACCAGAAGCGTGAACGGAATGCAATTGAGGTCGCTAGGCGTGAGCGGGCTCAGCTCCAGCGCACGCTGCCAGGTCCTGGTGACCTGCTCGCGCAATTCGGGAGCCTGAATCCACTCGATTTCGGGCCACAATTCAAGAACTGCGTCGCGCATTCCTACTCCGTGGGGCAAACAGATATTCGTATCACTTTGGCCCATAAGCGAGCTATGACGTGCGTCACATGGGTTGGGCCGCCAGGGATAAGGTTTTCGCTCACCGGTTCTGGGAAATCCGGATTCACATCGACCACGTGGCCTGCTCAAGCTGGCTGGTGATTTCCTCGGCCGAAGCTTCGAGCGAAAAGCGCATGGGTCTGCCGACCACCACCGTCAGTTCTCCCGGGCGCGCGATCTTGCGGCCTGCCATCTTCATCTCGTACAGGCCGTCAATCCGCATCGGCACCACCGGAACATCGAGCCGTGCGGCCAGCATTCCGATGCCTGAGCGGAAGGGCGACGGTTTGCCATCAGGGGTGCGCACGCCCTCAGGAAAGACCATCACGCTGTAGCCGCGGTCTACCGACTCGCCCGCGTAGGCGAAGCTCTCGCGCACTCCCGACTGCTGCGGCAGCGGGAAGACGTTGAACAACGCAACCACCAGCCAGTATCCGGCCTTCCACGCCAGGCGTTTGAACGGGGTCCACTCATTCGGCGGTCGCCACATCTCCCATAGCAGCTCGCCCCACATGCCGGTGGCCAGCCTGTGGCGCAGATGTGGCGTCAGCGCGATCAGCACGAAACCGCTGTCAACGTAGGTAACGTGATTGCATGTGACCAGCACCGGCCCTTTGACGCCGCGCAGATTTTCGCGGCCAACGATCCTTGGGTGGGCCATGATCAAGGTCGCCGGCCAGGTGAGCAGGTAGTAGATGAAGGTGCGAAGCCACGTGATGGGCCAGCGCTGCGTCCAGCGCGGATAACGGTACGTGCCTCTCGGCGACTGCGACGGGGCGTGCAGCAGCCGCTCCAGATCGGCGACCGTGCTGGCCTCCGTGAAATCGGCATCGTTGAGGTCAACCTGGTAGCGGTCTTCCAACGCGCTCATCAACTCCACACGGTCCATGGAATTCAGCTTCAGGTCGTCCTCGATCCTGGCGCCGGGTGCAAGCGAGCGAACGTTGCGCCCCGTAATGCGCTCAATGATGCCGGCTAGCGCTCCTTGTCCGACGGCTGCGCCGCCATCGCCCGAGGTGAAGTGTTGCTGCACCGCCTGCTGTATTACCGTGGTCTTCGGTTTTTGCGTGGAGGTGCGCGGAAAATCCTCTTCCGGCCAGTTCAGCCAGCGGCGCATCTGCTGATACTCGGCAAGCTGGCGATTGGCTTGTCTCACCACAGCCTCCGGATCGGCGGCGTCGCGCAACAGCAGCACCGCGCAAGGCTCGGCATTGCCGCCGTGCTCCAGGCCGACCACGACGCAGTCGCGCACCTCGCGCTGTTGCCGCAACGCCGCTTCCAGGTCGTCCGGATAAATGTTCATCCCTTCGCGGGTAACGATGACGTTCTTCTTGCGGCCCTTGAAGTAGAGATTGCCTTCGGCATCGAGCTCGCCCAGATCGCCCGTGCGAAACCAGCCATCCTCGTTCAGCACCGGCCTCAGCTCTTTGCCCTGCCAATAGCCGGCAGCTACATTGGATCCGCGCACCAGGATTTCGCCGTTCTCGTCAAGCTTGATTTCGCGTCCCTCCAGCACCTTGCCGATGGAGCGCTTGCCGGTGTGAAAGGGGTGATTCAGCGAAATCAGCGACGTGGTTTCGGTCAGGCCGTAGCCTTGAATGACGACAAAGCTCAGCCGACGCCAGAACTCTTCCGTCCCGGCATCGAGCGCTGCGCCGCCGGAGATGAATGCCCAGAACTTCCAGCCGAACTGGCTATGGATTCGCCGGAAGCGCCACCAGCGCCGCACAAAGTTCTGTTCTTTGGCGGCCTCGAATTGTCGCTGGAACCAGGCCAGCTTGCCCGCCGATTCCAGATCGCGCTCGATCTTGTCTTTCAGCGACTCCATCAGCCGCGGCACCGCCACAACCACCGACACGCGCTCCCGCTTGATGACGCGCACCACCTCGGACGGATTCAGCGTGTCCTGGAAGAGCACGGTCGCGGCCAGAAGCTGCGGCAGAAAGATCCCCAGGAATTGCCCGAAGACGTGGCTCAGCGGCAGAAGGTTCAAAAATCGCAAAGGATGAAAGATGCGCTCGTAGCGCAGGTAGGCCCCGATCTCGCGATCAAGCGGCTCGAGGTTGGCAAGAATGTTTCCGTGCGAGATGACCACTCCGCGCGGCTCGGCCGTGGTGCCGGAGGTGAACACGATCTCCACGATGTCGTCTCGGGTCAGCGGCGGCGGCGTGACCGGAACATCGGAGCGCACTGCAATTCGCTCCCGCAGGGTTTCCAGATGAAGCGAGGGAATGCCGGAGACATGGTTTTCCGGTGAGCAGACGCATAGCCTGGCATCGACCTGCCCAGCGACACGCTGCGCAAAGTCCGGCGCCGCAATCCTGTCGATGGGAACGACGATCGCGCCACGTAACAGACATCCAAGAAACGCAACCACCCATTCCGCGCAGTTCTCGCCCCAGATCAGGACCTTGTCGCCCTTGGCGATTTCGCGCGAGTCCAGCTCCCGCGCAAAACGATGAGCGTTGGCAAACACCTCGCCATACGTCCAGCGCTGTACGCGATAGCCGCGATGATGGACGTACGCCACTTCCCGCGCGTGCCGCCGGAAGTTATCGAGGTATTCCAGGATGGTGGTGCGCGCCATCTAAAGCAGTTTAACTGGTCGCTTGCGGGCGTGAAGGAGAATGAACATTGTCGTCGGAGGCGTGACCTTATCCCGGTAGAGAGATCCGGTCAGCGGCCGTAATGAGCTCCTATTGCCGATTGCGCGAACTGGCCATGCTGCGCAGAAGTGCCGTGATCTGCTTGGCTCCCGGCATGGCGAGGCCGCAATAGAGTTCCTTCCCGATTCGGCTGGTGGACACAATCCCGGCAGCCTTCAGAACGGACAGATGTTGCGAGAGGTTGGCTTTGGATATGCCAAGCCTCGAACGCAGCTCGGCGGCCCAATGCTGTTTACGGCTGACAAGTGCAATCAGACGAAGGCGGGTCGGGTTGGCGAAGGCCCTGCAGATTTTCGCCTGCCGCTTGTAGGCTTCCCGCTCGGAACGCGACGTTGTTTTCATCCCACACCTTCACTCTTCTTGTCATCCCGGGCGTGCTGTGCCGCCAAGGACCTGTTGGTGCGCGGGCGCGTGCCCCAAGTCAAGCTTAGACATACCACTTCGGCCAGACTTGAGGAAATCCCCTGAAAGGGGAGCTAACTCTTACGTAAACGTTGCCTAACCACGACATGAGGTGGATGCGAGCGTCGGCCAATTGGCGCGAGTCGAATTGGATGGAGAGAGTTCTCAGGGAGCCGACGCCGGAGCACCTGCGTTGACCAGCAGGAACCAGCCGCTGCCTCCGCCGATATGCAGCATCTTGCTCGACTCCAGGACGATCTGGCCCAGCGGGACGGTTCTCCCGGAATGGACAAGCTTCATGTCTTCCAGACCATAGAGTCCGCACGCCGAGGTGGAGAAGACCCACAGCGCCTGCTCGATACCATTACCGTCAGATGCGGCGCAGTCGCCCTGAGTCGAGGAGGTCAGCTTTCCCCACGCCGCGCCGTCCCAGCGGCCGACCAGACCATCGTCCGACGAAATTCGGCCGCGCCCGCGATTTATCACGTCTCCGCCCACTTGCTGCATGACCCATTGGCTCGAGCTCTCGGAGTCGGAGGTGGCGTCGATGGGCACTTCCGCCGCGTAAATACTCTCCATGGCGGCGATGGCCCGCGCGCTGACGCTCAGCGGAATGACAGTTCCCCGTTCCTGCAGCTCATCGAACTTTAACACCATGCGAGAGCCGCCGCCAGGAAGCTTCGTGACCTCGACAATGTGCCCGATGACATGCGCTCCGCCCTTGATCTTCTCTCCTGAGGACAGCGGAATGTCCTGCATCAGTCTGGCTTCGATCTTCTGACCGGGCTTGTCCTTACGGGCGTCCAGAGTTGAATTCAGGGTTACAGGTAGCGCTGTTCCGGCGGGAAGGCCTGGACTCACCAGCATTGCAACCGCGTTCAGCAAGCCGGCGCCAAGCGTAAGCAGAAGCATAGGCAAAGATTATCGTATCTGACCCATCGTAAGACCGGCCAGCGAACTTGATGAATATTCTGTGACAAAGGAGCGGTACTCACAGGCTTTTCGTCCTTGGCTGTTCGTTCCGTTCTGGCTGTCATCCCGAGTCGCGGGACCTGCGTTTCCCGCAAGCGTATTGTCTCTGCAACCGAGCAGCAGATTCCTCGATGGCTGAAGCCATCGTAATGACGATCTGCGCCAAATTCGGAATGTCAACGAAGCCTACGAGGCCGGAAACGTGCGAAGTGTGATGCGGTTGCATCCGACAAAACCCCCCTCTGTACGCTTTACGTAGAATCAATAACTTAGCCTACAAACATGTCGCAAGCATCACATTTTAAACGGTTTATAGTTAGTGTATTGTTATATAATGACTTAGAGGCTAAAAATCGCTGAAATCGTGGAAATTATCGTCATACTTTACATACAAGTATGTGTCATATTAAACATATTAGTATGTACCAAAGGCCCGAGGAAAGAAGAGCGCGGCTCCACACAGGTCGCCGCCTTTGTCCAGGGTACCTGGCGGATTCCGACCGCTCAGGGCGTCGCGCCGCCAAAGTCGGCCACACCTAGTTTGACAATGGTCAACGGACGGCGCTCGGTGCCGGGCGTGGCCTCTTGTTTTGGAACTGCCGGAGGTGCGATCTCGGCCCACACTCCGTACACCTTATTATTCAGCGCGGCCACGCCGATGTAGTCGCCGAGGAAATCGTCTCGAGTGGGGACGAAGGCGTCGGTGGTCCAGGCATAGTTGGTGAACGTGCGTCCACCATCGTTTGAGCGCGCCAGGGTGACGGTAGTCTTCTTGTCCCTGGGATCGAGCCGGCGGTCATAAAAGATAAGGTTGGCGGCTCCGGTGGCCGGGTCCACCGCCAGCCACTGGAAGAACTGGTCGGTGCCATCGTGCGGCGGATTGGAGTTTACGCGCACCGGTTTGGTCCAGCGCTTGCCTTTGTCCGTCGAGGTCGCGCAGTAGACGCCGATGTCACCGTCGCGATAATCGCTCCAGGTTACGTACAGCAGACCATGGCGGCCGTGGCGCGCATCGATGTCAAGCTGCGGGAAGCCGTTGGCGCGGTCGAGCCCCGTAACATCGAAGTAGAGGGGCGCGGTCTGAATCGCGCTGCGGCTTTTGGCGAAGGTCTTTCCGCCGTCGCGCGAGGAGGTGAAAGCGATGGCATCGCCGTCGGCCCATGCGACATACAAGGTTCCGTCGGCCGCGACCGCGCCGGTGAAGCCTTCGACGGCCCCATTATCGTCGCGCGGCAATCCGTGATGAGTGCTGATCGTGATCGGAGTGGACCAGGTGAGGCCGCCGTCGGTGGAGCGCGAGAACAGAATGACCGACTCGTCCAGGCGGAACTCGGTCCAGCCGACATAAAGATTTCCCGCGTACTTGCTGTTGGTGTTGTCGGCGGCGATGTAGGGCTTGTCCTCAAAGGGAACGCCGGGGCTGGTGGGCTGCGCGATTACGGCGTGGGCTTCGGGTTCCCAGGTGGCACCGCCGTCAGGCGAGCGGCGAACAAAGATGCCGTTGCGCGTTGCGCCGTGCGCCCAGTAGTTGGTGGTGCCCAGCTTGTCGAAGGCGATGTAGCACAGGATGGCGGCGCCGCGCTTGTCGTAGATCACCGAGACATCGCCGGAAATGCGGTAATCCTTGGGAGCGGTGCCGGTCGCGCTCTTCCACGAGTTGCCGCCATCCTGCGAGTAGGCCACCGAGGCCGGGACCTGGTAGGCGGCAACGATTTGCGAGGGATTCTTCGCGTTTACCGCGATGGAAGGCTCGTTGCGATAGCCGGCTTGCGGGGTGATGGTGACGATCTTGCCTGGAACGGGAGGAAGTTCCTGGGCCTGGACGAGGTTTAGGAGGAACAGGAATGTGAGCAGCAGATGAGGTCGCATGGTTTTTTGGGTTCCGGGCTAGTGTAGTCGCTCCGTCCGAAATCATTCACCACAGAGGTGCGAAGGACACGGAATTTTGCTTTCCAAAGTACCTTTCCTGGATGGCGCCAGAGACAAAGCCTTCTCCGTGCCTGCGTGGCGAATTCTCATCCTAGTGTGATGAATTAGAGATTAGTTTACAAACTCGACGGGGCTTCGATTTTCGCCTCGGGGCCTAAAGGCCGTGTTTTCTTACGTCGCGGTTCGACACGACTAAAGAGGCTGCTGAAAAAGTCGAAAACGCAGATCCCTCACCGACTAAAGTCGGTTCGGGATGACAACTTTATAGGACGGCACAGCTAAAGCTGTGCCCTTTCAAAACGTCCCGAGAACGAGTTTTTCAGCAGCCTCTAAAGTCGTGCCCTGATACAAAGCGCTCGCTTATTTAGTGAACTTCGGTAGTGTGCTACTTTGACCGCGATTGAAAGTAGCGCACTACCCGAACTTCTGATTCAGGACACTAGAGCGCGACAGTTGTTATAGTGTTCCGTTGCCACAGTGGGCGGTCGCATCCCATGAATCAGACGAAGAAGCCCGATTGGGGTAAGCGCATTGACCGGGCAATGGAGCTTGGCGAGCGGCATCCCGGCAGCGCAGAGGTGCTTGGCTTTTATCGGCGAGTCCTGGCGTTCCAGAGGATGCTGTACGAAGACACCGCCTCCCGGCCGGCTCCCGCTCCGGACATCGCCGCTCCGTTTCGCGCCCAGCTCGAGATTGAGGCGGCCGCCAAGCATTTGCCGGCGTTGCTTTCGCTGGTGCGGAAATGTGGTCCGTCGAAGCTGGCGCAAGAGGCGGTAGAGTCCGGCAGCGCTTCCTCCGAGCGGCGCCGCCGGATGCTCGACGATTTCCTGGCGGCAACCGACGGAGTCGACGGGGAACCGAGATGGTTCTTCGCCCGCGTGCTGTTCCAGCCGCTGGCGGAGAATCTTGCCGCGAACCGGGCCACGCGGCTTTCAGGATTCGCAGGCTCGGTGTGTCCGGTATGCGGCGGCAGGCCGCAGGTTGCGGTGCTGCGTCCGGAGGGCGATGGAGGTAAGCGGTTCTTGATCTGTTCGTTCTGTCTGACGGAGTGGGAGTTTCGCCGAATTCTGTGCCCGATGTGCGCGGAGGAGGACTATCAGAAACTGCCGCGCTACTCAGCGGAGGATCTGGCGGCGGTGCGGGTGGAAGCCTGCGACACCTGCAAGCGCTACCTGAAATCGGTGGACATGACCGTTGATGGTCTGGCCGTGCCGATGGTGGACGAGATTGCGACCGCGCCGCTTGACTTGTGGGCGGCGGAGCATGGATATACCAAGATCAGCACAAACCTGATGGGGTTTTAGGGCGCCGCTGTGCGGACCCTTCCGGGGCTCGGGTCGATCTTCCGAGCTTACCCAGCACTCCGCCTGCGGCTCCGTGCTGATGGGCTAAACTGAGTCGCCCCTGCGGGGCTGGTTCTTTCGCAGGCGCGCCGCCAGCGGGCTCCGCGCAGTCGATTCCGACCATCTAGAATCCATTTGACCGGCATCGCTTCGGCGGTGTACGCTGCTTCCCGTCGTTTTGTTCGGATGTGGGCGTCTCGTCGTAAGGTAAACGGCTTGGTCGAGACCGTGGACGACACCGCAAACACTTTCGTCAGGCTTTCCAATCTGCGCGGCTCCCGCGCTTCAGCGATATCCCTACACAAATTCTTCGGTTCGAATTGTTCGTTACGGAGGGTTTCGTAATGGATGTTTCCAGACGGGCATTCTTCAAGACCGGCGTAATCGGCGCCGTCGGTGTCACGGTCTTCGGCTTCGATGCGCAGCCGCTGCTGGCGCAAGCTCAGGCGCTGAAGATTTCGCGCAGCACGGAAACGCGCAGCACCTGCCCTTACTGCTCGGTCAGTTGCGGGGTCATCATTCACACCATCGGCGACAAGGCGAAGAACGTTACGCCGCAGGTCATCCACGTGGAAGGCGATCCTGACCATCCCATCAATCGCGGCACGCTGTGCCCCAAGGGCGCGTCGCTGCAACAGGACATCCAGAACGACCGCCGGCTGCTGAAGCCGCAGGTGCGGCGTCCGGGCTCCGACCACTGGGAAGACATCTCCTGGGACCAGGCCATCGACGAGATTGCGCGCTGGACCAAGAAGACGCGCGATGAGACTTTTATCGAGACCGACGCCAAAGGCCAGACCGTGAACCGGCTGGAGACGGTGGCCTTCACCGGGGGATGCACCGATACCAATGAGTTCAATTACCTGGTCGTGAAAACGATGCGGAGTTTGGGGGTGGTGGGCCTGGAAAATCAGGCCCGGGTTTGACACGGCCCCACGGTCTCAAGTTTGGGACCAACGTTCGGACGCGGGGCGATGACCAACGGCTGGATCGACATCAAGAACACCGACATGATGTTGATCATGGGTGGGAACCCGGCGGAGAACCATCCCTGCGGATTCAAGTGGGCGGTGGAGGCGAAGCGGAACCGCAACGCCAAGATAATCGTCATCGATCCGCGATTTACCCGCACGGCATCGCAGGCGGACCTTTTCCTTCAGATCAGGGCGGGCTCGGATATCGCCTTCCTGGGCGGCCTGATCAGCTATGCCATCGCGCAGGACCGGGTGGCGAAGGAATATCTCGTCAACTACACCAACGCAGCGTTCCTCATCAAGGACGGCTTCAAGCTGCCCGAAGACGGGCTGTTTTCCGGCTTTGACGACGCCACCAAGACCTACGATAAAGCCACCTGGAATTACCAGGAGGGCGGCAACGAGACCGGCAAGGCCGTGGCTGCGGCCGCGGCGGGGAACTCTGCGCAGGGCCACGAAGCGAAAGCGGCGGTGGTGCCGGTGGCCGCGAAAGCGGGAGGCGCTCCGGCTCCTCCAGCCTCGCTGCCGCCGAATGTGGCCTACGATCTGTCGCTGCAACACCCGCGCTGCGTCTATCAACTGTTGAAGCAGCAGTATTCGCGCTACACGCCGGAGATGGTGTCGCGCATCACGGGCATTCCGCAGGACGAGTCTGCTGAAGGCCTACGACCTGTTCACCTCGATCCGCAAGGACGGCGACACCAAGAAGGTCGCTACGGTCATCTATGCGGTGGGCTGGACGCAGCACAGCTTTGGCACCCAGATCATCCGCACCGCGGCGATGATGCAGTTGCTGATGGGCAACGTCGGCCGCGCCGGCGGAGGAGTGAACGCACTGCGCGGGCACTCCAATATTCAGGGCGCAACCGACATGGCGGGGATCTTCGACATCCTTCCCGGCTATTTGAAGATGCCGGCAGTTGCCGACAAGGACCTGAAGAGTTACCTGGAGCGGATCACACCCAAGCCGGCCAAGCCGAACGAGTGGGAGTCGTTCAATTACTGGTCGAACACCCCGAAGTTCGCAGTGTCGTTCCTGAAGGCCATGTATGGGGCCCACGCCACCAAGGAAAACGATTTTGCGTTCAACTACCTGCCCAAGCTCGACCGCAAGTATTCCTGGGTCGAGATCTGGAACGACATGTACAACGGCAAGATCAAAGGGTTCTACGCCTTCGGCATGAACGGTGTAATGATCGGTCCCGATTCGCAGAAGAACATTGACGCCTTGAAGAAGGCGGACTTCCTGGTGGTGTGCGAAATCTATCCCGACGAGACCAGCAGTTTCTGGATGGCGCCGGGCACCACCGCGGATGACATGAAGAAGATCAATACCACGGTGTATCGGCTGCCGGGGGCGGGCTTCGCGGAGAAGGACGGGACCTTCGTCAACTCGGCGCGCTGGCTGCAATGGAAGCATGTCGCGCTGCCTCCGCCGGGAGAGTGCCGCCTCGACCAGGACATCCTGGCGCAGATATTCCTGAAGATCCGCGAGCTGTATCAGAAGGAGGGAGGCAAGTTTCCCGATCCGATCCTGAACGCGTCGTGGAGTTACACACTGCCGGCGCATCCCTCGCTCTCGGAGGTGGCCAAGGAGATCAACGGCAAAGCGGTGACCGACCTTAGCGACGAGAAGACCGGCCTGTCGCTGAAAGCGGGACAGCAGTTGCCGGGATTCGGCGTGCTGCGCGATGACGGTTCCACCATGTGCGGCAATTGGCTGTACTGCGGCTCATGGACGGAGGCTGGTGCGCTGATGCAGCGCCGCGGAACCGAAGACCCGTCCGGTTTGGGGATTTACCCGAACTGGTCCTGGTCGTGGCCGATGAACCGCCGCGTACTGTATAACCGGGCGTCCTGCGACCTGAATGGCAAACCGTGGGACCCGTCGCGCAGCCAGGTCTGGTGGAACGAGACCGCCGGGAAGTGGGTGGGCAATGACGTTCCCGACTTCAAGCCCGATTCCAAGCCGCAGGAGCACATGGGCCCCTTCATCATGATCCCCGAAGGCGTCGGGCGGATTTTTGTGCCGCTGGGCGCGATGGCGGACGGTCCCTTCCCCGAGTTCTACGAGCCCATCGAAAGTCCAGTCGAAAACGCGCTGCATCCCAGCCAGTCCAACAATCCAGTAGTCAAGAAATTCAAGACCCCGATGGACAAATACGGGACGGTCAAGGAAGGTTACAACCTGATTTGCACCACCTACCGCCTGACCGAGCACTATCACTACTGGACCAAGAACAACCCCATGAATGTGCAGTTGGTGCCGGTGCCGTTCGTGGAGATACCGGACGAACTCGCGCAGGAGATGGGCATCAAGGGCGGCGACAAAGTAAAGGTGACCAGCGCGCGCAGCGATTACATTGCCAAGGCGATGGTGACCAAGCGCATCAAGCCCATGACCATAGACGGCAAGAAGACCTACCAGATCGGGATGCCGATCCATTGGGGCTTCCTGGGGATTGTCGAAGACGAGGGCAGGACCGCCAAGACGCCGGCGAACCTGCTGACGCCGACCGTTATCGACCCCAACGCCTACACCCCGGAGTTCAAAGGATTCCTGGTAAAGCTGGAGAAAGTGTAAAGGAGGGACGAGATGGGCGATCGCGGAACCTTACGAATCCAGAAAATCTCGGCCCATCCCGGGCCGATCGCGGGCGAAGGCACGCAGCGGCAGGACAAGGTGTGCAAGCTGATCGATGTCACCACCTGCATCGGGTGCAAGGCCTGCGAAGTGGCTTGCGTGGAATGGAACGACATGCCGTTCCAGACCACGCACTTCGACAACACCTACCAGACGATGCCTGACACCGACTGGAATTACTGGAACCTGATCAAGTTCAACGAGGACCAGCACGACAACGGCAGCTTCGCGTGGCTGATGCGCAAGCACCAGTGCATGCACTGCGCCGATCCCGGATGCCTGGCGGCGTGTCCCGCCGATGGCGCGATCGTGCAGTATTCCAACGGCATCGTCGATTTCCAGCAGGAAAACTGCATTGGCTGCCAGTTCTGCGTCTCCGGCTGCCCGTTCAATATTCCCAAATACAATGAAGGCACCAAGAAGGTTTACAAGTGCACGCTGTGCTCGGACCGGGTGGGAGCGGGTCTGGAACCGGCCTGTATCAAGTCGTGCCCGACCGGCTGCCTGCACTTCGGCACCAAAGATGACATGAAGTTTCTGGCGGAGCAGCGCGCCAAGCAATTGCAGGACGTTCTCCGGCTTCAAGAATGCCGGTGTCTATGATCCGGACACCATTGGCGGGACCGGCGTCATCTACGTGCTGCACGACATCACCAAGCCGGAGAAGTACGGCAATCTGCCGGCGAGTCCCAGAATTCCACTGGCATTCACGGTGTGGAAGAGCGTATTCAAGCCGCTGGGATTGTTCGGCGCGATGCTGGGCTTTGTGGGCGTGGTGATGCATTACGTGTTTGAAGGTCCACGGCGCACGCAGCCTACTCCGCCGGTGAAAATGATCGACCCGCCGCCGCCGCCCGCGGGGAAGGAGAACTAGATGGCAACCACGGTCAACCGGTTCGTACATCGCACCAACGCCATCGATCGCCTGGGGCGCACCATTGTTTATGCGGGCGAGTTGATGCGCCATCCCGTGTACACGCGCTTTCTGCACTGGATGGTCGGCATCTTCTTCTTCCTGGCGTTGCTCTCCGGGTTTGGGATTTACCTGCCTTGGATCTTCCGCTTCTTCACGCCGCTGTTCGGCGGCGGGGCCATGACCCGCTTCCTGCATCCCTGGTTCGGTCTGGCGTTTGTTTTCTTCTTCGCTCTACAGGCGTTGAACTGGTGGAGCGTCATGACCTGGACGCCCGCCGATTCGCGCTGGATGAAGCACATCAAGCAATACGTCACCCGCAGCGACTCGGTGGAATCGCCGGAAACCGGCTTCTTCAACGCCGGGCAGAAGATGCAGTTCTGGGAGATTGTCTGGGGATGCGTCGCCTACCTCATCACGGGCGTGATGATGTGGTTCCCCACGACCTTCGGGCGTATCCTGGTCTCGTTCGCCTATGTGATCCACGACATTTCCGCGCTCATCATGCTGTTCGGGATTTTCTTCCATATCTACCTCAGCACCTTCGGCGAGCCCGGCACCATTCAGGCCATGACCCGGGGCACGGTCAGCGAGGGGTGGGCCTGGACCCATCATCCCGCGTGGTATAAGGCGGTCACGGGACGCGATCCTCAGGAAGCGTTGAAGCAGGCGGAGGCGGACATGGCCCGTGAGCGCAGGGGCGACTGATTCAGCCCGAGCCCAGGCCTCGGTTACAACAACCAAACGAAGTGCCCGTCTCGCGCGGAGGGATGTGTGAGCGGGTGAGACAGGCGGTCTTGAGACTAGGTGCCCGTCTGATCGCAAAAGGCGCCTCGGCCTTGCAATAAAGTCGACGCTACTTTGCCAGCTGCTTGCGGATTGATTGCAATTCCAGTTTGCGCTTCCCCGTGGCCTTCGGATATGCCATCTTGAGATCCTTGAGCGCATCGAGGACAATTCGGGAAACAATCAACCGGGCGTTCTCTTTATCATCAGCGGGAACGACGTACCAGGGCGCGTGATGGGTGCTGGTCGCGCTCAGGCAAGCCTCATAAGCCTTCACATAATCCTTCCAATATTTTCTCTCGTGAATGTCCGCCAGGCTGAATTTCCAATTCTTGTCAGGCTCATCAAGACGTTCCAGAAACCGCCTTCGCTGCTCTTCCAGCGAAAGGTGGAGAAATATTTTGATGGTCCGGGTTGCGTTGCGGTAGAGGTGACTCTCCAGGTCCACCATGGAGCGATACCGCTCCTCCCAGATGGTTTTTTCGTCGCGCAATTCTTCCGGTAGGCCCTGGTTGCGGAGAATCTCAGGATGCACCCGAACGACCAGTACTTCCTCGTAATAAGAACGATTGAAGATACCGATCCGCCCACGTTCGGGAAGGCGGCAGGTCGTACGCCAGAGAAAATCGTGTTCCAACTCTTCGGCGCTCGGCTGTTTAAAACCGAAAACCTCGCAGCCTTGCGGATTGACCCCGGACATGACGTGCCGGATGGCGCCGTCCTTACCGGCTGCGTCCATCCCCTGAAAGATCAGCAGCAGCGCATAGCGGTTGGAGGCGTAGTGAAGCCGCTGCAGCGCGCTCAACGCTTCGACGTGTTCTTCGAGAAGTTTCTGATACTGCTTCTTCGACTTGCAAATGGGCTTTATCGTCGTCGGCCACTCGCTGAGTGCGACCTTCTCTCCGGCCCCCACTCGGAAATCCTTGGAATCAATTTTCATCTTCTTCCTTTCGCTGTCACGCGCTGTGCGAGTGGCGTTTAACAATCCTGGTGCGCACTTGGACGTTGACGCACCTTTGCCCGTCCGGCCTAAGCTTTCCGAATCTTGCGCTCCGCCTCAAACCAGTTCTCACGTGCGTGGCCTTCGCAGCAGCGTTGAGGCCACCGTCGGTTGCACTTTCACGTCAAACGACGACTGCCCGTCGCGATGCCAATGTCCATCATTATCTTCTATACGCGCAGTGCCTCGAAGGCAGAGATCGCAACCAACAGTTCGCTGCGCAGGCGGCATGCGCTGTCGCTCATGACCGGTTTGCGGCCTTCGCCGCAGGTAGAGGCGCGTCAGTCCTGCGACTCGCCTGATCGTGCAGTCTCCCGAGGGTGCTCTCGATTAATCTGGTTAACTTATGCGCAGCGCCTTCGACAGCCTGGTCCAAGGTCGCTGCCTGGTGAGTGACCGCGACCGGCTGCCGTCCTTCAAGGCGGGCTTCCATCACACAGCGCTTGTCGTCCGGCCCACTCTTATCGCCGTTTTCGTCGCTCAGGTGGACTTCCACTCGCGTTATGTGATCGCTGAGTCGGACCAGGGCATTTTTCACTACGTCACTGACGTGAGCGTTCAGCGCCTCATGGCCTTCGATGTTATGGCCAGTATTAATTTGTACCTGCATGGTGTGCTCCTTCCGTGTTTGTGTTCGGTTCAATATCGGTGAGTGGCGGCCAGTCCCGTCGCGGCACTGGCGCGACGGATTCTATGGCCCCCGGAAATCCTTCGAACTGATTTTCACCGCCCTACCTTCGGCCATGTCAACCGGGTTGTTCTCGTCTGTTCATTCAGGGACTTCATCTTTAGGAATCCCCCGCTTCGCCTTCTCCCATTCTTCAACTTCTCGGACGTTCCTCACGCCCTAGCTCCGCGTAGAGTTCGTGGACTCGCTTGACAAGCTGTGGCGTCACATCGGACGGTGTCTTGTCTTGGGCGTCGGGCATAGGCTGGTCTTTGACTTCAGGCTTGGTTTCCGGCTTGGCTTGAGGCCTGGGCTGGGCTGTGGTTTCAGCTTTCGGTTCGGCCTTGGCTTCATGCTTCGGCTCCGCCTTAGCGTCAGGTTTCGGCTGGTCGGCTTGGGCCTCAACTTTGGGTTGCGGCTTCGGTTCAGCTTTGGCTTCGGGTTTACGCTCGGCCTTCGTGTCAGGGTCCCGAATTTCCCGCTCCGCCTTGGCCCAGTCCTGAACTGACGAACCGTCTCTGCCGGCGCGCTCCTCGTAGAGTTCATAGGCTCGCCTGGCAATCTGCGGCGTCAGGTCGGACGGTGTCTTGGCTTCGAGTTTAGACCCGGCTTTGGCTTCAGGTTGCGGCTCAGGTTTCGGCTCACCTTTTGCCTCAGACTTAGATTTCGCGTTCGTTTCAGGTTTCGCCTCGGTTTTGGCTTCAGGTGTCGGCTCGGCTTTGGCTTTGGCTTCAGGGCTAGACTCGGCCTTGACGCGATCAAGAACCTTATAAGCAAGCAGCTTCACGCGGTCGTTCAAGAGGAACCAAGCAAGAGCATAGACCCAAACGAATCCCGCCCAGCCCCAGCCGAGGGGTGTCATAAACAAACCATAAACCGCAATCAGGGTGGCCACCGTCTGCGTGCCAAGCACCGCTATCCACAGAGTCCGCGCCGGGCGTATGGACCAGAAGGGGCCCCGTGTGCGCGTCAGGAAAATCGTCAAATGTCCGGCCACGGACAGTTTCAGGTACATCAGCGTTTGGACCTGCCCGTGGTCGAGGTGGAATACGCGTTCGCCGAGATAAAACAAACCAAATGCAGCCACCACCCCGATGACGCCCAGCACCGTGGAAACGCCCAGCACCAGGCGCATGTTCCACTTCTCGGGCTTGTCGCTGTAATGAACGTTGTCGTACGCGATGGACAGGATGGCCCCGTCATTGAGCACGGCGATCATCACGATCATCACTGCGGTCACGGGATAGAAGTTAAACACCAGGATCGCCAGTGTCATGAAGAACAGCACCCGCAGCGTTTCGGCGATGCGGTAGATCGCGTAGCTGTTCATCCGCTGAAAGATGCGGCGGCTCTCCTTGACTGCGTCAATGATCACCGACAGGCCGGACGCCAGCAGCACGATGGAGGCTGCCGCACGAGCCGCATCGGTCGCACCGGAAACGGCGATGCCACAATCTGCTTTTTTCAACGCGGGCGCGTCGTTCACCCCATCGCCCGTCATGCCGACGATGTGGCCTGCCTTTTGCAGGACATCGACAATGTGGAACTTGTCGGCCGGGAATACCTGGGCGAAGCCATCCGCTTTTTCGATGGACCCCGCCCCCTCCGCCTTCTTTTGCTTGTCGCGTAATACGCTGGCATCGAGGATGTTCGTGCCCATTCCCAGTTGACGGGCGGTTTCCTGGGCAATAGCCAATTGGTCGCCGGTAACCATTTTGACTTTCACGCCCATCTGGCCGGCACTCGCGATGGTTGCTTTGGCCTGCTCGCGGGGCGGATCGAACATCGGCAACACGCCAACGAACTGCCACTTGTTTTCCTGGTCCGCCCGGGCCACGCCTAAGGAACGGAAGCCGCGTCCCGCAAACTCATTGACGGCTTTCTCGACGGCGGCCTTTACCTCAGCGGCGTTGGTCGACATTTCCAGAATCACCTGTGGCGCTCCCTTGGCCACAAAAAACTGCTTTCCGTCCGCAGCTTTCACAGTAGCTTCGGTGCGCTTATGCACGGGATCGAAGGGCTGGAAATGCAGTATCTGATAGCCCTTCAACGCCTTGTCGTCCTTCACGCCGCCGATCACTGCGAGGTCGATAGTGTCCTTGTCTTCCGCACGCGAAGCGAGCGCCGCCCAGAGAATGACCTGGTCGGCAGGGATATTGTTCACGCAGAACGGATCGCCCAACGTCAGCTTGTTTTGGGTCAGGGTGCCGGTCTTGTCCGAGCACAGCACATCCACGCCAGCCAGTTCCTCGATGGCCGACAGTTTGGTCACAATCGCTTGTTTTTTTGCCAGCAGACGCGCGCCGACCGCCATGGTGACGGACAGCACTGTGGGCATCGCGACGGGGATCGCCGCCACAAGAAGGACCAGGGCAAACTCCAACGTGCTGAGGATCGGGTCATGGCGAAAGATCGCCACAGTAACGATCACCGCCACCAGGGCCACTGCAAGAATGATCAGGTAGTTGCCGATCTTCAGCACGGCGCGCTGGAAATGGCTGACGGTATGAGCCTCCTGCACCAGTTGCGCCGTCTTGCCGAAGTAGGTCTTCTCACCGGTGGCGTATACCATGGCGTCGGCTTCGCCCCGCTTGATAATCGAACCCGAAAACACCGCCTCGCCAGGTTTGCGCGTGGCGGGCAAAGACTCGCCGGTCAATGCGGACTGGTCTACTTGCACCGGGTCGCCTGCCAACAGGCGCGCATCCGCGGGTACGATGTCGCCCAGTCGCAGACGGATGACGTCCCCGGGCACCAGTTCCGATACCTTCGGAGTGACCCACTTTCCATCACGCAGGACCCGGGCCTTGGTCGCCAGCTTAGCCTTCAACGCGGCAATTTCGTTGCCCGCCTGATGCTCTTCCCAAAACGCGACCACTGCGTTGGAAAAAAGCAGAAAGAGAATGATGAAGAAATCCAGCCAGTGCCGGACCACGCCCGACAGAATCACCGCCGCTTCGATCATCCACGGGATAGGGCCCCAGAAATAGGTGAGGAACTTCAGGAAGGGACTAGTTTTCTTCTCGGCGATCTCGTTAGGGCCATATTGCGTCAGCCGCTTCTGCGCTTCGGCTTGGCTCAGGCCTTTCGGCGACGATCCCAGTCGTTTCTCGACTTCCGGCAGGGGAAGGGTTTTCAGATCGTCCTTCGAACCGGACTCGGACCCCGACTTAACCTCGGGACTCTTGGGCTTCGATTCCGGCTTGGATTTGGGAGCCTCCGGGTGATCGCCATCGGCTTTCATAATGGGCATCCTTTCTGCCTTTGCAATGCCACGTGCAAGACGGCCCGCCTTTCCGTGACGTTGATTCTGCCCCTGCGAAACATGGCATTGATGCGGGCTCGCCAGCCGCTACGCCTCTCCCAACCACTTCCGCGCCTCACTGGCCGCGGTTTCATCGAAATATCGGGTCGTCGCTTTCGTGAACGGCTTGAAGAACGTCGCCATGCCGTGCTGCCACTTCTTATCCCCGACCATCGCGAGCCGTTCGATGTCGGCAAAATGTTTTATGTCAAACTTGATGTCCTCCCACGCTGCGCCGGCGTCCCAACCGTGGAGATCGGCCATGTCGAACAGCACGCGCAGCTTCCCGTTTTGCCGGACGAGTCGCTCGAACTCGGGCACAAAGTGCTCATAATCGGCCTTTACCAGCCTTCCGCTGAGGTGAAGGACGAGCACCTTCCCGCCGTTTTCTTCATTCATTTGAATAGGCATTTCGGATTCCTTTGATTCAGGTAAAGTTTTTCCCCCTACCGCTTGTCCACCGTCAGACTGATTCAGGCGCTCGCGCCTTCTCGCTAGCGGTTTCCTTCTTGAGGTCCGTCCCACTCCATTTCCAATTCCTAATCTCCGGTAAATCCTGCCCGTGTTTATCGATGTAATGTTTATGCTCGATGAGCTTGTCCTGCATCTGCTGCTTCAGGTAGGCCCCCTTGGAACCCAAATGCGGTAGCCGATCGATCACGTCCTGCACCAGGTGGAACCGGTCCAGGTCGTTCTGCACTCTCATGTCAAAGGCTGTCGTGATGGTGCCCTCTTCCTTGTAGCCCCGCACGTGCAGGTTGCGGTTGGTCCGGCGGTAGGTCAGGCGGTGGATCAGCCATGGGTATCCATGGAAGGCGAAGATAATGTGTTTATCTTTGGTGAAAAGCGAATCGTAATCCGTCTCGCTCAATCCGTGCGGGTGCTCACTCGAAGACTGCAGCTTCATGAGGTCAACGACATTAATCACCCGGATTTTCAGATCGGGCAAATGCTGGCGCAGGATGGAAACGGCGGCCAGTATCTCCAGCGTCGGCGTGTCTCCGCAACAGGCCATCACCACGTCCGGTTCACCCGCGTCTTGGTCGTTGCTGGCCCATTGCCAAATGCCAATTCCTTCCGTGCAATGCACGACCGCGGCGTCCATGGTCAGCCATTGTGGGAGGGCATGCTTGCCTGCGACCACCACATTGACGTAATTCCGGCTGCGCAGGCAGTGATCGAAAACCGACAACAGGCAGTTGGCGTCGGGCGGAAGGTAAACCCGCACGATATCGGCCTTCTTGTTGACGACATGGTCCAGAAAACCGGGATCCTGGTGCGTGAAGCCGTTGTGGTCCTGTTGCCAGACGTGCGAGGCGAGCAGATAGTTCAGCGATGAAATCTTTCGGCGCCAGGGCAGCTCCAGGCATACCTTCAGCCACTTGGCGTGCTGGCTGAACATCGAGTCGATAATGCGAATGAAGGCTTCATAACTGTTGAACAGCCCGTGCCGTCCGGTCAGAAGATATCCTTCCAGCCAGCCCTCGCACTGGTTCTCGCTGAGCATCGAGTCCAGCACGCGGCCGGCAGACGCCAGAAATTCGTCATTCCTCACTTCCCGCGCATCCCACTGCCGGTTGGTGACTTCGAACACAGCGCCGAGGAGATTCGAGAGCGTCTCATCAGGACCGAAGACACGGAAATTGCGCTGGTCCTGATTCATCTTGGCGACATCGCGCAGGAACGAACCCAGCACGAGCGTATCTTGGGCGTTCACCGCGCCGGGCGAAGGTACGTTCACCGCGTGGACGTGGAAGTCCGGCATGCGCAGATCGTGTAGTAGCATGCCACCGTTGGCATGGGGATTAGCGCCCATCCGGCGGTCGCCCTTCGGCGCCAGCTCGGCCAATTCCGGCATGAGCCGCCCATTTTTATCGAACAGCTCCTCGGCCTTGTAGCTCTTCATCCAGCTTTCAAGCTGTTTGACATGATCGGGATGCTCGGGATCCACCAGGAGTGGCACCTGGTGCGATCGGAAAGTGCCCTCGATCTGCAGACCGTCGACGAATTTCGGTCCGGTCCAGCCCTTGGGTGACTTGAGGACGATCATTGGCCAGCGCGGCCGAGTGGTGTCGTTGTTGTTCCGTGCGTCGCTTTGGATTTGCCGGATGTCCTCGATGGCCGTGTCCAAGGCGGTGGCCATGAGTTCATGCATCTTTTCCGGCTCATCGCCTTCCACAAAGTATGGCGTCCAGCCACAGCCCCTTAGAAATTGCTCCAATTCTTCATGCTCGATCCGGGCCAGGACGGTTGGATTGCTGATCTTGTAGCCATTGAGGTGCAGGATCGGCAGCACGGCTCCGTCGGTAATCGGGTCGAGAAACTTGTTAGACTGCCATGAGGTCGCCAGGGAGGCCGTTTCTGCTTCACCATCGCCGATGATGCAGGCCACGATCAGATCGGGATTGTCGAACGCGGCTCCGAAGGCGTGGCTGAGCGAGTAACCCAGCTCGCCGCCTTCGTGAATCGACCCCGGGGTTGTCGGCGCAACATGGCTGGAAATCCCGCCGGGAAACGAGAACTGCTTGAACAGCTCCTTCATTCCGGCTTCGTCCTGGCTGACGTTCGGATAAACCTCACTCCAGGTGCCTTCGAGGTAAACGTTGCCCACCAGAGCCGCGCCCCCATGTCCGGGACCGGCAACATAAAACATATCCAGGTCATACTTCTTGATGGCCCGGTTCAGGTGCACGTAGATGAAGTTTTGCCCAGGAACCGTGCCCCAGTGCCCGACCACCAGCGCCTTCACGTGCGATAGTTCCAGCGGCTCCTTGAGCAGCGGATTTTCGTAAAGATAAATCTGGCCGACCGACAGATAGTTGGCGGCGCGCCAGTAGGCATCCATCTTGTGCAGCAGTTCTGGAGTGAGGGTATTGGCATTCTTGGACAGCTCTTTTTTCTTCATCGCGCCGGGTTTCTTGTCGAGTAGCTCCGGAGTAAGGGTGTCGGTATTCATGATTCAATTCTCTTTCTTGTTCTTGCAGCCAAGAACAGCGATATTGCTGCAAGTACAAACCACAGAAGCATCACGCCATCAAGCATTCTGGTCCCCTATGTTCTGGCTCCTAACACCCGAGGGCGAAGCCTCTGCCTCGCTCGCTATTTGTGCATTTCCATCCCGGACATTCGTTTCTGTATTCCCATCATTCCTTCCTGCATCTTCTTCATCTCTTTACCCGATACCTGACCACTAGCCATCGCCTAAGTCGGCATGGATCCTTGTGCCAGTTCGTAGTTGAGCGCACAGGACTCATGCTTACAGTCGCACTGTATTGCGCTCTCTTCCCCTCCCGGTGCATCCTTGCAGTAATCGCTACAGTACTGCTCATGTTCCGGAACCGCGCAATGGCATTGCGCGTAGCCACACTTCTTTTCGTTTGCCATTCAGGAATCTCCTTTTCTTCACAAAGCGAACCGGCTGACGGTTTAGATTCGGCTGCTTCCGTTCGTGGCGCCAGCCGAACAAGTTAGCTATGTCGCTTGACTTGAGGAACGAGGCGGGCGCCAGCTAAATTAGGCAGAACTGATGTCTGATCTCACTATTCGTGAAATGCGAAGCAGAATCTGGTCAATTGTGAACAGGATGCACATCGTTTCGTGCTTTGGGATTTATCAGTGAGGAGATGCTCCGGAGTAGTCTATGCGGGAATAGAGGTGGCCCGTCGTCATCGCGGACGGCCATGCATGGCAGTTGTCAAGGAAGAGTCTTTGTCGATGTGCCGGCCCTCCTGACAGAACCCTGATGCTACGGTTTACTGCGCGCCTCCTCGCAAGCTTTCGTATTTAACGAGAGAGTCACGATGCCACCGCGACCAACGGAGATCCCCAGGGAGCCACGGTGGCCATACTTGCCAGCTCGAAAGATCGAATTTGCGGCAGCCGACGATCACGGTAACATATACGGCAAGTTGGCGGACAATGACTCGATAGTGGCAATCGATGGCGGGAATACCTGACGCTTGATGTTCCAGGGCGCCAGGCCCACAGGTTCCGACTGCGAGGCCGCGGTTACGGGTGATTCCGAGGGTCGGGTGAGGCGCTTGCCATTTCAGGAAGGTCCACATTCCTGGGTTTGAAGTCTCAGAAGGATGATGCTGCAACGCTTGTATGACTCGGATTCTCAAACTCGTCATTACAGGGCTGCTGCTTGGGGCTTGTGGTCTAAGAGCGCAGACGGCGCCAGGGCCGCCCAGCCAGGCATCAGGCTCTCCAAATTCAGCTACGGTTACGCTGACGCTTGCAGATGCGATAGCCCGAGCCAAGGTGAACAGTCCGCAATTCCAGGCGGCTCTTACCCAGTTGGGGTTGGCGCGCGAAGACCGCATCCAGGCCCGGGCTGCCTTGCTGCCCAGTGTGAACTACGCCGGCAGTTTCATCTATACGCAACCGAACGGCACACCCACTGGCGTGTACGTTGCCAACAACGGCGCCCACGAATACATCAGCCAGGGCATTGCCCACGAGGCTCTGGGGTTCGCTTCGCTGCCGGAATACCAGCGGGCCAAGGCAGGGCAGGCTCTCGCCAAGGCCAAGGCCGAGATCGCCGCCCGCGGGCTGGTGGTCACGGTAGTGCAGGCGTTTTACGGACTGCTTGCGGCCGAGGCCAGGACGGTCAGCACGACGCAGGCAGCGGAAGAAGCGCGGCACTTCCTGGATATCAGCCAGAAACTGGAAACCGGCGGAGAGGTAGCGCACTCCGATGTGATCAAGGCGCAGATCCAGGCCAACGATCAGCAGCGCCAGATGCAGGACAGCAAGCTTGCGGAGGAGAATGCGCAACTGGCCGTCGCGGTCCTGGTGTTTCCTAATTTCTTTCAGGATTTCACCCTGGTAAACGATCTGGAGGCGGTGCCCGTCCTGCCTCCGCTTACAGATGTGCAGGCGCTGGCGAAAAACAATAATCCGGAGTTGCAAGCTGCGTTCGCGGCCCTGGCGGTGGCGGACAAGGAAGTGACGGTGGCGCGCGCCGGCCATCTGCCGTCGCTGACCGTGGACTGGTTTTACGGGATCGATGCCAATCAGTTCGCCATTTATGACCGCAACGGTTTTCGCAACCTGGGATACTCGGCGGTGGCCAGCCTCAACATTCCGGTGTTCGCCTGGGGTGCGACCCAAAGCAAGGTCAGGCAGTCTGAGTTGCTGCGCCACCAGGCAGAAGTGGAGCTGAGTGCAGCACAACGGCAGGCGCTCGCCGACCTGCAAGCATTTTATGCGGAAGCCCAGACGGCGCGTGCGCAGCTGGACACGCTGCGAAGTTCCGCAGACCTGGCGGCGGAAAGCCTCCGGCTGACGAACCTGCGCTATCAGGCGGGCGAGGCCACAGCGCTGGAGGTTGTAGACGCACAGAACACTCTGACGGCGGCACGCAACGCATATCACGATGGCGAGGCACGCTATCACCTGGCGATCGCGAACCTGCAAACGCTCACGGGAGCCTTCTGATGATGGGGACCCTACGCTTTCTTAGAGGCACGCTCCTGTCCCTCATGGCGGGACTGCTGGCGACCGCCGTCTCCTGCTCGAAGGCAGTAAAAGAACCCGAGCCGGTAGTCACAGTGCAAACCGCGGTGGCCGAGCGCGGCCAGATCGCGGAGATCATTACCGCTGATGCCATTCTGTTTCCCAAGGACCAGGCCGCAATTACGCCCAGAATCACCGCCCCAGTGAAAGCCTTTTATGTAAATCGCGGAAGCAAGGTGCAGCGCGGCCAACTACTCGCCATTATGGAAAATCGCGACCTCGCGGCGGCCGAGGTTGAGAACAAAGGCGCGTACGAACAGGCGCAGGCCAACTACGGACTCGAGACCTCATCCAGCCTCCCTGAAGAATGGCAAAAGGCTGAGTTCGACTTAAAGGTGGCGAAACAGGCATACGACGCGCAGCAGAAGATCTACGACAGCCGCAAGGTCCTGTATGAGCAAGGCGCACTGCCACGCAAGGAATTCGATCAGTCAGCGGTCGCGATGACCCAGGCAAAGGCAACCTGTGAGATTGCCCAACAACATCTGGCAGCTCTGCAAGCGGCGGGCAAGAAAGACCAGATGAAACTGGCCAAGGGCCAGCTCACCTCGGCACAAGGAAAATATGAGGGCGCCGCGGCCCAGTTTTCTTACTCGGCGATTCGCAGCCCGATCGATGGCGTGGTCACCGAGCGGCCGCTGTACGCCGGTGAAACCGCACCGGCAGGCACTCCGCTGCTGGTCGTCATGGACACATCGTCCGTGATCGCCAAGTCGCATATTCCTCAAACTGCCGCGGCTGCGCTGAAAGTCGGCGATGCGGCCACCATCGCGGCGCCTGGCAACGTTCAAGTTGACGGCAAAGTCACCCTGGTCAGTCCCGCGCTTGATCCCAACAGCACCACGGTCGAGGTCTGGGTATCGGCGCCCAATCCTGATGGCACCTTGCGTCCCGGAACCACGGCGACCGTGAAGATGATTGCGCGCACAGTGAACGATGCCATTGTCATCCCCGCCTCCGCCCTGCTGAAGACACCGGAGGGAGCCACCACGGTGATGGTCGCCGGCTCTGACGGCAGAGCTCATCAGGTGAATGTGGAAACCGGCATCCGCCAGGGCGATCGCCTGCAAATCATCAAAGGACTGAGTGGCGGCGAGAGGGTCATCATCACCGGCGCTTATGGTTTGCCGGACAACACCAGGGTGAAGATTGCGGAGGCGATGCCTGCACCTGACACCAAACCAGACGCGAGCGGCGAGAAGTCTGCTGCCGACAAGAAGAATTGAACCCGCGCATGAGCTGGCGAGACCTTCTTGATCGCGTGCGCGTAACCGGTCCGGCGGACGAGCGCTACTGGTACACGCGCTATGCCAAGTCGGTGATCTTCCTCATCGTGACCCTGGCCTTGGCCGGTGTGTATGTGGCCTTCACCATCCCGGTCTCGGTCTTTCCCGCGACCAATTTTCCTCGTGTGCTTATTGCCGTGGACAACGGGGTCATGCCCATCGATCAGATGATGGTCACCATCACGCGACCGATTGAGGAGGCGGTAAACAGCGTACCCGGGCTGCAGCAGGTGCGTTCCATCACCAGCCGCGGCTCAGCCGAAATCGACCTGTTCTTTGACTGGCATGAGGACATGGTGACCACTCAACAACTGGTGGACGCCGCGCTCTCACACATCCGCACCGATCTGCCTGCGACTGCCACTCTCCAGACCTATCGGCTGACGTTTGCCAGCTTTCCGATCATTGGATACAGCCTGACCTCCGACACCGTTCCGCAGCCACAGCTATGGACGATGGCGAACTACGACCTGAAGCCACGGCTCAACCGGCTCGACGGTGTCGCTACGGTCGTTGTGCAGGGCGGACAGGAGCCGGAGTTTCTCATCACCCCCGACCCGGCAAAACTGCTGGCGGCTAGCGTCACTGTCTCCGATCTGCTGGACGCGGTGCGGCGTACCAACCTGATTGACTCGCCCGGTCTGCTGGAGCAAAACCATCAGCTGTACCTCGCACTGGTGAATGGGCAGGTCACCAATCCCGAACAGCTTGCGCAAATCGTGATCAAGACCACATCTGCGGGCGTTCCGGTGCACATCGGTGACGTGGCCGCGGTGGGGCCGGGCGTTAAGCCGGTTTATACGGTGGTCACCGCCAACGGCAAGCCCGCGATCTTGCTCAACGTAAGCCGGCAGCCTGACAGCAACACGGTAGCGGTAGCCAAGGAGGTCCATGCCGAGATCGCCCGCATACGGCAGTCTTTGCCGCCGGGCGTACAACTACAGCCCTTCTACGACCAGTCGGAGATCGTTACCGAATCCATCAAAAGCGTGCGCGATGCGATCCTGATCGGCATCATTCTGGCTTCGCTCATCATGGTGCTTTTCCTGCGCGACTGGGGCGCGTCGATCGTAGCCGTGCTGGTGATTCCGGTCACCGTGCTGGTCACCTTCATCGCGCTCAAGCTGCTTCATCAAAGCTTCAATCTGATGACTCTCGGCGGGCTGGCGGCGGCCGTTGGGCTGGTCATCGATGACGCCATTGTGGTCGTGGAAAATGTTGCGCTGCACCGCGACGCCGGACAGGACCGTCTCGAGGCCATTCGGCGCTCCCTGGCAGAAATCGCCACTCCGCTGGTGTTCTCCACCATCACTCCGATCGTGGTATTCGTTCCCCTGATTGCAACCACTGGCGTGACCGGAGTTTTCTTCCGGGCTTTGGCGATTACTGTTGCCGTTGCGCTGCTCACCTCACTGGGCCTTGCTCTGAGCTGGACGCCAACCCTCAGCCAGTATTTCATCCATCAGGAGCACGAGATCCCGGATTCTGCCCGGCGGGCCGACTTGGGCGAAAGCGAGAGGCTGTTGGCTGCGGAAGACGCGGCGATCACGGGCTGGTTTAGGAAAATCGTGGACCTCTATGAGCGTTGCCTGCGCTTCGCACTCGAACGGCCACGATGGATTGCCGTCTTCGGCGTACTGCTTATCGTGGCATCCTATCTCTGCTACAAGGGGCTGGGCACCGACCTGCTACCAGCCATGGATGAGGGCGGATTCGTACTTGACTACATCATGCCGCCGGGAAGCTCGCTGCAGGAAACCAATCGAGTTGTCGGCCATCTCGAACAGATGATCACCCAAGTCCCGGAGGTCGAGAGCTATTCCCGGCGCACCGGGCTGCAACTGGGTCTGGCGGCGGTCACCGAAGCCAACACCGGCGACATTGCCGTTAAGCTGAAGAGCAGGCGCAGCCGCAGCGTGGACGATGTCATCGCCGGGTTGCGGGCCGAAATCAAACATGAGGAACCACAGATCGACGTCGAGTTCATCCAGGTGCTGCAGGACATGATCGGCGATCTGTCCAACGCGCCGGAGCCGGTCCAGATCAAGCTGTTTTCGCCAGATCCCGCTCTGCTGAACCAGTGGGCGCCGCGAGTGGCCGACGCCATCGGCAAAGTCCCCGGCGTAGTGGACATCCTGAACGGCATCGACAACACTATCAGCAACCCGGCCACCGTCTTTCAGGTGAATCCCACAGTAGCAGCGCGTGCCGGATTCACCGCGGAAGAAGTCGCCGTGGATGCGACTGCGATCCTCGAAGGCGAGCCCGCGGCCACGCCGATCATCACCAACGACATCGCCTACACCGTACGCGTCCGTTACCCGGACAGCAATCGCAGTTCCTTGGATGCCATGAGCAATACTTTGCTCAACAGCGCGACCGGACGCACCGCCACCTTGGGCACGCTGGCGAGCGTGACCGAGTTACCCGGGCAGAACGAGATCCGCCGCGAGAACCTGCAACGCGATGTGACCGTCACCGCACGCCTGGAGGGCACGGACCTGGGCAGCGCCATCAAAGCAGTGCAGAAAACGGTTGCCGACCTGCATCTGCCGTCTTCGATCCGGGTGATGTATGGCGGGACCTACGAGGAGCAGCAGGAGTCGTTCCGCGACCTGATGCTGGTGCTGGTGCTGGCCACGGTGCTGGTGTTCCTGGTGCTGCTGTTTGAGTTCCGCACCCTGGCGGCGCCGCTGTCGATCCTGGCATCGGCACTGCTGTCCACCTCGGGAGTTTTTCTTGCCCTGTTGATCACCGGCATCACCTTCAACATCGCCTCGTTCATGGGGCTGATCATGGTCATCGGCATCGTGGCCAAGAACGGGATCCTGCTGTTGGACGCCGATCAGAAGTTTCGTCGCGCCGGATTCTCCGCGCACGACGCCATGATCCAGGCAGGCCGCCGCCGGCTTCGTCCCATTCTCATGACCGCACTAGCTGCCATCGCAGGCATGCTGCCGCTGGCCCTGGCCATCGGCGCCGGTTCCCAGATGCTGCAACCGCTCGCCATTGCAGTGATCGGCGGGATCACCGTCTCCATGGTGCTTTCGCTCATCATTACCCCGGCCGTCCATTACTACTTGAGCCATGGTAGTGCTCATCATTCTGCTGCAGAGTCTGCCTGATCTTCAGGCGCGCCTTGAACAGCTCGGAATGCGCAGACGCATCTCCGAACTGCCGCCTGGAACAAATTTTAGTCACAGCGTGTGGTGTCGTGGGTCACTGACTCAAATCGCGAGGGGGCATGAACGTCAAGATGTGGAGAGTAGTCAGTTCTTGCTGGGCACATCCGGTAGCCGAACCTGAAAACTCAGGGTGTTCGGAGTCGGCCCCACCTTCGGATAAATCCAGCAAAGTTGCTCCTGCCCAGCGACCAAAATCCTCTCCCAGGGCCATTCGAAGTATCGGGGCCGCGTAGTTTCCCTCAGCACCTGCAGCAGCGCCCACGTGGCGTAACCCAGATTCGTGCCACCGGTTATCGCATTTCTTTGTCGAGCACTGTGCCTGACTCGCCTCAGGCGCAGCTCTGGTTCTTGCCAGGGAGCGGCCAAGAAAACTTACAAGGCAGGCGGCGTTCCAAGGGCCTATAGTCCCGCCGCCCATTCCCCCACCGCCGCCGATACCGCCGAAGCCCATTCCGCCGCTGGTTGCGGTGATGCCGCCAACTCCTCCACCGCCAATTCCGCCGCCGCATGTACCACCGAATCCACCCAAGAATCCGTTGCCCACTCCGATTGGGTAATGGCTTCCAACTGTCCCTGGGACTCACTTAGAGTCCCAGGGGCTGCAAACGGCTCCTCAGACCTGAGCTTAGAGATAGCAGAGAGAGGCGAGCACCGCGACGGGAGCTAAACCTTAGAGGTTCTGCACACTGATGGTTGCCCCGATGGTGTGCTTTTGGCCGGCTGCAAGGCCCACCGCGAATCCAAGAATATTGCTGGCTTCGGCACAGGCCATGTGCTGCCATTCGTCGTCCCCCAGATCGGACATGGCCTTGGCGCCTTCCTTCCAGGGATTCCAAACTACTGTGGTGAGGGAATTCTGTTTCTCGGTGCGAATACGACGGTGCAGCTCGCCGTCCTGCAGATCGATTCCATGTTGCGTATTCAGATAGGCATTGTCGGTCTGCCTGTTAATTACGATATCGCCCTGTTGCACTTTCTCCCGGTTCGAATCGGTGTTGTCGAGGTAGGAAATGCCATCCAGTCCGCTTATGCGGACTTTCCCAATATCTCCTACTCTGTGATAGGTGTGCAGAGCCTCTTCAAAGCGCAGCGCTTCGGCGCCGGTGTTGGTGACCGTAAGCTTCAGCTGCAATTCGGTCCCGAACGTTACTCGATGGACAAGGCGAAAATCAAAAGGCCACCACTTGCGAGTGTCCTCGTCGCTGGCGGTCGCCATTTCGACCGCAACGCCATCGCCTTCCGCCATCACGGATTCCAACTGCCAAGCCTTGGTACGGACGAATCCATGCGCCGGGGCGCGGGGATCGTCAGCCTTGGCACGAAACCAGGGAAAACATATTGGGATCCCTCCCCGAATGGCAATGCCTTCGTGCCACTGTGCACGCTCACTGAGAAAAATGACTTCGTCCACTCCTCTGGGCCTCCACGAGGTGACATGGGCTCCGTGGAGGTAGATGTCCCCGTTCCCCCGAGGAGTAGTGACCCGGACCTTGGGCAATCCGCCCTCGCCGCTCACGACCTGCGCCAAGCCGGCTATCGCAAAGTGGCGATTCAGTTCGTCGATGGTGTTTTCCGTGCCCAAGCTGCCGCCTCAAGCCGTCCGCTCGCTCGATGCGCCGGCCGCTTTGGTCTGCACTTCGATAGGGTCAGCGTGCCAGATGTTGGCGCAATACTCGCGAATCGACCGGTCAGACGAGAATTTTCCCATACGCGCGACATTCAGAATCGACATCCGCGTCCATTGTTCCTGGTCGCGGAATGCTTTGTCGACTTTGTACTGGCACTCCAGATACGACTGAAAATCCGCCAGCACCATGTAAGGATCCTGATTCAGCAGCGAATCGACAATGGGCTTGAATAGATCGCGGTTCCCGCCGGAGAACGCGCCGGAGGCAATCTGGTCGATGGTTTCGCGCAGCACGGGATTCATCTCGTAGTATTGCCTCGGCTTGTAGCCGCCCGCTTTGAGTTGGAAGACTTGATCCACCGTCAGCCCAAAGAGAAAGAAGTTCTCTGCGCCGACCTCCTGGCGGATTTCGACGTTGGCGCCGTCGAGCGTGCCGATGGTTAGAGCTCCGTTCATGGAGAACTTCATGTTTCCGGTGCCCGAAGCCTCCTTGCCGGCGGTCGAGATCTGTTCCGACAGATCGGCGGCCGGATAGATCACCTGCCCGTTAGTAACGTTGAAGTCGGGATAGAAGACAACTTTCAGGCGGCCCTGCACCGCCGGATCGCGATCGATCACGTCGGCGACGGAGTTGATCAGCTTGATGATCAGCTTCGCCATGAAGTATCCGGGAGCGGCCTTGCCGCCGAAAATCAGAGTGCGCGGCATCATGTCGATGCCGGGGTTCTTCTTGATCTGGTCGTAGACGCTGATGACATACAGGATGTTCAGCAGTTGGCGCTTGTATTCGTGAATACGTTTCACCTGCACATCGAAGAGTGTCGAGGGATCGACTATGGCCCCGGTGCAGTTCTTGATCCAGACCGCCAGTTCCTGTTTACGCGCCAGTTTCACCTCGCGCCACTTCTTTCGGAAGGCCGGGTCCTCGGCGAACGGTTCCAGTTTGCGCAGTTGCTGTTCGTTCGTGATCCATCCTTCGCCTACTTTGCCGGTAATCAGACTACTGAGCTCCGGATTGCTGAGAGCGAGCCATCGCCGCGGCGTCACGCCATTCGTGACGTTGAGAAACTTCTGCGGGAAGAGTTCATAGAAGTCGTGCAGCGTGGTCTTCTTCAGCAGCTCGGAATGCAGCTCGGCTACGCCGTTAACCGCATGAGTGCCGACGGTGGCGAGATACGCCATACGGACGTACTTCTGGTCGTGCTCATCGATTAACGACATGCGGGCGAGCCGGTCGGTATCGCCGGGAAACCGGGCCCGCACCTGATCGAGGAAACGCCGGTTGATTTCGTAGATGATCTCCAGGTGGCGCGGCAGAATGCTGGCAAACAGCGGCAGCGCCCATTTCTCCAGCGCCTCGGGCAGGAGCGTGTGGTTGGTATACCCCAGCGTCTTCTGGGTGATGTCCCATGCCTTGTCCCAATCCATGCGGTGTTCGTCGACGAACAGCCGCATGAGTTCGGCCACCGCGATCGAGGGGTGAGTGTCGTTGAGCTGCACCGCGAAGTTCTCGTCAAAGGTATCGAGGCTCTTTCCCCGCATGAGTTGAATTCGAACCATGTCCTGTAGCGAGCAGCTGGTGAAGAAGAACTGCTGCGCCAGGCGAAGCCGTTTGCCCACCTCCGGCTCGTCGTTGGGGTAAAGGACTTTGCTGATGGTTTCGGAGGAGACTTTTTCCTCGACTGCCTTGTAGTAATCGCCAACATTAAAGGCCTGCAAGTCGAAATCCTCGACCGCTTCCGACGACCAGAGCCGCAGGAAATCGACCATCCCGCCGCCGTATCCCGCGACCAGAGTGTCATGGGCGATGCCTTTCACCACACGGGCGGGCACCCAGCGCACTCGCAAAGTTCCCTCCCCGTCGTGATAGCGCTCGGTGTATCCTCCTTCGCCGACGGAGTAAGAAATCTCCGGACGGCAAATCCCCCAGGGATTGCCGAAGTGCAGCCACTTGTCGGTCTTTTCCACCTGCCAGCCGTCGCGGATCTCCTGATCGAACAGCCCGAATTCATAGCGAATGCCATATCCAATGGCCGGAATGCGCAGAGTGGCCAGCGAATCCATGTAGCAAGCCGCCAGCCGGCCCAGACCGCCATTTCCCAGCCCGGGCTCGGGTTCTTCTCGAGCCAGAACATCCAGATCCAGACCTAGCTCGGACAGCGCCTCTTTCACCGGCTCCCGGATTCCCAGATTCAGCAGGTTATTGCCCAACTGCGGGCCGATAAGGAACTCCGCCGACAGATAGCCTACGATCTTGACGTCCTCCTGCCGCATGAGACTGAAGGATTTGATCCAGTCGTTCATCATGCGGTCCCGGACGGTGTAAGCTAGCGCCATGTACCAGTCGGTCGGCGTGGCCAATGCCGGTATCCGGCCCTGAACGTAATAAAGGTTGTCGAGGATGGCTTGCTTCAGGTCGGCAGTGCTGTTTCCCGTGCGGGCTTGATCGAGACTGGCTGGCATGGTTACTCCCCTATCAATGAGCGCGGGTCGCGCGTGTTCTAGATATAACCATCTTGGTGTTACGTTCGTGTAAATGAAGTTTAATCGTTGTTTAGAAAACCTGCGGCGGATTCGTTTCCCGATACGTCTATTCTTATCAGAAGGCCGGACTTTGTAGATTTCCCGGTTGCGCGGGCGTCGCCCGCCTGATAACTTCAAACCCTTCGTCGATACAGGAGATCCGTATGAAAGCCACACAGCTGCTTCACGACCTCGGCCAGAGTTTATGGCTGGACAATATTACACGTGACCTGCTCAATAGCGGTACCCTCAAGCGCTACATTGACGAGCTGTCGGTGACCGGTCTTACCTCCAATCCCACAATTTTCGATCAGGCCATCAAGAAGAGTGCGACCTACGACCCTGCGATAAGGGAAAAACTCGAACAGGGAAAGTCGGGCGAAGCGCTCTTCTTTGAACTGGCGCTCGACGACCTGACCCGCGCCGCCGACCTGTTCAGGTCTGTCCACGACCAGACCAAAGGGGTCGATGGCTGGGTGTCGCTGGAGGTTTCGCCGCTGCTGGCATATGACACCACCAGCACGCTGGCTGCGGCCAAGGACCTGCACGCCCGCGCCGCGCGCCCCAATCTCTTTATTAAGATCCCGGGAACCAAAGAGGGGCTGCCGGCGATTGAAGAGTCCATTTTCTCGGGAGTGTCCATCAATGTGACCCTCCTGTTTTCGCGGGAGCAATATCTGGCTGCCGCTGAGGCTTACCTGAAAGGCATCGAACGCCGTATCGCCGCCGGGCTGGACACCGAAGTCGGTTCCGTGGCTTCGGTCTTCATCAGCCGGTGGGACGTTGCCGTCATGAACAAAATCCCGGACCAGCTGCGCGACCAGCTCGGAATCGCCATCGCGAAACGCATCTACAAGGCCTACTGCGAGCTCCTCAAAACGCCGCGCTGGCAGGCCATTGTCAAAGCCGGGTACAATCCTCAACGCCTGCTCTGGGCGAGCACGGGAACCAAGGACCCCAGGGCCTCGGACGTTCTCTACATCAAGGCGCTGGCCGCTCCCAATACCGTGAACACCATGCCGGAGGCTACCTTGAAGGCGCTCGCCGACCACGGCGAAATAGGCGCTGTGATGCCCCAGGACGGTGGGGATTGCGAACAGGTGCTGGCTGAGTTCGCCAAGGCCGGGATTGACATCGATGCCTTGGCGGCAAAGCTTCAGGAAGATGGTGCGAAGTCATTCGACGACTCCTGGAACGAGCTGATGTCGGTAATTGAGTCCAAGAGTGCAGCGCTCACAAAGAGTGCCTGATAAACGGAGGTGCTTATGGATGTACTGGCCGTTGATGTGGGGGGAACTCACGTCAAGATTCTGGCTACCGGTCAGAAGGAGTCGCGAAAGATTGTCTCCGGCCCGAAGATGACCGCCAGCCAGATGGTCGCCGGCGTGAGGGAACTGGCTGGCGACTGGAAGTACGATGTGGTATCGATTGGCTATCCCGGCCCCGTGCTGCGCGGGCGTCCCATCAATGACCCGTACAACCTGGGACCGGGATGGGTCGGCTTTGATTTCGAGAAAGCGTTTTGCAGTCCGGTCAAGATAATCAACGACGCCGCCATGCAGGCCCTTGGCAGCTACAAGGGCGGACGCATGCTTTTTCTCGGCTTGGGCACCGGCCTGGGCTCAGCCATGGTCATTGACGGTGAGCTGGAGCCCATGGAGTTGGGCCACCTTCCTTATCGCAAGGCCACCTATGAAGACTACGTCGGGCTGCGGGGATTGCAGCGATACGGCAAGAAGAAGTGGCGGCTCTACGTCGAAGACGTCGTGGCGCGCTTCGTCAATGCGCTCCAGCCCGACGACGTGGTTCTGGGCGGTGGACAGGTGAAAATCCTGAAGCAACTGCCGCCAAAGTGCCGCGCAGGCAGCAACGCTAATGCCTTCCTCGGCGGCTTCCGCCTTTGGGAGGAGCCCGCGGCCTATAAACCGGCCGCCTCAAAGCGGCGTACCTCGTCGCAGCGCGCGAACGGTTCAGCGTTGAACAATAAGCCCGCATCAGCAGGAGCATGAACATGGATACCGCAACCGCAAAAGCTGGTAACAAGCCGGTCTCGCTTACCCGGCGCCCCGCCTGGAAGGCATTAGGTGCGCACTACAAGCAAATTCGGGCTGCGCATCTCCGGCAGTTGTTTGCCGACGATCCGCAACGAGGTGAGCGATTCAACCTCGAGGCCGTCGGGCTGTACTTCGACTACTCGAAAAACCGGATCACCGACGAAACCCTGAAGCTGCTGCTTCAGCTCGCGGAGGAATCCGGACTGCGCGAGCGCATCGACGCCATGTTCCGCGGCGACAAGATCAACATCACGGAGAAGCGCGCCGTCCTGCACATTGCACTGCGCGCCCCCAGGGAAGAGAAGATTCTGGTTGACGGTGAGGACGTAGTTCCCGCCGTCCATGCCGTGCTCGACAAGATGTCGTCGTTCAGCGACCGGGTGCGCAGCGGAGAATGGAAAGGCCATACCGGGAAACGCATTCGCAACGTCATCAATGTCGGGATTGGCGGCTCCGACCTGGGCCCAGTCATGGCGTACGAGGCCCTTCGCTACTACAGCCAGCGCGACATGACGTTTCGCTTCGTCTCCAACGTCGATGGCACCGATTTTGCCGAAGCCGTGCGCGACCTTGATGCCGCCGAGACGCTGTTCGTCATTTCTTCCAAGACATTTACCACTTTGGAGACCATGACCAACGCTCACACCGCGCGCGACTGGTCGTTGAAGGCCCTCGGTGGCGACGAAGCGGCGGTGGCCAAGCATTTCGTCGCCGTATCTACCAACGCGGCGGAGGTCAGCAAGTTCGGCATCGATACCGCCAACATGTTCGAGTTCTGGGACTGGGTCGGCGGGCGCTACTCCATGGATTCAGCCATCGGCCTGTCGACCATGCTCGCGATCGGCCCGGACAACTTTCGCGCCATGCTCAGCGGCTTTCACCAGATGGACGAGCACTTCCGCACTACGCCCTTCGAGCGCAACCTGCCCGTGCTGATGGGGCTGCTGGCGGTCTGGTACAACGACTTCTTTGGCGCCCAGACCGTTGCCGTGTTGCCCTATGAGCAGTACCTGAAACGCTTTCCCGCCTACCTCCAGCAGTTGACCATGGAAAGCAACGGCAAGCACGTAACTCTCGCCGGCAAGAAGGTCAACTATGACACCGGGCCGATCTACTGGGGCGAGCCCGGCACCAACGGGCAGCACTCGTTCTACCAGTTGATCCATCAGGGAACCAGGCTGATACCGTGCGACTTCATCGGGTTCTACAAGACCTTGAACCCTCTGGGCCAGCATCACACCTTGCTGATGTCCAACGTGTTCGCGCAAGCGGAAGCGCTGGCCTTTGGCAAGACCGCGGAAGAGGTGAAGGCCGAGGGCACGCCGAAGTGGCTGGTGCCGCAAAAGGTCTTTGAGGGTAATCGGCCGTCCAACACCATTCTTGCCGAACAGCTCACTCCGGAGACGTTGGGTAAGCTGGTGGCCCTGTACGAACACTCCGTGTTCACCCAGGGAACGATATGGAGCATCGACTCCTTCGACCAATGGGGAGTCGAGCTGGGCAAGGTGTTGGCCAAGCGAATCATCGGCGAACTCGAGGCCCCGGCCGAGCCGTCGCTGACTCATGACAGCTCCACCAACAATCTGATCCGGCGCTACCGGAAGAACATGTAGCTTGCACCAGGAGCGGAGAAGGATATGAGCGACCCACATTCCGACGCGCTGGTCTTCTTCGGCGCAACCGGAGATCTCGCGTATAAGCAAATCTTTCCCTCGTTACAGGGCATGGTCAAACATGGCACTTTGAATGTTCCTGTCATTGGAGTGGCCAAGGCCGGCTGGACCCTCGATCAGCTCAAGGCCCGCGCCCAGGACAGCCTGGAGAAGCACGGCGGGGTGGATCCCGACGCCTGGAAAAAGCTGAGCAGCCTGCTGCGCTATGTGGATGGAGACTACTCGGCAGACGCCACTTTCCAGGCCTTGCGCAAGGAACTCGGATCCGCCGAGCGGCCCGCCCATTACCTGGCCATTCCTCCCTTCCTCTTCGAAGAAGCGGTGGAGCAACTGGTCAAGTCGGGCTGTGCCAAGAACGCCCGCGTCATCATTGAGAAGCCTTTCGGACATGATCTGGCGTCGGCCCAGGAGTTGAACCGGATCCTGCTGGCTGCGTTCCCGGAATCGGCGATCTTCCGCGTCGACCACTATCTGGGAAAGAGCCCGGTCCACAACATGGTCGTCTTTCGCTTCGCCAACGCTTTCATGGAGCCCTTCTGGAACCGCAACTACATTGACAGCGTGCAGATCACCATGGCGGAAAGCTTCGGCGTGCAGGGCCGCGGCAAGTTTTACGACGAAACCGGCGCCATCCGCGACGTGGTCCAGAACCATATGTTCCAGGTGATGTCCAACCTCGCGATGGAACCGCCGGTTCGCACCGATAGCGAGTCCGTTCGTGACGAGAAAGTGAAAGTCCTGAAAGCGATTCCTTCTCTCGAGGCCAAGGATCTCGTCCGCGGTCAGTTCAAGGGCTATCTCGACGAGCCCGGTGTGGCCCCCAACTCCAAGGTCGAAACCTTTGCGGCCCTTCGACTTGAAATCGATTCCTGGCGCTGGAAAGGCGTCCCCTTTTACATCCGTGCCGGAAAGAACCTGCCGGTGACCTGCACCGAGGTCATGGCACGGTTCCGCAGACCCCCGACAGCCTTCAGCGAGCCCGGTCTGGATCAAAACTATGTCCGCTTCCGCATCAGTCCCCAGATTACGATCGCAATGGGCGCTAACGTTATGGCCCCGGGGTCCGAACTGAAGGCGGAGACGGTGGAGATGGTGGCTACTCGCCGTCCCCTTCCCGATGAAACCGAGCCCTACGAACTCCTGCTGGCCGATGCCATGGCGGGAGACTCGGCGCTGTTTGCCCGCCAGGACTACGTGGAGGAGGCTTGGCGCATCGTCGATCCGGTGTTAAAGGAGTCGACGCCGGTCTATCCCTACGATGTGGACACCTGGGGCCCCAAGGAAGTGGAGCAGCACGTGGTTCCCGCGGGCGGCTGGGATACCCTGAGCGCGACCGACCAGGAAGACTTTCGCGTCGCAAATCCCACGGGATGATCGGTGCGTTCTCAGGCCCCGCTCACAACTCATTACCAGTTGCGGTTCGAATTGCCGATTCATACGATCTGGAGAAATCCTTATGAAGCTGGAAGTCTTCGATGATCCCGATGCGGTTGCCCGGGCGGCGGCGGCGAGTCATAGCCGCGGACGCTCGTGACGCGGTTGCTGCCCGTGGCCGCTTCACCATTGCAGTCAGCGGCGGACACACTCCGTGGGCGATGCTGCGCGATCTGGCCAATGAGCAGGTTCCCTGGAACGATGTGCACGTTTTCCAGATCGATGAGCGCATCGCGCCCGCGGGCGACCCTGACCGCAACCTCACCCATCTGCGCGAGAGTCTGCTGTCGCACGCGCCGCTGAAGCCAGACCAGATCCATGCCATGCCGGTGGAATCGCCGGACCTGGAAGCCGCCGCCAAACAATATGCCCGCGACCCTGGAAGAGTTTGCCGGCTCGCCTCCCGTGCTTGATCTGGCGCACCTTGGCATGGGGCCTGACGGGCACACCGCGTCCCTGGTTCCCGGCGATCCCGTCCTCAACATCACCGACGCGGACGTTGGCCTCACCGGTGTCTACATGGGGCGTCGCCGCATGACCCTGACCTATCCGGTCCTTAATCGTTCGCGGCGTATTCTGTGGCTCATGACGGGAAGCGAAAAAGTCGCCATGCTCCCGCGCTTGCTGGAGGGCGACGTTACAATTCCCGCAGGACGGGTTAGCCGCGACCAGGCTGTGGTGCTTGCAGACAAAGCGGCCGCGGAAAAATTGCAGCCCAAGTAACGATCTGCGGGAGCGAAGCCTATGAGCGAGAAGCTGCCAGTCCTTTATCTGGCCAGACATGGCGAAACTGCGTGGAGCCTTTCCGGGCAGCACACCGGCCTCACCGACCTTCCACTGACCGACAATGGCAAGAACAACGCCCTTCGGCTCGGTCAGCGTTTGAAGGGACTGACTTTCGCGAAGGTCTTCACCAGTCCCTTGCAGCGGGCCTCGTTGACATGCAAGCTGGCTGGGTTCGGCGAGGTTGCTGAAGTCGATCCCGATCTCCTGGAATGGAATTACGGTCGGTATGAAGGCCTGACCAGCAAACAAGTTCACGCCCTGAACCCTGACTGGCAACTGTTCCGTGATGGATGTCCGGGAGGCGAATCGCCCGACCAGGTTGCGGCCCGTGCCGATCGCGTCATCGAGCGAGCGCGCGCGATCGACGGCAACGTGCTGCTTTTTTCCAGCGGACACTTTCTCCGCGTGCTCGGCGCGCGCTGGCTTGGACTTCCACCGATGGGAGGCAAATATTTCCTCCTGAGCACCGCCAGCTTGAGCCTGTTGGGCTATGAACACGACCGCTCGGAACCGGTGGTCCGGCTCTGGAATGACACCAGTCATCTCGGCTGCTAACGATGCACTGGAGAAACAAACCATGCTTGTGGAAGACACCTGCTCCTAACCTCTTCTAGAATCGAAACCGCGACAAACTATCAGGAGCGCCCATGGGAACCAAAGAGACAATCTCTCCTCTTGCCGGCAAGCCCGCACCGAAGGAAATGCTGGTGGACCTCGCCCGCCTGGAAAAGGCCTATTACGAGAACCGGCCCGACGTCGGCGATCCGAACCAGATGGTCATCTTCGGCACCAGCGGACATCGCGGCTCATCCCTGCGCAATACCTTTACTGAGGCGCATATTCTTGCCATCACTCAGGCCATCTGCGAATTCCGGCGCCGCCAGGGAACCGACGGGCCGCTCTACATGGGCAAGGACACCCACGCTCTGTCTGGGCCGGCGCAGCGCACCGCCCTCGAAGTCCTGGCCGCCAACAACGTCGAAACCATCATTCAGCAGAATGACGGCGTCACACCCACGCCCGTAATCTCGCGCGCCATTATTGTGTACAACCGCGGCCGCAAAGACCATCTCGCAGACGGCATTGTCGTAACACCTTCGCACAATCCGCCCGAAGATGGCGGCTTCAAGTACAACCCAACCAATGGCGGCCCGGCGGATACCGATGTCACCGGCTGGGTCGAGGACCGCGCCAACGAATTGCTGCGCACCAACAATACCGGCGTAAAGCGCGTGCCGTTTTCCCAGGCGATGAAGGGGGCGACCACACACCAGGAAGACTTCGTGCTCCCCTACGTCAACGACCTGCGCAACGTCGTCGACATGGACGCGGTCCGCGCCGCCGGACTTAAGCTCGGCGTGGACCCGCTGGGCGGCGCCGCGCGGCCCTACTGGGAGCCGATCAACGCCATCTACGGCATCGACGTGAAGGTCGTCAATCCCGTCATCGACCCGCAATTCGCCTTTATGACCGTCGATCACGACGGCAAGATCCGCATGGACTGCTCCAGTCCCGTATGCGATGGCCCGGCTCGTCGGACTCAAGGACCAGTATCAAGTCGCCTTCGCCAACGACCCGGATTCGGACCGCCACGGGATCGTGACTCCATCATCCGGCTTGATGAATCCCAACCACTACCTCGCAGTCGCCATTCAGTACCTGCTGACCTATCGTGACCGCTGGCCTGCTCAGGTGGCGGTAGGCAAAACGCTGGTCAGCAGCAGCATGATCGATCGCGTAGTGAACAAACTTGGCCGGAAACTGACGGAGGTTCCCGTAGGCTTCAAGTGGTTCGCGCCCGGACTGTTCGATGGAACCATCTGCTTTGGCGGCGAGGAGAGCGCGGGCGCAAGCTTCCTCCGGCTGGACGGCACGGTGTGGACCACCGACAAAGACGGTCCGATCATGGATCTGCTCGCCGCCGAGATGACCGCCCGCACCAGCAAGGACCCGGGCGAGCACTTCAGCGCTTTGGCGGCGGAGTTTGGCATGCCCTACTACACGCGCATCGATGCGCCGGCGACGCCGGAGCAAAAGGCCCGGCTGGAGAAGCTGTCGCCGGAGGCGGTGAAAGAGTCTGACCTGGCGGGCGAGCCCATCACCGCCAAGCTCACCCGCGCTCCCGGCAACGATGCTCCCATCGGCGGACTGAAAGTTGTCGCTGCCAGCGGATGGTTTGCCGCACGGCCGTCGGGCACCGAGAACATCTACAAGATTTATGCTGAGAGCTTCAAGGACGAAGCCCATCTCGACATGATCGTGGAAGAGGCCCAGCAGATCGTGAATAATGCGCTGGGGTAGGAGAACTGTTTATGGCTCTGGGATTCAGGATTGATCGACAGTGTCCCAAATGCTTCACCGACAGGACCATGCTGGATACCAGTTTCAGTCTTCCTGGCTACATCAAGAACGACGGCGACGAGTGTGTCAACGTAACCAGCGCCCTGCCGATTCGCGTGGTTTTATGCCCCCGCTGCCATTTGCTGGAGATGTATCACGACGTGGAATGAGCGAAAGAGATTTACCCTTCTGCGAAGCGAAAGCCGACCCCGCTACCGAAACCACGAAAAACTGTTCTAATAAGTCATAATCCATATCTCATGCAGGACAAAATCGAAATGCCATCTTCCAATAACGTTCAGGAAACCTTCGTCGCCACTGCCGCCGCCACTGCCGCCGCCACCGATCTTCCCGAAATCGCCACCGACGTGGTGCGCCGCGCCATGCAGGGCGGAGCCACTACGGCCGAGGCCGTGGCTATGGACGGCAGCGAATTCTCCACCGTCGTCCGCCTCGGCGAAGTCGAGACCCTGAAGGAATCCGGCTCCAAGGCCATCGGCGTTCGCGTTTTCTTCGGACAGCGTGCCGCCAGCACCTACTCCAGCGACCTCACTCCCGATGGCATCAAGCAACTGGTGGACTCCGCGCTCTCGCTGGCCAAGGTCACCAGCGAAGATCCCTTCGCCGGAATTCCCGAGCCGTCGCAGCTCGGCAAACTCGAGGGCGACCTCGACCTCTATTACGACGACGTGTATTCGCTCTCCACCGCCGACCGTATCGACTACGCGCGCCGCGCCGAAAAGGCCGCCCTCGATGCCGACCCGCGCATCGTCAACTCCGAAGGCGGCACCTTCGACGCCGCCATCGGCTACAAGGTGCTGGCCAACTCGCACGGCTTCGTCGGCGACTACTCGCGCTCTTACTGCTCGGTTTCCGCAGTGCCCATCGCGCAAGTGGAAGGCTCGGCCATGCAGCGCGACTACTGGTACTCGGTCGCCATGACGCTGAAGAAGTTGCAATCGCCGGAAGAGATCGGCAGGATCGCGGCCCAACGCACCCTGCGCCGCATTGGCGCGCGCAAGGTCAAGACCGCCAAGGTGCCTATCGTATTCGAGCACACCATCGCCGGAGCTCTGGTCGGCCACATTTTCGAAGCGGTCAATGGCGACTCCATTTATCGCGGCGCATCGTTCCTCACCGGTAAGCTCAACGAAAAGATCGCCGGCGACAACATCAACGTCGTGGACGATGGCACCATGCGCGGCGGCTTCGGCACCAGCCCCTTCGATTCCGAAGGCGTGCCTAACCGCAAGACCGTCGTGGTTGAAAACGGCGTGCTGAAGTCCTACCTGCTGAATACCTACACCGCGAAGAAGCTCGGCTTGCAAACCACCGGCAACGCCTCGCGCGGGCTGGCGGGAACTCCCGGCATCGGGCCGGGCAACTTCTTCCTGCAGCCGGGACAGAAGAGCCTGGAGCAGATCATTGGCGATATCAAGGAAGGACTGTTTGTCACCGAGTTTCTCGGCTTCGGTGTCAACCTGGTCACGGGCGATTTCTCACGCGGCGCCAGCGGGCTGTGGATCGAGAACGGCGAGCTGACCTTCCCGGTGGAGGAGATCACCGTCGCCGGCAATCTGAAAGACATGCTGTTCAACATCTCCGAGATCGGCAACGACCTGGAATTCCGCGGCGCCATCGCGTCACCCAGCTTGCGGATTGATGGCATGACGGTTGCCGGTGAATAAAACGCCGGCGATATCTTTGCCGGCGCGGTGGGTTAAGAAAATTATTTCGTCAAGTTACGGAGCGATCTCGAACACGACTCCGCAGCCGGGATTCCCATTGATGTCGTAGCAGAGCTGCAAACCGCCCGACGCGGTGGTGCCGTAGATCTTGCCGTTGGGAGCCAATGTCACCCCGTCTCCGGGAAGCGCACCGTCGTTGGGACCGCCGGTGAAATCGTGCAGCGAGCTGTAAGTCCAGCCTTGGTCACCGGGGGTCAATTTGAAGACGCTGCCCTGCCCGTGGCTGCCGCCCGACAGCGTGGTGCCATACAAATTGCCTCCTGCATCCATCACCAGGTTGCCGTTCGTAGTCGTGCCGTCGCCCGGCATGTTGTAGAGAGTGCTGAATGACCAGCCGCCACCGCTTGGCGACAGCTTGAAAACCGAGCCGCCCCCCAGCATGCCACAGAACGACGTCGCCCCGTAGAGGCTGCCGGAGGAATCCAGAATCAAGCCGCTGGCGGGATCGCATCCCTCGTTGTCTTGGAATTGATGCAGAACGGTCTTGCTCCAGCTTCCGCCTGCGGGCTTCAACTCGAATACGGTTGCGTAGGTGAAGGTCATGCCAAAGAGATTGCCGGCGCCATCGGGAAGTACGGCGACCGGATTGTAGCCGTCGAGGCCTTCGAAGTTATAAAGCACGCTCTCGGTCCAAGCGCCACTGGACGGAGTGAGGCGGTAAACGGTTCCTCCGCCGTAGATGCCGCAACCCCACGAAGTGCCGTAGAGGTTATGGGTCGAGTCGAACACCAGCTGGCTGCCGCCATAGGCATCGACGAAGCAGCCCTTAAAGCTGTAGAGCTGGGTCTCGGTCCAGGTACAGAGCGCGGTCCGGCAGGCCGTCGCCGACGGCTTCAGGTTGTAGAACACGCCCGCATTGCTATCGCCGCCCACGATTGTCGATCCATACACCGTTCCGTCCGGGGCGAGCGTGATGCGACCCGGATAAGCGCCGTCCGGCTGCGCGGTGAAGACGTGCAACGGGTTCAACACCCAGCCGCTGCCGCGATTTGCCAGCCGAAAGACGGTGCCGCATCCGACGTAGTTGTAGAACCTGCAGTTCCCCGAGCCACCGTATTCCGTGCTGCCATAAATGTCTCCGGCAGCTCCCACAGCGACTCCAGCCGGAAACGCGCCGTCTCCGCCACTGAAGTAGTGGATGACGTTGTAGCTTTGTCCCTGTACTGGCTGTGCGGTGAAGGTCAGGAACAGCAGCACGAACAGCAGGAACAAGAGCAGGACCAGGATCGCGAGCGTGGCGCTTTCTGGTCGAAGGGTTGCACCGAAAATCACATTGGGAAATCGTCCCTTGGCATCCATCGCTCTTACCTCCTCGCTATGTAGCTTGAACGGAAATGGCACGGAGCATCGGGCGCCGGACGGAGGGTGTTTCGCTGCACTCGGACGCCGAGGGAGAAAGATCGAGGTCTTGTTCTCGCCGCCCGGGCGCAATGGCAGTGCGTGGGAAAAAGGCCGGGCACTCTTCGCCCCAGGCGCCCACAATCATTGCACGCTCGCCGCGCAGATTTGTCAGTGACGCACGCCGCACCTGCCCGTGACAAAGGCAGACGGCCCGGCCAAGCGTACTTCTCTTTGAGTGGCTCGTTCTAGGCCATCTCTTAGCCGCGGGTCTTCCTTACATCACGCCGAAGGACGTGCCGGCTGGGCGTCAGCAGGAGATCCACGCGGAACGCGACCGCAAGCTGGAAGCCGCCAGACAGCAACGCCACAGTCGTCGCCAGCAAGCCGGTTGAAGAGCGAAGCGGCCAGCTCTGCGATGCCGGACAGTCGGTGAAGTGGATACCGCCCACACTTGCCTTATCGAGAGCGGGGACCATCCGACCGGGTGCTTACCAGACGTAGGGCAAAAGGCGGTACCGCACTTTCTCGCGATAGGCCCGGTAGCCTTCCAGATCGCGTGCCAACAGCTTCTCCTCGCCAAAGATGCGCAGAATGAGCAACCCGACCGTGGCCAGGCCTACGAGAAGGCCACAAACGGAGCCCAGCAGCAACGGGCCGCCAAGGAACACTAGACTTGCCCCAAGATACATGGGGTGGCGAACAAAGCCATAGACACCCGTGTCAATGACATGCTGGCCGCGCTCGGTCTGAATACGCACCAGCTGCGACAGATACGGGTTATCGGTGAACGCGCGGAAGAAGGGGAAACTACCACCGAGGAGCAGGATGCCGCCGCATACTTCGCTCCACAGCGGTAGACGAGGTGTCCAACCGAAGCGCACATCCAGCGTCGGCAGAACGATCGAAGCCAGGAAGCACACTTTTATCCCCATGAGGATAGCCATATCGGCGCGCGATTCACCGCCGCTGCCGGGCATGCGCATGCGCTCAGCCAACAGCGCAGGGTCCCTGAAGCGAAGCCACAATTGAATCGCCGCAACGAAGGATACCCACCAGACGCCAAAGATCCAGCCCTCCACCCAGCGCCAATCGCCCGACAGCCATAGCAGCAGGGCCGCGAACCCTAGAACGCCAACCGGGACAGCCACCAACATGAGCCCAGTGATGATCGGCGTGGGGCGCATCAGAAGCAGGTTACCCTAACCGAAGGGCGAACCTCACGCACCGCCCAGAAAAACTATGCCTTCGCAACGCCTTCACGCTCATCGAGGGCACCAGCTTGGCCGCTGTTTTTTCCCTGCGGCTTTTCGTCAATGCCACCGGTTGGCGTCGTAGGCAAAGTCAACCAGTCCGTCGCGATAGTCAATCTTGACCTGCAACATATGCAGCAGTTGGAACCCTAAAATGCCGGAAACCTCTGTGCCTGTGTTTTTGCTGAGCTTGGAGAGATCGAAGCTCACGATATCCAGGTTCTTTTGTGAGAAGTGGCTGAATCGAAGCGTTGCTTTGTCAGCGCTGTAAACGTCGGCCACAGTTCCGCTGAGTCCCTTTACCTGCGTACGTGGGTCCGATCTTACCTTGGTGACTTCGCGTCCCGCCCGGGTGGAAATAAGGTTGGCCCCGGAGCCCGTATCGATCAGAAACAGCATCGGCTTCGAATCGTTGACCTCGGTCCGGATCAGGAGTTCATGGCCAAAGTGGAAGACCGGGGTCCAGCTTTTCATCTCCGGAGCGATGTAGCGGTCTTTGGGAAGGCTGGGCGCGGGGGCAACAGGAGCGGTCTTGCTGGCATCGCCGGTTGATTCCGCCTTCTGATCGTTCGTGCTCTCGTCGGGATTCGAGTGAGATTCGCCTTCGCTGTTGAGGGCCGTTGGCGCTACCGTCTCATCCGGCCGCTTGGGAAGCGGCGACAATCTCAACTTCTCCGCGGGAAAGTCGATGTCGATCAAATAAGAGCCGAAAACATTCGCGCCGATCAGTCCGTCTTCATCCGTGACGGAAGCGCGATCGCTGACCGTTACCACACAGTCTGCAAACTCCAGTTCTCCGATTCGAATGTGATCGGCTACGGCCAGATAACCGCCCTGCAAGCCTTTATCGCCGATTCCACGAAACCGAATATCGGAGATGCGGGTCAGCCCGGCTTTTTCTGCGCCTTTACGCCCGATGAGGATCCCACTGGCGCCGGTATCCAGCAGCAGGCGACTGTTGCGGTCGTTCAGCTTGACCTCCAGACCATAGCCAATGATGTGTCGTGGATCGCGCAACATCCGTTGCAGCTTGGTATCGGTTTGCTGCACCTTGCTGACCAACCGGCAGGCGTGCACCGGTTTGTCAGCCGTGGCTTTGAGGAATTCGAGATAGTGTTGCATATACTCGGTTTGCTCCGGGTCGTCCGGATGCGGACGGGCGAGATAGGCCTCGATGGCTGCCATGCGCTCGCGGCGCGAGAGCCTAACGAACCATAAGCGCTGGACTTCCGGATCGTTCGGAGCAATCTGATACGCCATCTTTAGCGCATCGTAGGCATGGCGGTAGAGCGAGTACGCGCGGTAGAGACGAGCCAGACCAAGATAGGCGCGGAGTTCCCGAGAGTCGATTTGCAGCGCTTTGTGGTAAGACGCCTCCGCTTCGGCCATTTCGGCCAGACGAAACTGCACGTCGCCCATGGCGGCCAGGAGTGCGGCGGAGTTAGGTTGAGCGTCCAACGCTGCGACCGCCTCGGTGAAAGCCTCATCGATGTTCTGCTCGTGCAGTAATGCCTCGATAAGCCCGGCCTCGGCGGGCACCAGTTTGGCGTCGACCTTCAGAAGCGCTTGATACTTCTCCGCCGCCTCCGCGAACCTGCCGGCTTTGTAAAGCTGATCAGCGGCGATCAGGTCAGGATTCTCGGGAGTCGGTTTGGCATTCTGCGCAAGCACGCCAACGGAAAGGCAGAGCGTGAGAAATACGGCAACCAAGACGAGGAAGCGCGGCGCCATGAGAGCTACCCCTGGTTGAAACTTCAAGTTCTGAGGATACTCTTCCATCCCCGAATAGCATGTATCCACAGGTCGAGCCGCGGGCTTTAGATTGTGGGCTGCTCAAAGTGGCTGTGCGGGGTTCCTGACACGGCCCCGATTTCCTGGGCCACCTTAACGTTCGCCGGTTAGCGCCACAGGTTTATTCGGTCTGCCCCCTTCGCCTTCCTTCTCCTTATTCCGAGGGCATGGCCATTGTTATATAGTACATACTTCTATGTACCCTATGATACATATTTCTATGCATAGTATGTACCAATTGGAAGATTTCTTGCCTCTAAGTCCTTATTTGGCAATATATTAAATATAAGTCTATTAGAATCAAATTCTTGCGACATGTTTGTGGGCTAAGTTGTTGATTCTTCGTAAAACACAGTAGGGGGAGTTTCATCGGCCGGAAACGCATCGCGCTTCGCCGATTCGAGCCCTCACGAAGTCCCGTTGGCTCTACGGAAATTGTCCTTACGAGACGGCTTCCAGTGATCGCGGAATCTGCGGTTCGCTTCGAAGGAAATGCCGCGTGAGGGAAAAGCAGATCTCTCGACTCCTCGCTCCGCTCGTCGCTCGGGATGACAGGTTCTGCTGAGTGATCAGCGGACGGCTGATGGCCGAGTGCTGATGGCTAACCGCAGCTCCCTCCGCTCGGGCTGACAGAGCGAAGAGCGAAGAGCGACTGGCGAAACGCGGCCTTCCGCCTCACAACGGAATGTTGCCGTGCTTCTTGGGCGGATTCTGGGCGCGCTTGTTCTCCAGCATGTCGAGCGCCTGGATCAGTTTGCGGCGCGTGTCGCGCGGACGGATCACCGCGTCAAGGTATCCGCGCTCGGCGGCGACGTAAGGATTGGCGAAGCGCTCGCGGAACTCCTCGATCTTGGCGGCGCGGTCGGCGTCAGGGTTGGCGGACTTTTCGATCTCGCGCTTGTATACGATGTTCACCGCGCCTTCCGGACCCATCACCGCGATCTCGGCGGTCGGCCACGCGTAGTTTACGTCGGTGCGAATATGCTTCGAGGCCATCACGCAATACGCTCCGCCGTAAGCCTTGCGCGTGATAACGGTGATTTTGGGCACGGTCGCCTCGGAGAACGCGAACAGCAGTTTCGCTCCATGCGTGATGATCCCGCCGTATTCCTGCTGCGTGCCCGGCAGAAATCCGGGAACGTCTTCGAAGGTAATGAGCGGAATGTTGAAGCAGTCGCAGAAGCGCACGAAGCGCGCCCCCTTGATGCTGGCGCTGATATCGAGCACGCCGGCCAAGAACGCCGGCTGGTTGGCCACAATGCCGACCGGTTTGCCGTTCAGCCGGGCGAAGCCGATCACGATGTTGCGGGCGTAATGCTCCTGCACCTCGAAAAAGTAGCTGTCGTCCACCACCGTCGTGATTACGTCCTTGATGTCGTAAGGCTGGTTGGATTCAACTGGAATCAGCGTGTCCAGCTTCTCATCGGTGCGGTCGATGGGATCGGTGCAGGCTTTGCGCGGCGGATCGTCCAGATTGTTGGATGGTATGAAGCTGAACAGCTCGCGAATCATGCTCAGGCACTCGGCGTCGTCGTGGGCCATGAAGTGCGCCACGCCGGAGCGCTCGTTGTGGGTCATCGCGCCCCCGAGTTCGTCCTTGGTCACCTCTTCGTGGGTCACCGCCTTGATGACTTCGGGGCCGGTGATGAACATGTACGAGGTCTTGTTCACCATGAGGATGAAGTCGGTGATGGCGGGCGAATAAACCGCTCCGCCCGCGCACGGACCCATGATGGCGGAAATTTGCGGGACCACGCCGGAAGCCAGCGTGTTGCGCAGGAAGATGTCGGCGTATCCAGCCAGAGACCTTACGCCTTCCTGAATGCGTGCGCCGCCGGAATCGTTCAGCCCGATCACAGGAGCGCCGACGCGCATCGCGGTGTCCATGATCTTGACGATCTTGGCGGCGTTGGTCTCCGACAGCGAGCCCCCGAAGACCGTGAAGTCCTGCGCGAAGACGAACACGAGCCGGCCCTCGATGCGCCCGTAACCGGTGACGAAGCCGTCACCGTAATACTTCTGCTCATCCATGCCGAAGTCGGTGCAACGGTGAGTGACCAGCTTGTCGGTCTCCTCGAAGGTGTTTTCGTCGAGCAGGAACTCGATGCGCTCGCGCGCCGACATCTTGCCCTGCTTGTGCTCACGGGCGCGGCGCTCTTCGCCACCGCCGGAGTCGGCAAGCGAATCCCGGCGCTTCAGTTCGGTCAGCTTCTGTTCCAGGTCCATGGGCGTGATTATAAACAGCGCGAGCCGCTGGGTAGCAGCCGTTCCGGGTTGGGACATCACCCAGCAGTGTGACGAATGCACTTGCTGAATCCCGTGGCGCCGGAACCAAGACGCTCAGGCGAAGTGTTCCCATCCCGCAGGACGCAGGACCTCTGTCTTGCCGCTGATGACGAGCTTCATCTGCCTGCCGCGGGTGATCTCGCCGATACAGGCGACTGAAACGCCGGCAATCTGCTTCGGCACGCGGCGCTTCGGGGACGCAGCGAAGAGAAGTTCGTACTCGTCGCCTCCGTGCAGTGCGAGGGTGAGTCCGTCCTTGCCCGGAAGCGCGGGTAGCCACTCGGCTTGGACGACAGCGCCAGTGCCGCTTTCCTCGCAAAGGTGGCCGAGATCGGTGGAGAGTCCATCGCTGATATCGATCATCGCGGACGCCAGCTTGTGCTGGCGCAGAAATTGCCCGACGGCGAGCCGCGGCTCGGGATAGAAATGCTTGTTGTGCGACCTCGGCCGAAGCTTCTCTCCGTCACGCAGCCGGTTGAGGTCACCCGACGCCGAACCCAGCGTTCCGGTGACGTAGAGAAGATCGCCGGAACGCGCTCCAGAGCGCAGAATGGCGCTTCGGGCAGGAACCGACCCGAGCACGACGATGTCGGCCAGAACGCCGGTTGGCGATTGCGCGGTGTCGCCTCCGGCGAGGCGGACGGAGAATCGCCTGGCGAGTTTCAGCAACCCGGAGACGAAGCGATCGACCCATTCCTGTCCCAGCTCCGTAGGCAGCGCCAAAGACAGGAAGGCAGCGCGCGGAGTGCCGCCCATTGCGGCGATGTCGCTCAGTCCACGAGCCAGACAACGATGGCCGACCGAATCCGGCGGATGCCAATCGCGGCGAAAGTGCACGCCTTCCAGGCTGAAGTCAGTGGTGACCAGCGCTTCATGCCCGCGCGGAAGAGGCAGCACGGCGCAATCGTCGCCGATACCTTCTCCGGCCCGTTCGTTCCGCGCGGCGGTGCGGCGAATGCGGCGGATGAGCAGTTTTTCGCTGAGAGGCACGACCGTCCTTATCCGGCAAGCAGTCCTCGCCAATATACGCGATGACAAAGAGACAGACAGGCGAGGGCCTTAGCTGGCACTTTGGTGGGAGTTGCCCGTCCCAAGCTCGTTGACATGGGCAAGTCGGTCTGTTACGGTTTGAAGTCGTTTATTTCCAGCCAAGCGCCCGGCAATCCTAAAGATATTGTGTTGCCGGGAATGGAGAGTCGTTAACCCACGCTCTCCCGGATCCTGAAGCAAGCAGTTAGGTCCAGCAAGGCCCGGTGTTCCGGATTTTCATAGGTTATTGGCGACATAGACCGGAACCACATTTTTACCGAGGGTTAGAGTTTTGCGAAAGCGCTTTTATATCCTTTTCGTAGCCCGTGACGCGGAAGGTCAGCTACGAAAAATACCCATCCCGGTTCATTACCTGTACGTCTTCCTCGCCGGCGCTCTGCTGGGCATGTTTACCATTACAGGCATGGCGGGTTCGTATACCCGGATGTTGTGGAAGGTGGCCAGTTTCAACCAGTTGCGCTCGGAAAAGAAGGCGCTGGAGACCCGCTACACGCAACTGGAGCGGGTCAATCACGAAAAGGACATTCAAGTCGCATCGCTGGGCTCTCTGGCCGACGAAGTGTCGGTCATCTACGGGCTGAAGCGCAACACCAAGCTGATGCACGAAGCCGACGGCCCATTCAAGCCGGAAGAGGTGACGTACTCCATCGACCAGTTGAATGCCTTGCGGAGCTCGGCGTTGACCGGCGCGACCACGGCAGGACTGGGCATCGGGCTTACCCATCAGGCCACTCTCACCGACTGGATTAACGCGACGACAGCCCCTACATTGTGGCCGGTCATGGGGCCGATTACCGGGTCCTTCGGCGAACGCATTAGCCCGTTCAGCGGTGAGGGCGCTTTCCATTCCGGCGTGGACATTTCCTGCCACTACGGACAGCCGGTGCTGGCTCCATCGGATGGCGTGGTCACCTATGCGGATTTCTATAGCGGATATGGCCGCATGATTCAGATCGATCATGGAAACGGCATCTCAACGCGCTACGGACACCTTTCCGGGTTTGCCGTCGCCGATGGGCAGAGCGTTCGGCGGGGCCAGGTAATTGGCTACGTCGGTCTCAGCGGACGCAGCACCGGTCCGCATCTGCATTACGAAGTTCGCATCCACGATGTGCCGGTGAATCCGCACAAGTTCCTGCGGGCAACGGTCAGGCCGGGACAGTTTCCTGCCAGCTAGAAGTGTCTATTTCGTGGGCTTAGCTTTCGCCGCCGGAGGGTTTGACTGCGGCGGCGTTTGCGTTTCCGGGCCGAGTTCCACCACTGGCTCGCTCAACATCTTCTTGAAAAATGCGTAGGGCACTTTAGCTGTCAGGACGGATTCATTCTTCTCCTGACGCGCCTCCAGGCTTTCGAAGGCGGCCTTGGCGTCAGGATCGGGTCCGCCACCGTCCATCGAGATGTCGAGCGCTTTGAACAGGGCAAGATAGGTGTTCACGCGTTCGGTAAACGCGCGAGCTTGAGCTTCGCTGTCCGTCAGAACTTGCGCCCGCAGGCGAATGTCGTTGAGCGGACGGGCGGAGGCGATTACCACGCTGTTCGGAGGTAGAAGGCCGCTCCAGCTTCCTGGCAAAAGCAGCTCGCTGTGTTCCTGTCCCGCGCTCGCCGCGGGCGGGCGGGCAATGGTCCAGATCACGCTTCCCAGCGGAACGCGATGGTAGTATTCGCTTACCAGAGGCGGCCCCGCGAACGGCAACGCCGCCTGTTTGTAGCGGTCGATCATGCCGTGGATGATGTCAGGGCCGTTGGTATTGGAGGCGGCGGCAATATCGATTCCGAGTAGCGCGACCCGCACCGTGCGCCCTTCCAGCGGAATTATGTAGACATCGAGATCGTGATAGCGCTCAACGCTGGATGACAGTTTGCGCAGATAAGCGCCTACGCGCGCGCTGTCAAAGCGCCCTTGAAAGATTTCGCTGTAGCGGGTCTCGGTGGACTTGCCGTTAACAGTGGCGCCATAGTGAATGGCGAACGCAGCCTTGTCCAGGTCGCGCTCGAACTCGAAGCCGGTCCCGCGAGCGAACTCCTCCAATTGCGGATCGCGTTCCTTGGGAGGTTTCTTGCCCAGATCGGTCAGAAGCCGGATGGGCTCAAGGTTGATGTAGAGAACGGCGTCGGAATCGGGCAGCAGACGCACAGCGTCAGGCGCTGCACGGCTCCGCAGCAGGATGGCGGTAAAGATACCGCCGGCTATGACCAGGACAACCGCGAAGACGACCCACAACTGCTTTCGGCGAGTTCGCATGAATGACACCTGATAATACGGAAAAAGTGGGATGATGGCCAACTTGACCGAAGTTGGGTAGAATGAATTGACCGCATTTCAACGTTTGCAAGCTGCGAACGTACTCTGCAGAATCCCCAGCCTCGAGGTCCGCGGGAGTGGCGAGTAGAGGGTCCACGGTTATTTGTAAAAGTAAGGGAAGTCCGGCGAGTGGCCTGGTTGCACGTACAGTACCGTTCGTGTTAACCTCATGGTTTGTCCCGGCTGGCAGGACGAATCATGCTTGCGTCGGCGCATACGTGTCGATACAGGCCAAAGGCTGGCGTAGCTCAGCTGGTAGAGCATCTGATTTGTAATCAGAGGGTCGGGGGTTCAAATCCCTTCGCCAGCTCCAGAATTGTGACCATGAGCGCGCCGCCAAGGCGTAAGCAGGAGCAAGCCAAACGAGACGCGCAGCTCTCCTAGAGAACTGATTCCAGCAGCAGCTTCCTGAATCGCAATGGGTGCGCGGAAGTATGATCGCGTGGCTGCTGTGGAGTTTTGCCGGGATTGCGGGCGCTGCGTGGTTGGCCGCTCAACGCTCTTTGACAGCAGGGACTGGCGATTCCGGGCCCATGATTTGTGTCTCAGGAACCTGCTGAGAGCGGGATGCTCGGTCGGAACGTGCACAGGTGGCCGAGTGGTTAATGGCAGCAGACTGTAAATCTGCCGCTCCTTGGAGCTACGGAGGTTCGAATCCTCCCCTGTGCACCAGTTATTCGGAGTTGGATGAAGCGGTTGTGGTTGGCGTTGGGCGCGTACGCGGTGCTGGCGATTCTGGTGGCGACTACGATCGCCGACCAGAGATTCAAGCTGGCGGCACTTGCGATTCTGGCGATGTTTGCCGTTCGCAGTTGGTCGTGGAGCCGGAAGCTGGATCGCGAGCGGCGCGATCGCCAAGACGAAGAATGAGTTCGGCGATCGCAGGGCGGGAGTAACTCGAGGCGTTTAGCAGGCGTGAGCGAGCGGTTTTGCGAGCGGGAGCCTGCTGCCGAAATCCCGAGCGCAGCGAGGGATCTGGCTGAGTGAATGACGCAGGGCGGGAGTAACTCAGTGGTAGAGTCACAGCCTTCCAAGCTGTTGGTCGCGGGTTCGATTCCCGTCTCCCGCTCCAGAGTTCGCGGGCCGATGTAGCTCAGTTGGTAGAGCACTCCCTTGGTAAGGGAGAGGTCACCAGTTCAATCCTGGTCATCGGCTCCATGAGTTCAACAAACTTGTTGGAATTTGATAGGGCATAGATTATGGCGAAAGAGAAATTTGACCGCAGCAAGCCGCACGTAAACGTAGGCACGATCGGGCACATCGATCATGGCAAGACCACGTTGACGGCGGCCATCACCAAGGTATTGCAGAAGCACAATCCCAAGATCGTGTTTCGCTCGTTCGACTCGATCGATAACGCGCCGGAAGAGCGCGAGCGCGGCATCACCATTGCCACGGCGCACGTGGAGTACGAGACGGCCAACCGGCACTACGCCCACGTGGACTGTCCCGGCCACGCCGACTACATCAAGAACATGATCACCGGCGCGGCGCAGATGGACGGCGCCATCCTGGTGGTGGCGGCCACCGACGGGCCGATGCCGCAGACCAAGGAGCACGTGCTGCTGGCGCGCCAGGTCGGGGTGCCCTACATCGTGGTGTTTCTGAACAAGTGCGATGCGGTGGAAGATCCCGAGCTGATCGACCTGGTGGAGATGGAAGTGCGCGAACTGCTGAACAAGTACGGGTTCCCGGGCGACGATCTGCCGGTGGTGCGGGGCTCGGCGCTGGGAGCGCTGAACGGCGAAGCGCAGTGGGAAGCCAAGGTGGAAGAGCTGATGGAGGCGGTGGACAAGAATGTTCCCCTGCCGGCGCGCGATATCGACAAGCCGTTCCTGATGCCGATCGAAGATATCTTCTCGATTCAGGGCCGGGGCACGGTGGTGACCGGCCGCATTGAGCGCGGCAAGGTGAAGGTGGGCGAGGACGTGGAGATCGTGGGCTTCCGCGAGACCCGCAAGACGGTGGTGACGGGCGTGGAGATGTTCAAGAAGCAGTTGGACGAAGGCATGGCGGGGGACAACGCCGGGCTGCTGCTGCGGGGCACGGCGAAGGAAGACGTGGAACGCGGCATGGTGCTGGCCAAGCCGGGATCGATCACGCCGCACACCAAGTTCAAGGGCGAGGTGTACGTGCTGTCGAAGGACGAAGGCGGGCGGCACACGCCGTTCTTCAAGGGCTACCGGCCGCAGTTCTACTTCCGCACGACGGACGTGACGGGAGTGGCGACCTTGCCGGAAGGCACGGAGATGGTGATGCCGGGCGACAACGTGAGCCTGGAGATCGAGCTGATCACGCCGGTGGCGATGGAGAAGGGCCTGCGCTTCGCCATCCGTGAAGGCGGACGCACCGTGGGCGCCGGCACCATCGCCGAAATTATTGCGTAGGGAATAACGTTCGGCGAGGCTGGCCGTTGCGGCCTCGCTGATTTCCGCGCTTCGACGCGGACAAGGCCTTGCGGTAGACCGCAAAGGTAAAGGGAACAGGTCATATGCCTCGAGAGATCGTTACGTTACAATGTGGAGACTGCAAGAACCGCAATTACTCCACCACCAAGAACAAGAAAACCACGACGGGACGGCTGGAATTCAACAAATTCTGCCGCAAGTGCCGTAAGCACACGTCGCATAAAGAGATTAAGTAGCGGTTAGCATTTGGCATTTAGCACTTGGTATGCAAATGTGGCTGCTCAGACCGGACGGGGAAGCTAAGGGCTAAGTGCCAAGTGCTGTTTCACAGGGGCGTAAGCTCAACGGCTAAACTGCCGGTCTCCAAAACCGGACTTGGGGGTTCGAATCCCTCCGCCCCTGCCAGTATTTCGGGAATCGTAGTTGGGGCGCCAGGGAGCGCCGGAAAACAGGTATCAGATGGCGAAGTCAGCGATCGTCGAACGGTTAGAAGATAACGGTCTAATGACCAAGGTCAAAGCGTGGCCGCAACGCGCCAAGACCTTCTACAACGATGTACGCACCGAGATGCGCAAGGTCACCACCCCGTCGCGCAAGGAGGTGCAGGGCACGACGACTGTGGTCATTATCACAGTGTTCCTGTTTGGCATTTACTTCGCGATACTGGACAAGCTTCTTGGGTTATCGCTCGATCGCTTGCTGAAGTTGTTGACACACCGCTAATGCGCGTAAACATGGCAGAAGAAGAAATCAAATCGGAGACCGACGGCGCTGAGCCGGACCAGGTCAATGCTGTAGCTGAGCCACAGCCGGCCGACGACAATGTGGTCGAGCCGCTGCAAGCGGGCGAGGAAGCCGGCGCCGCGGCTGCCGACCAGGCCGTTCCGCAGAACCCGAACATGAAGTGGTACATCATCCACACCTATTCGGGGTTCGAGCGCAAGGTGAAAGAGTCTCTGGAATCGCGAGTGCGCGCCTATCCGGAGCTGGAGCAGAAAATCGGGCGGGTGCTGATCCCGACCGAGTCGGTGACCGAGGTTCGCGGCGGCAAGAAGTACACCAGTGAGCGCATGTTCTATCCCGGCTATGTACTGGTTGAGATGGACATGGACGACAACGTCTGGCATGTGGTGAAGGGAACGCCGCGCGTGACCGGTTTTGTAGGTACCGGGCAACAGCCGACGCCCTTGTCCGAAGATGAGGTAAAGGCGATTGTTTACCGCGTCGCGGACAGCAAAGAGAAACCGAAGCTGAAGGTGAAGTTCGAGAAGAACGAGTCGGTGCGCATCACCGAAGGGCCGTTCGCCAGCTTCACCGGCGTGGTCGACGAGGTCAACGAAGACCGCGAGACGCTGAAGGTGATGGTGACGATTTTCGGGCGCTCCACTCCGGTGGAGCTGGGGTTCGGGCAGGTCGAGAAGGTTATTACATAAAGAACGGCAGCCGTTGACGCTTGGGCGCGCGCTGCGGGAACAGTAGGGATTAAGCGATGGCAAAGAAAGCTACAGGTTCGGTGAAGTTGCAGATTGCGGCCGGCAAAGCCACGCCAGCGCCTCCGGTTGGTCCGGCGCTCGGTCAGGCGCAGATCAATATCATGGAGTTCTGCAAGCAGTTCAATGCGCGCACCAGCGCCAAAGAGCTGGATGGATTGATTATTCCCGTGGTGGTAACGGTTTACAGCGACCGCACCTTTTCCTTTATCACCAAGACGCCGCCGGCCGCGATTCTGCTGAAGCGGGCGGCAGGTGTGGCGAAGGGCTCGGGCACGCCCAACAAAGACAAAGTCGGCAAGGTGAGCGAAAAGCAGGTCATGGAAATTGCCAGGCAGAAGATGCCCGATCTGAACGCAGCGTCTCTGGACGCGGCGGTCAAAAGCGTGAAGGGTACCGCACGCTCGATGGGCATTGAGGTTACGGCGTAGTACAAGTTTCGCGGTCGCCAGACCGCAGTCGCAGATACCACGGCCGGTCGGCAACAGGGACCGGCGGTGGGAGACAAGGAGTGCAATGAAGAAATCCGGAAAGAACATCGAGAAGGCGCGCAAGGGCGTCGAAGCCCGTTCGTACACGCTGCAAGACGCGGTGCCGCTTTTGCAGAAGGTGAAATTCGCCAAGTTCGACGAGACCGTGGACCTGACGATGCGGCTGGGAGTCGATCCCAAACATGCCGACCAGATGGTCCGCGGCACAGTGGTTCTGCCGCATGGGCTGGGCAAATCGAAGAAGGTGCTGGTGATCGCCAGCGGCGAGAAGGTGCGCGAGGCCGAAGCGGCTGGCGCAGACATCGTGGGCGGCGAGGACATGGTGGAGAAGATCCAGAAGGAAAACTGGACCGACTTCGATGCCGTCATCGCCACGCCCGACATGATGAAGTCGGTTGGCCGCCTGGGGAAGGTGCTCGGTCCGCGCGGATTGATGCCTAACCCGAAGACCGGGACCGTGACCTTCGACGTTGCCTCCGCGGTAAAAGAAACCAAGGCCGGCAAGGTGGAGTTCCGCACCGATAAGACGGCGCTGGTGCACGTGCCCGTAGGCAAGATTTCGTTCCCGCCCGAGAAGCTGGTGGAGAACGCGGCGACGGTGATTACCAGCGTGATCAAGGCGAAGCCCAGCGTTGCCAAGGGCAAATACATCAAGGGTTGCTATCTCAGCTCGACCATGGGTCCCGGTGTCCCGATCGACACCTCGGCTGTGGAGGCTGCTGCGCGAGCTTAGTCGCGCGTTTTGCTGACCCCAAAAATCGGCTGGCGCCACCGAGCGCAGCAGAACAAGGATCTTAAGATGGCTGTCACGAAAGCAAAGAAGATTGAGCAGGTTGAGAAGCTCACGGAAGAGTTCCGGAGCGCAAGCCACGCCATCGTGGGCACGTTCAGCAAGCTGACGGTGGAGAAGGATTTCGAGCTTCGCAAAACCGTGCGCAGCGTGGGCGGACATTACCGCGTGGTGAAGAACACGCTGGCCGAGCGCGCGGCCAAGGGCACGCAGGTGGAAGAGGCGATGAAAGAACTCGCCGGTGTGACCTCGATCGCCTACACCAGCGGCGACCCGGTCGCGCTGGCCAAGGCGCTCAGCAAGTATGCGAAGGACAACCCGGAGTACACCTTCAAGGCCGGCATCGTGGAAGGCCGGGTCATCGCGATCAAGGACATTGACGCGTTGGCCAGTATGCCGTCGAAGGAAGAGATTTACTCCAGGCTGCTGTTCCTCGTGAACGCTCCGGCGCAGCGCCTGGTGACGGTGATGAATGCGGTGGGCCGCGACGTGGCCGTGGTGCTGAACCAGGGCGTCGAGAAGAACAAGTTTGCCTCGGGCGAAGCCGCCGGCGCGTAAGCGCGACGCTGCACCCGATCGAAGTAAGAACAGGTTTGGAAGCGCGCAAGCGCTGCCGAAAAGATTGCGTTATCCGTTGTGAGGCGTACCGCCTGCGTGAGTCTGGCATGCGGCGGCACATTGGAAGCCTCGAAGACCGATAACGAAATCAACGACAACGAATAACGAACAGGTGGAGAAACACATGGCGGATCTACAGCAGTTGGAAGAGCAAATTGTAGGCCTGACGCTTTTGGATGCGGCAGCCCTGGTGAAGAAATTGGAAGAGCGCCTTGGCGTCTCGGCGGCGGCAGCGGCCCCCGTCATGATGGCGGGTGCGGCCGGCGCGGGCGCCGGCGCGGCAGCGGCCCCGGCCGAAGAGAAGACCGAATTTGCGGTCGTCCTGACGGCGGTGGGCGCGAACAAGATCAACGTGATCAAGGCGGTCCGCGAGGTCACCAGCCTGGGTCTGAAGGAAGCCAAGGACCTGGTCGATGGCGCCCCGAAGACTGTCAAGGAAGGCGTCTCGAAGGAAGAAGCCGAGAACATCAAGAAGAAGTTCACCGAAGCGGGCGCGACCGTTGAAGTGAAGTAAAGGATCCCGCCCCGTTCTGACGACGGAACGGGGCAAGTTACTCCGGGCACGCTGACCGGAGTTATGGCTGCTGCCGCCTGCGGGAGTACGGGGCGGCGGCTACGTTCCTCTTCACGTTGGAGCGGCCGTGAAGAGGCGCGATGAAGCCGAGGAAGTGGAGCGGTTCCCTTCAGCCGGGACCGCGGAATTCCCGGGCATCGTTGAGGCCGAATCCCAGAGCGGATTCGGACATCAAACAGATGAGTGGCAGGCGGCAAGCCCAACTGGAGTGTCAGCTCAGACGCGACGGTTCGGCTGCTGAGGACAAGGCCTGAAGATACTGGCGCGGGAAGCTAAGAACATCGCGGCACAACCAATGCCGAATTCCCGGACGGAATGGTCATGGGATTGCACGACGCCTCGAACGGCGCTTGCGGGGACTTCTGTCTCTGCGGGCGCGTCGTCGTTTTGCGTGCAAACTCCGCTGCCGGTCTCTTTCGAGCCTCAACCTGTCACGCGTGCGACCACAGTTATCCGCGTCGCATTTCCGCATTAGCGGCTTGCACGGCCCCGCGCGAGCGGGCTGGCCGGCACTGACTTAGGAGCTTTATACATGGCGCAACAGAAAACTGCCAATCGAAATCGTTTCGATTTTTCAAAAATTCCCGCGACCATCCAGATCCCGAACCTGATCGAGGTGCAGAAGCGCTCGTATGACCGCTTCCTGCAGATGGATGCGCTGCCCAGCGAGCGTGATGACGCCGGTTTGCAGGCGGTCTTCCAGTCGGTGTTTCCCATCACCGATTTCCGCAACGTTTCGCAGCTGGACTTTGTCGAGTACGCCATCGGCAACTGGGAGTGCAAGTGTGGCCACCTGAAAGGGCTGAACCACCTGCGTACCACCTGCCGCAATTGCGGCGCTACGGTGAAGACCGACCCGTTTCATCTGGGCGATGTGCTGTGCACCAAGTGCGGCACCTACAACGCGAACACGCCGGACTTCTGCAACAAATGCGGCGACCCGGTTGGATTGCAGCTGAAGTATGACGTGGCGGAATGCGAGGAGCGCGGGATGACCTACTCCGCGCCGCTGAAAGTCACGATGCGTCTCACCATCTACGATAAGGACCCGGACACCGGCAACCGCTCCATTCGTGACATGAAGGAGCAGGAGGTGTTCTTCGGCGACATTCCGCTGATGACCGCCAACGGCACGTTCATCATCAACGGCACCGAGCGCGTCATTGTCAGCCAGTTGCACCGTTCGCCGGGCGTGTTCTTCGAGACCGCCAACAATCGCACCTACTTCCTGGGAAAGATCATCCCCTACCGCGGCTCATGGGTGGAATTCGAGTACGACCAGAAGAACGTGCTGTACGTGCGCATTGACCGCAAGCGCAAGTTCCTGGGAAGCATCTTCCTGCGCGCGCTGGGCTTGCGTTCGGATGAGGACATCCTCCGCACGTTTTACACCGTGGACCGCATCGCCCTGCACGACAAAAAACTGTATTGGACCCTGGACCCGGCCTCCGACCATCCGACAAACCTGGTCGGCATGAAGCTGGCCCACCGCATCGCCACCAAGAGTGGAGAAGAAATTGTCCACTCCGGCCGCAAAGTCACGGCCGCGGGGCTAAAGGAAATTCAGAGACACCGCATCTCCGAGATTGAGGTGGACATCAGCGATCTGGAAGGTGCATTTGTTGCCGCCGATGTGGTTGATACCAACACCGGCGAGGTCCTGCTGGAAGCCAACTCTGAGCTCACGGCTGAGAAGCTTTCGAAGATGATGGACGCAGGCGTGGCCGAGCTGCACGTGTTCTTCCCGGAGCGCGACGACGTAGGCACGGTTGTGAGCGCCACGTTGCGCCGCGATTCGGTGAAGACGCCGCAGGAAGCGTTGATCGAGATCTACCGCAAATTGCGGCCCGGCGATCCCCCGACGCTGGATACGGCGACCTCGCTGTTCCACGGCATGTTCTTCGACTCGCGCAAGTACGACTTTTCGCGCGTGGGCCGCTTGAAGTTCAACATCAAGCTTTTCGAGAGCGAAGACGCCACCCACCTTGACCACCGCACGCTGGAGCCGGATGACTTCTACGGGACCATCCGTTACCTGCTCAAGCTGCGCAAGAACATCGGCACGGTGGACGACATCGATCACCTCGGCAACCGCCGCGTACGCGCGGTCGGCGAACTGCTGGAGAACCAGTTCCGCATCGGTCTGGTCCGCATGGAGCGCGCCATCAAGGAAAAGATGAGCGTGTACCAGGAGATGTCCACGGCCATGCCGCACGACCTGGTCAACGCCAAGCCGGTGATGGCGGCCATTCGCGAGTTCTTCGGTTCGTCGCAATTGTCGCAGTTCATGGACCAGACCAATCCGCTCTCCGAGATCACTCACAAGCGCCGTCTCTCCGCGCTGGGGCCGGGCGGTCTCTCGCGGGAGCGCGCCGGGTTCGAAGTGCGCGACGTTCACCCCACGCACTACGGACGTATCTGCCCAATTGAGACGCCGGAAGGTCCGAACATCGGCCTGATCTCGTCGCTGAGCTGCTACGCCCGCATCAACGACTATGGTTTCATCGAGTCGCCGTACCGCAAGGTGAAGAACGGACGCGTGCTCGATTTCATCAGCGTGGTCAATGCCGGCGACAGCGAGTACCGCGTCGGGGACCACCTCGAAAAGGTCGAGGTAATCAAGGCCAACAACGACCTGAAGGAGCGTCGCAAGAAGCCTATCGACTTCGAGCCGTTCTCCTTCTACCTTTCGGCCTGGGAGGAAGACCGCCACGTCATCGCGCAGGCCAATGCCGAGATCGACGACAAGGGCCGCATTGTAGCGGAGCTGGTCAATGCCCGTAAGGCCGGTAACTTCGTGCTGGTCAACCGCGACGAAGTTGACTACATCGATGTCAGTCCCAAGCAGCTGGTTTCGGTGGCTGCCTCGCTGGTGCCGTTCCTGGAGCATGACGATGCCAACCGCGCTCTGATGGGCGCTAACATGCAGCGCCAGTCGGTGCCTTTGCTTCGCGCCCAGGCCCCGATTGTCGGCACGGGCATGGAAGGCGTGACGGCACGCGACTCTGGTGCAGTCGTGCTGGCACGCCGCAGCGGCATAATCGATTCCGTGGATTCCGAGCGCATCATCGTGCGCGTCGAGGGCGAGCATCATCCCATGCAGCTTTCGCGTGAGGTGGGCAGCGATATCTATCAGCTCACCAAGTTCAAGCGCTCCAACCAGAACACCTGCATCAACCAGCGGCCGATCGTGAAGAAAGGCCAGCGGGTAGCCAAGGGGCAAGTCATCGCCGATGGGCCCTGCACCGACATGGGCGAACTGGCGCTCGGCCGCAACGTGCTGGTCGCATTCATGCCGTGGCGCGGCTACAACTTCGAAGACGCGATCCTGGTTTCCGAGAAGATGGTCAAGGAGGACTATTACACCTCCGTCCACATCGAGGAGTTCGAGATCGAGTCGCGCGACACCAAGCTCGGTCCGGAGGAAGTCACTCGCGACATTCCCAATGTCAGCGAGTCGGCTTTGCGCGATCTCGACGAGAGCGGCATCATCCGCATCGGCGCGACGGTGAAGGCGGGCGACATCCTGGTAGGCAAAGTGACGCCCAAGGGCGAAACCCAGCTCACGCCGGAAGAGAAGTTGTTGCGCGCCATCTTTGGCGAGAAAGCCGGCGACGTTCGCGATGCCTCACTCACCTGCCCTCCCGGAATTGAAGGCACGGTGGTGGACGTAAAGATCTTCTCCCGCAAAGGCCAGGAGAAGGACGAACGCGCCAAGTTCATCGAGTCCGAGCAGGTTGCCAAGCTGGAGAAGAACCTGGCGGACGAGATCCGAATCCTCACCGACGAGCGTTTGAAGCGCTTGGAAGCGCTGCTGGGCGGCAAGGAAGTCCTGGCCGACCTGCATGACGAGCGCACCAATAAGCGGCTGCTGACCAAAGGCGTGATTCTTGACCGGGACATCATCGAGCACATCTCGACGCGCAACCTCAAGCGCATCAAGTTCCCCGATAAGGACCCTCGCATCAACGAGCAGATCGACGAAATTGAAGAGATGACCTCGCGCCAGATTGACGTTCTGCGCAAGATTGTCCGCGAGAAGGTCGAAAAGCTGCAGAAGGGCGATGAGCTTCCGCCGGGCGTCATCAAGCTGGTGAAGGTTTATATCGCCATGAAACGCAAGCTGAGCGTGGGCGACAAGATGGCCGGGCGCCACGGAAACAAGGGCGTCATCGCGCGCATCCTGCCGGAAGAGGACATGCCGTATCTCGAAGACGGTACGCCGGTGGAAATCGTTCTGAATCCGCTGGGTGTGCCGAGTCGTATGAACGTGGGCCAGATCCTTGAAACCCACCTCGGTTGGGCCGGTCATGCCCTGGGGCAGAAGATTAACGAACTGTTGAAGGAGAACTCGAAAGCCGAACATGTGCGCCGCGAACTCAAGACCATGTTCAAGGACACGCCGTTTGTGGACGAGTTCGCCAACCTGGACGACGAAACCCTGGAGCGGGTGGCCGACGGCATGAAGGAAGCGGTCTACTTCAGCTCCCCGGTGTTTGACGGTTCCAAGGAAGGCGAGATCAAATCGCTGCTGGCGCAGGGCAACCTGCCGGAGTCCGGCAAGACCTATCTGTACGACGGAATGTCAGGCGAGAAATTCGAGCAGCCCGTGACCGTGGGCTATATCTACATGCTCAAGCTCTCGCATCTGGTGGACGACAAGATCCACGCGCGTTCGATCGGACCGTACTCGCTGATCACCCAGCAGCCGCTGGGCGGCAAGGCGCAGTTCGGCGGTCAGCGCTTCGGAGAAATGGAAGTCTGGGCCCTGGAGGCCTACGGCGCAGCCTACATCCTGCAGGAACTGCTGACCGCGAAGTCCGATGACGTTTATGGCCGCACCAAGATTTATGAGGCCATCGTCAAAGGCGAAGCGGCGATCGAGCCGGGTGTGCCTGAGTCGTTCAATGTACTGATTCGCGAATTGCAGTCGTTGTGCCTCGACGTGGAGCTGATTAAGACCAACGAGCGCAAGACGCTCGCCGCAGCTCCGATCGCGGCCGACTAGGCCAAAGTCGCAGAAAAAGTTGGGTAGTTGCCTCCTTCGCTCCCGCAGGAGGCAGCAGCCAAAAAGTAAGAACCACCGGGAGCCGCCAGCGGCCGCGCATGGGCCGCGAGTCCCTGCAGTCCACCGTCAAGGGTCGCGCAGGGGAGGAGGCATTTTGTACCGATCGAGTCCATTTGATCTCGGAAATCCCATCGCCGACTTCGACGCCATCCGCATCAGCCTGGCTTCGCCGGAGAAGATTCGCAGCTGGTCTCACGGAGAAGTCACCAAGCCGGAAACCATCAATTACCGCACCTTCAAACCGGAGCGCGATGGCCTGTTCTGCGCCCGTATCTTCGGACCGGTGACCGACTGGGAGTGCCTGTGCGGCAAGTACAAGCGCATGAAGCACCGTGGCGTGATCTGCGACAAGTGCGGAGTGGAGGTCACGCTCTCCAAAGTGCGCCGCGAGCGCCTGGGTCACATCGAGCTGGCTTCGCCTTGCTCCCATGTGTGGTTCTTCAAGGGCCTGCCCAGCCGCATCGGGCACATCCTCGACATCTCCCTGCGCGAACTGGAGTCGGTCCTCTACTTCGAGGCCTATGTCGTGGTGGAAGCCGGCGATGCTCCGGTGAAAGATCACGAGGTCATCAAGGACGAAACCAAGTATCGTGAACTCGACCAGGCGCATCGCGCCAGCGGCTTCAAGGCCATGATGGGCGCCGAGGCGATCAAGGAACTGCTGAAGCGGGTTGAGGTGGAGACGCTTTCAACCGAACTGCGCGAAAAGATGCGCACCGAAACGTCGGTGCAGAAGCGCCTGAAGTACGCCAAGCGCTTGAAGGTGGTCGAAGCGTTCCGTAAGAGCGGCAACAAGCCAAACTGGATGATTCTGGATGTAATCCCGGTCATTCCGCCGGAGTTGCGTCCCCTGGTTCCACTCGACGGCGGCCGCTTCGCGACCTCCGATTTGAACGACCTCTATCGCCGCGTCATCAACCGCAATAACCGGTTGAAGAAGCTGATGGACCTGCACGCGCCGGAAGTGATCGTGCGCAACGAGAAGCGCATGCTGCAAGAAGCCGTGGACGCGCTGTTCGACAACGGGCGCCGGGGACGCGTCCTGCGTGGCGCCAACAACCGCCCGCTCAAGTCGCTGTCCGACACGCTGAAAGGCAAGCAAGGCCGCTTCCGCCAGAACCTGCTGGGCAAGCGCGTGGACTACTCCGGCCGCTCGGTCATCGTGGTTGGTCCCGATCTCAAGCTGCACCAGTGTGGTCTGCCCAAGAAGATGGCCCTCGAGTTGTTCAAGCCGTTCATCTATCACCGTCTGGAGCAGACCGGACATTGCACCACCATCAAGCAGGCCAAAGAGATGGTGGAGGCGCAGGAGCCTATCGTTTGGGACATCCTGGAAGAGGTCATCAAAGACCATCCGGTGCTGCTGAACCGAGCTCCCACGCTTCACCGCCTGGGTATTCAGGCGTTTGAGCCGGTGCTGGTGGAAGGCAAAGCCATCAAGATCCATCCCCTGGTTTGCACCGCGTTCAACGCCGACTTCGATGGCGACCAGATGGCGGTGCACATTCCGCTGTCGCCCGAAGCGCAGGTGGAAGCCAGCGTTTTGATGCTGGCTTCGCACAACATCCTGTCGCCAGCATCGGGTCAGCCGATTACCGTGCCCACCCAGGATATGGTGCTGGGTATTTACTACCTGACGAAAGCCAAGCCCGGCGCCAAGGGCGAGGGGCGCGCGTTCGCCAACATCGACGAAGTCCTGCTGGCCAAAGAAGCCGGAGAGGTGGAGACCCTGACTCCCATTCGGCTGCGTTACTCGGGCGAGGTGATCGACCTCACCACCGCGTATGACGATCAAGACGTGATTCATACCGAGCCCACCAACTTCGAGCGTCAGTTCATCTCGACCACGGTGGGCCGCGCCATCATGAACGACCACTTGAAGCGCGGCGCAGCCGAGATGCCGTACGTCAATGGCCTGCTCAAGAAGAAGGGCGTCGGCCAGTTGGTGAATTACTGTTACCTGCGCTTCGGACTGGAAACCACGGTGCGGATGCTGGACGGCATTAAGCAGCTCGGCTTCCACTACGCAACCAAAGCAGGATTGTCCATCGGTATTGACGACATGGTCATTCCGCCGGGCAAACAGGGGTTGGTGCGCGATGCCGAGAAGCAAGTCATCGCTGTTCAGCAGCAGTATCTGGACGGTGCCATTACCAACGGCGAGCGCTATAACAAGGTCGTCGAAATCTGGTCGGCGATTACCGAGAAGGTGGCCGACGAGATGTTCGGCAACATGCAGCGCATGGACAAGGCCGGAGAGATCAACCCGATCTACATCATGGCCGACTCCGGCGCTCGCGGTTCAAAACAGCAGATTCGTCAGCTCTCGGGTATGCGAGGCTTGATGGCCAAGCCTTCGGGCGAAATCATCGAGACGCCGATTACGGCAAACTTCCGAGAAGGCCTGACGGTGTTGGAGTATTTCGTGTCGACCCACGGCGCTCGCAAAGGCCTGGCCGATACCGCTCTCAAGACGGCGGACTCGGGATATCTGACGCGCCGCCTGGTCGACGTGGCCCAGGACGTGATCATCAGCGAATACGATTGCGGCACCGTGGATGGCATCTATGTGACCTCGATCGTGGAATCGGGCGAGATCATCGAGCCGCTGCGTGACCGTATCGTGGGGCGTGTTTCGCTGGAGAAGATCAAGGACTACGAAGGCAACATCATCGTTGACATCAACCAGGAGATCACTGAAGACCTGGCCGGTGCAGTGCAGGCGGCAGGTATCGAGCGGGTGAAGATTCGTTCGGTGCTGACCTGCGAGTCGAAGCGTGGCGTCTGCGTGATGTGCTACGGCCGTAACCTGGCCTCCGGCCGGCTGGTCGAACTGGGTGAGGCGACGGGTGTCATTGCGGCGCAGTCCATCGGCGAGCCGGGAACACAGCTCACCATGCGGACCTTCCACATCGGCGGTACGGCGTCGCGGGTCAGCGAGCAGTCGCGCCTGGATGCCAAGAACAACGGTTCGGTGCGCTTCATCAACCTTATGACCGTCCGGGCCAAGGAAGGCCATCTGGTGGTGATGAACCGCAACGGTTCCATCGCGATCGTGGACGACAAGGGCCGCGAAAAGGAACGCTATGCCGTTGTGTATGGCGCCAAGGTCAAGGTCGAAGACGGGCAGCAGGTGTCTCTGGGAGACGTGCTGGTGGAGTGGGATCCTTACACCTTCGCCATCCTCACCGAGATTGGCGGCACGGTGCAGTTCAAGGACCTTCAGGAAGGCATGACTCTGCACGAGGAAGTGGACGAGGTGACCGGGCTCTCGCGTCACGTGGTGGTGGATTCCCCGGACGAAAAGCGTCAGCCGACCATCGTCATTAAGGGCGCCAAGGGCAGCAAACGCTACTTGATGCCGTCGCGCGCTCACTTGATGGTGCAGGACGGCGATACGGTGACTCCGGGCGATGTGCTGGCGAAGATCCCGCGCGAAACCACCAAGACCAAGGACATCACGGGCGGTCTGCCGCGCGTGGTGGAATTGTTCGAAGCTCGCAAGCCGCGCGAAACCGCGGTCATCAGCGAGATCGATGGCGTGGTGAAGTTCGGCGACGTCGCCAAGGGCCAGCGCAAGATTTACGTGGTGGCCGACAACGGCACCGAGAAGGAATACCAGGTGCCGCGCGGCGTTCACATCAACGTGCAGGAAGGCGAGCGTATCCGCGCCGGCGAGCCGCTGATGGATGGCCCGCTCAACCCGCACGACATCCTGGCCGTGCTGGGAGAGAAGGAACTGCAGGCTTATCTGGTGAACGAAATCCAGGAAGTCTACCGGCTCCAGGGTGTGAACATCAGCGATAAGCACATTGAGGTGATCGTCCGCCAGATGATGCGTTGGGTCAAAGTGGAGGACGTGGGCGACACCTCGTTCCTGCTGGAACAGCAGATCGACAAGTTCCGCTTCCGCGAAGAGAACGAGAAGGCGATTGCCAACGGCGGCAAGCCCGCCACCGGCCGTCCGCTGCTGCTCGGCATCACCAAAGCCTCGCTCTCGACCGATTCCTTCATCTCGGCGGCATCGTTCCAGGAGACCACGCGCGTGCTTACCGAGGCCTCGATCCAGGGCGCTGTTGACCATCTGCGCGGTCTGAAGGAAAACGTCATCGTGGGCCGTCTCATCCCCGCGGGCACCGGCATGGAGTACTACCGCAATGTCCGGCTCTCGCAGGAGATGGAGGAGGCCGCTGCCAAGGTGCAGGAAGAAGTCACGGCCGCCTACGAGGAAGCCGAGCGGGCGCTGGAGCTGCTGCGCCACGAGGGCGAGAACGAAGCCGAGGAACTTGCGGCCGAGTAACTGACCGGATATAAGGACCGTCACACGCAAGGGGCGACGATTGCAGTCGCCCCTTGTTGCTAGTCTGTGTAGACTTTCATTACGCGCTGACAGGACTGGCTATTCTTGGTATGACGCGTTTTTTTGAACATCTTCGTCTGGCGTTGTGGAAGGCCTTCCAGCACGACGCCTTTGCGGTGGCCAAAGGCGCGGCTTTCTCGGCCATCTTCACCTTGTTTCCCGCAGTGCTTCTGGTGGCGTCTGTGCTCTCTGAATCGCGCACCACAACGGCATTCACCCGTGAGATCGGCCATGCCGTTGGGCGGATCCTGCCCGAAGGGACCCGGCCGTCGGTCCTGCAGTACTTCAGCGGCAACAAGCCGGTCGGCTTGAAGTTTCTGATTACCATCGCAGTCATTACTTTGTGGACCGGCTCGGGCGTGATGATCTCCTGGATGGAAGGTTTCCGCAACGCGTACCAGATGCCCAAAATCTGGGGGTTGGTGAAGGAAAGAATGATTGCCTTCCTGCTGGTTGTCCTGGCCGGCGTTCCCATGGTGTTTGCATCAATCCTGCTGGTATTTGGCAATCAGATCGAGACCTGGATCGTGTACCACGTTGGCCATGAGCTCGGCCCCTACGTGCTTGGACTGTGGACCGCATTGCGCTGGATCATCGCTGCGCTTACCAGCATTGCCGTGATTGCGCTCATCTACCATCACGGTGTGCCGCGCACCCAGCCCTGGCACCGCGTGCTGCCGGGTTCGGCGCTGGCAACCGTGCTGTGGTTCGCTTCCACCCTGGTATTCGGCTTCTACCTTCGCCATTTCGCGAACTATGACGTCATTTACGGCTCGGTAGCCACCGCGATCGCTCTGCTGCTCTGGCTTTACATCGTCTCCATCGTCATGCTGATCGGCGCTGAATTCAACGCCTTGCGCTATCCGCGTTTCCTGTTCGGAGCGCATTCCGAGATCGCTTCTGAACCCAAGCGGGTGCATTCGCTGTGACCCGCCGCGGCGAGTAACCGATGGACACTGATCCCCAGAAGCTGCGCGAGAAGATTGACAACGCCGCCGCTCTCCGCCGGCGGGCCAAGATCGTCTGCACCATCGGTCCGGCCAGCGATTCGGAGGCCATGATGCGGGAGCTGATGCTGCGTGGCATGGATGTCGCACGGCTCAACTTTTCCCACGGCACCCACCAGGACCACGCGCGCGTGATTCGCCGTCTGCGCAAGGTCGCCGGCGAACTCGGCCGCACCATCTGCATTCTGCAGGACCTGCAAGGCCCGAAGATCCGCACCGGCCGGCTTACGGACCGCGCGGCCACCGCCCTCCAGACCGGGCAGACCGTCACCATCACTCCCCGGGATGTGATGGGCACCGCCGATCTCATCTCCACCACCTATCAGGACCTGGCGCTCGATGTGAAACCGGGAGAGCAAATCCTGCTTTCCGACGGCCGCATTGAGCTGCGGGTGAAAGAGGTCTCCGGCGCCGACGTCATCTGTGAGGTGTTGAACGGCGGGCTGTTGGGCGAGCACCAGGGCATCAATCTGCCGGGAACCAATGTCAGCATTCCGTCGCTCACCGAAAAGGACGAGGAAGACCTCGACTTCGGCTTGAAGCATGCGGTCGATCTGATAGCGATCTCGTTTGTCCGCACCGCCGACGACGTTGTGCGGGCGCGCCGTGCCATTACGGCGCGCGGTGGCGTCGCTCCTCTGATCGCCAAACTGGAGAAGCCCCAGGCCATCGACAATCTCGACTCCATCCTCGATGTCGCCAACGGCGTGATGGTGGCCCGCGGCGATCTCGGTGTGGAAGTCGCGCCCGAGAAGGTGCCGCTCATCCAGAAGCACGTCATCCGCCGCGCCCTCGATTTCCGCAAACCGGTCATCACCGCCACCCAGATGCTCGAGTCCATGACCGAGAACCCGCGGCCCACACGCGCCGAGGCCAGCGACGTCGCCAACGCCATCTTCGACGGCACCGACGCCGTCATGCTCTCCGGCGAAAGCGCGGTTGGCAAGTACCCTCGCGAAGCCGTCGAGATGATGGCGCGCATCGTGGCCGAGGCGGAGTCCAGCCCTTTTCAGCCGTTGCGGCCTGAGCATCGCGCCGACCGCCAGTTGTCCATCGCGGAGACCGTCTGCGAGTCCATGGCCCACGCCGCGCGCGACCTCAACATCCGCGCCATCGCGGTCTTTACGGAAACCGCCACTACCGCGCGCATGCTCTCGAAGTACCGGCCTGCCGCCGGCATTTACGCCTTTACCCACCAGGATGCGGTGTGCAACCGCATGAACCTGCTCTGGGGCGTGACCCCGCTGCGCTGTCCGGCGAATCTTTCTGCGGCGCGAATGGCCGACTTTGCCGAGCAGGAACTGTTACGCTTGCAGGCGCTTTCGCCCGGCGATGTTTTCGGCCTGATCGCCGGGACGACCAACAGTGCCGGGGCCACGAATTTCATGCGGCTGATTACCGCCGGACAACGTCAGCCAAGATTCAGAACAGAAGACCGCAAGCAATGGCGAGGGACGAAAAAAACATGGCTAAGGAAATCGTATCAATGGCAATCCTGGAGGCGCTGCCCGGCAAAGAGGAAGACCTGCTGAGCGCCTTGCGCGAGCTTTACACTCTCATGAGCGCCAAGGGCTACAGCCGCGATTCGCTGCATCGCGACTCCGACCGCCCCGACCGCTTCCTGCACGTGCGTTATTGGACGTCGCCCGAAATGCGCTCCGAAGCCCAGGCCGACCCCGAAGTCCACCGCCATTGGCTCAAGCTCCCCGAGCTTTGCACCATCCCCATCATCTACGAGAGCCTGGAGAAAGTCTTCGAGAGCTAGAACACGTCCCGACATCGTCGTGCTAAAATCACCGACCGGGGCAAGCACGAGCCCGCGCTCTTCGTCGATGATTGGGGTTTCAAAGTCAGTCGATAATTCAAAACCTTCTTGCAGCGGCGTGTGCTCCAGGTGTGCCTGTCTATCCCAGGACATGGATAACCTATCTAGAAGGTAAACATGAGAGCAGCGCCGAACGAAAGAAGAGCTGGAGAGCGATGGATAGTCAACCCGGTCGATCCTAACCCCATCGAACACGACGCTGAATCCTACGTCGTTACACACGAAGCCAGCGAAAAGTTCATCGAGCTTATTCAGGAAGAACGCCGGTCCGGCTACGGATTTGTACCGATCATCGGTGCTGGATTTTCTGCTCCATCCGGCGCGCCCCTGGTGTACGAGCTAAAGCCTTACTTGCAGCGTTGTATATGGCTGGCACTTGGCAACAAAGACTTGCTCAGGACCCAGAGCCAAGACTGGTATCGGTGGCATCCTCGTACGGATCAATGGCCTCCATTCCAGGATCGCGACCAGAACAAGAACCGGCCGAACTACCTAACTGAACTATGGAAGCGATTGGTGGAGTTGTTGCCGGATAATGCGAGCGTATCTAGAGAAGAGAAGCGGGAGATTCCGGTTGTGCAACAAGGGATCGGCGCTATGGCCGAGTGGCGTACGGCTTTACTCTTCTTGTCGAGGCTGAAGCATGAGGCGAGAGGTCGGGGCTATCCTCGATCCTCCTTGGGGGCCGCGAGACAGGAGATCGTGGACGCATGTCTGCGCGAGGTACTCAAGGGAAAGTATCCCTCCTTGAACCACACTATGCTCGGGGTATTGGCGGGCGCCCTACGTTTAAACCTCATCCTGACTACGAATTTTGATGACCTGCTGGAAAGGGCCTTCGCGGAGGCCAAGAATCCGTTACAAGTGTTCGAAGTGCACTTGGGGGACAACCTGCCTCATTGGTCGGCGGTCTCTGATGTGCGATCCCTAGTTAAGTTTCACGGAAACCGCCATTCCCTGCGGGCCGACTATTCTTTGGATGCTGATCCTTCAGACCAGGACAAGGTCAGGTTTCTGGAGTATCTTCAGGCGGGTAGGGGCAGGGCTGAAGCACACACCGAGGGAAAACACCCCTTCCAGAACCACCTGCTCGTGATGGGCGTTTCAGGTGACGACCGTCGGACGCTCGAGCTGATGAAGTACGCTGGACAGAACTTGGATGATGACTTCAAGATATTTTGGCTTTGCTACAACGACGAGGACATCTCCAACCAAGAGTCCGGCATAAGGGCCTTCGCCCGGGATTACTGTCATAGTACGAAACGAAAGAGCGACGGTCTGGTCGTTCTCAAACATACCAATTATGGACTGTTATTACTGCAGCTTTACCAGACAATCCGGAGAAACCTGCCCCCATTCGGAGGTCTGTTTCCTTCTGTATCCCGTCTTACGCTGCCTCCCCTCCGAAGCAAGCCCGACCGCAATGGAGCCGGCAAGAGCTTCTCTGCTGCATTAGTCGATCGCCTGAAGCGTCTCAACGAAGATGGAGAGCACAATGTGGCGAGACTTATCGTTGCCACAGCAGCGGACCAGGTGCGAGGCATGACTTCCGCCTGCATCGAGGCGTTCTGCCAACTGGAAACTAGAAATGTATGCCTCTGGCTGGACATGAACGACATCTCGAGGACGGATAACCTCTTTGAAGTGTTGCTGGAAGCCACCTACCGCAGATTAGGGCAGGAGAATTGGGTGCCAACCTACCGCGAGACTGACACCGAGCGACGCATCCGCGAACTCGCGCTTGTCATGAGCACGGTGGATAAACCATGGATCATTTTTTTGAATGCACGCGAGACCCCAGGAGCCAACACGGGCGAAACCGTGTTTGACGATCCCCACTATCCCCATGGTTGGTTGGACCGCCGCGATTGCAATGAGGACAAATCAAGTTGTTCTGTAGCGTTCGTCCATTTGATCATGAAGTTGTGTGAGGAACAATCGCCTCGTATCTCGGTCGTGCTCATGTGCCGGTCCCCAAGGACTCCGGATGGGTTGCCGACGGGCTTGATGGCGGAACTGGGAATTGACGGCAAGAAGCAGCCCGAACGATTCGCCCACGTGCGATTGGAAAAGGGCATGCGCGAGGTGAATCCATTCTCTGAAGACCAGGTGGTTGCTTCCGCTATTAAGTGGACCAGGGGCCAGAAAGACCGGAAAAGGTTTCTTCATGCCTTGGTCTTGATGCAACGGCCGCGTTTCCTTTCCATCGTCTGGAGTGACGCGGTATTGCTCGAAGGCGAGGAAGATGAGGTCAAGGGGGACGAAAGGTACCCAGACGACGCTCCTGATATAAGGCAGGTTTGGCTGAATCAGTTGGAAAAAATCAAGCTGCTGCGACGGAAAGCCGGCGGGTTTATCTGGCTACACTCGCGCTGCCGGGAACGCATCCGGCAAGTCTTGTGGCAAACTCGGGAGCGCCAGGACAAGGCCCGGCCGAAGGGCAGGGTGCAGGAGATTCTAGCCAAGTGGGACGCCAAGTCTGACGAACCGGAGATCCATAGCAAGCTAGCCAAATGGTACGAAAAGGTGCTGGACGCGTCTGAGGCGCCCGGGGCCGTATTCGAAGCGCTCCACCATTTGTGCAAGGCGGCTGAGCGATATCTGGAGCGACATACCGGAGCAGGGGATCGGGAGGACCTCCAGGCAGCCTGCCAAAGACTCGAGGCGGCGTCCGCGCTCTTAAGGGCCAACAGCTTTCTCATTCAAACGCACGGTTACGCCAGAGGAAGTTGCCGGAGGCTCAATCACATACGCAATGTACTTTGCATTTCGCTGGCAGCTCAGCCCTTGCGCAAAGAGCAAGACCGGGCACAATTGCAGGGCGTGGCTCAGAAGCTTCGAGTCACCTGCACGGAAGTCATGCGCGCAATCGCACGTGAAGTGGGAGAGGACAAGAAAGCATATATCCGGCATCAGCAGTTTGCGATGCTGCAAACACAGGCGCAGGTGGCATTGCTTAGCGAGCCGGAAGGCAAGCATTTCGTTGGTGAAGGCCGTATCTCCCACAGACTTCTGGAGGCATTGCGTGGCAGCGATGGGGAAGGTGGACCTGCTGCTGATGTTCCTGCCCTACGACGGGGAAAGGCATCCCAAGGCGGCACAGACGCCCAAGCTGACTGGGTCCGGTGGTGGCGATGGAGTGGCATGTTGGCAACGGCAACCGGTTCGTACCACTCCGCTACCGAGGCATTTGAGAAGGCCCTGCAATGTGTGGCCTTTCCCCTTGAGTACCCAGCCCTTCCTCAACCGGTTTGGCCAATAGAGGACACAAAGCAGACCAAGGCGAGGGTATACGAATCTGACTCTCAGGAGCTTCGGGTCGAAGCTCTCCGCGTGGTGGAGCAATACGTGGAACTCTTACTTTTGCAGTACGGATTGGATCAGCGACTGAGTGGGTTGGGAGAGCCTCCGAGTCCCGATTTTCGAGCACGCCTTGTGGACATCGAAAAACTTGTTCGGCGGGGACGGGACCTGGCTTCGAAGATTCGGGGGCGGGACCACTCGCCTGACTCCCGGCACACGGCTGACGCAAACTGGTGCGAGAGTCGTTTATTAATTCACCAAAGCGTCTGTACCTCACGATGGCGTCAGCTTGGCATCAAGAAGCCCGTCTTCAGCCCTATGGGCCTGCTGGGTGACGCTGAAGCAATTCTGCGGACCTCGGATCCCCGCCGACACCGTTCCGACTTGGCGACGGTGGAATTGCATCGCGCCCAAGCCAGGCTCTGGGGAGCCGAAGCGGTCATTATCACTCCGGGGACACCGGGGGAGTCATTGGTGGAAATGTGCCGACGGCTGGACGGAAGGCTAAGGGAAGAGCATCCACATTACCACCCTGATCGCGTGCGCGCAGACTTCTTGGGAAAAGGCGCCGATTCTGCTTTGCGAAAGGCTAAGGCGCTGGTGGTCGATGGAATACACTTTTTGGACCGGGTAGAGCCGATGCTTCGCGAGCGGCGCCGAAATGTCTGGTGGACGACCTGGTTCTTTGAGCGATACTTGCGCTCCATTGCCCTCTCGGTTTGGGCTTCGGTTTTCGAGGAAGGCACTCCCATTCCATTCCTCGGGCTGGAGGCTGCTGCTTCCGGTACCGCTACTGTGGCAGACGACCTTCTGGACAATGCTAAGCGTATGATCAGCGTCGATACGTACCGTATGGCCATGATTGTAGATGCCTATGCCTCCTGTGCTAGAGCGCTGCAAGTTCGGCTCTTGCTGGACGAAAAGTCTGGGAGACTTCGTTCTAGACCGCAGAAGATGGGGGAGAAGTTGAAGGAAGCCCTGGTGGAGCTGGAGCAAGTGGTAAGGCGTCGAAACGACTCAGCTTCAGTGAATAAGATTGTGTCGACCGAAGTCCATCGAAACATAGACAAATATGTATATCTGGTTGGCGAACGCGCCAAGAGTATCAGCAAGGGTTTGGATCCAGGCTAGGATTGAGGTTGTGAGCTCCCGTCGGGGCTGAAGCCCGCGTTTTATACACGCTTCAGGACGCTGCTAAAGCCGCTCTCCTTCGTTTTGTCACATGTCAACGTGACCTTCGCACTTGCATGCGACCGCCTTGGCGCGATATTAAGGGAATTGCGAGGACAGAGTTTTTGTGTCTTCGCGGACTCACCCAGTGTGCGGGCTGGAAAAGCTCTTTGAGAAGTCAGTGGGCAGTGGATCGTGGGTAGTGGATGGGCCGGAGCCTGATTACTGATTCATTACTGCGCCCTCCTCCAAACTATTCCAACCGGCGGCAATTGTCGGCCTGTAAGTGGCGCAAACAAAGCAGTTGCTTGTAAGCCGCTGGGGGTCAATAGCTTGCCGGGAAAAAGTTTGTAATCGCATGATTCTAAATAGCACGGAGGGGGGAGGGGGAGTTATCAACTGAACAATAGGATGTCGAAATGGGAAAAGCGGGGATCAAGGGACTGGAGATTATGGAATAGTTAACAGCAACCGCAGGTTCCTCCGTTCGGACTGGAATGCTCGGGATGACAGAAGCGAACCGCCACGTGCGACCAGAGAAGGGCGAAAGGCGGCGAGGAGTAAAAAGCAAAAGGCAAAGAACAGCCGAAGAGCGAAGTGCGAGGAGCAAAAAGTGAAGAGCGGAGGGCCTTCTGAATTTGACCTGTATGGCCCAAACACGCTACACTTCTATGGTTTGCCTGTACTACCACGTCCCGTCAGGGACACCCCGCCTTTCCGTGAAGGTTTCCTTCCACGCTCGGGGAAGTGCAAGCGCACAAACAGTTTAGGCCACTCGCGCTGCGGTGTGCGCGATGGAAGCTGGGGACGCTCGCCGAGTCGCGCGCGACAGAGGCGAAGACGGCGCAAGGAAGCGTTGCCCCGGTTCGAAAAGTTCATTGGAGGCATTGCCATGTACGCGGTCATACGCGCCGGGGGAAAGCAGTATCGCGTCGCGCCCGGAGACGTAATTGAGATCGAGAAGGTACCGCAAGCGGGCGGCGAAAAGGTGCAGTTTGACGATGTGCTGGCGTTCAGCGGCGCTGAGGGCGAACTGGGCAAGCCGTCGAATGCGTTCGTCACCGGACAGGTGGTCGAGCAGGGCCGCGCCGGCAAAATTCTGGTCTTCCACTACAAACGGAAGAAGCAGTACAAGAAGTTGAACGGCCATCGCCAGCCCTACACCGCAGTGAAGATCACCGGCATTAACATCGACGGTAAGGACCTGACAGCGTAGGCGCGCTGGAAGTTTCCGGCAAGTGTGGCGTGGAACGCTGACGGAGCGCCAGGAATCGAGCCCCGCCGGCGGGGCGGAAGATGATAGCCCAGCGCTTCAGCGCTGGGTGGGGGTTACGAGAGAATCCAAGTCCCTTCAGGGACGACACGCAAGAAGAGCGGGGCTTCAGCCCCGCGCCCAGCGTAAAAGGAACCTGTTATGGCACACAAAAAAGGTTTAGGCAGTTCCCGGAACGGCCGCGATTCGAATGCGCAGCGGCTTGGGGTCAAGAGCTTCGGAGGCCAGCTCGTATCGGGCGGCTCCATCATCGTGCGGCAGCGCGGCACGCGCATCAAGCCGGGCGCCAACGTCGGGCGCGGCAAGGACGACACCCTCTTCGCTAAAGTGACCGGAAAGGTGGAGTTCAAAGACCGTGGTCAGATGGGCAAGTTCGTGTCGGTGGTTCCGCAGGAAGCAAGCAACTAGCAGCAAGCAACTAGCCGTGCGAGGTTGTTCGTGGGGCTGGTTCAGTTGGCTGAAAGCGACGATTCCAGGCCTCGCGGATGCGGGGCCTTTTTGTCAGGCCGGTGTTGCGCCGGCGCCGAATCGAGCGAGACGCGAGAGCCAGACGACCGGGCAGGACCGCAGATCCCTCCACTCGGGCTGAAGCCCTCAGTCGGGATGACAAGCGCGGAGGATTGTCGAACCGCGAAAAGAGATCCGCACTGCCCAGTAACTACCAACCACTGACCACTGTTCTCATATGTTCGTTGACGAAGCCAGAATCCGGATCAAGGCAGGCGACGGCGGAAACGGCTGCATGGCCTTCCGGCGCGAGAAGTTCGTGCCCCGCGGAGGTCCGTCCGGCGGAGACGGCGGTCACGGCGGTGATGTCATCATGGAATCCAGCGAGCGCCACAACACGCTGGTGCACTTCCGCTTCAATCCCGAATATAAGGCCGAGCGCGGCCGTCACGGAGAAGGCTCCAACAAGACCGGCCGCGAGGGCGGGAGTATCGTGTTGAAGGTGCCCGTCGGGACCATTGTGTACGACGAGACCACCGGCGAGCTTGTGCACGACTTCTCGCGTCCCGACGAGCGCATTGTGGTGGCGCGCGGCGGACGAGGCGGTCGAGGCAATGCCCGCTTCGCCACCTCCACGCACCAGGCGCCGCGCGAGCACGAAGAAGGTCATCCCGGCGAGGAGCGTGCCCTGCGGCTGGAGTTGAAGCTGCTGGCCGATGTCGGGCTGGTCGGCTATCCCAACGCCGGCAAGAGCACCCTGATTTCGCGCATTTCGGCGGCGCGCCCCAAAATTGCAGACTATCCCTTTACCACGCTACAGCCGAATCTTGGCGTGGTGGCTGCCGGCGAGCCACCGGAAGAAATCAGCTTTGTTGTGGCCGACATTCCTGGGCTCATCGAAGGCGCCAGCCAGGGCGCGGGGCTGGGCACGCAATTCCTGCGGCACATCGAGCGCACCCGCTTGCTGGTTCACCTTGTGGATGTTTCCGACGCGAGTGGCCGTCCCGATCCGGTGAAGGACTACGAGGTCATCTCACGCGAGTTGGCGAACTTCGGGAGCGGCCTGAATTCCAAACCGGTCATCGTTGTCGCCTCCAAGATGGATGCCGCCAATAAAGACAAGCTGGCCAAACTGAAGCGCTATTGCAAGCGCAAGAAGGTGGATCTGTTCCCCATCTCCGCGGTCACGGGAGAAGGAATCGACGCATTGAAGTGGGCGATGGCGCAACGGGTGGAGAAACTGCGGCGGAACGAAGCGGCGGTGGACAATTAGCCCTACCCGTTCGGCTTGATGACTTTCGTATGCCCTGTGGTCTTCAGCTTAAAAACCTCGCCGGGGATTTTCTGATTGAGCTGGATGTTGGTGTACTTGGCCAGCCGGTAGTCGCCCGAAGGTTCCTGAAACTTCTGCTGGACGCTGACCCCGCGCGCCGGATCGATCCACAGCGTGATGGTCTGGAACATGTTTCTTACTCTTTGTGATTTGGGTGTCAGCTCCAGTTTTGCGGCGTTCAGGCCCTGCGCCTGCTCCATGCCGGCGAATTTCACGTCGAACAATTTTTCCAGGTCGTGGCCGCGTCCGCCGAATCCCAGCACCAGGAAGCTCTCGAAGTCGGCCTTGTTCTTGCCCGGACTATAGTGCGTGACCTGGTCGATCGAGGGCTCATACACGCTCACCAGATCGCCGGTAAACAGGACATACTTTTTCGCCGGAGAGGTAATGTCGGCGGCCATTTGTACGTCGTTGCCCTGGCGGCGGAAGTACATGGTGCCCTTCTGGTAGTCGTGATCGTCAACCACTCTCTGATACTGGTCCCACACGAAGTCACACTGCGCGGTGCGAAAGCCGGCGGCAGCTTTGTCCATGGCAGTCAGCACCGACTCGAGGTTCTGCGCCCGCGCTGCGCCGCAACCTATCACGCAAACCACCAGAGCAATCCATGCCCGTTCGATACTCGTCTTGGTCACGAATGAATCCTCAGCGCCAACGGCCTGCCTGGGTCAACGATGTCCCCAGACCTTATACGCGATGACATTGTGTTTGCTGTCGTGCACCGCTTCGTACCGGTCGATCGTGATCTCGCCCGCAATCGGCTCAATAATGCGAGCCAGAGATTCCCGAATTTCGGCATCGCTGTCCGACTTCACGGCCGAGGCATCCACTTTGTAGAGGAAGCCGTCGTCCACTTGTTGCACCACCACTTCGGTTTGACGCGGCGGACGCTCCTGCGGTTTGTCGCGGAAGTTGATCCACAGCGGCGCCAGGAAAATGAAGGCGAGGATGACCGTGACCATCACATCGTAATGGACGCTGCCGCGAGGATAGGTCCACCAGAGGTAGCCTTTGATGGTTTGTGAAACTTTGCCCATCGCTCTATTCAGTGTAGAGAGCGGAGAAGTGGAGCGCAAATAGAAGGCGCTCTTCGCCATTGGGCTAGCGCCGGGACCTTCGGTGGCAGCGACTGAGAGATGCTGACTGGGGCGGGACACCGCAGATCCCTCCACTCGGGCTGAAGCCCTCGGTCGGGATGACAAGTATGGAGGATTGGCTGGAGCCCTCTGTCGAGATGACAAGCTCCTCACGTCCGCAGTTCTACCACCGTCGCTCCGCCGCCGCCCTCGTTCTGCGGGGGCTCACTCACGCTGGCCACGTGGGGATGGCTTTGCAGGAATTGGCGCAGCGCCTTTCGCAAGATGCCCATGCCGCTTCCATGCACCACGCGGAGACGCACCGCTCCCGCCAGAAACGCGCGGTCGACGAACTTTTCGACCGCGTTCGTGGCTTCGTCTACCGTCTGTCCGATGACATTGATCTCGGTAGGCACGGTGTCGTCTTCCCGCGAGAGAGATACGCTGATACCGCGGGCGCGGGCCGCCGCCACCGGATTCGCACCCGCCCGCGCGATGACCTCGGCAAAATCGTCCCGCGCGACTTTCATCTTCATGGGGCCGACTGCCACTTCGAAGCTGTCGTCATCGAAATGCCGCAGCACCTTCGCATCGCGTCCAAGGGACTTGAGACGCACGATATCGCCGACGGAGACATGTTTCACCACGTGCTGCTCGGCGTTGGGATCGCCGGTGTCGGCGCCGGTGGCGTGTGCGACGACCGTCGAATCGAACTGCTCGCGAAATTCGCGGCGCATCTTGGCAATGCGGCGCTCGGCGTCTTTGGACAGCTTAAGCGCCTGCGCGCGCTCCTGCACCGCGTTGACCGTTTCGCGCGAACGATACTCGAAATCGCGCAGCAGGCTTTCCAGCTTCTTTTCCAACTCCCGCACCTTGTCGCGCTGTTCCTTGCGGCCTTCGGTAGCAAGACGGTTGTGTTCGCGCGCCACTTCCTGCTCGCGCGTGCGCAACGCCGCCCGTTCGTTATCAATGTGACGCAGTTCGGCGTGCAGCCGGTCTAGAAAATGCGCGACGTCCTGCGCCTGCGAGGTCATGCGCTGGCGGGCGGCGCCGACAATCTCGGGATTGAGTCCCAGTTTCTGAGCGATATTGAGGCCCGCCGACGCGCCCGGCACGCCGATGCGCAGCTCGAAGGTGGGCGCCAGAGTCTGCTCGTCAAAGCCGACAGCGGCATTGAGCACGCCGGCGGTGTTGGCCGCGTAAACCTTCAGCGCGGTGTGATGGGTCGAGATAACGCTGAGGCAGGCGGTGCGCCGGAAATAGTCAGCAATGGCCACTGCGAGTGCGGCGCCTTCTTCCGGATCGGTGGCCGAACCGAGCTCATCGAGCAGCACGAGCGAGTGCGGCGTTGCCTGGTGTGAGATGAAATCAATGTTGGTGACGTGCGCCGAAAATGTCGACAGGTTCTGCTCGATCGACTGGTAATCGCCGATATCCGCAAAAACCGAGTCGAAGACCGGCATCTCGGCGCGTTCGGCGGGGAGCGGAATTCCTGATTGCGCCATGAGCGCCAGCAGGCCAACCGTTTTTAGCGCTACCGTTTTGCCCCCGGTGTTGGGCCCGGTAATGATGAGCTGGCGATGCTGGCTGTCCATCTCGACAGTCAGCGGGACCACCGCAATGGACTTCGCCTTCAGCGTCCGCTCCAGCAGAGGATGCCGGGCATTACGCAACAACAAGCCGTCACGGGAATCCGCCTCCGATAGACCACCACCCTGCGACACGGCGGTCGCGGACACACCGGGTTGTAAAGGAGCAGGCCCGCCTTTTCCGCCAAGAAACGTTACCGCAGCGCAGTCGTAGTCTTCCGCGAAGCGGGCCTTGGCGAACTGGAGTTCGAGTTCCGATAGCACGTCAATGCCATTCTGAAGGGCCTCCGCATGCTCGCCCAGCCGGGCTGTCATCTCCAGCAGAATGCGATGGACTTCAGCCTGCTCTTCATCCAGCAACCGCACCAATTCGTTGTTCTGTTCGATGGTCTCCAGCGGCTCAATGAACACAGTCTGCCCGCTCGACGAATTGCCATGCGCCACGCCCTGCACCCGCCGGCGCTGCTCCGCCTTTACGGGAATGACGAAGCGCTCGCCGCGAATAGTGACCAGCTCCTCTTGCACTGCGCCGCCGTCGGAAAGCCGCCGCAGATACGACTGCAGCGACTGCTGGATGGCGCGTTTCTGCTTTTCGATCTCGCGGCGAATTCGCGCCAGCTCCGGCGAGGCCCGGTCGTCCAGCGTGCCATCGGGAAGAATCTTGTTGCGAAAGTAGCGCAGCAGAAGTGTGAGGTCAGCCAGCGTTTCCGAAAGCTCGCGGACGCACTGCCACTTGTCCTGAATGGCAGGTGGCGGATGCAGTGCAATTTCGCGCCACTCGGCCGCCCGATCGGCCACCAGTACGAGGTCGCGGATTTCCCCGATCTCGAGCGCCGCGCCTTGAATCCGTGACTTGTCCACCAGGGCGGTCGGATCCAGCAGGCCCTGGAAATCGAAGCGGCCGCCGGCACGGAGGTATCCGCGCAGCTCCTCGGTCAGTCGTTGCTGGCGTTCGATCCAGAGCACATCATGGGAAGCAGCGAGCTGCAGCACGCGGCCGCGTCCGAGCGGCGAGGCGGTGTAGATGGCCAGTAGCTGCCGCAGCTGGTCGAATTCGAGTACGCGCTGACTGGAATGCTCGATTGGGCCGGGAACGCTCATCGGATATGGTGTCTATGGTACAAGAGACAGGCGACCAACCGGTTAACAGTGCCGCTCACACCGCGCGGTCCGAAGACCCGGGCTGGGTTGAGTAACCCCGGCTTCCCGGTTTAAAATCGGAACTGGCGATGGAGTTCGCCGTCAACCGCCTTGGGCTAATGACTCCTAGAATCCAGTGTGGAGAGCTCCATCGTGGCCTACCTGTGGATAGCCTTGGGCGCAGTTCTGGGCGCCAGCGCTCGATACTTTATTAGCGGATACATTGCCCGCACCTTCGCGACTGCCTTTCCCTACGGGACCCTGGTCATCAACATCGGCGGCAGCCTGGTGCTGGGCTTCTTCCTCATCCTTGCCGGCGAACGCGTCTTGCTCGACCCGCGCTGGCGGCTGCTGGTGGCCATCGGATTTTGCGGATCGTTTACCACCTTCTCCAGCTACGCCTTCGAAACATTTTCGTTGTTTGAGCAGGGACAGTGGCTCCTGGTGGCGGGAAATATTCTGGCCAGCAATGCGCTCTGCCTGGCCGCGGTATTGGCAGGTGCGGCTATTGCAAGGGGGTTGTAAAATGGCACCTTCTATGGCCGTACAGGTAACCATGTACCTCACCGAAGGTGACTCCTGGCACCACAGCCCGCTGCACATGGAGGTGCTGAAGTATCTCCGTTCGGAGAATGTTGCCGGGGCGGTCGCCTTTCATTCGGTCGCAGGATTCCAAGGCCGGAACAAGGTGAGCACGGCCCATCTGGTTGAAGCCGGAGGAGATCTGCCCGTGGTCGTCACGTTCGTTGACACCGATGAACATGTGAGCCGAGTGCTTCCCCGGTTGCGGGAGATGGCCGCGCACCGTCTGATCGTGCGCGAGAACGTTGTCATTGAGCAGGGCAGCCTGGACTGACGGCCGGCTGTCACCGGTTATTCACCTTTCCGGGTGGTGAGCGGCTATCCTTCCCGGCCCTCTCCAGATAAACTGTTGCGGTTGGATCGATGGCTTCATAGCGGCCGGGGAACAACCGCTCCACGCTGCACGGTCCACGGCACCGACAAGAAGAGGGACTCATGCAATCGCGCTCCGACGCGTTCGTGTTTTTTGGCGCCTCCGGCGATCTTGCCCATAAGAAAATCTTCCCAGCCTTGCAAAGCATGGTGAAGAAAGGCACGCTTGACGTGCCGGTTATCGGAGTCGCCAAGTCGGGTTGGACGGTCGAGCAGTTGCGTGAGCGGGCGCGCGACAGCGTGACGAAGTTCGGCGGAGGTGTCGATCCAGAGGCCTTTCCCAAACTCTGCCAATTGCTTAGTTACATCGACGGCGATTACAAAGACGACCAGACCTATGCCGCGTTGCGCGCGCAGTTGGACAAGGCGCAATTGCCCACTCATTACCTGGCTGTACCACCCAGCATGTTTCCGGTCGTGGTCAAGGGCCTGGAGAACTCGGGATGCGCGAAAAATGCGCGCGTGATTCTGGAGAAACCCTTCGGCCGCGACCTGGTTTCGGCGCGCAAACTCAACGACACGTTGCATCAGGCATTCCCGGAGGAATGCATCTTTCGCATCGACCACTACCTCGGCAAAGAAGCGGTCGAAAACCTGTTGATCTTCCGTTTCGCCAATAGCTTTCTGGAACCTATTTGGAACCGCAACTACATTCACAGCGTGCAGATCACGATGGCGGAAAAGTTTGGTGTCGAAGGCCGGGGGAAATTTTATGAGGAGGCGGGAGCCATCCGCGATGTGGTGCAGAACCACTTATTGCAGGTGGTCGCTTTCCTGGCCATGGAGCCGCCCACCATGATGTATGTAGACTCGGTGCGCGATGAGCAGGTGAAGATCTTCCGCACCATTCCGCCGCTCAGCCCGGTGAATATTGTGCGCGGGCAATTCCGCGGCTATCGCGAGGAGTCGGGCGTGTCGCCGCACTCCGACGTGGAAACCTTCGCCGCAGTGCGGCTGGAGATTGACTCGTGGCGCTGGGCCGGCGTTCCCTTTCTGATTCGCGCAGGCAAGCGCATGCCCACCACGGCCACGGAAGTTTTTGTCAAGCTGCGCAAGCCTCCGCTGGCCAAAATGGGCGCCGACGGCCGAAACTATTTTCGTTTCCGGCTGGGACCCGACATCGAACTGAGCCTGGGGGGACGGGTCAAGCGCCCCGGCCCGCTGATGGTGCCCATGCCGGTGGAACTCTCGGCGGTCAAGTACAACAGCAGCGACGAGATGGAGGCCTACGAGCGGCTGCTTACAGATGCCATGAAAGGTGACCAGTTGCTTTTCGTGCGGCAAGACGCGGTGGAAGCGGCCTGGGCGATCGTCGAACCCATCCTGGGTGACTGCTGCCCGACCGAGCTGTACGAGCCGGGCACATGGGGACCGCCGGATTCACGCGAACTGGCCGCCGATATTGGGGGTTGGCGGGATCCAGAGTAAGGACTCGGGTCGCGTGCTATCACGCGGGCAACAGGAGGCCTGCTCGCATCCCGCTTTACTTCACTTCTTGAGGTCGGGCTTCACTTCCGCCGTGGCCGGGCTTTCGGCCTGCTTGGCCGGATGACCGGATTCTTTTTCCTTCTTCAGCTTGTCCGCTTCGGCGTCGGTAATGTAGCGGAATTCCTGCACCCGCCCCCAGGGATACTGCTCAGAGACGAACATGCGATTGTTGGGGTCGATCACGATCCCCATAGGGTCGTTGAACTGGCCAAGATTGCGGCCCGGTCCACCCACATAGCCCAGGAGCGCTCCGTCGCGATTGTAGGCCTGGACCAGTGACAAGCCGGTGTCTACCACCCAGATGTGGCCGTCGCTGTCCACGGCAATGCCCTTGGGCCGCTCGAAGCAACCGATGGCATCGCAATGCTTCCCGAACTGGCTGATGAAGTTCCCGTCGGCATCGAAGATCTCAACCCTCCAGTTGAGGGTGTCGGTAACGTAGACGTTGCCGTCTTTGTCCACCGCGACGTCGGTTGGCAAAGAGAAATCGCCTGGCGTGGTCAGGGTGTGCTTCTTGCCCGCAGTGCCAATCTTGCGTACGGGCTTGAGAGTGTCGGCGTCAAAAACCAGAACCTGGTCCTGCTGGGTGTCCACCACGTAGAGCAGGCGGTTCTCCTTGTCGATTGCCAGCCCCACGGGATCAACAAAGCCCTTGATCTGGTCCACGATCTTGTGCTGAGCATCGAATATCAACACTTTGGCCAGCTTACCGTCGGAGACGAAGATGCGACCGTCGTCATCCACCGCGACGCAGTTGGGCAGCGCGAAGTGGGCCTCGAATCCGTTGCGGATGAGTTGGGTATCCTTGGTTTCAGTATCGAAGATGAAGATCGCTCCAACCTTCTGATCGGCCACGTAGAGACGCCCTTTGGAATCCACCGACATGCCGTAAGGTCCCAGCAACTGGAAGGGGAAGTTCTTGTTGTTCAACTTATCGCTGACCGGCTGGCTGCCGGCGAGACGGTCCATCCAGGTTTGCTTGGACTTCTTGCCGGTATCGAGACTTTTGTCGATCTTCATGCCCGCAAAGTAGTTGATATAGCGAACGCGGGGGATTTCGGGCGGCTGGGGCCAGACAAGCTTGGTGACATCCACCTGCGGCGTCTGATCGGCAGGCTTCTGCTCGCCGGCGGTGGCGTGCTTCTTCTTATTGCCGGCGTAAACGGCAAGCGGCGAACCCAGCGTCAGTGCCAGCGCCAAGAAAAGCGCCATGGCTGGCATTTGATTGCGGATCGTCGTGGAACGTGCGTGAAACATGATTACTTCCTCCCCCCCGTTTTCGTCATATCGATTCGGTTCTTGTGGCAGGTGTCGCAGAAGGCCATGTTGTTGGCCTGGTCGTGCACCAGCAGGTCCGCATGCGTCGAAGCATGGGGCTGATGGCAAGTCATGCAACTCATGGGGGTTTTTACCTTGCCGGGGTTGGCTGGATCCATCAGATCCGATACCGGGTGCCCGGCCACCGGATGTCCCAAGCCGTACTGCAACGGGATTACGATCGCCTTGTTTACCTGGAAATAGTCGGCGGGCAATTTCACCTGGCCGTTGAAGATAGTGATCAAGTGCTGCTTCTCCAGAACTTGCGGCTGGGTCTCGTTGCCATGGCACTCGAGGCACAACCCATTCCCCTGGACCCGCAACAGCTTCGCGTTGTTGCCACCGTGCGGCGTGTGGCAGATGGCACAGCCTTGTTGATAGGCGGGCTGATGGCGGTGCGCCTTCTTGAACTCATCAGCCTGATCCGTGTGGCAGGCGAGGCATACCGCAACCGGGCCAGGCTGCAGGAACCCCGGCGATTTGCCGGCATGTGGATTGTGGCAGGTGATGCAGTCCCCTTGAGCGCCCGGGTGTGGCACCTTCGCCTTTTCGATGTTCTCGGCCTGGTCGCTGTGGCAGGTAACGCAGAGGGCCTTGGAGTCACTCTGGGTCAGCACCACTTTGCCGTCCTTGGCCGGAGCATGACAGGTATCGCAACTGCCGCTTTCGAATGGCGGATGGGTGAAGGCCTGCATCAGGTGGGGCTGCGCCGACTGGTGCGGATTGTGGCACTGCACGCAATTGGCGGTGGCGAACGGCTGGCCCTGGTGCGCTTTGATCAGTGCCTCATCCTTCGCATCGTGGCAATCGAGACACAGCGCAGGAGCCGCCTTGGTCAGATGATAGTCGAACTCCATCTTGCCCATCTCGCCGGTCTTGTGGATGACATGGCAGGTTTCGCATCCCATGTCCAGCGCGACGTGGCGACTGCCCGTGCTGGGAACGTTCAAGCCCTGCTTATGGCATGTAAGGCAGAGATTTTCATTGGCCCCGCCCGATGTCGGCTTCAGCAGTTGGTTCTTATTGTCCGAGGTGTGGGGATCGTGACACTTCAAGCAGTCGCGCACCGCGGGCGGATGGATCGTGCCTTTAAGGTCAGCCGCGTTCTTGTCGGCATGGCAAGTGAGGCAGAGTGAGTAAGGGGTGGCGGTGATGAGCTTCACTCGTGTGACATCTTTCGTCACCCTGATTTCATGGCAGCTCGTGCAGCCCATGGCAATGGCGGAATGAACGTATTTCCCTTTGGCTTTGTCTTCGTGGCACTCAATGCACTTGGCGGAATCCGTATTCTTGTCCAGCGGAACCGGATGGGTGGCCGCGCCGACCAAGCTGGCGCCGAAAATCAGACCGACCCACAAAATCAAGCCTACTGCTCGCACGACTACCTCCACCCCTAGACTTAACTACTTGTGCACGTCGATTACCGTAGGAACGCGGACCTCAGTCTGGACCAGCGAAAGCCATTGTAAATTGTTGAATCGATAGCAGCGTAACGTATCTTTGAGCCGGTTTCCACCGGGGTTTTAAGGATATGCGCCGGGACGGCTGGAATGGGTTTTCCTCCCCATCCGACAGTGAAATCCCCCACTCGGCAGTTGGGCCGAAGGACGCCCAATACGCCTGCGGATGCGTGCTTTCATCAACAACTTGGGTGTTATGGCCCAGCCAGAGCTGTGATAGCTGTCACCAGGAAAGGTTAACATAATTGTTATCAATAACTTAGGCGCTACGCGGCCCGTTGGCTCCCGACGTGCATTCCATTCTACGGGGGAAGGATCTACATGGCCTTCAGGGTAATTTCCATACCAAAACGAATTCATAAAACGCTCGCCAATCTCCGAACGGGCGTAGTTCTTCTGATCCTGGTCGTGATCGCTTCAGCGCTGGGAACGTTCATCCTGCAACGGCCCGCTACCGACCCCGACAAGATAGCTCGCGCCTATTCGCCAACCACCCTGCTCTGGCTTGACCGCCTTTCGTTGACCGACGTCTTCCACGCCTGGTGGTTCATGACCCTGCTGACGCTGGTGAGCCTCAGCATCGTCCTGGTCTCCATCGACCGTTTTCCCAACGCGTGGCGCTTTTATGCCCGGCCGTATCGCAAAACCGACTCCCACTTTCGCGCGGCGCTGGCCAGCAAGGTTGAGATCCCAATCCGCAACGCTGACCAAGGACTGAACGCCGCCGAACGAGCACTAAAAAAATTGCGCTGGCCGGTAGAGCGCATCGCCGACAAGAACGGGCCCTCCCTGTATTCCGAGCGGTCTCGCTTCTCCGTGATGGCGGTCTATGTCATCCACGCCAGTCTGCTGTTGATCTTCTGTGGCGGCATTATCGACGGCATTTTCGGCTACAGCGGATTCATGGCGCTGGAGCGTGGCCAGCAGGTCAATCAGATCGAGTTGCGCAACGGCTCCAAGAAGACCCTCCCCTTCAGCATCAAGTGCTACGGCGCCGGACAGGAAAACTACGCCGACGGCTCGCCGAAAAAATGGTGGTCCAAGCTGGCCGTGGTTGAGGACGGCAAGGAAGTCCAAAGCAAAGAGATTGTAGTGAACGATCCCCTGGTGCACAGCGGCTTGCGCTTCTACCAGTCGAGCTTCGGCATGACCGGCAAACTCGATGGTTTGAAGCTGGTGGCAACGCCGGTCAAAGCGAGCGGCCGTGAAATCACGGTGCGCATGAACCAGCCGTTCGATCTGGATGCCAACACGACGGTGACGCTGGCCGAATACATCCCCGATTTCTTCATCCGCGATAACCAGGTCTTCAAGCGCTCTGACAATCCGGACAACCCGGCTTTTCGCCTCCAGGTGAAGAACAAAGCCACCGGAGAAGATGCCAAGTTGTGGCTCTTCCCCGCCTATGGCGAAACCGCGCAGGGCGAGAAAACCAATTACAGCTTCGCTTATCGCGACATGCAGATGGGCTACTTCACCGGGCTGGAAGTTTCGCATGAGCCCGGACAGTGGCTGGTGTGGGCCGGATGCCTGCTCATGGGAGCCGGCCTTTTCGTGGCTTTTTACATGGTGCACATGCGGTTATGGGTGGCGGCTGTGCCCAACGACAAAGGCAGGCTGGTGCTGTGGATTGGCGGCCAGGCCAACAAGAACCGCGACCGCTTCGAACAGAAGTTCGATGAGGTAGTGGACACGGTCCGCTCCGAACTGGAAAGTGCGTCAGTTGCAGCCGCTCCTGCGCCTCACAAGAAGGCGGACCTGACGCTGGTGGGATGAATTAACAACGCGGGAGCACGACGGAGGAAGGTAAGATGTCAACCCGAGCACGAGTCGTCCAGATGGAACAACCGGCAGCGACGGGCGGAAATGCCCTGCTGGTCCTGGTTGGACTGTCGATCCTGTTTCTATTGATCGTCGCCCTGCTGGGAGCAGCCAAAGCGGGCGGCAGCCTGTTTAGCGAAAGCAATCTCCTGTACGTTGCGCTGATCTTCTACGCCGGCGCCGGCGCGCTGTACATGGGATTCGGGGTCACGGGAGTGGCGCGCTATGTGAAGTTTGCTTCGACCGCGACGGCGATCGGCCTGGTGGCCAACACCCTGGCGGTGGCCCATCGCTGGTATCTGTCCGGACGTCCACCCTTCGCCAGTATCTACGAGATGCTGCTCAGCTTTGTGTGGGCGGTGGCGGCGCTCACCCTGGTGGCGGAAAAGAAATTCGGCGTGAAGATCATCGGTAGCATCACGATGCCGCTGGCGGTGGTGTGCGTGATCCTCATGCAATTGTTGCCATCCGAAGTGCGCCCGTTGGTGCCTGCCCTTCAGTCCACCTGGCTGCATGTCCACGTCACGCTGGCCATGCTCAGCTATGCGGCGTGCGCTTTGAGTTGCGCGCTGGCCATGATGTTCCTCATCCAAGACGAATTGAAAACCGACACCTTCCTGGTCTGGACCAGCGCGATGGTCAGCGCGATTTACATTGCCATCGTCGCCACCCGCTTTGAGAGATGGGGCGGTTTATCGGTCACGGGATGGGACGCGAGCACCAAGAGCGACATCTTCCTCGGCCGCGGCATGCGATTGTTCGTTACGGTACCGGACCTGGGATGGCTGTTCCTACTGGCCGCCCTCGCCGCTGTCGTTCCGCTGGCACTGTGCCTGGCGGCTCGGGCAAGGAAAAACGAATCGTTGCTGGCAATCGCCAACAAAGGGGTCTTCATCAGCATCCTGTTGCAAATCGTGGTGCTGGCAGCATTCGTGCTGCGTGTCCGCAATGCCAGCTACGCCTCGCCCGACCAGGATGGACTCTTCCCCACCAGCCTGGCCGCAAGCCCGTTCTTGCTGGGCGGCATGATCAGTGGCATTTTTGCTTCGTTGCTGTACCTCATGTTGCTGTGGCGACGCGCTGACCTGCAGGAGATGTTACCCTCGGCCGAAACGCTTGATCGCGTGACTTATAAGACCATCTGCATTGCCTTCCCGTTGTTGACGGGCATGATTGCCGCCGGTGCGTACTGGGCGAACCGCACCTGGGGTTCGTATTGGAGTTGGGATCCGAAGGAAACCTGGGCCGCCATTACCTGGCTGGTCTATGCGGGATATTTGCATATGCGCATTACCCGCGGTTGGCGCGGTCGCCGGGCCGCGTACTTCGCCATTCTTGGTTTCGGTGTCGTGATCTTCACTTTCCTCGGCGTCACGTATCTGCTTCCCGGCTTACACGCGTACGCATGAGGATCGGGGCTGGGCGACCCGGTTCTGAGGATGGATTAGGCCCCAAAAGCAGCACCGATTCACCAGCCCTTGAATTTTGACGATTGTGGGAAGGAAAAGGCAACCTCGCATGTCCGCATCCCCAACGGTTCCCGTCTCGGAGACTCCCCTTTTCGATCCGGAGATCGGCTTCGCGCAGGAACAGACTCCAGCTCCGCGCAAACGCCACATCAGTTGGGTGCTGAAGGCGATCCTGCCGATTGCCGCAGTGCTGCTGAACGGCCTACTTCTCTTCGTGCTGGTTTCCTTATCGCTGGCCGAAGGGGAAAGGCACGTTGTCATCACCATCGCAGCGGCAGGGGCCTTTCTCATCTGCGTCGCTGTGATTATGGTCCTGGCAGTCTCCTTCCGGCGTCCCATGCTCGAATTGCAGGACAAGATCGCGCGTGTGCGCCTGGGAGACATGGACGCCTCAGTCAGCTTCGCCAATCGCAACGACGAGATCGGCGACTTGGGGCGCGATTTCAACGACATGGTGGCGCAGCTCAAAGCCAGCCGCGAAGAAATTCAGCACCTGCATCAGACCCAGATGTCGCGTGCCGAACATTTTGCCACCCTGGGCGAATTGGCCGCCGGTCTGGCCCATGAGATCCGCAATCCGTTGGCCGGGATCGCGGGCGTCATCGAGATCGTGAGCCGCGACCTGCCTCCCGACAGTCCGGCGTGTTCGGTGATCAAAGATGCTAAGGAAGAAGCGCTTCAGATCAATCGCATTCTCACCGAATTGCTCGATACGGCGCGTCCCAAGCCTCCGCAATTTCGCGTGAGCGACCTATGTTCGACCGCCGAGCATGCTGTAATGTTTGCCCGCCAGCAGGCCATCACCAGGCGCATAACCGTCGAGATCGAGATATGCGGCGCCATACCGCCGGTTGACCACGATCCCAACCAGATCAACCAGGTCCTGCTCAATCTGCTGCTGAACGCAATCCAATCCATGGACCGGCCGGGTACGGTTCGCGTCGCGCTGGAGGCTGATGGCGACGACGTGCTGATCATCGTTGCCGACGAAGGCAAGGGCATCCCACCCGAGAATCTTTCGCACATCTTCCGCCCCTTCTTCACCACCAAGGGACATGGCACCGGATTGGGGTTGTCGCTGGCGCGCCGCACCGTGGAAGCCCACGGCGGGCAGATCGACGTCACCAGCGAGGTCGGGAAGGGCTCATGCTTCCAAATCCGCCTGCCGATTGCACGAAAAGCGGCAATTGGCGATTAGTGCCGTCTATTCATACCGCAGCGCGGTGGTGGGATCGACCGATGACGCGCGGCGCGCCGGCAACGAGCACGCCACACCCGCGACAATCGCCATCAACAGCATGACAACCAACAAGATGAGCGGATTGCGGACGCTGCCTTCGGCCCACTTTGCCAGCACGCGATTCAGCGCCAGGCTCAAGACCAGGCCGGCCAGCAGTCCTCCGCCTACGCTGAAGGCGGTGGAAAGAAATACCAGACGGACCACATCCATGCGTGCCGCGCCCAGCGCCAGTCGGATGCCAAACTCGTTTGTCCGCTGAAGCACGCTGTAGGAAACCACGCTGTACAAGCCGACGGCTGCCAGCAGCAGGGCCAGAATGGCGAAGGCGCCAAACAGCATGGCGACCATGTGTTCCTGGGCCCATTCCTGCTGGTGGGTGATCCACTGGTCCAGATCGCGCACGTGATATTCGACCTGCTGGTCGGGGTCGACGGTGCGAATCTGGGCGCGCACTTCGTGCAAAATAGAGAGCGGCGGCACCTGAGTGTGCACAAGCAGCTGTGTCCAGGGCGCCAGGAACAAGGTATACGGAACGTAGATGGCCGGCTTCACCGGCTTGCGCAGGCCGTCGTTGCGGGAATCGCCAACCACCCCCACCACTTGCAGCCAGCCCGTGCTGCCACCGGCAGGCTCCAGCCGCATCGGCGGTTCAGCTTTCACGTCGGGCAACTTGATCTGATGGCCGACAGCGTCGCCATTGGGAAAGTACTGGTGCGCCAAGGTCTGGTTGATGACCGCCACGTGCGCGGCGCGCTGGTTTTCGGTCCGGTCCCAAATCCTGCCTTGCCGCAACGCGATCTGCAACACCGAAAAGTATTCCGGGTTGACGAACTCCAGACGTGCCCGCTGGTCTTCCGTCGAGGGTGTGCCCAGAACCTCAAACTTCTGGTCCCAGCCGCTATTGGGCGGAGTGGCATTGGTCGAAATAGCGATGGCCGACACCGAAGGCAGCTCGCCTACTTTGTGCAGGAGGTTGTCGAAGTACTGAGCGCGGGCCTCCCATGTGGTGTAGGTGTTGTCGTGCACTGGAATGCCGACGGACATCGTATGGTGCGGCTCGTAGCCCAGGTTGGTGCGCATGAGATGCAGAAATCCCTCAATGGCGGCGCCGGCCGCAGCCAGCAGAACCAGCGTGAGCGCGATCTGGCCGGCGATCAGAATGCTATGAAGGCGCTTGCCGCGCACTCCGCCGGTGCGCTTTGAGCTGGCCTGCATGATGGTGGCAACATCGGGGCGCGTGAGTTGCAACGAAGGCGACAATCCAAACAGGATCCCAGTGAACAAAGCTAAGCCCGCGCTGAACAGCAGGACCGGAAGATTGATTTTGATGGAGGCTTCATGGGGGAACGAGAACTCGGGAAGCCAGGCAACGATTAGGGCCAGAATGCGGTAAGCCAGCAGCACGCCCAGGGCAGCCCCGGCTAACGATAGCAAAAGCGATTCAGTCAGCAACTGCCGCAAGATGCGGAAGCGGCTGGCTCCCACCGCGGAGCGCACGGCAATCTCATGTTCGCGGGCGGCGCCGCGTGCCAGCAACAGAATCGACACGTTGCCGCAACCGATGAGCAACAACAGCGCAACCGCGGCAAACAGCAGATATAACGAGCCGCCGATGTCCTTCACGAATTGATCGTTCAGCCCTTCGATGTTGACCCGGAATCCACCTGAGGGAAAATGGGAGGGCGTTTCCTTGGCGAACTCCTCCAGCAGCGGTTGGAACTCGGCGTTGGCCACCGCGTGGGAGACTCCCGGCTTCAGCTTGATGACCGGAAAGTAGGAGCGGCTGGGATCATTGGTGAGCTTCAGCGGAAGATATACGTCGCCATCGCCCCAGGCGAAGCGAGGCGGAGTGACACCCACGATAGTGTAGTTCTTGTGGACCAACTGCAAGGTGCGGCCCACCACGCTGGGATCGCCGTTGTAGTGGCGCTGCCAGAAGAGGTAGCCCAACACCACCACGGGTTGCGGGTCCTGGCCTTCGGGCGCATCCGCCGGAATAAGGCCGCGGCCCAGCAGCGCAGGCACTCCAAAATGATTGAAGGCGTTCGAGGTAAAGTAAATCGCCGCGACATCCTCCGGAAGTTCCGTGCCGCTGGTACTCAGGTTCCAGGAGTCAAACGCGCCCAGACTCTCGATGGCTTTGGCCTGCCGAAACTGCTTGAGCTGCGGGCCGGTCAGGTCAATGAATTGCCGCTGCTGGTCGCCGGCCTTGGGATGGACAACCAGATGCACCATGCGGTCCGAGTTGGCATAAGGATAAGGGTCCAGCAGCACGGCGCGGACCACGCTAAAAACCGCGGTAGTGGCCGCGATGCCGAGGGCCAGCGAGATAATGGCAGTTGCGGTGAAACCCGGACTCTTGCGGAGTTGCCGCAGAGCGAAACGCAAGTCCTGCAAAACCGTTTCCATTGAACCCTTCTCCCAGCCAGAGGGAACTCCCCTACGGCGCGTCACTCTCCGCCAGGGAGAGTGGCATGTAACAGATTGACAGGTTTAGAGAGACATACGCAACGGGAAGGTGACGGAGGGGGAATCGTCCCGTGGCGAGATTGTGGTATCAGGGGATGAACAGCGGAGGGCATTCGGCTCCCGGCAAATGATCCACTTGGGACGAACCGCACAGCAGCGGTGTTATCATTCCCGCCAAGCAGGGCCGCCATGATGGTCATGAGCCTTCTTTTCCTTTCCGTGTTGTTGACTGTGCCGCTGGCGGCAATCGACGTTGCCCACGCTGACTCACCGGGCACTCAGATCGAAAGGGCTGACCTCTTGGCTGCGCAGGGAACTGCTATGGCTGAGGCCGCCAGGCAGTTTCGTGACCGGGTTAATTTTGCAGACGACTCGAACGACATCTGCTACAAAATTCGGGCATATATCTTCGAGCGAGACGACGACCATGCTGCCGTGCTGAAGGGCAGCACCACTTGCGGACCGCATCAGCCGCGGACAAAGAATGTAATCTGGCCTGGGCGCGACGGATTACCGAATGCTGAGATTGAGCGCTGACGCCTGAAGAGTGTCCCCTTAACGCTGAGCGCTTCCTGGAAACTTTGCTTTCCAAACGGTAGTCTAATTAGTATGGCTTCCGGGCCGAATTGTATCGCTGTCATCATCATCAAGCGTCTGACTATAGCTGTCTTCTTATGTCTGTCGCTGGCCGGTCTCGCATTTGCTACCGATGCCGGCGGTTTCCTTCCGAAGTCCTTCGCAGGCTGGACCCAATCTGGCGCGCCACGGATAACCACTGACGCGGCGCAAGCCGATGCCGCCTATCCGGCGGTGCTGAAGGAGTACGGATTCGTAGGCTCAGAAACGGCGACGTACACGCGCGACGATGGGCGCAGTCTGACGATCAAAGCGGCGAAATTCAACGACGCCACCGGGGCCTACGGTGCATTCACCTTCTATCGCCAGCCGATGATGAAGACCGAGCGCATCGGAACCAAGGCCGCTTCCGCGAATCGGCGCATTTTGTTCTTCCGTGCCAATGTCCTGGTGGACGCGAACTTCGATCGCCTTACGGAAATGTCGGCCGCCGAACTGCGTGAGCTCGCCGGACTACTGCCCGCAGCCCAGGGCTCTGCCGAGAACCTGCCGACCCTCCCCGAGTACCTTCCGAAGCACGACGCTGTGGAAAATTCGGCGAAATATATTCTCGGGCCGCAGGCGCTGCTGGCGGCCAAAGTGCCGCTCACACCTGAGGAGGTTGACTTCGGTCACGATGCTGAAGTTCTCGCACAGGATTACTCGTCCAAGAGCGGCCCGCTCACCCTGATCGTGCTGCAATATCCCACGCCCCAGATCGCGGGAGAACGCTTGCGCGCCTTGCAAAGCGTGGCGCAAGCGACTCCCAACACTTTTTTGGTCAGGCGCAGCGGTCCACTGGTGGACGTCGTAACGGGTGCGGTCGCCAGCGACGAGGCGCAGAAGCTTCTTACCTCAGTGAACTACGAAGCTGAGGTCACCTGGGACCAGGCGACCTCGGTAGGCAAACGCGATAACATCGGCAACTTACTTCTCGCGGTGTTCACGCTGATTGGAATTCTTCTTCTCATCTCTCTCATCTTCGGGTTGTTTTTCGGTGGCATTCGCATCGTGGCGCAACGCATATTCCCCGGTCGAGTGTTCGACCGTCCCGAAAACGTCGAGTTCATTCAGTTGCACCTGCGGGGAGAGAACAGATCGGGCAAGTAGAAGAAAACAAATTATTTACATTGATTTTCCGCGAATCCGGCCCTTTTCGGTCATTTTGTTTCAGTTCGTGCAATTTCTCGTAAGTTATTGATAACACATCAATTTAAGTCCCAAAAAGTGCTTGACATGCGCTTTCCCATGACCCTAAGATTTGTGCAGAAAGTTTTGACGGTCTAAGCCTCCGTTGGAACTATTCTCCCTTGAAGAGAAGGCTGCCCAGTTGCCGGGCAGCCTTTTCGTTTGCGTCAAGACTCGCGAGGTGTGATCTCGATCTCAATTGATGACGAACTCTCGCTTGAGAATGAGCCCGAGAATCGGCATCAGTGCTGCGAATCGCTCAACCCATAGAGCTTGGTTGCGTTGTCATGCATGACCATATGGGCGATGGTACTGGCCTGCTCGCGAGTGATCTCTCCATCCAACATCATACCGGTAAGCGCGAGGGCCAACGCGGTTCGGCCTGCGGTGGCTGTCTGATAGCCGGTCTCCTCCCAGTTTACTTGTGGTTCGAAGGGATACAGGTCGGTGCCGAACAATACCTTTTCGGGATAGAACTCGAGCATGCGCCGGATGTTGGCGGCAATGTGGCGTGGCGCCAGCATCCAGGTCTGCTCGGAGAAGTCGGCGTAAACATTTGGCTTCATCAGCAGGTATGGCACCAGACCTTCGAAGCCGCCGGACCCTCCGTGCAGCATCACGAAGTTTGTCTTGCGCAACGACGGGTCGTTGAATACCGAATCCAGCAGCAGAGGATTACTGCCCTCCATCGCGAAGTACCCGCCACAACCACCGCCAGTATGAAGGTTCACCGCCATGCCGATCCGTCCGGCCTCGCGTGCGATGTAGCGAAAGAGATGGTCCTGTAGCGCTTTGTAATCGGCATCGCTGGGGACCCCGCCGCGAACATAATGCGCGTAGACGCGCGCGGCCTCAGCCTCTTTGGCGGGGGCGAAATCGAGCGACCGCAGGTAGGCAGCCTCGAACTTGATGGCCACCGCTCCGTTCTTCCTCTGCAACTCCAGCAAAGGAGTAACGAGCTTGGCTTCGTATTCAGGCAGCGTTGCCGGGACGCCGGTCAGGTTGAGCTGGTTTAGATATCGCGCGAAGATCAATTCCTCCCGGCCGAAGAAGATCTTGCGATCCGGCGATTGTGCCGCCAGAGAGGAGTTGTTCAGCGGAAACAACAGCGTGTCGTCGAAAGGCACCCAGCGGAAGCGCGGCGGCTCCAGCCCGCGCCCCATGGCGACACGGTTCGCCAACTCGCTTTCGATGCCAAGCTGGTCGAGCACCCAATTGGGATAATTGTCTCCCTCTCGTTGCTTCACTTGCGCTTTCGCTGCCACCAGTTCGGCCACATGTTCCGGAGTGGCGTCGTCGTACTTGTATCCGAACATGGCCTTCCACGCCTTGATGTACACCGGGTTGTCCTCGCGGAACATCAGCCCGGCCGCAGTGGGCTCCAGCGGATCGCAGGGCAGGGCATCGTAGTCGTCATCCGGTTGCCCGGCGTTGTCAAGGGCAGGGGGATGAGAGTGGTTGTCGATGGCCTTGATTTGGTTTATTTCGTCCAGCAGGCCGCCGTCGGGCTTGAGCTGGTGATTATCTTGCGCGAGCAGCGGGACGGAGAGCAGGAACACAGCGGCAAAGCGCAGCGGAAGTTTCATGGGACCTCAATGTGCTGCCTTGATCTTTCGGCGGCGCCAGGACTTCAATCTACGACCTACGGATTATGGCTCGCGAAAACGCGATTGAAAAGAAGGCAGATCGATATCTTACGGCATGGCTCATTCGAAATCCCTGAGCCAAAACTCCAGCGCGCCCCGTTGCTCGTCCTTCACCCGTTGCGCCTCCATCTTGCGCAGCTCGGCCCGGCGTATCTTTCCTGAAATCGTCTTGGGCAGCTCATGGAATTCGAGCTTCCGTACCCGCTTGTATGCGGACAGCTTCTCTTTCGCAAAGAGCAGGATCTCGCGGGCAATCTCCTCGGAAGGACGTGCATCGGCGACGATGGTGACGAACGCTTTTGGCACGTTGGTGCGCAACGAGTCGGGACTCGGAACGATAGCCACTTCCGCCACCAGCGGATGCTCCATCAGAATGCTCTCCAACTCAAATGGACTGATTCGATAGTCGGAGCTCTTGAACACGTCGTCCGCCCGGCCCACGAAGAAGAAATAACCATCCTCGTCAATCGAGGCTTGATCTCCCGTGTGGTACAGACCGTGCTGCATGGCGAGCCGGGTCCGATCAGGATCGTCGGTATAGCCGGTCATCAGACCCGTTGGGCGGTCACCAAGTCTTACTGTGACCTCACCTTCCTCGCACTCCTTGTCCTGAAGATCGACCACGCTGATCTGAAATCCGGGAAGAGGGCGGCCCATGCTGCCCGGCTTTACCGGTTGCCCCGGCGAGTTGCCTATCATTGCTGTCGTCTCCGTCTGGCCGTAGCCATCGCGGATGACCAGACCCCAGGCGTTCTCGACCTGCTCGATCACCTCGGGATTCAGGGGTTCGCCGGCACTCGCCAATTCGAGCAATAGACGCGGCTTCTGCCCCAGATTCTCGAGAATGATCATGCGCCAGACCGTGGGAGGAGCACACAGGGTGGTAACGCCGACTTCCTCGAGCGTGCGCAGCACATTGGAAGCGCGAAATCGGGGAGCATCGTAAACGAAAGTCGTCGCGCCCGCATTCAACGGAGCGAAGAAACAACTCCAGGCATGCTTGGCCCACCCCGGCGAGCTGATGTTCTGGTGAACGTCGCTTTCCTGAATGCCAATCCAGTACATGGTCGAGAGGTGACCCACCGGATAACTCTGATGCGTGTGCAACACGAGTTTGGCTTTGGCCGTTGTTCCGGAGGTGAAATACAGAAGGAATGGATCGTCTGCCTGCGTGCGAACCATCCGGTAGTCTCGAGTCTCTTCCAGGGCGGCGTCGTAAGCCACCCATCCCGGCGTCCGGGCGCCCACAAGAATCCGTTTCACCTCTGCATCGCCGGGAATGCGCTCCATTGCGGTTTCATCCGTCACCACAATGCGTGCACCACTGCGCGCAAGCCGGTCCCGAATCTCGCTTTCCGTGGCCAGCGTCGTGGTCGGGACTACGACCGCGCCGATTTTGATGGCCGCCAGCATCAGCTCCCAAATTGCGGTGACATTGGGAAGGCATAGGACGATGCGGTCGCCAGGCTCGACCCCCTGGCCCTGCAGAAAATGAGCCACGCGATCGGAGCGATCGAGCAACTCCTGGTAACTCAGTTTGACTTCGTCCTTGCCCTCTCGCCGAAGCCACAAGGCTGTCTTGGCGTTGCCTTGTGCATAAACGTCGAACCAGTCGCGTGCCCAATTGAAGTCCGTCAGTTCAGGCCAGCGAAATTCCCGGTAGACCTTTTCATAGTCGGTCCGGTGGTTGAGCAGGAACTGACGGGCAGCAGCGAACTTCTCGGTGGCTGTCATATTCTTCTCGCTCGAGCGCCAGGAGGAGATTACTACGGTTCAGCCATCCTGTGGGCCGCCACTTGGGAGGCGTCAAGCCGGCGTCTTTCGCATCTCGTCGTCGGCGCTGGAGCCGGGGCGCCGGTGATTCAGTCAGATCAGCCAGGGCCTCATCAACAGGGTCAGCTTTCCTGGTGACGAGCGAGCAATCGGGGCTCTACTCTTCCACCTCGACCTCTTCACCGCGCTCGGCCTTCGCTGCCGCGATGATCTTCTCCTGCTGGGCCTGTGGAACGAAGTCGTAGTGATCCATTTCCATGGAGAAGCTGCCACGGCCCTGGGTCATTGAGGTCAGGTCGGTGCCGTAGGTCAGCATCTCGGCCATGGGCACCACGGCCTTGACGACGGTCTTGCCCGCCTTGTTGTCCATGCCCTGAATGCGGCCGCGACGGCTGTTGAGATCTCCCATGATGCCGCCGGCAAACTCGTCGGGAATGGTGATCTCGACGTTCATGATGGGCTCCAGCAGCGTGGGCTTGGCCTGCTCCATGGCTTTGCGGAAGGCGATTCGTCCCGCCGTCTTGAACGACAGTTCGTTGGAGTCCACATCGTGATACGAGCCGTCGTACAGAATCACGCGGAAATCGACCACCGGGAAACCGGCCAGGAAGCCGCGCTGGGCCGCTTCGACGATGCCTTTCTCAACCGCGGGAATGTAGTTCTTGGGAATGGCGCCGCCGAAGATTTCGTTGACGAACTCGAAGTTGCCGCCCCGCGGCATGGGCTCCATTTTGATTTTGCAGTCGCCGAACTGCCCGTGTCCGCCGCTCTGCTTTTTGTGCCGGCCCTGTACGTCGGCCTTGCCGCGGATGGTCTCGCGATACGGGACCTTCGGCGCTTTCAGGATCACCTCGGTGTGATAACGGTTCTTCAGCTTCGAAACGATGACTTCGATGTGCTGCTGTCCGGTCCCGGCGATCAGGAATTCCTTGGTCTGCGGATCGCGAAAAAATCGCAGCATGGCATCTTCTTCCATCAGCTTGTGGATGCCGTTGCTCAGCTTGTCTTCGTCAGCGCGCGTTTTGGGCTCGATGGCGAAGGTGATCGCCGGCTCCGCGAAGGTGACCTGGGGATACTGGATGGGCGAACCTTTGTCGCCCAGCGTGTCGCCGGTTAAGGTGTCCTTTAACTTTGCCACCGAGCCGATGTCACCCGCGTGCAGTTCGTTGACGGGAATCGCCGTCTTGCCCTGCATGGTCGAGAGGTGGGCGAATTTCTCCGCGCCGCCGCGGTTGAAGTTCTGCACCACCGCGTCGTTCTTCAGCACCCCCGAATACACCTTGAAGAACGAGATTCTCCCCGAGAAGGGATCGCTGATGGTCTTGAACACGAACAGCGACAGTGGCTCGGAGTCGCCGACTTTGCGGGTGGCCGGTTCTCCGTTGTTGGCGGTGGGCGCGGCCTTCACCGTTCCGCGCTCGGCTGCGGTCGGCAGGTAATCGACCAGGAAGTCGAGCACCTCATCCGTGCCGATGTTTCCCAGACCCGAAGCGAAGAGAACGGGAAAGATCTTGTCCTCGCGAACGGCATTGTGCAGACCGGCAATGATGTGCTCCTCGGCGATAGTGCCCTTGTCGAAAAACTCTTCCATCAGCGCGTCATCGCCCTCGGCTACCAGTTCGACCAGCCGTTCGTGGGCGGCCTTGGCCTGCTCTTCCAGATTGGCGGGAATTGGACCAGTCGTCGCCTTGCCACTACCGCCCATCTCGTACGTGTAAGCCTGCATCTTCACCAAGTCCACAACTCCGGTGAAACTCTTTTCCGAGCCGATGGGCAATTGCACCGGAACGACGGTGCGGCCGAAGGCGGTGGTGAGCGATTCCATGACACGGTTGAAATCGGCGCGCTCGCGGTCCATGCGGGTGCAGACGATGGCCCGCGGCAGGGCGAACTTGTCGCAGTACTGCCAGATGCGCTCGGTCACGACTTCCACGCCGCTGACCGCGTCGACTACGACCAGGGCGGTTTCCGCCGCCGGCAGCACCATCTCCGCTTCATGGATGAACATGCTGAAGCCCGGCGTATCGATGAGATTGATCTTGGTATTGCGCCACTCGACGACTGCCAGGGCTGCAGAAATGGACATCGCCCGCGCGATCTCTTCGTCATCGTGATCGGTGACAGTGTTGCCTTCGTCCACGCGGCCCAATCGCTGCGTGGCGCCGGCGGTGAAAAGCATGGCCGAGGCCAGCGAGGTCTTGCCGGAGTGTGAGTGCCCCACCAGGGCGACGTTGCGGATGCCTGAGCCTTCGTAGTTCTTCAACGGAAACTCCTTCTCTATGACCTGGCGCCACCGCGCGTAGCAGGTAACTCCTTACCTCTCTCACGGGCGACGTTACCCGGAAGCAGCGCCACCCATTGCGTGCTGTACAACACCGAGATTGCCGGTGAGGCAAAAAGGCGGGAACTACTCCAGCCTGCGCATATTGTAGCTGGCAAACCTAGAATCGTAGCACAGTGCGTTTCCCAGCCTCAAACCGCGCCATTGAACGCCCAGGCGGCGAGACGAGGCCGGTTTCCGCTACTATAATGATTATTCCTGCTTGATCCGCTGGCCGAATGGCACAGCCCCAAGGAAAACTCGTGATGAAATCTGCTCGTCTCCGGCAATTCGCCCCTCTCGTTCTACTGCTGCTTGCGACAACGTTGGCCTGGTGCGGCGATACCTCCATGCTGCGGCCTCCCAAGGGTGCCAAGGTCGCCATCGTCGTTTTCGAAGACCTGGAATGTCCCGATTGCGCTCGTGCGGCGCCGCTGTTGCATGAAGCCGCCAAAGCCTACAACATTCCCCTGGTGCAGTACGATTTTCCGTTGCCTCAACACCCCTGGTCGTTCGAGGCGGCGGTCAACGCTCGCTACTTCGACACCAAGTCCGCGAAACTGGGCGACGAATATCGTCTGTACATCTTCAAGAACCAGCCCTACGTCACCAAGCAGAACCTGCGAGGCTACACCGAGAAATTCGCCGAGCAGAACAAGGTAATGCTGCCCTTTGTGGTGGATCCCAACGGAGATCTAGCTGCCAAGGTGAAGGCTGACTACCAGATCGGACAGCGTCTTCCGGTGGAACACACCCCTACCATTTACGTGGTTAGCAACTCAGCGCGCGGTACACCCTTTGTGGAGGTTACCGACCGCTCCCAGTTGTATCAGCTCATCGATCAGGTTACGAAAGACGCCGGCGACTCCCCGCAGAACAAGTCTGCGAGCGCCAAGAAAACGGCTCACGGCCAATGAAAGGCATCCGTCGCGAACCGGGAAAGCTCGCCTTCAAACGGCGAGCTCTTTCCTGAACCGGCTTCCTTTTTTGGAGCGGCGCTTTCCCGATGTGGAAAATCCAGTTGCGGTCATCCTTAACCGTATTCTCCTCTTGCTTTAGCGGCCAGTATCTGCGAAACTTGGATTGAAGTTGTTAGGCGACCTGGCCTCCGTGCCCTGCCCCCGGATGTGACCGCCGCAACTTTCGCTGCTTTGTCGTGTTACTCTGACCAGAGTCCGATGCCCGATACTAATAACGTAAGAACCATGCCTCCTGTGTCGTCCCATGACCGTATCCTCATGGCCGCGAAACGTCTGTTTGCTCACCACGGATACGAAAACACAAGCACCGTCGCGATAGCCCGCGAAGCCGGTACCAGCGAATCGCAACTGATGAAGCATTTCGGCAGCAAGCGAGGGCTGCTAGGCGTCATCCTCGATCGCGGCTGGGCGGATATCGCCGGCCGCGTGCAGATGCTGCCGCACGGCTCATCTCCCACGGATCGTCTGTTCGCCGCCCTGGGGACGATGGTCATTGAGCTGGAGAGCGATCCTGATTTAAAGAACCTGCTCTTGCTTGAGACCCGGCGCGTGCGTAAGGACAACCGCGATGTATTCGTCAGCCAGGGCTTCCAGCAGTTCGGCGATACGGTGTCTTCGGTCCTCGGCGAAATGCGCGACCAAGGTCAGCTCAGTCGGGACCTGAATCTGGCGGCGGTGCGCGCCGCTTTCGTCGGCATGACGGAAGGCCTGTTGCGGGACCAGGTCCTGGCCCAGCGTTCGGAGTTCCAGGCCAGTTACAGTTTGGACGAGCTCAAGAAGGTGCTGGAAGCCATGGTGTTGTCGCTTGCCGGTGAAGCATCGCAGCGGAGCTTAAAGGCGGTCAATCACTAGAACGCACCGCAGGGAATAGAGCCCCAAAAACAAAACCCCCGCGCAACCGGCGGGGTTTTGTTTTTGTGGTGTTGTTCGCTGCTATCGATTGTCGCCGAAAATCTTGTGTTGCGCAAGTTCGCAACTGTTGTTGGATCGAATACTCTTCATCTCGCGTTAACACAGGTCGAGACAACCGGCGCGCTGGCTGCCTGCTCCGGGGATCGGCGATTACGCCGGCGTGATGCGCATGCTCAAGTCCACTGCCGTAACCGAATGCGTCAGGGCGCCCACCGAAATAAAGCTTACGCCGGCTTCCGCGTAAGCCCGAACATTGTCCAGGGTGATTCCACCCGAGGCTTCCAGCGGTACCCGTCGATCGAGCTTGCCCGCCCTCTCGACCGCCTGCCGCACCTGGTCTGGCGTCATGTTGTCCAGGAGTACGGCTTCGGCGCCATGCTCCAGCACGAGATCGAGTTCCTCCAGCGAACGCACTTCGATCTCGACCGTCTGCGAGCCGCGGCGGTTGCGCAGCGCACGCTCCAGCGCGGCCACCGCGCCTCCCGCGAGCGCGATATGGTTGTTCTTGATGAGGACTCCATCGCTGAGATCGAGGCGATGGTTCGTGCCTCCGCCGCAGCGCACCGCATATTTGTCCAGCACGCGCAGTCCCGGCGCGGTCTTGCGGGTATCGAGGATGGTCGTGCCGGTTCCCGCCACCGCGTCCACATAGCGGCGCGTCAGCGTGGCGATACCGCTCATGCGCTGCAGGATGTTGAGGATCACGCGCTCGCAGGAGAGCACTACCCGGGCGTTGTGAACGATGACCGCGATGGACTGGCCCTGGTGCAGGCGCACGCCATCGAAGATTTCGGTATGGCTGATGACTTCAGGATGCGAAGTGACCGTGCCATCGAGCGTCGCAAAAACATCGAGAATGCGAGTGACGCTGCCCAAACCGGCGAGCACGCAATCCTGTTTGGCGAGGATGGTGGCCGAAGCGCGCTGGTTCGGATCGATGCACGCATAGGTGGTTGCATCGCTGGTGGCGCGGTCTTCCAGCAGCGCGTTTTCCAGAATTGCGGTGATCCTGCGGCTTGTCCAGTCCACGATCGCTCTCCCCGACAGTTCTTAAGCGCCCAACTCGCCCAGCGCTTCATTCGCTTTTTGCACCAGCATCTCAACTTCGGCCTTGCGCTTCTTCAGGCCCTCGACGACGTGGGCCGGCGCCTTCGCCAGAAATGCTTCGTTGTTCAACTGCCCGGTAGCGCGCGTCAGCTCCTGCGTGAGCCGGGTAAGCTCTTTGCCGATCCGGTCGCGTTCGGCAGCGGTGTCCACTTTGCGTTCATAGAGCACTCGCACGTCGAAACGCGCTGTGCTGCGTGCCCCGGAGGCTTTGGCCAGCGACGACCCGACAAATGTCAGGGTCGCGACGTTCGCCAGCCGCTCCAGCGCTCCTCGATTTTTCTCCACCAGGAAACGGACAGCGTCGTCGGCGAAGACCTCAATTGCCAACTTCACTTTCGGCTCGACCTTCAGCTCGGCCCGAATATTGCGCACGCTCACGATCAGATCTTGCAGGATGGCCATTTCGGTTTCCGCGGCGGCGTCGGTTTGCGCGGGATCGGCCTGGGGATACGCCGCCAGCGCGATCGACTTGGCCGGCGGATTGCCATCGTAAAGCGCGTGCCAGATCTCCTCCGTGATAAAGGGCATGAACGGTGACAGTAGACGCAGGGCGCCTTCGAAGACACCGACCAGGTTTTTGTAGGCCGTGCGGGCCTGCTCACGATCGCTTGCCATCAGGCGAGGCTTGATCAGTTCCAGATACCAGTCGCAGTACTCGCCCCAGAAAAAGTGATAAACCACATGTGCAGCCTCGTGAAAGCGATAGGTCTCCAGCGCTTCGTGAATCTCGCGTGCTACACGATTGAAGCGCGAAATGATCCAGCGGTCTTCCAAGGTTTCTGCCTTGAGCCCGGCGATGCCCTTCAGAGTGAAGTCGGTCGGCGCCGACACGAATTCTGCCAGCGACCACAGGCCCGACTCCTGCGCGCGGTCCACGTTCATAAACAGGAAGCGCGCGGCGTTCCAGATCTTGTTGGCGAACGCGCGATAGCTCCCGGTGCGGCTCTCTGAGAAGGCAATGTCGGTGCCGGGCGCGGCCATCGCGGCCAGCGTGAAGCGCACCGCGTCAGTACCGTAATGCTCGATGATCTCGATCGGATCGATAACGTTGCCCTTGGTCTTCGACATCTTCTGGCCCTCGGCATCGCGCACCAGCGCATGGATGTAAACCGTGCCGAAGGGTACGTCGCCGTGTTTAAACTCACGCATGAAGTGGCAGTTCATCATGATCATGCGTGCCACCCAGAAGAACAGGATGTCAAAGCTGGTGATGAGCAGCGTGGTGGGATAAAACGCGTCCAACTCAGGCGTGCTGTCGGGCCAGCCCAGCGCAGAACTTGGCAACAAACCCGACGAAAACCAGGTGTCGAGTACGTCGCTGTCCTGCTCCAGTTGGCTGCTGCCGCACTTCGGGCACACTGCGGGCGCCTCCCGGGCCACGATGATTTCCGGGCAATCCTCGCAGTGCCAGGCCGGAATGCGATGGCCCCACCACAACTGGCGCGAGATGCACCAGTCGTGAATGTTGCGCATCCACTCGAAGTAGGTCTTGGCGTAATTCTCAGGGACGAACTTGATGTCGCCGTTCTCGACAACTTCGATGGCGCGGTCGGCCAACGGCTGAATCTTGACAAACCATTGCGTCGAAAGCCGGGGCTCGATGATGGTCTTGCAGCGATCGCACTTGCCCAGGGGAACGACATAGTCCCTGGTACCGGCCAGGAAGCCGCCCTTCTCAAGATCTTCCAGCACCTTTTGACGCGCCACGAAGCGGTCGAGTCCCTGGTATGGGCCGGCGTTCTCGTTCATCTGCGCGACTTCGTTCATCACTTCGATTTGCGGCAGGTCGTTGCGCAGCCCGGCCTCGAAGTCATTGGGGTCGTGCGACGGCGTGACCTTCACCGCACCGGTGCCGAACTCAGGATTGGCAAGAATGTCGTCGGTAATGATGGGGATCTCGCGATTCATCAACGGCAGCAGGACCGTCTTGCCATGCAAATGGCGGTAACGCTCATCGCCGGAATTCACCGCAACGGCGGTGTCGCCCAACATGGTTTCGGGGCGCGTGGTGGCAACTACGATGTACTCGTCCTGGGAGCCAACGACTGGATATCGAATCTCGTAAATCTTCCCCGGCGTATCTTCGTGCACGACCTCAAGATCGGAGACCGCAGTAATACAGCGCGGGCACCAGTTGACGATGTACTTTCCGCGATAGATCAGACCCTGTTCATACAGGCGAACGAAGGCCTCGCGCACAGCGCGCGACATGCGCTCGTCCATGGTGAAGTACTCGCGCGACCAATCGACGGAAGCGCCGAGCCGCTTCATCTGGTCCAGAATGGCACCACCATAGTGCCACTTCCAGTCCCACACGCGGGCGATGAAAGCGGTGCGGCCGATGTCGCGGCGGTTCTTGCCTTCCGACGCCAGTTGGCGCTCCACCATCATCTGGGTGGCGATACCGGCATGGTCGGTGCCGGGAAGCCACAACGTGATAAAGCCGCGCATGCGATGCCAGCGGACAATGATGTCCATCTCCGTCTGGTTGAGCATGTGGCCCATGTGCAGGCGGCCGGTCACATTGGGCGGAGGCAGGATCAGCGTGAAGACCGGCCGTTTCTCGTCGGCAGCCGGCTGTTCCACGTGGAACAACTTTTCGCGGACCCAGTATTCGGCCCAACGCGGCTCGATCACACCCGGTTCGTAGGCCTTAGGAAGATCGTGAGGCATTCCAGTCCGTTCAATGAATAAAGGTCAAACTTCGATATTACAAGGTAAGGCTGCCGGTCGTCAGCCGAGGTGGGCGAGGAAACGGGTTGCAGCGGCCCGAAATTTCCTGGCTAGAAAATGCCCAGGAGCTTCTTCTTCTTTTTCTTCGATGTACTCTCGGTGGCGGGATTGGCCGCTGCCGCCGGCGCCTGAGAAGCACTGCTGGCCGCAGGAGTCGATGGCGAACTGCTGGAGGCGCTGGGCGCCGCGTCATTCACCTGAGGAGGCGCCTTTTCCGGAGCCCCGCTGGCATCGCCGGTAGTCGCGGGTTGCAAATCATTCTGCAGTTCGGGAGCTGAGTCGGACGCGCCAGCCGCGGGCGCTGCCGCAACCGGGCCGCTGGAGCCGGGAGCGGCGTCCGATCGCGGAACCAGGGCATTTCCCGGAGGAGTTCCGTTGGGGTTCACACGCTCCACGGAAACCTGGTTGTTGCCGTTGGGGTTATTGAGACTACCCATGATGCTGGTGTTGATCGCACGCACCATGTCCGGCGCGCTGGCCTGCTTGGGATCGACCAAAGTGGGTTCGCCGACCTTCGCGGCTTCGGTGACGTCCGGACCCTTGTGGAAGTTTTCCATCACCTTGCCGATCTTACCCACACTGCCGCGGCTGGCGATCTCGGCCTTGTCCTGCGCGATAGCCTGCGGCGTCGGCTGGGGAACCGGCTGCTTCATGGCCTCCAGTCGCTTCTTGGCGTCGGCCGCGCGTTCCTCCAGAGGATAGCGGGTGACAATGCGGTCATACGCGGCGGTCGCGCCCTCGGTGTATTGCTTGATAAGGGCACCTTTGGCGGTTTCGGGCAGCTTGGTCCTGCGAACCAGTTCGATTTCCCGTTCGTAGGCGGTGCCCAATTCGAACAGCGCCTGGTCGGCCCCGCTGTACAGCGGATAGGTGTCAGCCACCGATTTCAAACGCGCAATGGCCGCGGGATAACTCTCGCGGAGGAAGTAAAAGTGCCCGATCAGGTATTCCCGTTCAGCCAGGACCTCCTGCACCTCCAGGAGCCGCTCCTTGGCCTGCGGCACCAACTGGCTGTCGGGGAATTGCAGAATCAGCTGCCGATATTCTTCCTCGGCTCGGCGGGCGTGCGTAGGATCGCGGTCCGCCTTCTCCATCTCCTTGAAATGGATATTGGCGATCTTCATTTGCGCTTCCGCCGCCTCGGGCATGTTGGGGAAGAAGGTGATGAAGTCCTTGTACTCGCTTTCGGCCTGCGCCATGGCGGCCGCTCCGCCTTCCTGGTACCAGGAATCGCCGATCGCCAGCTTGGCGCGTGCTACATATTCGGAGTCGGGATAGGTGTTAATCAGGGTCTGCAGGCTGAGCCGCGCCACATCGTACTTGTTGTGCTTCATCGCGTCCATGGCGCGGTCAAAAAGCACTTTGTCCGGCTGCTTGGAATCGACGTTGGCAATCGGGTTCTGCGCCTTCTTGCTCTTCTTGGACTTCTTCTTGGACTTCGCGGCCTGCTGGGTCGTATTTGTCTTGGCCGGTGCGGCGGTTGCCGCCGGAGCGCTGGCGGGAGTTTGCGCCTGCGTGCCGCTGGGACTCTGGCTGGGCTCGCCGCTGGTGGTCTGGGCAAACGAACCCAGGGACACGGATACAACTGCTGCCATAACAAATATAAGTGCGCGACGATACATCCTGAACACCTCTACTATTCCTGCATTTCACGCGGCTAAGCGTTCCCGCTACACCTTCAGCAACGTGGCTTCCTGCGCGGCCTTCAACAGCGCCGCAACATTACGTCCGGGATCGCCATGTCCAAAGACATGACTTCCGGCGACAAAGATCTCCACGCCGGCGCGCGCCGCTGCGCCAATTGTTTCCAGGTCGATCCCGCCGTCGATTTCGATGCGGAAGTCCACGCCCTTGGCCGCCCGCATGGTAGCCAGCTTGCGGACCTTCTCCAGCGTCGCGGGAATGAACTTTTGCCCGCCAAAGCCGGGATTTACCGACATCACCAGCACATGATCGACGATGTCCAGCACTTCGCCGAGGGTCTGCACCGGAGTTGCCGGATTGATCACCACTCCAGCCCGCAGGCCGTAGCCGCGAATCAGCTCCAGCGAGCGATTCAGGTGGCGGCAAACCTCCTGATGGACTGAAATCCAATTCGCTCCCGCGTCTACAAATGCGGGGATGAATTCATCGGGATTCTCAATCATCAGGTGGCAGTCGAGTGGAACATCCACCGCCTTGCGCAGGGAGGCGACCACAGGCGGTCCGATGGTGATATTGGGCACAAAATGCCCGTCCATCACGTCCACATGGAGGAGCGTCGCGCCGCCTCGTATCGCGGCATTGGCGTCTTCCGCCAGGCGGGCGAAATCGGCCGACAAAATGGACGGCGCTATCTCTACCAAAATCTTTTCCCCGCGGAGTGTTCTATGGGAATTCTAGCACGGGACGAGCGAGCGGTTCGTCCCACAAAAGGAACAGGTTAGGTGCTTGCAGCACTCAGCCGTCAGCCTTCGGTCCGCAGCTTCGAAAACCATCATCCCGAGGGGCGAGCGTGGCGAGGAGTCGAGAAAAACCCGCTTCGCAGCGCTTGGCATTCGGGCCAAACCGCGTCCGATGACGAGAAAACCTCCCCTTCCGCGGCTTTACCTGGAATCAATCACTTAGGCTGCAAATCATTCGCATCCATTTGAGCCACAATGACTTATACGTAGTGTATTGTTGGACAAGGACTTAGAAGGAAAAAACTGGGGCGCTTTCGCATACTATACATACAACTATGTACTCATGGTACATGGTTGTATGGTACACGACAGGATTTCCCATCGTGCCCTACCAAAGCAAAACCGGCTTGGATTGGGCCCTTCATGTCGTGCGGCGCGAACCAGCAGCGCACGGCTTTGGCCTGCAGGTCGGCATGGAGCCTCTCAGCAAACTCCTGGTCCACATGTTTCGCTACACCAGTCCCGCCTTGCGGGACGCGCGCGCGCGGTGACACCAACACCGATGTTATTTGCCATCCCCTGCCCATGTTTCGCTGCCCCAGTCCCGCCTTGCGGGACGAAATAGGACAGCCCACCGTTTTTAACGGTGGGAAAGCATTTCGTAGAGGACCGAGTGGCTCGGGCACGGCATAGGTATCTATCCAAAGATGAATCGCGGATCGTAGTCAATTCCCGATTTTCGCAACATCAGAAACGCAGCTTCGAACGGGAATTTGGTTGGTCCTTCGTGCTGAAAACGCAGTGCAGCAGATTCCAGGTCAGGGCATGCGGCATAACGACGGGCTAAGCGCTTCCTGAAGGGGCTTCGGTGACGACGGACACATGCGTTTGTGCCGTCCCCGGGGGACTCGGATTTTTTTTCTGCAACCCTACACACCGCTGAAGCGGTGGGCTTTCTTATCTCGTCCCGCCCTGCGGGACTCGCGCGTGGTGACTCCAACACCGATGTTATTTGCCATCCCCTGCCCATGTTTCGCTACACCAGTCCCGCCTTGCGGGACGAAATAGGACAGCCCACCGTTTTAACGGTGGGAAAGCATTTCGTAGAGGACCGAGTGCCTCGGGGCACGGCATAGGTATCTATCCAAAGATGAATCGCGGATCGTATCAATTCCCGATTTTCGCAACATCGCTTGTGCCGTCCCCGAGGGACTCGGATTTTTTCTGCAACCCTACCCACCGCTGAAGAGCCTGTTACGAAACTCGGCACTTAGGGCAAGAGGCTATGGCAGTGAGTGCGGATAAAGGTTAGTTTAGCCACATGGCCTACATCACAGGCGAAGCGCGGGAGCAAGTGACGATGTTTCCGCTAACCTTGGACGAGTTCCTTCCCGCCGATCATCTGTGTCGGGTAATCGAAGCGTTCGTGAAGCGGCTGGGGATGCAGGAGCTGGGATTCGAGCGCGCCGAGCCGGCGGAGACAGGGCGGCCGGGCTACGATCCGCGCGATCTGCTGAAGCTGTACTTGTACGGTTACATGAACCAGCTGCGTTCGTCGCGGCGGCTGGAGGCGGAGTGCGTGCGCAACGTGGAAGTGATGTGGCTGCTGGGACGGCTGCGGCCCGATTACAAGTCGATTGCGGAGTTTCGGCGCCTGCATCGCGAGGCGGTGAAGGCGGCGGGAGCGGAGTTAGTGCGGTTGGCGCGCGAGGTGGGTTTAGTGCGGGGCGAGTGGGTGGCAATCGACGGCTCGAAGTTTCGCGCGGTGAGCAGCGCCCAGCGGGTACGCGAGCGGGATGCTGTAGAGCGCTATCTGCAGGAGATGGAAGCGGCCGACGCGCAAGATGACGTAGTGATCGACCACAGCGCGATGCAGGCGGCGCTGCAGAAGCTGGGCAACGATCCTGAGCCGGAGGCGCGGTTCATGCGGACGACGGAGGGCAAGCGTCCGGCGTACAACGTGCAGGCGGCGGTGGATGCCGAGTGCGGCATTATCGTGGCACAAGCGGTGACCACGGAGGCGACGGACAATCGCAGTCTGCTGCCGATGGCGGAGGCGGCGCAGCAGGCGGTGGGCTCGCCGGAATCGCTGCACGTGGTGGCGGACGCGGGCTACTCCAACGGAGAGCAGGCGGCGGGGTGTGAAGCGCGCGGGATTGAGCCGCACGTGGCGGCCAATCGCAGCGTGAACAGTCAAGGCGATGGCCAGATGTTCGCGGGGAGCGAGTTTTATCACGACCAGACCACCGACACCATGGTGTGTCCGGCGGGCCAGAGATTGCAGCGGAAAGCAGTGCAGAAAAAGCGGCGACAGGTGGTGTATGTAGGCGAGGCGGCGGTGTGCGGAGCCTGTCCCTTGCGGGCGCATTGCACCACGGCGGCACGGCGAACGGTGAAGCGGCACATTTACGAAGCGGCACTGCAGCGCATGCAGCAGCGGGCAACGGCAGAAGCCATGCGACTGCAACGCTGTGTGGTGGAGCGGGTGTTTGCCGCGCTCAAGTATGGCAGTTTCGGACATCCGCGCTTTTTGCTGCGTGGGTGCGGCGGCGCGCAAACGGAAATCAGCCTGGCGATGATGGCCTACAACCTCAAGCGCATGATGGCGGTGCTGGGAGGCATAAGCTTACGAGCCGCCCTGGCCCGCTAGCCCAACCGGAAAACCGGTGCCCCGCATAATGCGTTGGGGAACCGAGTGGTCCGAATATCCGTCGCTCCTGAGCGGAGTAAGCAAGAGTTTCGTAACAGGCTCTTTAACGGTGGGAAAGCATTTCGTGAAGGACCGAGTGCCTCGGGCACGGCACAGGCATCTATCCAAAGATGAATCGCGGACGCCACGGCGGCCTCGTGCGATCGCAAAAGACAGCTTTGCGCAACGGTCAAAAGGATACAGCTATTCGCCGCACCTGCGCCTAGCCTCTAGTTGAGGCAATTCCAATGAAAGCATTTGCAACTCTCGGAACAGCGGTGCTGCTTCTGTCTCTCGGAACCAGTGTTCCCGCCTTCGCGCAGCATCAGCAAGAGGAGGCGAAGCCAGAGCAACAGCAGCAGGAACATGCCCAGCCGCAGCAGCATGCTCAGCCGCAGCAGCATGCCCAGCAACAGAGCCAAGCCAAGCAGCAACAGGCACAGCAGCATGCCCAGCAACTGAGCCAAGCCAAGCAGCAACAGCCGCAGCAGCATGCCCAGCAACAGAGCCAAGCCAAGCAGCAACAGGCACAACAGCATGCCCAGCAGCAGAACCAGCAGAAGCAGCAACAGGCACAGCAGCATGCCCAGCAGCAGAACCAGCAGAAGCAGCAACAGGCACAACAGCATGCCCAGCAGCAGAACCAGCAGAAGCAGCAACAGACACAACAGCATGCCCAGCAGCAGAACCAGCAGAAGCAGCAACAGGCACAACAGCATGCCCAGCAGCAGAACCAGCAGAAGCAGCAACAGGCGCAACAGCATGCCCAGCAGCAGAACCAGCAGAAGCAGCAACAGGCGCAACAGCATGCCCAGCAGCAGAACCAGAACAATCAGCAGCGGCAACAGCAGGCTAGGCAGCAGAACGTCCGGCAACCGGCACATCACACCCAGGAGCAGCAGCGTGTTCAGCAGGCCGCATGGCAGGGCCATCGGTCACAAAACTGGCAGTCAGACCACCGCACGTGGGAGCAGCGCGGCGGCTACACCGGCTACCGGATCCCTGAAAACCGATACAACGGATACTTTGGGCCGAACTACGCGTTCGTCATCTACAGTCAACCCTATATGGTTGTTGGCGGATTTCCGCGCTTCCAGTACAACGGCTATTGGTTCACTCTTGTCGACCCATGGCCAAGCTACTGGGCAAACAATTGGTACGAGACGGACGACGTTTATGTTGTCTATGTCGATAATGGATATTACATGTATAACCAGCGCTACCCGGGCGTCGGCATTGCGATCAACGTTTCGTTATAAGGTCCGTCCAGCGTGGGGCGGGGAGCGATTCGCCGGGGCACGGATACTGCGAGTCGCCATGGACGGTCAAGCTTGACCAGACGTAAGGTGCCATTGCCCGGCACAATCGGTTGCGACCTCGAGAGTCCATCGGTCGCCATGTTTAATAGGAGGCCTTTTGACTGCGATCGTGAGCTATCAGCGCCATGGAACTTTACCGAAAGCATTCGTCCGGTTGATGCGAATCCTGAGCCTATGTCCGCATGGCAATGTAGGCTGGCCCATACGTTGCGATGGAGAGGAAAAGCCGTCGCAGCGTTGTTTCGACTGCGGAGCGAAACGTACATACACCCTTCAACCCAGGATGCAGAAGGGTCCATGGGAGCGTCCGCAACCATGCTCCACGTATGCTTTGGCAATCGCCTCCTCAGAAAAGGCGCGAGATGGATCGGCGCCAGCGGGCCAACCCAGGTACGCCCATCTCTCGGGCTGACCTGGGAGCAGGCGCATAACGGCTGCGCATCTGAAGGCGGCCTTGGCCCTTGTGGGATGCCGAAAACCTCATTATTCCATGCGCAGTACACTTGGTCGGCGAGGAGAAATTCGAACCACCGTTATCGCGGCGATTTTGATTGAGAACTGCAGCCTATGCCTACCAGCGCGCCGGTGCCAGGCTCTGGACGGCGCTGATACCGAACTGCTTGGCGTACTCCGCGTTCAGCCGCTGCCAGCCGCCGAACTTCATCGCCTCGCCACCGACGATGCGGCCGATGGGAGTTCCGCTGAGAAGGCGATCCAGAACATCGAAACAAATGTGCCACCCGGCAGCGCCCATAGAGATGAAGCGGCGATCGATGTTGTGCCACAGCGTCAGGCGCGTGCCGCCACCCAAGGCTTCGAGTTCCCACCGCATATCGTTGCCACCCCAGTTGTACTCAAGCGCCTTGGGAGCGTCGGCTCGCGTCACTGTTGTTTCGGTAACATGCGGCGTGGGCGCTCCCACCGTGGTGAGCTTCACCGTGGCTCCAACCGTACCCAGGCTCCCATCGGCTTCAAAGGGCGCCCACTCGCGCAGATGCGCCGGGTCGGTAAGCGCCTGCCAGACTTTTTCCGGCGAGTGGCGCAGTTCTCTGACGAGAATGAGCGTCCACTTCTCTGCCGTCCTTTCGTACCTGCGCCCCGCTGGCCGGACCCGGTGTGTACTGCTCGCGATCGGTCATCTTCTTCTCCTTAGCGTGAATAGCGTGCCAGCTGGGTGAGCTGAATGAGGTTGCCGCAGGTGTCGTTCAGCATCGCAATGGTCGAGGCGGTCACGTCGGTGGGCGGCATGGTGAACTCGGCGCCGCGGGCCTTGATCCGCTCGTAGTCGCCCTTGACGTCGTCGGTGAAGAACATGGCCGCGGGCTGGCCCTGTTGAAACATGCGCCTGCTGATAGGCTTTGGCCGCGGGGTTGTTGTTCAGCGCCAGCTGCAGCTCAGTGCCGTCCGGCTCCTCGGGCGAGGCCACGGTCAGCCAGCGAAATGGGCCCTGGCTGAAATCGGCCTTCTTGGCAAAGCCCAGTACCTCCGTATAGAAGCGCAGGGCCTTGTCCTGGTCGTCCACGTATACGCTGGTCAGTTTGATTTTCATTTCGTTTCTCCTTTGTCACGTTCGCGGTTTGGGCCGCGTCGTCTTCTCCTTGTCTTCCTTTTCGTTGGGCTGGTTGATCTTGATCCATGCGGTCGAGGTGGCGTTCGAGAGCATCCAGGTGAGCGGACCAGAACCGGCGGAACGGAGCCAGCCAGGCATCCACCTCCTGAAGTGGTTCAGGTTTCAGCCGGTAGAGACGGCGCTGTGCGTCCACCGTGGATTCCACGAAACCGGCCTCGCGCAGCACTCGCAGGTGCTTTGACACGGTCGGCTGCGGCATACGAAGTTGACGCTCGATCTCTCCCACCGACTGTTGTGACGAGACCAGGAGGCTCAATATCGCGCGGCGGTTCGGCTCCGCAATGATTTCGAACACAGATTCCACTCTCTTGATATACTCTACAGAGCATATACGTGTCAAGGCATATAATGACAGGGGGTTTGCCCCCTAGTCTAGAAGAGGTCGCGGAATTCGTTGCCTCAAGTTGCGCGAAACAGGTCAGAACAAATAGATCAGATTAATTGCCACGGTGAACTGGTGCGGCACGAGAAACTGGGGGTTATCGGTCAGGAAGACGTCCCGGTTGGAGTGGTCGAGGCGAATGTCGCCGCGGACTACGAACTTGCCATCCAGCTTCTTCATCCATGAGGCGACGTCGGAGAGTTTTGCGACCATATCGTATTCCGGAGTGAAGGTGTATCCCTGAAGAACCTGGTTCACGCCGGTGCGGGTGCCGCCGCCATCATTGAAGACCTCGCCCCGGAAAGCCAGTGAGAATTTCTTCGTGAAGCCGTACTTGACGTATCCTGCCAGGCCCTTCCAGATGGCGTCCTGGCCGGGAGCGACGCCGTTCTCCTCGTGGCCGTAGAGGGCGTCAAAGCCAAGATTCAGGCGGGGAGTCGTCTTCCAGCTTCCGACAATTTCACCCACACTGCGCTGGTCGCGCATGTCCCTGGGCCGCTCTGGTCCATGGATGAAGTTGAAGTAGAGGGTCGTGGTGCTGGTTGGAGTCACCGTAATCTGGCTGCCCCAGGAATAGCCGTGGTTGTAGCGCTGGAATTCGTCCCATCCGTTCACCAGCACCACCATGCCAGTGACCTTGCTGGTAAACGGGTACGTGGCCTTCACTCCGAGATAAGTGAATGGCACGCCAAAGCCGAAGATGAATCCGCGGCTGAACTCGTCGTTGTAGCCGTCGTAGCCGCCGATGATCTCCGAGCCCAGATGGCTGGCCATCTTGCCGGCGTCAAAGCGGAGTCCTTTGCCCAGCGGCGCGATGTAGCTGACGTAGAGCTCGGGGATGTCAAAGTGATGGGCGATGCCGGTCTGCATGTTGCGGAACATTCCGTAAGCGGCGGTGACCTCGGGAACGCCGGAGCCGGCAATCATGTTGACGCGGAAGCCGAACTGGTTGCGCTTCTCAATGGCGCGCTGGACAACGATCTGCGCCATGTCCAATTGAGGCTCGTTGTCGTTGAAATCGAAGACGCGAAACTGATTTAGCCGGTCATAGGGCTGGTTGGTGTTGTAGCCGTAGGAAAGAGAAGCGAAACCGTTGACGGTGATGGCTTGCCACCAGGCTTGCGTCTCGCTGATGTTGGGCGGGGTTGGGGAGGGCGAACTATCCTGCGCCAAGAGAAACAGGGGCGAGATAAGTATCGCCCCTGTCCATACACTTCTACCCAGAAGCCGGCGGAAGGTACTCAACCGTCGCGGCATGGCTACTTCCTGGGGCCGACCAACTCTTCGTCCACCTCAACGTGGTCGATGGTCACGTGATGACGCTCGCCGTTGAACAGCTCTTCCACCTCCAGGGTTTCGTAGGCATGCTCCCCATGGATGGACTCGTCCAGGCCTATCTCCTCGCTCATTTCATCCACTTTGACGGGGGTGAAGAGATTAATGATGTGCAGCATGCCGTAAGTGAAGCCGAAGGCCCACACCGACGAGAACAGTACTGCGACCAGTTGCTTGACGAAGAAGCTGGGATTGCCGTACAGCAGTCCGTTGGTCCCGGCGGGATTGAAGGCGCTGCTGGCGAACAGGCCCAGCATTACGATGCCGAGGAAGCCACCGACACCGTGAACGCCCCACACGTCGAGCGCGTCGTCCCAGTGCAGTTTGTTCTTCATCTCCACTGCGAAGTAGCAAACCACTCCGGAGACCACGCCGATGATGACGGCGGTGGTGGGCGAGACATATCCGGCGGCAGGCGTGATGGTCGCCAGTCCGGCAACCGCGCCGGTGAGCAAGCCGAGGAACTTGGGCTTGCGCTCGCGGATCCAGGCCACAATCAGCCAGGCCACGGCTGCGAACGATGCGGCAACATCGGTGTTCAGGAAGGCGGTAGCGGTCACCGAATCCACGCGCATTTCGCTGCCGGCGTTAAAGCCGTACCACCCGAACCACAACAGCCCGGTGCCCAGGGCCACCAGCGGAATGCTGTGGGGGCCGCGATCCAGGATGCGACGCCTTCCGACATAGAGAATGGATGCCAGCGCAGCCATACCGGCGATGTTGTGCACCACGATGCCGCCGGCGAAGTCCTCCACGCCCCAGCGTTGCAGGATGCCTCCGCCCCACACCATGTGCACGAAGGGGAAATAAACGAAGGTGAGCCACGCCGTCAGGAACAGGCAGTAGGCCTTGAAGGTCACGCGGTTGGTGAACGCGCCCGAGATCAGGGCCGGAGTGATGATGGCGAACATCATCTGGTAAGCGATGAAGACCATCGCGGGAATGGTGTCGTTGGGGCCGGAAGGGGTGGAGAGATTGATGCCGTGCAGGCAAACGTTATGCAGGTTGCCGATGATGCCGTGCCAGTCTCCGCTGAAGCACAGGGAATAGCCGTACAGGTACCAGATGACGGTGGTCCAGCCCATGGAAACGAAGCTCTGGATCATGATGGCGAGGACGTTCTTGCGGCCTACCAGTCCGCCGTAAAAGAATGCCAAGCCGGGGGTCATGAGCATGACCAGGCTGGTGCAAAGCAGCATGAAGCCGGTGTTACCGGTATCGAGGTGAAGCATGAAATCCTCCAGGAAGATCTATGCGGCAGCGAACAGGGACGCGGCTGGGGGCGAAGCGGGGACCGATGGACGTGGAATAGGAACTGCCCGGTCGTGAGCCAGGAAGGTGATGGGCACGACCTGAGATAGGCAAATCCCCATTCACGTTCGGGATGAGCATGAATCGAGATGCACTCGGGGGTACAGGCAATAGGAGCGTACTTTGCCTCGTAGAAGCGTCCAACAAGCAGACCTAAAGCTGCCGCGACAATTAGGTTGCGCTTTCCCGGTATAGGAATCTGTGCCACCCGTCACGCCGCCGTGTGACGAAGGACGGGGTGGGAGTTATCCGTAGTAGCGGAATTGCTTCCAGAACTCGGGCCACTGGTAGCGCAGCTTGCGGCAGACGAAGATGTCGGGATGGTCCTGGGTCTCCTCGTTCTTGACCGCGTACAAGTTCCTGGTGTGACCGGCCAACTCGCAGGATTCGAAGAGATCGTTCACGTCCTCGGCCGACATGCCGAGGACGATCACGGTTTGCGGGGGCGGATTGCCGTAGCCGCGCGCCCAGTAGGAGTTGATGCCGCTGATCGCCTTGGGCAGTCCATAGGCCGCTCCAAACATGTCAATGGCGCCGGCCTCGCCGTAGTTGGTCCCGAGGATGGCGACTTTGCCACGTTCGTCGGCGGGCAGCGAATTGCGAATTCTCGCCACCTCCGCGACTAGTTCCGGCCAGCCGATCTCTTCGCGGAAATCGCCGTTCACCGCGACGGCGGCCCGCCACCAGGAGGAGTCAATCGGCGCCATGGGCAAGACCACGGCAGCGACAAGCACACCACCGATCGCGAGGGCGGCGAATGTCAGCCCTTGCCAGAGGCGGGCGCGTCTCCTGGAGAGGGACGCCAGCCAACGTTCCTCGACGACCGCTCCCGCGGCAAGCAGCATGGGGTAGGCGGCTCCCATGTAGTAGCCGCGGCCGCGCGCAATCAGGAAGAGCAGGAAGGGCACCACGGCCATCCAGCCGATCATGCGGAACCGCTTTCCTTCCGGCTTGCGGAAGTAGAACCAGAGCCCAGCCACCCACAGCGGGATGGTGAAGAGATTCGCGGCTACCCAGAGCTGATCGGGAAGAAAACCCTTGGTGCGTCCCCAGCGAATGTCGCGCTTGTGAATGTGCTGGAGAAAGGTGAGCGAGATGAAGTGCTGCTGGATTTGCCAGATCAGGTTGGGAAGAAAGATCAGCAGCGACAGCGCCACGCCGGCCCATAGCCACGGACTCTTGAGATAGCGGCGTGCGTCGGTCAGGAGCACGCCGGCCACGATGCCTGCGACCAGGAAGATCATTGTGTACTTGGTCATCATGCCCAGGCCAATGGCAGCGCCGACGGCCAGCCACCAGCGCGGGTCTTCCGTTCGGAGCAGGCGAATTAGGAAGTAGGCAGTCAGCACCCACCACAGATAATCGAAGGAGACATATTGCAGCAGGGCCCCCGAGGCGAGCGAAACCGGGGCGATCGCAACGGCGAGCGCCGCTACGATCTGCGCCAGCCGCTTGCCGTTCAGCTCGCGCGCCATCAGTCCGGAGAGAACGACCGCGATGGCTTGCGCCAGGGTGGAGAAGAACCGTATGCCGCGCAGAGAGGCGCCAAAAAGATCAAGTTCGATGCGCCCGAGAAAAGGCGCCACCGGCGGATAGGCCACGTATCCCCATGCCAGGTGTCGGGCGTCGTCGAGGGTGGCCAGCTCGTCGCGATGAAATCCGTATGCGCCGTTGGTGAGGGTGTGCAGGAGGATGAGGCCAACGCCAAGCGCAATGAGGATGCCGGTGTCGGTGCGGGTGTCACGTGGCTGCTCGATGCGTGATCTTCGGGTTCGGGTAGGCATACGCGCGAGGATGGGTGGCTTAATCAACATAACACCGTCACGCCGAGGGGGAACCGCGGTCCGGCTGAGAAGCTGTGGCGCGCGGGGGGAGCCGCGCTTGTCCGCTCGTCCGCCGCTCCCGTATAGTGGTTTCACTCATCGGGTCTAAATTTCTTTGTGGGGTACATTATGCAACCGCAAGCTTTTTTGACGGCACTGGAAGGACGAATCGCAGGCTACGATCTGTTGTGTCACCCATACTACAAGGCCTGGACGGCCGGCCAGCTCACAGGCGATGATCTGCGCGAATACGCGGGCGGCTACTATCGGCATGTCGCCGCGTTTCCGGCATACCTGAGCGCATTGCACTCGCGCCTGGACGATGGCGAAGTTCGACGCGCCGTGTTGCGCAACCTCTGCGGCGAAGAGATCGAAGGGCGTCCCCACAGCGAGTTGTGGCTCGACTTCGCCGAAGGCATGGGCGCGGACCGCGAGCAGGTGCGGCAGACCGAACCTCCGGCGGAAGTACGCGAGCTGATTGCCGAGTTTCGCCGGGTAGCGAGTGAGGGCACGACCGCCGAAGCGCTGGCGGCTTTCTATGCGTATGAGTCGCAAGTTCCGCGCGTGGCCAAGGCGAAAGCAGATGGCCTGGCGGAACGCTACGGCGCCGACGCCAGGACTTGCGGCTACTTTAAGCTGCATCAGTTCGCCGATGTAGAGCACTCGCATGTATGGCGAGAGCTGCTGGCAGCCGAAGTCGCTGCCCATCCCGAACAGGCGGAGAGTGCATTGGCCAGCGCGGAGAATGCCGCCCAGGCGCTGTGGCATGTGCTGGATGGCATGGAAGCCCGGCGCATGCAGCCGGTAGCGTAGCCAGCAAGAACTGCGGATTTCTTCCAGGCCGCCGGACGGCGATGGTCTGCTACGCTCGCGCTACTTGTCGCGGTTTACCCTTGACGGCAAAGAACAGGATGTACAGGTAGCAAATCACCGGCAGAAAGAAAGCATGATGGAGTCCTATGCGGTCGGCGATGTAGCCCTGTGCCAGCGGAATGACCGCGCCTCCGACAATGGCCGTATTCAGCAGTCCTGAGCCTTCTCCGGTCAACGGCCCCATGCCCTCAATCCCCAGGGTAAAGATGGTGGGGAACATGATGGAGTTGAACAATCCGATGAGCAGCATGCTGCCCATGGCGAAGTAACCGCCGGTAAGCATGGAGAGGCAGACCAACGCGGCAGCGGCCAGGGCATTGAAGCCCAGCACCACGCGAGCCGGTATCCGCTGCAGCACCGCCGATCCGATAAAACGGCCGACCATGGCTCCGCCCCAATACACCATTAGAAACTTCGCGGCGGTTTCGAGGTTCAGGTTTCCAATCTCGGCCTCGTGCATGTAATTGACCAGGAAACTGCCGATAGCGACTTCTGCGCCGACATAGGCAAAAATGCCAACCGCTCCCATGACCAGGTTGCGGTGGCGCCAGATGCTGTCATGTGCGCCCGCCTCGGCGGCGTGCCCGCCTTCCGCCTCGGGAATGTGAGGGAGATTGAACTTGCCGATCACCACCGCGAGCACGGCCAGGGCAATCGCAATCATGATGTACGGCAGTTTCACCGAGGAAGCCTGTTCGACACGGTAAACATGTAGAGCCGCGGGATTCATGGCCGCAATCTCCGCTGCCGTCTTGGGAGCGGTGGCCAGAATAAGGATGCCCCCGAATAATGGCGCAATGAACGTGCCGAAGGAATTAAAGGCCTGGGTCAAAGTGAGACGGCTGGAGGCTGTTCTGGCCGGACCGAGCAGGGCCACGTAAGGATTGGCAGCAACCTGAAGAGCGGTAATGCCCAAGGCCAGGATAATAAGCGCTGCGAGGAAAAGAGGGAAGGAGGGAACGATCGCCGCCGGAACAAACAAAACAGCCCCCAGCGCCATGGTGAGCAGTCCGGCCACCATCGTCCATTGGTAGCCAATACGCTCAATAATGAATCCGACAGGAATCGAGAAAACCGCGTATGCGCCGAAGAAGGCGAGTTGGACCAGCATCACCTGCGCATAGTCCAAACTGAAAATCGACTTCAGGTGCGGGATCAGGATGTCGTTCAGGCAGGTGAGGAATCCCCACATGAAGAAGAGCGTGGTGACCATCGCCAACGGACCGCGATAATTCCCCGCGGTGTCGGGGGCGCTGATGGTGGTTGCGTTCGATTGCGTTAATGTCATGCTCACCTGTGGACTTCGAGATGAAAACGGACCCGCGATCCTTAACGTAAACTAGCTTTGCCCCACGCCCGACCGGCCAGCGCGAAACCCCGGCCTTTAAGCGAATCGATTATAGTGCCGCTGCGCAACCCCGTTGGCTGTCAGGATAACAACAGAGGCAGCACCTGCTAAAATCATCAGCCATGATCAGCCCTGACCTGCTGGAGATACTTGCCTGTCCGGTGTGCCGCAAGCCCCTGGTACTGCATGGGGAGGAGGCCCTCAAGTGTAACGAGTGCAAGCGGGTTTACCCCATACGCAACGGGATTCCGATCCTGTTGGAGCCGGAAGCCAGCATCGAAACGCTGTAAGTTCTATTTTGGTGGAAAAGCCCCACCGTTCCGAAATAACGCGCAGAACCTCCCTGGGAGCGGCATTTACCCTCCCTATTTCCGCAAATTCTTGCAGATGGTGGGCGGCTGCCGGACTCGACTTCACGACTAAAAAGGCGGCAAAAGTAGTTTTCTATCACACCTATATGCAACTCAGCAGAGAGAAAGGGGTTCCATTTATCACAATCTTCCAGGCAAGGAATGGTGAGGACTGAATTCGGCAACTGAATTGCCTGTAACCTTTATGTCGTCCGCTGAGTCTAATCAGCAATAACCCTGGAAGGGTCGGAGGTGAGGCCGATGAGAGAAAAGTTTTCCGTCCCGGAGTTGACGGCGCTGAGGAGCGAGCTGCTCCAGGGTTTCGACTCTAAGGACGGCGCGGAGTTGATCCAGATGTTTCTGGCTGGACACGGCTACGGTGTTTCGGCCGAGGAAGCCCGCGAGACGGTGACAAAGGTTGGGCTACCCGGAGGCACGCTGGAAGCGTTCCAAAGAGAGCTGGAGAGTATCGCCCTCGTCATGTGAGAGAGGACGCGTCGCCCCCACTGCAACCAAAACGCGGTGACAAGAATCGCTTGAATGCAGCACGGCGCAACGCCAACGCCAGAACCCGGACGTAGGCGTGCGACCAGAGCGAAAAAGTGAGAAGCCCGGACAAAACGGTCCGGGCTTTCCTGTCTCATGAGGGCTGCGCAACGTTCGAAGGCCGGGATACGGCGGAAGCGTCATTCGTAACGCAGGCTCTCCACGGGATCGAGCTGTGCGGCGCGCGCGGCCGGCAAAGTTCCAAACAACACTCCGACCAGGGACGAGACCGCCACCGCGATGATGACCGACCATCCGGAGATAGGAAAGCGATAATCGGTAATGAATCGCACCGAGAACGGTAGCGCCAGTCCGACCAGGATGCCGACGGTTCCTCCCGAGAGCGAGATGAGTACGGCCTCGGTCAAAAATTGAGCCCGTATTTCGGCATTGGTAGCGCCGACGGCCTTGCGCACTCCAATCTCGCGAATGCGGGAGTTCACCGTGGCCAGCATGATGTTCATGATTCCCACTCCGCTCACCAGCAACGTCAACACGGAAACGAGGAGCAACACGCTGCTCAAAGTGTTCGCCATAGTGGAGGCCACCGAGAGCAGTTGGGTCAGGTTGGAGACCTTGTAGACGGATTCCGGGCGGTGGCGGGAGCGTAGCACGTTCTCGATTGCCTGCGTGGCGCGCGGGACCTCGCTTGAGTCCCCCACCGAAAAGAAAAGCTGGGTCACATTATCGGTGCCGGTGAAGAAGCGCGCGACGGTGTAGGGAATAAGGATGGTGTCTTCGGAAATCTCCGACTGGCCGAAGGTATCGACCCTTTCGCGGAAGGTCCCAATGACGACGAACGGCAAGCCGCTGAGCTTGATCTCCTGGCCGATGGCCGCCGTCTGGGAACCGTAGAGCGCGTTGGCGAGGGCCTGGGTGATGACCGCAACTTTGTTGCGTTCCTGCTCGTCGCGGTCCTCGAAGAAGCGGCCGGCGAGGACGTCCAGGTTGCGGACATAAAGGTACTGCCACGCGACGCCCAGCACCAGGATGTCGCGTTCCTTGCCTCCCGGCACGGCGATGCGGTCGTGGAGTTCGACCATGGGCGAGGATGCGCTGATTCCCGGGACCTGCTGCCGCACGGCGCGCAGGTCATCAAGGGTCAGAAGATCGCTGGCGGATTTGCTGCCGCTAACGTCGCCTCCCTGGTACTCGGCCACCATCATGTTGGAGCCAACATTCTGGATCTGCTGCAGCAGATATTGCTTGCCCGTCAGTCCGATGGTGACCACCAGAATCAGTGACGCGGTCCCGATCACCATGCCAAGGGAAGTCAGCATGAACCGCGTCCGGTTGCTGCGAAAGGTCTCAACGGCAACGCTGAGCGTCTCGCTGAGCACCAGCCTGGGATAGGGACGACCGTTATTGCCGTGGCTCGCCATAGGTTACGTCAAGGGTAATCGCTCAGGCACGCTGGTTCAATCGCCGTACCCCTTGCGGTCAAACGCATTCAAATCTCCTGTGAGATCAGTCGTACTTGAGGCATTCCACCGGATCCAGCGCGGCGGCGCGTTTGGCGGGAAGAGTGCCGAAGGCTATCCCCACGGAGCAGCACGCCAGGATGGCGATGAGACCGCTGGCAACCGGAATTGGCAGTTGGTAGTCGGTCAAGAACCTCACCGAGAAAGGAATCCCGAGCCCGATCAACATGCCGACGGCTCCGCCGGTGACGGAAATCAGGATCGCTTCCGTGAGGAATTGCAGGGTTATGTCCTGGCGGGTCGCGCCGACCGCCTTGCGAATACCGATCTCCCGGATGCGGGAGCTGACCGTGGCGAACATGATGTTCATGATGCCGACTCCTCCCACGATCAAGGTCACGGTTGCAAAAAGGCCCAGAATGATGGTGAAGGTATCGGCTGTTTTCTTGGCCACAGTGAGTACCTGGGTGAGATTACCTATCTGGTATTCAGACTCGGGGCGATGACGCGACTGGATGACCTTCAGGATCTCCTCCGAGGCTCGAGGCACGCTGTTGCTGTCGGCCATGGAGAAGTAGATCTGGTTCAGCGAATCCTTGCCGGTCAACCGACGTGCGACGGAATAGGGGATAAGAATAGTATCGTCCTGGATCTCGGAGCGCCCGAAGGTGTCAACGCTCTCGCGAAAGACACCGACGATTGTGAATGGCAAGTCCAGTATCTTGACCTCCTGCCCTAAAGCCAGATCGTCGCCGCCGAACTGCCGTTGCGCGAAGGCTTGGGTTACCAACGCGACCTTGTTGAAGGCCTGGGAGTCCTGCTGGTTAAAGAAAATCCCAGCCAGCACGCGCAAGCGCCGCACATTGACGTACACGGGATCGACCCCCAGCACCAGGATGTCGCGCTCCTTGCCACCCGGAGCGGTGATGCGGTCGTGAAGGTTGAGCACCGGCGACGCCGCCTGGATGCCGGGGATTTGACGCTGCACGGCCGCCATGTCGTCCACCGTCAGGTAATCACGAAGCGCGGCGTTGGAGGCGGCATTGGACTGGCTGGAATATTCGGCCCAAATGAGATTGGAACCGACATTCTGGATCTGGGTCAGCAGAAATTCCTTACCGGTCAGAGCGATGGTAACGACCAGGATGAGAGATGCCGTCCCGATCACCATGCCCAGGGCGGTCATGGTGGCGCGAACTTTGTCGGCGCGGAAGGAGTCGGCAGCGAAGCCGCAGATGTCCCGGAATACGATCCTCTGCTGTTTGCTCGGGATAGGAAACGTTGCTGCTCTAGCCATCCGTGACGGCATGGTTCTCACCCTTTTCCGATGACCACCAGGGTCACGCCGACGCAAACCAGCAGAATGCCGGCCCACCGTCGCCAGTTCACCCGCTCCCCCAGGAAGAACCTGCTGCCCAGCGCACCGGCCACATAACCGAGGGCCGTTACCGGCACTACGAAGCTGACGTTCTCGAAGGACAAGATGGCCAGCAGGGAGAAGAAAGCGAGCGTCATCAGGCCAACGCCGATCCACATCCACTTCACGCGCAAGGCGCGCAGCAGCACTTTGATGAGCGCCGCCGGCCGAAAGTCGTGGACTTCGCCAATTTGCTTCATGGCGCGCGAGACGCACAGCTCGCCCGCCGTACCGGCGACCACGATCAGCGAGAAAAAGAGGACCTCAAACACTCAGGAATGCTCCGTGGTGCGCGGATTGGTATGTCCAACGACGAAAACACCCAGGCAAATGATGGCAATGCCGGCCCAGCGGACAGGAGAGACGACCTCGCCCAGCAATAACGTCGCCAACAGGGCCACCACGGCATATGCCATGGCGGAGGCAGGCTGAACGTAGCTGTAGTCCGCCCATGAGAGCACGAGCATGTACGCGACGAAGAACGTGAGGAGAGAGGCAATGCCAAGCCAGATCGTGCCCGAGGAAAGAATCCTGACAAAAACATGCAGCAGTTCACCGGGGGACGATATTTTCGTAGTGACCTTGCCGATACTCTTCATGCCTTTACCGAGCAAGAGGTTACCCAATGGGCCGGCAATAATCATGACCAGGATCAGCAGGAATGTCTTAAGTTGCAGTCGCTTGTGTGAAGTCATCTTGACGCTTACTGCGCGCTCGTCCCCTGTGCCCAAAGAGGCTTTCTCTCATGGTATAACAAGAGTGATACGGTTAAGGTATGCCGTGCCTTCTATTGCGCTGCCGGTATGTCTGCGGCAGGCGGGTCCTCGCCGAGGGGCGCATAACTTCTAAGCCTGGAAGGATTTTCGCGTTTTGTGTGGCATTGCCGGTTTTACGCATAAGGGCTGGTCTCCCGACCCCGGCCGGATTCAGGCAGCCACCTCGACGCTGATTCACCGTGGTCCCGACGAGCAGGGCGTATATCGTTCGAATGTCTGCTCCATGGGAGCGACGCGCCTGAAGATCATCGACCTGGTGGGCGGAGATCAGCCCATTCAGAGCGAAGACTGCCAATCGGCCATCGTTTTCAACGGCGAGATCTATAACCATATGGAACTTCGCCGCGAACTGGAAAGCCTGGGCCATCGTTTCCAATCGCATTGCGACACGGAAACAGTTTTTCATGCCTTCCTGGAGTGGGACACTGACGCCTTCGCGCGACTGCGCGGTATGTTCGCGGTCGCGCTGTGGACTACTTCCACTCGTCGCCTGGTGCTGGCGCGAGATCGCATGGGCATCAAGCCGCTTTACATCGCGCGCCAGGGAGAGGATCTGTACTTCGGATCGGAGTTAAAGGCGATCCTGGTGCACCCGGAGATAGAGCGCCGGCTAAGCCTGCCGGGCCTGGATTGCTATCTGTCTCTAAATTACGTGCCCGCGCCCTGGACGCTGGTGGAGGGAATCGAAAAGGTCCTGCCCGGCCACTGGATGGAATGGCGCGATGGCAAGCTGCGCACAGAGGCATATTGGCGGCTACCTCAGGGCAATCCCGGGCACCATACTCTGGAGTCTGCGCGCGAGGAACTCGACTCGCTCTTGCAGCAGTCGGTTCGCGAAGAACTCGTCTCCGACGTGCCCCTGGGGGTGTGGCTCAGCGGCGGCATCGACTCCTCGACCATCCTGCATTACGCTGCCAACGCCTCGAGCTCGCGGCTGAAGACGTTCTCGATCTCCTTCCGAGGGCGCAGTTTCGACGAGACCGAATACGTTCAGCAAGCGGCCCGGCAATACGGAACCGAGCATGAGCAATTGGACTTGAATCCCGAGCAGGACTTGCAAGGCGCGATCGAGGAATTCGCCTATTACTCGGACGAGCCGAGCGCCGACGCCGGAGCGTTGCCGGTGTGGTTCCTCTCCAGGCTCTGCAAGACCAGAACGACGGTTGCGCTTAGCGGTGAAGGCGCGGATGAGTTGTTCGGCGGATACCTGACCTACCGGGCCAACCGGATCGCGCGTTATCTTCGCGCATTGCCGCCGAGTTCGTTGCGGCTCGCGCTGGACGCTTTACGCCACTGGCCGGTTTCGGATGAGAAAATCAGCTTCGAGTATCAGTTGAAGCGGTTGCTAAATGGCAGCCTGATGGCGCCCGAGCGGGCGCACATCTATTGGAACGGAACGTTTTCCGACGCAGAGAAGCGCACACTGCTGCGGCCTGACCTTCCCGGCGCGCTCGACGCAATGCTCGGGGATTTGCGCCAGGCGTTGCCCGGTGACGACGATCTTGCTCCGTACCTGACGTTCGATCAGAAATACTATCTGCCCGACGACATCCTGGTGAAGTCGGACCGCATGAGCATGGCCCATTCCGTGGAAGTGCGGCCGCCGTACCTCGACCACCGCATTGTGGAATTCGCCGCCACGTTGCCGGCGTCGCTCAAGATTCGCGGCTCACGACAGAAGTTTCTTCTGAAGGACATCATGAAGGGCAAGCTGCCGGCGTCCATCTTGCACCGCAAGAAGGTCGGCTTCGACATCCCGGCGCACGAGTGGCTTCGCGGACCGCTCCGCGCGCTGCTCATCGATACTTTGGATATAGGGCTTTCGGACTACCCGGAAGTGTTTCATTCGGAGGAAATCCAATCTTACCTTCGCAGTCATTTGGAAAGGCGAGTCAACATCGGCTATCACCTATGGGGCCTGATGATCCTGTTCTTGTGGATGAAAAAATGGCGCATCCAGGCGCCGGTCTCCGCCACGACCAACCGCCGGTTACAGTCCGTGGGAGTTGGCATCTCTACCTAGCGGTGGTGCTGATCGCCGCGGCTGTGTATCTGGGATGCATCGTATCTCCTCCGTCGCTGATGGACGATGTGGACGCGGTGCAAGCGCAGATCGCGCGCAACATGCTCAGCTCCGGCAATTGGGTGACGGCGCGCCTGGATGGCGTGGCCTATCTGGAGAAGTCGCCGCTTGTCTACTGGCTGATGGCGGTGTCCTACAGGATCTTCGGCGTGCATGACTGGGCCGCTCGCATCCCGATTGCGCTCTCGTGCATTGGGCTTGCGTGGCTGACCGCCGCTTTTGGCATGTGGGCATTCGGCAAGCGCGCCGGCTTCTATGCCGGACTGTGCATCGCTACGTGCATCGGCCTGTTTCTGTTCACGCGAATTCTGATCCCCGACGTCATGTTGACGTTTACTGTCGCGCTGGCGATGTGGGCTTTCCTGCGCTGCCTGGAGGAAGGCGAGGCCCATCCGCGCGCGTGGGCCGCGGTATTGGCAGTGAATCTCGCGCTTGGACTGCTCTTGAAGAGCATGATCGGCGTGCTCTTCCCGCTCGCTGCCGGCGGTATCTACCTGCTAGTGACGCGGCAACTTTTTTCCCGGAGGACCTGGAAGCGCCTGCATCCCTTCACGGGATTGGGGATCATTCTGCTCATCGCCGCTCCCTGGCACATTCTGGCAACGCTGCAGAACCCGCCCTATTTCGTCTTCACCTTCCGCAGCGTTCCCGGACAATACCACGGCTTTCTATGGTTTTACTTCATGAATGAGCAGGTACTGCGCTTCCTGAATCTGCGCTACCCGCGAGACTACAACACGGTGCCCCGGCTCTACTTCTGGCTGTTTCACCTGATCTGGTTGTTTCCCTGGAGCGTATATCTGCCCGCGGTCGCCAAGCTGTCCTACAAGCCGGCCGATCGCGCCGGACGGACGCGGTCACTCGCGCTCTGCTGGGCGGGGTTTGTGCTGGTGTTCTTTACGTTCTCCACAACGCAGGAGTATTACTCGATGCCCTGCTACCCGGCGCTGGCGTTGCTGCTGGGTTCCGCCATGGCGATGGAAGGCAAATGGATCAAACGGGGAACGCGCGCTCTAGGCGTAGTAACCGCATGCGCTGCGATTGCGGCCATCGTCATTCTGGTGCTGGTGCGTAACGTGCCGGCGCCGGGCGATATCGCGGGCGCACTCAGCCGTCATCCCAAGATCTACACGCTGTCGATGGGACACATGGAGGACCTTACGCTGCAATCGTTCGCCTACCTGCGGCTTCCCCTGGCGGTAGCGGCGGTGGCCTTCCTGGTTGGGGCCATAGGCGCTTTGTGGGCGCGTCCTCGGATGGCGTTCATAACGGCGGCGCTGATGATGGTGTTGTTCTTCCACGCCGCCCGGCTGGCACTGGTTGTCTTCGATCCTTACTTGTCGTCGCGGCCGCTGGCAGAAGCGCTTCTCAAGTCGCCGGACGGAACGCTCATTGTCGACCACCACTACTACACCTTTTCGTCGGTATTTTTCTATACAGACCGTCCGGCGTTGATGCTGAACGGGCGGTGGAACACCATGGAGTATGGCTCGTACGAGCCGGGAGCTCCCCATGTGTTTATCGACGACCCGGAGTTCGCCAAGCTCTGGCTTGAGCCTGAGCGCTATTACGTTGTGGCGCAGCAGTCTGCCGTGCCTCGGCTGGAAGGGCTGGTGGGGAGCCCGCAGCTTAACCTGGTTGCTGAGAGTGGAGGCAAGGTCCTGCTGACAAACCATCCTTTCGCGGCTCCTGTCGCGCCGAAAGGCACGTGAGACGTTCGTGGACATTCTCCTTTACATCGTAATCGCGGGAGTGCTCGGCGCGGCCGTGGTGTTGCGCGCCGACCTTCGCCGACGGCGGCTTGCGCTGACGCGCTCTGCCGGTTGGCACCTTCTGACCGCGCTCGATGTGGTCGCTCCAGCGTTGACCATGGGTGCTGTTTGCGGAGCGGTGGTTTCACTGGTGCCGGTTGCGACGGCTGAAGGTGTTTTGCCCCTTCGTACAGCCGCGCCGTGGGCCGTCCTTGCCGGCATTCTGATTTTTCTATTCCTATGGATCGAGGGCCTCCGCCAAATTCAATTCCAACGGCCGCGAGGGATCGTATTCGGCGAGTGGTTGATTCTCGCGGGTTTGTATGAGCTTCTTAAGACTTATATCTTTGGCGGACTCCCGGCTGTGCCGCATAGAGCGATGGTGTATACCCTGTGCGGTCTCGCAATTCTGGCCGGGGCTTTGGTAATAGCGCGGGTGGTGCCACCGTTTCTGAAGAAAGGTGAAGAGCGCAACATCCTTGAGCGTCTGGGCGAGCAGGGCGAATCGGTACAGAAGGAATACACTCCGCCAACGCCGGAGTGCCCGCATCCGGAACTGTGGAAGATGATGGATTCGCAGACTTCGGAACTCGAGGTGCTCGATTTCCTGAAGTCCCTGGTTGTCACGATCAAACCGCAACTGATCGTTGAAACTGGGACCTTTCTCGGTTACGGCACTCTCAAGATGGCGGAAGGGCTGAAGGAGAACGGGTTCGGCAGGATCATCACGATAGAATACGACCCGGCGATCTTCGCGAAAGCCAAGGAGCGAATTGAAGCCTCCGGGCTTGGAGACTGGATCGAGTTTCGCAATGCGTCCAGCCTCGATACGCGAATCGATGGCGCCATCGACTTTCTCTACAGCGATAGTGAGCTGAAAATCCGCGAGCAGGAGATCCGGAAATTTCTTCCGCAGCTTGACCCGCGCGGCCTGATCGCGGTCCACGACGCGAGTTCGCACTTCCAAATTGTGCGCGAAGCCGCGCTCCGTCTGGAGCAGGAAGGGCTGATTTCGGTGATCATGCTCTCCACGCCACGGGGACTGGTACTGGCGCAAAAGCGCGAGGGCCGCAAGTAGGCTTGTTGCCAGCAACAGAGTTTTCAGGGATCATCAGTATTACCCGTATTTTAGGAGGATTACATGAGGATTGCCGTATTGGGCGGCGACGGCTACTGCGGATGGGCAACTGCGCTATACCTGTCTAACAAAGGACACTCGGTTGCAATCATCGATAACTTCTTGCGCCGTCAGTGGGACCATGAGCTCGGAGCGCAGACCCTGACGCCGATCCGGCCGCTCGCGGAGCGCCTTGCCGTTTGGCAGGAGCTTACCGGAAAGAAGATCGAATCCTTCATCGGCGACGTCACCGATTACGAGTTCCTGTCGGCGGCAATGACGCAGTTCGAGCCGGAGGCGGTGGTGCACTTCGCGGAGCAGCGCTCGGCGCCGTACTCGATGATCGACCGCAAACATGCGGTGTTTACCCAGGTTAATAATGTTGTCGGCACGCTGAATCTGCTGTACGCCATTCGCGAGTTCCTGCCCGAGTGCCATCTGGTCAAGCTCGGCACCATGGGCGAATACGGCACTCCCAACATTGACATCGAGGAAGGGTACATCGAGATCGAACATAACGGCCGCAAGGATGTGCTTCCCTTCCCCAAGCAGCCCGGATCGTTCTATCACCTGTCGAAGGTGCATGACAGCCACAACATTGCGTTCACCTGCAAGGCGTGGAGGATTCGCGCCACCGATCTGAACCAGGGTGTGGTGTACGGAACCGTGACGGATGAAACGGCACTGGATGAGGCGCTGATCAACCGCTTCGACTACGACGAGGTATTTGGGACCGTGCTGAATCGATTTTGCGCGCAGGCCGCCCTCGGCTACCCGCTCACGGTTTACGGAAAGGGCGGACAGACGCGCGGCTTCCTGGACATCCGCGACACCGTGCGCTGCGTCGAGATTGCCTGCCTCAACCCTGCCAAGCCGGGCGAGTTCCGCGTGTTCAACCAGTTCACCGAGCAGTTTACCGTCCTGCAGCTTGCCGAGATGGTACAGATCGCCGGCAAAGACATGGGGCTGAAAGTCGAGATTGACCATCTGCCCGATCCCCGCGTCGAAGCCGAGGAACATTACTACAACGCGAAACACTTCTCGCTGCTCAAGTTGGGCTTGCAGCCCCATCTTCTGTCGGAGTCGTTGCTGGACTCGCTGATTCACATTGCCGTGCGCTATCGTGAGCGGATCGATTCCTCGCTGTTCCTGCCGCAGGTGAATTGGCGGCATCCACGAAATGAACGCCATTCGGAGGGACATACGGGACGGGTTCTGGCCAAGAGCGAGCTATAGGCCGGTTTTGACGGTTTCTTCTGCCGGTACTTCCGCGGCGGGGATTTCGAAGGCCGGGACCAGTTGACCGTCGCGGATGAAGTACTTGTGACCGCGCCACATAATGGTGCTCCGAGTGAAGCTCACCAGCCAGATCAGTGTCGCCATCGCGTCCCACAGCGGAATGAGGGCGTACTTTTCCCATGACACGCGATGCTTCAGGCCCCAGCTTCCGATAAGCCGCGTCATCGCCGAACGCAGCGCAAAGTAAGTCCCAAGATAGCCCGCCGCGACCGCAAGCGTAGGTCGCACCGCGACTGCTGCCAAGGCCCATGGCAAGCCCAGTGTGAAGACGAGGCCGAGATGTCCCCAAGGCCGCATGTGGCGCATCACCACAATCCAACGCAGGCGCTTGTTGAACAGGTCGCGCATTGAGGCGTAATCGGCAACCGTCAGCACCGAGTAAGACAGAAGCTTGACTTCGTAACCTTGCTCCGCAATCAGCCGGCCCACCAGCAAGTCGTCGGCGGGGCGGTTTTCGATGGCCTGGTAACCGCCGAATCGAGCCAGACTTGTCTTTGTGGTGGCAATCGTCGGTCCCAGCGCGAACTTTATCCCGTCTAATTGCCAGGCGACCAGAATACCCGCGTAGAAATCGGACAACATGCCGGCCGATTGGAGGTGTTGTGCCAGGCCCTTCTCTTCCGTGGGGGCATAAAAGCAAGTCACCGCGCCGACCTTGGGATCGGCGAGCGGAGCAACAACGGTACGAAGATAGTCGGGTTCGGCGCGCACGTCGCTGTCATTGATAACCAGGTACTCGTATCGCGCTTCGCTGGTCAGCCGCGCCAGCTTCGCGACCTTGTCGTTGGTGGCAACCCGGCCCGAACCGAACAGGACGCGAATCTTGCATTCCGGAAAATCGCGAACGATTTCCTCGATCACGCTCAACACCGGATCGGTGCGGTCGCCAACGCAGAAAACGATTTCGTATTCCGGGTAGTCCTGACGGCAGAAGCTGGCAAAATTTTCGTAAACCTCGGGATCGAGTCCTCGCACCGGCTTCAGAATGCTCACCGGCGGCATAAAGCGGGAGCTGGGCGGTCTGCTGCTTCGCGGAGACGCAAAAAAAACGCCAGGCGCTGTAAATGGCAATCAGGTAATAGATGAAGGGAATTGCGGCGATCGCAAAGAACGCGAAGTACAAGAGCGAGGGTACCATCAAACCTCTCGGTGGCGGAGTCATCTCATTATCGGGAACGGATGCCTACTTCGCAAGCTCGCGGCGTCAGTGTCAGTGCGATCCCAGCAGGCTGTAGAGCAGGACAGCCAGCACGAACAGCGTGATCCCGACGTACATATAGTCGCGCTCTATGGCGAACGCTACTGCCGAAAACGCAACTCGCGCCACCGGGGTCGCAATCAAGAGCAACAGGCCAAGCTGGATAATCGCGCTTCCGCTCATGTGAAGCACGCCCTGAATGATGCCGCTTAGGCTGGTCAGCGATTCGGGCTCGCCGCGAAAGACGGTATAGATCGCGGGGTTGTGACCATGATGCGCGAGGTACACGACCGCCCCGAACAGAACGACAGCACCCGCCAGGATGACGCCAGTCCGCAGCAGCGCGCCGATAATGATTTCGATCCGAAGATCGTTCCAACGGGGAATGGTCATAGGCGGCCGGTCACCCCATTGAAGATCATCTCGAATCCCAGCACCAGGATTACTGCCGCGAAAACGTATCGCAGCACTTTGACTCTGGCCTTCACCAGCACTCGCGCACCGATGAGCGATCCCGCCAGCACCCCCAGCATCACCGGCATGGCAACGCCGGGAGCGATGTAGCCGCGGCTGAGGTAGAGCCCGGCGCTCGCTGCGGCGGTCACGCCGATCATGAAGTTGCTGGTGGTGGTCGAGACCTTGAAGGGAATCTTCATCGCCTGGTCCATCGCCAACACCTTCACCGCGCCGGAGCCGATGCCCAGCAGACCCGACAGCACGCCCGCGCCGAACATCAGGCCATAGCCGGCGGGAACGCCCGTGACATTGTAGGGCTGTGTCCCCTCGGCGGCAGGGTACGAGCCATTGAGGCGCAACTTGACCGCCAGATTGGAAGGCGGCAAATGTGCACCGTGCTCGATGCGGTCACGGCTGGAGAGAAACGCGGAATACAACAACACCAGCCCAAAGACAATCGCGATGGCATTATCGGACACGTGCATGGCGATGGCGGCCCCGGCAATGGCGCCGACCGTGGTGGCCGTCTCCAGAAACATGCCGATGCGGATGTTCGAATATCCCTCCCGCACGTATGCTGCGGCCGCGCCGGACGAAGTCGCAATCACAGAAACCAGCGAGGCCCCGATGGCGTAGCGGATGTCCACGTGGAAGAGCAGGGCCAGCATGGGAACAACCACCACCCCGCCGCCCAACCCCGTCAGAGCACCCAGAAATCCGGCAAGGAGGGACCCGAGTCCTACCACCGCGCTGAATTCAAAGACGCTCATCGCCGCTCAAATTTAGCAGATGTTTGTTAAACAGAGGGTTACTCGTAACGCAGAGCTTCAATGGGGTCGAGATGAGCGGCCTTCCATGCGGGATAGATGCCAAAAACCAGACCGATGGCAATCGAGACTGCGGTTGCAGTCAGCACCCACGAGAGAGACATACTTGCGGGAAGCGAGGGAAACGCCAGCGGAACCAGGGCAGTCAGGATGCCTCCAATCACGATGCCCAGAATCCCCCCGATGCCGGTAAGGGTAATCGCCTCCAGCGTGAACTGAAGTAGAACGTCGCTCTTGCGCGCGCCGATGGCCTTGCGTATTCCGATCTCGCGGGTGCGCTCGGTCACCGACACCAGCATGATGTTCATTACCCCAACTCCACCCACGATCAGCGCAACGCTCGATACCGCGAACATGAAGACGAAGAGACCTCCCGTGAGCTGGTTCCAGACGTCGCTCAGCGCGTCCTGACTGAAGACGGCGAAGTTGTCAGGTTGGTCTGGAGCCAGGTGACGGCGGCGACGCAGCAGAGCGCGCATCTCGTCCATCGCCATATCCATATCGGCGTGCGAGGTTGCCTTGGCGGTGATCCAGTACTGCTTCTGCTCGGGATGCAGCTTGTGGAGGGTTGCGATAGGCATGCGCACAATGTTGTCTTCCGGGTTGGAACCGTTACCGAAGGCCGCTTTGCGCTTGGCTATCACTCCAATCACCTGGAACAGTTCGCCTTCGATGGAGACTTCCTTGCCGATCGGGTCTTCCTCTCCGAAGAGTTTTTCCGCGGTGTCATTGCCCAGAACTGCCACCAGACTGCGATGCTCGTTCTCCGCGTCGGTGAACCAGCGCCCCTTAACAATCTGCAGGTTGTCGGTCTGAATGGTGGCTGGCAGGTTGCCATCGAGGATGGTGTTCTTGGTCACGCGGCCGTTATACTTCACTGCGAATGTGCCGGTGCCGAACTCCGGCAACATGATCCTGAGACTGGCGGTCACTGCCTTGACGTGCGGCAGGTCTCGCATGGCCAAAGCGTCGTCGAGGACAAGTTCCTTGCGGTTCAACATTTCCGTCGTCGGTCGCCCAAAGGTGAACGGATCAAAGTGGGAGGCGAAGATCATGTCTGAGCCCATGTCGTTCAACATGCCTTCCACATTGGCGTTCAATCCGCGCACCACCGACGAGATGAGGATGACCATCATCACGCCGATCACGATTCCAAGCACGGTCAGACCGGATCGCATCTTGTTTTTAGCGATGGTCTCCAGCGCCATGCGCAGGATTTCTTTGTAGTCGCTACGACGCATTGTTAGCGCTGTGTCTCTTCCTGTCCGTCATCGCTCCAATCGACTTTCGTCTCAGCCTCGAGATCGAGCACCGGATCGGCCCGCGTCCCGCCGAAGTAATCCCAGGACCATTCCAGAAAGGCTTCCACCTTGGCCCGTGACGTGGTCAACAGTGCGGCGTGCACCCCTATCCAGGCGGCAAATGCAACCGCGCCCTGGAGTTCGTGCCGATGCTCGCCGACTTCGGCCACGGCTGAATTTCGTCCGATCATCGCCATGATGCCCTTGTCAAGATAGCGGAACGGTTTTCGGGCCTGGCCCGCGATCTCGGCTGCGATGTTTTTCGCACACCACTTCCCCGACTGTTCGGCTACCGACGCCAGTTGGGGTAGAGGATGGCCGTCAGCGCCGGCGATATTGGCAAAATCTCCCAGAGCATAAACCCCGGGGAAGCCTGGCACCGAAAGGTCGGGCTGAACATCGATGCGGCCGCCATGCCCCGGATTGGCTCCCAGGTTGTCGGACAAGGGAGAAGCTTTCAGGCCTCCAGCCCAGATAACGGTGTGCGTAGGGATGACAGTTCCATCGGAGAGCACGACATGTCCCGAAGTCACCTCCTTGACCTTGGTCTGGAGGCGGATTTGCACGCCACGCTGTTCCAGTGTGCGAGCAGCGTAAGCTTGCGCTTTTGGAGAAAACGCGCTCAGCACAGCGTGTCCCGCATCCACCAGAAAGATCTGGGGCTTGCTACCGGTCAATCCGTGGAATACTTTTTTCATCGGGCCGTGTGCCATGTATGCGAACGCACCCGCCATCTCCGTACCGGTGGGACCAGCCCCAACGATGACAAAGTTGAGCGCCCCCTTCGCCACCAGCGACGGGTCGCGATCAGCGGACTCGATAACGGCGAGGATCCGCGACCGCAGCATCTCGGCGTCGCGCACCGAATACAAGGGGTAGGTGTGCTTGTCCGCGCCCGGCGTGCCGAAGAAATTGGCTCGCGCTCCAGCCGCCAGCACGAGAAAGTCTCCTTGATATTTCTGCCCTTCCACGGTTTCGACTGTGCGGGTTTGCAGATCGGCCGAGACCACCTCGGTCATCTTCACTTCAACATTAGGATGCTGAGACAGAGCACCGCGCAAATTGAAGGCCACATTGTCCGGTGTCAAAACCGCCGTGGCGACCTGATAGAGTAGCGGCTGAAACTGCTGATAGTTGTTCTTGTCGAGCAACGTGATCTTAACGTCAGGATTCGCAGCTAATTTGCGGGCACAATTGAGGCCGGCGAAGCCGCCGCCGACGATCACAACATGCTTCATGGACGCGTTCCCCGTTCGATAGGCCTGATGCCATCTGAACTTCGGAGAGTGGCCGAAGTATATACGGGACGTCTCTGCCCTTACAAATCGCACAGCTTGCCCGGCAGTAACCGCATGCAGCATCACAACTCGAAGCGCAGGGCCACGATCGGGTCGAGCTTGGCCGCCTTGCGCGCGGGATACACTCCAAAGAAAATTCCCACGCTCGCCGAAACCAGCAAACCGGCGGCCACGGCCCATAGTTTAATAGCGGATGGCATTCCGATCAGCAGGGTCACCAGCTTGGCAATGGCGATGCCTCCGGCGACGCCCAGAAAACCACCTACCAGCGCCAGGGTCACCGATTCAATCAGGAACTGCCGCAGCACGTCGCGCGGCCGTGCTCCCAGCGCTTTGCGTATCCCGATCTCCCGGGTGCGCTCGGTCACCGACACCAGCATGATGTTCATGATCACGATCCCTCCGACAATCAGGGAAATGGAGGCGATCACGATCATCACGATGAAAAATGTACCGCTCAGGTCGGACCAGATTGACAGGAAACTTTGGTTGGTCTCGATGACAAAGCTGTCCTTGGCGCCAGGGCGATCGTGCCGTCGCGCGCGCAGAATCACGCGCACCTGGTCCACCGCTTGCTCGAAAGGCGCGCCAGCGTCGTATGCCTTGGCCCAGATAAGAATACTGTTGTTGTGGGAGCCATAAGCCTTGAGCCAGGTGGCAATGGGCAGGATCACATAGTTATCGCGGCTCTGACCCAGGGTCTTGCCTTCCTTCTTCCCGACGCCAACCACGCGGTAGACTCGGCCGTCCACGCGGACTTCTTTTCCCAGTGGATCGGTGCCGCCGAGCAGGTTTTCGCGTATGTCCTGGCCAATGATGACGACCGGCGAAGCGTTGTTTTCGTCACTCTCGTTGAGCGTTCGCCCGGCCACCAGGTCCAGGTCGTAGATCCGGGCCATGCTGGGCGTCCAGCCACGGACCCATGTGTCGGTGCTGTTCTGTGTCCCGTAGACCACTTTGCCATTGAAACTGCGCAGGCTGGCGCCTACTTCCTTGCATGCAGCTGCAACCCTCGGCCACCGCACGATACTCGTCCATCGTAAGGTCCTTGTGCTTGCTGTCCTCGATGAACTCGTCCACATCCGTAACCACGTTGGGCTGCTTGCTGACAATGAAGCTGTTGGCCCCAAGATTGAAGATCTTTTCGGCTACATAGCCGTTGATGCCGTTGACGAAGGTGACCACCGCAATGACCGACGCGATACCAATGACCACTCCCAAGAGAGTGAGCACCGAGCGCAGCTTGTTCGCCCACAGCGAGAGCAGGGCAATGCGGATTGCCTCGACGATGGTCACTGTCCGGGTTCTCCCGATACATCATGACATCTTCGACGACGTTTTGACTGGAAATTGTCTCGGACGATCACCGCCTCAAGGGGCGCCGGGGATCGGAACGAACTCCACCACCCAGATCTCGTCGAACTTACCAAGCACGTGAGGCGAGTAGGTGCTCTGGGAGTCATAGGCAATGAGGTCAAGAATTCGCAGCGAGGGCCAGGGGGCCAGCACCAGAAAACGGGTGCGCGTTTGCCCCGCTTCCAGAAGAAACTGTTTGACCTGGCGTTCGGCCTCCGCATTCAATGTGCGTGGGAGCGGGACCACCGGGGCCTTCACCCTGTAGTAGCTGAGCGGCGAGTACAGCACACTTTCGCTGACTTCTGCGGGCATCGGCAGGAAGTCGGCTTCCACCAGGGGACTACACATCAACAGGGGGGCATGGTCTACGGCGGCGTTGGCATCGGCAAACGCCAGGGCTTCCTTCCACGACTCCTCGTGCCTGTAGGCAAGCGACGAGGTGTAAGCCTGAAACGCGCACAACGCCACAAATGCGAAACAGAACAATCCGCGCAGCAGCCGCGAATCGATGAGACCGCAAAGCCATCCCCAACATAAACAGATGCCAGGCACGGCCACCAGCAAGTACCGCGGGATGAAGACGTGGACCGTAGTAGTCACGCTGATGGCGTACAGGCACAGCGTGGGAACCAGCGCCAGGCTTGCACACAGCAGGAGCTTAGCGTACATCTCACGACTGGGAGTCAGGAGCCTATGCACCAACGCCGCCAACACCAGAGCGCTGGCAAGCACCAGCAACTGCCACTTTCCCGGGTTCAGTACTTGCAGAACCGATATCCATTGCGGGGCGGGGGCAAAGGAGTGCATTGTCCGCGTTTGGTAGATGTATGCGAGCCGCGGCAAGACCGGAAGGAGGAAGAGGACGAAACAGCCAAAGGCGATGCCGATCTGCCGCAAGTCCGCAAGCACCGAAGTGCGCTGGGACAGCAGATAATAGACAAACAGCGCCACCAGGATGCTGGCGAACAGATAATGGAAATAAAAGATGCCCGCTGCCGCGATGCCGAAGAGCGCGGCATAGGCTGTTCGTTTGGTCGCCGTCCACCGCAGGAATAGAAAAATGGCGAGATTGGTTACCAGCAGCGCAAAGGCGTAAGGACGCACATCGATGGCTGCGAATGCAATGCCTCTGGGGAGAATAAACACCATGGTCGCGACCAGCGACACGTCCCAGTCGAACATCTCTCTCGCGCAGCGGTAGAACACATACACAGCGCCGAGCATGGCCAGGATGGAAGGTACCCGGAGCACCCACTCCTTGTTGCCAAGAAACGTTTTGGTGAGCCACAGGATGTAAGCGTACGCGGCGAACGAATTACCCTGTATGGACCGCGACCAGATCTGTTTGAAGCCGCCAGCGATCTGCCAGTAGGAGAGCGTCTCATCCGTCCATAAGGGGGCCCGCACCGCAAGGAACCAGACAGACAGGGAGACTAATAGCGCTATGCCGTACCCCACCGCGAGTAAGCTATCGTACTTTGGGTGCTGCGTAACATCCGCTTGGGGACTCGCCGCCGTTACATCCGAGATGGCACTCGACATCGCCTAACCTGCCCAGGAGAACCGCAAGCGGCTCGATTACCCCTTCGGTGGATTCCCAGATTGCGCGGTTTTTCGTTCCTGTTTGGCCTCTGCAATCAGGTGCTCGATTACGTCCTTCTGCGGGAAGTTCGGATTGAGCTTCAGCAAGGTTTGCCACGCCGCAACTGCGCCATCGACATCGTTCTTGCCTTGCCACTTGATGATGCCGATATTCATCAGCGTTCCCGGATGCTTGGGATCGTAGGTCAGGGACTTGTTAAGTTCCGCCAGCGCGCCATCCACGTTGCCGGTGTAATACATACATGACGCCATGTCGGTGCGGATCGGTACGTTCTTGGGATCGATGTCCAGGGCCTCCTGGAAATACACGATGGCATCCTGGAATTGGTGGGCGGCCTTGTAGGTAAGTGCAGTCTTGTTGAGCAGTTCGACGTTCTTGGGGTCGCTCTTCAGCTTCGCCAGCAGAGGTTCGGCCTGCTTGTCGGCCATGCGCTTCATGTCATCCAGACTGGGCATGCGCTGTTGCCCCGCTGCGGAAGGGGTCGGGGCAGCGGCCGCTGCCGGCTGCACTTCCGCTGACGCCATCGCCGCCGCCTGGCCTGCCGGATTCGCCGAGCCGCGTACCAGATATCCCACCAACACTCCGATCAACAAGCAGACGCCCGCCATGATGTAGGTCTGGGTTGCCGTCCAGGTGGTGTTTGTCGTTTTGCCTTGCTTCACTTCCTCTTCCATCAGTGCGGCTCCTTGGTTCTGGCGGTTCCGGAGAATGTCCGACCCAGGCTTTGTCGCCAGGGCGCGCAGAGGCTGATCGCGCATACGTTCCCCTAGCAGCCGTGAAAGTGCACACCGCTTGCCAAACGCGGCCAGCTTCAGGAATTCGCCGCTAGTTACTTGTATTCAGCAACTTAGCTCGTTTTGGCCAGCACACCAGAACTGACAGCAACGCACTGGCAAGCGCCTTAGTCCGCAGCGCTGGTGTAATTTGGCGCGGCGTTTGTTTGCCGTAGCCATCTCTTGCTTGCAACTCACTGTTTTAATTAGATTTATGTAGGTTTCGTTTTGGAAGACTGCTTGCACTTTAGGAAGTTATGTCGGCTGTTAAGGAATCGCTGACCCACCCCTCGGCGAAAGCCGAAAAAAGAACAGGGAAAGGCAGCACTGGTCTTGTGGAGGAGTTGCGCCCGCTGCTGCGACTCCGTTGGTTGCAGTTAATGACTCTGACCGGTCTTCTGGTCGCAGTGGGTGTAATAGCCTTCAATCTAAAGTTTTCGGTGCTCGACCTCGATATCTGGTGGCACCTCAAGGTAGGCGACTGGATCGTGCAGCACCTGGCCGTTCCCCACAAGGGGCTATTCTCCTGGACGGCTGCCGACCGTCCCTGGGTGGCTTACAGTTGGGGTTACGAAGTGCTGATGTCGCGCGCCTACGCCTGGTTTGGACTGCTGGGCATCGGGCTGTACGGCACACTGTTGACGCTAGGTGTTGCGTATTCCATCTATTGGGCGCTGCGTCGCCTCTCGGGCCGGTTCTGGCTGGCGTGCATTCTGTCCGTCATCGCTTGCTCAGCGTTTCTCTTCAACCTGATGCCCCGCCCAGTCTTCTTTTCCATGATGCTGTTCTGCGTCACGCTGACGCTGGTGCTCGAAGCGCATCGCAGCGCTAGAGTTCAGCTCCTCTACTGGCTGCCTTTGGTCTTCGTGCTGTGGGCGAACCTGCACATCCAGTTCATCTATGGATTGTTTCTCGTGGGCCTGCTTACGGCGGTGAACCTCTCGCAGCGGCTCTTGGCGCGCTGGGGATGGACGCCACCCTGGTTGCTGCCGCCCGCGCTTCCGGCCGGGACACTTGTGGCATTGTTCGCCGCTTGCATCATCGCTACTTGCATCGGGCCGAATTCCTTCCACCTGTATCAAGTGATCTTTCACTATGCCCGGGCAAAGACCGCTTACCTGATGATCATGGAACTGCAACCCCTGACCTTCCGCGCGTACAGCCATTACGTGCAGCTGCTGCTCACCGCGACAGCCTTTTTCATGGTCGGACGGCAGAGCAAGGTGGATCCCTTCAAGCTGGCGTTGCTGGCCATTGCCAGCGCGGTGGCCTTCCGCACCATGCGCGACGCCTGGTTCATCTGCATTCCCGCGGCGGCCTGCATCGCCGATTGCGCCGCCGGCGACGCCGAGCCCGAGCCGCAAGAAACCTGGCTGGAGAAACTCGGGGTAGCAACGGCGGTTGCGCTTCTGCTGCTCCTGTTTGCCGGCAGTACGGACTTCAATAGCCGGGGCCTCGATGGCGCCATCAGTGGTTTTCTTCCGGTAGATGCGGCTAACTACCTGCGCAGGCATCCTGCGCCGGGCCCGCTCTACAACACGCTCGACTGGGGTGGGTTTCTCATCTGGTATATGCCGGATTATCCAGTGGCCATCGATGGACGCACCGATCTCTATGGAGATGAACTGGAGCAGCGCTTCTTTACCACGGCCAATGGCGCGCCCTCGTACGCTACGGACCCGTACCTCAACCAGGCAGGTGTTGTCATCTTGCAGAATAGTAGCAACCTGGTGAGTTTTCTGGAGGCGGACCCGCGATTCCAGCTCGTCTACGAAGACCCACTGGCCGTGGTCTTCACTCGCCGTCCGGCCCAGTAAACCGGGCGCCTTCCCGCCACCTTTCATCCGGTGGCGCTTGCCTCCGACGTCTCCGGTGCCGCAACATCAGTGGGTGATGCGGCTCGAGCTTGGCGACCTTACAGTGCGTTCGTGGCACAAGAGCGATCTAGACGCGCTGGTGCGGTACGCTAACAACCCGAAAATTGCGGCCAACCTTCGCGACCAGTTTCCCCATCCTTACACGCGATTCGCGGGCGCCGCCTACCTGGCTGAGGTTCGCTCTTCCGAGGTCGAAACTTCCTTCGCGATCGAATATGGGGGTGAGGCAGTAGGTGGCATCGGCTTCAAACTGGGCACCGATATCGCCCGGCTCAGCGCCGAAATGGGCTACTGGCTGGGCGAGCCGTTTTGGGCACACGGGCTCGCCACCCGGGCTGTGCTCGCCACCTCCGAATGGGCCTTCGCACACTACAAGTTGACCCGTATCTATGCCATGACCTTCTCCCACAATGTGGGATCGATTCGTGTGTTGGAGAAAGCCGGCTTCCAGTGCGAAGGGACCCTGCGTCGTAGCGCAATCAAGAATGGCAACATCTTCGACCAAGCGTTGTACGCCAAAGTGCGCTAGGCGACGCTGAAGGCGGCAGCGCTCCCTTGCCTTGGGGATGGGCTGGGCAAATCCCCAGAGCTTTCCTGCAAGGATATCCAAGCTAGTTTCCAAAACGGGAATCCCTCCCGCTTTTATCGAAATATTCTGCTAAGAAGCGTGCAGTTACGCAGATGATTAGCAGGAGCAGGGGAGATGCTCGTCCTGCCTGCTGAAACTTGTGGCGAATTCGAATTAACCTTTTCCTCTTTTGCTAAAAGCATTCGTTCATTCGGATTGGGGCCTTATGAAACTGCATGTTGCTTCGCTCATCACTCTTTGCCTGCTGCTGGCCGTTCCAGCCTTTGCGGACTACAGCAACGGTTCCATCAACGGCACAACCGATGCGTGGACTATTAATTTCGGCCACGTCGTCAGCGACAATTTCACGGGCACTAGTACCGTCGTCGGCTTCATGTTTGGGGTTTGGGAATTCCCGGGCGACAACATGACTTCGATCGACTGGACAATCGCTTCCGCCCCAATGGGTGCGACCGTGTTGGGAAGAACCGTGTATGGCCATGGCACGGCCACCGTGGCTGACCAGTTTATTTCGACCAATCAATATGGCTACAACATCGACAGGATCACAGTGTCGGGCCTCGGGGTGAGCTTGCCTGGCGGCAAAACTTACTGGCTCGAACTCCAGAATGCGATCCTGCCCAGTGGCGATCCGGTCTACTGGGATGAAAACAGCGGACCCTCGAAGGCCTTCGGGAGTCAGATCGGTACCATCCCCTCGGAAGCCTTCACGGTCAACAGTTACTGCATGGGCTGCTCAGACCCCATCGGGGCACCTGAACCTGGCAGTCTCACTCTGTTTGGCTCGGGGATCCTTGGACTGCTTGGTGTGCTGCGCTGCAAGCTGCGTTTCTGATGCAAGCTCGTCATCCGGTTGCAAAGGCCGGAGCCGCTAGCCCCGGCCTTACTGTTGTCGACGCCCAATCTCTGTTATCCGCTCACCAACTCTTCCATCTCTTTTTCCCCAATCACCGCCGCACCTAATTCGCGCGCCTTGTCCAGCTTCGATCCCGCCTCAGCGCCCGCAACGACGAAGTCTGTTTTCTTGCTCACCGATCCAACCACCTTGCCGCCAGCGTCTTCGATCAGCTTCTTCGCTTCGTCGCGAGTGTGGCGCTCCAGAGTGCCTGTCAGCACAAATGTTTTTCCTGCCAGCGTGGTCGCGCGTTGCTTCTTCTTACCCTTGAACGTCAGGCCCGCCTCACGCAGCCGCTCCACCAGCGCAACGTTCTTGGGTTCATCGAGGAACTCACGGATGGCCGCCGAGACCCGCGGCCCGATCTCGTTCACTTGCTGCAGCTCTTCTTCGGTGGCATTCATCAGCGCCTCCATCGAGCCGAAGGCCTCGGCCAGGAACTGCGCCGTGCGCTCGCCGACGAACCGGATCCCCAAGCCGTAGATCACCCGCTCCAGCGGCAGCTTCTTCGAGCTCTCGATCTCGTCAAGGATGTTCTGCGCCGACTTCTTGCCCATGCGCTCCAGCTTGAGCAGCTTGTCGTCCGTCAAGTCATAGATGTCGGCAACATCCTTCACCAGGCCCGTCTCGACGAGCTGATTTACCAGGGCATCGCCCATGCCTTCGATGTTCATCACGCCGCGGGACGCAAAATGACGAATACTCTCGCGCAGCTTGGCCGGACAATTCGCGTTCACGCAGCGATGGTCGGCCTCACCTTCGGCGCGGACGACATGTCCACCGCATTCTGGACACCGCTCCGGCATGTGAAATGTGCGCGTCCCCCGCGGTCTGTCCTCGAGCACCTTCACGACCTTTGGAATCACGTCGCCGCCGCGCTCCACCGACACCCAGTCGCCAATCCGCGCGCCCAGCCGCTCGATCTCGTCCATGTTGTGCAGCGTGGCCCGGCTGACTGTGGTGCCACCAATCAAGACCGGTTTTAGAGCGGCCACCGGCGTTAGCTTTCCGGTGCGGCCCACTTGCACCAGAATATCTTCGATCTGGGTCACGCCGGATCGCGCGGCGAACTTGTAGGCGATCGCCCAGCGCGGCGCTTTGCCGGTGTAGCCTAGCTCCTCCTGAAGCGCAATGCGGTCAACCTTGATAACAATGCCGTCAATCTCGTACGGCAGGCTGTCGCGCTTGCTCTCCCACTCATTGATGAACTCCCACACCCGGTCGAGCGAGTGCACCAGTCTGTGGTTGGGATTCACTTTGAAGCCGGCGGCCTGAAGGGCCTTCAATGTTTCCGAGTGGCGCTCGAAGACGGTGCGGCCTTGTACCAACAAAAAGTAGGAGAAGAAGTCGAGTCGCCGTGAGGCGGTCACGTTCGGCTCCAGCACGCGCACCGTTCCGGCCGTCGCGTTTCGCGGGTTTGCAAACTTTGTCTGCCCCTGTTCTTCGCGTTCGTCGTTCATGTGCTGGAAGGCGCTCAGCGGCATCAGCAACTCGCCCCGCACTTCGAAGTCGGGCGGCACCCCGGCTTGGGCCAAAGTCTTGGCGGGAATGCTGAGCGGCACGCTCCGGACCGTGCGCACGTTGAGCGTTACATCTTCGCCAACCGTTCCGTCGCCCCGCGTGATGCCCTGCGCCAGCTTGCCGCCCGCGAAGCACAGGGCCAGCGACATGCCGTCAAGCTTGAGCTCGCAAACGTAGTCTACGCGCAATTCGCCGCTCAGCTCGTGCACGCGCCGCTCCCAGTCGCGCAGCTCCTCCTCGGAATAGGCGTTATCGAGCGACAGCATCGGCGAAGAATGCGTTACTTTGACGAAGCCCTCGCGCGGCTTGCCGCCGACGCGTTGAGTGGGAGAATCGGGCGTGACCAACTCGGGATGCTCGGCCTCCAGCGCCTTCAGTTCATTCATCAGGCGGTCGAATTCAGCGTCGCCGATTTCCGGGTCGTCGAGGACATAGTAGCGATGTTCGTGATAGCGGACCTGGTCGCGCAGTGCCTCAATCTTCCGCCGTGCATCTTTGCTGGAAGCCATGGAGTAGTTGCCAGTTGTCAGTATCCAGTCGTCTGGCTTTTTCGGCAACTGCCGCCACAGTCTTCCCATCCGCGGCAGAATGTACGGGTCGTGCCTACAACAACCAAGGCGCGACTGGAGCGACGTTAGCGTAGAATCGAAGCATCGCAATTTTCTCCTGACAGCTGGCAACTGACTACTGCTTTGAAGCACCTTCTCAACAAGTGGACCTTGCTCATCCTGGCCACCCTGAAGCCGCTCGGCGTCTGGGGAGTGCTGGGCTTTGCCACCGTGGACGCGGCCTTCCTCGGCATGCCGCTCGACGCCATCGTTGCGGGATACGTCTGGACCAATCCACACCGCCTGGTGTTGTACTCCGCCATGGCGGCAGTCGGCTCGGCACTGGGCAGCATCGTGATCTACCTCATCGGCTACAAGGGCGGCGAATTGCTGTTGGTCAAGCGCATCGGCGAGAAGCGCTTCAACAAGATCAAAGCTTCCTTTGAGCGCCACGAATTTCTCGCCATCATGCTTCCGTCCATGCTGCCGCCGCCTACACCGTTCAAACTCTTCGTCCTTTCCGCGGGTGTGGCCGAGATGCGCTTCAGCCACTTTCTGGCGGCAATTTTTTTCGGCCGCTTTCTGCGCTTCGTGCTGCTGTCGTTTCTCGTGATCCGCTTTGGCCCGCAGATGGTGAGCATCGCGGGCGGCGTAATGCATAACCACTTGCGGGTCCTGATCGCGCTACTCGCCGCCGGAGCGCTGATTGGCTGGTGGATCTGGAGAGGCAGCAAACTCAGGTCGGCGAAGGGAACGCACGCCCGGCCCTAGTTTGCGGAAGCTGCTCGTATCACCTCTCTCGCTTTTCGTTGCGCGCGCGGTTTTTGATCCGGATGGGCGTGCCGATGAAGCCGAACGCCGCGCGAATCTGGTTCTCGAGAAAGCGCTCATACGAGAAGTGCAGCTTCACCGCGCGATCGGTGAAGAGAATGAACGTAGGCGGCGATACTGACGCCTGCGTCATGTATAGGATCTTGACGCGCTTTGCCATCGGGACGGAGGCGCGCTCGAAATCGACCTTGGCGAGAAAGCGGTTCATCTCCCCGGTGCCAACTCGCTTACGCCGCTCGCGGGCCACGAGTTTCAGCGTCGAAAAAACCTTCTCGATGTTCTTGCCCGTGGTGGCTGAGATAAAAAGCACCGGCGCATACGACAGGAATTTCAGGTGCCGACGAACCTGCTCCTCGTAAACGCTGCGGTCAGCCGGAGGCTTTCCGTCGGTACGCTTGTCGGTAACTAGATCCCACTTGTTGATGACGACAATCACCGAGCGGCCACTCTCGTGGGCGTAACCAGCGATGGTCGCGTCACCGGCCGTGACGCCTTCGGTGGCGTCAATGAGCATGAGCGCGAGGTCAGCGCCTTCCAGGTGTTTGCGCGCCATCACCACCGAAAGCTTTTCGGCCATCAATTCAGTCTTGCCCTTGCGACGAATGCCGGCGGTGTCGATGAAGCGATAGGTTTGCCCGTCCCGCTCGACCGTTTCGTCCACTGCGTCACGCGTGGTGCCGGCAACGGGCGAAACGATTGCGCGCGAAGTACCGGTCAACGCATTCAGGAGCGTCGATTTGCCGACATTCGGGCGGCCGATGATGGCAACTCTGGTTTCGCGAACGGTTTCGGATTGTCCTTCTTCGTCCTCCGAGTCGCGTTCCTGCTGGGGCAGCGGTGAATGCTCGGCCGCAGTTTCTTGTGCCGGCATGACTTCGAGCACACGTTCCAGCAGCTCGGCGATGCCGTTGCCGTTCTCGGCGGAAATGGGGAACAGGTCCTTGATTCCGAGACTGCGGAATTCCTCGGCGTAGGGTTCCAGCTGAGGAGTGTCAGCCTTGTTGACGGCGAGCAGCAGCGGTTTACCGGTGCGCCGCAGCAGCCGCGCCAGATCGATGTCTGGAGATGCCAGTTCCGTTCGGCCATCCACTACCAGAACGATGACGGCGGCTTCCTCCAGCGCCACCCGGGCCTGGCGGAAAATCTCTGCCGGGATCAGTTGCTGGTCGTCGGGAATGATGCCGCCGGTGTCCACCACGCGCAGCTTGTGGCCGGTCCATTCAACGTCACCATAGATGCGATCGCGCGTGATCCCCGGCTCGTCGCCAACGATGGCGCGGCGCGAGCCGACCAGCCGGTTGAACAGTGTGGACTTGCCGACATTGGGACGTCCTACAATGGCCAGCGTGCCGACGGTAGCGGGTTCACCCTGTTCGGCAGTCCTGCTGGACTCAAACTGCATGCGACGATTCACTGAGACTCTTTCCGCGGCGACGGCCGGCAATTCCCACTAGCGGCTATTATAGGGACAAGAATCCTCGCACCGTGTCAGCCACCTCCCAATCCGCTGCGACCGCGGCACGTTTGCCGTCGCTGTACCAGTTTTTCGGGCCGGGTGGCGTTCTGGCGCGCACCCATCCGGCGTATGAGTTTCGCCGCGGACAATTGCAGATGGCTGAGGCCGTCGAGCAGGCCCTGAACGAGCGCCGCCACTTGATCGTAGAAGCGGGCACGGGGACTGGCAAAACCTTGGCGTACCTGTTGCCTGTCATACGTTCGGGCAAGCGCGTCATCATCTCTACGGGCACCAAGACCTTGCAGGAACAACTCTTCTTCAAGGATGTTCCGTTCCTGAAGGAGCACCTCGGCGAACTGCGCGTCTGCTACATGAAGGGGCGCGCCAATTATCTCTGTCGAAAGAAAGTCTACGATCTTACCGATCAGCCGGTGCTGAACGGGCTGGAAGAGATCAATCAGTTCCGCATCATTAGCGACTGGGAGAAGACGACCGGCACCGGCGACCGGGCGGAACTGGCTGAACTGCCCGAAAACAGCCACTTGTGGTCCAAGCTCGATGCGCGCACCGACCGCTGCATCGGCTCCGAATGCCAGCAGTTCGACCGCTGCTTTATCACCGAGATGCGCCGCCGCGCCGCCGAGAGCGACATCATCATCGTCAATCATCATCTGTTTTGTGCCGACCTGGCGATCAAGGCCGCGGCGGATCGTGCACCCGATGCGGGAGTGCTCCCTGATGCGGGTGTCGTGGTGTTCGACGAGGCGCACGAACTGGAGGACGTGGCCACCGACTACTTTGGGGTCACCGTCTCGAACCTTCGCGTGGAGGAACTGCTGCGCGACGTGGAGAACACACTGCGTCGTGTAAACCTGCCCGTGATCGACGTCATGCCGGCTTGCGGTCATGTCCGTGACCGTTCGCAGTTTTTCTTTTCGCTTATCCCGCCTGGTGAGGGACGCTTCGCCTTCGACAACCGCCCGGAATTCCTGGAAGAAAATGGCGACGAGTATCTTGGCTTGCAGAATGCGCTATTGCACCTTTATACGGAGTTGCAAGCGATTCCCAACAAGCCAGAAGAGATACACGCGCTGTCCCGCCGCGTGGAGGAGGTGCGGGTGCAGCTTGGATTCATCATGGAATCAAAAGCCCGCAACACGGTTTTCTGGATTGAACGGCGCAGCGGACGCGGCGCACAGCAAAACGTTTTTCTGCAAGCGACACCGATCACAGTCTCCGACATCCTGCGCACAACATTGTTCGAGCATCTGGAGTCGGTCGTGCTAACGTCGGCTACGCTAGCCGTGTCTGGAGGATTCGAATACGTACGCAATCGCGTCGGAATTCAGCATGCGCGCGAGCTCGTAGTGCAATCGCACTTTGAGTACGAGAGCCAGGCGCTGTTGTACGTTCCGCCCGACTTGCCCGATCCTCGGCAGCCGCAGTTCGTGGAACGTGCCGCGCACCGCGTCCGCCAGTTGCTGGAAATCACTCGCGGAAGGGCGTTCTGCCTGTTCACAAGCTATGCGCTGATGAATCAATTCCACGCGCGGTTGCTGGGGGAGTTGCCGTTTCCCGTGCTGTTGCAAGGCAGCGCGCCCAAGAATGCGCTCCTGGAAGAATTCCGGCTCACTCCCAACGCCGTGCTGTTTGCGACGTCGTCGTTCTGGCAAGGAGTCGATGTGCAGGGTGAGCAGTTGAGTTGTGTCATCATTGACAAGCTGCCCTTCGCGGTGCCGAACGACCCGGTCGTGGCCGCCCGAATCAAAGCGATTGACGAGGATGGCGGGAATGCCTTCTTCCAATATCAGGTGCCGAGCGCGGTGATCTCGCTCAAGCAGGGCTTCGGCAGGCTGATCCGCTCGCTGCACGATCGCGGACTCTTGTGCCTGCTCGACAATCGCATCCTCAAGAAACAATACGGGCGGGTATTTCTCGACAGCCTGCCGAAATACGGCCGGACCACCGACATCAGGGCGGTGGAAAGCTTCTTCAGCTTCAGCGGCGATGCGGGCGCGGAGTAGCAGGGAAGCGCGCCGCCATCCAAACACGCTAGAATAGTAACTTCGCTGTAACCCGCCAATTTGCCTTGTTGCAGCTGGAGCTCATGTACGAAGTCACGGTAGAAGATACATTTTCCGCGGGTCACTACCTGCGCAACTATCACGGCAAGTGCGAGAAGCCACACGGACACAATTACCGCGTCCGCATTACCCTCAGCGGCGAGGACCTCGACCAGGCTGGTCTCCTGCTGGATTTCAAGGAACTTAAAGATGTTCTACGCCCAGTCATGAACTACCTCGATCACGAGATGATGAACGAATTGGAACCGTTCACAACGATGAATCCGTCGGCGGAGAACCTGGCCAAGTATTTTTACGATGAAACCAACTCACGGCTGAAGCAAAACACCAACGGCCGCGTGCGCGTGAAGGATGTCACCATCTGGGAAACGGATACGACGACCGCGCGATACAGCGAGTAGGCGGGGCTGGGGCCCCAAATTCAGTTTTGTGCAGTTTTGCGGCACGGCTGAAAGCCGTGCCCCTTCAACCCAGTGCAGATCATCGAGATTTACAAGTCGCTGCAGGGCGAGTCCTCCTACTCCGGGCTGCCGTGCGTCTTTGTGCGGTTGGCGGGATGCAACCTGCGCTGCACCTGGTGCGACAGCGAATACACGTTCAAGGGCGGCCAGCGCATGGGGTTAGAGGACATCGAACGCGAGGTGCATCGCCTGTCGCCCAGTGGCGGAGTGGTGGAGATCACCGGCGGCGAGCCGATGCTGCAGGAGCGCGAAGTTATTTCGCTGATGGACGGGCTGCTGCTCACGGGCTACACCGTTCTGCTGGAGACCAGCGGCGAGCGGCCACTGGAACGCGTCCCCTCCCGAGTGGTGAAGATTGTGGATGTAAAATGTCCCGACTCCGGCGCGGGAGGCACATTTCGAATGGAAAACCTCAACGCGCTTACGTCGCGAGACGAGGTGAAATTCGTAATTGCCAGCCGGCGCGACTATGAATTTGCGCGCGACTTTACCAGGGAGCATGAGCTCAGCTCGCAAGTCGCTTCGGTGATCCTATCGCCTGCATTCCGCAAGGACTCGGCGGGCAGCCGCGACGTGTCGCATTGTCTGGTAGATCCGCAGTTTCTTGCCGAGTGGATGCTGGCGGACGGACTGAAAGCGCGTCTGGGCCTGCAGATACACAAGTTCATTTGGGAGCCTTCGCTGAAGGGCGTGTAGGATTCGAGCGATGCACAATCAGAAAGTAAAGGCCATAGTTGCCCTTAGTGGTGGCATGGATTCGGCCGTATGCGCCACTCTGGCCGTACGCGACTTCGGCGCCGATGCGGTAGCGTTCCTGCACGTCAGCTATGGACAGCTCACCGAAGCCCGCGAGGAACAGTCCTTTCAGGCGATCTGCGAACGGCTCCGTATTCGTAACCGCCTGGTTGTTCGCACCCCGTTTTTTCGTGCTATTGGGGGATCCGCCCTTACCGACGGCAGGATGGTCGTCCCCGATAGCGGTCCGGAGATAGGCGCGTACATACCGGTTACCTACGTTCCGTTTCGCAACGCGCATTTTTTGTCGGCGGCGGTGAGCTGGGCCGAAGTGCTCGGCGCCAGGAGTATCTATATCGGTGCGGTTCAGCAGGACAGTTCTGGTTATCCGGATTGCCGGCCGGAGTATTATCAGGCGTTCAATGAGGTGATACGCACGGGCACCAAAGAAGGAACAATTCGCGTGGAAACGCCCCTCATCGCCATGCGCAAGTCTGAGATTGTGAGGCTTGGCCTTGAATTGGGCGCTCCCTTCGATTTAACGTGGTCATGCTACCGGCGAGAGGACCAGGCTTGCGGCAGTTGCGACAGTTGTGCGTTGCGGCTGCGAGCCTTCGCGGCGGCTGGAGCCCACGATCCCATTGCGTATTTGTCGCCAGCTGCGGTCCAGGAATATTCATGAACTCATACTCAACATTCACAGCGAAAACTGCGACGCTGGCGGCACGCACGCCACTGCACACGGTTTCACGCGCTGGAGGAAAAATGAACAGACATAGCAAGCTCGTTGCATTGCTGGCGTTCCTGCTCGTCCTGAGCGCATTGCCGCTATGGGGACAGTTTACGGGAGCCGTGAAGGGTGTTGTCAAGGACCAGAATGGTAAGCCGATGGAGGGCGCAACCATCGAACTCGTGAGTCCCGATACTGGCAAAAAGGTCGAGCTGAAAACCAACGCCAAGGGCGAATACCAGTCGATTGCCGTATCTCCCGGTACATATGACTTCAGTCTCATCAAGGACGGCCAACTGCTGGATAAGGTGATGAAAGTGCCAGTGATGCCCGGAGGAGAGCCGCGAGTCATCAACTTCGATCTTTCCCAGCACCAGGGCGTTGCGGCCCCGACCGCAGAGCAGCAAAAACAGGTCGAGGCGGTACAAAAGCACAATGAGAAGGTAAAGACGTTGAACGCCGCACTGAGCCAGGCTAAGCAACTTGAGGCTGCCGGTAACTACGACCAGGCAGTAACCATTCTGCAGCAGGCTACGCAGGTCGACCCGGGACAGGACTTGGTGTGGTTCAACTTGGGCGATGCGCAACGCGGCGCCAAAAAGTACACCGATGCCATTGAGTCCTACCAGAAGGCCATCGCGATCAAACCTGCGGTCGGCGCCTATCACAACAATCTGGCGGATGCTTACGCGAAATCAGGCCAGATCGATAAGGCCGTGCAAGAGTATGCCGCCGCCGCCGCTGCGGAACCGGCCAACGCCTCTACCTATTACTTCAACGAAGGCGCGGTTTTCACCAACACTGGCAAGGTGGACGAAGCCATCGCCGCATTCGACAAATCCATTCAGGCAGACCCCCAAAAGGCACCCGCTTACTACTGGAAGGGTGTGAACCTGCTGGCCAAAGCCACCACCAAGGGCGATAAGATGGTTGCGCCGGAAGGCACCTCGCAAGCGTTTAACAAGTACCTCGAATTGGAGCCTACCGGACAATATGCAGATGCTGCCAAGCAACTGCTGGCCAGCATCGGTGCACCGGTCGAGACCACTTTCGGCAAGAGCAAGACGCCGCCGAAAAAGAAGTAGCAGTAACTCGTACAGACCTGCAAGAGGGCGGCCGCGTGCCGCCCTTTCACTTGCGCAAGTGGTGACGACAGACCTTCCAATCGTCGCGCTTCCAGTAGAATCCAGACAACAGTCATGGCCACTAAGAGCACAGCTCAACCCCAGCTCCTGTCGTTCTCCGAGGCCCGTCGAAAGGTCGAGGAATATGCCGCCGGACTTCACCGGACCGATTCCGAGATGCTGTCGCTGCTCGATGCCGTCGGACTTGTGCTGGCTGAGGACCTTCGTGCCGACCGTGATTTCCCGCCTTTTCCGCGAGCGACACGCGACGGTTACGCGGTGCGCGCCTTGGACGTCGCCAATGTGCCGTCCCACTTGCACTTGTTGGGCGAAGTAAGGGCTGGGGCGAGCATCGAACAGAGCGCTATCGGCATTGGCAAAGGCGAGACGGTCGAGATCATGACTGGTGCTCCGGTTCCGCCGGGAGCCGACGCCGTGGTCATGGTCGAATACGCCGATCGAAACGATGGGTCCGTCGCTGTTCGGCGCTCGGTGCAGGTTGGCGAAAATGTCGTCTACGCTGGTTCTGAGGCGAAGCGAGGTTCGCTGATCGTTGGCTGCGGCACGCGCGTCACTCACACCACCGTCGCCATCGCCGCCGCCGTGGGACGCGCCGAGATAGCAGCCTATCGCCGCCCCAAAATCGCGATTCTCGCCACCGGAGATGAATTGGTGGACATCAATCTTCCGCCTGGACCGAACGAAATCCGCAACTCGAACAGTTATTCGTTGGCGGCCCAGGTTTACGCTGCGGGCGCCGAGGCCACGATCCTTCCGGTTGCTCCGGACGCCGCCGACGAACTGGCGCTGCTTTTGCGCAAGGGCCTGGAATCGGAGCTGCTGCTCATTACCGGCGGCGTGTCCGCGGGCAAGTATGATCTGGTCGAGCAAGTGCTAGCCTCCTTCGAAGCGCGCTTCGTTTTCACCGGCGTGCGCATTCAGCCCGGAAAGCCTGTGGTCTTCGGCGACGTAACCTTCCGTGACACTACGACCCCGTTCTTTGGCCTTCCCGGAAACCCGGTTTCGACCATGGTCACGTTCCAACTCTTTGCCCGGCCCATGATCGACGCCCTTTCCGGCGCTGCGCCGCAACCGTTGACCTTCGCGAGCGCCATCCTGAAGTCGTCGTTCTCGACAAAGACCGGGTTAACGCGTTTCCTGCCAGCAAGGCTCCGCGGCACGCACGAACGGCCGGAGGTCGAACTCGTGCGCTGGCAAGGTTCTGGAGACCTGATGGCCGTCTCACGCTCTAACTGCTACATTGTGGTACCTCCGGACCGTGAGCAGTTCAGCGCCGCCGAAGCCGTCACGGTGCTACTCTTCTGAAAACTACGATGGCGAAGCGCAAGACCAACTCGAAAAAGCTCTCGCATTATGACGACGCCGGCCGGGCGACGATGGTAGACATTTCCGGAAAGCAGACGACCGTTCGTGAGGCGGAGGCGCGGGCCTTTGTGGCCATGAGCCGCGAGGTGGTCCGCGCACTGCCGAGGAATCCGAAAGGCGATCCGCTGGAAGTCGCGCGCGTCGCCGGGATGATGGCGGCCAAGCGCACCTCCGAACTTATTCCCATGTGCCATCCGATTCCGCTGTCGAAAATCGACGTCCAGACCGAACTGAGGAAGGACGGAGTTACCGTTCGAGCATTCGCGCGCACCATGGCCAGCACGGGTGTGGAGATGGAGGTCCTGGTTGCAGCGTCCATCGCGGCTCTCACGGTCTACGACATGTGTAAGGCACTGGACAAGAGCATCGAGATCCGCGAAGTCTTCCTGGTGCGCAAGTCGGGCGGGAAGAGCGGCGATTACCAGCGGCGCAAGACCGATTCGTGAAAGCCGGTGACTACGGGCGGCGAACCCGCCCCGTGATATCGTTCTCCGGTGATCATGAGAACCGCCGCAGTCCTCACAGTTAGTGACTCCTCCGCACGAGGCGAACGTGCTGACATCTCCGGTCCAGCGACCGCCGACCTGCTCCGGCAGAACGGATTCGAGGTCGCCCATCACGAGATTGTTCCTGACGATCAGGCTACGATTGAGTCGGCGCTGGTTCGCTTGAGCGACCGGACACAGTTGGTCGTTACTACGGGCGGGACCGGCATTGCAGCGCGCGACGTGACCCCTGAAGCCACGCGTGCGGTCTGCTCGAAGATGATCGACGGCATTCCCGAGCGAATGCGCTCGGAGGGAGCGCGGCAGACGCCGTTTTCTGTCCTCAGCCGCGGCTTGTGCGGCGTCCGCGGACGATCGCTCATCCTCAACCTGCCAGGCAGCCCAAGCGGAGCCGTGGAATCGCTGCGGGCCGTCTTGCGCATCCTGCCGCACGCCATCGATCTGCTCGCCGGCAAGACCGGCCACGGTGATGTGACACCTGAGCACTAGCCTGCCGAATTCACTCCGCCTGCGTACAATAGCTCTCTTGTTGCAGCCGAATCTCAACCGGGGAACGATTTGGATCCGCTCACTCATTTCCTGACTGGCGCCTGCATGGGACGCGCCGGCTTCAACCGCAGGAGCGCGCTCACCACGGTGACGATGGTGCTGGCGGCCGAGGCCGCCGACATCGATGTAGTTTGGGCGCTTAAGAGCACCACCGCGGGACTTCAGCATCATCGCGGAATCACCCACAGCTTTGTCGGCGCGCCAGTCGTCGCGGTGGCTGTGCTCGCCTTGATATACCTCGTTCATCGCCTGCGACGCGGAAAGCCGGGCGACGGCAAAGATTGCAGCCGACCGCCTTTGCGCTGGGGGTATCTTTACTTGTTCGCACTGCTTGCGGCGCTGAGCCATCTCGCGCTCGACTACAGCACCGCTTACGGCATACGTCTGTTTGAGCCATTTAATTACCGCTGGTATTCGTGGGACATTATGTTCATTGTCGATCCGCTGGTTTGGATTGTGCTCGTCGCGGGCCTGGCGCTGCCGGCGCTGTTCGGGCTCATCAATCAGGAGATTGGCGCGCGCAGCAAAGGTCCGCGCGGACGCGCCGGCGCTATCTTCGCGCTGGTATGTTTTCTGCTGATCTGGGGCGTGCGCGATTACCAGCACCGGCGCGCGCTCGGCGCCATGAACTCCGTCCTTTATCACCATGCGGTTCCGCTGCGAATCGCGGCTTATCCCTACATGATCAATCCGTTTCGCTGGCACGGCGTGGTCGAGACAGCCGACTTCTTCGAAAACGTCCCGGTAAATTCGCTCGGTCCCGAGATCGACGAATTGCAGGAGGGGACCTTCTACAAGCCGGAGGAGACCGACGCGATGCGGGCGGCCAAGGAATCGTACTTCGGGCGCGTGTATCTTGACTGGGCGGTTTTTCCGTACGTGCAGCAGCAGAAACTGGAGGGCGAGGCACGCGGATTTTTTGTCGAATTTCAGGACCTGCGTTACACCTATCCGGACTCTCGAGGAAGCCGGACTCCGCTGGGAGGCTATGTCGTGCTCAGCCCAGACCTTCGTGTGGTGGAGGAGGGCATGAATTCCAGCACGTCACCCACGCCGGAGAGTCTGGAGCAGCGACCCAGGGCACCGTAAGGTTTTCTCCTGTTGCAAGCGGTTTGATCTACACGCAACTCCCCCTTGACGGACGCGCCGGCTGCGTACAGAATCAAGAGGCACTCTTCGCATGAGGTGGAACATGCTTGCTTATCTGTTTGTGGTCATCGCCGTCGCCGTGCACGTGCGCTTCTTCGCGCTGCCTTTTGCCTTTACGCCCGTCGCGGCTGCGCTGCTGTATTTCGGCGCCCGCATGCCTCGCAAACAGATGTGGATACCGGTCGTGCTGCTGGCCGGCTCCGACATTTATCTCACGCGAGTGACCTACGGCTATCCGCTGACCGCTGACCATTTCGTCACTTGGGCCTGGTATGCGGCCATCATTCTGTTGGGCAGCGTGCTCATCAAGGGCTTCTCGGCGATCCGCATTGGTGCAGCGTCGCTGACCGCCTCGGTTTCGTTCTTCCTCATCAGCAACTTCGCGGTGTGGATGATCTGGCGCGACATGTATCCCAAGACTTTCAACGGCCTGGTCGCCTGTTACGCCGCCGGTCTGCCGTTCTTCCGCAGCGGGGTTGCTTCCGATCTTTTGTTCACTGCCGCATTCTTCGGGATTGGCTATCTGGCCAACCGGGAGAGGGCAACCAGCGCCGTGATCGCGAAATAGCGCGCTTCCCGAATTCGCTATCCCTCACCGCTATCATTAAGGCGCCGAGCTGTGGACGCGGGCCGCTCCAGCCATATCGTTTCCTTCCCATACACTTCCGCCGGGTGCGGGGGGGGTACCCCTCCCTATGCGTTCTTTATAATCAATGATTTGCGTCGAGTTTGCCTACAACATATTGAATTAAAAGTAGTTATCGCAAAATATTGATTAAGTGGCACTTATCTCCGTCATTCTCGGCTACGCAGAGCAGAAAGCGGTTTGGGTCCCGTCGCGCTTTCTGTCCCAACCGGTCTGTTGTCAAAGATCCAATTCTGCGTCCCTCTCGCCTTGCAGCGGTACGCGGATGGCCCTGGGCCCAGGAACTAACATAGGCCCTCGGCACTGGCGGCACCAAGAAGAAAACGCACTTCGCAAAACTTTAGTAACCACCCTTTCCATAGTCAGAGCGTCCTAGTCAAAGGGAATGGATTTTTCGGAAGTATCCCGGTCTGCATCTAATTCGGCGTATCAAACGCTCATGGTCCTCGCCGGGGAGGCCTCAGAATGAGTTCGCCAAGCCCAATGCCATGGAGGAGACAGAGATGCCGAAATTCGCTTTGTTCGTTCGCCTGGAAGCCAAGCCGGGAAAAGAGGAGGACGTAGCCAGCTTTCTCCGCTCAGGTCTGCCGTTGGTAGAACAGGAGCCCAAGACGGTTGCGTGGTTCGGAATCCGCCTTGGCCCCTCGACGTTCGGGATCTTCGACGCGTTTCCAGACGAGGATGGGCGGCAAGCCCACCTGTCCGGCAAAGTAGCAGCAGCTCTGATGCAAAAGGCCCCTGAGCTGCTGGCCCAGCCGCCCAAGATTGACAGGGCGGACGTTCTAGCGGTGAAGCTTCCTCAATAGAGCGGCGGTAAGGCCTGTGTGCCGGCTGGCGTCCTACTCGTACCGCAACGCCTCGACCGGATCCAGCTTTGAGGCGCGCAAGGCAGGCACCATGCCGCTGGCCACACCCACCACCAGGAGTACGACGGCCGAGCCCATCACGGCGAGGGCCGAAATGCGCAGGTGAATATCGCCCCTGCCGGACGTGTCCTCGAACAGCGGGCCCAGCATGGGTAGAGTCGGGATCACCATGGACAGCACATAGGACAGCACAATCCCGATAACCCCGCCGAGCAGCATCAGCAGCATGGTCTCGGCAAGGAACTGAAAACGGATATGCCACTTACGGGCGCCCAGCGCTCGGCGCAGCCCAATTTCCCGGATGCGTTCGTCCACGGAGACCAGCATAATGTTCATCACCCCGACTCCGCCGATGCCGAGCGTCAGCGCGCCGATGAACAGCAGCAGCACTTGAAGACCAATGGTGAGCCCATCAATCACTGGGCGAAACTCCTCGCGCCCGAACATCTGGATGGCTTTCTCGTCGGTGGGGGAAAAGCCTTGACGTTCCGCGACCGCGGCGAGCACCTGGGCCTTGGCCTTCTTCTCGAATTGCGGCGCTATCGGCGTGAACACCATCACTTGCGGATAGCGCGTGTTCCACAGATCGCCCGCCGTCGTGAACGGAATGAACACCGAGCGATCGTCGCTGGTGAAATAGTTGGAGAGTTGCAGCTTGTGGTCCATCACCCCGACCACGGTGAAGCGCATGCCGCCAATCTCGACGGTCTCGCCCACCGCGTTACGTCCGCTGAAGAGCTGGTCCTTCACTCGCCAACCGAGGAAGACCACGCGGCGGCGCTCCAACTCGTCGCTGGAGTTGAGCCAGCGTCCCTGCGCCGCAACTTCGTTCCGCATGTCGCCATATTCGGCGCAGACGCCGCGCGTGGCGGTATTGACCATGCGATCCAAGTAAGCGACGGGCATAAACTTCACCGTCTCCAGGCAGGCCTGCCTCACCATATTGGCTTGGTTGCGGACCGCGTCGAGATCGGCCAGTTCGAACCTGACCTTCTTGCCCGCGCGCTGGCCGCCCGGCTGCTCGCTGGTCTGTCCCGGCCACGCGATCACGGTGCTCTTGCCGAAGGAGTTAAAGGCTGTTACCAGCACGGAACGAAATCCACTCCCATAGGCAATCAGCAGCGTGACCGCGACGATGCCCCAAACGATGCCGAGCATGGTCAGGAAGCTGCGGGTGCGGCTGCGGGCGAGCGCCGTCCACGATTCCCGGATGATCTCCTTCATCATCGACAGCATCAGCCACCTGCCTCGTAACGCAAAGCCTCGATGGGATCGATGGAGGCCGCCTGTCGTGCGGGATACATCGCGGCCAGGATCGCCACCAGACCCAGCAGTCCAACCGAAAGCAGTCCCGACTGCCACGTGGGCAGCAACCCGGCAAAAAATTGCGGCATGGGCAGCAGATTGAACAGCGCGCAGAAGCCGAAGGAGATGGCCATGCCCAATCCTCCGCTGAGGAAAACCACGATGATGGTCTCGAGAAAGAACTGCATCATGATATTGAGCGACCGCGCCCCCACGGCCTTGCGAACGCCAATCTCGCGGGTGCGCTCGCGCACCGCCACCAGCATTACGTTCATTACGCTCAGGCCTCCCAGGAACAGGGTGGTCAGCCCGACCGCTCCCAGGAAGTACTTCATACCATCGGTCATGGCCTTGAACGCCTGGGCCTCTTCAATGGTGTCCCAGATGGAAGCTGCCTCCTTGTCGTGGGGATCGAAGTCGTGCAATCGCCCCAGCGATGCCCGGATTTCTCCCTTGCAGGCCTCGTGCTGGGCAACCGATTTTGGCGTTACCAGCAACCGGTCGATGCCGTGCGGCGTGGCCGGAGGCTTGTTGGGGAAGTCCTCATGCATGGCCGAGTAGGGCACATAGATCTTGTTGATATCGAACCCGTCGTAGCTGGAGTCCTGGTCCTTCGTCTTCATCACCCCGATGACTTTGTAGGGGATGTCGTTGAGGTAGATGTTCTCGCCGATGGGATTACGTCCACCGAACAACTGCTTCTTGACCTCGGTTCCGAGAAAGGCGACGCGCCGCACTTCCTTGACATCGCCCCAGTCGTAGAAACGGCCGTAGTCAACGGTGATGCTGCGGATGTCCTGAAATGGCGGATACGAACCCGTAACCGTCTGGGCGCCGGCGTTGTAGTTGCTGTGAATGCGTGCGGTGCTGGTCTCCAGCTCGGGAAGTACCCACTCGCAATCGGGAGAGTCGGCCTGCAGCACCGGGATGTCGGTGTCAAGATACTCGATTTTGCGGCCGACGCGCATCCCGCCCGCCTGCAGGCTGGTGCGCCCGGCGAAGACGATCATCAGGTCACGGCCGAAATTCTCCGAGACCTTGGCCTGTCCCACGCGCAAGCCCTCACCGGCGGCGACCATCAGCACAATCGAGATGACGCCCCACGCGATGCCGAACATGGTGAGCGCGGTGCGCAGCTTATGCGCCCACAGGGTCTGAAAGACATCGCGAAAGAGGTCGCGCAAAACCATAACAAGCGCCAGCCACGGTTTGGACGCCGGTCTGACTAAGTGGTTATACGCAAGCAGGGTGGGTGCGGTTCAAGGGAAAACAACTGCGGGAGCCGCACTCGGTGGTGTTAAACTGGGGCTGACCTCGAAACCCTTCCGGTCCGCTTGGATCGGACTTACCGCCCAGTCGGGACGTGGCTCAGCCTGGTAGAGCACTCGCTTGGGGTGCGAGGGGTCGGCAGTTCAAATCTGCCCGTCCCGACCAAATTCCCGGGTAGTGATCCCTCGCTACGCTCGGGATTTCGGGATTTGGCCTGCGGGCTTCCGCTTCGCTCACGCCTGCAAAACGGCTCAACCGCCAGTTGTCAGACCCGGCGCGACCTTAGCTGCTGGTGGCTGGCGCCTTCTCGCGCTCGGTCAGCGATTTCACGATCACGTACAGCACGGGAATGAAGAACAGGTTCAGCGCCGTGGAGACGATCATGCCGCCGAAGACGGTTGTGCCGACGGAGTGCCGGCTTTGCGAGCCGGCGCCGCTGGCGAACACCAGGGGCAGCACGCCCAGAATGAAGGCGAACGAAGTCATCAGAATGGGGCGCAGGCGAATGCGCGCGGCTTCCACGGCGGCTTCCTTGATCGAGAGCCCTTTATGCCGCAACTGCTCGGCGAACTCCACGATCAGAATGCCGTTCTTGCTGGCCAGCCCGATGAGCATGACCAGTCCGATCTGGCAGTAGACGTCGTTCAATTGGCCGCGGGCGTACTGCGCGATCAGCGCGCCCAGCATGGCCATGGGCACGCTCAACATGATGATGAAGGGCAGAATGAAGCTCTCATATTGCGCCGACAGGGTCAGGTAAACCAGCAACAATCCCAGCGCAAACAGCATGGCCGATTGGCCGCCCGACCTGATTTCCTCCAGTGAAAGGCCGGACCACGAATAGCTGAAGCCGAGGGGCAGGTCCTTTTTGGCCAACTCATCCATCGCCGCAATGGCCTGCCCGGAACTGTAGCCAGGCCCGGCGGCGCCATCGATTTCCGCCGAGCGGAAGATGTTGTAGTGGGTGATGACCTGCGGAGAAGTGCCCTCGCTGACGCTCACCACGTTATCGAGCGGAATCATGGCGCCGGTATCGGAGCGCACGTAAAGATTGCGAATGTCCTTGGGCTGGCCGCGGAAGGGCTGCGCCGCCTGCACGTAGACGCGATACGCGCGATTGTTGAAATTGAAGTCGTTGACGTAGGCCGATCCCATGTAGACCTGGAGCGCGTCGGTGATTTGCTGGATGGGCACCTGCAAGCTGCGCGCTTTTTCGCGGTCGATGTTGACCACGAACTGCGGGTCGTTGGCGGTAAAAGGACTGAACAGACCGCTAAGGTCCTTGCGTGCGTTGCCGTCGCGGGCAATCTTCTGCGCGACGTTGTACAGGTCCTGCACGGTGTTGCCACCCTCGTCCTGGACCTCGAAGGTGAATCCGCCAAGGCTGCTAACACCCGCAATGGCAGGGGGCAGGAAGGGGAATGCCTGGACGTCACTGAGACCCATCAACGGACCGCGTAGCCGGTTAAGGATGGCGTCGGCCGTTTGTTGCTTCCCGGGGCGCTGGTTGATGGGCTTCAGCGTGAGGAAGATCATGGCCTTGTTGGGCCCGTTGCCGGTGAAGCTGAAACCGATAACGCTGAAGGCGCCGAGAATGTCCTTCTCGGTGCCGGCGATGGCTTCCACTTCGCGGACCGCGTTGGAGGTGTACTCCACCGAGGCGCCCTGTGGCGCCTGCACCGCGATGATGAAATATCCCTGGTCCTCGTCGGGGACGAATCCGGTGGGGACGATTTTATACACCGCGTAGGTCGCGGCCAGCCCGGCGAAGAAGACCACCAGCATCAGGTAGCGCAGCTTAATCGCCTTCTTCGCGCCTACCACGTAGTACGCCGTAGTGCGATGGATGACGTGCTCCACGCCGCGGAAGAAAAAGTTCTTGTGTCCTCGTTCCGGCCGCAGCAGCAAGGCGGAGAGCGACGGGGTGAAGGTCAGCGAGTTGAAGGCCGAGATGGCGATGGAAAATGCGATGGTCAGCGAAAATTGCTTGTAGAGAAGGCCGGTCGTTCCCGGGAAGAACGCTACGGGAACGAACACCGCAACCAGTACCAGCGAGGTTGCCACCACCGCGCCGGTCACTTCGCCCATGGCCACCGAGGCGGCGGTGTGCGAGTCGGTGTCGTCCTGGCTCATGTGGCGCTGAATGTTTTCGATGACGACGATGGCGTCGTCCACCACCAATCCGGTTGCGAGCACGATTCCGAACAGCGTCAGGGTGTTGATGGAGAAGTTCAGCAGCTTGATAAAGGCGAAAGCGCCGACCAGGGAGACGGGAATCGCGATTGCCGGAATCAGGGTACTGCGCCAATCCTGGAGGAAAACCAGCATCACCAGCATGACGAAGAAGATGGCTTCGCCCAGGGTCTTCACCACTTCCCGTATGGAATCGCCCACAAACGTCGTGGTGTCGAAGGCGACGCTGTATTTCAACCCAGGCGGAAAGTGTTTGGAGAGCCGGTCCAACTCGTCACGGACCAGCTTGTCGACGTCGAGAGCGTTGGCGGTGGGCAACTGGGTGACACCGATGCCCACACCGTCGTAGCCGTTGAAACGCAGTCGGGTGCTGTAGTCTTCGGCCCCCAGCTCCGCATAGCCGACATCGATGAGCCGCACCAGGGCGCCGTTGCTTCCAGGCTTAAGGATGATGTTATTGAACTGCTCCGTATCGACGAGGCGTCCCACGGCGCGCACGCTGATCTGGAACATCTGGTTGGCGGCGGCGGGCTGGGCCCCGATCTGTCCGGCGGCGATCTGCACGTTCTGCTGCGACAGGGCGGTGACCACGTCTGACGCTGTCAGACCGCGAGCGGCGAGGCGTGAGGGGTCAAGCCACAAACGCATGGAGTACTTGCGCTCGCCAAATATCTGCACGTCAGAGACGCCCTTCAAGCGCTTCAGCGCGTCCTTGACGTAGATGTCGATGTAGTTGCTGATGAACTCGTTGGTATAGCGGTTATTCAGGCTGTAGAACCCGGCCCCGAGGACGAAGGAAGTGGAGACCTTATTGACGGTCACTCCGGTGGCCTTGACTTCGTCGGGCAGACGGCCCTGCACTCCCGAGACGCGGTTTTGGACGTTGACCGCGGCGATATCGAGGGGACGAGTCAACTCAAAGACGATGGTGATGGTGCTGCTGCCGTCGTTGCCGCTGGAGGAAGTCATGTAGCGCATGCCTTCCACGCCGTTGATGGCCTCTTCCAGGATGATGGTCACCGACGACTCGACTGCCTGGGCGTTGGCGCCGGTGTAGAAGGAGGCCACGGAGATCTGGGGCGGCGCGAGGTCGGGAAATTGCGCAATCGGCAGAAACGGTATGCAGACCGCCCCGGCAATGACGATGAAAAGCGAAGTGACGGTCGAGAAGACTGGACGCTTAATAAAAAAGTCAGCAAACAAGCCGGACGCCCCTTGTCGGTTAGAGCAGGGGCTGAAGCCCCAAGATTTTGCTGCGACTCGAAACGCGGGCCTGAAGGCCCGCACTACCCATGCTATTGCTCGATCCTGATGGGGGCGCCGTCGGCGAGGCTCTGCCCGCCGGAGACGACGACCTCATCTCCCGCTTTCAGTCCACTCAGGACCACATAGTCATTGCCGGTGATTTGGCCCAGTTGCAGCGGAACCTGGCGAGCTACGGCCTTGCCGTCCTGCTGCACGTCGATAAAGGCGAAGAACTGCCCGCTGACGCGCGAAACCGCGACCACAGGCACCGTAATGCCGGAATCCGTGCTCCAGGTGATACGGGCGCGTACCAGTTGCATGGAGCGCAGCACGTCCTCTGCCTGGTCCGCCGGGGCCTTCACCAACACGGACTGCGTACTGGTATCGACTTGCGGCGAAATGAAATATACCTTGGTCTGAAGCAATACTTTTCCGGCGTTATCCAGCACCTCCACCGGAGCACCCATCTTGATTTCGTGCGCGTGCTCCGACGGGATCTGGATGTAAACCTCGAGCGCGCGGCGTTCGTCAATCGTGGTGAGTGGCGTCGTGTTGGTCACGCGGTCGCCTACATGGACCGGCACGTCGCCTACAATCCCGTCCGTTGGCGAAAACACACTGTAATACTTCAGTTGCACCTGCTGCTGATTGACCTGCGCGGCCAGCGACTTCACGTCGGCATCGGCGGCATCGTAGTTGGTTTGTGCCTGGTCAAAGTCCTGCTTGCTCATGACGCCAGACTCGTAAAGCGTCCGGGCGCGGACCAACTGGACTCTGGCCCATTGCAGGGCCGCTTCTTTGGAAGCACGTTGGGAGTCGTAGCTGGAGACCACGGCCTGTTGCTGGCGCGGGTCGATCTCCATCAGGGTCTGGCCCTTTTTGACAAATTCACCGGAGTGCGCCCGGATGTCGAAGATCCACCCCTCCACGTCGGACATGATGGTGGCCGAGTGGCGCGATTTGATGGTGGCAACATACTCCGACGAGTTCACGACCTCGTGGGGCTCGAGCTTCTGCACTTTAACCGGCATGGCCGGCGGTCCCTGCGGACCCACCGCCGCTCTGCCGCGGCTGCACGCACCCAGCAGAAGAACCGCCGCAAAAGCGCCCACGAGTAGCGCGTTGGATCCTGTCGCGTACGCGAGCCTGTGGCCCAGTCGAACGCGTTGCTGCAAATGACTCATACGATTCCCAATTCTCTGAAAGAAGAATGACGGACGACTGTCTGGCTTGGTATTAGATTGTAAACCGTAACAAACGACTCAGGCGTACGGCCAGTTCGCCTGCCGAAACAAGCCCGATAAAACTGAGGTATAAAATGTGAGTCCGCAAGGGTGAGTTAACTGCCTCGAAAGTCGAAGTGCGCGAAGGGGAATCATGAGCATCTACGGAGTCGCGTTTGAGCCATACGTTGGACCGTGGGTTGGCGACGGTCCGGTGCTGTACAACGTTTACACCCTCGACCAGGTGACCCAACTGCTGAAGCCGGTCGCCCAGCACTATTCCCTGATCGCCACCTATGGCCAGGGAACATTTGTGTGGCAGGGAATGCCGAACGTCCAGGACGCCAATCGGCTGAACATTCAGGCGGCCGCAGGTCTCGGGCTGAAGGTTTCCGCCGGTTGTTACCAGCAGGGCGCCGACTCAAACACCGACACGATAAATGTGGAATGGAGCAAGACGGAGATCGACTACGCCATCCAGCAAGCCAAGCAGTACAACAACGTGGTTGAATTGGTGATCGGCAACGAGTGCATATGGGGACCGAACTCGACGCAGGCGATCATTGACTTGATCAACTACGCCAAGGGCAAGCGGGCCCCGCTTACCGCAGCGAACCTGCCTATCACCACCCGCCAGCAATGGGGCGTGCTGGGCGGAGTGAACAACACCAGCCCGGGCTACGCCACCATGCGGCAAAAACTTCTGGCGCTGATGGCCGCCTGCGAAGACCACGTTTACGGCAATATGTACGCCTACTTCGACAAGGACATCGCCGGCAAGATCGGGCAGAACCCCACCCAGGCCTCGTTCACCCAGGCGGTGACGGCCAGCATGACCAACCAGTTGAACGGGCTGAAGACGGCTTTCTCGAACCAGGGCGTGAAGCTGGAGATCCGCATCGGCGAAACCGGCTGGCCGACGCAGGGCTCGCAAAAGGACCAGCCCAATGCGTTCCTTGCCAATGTGACGAATGCCCAGTGGTATTACCAGGCAATGGCAAGCTGGGCGAACTCAAACGGCATAAAGACGGTCATGTTCGCCGCCTACGACGAACCGTGGAAGGGCCCGGCCGATGGCTCCAACAGCGAGGCGTTCTTCGGAATCTGGAAGGCCAACGGGACCGCCAGCGATCGCGGGCACTACACGCTGAACGGGGTAGCGCAGAAGTACAACATCGGGTAGAGACGCAGCGCGTAGTCAGTGGAGACTAGTGCGGTTTAGTTTTTACCGTGATCGGGTAAGTGCGGGCCCCTTCGGCTTCACTCAGGGCAGGCCTTCAAGCCCGCATCACAGGCCATTGTAAACAGCGGAGTCGGCTTCAGCCGACGGCAGGCTCTGCGCCGGCTGAAGCCGGCTCCGAGACAAGAAAAAGGGCCGGCTTTACGCGGCGCTGAAGCGCCGCACTACCCGTGCCAGCGGGGGAAGAGACGCGGCTTCGGTTATGAATCCACTTTTTTCCCGGCCATCAACTCCTTCCGCAGGTCCACGGCGTAGTGGTCGGTCATGCCGGCGATGTAATCGCAAACCACGCGCGCTAACGATTCGTTTTCTGCTTTCTCGCGGTAGTTCCGCGGAAGCGCCTCGGGATGCGAGATGAGATGAGCGAAGACCTCGCTCACAACTTTTTCCGCCAGCCGCTTCTCCGGCTCCAGAGACTTGCAGTTGTAGAGCGCTTCGTAAAGGAAGCTCTTGGCCTCGCGGCGTTCCCCTTCAACCTCCGGACTGAATCCCGCCAGCCGCTCGGGATAGTGGCGCAATTCGTCGAGCGTGCCGACTCCGGCCTGCTGCGCGCGCCGCCGTGTGTTTTCGATCAGGTCGGTGACGAAGCGATTCAGCACCCGCTTCAACGCTTCGTTGAACTTCAACTTGTCCGGCGCATTGGGATATTTCGCCTCGGCCTCGACGAAGAACCTCTCGAAGACTGGCACCCTTTGGCGAATCTGTGGCAGGCGGAGAAGCTTCGCTTCGTAGCCATCGTCAAGATCAGCAGTACTATAGGCGATCTCGTCGGTGAGATCGATCAACTGGGCTTCCAGCGGCGGGCGCTGGTCGAGGAGATACTCGGCCAACTCCGGATGTTGGGCTTGGCTGTAATCGTGCGAGTGCTTGATGATGCCCTCGCGCACCTCGAAAGTCAGATTGAGACCGGGAAACTGGGCGTAACGCAGCTCCATCTCTTCCACGGTGCGCAAGGCCTGTAGATTGTGATCGAAGAACTCGCCCTGTTGTCGCATCAGCAGGTCCAGCGTGCGTTCGCCGGCGTGTCCGAACGGCGGATGTCCAATATCGTGGACCAGGGCGAGCGCCTCTACCAGATCGACATTCAGGTCCAGCGCCGCGGCGATGGTCCGCGAAATCTGAGCCACCTCCATGGTGTGCGTCAGGCGCGTGCGAAAGTGGTCGGAGTAGCGGCGGGTGAAGACCTGTGTCTTGTTTTCCAGGCGGCGAAAGGCGCGCGCATGGATGACGCGATCGCGGTCGCGCTGAAAAGGATTGCGGTAGGGATGCGGCGGCTCTGGATAGCGGCGCCCGCGCGAGTCCTCCACGCGAACCGCGTAGCTGGCGAGCATAAGCGCAGTGTAACAGGTGAAAGAATGAAGGCGCCGCCGCGGCAGCGCCCGCAGGTAACGCGCAGGTGTTACTGTTTACCGGCCCCGGTCTGCCTGGCCAGCTTGACCCGGGCGGACTCCAGTTCCTTTTGCACCTTGGCGACGTCGTCAGGGTCAACCTCGGCGGGAATGGTCTTGTTCCACTCTTCCAGGGAGCGCTCGAAATTCGCCGCCGCCAGCTTCAGGCGTCCGGTTTTCTGATAGAGCTCACCCAGGTGTTCGTGCACCGTTGGATCGTTGCCAATGCGCTCGGAGGCGCGGCGCAAGTTCTCTTCCGCCAGATCGTAGTTGCCGAGCCGGAAATAAGCCCAACCCAGTGAATCGAGATAGGCGCCGTTCTGCGGGTCGAGCGCAACCGCACGGCGGATGTACCCCAGCGCCTCATCGAGGCGCGTGCCGCGGTCGGCCAGCATGTAGCCCAGGTAATTCAACGCCATCGCGTTCTTGGGATCGTCAGCGATGACCTTGTGGAAGGCCTCTTCCGCCAGGTCATATTTTTTCTGGCGCTCATAGATGGAGCCCTGGACGAAAAGTGCGTAGTCGCGATCATCGCCCTTGCTGGAGAGCGCGAGCGCTTTGTTGATGTCGTCTTCCGCTTCTGTCCAGTTCTTTACCCGGCTGTTCATCTGGGCCAGGGCGATGTAAACCGTGCGGTCGTCGGGGTTGCCCTTCAGCAACGCCTTCACTCGCGCGATCGCGACATCTGCGTTGCCCATGTCGGCCTGCTGCGAGGCGGACACCATCTGCAAGTCGCGGTCATCGGGAAACTTCTTGGCGGCTTCCAAGGCGACGTCGGTGGCCGCCTGCCACTGGCGGTTATCGCGATAAGTATCGACGATCTGCTGATATCCGCGGATGGCATTGTCGTCACCGAGGTCCAGCATCTTGCGGAACGTCTCTACCGCCAGCTGATACTTGTTGGCCTCGCGATAGACCGTTCCCAGGCGCTCGACGAAAACCGCACGATTGTTCTTCTCCGGCACGCTGTACTGACCGTCGGCGTGATCGGTCTTTTGCAGGAGCTGATTCAGAATCGTGATGGCGTCGTCAAACTTGCCCTGCGCTTCGTCGATGACGGCGATGTTGTATTGCACCTCCAACGAATCGGGAACCACCGCAGAAGCTTTCTTCAGGGCGTCCAAAGCCTGGTCGAACTTCCCGTTGCGCCGGTCGATTTCGGCGATGCGCATGTAGGTCTGCGCATCCGAGGGGTCGGCGTCCGCGATTGCCTTGTACTGCTCCAGCGCCGCGTCGGTCTGGCCATCGTTCATCAGGTTTTGCGCCAATCCGCGGACGGAATCCAGATTGTCCTGGTCGAGTTCGGTGGAGCGGCGGTAGGAGTCGATCGCTTGCTTGTATTGCTTCTGCTGCTCGTAGGTGTAACCCAACGCCGAGTACACCTTGGCGGTGCGCGCGTTCTCGGGGATGGAGTTGAGCACCTGCAGCGCCCGGCTGGAGTCTCCTTCCTCGTTGTAGAGGTAGGCCAGGGTGGTGACTGCTTCCTCCGAATCGGGCTGGATCTTCACCGCCGTCTTGAACTCGGCTTCGGACTTGAGAAGTTCATTGTTGAGGCGGTACAGCCGGCCGAGCAGAAGATGGTCCTCAACGCTCTTGGGATCGAGCTTGACAAGCTGCTCGTACTGCTCGATCGCCAGCTTCAGGATCTCCTGCGATTGCGTTCCGGCCTGCATGTCGCCCAGCGAACGCAGATAAATGCGTCCCAGCAGACGATGAGCCTCAAGATTGCTACCGTCGCGTTTCAGAATGTCCTGGGCTTCAATGACGGCATCACGAATGCGACCGGTGCGGGCATAAAGCTCCGCCAGGGACGCGTTCAGGTAATCGGAGGTTGGGTCGTTTTCGATTGCGAGGCGGTATTCTTCAATCGCCTTATTGGCGTAGTCCGAGCGGCCGTACATCGAGACCATCTCTTCATACATGTGCGCCAACGCGAAATGGTAATAAGCCTCGGCCTGGTTGGGCTCCTTTGGAGCAGTGGACGCCGCAGGCTGGCCGGAAGCAGGAGATTCCTTCTGCTGGGGCGTCTCGGATTGCGGACTCGCCTCCTGCTTTTGTTCGGGCGCCTCCGCCTTCGGACTCTGCTCCAGGACGGGTGAAACCACCGCAGGCGTAGCGTTTTGGGCAATGCCGCTTACGGAGCAAGCCAGCACAAGCGCAAGGAAGGGGAGACCGACACGATTTAGGCTCATCAAAGAAGACCAGTCACTCAAGACCCTTGGATGCCTCGCACCCCGCCTGAGTGTTCTTATTTTAGACGTTTCCAGCGCCGCGAGGGGAAAAGTTCCGAATAATTCCTTCTCTGCGGTCTAAGTTTTTATGAACACCGGAAATAGTTGGACGTAGTGGGGGAGGAAAAGTTAAGAGGCTGATCTACTTCCACAAACCTGCGACGTTCCGAGTCCAGGCCTGCATAATCTCTATAGCCAGCAACTCGTTTCCAGCCATTACAAATTTACGCACTCATGCCATTTCTACCCAGACGTTGCACCGGAAGTAAATATGCACTATTGAAAACATGCGACTTAACCAGGTTCCCGAGGGGGTCGAGTTTGGCAGCCAACCTGTAGCAGCAATACCGTGCCGCACCGATCTGCCTTGGGCTGCCTGTGCGTGACATCCCCGGAGGAACTAAGACTAATGAAGTCCCGCATCCTGTATACGGTGCCACTTGCTGGAGCTCTCCTGCTTCCAGCAGTTGCGCAACAGATCCCCGCCGACAGTCAGCAGCCTGCCGCTTCATCGCAGAGCAGCTCCCTGTCGTCTTCGGCTGAAACCTCGAATTCAGATCAGAGCTCGTCGTCCTCCGCGCCGAACCCCAACTCTGACCAAAATATGTCGGCGCGGCAGCCTCTGGAGCCTAATTATCGTCAGGGTTTCTGGGGCAAGCTTAATCCCTTTGCGCGCAAGAAGTACGTACAGAACCAGCTGGCGCCGATCCGCAACCGCGTGAATGAACTTGACGACCTTACCGCTGCCAACGCGAAAGAAATCAAAGATGTCGACGCTCGCGCGCAAGACGGCATCCGCCAGGCCAACGCGAAAGCGGCCCAGGCCGACCAGCATGCGGTGGATGCAGGTGACCGCGCTCAGCAGGCGAACCAGACGGCTCTCCAGGCCAGCAACCGCCTGAACACGGTGGAACAGGTGGTCGGTAACATCGACCAATATCATGCGGCCACCGTGACCGAAATCCGCTTCCGGGCAGGACAGACCGCATTGGGCACGAAGTCAAAGGCCGCACTCGATGACATGGCCGCCGACTTGAAGGGCCAGAAGGGGTACATCATCGAGGTACAGGGCTTCTCGCCGGCCGGAATCCAGAGCTCGCAGGCCATGGCCAACTCCGTGGTCCGTTATCTGGTGGAGAAGAATGAGGTGCCGGTATACCGCATTTTCGTGATGGGCATGGGCAATGCCAAACTTCCGGCGACAGAGGATAGCAGCGGCAAGCCCGCACACGGCAACCGGGTCGAGATCAGTCTGTTGAAGAACAACGTCGACCAGCTTACGTCCATGAACCAGCCTTCCGCGCGAGATGAAGCGGGATCATCCGCAACGCGGAGCGGCTACTCGGGAAGCTCCTCGATATCGCAGCAATCAGGTTCCAGCGGGCAGCCTTCAGAAAGCACGACGATGAATCCCGCTCCGGCCGATACATTGCCGAGACAGTAGTTCGTTGACCTCTCGCGCCGCTAAGACCCCTCGCGAACGCGAGGGGTCTTGCTATGGGTCGAGTTCGAAGCGGGCCACGTCGCCGTGCTCGCCGTCCGGAGGCTCAGGCTGCTCTGTGCAGTGATAACCTTGATCTGCGGGGCACGAAAATGGAAACCCTTTACCACTCCCTCATGGATTCCCCTGTTGGTCGCCTGCTGATCGGGGTTTCAGGCAGCGCCCTGGTTGCGCTGGAGTTTCACCGCAGACTACCGGGAAAGATCGCGGGACGGCCAGTCGCCTGGGAAGAGTCCGAGTCGCGCACGCGCGACGTACGCAGCCAACTGCAAGAGTACTTCTCTGGCAAACGACGCGACTTCGATCTCACGCTCGACTTGCGTGGAACCGATTTCCAGAAGCGGTGTTGGAACCAGTTGCTGCGAATTCCTTACGGCGAGACCCGCTCGTACGGGGAGATCGCGCATGCGGTCGGTAGTCCCAGGAGCTCTCGGGCTGTGGGACAGGCCAATCACTACAATCCCATCGCCATCATCGTTCCCTGTCACCGCGTACTGGCCGCGGGTTGCTACCTCGGCGGATACGGCGGTGGACTTCCTGTCAAAGCCTATCTGCTGCGGCTGGAGGGCGCGGCATTTCGAGAACGCGCCGAGGCAACTGAGACGGCGCAACTCGCACTTACAGCGAGCTGAACCCTATCTCCGGAGTCGCTTCCAGCAGGGTGCGCGTATAGGGGTGCTGCGGCGCGGTAGTGATCTGCTGGGCCGTCCCCACCTCCACAAGTTCTCCGCGGTGCATCACGGCGATGCGGTTCGCCAAATAGCGCACGATCGGCATCGAATGGGAGATGAAAAGGTAGGTCAGGGAGAATTCCCGCTGAAGCCGCTTTAGAAGGTTGACAATCTGCGAACCCACGCTAACATCCAGCGCCGAAACCGGCTCATCGGCGACGATAAACTGCGGCCGCAACACCAGCGCGCGCGCAATCCCGATGCGCTGTCGCTGACCGCCGCTGAACTCGTGCGGGTATCGACCTAGAGCTGACGCGTCCAGACCTACTGCGCGCATCATCTCCGCGGCGCGCTCAATCCGCCACTTCCGTTTCTCGCCGCAGTGGATGGCCAGCGGTTCGCAGACGATCTGCTCGACCGTCATCCGCGGATCGAGCGAGCCGAATGGATCCTGGAAGATGATCTGCATGTCGCGACGCAGGCGACGCAACTGCGCTCCCCGGGCGTGCAATACATCGTGGCTATCGAAGCGCACCTCGCCTGAATCTGCCTCGACCAGCCGCAATAGCGTTCGCCCCAGGGTGCTCTTGCCCGATCCCGATTCGCCGACCAGTCCCAGGGTCTCTCCAGACTCGATCTCCAGCGAAACGTCGTTGACCGCGCGCACTTGGGTGGCGGCGGCCAGTCTGAAGGCCGATTGTCCCGAGCGGAAGGTCTTGGTCAGGTGCCGGGCTTCGACGAGAGGCATGCTCGCGATGGTAACAAATGGTCGATGCCTGTAAATCGCAATCGCGCGAATCCGGCTCTGGGCGCGGTTTCTGCCGAGATGTTCACACGCGCAGGTCTCTTCTCCCGCGATTGCAACGGCAACATCAGCCCGACAAACGCCCTTGGAATCAACATCAAACCGCGCTGCTCAAGAAAGCCCCAAGGCATTTGCACAATATTTCGGCACTCGCCTGTGGACGAGCTGCACTCGCATGAAAATAAACGAGATAAAGGGGCAAAAAAAGAGTTGACTTCGTAATTGGCTGTAGTAAAAACACACTCGTTCTTTGACAGTTTTCAAGCTGCTCCCGGTTGGCGGTGAGTCCGGGGCTGAAGCGAGTTCACTGCCCTACGCCCGCGGCGTAAGGCGGCAGAGGGACCGTGACGGTCAATAGCGAGCCGCTGGTTGAGGGGAACGAGAAACAGTCGAAGGCAATTCGGAATCCCGAGACATTGAGAAGTTGTTCCGGTTGGTGGCGAGCCCGGAGTCCAAGCTGAGATCGAACACCCGTGCGCAAGCATCGGGTAAACAGGTCGGCAAGGGTCTAACGCAAACCGCTGGTCGAGAACAACAGCTCAACAAAGTCTCGGGATTTCTCATTTGCAGCCGATTTCGCCGCTTGCTTCCCTCCCCGCGCCTGTAATGCTTCCTTCCTCGGCGGAGTAAAATTGACTTATGGCCGACTTTTTTTCTCCGGCGCAGCCAAAAGCACAGGAGCGCAACTGGACGCCATTCGTCGCCGGGCTGGTCGCGGTTGTCGTCGTGGTTGCAATTCTCGTCGCGGTGACCCGCCGCAAGCCTGAGACCCCGTCGCAGCAAAACCCTTATGTGGCCAATCTGCGGATCTCCAATCCGAAGATGAGCGCGGCGGAAAATTACGTCGGCGGGACCGTCACCTATCTGGATGTCAACGTTACAAACACAGGTGACAAGGCCGTGGTGGGTGCGGCCATGAAGCTGGTGTTCAAGAACTCCCTCAACCAGGTGGTGCAGACCGAGACGCTGCCGCTGCACGTGCTCGTTGAAAACCAGATGGGTGGGTATCCCGACCTGGTGGACCTGGGCCGCTCGCCCATCGCGCCGGGCCAGACCAGGAGAGTCCGCATGACTCTGGAGCACATTTCCGCCGACTGGAACCAGAATTATCCCGAGATGCAATTAACAGATTTGGAACTGAAGTCGTAATGTAGTTGCTCTATTCTGGTTCTATGCGGGAACTCAGAACCACCGTCTTCATCTTGTCCCTCCTCGTTCCGCTTTGCGTTGCCGGCCAAGGCAAAGCCAAGACCAAAGCCAGCGCTACCCCGACCACGCCCGGGGTCACCACGATCACGACCTTCGACTCAGGCCATACCGTGCTTGGCGTGCTGGAGATCGTACCCTTCCAAAGCAAAATATTTCACAACACACGGATGCTGCGGGTGTGGCTGCCTGCTAATTACGGCTCTCCGCGCAACGCGCATCGCTCCTATCCCGTGCTCTACCTGCAGGACGCCCAAAATCTCTTCGACGATGCCACCAGCAACGCCGGCGAGTGGCAAGTGGACGAGACGGTGGACCACCTGGTCGGCAGCTTCAAGATTCCGCCCATGATCGTCGTGGGCATCGACCACGCGGGAGCAAAGCGCAGCTCTGAATATCTGCCCTATCCCGATCCCCATCACGAGCAATTTGGCGTGGCCGATGAGAAAGACGTGCGCGGGAAAGACTATGCCACTTTCTTGCTGACCGAGGTCATGCCATTCGTGGAAAGGAAATACCGCGTCTCACGCGGCGCGATGAGCACTGGAATTGGCGGCTCGTCTTATGGCGGCGTGATCAGTCTTTACACCTCGCTGCAGCATCCCGGAGTCTTTGGACACGTGCTGGTTGAGAGTCCGGTGCTCGGTGTCGGCAATGGTCAACTGCTGAAGGACGCGGAGAACGCCAAACAACTTCCGCAGAAGATGGTTCTCGCCATCGGCACCGACGAGACAAAAGATCCCGATTACAACGCGCAGCTGGTGAAGAGGCTGGAAGAGCTGCAAGCCATCCTGCAGAAGAAAGGAATGGGGCCAGACCGGCTGAAGGTGGTGGTGGAGCAAGGCGCGGAGCACAACGAAGCAGCCTGGTCGCGACGGCTGCCCGAAGCCCTTCAGTTCCTCTACGGGTACTAACTCTTATGCCGGCCCAACCTCCCAGGGACGAAGCACCATTTTATCGGGGCGAACCGCATTAACTGAAGTTGACAGAAGGAGTTCCTGCTTGGCTTTCCTGCCCGCAACAGGAGTATCATTCCAACCATCACATGGCCGAGCATGTCCGTGGGGAGAGGGCACATGGTACGCAAACTACTCGCAGTTCTGATAGGGATGGTCGTAGCGGCATCACTTCCATCAGCCGCCAAGATGCGTGGCCCGTCAACCGCAGAAGAACGCGCGCGGGCGCTTGAATATGCCCAGAGCCTGGAGCAACACCCGCTGGCGAAAGACAGCCTTGAGAAGCGCATGTGGCTGACCGAGTGGCTGGTGCAGGTTCCTGACGTTACGGTCAACGTCTGCTGCAAGGAGCTCAAGGCCCTACAATCGCTCGACAAGATAAACGACACCTATTCGAATCAGCTAAGGATGCAGGCGCTCTATTCGCAGGCAGCATTCCAACTACAACATCCCGAGGAAAAGAGCACAGCGGCGATTCAAGCCGCGGGGCTGGCCGGGACATTGCGCGCCTATCGCGCGATCCAGCAATTCGATCCCACAGCGAAGTATCCGCTGCTCGACAACCTGATGTCGCTGGAGAAACAAGGCAAGCTGCAAAAATACGTGCAGAAGCAGACGAAGTGCACCAAGAGTTGAGCCGCGGCAGTTCCGATTTCGCTTAGGGCGCGCCTGTCGCGCCCTTTGTCATTCAGGAGTGTTTGTCCGATGGAGGCGAGAATGACGGGCATGAAATACGCTTTCATTGCCATCCCCGAACAGGACGTGCCGCGTGCCAGCGAACCGCTGTTCCAGCATTTGCTTGATACATATGCCGGCGAGACGGACAAAGTCATCTCGGTATGGCGCAGCTTCGCTCCTGAGGACATGGGCTTTCGACCGCATCCCAAGTCGTCAACTGTGGCCGAAATCCTGAGGCACCAGTTACTCTCGGAACGCAGATTCTTCGGTGAGTTCGTCGGCACTCCCGAGCCGCCGGCCGACGACATACTGCCAAAAACGCAAGAGCTTGCGGCCTACATCAAGCGCATGGAGGAGTTGGCGCGTCCGCGACTGGAGTTCTTCGCCACCCAGACCGCCGAATGGTGGATGCAGGATGTTCCCTTCTTTGGCTTCACTCGCCAGCGCATCTGGGTGTTCTGGCGCCGCGTGCTTCATACCTGCCATCACCGAACACAGCTTACAGTATATTTGCGGCTGCTGAACAAGCCCGTCCCGTCCGTGTATGGGCCAACCACTGACCAGACATGGGAAGGCGCCGACCCCACAACCTCAGTGGAGGCAGCGGGGAGGAAGTAGCCGGTTAAGTTCTTAGAACTTTGCTTTCAGCCTTCGATAGGTCTCACCCAGAAGCTCAGGCAGGACGCGGGCCTCGCCGATGACGGTCATGAAGTTCGAATCCGCGATCCAGCGGGGCAGCACGTGCATGTGGATGTGACCCGCGACTCCGGCTCCGGCCGCCTTGCCAACATTCATTCCCAGATTCACTCCGTCCGATTGATAAACCTCGTAAAGCACCGTCTCCAGCCGTTGCACAAGTTCCATCATCTCGGTGGCGGCCGCCGGCCGCAGTTCGTGCAAACGGCCGATATGCTCGTAGGGCACGACCATCGAATGTCCCGACGTGTAAGGGTAGGCATTGAGGATGATGAAGTTATACTGGGCGCGATGCACGATAAGTGCCGCGCGATCGTCGTTGCTGCACTGCAGGTCGCAGAAAATGCAGGAAGGCGCTTTTGCTGCTGTGGCGAGGTAAGTGTACCGCCAGGGAGTCCACAGATAATCCATAAGAGGGCAGAGTACCAGACCGATCAGCGCTGCCCAATAGGCGCCTGCAACCGGTCACACATCGCCGTGACGCGGGTCACGTAAAAGGATGATTAAAAAGCGGGAAAACCTTGCAAAATCAGGGCTAAGCTTGATCTTAGAGGTTTGACACTGTTCCGCAGCGGTTGCTATAGTTCAGACAGTTCCCTGTGAGCGAGACCCGCTTCATTAGGATCCGGCCGCTGGAGTGTCCAAGTCCGCTTTGGGCGGAAAAATCAAACCTGTAGATGCAAGCCAGCAGTCCGTCTATCTCAGGCTCTTCGCGCGTCCGTAAGTGCGCAAGTGTGTGTATGTAAACCAATGGCTTCTGAAGAAACCACCAACGAGACTCCGAGCACCCTCACCCCGAGCACCGAAACCCAGGAATCCGTCGCAACGGACCAGTCTGCGAGCGACCAAGCGCAGTCTGAACCGACGCAGTTTGAGCCGGCTTCCGATTCCGCTACTCAACCTGCCGAGACGGCCTCGCCGGCCGCAGCCCGGTCTGAAAAAGAACCCAGCATGGAAGATTTCGCCACCGCCCTCGAGACATTCGAACAAGAACAGGCACAGACGGAAGCCGCCCTCAACGAGGAGCAGATCGTTACCGGCACCGTCCTCAAAGTCACCGCGCAGTATGTGCTGGTCGACATTGGCTACAAGTCTGAGGGTGTCGTTCCGGTTGCCGAGCTACAGGACCACGAAGGCAACGTCCGGGTACAGCGCGGCGACGAAATCCCGGTCATGCGCGAGCCTGGCCACACTGAAGAAGGCTACATCCACCTCTCGCACGAGAAGGCGCAGCGTCTGCGCGCTTGGGACGAGATTGAGAGGGCCTTCAACGACAAAGCGTCGGTGAAGGCGCGCATCATTGACCGCATCAAGGGTGGGCTCACGGTCGACATTCTCGGCGCGCGCGCATTCCTCCCCGGCTCGCAGGTCGATTTGCGCCCGGTTCGCAACCTCGACGGAATGAAGGGACACGACATCGATGTTCGCATCATCAAGCTGAACAAAAAACGCGGCAACATCGTGGTCTCGCGCAAACAACTGCTGGAGGAAGAGCAAAGCGAGAAGCGTACCCACACCTTGGAGCAGCTGCAGGAAGGAGGCATTCTGACCGGCTCGGTGAAGAACCTTACCGATTACGGCGCATTCGTCGATCTGGGCGGGATTGATGGCCTCCTGCACATTACCGATATGTCCTGGGGACGCCTGACGCATCCGCGCGATCTGGTGCAGGTAGGCGACCAGATCCAGGTGAAGGTATTGAAGTTTGACCGCGAAAAGCAGCGCGTCTCGCTGGGTTTCAAACAGCTCACCCCCGATCCCTGGATGGATGCTTCCGAGCGTTACCCAATTGGAGCGCATGTGCGCGGCCGGGTCATCAGCGTGACCGACTACGGAGCATTCATCGAACTGGAGCAGGGAATTGAGGGCTTGGTGCACGTCAGCGAAATGACGTGGTCGAAGCGGATGAAGCACCCGTCCAAACTGGTCAACATTGGCGACGAGGTGGAAGCCGTAGTGCTGAACGTGAACCCTGGTGAACGCCGTATCAGTCTGGGCCTGAAGCAATTGGAGTCCAACCCGTGGGAGAGCCTGCACGAGAAGTTCCCCGTGGGTGCTGTCGTCGAGGGTAAGGTGCGCAACCTGACTGACTTTGGCGCCTTCATTGAAATTGAAGATGGCATCGACGGGCTCGTCCATGTCAGCAACCTGAGCTGGACCAAGCGGGTGAAACATCCCTCCGAAGTGCTGAAGAAGGGCGACAAGGTGAAGGCCATTGTGCTTGCGATCGAACCGGACCAGCGGCGTCTCTCGTTGGGCGTGAAGCAACTTCAACCCGACGTCTGGGACACCTTCTTCGAACAGCATCGCGTGGGCGACGTGGTCCACGGCAAGGTGCTGCGCCTGGCCAGCTTCGGTGCATTCGTCGAAATCGCGGACGGTGTCGAGGGCTTGTGCCACAACTCGGAAGCGGTAGACGCCCACGGCGCCCCCATCAAGCTGGAGCCCGGACAGGAGCACGAGTTCAAGATTATCAAGATGAACCAGGCGGAAAAGAAAGTTGGACTCAGCATCCGGGCGGTTAGCGCGGAGGCTACGCGCTCCGATGTCGAGGCCTACAAAGCTCCAGCGACCCCCAGTTCTTCCTCCTCGGGGGCGGCCACGATAGGTGAATTCATGTCGTGGAAGCGCGCCAGCAACGAAAACAACTGACCCGAATTGCTTGGAAGCTGACAGGGCCGCCGGAAAAGGCGGCCCTGGTTTTTGAAAGCTGCGGGCCGCTACTTGCTCACGTCGATCTTAAGATTGATCCGCGCCTGCTGGCGATCGTCGAACTGGCTCAGGACTTTTGTATCGCTCTTCTTTCCATTGCGCTCGGCGTAGATTTCGTAGTCAATGTTGTTCGAGAGCCCGGGAAAGCGGAAGCTTCCGTCATTCTGCGCGATGAAGGTCTTCACCGCCAGGGTCTTGGTGTTTTTCAGGTAGACGACTGCGTCGGACACGGGTTTGTCGCTTTTGTCCAGCACGCTGCCGACCAGAGTGCGCGTCGTAGACCGCGGACTGTTACGGCCGGGACTCGGCGACGATCCGCTGCCACCCAGAGGGAGGGTAAGCTGAAGAGCTGCGCAGTTCAGTGCAAACAGGAAAAGCGCGCCGGTGCCCAGTGCTCGTTTCATCGGAATACCTCTTAGGTATGGACTCTTGACTAGATTCTACTTGTTCAGATGAATGCCGACATCTCTGCGTTCGTCGTTGTCAACGTGCACCGTGGCTTCGGGCTTGGGTTGGCCCTTGGGGGGCTTAATGTTCGCCTGCACGATGTAGTCTTGTGGACCGACCGGAACGCGCTGCGCGAACTCACCGCTTCTGTCGGAAACCAACTCCCACCGCGGCCTTTTATCGGAGACACGGCGAATAGTGATTGGTACGCCGGCAACCGGGTGGTCATCCGCTCCCCATACCGTACCGTAGATCAATGCGTAATCTTTCCCGGCCGCTGACTTGGGTGGCCGCGACGAAGATTGCGGCGGAGGCTCGGGAGCCAGGCTACCGGCAATAGCAAAAACAGACATCAGCAGCCCAATACTGCCGATCAGCAACCAAGGCTTGCAGATATAGCGTTGCAATCCCGTACTCACTCCTCATCCTCTTCGTCTTCCTCCTCATCCTCTTCGTCTTCCTCTTCTTCCACCCGGGCCAGTTCCAAGGGCTCAATCGCTACAACCTCAAAATCGGTGCCGCACTCCGGGCAGGACACCACCTCTCCTTCGTCAACTTCTTCTTCTTCGATATCCAAATCGCCTTCACACTCAGGACAAATAACCATAATGATTGCCTCCGATTCTTGCCTGGGGCTACGAGACGGAATTACAACGCCCCGTCTCTCCATTTATATTTAGAGTCTCTTGGCACCAGCGTCAAGTGATAGATGTTCAAGTTGTTCAACACTTCGCGGAGATGCAATGCCCATCCCAAAAGTACTCCTATCCGGAATCGCGAGTTTGATGTTGGCCGTGCCCTTGGCGGTTGCTTTATTTTCCCAGGAGCCGGCGGGCATCTCTGCGGGATCTCCCGACCCCCAGATTGCGGCGGCGCTGAAAGAGGTTTCTGCGGCGCGAATTCAGCAGACCATCGAGAAGCTCGTAAGCTTCGGCACCCGGCAGACCCTGTCATCCGACATGCCGGTCTCCAGCGGCAGAGGTGCGAGTGCGGCCGCGGCCTGGATCCAGAGCGAATTCAAGCGTTACTCTGAAGATTGCGGCGGCTGCCTCGAGGTCAAGACCGATGAGTTCACCCAGGAGCCGGGGCCGCGCATTCCCAAGCCTACCAAGATTACCAACGTCTATGCGGTGCTGCCCGGCAATGATCCTTCCAATGCGGGGCGCATCGTCCTGGTGACCGGACACTACGACTCGCGCAACAGCGATGCCAATGACACTGCGAATCCGGCGCCCGGGGCGAATGACGACGCCAGTGGTACAGCCGTCAGCCTGGAGTGTGCCCGCGTGCTCAGCCGGCATCGCTTCCCGGCCACCATTATATTTCTCAGCGTCGCCGGCGAAGAGCAAGGACTTTATGGCAGCGCCCACTTCGCCAAGATGGCTCAGTCGCAGGGATGGGACATCGAAGCCGTGCTGAACAATGACATCGTGGGCGGCGATCGCACCCCTGGCGATACCATGCAGGATCCGCACGTGGTACGCATCTTCTCCGAGGGCATTCCCGCGACCGCCGACGAGAAACAGCTTAAGACCATCCGCGCGCTGGGAGGGGAGAACGACGGACCTTCGCGGCAACTTGCGCGCTATATCGCGTCTGTAGCTAAGGAATATCTTTCGCCTGCGACATTTCAGCCGCTGGTCGTTTTCCGGCGCGACCGCTATCTTCGCGGGGGCGATCACTTCTCCTTCAACGCGCAGGGATACGCTGCGGTGCGTCTAACGGAATTTCGGGAGAACTACAACCACCAGCACCAGAACGTAAGGACCGAGAACGGCATCGAATACGGCGATCTGCCGAAGTTCGTGGATTACGACTACACTGCCAACGTGGCGCGCCTGAATGTTGCCACACTAGCCTCGCTGGCTTCCGCGCCCGCCCCGCCAGCCAACGTGCTGCTGTTGACGAAGGAGTTGCAAAACGATTCCACTATAGGTTGGGATCCTTCGCCCGGTGGATTGGCGACCGGCTACGAAGTCCTTTGGCGCGACACCGCAGCATCCGGCTGGCAGCACGTGAAGGCGGTAGGCAATGTCGCGCGGATCACGTTGCCAGTGTCGAAGGACAACGTAGTTTTTGCGGTGTGCGCCCTCGATGCGAAGGGCCATCGCAGTTTGGCGGTTGTGCCCATGCCGGAACGCTGAGTTTTGGCAAGTGTCATTCGGCAGCGTAGAGCCGGGTTGAAACTAGAACGGAGCAAGCCATGCGACGCGGCCCCACCATGACGTTGAGTTTCCCGCCGTTCACGCGCGCCGTGAAACAGTTGCTGATTGCCAATGTCATCTGTTTTCCTGGCGTTCGCCTTGTCTCAGAGCTTTCGCGCCTGGCAGTTGGCCGGTATTGGTGACGCTCTTTTCCAACTCCGTGGCATCACCGTCATTCATGGATGGGTGTGGCAGTTGGTGACGTACGGCTTCCTGCATGCCGGCGTGTTACACATCCTGTTCAACCTTCTCGCTTTGTGGATGTTTGGGGCGCAGCTGGAAGTAGATTGGGGCTACGGCCTCTTCATGCAGTTCTATTTCTTCTGTCTGATCGGCGCTGCGCTGGTCACGGTCGCCGTCTCTTTCACCGGTCTTCTGGGGGTGAGCCCGTACACCGCAACGGTGGGCGCATCCGGCGGCATCTACGGGCTACTGCTGGCCTTCGGCATCCTGCACGGCGACTCTGAGGTCATGCTCTTTCCGCTGCCGTTCCTCATCAAGGCCAAATACTTCGTCATGGGGATTATCGCGCTCGCCCTCTACGGAGCGCTCTCCTCGTCGCATGGCGAAGGACAATCCATCGCCTACATGGCGCACCTCGGAGGAGCGCTCTTTGGCTACCTTTGGTTGAAGTTCGTTCCGCGACGTGGACTTGGCTACGCGACCTCGGAGAGATGGTTCGGCTTCCGTAACGCCTTCTACCGCTGGAAGCGGAAGCGTGCCGCGCGCAAGTTTGAGGTTTATATGCGCAAGCACGATCGCGGCGACTACCGGCACGAAGACTATTTCGACGAACTCGGCAACTTCCGCGACCCGAGTGCACGCGATCCACGCAAGAAAAACGGCGACTCCACGCCGCCCTGGGTCAACTAGAACCCTTTCGAATACGACTCGTTATTCCGGTCTGAGTTGCTCGCCGAGCGCCATACGGCGCCAAATGTCCTGTACGTCCTGGTCAATACGGCTCCAGAATCCTAGCAACCAACGTGTGAGGCGGCTTAACTCGATGCCCCGACTTGCGCAGCCCTGGCTCTGGAGTCGTCTCTCGCGAGTGGTTTTGTTGAGTTGTTATTACCTCGCCGTGCAACAGTCTGGCGGTCGCTCTCGGTGTGCCAGTCGAATTGCGCCCCGGAGCATCTCTGGTTGACGGAGGTCACAATCGACTGTGATATATGATGGTACATGTACTTTCGTAACTTGACATAGCCTCGCCACGCGTTACACTGAACAAGAACCTGGTGTCTCCGCGGTCTGGCGGTCTCTAACCGATATCCCCACCGCTGCGCCTGGAGCGCCTTGACAAGTGACGTTGGTATTCGCTATTTCTTCGCTTTTATGCGTTGACTGGATGTATAATGCGACGTTGGTTACCATGCGCCTTTCGTTGAAGCACGCCCATTCCACTACGGCGCCTGCCTCACTGACCCAGCGCAATTTATATCTCATGGACCGGCCGGCGCCTACCACACCGGTTCGGCGGAGTAAGGAGTGGCACTCATGGCAGACGAGAAAACTGAAAAGGCCCGGGCAATCGACCTGACCCTGGCGCAAATCGAAAAGCAGTTCGGCAAAGGGTCGATCATGAAATTGGGGAGCAAGGGCGCGGTCGTTCCCATCTCGGTGATTTCTACGGGGGCGATCTCCTTTGACGCTGCACTCGGAGTGGGCGGCTTCCCGCGCGGCCGCGTGGTCGAGATCTTCGGACCGGAATCGTCAGGTAAGACCACGATCGCCTTGCAGGTCATTGCCGAGGCGCAGCGACAGGGGGGTATGGCGGCATTCGTGGACGCTGAGCACGCGCTCGATCCCGGCTACGCCGCCAAGCTGGGTGTGGATGTGGACAATCTGCTGGTCTCGCAGCCCGATTACGGAGAGCAGGCGCTTGAGATCGCCGAAGCCCTGGTGCGCTCCGGCGCCATTGACGTGCTGGTGGTGGACTCGGTCGCGGCGCTGGTCCCCAAGGCGGAACTTGACGGCGAGATGGGCGACAGCCACGTTGGTTTGCAGGCGCGTCTAATGTCGCAGGCCCTGCGCAAGCTCACCGGTATTGTGGCAAAGTCGCATACCTGCCTGGTATTCATCAACCAGATCCGCGAAAAGATTGGCGTGATGTTCGGCAATCCGGAAACCACCACCGGCGGCCGCGCGCTCAAATTCTACTCGTCGGTCCGCATCGACATCCGGCGCATCGGCGCGATCAAGGATGGAGACCAGGTCGTTGGCTCGCGCACACGAGTGAAGATTGTCAAGAACAAGACCGCGGCCCCTTTTCGTGAGGCCGAGTTCGACATGATGTACGGCGAGGGCATCTCGAAAGAGGGTGACCTGCTCGATCTGGCGGCCAATATGAACCTGGTTGAAAAATCGGGCGCGTGGTTCAGCTACAAGGGCGAGCGCGTCGGCCAGGGTCGTGAGAACGCCAAGCAGTTCCTCAAGGAGAACAAAGACATCACAGCGAAGATCGAAACTGAGGTCCGCAAGGCTCTGGGATTGATCTCCGTCGAGGACAAGGCGCAGGCTGCGGCCGCCAACGCAGAAGCCTCGCCGCACGCCACCCCCAAGCCTCCAGCTGGGAGGAAGTAGTCTGGGTTTGCGAGATGCGAACGGGATCTCTGTGGCCGGGGATCCCCATGTCGCTCACGGGTTTGACGGGCGGCCTCCCGAGGCTTTACAAGATTGCCTCACATGGGCAAGCCAGAATAAAATCAACGCGCGCGAGTGCTGTTCTCCGAGGCCTCTTGAAAGATATCGTTGCCATTTATCCCGGCTCGTTCGACCCGGTCACGAACGGCCACCTGGACTTAATACATCGCGGCAGCAAGCTGTTCGATCGCCTCATCGTTGCCATCGCCCGCAACATGGATAAGGGCGATCCGCTCTTCGACATGGAAGAGCGAAAGGACATGCTGGAGGCGATGACCTCTGAGCTTGACAACGTCACAGTTGATGTATTCGGTGGGTTGCTGGTCTACTACTGCATTGAGAAGAATGCGAATGCGGTGCTCCGCGGTATCCGCGCGATCAGCGACTACGAATTCGAGTTACAGATGGCGCTGATGAATCGCAAGATGGAGCCGCGGGTGGAAACCGTGTTCATGATGCCGGCTGAAAAATACTCCTACCTCAGCTCGCGCATCGTGCGGGAGATCGCCAAGCTGGGAGGGCCGCTCAGCGGACTGGTGCCGGAATTGGTGGAGGCGCGGGTGCGCCAAAAGATTGCGCAACAACAAGTGTCTGCCGCGGGAACGCATCTCAAATGAAGGGCCAAACTATGACTGCTGCCGGAACCCAGCTCTCGTCCTTTCTCACCAATCGCATTCAGCGGATCGAAGTCTCGGCCACGATGGCGGTTGTAGCAGAGGCTGAGAAGCTACGCGCCAAGGGCGTGGACCTGGTGGATTTCGGCGCCGGCGAGCCCCACTTCGCGACGCCGCAGCACATCAAGGAAGCGGCCATTGCGGCCATTAACAATAACTTCACCAAATATACCGCGGTAGGTGGAATAGCGGAGCTGCGCGACGCCATTGTGGAGCGGCACGCCGCCGATTTCGGTTCCGATTACAAGCGAGAGGACTGCATCGCCTCGGTCGGCGGCAAGCACGCACTGTTCAATGCCATTCAGGTGCTGGTGGACCACGGGGACGAGGTCATTCTGCCGGTGCCATACTGGGTCTCTTTCAAGGATATTGTTCGCTACGCCGGCGGCGAGCCGGTTTACATCCCAACTGACGAAAAGCACGACTTCGCGTTGACGGCCGATATGGTGGAGCGCGCGATCACGCCGCGCACCAAGGTCATCGTCTTGAACTCGCCTAACAATCCGTCGGGCGCCGTGATGAAGCCGGAAGACATGGAGTCCGTGTTGAAGCTGGCCCACGATCGCGGCATCTATGTGGTCTCCGACGAGTGCTACGTCTACCTCAACTTTACCGGCCGTCTGTTTTCGGCCGGCTGCGTCCATGAAGTAAAGGAGCGGCTGATCATCATTGGCTCGCTCTCGAAGACTTATGCTATGACCGGCTGGCGGTTGGGTTATGCTCTGGGCCCTGCCCCGATCATCAAGGCCATGCAAAAGTTGCAGAGCCAGAGCACCTCCAACCCGACTTCAATTGTGCAGAAGGCCGGGGTGACCGCTCTGAGGAGCTCGCAGGAGTGCGTACGAGAGATGCTGGCGGGTTACATCTCCCTGCGCGACCAGGTCATAGAAGGATTGCGTGCGATGCCCGGCCTTACCTGCGCCTCCCCCAAAGGGGCTTTCTACGCCTATCCCAACGTAAGCCATTATTTCGAACGCGGTGGGTTGTACTCGGCGTCCGATGTCGCCCGGAGGTTGCTGCATGACGCGCACGTGGTTGTCGTTCCCGGCGAAGGCTTCGGCACACAGGACCACATCCGGTTATCGTATGCGGTCTCGCCGGAGAACCTGGAGCGCGGTCTGGACCGTATGCGCAAATTCTTTGCCGGCTTGTAACGGCCTTCATGTCTGAACTCTACCCATTCCTGCTGATCCCCGTCTTTGACGAGCGCCCATGGGGCGTCCGTGACCTGCGGCCCATCTACGTCAAGACCGTTAAGGACCCGATCGGCGAAAGCTGGCTCACCTGGGAAGACAACCGCGTGGCCAATGGACCGTTAGCGGGCCGCACGCTTGGGGATCTATCGAAGGAATACCGGCGTGATCTGGTTGGGACCGCGGCTCCGTACGATGATCGTTTTCCTTTACTGGTGAAATTTCTCTTCCCCGGCAGCAAGCTCTCAGTGCAGGTGCATCCCGACGATGAGCAGGCGCGAAAGACTGGGCAGCCCTGCGGAAAGACTGAATGCTGGTATGTGTTCGCCGCGAAGCCCGGGGCCCAGGTTGCGCTGGGATTGAAATCGGGCACCAGGTTGCAAGATTTCGAGCAAGCGATCCGCGAACAGCGGGCTGAAGAGTTACTGAACTGGGTAGATGTTAGGCAAGGTGACATGCTCTACGTCGCGGCTGGAACCGTGCATACCATTGGCGGCGGAATGGTCCTGGTCGAGACACAACAGACCTGTGACATCACCTATCGCTTGTACGACTATGGGAGGCCGCGCGAACTTCACATCGCCGAAGGTCTGGCAGCGACCAAGCTGCATACCAACACGGGCAAAGTCGTACACCAACCGAGTGATCCGTCCGAAGTCCTGGTGCGTTCGCCGTTTTTCAAGGTTGAAAAAGTCAGGCTGCGTGACCCTTTGCATGCCGGCGCCACTGCCGCTTCGCCGCAGGTGATTGTCGCGATCGATGGCGCGGGAATCGTTGAGTCGCAAGGCATGGCGCCCATCAGCTTCGCGACCGGGGAAGCCGTGGTCATACCCGCGGCAGTGCGTGAATATACTGTACGCCCGCAGTGGGAGCTGGAGATCATGTGCATGGCCTTGCCCGAGGGAGCGGTCGCAGAACCGGTGACGGTGCTGGGGCAAGCGGTAGGCGCACTGTAGGGAGAGGGATCAATTTTGCCAAGGCTTACCTTCTATCCTGTGATTCTCGCCGGCGGACGCGGCACGCGCTTCTGGCCGTTGAGTCGCAAGCGTATGGCCAAGCAACTGCTTCCGCTCAATAGCGAGAAGAGCATGATCCAGGAGACTGTTGAGCGCCTTCGGCCTCTGGCTGAGACTAAACGTTTCTGGATCGTCACCAACGGGGATCTTCGTAACGCAATCGTGCGCCAGCTTAAGGGCTTGGAGAAGAAACAGATCATCGCCGAACCAGTCGGACGGAACACTGCGCCTGCGATTGGGCTGGCAGCGTTTCTTTTGGCGCGTCGCGATCCCACGGCCGTGATCGGGATGTTCCCTTCCGACCACGTGATCGAGCACGAAAAGCGTTTCCGTGACGACATTAAGCGCGCCGCGCAGGTGGCGGCCGGCGGGGCAAATATTGTAGTAATCGGTATTCCACCGACTCGCGCAGAAACTGGTTACGGCTATATCGAAGCTGGCGGTGAGTCGGCCAAGGGCGTGCTGCAAGTACGCCGTTTTACGGAGAAGCCCTCTGCCGAGGCAGCAGAACACTTCGTGAGGGCGGGCAACTTCTTCTGGAACAGCGGAATGTTTGTCTGGAGTGCACGGACGCTGGCCGATGCTCTGTGCGAGCATCTGCCTAAAACGGCGCCGCTGCTGGAAGAAATTGCTGCCAGCCATGGAACTCGTACTTTCGAGAAGACCTTTGCGCGGCTTTATCCCAAGTGCGAGAACATCAGCATCGATTACGCATTGCTTGAGCCGCGCTCGGCAAAGGGCGAGGGCAAGTCGGGGATCTATTGCATTCCAGCAAGTTTTGGATGGAATGATCTTGGCTCCTGGACCGCACTGTACGAGCATCGCAGTTCAGGTAAACACGGCGAGAACGTCATCCAGGCGCAAGAAAGCTTTGCACTCAACGCGGAGGGAAATTTCATTCATGCCAAGAAAAAATTCGTTGCGGTCGTGGGAGTGAGGGACCTGGTTGTGGTGGAGACTGACGATGCGCTACTCATCACTTCCCGAGAGCATGCGCAGGATGTCGGCAAAGTGGTGAAGCATCTGGATGAAAAGAGACTGAAGCGGCTGGTTTAGACCTTAAGATTCCAAGCGAGAGGGAATGGCGACGGAGATCAAGTTCGGGACGGATGGGTGGCGCGGCATCATCGCCGATGATTTCACCTTTGATAATGTGCGGCGCGTCGGCAATGCAATGGCGGCCTATGTCCATAAGCACGAGGATGCCGGCAAGGGTCTGGTAGTTGGCTATGACACACGTTTTGCCTCCCAGCGTGCGGCAGAAATCATCTCGGAAGTTCTGGCTGCCGGCGGACTCGCCGTGCGTCTTTCCAGCGATTACACGCCCACTCCCGCCCTTTCCTATGGGGTGAAGAGCCTCGGCACCGCGGGCGGCGTGATGATTACCTCCAGCCACAACCCCTTCAACTGGAATGGCGTAAAGTACAAAGCGTGGTACGGAGGCTCAGGCACGCCCGCGATCATGAAGTCCATCGAGAGCGAACTGGATTCGCCTCTGCTTGAGCGCAAGGGCGGCAGTGTAACGCTCGCCGACTTCAAGACCCCCTATGTCGCGGCGATCAGGAATTTTGTCGACCTCAAGGCAATTCAGAAGACCGGTTTCAAGTTCGCCATTGATGTTATGTACGGCGCCGGACGTGGGGTGCTGCGCGATATCTTTGCGGAAAACGGCATCCCGCATGTCGAAATCCGCGCCCAACTCAACCCGCTCTTTCCCGGCATTAACCCGGAGCCCATCCCTCCTCACATCGCCGCGCTGCAGGAGACAGTCGTGCGCGAGCGTTGCCAGGCAGGTATGGCCACCGACGGTGATGCTGATCGCCTGGGCGCTGTTGCTGAGGACGGCAGCTTCGTGGATTCGCACAAATGCTTTGCCGTGATTTTGCAGTGGCTGCTGACCCACAAGCAGTGGTCCGGCGACGTTGTCAGGGCGTTTAACACGACGCGCATGCTCGACCGCATTTGTGCGAAGTACGGCCGCCACCTCATCGAATGTGGTATCGGTTTCAAGTACATTTGCGATCTCATGCTGGAACGCGACATCCTAATCGGCGGAGAAGAATCGGGGGGCATCGGTATTCGGCGGCATATGCCGGAGCGCGACGGTATTTTGAATTCGCTGCTGCTGGCCCACATCATGGCGGAAGAAGGTAAGCCCCTCGGACAACTCGTGCAGGACTTACAGGACGAGTACGGTCAGCATTACTACGGCAGACTGGACCTGCACCTGAGCAACCAGGTCAAAGAGGACGCAATGCGTCACGCAGGCGCCAAGCCTGCACAGATCGGCAGCTTTGCTGTGCAGCGGGTGGAGACCCTGGATGGCATCAAGTTCTTCCTCGACGCTCCCACTTACGGAAACGGCGCGGATGCCTGGGTGCTGGTTCGCTCGTCAGGGACCGAGCCGCTGTTGCGGATTTATTGCGAAGCCGCTTCGCCGGAATTGGTGTCGCAGATACTGAAGGAGACCGAAGCTTTCGTCCAAGCTGGACGGCAAGTTGGGACGTCCGTGTGAAGCCCCAATGAAGGCAGCCAGCTTCGGCTCACGCGCCATTTCTGGCATACTGGAATCAACCGCGGAGAGCGAACGCTGCACCTTCAGTCTCGTTCTTCCAATTGTCAGAGGATGGCGACCACACCCAATTTGCGACCCCCTGATTCGCCGGAGGCGCGCCGCTACAACCGGCTACAGCGTTGGCTGGGTCTGGCCGATGCGGGCGTCGGCTTCGCTCTGATGGTGGCATTGCTGGTCACGGGCTGGACCGGCACACTTCGTGACTGGTCGTACCTGGGCGCGCGCCAAAACTACTTTTTGGCTGTCTTCCTGTATGTGCTTATGTTGACAATCGTTGCGAAATTGCTGGGCGCGCCATTCGATTTCGTCAGCTTCAGGCTTGAGCATCAATACAACCTCTCGAACCAGAAATTGCGGAGCTGGTTGTGGGACGAAGCCAAGAGCTGGCTGGTCAATTTGGCGCTGGGCGCGATCATGGTTGAGATCGTTTACGGTATCATCCGCGTTGCACCGCAACGCTGGTGGATCATCGCGTGGGCCGTCTTCATGGGGCTGTTCCTCCTGATGGCGCAGCTCGCACCGGTGGTGCTTCTGCCTATCTTTTACAAATTTAAGCCGCTGGAGAACGACGGTCTGCGTGAACGTCTGACTAGGCTCGGCGAGCGCGCAGGTACCCGCGTCCGAGGAGTGTATGAGTGGAAGCTGTCGGAGAAGTCAAAGAAAGCGAATGCCGCGCTCACCGGCATGGGATCGACCCGGCGCATTATTCTGTCCGACACGCTGCTCGAACACTATTCCGACGATGAGATCGAGGCTGTTCTCGCCCACGAGCTCGGGCACCACGTCCGCCGCCACATTCTGAAAAGCATTCTCATGCAGGCGGGAGTCACGTTGCTGGGTTTTTGGCTGGTCAATCAGGTGCTTAGATTTGTAATTGCGAGAAACTGGTTTCCGGCACTGGATCCGCGGCTCTACGACTTCGCCAACCTGCCGCTCATTGTACTGGTGGTGACCATCCTGAGCTTTCTGTTGATGCCAGCCTTGAACGCGATCTCGCGCCGGCACGAACGCGAAGCTGATCGTTACGCTTGGGAAAACATTGCTGCGGTCGAGCCCTTCATCAGCTCGATGCAAAAGCTCGCCGAGCAGAACCTTGCCGAACGCGAGCCCTCGAAGTTCATTGAGTGGTTTTTCCATTCGCACCCCTCGATCGGTAAGCGGATCGCTGCGGCCGAGAAGTGGGCAAGCCAGCAGCCACAACCGGAAGTCCAGCCGCTTACTTAGACATTCCGCGCATCATCGCTTCCACCCGTCGCAGGTCTGCCTCCGTGTCCACTCCTATGGTGTCAAACGGAGTCTCGGCGACATGGATCGCAATACCATGTTCGAGGAATCGCAACTGCTCCAGGCGCTCGCTGCGCTCCAATTCCGATTCCGGCCACGCGCAGAACGAATTCAACGCCGCTTTGCGATAAGCATAGAAACCAAGATGCTTGTAATGGCTCACCTGATCGCTGCCATCGCGATCAAAGGGGATCATTGCGCGAGAGAAATACAGCGCACGCCCGTTGAGAGCTGTGACCACCTTCACCGCGTTTGGGCTATTCACGTCTTCCGCTGAGCACACGGTCTTCAGAGTTCCAACTTCAACTCCATCGTCTTCCATCAACTTCAACAGAACCTCGAGATGTTCGCGCCGGGCCAGTGGCTCATCACCCTGGACATTGACGTAGACGTCGGCGTCAACCGTTTGCGCAACTTCGTGGACGCGTTCTGTCCCGCTGCGGTGTGCAGGCGAGGTCAGCCGGAAATGCCATTTATTCTGGCGGCAGATCGCCGCGATTTCTTCTGAGTCTGTGGCGACGATCACATCCTGCAGCTGCGTGCAGGAGCGGGCCGCCTCATAGACGTGGGCAAGCATCGGGCGGCCTGCGATCGGGCGCAAAACTTTCGCCGGCAGGCGGGTGGAAGCCAGCCGCGCGGGTATGATTGCGATGACCCTCATCCGCTTAGTTTCATGGCGCAGACGGCAAGATGCAAGCGCCACCTGTATTCGCCCGAGCCGGGCACTAGAATTGACCGCAACCAAATGCGGAAAATAGAATCAATAACTTAGACGTTAGGATGATCGCCATTGCCTCTTTACGAATATCAATGCAAGAAGTGCCATAGCCTGACCGAGCGGATCCAGAAATTCTCCGATAAGCCACTCACCGTCTGCCCGCATTGCGGAGGAGAACTGGAGCAAGTGCTGTCGGCGCCAGCCGTGCAGTTCAAAGGCTCAGGCTGGTACGTTACCGATTATGCCCGGAAGTCAGGCGGCTCGGGCTCTTCGAGCGGAAACGGTTCCGCGTCGTCGCCGTCGTCCTCTGAGGGCAAACCAGAAGCCACCAGGAAGGAAACGTCTACCGCAGACGCCTCTTCACCTCAAGGCACCCCCTCGTCCAAGAACGGTTCCAGCAAAGAAAAATAGGCGCCTTTTTTATGTCTCCGAGGCGGTGTGCGAAACATCACAATGATGTGTGACGGCCGTCTCACCCCCTTGTGCTTATTGCGTTTCCCAAGGGCTGGGGCTGGCAGTAGAATGTTTGGGAACGAACACTCGTTCACTGTAATCGTTCCCTACTTCTATACGCTTCTTACCAGGAGGACAGGTCATGCCGAAAAACGCTCTGACCATCACGGACCACCGCACCGATAAAACTTATGAATCGCCGGTCGAGCACGGGACCATTCGTGCCATGGATCTGCGGAAGATCAAAACGGATTCGGAAGACTTCGGTCTAATGACCTACGATCCCGCATTCATGAACACCGCTTCATGCAAAAGCAGCATCACCTTCATCGACGGCGACAAGGGCATCCTTCGTTATCGCGGCTACGATATCGAAACCCTTGCCGAGCACTGTACCTATCTCGAGGTCGCCTACCTGCTGCTCTATGGAGAACTGCCGACCCCTGAGCAGAACAAAGAGTGGACTCACCAGATCACTCACCACACCATGTTGCACGAGACCACCAAGCATTTCATCGATGGCTTCCGCTATGACGCACATCCGATGGGTATCCTGGTAAGTACTCTGGCGGCACTCTCGACGGTTTACCCGGAAGCCAAGGACATCCATGATCCCGAAAACCGCCAACGGCAGATCGTTCGCCTGATCGCGAAAATGGCAACCCTGGCGGCTTACTCCTACCGCCACCGTCGCGGCCACCCTTACGTCTACCCCGACAATGACCTGAGTTATACCGAGAACTTCATGAACATGCTGTGGAGAATGACCGAGCCCAAGTACGTGGCCAGCCCGGTTATTGCCCGCGCGCTGGACGTCCTGTTCATCCTGCATGCCGACCACGAGCAGAACTGCAGCTCGACCACCATGCGAGTAGTGGGTAGCTCTCAAGCTGATCCGTACCTTTCAATGGCTGGCGCTGCATCGGCTCTTTCGGGACCGCTGCACGGTGGCGCCAACGAGGAAGTACTGCGCATGCTGGACGAGATCGGTTCGGTGAAAAATATTCCCGGCTACATCAAGCGTGTGAAGGAAGGCGAGATCAAGCTGATGGGCTTTGGGCATCGGGTTTACAAAAATTACGATCCTCGCGCCCGCATCATTAAGGCGGTCGCCGATGAAGTATTCCAGGTCACCGGGCGCAACACCAGGCTCGATATCGCCTTGGAACTCGAGCGCATCGCGCTCGCCGACGACTACTTTGTCACTCGCAAGCTTTATCCCAACGTTGACTTCTACTCGGGAATCATTTATCAGGCGATGGGATTCCAGCCGGACATGTTTACCGTGCTGTTTGCCATTCCGCGTGCGGCTGGATGGCTGGCACAGTGGAATGAGATGGTCCAGGATCCGGAACAGAAGATTGCCCGCCCGAGGCAGATTTACACCGGCGTGGAGCATCGGAAACTGCAAGACAACCGGGAAGAAAAGACCGCGGTTAAAGCCGGCTACTAGACGAATCTATCCATGCGAGGGGCGGACTGTTCCGCCCCCTTTTTCGTGGGTTTTTCAGGCAGCGGTTTTCTTGCGCGGGACCTTCGCTCCGGCACGCCGAGCCTCACTGAGTCCGATGGCAATCGCTTGCTTTCGGCTGGTTACCTTTTTCCCACTCCTTCCTGACTTCAACTTGCCCTGTTTGAACTCGCGCATCTCCCGCTCCACGCTCTTTTGTGCCTTGGGACCGTATTTGCGGCCGCCCTTACTATGCGATGAACTTGATTTTGATTTCCTGGCTGTTGCCATAGAATGGTCCTCCCTTCAGTCATTAAGACGCCGCCAGGAATGCTCAGGTTGTGCCTTGGGTTGGATCCACCGTCACGACTCTGTACCATGATCGACTTGGTGTTCTCCTTGAATCTCATCCCGCCAAGTCGGGAACGTCCGCCAGGTGTGGCCGCTCTGGTCGCGATTTGCGGGCTGCTTGGTGCGGTCTCATTCGTTTTCGTTGCTCTGTTGCTGGCAGGCCAAGTTGCACTTTCCGACGGGGCATTCCTGATGGGTGGTGGAATGGAGCAACTTGGTCCGGTCGCGTTTTTCCTCTACGGAGCGCTTCTTGCTGTTCTCGGTGTGGCCCTATGGCGACGATGGAAGGGCGCTCGCCGGGCTGCGATCGCGCTTGCGGCGGTTGGCGTTGCGTTGGCCATTCCTTCCGTCTCGAGCGCGGTGGTCGACGGACGTCCATTTGCAATCGCACGCGACGGACTGCAAATCATGGTTCGTGTCATGGTGATCTTCTATCTCAGTCAACAGCCGGTAAGGGAGTGGTTCACCGGGCATAACTAGCGATGGACCTCGCTGTGGTCTTGAACTGCAGCCAGTCTGTCGCGTAACGTAGTGCATCTCAGGGAGGCTTTTCTATGTTTAAGGGATTTCGCGAGTTTGTTTTGCGTGGCAACGTAGTCGACCTGGCAGTGGGCGTCGTCATCGGTGCCGCGTTCGGAACAGTTGTCACCGCTTTGGTGAAGGACCTGCTGACGCCCATCATTGCGGCTGTCGCAGGCAAGCCCGATTTCTCCAGCTTTTTCTTTCAGTTCAATGGCGCGAAGTTTCTTTACGGAGACTTCCTGAACGGCCTCATTTCGTTTCTGCTGATCGCGGCAGCGGTGTACTACTTTGTGGTACTACCAGTAAATGCATTGATGAAGCGCTTCGAGAAGCAAGCACTCCCGGACAAGAAGAAATGCCCGGAGTGTCAGAGTGACATTCCACTCGACGCACGGAAGTGCGCGTTTTGCACTTCGGTGCTTGCCTGAGAGGCAGCCGGTTGCGGAATCCTGGTTGCATCTGTTCCAGCTATTACTGTTAAGTAACTAGTTGCGGTGCCATTTTTCACTCCGAATTTGGAACGGGCCTGACCCGCCACGAAGCTCGCCCTCGGATGCTTATAAGTTATAGATAAATAGTGACTTAAATGCGAACAGGGCACTCGCCAAAGGCACTGACTTCGTGCTAGAATACGACAGGATCGTAAGACTCTTAAGCCATTGAAATTTAAAGTAGATAGAGGGTATCTGCCAAGATAACCCGCCCTATCGCGATCTGTCTGCAGGAAGCGGCAACGGCCCACTCGATTTGCATTGCCGATGAAATGGAGCAGGATGTCCCCGAAAGATTCTCAGCCAGCTGCCGCGGCGGCTACCGAAAACAATAAGTCCCTCGAAGTTCAGGACGAAGCGCTTCCTCAGAAAAGTGGGAAGAATGGCTCGGGAAAGTCCGAGGCAGAATACACCGCTGACTCCATCAAGGTCTTGGGCGGGATGGAGGCGGTGCGCAAACGCCCTGCGATGTACATCGGCTCAACCGGAGAATTGGGTTTGCACCATCTCGTATACGAAGTGGTGGACAACTCCGTTGACGAAGCACTCGCAGGATTTGCCGACCACATCGACGTTACGATTCACATCGACAACTCCATCACAGTGGTGGACAACGGCCGGGGCATTCCGACCGAAGACATGGACCTCGACGGCGAGCGCCTGCCCGCAGCCCAGGTTGTGATGACCGTGCTGCACGCTGGCGGCAAGTTTGACACCTCTACCTACAAGGTTTCCGGCGGACTCCATGGCGTAGGCGTTTCCTGCGTGAATGCGCTGAGCCACTTGCTCGAACTCGAGATCTGGCGCGAGGGCTCGGTGTGGGAACAGACTTACTCCAAGGGAGAACCTACAAGCAAGCTCAAGAAGACCGGCACTACCAAGAAGCGGGGCACGAAAGTCCACTTCCTGCCGGACAGGGAAATCTTTACCGCTACGGAATACAACTACGATACGCTGGCACAGCGCCTGCGCGAAATGGCCTTTCTCAACAAGGGTCTGCTGATCACGCTCACCGACGAACGGGCTAACGATCCCAAGACCGGTGAGCCGAAGCGCGCCGAATTCAAGTACAACGGCGGCATCGCCGAGTTCATCAAGCACCTGAACCGCGGCAAGAGCGTTCTGCACGACAAGCCGATCTATATGGAAGTGGAGCGCGACGGCGTGACCATGGAGATCGCGTTGCAGTACAACGACGGATATTCCGAAACCGTGTTCAGTTTCGCCAATAACATCAACACCGTCGATGGTGGATCGCATTTGTCGGGCTTTCGTACTTCCTTGACGCGCACGATTAACTATGCAGGCCAGCAGCTCGGGCTGTTCAAGGACGTGAAAGAAAACCTGACTGGCGACGATGTCCGGGAAGGCCTGGTGGCCGTAGTGAGCGTGAAGCTGCCGCAGCCGCAGTTTGAAGGACAAACCAAGGGCAAGCTCAATTCCGACATTGCCGGTGTGGTGCAGGCGTTCGTGAACGAGCGGCTAGGCGCCTTCTTTGAGCAAAATCCTCCGGTGGCCAGGAAGATTATCAACAAAGCGATTGAGGCGGCGCGCGCGCGCGAGGCGGCGCGCAAGGCCCGCGACCTTACCCGCCGCAAGGGAGCTCTCGACGGCGGTGGGCTGCCCGGCAAGCTGGCCGACTGCTCGGAGCGCCAGCCAGACCGCTGCGAAGTCTACCTGGTCGAGGGCGAAAGCGCCGGTGGCACCGCCAAACAGGGCCGAGATCGCCGCTTTCAGGCAATTCTGCCACTTAAGGGAAAGATCCTGAATGTGGAGAAGGCGCGCTACGACAAGATGCTCGGTCACGAAGAAATTCGCGCCATGATCACGGCGCTGGGCACGGGGATCGGCAAGGAAGATTTCGATGCGTCGAAGCTCCGCTATGGCAAGATCATTCTCATGACCGACGCCGACGTTGACGGCTCGCACATTCGCACCCTGCTGCTTACATTCTTCTTCCGTCACATGCAGGAGCTCATCAAGCGCGGGAACGTGTACATCGCGCAGCCCCCGCTCTACCGCATCAAGAAGGGCAAGTTCGAGCAGTACATCAAGAACGATGCGGAGTTTGTCAGAGTCATGGTGAAGCGCGCCGCCGACGGTATCGTGGTGCGTTACGGAGAAGGGGCAGCGGCTCTGGAGGGCGCTCCGCTCACCAAGTTCATGACCACGCTGAACGATTTCATCGGTTTCTTCGACAAGGTTGACAAGCGCATTCGCGACGAAAAGATAACCGAGGTGCTGCCGCGCGCCGACCTGGTGAAGCGCGTGGACTTCGAGGGCGACAGCACCAGTCCGCCCATCAAGATTGCCGCCTTGGAAAAGGCGCTGAAGGCGATTGCCAAAGAACGCGCCATCAAATCGGTGACCCTGCGCTTTGAGGAGGAACACAGCCTGTGGGAATGTGCCTTCGTGAACTCGCAGGGCGCCGAGCACATTATCAATTGGGAGCTGGCTTCCACTCCTGAGTACCGCCAGATGATGTCCAAGTACAAGCAGATCGAGCAGTACATGTCGCCGCCGTACTTCATCGAGAGCGTGAAAAAGGAAACCGGCGGCAACGGCAAGGAAGAACTGAGCGACGCCGAGCGTGCAGACCAGGAGAAGGCCGAGCAGAAGAGCCCTAAGACTTCCAAGCGCAAAGCTGAGGCCGAAACGGTCGAAAAAACCTCTGCGCGCGACCTGTTCGACTATGTCCTGAACGAAGGCCGCAAGGACTACACCGTACAGCGCTACAAAGGCCTGGGTGAGATGAGTTCGCAGCAGCTGTGGGAAACCACCATGGACCCCGAGCGCCGCACGCTGCTCTCGGTAAAGCTCGAAGATCTGGCGGAAACCGAGAACATCTTCTCTACGCTCATGGGCGAAGACGTTGAGTCGCGGCGCAGGTTCATCGAAGAAAATGCTTTGGATGTGAAGAACCTCGACATCTGATCGTGGACTCCAAGTTCGCAATGCCGTCTCGTTAGTTAGCGGCGGCCCGCCTCTTCCATCCCGATATCCAGGCGCCGCCGAGTACGAACACTACGGGATAACATTCCAGCGTGTAGCGTGGTTCTGGGTTTTCCAGCGAGCCCAGGAATGCCGAGCGCAGCACTATAAACAGCAGCATGAGTGCCAGGTAACGAGGGCGCGGACCACGCACTACTCCCATCATCGCTGCCAGCAGGAATAACAGATTCAGCGCGCCCCAGATCGCCCCGACCAGGAAGTCGTGCCGATCGTTCCAATATTCCCACCATCGCGAGGTTACCGGCAGCATTTCGGTCCGGGGCCGCAGCCACATGTCTACGATCCGCAGCAGCGGCAAACCCGCGTAATAGCGACCGGGATGAGCGCGTATGCGCTCGTTCGCCAACTCCGCAAAACGCGCATTCAGATCGGAGTTCACGAAGAGGATCTTGTCGTAGTCGCGGAAGAGTGCTTCGGTCGTCTCGCGTTGTTCCGCGCTGTCGAACGCGCGCGAGGGCAGAAGGTTCACGTCAACTGCATCCCCAGGAATGTTCCAGTAGATTTCGTCGGTGGAGACGAAGTCCGCGATCCATGTACGCACCCACCTGTCGTAGCCCGAGGGTACAAATTCGTCGGGATCGTTGGCGTACCGCGGGGCGAGCGGCTCGAAGCGGTGGAAATCCCGCCAGTTGCGTAGCGTCCACGGCACGAGCGGAGCGATGGCAATCGCCAGCACCAGGGCACCCGCCCAAAACAGGCGAGCGCGTTCGCCCGGCCGCCGCCACATTCGCCACAGCAGGAAGAGCCCGATGGCGACCAGCAGGATACCGCCATCGGGGCGCAGCAGGATTCCGGCGGACACGGCTAACCCGCACCCGGTCCACTGCGTCCAATACTTGCCTCCTTCGTCCAACGCCGTGAAAGCTGCGATGGCGCTATCCAACGCTACTGCAACGAAGAAAATGCTCAGCGTCTCCGCCAGCGGCGCAGCGGTGTAGTTCGCTGTAAAAGGGCAGAGCGCCGCCAGCAAGAACGCGAAGCGTCCTGCCCGTTCAGAGACGGTTCGCCTTGCCAGATCGGCGATAAAAAAGCAGCCGACGACATCGACCAGGATCTGCGCCAGTAGGACGGCATGGTAGTGTTCATGCCCGAAGAGGGCAAAGCAGGCGGCGAGAAATGCCGGATAGCCGGGCAGACGAATCCAGGTTGGCTGTGGGCCGCTGGCGTGGGAAAGACCAAAGATTCCGTGGTTGAGCCAATTGTTGGCGATATCGCCGTAAATCAGGGAATCGCCGGTAACATGTGGGAATCTAATGTAGAAAAATAGCCGCAAGCAAAATGCGGCCAGTGTGACCAGCAGGAAGTACTTTCGAGACTCCCGGAGCATCGGCCAGAATGGCCGTGGCCCAGTTCTCTCCAGCGATTTGCACTCCTGTTCCAACACGTGGCGAATATAACAGTTTGTGCGTAACACCTGGCATTTGGCCGGGTGCTGGCCTGAGCGCCGGCCTCCGACTGACTAGGTGCTACGATTGATGAGACCGCGGAACATGCCTCAGTCGAAACAGATCTTTTTTGACGCGAAACGCAAGCGCTGGCGCCGCCTGCGGCTCATTCTGGACAGCGCCGTAATCGTTACCACTCTGCTGGTGGTTTTCTTTATCGTCACGATCGTCCGCGGATCGTCGGTACCCGGCGTTGCCCTTCCCGGAATCAAGAAACCCTATCATGCGCTCAAGGAAAGCCAGAAACGCAAGCTGACGCGCGCCCAGAATACCCACCGCAAGACCAAGCGTCCTGCATCGCAGGTCGTCTTGAACTCCGACGAAGGAATTCGAGGCGCGTTCTATGTAAAGTGGGACGCCGCCAGCTTTGCCTCATTGAAGGAGTATTACCCGCAGATCGACTTGCTCTTCCCGGAGTGGATGCACGTGCTCACTTCCGACGGAAGACTGCAGGCCGTCACCGAGATGAACACCCTTTATGACGTGATGGACGAAAAGGGCAAGCCGCGATCGATTGACGACAAGGTAATGCCATTCCTCAAGGGAGAGAAGGCGCAGACGGAAGTTTTCCCGCTGGTCAACAACTTCGACCCCATCACCAACGAATGGCGACCTGAGCTGACCGCTCAATTCCTGGCTGACCCGGCGGCTCGCCAGCGCTTTCGCAGCCAGCTGATGACCTTCCTGGCGACCGACCAATATAAGGGCCTGACACTCGATATCGAAGCCGTGCCCGAGGCCTCGCGCGATGATTATCACGCGCTGGTACAGGAACTCTATGACGATTTGCATGCCCGGAGCATGAAGCTCTATGTCGCCGTGCCGGTGAACGATAAAGAATTTGACTATGCGGGAATAGCCGCAATCTCCGACGGCCTGATCCTGATGAACTATGACCAGCATTACCCTGGCGGTGAGCCCGGGGCGGTGGCGGGGCAGGACTGGTTCGTGAAGAACCTTCAGGAGGCGCTGAAGGTAATACCCAAGGAGAAAATCATCTGCGCCGTCGGCAACTACGGTTACGACTGGGCGATGAAGAAGGGCCAGAAGAAAGGCACCCCGCCGGAAGCGGTGCATAACGTTTCCGTGCAGGACGCCTGGCTGGAGGCTTCCGACGCCGCGACCGATGTGGTCTTCGATGACGACGCGATGAACCCGCACTTCGCCTATCTCGACGACAGCAACGTGCGGCATGACGTGTGGTTTCTCGATGGCGTGACCGCGTTGAACCAGATGCGCAGCGCGCACGCTCTGGGCATTTACACATTTGCGCTATGGCGTCTGGGCTCCGAGGACCGTTCGCTTTGGGCGGTCTGGGACCGGCCTTACGAAGCCAATGCACCTGCCAAGCTCGAGACCGTTCCCCCCGGTCAGGACGTTGACATCGAAGGCTTGGGAGAGATTCTTCGTATCGACGCGCGCCCGGCTCCCGGCGAGCGGCAAATCAAGGTGGAGCCCGACAACCTGGTTGGCGACGAGATCTTCAAGACCATGCCACAGCCGTATGTTGTCAACATGTACGGTAGTTCGCCAAACAAGATTGCCATTACCTTCGATGACGGCCCTGATCCGGAGTGGACGCCGAAGATCCTTGACGTCCTTAAGGAAAAAGGTGTCAAGGCCACCTTCTTCCTGATCGGAGTCGAAGCCGAGAAATATCCAAACATCGCCAGGAGGATTTACAACGAAGGTCATGAAATCGGAAATCACACCTTTACCCATCCTGATATAAGCAACGTCTCCAAGCGTTACTTCGAGGTGGAACTGAACCTGACCGAGCGCTTCTTCGAGGGCAAGCTCGGCGTGAAGCCGGTGCTGTTCCGTCCTCCTTACTCTATCGACCAGGAGCCCGATACCGCAGACCAGGTGCGCCCTCTGGAGCTGGCGCAAGACTTGGGCTACATCACCGTCGGCGACAAGGTTGACCCTAACGACTGGCACGATAATCCGCGGCGTTCCGCCAGCCAGATCGTCAGCGATGTCCTGGCTAACCTGCCGCCTTGCCGGCCTGCCAATCTGGCATGCGGCAATATCATCCTGCTGCACGACGGCGGCGGCGACCGCCGTGAGACGCTCAAGGCGTTGCCGCAGATCATTGACGGATTGCGGGCCCGCGGTTATGAAATCGTGCCGGTCTCCGGGTTGATGGGGAAGACCCGTGCCGACGTGATGCCTCCCATCGCCACCCACGAGCGCTGGGCGGCGTGGATCGATGGCCTTAGCTTCTCGCTGTTCGCGGGAATCTCGTCGCTCATCATCTTCGTCTTCTTTGTGGGCGACGTGCTGATGAGCGGGCGCCTGGTGCTGGTGGGTGCGCTGGCCATCTTTGACCGCTTCCACCGCCGCAACACCAATTTTGATCCCACTTACCAGCCCGCTGTCGCCGTGCTGATCCCGGCCTTCAACGAAGAGAAAGTAATTGAGCGCACGGTACGCGCAGCGCTTGAATCCGACTATAAGAAGCTTCGCGTCATCGTGATTGACGATGGCTCGAACGACGCGACTCTCGAAGTCACCCGCAATGCATTCCGCAAGGAGATCGCCGACGGTCGTGTGACGGTGCTGACCAAGCCGAATTCAGGCAAGGCCGATGCCCTCAATTATGGGCTCGAGCATGTAACGGAAGAGCTCTTTATCGGCATCGACGCCGATACGATCATCGCGCCCGATGCAGTCTCGAAACTGGTACCGCACTTCAGCAACCCCAAGGTGGCGGCGATGGCGGGCAACGCCAAAGTTGGCAACCGCGTGAACCTGTGGACGCGCTGGCAGGCGCTGGAGTACATCACCAGCCAGAACTTCGAACGCCGTGCTTTGAACACGCTGAATGCGGTCAGCGTAGTGCCTGGCGCCATTGGCGCCTGGCGAACTGCTCCTGTGCTTGCCGCAGGGGGATATCAGCACGATACGGTCGCCGAGGATGCCGACCTCACCATGGCACTCCTGCAGGCTGGCTATTGGGTGAACTACGAAGATCGCGCACTGGCTTACACCGAGGCGCCCAGTAAGGCCGGCGGCCTGATGCGGCAACGCTTTCGCTGGTCTTTCGGAATCATGCAATCGGTCTGGAAGCACCGCGCTGCCGTGAAGCAGAAGGGCGCGCTTGGCTGGGTGGCGATACCCAATATGGTCATCTTCCAGATCGTACTCCCGTTGGTGTCACCGTTTATCGACATCATGTTCGTATTCGGGGCCGCGACCTATTTTGTCAATAAGCACTTCCATCCCGAATCGGCGAACCCGGCGGATTTCCGCAAGCTCGTTGTGTACTTCGCGCTGTTCATGGTGATTGACTTCATCGCCTCCACGATCGCCTTTGCGCTCGAGCGGCAACAGCCCGGGGGCAAACGCGACTTCCTGTTGCTGGGGCACGTCTGGTTGCAGCGCTTCGCTTATCGCCAGCTCTTCTCAGTTGTGCTTATCAAGACGCTCAAGCGTGCTGTGGAGGGCGGCGGCTTCGCCTGGGACAAGTTGGAGCGCACAGCGACCGTGCGCCAGCCCATCACGGTCCGCCGCGAAAGAGAGGCGCAATGACGGAGACGGTGGCGTGAGCCCTGGCTCGAAATCTGCGCTCGATATGACCGTCAACGTTGCCGGCATCGCCCTGAAGAACCCGGTGCTGGCGGCCAGCGGAAGTTTTGGCTATGGCGTGGAATTCGAGGATGTAGTCACCCTGGACCGCTTAGGCGGCTTCGTGGTGAAGGGCCTCTCTCGCGAACCGATGGTGGGCAATCCGCCCCCGCGCCTGTTCGAAACTGCCGCCGGGATGTTGAATGCTATCGGTCTGCAAAACATCGGCGCACACGCCTTTCTGGAAGAGAAGCTTCCCCTGCTGCGCAACATCAGGAACATTGTTTTCTTCTGTAATGTCTTTGGACACTCCCAGGAGGAGTACGAGGACGTGGTGCGTATCCTTAACGAGGGCGAAGGCATTGCCGCCTACGAACTGAATGTCTCATGTCCTAACACCAAGTGTGGCGGAATCAGCTTTGGCAGCGACCCGAAAATGTTGTTTGATGTGGTCAGCGCGGTGAAGAAGATTGCGCTGCGGCCCCTTATCGTGAAGCTCTCGCCGAACGTTACCAGCATTCCCGAGGTGGCCCGCGTCGCCGAAGACGCTGGCGCCGACGCTATCTCGCTGGTCAACACCTTCGTCGCCATGGCCATCGACGCCGAGACGCGCAAGCCGCGCATCTCCAACATCACCGCCGGCCTTTCCGGTCCCGCCATCAAGCCAATTGCACTGCGCATGGTTTGGGAGGCGGCCCGGGCGGTGAAGATTCCGGTGATCGGCATCGGCGGCATCAGCACCGCAGAGGACGTTGTTGAGTTCATGCTTGCCGGTGCCAGCGCTATTGAAGTCGGGACGGTGAATTTCTGGGACCCCTGCGCCTGTGAGAGGCTCGTCGATTCCCTGGAGAAGTGGTGTCTGGAGCACCGCGTTGAGAAGATCGGCGATCTGACCGGCGGACTACAGCTGGAAAACGGAACTCAGAAGCAGGAGGACTAATCTCCGCCTACGCCTGACCTTCCTGCAGTTTTTTTACGCTGGTCACCAGGTCGGGATCGAGCCCCAGGATCTTGCCGGTATGGGTGATGTCGAACAGGCGCTGCGCTTGCTCGCTGGCACCCGCTATGCGCAACCTCCCGCCCTTGTGTTCGATTTGGCCTGAGATGTGCATGATCACTCCCAGTCCGGCACTGTCCAGGAATTCAACATCCGTGAGGTCGAGCACCAGTTTGCGCACGCCCTCCGCGATGAGCGAGTTCACCATCCCTTCCAACTCGCTCAGCCGATTGCCCAGCGTGAAGCGCCCGGAACACGATATCCCGGTAACGTCGGGCTCAAACTTGAAGACTTCCGTTTCCAGCATCATGGGATCAGTTCCCTGAGAAGTGTTTTGGATACCAAGGTATCACGGGGTACTGCGATCGCCGAAGTAGCACTCTTGTCGCCGGCACTCCACTATGGAATTGGCACGTCAGGCTTGTAGTAAGTCTCCCGCACGAATTATGCTTAGAGGATTCTGCCGCGCCATCACCTGAGCGCGCCAAGCCAAGGAGCACCGGCATGTCACGATTCTTCCTCTTCCTGCCCGTCAGGATCGTTTCTATTGTCTGTCTAGCCGTAATACTCGCAGGCACGGCGGTTGCGCAGAATTACGTCGCTCCCAGCACTCCGCAGATCGGCTCGGCCAATACGGTCACCTCCAACGCTTCGGTGCCGCGTCCCAGCACAACTCCTTGCACGGTGCAGTTGTTTTACAATCTCGATTTCTCCGACTTCAACCCCAAGTACTTCGACTATTCGCCTCCCTCGGGCTGTCCTGGGCCGTGGGCCGCGGTAGTACTTGAGGCCGATTGGTCGGTGGACGCCGGCCGCCAGTTCGACCGTACTGCGGAAATCTGGATCGGGGGTGCCAATGTATATTTCGGCACCACCGCCGAGCCCTCGCATGACGTGATGCGCTCCTGGCACGTCGAAAGCAATCTGACCGACTACAGCCCTTTGTTCACAATTCCACAGGCCGGGCGGGTCGATCTTGGCAATCTTGTCAACGGCACCTACACCAGCCACCTGCATGGCACCGCTGTTCTTCAGTTCTATCCTGTGCCGCATGGCAAGCACGCTCCGCCAACTGCCGACGTGGTGCTGCCGATGTCAGGTGGTCCGACCGGCGGCACAGTGACTCTGAACTCGCCCAGCGATCAGCTTGCTGCCACGTTCACGCTGCCGACCAACGTGGAGCGCGCCTACCTTGACGTCTTCGCGCAAAGCCAGAGCAACGATGAGTTCTGGTACACCTGCGCGCCCGACGATGTCGCGGGCGAGCTCTATAACTGCGGCTCAACCGGCTTCCGCGAAGGAGAAGTCAGCGTCGACGGACAGGCTGCCGGGGTCGCGCCCATCTATCCCTGGATTTACACCGGAGGCATTGACCCTTATCTGTGGCGTCCGATCCCTGGCGTGCATACCCTGAACTTCCAGCCTTACCGTGTCGATCTCACGCCCTTCGCCGGGATACTCAGTGACGGCCAGCAGCACACCGTCGCCGTCAGCGTCTACAACGCCGACCAGTATTTCTCCGCTACGGCGACCCTGCTGCTGTACCTCGATGCGGGATCGAGCCAGGTAACCGGAGCGCTGACCAAGAACACGATCGGCCAGCCCAATCCGGTGGTGAAGGAGAACCTCAAGAACGACGGCACCTACGTGACCGGTACGGTCAACGTCACATCTTCGCGGGGATTCACAGTCGAGGGCTACGTTCAGACCTCGCACGGCAAGGTGGATACCAAGGTCGTCCAGAGCATCGATTTCTCGAATCGTCAGAAGTACAAAGTAGCGATCGACGGGTCGGTGTACGATCAATCCGTCAACCAGGTCACCTCCATCTCTTCGTCCACCTCGACCAGGCAGGGCGGAAGGATCACCAACAGCTACCAGCAGCTTTCCTGGCCGCTCAACTTGAGCTATGACTTCACCGCGAACGCCGACGGTTCCTACGAACAGACCACCAACCTGCAGCAATCGCTACAGGATGGCGAACTGGTGACCCAGAACGGCTTCCCCGCATACTTCAGCTCCTTCTCTGACGCGGTCGCTCCGACCGATACCTTGATGGTCGACGCGCAAGGCAACGTGACTACCACCGGACAGGCCAACTCCGAGAATTATCAGTACTATGACGCTACCGGCGCTTGCTGGAACGAAACCATCAAGGCGGCGGCAGGAGTGCTGACTTCGACGAAGGGCGGAAACTGCCAGAAGCATTAAATCATCGGTGTAAGTACGAACCTTGTTTTTTGGCAGTGGAGTAAGAGATTGCACGAACCAGCGCCGCAGGCGCGGCTCAGTCTATAGCGGTTTCACAGTTGATGTAGTCCAGCTCCCGCTTTGAAAGGGCACGGCTTCAGCCGTGCCGTAGGTCTGGGTAACTGGAACGTGAAATCGAGCCCCGGCAGCGGCGGCGCGATTTCTCATACATCTCTCATGCGCATCCCACGTTGTCAGAATCCCCGCTTTAAAATCCCCAGTACCCCCGCCCCCAGCACCAGCCATGCGGAATTGAGCCCGCGATAACGAATCAGCATCACCGCGCTCGCAATTCCCAGCAGTAAGGTGAACCAATCCACAATCGCGGAGCGGGCCAGTTGCCACGTCACCAGGGCCATCAGCGCCAGCGACGCCACGTTGATTCCATCGAGAATAGCGCCTGCTGTGCGCGACGCACGAAGCCGCGGCAACAGCGGAGCACTCACTGCTACAAACAGAAACGCCGGAGCGAATATGCCGACGGTTGCCGCGATCGCTCCAGACGGCCCGTGCAGCAAGTAGCCGACGAAGGTCGCGGTGGTGAATACCGGCCCCGGCGTGACCTGCCCCACGGCAACCGCGTCGAGCAGTTGCTGCTGCGTGAGCCAGTGATAGCGCTCCACCAGGTCTGCTCGCAGGAAGGCCAACAGGACGTAGCCGCTGCCGAAGAGCACCGACCCGATCTTGGCGAAGATGAGAAAGATCGGCCACAGACCAACCGATGCGCCAGTTGCCATTACCACCGCTGCAGAAAGTGCAGGCGGGGCTACCAGCAAACTTCGTCCCGGTCGCAGGTTGCGAAGCCGGATGGCGATCCCCAGCGCGCCGCCGATCGCCAACACCAACAGCTCATTCACTCCGGAAGCCGCCAAAGCGATCGCGATAACGGCCACCAGCGCGAGCCACTTCGTCTTTACCGCCGACCGCCCCAGCCTCCACAAAGCCTGAAGTACGATCGCGATTACCACGGGCTTCACTCCGTACAGCAGGCTGGCCGCCTGCGGCAGGGATCCCCACCGCACATAGGCCCAAGCCAGGATGCCGACGAGAATTGCCGCCGGAAAGATGAAGCACGTGCCGGCAACGATAAGCCCCGGCCACCCCCCGCGGCGATGGCCGATGTGGATCGCCATCTCGGTGGAGTTCGGCCCGGGAATAAAGTTGACCGCGCTCAGGTAGTCGAGGAACTCTTGCTCGGTCAGCCAGCCGCGCCGGCGCACCACTTCCTCGTTCATCATGGCGATGTGCGCGGCCGGACCACCGAACGCGGTAGTGCCGAGCTTCAGGAAAAGCAGCGCAATCTCTGAAAGCGGAGAGCATGTCCCACGAACAGGTATCGCATTGTCAGACAGCCTGGACATGTCGCCGCCTAAGGCGCCGAAAACAACTCCCACCCGCTGTGGCCTTCGTTAAAGATGAAATCGATCAGCCCCAGGCCAGCGCACTGACCGTTCTTTACTTCCGCAACCAGGATTGCCTGCCGCACGCCACCACGTACTGCCTCGCTGGCCGCGGTGCGGACCTTCTCCGAGTGGGTGAGCATCTCGCGGTATGAGCAGGGACGCGCGCTGGCATCGAGCTTGATCGCATCCTGTATGCACGACGAGTCGAACAGCTTGCAGTAGAGGTCGCGATGTTGCGCAAACTGCTGTTCGATCGCGGCCCTGCTTTCATGTACCGCCCGCGGCCCAACATTCATGCCCTGCTGCGGTACATACGACAGAAATTTCCTGGTATCGCCCTCGCGGATGGCGGCAAAGAATTCACGCTCCAGCGCCGCCGGCGGTTCGGTGGTGGCCGGAGTTGAAGCGCCGGATGCTGCTGCGGCCTGCGCTGCTCCCAAGCTGCTGGCAGCCATCAGCAGGAGTCCGCAAATCAGCAGCGAACGCAGCCCAAGCTCCGGTGTCATCGCTTTCTTCCTGCTCCAGCTTTTTTGGTCTTGACGGCTACTTTGCGCGATGCGGCCTTTTCCCGCCCGCTCCTGGCTTGCACAGCGCTGCCTGTCAGCTCCGCCTGCCGCTTCTTGGGGAGCCGCTCCCACACCAAACGGTAGGACTCCGCGATCAGATCGCGAAGTTCGTCATCCGGTAAGGCGTCAGGCCGTTCCAGGCTGACCCACTGCGCTCGCGCCATGTAGGGCGCCGGGATGATTCCTGTCCGCTCGCACAGCTCCGCGAAGTTCTCCGGTGTGCATTTGAACGAGATCCGCTGCGGGACCATCTCCAGGGCAGCCACCACGAATAGCTTGCCATCCACCTTGAGGCACAGGTCCCCACCCCACTGCACGACTTCGGTAGCATGCGGAAACTGAAGGCAGTAGCGTCGAATCGCTTCAATATCCATTCGCCCTTCTCCGGTGCAAGCGCCAGCTCAAGCCATTCGCAACCGCCGGGATTGATTCCCCGGAACAAAATCGCAACTTCGCACCCACAAAGGGGACGACCTTGGAGCGAAGTTTCGTTCGGCGGTTGCGGTGATCGCAAGCAGCTTGGCAGCAGTCTAGCTTAAGCTTCACGATCGGGGAAGGCACTGCCCCGTCCTCGACCGCTACTCGTTTACAATGGCCCCGCCATGATAAAGCGCGGCGGTGCGACGTCCTCACTTTTCTACTCGCGAATTTCGAATTCAATTACCAGCTTGTTAACGATTTGCCTGATGGCGGCGTTCGCGTCTTCTCCTGCGCTGGCCTCCGGTCCGCAGAGCCCGAGCGGCGTTCCCGCCGTCTACGATCCCGTCGCCGATTCGCATGCCGTGGTCACGCGCGGGAACGCCAGGTTCACGGTCCTTACCCCGCAGCTTATCCGCATGGAATGGGCCGCTGACGGCAAGTTCGAAGATCACGCCTCTCTGGTCTTCCTGAATCGGAAACTGCCGGCGCCGAAGTTCCAGCAGTCGCTCACGAAGCCGGGTGCGGACCAAGCCCTGATCGTCAAGACCGATGCCCTCGAACTTCGCTACAGTCCGGCGCCAGACTCTAACGGAAAGTTTACTGCCGCCAACCTGGAGATCAGCTTCGCGCTGAATGGCAAGACGGTGACCTGGCGTCCCGGAACGCCTGATACCGGAAACCTGATGGGCACCACCCGCACGCTCGATGGCGCGCTGGGGAGCCATACCAAAGAACCTATCGAACCGGGTTTGATTTCGCGCGATGGCTGGACGCTGGTTGACGATTCCGCACGTCCGCTCTTCGACTCCGCCGACTTCAGCTTCGTTAACGGCGAGAACAGCCCATGGCCATGGGTGATGCAACGCCCTAAAGGCGAACGTCAGGATTGGTACTTCTTCGGCTACGGTCACGATTACAAACAGGCGCTCGCCGATTACATCCTGGTCGCCGGACGCATCCCGCTTCCTCCGCGCTTCGCCTTCGGCGCGTGGTGGTCGCGCTACTGGGCCTACAGCGATCAGGAACTCGATGACCTCGTCCGCGGCTTTCGTGAGGACAGCGTTCCCCTCGATGTTCTGGTCATCGACATGGACTGGCACCTCACCTTCGGACCCAGCGGCGCTGGCGAAAAGCCGAAAGATCAGTCGGGCCACACCATGGGTTGGAGCGGCTATACCTGGAACAAGCTGCTGTTCCCCGACCCGGCGCAGTTCCTGAAGAACATCCATGACGAAGGCTTGAAAGTCACGCTTAACCTGCATCCCGCGTCCGGCGTGCAGCCGTGGGAGGACGCTTATCCCGCGATGGCGCGGGCGATGGGCATCGATCCCGCCACCAAGCAGTACGTCCCCTTCGACATCACCAACAAGAAGTTCGCCACCAACTATCTCAACCTGCTGCATCATCCGCTGGAGAAGCAGGGCATCGATTTCTGGTGGCTTGATTGGCAGCAGGAGTCCAACACCCAGACCCCGGGTGTGAATCCCACCTGGTGGCTGAATTACGTGCACTTCTCCGACCAGGCCCGCGAGGGCAAACGGCCCCTGCTGTTCCATCGCTGGGGAGGTCTGGGCAATCATCGCTACCAGATTGGTTTTTCGGGCGACACCATTTCAGTGTGGGAGTCGCTGGCCTTCCAGCCGTGGTTCACCGCAACCGCGGCGAATGTCGGTTACGCCTATTGGAGTCACGACATCGGCGGACATATGCCCGGCACGGTCGATCCCGAGCTGTACACCCGATGGCTTCAGTTCGGCGCCTTCAGCCCCATTCTGCGGACGCACACCACCAAGAACCCCGATGCCGAACGCCGTATCTGGGCCTATCCCGAGCCCTACTCCGGGATCATGCGCGGTATCTATCAGCTGCGCTACGCCCTGTTGCCCTACATCTACACCGAGGCGCGCCGGACCTACGATACCGGCGTTGCCTTCCTGCATCCTCTCTACTACGACTGGCCGGAGGCTGACGCAGCTTACTCGCACAAGAACGAGTATGTTTTCGGTTCAGACATGATCGTTGCCCCCGTGGTTGCACCGGGAGACAGGATCACGGGTCTGGCGAACAAGACAGTCTGGTTGCCACCGGGTGACTGGGTCGAGTGGCAGACGGGCACAACCCTGCACGGCCCCGCCGCAGTGCAGCGAAATTTCTCGATCAGCCAAATTCCGGTTTATGTATGCGCCGGCGCTATCGTGCCGGAAGCCCCTCCGATGCAGTATTCCAACCAGAAGCCGCTCGATCCATTGATTGTGAATGTTTTTCCCCTGGCCGACGGCCAGAGCTCGACGTACACCTTGTACGAGGACGCCGGAGACTCGCGGGCCTATCAGCATGATGCCGACGCGCGGACCGAGTTACGCACCTCGCAGAAGGGCGGTGAATTGACGATCGAGATCGCTCCTGCCAAGGGCAGCTACCAGGGAATGCTGTCCCAGCGGGCCTACGTGATCCGCCTGGCGGGAGATTGGCCGCCTGCGTCGGTGACGGTCAATGAACGGCCCCTGGCCAAAACGTCACAGGAGGGAGCGATCGGCTGGCGCTTCCTAGGCAACAACCTGACCACCGTAATCAGCCTGCCCAGCACTCCGGTAAAGGAGACGATGACGGTTCGTGTAAATCGCTCTGCGGGCCTGCTGACACGCCGTGCGGAGCTTAACGGATTCGCCGGCGCGATGACCCGACTGCGTGAGGCTTACGATGCGCTCAACCAGACATGGCCGTTCGCCTGGTCGCCGGACGAACTCATCGACGCCATGCAGACTGGCGACCGCCTCAGCTACTTTCCTCAACAGGCAGAGCAACAGCTCAACCACTATCGTAAAGTTCTGCCAAAAGCGGTGGCGAAGGTGAGGGAGTTTGACCGGCCTCCGAGTCAGGCCGAGCTGGCTGCCCTGGCCAGGAAGTTCGACGTGGATCCAAACTCGGAATTCGCGCAGAAGAAAGCGGCCGAGTTCAAGGGGCGCATTGCGCGTGCCGAGGCAGCGCTGGCCGACCTCCCCAACCCCTAGAAGACGCCATCGATCTCACAAGAACGTAGGTCAAAGACACCAATCCAGCCACGGGGTCCCGGGCGAGAGCCGGCCCCTGAACCCGGAAAGGGCGGCCATTTATTTCGCCGAGTGAGCAATTTTGCTCGGTTTTACTTTTCGCGGTCTGGCAAAATTACCCGCATGTAAACGTGTGGGGACTTGTTCGCCCGTGTTCCGGGCAGATGTGAGAGCAGGGACGGAGAGCTAACGTTGGCTTTGACAGCAGAGTCCCACGCCGGAGTCGCCGTACTCGTATCTGGAAAGGTCGGAACCCATGTCCGTTCATCTCGTAAATCCCAGTGACAATTCTTTCGGCACTGCCGTCATCACGCCGCGATGGCTGTTTGTCCTGGCGGCAGCCACCCCTCAAATCGTGGGTGATCCTATTCTCGTCGACGAGTCGCTGGAGCAGGTCGTGCCCGAAAGCATCGCGCCGGGAGATATCGTCGGCATCAGTGTGCATACCGGTAATGCTTTACGCGGATATGAGGTCGGCCGCATGGCACGCCAGCGTGGCGCGTGGGTGATCTACGGCGGCATTCATGCGACGCTGTATCCCGACGAGGCCTTGGAACGCGGTGGCGCCCACGCCGTGGTGAAGGGCGATGGCGATATTGCGTGGGGCAAGGCCGTCACCGATTGCCTTGCAGGCACGCCGGAGAGAATCTACGAGGGGGGAAGGATCGAAGGCAGCCAGTTCCTGGCCGCGCGATGGGACCTGATGCCGCGCGATAAGTATATGTGGGCCTCGGTGCAGACCATCCGCGGATGCCCCAAGCATTGCTCGTTTTGCAGCGTATGGCGGACCGATGGACAAAAGCCGCGCCAAAGACGGTACCAGAGCGTGATCGACGAAATCGTGGAACTTCGCCGCATGGGCTTTCGGTTTATTGCCCTCGCCGACGACAATTTCTATCCCGTGACGTTGACCGATCTGCGGCTGGCCCGGGAGCAGAACAATATCGCCAAACTTGAAGAGTTGGCGGCCATCCGTGCGGAGCGTTTCCAGCTCATGGAAGAACTGGCAAAGCTGCCCAAAGACATGGTGTTCTACACCCAGATCACGATGGAGGCGGGCGAAGACGGCGAGTACCTGGACGCGATGCGGAGGGCGAACATCAAGGGCGCCCTGGTTGGAGTCGAGGCGGTAACTCCGGAAGGACTCAAGGCGGTCTTCAAGGACTTCAACTGTTCCGGCGAGGCCCTGGCAAAGCAGTTGCTGACCTTTAAGCAGCACGGCGTCCATGTGCTTGGGTCGTTCATCTTCGGCCTGCCGACAGACAAGCCGGAAACGTTCGACGCAACCGTGGAGATGGCACTCAAGGCTGACATCACGTTTGCACAATTCGTCATGATGACGCCCTTTCCGGGAACCGTGGATTTCGCCCGCTGGGAGAAGCAGCAGTCCAAAAAACCTACCCTGGTGGGAAATGTGCCGATTACCCGCTACTGGCTGATCCCCACGGAGACTCGGCCAAAGATGTTTACGCCGCATCCGTCGATGAGCTCGCAGGAGATTAGCGAGCGCACTCAGAAGGTCTGGGACAGATTTTACGAGTGGAGCGCCATCTGGCGAAGGTCGGCCTGCGCTCCGCGCCTGCGGTCCAGAATCGCTTTTATGTTCCTCTCGAAGCTCTACCGGCAGATGTATGCCGGAACTGGTATTTCTACCGACAGCGCCCGCAGAAAGAAATCCCGTAGATGGGCTCGATTCACCGCCAAGCAGTGCAGGAAGCTATTTGTGGCCAAGCCAATGCCGGAACTGCAAGCGCCGGCACGGGAGCCGGCAATCCCATCTTCCCTGCTACGTTTTCCCCAGTTTGCCAGGAACGAGCGCGAAGGGGAGAAAGGCCCTTTCATCGTCATCCCGAACAACTGATGGAGTATGGGAAATAGGAGCGTTGGGCAACCGCCCCCGGGAATCTCTCCCTCCTCTGTGATAGTTTTCTGGAAGCCATGACCACGAATCCAACTGCTCCCAGCTTGTCGCTGGAGGGGAAAGTCGCCCTCATTACTGGAGGCTCAAGCGGCATTGGCGCGGCGACGGTACGCCTGTTCGTGCAAGCGGGCGCTCGGGTTGTCTTCAACTATCTGCGCGGGCAAGCCGAAGCCCAGCGGCTCGTGGAAGAATGCGGGGCCGACCGCTGCCATGCTGTACAGGCTGATCTCACCGGCACAGCCGGCGCAGAACCGCTGCTGCGGGCTGCCGTGGAGCGCTTCGGATCGCTCCACGCTCTCGTCGTCAACCACGGTATATGGGCGCCGGAGGCCGCGGTTGACCAGATGGCCGACCAGCAATGGCGCCATACCCTCGCCGTGAACCTCGACAGCGCCTTCGCCGTGACCAAACATGCTGTGGCACAGATGAAGCGGCAGGGGCGCGGCGGGCATATCGTGTTCATCAGCTCTACTGCTGGACAGCGTGGCGAGGACGACCACTGCGACTACGCCGCCACCAAGGGCGCGCTCATCAGCATGACCAAGGGACTTTCCACCGAGCTTGCTCCCTTCGGCATATATGTCAACTGCGTCGCGCCGGGATGGGTGGATACTCCGATGACAGCCGGGGCACTCAACGACCCCGAGTACCGCGCGGAAATATTCGCCAGGATTCCCCTCGGCCGTGTCGCTACGCCGGAAGAGATCGCCGCTCCAATTCTGTTCCTGTGCACTCCCTATGCCGGATTCGTCACCGGCGAGATCTTCAACGTGAATGGCGGAGCTGTGTTGGTGGGATAAAGCAGCCCAGCCAAACACCGGACCTTACCTGCTTGTCATCACGAGCGGACTTCAGTCCGAGAGGGGTCTGCTGTTTGCCGGCCGAGAAGGGCGTCGTACTCGGGCCCAAAAGCAGATGCCTCGCTGCGCTCGTCATGACAACTCGAAAAGCCATAGCGGGTGCTGGGTGCCCCAGATATTCGCGTTGGTTGCGAAGGTCTGGGCAGCCGTGTGCGCTACGTCACAGACAAGCCTTTCCGGCATCCACTAGCCTGTGGGCAGTCGGGTTGTGTAGTACCGCTCGCACCGGCACGAACATCACGTGCGACCGAGCTGGGCGGCGCCAGTTCCTCCTCGTGCTTTAGGGACGGCAGCTGGCAAACCCGCAAGTAAATAGCTCACGCAGGTCATCGTAAATGAAACGAGCCCTGTGATCAGGCCCTGAGGCAATGCCTTGGGACCTGGCGCAGGGCTTTTGTCTTTGGACCTTCAGAAATGAGGAAACATGTCAACAACTGAATATGACGCAACCCAAACCGGCGCTCCCGTGGTGATGGAAGAGCGTCACGAAACCACGGAAGAAACTCGAAACTTGAAAATGGAAACTCGAAACTGCTGCACTGCCCTCTGCCACCATGTCATGGAAAGCGGCTACTACTGCCAGAGTCCGGCGCTGCTCGACCGCCGCTACTGCTACAGCCATCTGCGGCTGCGGGGACAGCGCCTGCGCATGGCACGGGCCGTCGCCAGGCGCCTGCCCTACCGCTTCGACCTGCCCGCGCTCGACGACCTGTTCGCGGTGCAGGCGGCGGTGGAGCACGTGGCCCGCGCCCTGGGCGCAGGCCTGCTGGAGCGGCGCCAGGCCGGGACCCTGCTCTATGCCTTGCAACAGTCGGCCATCAACCATCGCATCCTGGCCCGGTTACAGATGAACGCCGCCTCGTCAGCGGGTCCCGCGCTCTCGAATCCCACCCTTTCGCAGGCTGCCCCAGCCGACCGGGGCCCCCAACGAGGGCCGCTTTTGCCCTCGTCGGGGTGGTTGTCGCCTGCCTCTGGAGACAGGGTGGGTGACGATCAGAAGCGCCTGGTCGAGGAATATCCCGAATTTGAGGCCGAGTACGGACTACCGGCGGGCTTGGACTTGTCGCAGCCGGCGCACCTGGTTTTCCCTCCTCCCGAGCAAGTCTGGCACGTAGTTCCGGCCACGCCCATGGCCGCCCGGCCGCATCGCAAGCGGTGGACCAAAGAAACGATTGAGCTGGAACAGTTGCACCAGCGCCGGGAGCAGATGGGCACGCAAGCTTTCAACCAGCAGGCCGACCAGCTCCAGAACCGTATTTCGAAGCAGGCCTATGCCGAGTTTCGCAAGCGGCAGGATGCGGTCTGGCAGGCCGAGGCCGACCGCCGCAACGCCGCCGAGGAAGCGAAGGACCAGGAATACGCAAACATGGATGAAGCGCAGCGCCGTGCCTATCACCTGGGCGTGGTGCGCGGCCTGGAAGCGGCGCAAGAGCAGGCAGAAGAGGAAGCGCAGAAGAAGCCGGCGGCCAAGGCAGCGGTTGGTAGCTAGTGGATCGTGGTCAGTGGATAGAGCTGTGGTGGTAGAGCGGCGCTTTAGAGGCTGTTACGAAACTGAGATCGTTGTTGCATCGGTGGAACAAAGCCGCAAGAACGAGCGCCGCAGGCGGAGTGCTGGGTAACCGCCTCTTTAGATAGCGCCGCGTCATAGCGGACTGCTCAGAAAGGAGCCGGCTTCAGCCGGCGGCACGCTGTCGCAGGCCGCGGACAGTCAACCGGCGAGGTGTGCCGATGCGAGGGTTGAAGTCTGTCTTAACTCGGGCGAATCGTGCGTCTCGAGGAGAAAAATTCAATGAGTAACGCGCCCAAGCCGACAAAAGCCAAGCCGCGGAGTAGACGATTGACAGCGATCTATCCACTATCCAGCAACCGCTATCTATCGGGAGAGCTTAAGTCCTTGCCAATCAAGAGCATGGCAATAACTTATTGCCGCTCAATAACTTGCCGGGATAAAATCTGTAACCATATGATTCTAAAGATTTCAGGAGAGGGAGAAGGGTGGGGAGGCCGGATGCAGCAGACGATTTCCGCTCCACATCGAGCAAAGGCCAAACCATACTTCATATAGTGAATTGTATATCGGCTTCATATTAAATAATTTAATATTGCAGTTGACAAACTTAACTTTTTGGAAGAATATGTCTCTGGAACTTCAACCATGGCAATCTCCAGAACAACCTGTCCCGAATGCAATCAGCCCTTCAAGATCACGCGCCTGGCCTGTGCGACCTGCAATTTGGCGATGGAAGGCCAGATTGAGCTGTCGCCGCTCGACCAGCTCTCGCCTGACGATCAGGCGTTCGTGATGGCCTTCGTTCGCCACCACGGCTCGATCAAGAAGATGGAAGAGCTGTTCGGGGTCAGTTATCCGACGGTGAAGAATCGCCTGAACGCGATTGCCGGCCGGCTCGACAAGAGCATGCAGGCTCCGTCGCCACGCGAGTACGTACTGGAACAGCTTTCCCGAGGGGAGATCAACGTGGACGAGGCGCTGGAGAAACTGGGCTGAGTATAGGAGGAAATCATGTCAGTCGAAACCAGGAAAGTGCTGGAAATGCTTGCCGCCGGAAAGATCACCTCTGACGACGCGGAGCGGCTGCTCGACAAACTCGCCGCGGCGAAGGAGCCGACCGGGAACAACGCTTCCGAGAACCAGGAAGGTTCCGGCCCCGCGACCGCCCGCAAGTATCTGCGGATTCTGGTGCAGGATGGCGATGCCAAGGATGTCAACGTGCGTGTGCCGCTCGCCTTCGTGCGCTCTGGGGTTGGCTTGATCGGAGTTCTGCCGCCACGCGTTGCCGAGAAGCTGACCGACAAAGGGTTCAATCTCGAGGCGCTATCCGAGTTGAGGGGCGACAAGTTGAATGAGGCACTGAACGCGTTGTGTGTCCACATCGATGAGGGCAGCAAGCACGTGCGGATCTTCTGCGAGTAGCGCGGGCCGGCTACTCGTCGCTGGGCGATTCGGTGAAGCCCATCTCGCCCAGGTGGGACTCGGGAAGGTCCACAACTGCCTCGGTGGTATGCCCGCTGGAACGGAGTTCCTCCAGCAGGGCGTTGACCTCGCTGACGGGAAGCGACGAGCTATGAAGCAGGAATTCCTCGATCCCGGCGGCATTGAAGACCTGGACGTAGGAGTTGGCGCCGAGGTTGTAGTTGACCTGGTATTGCAGAGGATCGGCTTTCAGGCGGAAGATGTGCAGCGTTCCTGGCATAAGCGTTCCGAGCGCGGCATTTGCAGGACTCGCATGACCGCCGCAAGGCCGTTGCATTTTATGATTATGGGAGCACGTTGCGCAAGTATGAAGCGCGGTGAGGGTCGAGTTTGCCAGGCCGACCGGCTACGCTTCCATGCTCGACGCTTCCGGAAAGCGCAGTTTGCATTTCGACAGCGCCCGGTTGAGCAGGTCCTCGATCTCGACCTCTTCCCGGTTCCTCGACATCGCCAGCTCGCTGACCAGCAGGTAACGCGAGCGTTCCAGCATTTTCTTTTCCCGGAAGCTGAGCGGTTTGCTTTGGGCCAGCAGGAGGAGGCCTTTGAGCACGATGGCAACGTCCAGCAGGGAACCGGTCCGCATCTTGTCCGAGTTTTCCTTGAAGCGGTATTTCCAGTCGGCGTTGTTCTCGCATTTGCCGTCGGTGAGAAAGTCGAGGATCTTCTGCACCTCACCGTTGCGGACCACCCTCCGCAAGCCGACGCTGCCGACATTGTGGAAGGGCACCATCACCTTCAAGCTGCTGGCTTTGATTTTGAGAAGGTAGAAGCGCTCGACTTGAGAACCGATCGTCCGGCTGCTGATCTGTTCGATAACGCCTACCCCATGGTTCGGGTAAACGACCTTGTCGCCGATACTAAAGGTCAGTGTATTCATGAGGGCCGGAGTCTGCTCCCCAAAGGCAACATCCGGAATCGAAACAGGGGAGAATCACTTACGCAATACCTCATTGTACCGCGGTTCGTCCGAACCCGTCAACTGACGCGGTTTTCGGGCGAAGAGGTGGCTGGCGCGACGGCCGAAGGCGGCCTCGCCGCAACGGTTGCGATGTCGAAGGGAGAGGTAGGGGTCAAGACCTCGCGTATAATCTCCCCATATGCCTTCGGGTGGCCTTTCGCCAGAAGGCATCAACTCAGAAGAATGACCGAACACATTCGCAAGAAGCTCGCGGAAGACATCGCGATCCTCGAACGCGAGCTAAATCACGAACTGCCCAAAGAGCTGAAGAAGGCCGTCGCCATGGGTGACCTCAGCGAGAACGCCGAGTATCACATGGCCAAGCAGCGCCAGGAATTTGTGCGCGCGCGGCTCGGGCAGCTCAAGCAACGCATGGCTGAACTGTCCATGGTCAACATGGCCAACATTCCCCGCGACCGGGCCGCAATCGGCTCAACCGTTGTCGTCTACGATTCCACCAAGGAAGAGGAAATCGAATACAAACTGGTCACCAGCGAAGAGTCGGACGTGACCAAAGGTTTGATCTCCACCAGTTCGCCCATCGGCCGGGCACTCATGGGCAAGAAGGTGGGAGACGTGAGCGAAGTGATCACACCCGCAGGCAAACGCGAACTTGAAGTGCTCAAGCTGACCACCATTCACGACGAGGCGTAAATCGCGTCATGACCTGGACCAGCGCAGTCGGACGGTCAAGCAAGTGGCTTTTGTACAAGATTGTCCACGGCCTGGCCCTGACCCGAATCTCGCCGAATGCGCTAACCTTCATCGGACTGTGCATCAACCTGGTGGCGGGCATTCTGTTCGGCTACGCCCATGCCGACAACCAGCGCCGGATGTTCGTGTACGCCGGTCTGGTGATCATCGGCGCCGGCATCTTCGATATGGTAGACGGCCGCGTCGCGCGCGCCACCAACCAGGTCACGCAGTTCGGTGGCTTCTTCGATTCCATCATCGACCGTTACAGCGACGTGGTGCTGTTCTTCGGCCTGCTGGTGTATTACGCCCGCGCCAACCGTTTCTTCTATGTGGTGCTGGTCGCTTTCGTCATGACCAGTTCGGTGATGGTGAGTTATGCTCGCGCCCGCGCCGAGTCGCTGATTCCCAGCTGCAAGGTTGGCTTCATGGAGCGCCCGGAACGGATCGTGCTGGTCATCATCGGCGCGCTGTTCAATCGTATGGGCCCGGTTCTGTGGGTCATAGCGGTGCTCAGCACGATCACCGTGATCCACCGCATCAGCTATACCTATCAGGTATTGCGAACCATCGAGCCTCCACCTACGCCAGTAGCGCCAGACCCGTTGAAGTTCGAAGAGATCGTGGGATGACTCAAGCTGTGCTGCTCGGGCCGCCTCACTTCAGATGCACCGCGGCCTCGACCGGCTTGGGACTCTCCCTTCCCGTCGTGCGGACCTTCGCCGTCACCGGTCCGTACTTCGGCTTGATCTCATGGCATGAAGGATCGCAGTACACGCCCTGGTGCATCTTGTCGGTCGCAGGGTCGGGCATCGGTGACGCGACGGCTGCTTCGCGGTCGGCGTCCAGCTCGCGTTCCACATCTTCGATGAGCTTGTGGTTTTCGGCGGCGGTGAGCCAGCTCTTGACATTGACCAGGTAGTTCTCGAAGCGTGCGATAGGATCGCGAGAGCGCCAGAACTCGAAGAGCTTCGCGGGAACGTATTGCGCAGCATCGTGGATAGCATGGCCCTTCATGCGCATCATCTTGGCCTCGATGAGTGTCGGGCCTTCACCGCGACGGGCGCGCTCGCAGGCCTCGCGAGTCGCGTCATATACCTGGCAAGAGTCAGTGCCATCCACGATCACGCCCGGAATGCCATAGGCGATGGCCCGCTCGGCCAGGTCTTTCACGCAGAACTGCATGTCAGCCGGCGTCGAGTAGCCCCATAAGTTGTTCTCCACGATGAGCACCAGGCCGAGCTTCTGCACGGCCGCAAAGTTCAGGCTCTCGTAGGTGACGCCGGTTGATTGTCCGCCGTCTCCGACGTAGGTGAGCGCCGCGATGTTCCTGCCTTGCAGGCGAGCGCCCAGACAAATGCCTGCCATTACCCCAATCAATTCGCCCAGCATTGAGATCGGGGCGCACACATTGCGGCGTTGCCAATCGCCAAAGTGCGAAGAGGCGTCGCGTCCCCAGGTCGGCGAGTCGGCTTTGGCCATGTACTGTCGCATGATGTCGCGTGCGCTGAAGCCCCGGACCAGCATCGCGCCCTGGTTACGGATCATGGGGCCAAGCCAATCGTCGGGGCCCAGCGCGTACGCCGAAGCACAGGAGCAGCCTTCCTGGCCAAGTCCGAAGTACACACCGCCGACGACCTTGCCCTGCTTGTACAGGTTCTCCAACGCCACTTCCATGCGGCGGTTAAGCAGCATCCAGCGATAGATGGCGATGCACTGTTCGCGGGAGAGGTATTTTGATTCGCGAATCGGCGGCGGCGCGGCGGTCAGGTCTCCGTCGACACGGTATTCGAGGTTAGCGCCTTCGCCCGACATAAAAATGCGGAACTCGGGATGCTCGAGCCGGTAGTCGGGAATGTTGTAGCAGCGGAGCGAGGACGACGCGGAGCCATCTTCGGAAAGCCCTTTGGCCCTGGTGTCCGGGAGCTTGCGAGAGCCGTCCGCTTGCCCGACGGGAGCGGCCGTCTCGGGCGGCTTAGAGACCTGAGCCGGAGGAACCTTGCCTGATTTCTTCTGCGAATGTCTCTGGGTTGGGCGCTTCTTGTGGGCCATAGGGCTGCAGAAGAACGATAAATGCAGGACGGACCCGAAGCAAGTTGAGTCGCGTCAGTCCAAATCGTCGATCGAATGCGATACGATGCCGTTACACCAGTTCGCTGCCGTCGCCGTGCAACTCGCGCAGCTCTTTCGGTGGACGCGCGGCAATGTCCTGATTGGCCGGCCGGGGAATTCGCGCCCAGGGAGCGTCGCCCATCAGGTCGTCCAGCGACTCCAGCCACAGCATCTGCGATTGGAAGACGCGACCAAAGTTGCGCGAGGCGGCTGTCGCCACATCTTGCGCTGCCAACGTCTTCTGCAATTCGCGCTGCATCGAGGTGACAAGCTTTCCGGTGAGACCGCAAGGCACAATAAGCGAGAAGAAGTCCAGGTCGGTGCTGACGTTGAGTGCGAAACCATGCGTGGTGACCCCACGCGATATGTGCACTCCGATGGCGGCGATCTTGGCCTCAGGCTTGTTGCGCAACGCGTAGGTCCAGACGCCGGTCAATCCTTTGATCCGCTGCGCACCGACGCCAAAGTCGGCGCAGGTCCGAATGAGCACCTCTTCCAGCCGCCGCACAAACTCCACTGCGCCAATCTTGGGCTCGAAGCTCCTTAGATCGAAGATAGGATAGGCGACCAATTGTCCTGGGCCGTGGAAGGTCACGTCGCCGCCGCGATCGATGTCGAACAGCTCCACTGCCTTCCGGGCCAGAAATTCGGGCGGCGCAATGACGTTGCTTAACTGTGCGTTGCGCCCGAGGGTAATCACCGGCGGGTGTTCCAGCAGCAGCAGAGTGTTCTCGACCCGGCCCGCTTTTCGCAGCTCCATCAGCGTGCGCTGCAGATGCAAAGCGGTTGCGTACGGCACAAGCCCGAGATGGAGGACGTGGATGAGCATCGGGGAGTGCTCGACTGTCTGCTCTCAGCTTACGACATTTCGCAATTCGCTGTTCGGTCTTCGCAAGAAGCCAGGATCTTAAAGGTCAAACACGAATACTGAATCATGATGAGTGCCGACAAGGCTACCCGCGACCTAGGTGGGCGGTTTTCAGTGCTATGCTGAGAGATGCCCCCACGTCCATGAAGCGCGATGTAGAAGATCCTCCCCTCGGCACTGAATCCACGACGGAACCGCGTCGGGTTGGGCGCAAGCTCGTCGGTGGCGCCCTTTTCGCTCTGCTGATTCTGGTTGCAGCGGTTACGGGAGCGGCCGCGGGGCTGTTGCTGGTTTACTCCACCGATCTTCCACAGGTCACCGAACTGGAGCAGTACCGGCCCAGCACCATCACGCAGCTCTACGACGACCAGGACCGCGTGATCGGACAGTTTGCCCTGCAGCGGCGCGTCATCGACACCTATAACGATTTCCCCAAAGTGCTGCGCGATGCGTTGATCTCCACCGAAGACAAGGAGTTCGAAAGCCACTGGGGGGTGGACGTGTGGCGCGTCTTCGGAGCGGCCTGGCGCGACGTCATGGCCGAGAGTCGCGCCCAGGGCGCTTCGACCTTGACCATGCAACTGGCGCGTAATCTGTTTCTGTCGCCCGATCGCAGCTTTAGCCGGAAGATCCAGGAAGTGATGCTGGCCATCCAGATCGAGCGCCGTTTCACCAAGCAGCAGATATTCACCCTCTATGCCAATCAGATCTACCTCGGCCACGGAGTGTATGGCTTCGAGGCGGGCGCGAATTACTATTTCAGCAAGAAGGCCAAAGACCTGACACTCGAGGAAGCCGCGGTCCTGGCCGGCCTTCCCAAAGCGCCCAACGCCTACTCGCCTATCAATAATCCAGAGCGCTCGTTGCGCCGCCGCAATGTGGTCATCAATAACATGCTGGAAGACGGCAAGATCACCGCAGCCGAGGCGCAGCTGGCAAAGAGCGCGCCCTTGCAGGTCAACGTGCAAGCCGAACCCAACGACATTGCGCCCTATTTCGTGGAGGAGATTCGCCAGTACCTGGAGAAAAAGTATGGAACGCAGGAGGTACACGAAGCGGGACTGCGGGTTTATACATCGCTGAACCTGGAGATGCAGCGCGCCGCGCAGCAGGCCGTGCGCGACGGCCTCGCCGCCTACGAGCGCCGGCACGGCTGGAAAGGCAACCTGCTGAACGTCATTGCCAACGGCGATTCGCTGACCAACTATCACCATGTGGACTGGGACGGCAATCTCGCGCCTGACAGCTATGTCCATGCGCTGGTGACGGAGGTCGAGCCACAAGCGGCGACGATCAAGTTCGGACGCTACCAGGCACGTATCGGACCGGCCGAGATGAAGTGGACGGGCTACGCTTCGGCACAACAGTTCCTTACCCCGGGCGACTTGGTATATGTCAAGATTCTTGACCTCAACGGCAGCGACAGCCACGTCTCGCTGGAGCAGGAGTCCGGCGTGCAGGGCGCGCTGCTGGCGCTCGATAACTCCACCGGCGACATCAAGGCCATGGTCGGAGGCCGCGACTTCCAGGAGTCGAAGTTTAATCGTGCCGTCCAGGCGGAGCGGCAGGTAGGCTCGTCCTTCAAACCCTACATCTACACTGCCGCGATTGACGAGGGATTGACGCCCGATGACACCGTGCTCGACGCGCCCATCAGCTTCAGTACACCCTCAGGTTTGTACACACCGCACAATTACGACGGCAAGTTCGAAGGCGTGATCACCTTCCGCCACGCCCTTGCCGAATCGCGCAACATTCCCGCACTGAAAGTGACCGAGCGAGTGGGCGGCATCAAGACGGTCATCGAGTACGCGCGCAAGTTCGGGATCACATCGCCCATGCCGGCGTATCTGCCGGTCGCGCTGGGGGCGGCTGACATTACTCTGGCGGAACAGACCGCGGCATTCACCACCTTTCCCAACGACGGGGTTCGCGTGGTGCCGCGCTACATTCGCAAGGTCACGGACTATGAAGGTCGCGTGCTGGAAGAGGACTATCCCGAGGTGCACGACGTGGTCAGCGCGCGGACGGCGCGCATCATGGTAAGTATGTTGCAGGAGGTGGTTAAGCACGGCACTGGCTACGCCGCCAGCAAGCTCGACCATCCGCTTGGGGGCAAAACCGGCACCACCAACGATTTCACCGACGCGTGGTTCGTCGGCTTCTCGCCGTCGATCACCTGCGGGGTGTGGGTGGGTTATGACGAGAAGAAGACGCTTGGCAATAAGGAAACCGGGGCCAGGGCCGCGCTTCCCATCTGGATCGACTTCATGCGAGTTGCGCTGAAGGGACGCGAGTCGGAGGATTTCGCCGCGCCGCCTCCGGCCACACCATCTGCGGTAGCGCAAAAAGTGGACGCTGGGGAGCGCGCCGCGGGCGACAGCGAGGCGCACTGATGCGACGCTTGCTGCGATCTGTGTTACGCGTGCTGGTTTTGCTTGTCGTCTTCATGGCCTCGGCGCTGACCGCGATGCGCTTCGCCATTCATGGCCGCCAGACCAGGATTCCCAAGCTCATCGGAATGACCGCTTCCCAGGCGGAGCGCACGCTCGCCGATCACGGACTGGTGCTCGAACCGGGTGACCGCTTCTTCAGCTCCGATGTGCCTCCCGGACGTATCATGTCGCAAAGTCCTGCTCCGGGCGAGCAGGTGCGGCGCGGCTGGAGGGTGCAGGTTGCGGAAAGTATGGGCCCGCAACGCGTCGTCATTCCCGATCTCAAGGGAGGCAGCGAGCGCGCGGCTGAAATCAACATCCGCCGTCGCGGGCTGGAGTTGGGAAACGTCGCCACCGCCAGCATTCCCGGGGCCACCCCCGATCAGATCGTGGCGCAAAGCCCGCCGGCGAATGCGCTGAACGTGTCTGCGCCGAAAATCAGCGTGCTACTGGCCGCGCCGGAAGAGCGCGCTTCGTTCGTCATGCCCGACCTCACTGGCCGAACAGAAGACGATGCCATCAACGAGATCGTTGGCGCAGGACTGCGCGTGGGGAACATCGCCAGCCAGTCGCCAGCGCCGGCAGTTGGCGCGAGCGCCCCCGAAACCACACCCTCTGGCCCGCGCATGGTGTTGCGAACGGTCCCGGGCGCCGGCCAGAGGGTGTATGAAGGACAGACGATCGTGCTGCAAGTGACCAGGTAGCCGCTCAAATCGGTTATCGGTTGCCAGTTGTCAGAACAGCAACCCGGAACAGCTGACAACTGCTCCGGTGTGGAAAACCAGGCGCAAGGTTAACCATCCCGACAATTGTCACGGACGCAGCGGCGAGATATTCTGCGGAACGTATACTTGTTTGTCGCGCCATGGCAAATCTTTTCGAACCGCCCCGTTACATCGCAGTCGAGGGTCCCATCCGTGTGGGCAAGAGCACGTTGTGCCAGGTGATTGCTGAGACCCTGCATGCCCAGCGCATCAGCGAGCCCGAGCACAATGCCTTTCTCCGGCCGTTCTACGATGGCGAGCCGGGAGCTGCTTTCCAGGCGCAGTTCGCCTTTCTTATCGCGCGCTATGAACAGCTTGGCGGGTTGGACGTAAAGCGCAGCCCGAACAAGACCTATGTTGCCGACTACATCTTCGAAAAAGACAAACTGTTCGCCTGCCTCAATCTCGGAGATCCGGAGCTTGAGGTTTACAACCGCTACTATGAATTGTTCCGGCAGAATGTACCTACGCCTGACCTGGTCATCTACTTGCAGGCGACGCCCGAAGTCCTCAAGAAGCGGCTGAAGAAGAAAAACGCGCCCGGAGAGAAGGCCATCAGCGACGCCTACCTGGAGGAAGTGGTGAAAGCCTACGAACACTTCTTCTTCCACTACACTTCGTCCGACCTGCTGATCGTAAACACCTCGGAGATTGATTTCGTCGAGCGTAGCGACGATTTACAGGCGCTCCTGCGGAGAGTCAGCGAACCGATTCGCGGCACTCAGTACTTCCTGCCGCTGGGGCCGGACGAGCACGCCGTAAGAGCTTAACTCGCCTTTACGATCTTTTCATCGCATTAGCGCTCTCATTGGCCTCCGATTGCGCTATGCTCCTTTCATCCCCGAAAAGGAGACTGCCATGGGCGTGCTATTTCAGTCCTTCTATTGGAACTGTCCTCAGGAAGAGTCGCAGGATGGAACCTGGTGGAATTATCTTGCCAGCAAGGTCCCCGAATTACAGCAGGCAGGATTTACGGCGCTATGGCTGCCGCCGGCGTGGAAAGCTGCCAACGTCGGCGGACCTTCCATGGGCTACGACCCTTACGATTACTTCGATCTTGGCGACTTCAACCAGAAAGGGCGAACCAAGACGTGGTTCGGGAACCAGGCTGAGTTGGTAGCGCTCATCAACGCGGCGCACACGGCAAACATGCAGGTCTATGCCGACCTGGTGCTGGACCACAACTACGGCGGCGACGCGCAAGAGGTCAATCCGATCGATGGTCAAACCCGCTGGACGAAGTTCAATCCCGCCAGCGGCAAGTTCCCGCGCGACTGGACATGCTTCCATCCCTCACCGTTTGAGATATTCGACGAGATGAGCTTTGGCGACATGCCCGACCTCTGCCACCGCAATCCGCTGGTTTATCAGAATCTCATTGAGCTGGGGCAGTGGCTGGTGGAAACCATCGGTTTCGACGGCTACCGTTTTGATTTCGTCAAAGGTTATGCGCCCTGGATGGTGCAGTCGCTGGCCGAACTACGCTATCTGAAAAAGACCGGAGATAACTTCTATGCATTCTGCGTGGGTGAGTGCTGGGATGGCGAGCGCACCGTCGACGACTGGCTTGGCGAGGTCAACAGTTACACGGACAATCCCGTCTCGGCATTCGACTTTCCGCTGCACTACCGCCTGAAAGACCTTTGCGACACCTATGGATTCAGCTTGCAGACGCTGGCCGACCCGGGGACCGTGGTGCAGGACACGCCGTCGCAGACCGTGACTTTCGTGGACAACCACGACACCATTCGCGACCCAGGCAGCGCCATCAATAACGACAAGCTGCTGGCCTACAGTTTCATCCTGACCCACGAAGGCTATCCCAGCGTCTTCTGGATGGACTGGTACAACTTCGGCCTGGCGAAGAGCGGCAGCGCAAACGGAATTGCGGCGCTGGTCGCCGCCCACGAACGCTATGCGGGCGGTTCGACCCAGGTGCTGTACGCCGACGACAACCTCTATATCATGCAACGCAGCGGTGCTACCGGGCAGCCCGGACTGCTTTATGTTCTCAACAATCGCGGCGACGGGTGGAACGGGGCCACAGTGCAAACCCAGTGGTCGAATGTGCAGCTTGAACCGGTTGCATTCGGAGGAAACGATGTCAGCAGGCCCGACGCGAAAACGACCTCTGGTGATGGGCACGTGGACTTGTGGGCTGGTCCGCGAGGATGGGCGGTTTACGTGCCGCCGATCTAAAACCTGAATGATCGGTTCAGGCTTCCGCTAACGCGCTTTGCCCGGCGGTTTCTTCGGTTAAGATACTGGGCGTACCTTTTCGGGGATGCCCATGCCGAAGTGCCCATCGTGCGAGGCCGAGATCACCCAGGCAGCGCCCTTTTGCGCCTTTTGCGGGAAGCCGGTCGCTCATGGAGTGGCTGCTTCCTCGGCCGACGTTCCCACTTTGCAGTCCCCCGCGCCACGACTAAGCGCCGCACGGCCCTCCTCGCGACCGTCTTCCCATCGCTTCGAACTGGGCCGCTTCTCGCCCGGCGTCCTGGTCGCCGGCCGTTACCGGATCGTTGCGCTGCTGGGCAGAGGTGGAATGGGCGAGGTCTACCGAGCCGATGATCTCAGCCTGGGCCAGCCCGTCGCACTAAAGTTTCTGCCGCAGTCGGCAAACGATGAAGAGACCCTGGAGCGCTTCCGCAACGAGGTCCGCATCGCGCGCAGCATCTCGCACCCCAACGTCTGTCGCGTATTCGATATCGGGCAAGCGGAGGAGCTGAGCTTCCTCACCATGGAGTACATCGATGGAGAAGATCTAGCCTCGTTGCTCCGCCGAATCGGACGTTTGCCTGGCGACAAAGCCGCCGAAATCGCCCGCAAGATTTGTGCCGGGGTTTCAGCCGCGCATGACAAAGGCGTCCTGCATCGCGATCTGAAACCCGCCAACATCATGCTCGATGGCCGCGGTGAGGTGCTGATCACTGACTTCGGTCTGGCCGGCGTCGCCCACGAGATCAAGGACGTTCGCAGCGGCACACCCGCCTACATGGCGCCTGAGCAGCTCTCCGGAGAAGAGGTCACTTTCAAGAGCGACATCTACTCCCTCGGACTGGTCCTCTACGAGGTATTCACCGGCAAAGCCGCGTTCGATGGTAAGACCCTCGAGGAGATTGTGCGGGTGCGGCGCGATAGCACTCCCAGTCGACCTTCCTCTCTGGTGAAAGATCTCGACCCGGCAGTCGAGCGCACCATTCTGCATTGCCTGGAACCGAATCCCGGCGCCCGACCTCCTTCCGCACTGGCGGTTGCCGCAGCGCTGCCCGGCGGAGATCCTCTCGCGGCCGCACTCGCCGCGGGCGAAACCCCGTCGCCTCAAATGGTCGCTGCCGCCGGGGAGAAGACGGCGCTCAAGCTTCCTTTTGCGTTGGCATGGCTTAGCGTCGCGCTCGCCGGACTGCTCGCGTTTTATGTGCTGGCCGATAGGACCAGCGGCATCAACCGTATGGACGTGCCCTATTCCTCCGAGATTCTGACCCAGAAAGCTCGCGACATGGTGCAAGAGCTCGGCTATACGAGCCAGCCCTCTGACAGCGCCGACGGATTCATCTACAACGACCATTACCTTGATTATCTGCACGACAACCCGAAACTGCGCATCAGTTGGGACGCTGCTCTCAAAGGCAGGCCTGCGGTCCTGATGTATTGGCTGCGCGAAAGCCCGTCGGACCTGGTGGCTGAGGAAGTGAAAGACCAGTCGCTCGTTCCGGGAATCGTCGACCTTGACGATCCACCGCCGACTATGTCGGGCATGATTCAGATCTCGCTCGACCCTCAAGGCAGACTGGACCATCTGGAAGCGATTCCGCCGGAGCACGAGAACAGCTCCGGGCCATTCCCGCCCACGGATTGGAACGTGCTGTTCCGCCTTGCGGGCCTCGATCCGGCAAAGTTCCAGCCGGCGCCATCGACCTGGAATTCGTTGGCGGCCGCTGACGCTCGCGCCGCCTGGGTCGGCACCTGGCCGGGAACATCTTATCCGATGCGCGTCGAAGCGGCTTCCTGGCACGGTAAACCTGTCTTCTTCTCGCTGATCGGAGACTGGACGAAGCCCGGCCGGATAAACAGCCCCGACTCTTCGCCGGTCCAGAAGGTAATGAACATCGTTCTTTCCATCGTGGCCGTGCTGCTCTTGCTGGCTGCAGTTCTCATCGCGCGGCGCAACTACCTGCGGGACAAAGCGGACATCCAAGGAGCGTGGCGGCTGGGCGCGGTCATCTTCTCCCTGGAGATCTTGCTCTGGCTCTTTCAGGCGCACTTCGTCGCTTCCGTTGCTGTGCTCGGGCTGTTCGTGCTGGCGGCGAGCGGCGCTCTGTTCGTCACCATAGTCGTCTGCTCGCTGTATATAGCGATTGAGCCTTTCATCCGCCGTCACTGGCCGCACGCCATCATCTCCTGGAGCCGGTTGATGGCTGGCCGTGTTCGCGATCCCATGGTCGGCAGAGATCTGCTCTATGGAGTTCTCCTGGGGGTAAGCTGGTCACTGATCTTTTCCATCTTTTACCTCTTGCGACTGCGAGCGGGCGACGCTCCGGCATTCGGCAGCACCGATTACCTGCTGGGCGCGCGGCATGTAATGGGCACTTGGCTGTGGCAGCTAAACACGTCAGTGCAGGGAACGCTGGTCTTCTTCTTCGTCATGTTCGTCCTGCGTGTCGTGCTGCGCAAGCCGTGGCTGGCGGCCTTGGCCTTTGTCGCCGTTTGGACCGCGATCAAGACATACGACAGCCATCACCTGGCGATCGACATTTCCACTTACGCGGCGATTTACGCCATCGCTGCCTTTGTCGTGTTGCGTTTTGGACTGATCGCGCTCGCGACGGGCATGTTCACGGTCGATCTGCTACTGAACATCCCCATCACAACACGGTTCTCAAGCTGGTTTATTGGCGGCCCTCTGTTCGTATTGTTGACCGTGGTCGGTCTCGCCGTCTGGGGGTTCTACACCTCGCTTGCAGGGCAGAAGCTCTGGAAGGGTGACGTCTTCGAATAGCGCCAGCCAGAGCGAACGACGCTCCGAGGACTGCCACTGATCAGCGGTCAGTGAGTAGGCGGCACATAGTCTTTGGGCTTCTCGGCGCCCTCGCCGAAGAAGTAGGCTTCCATCTGCTGCACGATGAACTCCTGATGGTCCTTCTTCCAGGGCTGCAGGCGGTATTCGTTCAGCAGCATCTTCATGTGCTCCTGCCACTGCTCCCAGGCCAGCTTGGAGACGTTGTTGTAGATCTTCTGCCCGAGCTCGCCGTCGAAGGGCGGCTCGTCCAAGCCCTCCGTTTCGCGCCCCAGCTTAATGCACTTCACCATGTGTGCCATGCACAACTCCTGTCGTTCGCGATGCAAATTTCGATTGTAGCTGGGTCGAGGGCAGAACGAAACCGGCCACGGCCAATGCCGGCCTCCTGCTCCTGGTGGTTAACAGTAGAGATTCGCGACCGGGCTGTTAACCACTAACTAATACTTGCGTTCAATCGTCCGCTTTTCCCATCCGGGGCGACCTATTATCCAGTTGAACCAAATCCAGATGGATCGGCCAAATTTGTCCATCCCAGAGCCTACGCCAAAATTTGGCTAGACCAACCTTATATGGATGCCAAATTTGCAGTTGTCTGTGATCGTCCGTGTGATGGCATCGATCATGGTTCTATGGATGGCTATAACTATGTTAAATTCGGGAAAATAGACCCACCTGGGAGTAACCCAAATATAGCGCTGTTTATCGTGCAGGGGCCTAATCCATTTCCTGCAAATACAGACTACCTACTCGCAGTCGAATCAGAGGATGATAAGCCAGTAAAACTTATGTCCATAGGTAGACTGACGTTGACGGGAGGGCATCATGACTAGGCTACTTTGGTAAGCGTCTTGTACTCGATGTGCTCTGCTTCTAGCATCTTGAGGAGCGTGTCGCGGAAAAGGTAAGGGTTCTTACGGTTATTGAATCGGAAGCACATTTCGTCAAGGTAGGCTTGCAGATGTTTCGCACTAATACGATGCCATGTTCCAATAATGCCGCGCTTGAGCAGCGAGAACGCCGATTCGATGGTGTTGGTCGTGACCATGAAGCCATCCTCGTAGCGGACATACTCTTTCGCCCTGTGGTTCACAGTTTCGTGGTTCTCTTGCATCTCACCCAGAGCCTTCGGGTAAGCGGGCCATTCGTCAGTCACAATAACGTCAACATCCGTGCTGATGTTCTCGTTGATGTACTTGGCCAGCGTCCCACTCTTGGCATCCTCGGCATGGAAGAACCGCAGATCACCGCTGCGCTGGCGGATGCCGATGACAACCTGCTTATTGTGCTTTTCGCCCTGCCAACCCTGACCATAACCGTGGGACTTTCCGCCCACATAGGTTTCGTCCATCTCAACAGTACCGCCCAACTTGGGGCGCTGCGCTTCGGCCATAGCAGCACGTATACGGTGGCAGAGATACCACGCGGTCTTGTAGCTCTTGCTGCCGAGCATACGATAGACCTGAGAGGCCGAAATGCCCTTCTTGGATTCGGTCAGCAGGTAGGTCACGAAGAACCATTTAGTCAGCGGCAGATGGGAATCATGGAACATCGTTCCCACGGTTGCCGAGAATTGGTAGTGGCATGAATTGCAGTCGAACACCTTGCGCGCCTTTACCGGAGTCACCTTGTCGTGACCGCAGCGGACGCACGTCACGCCCTTCGGCCAGCGCAGCTTGGTCAAGGCTTCACGACAGCGGTCATCGGTTCCGAACTGCTCAACCAGTGTCATCAGGTCAACGGGAGCGGAGGTCATAGAGTCACCATGCCGAAGAAAAGTAAGAAGCACCCTATCGAGATGACCAGCGATGAACTGGCAGCACATGTGTTCCATCCCAAGCTGCTGAAAGCAGCCAAGAAGCACATTGCGCGGCATAATGCAGAAGAACCAACGCCAAAACCATCTCGAAAGTTAAGCAAATGAGCTACTTATGAGAATATAGCACGGAGTCTAATTTGAGTCAAGTAGATAATCTTGCCAGTTGATAACTCCCCCTCCCCCCTCCCTGTTGTTTAGAATCAGGCGATTACAAACTTTTCCCCGACAAGCTATTGAGCCCCATAAGTTTACAAGCAACTGCTTTATTTGCCTCACTTATAAGCATGAAATGCCGACAGGTCGACAGGTCTTGGGGAACTGGGAGGGGCTCCAGGTATCAACTAGTAATCAGGAGCGCATACTCTGGCCCACTGATCGCTGATCACTGGCGACTGCTTTTCAAAGATCTTTCCGAGGTCCGCACACTGGGTGCGGCCTGCGAGCACCCAAACATCCCCCTCGCAATTCGGTGATACCTGAGCGAGCCCCTCATCGCAAGTGCGCAGGTCACGTGTCGGTGTGATGTGGCCGACTCGCTTCAAGCGACGCGACGACCATGCAGATATTGCTTTAAGCTGAATTGCCGGCTAAGTGCTACAGTTAATCGAGAGACTCGGGGCCAGCATGGCGACGGCGACAGAAAAGCTACACCAGCGGACGGGCGTTGCGTTCAACGATATCGAGCAGTTTATCCCCGACGAGCTCCGCGACATCGGTGATCCACAAACCGCATTGCCGCGTATCGCAAGAGATGCGCGATTGACGGCACTGATTGGATCCGTCGTGCCAAGCATCCCGACGACTCACGACCTATACCTTGGCGATTCCCGCCACAGATTGGCCGGGCTTCCGGTCGATAGTGTGCATCTGGTTGTTACCTCACCGCCGTACTGGACGCTTAAGGAGTATCGCCAATGTGACGGGCAGCTTGGGTTCATCCATGATTACGAACAGTTTCTAGCGGAATTAGACAAGGTTTGGCAGGAATGCTGGCGTGTTTTGCTACCGGGGGGGCGTCTGATCGTGATCGTTGGAGACGTTCTGCCTATCCCGCCGAAAGAACGGCGGGAGACACACGGTTGTTCCACTTCACGCCTCTGTTCAAGAGCATTGCCGAGGCATCGGCTTTGACAATCTGGCCCCGATCATCTGGCACAAGATTGCGAACGCGAATTACGAAGTGGAGAACGGCTCGGGATTTCTGGGCAAGCCTTACGAGCCAAACGCGGTAATAAAGAACGATGTCGAATACATCCTGATGGAGCGTAAACCCGGAGCTTACCGGAAGCCCTCAGTAGCCACCCGCATCCTCAGCGTTATTTCCGCCGAAAACCACCAGAAGTGGTTTCAGCAGATATGGCTGGATGTCACCGGAGCATCGACAAGGAATCACCCCGCACCGTTTCCTCTGGAGCTTGCGGAGCGCCTCATCAGAATGTTCAGCTTTGTTGGCGACACCGTTCTTGACCCGTTTCTGGGTACCGGAACCACAAGTTTAGCGGCAGCACGATGGGGCCGGAACAGCCTTGGGGTCGAACTCGATGCGTACTACTTTGAGATGGCTGTCGCCCGCCTTGCAGACAGCGCAGCCGACCTCTTTGCGCCCGTCCACGTCAACACGCACATGCGAGCAAGCTCGACGCCGAAACGGGGGAAGATCGCCGCGAGCTAATTGCTCTCGATCATCGCCCCCCAAATCGTCGCCCGTAGAGATCGCAGATTCGAGCTAGAAAGTTATCGTAGTGAATTGGGTCACGCGGCTGCGGAGCCAACTCACCGGTTACCAGTTTGGGAGATTTCTGCCCGTCGTAGTCCACAACAAAAACTGCAATCGCTTCCGGCTGATCGTTTGGCTCATCGGGATTTGTGCGGAGCGGAATATCCGCGAAAATCTTAACTGTGGCTGCTAGGACTCTTGGCATATTGAACCGGGGCCGAACCAAGCCCTTCGCAAACGCATCGGGGTTCGCATACGCGGGGGAACAGTTGACGACTACGATTGCCGCGGCGATACATTCTCGATTGTGATTGTGAATGTGATTTGAATACGCAATGATGTCGCCGTATCGATTCTTGCGTGCCTTTCCGTGGGCCGTCATAATCGTCTTGTTCTCTACGGCAGCCCGGACTTCGGCTGCCGGCGTCTTCCCAGACAGCACGAGATCGACGTTACGTGATGCGACTCTTGTGAGCACCCCGGCGTTCTTGGCCGGTGCGATCACTCCGGATTGAAGATGGTCCGCAATGGCGGGGCAATGTTGGCGCAGATCGTCCAGGACAAAGTCGGACAGCGCGTTTGAGTTTGCCTGTGATCGCGGGTTGAACCCGAGATGTGCGCTTATCCAATCGACGTAGGCTTGAGGAGCGGACAAGCTTGCATCTTAGCGCTATCTGAACCGCCCTGACAGGTAACCAAGCAGATACGCGCTTCCTAAATCGTCGCCAAGCAATCCAAACCATAGGACAATTGCACTTCCCATCAAATCCAGTACGTCGCCGGAGATGCCAGCCTTTCGCTTGATTTGATCCATGCTTGGAGCAAGACTCTGGTTGGACACCGGGGCGCAAGCCTCGTGTGCCGCCCCTAAAGGGGCTACCGGTGTTATTAAGATCGTTTACCCAGGGCTTCCGCCTGGGCTAATCTTGCTCGACACGGATGTTTGCACTCCGCCCGCGGCGTAGCCTGCCCTCAGCGAGCCCAAGGGTGCTGGGCCAGCCGCCATTGAGTCACTCTCGTCCAATCTTCCCCTACACCAGCGCGGCCTACACCAGCTCGATTGATACACGTCGCCCAACCATCGCAGCCGCCCGTTGCAGGCTGCCGAGCGTAATGTCGTTTTTCGGATCGAGGATACGGTCAACCTGGCTGCGGCTCGTCTTCAGCAGCGCTGCCAGCTTGTTCTTGGAGATCTTCTTTTTCTTCATGGCTTCGGCGAGCTGCCAGGCGACTACCTCTTTGACCGCCTGCGCTTGCGCCTCCTCGAAGATGCCCTCGTCCCGGAGGAAGTCATCCACGCTGGAACCCATATTTTTCTTGCTCATCGCTGCAACTCCTTCTGGCGCTTTCGCGCCGTTGCCAAATCCTCATCCGGCGTGGCTCGCGTCTTCTTGATGAAGCCGTGCAACGAACCAGGTGCTCGCGGTAAAGGCAGAGCAGCACGCGTGCGGTCCGTTTCGTGGGCAGGTCTGTTCGGACCTCCCATAGGCCATTTCCCAACGGGCGGCATAGCGGCATCCCCACCGGCCACCGCCATTGCGCCCGCAGCAGGTCCTTCCCTATCGCCTGGCGCTCCGCTTGATCCAGCCCTTTGAGCCACTCTTTCACCGGCTCGCTACCCGCCGCCGTGCGGTAAAAAATCAGCGGGATTTTTTGCGGCTGTGGGTCGTCCGGCATCCTGTACCTTATCTAGTACAACGTACCACAAAAGGTGCATGGCAGGGGAATGTTTGGGAAGAAAGCCCGCCCAGGGCTTAAATTCTCTCCTGCCTAGAGCGGGGGTGAAGAGCAGTTACTCGCCCAGCCACGCCCCGTAGGGCCGCAGGGGATCGAGGTGGTCGCAGATGATCTTGATAGCGCCGGTGATCGGGACCGCCAGGATGAGGCCCATCGCTCCCCAGAGCCACCCCCAGAACAGCAACGCGAGGGTGACGGCCAGCGGATTGAGTTGCAGCCGCTTGCCCAGGATCTTAGGGTAGAGCACGTTCATGCCGATCAAGTGCAATCCCAGAACGGTGCCGATGATGACCAGGGAGGTGCCGGCGGTCAGGTGCCCCAGATCGGCAACCAGTGGCGGCAGGATGGCGAGGATAACACCAAGGTAGGGAATCAAGCTGAGGAAGCCGCTGATGACGCCGAGAAAGTAAAAGTAGGGCAGTCCCACCAGGCCGAACACAGCAATACTGCATGAACTGAGGAATACGCCGATGATGAAGTTACCCACGATGAAGGACCGGATCATGCGGGCGACCAGCCCCAGCATCACGTAGGCGGTGTTCCGGTTCTCCATGCTGAACAACATGACTGAGGCCGAGCGCACGTGGTCCTGCCAGCTCAGCATGAAAAAAACGAGAAACGGGATAAAGGTGAGGGCCAGCACGATCTCGGACACTGAACTGGCGTTGCGGCTGACCAGGTCGGTCCAACTGCTGGATTGCTTCACGGTGACGGTTTTCTTGTCGTCCTCGGACGAGGGCAAGACGGTCTCGGTTGTCTTCTCAATCTGCTCCGCCTGGGCGCGAACGTTCGCCATCATGTCCTGGATTCTGGCTTTGTACGTGGGCAGCTCATACATGAAAGCCATGGCGTGGCTGTAGGAGACATAGCTGGCGCCGGCAATCAACGTAACCAGAAGAGTGACCGCGATCAGAGATCCCAGACCGCGCGGTATCTGAAACCGCGTGAGGAAGTCCACCACCGGAGCCAGAACGAACGAAAGCAGGATGGATATAAGGACGACGACCAGGATGAGCTTGGCAAAGTAGATCAGGCTCAGCACCGCCGCTGCCGCCAGAATGATCACTGCGGAGGCTTGCAGGCGCAGGAGCCGGCGCCGCTCCAATTCCGCCACGGTGGAGCGATTGATGGACACCTGCGGGATCGGCGCTGGTCCGCCGGCCGCGTTGGCCCCAATGTCAGGATCTTCGAGTCCCAAGTCGCTCCTTTGAACTTGCTGAGGCGTGGAGTCCTGCCGCACGCTCGCGGGATTCGGATTGTCCAACAGGCGGTCAGGCATTCTCGCTATGGTACTCGCACCAGCCTAAGATTCCGAACATGATAGTTTGGCTATATCGCAAATGGTAAATCGTTCTGAGCCGAGGCGAAATCCGGACCAACCGCCGCGCATTCTGGCCCTTGATTTCGGCGCCAGGAATATCGGCTTGGCCGTCAGCGACGAGCTGGGTATTACCGCGCAAGGTCTTCCGACATTGCGACGCACCAACAAGCGCAACGACCTCGACCATTTGCGGCGCACCATACGGCAATACGGAGTGAGCGAACTGGTGATGGGACTGCCGCTGCGCATGAGCGGAAGCGAAGGCATCCAGTCGGAGAAGGTGCAGATATTTGCCGAGGAGTTGCGCCGCAGGTTCAAGCTGCCAGTACACCTTTTCGACGAGCGGTTGACTTCGGTGGAAGCCAACCGCCTGCTCCGTGAGACGGACATGGGCATTCGACGCCGCGGCGAAGTTGTAGACCAACTGGCCGCAGTGCTGATTCTGCAATCGTTTCTGGAGTTCCGCAAGTCAAGAAAGGACTCGACCGAGGACCAACAAGGGTGAGCCGGGCCTGTGAGATCGGGGTCGATCCGCGGCCTCCCGGACTGAGCAGCGTGCCGGCATCGAGTTTCATCTAAACTGCTATATCCCCGTGAGAACTGCCTTCAGACTCGTAACTGCAATCGGAGCCGTGCTGGTACTTGGGTTTGCCCTGTGGTTTACCTGGGCGGCGCTGCTGCCCGTGAAACCGGCGCAAACCACTTTCGTCCTCCTGCGTCCCGGTTGGAGCACGCGCCACATCGCGCAGGCCCTGGAGCGGCAAGGTATTATCCGCAGCTCGACCGCGTTTCTCATGCTGCAATACGCCCAAGGAATGAAAACGCTCAAGGCTGGTGAGTATAAATTCGACGAACCGGCAACCGCAAAAGACGTGTGGAGCAGGTTGGTCCGCGGCGATGTTTATGCCCGCACCGTGGTCGTGCCCGAGGGATACAACATCTATGACGTTGCGGCGGCCGTGGAGGAAGCTGGTCTGGGACCGGCTGCCGACTTCCTCGCCGTTGCCGAGCAGGACACTTCGCTTATCCACGATCTCGATCCCCAGGCCAAAACGCTAGAGGGATATCTTTTTCCTGACACCTATGCCTTCACGCGTATAGACAGCGCACACGATATCGCGGCGGCCATGGTGCGCCGCTTCCGGCAGGAAGCACAGAAGATAGGGCTGCTCGGCAATCCCGACATGCACCGAATTGTGACCATGGCATCCATCGTGGAGAAGGAAACAGCGGTACCGGCGGAGCGTCCCCTGGTGGCCAGCGTGTATTACAACCGGTTGGCGAAGAACATGCCGCTGGCGGCCGATCCCAGCGTGATCTACGCGGCGTTGCTCTCGGGACGCTATCGTGGAACCATCTTCCAATCCGACTTGCAGTTCGACTCGCCCTATAACACCTATCGGTATGCGGGGCTTCCTCCCGGGCCGATTGCCAATCCCGGAGTGGCGTCTCTGGAAGCCGCGTTGCACCCTGGGCAGACTGATTTTCTATACTTCGTCAGCGACAACAATGGACATCATCGCTTTGCTCGTACGTCCGAGGAACATGCCCGCAATGTAGCCTCCTATCGCAGAGCGCTGGCCGCTTCTCAATAGGGCGGGTCGGCAAACATAGTGGCGTGGCCATCGGCTTAAGGCAGCCAAAACGGGTTTCGGAGCCCCACGAGGATATACTGATAAATTCGACCTCCCGATCTTACTTACGATGAGACGTTTACCTATCCTCACCACGCTTTCCCTTCTGGCGCTTCTTCTCGCAGAAGCGGGATGCCTGTTCCGCACCCGCATTGTGGAACCGCGCACCAGCACGGCGAAATTGCTGACGGCTACCAAGCAGCAGCTCGTGGACCGCATCAACCGGGAGGCTACGGGCATAAAGACGTTGAATGCGACGGTAAACATCGACACGTCCGTGGGAGGCGAGAAGAAAGGGAAGGTCACGGATTTTCAGGAAATCCGGGGTTACATACTGGTGCGCAAACCAGACAAGCTGCGCATGATTGGGCTATTTCCCATCGTACGCAACACAGCGTTCGATATGGTGAGCGATGGCGACCGCTTCAAACTGTCCATCCCGGCCAGAAACAAGTTCTACGTTGGGAGCGCGGAGGTCACCCGGCCTTCCAGTAATGCGCTGGAGAATCTGCGCCCGCAAGTGATTTACAACGCGCTGTTCCTGCCCCAGATCGATGGCACAGATGAAATCGCGGTGATGGAAAACGACACCGAAACGGTGGTGGATCAGAAAACAAAAAAGCCGGTTGAGCAGCCCGATTATGTTATCGACGTCATCCATCGCTCCGGCAACGACTGGTACATAGCCCGCAAGATAATATTCGAGCGCGTGCGCCTGGTCCCGCATCGCCAGATTATTTACGATACTACCGGCGAGGTCACTACCGAAGCCACCTATCAGGTCTACAAAGACTACGGCGGAATCACCTTCCCCAACGTAATTGAAATTGACCGTCCGCAGGAGGAGTACTCGATCCGCCTGACCGTAGAGAAACTGGCGCTCAACGAGCCGTTGCGGGATGACCAGTTCGCGTTGCAGCAGCCTCCCGGCTCACAACTGGTTAACCTCGATCAGCCGAACCAGAACGCCGCAGTCAACGGCGCCGGCATCGCGCAGCAAACCAACCCCGTTCCCGCCAAAAATTAAGGCCCCAGCCTTGAGGGCCTGGAGCCTTGGGGCCTCTTCTTGCCCTTGTCTACCATCCGCTAGCGGTAGTGTCTCAGTTTGAATTTTCAGGCCGATCCCGTTTTCTCTCCTGGTAGGTCTTAGTCTGAATCGCTGAGCGCAGTCCGCCGGGCGAGCCGCGCGATTAAGCAGGAACGTACGACAACCGAATCACGTCATCCGCGATTAAATCGCTGGCCACCAGGTGGAGCGGCGGACGGGGGCCGGCGAAGAATGGCTGGCCACCGCCCAGCACCACGGGGCGGAGGTAGAGTCGATACTCATCGATAAGACCAGCCTCGCTCAGGCTTTGCGCCAAGACTGGTCCGGCAACGTGAATCTCGCCAGCCAGCTCAGCCTTCAGCCTGCGTATCATCTTCTCGAAGTCACCCGCGACCAGCGTGGCGTTGGGGCCAACGGACTTGAGGGAATGCGACACGACCCACTTCGGCTGGCTCCGCCACACCGCCGCGAAGTCGCGGTCCTCCGCGTCCCAATCAGGAAGATCTTCGTCCCAATAACGCATGATCTCGTAAGTGCGGCGTCCGTAGATGAGGCCCGTCAGGCCACGCAGCTCCTCGGTGAAGTGACGGGAGACCGCGGGCGCAGGCGGCCCAAGCTTCATGTGGTCGACGTAGCCATCGAGGGACTGCATCAATCCGTAGACAAGTTTCGCCATGCTGCAAATCTCCAAACTGAGACACCAGGGCCACGATATCGCGAATTCTGACGCTACTTGTAAGGCCCGCGCGGTCCCGCCTTCGGCTCCGGTAGGAGTGCCACGATTTCCTCATAGCTCCACACGAACTGAGACACTAACCCGCTAGCGCTTGGATTGACCGCGCGCCATCTTCTTGACTTTGCGCTTCTCCGAGCCGCGGGCGTAGGTACGCGGCGCCTTTGGGGCGGCCTTCTTGCGCGCTGCGCGTTTGACCTTCTTGCGTTCCAGCTTATCGGTTATCGTCTTGGTATTTGCCATGAATTCTGCGTTCCTTTATCGGCGGGTTACGCCTTTTCTAACTGGGCATACTTCTCGACCAGCTTCTTTAATCCAAACTTGGGAAATTGTACAAGAATTTTCGCATCGGCCCCATCGCCTTCGCGTTTGAATACGGTACCTTCACCGTACTTGGCGTGACGCACGCGCTGACCCGGACGAAATCCCGCGGCGCCTTTCGGCTCTGGAATGTCGATTTTCGGCCTGGAAAACTTCTTCCCGCGCGAGGCAAAGAACTCCGCGATGTTGTCAATGGAGTTGTAGGTTGGCCCGCTGTAGGATGTGCGCTGCGTTTTGCCGCGGGGATATTGCGGGCGCTGGTCTTCATCCTCGTAGGAGTAGTGCCGGCTGCCGCCGTACTCGCCGGATTCGGTGTAGGCCGGACGGCGAGGCGAGCCCGGGGTCCCCTGCATGCGCCGGTTTTGTGCGTGCTGGGGTGAGGAGCCCATGTCCTGCAGCAGCTCCTCCGGGACCTCCTCCAGAAATCGCGATGGGACGCTGGGTTCGGGCATGTTGGTGGCATAGCGCCGGCGATAGCGCGCCCGCGTCAGGATAAGCTTGTCCATTGCCCGCGTCATTCCCACGTAGCACAAACGGCGCTCCTCTTCCATGTCGTCCGGCGCGAGCAGGGTCCGCGAATGGGGAAACAGCCCCTCTTCCAGTCCGACCAGAAACACCAGGGGAAACTCCAGCCCTTTGGCCGCGTGCAGGGTCATCAGAGTAATCCGCGAGCTCTCGTCGTAGCTGTCGGCCTCGCTGACCAGGGCAGCGTGGTCGAGGAACTCGCTGAGTGACTCGCCGCGATCGCGCGAATCCATGGCCGCATTCACCAGTTCGCGCAGGTTCTCGACACGGGCCAGCGCCTCCGGCGTGTCCTCCTGCTCGAGTTGCTTGATGTAACCCGTACGATCGAACAGGAACTTCAGCAGCTCGCCGGTGGATGCCGATTCACCAGGCGCACGGAATCCATCGACACGCTGCGGCCCCGCTTCCCCGGCGGCTGGCGACGCGGTGTCGCTCTGGTCCGCGAAAGCCTCTGGCGTAAACCCGGTTGTATCTTCGGCCTCGAACTCCTCGGGCAGGAACTGAATGTCGTGCTGCAAGTCATCCGTCCCAGGCGATTCCGAAACGTCGGCATCGGCGGAAGCGGTCCGTTCCACGCGCTCATGAAATGTACCCAGATGCATGGCGCGAGCGTCGTCAATTAGTTCCTTGAATCCCTTCAGCGCGGCCAGGGCCCGTCCGGCGAGCAACTGCCGCCGGAGAGTCTCGCCGATGGCGCTCCACAGGGACAGTCCCGTTTCCAGCGCGATACGTTCCACGGTCTCCATGGTGGTTTTGCCGATGCCGCGGGTCGGAGTATTGATTACGCGCTGTAGGGCAATCGAGTCGTCCGGATTATGGATGACCTTCAGGTACGAGATCATGTCCTTGATCTCGGCGCGCTCGTAGAAGCTGAAGCCTCCTACAACGTGGTAGTTCATCTGGTAGCGGCGCATTGCCTCTTCGAACAGCCGCGATTGTGAATTGGTGCGGTACAACACCGCCGCCCGCGGGGCCTCGCCGTTTTCGCCGTGCGCCTGTCTGAGGTATTTGGCGATGAAGTCGGCCGCAAATAGCGCTTCATTCTCGCCATCGGGGGCTTCGTAATAGCCAAGCTGCGCCCCGCCGCTGCGGCTGGTCCAGAGCGTCTTGCCCTTGCGCTTGACGTTCTTGGATACAACGGTCGAGGCCGCCTGCAGAATGTTCTGCGTCGACCGGTAGTTCTGTTCCAGGCGAATGATGCGCGCCTCAGGGAAGTCCTGCTCGAACTCCAGGATGTTGCGAATGTCGGCGCCGCGCCAGGAGTAGATGCTCTGGTCTTCATCGCCTACCGCGCAGACGTTATGGTCCGCGCCGGCCAGCATCCGCATAAGTTCGTACTGCGGGCGGTTGGTGTCCTGATATTCGTCCACCAGAAGATAACGATAGCGGCGGTTGTAGCGCTCGCGGGTCTCGCCCGAGGACTTGAGCACGCGAACCGCGTACAGCAGCAGATCGTCGAAATCGAGCGCATTCGACTTCGCCAGCTCCTGCTTGTAGACCTCGTAAATGTGGGCCACGCGTTCGGTCTTCGGATCGGCCGATTGCAGGTAGACCTCCTGCGGATCGAGCATGTGGTTTTTCGCCCATGAGATGCGCGACAGCACGCTGCGAGGCGTCAGTTGCTTGTCGTCAATGCCGAGGCGGCGCAGCGCGGCCTTCACCACGTTCTGCTGATCGGCCTCGTCGTAAATGACGAAGTCCTTGCGATAGCCCTGCCCGCCGATCTGCAGTACGTCGATATCGCGGCGCAACAAGCGTACGCAGAAGGAGTGAAAGGTCGAGATCAACGGCTTCGTCACCGAGCGCGCCCCCACCAGCGATTCGACACGCTCCGCCATCTCCGCCGCAGCCTTGTTGGTAAAGGTCATGGCCAGAATCGAGTCGGGCTGCACTCCGATGGCGTCAATCAAGTGCGCGATGCGATAGGTGATGACGCGCGTCTTGCCGCTCCCGGCGCCCGCCAGGATGAGCACCGGCCCTTCCACCGTCTCGACGGCTTCACGCTGCTGCGGATTCAGATTGTTCAGGTACGACGGCAAAGTGGAGATACTCACGATCACGGCGGCTCCATGGTCAGTGTGTCCGCCGTACGGGTAGTGCGGGCCTTGAGGCCCGCGTTCACGAACGCGACCTTATTTGGCTTCCGCCGCTGAGGTCAGCGACCTCAGCGGCGGAAGCGGTTTTCCCTGTAGGCGGGCGGACGCAGGCCTAAAGGCCTGCTCTACCCGGACTTGCTCTAGTTCGGCTTACCGGCAACTGGCTGTTCCATGGCACGGCGGACCTTACACTCGGCGCAGGGACAATGCTCGCGCAGGAACTCCCATGAATAGATGCCGTGCTGGTGGCCGTCGTTCCAGGTGAAGCGAATGGCGTACTTGCCCACCGGCTCGACCTGCGTGGGCTTTGCTGCTGCCTTGAACATCGGCAACGAGCCGGCAATCGGCTTCAGCGGATCGCCCGGCTGTCGTCCGTCTTTCTGCCGCTCTTCATTGCACAGAGCACAAGGGCAGGCATCGCGCAGGAAGGGAAAGCTGTAAACGCTGTGATGGCCGTCCTTCCACTCGATGTCCACACCAGTGCCGGTGGTGACATTCACTTTGACGGACTTCGGATCTGCGACTGGAGGCATGATGATTTGCTCGCGATTTGCGTGCCATCCCCAGTATCGCAGAAAAGTTGACCAGAGATCTGTCGCTCTGCCGTGCCGTAGAGGTTACCGGCCCTCCCGCCCGCCTCGAGATGGTCACAGCGGTGGGTGTGCTGCGTCACAGACAAATTCCGCCGAAAGCGTCAACGTGGGGGTTGTAGTGTGGACAGAAGCGTCTCTCCGGCGCGGCTTCGTTCCAGTGGTACTGCTTCCCCTCCGCAAGAACGAAGCAGCGCAAGCGCCTCCGCCCATAACTCCCGCATCCCAGTTGGTACCTTCCCTCCAACCGCGCGCGCCGCCGTGCCGGCGTAGAAGGAGAAATCCCATGAGAGCGCAGAAGCTGATTTCGCCGGTATGCCTGACGCTGCTGGCCATCGTCCTTATTGTTCTGACGGCACTGCCCGCTCACGGACAGAATGTTCCCGCCACGGCGCGCGAGGCGGCACGGGTACCGCAGTACGCAGAGCGCCTGGCACATCCCGGCACTCCAGCGCGGCATCGAGCACCCTCGCGTGCAGGCAACAAAGCCTGCAGCCCGGTGCGGCCGGGCGAAGGCGTAGCCAAGGGTTCGCCACAGGACTCCTTCTTCTACGCCAATGGTCCCATCAATGGCCTTTGCGATATCCAGGGCTGCACCGTGGACGCCTGGGGCATCAACTTCGGCTACATCGTGACGGACTCAATTCTTGCCAGCAGCGGCGTGAGCGGTGCTACTTTCGCCTTCTGGTTGTTTCCTGGCGACACGGTCACGTCGGTTGATTGGGCGTTGGGGACGACGCCATTTGGTTCAGACATCGCCCAGGGCACGGCTTCTGGCGCGAATCTGACCCAGCAGTTCATTTCCTACAATCAGTATGGATACGAGATCGATGCCATCACTATCTCAGGGCTGACCGGTAGCGTCGGCAACGCTGACCTGGCAAATGCCGTGGTACCCAGCGGCGATCCGGTGTACTGGGACGAGAACAACGGCCCATCCGCGGCCGAAGAGAGTGCGCTAGGAACGATCCCGTCGGAGTCGTTTAATGTGAGCGGGGGTTTTGAGTATCCCAGCTGTTTCCGGTCACTGCCGCAGGATGGTTTCACCATCATCCACGACTTCACCGGTAACCAGGACGGAGGCGGTCCCTCCGGCGTAGCCATCGACAAGTCAGGAAACCTCTACGGAGCAGCCCAGTATGGCGGCAGCGGGAACGGCACCGTCTTCAAACTTTTCCAGGCCGCCTCCAGCTGGATGCTGAACTCTCTCTACACTTTTGCCGGCGCTGCTAACGGAGGTGTCCCGAGTGGAGTGATTCTCGGCCAGAATGGGACCCTCTACGGTGCGGCGCAGGGTGGAGTGCAAAACTGCAATGGCGGTTACTGCGGCTTGATCTTTAACCTCGTGCCGTCGCCAACCGCCTGTCTCACCAGCGCCTGTAGCTGGACAGAAAAGCCGCTCTATCAATTCGCCGGACCCACCGACGCAGCGGCAGGTGGCGCTCTGGTGGCCGATCATGCCGGAAATCTGTATGGCGTCTCGGCCTCCGGCGGCGCGCAGCAGCAAGGTGCCGTGTTTGAACTGAAACCCTCGATTGGAGGCTGGACCGAAAGCATCCTCTACAGCTTCACTGGCGGCAGCGACGGCGCAGCTCCAACCGATGTGATCGTCGGGAATGACGGTAATCTGTATGGCTTAGCAGCTTCCGGCGGCGCCAACGGCGGCGGTGTAGTTTTCCAGTTGTCGCCCTCAGCCGGCAGCTGGACGGAGACCGTTCTCTACGATCTGCCTGCGATCATTGAGTGGGCCACCAGCAATCCTCACTCCTTACTTCAGGACAATGCCGGCAACCTCTTCGGCGAGTATCAGTACTGGGACAATGATTTTTATGACTACAACGGCATTGTCTTTATGCTCTCCCCTTCCAATGGGAAATGGGTATACACCGAGCTTCACGTGGGTGATCCACCGAAAGACCTGTTCCTCAACCTGATTATGGATACCGCTGGAAATCTCTGGGGGGCCGGCGGCGGGGTCTATGGCTGCGCAGGTGCCACGGGTCATGGCTACATCTTCAAACTGACGCGGGCAAGCGATGGCTGGGAATATAGCACCCCTCTGGTGTTTCAGGGCAACGTAACCTTTCCAGCCGGCGGCGCTTTGGCGCTGGACGCGCAAGGCAATCTGTACGGCACCACCGGTTCCTGCGGAAAATACAAACAAGGCACGGTATGGCAATTCACGCCATAGCGAAATTTTGGGAATCGAAGCAGGCCGGCGTCTGCAAAGGGGCCGGCCTTTTTAGTCGGACGTTTTCGAGCAGCCATCTGTTGAGGTCGAAATAGCAAAAACCGCTTGGACAACAAGCGAGTCATGAACGACCGTGAAATTATGCGAAAGCGGAAACTGGACTGTATTGTTGGTTTGTGGCGAGCGAGACACGCAGTCCCCCGGAACTCGCTCCCTGTTTATGCAGTTGGTACCGGTTCAGCGATTAACACACAATTCATGCGACTTAGGATGCGAAGGACAGGATAATGAGGAGTGGGAGTTCTGGTGCAATTGCTGTCTCGCAACGACGGTCTGCCGCCCCTGTACGGCGACGCATCGCGATTCCGCCGTTCAAGTTCTTGCTCGTCCTCAAATCTCCAGCGGGTTCACGTGGCTGCGGTATGTTATCGGGTACGCGGCGGTGAACCGGAGTTCCTTCTCGTACGCACCAGAAACGGCCATTGGACTTTTCCAAAAGGTAGAGTGGACCAGGATGCAACGAACGCCGATGCCGCCGCACGGGAGGCATACGAAGAAGCAGGCGTAAGAGGCTCAGTGGAACCCGTCCCTTTTGTTTGCTACCGGCATTGCAAACCCAGACGGCTGGGCTCGCATAGACACGTCATCCAGGTGGATGCTCATTTGTGCAAGGTTACGCACGTAACTCCACCACTGGAGGAGTACCGAGACCCAACGTGGTTCAGTGTGCCGAAAGCCAAGCGACGGCTGCAGAAGTTCCGGACGTCAGAGTTCGCAGCTGAAGTAGTCAACGTCATTGACCGGGCAACAGAACGCATACTGACTTCAAAGAGCTCACGGTGCAGAGCTCCTGGCTAACGGCAGGCTGCAGCTGGCACTGGGTACCGTCACCCCGCTCGGGCTCGCTCTTCGGGGCTGCGAACCAACCAAAGCTTCGACATGAGCCAGCTCACCAAAATACCCACCACACAACCGAAAAGCACCTCGGCGACCTTGTGCATGCCGCGTCCGATTCCAACCTTCGAGGAGCCACCAGCGAGGCCGGCGGCGATGACAATCGCCGCGGTTATCGGCGCCTGGCGCCACATGGTCTTTACGCGCACCAGATAGCTGGAGATCAACACTGTGACGGCGAGTGCTACAGGGATCATCCGTTGCTTGCCGCTGCCTACGGCGAGGAAAAGGAACCCAACGGCGCAGCCGATCGCCACGTTAATGAGCCGGCTCCTGAACAATCGGCGTGCCTCCTCCGGGTGTGGGTCTGCGGCTGCAACCAGGGAGGCGATCGCCCAGATAGGATTGCTGTCGCCGATTTCCCGCACCGCGAACCACACGATCGTCGTGCCAAGCAAGACGTTCACGGCAAACCGGAATCCCAGGAGATGATCGTAAGAAAGGCCGAGGCGCTCAACCAGCGCCTCAGCCTTCTGTGAAAGTGATCGCGGTGCAATCATTCGTGTGATTTGGGCGGATTGCCCATCAGGCGGTACACCGTCGCAGTCTTGGTGGCACCCAAGTTGATGTAGTCTTCGGCGGCGTACTGAAGTCCGATAAAGAATGCCTCCGTGCGGCGCAAAGCAGCCGGGTCGAGCTTTGTACGGTCTTTGAATCGGAACTGGTAAGCGAACTCCCCGATGAGCGGGCGGTGCTCGCCGCGGGTACGCCAGATGGCCACGTTGGCCTTGCAGGTGAGGCCTGAACCGAAATCGAGCAGGCCGATGTCCTGCAAGACTTCCTCGACGATGGTGTTGCTGACGAGATGGATCTCTTCTTTTGGGGTCTTCCTGACTTTTCCAAGCACCGGCAGCATCTCGATCAATGCGTCCATGTCACGGATATTTTCGTGACCTATTCCGATGGCTCCGCGGGTGAACTGCACGTTGTGGGAGTAGAGCAGACGGATGCCGCCCAGCTTTTCCTTGAGCGGCAGGGCCTGCACCTTGAACTTGACGCGGTGATCGCCGAGGATGTTCGGCCGGACGTTGGTCTCGGCCGCGACCTGCAAATCGGGATGCCTGAACTTGAAGACGATCTCGGGCTCGCCGATGGGGAAGCCGTCCTTGTAGGGGATGCGGCGGCGCAGGATGAAGGCGTTGTTGTAGAGGCGGAAGTCATCGGTATCGATGAATAGCACTTCGCGGATCTTGACCGGCTGCTCGATGAAGCCTTCGGTCGTGTACTTCACGCCATGTTCTTTGGCGGGCTCCCTAAAGACCTTGCCAAAGTCAAAGAAGCTCTCGCGCGAGTGGAACTTGTTGGGCCGCAGGATGAGTTTGCAGCAGATGTACTCGGGCGAATGGATGGGCATGCCGTCGGCATACTGGCCCGGCCTGAGCTGGGGGACGCGTCCCACCCAACTCGGGGTTACAGCCTCCTTCTTCGGCATTTGTTTGCCGTTTTTCGTGCGGCTTGGTGCAGTTGCGGTGGCGGTTGGCATAATGGCTCCTCAATGACGGATATTTATTGGTGTGACAATTCTTTTTTGGGTGATTTCTATGCGCAGGTTGCGGTTTCTCTCGAGTCTCAACGCAGATTGACCCTCACCACGTGGTGAACGGCTTCGCGACCAGATTTGCGTTGAAATATCGCGGATCGCCGGTTACTTCCTCCCCGATCCAGCCCGGAAGTTCGACGGATTGGTGTTCATCCTTCAGTTCAACTTCGGCGCTGATCAGGCCGCGGTTTTCACCCTCGAACTCGTCGATTTCCCACACCAGGCCTGCGTTCGGTATACGATAGCGGGTCTTCTCAATCAGCGGCCGTTCGCAGAGCTGGTCCAGCATTTCGTTGGCGTCCGCCACCGGAATCTCATACTCATATTCCGACCGGCTTGCACCGACGGTGATGCCTTTGATGGTAAGGAATCCCTTATCGCCCGCTGTTCTTACGCGGACCGTCCGTTCTTTGACGGTGCTGAGATATCCCTGGCGATAACGTTTGCCGCTGTCCTTACCTCGCCAAGAATCGTTCTTTACCAGGAACTTGCGCTCGACCTCTTTTCCCATGCGATTCTCTCCCAGACTATCGTGAGCCAGACGGGTGTCCCGCCAAACCAAGTGCACGCTTAATCTCGCGTATATAACTGGTGTTGGCCTCAGTGATGCCCAACTCTCGGACCAACTGCAATACGGCATCTGGATCAACTGATTCAACGGCAACCGTGTCGCGCGGCACACCATTGATCATGATCTGAGCATACTCGGCCGCACAAGCCCCGATGGTGAATTGATATCGCGTTTTGGAAACATCCGCGATGGCGATTCTTGGCTCTGCCCGCATCACATCGCCCAGAAATTCTTCCAAGGTGTATTTAGACTTTGCCAAGACAGGGGGCGGGAGCTCAAGACTGGGAAAAACCCGGGTGGCGACGACAGAGCTTCCCAGCGGAAAAGTAGCTTTCAGGATCGGGTTCCATTGTTCCAGTCCGCGGTCTTCAGCAACGAGTACCTTGATGTCCATTAGATCAGCGCGGATCTTGGCATTGCATTTGTCGGTTGCAGCGGAGACCAGATAGGTTTCCTGGCTGACCGTCTTCTTCGGCGAGGCCAGCCGCTCCAGCTGTTCTCGAATGGGCGTAAGCGTCTCCGCCCAGACACGAAATTCGTATCGTGGCTGGATCTCTGGCATGGTCGTCCTTGTGAACCGGGGAATCAGGGCCAAGTATAACGACATCAGGGGCAGAATCAAAGATTCTTGTGCTTCAGGGGCGACCCACGCGGGAGCGTCCGCGCGCCAGCGGCTTAGTTCGAACGCGCCTTGTCGGCACTATACTCCCGGATGGTCGGCTGTTCTGAAATTGGACAATTGCTGGCGGCAGCACCTACATCACGATCTGCTTCACCTGCCGGGTGATGGGATGCTGCATCTCGTCCAGATCGCCCTTGACCAGGTTCAGCCCGTACACGCAGGACTCGAAGTGGCTCGCCAGCTTGCCGAACAGCGGCGCCAGCCGGGCGTATTCGAACTGGTCGAACTTGGAGACAATGTAATAGCTCTCCTTGCCGGCCTTGATGAGGTCGATGAAATTCTCGATGCGCTGCCGCCGCAGGCGATAGTGGTTGATGCTCTCGGGAAACATCCCGGAGAAGAACAGCACATAGTCGCCGATATGCTTGCGCACCTGGCGCTCGCGATCGAACGACGGCGCGGGTCCGTAGACAGGGTCCGCCTCAAGCAGCATCTCACCCACATCGTTGAGCGGCCGCTCGTTGGCGTTGCGAATCTTATACAACTGCTCGCACTCGCAGAATTCGGCCAGGATGTTGGCGATGTAGTCCTGCACCTCGGCATCGCGTAAACCAATATCGCGGTCGAAGTGCTGATGGATGAGTTCCGTGAACAATTCTTGCAGCGGATGCGATTCCGGGACCATGGCCTGTGTCTTTCTCCTTACTACTTGTACGTTGCTGCGCGATAGATGGATGCGATTTCTTAACCCAGATGCTCGTCGAACGCAAGCTTTTCTTGTGCCCGCCGTTGCCTTTATGGGTTCTCATGCGACGAATTGCGCTTCCCATCGGCGCTTCTCGCCAGCCGTCTATGTTGAGTTTGATCGCTGTTCATGCGGGTTTGGTTTGCTCGGGCCGGAGCGCGCAGTCTATTTTGAAGGTCTGCTAGCAATGACATCCGTTGACTGCCAAAATTCGAAGGCACCCGCAAACGTGCGCCGGGCGCGTGCTTGTGGCACAATGCGGGTTCTAGTCTGGATCATTCATAGGGACCTCGCGCTTTGAGGGGCAAGGCTTTCAGCCGTGCCGTAGAACGGCTGTCATTGCGATGGCTTTAGCCGCTGAGGGACTTCGGTTTATCGGCGAATGGCGAGTTCCCTGAGGGGCTGAAGCCCGGCTGCACGCGCACCTAACGGCACGGCTGAAGCCGCGCCCCATCAAGCTTGCCATCTTGAGGTACCGAAGCAGAGCAATAATGCAGACTATGGAGGTGCGACTTGGAGCGCAAGAATATCTCTGGCAATTCTCCGTATGAGCCGATTGTCGGCTTCTCGCGCGCGGTAAGAGTAGGCTCGTTTGTTACTGTTGCGGGAACGGTCGCGACCGGCGCGGACGGCAAGATCGTAGGCGAAGGCGACATGTACGCGCAGGCGGTGCAAGCGCTCAAGAACATCGGCCGCGCCCTGGAGCAAGCGGGCGCCGATTTTCGCGACGTGGTGCGTACGCGCACCTTCGTGACCGACATCAGCCGCTGGGAGCAGGCTGCCAAGGCCCATGGAGAGGTCTTTCGCGACATCCGTCCCGCCGCGACGATGATTGAGGTCAAGGCGATGGTTGCGCCGGAAATGCTGGTGGAAATCGAAGCGGACGCGATTATCACGGCGGAGTTCAAATCATGAAGACATGGTATTTCTTTTTCGCGGCGATCCTGGCGTCGCCGGTGGCGGGACTGGCACAGTCCGCTCCCGCAGTCCCGCAGGTCACCGTCATCCGCGCCGGCACCCTGATCGACCCCCGCGCTAACGAACCCCTGCACAATCAGCTCATCGTGATACGCGGCGACAAGGTCGAAAGCGTCGGCGACTCCGCCTCCACGCCGGTGCCCGCCGGTGCCAAGGTCATCGACCTGTCGAAGGCAACCGTGCTGCCCGGCCTGATCGAGTCGCACACCCACATCTTTCTCCAGGGCGAAGACCCGGCGCTGGGGGGCTACGACATCCAGTTGCTGAAGTTTCCTCTGGCTTATCGAGCGGCGCGAGCGACGGTCTCGGCCCGGCGCGCGTTGGAGCAGGGCTTCACCACTATTCGCGACATGGAGACCGAGGGCGCAGGCTACGGCGATGTGGGAATCAAGATGGCGGTGAACGAGGGCCGCATTCCCGGGCCCCGCATCTTCACCACTACGCGCGCAATTTCCACCACCGGCGGTTATCCGCTGGAGGGCTACGCGCCTGAGATCCAGGTGCCGAAAGGCGTGCAGATCATCGACGGACCGGTAGAGGCGCGCAAGGCTGCGCGCGAGCAGATGGACCACGGCGCCGACTGGATCAAGGTGTACATGACGCATCGTTCGTGGAGTGACAAAAACGGCAAGCTGGTTTCCCAGCCCACGCTCACGCTGGAGGAGATCAAGGCCATCACCAGCGAGGTTCATAGCTGGGGACGCAAGGTTGCCTGCCACGCCTATAACGGCGAAGGACTGCAGCGAGCGCTCGACGGCGGTTGCGATTCCATCGAGCACGGGCTGGGCCTTACCGATGCCAACATTGCGCAGATGAAGCGCCAGGGAACGTGGTATTGCCCGACCATTGCCATCTACTACAAGGAGTGGGCGCCGGAGAACACGCCGGCCGGCCGCCGCGATCGCGCTCGTGCGACGGAACACGAGCAATCATTCAAGAAGGCGCTGGAGGCCGGCGTCAAGATCGTCTTCGGCACCGACGTCGGCGGCTTCTCATGGGAGGAACCCATCGCGCAGGAGTTTCCCTACATGGTGAAGTTCGGCATGTCGCCGATGGATGCTATCCGCGCGGCAACCATCGCCCCGGCGGAGATGCTCGACATGCCGGGGGAGATTGGCGTCATCGCTCCCGGCGCTTATGCCGATGTCATCGCCGTGCAGGGCGACCCGCTCAAGGACATCTCTGAACTGGGGCGGGTGACCTTCGTGATGCACAATGGGCGCGTGTTCAAGGGCGAGTAACTCCGCCCGGCTACAATCACCCATAGACATGCTTCCGACTCTTCTCGGCGGAGTAGGTGTGGCAGGACTCGCCACGGTGGCGGGTTACAACACCATGTCTCCGACCTCGCAGCTTTATGGCCGCACTTTCATCGGGCTCCCGCGCGGCTCCCGGCTGATGGCGCTCACCTACGACGACGGCCCCAACGACCCCCACACCTGGCGCATGATGGAGGTTCTGGAACGCCATGGCGTGAAGGCGACGTTCTTTCTCATCGGCCAGTTCGTACGGCAGAAGCCGGAGATAGCGCGCGCCATCGTCGATGCCGGTCATGCCGTCGGAAACCACACCTGGGACCATCCCAATCTGATCTTCGCCTCCCGCTCCGAGGTTCGCCGCCAACTCGAACAGACACAGAAGGCCATTTTCGACGCGACCGGCATCCAGTCCAAGCTGTTTCGTCCTCCGTTTGGCGGACGGCGTCCGGCATCGCTGCGTGCGGTGCGCGGGCTTCACCTGCAGCCGATCATGTGGAACGTCACTTGTTACGACTGGCGGGCCAAATCGGCTGAGCAGATCGTCGCCCACGCTGAGCGCCAGATTCGCGGCGGCGACGTCATCCTGCTGCACGACGGCGGATATCTCCGCATGGGCGCCGATCGCAGCCGCACCGTCGCGGCCAGCGACCGGATCCTGACCCGCTACCAGGGCGAGGGCTATGAGTTCGTCACCATCCCGCAGATGATGGAAAAGGCGTTCTAAGTCCTGGCTCAGGACTCCCTCTGCGCGACTTCCCGGAAAAAATAGGACATGTCGAGCGAGGCCGCTTCTGCGCCAACCTGCCGCAGGATGGTCGTGACCTGCCCGCGATGATAGGTGCCGTGATTGACTACATGCTGCATCAGTTGCACCAGCGGCCCGGCATATGGAGTTCCGGCCATGTCGGTGTACTCCAGCTTTGCATGCAGAACATCTTCGTTGAGTCCGCCCAGAAACCCGTGCCGCTCCTCTTCGATAGAATCGGCAAACGACCTTAGCTGGGCCAGCGTCGATAAGTCTTTCGCAGCCGGCGTTCCGCCGGGCGACAACGTATTCCAGGTTGCGAGGGAGACATCGGGATCGGTCAGATTCGATCGCGGCGACTTGCCCTGCCATCGCTTCAGCCAGAGCCACTCTGCAAAGAGGATGTGGAAGACGGTCTCCTGGATGGAAGGGAAACTGCTTTGTACATTCGCCGTAAATTGGCGTTCGTTCGTTTTTTCAAGCGCCGCGAACAGGCGCTCATTCGCCCAGCGGTTGTAGGCGTACAAGGTGCGAATATCGTCAAGATTCATGCTATTGGTTTCGAATGTCGAGCATTCCCGTGCACACGGGGCTGAGTAGATCCCGCGGAGTCTGGTTATTCCCCCCCATGCTGCATTTCCGGCTCTCCGTACGCCGCCGCGACCCCGCTTCCGCCCTCGCTGAAGCTGGCGATGTACGCGCTGCGCTTTCCATGCAGGCTCCACTGTGAGTCCAGACCCTCGCCGCGGAATTCGTCCGTGAGAGCCACCGCCGAGGTGGCATTCTCCACCTTCGTCAACGGCGGATAGAAATTGACCTCGTTGCCGCAGATGTGGTCGTGATGGTTCAGCGGGCGGGTCGCGATGGTCGCCAGATGTCCGGCGCGAAGCAGCGCGCGACCCTCGCTCGGGTCCTGCGGCACATCCAGCACCACCGGCACGTAATCGACACGCGCGACATTTTCAAGCAGCCTGCCGCCCTCGTGCTGGGCCAGCGCGATCAGGGCTTGCCGTTGCGCCGCATTGGCCGCGTCGTCCACCATCAGCACCGCCTCGGCCGGATAGGGATCTCCGTAGGGGTCGCCCAGAGTGGCGCGGGCGCGCACCGCGGCCGCCACGGTCAGGCCGTCAAGCTTGACGCCGTTCCACGAGCCCTGCTGCACCTGCCACGCCATGATCGCGTAGTTGCCGGTCAGCCCCACTTCGCCGTTGGCAAAGCATTGCGCCACGTAAACGTCGGTCGAGCGCGACTCGATGTAGTCTCCGCGGATTTGTTGTGCCTGGAGGGAAAACGAACAGACAAGAAGGGCAACAACAGACAACGCTGCTTGGCGCATGGGTGGAAACTCCTCAGCCCGAAGTTATCTCCATTTTAGATGAGAAGACCCGGGACGGAGCGTCAGCATAATTCAGGTTGTGCGGCGAATATGACCCGACGCACCTGCGTACGGTCAAGAATCGGGAAATCGCGGGCAGCAGTTGCCGGAAATCGCAAGATCATGGCGCCTGTGCAGCATTCGATGCGATGACCGGAACGTCGAAATACATCAGTTCGTTGCCGCCGTTGTCGTGCACGCCGGTGAGATAGATATGCGCACCGGCGACCGGCTGCTGGACGTTCAGCACGTCGAAGAACAGGAAGCCCGAACGGGTGGAGTGCGGCTTGACCGCCTCCGCTGCGAAGTGCGCGCGCATGATCTCGTCATACTGCTGCTGGGCCTTCTTGTTCTTGTTGCCGCCGGGCAGGGTAATGGGGCCCACGTTCCGTGGGTTGCTACTGCCCTGAATGTGCGCGACGCGACGGAAGACATCGTCCACCTCGAGCGCCTCCAGCTTGGCCCGCCGGGCATTCACCAACTGCGCCCGCATGCCTTTGAGCGTAACCGGCTGGTCGCCATCGTTCGTAACGATCAGCAGCACCGGAAGAATCCCTTCCTGGTTGTAGTGGGTGGCGAAGATGTCGTCCTTTGGCGGCGCGTTATACAGATCGATCGCGACTGTCACCTTCTCGTTGGGATGGGCGTCCTTGGAAGGGTAGGTGTTGGCATTGTCGGCTTTGGGCTGGACGAACTCTTTGGCAGCCCAGACCACGGCGGATGAGAGCACGACAAGCAGGGCGATGAATAACGTGAAACCGCTTCGGGAACGCATGACCGGATTATCCGCTTTTTGCGCCGCCATGCTCAACTGCGTTTGGTTCATCGTCGTAGCACAATTACAATCGCAGCGTGTATTGGCTTTACAGCGTTCTCCTGCTGCTCGCGCTGGTAACCACCACGCCCTGGTGGCTGCTGGAAATGCTGCGCCATGGCAAATACCGCGCCGGATGGCGTGAGCGGCTGGGCGGCGTCCCCGAGCGGCTCTTCAACCGCGCCGCAGTCGAAACCATCTGGGTACACGCCGTCTCGGTTGGCGAAGTGATGGCGATTTCGCGCGTCGTCGAGGAACTGAAGGCGCGGTTGCCGGGATGGCGGATCGTGGTCTCGACCACGACCGACACGGGACAAAAGCTGGCGCGCGAGCGCTTCGGCGAGAGCAACGTCTTCTACCTTCCCCTCGATCTGCCCTTCGCGGTGCGCGCGTATTTGCAGGCGCTGCGGCCTAAACTGCTGGTTCTCGCGGAGAGCGAATTCTGGCCCAACCTGCTGCGCCAGACGCGTCAGTCCGGTGCGGCGGTCGCGGTGGTGAACGCCCGGGTCTCTGACCGCTCGCTGCCCGGCTACCTGCGAGCGAGGAAGCTGCTGCGCCGCGTGCTGCAAAATGTCCAGCTCTTCCTGGCGCAGAGCGACCAGGACGCCCGCCGCCTGGTGCAGATGGGCGCGACCGCAGAGCACGTTCACGTGAGCGGCAATCTGAAGTTCGAAGTGAGGCCCCCGGCGAAGCCGGAGCTGATGTCACGATTCGCTGCCGCGCTGGAGCGTGAGGACATTGGTCCGCTGCTGGTTGCCGGCAGCACCCTCGAGGGTGAAGAAACGATGCTGCTGGAGACCTTCCGGCAAGTTGCTCCGCAGTATTCCAGCGCGCTGTTGGTCATTGCTCCCCGTCATCCGCAGCGCTTCGAGCCGGTGGCTGCCCTGCTGGCGGCCTCCGGCCTGCGATATCGACGCCGCTCGCGATGGGACGGCCGGGAGCCGCTCGCAGGCGGCGTGTTTCTGCTCGACAGTATTGGCGAGCTGGCCCGGCTGTACGAATTTGCCGACCTGTCGTTCATCGGTGGCAGCCTGGTGCCGCGCGGTGGACATAATGTGCTCGAGGCGGCGTTGTTCGGCGCTCCCATCCTTGTGGGGCCGCACACGGAAAATTTCCGCGACATCGTCGAGGTCTTCCGCCAAGCGGACGCGCTGCGCGTGGTCACCCCCCAATCGCTGACCGCAACCGTGCTCCAGTTGTTGGAAAACGACGATGAACGGCGGGCGCTCGGACGTCGCGCGTCCGAGGTCATGCGCTCCCGGCAGGGAGCAACGGAACCGACGGTTGAAGCGCTGCTGGAGTTGCTGCCCGGCTCCGCGCGGTCCGCGGTTGCGCGGCCGTCCGAGAGGCGCGCGTGAACCCGCTTTCTGCGCTGTATGGTGCTGCGGTCGGCGCGCGTAACGGACTCTACGACCGCGGCATGATGAACGTTCGCCGCCTCGAAGGGCCGGTGATCGGCATCGGCAATCTCAGTGTCGGCGGCTCCGGCAAAACCCCGTTCCTTATCCTGCTGGGCGAATTGCTGAAGCGGCGCGGCATTGCGTTTGACGTCCTTTCCCGCGGCTATCGGCGGCAGACGCGGGGCGTCGCCATCGTTGACCCAAATGGTTCCGCGCCAGACTTCGGCGACGAGCCGCTGCTGATCGCTCGCAAGCTCGGGGTCCACGTGGTCGTTGGGGAGGACCGGCACCGGGCCGGGGAGACGGCGGAGGCAGCCTTCGGCCCGCAACTGCACCTGCTGGATGACGGCTTTCAGCACCGGCACCTGGCGCGCGATTTTGACATCGTGCTGATCGCAGACACCGACGCGCAGGATTCACTGTTGCCCTTGGGTCGACTGCGTGAGCCGATTGCATCCTTGGCGCGAGCCGACGCCGTCGTGCTTACGAACGGCATCTCCGCCGATGGACTGCGACTGCAAGACCAGCTCGTCTGGGAAGTGCGCCGCGACGTCGTTGCCCCTTCGGCCAAAGGGCCCGTCATCGCCTTTTGCGCCGTCGCCCGGCCGGAGAATTTCTTCTCGCAGTTGAAGGCGGCGGGAGTGATACTCGCCGATATGCGCAGTTTTCGCGATCACCATCGCTACACGGACGCCGACGTGCGCGACTTGGTAAGCCTCCGCCAGCGGACCGGTGCGGCTGCCTTGGTCACTACGGAAAAGGACGCGGTCAATCTCGCGGGCAACTTGCAAGCGCTCGAACCAATTCACATCGTGCCAGTGCGTATGTGTCTGGAAGATCCCGATGCCGCTCTCGACGCCATGCTGGCCACGATTGCCCGGCGAAAGCAGCGGCCCGCGTGAGACAATCAAAGGTTGCGCCGAGCTCGATGGTCCTGACTAAGAGCCCCGGTCTCATTTGAATTCATGACCCGACACTTGAAAGACACAGATCGCTGGAAGAAGATCGTCCAGTCGTTCGGTGACGTATCCATCACAGCTTTGGTTGATCTGGTCGCCGACGAGTTCGTCTTCGGCGAGATCTCGCGCGTCTCCCGGGAAGCGCCCGTGCTCATCCTCAAACATCGCGACCGCTCCATCGTTCCCGGCGGAGGTGGCAACGCGGTCATGAACCTGGCTGCGCTGGGGGTCAATGTTCTCCCCGTCGGCGTCGTCGGCGACGACGAAGCCGGCAACCTTCTGCTGGAACAGTTACATCAGAAAAAGGTCCCGACCAGCGGCATCGAGCGTGCGAAGGGCTACGTCACGCCCACCAAGACCCGCATTGTCGCCGGAATGTCGCACACCAGCCGCCAGCAGGTGGTGCGCATCGACCGCGAGCCGGAACCGTTGGACGACCTGCATCCGGTTTTGCTGAATCTGGTGAACGCGGCCCGTGAGTATGCGACTGCGGCCGATGCGTTCCTGGTCTCCGATTACGGCTACGGCGCGGCATCGCCCCGGCTGCTTAACTTCATTAAGTCGAACCGATGCCTGCAAAACAAACCCATCACCCTCGATTCGCGTTATCGCATGTTGGAGTTTGAAGGCGCTACCGCGGCAACTCCCAACGAGCCCGAGGTGGAAGAGGCGTTGGGAACCAAGATCGGCCATGACGATGACAAGCTGATGGCGGCGGGCGAACGGCTGCTGCACCAGATGGAGTTGGAATCGCTGGTCATCACCCGCGGCCGCGATGGGATGGTGGCCTTCGAGAAAGATGCCGAGCCGCTGGCTGTCCCGATTTTCGGTTCCGATCAGGTAGTGGATGTGACCGGCGCCGGAGACACCGTGATCGCGACCTTCACTGCGGCGCTGGCGGCGGGAGCCGATACCGCCGATGCCACCCGGCTCGCCAATTTCGCCGGTGGAATTGTGGTGATGAAACGCGGTACGGCGACCGTATCCAATGGCGAACTGCTGGCCGCCATCGAGCGCTATTGTGCAACCACAACCACGTGAACGATGCCGCCCACAAAGTCCTCTCGCGCGAAGCTCTGCGCCAACGCGTAACCGAATGGCGCCGTAGCGGCGAGCGCATCATCTTGGCCAACGGTTGCTTCGACCTGTTGCACGTCGGACACGTCCGCTACCTGCGCGGAGCCAAGGCGCTGGGCGGCAAGCTTATCGTTGCCCTCAATGGCGACGACAGCGTGCGCCAGATCAAGGGCGAGGGCCGCCCGCTGATGCCGGCCTCGGAGCGCGCCGAGATCATCGCGTCGCTGTCCGATGTGGATGCCGTCGTCATCTTCAGACGAGCCTGACGTGCGCGCGTCTCATTCGCGAGATTCGTCCTGACGTGCAGGCCAAGGGCACCGACTACACTCGCGAGAGCGTTCCGGAACGCGAGGAAGTGCTGGCGTACGGGGGACAAGTAGAGATCGTCGGCGACGCCAAGGACCACTCCACAACAGATTTCCTTTCGCGGCTGAAATCCTGGAGCGGGGGGCGTAGGGAACGGTGAGCGCTACCCCTTCGCAAATCCGCATCGATTCGTTGGCTATGGGTACAAGCACAGAAGGGGCACGGCTTCAGCCGTGCCGTCCTCAAGCCTTCATTTCTTGTCATTACGAGCGGGCTTCAGCCCGCGAGGGGTCTGCGTTTCTGAGTTTTTCAGCGAACGGCTTAGCTCCTGAAGGAATTCGCGGTTCGAACAACCGAGTTACCTCAGCGGCTAAAGCCATCCCATTTAGACACAGGCGCGGCACGGCTGAAGCCGTGCCCCTTCAACCCTGGCCGACCGCATGAAAAACCCAGACCGATTCGCGCAGGGTCGAACCCAGCGCTCACTCGCCGAGACGTTTCCCGATCGTGTTCTGGTAGTGCGGTTGAGCGCGATGGGCGACGTCATCCACGCGATGCCGGCGATCGCTGGGTTGCGTCTAGCCAGACCGGAGTTGAAAATCGGATGGCTGATCGAGGAGCGGTGGGCCGGATTGTTGCGCTCCAGCGGAGCCGAGCATATGGCGCCACGCTCGCCGCTCAAACCGCTGGCAGACTGGGTCCACGTGGCCAACTTTTCCAATTGGCGACACGCGTTGCTATCCGGCGAGAGCTGGCGTGAGATGCGCTCCTGCCTTGGCGAAGTCCGCGCCATGAAATACGATCTCGCCTTGGATCTTCAGGGAGCGATGCGCTCGGCGATCGCCGCCCGCGCCTCGGGTGCAAAGGTACGAGTTGGTTCTTCGCAGCCGCGCGAGGCCCCAGCGACCATGTTCTACACACGCATCATCGACCCATCGGGAGAGCATGTGGTGCAGCAGGCATTGTCCATCGCGTCGGTGGTCGCCGGACAGCGGCTCGATTACGTCGATCCACCGTTTCCGCGCGATCCTGTCGACGAAACCTGGGCCGACGAATTCATCGCAAAGCTTGACGAAAGACCTTTTGTAATCTTGAATCCCGGAGCGGGATGGGGCGCGAAGTGCTGGCCGGCGGAGTCCTTCGGAGCGGTGGCGCGCGCCTTGACCGGGCGCTCGCTGGCCGTGGTGGTCAATCACGGTCCCGGGGAAGAGCAACTCGCCGCCGCAGTTCGCGAGTCCAGTGGCGGGACCGCATTCCCTCTGAAGTGTTCGGTCGGCGAGTTGATTGCTCTCACCCGCCGCGCTCGCTTGTTCATCGGCGGTGACACCGGCCCCATGCACCTCGCCGCGGCATTGCGCGTTCCTGTGGTCGCGTTGTTCGGACCTACGCGTCCGGAACGAAACGGTCCTTTCGCGACGCGCAGCGTGGTCCTGCGGAGCCCGGACAGTGTGTACAACACGAGTCATACCGACGACCCTGACCGAGGCTTGATCGCGATCGAACCGCGTGCGGCGATCGCGGCAGCGGAGCAGTTACTGGCAGGAGGCCACGGTGGCTGAGGCGCCGGCCAAGTCCGCAGCCACGGCAGCCTGGAGTCGTACCGCGAGACGTATCCGCGTGCCGCTCGGATTTGCGTTTGCCGCGTTCTATCTCTGGCGCGCCAAGCCGACGTGGCCGTTTCTCCTGCTCGGCGCCGCCATTGCGTTGCTGGGAATTCTGCTGCGCGCCATCGCTTCCGGCCATGTGGAGAAGAACCGGGTGCTCGCCATGACTGGTCCCTACGCCTACGTCCGTAATCCTTTGTACCTGGGCTCCATCGTCATCGGCGTTGGATTTGGGGTTGCAGCGCGCGACCTGTGGGTCTTCGTCGCGATTATTCTGCTGTTCGCCGTCGTTTACGTTCCGGTCATCCGCTCGGAAGAGACATTCCTGCGCGGCCAATTTCGCGAGTATGACGACTACGCACGCCGCGTGCCCGGCCTGCTTCCCCATACCCTGTTGTTCCGTCAAATCATGAGCGGGTTCTCGCGCGAGTTATATTTCAAGCATCGCGAGTACAATTCCCTGCTGGGCGCCGCGGCCGTGTTGGCGGCGCTTGTGGTTAAGATCCTCTGGTTCCCCGGGTGACCGTGAATTCCATAAAACGTTATTTTCTTATACTCGCACTTGCGCTGGCAGGATCAGTCCCGTCCGAATGCGGCGGGGCTGCCGCTCAAACCGCACCACTAGCCCGGGCGGCTCCCCAAGCCCAGGCCGGCAACCAGATCGGCGCCGCCGCGCACATCGAGCCGCTGCGGCCCGGTTTCGAGTTTCCCCATGGACAGACCCTGCATTACACGGCCGAATGGCGGTTCTGGGACGCCGGTGTAGCTACCGTGCGCATCGAACGCAACGGCTCGCAGGAACATGTGTCCGCGACCGCCGATTCCACCAGCGTGGTCGCGCTGTTGTACCGCGTGCAGGACCGTTTCAATTCTTATTTCGATGGCAAGACGCTGTGCTCGTCGAGAGTGATGAAACACACCGAAGAGGGCTCGCATCGGCGGGACACCGCGATCACCTTCGATTACAGCCGCCACAAAGCGGTGCTGGAGGAACATAACCTCAAAACCAACGAGCAGAAGCGGACGGAAAACGACATTCCCGGCTGTGTTACCGACGTGGTTTCCGGCATCCTTTACGTTGCCAGCCTGCCCTTGCTGCCGGGCGCCAACTACAGCTTCCCGCTCAACGACGGCAACAAAACCGTGACCGTGCAGGCGCACGTCGAAGGCAAGGAGCAGGTGAAGACCCCGGCCGGCACCTTCCAGACAATTCGCGTCGGACCGGAGGGCGATTACGGCATCCTGAAGAACCACGGGCGCGTCTGGATCTGGTACACCGATGACGCGCAACACCTGCCGGTGCAGATGCGGGCCAAGCTGGGTTGGGGAATGCTGACGGTTTACCTGACCAGTATCGGCAAATAGCGAAGCCGGCGCCCCGCCCGGCTGGGTCCTCCGACGAGTGCCGTCGTTGCGCTCGCTGGGTGGTTCTCCCTTGCTCTTGCGGACAGGGTGGGAGATCCGCTCACTTACCAGTAAGGCTGCCGAAAAGCCGCTCGAATTCGTAGAGATCGGTGAAGGGAATGCGGATGTGTCCCTTGCCCCGGCTCTCCACGACGACCACGCGCGCGGCCAGTGCGCCGCGCAGTTCCCGTTCAGCCTCTCGTAGCTTCGGACGAAGGTAGCGGCCCGGTTCAACAAATGGATCGGGGACGGCGGGATCGAGGAACTGCGCAACCAGCTTTTCTGTCTTGCGGACCGAGAGTGACGCGGCCTGCCGGGCGAAGTCCAGCACCACCGAGGTCTCATGATCGCAAAGCGCCAGCAGCGCTTTGGCGTGACCCAGGCTGAGCTTGCCGCTGCGTACCATGTCCTGCACCCGCGCCGGTAGATGGAGAAGACGCAGGAAGTTGGCGACAGCAGGGCGGCTCTTGCCGGTATGGGACGCGATGTAGGAAGGGCTGAGGCCGAACTCATCAACCAGCCGGCGGAACGCGTGCGCCTGGTCCATCGCATTGACGTCCTCGCGCACCAGGTTCTCGATGACGGTCATGGCCGCAGCTTGCTCGTCGGAGACCTGGCGCACTACCGCGGGGACTTTATAGACACCGGCCATGTAGCAGGCCTTGACGCGGCGCTCTCCGGCGATGACCTGGTAGCGGCCACCACCGTTGGCCCGCACCACGATGGGCTCCAGCAGGCCCATGATCTGGATGGAGTGGGCCAGCTCCTGGAGCGATTCTTCGTCGAGCGCGGTGCGGGTCTGATAGGGGTTGGCGTCCAGGCTGTCGAGGGGGATCTCCAGCACCGAATCGCAGGGGGTGACAGCGCCGCCGCCGGGAAGCAGCGGCGTCGCGGGAAACTGACGCGGCGGCAGCAACGTGGCCAGCCATTCGTCGGATGATTTGCGCTTGGGCATAATCAGCACTCAGCGTCGAGCAATTGCGCCTTCAGGCACTCAGCCTCGGGTGGCTTCGGCCTTGGCACGAGTACGACCGAACACGGCTGGAAGCAACCGGCTCAGCCCCGGCCCGATCAAATGGAAAATGTACGACATGCGCGGCGCTTCAGGCTGTGATGTACATCACTTATGTGGATTAAATTGTGGCACTAAGGTGAACTATTGACCGGCCTGCACACCAAACACAGGGTGTAAGCGCTGGGCGCCCTGGGTCTCGTGGTTTTCGACACTCGGGAGAGTTCGGGCGACGAGTGCGGAAAGCTGTCCCATCTCGAACTTCCGGACTCGGTCAAGCTTCAGCCGAAAGGCAGACAGCGTGCCCCACCCAAGCTGGTTTTGCTTGGGTGGGATTCCCGTACCAAATTGCACTTCCTCAGTTCGTCGGCATCAGTTCGAAAATCGTTCCGTAAGCGTTGCCCCCTGCCGAGGTTGTGCCGTAGAGATTGCCCGCGGCGTCGAGCACCAGGCTTCCATACGGACCCGCACCGTCCATACCGCCCGTAAAATCGTAAAGCTCGCTATATATCCAGCCACCGTTGGATGGCATTAACTCGAAAACTGTTCCCGAACTGTAGGGCCCACCTGCATAGGTTGTGCCGTAGAGATTGCCTGCCGAGTCTCTGACCAGGCCGCCGTACGGCCCCAGGTGAGTACCTGGGAACTCGTAAATTTGTGAGTAGTTCCATCCCCCGTTCGAGGGTGTCAACTCGAAAACTGTGCCACCGCCAATCCCTCCATGGCTTGTGGTGCCGAAGAGATTACCGGATGGATCGAGGATGAGACCACCATAGGGGCTGGCGCCGTCGTTCTCAGATTGGCCTTCAAACGCATAGAGAATCCCTTCGGTCCACATGTTCCCCGAGGGAGTTAGCTGGTAAACCGTACCGGCACTGTTTACGCCACATTGGTATGTGGTGCCGTAAAGATCGCCCGCAGGATCGAAGGTCAAACCGCCATACGGGTGGCACCCGTCGGGGTTCGCTGCGAACGAGTAGATGACCGACTCCATCCATGGCGGACCGGCGGGCGTCAGCTTGTAGACGCTTCCATTATTGTGTTTGCCGCCATCGATGGTCGTGCCGTAGAGGTTACCGGCACTGTCGAAAATAACAGCGCCATATCCTGGATAATATCCATCGCCATTAGTTCCCGTGAACGCATAGAGCTGCGTTTCCGTCCAGAAACACAACGCCGACCTGCAGCTAGTCGCCGGCGGCCTTAGCCGGTAGACTGTGCCATCGTTTCCGGGGCCACCCTGGCTCGTTACGCCGTACAGGCTGCCGTCGGTGCCGACGGTCACGGGAGCCTCCGGAAAAGTTCCATCGTTGCCGCCTTCAAACTCATAAAGCGGGCTGAAGGTCCATCCCGAACCCTTGTGCGTCAGCTTATAAACTGTGCCATCAGTAGAAGAGCCTCCGAAAGCGGTTGTTCCATAAAGATTCCCAGCCCGATCGAAGGTCAGGCCGGCCAATGGGGTTCCCCCGTCCTGGCCGTTGGTGAATTTGTGAAGTAGTGTGATCGTCGATGCGGGCAGTGCCATGCCCGAAAACACGATACCTGCGGAGGCTTCGAAAGTCGCCGTCCCTGTCGTTGTATTCAGGGTGTACAGGTTGCCGTCCTGGGCATTCCCATACAGCACACCGTTTTGATATACGAGGTCGTTGATATTTGCCACACCAGTACACCCGATCGTCGTCGCCGCGCCCGAGCTGGTGTTGATGGAATAGAGGGTCGAAGTTGGGCACGACTGGCTGGCGTTATCCAGGGTGGCGTAGAGCACGGCTCCATTCGCCGAGCATCCCAGGTCGCTCCCGGAGACCCCGAGGGGCCCGATCATGGTAGTCGCCCCAGTGGCAGCGTTGATGGAATAGAGGTTCAAGTTCACGTCGAAGCCGTACAGACTCGCCGTGGTAGCGCCCGTGCATCTGTAACCGCCGCCGCCACTGATGGATCCGTTGCCGATCATGGTAATGCTGCCGTCCAGGTTGACTCGGTACAGAGTGTTGCCGTGATACGTCCCGGTATACAAGTTACTTCCCAGTTCGGCCAGGCCCGAACTGACCGAGCCGGGGCTGCCTCCAATGGCCGTAAAGCTTCCGTTGTTCAGGTTCAGCGTCCCGAGAGCCTTGGTGGAGTCGCTGATCGCGTAAACGGTGTTGCTAGCTCTGGCGCTGGGCTGCACGGCCAGAAACAGCACGAGGCAAAGAAGTGGGGTCAGGGCATTGATGACAAAGCGAGCGAGAGTGGACGTAGAGTGACGCATTCTTTCCTCCTTGGCTGAAAGTTGAGGGCCCTGTGAAACGGGATTTCCGGGGTCTACTTCGTGGGGAACCTGTCCAAATCACGATGGTAAGAGAACTGGCGCTCGTTCCGCGTCGTGACCGGAATCACGGGATTTTGCGCTGGTTTAGTTGGGAAGTCAAATGAATATTGGCGTCGCCCCGCCGTCGGCTTTCGGCGGGTGGCCCAGCGCGCGAGTCCCGCAAGGCGGGACTGGTGTAGCGAAACATGGGCAGGGGATGGCAAATAACATCGGTGTTGGAGTCACCACGCGCGCGAGTCCCGCAGGGCGGGACTGGTGTAGCGAAACATGGGCAGGGGATGGCAAATAACATCGGTGTTGGAGTCGCCACGCGCGAGAGTCCCGCCCCGCGGGACGAGATAAGGAAGCCCACCGCTTCAGAGCCTGTTACGAAACTCTTGCTTACTCCGCTCAGGAGCGACGGATATTCGGACCACTCGGTTCCCCAACGCATTATGCGGGGCACCGGTTTTCCGGTTGGGCTAGCGGGCCAGGGCGGCTCGTAAGCTTATGCCTCCCAGCACCGCCATCATGCGCTTGAGGTTGTAGGCCATCATCGCCAGGCTGATTTCCGTTTGCGCGCCGCCGCACCCACGCAGCAAAAAGCGCGGATGTCCGAAACTGCCATACTTGAGCGCGGCAAACACCCGCTCCACCACACAGCGTCGCAGTCGCATGGCTTCTGCCGTTGCCCGCTGCTGCATGCGCTGCAGTGCCGCTTCGTAAATGTGCCGCTTCACCGTTCGCCGTGCCGCCGTGGTGCAATGCGCCCGCAAGGGACAGGCTCCGCACACCGCCGCCTCGCCTACATACACCACCTGTCGCCGCTTTTTCTGCACTGCTTTCCGCTGCAATCTCTGGCCCGCCGGACACACCATGGTGTCGGTGGTCTGGTCGTGATAAAACTCGCTCCCCGCGAACATCTGGCCATCGCCTTGACTGTTCACGCTGCGATTGGCCGCCACGTGCGGCTCAATCCCGCGCGCTTCACACCCCGCCGCCTGCTCTCCGTTGGAGTAGCCCGCGTCCGCCACCACGTGCAGCGATTCCGGCGAGCCCACCGCCTGCTGCGCCGCCTCCGCCATCGGCAGCAGACTGCGATTGTCCGTCGCCTCCGTGGTCACCGCTTGTGCCACGATAATGCCGCACTCGGCATCCACCGCCGCCTGCACGTTGTACGCCGGACGCTTGCCCTCCGTCGTCCGCATGAACCGCGCCTCCGGCTCAGGATCGTTGCCCAGCTTCTGCAGCGCCGCCTGCATCGCGCTGTGGTCGATCACTACGTCATCTTGCGCGTCGGCCGCTTCCATCTCCTGCAGATAGCGCTCTACAGCATCCCGCTCGCGTACCCGCTGGGCGCTGCTCACCGCGCGAAACTTCGAGCCGTCGATTGCCACCCACTCGCCCCGCACTAAACCCACCTCGCGCGCCAACCGCACTAACTCCGCTCCCGCCGCCTTCACCGCCTCGCGATGCAGGCGCCGAAACTCCGCAATCGACTTGTAATCGGGCCGCAGCCGTCCCAGCAGCCACATCACTTCCACGTTGCGCACGCACTCCGCCTCCAGCCGCCGCGACGAACGCAGCTGGTTCATGTAACCGTACAAGTACAGCTTCAGCAGATCGCGCGGATCGTAGCCCGGCCGCCCTGTCTCCGCCGGCTCGGCGCGCTCGAATCCCAGCTCCTGCATCCCCAGCCGCTTCACGAACGCTTCGATTACCCGACACAGATGATCGGCGGGAAGGAACTCGTCCAAGGTTAGCGGAAACATCGTCACTTGCTCCCGCGCTTCGCCTGTGATGTAGGCCATGTGGCTAAACTAACCTTTATCCGCACTCACTGCCATAGCCTCTTGCCCTAAGTGCCGAGTTTCGTAACAGGCTCTTCAGGGGTGGGTAGGCGTGAGAAGACGGTCGAGTCCCTCGGGGACGGCACAAGCGATGTTGCGAAAATCGGGAATTCTGGCGAAGATCGCGGTGCTCACGCGCCGCCCAGGAAACTACGCCTTGACAACGCCTTCACTCTTATCGAGGGGCACCGGGCAATTTGGCCGCTCAACTTGCATGAACTCAATCTGAATCGAAGCTCGCGAGGAGACCCTCCCACCCAACCAAAGGAAGGTTGGGGGGCACCCGATCTCGAAAAGGTTACATAACTTGACGCAATTCCGCTTCCTCGCCCAGCCAGTAGATCAGGATGACAGACGATCTACGGCCGTTCCCCGCCATGCTGCACAAAAGAACTGCCGCAGATGGCCGGAGTGATCGAAGACTGAGCAGGCCCCACTCAAGGTTATATAACTTGACAAACTCTCAAAGGTCGGTATAACTTGACAGATATCCCATCTTCATTGCATCCGGAAGCGTTCGGCCATAAGCCGCTGCAGGCGCGGCTTGTAGAGGATGTCGTAGGCGAACTCCTTGTCGGGAAACATGGCCAAAGCGGCGCGCTTGGCGTTGGCCGCCAGCTCCGAAGCCTCCTCCACCGTCATGCGCTCGTCCTGGCTGATGACCGACATGACCATGTTCATCATCACCTGGAGTCGGCGCAGCTTGCGTTGCTCTTCCTGCTGCTCTTGTTGTTCGCTGGTGCTGGGCTGTTGTCTGCCCTGGTCTTCGCGCTCCGATAGGCCCATCAGGTTTCCCCTCAAAAGAAAAGCTCGTAATGTAGCGGCCGGTTCGACGGCGCGCGCTCGCTTTCCGCTACAATTTGGATGTCCGACGCCGCCCCGCTGGCGGGCGTGCATGGTTGGGCGGCATCATACACCGAAACGTTGGCTTTGCAGCCAACTATGTAGCACCTTTGCAAACGGCCGGAGCTGCCATTTGCATCGAAACCACGGAGGAACCATGGCAGAGGCAGCAGAGGATCACGCGGAACTGGTGAAGGTGTTCGACACCGACGAGGAATCGGAGGCAATGGTGGTGCGCGGCTTGCTGGAGTCGGCGGGCATCGAAGCCATGACCCAGAACCGCGAGGCGCCGCAGGACATTTTGCCCGGCGTGGGCGGCGTGGTGGTGCTGGTGCGTCCCGACCAGGCGGAAGAGGCGGTGGAGACCATCGAGGCTTACCGCAAGAGCCCAACCACCGATGCGGACGAGGCGGTCAGCGAGGAGCCGGCGTAGCCGTCAGCGTCTTGCCGTCGAGCAAGAACGACACGGCTCCGGTCAGATCGGTGCGATAGGTTCGAATGTTGGCGTCGGCCAAGCGCTGCATCACTTCCGGTCGCGGGTGACCGAACGAGTTGTAGAGGCCGACCGAAACGATCGCCCAGCGCGGCTTGACCGCCGCCAGGAACTCCGGCGTGCTGGAGGTTACGCTGCCGTGATGCCCGATTTTCAGCAGGTCCGCCTGCGGAGCTTCGGTCGCCAGCAATTTCTCGATTCGCCGGTGCGCGTCTCCGACCAGGAGCGCGGAAGTTTCGCCGAATTGGATGCGCAAGACCAGCGACTCGTCGTCCTGCGGCGGATCGTCGGCTGGCATTCCCGAAATGGGGTTCAGCACGCGAACCTGGGCGCCGCCATAGTCAAAGGTCGTACCGGCGTTTAGGGCCTTGAGTTCCACGTGGAACAACTTCGCCGTCTCCAATAATTCCCGAAATGGGAAACTCAGCGACTCCACCCCGTACCACAGCTCCCGCGGCCGAAAATTGGCGATGATGCTGCGCATTCCGCCTATGTGATCGGTGTGCGCGTGGGAGACGGCGACGGCGTCGAGCCGCGAAATGCCGCGCGACCAGAGATAAGCCGACACCACCTCTTCGCCCACGTCGAAATCCGATTGCGAGTTGCCGGTCATGCCTCCGGCATCGAGCAGCAAGGTCTTGCCCTCAGGAGTAACCAGCAGCAGCGAGTCGCCTTGCCCAACATCGATCGCGGTGATCTCCAGGACGCCGGGACGCCACTGCGGTTTTGGCGGGAAAAAGACAATCGCCGCCGCCGCTACCAGCAGTCCCACGATGCCAATTGCGGCGAGCAGCGTTCGCCGTCGCGCCAGCAGCAGAGCCAGTGCGAAGGCAGCCGCGGCGGCGCAGCACACCGCGAGGCTCGGCGTCGGGACCCGCACATCTGAGATGCGCATGTGGCCGATGACGCGAATGGTTCCCGTCAAGGCATCCAGCGCATGAGCGCTCACCACGCCAGGGACATAGGCCAGCCAAGCCGATACGTAGGACAGCGCCACCGCCACGACCGCGGCGGGCAGGAGCACTTCGGCGATGGGAATGACCAACGCATTGGCGGGCAGGGCCATGGTGGTAGCGCGATGGAAGTACCAAGCCATGGGAAGCGCCAGCGCAATCTGGATGACGGTCGAGATGAAGAGGAGCTCGGCCGCGCCGAGAAGAAAGCCAGCGCCCCGAACGACCACAACGTTAGCGGCGCGCGATCCAACCACATAGCCCAGTTGTTCGCGCACCAATCGCATGTCAACACGAAACTGCGCGGCCCGCGTTGGCAGAGAGAAATCGAACCCCGGCGAGTCCACATTGCGAAGCGCCCGCTGCAACGGATAAAGGGCACGGCGCAAAATCGGCACCGCAATTCCGGCCACTGCAATCACGGACAGAAACGTCAACTGAAAGCTGGCCTCGAACAGGGCGCGAGGATTGACCAGCAGAATGCCGAGCGCCGCGATCCCAAGTCCGTTGAGCGCCGTGCGATCGCGGAACAGCAATCGAGTGAGAAGGTAAATATTGAGCGTGATGGTGGCACGCACAATCGGCGATCCCAGGTCGGCCAGGAAGGCGTAGCCCCAGGACAGCAGAATGGTGGTAATGGTCGCCCAGGTCTCGCCCATCGGCAGCCGACGCAGCATCCAGAAGGCTGCGAACGCGAGAATGCCGACATTGATGCCCGAGACCACCAGGATGTGGTAGGTGCCGGTGCGTTGGAAATCGGTTTTGATGTCGCGGCCGAAAAAAGCCCGGCCTCCAATCAGCATGGCCTGCATGAGAGCGCCGCGCTCGCCCGGCCAAAGCTGCATGATGTGCGTCAGCACACTGCGTCGCGCTGCGTTTCGCCAGAGCCCGATGCGGCTGCCGGTAAATCCAGGCAGCACCTCGACACTGCCGGCGCGCGCCGAACCAGTCAAGCGGATTCCCTGCGATGCAAGATAGCCAGCCATGTCCACCGCGCCGGGGTTTCTGTAATTGCGCGGTATGCGGAGCTTGGCGGTGAAGTGCAGGCGCTGCCCATACGTGTATATGCGCAGCGGCGATTCCGTGCCGGTCTGGCGGGCTTCCTCCTCCTCCGTCTGCTTGCTGTAGACCGTGAGCCGGATGCCGATGCCGGCATCGAGTACGCGGTCACCTTGCTGAAGGCGCTCGGTTTTTACATCCACGGACTCCTGCCTGCCGCCGTAGCGGCTATCGCGCACCAGACCTTCGCGAACGACATATCCGGTTACTTCGACTTCATTCTGGCCGGTCGCGAAGGGCTGCAGAATTTCTGACACGGTTGGCTGTGCTGCGTCGCGGGTTTGAAGATAGAAACCGCCCAGCGGAGCGGCGGACAGCAGCGCCAGCGCAAAGGCCATCTGCGGCGAGCGACGGCAGAAGAACAACGCGCCGCCCATGGCCACGAGGAAGGCAGCCAGCCACGCGAAGGGGGAGCGCCAAAAATAATTGGCGGCAACAATGCCGAGGGAGAAGGCGAGGGCTGCGACGAAGATCGGCTCCTGGCCGCCGCAGTAGAAGTTCGTCCCCGCGGGCGCAGGTGCACCAACAGCGCTTGTCGAAAATGAGGTCGTCGCTACGGCCACTCGGTGCCAGTCGCGCTACCTCAGAACCAGGAAAGGTTACAGGCGGTCCAGGTCCTCCGCGCCAAAGGCGGGGGCCCAGGGCCACACTTCGTATTGCGCGATTCCGAACCGGGTGTAGGGATCGTTGTCGCGAATGCTGTCCAGCGTCGCCTGAGCTTCGTCGTCGGGAACGCGCAGCAGGAATGCGCCACCATTACGCGGCACCAGCGGTCCGGAGGCAATCAGCAATCCTTCCTGCTTCAAGCCCTGGCAATACGCCCGGTGCGCGTCAACGTGCTTCTGCACTTCTTCCAGCGGTTTGCGATAACGAAGAATGGCGATCGCGTACATGACAGCCTCCTACACCTCATCGCACAGAGACTCGACGCGCATGAGGGTAAAGCTCCGGGGAGGGTCATCAAGCTAGCGCGCCAGGTGCACGACCGTTTCCATGTGGAAGGTTTGCGGAAACATGTCCACCAGGTGCACTTGCTCGACCCGGAAATTAAATTCTAGCAGGATACGCAAGTCGCGGGAGAGAGTTGCCGGATCGCATGAGACATAGGTCACACGCGGGAGGGTCATACGACCCAAGGCCCGGGCCGTCTGCTCGCCCAGTCCGGCACGCGGGGGATCGACCACAACCAGATCGGGCGCCAGTTTGGCGGCCCGTTCGGCGAGGAACTGCTCCGTCGTCGAACGGATGCACTTCACGTTGGGCGGCACGTTGTGGCGCAGATCGGCGAAGGAGTGGGGAGAAGACTCAACCGCCAATACGGTATCGAAGTTACGCGCCAGTTGCGCCGCGAACAGGCCGACTCCGGCGTAGAGATCGAGTGCGCCGCGGCCTGTCGTATTGCCGATAACGATTGGCACCAACGTTTCGGTCAAGAAGCGGTTGGTCTGGAAAAACGAGCCTCCACCGACCCGGTAGTCGTGTCCCACAGCGTGGTATACGAGCGATTCTGCGCCGATCGTCTGCGCCGGCTCGGAATGACTCGCAGAGAGCGGCGCGTATTGCCGGCTCTCGTCTTCCACGGCAGACGTCTGAAAGACCACGACCCCGGCCATCTGCGGCAGGGCCTTGTGCAGCGCGGCGGCGAAGGGCGGGAACTGCTTAGACCAGTTGAAAGGTTGATGCGTCCGGGTAGAGCGGGCCTTCAGGCCCGCGTCGCCGGCATGAAGGGAAATCGTCTCCGCCGCTGAGGTCTGTGACCTCAGCGGCGGAGGCAAAACAGGGTCGCGACCGCGACCGCGGGCCTCAAGGCCCGCTCTACCCGAGGTGTCATCGCCGGGTCGCACATAAGCTTCCACTAGAAGCCTGGTGTCGTCATGGTTGGCGAAGAATTGCAGGCCGTGCACCGAGCGGGGAACTGTGCCTTCGCGCCCCAGCTTCCACACCGCAGCAATCGCGTCATTGACGAGGCGGGAGCTGATCGGGCAGCTCTCGACCGGAAGCACCTCGTGCGAGTTGGAGCGGTGGTAACCCAGCGCGAACTCCGGTGCGTGGCGCACTCGCATGCGAGTGCGGTTGCGGTAGTGCCACGGCTCCGACGAATGGAGCTGAATTTCCTCTGAGAGTTCAAGCTTGGCGGTGCGGCGCAGGGTCTCGCGCAGGATGTCGGCCTTATAGCGCAACTGCGCGTCATACTCGATGTGCTGGTAATGGCATCCACCGCAGCCTCCGAAGTAAGGACAGCCGGGCTCGACGCGTTCCGGCGAAGGGACCAGCACTTTGTCGAGCCGGGCGCGGACGAAGCCGGGGCGAGTCTCGACCGGGGAGGCTTCAACCTGCTCGCCGGGGATTACCAACGGCACGAAGGCGGTCTTGCCTCGGCCCTGCGCGTCGGCCGGCAAACGCGCCAGGCCTTCGCTGCCGTACACGAGTTTTTCGATTTGTAATAACAAGCCGCTTCACCAGCCCGTAGGGCGACAGAATCGTAGCCCAGGACGTGAGTCCTGGGTTACATGTGTATTCACCATCCGAGTCCCACGGGGACGACACAGAATCTCGTTCCCCCAGCGTTCTGTGCCGACCCTACGGGACTCAATTCACGATGACATTCCTACCCAGGGCTTACGAGCCTGTTACGAAACTCTTGCTTACTCCGCTCAGGAGCGACGGATATTCGGACCACTCGGTTCCCCAACGCATTATGCGGGGCACCGGTTTTCCGGTTGGGCTAGCGGGCCAGGGCGGCTCGTAAGCTTATGCCTCCCAGCACCGCCATCATGCGCTTGAGGTTGTAGGCCATCATCGCCAGGCTGATTTCCGTTTGCGCGCCGCCGCACCCACGCAGCAAAAAGCGCGGATGTCCGAAACTGCCATACTTGAGCGCGGCAAACACCCGCTCCACCACACAGCGTCGCAGTCGCATGGCTTCTGCCGTTGCCCGCTGCTGCATGCGCTGCAGTGCCGCTTCGTAAATGTGCCGCTTCACCGTTCGCCGTGCCGCCGTGGTGCAATGCGCCCGCAAGGGACAGGCTCCGCACACCGCCGCCTCGCCTACATACACCACCTGTCGCCGCTTTTTCTGCACTGCTTTCCGCTGCAATCTCTGGCCCGCCGGACACACCATGGTGTCGGTGGTCTGGTCGTGATAAAACTCGCTCCCCGCGAACATCTGGCCATCGCCTTGACTGTTCACGCTGCGATTGGCCGCCACGTGCGGCTCAATCCCGCGCGCTTCACACCCCGCCGCCTGCTCTCCGTTGGAGTAGCCCGCGTCCGCCACCACGTGCAGCGATTCCGGCGAGCCCACCGCCTGCTGCGCCGCCTCCGCCATCGGCAGCAGACTGCGATTGTCCGTCGCCTCCGTGGTCACCGCTTGTGCCACGATAATGCCGCACTCGGCATCCACCGCCGCCTGCACGTTGTACGCCGGACGCTTGCCCTCCGTCGTCCGCATGAACCGCGCCTCCGGCTCAGGATCGTTGCCCAGCTTCTGCAGCGCCGCCTGCATCGCGCTGTGGTCGATCACTACGTCATCTTGCGCGTCGGCCGCTTCCATCTCCTGCAGATAGCGCTCTACAGCATCCCGCTCGCGTACCCGCTGGGCGCTGCTCACCGCGCGAAACTTCGAGCCGTCGATTGCCACCCACTCGCCCCGCACTAAACCCACCTCGCGCGCCAACCGCACTAACTCCGCTCCCGCCGCCTTCACCGCCTCGCGATGCAGGCGCCGAAACTCCGCAATCGACTTGTAATCGGGCCGCAGCCGTCCCAGCAGCCACATCACTTCCACGTTGCGCACGCACTCCGCCTCCAGCCGCCGCGACGAACGCAGCTGGTTCATGTAACCGTACAAGTACAGCTTCAGCAGATCGCGCGGATCGTAGCCCGGCCGCCCTGTCTCCGCCGGCTCGGCGCGCTCGAATCCCAGCTCCTGCATCCCCAGCCGCTTCACGAACGCTTCGATTACCCGACACAGATGATCGGCGGGAAGGAACTCGTCCAAGGTTAGCGGAAACATCGTCACTTGCTCCCGCGCTTCGCCTGTGATGTAGGCCATGTGGCTAAACTAACCTTTATCCGCACTCACTGCCATAGCCTCTTGCCCTAAGTGCCGAGTTTCGTAACAGGCTCTTACGCCCTGGGCTAAATTTATTCCGCCCTTCGGGCTCGGTTCTGAGCTTCGAACCTGTACACGTGCCAGTCGCGGAGACGCAGATCCCTCGCGGCCTAAAAGCCTGCTCGTAACGACAATAACAGGGACATGCAACGCCACACCTAAAGGCGCGCCCCTTCAAAGCTACATGTAGAACAGGCTCAGCCGCGGAATGCGATACTGGTCCAGCAGCCGTTTGTGGACATACTGCTTGTGAAGCTGTTCGATCTGCGGCGCGGTCATCTTGCGACGGTAAGGCGCAAGGTCGCGGTCAGCTTCGGTGCGAACATCAAGCAGGGCCTCGTCCGGAGTGGCCGCAAGCAAGCCGGCAAACAGCTTCTCCTCGGCAACCGTCAGCCGTCTTTCGAGATCTTCCATCCGCAGCGGCGTACCGGCCGACAGCGATTCGGCCAGGCTGTGCAGGGTGGCTGCCGTTTCAATCGCCAAGGCTTGGGCTGACGCGGGCAACTGCGAGCGCCGCAACTGTTCGGCATTGCGCATCAGGAACTCCGCCACCGCGGGCAGGTCCAGGCCGGTATCGCGGGGATGCTTTGGGGAAGCGCCGACGGCCGCTTCCTTCATCTCTTCCGCCGCGGAGAGCACCTCCTGCGCGCAGTAGGCAAGGCCATTCACTTTGCGGAAGCGGGCCGGACGCCGCTCCCATTTCTCGAACGTGGTATCGATGCCGCGCAGCACCGCTTCCAGCGGGATGCCTGCATCCTTCCAGGTTTCCATCAGCGCCCAGTCGAGCGGCGACAGCAGCAGCAAGGTCCCGCGCCGTCGCTGGAAGTGCTCCTCGATTTCGGTGAAGTAGTTGAAGTAGGTTTCCACGGTGTCATGGGGTCTGCACGGGGTGGAATTGGCGAATATCCCGGTCCAAACGTGTGTGCGTGAGAACAGTGCCGTCCCTACGGGACTCCAATTCCTTTCCCACTTTACCCAGCATTCCGCCTTCGGCGCTGGTTCCTATCGCGACTCGGCGTTGACCGGCGTATGCTCGCCTCGCTTCCGCGCGGGCGCGAGGTTGCGCTCGTAGATGATCCTGAGCCCATCGAGAGTCAGCAGGTCGTCCACTTCGCGAATGTACTTGGAGCCGCCGGCCATCAGAGCCGCAAGGCCGCCGGTGGCGACCACGGTGACCTTGGCGTCCAGCTCCGCCATCAGGCGCTCGAGGATGCCGTCGATCAAACCGATGTAGCCGTAATACAGGCCCGATTGCACACTGCCGACCGTGTTGGTCGCCAGCACCCGCGCGGGCTTGCGAATGTCCACGCGCGGCAGGCGCGCGGTGTGCTCGAAGAGTGCATCCGCCGAAATGCCGATGCCGGGCGCGATGACGCCGCCCATGTACTCGCCCTTGGCCGAAACCACGTCGAAGGTGGTCGCGGTGCCGAAGTCCACCACGATGCAGGGGCCGCCAAACTTCTCGAATGCGGCGACGCTGTTGACGATGCGATCAGCGCCCACCTCGGCAGGGTTGTCATAGTGGACGGGCATGCCGGTCTTGACGCCGGGCTCGATGAAGAGAGGCCGGGAGTGGAAGTAGCGTTCGCACACCTCGCGCAGGGTGGAATCGAGGGGCGGCACTACAGACGAGACGACGGTGCCCTGCACCGAGGCGACTTCCAGCTCGTGCATGGCAAACAGGTTGCGGAAGAGGACGCCGTATTCGTCAACGGTCTGGGTCTTGGTAGTCGAGACGCGCCAGTTGGCGATGAGCCGTCCGTAATGGACGACGCCGTGCTCAGCGGGGTTGGCTTCGAAAACGCCGAGGACCGTGTTGGTGTTGCCTACATCCAGGACAAGAAGCATGAATCACTTTCCGTCGGCGGCGCGAACTCCCCCGGAGAAGACGGTGCGCAACCCCGAGGCGGCGCGCACCAGCAGAAAGCCGCGGTCGTCGAGTCCTTCAGTAACGCCCTCGTAGCCGCCGTCTTCCTCGACCAACACCAGGCGCGAGCGGGCAAACGAGGAGCGCTCCTCGAAGCTGCGCAGAATCGCCGCCCGCGCGGCTGCGCCGCCGTCGACGAGCTTGCGGTACTCGCTGTCGAGCGATTTTAGCAGAGCGGCGGTGAGTTCGACGCGCGACCATTCGCGCCCGCTCTCCATGCGTAATGAGGTTGCGATGGGGGCGAGATCGCCGGAGAACGACGCGTGGTTGACGTTGATTCCGATGCCGACGACGACATAGCGCACGCGGGTGGGCTCGGCGTTCATCTCGGTGAGAATGCCGCAGAACTTGCGGCCGTCCAGCAGCACATCGTTGGGCCAGCGCAGGTCGGGATGCAGGCCAGTCGTCGTCTCGACCGCTTCGGCGACGGCGATCCCGGCGATGAGGGAGAGCAGCAACGCGTCGGCGGGCGGAAGAATGGGACGCAAAACGACAGAAGCGTAAATGCCGAGGGACTGCGCCGACTCCCAGGTGTGGCCTCCACGGCCGCGGCCGGCAGTCTGCTGCTCGGCGACGAAGACTGCACCTTCGGGCTCGGCATCAGCGGCGGACTGCATGGCGGCGACGTTGGTCGAGCCAACGCGAAAGTAATGATGAATGCGCGAAGCGAACATCGTGCCCTTGAGCAGCGGGCCGAGGATGTCCGGCAGCAGGAGGTCGGGAACGGTTTCGAGCTGATAGCCGGTCGCGGGGTGACCGGTGATTTGCAGGCCGAGCTCGCGCAGATGTTGCACCGCCCGCCAAACTTCAGAGCGCGTGGTGCCCAATTCTTCGGCGATGCGTGTCCCGCTGATGACCACGGTGGCGTTGTCGCTCAACAGACGCACAATGCGTCCCAGCCGCGCGTCGGTGGAACCGTCGGGCGGAACATCCATGCGGATTGGAGATGTGCGAGCGATAAAATCAGTTGCCAGTTGTGAGTTTCGAGCCAACTGCCTTTTTACCACGCATGCCGGCGGGGAACGCGCTTCGACAGGTTGCAGAGGGTTTCGTAAACCACGGTGTCGGCCCAGCGGGCATGGTCCCAGGCGGTGATCTCCTGCTCGCCGCTGCGGCCGATAAGGGCCACCTCATCGCCGATCGCGGCGCCTGCTACGCGGGTCACGTCCACGAGCGTGAGGTCCATGGAGATGCGCCCCACGATGGGCGCCCGCTGGCCACGCAGCAAGACCTGGCCGCGGCCGGTCGCGGTCTCCGGAGCACCCGCGGAAGCGATGGAGATTTTTCGCGCCAGACCGTCACCATAGCCGACCGAGACGACGGCGATGCGCGCCGGGGCAGAGGTGACATAGGCGCCGCCGTATCCCAGCGCCTGGCCGGCCGGCACGTCGCGCAGTCCGAGCACGTGGGTCTTCCACGCCAGTGCAGGCTTCAGCGGTAAAGGCGAGACATCCGTCACCGGCGAGCCATCACGATTGCAAACTGGCTGCTCATATCCGTAGAGCGCCAGCCCAGGACGCACGAAGTTGTGCCAGGTGTCGGGACGCGCTCCCACCGCGCTGCTGTTGGCGAGATGGCGCAACGGCGGATGCAGACCGTGCGCCGCGAGCACGCGCAGCGCGGCTTCAAAGCGTTCGATCTGCCGGCGGGTGCCCTCGTCGTCAAGCACCTCTGACGATGCCAGATGGCTGAACGTGCCCTCCACCTCAACCTGCGGCAGGCGCTTCACGCCTTCGGCGAACGACTCTACGTCGGCGAAGGGAAGCCCGAGGCGCGCCATGCCGGTGTCGATTTTGAGATGAATGGGAACTTTGCCGGTAAGGCCCAGGCGAGCTGCGGTCCTGGCCACGGCTTGCGCGTCTTCAAGGCGAAAAACAGCCGGCGTCAGGTGGTGGCGAAGCGCGTCTTCTTCTTCGCCGGGATACAGGCCGCACATGATGAGGATGCGGCCGGCCACGCCGGCCTCGCGCAGCAAGACGCCTTCGTCGGTGGAGGTCACGCCAAACCACTTCGCGCCTGCCTGCTCAAGCGCGGGCGCGCATTCCTCCACGCCGTGTCCATAGGCATTGCATTTCACGACCGCGCAAATGGTGACGCCCGCGCCCACATGATCCTGCAGAACACGGAAATTGTGGCGCAGAGCGGAGAGCGAGACTTCAGCCCAATTAGGCCGGGTTTCAATGCGAGAGGATGTGAAGGTAGCTGCCAAGCCTTCGATGATACAGTCAGTTCTTGGCCAGTCGCCAGTGGTGAAGGGTTTAGTATGTGGTTTCCAGTTTCAACAGGGAGAGAAGCCAATTAGCGAATCAAGACTCATAGACCTGGTTAAAGCGAGAGTGAGGTAGCGGGTGCTTTAAATAAGTAGCAATCTAGTGGCCCCCTTGGTGGGATTTTACGTTGTTAATAGACCAAAGGGCTATTGTTCCGCTGACTTCCGTGGTATAAGACAGAACCAGTGCATCCCCCCGTTCCGGACGAGGTGAAGGTGATCTTCGCTCTTGAACTCGCAGCAGGGTTCCGCAGGATGTGACGCTTACGCGAGACAACCGGGACTGCAAAGCGAGTTTCAATTCATGATCAACGTCATCATCGCCGATCATCAAGCGATCTTTCGTGCCGGGATCGCCAAGGTGTTGGCGGTTGAGGAAGATATCCGCATTGTCGGACAACCCCAATCGCCTGAACAGCTGCTAAACACCCTGGAGAAACTTCGGTCGCGTGTTTTGATCCTCTCCACCAGCTTCCTGCCGGTGCTGCCCGAAATCCAGGAGATCGCCAACGCCAGAAATGTCGCGTTACTGATGTTGGTAGAAAACACGGAGACGGCGTCCGACTTCATGCGCATGGGAGCGCAGGGCGTGATCTACCGTAGCGCAAGCGGCAGCGTCGTAGTGGAGGCGGTTCGCCGGTTGTCGCGTGGGGAACCATTCCTGCAGGGACCGAACATGGACAGCGGTGTGAGCGAGGACCTTGTCGGAGCCAGGGTGCGGGACCGTCTCTCGGACCGGGAGTTGCGAATCATTTCCGCCATCGTACAAGGTTACAAAAACCGGGAGATCGCCTCGCAGCTCTACACCAGCGAACAGATGGTCAAGAACGCTCTGCGCAATATCTTCGACAAAATCGGCGTTTCTGATCGTCTGGAGCTGGCTCTGTTTACGATTCATCATCGGATACTGGCCCAGGCGACGGCGGCGGTCCCACCGGCCCCGACGCAGCGGCGAAATGGAGAGAATGGCGCTGCTCGGGCAATGGCCGCGGTTCCTCCAGCTTCAACCGTCAACTGATCCCGGGTTCCGCCGCGTGCCCTTGAAGCGGTCATGGGCGGAGCACTGGCCGATAACCGGATTCCCACCCGATCTCATCGCCGGCAGGCAACTGCCTACGCGGCCTGGGAGCCATTGATCTCTCGCTTGGCGACCGGCAACGTGACATAGAAGGTAGTGCCGGAGCCAGGTACGCTGTCGAAGCCGATGTCCCCGCCCTGTGCTTTGATGGTGCGCCGGGCGCCGACCAATCCCAATCCCGTGCCTTTGGCCTTGGTCGTGAAGTATGGCGAAAAGATCATCTTCTGCGCCTCCGGCGCAATCCCGATTCCGGTGTCCTTCACGCCGGCTACAATGTTGCCTCCGCTGCGCGAGCAGCGCACAGTCAGCGTTCCCCCCTCGGGCATGGCGTCCACTGCATTCAAGATGAGGTTCGTGAAGGCGCGCCGTAGCTCCGGGGCGTTGGCGTAGACTTCACAGCCGTTGTCCATCAGGCGCTCCACCTCGACGTCGTCATGTATCGCGATCAGTGGCCCCGTAAGGTCCAGTACTTCCTCCAGCAAGCGGCCCATATCGATGCGAGACCGCGGCTCCTGGCGCCCCTGTAAGTACCCCCGGATATTGGCGATTACCTCGCTCCCTCTCCGCACCGCGTTGTCAACGATGTCGAACATCTGATGGTCGCGTGCGGTACGCTCCGGCTCCATCTCCAGGACCCTGACCGCCTGCGAGATGGTGTTGAGAACATTGTTGAAATCGTGTGCCAGGCCGCCAGCCATCTGACCCACTGCGAAGTGCCGCTCGCTGCTGGCGAGCTGGCGTTGAAGCTCGTTGATTTCGGTAATGTCCTGAATGAGCATCAGAGCGCCAATCAAGGTTCCTGAGGAATCCCGCAAAGGACTGCCGGAGAGCAGGACCTCCAACGGTTGGACATTCTCTCCGCGCTCGAAAAGGCAACGTTCCTTGCGGACCAGCTCGCCTCCCACCACGCGAGTCACGATCCGTTCATTTGCCCTGCCAGCCTCATGGTTCGCGACTGGCCGGAAAAATAAGTCCCCGCTGGCCAGTAGTTCGCGCCGCGTTCGCCGGGAAATTTGTTCGGCCGCTGGATTCAAATCGACAATCCGCCCTTGGGGATCGAGGAAGAATACCGCCTCTGGCAGGCTCCAGAGGATGGACTGCCAATCGAGCTTTCGGTCTGGGCCGACCAGGGACCCGTCTTCGTCGCCCCGGACGAAGTTCAGGACTACGCCGCCTAAGAGCGCAGAAGCGCACCCAGTGCGCCACATCCAATGCCATCCCCTTCCGTCCACGATCCCCCCTAAACCACCGCGGCTCGGTAGACCGACTCACAATCGTGGCTCCATTGCCCGGGCTGGCAGTTAATTAAGTTAGATGGAGGGCCCTTGGCTGCGGGATGCGTTGGGAGATGGTTCTTTCGGAGCAAGAAGCTGTAACTCAGCCTCTTCAGGATCGGGAGGGTTCGGTTGTCTTCAACAACTCGTTCACGATCGTGACCAGCTCTGCCGGGTCAACCGGCTTTTCCAGGTACAGGTCGGCCAGAGGTTCGGCCGCCTGGAAGGCTTCCGAGACATAGCCAGAGACAACTACTACCGGAGTGGTGGAATGAGTCTTGGCGGCTTGCACGATGGCACGTCCGTCGCCATCGCCCAGTCGCCAGTCGGTGACGATCGCATCGTAACTGTGCTGTTGCAGCTTCTCCATCGCTTCATGCGCAGATGTGGCGGAGGTCACCTCATGTCCAGCCGCCTTGAGAATGGCACACTTTAGTTCGGCTACGTGCGGCTCGTCATCTACGCAGAGGATTCTCGCCATAAGGATTGTTCCTGGAACGTCGGCGAGGCAGGGGGCCGCTCGACGTGGGCAGAACGTGGCGCTGCCACCAACAACTGGCTAGCCCGTTATTGTTGAGCACTCTTGTCCGGATTGTCAACTACGCGAGGGCTTGTTGCTGCCTTCATTTACTTCTCTGCAGCTCCCGGTAGGCTTCGCTTTTGGACAATCCGAACTCCCGCGCCGCCTGCTTCAGGGCCGTTTTTTCCTCGACCTCGCCGCTGTCCATCAGTTCTCGCACCCGTTGTGCAATGCGCGCGGCCGAGTGTGTCGTCTGCGCTGCCTCCTCCGCTTTGCCGATCAGCAGGGTGATCTCGCCCTTGATTTCGCCACGTTGTTCCAACTGCTCAAGCACGGTGTCGGCCCGCCCGCGCAGAAACTCTTCATGTAGCTTGGTGACCTCGCGGGCTACCACCACGTGCCGCTCCGGGCCCAGAATCTCAACGATCTCACGCAGGGTCTCCACGATCCGGTGCGGCGCTTCATAGAAAATCTGGGTGCGCGGCGAGTTCCGAATCGCTTCCAACGCCGTGCGCCGGGCCCCGGCCTTGGCCGGAAGAAAGCCGCTGAAGCGAAACGAGTCGGTCGGCAGTCCGCTGGCTACGAGGGCGGAGAGGAATGCCGAAGCGCCAGGGATGGGCACAACCCGAATGTGATGGCGCACGGCCAGCGCCACCAGGCGGTAGCCGGGATCGCTGACTCCGGGCGTTCCGGCATCGGTGACCAGGGCGATGTTGTCGCCGTCTTCCAGACGCACCACCAACTCGGCCCCCCGGGTCAGTTCATTGTGTTCGTGATAGCTGACGGTCGGCTTTGCGATGTTGTAGTGGTTGAGCAGCTTCGAGGTCTGCCGGGTGTCTTCGCAGGCAATGAGATCAACGTCGCGCAAGGTGCTTAGGGCGCGAAGGGTAATGTCTTCCAGATTACCGATGGGCGTGCCGACCAGGTAGAGGGTCCCGGGAACGACTGTTTCGCCGCTGCTAGCTTCGCCGGGACTGGTGGACTTCCTGGCCATTCCGCGCCAAGTGTAGCACCGGAGTCGTTGCTTGCGCGGGAGGCGGACGGTTTGCCGGAACCCGCATGATCAGCTATGATTATGGTTGATCCTGCCAGTGCGGCAATTTTCTGGAGTTAATCAATGGCACAAGTCTGTCAAATCTGCGGCAAAGGGCCGCGCTCGGGTAACAACATCAGTCACGCGCATAACGTGACCAAGCGTCGGTGGAACGTCAACTTGCGTCCCGTCCACGCCAAGACTGCCGCAGGCAACAAGCGCATGCGGGTCTGTACTTCCTGCCTGCGCAGCGGAAAGGTCACCAAGGCCTAACGGCTCAAGCACTTAGGCAAATTCACCCTCCCCGGTATGGGAGGGTTTTGCTTTGCTCATCGCGCCGCGGACGAATGCGACGCCGACGAAGACCCCGATTGCCGCTCCTGCCACGACGTCGCTGGCGTAATGGTATCCGTCGTACACCGCGCCGACGCACATCAGCAGGATAGGGACCAGCAGCCAGGGCGCAACTCGCGGCAGATACCGATAAGCGAAGACCAACACTACAAAAGCCAGCATGATGTGCGCGCTGGGGAACGCGTTCCCATGCACTCCGCCGCGATTCTGGATGAGGTGCACTATTGCCTGGAACGGACCGTGGTCCGCGCTGGCGATCTGTTGCACTCCCAGCCGGTTTGCCGGGCTCTGGGTTGGAAACAATAGATACGTCACATAGCAGGGAACATAGCCAACACTGAGCGCGTCGGTCAGCTTGCGAAAGGCGCCCGCAAAATGCGGACGCCCCCGCGATGCCCAGAACATTCCGCCGAACACCGGGTACAAGGGATAGAACGCGAAATAGCCGAACTCCAGAAATTCGACCAGCCACGACGAGGCGTGCTGATGCATCCACGCCGCCGGCGGCACCGCGAAGAGCAGCGACTCGAACGCGATGATGTGCTCATTCTGCCAGCCGCTCTGGAGCGATAGCGACAGAAACGACACTTCTTCGAATACTGTAAGGAAGAAGACGACAGGCAGCCAATCATGCGCGAACTCCCAGCCCAAACCGTCGTGTTGTTTGTGCGCGAGGAGCAGAATGATGGTGATCGCGCATACGTTCCATACCACGTACTCCAGCCAATGTTCCACGCGCTGATAGCGCCAGCACGCCACCACGGTGAGGGCCAGGTGCACAGCGACGTAGATGCGATCGGTGAGGTTCATCCCTCGACTACGCAAGCGCAATCACGTCAATCTCCACCAGCACATCTTTAGGCAGGCGCGCGACCTCGACCGTCGAGCGTGCGGGTGGCGCCTGGGTGAAGTGGCGGCCGTAGACCTCGTTCATCGCAGCGAAGTCGGACATGTTCTTCAGGAAGACGGTGGTCTTCACCACCTGCGCGAGCGAACTCCCCGCGGCCTTAAGAACGCCGGCCAGGTTCTGGAGCACGCGTTCGGTCTGCGCCGCTACGTCGCCTTCGATGAGCTGTTGCGTGGCCGGGTCGAGCGGAACCTGCCCGGAAAGAAAAACCAGGCCGTTGGCCTTGATGGCCTGCGAATATGGACCGATTGCTTTCGGTCCGTCGTTGGTCGCGATCACTTCGCGCATGAAGCCTCCCGATAATTATGGAAATAAGTGACCGCATGAAGGTACCATGCTAACCACACCGATTCCCAGATCGCCGATAACGTGTGTGCGGGTCGAAGATGCAGTAGAATCTGCCAGAACTTGGAGCCTCCCTGCCTATGCCTGCGTCCGCGGAATCCGCTGCGAACAACTCTGGCCAGCTCATCGATCTGCTGTACAGCATGGACCGGGCTTACCGCAACAGTAAGTACTGGCTTCTCTTCTCCCTGGTCTCCGCGGTCGCCAGTGTAGCCCTGCTCGCGATCCTCTATCTTGAAGGGCAACGCGCGCTAGCCGCCTTGGTGGCCCTGGCTCTCCAAAGCCTCGCTTATGGGTGCAAAAGAAAATCGATCCGCTGGTATCGCAGAGGCCATGAGTTGGAGCGCGCGGCGATACTCAACCATGGCCTTTCTGAACCACACCCTTGCAGCGTTAAAAAGCGTCCAAAAGAGAGTGAGAAGTACAAAACCTACTTTTATTCGAGCCGTCCACGCGGCGGCGCGCGGCGTCTGATTGAAGACATCGCGGAATGCTCTTACTTTACAAAGGACATTGCCGATACCCTGCACAGCTTTTATTTTGGCCTGGTAGTCACAGGATTCGCGCTGGTCATACTAGCTTTCTTTGGCGCAGTTGTTCTCGTTCTCAACATTCTTTCGCATTCGAACATCGACGCTACGACCCTGGAGAACTATAAAACTTACGCCGAGGTAGCTTTCATCGCGCTCGCATTTCTTGGCTTTGGTGAACTCGCCGTCGTGCATTTCCAGTATGGCTTGCTGGAGAGAGAAATGTCCCAGATTTACAACGAGGCGGAAAAATACTTGCAATCGCCAAGCCCGCTGAAAATTCGGACTGGCCTGAGCTTGCTTATGACCTACAGTTGCGCGCTTATGGATTCGCCGCCACTTCCCAAGCTGTTCTATCGGAAGAACCAGTCGAGACTGAACCAGGAATGGCGCGAAGACAAAGGAAAAGAATTGAGTGAATTGCCGGGGAATGCGGATGACGAAGTCATTTAGGCTCCGCCGATCCTCATTTCCCCGGCCGGTTGTTTTCTACTTCGCGATCTTCTCCCCAATCGACTTGGCCTGGGTGAACAGCAGCAGGTAATCGGGGCCGCCGGCCTTCGAGTCCGTGCCCGACATGTTGAAGCCGCCAAAGGGGTGCGCGCCCACCATGGCTCCCGTGCACTTGCGATTGAAGTACAGGTTGCCGACGTGGAACTGCTCCTTGGCCGCGGCGATCTTGTCGTCCGATGTGGTATAGACCGCGCCGGTCAGGCCGAACTCGGTGTTGTTGGCGATGGCCAGGGCGTCTTCGAAGCCGCGTGATTTAATGACCGCCAGCACCGGACCGAAAATCTCCTGCTGCGAAATGGTCGCCATGGGATCGACATCGGCAATCACCGTAGGCTGGATGAAGTAGCCGTCACCGGCCTCGGTCACACGTGCGCCCCCGGTGATGATCCGTCCGCCTTCCGCGACGCCTTTCTGAATGTAGCCCAGGATCGACTTCATCGACTTCTCATTGACTACCGGCCCCATGTTGGGGTTCTGGGTCGGGTCGCCCACCGTGAGCTTCTCCACCCGCTCGCCCAGCCGCTGCACGAAGCGGTCGTAAATACGCTCATCCACAATGGCGCGTGAGCACGCCGAGCATTTCTGGCCGCTGAATCCAAACGCCGAGGCTGCGACACCCTCGACCGCGGCATCGAAATCGGCGTCCGCATCCACGATGATGGAATCCTTGCCGCCCATCTCCAGCACGGTGCGCTTGATCCATATCTGCCCGGGCTGCTGCACCGCCGCACGCTGATTGATGTGCAAGCCAACTTCCTTTGAGCCGGTGAACGCGATGTAGCGGGTCTTGGGATGCTCGACGATGGCGTTGCCGAAACTGTTACCGTGGCCGGGACAGAAGTTGGCCACGCCGTCAGGCAGACCGGCTTCTTCCAGGATCTCGAAGAACTTGGCGGCGATGGTCGGCGAATCGCTCGACGGCTTCACGATGACGGTGTTGCCGCACACAATGGACGCCAGCGTCATGCCGCCCATGATGGCGCCGGGAAAATTCCACGGCGGGATGACCACGCCAACGCCCAGCGGTATGTAGCGCAGCCAGTCGCGCTCGCCGGGCAACTGCACCGGAGTCTCGGCTTTCGACAGGCGAATCGCCTCCAGCGCGTAGAAGTCGCAGAAGTCGATCAGCTCGGCGATGTCGCCGTCGGCCTCGGCCCAGTTCTTGCCGACTTCGAAGACCATCCACGCCATCAGCTCAAACTTGCGCTCGCGCATCAGGTGACTGGTGCGGAACAGCAGGCCGGTCCGCTCTTCGACCGAGGCGTACTTCCAGGTCTCGAACGCCTTCAGCGCCGCCTGCATCGCGGGCTCAACCTCAGCCGCTCCCGCCGTCTGATGAATACCGACGATCTCCGATGGCTTGGCGGGATTGAGCGAGGTCGTCTTCTCGGCAGTCTTCAGATGGCGCCCGCCGATAACCAGGTCGTACTCCTGTCCTAGCTCCGAGCGCACTTTCTCGATGGCGGCGCGCATGTGGCGCGCGTTCTCAGGATTGCTGAAATCGACAGACGGCTCGTTCTTGAATTGTGTGGGGATGTTGTGCTCTTTCAAACCTTCACGGGTGGGGGCAAGCGTGGTAGCCATAATTGCGTTCCTTTCAATTCTTGGCAGGAAGTCTTGGGGTGCAGTTCAATAGATGCCGGGCCCTCCGGCAGGATGCGGACGAGCTCGGCAAACCTCGTATTTTAGCACCGCGCGGGACGCGCCGAAGCCCATCCACAAAAGCAAGTGCCGGGTGTTTCCAAGCTATCAACAGGAACCAGGGTAGTCTTCATACGGAGCGCCATCCAGGAAATTGGAATTGAAGTTTAGTCTTGGAACAGGCCCTCGAGGTCGCGGGCGCCATGCAATACTCGGATGATCTCAATTCCATCGTCCACGGGCCTGTAAAAGACGAGATGTTCAGGGAAGCCCTTCAGCGGAAACGTTCGCACACCAGCGAGATGGCGGCCTCCGAATTTAATCATCCTGCCCAGCTTCGGTCGGCTGGAGAGCAACTGAAACATTTCCTCAGCCGCACGGTAGAAGCGCAAGCTACTTCGACGCTGCCATGGATCGCCAGATATTCAGCTTGTTCATCCATGTCCTGATCGGCCGCCGGTCGGACAAGGATTTGCTGCTTCAACCGTGATCCTGTGCTTTTGGCGCAAAGCTCTCCGCTTTTGGGCCCACCGGGAGGCGTTGATCTCCTTCGCCGGACCGGAACTAAGGCCCTCCAGCAAAGCTGCCTCGACCCTTTCCTGGGCCCGACGTTTCCGGTCGTCGCGGATCAGTTCACGAATGTATTCGCTGGGCGTGCTGTAGCCTTCTCCAACCGCCTGGGCTTCAACATATTCCTTGAGGACCTTGGGCAGGGAAACATTCAGCGATGTCATTTCCATAAAGGGAGGCTAGTACGGGTGACAATTTCTGTCAATGACTGCGAGACCGACAATCATAGGTTATCATCCACTCCGGATGGTAGTCCTTCCATATTCCGGTTCCGGCGGAGATCTGGCGGACGGGAACGTCTTCCGCGTGCTTGGCGGTGCGCACCCACTCCCAGGCGTGCAGGATTTCGGAGGTGTCGAAGTAACGCGTCTCGGACTGCAACACGGCCGCACCGGCGGTAATAATGGCGACAATCTCTTCCCACTTGTCCGCCCCTACGACCGCCATGCGCGCGATGCGGTCGCTGTGCTTCTGCAGGAAGCGCATTTCGCTCCAGCGTGCGCCCCAGTCGGCGCCGTGCATTTGGGAAAGGTCGGCGAGGATGCCGATGGGCTTGTGCTTGCGCTCGGCAATCAGATACCCGATTTGCGGCTCGAAGCCTTCGATGTCTTCGGCGGTCATCTTGCCGGTGACCTTGAAGCCGATGACCCCTCCCGAGCTCTCTTTAAGTCTTTCGATCATGCTGTGCGCGCTCCTGTTGTCGGGGCTGAAGCCCCGGTATTTTTATTGGCGGGTGTCAACGCAGGCCTGAAGGCCTGCTCTACCTGTGTCTCTCGGCCGCGTGTGGCGAAACGGCAGTATATCCCACGGCACCGCCGGCGCGCGCTTTCCACCGCCGGGCCGCACGGCCCATACCGCGTGCCGGGCAGGAGTTGTTGTATCTTGATTCTAGGGACAACCCAATGACAGAAACAGCAGTTCTCGGCGGCGGATGCTTCTGGTGCGTGGAAGCGGCGATCGGCCAGTTGCAAGGCGTAGAAAGAGTGGTGTCGGGCTATATGGGCGGTCACGTCCAGAACCCGAGCTACGAGCAGGTCTGCACCGGCAAGACTGGACATGTCGAAGTCGCCGAGATCGCCTTCGACCCGGCCGTCATCAGCTACCAAGACTTGTTGCATGTGTTCTTCACGGTGCACGATCCCACCACATTGAACCGCCAGGGCAACGATGTCGGCACGCAGTACCGGTCGGTGATTTTCTATCGCGACGAAGAGCAGCGCCAGACCGCCCAAAAAGTAATTGGCGAACTGACCGCAGAGCACGCTTTTAAGGACCCCATCGTTACCGCAGTCGAAAAGGCCTCCACGTTTTATCCGGCTGAGAGTTATCACCAGGACTACTTCAAGAACCATCCCTACCAGCCCTATTGCATGTTCACGGTCTCGCCCAAGGTGAAGAAGATTCGCGAGAAGTTTGCCAAGAGGATCAAGGCGTAAAGGGCGGCACTCAGCACTCAACGCTTCAGTGCAGACAATGAATCGCAGGTCCCTCCGCCCGGGCTGAAGCCCTCGGCCGGGGTGACAGTATTGTCCGGCTGCGGTCCTTGCCTGCCAATTCTCTGATTCCAAACCAAATCCAGTTCTTGACATTGCAAATTGCAATGCTATAATTGCAAATCGTAATATGAAACTGGGCGAGAAAATTCGCTATCTGCGGCTGGTCGAGGGCACGCTCCGCGGGTTGGGCCGCGAGATGACCCAGCAGGACTTGGTGCTTGCGCTCAAGAAGGAAATGGGCAGCGGGCTGAGCCAGTCGTACCTGTCGCAGATCGAGAGCGGGGCGCGGCCGCACCTGACCAACGCCTCGCGCATGCTGTTGGCGCGATTTTTCAAGGTGCATCCCGGATACCTGGTGGACGATCCCGAGGGTTACCACACCGAGCTGACCAGCGATCTGCGCGCCCTGGAGGACCGGCTCGACCTGTGGCTGATCAACGGGGCGGAGCAGTTTGCGCACGATCCTGAGGTAAGCCATGCGCTGCTGCAAGTGGCCAAATACAAGGACTCGCGCAAGTGCCTGGTGCTGCTGGGCGCGATTTTGGAGGCGCCGGAATTGGTGGAGCGGCTGACCGAAGTCCTGAAACCGGGTTTGCCCGAGCCGTCGCACCGGTTCGGACGGCGCAAGAAGTTAGCGGGGGCAAGCCTATGACATGGGCCATGTTCTATCTCGTGTGCTTTCTGGTGGGAGTGACGCTGAGCGTGTTGTCTTTCCTGGGCGGAAGCTTCCACCTGCCGCACTTCCACATTCACGTGCCCCACGGAGGCGTCCACGTCGCCGGCGGCACCGGCGCGGAGGTGCCGTTCCTCAACTTTGGAACCATCACTGCGTTCCTGACGTGGTTTGGCGGCGCGGGCTACCTGCTCTCGCGCTACTCGTCGTTGGTGGTGGCGGGAGTGCTGGTCCTGTCCACCGTCATTGGGATCGTGGGAGCGATGATTGTTTTCTGGTTTGTGGCCAAACTGCTGCTGAAGCATGATCGCGATCTCGATCCCGCCGACTACGAGAAGGTCGGGGTGCTGGGCCATATCGCAAGCCCAATCCGTGCAGGTGGCACGGGAGAAATCATCTTTTCGCAGGAAGGGACGCGGCACACTTGCGGGGCACGCAGCGAGACGGGCGAAGCCTTGCCGCGCGGCACTGAAGTCATTATCACGCGCTACGAGCGCGGCATTGCCTATGTGAGGCGTTGGGAAGAAATGGCGGAAGAAGAAGCCATTCGTAGCTAGCAATCAGCAACTAGCTGAGGAGATGGGAGGTTCGTATGGTTGATCTTTCTATATCGAACGGGAACTTGCTGCTCAACGTGCGCGGTGCTGACAAACTGTGGGCGTTCAAGGGTTCGCTCGAGATCCCCTTGCAACATGTGGCTGGGATTCGGGCCGACCCCAGCATCGCTCACGGGTGGTGGCACGGCTGGAGAATTCCCGGAACCCAAATTCCAGGGGTGATAACAGCGGGCACCTTCTACCAGGACGGCAAGCGCGCGTTCTGGGATGTTCACAATCCCGACAATACGGTCGTGATTGACCTGCGGGACGAACGTTATAACCAACTGGTGGTCGAAGTTGACGACCCGAACACGGTGGTTGCACTCATCGAAAGCCAGTTGCTGATTGCTAGTCGCTAACTTGCCTTCAAGGAGGCTCTATGGGATTTCACATACCAACCGAAGCGTTAATCGTCGCCTGGACCGCGGTGGCTGCCGTCGTTCTGGTCATAGCGATCTTTGCCAGGCTCTACCGCAAAGCGGGGCCGAACGAGGTCCTGGTGGTATACGGCTTCCGCGGTACACGCGTGGTGAAGGGACACGGCACCGTCATCATGCCCATGGTGGAGAACTGCCGCGAACTGTCGCTGGAGCTGATGTCGTTCGACGTGGCGCCGCAGCAGGACCTCTACACCAAGCAGGGTGTTGCCGTGACCGTCGAAGCGGTGGCGCAGATCAAGGTCAAGTCCGATCCGGAGTCCATCCTGACCGCGTCCGAACAGTTCCTTACCAAACCGGCGCCGGACCGTGAGGCTTTGATCCGGCTGGTGATGGAGGGACACCTGCGCGGCATCATCGGGCAACTTACGGTGGAAGAGATCGTGAAACAGCCGGAGATGGTGGCTGACCGCATGCGTTCCACCTGCGCTGACGACATGAACAAGATGGGGCTGGAGGTGATCTCGTTCACCATCAAGGAAGTTCGCGACAAGAACGAGTACATCTCCAACATGGGACGTCCGGACATCGCTCGCATCAAACGCGATGCCGATGTAGCCACCGCCGAAGCCGAGCGCGACACTGCGATTCGGCGGGCCATAGCATTGCGCGAATCCGCCATCGCCAAGGCGCAGGCCGACCAGGAGCGCGTTGCCGCCGAGACGGCTTCTTTGGCACGGCAGGCCGAGGCGCAACGCGACCTCGAGGTAAAGAGGGCCTCCTACAACGAGATGGTGAAGCGCCAGCAGGCGCAGGCCGACAAGGCGTACGAGATCCAGACCAACGTCATGCAGCAGCAGGTCACGGCCGAGGCGGTCAAGATACAGCAGGTGGAAAAGGAACAGCAGGTCAAAGTGCAAGAGGCCGAGATCCTGCGCCGCGAGAAAGAGCTGATCGCCACCGTCCTGAAGGGCGCCGAGATCGAGCGCCAGCGCATCGAGACACTGGCCGGCGCCGAGAAACAGCGTCTGACGGTGGAGGCCGAAGGTCACGCCAGCGCCATCCGTGCGCAGGGCGAAGCTGAGGCCGAGATCATCTTCAAGAAAGGTGACGCCGAAGCGCGGGCCATGAACGTGAAGGCTGAGGCCTACCAGCAATACAACCAGGCCGCGGTGGTGGACAAGCTCTTCACCAACATGCCGGACATCGTGAAGGCGCTGGCCAGTCCTTTGGCGAACGTTGACAAGATCACGGTGGTCTCTACCGGCAACGGCAACTCGGCCGGTCTGAACAAGATCACCGGAGACATTGCACAGATGGCGGCGCAGGTGCCGGCGTTGTTCGAAGCGTTGTCGGGCATGCAGATGTCCGACTTGCTGGGCAAGGTGCGGACCTTGGGTGAGAAGCCGAAGCGGCCGGATGAGTCAAGCGAGGCCGATGGGAAATCGAACGCGGCCGGAGCAGGCAAGTAGTTACTGGAAACCCATCCAAGCAAAACCGGCTTGGGTGGGGCACCCGCCGCTACACGGGCGGAAACTGGGACTTGAGTTATGAGGATGGATATGTACTCCGATAACGACGGCACGGACCTTGTGATGAATCTGGTGTTGGTAGGCACGTTACTGGGAGTTCTTGCCAGCGTCATCACACATCGGGAAGCAGCAGTTCTCTTCGGAGCTGTGGGAGGCTTGCTCGTCGCCTTCCTGTTATCTGCGGTTCGCGGCGAGCAATTCTAGGCGCGCTCGCCGCAATGCGAGCAGGGGAGTTGGTTATGGCATTACTTGATCGCGTAGCAACGCTGGTACGGGCCAATCTCAACGATCTGGTGGATCGGGCGGAGAACCCGGAGAAGATGTTGAAGCAGGTCATCCTCGATATGGAAAACCAGTTCATTCAGGTGAAGACGCAGGTGGCGATCGCCTTGGCCGACCTGCATGTGCTGGAGAAGAAGAAGAAAGAGAATTCCGACAAGCACTCCGAGTGGATGCGCAAGGCCGAGCTTGCCGTCGGTAAGAACGACGACCAACTGGCGCGCGCGGCCCTGGAGCGCGCCGTGAGCTTCCAGCAGCTTACCGAGAGCTTCGAGCAGCAGATCGCCGACCAGGAGGTCCAGGTCGAGTCGCTGAAGTCGGCGCTGAAAAAGCTGGAGCTGAAACTCTCGGAGGCGCGCGGCAAGGCCGATCTGCTGATCGCACAGCACCGCCGGTCGCGCGCTGTCAACCGCGCCGCCGATGCCCAGGTTACGCCGACTGGAGAGAACCGCACCTTCGAGCGCATGCGTACCAAGGTTGTCCACGAGGAAGCTCTGGGCCGGGCGAAAAACGACGTGTTGGGCGACGACATCGATGGCCGGCTGCACGCTCTGGAACAGGAGGAAAAGATCAACGCGCTGCTGGATGAGATCAAGGCGAAGAAGCGGCTGAGCGCATAAGGTCTCGACGGGCTTGGCGCGGCTTACCGTGGGTCCACTCTAAGACCGCGCCGAGGCCGATTCCTGTTCCACGGCGAATTCCCTCCTGGTATCGCGCGTCACCGAGATGAGCAGCAGCGTCGCATCGTCGGCGAAGTTACCGTCGGCATGTTCGCGGACCTTATCCATGATGGCATTCCATTGTTTCGGCAGTGGTTCGGCGTCGCCATCGAGAATTCGCCCCAGGCGCTCCACGCCAAACTCTTCACCGGAATCGTTGACCGCTTCGCTGACGCCGTCGGTGTAGAACAACAGCCGATCGCCACCGGCGAGACGCAGCCTATCGGAACGGAACGCTGCGTCCAGCGTAAGGCCCAGGACGGGACGCGTCGGTGCCAGCGTTTCAACGGACCCATCCTCGTGCCGCACAATCGGCGGGCAATGTCCGGCGTTCACGAAATTCAAAATGCGAGTGGCAAGGTCGAGGACGCCGTAAAAGATGGTGACGTAATGGCCTTCGCCCAACTGGTTGCGCAGGATCGTCTCCACCTGGGCCAGGATCGCCTCCGGACTATTGCTCGAGGACGACAGGGTGCTCACCGAAGCGTACAGCATGGCAGCGATGAGCGCGCCAGGCGTGCCTTTGCCGGAAACGTCGGCCAGGCAGAAGTGCAAAGTACCGGGTGAGGGCTGCCACACTCCGAAGTAGTCGCCGCCGACTACGCCCGCGGGAATGCTGTCGCCGAAGATCTCGATGCCCTCGGCGACCAGATGGCGCTGCGGCACGATGCGCGTTTGCAACTCATGCGCGTCATGGCGCTCGACCTCCGAGATGCGTTGCGAGGAACGCGCCTGCTGCGCACGCCGCGTCAGTAACTGCACTTTCTCCAGCAGCGCATCGTTGCGCCAGGGTTTCTCGATGAAGTCCGCCGCCCCGTGTTGCATGGCGCTGACTGCCAGATCCACGTTGCCCCACGCGGTAAGAGCCACGATCGGTATGGTCGCGTCCACTTCGCGGAAGCGTTGAATCAGCTCCAGACCCTCGATGCCCGAAGTGCTGTCGCGCTGGTAGTTCATGTCCAGCAAGGCAAGGTCGGGGGTACGTTGCTGCGCGGCGGCAAGCGCCTCCTGCGGCGAAGCGCACAGCATCACGGAATAACCTTGCCCGCGAAGCAGCATGGCGAGTGCTTCGCGCACGTACTCCTGATCTTCGGCGATTAGAATGACCGATTCTTCGTTGGCCGCGACCATATTGCTCCTGCGGCTATGAAGTGCAGATCATGGGCCAGCGTGGGAAGGCGGCTATCTCTCGCGTGTGCAGTAAGATATGGGGTCTTGTAGCCGGCTCCTCGCCCACAAATGCAAATGCGCTGTCCGGATATGGACAGCGCAGATTTCGCGTTTGGTCAGCCTCTGACCGCTGGAGAAGCCAGCGGATCCACCTGCGCCGACATCGCATGTTCCACCACGTGCGCGACCTGCAGCACGGTTGGTTCGTCAAAGTACTTACCAAAAATCTGCACGCCGATGGGCAAACCTTCCTTATTCTTTCCGCACGGAACAGAGATTCCGGGAACGCCCGCCAGGTTCGCCGTCACGGTGTAGATATCGGCCAGATACATGGCCAGCGGATCGTCGGTCTTTTCGCCCAGCTTGAACGCCGGAGTCGGCGTAGTGGGCGTTACGATGGCATCGACCGCGGCGAACGCCTGGTCGAAGTCGTGCGCCAGCAGGCTGCGCACGCGCTGCGCCTTCAGGTAATAGGCATCGTAATACCCGGCGCTGAGGGCGTACGTTCCCAGCATGATGCGCCGCTTCACTTCCGTTCCCAGACCAGCATCGCGCGTGCGGCGATACATTTCCGCGAGCGTCTTGCTGTCGCCGGCCCGAACGCCGTAACGCACTCCGTCATAGCGCGCCAGGTTCGACGAAGCTTCGGCGGTCGCAACCACGTAGTACGTAGGAATCGCGTATTCGGTGTGCGGCAGCGCGATAGGAACGATCTCGCATCCGGCCTTGGCCAGTTCCTGGATTGCCGCTTCCACCGCGGCGCGCACCTCGGCATCGAGGCCTTCGCCGAAATACTCCTTCGGCACGCCGATCTTCAGACCCTTAACTTGACGTCCAACATGCTCCCGATAGTCCGGCACGGGAACGTCGGCCGACGTGGAGTCCAGGGGATCGCGGCCCGCCATGCACTGCAACATCAACGCCACATCTTTGACTGTCTTGCCGAATGGGCCAACGTGATCGAGCGATGACGCGAAGGCGATCAGCCCGTAACGCGACACCCGTCCGTAGGTCGGCTTCAGCCCAACAACACCGCAGAACGCCGCCGGCTGCCGGATCGAGCCGCCGGTGTCGGAACCGATCGACGCAACCGCCATTCCGGCTGCAACCGCCGCGGCCGAGCCTCCCGACGAACCGCCTGGCACGCGCGAGTGGTCGTGCGGATTGCGCACCGGATGGAAGCCGGAGTTCTCGTTCGACGAGCCCATGGCAAACTCGTCGCAGTTCGTCTTACCCAGGATGACTGCGCCTGCGCCTTCCAGCCGCTGCACCACCGTCGCGTCGTATGGCGCGATGAAGTTTGCCAGCACCTTCGAGCCTGCGGTCGTCCTGACGTGCTTGGTGGTGAAGACATCTTTGATCGCGATGGGCACGCCCGCCAGCGGCGGCAGAGCGTCGCCTTTATCGGCGAGCGCGTCAATGTACGCAGCCTGCTGATAGGCGCGCTCCCGGCACAGCGTCAGGTAAGCGCCAATCGCGGCGTCCTCAGCCTCGATCTTCTGGTAATAGGCGTCCACCAGCGCGGTGGCGGTCGTCTGCTTTTCCAACACTGCGGTGCGGGCTGATTCGACTGTGAGGGGATCAAGGTTCATCTGAGATTAGAGACCTTCTAAAAGAGTTGTGTTCGGGTAGATCTGGCCTTCAGGCCAGCGTCCGAGCGGTTGTTGGTGTGAGGGGCTTTAGCCCCGGAAAAACAGCACATGGCACTCCTCACGGTGTTCTTAGCGCTCAATCACTTTCGGTACTTTGAAGAAAATTCCATCCGACATCGGCGCGTTGCCCAGAGCTTCGTCGTGCGGCAGCGAAGGCCGCAACTCATCAGGCCGCATCGCGCCACCGCCTTCCTGGACCGCGCCGTAGCGGCTGGCAACTTGCGCCATTGGCTCGACGTTGGCAGTGTCCAACTGATTCAACCGGTCAATGTAGCCGAGGATGGAGTTCAAGTCCTTCAACATGCGCTCGCGCTCATCCGCGGTTAGCTCGAGGTAGGCGAGGTCGGCGACATAGGAAACATCTTTTTCAGTAACCATTACGTTCCTTCTGGCGAGCCGTCCGTTGCGGCCGGCCGCTCACCACAAACTTGATCGCATTCACCGGTTCCGCGCAGAGCGGCTTCAGCTTCGCAAGATACTCCCGCTCGAAACTCCGCAATTGTTGTTGCCAAGTCGCGTCGGGGACCTCAATCGTGAGCACTCCATCGGCGCAGCCGACGGCATTCGTCTTCTCCGCCACCTTCGCTCCGCAGGCCAGCGGCCACGCCAGCAGCGGAGCGTCGCCGCCCGCTTCCCGGCGCGCGGTCTCGGCGAAGATCTTCTTCAGAGTTGTGCCCGCATGTTGCATAACGCCCGAGCTTCGATTGTAGAGCAGTGGGGACTCTCTTCGCTCTTTACTCTTCGCATTTCGCTCTCCGCCCGCATCGGTGTCATCCCGAGCGGAGCGGAGTCGAAGGCCTGCTTTTCTATCCACTATCCACTGACCACTATCCACTCTGTTGTCATCCCGAGCGGAGTGAGGTCGCGCAGCAACCGAACGCAGTCGAGGGACCTGCCCAGAGTTTGCCGAAGGGGCCCCGCCTTCCTGCTGTGGGACTCGGCATTCGCGGTTGATCTGCCGCAACCCGAGCGCCGTGGGCGCGAAAGAGGGTAGCCCACAGTTTCGCCGGGCCCCAAACCGCGCCGCTGTTAGACGCCGCCTTTGCGTCTGCTGGGGTAACTTTGCGCGGGTTGGGGTGGTTGAACGGTGGGTAGGCGGGAGAAAGAGAGTCGAGTCCCCCGGGGACGGCACCGGCTTGCTCCACCCTTCGCCAACCTCGGGCGGAGGGGGCGCCCGGTTCGGTCATCCTCACGGTGGCCGATGGGTGTATCCTGACGCTTCCGAGATTAGTGTTTGTGCTTTCTTGCAGAGGAAACCCATGGAAGATCGTGTCGTATTTCCCGCAAACAGCAAACCCTCCAAAGACGTATTGGGCCGCCTGAGTGATTTCTTGTCCGCATTTACTCCGTATGAGCTCGGCGGGGGTGGAAAGCTCCATTTGCTGTTGGATGAGAAGAGCGGCGCATTCTACCTAACGTGCCACTTGCCAGCCACAGTCCTTGTAAGCTCGTGCGACTCCGATGCGACTCTCGACACCGATGACGATGATGAGATCTATAAACTGAATCGCGAAGTTACCGAGGACACAGTGGCCTATCAGGCCATGGAACGAGATGCCATCAAGGGTCGAAGTTTCGAGGATTTGGTGCTTGAGTACGACACTTCATACCTCCCTAAGAAGCCTCTAAAGGTGTACGGCGGCCAACATCGGCTGCGGGCCGTGTCGAAGGCGCAGACGGCTAAAGGTGCGACGTTGCACGGAGTCAGGGTCTACTTCGCGCTATCGCGCGAGCAGAAAGTTGAGATCGCGACGATTAACAACACCGCTGTCGCGGTGCCGAATGACCTACTCGATCGCATGCGCGAGCAGTTGCTCGGCTCTGAGTTGCGGGATTGGTGTCAGAAAGTCGGTCTGCTCGAGAAGGGAACAGATTTCGCAGACCGGCGACACCCTGACATTCCCACGGTCCGGTTGGCTAGGACGCTCCTCCTGAATTACTACCTCGGCAAAGCTGCCCTGAACATCGAAAGATTGCAGCAGCCGGTCCTGTGCAAGTCTGGCGGTGTTGATGGCGATTACGTAAAACTCCGGGGAGACGTTGACTGGTCAGACGATAGATTGGAGGAGATGGGTAAAGAGTTTGTCCGCCTTCACAAGGAGCAAAGGGACACAGTTTCCAATCGCGACAGCGACAACAATGCTGAGTATGCAAGAAAAGCCTTTTCACTCTCAGTAGTGGCGAGTTGGGCCTACGCTGCAGGATTGTTCCAGAGTATGCCGGATTTCCTTAAGAATTTGTACTCCATCCCGGATAATGTTGTAACGCCGGACGACCCGCTGAACGCGAAGGCTCTTTCCCAAGCGCGACTGAAAGGCACTGATCCAGATACCTACCGGGGCCTAGGGACGCGGAATAATGCGAAAGAACTGGGTAGGATGCTGGAGGTTTTTCTGGTTCTTGCTAGCAAGGGGAAGAAGAAGATCACCAAAGAGCTTGCAAATGCTGCAATCCAATCTTACGAGGCAAAGCGAGCTGTAAGCGAAGCCAATAAGTCATTGGAACGGATTTGAAATGTTCGAAGATTACTTGCAAGACTCTTATGAATTTCTGGCCCTGGCCGACGCGTCTGCCGACGATGGAAGTGATAGGGAGGCCCGCCGATATTATCGTGCGTCAGCATTCTACGCCTCCGGCGCGATTGAAGCCTTCGTTAACCACATTGCAGAATGCTTTGCGCAGGCCGGAAACATATCCCCGCATGAGATAGCCTTCCTCAATGATAAGGCCTTAGTTTTCTCTGCGGCTAAGGGTCTGTCTGAGAGAACTGAATACCACAGACTTGATGACAAAATCCGCCTTGTTATGAAGAGGTTTGTGCCTTCATTCGACTATCAGAGCGTCACTTGGGTCAAGTTTATGGAGTTCAAGGACTTCAGAGACTCTCTTGTTCATCCTCGCAGGCACGAGGATGAGACGGGCGTGGCCGAGTATCGCAAGAAACTTCAAACGGGGTTGAGGTCCATTATTGAGATCATGGACGAAATTGCCCGAGGGATGTTTGGTACACCTCTCCGAAAGCAATTGCTAGATTTAATACCTGAGTAAGTCCGCACGCGAAGGGACGCTCGGCCAGGACCATCAGCAGAATCGCGCGGAGCAGCGAGGTCACGCGTCCATGGCAAACCCGGAACATCTCGCAGTCTTGAAAGAGGGTGTTGGGGCTTGGAATAAATGGAGGAAAGAGAATCCGGACATCCGAGCAGATCTGACTTCCGCATATCTCAGTGAGACGAGCATGGACTGGGCTGAGCCAGATGTTTCAGGCATTTTGGGTGCTGCTGAGTTGCAACAAATCGATTTTAGGGGCGCTTCTCTTGCATTTGCTCGGCTGCAAGGCGCGAATTTGCGCGGTGCGAACTTGGCTCGAGCCAACCTTTGGGGAGCGAACCTCCGCAGGGCATATTTGTTTGGAGCGGACCTAAGAGACACCAGACTGGATAACGCTAACTTGACCTTAGCTAATCTAAGTCACGCCAACGTGACGGGCGCAAGGTTTTGGGAAACCGTGATTGACAGAGTAAATTTTAGTGGCGCTATCGGCTTGGACCGCTGTCGTCATGGTGGGCCAAGCGTTATCGATGAACGTACATTGCGTCGCTCACGTGGGTTGCCACAAGAGTTTCTTCGCGGGTGCGGCTTATCAGACGAGTTTATTGCCTACATCGGCTCGATGGTGGGACGGCCCATCGAGTTCTACTCGTGCTTTATCAGTTACTCGACCAAAGACCAGGAGTTTGCCGAGCGGCTCCATGCCGACCTGCAAGCCAAGGGCGTGCGCTGCTGGTTTGCGCCGCACGACATCCAGGGTGGTCGCAAGATCCACGAACAAATCGACGAGGCCATTCGCCTGCATGACCGGCTGCTGCTCATCCTCTCCCAGCACAGTATGAGCAGCGAATGGGTGAAGACCGAGGTTGCCAAGGCCCGCAAACGCGAGCTGAAGGAAGGCAAGCGAGTGCTGTTCCCTGTCCGGCTGGCGGAGTTTGAGGCGCTGCGCGATTGGGAGTGCTTCGACGCCGACACGGGCAAGGACTCGGCCCGCGAGATACGCGAGTACTTCATCCCCGACTTCAGCAACTGGAAGGACCACGATTCGTATCAGGAAGCGTTTCAGCGGCTGGTGAAGGACCTGAAGGCCGGGGATAAGGGATAGGGACGGGAAACCGCAGATCCCTCGACTCCGCTCCCCAACCCCAACCCGCTGCGCTCCGCTCGGGATGACAGCGCAAGCGAGGCGAGGCCCTCGTTCCGGGATGACAGCTCGAAGCCGGGACATCACCGACATACGTGACCGGGTTCACTGACAACCTTGGCCGTTGCTCCCTACACTCGGCTGCAAGAGGCTTAGTGTCTCTAATGCCCGGCGAGGACGAACCGAACCGGCAGGACGGACGATCTCTGAAAATCCGCTGCCAACCGCCTGGTGCCAGTGGCGAGAGCCAGCGCGGCGATGATGAGCCATCATGAGCAGTCGCGCCATGTCGCGGGCCTTCCTCGCGCGGCCAAGCGACACGAGGTTCAGGACGACGATGCTTGCTAAGTCACGCAAACAAAGCAGTTACTTGTAAAGCATTGGGGCTCAATGGTTTGCCGGGAAAAAGTTTGTAATCGCTTGATTCTAAAGAAAAGGGAGGGGGGAGGGGGAGTAACCATCTGGGTAATAGATCCCTCCTGAAATTGGAATTTAGCGAATCGTGTCCCCTTGATTCTCAGGTCGTGAACAGGGCGGTTGTCAGGATCTGGTGGTGAGCGGAAACTCGCGGCGCACGAAGTCCAGCGCGTCGTCTTTGGTGCGGAGCGTGCCTTCCAGTTGCGCGTCCTCGACGGCTGAGAGGATCTCGCGGAATGTCGGGCCGGGATGATGGCCGAGGCCGATGAGGTCTTCGCCGGTCAGCAGCGGCCGCGGCCTGATTTCCTCATCCGGAGTTTGCTGCAGGCGCTCGCGCACAAAGTCGTACAGCGCCAGGTTGCGGTGGCTGCTGAGGCAATCGATGCGATGCAGCTCCAGGTGCTCGTCGAAGTGGGGCAATCGCAGGAAGCGCTTCAGAGTCGATTCCTTCATGCGCTCCACGTCGGCGAAGCGCATGTGGTTGGCCACCAGATCGGAGATCTGGCGGGTGTCTTCGTTGGAAAAATGCAGGCGGTGGCAGATCTGCTCGGCCATGCGCGTGCCGACTTCAACGTGGCCGTCGAAACGGATGCGGTCGGGCGCGATACGAAACGTTGGCGGCTTGCCCACGTCGTGCAGCAGCGCTCCCCAGGCCAGGGCGCGCGAACCATGCGGCGGCAGCTTCTCCAGCAGGAGCAGGGTGTGGATCCGAACGTCGCCCTCGGGATGAAACTCGGGCGGCTGCGCGACGCCTTTCATACGGTCCACCTCGGGCAAAACTTCTTTTAACAATCCGGTGCTGTCGAGCAGTTCGAAGGCGCGCCGCGCGTGGCCTTCGGTGAGCATCTTGGTGAGTTCGTCGCGGACGCGCTCGCGGCTCACTTGCTGGATTCCCGGCGCGAGGCGCTGGATCGCGGCAAAAGTTCCCGGCTCGATGCTGTAGCCGAAGCGCGCGGCGAAGCGCACCGCACGCAACATACGCAGCTTGTCCTCGGCGAAACGGCGCTCAGGTTCGCCGATGGCGCGAATGATGCCCGCCTTCAGGTCGTCGCGTCCGCCGACGAAGTCGAGCACGCGATTGCCGTCGAGCGGGTCCATCAGCAGGCCGTTGATGGTGAAGTCGCGCCGCTGCACGTCCTCCTGCGGATCGTTGGAGTAGCTGACGCGATCGGGATGACGTCCGTCGCTGTAACTGCCATCGTTGCGGAAGGTGGCAACTTCGACGTAGTTCGGATGATAAGAAGCAAGATCTTCGGGCGGGCTTTCTGCCTCTTCTGTCCGGGAGGGTTTCTTCAGCGGCACGAGCACCACGCCGAACTGCGCGCCGACAGCGTAAGTGTCCGGGAAGATGCGCATGACCTCGGGCGGAGTCGCGTCGGTGGCGACATCGTAATCGGCGGGTGTGACTCCGAGCAGCGTGTCGCGGACGCAACCTCCGGCGAAGTAAGCCTGAAAGCCGCGGTTGCGAAGCTCGCGAACGATGTTGGTGGCGTGCTGTTGCATCGTCAAGCTTGATTGTAGCGGCAGAGCGCCGTCAGGAGGTTCAAAAGCGGGTTCCTGCACTCAGCTAAAGTCGGCAGTCAAGATGACGACGAAGAGCGCAGTCGCTCGTACAATAGCTTTGTGGGCGAGGTCTACATCCTCGGAATTGAGAGCTCGTGTGACGAGACTGCGGCCGCTGTGGTGCGTTCGGGCGAGAAGCTTATCTCGAACGTCGTGTATTCGCAGATCGCGACCCATCAGCCGTATGGTGGAGTTGTGCCCGAACTGGCATCGCGCGAACATTTGCGTGCCATCGTCCCCGTGGTGCGCAAGGCGCTGGAGGACGCGGGTAAATCGTACGCGACCATTGACGCAATCGCGGTGACGAAGGGACCTGGTCTCGCCGGTTCGCTGCTGGTTGGCTTGAGCTATGCCAAGGCGCTGGCTTACGCGGAGGAGAAGCCGCTCATCGGAGTCAACCATCTGGAAGGACACATCCACGCCGTGCTGCTGGAAGAGCGGCAGAAGGGCAACTACGAGGTAGAATTTCCCGTGCTCGCTCTGGTGGTGAGTGGAGGTCACACTCACCTCTATCTCGCCCAGCGCAGAGCGGACGCCTGGACGTACCACGATGTGGGACATACGCGGGACGACGCGGCGGGAGAGGCGTTCGACAAGGTTGCCAAGCTGCTCGAACTCGGATATCCCGGTGGACCGGTCATCGACTATCTTGCGCAACAAGGGAACCCCGAGGCGGTGAAGTTCCCCTTTGCGCAGATCAAGCACCGCGACCGTAATCCCCAGAACCGCCATGACGCTGAGGACCGCCGTGTGGATTTCTCCTACAGCGGAATCAAGACCGCAGTCCTACGGTATGTCGAAACCCACGACATGCGGGGAAACATTGCGGAGCGGCGCCAGGCTCTGTCGGGATTGGCAAGTCGAACTCCAGCCGACTATTTGGCCGCGTGCGACCAGCAGACTTTGGACCTGGTGGCTTCCTTCCAGCGCGCGGTGGTGAACGATCTGGTCGGCAAGACGCTGCTGGCTGCGCGAGAGCACAATGTGGCCACGCTGTTCGTAACCGGTGGGGTTGCTGCCAATAGCGAACTGCGGAGGTCGTTCCAAGCGCGTGCCGAAGGAGAAGGTGTGCCCGTTTATTTCCCCTCGCGCAAGCTGTCTACCGACAATGCCGCCATGATCGCGGCTGCGGCGTACCCCAGATTTCTCGGAGGGGAGTTCGCCGATGCGGAGTTTTCCGCCGATGCGTCGTTGCGCCTGCGATAGGTACCCAGCTCGAGTTGGCAGCCTATTCTTCTTCGGTGGGGATCTTCGACTCGATGTCCATGTCGCGGAACTCGCTCGATTCAAATATCTCGCGGCAGTCGAGACACTCGACGTATTCGGCGTCTTCGTCACGGGAGACTATTTGGACACGAGGATGAAGACACTGCTGTTCCATGAGTTCGTCCTTATAGGAGGTTCGACATCCTGCGCGCCGGCTGGTTCATTTCTTGTGCAAGGACGCCCCTTTGCCGTGAGCAGAGGGGAATTGTCCGGTATTTTAGACTGGCCGTACAAGTTGTCAAGCGTTTCTCGCGGCCGGAATATTAATTCTGTTGGCGAGCCATTGCAGCAACGGTCAACAAAGGGCCTCCTAGGCGCGGACGCGGACCGAATATCCGACAGAAAGAATCGCCATTCGTTAAACCATTCACTGCTTATCACTTACAGTTAGCTGCACTAGGCGACCATTCGATGCGAAAGGTTGCAATCGGGGCCAGCACGTCGTAGAATCAATCTGCGACTGATTTGGTCGCATATTCAACTTAATAAGTGACCGATGCTGAAACTCACCAAGAAAGCGGACTACGGGCTGATTGCCATGCGGCACTTGGCCGAGCACGCCGACTTGGGAGCGTGCAGCGCGAAGGACCTGGCCGAGATGTACAGTATGCCGCAGGAAGCGCTGGCCAAGATCCTGCAAAAGCTGACCAAGGCTGGCCTGCTGGTTTCGCAGTATGGGACCAACGGCGGCTATACGCTGGCCCGCGATCCCCGGCGCATCAGTGCCTTTGAGGTGATTCGGGCGATTGATGGGCCGCTGTTTATCACTTCCTGCAGCGCGGCTGAGGGCGATTGTGACCAGAGCGACCGTTGCACCGTCCGCGGGCCGCTGCTCAAAGTGAGCCGCAGCATCGAAGAGGTTTTGAACCGGTTAACGATTTGGGAGATGACCGAACCGGAGCACGACGCTTCGCCCGAATTGGTCACTCTCGGCTGGACCGCGAGCAAGGCAGATCAAGTTTAGGAGATGTCACACGCAATGAGCACGAATGTGATTCCGGGTAATGGGAACAAGGGCGTTAAGCTGCCGATTTATATGGACAACCATGCCACCACGCAGGTCGATCCGCGGGTGGTGGAAGCGATGTTGCCGTACTTTACAGAAAAGTATGGCAACGCGGCGAGCCGCAATCATGAATATGGCTGGATCGCCGAGCAGGCCGTGGAGCAGGCGCGTGAGCGCATCGCCAGGCTGATCGGCGCCACGGCGAAGGAAATCATCTTTACTTCTGGTGCAACCGAGAGCGACAACCTGGCCATTAAGGGCGTCGCCGAGATGTACAAAGAAAAAGGCAATCACATCATCACCCAGGCCATCGAGCACAAGGCTGTGCTCGACACCTGCAAGCGTCTGGAGAAGTACGGTTTTCGGGTCACCTATCTACCGGTGCAAAAGGACGGCCGCATCGATCTCGACGATCTGAAGCGGTCGATGGACGACAAGACCATCCTGGTCACCATCATGGCCGCCAATAACGAAATTGGCGCCTTGCAGCCCATTCGCGAGATTGGCGCTCTCTGTCACGAGCGCGGGGTGCTTTTTCACACCGATGCTGTGCAGGCCATCGGCAAGGTCCCGTTCAACGTGATTCAGGACAACGTCGATCTGGCCTCGATCACGGCACACAAGATCTACGGGCCGAAGGGCGTAGGCGCGTTGTATGTGCGTCGCAAGAATCCTCGCGTTCAGCTAGTGGCACAGATTGACGGCGGCGGCCACGAGCGCGGCATGCGCTCCGGCACGTTGAATGTTCCGGGAATTGTGGGTCTGGGCAAAGCCTGCGAGATCGCCAGCAACGAAATGGCCGATGAGGCGAAGAAGCTGGCTGCCCTGCGCGATCGCCTGAAGGACGCCATCATGGGCCAGCTCGACGAGGTGTACATCAATGGCTCGGTCGAGCATCGGCTGCCCGGCAACTTGAATATCAGCTTCGCGTATGTGGAAGGCGAGTCGCTGCTGATGGGCATCAACGATATTGCGGTTTCCAGCGGTTCGGCGTGCACCTCGGCGACGCTGGAGCCATCTTATGTATTGAAGGCCCTGGGCGCCGGCGATGACCTGGCGCACAGCTCGATCCGGTTCGGCTTGGGACGCTTCAACACCGAAGCGGAAGTGGATTATGTGGCCGAGCGCGTGGTGGATACAGTGAAGCGCCTGCGCGAGCTGTCGCCGTTGTACGAGATGGCGAAAGAAGGAATCGATTTGACGAAGGTCCAGTGGGCGGCTGAGCCGACCCACTAACGTTTGTCTGGTGTCAGGGCACGACGTTAGTCATGCCCTGACACAAAACGTTCGAAAGTTTGTAATTTAGGAGACTACTTCATGGCATACAGTGACAAGGTCCTTGACCACTACACAAACCCCCGCAACGTGGGCTCGATGGACAAGAACAGCTCCGAGGTGGGCACCGGCCTGGTGGGAGCGCCGGAGTGCGGCGACGTGATGAAGCTGCAGATCAAAGTGAATCCGGCGACCAACATCATCGAGGACGCCAAGTTCAAAACCTTTGGCTGCGGCTCGGCGATTGCCTCGTCTTCCCTCGCCACCGAGTGGGTGAAGGGTAAGACGGTGGACGAAGCCCTCACCATCAAGAACACCGACATCGTGAAGGAGCTTTCCTTGCCTCCGGTGAAGATCCACTGCTCGGTGCTGGCGGAAGATGCAATTCGCGCCGCCATCGGCGATTGGAAAAAGAAGAACGGCGTGACGCAGACGCAGCCGCAAAGCAGCGCAGTCCAGCAGACGGCGTAAACTGTTGCCGAGGGCCGGTGTGTCTCGCTGTGAGGTGAGGCGCGCCGGAAATGGGACCATGAGCACGATCAATATCGAGAAACCGGAAGCAACGCCCGCCGCTCCGGCCGCAACCGGTGTACAGGTGACGGACAAGGCCGTGGCGCGCATCAGCGCAGTGCTTTCGAAGGAAGGCATCTCGCCGGCGGAAGGCGGTCTTCGTCTGGGAGTGCAGGGTGGTGGTTGTTCGGGACTGAGCTACCACATACAGTTCGACACCCAGCCGCGCGAACGCGACCGCATCTTTAACTTCGGCGAGGTCCGCATCTTCGTCGATCCCAAGTCGTTTATCTATCTGCACGGCATGGTCCTGGATTACGAAGAGACCCTGATGCACCAGGGCTTCGTGTTCCAGAACCCGAACGCGAAGAAGTCTTGTGGCTGCGGCACGTCGTTCTCTTAGGGACCAGACGACGCATCGTGGACCGGCGTTCCTCGAACGTCGTGGCGGCCTGCGCAAATCCGAAAACCCGGCCCCGCTTGGGGCGAAATTTTCTGCGCCGGACCTGAGTCTGGCGTCAACAGTTTGAAGGAGCAAGTAAGCCGCATCGGCGGGATAAATCCAATGCCTGACACACAGGACAAAGGCGTTAAAGAAACTGGCATTCTGCTGGTCAGCCCGTCCGCACCGGCCAAGGTCAACTGCTGGTCTTGCGGGGCCATGCGCGCGGCGCATTTCTGTCAGCAGTGTGGGAGAGTTCAGCCGCCGGTGCCGGTGGACTATTTCACTTTTTTTGGATTGCCCTACAAACTGAACCTGGAGAACGAGGGACTCGAGCGCGAGTTCTACGATCTCAGCCGGCATCTCCATCCCGACATCAACGCCATCAAGAGCGAGCGCGAGCAGCAGTGGGCGCTGGAGCAAAGCTCGCACCTGAATGATGCCTATCGCACGCTGAAAGACCCGATTGCGCGCACCGAGTACTTGCTCCGCCTGCAAGGCGTGCAACTGGAAGAACAATCCAAGGCGGCGACCGAAGAGGCGCGCCGTACCGGCCAGCTCAAGAAGCAGGTGGTTCCTCCCGATCTGCTGGAAGAAGTTTTTGAGTTAAACATGCAGCTCGAAGAGATGCGGATGAACAAGAAGATGGGAGAGAGGGACCGCACCCTTGAGCGCCAGTTGCAGGACGCGAAGAAGCAGTTGCAGGGCAAGTACGACGGCATGATGCAGGAGTTGTTCGCCGCCTGGAACGAGTGGGACGCCCTGGTGGACCGTACGGAACCAAACGAAACCGTGCTGGAGGAAGACCGCCGGACGGTACGAGACAAAATGGTGGCCGTGCTGAACCGGCGGAACTATCTGCGCAACCTGCTGCGGGACATTGATGACGTGCTGGAAGGTTGAGCGGTAGAGCGGCGCTTTAGCGCCGCGTAAGAGATGTTTTTGAAAGGGCACGGCTTTCAGCCGTGCCGAGACAACGCTCATACAAGTCCGAGTCCCTTCAGGGACGGCACAAGGGGGTTGCAGGTATAGGGTCCTTCGACTTCGGTCCGCGCAAAGCGCGAACCTGCGCTCAGGATGACACTAAGAAGTTTTGGGATGACAAAAAGAAATTAATGGCAAACGAACGCATTGTCGGCATCGATCTGGGCACCACGAACTCGCTTGTGGCCTATATGGAAGGCGAGCGCCCGGTGGTCATTCCCGGTGAGGACGGCCTGAATCTGGTGCCCTCGGTCGTTGCCCTGGACGAGAACGGCCAGATTATCGTCGGCAATGCGGCGCGCAAGTATCTGATCGAAACTCCGGAGCGCGCGGTATATAGCGTCAAGCGCCTGATGGGCCGCGGTGTGGAGGATGTGCAGGACGAGCTCAAGCTGTTTCCGTTTCGTCTGGCAGAGGACCTTGCCCGGGGCGAAGTGCTGCGCATTAAGCTGGGCGACAAGACATATTCGCCGCCGGAAATCTCGGCCTTCATCCTGCGGCAATTGAAGCGCAACGCCGAGCGCTACTTCGCCGCCCCGGTTACCAAGGCGGTCATCACCGTTCCCGCGTACTTCAACGACGCGCAGCGGCAAGCCACGAAGGATGCTGGGCGCATCGCCGGGCTGGAGGTCCTGCGCCTGGTGAATGAGCCCACAGCGGCTTCGCTGGCCTACGGTCTGGACCAGAAGCAAAGCGAGACGGTGGCCGTGTACGACCTGGGCGGCGGGACCTTCGACATTTCGATTCTCAAGTTGCACCAGGGAATTTTCGAGGTGGTTGCCACCAACGGCGACACCCATCTGGGCGGCGACGACATCGACAATCTGCTCATCACGATTGCGCTGGATGACATTCAGGGCGACATGGGCTTCGATGTTCGGCGCAACGCGGAAATTGTGCAGGCGATTCGCAAGGCGGTGATCGAAGCCAAGATTGCATTGTCGTCAAATGACAGGACCGTGTTCCACGTGGAACTTCCAGGCGGAGAGCGCTATCAGCGGGAGATCACCCGCGGGCAGTTCGAGCAGTTGATTCAGCCGGTGATCGAGCGCACGGTCGGGCCGGTCAAGCAGGCGCTGAAAGATGCCGGCCTGAAGCCGAAGGACATCAACGAGGCCGTGCTGGTGGGCGGCTCGACTCGAATTCCGCGAGTGCGGCAACTGGTGGAACAGCTTTTCGAGCGCACGCCCCACAGCGACTTGAATCCTGACGAGGTGGTCGCGCTAGGCGCGGCGGTGCAGGCAAACATCCTCTCCGGCGGCTCGGACGCGACCAGGGAAATGTTGCTGCTCGACGTGACCCCGCTGTCGCTGGGTATCGAATCGCTGGGCGGCGGCGTGGTAAAGATCATTCATCGCAACTCGACCATCCCCGCTTCTGCGACCGAGCACTTCACGACCGGTGTCGAGGGCCAGACCAACGTTGCAGTCCACGTGGTGCAGGGCGAACGCGAGCTGGCGAAAGATTGCCGCTCGCTGGCGCGCTTTGATTTGAAGGGAATTCCGCCCATGCCGGCCGGACTGCCGCGCATTGAAGTGAAGTTCCTGATTGATGCCAACGGCATCCTGCATGTTTCGGCTCGCGAGCTGCGCAGCGGCAAGGAATCCGAAATTGAAGTGCAGCCCAGCTACGGTCTGACCGACGAGCAGGTTGAGAACATGATCCTGGAATCGTTCGACTACGCGGAAGAGGATTTCCGCCAGCGGCAGGTTATAGAGGCGCGCACCGAAGCGGACACGATGCTCACGGCGCTGGAGAAAGGCCGCAAAAATCCGGCGTGGGAGCAGTTGTTATCGCAGGAGCGTACGGACATCGCGAAGATGGAAGCCGCTCTGCGCGCGGTGATGAGAGAAGACGATTACCAGGCGATTCGCAGCGCGATTGATGTGCTGAACCAGGGCACCATGCGCCTGGCCGAACTGATGATGGATTCGGCCGTCAGTTCCGCGCTGAAGGGTAAAGACATGGCGACGGCGGATGTGGGCGAAGGCCCGGCGGCGCCGCATCCCATCGCGCAGGCCGAGATTGAGTAAGTGGATAGTGGTTAGTGGATAGAGTTCACGGTCGCCGCACCCACTAGAGCGGGCGTTGCGCGGGGATGCGGAAGTTGCGGAAGTCGAGTCCCGCTCAGCGGGACGGAAGATTATAGCCCAGCGCTTCAGCGCTGGGTGGGCGCAGTAAGAAAATCCGAGTCCCTTCAGGGACGGCACAAGATTTGAGTGAGCGAAGGAACCATGCCTGACGAGAAAAGACAAGGCGGCGGAACGGCGACGGAAGAAGCGCTTGGTCCCAACACCGTGCGCGTTACGTTCCTCCCAGAAAACAAAAGCTTCGAATTCGAACACGGCAAGCTACCTTACCAGGAACATGGCAAGCCGGAGTCGATTCTGGACGTGGCTATGAATTTTGGTCTGCATCTGGAGCACGCTTGCGGCGGCAATTGTGCCTGCACGACGTGTCACGTTGTCGTGAAGAAAGGCAAAGAACTGCTGAATGAGATGGACGACGAAGAAGCTGACCGTCTCGATATGGCCGCCGATCTGCAACTCAATTCGCGCCTGGGATGCCAGACTGTAATCGAGAAGCCGGGCGAAGTGGTGGTCGAAATACCGTCGTGGAATCGGAATTATGTATCGGAAGCTGCCAGTCATCACGACTGATGGCCTGCATCTAACTTCACAAGGAAACCATGGCTGCTGAATTGAGCTGGGACGACGCCGAAGACATCGGGATTGCACTAGCCGACAAATTCCCGGAGGTGAATCCGCTGGAGGTCCGCTTTACTGATCTCCATCGCTACGTGACCGAGTTGCCTACCTTCGTCGATGACCCCAAAATGTCGAATGAGGGCAAGCTAGAGTCCATCCAGATGGCCTGGTACGAGGAATACCAGGACCGCACCCGCTGAAGAGAGCCATGCACGATCACAAGAACCGCATAGTCCTGGTGCAGAACGACCAGTATCTTATTGAGACGCGTAAAGCCATTCTCGAAAGCAATGGCTATGAAGTCAGGGCCGTACACACGGTGGATGAAGCACGGGCCGTCTACAGGAACTTTTCGTGCGATCTGGTCATTGTCGATTCCGAACAGAACCACAGGCTGGCAATGGATCTCTGTGAGGAAATCAAGCTGGCTGATCCCAGCGTTAGTGTCGCGGTCATTGCCTGGTACAATACTCCCGCCGAGTCGGAATGTCCTGATGAGGTGATCCGGCGGGAGGGCGGCCCGCACGAGTTTCTCAGCAAAGTCAGGGCGGCCCTCGCTTCTCCTTAGCATGCCCTGCGGGAACGCGAACCTACTTCGCCTTTCCGAAAGCCAACCCCAATCCCGTCGTGAACAGCACATCGTTATTCTTCTTGCCCTCCACGGGTTTGCTGTTGTAAAGGTCCGTAAAGTTGAGATTCCAGGTAATCGCCCGGTACAGCTTGCTGGCCAAGCCGAAGTCGAAGACCCCACGATAGCCGCCGCCATCATTCAGATAAGGGAAGAAATAGAAGTCTTGCGACACCGTGGTATTGGACGCAAGTTTATGTTTGAACTCATCACCGATGGTGGCGTTCATCAGGTTGTTGGTAATTCCGATGGAGTAATTTTCATAGGTATAGCCAAAACCTCCCAGCAGGTCGAGCGAGGTGAGCGGCGTTGCGATCACGTGATAGCCCAAGCCGCCGCTCGGACTGATGCGCACGTTCAGGTCCTGGGCATGATCGTACAAGCCGGCAAACAAACCAAACGCGAATAGCTTCTTGGTCAAATTACGATCGTAACGGATGAAGCCTCCAAAAGAGTTCGCCGTTGTCGAGCTCACACCGTCGGTCACGCTCGCGGAGTAGATGGAGGTTGCCTGAATGGTCCACTTGTCCGTTGTTGTCGGTCGCGCGGCGTTGAAACCCAACGCCAGGTTCGTGGTGTCAGAGTTGCCCCTCGCCAACGCGAATCCAAAGTTGCCGCCGCCACCCCAGCCCTCCAACATTCCTGGGTGCAGGGATTTTTCATAAGCTGCCTGGTCTGCGGGCGAGCGAATGACGGCAACGTCCACCATGGGGATCGTTTGCGTGCCCGAAGTGGTGTTGACCGCGACCTCGGAATCCTTGGTGCTGACGGGGCCGGAAACGACCTGTTTGTCGGTGCGGGTAATCACCATGGGCTGCTCGGAGGAGAACTGCGCAACCGCTTCCCAGTCAATGGTTACAGTGCCGGCATGTTCGGTCTTTATGGTGAGCTTCTTGTCGCTCACACTGAGAATCGTGCCGGTCAAACGATCGCCATTCTTAAGGGTGACCTGCTCGGCATACAAACTGATACAGAAGCAAATCATGACTGCGTAGACACTGCTCTTCAACATGTTGGTAGGTACTCTCCTAATGTGTTGGTATTCCTGGCGCTAGCGCGAGGTCTGCTTCAGACGGCTGGGCTTTCCAATCCGATTAGTCTTGGGTTCTAGCTGGCATCGGCAAGCATCAAAACGTGATTGCTAGCCAAAGAAACTATCCGAGTATTGTAGACGGTGGGAGAGATACTGACCATGCTTAATTTGCAGCATTAAGGTGCACAAAAGTGGTATCGAACTCAACTCATTATTATTCTGTATCCCCCAGCTGAAAATAGCTATGGTGTGACCAACGCCGGCTGCGACGATTCGATCTTCGCCTGGCGCAGATACTTCGCGGCTTCTTCGGGCGGCGTTGGGTTCTGATAGAAGCCGGTACCCCACTCGAAGCCCGCGATCTTCGTCAGCCGGGGCATGAACTCGATGTGCCAGTGGTAGTGGTCCATCGCTGCTTCCTGCACTGGCGCGGTGTGAATCACCAGGTTGTACGACGGGTAATCCAGGACTTTGTCGGCGCGCATCAGCAGGTTCTTCAGCGCCTTCGCCAGGCTTTCGTATACTTGCGAAGATGAGTTCTCGAACGCCGACTCGTGGCGCTTGGGAATGATCCAGGTCTCGAAGGGAAACCGTGGCGCGTAAGGCGCCAGCGTAAGAAAGCCCTCATTCTCCGCCACTACCCGCACCCCGGACTCGGTTTCCTGGCGTACGATATCGCAGAAGACGCAGCGCTCCTTGTAGATAAAGTACTGTTTGGAGCCTTCCAGTTCCTCGATCACATGTTTGGGGACAATAGGGAGCGCAATCAGCTGGCCATGAGCATGTTCCAGGGTTGCGCCCGCGAGTGAACCGTGGTTCTTGAAGATCAGGATGTATTTGAAACGCCGGTCTTTCTTTAGATCGACGATGCGATCGCGAAACGCCCAGAGCACATCTTCGATTCGCTTCTCCGGAAGGGTCGCCAGGGTGGAATTGTGTTCGGGCGTCTCAATAATGACCTCGTGGGCGCCTATGCCGTTCATCTTGTCGAACATTCCTTCGGCTTGCCGGTTCAGGCTGCCCTCGATTCCGAGCGCCGGGAACTTGTTCGGCACGACACGTACGGTCCATCCCTCCGAGTCGCTCGCAGCACCGTTGGGACGATACGCCAGGACCTCATGCGGAGTCTTGCTTTCATTGCCGGGACAGAACGGGCAGAAGCCGCCCTTCATCTTCACCGGCTCGCGGCTGAAGTCGGTGGGACGCTTGGCGCGGTCGGTCGAGATAATGACCCACCGGCCGATGATCGGATCTTTGCGCAGCTCGGGCACGGGCTAACCTCGCTGAGACGACCTTTTATCTTACCCCAGGGCAAACACCAATATCCGCGCCCAGACTCCCATTCCTGGATTGGTTGTGGTATGGCCTGTTCTGGCCAGCCGTCCTTCCGCCCTACAGCGGACCTCACGTAGAATTGGTGCGAACTGCCACCACATGCAAACCTCGTCGCGCCTACTGTCATCGCGGCGGCACCGGTCGCTAGCCTGAAGGAGAAAAAGGAATGCAATCTCAGACAACCGCTGTAAAGTTGACACTGGCTGCCCTTGCCATGTCAGGCATGTTCTTGGCAACTCGGGCCCTCGCCGCCGACATAAAAGGTCAAGTGATGGGCGGAGGCGCACCCATCGCCACGTCTAACGTGACCCTGTTTGCAGCAACTGCGAGTGCGCCAAAACAATTGGCACAGACCAAGACCGACCATGATGGCCGCTTCGAAGTCAGCATCGCTGGAGCACCCGTGGATTCCAGTCTCTATCTGGTGGCGACCGGTGGCATTCCGGCGGCCAACAAGGCGGCTGGCAACAATCCCGCCATCGCGCTCTTGACTGTGCTGGGCAGCAAGCCACCGGCGCGTGTCGTCATCAACGAGATGACGACCATCGCGTCCGTCTGGACGCACGCGCAACTCATCGACGGCATGACGATCAAGGGAGCACCCTTGCAGTTGCGCATCGCCGCAGGCAACGTGCCCAACTTCGTTGACCTGGAAACTGGCGGGTGGGGCGGCGCCATCCAAGACCCGCTCAATAGTGGCCAAACGCCGACGATGGCCAACTTCGCCACGCTGGCCGACCTGCTCGCCGCTTGCGTGACGCGGGTGAAGGCGGACGCCTGCGGCAGTCTATTTGAAGCGGCTCGGCCTCCCAGTGGAGGCCTCCCGACCGACACGCTCAACACTTCAGAGTCGATCGCCCTCTTTCCGTGGCACCAGCCCGACAAGCTCTACGCACTGCTCCGCCAGTTCTATTCAGTTTCGCCATCCAATCACATGCTCGAGGTCCCTTACATGCCGTACCTCAACTGGGCACCCAGCGCGTGGGTGCTGCCGCTCAAGTTCACGGGCGGGGGATACGTAGCGGGCGGTAAGTGCATGTTCGATAGCGAAGGCAATCTGTGGGTCGGCGACAACTTCACCGTCGGCTGGCAGGGGCAGGACTCGCTGTGGCAGGGACACGCGACCAAGTTCGCGCCCAACGGCCGAGCGCTCTCGCCGATTACCACGGGTTTCACGGGTGGCGGCATGGAAGGTGGCACCTTCGGCGCTGCGGTCGATTCCCACGACAACGCGTGGTTCACCACCTATGGCAGCAAGACCATTTCCGTATTCGACAAGAACGGGAAGCCTCTGACGCCGCCGGAGGGAATCAACTTCGGCGGCCGGCTCGGCCTGATGCAGGGCGTGATCGTGACGCCGAAGGGAGACGTTCTGGGTGTTGGGGGTTGAGAAAAGACAGCTCGTCTACTTCCCCCAAGGGGACATAACGAAGGGCCGGATCGTTTGCGAGGGCGACAGCGCTGAGCCGTGCAAGTCGTTCGTGGCTCCGTTTCATCTCGCCATCGACCAACAGGACCGGATATGGGTTTCCAATAGCGGCCTTCCCCACGTTACCCGCTTCCCCGCCTCCGACCCGGCCAAGGCCGAGAACTTCGATACCGGAATCAACAATAGCGGTCTAAACATCGACAGCCAGGGCAACGTGTGGATCACAAATCGGTTCGGCGCCGGCGTGCTGGGCATGGCCCACCTGGTTGACATGGCTGTGCGCCTGAAGGCTGAAGGAGTTGCGGCCGCTTCGGATTACCTGACGAAGACCATGTCGGAACAGAAAGGGGGCACTGCGAACGGTGGCAGCGTCACGTTGCTTCGCCCTGACGGTACGCCGTATCCGGGGTCACCTTTCAAGAGCGGCGGCCTTCCGGGCCCTTGGGCGGTAGTGCTGGACGGCAACGACAATGCCTGGATTTCCAACTTCGCGATGCCGAGCAGCCCGATCGTGGAGCTTTGTGGCGTGCAGACCGAGCACTGCCCGCCCGGCATACACACAGGCGAACAGATTTCGCCTCCCGGCGGCTATGTCGGTGGCGGTTTGCAGATGCAGACCGATCTCGCCATCGACCCGGCGGGCAACGTCTGGGTGATGAACAATTGGCAGGACATCGACAGCTGCATCGGCACTCCCAAGGAGGCACTATCGACGCGCTGCGGCGGGCAGGGCGTCGTGATCTTTTACGGAATGGCCAAACCGGTCCGCGCACCACAGATTGGACCGGCGAAGTCGTATTAGCACAGATCCCGCAAAAATCCGTTCTTCGAATAGTTGGCGTGAAATCGCCATGTCACAAGTAATCCTCGAGCCTGCATTTCGCGGTCCCGGCAAAAAGCCCGGACCTTCGTGGTCCGGGCTTGGAATCGTACGGCCGCCGGCGCCCTATTTCACCGTGGTTGCCGCCAGGTTAATGCACTCCTCCAGCACATCCATCGCAATATCGGCCTGCTCCGCGGTCACGATGAGTGGAGGTGCGATGCGGATGCTGTTCGGACCGCAACCAAGGAAGAGGACACCTCGCTCGAACGCCAGTTCGACAATACGATCGCGCTCAGCGCCTCCCGGCGTCTTGGCCTTCTTGTCGGTGACGATCTCGACCCCGATCATCAGGCCCCGTCCGCGGACGTCGCCCACCAGGCTGAGCCGCTGCGGCCAGTCGGCGATGCGCTTCATAATGTGATTGCCAACCGCCTCGGCGTTGCCGATGCCTTCGCGCTCCAACACGTCCATGGTGGCCAGTGCCGCCGCGATGCAGACCGGATTACCGCCAAAGGTCGAGGCGTGCGAGCCCGGCACCCAGTCCATGATCTCGGCCTTCGCCATGGTGATGCCCAGCGGCATACCGCTGGCGATTCCCTTGGCGATGCAAACGATGTCGGGCTCAACGCCGGTGTGCTCGATGGCCCACCACTTGCCGGTGCGGCCCGCGCCCGACTGCACTTCGTCCGCCACCAGCAGAATGCCATGGCGATCGCAAATGCGCCGCAACTCTTGCATGAAGACCGTGGGAGCTACTACGTATCCGCCTTCTCCCTGAATGGGCTCGACAAAGATGGCCGCCACTTCCTCGGGAGCTAGCGTGGTCTTGAACAGCTTCTCTTCGATGAAGCGCGCACAACCCAGCGCGAAGGCATCCGCTTCCTGGCCGCCGCCGACGCATCCGCGATAGATGTCGGGATAGCGCACGTGGGTGACTCCCGGAACCAGCGGCGCAAACCGGCGGCGCTGCTGCGGCTTGGAGGCGGTCAGCGACAGAGCGCCCATGGTGCGACCATGAAATGCGCCGTAGAAGGCGATGACGTTCTGCCGCTTGGTGTGATAGCGCGCCAGCTTCAGAGCGGCTTCCACCGCCTCGGCGCCCGAGTTGCCGTAGTAAATCTTGTGCGGGCCTTTCATCGGCGCGACGTGCGACAACCGCTCGGCGAGCGTGACCATGCCTTCGTAATAGAAGTCGGTGCCCGACATGTGAATCAGTTCGGCAGACTGCTTCTGGATGGCGGCGACGACTTCGGGATGGCAGTGACCGGTCGAGGTGACGGCGATGCCGGCGGAGAAATCGAGGAACTCGTTGCCGTCTACGTCCTCGACGATCACGCCGCGGCCGCGCTTGGCCACCAGCGGGTAAGAGCGAGTGTAAGACGGCGAGATGTAGCGCTCATCGGCGTCGAGAATGCGGCGAGCGTTGGGGCCGGGCAGCGTGGTCTTAATGTTGGGACCAGCGACTTGAGTCAGTGTATTGGTGGTCATGGTCTTCTCCTCAATGGCTTGCGGTACGGGTTGTGTACCGGAGCTGGGTCGGGCCGCGCGTACGATCTGGTTGGATTGCAGAACGCGGCTAGAAACAGGGAGGATGTAGGACTAGTCGCCGGAAAAAAGATTAGGACGGGCCTTGGAGGGAGCGAGTTTTACGTCGGCACGTGAGGAGATGGGTCGTGACCAGGAACCGCGCACACTGATACCTAGCACCGTCTTCAGGACGGCAGTCGCCAGGTGATGCGGGTTGGTAATGCCAGGTCTCACGGGCTGTATCCTGCTTAGATTATAGTCAGTTGACACCCGTGGCGTAACCCCCCCCCAAAACGCGGGCTGCTCAGATCGTTGTCCCTTCCCATCGGCGGTTAGCCCTCCAACTTCTCAGCCATTTCCAGTAATTTGGCGACGGTGTTCCAGTTTCTGCCTGTCCCGGACCTTTTCAGCGCCCTCTCGATCGCAGGCCACACCTTCGACCTTCCCATGCCGTCGGGAAAATAAATGTAGAGCTCGCGCCCGTCAATGCACACTTCCTCAGGCCCGGTTTTGATCTTGAGGATCGCTTCGCGAACTTCCTGACTCGGACTCGCGGCAAGGAAAGTGACGAGGAGTTTGCTGGGATCGAGCCCGCGCTTCGCGAATGGTTTCCTGGCGATCACATCTCTCAACTCCGCGGTGGTGCGGAGAATGACGCCGGGACGAAAACCAAAGCTGCGTTCGATCGCGTCCTCGATCTGTCTTGCCAGCAGTGTCAGGTCTTTCGACGTCGTCTTGAAGACGACGTTGCCGCTCCGTACATAGGTTTGCGCGTCGCGCAGCCCCAGCGACTCATAGAGATTCCGCAGCGCGTCCATCTTGATCTCATTGTGGCCCCCAACATTAACGCCACGGAGCATGGAAATAACGACGTTCATGGTCCTCCAGCATACCGAACACGATCAGCACCAGGGCCTTCCGGAAAAGACTGCAAGTTGCCAGTGGGCCACGCCGACCGCTATACTTCAAGTTTGTCCTAATTCTATTTGTGCTAGTGAGGAGCGCAGTTTTCAATGCCTAAGCGCACATTCCAACCCAACCGTCGTCGCCGCTCAAAGACGCACGGATTTCGTTCTCGCATGAAAACCAAGAGCGGGCGGGCGGTGCTTTCGCGTCGTCGTGCCAAAGGACGCAAACGCGTCGCCGTCAAGGCTGGCCACCGCGAGTAAACCTAGATTTGAAGCTCTGCGTCGGTGCACTATTTCGAGAAGAAACCCTTGGCAGCCGCCGCAAGAATCGACTGTAGCAAGCCGTAGTAACAGTAAATCCAAGCGAATCGTTGTGGTGCGCTGAATGGCTCGATATGTCACCGCCGCAAGCAGCAAATTTTCCGAAATCGAGACGCTTGCTGAAGCACTCCGATTTTCAGCGGGTCTATGAGACGGGCCGGAGGCAGTTCACCGGAAATGTGACGATTTTTTATCTGCTGCGCGATTGCCCAGAGCCCCAAAGTGGGCCGCGGGTCGGATTTACGGTGGGCAAGGTGCTGGGAGGATCTGTGGAGCGTAACCGGATCAAGCGTCGCATGCGCGAGGCGGTAAGGCTTTCGCAGCAGGCTTGTGCCGGTCCTGTCGACATCGTTTTCAATCCACGAAAGAGCGTATTGACGATGCCCTTCGTGGAGTTGGTGGATGAGGTGGCGCGAGGACTGCGGCTGGCGGCGCAACGCGCTCGGGTGGCGGGACAGAAATGAAGCAGGCGGTCCAACTCGTGCTCCGGTGCTATAAGCGTTTCATCTCGCCGCTGCTGCCCCGGGCATGCCGTTTCGTGCCCACTTGCTCCGAGTACGCCATGGAAGCCGTCGAGCGCTACGGAGCGGTTCGCGGGAGCTGGCTTGCCGCGCGACGCCTACTGCGCTGTCATCCGTTTGCGCGTGCCGGATACGATCCAGTGCCGGAGCCGGCTGCCCGCACCGAACAAGATTTCCGCCCCTTAGCGGGCGAAGCACAGCTAACAAGCCTGGCCGCTAGCCACGGTGCCAACGCGCCCGTCGGCCGCCAGTGCTGAACGGAACCTGAACTTGGCCGAGTATCGCAATCCACAACAAGAGGGCGGCGGGGGCGACCGCCGGATGCTGCTGGTCTTCGCCGTGACCTTTGCGGTGATCATCATCGCGCAACTGTTCTTCTTCAAGAACCGGCCCACCCCCTCAAAGCCGCAGGCGGCTCCCACTGAAAGCACGGAGAGCGGGAAAGCGGGCTCCTCTGCTCCCAGCCCGGCGGCGCAAACGGCGTCGAAGACGCCCAGCAACGCGACCATTAACCCGCCCAAGACATCGGTGGTTTCGAAAACCGCCAACGCCGAAGTCGAGACCGTCGTCGAAAACAGTCTCTACCGCATCGTCTTCACCAATCGCGGCGCGCAAGTGAAGTCGTGGGTGCTGAAGAAGTACAAGAACGAAGACGGGCAGCCGCTCGATCTGGTCAACAAGGACGCGGAAAAGTTTGGCTTGCCGCTCAGCCTTTTCACCTACGACGAGAACCTGCGCAACCAGGTCAACTCTGCGCTTTATGTTGCCGCCCCAAGCGGAAACGTCACGGCTCCCGGGGTCCTGACATACGAATACGCCGAGGGTGACGTTACCGTTCGCAAGTCATTCCAATTCGGCGACGGTTATGTCGTCTCGATTGAAACCGAAGTCACCCAGGATGGCAAGCTGGTGAGCTCTTATCCAGCCTGGCCGGCGGGTTTCGGCGACCAGACTACGGGCCCGCAGTATGCGGCGGCGAAAGTCGAGTACATGGCCAATGACAAGGTGGAACGGCTCGCCCCCAAAAAGGTGAGCAACGGTAACACCCTGCGTGGCCCCTTCAGTTGGGCCGGTGCTCAGGACCAGTTCTTCGCCGCCATCTTCCTGCCCGACAATCCGGACACGGCGGCGATGGTGACCCTGCACCAGGCCGTCACCGTCCCGAAAGACCCCAAGAAGCCGGATCCGAACAGCGTGATCCGATACGACGTGCTCGGTGCCGCGGTCGGCGACACAACAGGCGTAACGCGCGAGCGGCTGTTCGTCGGACCGAAGGCATTGGATGTTTTGGAATCCGTGCATGCAAACTCTGCTCCGGGTCAACCAAACGGTCCGGATCTTCGCAACGTGGTGGACTTCGGTTTCTTCAGCTTGATAGCACGGCCCCTCTTCTTGTGGCTGAAGTGGACCCATGAGCACATGACCAGCAACTGGGGCGTGGCCATCATCATCCTCACGGTCATCATCAATTTGGCGCTGTTGCCATTACGCATCACCAGCATGAAGTCGGCGCTGAAGATGCAGAAGTTGCAGCCGCAGATGAAGGCCATCCAGGAGAAGTACAAGAAGCTTCCCATGCGCGATCCCAAGCGCCAGGAGATGAACGCCGAGATCGGCGAGTTGTACAAGCGGGAACACGTGAACCCTGCGGGCGGTTGCATACCGCTGGTCATACAGATGCCGTTCCTGTTCGCCTTCTACACTATGCTGCAGAACGCGATTGAGCTGCGCCAGGCGCCGTTCTTGTGGCTGCACGATCTCTCCGCTCCCGACAAGCTGTTCATCATGCCGGTGGTAATTGTCATTAGCACTTTTTTGGTGCAGAAGATGACCCCAAACTCGGGCATGGATCCAAAACAGCAGCAGATGATGACGCTGATGATGCCGCTGATGATCGGCTTCTTCAGTTATTCGCTGCCTTCGGGGTTGAGCGTTTATTGGGTGGTGGGAAATTTCATCGCGATCATTCAGCAGTACATCATGAACCGCAGCAGCCTGGGCCGCGAGATGCGTGCCGAAGCCGAAAAACGGGCCCGGAAGAAGGCGAGCAAGTAGCGACTATGCCCATTCCCGATAAAATCGCCGCCGCTAAGAAGATCAGCGAATTCCTGAACGCAATCATCGCCACCGGAGATTTCCACCTGCGTTACAGGATCACGGTTGACCCTCCGATGACCAGCGACCGTGAATGGGAGCACCCGGAGATCCTGGTGGAATTCTCCGGCGCTGACAGCCCGCTGGTTCTGGAGAATGGCGCGGAGTTGCTGCGCGCGTTCGAGCACGTATCTCTTGAAATGCTGCGTCTTGCGCCCGATGAGCACGAGAAAGTCAGCTTCGACTGCCAGAATTTCCGCTCCGCGCGGCTGCAGGAATTACGGCTGGCTGCAGACGTTGCCGCTGAGCGGGTGCGCACGAGCGGTATGCCGTATGCATTTGTTCCCATGTCGTCGCGCGAGCGCCGCATCCTCCATTTGGCGCTGCGTGACTGCGCCGATCTGCGCACCGAGAGCGGCGGCGAAGCAGCCCAGCGTCACGTCGTGGTCTATCCCAAGGACTACAAGGGTGCACCGCCCGCCCCACTCTTATCCAGAAGGCGCTGAGAAGTTCATCACAGAGATACAGATGCCGCAGAGCAAAGTGAAGAAGGAATATCCTCTGTGTGTCCGTGCCGCTGTGGTGAATAATGACTTCCGTGAATCTTGACGACACCATTGTAGCCATTGCCACGCCTCCCGGGCGCGGCGGCATTGGCGTGGTGCGACTGTCGGGGCCAGAATCGTGCGACATTGCGCGACCAATGTTACGGCTCGCCCACGGACATGACCTCGAAGCAGGCCGCGCGCACTTCGGCGAGGTCATCGATCCCGCCACCGCCGAGCGACTCGATGAGGTTGTCGTCACCTTCTTCGCTACGCCGCATTCCTACACTACCGACGATGTGGTTGAGATTTCGTGCCACGGCTCGCCGGTCGTCTTGCGACATGTTGTGCAAGTGGCTCTCGCGGGCGGTGCCCGCCTGGCCGAACCCGGTGAGTTCACCATGCGCGCCTTCCTCAATGGCCGCATCGATCTGACGCAGGCGGAGGCCGTGCGCGACCTCATCGAATCGCAAACGCTCTACCAGGCGCAGGTCGCGGCGCGTCAGCTTGAAGGGGCCTTGTCCCAGCGCGTGCAAGCCACGAAGCAGAAGCTGATCGAGTTGATCGCGATCATGGAAGCAGGCGTGGACTTCGCCGAGGACGATGTTTCGGTCATGCCCGACGTGCAAATACTTTCTCGTATCGCCCAGGTTCGCGCCCCGCTGGAAGAGCTGCTCGGCAGCTTCGGCTTTGGAAAGTTGGTGCATGAGGGCTTGACGCTGGCCATCGTGGGGCGGCCGAATGTGGGCAAGTCGAGCCTGTTTAACCGCCTGGTGGAACGGGAACGCGCCATCGTTACGGCCACTCCCGGCACTACGCGCGATCTGGTGAGTGAGACAGTCGCCATCGGAGGCATTCCAGTGCGGTTGGTGGACACGGCTGGTATTCGCGCCGCGCTTGACGAGGCCGAGAGTATCGGGGTGCGAAAGTCGGTAGAGGCGATCGCCGACGCCGACATCGTGCTGGTTGTCCTCGATGTGTCCGAACTCGCTGGCGGTGACTTCACTCCCGACTCGGAGCTGTTGGCCAAAACGCAGGACCGGCCGCGCATTGTGGTCTGCAACAAGAGCGACCTGCTAAATGGCGATCGCAGACAGGCGTTGGGAAGGTCGCCTGTCAAGGAACAGACTTCGCCGGTGACTCTTACTTCTGCCCTGACCGGTGAGGGCATCGACGAGCTCCGCACCATGATTCTGGGTAAGGTGCGCGGCGACGCCGGGGCCGAGCAGGAGAGCGGATTTCTGACCAATGTCCGCCAGCAGAAATTAGTGGAAGATGCCATCGTCGCGCTCGATCGGGCCAAAGCCGCCGTCCCGTTGAAAACGCCGCACGAGATGCTGCTGCTGGATCTGTACAGCGCATTGCGTCCGCTGGACGACATCACCGGCGCGACCACCGCCGACGACATTCTGAACCTGATCTTCGGCTCCTTCTGCATCGGCAAGTGATGACAGATCGATCACTTGGACAGCGTTCCCAGTGCAGCCCGGAAGATGGCGTCGAAGTTCTCGCGCCCGGCACTCTGGACCGCCCTCTCTACCGCTTTCTCCGCTAGAGCGCGCTGGTAGCCGAGGTTGGAGAGTGCCGAGATGACGTCCTCCTCGACCGCCGAATGCGACACCGCTGCCTGCGGAGCGCCGAAGCCGTCCAGCTTGTCGCGCAGCTCGACGCACATGCGCTCGGCGGTCTTGCGGCCAATACCGGGAATCCTGGTCAGGCGCGCGAAGTCGTTGCTGCGGATTGCGCCCACCATGTCGGCAGCTGCCATGCCGCTCAGGATGGTGACCGCCAACTTCGGTCCGATGCCGCTGACCGTGATCAGCTTCTCGAAGAGCTGCTTCTCTTCCGAGCGCAGGAAGCCGTAGAGGGCGATCAGGTCCTCTCGCACGTGAGTATGAATGTGCAGCGCAACTTCGCTGCCCAGCGCAGGCAGGTCGCTGAACGTCGGCACGGTGATGTTCACGTCGTAGCCTACGCCGGCGGCCTCCACGATGGCCTGGTTGGGGTGTTTGGCGATGAGACATCCGCGTAGATGCGCGATCATGCGGGATGATTGTAAATGGCCAACGGCAGGATCACCACGGAGAGCACGGAGAACTTGAGTTGTGTTCTTGTTCCTCGCGCGGAGGATAAACTTGCAACGAGGCACGTGTTCGCGTAATTCTCCAGCTCGGTTCACAACCAGGATGCCGAATCGTTCCACTGCAAACCCGTCGCCCGCCGCCGGCCAGGTTACCGCCGGGTCCCTGCGCAGCGCCGCCATTCTTCCGCGTTCGTTCTTCAATCGCGACCCGGCGACGGTTGGGCGCGAGCTGTTGGGCAAGCTGCTCATCCGGCGCGAAGGACGCAGGCTGTTCGCCGGGCGCATCGTCGAGGACGAAGCCTATCTCGGCGCCAACGACCCTGCCGCGCACGCCTTTGCCGGACTGACGCCGCGCAACGCCGTGCTTTTCGGCCCGCCGGGGCACGCGTACGTGTATTTCATCTATGGCAACCACTACTGCCTGAACGTTTCCTGCATGCCGGAGGGCGAGGGCGAGGGTGTTTTGCTGCGCGCCATGGAGCCAATATTTGGGCAGGATGTTATGGCGTTGGCACGCGGCCTAGAGCTGCCGGAGTCGCCGCGCACGACGCAATTGCGCCTGCTGGCCAGTGGCCCGGGACGCATGGCGGAGGCGCTGGGCATCACGCGGGCGCGCGACAACGGCAAGGACCTGACGTCGCGCCGATCCGATCTTTGGTTTGCCGACGACGGATATCGTCCGGAGCGCATCTCGGCCACGCCGCGCATTGGCATCAAGAAGGCGGTCGAGCGGCCGCTGCGATTCGTGATCGCCAACAGTCCGTTTGTGTCGGCGAGAGGTGCAAGACGCGTTTTTCCAGCTCTCTAGAATCATTCGATTACGGCTATTTTCGACGCATCGTATTGAACCCAAAGGCTTTACAAGCATCTTAATTTTATTACAGCCACTTACAGGCCACCTGGGCATGATTGTCAAAGAACGTGGCCCACAACAGGGCCAGATCCAGAGGCGGTGATACAGGAACTGCCGCGTTTGCGCGGCGGCCCTCCGGAACAGTCAGGCGGCTGTTTCTACCGGCCGACTGTGACTTGAGGCCATCGCCACGGAGCCACCTCAGCTCGCGTCAGCGAGCGGACACACGACACCTCATGACGCCCAGTTTAGCCCTTGATTCGCCAATGTCTGTGAAGGCGGTCACAACCGATTGTGACTGCTGCCGACCGTCCGGTGCGGATACCTGCGGGATTTGACCGAGTCGCTGCGGGAAGTGGATCATTTCACGCAGCCCGAGGCAGCGCGAAGTGGTGGGACAAGGAGGGCGGGTGTTGCCATCAATGGACAATAAAATCTTCTGATTCAGTAACTTGGAAAATTCCCCCGATCCGACTGAAGCACCATTCAGTTTCGGCGAGCCAGTTGCACTATCTACGAGCGGAGGCCGCCGGGGCCTAGGGTCTCCAGGCATAAAAAACTCATGAGAAATGAAGTTCGTATCAGGAGATCGATCAAATGAAAAAAATCATGCTAGTAACGCTCGTGATCTTCGCCGCGGCGACCTTCGCTATGGCGCAGATCGGTGCTGCGCCGACGACAGACGTCCTGGGCGCCCACCTCAACTACGGTCGTGGATGCGCGGCCTGCCATGCCCCGCACAGCGGCGCATACGGCAACGGCGCAGCCAAGAACCAGGATCCCACTTCGGGCAACGTCGCTCTGTGGGGCCAGGATGTAGGCTCGCTGGTTGGCCAAACCCTGACTTTCGGCGGGACCGGTCCGGGCACTGGTTACTCAGAGACGCTGCCTGGCTTCTCTGCCGGCACCCCTGACCTCAACATCACCCTGTGCCTGAGCTGCCACGATGGCAACCTTGCAGTCGGCGCCATGATGAAGAACGCCGTCTATGAGACCCTGCCCCCAAGCTATGGCACCTACAACGTCATTCCGACCCTACTCGGCAACGACCATACCACTGCGGGCAACTATCTTAACGATCACCCGGTGGGATTGAATGCCGGTATCTCATGCGGCGGCCAATATAACTGGGATTGCACCATCGTCAACGGCGCCATCACCTATCCGTCCGGCACGAAGATGTACCAGTTCGTTCAGAACTACGGGTTCTTCGTCAGCCCCAGCAACTATAACGGCACCCCAATCGTTACCTGCACCACCTGCCACAACCAGCACTTGATGAACGTTGTGAAGGTCACGACGGGTTCGAAGTCGGGTCTGCCCTCGGGCTACTACACGACGATGTTCTTCGTGCGCGCGCCCTACAACCCGGCGACCACCACTCCTGGCTCGAACCAGAACGCGCAGTTCTGCCGCGAGTGCCACGGTGGCGAATCCAACGAAATGAACAACGGTACGGCTGGAACCACTTTCTAGTCGTTGCTTAAAACCTTGGGGAGAGGGAACTCTCCCCAAGTTTTTTCGGGGTGAGGAAATGAAGTATAAGCTCCCAATCTGCGCACTGGTTCTGCTGGCCGTGGCTGCCGCTCCTGGACAAGTCGCCTCGCACACACCCACTGTGGTGTCCCAGCCAGCTATCCGGCCGGGCACTCCGGCGCCGGCCATGCAGGTAACGGGTAAGGCGGTGGCGCGGGTGAATGGCGCAGTGCTGACCGACCGCGACTTGCAGCGCGAAATGTTCTCTATCTTCCCTTACGCGCGCCAGCACAACGGCAATGTTCCCCAGGAGATGGAACCGCAGATTCGCAATGGCGCGATGCAGATGATCATTTTTGAAGAACTGGTGTATCAAGAGGCGCAACGCCGCAAGATGACCGTCCCTGCGGAGCGACTAAACCGGGCCGAGGCCGATTTTCGTAAGCAGTTTCCCAGCCCGGCGGATTACAACCGCTTCGTACAAAGCGAGTTTCATGGGTCGCAGCAGGCAGTGAACGAGAAGATCCGCCGGTCGCTGCTGATTGAAGCCCTGCTGAAGAGCGATGTCGACAACAAGTCCAAAGTTACGGTCGCCGACGCCCGGGCCTACTACGACAAAAATCCGGCGAGCTTCCAGTATCCCGAGGCCTTCGCCATCCAGACCATCTCCATTCTTCCCCCCGAGAATGCCACCCCGGCCCAGTTGAAAGAAGCCCGTAAGAAGGCCGAAGACGCGCTCAAGCAGGCCAAGGCCACCAAGACCTATGAGCAGTTCGGGTTGCTGGCGGAGAAGATCTCGGAAGACGACTACAGGGTGATGATGGGCGACCACCACAAGGTGGACCGCGCCAAGCTTCCGCCCGACATGGTGAAGTCACTGCTGGCCATGCAGCCCGGCCAGATCACCGACCTGATCCAGGTTGAAAACGCGTACACCATTGTGCGGTTGAACAAGCACATTCCTGCCGGCAAGATCAAGTTTGAGGACGTACAGACCCAGTTAATGAAGCAATTGCAGGACAAGAAGACCAACGAAGTAAGGGCGGCGCTGAATAAGAAGCTGCGGCAGAACGCCAAAGTCGAAGTCCTGTAGCCAAAGGTTGATGCCGTGGGGAGGAGCGGTTCCAAAGCGTGGGGCAGGTCAAAGCAAGGTCGACGCCGCTGTGGTCAGATAATGCAGGGTCTTTCGCCCCTTGAGAAGAGCGCCGTAGGTGCAGCACAGGTTAGCCTAGCACTTCAGCGCGGGGAAAATGGCAGCCAAGAAGGCCGGAGTGCCGTAGGCACGGCACAAAATACCTCGTATGAGAAAAGCTCTGCCGTCCCTACGGGACTCGATTGCTCATTGCATCTGGACCCAGCGCTAAAGCGCTGGTCTAACCTATACCGCTCCTATGGCGCTTTGTCTTTTTCCGATTGCAGTTTGATTCTCTTCCTGGTCCTGCTGACGCTTCCCGCAGCGGCGCAGATCCAAGTCGGCGATAACCTCAACATGAACCTGAACGGCGTGGCGTCGGTCGGGTATACCGACGACTGGGGCAGCGACATCAGTTCAAGCCACTCCCTGAATGTGGGGGGAAATGGGACCTTGTCGGGCTATTATTACAGTCCTAATTTTCTGAATTTCAATCTCTCGCCCTACTATAACCAGTCGTCGCAGAATTCGACATCGCGCTCCCTGTTCGACAGCAGCGGGTTCGAATTCAATAGCGGCCTCTTCGGGGGCAGCCATTTTCCCGGGTCCATCGGCTACTCCAGGTCCTGGAACAGCGAAGGAAACTTCGGGGTCCCGGGAGTGCCGGACTACACCACCCGCGGCAACGGCCAAGGCTTTAACATTGGCTGGGGAGCGTTTCTGCCCGGGCTGCCCGGGGTGAGCGCGACGTTCAGCACCGGCAACAGCGAATATAGCGTCCTTGGCGCCAACCAGAATGGGACGAATAGCTTCAACAATTTCAATGTGCGGTCGAGCTATTCGCTTGCCGGCTTCAACCTGAATGCCGCTTACAATATCGGGAACTCTCACTCGGACATTCCCGCTGTTTTTGGGAACGATACAGAGCAAGTGGTGAATTCGGACAACAATTCGTTCGTCTTCGGCGTGTCACACGCCCTGCCGCTGCATGGGTCGGCATCGGCGAGCTACTCCCGGTCGTATGTGAAATCCGATTACCTGGGATATAGCTATAACGGCACCATCGATGCGATCAATGCCGCTGCCGGGATCAACCCCACCCAGAAGCTTGGCCTTTCCATGGCCTTTGGTTACACCGACAATCTGGCAGGATCGCTGTATCAGTCGATCATTCCCACAACCAGCGCGGCATCGCAGGCCGGTGCGGGAGCGCAACCGCAGAGTTTAGCCACCGGAACGCAGCAGGAAACGGGCGGAATCTTCCAGCAGACGGAGCAATCGTCCAGCGCATTGTATTTTTCCGGCTATGGCGCATACGCCATAGCGCCCAACCTGCAGTTACAATTTCAGGCCGAGCGGAGGCAGCAGGACTATTTGGGGAAGAGTTATGGAGCCAATACCTACGGAGCCGGGGCCGTTTATACCCGGGCGTTGCTGGGGGGATCTCTGAACGCCGGGGTAAACTTTGCGGACAATACGTCCGATACTGTTAGTGGGAGTGCGTTGAGCTTCACTACCAACCTGGGCTACAACCGGACATTCGGTAGCTGGGCGGTCAGCGGAAGTGGCAGCTACGCGCAGAACGTGCAGACCTACCTGGTGACCTACACGAGTTCGTATTACCTCTATTCCGGGAACGTTCGGCACATGTTCGGACGGATCGTCTGGACGGCCAGTGCGGCGGGATCGCATAGCGCGATTGTTAACCAGCCGCATACCGGCAATGGCGGGGAGAGCTTTTCCACCAGCCTCGGAGCCCGCCGGCTTACGCTGGCCGCCGCTTACGCCAAGACGAACGGGTACGGCCTCCTGAGCGGCAATGGAATAACGCTGCCGCCCAACTTGCCTCCGGGGGTCCTTCCGCCGGAGTGGCTGCTGCTCTACGGGGGGACGGGGTACTCGTTTTCGCTGGGGTCGTCGCCCATCCGCCATCTGTCGTTCGGAGCCACTTTCTCCCGGGCCGACAGCAATACGGTCACCGGATTAACCTATTCCGCCAACCACAATGAGCAGATTTCCTCCAACGGCAATTACCAGTTCAGGAAGCTCACCTTCACCGCCGGATACGGAAGGCTGGTGCAAGGTTTCAGTGCCTTAGCAGTGCCGGCTAGCAATGTAAACTCGATATACTTTGGAGTATCGCGTTACTTCAACTTTTTCTGATGGGTCGTGTCCGGCTTTGCCGTGGAAGGGCTTCCAGATCGCAATCGTCACCTTGGTGCTGCTGGCATCAGGGGCGGCGGCGTCCAAGACCAAGAGACAACCCTTACCGCCTGAGCCCCCGCCGCCGGAAATGTCACTGCTGGGCGGCCGCAGGCTCACGTATGAACGCAGCTTCCATTCCGCGCGCGAAGTCCAGCCCAAGCGGCCCTTCCTTAAGAAGGTGCTCGACTTCGTTGCCGGCCAGCCGGAGTTCCACACCCTGGTTCGTCCGTACAGCATCGCCACCGATTCCCGCGGCCGCATCATCGTCACCGACCCCGGCGCCTTCGGGGTGCACATCTTCGACTTCCAGCAGCAGAAGTACAAATTCCTGTCGCGGGTGGACAAGGGCAAGGATCCCATGCTGACGCCGCAGTGCGTCGCGGTGGATGACAAGGACAACATCTATGTGACCGATTCGGAGTCGGGCAAGGTGTTCGTGTTCAACTCCGACGGGAAGTTTCAGCGGGCCGTGGGCAGCTTGAAGGGCGGCGAAGGCTTCTTCAAGCGTCCCACGGGGATTGCAGTGGATTCGGCGGCACAGCGGATCTACGTGACCGACACGCTGCGCAACAAGATTTTCGTCACTGACATGCAGGGCAGCGTGCTGCAGACGATCGGGAGCAATGGCACCGGCAACGGCGAGTTCAACTATCCCACCGAGTTGCGACTGCACGGCGACAACCTGGTAGTGGTCGACGCCATGAACTTTCGCGTGCAGGTGCTGAACAAGTCTGGACAGTTCCAGTACGCGGTCGGGCACCTGGGCGACGAGTCGGGCACCATGTTCCGTCCCAAGGGAGTGGGCTTTGACTCGGAAGGCGATCTCTACGTGGTGGATGGACTGTGGGGCGTGGTGCAGGTCTTCGACCGGCAAGGCGAACTGCTGTACAGCTTCGGCGAACGCGGCACTGCGCCAGGCGAGTTTCAACTGCCGGCGGGACTGTTCATCGATCGCGACGATCGCATCTTCGTGGTGGACTCCTTCAACCGCCGGGTGCAAGTCTTTCGTTTCTACGGCGCGGCCAAGCCGGCGAGGGGAGGCTCGGAGTGAGGCGCGCGTTGCTGCTCGCGCTGCTATTCGTCGGCATGCCGCTGCTGGCGCAAATCAGCGGCGATGTGATCGGCACGCATGATCTTTCGCCGGGCAGCAAGTCGCCCATCACCGGGGCGCGGTCGGGATCGTGCTCGTACTGCCATGCTCCGCACTCCGGGTTGGCGACCGGCTACGCGCTGTGGAACCAGAAGCAGACCACCGCGACCTATCAGCTTTACACCAGCACCACTTATCACCAGAAGGGGCAGCAGCCGGTACTGGGCTCCGATAGTAACCTGTGCCTGAGCTGCCACGACGGAACCGTCGCCGTGGGTAACACCATTGTCTCCGGACAGATCAGCATGACCGGGACCATGAACACGCAGGATGTGTTGGGGACGAATCTCCAGTCGTCGCATCCCTTCAGCTTGCAGTTGCCCATCAAGGACACGATTGACCTGATCGCTTCGCTGGCGAAGCAGGGGAAGACCGGCGACCCGCTGGGGAAGGTGAGGTTGATCAACGGCAACATCGAGTGCACCTCGTGCCACAACGCACATGTGCAGTCCATCGACCTGATGGCGCCGATGTTCCTGGTGCGCGACAGCTCGAAGGGGCAGATGTGCCTGGCCTGCCACGATCCCAACCGGACCATCTCGAACCAGGTGAATCCGCTGGCTGGGTGGAGCACCAGCGCCCACGCCATAGCCACCAACAAAGTTGCGCTGGGCGTGAACCTGGGCAGCTATGGGACGGTCACCGGCAACGCATGCGTCTCGTGCCACACCTCCCACAACGCGTTGGCGCCGGCGCGGCTGCTGCACGAGCCGAATGAAACCGATTGCGCCGGCTGCCATAACGGCGGCACCAGCCTCACTCCGGCCATCCCCAACGTGTTTGCCGAGTTCGCCAAGATCGGGCATCCCTTCCCCGCGGGGAACAATACCCACGATGCCGCCGAAGATGTGCTGCTCAACAACAACCGTCACGCCACCTGCGCAGATTGCCACAACGGACACGGGGCGCAGCAGGTTACGACCTTTTCGCTGCCGCCCGCGATTCGCGTGTCCCAGAACGGCGTGGCCGGTATCAGCGCCTCGGACGGGCAGACCATCGTGAATCCTTCCGTCAATCAGTACGAGAACTGCTTGCGCTGTCACGGCAACAGCACGGGCAAGGTTTCGAATCCTGTGTTTGGATATTTGCCGCTGCGGGCGGTCTCGGCCGGCGATCCGCTGAACGTGATTCCGCAGTTCAGTGCGACGGCATCGTCGAGTCATCCGGTAACGCACTCTCGCAGCAGCACGCTGCCGCAGCCCAGCCTGCTGCAGAACATGCTGGACCAGAATGGCGGCACGACGCACGGACGCGCCATGGGCACGCAAATCTTCTGCACCGATTGTCACAACAGCGACGACAACCGTGAGTTTGGCGGCGCCGGCGCCAACGGCCCGCACGGCTCGACCCATACCCACATCCTGGAGCGCGACTACGAGTTCAGCCAGGCGCCCGCGCCGGGGCAGTTGATCATCAACCTGTTTCCCAATCCCGACCTGAGCATCAAGGGCCCCTATGCGATGTGCGGCAAGTGTCACGACCTGAACAACGTCGTCTCCAACGCAAGCTGGAACCAGCACAACTCGCACATCAACACCGGCTTCTCCTGCTCGGTTTGCCATACCGCCCACGGCATGGGCGCCCGGAGCGGCACCATCTCGGGCGAGCGCCTGGTGAACTTCGATGTCAACGTGGTCGCATCGAACGGTGGGACGCCGGTATCCTATAACCGCGCTACCAACACCTGCACGCTGATATGCCACAACACCGCACACAACGCGGATGGCTCGATCGCGCAATCGACGCTCAAGAGAAACGGGGCGAACCTGCCCCGGAAGCATTGATCCCGCAATCGGCTGGCTGAGAGAACAATCTATGCCCACGGATTCCAGCGAGCCGGAGACAAACCATCCCGGCATCCTCCGCAGGCTGGGTGGCACCGCGCCGGTACAGGTGCTGGTGTTGCTGGTGCTGTTCAGCGCCGCCGCCTGGTACGAAGCGGCCCACCTTTCCGCTCTGAGCGGTGTGGATGTCTGGTGGCACCTGAGCACCGGAAGCTGGATCCTGCAAAACCACGCCGTGCCGCACCACGGATTGTTCTCGCAACACGCGAACTTGCCCTGGATGGACTCCAGTTGGCTGTTTGATGTGCTGCTAGGCGCGGCTTACAAACTGTTGGGGCTGCGCGCTCTTCCTGTCCTGTTGATGGCGTTCAAGCTCGCGATTGCCGTGACCCTGTTTGGATTAGCGCGTGGTTCGCGAGTGAACTTCTGGCCCGCAGTTTTGCTGGCTGCAACCGCCCAATACGCGGCGCTTGATTTGCCGCTGGGACCCGTCCTGTGCTCGATAGTCTTGTTCGCGATCGAGTTGGCGATCCTGTTTGGGAGCCGAAAATCGGGAGGGGCGAGCGCGCTTTTCTGGCAGCCTTTGCTGTTCTTGTTTTGGGCAAACCTCGACGGCGGATTCATCTTCGGGCTGCTGGCGCTGCTCTTGTTCTGCGCCGTTGTAGCGGGCGAGGAGATCGGCCGCCATGCAGCTGAGCATGTCGTTCCTCTACGCACCCTTGCAATCTCGACCGTAGCCTCGGTCGTGGCCGGCTTTTTGACGCCTTATTCTTTCCATCTGTACGGCGTCGCGTGGCAACAGGTCTGGAGTATCGCGCCCTACGTGCGCGAGTTGCGCGCCATGACCTTTCGCCAGCCGCAGGATTATGTGTTACTGCTGCTGGCCATGACGGCATGCTTTTCGCTGGGCCGGCGGCGCTCGCGGGATGGGTTCCAGATTGCACTAATGGTTGGTTGCCTGGCACTGGCTTTCACCCGGCAGCGCGATACCTGGCTGCTGGCGCTGGCCTCGGTTGCGGTGATTGCCAATGCGCTGCCGACCACGGTGGCCTCGAAAGAGCAGGAAAGATTCTGGAAACGGGAGAAGCTGGTAACCGCAGCATTGGTGGCCATCGTATTCTTGGTCGTGGTGATCGGACGCGTTTCCAGCGGCCGTGAAGCCCTTCTCAACAAAGTCGACGAGACCTTTCCGGTGCGTGCATGCGACTTCATCCGCTCCAATCGGCTGCCCCCGCCGTTGTTCAACGCGTACGACTGGGGAGGATTCCTGACCTGGTACTTGCCGGAATATCCCGTCTCCATCGACAGCCGCACCGCCCTGTATGGAGATGAGATCAACTCCCGCCACTTCAAGCTGATCATCGCGGCGATACCGCTCAACGACGATCCCAGTTTCATGAACGCGCGGACCATCCTGCTGCCCAGAAAGTCGCCCATGGCGATCGCGCTCAGCGGGCTGCCGCAATTCCAGGTGGCTTATCAGGACGACATTGCAATGGTGTTGGTAGCGAGGAACAGTTACTGAAGTTACATTTGTAAGTTTGGTTATCATGAGGTCGCACGGGCCTGCGGCACACCCTGCGAACCGACAATCGGGCGGAAGCGGCGGGCCAAAGGAATAACCCCCGAGCTTGCCTCTCATCGATGTGCTTTTGTGAGAGCCGGTGCTGCCGCCCCTGCCGGGGCTGACCTCTAATTTTGATGCCTACCCAGCCAGCACTCCGCCTGTCGGCTTCGTGCTGATTTCATGACAACGTCGGCTCCTTCGCAGCGAGTACATTGGTGGCTGCGAAAACGACCAAAGCTCGGGAGGAAGGAGTCGACGCGATGTTGATTATAGGTTGTGATTATCATCCGAGCTTTCAGCAAATCGCATTTTGTGACACCAGCACCGGCGAATGCGGCAATCGCCGGCTGGAGCATGGTGGCGAAGCCGAAGCGTTTTACCGCAGCCTGCAAGGCCACGCGGTGCGTGTAGGCATGGAGGCCACCGGCGGCACGCGCTGGTTCGAGCGGCTGCTGGCCGAGTGCGGCATCGAGTTGTGGGTGGGCCATCCGGGCCAGATCCGGGCGGCCGCCCCGCGCAAGCAAAAGACCGATCGCCGCGACGCCGAACTGCTGCTCGACTTGCTGCTCGAGCAGCGTTTCCCGCGGCTCACCGTGCCCACGGCGGAGCAGCGCAATCTGCGGCAGTTGGTGGGCCATCGTCATCGCCTGGTGCAGATGCAGACGCGCGTGAAGAACCAACTGCAGGCGCTGGCCATCAACGAAGGTCTGCGACTGCGGCGCGGGCTGTGGACCCGCAAAGGCCAGGCGCAGTTGCAGGCCGAGCTGCAGCGCCGTGGCGCGGTGTTGGACCAGGCAGTCGAAGCCGCGGCCCAATCCAGCCCAGTGGTGCGTTGTCTGCGCCGGCAGCGTGGGGTAGGTCCGGTGGTGGGCCTGGCCTACGAGCTGACCATCCTGGATCCCACACGCTTTCAAACCAGCCGGCAAGTGGCCAGCTATCTGGGGCTGATTCCCGCCGAGCACAGCTCGGGCGGCAAGCAGCGGCTGGGGCACATCAGCAAGCAGGGCAATGCTCTGCTGCGCGGTCTGCTGGTGGAGGCGGCGCACGTGGCGGTGCGCTGGGAGCCGGAGTGGCGGCGGCAGTACGTCCGCCTGGCGATGAAGAAAAACCGCTCGATTGCGGCCGTGGCCATGGCGCGCAAACTGGCGGTGCGCTTGTGGTGGTTGTGGAAGTCGGGACTCGCCACGGGGCAGATCGGCGGGTCCGGTTCGCATGCAGAGCAGCCTGTTTAGCCCAGTGGGGTGCGGTTGATCCCCGACGTGCTGATTGGGCGCTCTGCCTCCCGCTAGAGCGCGGGAGTTCGACTGACTAATCATGGTGCGCAAGCCACCGAATAGATGGGTGGTGGGACCGGACAGAGTGGTTCCATCGTATGGATTAGAACGCGAGCTTTGGTCGTGACGCACACAAAAACCTTTTCTGCTAGAGCGAAGTGGCGCATCTCAAAACCACGCGGGGGAAGTGTGTCGCAAAAACCCATTGACATTATCGACGTTGTCATAGATGGGCTAACTAAACTGAGCAGCGCCTACGGCGCTGACGTTGAGCGCGCTCCGCTCAGAATGATAATCGAAGAGAGAGACGGCCCAACCGCTCGGAACGACAAATCGAACGGACGGTGTCGCCGCTACGCGGCTCAGCAACGTTTCCAAAGCTCACCCGAGGTTTGCACCCCGAGGCTAAAGCCCACGCCGCCGCTTCCCGGCTCAACCTTTAGTTTGACGAGACATTACGAAGAGGCTCTGATCTCGCTATTTGTTCTTCACCACAATCCTTCGCTCCTGGTCGGTAATGCGCTCGATGCGGATTTCCACGTCACGCTCACGCGCGAAGCGGGGAAATTTCTCGCCCCACTCCAGCAGCACCAGGTTGCCGTCTTCGGCGAACAGTTCGTCGAGGCCGAGGGTGTCGAGCTCGCGCAGCGTTTCGATGCGATAGAGATCGACGTGGAACAGGTTGACGTTCCGGCCCGCGAAACTCGTGGATGAGAGTGAACGTGGGGCTGGTAACGTCATCCTGCGAAGCGGCGCCGAGACCTGCGGCAATGCCCTTCACCAGCGTGGTCTTGCCCGCGCCGAGGTCGCCGCGCAGGATGACCATGCGTGCGCTCTTGAGCGTGGGCGCCAGCTTGCGGCCCAGCGCGACGGTCTCTTCTGCCGAGTGCGTAATGTACTCATCCCTGGGCATCGCGACTCATGCCTGCGAATGGGTGGTGATGGTCTCCAGCCCATGGGCATAGGGACCGGTCTCACGCTGGCGCAACAAGAGCGCGAAGAGCAATGCCAGAAAGCCCAGGATCGAGAAAATCCACATTCCCAACGCGTAGCCGTGGAAATTGGCGGGACTCGCGTGGCTTATGTCGTTGGCCTTGCCGATCGCGAGATTGAAGATAAAGAAACCGATCTGCTGCAACAGGCTCATCAGCGCGTAGGCGGTACCGAGCCGCCTCTCATCCACGATGTAGGCCACCGACGGCCACATCACCGCTGGAATCAGCGAGAAGGCAATTCCCATCATCGATACCGGCACCAGCAGGGAGATGTTGCTGTAGGCAATCATCAGGTAAACGGGCATCATCAGGAACGAACCGACGACCATGAGGGTAGCGCGCTTGCCGATCCGGTCAGCCAGCAGGCCGAAGAGCGGTGTCGCGATCATGGCGGAGAAGGGAAGCAGACTATTTAGCCAGCCAGCCTGTTGCTGCGCCGATGCGAAGGCAGCGGTCGAAGTCGTAGCCGCACCCATCTGGGAGAGGAATTTGCTGGTGAACAGGTCGATGGCAAATGTACGGAAGGGAAAGATTCCGGAGTAGAACGTGAAACACAATGCGACCACATACCAGTAGGAAGGGTTGAATTTCAGTCCTTCACGGAAACTTAGCTTATCAGGTTCGGTCGATTTTCCGAGGTGGTAGCGTGTCTCGGCGTAGGTTTCGAGCGTCCAGTAAATCAGGGCCCCAATAACGGCCGTTGACCCGACAACCACGGCCAGCACCAAAGGACGATGCCAGCTCGGCTGGGCATTGACTCCGTTGGGGAAGAACGCGAACTTGGCCCACGTCGGAGAGTTGTCCGCTGCGATGGACGCCATTCGGGCGATCGTGAGATTGATGCCGAAAGCGAAGCTCAGCTCCTTTCCCTTGAACCACCTTGCCAGAGCGGTCGTAACGGCCACGATCTGCGATTCAGCGCCGAGTCCAACGACGGCACGGCCAGCGACCATGAGATAGAAGTTGCCTTTAAGAGACGTCAGCAGAGCGCCCAAAAGAATGAGGGTCGAGAAGAAGAGTAGAGATTTCTTGATCCCGAACCGATCAATGAGAATGCCACCGATCAGAAGGGTCGCCACCGCTGCCACACTGTAACTGGCGTTCAGCCATCCAAACATGGAGGCAGAGTAATTGAGTTGTTCGAGGAAAATTCGTTCCAGCGGATTGATGCTGTCATAGATATAGTAATTGCCGAACATGGCCAGGCTGACGAAGATCAGCACCAGCCAGCGGTACATCTTGCTGGGTTGCGGACGGTCAGAGACCGGCACAAGGGTTGCAGACATCGGGACCTCGAAGAGTGATTGACCAAGATATCAGAAGAGAGTTGTCAGTTGTCGGTGGCCACGCGGCGGTCGGCCATCAGCCGTCGGTCGAAAGTTGGGAGGATGGCGAAATAGCGGGACAGCCCAAAAGCAGGTCCCTCGACTCGGACTTAAGTCCTCGCTCGGGATGACAGCCTTGAGATTTAGCCGTTTTAGCTAGCGGCTACTCGAACCTGATTTTCTCGCCGCTCGCCACCGAGTGCTTGTGGAAGCGGGCTTCGTTCTTGAGCGGGTAGTCGAGACGATAGTGCGCGCCGCGGCTCTCCTCGCGGGCCAGCGCAGAGCGCGCGATCAGCAGTCCGGCTTGCAGGATGTTGGTGGCCTCGCAGGAGCGGCGGTCGCCGCCCGCCGGTGGCTTCAGGTCGCTCAGGTCGGCGACGACCTGGCGCAAGTTCTTGCCTTCACGCACCACGCCGACGTTCTGCCACATCAGCGATTGCACCTTCCTGATGAATTGCTCCGTCTCGGCCGGCAGTCCGTTGCTGTTCGCGGGCGCGCCTTTGGCGCTCGCTGCCGGGCCCTTGCGATGGGTGGCATGGAAATGCTCGCGCATGTTCTGCGCCGCACGGGCTCCGTACACCAGCCCTTCGAGCAGCGAGTTGCTGGCCAGGCGGTTGGCGCCGTGCACGCCAGTGCAGGCGACCTCTCCGGCAGCGAAAAACCCGGGGATAGAGGTCTGTCCGCGCAGGTCGGTGCGAACTCCGCCCATGGCGTAGTGCGCCGCAGGACGCACCGGCACCAGTTCGGTGGCAATGTCAATGTTGTATTGCATGCAGGTGGAGTAAATGGTGGGGAAACGCTCGCGCACGCGCCTGGCCGGCAGGTGGGTGAGGTCGAGATAGACGGCGGCGTCGGGACGGTTCACCCGTTCCAACTCATGCGCGATGGCGCGCGCCACGACGTCGCGCGGCGCAAGTTCACCCGACTCGTGATAGTGCGGCATGAAGCGCTTGAGCTCGAAATTGCGCAGGTAGCCGCCTTCGCCGCGCAGCGCTTCCGACAACAGGAACCGCGGCGCGTTCTTCAGGAACAGTGCCGTGGGATGGAACTGCACAAACTCCATGTCGCTGATCTCGGCGCCGGCGCGATGGGCCATAGCCACACCGTCGCCGGTTGCGACCGCGGGATTGGTCGTGTCGCTGTAAACCTGGCCCAGTCCGCCGGTGGCCAGCAGCACCGCACTGGCGTAGATCTGGTGCAGTTGTCCTGACTGATCGAGAATGCGCACGCCCACCACCCGGCCATCGTGCAGCACCAGGTCGGTGGTGAACTCAAATTCGTGGAAGGCGATGGGCTTCATCGCCGCGGCTTTGAGATAGAGCGAGCGGGCAAGTTCGCGGCCGGTGGAATCTCCGTGAGCATGCAGCACGCGGCTGCGGCTGTGTGCTCCCTCGCGGGTGAAGGAAATCTTGGTGCCGGCGCGATCGAACTCGGTGCCCCACTCGATGAGTTCTTCAATACGCGGCGGACCTTCTTCCACCAGAATGCGGGCGGCCTCTTCGTTGCACAGGCCGTCGCCGGCCTTGAGCGTGTCTTCCAGGTGCAGGCGAACTTCGTCGTCGTCGCTGAGCGCGGCGGCGATGCCACCCTGGGCATACTGGGTGTTGGATTCGGTTACCTCGCGCTTGGCCAGGCAGAGCACACGGCCCGCGGAGGCAAGCTCCACCGAAGCGCGCAAGCCGGCAATGCCCGCGCCCACCACGATGAAATCGGTCTCGGACGGAAGAGCCTTCACGGCTTCATGGTAGCACTTGGGGAGAGTGCTGAAAGGAAGATCGAATCCGAAACAGTTCCCAATATGGGCCGATTCCTGGCGCCTCGCATCCATTACACTAGTCACTTGACTCGCATCCCGGTACAAACTCCTTCGCGGTCGTATGAGGTGCTGGTGGAGCGCGGCCTGCTGCGCTCGGCTGGCACGGCGCTGCGCCACGTGATCCCCGCCGATTCGCGCGTCTTTGCCGTTACTTCTCCGCGCATCCGCAAGCTTTGGGGCAGTGCGCTGACCAAGAGCTTCGGCAAGGCCGGCCGCAAGGTCGAAATCCTGGACATGCCGGACGGCGAGCGCAGCAAGAAACTTGCACAACTGGAAAAACTCGCTGCCCAGCTAATGAAGCGCGGTGCTGATCGGAGCTCCGTCATCCTGGCCGTGGGCGGCGGAGTGGTGGGCGATGTCGGCGGGTTTCTCGCTTCAGTGTTCATGCGCGGGGTGCCGGTGGTGCAAATTCCGACCACCCTGCTGGCGCAGGTGGATTCGGCAATCGGCGGCAAGACCGGCGTGAACCTGGCGTCGGGTAAAAACCTGATCGGAACCTTTCATCAGCCGCTGGCGGTGCTGGCCGATCCTGACGTACTGGCGACGCTCCCGGAGCGTGAGTATCGCTCCGGCCTGTTCGAGGCGATGAAGTATGGCGTGATTCGCAATCCCGCCATCTTCGATCTGATGGAGACCAAGCACGACGCACTGCTGCGACGCGATGGCGCGCTGCTGGAGATGCTCATCACGGAATGTATCCGGGTGAAGGCCGATGTGGTCAGCGCCGACGAGCGCGAGAGCGGCGAGCGGCGCATTCTAAACTTTGGGCATACCCTGGGGCACGCGCTGGAAGCCGAGACCGGCTACAAAAGACTACTGCATGGCGAGGCCGTCGGCTGGGGCATGATCGCGGCCGCGCTGATCGGCTATGTCATGGACAAGACCGACTCTCTCACCGCACAACGCATCATCGCAACCGTGTTGGCCTATGGCCCACTACCAAGACTCAAGCTGCAGCCCAGGCAGATGTTGACGCGCCTGCTCGCTGACAAGAAGACGGTGGGCGGCGTACCGCATTTTGTGCTGGCAACGGGCATTGGGAAGGTCGAGGTAGTGAAGGACGTACCCGAACGAATCGTGCTGCATGCCATCGAAGAGGCCATGTGCTTGTCGATGGGGTAGAGCGGGTCTGCAGATGACCAAGTCCGACAAAGCAGCGCCCCTGGACGAGCGCGTCGTGGGCGCTGCTCCAGCGGGGACTCGCGACGAGGCCGCGGCCGCCGATGCGGTGCGCCAGATGTTCACCTCCATCGCGCCGCGCTACGACCTGCTGAACCACGTGCTTTCGATGAACGTGGACCGCCTGTGGTGGAACCGCACCGCTCGGAGCTTCTCCGAGGTGTTGCGGCGCCCGGAGGCGCAGGTGCTCGATCTGTGCTGCGGCACCGGAGACATGGCGTTTGCGCTCTATCGCCACCTGCGAGGGGCGCCCACAAGAATTACCGGCGCCGATTTTTCCCATGCCATGCTGGTGCGAGCGGAGCAGAAATCCGCCGGCAAGAACCTCCGCTGGGTCGAAGCGGACGCCTTGAATTTGCCGTTCGCTGCCAGCCAGTTCCAGTTGGTGACCTCGGCCTTCGGATTCCGCAATCTCGCCAACTACGATCGCGGACTGGCGGAGATCTACCGGGTGCTGGCGCCCGATGGCGAGGTCGGCATCCTCGATTTCGGGGAGCCCGAGGGACTGATCGGCGAACTCTATCGCGTGTACTTTCGCCGGGTGCTGCCCGCCATCGGCACGCTCGTCTCCGGAGTGCGAGGCCCCTATGCCTATCTGCCTGCCTCGGTGCTACGCTTTCCGTCACCGGATGCAATGCTCGAACGCATGCGTGCCGCCGGCTTTCGGGATGTCTCGTGGACACCCTACACCTTCGGGATTGCCGGACTCTATCGGGGAAGAAAGTAGGGTCGCCAACCGGTGACAAAGGTAATCAACCCGGCGAAAGCGGCGTCAGGCCTGATGCTCTCCAAACTGTCAAGAGCAGTCGTCCTATGTCTCTTGGTCCTCATCGTCCTGGCGGTATTCGTGCCGCTGCAACCCGCAATGCCATCCGCGGGCCTGGACCCGTCGTGGGCGTTTGGAATGAATCAGGCGATCGCACAAGGTCTGGTCTTCGGCAAGGACATTGTCTTCACCTTCGGTCCCTACGCATCGGTCTATACCAGGATGTATCATCCCGCGACCGATCGCATGATGGTCCTGGCGAGCTTGTTCCTGGGGCTTTGTTATTCGGCAGCGGTCTTACTATTAGCCAGAAAGACAAGCCTAATCTGGATCGTAATTTTCGGAGCGTTCCTGTGCGGCAGGCTCTTCGTGTCCGAAGATTCTTTGTTATTGTCCTACCCTTTGCTCGTGGCCGCCGTGGTTTATGGCGATATTCTGGCCGACGACGATAATATTGCCTCTTCCCCCTGGAGACTATCGCCCCCTGTCCTGGTGTTGCTCTTCGCTCCTTTAGGGCTGCTGCCGCTGGTAAAAGGCTCGTTTCTTCTGCTATCTGGAGGTATTACCCTTCTATGCTTCATAGCATTCTGGCGGCTGAAGAAGCGGTTGTCGGCATGGTGTTGCATAGTAACTCCGCTAGTCACAATGGTAGCCTGCTGGCTTCTCGCCGGGCAGTCCCTGCTCGCGCTGCCATACTATTTCTTGCGGATGTTCTCCATCATTTCCGGGTATACAGAGGCGATGGCCCTCCCGGGAAACTATGAAGAGACCTTGGCCTACTTACTTGCCTCGGTGGCCATTTTATGCGTTGCCGGCGCAACCGGAAGGAGGACGCCATTCTCCAGACTGTTTCTGTTCCTCTCCTTCCTGCTGTTTCTGTTCGTCGCCTTCAAGAATGGCTTCGTTCGTCACGACGGACACGCGATCATTGCTGCCACCTCGTTGTTGTTTGCCGCGTTGCTGCTTTCTTTTACGGCGCGGAGCAGGCAGGCAACCGCAGTATTTCTCCTGGCAGTCCTGGTCTGGGCCTATATCGACCAGGGATATGTGGGGTCTTCAACCAAGAGTTATTTCGGTAATGTTCGAGCAACTTACCGAGACGTAACTCATGGCTTAAAGCTGCGACGGTCCAGCGGCAACAAGCTTAAGGCCATGTTTGACCAAGGCCTGCAATCGCTGAATGCCGAGGGCAAAATCCCCAGGCTGAAGGGCACCGTCGATATTTATCCCGAAGAGCAGGCGTATCTTCTGGCATCGGGGAATGTCTGGTCGCCGCGTCCCGTCTTGCAGAGCTATTCGGCTTACACTCCGGCCCTGGCCCAGTTGGATGCATCGCACCTGACCGGTGCCCGCGCACCGGACAACATCGTATTCAAGGTGGAACCACTGAACGACAGGTTCCCTTCGCTCGACGACGGCCTGAGCTGGCCGGTCTTGGTCAATGACTATTCTCCCGTCAAAATGGATGGGGGACTGCTATATCTCGTACACAACCCATCCGCTGGTCCCGTTTCTTTTATGGAGCCGTTATCCACGGAAACTCATAGCCTTGGCGAAACCGTTTCTTTGCCCGATTCCCCGGCCCCGCTGATTGCAGAGCTTGACATCCACCAGAGTTTTATCGGGGATTTGGTGTCATTCCTATACAAACCGACGCCTCTGTCAATTACCGTCGACCTGAATAACGGAACCAGCATGACCTACCGGATGGTCAGCAGTATGGCCAAGACAGGGTTCGTCATCTCGCCTCTGATAGAGAGAACGGAGGACTTTGCTTTACTCTTTGGGGACGAAAGCTATTGGAGCGAGAGGCGGGTGAAGGCAATTCGGGTTGCGCCCGCCAGTGGAAAATCGATGATGTGGAGATTTAGATATGTACTGAAACTCAGCAAGCTTGCGCTACGGCCGCAAACCAATGTCGATGAGCTGCTTCATCTGGATAGAGTGGACGAGGAGTACTCAAAGCAAACAGAGGAGCCCGCGACAGGAGCCTGCGACGGCAGTATCGATCAGGTGAATGGATTGTCCCCAGCGCCGAAGACGGCAAAGTCTTCGCGGTTACTATCGGTGAGCGGGTGGCTTCTGGTATCCGCTAAAGATGCCGTTGTTCCCGATGCCGTATTTGTTACTTTAACCGACGAACATGGAAAAACTACCTACCTGAAGACCCAGCAGGTGCCGCGTGACGATGTCAAAGTATACTTCCATCACCCAGAGATGGGCGATGTGGGCTATGAGATTTATGCTGACGTGCCAGAGCTTGATGGGAAGTATTATCTGGGACTGGCACGAACCTATGAGGGGAAGCTGGAAGCTTGCCAACAATTTCATATCCCGATCTCCATCGGACGGGCGCAGTAGTTGACTAACGATTAGCCTCTGGGCTGCCACAGTGGCCGGGAACCATACGCAACGTGGCGAGATCGAGCCCGAGCCGGCGCGCGTCTTTGCTTTTGGGCTCAGCATCCATTACACGCGGCAATTTGGGAGGCAGAAGAATGTCGAGGGCCGCGACCGGAGGTAAGCGAGTGAATTGAGCGCGATATTCCGCCAATTCCGGCGCGGCAACCCGCAGGGTCTGAGTTTCATCTCCCATTCGTACTACGAAGGTCTGCCCCACAATCCAGGGCACGGCGCGCGCCGTGAAGTCTACGCAAAGGTCGCCGCTCAAGGGCTGGGTGAATGCCAGGCCCGCAACATCGCCCAGGTCTTCATCAGTCCAGCGCCCCCAATCGTCAGGCTGTGCAAGACCCCGAGTAAACTCCACCCATTCCGGTACGCCTTTGCGGCTGAACGTGATTCCGTCACTCGTTGTGCCGGAGTAGTGTACGGGCTTCCAGTCTGAAGTGGTCCGCTCGATATAGTAGGCCCTATAAGCCGGGCTTACCCTGGGATGCAACACGGCAAAAAGCGCCCATAGCTGTATCCCGGCCAGGACGATGATCACGAACCACTGGGCTGTAGCTTTCATCGCTCTCACACTACGAAGTTGTGCCCGCTGAACCACTCCACAATCATGAATGATGCCATGCCGGCCGCAAACGCAGTGTAAACGACCCACCATGCGGAGTGGCGCTTGAGCAGACAATAGATGGCATACAAGAAGGGAGGTTGCCACCAGATGTAGCGCGGGATACCAAAGTAACCCGCGGAGAGTGGAATGAGAATGGAAATTGCAAGGTAAATCCCCATTTCGGGCTTTCGCAACCAAAACAGCCAGGTGCTGGCCGCGAGGCCAGCTACCACCATGATGCCCCAAACCCGCAGCCAATGGTGGCCAACCAGACAGATCCACAGCATGTGAAACGGGTTTCCCGCCGACTTTCCCCAGGCGACCTGGTTATGAACCTGCGCAAGTGCATCGCCGGTATGGTGATACAGATACAGCATGTAGACTGCGGTCCCGAGCGGACACAATAGGAAACCGATAAGCCTATCAAGGTCGTACTTCCGCCAATGGGATCGCCATCCCGAATTTCGCAGCGCTACCACTGCGTACGAGATGGAGAACAAGAACCCAACTACCCGCGTGGCAGAGAGAAACCCGCCGGCCAAGCCGGACGCGATCCAACGCGCTCGCGTTGCGAAATAGAAAGCGAAGGCCAAAAGGGCAAAATACAGGGGCTCGCTATAGCCTGCGTGGGCATATATCAGGTAAGGGTTGAATGCTACCAGGGAGCCGGCTTTTATGTAGTCTGCCGTAGTGTCAGCCGGGCCCCGCACCATCAAAAGAAAGCCGTATATCGCCGCCAGCAATGCCATCTTGCTTGCCAGAACGAGGCTGGTGGCTGAGGAGAACTTCAGCCAGTACCGAAAGGGATAAGCGGTTAAGGGAAAGAGGGGATGGAAAGGCCAATTGGCTGCAGCGCCCGCTTCGCGTTGCGATGCCCCGTCGTACCCAGAGGCAAGCACGGTGCCGAACCAGCCGCAGTCCCACCGGCAAAGGTCGGCGGCGCCGTAGTACGACGCATTTCCCTCCCAGGTCGCAACCCTTGACATCCCGGTGACGAAGACGTTGCTGGCAAGCCAGAGCAGAAGGGCCACCCAAAGCTCGGGATGGCGCCGAAAAAAACGGCCGCCACGCCCCGGCTCGATCACCCTAGCGTGGTTGACAAAAGTGTTCGCCAAAGATCGCTTCCTTGCACCTGATCACGCTTCTGACCGTGGGCGCCGCTGGGCGGTCACCCCAAAGCTGCTCCCGCGATGTATTCTCATGGGCTATCGGGTGCAAACCATAATCAGGGTTGTGTAAGGAATTCGAAGCACGTCTTCGCGCAGGTCACTCTTTACATCGCTGAACGAGGACCGGGCAAGCCGTTCATACTGTTCCTGGGTGCGAACAAACCGTCCGCGATCGCGGGACAGCAGATAACGCTTCGCCGCCGATTGGCCGGGGACATAACACCCGTCATGCGTGATCATCCGCCCGCCAGGCTTGAGAGCTGTGTGAGCAAGTCGAAACAGGTCTTGCGCCTCCGAGTCATCGAGATGATGCGTCAGGCCGAAAGCCAAAACAATATCGAAGACACCAAATCGCTGAACTGCCTGACAGCTAACCCGGTCGCAAACAAACTCGCCGCGCTTGCCAAACCGTCTCCGTGCCGAGGCGATATAGGACTCATTGGCATCGAAGCCCATGTAGCCGCACGCCGGTAGAAAGGGCAGCATATTGCCCGGACCGCAACCTATGTCCAGCAGGCGATCCTCGGGTTGTGCCCGGACATATTCGTCGGCTATCACGCGGTTGCGATACTCCGCCCCGATCAGCTTGTGATAAAAATCGTAAAAAAAGGGCCGGTCAAGGATTGGTCTGATCAATTCAATCATAAGTTGGTGTCATGCCGCTCAGACCCGGTATTTGGTCTGCGCCACCGGCTCATCGTCATGTTCGTATTTTGCGCTTGGGACATTGAGGGTACGCGAAACCAGGTAAAGAGGTCTGTTCTTCGTCTGCTCGTAGATTTTCCCTACGTATTCGCCAAGAATGCCGATACCCAGCAACGTGGCCCCCCCGATAACGCTTACCAACACCGTCAGGGATGACCAGCCGGGTACCGCGTACCAGTGGAACACATGCGCCAGCGTGGCGCGAATGGCCTCTTCCAAGCCGAGCAGCATCACGATTATCCCAAGAATGGCGGTTGCCCGGAGCGGGAGCACTGAGAACGATGTGGCTGCAGTCCAGGCGAATCGTAGCATCTTGTACAAGGGGTATTTGGTCTCGCCGGCGACGCGCGCCGCACGTTCGTAGGGCACGCCAATTTGGGGATAGCCCACCCACGCAACCATACCTCGAAGGAAGCGATGCGTCTCTCGCATCTGCTGCAGTCCATCAAGGCAGTTGCGCGATAGCAGGCGAAAGTCGCCAGCGTCCACCGGCAGGTCCCTATACACCAGGCCCCTCATCAACCGGTAAAACAACCAGGCAGTAAAACGCTTAAAGAGCGTCTCGCCCTGCCGCGCGACGCGCTGCCCGTATACCACGTCGTACCCTTCGCAGTAGCGCTCAATCATTACATGGATTGTCTCGAGAGGGTCCTGCAGGTCCGCATCGAGCAGAACCACGGCATCACCCGTGGCGTAATCCAGCCCCGCCGTGGAAGCGCTCTGATGACCAAAGTTCCGTGACAAATTGACGACCTTGATACGGGGATCCTCGTTGGCCCAGGCGGCCAGCAGCGCAAATGTGGAATCATGACTCCCATCGTTTACCACGATAACTTCGGCAGGGCCCTTAACTTCCGCCAGGAATCCTTCCAGAGCGCGTCGTAGGTGTGGAACAACGGATTCTTCGTTGAACGCCGGAATTACGAGGGATAAGAGTTGAGGATAGGGCCTCGACTGTAGCGCATAGTCTCCACCGTCGTGCGTTGACGTCTGCAACAGAGGTCGGAATCTCCTCCGAGGATTATACCAATGGCCCGCGCAACAGGACTCGGCCCAGTCACCCGCCTAAGCCCTGAGCGGCCGCTCCGTCGCGCCACTCGCGAAGCTGTCCCGTAGCGCCTCTTCGATGGTGTGCTGAATCACGCGCGGATACTCGTCTCCCAGGAATTGCTGCAGGCGCGTGGTGTCCATGGTATAGGAACCGGTCATGTAAGGCAGAGCGTCCGGCGGGATGGACGAGATTCCCCGGTTCCATAAAAAGCTCAACACCGGCCGGCAAATGGCGCGCGGAACGCGCTTGATGTTGGCGTTTGCAATCTCGGCGCAGCGTTGCAGGCTGATCGACTCGCCGCGGCTGGCGACATTCAGGACGGTCACCGGCGGATCGGTTTCAGGCCGGTTGAGTAGATAGACGAGCAGGTGGGCCACGTCATCCACGTGCACAAACTGAAATTGCTTCTCCAGGTACTTCTTGCCGTACGGCAACATCAAGGGCAGACGCTTTCCGGCCGCTCTCATGCGGGCGGCGCGTTTGCTCTGACCCAGCGGCGTTCCGCGCAACGCGCCCACCATGTAGTTCTGCATGGTGGCACCGGTAAAGATATGCGGGCGCAGGATGTAGGTGCGGCAGTCGCCCAGGCTCTCCGCCCGATAACGGACGACCTCGTCGCTCTCCCGTTTGTGGATGGCGTAGGGCAAGGTATGAGCCCGCAGCGGAGCTTCCTCTTTGACTGGGCCGGGCGTCTCCGGCCCGTAAGCCGAAACGCTGCTGGAGAAGATGAATTGCCCGATGTGGCCGCCAGTGCGATTGACCACGCTTACGGCCTCCATGATCCGGGCTGTGCCGGCCACATTGATTTGCCACATCCGCTCAACGTCGAGGACCCCGCTGCGCAAGGGATCGAGGATAAAGGCGAGATGGATGATGGAAGTCGCGCCGGTCTCGCGCAGCAGATCGATCAAGGCCCAGCAGGAGGTCTCGCGGCCCAAGTCGATCTCGCTGAAACGCGCCAGAGAAAACGGGCCCTCGGGTGGGCGCACGTCCACGCTCACCACACGAAAGCCGGAGAGCAACGGAAGCAGCCTGGCCCCCAGGTTGCCCGCTATACCCGTGACCAGGACCGTGCGTTCCGTTGACATGACTACTTAGGGGGAGCCGGTGGCGGTGCGTTCTCCCCATTCGGCTGCGGCGGAGCCCCCGGAGGCGGACCACCCGGCGGCGTTCTGCGCGGGTTAATGATCCGCGGAGTCGGAGGAGCGGGAGGCCTTTCCGGACCGAAATAGGCGTCGTTCAAGACCGGTGTTGCCGAGCTTTGTATCTGCTCAATCTTCTCCGTGACTAACTTCCGCTCCAGGGTCGTCCTAATGGATATCGTAGCTTCGCTGAGCGGAATTGTCCGCACCGAAACCACCTTGTAGATATAGAAGGATGCGGGATCGGAGAAGACCTGGGAAACCTCTCCCGGTTTCAGATCGAACACCGGCTCGTGCGCCTCGGGCAGGGTGCCGGGACGCCGAGGACCAACGTTCGTGTTGGCCGGAGGGGTGGTAAGACCGGACTGCTCGGTCGCTTCCTTCTCCAGCTTTTCCGGATCCTCCCCCGCTATCCAGCGCTCGCGAATCTTCTCTGCGTAGGCCTTTTCCTCGGCCTCGGAAGGCTTGGGTTTGCCCACGACGTTGCCCTGGTTGCGCGGAATGATGATGCGCTGCAAGGTGGCTTCCACGTACTTCTTGCTGTTTTCCTTGTAGTAGTCCTCAATCTGCTGGTCGGTAGGATGAGAATACTCTTCCTTGATTTTCTGGTTCAGGGCTTCGGTCAGGATCTGGTTCTTGGCGAACGCCATGATCTGCAGGACCCGGGGATCGTTTTCCAGGCCCATGCCACGAGCGGCGTCGGAAAAGATCAGCAGCTTGGCATATTGGGTGGCGAAGTTGCGCATTACGTCCGGGGGCATCGCCGGGCGGTCCGGCGGCGTGAGCGCCTTGACCATCGTCTCAAACTGCTCCCGGGTCAGACTCTTTACGCATCCCGCTGGCGCGTCGGTGCTACCGGCTTTGGGCTCGCAGGCTCCCTTGAGCGTGAGTACGGGCTCCGACATAGGTACCACGCTGGTGCTGGGCAGGGTGTGCGCCGGCGGCGCGGGAGGCTCACGATTGGTTGCAGGCGCCGGATTTTGGGCGTTGGCGTTGGAGGCTGCTGGAGCCGGCTGCTGAGGTTTGGCCGCCGAATCCTGGGCATAGCAGGCGCAGCCGAGGACGCAGGAAATGGCAAGCGCCATCAAGGTAGAACGTAGCATGAAGGGTATTCCTCCAGAGTAGTGCCGCCAAAAAGGCGGAGCAGGGAAATGCAACAAAAATCGTAACACATCGCAGGCAAAAGCTTAACAATGCCAGCGCCTCCTGGAACGATGCCGGTAGTTCCTGGCGGCCAAGTTTGACTGCGGCTCAGGGCCTCAGGGACTCAAGTTGGCGGATTCTGTGGGAACGTGAATAATCAACCCTATGGTGGAGTCAGCGGGCACAGCCAGCATGCGGCTGGAAAAGAAAGCGGTTGCGTTGAACTCCATCTTTGCTGCGGTGGGGATTACGCTGCTGAAGGTCATCGTGGGCACAACCACGGGCAGCCTGGGCATTCTCTCCGAAGCCGCCCACTCCGGACTTGACCTGGTGGCAGCGGCGATCACCTACTTCTCGGTACGAGTCTCCGATAAACCGGCCGACGCCGACCATCAGTATGGCCACGGAAAGTTCGAGAGTTTTTCCGCTTTTCTGGAAACGGGCCTGCTACTGCTCACCTGCATATGGATCGTGTACGAAGCCTGCAAGCGGCTGTTCTTTCATTCGGTTGAGATCGAACCGAGCGTGTGGGCCTTCGCCGTGATGGGAACTTCAATTATGGTCGACTACTGGCGCTCGCGACGGCTGCGACGTATTGCCGAGCGTTACGACAGCCAGGCGCTGCGAGCCGACGCCCTGCACTTCAGCACCGATATCTGGTCCAGCGCTGTGGTCATTCTGGGACTGGCGCTGGTGCTCGCCGGACGCCGCTATTCGCAACCCTGGATGAGTAAGGCGGACCCGGTGGCGGCGTTGGTCGTGGCCTGCATCGTGGTGCATGTGAGCTGGCGGCTGGCCCGCCAGACGATCGACGCCCTGTTGGACGCAGCTCCTGTGGGGGCGCGCAACCGTATCATGCAGGAGCTGTACCAGGTGAACGGCGTGCTGGAAGTGGGCCGGGTCCGCATCCGCAAGGCCGGCAGCCGCTACTTTGCCGACGTTTCGGTCGCCATGTCGCGCAGCGTGACCTTCCAAAAGTCAGAGCAGGTATCCAACGAGGTGGCGACGCGAATTCGGGGGGTGTTGCCCGATGCCGATGTCGTGGTCAATGCGGTGTCGCGCGCCGGCTGGCAGGAGAGCCTGTTCGACAGGATTCGTGCTGTCGCCACCCGGAACAACCTCAACGTGCACGACATCAGCGTGCAGGACATCGAAGGCCGGTTCCACGTGGAACAGCACGTGGAACTGGATGAGCGTCTGAGCCTGAAGGAGGCCCATGATCGCGTGACCCGGCTCGAAGGCGAGATGAAGCAGGAGATCGGCGAGATTTCCAGCATCCTGACCCACATCGAGAGCGAACCGGCGACCATCGAGACCAGCGACGGGGTGGTGCGCGCGCCCGGCGTCGAGGAAAGGCTACAGGCGGTGAAAGCGGGATTCCCGGAGATCGTGGACATGCACGACCTGACATTCAAGCGGGTGGGCGGGCGGCTGTATCTGTCGCTGCACTGCACCATGGAGGATGACCTGCCATTGGCGCGGGTGCACGACATCCAAACCGCACTGGAGGGCCGCTTCCGCCAGGAAGTTCCCGAGCTGTTTCGCGTGCTTATTCATCCCGAACCGCAGACCGATAACCGGCGATAGGTTCCTCGTCGGGGGGGCGCGGAAAGCGCGCCACTCTTGCGAACTGGGTATACTTCTGCTGCACCGCCGTATGGTCCAGAGCATCGAACATTCATGGTTTCGCGAGCACAACCTTTAAGCGAACAGGACCTGCGGGACCTGGGCTTCGGCTCGATTGTCTCCCGCGAGAGCCGGCAGCGCCTGCTCAACCGCGATGGGACCTTCAACGTAGAGCGCCGTGGCCTTGGGTTCTGGAGGTCGTTCAGCCTCTACCATGTCCTGCTCACCATGTCCTGGTCGCGGTTCTTTCTGATTTTTGTGGGCTGGTATTTCGTGGCCAACGCGGTGTTCGCGGCCGCCTACCTGTCCTGCGGTCCCGACGCGCTGGCTGGCAGCACGCTGGGGCTGGAGAACCACCTGTTCCTGCGGGCGTTCTTCTTCAGCGTGGAAACGCTGTCCACCATTGGCTATGGCAACGTTGCACCCATCGGCGTGGCCGCCAACATGGTCATGACCCTGGAAGCTCTGACCGGACTCATGGGCTTTGCGGTCGTAACCGGCTTTTTGTTCGCCCGCTTCTCGCGGCCCACGGCGAAGGTCTTATTCAGCCGCCATGCTGTCGTCGCGCCCTATCGGGGTATTAGCGCTCTGGAATTTCGGGTGGCCAACGCGCGGACCAATGAACTGATCGAAATCTCGGCCAAGGTAATGCTCAGCCGGTTCGAAGACGCCGATGGCGTCCGCACCCGCCGTTACTATCCCCTCGCACTGGAGCGCGATAACGTCGTGTTTCTCCCCTTGACTTGGACGGTGGTGCATCCTATCGACGAGACCAGCCCGCTGCACGGGGAGACACTGGAATCGCTGCGGAGTTCGCAGTCCGAGATTCTCGTGCTGCTGAAGGCGTTTGACGAGATATTCTCCACCATCGTGCAGACCCGGACCTCCTACACGACGGAAGAAATCGCGTGGGGCGCGCGCTTTGCCAATGCCTTCATGCTGAGCGCCGCGGAAGAATTTGCCGACCGCGAGCGCGGGCGCGGGAAGGTGGCGGTGGACATGAAGCTGTTCGACAAAATCGAGCCGGCAGTCGAGTTACTGAATAGTTGAATAATGTAGGAGCCGTGCGCACAATGTGCTCGGAAATCTGATTCGAAACTGAGGAGGAGTTATGGCGGAAGCGATACTTGGCGGCATCAAGCGCGTCTCCGGCTGGTCCATTGCACTCGGAGTACTAATGATCATCCTGGGCATCATCGCCATGCTGGCGCCCTGGGAGTTCGGTATCGTCATCGCGCTCATCATTGGATGGACGGCCATCTTCAATGGGGTGGCGCAAATCGTCTATGGCATCCGTACCCACAGTGGCGGGCGCACCGTGCTGGAGGTCATCCTTGGGCTTATCTACATCATTGCGGGTATCTATTTGCTGTTGCATCCCGTCGGCGGTCTGCTGGTATTGACCATATTTCTCGCTTCGTTCCTGATCGTCTACGGAATCTTCGCGTTAGTCCTGGCGTTTCAAATGCGTCCGCTCCGGGGCTGGGGCTGGGTGCTGTTTGACGCCATCATCACCATCCTGCTCGGAGTACTGATCTGGGCGCACTGGCCGTGGAATGCCGATTGGGTGGTGGGAACGTTGTTTGGCATCAGCATTCTGGTGTCAGGCGTGACGCGGCTGATGATGTCGCTGGCGATCCGGCGGGTGGCCGACGCGGTGGCGTAAGTTGTTTGGGTAGAGCGGCGCGTCCAGTAGCCGCCAATGGCTTCCGGGCTTCAGCCGGCCGGAACAGGCTGAAGCTCCGGCGCAAAGTAGCGAGCGCTTAACGCATAGTTTTAAGCCTGTTCTACGAGGGATACGATAAGTGCGGAACCGCTCTATGCGTAATCGATGGGATGGGTTTCAAGCCAGTGTTCGTCGCGAACCGTGCCTATTTGCTTCAAAGCGGAGCGGCCCATGCTGCCCGTAAGCTCTCGCGTCTTCCAAGCCAGGCCAATCGCCAGTCCGATCACGCTGCCCATCACACCAAAGCCAACTGTCTTCACGCTGCGGTGACGGCGGCCGGAAAAACAAGAACCGACAAGCGCGGCACAAGTGCCGATTGCAGCCAGCCCGATGGCCCCGCGCGCAGAGTCGCCCAGCACTCCGGACAACGGCTGCCCCTGCAGATGCTCATCGCAACCGCTACGCAGACCTGTGAGACCCGAATTCACCAGCGCTCGACCGTATTGCAGGCCGTTCTTGAATTTTGTGTCCGGCTTCATGACCATCCACTCCTCTAGCAGGTAGCTGTCCTGTCGCTCCCAAATCGGATGGAAGAGCGACTACCTATCATGACACTCCCACGTTAGCCTGCGCCACGTCTATGACGCACGTCACAATTCACAAAAGGTTTACGTTCCCGGCGCTTCGTTTTCAATCGTCCGGTACGCCACCTACCCTATCGGCAACATCCCTATCTACTTTGATGCAATCCGGATTGATTCGGTGGACCGGTCTGCAAACCGGTCAAAAGCCTGCGTGCTGTTCGGCGCAGGAACCTACGGAGCTGCCTGATTTCCCAGATGCACCGTCGCAAGATCGACCCAACGCTCGCCATTGCCTTTCACGAAGGTCATTTTACTGATCCGTACCTGGCGAGTGTCCGAATACTCCTTCCAGTACTGGCGCGCTTTGGCGATCACCTTGGGGACCTCCTCGGCGGTGTCGGCTTTGACGACCGTGAGGTGCGGCATGTAGGGCCAAGGCTCGGAGCAATGGAGGGCGTCGCGATTGATGCGATCGTGCAGCTCGCGAATGCGATAGGCGCCACGGGCCACACGGATGAAGACCGTGGGCGTGATGGGCAGAAAGCTCTCCACGTCGCCCATGGTGACTTCAAACGGCTCTACGGCGTGGCAGACCCCGGTGATCAGATCGAGGGCCTGCTCCTCAGTACCGAGTAGCTGACGCGGTGGCAGGATGGTGAGGTGGGCGTCGGCGTGGGTGTGCGCGGGATGTAGCTCGCGGCGCAACTGCTCTACAAATATCCCTACCGGGCTGCGCACGTAGGCAACCGCGGCGTACAAGAGCGAAGTCATCAAGCCTACATTATAGCGACGATCGGGGCACAACGACGGCGATTCGGCCGCCGGCAAGCCGGAAGTAATTGACGTCCAGGAGCTTCAGTTTCCTACCCCGCCTTTTGCCATGGAAGAGCAGCCGGCGGGGGCCCCGTCGTGATTTCGGCGGCAGCCTCACTCGTGGCTCTGGGGCTCGTTCCCGTTGAGACGGTAGACCATCCCCGTCTTGGTTACGCCCAGCGCCAGCCAGTCCTGCACATCGTTCTGCAAGGTGACGTAGAACTGCGCCGCAAGCTTCTTCTGCTTATCGGCGACGTCCCCTCTGCGGTCGAACTTGACCTGGAACGCGAACTCGCCGACCAGCGACTTGTGCTCGCCGCGGGTGCGCCACAACCCGATGTCGCACTTGCCTACCAGTCCCTTGCCAAAGTCCAGCTGACCCAACGGCAGCAGCACCTCTTCCACGATGCCGCCGTTCACCAGGGAGATTTTCTCGTCATCCGACCTCTTGAGCGCCGCCAGCGCCGGAAATACCCTCACCAGAGTGGCCATCGAGGACTTGTCCGCGTCGTGCATTTGGCTCAGCCCAAATTGGCAGTTGTGGGAGTAGAGGATGCGATAGCCACCGACCTCGTTCTTCAGCGGAAGGGCCTCGGCCTTGAACTTGATACGGTACTTGCCCGCGATCTTGGGCCGGACGTCCACCGCGGTCGCTTGCTGTTCATCCGGATGACGGAACTTGAAGACGACCTCCGGATCGCCCACCGGAAATCCGTCCACGTAGGAGATGCGGCGGCGCAGAATGAACGCGTTGTTGTACAGCCGGAAATCGGGAGTGTCGCCAAAAATGATCTCCCGGACTTGCGGTCTGAGTCCAGCCTCCTCGTCGGCTATGAAGCCGACGCCGACTTTCTTGGCGGTGCGCTGCACCAGCTTGCCGAAGTCGCGGAAGGCCTGCACCGAAGTGAAGCGGTCGGGCTTCAAGATGAGCTTGGCTTCCAGATATTGCACGCGATCGAGCGGCGCGCCGTCGGCATAGGCCGCTCCCGGCGCGACGCTCTGCGCCGCGGGCTGCTTGGCCTCTTTGGCAACTTTGCCCTGCTTGCTCTTCTTGGGCTTGTCTTTGTCCTTGTTCTTCTTCTTTGCCATTCCATTCCTCTTTCTTTCGGGTCCCTGCAGGCTGGATTTTGCCAACGCCCGAAGGCGCTTCTGGGAAAAAAATTGATTTCGATATTTGGGGATCCTATTCTAACCTCCAACCTTAGCCTACCGGCAAAATTGCTGGAACGGTTGCGGGAGGTCTCCCCGCCCGCTAAACACAATTATCGTTTGGGGCCTTGAATCTTGTCGCCTGAGGGTTTGGTCAAGGTGCCTTCAGAGCCTGGATCCGGTCGTCTGATTCATCGGCTTAGGCGGTATCGACGATGAACCAAACGGCGATTTTCAGCATACCTTTCTCATCCCTCGCAGCCGACCAGCGCTCACGTCGTTCGTAGCACGGATGCTAAGTTGGAAGGTTTTGGGCCCGGCGCCATGCCCCGCCCGGAGAATCGGCGCCCGGAAGGCGCGTAGGCGAAGAATGCCGGCTGGGCTCAACTCTCTGTTGCGACGCGCTTGTGGGTAGACGGTGTGCTACCATCTCGGGTCGCACACTTCTTTCTCCGGGAGCCCTTATGCGGAAGACCATGCTATCGCTTGCTGTTGTTATATTCGTGCTGGTATCAATGCTCGATCTGAGCGCCGCCAGCCTGGCTGGGGTGACGCTTCCCGACACCGAACAGGTTGGGAGCACGAAGCTGGTGCTCAATGGCCTGGGGCTGCGCACCGAGTTCATGGTGAAGGTCTACGTCGCGGGGCTATACGTTGAGCAGAAGTCGTCCGATCCCAACGCCATCATCAAGGCCAACGCCCCCAATCGGATCGTCATGCAGTTCCTGCACAGCGCCAGCAAGAGCCAAATGGCGAACGCTTTCAAGGAGTCGTTCAACGACAATACGCCGGACGCCGTGAAGGCGATGCAGCCCGACATCGATCGCTTGCTGGGCGCGCTGGAACCCCTTAAGATGGGCGACCAGATGGTCTTTACGTACGTCCCGGGCACGGGTACGACCCTCGCCATCAATGGCCTGGACAAATTGACCATTGCCGGATCGGCCTTCAACCCGGTGCTCTTATCGGTGTGGCTCGGGCCGAAGCCGCCCACTGCGGCTGTGAAAAAGGGAATGCTCGGGCGGTAGAGGGCAACACAGGACAAGCAACCGTAGTCTAACGGGCCTGCAAACTAAGCTCTCAGCGAACGCCATTGGACCTCACATAGTTAGGACGACGCGGAATTCTGCCTTCCCGCTCATCATCCGAGCGTAGCCTTCCGCAGCTTTCGCGAGCGGGTACTTTTCGATCATGGGGCGGACACCGGTCATTTCCGCGAAGCGCAGGGTGTCCTCGGAGTCGGTCGGGATCCCGGACGCCCAGCCCTGAATGCGCTTCTTGCCGAAGATCAACTGCAAGGGCGCCACTTCGATTGGGTCGGCCGACGCGCCTACGACCACCAGTGAGCCGTTTATCCCCAAGCCACCGATCAGCGACGACATCGCTTTTCCGCTGGGCGCCGTAGCAAGAATTGCGCTGGCGCCGCCGAGTTTCTGCAGCTCGGCCGCTGGATCCGAAGCGGCGCTGTCGATATAAACATCGGCGCCAAGCTTTTGCGCTAGCGCGGCGTTATCCGGCCCGCGCCCAATTGCGGCGACGCGATAGCCGAACTTCTTTGCAAACTGAATTCCCAAGTGGCCAAGCCCGCCAATCCCCTGGATGGCCACAAGATCGCTGGGCAGCGCACCGCTGTGCCGAAGAGCGTTGAATGTGGTGATTCCGGCGCACATCAACGGCGCGGCTTCGGCGGCGTCGAGCGATTCCGGCATGTGGGCCAGCGCCTCCACCGGCGCCACCATGAATTCCTGATAGCCGCCGTCATAGCTGATCCCGCAAACCTTCAAGTTCGCGCAGCTCACGAACTCGCCTCGCCTGCACGCAAGACACGTGCCGTCCTGGCCGCCATGCCAGCCGACGCCAACACGTTCGCCTTTCTTCCACTCCTTCACTTCGGCTCCGACTTCGTCGATCACCCCAGCGACCTCGTGCCCGGGAACACGAGGATATGAAATACCGGGAAACAAACCTTCTTTGGTGAGTACATCGCTGTGACAGACGCCACAGGCTTGCACACGAATCCTCACCTGTCCCGCGCCTGGCTCCGGGATTTCACGTTCCACGACTTCGAAGTCCGCTCCCGGCTTGGGGACTTGCACCGCTTTCATTTTTGCCATTCGTCGTTCCTCCTTTTTAGTCCCTGCAATTGCAGTTGAATCCAGCACGCCGCCTGGCTCTCAAAGCTTTTACCCGCTATCTGCTGGAATGCCCGCGCCGTAATGGAGCGCGCCGCGCCTGATGCCAAAAACGCCAGTCCGCGCAGGATACGGAATGTCTCGTCTCCGGCATTCGCTCAAGAGGGGGTCGGCGCACCGGCATCAGCAGGAGAGGATGTAGTAGCGCAGTCAACGCCTCGTGATGTTCCGGTCACCAATGCGGCCTTTGTTTTGGAGTGCCGGTACGTCAAGAACCCTCAAACTCAGATGAACCAGAGATCTCTCGCGATGCATTAAGACTGATGCAAATGCCCGTCGGCTGCGGCATCTCTGACAATCGAGCCAAATCTAGGTCGGCGTCGTGAATCTCAGACTGCGTTGGCACACCGTGGGCTGCGGTGATTTAGAATCAGTGAAGCATTAGAGTCGGGGCGTAGCGCAGCCTGGTAGCGCACCTGCCTTGGGCGCAGGGGGTCGCTGGTTCAAATCCAGTCGCCCCGACCAATTCCTTCAATGAGTTGACTGGCCGTCCTGCACCATTGGGGTTCCATAAAGGTTCCAAAATTCTCAGTTTCTGTTAACTCACACTCCCGGACTTGCGAAGTGCTCAATCAGCGCGGCTTCCGCCCTGCGATCCTGCGCGTGTGAATAGACATCGAGGGTCATCAGGACCGAGCTATGCCCGAGTTGATCGCGCATGGTTTCGGCCTTGATGCCTGCGAGCCTCCCCCAGGTTGTGTAGGTGTGCCTCAGGTCGTGCCATGATACAACCGGTACGTCGGCGCGGAGAGCCGCCGGTTTCAGGTGTCGTGCCACGGCTGTATGGAGATCGATAGGCGAGTTGGTCCGGATGGCGAACATAAAATCATTCGGTCCGGTGAATTTCGCCTGCCTACGCCATTCATCGATTGCTTGCTGAGCAATCGGTCCGATGGAGACTTCGCGCTTCGATTTGGGAGTCTTGGGGCTACCAATCTTCCCATTGTAAGCAGCTTCGTCGATCATCAAACGCCCAGCATCTGGATTGGCACGCCACCGTAATGCCGCCAGTTCCCCGCGCCGCAATCCGCCGAGCACGGCGACCGTGACGATGGTTCTGTACGGCTGTCGGAGAGCCAGCACCAGTTTATGAAATTCTGCTGGCGCCAAGACGACCCTTGGCCGCACGAATTCTCGCGGTGGCAGTCGGAGTCTACCCCGAGCCGGATTTGATCCTGCCGGTATCCATCCCCACTCCTCTGCAGCGGTAAGAAGTCCTCTCTGCCGTGCCCGCAAATCACGAACTGACTCCGGCGAGAGTTGTTTACTAGCCCCGGTCAAGAAAGCTTGGATGTCCGCTTTGCCGATTGCGCCAATGGGGGAATTGCCAAACGCAGACATGATCCGTTTGAACGCCCACTCGTAACTGAGTTGAGTTGACAACTTCATCGCTGGTTTCACGGCATCACGCCATTTGGCAATGAGGTGTCGCATCGTTTTTCCTGAATATTCGACACTCTCTTCAACATCGTTGATCGGCTGCAAGAAACGTGACGCCTCCTTGCGAGCCTGGGTTGCAGTAAGCTGGTCCACCAAACCCAGGCATTTCGTTCTCCGCACGCGCCGTCGGAGTCCATCGTCCTGAACTTGGTCGATCCAATAACGTATTTTCCATTGTCCGTTTTCCGGCTTTGGTTCGGGAAATTGTCCCCGTCTGCGACGAGCCATGATTCGCCAACCTCCTTTTGTGGTCGGCTCGTCTGGTTGAACGGAATGAAATTTACTACACATTGGACAGTTCTCAAAAGAAAATCAGGGCAGCGCTTCGAACTACACGACTGACCCGCAATTGCAATACGCTCGACACCGGCGGTCTCTGAGTGCCAAATCCACGTATGCGTCACTGCGAGAGAACTGAGAGCAGATTTCTCAGCGATCCAAAGAAATAGAATCCGACTGATCCGGCAGCTGACTTCCTGGAGGTGATTGAATCGGATCTGCTCGTCCCGGTTCGTCACGGGATTGATCTGGCTTGTCCGTGGCTCTGTCTTGGTTCTTTTCGTGAGTCGGTGTCAAGCGCTCAGGGATCAACTCATCCAGAATCCGGGAGGAAGTGTCATGGATCACGGAAAGTGATTCGGCGAGGGTTTTCTTGTCGCCGTTGTAGAGCGCAATGTAATCAGCCGCAGCGGAGTTGGTTTCGAGCCCCACGCCTCGGGAAACAACGTAGGCCACAGCCTCGGCCTGGGTCTCCCTCACCACCTTCGGTAAGCGGGTTTCGTCCTTTTTATGGTGGAGCATCTCATGAGCGAGTTCGTGAGCCAGAACGGAGAATTCCTCGGCCGGCGGCATGTCGGGAACCAGCCGGATTTTGCCTCCGAAAGAAACTCCCTGGGCCGGTGCGATCGATTTGTCGTATTCCACCGAGATTCCCTGTTTGGCAACGAACTCCTTGAGCTTGTCCGCGAATTCCCTGGGGTTACCCGTGGTCTTCGAAAACTCGGGCAGCGGCTTGCCTTCGGTCTGCTCGACATCGAAGACGAAAGCGGCACGGAATCCGGTCAGCCGAAAGACATCGTTCTTCTGGGTCACGGTTTCATTTGGATGGGGAGGCTGGAGGGAATTTTCCCGTTGTTTGGCAAGCATGGGCGCAATGATCATGATCCCCTTTTCACCGCTCTTAACGTGCCGCCCGAAGTCCCTCCATGTGTGGTAGCCGGCCACTTGGGTTGCCTCAGGCCGCTGAGACGCGATCAGGAGAACGTTGCTCCAGCTGTAGCGATGAAATGTGCCCATGGTGGCAAGGTATTTTTGGAGGGCTTCGCTTTTCCCGGCCTCCAGTTCGGCTGTCAGGTGGTTCAGGGCGTCTTCTGCTAACTTTCGTACTCGATCATCGGCCATGACTGCACCTCCTATTGGTCATTTAGAGAGGGAACAAGACACTTTGGCCCTCCTTCTATTTGCTTTGGTAGAAAGTCTCGAATTCGTAGTAGTCCTCAGCGGGTACGTATCGCTTGATCCGGAGAACCTGGGCGACAACGCGTTTGCCGGCCTGGCGCTTCAGTTGAATCACCAGGTCAAGCGACTCCCCAATATTCTGCCGGATGACCCGGTAGGGGAGATCAAAACCGGACATGAGGACACAGGTGGCGAATCGGGAGATAGCCTCGGCAGCGGAGTTGGCGTGAATGGTGCTGAGGCTTCCGGAATGGCCGGTATTCAGGGCTTGCAGAAGGTCAAAAGCTTCTCCACCTCTCACTTCACCCAAGATGATCCGGTCGGGCCGGAGCCGCAGTGTGGCTTTTAGAAGATCCCGGATGGGAATCGCCTTCCGGCCTGGCTGCTCGCGACGTGCCTCCAGTCGGACCAAGTTACTTTTCTCGATCTGAATCTCGGAAGTATCTTCGATGACGATGACGCGCTCTTTTGGCCCAATGAAAGTGGAGAGGGCGTTGAGGAGCGTTGTTTTCCCGGTTGCGGTTCCACCCGAAATCAGGATGCTCTGATGAAGCTCAACGGCCGTCTGCAGTTGCAGTAACAATTCCGGGGTGAGGGTTCCGATGCGGACGAGGTCTTGGGGGCCATAGAGTTTGCTCTGGAATTTCCGGATTGCAAGCGATGTGCCGTTGACCGAACACGGAGATGCGATCGCGGTTACGCGCGAACCGTCGGGAAGCCGGGCGTCGAGAATTGGGTTGTCTTCGCTGATGTCATCGCCCAGTAGCCTGGCAATGTTGCGAATGGCGATCTGGAGCGACTTCTCACTTATGGTGATCCCAGGGACCTGTTGCATCTCTCCAAATTTTTCAATAAAGACTTCCTTCGATCCATTCACCAGGATGTCGGAGATATCCGGGTCGCGAATCAGGTCTTCAATAGGCCGCAAGAAAGGGATAATGACCTCCCAACTCATCAGATCGCTCCTTTCGCCAGCTGCTCGAAGTACGAGGTGTTCTGGTCGAGGTAGTAGGGCTTCAAATAGCAAAAACTCGGCGGGTGAGGATTAAGTCCGTCGTACGCGAGGACGATAGCCTGGGCGTTCTTGAGTTCCGAGAAAACCTTCGGCTCAAAAGTAAAGTCCCGCTGGACGTTGTAGCCCTTGGTCGCAGTCAAGGTAGCCCGGTGGGCAACCGCCCTGCCTGTGAGCATGCTTACCCGGGCGTCCTGTCCGGTTTCCGAGATGGTGTAAGTGGGTTTGAGCTGCTCTTCCTTGCCGCACAGGTCACTGGCGGTGCGGGCGCTGAAGTCATCCGAGAGCGCCAAGAAGATCTTCGTGCGGAATGTCTGCAGCAGGGTCCGCCACGATTCCCCGGGCAAGGCCGAGCGCAGCGAGCTTATGCTTTGGGTGGCGACGATGGGGATGCATTTCGCCTGGCGGGAAAGCGCGAAGAATTTCTCGTCCCCGCTGGGATCGTTTTCGCCGACAGTTGCGAATCCATGGTATTCATCGCAGAGAAAGAGCAACTCCCGCCACTGACGATGGGATTCACGCTCCATGCGGGGAATGCGGTTGAGAACGGCCCGCTGAAAATCCTGCTTCAATAAGGTGCCGATGGTTTTGGCGAGCCCGGGATTGATGGCTAAGGGCAGGTTGAGCGCCAGGACTGCGCCTTCCTCCAGAATTCCGAAAACGCTGGAAGGGGTTTTCCGAAGCGACCATCCTGATTGGCGACCGGGTCGTAGGTCTCTTTTGGTGGGCAGAAGACCCGTTTCACCGTGGGGTTGTCGTCGAACAGGGAGAGGAACACGGCGATGCCCTCAACAATCGAAGTCCTGAGGCGTGAATCGACACGCTTCCAGTCTTGGTAAAACCAGCGTTTGACGGCCTCAAATTGCTGGCGCTTTTCCGGGTCGATGCCCACCCCGCGGCATTGTCGGAGGACGAATCTGTTTCCGTCTTGAAATCGATCTTGTGCGTACGGAGACAGCTGTCGAGGTCGTCGGTGAGAGGAGCTTTCATATAGCCGGTTGCGGGATCGCGCTCAAAGGGGTAGGTTTCAAGGTCCCGCTCCCCCATGAAAGCCTCGACCGTGATCAGAGCAAATTCGGTGGGCAACGAGGCTTCTCCGCTCCGGATCTTTTCCTCCAATCGATCCGGGTTGATCGCACACTCATAGACATCAAAAAGGGTGACGTAGTCGTAAAGGACCTTGTGCAGAAGGATGATGAACTTCACCAGGTTGGTGTAGGCCTGTTGCCAGAACGGCTCCCGGCTCTTGCCGAAGAGGTTGTTCAGCAGCGAGGCGATGCCGTAAGCCAGAGCATAGGCATCGAGGTCGTTATGAAGCGGATTGTACCGGTAGGGTGAGTCAAGACCGATCTCCACATAATCATCTCCGCGTCCGGCGGCTTCCAGAATGCGTTTGACGTGATAGCAGAAGTCACCTTTGACCTCCAAGATGAGGCCGCCGACCCGGCGCGCTTTATCCTGAGCGCGGTAGCTCAGGAGCTGCCTGGCAAACGGGTACATGCAGCCGGTAGTCTTGCCGGTTCCGATCGCCCCGAAGATGGCAATTCCGGTGAACAGTCCCCGGTCGGGGATCACCAGCCAGCGAGGGTTTTCTACCGGCTCCGGATTCTTGGGGTGATGGAGTTCACCGATGACGAGGTACAGCTGGTCCCGCTGTTCGGCTTCTGGGTACCTCGGCAATTGAATCTTGCCGGTCGGTTTCTTCCGCTGAGCAAAGAAAATGTAACGCGAAGACAGGGCCACGGAGAAGACGATGAACGGGGTACTGAAGAGCATGGTGAGGTAGGCGTACTTGAGGGCGTAAAACAGTACCGGCTTCTGCAGAAACACAAGTTGCAACAGGGCGTTTGCTTCCGGAAACGGCCACCGCAATATCCCTGCGACCCCTACGGGGATGCTGAAGAAAACGCTCCAATACGTTCTGCTCTGGATGACTCGGCTCATTGCTGGTTCCTGTTCCTCGGCCTAGTCTCGTCGCTCCTCACTTCTGAGAGTGGCTCGGGCCTCGGGTGTTTGCGTTGCCATTCCGCAAAATCTTTATCCTTTCGGAAGGCAACGGAGAGGGCCTGGGCAATTACGTAGTCGCGGTCGCTTTCGAGGTATTCGCAGTACTGTTCGAGCTCGGTGATTAACTCACGGTCGAGTTTCGCCTCGACGCGCTCGCGAATGGGTCTAATCTGCTTCGGTATGTACGAAGACATTGTCCTGTTCCTTTCTCCGGTGGTTTGCCCGGTTGAAAACCAGGTATGCGTGGGCGGGAGCGACCCCCGAGCGGCGGTAGCAAGCGAGTGGGTCTGGGCGCGCCAGAGGCGCCCAGACCGGGGTCGCTCCCGCCCACGCCCCGACCCCATGGGTCGGGGCTCCTAGGCCATTGCGGCTTGTGAGTACCTTGGTCCCGGGCATTTATGGTGTTCCTTTTCATATGGGCAGCCTCAAACCGCCCGACACCCCGAACGACGCGGGGTGTCGGGCCGTCCGCGCTGATTGATACGTCATTTCGGCTGCTGGCTTCTCCGAAGAAGTCATAGCGATGCTCAACCAAGAACGTCGAAAAGGTAGCTTTGACAGACACTGGCAATCGACCATTTGGGCCGCTGATTTCGGGTGAGGCCTGGGCTTCGACTGCCCTCCAGCGTTCGTAAAGGGCTTGGTTTTCGGGCCCAGAAAATTCGTCGTTTTCGTTTCGTAGCTGAATCAACTTGTCTCGGCTAAACGAGCCTAATTCGCCCTTCTCATAGAGACGGCGTGTCTCAAAATGCTGAAGCATTCGCTTGGTAAGCCGCACGTCGCGCTCGTTCTCCCTGCGTTCCAGCTGGCTCTGGAGGGTGAGAAAGCAGCGCTCAGCCCTCGCGAAGAGCCGCCTTGAATCGGCAACATAAATAAGGTGGAAGTCGCTGAGAAGCCTCCACAGGGACGAATACTGGTCAAGGTACGTCTCAAACGCCGAAAGCGTGAGCGATCCTTGATCTACAAAACAGAAGCAGCCGCCTGCGTGGGGTTCGGCCGGACCGGGCTCTGCAGTGAAGATCGGATACTTGTCAACAAAATACCGAATTGTGCTCGATCTGGTTTTGAGCGAGACGTATCGCTTGTACGGGAGTGCCGAAAGCGCAATTTCGAGTGTTCCGGAGAAATAATCGAGCTTCTCACGTTCGGTTGCGAGATAGCGGTAATCACGGTGTGCGAGCACGAAGTCGAGACCTAGAAGGCGGCTCTTGATTAGGGCGGGTGAGTGCTCGCGCCGGTTGCGATTATCGGGCTCGCCGAGGGCGTGGTAGAACGGCCGGCTGCCGAGGTGATAAATCTTCGTATTGTTGAAGGCCGTAATGGCAGCCCCATGCTGTTGGGCTAGGAGCTTCTCGATCAAGGCAGCTACCGTGCCCCCGATCTCTTTCCCAATGAAGTCGCAGTACTGGCGCCGCAGGAAATATCCGCCTTGTAGGGCGGCCAGGCACAGGAAAGCTGCCTCCCGGTCGGTGTAGCCCAGCCTTCTCAGGGCCTCGATGCGTTCCGGATTGGTCATCGACGAGGAGCTCATAGAGAGAGGATCTCCGCCGTGATGTGGTGATCGTCAAAAACCGAACTGAGCCGGCCAGCGTCCTCGCTGGACGCATAAAACGTGAAGCCGGCCGCAGCTTTCGCCGCGAGCTGGCCGCCCCGGTAGTGATTCGTCGCCAGCTCTAAATCTGTCCTCGCCATCTGCCCCTCCCGGGTCTGGTATTCAATTCGTAGGTCGGGCAACTGAACGTGCCCGCGGATGACCTTCAGACCGTGCTCAGCGGCGATTTCTGCCTGGCGTTTTCTGTACTCCACGGAGTACGGCCGTTCCTTCGCGAGCGCGGAGTAGACCTTGCGCTTGAGTTCATAATCGAGCGTGATCCGGCGAATTTGGCCCCCTGCTTTTGCAATCCGGCCTGCCTCGGCTTGGTACATGCGGTAGATGGCTGCGTCGTGGGCCATCTCGGCCGGCTTAACGAATCCCGCGTAAAAAGTTCCCCGCTCGCTGCTTTGTTCCAAAACCTTTTTGCCCTGCCGGGTCAGAGTGACAACCGCCAGTCGGTCCTTCGTTCTGCCGAGCCAAAGCGACTTGGTTTGGGTCAAGCCTTGCGAGAGGAGTTGACGGCAATCACTGCGCATGTTGGCGAGGTTGCCCTGGTAGCGGTAGTGGGCCAAATCCTTAATCGAAAGCGTCCGAAAGCGCCCGATTTCAGCCATGGTCTGCAGCGTCGCTGAGGTGATATTCCCGCTCTGGCCATTCGACCTTAGGCTTTCCCCGATGGGTATCACGCTCTTCGCGCAATTGCCCTTGCCGGGATCGGCTGTCGTCTGGTACTTCATGGCCCGTGATTTCCGGCTCTCTTTCGTCGCTTGAAATGCTTCTATCCATGGGTCTCACTCCTCCAATCGCCGTGCCAACTCTTCCGAGATCGCGCCTCCACTGCGCAGTTCCTTTTCAAGATGAGCGAGCTTCTGGCCCGTGTCTTTCAGGAAGACTTTGCGCATCAGCAGATAGAAAAAGGCAAAGAGATTCACCAGCAGCAAGCCTGCGAAGGCTGCTATGGTTGCGCCATAGTTCTGCCAAATCAGTTGGCGGTAGGGAATCAGAAAAGTGCATTCCTGAAGCACATAGAGCAGCGCTGCTAACAGACACACGGTGGCAGCAAATAGAGCGTTGGCGATCATCGGTTGAACGCCTGGTCTTCTCGGAAGTAGGTGATGGTGAGTCCGAGAGGATTAACGGGAATCATGTTGTTGGGGACGCGGTCTTTGACCGTAAACAGGGAAGTTCGCTATGTATTTTTCCCTTCGGGCTTCCAGGTGACCCAAACCGAAGTAGATCTTTTCGAACTCTACCGTTGCGTGGTATGGGGGCTTTCGTAGGTCCTCGATCGAGACATTGGTAACCTTTATGTCGTTCTCCTCGCCATCCCCAGCGAGGAATGACTCGATGGCCTTCGAGTTCTTGTTGGATTCGATTAGGGCGTCGGCGGCCTGTGCCTCCAGAAAGTAGAGAGAGGAGGCGTAATCTTCTTTCACCGTCGCCCGCATGCGGCTGTAATGACGCTGCACGAACTGGATCAGAAAGTATTTGATTTCCTTCTCCTGAGGATGGTATGCAACGCTTTCGTAAGGAAGCACCTGCGGGCGCCCGGTCGGATCGATGCCGAGACGATCGGTTTGCGGTCAAGAACATTAGCGTTTGTCCTCAGACTCAAAACGACGAGTCCTACGCACACCAGCGAGAGACCGAGAACGGCAATCTTGAGGTAGGTGTTCATCACTTCAAGCGACCCGTAGAGCTCCAGGAATTGGCTCCGAGCGGCCTTGGAGTCTTTGGCGACTGGCGGAGGCAGAGGCACAATTGTCATCGGTCCTCCTAAAACTTCCATAAAGCCGATTCCCCTGATCGTCCCGTGAAGAGTGAACTCACGAGCGAAGGGATCTTGAGAATGCCGTACGTAAAAGCGAGCAACAGAAGCAGCAAGGGAAGAAACAGCACCAGAATCGTGGAGCCGTCGTAGGGAGGCGGATGAGAATCAACAAAGTGGATGAGCAGGTTCCCGAAAACGAACAAATAGGCGTTGGCGACAACCGGATAAAAGGCGTATTGCACAAAGGCCTTGAGCCATCCCCAGAAAAGCCACTCCATTTGGGGAACGATGAAGAATGGAATAAACACCGGCCCCAAAAGCACGGCGATTGCGGTAGCTACATATCCAAAGGCGATCACAGCAAACACGGTGGCCCCAGCCGCAATCAGGCAAATGATCACGAGCGTGTAGCGGATGATCTCCATAACATTCAAGACAATGGACAAAGCAGGCATTTCCATGCCGAAATAAATGTCGTTGAGCCGGTCCCAAACTTCTTGAACGAGGGAATGGTTCAGTTGGTTGGAGAGGTCAAGTCCCTGGTCCACAATCAGGTGGTAAAAGCTGAACACCGATTCCGGGAATCGGCTGGCTGTAATAGGTGATCATCGCGAAGCCAAAGGCGATCGTCATGAGCAGGCCCGTGAATTTCTCAAAGTGGAAGCTCGTCATGGGGCCGCCTCCGGCGGCCGAGAGAGCGCTCCTTACGCCGTACCAGCTGATGAGAATCAGTGCAAAGCCACGGAACATGTTCTGGCCCATGGTTTCGAACAGGGCAGCATGCTGCGTCATCAGCTGGGTCAGGAACGCGAAGAGGTCATTCATGGAGCTGGGGGGCATAACAGAACTCCTGGTTACGGCATGCGCCAGGCAAGCATGGCCTGACTCGCGCCGTTGGCTTGGGAAGCGAGCACCGCTTTCCCCTCGGTCATAAAGCGGACATGCTGATTGATCGCCTGGGCCTCGGCATCTCCGGCGCGTTTAGCGGTCACGACCTGCGATTCCGCGAGGCTGACGAGCAGTTGGTTGGTTTCTTGTGTGTTCCTGAGGCCGAGCATGCTTGCGGCGTTGATTTTGTTCAGTACGGCGACCTCGGTATTCATTGCCGGGTCGGAAGAAAGCGAATCGTCTTCAAGCGCCCGAAGCGTATTTTCGCGAGCTGGTGCGTTCGCCCTGACCCGCCCAATCGTTTCCAGCGTCTGCAGATTCGCAGCGTCGGTGATTTCGACCGTACCATAAGAGGTCTTGACCTGATTGAGTTGGTCGGCAGGGATATTCGCCAGCGCTGAACCATACTCGCCGAGTTTCTGCACAGCTTGCGAATAGCCCGCGCCCACGTCGACACCGGAGTTGATCGCGTTCACCCAGCCCCCGGTCGTTCCATAAGTGTTGGTGGCAGATGAATTGGTCCAGGGAGTGGCCGCTGCCCGGTAGCGCGCCCGCATATTGACCGGTACGGTTTTCGCCATCCAAAGCATCTGCGCGTATTGCTGACGTGACTGCTCGTAAATCTGAACGAGCTGTGCATACTGCTGCTGCAACTGGATGAAGCTCCTGATGGCCTGAGCGTAGTTCGAGGGGTCGAATACGATGTCACCCAGTCCCAGAATCGCCCGCGCTGGTGATGCAAAAAACACAGCAACCACCGCAAGCACGGCCATGGCTCTTAAGCTTTTCTTTTTCATAGTGCTTTCCTCCTTTTAAATGTCGTCCGGTATTTCGTGATTCTCATAAGCCGGCAGCGACAAGTCCTCCGCGAGATAGATCTTGATCCGTTGCCCTTCCCGAATCGTGAACGTCGGCAGAACGTTCAGGAAATGGTCCAAGATATGCAACGAAGACTGTGAGAGGCTGCTGGCGACGCCCTGCCGGTAGGCATCCGCGGGGAAGTCGAGGTGCCGTATTGGGTGTTCGATTGCGCAAGACCGGCGATCATTCCAATTGCGATCGAGGTCCCAAAGATCTGAACGTAGTGATGATTGACCTGGTCCCGGAGGCCGGTCTCGCCTATCTGGTCGAGTCCATGGAATTGATCGAGGTTGACGCTGAACCCGTCCGGCATGATTAGTCGGTGGAAGGTGACGGCCAAGCGCTGCTGGTCATAGCTTTGAACCCGATGCACATCTCCTAAAACACGACTGCCGCTGGAATCAGAACGTGGCCGTGGTCGTGGGAATACACGTCGTAGCTGACCATGCAGTTCACCGGCCCCGAGAAGGTTCCGTCGAGGCGGTTGGTAAGAACCGTTTCGATGATCATGCCCTCGAACAAGCGATAGTCTTTGCCCTGGGAGCGGTTTAGGTCCGGTTGAGGAGTCTTGGAGTTATGGTCCGTGCGATCAGAGGGTTTCAAGCTCTCTGCAGGGCCCTCGCTGGGCGGCGGAGGCAGCTGCGGACCCGGCGGAAGACCAAAAGGCCACGCGTAAAGTCGTGGATCAACCGGAGCCCCGCTTGCATTGGTGAGATCGCGGCAGCATTGGCTTGCTTCGGCTGCTCGCGGTAACTCAGGGCGAGGTTCGAGCTAAACCGGGAAAGGTATTCTTTCTTCTCTTTCTCTTGTTGAATCCAACTCTTCTCCGGTGCCTCTCCCGACTGGAGATTGGGCGAGGGCGACCCATAGGGTTTGATGCCGGGTCCCCCCGGACCCGGCGAAGGCATTGTTTCGCCGGCGGAGCCAAGCCACGCTTTCTGGCTCTGCGCAAGGCGGTCCTGCTCCATTTTCAGTTTCCGGGACTCCTCGTCGATGCGCCGCTTGTACTCGTTCAGCTTGTCGTCACTGGGTTGGACTCCTTGTACTTCGGGGCCGGTCGTCGTTGGAGTGTGAGACTTGGGACTGCTCCGGCCCGAAGAAGATCACGACGACCATCAGTAGGGCGAGACCGCCGAGCGCCACCGTCTGGATATTCCGTGGAAGTATTTCCGGTGGTGCTGTCCGCTTATCGATGACGCCTGGAACTTGGCTCGGTTCGAGGGACATAAGCTATTCACCCTTCTTGAAAAAGAAAAGCCGATCTTCGCCGATTGCGAGATATCCGCGATCGATCACTTTTTCGGCAACAAAGACGCCGTCTTTATACTCAAAGTTCACCAGATTGGGCTTACCATCCCGGAGCTCATAAAGCGTGGGTGTCTCATCCGGCTTCCCCACGATGTAGGTGAATTTGCGATCGTTGTAGATCGCCGAAACGTGAAAGGGTTTCTTCTCCGGCTGGTAACGGTAGCTGAAATGCAAGCTCGCCATCTCTTTTGTGAGCTCGCTGTCAACGGTATGCTGGGTCTCTTCCTTTTGAAGCCTTAGCTGTTCCCGACACGCATCAAGATCCTGCGTCGGAACGAAGCGCGGCGCATGATGAGCCGCCGTGATCATCGACTCTCCTTTAGGCTGGACGAAGACCTTCAGGTCGGGCTGCACGCCTGGGACCTGCGATACCTCGACCAGCACGAAGGTATATATGTTGCCCGAGGCAGTGATCAAATCAAGGTTCGTCATGATGCCTTCTTTCGCGGGCTTGATGTAGGCAAAGTTTTGATTGCCGTTAACAACCCAAAACTCCTTATCCCCACACACGAAATCGAGGATCTGCTCGTTCTGCGGCAACACGATCAGGGTGGTGAAGCGAAGTTTGGTGTTGAGCTTCACCACGTCCTTTGCGCCGTAGTGCACGATCCTGGCTCCCGCCTCAGTTTCAGCCGGCGCCGCCGCCGGCTTTGAAGTACGGGGTTTTTGCTGGGCATGTTTCGCCTCCACGACCTGGGCGCTAAGCAAAGATGCGGAAACGACGATGGCGGCAAATGCCAATTGATTTTTCATACCGGTTTTTCCTTCGCCAGAATTTCCAGGCCTTCATGCAGGTCGTAGCGCTCAAATACCTCTTGCTTGCGCTGATTGTCGTAAGGATCGCTCGTATACAGCCAATAGCTCTTGGGATCGACGTTCAGACGCAGAACCTTGGCGAAATCCGGGCGCTTGAGTAACAGCTCCCTCTTTGGAAGAAGAGAGCGGATGGTCTCGGATTCGGCCCCGTTCAAATGAAAAATCTGGCTATAGGCGTCCTGGTCCATGCCAGGATTGGCCAGGAAGAACTTGGTTGGGCAGCTTTCCACGACCGTTGCCAGCATCTCCGAACGCAGTAAATCGTCGCTCGACTGTGTGGCCAGGATCATGGCGGCATTGCGCTTCCGCCAAGTCTTAAGGGCTTCCAGGATGTAAAGGCGGATGACGGGATTGCGGAAGAAACGCCACGGCTTCATCGATGACAAAAGCCTTGAGGGTGGTGCCGTTGGCGGGGTCTTGAACGGCAGCGCTGGCGCGATGAAGTACATAGAAAAGAAGCGGCTCCAGCAGTTCCGGAACCTTTTCCATGCCCTCAAAGTCAAAGGCCTGAAACCGCGCGAACGTCAGATTGTCTTCGGCGTTGTCAAAGATGCGCCCGTGCTGACCACCGCCGATCCACTTGCCCAGGGCCTCGCCTAGCGGACGACTTAGGATGTTGGCCAGCGTTCCGAGGCGGCGCTGTCCGGCATCGACTTCATAGAGATTCTCAATCTGGGCATAGAGGTCGCGTTCGTCGTGCGCGTTCAGCTGGTAGCCACTCGATTCGACTAGCACCCGGACGAAGGAGAACAAGAACTGGAGATTCTCCCTCGTCGGCGGGAGACAAAACGGATTGATGGAAACGCCCGGTACCTCAGGACCGATCCGAAGGTACGTTCCACCCAGAAGGGATGTCAGGCCCTTATAACTCCCGCCGAGGTCAAAAATGAAGGTGAAGGGAGCGTATTTCTGGAGCTGCATCAAGAGAAAACAGAGAAAGAAGCTCTTCCCGGAGCCGGTTGCTCCCAACACGAGTGAATGCCCAACGTCTCCGTGATGCAGGTTCAGGAAATAGGGGGTTCCTTGCTGGGTTTCAAGGGTGGCGAGGTACTCGGCATTCAGAAAGCTGTTGCGGAATTCGCCACCGGAGGGAGCAAAAACGAGTGATAAATCGGCCGAGTTTGCGCTCGACAGCCACAGCCGGCGGAGGTTATACGCGGAATTGCCCGGCAGGATCGCAAGAAACGCATTGAGCAGGTTGTATGTCTCTTCCGTGAGGTGCGCACCTTTGGCTGCAAAGGCCTTGTAGCACTCAGCGGAGGTCTCCCGCACCTCTCTTAGGTCCTGGCTGTAGATGACGATCGTGGTCGAGAACTGTCCGAAATGATGACCTGACACCTCAAGCTCTTGTTGCGCTTCCCCAAGATCCTGCACCATCGCGGCCGTGCCTTGGTTGATCAGAATTTCTCCCTGTTGGGAGCTTCCTGGCTGAAATAGTTCATCAGCGAGGCTTTGGAGTTGTGAAAGTGCCGACGCTTCGTTTGAATGAGCGAACGCATCGCCCCATCGGGCTCTCGTTTCCACTCGTTCACGAGGATGAAATTCCCTGGAAGCCCTTCAATGCCTCGGAACAGGTGTGCCCTGGTGTGAGGGGGAGGTTCTTTCAGGGTGAGGACTTTTACGTAGTGCTCGTCGATCCGTAGATGATCTCGATGACATTCCAATCCCGAGTCACAAAGCTGATAGTCGATAAACTGGTCGTATCCGAGGGCTGGCCCTTCGGCCTTTTGTGGAGCGAAGTTCAAAAGCCGCCGTAAGAAGAGATAGGCCTCTTTCTTATCAAGCACCTTCAGCGTGACTACACCCTGAAGCTGAACCACGAGGCTGGCGACCCGCTGCGCCAGAACCTGCCTCGAACGCTCCAGTTCTTCCTCAAGGGTCTCCACGGTCTTTCCCGTAGAGAGGAAGCTTTGTAACCTCTTGCCAGGATGCCGCAGAAATGATGAGAGCCCGCTTCCGTCTTCGGTGAATCGGCAGCCTTCATAAACGACAGACCAATAAAGCTGAATCTGATGAAGGTGCTTTGAATTTAGGTATCCGGCACGAGTCGCCAGAGCCTCCTCAACGACCGGCAGTGCACTTTTGCTGTAACCGATTGGCTTGGCTCCGGTTCTGATCAGGTACTGGTAGAGACGGAAGTTTCCATCGAGCAGCCGCAAGGCCGATTCCATTCGTTGAGCGATTTGATCGATCTGTTCGGGGTCCAGACACTCATCGTCAACTCCGTCAACGCGCAGTAAGCTGAACAGATGTCCGGACTTGGTCAGAAAGGTGTGTTCGTCGATCGCTTCCTGGACGCCAATCTGGGCGTTCAGCGCGCCCGACTCCTCATAGTTTTTGAGAACGCGGCCGAGCTTGATCATTCTGTCGGAATTCCTTTTTGTCCCTCACACTGCCCGTTTTGCCGGGTCGTATCGGGATTTGAACTTTGAAGCATTTAGCAAAATTCTTATCAGTTGCGGGTCCCTCGCCGTTGTCATTCGCGCCGCGAGAAACAGCACAACGAACATCAAGATCCCTCCCAGAAGACTGCCAAAGAAGTTGAACGTGGCTGCCCCCATTACCATTGCCGAGAAGAAGAGCTTCCGCTCCACGCCAAGAATGGTCAGCGGCCGGTTCAGCGATCGGTGTATCGGGTTCGCTTTCGCCCCAGTGCTCATCGAGAGTTCCCGGCCGCCTAACCCGGAAAAAGCCACGACATGAAATTGACGGCTCCAATCGCCATGCCGACACCAAACAGAATGCCCGCCAGCATGCGCTTCGACTCTCCCTCAGCAAAGGCAAACATCAAGCCGCCCCAGACGATGCTCACCAAGCTCAGCCCTCTGGCGATTGGACCTGTAAATGCTGTTTGCAGCACGTTCACCGCGTCTTCCCACGGTGACGCGGCCTGCGCTGCGATCGGCAGCAGCACAACGCCAGTCAGCAAGCCTGCGCCCAGGGATAGACGTGGGAGCGAGCGAGCAACAAAATGAATGGTTCTGCGGAGCATAAGGTTCCTCCTAGGTTTTGTGTTTTGCTTTAGAGCGGGCCTCTGAGCCCGCGGTCAGGCCTCCTATTAGAAGGAGAACGGCAATGGCAAGGGAGGCTATGTCGCAGAAGCCGAGCGGCGCCCCGTATTTAACAGGCAAGACATCTCGTAACAAGACCCAAAATGGTCCCATAAGCCCCTCCGTCTTCATCAACTGCTGCGTTCGTCATCACAGTTGATAGAGGAGCGTCGTGGCCTGATTGGCCCCTTTTGGACAAAGGTGAGCCAGTATTGGAAGCCCACGCAACGATTAGCGATGGCAAACGCCTCGTCCCAGGGGAAGTCCAGTCACCTTGCGCATGATGCAACGCGCGGCGTAGATCCGCTTCTTCACTTTCCATCTCTTCCAGCCCAACCTGCTTGCGACACTCTCGTAAGTCAGGCCTTCGTAGTAATGGAGGACTACAGCGGCGCGCTGCTCGGGCGTGAGTTGCGACAACACGAGCCGAATGTCAATAGAGTTCTTCATCCAGAGCCCCCATAAATTGAGTTTGTCCGTCGAACTCCGAGAGTGCTGCTTCTGACAGCTCAGCAAGAAGTCGATAGCCGCGGCGGTACTTCTTGCCACTTCGTTGATGATCCGCGATTCCCATTTGAAATATGCCCTCGTCGCCCGTAGCTGCTCGATCCGTTCGGCGACGCGTACGACAACGTCATGGCGGGCATCGCGGAAGTCCTGCCGCTTCACATCACCCTTGAAGAGTTCGGCGGTGATGCTTCCTTTCCGTTCAGTTTCCAGAATCAAGAGCAGCGCGTGTTTCGCACGCTGGTTGCCCCGCCGAGCATGTCCCCTCAAACAGCCATTCCCGTTGATCTTCAGTCATGATCTTTGCTCCGTCAGCAAACTTTGCGCGAAGACCAGTGGAAAGGCACTGCTGCTTATGGTGGAATTTGGGTGGACGCAGAAAGGGGATCCCTAAGTTATTGGACAATTAGCCCTTTTGCGTTACTCTCGCCTGATGCGTCAGATCGAGGATGTACGAAACGGGTTTTGCTTCGGACCCTTTGCACTGACCAGGAAACCCGCGAGCTATTCAAAGATGGGCAGTTCTTCAAGCTCCTCGGTCCTCAGGCTTACAAGGCGCTACTCCTATTGATCCAGAGATCCGGGAAAATTGTGACAAGGGAAGAACTTCAAACCGAAATTTGGGGAAAACAAACAATTCGACCCGAGTGGGGGCTTGAGAATATCCTGGTGCGCCTTCGCAAGGATCTCGATGACCCGAAGGGTCAACGGTACATCGAGATTCTGCCCCGAGTCGGGATTAGATTTATCTGTCCTGTAGAGAGTCTGCACGCCCCAGATTCCGATCCAATCAGAGCGGCGGAGGAGGAAGAACTCCCGACCTCGATGAGCGCGAGGTTGTTGGCCGAAGCGAGGATGTCGAACAAATCTGTCGCAAACTGCTTACAGAGAGAAGCCGACTACTGAGCCTCGTTGGTGAGGGAGGTGTAGGAAAGACAACGTTGGCGCTGATGGTTCGTCAGAGAGTTAGGAGAAATTTGAGGGTGGCGTCTGGTTCGTCAAGCTGAGCGGCCTCCGTTCTCCAGATCATCTTGCAAGTGACATTGCTGGCGAATTAGGGCTCTCCATCGCGCGTGAACAGATCCATGACGCAAATATCACGCCAGCGGAAAGAGAGAGAGAAAAACGAGGAACTTGCCAAACGCCCTCGTGAACGACTTCACTAAAATCGAGCGTCTTCTTATTTGGACAATTGTGAACATCTTGGAGCTGCGCCGGGAGGCTCATCGACACTCTTCTCGGAAGATGCGCTAGGCTTCAGGTTCTGACTACCAGCCGTCTTCCTCTCGACCTCTTAGGACTGGAAGAGGCAATCGTCGTGCCCCCTCTGGCGCACAGGCTTCGCGCCGGCGCTACGGTGGCGGATGTGCTGGCACTCCCTTCGATTCAACTGTTCCTCCGCCGAGCGAGTTTGACCGACGACGACGCAAAGGCTCTTGGCAAGAATTTCATCAAGAAGCTGAAAAACTCGCAAGGCGGCTCGAAGGAGTTCCACTATGCATTGTCCTGGCGGCGGCGCGCTATCGCTTTACCTCAAATATTGATGCAATTTTCCAGTGTACTCATCCGTGCCTTGTCAATACAAGACCCGCGACTAGAGCCCAAAGACAAAGGCTGTAAGAGCCTCGATCAAGTGGTCCGAGCAGCTTCTTAGTCCGGCCGCTCGGGATCTCTTGTATCGACTTTCGGTCTTTTACGGTGGGTGAGGGGGCGAACCGAGCGTTGGCAGAAGTGTGTGTTGCCACCAGAACTGAGCAGTCCGAAGCTTCTGATCAGCAGGTAGAACTCGAAAGGAACTTCTTAATTGTGCCTGACCAGACAAGACACCGAATAAATCCCGTCGTGCGCCGCGAGTACGCGTTCGACCGGTTGAAGTCTACAGGCAAAGCCGATGACATCCTCCGAAGTCACGCTGAATATTATGCGAGGCTTGCCAACAAAGAAAGAAGGGCAGAGGGTTGTTCGGCGCGATATGAAAAGTGCAATGATGCTTCTTGCGGCCGACAGCGAGAACTTGGAAAAAGAGCTTTTGATTGGTGCAGGACCCACGATAGCCCGGGTGGGCTTCTTTTAGCTACCAGTCTGTGGCAGTACTGGGTTGTGAAGGGATTATGGAGTTTGGGACGGAATAACCTCGACGAATTTCTTTTGGCTTGCGCGGATGACACACCGGCAATAGTGTGTCGTGCGCTGGCAGGCTCCGCGATCTGGCCTATTTTCAGTCCGACTACCCGAGCGCACTAGAACTTTCCAGACGCTGCCTTACACAAGCGAAAAGAGCCAAGGACATATGGGCCCAAGTGACAGTGCTGATCGTTGCATCTATTGCTGAGGTCTATCAATCTAAACCAGATCGTAAGCCGCCTGGCCCAAGGGAACGGGCAATGCAGTATTTCGACCTGAGCGTGGAGTTAGCTGACGGACAACCGTCTGCTTTCTGGCTCCAAGCTCTTGCTCATTCTAATAGGGCTTTTCTTCTAGCCCAAATCGATGAACGAAGGCGACGAAGATGGTAGAGAGAAAACTGCTAGTAAAGTCGGTGGCGGCTGTGGCAACAGCCCAACGGACTCACAATGAGTGGATCATCGACGTAGCCGCAGTGAATGAGGCTTTTACGATTTGGGGAGCGAACCCAAGTCCAGACCGTGCTTCAGTGGAGACGTTGCTTTTAAGATTGCGCTGAAATCGAGACATGATATAGGGGATCATTACGGCATTCTTCAGATCTTTGGTCTGCTCGCACACGTGATATGCACAGCTAAGGACAGTGGAAAGGAGGAACTATAGGCGTGCTGCCGTTCTGCTGGGGATACAGTATCACGAGATGCAAGACCAAAAGGAACTTCCGATACCGGCCCTCAACAACAAGGCAATAAATGATGCTCGCGACGTGCTCAGAACAAAACTTCCCTCGAGAAATCGACCGACTCTGGTCACACGCCCGAGAGAAGGATGTCTCAGACGGACGCCCTCCAATTTGCCCTTGGAGAGCTGAACCTCGACTGGCGCTCGATCATTCAATAGTGCGGCAGGAATTTCCGACCTGTGCTACTGGCTATAGATACTTGCTTTGAAATACCACACCCCTGAAAGTTTTCCATTGATCGAAGAAAATCCTTAACTGTCGCGAACTGTCCATATCGCTGAATTGCTAACTCTTCCTCGTGTCGCGAAGCGAGTTGTTTGAAATTCGGCTGGTCCACCAACCGTCCTGAGTCGCGAATCATGCCGTAGACACTCCATCCTGTGCGACGAGCCCAATCTGATTCGCTCTCCAGATAGAGGTCCCAGAGCGCCAGTACTCCCCAGGCCGAATACAAGCTCGCCAAGTTCCACAGATTTTTTCTCGCGAGGTTGGTCCAGGGATAGTGAAATTATGCGAGTTTTACGGACATAGGCCGGAGGAGTACGACGTCGGCCAGAAGTGGCCGCCGGTCCTTCGACGTGTGGTTTCCGGTTCGACTGGCGATCCTCTCTATCCCCCCTACGCCGGTAGGGGGGATGAAGGGGGGTCTCTTGACCTTTCCTGATCGCGGCTCCTGCCCGGACTGAGAAGAACACAAGTCAGCAGAGGGGGAAGTCGGTTGGGTAGAGAGGGGTCTGGGGAGAGACCCCGAGGGAGAGGGGGGATTTCTGCTCGCAGCAGTGCTGTGTGCGACTCGGCTCGACGCATCGACGGTCTCCCTTCTATGAAGCGCTTTGGCTGCCTTTGCCGCTCTCACGTGATTCCGCCAGATGTGGCCCTGGTCCTCCTCCCAGTTCGCTACCCGATAGCCTTCCGGTGTCTTTTCCAGGAAGTTGCCTTTGCCTCGATCAGTGCCAGTTCGAGGTCGCCTCTTCTGCCCGACCAGCCGAGCACCATTTCCAATGTTTCCGTTGAGTGTTCCACTAGCCGCCGCCCATCGCGTGGTGACTCTTGCGCTCCCAGGCACCATAGGCAAATAGGCAAGGCGGCAGATACTTACCCCGAGCCGAAACATCAGCTTTCGCATTCTCTTGTCTACTTCAAAGAAATCAATGGGCACTACTACGTCGCCGCCGCCATGAGCCTCCTGAATGCCGGGTCATCCGGCACACTGTAGTGCTGGCCTCCGCTTGGTTCCGAGGTGGACTTGACCGCGAGTAGAGGGGCCTCAACACTGCCGTCCCGTTTTCGGTTTCAACCAATAGCCCCAGCGATTCCGGTAGGCGGCGATCTCAGCCTCGGAGAACTGGAAGCGCCACAGCAGCTGCTGCAGGAGCTCTGTACTCTTGAAGTGCTTTAGCCAGCTGATCGCTTCTTGCTGATAAAAAGGAAGGGGCTCTCCGCTTCGCAGGGGAATCATGGGAGGGATCGTGTGCGGGTGACCGTAGAGTCGCGGGCCAGGTGGGGTGAATTGAGCAAAGAAATAACGTCCGAGGAGTCTGGATTATTTGAATCCCAGACCCTAGGCGGACTTGCAATGTTCACGATATCGCCGGGTCGATAGGTATGCTCGAAGGAGCACCAGCGCCGGCGAAGGCGTGGAAAAAATATTCAAGTAGTCGCGGCGATCAAGTATTGCTCCTCCATAAGGGGTACCTATCCGCAGAGGTTTATAACATTTTCACTTGGGCTGTCAAGCACATCTTGTGTGCCAAACTAGAACCGGTCTGGCTCTGTTGACATCCCGAGATGCTGAGGTACGTGCTACAAGCGATAGACGTTGTAAGTGAGACCCAGCAGCAAGGCTGGCCGACGTTGCGTGTACGGAACTCTGGCAACGGGAGCAATGGACCACTCTCCCCAACATTCCGTATTCAGGCATCGTGCTTACGATGCCTGACCGTCTCTGGTCAATCTTTCAGCAGAACCGGCATCTGCTCCATGACCTGGCCGCGCTCGGAGCTGCGGTGATACAGCAATGGGTGAAAGCCAGATATGGTGTCCGAGTGCTGGTCATGGTCGTGCAGCACACCTTCGGCCGCCGTCTGAATTTCAATCCGCATCTCCACATCCTGGTCTCAGCCGGCGGTCTGCAGGAGTTGGAAGGCCGCTGGATTGCGCCACTGGGCTTAGAGAAAGACGCGCTGATGCATATGTGGCGCTACGCCGTACAATTCTTACCTTTCGGGAGGCGCTAAAGGCGAAGGTGCTCACGTCCGAGTGGAGTTCTGAAGAGCTTACAGCGGTTCTGAAGACGCAGTACAAACGTAGATGGAACATTGACATCGATCAGTTCAAGGATTGTCCAGAGTCACGTTTCCCATGCCATCGTAGTTGAAACCGGTCACGTGGTTGCCCGCCCCGTAACCATTCTGGAAATTCAGGCTCCCTGCTTGGTGATGTTCCCAAACGCGTCGTAAATGAACGTCTGCGACCAGGCTGAACCACAAGATTAGAGGCTCGTCCAGAAGGGGAGTACCCCCGTCGGTTCGATTCAGAGAACTCTCTCCCCGCCTCCAACGAGGGGAGAAGTGTTTTCTACTTTGACATCCCCTTTCATTGAACCCGGCTCTCGTTCTCAGCCCGCTCCGTGCCCTCGCGCCGGGTCACGCCCGCTCTCCTTGAAGAAGAACCGGCCGAGAAGGTAGATTGAGGCGAAGTAGAAGAGGGCGGTAAAAATCGCGGTTTCCGCGGCAGCGGCACCGACGACAACCATCCATCCAACAAGCGTGGAAGGAAGGCCCCCTTTGGATGGTCCAATCCCCAGCCAGTCGAATAGCAGCGTTAAGCAGAAAAAACCCACAGCCGTGAAGATGATGACCTTCTCTTGAGGACTCTTGCATCTGACCCTCCGGCTGACGCTGCCGGGTGGACGTGGGTGCCTCTGCGAGGTCACGTCCGACCCCACTTATCAAGCTCAGCACCACACTTGGGACATGTCCCGCCACCCCACAAGGTCTGGCGAATATTTTGCGGTTTTCGAATTTGGGGAAGTGGTGTGTTGCAGCGCGGACAGAAAATGGGATCGGCATTGATTCCCCATCTGTTTCTCGCGATGGTGCCGTAAATTACGAGCACCATCCCGACTCCTAGCAACCCCAATATTTCGACGATAGGAATCATCGGTCCGCCCTTTCAATTGTTCTCCGGGCAGTTCACCTATTCGTATACTCCAACGTAAGAACAAACAGCCGCAGCGCCCCCGCCCCAAATAGTGCCGGCAGAACCACCCACAACGCCTCCAATGAATCCGCCCAAGACTCCACCAGGTATGCCGCCAATACCAAAGGTGGCAACGCCGACAGTACCGAATCCTGCAACGGCTCCGGTGATCGCTCCCTTTTTCGGCGATCTTCATCCAGCTTTCGACCGCGCCTGCAGGCGAGCTTCCGCAAAGGGCTTTATGACCCACCGCTTAAGGCGGGAGTTTTGCACTTTCTCTTTTGGATGTTGCGACGTAAGCATAGGTCCGGGCTTGGTGGGGTCAGTGGGGTCAATACCCAGGCCTGGACTATCGCGAACCCAGACACAAGACCCACCGCTTTCAGGTACCGATGCAGATCCATCTAAGCCCGAGGGAATCCACTCGATTCAGCGGGTTGTTGCCGACATAGGCATATCTGTTCCAGGTCTGAGGGTTAGTGATGTCTACGGCAGCCAACCCCGCCGGATCGGGCACGAGCCAGCGGCCCTGCGACGAACTGTGCTGGCGCAACAGGAAATCATATAGTCCCTGGGTCGTGTCCGGGGTCTGGCCGGTGAACGAGCGGTCGGTGGTTCCCGTTTCCACATAGTTCTCACCAAAGGGAGCGTACGCCGCATCGTAGTACATCGTCCCTGACGAAGTCGCCGCAAACCGCGAGTCGCCGAGCCAATCCGAGTGCCGGTAGTACTGCAAGCCGCTCGCGTTGTACACCGCCTGCATTCCCCCGACCAACGGCACAAAATATTTCTGCACGGTTGATCCGTTCATGAAGGCAAACTTTTGGCCGTTGGGGGCATACACGATTTGCGTGTTGGTTCCACTGTGGTTCTGATTTACCGCCCGATTGAACGCGTCGAAGATGGTTTGTACCCGATTCGCTGTCAGCGGGCGACCCTCGGCATCGTAGGTATAGAGTTGCTCAGATTGTCCAGGGTCACATTTCCCATGCCATCATAGCTGAAACCGGTCACGTGATTGCCCGAGCCGTAGCCATTCTGGAAGTTCAAGCTACCGGTCTTGGTGATGTTCCCAAAGGCGTCATAACTGACGTTTGCGACCAGGCTGAACCACAATTAGCGCTGAGCAGCCGCATCAAATCGTCGTAGCCATAGAGGCAGGTCAGGCGTTGTTGGCATCGTAGTTGTCGCTGATCTGCAATTGACGCAACGTGCCGTTGGCATTCCAGGTAAGATTGCCGGTTTCTTGTTGTGCCTGCCGTAGACGACCATTGCGTCATCCGGTCAGTGTACGGGTCATACGCGAAGTTCTCAGCACCTCCCACGAGAGTCACCGCAGTGGGTTGGTTCGCTGCGTTGTAAGTTGCGCCCGTCCAGATGTGATGCGACCATCCAGAGTCCCAGATATCGATTGGCCTCCCTTTTCCGTCCAGATAATTCAGGAAGCCGTTGCTGAACGGAGTGTTTCCCGTTCCCTGCTATAACCCGCGTTATAACCAAGCGGTGTTGTCGCCACACCATTCGCAAAGTAACTCTGATTAACGCGGTACCAAGGACCGTAGCCGAAATTATCTTCACAATTTCTGATGAACTGGGATTAACATGGGTTTGTCGCTCAGCCCGATAGATCTTTCCGATCTATTTTTGGCGAACGACAGGACAACTCACTCTTCGCAGAGCGGGCCTTTTGTCTTCAACCGCTGGTATTCCGATTGCGACAGATGGAGAGTTGCTCGGATGTGCGTTTGGAGAGCCTGGAGATTCTTATTTTTCTCCTCGTAGCAGCCTATTGTGGCACTAAAAACATCTCCGGTGTAAGGGTCCACCGCAGAGTCGCCCACGACCACACATCCTCCTTTCGGCATGCCTTCCCAAGTCACTGTGAAGAATAGGAACTTTGAGACGTTTCGGGCATCATACGGTTCTGCCTCTACCTTTGGTAGCCGCCTCTGCTCCGCAGTGAGAGACGCCATAACGAGTGATCTGGCCTGAGCAGTTGTGATCTTATGAGTATAGGTCTCGGTCGCAACGACCTCCATTGCGGGCAGAAGCACCAGAAGGAGAAGCGCGAGAGCTTTTTTCATCAGTGACCTCCCAATGCACGCACTGACTTGCGATACGGCCCACGGTTTTTACCCGTGCCAACCATGTACGCGGGATAACCGGAATTACCGGCTGCGTACCCGTGCTTGTTCAAAACTGTAAAGAACGCCGTAGGATTGGCTCCAAGTCCCGGTGACATATAACTGGGCTGACGCTGTTTACGAACACTTGGCCTGACAAGAGGAATCCCGTCGCTAACCGGGAACATCGCAACCGGAGTATGGTTCTGCGCCGTTAATAGGTTCCCGCAGGTCCAGAGCCGTGGAGGCCAAAGTAGTTGCCGTACTTAGCGAACCCTCCTCCATAGCCTGTCTCGTTACCAGCGACGGCGAGGACTTCTGTTGCCGTGACTCCGTTCCCTAGGCTAGTGGCTAGCGTTTGGGCGTCTTTTCGGTGCGCAGTTACGAAACTCTGGACGTTCGATAAACAGGTACCATTGTTTGCGGGGTTACGGCTCCCGCCACCGCCACCTCCTCCACCACCAAAATCATCATCCTCTGTCAAATCTCAGTCGAAACATCCACGTAAAAGTAGTAATTCAACGGGCCTTGGTGTTGCGACACCAGCGAAAGTCCAGGCTTGGTCCAATCGACGCCGGGGTCGCTACCAAGACCGGGGCTTCCGTTACCGGCAAACTTGGCGGAGGAGGGCACCCATTAGGCACAGTTTCTCGCAGCAATCCCACGGATCAATCGCGTTCAGCGGATTGTTGACTACGTAGGCATATCGGTTCCAGGTCTGCGGGTTGGTGATGTCCACCGAGCCACCTGCCGGGTCGGGCACCAGCCAGCGGCCCTCGACGAACTCTGCTGGCGGAACAGGATCATATAGCCCTGGGGTTGTGTCCTGGGTCTGGCCGGTGAACGACCGGTCGGTGGTCCCCATCTCCACATAGCTCTCGCCAAACGGAGCGTACGCCGCATCGTAGTACATCGTCCCCGACGAAGTCGCCGCAAACCGCGAGTTGCCCAGCCAGTCCGAGTGCCGGTAGTACTGCAAGCCGCTCGCGTTGTACACCGCCTGCATCCCCCCGACCAACGGCACAAAATACTTCTGCACCGTCTGCCCGTTCATGAAGGCGAACTTCGTCCCGTCCGGGGCATAGACGATTTGGGTGTAGGTTCCATTGCGGTTCTGGTTCACGGCGCGGTTGAACGCGTCGAAGATGGTTTGCACGCCCGCCGCCGTCAGCGGACGGCCCTCGGCATCGTAGGTGTAGGTGTTGCCTAGGTTGTCCAAGGTCACATTGCCCATGCCATCATAGCTGAAGCCGGTCACGTGATTGCCCGAACCGTAACCGTTCTGGAAGTTCTGACTACCGGTCTTGGTGATGTTCCGAAAGACGTCATAGGAGAAGGTTTGCGACCAGGCCGAACCGCAATTCGCGCTCAGCAGCCGCATCAAATCGTCATAGCCGTAGAGGCAGGTCTGAGCGTTGTTGGCATCGTAGTTGTCGCTGATCTGCAATTGATGCAAGGTACCGTTGGCATTCCAGGTGAGATTGCCGGTTTGGGTGGTGCTGCCTGCCGTATACGCCATTGCGTCATCCGCCCGGAATTCCCATCATACGCGAGGTTTTCGGAACTTGACATGAGAGTCACGGTATGGGCTGGTTCCCTGCGTTGTAATTGCGCCCGTCGAGGATGTGATGGGACCACCAGGTCCGAGATATCGAATGGCCGGCCCTTGCCGTCCAAGGAATCAGCTAAACCGTTGACTGAACTGATTGTTTCTCGTTCCGTTGTAACCCCGTTATCCAAGGGTGTTTCCGCTACACCGTTCGCCCCGTAACTCTGCTTAACGTGGTGCAAGCACCGTAGCCGATGATGTTCTCCTAGAAGTCCGTTGCCTGACCGCGAGCATCGTAGCCGAACGCTTCACTGTGGCCCACTGCCTCCCACCGAGGTATCTGCCGCCGTAAGCCTGCCTTTGGCATTGTTGGTAGCACCGTTATGCCGATTGGAATTGGTCATAGGTGAAGTTCTTGGCTCCCGTGTCCGGAGAATTCGGGTAGGTCACCTGCGCCAGCCGATGCACGCTATCCCAGCCGTAGCAGGTAACATTCCCTGCGGGATCGGTACGTTTTAGTTTATCTCCATTGGAAGTGCCGCTGCAATTACCACTGCCAATTGAATCGTAGACGTAATTTGTCGTGCCGCCACTGCCGTTGGCACTGGTCTCAGGGTTGGTCTCCGAGAGCATGCGCCCGAGTCCATCATAAGTAAAACTACGTGCCTGGCCGCTCTGGTTCGCGGTTAAAATGTTGCCAGCTGCTCGTAGGTGTAGGCCGTCATGTAGCCCCGTAGGGGTCGTAGCTCTGGGAGCCGCACGCCCACGTCCCGGAAAGCGCATACTCACAAACCGAAGTCAATCGCCCCTGCGAATCATATTCAAAGTTGCGAGACTTCCCGTTCTCGCCCTGCGGGGTCGGCCCAAATGTGACCTGAACGTCATTTAGGTTATAGGAATAACTGGTTGTCCCGCCTGCCGCGTCAGTCACCGTTGTCGGTCGGCGTAGCGCGTCATACTGAATCGAGGTACCGTACGCACTCGGGTTTGGCTGTCCGAGTTGGTAGTAGCGAACGGAAGGCTCCTGTGCGACACGTTTCCGGCAGCATCATAATCTGTCTCGACGGTATCAAAATATCCCGATCCGGCCCCTCGCGCGTCTGGGTCAGGGAGGTCTGCCAAGGTTGTCCGGAATGGTGAACACTCGGTCGTTGAGCTCCCAGCGCGGCCAGAGAAGTTCATTACCGATTCCACCTGCCCGACCGTCGATAACGTTGGATAATAGTTGAAGCTCGTTACATTGTTTAGCTGATCGGTCATACTTGCCGGACGCCAATAGTGGGAATCGTTGTAGGTGGTGGAAACGGCGGCGCCGTTTGCGTCGGTCACAGACGTAACAACTCCGCCTGTGCAGTTGTATGCATAGCTCGTGATCAGGCTGTTAACGGTGACGCTTGTAGGAAAGGCATTGTTGCAGGAAGTTCCGGCATAGCCATAGGTCGTGACGGTGCCCTTCGGGTCGGTCGCGGTATTTAGCGTCCCGCCGGTATTATAGCTGTACTGCTGGGTGAGATAGTTACTCCCTGACACCCATCGCTGCACGCTCGTGACATTTCCCGCCCATCATACCCGTAGTTCGTCAATCCGAACTGGTGGCTTGAGCCATCGTTGACCTGCACGCTCAACGGCCGATCACAAACGTTGAGTGAACTGCACAGTGTAGAGCTGTAGCCGATGCCTGGTTTCGGATATGGAAGCTGAGCCGGTTGTATAACCATAGTCGTTTTGCGTTGTGAGATTGCCATAGCCATCAAAGTAGGATGCGGCAAGTCTATACGAGCTGGAATTGGGGAAATCTCATTGATTGACCTGTTCTGGATCGGTGCTGTCACTGTTGCCGGGCTGCAGCTGCTGAAGTTTCCGTTGTAACACGAGAACGTACTCTTAAGAAGGGTTCGGGCGGGTACCAGTGGTTGCCTGTATAGACTAACCGCGGTTTCGTAAATCCCCGAGAAATTCAGATCGGTCTCGTTGTTGAAGGGGTCCACGATAGTAGTACTTGTTTGGGTCGATGCCTGACCACTCTGCACCGCACGCCAATATTGCCAAGTTCCGCCACCCAGCGTTCGCCACATGTACGACGGACTGCCGTCGGCCATCATGTAATTCACACCGGAGCCATAGCCGTATGTGATGGTTCCGCCAGTGGGTAGCGTCACGGACGCAATCCGCCCTGTCACTGTTCCTTGCGCGCCTCCTGCCGTGGATCATACGCAAATGTATATTGCGTATTGTCAGGCAGAGTGATGGAGCTAACCAGCGGCGTCGAAAGGCCGCCTGGAAAATGATAGTCGGCGATGCCAGGAAGATTGAAGTGGGTGGCGACCAAGTAATTGGAATAGTTGACCTTCACCTGGCCACTTCCGCTTCCGCCGCTTGGAGCAGTGTAAGTGTATATGACGGTTCGTTCCGCTGATCGTCAAGGCAGCGGGTGTACCGAGAGTATCGGTGATGCTGCCACCGGTAGTGGTAATCGTATTGCCGTTCGGATCGGTTACCGTGCCGTTACCCTGGGGTTTCCTACCGGAGTAACGTACTTATTCCCGAACTTGCGGTGACCGTCATGTTCAATTGGCCGTCGAGTGACGTTAGGAGGTATCCGGAATTGTCGGTGGCAATTTCTGGGGAGCCGAATCATTACCAGCACCGCAATCGGTGTCCACAATAGTCCCGTTAAACGGGTGTACGCCTCCCGCTGCATCGTGATAAGCGAAGTTTGAGTAAGTGACCGTGAAGCCGTCAGTGCCAGGGCATTTCTGCTGAGTTCTCTGATAGCCCACATACCCGAGGGAAGCTTCGCTGATGCCGCGCCACCCCCAATTGCTGACCGGCGTCCAGGTTGTCGAGGAACCCGAAGCGACTGGCACCCAGATCAGGCTGTCATAACTCAGATTTAGCTAAATGGCATTCCCTTTCCAGGCCTGCTGAACACTGGAATGGAAAAGTGCACGTTGAGGTTTGCGAGATCAACAGTATCGAACGGTCGCCCGAAACACTCGAAAGCGGCGGAATTCCTGTAACGGGCTGCTGAGCGGCGAATGTGAGAGCCAACGGACAGAAGCAGTAACCAAGCATGGCGAGGAAGGCGAAGCGGCGGCTCATTGCGTATTTCCTTTTTCTTATCCGTGAAGAAGGCTAGCGGCCCTGCAGCATTTGGTTTGGGCTGGCGCTGCTGATCGTCATATCCAGCAACGGCGTGCCATTGAGCGCTTGCACAACTTCGAATGGAACTAAGATCCCATTCGTGCGGCGATAGTTAGAAAAAACTATCTCCACTGAAATGTCGGTTCCCAGGTCGCTGTCGGCATGGGTGTCAAAGGCCATTGCTATGGGTATGGCGGTTTGCGAATCGAGGTAGTAGTGAACGGTGCTCAGGCGGGCAAGAAGTTTGCTTTTTTCTTGGGTAGGCCGGAAGACGTCCGGTAGATACGGATGTGCTCGACCAGAAGATCGCCGTACTGCTGTTGGCCCAGGTCTTCAAAAACGAAGCTCGGATCGGCATAATCAGCCAGCAAAGACAGGGCCGGAAAGACCACACCGCATCAGTCCAGCAGTTATGTAGCGTCATGGAGTGGCGTTTTCCGTCAAGACCGATCCAAACACCGGCGGGATAACTACCCGACATCGTTCGGATCTCAGAGCGCACGCCCCGGTCGGTCGTGATGTCGACTTCGCTGGCCATGATCCCGGACGACTGTAGGGCGATCGCGCCTTGCTCCTCACCCGATCCGAGAGTTCGTTTCACCGTACCGCTCTCGCTCACTGTACTGACCGGATTGCCACCGGTAAGAGCTTGCATCGCCTGCATCGCCCAGGTGATGCCGGAGGAATTACTTTGAATCGAATGTCGAACCTCTCCTGGCTTGACCTGCGCGGAAGCCGTAAGGAGTGAAAGGCTGACAAAGAGTGCGATTGTTCCTATGCGGTGGTGGGTTCCCATTGGAAGCTCCCGGATAACTCAGGCTGCGGGTTATGGTTAGGGAAGACTAGCGTAAGTAAGCGAGGGGCCCGTGTCGTCGAAATACTGGATGAAATAAACAGCAGAGGTTAAATGGGAAGGGCTAGCGTTCGCAGTGATGGGCGTCACGACGTGAAGTGACAGCGTTCCCGATCGGACGCCACTATAGCATTCCGTGAGAGAAGTATTAAGCTTTCTCTAGCCCAACTCAACACTTCTTCTTGTGGAGCGCACAGGCCGTATGCAAACACTCGCCACACTAACCGTCTTAGTTGCACCCAACCAGGAAAGCTGGGGTTCCTATTCGCGGAGGAGTTCAGCATACAGATGAACATCACACTCATTTGTGACTATTGTCTCTGCGAGATTCCCGGGGCTATGCAACGATGGGTACATAGCTGTGATAAGCGCACCAGGAAGAACTGCTTTCTGACCGAAGAACTAGTCCGAGCCCTCGGATCAAAAGAGGAGTTACCACTCACATGCGCGACGAACAGCCGCTAAGGCAGATTTTGGCCGGCGCACGACGTCACTGGGATCGCCCCGAGACCCGCACCGCAGTCCGCGAGACCTTCGCAAAAATGATCGATTGCCGGACCTCAGCTTTGGGCGCGGAAGTCTATGCCTCGGAAACCGAGGAGAAACTGGTTTACCACACGTGTAAATCGAGAGCTTGTCCGAGTTGTGGGCATCGTGCTACGGAACTGTGGCAACGCGAGCAGCGGACCGCCCTCCCCGACATCCCCTATACAGGCATCGTGCTTACGATGCCGGACGTCTCTGGCCAACCTTTCAGCAGAATCGGCATCTGCTTCATGACCTGGCCGCGCTGGGAGCCGGGGTAATACAGCAATGGGTGAAAGCCAGATATGGTGTTCGCGTGCTGGTCATGGTGGTGCAGCACACCTTCGGCCGCCGTCTGAATTTCAATCCGCATCTCCACATCCTGGTCTCAGCCGGCGGTCTGCAGGAGTCGGAAGGCCGCTGGATTGCGCCACTGCGCTTCGAGAAAGACGCGCTGATGCATATGTGGCGCTACGCCGTCATTACTTACCTTCGGGAGGCGCTAAAGGCGAAGGTACTCACGTCCGAGTGGAGTTCTGAAGAGCTTACAGCGGTTCTGAAGACGCAGTACGAACGTTGGTGGAACATTGACATCGATCGCTTCAAGTCGAAGTGGCGGTTCTTACGATATGCGGGCCGCTATATTCGCCGGCCAACCATCGCTCAGCATCGTTTCGAGGAGATCACGGATCGAGAAGTCCAGTTTTGGAGGAAGGACCTGAAACAGAAGCGGCGAGTGCTAACTCGGTATTCGATCGGGAGTTCGTTGCCACTCTTGCCGAGCATGTGCCGGACCACTACCGACACGCGATTCGCTATTTCGGATTGCTGGCCCCTGGTGCCGAACGCCAGACCTCTGCCCCTATTCGCGCTGCTGGGGCAGGAGAAGCGCCCGCATCCATCACGGCTGGGCTGGCGAATTCGTTGCGAAAGCATTTGGCATAAATCCGCTCGTCGATAGCGGGAATCGACCCATGCACTGGATCAATAGGCTCAACCCGGTGGCCTCATAAGCGTTCACGACGATGCCTCTTGTACCTTTCCTCGATCCTCCTTTAGCCCTGTTCACCAGCGCAGTTTCCCACTTTCAACTCAAACCGCCGCTCTAGCTCCAATCAGACCAGACCCATCAGGCTCAACACGTGCCCGTCTGTCCGTTTTTCTTTCTGAAACGGATTCTTGTTTTTCCTATACATGGACTAGGGGGGCCGATCACGTCCCCCTGTTACGGCTCCAGCGCGGGGCGCAGGGTGTGCGGTACCGGGGGGCGTTGATCACGGAACGTGCGAAACCCACTCGCTCAGCGTCAGCCCCCATTGCGCGTATTCCGGCTCGCTCAGTTTCGTGCTGAGGGTTTTGGTCGATTGGCGGCCTCACCATGCGACACCGCCCAGCTAGGAGGTCACGGAAGACCACAATCAGGGGGAGGAGCTTCAACAGGGGCCTGGGGGACTACGGTTTCGGTTTGTTGGCTGGGATTGGGATTTGCGGGTGCAGAGTCCCGTTCTTCAGGTCCGTAGCTTCGGTATGTTCGGGGAAAAGCCGGTAACCTCTACAACCCCGTCTGTCAGGATACCCATCAAGGAGCCGTTAGGCGACAGGGCAACACCAGAGACCTTCTTGATTTGCTGCTTTGCATCCAGCGTGAAGAGTGCTTCGCGGCTTGGAAGATCATAGACACGTTACGGTTCAGTGCAATGTGATAATCGATGTCGAATAGCACACTGCCACCCTTATGCGCCCGGACCGTCACCGCAAAGCGGTTGCCATCCGAAGATGGATAGAACGGTCGTCCGACCCATTCGTCATCATGGAAGCTAGCCGTCAATAAAGGGTCGCCACCCGCTTTTGGCATTACGCTTAGACTATGAGACATCCAAAGGGCAAGCACTTCATCGCTGAGAAACTGCGGGATGCCACAGCCAGTACCCTGCCCAATTTCACGGCATACTAGTCGTTCAGCGCCGTCCCTGGATTTCACGATCACCCCATTCAGGTAAACACTCTCTGATTTTAGGAATAGGGACCTGAATAATGTTAATTCCCCATCCGAAATGGAGACACCTAACGGCAAACGCCCGTCTTTCCAGTAGGTTGTGGCTGCAAGGAGTTTATGTCGATCAATTGGTAGGGAGCCGCAGGGTAGTGATACTCCGCCAAAAGCGATTTTCCAGAGGGGGAAGGATATAAATCCCACAGGTGAGATCGTTGTTCAGAGGAGAGCGGAAGAGTTTTCAACTGTTCGAGCTTTGGCGAATAGAGCGCGATTATTTAGGCGCCGACGGCACAAACCGGCCTTCGCCAGCCGCAATAATCCCTCCCCGAGGTCGGGTGATCGACCATTCCTTGGTGTTCCCGAACCTGCCCAGTGGCCGCATCTAAAAAGATCCCGTGAAGTCTCAGGGGCAAGAGCTCGCCTGGTTGATCCCTTCGCGCAAGGGTTGTAACGTCGTCTCGCGTTATGAAAGTCCCAATTACGACATCGTTGGAAATAAAGCAAATGGGATTAAGTCTAAGATTCAACCCACTGTCTTGCTTAGGCGCAAAGCCCGTGAAACCGACTGAGCGCAAGTCGAACTTCCACGCCGGGGTATGTGGGTTGCTGTGGCTCTTCCTTCAGCTTTATGGCCAAGGCCTAGGGATGACTGGGTAATAAACGTTACCAAGAAGGCCGTCCACAAAAATGTGCTGAAGAACCCCCAATGCCGCTTTTCGGATTCGACGTATCTAAGGTACGAACAGATTTCCATTAGAGTCCACCCCACCAGGGAAATGCATCCGTTGCAACGCGAGTCTCCTCCGCATACGAGACTCGGCCCAAGGCCATCGGTTGCTGAAAAATTCCAGTTACCTCCTTGGAGATAACCGTTGTTGAGATTAAAGATGAGATCATTGTATGCTTGTTGGTAGCTGATGTTGCCGCCGGCGGCGATTTTCAAAGCAAGAGCCACACGTTGCGCCTCGATGGCCGCAACATCGGCCGCAGACAGAATGTTGCGATTGATCCCCAACTCCGATCCCATCCGTTGTAGTGGATAATTGAGTCGTGCCGCGCCTCGTGATATGCCTCATTAGTCCACAGCAGACCAACGAAGTTGATGGAAGGAGCGCCCGTACCTCCGTAGTAGCCGGGCGCCCCCTCCTTCGGGTTGCTTATAGCAGTTCCCATCTAGGTAGCAGTCTTCGACATACAATCCCTTGGGATCGATTTTACTCATTGGGTTGTTGCCCACGTAGGCATAGCGGTTCCAGGTCTGCGGGTTGGTGATGTCCACCGCAGCCAGCCTGCCGGGTCGGGTGCCAGCCAGCGGCCCTGCGATGAACTGTGCTGGCGCAACAGGAAATCATACAGCCCTGGGGTCGTGTCCTGGGTCTCGCCCGTGAACGAGCGGTCGGTGGTTCCCGTTTCCACATAGTTCTCACCAAAGGGAGCGTACGCCGCATCGTAGTACATCGTCCCTGACGAAGTCGCCGCAAACCGCGAATTGCCGAGCCATCCGAGTGCCGGTAGTACTGCAAGCCGCTCGCGTTGTACACCGCCTGCATTCCCCGACCAACGGCACAAAATACTTCTGCACGGTTGATCCGTTCATGAAGCAAACTTTTGGCCGTTGGGGGCATACACGATTTGCGTGTTGGTTCCACTGTGGTTCTGATTCACCGCCCGATTGAACGCGTCGAGAGTGGTTTGCACCCCATTCGCTGTCAGCGGGCGACCCTCGGCATCGTAGGTATAGGAGTTGCTCAGATTGTCCAGGGTCACATTTCCCATGCCATCATAGCTGAAACCGGTCACGTGATTGCCCGAGCCGTAGCCATTCGTAAGTTCAAACTACCGGTCTTGGTGATGTTCCCGAAGGCGTCATAACTGAACGTTTGCGACCAGGCTGAACCACAATTAGCGCTGAGCAGCCGCATCAAATCGTCGTAGCCATAGAGGCAGGTCTGAGCGTTGTTGGCATCGTAGTTGTCGCTGATCTGCAATTGACGCAACGTGCCGTTGGCATTCCAGGTAAGATTGCCGGTTTGCGTGTTGCTGCCTGCCGTAGACGACCATTGCGTCATCCGGTCAGTGTACGGGTCATACGCGAAGTTCTCAGCACCTCCCACGAGAGTCACCGCAGTGGGTTGGTTCGCTGCGTTGTAAGTTGCGCCCGTCCAGATGTGATGCGACCATCCAGAGTCCCAGATATCGATTGGCCTCCCTTTTCCGTCCAGATAATTCAGGAAGCCGTTGCTGAACGGAGTGTTTCCCGTTCCGCTATAACCCGCGTTATAACCAAGCGGTGTTGTCGCCACACCATTCGCAAAGTAACTCTGATTAACGCGGTACCAAGGACCGTAGCCCAAGATGATCTCATACAAATCCGTGGCCTCGCCGCGAGCATCATAGCTGAACACTTCACTGGTGGTCCACTGGCCTCCCACATAGGTATCTGCCGCCGTAAGCCTGCCCTTGGCATTGTAGGAAGCAATGTTGTGCGGATAGGAATTGTCATAGGTGAAGTACTTGGCTCCCGTGGCTGAAGAATTCGGGTAGGTCACCTGCGCCAGCCGATGCACGCTATCCCAGCCGTAGCAGGTAACATTCCCTGCGGGATCGGTACGTTTTAGTAAATCTCCATTGGAAGTGCCGCTGCAATTACCACTGCCAATTGAATCGTAGACGTAATTTGTCGTGCCGCCACTGCCGTTGGCACTGGTCTCAGGGTTGGTCTCCGAGAGCATGCGCCCGAGTCCATCATAAGTAAAACTACGTGCCTGGCCGCTCTCGTTCGCGGTTAAAAAGTTGCCAGCTGCGTCGTAGGTGTAGGCCGTCATGTAGCCCAAATAGGGGTCGTAGCTCTGGGAGCCGCACGCCCACGTCCCGGAAAGCGCATACTCACAAACCGAAGTCAATCGCCCCTGCGAATCATATTCAAAGTTGCGAGACTTCCCGTTCTCGCCCTGCGGGGTCGGCCCAAATGTGACCTGAACGTCATTTAGGTTATAGGAATAACTGGTTGTCCCGCCTGCCGCGTCAGTCACCGTTGTCGGTCGGCGTAGCGCGTCATACTGAATCGAGGTACCGTACGCACTCGGGTTTGGCTGTCCGAAGTTGGTAGTAGCGAACGGAAGGCTCCTGTGCGACACGTTCCCGGCAGCATCATAATCTGTCTCGACGGTATCAAAATATCCCGATCCCGGCCCCTCGCGCGTCTGGGTCAGGGAGGGTCTGCCAAGGTTGTCCGGAATGGTGAACACATCGGTCGTTGAGCTCCCAGCGCTGCCAGAGAAGTTCATTACCGATTCCACCTGCCCAACCGTCGATAACGTTGGATAATAGTTGAAGCTCGTCACATTGTTTAGCTGATCGGTCATACTTGCCGGACGCCAATAGTGGGAATCGTTGTAGGTGGTGGAAACGGCGGCGCCGTTTGCGTCGGTCACAGACGTAACAACTCCGCCTGTGCAGTTGTATGCATAGCTCGTGATCAGGCTGTTAACGGTGACGCTCGTAGGAAAGGCATTGTTGCAGGAAGTTCCGGCATAGCCATAGGTCGTGACGGTGCCCTTCGGGTCGGTCGCGGTATTTAGCGTCCCGCCGGTATTATAGCTGTACTGCTGGGTGAGATAGTTACTCCCTGACACCCATCGCTGCACGCTCGTGACATTTCCCAGCCCATCATACCCGTAGTTCGTCAATCCGAACTGGTGGCTTGAGCCATCGTTGACCTGCACGCTCAACGGCCGATCACAAACGTTGAGTGAACTGCACAGTGTAGAGCTGTAGCCGACTGCCTGGTTTCGGATGATGGAAGCTGAGCCGGTTGTATAACCATAGTCGTTTTGCGTTGTAAGATTGCCATAGCCATCAAAGTAGGATGCGGCAAGTCTATACAAGCTGGAATTGGGGAAGTAGTCATAGAAGAACCTGTTCTGGATCGGTGCTGTCACTGTTGCCGTGCTGCAGCTGCTGAAGTTTCCGTTGTAACACGAGAACGTACTCTTAAGAAGGGTCTCGGGCGGGTACCAGTGGTTGCCTGTATAGGCTAACCGCGAAGTTTCGTAAATCCCCGAGAAATTCAGATCGGTCTCGTTGTTGAAGGGGTCCACAATAGTAGTACTTGTTTGGGTCGATGCCTGACCACTCTGCACCGCACGCCAATACTGCCAAGTTCCGCCACCCAGCGTTCGCCACATGTACAACGGACTGCCGTCGGCCATCATGTAATTCACACCGGAGCCATAGCCGTATATGATGGTTCCACCAGTGGGGAGCGTCACGGACGCAATGCGACCCGTGACGTTAGTTCCATTTGAGTTGGCTGTTAACTCATAAGTGAAGTGATAAGTCGAGGCGTCGGGAAGAGTGACGGCATCGACGAGCGACTGCTGAGTCGCGGGATACTCAACGATCCGAGAACCATTAACCCAAACATTGAAGTTTGTCTGTACCGTGTAGGTTCTGTATGTGATGGTCACTGAGGCTGGTGCGGTGCTTGGCGCTGTGTACGTGAAAACCAGATTGCTGGGGGCGCCGCCAGTTACAGTTAAGAGTGTCGTACCCGCGGTATCCTTGAAATAGGTGCCGTCGGTCGTTATCTTGTTCTGGTTTGGATCGGTAAGCGTGCCTGAACCTGTGCCTAGCTGGACCGGAGGCGAAATCTTGACTCCAGATCGCGAATAAATTGTGGCTGTTCCACCACCTAAGCCCTGTCCAACAAAACTCGTCAGATTGTAACCCGACCCGTCGGTGGCAAGCCCACTCCCAGAACTACCGTTGCAGGTGTCATAGTAGAAGTTTCCCATCGAGTGAGCATTACCATCTGTATCGTGATAGTAAAAATTGCTCCAGACCTTGTAACCTAAGGGTCCGCCGTTGCAGTGCGTGCTTTGATAGAAGTCTGACGTGACATAGCCGGTTGCAATTTCTGTCCGCGCTCGCCAACCCCAGTTAAGGCATGGGGGTCCACGTGGTGCTCGGGCCTGATGTGACTGTGGCCCACACAAGGCTGTCATAGCTCAAGGTGTAATGGAACGACAGACCGGCGCCCGGTTTGGCAAATACCGGGATTTCGAAATGCGTATTTAGATTGGCCAGGTTAACCACGTCGAAGGGTCCCCCGCCAAAGCTTCGAAATTCCGGCAAGCCGGTCACGGGTTTCTGTCCCCATGAAGGCAACGAGCAGACGAATAGCGCGAGCATGCAACAGCACACGATCAAGCGATGGCCAGGATGCGGTTTGGGCATATTTCCCTCGATGGGCAATCGGTAACGGCTAGTTTGGAGACGCCGAGCTAACTACTATCTGCAGCAGCGGAGATCGGTTGAAATATTGATTTATCTGGGAATAAAATGAGAATGCCCCCTATTCTCCGGTAATCTGAATACTTCACCTCAACTGGAATGTCGGACATGGCATTCCTGTCCGGGTGAGTGGGGAAGCTGATCGCAATCGGAATCGCTGTTTGCGATTCCAAGTAGTAATCAACCGCGCTCCATCTCTTGACGAGGGTTACAAAATCCTGCTCCTTGTCTGAAATCGACCGGTAGACTTGTATGTGCTCGACGGTGATACCCTGATGCTGCTCCTGTCCAAGGTCAGTGAACACGTATGTCGGATCGTTGTACGCAGACAACATCGTCAGCTCTGGAAAGAACCATACGGCGTCGGTCCAGCAATTGTGTTCGGCATACGGGTGCTTCTCGCCCTTGATGTCTATCCACTCGCCCGCAGGAAAGCCCGCATCGTTGAGGGTTCTTATTTCAGACCTATTGCCGGACTCCGTGGAAAGGTCGAGCCGGCTGGTTGCCAGCCCTTTGCCGCCGAATGTAATCGTGCCGGGGTCTTGTTTATCTTGAACTTTACCGTCCCTTGCATCGAAATGCCGTTCACCGGTATGCCGCCCGTGAGTACAGCCATGGCCTGCATAGCCCAGCTAATTCCAGACGAAGAGTTTTGTAATCGGCGTTGGCTGTCAACAGCAACCGCCTGCTTCGGAACGGTCACGATGAACAGCAGAACCAGTGGAAGCAGTAGGCAGAACAGTTTCTTTGACACCCGCATGAGGGGACACTCCTAAATGCATAGTTGAAACAGAGGGGCCGCCTGAGATGTCGGCGAGAACGACGAGCGGAACCCTCTGCCAGTCAGAGTGTTCCGGTCAATCCCACTAACGTGCCCTGAAACCTGAAAATACGGCAAATTCCTTAAAGGCTACCGAGTAATCCGAGTTGTACATCGCGGCCGTTGGCCCGGCATCAGAAGCAAACAACATCGCCTGCCTAGAAACCTGATTAATCACGAGCACGATAGAGTACTGAAGGTACGACTTCAGTGACGGTTCTCACTCTTATAAGTGATCTCGATCAGAAAACGGCGGTTAAATATCACTAATGCCAGTGATGAGAGACAGCCAAGAACTGAATGCTCTGTGCGATGATGTCGGGTGATCCCGGAGGTAGTCGGGAGGAGGTCGATTCGATGGCGCGACTTATGGTCTTATCCCTTCTAGTCTCTATTTCAACGTCAACGTTTTGCCTGGAGTTAAAGGCGCGCCAGAAACCGCAGACGGTGAAGTTTCGGATCGCCGCGGTTACCGAGCATGCGCTCGAAGCGGTTTCAGCCCAAACCGAGAGATCTATCTTGGCTATATGACCGGCAACAACACGGGCCCCGAGACAACGAAGATAGTATTCAGGTACTTAGGTCATGAGGATGGACTTTCCAATGACTTTGCTGATTTTGACCTTATACACACCTTCAAGGCGTTAAGAGACCGCTCCTGTGACGAATCCTGGCAGTCCTTCAGCACGAAGTTCGTCGTCGGCAAAGACGGGAATCTGCTCTCTGTAATCATCGCTCGATACGTCTCCCCTGACGCAGTACAGGACATACCAACCAATCAAGTCTTGCCTTGCTACGTCATCACTCCCCAGGGTTACAAGGGCTCCAAAGCGGTGAGAATTGTGCAAGAGAACTCCCCAAATCGCCCGAAGGGAAGTAGCCTTAGCCCTGCTTGATCATCGGCCGCGGACTGTCCAGCAATTCGAAAATTCGAAACAGGGTTGTGCCACATCAGAACTCGCACACCACTGCGACTTCCTAAGTGGACTTGACAAGAAAAAAGAGCCAAACACATGCTGTGTACCCGCTGTACCAGAACCGTACCAAAACACATCGAATTGGAGGTGTTGGGGTTAGCTTTGAGCGCTTGCCACCCCTTCGGGGTGGTTGTATGAGTCTGAAACTCCCTCAGTGAGCTAGCTGGTTATGGAGTGGCCCAACTAGAATCTGAGGCACAACATGGCTCGGCAGCTAAGGCCGTTTTTTCTCATTGGAGCGTTCCTGCCCGACTTTGAGCATGGCTCCGGTATTGGCGATTGTGTGTATGGTGGCGGGTGTTGTCCTGAAAAGGATAACGGCCCGACCCCGCTGGGGAGATTGAGTGGTGTTCGCCGACCGGGCCGAGCCACGTTGAATTCAACGTGGAGAGGTTTAGCATGAAACCCAAGCCACAGGAAAAGACCTCAAAAGAAACCTGCCGCCCTGGGCCGGGCCACTGGCACGAGATGAACCGCAAGCAACGGCGGGAGACGATGCGGAAGATCCAGAGCGATGACCTCAGCTTGGAAGTGATGCATCCCGATGCTGCCGGCATTGATATCGGCAACGAATCCCACTACGTGGCTGTACCCCCGACGCGGGATAGCCAACCGGTACGTCGCTTCGGGTGCACCACAGCCGAACTGAAGGCGATGGCCGAGTGGCTGAAGCAATGCGGGATTCGGACCGTCGCGATGCAATCAACGGGCGTGTACTGGATCGCGGTATACGACATTCTGGAAGCAGCGGGTTTCGAAGTGTACTTGGTGAATGCCCGGGAGACGAAGAATCTGCCGGGGCGCAAAAGCGACGTGCAGGAGAGTCAATGGCTGATGAAGCTGCATACCTATGGGCTGTTGCGAAATTCGTTCCGGCCGTCGCAGGAAATTCGCATGATGCGGACGTACTGGCGGCAGCGCAATGATCTAGTGCAGGCGGCCGGGCGGCACATCCAGCGGATGCAGAAGGCGCTGACGCAGATGAATATCCAGTTGGCCAATGTGCTGAGTGACGTGAGCGGAATGACGGGACAAGCGATCATTAAGGCCATTCTGGCCGGCGAACGCGATCCGCATAAGCTGGCTGAGTTTCGTGATCCTCGGGTGAAGGCGAGCCAGGAGCAGATCGCGCGGAGTCTGGAGGGCAACTGGCAAGAAGATCTGCTGTTTGTGCTGAAGCAGGAGCAGGATGGTTACGAGTTTTGCCAGAAGCAGATGGCCGAGTGCGATCGGCGGGTGAAGCAGTATCTGCAGCAGCGGGAAGACCGGAGCAAAGGTGCCCCTCTGCCAGAAGAGAAGCGGAAGGGGAGGCTCAAGAAGAAGAAAGGGAATGCGCCGCAGTTCGACTTGCGCACAGAGTTGTTTCGCATGACCGGTGCGGACCTGACCCAGATCGACAGCATCGATGTCATGACCGCGACGACGATCCTCAGCGAAGTGGGATGGGATATAAGCAAATGGGAAACCGAGGACCATTTCGTTTCCTGGCTACGGCTGTGTCCGGACAATCGAATCAGCGGAGAAAAGATCATTGGGAAAGGTCGGCTACCGACGAAGAATCGGGCCAGTATCGCTTTGAAAATGGCGGCCAGTACGTTACGGAGAAGCAACACATATCTGGGAGCCCAGTTCCGTCGGCTGAGAACCAAGCTAGGGGCTCCCATCGCGATCAAGGCCATGGCGGCCAAGTTGGCCCGATTGGTGTACCGCATGCTGCGCTACGGGATGAAGTACGTGGACCAAGGAGCGAAGTTCTACGAGGCCCAACACCGCAACCTACAGATCAGCCATCTCAAGTGGAAAGCGGCCAAGCTAGGATTTCAAATTATCGAAGCTCCTGCAGCTTAAAAACGTCGGAGTTTCTGGGGAGCGAGAAGCAGATTCCCCAAATTGTTGAGAACAATCAAAGCGGAACTGAAAAAATGGAGGCGTTGGAAGGGACGGGGGTGCGCCCAAGGCAGGTGCCCCACCCGGCTGCTCTACGCCCCGACTAGAAGTACTTATTGATTCTAAAGCATCCTTCAACTGGACATCCATCCGGAATCCCGCTTCTAAGCCAGTTTCAGTGCAAACTGTCCCAAAACCCTTCGGCGCTACACCGTGTGTACCAAAACTAACCGTGATTCGTTCGCGTGGCGATGCAGTTTCTGCAGGGCCTCGCGTTTTCATCTAAAGTTTTATCTGAGCAGGAATCGACTCTTTGTGCCGGTTTGAGAAATTCAGCGCCCATTCACTTTAAGGGTTCTATAACACGCAAGAACTTTATTCCAACTGAAGTCTTTCAGGGCAGGGTACTTGGAAACCGGAAGCAGGTGATCGTAGGTATAAAGCCGAATTCCTACTTTTGGGCCAGATATTTTTTCGCTTCTGCCAGCTCTGCCCGTTCAGTGTCGGCGCGGGTGCACAGAGTCAAGAGCTTCTGGTAGTAGCTTTTCGCCATCTCCCGGTCTCCCAACTGCTCGGCAGCTTTGGCAGCACCGTAAAAACTGCGATACCTGTTTCGTGCTGCTTGCAAGGAGGTCTCATACTCCTTCAGGGCAGGCGCGGACTCATGCATGGCAAGCAGCAAATCTCCCAGAAGTTCGCGCATTGGCCATAACCTGTTCTCCATGGCAACATGCTTTTCGCTGGCGTCCTCACGGTCCGCGGCAGACCGCATTATCTTCACAGCTTCAGCCTTTTTGCCCTCCGCGTATGCCACCCATGCAGATACCGCGCTCACTTGGATATCCGTCTGCTCCGCCCAGTAGTCCTGTTTCGATTCCACCAATGCATCCTTGATTTGTCTCAATTGGGCAATCTCCTTTCGGGCACTGGCAAGTTCACTCCTGCGGGCAGAACCCATGGCACGAGTGAAGTAGGTGATGGCGTCTGCTACCGGCGTGGTGGGGTGAGGTTCAAGTGCCGCAGCCTCAGCCCACGCACCCCGTTCAATGGCATAGCGTGCTGGGATGGCGGCGAAAGCGGTGTATCCAGCCAGTACCGCCCCCGTTGGATTGACCTCCGTTGAAGCCGCCTGTGTTTTTTGCAGCGCCGCACTTTGCTCCAGCAGACGCTTTGCCTCGCTATCCTGTGCACCTTGGAGATAGGCGTACACCATGAAATCCATGGCATGCACGTAACTCGGAGCAACATTCAAGGCGTCCCGGTTTGCGTTTATTGAGTCTTGCCACATTCCCAACATGGAGTAAGTGTGAGACGGCATGTGGAGTGCATGCGGAGCCGAGGGAGCAACATCACCGTATTGCCGCGCCGCAGAAAGTCCACGATCCGCCAATGGCGGAAAGTCGTAGGTGTGGATCAGGTAATGAAGTGCCCCGGGGTGCTCCGGCTGCTGAGCAAGAACTTTCTCTAGAATCGCTGCGGCCTTCAGTTGCCGGGTGTAGTTCTTGTCAGGCGGAAGGACTGTAACGGCTTCATTCAAAGCCAGCGCGTAGAAAACCGCAGCCTCGGAATCTTCAGGATAATGCGTGTACATCTGTTCCATTGCGCTTTCGTACCCCAGAACTCGCGTTCGGTAATCGCGCTTTTCCCAATCCTTGTAATACGTTTCGATCGCTCCGATGTAGTTCCGCTCTCGTTGTGTCTTAGCATCGGCGGCTTTGGCCTTTGCAATCGCATCCAGTCCCTCCTGAAGAACCACACGGTTGGGTGCGCCAACGAGCGGGTTCGTACGACGGCTCATCGCCATTCCCCAGTACGCCATCGCACAGGACGGGTCGGCGTTCGCGACCTCCGCGAACGCCTTGAAATCCTGGGGATACCAGAAGGAATGCAACATGGAAACGGCCACATCAAATTGCTGCTGACCTGCAGGCGCGCAGGAGACAGGAAAGTGAACTTTTCCCAGTTTTTCCGAGTTTCCTGTTTTCTCTTGAGCCGCGAGAAAGGAACCGGACGAGATCGCCAAGACAATCAGAAACAGAATGGGGCGTTTCATCTGGCACCTCCAAGTTTGCTAAGTAATTTCACGAGTCGGTCGCTTCCGAAAAAGCCCCTAACTGAGAATACTGCTTGAACACCCTCGCATCGCCTTGCCTTAACAGCTGAGTCACCCATTCATCGGCTACGCCTCCGGCGCTCAACCGAGTAGCGTACGTCGAACGCAAGTCGTAAACCCGATAATACGGGTCTTGGCGCGTCTCAGGGTACGGCCCAAACCGTTTTGAGTGTGATTTGATGCCCGGCCGGATTCGCGTCGCTGGGGAGAGAGATACGGCCGAAGTGTTTCGCTAACACCGGAGTGTATTCCCCGTGGAAGGCACGATTCTCACAAACAAAGATTCTCAGGCCGATGGTGACACTGAAGGGCAAAAGCGTGTCGCGGGGTGTAACGATGCTCCATCTCGGCTGTTGCATTATCCTGCTGAAATATTTGTGAGATGCGTTCATATCAGATTAAACGGAGATTTCTGCATGCCACCACATAGCCATAATCAGCATCCTCGGTAGACGAGGGATCTGTGAACGAAGTTCCATTTAGGGTTCCAATTAGGGTTCCAATTTCGAGAGGCCTTTTGGGCGGTTGTTCAACCAGACGAGCTCAAGTCTTCAATAAGTTACGGTTGTTAAAGGGCAAGTTCTGCCCTGCCTTGGGCGCAGGGGGTCGGAGGTTCAAATCCTCTCGCCCCGACCAAACTTTTCTTTCAGTTAGCGCGTTGGCTGCCGGAATTGGCTTCCGAGTGTAGTGAAAATTGTAGGGACTCTGCCCGAAAAACGCTCGCTTCTGACCCGTTCCTGCTGATGGCTTCCACTGCCCCACGCAACTCCTCGATTCCGAAGTGTCCATAGCGCGCGGCCATTTTCGCCATCGTACCTGCCGTCCAGCCTACGATCTTGGCAATGATGGGCAGCGGGACCCGGGCTGCAATCATTCGGCTTACCGCCGTGTGGCGCAGATCGTGGAACCGGACGCTCGTTAAGCCAACTGGAAGTTCTGGGACTTCACAGCGGCAGTCGATACAGGCATATCCCTTTTCCGGCTTCGGTTTGTCCGCGAGGATGCCCATCTTGCACTGCGGGCAATGGCGTTGGGTCCGTCTCTTCGCCCCTTCCCATGCTTCTTTCACGTCCCCGATGGCCTGTGTTGGGTTCGTGTCGTAAACCAAGTCGCCAGTGAATCCAAAGCTGTCTTTGGTTCCTGCCTGACTGCACTTCTCAAACGGAAAGACAAAGTGCTCTGGCTTCCGATTGGTAGCTTTCGATCACCCTCAACGCGATTCACGTTACCCCCTTCCGGTTCCGAATTGATAATCCGTGCAGAAATCTGTCTATTGGGCATTTACAAACAAATTGACCCGGAGTATTCTGGTTCCATCAGAATAAGGTGGCTGAGAGGATGAGCAGGCGGCGCTTCGCTGTCTTTGTCTTTCTTCTCGTGTTTGTCTCGTTTGGCCTCATGTGGGCCGTTCCCGCCGAAGACGTACCAGAAACTAGCTACGACGAGTCAGAGGGTGTGCCGTATCAATCGTCCACACCCGTTACCATCACCCCAAACGACTCCTGTTGCGATCCGGTGACTGTATCCGCTGCGGCAAATTGTCGCGCGGCACCTTCACCGCGCGTACGCTCACAGCGCGCAAGCTCATCCGCAACTCCCAAACCAGCTACAAGCGCTCTCCTCTGTAGTCTGCGCTGTTAACAGATCCGATCGACTCATATTCAAGCCAGCCGGTGTCGCCGTGTAATCGTCTTTGGTCACAAGTAACAACTCACGGATTGCGAACCGCTGTGAAGTTCGAGGAGGTCGTATGCAATTCAAGACAGCCAAAAAGTGGTTTATTCCCTATGGAACCTGGATAATCATGACGCATGACGAAGCTTGCTGGCTGACCAGCAATGTGTCATTGGATGTGATCACGGGGGCGATCTCCGCCATAGGAACAGTCTATGCCGCTGCTGCAGCTATCCAGATACAGGCCCAAGGGCACTACATTCGCAACTTGAACGAACAATCTGGAGGGAAAGGGGTCAAACTCCTGTTCGTTTGGGCGACGGGAATGATTATGAGTATCGAACGTCTAGGGAGAGGGACGTCGCCTTGCAGTGTGGGGGTCATCAGCACCGGAGGTGCCGGGGGATCATCCGGGTCATCTAGCGGAGGCGGCGGATACCAGGGTCCCGGAGGGCCGCACCAGCAAAACTAGCGGTCGGCTCTGGCCGAAAAGGGCTCCATGGTCGTCGGTATTTTGCGCCGAAAGGTGATGTTGTACTCGCCTTTCGGTTGTACCAAATCTCATGTGGGCCGGAGTCTCGAACTCCGGTCTTATTCCTTTAGTGGAGATCGCACGCGACCTCGCCGCCGGACGCCTCAGCGCTAAGAACGTGGTCGGCTTCCTTGACCCGCGCGAGCCCCTTAGGTCTTTTTTAGCGAAAAATTGCCGGAGCCAGATGGTACGGGCGCGGCACCCCCGGCCCGCAAAAGGGGGGCATGGGGTGGCCGGGAAAGAATGCTTTGACCGCTCTCGCCCACTGTAGTGAAAATTGTAGGGACCCTGACCAGAAATCGTGCGAAGTCGGCAGAAATCGAGTCTATGCGAAAAACCGCATAGATGGCCGGTTTGCAGCAGCCACAGACAACCGGAGTAGCCCGCAGAAATCGCTCAAATACGACTTGGGCGCAGGGGGTCGGAGGTTCAAATCCTCTCGCCCCGACCAATCATTCTCAAGCCAACACCTCGGTTCCAGCGGGAGCCCACGGACAGGTGATGGTAGCTACCTCTTCGGCTGGCGGATTACAACTGTGCGTTCTTGCTGCGAGGCACCTTCCGAGCCACCAATCTCCGCACTTGGATGACGAACGGCGTCACGACCACGCCTCGACTAACCGTTGTCGGAATGCACGCCGGCAGGTATCGCTTGTTGCAACAGTCCCAGTTCCTCCAACCGGACACGAACCGACGCGGCAATCGTGGCTGGATGGAGAAGTTCACGAATCTTAGCCCTCGCTCGCAGACCTGTCTCCGCCGCTGCCGCCCGGCTCGCCTCGACGCGACGCATCACGTCGGACGCATAATCCAGGTCAGGCTGCGCCCACTGATATCCTGGCTTATAAGGTCCGTAGGTGTGGTCGATGGTGACCAACTTATAGGGAACCAGAAAACTATCTTCATCGGACATAAAGTCCACGTTGCCGGAATAGCCCGTGGCGATTACCGGTTTGCCGAGCATCATCGCTTCTGCAAGGGTCAAGCCAAAACCTTCCGACCTGTGAAGAGAAACGTAACAGTCGGCTGATGCCATCAGTTGTTCCTTGTCTTCTCTTGTCATTACGGCGTCCAGTATCGTGATGTTCGCACCGGCGGAAGCCTTTTGCAGCATCCGCAGCTCTTCCATGTGTCTGGCGCTGTGTGCGGACTTGAGGACAAGTTGGACGTCCTGCCTGTCTCCAAAGGCATTCTTGTACGCTTCTATCAGGCCTAGCGGGTTTTTTCTTTCCAAAACGCTATGAAAATCAAAGAAAAATAAGAACACAAACTTATCTGGACCCAGGCCGAACTTAGCGCGATCGCCCCCACGTGCGGCCTCCAACTGTGGATCCAGGCAGTGCGGAACTACCCTCACCGGCACAGGAGAACAAGAAGCTACAGAATCGCGAGTAAACTGGCTTGGCGTCCAGACCTCATCGGCATAACCGAACGACGACGCCCATTCCTCGGGAAACTGGGAAAGCTCCCATGCCCAGTATCCGATGTTGAAGTGGCCTGCCATATAAGCGGGATGCTCTTTCGCAAAAACCGGAAACTGGTCGGCATTAACCGTCAGAAGATTGATCAGGAAGGGATTCTTGTTGGTTCGTTCACTGGGCAAACTTTCAACATTTCGCGAGTGGGGATCCACCCAATTATTGACTGCATAGGGAATACCCGCCGCTTGGATAATGCGGAGATTGCTTCTCGCTCCCTCGCCAACGCCCTTTTCCGATTCGAAATTCCCAACCAGATTAACCCCTCGAGGAACGTCTACAGGCTTATGCGAGTCGAGCGTCTGAGATATTACTTCCTGCATGCCGTTGCCTAGCCAGGCGAAAGGGTCGCCCAGGCGCATCACATCAGTTCCGAGGCTCCAGTAATACCGTCTGGCGGACGGAGGTATCCTGACTCCATTCCGGAAGAAGTCATGACCGTATTGCCAGTTTCTAGTCTCATTCCATCCTTTTTCGAACAGCATGTCACGATATCGACTATAAAGATTACGAGTATTGCCGATGTTATCCATCGCAAAGCGATTCTGGTGCTTGGACACGACCCATGGCTTATCCGCATCAAAGCCGCTAAAATGAAAGAAGTATAAGGGTTTCCCATCATTGACACTCAGGTTGTCGCCTAGGGAAATTGAGCGCTCATGGAGGTTCCAATACGCCATATTGTAACCAGGATCGCGAAGGATCCGAACGCCATCAAACAAAGCCGGAGCGAGATCCATCCAGCGTTGATCTACAAATAGGTTGTTTTCAATCGCAACCACACAATGGTGATACAACTTATCGGACCACCACTGAAGTAGCTTTTCCGACTCAGGGCCGTTACGCAAGCCCAGGAATCCTAAGTTGTAAGTTCCTGATTTAAGAATATCGTGGTCCGTTTGCCGGCGACCATCATCAGGCAAGGGCGATAGAAGATGCGGTGTGAGGAGAATGTTGGCCTCATCCAGGTAACTCCTCAGGCGATCCAACGAACTAAGGATCAGGATGTCCGGATCCAGATATAACAGTTTGTCGATGGAATATTGGCGGAACAGGTAGCTCAACAAATACGGCTTCACCGCGGTGCTGGCTTCCAGGACCGTATATTTGAAGAGGAAGCCATTGAGATTCGGTATCTCCAGTTCGTGCATGAATACGGTATGGAATGCCTCGGCCGCGGGCGAAAAAAATCCGACGGGCGAATCCAGAAGTAAAACGAACATTGGACAGCCGGGATGAAATGCGCTCCACGATTCGGCGAGGACGCGCGCCATGGGCAGGTAGTTCTTGGCGATAATCGTGCACGCCGCAAATTCTAGTTTCGTAGGACTGCCTGATTGAGTCATAGTCTAGTTCATATGATCAGCTTAGTGCGCCGCGGCGGCGTACGCTCCAATGCCCGGTGGGCTACTGCTCGCGCCGGATAGGACTGCACTGGTCCTTGGAACCTTGGTGGGTTTGTTCCATCACCGGTATTTTATTTTGGCTCTTTAGGATTAGTATCTCATCTTGCAATCGTCGAACCGACCGCTCGACCGAGTTAATCGCGGTCCCCTGTTCCTCGATGGCCCGCGCCACCTGGTAATGAAACGCCTGCAGAGACCGGGTGTACCAGCTCAAGGATCGTTGCATTAGCTTCTTGAAGGCCTGGACCGATCGGTTTAAAAGACCGGGGTTTCGAGGATTGAGTTGCCCGACAGCCTCGCGTGCCGTCCACACTTCTGCCGAAAGTCTTGAAAGGTTAGAAATGTCCACCTTGGGGCCAACAGAACGGGGCTGGACGGGACGTTGCTCATCAGGACTAAATCTCTGATGGCGAGCAACATGCGCCTTGAGCCGCGACAGTATCTCCGGTTCGTCCATGTACCTCCCAATGCTCTCCAGCCTCTTTACCTTCATGAGGATGATATCAAATTTAGGGGCAATACCCGGCGCATAGCGGGCGGTACCGGCGGTTAGCTCGCGCCAGCTCCACGGGTCGACGTTTGTCAAGGATTCGGGCAGGCCTTCGTACGGTATCATGAGGAACATGAACCTTCGCGAGATGGTCGACTCGGTGCCCATCTGGTATCACGAGTTTGAGTTTGCGCCCGGTCTGGTTACCCCTGGTTCGAGAAACTCCCGCGCCCTGCTGGCTCAACTCGATCAACTCAATCTGCCGCATGACATGTCTGGTCTGCGAGTACTGGACATTGGTGCCCGTGACGGGTTTTTCTCGTTTGAATGCGAACGACGTGGGGCCAAGGAGGTTCTCGCGATCGACTACGTCCCGGTCGAGCAGACCGGATTTCTCGTGGCCAAGAAAATTCTCGAGTCGCGCCTGAATCTTGTCCACGAAAACATCTATAACCTGACGCCGGATCGTTACGGGCAGTTCGATATTGTGGTCTTTCTCGGCGTTCTTTATCACCTGCCCGATCCGATGCGCGCCTTGGACATCGTTTTCAGTATGATGCGGCCCCAGGGGCGGCTTTTTATGGAAACCGTTATTATCGATGAAGAATTTCCACCCGAAATCGCCCAGCGTCCATTAATGCGCTTCTATCCAAAGGCCACCAAGAACTCGGACTACACGAACTACTGGGGAATGACCGGGGCCTGCGCTATCGCCATGCTGGAAGAATGCGACTTGCATTTTCTGGCCACTTACCGCGAAGGAGAGCGGGGCATTTTTACCGCAATTAGGACCGCCGATACGAAAAACTACTACACGGAGATTGCTCGGAATGTGATCAAGTAGCGAGGTCCTGTTACTCACGGCTGCGAGTGACCTAGCCTACGGCCATGGAACCATTTCCGGCAGAGAGAATGGGCGGCGGCACGCGGCCAAACGGCGCCGTATCCATCGGCAGGTCGACCCGCGGGCGACCCAGGGATGTGTGCGCTATGTGCATCTCCCACTGGAAGCCCCGGACCCACGGCGGAACGACCCGGACGATGCTCAGACCGACCTTCGAGAGCGTTAGCTCAAGCCATTCGCGGTCATAGATCGCGGCGTTTGTCGGGTCATATTCGTTTATGTAGAGTGCATTCTGAAAATCCTGCATCATTGGAAAGTAGCGCTTCTCGAATAGAAACCACGTCGCCACCAGAACGCCGTCCGCGCTCAGTATCCTGGCAACCTCCCTGAGATAATGTTCGGTTTGCGACTGCGTGGTGTGGGTAAACACCGACCATGCGAGGATCAGGTTGAACGAACCATCCTTAGCGGGAAGATCGAGGGTCCTTGGCCTGGTGGGATCCGGATTCAAACATGCGCTAAACACGTCGTGGTGATGGAACTCGAAGGAACGGTCATGAGGAGCCAGGTTCTTTCGACACCACTCGATCATCCCCTTATGCAGATCTATCCCAAGATATCGCTTCGGCCTCGGGTTCTGCTGCAACAACTGACGGGCGATCCGTCCACACCCGCACCCAAAATCAAAGACGGACTCGTAGCAACTCAGGGGGAGATCGGCCATGATGGGAGTCCCCCGAGGATTGTCATATCCTGTTTCATCGGTCAAGCCGATGAGTTGCCGCATTTCAAACGGCGGAATCGGTAAAACGCCGGTCGTCGTCGTATCAGTCATCGCTGGTGCCCCGTAAGCGTCCGGTTACTACCGTCTGTACTTCCAGCTAAACCAGCGAGATCATCACCTGCACATGGTTGTGCGGGAGGTGGTGGTGGACAGTTCAGCGATAACGAAGGTCGAGCATGCCAAGCGGCAGCGGCGAAGCATCGTTGAGAAGCGCAGGATTGTAGGGCTGGCCATGCAGCCTGGAGCATCGGTAGCTCGTGTGGCACGAGAGCATGGAGTTAATGCCAACATGGTGCATTACTGGCGGAACCTTTATCGCCAGGGTCGATTGGGGGAGAAGCAAGCCGACAGCATTCGCCTGCTGCCGGTGAGCGTGAGCGAGTCCCTAGCAACCGCTGTGGTTGAGTCCGAGCCAAAGCTTCCGTCGGCGCCGGCACTCATGCCTGCGACCTCCGCGGGCAGCATCTACGTCGAGTTTCCCAAGATTCATCTCCGCATTGAAAGTGGGGCCGATGCTGCGCTGTTGCGGGTAGTGCTGGAGTCGCTACCACGATGATCACGCTGCCGATGAAGACACACATCTGGATTGCGGCAGGGGTGACCGACATGCGACGTGGCTTTGACGGGCTGAGTGCGCTGGTGCAGACGAAGCTGGAACAGAGTCCGTTCTCGGGGCATGTGTTTGTCTTCCGCGGCCGGCGCGGCGATCTAATCAAAGTGCTTTGGTGGGACGGCGATGGACTCTGCTTGTTTGCCAAGCGGCTGGAGCGAGGACGTTATGTGTGGCCACAAGCCAGTGATGGCACGGTGGCGCTGACGCGAGCGCAGTTATCGATGCTGCTGGAAGGCATCGATTGGCGGCGGCCTGTACGTACTGCAGAACCGCAGTTGGCGATCTAAGTTCGCCCTGGATGATTTGCACAGATTTTTGTGTGCCGCACTATTTGCGTTGTACCGAGTTGCTGGCATACTGCGTCTGTGACTGCTTCGCCTATAACACTGCCGGACTTGGAGCTGCTGGATCCATCGGGATTGAAGGCGCTGATCGTTTCGCAACATGAGCAGTTGCTCTCCCATCAAAGTGAGATCGAACATCTGAAGCTGCTGATTGCCAAGCTGCGGCGCATGCAGTTCGGTCGCAAGTCGGAGAAGCTGGAGCGGCAGATCGAACAGCTGGAGCTCAAGCTGGAAGAGTTGCAGTCGGAGAAAGGGTTGACCGCCAATGCCCACGAGTTTGCTGCGGAAGCTTCTCCTAACTTCCGGGCCAGTGCGAAACCGGCGCGGCAGCCCCTGCCCGAACATCTCCCTCGTGAAGTGAAGACTTACGTATCAGGCGAACAGACCTGCTCGGAATGCGGTGGCCGGTTGCGCAAGCTAGGCGAGGATGTCTCCGAGATACTGGAGTATGTGCCGGCCCGCTTCAAGGTGATCCGGCATGTGCGCCCGAAGCTGAGTTGCGCAGGCTGTGAACGCATTGTGCAGGCAGCAGCGCCAAGCCGCCCCATCGAGCGCGGCCTAGCAGGACCGGGACTGCTGGCCCATGTGCTGGTTTCGAAGTACTGCGATCACCAGCCGCTCTATCGTCAGGCGGAAATGTACGCGCGTGAAGGTGTCGAACTGGAGCGCTCGACGTTGGCAGATTGGGTAGGCGGAACGAGTCGCCTGCTGCAGCCGTTAGTAGAAGCTTTATCGCGTCATGTGTTGGCCGCCACCAAGCTGCACGCCGATGACACCCCGGTACCGGTGCTGGCTCCGGGTAATGGTAAGACCAAGACCGGACGCTTGTGGACCTACGTTCGCGATGATCGTCCCGCAGGCGATAGCGGGCCAGCGGCGGTGTGGTTTGCCTACTCGTCGGATCGCAAGGGTGAACATCCGCGGCAGCATCTGCGCGGCTTCCGCGGGACGCTACAGGCTGACGCTTATGCCGGCTTTCATCATTTATATGAGGGTGGTCTCATCCAGGAGGCGGCGTGCTGGGCCCATGTGCGGCGCAAGTTCTATGAACTGCACCTGGCGCATGCTTCGCCGATCGCGGCCGAGGCCATGAAACGTATCGCGGAGCTGTACGCCATCGAGGGTGAGATCCGGGGACGACCTCCGGACGAGCGACTTGCGTTACGCAGCAGCCGTACTCGTCCTTTGTTGGAATCGCTAGATCAGTGGCTACAGTCCACACTAGCTGCCGTCTCGCGCAAGTCGGAGATCGCGGCGGCGATCCGCTATGCGCGCTCGCGTTGGCGAGCACTGGTGCGCTATTGCGAAGATGGCTGCATTGAGATCGATAACAACGCCGCCGAACGGGCGCTGCGAGCTGTGGCTCTGGGACGGAAGAACTACCTGTTCGCCGGCTCCGACGCTGGTGGAGAACGGGCGGCTGCTATCTACAGCTTGATCGGCACGGCCAAATTGAATGGTCTTGATCCGGAAGCCTACCTGCGCGAGGTGCTACAGCGCATCGCCGACCATCCCATCAACCGCATTGAGGAACTTTTGCCTTGGAACATCGCCGCAAGCCTACCGCCCGCAATCGAACCCGCAGCCTAGACACCAAGGCCGTTGCGAAGAACTCCACAGTCCCTCCCGTGGGATCTCTGCCCAACATCGCGGAGCTGATTACCTACGGGGAAATCACCTTGGGCGTGCTCCGCCCTGTCGGTTGTGTTGCCACTGCCACCGACGGACATAACTGCCTGGCCATGCTGATCCGCCGCCGAGGCGAAACCTTGGCCCAGTTGCTCGCCCGCCTCGATCAGGCTATCGACAAGGCGCTTACTGACGACATCTACACCGACGAGATCAATCCCCCACCAACCCATTCCTGAAGTGTCCACATATTTCTTAAGTGGACACTTATCGCCCGCTCTTAGCTTCCTCCCGCGGTCTGGACCGGACGCTTACGGTGCCCCGCAATCGAGGCTACTAGATCGCGCAGCCTCGATCAAGCTGACATCCTGCACAGAGAGCCCGCAGCCTGTCGCCCCCACTGTGCTGGTGACTTTGCAATGTTGTCAGCGCTACTCCACCAGCCTCGATTGTCCCATCGGCTGAGGCGTCCGTGGCCAGTGGCGGAGGGCAAACGCGAGGACCAGTAGCAGCGCTATCGCAAGGACAAGAAGGTAGCTCCAGGGGAATTCCAGTTCGGTCTCGGGCTTGACCACGTGAAGGGGCAGCGAGAGATCCGCGACATTTAAGTTCTGCCGGACAGCAACATTTAGAATCCAGTCCCCCGCCGCCGGAAAATCCAGCATCGCAGTCTGCATCAACTTGTTTTCAGAGTCCTCATGACTCGCGCGCGCCGCTGCAGCCGCCGGCTGCGGTTCTCCCGACGCATGCGCTGTGACATCGACGGTCGTATCAAGCAGAAGTTCGCGGGTATCTCGGTCCTGTACCAAGACGTTGAATTGCGATCGCCCCGCACCGAGGTCTCCGGCGGGAGCGAAAACGGCGATGGCAAACGGCCCGGATGACTCTTGCAAGCGCAAAACCTGGCTGTCGTCGTCGCCCGATCCCGCGGCCAGCAGTCCGGCAAAGACCAAGCCGACTATCGCAAAAAGTAATGCGAAGCTCACCGCCTCCGCCGCCTTCCCGCTCAAACGCGATGTCAGGAAGCGAGGTGCAAAGCGAATTTTGTGTGCCCTATGCAGACGTCCAGGGTCCAAGGATGGATCGCGCTGGCGCGGCGGGGCGGGCAACGATTGCGCTGCCTTGCTGGACAGGCACTGAACCGCGATCACGACTGCGGGAACGATAAAGGCGAGCGATCCCATCACCCACATGATGGCGCCGGCCGCAGCCTGGTCTTGAAGTGCGGAAAAACGGAACAGGCGGGGTGCGGTGGAATACGACGGATACAGTACGCGATCGGAGAAAACCAGGATGGCCGACAGGACCGTGTTCTGGAGGTCGGCGATCAGCAGGTAGGGCACCATCGCCCATCGCGGCCACTGCATCTTGCTGGGCCAGGGTTGCACCACCGGCCACCAGAAGATGAGAGAGGTAATAAAGAAGCAAGCGTGTTCTACCTGGTGCCACGCGGCGGAACGTAGCGCCAGTTCGTAGAGGGCGGGGATGTGCCAGGCGAACATCGCCACACCCATCAGCAGCAGGGCGCAAACCGGGTTGATGAGCGTGTTTCCAATCTTCCTGGCGACGGACCAATTCACGAACGGGCCGGCAAACTCGCGCGCCGCGAAGATGGGCAAGCCCCGCACCATGGGAATGAGCGGCGCGCCGAGAAGTATCAGAGGCGGCGCGATCATCATTAAGACCATATGCTGGAGCATGTGTGCGGTCAGCACGAAGCCGTTGAACACGTCCATGGGCGAAGCCAGGGCAACCCAGAGTGAGAAAAGCCCCGCCAGGAAGGTGATGGCGCGCCAGGGCGGAAGGAACGGCGCACCGGCACGCCGCAGCAGCCACCAACCACGCAGATAAACCAGGGCCGATAGAACAATTGCAAAGGTCGCGCCTGGAGGAATTGACCAGGAACGCAGTACAGCTTGAGCAATGGGCGACATGGCCTGTCAGCGGTTGTTGGTGGCGGGAGGCGTAGTTTCTTCCCGGCTGACCACCGCCTGCGAGGCGTCCCGTGCCGGCAGCTGGTTTGCCGGGTGCAGCGTCTCCAGGAAGGAAACCAGGGCCGTTACTTCCGCCGGGTTCAGGTTCTTCCCATAGGCAGGCATGTTACCGCCTCCCTGAATGACCTGGCGCACGAGCTGGTTGCGCGTCAGCCTGGTGGCAACTGTGTCGAGCTCAGGTCCCCGCTTGCCACCGGAGCCGCCGATCGCATGGCAGTTGCGACACTGCTTTACCTGGAAGACCAGCGCACCTTGACGTTCCAGCGGAGACCGTCCGTTGAGATATTGGACCGGAACGGGGTCGCCACTCCATCCATTCATCACTGGACTCCAGGGAGAGTAGGTCGCCAGCTTGGTGAACGTACCCAGCGCAACCGCAGTCAGAAGTATGGTGACCACCGCGATCGGACGCCGCCTCCAACTCTTCTCGCCTTCCCCCGCCAGAAAGGGCAACAGAATCAGAAAACCGATGACGATCACAGGCGCAATAAGCAACACCGGCGTCTCTAGTTCGGGTGGCAACAAAGCCAGCATGGCGTACAGCCAAAGAAAGAAGAAATCCGGCTTGGGGATGGTCTGGACGATGGTCGGATCGGGATAGCCGCTCGGACCAAACGGCCCGAAGAACGCCGCGCAAGCCATGACGCTGGCGATGATGACGGCGGAGAAGAACATGTCTTTCCAAACCGCATCCGGCACGAATGGAACGCCATCCTTCTTCGTCAGCTCGTGGTATTCCTTGAGATAGGTGGAGCGGCGGACAATACGTCCCGGCATCGGCCATTCGTTGATCCCCAGCTTGAGCACCATCAGCAGATGCAAGGAGACCAATCCGATCAGCAAGCCAGGAATCAGGAAGACATGGATGGCGAAGAAACGCGAGAGCGTGTCTCCGGCAATGATCGGACCGCCCAACAACATATGCACCAGGAAGCCGCCGATAAGCGGAACGCGGCCCATGATGGACACGCCGATCCCGAGCCCCCAATAAGCGTCCTGGTCAAAACGCAGGACCTGCCCGGTGAAGGCCATCCCCAGAGTCATCAAGAGCAGAAAGACGCCAACGATCCAGGTCAGCTCGCGGGGAAACTTGTAAGCCCCGAACAGGGCCACCTGGCACATGTGGATAAGCACCACCGCGACCATGAAGTTGGAACCCCAGCCATGCACGCCGCGCAGGAACCATCCCAGGGTGACACTGTGGTTGAGATACTGGAGGCTGTTCCAGGCTTCGCCTGCCGAGGGAACATAGATCAGCGCCAGCATGATGCCGGTGAAAATCTGGAGGATGAAGAGCGTCAGAGCAGCGCTGCCGAAGACGTACCACCAGCTTGCCGATTTGCGCGGGACTTCGTGGGTGGCCGACTCACGGATCACACCGCCGATCTGCAGCCTCTGCTCGAACCAGTTCCCGATCTTCTCTAACCTTGACATCCCGTTTTCCCTTCCCGCAGGCTGGCGGTGGTGGACAAGGTGGGGATCTGTCCAGCTTTGATCATCAGCTTGCCACCCTCGACTTTGTAGTCGTACTCGAACAGGCCGCGTGGAGGCGGGCCGGAAGCGCGCGAGCCGTCCTGGTAATACACTCCGCCGTGGCACGGGCACATGAACAGACCTGACTGGGCGAACCAGCGGACCGGGCATCCGAGGTGAGCGCAGTTGATGGCAAAAACCTGAAACTGCTCGCCCGCGATGCGCCTCACCCAGCAAGGAATGTGATCGGTATCGCCGTCCCAGGGGCTCGAGATGGGATTCTGATATTTGGCGAGCCGGGTCTGCCCTTCGGGAAACTCGTCGAGTTCGCCCAGCGGGACCCAACTTTGATACTTTCCGTTTTCTCCCCGCAAGATAGGTGAGAAGAGATAGCCGACGACCGGCACGGCCAGAATTGCAACCGCCAGGCCGTTCAGCAGCAAGCCGACTTTGGCAAACACGTCTCGTCTTGAGATTCCGTTCTTGTCCTGATCGCTCAATGAATTTCTCCGGACGAAGATGAATTTGCAGGAGCAGCCTGAGCTGCGACTTGGGGCCGCTGCGACGCCAGCCAGGCCACAACATCGGAAATCTCCTGGTCGGTCATCGGACGGCCCGGCACGTTGGCCCGCCAGTCGGGCGCATCGAAGTCAGGACGGCCGGCGATGACGATGGTACGCAGTCCCTGGTCGCTGATAAGACTGAGATAGGCGCCGCCGGTGACCGAGCCCGCCTTCGGCCCACCCTTGGGGCCGGTGCCATGGCACGATGCGCAGAACGTGGCGTACGCAACCTCTCCCTGCTGTGGATTACCCTGCGCTTTAGCGGCGTAAGGAGGCGCAGCCACGCCGGCCAGTGCATTCGGCTTGCCCCAGCGCTCGCGGATGCCGTGAATGATGGCGTTGATCTGTTCATCGGTCAACATCCCACCCTCCTTCTGTGCGAAGGCCGACATTGCGGTTCCGGGACGGCCCTTGGAAATGGTGGAGCGCAAGGTGTCGTCGTCAACAATCGCCAGATAGACCGGGTCGGAAAGCATCATCGCGGGACCTTTCTGGCCTTCGGCCCCGTGGCATCCGGAGCAGTTTTCGCGAAACAGCACAACTGGATCGAGCACGGAATCGGGTCTGGGCACCTCCGGACCCGGCGGAGGTTTTCCGGGAAGCTGGGAGCAAGCTGCCAGTGCAAGCAGGGCCGGCAGAGCAATGGTGAGCAATACGGAGCGCCGCGTCATTGTTTGCCGTCCTCGCCGTCTCCCTCGTGCATGATGCCCGGAGCTTCAATACCGGCGCGCATCGCCAGCGGCAGGTTCTCCGATGTCCAGACCTTGTTTTGCCGCGCCACCACCAGTCCGGCGACAATCCCGAAGGCAACTTGCGAGGCCGCGAACCACCACCAGTTAATGCGCTGGTCCAGCAGCGGGTTTACGAATTCCAGAATCTGGTAAAGCAACCCCGTCCACAGCAGCGGACCAATGATCCCTCCCAAAAGAATAGGGCGCGTGGGAAGCAGCGGCAGCATGGCTCCGTAAAGCAGTCCCACCAGCAGGCACATGGTAGCGTGCATGGCCAGTGCGAACAGGAACCATCCAATGCGAAAGTGCATCATCTCTTCCATGGAAGGAGTTGACGCCGGGGAGTACAAACTTCCTGCCAGGAGGTTAACGGGATACCAGATGCTGTGAAAGAAGATCACTCCATACAGCATCGCCAGCACCGCCATGGCAACGCCGCCCGCCAATCCGCCTTTGACCCCCGCCGAGATGGGATAAATCTTTAGCGGCAGCCATGCACGCTCCACTTTGTGCGCCACCGCCAGACGCGCCACCTCGCGCGGCGACGCGGGCAGCGGCTCTTCCGGACGCACCGGAAGCAACTCGTGGTGCTCGTGAGGAAACACTTCACGAAACCATCCCACCGCTCCGCAGACCGTCAAAATCGCTCCCAGCGCGCTTACCGAGATGTTGGTGAGCATCCCGGCAAATGTCAGCGCACTCCCCAGCGCCATGGCAAACGGCCACGCTGTCGGCGCCGGCATCTCGACAAATTGGCCGGCAGAACTGTCCTTCGGCTGCGTCTCGTCCGTAGTCATGAATCGATTCCCTATGAAGCCGCTAACGCGTGATGAAGTAAACCACCGACAGCACCACCACCCAGACCGCGTCCACAAAATGCCAGTACAACGCGAACACTCCGATGCGCTCCGAGTGTTCCTGCTTCACCAGACCCAGGGCCGTGAAGATCATGATGATCGTGAGCCCCGTGACGCCGACGATCACGTGAAAGGCGTGTAACCCCACCAGCGAATAAAACGTCGTACCGAACAGGTTGGTGGTAATCGTCAGTCCCTTGTCATAGATCAGGTGATACCACTCGCGTCCGGTGCCAACCAGGAAGACCACGCCCAGAACGATGGTCAGCAGCCAGAAGAGGCCGAAGCGCTTGAGATTGCCGCGATGGATGGCCTTCTCCGCCAGCACAATCGTTGCGCTGCTGGAGAACAAGCAGATGGAGTTGAACCACGGAACATCGAGCACCTGGCCGGGGGTCGGCCCGCTGAGACTCTTGCCCGCGTAGTACAGGTAGGCCACAACGAAGATGCTGAAGATGGCCGACTCCGCAGTGATGAGGCACAGCATGCCCACCTTGCCGCGCATGTGCGCCGACAAAGGCATTTCGCTGGGGGGCACGGCTATCGTCGATGCTGCCAACTCTCTTCTCCTCAGGGTTCAAAAGCCATGCAAACCAAGCCGCGCCGCGTGGGTGCGACTTCGGGCCATCACTCGTATTTCCAGTCAGGATCTTCCGGGTGCTTCGCGTCCCACAAGGGACGGCGGCTACGAACCACCGGAAGAGTCGCAAAGTTATAGGGCTGGGGAGGCGAAGTGGTTGCCCACTCCAGCGTCCAGGCGTCCCAGGGATCGTTGCCTGCGAGCCGCCCGTGGTAGTGCGAACGCACCACGTTGTACACCCAGACCAGCACCCCCAGGATCTGGAAGATCACCCCGATGGAGACGATCAGGTTCCAGATCTCCCAGCCGCGCCCGGGCTCATAGGTGTAAATGCGGCGCGGCATGCCCAGCAGGCCGGGAATGTGCATGAAATCGAAGGTCAGGTGGAAGCCAATAAGGAACAGCCAGAAGTGCCATTTGCCCAAGGTTTCATCAAGCATTCGCCCTGTTACCTTGGGATACCAGTAATACGCCCCGGCAAAGACGGCAAACACGATGCCGCCCAGAATCACATAGTGAAAATGCGCGACCACGAAATACGAGTTGCCCAGTTGCCAGTCGAAAGGAGCGGCGGCCAGCATGATGCCCGTCAATCCCGCAATCAAAAACTGGCCCAGGAAGGCGATGCAGAACAGCATAGGCACGGCGAAGCGGATCTTGCCGCCCCACATCGTTCCCAGCCAATTAAAAATCTTGATTCCCGTCGGCACCGCAATGGCCGCCGTCGATGCCACAAAGAACGCATTGGCGTAGGAGGTCATCCCGATGGTGAACATGTGGTGCGCCCAGACCCCTAGGCTGATGAAGCCGATGGAAACTGTGGCCGCCACCATGATCGAGTAGCCAAAGATCGGCTTGCGCGAGAAGACCGGGATCACTTCAGAGACGATCGCGAACGCCGGAAGCACCAGGATGTAAACCTCGGGATGCCCGAAGATCCAAAAGAAGTGCATCCAGATGACGGCCGAGCCCCCGGCCTGGGTGTCGAAGAAATGGGCCCCCAGGTAGCGGTCAAGCAACAGCATGATTTGCGCCGCCGTGAGCGGTGAAATGGCGACCAGCACCAGCCCGGACATCACCAGGTTCATCCAGGCCAGCAGCGGCATGCGGTTCAGCGTCATGCCTGGGCAGCGCATGCACAGAATGGTGGTCATTACATTCAGCGCCGTAGCGATGCTGCCGAAGCCGCTGACCAGCAGCGCCAGGATCCAGTAATCGGTGCTGTGCCCGATCGAGAAGACCGAAGAGGTGAGCGGAGCGTAAGCGAACCAGCCTACGTCGGGCGCGGTACCGGCGCCGTACAGACCGCTGCCGCCCAGAAAGCTGAAGTAGAGGATAATTCCGCCCAGCGCGCTCATCCAGAAGCCCCAAGCGTTGAGGCGCGGGAACGCCATATCGCGGGCGCCGACCATGAGCGGCACCAGATAGTTGGCAAAGCCGAAGACAATGGGCATGGCAGCGAAGAAAATCATGGTCGTGCCATGCATGGTGAACAGGCGATTGAATGTCTGCGGCGAGATCAGATGATTGTCCGCGACCGCCAGTTGGACCCGCATGATGGTGGCTTCCACACCGCCAATCACCAGGAACACGATGCCGTAGCTGAAGTACATCAGCCCGAGCCGCTTGTGGTCGACGGTGACGATCCACTCATGCACTCGGTCAAACAGCGGCCGGGCCGACTCCTCCGCCGGCGAAACCACGATTGGCTTAAATACCGATTCGGCGTTTGACATCAGCAGGTTCCCATGTAGTTAGTGCAAGCTCAGCAGATAGTCGGTGAGCGCATCCACGTCCGGATCGCTCAGTTGCATGGCGGGCATCAGAGCTCCCGGCTTGATGCTGTCCGGTTCCTTGATCCAGCGACGCAGGTTCTCGCGGTTGTTCAGCGCCGCCCCAGCGGCAATCGTCTCCCTGCTCATCAGGTGGGTCAGGTCGGGCCCGAACTTTCCGTTCGCGTTGGTGCCCGATACGGTGTGGCAATTGACACAGGCCGTGGTTTCGAAGATATGGCGGCCCTGGGCGACGTTGTCGGCGGCCTGTGCCGGCTGTTGCTGTTCGGCCACCCACTTGTCGAAATCCGCACGCGATTCGACCACCACCCGCAACAGCATCAGGGCGTGCTCGGTGCCGCAGTACTGCGCGCATTGGCCCACGTACGTCCCGGCTTCGTGCGGGTCGATCCACATACTGTTCTGGCGGTTGGGAATCAGGTCCGTCTTCCCCGCCAGCATCGGCACCCAGAAGCTGTGGTCGGTATCGGCCGACAGCAGCGTCAGATGCGTGGGCGTCGGATGCTGCCGGTCGCTGACCGGGACGTGCAGCTCATTGGCGGTTATGAACCCCAGTTGCGGATACTGAAACTCCCACCAGAATTGGTGGCCAACCGCGGTGACCTCGGTGGCGGCGGGGGGCATGACCGCATCTTCGACCGCATGGATCACGCGCGCCGATGCCAAAAACAACACCACCACAATCAGCACCGGAATAACCGTCCAAGCGACCTCCACCTGGTTGCTGCCGTAAATCTGAGGCGGCTCACGCCCATCGTCGGAGTCGCGCAGCCGGAACTTCACCACGGCATAAACCAGCAGAGTGCACACCACTAGAAAGATGGCGCCGCAAATGGCCAGCACGAACAGCGACAAATGGTAGATGGAGTCAGCCGGCGTGGAAGCGGGCGAGAAGATACTCGGAATGGCCGGGTCGGGGCCCGACGCCGCAGCGGCCAACCTCGCTCCTCCCAGGCACGAGGCCAGGAAGCAGCGCATTGCAGTCCCCCGTCGAAGATTGAAACTCAAAGCACCCGACTCCAAACGTCAATATCGAAGCTACGGCGTTGGGTTAAGTGGTTCGGTTACGCAAAAGCAGAAGGAACCGGTCCCCACAATGCAAAATCCTCTCACTCTTCAGTGTCGTGGATGATTGCGCCTGCCGGACGATTTGTCAAGAGGTTTGCGCGTCCGGCAACGTCGCGCCGGCGGTTCGAAGAAAAGCCTCGCGGAATTGCAGGAACCAGAGCACGTAATCTGCCCGCTCAGGGCTTGGTTTGCCCGCCACCGGACGCATTCTTTACTGTGTACTCCTGCTGCTGGACCGAGGCCCACTTGGCGTGCTCTTGCGACACCAGCGACTCGATTCGCTCCGCCAGCAATGAGTGCGGGTCGGGCGCGTCCTGATAGGGCGCGGCCTTGGCCAGGTAGGTGTACTTTTCATGTCTCAGGCCTTCGCACGTCGAGCGATAGGCAATCCAGTTCTGCTGATACTGGTTGAGGTGTAGCATCCCCTCAAGGATGGTGATCAACACCCCCAGTCCACCAATGATCCAGCTCACCGAATGACCAAACCAGGCTTCATTCCCCTGCGAAATGTTAAGCGCCGAGAGGAAAGGAATGAGCGCCGCAGCGACGATCTCGACGATCTTGATTCGCTTGTAAGCGTTCTGACATCGCTTGCTCTTCTTGTCGTACCAGTCGATCTGGTCTTCCAACCGTTCCCAGGTAGGATCGGTGTCCCGGGACGGGGTCTGGTACGTGGCTAATACCGGTGGATTGCTCATACCCAAGAATACTTCCCTTCTTCTGTATCTCGGTCGCCGTTTCCTCGATCGGCGCGCACCGTATCAGGCCGTGACCGGTGCGCTCAAGCGAATGCCGTGGACGAACCGGTTTCTAACTCCCATCCGGAGTTACGTTGGATGCGATCCAGTCGACCAGTTCGTCGGGTGACCGGTATTCCCACAATCTCGCGTACTGTATGGTCTGCAGCTCAGGAATTTCCAACTTATCACCGGCTTTGATCTTGATGGGAAATATCTGCATCTTGTTCCCATCATGACGGGCTATCATTTCCCGCAATTCGTGCATGCAGTTCCCGCTTTCTGCATACTCGGACGAGAGCAGCAGTACCCCGAGCGGAGAAAGCGCGAGCTGGTCGAAGATCTCCTTCAACCATGGCTGGCCCGGACGGATCGAGCTGCCGTCACGATAGTCGAACACCTTCTGGAATTTCTTCCGGAAGGCCGTTCGAAGGTCCCTCACGGCCTCCTCATTGTCCCCGGCGTAGCTGATGAAGACAGATTCCTTTCGCAGGGCCGCGCTTTGGAAATAGGTGAGTGCCTCGTTCAGAGTAGAGATGCGCCGTCTCCCCGCATCCAGCGAGCCCAGACGCTGGGTCATACCGTCTTGCAACGTCTTAGAATCGCGCCACCTAATAATGTCCTTTTTGTACCCAACTTCGTACCCGTCATAGAGGGCGAGGCAGGTGGGCTGGGAAGCCGATAGCTGTTCTGGTGGTTCAACCCGGCGCAATCGCATCGCAGGTTTGAACTCGCCATGAAGATATCCCAGGATGCCGGTGGCTGTGGTAACCGGCCCGGTGTCAATCACAATCCAATTCAAGACGCGTACCCGGCGCATCCAGCTGGGATCGATGACCGGGGGCCATGTAAGTTCGATTGGCGTATAACGGCAACCCTGGATGGCGTTACGTATGATGTCCACCTGCTCCGCGCCGTATCCGCCCTTCACCGATTCAGGAGGGACCAGGATTCCGACCAGGTCGCTGCTGGCATCCCGAGGTTCTTCCAGAAGATCGTATGCCTGTCCGGCGGCGATGCGCTGGGCAAATGCCTGAAACGCTTTGATGAACGAGGCGGAGCTTGGCTTTGCACCGCGACTGGCAACCTCCTGAATGTTGAAGAGGATCTCGTAAATGGGCGGAGGCGCGCAAATCACCCCTCGGTATCTCGCGTCGCAGAAAATAAGCCCCGGCTTGCGAGCGCGGGCGGCGAGGTCCAGTTCGAGACGAAAATACTTACTCTGCTCCAGAAGATCTTCAGTCGCGGGCTGCGTGCCATCGACCGGATCGCAGGGATAGATGCCGATGAAAGCATTCGCATTGCGAATCAGCCTCTCCAGCCTGGTCACGTTGGTAGGGGCTGACCCCACGTCCACTTCGAACTGGACATCAGCGACGGAAGAAAAGAGGCTGAAGAAAAACTCGTTGATTTCTGGAGCCTTGTACTTATGGCTTAGAAATGCTGTGAAGGCAATTCTTTCCTCGGGCATCACGGCGCGCTCCAGATGTGTCTATGGAAGCCAATTTTGTGCGTTGCAACCGCAGATGGCAAGTAAGAAATGAATGTTCGTCGGCCAGAGCGTGGAGGCTTACCGAGGCATGCGGCCTTCGGGGAAGGCTCAGGTTTATCGAAGCGATGCAAAGGGTGTCCCTTGCGAGACGGCGTCCAAAGCGTCGATCAGGTCCGGATTTATCTGCGACTTGAAGACATAACCGACTGCGCCCAGGTCGAAGGCCGCGCGAACGAAGTCAGGGTTCTCGTGGACTGAAAAGGAAAATCACCTTGGCTCCTGGTACGGTGCTTTTCACTCGCTTGGCCACATAGAAACCGGTCATATCTCCCAGAGAAATGTCGAGCAGGATGATATCTGGACTCAAGCTCTCCACCGCCGCCGGAAAGGACGCTCCGGTCGAGAACGTGCCGGCAATCGTGAAGTCCTGACGCAGCATTTCAACCAGCATCTCCAGGATGGCGGGATTGTCGTCCACCAGTACCACGCGCGGAGCGGGCACGAGATTTCTCGTGTTGTCGGAGTCAGTTTTATACGGGCCGTGCGGGGCCGTCTTCAGTGAGGCTAGGCTGTGCCGGCAATCCGCGAAACTAGCAAAAGTGCTTGCTCTGCAATAGGAAATTGCCAGCAGGGTTCCCGAACTCGGTAGGCCAAAACTGGAGTCTGCTACGATGTCACACATCCTCGGCGGCCCGTCGCAAGAAGGCTTGAAGGGAGTTTGGATGAGAACGCATCTTTGTCTCAGGGGCAGCCTCATCAGCCTCTTGTGCGCGGGCAGCATGTTGCTGGTCTCACTCCCGGCCTTGGCTACCACGGTCGTTGCCCTGATCGACCGGCGCCATCATCGTGCCGTCATTGCTGCCGACAGCCTGCTGGTGTTCAAAGTGGCCGAAACCAGCACTCAGACTTGCAAGATCATCGCGAAACCGGGATGCACCTTCGCCATGGCCGGTCTGTTCTACAAGGAATACCCCGCCTTTAACTTGCAGGAGCTTGCCGACCAGGCCTGCGGCCTGCCGGGAGACCTGCGGCACCGGGCGGACGCTTTCCTGGACATCGCCAAAGACCCGGTGATGAACGTGGCCAAATACCTGGCGCAGAACGAACCGAAGTTCTATCGCGAGCTGGCGGCCAGCAATAGCGGAGAGCTGGTGATTGTGGTGTTTGCCGGACCGGACGCTGGAAGCTCGTCGATCTTCGCCCGCGGCTACCGCCTGGATCCCGCCGGCGGCATCAAGGAGGTGTCGCTGGATGTGACCGACGCGAACAACGGCGCGGGTTTCTTCGGCGGGGCCAACTCGCAGATCGCCGCCTACATCAAAGCGCATCCCAACTGGCAGAGCATGGACAAGGTGGCGGCAGCGCGCAAATTTGTGCAACTGGAGATTGCGGCGCATCCCGACTGGGTGGGACCGCCGGTGTCGGTGATCACCGTCAATCGCCTCGACCAGCAGAAGTGGGTGAATGCCGGAGTGTGCGCGGCGCATCCCGGCCAGCCCGGCAAGAAACAAACGAAGCCGCAGACGGAACCGGTCCAGCCGCAGCCCATGGGACCTACGCCACCGGCGCAGCCCCAGCAACCGACGACACAACCTGAGCAGCCGCCAGCGACGCCGCCAGCCGAGCAGGCGCAGCCCACGCAACCGCCGCCGCAGCCGTAAGCGGGTCCTAACCGAGAGCGGCGTGCAGCGCGTCCCGCAATGTGGGATGCCGGAACTGATATCCGGCTGCCAACAGCCTTGCCGGCACGACGCGCGCCGATCCCAGCAGCGCGGCGTCACCCATCTCTCCCAACAACGTGCGCACGATAAACGCCGGCAGCGGGAAGATCGCCGGCCGGTGCAGCTGGGCGGCAAGGGCGCGCGTAAAGTCTTTGTTGCGTGCCGGTTCAGGGGCGACAACATTCACCGGCCCACGCAAGTTCTCGTTCTGCAATACGAACCGAATGATTCCTACGACGTTGTCGAGCGCGACCCAGCTCCAGTATTGCTTTCCGCTACCAACGCGTCCGCCCAAGCCGAGTTGGAAGGGCAGCAGCATTGGCGGCAGTGCGCCGCCGTCTCGCGCCAGCACAACCCCAAGGCGCAGATTCACCACGCGCAGGCCCGCTTCGCGTGCCGGATTCGAGGCCGCCTCCCACTCCTGGCATACGTCCGCCATGAAGCCCTGTCCCGCAGCGCTGTCCTCGGTCAGTAACTCGTCGCCTCGATTGCCGTAATATCCAACCGCCGAAGCCGAGACGAACACGCCCGGCTTGCCCTTATCGCGAAACGATTCAGCCGCGGCAGTCGCCAGAGTTTTCGTGCCCCGCACGCGGCTCTCGCGGACCTCCTGCTTGAACTTCTTCGTCCAGTAGCCGGCGATGTTCTTGCCCGCCAGATGCACCACCGCATCGCAGCCTGCCAACTTCTCTGGATCGAGCGGTGCAGCGGGATTCCACTGCACCTCGCCCTCGCGCGCAGTCCGCCGCACCAGCGCGACCGGCGAGTCGCCCGCCGCCGATAGGGCGCGCGTCAGGGCCCCTCCAACCAGCCCTGAAGCGCCGCTAATGAGCACACGCATGAGTCTCCGCCTCCACGGCAAGCAGCACCAGCATATCTCACGCAATTGGAAACGTGCGCGCAACGGGTGGGGAGCAAGGCCGTCGTATAATCGGACATGGCGACATTGCGCCAACACATCGCGACCAACGTTCTCTCCGTCACCCGCTTTCGCGATCTCCTGCGCAAAGTCCGCTCCTACCGCCCCGCCGAAGACCAGGCCCTGGTGAAGAAAGCCTACGAATTCTCCGAACAGCATCACAAGGGACAGGTCCGACAGTCGGGCGAACCCTACCTGGTGCATCCCCTGGAGGTCGCCATCGTGCTCGCGGACATGCGTCTGGACGCCACCGCCATCGCTGCCGGTCTGCTGCACGACGCCGTGGAAGACACCAGCGTGACGGTTGACGAGATCAAGGCGGAGTTTGGGGAGCAGGTGGCCCACATTGTCGAGGGCGTCACCAAAATCAGCAAGATCGATTTCGCCTCTTCCGAAGAGGCCCAGGCCGAGAACGTCCGCAAGATGGTGCTGGCCATGATGGACGACATCCGCGTGGTACTCATCAAGCTGGCCGACCGCCTGCACAACATGCGCACCCTCAAGTATCTCTCGCAGGACCGCCAGCAGAAGATTTCGCGCGAGACCCTGGACATCTATGCCCCTATCGCGCACCGGCTCGGCATGGGCAAGATCCGCGGCGAACTGGAGGACCTGGCCTTCCAATACGTCGATCCCATCGCCTACAACCAGGTGAAGGAGGCCATCGAGTCGCGCCGCAAGGAGGGCGAGGCATTTCTAGCCGAGGTGCAGAAGACCATTCAGCAGAAGCTGCATGAAAACAAAATCCAGGCCCGGGTGGAAGCCCGCATCAAGCGCATTTACAGCATCTGGCAGAAACTCCAGCGGCAGCGCATTTCGGTGGACCAGATCTACGACATGCTGGCGCTGCGCGTCATCACGCAATCGGAATCGGATTGCTACGCCGTGTTGGGCATCATCCACAATCAGTGGCGGCCGGTGCCGGGACGCATCAAAGACTTCATAGCCATCCCGCGCAACAATTTTTACAAGTCGCTGCACACCACCGTTATCTCCGAAAAAGGCCACGCTTTCGAAGTGCAGATCCGCACCGAGGAAATGCACAAGATGGCCGAGGAAGGCATCGCCGCCCACTGGAAATATAAAGACGGCCCGGTCTCGGCGCGCGATGAGCAGCGGCTGGCGTGGCTGCGCCAGGTGGTCGAGTGGCAGACCGACATGAAGAGCTCCGACGAGTTCCTGGCCACCCTGAAGATCGATCTCTATCCCGAGGAGGTCTACACCTTTACCCCCAAGGGCAAGATTGTGGTCCTGCCGCGCGATGCTACGCCCATCGACTTCGCCTACACCGTGCACACCGAAGTAGGCCACAGTTGCGTCGGCGCCAAGGTCAACGGGCGCATTGTTCCCCTGCGCTACAAACTGCGCTCCGGCGACATCGTCGAGATCCTGACCCAACCCGGGCACAAACCCAGCCGCGACTGGCTGCAACTGGCCAAATCGTCGCGCGCCCGCCAGAAAATCAAGCACTGGATGAACGTCCATCAGCGCGAGGCCGCCATCGAAATTGGCCGCAAGCTGATCGAGAAGGAAGCGCGCAAATACCACATCGCGCTGAAAAACATCAGCGAGGCGGAACTGACGCGGGTGGCCAGCGAAAATGGACTGGCGAAACCGGATGACCTGCTCGCCGCCCTGGGCTACGGTAAGTTCTCCGCCCGCAGCATTCTGGCTCGCGTGCTGCCGGAAGAAACGCAACTGGGCGGGCACGTCCCGTCGAATGGCGACGGCGATGTGAACCCCGCGACCGGCCTGACCAGCGTGGTGCGCCGTGTCTTTGGCGGCGATACCACGGCCATCAAAGTTACCGGACACGACGATCTGCTGGTCTATCGCGCCCACTGTTGCAATCCCATTCGCGGCGAGGAGATTGTCGGCTACGTGACCCGCGGCAAGGGCGTAGCCGTGCACTCCAAGTCCTGCACCAACGTCGTGAACCTGATGTTCGAGCCGGAGCGGCGTATCGCCGTGGAGTGGGGCAAGGATCCCTCTGCGCCGACGACACCGGGTTATCCGGTCAAGCTGAGCGTGCTCTGCGACAACCGTCCCGGCATGTTGAAGGAAATCGCCACCATTATCAGCGACGCCAAGACCAACATCCGCAACGCAGAGGCCAACACCGCCGAAGATCACGCCACCGTCGACATCGTCGCCGACATCGCCGATCTGAAGCATCTGGAGCGTATCCTCGCCGGCGTGCGCAAAATCCCCGGCGTACGCGATGTGCAGCGGGTGCAAAAGCTCTAGAAGTTCCCCTGTTCGCTCTTCGCAAGAGTCCCCGCTAAAGCGCTGCAATGCTATCCATCGCTGATGCCTTGGGCTAAACTGGGTCCCTCCTCCACGGCGTTTCTAAGGAGTAGCTCCGAATGAATCGCACTCTCCGCCTGCTCATTGTTTTGCTTTTCGCGATCTGCTCATTTGCGCAAATCACGTCCACTACTCCCGATCCCTACAAGCCCGTTCTCGACCGCTTGCAGTCCATCACCGTAATTCCCATGCCCGACTGGCAAGCGCATGCGGCCGACCTTGCCCACGGAGAGGATCCCACGCTGAGCACTTCCGATTGGCAGCCGGTGAAACTGAAGCAGGACTGGCAGGGCTCGCATTGGCTGCGCCAGACATTTGAGGTCCCGGCGCAACTGAACGGTTACAGCCTTCAGGGGGTGCGGATAGCGCTCGATTTACACGTCGGCAGCGACGATGCCATCCAGGTCAGCGTCTTCGCCAACGGCTCGATGGTGGCGCGCACCGACGAAGACGGCCAGGTGCCGATCACGCTCATCGAGAATGCCCAGCCCGGCCAGAAGCTGGTGCTCGCCGTTCGCGTTCTGGACTCCGGCGGTGGTGGCTGCTGCGGCGGTAACTCGACCCGCATCGAACACGCCGAGTTGCGTATCGAGCCGCCCGCCAGCCGTCCCGATCCCGCAATCATGCGGCTGGAGATTCTGTCGGCGGAGCCGCTGATCGCCGCATATCCCGATGGCAAAGGCGAACGTCAGCAGCAACTTGACACCGCAATCAAGGCTATTAATCTCGCCGCGCTGGACCAAGGAGATCAGCAAGCCTTCGACGCCTCACTGCGCGACGCCCAAACTAAGCTCGAGGTCCTGCGGCCTTACATGAAGCAGTTCAACATTGCTGCCGTCGGCAACAGCCACATCGACATGGCATGGCTGTGGCCGTGGACCGAGACCGTCGAGGTCGTCCGCAACACCTTCGGCACGGCGCTCGAGTTGATGCGCGAGTATCCCGACTTCAAATTCACTGCCAGCACCGCGCAGGCTTACGAATGGATCGAAGAGAAGTATCCGGCGATGTTCCGCGAGATCCAGCAGCGCGTCAAAGAAGGCCGCTGGGAGGTCATCGGCGGCATGTGGGTTGAACCCGATCTCAACATGCCGGATGGCGAATCGCTGGTGCGGCAAATTCTCTACGGTAAGCGCTACTTTCAGCAGAAGTTCGGCGTGGATATCAACATCGGCTGGAACCCCGACAGCTTCGGCTACAACTGGCAGTTGCCGCAAATCTACAAGCGCTCGGGCATCGACTACTTCGTCACCCAGAAGCTGCTGTGGGCGCACGAGTTCACCAAGTTCCCCTATCGCCTGTTCTGGTGGGAAGCGCCCGACGGCAGCCGCCTGCTGACCTACTTCCCCAGCGATTACGCCAACCAGATCGATCCCCAGAAGATGGCGCGCGACTCGGCCACCTACGGGCCCATGATGTGGAAGTACAACGGTGGAGCCAACTCGGCTCCCACCGGCGCGCTGGACATGATGTATTTGTACGGCGTGGGCGATCATGGCGGCGGCCCGACCCGCGTGGATCTTGACACAGCGCTACGCTGGCAGAAAAGCGATGTCGTTTATCCGCAGCTCAACTTTTCCACCGCCTCGCAGTATTTCGCTGAACTGGAGAAGAACAAGATCGACCTGAAGATTCCAACCTGGGACGGCGAACTTTACTTCCAGTACCACCGCGGCGTTCAAACCTCGCAGTCGGAGGAGAAGCGCGGCAACCGCCAGAACGAAGAGCTGGTGCTGAACGCGGAGAAAGTGGTCTCCATCGAAACGCTGTTCGGTGCGAACTGGCCGGCACAGAACTTCGATACGGCCTGGAAATACATCCTGTTCAACCAGTTTCACGACATTCTGCCGGGCTCGGGCATTCACATCAACTATGTCGACGCCGCGCGCAAGTATGCAGTGGCATCCCGCATCGACCGCGACATGATTAACCACGGGCTGGCTGATCTTGCTTCCCGCGTCAACTCGCCCGGCGTGAGCGTGCTGGTGTTCAATCCGCTGTCGTGGACGCGGACCGGCGAGGCCGAAGCCGACGTGCAACTTCCGTCAGGGGTAGAGCACTTCCGCTTGCAGGACTCGGATGGTCCTGTGCCGTTTGAAATTCTCAGCTCCAACCCCGACAGCAACTGGTTCCGGCTACGTCTGCTGGCGACGAACGTGCCCGCTACTGGCTACAAGCTGATCACGGTAGTCCCAGATCAAACTGTTATGTATGGCAATCTGGGGGACAAGTCGCGTGTGATCGCCACCGCCTCTTCGCTGGAGAACGAGTTCGTCCGCCTGAAGGTCGATCCCACGACCGGCTGCATCACCAGCCTGGTCGACAAACGCAGCAACACCGAAGCGCTGGCGCTGCCGGTGCAGAGTGAGGGCTCGCCCGCGGCATCCCCCGATGGTTTGCCTTGCGGAAACCTCCTTCAGGCATTCGTGGACAAGCCCAAGCGCTGGGACGCGTGGAACATTGACGCCGACTTCGTCAAGCAGCACTGGGACCTGATGCAGGCCGACGAAGTGAAGCTGGTGGAGAACACGCCGCTGCGCGCCGTCATCCGCGTGAAGCACCACTTCCAGAAGTCGAGCTTCGTGCAGGACATCACGATGTATCCCGGTGTGCCGCGAGTTGACGTCCACATGCAGGCCGACTGGCACGAGCAGCACATCCTGCTGAAGGTCGCGTTCCCGGTGAGCGCGCGCAGCAACAAGGCGACCTTCGAGATTCCCTATGGCAGCGTCGAGCGGCCGACGACGCGCAACACACCCGCTGAGCAGGCGCAGTTTGAAGTTCCCGCGCTGCGCTGGGCCGATATCTCAGGTCCCACCGTCTCGCCAACACCGGGCGGGAAGGGTGGGGCACCTGTGGCTTCCGGTGATGTTGGCTTGGGTAGTGCGGCGCTTCAGCGCCGCGTCCCGCCAGCCTCCAATTGTCCCCCCGAGCAGGCTTCAGCCTGCGAGGGTGACCACGGATTCAGTCTCCTGAACGATAGCAAATACGGTTACGACGCCCGCGACAACGTGCTTCGTCTGTCTCTGCTGCGTTCGCCAACATGGCCCGATCCCGAGACCGACCAGGGGCATCACGAGTTCACCTACTCGCTGTATCCGCACGGCGGTACCTGGCGCGAAGCGCTCACCGTGCATCAGGGCTATGAACTGAACTATCCGCTGATGGCGGTCACGACAGGCCAACATCCGGGGCCGCTGCCGGCGGAGAAGTCGTTCTTCGGAACGGCCGAGGACAACGTGGTGATTACCGCCATCAAGAAAGCCGCCGACGATAATGGGCTCATCGTTCGCTTCTATGAATGGGCGGGGAAGAACGGCGACATCCATCTGCAACTGCCGCAGAGCGTGGCTGCCGCTTGGGAGGCAAACCTGATGGAAGTTACGCAAGCTCCGCTCGCGCTCGATTCAACCGGCAAAGTACTGGTAGTCCCGACCATCCCGTACGAGATCAAGACAGTGAAGGTGAGGTTCGGAGCGGTTCAGTAAAAACAATAGTGCTGACTTGAGAAAATGACAGGAGGCAATTTAAATCGCTGGACAGTTGGTGGGACTCACGAGGGTAGCTAATGAGTAGAGTATTTGTTGTCGGGGCCGGCGTGTCGAAGTGCGCCGACTATCCACTTGGAATCGAGCTTTTCGACGAGGTTGACCTTTACATCAGGAGTTGCGGTCCCTGTTATGACGGCTTCGATTATCGCAAGGATTGGAAGGCGCTGAAGCAATGGTTACAACACCACAAGAATCCCTTAATCTCTGAGGCATACCGCAAGAGGCTGATCGAGTATCTTTTCAGCCTGCTGGACATTGCACATGACCTTCAGATTGAAAACCTGGTTTCCGTATACAAATCTCTCAAAGCGGATGAAGCGTCCAAGACCCGCGTGACCGCAGACAACAAACGGTACGCACGAAACGTCCGGGCATACCCGAAGTACCGGCGCATCTTGCTGCTAGCGCTTCGAGCTTACCTGCTGGCGAAGCATGTGGAAGATGTTGGAAAGAGCATTTCTTGGAACCTTCTTCGAGATTTTGCAGGCAAACTAGGCCTTGGGCGGGTGGCCCATCCTTTCCATCTGAATATCTAATCCTGGGGTGCCCCATCCTTCTCGCCTGCTGTTGGCGAGAGGGTGGGCACGGTTGCACGAACCCTTACCCGTGGTACGATCCCCATCCGCTCCCGCTTCCGTCCCGTCCACTCCGACTCGATCTCTACTACACCTTCCTGGCCGGTCAGGTAATGACGAAAACTACTCCACAACCAATCTTCCGGTTTTTCCACCAATCCCCGCTTCACAGGATTACGATGCATGTAGCGCAGCTTCTCAATCCGCTTCTTCGCCGTCCAGACGTTGAAGTCGTAATACCGCGCTTGCCAGAAGGGTCTGATGGACGCGGCTGCCCCATCCTTGTCGCCCGCTTTGGGCGACAGGGTGGGATTCAGCTTCTGCGCCACGATCTGCTTCAACATCTGGATCGCAACCGCCAGCGTGCCGCGCTCCGGCTCACTCACCAGTAAGTGGACATGTTCGGGCATGACGACATAACCGGTGACGTACAGCCCATACCAGCGGCGCACCCGTTCCAGGGTCTGCTCGAACATGCGCCGTGCGGAGGCATCCTTCAGCAGCGCCGCACGACGATAACAACTAAAGGTGATGAAGTGCAGGTCGTCGGCCTGCTGATAACGTTTGAGTCCCCGCGGCACAACCGCAGGGTACTTTAACTCTGGGGACCATGCTGTGACGCCGGTCACCGCACCGGTGCCCACCCTCTCGCCAACAGCGGGCGAGAAGGATGGGGCACCCCCTATTTTTCCTTGACTTGAAAGGATGGGCCACCCGCCTCGTCTTAAGTTTCTTTCTTCTAGGCAGGTTCGCCTGCGGCAACCTGCGTTACTCTACGGCACCATTCGGGGGTGACGTATCTCTCTCTCCTCTCTCGATCTCTCTCTCCTCTTACCGGAGTCTCGAAAGGCGCGAGATCTAGGCCCGCCCGCCATATTATTCTGTTTCAGCGCTCTGAGAGTGCAGCGAAGTTCCTTACGGCGGGATTCGGATGTGATGCAAATCTCCCTATTGAAGCGCGGAATCGATCTGAACCGGTAAGCCGCCACAGAGTATTGCTACAAGTAATGAAATCTATGGCTTGATCGAAGTCGAATGCGTCGAAACTCCCCTTGTTCTCAGCTAGCAGGTGTTCATAAATTCTTCTGAGAGGCTCGATGCTGCTTGGGTCCCCAATAGCTTCCAATGCTTGAAAGTAGTTGGCTCGATGGCCTTTATCCTCGTCTATCTGAGAAAGTAGCAGGTGCAAAGCTGTATCACGGCGCGGATGCAACGGCAGGAGGGGAGCAAGGGTCGACCGAATTATTGAATTGCCACTTTTCCATAGATACTCCACTAGACGTGCGTCCTTTGGTCCAATTTTATTTCTAGCTTGGAACGCGAGGGCAAACTCCCACTTCTCTTCAGCGCTGAAACTGGGCCATCGGCTGACAATATCGTCTGCCGATATGGACATCTCGTCCAGCAGCAGCTTTGACTCATATTGCAATGTGTCATCAATTCTGTAAGTTCTTAGCCACTCTGATTCTCGAATGAGTTCTCTCATTTTGGAAACCATTGAGTCTTAGGACACGCGCTAGCGCGAGGAAAGGATACCGTTCGCGCGTGCCCGTCGCTACACGAGTATGAGCAGATTTTGTATTGCGGATCGACGTGCGAATCCTCGAATTCTCCACTATAAACACAGACCTGCATCTTGTCCTTAGTGAGATCCGAGGAACTGCTGGCATCTTCAATTAGATGAATAAGAGGCGGACCAAACTTCGCGATTGCATAGATCGTCAGTCCAATCCCACCTAAAATGCAAACTTCTGGCGCAGCCACGCAGATGGGTGCCGCCAATGCGGGATTGAAAGTGCTTCCAATTGGCGGACATGCTATGTCGCCGCACTGGGCAGTGGGGATGATCGCGCCCCAAATCCCCCAAGGATTCGTAGGCAAGCCGTTCGGGATGCCGTTTGTCTCGTTCGGGAAATTGATCGGCTGCGGCGGCGGTGCCGGCGGAGGACCCGGTGGCGGAGGGCTTGGCGGCGGATGATGATGTCCGCCACCTCCGCCCCCGCCATCGCACCACCAGCAAGGGATGCCGATGCCCCCGCCGCCAGGTGGAAGCGAGCAGTCACCGCCGTAGTAATCCGGAGGGCAAACCTCAAGATAAAGCCCCATGGGATCAACAGCGTTCAGAGGGTTGTTGGCGACATACGCATACCGGTTCCAGGTCTGCGGATTGGTGATATCAACCGCCGCCAGTCCCGCCGGATCGGGCACCATCCAGCGTCCCTGCACCGCACTTTGCTGGCGGAACAGGAAATCGTACAGCGCTGGGGGCGTGTCCTGGGTCGTGTCCTGAGTCTGGCCCGTAAACGACCGGTCCGTGGTTCCCGTCTCCGCATAACTCTCGCCAAACGGTGCGTAGGCGCCATCGTAATAGACCGTACCCGGATAAGAAGAGGTCGAGGCCATCCGCGACGATCCTAACCAGTCGCTGTGCCGGTAGTATGCCAGTCCGCTGGCGTTGTATACAACCTGTGCCCCACCCGCCATCGGCACCGTGTACTGCTGCAACGTCAAGCCGTTCATGAAGGCGAACTTCTGGCCGCTGGGTGAGTAGAGGATCTCGCCATAGTTGCTCCCGTCGTAGGTCTGGACGGCGCGTCCCAGAGCGTCATAGGTCACGCTCGTTCCGCCAACCATCGCCGAGCGACCATACACATCGTAGGAGTGCGTGCAACCTCCATCATTCAGGACGTTGCCGTCGGCGTCGTAGGTGAAAGTGTTGGCCCGGTTGTTCAAAATGCCGTTGCCATTATAGCCCGGGTTGAAGATGGAGCTTCCGGCCTTGGTAATATTTCCAAAGACATCGTAGGTGAAGGTCTGCTGCCACACCGTGCCACAGTTCGCGCTTGCCAAACGAGCGAGATCGTCATAGGCGTAGCCGCATGTCCCATCTTGTTGGCCGGGGTGATACCTGATGGAGTGGAGCCCCTGGCAACTGATCACCGACAACTGGCAACTGACAACTGATCACTGACAACTGATCACTGACAACTGATCACTGACAACTGACCATGCCCTTCACCCTCCTCGACTGGACCGCCATCGTCGGCTATCTCGCCATCACGCTGGTCGTGGGGCTGTGGTTTCGCCGTCGCTCCAGCCGCAGCGTGGACGACTACTTCGTCTCCGGCCGCAATGTGAACTGGTGGCTGGCTGGGACCTCGATGGTGGCAACGACCTTTGCCGCCGACACTCCCCTGGTCGTCACCGGCCTGGTTTATTCGCAGGGCATCTCGGGAAACTGGCTGTGGTGGGCGTTCCTGCTGTCAGGAATGATGACGGTCTTCCTGTTCGCGCGCCTGTGGCGCCGCTCCGGCCTGCTTACCGACGTGCAGTTCGCCGAGATCCGCTACTCCGGCAAGCCCGCTGCATTCCTGCGCGGCTTTCGCGCCGTCTACCTCGGCCTGCTGATGAACTGCGTCATCCTCGGCTGGGTGACCAAGGCCATGACCAGCATTGTGTCCACCACTTTAGTGGGCACGCCGATGCTGACCAGCGTCAGCCGGGTCATGGTGCATTTCGGTTCCACGTGGAACAGCAACGACGGCGCGGCGCTGGCCATCTGCGTCTTCTTCCTGATTCCCTTTACCGGCCTGTACGTCGCGCTCGGCGGCCTGTGGGGCGTGCTGTGGACGGACCTCTTCCAGTTCGTCCTGAAGATGTCGATCGTGATTGCCGTCGCTTACTTCGCGGTCGTCGCCTGCGGTGGCATGAGCGCCATGCTGGCGAGTCTGCAAAGGATACAAGCCAGCTCGGGACCGAACGCTGCCAATCCGCTCAGCTTCTTCCCGGACTTCTCCCGCGGCCTCACCGCCGAGCCCCTGTGGATGGTCCCCGTCGCCAGCTTCCTGGTGTTCATCGGCCTGCAATGGTGGGCGTTCTGGTATCCGGGCGCAGAGCCGGGCGGTGGCGGCTATATCGCGCAGCGCATCTTCAGCGCGCGTGACGAGAAGCAAGGCCTGCTCTCGGTGCTATGGTTCAACATCGCGCACTATGCCATCCGCCCGTGGCCGTGGATCATCACGGGCCTGGCGGTGATCGTGCTGTATCCCGGACTGCAGCATCCCGAGAGCGGTTACATGCTGTTGCTGAACGCCCACCTGCCGCACCAGTATCGCGGCATCGCCCTCGCCGGTTTTCTCGCCGCCTTTATGTCCACCATCGCCACACAACTGAACTGGGGAGCTTCGTATCTGGTCGCGGACTTCTATCGCCGCTTTCTGCGCAAGACCGCTTCCGAGCGCCACTACGTTCACGTTTCCCGGCTTTGCACGGTGCTGCTGGTCATCGTTTCCGCGTGGGTGTCGGTCGAGCTCGGTTCCATCGCATCCGGATGGCAGGTGGTGCTGCAGATTGGCGCGGGCACTGGCGCGGTCTACATCCTGCGCTGGTACTGGTGGCGCATCAATGCCTGGAGCGAGATCTCTGCCATGGCGTGCTCGTTGCTGGTAACTCTCGTCTTGAGCCGCTGGCAGCCATTCGCCGGCAATAGCTCGCTGGTATTCGCCAAGGCCGCATTGGCAACGACCGTGGTGACGACTGTGGTATGGCTCGCCGTAACCTTGCTGACCAGGCCTGAGCCCGACGCCGTGCTGCTGCGTTTCTATCGTCATGTTCGGCCAGATGTACGGGGATGGAAGCGCATTGCGGCGCAGACACCAGAACTTCCGCCGCATCGCGATCTCGGAGCCAACCTGAGCGCGTGGGTCATCGGATGCGCCATGGTCTATACGTGCCTGTTTGGTGCCGGCAAGCTGCTGCTTCGTCAGCCGGGGACGGGTTTTGTGCTGCTGCTCGGATCCGCCATCTGTGCGCTTCTGCTTTATCGCGGCGTGGTACGAAACTTCGCGGTCGAGCCGCTGCCACCGGGCAGCTCGGAGCCGACCCGAATGGAATCCTCGTCCACATCTCTGCGCTAGAACCGCGGGACAGTCTAGAATTAAATGGAGACCCAAGCCGAATAATGGGAACCACGTTTAACTCCCTGAAGAAGCGGCGGGGCCAACCCAGCCCTTCGTGATTCCTTGGCGAAGAATAAGAAGTATGCAAGAACTACCGGCAGTCGAGCAGATTCAGGCGGTCCCTCCAGTAGCCCGCATCCCTGGAGCGGAGGAGCGCAGCGTCACGCTCGACGGCGTCACCTGGCGGTATTGGCACGCCGGCTCCGGTCCGCCGCTGCTGCTCGTCCACGGATTCATGGGCTACTCCTTCTCCTGGCGCTTCAACCTCGAGCCATTGTCCCGCTACTTTTCCGTCTATGCCATGGACCTGCCGGGCTGCGGTTTTTCGCAGCGCCCCGAGGGCCCGGATTGCACGCTGACGGGCGATGCCGAAGGCGTCTTGCGCTTCATGGACCATCTCGGCATAGACGAGGCTGACGTAGTAGGTTCTTCGCGCGGCGGCGGACTCGCTATCGTTCTCGGAAGCCTGCTGGCGAAGGGCAACTCGCTGCGCCGCATCCGCCGTCTGGTGCTGGTTTCGCCGATCAATCCCTGGTCGAGCAATGGCCAGTTGCTGACCCGGGTCTTTGCCACCACGCTGGGCGGCGAGTTCGTCATGCGCGTTCTGCCCAAGCTTGACATCGTGCTGGCGCGATACTTCAAGCGCCTCTACGGCGACCCCAAGCGCATCGCCCCAGGAAGCATCGAGGGCTACAAGGCCGGCCTCGACGTGCCTGGCAGCTTCGAGCATTTGCTGCGCATTGTGAGGGCATGGCACGCAGACCTGGCGGTGGTCGAGCGATCCCTGCCGGCGATCGGCCAGCTTCCCTCGTTGCTGTTATGGGGCTCACGCGACCGAGCCGTCTTTCCCTCCTCGATCCATCAAGTGCAGCGGCCTTTAAGAAACTCGTCGCTGGTCCTCATGCGCGGAGTAGGCCATTTGCCTTACGAAGAAGTGCCGGAAGAATTCAACCGCATCCTGGGCGATTTCCTGCTGCACGACACCCCGCGAACGCCGCTCCAGACCGCGGCTCTGGAAACAAAAGTAATTAGCGGCTAGTGGTTCGTGGTCAGGCCATTCACTATCCTCTAGCCAACCCCTTCCCGAATCCGAACTTCAAAACGGGAAACTTCCCTGAACGGTCGCCTCCCCATCGCGTCCTTCATTTTCGCCTTTCCTTCGTATAGCCGTGGCGCATAGAGACTTACCTCGAGCGTAACGGAGCCGCCGCAAACTGGCACGCCGCCTGCATTTAACGCGAGGTTGATCGCTCGCAGCAGCGGGCGTCAACAGAAGCCAGCGCGAGGGAAAGAATGGGAGCTTCTTCAGGAACGGCAAAGTCGTCGATCGACTCGGCACAGTCACTCAAACCGGTCATCCTGCTGGTGGAGGATGAGTCCGTGGTGCGTGAGGTCACGCGTCAAGTTCTGGAACGTGCCGGCTATCGGGTATTGGAATCGGGCGGTCCGAGCGAAGCGCTGCGTCTGGCGGCTGAACATCGGGGCCGTATCGGCCTGTTGCTGTCCGATGTGGTGATGCCGGGGATGAATGGCGTCGACCTGGCGCGCCACATTCAATCCATACAACCCCAACTGACCACCGTGTTCATGTCCGGCTATGCGGAGAGTACGGTATTGCAGAGGGCTGTAGGCGAATGCAGCAGCACCTACATTCAAAAGCCGTTCACGGTCGATATGTTGCTGGCCGGCATTGCTGAAGCGCTGGCGAAAGGGCCCACCGCCAGACGATTGACCGCGCGCACCGCAGAACTCTCATAGGCCGGTTGGAAACGAGCCCGTCCACTGCATGCATTTTGCTTGGGCCTCAGAAATCCTTCCAAGCGACCCGATCCAGAGTGTTCACGCTGGGATCGTCCGGGCGATATCGCACCAGCACATGCTGACGAGTACGAAGTCTGCGCCGTGCAGCCAAAATTCTCCTTTTCTTGCAGAAAAACAAGGGCTCCCAAAAAGATTCGCCGGCATAAGGTCCGTCTTCGCCCACCGAGAATTTATAGGCTATCGCCAGCCTGAGTGTTTCGCCGCCGCGAGATTGTTTTATGCGCTCAACGTTTACTGCTGTGATCTCGCCCCCGACCGTTGGCCATCGCCACGCCCAGAGAAATGAGATCGAGTCGCACAGGTCTTCGAACATGTTGCAGTCAGCGGCCTCGTTCTTGCGTGAGAATTCTATTCCGAATCGCGCTTTGGCAGCGGCTTCGATGTGCGAACCCCGACATGGGCAAGGCTATCCGATTTTTCCGCCTGAGGGTTCCTTAACACCGGTGTGTCGCCGGGACCCGGGTCAGGACCTTGCGCCGGAGAGGCTTCCCCGCTGGCGGCAGCCGCCGTCGGCCCGCTGGCCAACCGGCCGGGAGGAGGCACGGTCAGAATAACCACGTCCACCCGCCGATTGAGCTGGCGCCCTTTGTTGGTGGTGTTGCTGGACACGGGATGGAACTCCGCATAACCTGCCGCCGACAGTCGGTCGGCCGCAATGTCATATTGCTCAATCAGGATTTTTACCAGTGCGGTTGCGCGCGCCGTCGAGAGTTCCCAGTTCGAGGCGAACTGCGCCGTGTGGATGGGAACGTTGTCGGTGTGACCTTCGATGCGGACGCAGTAAGGGTGCTTCTTCAGTATCTCCGCCACCCTGCCGAAGGCGCTTTCCGCCTCCGCCTTCATGCCAGCCGATCCGCTGCCGAAGAAGCCGGCTTCCCGCAGACTGATAACCAGACCGTCCGGCTCCAGGTGGATGGCGGCTTCGTTGCGCTCGATCTCCCCTGCCAGCGCCGATTCCAGCTCCCCGCGAATCATCGCTGGGTCTTCTTTAATCCGGGAGTCCCCGCCGGGAGTGGGGCTACCCGACAACGGAATCCGGTGAGGAATGGTTCCTGGTTTGTGACCGTCCGTCTGAAAGATACCCAGTTGCTGGAAGGCCGACTCGATGGCCACGGAAAGCCGCCCGGCTTTATGTTGGTCCATCTGGGCCGAGGCATACATGACCACGAAAAACGCAAACAGCAGGGTGACGAAGTCGGCATAAGAGACCAGCCAGCGTTCGTGGCTGATGTTGTCGGTCAAGCGCCGCCGCCGTCTCATAACGCAGCCCTGGCCGCCGTCGCCGTTTTGCCGTCGGGAAGGTCCTGCAGAAATCCCACCAGCTTGGCTTCCAGCATCCGGGGATTCATTCCTTCGAGAATGGAGATCACTCCCTCCAGGGTCATCTCGCGGACGACCTGCTCTTCCCGCATGCGTATGCGCAGTTTCCCCGAGCTGGGCAGAAAGAAGAGGTTGGCGGCCCCGACACCGTAAACCGTGGCCACGAAGGCCACCGCGATGCCTTTGCCCACTTCGTCGATGTTGTCCAAGTGCTGCATCACCTGAATGAGGCCGAGCACCGCTCCGATGATGCCGATGGTCGGAGAAAATCCACCCGCCGATTCGAAGACCTTGGGAATGTTGTCCTCGTAGTCGGCCTGATTGTCGATCTCCAACTGCATCATCTTGCGCAGCTCCTGCGGTTCGGTGCCGTCGACGGCCAGCATCAGGGACTTTCGTAAGAAGGGGTCCTGGATGGCGGGCAGGTCGGCGTCGAGCGAGACGATGCCCTCTTTGCGGGCCTTGTTGGCGAACACCACCAGCTGCCGCACCACCTGTTGCGGGTCCAGATTGGGTTCGAAAAATACCGTGATCAGGCGGCGAAACGCGGAACCCACGACCGCCATGGGGAACTGGAGCATCACCGCGCCCAAGGTGCCGCCGAAGACGATCATGGCTGCGGTGGGCTGAAGAATCTGCGAGATCCGGCCGCCTTCCAGCAGCAGACCTGCCACGATGCCGCCGACTCCGACGGCAAGTCCGGCGAAGCTGCTCTTATCCACGGCCGCACTCGGCTGCGCCGACGGGCGCTTCATAGAAGCGAGCGGTGCTGGCGGATTCATCGCGGCCGGCGCCGAGCGGGCAGTCCCGGGCGCCCCGGAGGACGGCGCGGCGGAACTCCAGGACACCTTCGATCACCTGCCCGGTGGTCTCACGCACCACCAGCTTCTCGCCACTGAGCAGGGTAATCACGGTGTCGGGCGCTTCTTCGACATACTTGATAAGGTCGGAGTTCAGCGCCAGACGTGCGTTATTCAAGCGGGTGAGCTGGATCATTGTGCAGGCCTCAGCCGGGGGACCACGACTCAGCCAGCACATCGGCAGAAATTGCCCACGGCTTGAGGTTATCTGGAGCTCCGCATGCACGCCCTTCATTAGAGTGCGACTTGCCCTGGGCGCGATAAGAACAGGCTAATCTTTGCGCCCACCAGGAAGGGTCCGGCGCGGGAATCGGGCCGGCAAATTAAAGCCTGCACCGGCCAGGCCGATAAGTTGGGTGAACAGGGAGTCGGTTCCGCCGGTCGTAGAACCCCGGCAGCGCACCTGCGGGCAACGAACTCGAATAGAGCTCGGGCAAGGTGGAACCATGAGAGAGGAGCTATCCCATGGCAATCAGCATTCTGTATAACATTCCATCGTTGGCTGCGGAGAACCAGTTAAACGTAACCAACACCGGCCTTCAAAGCACCTTGTACCGCTTGTCGACGGGTTCGCGAATCAACTCCGGCGCGGACGACGCGGCCGGCCTGGCCATCGCCAACGGCTTGCAGGCCAACGTCACGGCGCTGACCCAGTCGGCGCTGAACGCCACCGAGGGCGCGGGCAAACTGCAAGTGGCGGACGGCGCCTTGTCGCAGGTCACCACCCTGCTGAACCGCGCCGTTACCCTGGCCACGGAGTCGGCCAACGGGACCATCAACGACGGCTCCCAGCGCCAGGCGCTGGATGCGGAGTTCACCGCGATCAAGGCGGAAATCGACCGCATCGGCAGCAACACCACCTACAACGGCTCGGCCATCTTTGCCGGTGGAGGTACGAACTTCAACCAGATCGTCGGCGATAATGCCGCCGCCGCCGCCGGGCTGGCCACGGCAACCACCGGAACCCTGGCCATCAAGACCACCGGCGGTGCGACCATCTACACCACCAAGGCCACCGACGCCACGGTCGGGGATGTTATCAATGATATCAACGGCTCGGGCACGGGTCTGGTGGCTACGTTGAACAGCGCCGGGCAGTTGGTTGTCACCGACGCCGAGAACCGGGGCACGGGCGCAGCCAATCAACTCACCGCCGACGCCACTACCGGCAGCTTCACCATTGGAGGCTCCGCCAGCGGGGCGTTCGACAACACCACCAACTCCAGCACCATGAACGTGTACCTGAGCGACTCCACGGTGACCGGCAGCAGCAGCATCGGGGTCATCCTGGGGCAGTTCTCCAGCAACAACATGAACGGCATCAGCCTGGCCAACGACAACTTGCAGACGGCGGCCAGTTCGCAGACGGCGCTGACCGACATCAACAACGCCATCAGCCAGGTCTCCGCGCTGCGCGGCAACATCGGCGCCAGCGTCAACCGGCTGCAGGCGGCCGGCAATGTGGTCAGCAACCAGATTCAGAACTTGACATCGGCGGAAAGCTCGATCACTTCGGCCGACATTCCGACCGAGGTCGCAAACCTGACCAAGTATTCCATCCTGAACCAGACCGGCATTTCGGCCCTGGCGCAGGCCAACCAGATGCAGCAGGCTGTGCTCAAGCTGCTCCAGTAATCCGACTCCGGACCGCGCACCGGTTGAGCGGTTCGGGGCGCAAGGCGATTCTCCTGACGGCGCGCAACCGGCCGCCTACAGGTTGCACGGGGGAGAAGGCGGAACCTTCGGGTTCCCCTTCTTCCCTGCAGATTTGCGGAACTGGAGCGGCGAGCACGCCGGCAATCGTTACCGGAAGGAGCCGGGTCTAGATCGTGAGCACCTCAAGCGCCAATCTTTCCAGCATTCTCTCCAGCGTCAACGACGCATTCAGCGGCAAAACCTACGGAATTGACGTGCAGTCGACGGTCAACCAGCTGATGCAGATCGAGCGCCAGCCGGAAACCCAGATGCAGCAGCAGCAATCCAGCATCAGCCAGCAGATCACGATGTTAGGCGTCCTCAGCAGCGATCTCACGTCTTTGTACACTGCCGCTAACAGCTTGCGCGACGTCACCAGCGGCCTCAATGACAAGACGGCATCCTCGAGCCGGAGCGACATCGTCACCGCCACCGCCAATACCGGGGCCGCCATTGGCAACCACACCGTCACTGTCACTAACCTGGCAACCATATCTTCCAGCTACTCCGACCCCGTACCCTCCACGACGCAGCTTGGCGGCACAGAGATCGACGTTGCTTACGGCGACCCCAACAATCCCGTCAATACCGACAAGATCGTCATTCCCTCGGCTGACAATACGCTGCAGCAGGCTGCCGACTACATTAACTCCTCCAGCTACGGAGTAACGGCGAACGTTGTTACCGACGCCCAGGGCTCGCGGCTGGTGCTGGTCAGCAAGACTTCCGGAGCCGCCGGCAACCTCACTGTCACCAGTCCGGCGCTTAACTTTACCCAGGGGACAGCAGGGGTAGACGCTCAGCTTAACGTCGATGGAGTCCCCATCGACAGCGCCACCAACACCGTCACTACGGCGTTACCGGGAGTGACCCTGGACCTGGCCGGCGCAGCGCCCGGTACGCCGGTGACCATCAGCGTCGCGGCCGATACCAGCCAGGCGACGCAGATCGTTAACAGCTTCGTCTCCGCCTACAACACCGTCATCAGCGACGTCAACAGCCAGTTCGCCGTCGATGCCAACGGCAACGAAGGACCTCTGGCCGGCAACAGCGGCCTGCGCGGTCTACAGAGTCAGTTACTCAGCGCCATCTCCTACTCCGTCTCCGGCACCGGCCAGTATGTGAACCTGCAGTCGATGGGTCTGGAGATGCAGGACGATGGCACGCTGCAGGTAAACTCCGAGGTCTTCAACGACGCTCTGGCCCATCACTATCAGGATTTCCAGAACTTCTTTCAGTCGCTTTCGCCGCAGGGGTTCGGCAGCTTCTTCGGTACGCAGATGATGCAGATGACCGATGTGACCCAGGGGCCGGTGGCGGTGGCGATCACGGGATTGCAGCAGACCAACCAGTCACTCACCAACGACATCAACGATTTCGAGGCGCGAATGACCTCGATGCAGCAGCAGTTGACGCAGCAGTACAGCGCTCTGAACGCCACCCTGGAGCAGTATCCCCTGCTGATGCAGCAGGTGGCCAATCAACTCAACAGTCTGCCGACCAGCAGCAAGAATGGTTGATCCCATGAAGAACACACTGGCAGCCAAATTGGCTTACCGGGAGAGCGCCGTGCGTGGCGCCACTCCAATCGAGCTGGTGGTCATCCTGTTCGACGCCGCCATCGAGGACATGCGCCGCGCCGCAGGCTTGACCGGGGCCGGCGATAGCGAGCAACGGGCCGTCGCCATCCGCCATGCCATGCTCATCCTGCAGCAGTTGCAGGGCACGCTCGATTTCGAAAAGGGCGGCGCCGTCGCCCGGCAGTTCGAGCAGTTCTACAACCTGATTCGGGCCAAGCTGCTCGAGGCCCAGCTGCGCAATTCGCCCGAGCTGATGGAGCAACCGGTGCGGTTCATGTCCGAGGTGCGGGACTGCTGGGTGCACGCCAGGAAGCAAATCGAGCCGGGGCCCGCAACTCGCCCGCCCCTGCCCGTTCTTTCGGCGGCGCACAACGATCATGACGACGGAGGTCCGGCCGGCAAGTGGAGTGCGTAAGCGACAACGCCAAGCTCGAGTTGTTACAGCAGGCCAACGCCTGCCTTGAGCACTTCTTCGGATGGTTCGCCGGCACCCGGGCAACCGCCGCCGACCAGGAGCTTCGCGCCCTCCTCCAGGTGCAGGAGACGCTGGAATCGGTGGGCGCTCTGCTCGATGGCCGTCTGCAAAGCGCCTGCCGTCGCGATGTGGGCGAGGCGCTGGGCCGCTATCGCGAGAATCTTGTCCGTCTTCGTTGTCAGTTGGCGATCATGCAGAGCGCCGCGCTCACCCGTCGCGCCGGCTTCGATTCGCATCGAGAACATCTTCACGCCGCCATGGCTTGGTGCTCCGCTTCGCGCGCCATCTCCTGAGGTGTCCAGTTCCGGACGAGAATTCTCAAACCCGGACGCTCCGCTCCCGCAGATCGCCTCCAGACATTCAATAAGCATCTGAGCTGCAATGGTTTGCCGGACAGGCGGCGTTGGCCACCGAAGTGTACATACCAGCATAATCGGGTACCTGCGGGCCAGGCGGGAACCAGAAAGAAAACCCTAACCATCTGTCAGTTGGCCCGTCTGTAGGTGCATGAGGAGGCAGTATGGAGCGCAAGTATCTGGTGGCGTGCGTGGCGATCATAGCAACCTTTGCAACGTTCTCGAGCGGATTCCGATCGCTTCAGAAGCTCTCCTCGCAACACGGGCAGTATTGTCCGACCGTGGCGCGGTGGTTCGCCGAGTTAAAGTCCCATCTGCACCCGGCCGATGCCGAAGAAGCGCAGTTGCTGGCTGAGATGAACCTGCCGCCGCTGCCGGAGCAGGCCGAAGTTTCTGCCCACGCCATCGCGCAGAGCCGGGCCGAGGGGCAACGCGCCCGCGAGACCGCGATACGCGAAGCGGAACGGGCGAGGCGCGACGCTATCAGGATGCACGAAGACATCGCCCGCGAGGCCAGGGTATCGGTTGCGCCAGTGGTGGTGGACCTGAGGGGACTCGACGACCTCGATCAGAGAATCCAGATCAGCGGGCTCGACAGACTCGATCAAAGGATCCAGGCCAGGACCGCCGCTATCGCGCGGCGGATCGCAGTCCAGAATGTAAGGCTCCAGGTGGACGCGGCAAAACTGCAGGCGGTTTCGGCTCGGATGCAGAGTGCTGCCCGGCGCCGGTCGCCTTGCGGCGGCGGGCGGGAAGTTCAATAGCTCTGGGTCAGCGCCCAGTCTTCATACCACGCTAAAGTCCCATGTAAATCAAAGAGTGCCGATTTTGCGTCTCAGAGGCTCTAGGACGCGTTTCTGCGCCTCGGGAGGCCCACACCAGAGGATGTCCAATGGCATTCGCGTCGATTCTGGGGCATTCTGGCGCTTGTACGGACCATTTCTCGCGTCGCATAAATAGCGCTGTGATGTTTGGCAAGATCGGCATGTAATTGTGCGCCATGAGTAGATCTTCCGTGCTATAAGTTTGGGTGGTGGCGCACCAAGTCGGATTCCGGTTGGCGAACGAGGTGACCTTCCGGATCTGGAACTGGGAAAAGCTGTGGAACGAATGCGGCTCGCCGCGCGCCCCGGCTACGATTCTTGAGGAACCGCGCCAGGGCGTCAGGCCATTCATCGCCAATCCTCAATACCGGCGATTTGCCGGAGCCTGTCATCTAGGGCGTGATCTCCCAGACGACTCCGCCCTCCAGTCCGTCGCCCTGCGCTACGCCTTCCGACGCTGTCCCATAGAGGTTGCCCTTGCTGTCGAGGACAACATTGGTCCACGGACGGGCGCCGTCGCTGCAGGGATAGCCACCGGCGCAAAAATCGTGCAGCGAGGTATAGGTCCAGCCGCCGTTCGAGGGGCTCAGTTTGAAGACGTTGCCCCAGCCGTAGGCACCGGAGCAGAAGGTAGTGCCGTAGAGGTTGCCGGCCGCGTCCATCGCCAGGCTGGAGCTGCTGAGCGTGCCGTCACAATTGCCGCCGCCGGTAAATGTGTAAAGCGTGTTGAGCGTCCAGCCGCCGGAGGAGGGTGACAACTGAAAGACGGTGCCAAAGGTGGTTCCATAGAGATTGCCCGCACTGTCGAAGATCAGCCCGCTGGAGGTGTTTCCGCCGTCGTTGCTTGTGAACTGGTGCAGGACCTGGTAATCCCCCGAGTTTGTAAACTCGTAAACCTTGTTGTAGGTCGTGCCGTAGATGTTTCCGGCCGGGTCAAGGGTGGGGCCAGCAAATGGCGCTCCGCCGTTGTTGTTTGCGAAGTCGTGAAGCAGAGTGAACATCCAGGAATTGTTGGACGGCGACAACTCATAAAGAATGCCGTCATAAGCGCCGCCTGGGCCGCCTTGGGAAGTGGTGCCATAAATATTTCCGGCCGGGTCGAAGACAATTCCGTTGGCATCCCAGCCAGTGTAGCTGTTAAAGCTGTAAAGCAGGTCGATGCTCCAGGGACACAAAGCGGTCACGCACGCCCGGGCTGGCGGCCTTATCCGGAAAATGGTGCCGGTGCCGTAGCTTCCGCCGAAGACGGTGGTCCCATAAAGGCTGCCGTCGCGTCCGAAAATCACTCTCGCTCCGGGGTTGGCGCCATCACCTGTGCCGTAATGGAAGACGTGCAGCGGTGTATAGACCCAGCTCGCGCCCCGGGGCGACAGCTTGAACACCGAGCCGCTGCCGGTACCGTGGTCACCCGCGAAATAGGTGGTGCCGTAGAGATTTCCTGCCCCGTCCATGGTTAAGCCGGCCAACGGTTCGTAGGTGTCTCCCCCGTTGCCGCTGAATGCGTGAATCACCTGATAGGTCTGCGCGTGGGCAGGGATAGCGGCTACCGGCGGGATAAGAAGGCCGGCCAGGACTGCTAGCCGAGCGATTGCTGAACTCCGATATTGCTCTGAGCGTGCCATACCAATGCTCCTTTGCGAACGAGGGTTCGCGGTTAAAATGCCCGCGGACCCGATATATCCCACGTTGTGGGATACCAGATCGCCGCTTAGTCCCCCACATCGTGGGACTACAGTCGACGACCGTGGACGGAGGCTGCTGCCTCACGGCGTGATCTCGAAGACCAGACCAACCTCGCTCGGGCCGCCGTTAGCAGCGGTGGTGTAGAGATTGCCGCTGTTGTCGAGGATTACGTTGCCAGCCGGGGCTTCGCCGATGCCGCCCCAAGAGCCGGTCAGTGTCCAGCCGCCATTCGAAGGTGTGAGTCGGAAAACCTCCGGCACACCACTGAACACCGTCCCGTAGAGGTTGCCGGCGGCATCCATGGCCAGGTTCCCGATGATGCCTTGATTGGTGTCAAAGGAATAAAGCGCGTTAAACGTCCAGCCGCCATTGGAGGGGCTCAACTCGTACACCTTCGGCGTGGTGCCATTACTTCCGAAGGTCGCGCCGTAGAAATTACCAGATTGGTCAACAATCAAGCCGGCATACGGGTTCGCCCCATCGCTTTCGCCGTGGAACTTATAGACCACGCTTTCCGTCCAGCCGCCTCCCGATGGAACCAGCTGGTAAATCGTGCCGTTGTTATAGGTCCCGCCAAGCGAGGTTGTTCCCCATAAGTTGCCGGCTTGATCGAAGACGACACCACCGTAGGGCGTAGAGCCGTCATCGCTGCCCTGGAACCTGTACAGAACGGTTTCCGTCCAGCCGCCATTGGACGGGGTGAGCTTATAGACCGTGCCACGGTCGCCTTGCCCGCCATATGAGGTGGTGCCGTAGATGTTGCCAGCTCCATCGAAGACCAGGTCACCAAACGTGGGCTGCGTTCCGTCGGTGAAACCCTGGAACGAATACAATACGGTTTCCGTCCAGGGGCAGAGCGCGCTTTTGCAGGCAGCGGCCGGCGGCCGCAAATTGAAAACCGTGCCACAGCCGGGTGCGCTCCCATACGAGCATGGTCCCGTTCCTCCCGATGATGTGGTGCCGTAGAGACTGCCATCCGGACCGATGATTACCCTGGCCATCGGACGCGCGCCGTCAGGCCCGCTGAAGGTGTAGAGGGTGGTATAGACCCAGCCGGAGCCCTTGCGCGACAGTTTGAACACCGTGCCGCATCCGGGGGGGTTGGGGTAGGAGCAAACACTGGTGTTGCCGCCAGTGCTGGCCGTCCCATAAAAATTTCCGGCCCGATCCATGCTCAAGCCGGCCCAGGGTTCTCCGCCGTCCGGCCCGTTGGTAAAGTTGTGCAGGACGGTGAAGGTTTGCGCCTGCGCGGCCAAGGCCGTCAACAGCAGCATGAGAAGACTGGCCACTCCCGCCAGCCGAGCGAGTGCTGAATTCCGAGGTTTCCCTGAGCGTGCCATAACCATTCTCCTTACACGAGCTGACAATTCAGAATGCTTTTTGTTGTTGCATCCCACACTGTGAGACGCCGCTATCCGGGAGTCTAACGAATAACTCGCAACTGCCAACCGGCCACTGCCAACCGGCAACTTTTCTTAAGGTGTGATCTCCCACACGACGCCACAGCCATAACTACCGCAGAAGCCGCTTTTCATACCTCCAGTCTCGGTGGCGCCGTAGAGATTCCCATTCGCGTCGAGGACAATCTGGCCGTAAGGGTTTCCACCATCCGCGCCCCCGTGAAGTCGTGCAACAGCGCCGTCCGGCCCAAAGGCCAGGGGCGCATCCGGGGTGGAGCCGTCTGCTCCATGAAATTCGTACAGCGTATTGGAGATCCAGCCCGTGCCTTTGTGGCTCAGCTTGTACAGCATGCCGCAGCTTCCCCCGAAACAGCCGCTCAAGCCACCAAAGTCTGTACCACCATACAGATTGCCGCCACGGTCGATGGCTAGGCCCGCGCCGCCCGGGACGGCGCCATCAGTGGCTCCGGTGAAGGTGTGCAGGACGGTGAACGTTTGGGCATGGGCTACGGGAACCACCAGGATTGCCCCGAACATCGCTGTGCCAACGAGCAAGGCTACTACCGCTCTGAAGGTAACGCGTAGGACCGAAGCTGCATATGCCATTCCGATTCTCCTTGACCGCCCTTCCGCACTCTCTCGCTCTAGCCGCCGCAGGTCAACTTAATTTCAGATTACGGTCTAACCATCTGATGGCGTGTGGTTTAGCCTGAGTATGCTTGGCGAGACTTGGGGACAGAGGGATTGATTGCGGTCGGAAACGGCCCATTGGACGACCAATCCTGAGTTGGGGCGCTCTCCGCTTGCAATCCCCCAGGGAAAGAAAAATACTGCAAGTTCCGGCAGGTTGCGCGTTCTGTGGTTGTGACTGCCGAGCCGGGTTGCAATTTCTGCCGTCCGCATCGCTGGTCAGTGCACATCATTCGCGCAAGGAGGCATCGCACGTGCCATCACGTCGGCCATTTCAACTGCTTATCCTGCTCATTCTCTTGCTGGCCGCTGCCGCTCCACTTGCCGCGCAAACCGCCAATAACAATGCGCTGACCAATGCCGACGTTGTGAGGATGATGAAGGCCGGCATCCCGGAGAGCATCATCGTTCGCGAAATCGAGATATCCAGAACCAATCTCGGCACGAGCGCCACGGAGCTGATCGAATTGAAGAACCAGGGCGCTTCGGAAAGGGTCCTGGGGGCGGTTCTCGACAGCCGGGGCGGCGCGCGTCAGACCCCGTCCGAAGCGGCGGGACAGGGCTACGCAACGGCGCGCCCGGCAGCCCCGGGTATCCATCACTTGCCTTCCTTTGAGGCCAATCTGCGGCTGGATGGCAACAAGAACAGCAAGATTTCGGTCGGCCAGAATCACATAAAAGTGGAGGAGGCGGGTGTGCCCTTATTTACTCTGAAATGGAAGGAAAAGGGCAAGTGAATCTTATGAGCCGAGGGCTGATGAAGGGAACCCTGCGTCCCTACGGGACTCGAACTCATTTCCCACTTTACCCAGTATTTCGCCTTCTGCTTCTTGCTGGACTAGACTATTTCTCCCCTTAGGGGCTAGGTTTTTGGCTAGTTTGTCCCACCATCGCTAATCCTGCCTTGTTTTGGCAGACGCCTCCACAGGGGGCGAACGAGCTTGGGCAAAAGCACAGCTTCGGCCCTTATTCCGCAGCCAATCTCGCCAGCCGCTGGCGGCGCTGCTGCCATTCGTCGGTGGCGAAGATCCTGGGGCCCACCTCAATCAAGCGGGGCAACATCTGAAAAACCGAAATTGGGGTCCACTTCAAGCCCTGGCGAGTGCGATATCCCCTGCGGTTGAGTTCGTCGGCAATCGCCGAATACGGCCCATCCTGGATGGTGAGTTCCATGATGAGGAACAGTATCTCGCGTTCCGTGGGGTTCTCCTCAAGGCGCGGTGGAGCGTCTTCCGCCACCTGCAAGCCGTAAGGGACTCCGCCGGGCACGCTGGGCTCGGGCGCCCCTTCCGGCAGCTCGCGCTCCCACTCCACCGCGACCAGCTTCCATCCCTTCTCGGATTGCCGGCGGAGATCATCCTGCCCAAATGACGATGAGACATCCTGACGAACGCGTTCAATCCTGGCCATGCCGCACCGCTCCCTTCCTGCCGTTGGGGCTTGAGGTTTGGGTTACACTTCGACAGCCACATCACGGCCTCTCCAAGTGGCTGGAAATCGGCAACATAGCAGCCAACCCGCAGAGTTCGCTGGAGGCGCCCCGTCCGAATTCAGGATCGCTTGTCCGGAAGCGGACAAGGCCAGCTCACTTTTCCCGCGGCTGAATGGGACGCCCGTGGTTTGAGGCGCCGGTTGCCGCGCTTCTTCAGCGGCTGATAAACTCAAAGGTTTGCTCAACGCTTCGCGTTGGTTTCTATACATTCATGTCGAACACTACAGATATCGCTATCGTCAACGGCGTTCGCACGCCCATGGGACGCTACTGCGGCAAGCTGCGCGATTTTACGGCCATGGACCTGGGGGCCATCGCGGCCACCGAAGCCATGAAGCGCTCCGGCGTCGAGCCGGCCGAAATCGACCACTGCGTTATCGGCAATGCGCAACAGACGTCGGGAGATTCCATCTATGGAGCGCGGCATGTCGCGTTGAAGGCGGGGGTTCCCATTCACGTTCCTGCGCTGACCGTGAACCGGCTGTGCGGCTCGGGCATGCAATCCATCGTGAGCGCCGCGCAGATGATTCAACTTGGCGAGTCGAGGATAGTACTGGCCGGGGGCATGGAATCAATGTCGCAGGCGCCGCACGTGATTCACGGCATGCGCTGGGGCGTCGGCCTGGGCGAAGGCAAGCTGGAGGATTCGCTCATGGTGGCGCTGCTCGATACCTACTGCGGCCTCTACATGGCCAACACCGCCGAGCTTTACGCCGAGCAGCAGGGGGTAACGCGCCTGATGCAGGACGAGTTCGCGTTGCGCTCGCAGAAGCTGGCCGACGACGCATACAAGGCAGGACGGCTACAGGAAGAGTTGACGCCGGTCGCGCTGCGCAATCGCAAAGGCGAGCCGACGGGCGAGATGTTTACCGAGGACGACCACCTCCGGCCGGATACGACAATGGAGAGCCTGGCCAAACTTAAGCCGGCCTTCGGCAAGAACGGCAGCGTGACCGCGGGCAACGCCAGCGGGATTGTGGATGGGGGCGCGGCGGTGGTGGTGATGTCCCTCGACGATACGCAAAAGCGCAGTCTGAAGCCGATGGCCCGCATCGTGAGCTGGGGAATTGCCGGCGTCGATCCCAAGATCATGGGCTCAGGGCCTGTACCGGCCACCAGGATCGCGCTGAAGAAGGCCGGATTGAAGCTTGACGACATCGACTTGATCGAGGTGAACGAGGCCTTCGCGGCGCAATACCTCGCTGTGGAGAAGGAACTCGGTCTCGATCGCAACAAGGTCAACGTGAACGGCGGCGCAATCGCGCTCGGGCATCCGCTGGGAGCGACGGGAACGCGGTTGATCATCACCCTCATGAACGAGCTGCGCCGACGCAAAGCTAGATATGGACTTTCGACCGCCTGCATCGGCGGCGGGCAGGGTATCGCCGTGATTATCGAGAACCTGCAGCAGTAACGCTGTCCAGGTAGAGTGTGCCTCAGGCCCGCGCCACGGTGCTCTTTTTTCATCCCCAGCGGGCTTCAGCCTGCTAGGGATATGCTTTTATGAATATGACCAGCGACGAAAAATTGCTGCACCAGTTGGTCTATCAGATCGAGGCGGCCTGGAATGCTGCCGACGGGCAAGGCTTCGCAGAAGCCTTTGCCGAGGATGCCGACTTCATCCACATCCTTGGCGGCTACTACGCGGGGCGCCCCGCGATTGAGGCCGGCCATCGCATGATCTTTGGCACCATCTACAAGGGCAGCACGGTGCGCTACAGCGTCGAAAAGATTCGCTTCGTTCGTCCCGACGTCGCCATCGTGTTTCTTCGCCAGTATCTCCAGTTTTACGAAGGCGGTGCTCCCAGCGAGTTGGAGGCGCGTCCGACCATGGTTGCTGAAAAACGCGACGGGAAGTGGCAGATCGTTCATTTGCAAAATACCAGGATCACAGAGACGGGAGCCGCCAAGAAATAAGACGGCATCGTCGCAGGGACCTTAATTTTCGAATTACTTAGAAGGAAGAAGACGAAATCATGGAGATCAAAAAGGTTGGCGTGCTGGGTTGTGGACTAATGGGCTCGGGAATCGCACAGGTGGCGGCCACCGCGGGCTTTGACACGGTGGTGCTGGAGCAGGAGCAGAAATTCCTCGACAAAGGTTTCGCGGGGATCGAGAAGTCGCTGAGCCGAATGGTCGAGCGCGGTCCGGAGAAAGGCGGCCTGACCGCGGAACAAAAAAGCGCAGCGCAGGCGCGGCTGAAGGGCACCACCAACATGGCCGACCTTGCCGACTGCGACATCGTCATCGAAGCGATCATCGAAAGCGTGGCCGAGAAGCGCAAGACCTATGCGCAACTCGACGCTATCGTCAAGAAGGACGCGATCTTTGCCAGTAACACTTCGTCCATCTCGATCACCGAGCTGATGACGGCCACAAAGCGGCCGGAACGCTTCATCGGGCTGCACTTCTTCAATCCAGTTCCGATGATGAAGCTGGTGGAAGTGGTAAAGACCATCGCCACCGCGCCCGATGTGTACGAGGCTGCGGTGGAGTTTGGCACGAAGCTGGGCAAGGTCCCGGTTCGCACCAGCGACAAAACCGGCTTCATTGTGAATCGCTTGCTGGTGCCGTATTTGCTAGACGCGATTCGAGCTTACGAAGAAGGCGTCGGCTCGATCACCGACATCGACGAAGCCATGAAGCTGGGCTGCGGCTATCCCATGGGACCGTTCACCCTGCTCGACTTCGTCGGCCTCGACACCACCTACTACATCACGCATGTGATGTTCGACGAGTTCAAGGAGCCGCGCTTCGCCTCGCCGCCGCTGTTGAGACGATTGGTGCTGGCGGGTTGGTACGGGCGCAAGTCGGGCAAGGGCTTTTACGATTACGCCGACCCGAGCAAGCCGGTGCCGGGAAAGTTTGTGTAGGCCAAAGGGGCAGAAGATCATGACTGAATTCCAAAACATTAAATTCGAAAAGAAAAACCAGATTGCTTACGTCACCATCGACCGGCCGAAGGTGCTCAATGCGCTGAACATGGCCACCATGCAGGAGTTAAAGACCGTCTTTGCCGACTTGAAAGACGATGCCGACGTGCGCGTGGTCATTCTCACCGGCGCGGGAGAGAAGTCGTTCGTGGCCGGCGCCGACATCAACGAGCTGTCGCAACAGACGCCGGTTTCGGCCAAAGAGTACACCCATCGGGGGCAGGCCATCGTGGACGCCATCGAGAACCTGGGCAAGCCGGTTATCGCCTGCGTCAACGGCTTTGCGCTGGGTGGCGGCTGCGAGCTAGCCATGGCCTGTACCATGCGCATCGCCAGCGAAAACGCGAAGTTCGGCCAGCCCGAGGTGAAGCTCGGACTCATCCCCGGTTACGGCGGCACGCAGCGCCTGGCGCGCTTGGTGGGCAAGGGTCTCGCGATGCAGCAGGTCCTGACGGGGGAAATGATCAGCTCCCAGGAGGCATATCGCATCGGGCTGGTGAACGAGGTTGTGCCGCAAGCCGAGTTGATTCCGCGCGCCGAAGCCATCGCGGCCAAGATCATTGCCAACTCGCCCCTGGCCATTCAGTATGCGATGGAGGCGGTGAACCGCGGCTTCGACATGACCCTGGCGGACGGTCTGTTTCTGGAGGCTACGCTGTTCGCCGTCTGCTGCGCCACTGAAGACAAGAATGAAGGCACGCGCGCGTTTCTGGAGAAACGTGCGGCGCAGTTTAAAGGAAAGTAGTCAGTTGTCGGTTGTCAGTTGTCAGTAAAATCGACTGGGAACTGAAAACTGACAACTGGCAACTGCATCATGATTTGTTCCATCATCTTTCCCCGCGTGCTCGGCAAGTCGCTGGATGACCTTCAGCTGGCACTGGAGCTTTTCCGCGCGCTGGGGTTTACGCCCGGCAACGAGTGGCACGAGGGCGGAAGTCACGGCCTGGAGATGCTCGCTCCCAGCGGCGGCATCGAATTTATCGCCGCGCCGGATGCGCCCGGCGTTGACGCAATGGTGGAAGTCTCCGACGCCGACGCCGCCTACGAGATCGTGAAGAAACTTTCTTCCACCCTCTCGCCAAATGCGGGCGAGAAGAGTGGGGCACCCGCGCTTTCTCCCGCGCAAGGGATCAAAATCCGCAAAGAGATTGCCGACACTTCTTACGGCGCGCGCCTATTCGAGGTGGAAGTCAGCGGTCTGCGCATCGGCTTTCTGACCTATGCGAAGAAGACCGGTGAGGCTCGCGGCCTGGAAGCGCCATTGAATGCCGCGGGCAAGCGCTTCGCCGTCGTGGTGAGCCGTTTCAATTCGTTCATCACCGAGCGCCTGCTGGACGGCGCGCTGCAGGCGCTGCGCCAGTGCGGAGCCAGCCAGGACGACATCGACGTCGTTCATGTTCCGGGCGCATTTGAGATTCCTTCGGCGGCCCGTCAGCTGGCAGAGAGCAAACGCTTTCACGCTATCGTCTGTATCGGATGCCTGCTGCGCGGCGGCACGCTGCACTACGAGGTCATCGCCAATGAAGTGACGCGCGGTGTCGGACAGTCGGCGCAGGACACGGGAGTGCCGCATGCTTTCGGCGTGCTGACTTGCGACACGCTGGAGCAGGCCATCGATCGCGCCGGGTTGAAGGCGGGCAACAAGGGGTTCGAAGCCGGCCTGTCGGCGGTGGAGATGGCGTGCCTGAGAGAAAAGATCGCCGAGCCGACCGCGGGCCGCAAGTCATGAGCAAGGCAACGAGTCGCCGTAAATCGCGCGAGCTGGCGCTGCAAATGCTGTTTCAGTTGGACATGGGGAAACAGGACCGGGACGAAGTGCGGCGCACGTTCTGGAGCGAGCGCATGGATCTGGACGAAAATGTACGGGCCTTTGCCGACGAGCTGTTCGGCGTCGCCTGCGAGCGCGCCGAGGAGATTGGCCAGATCGTGGAGCGCAACGCACAGCGCTGGCGAATGGAACGTATGGCGGCAGTGGACCGCAACCTGCTACGCGCCGGCGTGGCGGAGTTCTTGGGCTTTCCTGAGACCCCGCGTCCAGTGGTCATCAACGAGGCGCTGGAGATTGCGCGGCGGTTCTCCACGCCGGAGTCGGTGACCTTCATCAATGGAGTGCTCGACAGCATAGCGCGCGAGTTACCGGAAGTGAAGAAGCCGCAGGCCGAGCGGGCGGGCAGGAAGAAACGCGGTCGGGCGAAGATTAAAGACGCAGGGTAATCTCTGAAAATCCAGTCTGCTAATGGGGCCATTTGGGCTTTGGCCCACGAGGAATCTGCTCTGGGGACTTTTTAGCTGCATCTTTAGCACTCGAGGGAAGCCGGATTCTGAAGGCCGGAAAGCGATCTCCCTCAGTGGCTAAAGCCGGGCGAGTTTGGGCTGCTTTACGGCACGCCTGAAGGCGCGCCCCTTCAAAGCTCAAAGGCAATACTTGTCTGCAACCGCGGAACGGCGCCTACGCGCGCAGCGCGCCGCCCATCGACTCCAGCCTGGCAATGATCTGCGCCGACCACTGTGCCACCTCGTCGTCACGCAACGTGCGTTCCTTCGACTGGAACTCGGCGTGGAGCAGGACTGAGTACTTGCCCAGTCCAACTTTGTCGCCGCGATAAACTTCCGCCGGGACGAAATGCTGTAACTCGGTGATCCCAAGCTCCTCGATTGCGCGCTTGATCCGCTCAAAGGTGACCGAATCGTCAAACACGAACGAGAAGTCGCGCTCCACCGCCGGGAATTTCGAGATGCTCCGGTAGCGTGGCTCGCGCAGCCCGTGACGATACAGGCGGTCGAGCAACACCTCGGCAATGTAAACGTCCTGACGGAACTTGCGCGCAGCCGAGAGGTCAGGATGTAGCTGTCCAAAGTGCGCGACCGTCTGGCCGTCCATCACAGCGCGCGCAGAACGGCCGGGATGAAAGTACTTCGGCGTCTCTGCATCGAAGTACAGCGAGCTGTGTTGAAACGCCGCGAGCAGTTCTTCCATATCGCCCTTCATGTGGAAGAAGGTGTAGGGTTGGGCCAGCGAATGAACGCTCCTGGCGAAGGTGTCCCCGGTTGCAGCGAAACCCAGGTGACGGTGCTCGTCGCGCCCGTCGTCCACTTTTTCGAACACCTCACCTGCTTCGAACAGCCGCACATTCGCATTGCCGCGGTTCAGGTTGTAGCCAACCATAGTCAGCAGGCCCGGCAGCATCGAAGTGCGCATGTAGCCCGCCTCTTCACTTTGCGGATTGACAAGCGCCAACGGCTCGGTGGCGGCGAAGGTCCGCGCATCCTGCTCCGAGATAAAGGTGATCGAAATCGCCTCGTCGTAACCGAGCGCGAGCATGGTTTCGCGAACCTTCGCGTTCTTCGGTTCGTCGGGCTGCGTTACCACCGCGCCGGTAAAAGGGGGCAGCGTGTTAGGAAATTGATTGTAGCCGTGGATGCGCGCCAGCTCTTCCAGCAAATCGACTTCGCGTTCCACATCAAGACGCCAGGTCGGAACCTTCACCTTGAAGGTTCCCGCGGCAACCCGCGTCGTTTGAAAGCCCAGGCTATGTAAGATGCGCTGGATCTCATCTTCTTCGAGATCGATACCGAGAATACGTTTCACCTCCGAGAGCCGCAGCTCGATGCGAGCAGGATCGAGAATGCGCGCCACTACATCAATTTGTCCGCCTGGAAGTTCGCCGCCTGCGCTCTCCAGGATTAGCTGGGTTACCCGATCGCACGCCAGGGTAGTGACGCCCCAGTCGGCGCCGCGCTCAAAACGGTGAGACGCGTCGGTGTGCATCCCGTGTCGCTTGGCCGTGCTGCGAATCGTAGCGGGATCGAACCACGCCGACTCGATGAGCACGTTTTTTGTTCGCTCGGTGATCATGGTGTCGAAGCCGCCCATCACGCCTGCCAGCGCGACCGGCTTCTTCGCGTCGGCAATGACGAGGTCGTCGGTCGAGAGCTTGCGGTCGACGCCATCGAGGGTCTTCAGCATCTCGCCTTCGCGGGCACGGCGGATGACGAGCGTCCCGCCCTCCAACAGGTCGAGGTCGAATGCGTGCGTGGGATGGCCAAGTTCGTTCAGCGCGTAGTTGGTCGCATCGGCAACATTGTTGATGGGGCGCGATCCAAGAAGCTCGAGCCGCTTGGCAATGCGCTCGGGCGATGGGCCGATCTCGACATGGCGCACGATTCGCGCCGAGTAACGGGCACAGCCTTCCGCGTCTTCGATGACGATGGGGAAACCTTGGTCTGTCATCCCGACCGAAGCCCGCGCAGCGGGCGGAGCGGAGGGACCTGCGGCTTCGTCCGGCAGCTTGGGCTCTACTTTCCCAAGCTCGGCACCGTAAATCGCCGAAGCCTCGCGCGCAACGCCGAAGTGATTCATGGCGTCCACGCGGTTGGTCGTCAGGTCCATCTCGTAAATCGTCGCGCCGTTTTCCTCCACGACGGACTCCACCGCAATGCCCGCCGAGGTCAGGTCTTCGGCGAGCTGGCGGTCGTCGGCCGCAACGTTGACGAACTCACGCAGCCATGTGGGGAGGATTCTCATAGGCCTGTCGCTTGGGGACCGCCATGTTCAGGTCGTGCGAAAGAAGCAGTCCCGCTTGCGGGACGGGAAATCTTAGCCCAGCGCTTTAGCGCTGGGTAAGTGCAAAATTGGATCTGAGTGCCGTAGGCACGGCAGGCTCGTTCTTCTCTGCCGTCCCTACGGGACTCGGTTTTTATTAACGGGCGTACCCAGCGCTGAAGCGCTGGGCTAAGCTCTTTCGCGCCTGCGGCGCTGGCCCTGCGGCGCTTCGCTCGACTTAGGCAACGGGGCGTGCGTTTTTCGATTTGCTGCTGACAGTCCTTTCCGGAACGCAGGTGGCGAAAGGTTGTTGGCATCCAAGAATCGCTCCTCATGCGAACTGCTCCAGAAAACGCACATCACCTTGGTAGAACAACTGGATCTCTTCCACTTCGTACTTCAAGATCGCGATGCGCTCCACTCCCATACCGAAGGCAAAGCCCGAGATCTTCGACGAGTCGTAGCCGTATTCCTTCACGAACTCGAAGACGTTGGGATCTACCATGCCGCAACCCAGCAGCTCGATCCATCCGCTGCCCTTGCACTTGCGGCAGCCCTTGCCGCCGCAGAAAATGCAGCTCACCTGCATGTCAGCGCTGGGCTCGGTGAAAGGGAAGAACGACGGGTAGAAGCGCGTCTTCACCGACGAGCCGAACAGCGCTTTCATGGCGTGGTCGAGCGTGCCCTTCAGGTCGCAGAAGGTAATGTTCGTGTCCACCGCGAGGCCTTCGACCTGGTGGAAGACCGGCGAGTGTGTTGCGTCGAGCGGATCGTTGCGGTGCACCTTGCCGGGGATGACGATGCGCACCGGCGGCGGCTGCTGCTCCATGGTGCGAATTTGCACCGGCGAGGTGTGGGTGCGCAGCATCAGGCGTTCGCGCGTCGGCTTGCTCTCCTGCCCGGCGATGAACAGTGTGTCCTGGGTGTCGCGCGCCGGATGATTCGGCGGGAAGTTGAGCGACTCGAAGTTGTAGTAGTCGGTCTCGACCTCGGGGCCTTCGCCCACGGAGTAGCCCATCGCCTTGAAGACGGCGACAATTTCGTCCATCACGCGGAGCACGGAGTGCTTCACGCCGATGGGGCGCTGAATGCCGGGGAGGGTGATGTCGAGGCGTTCAGCAACGAGCAGCGCGTCGGCGGAAGAGGCGTGGATTTTGTTGTGAGCGCCTTCAATTGCCGCTTCCGCACGAGCCTTCAGCTCATTGACGCGGCGGCCGACATCGCGCTTTGCGGGGCCGGGCGCGGCTTTCAGCCAGGTGTCGTTGACCTGCGTGAGCAGGCCGTTCTTGCGCGCCATCCAGCGATCGCGAAAGGACTTCCAGTCAGACTCGCTCTGTAGCACAGCAGCCTCGGATTCCAGCGAGGCAAAGAGTTCGGCGACGGCGCGGTCGAGCGCCTCCGGCGAGTAGTCCTCGAGTTTGGGTACGGTATACATGGTTTTATGTCGCGCGGCTGATGGCGCGCCCTTCAGCAGGAGACGCCAAAAGTCTGGGGGCGCCTAAGCAGGATATCAACCAGGCTGTGCAGTTCCAGAATTCTCCCGGTTTAGTTTGTCAGATTATGCCCCCGGATGATCTGTACCCGGTTGGTTGTTACCCTCCCCCCTGCCCATTCGGCTAAAATCCGACAATTTCTGGCTGTTTCAACGTAAGTTACAGAATATAAACTACTTGCACACTGTAACCAGGTGCTAAGCAAGATAATCATGATAATCAAGCATGCGCTAATCATGATTATCTTGATTAGCACTTCAGCAGGTGGCGTAGCTCCCAGGTAAGCACCGTTGCGTAGACCGTCCAACTTGTCAAAGATCACGGCCCTTGTCCAGGCCGTTCCCACCCTCGCTGGGGGGTAGAGACACTAGAGCTTTTTCACAGAAGGTGTAGACGGATTTCCCTCCGGGGCTAAAGTCCGCCTTCGTGGATGCCACGATCGGCACGGCTGAAGAGGCTGCTGAAAAAGTCGAAAGCGCGGATCCCTCACCGACTAAAGTCGGTTCGGGATGACAATTTTATAGGACTTCCGACGACACAGCTAAAGCTGTGCCCTTTCAAAACGTCCCGAGAAAGAGTTGCTGGGATAGGCGGACTAGGCCAGGGCGGCTTGCGCCTGCTTGCACAGCGCCGCAAATCCAGCCGCATCCTTCACCGCCAGATCGGCAAGGATCTTGCGATCCAGCTCGATGCCGGCCTTCTTCAGCCCGTTGATGAACTTGCTGTAGCTCAAGCCGTTCAGTTTGGCGGCTGCGCCGATGCGCACAATCCAGATGGAGCGGAACTGGCGCTTCTTCTGCTTGCGTCCGCTGTAGGCGAACTTCAGCCCGCGCTCGACCGACTCTTTCGCCTGACGGTACAGCTTCGATTTTGTTAAGTAATAGCCACTTGCACGCTCCAGTATCTTCTTGCGGCGCGCGCGGCGCTTGGTACCACGTTTTACACGAGGCATTGCTGCTCCTTTTTCACATCGTTAAGCGGCTGGAGGCAAGGCAGTTGACCACGCTCGTTCTCGCTGAGGGGCCGGATTTACCTCTTCACACGCTGTTGCCCGTCAACTCCCGCCCTAGCTTCGCTAGAACGGGGCACCCCCTGGGGGCGTTCATGCCGGGTGCCGCACCATGCGGCGAAAGGGGGTCCCCGAGGAGCGCCGTTCTTGCGCTCCTTGGGGGTGTTAGTAAGGAATCATGCGCTTGATCTTGGGCACGTCGGCCTTGTCAAGCATCACGTCGGTATCGAGCTGGCGCTTGCGCTTGGTTCCCTTGGAAGTCAGGATGTGGCGCTTGTACGCGTGTCCGCGCTTGATCTTGCCCGTACCTGTCTTCTTGAAGCGTTTGGCCGCTCCGCTATGTGTCTTCAGCTTCGGCATAGTATCTCTCTATTACAACATAAACGCGCCAACCCTGCCAGCGCAGCGCTTCCCTAACAGAGGCCCGGAGAACAAGAATCCAGCCGCGTATTTACCTGAACCAAACAGTGGTAAGCACTAGCCCGGGCTGGTCTGCGCATATCCCGGCTCAGGGGAGTTACTGCGGCTGCGGTGGAGGCGCCGGCGGCGGAGCCGCGCTCTTCTCCGGCTTGGGAGCGGGCGGCTTGGCTTCTGCCTTGTGCGGCTTGGCTGGCGGTTGCGCCTTCGGCGGCGCCAGGATCAAGTGCAGCGTGTTGCCTTCCTGCCGGGGCCGAAATTCCACGATCCCTTTATCGCCGAGGTCGGTAATCAAGCGCTCCAGAATAATGCGGCCTAGGTTCTGCCGCGACATTTCACGTCCGCGGAAAAAGATGGTCGCCTTCACCTTGTCGCCCTCGGCGAGGAAGCGCAGCACATGGTTCTTCTTGGTCTCGTAGTCGTGATCGTCCACGTTGATGCGGAACTTGACTTCCTTGACCGTGATCTGGTGCTGGTGTTTCTTGGCCTCGCGCTCGCGCTTCTCCTGCTGGTACAGGTATTTCCCGTAGTCCATGATGCGGCACACGGGGGGTTGCGCGGTGGGGGAGACTTCAACCAGGTCGAGGGTTTTTTCGCGGGCAACTTTGAGCGCGTCGTAAGGCGTCATGATCCCAAGCTGGTTGCCTTCATCATCGATCACCCGAATTTCGCGGGCCCGAATGCGCTCGTTGGTGCGGATGAAACGTTTATCGATACGGTCCTCCGGTGCAAATGTACTGAATCAAAAGTATAGCATGGGAGCTGCGACGATAGCGGCTGGAACGGAAGCCACAAACGTGTCGAGAGAGCCCACCAGAGCGTCATTTGCGACGACTTCGACCCGGCATCGCAGCCACTCATTACTCTTGTGCCGCCCGCGAATTTGCAGCTTCAGATAGTTGTCGGTCAGCGCTTCCGTGAACTCGCCGTCAAACTGTGTCAGCGTGATGGCTTCCAGTTCACGGCCGACGAACGACTGCATGAAATCGCGCTTCTTGCGAGCTATCAACTCACGCAGCACACGGTTGCGCTCGCGTGCAATGTGGACCGGGACCTGCTCCGGCATTTCTGCCGATGGCGTTCCCGGACGGGAGGAATACGTGAACACGTGCAGATAGGTAAACGGCAGGCGCTCGATGAGCGCGCGCGTCTGCTCGAAGTCGTCTTCGGTTTCGCCAGGGAAGCCGACCATCACATCCGCCCCAATGGCCGCGTCGGGCATGCCGCGGCGAATGCGTTCGATGCGGTCGGCGTAGTGCCAGGGACGATACTTGCGATGCATCTTGCGCAGAATCCGGTCGCTGCCGGACTGTAGCGGCACATGCGCATGCTTGGCGATTCGCGCCGATGACGCGACCAGTTCGATTACTTCATTCGTCCAGTCCATGGGCTCAACCGAACTGATGCGGAGCTTCTCGATCGACGTTCGCTCCATGATCGCGCGCAGCATCGCGGCGAAGTTCGTGCGGGGTGTCAGCTCGCGTCCCCATCGTCCCAGGTTGATGCCGGAGAGCACGATCTCGCGATAGCCGTTGGCCACCAGCGCGTCCACCTCGCGCAACACATGATCCAGTTTCAGCGAGCGGCTCTTGCCGCGCACGTAAGGAATAATGCAGAACGAGCAGCGGTTATTGCAGCCATCCTGGACCTTGAGATTGGGGCGCGTCTTCTCGAAGCAATCGCCGTCGAAAACCGGGGCCGCCATCAATTCGGTGTGAGCGAAGATGTCGCCGACAACCGTTTTCGAATCGCCATTGCCAAGTTGCGCCAGCGGAATAAACCCGTCGCCGCCGGCCAGCGGTAAGGCGTAGCCGGCCAGCTCGTGCTTGTGCGAATTGCCAACGACCAGACTGACGCCCGGCAAAGCCGACAATTCCTGCGGAGCGCGCTGGGCGTAACAGCCCGTGACCAGGATCTTCGCTGCGGGATTTTCGCGGTGAATACGGCGGATGGCGGCGCGTGCGTCCTGATCGGCGGAAGCAGTGACCGTACAGGTGTTCAGGACGACGACTTCGGCTTCGGCGGCGCCGGCACGCTCCATGCCGCAGTCGAGCAGTTGGCGCTCGATGGCTGCGCCATCGGCCTGGGTTGCGCGGCATCCGAAGTTCTCCACATGATAAGTGGCCACAAAATCATTATACTTAGGGTAAATGCGGTGCCGGGAGATGCTGGTCCCTCCTCATCGGCAACTAATCGGGCAGAACTTGCATCTCACCCAGCCGCTGTGCGTTCGAACCGCACTTACCCGGGAGAATCCTAAATGAAACGTCGCATCCTGCTGGTCGATGACGAGCTGGCAATTCTTCTCACCCTCCGCGCAGTTCTGGAAATGAATGGTTTTGAGGTTGACACCGCGGCTTCGGTCAAAGAGGCCAAGCACAAAATGAAAGACGGCGTCTTCGAGATGGTCATCACCGACATGCGGATGGAGAGCGAGACCGCGGGTTACGACGTGATCCGCATCGCGCGGCAGCAGCCCTATGACCCGGCCACGGCGATCCTCACGGCGTACCCCGCACTGGGCAACGACTGGCGGAACAACGGGGCGCAGACCTTGCTGGTGAAGCCGGTCAATACTCCCGAACTGCTGCGTCAACTCGAATCGCTTTTGATCACCCACCAGGACACGAAAGTCCACCCGCAGCAGAAGGCGCCGAAGGGTGTCACTCCGAAGGCCGCAGTGAGCTAGATGCTCATGGCTCTGCACCCTCATGGGAGGGGCCCGGGTACAGGCGTACTCGTCCACGCAGACGTTAACCGAGTCAATCCATCGCTAGAGTCCGCGGTTTCGAGTTAGAGGCAAGACAGCGGTGGAAGCGTCCCGGCCGCGTTTGGCTGAACCTCTACTTGCGTGAACTGGCGGCGATTTCTTCCAGGAGGTGGATCATCCTGTTGGTCTTGCGGATGTAGATCGTAGGAACATAGATCGCCAGCAACGCGATCAATACCAAACAAGCAATAGGCACTGACATGGCCCACATAGATGCCTCCAATTAGCGCGTCGAAAACCGATGTTGAGTCGTGAGGTATTATCCACTGGCCGCAGTTTGCTGTCAGTGACGGCAGTCACGGACCATAGGTCTTTCCAGGACGGACAAGTTGGAAACCCGCAGGGAAGAACTCTACGGAAACAAGTCCACTGACTTGCCGGGAAGTGATTAGCCGCTATTGCCGGCTGTCGGCCCCGCGCAAAGTGGGTAACGCTAACAACCAAAGCCGGGCCGGATCGAGATATGCGCCTTGCCAACGCACGGCTACGTGCAGGTGCGGCCCGGTGGCGCGGCCGGTAGCTCCGCTCAAACCGATCGGTTGGCCTTGCTTGACGGTCTCGCCGGGCGTGACCTGGATTTGCGACAGATGCATGTACAGGGTCATGAATTGCTGGCCGTGATCGATAATCACGCAGTTGCCTTCATAGAAAAGGTCCTGGGCCAGGACAACCGTCCCGGCATTCGACGCCCTGACCGGTGTTCCCTCTTTTGCGTGATAGTCCAGACCGCGATGCACACTGGCCAGCTTGCCATTGAACGTTCGCCGCGTCCCGAATCCCTCGGACACCGTAGTGTCCACGGGAGGCTCAAAGGAGCCTAACCACTCGGGAGATGCAATCTGATGGGAGAACGCCTGTTGCTTGGCTTCCTTGTCGGCTGCGATTCGTTTCAGGGTCTGCGCATCCGGTTGTACGAACCGGTCAGGCACTCTCAGTTTCTCTGTTTTGTAAGAGGACGGTGAGACCTTGATCTCGCGCACTGCACGGACCACGCGTCCATCGGCCATGGTGGCCTCCAGCTCCAGCTTGTCGTTGCCCGGGGCGGCGTCGACATCGACTCCGGCGAGCCCATACCAGACATGATGCTGGCCGACCGGGAAGAAGATAAGATCGCGTCCCTGCCACGTCGCTTTCACGCTGGCAGGTGCGGTCGACATCTCGATCTTAAACAGACAGGGGGAACCGACTTGGATGGAACGGGGCGTCCAGGAGACGCCATCGAAGGCTTCGCGTGCCAGCGCCGGCAGTGTTGCACTGAGGACAGCCAGTATGGCGATGAGTCTATGACCAGGGCGCATGAATTTGTTGTCTGCCGGCGGACGGCATGGCCGACCTTCGGAAACATAAACCAAGACGGGGAGCGAGAGGAAGCGGGACCCGAAGCGCGATGACTGTTGTCGTCGGAAAACCTTGGCGTACGGCGGCGCAAGGACATCCCTCGGATTCACGGCAGGAGGTCGGGCGCGAACGAGTGATTGAAAGCTTCAGGCAGTGGCAGCGGTGGTTCGCCGCTGTTGGAAGCACTCCCGGCAAAACACGGGCCGGCCCTGGGTCGGCTTAAAGGGGACGGTGGTCTCCTTGCCGCAGCCGGAACAGTTGGTTCTGGTCTCCACTCTGGGACGCGATCCCGGGGAGATTGGTCCCAGTGAGTTGGACCGTTTGCCTTTGCAGGCCTTGCAACGTTTGGGTTCGTTCTTGAACTGCTTGTCGTGGAAGAACAGCTGTTCTCCAGCGGTAAAGACGAAGTCAGCGCCGCAGTCAATACACTTAAGAACCTTGTCCTGGAATTCCATGGAGAGTTGCTCCCTCCAGTCCGCGATCCCAGGCCATGGAGGGGGTCCACTTGCCGCCGTCGTCAGGACCGGACTGGGCATCCGCGCCGACAGCCGCAAATTCCATCGCTCAGGTAGATCTCCCCGGGTTCGGCCCGCCACGCGCGAGGGCGCATGGTTACTGCTATAAGACCGCGGCACGGCCAGATAAAATTTCCCAACCAGGAATTGGGAAAACGAAGGGCCGCCTGTAGAACAGCGGCCCAACCGTGTTATTAGTCCTGCTCTTTACGTGCCTTCTTGCGGCTGCGCTTGCGCGCCAACGCTTCTTTCACGCGCTTCTTTTCGCCCGGCTTGAGGTAAAAGGAGTGACGCTTCACTTCCTTGATGATGTCCTCTTGCTGGACCTTTCGCTTAAAACGCCGCAAGGCGTTTTCTAAGGATTCACCTTCTTGAATGCGAACTTCCGCCAAACAGCAAACACCCCCAAACTCGTCCGAAAGGACATAGTAGTTATCCCAGCGTTCCCGTGGGAAGTCAAGCAAAGACTCTCACAACCGGGCAAAACTAAAGCGTAACTCGCGACCACCATTAACGTGGTATTGACCGCTGTATCCATATCAAAAATTGAGCCTTACAGAGAGCTGCACTTGGCGGGGAGCATACGCGCTGGTGGGCAACAAGAACTGCGAATTAATATTGAATTGGCCAGGATACATCTTTCCATTCACTTTTGTGGAGTATGCGACAAACTGGCCGGCGGAGTTGTAAAAGCCGTCGTCGGCAATGTTGACCCGCAGATTGGTGCGGTTGGTCAGATTGAAGGATTCGGCGAGAAGCTCCAGGCGGGCTCGGCTGGACAGTTGCACGATGCGGGTCACTCGCATGTCGGTGGTGAAATACGCAGGTCCGATAAACGCGTTGCGCGTGTAACCCGGCAGCCGGTCGTTGTACGTGTTCCCGTCCTGGTTTGCGTCACCCGCCATGGTTGCGTTGAAAGGCCGGCCGGAACCGAAGGTGACGACGCTGGAAAATTTCCAGTGGTTCAGCAGGGCGTTCAGCGCACCGTTATCGAAATGCATGGCGCGGGGCTCTACCACGGTTGCCGCCAGGAATCGGTTTCGCTGGTCGGTAACGCTGAGTCCGCGCTCCAAGGCAGTGGCGTAAACATTCTGCACATTGCCGGGACGCCCGACGACCAGAGCATCCTGCCCATCGTCGATCGCCTTCGCAAAGGTGTAAGCGACGCGAAAGAAGACACCGTGGTTGATCTGTCGCTTTAGCGATACCGTCATTCCGTTGTAGACACTGCTCGATCCGCTCTCAAACGAGTTGATGATCCCTAGTCGTGGATCCGGCCGTTGAACATCGTTGATGCACGGGGGATAGGGACAACTCACGGAACGCGTGGTCTGCCACGTTGCAAACGAGGCTACCTGGTCCATGCCTAGGAAGACCGATCCGTCGTCGTTGTAAACGGGATAATCGGTGATGGTCGGCTTGGGAAGATTAACGTCCAGCGAGCGAATCAGATGTACTCCGTGGACGTAGAGATAGCTGACCTCGGCCGTGACCTTCGCACCGAGTTCGCGCTCCACGGTCAGGTTCGCCTGCGCCACATAGGGTGTCTGAAAGTTCGGCGCGAAAGCCGAAACCTGGCTGGTCAACAAACCCGCGAGGGACGCCGGCGGCACGCATACCGTTGCTCCAGCGGGACAGTTGACCAACGGAGCGGGGTATTTCGGAAACAGTGCCGCCTGGGCGGGCTGCATGAGATCCAGAAATATCTGGCTTTGTGCAGCGCCGTTCTTGTTTGTCACCTGGGAGGCGTATATGGCAGGAACAGGAGTGTAGAAAATGCCGGCGCCTCCGCGCAGCACCAGCGGGTGGCGCTCGCCGAGCGAATAAGAAAAGCCGACGCGTGGTGAGAAGTTGTTGCTGTCGGTCGGAACTTTTCCCGCCGGCGGATACAAGGGATTGGTTACCAGTTGGCCCGGCTCGAAGGTCTGTAGGTCATAACGAAGGCCCAGGTTGAGAGTGAAGCTGCGGCTGACGCGTATGGTGCTCTGTACGAAGGCGGAATAGAACCGCGTGTTGGGATGCGACACCGCTGTTCCGAAACTCTGCATGTAATAACGCGGCACGTCATGGGCAAAGGCGCGCAACGGAGTCAGCGGTTCGCCGTACTTCATGGGCGCATAGGTCCAGGGGTTGACCTTCACATCGTCGAAGTAGTACTCGCCGCCGAACATCGAGGGGTAATAGTTATAGATCCAGGCTTGGATGAAGTCTCCGCCGAACTTCCATTGCACCCGGCCGGTGTTATAGCTGAGGGTATCGGCGATGTGCAGCTTGTGTTCCCGCGTAGTCCGCGGCAGGATGCTGGAGCGTCCGAAGCCGGCAATGATGTTGTAGATCTTGGTGAGGGGCTGGTCGGAGTTGGCGACGGACTCCTGTACGTCGCGCGAAAACTGCGCGCGCAGATTGGTGGCGAGATTGTTGGTCCAGGCACTCACCAATGACGCCGCCAGACTCTCCGTGCGCACCGTCTCCGTTCCGTTTTCGCTCTCGGCGTAGCTGGTTAATTCGCTGGAGGGATCGAAGAATACGTTATTGGTGCCGGTGTAGCGCGAGGTGCTGAGACGCAGGAAAGCGATCTGTTTTGGGGAGAAGGTGTAATCCAGCTTGGCGAATCCCGCGTTACCGCTCATGGTGGTGGGATAGGCGCCCGCCATGCCGTTTAGTTGCTGCGCCGCCGCCAGCACCATTTGCTTGTCGGTGTAGTCGTAGTCGGCAGGTTGGGGAACGACCGTGGCCGCGCCCTTGGCGAACTGCATAATGGAGGGGACCGTTAACAGATTCTCGTCAAAGCCGGCATAGAAGAAAGCGCGGTCTTTGCGGATCGGTCCCCCCAAGGTAAAGCCGAATTGCTGTTGGCGATCGTCGGGCTTACAGGTAGCCAGCGGCTGCTGGGCGTCGAAGAAGCGGTCGCGAAGGTAATAGAACGACGTGCCATGCCAATCGTTGCTGCCGGACTTCGTCACCACGTTGAACACTGCGCCGCCCGCCCGCCCCAGTTCGGCACTGTAGGAGTTGGAAGAGACACGGAACTCCTTGATGACCTCGTTGCTGAACTGATAGGGAGCGCGATAGCGTCCCCTGGCCTGGGCGTAGAAGGAGTTGTTGTTGTCGGCGCCGTCCACCAGAAAGTTGTTCTGGAATCCGCGGATGCCCCCGAACGCCAGATCGCCGTTGGAGTTAGAAGTAAGACTGCGCGGATCCTGGGTTACCCCCGGAGTCAGCAGAGCCAGATCCGCAAAGCGGCGGCCATTCAGCGGCAAGTTATCGATCGCCTGTTGCGGGACGACGTGCGACACGCCGCTGCTTTGAGTATCCATCGTCTCGGGTTGAGCGCTGACCGCGACGGTCTCCGTCCGTCCGATCGGGGCAAGCCGCAGTTGCAGGTTTTCGACTCCGCCAACGTAGAGTTCTACGGGAGTGCCGGCAGAAGTTGCCATTCCCTTTGCCCACGCGCTCACGATGTAGCGCCCGGGCAGCAACATGCCGAAGCTGAAGTTGCCGGTGCCGTCAGCCACCGATTCGCGGTGAAATCCGTTTTCCGGATTGGCGACAACGACCGCAGCCGCAGGGACCCTCGCTCCCGTGATGTCCTCGACAATGCCATTCAGCGCCGAAGAGCCGTCTTGAGCGAGCCCGTAACACGGCAACAGGAGCACCAGGAGGAAGGAGAAAGCGGCGCCCAGGCAAATCCGGCAGGGTGGAGATAGCGGGGTGCGAATTCCGAAATCGGGCCAGGTTCCCATTGCAGAACAACCCAACTACACCTATAGCGGAATTGGGTTGCAGGAGTCTGTGATATCGGCGTTCGTCGGGGGTTACGAAAGTGCAAGTCCAAAACGGGACGGACATGTACCTTCGTAACAAGGAGTTTTCCCTAAAGCGAGGAAGTTGGAACTAAATTTGCTCACCCGGACAGCGTTTTGCCCGCGCTCGGCCGCTTCCGTTGACCCCCAATTTCGCGCATGGTACCGTACTTGGTTGCACCAACCTTCACCGCGCGATCTGTGCGCCAAAGGATTCCCGATTGTCTTCTGAAACCCTGGCGGCCACGCCAGTCCGCAAGACTGCCTTGAATGCAGTCCATCGCCAGATGGGCGCGAAGATGGTCGACTTCAACGGCTGGGACATGCCGGTGGAATACCCTTCCGTCGGCGGTCTGATGAAAGAGCATTTGGCGGTCCGCACCGGAGTCGGCGTTTTCGATGTCAGTCACATGGGTGACATTCGCATCTCCGGGCCGCAGGCCCTTGCCGCCGTGCAACACATCACCATGAACGATGCGGCCGGCATGTCCATTGGCCAGTGCCGGTACTCGGCCATGCTCTATCCGCAGGGAACGTTCGTGGATGACGTGATCGTGCATCGCCTCGGCGAGGACGATTACATGCTGGTCATCAACGCCGGCACGCGCGAGAAGGACGTCAACTGGGTCACGGAAAACACCCGGCAGTTCGATGTCAAAGTCGAAAATCTGAGCGACAACTACACTCAGATCGCGATCCAGGGGCCGAAAGGCGTGAACACGCTACAGAAGCTGACCGACGCGGATTTGTCGAAAGTAAAGTTCTACTGGTTTACGCACGGAACGGTTTGCGGTTTGCCAAACATTATGATCGCACGCACCGGCTACACCGCCGAAGACGGGTTCGAGATTTACGTTCCCACCGACGAAGCCACCAGTGCGCGAGTGTGGAACGAGGTGTTGAAGGCGGGCGAAGAATTCGGGATTGTGCCCTGCGGACTGGGCGCGCGAAATACTTTGCGACTGGAAGGCAAACTGCCACTCTATGGGCATGAGATCTCCGACACGATCAATGTCTGGGAGGCCGGCCTGGACCGTTTCCTCAGGATGGAGAAAGGCGCGTTCGTTGGGCGAGATGCGCTGGATCGCGCCAAGGCCGACGGCATCAAGAGAACTCTGGTGGGGCTGGAGTCGGTGGACCGCGGAATTCCCCGCGATGGTTACAAAGTGCTCGATTTGAGCGGCAAAGAGATCGGCTATGTGACCAGCGGATCGTATGCGCCGTTCCTGAAGAAAAACATTGCGCTGGCCTACGTCCCCGTCGAGCAGTCGGCAATCGACCATGAAGTTGCTGTGGAGATCCGCAGCCAGTCAGTGAAGTGCAAAGTGGTTCCGACGCCGTTTTATAAGCGGCCGAAGAAACAGGCCTGAGATAAAAGAGACCTCCCATGACCATGAATGAATTCTTGTTGGCTGAATTTGACGATGAAATGAAGAAGACGCGCGCCACGCTGGAACGCGTTCCCGCGGACAAACCGGAATTCGTGCCTCATCCGAAGTCCATGCCGCTGGGGCGGCTCGCGCCTCATGTCGCGGAACTCCCTGGCTTCGGCTTGACCATCCTGACGACTCCAGAGTTGGACTTCTCCCAGCGCAGCTTCAAGCCCCTGCAACTGGAATCGGCTGCCCAACTGGTCAGGGTCTTTGAGGAAGGCGCAGCCAAGACTCGGAATGCGCTGGCTGGCTTGCCGGAAGACGCATGGAACGATCACTGGAAGTTGGCGATGCAGGGCAAAGTGCTCTTCGCAGGCTCTCGTTTCCTGGCGTACCGCGAGATGTTCCTCAATCATCTGGTGCATCACCGGGCCCAACTAGGCGTTTATCTTCGTCTGAACGATGTAGCGGTACCGTCCATTTACGGCCCTTCGGCGGACGAGGGTGTGGGTTCTTAGTTCTGCTGCGAAACAGGGTTGAGCGCGGAGCGAAGCAGAAATCGTCGAAGCGTCGACTCGACAAGGAAAAATGAGTTTAATTTGCATTTGATTCTGACCGACGCACGAGTCCTGTGCTGAGGAGGCAAAGATGGCTTATCCCACTGACTACAAGTACACCAAGGAACACGAGTGGCTGAAGGTGGAAGGGAACACCGGGACCATCGGCATCACCGACCATGCGCAGGATTCGCTGGGCGACATCGTGTTTGTCGAGCTGCCCAAAGTCGGGTCCGAGATTACCGCCGGTAAGACATTTGGCACAGTCGAGTCGGTGAAGGCGGTTTCGGATTTGTTCGCGCCGGTGTCGGGCACGGTGACCGCGGTGAATGAGGCGCTGAACACCTCGCCCGAGCAGGTGAACAAGGACGCTCATAGCGCGTGGATGATCAAGGTGGCGCTGAAGGACGCTAACGAGGCGAGCCAGTTGCTCTCGGCGGCCGACTACGAGAAGTTTGTGGCCGAAGAGGGCGGACATTAAGGCGGAAGATTGCGATACATTATGAGCAAGTGTCTTAAGGCAAACGCAAACGCGAGAAGGCAATCATGGACTTCGCCAACTCTGAAGAGTTCTGGAAGGCGCTGGGGCGGCTGTACGATGACATCCTGGAGATGAAGGAATCCATCCAGGAACAGGGGCGCTCGATTCAAATACTTGGTGACGCGGCAGCACGCCTAGTCACTGTCGTGGAATCGCACGAGCGGCGCATTGACCCGACCGAGATTACCGTCGAAGCCATTCTGGAAGATCTGCGAAGGCACCGGGAAGGGCGGCCTCCGCAATGAATACGGCATTCGTGTGACTTTAGTTGTTCGTCCGGCAGGACGCGATGTCTTGCCGCGGAGTTAAGCCGATTCGGTGTTTCCGTCGGCAGCACTACAGCACCTCTTCATACATTGCCCAGGAAAGTTACAGGTACCCATGCGCTATCTTCCCAAATCTGAAAGTGACCGCGAGGTCATGCTGCGCGAGATCGGCGCCAAGTCGATCGACGATCTCTTCGCGGCCATCCCGGCGGAGTACCGGCTCAAACGCGATCTCGACATCCCGCCCGCCTACGCGGAAAGCGAGATCGTGGAATTTTTCCGCCAGCGTGCCGCCGAGAGCGCGCAGGGTTACGCTACGTTTCTGGGCGCGGGTGCGTACTCGCACTATCGTCCGGTGGTCATTGACTCGCTGGTTTCGCGGGGCGAGTTCTTCACCGCTTACACGCCTTACCAGCCGGAGATCGCGCAGGGCACGCTGCAATCGATCTTCGAATTCCAGACCATGATTTGCGAACTGACCGGCATGGACGTGGCCAACGCCTCCATGTACGACGGCTCGACCGGCGCCGCCGAAGCGCTGATGATGGCCGCCCGCATCACCGGCCGGCACAAGTCGGTTGTAGCCAGCAGCGTGCATCCCGAGTATCGCGAGGTCATTACCACTTACGCCCGTTATCAGGGCATGCCGGTCTCGACCGTCGGTTACCGTGAGAATGGCCGCGTGGACCTGGAACTGCTCGACAAGGCGATCGACAACGAAACTGCCGGCGTGCTGATTCAGTCGCCCAACTTCTTCGGCACGATTGAGGATGCCGCTGCGGTGGGTGAGATCGTGCACAAGAAGGGCGCGCTGCTGATCGTCTCGATTGCCGAGGCGGTTTCACTGGGCATTGTGAAGCCTCCGGCTGCAGCCGATATCGTGAGCATGGAAGCGCAGTCGTTTGGCGTGCCGCTGGGTTTCGGCGGACCCTACTGCGGGGTGCTGGCAACACGCGAGCAGTTTGTCCGCCAGATCCCGGGACGTCTGGTGGGCGAGACCCGCGACCGCAATGGCAAGCGCGGATTTGTGCTGACACTTTCCACTCGCGAGCAACACATCCGCCGGGAGAAGGCGACCTCGAACATCTGCACCAACCAGGGGTTGGTCGCGTTGATGTGTTGCATCTTCATGACGGTTTACGGCCGCGAAGGACTGAAGGAACTGGCGACCCAGAACCTGGCCAAGGCGCACTACGCCGCCGGTGAGTTTAAGAAGGCCGGCGCGACCGTAATGTTCGAAGGGGCGCCGCGGTTTAACGAGTTCGTCATTCAGACCAAAGCCGACCCATATGCGGTCAACGACAAGCTGCTCAGCCAGCGCATCATCGGCGGCTTCCCGCTCAAGAAGCTTTACCCCGAGCTGGGCAATGCATCGCTGTGGTGTTGCACGGAGACGACGACGAGGGCCTCGATTGATGCGGCCGCCCGGGAGGTAGCGCTGTGAACTGGAACGAGAAGATCCGCAAAGCCACCACCCACATCAGCCAGAACGAGGTCCTGCTGTTCGAGCGCTCATCGGCCGGCAAAAGCGCCTACAAGCTGCCGCCGCTCGATGTGCCTGACATCGATCCGGAGAAGCTGCTGGGAGAACACATGCGTGAAGACCTTGGGCACATGCCGGAGGTGAGCGAGATCGAGATCATCCGCCACTTCACCCGGCTTTCCACGTGGAACTACGCCGTGGACCACGGCATGTATCCGCTGGGCTCGTGCACTATGAAGTACAACGCTCGGGTGAACGAGTATGTGGCCCGCCTCATGGGTTTGGCGGAAGCGCATCCCTATCAGCCAGAGCGTATTTCGCAAGGCGCGCTGCTGATCCAGCAGATGCTCCGTGACCAGCTCATGGAAATCACCGGCATGGATGCAATAACCTTGCAGCCTGCGGCCGGCGCCCATGGCGAGTTCACGGGAATTCTGCTGGTCCGCGCCTATCTCGAGTCGCAGGGTAATCCGCGCAAGAAGATCCTTATCCCCGACTCCGCGCACGGAACCAATCCGGCAACAGCGGCGATGGTGGGTTACAACGTGGAGAACCTGAAATCGAACGCCGCCGGCATGGTGGACATCGCCTCGCTGGAAGCTCAGGTGAACGAAGATGTTGCTGCACTAATGCTCACCAATCCCAACACGCTGGGGGTGTTCGAGCAGGAGATCCACAAGATTGCCGAGGTCCTGCACGCCAAGGGTGCGCTGCTCTACATGGATGGCGCCAACATGAATGCACTGGTCGGCAAGGTACGTCCAGGAGATTTCGGCGTCGACGTGATGCACCTGAACCTGCACAAGACGTTTTCGACGCCGCACGGCGGAGGCGGTCCCGGTTCCGGGCCGGTGGCATGCAAGAACATTCTCGAGCCCTTCCTGCCAACGCCGGTGCTGGTCACCAAAGCGGACGGCACCCTCGGCTACGACTACGACCGCCCGAAGTCCATTGGACGGGTGCGGATGTTCTACGGCAACTTCGGAATGCATGTTCGCGCTCTGGCGTACATTATGGCCAACGGCCCGGATGGTTTGCGGCAGACCACCGAAGACGCGGTGCTGAACGCGAACTACATTCGCCACGGATTGGAGGACACCTACGACCTGCCGTATAAGACTCCCACCATGCACGAGGTGGTGTTCAGCGATCGCCTACAGACGCCCAAGGGAATCAAGACCGGCGACATCGCCAAGCGGTTGATCGATTACGGCTTCCATCCCTATACCGTGAGCTTTCCGCTGGTGGTGGCCGGAGCGCTGATGATCGAGCCCACGGAAAGCGAGTCGAAGGCGTCGCTTGATATGTTTATCGACGCGATGAAGAACATCGCCGAGGAGGCCCAGGAGAATCCGGAGATCATCCTCGACGCGCCGCACAATACGCGCATCTCGCGGCTCGACGAAACCATGGCAGCCAGGAAGCCGATCTTGCGCTGGAAGCCGCAGAGCGAAGCGGCGGGAAAATAATTCACCACCGAGGTAGGGAGGGCGCCGCGTACCTCTGCAGTAAGCAGGAATCCCAAACGTGCGAAAAGGCGGGCTCTTGGCCCGCCTTGATTTTTTGGAAGCAGAGTCTCTGACTACTTCGCCGCCACTGCCTTCACCCGCTTGCTGAGACGGGCCTTGTAGCGGCTGGCCGTGTTCTTGTGGAGAACACCCTTCTGCACGCCTTTGTCCACGACGGAAACCGTCGCGCTGTAGGCGGCCTTGGCGGCTTCCTTGTCGCCCTTGGCAATGGCCTCGCGCAAAGAGCGCAGTGCACTGCGCAGGCGCGAGGTGTTGGCGCGGTTGCGCGCAGTCTTCTTTACGGTCTGGCGCGCACGCTTAAGCGCCGAAAAATGGTCTGCCATATTTTGCTGTAATCCTTCGGTGAGAATTGTCGACGTGAGCCGAAGGTCAATTTTACCGGATCGCCCAGGTATCGGGCAAATCGGCGCGGGCGATGTTGGCCATCTGCCCGGGGATAGAAGCTACCAACTCGGGTTAAGCTGGTATTCCGGGCTCGACTTCAGGTCGGCAAGGAGGGCGATTTCTTGGTGTCTCTGGAGCGCTCCTTTTGGTCGAGCGGGCCATCTAACTAAGGTGGTGAGGGACGGATTTGTGGCGAGGAAGTTAAAAAAGTACCCTGAGGGGCACTAGCTGGCGCGTGGGTGCCATTGACTCTTTCCCGAATCGGGGATACGCTAGCCGCCAATGAGAGTAGGTTTTCGCCTCGGCGAACTTTCCGGCAGCAGTTCCCTTTCCACGTCAAGATACTGTCACGAGTCCAAACCTCAGACCGGTACGGTTGCGCTGATCGTCGTGCAGCCGGCTGCGAAGCACAGGGCCAGGAGGCAAACATCCGAGTCTAGATGAAGAAGAATATTGAGATCAGCGCTAACATCGAGACCTTGTTCGGCACCCGCGACGAAAACCTGCGGCTGTTGGAAGATGGCTTGAACGTCACCATCGCCATGCAGTCCGATTCCATCGAGATCGCTGGAGCGGCCAGCGATGTGGGACGGGCTGAGCAGGTTTTCACCGACTACCAGCACCTGTTGCGCAACGGCTATGCCTTCGTCAACGGCGACCTGGGATCGATGATCCGGGTCCTGACGACCGATTCGACCGCCACCCTGCGCGGGCTGGCCGAGGCGGGCAAGCAACGCTCCTTTGGCAAGCGCACGGTGCAGCCCAAGAGCATTAACCAGCGCCGATACCTGGAAGCGATTGAGAAGCATGACATGGTATTCGGCATCGGCCCGGCGGGAACCGGCAAAACCTATCTTGCCGTCGCCATGGGGATCGCGGCCCTGATGTCGAAGCGCGTCAACCGCATCATTCTGGCGCGGCCGGCGGTGGAAGCTGGCGAGCGTCTCGGCTTCCTGCCGGGGACGCTGCAGGAGAAGGTCGATCCCTATCTGCGCCCGCTCTACGACGCGCTCTACGATATGCTCGAAACCGAAAAGGTGGACCGCTATCTGGAGAAGAATGTGATCGAAATCGCGCCAATTGCGTTCATGCGAGGGCGCACGCTGAACGATTCGTTCGTCATCCTGGACGAGGCGCAGAACACCACCTCCGAGCAGATGAAGATGTTTGTAACTCGCCTGGGTTTCAACTCGAAGGCGGTCATAACCGGCGACATCACGCAAATCGATTTGCCCAACTCGAATCGCAGCGGCCTGCTGGAAGCGGTGGACATTCTGAAGAACGTGGAAGGACTTCGCTTCTGCTACTTCGACGAAGGCGATGTGGTGCGGCACCACCTGGTGCAGCGCATCATCCGCGCTTACGACGATTACAAGGGCCGCAACGAGCAGTTGTCTCTGACGCTTGAACTGAAGAACGGCAATGGCTATGCCGCGGCTCGTAGCAGCAATGGACAAACGTATTCGGCCATCGAACCCGAAGTGCATCTGGCGGAGGCTCCTCCGGCAGAACTGCCGCCTGGAGCACAAGATCGCGTGGCCGAGTAAGACTTGGTATCATGGTGTGGGAGGGCTTGTGTGCCCTCCCATTTGTTCTTGCGAAGAAAGTGGTCATACTAGAGCACCAGCCTGGAGGAGTACGCGAACGAGCTTTGGCACGGTTCGCGGGTAAAGCTCAACGTGCGGTGGGCGTCGGCGGCGAGGTCTGTATCTTCATCACCTCCAGCCGCGAGCTTCGCGACATGAATCGCCGCTTTCGCAAGAAAGACGAGGCGACAGACATTCTCACCTTTCGGCTGGCCCCCAATCGCCTGAAATCGGCAGGCGACCTCGCGATCTCCGGAGAAATTGCGTCAGAGAACGCGGCCGAATTAGGACACTCGGCGGAAACGGAATTAAGAATCCTTATCCTGCATGGCCTGCTGCATCTGGCCGGTTATGACCACGAGATCGACAATGGCGAGATGGAAGCTCGCGAAGCGGAATTGCGAAAACAACTTAAGTTACCCACCGGATTGATTGAACGTGCGCATGAAAGCGCATCCCATGCCGTGAAGAAGCACAGCGCTTCACCTGCCCCCCGCAAGCGTCAAGGCCGCCGAACATGAGCCTTCCGTTATTCATCCTGCTCATGGTCCTGCTGGCGGTGCTGGCGCTGGTCTCCTACGTTGATCGTCTGCATGCTGAGATGGGGCAGTTTCTGGCCCGCGATTTTCAAGAAAACATCGACGCTTACGAGGAAAGCGTCGAGCCCCGGCTGCGTGTGAGCCGCGAGCGGGCTGCGATGTCCATGGCAGTGCTTACCCAACTCTGCATGGCCAGCATCGGCGTGCTGGTGGGATACGTTCTGTTCCTGGAGAAGCGCTGGGTCGTGCTCGATTTGGTGCAGGCGGCGGTAAGTCTGATCCTGATCATCGTGGTCTTCAATCGTCTGTTGCCGTACGTATTTTTCGTGCGCACGCGAGGCGAGTGGCTGAAGCACTGGGTCCCAGTGCTGCGCGCGCTAATCTATCTGGCACTGCCGGTCACCCTGATTCTTGGCTTTGCGCTCTCCGTGATCTCGCTCTCCAAGGAGCATAAAGAGCGGGAGCCGGAGCACCCATCGGAAGCGGTTGATGCGCTGATCGAAGCCGGCCAGGAAGAGGGGATTCTGGAGGAGAGCGACCGCGATCTTATCCAGTCGGTAGTCGAGTTCGGCAACAAGACGGTGCGCGAGGTGATGACGCCGCGGCCTGAGATCGTTGCTGTCCCCGCCAGCATGACCATCGCTGAATTTACCGACCTGGTGAAGCAGTATCCCTATTCGCGCATTCCCGTGTATGAAAGCGATATCGATCACATCAAGGGCATCGTTTACGCCAAGGACCTGCTGCAGGTCCCCGATGTTGAAGCGCACACCAAGACGGTGCGCGACCTGATGAAGACCGATGTATATTTCGTTCCTGAAACCAAGCTGGGCAGCGAATTGCTCCGCGAAATGCAGCGCGACAACATTCGTCTGGCCATCGTGATCGACGAGTATGGCGGCGTCATAGGAGTGGTCACGATCGAGGACCTGGTGGAAGAGATCGTAGGCGAAATACGCGATGAGCACGAAAAGTCAGAGGTCGTAAAGGAAAACGAGACCTCCTACATCCTTAACGGCAATACCGACGTCGATCTGCTTGAGAAGCTGCTGGGCGTCAGACCCGAGGAAAGGGAAGCGACCACGATTGCCGGCCTGGTAAGCGAGCTGGCCGGACATATCCCGAAGGCGGGAGAAGTTTTTCACGAGAACGGATTGCGATTTGAAGTGCTGGCGTCGACCGAACGCCGTGTGGGTCGCGTCCGGGCGAGCCTCGAGCCTAAGCAAGTGCAGGCCTGACATGGCATTTCGCTCCGGATTTGTTTCCATCATCGGCCGCCCCAACGCAGGAAAATCCACGCTGCTGAATGCACTGGTCGGCGAAAAGCTTGCCATTGTCACGCGCAAGCCGCAAACCACTCGCAATCGCATCCAGGGCATTGTTAGCGTCGAGCGTCAAAATAAGAAGCCCACTCCGGCAAAAGACGCTCGGGCAGGGCGCTCACATCCCGCGGGGCAAATTGTCCTGGTGGACACGCCCGGCGTCCACAAGCCCGTCAACGCGCTCAACCGCCGCATGATGAAAGAAGTGTATGACGCACTGGAGGGATGCGACCTGCTGCTCCTCATCGTGGATGCGGCGGAGAAGTTTGGCACGGGTGACAAGTTCGTGCTCGACATTGTGAAGAAGAGCGGGCAGCCTTGCTTCCTGTTGCTGAACAAGATCGACAAGCTGGACAAGCAACGCCTGCTGCCGCTGATCGCCGAGTACAAAGACCGGCACGGGTTCGCGGAGGTCATTCCCATCTCGGCGATGAAACGCCAGGGGCTGGACACCTTACTGGAGGCGGTCGTCAAAGCGCTTCCTGAAGGACCGCGATATTTCCCCAAAGACCAGATCACCGACCAGCCCGAGCGTTTTCTGGTGGCCGAACTCATCCGTGAGCAAGTGCTGCTGGCCACCGAGCAGGAGGTGCCGTACGCGACGACGGTGCTGATCGAGCAATACGAAGAGCGCGACCGCTTGACGCGCATTGCGGCCACTATCTACTGCGAGCGCGACGGGCAGAAGGCCATCCTCATCGGCAAACAGGGTGCGAACCTGAAGAAGATCGGCACCGCAGCGCGGTTCCAGATCGAAAGATTGCTCAACACCAAGGTTTACCTGGAGTTGTTCGTCAAAGTACGGCCGGGCTGGCGCGACTCGCGCGACTTTGTGCAAGAGACGGACTGGCGCACGCAATTAGAGCAGATGTCGGGAGTGGCCGAAGATCCCGATTCGGGAGAAGAGCAATAGTTCCACATCTTAAGGCTGTTTCGTTATGGGCGTCTCCGCCGTCGGCTTCCCAGCGCCAGGTTTCCTGGCCGCAAGGGCCTTGTCGGTCCAGTCATCGGCCGCTTTCAGGTCAGCCTTCCTGGCCTCGGGGTCGTCGCACTCGTAATCGGCCCGCTCGCGCAGCAGCAGGTTCATGTAGCCCATCGCATCGTCGAAATCGGGCTGGAGCTCAAGGGCTTTCTGCAGTCGCTGCATTCCATCCTCCACCTTCTGCTGGTTTTGGGCCCGCAGAGAGACACAGGCTTCGGGCTTGCTGATCATCTCGCTTTCATTCAGTCCCAGTTCTCTCCGGGCTTTGGCTCGCGCGGCAGAAGCTTCTCTCCAGTCGATAACGGCAATCATGAAATAGTTGCGGGCTTCGTCCGGGTTGAGCTCGATGGCTTTCCCGTAGTATTCGCGGGCTTGATTGAAACGCTTCAGGTTGAAGCTCAAGGACGCGATCGGAACTACGCTGCGGTATTCCTCCGCTTCTGTCGGCTTGCTGTTTAGCGCTTTCTGGAATTCGTCGATGGCCTGAGCCGCCATGGCGACATTCGCGGCCGAGTCGTCGCCCGCAATGTATTGCTGAGCGTAAGCAGTGGCCAGAAAGATCCGGGCCTGGGTCAGATCGGGATCGATTTCGAGCGCGGCCTTAAAGTGTTCGGCGGCTCCGGAGTAATCCAGAAACTTGTAAGCCAGAGTACCGGCTCGCATTTCGTCTGCGGCAGAAGGCGTCTGGCACAACGACGAAGTACTACAGAGTGCGAGTGCGACGACTCCGGCAACGAGCCACCGGTTCCACCCACTTCGGATGGGAGCGGTTTCAGAGATTGACAAAGTCCCTGACGATTCTTTCAAAACGGGGATTGCCATAAACAAATCGTTTTCTTATGCCGTCTCTGCGACTCAGAATCGTAATCGCCGGCTATGCGTTCAGAGCCTTACGTCAACAACTCAAGCAGCGGTGAACCCGCCAGCTAAGTATTTTCCCAGCTATCCACTGCTCACTATCGCCTACTCCTTCACCGCGATTCCCAATGCCTTCATCTTGCGATACATGTGGCTGCGCTCCAAGCCGAGCACCTCGGCGGTGCGGCTCACACTGCCGTGGTTTTCGTCCAGCTTCTTCAGGATATAGTCACGCTCATAAGCGGCGCGAGCCTGGTGCAGGCTGGAAAAATCGCCCATGGTGCGACGGCCGCTTTCGCGATAAATCAAGGTAGGCATGTGCTTGCGCTCCAGCTTGCTGACCGTCGGATTCATGATCACAATCCGTTCAATCAGATTGCGCAACTCGCGAACATTGCCCGGCCACGAATAGCGCACCAGCGCGTCCAGCGCCTCGTCGGACATCTCCTTCTGCCGACGATCGTACTTGTTGGAAAACTCTCGGAGAAAGTACCGCGCCAGTTGCGGAACGTCCTCTTTACGTTCGCGCAACGGCGGCACGTAGAAAGGAATCACATTCAGGCGGTAAAACAGGTCTTCACGGAAGTTGCCCTTGGAGATTTCCTCTTCCAGGTCCTTGTTGGTGGCGGCGATGACCCGCGCGTCCACGGTGATCGGCTCCTCTTCGCCCACCGGGACAAAGCGGCCTTCGTCGAGGGTGCGCAAAACTTTGGACTGGGTCTTCAGGCTCATGTCGCCGACTTCATCGAGGAAGAGCGTGCCCCCGTCGGCCTTCTGGAACTTACCTTCCTTGTCGGCAGCCGCGCCCGGAAAGGCGCCCATGCGATGGCCAAACAGTTCACTCTCGATCAGGTCTTCCGGAATAGCGGCGCAATTGACCTCGACGAACATGGCATCCTTGCGCAGGCTCTGGGCGTGGAGGGCACGCGCCGCCAACTCCTTGCCGGTGCCGGATTCTCCATAGATCAGCACCCGCCCATTCGTGGGCGCCATCAGCGCGATCTGCTGACGGAGCGCCTTCATGGGAATGCTGTCGCCGACGATGACACTCTTGGCGTGAAACTGCTTTTTGAATTCGAGGTTCTCGCTGCGCAGCCGCTTGGCCTCGATCGCATTCTTGAGGACGATCAAGGTCTTCTCGATCGACAGCGGCTTCTCCAGGAAGTCGAACGCCCCAAGCTTGGTGGCGCGCACCGCGGTTTCAATGCTGCCATGTCCTGAGATCATGATGACCTCGGGATGATCTTCGCTTTCCACCAGCTTCTCCAGCGTCGCGAGGCCGTCAATTCCCGGCAGCCAGATGTCCAGCAGGACAACATCGACTGATTTGTGGCGCAGGGTGTCCATGCACTCCTCGCCACTGCCGGCGAGCAGTGCCTTATAGCCCTCATCCTCCAGCACGCCTTGCAGCGAGCTGCGGATCTGGGACTCGTCATCCACGATCAGAATGGTTTGCATTTTGCTCGACCGGGTCGGCCGCTTCAGAGGCCACTGGCAACTCTACGATAAATCGCGTTCCCACGGGGGAATTCTCTTCCACCCGAATGGACCCGTGATGGTCTTCCACTATGCGGCTCACAATAGCGAGACCGAGGCCGGTCCCGCGTTTCTTGGTAGAGAAGTAAGGCAGAAAGAGCTTTTCCTTCAGCTCAGAGGTAACGCCGTGTCCCGTGTCGGCGACGACGATCTCAACCGAATCCCGACCTCCCAGCAGCAGTGTAAAGATGTTGATTTCCTTTACCAGAGAGTCCTGCATGGCCTCGGCGGCATTGTCCACCAGGTTGGCGATGGCGCGCTTCATGGCATCGGGATCGGCCTGCACCCGGGGCAGATCGGGGGCGAAAAATCTGCGCACTTGAATGCCATCGAGACGTCCATCGAACATGAGGAGCGCCTGGTCGACGATGCCATTGATATCGGAAGGCTGCGGCTGCGACGCCGGGAAGCGGGCCAGCACCGAGAACTCATCCACCAGAGTGCGCACCGTATCCACCGATGAGCGAATGGTCTCTGCGCAATGTTTGATCACTCCCAGGGAAGCCGTATCGGGCGCGGTAGCGCGGTCCAGGTGGCGGCGAATACGCTCGGCCGAAAGCGCAATCGGAGTCAAGGGATTCTTGATCTCATGCGCGATCCTGCGGGCGACTTCGCGCCAGGCCGTCTGTTTTTGTGCGCGCAGCAGGTCGGTAATGTCTTCAAACACCATTACGTAACCCATCCGCTGCTTGCTGGCGATCGGGGCGCCCGAATCGAGCGAGGCCACGGTGATGGCGACGTTGAGCGTGGCGCGGGGCGTGACGATTTCCATCTGGCTGGTCGTACTACCCATGCGATCGGCCTTGCGCAGGAGGTGCTCTAGATCGGCAACTACATCCGCCGGGAAAAACTCACGCAGCGTGTGCTCCGGGTGGGGCGGCTCTTCCTCAAGCTTCAACAAGCGGCGGGCGGCGCGGTTGGAATGAAGCACCCGGCGGGAGGCATCCAGGGAAAGCACGCCCGAGGGAACACTCTCCAGCAACGTCTCGCTATGCCGGGTGCGCTCTTCCAGTTGGGCGTTCATTTCGGCCAGTTCGCGGCCGGAGCTCTCGATGTTGGCGCGGCTGGCCTCCAGGTCCGCAGCCATACGATTGAATGATTCCACCAGCTTACCGATCTCGCTGCCCGCTCTCACATCGATGCGGTAGTCGAGGCGCCCGCGCGAGATCTCGTGGGTCGCTTCCGCCAGCGCCACCAACGGACGCGTCACCATCTTCGACAGATATAGCGCCAGCCAGGTTGAGATGAACAGCGTTGCCACCGTCAGCAGCAGCAGGAAACCCATGTAAGTGCGCTTCACGCGGCGGCGCTGGATGCGCAGATCTTCATACTGCTGCTGGCTCTGTTCCAGGTCGCGCAGCGCAGCCGAGTAATTTGAAGGCAGGGGCATGGCGACCAGAACCTCGTCATTGCCAAAGTGCGAGCGCCCCAGGACGTAAGTCTGGCCCAGGAGGTCAAACGCCTTCGCCGGCACGGAGGTTGCCTTCAAGGGCAACGCTCGCTGTAATAGAGGCCAGGCTTCGGGAGCATGAAAACTGGCTTCCGCCCGGCCGTCCACAAGGGCCAACGCAAAGCCGCCTTGGAGTGTCAGTTCGCTACGACGGAACTCCTCCATGATGAAGCTGAAATTACCGCTCTGAAACGACTTCTGTGCGTCCGGAGTGGTGGCGATGCGCCTGGCTTCGGCGTCAGCATTCGTCGCCGCGTATCGGGTCAGCAGTGACACGATGACGTTGGTGCGATATTGCACATCTTCTACTGGCCGCGAGAACCACTTCTCGACCGACCGGTTCATCAGTCCGTAGGAAAACAGGAACAGGAAGACTACTGGGCCCAGCGAGAGCAGTAGCGCGCCCAGGACCATCTGGCTGCGAAACTTCGACCCCAGGGTGCCGGCCTTGCGCTCGGCATAAAGCCGCAACAACGTGCGCAGCAAAACGAAGGTCAGAGCGACAAAGAGCAGGAAAATCAGGGCTGAGACCGCCGCGAAGATCAACGTTTCTTCGCTGGTGTCGGGCTGCAGAAAGGTCAGGTTGAACGTGGCCTGGGCGAAAATAATGGCGAATAGAAAAAAGATGCAGATGGAGAGCGCAACAATCGCAGGTGTCCGATTGGGCTTTGGCTTGGGGCGAATTGTAGGCGCGGAAGGCAACATCAAGTCAGACGTTCACTGGCGCTCGCGGCCGATTCGGTTTCACTAGCCAGACAATCAGCGCAACGATGAGGACCAAGGGAACCAGCGGTACAAGGAATAATCCGAGGAAAACCAGGGGGCCCGCCTGCGATGTTACGTCCCCTTTTATCACGGCACCGGGATGTCGCGAAAGACCACCACCAATCGTCACCACGTCGCCGGCAATGGACGCATTTTCGTCGAGATGCATGCCGCCGCCAACTGTAACCGCATCCCCCTTGACGGTGCCATCTATGGTGATGCTTCCGCCGATGGCGACGATGTCGCCGCAGGTACCCATCATGTGGATGGAGCAGCCGACGCAGACCAGATCGCCGGCCTCTTCGCCTTCCTCCACGACGATACTGCGCCCCACCTGCACCCGGTTACCTTTAGCGTCGGCATGCAGGGCCGGGGGCGCAGCCAGGATGAGTAGCAGGGCCGGCACAAACAACCAATAGGCGCGACTTGCCATAGGCCGCCTCCTGGAAGACTGGGAATAGGGTAGCCCGGTCCGAATCAGAATACAAATTCGCGGCCTGGGCTACTGCGGGCCGCAATTGCCCTTGATCGTGGCGCCATGGCGGCGTTCCGCCATCGGTTAGAACACACTCGCAGAGAAGTAGTTCCTGAAAGACTGTCGCAAAGGATGGACAGATAACCCTACTGAAGAAAAAAGCCACCCCCGGGAGGGAGGTGGCCGTAAACGCCGTTGGCCGGGTTGGCCGCGGGCAAAAAGCGAAACTTAGAACGAAATTCGCATGCCGAACTCCATGGCTCGCGGAGCGCCTAGATTAAACACTCCAGTGCCCGCCCCGACACGGTTGGTTATACGGCCAGCGGCGGTGGTGCCGTTGATGGTCCCGGCGGAATTGGTCAAGGCGCCGGTCATGACGTTCGGCGGCAAATCAAAGTTAGAGAAGTTAAACAGGTTGTAGAAACCGACGCCGGGCTGGAGCTGGACGACATGGCTCTTCAGCTCGACATTGTAGCTCCAACTCAGCTTCAAGTCGAAGTCCCGAAGCGAACCCAGGTTCTCCTGCCCCGGTGGCGCGGGCTGCAAGGTGCAATTCGGGCTGTTGATGCCCATCCCGGCAACACACGGCGCCACTCCACCAAGTTGTTGCAGTTGGCTCACGGTGAACAGGCCATTGTTGACCAGAGTCATACCAGCGGGTGTAGGAAGGTTACCTTGGGTGGCGTTGTACTGCGCCAGCAGGGTATTGAGGGTGTTGGCATGGACCGACCGACCGAAGGCCCCGTTAAGCGTTCCCGGCAGCGGGTCTTGGACCGTTCCGTCGCCCGTGAAGTCGGTCTGGAAGATGGCTCCGGCTCCGGTCCCCGGGACGATGATCGGCACCGGCAATGCCGAATAGAAGTGGCCAATGAAGGACGCCTGGATATGCCATGGCAGTGTTCCGACGACTCCGAATGAGAACTGGTTCGGCCGATCAAGCAGCGAGGGGCCAAAGTAGCGGTTCGGGTCCGCGTTGTCGAGCGCAGGAACAATGAAATCCTGATCGCTGTTGGAAACACCCCCCGGTATGCCGCTGACTCCCGGACCGCCACCTGAGTTCTTGAACGACGAATAAGAATAGGAGACTTGCCCGTTCAGGCCGGGCAGCCAGCTGAATAGGTTGTTCTTCTGAAAGGTCAGCTTCATCTCCACGGCGTTGTATTTCGAGATTCCGGCGGGAATCAGGAAGGGCATCGCCGGCTGAAGCGGGTTTTCGCCGCCGAAGGCACAGCCACCAGGCGGACAACCAGTCGGACCGCCGAGATCGCCTTGCGAGTCCAACCCGGCTTGGGCGAAGGTCGCCATGGTGGCACCGGCACCGATAGCACAGTCGATCGTGGCAGTGCCGGTGAAAGGACCGCAGCCCAGCGGTTGGGTCACCGCGTTAATGGCGGCGACGGCATTGTTTTTATTGAAGAACCTCACGTCGCCCGTGTGGTTCAGGTCCACGTCCAACAGCAAGCCGGTCGTGACATTGCGGACATAGTCCACGCTGCCCACGATGCCCGGCGCGAACTGATGTTGGATGCCAACATTGATCTGGGTGGAACGCGGCGTTTTATAGTTAGGGGCAAACAGACCATTCGGGAAGTTCGCCGCCCCCAGGAAGTTCTGGAGATAGTTGGGATTTGGATTGTTGAGGTTGAAGGGTGAAAGCGCCTGATACTGCTGCTGCAGGCTGACAATCGCGCTGCCGGCAGCACCGATCGTGATGGGCTGGTCGGCCGTGCCGCACTGGGCTGGCCCTGCGGAGAGGTTTACACCCGGGATCGGCAGTGCCTGTCCGTTGCTGCAGACTGCCGGCGTCTGCAGGAAGGCGCCGGTGGGAAGCCGTAGCGGACGATCGAACAAAACGTTGTTGAAGATCACATTCTCGTAATACAGGCCGATACCGGCGCGAATTACGTTGTTGCCGGTTTTCCATGGATCCCAGGCGATTCCCAGCGAGGGCCCGAAGTTCAGATTCGGGTTGGGAATGGGAGCGCCTAGGTTAGGGAAGGTGGAGAGCAGGTTGTTGAGGAAGGGGAGACCCGGCAAGTCGCTGTCGGTGCGTCCCGTATCGCGCACGTAACGTAGACCGAGGTTCACAGTGAAATTGGAGAACATCTTCCACGTGTCAGCGACATAGAGTCCCAGGCGATTGTCCGGCCCTAATCCACCGGCGGGAAAGCCAAACGCCGGCTGGGTGGTCGAGAAGCCTTGGCCATTGCCGATGACCACCAAGTCAACCGGGTAGTTCAGAGGATTACCCGCGCCGCCTGGATACGGGCCAGCGGCGGCGAAGGCTGCATCGCCGGGGTTCACATTGGTCACGACCTGGGGCGCCAATGAGAAAAATTTGGCGAAGCCGCCACCTTGGATGTGATTGAAGTCCACGCCGTAGCGTAGGATGTGCCTGCCTATCGTCTTCGAGCCGTCATACTTGATTTGCTTGTCGCTCTGCGGCGTGCTTTGCGGCGCCAGCAGGTTGGGGCCAGTCGAGGGCCCGCTGGCAACTTCAATGTTGAGATACTGGCCGTTCCCCGGGAAGTTCGACAGCGGCAGGTTACTGCCAATGACGGCGTCCGCTATCTCGTTCTGGAACTTCAGGTAGCTGAAGCGAAAGCTGTGGGTCCACGAGCCGGTCGTGAAATCCGCGCCTCCCACGTAATTACGGGTGTAGTTTTTCGACTGATACACCTGAAGGCTGTCGGAGAAGAATGTTCCCTCGGCCTTGATCTGCGAATAGTCGAAGCGGAAGAACAACTTGACATTGTGTGGAGCAACATAGTCCAGCCGGCCGAGTGCGTTGGGATTCGAGAACGGCGAATTGAAGCCCCCGGAAAAACTGTCAAACGGCGCGGCATACTGCACCGGTGTGAACAGGTTCTGGTTGGTCCCATCACCCTCGGCGAAGTAGAACAGCTTGTCCTTGATAAACGCGCCGCCGACACTGCCACCGTACTGGTTGCGGTGGTAGTTGGGATCGGGGAATCCCTCTGGCTTGGGCAAAGACGCATTCACGTTGCTGCTGCGGTAATACTCATAACCCTCTCCGTGGATGGTGTTGGTGCCCGACTTGGTGGAAACGTTGACCACGCCCGAGGAACTAAGATCGTTGGAAAGGTCCATGGTAGACTGCGCGATCTGGAACTCCTGAATGGCGCTGGCGTTGATGTTCCCCGTGGTGGTGCCGACCGTTTCGTCGGAAATGTCCGTGCCATCGACTTGGATGCGCGCCGTGCGCCCGAAGCGTCCGCCCATCGAAATGGACTGGTAGCCGATCTTGGTCGGGTCGAAGTTGGTTCCGTCCTGAATCTGTACACCCGGCTCAAGTTGCGCCAGATCGAGAAAATTGCGTCCGTTGACGGGTAAGTTCTCGATCTGGCTGGCGGTCAGGACCCCTTGTACCGACGTTTGCTCGGTGTTTACTCCTACCGCTGCAGCCTCAACCGTAACGGTGGTGCTTTCCGAGCCTACCTGTAGCTTGAAGTTCACAGCCCTGTTGTTGCCGATCTGGACCAAGACACTGCTCTCAGCGGAGGAGAATCCTTTCGCCTGCACGCGGACGGTGTAACGACCGGCCGTGATGGAACCGGAGTTGTAAAACCCGCTGGAGTTGGTAGTCACATTGGTCGAAACCCCGGTGTCGGTGCGGGTGATGAGCACCTTTGCGCCGGGCACGGCCGCACCGCTGGGATCGCTGACCGTTCCGTTGATGTTTCCGGTGGATATTGTGGATTGCGCCAGGAGAGCGGAAGGCAACAGCAGCAGGAGAATCGCCAATGCCGCTATCAAAGGCAGACTCTCGCGTCTACGAGGGGCGTAAGAACGCGTCATACACGGTTCCTTTCCGTCTGAAGGATGATGTCAATCGGCCCGGTTCGCCCCTTTAAGAAGACCTGAGTCTTCCTCCCGGTGATCAACGCTGTGAATGTGCGCTGTCGACTCCGACAACGAACGCCGCGGTCCGCTGGCCGCGGAATTCGACTACTGGGTCCCCAATTTCGCTACGAGCCTGAGGATGGACGGAGGCGCAAGAAGAGAAGTGGGGTGGTTTCCCCAAGCGATGCATGAGGAAAACAAACTTCGAAACCTTGTGGAAAGCAGAGAGCATTGCCACACCCCACTCCACATCGCAGCGCTCAACTAGAAAGTTGGGAATGGCATTGCATTCGGCTGACCAAACCAGCGTGCATCCTGGAATATCATTATCTCCATGTAAACATAGCTGTTTAAAGAGAAACGCTGTACGAATGTTACAAAATCATGTAGAACTGCGCGGGTAGAAATCCCAATTTTCATAGCACTTATGAGCAGTGAAGAGCGACGTACATAAGTGACAACGCCGCATACAAATAACCTGTCAGAACGAATAAGCTGGTTATAATAGTTACGAGTGCCTTCTCCGACGTTTGAACCGGAATATGAATTTGACCTGAGCGGCGGAGCACTCTGTCTGGATTTTGCCAACACCGTCAGTCGCCGGAAAGTTCCCGAGCGCTCAACGGAACATGTTGTCAACTTTGAAGACCTGATCGCCTTCGCTGAGCAAACAAACATCGTAACGGCCGAGCAGGCTGGTGAATTGCGCCTTTATACTCGTCGACGCAGCGGTGAGGCCCAGAGCGCCTTACGAAGAGCGACTAGCTTCCGCGAAAATCTGTTTCGCGTCTTTTCGGCCCTTGCTCAAGGCACGGCAGTCGCACCCAACGATCTGAAACCAATTAACGACGCCGCCCTCGAAGCGCTGACTCATCGCCGGCTGGCGGCAGCGGATGAGGGATTCCGCTGGGAATGGGAGTGGAATGGCGGGACGATGTTGGACCGAATTCTGTGGGCAATTGCGCAGTCGGCGGCGGAGTTACTCACGTCATCGGAACTGGAGGCGGTGCGAACGTGCGAGGCGCCCGACTGTGCCTGGCTTTTTCTCGACCACAGCCGGAATCGCAGCCGCCGCTGGTGCGACATGAAGGTGTGCGGAAATCGCCAGAAAGCCCGACGCCATTACCAGCGAACTCACCAGTAATTACCCAGCCCGAGCAAAGTCCGACAATCGAAGAGGAACCCTGGCGACTGCCGTCTATTGCACCTTCTTTTGCAACTCGACGCACTCGTCATGCAGTTTGGCGTCATGGGTCAGACCGTCGGCGACCACACATTCATCGATCGCGGCCTTGGGGTCGGAATTCTTGAGCAGGTTCGTCAGCATGATGTGCGGAGTCGGCCAGTCAGGGGACAGCCGGGCTGCCTCCTTCAGTTCGGCGATGGCCGACGGGAGGTCCTTTTTCTTCTGATAGACGATGGAAAGGTTGTAGTGAATGCTGGCGTTTCTGGGGGCGAGTTTGAGCGCCTCCTTGTATTCGGCAATCGCCTCGTCGGTCTTGCCGGCGTCGTCGAGCGCGCTGCCCAGATTCATGCGTGTCTGAGCGCTCTTGGGCTCGATCTCCAGCGCCGCGCGGTAGTGCCTGATTGCGCCGGCAAAGTCCCGCTTGGCATACAACACATTCGCCAGATTATTCTGCGCCGAGGCCATCTTGGGATTCAACTGGACGGCCTGCCTGTACTCAGTTATGGCTCCATTTAAGTCGCCGTTGCGCTTCATCGCCAGACCCAGATTGTTGTGGGCATTGGCATCGCCCGGCTTCAGTCGCACGGTCTCCTGGAACTCACGGATGGCATCGGTGTTGCCATGGCTGTCAAGGTACAGGCGGCCAAGACTGTAGTGCGCATCGGCGTAGTCCGGGTACTCATTGACCGCTTCTTTGTATTCTGCGATCGCGTCGTTGACGTCGCCCTCCCGCTCATACTGGACCCCCTGGCGATAGTGGCGTTCAGCGCCCGCTGGGATGATGGGCTTCTCCTTCGCTTGTCCAGATTGATCCGCTGGAGCCTGGGGTGAAGGCTGGGCCGCAGGCTGGTGCGGCGGCGAGGATGCTGCGGGTTTCGTGGGCGCCGGCTTCTGCCCGGGACTTTGGGCCGTGGGCGCCTCCGGAAGCTGCTGCGCAGGGGCCACAACGGCGTTCAAAAGCAGGGCCCCCATTGCGCTCAGTAAAAACACCGATCGGGAAAATCGCATGATGAAGCTCAGTGAAAAGTATAGCGCCTGCGTGATGCCAGGGATGCCGCAGAGCGGCGCCGGACCGGGGCGCCTCTCTTACAACCCGAGGGATGCTTTGACTTCCGCAATCGGATTGTTCTTCCAAAACCGGCCGTGGTTTTCGATCGAGCAGAACGATCGGCTGAGCATCCGGTCGAGGTAGAGTGTGCCATGAAGATGGTCAATCTCATGCTGCAGGATGCGAGCGTACCATCCGCAGGCCTGAATCACCTGCGGTGCTCCGATCTGATCGAGACATTCAACGCGGACACAGCGGGCACGCGGCACGATGGCGGTATATCCCGGCAGACTGAGACACCCCTCGAAAAACTCAACGTCTGCCGGCGACTCGATATGCAGCACAGGATTGACGATTACGTGGAACGGTACCGGCTTCCGCGCGCGCTCGGCAATCTGTTCGGGAGCTATCCCGCCAAAATATTCCTGCCTGTCCTCAATCGTCGCCAGTTGCAACGCCATGCCGACTTGCGGCGCGGCGAGGCCGACGCCGGGCGCGTCATGCATGGTCTCGCGCATGTGCTCGATGAGCTGCTGGATCTCGGCACTGCGAATCTCCGGGACTGTGAGCGGCCGAGCCCGCTGTCGTAGAACGGCTTCTCCAACCGTGGATATCTTCAGATTCATATGCCATTCTTTCGTTGCAGTGCCAACTCTTGCAACCGAACCCCACGGAGCCTCCTCGCTGGAACGACTATCACGCAGCCTATCCGATTCACACCAGCCAGGGTCGAGTGCCCCGCAGTTTGCGCCTTTATGCGCGCCGATGCATCCCTTTAGTTAGCTGACGCCGGGAAGTAACTCTGCTACTCTCGGCGCAGCGGGAAGTTTGCAGCCATGTCCTCGTCCAAGCGCGCCAAGAAAAAGGCGACCGTCGCCCCGGTTGAGCCGCAACCGCTGGTCACTCCGCATGGTCGCGAACAGCACGAACTCGTGATCATCTCGGGCATGAGCGGGGCCGGCAAGGCCTCAGCGCTGAAGACCTTCGAAGACCTCGGCTATTACTGCGTGGACAACCTACCGGTGGGGCTGATCTCCAACTTTGCCGAACTGGTCCTGGACTCGCTGGAAATTCAACGCGCCGCGCTGGTGGTGGATATCCGCGAAGGTGCCCGCCTCGACAAACTGCCCAAGGTCCTCGCGTCGCTCCGTCGTACGCTGAAGACCACCGTGATCTTCCTGGAAGCCGACGAGGATGCGCTGGTTCGGCGCTACAGCGAAACCCGCCGGCCTCATCCCCTGGGCCGCCAGCGCAGCGTGAAGGCATCTCTGGCCGCTGAGCGGCGCCGCCTGCAACCGCTGCGCGCCCTGGCCGACCTGGTCGTCGATACTACCAAGTTCAACGTCCACGAGTTGCGCACGTCGCTCACGGAACGGTTCCACGCCGGCAAGCGCGACAAGAACATCCTCATCTCGTGCGTCAGCTTTGGTTATCGCGAAGGCGTGCCCGATGACGCCGATCTGGTCTTCGATGTCCGCTTCCTGCCCAATCCGCATTTCATTCCCAAGTTCCGAGCGCACACCGGCCAGCACCCGGAGGTGGCCAAGTACATCCGTTCTTTCAAGCAAACCCGCGAATTCATCCGCCGCATCTCCGAACTGCTGATCTATCTCATCCCGCATTACATCGCGGAGGGCAAGAGTTACCTCACCATCGCCTTCGGATGCACCGGCGGCAAGCATCGCTCGGTGATGATCGCCGAAGATGTGCAAAAGCGCCTGGCCAAAGCCGGCTACAACGTGAAGGTGATGCACCGCGACTCGCCGGTGGCTAGCTAGGCAGGGATTTTTCTTTTCTGGATTAAAATAAAAGTGCCCGAATCAGGCGAAACGTCTGCGGCCCACTTAAGTATGCAGTGTCATAGGACCGCATTTATGTGCAGAAATATCAGAACCCTTTTCAATTTCGATCCGCCGGTCACGGACGAAGAAGTGCGCGCCGCATCGCTGCAATTCGTGAGAAAAATCAGTGGCTTTACCAAGCCGTCGAAGGCCAACGAAGCCGCCTTCCAGGCTGCGGTTCAGGAAATCGCAGGCATTTCCTCACGCCTTCTCCGTTCGCTGGAAACCACCGCACCGCCGAAGAACCGGGAAGAAGAGGCCGCAAAAGCGAAGGCCCGCGCCGCCGAGAGATTCGGCGCCTGAGGCCGAACGCCTTAACGAGTCCAGCGCGGCTTGCTGGTGGGCATGCTCCAGCCTGTTCGAGGCTGAACGCACTCGTCCGCAAGTGAACACCACTGCAAGCGGAGTCCCACCGCCCTCTGGCGCAAGCTTTTCAGCCACAGCAGTTTAGAGGGTCTCCGCCATGGAGGGTGGATTGCGCTCTGTTTACTGAATTACTGAGGTGGTTTGATGCGCAGTTTCCTACAGGATCTCCGCTACTCCTTTCGCCAGATGAGAAAATCGCCCGGCTTTGCCGCGATTGCCATTCTCACGCTGGCACTGGGCATCGGTGCGAACACCGCAATTTTCTCGGTAGTGAACGGCGTCCTGTTGAGCCCATTGCCCTATCCGCAGCCCGACCGCCTCGTGGTCCTGTTCCACGACAAACCGAACTTCTCTACCGGCTCCATCTCGTATCCCAACTTCCTCGACTGGCAACGTGAGAGCCAGGCGTTCGACGGGATGGCCGCCTACCGCAACCCGGGGAGCTTCGCTCTGACCGGCACAGACGAGCCCGAGGCGGTTTCAGGAGAAATGATATCGGCGGGCTTTTTCGAGATTTTGGGAACGAAGCTGATCGCGGGGCGGGCTTTCACCTCTGACGAGGACCGCCTGGGAGCCAACCCGACGGCAATGATTTCTGAGGGCTTGTGGAAGCGCAAGTTTGGCTCCGATCCCAAGGTCGTGGGTAAGGTCATTATTCTCGATGGCGAAGCCCGCACCGTGATCGGGATCGTTCCGGCGACGTTCCGCCTGAGAATCTGGAATTTCAGGGTGCCGGATGTGTACGCGCCCATCGGTGAGTTCAAAGAACCGCAGTTCCGCGATCGCCATGCGGCGTGGGGTACGGATGCAATTGCGCGCCTGAAGCCGGACGTGACGATGGCGGCAGCAGCGCAAGACATGGCCCGCATCAATCATGGGCTGGCGGGGGCATACCCCGACGCTGACGCCAACATCAAGACCAAGATCGTTCCCTTGAAGGAACTCATGGTTGGCGACGTGCGCCCGGTACTGGTGGTGCTGCTGGGAGCGGTGGGGTTCGTGCTCCTGATCGCGTGCTTCAATGTGGCCAACCTCTTGCTGGCGCGCTCGACCTCCCGCACCCGCGAATTTGCCGTGCGGAGCGCGTTGGGAGCAGGACGGGCGCGCCTTGTACGTCAACTTCTGACCGAAAGCATTGGATTGTCGCTGATAGGCGGAGCGCTGGGGCTGTTGCTCGCCATCTGGGGCACGAAAGGCGCGCTGGCCGCCTTGCCGCAAGCCTTGCCAAGGGCCGAAACCATAGCTGTAGACGGCCGTGTGCTGCTGTTTACCCTGCTGCTTTCGGGCGTCGCAGGCGTCGTGTTCGGCATCATCCCAGCCCTGAAGACATCGCGGCTGCATCTGAGCAGCACCCTGAACGAGAGCGGCCGCTCGGTCGCAGCCGGCAAGACCCGCGCGCAGTCGGCGTTCGTGGTCATCGAGATGGCCATGGCATTGGTGTTGCTTGTGGGCGCGGGACTCATGATCCGTACTTTGGTGCGGCTGTGGACCGTCGATCCCGGCCTCAACCCTCGCAATGTGCTGACCTTCGACATCGCGCTGCCCTCCTCGTTGGCGACCCGCAGTGCGGACGACGTGCGCGCAGCGTATCGACAGATCGACGCCACGTTGCACACGATTCCCGGCTTGGAGAGCGAGTCCATCAATACCGGCGCTCATCCCATGCAGGGAGACAGCGAACAAAATTTCTGGATTGAGGGTCGGCCCAAGCCGCAACGCCGTGCCGAAATGCCGATGGCCCTGTACTACACCGTACGGCCGGAGTATCTGCGGGTGATGCAAACGCGCGTGCTGCGCGGCCGTTTTCTGACCGATGCTGACGAAAATTCGAACTCGGCGCCAGTGGCGGTGATCGACGAGGCTTTCGCCGAGCACTACTTTGCCGGACAGGATCCAATTGGCAAATACATATTCCTGGTTGATTCTCACGGCGAGCGGCCAAAGGAAATCGTCGGCGTTGTAGAGCACGTAAAGCAGTTCGGATTGGGCAAGGATTCCACCGAGACTATGCAGGCGCAAATGTATGAGCCCTTTCTGCGAATGCCCGACTACTACGTCCTGCAGGAGGCGGATGGAGACCGGATGTACGTTCGCCTGCGGGATGGCTTCGATCCGATGACCGTGTTCCAGACCATACGCCGCACTCTGGCGCAGCAGAGCAGAGAAACGATCGCGTTCAATCCTGAATCGATGGAACGCCTGGTAAGCGAATCCATTGCGCAGCAGCGTTTCACCATGATGTTGTTCGCCGTGTTCGCCGCCCTGGCGCTGCTGTTGGCTGCCGTCGGGATTTACGGCGTTCTTTCCTACGTAGTCGGACAGCGTACCCAGGAGATCGGGATTCGCATGGCCTTGGGCGCCCAGAAGAGCGACGTCCTGTGGCCCGTCCTGCGCGACGGCGCCCGCATGACGCTGCTGGGTGTGGGTATCGGGGTGGTGACCGCCATGTCCCTGACTCGGCTGATGCAGACTATGCTGTTCGGAGTTCGACCGACCGACCCGGTAACCTTCGCCGCAGTTGGGGGCCTCCTTTGTTTTGTTGCGCTGCTCGCCTGCTATGTTCCGGCACGTCGCGCGGCCTCGGTCGACCCCATGCAGGCGCTACGCTCGGAGTAAAGGCCGGAGCAGCGACATTCCTTAAGACAGAAGCTCCCTTGGGGCAGATCTCACTGCCCGGTGCAGAACCCACACCCCATTTCGCGCTGTCCCATTTCTTCGCGCCCCCAAAATCCAGTAAAATCGGGGCTTGCACGTCAACCGCTCCACAGCTGTCTTGAACCGGTCGCCCAGGCGACGCCGGAGCCTGCGGGGAAAATGCGCGAACTGAACCGACTACTCCGTTACCTCAGACCGTACTGGTTCCATGTAGTCGCGTCTGTGGTGGCCATGGCGCTGGTCGGCATGTTGGAGGGCTTTCGCCTCCTGCTGATCGGGCCCATCTTCGACCGCGTGCTGAATCCCTCATCGACCTCCCGCAATCTGCCCCTGTTTCACATGCCGATCAGCAACCAGCCGGTGCAGTTGAGCTGGTTCGTTCCCGAGCACTTCCACAACGTGTGGACCATGGTGGCCTTCGCCCTGGTCACCTCCACGGTACTGAAAGGATTGTTCGATTACATCGGCACCTATATGGCCAACTACGCCGGCTTTGGCATGGTGACCGACCTGCGTAACGAGCTATACACGGCCACGCTGCGACGTTCGGTGGCGTTCTTCCAGAAGTATTCCACGGGTACGCTGCTGTCGGCGATCGTGAGCGACATTGAGCGCGTGCAGTACGCAGTTTCCACTGTGGTGGCGGAATTCCTCCAGCAATTCTTCACCTTCCTGTTTACCGCCGCCGTGGTCATCCTGCTCGGCGGACGCCTCACCTGGATTCTTGCCGTCTTTGTTCCGGTGATCATTGTGGCAGCGAAGCGAGTTGGCCAACGGGTGCGTACCACCACCCGCAAGGGACAAGACAAAGTCGCCGACATCCAGAACATTCTCCAGGAGACCATCACCGGAGTCCGCATCGTTAAGGCATTCTCGATGGAAGCGTGGGAGACCAAACGCTTCCGCGAGGCGGCGCGCCGCCTGTTCAAGGCGAACCTGCGCTCGGTAAGCGCCTACGCCGTCAGCTCTCCGATGATGGATATCTTCGGCGCGATTGCCATCGCCATCCTCATTCTGGTGGGCCGCGAGTACATCAAGCACGGCTTCTTCACCGAGGGCGTGTTCCTGGCGTTCATCATCGCGGTCTTCAAACTGTACGAGCCGGTGCGCAAGTTCGGGCAGTTCCACAACAACTTCCAGCAGGCGCTGGGGGCTTCGTCGGCCATCTTCAATTTTCTCGATGCCCAGGACGATGTCCGCGAGAAGCCCGGCGCCGTCAAGATGCCGCCCTTCCATCAGGGTGTGCGCTTCGAACATGTTTACTTCGGCTACGAGAACGGAGATGGAGCGCGTGAAGTGCTGCACGACATCAACTTCGGAGTCCGTCCGGGCGAGGTGCTTGCCATCGTCGGCTCCAGCGGCTCGGGCAAGACCACTCTGGTACATCTGTTGCCGCGCTTTTTCGACGTGACGCGGGGCCGGTTGCTGATCGACGGCCACGACGTCCGCGATCTTACCGTCGCCTCTTTGCGCTCGCAAATCGCTATCGTCACCCAGGACACTATTCTGTTCAACGACACGGTGCGCAATAACATCGCTTACGGCCAGCCCCATGTTTCGGCGGAGAAGGTGGAGGAGGCGGCGCGCGCGGCCCTGGCGCATGACTTCATCATGGCCCTGCCCGAAGGCTACGATTCGGTCATTGGCGAACGCGGCTTGCGTTTGAGCGGCGGCGAGCGTCAGCGCATCTCCATCGCACGCGCCATCCTCAAAGACGCACCCATCCTCATTCTTGACGAAGCCACCTCGGCGCTCGACACCGAAAGCGAAGCCCTGGTGCAGTCGGCGCTGCAGAACCTGATTACTGGCCGCACGGTGTTTGTCATCGCGCATCGGCTGTCCACGGTGCGCCGCGCTGATCGCATTCTGGTGCTCGACGGTGGGATGATTATCGACGAGGGCACGCATGACAGCCTGATGTCACATACCGGCACCTACCGCCGGTTGTATGATTTGCAGTTTGAGGATGTAGAGACCGCTTCCGGCACTGAGTGAATGCGCTATGAAGATCCGCTCCATGACCGGTTATGCCCAGGCAAGAGTACACGTGGACGACCAGCTCACCTTGAGCCTGAGCCTGAAGTCGGTCAATCACCGCTTCCTCGACTTGCATCTGCGCCTGCCGGTGGAGCTCGATCCCGTGGAAATGAAGGTCCGCCGCATCCTGAAAGAGCGCCTGCATCGCGGCCACATCGAAGTCACGCTCGGCCTGGAACGCAGCGGCGGAGCGGCATTTGCCGTCAACCGTGAACTGGTAGGTGGCTATCTGCGGACCTTTCGCGAGGTGGCGGAGGAGTTCGGCGTCAGCGCCGAGCCCGACCTCAATGCCGTACTGAAACTTCCCGGTGCGCTCAATGCGTCGGCCGACGGCGACGCCCTGGCCGCACTGGAGAAGCAGGTAACCTCCGCGCTCGAACAATGCATCGAGCGGCTCAATCAGATGCGCGAGGAGGAAGGCGGCGGCGCGGCCACCGAGTTGCGCACGCGCATGGGCCATCTCTCCTCCGCCACCCACGAACTTGACCAGCTCCGCGGCAAGGTGGCCAAGGCCTATCATGAGAAGGTACACGGCCGCATGCAGGAACTGCTGACCACCCACATCGACCCCGACCGCATTCTTCAGGAAGCCGCCATACTGGCCGAGCGCAGCGATATCCAGGAAGAGATCGTGCGCATGAAGAACCACATCCAGCACTTCCTGGGCCTGCTCGATGTCGGCGGCGAGGTCGGCAAGAAGCTCGACTTCCTGCTGCAGGAAATGAACCGCGAAGCCAACACATTAATGTCGAAGACCAGCGGCGTCGCCGGCGAGGCGCTGCGCATCACCGGGCTCGGACTGGCGATGAAGTCGGAGATCGAGAAGGCGCGCGAACAGGTGCAGAACCTCGAATGAGCGGCATGACCTTCATCATCTCGGCACCCTCAGGCTCGGGCAAATCCACGCTCACCAACGAACTGCGCCGCACTGTCCCCAATCTCGATTTTTCCATCAGCTACACCACCCGCCCTCCGCGCGGTAGCGAGCTGTCAGGCCGCGAGTACTTCTTTATCGGCCGCGATGAGTTCGAGCGCATGATCCGCGAAGATGAATTTCTGGAATACGCCGAGGTGTTCGGCAACTATTACGGGACGGCGCGGCGCTTTTTGCGCGAGGCCACCGCTCGCGGGCACGACCTGCTGCTCGACATCGACGTGCAGGGCGCAGCCCAAGTGAAGCAGAAAGTGCCCGACGCGGCCAGCATCTTTATTCTTCCTCCCTCGCGCGAGGAATTGGAACGCCGCCTCCGCCGTCGCAGCGAAGCCGACTACGACCCGCAGCACAGCCAGGGCCCGCCGCCTCCGTCCCGCGATATCGAAGAAATCATCCAGCGCCGCCTGAAGACCGCCTCCCGGGAAATTGAGAATTTCTTCCAGTACGACTATATTTTGGTCAACGACCGTCTGGAGCAGTCCATTGATACTCTGAAGTCGATCGTAGAAGCCGAGCGCCTCAAGCGCTCGCGCGCCGGTCTGAGCGCCAAAGATGTTGAAGTGCTGGCCATTGCCGATCACGCCCTACGCGCCAACATGATGCAACAGGTGCAAACCATACTTGCTACGTTCGAGGTTTTCCGATCCCCTACCATTACGGAGTGACCCATGAAACTGGTTGAAGGCTTCGACAGCAATTATCGCTATGTTCTAGTGGCCGCGCGCCGTGCTCGTCAGATCCAGAACGGCGCCCGCCCTGTGGTTGACGCGCACTCGCGCAAGCCCTGTCGCATCGCCGAAGAAGAGATCCAGGCCGGCAGAGTGAAGTGGGAGGTGCCGCAACCGGGGAAGACTCCCGTGGAGGCAGCCAGCGAGATACTGGAACCCGTTGGCCGGGACGGCGACGACTAAGCGGCAATCGCGCCCCGGCGCCGCTGCATTCCCTTACTTGGCACGTACATGAAAATCGCACTGGGTGTAAGCGGCGGCATTGCCGCCTACAAAGCTGCTGAGATCGTGCGCCACTTGCAGGAGCGCGGCGTGCATGTGCAGGTCATCATGACTGCCGCAGCCCAGGAGTTCGTCCGCCCGCTCACCTTCGCCGCCCTTTCCGGGGAGAAGGTCATCACGGGCATGTTCGCCTCGGGCAACGAGCAACCCAATCTTGACTCCGCTGTCGAGCATATTGCCGTCGCGCAATCCATCGACGCTCTGCTCGTCGCACCTGCCACCGCCGACACCATCGCGAAGTTCGCCCAAGGCATGGCCAACGACTTCCTCAGCACACTTTATCTCGCCACTACTGCGCCGGTGATCGTCGCTCCCGCCATGAACGTCAATATGTGGGAGCATCCAGCCACGCAAGACAACCTTGACATCCTGCGGAGCCGTGGCGTGCTCGTTGTCGAACCCGGCAGCGGTTATCTCGCTTGCGGCATGGTCGGCGCCGGGCGCCTGGCCGAGCCCGAGGAAATCGTCGCGGCCACACTTGCCCGTCTCGGTGTCGCGCAAGATCTTGCTGGCGAGACCGTGCTCGTTACTGCCGGGCCAACCCACGAGCCCATCGATCCGGTGCGCTACCTCGGCAATCGCTCCAGCGGCAAGATGGGATACGCCCTGGCCGAAGCTGCACTGCGTCGGGGCGCGAAGGTCATCTTGGTGAGCGGCCCGACGGCGTTGCAGCCGCCGTCGGCAGCCGAAACCATCTTCGTCGAGACCGCGCAGCAGATGCGCACTGCGGTGCTCGACCGATGGGAGCAGGCGAGCTTCATCGTCATGGCTGCCGCTGTCGCCGACTACCACGTCAAGAATGCTTCGCCGGAAAAGATCAAGCGCACCGGTGCCGCAATCGACCTGCAACTCGAACCTAATCCCGACATCCTCGCCGACCTTGGCAGCCTGCGCCACGCCTCCGGCAAACGATCGCCGGTGCTGATCGGATTTGCCGCCGAGACCGAAAACCTGCTGGAGAACGCGCGCGCCAAGCTCACCAGGAAACGAGTGGACGCGATCGTTCTGAACGACGTTTCGCGTTCGGACATCGGCTTCGACTCCGGCCGCAACGAAGTAACCATCGTCACGCCCAGCGAAACGATCGCAGTACCTGAGGCCAGCAAGCTTGACATCGCGCTGAAGATTCTCGACGCCGCAGTTCGCCTGCGCACGCAACTAACATTACCAGTGTCATCCTGAGCGACGAGCGAAGCGAGGAGTCGAAGGAGCCCTACCTTGAATTGACAGCGTATAGAGGGGGCTGTCCCCTCTTTTGCCAGTCACTCCCGCCTGCCGTAAAATCGCACCATCGATGCCCCTCAATCCCAACACCAAGTCTGCGCTGCGCGAGCGCCTCACCTTCTATCGCGAGCTCGGCGTCGGCCCGCTCTATCGGCGGGATGTTCCCCAGCGTGGTGACACGTCGCCGCCGGACGATTCCGATGTCTTTGCTGCGATTGAGTCTCCCGAATCATCAGAAGACCGCGCCGCACTTCTTCAGATCATCGCCGACGACATCGGACCCAATTGCCAGCGCTGTAAGCTAGCCAAGCTGGGCCGCAAGCAAATCGTCTTCGGAACCGGCGATCCCGCATGCCGAGCTGATGTTCATCGGCGAAGGCCCCGGGGCGGATGAGGACGCGCAGGGCCTGCCCTTCGTCGGCCGCGCCGGACAGCTGCTCAACAACATGATCGCCGCCATGGGTCTGAAGCGCGAACAGGTGTACATCGCCAACATCGTGAAGTGCCGGCCTCCCGGCAACCGCACCCCCGAGCGCGACGAGTGCGAAACCTGCGCGCCGTTCCTGATGCGCCAGATCAGTGTCATCCGTCCCAAGGTCATCGTTGCCCTCGGCGCGACCGCAGCCAAGAACCTCCTCGGCATCAACGACTCGATGAGCTCGCTGCGCGGGCGATTTTACGATTACTCGCCGCCGGTAGCGACGACTGATTCCGGTGAGCCCTTCCAATGCAAGTTGGCTGTCACTTACCATCCGGCCTTTCTGTTGCGCGATCCGCGACAGAAGAAGGAAGCCTGGAAAGACCTGCAAATGGTCATGCGCTGGCTTGATCTGCCCACGCCGCAGCGCGCCCCCGAAGGCGCATAGCCCGCCATGCCGCTCTTTTGCGATGTGGCGGTGCCCGTCCCACTCGACGCCACCTTCACCTACCGCCTCCCCGAGGATGCACCCGAGCCCTGTATCGGCGGACGCGTCATCGTGCCCTTCCGCGAGAAGCGGCTGAGCGGCATCGTCACCGAGTTGCACGACCGCGAGCCCAGGTTCAAGACTCGGCGACTGAGCCAGGTACTCGACTCCTCGCCAGCGCTGACGTCCGAACTCATGCAACTGGGCCGCTGGATCGCGCAGTACTACATTGCCCCCATCGGCGAGGTGTATCGCACCATGCTGCCGCTCTCAGCGGAGTTTCGCCGGGTCGTCGGCTACCACATCACCGACAAAGGAATTGCTGCATTGCATGCTGCGGCAACCGCCGGTTCGTCGCTGCGCTCGCAGAAGGAGCCGGAGCACCAGGCGCTGGAATATGCCGCATTAAACCGGCTCGCCGACGGCGAAGTGGTGCGCGAAGCCACCCTGCGCTCGGCCTCCGGAGCGAGCAAGTCTGTGCTGCAGTCCATGCTGCGAAAGAAGTGGATTGCCCGCGACGACCTGAGCGACGTGCGCGACGCCAGCCGCACCGTGCAAATCGCTATCCTGAAGGATGTCGAGGGAAAACTTAACGCCAACCAAAAGAAGATCATTGACTATCTGCGCAGCCAGGAGGACCAGCGCGCGCCTGTCGAAGCGGTTCGCGAGTTGGACGTCCCGCGCACCACGCTACAGACCCTGGTGCGCCGTGGCATCATCGAGCTGAGCAACGAAGCCGCTAGCTTCCACATCTCCGGAATGAAGCCGCGCAAGCTGGAATTCCTCTTCACCAAGGCGCAGAAAGCCGCGCTCGACACCATCATCGGCGCGGTCGATGAGCGGAAGTTTCTGCCCATGCTGCTGCACGGCGTCACCGGATCGGGCAAGACCGCGGTGTACCTGTCCGCCATGCAGGCGGTCCTGGCCAAGGGACGCTCGGCGTTGCTGCTGGTGCCGGAAATCGGGCTGACCCCCGCCGTCGCCGCCGACCTGCACCAGATTTTCGGCGACGAGGTTGCCATCCTCCATTCCGCACTTAGCGACGACGAGCGCGCCGAGCAGTGGAAGCGCATCCGCAATGGAGAGTCCCACATTGTGGTAGGGACGCGCTCGGCCATCTTCGCGCCCTTACCCGACCTCGCGCTCATCGTGGTGGATGAAGAGCACGACCACTCCTACAAGCAGGAGGAGATGCCGCGCTACCACGCCCGCGACGTGGCGGTGATGCGGGCCAAGATGTGCAACGCCGCCGTGGTGCTGGGCTCGGCGACGCCATCGCTGGAGACCTACTACAACGCGATCCAGGGCAAATATCGGCTGCTGGAACTGCCCGAGCGCATCGAGAAGCGCCCGTTGCCTGAAGTGCAAATCCTCGACATGCGCGAGGAATTCCAGCGCACAAGAAAGGACGAGCCGCTCTCCCGTAAGCTGGTGGACGAAATCGGACAGCGCCTGGCGCGCAACGAGCAGGTGATGGTGCTGCTGAACCGGCGCGGCTATTCCGCGTTCGTGCTCTGCCGCGAGTGCGGCGAGAGCGTGCAGTGCAAAAACTGCGCCATCGCCATGACCTACCATAAGCGCGAGCACCGCCTCATGTGCCACTACTGCGGCTTCCAGCGCCCCGCGCCCCGGACCTGCCCCAAGTGCGGCAGCGAGTTCGTGCAGTACCTCGGCACCGGCTCGGAGAAACTGGAGCACATCCTGCACGGCCTGTTCCCCCAGGCGCGTATCGCGCGGCTCGACCGCGACACCGTCCACGGGCGCGACGACTTCGAACGCATGTTGACCGCGATGCAAGCCGGCGAAATCGACCTGCTGGTGGGCACGCAGATGATCGCCAAGGGCCACGACGTGGCCAATGTCACCCTGGTCGGCGTCGTCGGCTCCGACGCGGCGCTCAGCTTCCCCGACTTTCGCGCCGCCGAGCGCACCTTCCAGCTACTGACGCAGGTCGCCGGCCGCGCCGGCCGCGGCGATACGCCGGGCAAAGTCGTGCTGCAAACCTTTTTTCCCGACCACTACGCCATCCAGTTTGCCGCCGCCCACGACTACCGTGGCTTTTACGAGAAGGAAATCCGCTTCCGCAGTTGGATGCACTACCCGCCCTTCGACGCCGTCAGCAACGTGCTGGTGCGCAGCCATAAGCTTGACGAAGCCCTGGCCTGGTCGGGCGTGCTGGGCAAGTGGTTCCACGCGACGAAGCTCGATGGAGTGCGGGTGATGGGACCGGCGGCCGCCGCCATCGTGCGCCTCAAGACCGAGTACCGCTATCACTTCCTTTTGAAGTCGCGCAGCCGCGAACGCATGAACGCGGTGCTGCGCTTGATGCTCGATCACGCCACGGCGCAAAAGATTCCGCGCAACAACGTGGTGGTGGATGTGGACGCACTGTCGCTGATCTAGAAAATCCCCCACCAAAGCAGGAGAAACTCGGGTGGGGCAAAGGGCCTGATCTTCCGGGTCACCGCTGGAAACGCGCGCCGGCCGATAGCACCGGGCAGGGCGCGTCGCAGACCACTTTGTAGGCGACACCTTCGCCGAGGTGTTTGGTCAAAGCCGCCGGCCGTTTTACCCCCAGCACGATCATGTCCACCGTCGGCGCCGCGGTTCTCACGATCATCTCCGCCGGGGAGCCAAATTCCACGCAGTACTCGGGCTGATGCCAAAGCTGAGTTGCTTCGGGAATCAGGGCGCGGAGACGGTTCTCCGTGGATGCCATCACCGTGCTCCGGTCAAACACGGGTATCGTTCCGGGCTCCGGCTCCGGCAGCTCGAAACCGGGTTCGGGAGCCACATGCAGCAGGGTTAGACGAGCGCGATTTTCCTCCGCTAAAGATATGGCGTAGGCTAGCCCGTGCAAGGACTCAGGCCCGAAATCGGTGGCAAACAGAATGTGCTTCAGGTTGCCATCGATCTCCCAGCGCGTGGCATGCGGACCCATGGTGAGCACGGGGCACTCGGCATTGCGAAAGACCTCCTCCGCTACCGAGCCCAGCAGGAGCTTTCCCAGGCCTTTGCGGCCGCCAGTGCCGAGCACGATAAGGTCAATGTTGTGCTTCCGCACCAGTTGCGAGAGGACGTCCGCAACCTCGCCCTGCTCAATCAGTTCCTTGTGTTTGATCTCCTTGAACGGCACCGGTCCCATCAAGGCGTTCAGATGTTGCTCCGCCAACAACCTGGTTTGCTCAGGATCCGGCAAGGCGGATTCGACAAACGGCATGTGGGGCATCACGTGGACGGTGTACAGCATGGCACCGTAGCGATGAGCCAGATCGATGGCATGAGATAGAGCTGCCTGCGCCGATGGAGAGAAGTCAGTGGCGAACAGAATGTTCTGCAGTTTAATGCGGGGTGGAGCAGTTACCGTCGGCATCGCAAACCTCCTTCCATCAGAATTTTGGACACCCAGCGACGGTTTGTCAGTGACGTACGCCGCAGAGGCAAGTGACAACCCTGGGTTCCTCATGTGGCAGTCGCCAAAATGGAACGGACAATTACCCGCATTCCAGGTCTTTATGACGATGCTGGCGGTCCTGATTCTTGTGAATCAAGCCGACGCAGAGCTGTGAGCCCTCGCCAACGCAGGTTGTGTGCGCACTCTTCCTCCGCTAAGCTCGGGAATGATGATTGACGGATACACCGATGTCCCGGCGGGAAAAATCGCTGCCGTCGTGACCTACCTGGAGATGCGCACTCCGCCCGCACCTGCTTCCGCACCTCTTCCGCCGGAGTTCGAGGTGCGGTGCGAGTCGCATCCCGATCTCGATTGGTATCGCACGCTCTTTCGCGCCATCGGCGAACGGTGGCTGTGGTTCAGCCGTCTCCGCCTGTCTGATGTCGAGTTGCGCGAGGTCATTCACCATCCGCAAGTGGATGTCTTCGCCCTGTCGCATGGCGAGCAGGACATCGGCCTGCTGGAATTTGATCGCCGCCAATTTTCCGACATCGAGCTGTCATTTTTTGGCGTGACTCCAGCATGGATTGGCCGGGGTGCAGGCCGTGCCCTGCTCGAGCATTGCCTGCCGCTGGCCTGGGAGTACCATCCTCAGCGTGTCTGGCTGCACACCTGCACCTCCGACTACCCCAGTGCCCTGCGTTTCTATGCCAAGGCAGGTTTCGTTCCGTACCGGCGCGCGATCGAAGTATCCGACGATCCCCGCTTGAGCGGCCACCTTCCGCGCAGCGCCGCTCCTCACGTACCCATCTTGTGAAAACCCCGTCACGCCTTTCATTGCCTGCTACTATCTGGCGTGAGGTATGCTGATGAATTTCACCTTGCAGCACCAGGAATTTACCCTTGAACGATGACGCAACCCTGACACCCGCTGAACCAATTCAGCCCCCGCCTCCGCCAACACTGCGCAAGATCTTCTTCGGCAAAGACGGCCTGCGCGCCGGTTGGAGCCTGCTCATTTTCCTGGCTATGCTGGCTGCCCTTATCGCCGGCGCCAACTTCATCGGCCACAAGATCCATCCGCCTCCTCCCCGGACCGCAAACCAAGAGGAAGTGCCTGTTGTATTGGTGGTCCTGGGCGACGGCGTCATCTTTTTCGGCACTCTTCTTGTCACCAGGATTATGTCGAAGATCGAGCGGCGCCCCAACTCCGTTTACGGGCTGGGCGGCAGCCGCAAGCTACCGCTGTTCCTCGCCGGCCTGGCTTGGGGCGTCACCTTTCTCTCGCTCCTCGTCCTCACGCTGTGGAAGTGCGGACTGCTCGTCTTTGACAGTCGCCTGCTCTCTGGCGGCGCAATTCTCCGTTACGGAGCGATCTGCCTGCTCGGCTTTTTCCTGGTTGGCCTCGCCGAGGAGTACCTCACCCGCGGCTACCTGCAATACACCCTCACTCGCGGTCTTGCCGGCTTCTATCGGTGGGCGTTCAAGACCCGTCATGCCACAGCCTTGGGCTTCTGGACCGCGGCCATCGTCTTCTCCATCCTCTTCGGCCTCGGACACAGCCGCAATCCCGGCGAGTCTCCTATCGGACTGCTCTCCGCCGGACTGGTCGGCTTGGTTTTTTGCTTCAGCCTCTGGCGCACTGGCTCGCTGTGGTGGGCCGTCGGCTTCCACACCTCATGGGACTGGGCGCAGTCGTTTCTCTACGGCGTTCCCGACAGCGGAACCCTGATCCAACACCGCTTTCTGGCCACCCAGCCCGTGGGCAAGCCCATCCTGAGCGGCGGAGCAACCGGCCCCGAGGGCAGCATCTTCATCCTCGCCATCCTAGGTTTGATCAGCCTTGTTATCCTGCTCACCTTGCGCCGCGTTTCCTACGGCGCCGCGCCGGCTCCCTCTGCCTGATTGAACAGGGGAAAGCCCACCGAGCGGCCATGCGCCTTGCACCGGACCCGCCGCGTGATACTCGCCGGAAAGATTGAGGCCATGTAATTCGCTCGACCGGTATATAGTGTTGGCTTGTCAAAATCAAAACCACCGTTTTCGCCACTCGCGGCAACAGAATTGTCGAGGCGCAATCCGTCCGGCAACGCTCTGAATGTTCCGCGCTACAACTTCCTATCAGGAGAGAACATGAAAGCAAGAACGACCGTACTAACAATGGCGTTGTGTTTGATCGCCGGGGCCGTGTGTTTCGCCAGCGACACCAGTACGGCAAACATGGGCACCTGGAAGCTGAACGAAGCAAAATCCAAGTTCGCTCCCGGAGCGACCAAGAACCACACCGTTACTTACGAGCCCGCGGGTGACGAGATCAAAGTCACCGTTGAGGGCACCGCCGCCGACGGCAAGCCCGTGCGCAACGAGTGGACCGGCAAGATCGACGGTAAGTTCTACCCTGTCACCGGCGATTCGGTTCCCAGCGAGCGGTCTCTCAAGAAACTTAACGACCATACGCTGGATCTTACCGTCAAGCAGGATGGCAAGGTGGTGACCACGGGACGTATCGTCGTATCGGCCGACGGCAAGACCCGCACCGTCACCACCATTTCGACTAGCTCGAAGGGTGTCACCATGAAAAACACAGCGGTGTACGACAAGCAGTGACTCCGTCAGGGTGAGGACATGTCCCGACGCACTCGCCCCACCCAAGCTTCTTCCGCTTGGGTGGGATTTTCTCGTAGCGCAGAAAAGCTCTAAGCGAACAGTTGTGCTCGAGAACCTCCCCAAAAGCGTTCTTGTTTGTCGCCGCCGCTCATTGAATATTGAGCAGCTCTACGTCGAACACTAGCATGCCATAAGGCGGTTGCTTGCCTTGATAGGCGAGGTTCTGTGGAATCCAGAAGCGAGCTTTCTCGCCTTCGACCATCAGCTGCAGGCCCTCGGTCCAACCGGGGATCACGCGGTCGAGGGGGAAAGTCGACGGCGTGCCGCGTGCCACCGAGCTGTCGAACATTCTCCCGTCGGTCGCCCACCCGGTGTAGTTGACGGTGACCTGATCGAACTTTTTGGGATGGTGGGTGCCGGTGCCCGGCGTCAGTACCATATAGGCGAGGCCGCTGGCAGTCCGCTTGGCGTCGGGCGGCGGCGCTTTCACGTCGCCAGGCGCCCGGGTCGGCAGGTCGATCAAGGTGACATCGAACACCACCATCCCGATGGGTTTCCCCGCCTGGCCTTTATAGGCGAGCGCTTGGGGAATCCAAAGCTGGCGCGTTTCCCCCGGCACCATCAGGCGCAAACCTTCGCCTAAGCCGGGAATCACGTGATCCACCCTTACTGTTACCGGCTTGCCCCGGGCGACCGAGCTGTCAAACATTTTCCCATCAGCCGTCCACGCGGTGTAGTCCACGGTGACCGCCTCGTCCTTGCCGGGATGGTCCTTGCCGGTGCCGGGCTTGATTACTTTCGTCACCAGGCCGGACGCGGTTTTGCTGGCGTTCGCTGGCTTCGCAGCAACGTCGGATGGGGCTGGAATTTGGGAAGCGGGCGGCTGCTGAGCGAAAGCCGCTGCTACGACAAAGAGGATCGCAGTGAGGCATACCAGACGCATCCCGTCATTGTAAATGCCGGCATCGAAACCATCGCAGCAACCTGCGCTTTTACCCACCCTCCTTCGATGTGGCGCTGAAGCCTTCAAGAAAAAATCCCCACCCGGTGACAAAAGCAACCGGAGTGGGGGCATCCGACGCAATCGGTCGTTAGCTGCGCGACGGGTAAACGCCCTGGAGAGCAATAATCCAGTTAAAAGTAAGGTAAGGCGAGCGAATGTCGACCGGCTGGCCACCACCGGTCGGGCTAATCGCAGAGGGGTTGAGCGTCGCATTCGGCTGGGAGGAAGAGTAGATCCCGGTGTTAACCGTCCCGCCCGGGCTGTCTGCCAGGAACCGATTCGCAGGGTTGGAGTTGTTGCCTGCGCCTGAGACCGCATGCAGGTTGTGGCTGTGGCTCGGCAACTGGTGCGCGGTTAGCGTAGCGGTCTCTGCCCCGCCGCTCTGGCCCAAAGCATAGGGTTGCAGTCCTGGACCCTGTCCAGAGCTTATGGGAACCCGTCCGCGCAAGTCCGGAAGCGCAAAGTTGCTTACGCCATCGCCGCCGTAGGTGGTGCCCAGCAGGGAAAACAGCGCCGTGTTTTGTGAGATGGGCAGTAGCTGTCCGTTGCAGAGCGCCCATCCTTGGGGCGCGAAATTGTACGGGACGAGCAGAAGTGAACCAAGAAAAGTTTCCATAACCGAGTTCCTTTCGAAATTGGAGTTGGGAGAAGTACCGCGATACTACTACACGGTGCTCGTCAACATACAACTTCGCTCTTTACTCGGACCGGTCTCGCAATTCGCTTTGTATCAGCCGCGCCGGCCAAACAACCAGCTGCCCGGGCAAGGCGCGCTAATGTGAAGTATCCTGAATCCATGAAAATTCCGCTCCCTGCCCTCGCCCTGTTCGTCGCCCTCTGCCTGCCCAGCGTTGTCCTCGCGCAAAGCGGGCCTCCCCCTTCGCTGCTGGTGCTGTCCAAGGCTGACCACACGCTCGCCGTCGTTGACCCTTCCACCCTGCAAGTCGTGGCCAAGATGCCCGTGGGCAACGATCCGCATGAGGTGATCGCGTCAACCGACGGCACCACGGCCTACGTCTCGAACTATGGTTTCGGCGCCTATAACACCCTTGCCGTCGTCGACCTAGTTACTCAGAAAGCGCTTCCTTCGATCGACCTCGGCCCGCTGCGCGGCCCTCATGGCCTTACCTTCGTCGGAGGCAAGACCTGGTTCACCGCCGAAGCCGCCAAGGCCGTCGGACGCTACGACCCCGCCACTTACAAAGTGGATTGGATCCTCGGCACCGGCCAGAATCGTACGCACATGATTTACGTCTCCGATGACGAACGTCTGGTCATCACCACCAATGTCAGCTCCGGCACGGTAAGCATCATTGAGCAAACCACCGTTCACATGCCTGGCCCGCCGCCGGGAATGCCCCCGCCGCCCGGCGGAGCGGGCCCGGGCCAGACCCGCACCGACTGGGATGAGACCGTGGTTCGGGTGGGCAACGGTTCCGAGGGCTTTGACGTTTCCCCGGACCACAAGGAGATATGGGTCGCGAACGCGCAGGACGGAACCATCTCCATCATCGATCTTCTGGGCAAGAAAGTGATTGCGACCCTGGCCGCCAACGTTCCCAGCGCCAACCGTCTCAAGTTCACCCCGGATGGCAAACTAGTCGTGGTCTCAACGCTTCGCGGGCCCGACGTGGTCATTCTCGATGCCGACACGCGCTCGGTGGTGAAGCGTGTGCCCGTTGGTCACGGAGCGGCCGGGATCGTCATGCAGCCGGACGGCTCTCGTGCTTTCGTCGCCTGCACGCCGGACGACTATGTTGCGGTGATCGACCTGCGCTCACTTGACGTTGCCGGCCATATAAAAGCGGGCGGCCAACCCGACGGCCTGGCTTGGGCGGTTCGGCGCTGAAGGCATCTAGGCCGCTCGGACTGGTTGACACAACGGGCTTCGAGGTATCGCCACTTCCACCGGATCGAAGCCCGTGCCGCTCAGCGTCCGGTCATTTGCTCCAGTCTTTCCGGATACCGCGCCCCCTCCACCTTGATCTTGGAAGACGCGCTGTCGATCTCACGGAGATCGTCGGGCATGAGTCCGACCGAAGCCGCTGCAAGGTTCTCTTCCAGGCGATGAAGCTTCGTGGTCCCCGGGATCGGAACAATCCACGGCTTCTGCGCCAGCAGCCAGGCGAGCGCGATCTGAGCAGGCGTCGCCCCTTTCTGCCCGGCGATCCTGCCGAGCAGATCGACAAACGCCTGGTTCGCTTTTCGATTCGTTGACAATCGCCGCATCCGTACGCTATCCTTAAACCTTTGGTAGTCCTGCGTTTGCCCGCCTGATGGTCCCTTGCGCGTCCAGCGCCAGAACACACAGCGGCTCTTTCGCGGTCTTTTTCAACTTTCTGGGAGAGTTCAGAGATGTCAACCTATTTCCCCAAGGGGGAAATTGCGCGCAAGTGGTTTGTCATTGATGCCGACGGCCAGACCCTGGGTCGGCTGGCCACGCGTGTGGCGCGCATCCTTTCCGGCAAGGACAGCCCCAAGTACACGCCATTTATCGACATGGGCGACCACGTCATCGTGATCAACGCGGCCAAGATCCGCATCAGCGGACTCAAGGCCGACAGCAAGGTTTACTACCATTACTCCGGTTTCCCCGGCGGCATGAAGGCAGAGGAATACAAGAAGCGCTTCGAGCGCAAGCCGGAACAGATTGTGGAAGAGGCGATTACCGGCATGTTGCCGCACACCAAGCTGGGCCGTGCCATGGCCGGCAAGCTGAAGGTTTATCGGGACGACAAGCATCCCCATTCGGCGCAGAAGCCGGAGACGCTGGCGGCCGCCGCCAAGCGCGCTTAGGAACGCAGGTCCCTCGCGGGCTGAAGCCCTCTCGGGATAACAGGAAATGAAGGACTGAATGGCACGCCTGAAGGCGATGCCCCTTCAAAACTATTTGGGAAGGATCAAAGGGAGTTCGCTCCCGACGGATAACGATGGCAGAACTGGTTCAGTATTACGGTACGGGTCGGCGCAAATCGAGCGTGGCTCGCGTGTTTCTTCGCCCCGGCAGCGGCGAGTTCAAGGTCAATGGCAAGCCCTTTGACCAGCACTTCGTGACCGAGGCGCAGCGCATCATGGCGAAGTCGTCTCTGGTGTCCACCGAAACCACCGCCAGCTTTGACGTGACGTGCACCGTCAAGGGCGGAGGCGTAAACGGCCAGGCCGGCGCGGTGCGCATGGGAGTTGCGCGCGCCCTGCAGGAGTTCAATCCTGAGCTGCGGCCCAAGCTGAAGGCGGAAGGCTTTCTGCGCCGCGACGCGCGCGGCAAAGAGCGCAAGAAGTATGGACAGAAGGGCGCTCGCAAGCGGTTCCAGTTCTCGAAGCGGTAGTTGAAGGGATTAGGGACTTGGGGGTCAGAGGCTAGATGAAGAGGTTTTTGCCTAGTCCCTGGCCCCTGACACCTGACACCTGCCTTGTGGTTCCGGGGGCGGGAGTTAGTAATTCAACCGGAACGAATCTTCTCGCACCCGCAAAACGGGGCGGGTCACGGGAAAGCAATCCTGAGCGGCACGGCGCAGCCGCCGCAAAGGATGCAAGCCAACCGAGGAGGTAGCTTGGCAAATATCACCATGAAGGAGTTGCTCGAAGCGGGCGTTCACTTCGGGCACCAGACCAAACGTTGGAACCCGAAGATGAAGGAATACATCTTCGGCGAGCGCAATGGCATTTACATCATCGACCTGCAGAAGACGCTGAAGATGTTCAAGGAGGCGTCCAAGTTTGTGCAGGACATGGCAGCCGAGGGCAAGCTGGTGCTGTTCGTCGGCACCAAGCGCCAGGCCCAGGACGCGATCGCGGAAGAGGCCACGCGCTGCGGCATGTTCTATGTCAACCAGCGCTGGTTGGGCGGACTGCTCACCAACTGGGTGACGGTGCAGAAGTCGGTGAAGCGGCTGAAGGAACTTGACGAGATGGCCACCGATGGCCGCTACGAGCTGCTCCCCAAGAAGGAAGTTGTCAAGCTGGAGCGCGAGCGCAAGCACCTGCAAGCCAACCTCGCCGGCATCAAGAACTTGAGCCGCCTGCCCGACACGCTGTTCGTGATCGACTCCAACAAGGAGCAGATCGCGGTGAAGGAAGCGCGCAAGCTGGGCATTCCGGTGGTGGCCGTGGTGGACACCAATTGCGACCCGACGGAAGTGGATTACGTGATCCCCGGCAACGACGACGCTTTGCGCGCCATCCGGCTGTTCGCCTCCAAGATCGCGGATTCCGTGGTCGAAGGTTCGCAGGCTGCCACCGATAAGCAGATGGCCGATGTCGCTGCCGGCGTGCAGTACAGCGAAGCCGCCGAACAGGGCGCTGCCACTGCCGCTGCGGAAGAAGGCGAAAGCTTTCCGGCCCCGCCGCCCGAGACCAGCGACTTCGAAGAAGTCAGCATGGAAGAGGTGCTGGGCAAGGGTGGGCGGCGCGCGCCCGCGGAAAATAGCCGCGCGTAAAGGTACCCCAGGAGGCGCAACGCGAAGGCTTCCCCGGAAGATCGCGGCCTTCGGGCCGACGACGGTTCATGACCCGCGCAGAGCAAGGCGCGGGTCGTTTTGCACATGGCGTGAATCTAATACTTAAACGCAGCTGAAACAGCAGATAGGAAATAATCCCAGAGATGAGTACGACAACCGTGAACATTACTGCCGCACAAGTGAAAGAGCTTCGCGAGAAGACCAACGCTCCCATGATGGATTGCAAACAGGCCCTCACTGAGTCCAAGGGCGACATGGAGGGCGCTATCGTCATCCTTCGCAAAAAGGGTGTGGCCACCGCCGCCAAGAAGGCCGATCGCGTCACCAGCGAAGGCTCGGTAGCCAGCTATATCCACGCCGGAGGCAAGATCGGCGTGCTGGTGGAAGTAAACTGCGAGAGCGATTTCGTGGCCCGCACCGACGACTTTAAGGGCCTGGTGCACGACATCGCCATGCATATCGCCGCCAGCGACCCGAAGTTCGTCCGCAAGGAAGATGTAACTCCCGAGGCCTTCGAGAAGGAAAAGGACATCTACCGCGCGCAGGCCGCCCAGACCGGCAAGCCGCCTGCGGTCGTGGAGAAGATCGTCGAAGGCAAGATGGGCAAGTACTATGAGGAGGTTTGCCTGTACGAGCAGCCCTTCATCAAGGACCAGACCATCACCGTGTCGCAGCTTATCGCAACCGTCATCGGAAAGCTGGGCGAGAACATCGCGGTCAAGCGCTTCGCGCGATTCAAGGTAGGCGACGTCGGCGAGACTGTCGCGGTCACCAAGGTCGGCGATACGGCCGGGGAGTAGAAGGTTTGCAAATCACGAGGCAAGACAGGGCGGGATCATCCCGCCCTGTTATGCTTGTGGGGGAGATTTCGTATGCCCATGTTAGGTGTCAAGAAGGCCGTGGAAGTGGCTCGCGGCCATCTCTCCGAGGTGCTTCAGATTCCTGCGTCGCAGGTTCTCCTGGAAGAGGTCGAACTTTCGGACGATCAGCAATTCTGGCTCATTACGTTTAGTTACCCGGCGCCTGAAGGATCGTCCTTCGCCGCTGTTCTGGGCGGCAATCGCGCCTACAAGGTTGTAAAACTTAACGCGAACACGGGCGAGTTCGTGTCCGTAAAGATCCGAACTCTGGCCGCAGCTTAGCGTATGACAGATCCGCTTAAACTGCTGCGGATCTACGGCCGACGCGGCGTGATCGTCGACGCAAATCTTCTGCTGTTGTTGTTCCTGGGTAGCTACGAGCGCAAGCAAATCGATAATAATCCGCGGCTCCAAACCTACGCTGAGACGGATTTCGTTCTGCTCGTCAACGTTCTTGGCGGCTTCAAGCACCTTGTTACTACGCCGAACATCCTCACCGAAGTGAGTAATCTGTCAAATGCTGTCCCTGCGAACAAGCGTGAGACATACTTCAAATCGTTTGCGGACCGGCTTGTTCTGCTCGAAGAGGAGCACGTTAGTAGCGCCACAGCACTGCAGAATCGGTGGGCGAGGTTCGGCCTCACTGATGCAGTTATTGCCACTGTTGCGAAGAATCGGTTCCTCGTCCTCACCGACGACTTTCGGTTGTCCCAAGCGTTGCAGAGTGACGGGATTGACACGCTCAATTTCAATCATCTCCGTGATGCGTATTGGCAGATGGAGAGTTGAACATCTCTGCGGGGGCCATCCCTAGGGCTCTTTCATCGCTTTAAGAAACGCGGCCCCGAACTTCTCCAGCTTATCCGGGCCTATACCTCTGATCCGTGCCAACGCATCCAGCGATCTCGGAGCGGCACGCGCCACGTCGCGCAACACCGAGTCATGCGCTACGCAAAAAACCGGCCACTCGTGTTCCGCTGCTAATTCACGCCGCGCCTTCTTCAAGCGCTCGAACCTCAGCTCGGCTGCCTGGTCGAGACTCTCCGCGTTTGACATGGTCCGCTCACGCTTTGCCACCCGCCGTGGCGCGACCGCGACCGCTGCCGGGCGGGAACGAACGTCTCCCCGGCAAACATCGCACGCGCATTTCGTGACGGCAGTGCTGTCGCCAAAGTAATCCAGAATGGCGCGGCGGCGGCACCGCATTCGATAAGCGTAGTTGAATACCTGGTCAAGCTTCTGGCGAGCGTGCGCCTGCAACGTCGCAACCTGCGGCGCGGTGAGCGTGGTGTTATTCTCCCCAATCTTGTCGATGAAAAACTCCTGCGTGAACCGGTCGCGCGGGCTGCAGTACAAAATGCACTGTGCGGGCCGGCCATCGCGGCCGGCGCGACCCGCTTCCTGATAGTAGGCTTCCAGGCTGGCAGGAATGTTGTAATGCACCACGAAGCGGATGTCCGCCTTGTTGATCCCCATACCAAAAGCGTTGGTCGCCACCACCACCGCACCGGTGTTGCTCATGAAGTCTTCCTGGCTTCGCTTGCGCGCCTGAGCGTCCATGCCGGCGTGATAAGCGCGTACGGTGCGCTCGGGGAAGCGCGCCTCGAACAATGCCGCCAGTTGTTCCACCAGCTTGCGGGTGGAACAGTACACGATGCCGCTGCCCGGTTGCCTGGCGAGACCATTGAGCAGGGCCGCACCCTTTTGGGCTTCGGTATCCAACCGGCGACATGCATACGTGAGATTCGGACGATCGAAGCCGGTGACATGCACCTTCGGCGAGCGCAGCTTGAGCATCCGCACAATGTCGTTACGGACCTGCGGCGTGGCGGTCGCGGTCAGGGCCATGGTGACCGGCGATCCCAACTGCTCGCGCACCTCGGCCAGACGCATGTATTCCGGCCGGAAGTCGTGCCCCCAAAAGCTCAGGCAGTGGGCTTCATCCACCACCATCAGATTCGGCCGCAGTTGCGGTAAGAGCCTCTGAAACGAAGGAGCAGCGAAGCGTTCGGGGGCGAGATAAAGCAATCCAGCGAAATCTTCCCTCAGCCGGTTGAGAACCCGCGATTGCTCATGAGTTGACTGCGAGCTGTTCAGCAGCAGCACGGGAACATCGAGGGCCTGCAACTGATGCACCTGGTCGGCCATCAGCGAGATCAGCGGCGAGACCACGACGGTGAGACCTTTCAGCACCAGAGCTGGGAGTTGGAAGCACAGACTCTTGCCCGCGCCTGTCGGCATGACGCAAACCACGTCCTTGCCGTCCAAAACATCTTGAATGACCTCTCGCTGGCGCAGACGAAGGTTCGGCAGCCGAAAGACCTGTCGCAGAAGATCGTCAATGCTGTCCATGAGAATGGCTACCAAATCTACTGTATATCGGTTCTCGGGTGCGGTGGCGGCGAACGGCGGATGGGTGGAGACTCGCGACATGAATGGCTAGGTTGAGAACCGCGCCGTTCCTTTCATCGAGCCGACAGAGCGGATAATCGCGCGAGCAATCCTGCTAAACTGAATGTGACGTTGCTTGTGTGTATCTGCCAGGAAATGAGCACCCCCATTTATAAACGCATTCTTCTGAAACTTTCCGGTGAAGCGCTGGCTGCCGGTCAGGGCTTCGGTGTCGACAACACTCGCGTGCACGAAATTGCCGCTGAAATCGCCGAGGTGCACCGCCTGCAAGTGGAGATCGCCATCGTGGTTGGCGGCGGCAATTTCTTTCGCGGCGTTGCCGAGCAAGCCAAGCTTATGGACCGCGTTTCCGCCGATCACATGGGAATGCTGGCCACGGTCATCAACGCTCTTGCGCTGCAAGACGCGCTGGAGAAACAGGGCGTCTGGACGCGCGTCATGAGCGCCATCGAGATGAACCAGGTAGCCGAGCCCTTTATCCGCCGCCGCGCCATTCGCCATCTCGAAAAGGGCCGCGTTGTGGTCTTTGCCGGCGGCACCGGCAATCCCTACTTCTCGACCGATACGGCAGCATCTCTGCGCGCCATGGAAATCAAGGCGGACGCCATCCTGAAGGCAACGAAAGTTGACGGCATCTACACCGCCGATCCGGTAACGGTCAAGGATGCCACCATGTTTGAGACCATCAGCTACATGGATATCCTGCGGCTCGGCCTGCGGGTGATGGACGCCACCGCCATCGCCATGTGTCAGGAAAACAATCTTCCCATCGTGATCTTCAACCTCAACCAGTATGGCAACATTCAGCGGGTGGTAATGGGAGAGCGCGTCGGTTCGCTGGTCAACCAGGGCTGAATCAGTTCTCAGTTGTCAGTTCTCAGTTATTAGAAGCCATCCGGCTTTGTTGACATGCTCTGTTTTGAAAGGGCGCGGCTTCAGCCGCGCCGCCATGCGTCATTCAAAGCTCGGCTTCAGCCTCCGAGGGAGCTCGATTTCCCAGCCTATCCAAGCGAATCCCCTCAGCGGCTAAAGCCGGGCGCAACTCCGTCTTTTCGGCACGCCTGAAGGCGTGCCCTTCAAGGCATGATGTCAACAGAGCCGGATGGCTTCTAGTTGTTAGCCGTAACCCACAACCTTGCAAACAAGCTCGGCTCACGCGGCCAAACATGGAGCGCCACGGCGCGGGCTGTCGAGCTCGCAACTCGACTTTATTCTCGCGTTATCTGGCTGAGGGCTGACGGCTGAGAGCTGACGGCTTATAATCAGGGGTTTCTGACTTCATCCTGAGGCGAACCGACTATGGCGCAAGTTTCGATGGCATTGATTCCCGCGTTGAAGGACAGTTTTGCTCAACTCAAAACGCGCATGGACAAGGCGGTCGAAGATTTCCGCCGCGAGATGGCTTCCACCCGGACCGGGCGCGCTTCGGTGCACATGCTCGATGGCGTGACCGTCGACGCCTATGGCTCGCAGATGCCGCTGAACCAGCTTGCCAACGTGAGCGCCCCTGAGCCGCAGCTCATCACCGTGCAGGCCTGGGACGTGAGCCTCATCGGCGCCATCGAGAAAGCGATTCGCAGCGGGGACCTCGGCCTGAATCCCATGAACGACGGCAAGCTGATTCGCGTGCCGGTTCCGGCGCTGACCGAAGAGCGCCGCAAGGAGATGGTGAAGCACCTGCACAAGATACTGGAAGAGCACCGCACGGCCATCCGCAACATTCGCCGCGACGGCAACGACCTAATCAAGAAAGCCATGAAGGACAAGAAGATCACCGAAGATGAGGAGCACGGCGCTCTCGACCAAATTCAGAAGCTGACCGACGACGAAATCAAGAAGATGGAAGAGCTGGCCAAGGGCAAAGAGAAGGAAGTGCTGTCGATCTAAGAGAAGTTTCGGTACGGGCATACCCCTTAACGTCAGAGGTGATACTGACTTTTGGCAGAGCACGGCTGAAGTCATGTAGAGCGGCGCTTTTCCCGCCGCGTCCCGGTGGATCTTGCGAATGAGAGCCGGGTTTTAATCCAGAGGCGCCTTGGACCCGCCTTGCGGCGTTTGCCTTTGCTTGCCCAACCGTAACGTACCCTGCAACCAAGTTTTCCACACGGTCTGCGAAAGGCCGTTCTAACTGCTCAATCGCACCTTCGCCCGCAGGCTGGCCGGCAACGTTGTCTTCCTCCGCACCACCACCACGGACGCCGCTTGCTTCGATCCGAACACCCGGGAGCGCCAGCCCGGCTCACACTCTCCTCCTTCGATCACCAACTCCGCCGCTCCGCCGATCTGCCACACTGTGGGATCTGTCTGCTGCACCGCTGCACCGACATGCCAGAACTGCTCGATCAAATGCCCGCCCGGCGGCCCTTCCAGCTCGTCAAGGATGTCGAACTCGCTGCCATTGCGGAACGCGACAGTCCGCTTTTGCGTGAATCCGCGATAGCGGCAGACGGCGACGGCACGGTCCTCCTCGGGCGTGGTGGAGAACTCGAGCAGTTGCACTTCGGGCTTGTCTGTCCAGCGAAAAGGGCCCGCCGAAACGGCCTGGTCCTGGCCGTCAATGCGCACCGTGTTGTGGGCCGCGGTTCCGCGAAAGGCGTCGCGCCACTCGGCATCCATGTAGGTGTAGGCGCCGGGATCGATCAGCACCTCGTCGCCGCCGCGCGAGACCACCAGCGACAGCGTGTCGGCGTGGCTGTGGCCGGCGCTCCACGGCCCGAACGGGCCGGCGTCGAACAACGCGCAGACGTCGCCGCGCCGGAACACAACCATTCCCGAATCGAAGAATGCTCGTGAACCCACCCTGTCACCAAAGGACGGTGACAAGGGTGGGGCACCCGAACATTTCTTCGGTCCGAGCCACCACAGGGCGACTTCGTTCATGTCAAGTTCTGTTGCAGGAAACGCCGTCCGTTCCAGCACAAGCGATGCCGTCGCCAGCGTGCCGCGGGCAAACCGGGCGCGCACGCCGAACGGATGAAACAAACGGCCGCCATCGTCATCGCCCAGGAAAGGCAAGTCGCCGTTGGCGTTGACCACCGAGGCCAGGAAGTTCGTCATTCGCGCCAGCCCGTCGCGATAGTCATCCGTAATTTCTTCCAGCGCGGCGTGGAACAGGAACATGTCCAGCGCATAAACGTGATAGTAACTTGACTGCTCAAAGTGGCTGCCATCCGGCCTTACCTGCGTCCGCGCCTGCCCGCGAACGATTTCCCGGCCGAGCTTTCGCCACTGCGCCGAGCGCGGAAATTCGGGAAACAATCGCCCTAAGGCGTGCAGCGCAACCGCTTCGCCCAGCAGGTGCGTGTTGGGCGAGAAGTAACTTGACAAATTGTATTGCAGATGCATCCCGTGACGGTACAGTTCGGACAGGAAACGGCCGCGAAATTCCACAGGCATCCTGTCGCCAACGAGATGCCATATCCATGTCCACGACAATGCCCTGAAGCCTACTTCCAGGGCGCTGGTCCAGTTGATGCCACGCTGAAAGGGATTGTCGCTCCACCAATGCTGTAGCTGACGAAGCACCTCGTCGGCATAGTCGGCGTTATTGCTGACAACGAAGGCCTGGGCCAACAGCACGAGATGCTGGTGACGGTTCAACTCCCAGATCCACTTGTGATCGCCGACGGCATTGTTGTCGAGGTAGGGAACGAAGCGTAGATACTTCCTCGGGGGATCGATGCCGCGCAGGGGATCCCGTTGCCATGCTATCGCCTTACCGTAGTCGATCTCCTGGCCAAAGATGGGAACCTGGCCGCACATGATCCTGTCAGCCAGTTGCACCAAGGCGTCAGCATAGGTGGTACCTCGTACGGCATTGGCAATAGCATGGGGAAAGGGAAGTCCCTTCAGGGGAGAGACAGCCCGAAGGTGGCGACGAGGAGAGGACCCCAAGAGAACAACGTTGGCGATCTCTTGCCGTAAGCGAAATGAGAGTTCCTGAGGGCTTCGCATCGCTGATGGCTATCGTTATGGCTATGGCTCGCGCGTGAACTACGGATTATAGGGCAGGGGGACGAAACTTGACGGGCAGGCGCGATAGGATAGATCGCGTTGGGCGGCGACGCTCCCATTTTGGGAAATCGCGTTTAAACGCCCTCAGAGGCCATCGAAAGCGTTCGGATGACCTAAACCATCACCAGACACCTTCGAATCGATTCTAGGGCCATTTCCGCGCGATCTACGGCCATTTCTGGCTACGATCAATCCGGCAAAATGGTGGTCACATAGTATAACACCTAAGTTCCAAATCGGGAACCGGGTTGAGCGCAAACCTCATCTTATCATGGGATTAGCGATGCTATACCGTAACTGTTCCTAGCGTGTCACTGTCCCTATTATAAGGTATAGATAGGGAACAGGATTATTCAGCTAGCGAGTGGGACTCAGGTTGCGATGTGCGGTCGATGCGAGCTGGACGACGCCGGCTATGCCGTGGCTGAAAGGCATAGAAATACCACTTGAGGTAATGGGGTAGCCATTTGAAGAGACGAAACTTGGATGTACCGGCGGAACGATCGCGCCAGGTACTGGGGATCTCGGCTATGCGGTAGCCATGGAGATAGGCCTTTACCGTCAACTCCAACCCCAGCTCAAAGCCAGCGACACTCTCCACGGAGACCTCGCGCACCATGGCTGCATCGTAGAGCTTGAAGCTGTTGGTAGCATCATGCGTGGGTATACCCCGGAAGTAACGCAGCGTCAATCCACTGGTACGCGACAATGCCTGCTTAAAGAATGGGCCACCGATCAGACTTCCCCCCGGCATATAGCGACTCCCACATACCAGGTCGAATCCCTGTTGGTACAGGGTGTACATCTGGTCTACCTGGGTAAGATCATCGGAGAGATCGGCCATGGTGACGAGAACAGGTCCGGCCTCCACCGCCTCCAGGCCAGTCTTGATGGCGCCGGTAACGCCTCTGCCATAGGCATTCCTGCGCAGCGTAATTCTGCTCTCCCCGCCAGCGACGACTTCGGCGACCGCGGGCAAAGTGTCGTCCTCGTCAAAGTCGTAGACGATGATGGCCTTAAACGGCGTACGTATCGCCGATGCGATCTCCCACCACAGCGCCTTGAAGTTGGCGCCCTCGTTAAAGACGGGGATCACGATGGTAAGGGGCGGGGACGATGTCATCCTGTTACCAATACTCAGATCTGGCCCAGGGAAATCTGTTCCCCAATCCACGGAATTACTTCGTCAAGGATCTCATCCAGGGTAGTTGCAGCTTCGAACCCCAGTACTCTCTTTGCCTTGCTGACGTTGGGAGAGCGCTCCTGTACGTCATAGGGGAAGGGTGGATCGGAGACATAGCGGAAGGGTTTCTTATCGCCATGGATCTTGCGCCATAGCGACTCCGCCAACTCCAAGGCCGTGGTACGGGCCGGAGTGGAGAGATTGAAGTCGTCATTGACAGCCTTGGGATGTTCGATGCAAATGCGAATACCTTTGGCTAAATCTCCACCATAGGTGTAGTGACGGACTTGACTACCGCTGCCAAGGATATGCAGCGGATCCTGTCCCTTCAGTATCTTCTGCGCAAGATCGGGGACAACATGGGACATCGCTAACTTGACATTGCCGCTCATGACATCGTGGTCCATCAGCGCACGCTTCTCGCCAACCCCGACGCAATTAAAGGGACGGGCAATGGTATAGGGAAGCTTGTATTGTTCCCACGCGCCCTGGGCAAAGTATTCCGTCGCCAGCTTCTGGAAGCCATAGGTTGAGCTGGGCGGCGGGGACGTACGCTGCGCGCCTTCCGGAGTGGGGTACTCCTTGGTGTTCTCGAACACCATGCTGGAAGAGACAACGGTGATCTTCTTCAGGCTGCCATGCTTATGGGCACGGATAGCGGCATCGAAGGCGGTGGCGGTGATTCTTTCATTCTCGGCGAGAAGATCGTAGGCGAACTCATGGAAGTAGCTGATACCGCCGATCATGGCCGCCGAAGCGACAAAGTGATCGCAGCCTTCCAGCAACTCGTCCAGCAGCGCTCTGTCCTTGGCGTTGCCTTCGACGAAGTGGTAGCCGGGATGCGAGTCGTAGCTCTTCTCGACGCGCCCGTACTTGCTGTAGTTGTCCAGGCCAATGACGTTGTAACCGGCGTCGAGGAGTTCCTGAATAAGATATCCGTTGATAAAACCGGCCGAACCGGTGACGAGTATTTTCATTTTCTTATGGCTTTCTTTAAGTCTATGCGGTTATGGAAGCGAATTGTCCTGCCGGGAAAAAGTTCCAGGGATCGACCACAATCTTTTCGCTCGGGATGTCGATATCGGCGTAAACCTTGTGCGGCGCCCCCACGATGAGAATATCGGCGTTCTTGACGGCCGTCTCCAGGGTGACGAACGAGGGATCGGGAACATACGGATCGGTGCAGAGCACTTCCAGCGCTTCCACTTCCAGCAACTTCTTCAGCTTGAAGGACAGGCTGTCGCGCTTGTCGTCCGACTCCGCTTTGAACGCCATCCCCAGGATCGCCACCCGCTTGTTCGACAGGTCGTGGCTGCGAAGCCGTTCCACCAGAAACATCGGCAACCCCTCGTTGATGAGCATGGCGGAGTGGCCGAGGAAGAAGTTGTTCTGGGAAAACGCCGCCAACTGTAGAGTGTCCTTCAACAAACATGGGCCAGCTGCAAATCCCGCCTTGGCAAAGCTTCTCATGCGGGGATAGTCGCGGGTGACGGCATCGTGAATGCGATAGAAATCGAGGCCGCAGCTTTCCGCCAGCATGTAGAACTGGTTGGAGACGGCGAAGTTCGCGTAGCGCCAGGCGTTGGTGAAGAGCTTGGCCAGCTCCGCCTCTTGCGGGTTCAGCTCGATCAATTCCGGAGCAATCAAACCGAACAACTGTTTGGCGGCGGCGACCGCTTCCGGTTCGAAGCCGGAGACGATTTGCGGCAGCTTGACCAGTTCTTCGACGGCGTTGCCTTCGGCGATGCGCTCCGGGCAGAAGGCCAGCAGGACCTTGCGGTTCAGCCGGCGCAGCCGCTCATGCACCAGCTTGGTGACTCCGGGATACACCGTACTGCGCAGCACCAGCAGGGTGCCGTCGCGCATGTGGCCCAACAGCGCATCGATGCTGCGGTAGACGTTGCCCACGGTCGGATTCAAGTGCCGGTCGACCGGGGTGCCGACGACAGTGATGACCGCATCGGCGTCTTTGATGCAGGTGGGATCGAGCGTGGCTGTGAGAGACTTGCCCGCCACCTGGCGGAGCAGTTCGTCGGCCCCGCGCTCCATGAACGGCATTTGGCCCGAGTTGACCAGGTCGATCTTCTTGGGGTCAATGTCGAGCAGGTCAACCTGAAGGCCGGCTTTGGCCGCCAGTACGATTCCCAGCGGAAGTCCAACGTGCCCACAACCACCAACGATGACAACCTTTTTCAGAGTTTTCATGATATGAGTTCCGTTCCCAAATTAGAATGTGACTCTTCCCGAAGGGGCGCGGCTTCAGCCGCGCCGATTAAGGCGCGTATCGAAGCCGGGCTTCAGCCCCTGAGGGAACCCGATTCAGGGAGGCCGAGAAACGCGCTTCCCCAGTGGCTAAAGCCAGCGGACTGTGCCGGCTACCGGCGCGCCTGAAGGCGCGCCCCTTCAAAAATATCCGCAAGCACCGTTCGGGGCTTCAGCCCCAGCGGGTGTTGGGGCTAAGGCCCCCTCACTTCTTTTGTCACCCGGATCGGCACGACTAAAGTCGTGCCCTGATACAAATCTACCGCGGGCTTCCGCCCGTTCCCCAATGTCCGTTGGTAGCATCCGATCTCCCACACATTCGCAAAAGACGCGAATGTGTGGGGCATCCGGCCAAATCCTGATGATACAGACATCCGTTGGACGGCTCATCCTATTGTCGCATTCGGCGGTGGGGAAGAGAAATGCCGCCGAAAGATCTCACGCCGCCTATGCCCAGGTCTCGGACCCAGCACGCCATTCGGGCCGGGCTAACCGAACGGATAGTTGCCCATGGATAGCTAACCGAACGGATAGTCGCCGATTCACAATTCCCCGCTGATGACTCGCAGATGACTCAAAAATGACCGCCGGTGCATTGTTTCCGGAAGCCACCTGAGACAAACTCGGCCCCGACCTTGAACTGGTTTCGTGAACTGGTTCCCCGGCGGTGAGCAGTTGACCGCAGCACCAATCCGCGACAGTCGCAGCTCTGGCCGTCGCCCAATCAACGACCAAAAGGAGGTCACTATGAAAACGCCCAATCGTCTCTCGACCAACATCGTGCAAGCAGTAATCGGCTTAACCCTGTCGTGCTTGGGGGTGCTGTTGAGCGCATCCCCGTGTCTGGCACAAAACCCGGCAAGCACGGCCAAACCGGGTATCGGAATAAACACGGTTGTAAACTGCGCGAGCGCCAAGAACAACTACATACCCGTCTTTACGGCGGCGGCGCCACCCAACATCACCATTTGTAACTCCGCGATGTTTCAGGCGGGCAGTAATATTGGGGTTGGAACCACGACGCCTGTCGCCAGCCTGGATGTCAACGGAAGCATCAACGCCGCTCAAACTTACCAGATCGGGGCGCAAACGGTCCTAAGCGTCGGTAGTCAGGCTGACGCGAACGTGTTTCTGGGCGAGGCAGCCGGATCGAGCAACATAGCCGGACAAGGAAAGGGAAATACCTTCTCGGGTGGTGCCGCGGGTTACAGTAATTCGAGCGGGTACTATAACACTTTCTCGGGGAATGGAAGCGGATACGCGAACACGACAGGCAAGGTGAACACCTTTTACGGATTCGCCGCGGGGCTCTCCAATACGACCGCCGATGCCAACACATTCGTCGGCTCCTATGCTGGTTTCTCCAATACTACCGGCATTTACAACACCTTCACCGGCGGAAACGCAGGCTATTCGAACACCGCGGGTAACAACAATACCTTCTCCGGCCTTGACGCTGGTTTCTTCAACACCACGGGCGGAGCCAACACCTTCGTCGGCTACTATTCGGGCAATGAGAACTCCACCAAAAGCTTTAACACCTTCTACGGCGCCTACACTGGATATCACAATGCCGGCACCACCAATCTTTTCGTGGGGTATTCTGCGGGTTATAACAACACAACCGGCAGCAATGACATTTACGTCGGCAATCAGGGCCCCGGTGCTGGCACCGAATCCAACACCATCCGCATCGGCGACCCAAGCGCTCAGAGTGCGGCCTATATGGCCGGCATCTACGGCACGACCTCGTCCGACGGTGTCCCGGTCTACATCAACTTCAACGGCCAACTTGGAACCAGTCCCTCTTCGCTTCGTTTCAAGGAGCAGGTGCACGACATGGGCGACAGCAGCAGCAAGCTGTTCCAGTTGCGGCCGGTGACCTTCTTTTACAAGCCGCAGTACGATGACGGCTCCCACCAATTGCAATACGGATTGATCGCGGAAGAAGTGGCGAAGGTCTATCCCGACATGGTGGCCTACGACAAAGATGGACAGCCGTACACGGTGAAGTATCAGTTGCTGGCTCCCATGCTGCTGAACGAATTGCAGAAGCAGCACAGTATGGTCGCCGCACAGCAAGACGTGATCAAAACCCAGCAGGAGCAGATCCAATCGCTACGAGGGCAGAACGAAGAGTTTCAGCAGCGCTTGTCGCGGCTGGAGTCGCTCATGGGCAATAAGTAGAGGACTCGGCCAACCCGTCTGCCGCTGATACCGGCACGTGCCCCACCCAACCCGCTTTTGGTTGGGTGGGGTCGGTAAATCTTATCGCCCGGTGTTCCTCAATGTTCGTCGGTAACATCCCAACCTCCCACACATTCGCAAAGAGCGGGAATGAGTGGAAGACAATTCGTAGGCTCACCTCGCATAACACCCTTCTGCAATTGTAAGCCTTCCCCGAAGCTCCATTTTGCCTGCAGAAATTGTCTACCGCGATGTTCGGGTGCCCCACACATTCGCGTGGTTTGAATGTGTAGGCACAACGACGTTCGCAATAGATCAGATAAGAGAAGAGGTGAATTTCGTAACTCCCACTTCTCATTCCGATTGCAGGAATGAGTGGGGCACATCGCGAAACGACCCGGCTCCCCGACAGCTGCATCACTTTTGGATAGCGTTCGCTATCCGTATTGTTAGATTTTGAGCGTCATTTCCCACTACGGTCCGCACTGATCAGACTGGGCCCAAGTCGTTTGTGTATTGAACACAATTACATACACCTTCCAACCCTCGATGTCCGCTGAGGCCCCAGCTTTGGCACGACCCTTGCTCTTAGCAGGATGTGCAAGTTGTCCTCTAACTGAGGCAAGAAGGAGGCAGTTTATGAAAGCCCGAACCATCGGACTCGTGCAACTATTCTCCCTGCTTGTTGGATTGGTTTTGCCCTCACTGACAGCCGCCCAATCCGATAACACACAGTGGAGACGCCAAGTGCAGCAACAGCTCGACTATGCGACTCTGGCCTTGAACTGGAGCTACCAACTGGAGCCTTCGCACGAGCTTTACACTACCCGGCTCAACAACAATACCTATGTGGATGTCCGGTACAATCTGGACGCTGGCGTGAACTACGTATTCCTGGGGGTTTGCGATAACGACTGTTCCGGCCTGCAGTTACGGTTGTACGACGGTTACGGTCAGCTTGTAGACGTGGATGCAAGCCGTGGTGGATACCCTGTCGTCGCGACTTCCGTGGGTCGATCCGGCATCTTCTACCTGCGCTTGACGATGAGGCAATGCCGGGCCAATCCCTGCTGGGCAGGCGTCGGCGTATACCGATGATGACGGCGATCAACAGTTGGTCCCACGCCCCAAGTCACAGAGCTGGTTCTCCCACACATTCGCAAGAAGCGCGAATGTGTGGGAACCCGGCGTCAAAATAGACAAAAATCCCGCAGGCCACCAACCTATAACTTCAGAAGCCTCTCCAACTGATCTACCACCACGTTCTGGGAGAAGCGCGTACTGACCAGATCGAGTGCCGGGCGCGCCCCGCAGATTCGTGGGTTTCGAATGTGTAGAGCGTGTTTCAAGAATCGAGTTCGACCAGCCAGGCCTAAAGGCCTTGGTTTCTGGGACGGCGAATTCCTGGGCCTACAGGCCCACGCTTCCACCGGAACCATCGCTACACATTTCTGAAACAAGCTCTAGGAGACCATGGGCCACCCACCGGGCCGACCAGTTCCGCGGTCTAGATCCGTTTGATGGTCGCGAACCAGGCCGGCGCGCCGTTTTCGTGGAACCTCGTCTGAAGCCGGTCCGGTTCGATGGCGGCGACATGCCATCCGTTGCCGGGGTTGAACGCCGCTCTCATCTCTTCCTGACTGATGGGGTGCGGGCCAGTATCGGGACCATCGTCACTGAAGCACAACACATACAGCGTTCCATCGTGTTCGGTCACCGACGCCAGACTCGCCGCGTATCCTGGGCGCTCGTCGCCGTCAAAGGTGTGGAACAGTCCGCAGTCCAGCACCGTCTCAAACCTGCGCCCCAAACGCTCCAGATGGAAGGCGTCAGTCGCAGCGAACTCAACCTCGATCCCACGGCCGGCGGCCTTGTCTCGGGCGATCGCCAGTGCCGTCTCCGCCACGTCAACTCCCAGAACCGGCAATCCCAGCGAGGCGACGTGAAGAGCGTTCTCGCCGGTCCCGCAACCCGCATCGAGCACCGCCCCGGCGAATCCGCCTTGGGATGCCAAACGCACTACCGCCGGCTGCGGCCGGCCAATATCCCACGGCGCAGGCCCGTCGTGGTAGGACGCATCCCAGGGCCGCCCCGTCATCCGTTCGTGACTGGTTGGGCGCCGGCCACCGAACGGATCGTCAGCCGGGGTTCCTGATCGCTCCGGCAACTTCGTCCCCTCCCTGCAACTGATCTTGCCACCTCATCGCGGCACGCCAATCCACAGGTCTTCCAGCTCTTCGCACTCAATTTAGCTGCGCTCGGCGTAACCTGCAACCTGCGCCGGGTACCCTATTCAAACGCGGTGCGAATGACTGGGAAAGGTCTTGCGAAAGGAGCGGGTCAACGTAACTGCCGGCACTGAGAGTTGTCGGTCTTGACCCGGCTCCCATAAATATGGGAGCATCCGGGTGTGAAGACCACGCTGGAAATTCCCGACGCTGTCTTTCGCCGCGCGAAATCTGTGGCTGCGGAACGTGGGATCCCGCTTCGGGAACTGGTCACGGAAGCGGTACGTGACAAACTCGCCATACACCGCCGGGCCGCCGACAAGCCCTGGATGGCCGCTTTCGGCCAACTGCGGCGCCGGCGTGGGGACATCGCCAAAGTCAATCGCGCGATCGAGGAAGCATTCGAACGGGTGGAAGCTGAGGACCGGCTTTGATTCTGGACACCAACGGGTTGTCAGCCTTGGCCGAAGGAGAGGCGGCGCTGGAACCCATCCTGAAGGAAGCGGCCCAGATCGCCATTCCGGTTATCGTGCTGGGCGAATTCCGCTACGGCATCTCGCATTCCCGCTACCGGCGCGATTATGAACGATGGCTGGCGGAATATCTCCCAAGCTTCCGGGTCCTCGACATCGAGGAGCGGACCACCATCTCTTACAGCGCCATTCGTAGCGAGCTGAAGCGGGCCGGAACGCCCATTCCAGCGAACGATGTTTGGATCGCGGCGTTGTGCCGCCAGCATTCCCTGCCGCTCCTCAGCCGCGATCGGCACTTCGATGCGGTGTCAGGAATCACGCGGCTGAGCTGGTAGAAGAGGGGCGATAGGTGGGGCACCGGGCAACTAAATGTGAGTAGTGGAGGTCGTGTCCACCGTGCCAGCGCCCTAAGCCCAAGGCATCACACCAGAGTAGGTACAGGAAATTGGTTCGTGCTGTTATGGAGGACACAGGGGGATGGTTTATCGGGACGAAGTCCCGGGTCTCCAACCCCGCGAGATCCGGGGCCACCCGGCCTCTTCACGCGCTCTGGTTTGTCATGACAGCAAACGGGCGCGACCGCCTTGCGATCGCAGTACCGAGACAGCCTTCGAGTCGAAGGAGACAAACTCTTCTGCGCCCAGCCACTCCCCTTCGTAAGCGATTACACCATCCGCAAAATCTCCGCCGGCAGCGAGCACGGACAGGCCCGCCTCGATCGCCGGCCGGTCCATAACGACATTGGCGCTTTTCATCAGACGCCCAATTGCATCGGAGATGTCACCAACAGATTTCTTGTAGCCTCGACGCAGCACCCATACAAACTCACAGACCACGGGAACCGGCACAGCCACCAGCTCGGCCTGCTGTAAGACCTTCCCCGCCTGCCGGGCTTGATGGGCGTCGTCTTGCACAGCAGCCCTGACCAGCAGGTTCGTGTCGGCGGTGATTTTCATTTTGCCCTTGCCCATCCCCGGGTCGCGATCCGGTTCATTTCATCAATGGTAAGTTTCCTCGCTCCCTTCCGTGACAGGCAGCCAATGAAATCGGCAATCCTGCCATCCTGGGCAGCGGCCTTCACAACAATCCGGCCATCAGGCAGCCTGTCGGCCTCAATTTTCTCTCCGGGACCGACCCCAAGATGCTTGAGCAGGTCCTGTTTCAGCGTGACCTGGCCTTTTGCAGTAATGGTGAGCGTGGTCATGGATTGGTCCTTTCCGGGGAACATGCCATTGTAAGGCATAATTGCCTTACCGTCTAGCGGCGAAGGGTGCAAGGGCGCCCCCGTTCTTGATCACCTGCTCCATCAAGTCTGCCTCAAACCTTCCCCTATCGCGATAACCGGGCGAGAATGGTGGGAGCCCGGCCTCTTTCATGCGGCAGGGGCGGAGTACGACAGCTCAACAAAGCCGTTCTTGTAAGCCACCACGTTCTTCAAGTTCCACCTCTGCTCCGTCAGGGAACCACCGAACAGCCGGAGTCCTTCCCCCAATAGGACAGGCGCTATGGTCAACTTGATTTCGTCCACCAGGCCGAGTTCGAGAAAACGCCGGCACAACATGGCCCCACCCACGAGCCAGATGTTTCGATATCGAGGCGCGAGTTTCAGGTCAACGAGTGTCTTGAGATCGCCCGAATAGAACTCGACGCTCTTCCTCGCCGGCGGCCATTCTCTTCCGGTCACCACTACGGCCGGAGTATCGCCATAGGGCCAGCCCAGTTCAAGCGCGTGTTCATAGGTGCGGGAACCCATCACATAACAGTCGATTGATGTGAGGAAGGCCGCAACTTCTTCCTGCGAGATGGAAACCCCGGCTGCGTAAACGCTTCCAGGGTCCTCCAGCCAGGAGACACTGTTGTCGTTCCTGGCGATGAAACCATCCAGACTGGAGACCATGTGCAAGGTTACGCTTCGTGCTTTTACATTGCCGCCGGCGGGTGACATAGTTCCTCCTGGCTTTGGCCGAGATCGAGATGCGTTGCCCTACTCATTCGCGGTTTTCCAATGGGTGGGGTTGGGTAGGAGAATACTCGATGGTCAGCGGCCATTGCTGACAATTTACTCACCTGGCGCTGCACATTTGGATTGGAAAAGGACGAACTGCCGGGTGCCCCACCCAACCTTCTCTTGGTTGGGTGGGATGCCGTCCTCATTCGTCGCCGCATGAGGACAGGTGCGCCTTCCAAACCTGTGCCGCCCCTGCCGGGGCTCGAGTCGATCCGCCAACCTACCCAGCACTCCGCCTGCGGCTTCATGCTGGGCTGGACTGAGCCGCGCCTCCGGCGCTGGCATTACAGCGATGTAAGCACCCTTCTCACACCGCAATCTAAAACCGTGGCGCTGAAACCCAAACCAGATCCCTCGCGGGCACCCTTGCCGCTCGTGGTGACAACAACGTAAACAAAGGACTTAGGCGACGCGCTTGCAGCCTTGTCATTCCTGTTTCAACCTGCCCCAGCAGGTCCGTTGCTCGTGATGACAATACAAACCCTAAACCAGCAGCAGGCGCTCAAACTCGTCTACCACCACGTCCTGCGAGAAGCGCGCGGTGACCAGATTGAGGGCCTCGGCTGCGAGGCGCTCCCGCTCCGGCGCGTTTTCCAGAAGCTCGATGCACTGTTCGGCGAAGGCGGCGGGCGTATCCGCAAGGCGGATGTTGGCGGGATGGTCCACTTGCAGGCCTTCGGCGCCAATGTTGGTGGAGACATTCGCGGTGCCGGCCGCCATGGCTTCGTAAATCTTCAGCCGAGTTCCGCCTCCGATGCGCAGCGGCACCACCGACACCTTCGCTCCCCACAGCCAGGGACGCACATCCGCCACCGTACCCGTGACCTGGATGGCCGGGTCGTGTTCCGCCAGGGCCCGGATCGCCGCCGAAGGTGCCCGGCCCACCACCGCCAGGGTGCATGCGGGAAGCCGTTTGCGAATCAACGGCAGGATCTCGCGAACAAAATATTGCACGCCATCGATGTTGGGCATCCAGTCCATTGACCCGAGAAAGACGATGTCGGCCCGGGGTGAAACCTGCGGCGGACGGCGAAAGAACTCCACATCCACGCCGGTGGGAATGGTGGACACTTTCTCAACCCCGAACAACTCCTTCATGGCGGCAGCGTCCTGCGCGGAGACGGCAATCACCCGGCCGGCGGCGCGGCACATGCGGCGCTCCCAGTTGAACATTCTTCGCGCCTGCATCCCGAAGTACAGCTTACGAACGGGATCGGGCGCGGTGGAGGCGTGGCGCCGCCAGATGATGGTTTCCACGTTGTGCTGGAACAGGACCACGCCTTCCATGCTGTCGAAATTCGGGGCCATGGCCAGGAAATCGCACACCACGCCGTCGAAGCTGACCGCCCGGCGAAGGGTGGCGATGCGCTGCCGCATCGCTGGAGTGCAATAGCGACCGATGGCCAGCGGCATGGAGGAAAACACGTTGCCCGCCAACTGGCCTACAAACTTGACGGAGGCGTGCGGCGGCACATCGTGGGAGACGGGGTAGGCTTTGGTGCAGTATTCATGCGCCCGATCGAGTCCTTCGGGATTGCCGGGATCTTCGTAGGCGACGTAATGGACTTCGTGGCGCTTATGCAGACGCTTGACGATTTCCAGCGTCCTGATCTGGCCGCCGCGGGTGGTGGGGTGAAGAAAATCGGACTTGACCCACAGCAGCTTCATGCGGGTTGCGCGGCGCGGGTGGACAAGGGCATGAGGCCCTCCCAGAATTCGTCGCGCCGGCCGGTCAGATACATGTCTCCCCAAAGTTGCAGGTTCAGCAGGCGCCAGATTCGGTCGGTGGCATCGCACTGGCCGCGGTAGTGCCGCTCGAGCAGGTCGTCGAGAAATTGCCCGTTCACGTATTCGGCGAGAATGCCCTTGGGATCGCGCAGATAGCCAACCAGGGCCTTGCCGCGCCGGTGCAGGAGCCAGTCGCGCAGCGGCGTAGGGAAGCCCTGCTTTTTGCGGTAGATGATGTCTTGCGGCAGCAGATCGCCGACCGCCTTCTTCAGAATGTACTTGCCCTCTTTGCCGCGCAGCTTCATGTGCGGCGGGACGCTGGCGGCAAACTCCACAAACACGTGGTCGAGGAAGGGCACGCGGCTCTCGATGGAGCAGGCCATGCTCATCTGGTCCTGCTTCATCAGCAGCTCGACCAGGTAGGTTTTCTGATCGGCGTAAAGCAGGCGGCTGAGGGTGGGTGAGCGCTTCATCGCTTCCCAGTAATGCAGGAAGAACCCGTAAGGGTTCTCGCTATAGCTTTGCGCCAGAAGTTGCTTTTGCTCGTCGGCGCCAAAGGCGCAGTAGAAGTTGTCAAGATAAAGCGACTCGATGGCGGTCTCGCGGCCCAGCACAGTGTGTCCCAACTTGCGGCGCAGCGAGGCCGAGAGCACCGGGCTGGTCGATAGAACGTTGCGCACCTTGGAGCGAACGCCGCTGGGAACGCCGCGGTAAGCGTTCATCCACCGCTGGTTGAGCTGAAAGAAGCGGTAGCGCGCGTATCCGGCGAACTCTTCATCGCTGCCCTCGCCGGTGAGGACCACCTTTACCTGCTCGGCGGCCAGGCGGGCCACGAAGTAGAGCGACACGCTCGACGGCCAACTGATGGGCTCGTCTTCATGCCACACCAGCCGGGGCAAGGCGTTGAAGAAGTCGTCCATGGAGATGACGACGTCGTGATGGTCGGTGCCGATGCGTTCGGCCACCTGGCGGGCGTAAGCGAGCTCGCTGAACTCGGTTTCCGCGTAGCCCACGGCGAAGGTCTTCACCGGGCTCGTGGTCATGCGCTTGATGAGCGCGGCAATGGCGCTGGAATCGACTCCGCCGCTGAGAAACATGCCCAGCGGCACGTCGCTCATCAGGCGGGTTTGCACGGCGTCTTCGAGACGCGTACGGCACTGCTTAATCCACTCCTCGTCGCTGCGCTGTTCGAACGACGCAGGGCAGGGAGCGTCCCAGAACTGCTTGATTTCGAGCGAGGGATCAGGGCCGCATTGCAGGGTCAGCGTGTGTCCTGGCATGAGCTTGCGGATGCCCTCGAACAATGTCTCTTCGCCGCTGTTGTAACCGAACGCCAGGTGCTCCGGCAGGAGATGTTCGTTGGCGCGGGCGGAGATCTCGGGATGCTCCAGCAAGGCCTTGATCTCGGAGGCGAAGGCGAACAGGCGGCCATTCCAGAAGTAGTAGAAGGGCTTGATGCCGAGCCGGTCGCGTGCGCAGAACAGGCGATTGTGTTTGCCGTCCCAGATGGCAAACGCGAACATGCCGCGGAAGTGGCGAACGCACTGGTCGCCGTGTTGCTCGTAGGAGTGGAGCACGGTTTCGGTATCGGAACGGCTGTGATAACGGTGCCCGGCACGCTCCAGCGCGGGGCGAAGATCGGCGTGGTTGAAGATCTCGCCGTTGTAGGTGATCCACAGCGAGCCGTCTTCGTTGGTCATTGGCTGCGAGCCGGTGGCCAGGTCGACGATGCTCAGGCGACGGTGACCGAGGGCGGTACCGGCGTCGGAATAGAAACCGTCCGCATCGGGCCCGCGATGGGCGATGCGGTCGGTCATGCGGCGGACGATGTGTTCTTCCGCGTCATGCCCGCTGCTACGGACCGTTCCTGCAATGCCGCACATATCACTCGTAGAGCGGACTGGTTAAAGCCGGCTCGTACTCGGGTTCGAAGGGGGCGGGGGCGGTTCGCTCGTCTTTTTTCTGCTTGCGCGCGGCGTAATGAATCCGCTGGTCGCGAGCGATCAGGCTCAGCGCCGTAATCAGCCCAGCCATAATGGGTATGTTGGCATCGTAGGCGACGCTGTCGGAAACGGCCGTCGTCACCAGGACAAGGAACGAGGCGCGCAAGGTCTGCGCCATCAGCAGCACTTCCGGCGGGACATGTTTCTTGCGCAGGATCTTGCCCAGCACCAGCCAGCTCTGCACCAGAAACACCATATAGATAATCAGCCCGGGAATGCCGGTTTCGCTGGAGAGCTCGGTATAGCTGTTGTGGGTAACGCGCCACAGCCCGTAGGCCTCGCCACGGGCAGTGGCCAGGGCCGCCTGCTCAACCATGAAGTTGCCCGGTCCGACTCCAAACAAGGGATGTTTGATGGTGGTGGTGATACTGTCTTTGAGAAGTTCAAGACGGGTTTCGCTCGATCCGATGGCCTCTTCTTCGGTTGCGGTTTCGTGAACGGTATTGACCTTGAAGAACGTCGTGTAGCGCTCGCGGAGCTGGGATGGGACCGCCAGGGCTACGACGAGCAGCACAATCGGTATGGACAGCAGCATGCGCGCCTTGGCGCGCACGGATACCTGGAAGAAGAGATACACGAAGAGCACGGCGGCGCCCAACATGCTGCCGCGAGAGCCGGTTTTCGCCAGAGCAACCAGCACCGGAAGCATCAGGAAAACCGCCAGCGCTTTGCGGAATCCCCGGCCTTGCATGTAGAGGAAAGTGAGAAATACCACTCCAACGAGCAAGGTAAATCCGAACTCATTCGCGTTTCCGTAACGTGTGCCCATCAGGCCGAGGCGCCCGGTTATGTCGTATTGATGCAGTCCGAGCGCGAGGCAGGCGAGGAAGCCCACCGCATAGGCAATGGTGTGGAAGATTTTTCGCATCTGCTCCAACGTCAGGATGAGACCTGCCGTGAGGACGAAAGCCAGATACGACTTGGACCACACATCGACAAAGACCCCGAAGCTGCCGCCCCGCCAAATCGCCGCCGGAATGCAAAGAATGAACCAGACGGTAAAGAGGGTCAGCACCACGCCCACCGGGGTCATCACAACCTGCTTGAACCGGCCGCTAATGATGATGGCGATCAGGCCCACGATGCCAAGCAGCAGCAGCAGGTGAATGACGCGCAGAACAGGCATCAACTCGAGCGCACCGGCGAAGACGTTGAACAGGAACAGGACGAGGATGGGGAAGCTTGCGCGCAGGGTAGGATCGGGCCGCCGGTGCTGAACAGGACTCACAAGTTGCTCCAGAATATCGCCACAGGGGAGGCCCTAGGGAGCGCAATTTGTAATTCGACAAAACGCTGCAATAAGGCTATTCTCTGTACTTTACCACAAGTATTTCCGAGGAATTGCCCGGAGTAAGGCCGGTTTTCATAGGCCCTTGGACGTGCCCGGGTAAGCCGTCCGGCCTCAACCCCTCGCGTATGAAACTTGCCTACCTCCTAAGTGAGTACCCCACCCTCGGGCACACCTATCTCTTGCGCGAAGTGCGGGGACTGCGCGCCCTGGGTTGGGAAATCCAGACAGTTTCGGTCCGCAAGCCTGACCTCAGCGGCTGGCAGCTCTCAGAGGCTGAACGCGAGGAGTGGAACTCCACCTGGTACATCCTGGGCAGCGATCCGGTTGAATTTCTGAAGGCGCATCTGGTGACGTTGTTCAGCCGTCCGCGGCGCTACCTCGGCGGACTGGCGACCGCCTGGCGATTTGGCCGGTGGCATCCCCGCGGCACCGCCCTGGCCACGGCATACTTCGCCGAGGCCGTGCTGGCCGGCTATCGCCTGGAGCGGGCCGGCATCGCCCACGTCCACTCCGACTTCTGCTCCACCGTGGCGCTCATTCTGGGACGCGTGTTCGACATCGGAACTTCGGTCACGCTGCACGGTCCGGGGGAATTCGTCGATCCCGAGGGATTCCGCATCCCGGAGAAGGTGCATGCGGCAAAGTTCGTGTGCAGCATCAGCTACTTCGGCAGAAGCCAGATCATGTTGTGGTCGTCGCCTTCGGACTGGGACAAGCTGGAGGTGACGCCGCTGGGCATCGACGTCGGCAAATGGCTGCCCGCACCGTTTCGCGAGCGCCCGTCGCCGTTTGCGCTGATTTCGGTTGGGCGACTGGCGGCGGTAAAGGGATACCCCCTGCTGGTGGAGGCGGTCGCACGCCTGGCCGGGCAGGGAAGAGATGTCCGTCTGACGCTGGTGGGCGACGGGCCGGAGCGTTCGTATCTGGAAGAGCAGGCTCGCCGGCTGGGAATCTCCGCGAGGGTCATCTTCGCGGGCTGGAAAAATCAGGCCGAGCTGCGCGAGCTCTATCAGAACAGCGATCTGAGCGTGCTGTCCAGCTTCGCGGAAGGCGTGCCCGTGGTCCTGATGGAAGCGATGGCTTCGGGCATACCCTGCGTGGCCCCGCGTATTACCGGAATTCCGGAGCTGATTCGCCACGGCATTGATGGCCTGTTGGTAACGCCATCGGACACAGAAGAACTCGCGACTGCGATTGCCGGGCTGATGGACAAGCCTGAGTTGCGGCGCGCGATGGCCGGCCGCTGCCGCGAACGGATTGCCGACAAGTACGACCTGGGAAAGAACGTGCAGCACTTGTCAGAGGTGTTCAAGCGGCATTTGGCTTTGACGGACACGTGACACCGAGGTCCGTGCCAGGGTGGGTGTCCTTCGACGCGGACTGAAGTCCTGGATCAGGATGACAGGGCCAAAGGAAAAGACGTAGGCTCCAAAATCCTACAGGGGACTCAGGCCGCGACGAACTTTCCTTGATCACGCGCACGAATGCCCTCCCGCTCGAATCCGAATGAAAGGGCATTCGCGTTACGTCGATCTCAAGTGAGGTCGGCGCTACGGTTTGTGCTTCTTGTGCTTGTGGGCCGGCGGCGCCTGCCCGGCGGGAGGAGTTTGGGGCTGGGTAGCTTGACCGCCGCCGCCCGGAGCCGTTGTTCCGCCAATGGGCTGGGCATCGATGTTTACCAGAGTATTGCAGGCCAGGCCGCCCTCAACCGTACCGTTGATCTCCTCGGTTCGCAGATACCAGTTATTATTGGCCGGGTCCTGCACCGCACCCGTAACTGGCTGGGTATACCAGCGTTGCGCCGTGGTCTTGTAAGTAGTAGGCGGAAGTTTGCCCAGCTGCACCGTCAACGTTGCGACATAGGTGGTGTGCGGCGGAGCGTTGACCGTCTGCGAGATCGCCAATGCCACCGTCCGGGTTTCAGTCGTTTGCGTCGTGTTGGTATGAGTGTAGGAAAAGTTGAGTTTGACGCTCAGCGTTCCGCTCGACACCCCGGCGTTCCAAGATTGACTATAGGACAACTCAAACCCAGCGACAATCGTGTCAGTTACGGTTACCGTCAGCGTCTGGGAATCCGTATCCGTTAACGTGACGGTGACTGGTTGCGCCAAATCAGAGTCGTTTGTGCCCTTGGTATTCGCCGTTAGACCGGTGGCGTTGGAGGTGTCGATCGGGACGCTGAAGCTGAACGGCGCGATAATTTCCTTAACGGGCGCCAGGCCATCCCAACGAAACGACGACATGCAATCGGTGAATTGCGCCTGGTTTAAATCAGAAATTTCCTTAGTGTCGCCCGAGCCCTGAATATTCTGGTAGCTGCGGCCCGAACCATCGTTGTTTTCGAACAGGGACGCGATCTGGCGGTCGTCGAGGGTCGTCCAGCGAACTGAGCTGACCCTGTCTTCCAGCCACCAACCGGTTATCGAGTTCACCTGCCCCGAGGGCCACTCCCCCAGGAAGATCACATTGCGATTGCCCTTGAAATTGCTGTCATCGTACAACTCGATCGCCCCGAGATTCAGGTCCACGTTGCGCCAAAAAAAGGATGACACACAATCGTTCATGTTCACCTGGGTCAAATCAACGCCCTCAGTCTGACCGGTTCCCACCAGATCGATGGCGCGGCCGCAGCCGCGCAAATTCCATACGAAAGAGCTGGTGTCAGGGGCGGAGCTAGAGCCGGGCGCAGTGGCGGAACCAGAGCTGGAACTGGAACTGGAGACGGTGGGAACTGCGTTGTCATTGTCAGTGAGCGTCATTACCTGGCCGACTGGGAGGTTGAATGCCACCCAGGTAGCCGCGTCTTGCATGTTGGTTCCTGCGATCGAGTGCCGCACGGCTTCGCGGTTATCAGCGGTCGTCAGCGTCAAAGGATTCTGGTCTTGCCAATTGTTGTCGTGATAGAGGACAACAGTACCGCTCGGCAGGGTTGGGGGTGGGGTAGAGGGTGCGGGCAGCTTGGTAATCGCGCTAGTAGGCATATTGTTTGCTTCTACACGCCGAAACGCCAAAACGCAACCAATAAGTTCTTGGGAAACTCTGATCAAGTATGGCTCTTTGAAGGGGACGGCCTTCAGGCCGTCAGCAAACATTATGATATTAGGCGCTGGCTTCAGCCCCTGAGGGCTTCCGACGGACTTAACCAGAATTTCCCTAGGGGTTTTTCCGCCGCCTAATGCCGCGCCTGGCTGAGCACCGATTCGTAGATGCCCTGCATGGAGCGTATGAAATTTTCCGTTGTGAACTCGGATGACATCCTAGCCGCCGCGGCAGCCGCTAACCGTTGTCGGCGGGGTTCGTCGGTCAATAGTCCCTGCAACTGACCCGTCAGCTCGGCGGCATCATCGGCGCGGAACAACAGTCCACTGACACCGTGTTCGACGAGTTCGGGATTGCCGCCCACGCGCGACGCGACCGGGCAGCAGCCGCACGCCATGGCCTCCATTAGCGAATTGGACAGAGCTTCAAAGCGCGACGGAAGCACGAAGATGTCCATCTTGGCCAGCCATTCGGCAACGTTGTCAGTAGCGGACTCAAAGTGACATGCCTCAGCATCCATGCCAAGCTGGCGGCACAGCGCGCGTAGCGTCGCTTCTTCCGGACCGCTTCCCACAATCAGTAGCTTTACGCCGGGCTGCTGCACCGCCGCGAAGGCGCGGATGAGCGTGTCAACTCCCTTCTCGGGACGAAGAGCGCACACCGTCCCGATGGTCACCATGTCAGCCGGACCCTGCAACGCTCCCGGCCGGTATCGACCCAGGTCCACCGCGTTGTAGCAGAGACGGACCTTGCGGTCGGGCACGTGTTCTTCCTCAACCAGGTAACGCTTCATCCACTGGCAGTTGACTACGACCGCATCCACCATGCGATCGGTGATGCGGAGCGCTCGCTTCATGCCCTGGCCCGTCAGGTCGCGATGACCGCGCTGGCTGGAAATTACGGCTGGCGCGCCGGCAAGCCTTGCCACCGGCACTGCGAAGACATTGAGGGGTGCGTCAAAGGAATGAACAATCTGGATTCGATGTTCACGGATGTAATGGATTAGCTGCCGCGCGCCCGTCAGAATGGCGGGCGACTTGAACGAATAAATCGGAAGATGCAGAATCGGGACGCCGGCCTGCTCCAGGTCCCGCCTGCGCAGCCCATCCGGGCGAAAGCAGCCGACGTGGGGAACGTACCGATCGCGCTCAAGAAATCTCGCCGTTTCAACAAGTTGCCGCTCCGTTCCTCCAAGTCCCAGCTCGCGCACCATGAGCAGCACGGGAATTCGCTCTGGCTTCTTGTCGTTCATCCCGGCTTGCGGCCAGCCCACCTCCTCGCCAGTATACCCGGCAGACGTTTCCCCGATGACCAACGGAGAAACCAGGAATGGGAGGTCATTCCACCTTATGGCCGGGGAGAAATGGACGGCCCGAAAACGATCGCACCAGCGGCGCAAATGAGTTGACAATCGGAGGCTGCAGGCTTCAGCGGTAGTGTTCGTCGATCCATTGCGGGTAGCGGTACTTCAACATGGTAAGCGCCCAGGCCGCCTGGATGGTGGCGTGGCCGGAGCGGCTGGGGACGTTGGCGAGGCTGAACTCGAAGATTCCGCGGCACCATCCATACCAGCAGTAGCCCCAGGAGCCGTTGCCATTTTGATTGTCGAGAATGCGGTCCACCCAGCGCGCTCTAACTAAATCGGGGCGTCCAGCGCTCAGCACGAAAGCGATGCGCTGCGCATAGGAATCGCTGACGCGAAAGTCATACCTGGCATCGCGGGCGACCTTCTGCGCCAGGTAGTTGATGGTGCCGTTCAATTGCGGTGAGCCGCCGTTGTAGTCGCGATACATCACGAGCGCCAGGAGTTGATGCTGCCGTGCTCCCCAGACATGCCTGGTCGGGGAAAACAAACTGGCACGGTCGTCGGGGGCGAGGATGATCTGGTCAGGGGCAAGAGCATAGGCATCCCATGCGATCTCGTTCAGCTCGCCGTATTGATCCGGAACGTGGATGACTGGCACGTTCGCATTGCGGATGACCAGGCGATACCAGACGAAATCGATGAGGGTACGCGGGTGCGGTAAATAATTCTTCAGGTAATCGTCGAGAATGGCTTTGAGCCGCGGATCGTGCGACATGCTCTCCATGTCGGCGACCATATACATCATGGGAGAGCTGGTTTCGGCAGTATCAGGGTTGTCTTTTATCCAGTTGATGGCATCGTTCAGAGAACGGTCCAGGCGCGCGTCAAACGCCGCCTTGGAAGGACGATGAAAAGAATAGTTGTTGTAAAGGATGGCAAAGACGAACAGCATTGCGAAGGCGGCCACGCCTCCCAAAAGCCTGCGAATAAGGCGGCGAACGGCGCTCCCGGTCTTTCGCGCCTTCTTATTTTCGGAGACGGTCATCATTCGTGGCGGCGAGCGATCATTTTATAGTAGACCGCAGCGACAGGCGGTCGCCAACGCTGCCTTCGTCTTAATAATACGGAAAGCGAGGACGCAGTTCGACATGCCGACAGACAATCGTGAAGATCCTCGCTAGAGCATTTTCAGAGAAGGTGTAGACCGATTTCCCTCAGGGGCTAAAGTCCGGCGTCGTGAATGCCACTTACGGCACGGCTGAAGCCGTGCCCTTTCAAAGCGAGAGCTGGGCTACATCAACTGTGAAACCGCTATAAGGCTGCATGAAGGCAGATTAGGTGAGCCGATGTACAGGTGCTGCACAGCGTGTGGACTGAATCTCGGCGAAGGGATACTCCATTGACTCGGCACACCTGTGTTCCAAGGTCGCAACAGCCATAGCAGCTTCCTATCCCGAAGACGGCCGACGTTGAAAAATATCGACCGTGCCTCTTAAGCCTTAGGATTTTCAGTAAGTTGTCCCTTCGAGTTTCTACTCGCACTTGCCACCATGAGATGGGAATCCGCTCCAGGTAATGGAGCCTTTGCGATAGCTGCACCAGACAGTTCTGCTGGGCACCCATTACGTCTCGATTCTTGCTGACGACTTCTATTACTTCTAGCTGTGTTCCAAGATGTTTTGACCGGCAAGAGGCCAAGTACTTAAACATGAGAGTCGAAGATAAGACCGGTAAGCCAACGGCGCAAGGTAACAGGGCTGGTGGTTACCTTAGTGCAAATTCTGCATAGTTACTCGCCCGGTATTTGACAGGTCAAGAACTATAGTGGGGATAGGTTCGTCGTGGTTTGCAGTTGGCAAGCGACTGTGATCCGGCCCGATAGCAGGGCGCGGGCGGTCGTCGAGGGAATGAAAACGGAGGCAAGCCGCATTATCATGATTATCCAAAATAAAGGACTAGTAGCTCTTTTTATCTCCCTTTTAGGTTTTTCGTTATTCACACTTCCTCTATCGGCGACTGGAACCTACACCCTCACCGTCACGCCATCCACCATCACGATTCCGCAAAATGGCCAGGGGATGTTGACAGTTACCACCACAGCCAGCGGCGGCTTCAATAGCCCCATCAATCTGTCGGCCTCAGGTATGCCGATGGGCGTGACTGCTAGTTTCAATCCCACTACGATCGGAGCGCCGGGGACAGGCAGCTCGGTGATGACCATCACGGTGGTGAACATAGCGCGGACGGGGACTTATCCCATTACTGTGACCGGCAACGGAGGAGGCGTCCAACAGAAGGCCACGGTAACACTAATTGTCTCGGCCCAAAGCAAAGGTAGCTTTACGCTCTCCGCCGCACCTTCTTCGCTTTCCGTCGCCCAAGGACAGCAGGGGACATCAGGCATCTACGTCGTCATTGGTAGCGGCTTCGGCAGCAGTGTCAGTCTGTCCGCTTCGGGTATGCCTTCGGGTACCACGGTGAGCTTCAACCCGCAGACGATTCCCGCCCCGGGTGACGGCATCTCGACCATGACCATCAACGTGGGCGGCAGTACGACACCAGGCACGTATCCCATCACGGTGACCGGTAATGGCGGCGGCATCCAGCAGCAGGCCACGGTGATGCTGACCGTGACCGCCGGCCCCAGCTTCAGCATCTCGGCGTCACCGTCCTCGCTTACGGTCCAGCAGGGCAATCAGGGAACATCGACGATCACCACCGCCATCAGCGGTGGATTCAACAGCTCTATCGCCTTATCGGCATCGGGCGTGCCCACCGGCACCACGGTGAACTTCAACCCGAACCCCATTCCGGCCCCGGGCAACGGTAACTCCACCATGACCATCACCGTGGGCAGCAACACACCCACGGGAGTCTATCCCATCACCGTTACCGGCAATGGCGGGGGTATCCAGCAGCAGACCACAGTAACGCTGACTGTAACGGCCGGTGCCAGCTTCAGCATCTCGGCGTCACCGTCCTCGCTTACGGTCCAGCAGGGCAATCAGGGAACATCGACGATCACCACCGCCATCAGCGGTGGATTCAACAGCTCTATCGCCTTATCGGCATCGGGCGTGCCCACCGGCACCACGGTGAACTTCAACCCGAATCCCATTCCGGCCCCGGGCAACGGTAACTCCACCATGACCATCACCGTGGGCAGCAACACACCCACGGGAGTTTATCCGATCACCGTAACCGGCAATGGTGGGGGTATCCAGCAGCAGACCACGGTAACGCTGACTGTAACGGCCGGTGCCAGCTTCAGCATCTCGGCGTCACCGTCCTCGCTTACGGTCCAGCAGGGCAATCAGGGAACATCGACGATCACCACCGCCATCAGCGGTGGATTCAACAGCTCTATCGCCTTATCGGCATCGGGCGTGCCCACCGGCACCACGGTGAACTTCAACCCGAACCCCATTCCGGCGCCGGGCAACGGTAACTCCACCATGACCATCACCGTGGGCAGCAACACACCCACGGGAGTCTATCCCATCACCGTTACCGGCAATGGCGGGGGTATCCAGCAGCAGACCACGGTTACGCTGACTGTCATCACCGCGGGCAAGAACTTCACCATTTCGGCTTCGCCCAGTTCGCTGACCATTCCACAGGGCAACCAGGGCACCTCCACCATCACCACCACTATCAGCGGCGGCTTCAACAGTTCCATTACCCTCTCTACGTCCGGGGTGCCCTCGGGTACGACGGTGAACTTCAGCCCTAATCCGATTCCGGCGCCCGGCAATGGCAACTCGGGAATGACTATCAAGGTAGGAAGCGGCACGCCGACGGGAACCTACCCCATCACTGTGACCGGCAATGGTGGTGGCGTCCAACAGCAGACCACGGTCACCTTGATCGTGACCCAGGGTAACTTCACGATTTCGGCGTCACCATCGTCGCTCACCATCGCGCAGGGTAACCAGGGAACATCGACCATCACCACCGCCGTCAGCGGCGGCTTCAATTACTCAATTGACCTGTCTACTTCCGGTGCGCCTTCCGGTACGACCGTAACCCTCAATCCAACGACAATTGGAGCTCCTGGCAACGGCAACTCCACCATGACCATCACGGTGGGCAGCGGCACGCCGCTGGGAACTTACCCCATTATCGTGACCGGCAACGGCGGCGGCATCCAGCAGCAGACCACGGTGACGTTAGTCGTCATCAGCCCGGGCAATTTCACCATCGCGGCTTCGCCCAGTTCGCTGACCATCCCTCAGGGCAATCAGAATAGTTCCACCATCACCACTACCGTGAGCGGCGGGTTTAACAATCCGATTAACCTGACGACTTCGGGGGTGCCGTCGGGTACGACGGTGAGCTTCAGTCCCAACCCAATCCCGGCACCGGGTTCGGGCAATTCGGGCATGACTATCAGGGTGGGCAGCAACACGCCGACGGGAACCTACCCCATCACCGTGACCGGCAGCGGCGGCGGCATCCAGCAGCAGACCACGGTCACCTTGATCGTGACCCAGGGTAGCTTCACCCTCTCGGCTTCACCGGCGTCGCTCACCATCGCACAGGGCAATCAGGGAACATCGACCATCACCTCGACCATCAGCGGCGGCTTCAATAATCCCGTCAGCCTGTCGACTTCCGGTGCTCCTTCGGGGACGACGATAACCCTGAATCCGCAGACCATTCCCTCACCGGGGAGCGGCAACTCCGTCATGACCATCACGGTGGGCAGTAACACGCCGATGGGAACTTACCCCATTATCGTGACCGGCAACGGCGGCGGCATCCAGCAGCAGACCACGGTGACGTTAATCGTCATCAGCCCGGGTAATTTCACCATCGCGGCTTCGCCCAGTTCGCTGACCATCCCACAAGGCAACCAGAGCACCTCCACCATCACTACCACTATCAGCGGCGGGTTTAACAATCCGATTAACCTGACGACTTCAGGGGTGCCGTCGGGCACGACGGTGAGCTTCAGTCCCAACCCAATCCCGGCGCCGGGTTCGGGCAATTCGGGCATGACCATCACGGTTGGCGGCGGCACGCCGACGGGAACCTATCCCATCACCGTGACCGGCAGCGGCGGCGGCATCCAGCAGCAGACCACGGTCACCTTGATCGTGACCCAGGGTGGCTTCACGATCTCGGCGTCACCCGCGTCGCTCACCATCGCACAAGGTAATCAGGGAACATCGACCATCACCACCGCCGTCAGCGGCGGCTTCAATTACTCAATTGACCTGTCTACTTCCGGTGCGCCTTCCGGTACGACCGTAACCCTCAATCCAACGACAATTGGAGCTCCTGGCAACGGCAACTCCACCATGACCATCACGGTGGGCAGCGGCACGCCGCTGGGAACTTACCCCATTATCGTGACCGGCAACGGCGGCGGCATCCAGCAGCAGACCACGGTGACGTTAGTCGTCATCAGCCCGGGCAATTTCACCATTGCGGCTTCGCCCAGTTCGCTGACCATCCCAGAGGGCAATCAGGGCAGCTCCACCATCACTACCACGGTGAGCGGCGGGTTTAACAATCCGATTAACCTGACGACTTCGGGGGTGCCGTCGGGTACGACGGTGAGCTTCAGTCCCAACCCAATCCGAGCGCCGGGCTTGGGCCACTCGGGCATGACCGTCACAGTAGGCAGCAACACGCCGACGGGAACCTACCCCATCACCGTGACCGGCAGCGGCGGCGGCATCCAGCAGCAGACCACGGTCACCTTGATCGTGACCCAGGGTGGCTTCACCCTCTCGGCTTCGCCGGCGTCGCTCACCATCGCACAGGGCAATCAGGGAACATCGACCATCACCTCGACCATCAGCGGCGGCTTCAATAATCCGGTCAGCCTGTCGACTTCCGGTGCTCCTTCGGGGACGACGATAACCCTGAATCCGCAGACCATTCCCTCACCGGGGAGCGGCAACTCCGTCATGACCATCACGGTGGGCAGCGGCACGCCGCTGGGCACCTATCCCATCATCGTGACCGGCAACGGCGGCGGAGTGCAACAGCAGACCACGGTGACGTTAATCGTCACCAGCCCGGGCAATTTCACCATCGCGGCTTCGCCCAGTTCGCTGACCATCCCGCAGGGCAACCAGGATGTTTCCACCATCACCACCACGGTGAGCGGCGGCTTCAATAATCCGATTAACCTGACGACTTCGGGGGTGCCGTCGGGTACGACAGTGAACTTCAGTCCCAACCCGATTCCGGCGCCCGGCTCAGGTAGCTCGGCAATGCGTATCACGGTCGGCAGCAACACGCCGGTCGGTACCTATCCCATCACCGTGACCGGCAGCGGCGGCGGCATCCAGCAGCAAACGGTAGTTACGTTGACGGTGACCACAGGCACATTCACCATCACGGCCTCACCGTCCTTGCTCAGCATCGCACAAGGCAATCAGGGTACGTCCACCATTACCACCACCGTCGTCGGGGGCTTCAACAGTTCCATCGCGCTTTCGTATTCCGGTGCGCCTTCCGGTACGACCGTAACCCTCAATCCAACGACAATTGGAGCTCCTGGCAACGGCAACTCCACCATGACCATCACGGTCGGCAGCGGCACTGCGCAGGGCATTTATTCCATCATCGTGACCGGCAATGGCGGGGGCATCCAGCAACAGACCACAGTCACCTTGACCGTCACCAGCCCGGGCAATTTCACTATCTCGGCTTCGCCCTCCGTGCTTACGATCGCGCAAGGTAACCAGGGCACGTCCACCATCACCACGACGGTCAGTGGCGGCTTCAATAATCCCATCAACCTGTCGTCTTCCGGGGCACCTTCGGGCACGACCATCAGCTTCAACCCGTCGACCATCGGGGCACCCGGGAACGGCAGCTCGACCATGACTATCACGGTGGGCAACAGCACGCCGACGGGAAACTATCCCATCACCGTGATCGGCATTGGCGGCGGCATCCAGCAGAACACCACGGTCAATCTGACGGTCATTTCCCAAGGCCAGTCCGGCTTCGTCATTTCCGCGATTCCGGCTTCGCTGACCCTGGCCTTGGGCAATCAGAGCTACTCGACCATCACCACCACGATCAACGGCGGCTTCGACAATTCCATCGCGCTCTCTTACTCCGGTGCGCCTTCCGGTACGACCATAACCCTCAATCCGCAGACCATACCGGCGCCCGGTAATGGCAGCTCGACGATGACCATTGCGGTGGGCAACAACACCCCGGTAGGGACCTATCCCATTATCGTGACCGGCAATGGCGGCGGGGTGCAGCAGCAGACCACGGTCACCCTGACCGTAACCGCAAGCAATGGAGAGCCCTTCCCGACTCCGCCACAGGTGTACGTCGACACTACGTGGAATCCGCCCAGCGGAGGAAACACTTGGTACGTGCATAACAGCAGCGACTTGACCGCCGCCCTGGCCAACTTCTCGCCGGGCGACACCATCATCCTCGACGCCGGGGTGGTGTACAGCGGCAACTTCGTCATCCCCTACAGGAGCAATCCCAACAAGAAGTGGACCTATATCGAGACCGGCAATCTGAACAACCTGCCGCCTCCCGGCTCGCGCGTTGGTCCCGGTAATGCCGGCGACATGCCCAAGATCGTGACCCCGAACCAGACCCCGGCCATCATGTTGTGCAGCACGGTCAACTCCTACTGTCCGGCTTCGGGAACCAACTACATCCGGCTGGTAGGCATTGAGGTCTACACGGCATCGAACGCCGGCGGCGGCGGCTGCACCTACCAGCAGTGCAATAACTGGAGCTGGTATCTGATCCAGGCGCTTTCCCCGGACGACGGCACCACGCCGACCCCGGCCGACCACATCACGATCGACCGTTCCTATATCCATGGCTCTCCCACCCAGGATGTCCTCCACGGCATTGGGGCGGAGGGTACGTATTTCGCAGTAATCGACAGCTATATCTCCGACATTCACCGGAGTGGAACTGACTCTCAGGGCATCCTGGCCTACTACACGCCGGGGCCCATCAAGATCACCGACAACTACGTCTCCGCCACTACCGAAGACGTCATGTTTGGCGGTGCGGGAGCGTGTCTGTACTCCGGTTGTCCACCCCCCAACGGCAGCGACAATCCTTACGTTCCGTCCGATATCGAGATCCGCTACAACCACTTCTACAAGCCGCTGTCGTGGTTCTCCTGCGGCGATGGAGGCACGGTGCCGCCGGGTAGTCTGCTGGCGGATGGCACGATGTGTGGCGCGTCTCCGCCCAACGAGACCAACGAGTGGGTGACCAAAGACAACCTCGAGTTCAAGAGCGCGCAACGGGTGGTGATTACCGGTAACACGCTGGAGAACAACTGGAAAGCTGGGCAGCAGGGCTTTTCGCTGGTGCTTACCCCGCGCGCCGGACAAAGCGGAAGCCATACCGTGGTGGATGACATCCTGTTCCAGAGCAACATCATCACCAACGCGACCTCGGGCATCAATACCCTGGAGGCCGATGACGGCTGCGGACCGCCGAATTATCCCTACTGCACCAATCCCGGCGAGGCCCGGCGGATTTATATCGACAACAACCTGCTGCTGCTGCGCAACAGCGGCGACACCAACGAGCACTTCGGAATATCGATCTCGGCCGGCGGCGTCGATGCCGGGGGACAGCCCTTCCCCGGACTGACCGACTTCATCGTGCAGCACAACACCATGCTGATGAGCGACTACTCTCCGCCCTTTGCCACCTGGTATTTCAACATTCAGGCCGGCGATGGATGTCCGCCATCGGAGCCCTCGCAAACCCACAATGCCTGGATCCTGGACAATGCCATTACCCGGCAAGTGAGCGGCGACTGCAACCTTCTGGGCACCTACGGACTGGGCTACTACATGAGCGATCCTTCGCCCCTGAATCCCCGCTTCTACGGCAACGTCATGTGGGTGCCCAGCGGAGATTACGTGGCCTCCTGGCCGGGCAGCTCCAACGATGCCACCACCAACCCGTTTACCTATGTCGATCCGGGTAGCGGCAACTTCCAACTCCTCATACCCGACTGGACCAATACCACCGACGGAAACGTCTCCGGTATCAGTTACAGCCAATTGCAACAGGCCTTGGAACACTAGGCCGCAGCAGGACCTGAACGAAAGCCCGGCTCCATTGTCCCTTGTGGCAATGGAGCCAGACTTTTTGCTTCGCAGAGCGAAGCGACCTGCGAGGACTCCACAGAAAAAACTCGCAAGGGCAAAACTTGGGCTTGAGGATGAACGGCCCGGCGATGTTTAACGTCTTGATACAATAACCAGTCTGTCCAACCGACGACCGGGTGTTGGTAGATTGGCTGCAATATTCCGCTGCCCGCCAGACCAGCTGAACGTTACAGAATGTTCAAGCACCCCGAGAACGTATCGGATAAGCTCAGTACCTCGTACTACTTCGGCGCCAGGATGTTACGAGACGAACAGGTCGATACCGTCGGAGAGGTGCAATCCACTGCGGCCTCCTCCATGGGTGCGCTGAAGCCCAAAGAATCCATGCCGCATAGGGACTGGATGTGGCCCTGGATCTGCGCCGGCGCACTTCTTATCCTGCGTCTAATCCTGATCCCGCTGAGCAATGCGTTTTCGAGTGCCTTTACCCATGACAGCGCCTACATCGCGATCGTGGCCCGCAACCTTCTGAACGGGAAAGGGTGGGTGAATGATGCCAGTTGGCTGGTTTTCCTTCATCCGGCCCGCCTGCCGATGCCTTACCACAACGCCAATCCCTTATATCCGCTGCTGACGGCAGTCGCGGCCTGGGCATTTGGCATCGGGGTCATCCGCGGGGAACTGCTGGTTTCCGCTCTGGCGTCGGTCGGGCTTTTTCTAGCGAGCTATTACCTGGTTTCTTATTGGCTGAAAAAGACTTGGAGCGTGCTCCTTATCGCGCTGGCGGTGACATTCTTTCCCCCGCTCTGGCAGTGCTCCCTGCGAATGCTGCCTGATTCGCTACACCTTACTCTGCTGATTGCGGGGCTAGCCTTCTTTGTGCGCTCGGAACGATACCCCTTTTGCATTGCGGCGGGAATATCGTTCGGAGCAGCCTGGCTCACCCGGTCCACCGCCACTCTTATCGCCCCCGCATTGGTCGTCTATGCGTTTGCAGCATGGACATGGCCTAAGGCGATGCTTCGCCTTGCCGTGGCCGGAGCTGTCGTGCTCGCTGTGGCCTCCCCGTGGTTGATTCACACCGCCCATGTCTGGGGCTCTCCGCTTCGCAGTGACGCCTCCTACTACGCATTTCAGGATTTCTACGCGCAGAGCTACGGAGGCTCCATCGATCGTTATTGGCGGAGCCCGGAGGTTCCACCGCCGCCCCGGCAACTGCTAAGGAAGGATGGGGTGGCCATCCTCACCCACGTGGTCACCGGAATCCCCAAGGTCCTGATGGGCTGGTTTCGGGACGGCTGGGAGGGGCGTTACCTTCCCCGTATTGTGCTGGCGCTATTACTGGTGTTCGTGGCCATCGTATTCAGGCGGCACTTTCTGAAGCCACCTCTATTGGCAAGTTCGGTTTATGCAGGACTGCAAGTCGCGGTGATGGCGCTGCGCTCCGATTCCTTCGAACCTAGATACCTGGCGCCGTTGACCGTGCTGACGGTGATTTGGCTGGGCTGCGGAATCGCAGTCCTGCTGGCCGGCCAACGCCTGCGTGGGGCAGCCCGATATGCGCTCATCGCGGGCACAGTGTTCGTCGCTTGCTACGTGCCGGTGCAGGATGCCATCCTGGTCCGCCAGAATGCGGCGGACAGTGTCGTCGCCCACCGGCGCCGCGTCCGGCTCGCGATCAGCGCCACGATGACCCACCTTGATCCCGTGGTTGTGTTTGACCCCTACTTCTACAGCTTCGACACTGGCGCGCAGGCGCTGTCCATTACGCAGTCAAGTGACGCTTATCTATTGAGCTACATGAAGCAATATGATTCCCGCTGGATCATCCTGACGGAGGACGAGGTGAGGTTCTGGAGACCGGATTGGCTGGTGCATCTGCCGCCGTGGCTGAAAGTACGCGGAGTCTTCGACGGAAATATCCTTTATGAACGAACCGAGTAATTTTGGTTTCCGATTCCTGTTCCTTATCAGCCTTTTCGGCGGCTGCGGTCAGTGGCCGCGTCCGGCAACCGTTTTCAGGATGTTTGCGACCTTCCCGGCATAGACTGGCATGGCGCAGACTTCGACACAGAATGCGCGCGCATTGCTTGCGAGGGTGTTTCTAAGCTCCCGATCTTGAAGCACACGCTCGATACCTGCCCTCAGCGCCGCCGTGTCGCCGGGTTCGACGACCCATGCGGTTTCACCGTGCTTCACATAGTCGATTATCCCTACCGATCCGCTCACAACTACCGGAGATCCAGTACTCATCGCTTCCAGCAACGTATTGATTCCCCCGGGGTGAAGGCTATCGTGTAAGGGCAGCACTACCAATTCAGCATTTCCGTAGAGGTCGCGCAGGTCGCGGTAGTCTAGATATTTATCCTGGAATGTTACATTGGGTGGGATGGTGCGCGTTATCTTACGCTTGGTATTGCATATCACGCGGATAGGCAAGCCCTCTACCGCTTCGACGAGGCGTTCATAGTCCCGGCTGGAGTCGTTGCCGACCGCGACAATATAGGGTTCACGGTCAAGCTTGCGGCATCTCGACTTATCGAAGAATATGGGGTCGATTCTATGGTATACCATGGTCGCTTTAACGCGGTTCCCAAATTCCTTCTGTAGGTATTCTTCGTGCACCCGGCTGAAAACAACAACGTGGTCAACATATGGCAGCACCTGGCGATTCAGCCTAACACTATTCAGATAGAAGGGTGCAACTGCCGGATCGATGACCACCACAGGCTTTCCGAGGCGCAATATTCTCTTAAGTAATACAAATAATAAGCAGGAAGGCGCATCGATGGAGACTAGTACGTCATACCGTCTGTAGTTCCAAAGCATGCGGAGAAAACGGACCGGATCAATACCCGCCCATAGCGGCCCCCGTCCTTTCAGCGGGTTGAGAAATCCTGTCGTAGAGTCAAGTACCGCAGGGCATACACCGTAGCCGCGCAGATAGCTCAAGCCATCCATCCACTCGAATAGGTCCGGCTTAGTAAGGGAGTCAACGATCCCAGTTCTTCGCGGGAACGGCCAGGAGACCACAGCTCGTATGGCCGATGCGCACTTGTGCTTAAGGGAAAGTTCCTCGGGGGTGACTTGCATTAAGACTATCCTTTAGTCCGGGCGGCCGCCAAAGCTCCAAACGCTCCTCCATCCCAACGCACGGTCAGCCGATAGCCAAGAGACTCGAGTCTCTGCGCACACCAGAGTTTTCCATCGCCATGCGCCTGGTCGGAATGCCACTCCATCAGAATATTGGCGGGAGAAAGCTGCCGAAAACGATCATCCCCTAGTATGTCGTACTCACCGCCCTCGATATCCATTTTTAGAATGTCGATGTTCAGGTCGCGAAGGCAATCAAAAAGATCGAGCTGCGTAACTTTGTAGCGCCGCTCTCCATCGGTTGTTACAACGGTGGAGCACACGGCATCGTCGGTCAAGAACCGCGGGCCGGTGACATTGGAGGCCGCTGCGTTGTAAAGAGTAGTACGGTCCATCAGATGGTTGCGGCGGAGGTTGTCCACGAGCACGCCGAACGATACTGGATGCGGCTCAAAACAATATAGGTGCGCTTTGGGAAAATGATGGGCGTAGTACATGGTGGCGTAGCCGACGTTAGCCCCGAGATCTACGATGTTAAGGTCCCGATCGGTGGGTACACTCTGCTCCGGCCGGTAGAAGTCACTGATGAATACCTCATATGCCGTGTCGTGGTCGTTGGCATAGGGTGAGTCGGCGCGCATAAACAGCGTCTGGCCGGTCTTCAGGCCCAGAGCAATGGGCCACCGCTTTCCCAGAAGATGCCAGCCCAGGTACGCAATACGCTGGGGTAACGGGAAGAGGTCGCGAAATCGCTGGGGCATGGTCGACGCGTTTCCGAAGTCGCATTCTACCACTCGCCGACAGCCCGCACCTGCTCCGGCCCTTCAGGCCGCCAGCCTGGCATCATGCCGGCAATGCTGGCGCCCAAGCGTCCCCAATCCCGGACTGTACTGCCGGTCAGATAAGGACAGGTTAAGGGCCTGCCCCAGATTCCGCCTCCGCACCAGTGACTTCGAAACTAGTGGAAGCCGATGGTCTTGCCTGTAGAGGTAGTGCACTTTGACTTCACGAGGTGCTCTGCCGACGCAGTCCACAGTCTTGGAATCATTGGAGTCCTCATGAATAAGCTTGTGATTTTCCTTGTTCTACTGGCCGCCTTTGCCGGAGCGCAGGAGCCAATCCCAGCCTTGCCCCAGGTCTACATCAATACAGCGTGGAACCCGCCGACGGGAGGTACGGTCTGGCGCGCGCACACCAGCGCCGATCTTATTAATGCAATTAATATGTCACTTCCCGGCGACGTTATCGTTCTCGATGCCGGATCTGTCTACACCGGCAACTTTACCCTTCCGGCGAAAGCGAACCCCAGCAAGAAATGGATCTACATTGAAAGCTCCGGGCTAAGCCAGCTTCCAGGCGCGGGAACCAGGATTGACCCGAAGTACGTTTCCAGCATGCCCAAAGTCGTGACGCAGAACGTGAGCCCCGCGATCAGTTTGGCGCCGGGCGCCGACCACTGGCGAATGGTGGGGTTGGAAGTCACCTCGGCGTCGACCCAGGGTTGCGTTCCCACAAACAATCCGCCGATTAATTGCTTTTCGTACTTCACCATTGGGTCGTCGTCGGTGCTTGGCCAGGCTTTACCTGACTCCATCACCGTTGACCGCTGCTATATTCACGGATCTCCAACTCAGGACATCCGGCAAGGGGTACAGGCAAATGGAACCAACTTTGCCGTAATTGACAGCTATATTTCCGACATCCATCAAAGTGTCGCCGACAGCCAGGCAATTCTCGCATATATGACTCCAGGACCTCTGAAGATTGCGAATAACTATCTTTCGGCCACCACCGAAGATGTCATGCTGGGGGGCGCAGGCGATTACAACAACCCATACGTTCCATCGGACGTGGAGATCCGTGGTAATCATTTCTTTAAGCCGCTTGCCTGGGCCGCCGCGGGCATTACCCTGCCGCCTCATAATCAGTGGGTCGAGAAAGACAACCTGGAATTCAAGAGCGCACGCCGGGTGTTGGTAACCGGGAACACGCTGGAGAACACCTGGGTGAGCGGGCAAGTGGGATATTCGGTGGTGCTCACCGTACAGACCAGCCAGAGCGGTAATGTCGCGGTGGTCGACGATATCACCATCGAAAGCAACATCCTGAAGAACGTGTTGTCGGGCTTCAATACGCAGGAGGTTGATCCTTATTGTTCCGCGCAGTCGGGCTATCCGAACTGCACCAACCCTGGGGAAGAGAAGCGCTGGAAAATTGACGACAATCTAGTACTGTTTGCGAATCCTAACGGGCCGGGAGGTGGCCGGAACTGGGGGCTCGCAGTCAGTACGAACCAGACAGACCTGGTGTTTCAGCACAACACAGTTGTTCCCTATCCCGGCACGAACTGCGGTGACTCGATTTATTTCGAAAGCAATCAGTCGTGGTCCTGGCCGCCGCCGCAGTCCTATACTCACAACATCTGGTTGCTCGACAATGTGTTCTGCGCGCAACCCACCGGCGATTGGGGGGCCCTGGGCGTGACCGCGTTGAACTATTACATGGGAGATCCTTCGCCTCTGGCTCCGCGCTTTTACGGCAACGTGATGTACGTCCCCAGCGGCCAGGGGCTGGCAACGTGGCCGCTTCACAACTATGCAACCACCGCACCGTTCACCTACGATGCTCCCACTATCGGAAATTATCAGCTCTTGACGCCGTATTGGACGGACACCAGCGACGGAAAGGTGGCCGGCATCAGTTGGCCCGCACTGCAGGCGGCCACCCAATACGTGCCTCCTGGACCCGTCAGATTGCCACCTAAGCCTCGTTAGCTCTACCTTAGCGAGCAGTGGTAGTCACGGCCCGGCTCCCGCCCTGACGGCGACGAGCCGGGCCCGCGCGTCACCGCAAGGATACCGGCCAAGGGCGTGTCCCGATCGCCAATTGTCTCCGTTTTGCCCGACGTCCCATTGTGCTAAACTCGACAGCGCAGCTTCGACCAGCTCCATGTAGCAGCGTCGCGAATGTAACCTCCGCCAGCCAAGGTGACAACCTACCTGCAAAGATTAAGTCCTCGGTGACGTTTTTATGCACAAAGCGTTAGTTCTCGGCCTTTTGCTCGCGGGCACCGCAATGGCCCAGGTTTCGCAGCAGCCAACCCCAGAACCGCCTCGGACTTACATCGAGACTGCCTACCAGCGACCGGCCGGATCTACCATTCGTGTTCGCGGTGGCGAGGATCTGCAAGCCGCCCTTGATCGAGCAAAGCCCGGCGACACCGTAGTACTGGAAGCGGGCGCAACCTTTACGGGCAACTTCGACCTGGCGCCCAAGACGGGGAAAGGCTGGATCTATGTCCAAAGCTCGGCGATCGACAAGATAGCGCATCCTGACCAGAGGACATCTCCGGCTGACGCGCCGAATATGGCGAAGATTGAAACGCCGAACAGCACATCGGCGATCTCCGTGCTTCCCGGAGCTTCCAACTATCGGCTGGTGGGGCTGGAGATTACTCCAGCGACGGGGGCACCCCGGGTCTACCAACTCGTGAACATAGACTTCATTACGTCCCGGGTCGCGGCGAAGGTTCGAGATATGGTCCAGAGCGTGGCACCCGGTGTCGTCGGGGCGGCCGAATTCCCCAGGAACATTACGATCGACCGCTGCTATATACATGGATCGGACTCCCAGGATGTTCGCCAGGGGGTAGTGGCCAATGGGAGCTCCGTGGCTGTAATAAACAGTTACATCTCCGATATTCACGATTCCACGATGGATTCACAGGGAATTCTGGCTTACCGTACAACCGGTCCGATCAAGATCGTTAATAACTTCATTTCGGCAACCACCGAAAACGTAATGTTTGGCGGGGCAGGCGGCGCAGCCAATCCATACGTGCCGTCGGACATCGAAGTGCGCGGTAACTGGTTATATAAGCCACTCACCTGGATCCCTTTGACAACCGGCGGCAGAGGGAAATGGGCGGTCAAAAATAATCTGGAGTTCAAGAGCGCCAAGCGCGTTGTCGTCTCCGGTAATGTCCTGGAGAACAATTGGCGGAGCGCCCAGAATGGCACCTCTTTACTGTTGACCCCTCGCGTCGCGAACGATCAGGGAGGACCTAACACCGTAGTGGATGACATTTCTGTCGAGAACAACCTCCTCAAGAACATCGATGCCGGGTTCGCCATCGCGGAGTTCGACGAAGGGGTCAAGGACGGGACTTGGAACGGCGAAACCAGACGGATCAGAATTGCCAACAACTTGATACTGCTCCGGGAGGGAGGCGATGGCGGTTTTCGGCCGGGTTTCAGCATAGGGCCAACCCTGCGGGACGTAGTGCTCCAGCACAACACCGTACAAGGCATGGGCAGAGCTCCATGCTACGGCTCGTTTTATTTCAATGCACTGCAAACCTGGAAGTGGCCTCCCCCGCAGTCCTACACGCAGAATCTGTGGATACTGGACAACGTGCTGTGCCGCCAGCCCAGTGGGGACAATGGAGGCCAGGGCACGGAAGGACTCGAGAACTACATGGGGGACCCGCGCCCGCTCAACCCGCGCTTCAGCGGAAATGTGATCTACGTCCCGCCGGGCGATACGCTGCACCCTTTTCCACCCCACAATTCCCTGACTGCGAAAATCGCTTACGCAGATGCGGCAGCGGCCAACTACCAGCTCGTTTCACCAAAATGGAGCCAGACTACCGACGGCAAAATAGCGGGGATTGACGGGGCTGCACTACAAGCGGCGACTGCAAATGCAGCAACCAGCCAGGAAAGCAAATCCAGCGATTTGCCCGCACCAACGCAATAGTTCTGCGGGAGCGCTGCACATTCTCACGCCCGGATTCAGCTTTAGTTTGTAGCGACGGCGCACGGGACTGCCGAGTCAGCGGGTGAGATCGCTTCCTGCAGGCCCTGAAACCATAACTCAAGAATGAGCAAGGCGTAGATCTGGTGATGGTTGCTGCGACGGCCGCTGGTGTGCTCCTTCAGAAGATAGCGCACGAAATCCGGCGAAACGATTCCGCGATCGAGGAAAGACCGGCCTAACAGGCTGTCATGGACCAACTCGCGCAAAGGACCGCGGAACCAGTGATCGATGGGGACGCCAAAGCCCATCTTCGGCCGGGTCAATAGCTCCGGCGGAAGGCGGTCGCCGAGGGCATCAAGCAAAATCCGTTTGCCCTGACCATCCTTCCACTTCCAACTGGTGGGAATCTGAGTGGCGAACTCCGCGAAGCGGTGGTCAAGCAGAGGACAGCGAACCTCCAGCGATGCCGCCATGGAGGCCCGATCCACCTTTACCAGCATGTCGCCGGTCAGGTTGGCCGTGGCTTCAAAGTACTGGAGCTGCGAAATGATGTCGGTGCCGTCGGGGAGAAAGTCGTCGGGCAGCAGGCGCTGCAAGTAAGCCGCGTCCGGGGGCAGCATCCAATCCGGCTTCAACATGCGCTTGCGCGTGAGGTAGGCGGTATAGCCTTGATGGAAATAGCGATCAAGTTCGGTGGAATAATCCATCCCACGCAAGAAGTTCGCGCCATAGGCCGAATAGGGGAGTGCAGCGCCGGTCCAGCCGGCGACTTTGCGAAGCGGGCGCGGGATGCGACCGAGGAACTTATATCGCTGGATGAGGTTGAGGGTTGGATATCCCGCAAACAGTTCATCGCCGCCATCTCCGCTCAGAGCTACCTTGACGTGCCGAGCGGTAAACTCGGAAACAATGTAGGTGGGAATGGCTGACGAATCGGCAAAGGGCTCGTCGTAATGACGCACCAGCTTGTGAATGAGGGAGAGCGAATCGGGCCGCACCAGGATTTCGTGGTGGTCGGTCTTGTATTTCTTCGCCACCATGGCGGCGTACTTCAGCTCGTTGTAAGCGGCCTCCTCGAAGCCGATGGAAAACGTTTTGACCGGCTCCGAAGACTGGAGGGCCATCGAGGCGACCACCAGGCTGGAATCGATGCCACCGCTGAGAAATGCTCCCAGAGGTACGTCAGCGATCATGCGGATGCGGACGGATTCGTCGAACAGTTCTCTGATTTTTTCGCGAGCCTTAGGTTCGGTGCCGCCGGTGAGGTTCTGGTCGGAGAAGGGAGGAAGCCGCCAGTACCGGCCTTGCCTTGAGGAGCCATCCTGCTGGCATTCAATCCAGCAGCCCGGCATCAGTTTGTGAATCGCCTGGAATGGGCTGTAGGGATCGGCAATGTAGCCGAACTGGAAATACAGACGAAGCGCCTCTTTATCGATGTCGAGGGGAACACCAGCCGCGCGCAGGCATTTCAGCTCACTGCCAAAGTAAAAGCCCGACGGAGTTTGCGCGTAGTAGAGCGGCTTCTTGCCAAAGCGGTCCCGAGCCAGCAGAATCTTGCGCTGCCGCGAATCCCAGATGCAGAAAGCGAACATGCCCCGCAGCAGTTGCAGGCCGTCTGTGCCCTTCTCTTCATACAGGTGAACCAGGGTCTCGGTGTCGCTGTTGGTGGCAAAGCGGTGCCCGCGCTGGATAAGGTCCTGGCGTAACTCCTGGTAGTTATAGATTTCGCCGTTGAAGACGACCCAGATCGTCCCGTCCTCGTTGGAGATGGGCTGGTGACCGGTGCTGAGATCGATGATGCTGAGACGGCGCATTCCCAGGCCACAGCCGCCGTCGGTATAGAAGCCTTCGTCATCCGGGCCGCGATGGCGGATAAGGTCGCACATGACGCGGAGGTCAGAGACCTGCGCTTTGCCGTCCCGGAGAAGAAATCCCGCGATCCCGCACATCGTATTTAGAATGCTAACATTACGGCCAGATGCGCTGCCATTGCAGCGAAATATCCAAGTTGATGTGGGTTGAATCGCCGACTGCGCAAGAAGTGAACCCGCAGGTGGAGGTGACTCCAGAGGATTCCCTGCGGGCTATCTTTATTCAGTTGTAATGCCAGTATCGATTGGGCACAGGTCCGCAGTCAGTGACGGCGGTCACGAGGCAATGTTTGCCGGCAGGCCCGCGGTCAATCAATGAGAAGGCAACACCTTCTACGAGACAGTGCACCACCCACTGTCGCCGGTGCCTTCCGGTTCCACGAAAGCGTGTGCGACAATCAAAGCTTGGCCTTGGCGCTTGTGGCGCAGGCTCGATCTGAGGCCTCGGGAGAACCGTTTCCGGCATGAGTCAGCACGCGACGGAAGTTGCCATCGGCGAGCGTTTCGAGTTTGGCAAGAATTGGGCCTGGTTCCTGCAAGGTCTCAACGACGAAAAGATCGCTGAGGCCGTGGCCTCCCTGCAAAGGATGCTTGAGACCCAGAGCCTGGCCGGCCAAAGCTTCCTCGACATGGGGTCGGGCAGCGGCCTGTTCAGCCTGGCGGCGCGCCGCATGGGAGCGCGCGTGCACTCCTTCGATTACGACCCAGCCTCCGTCGGATGCACGGCCGAGTTGAAGCGGCGTTATTACCTCGATGACGACGCGTGGACGGTAGAGCCGGGCTCCGCTTTGGACACCGCTTACCTCGCGTCCCTGGGACGCTTCGACGTCGTCTACTCCTGGGGTGTTCTGCACCACACCGGCGACATGTGGACAGCGTTGGACAATGCCGCGTCGCTGGTGACGCCCGGAGGGAAGCTATTCATCTCGATTTACAACGATCAGGGGACGGCCAGCCGCCGGTGGACCAAGGTCAAGAAACTTTACAACCAGTTGCCTCGCGGCCTGCGTTTTCTTACCGTGTGGCCGTCGTTTGTGGTAATGAACTGGAGGAGGCTGGTGAAGGACTTCCTGCGCGGCAGTCCGTTTCAAAGCATTCGCGACTACGGCAAGAACGCGCGCGGCATGTCCTTCTGGCAGGACCTGGTCGACTGGGTGGGAGGCTATCCCTTTGAGGTGGCCAAGCCGGAGAAGATCTTCGACTTTTACCGGGAGCGCGGGTTTGTCCTGACGCGCCTGGTGACCAGCGGCGGATCGTGCGGCTGCAACGAATTCGTGTTTGTAAAATCGGCTTCGTCGGCGAGCTGAGGGTTCTCAGACCAGGCTGTTAGAATCGATCCCACAACCAAGCGCTTCGCTGTCGCTAAGTCAAGCGATGGCTGTTTTGCTTGAATTGCGCCGGCTTACCACCCATCCCAAACGGAGCACGCATACGCTGCTGAAACCGTCATGACCACCGCCCCTCGCCCGCTAGGGCAAAAGACGGCCAGTGGAGTGGTCTGGATCACATCGTTCCAAATTGCCCGGCAGCTGCTTCAGATCGTCTCGGTGTCAATCCTGGCGCGACGGATTCCACCCGGAGTGTATGGGTTGGTGGGCATGGCGGTACTGGTGACCAACCTGCTGGAAACCATCCGCGACGTGGGAACCGGCACGGCGCTGGTGCGGGAATTGGAAATGCCCGACGAAGTTGCGTCTACGGGCTTCTGGCTTAATTGCATGACCGGGGCGGTGGTCACGCTGTTTCTAGTGCTCGTCTCCCGCCCGGCCGCCCGCTTCTTTCAGCAGCCGGAGCTGGCCATCATCCTGTACTTCCTGGCGATTTCGTTCTTCCTGTCGGCCCTAAGTGTGGTTCCAATGGCCCTGTTGAGCCGGGCGATGGAGTTTCGCAAACTGGCGCTGGGGCGAACCATAGGAGTGATTTGCGGGACTGTGGTGGCGGTGGCCTTCGCACTGGCTGGCGGAAAGGCGTCGGCCTTGGTTGCGGGAAACCTGATGGCCAGCTTCGCGACGTTGATTGCCATGTGGGTCTTCGCACCGTTCCGGGTGCTGGCGGTCTTTCGGGTCAACGATGCGCGCCGCATTCTTGCCTTCGGACTCCACCTGACGGGGTCGCACGTGTTCAACTACTTTTCCAGAAATGCCGACAACGTACTGGTGGGCCGTTTTCTGGGCAGCACCCCCTTGGGCTTCTACCAGATGGGGTACACCTTGATGGCGTATCCGCTGCAAAGCTTCTCCATGATGATGGAGCAGGTCGTCTACCCGGCGTTGGCCAAGTTCTCCGACGATCATGCGCGCCTGCGAGCGGCGTATCTGCGGACCTGCCGGTTGATTGCGCTGGTCGCATTTCCCGCCATGCTCGGCCTGGCAGTGACGGCGTACCCTTTCGTGCGGGTGTTCCTGGGCCCGAAGTGGCTGCCGGTGGCGGGCTTGTTGCTGGTCTTCGCCCCGCTGGGCGCCCTGCAAACTCTGTATGCACCGATTTACCTGATCTTCAGCACGCAGGGCCGGACCGACCTGCTTTTTCGCTGGCAAATTTTCGCCAGCATTTCCTACGTCCTGTCCTTCATCGTGGGGCTGCGCTGGGGCATCATGGGAGTGGCGACTTCGTACGCCATCGTGTGGACAGCGCTGATGTTTCCGTCGTTCGCGATCCCGCTCCGTCTCATTGAACAGTCGCCGAAAAGATTCTTTGCCGCGCTGTGGCCGACGACGTGGCATGGCCTGGTCATGGTGGCTGTGGCCGGCGGCTGGCTGGAGGGCTTGCGCCGGCTGGGGATTCAAAATGCCGCGGTGCAACTGGTGACCACCGCGCTTCTCGGCGCGGCGGTATACGTCGGGCTGGTCTTGTGGCGCAAGCCGCCGGTATTGTACGAACTAACGTCGCTATTGCAGGGATCGCCCTCGGGCGCCGTGCAGAAGGTTGCCGGTTGGCTTGCTAAGGCCGCGGGTGCGACGCCCGCTCTCGGCAGCGACGAGCAACCCAGCTCGCAGCAAGTCTAAGGCTTCAGGCTATCCCGCGCTCTTGACGAAGTCGGCCCGACCGCCCTGAACTTCTACTCCGGCGTCGGATTCAACCATCATCCGCACCAGCGCCTTAAAGTCCACCTGGGGCTGCCAATTCAGCTCTTTTCTGGCCAGGCCGGAGTCTCCCCGCAAGTCGTGAATTTCGCCGGTGCGAAAGAGCTTGGGATCCACTTCCACGTACTCGTCCACCACATCGGCAAGTTTACGGCCGGGAGGAACCAGATCCAGGCAATGCAGCACCTCGGCCACGAATTCAAATACGCTGTGCGATTCGCCGGTGGCGATTACGTAATCGTTGGCCTTCTCCTGTTGCAGCATGGCATGCATCGCTCGAACGTAGTCGCCGGCGAATCCCCAGTCGCGGCGCGCCTGCATGTTGCCCAACTTGAGCTTATTCTTCCTGCCCTGGGCCCAGTCGGCCGATGCCAGAGTGATCTTGCGGGTCACCATTTCCGGCCCACGACGCGGCGATTCGTGATTGAACAAAATACCTCCTACGGCAAAGACACCCCGAGCGCGATAGACTTCGCAGAGACGATGCGCGGCGGTCTTGGAGACTCCGTAGGGGGAAGTGGGTGCCAGGGCAGTCTGCTCATTGCGCAGCCCGTTCAAATTACCGTACATCTCCGAGCTGGATGCCTGATAGATGCGGGTATCGGGCTTCTGCCGCTCGATGGTATTCAGAAGCCGCGCCAGTCCGCCGACGTTGATGTCGAAGGTTTCGGCCGGCATCTGCCAACTGCTAGGCACGAAGACTTGTCCGGCAAGGTTGTAAACTTCGTCCGGCCATGCCTTGGTGAAGGCGACTTCGAGCGAAGCGTTGTCGCGCATGTCCGAATACAGAAATTCAATCTTGTCCTGAAACGGCAGCAACCACCGCATGGTGCCTGCTTCACGGCGCACCAGACCATAGACGCTGTATCCAAGTTCAAGCAGGTATTCGGCAAGGTAGCTTCCGTCCTGGCCGGAAATGCCGGTAATTAAGGCTTTCTTCATGAGTCCCTCTTCTTCCTGGCGCACCCTCAGCGCGGCTCAATAATCCGATCCGTCCAGGCGCGTCAGCCAATTGTGTTGCGCTACGAGAAAGCAAAGCTCGGGCAAGAATGCAAGGAGCGTATCCGGCGGAACCGCGGCAATCGCAGGATTAACGGCCCCCACGTCCCAATATCAGAATCTTTACGGTAGAAAACATGATATAGAGATCGAGCCCGAAAGAAACATTCTTGATATAGAAAAGATCGTAGGACAGCTTTTCCCGGTTATCTTCCAGATTCGCATTGTAGCCGCGATTGATTTGCGCCCATCCCGTCGCGCCGGGTTTGACCAGCCAGCGTTCCTTGTAGAACGGGATTTTCTCGGCGCACTCCATTTCCTGCTCCGGGACGAACGGACGAGGTCCCACGAAGGACATGTCGCCTTTCACGATATTGAACAATTGGGGCAGTTCGTCAATTCGAGTCCGGCGCAACCACTTTCCCACCCGTGTGATACGAGCATCCCCGTGCTCCACGGGGGTCAGTTCCATCTTGTCGGAGCCTTCGTACATGGAGCGAAACTTGTAGATGTCGAACAGATTCCCGTGTTCGCCCACCCGCTTCTGGCGAAACAGAGCAGGTCCGGACGAGTCCAGACGAATGGCGATAGCAGCCAGCAGCATGAGTGGCGAGGTTAGGACGATCCCCAGCGCTCCAAGGACGAGGGAAAAGATACGCTTGTAGAACTGGAGCGCAGCCCGGACATGAAAGCCCGGCGAAAATAGCAACCAGCTCAAACGCAAGGAATCCAGCGGGATTCTGCCAGTTACGTTCTCGTAATAGTCCGGACCATCTTGTATGTAGATCCCACGCGTCTTCAGCCTCAGGAGTTGTTCCACCGGTAACTTGCCCCGGCGGTCGCTCATGGTTACAAGGATACGTTGAACGCTTTCCCGCTCCACCAGTTCTTCGAGATCGCCGCTTAGGAGCGGAACACCAGGCACGGTTGGAGTTTCATTGCCGACAAATCCTACGATCTTGACCCCGAGTTCGGAGCGGTTGGTGACCTCCTGCATCAGCGCGGCTGCCAGGGGCCCATCACCATACAGGATGGCCCGCTCGGAAAAACGCGCCGACCGATTCAATGCGAAAAACAGCCGCCGCCATAATGGCACTGCGACTGCTCCGATGCCCACGCCGAGCCACAAGGCGCTGGCGCCCAGGCTGATCTCGGGAAAAGCATAATAAAGCACCGCCAACGCTACGAACGCGGAACCCAGAACCCCGACCAGTCGCGTGACCACCTCACGCCGGTTCGAGAGCACAAACGAACCATAGAGATCGAAGTAGTACATCAGAACGAGAAACACTGCCACGATCAGAAAAATGCGACCGAGACCATTCAGATACAAGAGGTAAATCTTGGCGTCCGCGGTGGTTCCCGCCCAGAACACTACCGCCACCACAAAGCCCAACGTCACCAGAATTGCTTCGCTAACGGTGAGCAGCAGCGTGCGGGTCGGGAAATAGGCATTGAACAGACGAATCATGCCGTGGCCGAGTCTACCTTTTTGCCCTCTCCCTTGGCCTCCTTCTTCGACTTGCCGTTCTTGCCGCCGTAATAGTGGCCATAGCCGATCTTCAGCATGGAGGCCTGGTTGAGCACCGTGCCTAGAAGCTTGTGCTTCTCAATGGATCCCAGCGCCTTGTTCAAAACTTTGCGGCGGGTATACCCCTCGCGTACCACGATCAGTACGCCGTCGACGAGGCGGGAAAGCGAGGTTGAGTCAGCCATCGGCAGCATGGGGGTTGCATCCAGCAACACCCAGTCGAAGGTGGACGAAATCGTTTCCAGCATCCCGGCGAAGCGGTCTGACTCCAGCAGGGGCATGGGTTCCTCGATGCCATGCCCGGCGGAAAGGAACCATAGCGGTAAATCGTTGACCCGATAGAGAGCGTCGTCCACGTTGAGCTTGCCCTCGCTCCACTCGGTGATGCCGCGCAGAGATGAGGGTGTTAACAAGGAACTGGCGGTGGGCCGGCGCAAGTCGGCCTCGATCAGAAGTACGCGTTCGTTGGGACGACGGGCCAAGCACAAGGCGAGATTGACCGCGACGACCGATTTACCTTCATCGCCTTCTGAACTGGTGATGAGCAGCTTCTGCAGCCGGCGCTTGCGCTGCATATGCGCCAGCCGAGTGCTCAGCACCCGGAACATTTCTGCACCCTGACTGTCGGGTTCGGTCATGGTCACGAGCCGCTGCTCGGGAGCAGGATGAGGATGGAGAATGCGCTCTGCCGGGACCGTCAGCCACTTCCCATCGGTCGGACTGGCGCTGGGAATTCCCACAGGGGCCATCGAAGGCATGTCGGTCCGCGCGGCCGGAGTACCGGTGGGAACCCCCACGGGGAGACCTGCGGCGGCGGCATCCGCTACCGTAACCGCCGGCGCCTCGACGGGCAGTGCCTCTGGTTCGCCCTGAGCCAAGGGCGACGCACTCGGGTTGTCACCCTGGGATTTTTGCAACGCATCGAACACTCGACTCATCGTTAAATTCTCCTCCCGGCGGTGGTCTGCAGCGGTTTGTCTTCGTCCAGATTTTGGTTGTCCATGGTGCGCAGCAGGCGGAACAGGGAGCGCAAAAGGCTCTCGCCATTTTCTTCACGCGCTCCCGCCGGCAAGGACGCTTCCTCCGGCAGGGCAGGGGTCGTCAGCCGGAAATCAGCAGCCACTTCGGACACAATCTCCGGCGTAATTGGCCGCTGTTCACGGGCGAATGCGTTGACCATGGAGTTTTCGCACAGGGTATTGATGACGCGCGGAATGCCACGCGAATATTCGTAGACTTTGTCGAGCGCCTCCGGGGAGAAAATCCGCGGCCCGGTCGCGCCTCCGGCACGCTCCAGGCGTGACAGAACATAGCTGTGCGTCTGTTGGCCATCCAGAGGCTGCAACTGACACCGCAAGGCGACCCGCTGCTTAAGTTGACGTAATTCCTGCGAATCCAGGACGACCTCCAACTCCGGCTGGCCCAAAAGAACAATCTGCAAAAGCTTCTGCTGCGAGGTCTCGAGATTGGTCAACAAACGGATCTCCTCGAGCAGTTCGCGGCGCAGCGCTTGCGCCTCATCCACCACCAGCGCAGTGATAAGTCCGCGAGCGTGCCGCTGGATGAGAAAGCGGTTCAAATCGAGCAACATTTCGGTCTTGGTGCGGCCGGCATGCGGCAGGCCCAGGTCGGCCATGATGTACTGGAAAAACTCCACCACCGGCAGCAACGGATTAAAGACGTAAGCAAAGGCAATATTGTTCTTGCGTAATTCGGAAAGCAGGCATCGCACCAGCAGGGTCTTGCCCGTGCCGACCTCACCGGTAATTACGATGAAGCCTTTCCTCCGCCCCACTCCGTAGTGCAGGTTGGCCAGCGCCTCGTTGTGACGCGGGGTGGGATGGTAAAAGAACGGGTCGGGGCTAATCTCGAAGGGATTGCGTGCCAACCCGAAGAATTGTTTATACATGCATTATCCCCAATAAAATGCGAAGACGATTCCCGTCGGAATCAAGATCAGAATGACCAGCATGGCGGCTGCGGCGATCCACGGTGTCCATTTCGCCCTGCGAACCTCAGCCGCGGTCGGCAGCGGCGGGATCTCCACCAGCACCGGTAACGAAGTGGCTGCGGTCAGGTCCTGTTCGCTGCGGATGCGATCGTCGATGAATTCCAGGCCCGCTCCGAAAACCACCGCCATCAGCAGGCCCACCGCCACTCCCGCCAGCGAAAACTTGAAGCGATCCGGGAAGGAGGGCTTGTCCGGCAGACTGGGAGGATCGATGATACGGAACTGTTCTCCCTGCTGCTGCCGCTGGAGGTTAGTCGCCAGTGTGGAAGCGGCCTTCTTGGCCAGCAACTGGGCGTAGCTCGCCTTCGTTGCGTTGTAGTCCCGCAGCATGTCGTCCATTCCCGCTTCTACTGCCGGGGTGGCAGCAAGACGTTTTTGGTACTCCTGTCCTTCGGCCTGAAGCCGCTGAATTTTGACCTCCAGGGCCTGTATCTCCTGCTTGTTGCTCTTCAGTTCACTCTGCACCTGCATCAAGGGAGTCATGGCCGCCACTTGGGCTGGGGTGGCGGAATTGGTCTCCAGGCTCTCTTTGGCTTCGGCACCCATGTCCTTCTTGAGCTTTTCCAGACGTGCGATGTTGTCCTTGAGCGCCTTGATGTCCGGATGGTCGTCCGTGTACTTAGCGCGTAATTGCGCCAGCGCAGCGCGCGCCGATTCCAGTTGGACGTCCACACTGGGCGGGGCGCCGGCCATACCGTCGGTTCCCATCGATTGATACTCGGTCAACAGCGAGTTGAGATACGTCTGTTGCTCCATGGCCCGGTCCCGGGCAGCCAGAGCCGATTGCAGTTGCGCCTGAATGCCGTTGAGGATCTGGATATTGCTCTGCAGCTCCTGGGGCAGGGACCCTTCATGCTCCGACTCGAAGGCATGTACCTTGTTCTCTTCATCGGTCAGGGACTGGGCAGCGCCCCTGACTTGCGAATCGAGGAACAGGGTGGTGCTTTCCGATTGTTCCTGGCTGGCGCGAACATTCTCGTCAATGAAAAAGGAAACCAGAGCGGCATTGACCTGTTGCGCGGTGATTGGACTGGGAGAGCTGTAGTCCACCTTGAAAGCGACCAGTTCGCCGGCATTTTTTCCCGCGGACGGCGGTGCCTGGACCAAGTCCAGCTTGATGTCATCCCGCATCTGCTTCACTTGGTCATCGGGAGAGCCCTCGTACCTTGGATATAGTTTCAGACTGGTAATGAGGTTCAGCAAGCGGGTACGACTTAGAACCTGCTGCTTCATGGCCTGGACGCGTTCCAGCAGGTCCACATGCACGTTGGGCTCTACGTACGTCTCCGGCACCTTCTGTCCCTCGACCAGGATGACGGATTCCGAGGTGTAGGTGGCGGGGATGACCCAGGCCGAAGCAAACACCAGGAGCCATCCGAAAAACAGCGGACCCAGGATCCACCATCTGCGGCGTAGCGCGATGGCCCAATAGTCCTCCATACTGCGCATTGATTGCTGATCTTCGAGTTCTTCCATCATTGGGTCACCGTCCGAGGGAATGGCCCCAGGTGTACTGGAGCGTGAATTGAAAACGATTGTCGATCCACTTCGGCGTTACCGCACCTATCAGATTTTTCTGGGTCTCGTAGAAGTAGGCGTATTGCCCGGTTGCACTCAATGTCGGCGTAAGTTGCCGGGTCACACTGGCATAGCCGGAAAACGAATTTAGATGTTGCGCCTGAAAGCGGGTTGAGAAACCGGTATTATTGCCGTACAAGATGCTAAGGCTGCTGCTCCATCGTGCGTTCAGTTGCCGAATATAGTAGGCGTTAACCTGGTACAACTGCACGATTCCGAACAGTACGCCGCCGTCGGAAATCGCCTTCGAAAATCTAAGCACCATGGCGTTGCGCCGGTCGTGCCAGCCAAAATTTCCGCCAAAGGCGGTATTCCAATCCTGGTTGTGAAAAACCTCGATAAAGCAGCCGCTCGGAGTGCAAATGATTGGGACGAGGTTCTTGGTTGCGGTGTACTCGGGACCAACCCATCCGGTCACGGACATGTTCGGACTAATCAGATAGGTGGCGAAAGCCTGGATCATCTGAATCCCGGAACGCGACTGTCCGTGCCCGAAATCCAAGGCGGTGAAACTGTAGCCCCCGCCGGCGGAGAACCGGGGCGAGAACACGTGCTGATACTGGCTGACTCCACCGTAACCGACCAGATTGTATGTCGAATATGAACTGTGAAGATATCGCAGCAGGTTTTGCGTCCCAGTGAGGGTAACGCTGTCGTGTGCGCCGATTTCGTAGGTTAAGTCAACCACGCCATTGTTCGACTGGGATGTTACCAGCGGCGCGTAAACAGTCGGATTGGGCTGGTTGTAGGTTGGGCTTCCGCTGTAGACCGTATATTGCCGAAAAGGATCTGAGGTATACAGGTAGGTGTCGCTGACGTTGAGTTGCCAGCGCTGGCTGATCTGGTAGAGGAAGCCGGCATTCGCCGAAGGATTTGCGGTGGAGTAGTAGCCCGGGACGCTGCTCATCGTCAGCCCGCCGACGACGCCCGCATTCCACGTGAGCCTGGGGCGGGTCTGAGTCAACTGGACAGAAGGACTAAGTATCCCCAGGACTTGGGAATAGGTCTGAGGCGAAAATACGGCTGCATTGGTGTCGTAACCCACGCTCGCCCCCAGGCCTAGTTGGACATAGTTGTGCGACGTTACCTCGTCCAACAACGCCAACGGAGACCTGTCTTCAGGATGAGTGAAGACCGGCTGCGGTCCTTGGGATGACGTTTGCGACGACGCATCGGTTGATCCGCTTTGCGATGAATCGCCGCCCACCTGAGCCGTCGCGATCTGCACCGGCAAAGCCGCCAATAGAACCAGGAAAGGTCCAAGTTGGAGTTTCATGTCATCCTCTCTGTTACGGAACGACCACCGTGTCTCGCGGTTTCAACTCAATATTCTCATCCGCACGTTTACCCTTGATCACGTCTTTGTAGTTAAAGGGCAGCCGGGCCTCTTTGCCATCGGCCATGGTACGCAGCACGTATATTTTCTTTTGTTTCGCGAATGGCTGGAAGCCGCCGCACAAAGCTATCGCATCCAGCACCGTCATGCGGCGGGTAAGCGGATAGTATCCCGGCTTCTGCACCTGACCGACGACGTTGAAGGTCAAACTATGTACTTCAGCGACGATCACCGTCACCTGCGGATCCGCCATGTACTTCTTCAGTTCCGTGGTGATCTGGTCCTCGAGCTGCACTGGGGTCAGACCCGTGGCCTTGATTTCTCCAATCAGAGGTAAGCTTATCTTCCCATCGGGACGAACGGGAAGGATCTTGGATAGCTCGGGCTCCTTCCAAACATTGATGTTGAGGACGTCTTCGACGCCAATGACGAATTCTTTGGACGGGACTGCACCGACCCGCGGCGGTGCGGTGTCGGCTGTGGCCGGCGGACCGGATTTCGCAACATCGGCTGAGTCGGGCACCGCCTGCTTGGCAGCGCTTTCCGACTGTGTAGAATTCTGCCCGGACGCCATACCTACCCAAGAGCAAACCAGCACCAGCAGTGTCAGCACTACAATCGCTCGATTTCCCAGTCCCCATGTTTCCGAATGCATTGAACCACCTTATTGTTCTTTGTTGAAAATTACTCGCTCTTGCTGTCGTCTTCCTGTTTGCTCGAGGAGTTGGAACGTCGCTGGGGAATTCCCACTTCCTTGAGTTTATAAAGCAACGCGCGGTAGCTGATGTCAAGCGAGCGGGCCGCCTTCTTCCGGTTCCAGTTGTTGGCGTGCAAAGCGTTTAGAATAATGCGCGCTTCCAATTTGCGGACCGTCTGCCGGGTCAGCTTCTTCAGCGAAACCGGTCCGTCGAGCGTGAGGGTGTTTAGATTGTCACGCTCGTTGGGCTGCAGCAACTCACTCAAGATAACATCTTCTGTGCCCATAACGACATACCGCTTGATCAGGTTCTCCAGCTGGCGGATGTTGCCCGGCCACGAATAGCGTTGCATCTTGGCCAGCAGGGCAGGTCGCATCATCAGCACCCGTCCGTTGAGTTTCTCGTTGTAGTACTGCAGCAGGTAATCGCAGATAACCGGCAGATCGACCGCTCGCTCTCGCAGCGGCGGAAGATGGATGGTCATTGCCGCTATTCGATAGAACAGATCAGAGCGGAAGTTCCCGTGCTCGATCTCTTCATGCAGTTCGCGATTGGTCGAGCACACCACTCGCACTTCAACCTTGGTGTCTCCCTGCGCGCCAATGCGGCTGAATTGACCATCCTGCAGCAACTGCAACAGCTTGGCTTGCAGCATTGCGTCCAGTTCCGCAATTTCGTCGAGAAACAGGGTGCCCCGGTGAGCCATCTCCACCCGTCCCGGCTTGGGATTGTACGCCCCGGTAAAGGCGCCCTTTTCATAGCCAAATAGCTCGCTCTCCAGCAAAGTGCCGGGAATAGCCGGACAGTTCACCTTGACGAAGGGGCCGCCAGCCCAGGGGGAATAGAGGTGCAGCAGCCGGGCCACGATGTCCTTTCCAGTTCCGCTCTCGCCGGAAACCAGAACCGAAAGGTTGGATCCCGCAACGCGCTCCAGCTTCTGGCGAACGTCCCGCATAGCGGGAGTCTGGCCGAAGATCACCGACTCAGGAGGCAGTTGGTGGGCCGTTATCGCGCTTTCGTTGTTCGAGCCCGCCAGAAGTGGCATCTCGCAAACCTCGGGTCGTAGGTTAATAGTGGGGATATCGGCAATGAATTGCATTTCTTGCGCCAACTTGTGCACATCGCAAGAGAATGCGCATATCGCCCCTAAATTTATGACCGCCAGTATATTACATAGCGGCAGAAATCTTAGAAAAAATTAACGGGAGGGTCAAGAGAAGCGATTTGCGCTTGGAATGTGAAAATTCTTTCACTTCTAGGAAGTGACTTTCCCTACTCAACGACCTTTCCCGGTTTCTGTGGCAGAGTGATTATTCAGCAGCGGCTCCTGAAATTGTAATCCCAGAAGAAAATACTGCCGGTCAGGGGTACATCGTAGCACGGTGGCGTGGAGCAGGGAAACCGAACGCGGAAGTTGAGCCTTATTGACGAGTGCAACCGGAATTTCAAGAGAAATCTGGGTGCCGGGATCCAGGTAACGCCGAGTGGCAAGAAGCAAGCCACCCGCCGAGAGATTCAGGGCGGTAGCGAACTCGAGAAACTCCTCACCGCTGGCCTTGGTTCCGCGGACGAAGAAAGGGATTGAGATGGGCAACCGGTCCCAGCCGCGGCGCTCAGCTACGGATGCGGTTCGACGCACTTCGGACTCCTACCGTCCTACTTCCCCTTGATACGCACACGAGCAGCCAAACTTTCCACCTCCGCCAAACATGACAACTCTCATTATTTGTTGCGGATATGCGACATATGACCGATCAAGCCCGAACCGTCGATAAACCAGAGATTGCAATCTCTTGCGGTTCTGGGGAATAATAATACCGCAAGCGAGCGCAACCGGTTTCCCACAATGAAAAAAAATCTGCACATTCAGGACAAACATTTCATGCGATTTTGGTTGACTTTGAACGTCATTGCGCTAATATCAAGTCTCCCCCTGTAGAGCTCTTCCGCTCTATTCCCCGAGGATATTGATGCTCGTTAAACCTTAGGCTAGCTTTTGTCGAGGATACGCCTGTGGAACAAACTCTGGGGACCTCTCCTAACAACCCGAAAGGGGTACCTTCACGGCCGTTGAGGGAGAGGGATGGAGCAGTTTCGATGCGACCAACAATGGCTTCCGTCGGGCAAAAATTCGAGGTCTTCAGCGACGAGCATTGCGTGAGCTGCCGGGACGCATTGGCCTCGGCTGCACATGAGCTTAAGACGCCTCTGGCGATCATGGGGGGATATCTCCAACTGCTTTTGGCGCAACAATTGGGTCCGCTGAACCCGCGGCAGATGGAAGTGCTCACCGAAATGCAGGCCAATGGAGCGCGCCTCTCCAACTTCGTCCAGAACCTGCTCGCCTACGCCACGCTCAAAGTCGATCGCTTCGAGATGCAGTACGAAATCGACGATATCAACGACTGCGTTCGGGAAATTGCGGAAGTCTGGTCGCAGCGGTTTCAGGACAAGGCGATCGCATTTTACTTCTTGCCCGGTGAGAAGCTGTCGCGCTTCCCCTTTGATTACTACAAGGTGCAACACGTAGTTTCCAATCTGCTGGATAATGCCGTGAAATACACTCCGTCCTCAGGCACGGTTTGGTTGCACATCGAACCGTATTTCTGGGAGCGGCGGACCATCCAGAGGCCACCTAAGGTAGAACGTCGCCGCCAGCGGGTAAACGTGCCCAACTGTTGCCGCATCTCAGTTTCTGACACCGGACCGGGGATCGCGCCTGAGTTCCAACAAGAGATTTTCGAGGAGTATTTTCGTCTCACTACGGAAGGGAGTCGGGCGGAAGGATATGGTCTAGGTCTGGCGATAGCGCGCCGGCTGGTCCAGGCGGCGGGCGGAAAAATCTGGGTCGAGAGCGAGCCCGGCACCGGCAGTAAGTTTTCCTTCTTGGTCTTGTTAAATCCCTCACCGAAACGCGTTGCGGAGGAGCAATGAGCGCTGGCCACATCCTTGTGGTGGACGACGAACCCAGCATGCTGAAGTATCTTCAAACGGTATTGGAGTTAGACTCCTATCGCGTGACGACCGCCTCCAATGGTGAGGAAGCGGTCGAGAAGGTGCAGCGCGGGAACCCGGATTTGGTGCTGCTTGATATGGTGATGCCGGGCGCCGATGGACTGGAGACCCTGCAGCGCATTCGCGAGGCCCGCCCCTCTACCAAGGTGGTCATGCTGTCGTGCGTGCGCGATACCCGCAAGGTGGCCCAGGCGATGCGGCTCGGCGCTCAGGATTATCTGTCCAAGCCGGTCCAGAAGGAAGAGATGGAGGAGGTGCTGCGCTTCTGCCTGGAGAATACGGAGCCGGGCGGCCCCGGCGCGGGAGAGGCCATCGAGGTCAGCCAGGGCGTGTACTTCTTCTCCGCCACTCCGCAAATGCGACAGCTTCGCGCCCAGGCCATGCAGGTGGCGCGTTTCGACTTTCCCGTCTTGCTGCTGGGCGAAAGTGGCACCGGCAAAGAGGTGCTCGCCCATCTCATCCACAAGTATTCGGACCGTTCCCATCGCACCTTCTTGAAGGTCAATTGCGCTGCGGTGCCCAGTGAACTGCTGGAGAGCGAACTGTTTGGCTATGAACCGGGGGCCTTTACCGGGGCCAACAAATCCAAACCCGGCAAGTTCGAGCTCTGCAACAAAGGGACGCTGCTGCTCGATGAAATCGGCGAGATGTCTCCCGCCTTGCAAGCCAAACTACTTCAGGTCCTGCAGGACGGCCAGTTCTCCCGCCTGGGCGGACGAACCACCGTGAAGGTGGATGTCCGGGTGCTGGCGGCGACCAACATCAACATGCCGCAGGCCATTGCCCAAAAAACCTTCCGCGAAGATCTGTACTATCGCTTGAACAGCTTCGTGCTGCGTATGCCCGCATTGCGCGAGCGGCGCGAAGAAGTCCCCATGATGCTGCGCCACTTCATGATTCACCTCGCCGATCGCTACGCTTGCGCGCCGCTGAACGTATCGACCCGGCTGGTGGAGGCGTGCGAAAACTATGACTGGCCCGGCAATATCCGCGAACTGGAGAATTTTGTAAAACGATTCCTGGTGCTGGGCGACGAGTCGGCCGCAATTGGCGAGTTGCAGAAAGGCTCGGCCTCGGACATGCACAATGGCGTCGTGGTGCAGATGGAGGAAAAGCCTCCACAGACCCAGCCGGACTTGAAGGAAATGGTCCGCACCCTGAAGAATGACGCCGAAATGGAAGCCATCGCTCAAGTCCTGGAAGAGACCGCGTGGAACCGCAAGCGGGCCGCCACCAAGCTGAACATCAGCTATAAAGCTCTACTCTACAAGATCCGGCAGTACGACATCCGCCCCCGCCAGGCGGGATAGGGTAATTCCTTTCCCTCCCGAGCCTCTGCGCCACCCCCCCCTGTGCAACGCCTGACAGCGCTACTGCTGTCGCGCCTCGGCTTCGGCCAGCCATCCACGGCGTAGCTTCTCCGACGGAATGCTTGACAGATAGGGCTTGATATCGAGGATCGGCGTCCCGTCGAGCATGTCGATTCCGTGCACATGTATCTCAACGCCGTCACGGCGACGCAGTTCGACGATGGTCAGGCCGATCGGGTTCGGACGGCGCGGAGAGCGGGTGGCAAACACACCATGCGGCCGATTGTCGGAGGGCGGCTGACCCAGCAGTTCGAACCCGCGGGAGCGATCGAACTCCCACAGGACGATGAGATGCGAGAAGCCCTCGATGTCGACGAGTCCGGGCTCAAATTCGGGCAGGATCTTGAGCACCCCATCGGCCTCGTGCGTGGCGCCAAGACCCTTGGGAATCTCGCTTGTGTTGTGGTAAGGGCTGCTTACAAATCCAATCGGCTGCGAGGTAAACATACGGCACGATGCCTCCATTTTCCATACTAATGCGGACAAGCCGTGTGACCCACTCAACGTTGCGCATGAACGGTTCTGGACATGATGATGGATCGATCCGTCCGGGTGCAGTTTCGGAAGCTCGTGTGCCATACTTCTGGACGCTTCTTGCTAATAGTTGTTTTCAGACTGCCGCCGTGGTTAAATCCATCTGCTTTTCTGACCTTCCGTTTTCTGACGCCCTCTACAACTTACCTCGGGCCAGCGATCGAAGGCCAAACAACACAGAACGGAGAACCAGAAAGCCATGGGCAAAGGAACTTTCCGGACATCCACACTCACCCTAGGCATCCTGTTGCTAAGTGGCATCCCCGTAATCGGGCAGGACAATTCGTCCGCGACAATCAATCACGCCACCGCCTTTGCCGTCTCGGCGCCACTTCGCGAACTGGCCAAGCTGCCGGGACCAGCGCAATACGGATATCGCCAAGCCAACCCGGTTGGGCACACTCCGATACCCAAGATGAGCTCCGGAACCTCGCATGACCCTGTAGAGCAGAACCATCCTGGCTCTCCCACGATTAACTCAGTCACTCTGGGAGTGAGTTTCTTTGGGGTCGGCACCGGCTTTCCCAATTACATCGTGACGGTGGCTCCCCCCGATACGAACATGGCGGTTGGCGACACCCAGATCGTGCAGTGGGTAAATGTTTCGTACGCGGTGTTCGATAGGTCGGGCGACCCTCTGTCGCCTGCATTCGACGGCAACCTGATTTGGGCAAGCACTATTCCAGGCTCGTTGTGCGCTAAGAACAACTCTGGCGAGCCCATCGTGCAATGGGACAGGGCGGCTCATCGCTGGCTGCTCGCCCAGAACGTGCTCGTCGCTCCCTATGCCGTTTGCGTTGCCGTTTCTACTTCCTCCGATGCACTTGGCAACTACTATGTTTACCAGTTCAACGTTCCAGGTGGCGGGCTTCCCGATTACCCCAAGTGGGGTGTCTGGTCCAGTGGCGGGGCTAGCGACGGTTATTTTCAAACTCAAAACAACCTCGGCGCCAACGGCAATAGCTTCCAGGGTGCGCAAGTCTGCGCCTATGACAGACTCAAGATGCTGGCCGGCGATGCCACGGCTGAGCAGCTCTGCCAGCAACTCACTTTGACCGACAGCAGCCTCTTGCCCGCCGACGTAGATTCTCCCAACTCTCCACCGACGAACCAGGACGAGTTCCTCGTTGGCAGCCTGGGCAATCCAGATACTTCCAACTTGTCCTTGTACGCCGCCCGGGTTGTCAGCTGGACGGCGCCGCTAGTTGTCACAGGCCCGGTCAGCGTCCCCGTTCCTACCTATACCGGGGCATGCAACGGAATCTTCCGCGGCAATTGCGTTCCGCAGAAAGACGCCCCTGACCTGCTGGAGTCGCTGGGCGATCGGGTCATGTATCGTTTCGCATATTGGGCCGAGCCGATTCCCGGGACGGCGTTGCCGATACCCCTCCAACACTGGCTGGTGAACTATGACGTGTGGGACTCGACGAATAATGCAAATGCTGTGAGGTGGTACGACTTTACGACCTCCGCCGCCCTTCAATCTTCCCCAGCCGCGCTTTCCTTGACCCCGGACGGACAGGTTGGCACGTATTCTCCGGATGCGAATTGGCGCTGGATGGGTTCGATCGCCCGTGACAAGGTTGGCGACATCCTGGTCGGCTACAGCGAATCCGGCACCTCCATAGATCCATCGATCTATATCGCTGGGCGCACGCCTACCTCGTCTTGCGGCAACAACTGTTTGGATCCCGAAGTGGCGGTGGTGCAAGCCACGCATGCGCAACCGGGCACCAACGGCCTCTGGGGCAGCTACAGCGCCATGCGGATTGACCCGGTTGACAATTGCACCTTCTGGTACACAACCGAGTACTACACCATGACCCTCAGCCTTGACTGGAGTACCCGCATTGCTTCGGCGAAATTTCCGAATTGCAATTAAGGGCTGAGGAAAAAGCAGCATGACTTTGTGGAAGATTAGCGCCGGGCGCCGTTCCTGAGGCGCAACCCGTTCTAGCAGCGTCCGCCGTGATCCAGGCAGCCATCTTGGTGGTGGTACATGTACTTAAGTAACTTGACATAGCCCCACGGAGCGCTACACTGGTGTTGTCAGGCCTTGAGTCTCTTCTGCCCCGCCAACGGGGTGGAGTCGGTCCCTCAGGGCCGATGGTCTTTGAAAAATCGAGCGGATAGCGGGCCGCGAATCGTGAATGGAACTCCCTTGGAGAAATACTGGTTGATTACTAACTGCCTCGGGTTTCCTCCTGCGGGCACGAAAGCAGAGAGGGATTTTCGGGTCGTAAGTGTTGCAAATAAAGCAGTTGCTTGTAAACCTTTGGCGCTCAATTGTTTGCCTGGAAAACGTTCGTAATCCCATGATTCCAAACGACAGGGAGGGGGGAGGGGGAGTAACCAGATGGATAATAGGCTTTCCCGAAATGGAAAAAACGGGCAAAGCATCCCCTAGTTGGTAGCTGGTTAACAGAGCGCACCTGTCTCGCCAGGGGACGAAAACCTCTTACCGCTTAACCTCTGCTGAGCGCCGTTCACCGCAAGGAGCAAGGTGTTCATTGAGTTGCACGCGACCGCGCCCCGTTCTGGTCTGTATATTTTGGGCAGATGCGAGAACACTATCGGCGCTGGATGCATGACTGGGAATCGCGCATGACCTCGCGCGACAACAATCGCGTGGTGCGCCCCTTCGAATGGGGTGCGGAGTGGACGCGCGGCTGGCCGGCCCTGGAAAATCTTTCTCCGCCGCCGGATTCCGCCGACAAGGCTGCGATGCTGGAATATTGGTCGGCGGTCAACGATCACCTGGTCGCCAACAGTGACGAGTTCTATGCGTACAAGGTGCCGTCGGACTTTCGCATCGAGCACCGCAAGGTCGAACTGTTTCATACTGGAAGCGAGCCGCCCAAGAAGCAGCCCAGGGACGAATGGGGAAAGTTCCTGCGCTTTACCTCGCCGGTGGAATCGCCGTATGCGGAGAACAACTGCGTGAACGCACGCTGGTTTCCCGCACACGGTCGACGTGCGGTCATCCTGCTGCCGCAGTGGAATGCCGACGGCGTCAGCCAGAATGGCCTGTGCCGCGTTTTCAACATGCTGGGCATCGCCGCGCTGCGCTTGAGCATGCCCTACCACGATATTCGACGTCCGGCGGGACTCACCCGCGCCGACTACGCAGTCTCCGCCAACATCGGACGCACGATTGACGCCACCCGGCAAGGCATCATTGACATCCGTTGCTGCCTTGACTGGCTGCAAGAGCGCGGATACACGCGGTTGGGCCTGGTCGGAACGAGTCTGGGTTCCTGTTACGCATTTATTGCGGCGGCCCATGATGCGCGCATCAGCGTCAACGTCTTTAACCATGCTTCAACGTCTTTCGGTGACGTGGCCTGGACGGGACAATCGACCCGCCACATCCGCCAGGGAATCGAGGCGGTGCTGACTCAGGACGAGCTGCGCCAGGTCTGGCTGGCGATCAGTCCCATCGTGTACTTCGACAAGTTTGGGCGCTGGCCGAAGAAGTCGCTCATGATTTATGGCCGCTACGACCTGACGTTTCTGCCGGAGTTCTCGTTGCAGACAGCCGCCGAATTTGTGCGCCACGGGCTCGACGCCACTATTAAGGCGCTGCCCTGCGGGCATTACTCGCTGGGCGAGACACCTTACAAGTACATGGATGCGTGGCACATCTCGCGCTTTTTGGCCAAGGCGTTCGCGGGCTAAGACTCCGTGCCCTGCGGGTTTTCGTGGCGCATGATCTTCGACCGGCCTGCTGCTCCACAGGCTACAATGTCTCGGAGGACGGAATCATGAACCCAAATCCTATGGAGCGGTCGCTGGCGGAAGTTGATCCCGAGATCGCGCAGGCCATCGAAAACGAAGAGCGTCGTCAGCACGAAGGCCTGGAGCTGATTGCATCCGAGAATTTCGTCAGCGAGGCGGTGCTGGAGGCGGCGGGCTCGGTCTTCACCAATAAGTACGCCGAGGGTTATCCCGGCAAGCGTTATTACGGCGGATGCGAATTCACCGACGTGGTGGAGAACCTGGCGCGCGAACGTGCCAAGCAGCTTTTTGGCGCCGAGCACGCCAACGTGCAGCCGCATTCGGGATCGACCGCCAACATGGCCGCGTACGCGGCGGTCATTCAGCCCGGCGACACCATCCTGGGGCTGAATCTGGCGCACGGCGGACATCTCACCCACGGACACCCGCTGAATTTTTCCGGCAAAACGTACAAGATCGTCCCCTACGGCGTGACCAAGGAAACGGAGACCATCGACTACGACGATCTGGAACGCATTGCGGAGCGGGAGCGCCCGAAGCTCATCATCGGCGGCGGCAGCGCGTATCCGCGCTTCATCGATTTTGTTCGCATGCGCCAGATCGCCGATAAGGTGGGCGCGCTCTACCTGGTGGACATGGCGCACTTCGCCGGTCTGGTGGCGGGTGGAGCGCATCCTTCGCCGGTGCCGCACGCGCATATCGTTACCACGACCACACACAAGACCCTGCGCGGCCCGCGCGCCGGATTGATCCTCTCTCGGGCTGAATACGCCGCGGCGATCGACAAGGTTGTCTTCCCCGGAATGCAAGGCGGTCCACTGGTGCACATTATTTCCGCCAAGGCGGTGTGCTTCCGCGAGGCGATGCAGCCCAGCTTCAAGGACTACGCGCAGCAAATTGTGGCCAACGCCAAGGTGCTGGCGCAGACCCTGGCCGACGAAGGTTTCCACATCGTTTCGGGTGGCACCGATACGCACCTGATGCTGGTGAATGTCTTTGCCAAAGGCATGCTGGGCAGTGAAGCCGAGAACGCGCTGCACGAGGCCGGCATCACGGTGAACAAGAATGCGATCCCGTTCGACACTAATCCGCCGATGAAGCCGAGCGGCATTCGTATTGGGTCACCGGCGCTCACGACCCGCGGCATGAAGGAACCTGAGATGCGCCAGGTGGGCAAGTGGATCTCGGAAGCGCTGCACAATCGCACCGATAAGGGCGTCCTGGCGCGAATTCGCCGGGAAGTGCTGGAGCTGGCCGAAGCGTTCCCGCTGTACGCTTCGCGCCGGGCCAAGCACGCGGAGGCAGTGCGGGCGTAGCAACCGCCTGCCATACTAGCCTGACGTTTGCCGGCCGCCTAAGACTCGGAGTCGTTTTTTGGTTTTGCGATGAAGGGCGTAGCGGTATGGAGATGGGATTAGGGCATTTTCAGTCGTGCGGCGATCTCCGGACCAAGCCGTCTGAAATCTTTCACGTTCCAGGTGAAAAGACTCTCGGCCTCAGCCTTAAGCGCGCAGTGCCCGAGTATGGCGTCATAGACTGCGCCGCCCGCAATCCCACGCACCGCGCAGGTTTCAAGTACCTTGAAGTAGTCGCTGTTGTTCATCGCAACAATAGTCAGCCGTTCGTGGATATTGCCCAGGAAAAGCAGCGCCTCGTCGCCACTGACACGATGCGCGCCGGGCATTCCTGTGAGAGTGGAGTAAACTTCCGCCAAACTGTGGGCCGCGCAGCAGACTTCTCTCTTGTCAAAACGCAAAAACAGATCCTTGCTGGGCTCGTGGTGTTGATGGTCCCCATAGAAGGTAGAAACCAGGACCGAGGTGTCGAGGAATGCCTTCACTCAGTGTCTCCTCGACTTCGGCGGTCGCGCCGCTGGCGTAGATCTCGGAGGGCCTTATCGGTGTCAGCGGCCGACAGCGCCTTCCCGGAACGAAACACCCATACGCCACGTTCCTTCCTGAGCGGGGACGTGGAGCGCCTCGGGCGGAGTGTCACGTTTTCGCCTTGGGACTCCAACTCAAGCGTGTCGCCGGGCTCCAAGTGGAGTTCATCGCGCAAGGTTTTTGGAATTACGACGCGGCCAGCTTTGTCGAGGGTCACGGTAATACTCATGATGGCAGCCTAAAATGGGATGACCCACATGTCAAATGGCATTACAGAAACCCATAGAAGGTTCGTTGAGTCTTTGGCGGTCAGTGGGAAGCCGTTCCAACGCTTAGGGGTTGGGGCAGACACCGGTTGAACGTTGCGCCGCGGTTTACACTGTTCTGTGCGGATTGCGATCGACGTTCGGCGAATTGGCGAGTTCGGTGTTGGAACATACACCCGTAATGCGATTCGGACGCTAGCCCATGTAGACCGGGAGAACGAATACTTCCTCATTGGAATTCCGGGAAAGCTTCCTGACATCGAAGGCCTGCCGGCCAATTTCAAGCTGCTGCCGGCGCAGCCGAATGAGTTTTCGATTGGAAGCTACCTCGAGCTACATCGGCTGCTCAAGCGCTTTCGCTGCGATCTGTTGCATGTGCCTCACCTGTTCTGGAAGCCGCAGGGTATTCCGTGTCCGTACGTGGTCACTGTGCACGACCTGCTCGACCACATGTACCGCGTGAACAGCCACTCCAACGTGAAGCGCAATTTGCACTTCCAGTTCACCAAGCGGGTGTTGCATCATGCAGCGCGGATCTTCGCCGTGTCCAATTTCTCCAAGAAGGACACTGAGCGCATGTTTCACGTTCCACCGGAAAAGATCGAAGTCATCTACAACGCGCTTGACGATCGGTTTCGCCTGGGTCATGCCAACGAAGCCGACAGCCGGTTCATCGCGGAACGCTACCAGGTGAATTATCCGTTTCTGCTCTATGCCGGCCGCATCAGCCCGCACAAGAACATCGTGCGCATCATCGAGGCATTTGCTGCGCTGAAAGGTGAGCTCGCCAAAGAGGGCGAGTTTGAGGACCTGAAGCTGATTATCATCGGGGATGAGGTGTCCAAGCATCCTGATCTTCGCCGCGCAGTGGTCAAAGGACGGGTGCAGAACGATGTGCGGTTTCTGGGATTCGTGCCCATCGAGGTGTTGCGCATCTTCTACGACAAGGCCAAGATCTTCGTGTTTCCGTCGCTGTACGAAGGGTTCGGTCTGCCCCCTCTGGAGGCCATGGCTCATGGAACGCCCGTGGTCACGAGCAATACGTCGTCCATTCCCGAAGTCGTCGGCAATGCTGCGGTCATGGTCAACCCGGAAAACGTGTTCGAGATCATGAAGGCCCTACACCGCGTGCTGCTCGACCAGAGCGTGCGGGAGAAGCTGAAGGCACGCGGGGTGGAACAGGCGCGCAAGTTCTCGTGGGACGCAGGGGTTCGACGCATGCTGGAGGTCTATCAAGAAGTGGCCAAAGCACGCTAGTTGCGCGGCGGAACGCCGCCGGTTTGCCCTTCGCCGACAGTAAACCCGAGGCGGTATCTGGATCACGATGCTTCTTGCTATCGCCGGATCGTTGCTGGCCACGTTCGTCCTACGTAAGGTGGGTCACTACAATGAAGCCCAGAGTGCGGGGTGGCTCGCGTCGTTCGTAGGCGCCTTCGTTCTGCTGGCGATCTACCACCTGTTCAAGCGAGCAAGATCTGCCTGGCGCGGCGGCAATTCCGCGCTAGGCAGTCTGAGATATTCGTAGCTGCCGGGCCTGTAAGCCGAATTCTGTGTCCCGCTCTTTCCTGCCGCTGAAATTCGTGAGCGGAAAGAAAGAGCGGGACGACGGTCATTCCTCTGGGCCGTGCATTACTGCGCGGCTCTAGCGACCTACCCGGAAGTTGTGACGCACCGAGCCGGCACGTGCGCTTGCCGAAACAAACGCTCCTCCCCTATTTGGTCTTGCTCCGTGTGGGGTTTTCCCTGCCGCCGCCATTACTGGCAGCGCGGTGCGCTCTTACCGCACCATTTCACCCTTACCCCGCCGAAGCACCCCAACACGCGCAAAACCGGCGCGTCTCGGGGACCCCGCTAAGAAACGCCCTTGAGCGCTTCCAACAGTTGGCGAGGCGGTATGTTTTCTGTGGCACTTTCCGTCAACGCCGCTTGACCGACGCCGCCCGGACGTTATCCGGCACACCGCTCTGTGGAGTTCGGACTTTCCTCTGCTAGCCGTGAAAAGCGGCACTCCGCCGAAGCGGAGGCTGTTTCACCGCTGCAGCGACCGTCCGGCCCCGCAGCTAACACTGCAATTATAGAGGGTTGTGGTTTTGCTAGCAGCGCAAATCCCGGTGCAACGGAGCCGAGGCAGCTTAAGAGCCCCCAACGCCTTACTGTGTCCGTTGCAGTTTGGCTATCAATTTCTGGGCCAGGCTCTCTTCCGATTCGGACCAGAGCACGCGCCCGCTGATGACGCAATTCGTTTCCACCGCATTGGAAAAGGCCACCAACTTGGCGATGTTGGAACGCAGGTGGGCTTCGATCGTTGTTGAAATACGCTCGCCTTCGAAAACAAATGAGGTGTCGAGCCCGAAATCGACCTCTATGTGGCCGTCGTCGCTGTAAATGCCATCGTCGAACTGGACGCCATGCACCACGAAGCGCACCGCGACCGGGCGTTGCACCCAGCTATCGCCGTGCTCATCGTCACTTGGTACCCAGAGGTCCCAAAAGGCCTCGAAGACGAAGGCGAAATCGTCGTGCGCGAACTCGCCAGCCAGGTCGGCAGCTTCTTCCGGCGAGATTCCCGGAGTGAATCGTCGCTCCAAAACCGTTGGTTCAGCCCAGGCAACCGGATGCACCGAGAGATAGGTAATACCTTCACGCAGGCCTGAGTAGGGAAACTGCCGAAGCACGCCGACTGAGCGCGGCATCATCTCGTTTTCCCGGAAGCTGGGGAACCAGATGCTGAGATAAAGCGAGTCCGCCATTGCGTCATTCTAACGCGTCTGCCCCGAACCGAGGCGACAGCGACCCGGCATCCTGAAACAAGCCGTAAATGACTGGGTGAAGCGGCGTGAGTGCGGGCAAGAGAACGGCAAAGCATCAGATATAATTTTCAACGTCGGGGGGATAAGTGACGTCAGTCGGCGTGAGTCCTGAGAAAGAGGTCGAGAGCAGCGTTGCGGCTGGCCTACTTGGCTCGTCGGGCAGGCAGAAACTTCTTCTCAGCCTTCTGCTTGTCGCGGCGACAATTGCGCTCTACTACCCCACGATAGGGCACCCATTCGTCAATTACGACGACAACGTCTACGTAATCGAGAACAGTCACGTCACCGCAGGATTGCACTGGCAGACCGTCAAGTGGGCATTTACGGTCTTCGACCAGGGCAACTGGCATCCTCTGACCTGGCTCTCCCATGCGGCGGATTGCCAATGGTTCGGACTCAACCCCGCCGGGCACCACCAGACGAACCTGGTTTTGCATGCGCTTAACGTGCTGCTGCTTTTCTGGGTGTTGCAAAAGGCGACGGGCTACATGGGCCGCAGCGCCATGGTGGCTGCTCTGTTTGCGCTGCACCCCATCAATGTCGAAAGCGTGGCCTGGATCGCAGAACGCAAGAACCTGCTCAGCATGATGTTTTTCCTGCTCGCACTGGGCGCCTACCGTGTCTATGTTTTGAAACCGCAGGCTGGCCGCTATGCTGTAGTGGCGTTCCTCTACGCACTGGGTTTGATGTCGAAGCCGCAGGTAATTACGTTCCCTTGCGTTCTGTTGCTATGGGACTACTGGCCGCTGCAGCGTATGGTTGCCGGCGCGGGGAAGTCTTCGGTAACCGAGGCGGGCGAGGTCGTCCAGGGCAGGAGTTTTGGGTGGCTGGTATGGGAGAAGGTCCCTCTGTTCGCACTTTCCGCCATCAGCTCAGTGATTACCATAAAAGCGCAGAGCGCGGGATATGCAATGCAGTGGTTTCCGCGGTCGGTTCGATTGGAAAACGCGGTCGTCGCCTATTCCCGCTATGTGCAGAAGGCTTTCTGGCCTTTTGATCTTTCGCCTATGTACCCCCACCCCGGCGCCTCCATAAACAAATGGCTGGTTTTGGCGGCGTTCGTCTTCTTGCTACTGACTACCGTGGCGGTCATGACCTACCGGCAGCGCCGCTATCTGGTTATGGGGTGGCTCTGGTTTCTGGGGACTCTAGTGCCGATGATCGGTCTGGTGCAGGTAGGCAATCAGGCAATGGCTGATCGATATGCTTATCTGTCTTTCATCGGACTATTCATCATGATCTGCTGGGGGGTGGCTGACTGGGCACAGGAACGACACATCGCCGCAGCCTGGCTGAAGTGCGCCGGCATTGTCATATTGCTGGCCCTGGCGTTGGTCGCTCGCAAGCAGATCGGATACTGGAGCGACAACATAACTCTGTGGACTCATGCGTTGGCGGTCACGAAGGGCAATTGGCTGGCCGAGGATAATCTGGGCGGGGCCCTGATGGATGACGGCAAGCTGGAAAAAGCGATCGATCACTTCCGTGCGGCGGCGGTGATTTACCCGCAGGGTCCCGTGAGTCATCTGGACATTGGTTTCTACGAACAGGAACACAAGAATTGGCCGCAGGCCATTGAGCAATATTACGAAGTGCTGAAGGACACGCCCAGTCCCAAGCTCAGGAGTGAGGCGTATAACAACCTCGCTCTCATTAATCGCGATCTGGGTGACTACGCCGCAGCCCGCGACAATTTTCAGCAGGCCGTGAACCTAAGTCCCGGTTATGTGGGAGCATGGGTTGGCTTGGGGTTAGCGGCGCAAAAGACCGGAGATCTCAGTCTGGCCGTTCAGGCTTACTCCCGCGCAGTACAAATCGAACCTTCAGGTTCCGGCTATCTGCTGCTTGCGCAGGCCCTGGACAAGAGCGGCCGTAAGGATGAAGCCCTGACGGCAAGTCAACAGGCCCAGCGGATCTCGGAAAACCTCGCGGCGGACCGGCGATCAGCAGCCAACCTTCTCGCACAATAGCCCCGATGCATAAAGTCGATCACCGGGAGGACCAGTGACGCCGGTTAGTTCGAGCCGCGAGGAACACCTTCGGCCTCAGTTCGGCATTGGCTGGATATCGTCACGGCGCGGCCGCTTGTTTATTTGTGTCGCCCTGGTGCTGGTCACCGTCATTTTGTACTACCCGATCAACAACCATCCATTTGCCAACTATGATGACCCGGATTACGTCACGGACAATTTCCACGTGAAGTCCGGTTTGCACTGGAGCACGGTGAAGTGGGCTTTCACCACGTACGCTGCGGCCAACTGGCATCCGCTGACCTGGCTGTCGCATGCTGCGGATGTTCAGTTTTTCCAACTCGATGCTGGCAGGCACCACGACGTAAGCTTGCTTTTCCATGCTCTGAATGTAGTTTTGCTGTTCTGGATGTTGCAGGCAGCGACAGGTTACGTTGGCCGCTGCGCAATGGTCGCCGCCCTGTTCGCGCTCCATCCCATTAATGTCGAATCGGTGGTGTGGATCGCAGAGCGCAAGACCCTTTTGAGCATGATGTTTTTTCTGCTCACCTTGGGGGCCTATCGATGGTATGCACTCAAGCCGCGGATCGGGCGATATGCTGGAGTGGCACTCCTGTACGCGATGGGGCTGATGTGTAAACCGCAGGTGATCACTCTTCCCTTTGTTCTTCTCCTGTGGGACTACTGGCCGCTGCGCCGCATGTTTGCGGACGGTCAGAAATCGCCAGTACCTGACGTACTTCCGAGGAGAACTTTCGTACTACTCTGGGAGAAGGCACCTCTACTGGTTCTTTCCGCTGCAAGCGCGGTCGTCACCATCAAGGCGCAAGCGTCAGGCGGGGCAACGAGTTGGTACCCGCTTTCCGTACGCCTTGGCAACGCGCTCGTTTCCTATGTGCGATACCTCGGGAAGGCTTTCTGGCCGATGCGCCTCACACTCATGTATCCGCACCCCGGCAACTCCCTGCCTGCATGGCAGGTAGCCGGTTCGGCGCTCTTGCTGATTGGTGTTACGGGGTTCGTCCTTGCGGTCCGCGGTCATCGTTACCTCCCGGTGGGATGGTTCTGGTTTCTGGGGACGCTGGTGCCCATGATCGGTATCAAACAGGTTGGAGCGCAAGCGATGGCAGATCGCTACGCTTATTTGCCCTTCATAGGGCTGTTCATCATGATCTGCTGGGGCACGGCGGAGTGGTTTGAGCAGCGGCATTTTTCCGCCCTTTGGCTGGCCGGACCCAGCGTTGCCATACTTCTTGCGCTGGCATTGTTGACGCATCGGCAGATTAATTACTGGAGCGATCACGTAACCCTGTGGTCCCATGCCGTGGAGGTTACGAGCGGCAATTGGCAGGCCGAAAACAACTTGGGCATGGCGCTATTCCGCCGGGGACTAATGGAAGAGGCAATTCAACATTTCCGCGCGGCGGCAGCGATCGATCCGTCCGATCCGGTCAGCAGTATGAACATAGGAATCTACGAACATACCCGCGGGAATGTGGCGGAGGCGATCGACTACTACAAAAAAACCGTGAGCCTGGCGAGGAACCCTAAGCTAAAGGCCCAGGCCTATAACAACTTGGGCTACGCCTACAAAGACCTGGGTGACGATGCAGATGCCCGGCAGAACCTGCAGGCTGCGGTCGCCACCAATCCTGAGTATGTCGGGGCTTGGATCAGTTTGGGCCTGCTGTCGCAAAAGACCGGAGACCTGGGGCTGGCCATTCAATCGTATTCACGGGCCTTGAAGATCGATCCCTCGGACTTTGGTTACCTGCTCCTGGCTAAGGCCCTGGAACAGAGTGGCCGTCAGCAAGAAGCTCAAGCCGCAATACAACAAGCCAGGAGCCTTTCAGAGGACTTCCCCGCAGCCCAACGCAAGGCAAACCACCTTCTTACGCAGTAATCGAGAGATCTTAATGCGTGAGCGGGCAGAAGGTCTCTGGGCCGCCACACTGAAAGTGAGTCAACCTCTTAAGGGTAAGAAAGAATAAAGCCGGAGCTCGAAGCTCCGGCTCTTGGAGACCTGGGGGAAGGGTCTGAGTGGTTAGAACAGCTTGCGACGCAGTACGCCAGCAAGACCCAGGATGCCAGATCCGAACAGCATGATGCTGCTGGGCTCAGGCGTCGTTCCGCTGGTGCCGCCAGTGGTGTTGACCGTGAACGCTTCCGAGGGAATCGTGCCCAGGGCACTCTCGGACGCGCTCGACGGGCCGCTATTCTCATCCCAGTAGACCGGGTCGCCGCTGGCGACAGACGCGTTCTGCAGGTTGAGCCAATAGGTGGTGCCGTTGCTCACGCCAACGCCCAGGCCGCTTACCGTGATCTTGTCGACGTTGTAGCCGTACTGGTTGGAAGAAATGAACGAATCGGTAACGCTGGCGGTGCCGGAGCCGTATACGGTTCCGCTATTTTCGCCAGAGGTGATCGACCAATCCACCTGAGACAGTGTGTCGCCCGGGAATTCCCAAACGCCAAACATGAAACCGGTGACCGACGAAGCGTCGGCGACGAAGGTGTCGCTGACTACGTAGCCGAAGTTGATGGTCCAAGCATCGGTTGTGCCGTTGATGGCACCGTTGCTGTAGTCGGCAAAGGCCGGAACAGCGGCCAGCGCCAAGCACAGGATGGTGAGCAAAGCGATACGCATTTTCAAGGATCGAACCCTCCTTTAGGTTCAATTCGCGAACTAACCCACAACGCCCCTTTTCGAGGGCTGCTATTACCAAAGCAATTGTGGGGCCACGATAACCTCCATGAACGCTATGGTTTCAACACTTAGGTGTGCAGTCGTTTGCGATTATGTTCTAGGTAATTTCCCTCTCGGCGACTGCAAGTACCTGATAATAAAAGTAATAGTGCGACTATCTGCTAGTAGCTGACGATCCGCGCCGGAAATCTTTCGCCCCGCCGGCTCAATCGTTTGCTCGTCGGAGCAAAGGGCCCCGGAGTAAGATTCAAGCGGTTTCACATCCCGTCGCTGCGCTGGCAGAATCGGGCTCGCGGGTTGCCGATGCTATAATCCAGCGGTTCGGACTCCGGGGACATTCTGCTTTGCACTCACCTTCAACGCCTCGTCAGGCGTGGCTTGCGACCCAGAACGGCATTACCGTCGATAGCCGTGACTTTTTCTGGAAATGGGGTGTGCTTGCCGTTCTCGTCGTTGTGATGTGCGGGCAGATGTGGGTGAGCGTCCGTCGACTTTCGATCACCTCCGATGAGGCCGACCATCTTCACGCGGGGTACCGCTATCTCCAATGTCGCGATTTCGGGTGGAATCCTGAACATCCCCCGCTGGTGAAAATGATCGCGGCAGTACCGCTGCTGGCGATGCAGGTCAACGATCCGATCCGCTCTCCGTGCGGAATGCCGAGCAATAAACTGCACGATTTCCAGGTTGGTCACGACTTTGTATTCGCAAATTCTGAATCGGTGTTGACCGCGGGAAGGACCGCAGTGTCGATCCTTGCAGTCTTGTTGCTGGTGACGGTCTGGTTCTTTGCTCGCACCATGTTCGGTCCGTCCGTAGCCGCGATTGCCGGAATCCTGATTGCTTTCGAGCCCAACCTTCTGGCCCACGGCAGTCTCATTATGACTGACGTTCCAGCCGCCCTCGGCTTCTGTCTGGCCATCTATTCCCTCTACAGTTTTCTCTCTAATCGCAACCTGACGAGACTGATCATTCTGGGGTTGGCGACTGGCATCGCTTTGGGCCTGAAACATTCGACGATTCTTTTGGTGGCAATTCTGCCGGCGCTTCTGCTGGTAGACATGATTTTTTCCGACCGCCAAGCATGGTTGCGGACCTTGAGGCGAAATCTGGGAGCACTAGCCGTAGTCGGGATCATCGCCTTGGCAGTGCTTTGGGGGATGTACGGATTCAGATATGCCTCGAGGCCGAACGACGCGCAACCTTGGACCACGGCTCGATTGGGTTCTGCACACGGCATCGTCGCCACCAGAGTGATACCCGCAATCGAGCGCAGACACCTGCTGCCGCAGGCCTATCTGATTGGGTTGCAGGACATCCTGGTGGAATCCGACGTGGGCAAACGCATGTTCATCGTCGGTCATATCTATCCCACCGGACGGTGGTTCTACTTCCCCCTGGCGGCGACCATTAAGTTCACCTTGCCGACGTTACTGCTGGTAGCCATCTCGACGTGTGCTTGGAAATTCTGGCGCAGCCACAAGCGCGAGGTCTCCTTCCTCCTGATTCCCACAGGGATTCTGTTTGCCAGCGCCATGACGTACACGATCAATATCGGAATTCGTCACATACTCCCCGTCCTGCCTTTCCTGGCTATCTATGGATCGGCAGGCACGTGGAGCATGGTGCAGAACCGCAAGTGGCCAACCCTCGGACTCGTGTCCTTTCTGATCTTCCATGCTGCGTCCTCTTTGCATGCATTTCCCAATTACTTGAGTTACGGCAATGAAATTTGGGGCGGGCCGGCGAACACCTACAAGTATCTATCGGACTCCAACGTGGATATGGGCCAGGCGCTGAAGATGGCGCGGCGGTACGTTGCCGACAACAGCCCATCCGATTGCTGGCTGGTCCAACCCTACGACGAAACAACCAGCGACTACGCCATCCCCTGCGAGGACGTTAATACCCGGATTCCACCTCTATACTTCACGGGAAGATTGATTGTCAGCAGTATCCTGGTGGACAGAATCATGAGTCCTTACGGGCCAAGGTCGGCCGATATTTTCAAAGGCATGCAACCGAAAGCAAAACTTGGTGGCAGCGCGCTGTTTGTTTACCAGGGGACCTTTGACCTCACTCCAATGGTGTCCGCCGAGCGCCTGAAATTGGCCAGCTCGAGAGGACCTCGGGAACCGCTGTTCGCCATCGACCAGGCGCAGCAGGTTTTGCTGTTCGACCCGCAGAACGGTATGGCCCACGCTGTCTTGTGTTACGCGTATGCCACGATCGGGGATAGGAATGCGGCCGAGGAGCATTGCAACCTCGCACTCAAGCTCATCCAGCAGGATCCGTATGGACTTGAAAATGACTTGACCACAGTGAAAGCATTCATGCTCAACCATGGACTGCATGTCTCCACTGGCGTCACGCCCTCAGAATAGTTGCGTTTCTCCTCCGGTAGGCTCAGGCGCTGGTGCGCTAATATAGCTATCGACCGATACGAAGAAATTCTTGGGGCTTATGCGCTGGATTCCTTCGAAGGAGAGCTCTCATGAGTAATGCTGTTTCGCCAGTCCCTAAAGGCTTTCACACCCTGACCCCGCATATTGTTGTGGATGACGCCAAGGCCGCTGCTGACTTTTACCATCGTGCTTTCGGTGCCGAGGTGATGGGCTTCAGTTTTGGGCCTGACGGGAAGGTGATGCACGCTCAAGTCAGGATCGGCGATTCCATCCTGATGTTCGCCGATGAGTACCCGGAATGGAATTCGCCGGCGCCGTCCACCACGAAGGCCGATACATGTGTGCGTTTGCACCTTTACGTTGAGGATGCGGACAAGGTATTCGCTTCGGCAGTTGAAGCCGGGGCACAGGTCGTGATGCCGTTGACCACGCAGTTCTGGGGCGACCGTTACGGACAAGTCACGGACCCCTTCGGACATCGTTGGTCTATTGCCACGCACGTAAAGGACTTGAGTCAGGAGGAGATGAGGGCCGCGGCGGAGGAGGCGACGGCCAAAATGGCCGGCGGATCGTAGATCGAGGCCGCGCTTGTCTTGGGCTCGCTGCAACCTGGGTTGCAGCCGGGCCGGTTCGCCATAGTCTTATGCGCTAATGTGATTGTAGTTTTGCTGCGGCTTCAAAACATTCACGCGAGTCTTCATTGTCACCGAGCTTCTTGTACACATAACCCATATTGACCAGGACCTGGTATCTGTTATTGTCGTCGGCGTCCATGGCCGCTAGCGCCTTCTTGTAGTGCACGATCGCATCTGCCAGTTCTCCGTGCTCGTGCTCGAAGAGAGCGACCCCGAGGTTGCTGATCGGCTCGTTCGGCTGGACGACGAGCACATTATCGAAATGCGGCAACGCCTCCGAGCGGAGCCCTCCCTTTAGCAGCGCTTCGCCGATACGTGCCTCTGCATACCAGTTCTTAGGACCGGTCACCTCCAGAGTGTGCTCCCATAGCTTCACGTCATCCAGCCAATAGCCGACCTGATGATGGGTAACGTCCAACAGCGCGAGTAGGACCACGACCGTGGCTCCAGCCAGTACCGCCGTCGGTAAGCGCCGTTGCCGGGCCAGGTCTGCCGCGCCCCAGCAGATCATGATGAACAGCCCAACGAAAGGAAGATAAGCGTACCGGTCGGCCATTGCCTGACGGCCCACCTGGACGATACCCACCATCGGAACCATCGTTCCCAGGAACCAAAGCCAGCCTACGACGAGATACCTGCGTTTCCTGTTGATTGCCACAAACACGCTGATGATTATCAGCAAAAGCGACGCTCCCAGCACTCGCCCCGCTCCCAACGTGTTGCCGGGATGGGGATACAACAGAGCGAGACGGGAGGGCCAGAACATCTTTCCCAGATAGCTGGCGTAAGCGACGATTGCGTTCGCAAGTCGAGTCCAAAGGGTATACGTCCAGGTGGAGGGGCGACCTACCCTTTGCGCCTTCATCGTAACCAGGGAGTCCACAGCGATCAGAAAGAAAAGGGGCACCTTTTCCCAAATCAGTTGGAAAAAACTTCTTGCCGGAATCGGCGTAGGGGTTCGCGTCCCAGGGGGCGCCTCCGAAGTGGAAGAGAACATCCTTTGCAATGGCCAGTAATCCCATAACAACAGAACGAAGGGCAAAGTAATTATCTGGGGCTTGGCCATCAGGCCCAGTAAAAATAGCAAGGCAACGGTCAGGTAGCGTCCCGCTCGAGGCGCCAGCGCATACCATCGATAGACACCCAACGCCAGCAGGAAAAACAACATGCTGAGCATGGTCTTACGCTCGGCGACCCATGCCACAGATTCCACGTTCAGGGGATGTAGCGCAAACAGCGCGGCCACCACGAAACTCCTGCCGGAATAACCCGTAGCCCGTTGCAACACCCAGAACAGCAGTAAAACGTTCACGACGTGCAGGAAGACGTTAACGTCATGATGTGCGCCAGGATTGAGTTGAAATAGCTGACAGTCCGTGGCGTGCGAAAGCCAGGTAAGCGGATGCCAATTACTGGCATGAAAGGTCACGAAAGACCATTTCACCGTGGCCCAGCTTAACCCTTTGTTGACATGTGCATTCTCCGTGACATAAGCGTTGTCGTCATAGTTGATGAATGGGGCCCTGTGGACGGGGTAGTAGGCGGCCACGGTTCCAACCGCAAGCAGGAGGGTTAGCAGAAAGGTGCGGGTCCCTGGCGAGTTGGGCCAGGCGTTGCGAGCAGGGGCCGAGATCGATTCGGTGCTGTTCGCCACACTCGAGGACATGAAAACTCCGGCTCTAACTCAAGAATTATATAGATCTGAACTCTGGTGACGTTGGCTTGAGGAACTGCCGGCACATGCAAACGGCGGACGAACTTAGCCGAACGTTCCTTGTTATTTCTTCTGCCTGCGGAGGAATTCGAGGCGCTGGTTTTGGGCGGCGGCAAAGCTCTCCGCAGCGCGAACCGGATCTCCAATCTCCCGGTAAGCATAACCCATATTCACCCAGGCGTTGTCCCTTAGCTTGGCGTTATTCCAGACATCGTTCTGGGTAACGCTGATCACTTTCTGGTATTGCGCGATGGCGTCCTGAAAGTTGCCCCGCTTTTGCTCGTAAAATCCGATGAATAGGTAGGTGCGTGGATCGTCGGGATAAATCGCCTCGGCAGCTCGGAAGTGGACAATCGCATCTTCCATTCTCCCTTTGTCCATCAGGGCTGCGCCCAGATTGTTCTCCGCGATCCAATTTCCTCGGGTGACTTGCACCGTGTGCGCCCACAGCGTCACGTTGTCGCTCCAGTAGCCGATCTGGCGGTGCGCGACCACGGTCAATCCCGCCAGGACCAGGAGGCTGGGAGCTACCAGCCAGGCCAGCGAAAGATGGCGTTGCCCGGCCCAGTCGGCAAGGCCCCAGCAGAGCATGATAAAAAGGCCTACGAACGGCAGATACGCATAACGATCGGCCATGGCTTGGGCGCCGACTTGCACAAGCCCGATCATGGGCACCAATGTTCCCAGGAACCAAAACCACCCGACCAACAGGTATCGGTGGCGGCGCTCCGCGATGACCCCAGCCGTGATGGCAATTAACGCCAACGAGGCCGCGCTTACCTGCCAGAGCGCGAACGACAAGTGGGGATACATGAATGCCAGGCGCGACGGCCAGATGGCTTTGCCTATGTATCGCACGTAGGACACGATTGCGTTCTCCAGCCGGAGAAGAAACGGATACGTGTTCAGCGCACCGCTCATCGCGCCCCCCGCGCGCTGCGCTTTGACAGTGATGATCGCGCTGGCTGCGCTAAGTGCGAACAGAGGCAGCTTTTCCCAAAGTAACCACGAGAACCTTCTGACTGGTAGTACCGCCGGTGTGAGCGAACCCCAGGGCACTCCCGGTTGGTCGCCCAAGCGCCGCAGCGGCCAGTAATCCCACAGCAAGAGCACGAAGGGGAAGGTAATCGCCTGGGGCTTGGACATCAGTCCCATGGCGAACAGGAGGGCGACCACAGAGTAGCGGCCGACCCGCGGCCTGAGCGCATACCATCGATAGGCGCCCAGCGCCAGCAGGAAGAACAACATGCTCAGCACATTCTTGCGTTCAGAGATCCAAACCACCGACTCCACGTTGATGGGATGCAAAGCGAACAGCGCCGCCACCATGGCGCTGCGCCCGACATAACCTGTGGCGCGCACCAGAATCCAGAACAGCAGTAGGGCATTGACGGCGTGCAGGATGACATTGGTCTGGTGGTGCTTGCCCGCGTCCAGGGAATAGAGGTGGCAATCCAGCGTGTGCGAGAGCCAGGTCAGCGGATGCCAATTGGCATCATGGAAGGTGGTAAACGCCCATTTTAGGGTGTCAGGTTCGAAGCCATATTCGACGTGAACGTTGTCGGAGATGTAAGAGTCGTCGTCCGCGTTAGCGAACGGATAATGAACGACGGGATGGTAAAGAGCGAGGGTAGTGACGAGAAGCAAACATCCGATGACTAGATTCCACTTTGCCGGCGACGCTGACCAACTAGCGCGGGGAGCGGATGAAAGCTGCTTCGCGGGACCAACGCCGGGCAATTTTACTGGCCCTCCCGGGAAGGACGGGCGCTTTGTATGATCTGCAATAGTTGAAGACCGGAGCGTTCGGGATCGTCATACTTGAATTCGCCTTGTAGTTGCGCGATGGCGGTCGCCGGAGCCAGCGCCCGGAACGCAGCTACCACATTGTCAGAGGGAAGGTTCGAAGTGTCCGGTCCCAGCACGATGTAATCGAACTTCCCGGCAGTCAGTAGGGTCTTGGCGTCGTGCACCCGGCAAGTGGACAACACGTCGTAGCCATGATTGTGCAGCAGCACGCGCACAAAAGCGCACAGGTCAGGAGACTGGTCGACGAAGAGCACCTTGGGCCCGGCACTGACGGGGCTCTGGGCCCCCGGTTCTTTCAGGAACGAGAGGATCGCCTCTTCTTCCGAATCAAAGACCCGGAAGGTGCCGGCGAGCTTGGTGACCCGGAGCAGGTCGCTGAGGAATGGCGGTGGCGCGGCCAGCCGGAAATCGCCGCCACGGTTTCTAGTGTGTGACAGGAAGCGCACCATCAGGCCCATGCCGGTGCTGTCCACGCGGCTCACCTCGCCAACGTGCACCGCGAAGCAGAGGAACTCCCGCAAGCCACGGTTGATGGCGGTTTCCAGCACCCTGATCTCTTCGCCGGCAACGATCCGTCCGCTGCACCGCATCACGTATACCACACCGCAGTGGCGCGCCTCCACCGAGAGTGACATGAATTCCTCCAGTCGGATGAAGACAATTTACCATCATCCTCAAGCCATATGTTTTGTGAGGCGAATGCACAAGCGGGGAGTCAACGAAAACACGGGTTGGGGACAACCGAGCTAGCTTAGCTAGGGCTTTTTCTCTTCTACTTTGTTCGCAGCCTCGTCTTTCCCGTTCATCGAGTCTTTGAAGCTCCTGATCCCTTCCCCGAGTCCTTTGCCGAGTTCCGGCAGCTTCTTGGGTCCGAAAACCAGCAGGGCAATGAAGAGGACGACCAGCAGATGCGTGGGCTGGAATAGATTGTCAAGCATGATAGCTCCTGTAATAAGGATAACCCAAATTACCGAGTTTTGTTGTCTTCACCGATTGCCCCAAGCCCGAGTCAATAATCGGCGACTGCTCATGGGATCGAAACGAAATGGTCAGTTGCTGGGATTTGCCGCCAATATCTCACAATGCACGGAGGGCTGCCTTAAATCCCCGTCCCCGTGATCTTCGTCGCCAGGAAAGCATGTGTCTGTCCGCCAATCGTGCCGTAACCGACAATCTGCCCAAAGTCGTTTATGCCAGTCGCCTCCTGCAGTTCCCATCCCGTGTGCGGCGGAATGAGCGTGTTGAGGTCCTGCATCTTGCCTCCGCTGTAAACGAAGGCGTGATAGAGCAAATACTGCCCACCGGTCTGGTAAGTCGACTTTCCCGCCACCACGCCGAAATTATTGATCGCCTCGCCCAGGCTGTATGGACCAGGCGACAGGAATTGGAAAGCGGAGAGCTCGGCGCTCGCCGGTATCGGGTTACGGTTTCGTGGCAAGTGCCCGCTTTAAGTCTATGGGTCGAGATCCATCGAAGCTAATGCCGCTGGCGGGCATGGTTGCCAGTTGACCTATGGTCGGCGCAATAAAGGACCAGAGGAGCAGCACCTTGTTCTGGCTGGTGGCAATCATGGTTTGCGACATGCGCCTGGCGAGTCCCTCGCCTTCGGCTTGCATGGCGATGGTACCGTGGAAGACCATGAACAGCCGGTTCGAGCTGGAGATCAGGTCGTGCGACGCGATCTGGCCGAACTCTGCGAGCTCCTCCAGGCTGGCTCCAACTTCTTCGGCGATCATCTGGTCGCTCTCGGTACTCGGCGTTCGCATGGACAAACATTCCGGATCCAAGGCTCGCAGGATGATCACGGAATTCAGTCCGCCCCGCGAATTTTCGCTGGAGCCAGGCTGCTCGATGTGGAGCAGAGAACGCGAGCACGCACTCACCAACTGGTACTCGCGCAGGTTCGCGAGGCCTGCGGAAGGATTGCCGCGGTTTGGTGTGGGTAGAATGTTCCAGCCCTGCGGAAGCTCATACTGCAATCCGAAAGCAGGGTTGCGATACACGCCTTCGCTGACATCGCCGGGAGGGATCGCAAGGCCTGTGGATTTCCGGATCGCAGCGTCGGCGCGCCATGTCGGCACTGTCGGACCTTCGTACGCCTCGCCTTCCGGTACGACGAGTTTGCCTTTCCGGGTGGCCAGCGTTCCGTCATCGGCAGTGCAGTAGAAACGCACAGCCGACATTGTCCGCTTTGACTTCTGCAGGAACTCCTTGTCGTTGGTCGCCACCATGACGCCAATCCGGAAGCTTTTGATCTGCGTCCAATAGGTTGCCGTGTATTTCCCTCCGCCGTGCCGCGTGATCGAATGAAAACCTTCTGCAGGTAATTGAAGTTCGGGCATTCCGATTTGCGGTCTGGATGCTGTTAACGTTCCGCTGGGCCCGACCTGCAATTGGGCTTGCGATTCGCTTTGTGCCCCAGTCGGCGGCGAGCCCGGCGGTCCAGGGCTGATTTGCTGTCGCCTCCGATCGATCGAAGGCCCTTCCAGACCTTTCGCCGGTTCAAGGGCATCGATGGTCAGCGAGCCCGAACGGTCGCCATCCTGATACGCGATCGCCAGCAGGGCGTGCTGTTTTTCCGGCATGAGTGGCAGCTTTACCAGATGTCCTCGCATGGCGATGGGAAGATCGAGCCCAAAGCCGAAGAAGATGTTGGTATAGGTCGTGTTCGAAAGATAACCCGACTCGGGCAATATCGGCCCAGCTGCCGAATTACCTAGATTAGATTGATCGGCTTGCAACGGAGCGCATTGCGCATCCACTCCATTCACTGAAGAAAGTATCAGCACGATAAGGAGACCGAGCTTGCCTGGCCAGGCGCACACTGCTGCCGGGAAGTTGAACATTTGAGCGAAGCCTTACGCCTGCCGAGTATCGCGGCGCCGAACGAAGTTCGCGCCATGATGGCAGTAATTCGCGTGCGAGGCAAGCAACGACGCAGCAGCGACGCTCGCCGGAACGAGATTGGGTGCGCATTGCACCAGCGTTATTCTCGCCTGCTCACGCGCTCGATGTCACCGAACAGCGGTCACGCTCGGCCGTGACATCCGCCAATTAAGCCGCTCTTCAGGCCTCGTCCTACGGCGAAGCCGTGTCGGATGGCGAAATAACCTCCCCTCCAGCGATTTACGTAGAATCAATAACTTGGACTACAAATCATGCACAAGCATTTGATTCCGACCAACTTATACGTAGTGTATTCTTGTATAAGGACTTATACGGCAAAAATGGCGATTTTTGCGACCTTACAGTACATAGAATACATATAATACATATAAGTCATATAACACATACAAATCATACTAAGGCGGGTGAGCCGACGCTGGTGTTTGGGCTGGCGACGGTAACAACCTCAGGAGAACAACCTCAGGAGAACAACCTCAGTGGGCGACGCAACGACTTCAATGGAATCGAACATTTGAATCTTGTGACGAAAGTCCGCCCGGAGTTGACAATCGGGTGTAACATCTGAGCGACTTCAGGACTTCGGCGGCTATTCCGATCTCGCGAAACCAAGGAAGGCACTGTGAAACTGCGTATCGCGTCACTCTCACTGCTCGCGTTGCTTTGCGGCACAATCGCCATTCCGCTCGTCGCAACCGACTACGGCACGCTGTATTCCAACGGTCCCGTGAACGGCACCATCAAAGGCTGGGACATCTCCGGCAGCTACGGCACGATGGTCAGCAACTCCTTCTACTTGAGCGGCACGGGAGGCCCGGTGAACGGTTTTAGTTTCTCTGTTTGGGAGTACCCTGGTGACTCCTTGGAAGCGGTGCAGTGGTCCATTACCACGGCGAATTCAGGCCAGGGAACCGTCCTCGGAAGTGGAATTGCCAGCGGCGGCACCCTAACCGACACGTTTTTATTTAACAACGGCACATACAACATCGACAAGATCACGCTAAGCGGTCTGAACGTCAATATAACGAGCGCGGGGACCTACTGGCTTAATCTTTTCGATGCAAGCGTGCCTTCCGGCGACCCCGTCGGGTGGGACGAGAATGACGGTGTAGGCTGCTATCCAACCTCGAACTGCCCGTCGGTGGCCTGGGTTGGCTTCGGCTCGACCGCGACCTTCATCGGGACGAAGTCGGAAGACCCTGATATTCTAACCATCATTAACGGAACCACGCCTGAACCATCTAGCTTCCTGCTGTTCGGTTCTGGAATCCTTGGTCTTGCGGGTGTACTACGCCGGAAGCTGTTCTAGGGCCAGGTGCCCCAGAGCCTGACCTGAGCTTGTCGAAGGGTTCGCGTCCTGCTTTTGGACGCTAACCTGGGCAGAGGAACGTTCGGGCTGGTCCGCCGGACACTTTCAACTCGCGATCTCGGGCCGTCCACTCCGATTCGATTTCCACCACTCCAATCTCGCGGAGAGCATAGTGCCGGAAGCTACTCCACTTCCAGTCTCCGGGATCCTGCACGAGTCCGCGTTTGACCGGATTCCGATGCAAGTACCGTAACTTGATCCCAAACTCCCGAGTATCCCTGACGTTGCGGTCATAGTAGCGTTTTTGCCAGAACGAACCCAGTTGCCGGTGCCCCAGGTTCGCATCCGTCGGGTGCTGGTGCCCCAGGTTCGCGTCCTTCTTTTGGACGCTAACCTGGGCAGAGCGCACCCGCTTCGCGAACGACAACTTCAAGTAATGCATCGCCTCGGCGAGCGTGCCATGGTCCGGTTCGCTGAGCAGAAGGTGAACGTGTTCGGGCATCACCACGTATCCATAGACGCGCATGTGGAAACGACGCCGCATCTCCTCGAGGCACACCGGGAACAGGTCGTAAACTGCGGCGTTCACGAAATTGGGCTGGCGGCGATAACAACTGAACGTGATGAAGTGCGACTGTCCGGATTGGTGAAACCGCCGCAGACCGCGTGGCATGAGCCCAAATCTACACCCTTGATGGCGATCCCAGGTTAGCGTCCAAAAGAAGGACGCGAACCTGGGGCACGCGGCAACTCTTAGGTGATGACAACATGCCGACAACATAGGATAATCGGTGACCATTAGGTTGTGGAGGACAGGTGTCAAGGCCACAAATTAGGCCGCCAATCCGGTCTTGCGCTCGCGAACCCTGCCTTCGCCGAGAGGAGTCGAGCATGAAGAGAATTGGGTTTTTCTTAGTAGCAGCAGGATTGCTATTTTGCATTGGCGTTCCGGCAGCAAATTCGCAAGTGCTCAACGTTATTCACAACTTCACAGGCTGCGGGGACGGAGCACAGCCGCTTGCTCCTGTGGTGATGGACAAGGCAGGTAATCTGTACGGAACCACGCAAGCCGGAGGATCTGGCTGCGTAAACTCTGGTAATGGTTTGGTATTCAGACTCAAGCGTTCCGGGTCGAAATGGTCGCTGACTCCTCTGTACACGTTCACTGGAGGCAATGACGGAAATTATCCCTATTGGGGTGGTCTGACGATCGCTAACAACGGAACAGTCTTCGGTACGACTTATTCGGGAGGGGCAGGCGAAGCCGGAGTCGTCTTCAATTTGAATCCTTTCGCGACCGCTTGTCATACCGCACTCTGTGCGTGGTCGGAGACGGTGCTGCTGCATTCAACGGCACCGATGGTGCCGGCCCCATCGGCGCCATTATTTTCGACCACAATGGGAATGCCTATGGGACGGCATTCGATGGCGGCCTGGGCTATGGCACAGTTTACGAGCTTGCGCCTTCAGGCGGCGGCTGGACGGAAACCGTTCTATACACCTTCGGCCAATTCCCCGGGGACGGCCAATTTCTTTACGCGGGCGTGATCTTCGACAATGCCGGCTCCCTTTACGGTGTCACCACCGAAGGCGGTACCAATGGCTTCGGAACGGTATTTCAACTGGTGCCGTCAGGATCGGGTTGGACGGAAAACATTCTCTACAGTTTTACGAATGGAACAGACGGAAATTTTCCGGCAGGTGGCCTGATATTCGACCAGTCGGGGAATCTCTACGGAACAACCGCCTATGGTGGGGCCTATGGCAAAGGGACCGTATTCGAGCTTTCCCAGTCGGGTGCCACATGGACTCTCACCACGCTGCATAGCTTCGCGGGTGTCGGCCCCGGCTCCTGGGGCAGCCTGGTTATGGATGCGAATGGAAATCTTTTTGGCACGACCTTGGGGGATGGTATCTATGGATGGGGCTCGATCTTCAAGCTGACACCCTCGGGCCAGAACTGGACATACAGTGATCTTTACGACTTTACTGGCGGCAACGATGGTGCGGACATATGGAGTGGGTTGACACCGGACTCTAATGGTAATTTCTACGGCACGTCTGCAGGCGGCGGGACGTACGGCTGGGGTACCGTGTTCGAGTTTACGCCGTAATTCTTAAGAAAGACGTGATCGCCGGGTGCCCCATCTGGGTGCCCCACACATTCGCGGTTTCTTGCGAATGTGTGGGAGATCAGAACTCAACGAAGGATGGACGGCCAAGCCTGTACGACTATCCCACCCAACCAAAAGAAGGTTGGGTGGGGCACCCGGCGAAGTGTTTTCTCTTGACATCCCCTTTTATAGAACCCGCCCAGTTATTGCCACGGACAGTTTTACGGTTAGCAAGACCATTACATTCCTTGCCGACTCCATCACTAGGCCCATTGTTTCATCATCCCTGATTACGAATCCCCGGTGAGCATAATCGCACCGCAGCTTGTAGAGCTTCTCAAACCAAGGAATCAATGACGGTTTCAGAGCCCTTAGCCCTCCCAAGACGTACAGCTTTTGGTTGCTCTTTGTCCCTGTTGGAACGAAAAGGTGTTCAAGGCAGGTATAAATCAGCAGAATTTTTGCGCCGAGGTCCGGGATCTGAACTGCCGAGCTGAGCAGGTCCAGCGTCGGCGCGACATCGTTTGTGCTCGCTGTTGACCACGCATTCTTGAGGATGCAATCAAATACCGCCTTATTTCCAACTACAAACTGTGTGAGCTTAGAGAAAGTGCGTCTGTCGAGCCACATCGGTGAGAAACCGCGATACCCGAAGGACAGAAAAAGTGAGCCATCGGGGATCTTCGCCCACGATTCTTTCTTGTCCTCTTCCCACACGAAACAACCGATTGAGTGGCCTCCCACAAATACCGGGCTGGTGGGAGCCGTCACTCTAACCTCCCACCCACCGAACTGAATCTGCCCAGGATGGACGAATGAACCGACTCTTAGAACGTTTAGGAATGTGCGAAGCCAGTGCATTGAAGTCCAGCGGCAATACCCACGAGAGCCTCGGACGGTGTATCCGACTGAGGGCGCCTGGAAAAACTCGGAGGCAGCATTGGCGTCGCGATTCGTAAGCCGGGGCTCTAATGCGCGATGCCCTTTGATGAGTTTGTCTGCCGCCACGAAAGCCTGAAGGGACGGAGACAGGGACTTAAACAGCTCATCTAAGAACTGCTGAATCAAAGCTCCATCTGCTGGAGTAGCTGAGGTGTACGAATTGAGCTGAGCGACTAGGGTCCGTTCTTCTATGTCTCTCTCAAGATACTCGAAAGTTTGTTCTATCACGGCTTCAATCTTCTGGCTGCGTTGTGACCATTGGATTCTCGTAGGCGGATGCTCAAATGGGGACCCCCCACCTGAGCGCTGCCGATATTCCTTGTCCGTTGGAGTGGCGAACAACAATTTGCATCGAAATAGAAGCGTGACGACATCGGTGGGCAAAATCTTCATGCCACGGCTTTCGAACAACTCGCACTCCGCAAGCAGTTTTCCTAGCAAACCTCTTTGCGTGTAGAAAAGCTGTTGATGGTTCTTGCCATGCAAGGGCATCTCCATCGCAAGGGCGACCTCTTTCTCCGCCTCACTCTCCAAGCGCAAGTAGACATCATTTCCAATGCGCGTTTTTACATGGTCCAAAAATGGCATATTGAAGAGATTAAGAAGGACTGAAAATCGTCCCGCCGCCCATAGTACTCATTCCTCCTCTACTCCACGTCGCGCCTTACTGCTCATACTCGCTCTCCGCCGCCAGGTTCTCGAACCGCGTATAGCGCTTGATGAAGGCCATGCGGATGGTGTCGGTGGGACCGTTGCGCTGTTTGGCGACGATGAGTTCGGCGATGCCTTCGAGGTCGGGGTCGTCCTTCTTGTACACCTCTTCGCGGAAGATGAAGGCGACCACGTCGGCGTCCTGCTCGATGGAGCCCGACTCGCGCAGGTCGGAAAGTTGCGGCGATGATCGCCGCCGCGGCTCTCGGGAGCGCGGCTCAACTGCGAGAGCGCCACCACCGGCACCTTCAGCTCCTTGGCCAGCGCCTTCAGCCCGCGCGAGATCGCCGAGACTTCCTGGGTGCGGTTCTCGAAGCGCTTGCCGCCGACCGGCACCGCCGACATGAGCTGGAGGTAATCGACGATGAGCAGGTCGAGCCCCTCGGTCTGGCGCAGGCGGCGCGCCTTGGCGCGCATCTCGCTGACGGAGATGCCGGGCGTGTCGTCGATGAACAGCTTGGCGCGGATGAGCTCCTCGGTGGCCGTGGTCAGCTTGCGTATGTCTTCTTTGGAGCGGAAACCCTGGCGCAAGGCCTGGAGTCCACTTGAGCGTGCGAAGCCAACATGCGGATCAGCAGCGCCTCGCGCGACATTTCCAGCGAGAAGACGCCGACTACCTTGCCGTCGAGCACCGCCGCGTTCTCCGCGATGTTCATGGCGAAGGCGGTCTTGCCCATCGAGGGGCGCGCGGCAATGATGATCAGGTCCGAGGGCTGCAAGCCGCTGGTCAGCTTGTCGAGCAGGGTGTAGCGCGTGGCCAGGCCGGTGATCTCCTGGCCGCGATCGATCAGCTCCTCCAGCGAGCCGAACGAACTCTTGATGATGGACGGGATGTCCATGAATCCCTGTCCAATGCGGTTTTCGGAGAGCTGGAAGATGGCCTGCTCGGCGCGGCCCAGCACCTCTTCGGCTTCGTCGGAGTGGTCGATGGCTTCGGCGATGGCGTTCTGCGCCACGTTGATGAGCCCGCGCAGCAGCGCCTTGTTGCGCACGATGCGCACGTAATGCTCGATGGAGGGCCGCTCGGGGACGCCGTCGATGAGCGACGACAGGTAGGCGACGCCGCCGATCGCCTCCACTTCTTTGTGGCGGTCCAGCTCCTCGACCAGGGTGATCATGTCGACCGGGCGGCCGGTCTCCTGCAATCGCGCATGCGGGAATAAACGCGGCGATGCGCGTCGAGCGAGAAGTCGTCGGGGGTGAGGTGCTCGGCGGCCTGGTCGTAGAGCGAGTTGTCGAGCAGGATTGCGCCCAGGATCGAGCGCTCGGCGTCCATGCTTACGGGCAGCCCGCGTTCCAACTGTAGTTGGTGGTGGCCATCGGTGTTAAATCAACTTAGTCACGATGGCGTAATGTGACAATGCGGAATGAGGTTCTGCGTGAGCTGGCAGAAAGATTTCGTTGAAAAAGTGTGTGCGGCTGTGGAGAACACCGATTGAACTTCTGCTAAGGAAGCACTCGCTCCGTTTCAGTGTCCGAACGAGATCTACTTTGTCGCAATGCCAACGCCTGCCGCTTGCGCGGCCCGCCGCAGATCGGCGTCAGTTGTGGCGATAGGCAGACGAGACCGAATGGCCACCGCCAAATACGCTGCGTCGTAATTGGTTAGACTGTGTGCCTGTGCTACGGCCGGCAGATTGAGAATTTCGCCGGGAATACATTCCGCCGCCGTGATCGGAAGCATCCTCACGCGCTGAAGAAAACCCTCAATCTGGTCACGCGTGATCCGTTTCCGCCGGTACGCCATAACGAGGCCATTGCCCACCTCATACAACCACAGCATCGGCACAATAGCGCGGTCTTTCGAAAGCCTTGCAAGGATACGGAGGGCATATTCCGATCTGCTTCGTCATCCAGAAACCATCGCAGGGCGAGCGACGCGTCGAGCACGCACTCGCTCACAAGCGATGCCCCTCATGAAGCAATTGCTTCACCGAGACATCCCGCAGAAGGGTACGGTTCTTTTCGACGAAGTCGAGCATTCCGACACCGCGCGGTGCCGCTCCTCTTGCGCGGTCTGCGTGAGTGAACGATCCTTTGTCCGAAGGGCCTCCAGCGCCTGCGAAATCACTTCTTCCGCCGTCTGGAAGCGCCCGAAGTCAACTCTTTCTTGACCATCTCTTCCTGTTCTGGAGTCAGTTGATATTCACGGCGTGGGCCTCTCATCCTTGGGTAAATGATACCAGTTTCATGAATCAAGGTTAGACGGGAACGGAATGAGCGGCTTCTAATTGCGGCCCGAGACCAGCCACCTCGGGCCGCGGTTATGAGGCACAGGCTGAACGCCGTGCGACGTCAGCGCGGCTTCCATGCTCATGGAGCAGGGGCGGGAAGCGCCGGCGCGAGCTGCGCATTGCTGCGCTTGACGGCGCGAACCTGGGAGGAAGATCCCGAGTACCTGCAAACTCGAGAACGGTTCGCGCATCGCTCACGCGCGCTCATCTGCCTATTGGCTGCGACACCGGGTGCGGTGTTTTCCTCAACGCCTGTCGAGCGGCGCCCAAGAAAAAAGGTCCGCGGCCGTTGCCTGGCGCCTCGGACCATTCGCATCGCTGCATCGGACCATCTCAACCTCAGAAGCGGCACGCAACCGCCTGTGCCTCGCCTGCGTGACAGAATGCAGCAGAGGGGCAACCCGCACAAGCGGGAAAATGCCTGTGGCTGTGCATATCGTGTGCAAGGCGCGGATTTGTTGTGCATATCGCGAGGAAAAACCGGCCGCTCTTCAACCTCGCAAAGTTCTTCACAGCAGTTAATCAGTTTGTTACTACCGCGAAGCCGCGCTTCCGGTTATGCTCGCGATTATGGCAGTGGCGATCACGGTGCTGGCGAGCGGAAGCAAGGGAAATTGCGCGATCGTTTCCAGGTCCGGCACGCGCCTGCTGGTAGACGCAGGCCTCTCCTGCCACGAGATTCTTGATCGCATGCGGCTGTGCGGCGACGATCCTGAGTCCATTGATGCCATCCTGATTACGCACGAGCACACCGACCACATCGGCGGACTTCGCGTGCTGGCCAGGCGGCTGAAAATTCCGGTCTACATCACCGCGCAGACGTATCCGCCTATCAGAAGTTCGCCCGCGATCATGCCGGAAACCGCGTCAAGCTGGAGCGGGTGGAACATTTCTGTGCGGGTAGCGTATTTCAAATTGGCGACATTGCGGTGATGCCGTTCACTATCTCCACGATGCGGCCGATCCAGTGGGCTTCACGTTTCGCAGCGACGGAATCAAGATCGGGATCTGTACCGATCTCGGCTACATTGCCCGCAATGTACGCGACTACCTGCGCGGATGTCACGTTCTGATGATCAGTCCAACCACGATCTCGAGCAGCTGCGAGGCGGCCGCTATCCTTGGAGTGTGAAGCAGCGGGTGATGAGCCGGGTCGGGCATCTCTCCAATGACGCGCTCGCGGATTTCCTGACCAGCGACTATGATGGAAGTGCCGAGTACCTTATCCTGGCGCACCTTTCGGGGCAGACAATCATCCGGAAACTGCGCGGATTACGGCTGAGCGTGCCTTAGGCGGGCAGCGCAGTTGGTTTCGCAACCATCTGCTGCTCGCGGCACAGCATGACCGCTGCCAGCGGTCCGATTGTAATTTTCCGCCGCGGTTCGGCTTACGCATGGCACAGTGCACCGATCGCGTTATCGGCAAAATTCTCGCCGGCGGCGCTACGACATCTCCGGTCTTGCCCCCGAAATGCGCGGCGATTACGAGGCCCACCTCGCAGAATGTGAGTTCTGCCATAAGCGTCAACTTCTGCATCGCAGCATCGATATCGGCCTGATGGCGCTGGCCTCGGCCTCGATGGTCGTCTTCCTGCTGGCCTAGGCGGCATCCGCTACTTCAAACCAACCCACGCGTTCCTGCTGGAGATCGGCGCGCTGGGGCTTTTTGCTCTCCATGCTGTTGTGGTTGCTGGTCGCCGTGGCTACGCCGGCCCGCTGGTGGTCAAGGATGTGGCGATGTTCGGCGCGCGCCTCGGCCTGGAGAAGCTGCCTGACGAAATTCGCGACCGCATCCCGGAAGACCTGCGGCTGAAGATCTCAGGGCAGAGTTAGAAGCTGACGCCCTAATCGCTCCTACTCAATCTGAAAACCGGAACTAGTGCTGGGAAAACGCCGGTCTTCCCGCGCGCCGTTTCAGTTTGGGAATGCTGGCGCAAAAAAATGGACATAGTTCCTGATTTTGGCTTGACTCTTGTCCATTCCGAACTAAACTCGTTAGTAGAGCACGGTTCGGCAGGCGTTCTGCGCTGCCCCGTGCGCTGGTGAGTGGGCAAAGCTACGACAGAAGAGATCGATCTGTCGCCGGCTCACCGTCCCCGGTTGTCGAGCCCCGCGCGACTCCAACTTCCTGCCCCCTTTCGATCCATTCGGCGAAGCTGGCCAACCGATCCAGCGAAGCTGACCGCTGCGTGACTCATGGTAAAGCCGTACTGCACTCTCGTTTTGTTCGCAGTGTTGGGACTAACGCTGTTTCTGGTTTTTCCTGGGCAAGACCTAGCCGAGACTGCGTACGACGAGTCGGAGCTGCTGCCGTACGAAACCACTCCTGAAACCGCAAACCTTATAGCGCAACTGGCTGCCTCGGTGATCCAGCGGGTGCCAAGTGGCCGTGCTATCAGTTCGCGATTCCCTCCCGAGTTTGCGCCAGGCTCACCAACTCCGCTGGCAGGTATTGCCCAGCGTGAGACAGGAGCCGTCTTGGCGCTGCTTTGTATTCTCCTCTGCTAGCGCATTCTGAAATTCTCTATTCGCGAGTGGGCAAAGCTACGACAGGAACGGTCGACCTGTCGCCGGTTCACTGTCCCCAGTTGTGAAGCCTCGGGCGACTCCAACTTCCTGCCCCATTCGATCGCAATCTAGCTTGTCAACGGACTTGCGGGCCCTGACTTAACAAGCCTTAATCACAAGTCAAGTACGTAACGTAAGGAGGAAAGGAAATGAAAGCAACACGGATTCTCTTAATTATCGCAATGACATCGCTAATCTTCTGTGTCTCGTCAGGGCCACGATGGCTTACGCACAGGGCATTACACTTAACGCGGGGAATCTATGGCGAGTCACCGATTATCGGGCTCACTGTGCGTTCCCTGAGTGTGTTCCCCAAAGGTCCCCGGATGTGACCTTCAACGTGAACGGGACAGGAATTCCACTAAATTTCGACAATGCCTATCCAGGAAGCAGTCTCAAAGTGGTTGACTGGCTGACGCACAGTCCCAATCGTGCGGTGAACGTTGTTGGGCTGCCGGACATTCTCAACAGTGACATGTCCGTCTGGCATGAATACGGATCTATCATCGTCTTCACCGGCTCAGTCACAGTCTATACGGGTGAACAGTTTACCATTAGTCACGACGACTATGTGTACTTGCAAATAGGGGGCACCGATACCATGTTGGCGTTCAGTGCCGGTATAGACCAGGTAACATACGACGGACCTTCCGGTACCTATCCTTACCAACTGACTTACACAGAATGCTGTGGTGTCGATGCAAGACTAAAGGTAACACACAACTAGACAGAACCCGGTTCCAAATCCTTGTCGGCCGAACAAGTTGAGTAAGTCGGAAGGCTGGCAAGCATTTGGGAACAGTTCCGAGGCCGGGGAGCCGACAGGCTTCCCCGGCCAGTGGACAATGGCGTGAGTGGGCGAGGCTACGACGGGAACGATCGACCTGTCGCCAGTTCACCGTCCCCAGTTGTGGAGCCCTCGGGCGACTCCAACTTTCTGCCCTTCTCGATCATCGGGCAAGGCAGGTCGTCATGACCAGGAATGCCGGTTCAGGAATCTACTCCTCTGCTGCGCCTGGCGGCGGCTGCCCTGCCAATTCCTAGTCCACTCATCTATGTAGGAGGAGTTATGAATGTGAATCGTGTATGCTTCTTTCTGCTAGCGCTTGTAACAACGCCCTTCCTGTCATTTCCAGCAGTTGCAGCTGCAACTCCAGCTGCAACTGCAACCGATTCTTGCAACTTTCCTGATCTAGTGTACTGTCAGCAGTGGTTTGGCTCCAGCTATTTCACTCAATCACAGTATGATCCAGGATTGGGCCGATTTAACTACTTGGCATATGACAACTTCAAGTTTAGCCGGATTCAGGACATCAACCAGGTCCACTGGGTCGGCGGGTATAGCAGCTACTATGGTCCGGGGAAAGTAATCGCTTGGTATGTTGAGATTTACAACGACAACAAAGGGCAGCCTGGCGGCTTAGCCGCAGCCTTCATCATAAAAGGAAACGGTAATGAGAAGCATCTGACTGAAATAGATGGTCGCCAATTCTATCTATATAGTGTAAATTTACCGTATTCCTTCCAGGCAAAGGCGAATACGCAGTACTGGTTAGCCATCGCTCCCGATTTGCCCGACCCGTACGTGTGGGGTTGGTCTGAGGCCTATGATGTTGACCGCCTCTCATATCAGGACATTCGCGGAGACGGACGCCGTCAACTAGATGGCGACATGTCGTTTTCTTTCAGCCAGGTTCCCGAGCCGAGCACAATGATTCTGTTAGGAACTGGCATTCTGGGGCTTGTTGGCGCCGTTCGTCACAGGTTTTGAAACTGAATTGCCGAGATTTCGCAGGATCGCGGGCGTTCCCCCGAATCGCTTATGGTCGCCGGGGCGGGTTTTGCAAAACGGGATGTCAAGAGAAGACACTTCTCCTCAACGGGTAATTGATCTTCCCTTGCCCAGCCAGATCTCTGGGCGGGCTTTTCTTCGGACTACGAAGCAGGCCGCAGACGGTGAAGTTTGTTAGGCCCGTCATTGGATATTGATCAGCTCCACATCGAACACCAACATGCCGAATGGCGGCTGCTTGCCCTTATAGGCCAGGTTCTGCGGAATCCAGAAGCGGGCTTTCTCGCCTTCGACCATCAGTTGCAGGCCCTCGGTCCAGCCGGGGATCACGCGGTCGAGCGGAAATGTGGATGGCTTGGCGCGCCTCGGCTAGAAAGATTGCCTGACGAAATTCGCGACCGCATCCCCGAAGACCTGCGGCTGAAGATCTCAGGGCAGAGCTAGAAGAGACAGAGGCGGGTCATACCCGATACGCGAGCATCCTCAACTATCCCGTGGTGAACTCCACGCTGGAAGTGATCTGGAACGCCGGACGAAGCGAACGGTAGACAGGACAACTATCGGCGTAGACGCCATGCGCTCGTTCCACGGTGTCGCGCACCTGGTCGGGGTCTTCGGCTCGCAGGTTATGGGTGACATGCACGCGCTTGATTACCAGCACTCCACCATCGCTTTCCACTTCACCGCGAACCTGGCAGGTCAGGCGGCCGTCCCTGGCATCGATCTTGCGCGCATCCAGCGCGCCGGCAAAGGTGCCGAGCATTCAACCGCCGAGTGCGGCAATCACATAATCGATGGTTGCCGCGTGGGGCTCGGGCAGCCGGCTCTCGTCGATGCCGTAATGCTTTGCGATACCGCCGTGCACACTGAACATCACGGGTTGCGGCTCGCCGGGCAGGTGCGCGCGGCGCAGCGGGCCCTTGATTCGCTCGATGCTAACATTCGACGTGTACTCCACTTCCGCCATAAGGTGCTCCTTCCTTGAGGTCACATCCATTCTTACACCTCGTCCATCCGGAGAGAAGCGCTTAGTTGTCAGGCAGTGGCCGGGGCCCCACGCCGCATCCTACATTCCAGACAGGAGTTGCATGAAGTCCAACCGCTCTCGCAAATCGTTTCTGCAGAAGCATTCCCTTAGCCTGGCTACTCTGGGCGTAGTCGCACTACTGATCGTGCTGTACATCGAGTCGGACCCCTCAACGCATTGGGGCGCGTTCTTTGGCAATGCCATCGCCGACTGGACCGGGGTGGTGGTAACGGTTGTCATGACGAAGTACCTGTACGAGAAGGGTTCGCGGGAGAGTAAGCAGCCCAAGGGCAGGCTGCCATCGCCCGCCGTGGAGTTTGTACGGGAGCATTCCCTGACGCTGTTCCTGGTGGTCACGGGCGTGGCTTGGATCCTCGCGTTCCGGGCGATGAATCCCAGCAGCCGTTGGGGGCAGGTAGTCGGCAATATTGTCTCCGAGTGGACGCAGATTCTCGGACTCGTGCTTCTCACCAAACGCCTGTTGGAGTCGGGATCGAAGGAAACCGGGCAATAGACTGAGGCATCCCGCGCTGGAGTGGGGCCATCAGACTGGGAGCAAGTCATACAAAAGGAGACCAAATTATGTCAGATCAGCAGAAGCAGAACCAGAAGGATGACTGGAAGAACCAGCAGGGCGGGCAGCACCAGGGCGGCCAGCAGCAGGGTGGCCAGGGCGGGCAGCACCAGGGCGGCCAGCAGCAGAGTGGACAGGGTGGGCAGCAGAAGTATCCGCAATCGGACCGCGACAGACTCGACAAGGACCAGCAGAAGAAACCGGCCTAAGCGGGGCGCTTCTTGCTTAGGCGATGCGGCTTCGAAGCGCCTGCCAGGCGTCCGAAGCCGCGTCTGCCTGTCCTTCACCCTGAGGGCCCGTCCGGGTCTCCTGTGCTTTCGTCCGAAGCACGGAAAAAGCTTGACACTGCCGTTCCCGTAGAGGATGATGCAGAGCCGTTGTACATCTCCGTGCCGGAAGAGGTCCTGCGCAACTGAATTGCTCCTTGTGCCGGCCCGTCGGAAAGGGCACCATGATCAGAAAAAGCGACGGCTCGAACTATGGCATTGCCATCACGCTCGCGGCGTTGAGTTTCGTTGTTCTTTACGCCGCTGTGGGTTGCTCCGCTCAAGACCCTGGGCAGGTCAAGTTCGTCAACTCCTGCAAGTACAGCCTGACGTTCAATTCGACCGGACCGCAGATCGGTACGCTGCCAGCCGGCGGCCAGAAATCGATTCCCATGTCGTCCTTCAACCAGGGCGGCCAGAACCGGTTCATCGCCTACCCGAACCTGGCGGACAACCAGTGCCCCAACTGCGACGGCTGGACCGACCTTGGAGGCCCGCCCGGAACTGTCCAGCGCGCCGGCTGGATGTGGGAGGGCAACGACGCAAAGTACGCGGCCTATTGCAATCCGAGCCTCAGCGGGCGCGGCATTTGCGCTCTGCAGCACAATTGCTGTGGAACCGGCATGGTCCAGGATGGGACTTTCGGCACCCATTTTGAGTTCACGCCCAAAGGAACTCCGACTAACGACTTCGTCAACCTGAGCACCAACTATGGCTCGGGCCCTCATTCGCCACCCAATCTGTGCCCCAAGGGCGGACCCGACGACTGCGTGGACAAGGCGTCGGTCATCTTCTATAACGTGCCGATCGAGTGGACGACCAATCTCGACTGTTCGTTCAGCACCAAGGGTACCAAGGTGAAGAGCGGGAAGTGCTTTGCGGCAAACTGTCCGGATGCCTACCAGCATCCGACCGACGACAAGCAGGTGGCCTGCTCGGTGAACGCCAATCGAGGCTATGTCGTGACCTATTGCCCCGCCGGGTCGAGCATGCCGAGTCCGAAGTAAGTTGCATGGGGATGAAGGGCGAGGCCGAGGCGTGCAGTGTCAAGGTTCGGCCCAACGTTTCGCCGCTGGGGCCACATGCGCGGCCCCGCCTGGAATTCAAACGGAAGTGTTTTTGTGTGCGGTAAATGAGGTGAGCGGACCAGCGCCGGGCCTGCCAAATGCATCCTACTAAGCTCATGGAGGTTGGTTTCATGCGTCCATTGGTCTTGCTTGGAGTTGTCGTACTGGTACTGGGGATTCTCGCCTTCATTGTGCCGTTTCCCACGAGCCATTCCCACGGCATCAAGGTTGGAGACGCTTCCGTCGGCGTCACCACGCACAGCAGCGAGAAGCTCTCTCCCGCAATCGGTGGCGTGCTTTGCGCCGGCGGAGTCGTGCTGCTGTTAGCGGGATCGCTCAAATCCAAGGCATGATGGTTCCGGATCCATCGGCAGGGGGATGCGTGACGTGAGCGACAGCACACCCAGCGGGAATGAAGGGAAGGGCCCTCCAGGCGAGCCGAGGAAACGTGGTTTCCTGGTGCGCTTCCTCTATCGTATCTATACGAACTATCTGGGGGTCACGCCGCCGACACCCGAGCAGGAGCGGACCGCAGCGGTCGTCCTGATGGGAAGTATTGTCCTGGGACTGGTGGGGATCGTGGCGCTGGTTCTTTTCCTCTGGACATCCATGGCCAGGCTTGGCGGCACTCGCTGAAGGTACGGGAGCGACGAGCTTCACAGCGTTTTCAATTCCTCGCGCAACCTTTTCCTGCAGCCTGAGTGCTGAACCCCTACACGAGAGTCCAAGGCCTTTTAGCTTGACACTTTGGCGGACTGGGCCGGACTCGAGCCAAATAGGCCCGGTTGGTCGAAGTCCCGGAGCAGCCACAGGAAAGGCGCCGGGCCGGCACTGATCTTGCCAACGAAGGGACTATCGAGCGAGAAGATGAGATAGAAGGCGAGTCCCAGTACGAAGGAAAGACCCAGCAGCAATACCGCCCAGACCGTCCAGACATGGGTGACAAACATTCCATGGAAGGCGAAGAGCACAAAACCTCCCGCAATCAGCAAGCCCCAAAGCGCGCCCGCGGTATTGCCTTTCGCGCTGCGCAACCGGCTGCGGCGTGCGTCCAGCCAGATTCCCATCAGATCCAGAGCTTGCCCATAGAGTTCAATCTCTCGGGCATCCCCGGGTCTGATCGACAGGATTGCCGCGACCAGCGCGGAAGAGGTGTCCAGGTTAATCTCTTCGGCAGGAGTATTGTTGCAGCCGGCGCGCGCCAGCAAGTCCCAGCGCTCAACCACGCTGTGCACATAGACCCTGGCTGACTCGCGGATGTGCCGGTTCTTCTCTCCGGAAAAGCTGTTGATAAGCAATATGAGGTCGGTCAGCGCATTGGCTTCTCCTTTGACCGCGTTATCAGCGTCGCTGAAGTTCTGCCACACACCCGAAACCACGAAGGCAATCAGCACCGCGTAGGTAGTGCCCAGCGTCCCATAGACCGAGGTGATCAAACCGTTGTCCAGCGCCACCTGCTGACCGCTGAAGAACAGGCGCATGAGAGAGGAAACCGCGAAGGACGCCAGGATCGTGGAACCGATGACCACCACCGGCTGCAACTTCACCGGCAAAGACAAAATAAAGGACCGCATGTTTCCTCACTCGGCAGCTCATGCCCAGCCGATCGCACCGTGCCTGCCTCCGGCCTGGCGGCAGAGGGTAGGACGATGCCCGTCCTAACGGCTGCCGAGAAATTCCGTGGTGTTCGTGATGTAGAGCTCGTGGACCTTCTGATTGACCTCGTCAGGCGTGAGGCCGGCGGACATCATGCAGGCGCGCAGTTCGTTTCGTTTGTTCGCGTCCACCGTGACCCTGGGGCTGCCGTCGACAAATACCCGTACGTCGGACCCTGTTCTTACCAGCCGATACTTATGCATGCCTCATTGTAGCGGGTTGGTAATGAATCCATTCAACTCGAGTCCTCGGAAGGGCGCCCTCGTCAGACAAGTTGCTTGACCTGTGGTACCCGTGAAAGCAGATTCTTCGCGGACGCAAATTGCTGCGAGGGCTATCATGAGTAATCCATCCATTACCGGCAGGAGAGGCGCCTCTATGAATGTGTCGGCCATCAACGTATATCCGATCAAGTCGCTGCGGGGTAACCCGCTCGAAGAAGCTCTGGTCTGCTCCTATGGGCTGGAGCACGATCGCCGCTGGATGCTGGCGAGTCCGGAGTCGCAGATGATCACGCAGCGCGAGTGCCCCCGTCTGGCCCTGATGAAGGTGCTGGCCGGTGTCGATGGTTTGCACATTGCGTCGCCCGACGGCCGCGAAATCTTTGTTCCCCATGACCCAGCGGGCTGGACGGCGGATGAGTCTGTGGTCAACGTATGGGGGCGTTCCTATGTGGGAGTCGCCGCAATTGCGTCGATCAATCAGGCACTCAGCGAAATGATTGGCATGAATTGCCGGCTCTTGTCGATTCGAGCCGATGTCTTTCGCGTCAAGCGTGACGTTGCCTTCCACGACGATTCTCCCATTCTGATCATCAGCGAGGCGTCGCTGGAGGAGTTGAACCAACGGCTCGAGGTCCCGTTGCCAATGAACCGCTTCCGTCCCAACATTGTGGTGCGCGACGCGGGCGCCTTTGACGAAGATGGATGGCAGCGAATCGCCATCGGCGATGCTGTCTTCCGCGCCATCAAGGTCTGTGAGCGCTGCGTGATCACGACCATCGACCAGGCGGAAGGAATCGCCTGTGGTCCGGAGCCGCTGGCCACCCTGGCGACCTTTCGCCGCAAAGGGGAAGGGGTTTCCTTCGGCCAGTACTATCGTCCGGAACAGGCGAGCGCGACCATACGGCTGGGCGACGCGGTGGCTGTGCTGGGCGCGACCGATGCACAGCGAAGCTAACGCCGGCGACGATGGAGAAGCGGGCTACTGCGCGGGCAGCGGCTTCGGCGGAGGCTCATGGATGGCCGCGATTGCCTTTTTCATTTGGCGGAATTTACCCGTCTCATAGCCGTAGGTCTGCTCGGGCAAATGCGCCGCCTCTTGTTCGATGGTCTTCTCGCGATTACCGGGATTCGGGTGGTCGGAGAGGAACTCGATCGACTTCGAGCCGCCTTCAGCGTTCAGCTTGTCAAAAAACTTCGCCATCTCCATGGGATCGTAGCCAGCCTCGGCCATCAAGTGCGAGCCCATGATGTCCGCCTGGGTTTCCGCGGTACGCGAGAACTTGAGTATCGCGCTGTCGGCCCCGAGTCCGATGCCAAGTTGCGCAAGTTGCCCCCACATCCCACCGCTGCTGCCGGCAACTTGTCCGCCAAGCATAGCCAACAACTCGATGAAGTTATCTTTGGAGAGCTGGTTGGTGCCATGCCGCAAAATCACATGCGACATTTCGTGTCCCATCACGGCGGCCAGCTGCGCTTCGTTGTCCACCGCCCGCAGCAGGCCGGTATTGACGAACATCGGGCCGCCGGGAAGCGCGAAGGCATTGATGCCCGGATCGGCTACGACCTCGAAGGTGAACGGAAAGCCGCTCGCCTGCGCCTCCTTGGCAGCCATCAGGCGCTTACCGACTTCGTTCACGCAGGCGGTGACTGCGGGGTCCTTGATGATGGTTCTTTGCTTGCGGACTTCTGCGGCCGTTTCCTGTCCGAGCTGGATGTCCTGCTGCCTGGTGAACAGGTTGAAGCCAGGCTTGATCTGCGTGGGACCCTGCGCGAGCACGGGCGTCGCCCATAAGACAAGCGCGACCGATGCTAGCCTGGCGAAACGGGTCATGGAAACAGCGCGAGGCATGGACGTTCTTGCCCGATTTTACAACGGCAGAAGGCAGCTGGGGTGTTGCAATCTGCTGCGCGAGTTGGCTCGTACTCAATGGGGGCAGGTCTGCGCGCGATGAACAGCCCGGGCGCCGCCGTTTGGTGACGTGAACCTTCGCGTGCCATCGCGAATCATATTCTGTCCGGGCTGCACTGCGCCCTGCGTTGGAGCTGTCGATGTTGATCAAGAAGCCGTCTGACATCCAGTCGTCGGAGATAACCTCGCGAAGCTTGTACATGAACCGTCGCACGTTTCTGGCGGGCGCGGCGGCGCTGGCGGGAACGACCTTGGCGTGCGGCCGTCAGCCGGAAGTCGTTGCGCACGGGGAGAAGCTGTCTGTCGCCGGCAAGTTGAATTTCACAGCGGGGCCGTTCGCCACCGACGAAAAGCGGACGCCGTTGCGGGACATTACGCACTACAACAATTACTACGAGTTCAGTACCGACAAGTATGAGCCCGCCGATCTGGCGATGAACTTCCAGACCCGGCCGTGGAGCGTGCGCGTCGAAGGGCTAGCGAACAAGCCGCGGGAGTTCGACATCGACACGTTGCTCAAGATGCCGCTGGAGGAGCGCATTTACCGTATGCGCTGTGTCGAGGGCTGGTCGATGGTCATTCCGTGGATCGGCTTCCCGCTGAAGTCCGTGCTGGACCAGGTGCAGCCGAACTCCAAAGCAGAGTTCGTGGAGTTCACATCGCTGTACGACCGGGAGCGGTTTCCCGGACAGGGGCGCGATGTGCTGGAGTGGCCTTATGTGGAAGGCCTGCGTCTCGACGAGGCCATGCATCCGCTCACCATCCTCGCAGTTGGGTTATACGGTGACATATTGCCGAACCAGGACGGAGCCCCGGTGCGGCTGGTCGTGCCGTGGAAGTACGGCTTCAAGGGAATCAAGGCGATCGTCAACATCAGGCTGGTGGAAACCCGGCCGGTTTCGACATGGACGAAAGCTGCGCCAAGCGAATACGGTTTCTATTCCAACGTGAACCCGAACGTCGATCATCTGCGTTGGAGCCAGGCCAGGGAACGGCGCATCGGCGAGTTTTTCAAGCGTCCCACACTCATGTTCAATGGTTACGGGGAGCAGGTGGCCTCGCTTTACACGGGAATGGACCTGAGAAAGAACTTCTAGCGCGGTAACGGTGAAGACGAGATATCTGAAGCCGGCAATTTTTCTGGTCTGCCTGCTGCCGCTGGCGCGGCTGGCGTGGAAGGAGTTGAACCTCGCACTCGGCGCCAATCCGATCCAGGTCATTACATTCTCCACGGGAACGTGGACGCTGGTGTTGCTGCTGGCGACGCTGAGCATCACGCCCTTGCGCAATCTTTCCCGGCAATACTGGCTGATCCGGTACCGGCGCATGCTCGGCCTGTTCGCCTTCTTCTACGGCTGTCTGCATTTCCTCACGTACCTCTGGCTGGATCGGTTCTTCGATCGGCACAGCATGAGCAAAGATTTGGGCAAGCGGCCGTTCATTGCCGCGGGCTTCACCGCCTTCCTGCTGATGGTTCCGCTGGCGGTCACCTCCACCCAATGGGCGATCCGCAAACTGGGCAAGCGCTGGCAACTGCTGCACCGGTTGATTTACCTCAGTGCGGCCGCTGGCGTTGTGCACTACATCTGGCTGGTGAAGAGGGACGTGCGAACTCCGCTGATTTTCGCAGTCGTGCTGGGCGCTCTGTTGCTGTACCGGTTGATGGCGCGGTTCCTCTCGCGAGCGTCCAACAGCCGGGCTACGCTGGGCGTGAAACAGGCCGCAGCGGCCGGCGACTAAAGACCCGCAGCAGGATGCGCAGTTGCGGTATCATCTAACGGTTTCGATCCCGCGGAAGCCTATGGACCAGCGCAGTTTCCAGAGACTGCTTCGTCGCACCGTCCTGATACCGGTTGTGCTGCTGGGACTGCTCGCCGTAACACTGGCTGGCGAAATCCTTTTACTCGCCGCCTCCTTACGCTGGGTTGATCACTCCGATCAGGTTATCGCCAACGCGCGTCAGTTGATGCGCAACATCGTCGAGATGGACACCGGCCTGCGCGGTTACTACCTGACTGGTGACCAGACTTTCCTTGAGCCCTATACCGAAAACCGAACCAGGGTGCCGGAGCAGTTGGATTTCCTGCGGCAAATGGCGAGCGACAATCCGGTTCAAGTACAGCGCTTGCAGATGCTACGCGACCTGGATTTGCAGTGGATTCAGTGGGCCGACGGGCAACTGGTCGAACACCGTGGAAGTCCGCCGTCCCAGGCTGACCTGCTCAACGGTCATCAGCTCATGGCGGATATCCGGGCCAAGCAGCGGGAGTTCGTGAGTGCCGAAGAAGTTTTGCGGGCCGTTCGATCGCACCGCGCCACCGTACTGAATGCGATCGTCCTCGGTTCCGCGGTTGGGATTTCGTTGCTGGTGGCCATATTGCTGTTTACTTTGACGCGGCGCGAGCTGTACGCACTTTCGTCCACTTACGAGGTCCACCTCCGGGCTGAGGAGGAAAAAACTCTCCAACTGAGGGCCAGTCAGGAGTCGTTGCGTATCACCCTGAAGAGCATTGGCGACGCAGTAGTGTCGACGGACGCGGAGGGCAAAGTGTGGTTCGTCAATCCCGTTGCCCAGCAGCTTACGGGATGGGACCATGAGGCGGCCCACGGTCGGCCTTTGACCGAGGTTGTGCACCTGGTCGACGAGAGAACGCGGACTGGAATCGAGGACCCCATCGACACGGTTCGTCGTTCGCAGGGTGTGGTCGGACTCTCCAGTCTGCTGTTGATCAGCCGTTCCGAGAAGGAGTACCCGATTGAGCTGACCGCAGCTCCAATACGCAATGACCACGGCCGGCTCGGCGGCGTCGTAATTGTCTTCCGCGACATCACGCAACGGCGACAGACAGAGCAAACACTGCGCACCAGCGAGCGCCTGGCGCAGGCGGGGCGTTTGTCGGCCACCATCGCCCACGAGATCCGCAATCCGCTGGATACGGTCTCGAACCTTATTTACTTATTGCGACACGAGCAGCCGGGAAGCCCGTCCTCCTCCCAATACCTGGAGATGGCCAGCGATGAGTTGACGCGCATTGCGCAAATCACCGGACAGCTACTGACCTTCCATCGAGAAGCGCGAGCTCCAGTGGATGTGGATCTCGTTGACGTAATTCAGAGCGTGCTGGTACTGCACGCTCCGCAGGTCAGGAGAAGTCACATCAAGGTGGAACAACGTCTGGATGGGGCCCGCCCTGTTCGTGGATACCCCGGCGAACTGCGGCAGGTTTTCTCCAATCTGGTGGGTAACGCCATCGACGCCATGTCACACGGAGGCAAGCTGATTGTGCACGTGCGCGAATCGAGCCAGGCATCGGATCCGTCGTTTAAGGGCGTGCGAGTCACGGTCTTGGACACGGGCGCGGGTATCCCTATCGGAGTGCGCAGAAACCTGTTCGCTCCCTTCTACACAACGAAAGGTGAGAAGGGCACTGGATTGGGACTGTGGGTAAGCCGAGGCATCATCGAGAAGCACGAGGGGACAATTTGCCTGCGCAGCTCGGTTTGTGACGGCAGCAGTGGGACTGCATTTTCGGTTTTTCTGCCCTTCGAACAAAGGTTGGGATTGCTGGAAGTGCCTGGCGTGCCGCCGATCTAAAGGCGGAGGGGCCGGCTTGTCGTCCAACCGCAGACGAAAAAGCGAAGCCGGGCACCCGGCCCGGCTTTCGTCAACCTATAGCCTGCTGTTAACGCTTAATGTATGTCGAAGTGCTCCTGGTGCAACGTCGGATCGCTCTTCACCAGCACTGTCTTTCCGGTCAACTCTTCCATCTCGCCGATGAGCTTTCCGTTGTTGGCCTTCAGCGCCTTGGCCACTTCCGGATTGACCCGCAGCGTGATGTCGGTCTTGTCGTGCACCTTCGCCATCTTGCGCATCTCGATGTAGAGCTCGTTGCACACCGTGGGCACCGACTTCACGAAGCCCGCTCCCGTGCAATACGGGCAGGGCTCGCCGAGAGTCCGCTCCAACGATTGCTTCACCCGCTTGCGGGTAATTGCGACTAGTCCGAAATCGTTGAACTGGAGAACCTTGGAGGGAGCGCGATCGTTGCGCAGCGCCTCCTCCAGTGCCTGCATTACCTTCTGACGGTTCTTGCGCTCGTCCATGTCGATGAAGTCGATCACGATGATGCCGCCTAAATCGCGCAGCCGGACCTGGCGCACAATTTCCTTGACCGCATCCACGTTCGTTTTCACGATGGTGTCTTCCAGACGCTGCGTCTTACCCACATATTTTCCGGTATTGATGTCGATGGCCACCAGCGCCTCGGTCTGGTTGATCACCAGATAGCCGCCGCTCTTGAGCCAGACCTTCGACTTCAGGGAGCGATCGATCTCTTCCTGGATACCAAACTGCTCGAATAGGGGCGCGTCTTTGGTGTAAAGCTTGATGCGCCGGACCAGCGATGGCTGGAAGCGGTTGGCGAAGCGCACAACGCGCTCGTACTCATCTTCCGTGTCGACCCAGATCTGGGAGAAGTCGGCGTTGACCTGGTCGCGCAAGACCCGCTCTACCAGGTTCAGGTCGTGGTAGATGAGCGCCGGAGACTTATCGTTTTCGGTGCGGTTCTTGATCTCGGCCCACAGGTGCTTGAGAAAGCGGATATCGGCGCGCAGTTCGTCTTCCTTGATGTTGGCGGCGGCGGTGCGCACGATAAATCCGCCCAGTCCGTTCTCACGCTCGCTGGTGACGATGCGCTTCAAGCGCAGACGCTCCTCTTCCGACGCAATCTTGCGGGAGACACCGACATGGTTCACCGTCGGCATATACACCAGGAAGCGGCCCGGCAGGGCGATATGGCTGGTAATGCGCGCGCCTTTCTTGCCGATGGGCTCCTTGGCGATCTGCACCAGGATCTCCTGGCCTTCCTTCAATAGATCTGAGATGAGCGGCAGGTGCCGGTTGTTGTTGGGCCGTGCCCGCATTCCGCGCCGCGGTCCGCCACGGCGTCCGCGATCGCGATATTGCCGGTTGTAGCTGGGCCGCTCCTGTTGACGCTGCTGGTATCCCGCAGTGTGAGACGAGGCGCGCAACTCGGCGTGGCCGTTGGTCTCTTCGGGCTCGCCGGCGTCGTCTTCTTCGTCTTCAGGCTCGGCACCGTAAATCTGTTCACCGCGCATCTCTGCGGCCACTACCTCATCCTCGTCCACATCTTCGATCTTGGGAATCCAACGCTCCGACGATCCGTCGCCGGCGTCGAGGGTCTCTTCCTCCAGGATGAGCTCCTCATCGCCCGCCACTTCGCTCAGCGCGCCGAGGTCGTCGGGGACGGGAGCAAACTCCATTTCCTCGTCGTCCAGAACTTCGTGCTCCAGAGTATGTCCGGCGGGCGCTTCCTCCGGAGGGATGAGATGCCGAAAGTCACGGGTTGCCGTGGCGACCGTGTGCGGGGCGGGTTCAAGCTCCGCGCTCGCGGCCCGGAATTCGGCAGAGTGAAGTTCCACTTCCGCCTCGTCCTCCACAACGTCCTCGTGCTCGTTCTGCGGCCACGAGGCCTGGCTGTGAAACGGCGCACTTTTCGCAGTACTGTCTGGCGGCGCAAGCGAATGCTCCTGAGATGCAAGGCTGACATCGTCGTCCTGCTCAGGCTCGTGATGCACTGCCACGGTGGTAGCTTCGGCACCCGGCGATGACTCGCCGCGCGGCGTCCGCCAGCGACGTTTGGGCGCTGGCGCCGGCTCTTCCGCATCGACGGTGGATGACTCAAGCTTCAGGGGTTCCGTAGCAGCTTGTTCGTTCTCTGCTCCAGCGGGTTGTTCGATTCGCTCCGCAGCAGCGTTCGATTCCGACCAGGATGAAGCCGGGGGCGCGAAGTCCTCAATGACAGCGTCAGTGAAGTCCCTGGTCTGCGGTTCGTTCTCCTGTTTTACTTCCTCGGGCCCGGCCGCGGATTGCTGTCCCAGGTTGCGATATTTAGAGATCGATTCTCCGGGCAGCATGATCGGGGAGTAGCCCGCCGGAGGGCCGTAATCGGCGCGTGGCCGCGACTCAACCGCGGGGCGCGATTCGGCACGGAGGGCTGGAGTCTCCTCCGGCGTCTTCGCGGCTTCTATGTTGAGCGCGGGCGCGGGCCGGTCGTCGCGTTCGTCCGGTCGTCCGCGGCGTCCGCCGCGGCGACGGCGCCCTCGCCAACGCCTTGCGCCGCGCGAGTCGCGGTCTTCTCCGCCGGCAGCCTCGCCTTTGTCGGCCCCTGCCTGCTCTTCCTCGGGAGCTGCAAATTCTTCCAGCGCAGACTCGAAGTCTTCTTCCGCTTCCATTTCCGGCATCGCGGTGTCGGACTCGCCTTGGGCTTCTTCGGTGGGGTGGGAGTGACCCACATCGACGGCGGTGCGAGGCGCAGGAATCTGGCCAAACTCATCGTCCTCGCCTTCTCCGTCGCTGGGTAGATCGAGGAAGTCGGAGACATAGAGGAAGGCATCACGCTCCAGTCCGATATCGACAAACGCGGACTGCATGCCGGGAAGGACACGCGTGACCCGGCCTTTGTAGATTGATCCTGCTAAGGTGTATTCGTTTTCCCGCTCGAAGAACACTTCGGCGAGCTGATCGTCCTCGACCAACGCCACCTTGGTTTCGTGTGGCGTAGACGACACGTAAAGTTCTTTGTTCATTGGTGCTCCGGTTTTCACCGGCGCGGTCGAGCGAGGAGGACAGGAGAAACTCTACGGATGAATCGGTGCGGGCATACCGGGACTCTCGCCCGGCTGATAACCAGACCTGATTCGTACTTCACATTGTGGAATCTTTAGCACCGTAAAGAGCACGCTGCTGGAGGTTTGTGGCCATCACACTCAGCTCGAGCCAATGGGGCCGTTTCCCACCTCGATCAACGCGCTTTGCAATCCTGTCCGGCCCTTTCTAACTGCGGCCGGCACTGCCCTCTTACGTGAGGGCGCTCGTAATCTTGTTGTCATTCTTCGGAAGTCCGATTATTCCGGGACTTCCCCGGCAGATGAAGCCGTTTGCCTCGAACGCGCGCCGTGTGGCGCGAAGTATCTCAACTCAATAAAGTACTGCCCGTTTCAGTTCACAAACCGGCGCATACGAATATTCATCACAATCCCCAGCGCCAGGAACATGAACAGCACTGACGACCCGCCGTAACTCATTAACGGCAAAGGAATGCCCGTGACCGGCATAAATCCAACTGCCATGCCTACGTTGATCAGGACGTGGAACGCAAGCACCGCGACCACTCCCATGACCACGAAAGCACCTGCCCGGTCCGGGGCCGTCTGAGCGTTTTGGATCAGACGCATCAGCACCATAAAGTATAACAGCAGCAGGCCCATAGCGCCGATGAATCCGTGTTCTTCGGCAAAGGCGGCAAAGATGAAGTCGGTGTGCGGCACCGGCAGAAACTGTCCCTGGGTCTGGCTTCCGTGGGCGGTTCCCTTGCCAAAGAGGCCTCCCGAGCCCACCGCCACGAGTGACTGAAGTACCTGATATCCGCGGCCCTGAGCGTCGGCTTCGGGTTCCCTGAAGCTGGTCAGCCGGTCGCGCTGGTAGGGCTTCAGCACATGCCATCCCACTGGCGCTAACAACCCCGCAAGTAACAGAATGACCAGCGCATGCTTGGCCTTCATCCCGCCGAGGAACAATCCCATGATCGCAATCGGCAGGTAGGTGAGGGCCGTGCCCAGGTCGGGTTGGGCCAGCACCATCAGCATCGGAACTCCGACCAGGGTTCCTGCTTTGACGATGTCTTGCGCCGTGCATTCCGGCTTCGAGTCGGCAAAGTATTTGGCCACCGCCAGAATCAAAACCAGCTTCACCCACTCCGACGGCTGAAAGTGGAAGGAACCGATCTGCACCCAGCGGCGAGCGCCAAGGTACTTCTTCCCAAATACCGCCACCGCTACCAGCGAGGCGATGGAGACCAAATACAACAACGGCACACGCTCCAACAGGGCCTGATAGTTAAAGAAGCTCACTATGAACATCAGAGCTACGCCGCCCAGAATCCAGTACACCTGCTTGAGGTGCACACCCATGAACTTGGTGTTGAGAGTTGCGCTGTAAATCTCGACTACGCCCAAGGCGCAAATCATGAGCACCAACACCAGCAGTACCCAATCGAAATCGCGGAAGGAGATGTATCGGCTCATGGTTGCCCGGGAGAAACGGCGGTGGCCGGGGCGGCTGGCGGCTTCTTCTGGTCCTCCGGCTGCTCGGGCTGGACAGAGGGCGGCTTGGGAGGTTCGGGCGCAGCAATCTGGTTTTCGGGATGGGCCATCTCGGGATGCGACTCCGTTGCTTCGAGGCTGGCGGCAGGTTTCGGGCGATTGCTCTCGTCCACTCCCGGGGCGGCGGCGACTGGCTTGGTTGTGCCATCGGCGGAAACCGTGAACCGTCCAGCCTGCATCTTGTCCGGCTGCTTGGCGTCGCCCTCGTGCCATACTGCCGCGACTTCGGCCTGCTTGGAGGCAGCGCCGCCGGTCTTGGCGAGTTCCGTCTGGCGCGTGCGCTGCTTCTCGACGTAGGCCTTGATGACCTGGGCAGCGGCGCGAGCGGCGTAGTAGCCGTGTTCTCCCTCTTCCAGCAGGACCGCGACCACGATCTCGGGATTGCGGCGCGGGGTAACGCCAACGAACCAGCCATTGTCCTTGAAGCGCTTTCCTTCTGTGCCGAGCCGCCTCTTCAGATCGTTGGAGATGGTCTGTGCGCTGCCCGTTTTGCCTGCGAAATCGATGCCCTTCAAGGCCGCGCTGGGCGCCGTGCCCACCGGTGAAACTACTTGCGCCATCGCGTCCGTAATCGTCATCCAGTTCTGCTCATCGAGCGGAATGGCGGTCTTGTCGGTATAGTTCGCCACTTGCTTGAAACCAGGAGGGAACTGGTCGGGAAAAGCGACATGCGGGCGCACCAGCACTCCGTCGCTGGTGACCGCGCCGACAGCTCGCGCCAGCTGAATTGGAGTGGTGGCCACCGCGCCCTGGCCGATACCCACCGAGATGGTCTCGCCCGCGTACCACTTCTGCTTGAAGTTCTTGATCTTCCACTCCTCCGAGGGCATTACTCCGGAGACTTCCTGGGGCAGATCGATGCCCGTTTTCTGTCCCAGTCCGAGCATGGTGGCGTACTTGGCGATGCGGCTGATACCCAGCTTCTCAGCCAGGGTGTAGAAGTACGAGTCGCAGGACTGATAGATCGCCTTGCTGATGCCCACGGTGCCGTGACTGCCGTGTCCGGCAATCCAGCACTTGAAGAAGCGTCCGTAGAAGGTCTTTCCCCCGCCGCAGTTGACGATCAGGTTCTGCGCAATACCTTCCTGTAGTCCGGCCGTCGCCATGATGACCTTGAATACCGAACCGGGGGCTAGCTGGGCCTGGATCGCCTTGTTGAGCAGCGGCTTGCCGGGATCGGCTATCAACTTGTTCCACTCATCGCGGGTGATATGTACCGCGAATTCGTTGGGATCGAAAGCCGGACGGCTGACCATGGCCAGGATCTCTCCGTTGCGTGGATCCATGGCTACGATGGCACCGTCCCGGCCATCCAGCGCTTCTTCCGCTGCAATCTGCAAATCGAGGTCGATGGTGAGCTTGAGCTGCTTGCCGGGAACCGCCGGCACGTCGCTCAGGGTGCCGACTTCCTTGCCGCGGCTGTTGACCAGCACCTGGCGCGAGCCGTTCTTGCCCATCAAGATATCGTTGTAGTACTGCTCGACGCCCGACATTCCCACAATGTCGCCCGGGTTATACAGCTCCCATTGCGGCTGGGTCAGCATGTCTTCGCTGACCTGGCCGACGTAGCCGATGACGTGTGCCATGAATCCGTTCTTGGGATACAGGCGCCTATGAACGGTGATGATGTCGAGTTCCGGCAAGTCGGCGCGGTGCGATTCGATGAACGCCAGCTCGTCGGGCGTGATGTCGTCCTTCAGGAAGAGGGGCTGGTATCCCGGTACCGCGGCCATATGCTTGAGGCGTGCGCGCAGCTCGTCCGGCGGAATATGCAGCCCGCTTGCGATCTTGTCGGCATCGACTTCGAGGTTGCGGTTCTGGTCGCGCAACAACAGCACGGAAAACGAAGGATAGTTGTCGACGATGATACGGCCTTCGCGGTCCAGGATCTTTCCGCGCGGCGCCAGCATGGGGACTTGCTTGATGCGGTTCTGTTCGGCGAGCGTAGTGTAGTAGTCGCTGCGCGCCACTTGCAGGCGCCACAGCCCGAAAGCCAGAATCAAAAAAATCGCCAGCAGAATGTACTGGACTGCGGTTAGCCGGAGCTGTGAGACCTTTTCGTCGCGACCGAACATCAGGAGGTACAACTTTCAGTGGCGCTGTTTCATTGTAGCGTGATTCGGCGGTGCGGAGCAGGGGGAAAGAATCGGTAGTGCGAAGGTTTTCTTCATGGTTAGTGCATTACGTGGTGCCTTGTCGCTAGAGTGAGTTGGCAAACTGTGAAGTCCCGCCTCGCGGGACGGAATAAGCAAGCCCACCGCTTCAGAGCCTGTTACGAAACTCGGCACTTAGGGCAAGAGGCTATGGCAGTGAGTGCGGATAAAGGTTAGTTTAGCCACATGGCCTACATCACAGGCGAAGCGCGGGAGCAAGTGACGATGTTTCCGCTAACCTTGGACGAGTTCCTTCCCGCCGATCATCTGTGTCGGGTAATCGAAGCGTTCGTGAAGCGGCTGGGGATGCAGGAGCTGGGATTCGAGCGCGCCGAGCCGGCGGAGACAGGGCGGCCGGGCTACGATCCGCGCGATCTGCTGAAGCTGTACTTGTACGGTTACATGAACCAGCTGCGTTCGTCGCGGCGGCTGGAGGCGGAGTGCGTGCGCAACGTGGAAGTGATGTGGCTGCTGGGACGGCTGCGGCCCGATTACAAGTCGATTGCGGAGTTTCGGCGCCTGCATCGCGAGGCGGTGAAGGCGGCGGGAGCGGAGTTAGTGCGGTTGGCGCGCGAGGTGGGTTTAGTGCGGGGCGAGTGGGTGGCAATCGACGGCTCGAAGTTTCGCGCGGTGAGCAGCGCCCAGCGGGTACGCGAGCGGGATGCTGTAGAGCGCTATCTGCAGGAGATGGAAGCGGCCGACGCGCAAGATGACGTAGTGATCGACCACAGCGCGATGCAGGCGGCGCTGCAGAAGCTGGGCAACGATCCTGAGCCGGAGGCGCGGTTCATGCGGACGACGGAGGGCAAGCGTCCGGCGTACAACGTGCAGGCGGCGGTGGATGCCGAGTGCGGCATTATCGTGGCACAAGCGGTGACCACGGAGGCGACGGACAATCGCAGTCTGCTGCCGATGGCGGAGGCGGCGCAGCAGGCGGTGGGCTCGCCGGAATCGCTGCACGTGGTGGCGGACGCGGGCTACTCCAACGGAGAGCAGGCGGCGGGGTGTGAAGCGCGCGGGATTGAGCCGCACGTGGCGGCCAATCGCAGCGTGAACAGTCAAGGCGATGGCCAGATGTTCGCGGGGAGCGAGTTTTATCACGACCAGACCACCGACACCATGGTGTGTCCGGCGGGCCAGAGATTGCAGCGGAAAGCAGTGCAGAAAAAGCGGCGACAGGTGGTGTATGTAGGCGAGGCGGCGGTGTGCGGAGCCTGTCCCTTGCGGGCGCATTGCACCACGGCGGCACGGCGAACGGTGAAGCGGCACATTTACGAAGCGGCACTGCAGCGCATGCAGCAGCGGGCAACGGCAGAAGCCATGCGACTGCGACGCTGTGTGGTGGAGCGGGTGTTTGCCGCGCTCAAGTATGGCAGTTTCGGACATCCGCGCTTTTTGCTGCGTGGGTGCGGCGGCGCGCAAACGGAAATCAGCCTGGCGATGATGGCCTACAACCTCAAGCGCATGATGGCGGTGCTGGGAGGCATAAGCTTACGAGCCGCCCTGGCCCGCTAGCCCAACCGGAAAACCGGTGCCCCGCATAATGCGTTGGGGAACCGAGTGGTCCGAATATCCGTCGCTCCTGAGCGGAGTAAGCAAGAGTTTCGTAACAGGCTCTTCAGCGGTGGGTGGGCGATCATCTGACCGAGTGCCATGGCACGGCACAAGAAAGTCTGCCGAAAGTGAGTGCCGTCCCCGAGGGACTCACCTTACTGACCCACCGCATTCCCACCGTTGAAGAGCCTGTTACGAAACTCGGCACTTAGGGCAAGAGGCTATGGCAGTGAGTGCGGATAAAGGTTAGTTTAGCCACATGGCCTACATCACAGGCGAAGCGCGGGAGCAAGTGACGATGTTTCCGCTAACCTTGGACGAGTTCCTTCCCGCCGATCATCTGTGTCGGGTAATCGAAGCGTTCGTGAAGCGGCTGGGGATGCAGGAGCTGGGATTCGAGCGCGCCGAGCCGGCGGAGACAGGGCGGCCGGGCTACGATCCGCGCGATCTGCTGAAGCTGTACTTGTACGGTTACATGAACCAGCTGCGTTCGTCGCGGCGGCTGGAGGCGGAGTGCGTGCGCAACGTGGAAGTGATGTGGCTGCTGGGACGGCTGCGGCCCGATTACAAGTCGATTGCGGAGTTTCGGCGCCTGCATCGCGAGGCGGTGAAGGCGGCGGGAGCGGAGTTAGTGCGGTTGGCGCGCGAGGTGGGTTTAGTGCGGGGCGAGTGGGTGGCAATCGACGGCTCGAAGTTTCGCGCGGTGAGCAGCGCCCAGCGGGTACGCGAGCGGGATGCTGTAGAGCGCTATCTGCAGGAGATGGAAGCGGCCGACGCGCAAGATGACGTAGTGATCGACCACAGCGCGATGCAGGCGGCGCTGCAGAAGCTGGGCAACGATCCTGAGCCGGAGGCGCGGTTCATGCGGACGACGGAGGGCAAGCGTCCGGCGTACAACGTGCAGGCGGCGGTGGATGCCGAGTGCGGCATTATCGTGGCACAAGCGGTGACCACGGAGGCGACGGACAATCGCAGTCTGCTGCCGATGGCGGAGGCGGCGCAGCAGGCGGTGGGCTCGCCGGAATCGCTGCACGTGGTGGCGGACGCGGGCTACTCCAACGGAGAGCAGGCGGCGGGGTGTGAAGCGCGCGGGATTGAGCCGCACGTGGCGGCCAATCGCAGCGTGAACAGTCAAGGCGATGGCCAGATGTTCGCGGGGAGCGAGTTTTATCACGACCAGACCACCGACACCATGGTGTGTCCGGCGGGCCAGAGATTGCAGCGGAAAGCAGTGCAGAAAAAGCGGCGACAGGTGGTGTATGTAGGCGAGGCGGCGGTGTGCGGAGCCTGTCCCTTGCGGGCGCATTGCACCACGGCGGCACGGCGAACGGTGAAGCGGCACATTTACGAAGCGGCACTGCAGCGCATGCAGCAGCGGGCAACGGCAGAAGCCATGCGACTGCGACGCTGTGTGGTGGAGCGGGTGTTTGCCGCGCTCAAGTATGGCAGTTTCGGACATCCGCGCTTTTTGCTGCGTGGGTGCGGCGGCGCGCAAACGGAAATCAGCCTGGCGATGATGGCCTACAACCTCAAGCGCATGATGGCGGTGCTGGGAGGCATAAGCTTACGAGCCGCCCTGGCCCGCTAGCCCAACCGGAAAACCGGTGCCCCGCATAATGCGTTGGGGAACCGAGTGGTCCGAATATCCGTCGCTCCTGAGCGGAGTAAGCAAGAGTTTCGTAACAGGCTCTGAAGCGGTGGGCTGTCTTGTTTCGCGCCCGAGGCGCTTGCCTGCAACCCCGACGCTCGATGTTGGAGGACCAGGTTCCTGATGTTGGGCTATCCTGAGAATGGAAGCAATGAACCCACTCGCCGCCAATTACGCCCCTTTGCTATCGGAAACCAGACCCGAGGTCATCCGCGATGAGAAGCAGAACCAGACTTACATCCAGCGCTGGGAAGAGCTGACTACCAAGAAATCGATCACGCGGGCGGAAGAGAAATTAATCGAACTTCTCGCATTGCTGATCGAAGAATTTGAGGCGAAGCATTGTCCCGTTCCCGATGCGCCGCCGATTGCCATCGTCCGGCATCTCATGGAGGCCCACCACTTGCGGCAGAAGGAACTGGTCGATGTCTTCGGCACTGAGAGCATCGCGTCCGAGGTCTTGCACGGAAAGCGGGAACTTACCAAAGAACACATCAGCCGGCTAAGCGCCAGGTTTGGTGTATCTCCGGCAGTGTTCTTCTAACTCGGATGCTTACCTCTGCTTGAACCTGTCCAGCAGCGCAAATACAAACAATCCGATCACCGCGTTCGCCAATGCGGAGATGGCCACGTGGCTCCAACTCCACTGCTGTGCCTGCCGCAGCAGGCCGTGCGCTACTCCGTAATAGATCCCCTGGTGCGCCACGAAAAAAATGTAGGTGATAAGGAATCGCGAGCCCGGATTCTCGACGTCAATCTTCAGCCCTAAGGATGACGCCATATAACCGATGATGGTCAGCGCGATGCCGTACATGCCGAGCGGATGGCTGGGCCCGGCGAACAAGTCCTGCATAAGCCCGATAACGCAGCCGGTAAGGCAGCCGGTCACCGGGTTACGCCGAGCTACCGCCAGGAAGATGGTCACCAGGAACGGCAGGTCAATGATGGGGAAGTAGCGGACCTTGGTCGGAATAAAGATCTGGATCAGCAGCGCGACCAGCGGAATAAAGATGAGCGCGGGCCAACTGAATTCGTAGACCGCAACCTGCTCGCGCGATGTGTAACTGCCGCGGAATGGCATGACTCGGCTGCTCATGGCTGCGGCTGCTCGGTCGCTGGCGGTTTGGCAGGCTGGCCGGGATTGGTGCCCGGTGCCTGCTCCGGTGCGGGCTGGGCCTTCTTCGGAGGAGGCACCGCAGCCTCAACTTTGGCCGGGTTCTGCGTGGTCGTCCCTGCCGCAGCGGTGCCGTTGGTCGTCACCGGATTGGTTGCTGGCACGCCCTTTGGCTTAACCGGAGTCGTCGTTCCTGTTGTCGCGCCGTTCAATGGCTTCACGCCGGTCGCCGGCTTCAAATTCCCAGTGGTTCCGGTACTCGGCGTACTGCGAACCGCGGAAGGTGTGCTGCCGGGCTTAGCCCCGGATACTGATACTGCTCCGACGACGGGCTTGTTGGCGGACGCAGTTCCGCCGGCAGAAGGATGAGCGCCCGCTGCAGCGCCGGAGGTTGCAGGGGGAGCAGCGCCGGCATTTGCCTCGGCGGATTTAGGATTTCCGGCGGCATCGGTCCCGGATTTGGTCGGCACCGTGGGCAGACGGTCGGCAAGGATGTCGGCCGCGCGAATCGGGGCCAGGTCCTTGGCGTCCGGCATCTTCTCCATGATCTTGGTAACGACCAGTACCTCTTCAAGTTGATCGAGGCGGCAGGAGGGGATGACGCGAATGTTGAGGAACAAATCCTTTCCCGGCTCAACCGAAACCACCCTGCCGACGGGCAGGCCCTTGGGGAAGATGCGATCGCCGCCGCTGGTGAGGACCTCCTCTCCCGGCTCGACTTTTTCGTCGCTCATGATGTACTGCAGCGTCGTCGCCCCGTTTTGCGAACCCTTCACGATGCCCTGCAGGCGAGTGTCCCTCAACACCGCGCCTACGCCGCTGAATTGATCGTTGATGGGCAGCACCTGGGCCGAGGTTGGAAACACCTGCACAATCTTGCCGACGATGCCGGTCGGAGTGATGACTGCCATGTCGGTCTTGATGCCGTCCCGCGTTCCCTTGTCGATGTAGAGCACTCGTGACTGCTCGCTGCCGCTGGTGCCGATGACCTGGGCCGCGACCGTGCTCTCGACGTACTGCTCCTTGAACGCCAGCAAGGCCTGGACGCGCCGCGCCATGCGGGCATCTTCGCCAAGCCGCGCGTCCTCGATCGTCATGCGATCGAGTTGCGCGCGCAGTTCGCGGTTCTCTCGCCGCACTCCCCGAAGATAGACGTAGTTTTTCCAGCCGTTGTGCACCCAATTCTGCACGTGCACCACGGCGCTTTCGATGGGCGTTACCGCGGAGATGGCCCACAGGCGGATGAGACGTGTCTCGCCCACCTGGGATGGACGGCGAACCTGTACCGCCAGACCGATGATTTGGGCGAACAGAATGGCCGCCAGCACGATCAGGTTCTTATAGCGGCCGAGAAGTGTATCCATACGATTGCCGCCTGTGACGACTAATCAATCGAGATCTTGCGCAGCAGCTTGAAGTCGCTCAACATTTTTCCCGTGCCCAGCACCACGCTGCACAATGGATCGTCGGCAATCGACACCGGCAGTCCGGTTTCCTCGCGAATGCGTTTGTCGAGATTTTTCACCAGCGCCCCTCCGCCCGTGAGCACGATGCCGCGGTCGCTTATATCGGCCGACAACTCCGGCGGGGTGCGCTCCAGCGCTACGCGAATCGCGTTCATGATGGTGGAAACGCACTCGCTGAGCGACTCGCGAATCTCGCTGTCGTCAATCGTGATCGTTTTGGGCACGCCTTCGATCAGGTTGCGACCCTTGATTTCCATGGTCAGAGGCTTCTCCAGCGGATAAGCCGAACCAATCTCAATCTTGATCTGCTCGGCCGTGCGTTCGCCGATCAGCAGGTTGTACTTGCGCTTCAGGTAATTCATGATGGACTCGTCCATCTGATTGCCCGCCATGCGGACGGAGCGCGAATACACGATACCGCTGAGAGAAATCACCGCAATGTCGGTGGTGCCGCCGCCGATGTCAACCACCATGTTGCCGCTGGGTTCGGTGATGGGCAGCCCCGCGCCGATGGCGGCCACCATGGCCTGTTCGACGAGATGCACTTCGCTGGCCTTGGCGCGATACGCCGAATCCATGACCGCGCGCTTTTCCACCTGCGTAATCTCCGAAGGCACTCCGATGACAATGCGCGGATGCACCAGCATCTTGCGGTTGTGCGCCTTCTGGATGAAGTAGTTCAACATCTTCTCGGTGACTTTGAAGTCGGCAATCACGCCATCCTTCATGGGCTTGATGGCGACGATGTTGCCCGGCGTGCGGCCCAGCATCTCCTTGGCCTCTTTGCCCACCGCTTCTACTTCCCCAGTGTTCTTGTTGATGGCGACAATGGAGGGCTCGTTGACCACGATGCCCTTGCCGCGCGCATACACCAGCGTGTTCGCCGTGCCCAGGTCGATGGCCAGGTCGCTGGAAAATACGCTGAACAGCGAACGCATGTTGCTGAACCGCGAGCTACTGCTATGAAAGCCGTTAGATGACATTACGAGCTGAATTCTTTCTATGAATGGGACTGTGCTGCATACAGTTTATGACAGAATTGGCGCAGCCGCGCAACAACAGCCTTGCCAGAGACAGCGGGGAGCGGAGTCTGAAGGAATTGGAGCCTTTATCTGGATGGGAACCATGGGAGTTCGTGGTTCTGCCGCGAGGCTTATTTCCGATTTCGGACTGCTGAAGTTCCAATTTCTTCCGTCTCGCGAATCCGGCAACTTCTTCCCTTCGCGAGGGTTTACCTCGATGTACGCAAACCACAAACCAGGCAGCAAAGATGGATTCATTCGTGCAGAAGCTTCGCGGTCTCCTGGACGCCTCGTTGGCGCTGTCGCCAACCATGGTAGGGTTGGCGTGTATAACGCTCGACCTCGCTGCATTGTTACACTGGCGGATGAGGACTGCTCAACTGGCGACCGAACAGCTTCGCCAGCGCCGTCCCCGCGGGTAGTGCGTAACTCATGACTATCCTCCGAAACCGAATGCGATCTTTGGGAACTCGAATCCTGCTCGCTGCGGCCGTTTGCCTGGCGAACGGCCATCTGCTGGCCCAGGACACACCAGCGGCGACCTTCTCGTCCGACGTCAAGGTCGTCAACGTTCTGGCTACGGTGCGCGACAAGCACGGCCAGATCGTCAACAACCTGACCAAGGACGACTTCAAGCTGCAACAAGATGGCCGGCCGCAGTCCATCCGCTATTTCAACCAGGTGACCGACATGCCGCTGACGCTTGGCCTGCTGGTGGACACCAGCATGAGCCAGCGCCGCTTGATCGATCAGGAGCGTACCGCCAGCTACAGCTTCCTCAACAACCTGATGCGTCCGGATGACAAGGACAAGGCCTTCGTCATCCACTTCGATTGGGAGGTCGAGCTGCTTCAGGACCTGACTTCCTCGCGGCAGAAGCTGGAGGCGGCGCTGGATAAGCTTGACAACCCGACGTTCGCGCCCGGCTATGGAGGCGGAGGAGGAGGCGGCAACGCCGGCGGCGGAGGCGGACATCATGGTGTTGGTGGCGGCACCGATTTGTATGACTCGGTCTTCCTCGCCTCCGACGAAGTGATCAAGAAGGTGCAGGGACGCAAAGCGCTCATCATCCTTTCCGACGGCGTTGACACTGGAAGCCGAGTCAGTCTGGATCGCGCCATCGAGACCGCGCAGCGCTCCAACACGCTGGTCTATTCCATTCTCTACGCCGATCCCGAAGCTTACGGGCGTCAAGGTTTCCCCGGCGGACATCACGGCAGTTGGGGCGCAGGAGCGGGAGGAATCGGTGTTGGCGGCGGCGGAATGGGCCGCGGTCCGGGCGGCGGATATCCTCAGCCGCAGCAGCAACATCCTGATGGTAAGAAGGTCCTGGAACGCATTGCCCGCGAAACCGGCGGCCGTTTCTTCGAGGTCTCCAAGAAGCAGCCCATCGACCAGATTTATTCCCAGATCGAGCAGGAGCTCCGCAATCAGTACAGCATCGGTTACGCTCCCACGAAGGACGTTGCTGGTCCTGGATACCACAAGATCGCTCTGACCACGACCAACAAAGACCTCACGGTGCAGACCCGCGAAGGCTATTACGCGCAGCCGTAGCTTGCGCGCTCGGAGTGCGAAAGCAGGCTCTTTCGGCGCTTAGCGCTGGGTCAAGCTGCCTCCGATGACGAGAAAACTCCCCCTCTGCCGCTTTACCTGGAATCAATAACTTAGGCTATAAATCATTCGTATCCATTTGAGCCGCAATGACTTATACGTAGTGTATTGTTGCAGAAGGACTTAGCTGGCAAAAATGGGCGATTTTGCCCAATCCTTGTACATAGATTACATATAATACATATAAGTCATACTTTCTGGCCGAGGCGAGCCTTTTTCCCCCGACCTGGCCACTGCCTGACCCTGGGCAACGCTTTCCTGGCTCCGCGCACTGGGTGCGGCTGGCGAGGACACATCAACGCCCTCCTCGCAATTCAGTGATACCGCGCCCAGTCGGTCCCCCGCAAGGACGCAGCAGATCGCTCGGCTCCGGCGGCCAAGGGCAGGCCGCCTCCGCTCGGGATGACAGGTCAGGGGCCAGGGACAGAGGAACGGTCTCCCGAGACAACGGGGTTGACCTTCGGGCAGTGGATCGATAGCATAATAACAAGTGTTACTGAGTAACACTCATTGAGGATGTGCATGAGAACCACCCAGACCATGACCGTTTCGCTACCGCCGGCAATGCTCCGCCAGTTTGAAGCGGTGCGCAAAGCGGAATCGCGTACCCGTTCCGAGCTGGTGCGGGAGGCGCTCCGGGCCTACTTCGAAAGCCGGTATCCGTTCGTTCCGCCCAGCAAGGAAGAACTGGCCGCCCTGCGGCGGGGACGCGCCGCCTTTCGCCAAGGCGATGCTGTATCGTTAGAGCAATTCCTCCATGACCTGGAGTCTCCAGCTCGCCGGCCCCGCGCAAAAAGACTTTCGAAAGCTGCCAGCCAAAGATCAAGCGCGCGTTAAGGCCGCCCTACTTTCCATGCAGCAGGACCCCTTCCAAGGCGATATCAAGCGTCTGCAAGGCCAACCCAGCGCGTGGAGGAGGCGTGTGGGCAGATACCGCATTCTTTACGATCTGTATTTTGATCAACGCTTGATGGTGGTCTCGGGGATTCTCCGTCGCTCCTCCACAACCTACTAGGGCAGCCAGGTCCCTCGAATCGAAACTTTGCCGAGTCCTCGGTCGGGAGGACAAGTCAGGGGCCAGGGGTTAGGGGATAGAAAAGCAGGTCCCTCCACTCGGACTGAAGTCCTCGGTCGGGATGACAGGTCAGGGGCCAGGGGTTAGGGGATAGGGGATAGTGGACAGAAAAGCAGGTCCCTCGACTCGGACTGAAGTCCTCGCTCGGGATGACATCTCAGAGTAATGGAGGATTCTTCTTCTCTGTGCCCTCCGTGTCTCCGTGGTGAACAGGTCCTTCCTCCCCGCCCGGGATGACAAGCTGCCACCCAGCAGATAGCATTAAAGGTTTGCAGTTGGTTGTGGGAGGGCATTCTTATGGCTACTACGGAACAGACGCCGGCACGGGTGGCGGCGGGCGCGAAGACACGCGTCTTCAGGAACTTTATCGGCGGCGAGTGGGTGGAAACCCGCACCGGCCGCAGCTTCGAGAACCTCAATCCCGCCGACACGCGCGAGGTGGTCGGCATCTTTCAGAAGTCGTCGAAGGAAGACGTGGACCAGGCCATCGAGGCCGCGCGGCAGGCGTTCAAGAAGTGGCGTCTGGTGCCGGCGCCGCGCCGCGCCGAGATGCTGTACAAAGCGTCGGAGCTGCTGATCGGGCGCAAGGAAGAATACGCGCGCGACATGACTCGCGAGATGGGCAAGGTCATCAAGGAGACGCGCGGCGACGTGCAGGAGGCCATCGATTGCGGCTACTACACGGCCGGCGAAGGCCGCCGTCTGTTTGGCCCGACCGTCCCGTCGGAGCTGCCCAACAAGTTTGCCATGGCGATCCGCCAGCCGCTGGGGGTCTGCGCCATGATTACGCCGTGGAACTTTCCCATGGCGATCCCGTCGTGGAAGCTGTTTCCCGCGCTGGTGGCGGGGAACACCGCGGTCATCAAGCCGGCGCAGGACACGCCGCTGTCGGTCTTCAACTTCGTGCAGGCGCTGCATGACGCCGGCATTCCGGCGGGCGTGGTGAACATCGTCACCGGCTTTGGCGGCGAAGTGGGCACGCCGATGGTGGAGCATCCTGAGGTGCGCGCGGTGTCGCTGACCGGTTCGACGGCGGTGGGCCGCATCGTGGGACAGGAAGCGGCAAAGAGCTTCAAGCACTGCTCGCTGGAGCTGGGCGGCAAGAACCCGATGATCGTGCTCGACGATGCCAATCTCGAGCTCGCGCTTGAGGGTGCGCTATGGGGCGCGTTCGGCACTACGGGACAGCGTTGTACCGCGACCAGCCGCATCATTGTGCAGAAGGGCGTGTACCGGAAGTTTGTGGATGAACTGGTGGCGCGGGCCAAGAAGCTGAAGGTCGGCAACGGTCTCGACGAGAGCGTAGACATGGGCCCGGCGGTCAATTCGTCGCAGATGGAGACCGACCTGAAGTACATCAAGATTGGCAATGACGAAGGCGCGAAGATGCTGTGCGGCGGGCATCGTCTGGAAGGCGAGGCGTACGACCACGGATGGTTCGTCGCGCCGACGGTGTTCGCGGACGTCGATCCCAAGATGCGCATTGCGCAGGAGGAGATCTTCGGGCCGGTGGTGTCCATCATTGCGTGCGACGGGCTGGAGAGCGCCATCGAGATTGCCAATGACATCGAGTACGGCTTGTCGTCGGCGATCTATACCAAGGACGTGAACAAGGCGTTCACTGCGATGCGCGACCTGTATGCGGGTATCACGTACATCAACGCGCCGACGATCGGCGCCGAGGTGCATCTGCCGTTTGGCGGAGTGAAGGCCACGGGCAACGGTCATCGCGAAGGCGGTATTGGGGCCATCGATTTTTATACGGAATGGAAATCGGTGTACATCGATTACTCCGACACGCTGCAGCGCGCGCAGATCGACCGGCCAGAGTAGTAGCTCCCACCCTGTCGCCAAAATCGGGCGACAAGGGTGGGGCACCCAGCGGAGGAATGCGAACGAATGTCGAACAGTTTGCAGGACAGCACCGTCGTAGTGTTTGGCGTGGCCAACAAGCGCAGCATTGCGTGGGCCATCGCGCAGCAGATGCAACAGGCGGGCGCGCAACTGGCCATCACCTATCAGAACGAGCGGCTGAAGCAGGAAGCCGATGACCTGATCGCGGGGCTGCCGAATTCGCAGGCGTTCCAATGCGATGTCAGCCGCGATGAGGAGATTGCGCTGCTGTTCGAACAACTGAGGTCGCGTTATGGCAAGCTCGACGCCCTGGTGCACAGCCTGGCCTTCGCGCCCGCCGAAGACTTGAAGGGCGAGTTCGTTGACACCAGCCGCGAAGGGTTCCGCATCGCACTCGATGTCAGCGCCTATTCGCTGGTGGCGCTGGCCCGGGCAGCGCGGCCGTTGATGACCGATGGCGGCAGCATCACAACGATGACGTATTACGGGGCGGAGAAAGTCGTTCCCAAGTACAACGTGATGGGCGTTGCCAAGGCGGCGCTGGAGGCGAGCGTCCGCTATCTGGCTTATGATCTGGGGAAGAATAAGATTCGGGTGAATGCGATCTCCGCCGGGCCGATCAAGACGCTGGCGGCGCGCGGCATCTCCGGCCTGGGCGACATGATGTCGGCGCACGCCGAGCGCGCCCCATTGCAACGCAACGTGGATGTGAAAGAGGTGGCTGCCACCGCCGTCTTCCTGGCCAGCGCCGCCGGCAGCGGAATTACGGGCGAGACCATCTACGTGGATTGCGGATACAACATCATGGGATTCTGATATCGCGACGGTCGCGGCCCGCGAAGCATGGCCAGCCCTTTTCCGCGCGGAAGGCTAAGGGGAGTGGCAAATCTAAGCCGCGGAGAGGTACAATTTCACGGGTTGTTGCCAGGGCCGCTACAAGCGTCGTGGGCGATAGGTGCTGCAGGTGAAGCCAACTTTTGTAGACCTTCGGTCACGAGTCAATTCAAGCCAATCGGGCGAGAAGAGAAATGTATAAGGAGTGAATTCGGCTGGATTGGATGTGCAAAGTCCTGCACTACTTGCTTACAAGCTTCTGCTGTGGCTTACGTACGAGGTCCGAACTCTTTGATTTTTCAGTTAGTTGTAGGATATGCTTTCTAATTCTCTCGGCCAAGCAATTGCACATGCCTTCCCGTTCCGAGAACGAACCGATGTGGAGTGACTGTTAGTGGCGCTTGCTGGCACTAAACCGACGGAGACCGTGCCGCCCCCGTCGACCTCAGAAATCTCAAGCGGAGCTGGGAACTCACGATTCTCCGAGTTCTGGCAAACGGTGAAGCCGTTTGGCTGGCAGGGATTGCTGTTGTGCGCAGTCCTGGCCGTGCTCTACGCCTCGGTCCTGCGAACGCTGGTTTATCAGTGGTACATCGACGCGGATTATTCACACGGATTTCTGGTGCCCTTGCTCTCGGGTTACCTGATCTGGCAGCGGCGTGACAAATTGCGGCAGATTCCCCGGCATGGTTCGAACTGGGGCCTGGCGGTTGTGTTGTTCGCCATAGGGTTGCTCTTTCTGGGCAGCCTGGGCGCCGAGCTGTTTCTGGCCCGGATTTCCTTGCTGTGCACGATCTGCGGGCTGATCGTGTACTTCTGTGGCGGGGCCCTGCTGCGCGCCGTGGCGTTTCCCATGGCGTTTCTGCTGTTTGCGATTCCAATACCGGTGGTGGTTTACAACCAGATCGTCTTCCCGTTGCAGTTCATCGCGTCGAAGTTCGCCACCTGGGCGCTGGAGACGCTCAACCTGTTTCCGATCATGCGTGAAGGCAATGTGCTGATCCTCCCCGGTATGAGTTTGGAAGTAGTGGAAGCGTGCAGCGGAATCCGGTCCTTAGTGTCGTTGTTGGCCCTGGCGGCCGGCTTTGGGTACCTCGTAGAACGCAGCGTTTTAGTCCGCTGGATCCTATTCCTTGCCATGATTCCGCTGGCCATTATCAGCAACGGTACCCGGGTGATGATCACGGCTGTCATGGCCAATTATCTGGGTCCACGAGCCGCCGAAGGGTTCATGCACGAATTTTCCGGGTGGGTGATCTTCGTGGTGGCCACAGTTTTGTTCCTGGCACTCTACAGTTTCATGACCAAGATCCGCAGGATGCTGGGGTGGCTTCCGGAGCCTGCACCCGCCAGCGCTGACAGGAGGAGCAAGTGAAAGCTGGAGTTCGCTATTGGCTGATGCTTGCGGTCCTGCTGGGAGCGACAACCGGCATGGCTTACCTGTCCCATGGGGAGGCTACACCGCCGGCGAAGCCGCTGTCCGAGTTTCCGACCCAGATTGCCGGGTTCACAATGTATGGCGACTGGCCGCTCGATAAAGAGACCATCGACGTGCTGGGAGTGACCGACTACCTGAACCGCGGTTATTTCTCGCCGACGATGGGCCAGGTCGGACTATATGTCGGTTATTTCCGGAGCCAGCGTACCGGCGCCAGCATACACTCCCCCAAGAATTGTCTTCCCGGCGCCGGATGGCAGCCCGAGCAGGCGACCATTTACGAACTGCCTCTCGATGATGGTCGCAAAGTTCCCATCAACCTGTATATCGTCCGCAAAGACCTGGATGAACAGCTTGTCCTGTATTGGTATCAGGCGCACGGCCGGGTGGTGGCCAGCGAATACTGGGGCAAGTTCTATCTCGTCTACGACGCTTTGCGCTTGAACCGTACGGACGCTGCGTTGGTGCGTATTACGGCTCCCATTATTCACGGCAATGAGGAGCAGGCGCGTACACGAGCGATCACCTTCGCGAAACAGATAACCCACGATCTCGATCAGATCATTCCCCGGTGACCCAGGAGAGTTGAATTCATGCGGAAACGCTACATCGTCTCGTTAACCATGATGGCCGTTCTGATGGTCGTCCTTGCCGGTTGCACCCGCAACCCTGATGCCGCCAAGCGTAAGTACGTGGAGAGCGGCATGAAGTACATGGACCAGAAGAAGTACGACTCAGCCGTCATCCAGTTCAAGAAGGCGCTGCAGATCGATCCCCGTTACTCGGAGGCGCACTACGAACTGGGGCAGGCGGAACTGGCCCAGCAGCACTGGGCGGCCGCCTTCAAAGAGTTCAGCGTGGCTATCGATCAGGACCCCAATAACGTCAAGGCACACCTGGCGATGGGCACCATGTGGTGGCAGGCGAGGAAATTCACCGAAGCCGAAGAACACGCCCGTTTCGTGGTCGAACACGATCCCAGCAATTACGACGGATACATGTTGCTGGGCAATGTCCTGCTGGGGCAGAAGAAGCCGCAGGAAGCCGTCGATGTATACACCAAGGCGATCGCCCTGAAGCCCAACGATCCCGGGGCGTACCTCAATCGCGGGGTGGCCTACGCCACGCTGAAACAGGATGGGCCGGCCGAAGATGACCTGCGCAAGGCGGTCAGCGTCGACCCGAAGGCGACCCAGGCCTATTACGCTTTGGCGAACTTCTACCTGAACAAAAAGGACCCCAAGAAGGCCGAGGACGTGCTTCGCGAGGCGATCCAGAACGCGCCTCCGGAAGATCCCATGCCTTATCTCCGTCTGGCGTCTTTGATGCTCCGTGAGGGGCGTAAGAGCGATGGGGAACTGGTGGTCCAGCAGTTGAGAAACAAGCAGCCGAATTCGGCGGTGGTGGCTGCGGCCATCGGAGATTACTACCTGGCTTTGCGGGATCCCCAGGACGCCATCAAGGAATACCAGCGGGGCCTGAGCCTGGATCCCAAGAACCCTGACCTCCAGTTGCGTCTGCTGGAAACCGAGATCAACACGGGGAAGATTGAGGACGCCACCAAACTGACCGACCAGCTGCTGAAGGAAAATCCGGGCGATATTATGGCCCGCATCACGCACGCCCGGCTGCTGGCCATCAAGGGCAACAGCGCGGAGGCGATCTCCACCCTCCGTGAAGTCATCAAGGACGCCCCCGAAAATGTGCAGGCCCATTTCATTCTCGGACAAGTGCTGCACCAGACGGGCGATCTGGCCGGTGCCAAGAGCGAACTCCAGGAGGCATTGAAGCGGCAACCTGACAACCAGATGGTCCTGCATGCACTGGCCGAAACGTATCGTGACTCGCGCGATTTTGACACGGCGCGGGAGTACGCGGCGCGGCTGCAGAAACTCAATGACAGTCCCTCGGTGCATTTCCTGAACGCGACGATCGACATCGGCGACAAGGACTATGCCGGCGCGCTGACGGAGCTCAACGAAGTGCAGAAGTCGGTGACCACCGACCCCTTGCTGTATCTCAACTACGCGGTCGCCTACGCCGGCGAGAAGAAATACGCCGACGCGGAACGCTCCTTCCAGACCGCGTTGAAAATGTATCCGCAGTATGACGCGGCCATGGCTGACTACGTGAGCATGATGTTCGCCACTAACAATCCGGCCAAGGGAGTGGCGCTTGCCGGCCAGTACGCCTCCGCCAATCCCAACCGGGCCCAGGCGCACTTTATTTATGGGTCTGCACTGGCCAGCGCCAAGAAGTACGACCAGGCGCTGCAGGAGTACCAGAAGGTCGTGCAAATCGATCCCTCATCGCTGATGGCATACATCCGTAGCGGTCAGATTTATGAATTGACCAATCGGTCCGATGATGCGCTGGCGATGTATCAGAAGGCCTTGCAAGTTCAGCCCAAGTCGGCGCTGGCAAATAATTTCCTCGGTAATCTTTATGTCCGCCGGGGCGATTTGAAGTCGGCGGCAAAGTATTTCCAGGCGTCTCTCGACTCGAACTCGCATGATCCCGTGGCCGCCAACAATCTGGCATGGGTTTATGCCAGCGAGGGAGAAAACCTCGATATGGCGCTGAGCCTGGCAACCCAGGCCAAACAAATAGCGCCCGAACTGGTCGGCATCGACGATACCCTGGCTTGGATCCAATATAAGAAAAAGAACTACATCGCTTCCGTCAGTCTGGCCGAAAGTGCGGTGAAGAAGAGTCCGGAAAAGGCGGACTATCGTTACCACCTGGGAATGGCCCTCATGGGGGCCGGACAACGCGACCGCGCCAAAACTGAGTTGCAAAAGGCCCTTCAGTTGAACCTGACAGGTCCGGATGCTCAGGACGCGCAAAAAACCCTGGCTTCGCTCCGCTAAAGGCTTATACCACTGTTGCTTATGCGGCCTGACTCCTTCGGAGCAGGCCGTTTTTTGTGCGTTGTGCAGCCCTCATCGTTGCAAACGTGACCTTAGCAATATTTGAAAACAGGGCACACTTCTGATAATCTAACTAACTGGTTAATTAAATATGCTCAATGAGGAGAATATCTCCCGCGCACGACGCGGAACCCGCCGCCAACCCGAAGCCAGTCGCGACGCGATCCTGCAGGCGGCGCTGGCCGAGTTCGCACAAGAAGGTTTGGCGGGGGCCCGCATGGATGCGATCGCCATCGCCGCCGGTGTGAACAAAGCTCTTCTTTATTACTACTTTCACGATAAAGAATCGCTTTACGTCGCGGTGCTGGATCGCTTCTTTGTCCGCCTAAGCGAGCGGGTGATGAAGGAGCTTGACAGTAGGGCGCCACTGGGAGAGCGGTTGCTGCGCTACGCGTGCGCGCACTTCGATTGCGTGGCCGAATCGCCTCACCATGCAAGATTGTTTCAGCGCGAATTGATGAGCGCCGGACGGGGCGGATCGAGCCATCTGGCACGGGTTGCGGAGAAGTACATTCGGCCCATCGCTATGCGGGTGACGGAGATATTGCAAGAGGGAAGCGGCAGCGGAGAATTTCGGATGGTCGATCCTTTCCAGTTCGCACCCTCCATTGCCGCCATCAACGTGCACTACTTTGTGATCGCGCCCGTGGCCCGGGTGCTCTTCGATCGCGACCCGTATGCCCCGGCGGCCATCCGGCAGCGGCGCTCCGCGGTCCTGGATTTTATTGCGGCGGCGCTGTTTGCCGACCGCGAAGCCGGGGTCAGACTGGCGGCGGAGATTGCGCGCCAGAAGAACCAGGAAACGGATCCTGTTGCGGGAACGGTCCCACAGAGTTAACGGAGAAAGCGGCCCATGAAGCAGAAGAAATTCGCCATCGTCCTGCTGGTCCTGCTTTGTATTGCGGTGGGCTACTACTTTTACTCCACGGATCGAACCACCCAAACGGTCCTGATCGGAATTGTAGATGCCAATCAAGTCATCGTAAGTTCCAAGATCATGGGACGCGTCGAAAAGCTCTACGTGGACGAAGGATCGAAGGTAAAGGCCGGAGATCTCATCGCCGAAATCGATTCCGCGGAACTGGAAGCCCAGAAAAATGCAGCCGAGGCGACGATTAACGACTACGAATCGCAGGTATCGTCGATGCGCGCCACGGAAGCGCAAACCCTGGGCGAGACCAAGGCAGGCGTAGTCAACGCCCAGGCGCGATTGGCGGCGGCGAAAGCGTCCTTGACGCAGGCGCAAGCGGATTTAGTGAGGGTGCAAAGCGACTCGGAACGGACCATCGCGCTGGCCAAGGCGGGAGTTGAGTCGGATATGGACCGTGTTCGTGCCGTGGAACAACTGAACGCGCAACGCGCGGTAGCCCAAAGCGCGCAGCAAAACGTGGACGCTGCCCAGGCCGACCTGAACACCGCGATTGCGCGTACTCATCAGCAACGGGCCGCGGCAAGCAATGTGGCCGCCAACGAAGCGCAAGTGGCGAATGCGCGCGCCCAACTGACGGAAGCTGAGACTCGGCTCGGCTACACCAAAATCTATGCCCCGGTCAGCGGGACAGTCTCGGTGCGGGCCACCCGCCAGGGGGAGGTGGTCAATCCCGGCACGCCGATTGTGACCATTATCGACTTCGGCGATACCTGGGTGCGGGCCGAAGCTCCCGAGACGGAGGCGCGGTTCATCGCTGACGGACAGAAACTTCAGGTACGTTTACCGGCAGGCAAGCCGATCGAAGGCACCGTCATCTTCAAGGCGGTGGAAAGCGACTTCGCGACCCAGCGCGATGTGAGCCGTCGCAAGCGTGACATCAAGACCATCGGCCTCAAACTTAAAGTTGACAACCCCAATGGCGCGCTCGTGCCTGGCATGACCGCCGAAGTGCTTCTGCCCAAGACCCTCGAGCAAGGTGAGCGATGAGCTGGTTCGCCGCCAAATCGCAGGCCACGGCCCATTGTGAAGCGCCGGCCAGCGGCGATGCCATCGTGGTGGACCACATCACCAAGAAGTACGGCGATTTCACTGCGGTGGACGACGTTACGTTCAGCGTGCATCAGGGCGAAATTTTTGGACTGCTGGGGCCGAATGGCGCCGGCAAGTCCACATTGATTCGCATGATGACCACCCTGCTGCCGATTACCAGCGGGCGCGCCCTGATCAACGGCTTCGACGTGGCGAAAGAAGCGGATGCCGCCCGGCATTGCATGGGCGTGATCCCGCAGGCCCTGACCAGCGACATCGACCTCACCGTCCAGGAGAACCTGAGCATTTACGCCAAGCTCTATGGCGTTCCGGCGGAAGAGCGGGAGCGCAACATCGACGACCTGCTGAAGACGGTGGATCTGCTGAAGTGGCGCAACGCTCAGACCAAGACTCTTTCCGGTGGCATGCGGAGGCGACTGGAAATCGCGCGCGGCCTGGTGCATAGCCCCAAGATATTCTTCCTCGACGAGCCCACCACGGGGCTGGATCCGGTCTCGCGAGTCGCGGTCTGGGAGATGCTGACCGAGATCAAGGACCGCCGCGCTCTTACCATCCTGATCACGACGCACTACATGGACGAGGCCGACCGGCTGTGCGATCGCGTGGCCATCGTGGACCATGGGAAGTTGGTCGCGCTCGATTCGCCAATTGCGCTCAAAGCCAGCGTGCCGGGAACCAACGTCATCGAAGCGCAATTCCTCAATGCGCCTGGCGATTGGGAAGATGAATTGAAGAAGCTCGACGATGTCACGTCGGTGCAGCATGAAGCTGCCAACATGTATCGCATCCTGAGCGGCAACGGCTCCAAGACCACGACCGAACTCGTGGAACTGGCGGTGCGCTCCAATGTGCAGGTCAAGTCTTTGTCGGTACAGAACACTACGCTGGATGACGTATTCGTTCACTACACCGGACGGCAATTGCGAGACGAGCAGGTGAAGGCCTACTCGTTTGTCATGCCCGACCGGCCGGGGATGCGGCCGTGAACCGGATGTGGGCCATTGTCGAGCGCGAGCTGCGCAAGTTCTTCCGCTCTCCGGCTCTGATGCTGGTGGCCATGGTATTTCCCCTGGTGCAGTTGATTGTGCTGGGTAATGCTTTCGGCGGCAAAATCAAAGACGCGCGGCTGGGCGTGGTGGACCAGGACGGCGGAACCCAGGCGGTCAAAGTGCGCGAGGCGCTGGCCGCGGTGCAGTCGAATGCCCACACCTTCATTCCCATTCCCTACGGCAGCGACAAGCAGGCGATGGAGGATGTGCGCAACGGCCGTCTCGATGGCGCCATCGTCATTCCTCCGCAGTATTCGCGGCGGGTTTACGAGCAGAACCATCCGCGCATCGCACTGATCGTGGACAACACCGACAACTTCATGAGCTCGACGCTCGAGCAGCAACTGACGTCGCTGGTCGATGCGCTCAACCATCCGGACGTTGACCCTTCGCGTATCGTTCAGCAGATCTCGCTCGACACCGTCGAACTCTATCCCTATATCGAGTACATGAAATATCTGCTGCCGGGATCGATCGTGCTGGCCATGTTTGTCTCCGTCATGATTGGCGGGGGCATGTTGTACATCGACGATAAGGCCCGCGGGGTACACGAGGGCTATCTGGTCACCCCGATTACCAAGTTCGAACTGGTTGCCGGACTGAACGTTGCCGGAGCTATCAAGGCGGTCCTTGCCGGGGTGGTGATCACGGTGTTGGGCTCGCTGCTTTCGGGTTTGGGCTCGGCCTTCATGCCGCAGAACGTCCTTTATATCCTGCTGTTGATTGCCGCGACCTCCGTGGCGCTTAACACCATGATGTTTCTGATGATGGTGCGAGTAGAAGACCCGCTCGTGCCGCGCGCCACCTTTGGCATCCTGAATACTTTGTTGTTCTTCCCCAGCGGAGCGATTTATCCGATCAAAGCCTTTCCGGCATGGTTGCGCTTCATCGCTTACGTCGATCCATTCACCTACGCGGTGCATGGCTTCAAAGCAGTTCTGTTGAAGGATGCAGGATTTGCAGCAATTCGAGCGGACCTGGCCTTTCTCTTAATTGCGGGCGGCGTCATGATCGTAATCGCGACTGCGCTCTTCAAACGCACGCTGTAGAGCGGCCAACGTTCCCCGGATCCTTGCGGGTGCAGCAACCTCTGCGCGGGGGCGCCGCAGGTCTGCATGTGCGGCGCTACGCCGCGTCTCCTGCTTCGGCCTTCTTCACCTCGGCGGCTGCGCTGGCGGCACGCTCAATTCTGCACTCTTCCGGCTTCTTGTCGAAACGCAATCCCTGAAAGACCGGCGCTCGCATCTTCGCTCCACCGCCTTCTCCTTCATGGGTCCATTCGGTGAACTTGATTTCCGCGACCAGTTTCGGCTTTACGAAGTGCACAGGCCGTGTGCTCTCGACTTTGCCGTAGAAGGGACTGCGTTTGGTCTCCAATGCGTGCAGGCGCTTCCACAACGCTGCATGCGATTCCTCGGTGAAGCCGCTGCCCGCGTGGCCGACATGAATCAGCCTGTCCTGATCGTCATAGAGTCCCAGCACAACGGACCCAAAATTCTCGCGCGCGCCGCGCGGATCGGTGTAGCCCCCAATCACGCACTCCTGCTGCCTGACGATCTTGATCTTCAGCCATTCACGGCTGCGCTTTTGCAGATAGCAACTATTGCGGCGTTTAGCAACGACGCCTTCCAACTTGCGGTCAGCGGCAGCCGCAAACAGCGCTTTGCCCTTACCTACGCAATGGTCGGAATAGCGAATGAGATCGCTCGGCGTAACGATCGAGGCCAGCAGCGCCTTCCGCCGCTCCAGATCGACCTGCATAAGGTTGTAACCATCGAGGTACAGCAGATCGAAGACGTAGTACACCACCGGTATATCGTCGCGCGTGCGCCGGATGCGACGGCCGCCCTCGCCGATTCCAGTGCGCTGCTGCATCAGGCTGAATGAGGGCCGGCCCTGCTCGTCGAGTGCTACAATCTCGCCGTCCAGCACGGCGCTATTCGCTTTGACGGAGTCGGCGACGGCACGGAGTTCCGGATAGGCCGCGGTTAAATCGTTCTGGTTTCGCGAGACTAGTCGAACCGAGCCGTCTTCAAGAAAGGCAATTGCGCGATAGCCGTCCCACTTTATTTCGAACAGCCACTGCGCATCGTCGAAGGGAGCGTCCACCAGAGTGGCCAGCATGGGATGGATTACACGCGGCATAGGTGTTTTATGGCCGATTTGCTTCGCTTGGATGTCTAGGCTCTTGCTCCCTGCTTCCGTCGCGCGGAGTTTTTTTTTACGGTGCCGGGCGCGCCATCCGAACTGGGTGCCCCACCCAAGCTTCTCTTGCTTGGGTGGGACTGTCGGGTCGAAACCGCTTTCATCCGCCCAGTCCCAACGGCCGCCGCCTTCTTCGCAGCCTTCGCTCTCTTCGCGTCGGCTTTGGCAATCGAGTCTGCCAGCCAGTCGTTCTTCTTGGAGGCGCCCGCAGCAGAAACCTTTCGGCTGCTCGTCCATTCCGCCGAACCGGCATCGCCGGCAATTTCGTCCATAGTTCGGTTGGTTAGCACCGAGCAGTCATATTGGTCGATGTCGTAGCCCGGTTGCACGTAAGCGTCCCGATGCTTAATGAGCAGCCACTCGTTGCCCTTGGTGCCGGGCCGGCGCGACTTGATGTGCACCAGCGCGAAATCGCCCTTCAGCTTCTTACCGTCCAGACGAAACTTCAGGTCGCCCTTGGCCAGCATTTCGGCGGCATTGCCCTGCGGCTCCCAGGTGCCCACGTCCCAGACCATGACGGTGCCCGCGCCATAGTTGCCGGTCGGAATGGTGCCCTCGAAATCGAAATAGGAAACAGGGTGGTCTTCCACCTGCATGGCGAGCCGCTTGTCGGCGGGATCGAGCGAGGGACCCTTGGGCACGGCCCACGACTTCAGTACACCCTCCATCTCCAGGCGGAAGTCGTAATGCAAACGCGTCGCGCGGTGCTTCTGCACCACAAAACGCCGTTGCCCGCCCTTGCCTATCTTGGGAGGAGGTTCAGGTGTCTGCTTGAAATCGCGCTTTCGTTTGTATTCCTCGAGTGCCATCGGGACCTCAGACCTAGCCAGGAATTCGATGCGATTTTCTGACCGTTTGGCAGGAATTCATTCTATGCTTACATCACTGATCAGGGCTAAACCTGGCCGTGCCAGGACTCCGCAGGAGGTGGAAGATGGGGCGCTCCTCTCCCAACTTAGGTTCCGTTCATCCGGTGCCGCCGAAAATTCACCGGCGGTGGATCAGAATTCTACATATCCCGTTGGGTTGCCTTTCGCTCGCTCTGCCGCTCGGAATGTTTGCCCGCGCGGCAGGCCAAACAAGCGGCCGGCAAACCTACACCTACCAATCCACCGACGGACAGACGACGGGAACCCAAACGACCGGCGGAGAGCCGACCCGGGTCATTGTGGTGCCTCAGTTTCCCGGGATTTCGGATTGTCCTGCGGGCTTTGGAACTGCGCCCAAGGGCGCATCCGAAAGCCGGTCTGACCTCCTCGACAAGCAGGGCCCACAAGTGCCGCCGATCTTCAGTATGAGTTCGTTCACTGTGATGGGCTTCAGCCGTGGGAACTGGCCAGTCGCCATCGACTACGTGCTGGAGCAGGACAGCCTGCTGCTGGTGGTCATCGCGCCGGAAGGCGAGAAGCCGATCGTCTATCGCCTCGATGGGAAGAAAGGCCACTGGGTGAGTAAGCTACAAATCCCGGCAGGGGCGGGAGACCAGTTGCGGGTCTCGCAATATCTGGTGCAGACCCTGGACAATAGCGTGGGGCAGCTTTCGCCGTCGCATGTGCACATCCACGGCATCGCAGCCGGCCCCAAGGCGGTTGGCTCCATCGGCATCGATCATGTGAATTTCGCACCCGGCAGCATCCAACTGGCCCAGCATCAGAAGGCGCAGTTCAGCTATCACTCCATCTCCGACTTCGATGACACCGAGGTTTCCTTCGTGCGGCTGGCAAAATCCAGCGCGGGTGAGATAGTGGCTGCCGCAGTGGGCAGCAAGTCCATGGGAAGCATCGCCCAGGACCACGTCAAGAACGGCGAGTGGGACGGGAGCATCAAGACCTCCGACATCGTTAAGAATTTCCCGCCGGACGTACAGCAATGGCTGATGGCTCCCCAGGGGCAGCACGTCCTGCAGGTGCGCGCCTGGTTGCGTAAGAACCACGGTGGCGACTTCGTGACCGCACTATCGGAAACGATTGTTGCCGTCCAATAAAAATCATGCCCGAACCTCGCCAGCAGCACGTCAAGCCGGTCGAAGCGCCTCCACGCACCACGGCAGACAAGAAGCGCACGCCGATCTGGCGAAGCCGGTTAGCCGGAAGAGTATTGGCGGTGGTGTGCCTGATAGCGGCAGCGACGGTTGAATGGAAGCTGGTAAACCTGCCGTCGGGAGAAGTAGGAGGGCAATTTCCCGTAAGCGTTCGGGCGCGCGACCAAATCGTCACCTTCGGCGATCCGGACTCGGTGACCGGCGCGCCGTTTTCCTTTGCCTATGCGCCTCCGACCGAAGCCGAGAAGGTCCTACTGGACGCATACTTTGATAACGCTCAACTCTCTCCACAAACCCTGAAAGCGTTCGAATCGTTCCAGATCACGGCGCCGTCCTCTCCCGGCGTCATCACCTACCTGACGAGCGGCGAAGGAAACGCTGGCTGCAGCACAAAGTTGCTGGTCGAGCCGGCCACGGGAACTCTGAACAGTGTCGAGTTCTCGCAGAGCGGCAGCGACATAACCAGCGGGTATCGCAGCCTCGGAACGGTATTTGCCGGCGCTGGTGCGATGGTGACTCTTACCTCGCAAGGCGCTCTTCAAGGCGGACTCTCACCTTGTCGCATCGAACTGTCGATCGGCGACTGGAAGCAAGCCATGCAGGGGTTCTTGCCCATCACGATCGAGGTCCCGGCCGGTGCGGCCTTCCGCTTTCACTGGCAAAATCTCGACGAACACTCAAAGACCTGGAGGACCAGGAGCGCAGCGCTGCCCCTGTTACAGTTTGGGCCGTCAGGCAGCGACCAGTTCACGGCCCAGAGCGTTGCCGTCAGTTCGCTGGATCCGAAGAGCGGCGCGCCCGAGGCCCCTAGCTTCGAAGCCCGCGGCGCAAAGCAGTCTCCCCTTACCGTGCTGTCTTTCGGCGTGAATCAGAATCAGTTGGAAATCAATGCCTCGGGCAGCGGGCGCGTGCTGAAGGGCGGCAAACTGGTTTCGACCACCAACTTCCTGGAGACGCTCAACAAGAATCCCATCCTCTCGGCTCTTTTTGGAGCAGGGAATCTCGCCCTGATCGGCTGGGCGGGACGAATGTTCTTCAGGCCTGGCCGCAAGAAGAAGCCGGAAGCTTGAGCCACGTAACTTGATTTATGTTGCGCTTCTATTGCGCCGAACGCAGGCCTGGAGCGCGATTTGTTAGAATTGCAGATACCGCATTTGTGGGCGCTTAACTCAGCGGTAGAGTGCCATCTTCACACGGTGGAAGTCACAGGTTCGAATCCTGTAGCGCCCACCATAGAATCAATCACTTACAGGGCATGTGTGTGTTCTCCGTTGCTCCAGAACGCTCCAATTGCTCCGCTATGTGCCTCAAAACATTGTGTGATCAGAGAAGCCCATCCATCCAGATCGCCCCATCGGAAGGTCGCGATTCACACTGGCAAAGTCTATGGGTCAAGAACGCAAGCGATGCATCAGGGAGATGTCGTCCATAACCGTTATGCCGACTTTGCTTAAGAATCCCGTTGCCACGGGATCGTAGAAATCCTCGTCTCTAGTGCAAAGGATATTCGCTTCGCCGATGACTGCTGTCTGCAGTACGACGATGTCGTTTACGTCCCGGATGGGCATAGCAAGCAGTGGAGTCAAAGACACGATCTCCGCCACGTCGTGCAGATAGCGGACGAAATCGTACGTGCGCTCCTCCGTCAAACCATAGAACGCCTGGAGGCGTGGATACCGGAGGACCCGGGCGAGTTCGTAGAGCATCTCGGTGGAGAGCAACAAGGTGTGTTTGCCGGCGACGATGTTGAGCAGAAGTTCGCGGGCGAGTCCGTGAGAACTCTCGGTCGCGCGAACGAGAATCGTGGTATCAAGGACGATTCTCACTGATGAGGACGGTAGCCAGGGCGAGTGCTTCGGAGAGCCTCGGTGATGACTTCGTCGGCCTCGTCCGGAGAGGCGGGGCTGCGGTTGGCGTCCACTTCCGCGAAATACTTCCTCAGTTCTTCTGCGATTTCCCCCCGCCGCTCGTCTGGGACAACGGGGGGCTCGAAGGCGTGGACGCTGATTGCCTCGTCTTCTAGGACCCGACGACCCAACAGCCTTTCAATCAGCAGCTTTTGGTCCGGCGATAAATCTCTGGCTCGGTGAATCATGATGGCAATCCAATTCGATCACAGACAGTTTCAGTCTAGGGTCTTTCCGCAGCGTTGTCACGCAGAACCTGTCCTCTGTATCGAGCGGCAGGTGGCACCAAAATCAAACCTTGGTTCGATGGAAGCAGCCCATCCAACCGGATCGCCCCATGGGTAGCCGCGATCATGCCACCGCGACATCGGAACCGCCTTGGATCGCGGGAGCCAATGCATCGCGCTCTTCGGAGAGAATCATCTGAACCAGCCGCTGTAGCCCTGCCGCTTGGCTTCGATCCGCGCCTGCGTATAGACCTCGAGTGTAAAGCGGCTGCTGGCATGGCGCATGAGCTCCTGGACGACCTTTACGTTCTCCCCATTCCCGATCAGCAGGGTTGAGTAGGTGTGCCGAAACGTATGCCACCCGATCCTTTTCCGGATTCCAGCGCGCAATGCCGCCGGGCGGATGATCTTTTGCAAGACGATGTCTGGCCAGAACGGTTGTGTCCCGTGGACACGAGGGCTCGCAAATATCCAGTCGTTAGGATGCCGGTATTTGCTGCTCTCTTTCCAGAGCCAGAGATCAGCCGCCACGCGCTCATCCAAGGGGACCGGTTTGCGGGATGCCTCGGTCTTGCAGTTTCCAATCCTCCCTAAGTAAATAGACCGCTGGACATCGATGGTTAAGGTTCAAAAAATCTACATCGAGCCACTTGAGAGCGAACAATTCGCTGCGTCGTAGCCCGGTCGTCACATCGAGCATGACCATCAATCGGAAGCATGAATCCAACTGCAGCAGAAGGCCCTGGATCTCATTGGAGTCCAGCACTTCCGGGGTACTCTTACGCTTCGCGCTTTGACGAACGAGGGTGATCGGATTTCTGCCCTGTTCGAGCCACTCATAGCGGATTGCATGATTGAACAGCACACTGAATAGATTGCGGATCTTTGCTTTCGTTGAGTTAGCCAATGGAGTGCCGTCGGCCCGTCGTAGCCCTCTCAGCCAATGCTGAACTGCAATGGTTCGTACCGCACCAAGACCCATCTTTCCCCAGTGCGACTGAATCCACTTCTTCATGAAATACCTGTACGCAATTCGCGTCGCGTGAGAATGCCAGTCGGCATTTGGCGAGAGCTCCGTCTGCACATAATGATCGATCAAGTCCGCGATCAGAAGAGGATGCACGGGCCGGCGATTGCGATCCGCGTTAACCTGCATTCTGAGCCCGTTTACGGCATCGAGCGCCTCCTCTCTCGTCGGATACTGCTCGATGGTCCCAATGACAGCGGTCCTGCGTATGCGTTTTCCCGCCATGTCATCCTCCCGCCAGAGAAACTCCCAGCAATACGATCCTGACTTTCGTTTTGCACACCTGAGGTAACCTCGTTGATAATGCATTGAATCCCTCCTCCTGTGACCGTACTAACCCAATGGCGGTCGTCTGCGCTCGGGCTGCTCTCTTAGGTCGTGACAAAACCCAGTCGCCATTCGCGCAGTGCGAGCAGAACACAATGAGTGGCTTTACGGACCTGCGACAACCTGGAGCGGTCAAATATGCTCAGTCTCAAGCGCAATTTGCCTTCAAGATGGTAGCTGCAAACATTCTTGAAGGAGACTCATAGTGAAGATAGCGACAATGTTCTTACCATGCCTCGTGGTATTGGGTGTCTCGGCGCTGGCGATGCCACCTCCGCCGCAGACGAATTCATCCGAGCCTGGCACACGGCAAACGACACAAGTAGTTGAAACCAAGACCACACAGATAACGACCTTTCGAGTGAACGTAGTTAGCCGTACGGTGCAGGCGGTCAACTATCGCCACCGCGGTGGAGCGACCAAACTGGATTTCGCAGGAACGGACCTGATGCCTGCGGCCAATGGCGAAGCCAAGGTGGAGAGCAAAAGAGGCTACATTGAAATCGAAGTCGAATTTGGCCAACTGGCCAAGCCTACGACCTTCGGCAATGAATATCTAACTTACGTGATGTGGGCGATTAGTCCTGAGGGCCGCGCCGTGAACCTCGGGGAAGTATTGGTAGGCGACAACGACCGAAGCAAACTAGATGTCACCACGGACCTGCAGGCGTTTGCGCTGATTGTTACAGCGGAGCCGTATTATGCCGTCCGCCAGCCCAGCAACGTCGTAGTGCTTGAAAACGTCGTTCGCGAAGACACCAAGGGAACGACCGAGGCCATGAATGCAAAATACGACCTTCTCGAACGCGGCGGGTATATTCCCACCGGCTACAAATTCGATCCGGTCGTGCTGAACGCCAAGCTGCCATTGGAATTCTTCGAGGCACGTAATGCGCTGCGCATCGCACAGTCGGTTGGCGCAGAGAAGTACGCCAGTTCCAGCTACCAGCGTGCTGTCAGCCTGATGGACCAGGCGGACGGATACGCTACGAGTAAGCACATCGACAGAAAACAGATGATTGCTGTATCTCGCGAAGCTGTCCAGACGGCGGAAGACGCCCGCGAGATTGCAGTCAAGAAGCTGATTGCGGAACATCAGTCCAACCAACTGCAGGCGTCCGCCCGGGCGGCAGACGATGCGACCCGGCAGAAGGAACTGGCACAGGCGGAGACGGCCAAGGCGAAGTCGGACATGGAGCTCAGCCAAACCAACTCAGCCAATCAAGTGGCTGCCGCGCAAGCCGATACTGAGCAGGCACGCTTGGCGGCAATGCATGCCCAGCAGCAACTGCAGGTCGCCGAAAGCGACAAAGCAGCTATGCGCGCCCGGTTGTCACTGCAATTGAACGCCATCCTCCAAACGCGCGACACCGCGCGTGGGCTGATCGTTAGCATGTCGGATGTCTTGTTTGACACCGGCAAGTACACATTGAAGCCGGGTGCTCGAGAGAAACTCTCCAAGGTCGCCGGCATCTTGATTTCCTATCCAGGGCTCAACATTGCCGTTGGGGGATACACGGACAATGTAGGCACCGACCAGCTCAACCAAGGCCTGTCTGAGGAGCGTGCCGGGGCCGTGCGCGACTATCTCGTGCAACAAGGCGTATCGACAAATTCGATAACCGCGACGGGGTTTGGCAATACGCTGCCGGTAGCCTCAAACGATAATTCCGCAGGACGGCAGGAGAATCGTCGGGTTGAACTCGTCGTATCCGGCGAGTCAATCGGGAACGATGTCAATGTCACAACTGGAAGCTTGCGGTAAGGAACGATTCTTGGCTTCCGCAAAGCGCGATTCGAACCAGGGTCGCGCTTTTTTGGTTCATGCAGCCGTTCAACTTCTTTCGGCCAACGCCAGCGGGCGGGGGGAAGGATCGCGCTCCACCTCTTGAGATTCATACAGTGTGCAATCTTGACCAGACTGCATTTACGCCTTTGCATTACCGTTTTTTCGTGCGAGGGTAGCCTATGCCTTGGCCCAGATTGCTTGCGCAGCTTGTCGAACAAGTCACCCCCACCGCAGCTGATAATGAACTTTATGAGCGGCCTCTCAACCGGGTTTACCAAGAGCGCGAGCCGGAACGTCGACAGCAAAGAGTGCTCGAAACAAGAAGCTGGCATGATCCCAGCAAAGTGACTTGTCGCAGGGATACAACCTAACATGCGGCCAAAACCGGATGGCAAGGCCGCGATCGGCAGTTTGGGACTCGCGTTGAGGCAGTCGGGACGAATGTCTACGCGAGAAGCTGCAAACCTTCAAGCGCCTGACCAGAATGGATTGGGAAAATGATAGAACGGAAGCTTACCATCGCCGAGATCTTACTCATCGCCGGAACCCGCATCGCCTTGGGCGCCGGGATCGGCCTTTTGCTTTCCAGCCGGCTAAACAATGATCAACGCAAAGCTGCCGGATGGGCCCTCGCCCTGGTCGGGGGGCTCACCACCGTTCCGCTGGCCATGGCCGTGATCGGCAAAAAGAATGCGGAGTAGATCGCCTAGAACGGGCGTGCCCAATGGCCGGCATAACAGCACGATTCACTGAGAAATCAGAAAGAGCCCTGAGCGAAGCCGGATTTTGTCCAGAAAAAATGATTACGGACTGGAAAGTGGCGATGAAAGCAATGTTGATCATTGTGGTTGCAGCCGCAAAACCATCGTTTCCAGAAGTTCTTCCCGCTCATTTCTCCTCCTGTGCATTTCGGTTTTCTGGGAACCGGAATTTGTCGCGAGGTGTTCAATTTTGAACTTCCCTTGGATTTCTGTTTTGCTAGAATTCCCGATAGGTTTAGGTAGTGCTTATACACAGAGAACGTGGCTCCACGCTGGGCAGGCGATTTGATGCGTACACCCTCGAATGGAACCACGTTCCTTGTTACAGCTCCTCGTAACAGGTCGCACCCAACTTGTGTAGGTCTGACTGAAGGTCTTCCACTCTGTTCCCGGAAGAGAGGGCACCGTGACCACGAAGATCCCTGCCCGGTCAGTTCTAGCGGCGGATCGTGATGCGCCCATGCCGTCGGCCTACAAGAAGCGGCTGCTCCTGCGCGAGGAACTGACGCACTGTCGGCTGGGATAGCCCTCGATTCGGACGGCGTGAGCAGAGAGTAATCACGGTAGGTAGTGAGTCAATTTGATGTTGCGCCACAAAGATGGGCTCAGTGAATCCCTGCGTTTGTCGGGGAGTTATAACGGACTTTGGTGCTTTGGATGCCGACAGCGGAATGAGTACGTCGGTTCTTGGGGGATTCCCTGCCGGACGAGGACGTGGTAACAAATCTTAGGGCGTGGAATGACAAAACTCTGGCGGAGATTAAATGGCGCACCGAACATTACGAAATCGCGTTCCCCCGGTAGGGTTGTAGTCGGGGCGTGATCCAGCGAAGCTTTCATTCAGTATAGCGACGTTTGTCACTCCCGAAACCACATACTCGCGCCACCCTTGGCCTTCCTTCGCTTCGCTGGCTCCGCCCAAGTACCAAGCGAGGAGCGCCAGACGACCCTTGGCGTTATATGCAACCATGTAGGGCTCGACTGTTCTGGTGCCGGGAGCTTTTTCTCTCCTGTAGTAGAACTGCACAACATTTCTGGATCGGATTGCGGCGCACAGCATATCCACGTTCATAGATGTACCTATCTCCCACGATCTTTCACCCCTGAATCGGATTCTACTCTTTGGAGCCTCAGTTCCAACCCGACGACCAACCCGTGCAGACACTCAGCTGCGGACGGAAGAAGAAGCTGCGCGCATCCAGCCGCTGCGCCATGGCCACCATCGCACTCAGAAACCGTCCAAGCCGGTATTGCCGGCTCCGGTTAAAAGCCGTGGCCAAAGCGAGAAGCACTACCGCGGTCAAAACGAGAAAAACTGCCGCAGCGGCTCGGAGAAAGCCACGCGCCGCCCGAAAGACGGGGACGAAAGCCCGCAGATAGCTGCCTGACCTCACGGTGGCGCGTCAATGTCACCCTCAAGCGGACCCGTTAGCTCGCATTTCCTGCGACGGCGGTATTCGCCGGAACCAGTGACCGGTATTATTCAATACAGGCTGAACAGGGGTCGGGTTGCGGTTAAGCTCGCTCGCTGGGAATCGACGACCGGCACCCGAACCGGACCGTGTTTCGTGGTTTCACAACAGTTCCCAGATCAAGAAGGCTGCAAGAATGCCTGTAGGCAACCAAGAACGACACCGCACAGAACGTATTGGCTGGTTGCGCGCGGCAGTACTGGGCGCGAACGACGGCATCCTTTCAACCTCGAGTCTGAGTGCTCGGTGTCGCCGCCGCGCATGCGAATCACCGCAGCGTATTGGTCGCAGGGGTCGCCGGCCTGGTAGCCGGGTCCATGTCGATGGCTGCTGGTGAATACGTGTCTGTCCACTCACAGGCCGACACTGAACAGGCCGACCTCAAGCTTGAACGCGCCGAACTCAAGGCAGACGACAAGGGCGAGCACAAGGAACTACAGGCAATCTATGTCGAGCGCGGGCTCGAACCGTCGCTCGCGAAACAGGTTGCCCAGCAGCTGATGGCCCATGATGCGCTAGGCGCGCATGCCCGCGACGAACTCGGCATCTCCGAGACTCTTCGTGCGCGGCCGATTCAGGCGGCATGGGCATCGGCTGGCAGCTTCGCCATCGGAGCAGTCCTGCCTCTCTTGGTCACTGCCGTGGCCCCGGAGGCAGGCTTGATCCCTCTTGTGTCTGGAACTTCACTGCTGTTTCTCGCGCTTCTAGGGGGGCTGGCTGCACACGCGGGTGGCGCAGGGGTCACCATCGGCGCAATCCGCGTCACGTTTTGGGGTGCGCTCGCCATGGCGATCACCTCAGGGGTCGGGTGGCTGTTCGGAACAGTTGCGTGAGTGCGGACAATCGGAAGCAAGCCCGGTTCTGGGCCGTCCTCAACCGGGGCCATCAAAGCAGCGCGTGCCGACGATAAAACCAGGTCTTCACGGCCTGCACGACAAAGAGATAGGTCACTGCAAGAAACGCAATTGCCGCCAACAACGATATGGGCAGTGGTGTAAACCGCAGCAACTTGCCCAACGGCGTGTACGGCAGGACAGTCGCAACCGTAACGATGGCCAACACGCTGATTAGCAACGGCCGACTGGGCCGGCTCTTGAGAGGGTTGGCTGCTGTCCGAATCACAAATACCACCAGCGTCTGTGTCGCCAGGGACTCTACGAACCATCCGGTGTGGAACAGCGACTCGTTCGCGGAAGCATGGAACACCCAGAGCAGCACCCCAAACGTGAGGAAATCATAGATTGAGCTGATGGGACCGATGATCGCCATGAATTGGCGGATGAATCCAATCTGCCAACGCTTGGGTTTTTGCACCATGGCGGGATCGACATTGTCGGTGGGGATGCTGACCTGCGAAACATCATAGAGAAAGTTGTTCAGCAGTATCTGGCTCGGGAGCATTGGCAGGAAAGGAAGGAAGAGTGATGCCGCGGCCATGCTGAACATGTTTCCGAAATTCGAGCTCGTGCCCATGATGATGTACTTCATGATGTTGGCAAAGGAGCGCCGCCCCTCGAGCACTCCCTCGTTCACCACCGCAAGATCCTTTTCCAGCAGGATGATCTTGGCCGCGTCCTTGGCCACGTTCACGCCATTCATGACTGAGATCCCAACATCCGCGGTGTGCAGCGACGGAGCATCGTTGATGCCATCGCCCATGTATCCGACGACGTGCCCGCGGGCTTTAAGAGCGAGGATTACCCGGTTCTTTTGTTCGGGGGATACCCGGGCGAATATGGCGCCGTTTTCGGCCTGGTGGGCCACGGCGGAATCGTCCATCGTATCGAGCTGGTTCCCGACAAGAATGCGGTCTGCATCCAGCCCTACGTCGTGGGCTATTTTCTGGGTCACATACTGATTGTCGCCCGTCATGACAACAACAGAAATGCCATCCTGTTTCAGTGCCTTCAGGACGGCAAGCACCCCCTCCTTCGGCGGGTCCAGGAATGCCGCGAACCCGACCAGTGTCATCGCGTGTTCGGCCGCCACTGCGTACGCGTTTTGTTTTTCCACCTTCAGCGTCGCCACCCCAAGCACACGGAATCCGTCCGCACTCAGCTTCTTCAGGGTGCTTTCTGCCTCTGCCCGTCGGCTATCGTCGAACGGCTGAGGAACGCCATCGATGGTCACCGCCTCGCAAATGGCAAAGACACTCTCGGCTTCACCCTTGGTGATGAGAAGGTCCTCGTCAGCGTGCCGGACCACCACTGAAAGGCGCTTCCGGTTGAAGTCGAATGGGATCTCGTCCACCTTGTCATACCCCACAATAGAAGGCGCCTCGTGCTTCAAGATTGCGTCATCAAGAGGGCTTTTGATGCCTGCCTCAAAGTGGCTGTTCAGGTAAATGAGCTGCAGGACGTTTTCGTTGTCCTTACCTTGGAAGTCCACGTGGCGGTCAAGCGCGATCTCCCCTTCGGTGAGCGTGCCCGTCTTGTCCGTACAGAGAATATCCACGCTGCCGAAATCCTCGATTGCTGACAGTTGCTTGACGAGGACCTTCTTCTTTGTCATCCGCCTCGCGCCTTGGGCCAGCGTCACGGTGATGATCATGGGCATCATTTCCGGTGTCATCCCCACGGCAAGCGCGACCGAGAAAAGGAATGACTCCAGCACCGGGCGATGGAAAATAATGTTCACCAGCAGGACGAAAAGGACAAGCAACATGGTCACCCATGTGAGCATCATTCCGAAGCGACGAATGCCCCGTCCGAACTCCGTCTCCGGTGGCCGCATAGCCAGACGACTGGCAATCTCACCACAGGCGGTGTCTTTTCCCGTGCAGACGATGACCGCGGTGCCAATCCCCGTCTGAACTGCAGTGCCCAGGAAAACGCTGTTGGTGGCGTCCGCGACGCCGTGCTTCTCCTTGGAAAGGTCAGCGACGGTCTTCTCTACCGGCAGAGACTCCCCGGTGAGCACTGACTCGCGCACATGCAGGTCTTTTGCCTCCAGCAAACGGGCGTCGGCTGGCACTAAGTCTCCTGCGTTGAGCCGGACAATGTCTCCCGGGACCAGTTCGGCGGTCGGCAGTTCCTGCTCTCGCCCATCGCGCACCACCGCGGCGGTCAGGGCAATCTGCTTCTGAATGTCCTCGACGGCGTGCCGGGCCTGGAATTCCATCAGGAAATTCAGGATTACGCTGAACAGTACGATCGCAAGGATGATCAGCCCGCCGACGTGCTCTCCGAGCGCAAGAGATACGCCGCTGGCAATGACAAGGATGACGACGAGAGGATTACGAAAGAAACCAATGAAACTGAGCAGTGCAGCGAAGCGAGACTCATGGACCAGGCTGTTTGGGCCGTAACGTCGCAGTCGCCGCCGGGCCTCTTCGGTCGTCAGCCCTGCCGGAGTTGCCGGGAGTAGTTCGAACAGTTCGTGCAGCGGCCGATCCCAGAAGCCCTCGGCAGTGGTTGTTGGTCTTCTCATCCGGGAGCCTCCAGTAACCGTCGGCCGTAAAAGGACGGCGGTCTTTCACTCCGAGGTCCGCACAAAAACTGCAGCGCCCTTATCTATTCCTGCAGAAAGATATTGAGGAGAGAGTTGTGAACCCGAATCTCGCCGTTATATTCGACGAACCCCAGTTTTCGGAAGCGATTCATGAAAAAACTCACTCGGGATCGGGTGGTGCCAATCATCTCAGCTAATATCTCCTGGCTGATTCTAGGAACCACTGTCTCGGGTTTGCTTTCCTTGCCGAACTGCGCGAGCAGTAACAGAATCCTTGCCAGCCGCTTTTCGCTGGAGTTGAAAAGCTGGTCTACCAGGTCGGCCTGGAATGCGAGCGTTGCGGGTCAGCAGAAAAGAAACGAACACATCCGAGAGCGCGTGTTCTTGGTGAAGTACGCGGACCATTTCCGCCTTGCTAATCCTGAGCAGTGCACACTCGGTCATCGCGGCAGCAGTCGCTAGTCGAAGAGGATGAGCTGAGGCCATGCACTCCTCCCCCAGGAATTCTCCAGCACCCACCAAGGTGATCGTCGCTTCTTTTCCGTTCGTGGAGGTGACAGTTACTCTCAGCCGACCCTTCTGCACGTAAAAAATCGCGTCGGCAGTGTCGCCTTGCGCGTAGGCAGTCTCATTCTTTTTGAGATTGAGAACCTTCTTGCCCAACCCAGCTCTTGCGAGGAAAGCCTTGGGATCGAAAACCGTGTCGCCATTTCTTGGTTGTGGCTTCGGCGTTTGAAGCCGTGAAGGTCTTGCAATTTCTCCCGTGGGGGAGTTTGCGGATCGGACCGCCTGAACCAACGGAACCAATTTGGCTGGACGGCCTTGGGCGCGGGCTGACATGCTTCTGGCGCTCATTTCGCACCTCCGAGAGACCAGCGCCTCCGCTCCAATATTATAGCTCTTCGAGAAACCCGAGATAAACGCTGACTGTCCGATTTTGCACCATTTACCAACGGTTAATCTGCGCGGGACGCGCTTTGCTGGGCGGAGCTTTCTTACAATTGAATTTCAGCCCGCTTGAGCACTCTTGACCAGCCGTGCCGGCTCCCGGCCACTAGGGTTGGATTGGAAGGACTCCCAAGGAGGGTTACATGCGAGAGCCTCCTGCCCGGAGTATTCTTCGCAACCTTCAGCGACATTGAGCGATGTCACAACGTGGTTAATACATCGAAGGCTTCAGAAACCAATTGATCAAACTGTTGAGTCTCAGGGTGTTCTTTTTTGAACAGACTGCTCAATCGTCGATCTGTCAGACTTTTCTTCGGAGGACTTCAATATGAGCCTCGAAACGATTCTGATTATCGTCGTGATTGTGTTCTTGCTCGGTGGAGGCGGTTGGTACTGGCAGCGCGGGCGCGGTTAACTCGACCGATTCTAAAGCGGCCGTCAAGCACCCGAAACCGGGTTCTTGCTTATGAAGACGGGCGAAAGCCCCCGGCTGGCGGCATGGACCGTAGCTTCAATCGAGGAGGGCTATATGAGTCTGTTCGATCTGGTCTTCGGTTGTTGGCACAAACGGTGCAGCTTCCCTATCACCGTGCGCGGCAAGCTGCGCCGCAGCACTGCAGCAGCCTCCGTAACCGGGACTTACGTTGTTTGCCTCGATTGCGGCCGCGAGTTCCCGTACGACTGGGCGCAGATGACGATGCTAGCGTCCAAACCCCACACTGCATGGGCGGCAGAGCCCGTCACCATCGTTCCCGGTCTCAAGGCGGCTTGAGACCTGCGCTGGCCATTCGCGAAGGCGCACCCTTTGTGTCCGGTCCGGCGAACAATGTGCTGTTCCCTGGGCGGGTAATGGAAACCCCGCTCCTTAGTTAGGCAATTCTCAACGATAAGGAGAAAATCTATGAGTACAAGTACGACGGATGAGATCAAAGGCACCTTTCATGAAGTGAAAGGCAAAGTCAAAGAAACGGTAGGCCAAGTCACCAACAATCCGGACTTAGAGGCCGAAGGCAAAGCCGAACACAGGGCCGGCAAAGTCGAAGAAAAGGTCGGGCAGATCAAAGAAGTGTTCGAGAAGTAGGTCCGATGGGCTCTGTCCGGAGCATTGTTTGCATTTACGACCAAGTGACGCACGCCGTTTCCCGCTCAGTATTGCAGCGATTCGGCGGGCGTCAGCTTGGCGCTCGGAGTTCTGTATTGAATGAAGGGGACGGCGGAGGGTAAAAATCAATGCGACGTAAACTCATCCTCTGGTTTGTGTTATTGATTGCTGGATTTCTTGCGGGGTTCATCCTGCCATATGCCAGACTCAAGCGGACACAGCAGGAGCTGTCTGCCTCGGCAGAACAATTAGGATCCTGTCGGGCCAACGAACAATTGTCGCAGCTTCGCGACACAGCCACGATGATGTATCTGCAGACGGCGCAAAAAAACTACGGAGAGGCCAGGGTGTACTCGAAGCAGTTTTTTGATCAAGCCCAGCGAATTGTGAGTGGCACGGAAGACCCCGCACTGCACAACTTGCTTCGTGACACGCTGGCAACCCGCGATCAGATCACAGCAGATCTGGCGAAGGGAGATGCCGCCGCCCTTTCAGAAATACAGGCAGTATTGTCCAAGATCGAGCAGACTGCGAAGCATTGACGAAAGCAGCCCCGCTGGATCACTTTGGATCACTGCATGAATGAAGCGATTCAAGAGTCGGTTCGAGTGACATAGAGGCCGGGCTGATAAACGTCGAGGTGATTTGGTCGTCGAGCAATCTGATGTTTCGGCGGGTTTCGCCCTCAAAAGTTCGTCCACAGAATAGCGTGGAATAGAAAGGGAGTGCTTTATGAAGAAATACGCAATTGCTTTGTTAACGTTGTCTTTGTCCGCCTTCGCTTTCGCCGGTCCGGGTGAGCAAGACACTACTGCGCGCTTACAAGCGGCCGGCCAGGTCATGAACGAGATCATGGCTGCGCCTGATCAAGGCATCCCTGAGGAAGTGCTGAATGACGCCAAGTGTATCGCTGTGGTACCGGACATGGCGAAGGGCGCATTCATTATCGGCGGAGAACATGGACGCGGTGTGGTTACCTGCCGCACTGCCCATGGGTGGAGTGCGCCGGCATTCATTTCGATCGGTGGAGGCAATTTTGGCTTCCAAGCTGGCGGTCAGTCGGTCGATCTCGTCATTTTGTTCATGAATGACAAAGGTGTGCAGGGGCTGCTCTCGAGTAAATTTGAACTGAGCGGCGAGGCATCTGCTGCGGCGGGCCCGGTCGGACGGCATGCTTCGGCAGGCACGGACTGGAAGATGAACACGGAGGCCTTGAGCTACTCGCGTACCAAAGGCCTGTTTGCTGGAGTCGCAGTGGATGGCGCCAAGATCCAACAAGACAATGACTCCACGGTCGCGTTCTACGGCAAGAATGTTTCCTTCCATAAGACGCTGTCAGGCGATGTGCACGCCCCGGCGGGCAGCGACCCGTTTCTCGCAGCGGTAAGGGCTGCCGTCGACAAGGCGAACCAGCACGAAACTGCTGAAAGCAAGTAGTGGATGTTTGCGGCGCGCCTGCGAAACTGCGGCACGCCCGCAATTGAAGGTCGCGGCGTTGTCAGTCGAGGTGTTCCGGGGGGAAGACCGCGCCGGTCAGCGGCGCGATTTGCTCATCGCATCCTATTTAGCTCACGGAGGGTTAGATGCGTCCATTAGTCTGGATCGGCATTGTCGTACTCCTTCTGGGGATTCTCGCCTTCATCGTGCCTGTTCCCACCAGCCATTCCCATAGTGTCAAACTCGGAGATGCTTCACTGGGCGTCACCACTCATAGTGATGAGAAGCTCTCCCCTCTAATTGGGGGTGTGCTTTGCGCCGCCGGAGTGATGCTGTTGGTCGCGGGACCACGCAAATCGACGGGCCGCCGGTACATGAACCCCCGGCGCGGCTCTGGTATTGAAGGCGGGCACATGTGAAAATGTGCTCGCCCCTTTCTGTGCAGTAGATAACTTATTGAAGTTTGATAACGCTACGACTGTTCCTGCTTTTCATGTCGCCGATTCGTCTCTGAATGGTCCTACGCAGTTGTCAAGTCTTTGAGCTTTCCTTTCAACTTTGCGACGGTTTCCTTAGCGTGGCCGATGCGCTGTTGAACTTTGCCCACGTTCTTTTCGGCTTTCCCTTCAGCTTTCAACTCCCGGTCATTCGTGGCATTTCCGACCTGCTCCTTGATGGTTCCTTTGACTTCGTGGAAGCTGCCCTTGATCCTGTCTTTCGTACTGGTTTTCATCATTTCTCCTTGGCCCTAGTAAAGCGTGGATTGCGGCTCCCTTTGAGCCTCTTTGGGGCGCTGTCGTTTTTGTAGTCTCGTGGCGTGCTGAGTTCTGAGCAGAATTGACCATTCCGGAATGAGTCTCGGTTTGGTCCCGAAACGGGCAAAAACACACAAACGGATCAATCGGTATTCCGGAAATCCGACGCGGCCTTCGGGCGGGTGAGCGCGGCAGGAGGAGCATTGAGTTTGGCAAGCTCACTGGCAAAAAGCGGATTTTCGGGAAATTCTGCGACGAGCTCCTGAAGTTGTGTGCGGGCCACTTCTGTGTTCTTCTCACGCAGGGCCGCCAGCGCCAGCAGAATTTTTGCAAACGGCCGGAGATAATAGCCGCGTGCGGCGGCGATCTCTAGTTGCTGTATGCCAACGCGCTTGTCGCCATGGATTCCAGAGAAGCCGAGAAGAAACTTCTTGTATCCTGGCAGACTTCCGATGATGTAATTCGCCGCGCCCAAGGTGAAATAGGCATCGGCGGCATCCGGCATGACCACCAACAGTTTCTTGGCGTAACTATCAGAGTCGCGAATCATTTTCAGACTTTCCACCTGATGCTTATCGATCAGACTGGCATAGTCGGCCTGCATGCCCAGGCTTAGGGTCATGGCGAACAGGGCGTTGGCATCGTCCGGGCTCGTCTTCAATCGCAGCTGCGCCAAGTCCTGCGCCCGTTTGTCCGCGGCGAAGAAGGCTGCGCGCAGTTGCGGGTCTGGTTTGAGAGTGACCTTGCCCAGGAAACGTTTGTTGTCGAGGAAGAATTCGGAGGTCAAGATGCCTTGCCGGTAGCACTCCTCAAACAGATAAGATGCCGCTTCCGAGGCGCTCCCAAGGGGATCTTCCGGATGGGACTTCTGCCAGGCCTCAAACTGCGCGCGAGCTTCCGCGGGCTTCAACTCATAAAGCAGGTGAAAGCCGGCGTCGAGTTCCGGCACTTGCAATACCGCGATCTGAGCCTGCCTCCCATTTGCCTGGGTCGCAGGAACTGCGAGAGCCGGTGCGACCAGCGCGCCGCAGAGAAGCCAGTAGATCGCTGAGCGGATCCGCAAGATTCGGCTGTTTCTTTTCTGATGCATCGCGTTAGTCCCGATGAGCTGGAACGGGCAGCGAGCAAGCCGCCGAGGAACGAATCTTCTACGAGGATCTTGAGCACGATGCAGCTGCATTAGCCCTGAACAAGAACAGAAGTGGCATGCTCAGCCGATTGGGTACAGGTGCGTTAAGCCGCTGCGCTTTTGCTCTTGAGCTGCAGCTCAGCTTCGGCGGCCAGGCAATCTTCTACCGCGTGTCCGTTCACCCGTCCGCGCTGCTCGTAAAGCTCATACGCACGCTGGCGGATGGCCTCTTCGGTTACGGAGGCGGCTGCCGGCTTCGAAGTCGAACTTCCAGCCAATGGCTTCTTAGGCCTTTTCATAACAAAGCTCCTCCAGGATTTGCGGCGCAAAGAAACGAACGGGGTCGAAACGTGGGTCTCGAAATCGCTGGCGCTCGAGAGAGCGGAGGGAGTCCAATTGACCTCGCCTGCGCCAATGGTCACTTATAGTTTCCATCGGAGACGGTCAGCCGCACAAGCCGACCATCACATGACATGGTGATACCCGTCTTCGTTACCCGCTCATCATCCATCCTCTTGCCGGCTCCGCTCGAGCCAATCGAACAGGAGCGGTGCTTTAGTGAGAGAACCCAAAAGCGGCGCTGGCCCTGCATCTTGCCCGACTACGATTTCTGCCTTGTTCATGACAAACTGCGGGTGAGCCAGCGATGGAGGCCGGAATCAGCGATCTTGTGGAGGACATCGGAGAACCTATCTCCGCGCTGTGACCCTCCACCCCGTGACCGCCGTCACCGACATCGATCCGCCATTGTGGATGCTGGTTTCGTCTATCAAATATGGCAGATCGGGCCGCAGTGGGCCGCCAGAGGAAAACCGTGAAGGGGGATGCGTTCGCACCTCCAATCAGGCGGAAAGGCAAACTCTGACGGCCCCTGCGGACAGGCTTCTGAGGATCTATCCTCGAATTACTTCCGTGGGCCCGTCGCTTACAATCGCCAACGTGACCCTCGGCATAAGCTTCTGCAAAAGAGAGAAGCCACCCGGAACTCAGCCAAGGAGGCTTCTGTGCTAGGTAAATCATCCCCTAAGAAGGGGATAAAAGTGAGCGTGGAGACTGAGCTCCGATCGTGACGCTCTTCGACTATTTGCCGCCCACGAGTTCCATCGGTTCGGTCTCCGCGTGAATGCAATCCTCGTCAGGATTGTTGTCGGTTCTGTCGCGAGACTCGTAGATTTGGTAGGCGCGGGTCCTTATCTCGTCTTCTCAGAAGGTGCTCGCTGAATCTTTGGTCAAGGGCTCTTGCTGCTTGGAAGGGTCAGACTTCTGGCTAACTTAGACTTTGGGATTAGACACTTTAACTCCTATGACTGCCACAACTAAGGGGAGAAAACTCCAGAACGGCTGACCTAGTTCAGGGGGTCTGCATGAGAGGTAGACAATCTCTCTCACTGTTAATCGTACGCTGATTGAGCAGCGGCGTCCACGCTTCATCTTCTTATTCGCATTGCAACCAGTGTTACCTTTGCAATAGTTACGAGCTCAATGTAGTGAGCCGGGTAGATTACCGTCATTTGCCATCGATTTGACAATGCTCGCGCGATCAGCTATAGTTTGTATTGAGGATAGTTTTCAATCCTCTCCTCTTTCAGGTTTCCTGAACATAGGTCAGCCCATCTGAAGTTCCCTTCATCTTATATTCGACGCAACCTTTAGGAGGTTGAATATGTACGCACGCAATATCTCGTTTCGCCTGAAAAACAATATGCAGTCTGATTACACCCGCACATTTGAGAACCAGATTCTTCCTTTGCTGCGCAAGCAGAAGGGGTTCAAGGACGAAATCACGCTGTGCAACTCCGGCAGCCAGGATGCGGTTTCAATCAGTCTGTGGGAAAACAAGAACAACGCGGACGAGTACAACGCCAACACCTACCCACAAGTGTTGAAGACCTTGGCAAACGTAATTGATGGAACGCCACGGGTCCAGACGTTTGAGACGGTCATGTCGACCTTCCATAACGTCGCCGTAGCCGTCTAATTCCGGCAAGTCTGTGGTCCGGGAAGGCGGTTAATCATACTTTTCCCGGACTACACCTTATCTGAGGAACCCACCACCGCCGGCGAGCATTTCCGCTTGTCGCACCTTGGTTGTACGGGCGTGATTGACCTATTACTTATGCCATCAATCGCGCATGAAGGATGACAACCATGCATCTATTCCAAAACGCAGAAACTATCGATCGCCTGGTAAAACAGGGCGAATTCGTTTTAACGACCTACCACGCCGAGTACGACAAGGATCCCGCAAGCTTCCATGCTGAGTTCCTCCGTGGCGACTTCGCAGGCTGGCGCAGCACGGTACACACGCTATACGGCGATTGCGCGGAAGAAATTATTGATCGGGTTTTGATCAAGACACGCTTAGCCATTCCCGGGGACGAAATGCGATACGGTGCCGCCCATGGCCTTTGAGTTGAAGCCATTCTGGCCGAAGCTGCGCAGCTTCATAACGCCAGCAACCGTCTTGAGTCGCTGGCGGACGAACATCTGCCTTTGTCAGAGGCGCTTCATGATGATTTCGGGAAGTGTTCGTGACAGGGCTACCGTCCTAGAAGTGCTGATCGTGACGATCCGGCTTGGTCGGTTTGATCATGCTCGGCACCGCACTGTTAGGAGTAATCTTCAGTCATGGACAAGAAGGAGATCAATTCCCCAAAACTGACCGCGCAATTTGTCATTTGGATGTGAGTAGGATGCTTGCTGCTGCTGGTTTTTCTAGGTCATTACGTCTGGAAGGCTTTTTGAGGCAGCGAATCCACGCAATCGCGATGCTCTCAGGAGAAGCATTCTAGATCAGTGCGGGCGTATCAGGGCTGTATAGTGCGCCGCTTGAAATCGAACACGTCAACTCGCGGAAATCGAGGGTAGTGAGCTAATTCCGTGTCGAAAGGCGACGGAAAATGGCGACGGCACAGCGGCTAATCCTGCGTCCCCACCCGTATCCGATTTTGACCGTGCTGGGGATGTGATTGCTCAACAGCGTTGTCAAGCGAAGGAATGTCGGCTCCTTCCATTACGACGGAGGCAGGGGTTTCGTCCGAGCCGTAGAAGACGCGGTATTCGTAGCCGCACTTTGAACAAGTAACGACAGGCCAGACACCAAGCCTTCGCTAAGCAGGTCAGGATAGAGGTCTCCGTCCTGCAACTTTGCGAGAACCACCACACTGGAATTCTACACCCCTAAGCGGCGGTTTTTTATTGGATAATCGCGCGCTCACCCGAGTGCGGTCGGCTATTGTGCCGGAGTCGGAGCAATGGGTTGCGATTCGCAAGAAAACTGGAGCTGGCGAGATTCTGGCGAGCCGTCGACAATCCGAAAACTGGCCCGCTCGCTGAATAGGTAATGATTAAGCCTGAATTCCGAAGCTCCGCGTTTTGTTTTCTCGTAGACATCTGAGACAACAGGAGGATGAAACCAGATGCAGCGGACAATTCAGTCCCGCGCGAGATCAACGCCCTGTTTTCCAACCAGCGGCTGATTCTGCGCGAGACGCAGCGTGCCGTGACCCCGTTTGGGCGGGGTTGCGGTTTTTGTAGTCTTCCTTCACAAGTTGGGGTTTGTCGAGAAGCTTCGGCAGCACATGCCGATCCAGTGGAAGTCTCCTAACCACATCGATCCCACGGCAACCTTCACAGCGTTTCTCATAGCCGTGCTGGCAGGAGCCAGACGCTTTGCCCACGCCAACTGGTTACGTGGCGATCGAGCCTTGCATGCCTTGCTGGGTCTGTCCCGCTTTCCCATTGACGACACCCTCCGCAATCGCTTCCGCCGTTTTGGCATGGGCGACGTGCATCGTCTCTTCGATCCTTTGGCCGAGTGGCAGATGGAACGTCTACCGCACCGCAGCGGCGGTTATAGCCTGGACTTAGATTCCACCGTCTTCGAACGCTATGGCAACCAGCAAGGCTCGTTGAAAGGCCACAATCCGCGCAAACACGGACGCCCCAGTCATCATCCTTTGCTGGCGGTGTTGGCCGAAGCCCACTTCCTGCTCCACGGCTGGCTCCGCAGCGGCAACTGCGGAGCAGCACGTGGAGTGGTGGAGTTCCTCCAGGAAGCCCTCGCGCTGTGGGGACAGCGCCAGATGATCCGCCTTGTGCGTGCTGATGCCGGCTTCTTCGAGGACAAGCTGCTGAGCTTTTTAGAACAGCGCTCGCTGCCCTACATTGTAGTGGCTCGGCTGACCCAATGGATCAAGCGCGAAGCCCAGCGCGTCCCCACCTGGAAGGTGGTGGACGAAAACTTTTCGGTGGGTGAGTTCCGCGTGCAGCTGCTGGGTTGGGAGCGCGAGCGGCGCTTCGTGGTGGTGCGGGAACGGCTGCACGAAGGCCGCAACAGCGTTGGCCGCAAGCTGCTGGATGTGCCCGGCTATACTTTTCGCCTCTTCGTCACCAGTTGCAGCCATGCTCCCGAAGAAATCTGGCGCGATTACAAGCAGACTTCTGGACAATCTTCGGGAAACGGACTAACCGATCGGCTGTTGCTCTGGATTACGTACGGCATGGCGATATTACGCCAACCAGGTGCGCGGGCCACTTCCGGATTGCAGACCACCGGGCGGCGAACGCGCCTGTTGCCACACGCCCCTTTTTCCATCGCGACGGAGAAGGCTGTTTACCCTAGCGAACGTTCCTTCCAAATTGCCGAGCGCTGACCAAGCAACTGCGTAGAGGTGTGACGGCCGTCACAGCCTCATAGAGCCGCTATTGGGTTCAATTGGACTGTCATGGGTTCGCAATCCAGGACTCGAACGCTGCCTACCATCATGCAACAAACGAGAGGAAACCCACTAATGAGAACACCTCGTCGATTCCAGATAAGCACAGCTTTAGCCCTGATCCTGATTCTGGGAGGCGTCATGCCGGCTAGCGCGCAATTCAAGAACTCCACTCCCATGCCGTCGAGCGTTCCCGCGCCAGACAAAGTCGAAACGCCTTTCGGCACTGTCCATCTGGACGACGGCTTTCCAAACAAAGAGTCGGCGGACAAGATCTACAACATGCTCGATTTTCAGCGCGCCGTGCAGGGCTACCTGCTTGGCCTGGCCCCTGTGAGCCAGTATGCCAACCGGCAGGGTATGGCAGGACTCGGTGCTCCGAATTCAACAGTGAACATCTACGCGAAATTGATGAATGCCAAGTCGCTGAACCTTACGGCCAACAACAACACACCGTATACGTGGATTTGGCTTGACCTGCACAACGGTCCGTTGGTTATAGAAGTGCCGCCCAAGGTGCTCGGGCTTATCGATGACATGTGGTACCACTGGGTGGCCGATGTCGGCGTCACCGGTGCGGACAAAGGAGCGGGCGGCAAGTATTTGATTCTGCCGCCGGATTACAAGGGCGATGTGCCGCAGCAGGGATATTTCGTAGTGCGGCCCAAGACCTTTTGGGTCTGGGTACCCTGGCGCAGTTTTCTCGTCAACGGTGACCCAACACCCGGCGTTGACCTGATCAAGAAGATGACCAAGATTTATCCGCTGTCGCAGGCCGGGAATCCGCCAACCCTGACCTTCAACGACGTCACGGGGAAAACGCTGAGCACGCTTGCGCCTGCGGACTACTCGTTCTGGGAGGCCCTCAACCAGGTGGTCCAGGAAGAACCAACCGACGCAATCGACGCGACCACTCTCGGATTCTGGGCGTCCATCGGCATTCAGAAAGGAAAACCCTTTGCTCCGGACGCACGGATGAAGAAGATCCTTACGCAAGCTGCTCAAGTGGGCGACGCTTCTGTCCGCACCATGATGTATCGCTGGCGGGGCCAGGATGGCTATTACTATCCGAACAGCGGATGGAGGCTCGGCTTCGTGGGCGGCTACCAGTTCGAAGAGAACGGCGCTCGCAACCTGAACGCCTACAGCGGCTTTTTCTTCTACGCCACTGGCATCACTCCTGCCATGGACTCCAAGATGGTTGGTGTCGGCTCGCAGTACATGCTCGCCTTCGTAGACTCCAAGGGCAACATGCTCGACGGCAGCAAGAACTACCGCCTGCATCTCCCGAAGGACATCCCCGTGAAGGATTTCTGGTCGGTCATTGTCTATGACAACCAGACACGTTCGATGTTGCAGACGGACCAGGACTATCCGGCGGTGAGCAGCCAGACCAAAGGATTGCAAACCAATCCTGACGGTTCGGTGGACGTGTACTTCGGACCCAAAGCGCCTGCGGGCAAGGAGTCGAACTGGGTGCAGACCGCTCCTCACAAAGGCTGGAATGCAATCTTGCGCCTTTACGGCCCGCTTGAGCCGTGGTTCAACAAGACATGGCGTCCAGGCGAGATCGAACTTCAGCCGTAAGGATGAGGGGCAGCCTTTTGTTGGTTGCCCCAATCCTTGCGTCAACATCGAAATTCAGACAAGTCTTGCAATTACTTGTCAGAAATCGCCGTGCCCTCGTAATCCGATCCGTCCCACTACTGAATGACAGGCAATACGGAAAGTAACTGTCGTAATCAGGCCAAGTCGTAACCTATTTGAACCGTCCGGAATGTTCAGCTGAGTATTCGCTCGTCACGCGGGCCAGAAACCGGCTTGTGGGAGATTACTTCCGATAATTTCCGTTCCACAACCCGTTCCACAAAATGCGATGTCTTGTATGACTTGCGTGTACTTAGGCAGCTTCCACGCACTTGTAAGTCGTTGTAAAGCTTGATATTGTCGGATTCACACGGTGGAAGTCACAGGTTCGAATCCTGTAGCGCCCACCATATTTTCCAGCGCTTCACGGCGGACACGTCATCGCCCAGTGAGGTCAGAGGGACCGGGGCTGCGATGACGTGCCGCCCCTCCCGTTCCAGTCGGAGAATCACCTCTTTCCAGCTCGAACCGTCAGCCCAGGCCCCGTGGACTAATACGACTGAGACATTTGCAGGTGAATCAGACATTTTGAAATCCCGTTATTGGCTTCGCGACTACAGGCCGTTCGCCTGAAGAAACTCTTTCATCGTGTTAGCAATCTCCACGACGTGGGTCTCGGTCGCAAAGTGCCCGGTATTGAGAAGTTCCACCTGCGCGTTCGGCAAATCTTTCCGAAATGCCTCGGCTCCTGCCGGAATAAAAAAGGGATCGTTCTTGCCCCAGATCGCAAGCAAAGGTGGCTTCGATCTCCGGAAATATTCCTGAAAATTCGGATAGAGTTTGACGTTCGACGCATAGTCCAGGAAAAGATCCAATTGAATGTCCTTATTTCCTAGTCTTGCCATTAGCGCCGTATCAAGTGTGTAGGATTCTGGCGCGACGCTCTCTGGAACCTCCACACCTTGCGTGTACTGCCATCGCGTTCCTTCCAGCGTCAAAATGTTCTTTCGGATCACTTTGCGGTTCTCTGCTGTTGGCTCGGCCCAGTATTTCCGAATCGGCCCCCACGCATCCCCCAAGCCTTCTTCATACGCATTCCCGTTCTGTGAAACGATCGCTGCTACTCGCTCGGGGTGAGCCATTGCCAAACGCAGGCCTGTTGGTGCTCCGTAGTCGAAGATATAAAGCGCGTACCGTCTTAGGCGCAACGCCTCGGTGAAGGCCCCGAGAGTTCGCGCCAGTGCGTCGAAGGTGTAGTTGTATTGTCGCTGCTCCGGAACTTCGGTAAACCCAAAGCCCGGCAGGTCTGGCGCGATCACCCGGTAACGATCGGCAAGTCGGGGAATCAGTTCACGAAACATAAACGACGACGATGGAAATCCATGTAGCAGGAGGACCACTGGCGCACTCGGGTCGCCCGCTGCTCGATAGAAGACCCGGACACCATCGGCTTTGATCGTGCGGACGGATGTAAGTGGTACATCGAAGTGAGAACGGGCGGGATCAGAAGACGCTTCCCGATTCATTGCTCTGGCCGGAACGCTGGGATTCATAACAATCTCTCCTCTCAATGGCTGCTCACATTTACGCGATTCACTGACAGGCACCATGCCAATTTGCCAGGCCTTCCGCAGGCTCCTTTTGGCGACCATATTCTCTTGCGCATTTTGTCGGCCGGCACACACCCGGCCTTGCAGTACTCGGAGTGCAGTAAACGATCCCCTTTTCGTTTCGGAGGAGCGCTGAGGCGGTGCACATGATGCGGCATTAGGATCTTCTGCATCATGAGCCGCGCCCGAAAAAGTCTGATTTTCACTACGCCCTCTGTGACACCCAACACGGCGGCAGTTTCCCTGATGCTCAGCTCTTCCACATCGCGTAGTAGCAGTGTCTGGCGGTACCTTTGCGGTAAGCAGGCGATCGCTAACTGGAGCATCTGGCGCAGCTCCGTTCGCTCCAGCACCTGCAAAGGGATCTCTCGTTGATCGGCAATCACCATCGGCGCAAAGCTATGGTTCCTGAATTCCGTGTTGTCGTCCAGCGATTCGAATCGCAGAACGCGAGCGCGACGGAGTCGCGTGCGCGCCTCGTTCTCTGCAATCGAGATCAACCAGGTGCTGAACTTCGACTCAGCCCGAAACCGGTGCAGGTTCTTGAGCGCTTTCAGCACGGTGTCCTGCACCACGTCCTCGGCCTCCTGTGCGTTTCGCAAGATGCGCAGGGTCAGAAGGTATATGGTTCTTTCGTAAGGGCGCACGAGATCATGGAAGAGATCGCGTTCGCCGGCGAGAACACGCGCGATCAACGCGGCCTCAAGGGAGGTGGGAGACCCTGATCCCACATGGTGTCGAACGGCTGCCCTCATCACTCCGTCCTGTTGCACTTCCGCTGAACGGCTCCCACTCAAGACGCTTTCTCCCGGCCATCAAATGATGATGTTCTGTTGCGATCACATAACACAGCCTTAGCGCAATTGGCGCGCCAAGAAGTGGACCTGACAACCGGAAACTGATTCCGAAGCCTAAGTTATTCTGGGGCTGAAAGATGCTTATGGAAGACGGGAGAGAATGTCTCGACCCCGGGGGACGGATTCTGTGACAAATATTTGCCGCTGACAACCTGTAGTCGCGGAGTTTGTCACGGAACAAAAGAATCGGCCAAGGAATACCCTGATTAAGCGTGTCCGCGACTGTTGGCGTTCTTGCCGGAGATTTCGGTGGAGCGCCTTATGCCAAGCCGTCTCATCCTGTAAGCTAATGTGGTTCGTTTCATTCCTAGACGCTCAGCAGCACCGTTTTGACCCCCGATTAACCAGTTGCTGGCCTCGAGCGCACGAAGGATGTGATCACGTTCCACCTCCGCGAGCCCACCGATGGGGGCATTTCGCTCCGGGTGGGCATTAAACGGCTCCAACTCGGCAATCGGAGCACGAAGTACAGTGTGAGGAGAGAGAATCACTGCTCTTTCGACGAAGTTCTGCAACTCACGAACATTTCCCGGCCAGCGATAGCGCACGAGGGCATCCATCGTGTCTGCGGGAATTTGGTTGATGTTCTTGTTCATTCTCTTGGCGTAGAGATCCACAAAATGTCGCACCAGTCGTGGGATGTCTTCGCGGCGTTGACGCAAGGGGGGAACGTGTATGGGAAAGACCTTCAGTCGATAATAAAGATCCTCGCGAAATGTGAGTTGCTTCACCATGCTGGACAGATCACGATGCGTGGCTGCAATCAGCCGGACGTCCACTTTGTGCGTGCGGTTGCTGCCGAGCCTCTCGAATTCCTGCTCTTGTAGGACGCGCAGCAACTTCGCTTGAAGTTCCAGAGGGATGTCCCCGACCTCGTCAAGAAAAAGCGTGCCCTTGTTCGCGAGTTCAAAGCGCCCCGTTTTCTGTGAGATTGCTCCCGTGAATGCGCCTTTTTCGTGGCCGAACAACTCACTCTCAAGCAGACCGAGGGGGATTGCGGCGCAATTCAATTTGACAAAGGCGCGTTCCCGGCGGCTGCTCAGATTGTGGCTTGCACGCGCGATGAGTTCTTTGCCTGTTCCGGTCTCCCCCAGAATGAGTACGCTCGAGTCCGTAGGTGCCACTACGGAAACCAAGTCCAGAGCGCTCTTCAACGCGGGGCTCTCTCCTACGATTTCGCCAAAGTCAATGCGAATTTCCTGTTCGAGGTAGCGTCTTTGTTCCGTTTCCTTGTCTCTGTCCTTTATTGCTTTTTCGTACTCCAACGCGTTTTCTACAGCGATGGCTACCTGGCGAGCCACCTGTTCGAGAAAGACGATGTCATCTGGTCCGAATGCCCTCTCAGACCGCTTTAGGGCGGCTAACACGCCTATCACGCCGCTTCTTCCGATCAGCGGGAGGTCGCACCCCGACTCCAAGCCTTCGCCCATGACGCTCTCATAGACGTGCTTACCTATGCTGTTGCCAAAACTCTCCGGGTCATCGCGCACGTCCTCAAGCCTGTCGAAATGTTGAGTCCTGCCGGTCCAGAAGGCTTTGCCACAGTTCGACCCGTGGATCGGCACGATCGTTCCGTCTGAGAGGGATCCTCGTGAATCAGGGTTGTACAGGGTGGTCAGGCGCAATCGCTCGGTATCACCATTGGGCAGAAGCAAAGCGCAAAAATCACATCGCGTTACGCTCAGGAGGTTCGTGGATAGCGCCTCAACCAGTTGGCTAAGGTCCAGTTTTGACGTCATGCTGTTCGTAATCTCCAGCAGCAAGCGTAGGCGATCGCGCTCATGCCGTAGCGCTTCTTCGTTAATGTGGCGCTCTATGGCAATCCGTGTGATGTAGCTGGCATGCTCGATCAATTGCAGGTCCGTTCTGCCTGGGCTTCGCGCCTCACGATAAAGGACGGCGAAAGTACCCAGGGCCGTGCCCTCGCTCGTGAACAGCGGACGCGACCAAACCGAGCGGATCCCGTACGGCGATACGAGGTCTCGATAGTCGTCCCAGAGGGAGTCGGTGAGAATGTCGGTTACATAAACCGGCTCCTTCCGATAAACAGCTGTCCCGCAGGATGCGCCCTTCGGACCAATAGACATGGGTCCTACGCGAGCGCTAAACCCAGGAAGACTAGGAGCAGCAACGCAATGCAGTTGCCTCCCACTCTTATCCGGAAGCCAGATCGTGCAGAACATGTTCTCGCCTTGGGATTCGACTAACCGGGCAATGATCGCCAGCACGTCAGGTAGCGGAGATCCAGCGAGAATCAACTTGAGAATTTCAACCCCAGACCCAGTGGAAAAAAACGCATGCTCAATTTGACTTCGGTCAGGGTTCGACAACAGTTGCGGAGATGATTGGGTTTCTAGTTCCATGAAAGCTCTTTCCACGTTTCCTTACGAGCGAGCGGCTCTACTCTAAGAAGTGGCGAAAGTCCAGCCATGTCATCAACATTGGGAGCCGACGATGCATCGTGTTCGACTCAGGTCAGAACGAATGCCCACGCAGCAAGACCTCTTTTTTGGATGCTTCCGCGAAACCGTGGTTCCACAAATCAAATTCACTTCACTTTCGACTGAGCGCAGTGATAAAGCTGCTTCCGTCACAGGTGACCTGTCCCGAACACGTCAGTGACTTGACCTGCCCCCCATCTTTAGTCCAGGGATAACGAGACTTTCTCCGGTTTTTGTTCGCCCCAATGGCGGCTGTTCGTTGCGGGGATGGAGGTGTGGGGGAAGGGGCCGGCGTTTGAGGCAGCTTGGCCAGAAGCAACAAAGGCCGCCGAGTGTTGGCATCGACCCGCAAAGCCTGGAAAAGATTTTTACACAACCAAGCCACAGGGGCTGGGCGTCGGCCGAGGTGCCGCGCTCGCTCTTACGGCAAGTCGAGACCGTTGCCCCCAACGATTCCACCGTCGTTATCTATGGCGAGACTGGCACGGGAAAGGAACTCATTGCGCGTGCTCTGCATAATCTCAGCTCGCGGCACGCCTGCCCCTTCGTGAAGCTGAACTGCGCCGCCATGCCCACCAGACTGCTGGTCCCGCGGATTGGCCAGCTCAAAGCGGCCGATGCGTTGTGCGATGGCGCTGACGATGGTAAGCTTGCCGTCCGACGTTTGCGCCGAGGCGAAGCGATAATTCGAGAAGTGAAGTGTCTCCAGGCCCGAGGATGGCAACCAATGGCATCCGATCCGATGACCGCGCTCGTGACGGCAGGTGCCACGCAGGGCATCCCGCAACCAATCGTCGCACCACTTACTCGCGCCGCAATCTTTCTCGTGGTTACCCTCAACCCCGGCCCCGACTATCGCACTACCCTTCGATCGTTCTGCGGAGACCTGGCCGCACTGTTGCGAGCGGTCGGATTTCGCGACATTGAGGGCGGACTCTCCTGCGTCATGGGGTTTGGGTCGGAAGCGTGGGATCGGCTTTTCGGGCCGCCGCGGCCGGCGAAGCTCCATCCGTTCCGTGAGATCCGTGCCGGGGCCCGACATGCCGTCTCTACTCCGGGCGACTTGCTGTTTCACATCCGCGCCAAGCGCATGGACTTGTGCTTTGAGCTGGCGACCCAAATCATGACCCGTCTCGGCGATGCTGTTTCGCCGGCCGACGAGGTGCATGGATTCCGTTACTTCGACGACCGCGATCTCATAGGTTTTGTCGATGGAACCGAGAATCCGACGGGCCAGGCGGCGACCGACGCCGTGATTGTCGGCGAGGAGGACCCCGAATTCGCGGGTGGCAGCTATGTCATCGTGCAGAAGTATCTTCACGATCTTGCCGGGTGGAACGCGCTATCTACGGAGGTACAGGAAGGCATCATCGGCCGCACGAAGCTGTCCGACATTGAATTGAACGATTCCATCAAGCCGAGTTCAGCCCACAACGCACTCACAACCATCGTCGAGGATGGAAAGGAGATCAAGATCCTGCGCGACAACATGCCGTTCGGACGGGCCGGGCCGGGCGAGTTCGGCACCTACTTCATCGGTTATAGCCGTTCTCCCAGTACGATTGAGCAGATGCTGGAGAACATGTTCATTGGGCGCCCGCCCGGCAATTACGACCGGCTGCTCGATTTCAGTCGCGCTGTCACCGGAAGCTTGTTTTTCGCGCCCTGCACAACATTTCTTGAAAACGTAGCCGACGGCCAGCCTGCTGCTGGAGCAGCCTCCGCCGAGCCGGAGGTCGAAGCCTCTCCGCCGGCGCGCAAGAGCGATAGCTCGCTCGGTATCGGGTCCCTTAGAGGAGAAATCCAACATGAATAACCTGCATCGAGAGCTTGCCCCCATTTCCGATGCCGCCTGGGCACAGATCGAAGAGGAAACAACGCGCACCCTCAAGCGCCACCTCGCAGGGAGGCGCATAGTCGATATGCATGGACCGGCGGGCACGAATCTCTCCGCCGTCGGCACCGGACATCTGCTGACGGTCTCGCCCCCGAGCGATGGTGTCGTCACCCGACAGATGGAAGTAAAGGCTCTTGTCGAGGTGCGTGTTCCGTTCGAACTGGAGCGCCGGGCCATCGACGACGTCGAGCGTGGCGCTGACGACTCGGACTGGCAGCCGGCAAAGGACGCTGCCCGCAAGCTCGCTTATGCCGAAGACGGCGCCATCTTCGAAGGCTATGCCGCCGCCGGAATCGTGGGTATCCGGCAGGGAACGAGCAATCCGGCGATGACGCTCCCTAGTGATGTGCGAGGGTATCCGGAAGCCATCGCCCAAGGCCTGAGCCACTTGCGGCTCGTTGGCGTCAATGGCCCCTACGCGGTGCTACTTGATGCCGATGTTTATACGGCCTTGGCGGAGACCAGCGATCACGGATACCCGGTGTTGGAACATGTCAAGCGGCTGGTCGACGACAAAATCATCTGGGCGCCTGCCATCCACGGTGCGTTTGTGGTCACCACCCGCGGCGGCGATTTCGATCTGCACGTTGGCCAGGATGTGTCCATTGGCTATTCGAACCACACCGATACCACTGTCGGCCTCTACCTGCAGGAGACTTTTACCTTCCTGATGCTCACGGCTGAGGCGGCTATCGCGCTGGCTCCTCCTGCGAAATCACAGAAGAGCTGACGTGCAGGGCATCGCACCTGCAAGCGTCCGGCGTCGCAGCAACTTCGATCTATCGCGGCTCTTTCTGTAGAGTCGAAGGAGTCTTTTCCCGAGCGATCATGAGGGAAGGAAGGCGCTGCAAACCAGCATGCGCTATCCTAAACTCCATGCAAGTCCGGGTGCTCTATCTCGGCATGCTTCGAGACCTCGCGGGCTGTGATCGCGAGGCGGTCGTGATTGCCGAAGGCTCGCGTTTAGGCGACCTCTACCTGGATCTGGAGCGGCGTTTTCCCAAGCTGAGCGGTTTTCGCAACTCCATCGCTCTGGCGTTAAACCAAGACTACTCTGACCTCTCCGCCGAGCTACATGACAACGATGAGGTTGCCCTGGTTCCTCCGGTGAGCGGAGGATTGACGGACGAAGATTCGACCGCTGAAACTCCGATTCCGCTGATCACCGAGCACGCCCGGATCGTGAATGAGCCCATCAAGACACTGGCCGTTCTAGCTGCAATCAAACACCCCGAAGACGGTGCGGTGACGATCTTTGACGGCATCGTGCGGAACCAATCGCGTGGACGCCGGACTTTGTATCTCGACTACTCCGCTTACGAAGCCATGGCCCTGCGCCAGATGGAGCAGTTGGCCAAGCAGGCGCTGGCCAACTTTGCCATTCACGACGTGCGACTGGTGCATCGCCTGGGCCGGTTACAGATCGGCGAAAGCAGCGTCTATATTGCAGTCGCGTCGGCGCACCGCGCTGCCGCCTTTGACGCCTGCCGCTGGCTCATCGATACCTTGAAGAGGACCGTGCCGATCTGGAAGAAAGAGTTCTTTGAGGACGGCGCCGTGTGGGCCGACGGCGAACCTTTTCCCCCGGACGTTCCGCTGGCCGGCACAAGCGCGTCAAAGTAAAGGAACTTGGGTTTTATCTACAAGATGCCTCTCGTCCGCAAGTCCTCCATTTGCGTCTTTGCCGCGCTCGGCGTGCTCGCCGCCGTGTTCCACAGCGCCACCTTGCTCGCTCAAAGCCAGCCGCAGAGTACCGTTCCTCGTCCGCCGGACGCACTGAAACCCCTGCCGCAAGGCACGGTTCCGCGTCCGCCGGAGCCGCGAAACCAGACAGCTCAGGGCGATGCGGATCAGCAAGCAAATACGACTATAAAGGTCAACGTCAAGCTGGTGAACGTGTTCACCACGGTCACCGACAACGCGGGTTCTCCGGTTTCGTCTTTGAAGGAAGGGGACTTTCAGGTGTTCGAAGACGGCGAGCCGCAAAAGATCGCCGTATTTCATCGCGAGTCGGAACTGCCGCTCTCCATCGTGGTAGCTATCGATACCAGTCTCAGCACCCGCGGCGATCAGAAACTTGAACTGGAATCGGCGCGCCGTTTCTCCCATGCCATCCTGCGTCCCATCGATGGCATCTCGCTGTTCCAGTTCAGCGAGATCGTGGACCAGGTCACGCCTTTCACCTCAGACCTCAAGGTGATCGATCATGCCATCAACCACATTCATTCGGGAGCGGCAACCGCACTGTACGACACCCTGTACCTCGGCTCCGACGCACTGATGGCCCGGCGCGGCCGCAAAGTCATGGTGGTCATCACCGATGGCGGCGACACGGTCAGCAAGACCAGTTACCAGGAGGCTGTACGCGAGGCGCTGCAGGCCGAGGTCATCCTCTACAGCATCATCATCGTTCCTATCGAAAACAGCGCCGGCCGCGACATCGGCGGTGAACATGCGCTAATCCAGCTCTCGCGCGACACTGGTGGCAAGTATTTCTACGCCAGCGGACTTGAGCAGCTGGATGCCGCCTTCCGCAAGATTGGCGACGAGTTGCGCACCCAGTACCTGATCGCCTATTACCCCAGCGAGCGACTGACGGATTCGGATTTTCGGCGCATCGAAATCAAGGTCAATCCAAACACCCAGGACGCTCCCCATCCGGCCGAGTTGCAGCTCCGCTATCGCACCGGCTACTACACGATGCCATCAAAGTAGCGGTACTACTAAAGCGGACTAATCCTGATATCCCTCCCCGATCCTGAGGTCGCGGTACCAAGCAACCTACGGAAAATTGGAGATCGCGCCTTGGGATATGTGAAAACTGGTACTTTCGTGGAGTGTGCATTCCTCTTCCAACCTTCTATCACATTCATATGTAATGGTTTATACCAAGTTTCGCACGGAGCAGGAGTGGTAATCCAAATGCTTCTTCTCTTACAGATAGAGCCAAGATTATTCTGCACGGATGCTTGGCGAATATAAGTGTTGTGCAAGGAGAAGAGGTTCGTTCCATGAAAAGATTCTATGCGCTCACGATAACGCTGTTGCTGACAGCCCTACTGATGGCGCCGGCAGCCTTTGGCCAGTCGCTGATAACGGGCGACCTTACCGGCACGGTTACAGACGCTAGCGGCGCGGTTACGCCGAACGTCACGGTGAACCTGAAGAGCAACAATACGGGTGCGACCCGTACAGCCACCACCAGTTCAACCGGTTTCTACCGTTTCTCTCTCTTGCCTCCGGGAGACTACACAGTTACAACCAGCGCTCAAGGTTTCGCTAAGGCCGAGCGAACGGCTACTGTCACCGTCGGCCAGGCAACCGTCGTCGACATCAAGATGTCGGTAGGTTCGACCACCCAGACGGTAGAAGTCACCACCGCTGTGCCCTTGGTCAACACCGACAATGCCAACCTGTCCACCAACTTCGGCCAGAACATCATTCAGAACCAGCCGAATGGCGGCAATGATCTCACCTATATCGCCCAGACAGCGCCCGGCATAACCATGAATACCGGTCAGGGCTACGGCAACTTCAGCGCCAATGGTCTTCCCGCCACTTCCAACCTGTTCACGGTGAACGGCGAGAACGATATGGACCCGTACCTGAACCTGAACAACTCGGGCGCTACCAACCTGACGTTGGGCAAGAACGAGTTGCAGGAAGCCACCGTCATCAGCAGCAACGCCTACTCTGGACAATACGGCCAGCAGGCTGGTGCCCAGATCAATTACGTAACCAAAGGCGGCACGAATCAGTATCACGGTAACGTAGGCTATGCCTGGACCGGTTCCTCCCTGGACGCCAATGACTGGTTCAACAATCACTACGGAACGGCCCGGCCGTTTGCCAACAACAACTCCTGGTATGCCTCGTTAGGCGGTCCAATTAAGAAGGACAAGTGGTTCTTCTTCGTGGACTACGAAGCGATTCAGTACATCGTGCCTTCCAGCGAGCCTGTCTATGTGCCCTCGCCGACCTTCATGCAGCAGACGCTTCTCAATCTGCCGGCGAACCAGCAGGGGCTGTACAGCAAGCTATTCAGCCTGTATAGCAACGCTAAGGGGTATAACGGAACCAATTACATTGCGGGAAGTTGCGGCGAAGCGTTGCCTTTGGTCAATCCGGCGTTCAATGCCAACAACTGCTTCTCAACTTACCAGGCAACGCCGGCCCTGCCGGGTACGGAATGGATCCTGCCCTTCAAAATAGACTGGAACGCCACCCAGAAAGACCAACTCTACTTCCGTACCCGTATCGATCACGGCACTCAGGCCACGTTGGCTGATCCGTTCAGTCCCGGTCTAAGTGCGGCCAGCTACCAGCCCGCGTACGATGGCCAGTTCGGCTGGACGCACGAGTTCAGCTCGAACGTCACCAACCAGTTCAACGCCGATCTCAGCCATTACCAGGCGATCTTCACCCAGAAGGACCCGAGCGTGTTCCCGTATTCGATCATTTCGACGGGGTTCAATCTGGGCGATCCAAGCGGAATCACCAGCTATGCCTTCGACTTCCCCCAGGGGCGCAACGTTACGCAGTACCAGTTCATCGACGATCTCTCCTGGACCAAAGGCAAGCACAGCTTCAAGTTCGGTGGCAACTTCCGTCGCTATGACATTACCGATTACACCTTCAGCGTTCTCAACAACCCTGAAGTCCTCATCGGCGACGTAACGGGTAATTCCGGAGTAGTCGTGGGCGACCCCAACTACAGTGATGGCGGCGTCCTTGACTTCTACAACGGAACCGCGCTCCAGACCCGTCAGCGCTTCCCCTCCCGGTCGACCCAGCCGGTCGCGCTGTGGGGATTGGGCATGTACGCGCAGGATGAGTGGCGCGTCAGCAACAACTTGAAACTTACCTTGGCGGTGCGCTTCGAGAAGAACTCCAACCCAGTCTGCCAGACCAATTGCGGGTCGTTGTTTAACGCGCCGTTCAACACCCTTTTGGATAATGGCCAACTCAGCAAGTCCACGCCGTACAACTCGATTATCAACGGCAACAACCACCAACTGTATAACGCCACGGACAAGATCGATGTCGGACCCCGGTTCGGGTTTGCCTGGACGCCGGTGGGCCCGAATACGGTATTCCGCGGCGGTTTCGGCATCTTCTACGATGCCTTCCCGTCAGTGGTTGCCGATCAGTTCATGACCAACCTGCCGGGATTGGTTGAAGTCCGCATCACTGGCCCGCAGTGGGGCGACACCACCACCTCAGACAGTCCGTATATTCAGGGTGCAAACTCGGCTGCGGCCATCATGTCGGGTTTCGACAGTGGGGCCTCCTATAACACGCTGAAAGCGGAGTTGGGATCGCAGTTCCGGACTCCCGCCTACCATAACCAGATCGGGACCTTCCATACTCCTTACTACGAGCAGTGGAGTTTCGGGTTCGAGCAGGCGATCATGGGAGACAAGGCCTCTCTGTCGGTAAACTACGTGGGGAACCACGGAGTTCACATCCCGATCTATAACGAGGGCCTGAATGCCTCCGGCGCTTCGCTGGGTCTTCCTGCTTCTGCGCCGACGCCTATCTTCACCGCGGTGGAGCAGTACTCCTCCAGCGGCATATCCAACTACAACGGTCTGACCACCAGCTACAATCAACGGTTGATCTACGGCTTGACCGTCCAGGCCAGCTATACCTGGGGCCATGCCATGGACGACGTCTCGAACGGCGGTATCGGCTCCACTCCGTACAACAACTCTCAGTCGTTCGGTTCGCTGACCTACCAGATCAACCCGAATTGTCTGAAGTGCAACAACTACGGCAACGCGGATTACGACATTCGTAACTCCTTCAACGCTACCTATGTATGGCAGATGCCGTACAAGTTCAGCAACAGCTTTGCCAATCAGGCCTTTGGCGGCTGGATTCTGTCGGAGAACTTCTTCTGGCGCTCGGGACTGCCACTGTCGGTCATCGATGGCAACACCTCGATCACCAACTATGGCCCGACGAACACCGTGGCCAACGTAATCTCCGGCGATGGCCAAATGGGGTGCGTCAACGGTAACAGCCAGTGTCTGAACGCCGCTGCCTTTGCACCGGCGAACCAGTTCGGGACCTGGCCGAACCAACGCCGCAACATGTACCGCGGTCCGCATTTCTTCGACTCGGACGTGACCATTGGCAAAAACTTCAAGTTGACCGAGAGGTTCGTTTTCAACTTCACGACCAACTTCTACAACATCTTCAATCACCCGAATTTCACCAACCCGGACCTGAACCTGGCCGACGGGACCTTTGGTCAAATCCAGACCACGACGGCGCCGCCGACGGGCCCCTACGGGTCGTTCTTCACCGGTCTGCCTTCCGGACGAATCGTCCAGTTCGCCGGCAAGATCACTTTCTAACCAGTTCGACTCTGCTTCACTTCGGCGGCCCTTTGGGGCCGCCTTTTTTCGTTCGGTAGGTTTCGGTTGGGGCGAGACATAGGAGTAAACTGTTTCGGGGCGAACCACGAGTGGCGAAGTGCGGGGCCTCAGGTTGGTGGCTCAGCGCTCGCCCATTCCTACAAGGAGCGAAATGATGCCTCGATCTGCAAATTGCCTGTTCGTGGCGGCGCTGGCCGCTCTCCTTTGTCTGGGACAAATCGCCTATGCCTCGCAAGACCCAGCCCAGACTTCACCTTCGGCTGCGCCGGCGGAAAGTGGCAAGCCCCATGGCCCCATGCCGGCGGAACTGACAAGGTCGCTCGACTCCAAGAAGCTCAAAGAGGGCGATCCCGTCACCGCCCAGATCACTGCAGAGTTGCGCGCCCAAGACGGGCAAACCATCCCCAAGGGCAGCAAGCTGATCGGCCACGTGACCGTAGCCAAGGCCCGCTCCAAAGGCGACCCGCAGGCGCAACTCGGGATTACGTTTGACAAACTTACTACCCCGAATGGGAAAGAGATGGCCATTAAGGGCATCCTTCAGGCGGTGGGCCCCAGTCTGACCTCGAGTGCCCAGCCGGACGTTTCGGTGGGCGGTCCCGGCATGATGGCCGGACATGAAGGGATGGGGGCCGGGACTACGCCCCCGCCAATGGGCGGCACGAGTCAGACCGTGCATACCTCAGCACCCATACTCAATGGGCAGTCGAAGGGGGTGGTCGGAATTCGTAACCTCGAGCTGGGCGAGAATTCGGTGCTCATGTCCGGCGGAAAAGAAATCAAGCTCGATAGCGGCACCCAGATGATTGTGCAGGTGGAGATTGAATGACGCGTCTTGGTGATCAGTTGCCGGTTCCCAGTTGTCAGAAGAAGCTGTGCGACGCTTTAACTGGCAACTGAGAACTGGCAACTGGCAACTGCCCACTGTTCTGTTACACTGCGGTTTTCGGTGTCATCATGCAAAATCCTACACAGCCATCGATTCAGCTGACGAATACGCCCGACTATCGCGAGAGTTATGCTAACAGCGTCCAGGTGCGGGTGAATGTTTGGGACTTCTTCCTGGTATTTGGCACTCTGCAACAGCAGGACGAAACCCACGTCGACGTGCGCAACTTCCAGGGAATTTATCTCAGCCCGCAGCAGGCCAAGGCGTTGTACACCATCCTGCAACAGAACCTGGTCAACTACGAAAACACCTTTGGCGAGATCAAGCTCGATCCGCGCATGACCCCGGGCTCGGGACCGATCCACTAAGCATTTTCGCGGTGGTGTCATTGAAAACTGGTTCTGAGACCTCGCAATCGACGCGCGAGTATCTTTCCGCCTACGCGCTCATCTTCACTGGTCTCTTCCTCTCGCACCTCCCGCTGCTGCGCCTGCCTTACTTTTGGGACGAAGCCGGCTACTTCATTCCTGCGGCGCGCGATCTGCTGCTGTCCGGCTCGTTCATACCGCACACCACGCTGTCCAATGCGCATCCTCCGCTGGTGATGCTCTGGCTTGCCTTGTGGTGGAAGTTCAGCGCCTTCACCCCGGCGGTGACGCGAACAGCCATGTTATTGGTGGCGGCGTTTGCCCTGCTTGGGCTGTGGCGATTGGCGCGTGATGTGGCCAACCAGTCGGTTGCGATGGCTACGTTGCTGTGCACCGCGTTCTACCCCGTGTTCTTCGCCCAGAGCTCGATGGCCCACCTCGACATGACGGCGGCCGCCCTCACGATTTGGGGGCTGGCGATGTATGCGGAACGAAGGCCGGTGGCGGCAATTGTGTTCTTCGCCCTCGCGCCGCTGGCCAAGGAGACCGCCATCATCGCTCCCATGGCGCTGTTGGGATGGGAGCTGGTTTGTCCGCTGCTGGCGAAATCGCGAACGGAGTCTTTGTGCCTCTATCCGAGGGATCTGCGGCGAACTCTCTCGCTGCTGCTGTGCGTAATTCCGTTGGCTGGATGGCTGTTTTACCATCATCATCGCACCGGCTTCTACCTCGGTAACCCCGAATACCTGCGCTACAACCTGAAAGCCACGCTGAGTCCATTGCGCATTGTGCTTGCGATGCTGATTCGTCTGTGGCATGTGTTTGGGTACTTGAACCTTTTCCTCCTGACTGTGGCGGCCGCGGCAGCGATGCGCCGTCCTCCCTTGCGTCAGCCGGACGGATCGTTGCGCCCGCGGATTACCATAAACGTGCAGCTTGTCCTCGCGGTGGTGATTCTTGGCTACATCATTGCGCTCTCGGTTGCCGGAGGCGCAGTGCTGGCGCGCTACATGCTTCCAGTCGTCCCGCTGGTGATCCTGATATGCGTCTCCACGTTATACCGGCGAGTCCGGCGGTGGACCTGGTGGATCGCGCTAACCTGCGCTGCGTTTGTGGCCCAGCTATTCATCCCGCCGCCATACCGTATATCTCCCGAGGATACGCTGCTGTATCGCGACTACGTGATTCTGCACAAGCTTGCGGCCGACGAACTTGCGGCGCGATATCCGCAGGCGCGCGTACTTACGGCCTGGCCGGCTTCGGATGAGCTTACGCGTCCTTTCCTCGGATACGTCAAGCAGCCGCTGACCGTGGTTCCCGTCGAAAATTTTTCGCAGCTGGAGATGATGCGCGCGGCACAAGCCACCGGCCAGTATGACGTTGTGCTGCTCTTCACCACCAAGTGGCAACCACCGCATCCGCTATTTCGCACCTTGCCCTTTGGTGATAGATTGCAGCAGGCGTTCTTCGACTATCACGAAGACATGCCTCCCCTGGCAGTAGCAGACCTTCTCGGGGGCCGCGTCGTCCGCTACCGGAACCGCAATAACGAGTGGGTGGCGATTATTGCGATCGATCAGATCGAGAATGTCTCAATCCAAAAGTCGATTTCCGCACCTGACTACCCATTCTCGAATCCGCGCGTCTATTCACATAGAAACAGATGACCGCTAGATAGCTCGCTTTGTAGTCCCAACCGGTAACGAAACCAACCCTATATTTTGGAGGATGTAAATGCCTGACAATAAACTTCAAGGCTACCGCGTGGCCATTCTTGCGACCGACCTATTCGAGGAAGCCGAACTCATGGAGCCGCGCAAGGCGCTGAAAGAAGCCGGCGTCGAAACCGTCGTCATAGCACCGCACAGCGGCGAGATCCAGGCGGTAAAACACGATACCAAGACACAGAAGGTGAAAGTTGACATGACGCTGGACCAGGCAAAACCGGACACGTTCGATGCGGTACTGCTGCCGGGCGGGGCGATGAACGCCGATGCGTTGCGCATGGAAAAGAGAGCGCAGGAATTCGTGCAGAAAATCGAGCATGCCGGCAAGCCCATCGCCGTCATTTGCCATGGTCCGTGGCTGCTGATTTCGGCGGGTCTGGTCAGAGGAAGGCACATGACCAGCTACTTCACCATCCAGGACGACTTGAAGAACGCGGGCGCCAAATGGAGCGACGGGGCAGTCATACGCGACCGCAATTGGATCAGCAGTCGCCAGCCAAACGACATTCCGCAGTTCAATAAGCAGATGCTCGACCTCTTCCTCGAGGTCGGACAGAAATTGCATAAGGTCGCCTGAACGGCGCATCCAGCCGTTTTACAGTCAACGACACATGGAGCCATCTCCACAACGGGCCCCCTATGGGGCCCGTCTTAGTCTTGGGTAAACTGATAGGGAAGGTTCGCCTTGACGGGAGATGAGCTTCCAACCCAGCGACGCGCGGTTTATCGTGCGCGACTATCGCGCTGCCGATTTCGATCGCCTCTGGCAGATCGACCAACTCTGCTTTCCTGATGGCATAGCTTACACCCAGATGGAGCTGAACGGCTTCATCATGAAGCGCAATGCGATCACGCTGGTGGCGGAAGGGCAAACTGCACGCGGAGAAGCCATCGGCGAAGAGCGCCTGGGCTCCGATACTACAGCGGCCTCCAGAGTTGCCGGTTTCGCGGTGGCCCATGCGGGCCGTGGGAAAATCGCACGCATCCTCACCCTTGACATCGCGCCCCACGCTCGCCGCTTTGGCTTGGCTTCCCGGCTGATGGAAGAATGTGAGCGGCGGCTGCGGGCCGCCGGTTGCTCTCAGGTTGTGCTGGAGACCGCGGTCAACAACGAGCCTGCGCTGAGGCTTTACCGCAAGCTTGGATACCGGGTTGTGCGCACGTTGCCGAAGTATTACTCCAGCCACGCACTCGATGCATTTCTAATGACGAAACGTCTGTAGCGAAAATTCAGGCGCCCTCTCGGGCGCCTGTTACCGCGTTCCCCCGGGAGACGACGATTAAGCCACGTCCTCGTCGCGCTCCCGCTCGCGCTCCAGTTCGGCATCGCTCTTGTCGTGAGGACGCCTGACTTCATCCTTCACATCGCGGGCCGCGTCCTTCATCTTGCCCCAGGTATTTTCCACCTTGCCCTTGACCTGCTGGGCGGCGCCTTCAGCCTGGGTCTTGGTGTCACCCGTCCATTCCCCGACCTGACGCTTGGCGCGTCCTGCAGCATCGTCAAGCTTGCCTTTTACACGGTCCTTGTCCATCTTTCACCTCCGTTGGTTCGTTACTTTGAATATTGTGTTGAGGCGCGAGTTTTTCGCGACTCCTTAGACCACTGTCCTGCGGCCTGAAATAAGCTGGAAAATCAGCGCGACTACTGCCAGCACCAGCAGTATGTGAATGAATCCTCCCAGCGTGTAGCTGGTGACTACGCCCAACAGCCACAGAACCAGCAGGATTACAAAGATTGTCCAAAGCATCTCCGACTCCTTTGCGATTTCACTCCGCCCGTTGTCACCATCCGCTTCACGAGCTATTGGTTGGACGCCGAATAGGTGGGGGCGGTTGTTTGCTGGAGCGAGATTCCCGGTATTATGGCTTGACAAATAATTCATGTGGCAGGCAACCCGGGTCCGCCTGCCCACGGTTCTCTGCTATGCTCTGCGCAGACCATGAGAGTCGCAATTCAGGGAGATCTCGGTTCCTTCAGTCATGAAGCCACACAGAAGATGCTTCCGCGGGCCGTCGTGGTCCCTTGTGCGCGCTCTGTCGAAGTGTTTGAGCGGATCGAAAAGGGATCGGTGCAGGCAGCGGTCATCCCGATCGAGAACTCACTGGCCGGATCGGTGGCCGAGCACTTCGATCTGCTACTAACGCGCAATGTATTCATCCATCGCGAATTTCCCCTGCGGATACGCCACAACCTGATCGCCCCGCCGGGAGTCAAGCTGGGCGCGGTTCGTCGCGTGCTCTCTCATCCGGTGGCGCTGGACCAGTGCCGGAACTTCTTTCGCAAGCACCCTACGATCCAGGCGCTGCCCTTCTACGACACCGCGGGAAGCCTCCGACACATCATGAGCGAAAAGCTGCGCGATGCGGGTGCCATCGCCCCCGCGCAAGCCGCGCAGCAGTATGGAGGACGAGTGCTGCTGACAGGCATCGAGGACGACCGCCAGAACTACACGCGCTTTTTGCTCATTACGAAATCGCAGCGCGCGGGCAAGGGCGCCAATAAGACCTCCATTAGCTTTGCTCTGAAGAACCTGCCGGGCGTACTATTCAAGGCGCTCAGCGTTTTCGCGCTGCGCGATATCGATCTCAGCAAGATCGAGTCGCGCCCTCTGCGCGGCCACCCTTGGGAGTACGTGTTCTTCGCCGATATCCTGCGCGGCGACGACGAAGCCGCGCGCAACGCTCTGCGGCATCTGGCGGAGATTGCCGAGTTCGTAAAGGTGTTGGGGATTTATCCCTCGTCCGGCTCGAAGCCGCTTTAGCTCGAGACGAGTCGGCGGTTAACCTGTGTTTCCCGCTTCGGAAAGGCTGGCCAGGGCCGGAACGAATTGCGTTGCCAGGCTGCCGTTGCCTGTTACAATCCTGTGCTCTGGAAATGGGACGCCTGCCGCGACGGTTGCTCTGACCAGACCTCTCAGCCCGGCAGTCCTCTTGGTTCAGAGAGCGGATCTGGCTGCCGATAGCACCGATGGGGGCTCGCCGCACGATCACTGGCCCCTAGGGGTCGAACTTATAGAACTTTATGGATATGTGGTGTGCATCCTTTGCTAACGAGCCACATCTAAATTGTGAGTGTATTAGACTCAAGGAGTCATATGTCAAAGAATAATAAAGATTTAGAGCCCGTGGTTGACCCTGAGCTGCGCGATGATTCCGCCGATGCGAGGACCCTCCCGGTCCTGCCGGTGCGCGACACGGTGTTATTTCCTCATGCCGTGCTGCCGCTGACGGTTGGCCGGGAAAGCTCGGTTCAGCTCATCAACTCGCTGGGCGAAGACAAGACCATTGTTGTGGTTGCACAGCGAGAGGCGCGGGTAGACACCCCGCAGCCGACCGACTTGTTTGCGGTGGGAAGCCTGGCCGTGGTGCACAAGGTAGTGCGCATGCCCAACCAGAGCCTGTTTGTCTTCGCCGAGGGCCTGGAGCGGGTCAAGGTTACGGAGTACGCGCAGTTGTCGCCGTTCATGCGCGCCACGGTGGAGACCATACCCGAGCCGCCGACGCCCAAGGGCGCCGAGATCGAAGCCTTGCAGCGCAACGTGCTGACGCTCTTCCAGCAGATCGTTGCCGGCTCACCGACGTTGTCGGATGAACTTTCAACCGTAGCCGGAAACATTGACGATGCCGGTCGCATGGTCGATTTCATCGCCTCCTCGCTGCCCTCGCTCTCCACTCGCGACAAGCAGGACGTTCTGGAAACCCCTGACGTTCGCGTCCGGCTGGAGAAGATCAACCAGCACCTGGCCAAGGAGTTGGAAGTCCAGCAACTACGCAACAAAATCCAAAGCGAAGTGCAGGACCGGGTACAGCAGACCCAGCGCGAGTATTACCTTCGCGAGCAGATGAAAGCCATTCAGAAGGAGCTTGGCGAGCAGGACGAAACGACGCGTGACGCTGACGAGCTGCGCCAGAAGATCGAGGCGGCGGGAATGCCCGACGAGGTTAAGAAAGAGGCGTTGAAGGAGCTGGGACGGCTGGCGCGCATGTCGCCTATGGCCGCCGATTATGGGATGACGCGCACCTACATCGAGTGGCTGGCGGTGCTGCCATGGCAGAAGTCATCCGGCGTGGAAGTGGACATTCCGAAAGCCAAGGAAATCCTCGACTCCGATCACTACGATCTGGAGAAAGTGAAGGACCGCATTCTGGACTACCTCTCGGTTCGCCGTCTGAAGCCCGGCATGAAGGGTCCGATCCTGTGCTTCGTGGGACCTCCGGGTGTGGGCAAGACGTCGCTGGGCAAGTCGATTGCCCGAGCGCTGGGCCGCAAGTTTGTGCGCCTGTCGCTGGGCGGGGTGCATGATGAGGCCGAAATCCGCGGACATCGCCGCACCTACATAGGGGCCCTGCCCGGGCAAATCATGCAGGGCATTCGCCGCGCGGAAACCAACGACCCGGTTTTCATGCTCGACGAAATCGACAAGGTGGGACGCGACTTCCGTGGCGATCCGGCGTCGGCGCTGTTGGAAGCGCTCGATCCCGAGCAGAACTTCAGCTTCCGCGATAACTACCTGGACGTGCCGTTTGACTTGTCGAAGGTGCTGTTCATCACCACCGCAAACATGCTCGATCCCGTAGCCGACCCGTTGCGCGACCGCATGGAGATCATCGAACTGCAGGGCTACACCGAAGAGGAAAAGGTGCACATTGCCTTCCAGTACCTGATCCCGCGACAGATCGAGGAAAACGGAATCAGCGGCGAGCAGATCGAATTTCCCGAGGAGACGGTCCGCTTTATCATTCGCCATTACACGCGCGAAGCCGGTGTGCGCAGCCTGGAGCGGACCATCGGAACAATTTGCCGCAAGCAGGCGCGTCGCATTGCGGAGGGCAGGCACGACAAACTCGTGGTGACGCCGGAACTGGTGCAGCATCACGACATGCTTGGCGGCATGAAGATCCGCACCGAAGGCGAGATTGCCGAGCGCACCAAGCGCGCGGGCGTTGCGGTCGGCCTGGCGTGGACACCGACCGGAGGCGACGTGCTCTTCGTCGAGGCCAATAAGATGAAGGGCAAGGGCGGTTTCACCATGACAGGTCAGCTCGGCCAGGTGATGCAGGAGTCCATGCAAGCGGCGCTGACCTGGGTGCGATCGAACGCGAAGGACCTCGGCATTGACGAAGGATTTTTCGCCGATCATGATATCCACATTCACGTGCCTGCGGGAGCCATCCCCAAAGACGGCCCCTCGGCCGGCGTGACCATGGTGACAGCGTTGGTCTCGCTGCTGACCGATCGTCCGCTGCGTCCGCTGACCGCCATGACCGGAGAGATCACCCTGAGCGGGAACGTGCTGCCCATCGGCGGCATTAAAGAGAAGGCACTGGCTGCCAAGCGCGCCGGCGTGAAGGACATCATCATGCCCGCCGAGAACCGCCAGAACGTTCAGGAAGACCTGACGCCTGAGCAGCTCACCGGGCTGAACCTGCACTACGTGAAGACCATCCAGGAGCTGCTGGACGTGGCGCTGCCTACCAGTCACGACGAGGTAAAGAAAGATGCCGAGATTCGAGAAGAGGTGCTGAGCACGGTGCCGGTGGGATAACTGTCACCCATCTTGACGTCAAGGCGCGGAGAATATCCGTGCCTTTGCTTTTTTGGGTTCCTACACCTACGAGCTTGAATGGTCTGCCGGGCACGCATGAGTCTTGCCGTACAATGACCTCAACAACCGGCTCTTGGGCTGCGAAGCGGCCAGCCAGCATCATCTCCGATACCAGCGGCATGAACAGAATCTGCACCCTCCTTCTCTTAGTCGCCCCGCTGTTTGCCCAGAGCAATGTGGGCGAACTGCATCTGAAGGTCACTGATCCGGCGGGGCTCGGAGTGAAGAGCGCAGTAGAGCTGGTGAGCGAAGCCAACCACTATCGCGGTGCCTTCCTTACAGACGATGCTGGCGATCTAGTGGTGAAGCGCCTTCCTTTTGGGATGTACGATCTGGAAGTCCGGCGTGCAAGTTTCGCTGCGGCGTCGCAATCGGTGGAGATTCGTTCTGCATCTCCAACCATTCAGTTGGTGAAACTCAGCCTGGTTCCCATCGAGACGACCATCGAGGTTAAGGAAGGCGACACTCTCGTCGATCCCCATCGCGTCGGCGCGGTCAACCAAATCGGCTCGGAAACGATTGCCGACCGGACCACCTCGCTGCCAGGCCGCTCCTTGCAGGACCTGGTGAATTCGCAACCGGGATGGCTTTACGAAGGCAACGCCGTCCTCCATCCTCGCGGATCGGAGTACCAGACCCAGTTCGTGCTGGATGGAATTCCGCTCACCGACAACCGTTCTCCCGGCTACGGGCCGGAGATTGAAGCCGACAGTGTGCAATCGATGAGCGTCTATACCGCGGGCATCCCGGCGGAGTACGGAAGAAAGATGGGCGGCGTGGTCGAAGTCAACACCGCGCGCGACACTCGGGCAGGCTTCCACGGCCAGCTTGTCCTCTCGGGGGGCAGCTTCGACACCGCCAGCGCTTACACCATGCTCCAGTATCTGTGGGGCAAGAACACCTTCGGCGTCAGCGCTGACGGCGCGATGACGGGCCGCTACCTGAGTCCTCCGGTCACCCAGAACTACACCAACAACGGGACCCTGGGAGATTTTGCCGGCAGCTACGAGCGCGATTTTTCGCCAAGCGACCGCTTAAGTCTGATGTTCCGCCACGAGCTGGCGCGTTTTGAAATCCCCAACGAGCAGGTACAGCAAGCCGCGGGCCAGCGGCAGGATGGCGACATCTTCGAAAACATGGGGATCGTCACCTACCAGCATGTTTTCTCCGTGAACATTCTCGCGAATCTTGGAGGAATGGTCCGCGACAACTCGAATGGTCTCTCGTCGAACCTGCTTTCGACCCCCATCATCGCCTTCCAGCGCAACAACTTTACCGAGGGTTATTTCAAGGCAGCGCTTTCCATTCATCGCAGCAACCAAGAGTGGAAGATCGGGGTCGAATCGGACAACATCTTTCTGCACGAAAAATTTGCCGATATTATTACCGACCCTTCGCAGTTTGACCCGGGCACGCCGACCACGTTCAGCTTTGCGGAAAATCGCCCCGATCTGGAGCAATCCGCGTTCGTGCAGGACCTGATCCGTCTGGGCAACTGGACCATCAGCGCGGGCATTCGCTGGGACCACTATCAGCTCATCGTTAATCAAGACGCGGTCAGCCCACGCCTGGGAATTTCGCGGTATTTTCCGAGTTACGAGCTGCTGGTCCATGCCGCCTATGATCGCGTCTTCCAGACGCCGTCGTTTGAAAATATACTGCTGGCCAGCTCGCCGGATGTGGTCGTTCTGAACCCCAATGTGCTGCGCCTGCCTGTAGAGCCGTCTCACGGCAATTACTATGAAGCCGGAATGACCAAAGGCTTCCTCGGGCAGCTTAGCCTGGACGTGAACGCATATTTTCGAGACGTAAACAACTTTGCCGACGACGATTTGCTGCTGAACACTCCGGTTAGCTTTCCCATCGCCTTTCGCAAGGCGCAGATCTATGGAGCCGAGGGGAAACTCAACATTCCCCGCTGGGGCAAGCTATCAGGATTCGTGAGCTATTCCTACATGGTTGGTTCGGCATATTTCCCGGTTACCGGAGGCCTCTTTCTGGGTCAGTCGGCGACCAATGCGCTCACCGACCTGAGCGGGCGCTTCTGGGTCTCGCAGGACCAGCGCAACACGGTGCGTACGCGCTTTCGCTACCAGTTCCTGCCTCGACTCTGGGGTGCCGTGGGAGCAGAGTATGGGAGCGGCCTGCCGGTTGATTTCGACGGCACTTATGAAGAAGCACTTGCCCAATATGGTCAGGCTGTCATTGATCGCGTGAATTTCTATCGCGACCGCGTACGTCCTTCGCTTTCCGTCGACGTGTCGGTTGGGGCAGATGTTTGGAAGAAAGACAACGCAGCCGTACATATGCAGTTCGACGCGCAGAACCTGAATGACCGCCTCAACCTTACCAATTTTGCAGGACTGTTTTCCGGGAATGCCATCGCACCGCCTCGCAGCTATGCACTCCGGTTGCAGATGATCTTCTGATTCAAGGTTTCCCGAAGACTCTAAAGTAGAACTTCAGCAGGCCGGAGCGCCGCTCCGGAGACTGCGACTGCTGCCAGTCATGAATCTGGCGCTCCGATTCCCTCAAGCGAGCAAGAAACTCATCGTCGGTAACACGGCGTTTGGCCATGAGGTCGCGATGTTTGCGTCTCATTCTGCGCCAGCCGCGGAGCCCGGCCCACGATCCACGAAGATAGGCGCCAACGCCTCCGTTCCGCAGAGCAAACAGCAGCCACAAGCATTGGTAGGCGACGATCCGTGGTCCCAGGCGCCACAAAAGGGAGCGAGGATAGTTCTTGGCCAGAAGATAAATCTGGTTGCGCGTCAGGTACTCGACAATGCGAGGATGCATCACATCGCCCAACGTAGCGCTGCCGACGTGGTACGCGACCGCATCCGGTACGTACATTCCAGCGTAGCCGAGCAGGTGCGCACCGAGCCCCAGGTCGAAGTCTTCGAGATAGGCGAAGAAGTCTTCATCCAGCCCACCGCACAACTCGAAGACCTCGCGGCGATAGAGCACGGCGGCCCCGCATCCGCTCAAAATCGTGGCGGGCGTATCATACTGGCCCTCATCCTGATCGAAATGACCCAGTCGATAGGCGGCACCAGCCAGCAGGATTGCATCTCCTGCGCCGTCGAGATGAGTACGCTGCGTCGCGCGCAATAGCTTGCCGGTGGCGAAACCAAGCCTGGAATCGGAGTCCAGTGCACTGGCCAGCCTGGCGATGTAGTCTGGTTGCAGATCGACGTTGTTGTTCAACAGCAGAATGTAAGTCGATTCGGTCGCCGCAACCGCGCGATTGATGGAGCCTGTCGTGCCTTCGTTCGCCGGAAGTTCAATACGGTGCGTGTTTGTCGGCAAGGGATCGGGAAGAATGCTGTCGGGGCGCGCCTCGTTTTCAACCACGATCACCTCCCACTCGTCTGGGGGCAGGGTTTGTTGCTGGATGAATTCAATGCAACGTGCGGTGAGGTCAGGGCGATGCAGCGAGGGAATTGCGATGGCGACAGTCTTCACGCGGGTCTGCTGGCGATTGTACACATCGTCGTTTGCAGTTAACAGCCGCGGCGAGACTACTTGTGCATTTCTACAACCCGCTCCATCTCCACGCAGGTGTGTTGCCGCAGTTTGGCGCCTTCATACGCGAGAGACTTTTTCTGTCCCTGCAGTCCCATGCTATGGCGCAAGTGAGAGTCAGCCAGCAGCCTTTCGATGGCGCCCGCCAAGGCTTCGACATCTCCGAAACGTACCACTGCACCACCTCCGCTTCCGGCAACAAGCTCGCGCGACACAGCGATATCGGCTGCGATTACCGGTTTGGCGTTCGCCCAAGCCTCGAGCATTGCCAGTCCCAGAGACTCTACTCGCGAGGGTTGCGCAACCACGGTTGCCGAAGCCAGCAAGTCACGCTTCTCCCGGTCCGCGAAAGCCGGCAAATTCAGGAATCGCGGCCTCGCCGGAGCATTCGCAGCCAGGTAACGCTCGAAGTCTGACATTGTGGGACCGGCCATCGCAAGCCATGCCTTCGAGCCCCGCGCCCACAGAATATTCATCGCTTCCAGCAGCGTGATGGAGCCCTTCTCGAAGGTTTTCACCGCGAGCTGCAATACAACCGGCCCATCGATAGCGTATTGCTGGTGCAGGTACTCGGGATTTCCGCTCACGACAAGCTCCCGATCGATGCCGCACGGCGCGACCGTTTTCTCCGCAGTCACGCCCAGGCGTTCGAGCATGTGGAGTTCGGTATTAGTCATGCAGAAAATCTTCGCGCAACGCTGCAGGACCTTGAGTTGATAAGGCTGCAGATAGTGGCGCGCCACCTCATCGTTATCGTCTTCGCCGAGATGAGCGCAGGGAGTGGTGACGATGGGAACACGTCGCACCTCGGCGGCCTGTAAGCCGGCATACATCAGGTTGGTGTAGGGCAAAGGGCCAATATGAAAAAGGTCGGCGTCAACCTTGCGCAGCGCCTCGGCCAAACCGAGAATCCGGAACGACGGCCTCCAGAATTGTGCCTTCCACTTCCAGTACGGGAGCACTCCCAGCAGCCGGGTTGCACGCCTGCGCCAGACCCGGTAGCAGATGGGAAAACGACGCACGGTCACGCCATCAATCGACATCTGCTCTGCAGCGAACCGTTTCCGTTCCGCCAGCCAGAACGCCTCCAAGTCGTCGGCCACAGTAGTGAATATGGTCGCGCGATGTCCGCGGCCGACCAGCTCCTTGGCCAGCGCCAGCATGGAGTTTTCATAGCCGCCGCGATAGGGATAAGAGCGGGGGAGTACGAAGACGGCGTGCATTGGGGAGCGGCGGCTACTGCGCGCCAACGACCTCCAGGGCCATGGAGCTCTGGTGGGCCTCGATCACTTCGTGGGGCAGCCCGTCGGCCACGATCGACCCGCTGTCGATGAGCAGCGCCCGGTCGCAATGCTCCTCGACGCTGGTCAGAGCATGGCTTACAAAGACGATGGTCTTGCCCGCCCGCTTGAAGTTGCGCAGACGATCGAAGCACTTTTGCTGGAAGGCCGCGTCGCCAACCGCGAGGATCTCATCGATCAGCAGTACATCGGGATCGATCTCCGTGGCCACGGAGAAGGCGAGGCGCATGTACATCCCGGACGAGTATTGTTTGACCGGAGTATCGATGAAGTCCCCGATTTCGGCGAAGTCGATGATGCGCTGCTCACGTTCCAACATGTCGCGCTTGGAATAGCCCATCAGCAGGCCATTGAGCAGGATATTCTCCCGTCCGGTCAATTCATGATGGAAGCCGGCGCCCAACTCGATCAGTGGCGCAAGCGAGCCGTTAACCTCGACCCGTCCCGTCGTCGGCCGGTAGACACCGGCGATGACTTTCAGAAGCGTGCTCTTGCCCGATCCATTGCGCCCGATGATCCCGATCATCTCACCTCGCGGCACCACGAACGAAGCGTTCTTTACCGCCTCGAAGTCGTGGTAGCTGGATTGGTTCTGAAAAAGCTTCGAGAACAATCCGCGCAGAGTGTCATGGCGCTCATGGATGACCCGAAAGCGCTGAGTTACATTTTCTACGCGAATTGCAATACCGGTCGTCGACATGGCGGCTCAGACGTAATACACAAAATCGTCCTGGTACTTGCGAAAGATGGCAAACCCGATAAATAAGCTGATGAAAGCGCATACAAACGAAGCGATGATGGACGGCGGCTTCGGCAGCATGCCGTAGTAAACCGACAGCCGGAAACCGTTAATCACATAGATGATCGGATTCGCTTTGAATATCCACTGATAGTTCTTCGGTATGTAGTCGAGGGGGTAGATGATGGGGGTAAGGTAAAACCACGCCGAAAGTACCACCTGCAGAATGTGGGAAACGTCCCGGTAGTACACATTCGCGGCCGCGAAGAAGAACGTCATCCCCAGAGTAAAAATCGTCAGCGCCAGCAACGGGACCGGAAGGTACAGCCACGTCCAATAGAAGGGATGCCGCATCGCCGGCACCAGCAGCGCCAACGGAATCAGCGACAGCAAAAGATTTATGAGGTTGGAAACTATCGCCGCCATCGGAAATACCAGCTTCGGCACCGAGACCTTCTTGATTAGGTCGCCGTTGCTCACAATGGCCTCGACCGCGTAGGAGAGAGACTGCGAAAAGAAGGTCCACGGCAACAGCACACAAAGCAGGAAGATTGCGTAGTGAGGTATGGCGAAACGCATGATCTTGGAAAAGACCAGGGTCATCACCACCATGAGCAGGGCAGGATTCAGCAAGGCCCACATGAATCCCAGTACCGATCGCTTGTAGCGAATCTTCAGTTCCTTCAGGGCGAGGGCCCAGATCAGCTCACGATAACGATATGTGCCCTGGATTAACTCAATCATGGCAAGAATCGATAGTCAAATAACCGCATCCAGCCCGGCGTTTGCCGGGAAACACCAATGTTAAACGATTTTGCCGGACGGCGCTGCGTGCCGGAGGAGCCCGGACATTGCGCGGGGTCAGTGGTTTGACGGCAGGTTCAGGGCGGTCATTCCCCGCAGCAGTTCCCGTTGCTCGTCCGAGAAGTTGCTGCGGAACTCGTCAGAATTCAGCAGTTGGTTCTGTGCCTCTGGAGGCATGCCGCGTAACCGTCGATAGGCCTGCGAAACCTTGTTCCGTTGGTCTTCGGGAAGGCTGTGGTACTGCTTGAACAAGTTGCGGGCGTTGGCCTGCTGTTCCGGCGTCATGTGCTCGAACGTCTCCATCCGATCGAGGATCTGCGCCTTTTTCTCCGGAGGTTGGCTATTGAAGTTGTGCAGGCGTTCGAGCAGCTTGTTCTGCTTCTCAGGAGACAAATTCTGGAAGCCGGGGTCCTGTTTCAGTTGCTGCTCTTGCTCACTTGGAGGAAGATTTCCGTACTTGCGCAACCAGTCGCCGCGGTGCGGTCCCGGACCCTTGGGCTGAAACTGGTAAGTATTGCCGGAACTTTGGTAGCTATTAGCAGAGTTCTGAGAATTTCGGGGTGGCGGGCTCGCTGCTCTCGCGCCTCCCGACTTTTGCCATCCCGGAAAAAGCGCCAGCGCCGGCACTGCGCTCAAACACAGCACCAGGATAGGCAGAATGGACTTTGAGGCACGCACGACTCTTACTTACTCCGTGGAAGACTGTCCGTCAAGAGCGTCGAACTCCGAGAACAGTTCGGCATTCTTGTCCAGATACTGCAAATCGCTGACTGCGGTTCCGGGGGCGCTCACTCGCACTGCGCTGTCATTGGTGGCGACCGTTTTGTGGTCCTGGAAATTATCCACCTCCAGTAGACTCACGCCGATCGCGACCAGGACCATGGCCGCCGCAGCTATCACTGGCCGTCGCAGCCACGCCAGCCAGCCTGCCGGTTGCAGGGCAGCTTCTTCGCGTACCCGTGCCTGCAATCGCGAGCTGAAGTATCGCGAGGGTTCCGGGGCTCGCCATTCATCCAGCAGGGCCATGGTTTGCCGGAACGACGCAAGTTCCTCAGCGCACGCGACGCAACTCCGCAGATGCTCCTGCGCTGCGGGCGAAGCCGTCCCGCCGCCACTCAGCACCATCTCCTCGATTTCTTCGCGAATCCTCTCACACTTCATAACCGCACCATACTTCCCGCTTATAGGAACTGTTTCAACGTTTCCCGCAGCGTCTCATAAGCCCGAAACAACAGCGACTTGGTCGCCGATTCGCTCAACTTCAATACCGCCGCGATCTGCTTATAGTCCATGTTCTGATATTTGTGCATAATCACAGCCATGCGCTGACGCTCAGGCAGGGCCTCAACCTGACGGCGAATGGCCGCCAGACGCTCCCGGCGAAGGATGGTCTGCTCGGCGTTCAAACTGTCGTCCGCCACGTCTACCGTCAGCCCGGTGTCGGTGTCTGGCTCATCGATACTCACTGTGTTCGCCGGGCGTTCGTGCTTGGTATCGCGCGCATGGTTCACCGCCAGGTTAGTCGCGATCCGGTACAACCAGGTGGTGAACTTGGCGCTCGCGGCATAACTTTGCCGCGAACGATAGACCCGCAGAAAGACCTCTTGTGCCAACTCCTCAGCCACCGCCTGATTGTGGGTCATGCGGTACATGAAACTGATCATCGAGCGGCGATATTTTTCCACCAGATAATCGAACGCGCCGTCGTCGCCCGCGGCAACCCGCAGCATCACCTCAGCGTCGCTCACCAGTTCAAGTAGGGCAGGATCAGCCACAGGTCCCCGTAGTACCGCAGGCTCTTCCGGCGCTGCCTGGGCGGCGCCACCCAACAGCATGAATCGTTCTAGCGCGATACTGCCCACATCGGCACTAACCCCTCTGCCTTTAGAAAGTTGCGCCGCAGCGGCCCGGTCTGCTGGGGGTTTTGATCGCCCGCCATTCACCGCTTCCTTCCCCGATGAGTCAGGAGTCTCCGGTTCCGGCTTGGGCTTCTGAATTGCCATCTGAATAAACCCCTGCACGCAACCGGGTTTAACCAGTATTATGCACGAGAGAGCCATGCAAGGCACGCAAGATAACGGTTGGATGCCAAAACGCATCGCATGCGCCGCCTTAGTCGCACTCCTGCTCGCGTTCGGATGCGGGGCCGCACTGCCGCTTCGCGCACAAAAGCAACAAGCCCCGGCGCCCGAGGGGGACGAGCCGAACCCGCCTGCCGTGCAGCCCTTGACGCCGACCGAGCAGGTCGTCCGGGACGTGCTGGAGCCCTTGCAGCGCGGCATCGAGGAGCGCAGCGCCGCCCATGTGCTGGCCGTTTTCGATGAGCAGGCGACGCCCGACTATCCGCAACTCCGCGATCAGATGCGCGCGTTCTTCACCCAGTATGAGTCGGTCCGCTTTCGCTACAAGGTGCTTCAGGTGACTTCAGAGAAGGACCAGGGATTCGCCATCGCCGAGATCGACATGGCGGCCACGCCCGCGGACGAGACTCAACTGGTAGTACAACGCAGCACCCAGATGCGCTTCCAACTCAAGCTCGGACCGAAAGGCTGGAAGCTGGTAGGCTTCAGGCCCAGCGACTTCTTCACGCAGTGAAACGCTCTTATCCCACGCATCCCCTTATCGGAGTTGGCGCGGTCGTCGTCAGCGGTGGCCGCGTGCTCCTGGTGCGCCGCGCGACTGAGCCGCTGATAGGAGAGTGGTCCGTGCCGGGCGGCATGTTGGAGTTGGGCGAGACCCTGCGCGACGCCGTCCGCCGCGAGGTGCGGGAAGAGACAGGCCTCGTGGTCGAACCCGGAGAAGTGCTCGACATCTTCGACAGCATCTTTACCGATGACCAGGGCCGCACCCAATATCACTATGTCCTGATCGACTATTTATGCCGGCTGGTTTCCGGAGAAGCCCGGGCAGGAACCGACGTCAGCGAGATCCGATGGGTGTCCGAAGCGGAGCTGGCGGCATTGCGGCTGCGAGATTCGATCGAGCAGGTCGTGCGCACCTGTCTCAATCGCGGGTAGATCCGGCCTCATTGCCCTCGTTTCTCAAGAAAGAACCCAGCCCCAAGTCCGCGATAGACTTTCCTCCCATCGCGAGCCTGGGACTGAAAGCGCGTGGCCGGTCATTACGGCCCTTGGCAATAACCGCGGCATCCCAGCAGGTTTTGCGTAGGAGAGGTAATGCCATCCGGAGGGTTTTGGATGTTCACCGTCAACGTACCCACTTCGAAGGTCGAGTCGTTTGCTCCCCATTCGACTTCAAAGGTGCAAGAGCTAAGCGGATCCAGGTGGCCGGTGCAATCGTTGCTAACTAGATAAAAATCGGGCGCCGGATCCAATGTGGGAGGATTGTTGAACTTCAAGCTAGTCGTCAACTGGTTGACCAGTCTCACCTTACATGGAGCAGTGTAGACCTCGCCATTACAGTTCGCGAGGGCTTCCAGCGTTACGTCATGAACGCCAACGGCGTGAAGAGAAGCAGTTTGCGTCCCGGCGGTGTCAGTCACGCTTAACGTCCCCGGGTTCGGCCCTGTACTGAGAGCCTGGAACGCCACATAAATAATACATTTGGCGCCTCCCGCCAACGGGACTGGGCGAAGTGGGCAATAGTTCGCGGAGACCGAAAATCCGGGCCCGGTTGTTGCTGGGATTTTGGAGATGGTGATGCCACTCGATCCTCCGTTGTGCAAGATGAACGGCACAATACTCGGGGAGTCTAATACCGCTTGATTGCCCAAGTCGACGGGGGAAGAGGGACTCAGAGTCACAGAGCCTGGTTGGGCGAAAGCGAGCATGGAAACCATGCACACGAGAAGCAGCAGAGACAGCCTTTTCATCTTTCCTCCTTAGGGCCACTGCGTCGTAGCTCGCGAATAGCCGATGCAACCAGCGTGCCAGTGCGATCCTGATAGGAATGCCTTCTTGTCACAAATTCAGTTACCATTGCCTTTTTACCAGCTTTCATGACTTCAGTGATCGTCTGGTCCTTCCCTGGACTAGCCGGAGGATTCTGTCCAACCTTAACCAATCGGATAGCAAATATCCGAAAGGATAGGCACCAAGGTTCCATACCGCTAATTCTGCTACCACTTGAGTTAGACAAGGCCCGCGATGGAGTTTTTTCCATCGCGGGCTTGGGGCCGAGGTGCCCAAGGGGTTGTTACCGTGGGGGATTACTGCGGCGGTTGGCAAAACTTAGGGTTGCACAGGACGCCGTAACCACTGAGGCCGAGGGACGCCGGGCTGTTGTCCAGAGAGTCGTCGGTCACGGTTAACGTACCCGTCGCCTCTCCGAGCCGGTCTGGCGTGAATACCACAGTAATGTAGCAGGATTGATATGCTGCCACTGATTTTCCACAACCGTTGTTCGCCGAAAAAGGAGGATTGGGGTCTGCTTCGACGCTGCTGATGTGGAGGGTGGTCGGCGCGTTGTTGGTCAGCGTCACCGTGCAATAGCCCGAGTAGCCCACAAAAACGCCGCCAAAGTTACAGCTACTTGGAGTCAGTGTCACGTCGGGTATGGCGGTACCGCTCAAGTTAGCGGTCTGCGGGCTGTCGTCAGCGCTGTCGGTCACGGTCAACGTCCCGGTTTTCAGCCCAGGCTCTTTCGCCAGGAATTGCACCGCAATCAGGCAATGGCTTCCTGACTTTAGCAACACTCCGCAATAGGTCGGACCGGCGGCAGGGATTACTTTGAAGGGGGGCGTTGGACTAGCTTTGATGCTGTAGATGGTGATGTCGTTCGAACTGTTATTGGTCAAAGTAAAGATCGCTTCACCGGGGTACTCCACGGCTACCTCGCCGTAGTTCCAACTGCCAGGAGTCAGGGTGGTACGTCCCGGGGTTAGGTCATTGCCCGAAGCTGGATCTTGCGAAAACACTTGCCGGATCGGCCCCCCTCCGGATGAATCGTCCGGGGACGGGGAGTCTGATTGAGCGAAAGCAAGCATGGAAACCATGCACACCAGAAGCAGCAGAGATAGCTTTTTCACATTGACCTCCTTTGGTCATTGGTTGTAGCGGCGACTGATCGGAAGGTGAGGGACAACTTCACCGCCTAGCCGACCCTCACCGGAGGCGGAAGGTTCGTTCCACCTCCGAATGCGTTCCTCCGAAAACAGGTCGTCAAGCTGTGCTCAATTTCCCGCTCTCGTGGGCGCACAGTAGGTCAGCTCGTCCGCGCAAGCAATAACCGGCGGCTGATTTTTGTCTGCCCGTTTAAGCTGCTGTTCTGGCGAGTCTTAGAGGGCGAACTGCCCTAGAGCGGCAGGGCGGCCGCAAAATGCGGTTATAATCGGGCCCACCGGCTTTCCCAATGTAGGGGTGGTTGTTGTGAGCGCCACGCAGAACCTGCTCCGCTTCGGCGTCTTCGAGTTGAATCTCGACACCGAAGAACTGCGCAAATCCGGCACGGTCGTCAAGTTGCCGCCCCAGCCCTGGAAGCTGCTGGCGTTGCTCGCCAGCCACGCCGGCCAGGTCGTGTCCCGTGACGAAATCCAACAACAACTGTGGGAGCGGGAATCCGAGGCTGACGTTGACGTGGAAAACATGGTCAACAAGTGCATCAAGCAGATCAGGACGGTGCTGGGCGACAATGCCGACAACCCGCTGTATATCGAGACGCTTCCCCGCCACGGATACCGCTTTATTGCGCCAGTAGTCTCGAAAGTCATTCCTGCGCCGAGGCCCCGGGTGGTCGCGTCCGAGTCCGGCGAACGGGAGCGCAGCGCTGCCTTGGGGAGCAGTGGAGCCGGAGCGCCGGCGGTGGTGATGGAAGCGGCGGCGCCCAGCTATCCGGTGCCTGTGCCGGATATGCCGAAGGCAGCACCGGCAGCGGATGGGGCTGCACGGGTTGCCGAATCGCGATCCCGGTCTTGGCGGGGTCGCCTGTTCTGGATCGGCGTAACGCTCGTTTTGCTTTCGTTGGTCGGCGGCGGCCTCTACTGGCGCGCGCACAAAGCCCCAGCCCTCACCGACAGAGACACGATCGTGCTGGCCGACTTCGACAACAAGACCGGTGACCCGGTATTCAATGACACCCTGAAGCAGGGACTGTCCATCCAGTTGGAGCAGTCGCCATTCCTCGACCTGGTTTCCCCGGGCAAGGTGAATCGGACATTGAGGCTGATGGGACGCTCCCCCGGCGACCCCTTAACGCCGGAGGTTGCACACGAGGTTTGCCAGCGCACGGGCAGCAAAGCGATGCTGAACGGCTCGATTGCCGTTCTAGGTAGCGACTATGTGATTGGCTTGAAAGCGGTGGACTGCAATAGCGGAGACGTTCTGGCTGAAACGCTAGAGCAGGCGGCGGGCAAGGAAGCGGTGCTTAGGGCGTTGGATGCTGCGGCGTTAAGTCTGCGCGGTAAGCTGGGCGAATCGCTAGCGTCAGTGCAGAAGTATGCCACGCCGTTGGAGGAAGCGACCACGCCATCGCTGGACGCGTTGCAGGCCTACAGCCAGGGAAGAAAGACGATGCTTACAAAAGGGGATGCGGCGGCTCTGCCCTTGCTCCAGCGGGCGGTGGAAATTGACCCGAATTTCGCCGCGGCCTACACCGGTATGGCGATCTCCTACCATAACCTCGACGAAGCCGGGCGGGCGGCGGAGAATGCCCGCAAGGCCTACGAGCTGCGGCAGAAGGTGAGCGAACGCGAACGGTTCCACATAGAGTCCTCTTACTACATGTTCACAACAGGTGAATTGGAGAAAGCGGCGCAGACCCTCGAATTGTGGCAACAGAGCTTTCCGCGGGACGAAGCGTCGTACACCAACTTAGGATTCATCTACATGAGCCTGGGAAACTGGGACAAGGCATTGGAGCAAGCCCGCGCGGCAATGCGCCTGGATCCGAATTCTGCCAGCAACTATCCCAACCTCGGCGGTGACTACGCGAACCTCAACCGGCTGGATGACGCGGAAGCGGTGTATAGGCAGGCCGAGGAGCGCAAGGTGGCGAAAGAGTTCCTGCTCAATAGCCCATACCAGGTGGCGTTCCTGAAGGGTGACACGGCGCAGATGGCGGAACTGGTAGCAGCAGCCATGGGCAAGCCAGGCAGGGAAGATCTTCTGCTCGCAACGCAAGCCGACACGGAAGGCTGGTATGGCAGGTTAAAGAGTGCGCGCGAGCTGACCCAGCGGGCGTCGGATTCAGCCCAGCAGAACGACGCCAAGGAGACGGCCGCAACGTATCAGGCAGCGGCGGCGCTGCGCGAAGCGGAATCGGGCTATGGAAAAGAGGCGCGCTCAGACGCCGACGCAGCACTGAAATTGGCCCCGAATCGCGATGTGCAGGCGATGGCGGGACTGGCTCTCGCTCGTGCAGGCGATACGGCACGCGCGGAGAAGCTGGCGGCGGAACTCGATAAGACATACCCGCTGGACACCCTGGTTCAGAAGTACTGGCTGCCCTCGATCCGGGCCGCCGTTGCCTTAGAGCGCAAAGACCCTAACCGCGCCATCGAACTGTTAAAGGTGACCAGCCCGATCGAACTGAGCGCGCCGGCTCAAGTCAACGTATTCCTGTGTCCAGTCTATTTGCGGGGAGAAGCCTATCTCATGTTGCACGACGGCAACGCGGCGGCAGCGGAATTTCGGAAGTTCATCGACCACTATGGTCTGGTGTGGAACTTTCCCTGGGGAGCGCTGGCGCGCCTCGGCCTGGCTCGCTCTTACGCCCTCTCCGGCGACACTACGAAAGCCAAGGCCGCCTATCAGAATTTCCTCACCCTTTGGAAAGACGCCTATCCCGATATCCCGATCTACCAGCAGGCCAAAGCCGAATATGCCAAGCTGCGGTAAGTCTGCGAGATTGAGTGGAGCAGGTTACCTTGGTCCCAAGGACTTACTAAAGTACAGTTACCCCACATGTACCTTCGTAATCTTGACAAGCGCCCGCATGGGCGTATGGTGGGGCTAGAAGAGGCCCGCGGCAGGGGTGTCTTCACTCGTGCCAAGGCGCGGGTAGAGTTCTTTGAGAGTTCATCACCGGGAAGGCTGGATTGCCAAGCCGAGAGTAGGAGGGTAAGCTTCAGCTCTCCGGCTACAGGGTTTTTGAGATGGTTGGATACTCTCTAAGTGATTGCAATAAAAGAAGATGACTATTAAACCACATGGAATCAATATTTTGCAGGGAAAATGTGCGTAATCCGATGATTCTAAAGAACCGCAAAAAGGGGGGTGAGATCCCGTTTTTGGATACTGGCTCTTCTCGCGGCGGGATCGATCGACTTGACAAATTTGCTAGTTGACGCCACATGACTTTGTAGAGACGATGTCATCTTCGGGGAGATTTGGTGACACCTATGGCAATTCGCGTTATTGCAATTCTGCTGCTCCTGTCGGCCTCACTCTTGGCTGCCGCTCAACAAACCACCGAAAATCCTTTGGCGCCGGCCCCGGCGGCTCCCGCCAGCCAGACTCCGCCGCACAAGCCCCCGGACATGGTCTGTTGGGGCAGCGGCCCCAACTGGAGCATCCAGTTCGTTTCCTGGGGCGCGAGGTACCTGGGCATCAACCAGCCCGACCAGGACTATCTCGGCGGCTTCTTCTGGGTGCCGGAGGACAAGACCTGGGCCTGGCATCGGAACAGCGGCCTGGCTCCGGTCAACGGATACGGTTTATCGGCGGTCATCAAGAAGGGTTCCTGCACCGACCCTTCCCGCAAGGGGACCTTTCCTTACTCGGCGCAGGTGAACTTACCAACCGGAGACATGGTGAATGGATGCTGTCGCAAATTGAGACCCGGCGAAGCCCCGGTTGGACCGCACGGCCTGCCGCCCAATCCCTCGCCGCCGCCGCAATAGAAAAGACCCGCGGCGCACGGCGCCAGCGGGTCCTTCCGGTTAGCTGTTGGGATTGGCCTGAGGCTGTCCACTCTCGGTGGCCCCAGCGAATCGGGCTCCGGTCACGTCCGATCTTGGGAACGTGTTCCGGGCCTTTCAAACTCGACAGCGTTCGAGTCCTGCGAGGATTTAGAGCGGAAGCCCTAAGCCTCAGCCACCTCACTTGGGATGCTACACGGTCCATCAATCTTCATATGTTTGGATCAACCTCCTTTCCAGTGTATGGGCAAAATATCATTCTTATTCCGGTGGCGTCAAATGAACGTCGAGTCAAACAATCAGGTCCGCTGTGCTGTTGTAGGAGCCCGACTCCAGGTGAGGTGCGTTATGTTTGGCCAGCATCTTCCGCGGTGCAGCGCGGGCTTTGGGCACCGCTCGGCTTACGCCCGCTCGAAGGCGTGCTTGGCATGGAGTTCTTCCAGGGCGTGGTCCTTGGCTGCGATGAAGGCCTGTCCTTGAGCCAGCAGAGCGTCGTTGGCGCGAGCATATTCGCCGGCCAGTTCAACCAAGCCGCGGGCGGCAAGATTGTGCGCTGCCGTCGCGAGCTTATCTGACCATGTGCTGATCGGCGGCGCCAAGATACTGCGCGTCGCACGGATCGCTGATGATTATGGGCGCGCGCGCGTCGCCACTAAGCCAGAAAATCTTGCGCGCGAGGAACTCCTCCACCTGCTCCGAGGTGGCATGCCAAAAGCGAAAGTGCTTGTCGCGAAGGCTGTAGCTTCGGCTTGACACCGGGACCGGCTGCCGCTTGCCCGATTTCAGGAGTTCGAGCTGGTTGTCGTCGACCGCCTTGCGCGCGGTGTTAATGGCCGCCCAGAAAGCTAGCTCGCCGTCCAACGAGGGCAACACCTCTTTGATGGTCTGCGCCAGGTTCAGCGCGATATCGGCATGCAGTTGGCCACCGTCGGCGAGCCGCACTGTCCCATGGACCACATACCAGTCACTACCGCCTTCCGAGCGACGGAAGGGCCATTGCAATTCAATGTGCACAGGAAAGCCGTGCAACGTAACTCCGGAAAAGACTCTCTGCGTTGTCATTGCGATTCTGTAGCAAATGGCGCAACCTCAGCCATCCGATGGGGCGCCGGTGGAAATCCATTATTCCAGCTTGGGGCGCACGACACAATCGGCGGGCGGCGCGGGGTTGGCACCAGTATCATGTAGGAGGGAGCCGCTGTTGGCAGCGCTCGAAGGGGACCTTGCAGTCTCCCTCCTCGCAATATTCGGACCACCATGGAGACCGCGCAGATTGCCGAATTGCTTGCCCCCTTCACAGGGCGAGCCGACCTGTCGCCCTGGGTGCTCAGCCAATTGGATTCCCATCTCGATCTTCTGCTCCGCTGGAATGCGCGGATGAATCTGACCGCCGTCCGCGACCCGGAACACATAGTGACGCGTCACTTCGGTGAGTCGCTATTCGCCGCGCGAATCCTATTGGGGAACGATATTGACTGTAGCGAGGGCTGTGCCGTAGCGGACCTCGGCTCGGGCGCCGGCTTCCCGGGAATTCCCATAAAGCTGTACGCTCCCGAAATTAGGTTGACGCTGATCGAATCACAGGGCAAGAAGGCCACGTTCTTGCGCGAGGTAATCCGGACGCTCGGTCTCCAGGGCACCCAGGTCTTCTGTGGCCGTGCTGAACAGTGGGGCGAGACGGCGGACTTTGTTACTCTGCGGGCGGTCGAGCAATTCCAGCGCTCATTGCCTATTGCGGCGCAATTGGTCGGGGGAAAAGGCAAGCTATGTTTGTTGCTGGGTGCACGACAAGTTCCGATAGCTCAGCAGGCGGTCGGCGCATCTTGGGAGTGGCAGGAGCCAGAGACCGTACCTCAAAGCGACCAGCGAGTGGTTCTGGTCGGGCGGCACTCAGAATCCGCTATACTCCGCAGTTCAGGGGGAGGATAAGTGATCGCGGTTGATCTGAGCGACAGAAAGGAGGTTCGGGCCCCCTCAGAAGTCGGCCTATCCACTTTGTCGCGCCACCGAGTGTTCCTCCTCGGGCTCATGCTCGCCCTTGCGAGCGTCGTCCTATATTACCCGGTACACTTCCATCCGTTCGTGAACTACGACGATAGCCTTTACGTTACCGACAACGATCAGGTGCAGGCCGGCTTGACGTGGCCGACCGTCAGATGGGCGTTCACGACCTTCGACGTTGGCACTTGGCATCCGCTCAGCTGGATGTCGCACGCGTTGGACTGCCAGTTATTCGGACTGGATCCGAGCGGCCATCACGACGTTAACCTGCTGTTGCACACGCTGAATGTGGTGCTGCTCTTCTGGGTATTGCAGACGGCGACGGGTTGCGCCGGCCGCAGTGCAATGGTGGCTGCGCTGTTTGCGCTGCATCCTGTTAATGTTGAGTCGGTAGCCTGGATCGCCGAGCGCAAGAACCTGCTAAGTATGCTGTTTTTTCTACTCGCGCTCGGTTCTTACCGATGGTATGCGCGTGCCCCCACGCTTAACCGGTACTCGGCCGTAGTGTTTTTTTACATGCTCGGACTGCTGGCTAAACCCCAGGTGATCACCTTTCCGTTTGTTCTGCTGCTGTGGGATTACTGGCCTTTGCGACGGATGTTTCCTGATGACCGCCAACCGGAGGCCGTGGCCAACGCAGATATTCCCGCAAAGAGCTTGCCGCGGCTGATGTTGGAGAAGCTCCCGCTGTTCGCGCTTTCCGCGGCTAGCGCTGCTATCACTATGGCGGCGGCTCGAACCGACACCGAAAAGATCCTTTATTCGCGTCACATTCGAATCGAGGCCGCAATAGTTTCCTACCCGCAGTATCTTCAAAAGGCATTCTGGCCATCGCGTTTGGCGGTTTTCTATCCGCATCCCGGAAATTCCTTGCGCCCGTGGCATGTCTATGTAGCATTGTTCGTCGTCGTTGCCATCACCGCGGTGGTCTTCGAAGCCCGCCGCCGCCGCTATCTCTTGGTGGGCTGGTTGTGGTTTGTGGGGACCCTCGTGCCAATGCTCGGTCTGCAACCGGTCGGCTATAAAGGGATGCAGGGTATTGCTGACCGCTACGCATATCTGCCGTTCATAGGATTGTTTATCATGGTCTGTTGGGGCGTGGCGGACCTTGCTCCCAGGCGCTGGAGTGGAGCGCGTTCTGCTGGCCTGGTTGGTCTCAGCCTGGCTGTGCTGTTGGCGCTGGCGGTTGTTGCCCGTCGCCAGATCGGCTATTGGAGCGATAACGTCCAGCTCTGGACCCATGCGCTGCAGGTCACCGGTCCTAATTGGCTGGCGGAGAACAATCTTGGCAAAATATTGATGAGCCAAGGCCAGGAGGAGGCGGGAATATCTCACTTCTTCCGGGCTGTTGCGATTTATCCCAACGACCCAGTCAGCAACATGAATATTGCGCTGTACGAGCAAAAGCACGGCAACTTGTCCGATGCTGTTACACACTTCAAGATCGCTATCACCATGTCTCACGACGCCAAACTCAGGATTTCGGCGCTGCAGAATCTGGGGCAGGTTTACACAGACCTTGGTGACCCCGCGCGCGCGCGCGAGTGCTTCGCTGCGGCCTCACACTTGAGTCAGTAGGAGTATCCGTTGTCGTCTGCCAGTCCCAGTCGCGTGCAAGAGGCCGCTTCGAAGGCTGGAGCTGAACCGTCTGTATTATCCGAAAAGTGGGGATTTGCGCTGGCTTTTCTCCTAATGATCGCCACCATCGCGCTCTACGCTCCGGTGAAGCATTATCCCTTTATTACCTATGACGATCCCGAATACGTCATCCGCAATTACCAGATCCAGTCGGGCCTCGACCTCGACACGGTGGAATGGGCGTTTACCAGCTTTTATTCTTCGAATTGGCATCCGCTTACCTGGATGTCGCATGCTCTCGATTTCAGGCTCTTTCGACTCAATCCCTCGGGGCACCACGACACCAACGTTTTGCTCCACGCTCTGAACGCGGCGCTGCTGTTCTGGGTACTGTGGCGGGCGACCGGTTACGCCGGGCGCAGCTTTATGGTGGCGGCGCTGTTTGCGCTTCACCCCATCAACGTCGAGTCCGTCGCCTGGATCTCCGAGCGCAAGAACGTGCTCAGCATGCTCTTTTTTCTCCTCGCGCTCGGTGCCTACCGATGGTACGCATTAAAGCCCCGCCTGGACCGCTATTTTGCCGTTGCGTGCTTGTATGCTCTGGGCTTGATGGCCAAGCCGCAAGTCGTCACCTTTCCTTGCGTTCTGCTGCTTTGGGATTACTGGCCTCTGCAGCGGATGTTCGCTCCAAGGGATGGTTTTGAGGGGACAGCGCCGAGCGCGACGGTTCCAGCGAAGAGTTTTTCCTGGCTCCTGCTGGAAAAGCTGCCGCTTTTCGTACTGTCGGCAGTGAGCGCTGTCCTCACCGTAAAAGCGCAGAGTTCGACTGGAGCCCTGGGCAACGTTTTCACTTATTATCCATTTCCCGTTCGCCTGGAGAATGCCGTCGTCGCCTATGTCCGGTATCTCGGAAAGGCGGTGTGGCCTTCACATCTGGCGATCTTTTATCCTCACTCGGAACGCTGGCTCAACCCCTGGCAGGTCGCGGGGGCTTCGGTTCTTCTGTTGGGCATTACTGTATTGGTCGTCGCCAACCGCCGCCGGCGCTACTTTCTGACGGGCTGGTTTTGGTTCCTTGGAACGCTGATACCGATGATTGGCCTAGTGCAAGTAGGCGGACAAGCAATGGCGGATCGCTACGCTTATTTGCCCTTCTTAGGACTATTCATCATGATGTGTTGGGGCGTGACTGATTTTCAGCCATCCGCACGCACCACCGACCCTTCGTGGGACGAAGAGGGGCAGACTTCCAGCGCCTGGCTGGCGGTCGCCAGCCTTGCGATGCTGCTGGCGTTGGCGGCGGTCGCCCATCGTCAACTCTGGTACTGGCGCGATAGCGAAGCGTTGTGGACACATGCCACTGAAGTCACAGACGGGAATTGGATGGCTGAAGATTTTCTGGGTACGCTGATGATAGAACGCAGCAGACCTGAGGAGGCGCTGGCTCACTTCTCTCGCGCGCTGGCCATTAATCCAGCCGACCCGGTCAGCAATGTCAACATTGGAAACTGGAAGCTTTACGTCGGCAAACCGATTGAGGCGATTCCGTATTTCCAGAACGTGCTTCATTCGTCGCGAGCCCCCGCGGTCCTGAAAACAACTGCTGAAAGTGGTCTGCAGCGCGCCTATCGTGACCTGGGGGGCGCCGGTGGTGCCCCACAGAATTCCCAGCAACAGTAAGTTATGGGAGCGCGATTGACGTCTGTCACCCCACGGCAGGAATTGCGGTCAAAAGGAAAGCCGGTTCTTCTCGCTCTCCTGCTCGCGCTTGCTACACTGGCGGTGTATTACCCTGCCCGATATTTCCCGTTTATCAACTACGACGACGACCTGTACGTCACCTCTAACGTTCACGTTCAGTCGGGCTTGGAGTGGGACACCGTCGTGTGGGCATTTACCACCCACGACGCCTCGAACTGGCATCCCCTGACATGGCTCTCGCATGCTCTCGATTTCCAGATCTTCGGGTTGAATCCTACTGGACCGCACGTAGTGAATCTCCTGTTACACGCGCTGAATGTCGTGCTGCTCTTCTGGGCTTTGTGGCGCGCCACGGGTTTCATCAACCGCAGCGCGATGGTGGCTGCTCTGTTTGCGCTGCATCCGGTCAACGTGCAGTCCGTTGTCTGGATTGCCGAACGCAAGAATCTGCTGAGCATGTTGTTCTTCCTGCTCGCCCTGGGCGCATACCGATGGTACGCAAGCGCACCGCGAGTCGGACGGTATGCCGTGGTCGCCTTCCTGTTCGCTCTTGGTTTGATGGTCAAACCGCAGGTGATCACCTTGCCCTTCGTTCTGCTGCTTTGGGACTATTGGCCCTTGCAGCGAATGTCGCTGTCGGCATCATCCCAGCCGAAAAAGAGCTTTGCCTGGCTGGCCTGGGAAAAGCTCCCGCTCTTGTTCCTCTCGGCCGCCAGCGCTGTGGTGACGTTGCTGGCGCACCGGGCCGGACAAGCTATGAAATGGTATCCGCTCGCCATGCGGCTGGCGAATGCCATCGTCTCCTACACTCGGTACGTGGGCATGGCAATGTGGCCCGCCCACCTTGCGCTTTTCTACCCGCATCCGTTATCTCTGACATTGTGGGAGGTGCTTGCGGCGCTGGTATTTTTGTGCGGCATTACCATGCTGGTGGTTCGGGGTCGCGGCCGGGGATACCTGCTGGTGGGATGGTCCTGGTTTCTCATCACGCTGTTGCCGATGATCGGCATCGTGCAAGTGGGTACGCAAGCTCTGGCCGACCGCTACGCCTACCTGCCGTTCATCGGGCTGTTTCTCATGATCGTGTGGAGCGCCGCGGACTGGGCGAACCGGCGGCACATTTCCGAATCCCTGCGGGCGGTTGCCAGCGTCGCCTTGCTCGCGGCGCTATCGGCAGATACGCATCGGCAGCTCGACTACTGGCACGACAGCGTAACCCTTTGGACGCATACGCTGGCGGTAACGCGCGGCAACTACATCGCCGAGGTCGACCTCGGTGCGGCGTTGCTTACGCAAGGGAACCCCACTCAAGCCATGGAGCACTTTCGTGCTGCCGCGGCGATTGATCCGCTCGATCCTCTTAGCAACATGTACATCGCGCGCTACGCCCAGATGCAGGACAAACTGCCCGAGGCCATCGAAGCCTATAAGAAGGTGATTGCCGCCACCGATGATCCCAACCTGAAAGGCCAGGCATTCAGCAACATGGGCCACGCCTATCGTGCGCTCGGGAACGAAGCGGAGGCGCAAAGATGCTTCCAGGCAGCGGCAGGGCTGGGATACTGAGACGCACAGGGAGCGGGCCGGGGGTACCCCTCCCTCGCACACACGGCTCAAAATATTGAAAACAAAGGGCAATAAAAAGGTAAGAATATAGTTGACGCACCTGTAATGATGTGATACAGTTGTTTACGCTATGACAGACAAGAAGATAGGCGAAAGCGGCGTAAATGGCGGTTCTGAAGCCTCTATGGAGGCCAAGAAGCACCACCAAAGTACCTTGATATTGAGAGCCCAGAGCACCAGCACCAAGCTACAGCGTAAGGCATGGTTGAGCGCCGATTCTGGCCCTAACAGTCTGCATGAGGCCATCGCATACTTTAGCGGCGATCTGGATGCTGCGACCGAGTTTCTGGCGGCTGTACGCTGGCCTGACGGCCCACAATGCCCTGCCTGTGAGAGCCGACAGAACTCCTACATCTCGACTCGTCGGATCTGGAAGTGTAGAGACTGCGGCCGCCAGTACTCGGCCAAGTTGGGCACCATCTTCGAGGATTCACCCATTCCGCTCGACAAGTGGATGCTCGCCGTCTGGATGATCGTCAACTGCAAGAACGGGGTTTCCTCTTACGAGATAGCCAAGGACGTGAAGGTCACCCAGAAAAGCGCTTGGTTCATGCTTCACCGGATTCGGGAGGCCATGAGCACCAAAAAGGGCTTTGGAACCCTTCCCAAGCTCGGCCACAGCGACGGCGGAGGCGGGGTCGAAGTTGACGAAACCTTTGTGGGTGGCAAGCTGGTTAATATGCACAAAAGCAAGAAAGTCGAACTCCAGCGCTTACGCAGCGAGCAGACCGAGCCCGACTACCACCACAAGACCATCGTCATGGGGATGCTGGACCGCGATCTGCGCGAGGTACGCGCCCATGTGATTCCCAACGTCCAGCGCGAGACCCTGCAGAACGCCATCCTGAAGCACGTCAAGTATGGCTCTCGGCTGTTTACTGACGAATGGCCGGGATACACCGGGCTGCATCGCCGCTTTGTGCACGACGTCGTGAACCACATGGAAACCTACGTCAACGGGATTGTGCACACCCAGGGAGTCGAGAACTTCTGGAGCCTGTTCAAGCGCACATTGAAAGGGACTTACGTCTCGGTCGAACCCTTCCACCTGCAACGCTATGCAGACGAGCAGGCTTTCCGCTTCAACAACCGAGGCGGGAAGAAGAAAGACGACCGCATTACAGACGGCCAGCGCTTCCGCAAGGTGCTTGCCCAAGTCGTCGGCAAACGGCTCACCTATGCCGAACTCACCGGCAAGGTGGGAGAAACGACGCCCTTCTAATCCTTTGCGCGGGAAGCGGGGTCCGAAGCCGCGCGTTTAGGCCGAGGCCGATGCTTCGCCTTTATCCGCGCATCCACAACGGATTTCGGCACACTCACGATCTGGCGCAGCGCTTCCGTGAACCGTTGGAATGTCTCAGTTTTGGGTGTAGGCTTCATGCTTGCATGATATCGCACGCTTGCAAAGAAAGAAGGAGAAAACACAAATGGCATCACCGCCCCGCAAACCGGAGCAACCACTAACTCAGGAACAACTACTACTCGGTGAACTGGGTAAAATCAACCGCTCGCTGACTGAGATTCTTGGTGCCCTGAAGGACATAAACGAGAGTCTGAAGCACTCATCTTCACAACCCCGTTAACCGCGTCCTCATCAATCAGCGCAGTAGCAATCTTGATCGCTGCATACGCGGAGCTACCCGGTTGCCCCCGCAGTAGTTCCGCAATCTTCTGACCCAATTCTACCGATTCTCTTTTCACCATGCCGTCTCCGAGTTACAATTGGATTCGGCACCAGCCACACCAAAAGAGATCGAATCTTTCGAGGCCCAAGTGACGTTGGGCCTTTTCGATTCTAGAAACGAGGTTCACCGAGATGTCCGACAAAGTACAGCAGAGGCGGGAATTGCACGCCGAATTTGTGAAGACCCAAGCCGAACTACAGCGTCTTATCGACGGAAAGGATGCGGATAGCCCAGACATTTGGACGGACGAGTATCGGGAGAAGCTCGAAAATCTTCGGCAGAGATTCCACGCGATCATGCGGCTAATCGACCTCATAAATGAATCAGCACACAATTAGCCCACCACTGAGCACCCATGAAAAATGCGCGTTTGAAACCTACTCTTTCAATCCACCGTCGGCCAACTGCACCATGAATGTTTTCACGTGAACTAGAATGCTTTTCGCTTCCTCCGTGTCGTATCTCTCTCGATGGTGCATTGCATGGTTCCGCCATGCGTCCTTGAAGTAACGGAAATCCTTCGCCGCTCCAGAATAGAACTCCTGTTTCTCTTTCCAGTCCGCGCCCCATGTTGGCCCGTTGATTTTCTTGATTGCAGCATCGCAATCGTTGATGACGTTCTCCCAATTGCGCCGATCAAACGAAACGCCCAAGGTTCCCGCCAGTGTGTTCAAACCAACTTCCAGCACTCGCATGAGGTGCATCACGGTCGCGGTGTTTCGGTCTGTTGCAAAGCAGCAACCCGCTTCCTTGATGTCCTCTTTTGCGCTCGGAAAACTTACCTTGACTGCCGCACCGAACAACTCGTCTTGTTCGTAAAAATCCTCATGCTCGGGAAAAATCCGCATAAACAACTTGGTTTCCATCTCACAGGAAATCGCGGTGGCTATATCGTCAAGGCTCTGACTGATCTGGACAGACGGGATGTTCACCCGGTCATAATTGGCGAGTTTTTCCCTGAACGCCTCGACCTGCAACGCCGATACTTTTAATCCGATTTTGCGGCAGTCATCCACCAACTTGGCAAGCGTATCTCGCAGGATTCCCGATTGCCGTGGGTTGATGTGCGATACCTTCAACACGTCGCCAGATATGCCCGCCAAGTTTTGGCAGATCGTGCAGAATTTTTCCGCCGCGAATCGTTCCATATCCAACCAGCTTACCAGCGCGTAGGGGTTCTCCTCCCACGGAGGACGGATTGCGGTTGGCGATTCTACGCCTAGAATTTTCTCCGACTCGGCAGGAAGATGGACTGCAACACTCATTCCCTAGCCGATACCACAAAGCTTAACTCCCCCACAAGGGACTCAAGTGCTACTCCAACCGCCCGAGAATCAACCGTTTATCCAGATTTGCATACGGAATTTACCCCCTCAGCAGGCCACCCGTTCCGTAGTAACTCTAAAGTTAACATCGTAGCACTAACAGGATAAATATGGTGGGTGTCGCAAGTATATTCTTACCAATAAAAAACAATTCCCCGCAAAATATTCCATTCAAATGATTTATAGGCAAAATATTCATTCGCAAGGAGTTACGCACCAACGAACACAGTACGCCATTACTAGACGAGCGGATGTCAAAGAACTTGCCCTCGCCGGCGATACCCTGCCACAAGAGTGGACACGCTGGCCCAAGCCAGCATAATACAACTAATGTTTAGTTTGTAAAGACACTAAGGTGGTCTATGGCGCGAAGTAGCTTGAGAACGTCCAGAATGAGGTTCGTCGACCCAGCCACAAAGGCATCGACTTTGCCATTGCTGGTCGGCACCACGGCCATATTCGAGGTCACAACCCCATCTGCCGCATTCAGGGTTGAAACCACAGGCTGCTGACTACCATCGGGCCATAACGTGAGGTAGTAGAGAGGTCCCTGCGGCACGACAGTGGCGTTCAATACATACGCCTGCGCCTGTGACGGAGGTGCGCACGGACTTCCGATAACATTAACCGTCAATTCGCCTGTGAAGGCACCTTTGCCCTGCCGGGTATCCAGCACGCGGCATGGAGCAACCGAATACAATGACAGGCCGTTCTGTCCTGGCGGCGCAAAGTAGCCGTTAATGTCAATTATCAGGTCGGTATCGTCGGTGGCGAAGACGCTGATGTCACCACCTGTGCCTGCCGGTACGAGTGCAGCGTTGGCGGTGACGGCTCCCGTTGGAGCATTCAAGGTGGAAACCAAGGGTTGCGATTGCCCGGTTGGCCACACTGTCAAGTAATTCAGGAGGACATGCGGAGCTACCGTGAAATTCAGTGAGTACGCCTGTGCGGTGGCGGGAATATTGCAAGAGGTCGCGCTCAAGACAGGGAAGTCGCGCGCTTGCTTTCCCGTCAAGTAAGGACCTCCCAACGGCCCGTCCGGGTTGCGAGTGTCGGCGACACGGCATGGTGTCAAAGGATAGAAGGCCAGCGCGGATGGAGGTTGCCCAGCCACGAAATATCCATCGATGTCGACGACAACGTCCGAGGTATCGCTCACATATAAGCTAATCGCCTGGTCGCTGCCGGCAGGTACGATTGCGGCATTGGCCTTGACCCGGCCATCAACCGAATTGAGGGTTGAGATCTCAGGACGGGTCAACCCGCTTGGCCAAGCCGTCAAGTATCCCAAGGTCCCGTGGGGGACGACCGTGAGATTGAGGGAATATGCAGCCGCTGTGGAGGGAATTCCACAAGGGCTATCGGGAATGACATAGTCCCGGTAGTCGTCCCCGTTAATCGGAGGACCGCCAAACGGCCCTTTGGGGCCTCGCGTGTCAGCAATGCGGCATGCAGTTACGGCGATGAACTGCAGCGGAGTGGGAACATTGAAGATGGCCGTGACCGTGCGGTTGTCGTCGACATAGACGGTGCAGACGTTGCCGGACGCGGAATCGCAACCACTCCAGCCCGTAAATACCGAACCTTGCGCCGGAGTAGCGGTCAGCGTCACCTGAGATCCGTCATAATAGAGGTGCGAACAAACATCGCCGCAATAGATGTCTCCATCGCCGCTGCTGACTACTCCTTTGCCCGCTCCCGTGTCCGACACTGTGAGGGTGAACTGGGCGTTGCTGGTGATCGTGAACCCGATCGACTCGCTGTTCTCGTAGTTTCCCGCCACATCCTGACTGTAAAAGTAAACCTGGTGGTAACCGGGCTTAACAATCGTGAATGGGCCGACGTAGGTTTTCCAGGTTCCGTTATCCACGTTGTAGTAAGTGCCGGCAACGCCGCTACCAGAATAGCCATAATAATCATCGGTTGCGGTAAGGACCACCTGTACCGGTCCAACGTAATAGGGGTACTGCCCCTCGCCCAAAAGCTCGGCGGTGGTGGATGGCGGAATATTGTCGAAACAAACCGGCCCGTAGGGATTGGTAGAGGTCTGGCCGGCATTGTCCCAGGCACGGATGATTAGGGTATTGCAACCGAATCCCCCCCAACTTAGGGGCATTGACCCCTGGGTAGCATTTGGAGACTGCGGACCCGCGTAATACGAAGAAGGAACGTAGTAGAAGTAACTCTCAGGTGTTGGTTCGCTATAGGGGTCACCAGGGTCGTAATTCCAGTAGGAGCTGTATCCCGCCACGCCGTTCGGCTGGTGGCCGTTGCCGGAGGCGTCGGCGATGGCCCATGCAATTGTCTGATCCGTGTTGTACCAATGATTTTTCAGGGGACCGGAAAAATTGACGGACGGCCCCGAGCCGTCACCGGCAAGATAGTCATTGATGGACCAGGCCAGCTGGAGCATGTTGATCGAGCCCCACCCGGTTACCATGTCATACCCGTTCGAGGCGCAAAAGGCGGTCAGTGAGTACTGCCAGGTTATGTCATTGCTGTTGCAGCCGGAGGTGATGTCATAGAACGGGTAGTGAGGGGCGTATTGAACGAGACCTTCAGCGTAAAGGGGGTAGTTGGCGTTGCCCATGGGCGCGCAGGGCGAGGACAGGTATCCACCGCAGGTATTGCCCACGAAACTTTGCAGATAGAGAAGGTAGGCATTCTCCTGGGCATAAAAACCGGCCATCTCGGGTGCGGCGATGCTGGTGCCGCCACCCCCTCCCAAATATCCGTCAAAATAGACTTCCTGCGGCTCGCTCCACCAGTCGGAATTCAGAGCGACGTCGGGCACGCTGCGGCTGCCGGCGCCACAGGCCTGGTTACTCTGATAGGACGGCGCAGTAAAGTGGGAGCTACATCCCCCGCCGCCGCCGCCATCATTGTTGGCGCAACCCTCGGGTCCGCCTGTCCAACCGGTTTCGCTGTTATAGCCGTAATACCAAGTTGACAGGGTCGTGCCGCCAGCCGCGGTGACGTTAGGATCGGAAGCGGGATAACTCACCGAGAGATAGCTCCCACAGTCGGTGGTGGCGCCGCCATCGCCCGAGGCCGCCACCAGGGTCCAGCCCTGCCCGGACATTTGATTGAAAACCGCGTGATAGGAGTCGATCGTCCCCGAGGGAAAATCGGTCTCGGCTGCTCCCCAACTCATGCTGAGCACACGGGCGTGTCCATCGTTCAGCGCGTTGTTAAGGACGTCCAGTATGGTGGAGAACTTATTGTCGACCCCTTCATAGACGTGAATTTTCGTCGTATTGGCCGATGATCCGAAACTGTTAGCCGTCGCAGTCGACCACTCGACATCGAGGGTCGGCTCAAAGTCACAGCAGTTCGGCGTTCCATCTACGAAATACTTCTGAACGTTATAAGCCAGACCGTAGACGGCCATAAAACTGCCAATGTCGCTATCGCTGTAATCGTTCCAGATGGCGATAGCGATCGAAGTTTCAGGAGGAGAATTTCCGGGATTGTTTAATGGATTGCAGCAGTGACCCAGGTTGGCAAGAAAACCGTAGTTGTAGGCCGTCGGACTATAGATGTCGGATGGACTGTAGGGGTCGTAGTACCCAGCAGGGCTGGGTGAACCCTGATCGCCCTTGTGCGGCGCCAAGGCGGCGTCGAGTTGTGTCCGGTTACCCTCGCCGCGGATACGGGTTCCGACCTGGTACACAGGACCCGGCGAGTAATCGGGCAGCGGCCATCTCTTTCCGGTTCCCCGACGCCGCATGCACTACCTGCAAATTGTTTAGGCCGTTCAGCGAGTGTACGATCCCGGCAAGGGACGCTGGAATGGACGGATCGCGGTCGTTGGAAAAGACCTCCTTGCTATTGAACTGATAGCGATTGATCTTCACCGCAAATGCACTCTCGATTAACGCCACCGGCGCCTCAACATCGATTAGTAGGCGATTGGGATAGCGTTGGGTGACGGCGAGCCCATTGGTCGTGGCCCAGTCCACGACTGCCTGCTCGTCCTGAACCGAAGGAGCGAAACGCTCGTTCCATTCCTCAGCGCTCAAGTACTTGTGAAAAAGAGGCGAGTCTGGATCTTGCAAATCCCGAAGGAATTGCTCCTCTTCCTGCGAGTGGGGCGGCTGCAAGCCAAAGACAAGCCGTAGCTTCTGGGCGGGATCATATTGCCCAAGCAACTGCGCCTTGCCGTTCTGCACGGCGGCCGGCGTCTGCGGGAGAGCTACCGCTTGCTGCGCCACAACCTGATACGGATACCCAAACAGAACGGCCAACAACAACAGCAGCAAACCCCTAAGATCGGATATGCGAGGGGAGCAACGAGCGCGCCGCAAGCAAGAGAGGGGTGGCTCGAGCGCAAGAACGCCAGAGCCAGGTTCGTGTGATGTGTTCATGAGCCTCCTCGCTATGCACGGTGCGAAGCCTGGGCACTCAGCACCTAGCATCGTTGTTGGGCGGCGTACGAAGCTGTGACGGCCATCACGACACAGGAGGTTATTGCTGGCCCACACAGCCGCTTAGCTTTCGCTACCGATGAAACGGCCGGATCGCATTAGACGCTATTCTCTTGAGGGAACCTTGTTATCTGGGGAGAATACCGCAAATGCAGGGCCATCTCGAATTCGGCAACATGCCTTCGCTGCTGAAGACCTTCGCCAAGCTTTTTCAATGACATAGACTTGCGTTCCACATTCCGAAGGACTGCTTTGTGGCTTACGCCCTAACCAAACGGATAGTTGGCTATCCGTTTGGTTAATGTTCGAAGGCCTCTCCTTTCCAGGCCGGACTGGCTCTAACCGCTTGTCTTCACATGAAATTCACTGCCGTGTAACCGAGCTGTAACAAATGCAGGGTAAAACCGGAAGGGACTTCATTCTGGCTAGATCTCAGGAGGAAATACGTGATTCGCTCTCTCAGGGTGCTCCTCTGCACGACTTTGTTTGTGAGCTGCGCTATGGCGCAAACAACCCTTAATGGGGCGGGTGCCACCTTCCCGTACCCCATCTATTCCAAGTGGTTCAGCGAGTATCACAAGGAACATTCGAATATCGAGATCAACTATCAGTCCATCGGCAGCGGAGGCGGCATTCGCCAGGTGCAGGCTGGAACGGTCGATTTCGGCGCCAGTGACGGCCCCATGACCAACGAGCAGATCGCGGAATCGAAGGTCAAAGTCCTACATGTGCCGACGGTCCTGGGCGCGGTGGTCCCCGCTTATAACGTTCCAGGCATAAGCGGCGACGTGAGGTTCACCCCCGACGTTCTGGCGGACATTTATCTGGGCAAGATCACAAATTGGAACGACGGCAGGATCGCCAAAGCTAATCCCGGCGTAAAATTTCCTAATCAGAGCATTACTGTTGTGCATCGCTCCGACGGCAGCGGCACCAGCTACATCTTTACCGACTACCTCTCGAAGGTAAGCCCGGAATGGGCGAACTCGGTGGGCAAAGGCACATCGGTGAAATGGCCGGTCGGCTTGGGCGGAAAGGGAAATGAAGGAGTAGCTGGGAATGTGCGGCAGTTGCCCGGTTCCATCGGCTATATCGAGTTGATTTACGCCTTGCAGAACAAAATCCCCTATGGCAGCATGCAGAACTCATCCCACAACTTCATCAAGGCCAGCCTGGAGAGCACGACAGCAGCAGCCGTGGGAGTGAAGATGCCGGCGGACTTTCGCGTTTCGATCACTAACCCTCCCGGGAAGGATGCTTATCCGATTGCCAGCTTCACCTGGCTGTTGATTCCGACCAATCCGGTGGATGCGAATAAAGGCAAGATCCTGAAGGATTTTCTTTTCTGGATGCTCGACAAGGGACAGACCATGACTGAGGCGCTGTCCTATGCTCCGCTTCCCAAGCAGGTGGTAGAGATGGAGAAGGCCGCGATCACCAAGCAAGTCAAGCCTTAGTGCAGCACGGCACTTGGCAGACCGTTGATTGTTACGAGACGCCAGTTGCCATGGATTTTCTAGCCGGGCTCTGTAACACCGCTGTGACCCATGCCTGATAGCCTCGATCCTATGAATTCGCCTCAACCGCCTGGTGAGCTTCAGAAGCCCATGACCTCCATGCCGCCGCTGGCCCAGGTGGACCAGTCGCGCAAGCCAGCGGCGACTACTCTGCTGCAGAAGGTTCGCACTAACTATCCCGCCAGTAGCCGCATCCCCGATGCGGTTTTTGGAGTGATTATTCTTGTCAGCGCGATTTCGGTGTTTGCAATCGTCGTGCTGGTAGCCTGGGAACTGATCGAAAAGTCGCAGTTGTCGCTGCACCAGTTTGGCATCAAGTTTTTCTACGGGCACGACTGGGATCCGGTCAACGAGAGCTTTGGTGCGATGCCGTTCATTTACGGCACGCTGGTCTCTTCTTTTCTGGCGCTGCTTCTGGCGGTGCCGGCGTCCATCGGCGTAGCGGTGTTTATTACCGAGATGTGCCCGCAGCGGCTCCGCGCCATCATTTCGTTCCTGGTGGAATTGCTGGCCGCGATTCCGAGCGTGATCTATGGACTGTGGGGTATTTTCGTATTAGCTCCCCTTCTCCGCCAATACGTCCAGCCCTTCCTGGCCAAAACGCTGGGATGGACCGGGTTCTTCGATGGGCCGATGTATGGTCTGGGGATGCTGGCGGCCGGCATCATTCTTGCGATCATGGTTGTGCCTGTGGTTGCATCCATTACCCGCGAGGTCATGACGGCGGTGCCGCAGAACCAGCGTGAAGCCGTACTCGCGCTGGGGGCCACGCGCTGGGAGATGATCCGAATGGGCGTTCTCCGCAATGCGCGAATCGGAATCGTCGGTGGAGTTATCCTTGGGCTCGGACGGGCGTTGGGCGAAACCATGGCGGTGACCATGGTGATCGGCAATCGTCCTGAGATTGCCAAGTCACTCTTCGCCCCGGGCTACACGATGGCCAGCGTTATCGCCAACGAGTTTACCGAGGCCACGGGCGACCTGTACTTGAGCGCCCTGGTCGAGATCGGTCTGGCGCTGTTTCTGGTGACGCTTATCGTGAACGCCCTGGCCCGGCTTCTGGTTTGGAGCATTACCGGCGGAACTGCGAGGGTGCGTGCCTAATTCCGTGTCTCCAGCGGCATCGACGGAAGTCAGTATATTGCGCCGTCTGACCAACCACGGAGCGACCGTCTTTGCTGTCTTGGCGGCTATTTTGGTGCTGGTGCCTCTACTGGCAATCTTCATCTACCTGGTCGTTAAGGGAGTAGGCTCGATCAATCTGGCGTTTCTCACGCAGACGCCGAAGCCTCCGGGTGAGACCGGCGGAGGAATGGCAAACGCCATCGTAGGAACGGGGTTGATCCTGGCGGTCGCCAGCGTCATCGGCCTCCCATTGGGAATCGGCTCAGGCATTTACCTGGCTGAATATGGACGCAACCGCTTTGGCGACTTGATCCGCTTTACCGCCGATGTGTTAAACGGAGTACCGTCCATCGTGATCGGCATTGCAGTCTACTCGCTCATCGTCGTCCGGCAAAAACATTTCTCGGCGTTCTCCGGCGGGGTGGCATTGGGCATCATGATGATTCCTACCATCGCACGCGCTACGGAAGAGATGCTGCTGATGGTGCCGAACGTAATACGCGAGGCGGCGCTGGGCCTGGGTATCCCCAAGTGGCGCACGACGCTGTCCATCTCGCTGCGCACTGCCTCCGCCGGGGTGATTACCGGTTGCATGCTGGCTTTTGCGCGCGTCGCCGGAGAGACGGCCCCGCTGCTGTTCACGGCTTTCGGCAATCAGTTCTGGAACTTGAAATTGAACCAGCCCACGGCGGCTCTGTCGTTGCAGGTATTCACCTATGCCATCTCGCCTTATGACGACTGGCACAAGCAGGCGTGGGCGGGAGCCTTGGTCCTGATCCTGCTAATCGTGGGTGCGGTTGCGGCAGTACGCATTACCACCAGCCGCGGAATGATGAAGGGAGCGTAAGAGCTCGTATGGGCGTCGGAATCGAAGTGCATGGACTGAATGCCTGGTATGGCAAGAACCTCTCGCTGAAGTCCATCGACATGAGCGTCGCCGCCAACCATGTCACCGCCGTGATTGGTCCCTCCGGGTGTGGCAAGAGCACCTTTGTGCGCTGCCTGAATCGTATGCACGAGACCATTCCTGATGCCCGCGCCGAGGGCTCGGTCAAAGTGGGTGAGATGGATGTGTACGGAAGCGGTTCGGACCCGGTTGAGGTGCGGCGCCGTATCGGCATGGTTTTTCAGAAACCGAATCCATTTCCCACCATGTCCATCTACGGTAACGTGGCGGCGGGTTTGAAGTTGAATGGCTTCCGCAACCGGAAGCAGACCGATGAACTGGTAGAGCGTTCCCTGAAGCTGGCCGCTTTGTGGGACGAAGTGAAGGACAATTTACACAAGAAGTCCGGGGCCAGCCTCTCGGGCGGGCAACAGCAGAGGTTGTGCATCGCTCGCTCGCTCGCGGTCGAGCCCGAGGTGCTGCTGATGGATGAACCGGCGTCGGCGCTCGATCCCATCTCGACCAGTAAGATCGAAGAGCTCATCTTCCAGTTGAAGCAGCACTATACAGTCGTCATTGTCACGCATAATATGCAGCAAGCTGCGCGTGTTGCTGAATTCACCGGCTTTTTCCTGATGGGAAGCCTCATCGAGTACGACAAAACCGAGAAGATCTTTACCACCCCCTCCGATAAACGGACGGAAGACTACATTACAGGCAGGTTTGGATGACGCGCAGCCGCTTTCAACAGGGACTGGACGAGCTGAAAGAGAAACTCTTGCGGATGGGAGGCCTCGCTGAGCAGGCCATCGATCGCGCCAACGAAGCGTACCGCACCCGCGACAGCAAGTTCTGTCAGATGGTTTTCTCCGGAGAACCTGCGATTAACGACGCCGAGCGTGAAATCGATGAGCTGTCGCTCGACCTTCTCGCCATGCAGCAGCCAATGGCCATCGATTTACGTTTCATCCTGGCTGTGCTCAAGATCAATGCCGACCTGGAGCGAGTCGGTGACCAGGCCGTGAATATCGCACAACGCGTGCTTGACCTGATCAGCGAGCCCGAGATCCAATTGCCGGTGGACGTTCCCCGCATGGCCGATAGCGTCAGCACCATGGTGCAACGTGCGCTGGAGTCGTTTCTCGATGGCAAGGCCGAAGTGGCCGAGGCGGTTTTGCAGATGGACAGCATCGTCGACCGCATGAAGGACGAAGCTTTTGTCGTGCTCGTGCAAAGAATGCATGATCACCCGGAATGTACCCGGCGTGCCTTGAATGTATTGCTGATTTCGCGCGCTCTGGAAAGGATTGCCGATCACGCTACCAACATTGCCGAGGACGTAATCTTCTGGGTGCGCGGCGCGGACGTGCGCCACGGAGGCGCGCACTTCCGGGAATAGCTGCCAGTTAGAACAACTGCCGGGCGTCGTACACCAGCTTGCCCTCCACGAGCCGTGCTTCGGGCATGGCTTTGTGCTGGCGGGTCGGGTGTTTGTCATCGTCAATGTGCAGGACTTTGTGGTCGTGCGCGGTAAGGTAATCGCTCACCAGCATGCGGTGACACTGGTAGTAGACTCGCTCGGCGCACATAATGGCGGCGTTGCCCTGCGTAGCGATCTCGATCAAGCGCATAATCGCCTGCCCAAACTCCGGCGTCATCATGTGGTCCGCGTAGTTGCGAAACGATTCGTTACGCAAGCCGATGTTTGGCGAGTCGTCGCGCATTTTCTTGCGGTAGCCGCCCAATTCTTTCATCCAGACGTAGGTAATGCCGTGCCTGGGAAGCTCAATTTCCATCGATTCGCGATTAAAGTGCGGCAGGCGTCGCGACATGGGAAATGAGCGGATATCCACCAATGTTTGTATGGCGTGCGCTTGGAGTGCCGCCACAAGCTCGTCGAGCGTGCGCGTCGAGTGGCCGATCGTATAGAGAGTCGCCACCTATCCGGAGATGCTTTCCAGCGCTGCGATGATCGCCGCCTCCTGCAGCGGATCTACAGTGCGCAGGTCGAGCAGCACGCGATTGTCTTCCACCCGCGCGATAATCGGTGTTTCCCACTGCCGCAGGCGAGTGCAGAGTTGATCGGCATTGATGCCGTCGCTTTGCACGGCGAGCACGTGTGTTGGCAGCGTGGACCCAGGCGCCGATCCGCCACCAAGCACCGAGCGTGACTCGATGACGGCGAGGTGCAGCCTAATGCAGTTCGTGCGCAGCTTTTCAGCCATGCGCTCGGCGCGACTGGCGATCTCTTCTTCCGGGATGCGCATCATCCGCAAAGCAGGTATCGAGTCGTAGTCCTCGCGCAGATACGCCAGCAGCGTCGCTTCGAGTACGGCGTAATACATTTTGTCCGCGCGCATCGCCCGAAACAGCGGATTGCTGCGAATCTTCTTTACCAAGGCAGGCTCGCCGCTGACGATGCCCGCTTGCGGGCCGCCCAGCAGCTTGTCGCCGCTGTAGCTGACGACATCCACGCCCGCCCGCAGGCTGTCGGCGATCATGGGCTCGCCGCGTATGCCGACCTTGCGCAAATCAAATAGTTCGCCGCTGCCGAGGTCCTCCAGCACCGGGACTCTGTGCTTATGTCCGAGAGCGACCAGTTCGTCCAGGGAAGGCTCCTCGGTGAAGCCGACAATCTGGAAGTTGGAGCGATGCACGCGCAGCAGCAGCCGCGTCCGTTCGGTAAGGGCGCGTTCGTAGTCGGCGATGCGGGTACGGTTGGTTGTTCCCACTTCGCGTAGAACAGCGCCCGACTTCGCCATGACTTCGGGAATGCGGAACGAGCCGCCAATCTCGACCAGCTCGCCGCGCGAAACCAGCACCTCGCCGCCTTCGGCCAACGAGTTCAGCGCCAGCAAAACGGCGGCGGCGTTGTTGTTGACAACGACGGTTGCGACCTCGCGTTCCGCGGTGTTCAGCAGCTTCGCAAATAAGCGGTCGACGTGAACGTCACGCTTGCCGCGCTCGCCGGTCGCCAGATCGAGCTCGAGGTTGGAGTACCCCTGCGAAACCTCGGCGACGTGGTCCAGCGCCGTGCGGCCAAGCGGGGCCCGTCCGAGATTAGTGTGCAGGATCACGCCAGTTGCGTTGATCACCGGGCGAAGCGAACAGGTCAGGGACTCTTTCAGCCGTTGCTCTATAGCGCGAGGCAAGTCCTCAAGTTTGCATCCGATTTTTGCCTCGTCAAGCTGGCCGGCATTGATCTCCAAGCGCAACGCGTCTAAAACCGAACGGGCGGCTGCGGCGGTTGAGGTGTGACCCTTCTTCTTAGCTAGAGAGTCTATCTGCGGGTTACGTAGCAACTCGTCTACGGACGGCAGCATGCGAAAAAGAGCAGACTTGGCAGCGGTGTTCACGGTTGTGCGAGCACGCGGGTTACGACCATACGATGAATGTCATCACGAAGCTGGTGTGATTATAGGGGCCGTTCGGCTCAGACCAAAGTCCTCGCCTGGGATGACAGTTTTGTTTTGAACGCAAAAGCTCCTTTACTTTCGGCTAAACAGCCGCCGCAACAGCAGGCCGAACACGACCCCGCCCGCAACCAGCCCGGCCGCCATTTGGGGATCGAAGAAACGCACGAAACGGGCCCCGGCTTCCGTTATCTCGACCACTCCGGCAGGAACTGCCTGAACCACGCCACCTGCGCCGCCACCACCTCCGCTCTGGGCCCCCGGTGAATCTGTCCCTTTTTCTCCGCTGCCGCCACCTGCGCCCAGTCGATAGCTGACGCGAGCAACCGGAATGATGGTCTTGCCGTGCGACTCCAGCGGTTCGCCAAACACGTTCTGTACCTTTGCGGTTACAGCAAACCGGTCGACGAGTGTACTCAGCATTTCTCTAGGATCTATCATAACGATTCCCCTCTTAATTAGATGCGGCGTCACCCAACTTCGACTAACCCATAACGCCGGTTCCAGTGTCCACGCAGGTGCTGCACAGCGCGGGCGATCTCCTCCCTGCTCAGATCGGCGTTGGGGCCCTCGAGCACGAACCGCGCCTCACGACGCGCCGCCTCCAGCAGTTCGCGATCGCGCAGCAGATTAGCAACGCGGAAGTTCGGCATGCCGGCCTGGCGCGTGCCGAAGAACTCGCCCGGTCCGCGCTGTTGCAAGTCGAGTTCGGCAATCTCGAATCCGTTTTGGGTTCGGACCATTGCTTGCAGGCGCTGTTCGGCTTCCACGGAGATCTTGCCCCCGGTCATCAGCACGCAATACGACTTGGCCGCACCGCGCCCGATACGGCCTCGCAGTTGATGCATCTGCGACAGGCCAAAGCGTTCGGCGTGCTCGATGACCATCACCGAGGCATTGGCCACGTCCACGCCAACCTCGATGACCGTGGTCGAAACCAGCACATCGATCGCGCCTTCCTGAAATCTGGCCATGGTGGCGTCCTTGTCGTCGGCGCTCATGCGGCCGTGCAACAGACCGACGCGCAAACCTGTGAACTCGGTCTCGCGCAACTGTTCGTACATCTTGATGGCCGCCTTCAGTTCGCCTTCCATCGCGCCTTCTTCGATCACGGGGTAGACGATGTATGCCTGCCGCCCGGCGGCGACCTGCTTGCGCACAAACTCCCAAACGTCTTCCGCACGCTCATCGCCAACGCGGCGCGTGGTGATGGCTGTGCGGCCCGGCGGAAGCTCATCGAGGACGCTGGTATCGAGATCGCCGTACAGCGTAAGGGCGAGCGTGCGCGGGATGGGAGTGGCGGTCATTACCAGGACGTCGGGCTCCGGGGCGCCCTGCGAGCGCCCCTCTTGGGCTCGTTGGGGTGGAGGTTCCGCTTCGCCGGATTTCTTCATCAGGCGGAAGCGCTGCAGCACACCGAAACGGTGCTGCTCGTCCACGATCACCAGCCCCAGCTTGTCAAACTCGACAGTCTCCTGGATAAGCGCGTGGGTGCCGATGACCAGTTGGGCATTGCCTTGTGCGATGTGATGGCGCACCTGTTTCTTGCGACCCTGTTCCTGCGAGCCGGTGAGCAAAACGATGCGATAGCCGGCAGGTTCCATGAGCTTGCGGGCCGACAGGTAATGCTGCGTGGCGAGGATCTCTGTCGGCGCCATCAGCGCGACCTGGTAACCGTTTTCCATGGCGATGACCGCCGCCTCGAGCGCGACGATCGTTTTGCCGGAACCGACGTCGCCTTGCAGCAGTCGCCGCATGGGCACGGGTTCAGCCATGTCTTCCGCGATTTCCCTGAGCACGCGTTTCTGGGCCGCGGTGGGATGAAAAGGCAGGATGCGCTTGACGCTGGCGCGCACCCGATCGTTGATCTGGAAGGCAACACCGGTCTGGGCGCGCATCTTGCGCCGTTTCAGTTCGAGCCCGAGCTCCAGGAAGAACAGCTCTTCGAAGATGAGCCGGATGTGCGCCGGAGTGCGCGCCGCCAGCAGATTGGCGAGGCTTTCGCCGACTTCGGGCCAATGGGCCTGCCAGAAGGCAGGTCGCCGTTCCATGAGCCCCATGCGGCCGCGCACTGCCGCCGGAATTGCGTCCGGAACGTCGGGCGTGAGGCCCTCAAGCATGCCGTGTATCACGCGACGGAACCAACGCGTGGTCAGCCGGCCATTGCCGGCAGCCTCATAGATGGGCACGATCCGGCCAACCTCGAGCGACTGCCACTTCTGCTCTTCGCCGCCGCTGTTACCCTCCGGATCGTGCAGTACCTCGACCTGCGGCTGGATGACCTGGAAGCGATGGCCGCCGCGATCCCCAGCTTCCACTTTGCCGTAGAGCGCCACGGTCATTCCGGCGCGAAACTTGTCCTGCAGGTACCTGGCGTTGAACCATATGCATTTAAGGGTGTCGCGTCCCTGTCCGACGGTCATCTCGAAGATGGGCATGCGGCGAGTGCGGAACAGTCCGAAAGTGCGGACGTCGGCGATGATGCTGGCCATTTCCCCCACCCGAAGCTCGCCGATGCCTCGCGGGTTCAGCCGGTCTTCATAGCGGAACGGCAGGTAGTAGAGCAGGTCCTCGACGGTCGCAATGCCCTTCTCCAGCAGAATCTGAGCAAACCTCGGCCCGATGCCTTTAACAAATTGCACATTGGTCGCGAGGTCGAGCACAGAAGGATGGTAAATGAAGCAGCCGCCAGCCATCAGTCGCGAGCTTTTTCTGGCATCGAATCGACTGCGGCGGGTGTCCAACAGAGCAGAATGCTCCGAAAGGTTCTCACACAGCTGGCTGCTGTGGTAATCGGCAACCTGCTTTATTTTTTTGTTTTGATGCCGCACCTCCCGTCCGCGGGACAGCATCGCCCGGACCAGCTTGATCTTGGCTTACTATTGGACTTCTGGGTATGCGTCGTTGTTTACGGAATTATCGCGTGGATTGACCGCAAGTGGAGACAGGCGGAGTGAGGGGCCTAGCTGCGTCAAAGCGAAGACTGCCTGAGGTTCCGGCCTTCAGTTGGTCTTCCCGGAAAACGCCTTAGAACTCACGCTGGTCCTGGAAGCCCTTCAGCATCTCCTGCAAGTCGAGTTTCTGCTGCTCCATCTTTTTCTTGAGCTGTTCCATCTCCTGCTGAAGCTGCGGAGTCCAACTCTTCATCGACTCCTCCATATCACGGCGCATCTGCTCCATTTCCTGCTGGCTGGGCACGGATTGCGCAATGTCCCGTTGCATCTTCTCTATGTCCTTTGGCTTCAGCTTCATCGAGTTGGCGATCTGCTTCTGCATCTTGTCGAGTTCTTTCTGTGAGGGCACCGACTTCTCAACTTGCTCCGTCATCTTCTCGATGTCTTTCTGACTCAGATTCATCGAGCGCTCGCTCTGATCGCGCAACTCGTTTAACTGCTGCTCGTTTGGCAGCGCGGTTACCAGAGCTTCGGTCACATTGCGCTGGATCTCCGGTGACAGCTCCTTCATCTCCTGCTGAAGAGCCTGCATCTGGCGATCCACATCGCTCCAGTCCCCATCTTGCAGGCGGGAAGTGTCACCCGAAGAACCAACTTTTATCACGATCGTCTGTTCGTGTTTGTCGCGGACTACCGCCACTTGGATCTTGCCGGCACGAGCGCGCATGGCCCGGCGCCAGTCGGCCATGTCATGCACGACTTCGTTGTTCACCTTCACGATCACGTCGCCCGCTTTCAGGCCGGCGGCTTCGGCCGGGCTACCCATCTCCACCGAACGCACCAGCAAGCCCTGGTTATGTGGAACGCCGAAGAACTCGGATAGTTGCGGAGTCAGGTTTTCCACCACGATCCCGTGGCGGGAGGTGAGCGCGACAAAAGCCGGGACCTCCACGTCGGGAAACGCGGGAGACGCCATCGCCGACCCCGCAAAGGCGACCGGTGGCAGAGGAGCGGCGAAGCTTTGAGCGTGCGCCACGGCGCTGGGCCATGCTCCCAGAGTTACGTTGATGTTTTTCTTCTGACCATCGCGCACCACAGTCAGGCTGACCGTCTTGCCGGCCGCGGTGTTGTGGATCATGTCTTGCAGTTGGGCCGGGCTCTGAACGCTGGATCCGTTGAATCCGACTACAACGTCATTGTTCTTTAGTCCTGCGCGGCAGGCCGGACCATCCTGGTCCACATAGGTAACAAGCGCTCCGTTGGTATCGGTCAGCTTCAGCGCGGAAACCGCCTGCGGCGAAACCTGGTCAATGTGAACGCCCAAATAGGAAGCCGCGTGCTGATCGGGCCAGCCGACAGCAGCCGGCTCCGCCGTCGCCACGGCAGTCGCCGCCGCGATCATTACGACCAAGTACCCCAATCTTGTTCCGGTAAATCTACGCATAAAAATCTCCAACCCTGTCTTTTAATGACACCGCCGAAAATTGATTTGCCCAATGGTGGTGCGCACCCGCAACATCGGACCGCCACCGTTCAAGGCCCCCTCGGCATACATCGCCTTGGGACCGTACTCCCCGCTGGCGGTGATCTTTAGTGCGGGAAAGTCCGAGGTGATCCCCCGGCCGGTTGTCATGTCGGAGGAGGCATGGACCGTAACCGGCAAGCTGCCCGGCAGACACACCGCCACGTCTCCCGCTGCAGTATGCAGCGACGAATCGGTGAACCCTCCCTGCTTGCTGACAAACTCAACCGTGATTGGTCCAGCGCCGGTCTCCACCTGCGCGCCCTCGCCCACGTTGTACAACTCCACGCTGCCGCCACCGGTCGAAACCTGCACCTTTCCGCTGGCACTGGCGAGGCGCACGCTGCCGCCGCCGGTATCGGCTCGAAGCGTGCCACCGATATCGCCAAAATTGAGATTGCCCCCGGCGGTGCTGGCGCGCAGATTACCCACGCACTTGCGGATCTCGATGCCGCCGGCGCCGGTCTGGATGGTCGCGCTGTTGACCGTGCCAACGTACACTTTACCGCCGCCCAGCGTTACTCGCGCCTGTCCCCCAATACTGTTAATGTGAACGTCACCACCGCCGCTGGTGAGCGTGAAGTCCGCGCCTAGATTGCCGCCTTCAACTACGCCGCCTCCGGAAGCGATCTTGACCGGCCCCGTAAGGTCATCGAGCTTCACCGCGCCACCACCGGTTGTCGCCAGGATGGTGGCCGTGAGCGAATTCAAATTCAGCGATCCGCTGCGGGTTTCCACTCGCACCAATTCAAGCTCGCGCGGCACTTGCACAACGAACTCGGCATTGAAGCGGTTCAGGTTCTTGCCCAACAACCTGCCTTCGATGGCATTATGATCGGCACTCTTGACAACAGAAATATGTAGCTGCTCGAACTGCTTGCGCGCCGCTTCTTCGTTGGAGGCAAACGATCGTTTGCGAATCACGTACTTCACCTGCGGCGAATCGCCTCGCACCTGGACGGAACCGAGGTCCGTGTTGACGCGCACTTCTTTCCCCGGAGTCATGGCGCCGGTAGTCTCCTCGATCCACGCGTTGCCTTCACGATATATCCTCGACTGTTGTGCGCACAGCGGCACCGCAATGGCCAACAGCGCAATCGCCAGCGTCCACCTGCTTTTGCCGGACGCCCGTCTGTAAGCAACAACTCGAAAGCGTGGTGGCGCCATAGTTCCGTAGCAAAAACCCTGATTCAACCTTTCCTCAATTCCGGGAGCGAACAAGAATTCGGGTACCGTTTTCCTTGATAATTCTTAGTAAATACTGGGCATCGAGGCCAGCATGTGCTGGGACTCGGTGCGGATGTACTCGCTGGGATCTTCCTTGGACAACTGCTGTAGCGCCATGCGAACGCTGCTGTCGGCCTTTACCGGCTCCAGCGCGTGCAGCGCGCCGCCGCGCACTCCGAGGTTACTGTCGTTCAGCAGCGCTTCCAGTACGGCATTACGGACCCGGATATCGTCTTTCACATACGAACCCAGACTATCGAGTGCCATCAGGCGCACCCCGGGATTGCTGTCGTAGCGGAGCGCGTAGGTCAATGTCTCGCGGACGACAGGGTCGTCGGCCTTGCTGGTCAGCGCGTCCACCGAATTCAAGCGAACACCGGAATTTTCGTTGCTCTTGGCTGCGTAAAGCAGCAGGTCTTTAACTTTGGGATCGGACACGGGACCTTCGACGGACCCCGGAAGGCGCGTGTTGTACTGCACTTTTACGTTGTTAGTGCCCGGCTCTTTCTCGATGGAGGTGATGCCACTGATCGAGGCATCGTCCGGCTTCACGCTGTTGAGGGCGTGCGGAACGGGGCCTTTGCCCATCGCGCTATACATGGCGCCAATACCTCCGCCGAAACCAACCAGAAAGATTAGCGAGGCCAGTGCGGGAGAAAACCGGACCTGGCGCAACCACGCGGCAGGATCGAATGCCAGGCGATGGTACCAGGCGCGTTTCTGCTCGGCGGTTTCGAGCGCCTCCTGCAGCCGCATACGGGCCGCGGCCAGAAAGCTGGCGGAGGGCTCTTCCACCGGCAACGTGCTCATGTGCACCTGGAACTCCCGCTGGTCCAACACCTCCGCGGCACAGTCCTTGCAGCGCGCTATGTGCTGCTCCAACTCGTGACGCGCATCGTCAGCCAGTTCGTTATACAGATACAGCGTGACGTTCTGTTGTACCCATTCGCAATTCATGGCTCTTACCTCACTGCATCGTTACGCCAAGACCCGCCGGGATAACCTTCAACGCATGTCTTTCAACGCCGCCCGCAGTTTCTGCGTTCCGCGAAACAGCGTATTCTTTGCGGTCTCTTCCGTGGTATTCAAAATCTCGCCAATCGTCCGCAGCTTCAGTCCCTGGTAATGCTTCATCTCAAAAACCATGCGCTCACGCGGAGTCAGCTTGTTCAGGGCCTTCGCGATCCTTGCGCCCAGTTCGCGCCGCATCAGATCGCGTTCGGGACTGGCTCCGGAGCGCACATCGGCCACCTGGTCAAGCAGGTCGTAGGTGCCGCCTTCCGAGTCGGCCGCAATGCCCGAATCTTCCTTGCGTACCTGCCGCTTGCGCAGAAGATCGAGGCACAAGTTCGTGACGATCCGGTAGATCCAGGTATAAAACGAGCATTCAAAACGGAAGTTATTAATGTTCCGGTAGGCTTTAAGAAAGGCGTCCTGGTAGATGTCTTGCGCGTCCTGCTCGGAGCGGGTTAGGTGATATGCCAAACGAAGCACGGCGCCATCATATTGGCGCACCAACTCCTCGAACGCGGCGGCGTTGCCACGTTGAGCTTCCCGTATCAGCTCCGTGTCATTCATGCGGCTCTGGGCCTGCCCAACCATCGACCCTCGATCGGAGGGAGTAGAGGACGTCTCGTCCGCCGCTCGCCACGTCTGAGGGGGGCGGAGCCCCGGGCCAACCGTGAGAGGAACTGCTACCGCTTCGGCCGGCATGCTGGTTTCTACCTGGTATGCAATTAGCAAGCCAATTCTCGTGCCTGCAACTACATAGACGGGCGCTGGAAGAAACCGTGAGCGGCCATTATAGACTGCTCAGTAATACTCACGTGGAAACACGAACCGCGGTTCAGATGTCTAGGGCATGGGAACCTGTTGCTGGATTATGATCTCGGCGGTGGTTCCCTGGGAACTGGCCGTCAAGACGAATATTGGAAAGCTTCGTGCCCATAGGCTGCTCGCAAACTGGCCGGGCAACATGGCTGAAGAGGGCTTCCTGGAGATTCCCATCGAGTCGGCGCACAGCATTCGGGCGGGACTCCTGCCACGGCATCACAAGGATCCGTTTGATCGCATGCTTGTGGCCCAAGCGCAGGCGACAGGCTGGCCGATCATCAGCGCCGACCCGGTATGCGATCACTACGGCGTGCGGCGCATCTGGTAGGCCGGCCCTTCCAGATTACCGGGCCGGCTGCAATTTTCCTGGTGGCAGGGGCCTGCGATTCTAGGCTTCGGCGTTGGCTTCTTCCGCGGGAGCGGTCTCGGCCACTTCTTCCTTGTCCTTGTTAATGACCACCTTTACCTGCACGATGACATCCTTGTGCAGCTTGATGGGCACGTTGAATTCGCCTACGTGCTTCAAGGGCTCGTCAAGGTGGATCTTGCGCCGATCGATGTTGAAGCTCTTGTGCTCGAGTTCACGCGCAATGTCAGCGGAGGTGACGGAGCCGAAGAGCTGGTCGTGCTCGCCCGACTTGCGAGTGAAGCTCAGCGAGACACCGGCCAGCAACTGCGCCAGCTTCTCGGCATCGCCCTTTTCACGGGCAACGCGGCGCACGGCGGCGGCCTTCATCTGCTCGATGACTGCCTTGTTTGCGGTCGTCGCTTCAATGGCAAGCTTTTTGGGTAGCAGGTAATTGCGGCCGTAACCCTCTGCTACTTTTACCACATCGCCACGAGCGCCCAGCTTGGCTACATCTTCTTTCAGAATGACTTCCATTGTGAAACTCCATGTCCTATTTTCGGGCGTATGCCGTCCCTTCGGGCTCGGCATTCTTTTTGCGCTTAACCAGCTTTTCCGCGCTAGGCTAGCGATTTCGCCCTCCGGGCTTAGATTTGACCCGGTCTCAGTCGGTACTGCGGTCCCATCTTCATTCGGTAGCTTGAACAGGAGAGCTGGCCACCGACAACTGACAACTGATCTACCGTCCGCCGAAGGGCAGGAGCGCAATGTTGCGCGCCTGCTTGATGGCATCGGCCAGGCGTCGCTGGTGAGGCGTGCATACGCCGGTCAAACGCCGGGGGACGATCTTCCCCGCTTCCGAGACGAACTGCGAAAGCAGGCGAACGTCCTTGTAGTTGATACCGTCAATCTTCTCGACGCAGAATTTGCAAACCTTCTTGCGGCGAAAGAACTTTCGCCCGCCTTCGCGGGGGCCGCCGGGGCCGGCGCCGGGCCGTCCCCCGGGACGAGGCCCGCGTGGACCACCCTCGCGCGGTCCGCCTTCGGGACGTGGCGCCGGGGCGTCATTGGTCGTGGCCCCAGATTCCTGGGCCGCCGTCTTGATCGATTCATCTGCCATGATTCTCCTTTGAGGCCATCCTGGGCCCTAATTGCGGCTACTCTCCGCCTTCCAAGCGGGTAATGCGGTGCTCATGGATTTGAGCGATGTGCAGCAGACGAGCGGCGCCTTCGGCCACCTCACCCACGTACTTGCCCAACTCACGGAACGTCCTTGGTGAGCAGTTCCACAGATTGAGACAAGGCTTCGTGGCGTTCCACCAACCGATCCAGGCGTTCGTCAATGGTCATATGCTTCCTTCTCCGCTGCATATCGTGGTTGCGCCCGCGGCATCTGCTTCCTGACGAGAGGCGCGGCGTACTAGGCGATAAGCGGCGCCGGCTCAGACCCGGCCGGCAATGCCGGTTCGGACGTAGCTTCCGCCGCCTGCGCAGCGGCGGCAGCAGCTTCGGCGGCAGCTGCCGCCTGCCGTCCCTTGCCGCGCACCTTGGTGTCACGGAGGGCTTTGATCTTCGCCAGCCGTTTCTGCTCCTCGTCCACGCGAACTGTGATGAACTTAATCACCGGCTCGGTTACGCGTAGGCGGCGTTCCACTTCCTTCACCATAGCGCCTTCGCCTTCCAGCACCATCAGCATGTAAATGCCGTCCTGGAACCGGCGCACGGTGTAGGCCAGACGGCGCTTGCCCATGCGCTCAACACTTTTTACCGAGCCGCCGGCGCCACCCACCTGGGTCTCGAGATTCGAGATCAGCTTGTCCTGGTCCTCTTCCAGCATGTCCGGACGGACAATGAACATCAATTCATAAGTACGTTGCATTTTGTTCTCCTGGCTAGGAGCACTAGCCACTATTCACTAGCCACTTGCCTCTTCCGCTTCCTCGGGCTTGCGATTGAAGCGGTTCATCGCCGCCTGCACGCCCTCCGCGAGGATGACCCTGACCGCCTCAGCCGCCGTATCCAACACCTCATCGATCACCGGACCCTGCGACTTCTTGAACTGCGACAGCACATATTTCGCGCCATCGCCAACGGGATGATCGGGCGCAATTCCCATCCGGACGCGCATGATTTCCTGCGTGCCCAGCGCGTCGATCACCGATTCCACGCCGTTGTGTCCTGCGGAACGACCCCGCGGCCGGACCCGCAAAGTGCCCAGCGGTAGATCCATTTCGTCGTAGAGCAACACCAGGTCTTGTTCCGGCTGCGCTTCGTACTCGCGAACCAGCTCTCGAACTGCAGTGCCACTCAGGTTCATGTAGGTTTCCGGCTTGGCCAGCACCACTTCCTGTTCGGCGATGCGGGCGCGCCCCGTCTGCGCGCGGCAGTTGCGGTTGTTGATCCGCACCCCGTATCGCTCGGCGATGCGGTCCACCGCCAGGAAACCCATGTTGTGCGGTGTGAACTGGTATTCGATGCCCGGATTGCCGAGCCCGACGATCAGCTTCACAACGCCTACTTCTTCTTCTCGGACTTCTCGGCCTTTTCGCCCTTGTCGGCCTTTTCGACCTCGGCAGCTTCGCCTTCGGTCTCCTGCTTGCCCTTCTTGATGACTTCCGGCTCGGCAGCTGTAGCCGCTGCCTCGACGCCCTCGGCCGCTGGAGCCGCTTCCACCACTTCCTTGACGGCCACTACGTGCGCCACCGGCTGGTTCTCGTCGGTGATGAATTTCACCTTGCCGTCGTGCGGCAAGTCGGAGACGCGGATCACCTGTCCGAACATGAGGTTGCTGACGTCGGCGTCGATGTGGCCCGGAATGTCTCCCGGCAGGCACTCGATCTCCACTTCGCGCAGCAACTGCTCCATGATGCCGCCTTGCACCTTGACTCCGGGCGCTTCGCCCTTCAGCAGGACGGGCACACTGACGCGCAGCGCCTTGTCCATCGCGATCCGCTTCAAGTCCACGTGCAGCAGGGAACCTTTCATGGGCTCATACTGCCAATCCACGATCATTACCTTGGCCGACTGCCCATCGAAGCTGAGATCGAAAATCGAGTTGTGGCCCGACTCCGAGTTCAGGATCCGTTTGATCTGCTTGGGATCCACAGCGATGGCCTCGGACTTTTGTCCGGCACCATACACCACGGCCGGAATCATGCCGCTGCGGCGTATCCGGCGCGCATCGTTCTTGGTGCCGCTCTGCCGCGGCTTGGCTTCTACATTCTTGTCTGCGGTTGCTGTAGCCATAATTTAAGTCCTTTACAAAAACAGTCTGCTGACCGAAGTCTCTTCGTGAATCGACTGAATGGCGCGCCCGATCAGTCCCGCGATCGACAGCACTTTGATCTTGGGCTCGTTGCGCGCCGCTTCCGTCAGCGGGATGGTGTTGGTCACTACTACTTCGGCCAACCCCGATTGCGAAATCCTTTCGATCGCCGGCCCCGAAAGCACGGGATGCGTGGCGCAGGCATAGACCTCGCGTGCCCCCGCCTCCAACAGCGCCTGGCAGGTCTTCACCAGGGTGCCGGCGGTATCGATAATGTCGTCCAGGATGAGACACGTCTGGCCCTTTACGTCGCCGATAACATGCATCACCTCGGTCACGTCCGCCTCAACCCGGCGCTTGTCCACGATGGCCAGCGCCGACTCCATCTTCTTGGCGAAGAAGCGCGCCCGCTCCACGCCGCCCGCATCGGGCGAAACCACCGTCAGGTCCGGAAACTGTTTCTTCCGGAAGTAATCCACCAGCACCGGCGACGCGAACAGATGGTCCACCGGAATGTTGAAGAACCCCTGGATCTGCGGCGCATGCAAATCAACCACCAGCGCCCGATCGGCCCCTGCCGTAGTCAACAGGTCGGCCACCAGCTTCGACGAAATCGGAACCCGCGGCTTGTCCTTGCGGTCCTGCCGGGCGTATCCGAAGTACGGAATCACCACCGTGATGCGGCGCGCCGAGGCGCGCTTCAGCGCATCAATCAGCAGCAGCAACTGCATCAGGTGCAGGTCAACCGGATCGCACGTCGGCTGCACCATGAATACGTCGGCGCCACGCACGTTCTCCAGTATCTGCACATAAGTCTCGCCATCGGAGAACTTGGCGATATGCGTTTGGCCCAGCGGCAAGCCCAGGAAATCGCAAATTTCCTTGGACAGCGCGTCATTCGCGGTGCCGGAAAATATCTTCCACCGGTCATCCTGCCGCGCCCTCGCCGGTTTGCGCTCAGCCTTGGGATCGGCCACCGGATGAGGCTTCTTGTCCGCATGCTGCGTGACCGTCGCCGTGCCTTCGCCGGCTCCAATCACCGGATGAACTGCGCTTGCTTTCGCTGCCGTTTCCATCGAATCAAATACCCCGCTTAACCTGGTTGAGTTACACGCTGGGTCTTGAATCCCGCTCTTCGCCACTTGCTCTTAGCTCTTGGCCTTTAGCTCTTAGCTCACAAATCTTGAAACTTGGGATACTCTTCTGGCCCCTGACCACTAGCCCCTATCCACTGAACTTTGGCTGGGCGGCCAGGATTCGAACCTGGACAAAGTGCTCCAAAGGCACTTGACCTACCATTAGTCGACCGCCCAGTGAAGCAAACGTCGACGGCGCTCACGCAAACATCCGCTGCGGGTGCCCCATCCTTTCGCCTGCTTTTGGCGAAAGGGCGGGAGAGTCGAAACTCGCTCACGCGAATATCTGCTGCCAATACCCAGTCCGAGTCAACGTTCTTGTCGCCACCGCTGTGTGTCCCGCTGCGCTCATTCGCGCGGCCACGGCCTGGGCCTCATCGTCTGAGGCAAACACTCCGTACAGCGTTGACCCGGAGCCAGACAGCGACGCATGGCGCGCACCTTCGCGCTCCAAGACACATTTTACCTCTCGCAAATCGGGATACTCTGGAAAGACAACGCGTTCGAAGTCATTCTCGATCCCGGCTCGGACGAGGTCGAGAAGCGGCGTCTCGGCCCGGTCCCCGCCTATCGCGGGAACACCGGATGCAGGCTCACTCGCAGATGCAACTTGCGAGATAACACTCTCACTCAGCCGGGCAAACACACCCTGACCGAACTTGTTCATTGTACCTGCGCTCCCGGCACCGGTCAACGCAGCTTCCCGGGCGACCAATTCGTCCCAGCGGGCGAAGGCCGTGGGAGTAGAAACGCCCACCGGTGGTGTGACCACCACCAGATGCATGACCGGCAGGTCTTCCAGCGGATAGACCTCCTCCCCGCGTCCCACCCCGAGCACGGTGCCCCCGACCAGAAACAGCGGCAGATCGCTGCCAACTTCCGCCGTAATACGCTGTTTCTCTTCGTCGGCGAGCTTAACTCCTAGGGCGCGCTCCAGGCCGAGCATGGTCGCGACTCCATTCGACGATGCCGCTCCCAAGCCGCCCTGCACCGGCAGACGCTTCTCAATCTCGATGACGATCTTGCCCGCGCGGTCCTGGTCTTGAAGGGGCACGGCTTCAGCCGTGCCGCCGAAGGCTCCCTCACAACCGGGCTTTAGCCCTTGGGGTACTTCGGTTTGGTCCCCGCGCGCCTTTGTGAGGTACCCTCCAGCCTGCCCAGCTTGCAGCACCCGCTCGGCAACCTTGTAGCAGGTATTGGATTTATCCAGCGGAACCCGCGGATCGTCGCAGCGGATCTCGATGCCCGAGCCCGGCTGCATATCCACCCCGACCACGTCGTGCAACGCCAGCGTCTGATAGATGGTTCGCAGCTCATGAAAGCCGTCGGCGCGGCGCGGGCCGATCTTCAGCCCGAGATTGATCTTCGCAAAAGAACGGACCGCTATCACGTTCGGCTCAGCGCTCGCGGAACTTCGACAGCAGGCGCAGGATCTCGAAGTACAGCCAGATCAGGGTAATCATCAGCGCAAAGGCGCTGTACCACTCCATGTACTTCGGCGCCCCCGCCCGTGCGCCGTTCTCGATGAGATCGAAATCCAAAACCAGATTGAGGGCGGCGACGACTACGACGACCAGGGAGAACCCGATCCCGATCGGACCGGAGCCGTTGACCGTGGTAAAGTGCACGCCGAAGAATCCCAGGATGATCTGCAAGACGTAAAACACCGCAATGCCGCCGGTGGCCGCGACAATGCCGAGCCGCAATTTGTCGGTCACTTTGATGAGGCCGGTGCGATAGGCGATCAGCATCGCGACCAGGGTCCCGAAGGTCAGCGCGACCGCCTGTATCGCGATGCCGTGAAAGCGCATCTCGAGCATGGCCGAAACGCCGCCCAACAGCAGACCTTCCAGCAGCGCGTAGATGGGGGCCGTTACCGGCGACCATTCCTTCTTGAAGATGGTAACCAGGGCCAGAATGAATCCGCCGATACCGCCGACCACCATCATGGGTGCAATCGCCTGCATTGCTGCCTCAGGTGCGGCCGGGTCAAATGCGCTAAAGAATCGGTTCCACGTCCAGGCAGCCGTGGCTACGCAGCATATGAGCAGGATGCCTGTCTTGTTGACGGCACCCGAGATGGTCATGCTCTCGCCGTAGGTCGCTGCGCCGGTGCGGAACGCGTCGCCGCTCAGAGCGGGATTGGAAGTTCTCATCAGTTGGGCCATGCAGAATTCTCCTGTGTTACTTCCATCTTCTCATTAGGGGCCTGTTGCCAGCCAGACCAAGCCGGGGGCCCCGGGTCTCGCGGGTTTCGAGACCCGGGCGAAGCATCAGTGCGGGAGAGCTGTTGGTTGCACAAACCTTTAGCTTCAGCGCACCCTACTCGTTCACCCGGACCAGTCCCCCAGGCGCGGCTACTCCTCCGCGCGGCGTGCGGTCTCGGTCCATGGGTTGAACAAGGAGACGCGCGTTCGGCCCGCATCCTTTGTGTTGCGAGTGACCAACGTCATGTCATAGTGCAGTGCGGTGGCAGCTAAAAGAGCGTCTATAACCGGCAGCGGCCCTCTGCGGGCGGTTGCTTCACCCGCCAGCCGGCCCCAACGATCGGCTACTCCCCGATCGACCGGCAAAATCCGCCCCGCGAACCGCAAACAAAGAACGCCATCGAACCATGCTTCCAAGGCGACCCGCCGGTTTGCATCCTGAAGTCTGACGATTCCTTTTCGGATCTCGCCAAGGGTGAGTACGCTGAGAAAGAGCAGGGCTTCGTCCGTGCTGTCGATCCAGGACTTGACTCGGAGGTCAGGCCTCGGCTTGATCAGTTCGGAAACGATGTTGGTATCCAGAAGGAAGCCGCTCACAGGTCGATCTCGCGTCCGTAGTCCGGCTCCCGTTCAAGATTGATGTTCGCTTTCGCCAGCGGTGACCTGGCAAAAAATTCGGACAGACGTTTTGGTTGACGAGATCGAGCCACAAGTCTCTCAAACTCCTCCGCCGGCAATATAATGACGGCTTCTTTGTTCTGCCGGGTGACCCGCTGCGGCCCTTCGGTTCGGGCCCGGCGAAAGACCTCACTGAACTGTGCCTTTGCGGTTTGCAGTTGCCAACTGCCTCTGCGGGATTTAGAAACGCCGGGATGTTCCAGGTCTTTCACAAATTTGTGCCTTACAAAACTGGTCTAACTAGTCAGATAATACCACGATCAGCCGGATTACCTTAGAACAACGTCTCCTGCCCGCTCCGATCCACTCTTGGCCGCTTCACCCCGAAATGCTCATAGGCCAGATGCGTGGCCACCCGCCCGCGCGGCGTACGGTCGAGGAACCCGATCTGGATAAGGAACGGCTCGTAGATCTCTTCGATCGCGTCCGCTTCTTCAGCCAGCGATGCCGCCAGCGTGTTCACGCCGACCGGCCCGCCCTGATATTTCTCGATGATGGTGAGCAGCAGCTTGCGGTCAATTTCGTCGAAGCCGTGGCGATCGACTTCCAGCATCTCCAGCGCCGCTTGCGCCGTCGGCTTGTCAATCTTGCCGGCGCCGCGCACCTGGGCGTAGTCGCGCACCCGCCGCAGCAGACGATTGGCGATGCGCGGTGTGCCGCGGCAGCGGGTCGCAATCTCGATGGCGCCGGGCTCGTCGATTTCGACGCCGAGAATTTCCGCCGAGCGCTCGAGGATAATCTTCAGGTCCTCGGGAGTGTAGAACTCCAGCCGCAGCACGATGCCGAAGCGCGAGCGCAGCGGCGCGGTGAGCAGTCCGGCGCGCGTGGTAGCGCCGATGAAGGTGAACGGTCGCACCTCGATGGTATGGGTGCGCGCCGACGGCCCCTGCCCGATGATGATGTCGAGCTTGTAGTCTTCCAACGCCGAGTAGAGCAGCTCTTCCAGCACCGCCTGCATGCGGTGGACTTCGTCGATGAACAGCACCTGCTTCTCGCGCAGGTTGGTGAGCACGGCGGTGAGGTCTCCCTTGATCTGCAGCGTCGGACCCGAGGTCTGCTGGAAGGCGACGCCGAGCTCGTTGGCGATGATGTTGGCCAGCGTCGTCTTGCCCAGCCCCGGAGGCCCGTAGAGCAGCACGTGGTCCAGCGCCTCGCCGCGCGACTTGGCCGCCTGAATGGCGACTTCCAGATTTTCCTTGACCTTGTTCTGCCCGATGAACTCGCGCAGCCGCTGCGGACGCAGCTTTAATTCGAACGACGAGTCGTCGTCCACCGGCACGGCCGAGACGATGCGGTCAGGATGCTCCTTGTTCGGGGACAAAACCACGATGGGGCGATAGTAAAGCGAATGAGGGCAGTGCGCAATGACAACAACGACGGAAGCCGGGATACAGGTCGCTGGAACGGGCGCCGCTAAAAGCTGGGCCACTCTGGGCAATCCAACCAGAGTTTGGTTCTGCGCAGACTGTTTACCTGCGAGGCCAATTATCTTGCGTGCTTAGGCTTACTTGGCATATCGCTTAGCTCGCTTAGCTCGCTTAGCTCGCTTAGCTTGCTTAGCAAATCTAGCTATAAAATGGCACTTTCTTGCCGCTAAGTCCTTATTTAACAAATGGATACTTGTAAGCCTCACGGGCTCAAATGCTTACGCATGATTTGGCATCTAAGTGATTGATTCTAGGTTGAACGGCGAGAGGGGAGGTTCGGACGCAGACGCAACTCGCACTTCGTCAATTTCCAGCCTTCCAGATCGTGTTTTGCTCGAGAGCTAAGAGTTAGCTGCCGACTGCTGACAGCTTGTCGCCATCAAGTATGATTCGCTTATCGCTCCATGAAGAATCTTGGCATCCTTCTTTCCGGACGCGGCTCGAACTTTGAGGCCATTGCCGACAATGTCGCTTCGGGCAAGCTCGACGCGACGATTGCGGCAGTCATCTCGAACCGTGCTGATGCGCCGGGAATCGAGTCGGCGCGGCGGCGCGGGCTGAACGCGCTGGTAATCCCTTCGAAGGACAAGCCGCGCGAAGAGCACGACCGCGAAGTTGTTGCCGCGCTGCGTGAGCACCAGGTCGAACTGGTTTGTCTGGCGGGATACATGCGCCTGCTGTCGCCGTGGTTTGTGCAGCAGTTTCCCGATCGCATCCTCAACATTCACCCATCGCTGCTGCCGGCGTTTCCCGGGCTAGGCGCGCAGAAACAGGCGCTCGACTACGGTGTTAAAGTCTCGGGTTGCACCGTGCACTTCGTGGACGCCGATCTCGATCATGGCGCGATCATCCTGCAGAAGACCGTGCCGGTGCTTGACACTGACGACGAGCACACGCTGGCTGCGCGCATCCTGGAGCAGGAACACGTCGCTTATAGCCAGGCCATTCAGCTGGTGCTGCACGGCAAGTACGACACTGTGGGACGCAGAGTGATCGCGCACCGGACCGAAGCTCGAACTTGAAGATCTCTTGCGATGGAGAGTGCTATGGATAGTTACGACAACGCTCCGCTGCCGGACCAGCCAGGTCGGCCGCTGTCGCGAAATCTGCAGATTGCCCGCGAATATCTGACTGCTATCGAGAATGGCGCGACGGGCGATGCTCTGGGCCGCTTTTTCGCCCCCGAGGCGCTGCATCGGGAGTTTCCCAACCTACTGAATCCGAAAGGGTCGATCAATGGCCTGGGCGAGATCCTGAATGCCTCCGAACGCGGCCAGCAGGCGGTCGCCAATCAGCGCTTCGAAATCCGCAATGCGGTTTCCGAAGGCGAGCGCGTTGCGCTGGAGGTGTTCTGGACGGGAAGGCTGAAGAAGATATTGGGCACCCTTCCTGTGGGCGGAGAGATGACGGCCCACTTCGCGGTATTCCTTGAGTTTCGTGACGGCAAGATCGTTGCCCAGAACAACTACGACTGCTTCGACGAGTTCTAAGCAGTTGGACAGGCGGACTGGCGGCCGCCTCACCTACATGACCATGTTAAAATGACCATGGTCATCCGGAGGCGACCCATCGTGGGAATTGTCGCAAAGAACAAAAAGGCGACCGGCGACCCTGCAGCTGCGACGAAGAAACAGATGGCGGCTGGCGAATTTAAGGCCAGGTGCTTACGGTTGATCGACGACGTCAGCGAGACCGGCGAAGAGATCGTGATTACTAAGCGGGGCCAGCCGAAAGCGAAGCTTACACCTTTCAGGCCGCCCAAGAAGGACCCGTTTTTCGGCCGGCTGAAGGGCATCGTCGAAATCGTAGGCGATGCAGACGACCTGGTAAAACCGATCATCCCTTTGGAAGACTGGAACATGCTGAGGTGATCCTGCTCGACACGCATGTTCTGATATGGTCTGAAATCCAGGAACGCAAGCTCTCGCGTGCGGCCCTCTCAGCGCTGCGACGTGCTCGGGTATCCGATGGACTGGCGGTCTCCGCCATTACCCTGATCGAGATTGCGAATCTCATCGAGCGCGGCAAGCTCGCAACTTCCAATACAATCGAGGGTACGATTGCCCGGTTTTCAGAAGAGGTGATCGTGCTCCCGATAACGCGTGAGATCGCCGCCCTCACGATACAATTTCCGCCTGACTTTCCTCGTGACCCATCGGACCGCATCATCGCGGCCACTGCTCGCGCTGAAGGCTTGCCGCTCGTCACCGCCGACCAGCATATTCTCCGCTGCCCATTGTTGAAGACGATTTGGTGAAGTCGGCCTCCGCACCACCTACATCTCATAGTGCAGCAGCGAGAAGACGTCGTAGCCTTGCAGTTTATCGCGGCCTTTGAGAGCGTCCAGTTCGACTACGAAGCCTAGTCCGCAGATGTCGGCACCGAGCGATTTGGCCATCTCGGCGACCGCCCGAGCGGTTCCTCCGGTCGCCAGCAGGTCGTCGCAGATGACGATGCGTTGCCCGGGCTGAAGCGCATCTTTGTGGACCTCCAGCGTGTCCTGGCCGTACTCGAGATCGTATTTCCACTGCAGGACTTCAGCAGGCAGTTTCTTTGGCTTACGCACGGGAACGAAGCCGGCGTTCAGCCGATAGGCCAGCGCCGGACCGAAGATGAATCCGCGCGCCTCGATGCCAAGGACCAGGTCGATGTCCTTGTCAATGTAATGCTCGGTCAGCGCGTCAATGAGGCGGGCGAAGCCGAGCTTGTCTTTGAGCAGCGTGGTGATGTCGTAAAACAGAATGCCGGGCTTGGGGAAGTCGGGGACCTCGCGGATCAATCGCTTGAGGTCGTTACAGTTGTGGTCGGGCATGGTTTACCAGGCTCCTTCGATACGGAACGTTTGCGCCTCCAGCAGCGGCGCTGCCGCCTCGTGGATCCGGTCCACGCGCGCGGCCCGCGGGCCCTGCTGCAGCTTACGGCGGAGCAACTCGTGCTGCTCGCGCATGCCCGTCGCCATCACCTCGACGTCGCCGTTCTCGCGGTTGCGGACCCATCCGGTGACCCCGATCAATGCGGCTTCGCGCTCCACGAACCAGCGAAAGCCGACGCCCTGCACGCGTCCGGAGATGAGATAGCGACGAGTTTGAAGATCAGGCATTGGCAGTTTGCGGGACGGCTCACACTGAATTCTTCACTTAAGGAGAGACAACCTCAGCCATTCCCAGGCGTAAGGCCACTCTTTGCAAGGCTGCGTCAAAGCTGGCGAACTTAGGATTGTGACCTGAGGAGGCAATGTGCAACCCGTCTGCAAAATCCACTCCATGTTCGTACCAGTCCATAGCTTGCTCAACCACGGCCTCATCCTCGACTTCGACGTTGCCAACACTGACCACAGAACGAAGCGCGGCGAGAACCTCGCCCCGCGTGTATTTGTAGGTGCTCCGAAGGATCCACTCGAGCTCTAGTAGGACTGTCTTGGCCAGGAAGATCCGCTCCTGTTCTTCCAGGAAGGCGAGTGCACGCGCCGCCTGCACCTTCTCGTCGCGGGTGATGACTCGAACTAGAACATTGGTGTCGACGGCGGTCATCTGTGCTTGCGCGCCTCAGCGGCAACTCTCTCATCCATCTCCCTTATGCTTTTGGGCCGCCCGGAATAAGGAAGACAGCCGAGCACGCTGCTCCAGGTGCGGGCCTTGGAACCGACCTTGGGCACCAGCAGGATGCCTCCGTCGCGCTCCCGTACTATGAACTCGGTGCCCGGTTTCCAGCGGTGGGCCGCTCGCAGTGACTTGGGGAGGACGACCTGCCCCTTGGTTGATAGCTTGGTGGTTTGGCTCATGGTAAGACGCTCAGTAAGATTGTGGCAGATTTGGGCCTGCCCCGCAAGCCGCGACGGCTAGCTAGCAGTCTTCACCCAGCCGCTATGCCCGGGACAGATACGCGCCTTCGGACGTGTCCACGCGTATCTTCTCGCCTTCGTTGATGAACGGCGGCACCTGCACGACGAGTCCAGTTTCGGTCTTCGCGGCCTTAGTGACGCTGCTGGCGGTTGCCGACTTCAGTCCAGGCTCGGTCTCGACCACCGTCAGTTCCACGGTCTGCGGCAATTCCACTCCGACCGCTTTGCCGTCGAAGAACTCAATCTTGAGCTGCAGATTGGGAATGAGATAATCGACGGCGTCACCGAGGATGTCGCGGTTCAGGTGAAGTTGTTCATAATTCTCGGTATTCATGAAGTGGTAATCGTCGCCGTCAGCGTAGAGAAACTCCATCTGCACCTCGTCCACGGTAATCTTCTCGATGGCGTCGCCGGAGCGAAAGCGGTGCTCGAACATGGCGCCGGTGCGCAGGTTGCGCAGCTTGGCCTGAATGAAGGCGCGCAAGTTGCCCGGGGTGCGATGCTCGACGCTGAAGACCGAATGCAGGTCGTTGTTGTGCTTGATGACCATGCCCGGGCGCATTTGTGTGGCTGGTATTGCCATTGGTAGGACTCCTTGTTCTTCTTGGGAGAGCCGCTGGCGCGAGAAACACCCCATGGGGACTTCGGAAGCGCACGACTCGAAGGGTGAACATCCGATTTTACACGGGCGGCGATGGCGTTGGGAAATCCGCGTCGTCTCGCAAAACGAGCAACGAGTGCGCCGCAGGATTCTCTAACTTAAGAAACGGACAACTGGCGTGGCAGGATCGAGGAAGGCGGCCGCACTTTGGACGTCCGAATCCCACACGCTGCGCTGAGTATCGCGGTATTATTCCCATAGGAAGGATGGAACCGAATGAGCGACGAAATGAATGATTTTGCGAGCTCCGGAGAATATCGTGAGTCCGGCAATGGCTTGACCATGCTCTTCATTGGACTGGCCGCCGGCGCGCTGATCGCGCTGTTGCTTGCGCCTCGAACCGGCAAGCAGATGCGCAAGACGCTCCGCCGCAAGTACGAAGACGCCCGCGAGGCCGTGGAGGACTTCGGCGATCAGGCGAGCGATTGGGTTGAAAAGGGTTCGGAGTGGGCCGATAAAGCGAAGAGTAAAGTCGCGCCGTTGACAAAACAGTTCCGCCGATAGTTGGAACCGCGCGCCTGGGTTTTCATCGCATGGCTCAGGGCGCTTTCCTCTCGCGGCATCTTCGAATGCCGGTTGGTATACTTTTCTCGAACGGGCCCCAAAACCGCACAGAAACAAGTCTGCTTTTGCACTCGGCCGCAGATTATGGCGCAAACCCGCAACAAAATGGTCCTGTGTGTCCTGCTGCTCCTCGCCTGCTTGTCCGTACGGGCAGAGAAGATCGCCGACATCCGCCCGCAGGGATACGTGACGGACTTGGCAGGGGTCATCGATCCCGCCACCAAGGCAAAGATTGAGGCGCTTTGCACTGAGGTGCAGCAGAAGACCGACGCCCAGATCGCCGTGGTCACCGTAAAATCGCTCGACGGCCAAAGCAAAGAGAACTACGCCACCGATCTCTACAAACATCTCGGAGTAGGCTCCAAGAAAGAGAACCGCGGTGTGTTGTTGTTGCTGGCTCCCATGGAGCGGCAATATCGCATCGAGGTGGGCTACGGTCTGGAGCCGGTCATCAACGACGCCCGCGCCGGAGACGTGGGCCGTGCCATGGTACCGGACCTTCGCGGCGGTAACTATAGTGCCGCCGTGATGTCGGGCGTCACCCGCCTGGCGCAAGTCATCGCCGCCGACAAAGGTGTGCAGCTCACAGGAGTGCCGAGTCTCCCGGAAGGCCAGCCGTCGGCGGACAAAGGACTCCCGTGGTGGTTGATCGTGCTCGCCCTCATCGGGATTCCCTGGCTGATTCGCGTCATCAGCCGCAGAGGCGGCGGCGGTGGATCGAGCTTCGGCGGACGCCGCGGTGGCGGGATTCCTCCTGTCATTTTCATGCCTCCGATAGGGGGCGGCTGGGGACGCGGTGGCGGTTTTGGAGGCAGCTCCGGGGGCTTTGGCGGCGGTGGCGGCTTTGGTGGCGGACTGAGCGGCGGCGGTGGCGCAGGAGGCAGTTGGTGAGCGTCCAGTGGAGAAAGCTGCAATGAAGAAACCTGAAGGCAAACTCGCGGAACTCGTCAGCCGCCTGCAGGCGGTTTGCGGCGACAATCTGATCTCGGTCGTGCTATACGGCTCAGCGGCGCGACAGGATTTCCATGAGCATTACTCTGATGTGAACATATTGGTCGTGTGCCGCGACCTGGGAGCGGAAGCGCTGGCAGCTATTACACCGGTTGTTCGATGGTGGACCCGCGAGGAGAAATTCACGCCTCCGCTCATGATGACGGAGGTCGAGCTGCGGGAGTCAGCCGACGTCTTTGCCATTGAGCTGCTCGACATCCAGAACATACACCGGACCTTGTTTGGCGAAGACATCGTAGCTGCGATCCACGTTCCCATGAACCTGCATCGTGTGGAGGTCGAGCATGAGCTGCGCACCACCCTGCTGCGGCTGCGGCAACAGATGTTAATGACGCCGGATGAGGAAGCCGGCCTGCGACTCGTGCTGGGCAAGTCGGTCAGCGGCACGATCACCCTGCTCCGTCACGCGCTGATCGCCTTGGGTGATGACCCTTCACGGGACAAAGCGAAGCTGCTGGAGCAATCTGGACAAGTTTTCGGCTTTGACCCGCGGGCGCTGCAAACAATTCTTGATCTAAGGGACAATCCAGAGCATATGGTGAATGTTCACGATGTATACAACGCGTATATGGGTATTATTGGCCAAGTCGCTCATCAACTGGATGAGCGCGTTCCCAAGCACCATCTGCAGAACCGGGCTCAATCTTCATAACCGTTCCACAGGAGAGCAAGACGCAAATGAAAATCGGATTGATCATCCTCATCATCCTGATCGTGCTGGGATTCTGGTTGGGCGGCACGTTTATTGGCCATCGGAACGAGATGGTGCGCAAGAAGGAGGCGATTAACGCGGCATGGTCGCAGGTTGATGTTGTGTTGCAACGTCGCGCTGACCTCATTCCGAACCTGGTAGAGACCGTGAAGGGGTATGCCGGCCAGGAACAGAAGGTCTTTGGCGACATTGCAGCCGCAAGAGCCGCGCTGATCGGCGCCAAGAGTCCCGAGGAGAAAATTGCCGCGAATGGACAACTGGACTCAGCGCTGGGCCGCCTGCTGGTGGTGGTGGAGAACTATCCTCAGCTCAAGTCGAACGAGAACTTCATGCGCCTGCAGGATGAGCTGGCAGGCACCGAAAACCGCATTGCGATTGAGCGCCGCCGTTATAACGAAACCTTGCAGGACTACAACACCTACATCGGATTGTTCCCCAACAATATTGTTGCGAGTTTGTCAGGCTTCACGCGCAATGACGCATACTTCAAAACCGACGAAGGCGCACGGCAAGCTCCCAAGGTAAACTTCGGAACGCCGCCTGCACAGCAATCGGCCCCGGCGCCGAGCAGGTAGAGCAGGATTTCAGCCACGGATTGTCACGGGACGAGGAATCCGAAACCCAAATCCCTGCAACCCGTGGTTAGCTTCTTGGATTGTGGAAAGCGTTAGTACAACCGGAAGTTTACTTCCACGTTGATCATCACCGGGACGGCCTGACCGTCTTTCCTGGCGGGCTCAAACTTCCATTGCTTGACGGCCTCAATGGCCTTCTCGTCCAGACCCATGCCTAAAGGCCGCTGCACGCGGATTTGCTGCGGACGCCCGGCGGCATCGACGACCAGCCACAGCACCACAGTACCTTGATACTTGGCCTTGCGCGCCTCTTCCGAATACTCGGGGTCGGGAGCGTACAGCGCCTTGGGAGCGCTCACGCCGCCGCCCACGCGATAAGCGCCACCACCGTATCCGCCTCCATGCCCGGGACCAACTCCTGGGCCGGTTCCGGATCCTACACCCCCACCGCTGCCGCTGCCGATGCCACCACCGTAGCCGGTGCCGTTAGAAGGCGGACCGATTACCTTCGACAGAGGATCGCCGAGCGCGCCGACTGTAGGCAGCTTAATCTGCGGCGGAACCACCACCGTAGGGGTCACTTCCAACTTAGGATGGTCGTTGCGGACCACGATGGCCGGAGGCACGATCTGGTCTTTGGACAGCTTGGGCAGAGCCCCCTTAGGGGCGTTGAGCTTGTCGCGATCTCCGCCGCCACCGCCGCCGCCCATACGGTTCTTGGAGACGGGAAGCGGTATGTACGGGCTGATGTCAGTGGCCAGCGAAACCACTTGCTGCTTGATCTGTTCCTTGTGCTCGAACGCCCAATGAGTGGACCAGATCGCCAGGCCGACCGAGACTATCACCACGGCGTAAGAGTACAGGAACGCCTCCTTGCGCTGCGGATAAAGCCCGGGGCCCTCGAATAGCGAGGGCAGTATCTGGTCCTGGGGCGGAACGGTGTGGACGTTCGCGACCGGCACCTTAGATTTCGTGTTTTTGAACATTACTCTCCACCAGTATAGACCCTGTAAGGAGCGAGAAGTTCCACAAAAATTGCAAAAGCGACCGCCATTCGTCCCGTGGAGGAGCGCAGTCCATCATGGCAAACCCCCGGCATACAGAAGCTTGCGCGGCTCAACCACAAACGATGAGCCATAGGGCATTGCGCCGAATCCCAATTTCCACCGGGGTTGTGCCGATGTACTCGCCATCGGCGAAGATTTCAGTCGCCGGCTCAGTGCGCAGGCGCACCCGCGCTGCCCGGAAATATTCGACCTCTTTCATGCCAATGTGCCCGCCGCTATACACCACTCTAAATAGACGCAACAAGCGCAATTTGTTGAGCGGCCGCACAAAACAAATATCGAGCAGGCCATCGTCCATTTCTGCCTGATGCGCCAGCCTCATGCCGTGACCGTATTGTGGCGCGTTTCCCGCTGCGATCAAGAATGCCGGGCCCTCCAAACGGGTTTGCCAGCGCCCATCCATTTCGACCGAGAGCGTGACCTGCGGTGGACGAAAGCCCCACAACACCTGCATCAGCGCGGCAATGTAGCCTCCGTGGGCTCGCAGCCAGCGCGGTTGCTTCAGGGTGAGGCGGTTGACCGCCGCATCCAGTCCGGTACCCGCGATGGATGCATAAAACGTGGTTCGAGAGGCTTGCCGTGCGGCCTCATGCAGGCGTCGCAGTTGCGATTGCATGATGCGCGGGCCCATCTGGCCCAGCTCCGGACGAGGGCCGTCGGGGACAAAGTGCAGCGACTCCAGCGACTCTCCCTCCCAGGCGGCAGGCTCCTCGGGTTTGCTCTCGTCCAGCGGCTCGATCGTCCCCAGATCAATGGCTCGGATGTTGTCACGGGCGGCGCAGAAGCGACTCCATGCGGCCAACGCCTTCTCTACCGAATCCACTCCGATGGACCGCGCGAAATCGTTGGCACTACCGAGCGGGACAACAAGGGTCGGAATCTCCCTTAGCGCCAGGCTTCCCAGATGGCGATGAATGGTGCCGTCGCCACCAAAGATGAGCGCCGCATCGGGTTGGTCGGTGGGGTCAAGTTCGTTGCCGGAGAACAGATTTACGCCTGGCAGCTCGAATCGCCGGAGGAGACGCTCCTGGGCGACAGGTCCGAGAAGGGCGACGGCGCGCACCGCGTTACTTTCGCACAGGCGCTGGGAAAAGCAAAGCATCCCGCTGAACGTGTGCACCACCGAGGCGCGGACGACCGGGAACTTTGGATTCCGAAACGTTGCGAAAAAGAGCGGTGTCTGGCCATTTTCGTGCTTGACGCGGGCCGACTTCCGTAGGAGAATTTCGTTCCTGAACCTTGTCGCGGGGCGATCCGAGCGCGCCGCGATGCTTCACTCAACGCACGCGGGTCCCTTCCGGAATCCGTCTGCCAGACACGAAGTGCAGACCCTCAAGGAGGTAGCTATGAGGCGTTTCTTCCTGTTTCTGTTGGTTCTGCCTTTGGCGATTTGCATGGCAACCGGCACTGCATGGGCCGGTACACTGTTGTACGCCATGGACGACGCCAGCAACTCACTCTACACAATCGACCCCAGCACCTTCGCGCTGACCTTGGTGGGCAATACCGGAGTTGGGTCCGGGGACTTCGGGGACCTTGCCTGGGATTCCGACAACAACACCGCTTATTGGGCTCCAGGACGCAACAACAACAGCCTCTACACCATCAATTTGAGCACCGGGGCCGCTACTCTGGTGGGCTCGCATGGTATCAATGACCTCTTTGCCATGGCCTACGATCCCATGACCCACATGCTGTATGGGCAGGACTCGAGCGCAAACTTCTACAGCATCAATCCGACCTCAGGGGCAGCGACGCTGCTCGGCAACAACGGCGTTTATCCCGGAGGCCTGACCTTCAACTCGACTACCGGCCAGCTTATTCTGACCATGGCCGGAGGTAGCGGCAGTTTCTTCTCCATCAATCCAGCCACGGGCGCAGCTACGCTCCTCGGCAGCCCGGGTTACCTGAACGACAACGGTGTTGCGTGGGATGCGGCTCTGGGCGTCTATTTCGTGGACGATTGGAACGGCCAATTGTATGAGGTCAACCCTAACACCTGGACGTACTCAGTTGTCTCACACCTCAACGGCGACCCGTTCGATGGCATCATCTTCCCCGCAGGGGGAGGAGGAACGACGCCGGAGCCTTCTTCGCTTCTGTTGCTGGGAACTGGGCTTTTCGGGCTGGGAACCTGGCTGCGTCGCAGGAAGTAATCGTGATTCAGCAGCTTTAAAAATCTAAAGCCGGCCGCGACTGCGACCGGCTTTTGCATTCCGTCTTGCAACTCGCGTCCTGTTACTTCATTGCCTGGAGCCTCTGAGTCGCGAGTTGAGCGACCGGGCTCGCCGGGCTTTCCTTCTGCATTTGCTGATAGAGAGCGCGCGCCTGGTCGGGTTGATGGCTCTCCTCGTACAACGACGCCAGCAGGAACTGCGCTGTGCTCTTGCCTACCGACGCAGTGGGATGATCGGCCAGCTCCTTGTAAATTGCGATCGCCTGGGAATCGCGATTGGTGTCGTGATAGATGCCAGCCAATGCCAGTTTGGCCAGGCTCGCAATTTCTTTAGAACGGCTTCCGGCAACTTCCGTCAGGTTCTTCTCGGCAGCGGCATTGTCGCCCATCTCGTGGAAGGTAATGCCGGCAAAGTATCGCGCTACGCGCCCGGACTCGGTGAACGAGTATTTGTCGGCAATGCGAGTGAATTCCGTATTGGTGGTCTTGGCGCGCTCCTGCGCCGAAGCAAAACTCTGCATTTCGGGATTTGCCGGCTCGCCTGCGGGACGAATGGGAGCGCTGTACTGCTCGATCGCCCCGGCCAACTGGCTTTGCGCCTGGTCATTGCGATAGTCCACGTACCACCAGCCGCCAATCACGGCGGCCGCGATTACCGCGACCACGATGCCGGCGGCGATGAGCATGGATTGATGCTCTTGCGCCCAGGAAATGGTTTCCGTGGTGTGTTGTCTGAAAGCGTCCTGCTTGAGTTGATGTCGAGTGTAACTACGCACGAAAGGTCCTTATCTGGATCTGGTATGCCACAAGGTGGGAAAGGTTTAGTTTAGCAGGCGACGGAATCGGCGGCAAACGGGTCGCCGGGGAAATTTCATGAGTTACGTGGAAGGGGCCAATGAACCATCCACCGGCCCCGGTCAAGAACGTTTATCTTGCGACCAGGCCACTGGCGGCTGACGGAACCAGCCCAGCTCCCAGCGACGCGGCCACCGGAGTAAGAGAACCGTCTAGGCCGATCGCGAATCCCTGCACGTTTCTGGTTCCAGGAGTCAGGACGTACAGGAACCTGGAGTCATTGCTGATGGTGGCATCCACGGGCGAACTGGTGGGCCCGGTATTGGCCGTCACACCATTGCCCAGCAGTTGCAACCCGCCGTTGAAGCCCACGCTGTAACCGGAGACATTGCCGCTGCCGGTATTGGTGGTGTAGGCGAACCGTCCATCCGTGGTGAGCACCACCCAGCACGGAGCAGTCTGGTTGTCGGCGGCTGCACCCGTTATCACTTGCAGACTACCGTTGCGCGCAACGGCGTAGGAGGACATGGCGCCGGCATTAGGACTTCCGCCAGCCGCATCGGAGACGAACAACTGGTCGCGCTTGCCAAAGGCAAAACCATAGGGCGTCTGCGCCGCGGAGGCGACAACCATCGGACCGGCTGCGACGCCATTGTTATCCACCGTGAACACGTCTATGTTGTTGGTGGCTTTTTCGGTGACGATCAGAAGGTCGCCATCGGTGCTGAATGCGACCTCTGCCGGTCCGACCGATGGAGCGCTCAATGGCAGGCCGCTGATGATCGACTGCAGACTGCCGTCCGGGTTGACGGCAAAGCCGGCAATCGTGTCACTACTGCCCACCGCTCCGCCATTGTTGAGGACATACAAGACGTTATGGTTGACGGTTAAGCTGATCGGATTCTTGCCTCCGGAGGGGACGCGATCGACCAGATTGACTCCATTCTCCTGGATCTGAAAGACGGAAATGTCGTTACTGCCGGCATTCACCGCAAATAGAAAGTTATTGGCTGCGTCGATCGCCAACGCACCCTGACTGCCCAACCCGCTGCCAGTGCCCAGGCCACCCGTAGAGAACATGCCGCTTGGCATGAGACGGCCGTCCGACGATCGACTAAAGACCATGACCGCATTCCCGCTACTAGCATTGGTGAGGGTATAGACCGCTCCTGCCTGGGCGTAAGTTGGCAGAGCGCTAAATACCACCGCGGCCGCCAACAGCAGGAAGAAACTGATACGCAACTTCATGATGTATTATCCTTTCGCTGATACGTTAGGTTTCGGTAATGTTCCTAAGTTGAGAGCGGAGAGGCATGCCTCGCCTCCGCACGTAAGAGCTCTTTGCGGAGACTAGTTGCCTGATGGGTATGTCGATGGGCAATAAAAAATCCCCCTCAACAATCCAAAACTAGGTTTACGCAGCCGTTATTTTTCCGCTTGAGAGAGTTATGCGGCACAGAATAATGTTGGTCCTTGTAACTCTGTTCCTGAGCGGCTCCGCTGTGACTGCCGAAGCCCAGTTCTACGCCGGCGTCCTTGGCGGGGTGGCAACGCTCTCCGGCGATTCTCGCTCGGTGCTCAGTCCCAGCTCGACCGATTTCTCCTCGTATGGCACGCAGAATGGGCCCGCGGTAGAGGTGGTGTTCGGCAGACACTTGTCCGACTTCTTCACTGTGCAGGGCGACTACATCTGGAACAGCAACACGCTGACTCTGACCTCTGGGGCGTTCAGCAACGGAATGCAGCAGGCCTACAAGGAAACGAGAAGCTGTTCACAACAGAGCGTACTGGTGGACCTGCTCGTGTACTTCCGGCGCAGGAGCAGCCGATTGCGACCTTATTTATCCGTGGGAACTGGTCTGGTGCATCTTTCCAGCTCACAGCAACAGATCGCGGAATTGATCGGTACGCCCCTTCTGCCGGCGCAAGCCTTTAGCGCCAACGTGATTGCGCTGCATGTTCCGGTGGGGATTGACGTGAGATTGGGAAAGGGCTGGGCCTTCCGCTATAGCTTCAGCGAGACCCTGAGCCAGAACCCCATCAGCCAGCGCCTCTCACCCGAAGGGCAGAGCCACCTCAAGAACTTCCAAAACCTTTTTGGATTTGTCTTGCGATTTTGACCGTGGCTCGCGTTCAGGACTTCTTCAACTCAACATAAGGGCAGCCGCCCCAGAAAATGGGAGCATTCTCGATGTGCTCGGCCAGCAGGCGGGCGTGGCATACGTGGCAGATGTTGCGAGACTTTGCGCTTTCGCCAAGGGGCGCAATTCGTACCAGCTCCTCAAAGATGCAAAGCTTGCGCCCGCCCGTCCGGCTTTGGCTGAGGCTCATCAAGGGGCCGGTCCTGGCCTGCCGTTGCAACAGAGCCGAGTACACCTTGGCCTTGAGACGAGAGGGTGCCCGCCCGGGTTTCGCAAGATCGATACGGCCGGCCAACAACTCCATCAATTTGTCGTCAGAAAGGTCGGCCATAGTTCCACCTTTTGCGAAACTCCGCTCGGGCACGGGCCAGCAGTCGTTCCATCGCTTTTTCGGTCTTGCCCGTTTTGAGCGCCATTTCGTAAGTTGACACTTTTTCCCAATACCGCCATATCAATGCCAGACGGTATTTATCGGGGAGACACTTCAGCACTCGACCCGCTTGCTTCCTCAGCTGCTCCTGTTCGAGTAGTTCATCAAACTGTAACACCTGCGCCGATGCGGCGGGATACTGATCTGCGTCGTCGATGGACCCGGGCGCGCGTAAACTCCGCCGGTAATAGTCCTCAACCTTGTGCCGCGCAATTCCCATGAGCCAAGCCTGCAACGAACCGCTCCCTCGAAAGCCAGCCAGGCCCTCCCATGCCGCCATGAAGACGTCCTGAACCAGATCGTCCACCTGGTCATAGCGCGGCGCCAGACGGGAGTGAACGTAGCCATAGACGCCGTCAGCGTAACGCGCAACAAATTCTGCCGTCGCCTTGCGATCCCTGCTCAGAACCGCCGCAACCAACAGCGAGTCCTCGTCGCTCGGTGGCCCGAGTTCCGGGGGCTGGTTTGCCTGTGGCTGCCCTAAACTTTTCACCCTATCGCCTTTGCAGAAATGAGTCGCACGACTCCGTGCGCCCCCCCTTTAATAATAGAGTCTGCAAGGGTTGGATTCCTTCAAGGCTGGCATGTTCGCAAGCCAAGGTCGGACAATTCCGAGCAAACAATTAGGAGTATGACGCATGCCCATGCGAGGCACGTGGCCGATTGTTGGGACGAGCCGAACGAGGGCGTCGGGCGAAGAGAGTCGGACCGTCCCGCTCCGCGGCCCCTCTCGTGTCAGGCCTCACGCGAAAGACGTTCTGGCGAAAAGCCCGGCGGAATTGGTGCCGAAAGCGGAAGGCTCGGAGAAGAACTAACGTTCGGGCTCCGTCCACTCTCCAAGGACGGCAAACGACTCTGATGCCACCGGTCCGAATTGTGCGACTCCGAACTCGCTCGGTCCAACGTCGGAATGAAACCCCGCCGATGGGCCGGAGCTCACCGCCCAGAATGCCCAAGTGTCCCACTTCGTCACCACGTCCTGCACTCCGATAAAGTAAGTTCCTCTCGGCAGCCTAAGATTTGGAATGGCGAATCCCATGTTCCAGGCAAAAAACAGAAACCTGGTCAAATACGGGTCCTGCAACCTGGACAGCCCCGCGGACCCGCTGGCGAGAATGATCCCTCCAGATGGCTGGGTCGAGATGGTCCACGTCAGTTCCTTCGGAGTATTGCGGTCGTCGACGTTGTAGATTGTCAAGGTAAAATTCGAAACGGTGGCTTCTTCGGACAAGTCGAAGGAGTTGATCGTTGCCGCCCCGAAGTTGATGCGATAGTAACCGGTCTCCGCGTCCGGGCCATTGTCGTACAGAACGGTCTGGCCCAACACCGGGAGTGCGACCAGAAGCAGAAAGAAGCCAGCCGCCAAACGCTCCGCGCTACCGAGACCCCCGAAACGGAACGCTGGTCGAGTCTGCCGTAACAGCGCTTGGTTTTGAGTCTTCATGTTGTCCAACGGGATGGCGCATTATGTGCTCCGTCGGCTGGGAAAGCAAGACATTTCTCCTTCGCGAACCGGCGGTCTCCCGTTGTCGCCACAACTCGCGCTAACTTATCCCGTATGCTTCGCGGCCCCTGATGTCATCAGTGTCCGGACGTGAGCGATACGCCTCCTTGCGCAACGTCAACCGAGTCTAGGCGCGAGAACGATGAGAGTCGCCTGCGCGCCCGTTCCCGCAAAGGTTGCCCCAACCACGACGCTCACACCCCCGCTATTAATCGGTAATCCGCCGGGAGTGGACTGGAACGTTCCACGCGGCCCCTGATGTCATCAGTGTCCGGACGTGAGCGATACGCCTCCTTGCGCAACGTCAACCGAGTCTAGGCGCGAGAACGGTGAGAGTCGCCTGCGCGCCCGTTCCCGCAAAGGTTGCCCCAACCACGACGCTCACAGCCCCGCTATTAATCGGTAATCCGCCCGGAGTGGACTGGAACGTTCCACTGGTCTGGTTGGCGGGAATGGCGATGGAGACCGGCACCTTGAAGATGGCGTTGTTGCTGGTCAACGCCACCACCGCTCCATTGGCGGGAGCCGGACCGTTCAAGGTAACGGTTCCGGTGACCGCACCGCTGGCGCCAAGGATTGACGCCGGATTCAGCGTCAACGAGGCAATGCCTACAGCTCTGGAGATGAGCAGATTGGCCTGCTGAGTTGCGCCAGCCAAGGTCGCGGTGATCCGGAAGGTCGCCGATATCACCAAGGCGAGGGTGGCCGGGGGTAAAGTGGTTTTGGTAACGGGGAAAGTTGCGCTGCTCTGTCCGGCAGGGATTGTCACCGAAGCTGGTATGGTGGCGACGTTGACTCCGGCAAGGACAGCGCCCGAAGCGTCAATGGCGGCGCCGGCGAGGGCGATGACTGCGCCTCCCGCGGGGGCGGCGCCGCTCAGGGTAACCGTGCCGACCGCGTCCTGTCCCGGGGCCACGTTGCTGGGCGAAATGCTGAGGCCGCTCAGGGTGGCGGGAAGGACCAGCCAGAACCACATTTCGAAATCGCCACCGCGTTTGCCGTTGCCGCTCGGAGGCAGAAGGAGTCCGATGTGGCTGCTGCCATCCTGGTCCTTCCGCTGAATGCCAAAGGCCTCGCCATCGAGATACAGATTTGGAGTGGGGTCCTGGTCCCAGATGAAATTGCCTTTGGCGGTGAGGCGGGCCAGCAGGCGGATAGGCTGTTGTGCGCTTTGCAGGCGGTTAAGAACAGAAACCAGGAAGGCCAGCGTTGCCGGCGTCGCTAATTGCCAGTCGATCTCGCCACCGCTGGCCGATGAGGCCGCCTTCACGGCGCCGGGCAGAGTGAGGGGAAAAGTTCCCAGTGTGCTGAGGGTGTCCTGCCGCGTGTCGAAGAGCGGCCAGGGCAATTGCACGGTAAGGAAGCACGTCGTAGGCTGGGCGGAAGAGGAACTCACTGGCCCATCGCAGAGGATCCTGATACCGGCGCCAAGCACATCGCTGATCAGGATATCGCTATCGTTGAGCACTTGGGCGTCGGGCTTGAGAATGCGTACATCAACGACATGGATGCCTTTGTCATCCTGGTTTGGGGTAAGCCCGGTCAGCGGCGGGAAGGTGGGAAGGCATGAGGCCTGCACGGTCCAGGCCGTGCCATTGAACGCCAGCACAGCCAGACGGCAGTAGTGATGCCGGATGCCCTTCGGGCGATTGCGGCAGAGGATTGCCGGAGCCATCGACCGGCCAATCGATATCTGACTTGAGGGTACGCGCCGGGATGAGCCAATAGTCGCCGTTAGCGTAAGTGCCCGCCGAGAAGCTAACCTGCACGCCGTCTTCCAGGTCAATCCAGGTTCCCGGGTTGAGGAGAGTGGGGCCGGCGGAGTCCCAGCGGCGCACCTTCGGATTCGTGGGGAAATCGGTGAAGTTCACTGAACCTGTTGCGGTGGCGGGGTTAATGGTGATGGTCTGGCCTTGCACGCTGACCAACTGCACCAGAGTTCCGGGCGTGGCATTCAGCTCATGGGTGTCGTCGGTAAGTTCCACCCACTGCCCGGCGGCGAAACCGAGCACGGAGTCGCGAGTGCTGGTGACGGTAAGCACGTTGCCGTTCCTGCCCGTCCAGGAGGTGACTACGGAGCCATTATCGCGCGACCACTTGAAGGTGGGCGTCGTGGTGCTGGGGTCGTGGATCTCAACCCGGTAGAGCTGGTTTTCCAGGCGACGGTAACCCGCCTTGGCGGGAACGATGCAGGGATCGGTGCTGGTGGGATCAGGTTCGGCGCGCGCCGCGAGGCTACCGGTGCTGGCGGCGATCAGGGAATCCCAGCCTGAAACCTTAGTGGAGCAGTCGACGGTGTCACCGGTCTTTCCCGCCTGTAGTAACTTGACCTGCCAGACGGTCTTCGAACGGGTGCAGGTATCGGGGCCGCCCAGTGCGTCCTCCCGAATACCGCTGTCGTCCAGGGCCGTGATGTGCCGATGCCAAACGTCAAGATACGCGAAGTAAATGGCGGCGGCGGAGGGCAGGGCGAAACCGGGGAGATCCGGCTGGGCCGTGATAAGGACGTCCTGTTCGTTCTCGCAAAGAATCCCGTCCACATAGGCGCGGCCTTTACCGATGTTCAGGTTCGCGCCGTTGCTGACGGCGGTGAGCTGGAAGCCGGGATTAGCGGCAGGAGCGCCACAGGGGCCGATGACGTCAGCGGCTTCGGTATCGACGCGATGCTCGACGATTGCGCCTTGTTCGTTCCAGTCGGCGTCAAGGTCCACCCGGCCCTGCTGTTTGAGGACCGCGGTATAGTGGTTTTCCGGTTTGAAGCTCGAACGCGTGAAGTCGCCCTTCATGGCCTGTCTCCTTAGGTTTCCTCGATCGTGCCGGCCTCGAGTCCGAGGCGCAGATATTCGTCAAGTGAGGTCAACAAGTTGGTCATGCGCTGCGGCTGCTGGAGGAAGCTGAAAGCCCCCATCTCGCTTCCATCCTCAGCGCCGCTGGAGATTTCGCCGGCGCAGCGGGAATCGAGCTGCGCGTAAGACGGCTGGCCGAAGTCCAGCGATGAGAACTGGGGATTGAGCCGGGCGATGATGTCGCTCTGCTGTGCGGGCGGCACCCCGGTCAGCGCCAAGTCCGGCTGGCAGTGGTAACGGCGCGCCGTCTGCGAGCCCGGCGGAACGTAACAGAAGCGCACGCAGCCGATTTGACGGCGTTGAGCGGTCACCACGCCGGTAAAGATGCTGTCACTGGCCTCAAGAATGCGGGCGGCGGAAGTCCCAAGGACAGTAGTAGTCTGCACATTGACGGTCGCACCCGGAGCGATAATGGCCGCGTCGCTGCTCGCGCTTGCCGGCCCGCTAATGACGATGCTGTCAGTCGTGTTGAGAGCCGGAATGGACGGGTCGAACTTGATCGGCCCGCAAATCGTCCGGAACAGATTGACCGCCAGCGAGCTGTTATCGCCACCGGCGACACCCGACGACGCGACGGTGAGACCACCGCCCGGAGTCACTGTCGCGTGGGAGAGCCCAAAGACACTGAGGTTGCCGGAGAGAACCGTGATTATTCCTTCGATCAACAGTCCATCGATAAACAATTGACCGGGATTCTTGCTGGAGGCCGCCGCGGTGCCCTGAATTTCAATCTTGCCGGCGAAATGCGGGCGCAGGCCGTCAGGGTCAAGGTCCTTGGACTCTACCGGTCCTGGCTGGCGCAGAGCAGGCCAATCGGCCGCAACCAGCAGCAGACGGCTTCCTTCCGGAACGACGATTTTGTTGACTGCGGCGAGATCGCCACGATAGGTGCGACTATCAAGAATAGCGATGACGCCGTCGGTGCCCGCAGGTTGCAGTAGCCATGCCTGCACCGCGTCGGCCAGGGTCGCAAACAGGACCCCAGCCTGGGGTGCAATCTCCTGGCTGACTCCCACCTGCCAGCGCTTGGGATTCATGAAAGGACCAGGCCCGGTGGTTGGATCGGCCAGCCAGGTGCTGCGGTCATACGGAGCTGCGCCAAGGTCGCCGCTGAATCCGTAGCTGTAGGAGACCTCGACCGAGGTGGGATTGACCCCCTTGGGAAACGCAATGCGACCGCGCACCGGATCAACTGAGAGCGCGATGCTTTTGGACACTGCCGCTCCACCTCCGGCAGGCTTATACGACTTGGTTGTGGGCGGACGCCGCCAATCCGTCGCCGAAACGTCGCTGATGTCGCATACCATCACCCGGTCGAAAGGAACCATCGATCCGTTAACGCGCAACTGCAGCACGGGGTTATTGCCGAAGTAGACCGGCGCAGGCGGCGGAACGGCGTCAACCTCGGCTTGGCGCAGCGCTTCCAATTCGTCATAAAGCGGCCGGCGACGGAGAAGGCCGGGCAGGTTAATCTCCTGCGCCGGCAGAGTGGCGTCGGCCTTGGTTTGCGGACGATTGAACAGGGGCGCACCGACGCCCAGGGGATCGAAGGTGAAGCGGCCATCCGAGGGAGTAACCACAGCGCGGGCGTCGCTCTGCCGGCTGGGCGATTTTGCGTCGGTTGGAATGGGTCCGATCAGGTAGTCTTCCAGCCGCCAAAGGAAAATTCCAATGTCCGGAATGTTGTACCGGCCACGGCCATCGGCAATGTGGCGAATGTCGGCGGTGTGGGCGAAGGTATCGAAAGGTTGATCGAGAAGCTCCAGTGCGGCGGTATCGCGCAGCGCAACCGTGCTGAGGTTGCCGGGCCGCAGGTGATTCAGATATTGCGTGGTGGCCAGCAACTCAAAGAACTCGACCACGCGCGCCGGCCATCCGGTGACATCCAGCGCCAGTTGCTCCAGCATGTTTGCGGTGCCCTTGCGGCGGCGGTAGTCCAGGGTGTGGGCCACGTAGGCGCGCGCGCTGGAAGTGCCCGGGCTAGCGGGATATAACGGACGCACTCCCAGCAGATCGCCAATGTAGGGAACTACCCATTCCGCGCAGGTCTCGATGAACCAGTTTTCGTAGAGTCCTTCGATGTCCTGTTCGACCGCGTCGTAGCCGCCTTCGATGAGGCCAAGCAGGGCGCGCAGCGGCTCACCCTGGCCGGAATCGCGCAGCCGGTACACCGCGGGCAGCAACTGGTAGAGGCGGTCAGAGGTGCTGGTGTTCATGGGTTCACCGTCAGGGTTGCTCCCAGTGGGTTGAGGAGCAGCAGTTGGGCGGCTTGAATTGCGCCGTTCTCCCAGCGCGCCGGTGCAGCCGCAAGAAAGGCTGGGGGCTCCGGCTGGCTGGGCCCGCTGGGATCGCTGCTCAGATAAAGTTGGTTCAAGTCGGTGGCGATGACTCCCGGAACCGATTGAATCAGGGTCACGATTTCGGCGGTGGTCACGGCTTGCGCGAAGGCCCGGCGCTGAAAGGAGAAAGCCGTTGACAGCGTGGACGCCACCTGGGCCAGCACAGCCTGCGGCTGGTAGCGAGGCTGATCGATCGTAACTCCGGCGTTCAAATCGAAGATCAGAGGCTGATACGATGCCACCATGACCTTCTGCACCGGATCATGGGCGAGCTCGATGGCTTGTCCTAGGGTCGAATAAAGAGGCGAGGTGGGGTCGATAGGGTCTCCGTTCGCGGCGGCCACGGTGATGTGAACGAGCCGGTCCTCTCCGCTCCACACGATAATGGCCTGGGCCTTGCCGATTCCGGCAAAGGACTGGGCGAAGTTCTCGTAATCGTCGAGCGAGACAATGCGCTCCAGAGTCAGCACCGCGAGGGGCGCGTTTTGCCGGGCATGAGCGAGGTCCTGCGGATCGGCGCCACCGCTGGCGGGCAGAGGATTGGTAACCCCACGCAATCCCGGAGGACGCGTGAGCAGCATGGAGAGGCTGCCCGCCGCCACATTGCCCAGCAGGCCGATTCCGGTGCGATACGTCGCCCGCACATTTTGCTGGCCCGTCTTCAGCCGCGCCGCCGGCTCGCCAAAGGTCACGGTGGGAGTTCCGTCATCGGCCAGCCGCACCTTGTACTCTTCATCGCTGGAGGTGAGGCCATAAAGCGCGGGCGCTTCCTCCCACTCCAGATCGTTGACCCGGATCTCCAGAGTGCTGGCGATTCCTGTCGGGGTGGGCGCCGACACATAGGTCAACGGCGGCCGTTTCAGGGTGAAGCTCTGGTTGGTTTGCGAGGCATCGCCGTTACCGAGAATCTCGGAAACGGTTGCGCCGTGGGTGGCCAGCGTCACGTTGGCATTGATGGCCAGGCTGGAGCGCAGATAGCTGTACTGCAGTCCGCTCTGAAACTGGAGCACGGTGAAACCGCCCACATGGACGATATTGCTGAGAATGGCAATCTCGTTGACGGTCACGCCAGAGGCGTCGGCCCGCAAGCCGTTCAAGGCGACCGGTTGTCCCGGTTTGAGGCCCAGCACCAGTTCGCTGAGCATGACTTCAACTGTGCCCGCGGGGATGTCGTCCACGATGGGGAGCGGAGCCAGTGCAAGCTGCTCACTCTGCACGAAGGCCGTGGTCTTGCGGACCGGGTAGTTGTGTCTGCCCCACGAGACACCATCCCACGCCTTGTGATACAGCGCCTGGTCGGTGCCTATCACGAACGCATCCAGCCGGTCATGGTCCCACGAGACGGCAGCGATGTTGCTGATGATCACACCGCCCAGGTCTTCGTAGCTGGTCAAGGAGGGCAGCCACTCCCTGCCGTTCCAGGCTTTGTGATAGAGGGCGCGATCGCCGCCGATGACGAGAACGTCGAGCCGGTCATGGTCCCAGGCGGTCACCGCGGGATCGCCCACCACGAAGCCGCCCATGGCTTCGTAATCGGTGACCGAAGGACCCCAAGCGTCGATGTTCCACCACTTGTGGTAGAGCTGATGGTCGGTGCCGACCACGAAAATGTCGAGACGGTCATGGCCCCAGGAAGCGACCGCGGGGTTGCTGATGATGGTGCCACCCAGCGTGTCGAAAGTGGTGAGCGAGGGAAGCCACTGGCTTCCGTTCCAGGCCTTGTGATGGAGCGCCTTGTCGGTCCCGACCACAAACACGTCCAGACGATCATGGTCCCAGGAGGCCACGGCGGGGTCGCCGGTAATGCTGCCGCCCATGAATTCGAAGTCCGTAACCGAAGGTCCCCATCCTCCGTTCCACCACTTGTGGTAAAGAGCGCCGTCGGTGCCAACGACGAAGATATCGAGACGGTCATGGCCCCACGAAACGACCTTGGGATTGCCGCGAATCGTGACCCCGGCTTTGGGAATACCCAGCCGGTCATAGCCGGTCAAGGACGGAAGCCACTGGCTGCCGGTCCAGGCTTTGTGATAGAGAGCGCCGTCGGTGCCAACGACGAACACGTCGAGGCGATCATGGTCCCAGGACGCAACGACCGGATCGCCGACGATGATCCCGGCCATGTATTCGTAGCCATCGGTGGAAGGCCCCCACGAGTTGCCGTCCCACCACTTGTGATATAAGGCGCGGTCCGCACTGCCCACAACGAATACGTCCAGCCGGTCATGACCCCAAGAGGACACGGCGGGATTATTCACGATGCCGCCGGCCAGATAGTCGTACCCGGTGACATCCGGCATGGGATCCAGTTGCAAGCCGGTGGACTTGCCGCTCAAGCCGTAATCGGCTAGGGATTTTTCCTTGACGTCCGCGACCGTATAGGCGGTCGAGGGAAACTCCGGGCTCTCCAGCAACAGCCAGCTCTGGGGCAGGACTTGCGGGAAACTCCGCTCCAGGAAAACGTTGGCATCGGAGTAAACGTTGCTTTGCGAGTCCGTCCAGATGGAAGTACCGGATCCGCCGTTGGCGGCGTCCCAGTTCGAGGGATAGGGATCTTCGCGCTGCGACTTGGTGGGATCAGGCAGGCTCTTCCACTTGGGAGCATTGTGTCCGAAGAAGCTGGCGGTCGCCCGGAAGGCGAATGCCCCTCCTCCCGAAGTTGCAGAAGCGGGCGGGTTGTTCACTTGTAGGGTGAGGGCGCTGGCGTCCCAGCCGTTCATCTTGAGGAATGCCTGGAGGTCGCTCTCGCTGATGCTCTTCTGCAGGATGTGAGCGCGGACGGTGTCTTCATTGAAGGGAATCTTCCCCTGCTGGAGTAGTTCCTGGGGAAGGGATGGAGGCGCGAACGAAGGCCAGACGGAATCCTCGGCGAAGCTCACCAGTGTGCGGTTCAAGGTCGAGTCCGCTTCGACGTCGCGGACGATGAACGCCTGCGTCTGCTTCTTGGTCCCCTGAATACCGACCAAAAGCAGCCGGTCTCCATACTTCAAGTTGGTGCTGGTCCCCTGCAGGTATAGCTGCGTGACCTCGACGGCGGGGACTAATGCGCCGGAGGGTTGTTGGGGGATGATCTGGATCTTCGGACCTCCCATGATGAGAGGTGGGCGAAAGATCAGCTGTGGCTGTTGTGTAATTTGCCGTGCGTTTTCAAGGGTGCGCTGAGGACTGGCGGTCAATTTCGTCGTTGTCACGAGCGGCCGCGCGGAGGTCAAGGCGAGGGGCTTCGCAGTTTCTGCCAGAGATCTGGCGACGAGATGTGAACTTAGTGTGCTTGCCTGGGTGTCTACCGCAGAGCTCTTGCTAGTGGCGGCGCTCAGTGCACTCACATCGAGCTTGAGATTTGAGAGGCCGGCGACATCGGAAACTCTGGAGATGAGAGGAATGAAATCGAACATTCCTCCAGCCTGCCCAAACAGCGCCGCATTCAGCGGATAAAGATCCGACTCGTGCAGCCAGACAAAGCTTCCCGGCTGAAAGCTGGCGTTGGTGCCGAGCAAATAGAGCTTGCCGTTGCTCAAGGCCAGGTCGGCCTGCCGCACCAGGCGCGGACTGAGGCTGTTCCACTCCACACTCGCCTCGAAGTCGACCGAGGTTTCGAAGGTCTGCGGAAGCTGTCCCGGAGCGGGTACACTCTGCACCTGCGCCCCTTGCGGCACGTCAACGATGCCGGAATTGAAGACCGAACTGCCCGGCCCGGCGAGAGCCTGCGCGCGTACGCCCGCAGTGGCGGCGCCGATGATTTCTTCCACCGTAAATTGCAGATATGCGCTGGCCGCTACGCCCGGGCTGAGTTCGTAGCCAATGGCGCGCGCCAGTTCCAGCACGGAGCGCCGTTCGGTGGCCGTCCGCAGATAACCCTCGTTGGCGATGCGCTCCTGATAGAAGGTGAGAATGTCGGCCACGATGGCCCAGGCGTCGAGCAGGGCGATGGAGGGATCGTCGAGCGAGCGCGTAGTCAGCCCCGCCAACGGTTGGGCGCCTTGATTGGGACCGTCCAAGATAGTGGCGGAACCTACGCCGTCGAATAACTGCTCAAGAAAGGAGCCGTAGGTGCCCAGACGATACGACAGCGCCGTCAGACCGGGACGGTTGTAAATGGAAGCGGACTGGCGCGCACCGGCGCAGCAGCCGCAGGAACTGAGTTTCGTGGTGGTATCGCCGTCGCTCATAGACCTCCTTCCAGCAAGAAGTCAATCTTTCCGTTTTCTGGTTGGCTGGGATCGTTTTGCAAACGGGCAATCTCCAGCCGCGCCATGGAAATGAACCCGGCGGCGGTTTCGCCGTGCGAAGCCTGGCCCCAGCGCCGGAAGTGATTCAGTGCGGGCGGAATGTCATTGGTGTCGACCCAGGCCACGCCCGGGACCCCCATGGCGGCAGCGACAATCTGGCTGAGATAAACCGGCTGGCCAAAGGTGAAGTTGTCAGGATGGAAGAAACCGCGGCGGCTGTCCGGCAGGTCGCGGGTGCTGAAGGTGTCCAGCAAAGCGGTCTTGACCAGGCTGCGGAAATAGCCGGGCGCAACGCAAACGGTGAAAGCGATATCGAGCGGCACGTAGAGAGGCGCTTCGATTTCCACGTCGTAGCCGGCGAGACGGAATTGCTCCAGGAAATCGCGGATGCGTTCCTGGAACGCGGCATCGACGGGTTGGCCGCCCTTGCGGTCCACGGTGACGAACATGGTGTACCAGCTTCCTGTCCAGCGCAGCGTACCTTGGGCGCGTTGCACCTCGGGATGGCGCTGGGTGACTTCGCTGTAGTCGCTTTCGGTGACCGCGCGTTCCTGGGTGCGAAAGGCCCACGGCGCAGATTCGCGGACCTGGTCGAGCGTCTCGGGGTCGATTCCGCCTGCGGCAGGCAGGGGATTGCGCACGTTGGAAACTCCCATGAGTGGAAGTGCAGCAGTGGTCATGACGTGAGCAATCGCTTCTGCGCCCACATTTCCACTGCTGCCGTTGCCGGTGCGATAGGTCGCAACCAGTCCGCTGACGGGCTTGCTACCCAGAATTCCATCTCCGAAGCGCAGGGTCGGTGTCCCGTCGTCTTCGGTTTCGACAACAAAGTCGGGGGCTGTGCGGCTGCTGCTGAGCAGGTCTCGGCGTGGGCTCCAGGTTCTACCGGCTTCCGCAAGAGTGATCGCGGGCAACGCCTGCTGGGGATCCTGGAGGAGGACGCCAGAAGCGGGCTGTGTTCGTCCTACCGTGTCGTCGTAAACCACCCGGAAGGTGAGGTTGGGATTTTGCAGTTGGGGACGATACAGACCTTCGCCGGCAACCACATCCGGAAGTGTCTCGTCCGGTGCGGTCAGTCCCTGGTCTACCAGTGCAACATTGCCCCGCGCCACGCTGACGCTGGAAACCACGTGCGTTCCCGTCTGGTCGCTGATAGATGCAGACAGGCAAAGCGGGAAGGTCAATGCATCGGCTGCGTCCCACTCGATCTCGACCACCTTCGCCTGGTTGAGCGGGTCTTGACCAGTGACCGCGTCGGTGAGGCGCACCACCTGGCGGTGGGTGGGATCGGCGTCGGCCATCAGTCCGGTGGCCGGCCCCAGGATCTCTTCGAACAGCAGCAGGTCGCCCACTGCCGGCACGATGCCACCGTTGGGGGCGACCAAGGTCGCGCGCGTCGCCCCCTGTGGCAGACAGCAGCTTTGGTCGCTCCAGGTGTAAAGATCGATTGCGTTCAACTCCGCATGTGCGGTGATGTCGTGCAGGGTTTGAAAAGCCTGCGACCCTTGATTCAGGGCGGCTGCGACTTGGGTGTCGGGAAGACGTCCACGCGGAGCATTGGTCTGGGTCAATAATGCCGTGCCCGCAGGCACAGGTATCCCGGCTCCCGCCGCAGCCTGAAAGAAGACCCAGGCGCGAGCATTGCAACCGTCGTGCATCGGGTAGTCCAACAGCCGGGCATGACGGCGGACCGACACCCGCCGCCGTGCAGTGCCCAGGTAGGCTTCGGTGGCCACGGCATCCTGGTAATAGCTGAGCTGATCGCCGGCGTAGGCCAGCAGTTCAACCAGAACGACGCCCATGTCCGCCGCATTGCGCTCCTGCCACGCCGGCATGATGCGCGCCATGCGGTCCAAGAGCAGCTGGCGAAGGCTGGCGTAGTCTTTGGCCAGATAGTTGATGTCGGCTGTCGGCAGAGAGGGCGGTGGACAAACGCTTACCGTCTGGCAATCGAAATCGCTCGGGCACTGCGCCTTGAAGGAGAAGGTCACAGCAGAAAGCTGGGGGTCGAAACCAGCGGGGGGCGTCTGGGACCCGGCCAGACTGCTGGCATCTGCAACCAACTGAAGGGTGTAGTCGGAGAAATCCCCGGCTGCATTCACCTTCACCGTGAGCTGATTGCCGGTCAAACTGACGGAACTCACTTGAATTCCGGTAATGCGCACGCCGCCCTGGATGACGATGTTGCCGACAGTGAGCGCCGGAGCGGGGCTGGGCGGCACGGCGTTTGGCGATCCGGGGAGCGGGAACAAAAACTGCACCGTGAGGGTCTTCTGATCGGCCGAGGCGACTTCCAGAAAATCAATGCCATTGAGCACCGGCTGGTTGCCGGCGTTGCGGGCTGCCAGCACCTGCGCCCGGCGTTGCGACTTGCCGCAAAAGTATTGCGTGGCCATGGCTCAGATCTCCTGAGAAAATTGCGCCGTCTGCATCTGCTGCTGCCCACGAATGATGTACTGCACTGAAACCGTCAGCGTGCTGTCGGTGCTGTCCACCTGAACGCCCTGAAGTTGAATGCGGTCGCCCAGCGTCTGCTGCAATGACCCCTGCAACGTGAACTGCAGCGCGGCCGCCAGTTCCACGCTGTTGGGCTGGAAGACCATCTGCAGCAGGCCGCTGCCGAAGTCGGGACGGTTTACGCGTTCCCCGGGGTTGGTGAATAGCAGTTGCTCGATCATGTCGCGGATATGGGAGGCATCATTGGTCGCCGCAGTGCGGCCGCGGCCATCAATCTGGAACGGAAAATCGATGTTCATAACGTCCTCATGTCCCCGAGACCCTGGGCTGGGTCACCGCGATGATCAACGGCGTTCCCGTAGGAACACAGATGGCCTGGCTGTCCATCAACAGAATGGGAACGCCCTCGGCGAAGACGCGGGTCGCTCCCATGAGAAACTGCGCCGTAACACAGGGGCCGTTGGCCGCAATGGGCGGCGGCAGCGCGCAGCCCGCGACCACGTACGGAGCCGCGAGGGTCGTCACCGGCTGGCCGCTCACCATCACCCGTGGCTGGACCACCGTGGGCTGGGCCTGCCCGCCGTGTGCGCACATCACAGTCGCCCCCAAGTGAAGCAAGAAACCCGGCATAGCTTGGTCCTCGAACCTTTCCTAAATCACCGTTAAAGCGCCCGCATTGATGACCACGCTGGGTCCGGTCATCTGGATCATGGCGCCCTGTCCGTTGGAGATCGTGATCCCCAGTTCGTTAATCAGAATCATGGCGCCGGTGGTGCTTTTCAGCATGATTCCGCCGGTGGGACCCGGAACATCGCTGAGCAGGATGGAGTTCTGCAAAGCTGTCTGCAGCACGATGCCCGGAATCGCCGGAGGAATGAGGTGCGCCAGCGCCGGCACCTCAGCCGCCGAGCCAAAGAAAACGCCCACCCAGATGGGGTAATCGAGGTTACCCTGCTCAAATTCGACCCACACCCCAGCGCCGATCAGGGGTACGCCGAATATCCCCATCTGCATTCCGCCCCAGGGAAACGCCGGCAGGGCCCAACTGGTGAGAGCAAATCCGGAGACGTCGGGCACCATCACCATGATGCGGCCACGCTGCTCGGGATCGACGTTGTTGACCACCGTGCCGCGGTACTTGCCGAAGTATTTCTTGGCCTCGCTCATGCCGGTACCTGCGGAAACGTCGACACCAGGCCATTGCGCGCCAGCGTAAAGTTCTGCTTGAATTCGCCGCGCTTGATGTCGTGGGTCACGCTGCTTACGTAATAAAGGCCGTCGAATGCATTGCCTACCCCGCGCACACCTACCAGGCCACGCGACTTGAGCACATGTCCGTAGCGCAGAACGTCCAGCGATCCTCTGCCGGTGACGGCATCGGCCTTCTTGGCGGCCTTGGCCAACCCGATCAGTACGGCCTGAATGGGCGAGAGTTTTGCCGTGCCCTCGATGATTGGAAACTGCTTGGGGATCGGCGGAATCAACCCCAGAGGAGGACTCAGCGGCGTGATGTCGGGAATCGGAATCGGGATCGGCACTTTGCTGAACTGCTCCTGAATGAAGACGATGGGCAATGTTCCAGAGTCGGCGTTGAAGCTGAAGGAGAGGCTATCCACATTCGTCGCCGCATCCATATCCAGATTGAGGGCCGGTTGTGGGCTGCCGATCTTGATGTCGGGGCCCCAGTAGGCAATGGTGGTCCCGGGGGTTGGACCGGGAGTGACGTAAAAGGTGTAACCCACGTCATCGGCCAGGGCGCGCACATAAGCCAGGTCGGTGCCTTGCTGGATGGGGATGCGATCGATCGGAATCGGAACATCCAGCATGATGCTGGGGATGACCATAGGTATCACGCCGAAGACGGCATATTTAGCCAGAATCAGCAGTACGCGCAGCTCCGGCGGCATGGCCGGGTAGGGAATTCCGGTGAAGTCGATGTAGTCCATGACCTTGGTCATGTCCTCGCCGGTGAGGGTCAGCACCGGGCTCTCATTGCCGCTTCCGGGAGCCAGTTGATGATCGGTCATGACGCCGTCGATCAGGACTTCCGTCGAGCCATTGATGGTGACGTACATGACCACGCGCACCAGCGGGATCTGGGCTCCGCCTCCCAGCAGGAACAACGTAACCAGCGGCGAATTCTTGTCGATGGTGAACTTGAGCTGAAACAGGCTGGGGCCATCGGTCTTGGAGGTCACCTCCACGCTGGTCAGGGCGTCGAGTACGTCCTTGGAGACAGGGAACGGAGCGCCCGGGCCGATCATCAGCGTCAAGTTGATGCCGTTAGCCAGCATTCGGCCCCCCGGCAATGCCTGCGGGAAGGCAGATGCGCAGGACGCGGCCCACCTCAGCGACCAGGTCCTCGGGACGCATTGCGCCATTGGCATCGCAAATTCGCCAGAACAGCTGGGGATCACCCAGGTACCGCGCCGCGATGACATCCAACCGATCCATCTGCCCTACCGAGTAGGTCTGGAGTTGGACCAGTTGGCTGGGTTGGGGCACAAAGCGGCGGCGCAGATAGGCGATTGTCCGCCCGTCCGACGTGGTGAGCGTAGTCGTTTCAATGCCTTGATAGCGGCTGTTGGGAGCAAACAAACTCGGCCTGATCCCGGCAAATTGAAACAAGGCTTGCGAGGCCGTGCTCATGAGATGCCTCCTATACCGAGGTCACGGAAGGTGCCCCCAGGATTCAGCGCGGCCAGCCGCTCCTTCTGCTGCTGATAGACCATGAACAGGTTGCCGCCCTTCTCGTCGAAGCCGAAGTCGTCTACGCTGAGCACACGCAGACCCAGGCTGACCTTGGCTCGAATGGGATTCAGGGCCACATCGAATGCCTCTTCGGTAATGCTGAAGTCGGTAATCCGCACCGGGACAACTCGGTTCTTGCTCCACACGAAGAGCGTCAACGGGGCTTCCATCGGTGCGATCTCTAGGGTGCCGGCCTGGGCCAGGGAGTTGCTATTGAGCAACTGTCCGCTGGTGGGATAAACGATGGTCTCCAGGGCGGCGAGCTGGGGAAAGATCCCGTATTGCGTCGCCGTCTGGTTCTGGTCGGGAAACTCGAGCTGGTCGGTAGCGTCGATCTCGGCGTCCAACTTGAAGGTTTCAATCGGCGGACCCTTCAGCCGCAGCACTTCGGAGCGGTTCTTGTTGGCGCTATCCACGCTCTGCACCTGCAAGGAGCGGGTGAGCGTGTCCGGGTTGTACTGCAGCGTGATGATGCGCTGCACCGCGCCGCTGGTGGGATCGATCAGAACGATTCCGCCTTTCAATAACCGCGGCGAATTGGGAAATGTACTCATCGTGCGATTCTCCTGTTTTGCCCATACCACCGGGTGGCCTGTCTAGAAACGAGCTTCAAGGTTTTCGGGGCTTGGCCGGGCCAGCCATGTCCATGACCTCGCTCGACGGGTGAGTGCCAATCTGCGGCCAGGACGCTGCGTCCACTACTGCGGTGTTGTGGCAGCCATTGTCGAGAGACGCATTCTTCCGATGCACGTTGGCGGTATGCCAGGCGCTGTCGTCGCGAATACGCGTTTTCAGCGCCGCCAGGTGAAACTGGTAGATCATCTCCTCCTGCTTGACGCCTGCCGCGCGAACTCCATCCTGAATGACATCGCTCTCTTTGCTATAGGTGCGCTCGCTGGCGGCAAGGTTATTGATCGCGCTCGCGTACAACCCGAGCGTCAAGTCGAAGGCCGCCCGAATGTCATTACAGTGCTCTTGCTCACCTTCTCGGATCTTGTCTGTTCCCCCCGGCAGAATGGTCCAGTGGATGGGGAACTTGGAGGTGCCAAGCCGCATCCTCTCCCCTTTGCAGTCTTCGTTGATGTTCTGCTCGAAGCCTTCGACATATTGGCCGGCCTGGGTGTAAGCCGACCGGATAGGTGGCATCTCAGCATGGGTCGGCTTCAGCTTGTAGACCGCTTTTCCTTTCTCGTCCTGAACGGTATAAGCGGCGATCTCGGGTGCTTTTGCGTTGCCGGCGTTGTAGGAGGTGACTCCCAAGACCTCTTCTGCATCGAGCGGCTTCTCACGCGGCCTCCGCTGTTCCTTGGGCAGCGACCTAACAAAAGTCTTGAATTCCTCGCGTTGGAGGGGTGGGACGGTACATGTGTGGTACAGATTCTTGGTCTCGGCGCCTCCCCATCCCCATATGCCTCCTTGACTCCGCTCGGGTTTGCTGCTTGTCAGCGCGTCCAGCCTCCTCCTCTCCTTTTCTTCTTCGGTCTCCTCGACCGTGGGAGGTGGAACGTAACGGGCCTGCCCCGGACCTTGGCGCGCCACGGTAGCATGCTGGCGCGACTGTACGGGAATGTTCACTCCGGATCCGGCGGCATGGGCGGCACGCTCGGCTTCCTGTTCCGCAGCATCGTTCGTTGCCATGTCGAGGTTCCATGACGCGGCGCCACGCTGTTGGATGGTATGGGCCAATTCATGTGCCAACAGGCGCCGGCCTTCGCTCGTCGAGGGAGCGTACTGACCAGACGCAAACGCGATGTGCGCTCCCACGGTGTAGGCCAGCGCGTGGACCGCATTTGCCGACTGGGCGGCACGTTCGTCGGTGTGCACACGCACCCCGCTGAAGTCATGCCTGAAGCTTTCCTCCATGAATGCGCGGGGCGCGGCATCCAGCGGCTGGCCCGGAGAACTCAGCACCTCGCGCACGATGGGCGGTGCCATAGCTGCGGCGTCTGCGTTCGCCCCTTTTCGCTGCAATCTTTCTTTCTTGCATTCCTCGCAGTCGCCGGAACTTCCTTGTTGCCCGCAAGCGCACTTGCGCTGGATTGTTCTCTCCGGCGTTGGCCGGGGAACGTCGGGAATCGGAGGAGCAACGAACGGCCAGCGCAAATCGAGATCAGTCCACCTGGAGTCGCGCATCTCCCGATGCAGATCGTTCTTCTGCTGTTGCGTCCAGGAGGAGGTCGCGAATTCGATGGTCTCGCGAATTAGTTTGTTTGCGTCGTCGCAATTGCACGCGCAACGGACGGTGCGTAGGGAAACAGTGATCGACTGCGTCGTGCCCAGAATGCGGTGCCGCCGGAACTCTTCCAATTCGGCCTGCTTCTGCTCGGGCGATAGACCCACGCTTGAGCGAATGAACTCCATGCGCAGTGGGTGTTCCTGGAGCATCGCGGTGAGTTCGTTCAGGGCAAGGAGCGTGTCCATGTTTGAGCAGGCCGGTTCCGTTGCCAGAACTGTGTTTGTCCGATAAGCGGCGCGGAAGCGAGTGTGCTCGGATTCGTGAACCAGTTTTTCTAGCGTGTGTTCACGCCACGTGCCTCGCTGCTCGCCGCCGATCATCGGATCCTGGGTGTTGTTGAATTGGGCAGCCTGTTGCTCCATCTCGACGGGGACGGCGACACAATCCACGGCCCCGGAAATGGGAGGAACGAACTTGTTGCAGCTCAGGGTCAACGCCCCAAAGTCCTTTTCCATATCCCGGTCAACCACGAACGCCGCACCAGTGGCCAGGCGGCTGGGATCGTAGTCGTGCAAGAGCTTTTTGACCTCGGTCGCCGGAGAGCCATGGCCTTCCGCAGTACAGGCCGGGTCAGGCGGTTGTTTCTTGCAAAGCTGCTTGCGTCGCTCGCGCTTCTCTTTGTTGCCCGGGTCAGCTTCGGCCTGTTTCAGCAGTTTGGACGGAGTTAACAGGTCCTTGCAGATCGCGGAACCAAGGCAGGCCCCGCCCGGTGCAAACTGGGGCGTTGGATCGTGAGGGCGTAGAGGCCGATCAGGAACATCCTTGGCCTGACGGGCGAGTCCGGGAGCTTGTTGCAGCGTGTGGGCCAGTTCATGTGCAAGGAGCCGCAGGCCTGAAGGCGAATCCGGGTTGTAGAGCCCCCCTCCGAAGACGATGTGCTTACCGACCGTAAAGGCAAGGGCATTGACCGAGTGGGCCGCCTCCGCCGCTGGTGCGTCTGCGTGAATGCGAATCCGGCTCAGGTCATGCGGGGTTGTGCGGTCGCCCTGAGACGCAGCGTCCGGCAAGAGGACCCGTTCCGCAAAGCCGTCCGCCTCCAGCTCTTGCGAATCGCCCGGATCGCTTATACGTAATTGCTGGCTGGTGACAGGCGAAGCTGGAGTTGCCCGAATATGGCGCACAGCATGACTCAGTCGAGGCTCCAAGAATTGGCGCGTCCACCCTGGAAGCGGCTGCCCTGAGGAGCGCAACACGTCGTGCACTACTGGTGGCACTCCCAAGGGAGCCGGCGATAACGATTTCCGCTGCAACTGTTTTTCCTTACAGTCCTCGCACTCGCCGGAACCCGACTGCTGTCCGCAAGAGCACTTCCGCTGCAGCACGCCCACCTCAAAGGGCGTAGCTTTCGACACGCTCTGAGCATGAAGCCTGATTTGTGCTTTCTCTCTCATCTATGCCCACAACTGTCAAAACCTGCGAGTCTCGCGAGGGACCTGATGACACTGCCTATCTTTGCCAACCTCCACCGCCATGCAGTACTGCAACCCTCCGGCAGCTCAACTGCGGCTTGCCGTGCCCGAGCAGCCACCTTTCGTCTTGGCCAGTCTGAACGTGATCTTGTGGGTTTCAGCTAGCACACCATCGACCAAGAGTTTTTGCGTAAGCACCTCAGTGCATCCTTTGTCCGGCAGCTTGTGAGCTTCCGACCGCGGTAGACAGACGTAGTAATCGTCCTGGCCTTTGGTTATTACGCCCCCAGGGCCGATGGGGCTCTTGCCGGTTCTGACGCCCTTACTGTGTATGCATCCGTGGTCGCTGGTCACCTCTTCCGTGAGCTCCTTGCCCTCGAGCGACGCGGGACAGTCCGCGCCGGTAGCTGTGACCTTTGTAATGTCAAAAACAATTCTTGCCCCGCAGTAGTCCTTGAAGGCCGGGATGTCCTTGCCCCCACACTTCGAGTCCTCACATGAGCAGTTCTTGGGATTGTCGTAGCTGATCGAATAATGACAATCCGGCTTCTTGGCCGGAGCCGCAGGCGCGATAGGAGCGTGACCTGCGCTGCCAGGTGGCTTGGCCTTCTCCTTGGAAGGGCCGCCGAGATCGGCAGCGGCGATGCCGGCCGGTCCTGCGGCTGTGAATCCCGGCCGGATCGATGGGCTGGGGAAGGCCTGCGTCATCGCTGGCTGATCGCTATGTATCCGAATGCGGCCCAGGTCGAAGGGAAGTGCCCGGTCTTCAAGACTCCTGGCCTGCCAGACCTGATGCTCCGCTGTAGGTTGCCGATGGCGCTTCTTCTTCCGGCACTCCTCGCACCCGCCCCCACAGGCGCACTCGCGCCCGAGCAGTTGCATCCTCGCCGGACTTGGCACGATGGCCGCTCTAGGCATCCGAGCTTGTAGTTGCTTCCACACCTTCGCTTACAACTCCTCTCACCATCGCAACGTATCGTTAGGGTACGCACTCATAATGGACAGCAGGTCTTTATGCATCTCGTCACTCGGACTTAGTCCCATCCGCGAGGCGATGTCATACGGGTCCTTTCCCTTTTGAGAAGGAAGATGGCTTAAAACGGCGTGTAAACACTCGTGGATTACGACCCGGTTCAGAAGGTTTTGGGACCACATCGGGTCCGAGATGAAGGAGGAGAGACTGATCTTGTTTTCGCTGGAATCGAATATGCCCACGTTGCCCGAACTCACTTTGGCAGTGCATTCGATCTTCAAGGTGCCCGCCTTGAGCTCCGCAACCACCGCTTGCACGCCTCCGGTCAGCTCCGCTTGCAAGTTGGGTGGGAAGAAGCTCGCGAACCTGCCCCTGCGTATGCCCGCTGCCCATTTGGGAACAAAAGCGGCAGTCTGCGTAAGCTTCGTGATAGCAAACTGCCGCGCCTGGTCCAGGTCGAAGTGCTGGCACGGCGGCGGTACGCATTTTTTCAGATCAGGGTCATAGATCTTCGGCGCATCACACTCCGGGACAGCATAGGCGTCCATGCGGGGAATAAGCGGCTGTACCTCAAATGTGTGCTCGATGGGGGGTTCTTCGGTAGGGTTCAGTTCCTGCCTCGCCAGCACGGTCCCGGTAGAAACGCGCGGAGTAACCGGCCGTTCGCTCGAAGCGATTACATTGGCGATTGCACGGGCCTCGTGTTCGTGGCTTGTCCCGGGTTGCGCCGGGCCGCGGCCTTCAGCCCCGCCTGAGCGTTGCTGTACAACGTGGGTCAGCTCATGGGCCAGCAACCGTCTTCCTTGTGGGGTACGAGGCGCGTACCGTCCCTGGCCGAAGACCATATCGTCGCCGACTGTATAGGCTTGGGCATTGAGGGCTTGCGCCGAGCCGGCCGCCCTGGAGTCGGTGTGCGCGCGGACCTGGCTGAAATCCTGGTGGAAACGAGCTTCCATGGCGGACCGCGTGTCCGCATCCAGAGGTTCACCCGGCGACTGAAGCGTTTCGCGAACGCCTTTGGGAAGCGAGCCGGGCAAGGCATCGAATGATCCGTACAAGGCACGGGCCAACTGCTCGCCTACAACTTGCGGCGGCGCGCTGGGCGTGACTTTGAACGATCCGCCCTTTAGTTGCTCGATCATCGGCGGAGCCTCAGACCACCGGGGCAAGCCGCGCTCGGTAATCAAGCGCGCCAGTTCTATTTCCAGAGCGTCCCCAATCCGGAGACGGTCTCCCGGAGAAAACCCTTGCAGCACCAATTCCTCAATGTGCAGCTCCAAGCTGGCGAAAGCATCGCGCTCTCGCTCTAGGAACGCGGGTGCGCCGCCCTGAGCGCCTTCGATTGCCTGCCGGATTGGTCTCGCGTGTTTCACGTTTGCCTCATGCCCATCCCGCAATTTCCGCATCGGTCAGCGGCTTCTCGAGCTTGGCGAATTCGCTGCGCGCCGCCGAGAGCAGATGCGACATGCGCACCGGCTCGCCCGCGTCGGCCGCCAGAAACGCGGCCCCCAAGGCAATATTGCGGATATTGCCGCCGGCCGCAGTTAACCGCGCCAGGCGATCGATTCGCAGGTCTTCGGTGGGAGTGGCCGCGGGAAAAACCCGCCGCCAGATCTCGGCCCGCTGCGCCGGTTCGGGAAAGGGGAACTCCACCACGAAGCGCAGCCGGCGCAAGAATGCCTGGTCAAGCGAATTCTTGCGATTGGTGGTCAGGATGGCTAGCCCCCGGTAGGCCTCCATGCGCTGCAAAAGGTAGCTGACTTCGATGTTGGCATAGCGATCATGGCTGTCCTTGACTTCGGTGCGCTTGCCAAACAGAGCGTCGGCTTCGTCAAACAGGAGCACGGCCGCACCGTCCTCGGCAGCATCGAAGACGCGGCGCAGGTTCTTTTCTGTCTCGCCGATATACTTGCTCACCACCTGGCTGAGATCGATTTTGTAGAGGTCAAGCCGCAGATCGCGGGCGAGTACTTCGGCGGCCATGGTTTTTCCCGTGCCGCTGGGGCCGGCGAAGAGCGCGCTAAGGCCGAGACCTCGCGAACTCTTGGCGGCAAATCCCCAGGTGTGGTACACCCGCGTCCGTTGTCGAAGATGGATCGCGATCTGTTGCAGCACCTGCTTTTGCTTCTCCGGGAGGACCAGGTCCTCCCAGCTCGCGTCCGCTTCAATGCGCTGCGCCAACGCTTCGATCTGCGGGCGCGCTTGCACGCGACAGGCGTCCCACAACCGGTCTGCCAATTTCTCTTCCCCGCCGGATGCTGCTTCCTCGGAGGCGATCGTGGCTGTTGCCTGCTCGGCCACCGACTGGATCGTGGCCGGGCTCAAGCTGAATTGCGAGACCAAAGAATCGACCTCGCCGTTGAGGTTGGGGAAAGACCGTTCCAGCAGGCCGCGCCAGAGAGTTACCTGCTCCTCCACGGTAGGCTTGTCCACATCCAACAGGACCGCGCCACGGTGGCGGCAACGCAGGGGGGCGCGGGTGGAGATCACAAGGGGGCTGCGGAGAGTTTCCATCCATTGGTGGATGGGAGCTGAGGACGCCGTGTCGGCATGGTCCGCCTCGTCGCACTCCAGCAGCAGAGCGCTCGAACTCAGCACAGATTCCCGCTCCCATAGCCGTACCAGGGCGTTAATTTCGCTCGCTGCTCGCGGCAGATTCCATATGCTAAGAGTGTGCAACTGCAGACCAGCCATTGTGGCGGCAGTGGCCGCGATGGCCCTCTTCGCGGCGGGATCTTCGCCGCACAACTGGATAATGGGAACGGTATTCGCTCCCCGGTCCTTTATCCAATTGAGCGCTGTCTGGCGGGCCGCAACCTGCTGCGAGGGCGGAAGCATCTCGGGCGGCCGCGCCGCTTTGACGAAAGCTTGGAGCCGTTCGTCCACGCCCTGCAAACCTGCCAGATAATGGAGCACGCGCTCCTGGATGCGCAGCCGGCCCGTGGTCAGCGTGTCGCCGCCTAGCACCTCCACCAGGTTCCAGTAACGCAGCGGCCGGTCAGGGGAGAGCGCACTCCAGTGCGCGTCCTCGAAGGCAGCAAGGGCAAGGCTGAAGGTCGGGGCTGCGCTCTGGTTTCCGAGAGCTGCGAACCGCGCGGCGAGAGACGAGTCCATCTCCGCGCCCGCGCACATCAACAGAACCTTGCGCTCGAAGCTAGAGAGTCCAAATGCTGAACAGAGCAGTTCCAGCGCCGGCTGAATGGTCATGCCGGCTGCGCTGTGCGTGTTCCCAGCTAGTTCGCCCGCGTTTTCTCCGTAGAACCGCTCAAGGTCGAGGCGTACCTCCGCGATCGCCCGCGTCAGGTAGCGCTGGTTGTCCTCACACCACGTCTCTGGCAGGGTGCGGCTCATGGCATGGGCACCGTGTTGGGCAAGCTTTCTGCGCCGTCGATCTGCACCCGCACCATGTAACTGCCGGTGGGAACGCCCGCGATGTTGATGACGATCTGGTTGGAATCGGCGGCCGACACCACCGGGGCTGAGGTGAAGCTTGTAGGCGGTGTTACGGCGAGGTTATTCAGGATTAGCACCGCGCGTTGGCCCACACCGATATTGGGTGCCAGAGTCAGGGTGACGTTGGTCCCTCCCGGCGGATTCGGGGCGGCTGCCGCAGTGGCCAGGGTGATGGTGGGGCGAAGAACAAAGGGAGCGACGTTGGATTCGAATCCGCGATGGTCGGCCTCGGGCGTCCCCATTTTTTTCTTCTGAATGATCTGCAGCCCCTTCATCCCCGCGTGCACGTCGGAGGGCAGCGGCAAGGTGATCTGCGTGTCCTGCACATCCGACGGGACCCGCTCCTTGTTTTCCAGCAGGACGGCGGTGCTCTCGCCGCGAAGTTGCTGGCCTTGGATGAGCAGAGTGCTGCCCGCCACGATTGGCTTGTCGGGACCATCCTTAGAAATCACCTGCTCGATGGTGGGCGAGCGCAGCGCCACCACGTAGAGATTGCGCTCCTGCACCTGCGGCGCCTCTTGCGGCGTGTCGTCGCTTTCGATCATGACAACCGACGCCTGGTAGGCCGCCGACAGGCTGTACTCGATTTGAAAGAACACGGACCAGAGTTTGGAGAATTCCTCCAAGCTTAACGAGGTCGGAGTGAACTTCACGCGCTCCACCTGCTGGCTCAGGTCGGAGTTGGCCAAGAAACCGTTGTGCGCCAGTGCGCTCACAATGTTCTGGGAAGAGAGCATGGGCTGAGAGTTCAGCTTGCTCACGACCGCCCCCAGCATGCGCTGCGGTTCCAATTGATCGTCGTTGCCGTGGAAAGTAAAGAGGTAATGCAGATCGAGGGCGGTGCGCGGCACCTGCACCAGAGTCCCATCGGAACGCCGGGTCGGCGCATCGCAGTTGCGAAAGGAAGGATTGGGCGTGGTCTGGTAGAGGTACACGTTGACGATTGGGGTTTGCAGGTCCTTTCCGTCGGGCCGGCTGAAACCCACCTTGGCGCTGCCCACAGCCTGGCTAACAACGGGCTGGAGCATTTCCTGCAGCGCCGCCGTCACCGTCGCGATGGCGAGGAAATTACTCATCGCAGACCTTCTTTTCGCTGGCGCGCGTATTCTTCGAGCGACAGAGTGGAGGATTGCGAGCGCCTGGTCACAGGTCGCGCTGCTGGCGGCGGAAACTCGGCCCGTACTTCTACCCTGCCGATATTCACTCGTATGACCGGCGCCTCGGGCGCGCGACGCGTCAACGAGACTGGCTGCACTGCGAAGCTGGACAGCCCGGCCGCCGGTGAGTTGGTCTCGGCGATCATCTCGCGGCGCGGAGTGGCCGGCGCTGCCACCACCCGTTCGCGCTCGCCGCCCACCGCTGACGGCGACCCAGCCCGGACGCGGGATTCCGCGATGGGTGACGTTGAGGTCTCCGCAGCTATCGGAGGGCCTGGCGCGATTTCGCGTTCAGCTTGAAACGGCACTCGCGGTGCTTCCGGGAAGTCGCTTTCCCGATGCCGCGGCCCCGCCGACAGAGAATACGGCGCGTCGTGTGTGGCCGGGGTGACAGGGCCACGCTGCACTGGAACGAGAGGTGCCTCCGGCATAACATCGAGCCGCCTTGAATCACCGTGAGTGGGTTGCCGTTCCGTTGCCGGCGAGTAGCCGGATACAACCGCAGGCTTGTCAACTTCTTCGAGACCTAACGATGGGCTGCGCTCCGGCTGGGCCCCTTCCGCAGCGTACATAACCGGCACAACCGGTTGCGCCACGGGAGTAAGGCCCAGCGTTCTGGCAGCGAGACGGCTCAGAAAGTCTGGCATGCAACCATCTCCATGTAGGACTGCCTGCGAGCCGGGCTGAGCGCCAGGATGTCGGGCTCCCTCCACCCGTAGGCCTGGGCCAGCACGTGCACTTCACGTAACAGACGTTTTGCCAGAGCGCTGATCTTCGTCCACAGAAACGACTCGATGTCGAAGATCACCTGCCACTGATGTCCGCAAACCGAGCAGGTCAGATCGATTAGCATCTCCGCCAGGGGGTCCGCCGCAGCCAGACGCTCGCTTAGCAACTCAAGCACGGAGTCAGGCACCGCCTGCGGGGAAACTGCGTTTCCGTTTACGAACGCCTCGGTGATGCATCTCTCTGCCAACCTCCTGTGTGCGGTTTGCAGATCGTTGCAGTCGGTAAGTGCCGCCACATCCAGACTCGACGGTGGATGCACGCGCAGCGTGATCTCTTCCGTGACCACCGACAGCTCCGCCAGGATTTCGTCCAAGGGCGCTGCCGCTGTCAGGCTCCTGGTGGGCAGTGCGTACTCCAGTCGCTCGCCACACTGCGGACACTCGGCAAACCCCTCCAATGTCCCGCCAAAGATGTCCTCGTGGACTTCGATCAGGCGGACGTCGCGCTGCCCGATGGCGAGCGCCGCCAGCTCCGAGCGCGGCTCGCCCGACCATGCAGACAGGAGCGTAAGCGCGCGGTCGAGAGGATGCTCTCCCGTCCCGCGTTCCCACGCTCCAATCAGTTCCGCGGCTGATAGGGGGCGCATGACGAATCATGCTCCCGCAGGCACGGTGAAGCTGGGCTCCGTCGGCTCGGTCACGTCGAGATCGCGCTCCCAGCCTTCGTTTTCCAGCTTGATGTGCTGGATGGCCACCGCGTTGGCGTTGGCATCCAGGTCGGGCTGCGCCTGGAACTCGGAAACCCAGCAACGGTAAACCTTGTACGCAATCGCGAGCTGTCCCGCCTCGTTGTAGAACTCGATGATGATTTCCTTGCGGAAATCCTTCAGCGAGACTTCCGATCCCAGGCCTGCGCCAAAGTCCCAGACCTTGTTGGCCCACTTCTCGAACTCGGTGTCGTGGGTAACACCGCGCTCCAGCGTAATGGCGTCGTATTCAGTCCGCCCGGGCGACTTGCGGGTGGTGCTGGGATCGCCTCCCTCGCGATGTTTCACCACCTCGGTCGTGCGCTTCAGCATGCTCACTTTGCTGACGCCGGCAACGTAGCGGCCGTCCCACTTCACCCGGAACTTAAAGTTCTTGTAGGGATCGAAACGCTGTGAATTCACACTAAATTGCGCCATCTTCGCCTCCTTACGCTGCGGTCTGGCCAGCCATCTGCTGGATCTGGATGATTACGAACTCGGCGGGCTTTAAGGGAGCGAAGCCCACCAGGATGTTGACAATCCCGTTGTTCTGGTCGGTGGAAGTGGTGGTTTCGCTGTCGCACTTCACCAGGTAGGCTTGGCGCGGGGTGGTGCCCTGGAATGCGCCCTGGCGGAACAGGGTCTGCATGAAAGCGCCAACGTTCAGTCGAATCTGCGCCCATAGCGGTTCGTCGTTAGGTTCGAAGACGACCCACTTCGTGCCCCGGTAGAGGCTCTCTTCCAGAAACAGCGCCAGCCTCCGCACCGGAATGTACTTCCAGTCGGAAGCCTGCACGTCGGCGCCGTCCAGCGTTCGCGCCCCCCAGCTCACGTTGCCGTACACCGGGAAATTTCGCAGGGTGTTGATGCCTACGGGATTCAGAACTCCGTTCTCGCGGTCCACCGGGTTGTAAACCAGTTGCGAGACGTTGCGCAGAACGGCATCGATCCCGGCCGGCGCCTTCCACACACCGCGCGCGCTATCGGTGGCCGCATACACTCCGGCCAGGGTCCCGCTCGGACCCACATCGCGCAGGCGGCTGCCGTTCAGGGGGTCGGGAATCAGCACTCGCGGAAAATAAACCGCGGCATTGGTATCGCGCAGAGAATCGTTCTGCGTCATCCACGTCTGCATGCTTCCGATGTCGTTCACGGCTTTGGGTATGTCAACGATCATGAAGGCCCGTCGCGTGTCGCAGTAGGCGACGGCTTGCGATACCACCGATTGCATCTTGGTCGCCGACAGATTGGCTGCCGCTGGAATGCACAGAATATTGAACAGATCGGCATCCTCCAACGCGTACAGGCCCGTCTTGTTGGCCTGAGAGCCGAGCAGCGCAACGTCGTCCGGCGCGCCGCTGTCTACACCAACCGTGTTCTTGGTTTGCGCGCCGCCGGTTTTTCCTCCCAGCGAATACTGCTGGATGTTTGCCACCCCAGGGCCCAGCCCCAGGCCCGCCGCCAGCTTGTCCGTCCCGCTGTCGCTGAAGGCCAGAGTTGTGCCGGGATCGAAACTACCTCCTCCTCGCCCGGCGAGCACCAAAAATGCGTAAGGGTTCGCAGCAGTTCCGTTGCCCAGCAACTGCACCGTCGCCCCGCTCAGCAGGGGATCGTTGGGATCGGCAGCGCGAATGGCCGCTTCGGCAAAGGCCCTCAGGCCCGGGTAGTCGGTGGGAGGCGTCGACGTCCCGTAGTCGAGGGTGATCTTCTTTCCCGCGCCGCCACTCTCTGACACCGAGCAGGTGGCTTTGTTGGCCGGAATGGCCGGCGCGACTGGCAATGCGGCCCCCAGAGTCCCCGTCGGCAGGAGCCTGGTGGCACTTGCAGGTTTGCCAAACTGCACCAGCTTGGAGCCGTTGTTGACTACATCTACGGCATAGGCGGGATCTCCCACCGTCATGTTGAGGTTGCGGAATACTTCGGTCTGCAAAACCTGGCTGGAGACCGGATCTACCTCGGTGACCGTGAGGTTAAACAGTTTCGTGGGATCAGTCGTGCCGTAGTCTACCTCCAGCCGGACATCGTTTCCCCAGGAGCCGGGATTGTTTACGGAACTGCCGCCCACCATGGTGCCCGCCGTGACGGTCACGATCTTGGCGCCGCCCGCCGTCTTGTCCATCAAATCGATGGATGCAGGCACACCTCCAGCGCCGACCCGCACCACGTACGCCTCGCTGCCTCCATTGAGGAAGAATTGCTGGATCGCATAGCTGGCTTCGCTGAGAGTGTTCAGGCCGCCAAACTCCCGCTGAAAATCCCCGAAGCTCAAGATGTCCACTGCTTCATCCACCGGGCCGCGGGCGAAGCAATCGACAAACGCTCCAATGGAAGTTGACACGCCCGTTATGGTGTGCACGCCGCTGGGGACTTCCTGAATGTAAACGCCCGGATAGCTGACTTGAACTGGCATTGGTCATCTCCTTCTTTCAATACAAGCGGTCTGTTTGACTGGCACGGTGCGCGGGGCACCGGCTGCATGGGAAGCGGCGAACCGGGTTGCCGATCACGGATCAGCCCCGGATTCCCGGCTGGCAACGACCCGTAGCTTTTCAACGGGAACCACCACCGTTTCTTTTCTCACCACGTCGACCAGCGCAAAAAAGCAGGTCTTCGAACCCGAGTCGGAAAAGTCGTGGATAGTCCCTTCCACTTCGATTTCGCCGGTCGCTACAATCGAGGTCCTCTCTTGAGTTGGCAGAAAAATGTCGTCTGCAAGAAACCGCACCTTGTCCCCCACTTGCGTTTGCCACCTCCAGCCGACCCATGCGTTTCGCGGCGATTGGGGCGTGCACCTTGAAAGCATTCACCCTGACACCTCGCTGCGCCGTTGCGCCAGGGCTGCACAAGCCAAACGCGAAACTGATTTCGAGTGCTACAGCACGGGTCTTGCCAATTGCGCTCACCTCCGGTTTAGAAAGTGTCCGACTTCATTCGAGACGTAGGAACCAAAGCGAGTTAGCGGTATTACAAGGTGGGATGATTAATGTTCTTCGCGGACTTGGGGAAGACGCCTACGGCGACGCAATCTGCAAGAGTTGGCAGTGCTGTTCTGCGGCATAGGTGTGCTCCAGGTCTTGCGGAACTCGACAAGTTTCCGCTGGTGGAGTCACTTATGGTTGGTTGTCAAGGTCCGCAACGAGGCTTGGGCCGCTGCTGACAGAAGTTGCAGCGCCCCGGGCAACCGGCCAACTTATGCGCTGCGCAGTTTGTGGGCACGCATCTTGTAGTAAAGAGTGCGCTCGCTGGTGTGGAGTCGTTTGGCGATTTCCCGGCGCGTGGCTCCATGGATGGTAAGAGCTGCCTGTAGTACTTTCCTTTCGATCTCATGGAAAGCCTTGGCGTAGGGGACCCCCCGTTGCGAGATCGCCTTCCAGGTGGCAATGGCCGCATCGCCCAGCAGATCGGGGTCGGGGGCCGCCTCGTCGGAGCCGCTTTGGGCCATCCAGTCCTTCAACCCCAGGGAATCGCCCTCCGTTTTCAGGAACAACATTCGCTGCACTGCATTTTCCAGTTCGCGTATGTTTCCCAGAAACGGCCAGGACTGAAGCCAGGCCAACAATTCCGGTTCAATTCCGTCGATCGGCTCGTACAGCCGCCGGTAACGGCCGGCGAAAGCCAGCATCAGGGCCGCCAGGTCGGTGGCGCGCTCCCGCAACGGCGGCAGCGATAACTTCACCACGTTCAGCCGATGATAGAGATCGGAGCGGAAACGCCCCTCCCGCACCAGTGGCCCCAGCGGCTGATTGGAGGCGGCAATAATGCGAACATCAACCGCGGTCTCCCGGTCGGAGCCCACCGGACGCACTGCGCCTCGCTGAATGACATCGAGCAACTTGGGCTGAAGTTGGTACGGGAGATCGTTGATGTCGTCGAGAAACAGCGTACCGTGATGAGCGGCCTGGAACAAGCCCTTACGATCGGACACAGCTCCTGAAAATGCTCCGCGCTGATGTCCGAACAGCTCGCTCTCCGCCAGTCCCTCGCTAATGGTGCTGCAATGAACGGTCACGAACGCCGAACGGTTGCGCTTCTGGTCGAGCTGGTGAATGCCGCGCGCCAGCACCTGCTTGCCGGTCCCGGTCTCGCCTTCCAGCAGCACCGTAATGTCACTGACCTCCGCCGCTTTGCGTGCCTTTCCCAAGACTGGAATCATGGCCGTGGAGACGGTGACAAACCCGAGCTGGTCGAACGCCTGGCGCAACTCCTGGTGTGAGAAATGGTCGGCCATGACACCTCCTCATTCGTTCCGGCTGGCCAGAGGCGAAATCCAAGGCACACCATCGCGTGTAGCGGCGAACGGTTAGGGAACGGGAAATCCGGTTAATCCGACGAAAGCTGTCTTGTGCGACCTCGCCCCGAGGGTTTGCGTATCTTACACCCGTTTGGTAGTCGGAATGTGCGGAGATTTCAAACAAAACTTGGGCAAGCCTTCAACAGTGCGACGAAGGTGGTGGGGCCTGCGGCTAGCGAATGGGAAGCGTGAAAGTGAACACAGACCCGCTTCCGAGTTGGCTGACCACGCCTATCGAGCCTCCGTGAGCTTCGACAATCACCTTGGAGATCGCCAGCCCCATCCCCGTTCCGGAAGCGGCATATCCCTGGTTCCGTCCGCGGTAGAACTTATCGAAAATCAAGGACTGCTCAAAGGCATCGATTCCCGGTCCGCGGTCCGCCACGCTGATGGCTATCGCAGCCCCTTTTCGCTCGGCGCTGACAAGGATAGGCGTTCCCTCAACCGAGTACTTCGCCGCATTCTCCAGGAGATGCAGGAGAACTTCACGGATGCGCTGGGAGTCCATGGAGACCGCCGGCAGGTTCCCGGGAATGTGGACTTCCACCGGGTGGGTCCGGAGTGCGCCGCTGGCTTCGTCGAGCGCCGCGTCCACCACGTCCTTTACCGAGTCTGGTTTCTTGTCGAGCGTGAACAGGCGTGCGTCGAGCTGTGCCATCTCAGCCGCTTCGCCAACAAGCCGGTTCAGGCGGTCGGTTTCCTCGGCAATGACCGTTAGCAGTTCCTTCCTTTGGTCTTCATCCAAATCGTAGCCTGCCATAAGACTGGTGACGCTCGCCTTGATGCCGGTGAGAGGAGTTCTAAACTCGTGGGTGACGGAATCCAGCAAGGCCGAACGCAGGCGTTCGCTTTCCTGCGAGGCCTTGGTGTTCGCCAGTTCTTCCAAAGCACGAGAGCGTTCCGTCGCAATCCCGATAAGGCTGCCGATTGCATCCAGGGTTTCCCGGGAAAGGGAATGCGAAACCACGGCGACGGCCCCTATGCTGCGGACGCCAATGCGTATCGGAACATAGGAGGTCTCCCCCACGGTCGAGAGCTCGCCGCGAGCGACGGTCATGTGCAGGTGGCCGGCATCGAATGCGAGGTCGGGGCGAGACTGGTAGATGGTTTGCTTCGAGGCGTCCCACAAGGCCGCGCCTGCAACCCCGAATATATCCGTGATGATGGCCGGGATTCTGTTCACCAGCGACAACGGGGTATCGACCGTCAGCAGTTGCTGGCTGAACGCATACAGGCGCTCCGCTTCATAGCGGCGCTGGGTCGCTTGGCGCGTCTCGCGGCGTGCCCGTTCCGCCAGGTTGCCGGCGACCAGTGCGGTCACCAGAAAGGCGAACAGCGCCACCCAGTTCTGCGGTTCGGCGATGTTGAACGTGCCGATCGGCGGCAGGAAGTAGAAGTTAAAGGCGGCGGTTGCGAACAATGCCAGCACTGCGGCAAGCCGGAAACCCCAATAGGCCGACACCAGCAGAACCATCACCAGAAAGCTCAGCGCAACGGTCGTTGGGTTGGCGCGAAAGACTCGCGAGTAGAACGCCGTGGTGAGCGCAATTGCCGCGAACGCAATAACACAGCGAATGGCGATGGTGCGCAACCTTGACGGCACAGCAGAATTGTACGCCGCACCGCACAGGAAACGCCTGCGGCTACAATAGGCGCGATGCCCAAGACTCCCGAGCAATGGCTGGAGGAGGTTGACTCCGCGAAATCCCGCGGAACATTCAAGCTGTTCCTGGGATATGCGCCCGGTGTCGGCAAGACCTACGCCATGCTCAGTGAAGCCCTTCGCCGCGCCAGCCGGGGCGAAGATGTGCTGATAGGATTCATCGAGACCCACGGCCGCAAGGCCGTAACCGAACTTGCCGCCAAGTTGGACCGCATCCCAATGCGCAAGCTCGAATACAAGGGCACACTGTTCGATGAGATGGACGTCGATGCCATCCTCGCTCGTAAACCGCAAGTCGTTCTGGTTGACGAATTAGCTCACACCAACATTGTGGGAAGCAAGTATGCGAAGCGGTATGAAGATGTGATCGAGCTGCTGGACCACAAGATTGACGTTCTCTCGACCATGAACGTGCAGCACATTGAGAGCCTGGGTCCGGTCATCGCGCAGATTACGGGAGTGCAAGTCCGCGAAACGGTGCCCGACTGGGTGATGCTGCGGGTAGACGAAATCGTTCTTGCCGACGTAACCCCTCAGGCCTTGCAGAAGCGTATGACGCGCGGCGACATTTATCCGGTCGAACGCGCCGAGCGGGCCTTATCGCACTTCTTCCGGCCCGGCAATTTGATTGCTCTGCGGGAACTGGCGTTGCGCCAGGTGACCCAGGTGGTCGACCGCAGCCTGGATGCCTACCTCGCCAAGGAGGAGGCCCCGCAATCGCCAACCGTTCGCGAGCGCATAGGGGTGGGCATCAGCTCAAATCCGGCTGCGCAGTACCTGATTGCACGCGGCTCGCGCATGGCCCAGGCGATCGGCGGCGAGTTGTACGTCGTGTATGTCGATACCGGCCGGGACTCCGCACCCGAGAATCAACGAACCCTGGCCGAGAACATCCGCTTCGCGGAGAACCTGGGCGGCAATGTCTCCCGCATGAAGGGGGCCAGCATTGCTTCGGAGATGGCGAAGTTCGTCCGCGAAAACCACATCACGCAGGTCATATTCGGCCGGTCGGCGCGGACCGGCTGGCAAAAATACCTCTACCTTTCCGCTATCCAGAAGTTCCTCCGCGAGGCTCCCGCCGTGGATGTCCACATCATTACCCAGGAGGTGAGATGACATGGAGCATGCCCACGTTCTTGTGGTGGACGATGAAACCCAGATCACCCGCGTGCTCCGCACCGCCTTGTCCGCCCGGGGATACGATATCCGCGTCGCCAATGATGGCGAGATGGCGCTGGAGATCATGAAGGACTGGTCTCCCAACCTCATCATTACCGATCTGGCAATGCCGAATTTGAACGGGGTCGAACTTTGCCGGCGGGTCCGCATGGTGTCGGATGTGCCCATCATCGTGTTGTCGGTCCGAGGCCAGGAACAGCACAAAATCGAAGCTCTGGATGCCGGCGCCGATGACTTTGTCACCAAGCCATTCAGCATGAACGAGCTGCTGGCCAGGGTCCGTGCCAGCCTCAGGCGGGCCCCGGTCCCGGAATCCGTGCCCGAGCGCATTGAGATCGGCGATTTTCACATTGACCTCGCTACCCGGACCGTGGCTGTCAATGCAAGAGAACGTCAAGCTTACGCCCAAGGAATTCGATCTACTCTTATACCTGGTGCAGCACCCCCATCGGGTGGTCCCGCACCGCGCGCTCCTGGCCGCGGTTTGGGGAGGAGGCAGCACCGAGCAACCCGAGTATTTGCGCGTATTTATGGGCCAGTTGCGCAAGAAAATCGAAGTCAATGCCGCCGAGCCGCGCTACTTGCTGACCGAGCGCTGGGTCGGCTATCGCTTCGAACCCGGCGACTAAGCTTACGAACTCTTTACATTCGCCTTACCCTAACCTTATTCCCAACTTGTTCCAATCACAGAGAGACGAGAGGGCTGATCGATCATGGCCGACGCGATTTACATTACTTTAACCATCGGGTTATTCCTTCTGATGTTCGCTTACGTATGGGGCTGCGATAAGCTCCGTTAGGTCCTAAGGTCCTATGCACACCGAAACAATTCTCATTCTGATCGTTTGCGTATTTCTGTTTGGCTACCTGACCTACGCGCTCCTGCGTCCGGAGGAGTTCTGACCATGAGCGCCAACGGATGGTTTCAGATACTGCTCTTCCTTGGGCTGGTCCTGGCGGTCACCAAGCCCATGGGCGTCTACATGACACGCGTGTTCAGCCGCGAGCGGACCTTCCTCGATCCCGTCTTACGGCCGGTGGAGCGGCTGCTCTACCGGATAACCTGGGTCGACGAAGACCACGATATGCGCTGGACGGAATACGCCTTCTCCATGCTGTTGTTCAGCGTCGTCTCGATGCTGCTGCTCTATGCCATGCAGCGGTTGCAGGGTTTCCTGCCGCTGAACCCGCAGAAGTTCGGTGCGGTTAACCCGGCAGATCTGGCCTTCAATACCGCTGCATCGTTCACCACGAACACGAACTGGCAGGCGTATTCGGGCGAGACCACGATGAGCTACCTCACCCAGATGGCCGGCCTCGCGTATCACAACTTCGCGTCGGCCGCGACCGGCATCGCGCTGGCAATCGCCTTCATCCGGGGGATCGCCCGCCGCCAGATGGAGACGATCGGCAACTTCTGGGTTGACCTGGTGCGTTGCTGCCTCTGGGTGCTGCTGCCCTTTTGCATCGTGGGCGCCTTGCTGCTGGTTTCGCAGGGAGTGGTACAGAACTTCCGTCCGTATGACACAGCCAAGCTCCTGGAACCTCAGCAAGTGCAGAAGACCAGCCCGGATGGCAAGCCGCTGTTCCAGCCCGACGGCAAGCCGGCGATGGACACGGTAACCACCCAAAGCATCGCCCAAGGGCCGGTCGCTTCGCAGGAAATCATCAAGGAATGGGGCACGAATGGAGGCGGCTTCTTCAACGCCAATAGCGCGCATCCTTTCGAAAACCCCACGCCCTTCTCCAATCTGATCGAGCTGTTTTCCATCTTCGCCATCTCCGCCGGACTCACCTACACCCTGGGCCGGATGACCGGCTCACAACGCCATGGATGGGCGGTGTGGTCGGCGATGGCTATCCTGTTTCTGTGCGGCGTTCTGGTTGCGTACTGGGCCGAATCTCGCGGTAATCCGCTACTTCGAGGAGTGGATCAGCACACCACCGCGACCCAGTCCGGCGGCAACATGGAAGGCAAGGAAGTCCGCTTCGGCATTGCCAATTCCGCATTGTTTGCAACGGTGACGACCGACGCCAGTTGCGGCGCGATCAACAGTTGGCACGACTCATTCACCCCCCTGGGTGGCATGGTGCCTCTGGTCAACATCATGCTGAGCGAAGTCATCTTCGGCGGTGTCGGCGCCGGCATGTACGGCATCCTCATCTTTGTGGTCCTGGCAGTCTTCATAGCCGGGCTGATGGTGGGGCGCACGCCAGAGTATCTCGGTAAGAAGATTGAAGCCTATGACGTGAAAATGGCGATGCTGGTCGCGCTGGTTTTCCCGCTCGTCATTCTGATTCTTACCGGAATCTCATCGGTGAAGCCATTCGGTACTTCCAGCATCCTGAACCCGGGCCCGCATGGCTTGTCCGAAATTCTGTACGCCTTTACCTCCGCTGCCGGTAATAACGGTTCCGCCTTCGCCGGACTTAACCCAAATACCCCGTGGTACAACATCGCAACCGGCATAACCACCCTGGCTGGTCGATTTCTCATGATCATCCCCATGCTGGCGATCGCCGGCAATCTGGCGCGCAAGAAATACGTTCCGCCTTCGCTCGGAACGTTTCCTGTGACCACTCCTCTCTTCAGCGTTTTATTGATCGGGGTGATTCTCATTCTGGGGGCATTGACTTTCTTCCCGGCGCTGAGTCTGGGCCCCATCCTTGAGCACCTGTCGATGCAAGCGGGAAAGGCGTTTTGAGATCGTATGGCGAACCGACATACACAACGTAAGTCCATTTGGGATCCCAAAATCATCCGGCGTGCGGCGCTGGACGCCATCGTCAAACTCAACCCACGCACGATGATGGCTAATCCCGTCATGTTTGTAGTTGAGGTAGGCAGTGTGGTCACGACGATTTTGCTGTTCCGCCATCCCCACACCTCCTTCGCTTTCAACCTCCAGATAACGCTCTGGCTCTGGTTTACCGTGCTGTTCGCCAACTTCGCCGAGGCCATGGCGGAAGGCCGCGGCAAGGCCCAGGCCGAAACCCTGAGGAAGGCACGTTCCCAGACCATGGCCAACCGGTTGGTGGCCGATGGTTCCACCGAGCAGGTCGCCAGTTCAAAGTTGCGGGCCGGCGATGTCGTGTTCGTTTCCGCCGGGGAGTTCATTCCCGGAGACGGCGAGATCATCGACGGAGTGGCATCGGTGGACGAGTCGGCAATTACGGGTGAATCTGCGCCCGTGATCCGCGAGTCCGGTGGGGACCGTTCCGCTGTGACCGGCGGCACGCGCGTCCTGTCCGACCAGATCAAGGTGAAGATAACCTCGAATCCGGGCGAGACCTTTCTCGATCGCATGATCGCCCTGGTCGAAGGCGCCGAGCGGCAGAAGACCCCCAACGAGATCGCGCTCAACATTCTGCTCGCCGGGCTGACCATCGTCTTCCTGCTGGCCGTCGTGACCCTGCAACCGTTTGCCATCTACTCCGGATCGCCGCAGACGATCTTCGTGCTGGTGTCGCTGCTGGTCTGCCTGATTCCAACCACGATTGGCGGCCTGCTCTCCGCTATCGGCATTGCGGGCATGGATCGCCTGGTGCAGCATAACGTGCTCGCCATGTCGGGGCGCGCCGTTGAAGCCGCCGGCGATGTGAACACTTTACTGCTTGACAAAACCGGCACCATAACTCTGGGTAATCGCCAGGCATCGCGTTTCGTTCCAGCCCCCGGAGTAACAGAAACCGAACTCGCCGACGCAGCCCAGCTCTCTTCTTTGGCCGACGAAACTCCCGAGGGACGCTCCATCGTGGTGCTCGCCAAGGAGAAGTACAACCTTCGGGGACGGGAACTGCGCGCCCATCAGGCGGAGTTCGTGCCTTTCACGGCGCAAACCCGCATGTCGGGCATCAATCTGAATGGATTTGAGATCCGCAAGGGCGCCGTGGACGCCATCGAAACCTACCTGGCCCAGAATGCAAACGTCTTGCCCCCACAGGTCAAGGTCGAGGTCGAGGAGATTGCACGCTCCGGCGGCACGCCGCTGGTGGTTGCCGAACGCCGCAGAGGCGCCCTGGGCGTAATCGAACTCAAGGACATCGTGAAGGGGGGGATGCGCGATCGCTTCGACCAGTTGCGCGCCATGGGAATTCGCACTGTGATGATTACCGGCGATAACCCGCTCACCGCGGCTGCCATTGCGCGCGAAGCCGGAGTGGACGATTTTCTGGCGCAGGCCACACCTAAAGACAAGATGGACCTGATTCGCAAGGAGCAGTCGGAAGGGAAACTCGTAGCTATGACGGGCGACGGCACCAACGATGCGCCCGCGCTGGCGCAAGCCGATGTCGGTGTGGCCATGAACACCGGGACGCAAGCCGCCAAGGAAGCCGGCAACATGGTCGACCTGGACTCGAACCCGACCAAGCTCATTGAGGTAGTGGAGATCGGCAAGCAGTTGCTGATGACCCGGGGCGCGCTGACCACCTTCTCCATCGCCAACGATGTGGCCAAGTACTTCGCCATCATCCCGGCCATGTTTGCCGCGACCTTCCCGGTACTGGCTGCGTTGAACATCATGCACTTGAAGACGCCGCAATCGGCGGTGTTGTCTGCGGTCATCTTCAACGCGCTCATCATCGTGGTGCTCATCCCGCTGGCGCTGCGGGGAATCAAGTATCGGCCCATGGGCGCCGCCTCGCTGTTGCGCCGCAACCTGCTGATCTACGGTGTAGGCGGCATTATCGTCCCCTTCATCGGTATCAAGCTCATCGATATGCTCATCACCAGCGTGGGCCTTGCATAGGACTAGGACGGCCATCATGAAGAGAAATCTTGTCACCGCCATTCTAATGACGATCGCCACCACCATCCTGTTGGGTATCTTCTATCCCCTGGTCGTAACCGGTCTGGCGCAACTGCTGTTTCGCGATAAGGCGGACGGACAACTCATCGTAGCCAACGGACAGACGCTGGGATCGAAGATCATCGGGCAACCGTTCGCCGGGCCCGGCTTTTTCCACTCGCGCCCCTCGGCTGCGGGGAATGGCTATGACGCCGCCAATTCAGGCGGATCGAACCTGGGACCGACCAACCAGAAGCTGATCGATCGGGTGAAGCAGGACACCTCCCGCTTACAGGCGGAGAACCCCAACCAGCCGGTGCCGATAGATCTTGTGACTACCTCGGCCTCGGGCCTCGATCCCGACATAACCCCGGCGGCCGCGGAATTTCAGATTGCGCGCGTCGCGCGCGAAAGAAACATGACCGTGGAAGCTGTGCGCGCGCTGGTACTGCAGCACACCGAGGGACGTCAGTTCGGTTTCCTGGGCGAACCCCGCGTCAACGTTCTTGAACTCAACCTCGCGCTCCGCCAGTCGGCGGGGCGGTGACAGCTATCAGCTCAAGCCGCTCGTTCCCCAGAAAGGGTTAGTTCTCCCTGGATCGGGTAGTGCGGGCCTTCAGAGACTGTGTCGCAACTGGAAATGCGATTCGATGGTGGAACAAAAGCCGAAACCGCCCAAGACTGAGCCGCACAGCGGCGACATGACGCTGAGTATTTCAATCGGGCCTGGGTACTGGTACTTGGTACGAAATATTGGGTGCGAGGTCTTAGGCTACGATAGCCAAGATACATGTTTGTATATTGCGGCACACCGTGGATTGTCTAATAGGGGTTCCACAGTTGATGGAGTCCAGCTCTCGCTTTGAAAGAGCACGGCTTCAGCCGTGCCGTAGGTCGCATTCACGACGCCGGGCTTTAGCCCCTGAGGGAAATCGGTCTATACCTTCTCTGAAAATGCTCTAGCCGCGCGAAACTAATCGAGCCGCGCAGCGGCGGCACCGGTTGCAACATAGTTTATTCAGGCCCGCGTCACAGCCCTGGTTAACAGCGGAGTCGGTTTCAGCGACAGCCCCATAGCGTAAGAAGTCCCTGGGCCGCTGGGTGGTGAAGCGAGAGCGGTTGCCGGGGGGGCAGTTGCCGGGCTGGGAAGGATGCCATGACGTTAGCTAGTATGACTTATATGTACTATATGTTTTGTATGTCTTTGTGCGGCTAAAAGTAGCCGTTTTTGCCACCTAAGTCCTTGTGCAACAATACACTAAATATAAGTCTTACGGGCTCAAATGCTTGCGAGTGATTTGTAGTCTAAGTTGTTGATTCTAGGTAAGGCCTCGAAGGGGGAGGTTCTGCATCGTTGGAGTGCGATTTTGCCAAACCCGCGCGCTGCAAAACAGGTTCTTTTCGACTGCGCTAAAGGCAAGCTCCTGATTGCTGGCTATCCGATTTCCAGCACAATCTTGCCGTAGTTCTCGCGTTGCAGCAGCAGGCGATGCGCTTCTCCGGCTTGCTCCATGGGAAGAATGTGCCCGATCTCGGGATGCAGTTTGTCTTGCTTGATCCAAGGCTGCATGGCTTGCAGGCTGCGCCCGATGAGGTCGAGGTCCTGAGCCAGCACGCTCAGCCACAATCCATGAGCGCTCAGACTTTTCGCCATCATGGCTCCGTAGTCGAACTGGTGGCGCTGGCCCGTCGCAGTGCCGTAGATGATGACGCGCCCGAAAGAGCGGCAGCAGCGCAGGCTCTTGGCAGTATGCTCGCCGCCGAGCATCTCAAAGACCGCATCGACGCCTTCGCGATCGGTCATCTCCAGCACGCGCTGTTCGTAGTCCAGTTCACGATAGTTGATGCCGTGATCGAGCCCGAGCTTGGCCACGCGTGCCAGCTTTTCGTCCGACGACGCGGTCCCGTAGGTTTCGATGTCGAGCAACTTTCCCAACTGGACGGCGGCTGTGCCGACGCCGCCGGCGACGGCGTGGATCAGCACGCGGCGTCTGTGCTGGTCGAGCCATTGAATGGGTTCGAGCGCATCGGCAGTAAGGCCAGCCTTCCAGAACGCGAGGTATGCGGTAAGGAAGTTCACCGGGAAAGCGGCCGACTGAACCGAGGTCCAGCCTGCGGGCTGAGGCCACAGCAGCTTGCGCTTGAGTGCGATCTTCTCTGCCGCTGCGCCGTATTGTGTGTAGCCCATCACGCGCTCGCCGGTGGATTCGATCGCTCCGGCAAATTCGCGGCCCGTGATGAACGGCGGAGCCGGCGTTCCGGGATAGGTTCCGCGCGTGGAAATGGTGTCGGCAAAATTCACGCCGACGGCTTCCACGCGCACCATGACTTCTCCCGCTCTGGGTTGCGGGTCTGGCATTTCGCGCACTTCAAGAACTTCCGGTCCACCGGGACGAGTAACCACGACGGCTTTCATGAGATTGATTGTACGACTGGCGTCGCGCGGGAAGGGGTTATTGCGCAGGCACCCGCATGAAGTCCAGCGCGCGCGAGATGTACTGCTTCAACTCGCGACGGTGGACGACGGCGTCGAGCATGCCGTGCTGCAGCAGGAATTCGCTGCGCTGAAAGCCTTCAGGCAGCTTCTGCCGGATGGTCTGCTCGATCACGCGCGGTCCGGCAAAGCCAATGAGCGCGCCGGGTTCGGCGATGTTGAGATCTCCAAGCATGGCGTAAGAAGCGGTCACGCCGCCGGTCGTGGGGTCGGTCATCAGGGAGATGTAAGGCACCTTGGCGTCGTCCAGGCGGGCCAGAGCGGAAGAGATCTTGGCCATCTGCATTAGGCTGACCACGCCTTCCATCATGCGCGCGCCCCCCGAGGCCGAGACCACGATCAGCGGTACTTTCTCGGTTGTGGCTTTCTCAACCGCCCGGGTAATCATCTCGCCCACGACCGCGCCCATGGAGCCGCCGACGAAGGAATATTCCATGGCGCTCACGATGACGGGCTTACCGTTCAGTGTCCCGCGCGCATTGATGACGGCATCGTTCAGACCCGTGTCGGCTCGCGATTTCTGCAGCCGCGCGGCGTAGGGCTTCAGATCGGTGAACTTCAGCGGGTCGGTAGAGACGATGTCGTCGTCCTCGGTCTGGTACTGCCCGCCGTCCAGCAGGTAAGCAAGCCGGGTGCGCGCGTCGATGCGAAAATGACGCTCGCATTTGGGGCAGACGTTGAAGTGTTCGTCGAGATCTTTCTTCCAGATGATCTGCCGGCACTGGTCGCACTTGACCCAGAGGCCTTCGGTCTTGACCCGCTTTTCGCCGGACGTATCGAGATGGCCGTGTTCCCGCTTAAACCATGCCATAAGGTTGATGATTCAGTGTAGCCGACGGGACGAGGCGTTGTCGCGGTGGAAAACCGACCGCACGAGGGAGAGGATCCCGGCTGAGCAGTGCTCCGATGCAACCTGATCGGTGGAACAAATGCTAGTGGATGACCGCCAAAGGCTCCTGCTTGGCCGCGTAGTGCGAGTCCACGTAGTCGTCGAGGATCTTGATGAACTCGGCGACGATGCGGTCGCCCTTCAGCGTCAGCATCAGGCGGCCGTCAACGTACACCGGAGCTTTGGGTTCCTCGAAGGTCCCTGGCAGCGAGATGCCAATGTTGGAGTGCTTCGACTCTCCGGGCCCGTTGACGATGCAGCCCATCACCGCGACCTTCATCTCCTCGACGCCGGCGTAGCGCGTCTTCCACAGCGGCATCTGCTCGCGGAGGTAGCTCTGGATCTGTTCCGCCATCTCCTGGAAGAAGGTGCTGGTGGTGCGCCCGCAGCCGGGACAGGCCGTGACCTGCGGGGTGAAGCTGCGGATGCCGATGGATTGCAGAATCTGCTGCGCCACCGCGACTTCTTCGGTGCGATCGCCGTTGGGCGCGGGTGTGAGCGAGACCCGGATGGTATCGCCAATGCCTTCCTGCATCAGCACGGCCAGCGCGGCGGTGCTGGCGACGATGCCTTTGGCGCCCATGCCGGCCTCGGTGAGTCCCAGATGCAGCGGGTACTCACAGCGGCGGGCCAGCTCGCGGTAGACGTCGATGAGGTCTTGCACTCCGCTGACCTTCGCGCTCAGGATGATCTGTTCCTTGCGCAGCCCGTATTTCACGGCGATGTCCGCCGAGCGCAGCGCGCTTTGCACCATGGCTTCCATGGTCACGTCGCGCGCGTCCTTGGGATCGTCGAGCTTGGAGTTCTCGTCCATCAGGCGGGTGAGCAGCGCCTGGTCGAGCGAACCCCAGTTGACGCCGATGCGCACTGGCTTGTCGTTTTCGACCGCTACCTCGATCATGGTGCCGAAGTTGTCGTCGTCTTTCTTGCCGATGGAGACGTTGCCGGGATTGATGCGGTACTTGGCCAGCGCTCTCGCGCACTCCGGATACTTCTTCAGCAGGATGTGCCCGTTGTAGTGGAAGTCGCCGATGATGGGCACCGGAGTGCCGAGCCGGTCGAGGCCGTCTACGATGTGCGGAACAGCAGCCGCGGCGGCGTCGTTGTTGACCGTGACACGCACCAGTTCAGAGCCGGCGCGGGCCAGCGCGGCACATTGCCGGATGGTGCCGTCAATGTCGGCGGTATCGGTGTTGGTCATGGACTGCACCACGATTGGTGCATCGCTGCCGACGCGGACCCCGCCAACGACGGCGGTGTAAGTCTTTCTGCGCTGAATCTGGGCCATACGGAGTGTAGAAAAAGTGTATCACGGGGTCGCTTAGTCCCTCCTCGTGAGGCAAATTTCTGCTAGCCGATTGGCTTCCAAGGCATCTAACCAATTGGAACCGTGTACCGTCCCAAAGGGAAAGCCTAATTATGAAGGCTTTTGCCGTCCGATTTGGCAGTGGACTTTCGTGGTAAGACGCAGGAAAATAAAAGGTTCACCAGAGAACAACCAGGCACGATTTGGGTTTATAACTGGGCTAGGGTTATGGCGGCGGGCTCTGGATTGGCCGCGGGTCTTTGGCCCCGGAAGGTGTACACCATGAATTCCGTTCTACGTTCGCTTTCTTGCGCGGCGCTCGCACTCATGCTGGTTTCGGCCGGGCTGGCCCAAAATTCGAGTTCCAGTAGTTCGAGTTCCAGTCAAACTACGGCTCAAGGCCAGGATACGGGGCCGAGTCAATATCCTCCCGATAAGCCCGAGAAGAACGCTCCCGCTTCCAGCACCATGGACAACATCGATGCCATCGGTAATCGCAACGTCGGTTGCAATAAGGGTGTGGGCAACTGGTACTCGCTTGACAAGCAAGTCGCGATGGGTCGGGCGTATTCGCAGCAGGTCGAGCACAGCGCCAAGCTGGTCTCGGATCCCGTGGTCACCGAGTATGTGAACCGCATCGGCCAGAACCTGGTGCGGAACTCCGACGCCAAGGTGCCGTTCACCATCAAGGTTATCGATACCGACGAGATCAATGCGTTCGCGTTGCCGGGCGGCTTCTTCTATGTGAATTCGGGGCTGATCCTGGCCGCTGACAACGAAGCCGAGCTGGCCGGTGTGATGGCCCACGAGATCGCGCACGTCGCCGCCTGCCATGTGGCCCGCGAGCAGACCCGCGGCAACATCGTGAACCTGGCCAGCATTCCGCTGATCTTTGTGCCGGGAGGCTGGGCGGTGTATGAAGGCACGCAGGCCGCGCTAAGCATCGGCGTGCCGCTTACGTTTATGAAGTTCTCGCGCAACTTCGAGAGCGAAGCCGATTTCCTGGGCATGGAATACATGTACAAGGCGGGCTACGATCCGCAGTCCTTCATCTCGTTCTTCGAGAAGATCGAGGCGCAGGAGAAGAAAAAGCCGGGCACGCTGGCCAAGGCGTTCTCTTCGCATCCCATGACACCTGATCGCGTTGCTCACGCGCAGCAGGAAATGAAAACCGTGCTTCCGCCGCGCCCCGAATACATCGTGGACACCTCGGAATTCGAGCAGGTGAAGTCGCGCTTGGCGTCGATTGAAAATCGTCACAAGGTGCAAAGCGACAAGGACAACCAGGACCGTCCCACCCTGCGTCGGGCCACGGCGGACAATTCTCCGGACAGCGGCAACAGTGGAAGCAGCGGCTCTAGCGGTACGCAAAACGACGATGACCGTCCCACGTTGAAGCGCAACGACGGCTCAGGACAATCGTAAACCCAAGCGGTAACCCGAGAATGGGAAAAGGCTCCCGCAAATTGGGAGCCTTTGTTATTTGCGTCGCGATGCTTTCCTACGGTAGCCGCTGCGCCAGTCCCGGCAATGCCTTCAGCAGGTCGTTGTAGATGACGACGACGAAGAACAGCAGCAGGAACACGAATGCGGTCTGGTAGATACGTTCCTTGAGGCGCATGCTGATATCACGCCGCATGACCGTCTCGATAACGAGCAGCAGAATAATGCCGCCGTCCAGAATAGGGATAGGCAGCAGGTTGAAGATGCCAAGATTGAGGCTGATCATCGCCATCAGGCTGAGCAATGGTGTCCAGCCGGGCTGACGTGCCGCATCGCCGGAGGCGCGTGCGATGCCGATGGGCCCTTCCATCTGTTTGATGGAAACCTTGCGCTGCGCCATCTTCCGCACCAGGTCCACGATGAGCAGCGAGTACTTCTTGTTCTCTTCCAGGGAACGGTCCAGCGCCTGCGCGAAGGGCAGCTTCTCGACGCGGACCGGCTCGGATCGGAAGCCGAGCCGATAGCTCTTCTGCCCGCCATCGTCGGTTTGTACTGGAGTCATTTCCAGATTCAGCTTCTGGCCATCGCGCACCACCGTGACGTCCACCGGCTTACTGCCGTTCTGCTGGAGAAGGTGGATCACCGAAAACAGCGAGCGCATGGGCGTGCCGTTGACGGCCACGATATCGTCGCCCAGCTTCAACCCGGAGTCGGCTGCGGGCATATTGGGCTCAAGCTCGGTCACGGTGATGGGCTGATCGGGCAGCCACCCGATGGTGCCGAAATCCGTGTTATCGGTCGCGGGCGGGACCTGCTTCTCAAGGATCTGGTTCCCGCGCTGGACGGCAACGTCAAGCGACTGCTTGGGGTTGACCATAACCTTGAGCATTACGTCTTCCCAGGTGGGGTTCTGCACCCCGTCGATACGCACGATGCGGTCTCCCTGCTCGATCCCGGCTTTGGCCGCAGGCGAATTCTCCAGCACCCATCCGATTAAGGCCGGTTGGTCAAGAAACACGGGGTGCTCATAATGCACCATGAAGACGCCGGTTAGAAGAGCGATGGCGAGAATAATGTTCATCGCCGGGCCGGCGACAGCGATTACGAAGCGCTGCCAGCGCGGGTGTGACATGAACTCTTCGGGAGCTCCACTGCGCGATTCCAGCGGGTTCTCGCCCGCCATCTTGACATAGCCGCCGAGCGGGAGTGCGCTGATGCGGTAGTCGGTCTCGCCACGCCGGAAGCCGGCCACGCGCTTCCCAAAACCGATGGAGAAGACGTCCACACGAACGCCAAACCATTTCGCGGCGGCGAAGTGGCCGAGCTCGTGCACCAGAATCATGATGCCGAGCACAACGGCCATCGAAGCCACCGCGATCAGAAACGATTCCATAAACCTCTTTAGCTGGGGAGTTACTTCTTACCGGGTTGCCGAAGGCGCCGGGGCTGCGATTCTTCTTGGGCCGGCATTCTCGACGCGACTGCGGGCCCTGCGGCGCGCATCGGCGTCCATGCTTAATACCTCGGATATAGATTCGGGAATCCGCCCCGCCGTCGCAGCGACAACCGCCTCTATTGTAGCCGGAATCTCGGGAAACCCGATACTACCTTCGAGGAAGGCGGCCACCGCGACCTCATCGGCCGCATTCAAGGCGATCGTCTTGGCCCCTCCCGCTTCGACTGCCTGGTAAGCCAAACGTAAGCAGGGAAATTTATCCAGGTCCGGAAGGCTGAAATCCAGGCGGCGCAATTCCTGCACCGGAAAACGCAGCTCCGACTGGATGCGTTCGGGATAGGTCAGCGCGTACAGAATGGGCAATCGCATATCGGTCACCGAAAGCTGCGCCAACAGGCTGCCGTCCACGAACTCGACCATGGAGTGGATCGTGCTTTGGGGATGGACCAGCACGCCGACCTGGCAGGGTGGCATGTCGAACAGACGGCAGGCCTCGATGACCTCGAACCCCTTGTTCATCAATGTCGCGGAGTCGATTGTGATTCGCTGGCCCATCTTCCAGGTGGGATGATTAAGGGCCTGCTCGACAGTGATAGCGTCGAAATCCTGGACGGGAGTGTTGAGGAACGGGCCGCCTGAGGCGGTGAGCCAGATGCGCTGCACCTCGTCGCGGCGTCCGCCACGCAGGCACTGGTGAATCGCGTTGTGTTCGCTGTCGATAGGCAGAAGCGGCTTGCCTTGTCGGCGAGCTTCGGCGGTAATCAAATCTCCAGCTGCGACCAGGCACTCCTTATTGGCGAGGCCGACTGTCTTGCCCGCTTTCACGGCCTCGTAGGTAGCTTCCAGTCCCGCTACGCCAACGATGGCGCTTACTACGAAGTCGGCATCCGGATGGGTCGAAACCCTGACCGAACCCGCGGCCCCGTGCAGCACCTCGATGTCGCCGCCGAGTCCGGCTTTCTTCAGCCTGTCGCGCAGGTGGCTGGCGCCCTCCTCCGAGGCCATGGACAGTAATTGGGGACGCCAGCGGCGCGCCTGCTCGAATGCGAGATCCACGTTGTTGCCCGCGGCCATGCTGACCACCGAAAAGCGCTCAGGAAAGCTCTCAACAATGCTGAGCGTGCTTCTGCCGATGGAGCCGGTGGAACCGAGAATGGCGAGGCGTTTCATGCGGGTTCAGCTTATCAAGATTCCGCGGGCAGTGAAGTAGGCAGAGTAGCCCGAGACGTAAAACAGCCAGCCCGTCGGAACTGCGAACAGGAGAGCGTCGATACGATCGAGGACGCCGCCATGTCCGGGTAACAGCGCGCCTGAGTCTTTGATTCCCGCTCCGCGTTTCAATGCGGATTCAACGAGGTCGCCCAACTGCGCGGCGACATTGATGCACACGGCGAACACAGCGATCATCCACCACGCCGCACGGTCAAAGCTGGGTTTTGCATCAGCCAGGGAACCGGAGTATTCAGCGTGCCCCGGCACAGACACGAGGTGAAGGCCATGAAGTCCACGCCACATCGCCGGCAGAAATTGGAACAATACGATTGCAACCACAACTGCTGCGATGACCGACGCGACGGATCCCTCCCACGTTTTTGCCGGACTGACCCGCGGCGCCAGTTTGTGCTTGCCAAGCGCTCGGCCGACGTAGTATGCCGCTATGTCGCCAGCCCAAACCAGCAGCATGATGAACAAAATGAAGATAGCGCCGCTCCGGTACGAACGAAGCATGGGCAGACCGAACAAGGTGAAGCCGACATAGGGCAACATGAAAAATGAGACAGAAGCGTCGCCCATTGCGGTGCAGAGGGGATCGCGCTGCATGCTCGCAACAACGAATACGAAGGGAGAAACCAATACGGCCAGGAACGACAGAACGGCCAAGGTGCTGGAGGCGGTGAGGGCGGAAACCGAGATTTGCGGGTCCCTAGAGAGAGAGACGAATGTCCCGCACGCTACGAACGTGCACACCAGAAAGAAATAACCGAGCGCCCGAAATGGTTTGAAGCCCGTTGCGGCCGCGATGTCGAGGTACTCCCGCGCCGCCAGCAATGCCACGCCCAACACCAGCAGCGTGAACAGCCATAGCGGCGCCTTGAACAGAGCCAGAATAACGATGGGAACCAGGACGACCGCGGTGAGGACGCGCTTCACGAGGCGTGTCCGTTGTTGTCGCCGATTAGTCCGCCGAACCGGCGCTCGCGCTTTTGGAAAGCTTCGATGGCCTCCAGCAACTGGGTGCCGCGAAAATCAGGCCAGAGGGTTTCGGTGACGTAGATCTCGGCGTAGGCGACCTGCCACAACAGGAAATTGCTGAGCCGCATTTCGCCGCTGGTGCGAATCACCAGGTCGAGCTCCGGCAATCCGTTGGTGTAGAGGTGCCGCGCAATCGCCCTTTCGTCGATCTTCAGATGCTCGATACCGCCGTTACGCGAGGCTTCCCGCACCAATGCAGTGAAGCAATCGACCAGCTCCGTGCGCGATCCGTAGTTGAGCGCGAGGGTAAGCACCATGCCGGTGTTCTTCTCGGTCATTTCACGCGCCCACGCCATACGCTCCTGCACCTCCTGGGGAAGTTCCTGCTGCCGTCCAATGTACTGCAGCCGGATATTGTTCTCCATCAGCGTGGGAAGTTCCATCATAAGATAGCGCCGCAGCAGGTTCATCAGGTATTGCACTTCAGACTTTGGGCGTTTCCAGTTTTCCGCTGAAAAGGAATAGAGAGTCAGGGCCGGGAGGTGAACCCGCGCCGCAGTTTCGATGGTTGAGCGTACCGCGGCCACGCCCGAGCGGTGTCCCGCAATGCGAGGCAGATGGCGGCGTTTGGCCCAGCGGCCATTTCCGTCCATGATGATGGCGATGTGATGGGGCAACCGCTCCGGATCGAGGCGGGAGTAAATCTCGGCCTCTTTGCGGTTCAGCCCAGCGGGCACCTGTGCACGCAAAGCATACCTCAACATTTTGAAAGTAGCACATGGCATACGGGGTTGCAAAGGAGGTGAGACCCCGCAAAGAAAATGCCGAGGCACAGGCCTCGGCACCTTCCGGTCGGCTTAAGGTTCACGCGGCTTCCGGGCATGGCGCACACCAGTTGGTGCGTGCCATTGAGCGGACTCAACCGCGCAGGGTGGAGCTCGTTTCAACCCGCTTGCAATTCGCGCTAGTTCTGCGTGTACCGGCGCGGATGCTCAACCATGTCGCGAACCTGCGACAGCACGTTGGAAAGCTGCATGGCATTCAGCTGCGACGTGAATGCAGCCAGCTCGGCGATGAAGGGATCAGCGAGCGCCTCGTTGATCTCGTCCTCGCGAGAGGGACCGCAAGCGCGCAGCAGGTCTGGGCACGCTGACCTCCAGCGCGGCTGCCAGGCGGGCAAGCGACGACAGGGTTGGGGTGGCCTTCTCGTTTTCGATCTTGGAGACGTAGGTGCGCGGCACGCCCATGCGCAGCGCCAACTGGCGCTGGCTCAGGCCGGAGCGCAGGCGCAGGCTGCGAATCGCCATTGCCACGTGCACTTCGGAGCGGTCTGACGGCTCTTCTGCTGTCACGGGTAAACAGGGCGTGAGGATCGGCTCAGGCTCGTCCTCATCCAGAGACGTGCGGCAACGACGGCAAAGATTGTTGACGGTTTTGAACTGGACGAGATGGCACTGATCGCATCTCACCACTTCGCGGGAGTCCACCGGCGCGAGAGTCGTGGCCATTTAGGCTGCGGGGCGCCAGAGCAGGGCACCAAAAATCAGCTTAGGCGTACTGTGCGGCATTTCTCTGCTAGAGTCAAGAACATAGTGGTACGAAGTGGTGGGAAATCTGTCCGACTTCGGCAATCACGTGCCAATGGCATGCAAGAAGGCCTTTGAAACCTAGGGGAATCGCGGAATGAATCGCTCCGATGCGTGGTGTTTACTAACTGAGTTCACCCAGTCAGAAAGTCTGCGCAAACATGCTCTGGCAGTGGAGGCGTGCATGCGCGCCTACGCGAGAAAACTTGGCGGGGACGAAGAACTTTGGGGCGCCGTTGGCCTGATTCACGATTTTGACTACGAGAAATATCCCAGCCTGGACGATCATCCCTACAAGGGAAATGAGATCCTGACCCAGCGTGGCGTGGCCGAGGAGATTCGCCGGGCCATCCTGTCGCACGCCGATTACACAGGCGTGACCCGGGACTCGACCATGGAGAAAGCGTTGTTCGCGTGCGACGAGCTGGCAGGTTTCATCACCGCTACCGCCTTGGTCAAGCCTAATAAGTCGCTGGCGGAAGTGGATGCAAGGTCCGTACGCAAGCGGATGAAGGACAAAGCCTTCGCGCGTGCGGTCAGCCGCGACGACATCATCAACGGCGCTGCTGGATTGGGCGTTGACCTCGATGAGCACATCACGGTTTGCATCGAGGCGATGCAAGGCATTGCGGGGGAACTGGGCTTGGAGGCGAAAGGCACAGAATGAAAAGTGGAAGACTGGAGGACCCGGCCAATCCTCTTCGCCTGCTGCTCCTAAGAGCCGGGGACAACGACAATCAGTTCCGGAAACACCACAAAGTCTTCGGCGTTGAAGGTGTAAATTCTTCGAACGTTGTTAGCCTGCATGGTTGCAACAATTTGCAAATCGAAAACGTTTCCACCGGTTACTGGATGCCGCTGTAGCAAGTCCGTCAGCGCTGCCACCGCACGGACAGGGCTTGGCAGAACATAAATGCCGGGCAAGGCCAACAGCGCCAAAATAATTCGCAAAGCGTCGGCTGACGAGCATGGTGTGGCTACGCGGCGAGGGTTGGTGATAACCGAATAAAACTCGCAGAGGATTTGTGAGATGACGTAGAGTGCTACCGCAGGGTCGCGAGCAGCGTCGAGCAAAGCACGTGAGGCCGCGTGGTTGGGAACATCGGCGTTCGTCGCGTAGGCCAGTACATTGGCGTCGACAATCCCCGGTTCAACGGACATCATCGTAGATGTCGCGGCGATGTAGAGATTTCATTGTGCCAAGATGTAAAGTCGGCAATTCAGGCGCCGGCTCGTGAAAGTGGTTTTGATCTTCCACAAGGCGCAAAGCCGCATCCTTCACCAACCGCTCAGCGTCAGTACCTACCTTGGTGGCGATCTCTGCCAGTTGCGCTTCCTGCTCAGGCGTGAAGTGTACTTCCATGTGGTCAAGATACGGTAAAGGCCGCCCTGAGGCAACTCAAACTGCAGAACTACGCTGTCTCTGCGGTGACCGGTTGCGATCCAGCAAGCTTCTTCAAGCGCTCCACCACCGCTCCTATCGCGACATCCTCCTTCTCCTTGGTTCGCCGCGTCAGCACTTCGACCTTGCCCTCGGCGAATTTCTTGCTGCCCATCGTGATGCGGTAAGGAATTCCGATGAGGTCAGCATCTTTGAACTTCACTCCTGGCCGTTCGTCGCGGTCATCAACCAGTACCTCGAATCCTGCACGCTCCAGATCGGAAGCGATCTTTACCGCTGCGTCCAGTAATTCGCCGGCTGCAAGCGGGGCGAGCACCACATCGAACGGCGCAATGCTTCTCGGCAGCCAGAAGCCGTCTTCATCGTGGTTCTGCTCGATACAGGCGGTCAGGATGCGCTCGATGCCGATGCCATAGCTGCCCATGATGGGCGTAACTTCCTTGCCCTGCTCATCGAGCACACGCGCGCCCATCGCCTCCGAGTACCTATAGCCGAGTTTGAAGATGTGCCCGATCTCCACCGCTTTGCTCAGCCGGAGCGGCGAGCCGCAGCGCGGACAGCCTTCGCCTTCGGCTACGGTGCGCAGGTCAGCCCATGCCGTGGGATAAAACGTCTCGCCCGGTGTGAGATTCTTGACGTGGTACTCCTCCCGATTCGCGCCTGCTATGAGATTTCTCCGCCCGCGCAGTGATTCCTCGACCAGCAGCAGTGGCTTGCTCGCGTCTGCCGCGTCCTTCGCCCATTCGACATGCAGCGGCCCTAGATATCCCGCAGGGGAGTGGAACAGCGTGCGGATCTCATCCTCGGTCATCGGACGAAATTCTTTGCCGCCGATCGCACCCGAGAGCTTCGCCTCATTGAGCATGTGGTCGCCGCGCATCAGCACGACCAGCGCGCGTGTGGAGACCTCCCCGGTCTTCGGGTCCGGCGCACCCGTCATCATGTAGGCGAGGGTCTTAATCTTGTTCCTGGGTGAGACACCGAGAAAGCGCGCGACATCCTCGATCGTTTTTTGCCCAGGAGTGTGGACAAGTTCGGGCTCGCCGCTGCCCGACGGAGCAAGGTCGTCAACGGGCTCCAGTTTCGAGGTTGCCTTGTCGAGGTTGGCCGCATAGCCGCACTCGGCGCAGTTGGCGACCAGGTCTTCGCCGGCCTCGGTGTACACCATGAACTCGTGCGACTGCGAACCGCCCATCGCGCCCGAGTGGGCCTCGACCGCAACGTACTTGAGTCCGCAGCGATCGAAGATCCGGCAATACGTTTCGTAATGTTTCTGGTAGCTAATGTCCAGTCCAGCCGCGTCGAGGTCGAACGAGTAGGAGTCCTTCATGGTGAACTGGCGCACGCGCAGCAATCCGGACTTGGGCCGCGGCTCATCGCGGAACTTGTGCTGGATCTGGTACCAGATTTGCGGAAGCTGCTTGTAGCTGCGCAGCTCCTTGCGAGCGATCTCGGTCATGACCTCCTCGGCGGTCATACCCAGGCACAAATCGCGCCCACTGCGGTCTTTCAGCCGGAACATGTTCTCGCCCATTGCCTGCCAGCGGCCGCTGGGCTCCCAGATCTCGCGCGGATGGAGAGCAGGCAGATGGAACTCCTGGCCGATACGGTCCATCTCTTTCCGCACGATATTGGTGATCTTGAGCATCGAGCGCTGACCGAGAAAGAGGAAGGAGTAAATTCCCGTAGCAAGCTGACGGATGTATCCGGCGCGAAGAAGAAATCTGTGGCTCGCGACCTCGGCGTCCGCCGGCGCCTCGCGCAGGGTGGGAATGAAGAGCTGAGACCAGCGGTGCATGACTGTCCTTGGGACTTGGTAGGGCGGTTATGACTTGCTATTGTAGCGAGGTTGTTCCCAATGCGAGACTTCCGCTACAGGCTGCAACTTTGCTGTCTTCTTCGAAAGGTTCGTGTTACAACTTGAACGAACTTCTCTATGAAGAACAAGCGCACCACCATCATATTTCTTTCAGTGTTGTTGGCAATCGCGCTCGCGCTCACGTTTATCATTACGCAGTCCTTCCTGAGGCCGATCGCGTTTGCGATTATTCTTGCGGTTGTTTTCTATCCCCTGCACGAGCGCCTCTTGCATTGGAACAAGCGGCGGGCTGGCAGCTCGGCGTTGCTGTCCACGCTGGCGCTGGTCCTGCTGTTCGCCGTGCCGAGCTTCATCATTGCCGTGCTGGCAGCTAACGAAGCGTTATCGGCAGCGCACTACCTGAGCCGAAGGAGCGCGGCTGAGGGCGGGTTCACGTCGTTCGTGATGACGCTGGCGGATCGTCCCCTCCACTATGTTGGCCACTGGATCGATCTTTCCAAATATGACTTCAATGCCATGATCAGCGCCAACGCGCAGAAGGTGAGTGTCTGGCTGGTCGGCTTCGGCGCCAACGTCCTGAGTGGCGTCGCTCGCTTCGTCGTCGATGCGCTGATCACGTTCGTGGTCGTTTTCTTTCTGTTTCGCGATGGGGCACGATGGGCCTACCGTGCGGGAATGGTCTTGCCGCTCTCAGCCGAGCAAGTTGCGCGGCTGTACCGAAATATCTCCGACACCATCATCGCCAACGTGTATGGCATTCTCTCGGTGGGAGTCGCGCAAGGCCTGCTTACGGGGATTGCCATGCGCATTGTCGGTATGGACTCGTCGCTATTGCTCGGCGTTGCAGCCGGCTTCGCGTCCATCATTCCGGTTGTAGGTTCGGCGCTGATCTGGGCGCCGGTTGCGATCTACCTGCTGGTCACCGGCGCTCTGTGGAAAGGCGTGTTTCTTTTGGTTTGGGGCGTGCTCGTAGTCAGCGCGATCGACAATGTCATTCGGCCTTGGGTCGTGGGTGGACGGGTAGAGTTGCATCCGCTGGTGTTGGTGTTCTTTATCTTAGGCGGCGTCGAAGCATTCGGATTCCTGGGACTGTTTCTGGGACCTGTGATCGCCTCCGTTCTGGCGGCGTTGTTCGATATCTTGCGCGAGGAACTCAGACAACCCAGTGACGTTGCGCCCCAATTGGCAACGGAGCATTAGTCGCTCGTCAGCGGCAAGTACAACTCGCCTTCCTTGCGCTCGCCAATGTCCTTCAGCGCGGTGATGACATACTCCTGAAAATGCGGCGATTGACGATGGGCCTCACGAGCCGCATCGTCACGATATTGCTCATAAATGAAGAAGCGGCGCGGGTCCGTCTGATGGCGATGCACGATGTACATCAGGCAGCCCGGCTCTTGGCGCGAGGCAGCTTGCAGCTTGCCGAAGATCTGTGCGACTTCGTCTTCGTGTCCAGGATTTGCCATCCAGGTTACCGCCAATACCACCATGTAATCCTCCGCGTCTGCGCTTAGTTCCTTGCTGTTCCATTGATCGCATCGAGTGTCTTGGTGAATTCCGGAACAAACATAGTTTGCTCGCGGTCCGGCCCGGTCGAAACAATGCCGACTCTCGCTCCGGATTGCTTCTCCACGAATTCCAGATAGTGCTTGGCCCTGTCTGGCAACCGCTCGTAGCTATCGATGCCGAAGGTGCTTGTCTGCCAGCCTAGCAGGCGGGTATAGATCGGCTCAATCTTTTCGTAACCGGAGGCCTGCGCGGGAATCTCCTCCGTCTCCTTGCCGTCAATCCGATAGCTCACGCAAACCGGAATCTCGGCTTGTTCATCCAATACATCAAGCTTGGTTACCACCAGCCAACTGGTACCGTTGATCATGTTCGAGTAGCGAAGCAGCGGCAGATCAAGCCAGCCGGTGCGCCGCGGACGCCCGGTCACGGCGCCGAATTCGTTGCCCTTCTTGCGCAGCGTGTCGCCAACCTCTTCCTTGAGTTCGGTGGGAAAGGGTCCTTCGCCCACGCGGGTGCAATACGCCTTGGTCACCCCGATTACCATGTTGATGGAGGTCGGAGGAACGCCGGTGCCGGTGACTGCGCCGCCCGAGGTTGCGCTCGACGAGGTGACGAACGGATAGGTGCCATGATCGATGTCGAGCATGGTGCCTTGCGCGCCTTCAAACATGACCGATTCGCCGCCGGCAATCGCGCGATTGAGCAGCAATGCGGTATCGGTGACGAACGGAGCCACACGATTCGCGATCTCCGCGTATTCGGTGTACATCTTGTCGGGATCCAGAGGCTCGCTGTTAAACAGGGCGTGAGCGACCGTGTTCTTTTCGCGGCAGGCGTTTTCGATGTGCTTGCGCAGCAGCGTCTTGTCCAGCAGGTCCTGCACGCGCAGTCCGCTGCGCGCCATTTTGTCTTCGTAAGTGGGACCGATGCCGCGCGAGGTGGTGCCGATCTTCACTCGCCCGGGTGCATTCTCCGATGCCAGCTCAATCATCCGATGATAGGGGAGAATGACATGCGCTCGATTGCTGACGAAGAGATTGCCGTCCACGCGCACGCCGGTCGCGCGCAGCGCGTCCACTTCCTTGATGAAAGCGAACGGGTCCAGCACGACCCCATTGCCGATCACGCCACGACAGCCTTCGCGCAGCACGCCGCACGGGATAAGCTGAAGGATGAACTTCTTGCCACGAATGGTGACGGTGTGTCCGGCGTTGTGGCCTCCGGAATAACGGGCCACCAGGTTGAACCGCTCGGAGAGAACGTCGACAATCTTCCCCTTGCCTTCATCGCCCCATTGGGCGCCGACGACGACCGCTGTTTTACCGATTTTCAACTGGCTGCTCCATCCCAAGTCGTCCGCACTATGCTGGACGACTGCACAGATTCGCACACAACTCGCCTCTCATTCAGCAAGCAAGACCAAAATTCGGGGAAAGTAAAAAGTGAGACGGGCCGTGTAACTCTAAATTCTACAGGCTGCGCCGGAAGGGGTGCAACGCGGCATGGCGCGGAAACGAGCCGTGCTAAGCTCCCGCCTTAGGAGAATGGCCGTGTCAAACTTCATCCAGGTTACCCCCTTCATGAAGCTCATTACCGTACACTGTTGCCGATGCCCGAACTACCCGAAGTCGAAACCATTGCTCGCGGTCTGAACCGGCGCGTTGCCGGCGACGTGGTGGAAGACGTTCTGGCTGGGGGAAAAACCCGAGCCTTTGAAGTCTCCAGCGAAAGAGATCGCGTCGTTGTTGGAGCGGTCGCGAATTTCAGCCGTACGTCGCGTTGGGAAACATATCGTCTTCGATCTCGAGCCAGCGAAGCGCAATGGGAGAAAGCCACAGGAAAGACGGGGGCAGTGGATCGTGCACCTCGGTATGACGGGACGGTTGTTAATTGCGTCGCCGAAGACGGAGATGGACAAGCATACGCATGCAATTCTGAAACTGGCTTCGGGCCGCGAGCTGCGCTTCGTCGATCCGCGCCGCTTCGGAAGACTGGCGGTGGTGCGCCTGGAGTCGACGAGTGCCGAGGGGTTTGCCGCTCCCGGTGACGAGCCTCTGGACTCCCAGGTCGACCGTTTCCTTACGCTGTTCCGCCGTCGCAAGACCCCGATCAAGAGCGCGCTGCTCAATCAAAAGCTGTTAAGCGGCGTGGGCAACATTTACGCTGACGAGTCGCTGTTCCGCGCGGAAATTCGGCCACGGCGGCAGGCTGCATCACTGACGCGTGCGGACTTGCGAGACTGCACGGCGCAGTGCAGGAAGTGTTGCGTGAGGCCATCCAACTCGGCGGCTCGTCGGTGAGCGATTACGTGGACGCCGAGGGGAGAGAAGGATTCTTCCAATTGCAGCACCGGGTATATGGGCGCGAGGGCGAGCCGTGCCTGGTGTGCGGTACGGCCATAAAACGGGTTATCATCGCAGGTCGCAGCAGTCACTATTGTCCGCACTGTCAGAAGTGAACGCGAAAGTCGAGAGGCCTACATGCGCGTGTATTCAATCGGAGTCGATCTCGGGGGAACCAATCTTCGCATCGCCGCTGTGGATAGCGACGGCAAACTGATGGAGAAGCTGACCCTCGGAGCGGAAGTCAAGCGCGGCCGCGACTTCGTCATCGGCGAGATGTGCAGCGCCATCCAGTCTCTGGGCGCCAAGTACAGCGACTCAGGCCAACTGGCAGGCATTGGTATTGGAGTACCCGGATTCATTGATATGGACACCGGCACCGTGGTCCGGTCGCCGAACCTTCCCGACTGGGTGAATTTTCCGGTCCGTGAAGAGATTGAACGCAAACTCGGGACGACGGTGATTCTGGAGAACGACGCCAATTCGGCGGCCATGGGAGAAAAATGGCTCGGCGCCGGACGCAACATCGATGACATGGCTATGTACACCCTGGGAACCGGAGTAGGCGGGGGCTTGATCTTCAAAGGACAACTTTGGCACGGGATGACCGGCATGGCGGGCGAGCTTGGCCACTTCAACGTGGAGCCGGAAGGACATCCCTGCGGTTGTGGCAATCGGGGTTGCCTGGAGCAGTATGCTTCGGCGACCGCTATTGTCCGCATGGCGCAGGAGGCGATTGCCAGCGGCAACGCTCCCGACCTGGCGGAGGGGGCGCGGGGCAACGTCGAATTCACGGCACGCGGAATTTACCAGCTCTCGATTCAGGGCCACGCATCGGCGCATCGGATATATCAGAAGGTCGGCCGGGCGCTGGCCATCGGCATCGGAGGTATGGTGAATGCGCTCAACCTGCAGATGTACGTTATCGGCGGAGGCGTGTCTAGCGCGTGGGACGCATTCGCCCCCACCATGTTTGAGGAGTTGAAGGTTCGCTCGTCCATCTACTCCATCACTGCGCCGGACCATGTCGGACAGGGCGGGAAGCATACGGTGGTAACGATTGCGCTGCTGGGCAGCGACGCCGGGCTTTACGGAGCGGCACGGCTTCCAATGTTGACCGCGAAAGCCTAGATCACGCCGAATTGCAGCTAGACGTAGTGGGTGATCGATCTGCCGAGGACTGTAGAATCGTTGTTGCACTCCATTCCCCAATCAGAAGGACGAGATCACCAGGGCAAGTTAGTGTTGGGCGAATCCATTGGCGATCTGGCAGGCGTGAAGATTGCCTACCTGGCATTCCAGAAGTCACAGCAGGGCAAGCCTCCCGCGCCTAAAGTCGACGGGTTTACTCCCGATCAGCAGTTTTTTATCGCGTGGGGACAGTTTCGTGGTGATGAGACCCGGCCGGAAACGCAGCGCCTGATGGTCCAGGGCGACCCGCATCCGGTGGCCAAGTTTCGCGTGATTGGGCCGCTGTCAAACTTTGCGCCGTTCGCAAAGGCTTTTTCATGCCCGGCGGGCTCTCCCATGGTGCGCCCGGCGAACCAGCAATGCGTTGTGTGGTGAGATTTCGTTATCTCCCACATGGGCGCACAAAGGGGTTTATTAGCTCAAGGCTGCGGGATGGTTCCCAGAGCCTCATCGCTTGCCATCAGGAAGCGTGCAGGTCGCGGCGCACCAAAGCGGAGTCCAAAAAGCAACCAACCCCCAGGGCCAACGGGATAACGCCGAAGGCAGCCGCGATCCAGGCATCTGGTTCAACCCGGGCGATAAGGCCAAACGCGATTGTATAACCCACCGCGCCGCTCACCAGCAAGATGCCGGACCGGCGGGTGCGGGCCGCCTGAGAAAGCTCCGCCTCCATGGGAACGCTGACCCCGCGCGCAATGGCAGCTAGACGCTCTTCGGTGCGCAACTTGCGCACCCGGTAATAGGTGTACAGGGCGGCAATCGGGATGCCGAAGACCATGATCACTGCCGCTAAGCCAACGATGTTTCCGTCCATGACGTGCTCCTTCTCTGGGCGCTCCGTCTCGCTTGCGGGCGCTCGCAAACTGCCTTCAGTCCGAAGTACGTTCGCAGCCCGCTGAAAGTTCCAATAGCACTGAATGGTTGCCTGGGAAGGCAATTCCCGGATTCATTTCGAGTCATTGCGCCAGCGACATTCAGTCCTTCCTGCCGGGTGTAAAAATTTCCTACTGCTTGGGCTCGCCAAAACGATAACTCTAGTCTTTTCTGTTCCGGGCATTGGCATGTTCTGTGCAAGAACTTCCTTGCGTTGCCTGGCAGGTTGGAAAGCCGGACATGAGGACCATCTCGGAATTCGCTGACACTCTACGTGATACGAACGCTGCGATCAAGACGGGAGGTTTACATGCAACGCCGCAATAAAACGATTCTTTGCTTAGGCCACGATGCAGTCATGCTGCAAGTCCGCCAGTTAGTGCTGGAACACTTTGGCTACCAGGTGTGGGCAGCCAATTCGGTGGAGGGTGCCACCGCTATTGCCGAGGGCAAGTGTCCCGATATGCTGCTGATGGACAATGGCCATCCGGGAGTGAACCTTGAACAGTTGGCGAGCAAAGTGAAGGAGTTGTGCCCGGGGTTACTGGCCGTGGTGTTGTCTCCGTTCTATGGGGTCCGCTGTTCCTCGCGAACCGCGATTGATCGCTTCCTGGCGCAAGACGAATCTCCGGATGTCCTTGTCGCAAACCTGGAAGAGCTGTTTGCCAGCCAGGCTGGCGGAGAAGCTTGCTCGTCCGCGATGATGTGACCCGTCGGGAGACCAGCTTTCACACTCCCGCAATCGCGACGCGACTCTCCGATTGGCCGCGGCCCTTAACGCTTCTTTCCGTCAGATGCTTCACCACCTACTTCCTCTATTCATCAATCTGAAATAATCGGGTTATAAGATCACCCGATTGGCCCTCTGCACAGTATTGAAAGCTAGGTTCGACCAGAAGAAGAGTGTGACCGCCATTGCTGATCTCGGTTTCAAGTCGGTTGTATCGTGTCCGCAGTGTGTGGCGTTTCGGTGGGCTTCTCTTTGCCTGCGCGGTCCTGCTCGTAACTCCCGCTTTTGCGCAAGATGCAGCTACGCCCGAACCGCAAGCTCCTGAGGCGCCCGCTCCGAATCCCAAGGCCACGTTCTTCGAACACTCGCAGAGCTTAAAGTGGTGGATTTCAGGGCAGGCAAATTTCGTCTTTCAAGCGCACGGCGATTTCTACGCCTTGTACAGCGGGCCCAACAGCCTTAAGGACTACGGCGAGCACGCGACCTCCCGAGTATTAACTCTATTCACCGGCTACGAATTCACTCCCAACACCATCGGCTATCTGGATGTCGAAGAGTCCGGATGGGGCGGCATCAGCGGAGCGCTCGGACTGGCTGGCTTCGTCAATCTTGACGTTGTGCGCAATCCCAGCATAGGCTCGGCTCCATATATTGCGCGACTTATGGTGCAGCAGATCGTTCCGTTCTCGAAGGAGAAGATCGAAGTAGAGCGGACACCGTTTTCTCTTCCGACGCAGGTCCCGGTCCGGCGTTTGGAGATTCGCTTTGGCAAGTTTTCGCTGGCGGACTTCCTGGACCTGAACGTTGGCGGCTCCGACAGCCACTATCAGTTTCTGAACTGGGTGATCGCCAACAACGGCGCCTGGGACTACGCCGCCGATACCCGTGGGTACACCATCGGGGCCATCTTCGACTACGAAGACCGCAACTGGGGCCTGCGTTTTGCAGAAGTCCTGATGCCGAAGGTCGCCAACGGGCAAAACCTTGACGCCGATGTGGCCCGCGCTCGCGCCGAAAACATCGAACTCGAGTTGCGCCCCAAGCTGCTGAAGCATCGGGACACGACTGTCCGCCTTATGAACTACATCAATCATGCCAACATGGGCGATTACGAAGAGGCGGTCCGGCTCTACTTGGAACATGTCACCCCGACCCCCGATGTTACTCAAACTCGCAAGCAGGGGACCATCAAGTACGGTTTTGGAATCAATTTCGAGCAGGAAGTTTCAAGCGACATTTGGGCCTTCGGGCGCTGGGGATGGAACGAGGGGCAGCACGAATCGTTTGCTTACACCGAAGATAACGAAGGCGCCGAGGTTGGAGTGTACGTGAAGGGCACGCGCTGGCATCGCAACCTGGACCGTACGGGCGCGGCCTTCGTTTCCAGTGGTATCTCCAAAGCCCATCAGGCATATCTAGCCAATGGCGGCCTGGGCTTCATTCTCGGGGACGGCGGGCTCACGTACGGTCGCGAAACCATCGAAGAAGTGTTTTATACCACTCATGTCTGGCGCGGTGTTTTCTTTGCCTTCGATCTACAGCACGTAAACAATCCCGGATATAACCAGGTCCGGGGGCCCGTGACCGTGCCGGGCCTGCGGCTGCACTTAGAATTCTGATCGCAGCCGCCAGTTCTCAGTTGCCAGTTTTTAGGAACAAGGGCAGTCATAAGCATAACTGTTCGCCGACTACTGGCAACTGTTCTGGCTGATAAACTGAATCTGCGATGATCCTCCCGTTCGTCCGCGAACTCTTTGCGGACGTGGAAAAGTCTGCCGTTTTCGCGCGTACCGTTACCCGGGTCAAGGGCGGTGCGGCTCGGATGCGTGTATCCGGACTCATCCCCACCGGCAAAGCTCTGTTTCACTCCCTGCTGCATCGGGCGGTCTCGCGGCCTCTGATCCTGATTGTGGCTGACAACCGCGTTCTGGATGACGTATTACCGATTGTGCGCTCCCTGGGCGAATTGACCGGTGCAGTTTCGCCAGAGCAGGTTGTGGCCCTGCCGGCTTATGATGTGCTCCCGTTCGAGAACCTGTCGCCCCATCCCGAGATTCAGGAAGCAAGGGCCACCGCCCTTTGGAAGATCGCTACCGGAGCGGCCAACGTGGTGATAACCCCGGTGGCCGCAACCGCCATGCGCTTACGCAATGCAGGTTTCTATTCCGACTTGGCGAAGGTGGTGCACCGCGGCGAGATGATCGATCCCGAGCAACTGCTTAAGCACCTCCGCATCGTGGGCTATAACCAGGTGGATGTGGTCGAGATGCCTGGCGAGTTCGCACACCGCGGCGGATTGCTGGATGTTTATCCTCCCGAGCTGGACCGGCCGGTCCGTATCGAGTTCTTCGGGGACGAGGTGGAGTCCATTCGCAAGTTCGACCCTAGCACGCAGCGTTCCGCGGCGACGACGGATGAGGTTGTGTTGCTTCCGTTGACGGAAACGCCGGTGGAGGAAACCATGCTGGCGGCCATCAACGCACGGCTGGTCGGCAACCGGCTGGCGGGCGACGAGGACATCATCGAAGAAGCTGTGCGCGCCACCGGCGCCGCCGTGTTTCCCGGCTGGGAGTTGTATGCGCCCATCGTGGGCGCGACGGAGAGCCTTCTCGATCTTCTGCCCGGCGCGGTTGTTCTGCTCGATGAGCCTGACGCTCTGGCGGAAGTCCAGGACGCCTGGTGGTCGAAGGTGTCCGAGGTGCACGAGCGCAGCCTGGTCGGCAATCTGGTCCGTCCAGAAGATTTGTATCTCACGCCGGAGCAATGGCAAACCCGCTGGCAGCAGGCGACGACGATAGCCGTAGAACAACTGGGCATCGAAGGCCCCGATAGCGGCGAGCATCTCACGTTGCAGACCCAGCCAACCTCGCGCTTCCATGGCTCGGTTGCAGCCATGACCGAGGAAGTTGGCCGCCTGGCACGCGAGGGTAAGCGGGTCATCTTTGCCGTTTCCAGCACCGGAGAAGTCGAGCGGCTGGCAGACGTCTTCAACGAATACAACCTGTCGTTTCGCATCGGCAGCCGCACGCCCCGGCCGGGCACGGAAGTCTTTGTGGAGGAGTCAACCTACTTCGAGGAGGACGTTGCTTCCACGACCATCGTGAAAGCCTACGTGCCTGATGGGGTCGCGTTTCCTGAAGCCAATCTGGTCCTTTTCGGCGCTCGCGATCTCTTCGATGAGCCGGAAGTGTCGTTGGCGCATCCGCAGCGCCAGAAATCCAAGGTCTCGGCATTTCTTTCCGATTTTCGCGATCTTGCGGTCGGCGATTACGTGGTCCACGTGGAGCATGGGATCGGCCAGTATCAGGGGCTCAAAGAGGTTCCGCAGGAGGATGGCGGCACGGTCGAGTTCATGGTGCTGGAGTACGCCGAAGGTGCGCGCCTCTACGTACCGCTGACCCGGCTCGATCTGGTCCAGAAGTATCGCTCGTCGGAGGGGGTGCGTCCGGTGCTGAACCGGCTGGGCACCCAGCAGTGGCAGAAGACCAAGGCGCGGGTGAAGAAGGCCATGAAAGACATGGCCGAAGAGCTGCTAAAGCTCTACGCCGTGCGCAAGACCGCCGAGGGCCACGGGTTCGCCGCCGACACGGAATGGCAGCGCGAGTTCGAGGACACCTTCGAGTTCAACGAAACCGAGGACCAGGTAAACGCGATTCTGGATGTGAAGCGCGACATGGAGTCAGCCACCCCGATGGACCGCCTGCTGTGCGGCGACGTTGGCTACGGCAAGACGGAAGTGGCCATGCGCGCGGCCTTCAAGGCGGTCAACGACAATCGCCAGGTCGCCGTCCTGGCGCCGACTACGGTTCTGGCCTTCCAGCACTACAACACCTTCCGGCAGCGGCTGGCGGCGTTTCCCATCAAGATCGAGATGCTCAGCCGCTTTCGCACTGCCAAGCAGCTGAAAGAAACCATTGCCAAGCTGGAGGCAGGCGAGGTGGACATCGTCATTGGCACCCATCGCGCCTTGTCCAAGGACGTTAAGTTCAGCGATCTGGGGCTGGTCATCGTGGACGAGGAGCAGCGATTCGGCGTCCGCCACAAGGAGCGGCTGAAGCAGCTGCGCAAAGAAGTAGACGTGCTCACCATGTCGGCCACGCCGATTCCTCGCACCCTGCACATGTCACTGCTCGGGCTGCGCGACATGAGCGTCATCGAGACCCCGCCCAAAGACCGCATGGCCATCCAGACCGTGGTCGCCGCGTGGGACGAAAAGCTGCTGCGCTCAGCCATTGAAAAGGAATTGGAGCGCGGCGGACAGGTCTACTTCGTGCACAACCGCGTGGAGAGCATCTACGAAATCGCCGACAAGATTCGTGAGATGTCGCCCAAGGCGCGCATCCTGGTCGGTCACGGCCAGATGGCGGAGAGCGAACTGGAGCGCGTCATGCTCGCCTTCATGCGTCATGAAGCCGACATCCTGGTCGCAACCACCATCATCGAGAACGGGCTCGACATCCCTCTGTGCAATACCATCATCATCAATCGCGCCGACCGCCATGGATTGTCGGAGCTATACCAGCTACGGGGACGCGTGGGGCGCTCCGATCGTCGCGCCTACGCATACCTGCTGATTCCTCCTGACCGCGACCTGAGCGACCTTGCGCGGCGTCGGCTGGCAGCGCTGAAGGAGTTCAGCGATCTCGGCGCAGGATTCAAGATTGCCGCGCTTGACCTCGAGCTGCGCGGCGCGGGGAACCTGCTCGGCGGGCAGCAAAGCGGCCACATCGAGGCCGTAGGCTTCGAGATGTACACCACCATGCTGGAGCGCACGGTCCGGGAACTGAAGGGCGAAGTGCAGGAAGAGGTTCCGGAGGCGCAATTGAATCTCGGCCTGAACATCCGCATTCCCGCGGAATACATTGCCGAGGAGAACCAGCGGTTGCGCATGTACAAGCGGGTGGCTGGGGTCGAGTCGGAGTCGCAACTGGCTGACGTTGCCGGCGAGTTGGGCGACCGCTATGGTGCACCTCCCGCGGCGGTACAAAACCTGCTGCAATACGCTGCGCTTAAGCTCCTGTCGCAGCGTATCGGCGTGGCACAGATCGAACGCCGCCGCGAGGCGGTGAGCATTCGCTTTACCGAAAAGGCCTCGGTCGATCCGGAACGCCTGGCGCGCTTCGTCGCCGAAGAATCCGGCAGCCGGTTCACGCCCGCAGGCGTATTGAAGTTCTCCCTGAAAGACAAGCAGTCGGATCAGGTGCTGGAGCGGCTGCGATCGCTGCTGGAGCAATTGGCTGGCGACCCGCAGACCGTGGCGTAGTAGATTTTGTAGGTTGGTCAACCACCGCACGAGGATGCATGAAACGAAAAGTTTGCAAGGCAGTCTTTCCCGCGGCCGGACTAGGCACGCGCTTCCTGCCGGCCACCAAAGCACAGCCTAAAGAAATGATGCCGTTGGTGGACAAGCCCATCATTCAGTACGGCGTCGAAGAGGCCCTTGCATCAGGCTGCGACCAGATCATCGTCGTCACCGGTCGCGGCAAGGCGGCCATCGAAGACCACTTCGACGTCAGCTACGAGCTGGAAAAAATGCTGGAGGAGCGCGGCAAGACCGACCTGCTGGCCACGGTTCGTCAGATCTCCGACATGATTCACATTGCATACGTCCGCCAGAAGGAGGCGATGGGACTTGGCCACGCCGTGCTGATGGCCCGCGAACTCATTGGTGAGGATGAGCCCTTCGCTGTCATTCTCGCCGACGACATCATTGACGCCGAAGTGCCCTGCCTCAAGCAGATGATCGAAGTTTACAACGAAACTGGCTGCTCTGTGCTGGCGGCTCAGATCGTCGAAGGCAGCGCGATCTCCGCTTACGGTGTGCTGGACGCGAAACCGGTACCGGGAAAATGGAATGGCCGTCTCTTCGAAGTGCAGGACCTGGTGGAGAAGCCGAAGCCGGCGGACGCTCCGTCGAATCTCGCGATCATCGGGCGCTACATTCTGACGCCGGCCATCTTTGAGATGCTGGCCTCGACCGATCTCGGCACCGGGGGTGAGCTGCAGCTCACTGACGGTTTGAAGCGCTTACTGAAGAAAGAGAAAATCTACGGCTACACCTTCGAAGGTAAACGCCACGACACCGGCGACAAGCTCGGCTTCTTGAAGGCCACCGTCGAGTTCGCCCTCAAGCGCGACGATCTGGGGGCCGACTTCCGCCAATATCTGAAGACGCTGGAACTGTAGCTGGAACGGGAGTTCTCGCTAGGCCTTGAGCCTCTTTACCGCGCCTGCGCCTTGCGGCAGCGCCTTCAGCAGTTCGCGCATCGTCCTCTTGAAGACCGGATGTTTTACCTCCGGCGCGATTTCTGCGAGCGGTTCCAGCACGAATCGCCGCTGATGCATGGCCGGGTGCGGCACGTCGAGTCCCGGTGTGTGGATCACCGACTCGCCAAACAGAAGAATGTCGATGTCGATCAGCCGCGGACCTTTGGGCCGGATCCTCCGACGGCCCATCTTTTCCTCGATCTTTAGTATCCGTGAGAGGAATTGTCTGGGCATCAGATCGGTTTTCACAACGACTGCGCAGTTGAGGAACCACGGCTGGTTGGTGACTTCCATGGGCTCCGTCTCATAGAACGAGGACACCGCGAGCACCTCTCCCAACTCGTGTAGCTGATCGATCGCGCTACCCAGGTTGACCGCGCGCTCGCCGAGGTTTGAGCCTAGGGAAAGATAGACCAGCTTCTCCACGCAGGTATCTTAGCTGTTCGTGAAGGGCGACGGCACGGGAACGTTGACCGGTTCTCCGCGCTCGATTCGCTGGATAAAAGCGATTGCCTGGCGCTCAGCCCATCGTCCATCGTAACCATTGGTCTCGGCCAGGAACGCGCAATGTCCGCCGCGCTCGGTCTCGACGTAGGTGATGTGCGGATTGTGGAGCAATTTCTCGCGGGTTTCTGGCAGCACGCGGATGAAGGGATCGTCGTTCGCGTGCAGGACCAGCGCTGGAACGGTGATGCGGTCGAGTACCCGCGTAGCCGAGGCGCGAGTGTAGTAATCCTGGGCATCGAGAAAGCCAAAATGGCGCGCCGTGACCTGATCGTCGAAGTCGCGAATGCTGCGCACTCCGCGCAAATGGCGCACGTCGAAATGTCCGGGATAAAGCGCAGCTTTGCGCTGTAAGCGCTGCCGCAAGCTCCAAAGGAACTTCATTTCGTAGAGCCGATTGCCGGGACTATGCAGTGCGTCGGCGGACGCCGCGAGGTCGATGGCGGGAGAAATTCCCACCCCCGCCTTGACCTGCGGTGGAACCTGATCGCCCCACTCGCCGAGCAACTTGAGCACCATGTTGCCGCCCATGGAGAAGCCTGCGAAGGCCAGCTGCTGGAGGCCATCTTGCTCGATCAATGTTTTCGCGATTGCGCCCACGTCGGCCGACATGCCCGAGTTGTAGAGCGTGGGGCCAAGCTGCTCGGTGCCGCCGCAATTGCGCACGTTCATGCGGACCACGCTCATACCCGCGCGCCACGCCTTGCTTCCGGTACCAATGACATAACCGGACTCACTGGAGCCTTCGAGGCCATGGACGATGATCAGAGTCATCGCTGTAGCGCGGGTCGGCTGCCAATGGCAATGGCATAGGACCTGTACGCCGTGTTCCACGTGGAACCGGCGGTCTTCGGCGGGAGGCAGTTGGTTGTGGCGGGGAAGAAAATTGCCTGCCAGGGTCTGGGCGTGCCCGCCCAGAAACGGCCGCCGCGGCCGGAAAGGTTCACCGAAGAAGTCGCGCGCGAGGGTTGTCTCCACAGCGCGATGCGGAGGCGTCGCTCGATCGGCCGCACGTTGCGCGCTGGCTTCCCGCCGCAGGTTGGAATGGCCGCGTTGCATCTATAATGGTTGTATCACTCTTTGATGTTGAAGGAGAGATGCAGCAGCCCATAACGGCGCTTCTGCAATATGGGAGCAAGTATGCCGATTTTCGAATATCGTTGCGAGGAGTGCGGTCATAAGTTTGAGGCCATCCTCTTCGGCGCGCAGCAGCCCGAATGTCCCAAGTGCCACGCCGCGAAGCTGGAAAAGCAGCTCTCCACTTTCGCCGTTAACAAGAGCGACCGCTCCACTATGCCGGCTGCCGGCTGCGGGCAATCCAACTGCTGCATGATGAACGGCGGCTGCTCTACGAACTAGGGCCTCGTGTGCCAGGTTCAGTGCGGCGATTTCGCCTGCCGGAGCCCACCAATCCGCACAAAACGTGGCTTTGCTGAATGTTATAATTTTTATCTCGCGTGGTGGGTGTAGTTCAGTGGTAGAACTCCGGACTGTGGCTCCGGCTGTCGAGGGTTCGAATCCCTCCACCCACCCCAAAAGCCCGCTTGGGTAATCCTCGCCCGGACTCACACACTCTTAGACAGGCAAAAATTGCCGGACCCGTGGTGGGTCTTACCCACATGCGTCAATATGCAGGATCGCTAAGTCCCACGTTTTTCAGGTGGTTTGTCCGCTTCCAGTGTGGCACGAAAGATGCTCCGATAAAGTTCGAAGTAGATAGGGTCTCTCAATGCCGTACCTGCGGTTTTACTCGGAAGATCTCCCAATCGATCAGAAGCGCGTCATCGCTCAAAACCTGATCGGGATCACGTTGCGCTCCCTTCAACTCTGCACTGATCAACGCAATCAGATAACCATCCAGTTCGTCCCTTTACCCCCACGGAACAGAAGGGAACGCCTCCTGCGAGCGATTCCCAGGGGTCCCGAACGTCACTCTCGAAGTAATTGGCCACAATCTGACGGAAACCCGCAAGACAGCGTTCAGGACGGAGGCTGTTGCCATGTTCGGCCACCTGCAGCCCCCCAAGTCGACAAGTCGAATTGCCAATCTGCTGAGACTTAGAAAGAGCCAACGTTACCGGATCGCCCTCCAGTTCAGCGAACTGAGTCCGGCGATTAGCGAACCATTCCAGGTGAACCCAGAGCCCTGGGCCGCCTGATCTTAGCGCCTGCTTGGCACGAGACCCCTTTTGCGCAGCGGCTGGGCGATGGAATCGCTCGCCGACGAGCTGGTAGCGGAAGCTCCGGCATTGAGCCGAGGAAAAAGGCCGTAGTTGCTGCTCTCACGCTTGATGGTTCCGGACTGCCAGGGTTAGTCGTGCGCTGCCATCGCGGGTGCGATGTCTTCCACTTCTACGATGTTAGTTGGATATTTTCCCGTGTAGCACGCGGTGCAATAGATAGACTCGTCGCCCTCGCCCGCCGCTTTGCGCAGGCCTTCCAGCGATAGATATGCCAGCGAATCCGCTTTGATGTATTCACGGATCTCCTCCACCGACTTGTTGGCGGCGATCAACTGGTTTTTCGAAGGAGTGTCGACGCCGTAGAAGCAGGGTGAAATCGTCGGCGGACACGAAATGCGCATATGCACCTCTTTGGCTCCGGCGTCGCGCACCATGCGGACAATTTTCTTGCTGGTGGTGCCGCGCACAATGGAGTCATCGATGAGCACCACGCGTCTGTCCTTGAGCACGTGCCGCACTGGATTGAGCTTGAGCTTCACCCCGAAGTCGCGTACCCGCTGTTCCGGCTCGATGAACGTCCGGCCCACGTAGTGGTTGCGGATCAGTCCGATCTGGATCGGTATGCCACTCTGCTGCGCAAAACCCATCGCCGCAGTCATGCCGGAATCGGGGATGGGAACAACGATGTCGGCGTCCACGGGCGATTCCAGCGCGAGTTGCCGGCCCATGGCATCGCGCGTCTCCTGCACGGCACGTCCGAAGACAATGCTGTCAGGCCGCGAAAAATAAACGTGTTCGAAGATGCAGCTCGATTGCGGCTGCTGCGCTGAGTAGAACCGCGAATGTACGCCCTCGGGGCCGACAATCACCAGTTCACCCGGTTTGACCTCGCGCTCGTAGGTCGCGCCGATCAGGTCGAAGGCGCAGGTTTCGGATGCGAAAACTATTGTGTCGGCACTGTGCGCCGCCTGGCCGGGAATGCGTCCCATCACCAGGGGACGGAAGCCCCGCGGATCGCGGGCGGCAAAGATGCGGTCCGGCGTCAGCATGACCAGAGAGAACGCGCCTTCAATGCGGCGCAGCGAGTCGGCCATGGCATCGGCCAGGGTCTGCTCGCGCGAGCGCGCAATCAGAGTGCACGATGACTTCGGTATCGCTGGTGGTCTGAAAGATGGAACCCTGCTGCTCCAGTTGCGCGTGCACTTCGTGCGCATTGGTAATGTTGCCGTTATGCGCCAGCGCGATCTTGCCTTTGTTGCACTCCACCATGATGGGCTGGGCGTTGAGCAATGCGGAGTCGCCCGTGGTGGAATATCGCGTATGTCCAATGGCCAGGGAACCGGAAAGCCGCGCCAGCACGTCAGCGGTGAACAGGTCTGAAACCAGCCCCATGCCTTTGTGCAGCTCGACGCGTTCCCCGTTGGATGCCGCGATACCCGCCGATTCCTGTCCGCGATGTTGCAGCGCGTACAGACTCAGGTAGGCGAGCTTGGAAGCCTCAGGATTGCCGTAGATGGCAACCACGCCACATTCTTCGTGCAGCTTGTCAGAAGTAATCAGCATCGCTCACCTGATCAGAGATTCAGAGTTCCTACCTGACGGCCTTAGCTTTTCTGCAGCGCGCCCGGGACAAGACGTTCTTCTGTTTCGACGTGTAGCGCCCGTTCCAACGCCCCTGCCCATGCGTCCCGCAACTCCGACACGCTGGCCGTGGCGGCGGCTGAGCCGTCCACCCGGATGTCCAATTGCTCGGAAGCCGTAGTGCCAATCTGTTCCGCTGAGAGACCGTATTTCGCCGCTATCTCTTGGATTCGTGCGACGTTGTGCGGGTCGCAGGAAATGAGCAGCCGGCTGGCATCTTCGCCAAACAGGACAAACTCCGGGACCAATCCGTCGGCTGCAAGCTCCACCCTGGCGCCGATCCCGCGACTGAAGCCGCATTCCGCCAGAGTCACCGCCAACCCGCCTTCCGAGCAGTCTTTGGCCGACTGCACCAGCCCCAACCCGATCATCTCGATGGCGGCCTTTTGCAAGGCGGCCTCTTTCTTCAGTTCCAGCGACGGCGGAAATCCCCAAATCTGGCCCAGTATCTCCTTGGCGTATTCGGAGGACCCAAACTCGGCCTCGACATCGGAAGCATCGCCCGTCTCCGAGCCGCGAACAAGTACCAAGGCATGTCCCACTTCGCGGAAATGCGGGCCCACCGCCTTGTGCACGTCGTCGAGGATGCCCACCACGCCGATGACCGGCGTCGGATAAATCCCTTCGCCCAGCGTCTCGTTATAGAAACTGACATTACCGCCGGTGACCGGCGTTTCCAGCTCCTCGCAGGCTTTGGTCATGCCGTCGATGGTCTGCGAGAACTGCCACATAATGTGCGGCTTTTCAGGGTTGCCGAAGTTCAGGCAATTGGTGGCCGCAATCGGCGTTGCGCCGGTGCAAGCCACGTTGCGCGCCGACTCCGCCACCGCGTGCATCGCCCCCAGCTTCGGGTCGAGATAGCACCAGCGCCCGTTACCGTCGAGAGCCATCGCCAACCCGCGCTCCGTGCCCTTCACGCGGATCACGCCGCCCTCGCCGCCCGGGCCTTCCACCGTGTTGGTCTGCACCATCGAGTCGTACTGCTGGAAGACCCAGCGCTTGGAGCAGATGTTCGGGCTGGCCAGCAGCCTCTTCAGATCGTCGGTAAATTCGGTCTTGTGACCCAACGCGACATTGTCCGGAACTTCGCGCGGAACCGGCGGCTCCCAACGCTCCATCGGCCGGTGATACAGCGGCGCCTCGTCGGTCAGTGCGGTGTTGGGGATCTCGGCAACGACTTTTCCATGCTCCAGGACCCGCATCATGGACTGGTTGATAACGCGGCCAATCGTCACAGCGTCCAGTCCCCACTTCTGGAAGACGCGGAACACCTCCTCCTCGCGTCCTTTCTCGGCGACCAGCAACATGCGCTCCTGCGACTCGCTCAGCATGATCTCGTAGGGAGTCATGCCTGTCTCGCGCTGCGGTACCAGATCGAGCTCGATCTCCAGGCCCACCCCGCCACGGCCCCCCATCTCACAAGTCGAGCACGTGAGGCCGGCAGCGCCCATGTCCTGAATGCCAACGACCGCGCCGGTCTGCATCGCTTCCAGGCAGGCTTCGAGCAGCAGCTTCTCCAGGAACGGATCGCCAACCTGCACATTGGGGCGCTTGGCTTCCGACTCTTCGCTGAACTCTTCACTGGCCATGGTCGCGCCGTGAATGCCGTCGCGGCCGGTCTTGGAGCCGACATAGATAACAGGATTCCCCTCGCCGGCGGCCTTCGCGTAGAAAATCTGGTCGCGCCGCACCAGTCCCAGAGCGAAAGCATTCACCAGCGGATTTCCCGAATAGCAGGACTCGAACTTTACCTCGCCGCCGACGTTGGGAACGCCGAAGCAGTTTCCGTACGACGCAACTCCGCTCACCACGCCTTCCAGCACCGAGTGGTTCTTATGCAGGGTCGCTTGGTCCAGACCCGCCTGAGGCGTGATCGGCCCGAAGCGCAAGGAGTCCATGATGGCAAACGGCCGCGCGCCCATAGTGAAGATGTCGCGCAGAATGCCGCCAACGCCTGTAGCCGCTCCCTGGAACGGTTCGATGAACGACGGATGATTGTGCGATTCGATCTTGAAGGCGCACGCCCAACCGTCGCCAATGTCGATGATCCCCGCGTTCTCGCCCGGTCCTTGCACCACGCGCCGGCTATGCGTCGGCAGCCGCTTAAGATGCACCCGCGACGACTTGTAGGAGCAGTGCTCGCTCCACATCACGCTGAAAATCCCGAGCTCGGTGAACGTGGGCTCGCGCCCCAGCGACTTCAGGATGCGCTCGTATTCTTCCGGCGAGATGCCGTGGTCGCGGAGCACTTCTGGAGTGATGGCTGGTTCTTTGGCGATGCTGGGTGCGCTCTCAACTGGGTTCATGGCGATAAGGAAGGAAACCCTATTGTCGCACGCAGCGTTGGCTTGGGAAAGAACTTCCTACGTTGCAGGAAGCACGGTGGTTGCCTTAACCAATCAGGAAGCTCTTTCGCGCCTACGGCTCACCAGGCGGCCGCGTTTCACCAAGTCAGCCTCGACCTTTTCAAAAGGGATGCCCTTCTCTTTGCGGCGCGACTCGGAAATAAGGCCATCCCAAAGGTCCTCCAAAATCGCTCCGTACTTCTTGAGGTCGATTTGCACAGCGACCTTACGGCCTTTGTCATCGGTGACGAACTGAATTCCGTTCATGACTCTCTCTGGTGGAATGTCTGGCAGCTCTGAAGTTCTATCGTCGCACGCAGCGCGAGCTTGGGAAAGCAAAGATCTCAGGAGTAGCTATTCGTCTTCTTCCTGCCACTGATAGCCGCACGCCAGGCAGCGCCAGCGGTGCGTCGTCTGGGTCGGAGGCTCGGGAAACGGAATCGCCGCCGACCACAAAGAGATCTGGCCGGGATTCTTGAGGGTCACCTCGCGGATCTCCAGCGACTCGCACTCTGGGCAGCATGGAACATCATCAACCTCTTCGTCCTCCTCGGACTGCTCCGGTTCGAAGCCCTCCAGAATCTCCAGGGCGCGCACCAGCTGACTGTCGCGTACCTGCAGGCGAATGCCGCCAAAAGCGGCGCCCATGTGCCAGCCAATGGCGTGCATGTGCTCGTCGCACAAGAAGGCTGAGATTCCCTCCGAGGCGAGCTTGCCTTGCGCTACCTTGGCCTCGCCCAGGCTGAAAAATCTCGCAATGGTGACCAGTTCTTCCGGCATGGCTGGTTCGAGCGTAGGCTAGCTTTCCACCCGCGTCAATTCCGGCAAACGCACCTGCCGGCTATGTTCGGCGATGGCCTCCACCACCTGCATCGCCACTGCGAGCGCGCGGCGGCCGTCGTCCAGCGTCACTTCCGGCCTGGAGCGCTCGCGCACCGCGCGCAGAAAACTGCTCAGCTCGGCGCGCAGCGGTTCCTGCGCTTCGATGGCGGGCCTGAAAGGTGTGATGCCGGGAAGCGCGCTGGCGGCCACGCTGGCGGGATTGAACGGATCAAGCCCGGCAGCATCGGGCACGGCATCGTCGATGGTGAGCACCAGCACGTCCTGGCGCGAATAATCGACCGACACGTACTGCCGGGGCTGGAAGAACCGCAACTTGCGCACCCGCTCGGTGCTCACCCGGCTGGCTGTGAAGTTGGCCACGCAGCCCGATTCCAGCTCCATGCGCACATTCGCGATGTCGGTTTTCGGCGAGAGGATCGGCAGGCCGACCGCGCGCACCTCCTTAACTTCCGACTTCGCAAAGGTCAGGACGATATCGATGTCGTGGATCATCAGGTCGAGCACTACGTCTACATCCAGAGAACGTGGGGTGAACACGCTGAGGCGGTGCACCTCAAAGAACATGGGCTGCGTGAGCAGCGGAACAGTCGCCCGCACCGCGGGATTGAAGCGTTCCAAGTGGCCAACCTGGACGATGCAACCGTGACGCAGGGCCAGCGCGATCATCTGGTCGGCCTCGGCCAGCGTGGTTGTCAGAGGCTTCTCCACTAGGACGTCAACGCCCTTTTCCATCAATTGCCCGGCAACTTCAAGATGGGCTGCCGTCGGGACCGCGACGGAGACGGCCTGTGCGCCAGCCTGGATAAGTTCCGCAATCGTGCGAAACGCGGTCGCGCCAAACTCCTTCGCAATGGCCTGGGCGAGAGAGAAGTCGGCGTCCACAACGCCAACCAAGTGCACGTTCTGCGAAGGGTGAGACTGGAGATCGCGGTAGACGCGGGCGTGATTGCGACCGAAGGAACCGACTCCGACGACTCCGACGCGCAGCGCATTGCTGGGGCTTGGCATAGTTGGATTCTCGCGCATGTGCGAGACATTACGCAAAGCTGGCGGATCAGGCCGACTCACTACCCGCAAAGAGCCGTCTACGATGCTCGGGCCACTCGTCGCTGAGCATCGCCCAGCGATCATGGTCACGCCAAACCCCATCGATCATCAGGTAGCGCGGAGAAAAGCCTTCCTTGCGGAAGCCCAGGCGTTCGACCATGGCGCTTGAGGCAGCGTTAGAGGGCTGCACGTTGGCTTCGAGCCGATGCAATCCCAGTTCCCCGAAGCCGTAGTCCAGCACCAGCGATATACCTTCCCTCATGTAGCCCCGTGTCTCATAGCCAGAGAATGCATAGAATCCGAGATAGGCGCTGCGAAACACGCCCATTACTGGTTCACTGACGTTGATCACACCGGTCAAGCTGTCGTCGCATTTGCGCCGTACCAGAAACCCGATCGTACGGCCATCGCGAATGCGATCCAGGTACGAGCCGTACTCCTCGTGGTTCTTCGGAGGAAAGACCCAGGGGCGATGTAAGCTCTCGCTGCGCCGGGACGCCGCAAGCATCTCCTGTTCGCAGTCGGCTCCGGGCTTGGATAGATAGACCCTGCGGCCTTCTTGGGTGTAGTGAAAACTCTCTTCACTGGCTGGTTGCTTCATTAGTCTGCGCTTATAAGAAATTCCCTCATCCGATTAGAGGTCTTGCAGGAATGCACCCCATTCTTCCTGTGCCTTTCATATCACAAAGCCATGTGACCGCGTTCACTGACATTGGCCAGCGGATCGCTACACTGGCGACTAGAGGCTTAGTGTCTCTGCCCCCAGCGGCGTGCTAAAACGCGTTGCAAGGGCGTGATCTTTGAAAATTTAGAACTGTCAGTAGTTACTATTCGGTTAATAATGCCTCCTTGCGTTCTAACCGACGCAGGCAAATTCATGCTGCGCAAGTACCTGTGGATCAAATGGATACGTATAAACCATTGGGGCTCAAATGGATGCATGTGAAATGCCACCTAAGTTGTTGATTTCAGGTACAGCGCGGGGAGGGGAGTTGTCACTTGGCATAGTGGTCGCTCCCCAAAGCAGGAAACGCGCTGCTTACTAGCGAGTAGTAAACGAATGGCAAGATTATTCACTTGACATAACGACGACAATTTGCTATCCTATTCTCGCAATGGAGCTAACTACTTCTTCCGCTTTGGTTTATCGGAAACCGCAGACGCTTCCGCAGGTTCTACCTGTGAAAGATTCCCGTGGATGTCCTCTCGGATACTCTTTATCAGCTTCCGAAGTGGAACATCCTCTAGCGGTCGGCCCATTTTCTTGCGAGGCTTTGCCATGACTCTCCTAGACATTCAGCGCGTATTCGACACTAACGACAAATGCCGCGAGGCTCTGGTCAAACTCCGCTGGCCTCTCGGTGTTGAGTGTCCGCGCTGCAAGAGCAAAAGAATCTCTTGGATTAAGGCTAACAGGCAATTCGACTGTGCCGAGTGCGAATATCACTTCTCGGTCACTGCCGGAACGATCTTCAACGATTCCCACCTGCCGCTGACTACGTGGTTCACTGCCACTCTGTTGCTCTGTGAAGCCAAGAAGGGCATGAGCGCGATGCAACTCAAGCGGACGCTCTGGGGCAACAACAGAGGTTCCTACAAGACCGCGTGGTATCTCTGCCACCGCATACGTCGCGCCATGAAACAGGTAGACCAGCCCATGCTGGACGGTACTGTCGAAATGGACGAAACCTATGTCGGCGGCAAGGCTCGCGGTTACGGGCAGGGATGGAAGGGCGAGCGCCACCCGAAAGAGGTTGTCATTGGTATCCGCCAGCGCGGGGGCGACCTCCGATTCTTTCATGCTTCCGATGCGAAGAGCGGCACTCTCGCCAAGTACATTCAGGAAAACATCAGCAGCGACGTTGACGTGATCGTGACGGACGAATGGGGCGCTTACCCGAAGGCTATGGGCGAACTGAGCAGCAAACATCGTACCGTCAACCATTCCGCGAAAGAGTACGTCCACTTATGACGGGAACCTGCTCATCACAACGAACTCGGCGGAATCTGCGTTTTCTTTGCTCAAGCGCGGAATCATCGGGAGTTGGCATAAAATCAGCGCCAAGCATCTTGCAGTCCTACCTTGACGAAATGACCTTTCGGTTTGACCGTCGCAAGCGTTCCGACTTGTTTCTTGACACTCTCAGGCATATGGTTACTGCCGACCCGTTGACGTTTCAGCAACTAACGAAGGATGCCGCGTAATGCCCGAACCGGAATCGCCAGAAGTTTACGGAGCATTCTGCGGTCCTATCGACGAGAATGGTGCTCGTGACCTTATAGCTGCCCTAACAGTCGCAACAGCGAAGCGCCAGAATGCGCATCTCCTCTTCCAGTCGTCCGGCGGTTCTGTCGGTGAGGGAATATGCTTATACAACTTCTTTCGCGCTCTACCGATTGAACTCACTATCTACAATGTAGGCTCCGTCGGCTCTGCTGCCGTAATAGCCTACCTCGGGGCACGACGCCGCATAGCTAGTGCCCGCTCGATATTCATGCTCCATAGAACTTTCACCAAAAGCGGCGAGACTGTGCCCTACATGATGATTCCCGGGATAACAAAAAACTTGGCCATGAGCGATGAACATACGGAGTCGATCCTGCGGGAAAACATCGCCTTGCCGGAGAGCATGAACTGGAGTGACTTGGACAGGTACGACTTCTACTTTTCTGGCGCGGAGGCGGTGCAGATAGGGCTGGTACATGAGATTGGCGAGTTTGCGCCGCCAGCCGGCGCAACCGTTTGGCACTTCTTTTCCGATCATCGGGAACAGAGAGCGAAATGAAACCATCCATACACGTCTCGTGGCTGATCGCCGCAACCCTGCTGGTTGCCCGCGCTGCAGGGGCCCTGGTGGACGCACTACTGTGGCATCTTGGCGGTGTAAACTTGCGCCTACCGAGGTATCCATTCATTCCCTACCTGAATGCGGCTGCCTTACTGGCGACCAGCTTTGCCATCGGCGTGACTGGCGCGTGGGTGATTGAACGCCGATTCACGAATCGGCATTGATTCACAATTCACGCATCAATTCTCTTGGCCCCAGCCATTGCAAGCGCGGAGAGTTGGGCGGCATGAGCGACAAAATCACACGATGCTGGGTCGTTGACTGCAAGACTCCAAATTGCGGCGTGATGGTGTTGGCGGTCATTGGGCCACCGGAGCCGTATCGCTTTCCAATGTTTCTTGGCTGCGATGAATTTGAAGTTGCTTGTGACGGCTGCCATGCGACCCACAAATACCACGAGATGGAGGTACGCTGGGAGAACATTGCGAACCTTCGGGAGGACTATAAACCCAGCCAGTCATTTCTTCGGGCTTGTCAACAAGCGCAACACACTGATTCGGATCGCTCGGAATAACCAAACTGCGCGGGACACATAGGATCATACAATTCCTGCCGACGTATTCGGAGTCCAAAATGCCTTTGATCTTAACTGCACTCTTCTTCATTTTTGTCCCGTGGCTCATTTACAAGATCACTCACCGCAAGAAGCCATGATTCAAACTCCATGAGTTGACTTCCTCATCTCCAATGGACCGTGACTCGACAACTCACCGGTCAGCACCTGATGTTGCCTGGGGACGTGCCTTCTCAATAAGGCTATTGCTTGCTGGTTTGGAATGGTTTTGTCGAGTGATCTGGTATCTGTTCTCTTGCGGTAAGCCTTATTCCATCCTCTCAGAAGATGGGATTCTGCTGGGAAGCGCCACATTCCTGTAGGGTCTCCCACGTGGTGGGGGCGAATGACGACATAAGCGGATGGGGGGCCGACGGTTTTCTCTTTTTTGCGCGAAGCATTAAGCGCTTCGTAGATGTGCAGTAACGATCGAGCCATCGTAGTGTCGGAGTTTTGGCCGCGCTTTGTGAGAACATCCATCGCAGCGCAAGAGCCGCTACCAATGACGAACGATGCGGGACTGGCCGCCTCTTCTATCGCCTCGGCCCCGATTCCGCGCATAAATACGATTCCATTGTCAGCAAACCCAACCACTATCACGGCGAGTTGTTTTGAAAAGTTCCCCTTAACTCGCTGCAAAATGCTTAAACCCCAGCGGAATGCCTCATCGTTAAACTCTCGACCATCCGGCAAAGTGCCGGAAAGCCAATCTTGAAGGCTAACTCCGAGTTCGCCTAGAATCGCACATTCTTGCAACTTCCGAAGTTCTTGCTTTCTGGCGCGGTCAAGAATGTGCCTGACGTGCTGCGAGACAAAAACGCCACTCGGTTGTTTGCGTTTTTGCGCCAATAATTTATCTAGCTCTAGCGCTACGACGGAAAGCACCGCTTCGTTGATGTTGGCCCGCCCTGCTATGGTTGCCGCCAATAAGTAGGGAGGGAAATCGTATTGCTTTCCTGCATAGTCACTCTGCGCCACGGGGGAATTACCGTATGTAACACGCATGTCGCTGGCAAGAATGGCGGTGTTTCCGCCGTCGCACAAGACGCCAATTCCTATCGTCACTGGTATTACCTCGAATGGCTGAAGATCGCCGTTAGAGGTAGGATAAGGGAAATTCATAAGTTACGTCAAGTGAATAATCTTGACGAATGGTTACTAGCAGTCACGAGCAGCCACTTTGGGCAAATGCTATTTCTCGCGGCCGCGCGAGACAGTTCAAGGAGCGTCGTGGTGCGGAATGTGGCTTACTTGCCTCTCGGCCACGACGCAAATGTCCGCCGCATTGGCCGCGGCTGTCAGCGCTTCCTTATCCAGCAGCAGGCATCGTCCGGCGTCAATTGCAAGGCAGGTTGCGCCGGCTTGCCTCATCGTTTCGATTGTCTTCAAGCCAACTACTGGAACGTCGAATCGCATGTCCTGGTTTGGCTTCGCGACTTTCACTACGGTCAAGGCGCGACTGAGGGTCGATGGCTCTTTGCCGAGCGATGGCGACTTCATGATTTCGCCGGCACGCAGAATGGTGACGTCGGTTCCCTCCATGGCCTCGACCGCAACGCACGCGGCCTCGGCGATGACGACCGTCTGACCGATGTCGAAGCGTGAAAGGTGGTTCGCCACAGCTCGCCCGTAGGTGATGTTGGTCTGCTCTGTGTCGGTCGGGCCGCGTTGGGTCAGGACGCCTTCGCTGGCCAGCATGGGTTCGAGCAGCGCCGTGGAGTTAAGCAGCGTGATGCCTTCATCGGCGAGCACTTTGCTGACCGCCCCAATCAGCGAGTCAGTGTTGCGTGTCGTGAGGGAGAGCAGCAGCTTGGCGAGCCGCCAGTCTGGCTTGATGCTGCTGAAAATCTGCTTGTGCTTCACCTGACCGGCCATGATCGCGCGGCTGACGCCTTCGCTCTTGAAGGTCTCGATCAGGCGCGACAGTTCGCCCAGCGAGAGCCAGTGCACGGCCGCAGCGCCGTGCTGCTCGATCTCACGAAGGGTCTCTTCCTTGATGGCGGCGACGATCACCTGCATACCCTGCGAACGCGCAGCATCCAGCACCAGGAAGGGGAATTTGCCGTTGCCGGCGATCAGACCGATTTTCTGCGAAGAGTCCATCACAAGATTTCCGTCCTCAAGCGGGTTATTTCTTAATGACGCCACGTTGCGAGGTTTCGACAAATCGCACCAGCATTTCTACATCTTCACTAAGACCGCTCTCAGCGCGCAGTTTCTCCAGCGCCTGCGAGGTGTTTAACTTGGACGTCAACAGGACCTTGAAAGCATGATGCAGCTTCGCAATCCGCTCGGGCGAGAAACCCCGCCGCTGCAATCCGACCTTGTTCAGCATATAGGCGTGCGTGTCGCGCTCGGCGCTGGTCATGGAATACGGCAAAACGTCCCGTGTGATCGTCGTTCCGCCGCCGATGTAAGAATGCGCTCCAATGCGCACGAATTGATGCACCGGACAAAGCGCGCCAACCACTGCCCACTCCTCGACCGTCACGTGACCCGCGAGAGTGGCGGCGTTGATCAGCATGGCGTGATCGCCGATGATGCAGTCGTGTCCGATATGCGCATAAGCCATGATGAGAACATGACTGCCGACGCGCGTTGTTCCTCCCCCTTTCGCTGTCCCGCGATTGATGGTGACGTACTCGCGGATCACATTGTGGTCGCCCATCTCAAGCCAGGTGGTTTCGCCCGCGAAGGTCACGTCTTGCGGGTCCATGCCGACGACGGCGAAGGGATAAATCTTGTTGTGGGCGCCCAATCGCGAAGGTCCGTCCAACACCACGTGCGAGACCAGTTCGCAGTTCTCGCCCATTTCAACATCGGCGCCCACCACGCAATAGGGTCCAACGGTGCACGAAGCCGGGACATTCGCGGATGGGTCGACGATGGCCGTCGGGTGAATGCTCATCGGATCTTACGACTGCTCCGACGACGCTTCTGGCGATTTGGCCGAGCGGTTGAGCAAACGGCACGTGACCACGGCCTCGCAGGCAAGCTTGTCGCCGAGGTAAGCTTTGCCTTGCATGCGGCCGGCAGTCCCACGCCAGGCCCGCACTTCCACCTCAATACGAAGCTGGTCGCCGGGCCGGACCGGTCTGCGGAAGCGGGCGCGCTCAATGCCGGTAAACAGCAGCAGCTTTTCCGCACGGTCGGGAAATTCGGTCAGCAGAAGCACGCCGCCGGCTTGCGCCATGGCTTCCACCACCAGCACTCCTGGCATGATCGGGTGATCGGGAAAGTGACCCGCAAAAAACGGTTCGTTGATGGTAACGTTCTTGATGGCCACGATACGCTTGGTACGGGTGAGATGGGTAACACGGTCGATCAACAGGAACGGATACCGGTGTGGCAAGATACGCAAGATGTCTTCAATCTCGAGGGTAAGATTGTCGCCGGTGTTTTCCGGCGGATTCGCCGTATCACTCATGAGGGTTCCGTGAAAGTCACGATTATACATTCCATGGGAGCGGGAGGGCCGGATGGCAAAGATCATCGCGATGTCTAAGCACAAGCCTCCGCATGCGAGCGACGGTATCTTAGGAGTATTGCAGTGGCTGACCAGTCGCCAGGCGGAGATGGTAACGTGCGCGCGCGAGTTAGTAGTGCGGGAATCTCCAACCCATGACAAGCTGGCCTGCGACGAACTGTGCTCCTACCTTGGGGTCGAATTCGAACGCGCAGGGGGACAGGTACACGTGCGCCGCGAGGGCGTCGCCGGCGATCACCTGGAGGTCGACTTCGGCGGCCCTGACTACCGCCGGCCGCTATTACTGTTGGGTCATTTCGATACCGTGTATGAAGTGGGAACGCTGAAGTCCATGCCGTGGCGGGAGGAGAACGGACGGCTTCACGGGCCAGGTGTCTTCGACATGAAGAGCGGCATCGCGCAGATGCTGTTCGCGCTGACCGCCATGCGTGAAGTCTGGGGCGGCCTGCCGCGGCCTGTGAAGGTGCTGTTGGTTTCCGATGAAGAAGGTGGCAGCAGCAGCTCTCGCGCAATCACTGAGGACGCGGCCCGGCAATGCGCCGCGGTCCTGGTGTGCGAACCCTCGGGTCCGGGAGGGGCGCTGAAGACTGCCCGCAAGGGAGTGGGATCATTCATTGTGAAGGTCACTGGCCAGGCGGCGCATTCCGGTCTGGACTTTGAAAGAGGACAGAGTGCAATCCTCGAACTGGCGCATCAGGTCTTGGCCATTTCGCAACTGACGGATCTGGCGCGCGGTACCACCCTCAATGTGGGAGTTATTCGCGGGGGCACGCGGACCAATGTGGTCGCCGCTGAAGCGGTCGCGGAGGTGGACCTTCGCATCGTGCACACAGAGGACGGCATAGACATGGAACGTGCGATTCGGCGGCTGGGTCCGGCAAATGAGAGGTGCAAGCTCGAAATCGAAGGAGGCATCAATCGTCCTCCTCTGGAGCGAACGGACCAGGTAATTGCGCTCTTCCATCTGGCGCAGAAAATTGCCGGCGATCTCGGTTTCTCCGTAGAAGAAGTCGCCGTCGGCGGCGGGTCCGATGGCAACTTCACGGCCGGCATCGGCGTTCCCACGCTTGACGGCCTGGGTGCAGTTGGCGAGGGCGCCCACGCGCCCCACGAGTCAGTCATCGTGGCTGAACTGCCGTGCCGCGCCGCGCTGCTGGCGGGGCTGATAGAGGCGATCGATTAGGCCAGCGCAAATTGTTTTTTGACGGGCTGGCTGTTAAAGCCTAGAATCTGGGCAGAAGCCCACTGTCCACTTTGCGAGGTCGCAACAGAACCGGGCTGTCGGGACCGGAGGACTTTATGTTTGGTGGAAAACTTGGCTTGCCCGAACTGGCGGTCATCATGGTCATCGCCCTGCTTATCTTCGGCCCGAAAAAGCTGGGCGAATTGGGCAAAGGGTTGGGAGAAGGCATTCGCAACTTCAAGTCGTCGATGAGCGGCGATCACGACGCGACCCCAACTCCGCCGGAGGAAAAGAAGTAGTCTGACGCTCAGGGTCTTTGCAATTGCGCCGGAGCCCAGTCCTCCGACTTCCTACTGTCAAGCTAATCTCAAAGCAGCGGCTTTTTCAAAGATGCTTCTGCCCTTCGCAACATGCGATAGACTCGCGGCAACGGCAATCCCACAACGTTGAAATAGCAGCCTTCGATGCGCTCCACCCAACGCGAAGCAATTCCTTGAATTGCGTAGGCCCCGGCTTTGTCCAGTGGCTCGTCGGTGTCAATGTAGTAAGCAATCTCGCCTTCCGACAATTGGCTGAATAAGACCTGAGTAATTTCAGCCTCGGTCTGCTCAAATCCCGGAGCCACAAGACACACACCGGTGACGACATGATGGGTTCGCCCCGAGAGCAGTCTCAACATGCGCGCGGCATCGTTCTGGTCTGCAGGTTTCTCGAGCAAATGCCCGTCCACCAGAACCACGGTGTCTGCGCCCAGCACGGCACTGTCCGGATGCCGTGCGTGCACTACGCGGGCCTTGTCGCAGGCCAGCCGTTGCGCATATGCGACCGGCGTCTCGCCAGGAAGAGGCTCTTCTGGAACGTGCGCCGGTTCAACCGTGAATTGAATGGCGGCATCACGCAAAAGCTCCGAACGGCGCGGCGAAGCGGACGCAAGTATCAGCGGCATGGCAACAAGGATTGTAAGGCAGTCAAGAGACCGTGGGCTGAAGCATCCTTGGTATTCGTCACGGCGTCTGATGTAGCGTGACCAGGGAAACTCGGATTCATTCATACGGCTCAACCGTGCGGGGCGATAGCGTGGAGTTTCGCGTGTGGGCGCCTTTCCCACAGGAAGTGACACTGCGCCTGGAAGCGGCTGGAAAAGCGCCGCAGAATATAGCGATGCGCCGCGACGCTGAGGACTTCGTCGTCACCGCCCAAGCCGCGGCCGGCGATCGCTACTCCTACGTCATCGACGGCCACGATCCCGTTCCTGACCCCGTGTCACGTTTCCTGCCCGAAGGAGTTCATGGGCCAACGGAGATTGTCGACCCGTCGGAGTTCCGGTGGAGCGATGAGGAATGGCGCGGCGTGCCCCTGGAGGATTACGTCATATATGAATTACACGTTGGCACCTTCACACCGAAAGGATGTTTCGACAGCGCGATAGGAAAGCTCGCGTATCTGAAAGATCTGGGAATTACAGTGATCGAAATCATGCCCGTTGCGGCATGCCCGGGAACCCGCAATTGGGGTTACGACGGCGCCTCTCCTTATGCGGTACAGGCAAGTTACGGTGGGCCCGAGGGATTCAAGCGATTGGTCGACGCTGCGCACCGTCTCGGTATGGCCGTCGTTCTCGATGTGGTCTACAACCATCTCGGTCCCGAAGGAAATTACCTGCGCCGGTTTGGACCGTACTTCACGTCGCACCACAAAACGCCTTGGGGCGAGGCCGTCAACTATGACAGCGACGGGTGCGAACCTGTGCGTCGCTACGTAATCGCGAATGCGCTGTACTGGATTCGCGAGTACCGACTGGATGGCTTGCGACTGGACGCGGTGCAGACGATTAAGGACGATTCACCGAAGCACATCCTCGCCGAGTTGCAAGAGAATGCGCAGGCGCTGGCACGCGAGTTGAGTCGTGTTGTGTGTGTGATAGCAGAGACGGACGAAAACGACTCGCGCTACACGGCCCCGCCGATCGAGGGTGGCTACGGACTGGACGCTGTCTGGAGCGACGACTTTCATCATGCCATCCACGCTTTGTTCGCCGGCGAACGACAAGGTTACTATCAGGACTTCGGCCAACCCGAGCAGATTGCCACGACGCTGCGCGAAGGCTACTTTTCTCAGGGACAGTATTTTGGTTTCTGGAACGCTCCGCGCGGGACCTGCGCGAAAGATGTTCCGCTACCGGCGAATGTCATCTGCATCCAGAACCACGATCAGGTTGGTAATCGCGCCCGGGGCGAACGGCTCACGGTCCTGGTTCCGCGAGGCGCCCGTAAACTCGCGGCCGCTCTGATGCTGTTGGCGCCACATACCCCGCTCCTCTTTATGGGACAGGAGTATGACGAGAGCGCTCCGTTCCAATTCTTTGCCGATTTTCAGGATGCTGCGCTGCGGAAAGCTGTGAGCGAAGGCCGTCGCAACGAGTTCAAGGATTTCGATTTTAGCGAAGTGCCCGATCCGGAAGACCCGGAAACATTCCGTCGGTCGAAGTTGAGGTGGTCTGACGCGCCTGAGAACCGCGAGATGCTGGCGTGGTATCGGGACTTGCTGCTACTGCGCAAGCAGTATGTTGTCCCGATCGAGCGCACCGCCGACGCGGGGTATGCTAATGGCGTGCTGACAATGCTGGTGCCTGCCAGGAATCCCAAGGTTATGGTGCAGGCCGCGCTGCTTCCCGGCGCTCCGGTGCCAGAAGCCGAGGGACCCGGATGGCGTGATGCATTGCGGTCAGAGGAAGATGGTTACGCGGTTCGCGTACTCGTGCGCTGAATCGAAGAAGGTCGGTTGACGGGTCCGAGACACTTCCCACCTGAACATCGAACGCAGTCATGTGTCACAGACAAAGGTGACCGCTTCGCGTAGCCTCGTCCTGAGTAAACGCGAGCATGTGCCTTGCTATTCCAGGCAGGATATTGAGCATCGAAGGCGAAGGATTTGCGCGAAGCGCACGAGTGAGCTTCGGCGGAGTCGTGCGAGAGGCGAGCCTGGCCTACGTTCCCGAGGCTACGATTGGCAACTACGTGATTGTTCACGTCGGCATGGCGATCTGCTTGCTGAATGAATCCGAGGCGATGCGGACGTTCGAGTACTTGCAACAGATGGGCGAAGTCGAGGAGCTCGCGGAGACAGGAGTGTCGGCGAACTAGGCGCCGACCAATCTCTCCAGTACGGCCTTGTTGCGGACGGTGAGGGTCGAGCCTTTCAACACCGCGATCTGGCGCTTGCGGAAGTCTGCCAGGACGCGGGTAACGGTCTCTCGTGAGGTGCCGATGATTTGGGCAATCTCTTCGTGGGTGAGTGCCAGCTTGACTTTGGGCTCCGCCTGCTGAGGACTACCCGATGTCCACTCCAGCAGGAGCCTCGCCAGGCGTTCCGGCGCGGAATGGGACAGGCCAAGGCTGCGGATCTGCTGATAGGCGGTTTGGCAATCTTTGCTGAGATGCTGCGCGGCCTTCAAACAGGCATCGCCGTGCTTTTGCAGAAAATTGAGGAAGTCCTCACGCTTGACGAAATTAAGCTGGCAGGGCTGGCCAGTTTCAGCCGTGATCTCATACGGCGTGCCGGAGACTGTGGCGTGCATGCCCAAAACCTCTCCGGGTTGCGCAATTTTTAAGATGAGAGTCTTGCCTTCTGCAGAAGTAGTCGAGAGTTTCACTCGGCCTTTGCAAAGCATGTAAATTCCGCGGGGCGACTGGCCTTCCACAAAAAGCACAGCTCCGGCCGGATAGGAGGCGGTGTACTTGATGTGATCAAAAGCCTCGAGTGAAGCTTTGGGAAGGGAGCAGAAGAAACTGTCGGTGCGCAGCTTGCAAATCAAACAATTTTCCACCAGCTCAAAGCCGTAAGGTGCGCCCACGTTTACCTCCGAGGATACCCTCCATGCTACCACTTAAACGACTCGGGCAAGCAGAATTCACATTGTGCGACCGCAGAGGCCGGGAAGGTCGCCGGGCCTGAATACGCCGACTCGGGACCTGAGCTGGGGGGCGACGGGTTCGGGCTCGCAAAGCCGCATTGGTGACAAATGTCACAGGCAGTGGTATCGCAGGTCACAGACCGCTGCCCGTGCCGCGAAGGAAAATCTCGCCCACAACGGCTCAAGAAGGCGGGAAGCGAAGGTCCTTATTACTTCACCTGTCGGGCTTGACCGGCGAACCCAACGGGTTCCCGGTTAGGGGGCCGGAACCTGAGGTTTCGGCTTGCGAATGCGCATCTACAGTCAGAAGAATCTTGACCACTCTCCTCTACCCCAAATCGCTTCCCGCCGCCGGTTCTTGTCCGGTCTGATCCTGCCCAGGTCAGGCACCGCAGTGCGAACGTGAAGTAGAGGTTGTGACGGTGCCGCGAGATTGCGACAAAAGATTTGGTTTTTGCTTGCAGCGCTGACATCGAGGGGGTTAAATGATCTCGATTTTCTTAGGCAGAGGAACGGCGCAAAGCCGCTACTCTGGAAAGGATGAAAGAGATGGCTGAGGTGACAGACGCAGGTATCTATAAAGAATGGTGGGCCAATCCGGCGGTGGTCGGGCTGATGGGTTTCGGCTTGACGACGATGGCGACCGGCCTGCACAACGTAGGATTCTGGAGCGCCGGACCGACTCTGGCGTTGGCGATCTGCTTCGGAGGCACGGCGCAGTTCATTGCGGGAATCGTGGACCTTCGCAAAGGCAGCATCTTCGGCGGGTCCGCCTTCATGTGTTACGGCGCTTTTTGGTGGTCGCTCTTTGTGCTGCTATACATACAGCCGAAGACGGGCATCCCGGCGGGTAAACCCGAGGAACTTGGTTTCTTCCTCATGTGGACGCTGTTCACATTTGGTTTTTGCCTCGCAGCCCACAAAATTGGCAAGTACCTGGCGGTCCTGTTCTGGCTGCTGTTTCTGGCGTTCGTCTTACTGGATGGGGTGGTCCTCGGGATCGTTTCGCCGAAACTGGCAGGCTGGGAAATTTTTGTCGTAGGGTTCCTCGCCTGGTATATCGCCACGGCGACGTTGGTGAATGCGTGTCACGGCAGGATGGTCCTGCCACATTCGTAGAGTTTCGGGTTCGCGGCACGAATGACGTTCAACCGGAAGCGTGATTTGGCACTGCGCAAGGTCACGCCTTCTGGCTTGGTCAGAACGAATTAAGTCCGTCGAATGTACTTTACTTCGCAGTAAAGGAGAAATGAGATGGCCACAGCAGCAGCAAAGGTCGATTCAGTTGAGATTGGCAGTACCGGCTTGAACCGTTGGTGGCGCGTCATCGGCGGACTCTCGATGAATCTTGCGCTAGGCTCGCTGTATGCCTGGAGCGTGTTCGTCGCCCCGTTAGAGAAAGAGTTCAAGTGGCACCGCGCCGACACCTCGACGGTATTTACCATCGCGGTGGTGGTGTTTGCCCTCACCTTTATTGTCGCAGGCCGACTGCAGGACAAGTTCGGCCCCTTCTTTATATCTCTCACCGGCGGAGTGCTGGTGAGCGTGGGCTTCTTCCTATGCGCGTTCACCCATAGCCTGACGTACCTGTTCATCTGCTTCGGCGTGATCGGCGGATTGGGCAACGGTTTTGGCTACGCGACCCCGATTCCTGTGATGTCCAAGTGGTTCCCCGACAAGCGCGGTCTCGCGGTCGGGCTGGCGGTTGCCGGTTATGGCGGCGGTTCGGCCATCTTTGGCCCGCTGGCCGCCAGCTACCTGATCCCGTCCTTTGGCTGGCGCACCACCTTCCAGGTCCTGGGCGTGATCTTCTTCGTGATGACCATATTTGGCGCGTTCCTGCTGAAGAACCCACCGGCTGGCTACAAACCGGAAGGCTGGACGCCCGCCGCGACTTCCAAGGCCGTGGCTACCACTTATGACTTCACTCCGGGTGAAATGCTGCGCACACCGACGTTCTATTTTATGTGGATAGCGTATGCCTTTGGCTGCGCCGCCGGTCTCATGGTCATTAGCCAGTTGGTGCCCTTCGCGAAGAGTGTGGGTATACCCAGCACCACCCTGGCGGCCTTTGGCCTGGTGGTGGGCGCGGCCGGAAACGCCATGGGCCGCATCTTCTCCGGGTGGATGTCGGACCACCTGGGCCGCATCAACGTCTTGCGTTTGATGATCGGCATTTCCATGGTGGCTATGCCCATTCTGTATAAGGTGGGCGGCAACGTGGCGGGATTGTTCGTGATGTTGTTCATCGTTTATTGGTGCTATGGCACCCAACTCTCGGTGAACGGCGCCGCCGCTGCCGACTTCTGGGGCACCAAGAACGTGGGCATCAACTACGGCTTACTATTCACTGCCTGGGGGGTGGCCGGCCTCCTCGGTGGCCGCATCGGCGGCAAGCTATTCGACAAGTATCACAATTATCAGATGGCGTTCTACACGGCGGCTGTCCTGGCTGCGGTGGCGTTATTGGCTGAGTTCATGGCGCGCCGTCCCAAGCATGTATGACGGAACAATGGCCGGATGGCGCTCAAGCATCCGGCCAAATCTTTAGGTTGGAAGATTGAATTTTCACGGGCCGGTCGACGCCCAGTGTCTGAAAAGGAGTCTCTCTCATGGCTACGGCAACGAAGGTATCAGAAGTCCAGGATGCACCAAAGGTAGCGGTTGAGGAGCCCGCCCCTCATGCCGCCGCTCACCACCTGGTCAGTCCGGTGGCGCAGAAGTGGATCGCAGAAGGAAAGCAGGATCCGGAAGGTTTTTGGGGACGCGCAGCCGACCAACTGCCGTGGTTCCGCAAGTGGGACAAGGTGTTGGAATGGACTCCGCCCACCTTCAAGTGGTACGTCGGCGCGCAGACCAACCTGGCCTACAACGCGCTCGACTATCACGTAAAACGCGGCTGGGGTGGGCACACGGCCCTGATTTACATCAATGAGCGTGGCGAGCGCCGAGTCTATACCTACGCACATCTGCTCCACGAAGTCGAGAAGGTGGCGAAGGCACTGCGCGGCATGGGAATCAAGAAGGGCGATCGCCTAACCGTTTACATGCCGACCTCGCCGGAGGCGATCATCCTGATGCTGGCGACAGTGCGCATCGGTGCGATTCACTCCGTCGTGTTTGCCGGCTTTGGCGCAAAGGCCCTGGGCGATCGTATTCAAGCTAGCGGCTCACGACTGGTCTTCACCGCCGACGTTACCTACCGCAAGGGCAAGGACACCCGACTGAAAGAAATCGTCGATGAGGCCTTGGACCACGCCGGTGACAAGGTTGAACATGTCGTCCTCCTGAAGCGAACCAGTGGTGAGACTCCCATGCGCCCGGGACGCGATATTCTTTGGGAGCAGTTCCTGGAGCACGGCGCTGGTGAAAGCGCTGACTACGTCGAGATGGAGGCCAATGAGCCGGCGTTCATCCTTGCCACGTCGGGCACGACCGCGACTCCCAAGCTGGCCATCCACACCCACGGCGGGTATCAGGTCCACATCCATAGTATGGGACAGTGGCTGTTCGGTCTGAAGCCCACCGATGTCTGGTGGTCCACCTCGGATATTGGGTGGATCGTGGGTCACAGCTACATCGTGTACGCACCGTTGATTGCCGGCGCGACCACGGTCGTCTTCGAAGGCGCACTCGACTATCCCACCCCCGAAGGTACGTGGAAGACCTTGATGGAGGAGTATCGGGTCACCGGAATTTTCACATCTCCGACGGCAGTGCGCTTGCTGATGCGCTACGGCGATGGTCCGTTCGGGAACATCGACTACAAATATCTCGAGCGCGTATTTTGCGCGGGCGAGGTCCTGAATGCGCCGGCATGGGAGTGGCTGCAGCAGAAGATCTTCAAGAACCAGATTCCCGTGATCGACCATATGTGGCAGACGGAGACCAGCGGGCCGGTATTCGGCAATCCTTACGGATTGGGAATGTTGCCGATCAAGCCGGGTTCCGCGACTGTGCCTATGCCCGGCATCGATGCCGAGGTGGTGGCGCTCGACGGCACACCGTGTGGCGTCAACGAAAAAGGCATCATGGTGATCAAGCGGCCTTTCCCGGGACTAACTCCGGAATTGTGGGGTGAAAAGGAACGCTACGGCCGCGATTACTGGCAGATCATTCCTGGCGTCTATTACACCGGCGACTCGGCGCAGATCGACCAGGACGGTTACGTTTGGTTTGCCGGCCGCGCCGATGAAATCATCAAAATTGCCGGTCATCGTATAGGCACCATCGAGGTCGAGACCGCTCTGCTTGGGCATCCTGCGGTGGCGGAGTCGGGCGTGATTGGCCGTCCGGACGAACTGCGCGGCGAAGTGATCTCGGCGTTCGTGATGCTCAAACAGGGTTTCATTCCGTCGGAGGAACTGAGGAAGGCCCTGATCGAACAAGTGCGCCACGAACTGGGACCGGTAGCGGTCATCGGCGAGTTGAACTTCGTGGATATGCTGCCCAAGACGCGCAGTGGCAAGATCATGCGGCGCGTGCTGAAGGCTGTGACCCAGGAGAAGAACCCCGGCGACATTACTACGATCGAGGACGAAGGCTCGGTAGAGGAAGCCCGGCACGCCTGGCATCAGATGAGGGCAGCACTGGACAACCAGCCCTTACCGGCGGGTTCCACCAAGGGGAAGTGAAACCGGACAGCATCGGTGATTCCGGCCCGCTACAATGGCGGGCCGGACTATGAGAGGCTCTACCTGGAATGCTCCAGGAAAGCGCCTAAATGGACTACATCGGCCAGCCAGTGCAGTACAGTATTAACGCAAATATTAGGAACAAAGCATCACAAATTCAGAAATCCAAGGAGTGATTGATATGGCTCGACCTCTTCCGAAGCAGAATGCGGTAGTGGAGACTAGCGCGGCTCAGATCGCAGTCCATTGGCGGGAGGAAGAATACTATTATCCCTCCGCGAAATTTGTCGGCCAGGCAAATCTGACCGACCCTGACATCAACGAACGCTTCAGCGAGAAAAACTTCCCGGAATGCTTCCGCGAGTATGCCGATCTGCTGACCTGGGACAAGTACTGGGACACGACGCTCGACACCAATGATCCGCCGTTCTGGAAGTGGTTCGTGGGCGGCAAGATCAATGCCTCGTACAACTGCGTGGACCGGCACCTCGACAAGTACAAGAACAAAGCGGCGATCATCTTTGTCCCGGAACCGGAATCCGAGGCGCCCGTCGCTGTCACCTACCGCGAACTCTATGTGAGAGTGAATGAATTCGCGGCGCTGCTGCGCGATTTCTGCGGTCTGAAGAGCGGAGATCGGGTCACCATTCATATGCCGATGGTCCCCGAGTTGCCGATTACCATGCTGGCATGTGCGCGCCTGGGGATAATTCACTCCGTGGTGTTTGGAGGCTTCAGCGGCGAGGCTTGTGGCATGCGCGCCGCCGATTCGGGCAGCCAGGTCCTCATCACGATGGACGGCTACTATCGCAACGGCAAGCTGCTCGACCACAAAGCAGGCGCCGATATAGCGCTGAACATAGCCAAACAGGAAGGCCAGACCGTGGAGAAGGTCCTGGTTTGGAGGCGTCACCCAGGCCAGAATGCGTCCGCTTCGCCGTTTGTCGAAGGGCGCGATTTCTGGGTTGACGAGATCCTCCCCAACTTCTCGGGTGAAATCGTCGCTCCCGTTCCCATGGACGCGGAGGCCCCGCTGTTTCTCATGTATACCAGCGGCAGCACGGGAAAGCCCAAGGGCTGTCAACACCGCACAGGCGGCTACCTTGCCTATGTGACCGGCTGCTCCAAGTACATTCAGGACATCCACCCAGAAGATGTGTACTGGTGTATGGCCGACATCGGCTGGATTACCGGGCACTCGTTTATTGTCTATGGACCCTTGGCCCTCGCCGCTACCAGCGTCATCTACGAAGGTGTCCCAACCTACCCCGACGCCGGAAGGGTATGGAGAATCGCCGAGCGCTTGGATGTGAATATCTTCCACACCTCACCGACGGCCATCCGGATGTTGCGCAAATCCGGTCACGATGAACCTGCAAAATACAACTACCATTTCAAGCACATGACCACGGTGGGAGAACCCATCGAGCCCGAGGTTTGGCGGTGGTATTACGAAACCGTGGGCAAAGGTGATGCAGTCATTGTGGACACCTGGTGGCAAACCGAAAACGGAGGATTCCTGTGCACCACCAAGCCGGCGCTGGATCCCATGAAGCCGGGAAGCGCAGGTCCAGGTATGCCCGGCATCTACCCCATGATCCTCGACGAAATGGGGGAGGAAGTGCACGCCGGTTCGGGGAAGGCGGGAAATATCTGCATTCGGAATCCCTGGCCCGGGATCATGCAAACCATTTGGGGTGATCGCGAGCGTTTCGTCGCCCAGTACTACGCAAAGTACTGCAAGGATACGAACAGCAAGAGATGGCAGGACTGGCCATACTTTGCCGCGGACGGAGCGGTGCTCGCCGTGGACGGGTACTTCCGGATTCTGGGACGCGTGGATGACGTAATCAACGTCGCCGGCCACCGCCTCGGTACAAAGGAAATCGAGTCTGCGTGCCTCACAGTTCCCGAAGTGGTAGAAGCGGCGGTGGTGCCGGTGGTCGACGAAATCAAAGGCCGCGTGCCCGAGGTCTATATCGTCCTACAGGCTGATGTACTGCCCAATCAGCATGAAGAGATCCTGGGCAAGGTCAATCACGTCATTGAAACGATGATTGGCAAGATTGCCCGCCCGCGCCGGATTCTCATCGTTCCGGATATGCCCAAAACCCGATCCGGCAAGCTCATGCGGCGTATTCTCGCGGCCCTCTCCAACAACATGAATACCGGAGATATCACAACGTTGGCCAATCCTGACGTGGTGGAATCGGTCCGGGTAATGGTTCAGGGCAAAGAGCCGGTGGCGCTGACAGATGGACCCGAAGACTTGAAACAATTTGGATCTTCGGAGTAAAGGCTGACCTGAAGAAATGAAACGGGGCGCCGCGTGCGCCCCGTTTCGCTGTTAGGCTAGGCGTCGGCAGGCGGCAATTCTGTCTCCGGATAGAGCGGCAACTGTGGGTCCGGCGCGATTGTCTCTTGCGGCGGGGGTGCGAGATTCGTAGAGTCGAGACCGAGCGCTTCGGCACGCCGCTTATACCAGATGGTCACGCTAGCCATCTGCCATAAGCGCGATCCAATCTGCACCAGCATCGCCAATTCGAACAGAATCAAAGTGGCCGGGACCGCGGTCGGCGGCAGCTTTGTCCAGATCAGGAGAGCGATCAGCAGCGCGATCCAGGCGACGAGGCTGATGCGGAGGTACATCCACAGCAGTGACCAGACCTCCTGCCGGCTGATGCCGAGGCCCTTCCACGCACTGCGCAGCATGCGGCGCTCGTCCCGCGCGACGGCGTCCACCTTCGCGATATCGAACCACAGCCGCACAAACAGGGTGAGCAGGACCAGAACTACAATGCACGCGAGCCAGATGACGAAGCCGACCTGATCGGCAGCAACTTTGTCGCCCAGGTAGTCCGATACTTTCTCGACGCCCAGGTACGCGTTTCCGAGCAGCGCGAAGGGGACAAGCGAAAACAATGCGAGCCGCACGAAGCGCCAGAAGAACCAACCCGAAGCTGCGAAGAAATCGCTCCCGCTGAGCCGGCGATCCTGGCGATACTCCTGAAGGATTCCGCCGCTTACGAACAGCACGAACAGGGCGAACAAGCCCGCGAACAGGCAAGACGTGGCAGTGAAGCGCAACAGGCCCGCTTCCGGCACTCGTACCAGTTCATAGAACATTCCCAGGTCGAAACCCTTAACGAGCTGTTCCCCTGCGAGGCTGTGGGCCAGGACGCGCTTGAGGTGTAGGGCCGCAGGCAGAGTGCCGAGCGATCCCAGCACGAGGTCCACTGCGAAGACCCACCACAGGATGCTCTGGCGGCGCCACACCAGGCTGGCCCCGGCTGCGACCAATCCCTCGCGATCGTTGGACATGGTCTCTGCGGTCATACCAGCCAGCTCAGGGCGCGGGCCAGGAATTGGGTCAGAAGCATCCAGTAGGCGGCGATCTTATGGATCGCTCCACGCTGTTCTTCAGCGGCGTAGCTGTTGTTCAGGTAATTACGGTCCATCGTGATCCGATGATCGGGGTCCAGTTCAACCGACGCGATCTGCGCCTTCTTGAGATAAACGTAGCGCACCCAGCGATCTCTGCCGTCCCAGCGCACCCGCGTGCTCTCGCCGTTGTCAAACTTGATCTCAGCTTCAACCGGGAAGACGAAGTCTCCCTTACGTTGCAGAATGACCTGTGTTTCGTACGTGGTCTCGCCTGGTTTTTCCTCTGCGTCGGCCTCATACCAGTTGGTCGGGGTCGAATCCGCGCGCAGCACCGCGTAGTCGAAGACTTGCGTGCCGTACACCGCCTGGTCCCAATACCAATTCAAATCGCGGCCTGCGACCTCGTTCACGGTGCGCAGGAAGTCCTCCTGCGTGGGATGGGTGAAACGGTACTTCATGAAGTAGGTATGCAGTGCGTTCTTCAGGGTCTGCTCGCCGACAATCGCCTCCAGAGAGATAAGCATGGTTGCCGCCTTTCCATAGGTGACTCCGCCGTACGACTCATAGCTCATGTCGGTGTAGCTGGGACGCGAAAGCGCGTCAGTCTTGGCCACCGGCAGGTAATAGCTCCTGAGGACTGAGGCGTCGCCCTCTTGCGCTCCCAGCAGGTTGAGGCTGCTGGCGTTACGGCCGTACATGCTGTCGAGCACTTTCACTTCGGAGTAACTGTTGATGCCTTCGTCGAGCCAGCCGTTCTCGAACTCGTTGGTGGCCACCATTCCGTACCAGTATTGGTGTCCGTACTCGTGTACCGTGACCCCCTCGGTGTCGTGATCGCCTTTGAAGGCAAACCAGCTAGTGCCCGCGGTGATAAACGTCGGATATTCCATGCCGCCGGCCTCGTCGGCCCCGTGCGGCGGATCGACCACGGTGATCTGGGCATACGGATACGGTCCATACCACCGGTCGAATCGCTGCATGCCGCCTTTCAGCGCATCCAGGTAGCGCTGCCAAGACCTCTGGTGGCTGGTATAGCTAAGCAGGCGAATCTTCACCGGCCCATCGCTACCGTCATATTGGCTATCGATTGCTTTGAAGTTCGGATCGGCGGTCCAGGCGAAATCGTGGACGTCCTCGGCATGAAAAGCGACGGTCTTGGTGCCGTTGCCGTTGTCGCTATCGCTGGTCTGCACGCCGGTCGCGCCGATGACGTAGTCCTTCGGCAAGGTGATCCTTACATCGTAGGTGCCGAAGTCGGCGAAGAATTCGGTCATGGCGTGGAATTGATGACAGTTCCATGCGCCGCGCCACCAGACCCCAACTTTGGGAAACCATTGTCCGGCCAGCAGGAAAGTGCGCTTGTATCCGGTGCGTGCGACAACTTCCGGGAACGTGGCGCGAAACTTGATCCTGAACTGCACATCGTGACCGGGCGCAACCGGATGCGGTAACTGAACTTGGAACACCGTCTTGTCGTCGGAATTACCGTCGTCGGGCGAGATGAACCTCATCTGGTTCGTGACGTCACCCATGCCCACAACCTCGATCGAACTGACCTGGTTAGAACCGGCCTCTTTCGACTCCCAAGTCTCGAATTGGCTGGAGCGGAAACTGCCGTCGCGATGCGCCTCGTGCATCCACGTGGACTGCGGCTGAAATGCGTTCAGGTACAGGTGGAAAGGAAAGAGATCGAGGGCCTGGCCCGTGAGGTTGTGGTAGGTCAGAGTCTCGGTGGCGTCGACGGTGTGCTGCGCTGGGTCATACTTCGCGTCAATCTGGTAGGCCACCACGCGTTGCGAGAGAGGCCCCGACACCTTTGGCGCAAAGGGACTCTGGGCGGTTGCCGCGGTAGAGCAGAACGTGCCGAGTACCAGCGGCAGCAAAACGTTACGGACTTGCATCTCCCATCTCCACATGCAGGAAAGAAGATAGTAGCCTATCGCAAGTGGCCTGCCCTGAGTAGTACACTCTCGCAGTTGTGCCAACAGGATGCCGACAGGTGAGCGGGGGTTGCGATGACAGCGCCGCGGACATTTCGTTCCTATGACGAATTCTTCGCCTTCTACCTCGAACAGCATAGCGACTCTGGAAATCGTTGGATGCACGCCGTTGGAACATCGCTGGGTCTCGTTGTGGCGATCATTGCCTTTGCGACGCACCATCCCTGGTACGCGCTGCTCTGGATCCCGCTGGGCTGCGGTTTTGCCTGGACCGGACATTTTCTCCTGGAGAAGAACACGCCCGCTACCTTCGGGCATCCCTTCTGGTCCTTCATCAGCGACTTCCGAATGTTGGGATTGATGGTTACCGGACGACTCGGCGCCCGCCTGCGGGCAGCGGCGGAGCAGCGGCGACCTTAGGTTTTGCAAAACCGAGAGACAAGTCACCACGATTTCATGAGTCGTCTTATGGGTTTGTGAGCGGACCCAATCTCGAAGTTTACTCGAACTGTCTTAAAAACCAACTTTTTATTGATAGGGTTATCCGCACTGGGACAACCGTTCTTCCCACGATCGCCATCAAGCTAATTGATGAGACGCGAGAGGATACTCGCTGGAGGTAAAGAGATGAAAAGCAAAGTCGCGCTAGGGATAATTGCTCTTTTCGCTTTCGGTGGTTTTACGCTGGCTGGTAACGCAACTGTTACGCATGGCCGTGACCAGGTCGTCACGGGCTGCCTTGAGAACGGGGGAAGCTCTGGCCACTACAAGCTCACGGGGCAAGACGGAGCTACCTGGAAGGTGACACCAGGCGAGTATATCGACTTGTCCGACTACGTCGGTCACACGGTGACGGTCGCTGGTCCGGAGGCCAGAAGCCATAGAACGAACAGCAAGGCCGAAGAGGTGCTGACAGTGCGTGACGTAGCAGTGGATAGCCAGAGCTGCCAGCAATAGCTGCACGAACAGCGGGCCGGAAGCCTGCTACGACAGTGGAGTCGGCTGAGCTGTTAAGTTCGCTCCGGTCTGCGTGCAATACTGGCACAAGATGTTGTAGAAAAGATCCGAATGCGACGCTAGCGGATGTCCACATCGCCGGAGCCGGTGGACACAGCGACTTCCGGTCCGCCGCCGCGTACCGTGCCCTTCAGTTCGCGTTTTCCCATCGAACCCTGCACGGTGATCGGCAGATCGGAGTGGATAGAGCCTGAGCCGGTGTGCACATCCAGATTGCATCCCCCGGAACCGAGGGCCAGGCGAACCGTCCCTGAGCCGGTGTGCACTTGCCAGGGACCGGACGCGTTGCCATCCGCGCTGATGTCGCCGCTTCCGGTGCGCGCGTGCAATCCGCCCTTAACGCCGCGTAGACGGACACTACCAGAACCGCTTTGAACATCGACATCGCCGGAGCCGGTGAGTTCGGCTTCAATATCGCCACTCCCGGTATGCCCGTAAAAGGGGGCGGCGACGTCCTGGGCGCGGATGCCGCCACTGCCGGTTTGCACGTGCACGCGGCCGCCTAGATCGCGCACACGGATGTCGCCCGAACCGGTTTGGGCCTGCGTCTCGCCGCGAATACCCCCGATGTCCACGCCACCCGAACCGCTATGCGCCAGCACAACCGCGTCGGCAGGCACCGTCACCTCATAGGCGATGGAGACGTGCCGTTTTACATCTTCGGGCAGGTTATAGCCGATCCTGATGTCATTGCCGTTCTGTTGTATCGGTGGATTCGATTCCACTTGACGAACCGCGCTGTCCGAGCTGGAGAACCACTCATTATTGCCGCTTATCCTGCCGTGCACGACCACTTGGTTGGAGCTGCCCGCCTTGATGGTTATGTCTCCTGAGCCAGTCGTAAGGTCCAGGTGAACAACGCCGGACACAGTAAGCGTACGGTCGAAATGCCCTTCGACTCGCGCATGCAGCAAGGCGGGAATCAACAAGAAGCTGAGCAGGAAGGCCACGCTTGATTTCTTCATAAAGCCTCGCAGGGATATGGGGTAAGCGCGCTCGCAGAACGGGCTGCCCTCGCCGGCAGCCCGCTGAAAAGAAAATCACGTTACTGCTGCAAAACCACTTGTTCGCCTTCCTTGAGACCCGAGGTTACTTCGGTCTTGGCGCCGTTGGAGATCCCGATGTTGATCGCGACCTTACGCATACCGTCTTTTGCTTTTGGATCGGGCACTTCCGTCGACGCCTTCTTGTCCTTGTCGTACAGGATGGCGCCTTCCGGAATCATCAGCACGTTCTTGTGCTCGTCGAGAATGATTTCCGCGTTGGCGGTCATTTCGGCCTTCAACTCGCCACCGGGGTTGTTGATAGACACGCGAACCTCGAAAGTGGTCACGTTGTCCTTCTCTACACCCATGGGCGAAATTTTGGTGACGTGACCAGTGAAGACTTTGTCCTTGAAGGTCTCAACCCGGATGCGGGCGGGCTGTCCCAGATACACCTTGCCGATGTCGCTCTCATCCACCTTGCCCTTCACGTACACCTCGCTGGTATCGCCGAGGGTCATGACCAGCGTGGCGCCGGATCCGAGCACCAGGATAGAGCTCACCGCGTCGCCGACTTCCACGTCGCGCGAGAGTACGATGCCGTCAATCGGCGCGGTGATCGTGGTGTAGCTTAGCTGCTCCTCATACTGGTTCAAGCTGGCCTGATCCTTTTTCACCTGCGCCTGGGCCTGGGCGACCTTGGCCTTGTTTACCGCGTACTGAGCGCGGGCCAAGTCCCGCTTGTTGACCGCCAGAATGTAGCTCCTCTGTGCGTCATCGAGCGTGGCCTGCGAGACCACGCCATCCTTCGACATTTCCTTTGCACGCTCGTAGGCACGCTGCAAGGTAGGGATATCCACGCCCTGCGCATCCACCTCAGCCCGCTTCAAGTCCGCCTCAGCGCTCTTGAGGTTGGCGTCTGATGACAACAACTGGGCGCGTGCGGAGTTTACCTGAGCCTCGATCTCCACCCGGTCGAGCTCAGCCAAGACCTGCCCAGCTTTAACCTTGTCGCCCGTGTCAACATATAACTTCTTGACGATGCCGCTGGCCTTGGACTTGATCTCAACCTTGGTAATAGGAGTGACTTTGCCAGTCGCGACGACGCTCTTCGCCAGATCGCCGCGCTCGACTTTCGCCAGCTTCGTGGGATCGATCTTGGTGCCGCCCCGGGTCGCTGCTACCCCAACGATGACCAATGCGAGGACCGCTAGCGAGACGATCGAGATGATGAGCCAGCGCTTCTTTTTCTTTTTGCCGTTGCCGTTCGCCACTGTCGCCTCCCAATAAATGGGCGGAATTGTGTTCTGCTGTTGTTGGTTACGTGCGGAAGGCGGAAATAGTTCCGTGAGCGGCAGGAAACCCAAACCCAAATCATCCCTGCCTCTCAATTAGACCGCTGGGCAGAGAGAATCGGTAGCAGAATCCATCCAAAGAGATGCGAGGAAGGAATTTCAACCTCCCGTTTTGGGTCGCACGACGGCAGGCGACGTTTTGCGATTGGTCCCTGCTTTCTGCCATTCGTCACCTGCTGTCCGCGACTAGCCCCGCGGAATGTGCTGGAAGAGCGCGAACACCGCGCCCTGCGGGTCGGCAACGACCGCCATCCGGCCAACGTTCTCTACGGTTGTCGGCGCCAGGTAGAGGTGGCCGCCGAGTTGCTTTGCTTTGTCGGCCGTCACATCGCAATTCGATGTCAGGATGTAGGCCAGCCAATGGGCCGGGGCCTTGGCATTGTGATACTTGGCGGGAGGTATGCCCCCGATGAAGTGCTCGCCGTTCTTAATATGCAGGTATTCGTGCTCGGGGTCTTCGTCTTCAGTGAGCATCTCCCATCCAAACACATCGTGGTAGAACTTGCTGGCGCGCTGCGGGTCAGGCGTGCTCAAGTCAGCCCAGCACAGAGTTCCATCCACATGGGCGATGCCGATTCCTGGATGTTTGTTGGGTTGCCAGACGGCAAACACCGCGCCCGTGGGGTCCTGGAGCACCGCCATCCTCCCCGATTCGCCAACCTCGAAGGCGTCCTTCAGCACAGTGCCACCAGCCGCTTTGGCGCGCCCGGCAGCATCGTCGGCGTTCACGACCGAGACGTACAGCATCCAGTTCGGCGGGATTCCTTGCGACCGCTGCTCAGCGAACATGGTGTACGCGGCTGCGGCATCGCGGCCTTCGAGCTTGAAGATGGTGTAGACCTCGCCTGGCCCCAGCGGTGAGTCCGACGGCGTCCACCCAAACAACGATGAGTAGAACGACTTGGCTGCAGCTTGATCGGTGGTGGCCAGTTCGAGCCAGCAAAACGATCCCGGCGGGTGCGACTCAATGTGTGACATGGCGGCTCATCTCGTTCCAACGGTTATGATTCATGTTTACATCGCGACTGCACTTGGTGGGCCCGGAGGGATTCGAACCCCCGACCAAGGGATTATGAGTCCCCTGCTCTACCGCTGAGCTACAGGCCCGTGACGAGTTATAAAATACACATAACAATTGATTTAAAGGCAATATGTGAACGCATTCTAAAATCTCTCTTTCGCGATGGTGGCACTTATGGTGGCACTAGGTTTGTCTTGTGCCGTCTTCGCCTCACCGGCTTGCCGCGTTAGCGACCAGCCGCTCAACAGCTTCCGACGTATGAGCTGGAGCAAGATGAGCGTAGCGCATGGTCATCTGAATCTGCTGGTGCCCCATCAGTTCTGCCACCGTTCGGAGATCAACTCCCGCCATTACTAACCGGCTAGCGAACGTATGGCGCAGGCAGTACCAAGTGAAATCCCTGACACCCGCCTCGTCAACCGCCGGTTCAAACCAGTGTTTGTACCCATGTAATGGCTCTCCCGTCATAGTAACAAACACCGGCCCCGCTCTGTCTGGCGAACGTTGCTGCAACGCCCTGAACGCGGCGACCGCCACAGAGTTCACCGGTATGTGCCGGGTCCTCCCGTTCTTGCTCTTTGGGATCGTGATGATCTTGCGCGTCAAGTCCACACGGTCCCAGGTGAGCCCGTACTGTTCGGAGGGCCGCATTCCGGTGTTCAAGGCGATGTCAAACTCCGGCAGGTGCTCGGGATAGTTCTTGGCTATCACCGCCCGCAGGCGCGATTCCTCGTCGGAACACTCTGTCAGGTAATCGAGTTTGGTCTTCAAAGGCACGAACTGGTTCAAGAACCGTAGCCGCGCATTATTCTCTTTACGCATCCGCAGCAATCGAGCCGGATTGTATCTGACTTTGCCGTTTCTTTCCGCCAGGCGATAGGTCAGTTTCAACAAGGCAAGATATCTATTCTTGGTGGCTACCGCCCAGCCCCGCTCTTGAGCCTCATCATTCAGCCAGCGTTCGAGCTCCTCAGGTTTGATGCTCTCCGCAGCTCGCTCTCCGAACTGTTCCAGGATCGGAGCCATGCGAATTGCGTCGTGCCGGTGGCTAGCCTTTTCCGCCAGCGAGTACTCGAGAGCGGCCGTGCCGATTTCGCGCAACGTCGATGGGCGCGAACGGAGATTCTCTGGGAGCTTCTTGCCCTGTAGGGCTTCCGTCTTACGCTTCTGATAGAGCTTGATGGCCATGCCCTTGGCTCCGACCTTTTCCCGACGCCGGCGACCCTCCGCATCAAAGTATTGAATCCACCAGATGCCAGATCCCCGCATCTTCTCGAATACGCCGCGAACTTTCTTGCTACTCGTCTGGGCATTCATTTCTGCCGCTCCTTGCTGCGTGATGAGGCACGGTGTTCCGCCGCTCGTTTCTTGCCTGGACATCCTTATTTCTTGGTCGTCCGCCTAGCTTTGCCCATTTGCTAAGGGTGGCATGATCGTATTTCTCGGCTCTGGCCTTGCCGCCTGCACTAGCCAGTTCTTGGCGTATCAGCTTTCGCATTTCGGCGGTGACTTTTGTTGTCATGCGATCCCACGATAATACTTGCCAGCAGGTTTTTGCAAGATTTATCATCGGCAGATGAAGCCGCAGTCAAGCAAAAGGGAACTCAATACCCCCGGAGGCGTGGGGCAGGTGATGGAGGCGCAGCCCTCGCCGACCGATGCGAGCATATCCTTTGGGGACATGCCTGAGGATTTCGTTCGCGCCCTTTTCGGTAAGCCAGTCACCGTCGAAGAGCACTTCCGCGTAGCAAGGCTTCAGTGGAAAATCGGCATCCTCAATTGTGACATCCCGGAGCTTAGGCTGACACTCCCGCCCTTTTCATACGTGGATCCTCCTGACCTCCTACTTTGCCAAGAGAAGTACTGGGAATATCAGGACATGTGTCGCGAGGATGGTGCAGCGAACAAGGTCGCGGCGATGCTTATCTCTTTCGAAAAGGATCATCCCTGGGAGTGGTTGTGCTGTGGATGGAAAGACGAAGCCATCGCGGCGCTGGTTCTGGGGAACCTGGGAAACGTGAAAGACGGAAGAAAAGCGGCCGAAGGTTGGTTGAAAGAATATTGGAAACGAAAACAGAAGGAACAGCGGGAGCGGGAGGTCTCTGCAAGTCCGAAAAGAACAGCTGCGAGAAAAGCTGTGTCCGAGCTCCACACCCTGCAGCTTTTGGATGAACAAGAGCGATGGCTGGAAACTATAGACCCCGCTCTCCTTGACCCAGGGGACGAGTTGTTGGAACTGTTTGAGAAAAGGCGGTGCGGGACAGTCGCGCGGCCCTCGACATATAGCGACTATGCGGATTTCGTTGCATGGCTGCACAAACATCGGAAGAAACTTCCGTCAAAAAAAAAGAGCGGGTCTTTCCTCACCGCTGTTGCTGAGAAATTTCGGCGCGAGCAGCCGAATAACGTGCTCAAAGATAAAGAGATGGCCGATACTTGCGTCGCCTACTGCAAAATCGCCCCCCGCATCAAAGGCCCCCAAAGACGTAGCCGAATCGTTCTCGGCTGGGTTCTTCCCCCTCGCAACCGTCCTGACTCCGACGGAGCACTTACTTATCCGATTGTTCTAGAGGTGGTAGCGAGAAGACACGGTGTATCTCCGCGCCTCGTCGATACGCTGAGGGCTCAGCAGAACCGAAAAACCAAAGACAACACAAAACGCACGCAAACAACGTGAGTGGTTGCCTTTTCCCTAAGCTCTTATAAATCTAAAGACTTACACAGCATGCGAACGCCGCTGCTTGATGGCATCGCTCGCCCGTGAGAATCTGCACGCAGTTGCTCAGTTGTGCGGGGCAACAACTGGCGCCGCCAGTCCAAAAACGATCTCAGATATGAGGAACCGCGAAGTGCGAACAACATCGTATCCGGTCTACAGGTGTGCCCAGGAGCAAGGGAGACCGTTGGAATGGGTCTCGCTAGAGAAAGCTCAGTGGCTGGTCGCGTCCGGCGGGGCTACCTGGTTTCGTCCGAGAAAGCTCATGTTGACCAACCACAATTTGTACAACATCCAAATCGGGGACCGGCATCATCGCGCAGGCTTTACTGTGGGAACGCTGCGCGGTAAGTCAGCAAATTAGGGGTCGATAAGGCCAGTACGGCCAAATCAAGACAACATAACAAGATTGAAAACCCGCGAATGACGCGGGTTTTCTATTGGAGTAAGAAAATGGAAAGCAGCACCAACACTCGACAACCACTACTGGTCAGCAAAAAGGAAGCTGCGACGTTGCTCGGGGTTTGCCTACGCACGGTGGACTATCTACTCGCGGGAAAAGAACTCGCCTGCGTGCGGATCGGGAAGAGGGTCATGATCAAGTACTCCTCCCTGGTGGCCTTCTGCCGCTGCGATCACGTCCGCGCGGCGGAGCAGCAGTCGTGAGAGCCGCATCGACCGCGCGACTAGACATCCGTGACATCGCCCGCATGGTGTCTGTGTCACAGATGCTCCGTCACCTGAATTGGCGCTCGCGGCGGCGAAAGCGCGCTGATTGTGGGCTGTGCCGAGGCAGCAGTAAGGGAACCGTAGCATATAGCGATCGCGTTTGGCACTGCCACAGGTGCCATGCGGGCGGAGACGTGTATGGCCTGGTACGAGCCGTGCATCACTGCGACTTTCCGAGCGCACTGCGGTATGTCGCGCAACTGGCGGGCGTCCGGCTGGACGACCGCCGGCAAGACGACTGGCGCAACGAGATGGCCAAGCGTAAGCGGCAGCGCGAGCGCCTGGAAAGTGCTGCGCGAAAACTCGCTGTTCTGGAGCGCGCAACACGGGTCGAGTGCCGCGACCGCGTCCTCGCTTGCGAGCGTGTGCTGGCCACCCCCGGACCGTGGGATGACCGGCAGTGGCGGCGGGCGCATGCCGCCTGTGTTTTGCGAGATGACTATGTGCTGCCGGCTTACACCTTGCTCAGCTTTGCTGCGCCTTTGCAGCGGGCGCGATACGTGCTCCATCCCGAGACACAAGCGCATATGGCTGCTGCGGTGCGCTGGGCAGGATATGTGCTCACCGCTGATGCCCAGCGAGTGGAGGTGTTGCGATGAGCAGTCACGAGCTATATGACCATCGCAATCTGCTGGAGAGCGAGCCCTCGCTGTTGGCGGAGGTCGAAAGCCTGATCGAGCCGGGCATCGACGAGGACCCGGACTTATCAACCCGACCAGTGCTCTCAGTAGCCTCGGAGACGGCGCAGGGTGACTGGCCTAAGCCAGAGCCGCTCGGCGGCGAGTTACCGCCTGTGGAGGCGTGCGACCTCGCGCTTCTGCCAGAGTCATTACGTCCTCTCGTAGAAGACACGGCAGAACGGATGCAGGTGCCGCTGGACTATCCCGCTGTGGTGGCCGTCCTTTGCCTAGCGGGCGTCACTAACAGGCGCGCGACGATACAGCCCAAGGCGGCGGATACTTCGTGGCTCGTGGTGCCCAATTTATGGGGTGGCATTATCGCCTCACCAGGGCTGATGAAATCTCCAGTCATCTCTGCCATGACTCAACCGCTCACCCGGATTGAGGCGCTATGGCGCGCGGATCACGCTTCCGCTATGAGCGACTATGAGCAACAGCAGGAAGAGGCCGAGTTGCGCCAGGCGGCTTGGCGGGAGCAATACAAAGCTGCGCAGAAAAGCGGTAAGGATGCCCCAGTACGCCCCGATAACTCGATCGCAATGCCGACATGTGGACGACTAATCACGCAGGATGCGACACCGGAAAAGCTCCACGAAATCATGCGCGACAACCCTGCTGGCATCCTAGTGATCCGTGATGAGCTGTCGGGATGGCTGGCCACTCTGGACAAGCCGGGACGCGAGGGTGAGCGCGGCTTCTTTTTGTCGGCCTGGAACGGCGATACCGGCTACACCATGGATCGTATCGGACGCGGCAGTATCCATGTAGAAGCCTGCTGCGTGTCTATGCTTGGCGGGATACAGCCCGCGCGACTCCGGAGCTACTTGGGCGATGCGCTGCAAGATGGCCCACTAAATGATGGCCTACTCCAGCGCTTTCAGGTGCTGGTCTATCCCGACACTCCTAAGCACTGGTGTTATGTGGATCGTGCGCCACACGGAAAGGCGATCTCGGACGCCGCGGGCATGTATCACAGGCTGGCCCAGCTTGATGCGACACAGCCGCTCAGGTTTCGCTTTGACGGTGACGCTCAAGAGCTATTCGTCGCTTGGCTAAGCGACTTGGAAGACAAGTTGCGGGCCGTTGGGCTACACCCGGCACTTGTCAGTCACCTGGCAAAGTATCGGGGCTTGATGCCTTCGCTGGCGCTCCTCTTCGCGCTGGCGGACGACAGTACAGGCACGGTCTCCCTTCAACATGCAAATCAGGCCGGCGCTTGGTGCGATTACCTGGAGTCTCACGCCCGGCGAATTTACTCGATGATCATTTCGGCAGAACGACAGGCTGCTGCTGAGCTAGGGCGACGCTTGGCTGCGGGCTGGAAGAGCATCGAAGGAATTTTCACCGTGAGGGATGTCTACCAAAACGACTGGCGCGGGCTGACAACTCCTGAGGGGGTGCGCCGGGCTCTCGCGATTCTGGAAGATGCTGGATGGGTTCGACTTCTGTCATTAGAAAACAAGGCCAACGGTGGACGACCAAGCGAACTGTACGCCATCAATCCGAGGGTCCAGGGGGCGAAATGAGTACATCGCGATGGCTCACATGGACTCCGCCAGGTGAGGTAATAGAAAAATCTCCACCACCCGAACCCCCAAAACCCCCAAAACCGGGTTTTGAAGGTTTTGCAGGTGCCACTCCTGGGTTTCTTCCAAAGATTGGGGGGAAGCCCGCATCCAGGGAAGGAACTCCCCAGAGAAGAGCGTTCCCTCACTGCCCGCGCTGTGCGAGTTACGCACTTTACCGGAGGAACAACATTGGCGACTACGAGTGCTTGACTTGCAAACTGCGAAACATCACTGAAGAGGTCGCTCGGAGGACGCAGTGAGAACGCCAAGTCTGCACGCTCGCACAGCGAACTGGCATAGATCGATATCACAATCAAGAGCGCGGAGAACGTTTCGCACGACAGCCCGGCATCGGAGGTTATCCATGGGGCCAACCACTAAGGCCCCACGAGCTCAGTGAAACATACTCAAGCCAAACGGAGGCCAGAAGAGGCATGAGCACGAAGACGAAGCAGGCAAGCAAGGTGGGTAAGAATCCCGTGAATCGCGGCCGGCATGAATACCAGTGCCGTATCTGCCGGCACGCGCGGCGAGCTGACATCGAACAGGATTTCGTCAATTGGGCGAGTCTGGCACAGATAGCCAAGAAATACTCTGTCAGTCGCGACGGAGTGTATCGCCATGCACACGTATTCGGGCTGATCGACAAACGGCGTCGAAACGTCCGCGCCGCGCTGGAGCGAATTATCGAGAAGGCCGGCGAAGTCGATGTTACGGCTGCCGCCGTGGTCGCTGCCATCCAGGCGTACAGCAAGATCAATGCGATGGGGCACTGGGTTGACCGAAGCGAACATGTAAACCTGAACGAACTGTTCGAGCGCATGACGCGGGAGGAGATGGAAACCTACGCAAGAGATGGCACATTGCCAGATTGGTTTGAGGAGGCTGTAGGTGCAACTGATGCCCACAGTCGAGGGACCCCAGATGAGCAGTAAATTACTGAACCGCAACAGCGACAGAGAAATCGGGGGTGCAACAGTTCCCGGTCTTGCCGACTCTCCACTGGGCTCGCTCCAGTCGCGGGCAGCCGTGCGCAGGTTGCTGGAGGCAAGCGTTCGGAAAGCTTCAGGTGAAGCCTATCCGCCCGGGTGGTCTGCCAAAACGGCAGCCCAAAAAGCCGTGCTGGAGTCATCAGCCGACATTCTCTTCTTCGGTGGGGCGGCGGGCTCTTTGAAAACCGAGACGATGCTGGTGGACGCTGCAACGGAATCTGGCAATCCCAATTTGCGCGCAATCATCTTCCGTCAGAGCTTTCCCCAGATGTCGGACATTATCGAGAAAACCCAGAGGCTGTACGGCTCGATGGGCGCTCGATTCGTGGGTCAGCCGACCTGGACCTGGACCTTCCCATCCGGCGGCAAGATCCGGCTGGCCTACATCGCCAATGATCGGGACATCTTCGACTACCTCGGACCTCGTTACTCATTCATCGGTTTTGATGAATCCACACTGCACACCGAGTATCAGGTCCGCAACATGCTGGGTCGCCTCAGCTCAACGGACCGCTCGCTGTGCTTAAGAGTGCGACTCGGTAGCAACCCGGGCAACATCGGTGCCGGCTGGCACAAGTCAATGTTCCTCCGCGGCGTCTGTCCGGTACACGCTCCCGACAGAGCACCAGCAGCAGGCAAGCTGTATTGGGATGCGATGTGGCCGTCCGATGGCTATCCATTGCAATCTGCTGATGGCCATGGATTTTCGGTTGCGTTCATCCCCGGTCGGCTGACGGACCACCAGTTACTCGACGACAAATACATCCTCCGCCTGCGCATGATGTCGGGATCGCTCGCCCCCGCAATGGAAACCGGATGCTGGTGCGAATTGGAAGGCATGTACTTCTCGTCCCTGCGTGCTGACCAAGTGATCGACTTGGCGGAGGTGGAAGAGCAGTGGTGGGAGAACCACATCATCAGCTTGGACTTTGGCTTCGGGAAATCGTCGGCTGCCGCCGGATTGTTCTCGATCACGGAACCCCAGCCACGCTTTCTCGCTGGGCGCATCTTTGAGCTCGGGACGATCGTTGAAAAGCGGATGGAGGCGACGGAGTTCGCGCGGGTGGTTTGCGAGCGCTTTGTAGCTCCATCAGTTGGCGGTCAGCGGCGGAGAATTGTGGCCGTCTATCTTGACCCCAGCAACTTCAAGCACATCGGTACGGGCCCAAGCGTGGCGCGACAGATGCAGGAGGTCTTTGCCCAGTACGGGGACCTCAGCGTTGTGCCGGCGAGCAATGACCGCATCGCCGGCTGGCAGATGCTCTATCGGCTCTTGAAGAACGGCCAGCTTGTGCTGACCAAGTGCAATCGTGGCAAGTCATTGATATTCGAGGCACTCAGCACCAGGATGCACCACGAGAAGATTTCCGGCGATCTGCAAAAGGTGGCTGGCGATGAACTCGACGATGTTGCCGACATGGTGCGCTATGCCATGCTTACCTGGTTTGAGAGTTCTTCAAAGCCGTGTGAAGACGCCATCCAGCAGAAACTGGAGGAATACCGCGCCAATGGTATGGACGACCACAGCCTGAACATCCACCGTTTCCGAATGGAACAAGAAGCGCGGCAGACGCAGGAACAGCCGGCCTATCTAGGCCGACGGCATGGACCTATCATTCGCCGCCGCTAGAACTTGCCCCTCGTCACTTTGGACGTTGTTAGAGCCGTGGCCTTGGCTCCAATTCAAGATTGCACTGGTCCGCTGTGAGATGCTAGGCTGGCAGCGAACAAAAAGCGAATATCGTTTCCACGGAGATTTCATGACCCCATCCCCACCAGCCCTTGTCCCGCGATCAGGCACGACGCTCGAAACCGTTCAAGAGGTTCTAGGGATGCTGGCAGCACGCCACCGCAAAGATGAGGTTCTGACTTCCGTGCGACAAATCCCAGCCCGCGAGGCGGAGTTTCGACCCGTGCCAGCCTGGGTAAGGAGCGAACTGTCTGTGGCCTACCGCACAAAGGGAATCAAAGAACTGTATTTGCACCAGGCTGCCACGGCCGAGCTAGTACACGGAGGCAGAAACGTAGTTGTGGTAACGCCGACCGCGTCGGGAAAAACCCTCTGCTACAACCTTCCGGTATTGAATGCAGTGCTGGAGAACCCCGATACCCGTGCTCTTTACCTGTTTCCGACCAAAGCGCTGGCGCAGGACCAACTTGCCGAATTGCACGAACTTTCCAAGCGGCTCAATGACCGCTTTGGAGTATTCACCTACGACGGCGACACACCGCAGGACGCGCGCAAGGCGATCCGAGAGCGCGGACATATTGTCCTGACGAACCCTGACATGCTGCACACCGGAATTCTGCCCCATCACACCAAGTGGATGCGGCTATTCGAGAACCTGCGTTACATCGTGGTAGACGAGTTGCATACCTATCGCGGTGTCTTCGGGAGCCATCTTGCTAATGTGCTACGGCGAGTGAGACGCGTCGCGCGGTTCTACGGTTCGAATCCGCAGTTCATCTGCTGTTCCGCCACGATCGCGAATCCGGGCGAGTTGGCCTCGCAACTCATCGAAAATGAAGTAAAGGTTGTCGAGGAGAATGGCGCTCCTGCTGGGGAAAAGCTTTTCGTTTTCTACAATCCGCCGATGGTCAGCAGAAACCTCGGCATTCGGCGCAGCTACATCAATGAAGCCACCCGCGTAGCCAAGGAACTGCTGGCGCGCAAGCTGCAGACGATTGTCTTCGCCAATAGCCGATTGCACACGGAGGTCTTGCTCACTTACTTGCAGCAGGCGAATCCTCCAAAGCCCGGACAGGCGGAACCGGTTCGCGGATACCGCGGGGGTTACCTGCCGACTGAGCGACGCGAGATTGAACGTGGGCTGCGCGATGGCCGGATCCGCGGGGTGGTGACAACGAATGCACTGGAGCTGGGGATCGATATTGGGTCACTCGACGCTTGTGTGATGGCAGGCTACGCCGGCTCAATTGCTTCCACTTGGCAACGCGCCGGGCGTGCGGGACGCCGCAACGGGACCTCCTGCGCTGTGTTTGTTGCCTCTTCGTCGCCGCTTGACCAATTCATCGTGCAGCACCCGGAGTACTTCTTCGGAAGTTCGCCCGAGCACGCGCACATTCAGCCCGACAACCTCGAGATTCTCGTGAACCATTTGAAGTGTGCTGCGTTTGAGTTGCCACTCTCTCCCGATGAGCGATTCGGAAACGTGGAATTGCTTGAGCTTTGTGAGCGACTTGCTGAAGCAGGGTTTCTGCAGCGCAGCGGAGGCAACTGGCACTGGGTCCAGGAGGGCTATCCTGCTGACACAATCAGCCTACGGTCGGTTACGTCCGACAATTTCGTCATCATCGACTCCACGGGCGGACAGGATGGCGAGCCGAAGGTGATTGGAGAGGTGGACTTTTCGTCCGCTCTAGCCACCGTCCATCCCCAGGCGATCTACATTCATCAGGGACAGCAGTATCACGTTGAGCGGCTTGACTTCGACCAACGGAGGGCCTACGTGAAGCGTGTGGATGTGGACTACTTCACCGACGCCATCCGCTACACCCAGGTGCGAGTGCTCGAAGTTGCCGAGGAGCAGACCATCTCCGGCCCCGCCTCGCGCGCCCATGGCGACGTGCTGGTGCGTTCGCAGGTCGTCGGGTTCAAGAAAATCAAGTTCTTCACGAACGAGAACGTTGGCTCCGGAAAGCTGGAGCTACCCGAGAACGAAATGCACACGACCGCATTCTGGCTGACGCTTGAGCATGAATTGCTGACGGCTTTGCCTTTCACGCTTTCGGAGCGGCAAAGTGGGATCTTCGGGCTAATTTACGCGCTCTCCTCCATGGCAACGTTGTTGCTGATGTGCGACCGTCGAGACCTTGGCACCGCGGTCGGTGAGCGACCGCCGTGTGGGAACGCCGACATCGAGCTGGCAGGAATTCGCTGCCGCCTCTACGGAGAAAGAATTCTTCGAGCCAAACTTGTACTTGTATGACGCTTATCCCGGAGGGATTGGGTTCAGCGAACCGCTCTATCGAATCTGCCAAGAGCTTTTAACGCGCACACGTGAACTCATCACTGGCTGTATGTGTGACAACGGATGCCCGTCGTGTGTCGGCCCCGCGGGTGACAACAGTCAACTCTCCAAAGACGTAGCTCTGGCGATCCTTGCGCGGCTATGTGCCTGAGAAAGAAAAACAAATGGATATTCAACCTGACGTGAATCACATGACAGTAGATCGCTTTGCACGATTAAAGGCACTTCAGCGTCCCTTGACCGGCCCCGGCTCGGAACAGGAGATCGCCAGGCTTGCGCGGAACCCAGTTCAAAAAGAATCCGGCGGCCGCTCCTCGGACGCCACCATCGGATCAGAGAGGCTTGCGCTGATTCTGGGGGCTTCGGTAAAGCGGAACCAGCATGGCGAGCATCTGTCGCAGCACTGCTGGCATGGCGGCCACGGTCCTTGCGCTCCAGATGTTGCGGCACTGCAGCTACTCGCACCTGATGCGCCAGAGGAGGTCGCGGACCCTCAGCAGTGGCTATTTCTGGACACAGAGACAACGGGACTTGCTGGCGGGACGGGAACGTATCCGTTTCTCGTCGGTCTTGCCTGGTGGGAAGGTGGGGGACTGCAGGTCGAGCAGTTGTTCATGCGCGAATACAGTGAAGAGCGTTCGCTACTGGCGGCGCTCGCCGAGCGGTTGGCAGAACGTCCGGTGTTGGCCACGTTCAACGGCAAATCCTTCGACTGGCCATCGCTCGAAACGCGTTATCGGATGACGAGAACCATTCCTCCGCCAACTCTACGAGCCCACCTCGATTTCCTTCATCCGGCACGGAATCTCTGGCGCCTGCGGCTTGGCTCCGTAAGATTGTCGCAACTTGAACGTCACGTACTGGGGTGGGACCGAGGCCCAGACGTGGCGTCGGAGCTGATCCCAAGAATCTATCTCGACTTTGTACGCGGCGGGCACGCAGAGCCGCTGGTTCCAGTCTTTCTCCACAACCAGATGGATCTTCGCGGGCTGGCGGGACTCTCGGGCCGCATCCTGTCGCTCCTCGGCGAGGAGGAGTCAACCAGCGGGGACGCACTAGAGCTATACGGCGTGTCGCGCATTTGCGAACGACGTGGTGAGGTAAAGCGCGCGCGCAAATTGTACGAACAGTCGATCGGCTCCGTGCTACCGATGGAAACCGATCGTTCGGCTCGTACAGCGCTGGCCCGGCTGGCAAAACGCGACGGGGATTTCGGCCGCGCGCACGAGCTATGGGAAAGCGCATTGGGAAACTCTCGCGAGGGCTACGAAGCATACGAGCAGCTGGCGATCTACTACGAGCACCAGGCCCGCGAACCACAACGCGCTTTGGCGGTCGTGCGTGAGGCGCTTGCCCAGCTCCGTCGCGCAAACCAGGTGGGAACGATCGCGGGGACAACTCATCGCAGAACCAAGGCGCGGTTCGAGCATCGTTTGGCTCGCCTTGAACGCAGGACGGGCCGGACGCTTCTGGACGCGCTTGACGATAACCTGGACTTCCCAGTTCTGTCCTTGGACGCTCAACTCAGTTCTCGCTTTTTTCGAGTGGGTGAGAAAACTCGTCGGAAAGCGAAGTACTGAATAGCTAACAGCCCCCTACAGCTTTTGCACCCTCTGCACTTCGCGCACACCCGGGATTTTGCGGACGCCGCTGATGATGCGCTCAAACTGCTTGAGATCGGAGATGTCGGCGATGATATCCACGATGGCCTGGTCTTCAGCCAGGTTAGCTTCGGCGTTGCGGAGGTTGCTCTTGGCGTCGCTGATAACAGTAGCGATCTCCTTCAGCATGCCGGGACGGTTATCGCAGAGAACGCTCAGCTTTACCGGATAACCAGCAGCCCGCGTCGCCGCAGCGTCGCGCCCCCACTCCACAGAGATCTGCCGTTCAGACTCGAACATCAGGTTCACTACGTTGGCGCATGACTTGGAGTGTACGGCCACGCCCTTGCCGCGTGTCACGTAACCGACGATCTCCTCGCCGCGAATCGGGTTACAACAGCGGGCGCGGTACACCAACAGATCGTCGTGTCCGGGCGTCTTGATGGCTGAGTAATCGCCCCCAAAGACACGCTGGACTGTGCCGGCGAACCCGCTCGAGCCATCGTCACCTTCGGTCGCGGGCGCCACCTCGGCGGGAAGCATCCGCGCTAGAAGGCTGCGGGCGGAAAGCTTCCCGTAGCCGATAGCGGCAAGCAGATCGTCGGGTTTCGCCAGACCACTCTCTGTGGACACCCGGCTCAGTTCTGATTCGCTGATGCTTTTCAGCGCAATGTGATATTTGCGCGCTTCCTTTTCGATCAGCTTGCGGCCAATCTCGATGGCGCGATCGCGTTGATGCATGCTGAGCCAGTGCTTGATTTTCTGGCGCGCACGCGAGGACTTCACCAGTTGCAGCCAGTCGCGGCTGGGGTTATGGCCCGGCTGAGTTAGTATCTCAACGATGTCGCCGGAGCGCAGCGTATAACGCAACGGAACAATGCGTCCGTTCACCTTTGCGCCAACGCAGCTGTGTCCAACTTCGGTGTGGACGGTGTAAGCGAAGTCGATGGTCGTCGCATCGCGCGGCAGGACGACGATCTTGCCCTTGGGTGTAAAGGTGTAAACCTCTTCCGGGTAAAGGTCGATCTTGAGCGTGGCCGGGAACTCGTCGGAGTTTTTCATGTCCGTCTGCCACTCCACCACCTGGCGCAGCCACATCAGTCGCTGTTCATCGCGAGCCGACACTGGATCATCTTTACACTTCCAGTGCGCTGCGATGCCTTCTTCCGCAATCTTGTGCATTTCTTCAGTTCGGATCTGCACCTCGAAGGCGTGGCCCTTCTCGGAGATGACCGTGGTGTGCAGCGACTTGTAGAAGTTGTTGCGCGGGATCGCGATGAAGTCTTTGATCAGTCCCGGCACCGGCCGCCACTGGTCGTGTATGACTCCCATCACGGCATAGCAATCGGCTATCGATTGCGTGATGATGCGCAGTGCGATGGAGTCAGATACTTGGCTGATCGAAATATTCTCTTCCTTCATCTCTTCGTAAATGCTATGGAGCGTTTTCAGGCCTGCTTCCACTCTTGCCTCAATAACCTTTTCGCGCAGCTTATCCTTGATCACACCCTGCAACTGTGCGAGAAATGCTTCGCCTTCCTTGCGGTGCGACTCGATGGCTTCTTTCACCTGGTTATAGGAAATGGGATCGACACACTGGAAGGCCAGATCTTCAAGCTCGCCGCGTACCTTGCTCATGCCAAGACGATGCGCGATCGGCGCATAAATATCCAGGGTCTCGCGAGCAATCTTCTGCTGCCGCTCCTCTGAGAGATACTTCAAAGTTCGCATATTATGCAGACGGTCGGCCAGTTTGATGAGCACCACGCGGATGTCATTCATCATGGCGAGCACCATCTTGCGTATGTTCTCCGCCTGGGCTTCTTCGGACGAAGCGAAGTCAATTTTACTGATCTTGGTGACGCCTTCGACGATGTTAGCAACCGGCTCACCGAACTCCGTTCTGATCTGATCGATGGTTACCGAGGCGTCCATGACGGCGTCATGCAAGAGTCCGGCTGTGATAGCCGTGGTGTCGAGACGCATCTCAGTGGTCACGCTCGCCACTTCCATGGAGTTCACAAGGGGTGACACATCGGAGGAGCACATTTGCGGTTGTTTATGCTGGAGCAAGAACTCATAAGCTTTCTTGACTATCAGCAAATCGTCCGTAGGACGGTAGAAGCGAATCTTACCCAAGAGGTCGCGGAAATATGCAGACCTTGGGATATTCCTTGCGGGTTCCTGCCCGAGATCACTCATGTTCGGTTATGGACGCGCTTCCCTACATCTTGCCGCGATAGTCTGAGATCCGCCGACGCGGTAGGGGAGCCACAGCTTAAACAATCTTCAGCAAACCTCGATCTGGTGTCCAAGTTTCAATACTAAGAAAATGGACACCACCACTTCGATCGCCGACCACCAGAATATCCCCTGCGAGCGACACGCTACAGCAGGCGATCGGAGTGTCAGCCGTGAATATCCCTAACTCGCGCCCGCTGCCAACGTCCCAAAGCTTCACCATCCGATCAGATGCGGAGACCAGGACCTGACCGTCCCGAGTGAGCGATAGCGCCAGAACCTTGTCTGGATGGTTATGCATATTTCGTACCTCGCGCCCGGTCAGCAGATCCCAGACCTTTAGCCATCCGTCTGCCGAACCAGAAAACGCTTTCTTTCCGTCGGCGCTCGCCACCACCGTCGTAATCGAGGCCTTATGGCTACCCAGTATGCGCAACCCGCCCCCTTGACCCAAGTCCCAGACTTTCAAGGCATGATCGTTGGAAGCAAACAGAGCAAGCGTGCCGTTGGGTGTAACCGTTAATGCAGTGACTGACCCAGAGCTGAGGAGGGTACGCAATTCACGCCCACTTGCTAGGTCCCATACCCTTAAGGTCTGGTCATCAGAAGCGGAGATTATCTGCTTTCCATCTGGCATTGTCGCAAATGCCGTGACGACACCCGTATGCCCAGTTAGAGTGCGCAGCTTGGAGCCGCTCGCCAAATCCCAAACCGTCAGATTCCGCGAGGAGGCCGCCACAACCATGGCATTGGAAGTTGCCGATAATACTGCCACTGGTCCTGAGTGCCCACCAAGGGTGCGCAGTTCACGCCCGTCCGCTAGGTCCCATATTTTTATTGTGTCGTCGCGGGAAGCGGAGACCGCGATTTTGCCGTCCGGTGTCACTGCTAGTGCATAGATAGAACCTGAGTGCCCGATGAGAGATCGCAGCTCGCGCCCACTTTCTAGTTCCCAAACCTTCAACTTACAGTCGTCCGAAACAGATACAGCCAGCTTTTCTCCGTGCATAATTGCAAGCGATCTGACCCAGCCCCCGTGTCCGACGGGGCCGCACAGTTCCGGCGCGCTGCCCGTCGCCCACACTTTGACAGTTTGATCCCACGAGCCTGACATAGCCAGGTCACCACGAGTCGTCAATGTTACCGAGGTTACCTTATCCGAGTGCCCGATCAAACTTCGGATTTCGCGACCTCTGATCAAATCCCAAATTCTTACCGTTTGGTCTTCTGAGGCTGAGATTGCTAACTGGCCGTCAGGTGTAATTGCGACAGCGCGAACCCAATCTGTGTGTCCGGTCATGGTGTGTAACTCGCGCGCGCTGGCGATTTCCCACACCTTTAGAGATTGATCGTGGGAGGCTGAGACTGCCAGTTTGCCGTCCGGTGTCAGTGCTACAGCCCGCACCCAGTCCGTGTGTCCGGTCATAGTGTGCAGTTCGCTCGCGCTGGCAACGTCCCAAATCCTCAGTGTCTTATCCATCGATGCCGATACTACCAGTTGCATATCCGGCGTCACCGCTACCGCATAAACTGGTCCGGAATGCCCTACAAAGGAACGCAGGCAGCAGCCGCTATCCAATTCCCACAGCTTCAGAGTACGGTCTCCCGATGCAGAGAGCGCCAAGTTGCAATTAGGGGTGACGACAACCGCGTTGACAACGTTCGAATGTCCTTCAAGTGTTCGGAGTTGGCGTCCACTAGACACTTCCCATACTTTCAACGTATGGTCATAAGATGCGCTGACGATCAGCTTTCCGTCTGGGGTCACAGTCACAGCTGCGACAGAATCCGAATGACCTTTGAGATCGTATAGTTTGCGTCCGCTCGCCATTTCCCAAACTTCGAGAACGTTATCCTCCAATGCAATTATTACGAGCTCACCATCCGGCGTCACCGCAAGCGCATTCACATAACCGGAGTGACTAGCTAAGGTTCGCCAGAGTGAGCCGCCCGGCGTTATTAGCGTAGGCTTAATTGGCAAGATCCCAGCAGATTTGGATTTTCGAGCTTGTCTAACGAGGCCCGCGATGGCAGGATTCGTCTCCGGGGACAGACGCCCACAAAGCTGGCTGCTAAACTGCCGGATGTCGGTGCCCAATACATGCGCCGAAAGCCGTAGCGCGCCCTGAACCAGCAGAAGAGAGATCTCGCTCCCTCGTTCGAAGTTCGGACCTCTCGCTTTTTCATGAAGCGCAACGTCAAAGTCACCAATCAGTCCCTGAACGCCTGACACCTCCACCTTTTTCTCCAACCAGGAATAATCGAAGAGGACTCGTCGCAACTCCGTCATTCGCCCGGCTTCCGTCAGGTGATACGCAAGATGCTCGAAGAAATAGCCGTCATTAGGCCCAGTATGCCAACCCCCGGAGCAAAGATGCCTGTAGCTTTTCAGCAATCGGGAGTGTAGTTCGCGGGGGCTAGTACCGACTCGTTTACGAACGTAGTCGCACTGCAAGTCGTGCAGGGTCATCCGGCCCAGGTCATCGCGCGTTGCTAGCGAGCGGTCGACCAATTTGTCATTGACGCGACGAACCTCTTTCCCGTCAATTTTCCACACTGCTTCGAGTGTTGCCTCTGGGACTGCAGTATGATCGGGGAATACAGCGAAACCAAGATAAAGCTGTTTTTCATACTCCTCCAGATTGTCGACGCTGGTTTCGAGAGCAGCTACCAGGCTGGGATAGGGGTAGTTTGGAAACTTGAGCTTAATCCCGTCCAGGTTTGCATTCCGCAAGCTGTCGAGAACGTCAGCCCAACGCTGGCGTGGTTTGTTACGAAGAAGTGCCCCAATCATGGCTAGCGCCAGTGGTAGGCCGTGACACTCATTCAATATTCCGGCGGCTTCCTGTGGTAGCTCTCGGTCTTTCATTGCCGCGTAGCTGGCGAGAAGGCGACGGGACTGCTGGTTATCAAGGATGTCCAGTGGCTGGGAACGTGCTCCGACCGATGCAGAAATCTCATCGTTTCTCGTTGTAAATAGAAGACGGCAGAAGCGCGCATCTTCAGACGGCTGAAACTGATAGACGGGGGTTGAGTCCCAAACATCGTTGAGTACTAGAAGAGCCATTTTGTCGCTAAGAAGACTTCGCAACAAATTGGAACTACGCTCTAGGGTGTCAAAACCCTCGGCCGAGCAACCGATGGCTCGAGCCGTTTCGCGCATCTGGTGGACCAAGTCGGCATCAGTGGGCCTCTCGCCGACCTTGATCCAGACCACACCGTCGGGAAAAGCAGCCTGGACAACACTGTCCCGGCAGAGTGCCTGCGCTAGAACCGTCTTGCCGATGCCTCCCATCCCTCGAAGCGCCACAAGCGCAACGTGCCGATGATCTTGATCGCTAAGCACGGTTTCGCGCAAAGCTTCCAGCTCCGCGGGCCTAGGAACAAAGTTCTGCGGTAATGGCGGTACCGTATCGTAGCGGGTTCTTCCGAATCCAGGAGCGAGCATCGCTCCCGAACGATTTTTAATGGCGCTGATGAGCTCCTCGAGCCTGACAGAGTACATCCCAGTATCCGAAAGATCGAGACAACTCTTCTCTTCTAGGTATACAGGGCGATCGGCGCCCGATTGCGCCAACACTGGAATAACGCACTTGTTCTTCTGAAGCGAGCGTAGTTGCTCGCCGCGGCACACCTTCGACTCAAGGGACCCGGCGCTGAGCACCGCGACAACAACTTCAGACAGGTCGAGGTTCTCCTCGATGTCACGTGACCAACTAGAGCCGACCTTCACGCGTTCTTTGTCTAGCCAAACATAGTAGCCCCGTTCTGTCAGGTCTTCGAGCAAGCGAATAGCCAGCTCTCCCCCGTCCTTGTGCGAGTAAGAGATGAAAATACGTTCTTTCATTTTGACGCCTTACAGTAGCAGAGCGGAACGCTCTCGGCCAGAAGATCTAAAGTCAGGACCTGCCTTCTGTCTCTTGGTGGGGAATCCGGTCGAAGGCGAACGCGATTCCGCTCTGAGGCCGAACGCCATTCCGCCAGGCGACAAGAAACTGTTCGCCTTCCCACCGGAATCGGCGTTCACCTTTAGACCGGAATGCTGTTCGGAATCACAACGGAATCATGTTCGGCTTCCTCTGGAATCAATGTTCACTCTCACCGGAATACCCACTCTTGGTCTGCTGACCCATCGAGTACACTAGGCGCGGATGTAGGCGGCAAGAGTTGGCCAAAGCCGTCTTATGGAGTGTTGGCCTAGCTCTTGAGTCAATTCCGTCCAGATGGTCAGACACCTGAGGTAAGCCAATGTCTCAAGGGCAAAAGAGGCGCCGCTTAAAGGACGTTCCAAAAACCTCACAGGACTTCAACACGCAACCCGTTCATTCTGCATGGGCAATCTGGGTGTTTCGTGCTGTTCCGAAATCAAGTGTTTTAGGAACGCAGTTTTCCGACAGCTATGGGCTTAACGGCCAAGATTAGAAACTGTAAGCAGTTGCTCTCCCACCCGTTGGTCTTGGTCCGCAGAATTTCAAGTTGTTTAGACAGAACCTGGCAACCCCAGCATTGACTTTAAAGCGGCGCCCAACTCGGACCACTCATCAAGCCATAGGAAGTGCCGGCCCCAACGCAGAGTGCCCATCCTCTGAGGTCGTTTGGTCGTTTGACCTAGTGAATAATCTCAAAACACAGCAGCACACTGTTAGCAGCCCTGGATGGAAGCGAGACAACAAACCCAGTGCCACAATGCATGTTCGCGCGTTCGCTCCGGTTCGAGTGCTAAGTTAATCCTTCGATTCATCACTCTTACCCCCTTTCCGGTTCTTGAGCACGTCAAGTGGACGGCCTCCCTCTTGGAGGCACTGCTCCAGCATCTGTTGATGAACCCCAGCGCTTTTGTACACATTGGCTGAGAAGTCGATCAGATGCTCGATCTCAGTCACCTCATACTTCACTGACCGTCTTCCGACCGCTACCTCGCGCGTACCGGTTTTGCGACCTTGGTCAAGCCAAGAATCCAGGTGCGCGAGGACGTGCAGCAAGTAAGCCACATCACCGTCACATTTCTTTAATGCACGCTCCAAAGTCTGATAATCAATGATCGTGTGGGTTTGATCGGAGAAGAACATTCCTGCATTGCGGGACGTGATGATAAGAAACTTGTAGACCACAAGAAACTCACCCCCAAAATGCGGCAGCCCCCCCTTCGGCAACAGGCTGGCGAGGAACCCATGTCCCTGCGGGCTTGCGAAGAAATCGGAGAGTTTCTCGAGTTGGTGAAACGCCTTGGCGACACTGTCTTGGTTTAGTACTCGAAGGTGATCCTTGGCCCACTGCGGAGGGATTGGCGCCTTAAGCTCGCAGACAAAAACAACGTACCCTAGGGGCGCCTCTTCCGAAATCACGAGCAGGTCGATGTCCGGAAGAGCCGACGCAAAGTTACTGAGCTTCACCTCTGTCGCACAGAGAAATCCTTGTGCCGAGAACATCTCAGTTACAGAGTTCACAAACCTCCTAGAAAGCACATCGCTGACGTTCCGCATGTACAGGCTTGGGTTGCGAAGCGCCGCGATGCGCAGGATGTCGATGTAGCCCTCCCAAGTGGCAAAGTCATCGGGAATCATAACCAAAGACCCTGCATCTCCAAGTTCGTAAAGCGAGAAATACATTGGCTGAATGCGCGCCTCCGCCATGCGTTTGCTGTAGACGATGCCGTCCAATACCCGCTCACACTTGCTACGATCCAGACCGGTAGCCGTGACCAAATTATCCAACAAATCGGAACGCTCATAGTACACAGGCCCGCCGAGGCTCAAAGCCCTTGCGTGGTAGCGGTGAAATAGAGCGTGAACCAGCAGCACCCGGAATACGCGCTCAAACTCGGTAAACAAGCACCCACCAAGGTCAATTGGCTCTCCCGAAAGGAAATTGAAGTACGTGCTGAGCTTCGTGTCGATCTCGGCTTCGATCGCCTGCAGGACGGTGTCATCGATCGGCTGGCCTTTGACCGGATGTTGGCTTTGCAATTCGGCTACGATCTGATCTCCCGCAGTGTCATCAGCAAAACGCTCTATCGAAGTTATGAACATGTTGTTGGCTTGTAGGTAGAACTGCCTGGGAATGGAGCAGTCCCGAAAGCCTATGTCGACCTTCAAATCGCTGAATCGCCAGTCAAGCGAACCGGGTGCGTTGTAGGTGTAATACAGGTAGTCCCGGAGGATGTAGTAGTGCCCGGCAAATTCCAAATCGTGCATCAGCTCAGAGACGTTGGGCTCAGTAGAATTGCGATGGTGGACGAGATATGGTGCCAAAACTTCTAGTCCCATTTTTAGAAAATGGGCAATTCCAAAATGCTTCTGGGAATAGCAGGCTTCGATCACTTTGGCCGCTAGTGAAATGGCTCCTTCTCCGCCGCGGGAGATCGTAGGCAGGGCATGGAGTGAGATGTCGAGCTCGCGCTCAAAGGTGCGCACGAGCGTCAGGTCTGAGTTGGCCATGAGGTGTAGATTACGCGAGTTTGACGGTTTGACGTATAGGGAAAAAGAATCTGGTTGGCGCCGCTATTCAGAACCTGACGGAATCACCTGGTGGATAGCTCGACCATCATGCGCATCGCCATGTTTCCGGCAGCGAAGCTCATGTTCTTCCGTTCTTCCACGCGGTCGGACGTGCTCGCACTTGTCCTTACCGCACTGTCACGTATGGCTGGGGTTTGCTTTAGATGCAGAATCGAGATCCCGGAGTGCCTCCTCTGACTGACCGGCTTCCGGCACGCCTTCGGTGACCAGATAGGCCAGAATGTGATCGACCTGGACCCGGCGGGCAGTTCCGGAGGCGAAGCTCCCCGGATCGGCAGCGAGAATCTTCCGCATGACTCGGCACCAACGCTGGCCAAACCTGTAATCCCGCCAGAAGAGGCTGTTTCCTTTGTAGATGGGCATCCACGTCTGGGCGCATGCCAGCAGCAGTTCCGCGTGCTCGGGGCGTGAGGAAACCTCCGGCACGAGCAGAGCCATATCTCCGACGTAAGGCGAGGGGTTGTCGGCCACCAATTCCGAGAAGATGGGCAAGAATGGTTTGACCAAAGGCACGCCGGGTTCGAGTAGGTAGGATTTTGACGGCTCGAGGAAGCTACCGCCGTTTGCGAAGAACAACACAGCGATGGCTCTCGCGAGGTGCATTTCTGCCCCTTCTTTGCGATCCCCCCGCAGATTCTTCCAGTCGTGAGTCTCTCGAACTATCTGCGCTAGACGGGAGCGCACCCGAACAGCGGCCTCAGTGGAGAGCCTCTTCGCATTGAAGTAGAGTTGGTCGACATCTCCCAGGAACGTCGCGAGTTGCTCGAAGAGTGCATTCTCAGGAAGCCCCGACAGGTGATCGTCAATGATCGCATCGACCTGCTTATCGTTCGCGCCGATGAGAGGCAGGGCAGCGACCTTCAAGTACGCCGCATTCCACTCATCCGGCTCACCGTCAATGTGATCATCCGGATCGAAGCCAAATCCATTCGCATTCTTGGTCCAGTCCTTGTAGGTAGCGACCAACTCAACCAGCCAAGGATTCGTGGGAACATCGAGAAGCTCCTCGATACTCGTGAGCCAAAGGGCAGCCCCCTGCGAATCCGTATATGAGGTGCTGTGAATCCGCTCTTCGAGCTCCTTGAACCTGTCCCGGCGTCCGTATTCCAGATATGGCGTCTTTGGTACGAACTGCGGCCATGCGGGCTCTGGGCCGCGGTTCTCGAGCCACGAGATCTCGGCTTCAATGTGTGCGGCCATGCTCTGCTGCTTGGCAGCGATGCGGTCGAGGTACTCCTGCTCCGGAGCGTCCCAATCGCGATCTGGTTTGTTCATGGCGAGAAATGCGGTGCGGAGCACGGCTCTCGGCAGGCGCTCATCGATTGTCGACAGCTCATAGGCGCCTTGTGCCATTCCGTGTGCCGCAGCCGGATTTGACCGGCCGGCGATGGCAAGCAGCTCACGCAACTCACCCGTGGCGTGCTGATCCTTCAAGAGATGGATGTGTCCCAGGAATGCTCGCGCTACGGCATTGAACTTGAGACCACCTCGCACACGATGTACATCATCGTCCTTGGCCTGAAGAGCCTTCTGGAACGTCGCTGTAAGCCACGGACGGAAGAAATTCCGAACCTCCGGTCCGCCATCGCGGGTAGCAATGAGAGCAGCGGAAAGGATGGTCTCTTCGATCACCCAATCGAAATTCTCATCCCCGGAGGACGGCTCTGCGGCCTTCTTCTGAGCCCACTCCACCGAAGGGATGATGAACTCAGGTGTCGCACGCCCAGGCAGGCTGAGGAGCTGACCGAGGATCTTAACCATACTCGCGTCAACCTGGCGCGGGTTGGCCTCTCGCACAAGCTGCGCGAAATGCTCGGCCTCTTCAGGCGGGGGCTTATAGACCAATTCATTCTTAGCCTGACCATCCGCCTGCTCTATTTCGGCCAGCTTCCAATTTGCGGGATTCAGGCGGTTGAGCGAGTAACCTACCATCTCACGCGGGTCCAGCAGGTTCGACTTCGAATCCGGTTCACCCAGTTGGCTGGCCGAACGTCTCGAGGAGACTCTGTAACTGCTGCTGCTCGCCGTTCGGCAGCGGCTCGAGATAGTTGGCATGATTGTCGAGCAACTGATCTAACACCTGACGGTGGGATGGAAGTGCCTCCAGCTCTTCGACGCTGACCAGTCCGATAGGCTCCTTTCGCTTGGGGAGCAGATTGAAGGGAGCAGGCAAGTTCAGCTCCTCCCGTACATCGAATTGCAGACGGTTTCTGTCGTCAGACAGGAGGTCAGGACACCCGAGGTATGGCACAGCCGCTTCGCGGGACTTTGGCCAGTGGGAGATCAGGAGATCCACGACCACCAGCAGATAGGCGGCGGGCACTGAGCCATCGCCAATTACGTCGTCCACCACTGCCTGGATTGGCTCGCCCGATTCGATCCTCCGGTGAGCATAGAGCGTAAGTGCCATCAATGCCGAAGTCACGACACCCGGCGCATCGCTCAACTCACGTGACCAGACGTATGAGCGCCTCCATGGAAATGTTCGCGGGCCGCCAGGCATGTGAACGGTAAACAGGTCATCTCCAGGGTCACGGCCACCGGTAAAAGATGAAATCGCGTGGTCCACCAGGGTACGGATGAGTCTCAGTCCTTCGGCCGGGGCCGCCGATAGGAGATCATAGAATGGCCCCTGCGCCGGGGATATCGGATGAAATTGATAGTCCGCGAATCCGAATGGCCCCTCCATCCCAGGTCCATGGTCGTCGTGGTCAGGATCTGCTTCAGGTGGAATGAGAGCTCGAATCGTAGCGTCCGCAAGCTCCTTCGGCGCTGCTTGCGCCATGGAACCACGGAACTTGAGCAGTTGCAGGATCGAACGCTCGGCGTGTTTTCGTCCTTCAAATGACCTCAGGTATTGCGATGCAAGTTCCGGAGTACGGCTGCAGAACAGAAGGAACGTCTCCCGCACCTCTGTTGCCAGCGCTGTCCACTCCCCATCGTTCAGCTTCGCTCGAAATTCCTTGTGCTTCGAGTGTTTGTAGTCCTCAATGATCGTTAGCCACTCATAGGCTTGGCGGACGATATGAGGTGTCAGAGGATCTTGCCCCATGAACGTCATGCACCACGCGCCAAACAACCTGGCCACTTCAGGAATCGCCGCGATGGGGAGATACTCAGGAACTGCGAGAAACCAACGAATCAGTCGAGTCCATGTCGGCCCTGACGGGACAATGAAGCCCTCCGGAAGCCTCGTCTTTTCCGGGTCTTTGACGACGATGTATTTCGAGGCAGGTTCGGATTCGACCGCCATGGCAGTCCTAATCAACTCTCGAAGGACCGCTCCATCGTTTTCAAACAGAGCAGGCGATGCTTTGATAAGGGAATCGATAGCGACCTCGGAACGCGGAAGCGAGAGCAGAACCGCTCTGCGCCAGAGCGGATTCACCTCTTCGGCGCTGAACCGCTGCAAAAGGCCTTGCCAGGCCGTGCTGTCCTCGGTGCGCTCGATGGCCATTCGAGCCATCAGTTCAACGGCCCGCGCCAAATCTGGTGGGGGCGCGTCCTTGAGGGGCAGTAGATCAATGTTCTCCTGTTCGGAGAACAGGAGATTTGCGGCGGCCCACTCGCGAAGGACGTCATGACGAAACTTGACGCGGTCGATTCCCAGCTCACGGAGCGTCTCGCTCTGAACCAAAGCATGGATGGCCCCGGCAGGTTTCCCTGTCGTATGAAGATGGCTTGCCTTGGCGAGCACCTGCTTTGCGAGGTCCTTCAACAGCCTTGCCCTGTCGATGTACGCCGCATCCTTCTCACCGTCGGCGACAGACCACCATCGAAGGGCCATTTCCGCTTCAGACGGAGGGACTGGATCGCTCTGAGAAAGTGATGAGAGCCTGGACAGGCGATAGAGGTTGCGCGTCACAGCCCGCGCAGGATGATCCTCTGATAGGAGCCACCCGAGGTGCGGCGCGGCAGCGAGTAACTCGCTCGTTTCGGCGTCAGTCAGCTCCTCGACCAGAATTGGACTCGACGGCTTCATCTTGTCGATAAGGTTTTGCGGCAGCCAGCCCTTCACTACTTCACCGTATTCGCGGCGAGCGGTCGTGATGACAGTCAGGCCCGGCACAGATTCTGCTTCACGGAGGATGTCGATTGCCGTTAAGCGGGCCTCGCGAGGAAAGAAGTCTAGGTTGTCGATGAAGACGATCGCAGCACCATTCCTGGCAAGATCGCAGAGGAGTTCATGGCAATTGCCATCGAATCCGAGCTTGCTCCGGAGTTCAAGCCAGCCCCCTCCCGGCGTACGCTCCGGTGTGAGAACGAGGACTGGTGACTCTTCGTTGAGCTGCTCCGCAAAGTGGCGGAGGATGCCCGATTTTCCTACGCCTGCATCGCCGCGGATATCGACGTAGCGATGTTCGTCCAAAGCGGTGTGGACCGCTGACGCATAGTCAGTGCGGGGCAGCGATACTCCGCTCACAGCGTCATCGATGTCTTCAAGCGCACTCCGGGACAGATCTGCCAGGATTCGAAGTGCTCCTGCGTTACTCGATGCGGGAGCGAGCCGAAATGAAGACTTCTGAAGCTCTTCGAGCAGCTGCGGGCGGTCTTCGATCGCCGGCGGACGATGCGGCCTCAGTCGCGATCTCGGTCAGCACCTTCCACAAATCGGCTGCTCGGCCAGCTTCGCCCGGCTCGAGTGCTCGGGCACATCGTTCCTGTGCAAGCTCCTGAGCGGACGACTCCGGTGCGGTGAAATCGAATGTCAGGATGTGGAGCCGCCGAAGAACCTTCCAGACGGTTTCATCATCATGCGGTGCGCCCGCCTCTTTGAGATGAGAGCGGAATGTCGCAACGAAGGACCGCGCCTCGTCATTGGAAGTCCCGGTGCGTTCGACCTGCTCCATAAACGTCTTCGCGTCGCCGATCTGACGCACCCAGGTCAAGACATCCTGGTAAGGCCCGTTGATCTTGCGGGAAGTCGCAGATGTGGCGATGCCCAGTTGGTGATTCGACGTCCAGAAGTCCGGCTTCGCCGCTGTCTTGGCAATCTGCTCCATGACCTCCTTGAAGACCGCGTCTTTCGGAGCGAAGGTAATCGTTCGCTTGACCTGGATTTCGAGGATTGCCGGTTTTCCTGATCGGTCATGGGCTCGAACGACTACGTCATCGAGGTGCATGCCCTGAGGGGCACGCTGCATCTCGACCCGGTCGATGATCGTTCCAGGCAGGCCGCGGGCTGGCGCCTCAACGAGCATCGAGAGCAAATAGTGAGCTCCTACCTTGGATTCGAAGAGGAGACCAGCGGGACCGGTTGAGAGAGGGCTACTCATGACCGTCCTCGCCTGGCGGGATGGGCTCGTTCGGAGCGACCTCCAGTGCGTTCAGGAACTGCTCCATGAAGGCTGCAACGTCGCGTTGCCGCAAAATCCTGTTCTCGCGGGTTCCGGATTCTCCCAACTCGAAGTTGGCTACCATCGTGGGCCCGTCTTTCAGGTGGGCTTCCGTCTTCTCGTCGCTGAGGAAGCGCTTCCGCAAGATTCCCAGGCACTGGCGAATCGCGGCCTCGTGTTTGCCTGCCAGTTGGTCACGGAATGCAGTGGCAGCGGCTTCCCAGCCGCCTGGTCCGTGCTCGATGCAATAAACCAAATCGTGCGGGTCCTTGCGTTCGACGCGGCCATCCAGAGCGAAGGCTTTTAGGCAAACGAAGCTCACGATATTCGCATAGCGAATGATCTCCGTCACCGTTCCATCCCCACTCAACAGCTCTGCACTGACCTCAGTCGTGTCGTGGAGGTCAAACACCATGGAGGAATAGGGCACATTGAGCGCTGAGATGTTGCCGTCCGTGGGAAGCGGCTGCACGCGAGGGCCTACCTGATCGGTGCGATCCGCAAGAAGCTCAAGGATAATATGGCTTCCCTCGGCCATCGTAATCTGCCACCGCCAGTTTTGCTTCTGGCCGCTCCGGTTCGTCGCGTTGTCGAAACCGATCTTCCGCAGGTTCTCTTCCAGGGACTTGTAGGCGTCCGTCGTCTCAAGGATCACGACGTTGAGCACGATGTCGAGATCGAGCGTCCCCGCATGAGGTGGAACTACCGGGGGACGATCAGGCACCAGATAACGCGGCGTCAGCCCACCGACGAGGAAGATCGAGTCCTTCCACGGCCCGAGATTGCGAAGCAGCGTAACCAGGACACGCTCGCAGTCGCGAGTGAGCTGCTCGTTGTACCCGTCGATGGTGTTGGGCTTCGACATCAGAATCCGATCCTCTCATTGCGGAGATGCTCTGCCAATTCCTTGGACCGACCCTCACCACCCAGCAGGTCCAGGTACGCGAGTATTGGGCTTTCGACCCGTATACCGCGGATCTCCTGCTCAAACAGCATGTCCCTGACAGACTCACTTTCGATCAAGCCAAAGTTGCTTCCTTCTGCCACCTCGCGTGCATTCAGTTCACCTGTAATCAGAGAGAGGGGTCCATTCGGGAAGACTCGGCACTTCACCTGCGAGATGTTCGACAGAAAGGGGCTGTAGAGCTGCGCGGCCCATTCATGCGTGATCACGTATGCGGTGCTTAGCCTCTTGCAAATGTCGTTGATCGCTTTCATCAGCTCCTCGGGCTTGACGCTTGGAACGTAATAGCGACGGATCTCAGGTTTCGGAAGAAGTTCGGTTTGCCTGGTCCATTCGTCCAGCAACGCCGCAGGCGCAGAAAGCCTACGAGTCTTGTTTGGTCCTTTGCCCTGAACCGCGACCATATCCCGCTTCTCGAGCTCAGCGAAAGTAACAGAGACGGTCGAAGGGGACACCCGTGCTAGCTTGGCCAGCTCATTGGTGCTGAACCACTGTTCCGAGTTCAGCAGCAACCCGTGGATGACGGCCGATCGGTTTCCGGAGAACAGGGGCCGGTCCATCTTGCGCGCTTCTTTGGGTGCCGGTCTGTCGATCAGGATGTATAGATCGTCGTTGGGGAGAAACAAGCTGCCGGCACGGTCAAGATACCCGATGCGTTCGGCCTGAAGCAGTTCTTTGGCACCTTCGGAGATCGTGCCAGCAGCAATCATCGGTATTACCGGGACTGAGTCATCGTCCTTTGGAGGCCGCTGGGAGGCGGACTTCATGTTCCAAAACGCCGCTCGGACGTTCTCGGAAAGAGAACACTCTTCGCCTGGACCAACAGGCGCACAGGCTTTCCATTCACCGACGCATTTACGACGAAGTCGATTCCATTGTCTGGCTCTTCCGACGCTTCCTCATATACCGAGGTCACATTGGGCATTTTGCGCAGCACCGACAATAGAGTCGCTTGCAGCCCCTGCTCGAATTGTTGAATATCTGGCATTGTCTCTATATTCACTGCTCAGTAAATATAGCATATTTCTAAAATATAGGCCACTATAGTAATATTCTTCGCACAGTATATTTACGCACTATCATGTAAATATATTGTTATGAATAGCTTGCATATCATTTATCGGGCCGAACGTGCGCAGAGGGTACGACGGGCAAACACACGGCGAATATAACAGTCGGCACCTAACGGCCTCAGGAAAGCAAGACATAACGCAGGACGACGTTGATAGCGTGAAGCTATCCTGTCATCATGGGAGCATCGCTCAAATGGGATCGGCAGGCATTCGACGAGCGGTTTTCGTACCAGACCAAAGAGAAGGAGTCGCGCCTCAAGGAATGCTTAGCGAAAGCAGTCAGCCAGCCGGCGTACGAATCCTTTGCTGACGAAGCGGCGGCGGAACTGTCTGTCTACCTGTATTTGGAACGGAGAGCCACTCGCTCCTAAAAGCCCCTGGGAGGCCTCGTTTTCGCCAGAAGCGGGGCTTCCCAAAGCAGAATCCCCAAAGGTCGATTGACAGGGTACGCGAGTGCCCTACACTGAAACCAATGCCCACCCGCAAGCCCAAACAAAAACCTATGACGCTTGACCGTCTCGGTCGCATGGTGAAGCTCGGCTTCGAGAACACTCACCGCCGCTTCGCGAAGGTAGATGCCCGCTTTGATACGCTCGCCGCAGCCGCCCACCGGGAGTTCGAGGTCATCCGGAGCGAAATGGCGACCGCGCAGGACGTGAGCGTTCTCAAAGAAGACCTTGGCATCCTTCAAAGAGACGTGCACGAAGGATTATCACAGGTCACCGCCACGCTTAAGGCCATTCACGAAGACGTGAAAGACCTCCGCGCCGTGGACGCCGAGCTTACCGCGCTCCGCGTCCGCGTCACGCGGCTCGAAAGTAAGCGTCTGACCAACACACCTGTTCGACAGGCGGTGTCTGTGTTGAAGTGTCCAGATGACGGCAAAAACAGAGTTGTCAACGCCCAAGCGACGTACACGAGCGGAAGTCCAGCAATTGGTGGCTGAGTTTGTAAGCAGCGGTATGCGGCGAAGCGAGTTTTGCCAGAGTCGAAGTCTGAGCTTCAGCACTCTGGATCGCCATCTGAAAAAGAGACGTTGGAAGAGAAGGCGAAGACTGACTTCTTCGGCCGGTCGGTTGGTGCCGGTGGAGTTGGCCGCCAGGAAATCGCCGAAGCAGCACGAACCGAGTTGTGGGTTGGCGGTGGTGCTGCCTTGCGGGCGCCGGATCGAGGTGCACCCTGATTTTGATGCGAATGCGTTTGAGCGCCTGGTGAGCATCCTGGAGCGGGCGTAAGCTGTGTTTGGATTGGGTCCAGCTACACGGATCTATCTGGCCGCCGGGGTCACCGACATGCGCAAGGGATTCGAGGGGCTGTATGGTCTGGTTCGGGATCGATTGTCGTGTGAGCCTCTGAGCGGGCACCTGTTCTTGTTCTGCAATGGCCAGCGCAATCGGCTGAAGGTCCTCGTCTGGGACGGAAGCGGACTCTGGGTCTGTGCCAAGAGGTTGGAGAAAGGGCGTTTCACCTGGCCGCAATCCGGTGATGCGCAGGGCAAGGTAATCCTGAGTCACGAAGAGCTTTCGCTGTTGTTGGGTGGGATCGATCTGACCAAAACCAAGCATAAGCGGTGGTACCGGAAGGCTCCCCCCGAGGGACACGCTGCCGCATAAGTTGCGCGGTTGTTTGAACCTTTCGATCGACTCTGGTAAATAATTACCTCATTGTGAGTTTAGCTTCCATTCCTTCAGCACCGGCCGATCTGGAACTCATCGCACAACTGAAGAGCAAGCTACAGTACGCGGAGCTGCGGATTCGGGTACTGGAAGAGCGACTGCGGTTGATGCGGATCGAGAAGTATGGAGCAGGCGGAGAAAAACTTTCGCAGGCGCAAATGCAATTGTTCGAGCTTGAGCCTGTTACCAGTGAAATGACCGAGCAGCCGGAGAGTGAGCACACGCCAGCGCATCGCTCGACTAAGAAGTCGGTCAAGCATCCGGGCCGCCAGGAGTTGCCGGCGAATCTTCCTCGAGTCGAGCGGGTTCTGCCCTGCGCATCAGATCAGCGCGTATGCAAACGCTGCGGAAAAGAAACGGTCGTGATCGGCTATGAGGAGAGTTCCCAACTGGACGTGGAACCGGCGAAGTACTTCGTACTGGTCACGAAACGAGAGAAGCGGGCTTGCCGCTCGTGTGAGGATCTCGGCGTCGTCTCAGCGCCTCTGCCGCCTCGGATCATCGAGAAGTGCCTGGCAAGTGACCGGATCGTCATCGAGACGGTCGTCGGCAAATATTGCAATCACACGCCCCTGCATCGGCAGAGCATGATTCTGGAAAGGGACCTCGGCTTGGAAGTCAGCCGCGCAACGCTGGACGGGTGGGTCCTCAAAGTCGGCGAATTGCTGATCCCGATGGTCGCGGCGATGAGGCGAGAGTTGATCAGCGGAAGTTACATTCAGGCGGATGAAACCCCAGTCGATGTGCAGACACGCGAGGGCCGAGGTAAGAACCACCAAGCGTACCTCTGGCAATACAGTCGCCCCAGAGGAACTGTAGTGTTCGACTTCCGTCTAGGCCGCGGACGCGATGGGCCGAAGCGATTTCTGGGACAGTTCGAAGGCATTCTCCAAACCGACGGCTATGCAGCATATGACCAAATCGGTGGGCCGAGAATGGTACATGCCGCTTGTTGGTCTCATGCAAGAAGACAGTTTTTCGAGGCAGTACAACTAAATCCCCGAGATCCGGTTGCAACTCCGATTGTGGCTCAGATGGACGAACTGTTTGCCGTCGATGCAGAAGCTCGCCGCAAAACGCTGACTACTGCGGCTCGCCATCTCCGGCGTCAGGAAACAGCGAGACCTCTTCTCGATGATATCCGCAGCAAGATCGAGGCAGCGGAGTCCGCTGCTTTGCCTTCCAGCGCACTTAGCAAGGCCTGCCAGTACGCGCTTGCACTGTGGAAGAAGCTCACCCGCTTCTTGGAGTATCCTGAATTAGAGCTAAGTACTAATCTGGCGGAAAACTCCATGCGTCCGGTAGCTCTGGGTCGAAAGAATTGGTTGCACATCGGCAGCCCACAAGCGGGCCCGAAGGTTGCGGCGATTCTCTCGGTTGTGGAAAGCTGCCGTCGGCTGCAAGTTCCGGTGCGCGATTACTTTTCCACGATTCTCCCCGGGTTTGCCGATCTCCCAATCAGGTGCCTTCCAGACCTTACTCCCTCTGTGTGGGTCGCCCGGCATTCATAGACTCAAGCGACCGGGGTATTAGCGTGAAGGGATTCTGCAACCACAACCCTATAGTTTCCTGTTTGCCGACAACACGGGCATAACAGAACTCTGACGCTGCCTGTAACGCCGCGATCGGTCTCCAATCGCTTCGTCGATCAAAAGTTGTCGATCATCCATACATTGCTGTCCGACGTTCTGAGCTCGGAAGGCCAGATACTTACCGTCGGGAGATGGAAGTGGTGAAACCAGCCATTGCCGCGCATCGTTGTGCAACAGGGACCTGACGTTGCCGGCGAGCGTGACGTGTAGCAGGTTGTAGGAGTTCGGCGCATAGGCGGTCGCGAAGAAGCTCTTTCCGTCTGCCGCCCACGCTATCGACTGGAGGTGTCGCCCCCCTGGCTCACGCGCAACCTCGTGCCAAGACCCGTCTGAGAGCGTTAATACTTCGATTCGTCCCTCGTACTTGTCGCCATCAACCACCGCAATGCGTGAGCCATCGGAGGAAAGATCCCAGCCCATATACGCCCCAAAAACGGGAATCTTTCCTAGACGACTTCCTTTCCCGCGGAGTGGGTCAACTGAGTAGAAAATCAAATCCTTATCTTCTAGTAGACCGAGCACACAGGGAGAGCTGGCTCGCGGATTTTGCGAGCACGAGAAATCGTCTAACCCGTATGGGTCGAGGATGACTTGGAGCACCATTTCTGGCGACCCGCCTCCTACAGCACGGCGCATAAGCCTAACCCAATCAACCGACGTCCCGACCGCAGGATGAGCAGATTCGTATTGCCAGTACAGAAACCAAGCCCCATCTGGGCTCATTTTCCCGCCATACACGTCTCCAGGGGCTGAGACGACCATTTCTGCAACATTCTCCGCCAAGCCCTGTTTGAAGATTTCCTGTCTGCCATTTCGGCTTGAGCCGAAAAGAATGGCCTTACCATCGCGCGTCCAAGCACTGGCATCGCTGCCCCGGTCATCAAGTGTCAAACGGCGGGGTGTCTTCATATTGGCCCCGTTCGGGCTAAGGTCACCCAGGTACACGTCGAACCAAAGTCGTTCTTTCAGTAGTGCCAGGTGCTTTCCGTCTGCTGTGATGGTCAGGTCCCTCGGCACGAACTCGCTCCACTGCGTCACCTGACCAGGTTTGCCGGCAGCTTCCCCAGTGCGAGGATCCACCCTCACTTGCCACAGGCTGTACTTTGTTTGGGCAGAGCGTGATGCTGGGCCTTCGGCCACAGTGAACATCAAGCGCCAATCAGGAGACCAACTTCCAACGAACCATGCATTCGCACCGAGAGTAAGCGTGTTGGATTCGGATAAGCTGGATTCAGCCACGAGGGTCTTTGCGGGTCCGCCATCCGCGGGTCGCACTTTGATGTCAGAACTCCGGGAACCCTGTGCTGTCTTCCATATCCTGCCATACGCGATCCAACGGCCGTCCGGCGACCAGACCGGACTCGTCAGTTGCTCCTGCTCTTCTGCAGTAACCAGCTTCCGCGGCGCCTCGCCATTAGCCCCGCCGACCCACACTTCTTTCCATTCCCGGGCAAGCTCCCCACTTGTGAAGGCTATCATCCGACCATCCGGCGAGATTCCCGTGGCCGCGCCATGACGATATAGCAAGTGCGGTTCCGCTCCCCCCAGCATGGCGATTACCCAAGTGTCCAACTCGCCGTTCGAACCCTCCACATCGGCCAGTAACTTCTCGCCTCCCGGGAACCAGCACAGGTGATCAATCCGGTTGCTTAGCTCGGCGGGAAGAGGGATAGGACGAGTCTCGCCGGAATCGATGGAGCGCAAATAGAACCCGGTCTGATCCTGATAGGCCACGTATTTGCCGTCCGGGGAAATAGCTGCGCCGCCCACATTATCGTCCAGAGGATTGGCCGTGAGCTGCCGCTCTGCTAGTTCTTTAGACAGCTCCTGGTGTCGCAGTTCGCCACTCGTAACCGTCCGTCGCCACCAGAACTTGGGAGGCAGGAAGCCTAGCAGCACGAGCAATAAAACCGTCCCTCCAAGGCCCAGCATGATACCAATCTGTAAGCTGCGACCGGACCGCCATGCGGCAAGGAAGCGTCCTGAAGCCTCGTTTTCCGCTCCCCTCTTCACATCCTCCAAGGCTCTGCGGAGCTCTGAGGCGCTTTGGTATCGCCGCTCACGTTCTTTCTCCAGGCATTTATCGATGGTTGCGACCAATCTTGCCGGAAGCGTGGAATTCAGCTCACGCAGCGGAACCGGCGAGTTGTGCACAATGGAATCGTGCACGACCGCGGCCGTCTCGCCACTGAAAGCGCGCTGGCCCGCAGCCATCTCATAGAGGACCAGTCCGAAGGAGAAGATGTCGGTCCGCGCGTCCAGTTGCTCGCCGCGCACCTGCTCCGGCGACATGTAGCCGGCTGTGCCCATCGCAGAGCCGGTTCGCGTCAGGGTGTGGGCGACAGAACCTGCCTGACCGGCGCTCGCCGATGCACCGTAGGCCCGTTCCAGATCATTATCCGGCGCGTTAGTGTTGACCGCTTCGCTCTCACCTGCCATGAACCTAGCCAAACCAAAGTCCAGTATCTTCACCTGTCCAGCGGTGGTGAGAAAGATGTTGGCCGGTTTGATATCGCGATGAATGATGTTACTTTGGTGAGCAGCCTGCAATCCGTCGCAGATCTGGATCGCAATCTGAAGCATTTCGTCTACCGGGATCGGCTTCGTTTGCCAGGCGGCGAGCCGGTCTCGGAGCGTCTCGCCTTCCAGTAGCTCCATCACGAGGCAGGGCTGGCCATCGTGCTCTTCAACTTCGTAAATCGTGCAGATATTGCGGTGGTTGAGGGTAGAGGCGGTGTGGGCTTCACGTTCGAAGCGCTGTAGGGAGATCGAGTCACGCGCTAACTCTTCCGGCAAAAATTTCAAGGCAACTCGGCGGCCCAACTTCAGGTCTTCTGCTTTGTACACCAGCCCCATGCCGCCGCCGCCAATGATCTCCAGCACGCGGTAATGGGAGACTTTCTTGCCAACCAGGCTGGCGCCAACGGATTGACCCGGCTGAAGACCTGTTTCAACAGATAGCTTCGGCTGTAGAGGAACTTCCACATGGGTGACCTCTTCGACGGGCGCCACAAAGCGATAGCCACGCTTGGGTATGGTTTCGAGAAACTGGGGATGGTCGGGGTCATCCTCCAAGACAGCCCGGATTTGGCGGATCGCGAAATTCAATCCCTGTTCATAATCGACGAACACATCTGAGTCCCACACCTGTTTGGCGATCTCTTGGCGGGTAAGAAGCTCCCCGGCACGGCGGACCAAAAGCACCAGCACCTTCGCAGGTTGCGGTTGCAGCTTTAATTGGAGGTGATTGCGGTGCAGTTCGCCGGTGCGGAGATCAAGTGCGTACTCGGCAAAGCGCACGACGCCTGCGGTCTTGGACTGCATGACCTTGTCCCGTCTGCAAAGGTCTGGGAATGCGGTGTGCGGGATTATAACCCCGGAGTCCTTAAATCGCCAGATATTAGTGGCTTACGGCCCCTCACAAGAAACTCATGAAAGCCTCAGCCGCCGCAAATTGACGTTTTGGGAAGATGCGTGCAATGTCGTTTGCGACCGGAGGAACAGATCTTAGGTTCCGGCGATTTAGGCCAACGTAAGTCCTGCCTCCCTGGAAAGACATTGTAGCAGTTGGCCTGCTCATTGATGGCTGGGGCAATCCGGGGCCAAAAGGATGAGTTTATGAATCAACGAAGACGGGAGACATTAAGCATACAGCTCAGGTTGACTGCTCTTGTGCTGGCTGCAGGGTTGATATTCTCAACCGCTTGCGTCCACCGCCACCACTATCCAATTGTCACGACTGTATCTTCCCGTGGGGATATCAGCGGCGCAACTCTGCTGCACTTGCCCGCACCCTCGGTGCAGGGCCCCGGATGGCAAGACAGTAACTTCCGGCGGGCTTTCATGGTTGAAAACCGCTTGGGCGGTGGGGTTTACCAACTCGCGCTCCCCAATCAGAACCGCCTTTACCGGAACGTCGATTGGGGTGCGGGCGGCGCGAATTACTTACTCGCCGTTCCTGTCGTCAGTCTACCGGGGCGCGGCCAGGAGGACCTCAATCTCACTCTTTATTACAATTCGAAATTATGGACGAAACTGGAAGATCCGAACGTCCCCGGGCAATTGGACATGATCTACGACCATGCCCGCGGTTGGCCCGCCCCCGGATGGTCCCTTGGTTACGGCAAAGCGGTGCGAATGGGATCCTACGGTGTCGCCTTGGAAGATGCGGATGGAACCCTCCATCCTTTCGGAGGTCTGGTCAACACCATCGCCGACCGAACCACCATCTTTTCGCAGAGCACTACAGACGGAACTTTTACCAAATCCGTTTTCAAGCTGTTTAATAGCGGGCTCCTGAACGGACAGGTCTCATATCCCAATGGCACCTCAGTTGATTATGGAGTTCCCGGCAGCGACGGATCGATTTACCCAACGCGCATAACAGATCGAAACGGCAACTACATCACTATCAGTTATGACGGCAACGTTGGACCGAAGATTCGGCGGATCGTGGATACCTTGGGCCGCGTGATTGACTTCCAGTTCGATAACATTGGTCGCCTTTCTGCAGTAACCGCACCCGGATCAAGAGGCGGTAACCCTCGCACTCTAATCCAGCTTCACTATACTGAGCGAAAACTTAACTACGGGTTTTCTGACGCCGTCACCGTCAAGGACGCGCCGCAAAACATCTCAGCCCTCGACGGAATTTATTTTCCGGGTACGCACACGGGATATTGGTTCGGCGACGTTGACTCATACTCTGGCTATGGGATGATTGCAAAAGTTAGCCAACGCCGCGGCATGACACAGGGTCTTCCCGGCGGGGACCTCTCACCCGGTATTGTCACAGACGAGCGCACTTACAATTATCCGCATGACCCCGACTACGCTCTTACGGATGCCCCGACGTATAGCAAAATGACGGAGGCCTGGGCGGGAATGGACGCACCGAACGGTGGCCCGGTACCCGAGCCGGCGGTGACCGTATATAGGGTAAGCTTGGATGACAATCCCCGTCGCACTGAAATGGTCTACCCCGACGCAACGCGCGTCACTGATCTCCTGGTCAAGGACCCAGGAGAGTACGACGACGGCTTGCTTCAGCAGCAGCTAACCTACGATGCATCTGGCAACCTGCTTCGGACGGTCAGGTGGAGTTGGGAGAAAGGAGACTTGGACTCGCCAAGGCTGACAGAGAGACAGATAACGGACGAGAGGAACCGAACCACCACCACAACTTTTCGGTATGGGTCGGCAGCGAATCAGCTTGTGGACCGCCGAGAACTAGATTATGACGGCTTAACGGTCCTGCGGCGCACCCACATCGATTACGTAATTGATCCAAATTACACATTTCGTATCTTAAATCTCCCCTTGAGCGTGAGCACATACCAAGGCGAGAACAATCTGCTTTCGCGGGCAGAATACAAATATGACTTCGATGGCAAGCAAGACCCGTCCAACACACCGGGGGTCGTCAGCCACGACAACAGGTTTAATCCCTTCGCCGCCAAAACCTGGGTTCCGCCAAGCACCCACACGGAGTGTGATGCGCCGCGCGACAACGGATCGGAGGTCTGCAAGACCGTCCACGACCCAGGATACTGGGACAGCGAATACCAACCGTGGACCGCGTACAGAGGGAATGTCACACAGATTAGCCGGTATATCAATTCACTGACCGCAGCGAAGGTCACGGAGACTCGTGGCTACGATATCACTGGAAATTTGGTTTCGATCACGGGCACCTGCTGCGTTCAGACGAGTTTTGCGTATACCTCTAACACTCAATATGCATATCCTGAAATCATTACGCGCGGAGACCCAGGCTCGGCGGCGAGGATGAGTCAATCAGTCGCCTACGACTTCTACACTGGTTTGCCTTTCGCAACTACAGACGTCAATGGACTCACTACCCGGATGTCCTGGGATAACGCAACTCTGCGGTTGTCGCAGATCTCGCTACCGACCTCGGCATACGTGGAATACACATATAACGATATGGACATGTCGTTAACGCAGGCCTCATTCATGAACCGAAACATTTGTGCTCAGCTCCCGTGTTTGGCTGTTCCTGAAACAAAGACCGTTACGTGGTCCAATGGGCTCGGTCTTACCCGACGCATTGAGTCTCTGGCAGCCGGCAACACTTGGAACGCCATCTCCAAGGAGTATGATCTACTCGGCAGGCTTTCAAGGCAGAGCCAGCCATATCAACTTCCACAACAGCCGGCTTTCTGGGCAACTTTCACCCGCGATTCACTTGCTCGCGTTAGCGCGGTGCAGAGTCCTAACGGAAGTCAATCTCTCGTCTGCTACAACGAGACTAACCGCCCGAGTTCGGCCTCCGGCTCTCCGGGCCAAACTGTGAGGAATATCTTCAACATTCCGAGCACCTCATCGGTTAGTTGCCAGACGCCGCCCGGAACCGTTGCGGGTGTTCGAGAACGATGGTCACGTTCCGATGCGCTCGGACAACTTGCAGAGGTAGTGGAGCCCGCTGCCAGCGGAAATGGTTCCGTCTTCGACTCGGGAAACGTCGATACCGCGTATTCGTATAGCGCTCTCGGATTGCTGACGCAAGTGCTGCAGGGTCCGGACCAACAGGAACGCGATTTTCAATACGATTCACTCGGCAGGCTCACGGCAGAGTTTCTAGCTGAAAAGAGCCGCACATTGAACGACAAAGGGGCTTACGTCGGAGCGAAAGGGGCCTGGAGTGACGTGTTCGCCTACGATGACCATTCGAATCTAGTTTCACATACGGACGCACGAGGTATCACCACACGCTACCAGTATGAGAATGACCCACTTGATCGCCTTCAAAACGTCAGTTATGACATAAGCGGATTCGGTGATAAACAGAACTCGGTGGAGCCGGTAGGTCCAACTGTTCTCACCTATGTGAGTAACGGCGATCTAAGTCGGGTCCAAAAGATCGCAACTCCCCAAGGTATCGGTGGCACGTTCACTTACGATTCCCAAGGGCGCCTCGCCTCCAAGAGCCTGACGTTGCCTTCACAAGGCGCGCCGACATTGGCCGTCGATTACAGGTATGACAGTTTGAACCGGCTGATTGAATTGTTATATCCAGCTGAATACGGGACGCCTTCAGCCGCTCGGAAGAAGGTGGATTACGAGTACGGGCCGGGGAATCTTCTAACAGATTTGAAGACCGACGGCGTTGACGAAGCCTCGCAGCTTGCGTATAACCCCGCTGCGGAACTTACCTCGGCAGCTATAGGTGCTCCGGGAACCCAGCAGATCACGGAGACCTACGACTACGACCCAGCAACGGCTCTTCTGAAAGATCAGAAAATACTCAGGAACGGTTCCCCGATTCCTCTGCTCGACCTCCGTTATACGTATCTCCCGAATGGTCAACTGCAGTCCGCGGACGAAGGTTTAGACCAGGGCCAGACCCACCGCTACACCTACGATGCCCTCGGGCGTCTGCGCACTGCGCGGGCCGACGATGCAAATGGGTCGCTTTGGAATCAAATATACAGCTTCGATTCCTACGGCAACCGTGCTAGCGTTACCGCCACTGGCTATGCGCCAGACCACTCCGCGATTCCAGTCGATGGCTTAGCCTCTCAAGACCATGATCCGAAATCCAATCACGTCAAGAGCTTTTCATATGACGCCGATGGAAACCTTGTGCGCGCGGAGCTTGTTGAAGCTTCCGGATCCAAGCATTGGGTACGTTACCGGTACGACGCGGCGGGGCGGCTTACGACGGTCACTGACGAGAAAGACAACATGGAGTCGTACCTATACGGCCCGGACCGCCATCGGGTGTCAACCTCTGTGGGGTACCGCCCCGCGTTCGGCACCTTATATGTGTGGAATGGAAACCAGGCGATTGCGCAGTACAAGCAATCGGATGCCACGTCTTTGACTTGGTCAAAGAGTATCGTATATTTTGGCGATCGGATTCTAGCAACATTTGCACCGGATGGCTTGGGCGAGGCTACCTACTATCACCACCCTGCAGGCGGCGGAACGCGGCTGATCTCGAATAGCGCTGATGGTAGTACGACGAGACAATCAACGCTGCCCTTTGGAGCTCTTATTCCCGACGGGTCAGCAGACCCCGTGAACCCAGTCTTTACCAGCTATGATAGAAGCTCCCTAACCGACCTCGACTATGCGATCAACCGCCACTATGATCCCAAGGGGCGTTTTATTGAGGTTGATCCAGCAACGATGGCCGCCACGAACTTGGCGAATCCGCAAAGCCTAAATCTTTACGCATATGTGACCAACGATCCTGTGAATAAGGTCGACGTGACTGGTCTGGGTAAGGATGATGAGGACAAGGCACCTCTTGTGAATGTAGGGGGACAAGTGGGTGATACTCCGCCAGAGGATACCCCTCCGCGAATATGTTGTGCTGAGGAAACAATACCAGTAATAGGGCAACGGCAACCAAAGCCAGTACAACCAGGATTTGGAGCTGGAGACTCGTTCCAGGCAGGTGGGTCTGTCTCGGGAGCTGGCGGGGGCGGCAGCGGGAGCCCATCGAGCCCCGTTTCCACCCGTCCTGTTCAAGCTAAGCAGGAGTACACCTGCACGAACCCTATCGGCCCGGTAAGTCCTCTTGTAACTCCAGAGAAAGCCATGGCCGCGTTGAAGGCTGCGCCCAATGTGGTATTCCCATTTCAGGTTACGTCCCTAGATGGCGGGAGCACAATTGCGCTAGGGGGTACCTATGATTTGCAGGGTGTGCCGTTGCCATGGTCTCAGAATAACCCTGTCACAGTAAGCGAGTCCACATCAACGTCTTTCACATTTGTGACGGGCGAGGGACATTTCCGAGGGCCTGGCCAGACCATAAGGTTTAGCATTTACGCTGATGCTGGAACCCTCTTTTTGCAGCAAAATGGAACATCCGGCGGTGGACCGATCGACTCACTGTATGACTTAGGAGCCGTTCAAGGTTGGAAGCAACAAGCCGCGAATCTTTCAGCCGCACTATACGGGGGTGACCGTCACGACTTGCTTCCGGTTTGCCCTCGGTGATTCGCAGTTACGTGTCACGGGTTCGTGCAACAACGGTAAGCCTATGGGCCACCAGCTTTGCGTGCCACTGAGGCGGGGCTGGTGGCCCGATGCTGCTCGTGTGTCTAATTGGATGGAGAACCGAAGCGCTGCCCCATTCAGGTGCTTTGGCGGTTGCGCAATGTGGGCCAGATATTGCACTTTAGCCAAGTTAAACCCGCGGCGATAACGCGCTGCCTCGCCATTGATAGTCTGAGCGTCGGTTAGCTTGCCGTATCGGCAGTCACGTCGTTCTTCTCATCCGCTCTACTGCTGCAAGACCCGCGTGCGCGGTTACAAACCGGAATTAGCGAGAATGTGGGAGATTACTCACAATAAGGGCATAGCAGAAGCGATTTGCGATTGCACGCCTACCAGTTCCTCCCGGATCACGGGCTAACCGGCAGTAATCCGTTTGGGACGAAGGAAGTAAGCGTCCGGTTACTACCGTCTGTACTTCCAGCTAAACCAGCGAGATCATCACCTGCACATGGTTGTGCGGGAGGTGGTGGTGGACAGTTCAGCGATAACGAAGGTCGAGCATGCCAAGCGGCAGCGGCGAAGCATCGTTGAGAAGCGCAGGATTGTAGGGCTGGCCATGCAGCCTGGAGCATCGGTAGCTCGTGTGGCACGAGAGCATGGAGTTAATGCCAACATGGTGCATTACTGGCGGAACCTTTATCGCCAGGGTCGATTGGGGGAGAAGCAAGCCGACAGCATTCGCCTGCTGCCGGTGAGCGTGAGCGAGTCCCTAGCAACCGCTGTGGTTGAGTCCGAGCCAAAGCTTCCGTCGGCGCCGGCACTCATGCCTGCGACCTCCGCGGGCAGCATCTACGTCGAGTTTCCCAAGATTCATCTCCGCATTGAAAGTGGGGCCGATGCTGCGCTGTTGCGGGTAGTGCTGGAGTCGCTACCACGATGATCACGCTGCCGATGAAGACACACATCTGGATTGCGGCAGGGGTGACCGACATGCGACGTGGCTTTGACGGGCTGAGTGCGCTGGTGCAGACGAAGCTGGAACAGAGTCCGTTCTCGGGGCATGTGTTTGTCTTCCGCGGCCGGCGCGGCGATCTAATCAAAGTGCTTTGGTGGGACGGCGATGGACTCTGCTTGTTTGCCAAGCGGCTGGAGCGAGGACGTTATGTGTGGCCACAAGCCAGTGATGGCACGGTGGCGCTGACGCGAGCGCAGTTATCGATGCTGCTGGAAGGCATCGATTGGCGGCGGCCTGTACGTACTGCAGAACCGCAGTTGGCGATCTAAGTTCGCCCTGGATGATTTGCACAGATTTTTGTGTGCCGCACTATTTGCGTTGTACCGAGTTGCTGGCATACTGCGTCTGTGACTGCTTCGCCTATAACACTGCCGGACTTGGAGCTGCTGGATCCATCGGGATTGAAGGCGCTGATCGTTTCGCAACATGAGCAGTTGCTCTCCCATCAAAGTGAGATCGAACATCTGAAGCTGCTGATTGCCAAGCTGCGGCGCATGCAGTTCGGTCGCAAGTCGGAGAAGCTGGAGCGGCAGATCGAACAGCTGGAGCTCAAGCTGGAAGAGTTGCAGTCGGAGAAAGGGTTGACCGCCAATGCCCACGAGTTTGCTGCGGAAGCTTCTCCTAACTTCCGGGCCAGTGCGAAACCGGCGCGGCAGCCCCTGCCCGAACATCTCCCTCGTGAAGTGAAGACTTACGTATCAGGCGAACAGACCTGCTCGGAATGCGGTGGCCGGTTGCGCAAGCTAGGCGAGGATGTCTCCGAGATACTGGAGTATGTGCCGGCCCGCTTCAAGGTGATCCGGCATGTGCGCCCGAAGCTGAGTTGCGCAGGCTGTGAACGCATTGTGCAGGCAGCAGCGCCAAGCCGCCCCATCGAGCGCGGCCTAGCAGGACCGGGACTGCTGGCCCATGTGCTGGTTTCGAAGTACTGCGATCACCAGCCGCTCTATCGTCAGGCGGAAATGTACGCGCGTGAAGGTGTCGAACTGGAGCGCTCGACGTTGGCAGATTGGGTAGGCGGAACGAGTCGCCTGCTGCAGCCGTTAGTAGAAGCTTTATCGCGTCATGTGTTGGCCGCCACCAAGCTGCACGCCGATGACACCCCGGTACCGGTGCTGGCTCCGGGTAATGGTAAGACCAAGACCGGACGCTTGTGGACCTACGTTCGCGATGATCGTCCCGCAGGCGATAGCGGGCCAGCGGCGGTGTGGTTTGCCTACTCGTCGGATCGCAAGGGTGAACATCCGCGGCAGCATCTGCGCGGCTTCCGCGGGACGCTACAGGCTGACGCTTATGCCGGCTTTCATCATTTATATGAGGGTGGTCTCATCCAGGAGGCGGCGTGCTGGGCCCATGTGCGGCGCAAGTTCTATGAACTGCACCTGGCGCATGCTTCGCCGATCGCGGCCGAGGCCATGAAACGTATCGCGGAGCTGTACGCCATCGAGGGTGAGATCCGGGGACGACCTCCGGACGAGCGACTTGCGTTACGCAGCAGCCGTACTCGTCCTTTGTTGGAATCGCTAGATCAGTGGCTACAGTCCACACTAGCTGCCGTCTCGCGCAAGTCGGAGATCGCGGCGGCGATCCGCTATGCGCGCTCGCGTTGGCGAGCACTGGTGCGCTATTGCGAAGATGGCTGCATTGAGATCGATAACAACGCCGCCGAACGGGCGCTGCGAGCTGTGGCTCTGGGACGGAAGAACTACCTGTTCGCCGGCTCCGACGCTGGTGGAGAACGGGCGGCTGCTATCTACAGCTTGATCGGCACGGCCAAATTGAATGGTCTTGATCCGGAAGCCTACCTGCGCGAGGTGCTACAGCGCATCGCCGACCATCCCATCAACCGCATTGAGGAACTTTTGCCTTGGAACATCGCCGCAAGCCTACCGCCCGCAATCGAACCCGCAGCCTAGACACCAAGGCCGTTGCGAAGAACTCCACAGTCCCTCCCGTGGGATCTCTGCCCAACATCGCGGAGCTGATTACCTACGGGGAAATCACCTTGGGCGTGCTCCGCCCTGTCGGTTGTGTTGCCACTGCCACCGACGGACATAACTGCCTGGCCATGCTGATCCGCCGCCGAGGCGAAACCTTGGCCCAGTTGCTCGCCCGCCTCGATCAGGCTATCGACAAGGCGCTTACTGACGACATCTACACCGACGAGATCAATCCCCCACCAACCCATTCCTGAAGTGTCCACATATTTCTTAAGTGGACACTTATCGCCCGCTCTTAGCTTCCTCCCGCGGTCTGGACCGGACGCTTACCGAAGGAACGAAGATTGACCGCCTGAGAACCGGCTGCTCAAGCGGTGAAGTCACGCTGGCTGCGGATCAATCTGTCAACCGTGTGTTTACTCTGACACTTACGCTCGAAAAGAAACTCGGGATGGCAGCCTGACAGAAAGCCCCGCCTCGCGCGGGGCTTTTTTGTGTGTCGCAGGAAGCATCGTCGCTACCCACCCACCCCGCCGAGACGCAGGGCCTTTCGGCGGATTCAAGGTTACGCTGAAAAATCGCTTACATTTGCCCCAGGACGCACGATTGGCACAAGGCCGAGGCTTGGGATATGGATATTTCCGCCGACGCGGGCGTAGCCCTATTTCACGGCCGGGATTCTGAGACAGCCTTATGAGACTGCAAGCCCTTGATTTCACTACCCACGTGTTTCGTCTCAAAACTTACCCTTTGTGATACACACTGGCGGGGGCTACTTCTGCGCGATTCCTCTACGAGCTCGTTGCGGATGAATCTCGTCCCATTTGCGAATTGCGAAGTTCCAAAGCGCCTCATAATTTTTAACTGACGGGAATGTCTCCGGGTTTGCCCTCACTCGTCCGATATTTCCCTCTCTTTCTCTGATCAGATGTCTTTCAAGGACATGACCATAGTAACGATCCCAAGCTTTTTCTGTCTTGGGGACGGGATAGCGTCCACTCCATTTGAGAACTTCGCCCAAAAGCTCTAAAGTCGCTTTTTGGCTTTTCGAAAATGCAATATCGGCATCACGCGCAAGATCGAGGAGCTCATGATTGTGGGGAGCTATTCCGCCTTTTGCAACGATGATGGCCTTAAGCAATAGCTCGATAGACAGAGCCGCATTCATGAGAACTACCAGGCGAATGGAATCCGTATGTTGCCAAAGAATCTCTGCTCCTTCATGGAAAGAAATAGCAGAGCCATACCAAGAATCTTCATTTGATTGCTGGTTAGCAAATGTATGTGGTGCGATTCGGCGAATTTCTTTTTTGTCCATTGTGGCTGTACCTCGTCGGAGGTCTTTGGTTCGGCAGGGTGCCCCAAGTGTGGCGTTTGAAACCTGAGAAATACAGAGTTTCAACCGGAAAGATATTACTCCTGAGTCGGCTATGTATTGCGCCCTGCAGCGTATTGCGCCCTGCAGCAGATCGTACCTGCATCATTTCTGTCACCCTAATGAATACCTCTAAGACCTTGCTGGGGAAGGGGATATCGCCTCTAGGCGGCCTGGCGATTCACGATGACCTGCCCCCCGTTTTTAGTCCAGGGATAATGAGACTTTCTCCGGTTTTTGTTCGCCCCGCAGATGTGGCGTAGCGGGGATGGGGGTGTGGGGCAAGGGGCCGGCGTTTGAGGTCCCTTGCCCCACTCCAGTGATTCCGAAGCTTCTCACTTCTGCTGCAAACTCCTCCGGCGTTCTGTAGCCCAGCGCCGAGTGCGGACGCTCCTGGTTGTAGTACCGCCGCCACTGCTCGATGAGCTGCCGCGCATCGCTGAGCGAGACGAACCAGTTCTCGTTCAGACACTCGTCGCGGAACTTGCCGTTGAAGCTCTCGATATAGCCGTTCTGCATCGGTTTTCCCGGCTGGATGAAGTGCTGCTCCACCCCTTCGGCGAAGCACCACTGGTCCAGCGCACGCCCGGCGAACTCCGGGCCGTTGTCGGTGCGGATCTGCCGCGGTCGTCCGCGCTCGCCGACCAGCCGCTCCAGCACCCGCACCACGCGCGCTCCTGGCAGCGAGGTGTCCACCTCAATCGCTAAGCACTCGCGCGTGTAGTCATCCACCACGTTTAGCGTGCGCAGCTTGCGCCCTGAGCTGAGCGTATCGGCCATGAAGTCCAGCGACCAAACCTGATTGGCGGCCGTGGGCGCCGGCAGCGGCAGCCGTGGCAAGCCTGCACAACGCTTGCGCCGCCGCTTCCGCACCTGCATCCCTTCCAGCCGGTAGAGCCGGCAGACCCGTTTGTGGTTGACCCGCCAGCCCTCGCGCACCAGCCGGTCCTGCAACCGGCGATAGCCAAAGCGCCGGAACTGGTACGCCAACTCGCGCAACCGCTGCCGCAGCCGCTCGTCTTCCCAGCGCCGCGCCCGATATCGATACGTCCCTCGATACAATCCGATCAGCCCGCAGGCGCGTCGCTCCGAAACCGCAACTTCCGAGCGCATCACTACCACCGCCTGCTTCCGCATCTGCGGGCTTACCACTTTTTTGTGACCACCGCCTGCAACGCCTGCTTGTCCAACGTCAGGTCCGCCACCAGGTGCTTCAGCCGCCGGTTCTCCTCTTCCAGCGCCCGCAACCGCCGCGCCTCGCTCACCTGCATCCCGCCGTACTTGGCCTTCCAGCGGTACAGGCTTCCTCGCGTAATGCCATGCCGGCGACACAGCTCGCCGGGATCGGCCCCTGCTTCCGATTCCCTCAGAATGGCGATGATCTGTTCTTCGTTGAAGCGACTCTTGCGCACGACTCCTCCTCCGCCCTAGCGGGCTATGTTAAGGGGAAAAGTCTCTTTTACGCTGGACTAATTTCTGGGGGGCAGGTCAACGATGCTCTCAAATCGGCACTTTGTGCGAAGCGGAGTCGCGCACGGAGCGTCGCCTCTTATCATAAATCTGCGTTGTGGTGATGTGCTTGTGGTCGAGGAGATTCTGGACGGACTCGATGGCGACGCTCGAATCCAGCAGCAATGTCGCCGTCGTCGCCCGCAGGGAGTGTGGCGAATAGAAACACTGCAGAGCCTTTTCCCCGTCTGGCAGCACGGTTTCGTGCATCGCACCGGGCTGATCTGGGCGGCGGTGACACCATTAAAATAATGGCGTACCGGGTCGTGCACCCCTATAATTGCCGCCGAAGGTGTGCCAGGGACGAACCGTGAAACATCCGCGTCAAAAGGTGCTCGAAGATCGTGAATACAGAGTGTTCCTTAGCTATTCACATCAGGATCTCAAACTCGTAAAAGCGATCGATGGAATCCTCAAGCGAAATGGACTGTCGCCGATGTGGGACGAGCATTTCGCCTACGGCCAAGGATTTCACGAACAGATACGGAATTTCATCGCGCATGCACACGTGTTCGTGCCGCTTTTGACACATTCAGCCAGCCAGAAGAACTGGGTTCATCAAGAGATCGGCTACGCAATGGCCTTAAACGTTCCGGTATTGCCGGTTGCAGTCGGCGAACTGCCCGGGGAAATGATCTATCACCTGCATGCCATCCGGATAGTCCAGAGCAAAAGTGATGGCCAACGAGGAAACCTCTCTGTTTCGGCCCTCCGCCGGTTGGAACGTCTGTTGACGCGGGATACGATCGAGCGACTTATCGAGTGCACTGTCAATCCTCAGAATTCTCTATTTGCTTGCGCGGACTTCCCGGAAGCGCGAGCCACGATGATCGCACGGTACTGCGATGACGTACGCGCTCTGGGGAAATTCGGCCTAGTGCGACAAAAGGGGGCTTTGAGCTCATTTCACATTCCACTGCAAACGGTTAATCACAAGATTTGGAAACAGCGATACGGAAAGAAAGTTCGAAGCGACGAGCATTGCCGCCTGCAGCGGCTGGAGCGGATCGCCCTCACTAGGCATGCGGCTCGTGTCGGCTGCAAACTCATCATCAATCCGTTCTTGACGTACAAGGTCTATGGCCCGGAAGCGCGGTACGTCCGACTCATATGTTTGCATGATTTTCTGAGCAGTATGCCGGATGAGAAATGTCAGGTTGCGATTTCACAGGCCGGGATTGACGAAAGCAGCAACACCTATGTCGGAGACTGGTTCTCTGCGGAGTCCGTGCGTTCCGTCGCCGGAAGCGGCTACTTTCAAACCATCTTCACTCGACATGCGGCATTGCTTCGGGAAAAGATAGCGAACTTCGACAGCGAGTTTGCCCAGCTTCTTTCCGACAGCAACGTCAGCGCACAAGCATCACGTCGCAACGCTCTCCGAGTGGTACAGGAAGAGATCGACAAAGCGAAAGCAGAAGTCGAAAAAACGTTGAAGAAGAAGCATAGCAAGAAGTCGAGTTAGCCGCCCGGTCGATTGGCGCGATGCGCCGTTCGAGTTTCTTCAGGCACTGCCCACAGACGGAAGACCCGGGTCTGGGTGTCGTCTGAAATCGGCAGCCACAGAAGGCTGCGTTCCCAAAACACTTCTTTTTGGAACGGAGAGAGTGGGGAAATCCAGGGCTGTTGATTCAGCCGTTTATGGCTAGGTTCGAGGCGACGTTTTTGGAACAAGAGCAGCAGGGCGGAGACCGATGGTGGGAGCCCCACAAAGTCCCATTCCTGCCAGCGAGGTTCATTCAACGGACTTGGCCTTTGTTTTTTTCGAATGTTGTGTGCGGGGTGAGTCCAAGCAGGCCCTCCACTTGCCCTGCTGCTCGCATCACCTGATAAACATCAATTTTGTCAATCGTTGTGTTTCGATCGACGTAGTTCGAAAGATACTTTTCGGACTTCGACGCCACTTTGTTTCGACCGCAGACGAGATACGCCACGGATTCGGCTTCAAGTTCCCGTTGACCCTGGTCCATGGACGGGCGCTCAGGGACGTTAAGCACCTTGTCGTGGCCCAAATGTCCCAAAAATAGGTGCCCCAATTCGTGTGAGAGCGTCGTAAACTGCGTTGCGGCGGGGTGGTTACGGTTGACAAGCATTCGATACTGCGTCATCTCCTCGGGAGTGGATGCACGCTTCACAACTCGAATCGAACCGGCTCTTTGATCGCCTCCGTCAAACCAGCGCCACTCGATATTCTTCCGGCTCATTAGGGGCATGAAGGATCCGAGCCGTTCTTCATCGATAGTACCCTGAGCGAAAAAGGACGACACATCTTTTGGCAGTTCTCTTCCTTCCGTGTCCTGCACGTCGTAAACAAGTGCGACCGGACCGAAGGGCCATAGAATCAAAAGCGGACGAGCACCTTCCTTGGGCCAGCGACCGAAGCGATCTCGCCAGTCGCATTCCGAAGCAGCATAACTCAGCCCCGGCTTCTGAACGTGCAACAGCATGGCGTTGAAGGGGGCAAAGTTGCGCAGCCGAACCACAAACTCAAGGAGTTCTTTGTAGGCCTTGCTTTGGGTGTAGAGCCGAGAATCCGTTAGCAGTTGATCCAGTAATGACCTGGTCGCACCTGTCTCCAGTAGCTTGAACTGCTCCGGTGTGGATACTCCTAGGACGATTTCTTCGTTCATCGCACCTCATTCTGGCGGGTGAATGGCAGCGCCTGCTGACCGTTAATGAAGACCTTCCGGCACGATCGGCCAATTGTGGAGTCATAGCTCCAGCAATCCACTAACGATTGTTGCTCAAAGTCGCTTTGTCGTCTATGCGCAACACGCCATTATGTCACCCAGATGACCGAGGACATTCGGGTTCGATTCGGGCGGCGCCTTCGAGGCTTGCGCCACCGCCGTGGCTGGACGCAAGTCGAGCTGGCGGAAAGGCTCGGATTGGATCGCAGCTACTTGGCCGACGTGGAGCGCGGTCATCGCAATGTGTCGCTGGTCAACTTGGAACTGATCGCCCTGGGATTCGACCTCACGCTTCCGCGATTGTTCTCCCGCCTTTGACCGTAGCATGGGAACAGTATTGCCGGTGTCATGCCATGCCCAGTCCGCCCGGGGGAGTGCCAATTGTCAGTTCTTCGTATTCGAGTTTCTCTAACATCCCCTTGATGCAAAAGTCACCGGTCAAGTCAGTTCTGAGAACGTTTGCACCCCGACGCCGATATGGCTCTACTCCACCCGAGTAGAATTAGTGCTTCCACGTCTTGAAGTACTAAGCAGTCGATCATCAAAGAGACAATTTGGATGCTGGTCGAATTCCAAGCTGGAGCAACCGTCAGGGCACGGGGTGGCAGATACTCGGTTTTAAGTGCCGATACGATTGCCCAGACTAACGGAAATCAGCTTTTCCGTCTGCGCCTTCGTGCGCTTGACGATCCATTCCGTAATGAAGAAATCACCGTGCTTCATCCCATCGAAGAGGTGGAACCGGATGAGATTCCTGAACTTAACCTTGCCAAGCCCGGGCGCATCGCTCGCTTCCACTTACTGATGGACGCGACCCGGCTCAGTCTCTCGCCAGGCGACGACCACTTGGTCTCGTCGTCACGATCCAAGATCGACTTCGAGCCATACCAACAGGTGCCAGCGCTTCGCGCTCTTGAACTCCCCCGTCCGCGGCTACTTATCGCCGACGATGTCGGTTTGGGCAAAACAATCGAAGCGGGGTTGATTATGCGGGAATTGAATGCGCGGCGCAGAGCTGCCCGCATTCTGATCGTCTGTCCAGCCTCGATCACTGAGCAGTGGCAGACTGAGATGGAGAGAAAGTTCGGCTTCGAGTTTCGTATCTTTGACAACGAAGGAGTCGCCGAGGCTCGCCGCTCTCTCGAAGCAGGTACCAACCCATGGTGTGTCGAGCCGCGGGTGATCGCCTCAGTCGATTTCGTCAAGCGCCGCGAAGGTGCCTTCCGCGAGCTGTCCGCCAGCCGATGGGATGTAATCATCATTGACGAGGCTCATCACTTGGCGTCAGGCGGAAACGATGAGGATCTGACAGATCGATACCGCCTAGCACGCTGGCTCGCAACGGAGAATACGGGGGCGCTATTGCTTCTCACCGCTACGCCACACGACGGTTATGACAGTAACTTCTCGTCGCTGTTGGAACTGATTGAACCCTCACTTACAATTCCCGGCCGTGATCTCAGGTTCGACCAGTACCACAAATACATGGTTCGCCGGCTCAAGAGACACATTCGCCTTGCTGATGGCTCTCCGAAGTTCGTCGAGCGTGAGCCCGTGCAGCCCATACCCATTGCGTACAGCCAGGCCGAGCTGGCTTTGCAGAACGCCGTGAGCAAAGAAGCTGCCGCCTTGGATCTGCTGGCTGACAAGGCCCTGAAGTCCGACCGCGAATCGATTCGGCTGGTGGCCACCATCCTCCGGAAACGGGCAGCCTCCTCGCTCGCCGCAATCGGAAGCACAATCGCCCAACGCAAGGAAAACATTGCGCAGGCCGCTGTCGAGATAGAAGTGAAGCGCGACCATCTGCGTGCATGGAAACGGGGCGATGCACTGCCCGAAGAAGTCCAATTACGCCTCGAGAGGGATCTCCATCGCACCTACCTCTCGGCTATGCAGCGCGGCGGCCGTGAGTTGCGCCGATTGGAAGAGGAGAGACAGCGGCTTGATTTCCTTGAACGCCTTGTCGGTGCGTGCGGGGAATCGCCTGATTCGAAGCTGAAGGCAGTTGCTGAGTGGCTACAAGTCATACACAAGAAGGACCCCTCGAAGAAAGTGATCGTATTCAGCGAGTATGCCGATACCGTCAACGCCATAGTGGAGTATCTTGCCACCCAAGGCTACGCCAGTTCCACCGTCAGACTGACCGGTGACGTAACCAATCGCGCTGACCGGGGGAAGTTGCTGGAGCGTTTCGCTGGTCCGAACGCGCGCATTTTGGTTGCCACCGACGTTGCCGGCGAGGGCCTCAATCTTCACGAACATTGCCATCACCTGCTTCATTTTGAGCTTCCGTGGAATCCCAACCGCATGGAGCAGCGAAATGGCCGTATTGATCGCTACGGCCAGAAAAAGCCGCCCGTGATTGGATTCCTGTACGCTGCCGATTCTTATGAAGGGGAGGTCCTGAAACGGCTCGTTCTCAAAATCGAAGCCCAGATTCGGAAAATTGGCTCCGTTGGTGACGTACTTGGTCAGATTCAGGCCGATCGGATTGAAGAACTACTCAGCCGCCCCATCTCTGACCTTCATCAAGCGGTTCGGGAAGCGGAAGAACAAATAGAGAACGAACTGAACCGGGCAACGGACCCGCGGCTACGCAACCAAATCGGCGAAGGTGAACGTGATGAAGATGAGCTGAGGCGAGCGGAAGATGCCGCCCGTCGGGGCACCGAAGAAGGCGTAGATCTTCTCCGTTTCGTCCGACGGGCGGCCGAAGCATCGCGGGGTGAGGTTACCGCAGCCACTGATGCAGATTTCCTCCACGAAGACCACCCTTTAGTCCAAGCCGCGGTTCGATGGGTCCGCACTACACGTTTCCGCAAGGACGACGACCATCGTCTAGCTTATGTCATCGTGCCGGAACTCGAAACACCTGACGTCGTCGCCACATTCTTAGTCATTTTGGAAGATGGCACCGGCGTGAAGCATGAACGCTTTTCGGCTGTCCGGGTTGATGCCCAGCTAAATACTTCTCGAGATGCGCCGGGAGATGAGGTTGCTTCGTGTGCCGCATATCCAGGCAACTTGGACTTGGCTCAAATGGAAACCCTGTTTGGTTCTTGGTGGACCGAAGCCCGGCGTCGAGCCGAAGAAGAGGCATCGGGACGCGCTGAGAGATGGAGACAGGAATTAGTTGCAGTCCGCGGTCTTGAGCGTGAAGCTGCGAAACCCGATCTTGCTCGATGGGATAAGGCGACACAGTCGGCTATCCTGAAGGAGTACGAAGCCGCGTTTCAACAGGAAAGTCTCTTTGGCGGCAAGCCCCAACTTCCTCCAGCCGTTCGGCGGAGGCTTGATGAACACCGCAAACGAGTTGACTTCCAGTACACAACCCTGGATCGTCGAGTCCAATTTGAAGCGCCTGCGATTGAGCCGTTGGGTGTTTTGTTGAGAGTCCCTGAGAAATTAGTTCAAGGGGCACGATAAGCCATGGACATCCTCAGAGTTCAGGGCGATGCCTTCAGCGAGTACTACCTGCAGCGGCTTCTCCCTCAGGAGTTGGAACTCGTGGCAAGGCTCGACTTCCCGGGCGCGGAAAGGGCATATCGTGGTGCCTCCCAATTGTTCCGGCATGCCCAGCGAGAACTGCGCGGTACACATCAACCGCGAGTCACCCGCCGCGTCCTGCTCGAGCCTCTGGCGGGACTTCTCGGCTGGCAACTCGGAGAAGCCGAAGTTGTGGAGACACTATTTGGCAACGAAGACGGTAGCCAGCCGTTCTTCACTTCGGATTCTTCCAAGCCCCTTGGTCGCGTGCTCGCGGTTCCCGGCGAAGCGTCGCTGGACCAGCCGCCCGAGGGCCTTCACAGGCGCTACGCGCCAGCGCATTCGATCGTTCGAATATTGGAGCGGGAAGGCCTCACCTGGGGCATCTTACTAAATGCGTTCACGCTTCGGGTCGTGCGCCGTAGCGAGGGCTTCGTCGCCTCTTACCTCGAGTTTGACCTAGATGCCATCGCTCGTGACTTGGTTGGGGCACACGATGCCTTCCGCCTGTTCTGGGGGCTTCTGCGCCAGGACGCCTGGATGCCGCCGCCCGCACTTTTGGATGAAGTCGTCCGCCTCGGCCGTGAGCACCAACAGGAAGTCGGGGCGCTCCTTGGGCAGCAGGTTCCCGGCGCTGTCGAACGCCTCTTGCAGAGTGCCTTTGATCATCCAGTCAACCAGTCGCAACTCGCGCCGTTCCTGTCAGGAGCGACAATTCGCCACCAACTGCTCGAACATCTTTACGCTGGCGCTTTGCGATCGTTATATCGAATCCTTTTTGTTCTCTACGCGGAAGCCCGCGGACTACTGCCCCTCGACATGCCCACGTACCGCGATGGATACGCTCTCGGCGGTCCTCGCGGCCTCGTAAGGCAAGCGCTCCACCCCGCAACCGATCCCCGGGAAAACGCTCTTGCCGCACAGGGCTACTTCGAAGGAACCCTGCGAGCCCTCTTTGCGCTGCTCCGTGATGGAGCGGACCTCGGCCCCGAGGGTCGAATCCCCGCTTATGGGGGTGGACTCTTCCACCGGTATCCGCACTCTGATGGTCAGCCGCCCGACTTCGATGACCTACGAGTAGGAGACGCCGCTGTCGCCGATGTCCTTCAAGCGCTTACGAGGGTATCCACGCGCAATGGGCTGGTAACCCTCTCCTATCGTGAACTAGACGTGGAGCAGCTAGGTTCGGTCTACGAAGGATTGCTTGAGCGGACCGTCGATTACCTCGATGAGCCTGTTTGGCGGATTCGTCTGGACGGCGATGTGGTACTCGTGACACAAGAACAACTTGCCGACCTCCGAACGAGGCGCGGCGAAATCGGAATCGGGGTGGTCGAAGACGTGGACGCTGAAGACGATGAAGACGGTGAGGATGGCTCAGCGGAAGATGGCACCGAAGAGGAATCCAGCGACGAGCCGGTAACAACAGGGAAAAGGAAACCGATTCGGCGGCTGGACTCGCTGCCAATTCCAGCCGGCTCGGTCATTCTTCGAATTGGACTCGGCCGCAAACAATCTGGGTCCTATTACACAAACCGCGCTTTCGTCGAGTATCTCGTTCGCCGTGCAGTCGATCCCCTGGCTGAGGGCAAGACCCCATACGAGATACTCAAACTCGCAATTTGCGACCCGGCAATGGGCTCGGGCCACTTTCTAGTCGGCGTCTGCCGGCGCTTGAGTGAACATCTCCTGGCCGCCTATAAAGCTCGCTATGCTGACGAAAAAGAACGCGCAACAACTCAGGGCCGTGAAGCCTATCCGCACGAAGTTCTTATTGAGGCCGGAGTACATGCGGAAGTGGCCCGACACTGGGGCGACGAACCCGCCGAACTCACGGCGTGCCGCCAGCTTATCGCGGCGCATTGCATCTATGGCGTCGATCTCAATCCACTGGCGGTGGAGTTGGCTCGCGTTTCGTTATGGCTTGCGACTGCCGCGTCAGACCACCCGTTGACTTTTCTCGATCATCGCTTAGTGCGTGGCAACTCTCTCCTCGGCATCAAGGTGGACGATCTGCTGCGAGCTTTTACCGGCAAGAAGGTAACAAGGCAGTTGACGGGCGATCCCTCAGACCAGAGTCTGCTGACACTTTACTTTGGTCGCGAAGAACTCAACCTTCGCGTCGAGCAAGCCTCCTCATTTTTGGAAACGATTGAGCGCCTGGAGACCGAAGAGCCTGGTGATTTTGAAGACCAGCAACAGGCCTATTTCGCCATGCGACAAAGGTTACGGGATTTCTTGGACGCCCATGACCTGCGGATTGGGCGAGCCTTCTTGGACGCAGATCATCCGGGGGCAAATCGACTCTTGTGCAACGAATGGATGCAGGAGATTGAGCAACTACACCGGATCGCCACCGAAACACGCGACAAAGCCGCGCCGGCCATCGAAAAAGGCAAGGAACTCGGGGCGTTCTGTTGGGAACTCACTTTTCCGGAAGTGTTCTTCCGATCTGACCGGCGTGAACGAGCAGGCTTCGACGCCATGGTTGGGAATCCGCCGTGGGACACGATTCGGCCAAAGACGAAAGAGTTCTTTGCCCAGTTTGATCCAGCGATCCGCGATTATCAAGGCCACAATCTCAGGCGAAGGCTTGCCGAACTCGCTCCGCCCGGATCGGATGCACAGTTAGCGTGGCAGCGTTTCAACGGCACTCAAACGAGCCAGGCCCACCTTCTCATTAGGGGCGGGATCTACGAACATCAAGTAGTCGAAGTGAATGGCGAGAAGACCGGTGGCGACCCTGATCTCTTCAAGCTGTTCTTGGAACGCTCTCATCAACTGACCAGAAGCGGCGGCCGAGTCGGCATCCTGATGCCTGCTGGCCTCTATGCACTTGAAGGCGCTACTGGTCTGCGCAGGATGCTCTTTTCGTCGTCTCGGATCGAGGCCATTTACTCGTTCGAGAACTGGGGCAAACGCTTTTTCCAGATCCATGCGAGTTTTAAGTTCCTGACGTTGGTCTTTGAGAAGCAACCGGCCGAAACTCAGTTGTTTCCCGCAGCCTTCATGCTGCGCAACGAGAACTTCCTTGCCTTGCCGGACGCTGACCGCGCAGTCGCCAGCGTCCATATCACCAGTGACTTTGTTCGACTGACTAGCCCAGAATACCAGTCTTTGATTGAGTTAAAAGATGACGCGGAGCGTGAGTTTGTCGAGCGCATGTACAGCACGATACCACCGCTGTCGCGGAAGCTTACGAGCGAAGGCGCTTGGAACGTCGAATTCCACCGCGAGTTGCACATAACGGATGATGCGTGGCGGTTCCGTCGTAGGGAATGGCTCATCGAGCGAGGCTGTCAGGCCCAAGGGAGGCTCGTTCGTGGCGCCTCCATTGGAGTGGTTTACGGACCAGCCAGAATTCGTTCCGGGCGCACGATACATCGTGCCGGAGGGCACGAAATACCGCATTACCTCAGAGAAGCCTGTAGATAAGGAGAACAAGCGAGGGCGTCGAGGTGTCACGGTGCAGGTTGTCACTGGATACTTGCTCGCCGACCGAGCAAACGACGAGCTTGAAATGCCGGTTGTGCCTGGTGCGCAATACGTTCCGCTCTACGAGGGTCGCATGGTCCACCAGTTCGATCATGCCGCGAAAGCCTACGTCAGCGGAGAGGGCAGAGGTGCAAGATGGGACGACCTGTCAATAGCAGACAAATCGTTAGTGCCGCATTATTACGTGATCGCCCCGAGCTGTTATATGCTCCGGGCCGCATTCTGTCTGGTGACCGGCCAGACTAACGAACGTTCAATGTTAGCTTCACTATTACCGCCCGGCTTCCCAAGCGGTCACTCTCTGGCTGTTGGCTTGCTCGATCAGGACCAGGGGTCAGAAAAAGCAAACGCGGTTTTGCTAAGCCTTTTGAATTCCTTTGTGGTGGATTTTGCTCTGCGACAAAAGATCACTACCAACATGACACTCAATTCGGTTCTGACTTGCCCTATCTTCCGGCCATTACTGAATGACGATTTGGCCGTGCGACTAGCGACGGCCGCTGGTCGCCTCTCTTCAATCACTCCAGAGATCCAACTTGCGAAACCGGCATTGGATTGGGCCGAACGAGCCGATCTTCGCGCGGAGATCGACAGCGCTGTTGCAGGTCTGTACAGACTGTCCGCCTCCGAGTTCGCTTACATTCTTAGTACTTTTCCGCTGCTCGACCGTGATCAGCCTCATTTGCCCGGCGACGTTTTCGTGCGATGGAATAAGAAGGGCAAGCCGAAAGAGGAGCCGCGAAGCTACGTCACCCGTGACGCCGCACTGTTGGCCTACTTCCATCACCTGAATCAACAGCCACCGTCTGATCTCGCGACTTGGTATCGCGATGAAGTGGGCATAAACATGATTGATGACCCGGCATGTCCGTACCGAATGGGCACTGTTCGCAGTCTCGAAGCTCGCGTGGCGGAGTACCAAAAGCGGGGCGCCATCGCCTATATCCCGAGTAAGGCAAAGAAGTGGGATCCCGACGGTCCGTATCAACCTCAGCCTGATTCGATCCTGGGCCTGATGGAAGGAGCCGAGTAGTGTGAGACGCTAGTAGCGTTCGATCCGGGCGCAGTAGAACCAACTTGATTGTGTTACAGCGATGGGCTGACTCTCGTTCGCGTGTTCACGAGGTCCTGTGATGAAGCTAGGCAGGGATCAGATTCTGTGGCAGATTATTCCAACCGAATGTGAGTCTGACGTTCTTTCCAACGGCCCCACTCGCCGAATTGGCACTCGAAAACTGGTCCCAAAACAATGAACCCACTCCGTATTGCCGAACAACTGCGTGCCGACTACCTTGAACTCTTAACGACGACGTTTTCGCCGAGGCAAGATCGCTTGCGGCGGGACTTCCGCGCTGCGATTGAGCGAGAAGGCTTTCTCACCCGGGAACCGTTTGTTTCTCTGGCCCAGCCCTACAAGATCGCTCCGGCCTTGACGGAACTACATGAGGAGACTCGTCATCGCTTCGGCCCAATTGCCGATGCGCCGTACTTCCACCAAGCAGTTGCCGCACGACGCATCCTAAACGGCGATTCTGCGGTTGTGGCGACCGGCACTGGATCGGGCAAAACTGAAGCATTCCTGATGCCGATCCTGGATCACTGTATTCGCGTGTTTCAGCCCGACGTGGTGAAGGCCATCTTGGTCTACCCGATGAATGCACTCGCTAATGATCAGCGGGATCGCATCCGGAAATTATTGGCCGGAAGTAAGGTCAGTTTTGGCGTATACACCGGAGAGACAAAACAGTTCGGGGCACGGCCAGAGGATGCGCCAGACAATGAAAGATTAATGCGTGCCGAATTTCGCGCCCACCCGCCCGACCTTCTCTTGACCAATTACCGGATGTTGGAATACCTGCTGTTGCGAGGTGATGGCCGCGCGATCTTCAAGAATCACGCTATTCGTTTTGTGGTGCTGGATGAAGTGCATACCTATAAAGGTGCTCTCGGCACGGATGTGGCTTGCTTGCTGCGGCGGTTGCGCGCCGCATTGGGTGGCACGAGTCCCCTGTTTGTTGGGACGTTGGCTACGCTTCAGTCCGGTGGGGGCGACCCGCGTGCCGGAGTCGCCGAGTTCTTTACCCGCCTGACTGGGCAGCCAACACCGTCAGATGCCGTGATCCGGGAAGAAACGACTGCACCTGAGATGCCGTCGCAGTTGACTCTGCCTCCAACCCCGAAGTTGACCCGAGATGACTTGACCTCCTTTGACCCACTGCTGTTGGCTCGGAAGCTGACAGGATTCGACGGTGACACGATCGAGGGATGTTGGGAACGGAGTGCCCTCGCATATCTATTGCTTGACTCGCTAAGGGATCCGAGGCCGCTCTCGGCAGTCGTGGAAGAACTCGCAGCTAGACCGGAGCGTCAAGGGGTTTCTCGTGATGTTTTGGATCTCGAGGTCCAGGCGGCACTGATGGTTGGGCCTTGCCTCGGCGCGAACCACCCTTTGCGTTTACGCCCCAGAGTGCACCGATTCCTTCGTGGTCTGGCCCGGTTCTGGCGCTGCTTGAATCCTGGGTGTGGCAAGTTGCTGGATTCTGGCGTCGTCGCCTGCGATGCGTGCGGCGCGAAGGCTTTGCCATTGGCACTGTGCCGCACTTGTGGTTGGGACTTTTATATGGGTCGGGAGGAGGACTACTTGGGCGCGGCCACGTCCGTGATTCCATGGTTGGGCAGACGATCGAGCAGGCGTACTACATTCCTTTATGATCCTCCGGTTAGTGTCGAGGTGGAGCCGGAAGACCTGCCCGAGGAAGGCAATGAAGGTGAGGAATCCAATGGAGAGGCCCCGCCCGATGCTCCAGACGTCAGTCACTGGGTTTGCCCGCAATGCCTACTCCTGACATCGGACCCCGATGAGCGTCCCTGCGGCTGCTCTCAGCCTCTCCGGCCCGTGAAACTGCTGCGTGGACGCGGCACGAATTGCCCTGTCTGCCGGAGCCGGTATGGACGGTTCGATGTTATAACCCCCGTAAGCCTGGGTAATTCATCTGCCCTCACGCACGTTGCCCGTAGTCTACTGCGCGAGCTGCCCGCGGACAGACGTAAGCTCCTTGTATTCGCCGACAGTCGCCAAGACGCAGCTCACCAGGCGCGATTCATGCGTGGCTCCGAGCAATTGCTTCGGTTGCGCCGCTTCATTTATGGAGCGTTGGCTGACTCACCCGAACCGCATGATTTGCGCTGGCTGGAACAGCAGTTGTATGACCAGAATGCAGCGGCAGGTGAGTACAAACCCATCCGATGTAGCCGCGACGAACGAGAGAGACGGCGGCGGAGAATCGATGGTGACCTGTTGCACGAGTTTGTCATCGCCCCCAACGTCCGCGCTAGCCTGGAGCGCCTGGGCTTGGTCGAACTTCGATACTCGGGACTCGAAGAGGATGTGCAGGCGGATGATTTCATTCGACTGGCTCGAGATCACAAGCTGGACATTGATCGTGCCAGTCTGGCAGTGAAGCGTTTGCTGAACTTCTTCCGTAGCCGGCGCGCTGTAGATCACGAGGCCATGCGGCGCTGGATGCGGGGAAACGATCCCGTCGCCCGAGAGTACAACATCACTCCTGGACGCGAGGTTGGAATTCCGGTGGCGTACCTCGAACCGGGCAAGTCATCAGATCCAAAGTTCTCTTACAAACTGTTCAGCAGCTGGAATCGGGTGGGGATGGCCGCCGGTCCTCAGAGCATTTGGCGGCAGACCTTGGGCTTGGAGGCGACCGAAGCTGGGTTGGATGCCGTCCTCACCTGGATGCTTGACGGGGGCAGATTCCTAGTGCGGGCGCGGATCGGAAAGGAATCGCAGGAGGTTGAGGGACTGGTCCTGCGACATGATGCGATCGAAGTGCGTGTCGCTGAGAGTTATACACGCTGCGCCGTCTGCGGCCGAGTGGAAGCGAACGAACTTCCCGGCTTGGGGTGTGCCAGAACACGTTGCACAGGCTTAATGCAGAGGTGGGTGGGACCGATCGAATCGGCGAACCTCAACGCGAAACTCATCGCTGCCTCATCCGCTACGCCACTGCTCGCGGGAGAGCACTCGGCAGCCGTACCGGAAGACGACCGGTTGGAAGCGGAAGCTGGTTTCAAGTTGACCCCACCGCGTCCAAATGTGCTGGTTTGCACCCCGACGCTCGAACTTGGCGTGAATATCGGCGATCTCGAAGGCGTCGCGATGCGCAATGTGCCTCCTAGCCCAGCCAATTATGCCCAGCGAGCTGGCCGTACTGGACGCGAAACACGAACCGGCGTGATCGCCGGATTTGCTCGAAGCACACCGCACGACGGCTACTTCTTCGATCACCCTGACGAAGTGATCTCGGGAGCTATTCCACCGCCACGATTCAATCTGGAGAATCTTGCCGCCATCGAGCGCCACGTCAACAGCGTGGTGCTGGAAGGGTCCGCAGTCGATTACGCCAGTAGCTTGGAGCTCTTGCTAACCGACCGTGGGGACCTGATCGAAAATAATGTGAGGGACTTGGCCCAGCGATTGGCCCAAGCTGCCCCCGCGGCGAAGCAGCGAGCTAGTGAGATATTTTCGGGAATTCCAGGTGTGACTACAGATTGGCTTGAGTCCGTCGTTGGGGCATTTCCTCAAAAGGTGCGGGATGCACTCAATCAACGGGGAGCACTGATTGCTGATGCTGTCCGTCGGATGAGTGAACTGGGAACGCGCGTCGGTCTAAACCGCACCGAGGAGATCACGGAGAGTTCTTATCGCCGACTGGCCCAGAAGCTCCGGGACGACCACAGGTACGCCTACCTGCCAACTGTCCTTGCCGAGGCCGGATTACTTCCAGGATACGCATTCCCAGGCGACCCCGGATCACTTTCCCTAGCTCTGAATCCGGATGTCATCTTTGCCGGACGCCTGCAAGCGCAGCGCGAGTTCTGCCCCGGCCAGACCGTATATGCCCGTGGCTGCCGGTGGTCGGTAAGGGGACTGGCTCTGCACCGGCCTGGTTCGCTTGGAACGGGGCGCGGACCCGAGAAATTCACGTTTGTAGAGTGCGCAATATGTGGGCTCGCGCAGAGTACGGGAAACAGTTGCCGCCGCTGCGGCGCCGAATTGTCGGGCTCGAATGAAGAAGCTTGGGATGCAGCGGCGTTTCAGGCGTGGTCGGATGAGGTGGACCCTGATAACGAGGAAGAGCGGCAACAGGGAACCCACGACGTTCGACCCCATCCACAGAGAGATGTCGCGGCTGGGTCATGGGCGGTTGGTGAATGGCGGCTGGAGAAGCGGACACAGGAAACGATTTGGTGGATCAACCACGGCCCGCTGGAGCAACAAGAGAGTGGCGAATCCGCAGGCATGGCTGTTGGATTTCGCATGTGTCCAAATTGTGGCGAGCTCGTGAAGTCGCTCCCAAATCCTGCGGAACGACCGAAGCGCGGACGGCGGCAAGTCCAGGATCCTCGTGCGATTCAGGACCCCCACTCACAGCGCTGTATCGGTGAGCCCCGCACTGTCGTCCTCGGAAATCAGACCAAAGCTGACACTCTGAGGCTTGCTGTATCTGGCCTACAGGAACTCGGAGAAGAGGGCGTCGCGTGGGCCTGGTCCGTCGGATCTGCATTGCTTGAAGGAGCGCGCAAACACTTTGAGTTGGACGACGACGATGTCGACATCATTGTCCTGACGAAGAAGGATACTGATAGGACCAATCGAGCACTGGAGATTCTCTTCGTTGACAAGATCCTTGGTGGCTCCGGGATCATCAGTGCGATGGTGCAAGAGTTCAACGCTGTGGCACGGGCAGCAGCACGACACTTGGACGGCCACGACTGTGCCAGTTCCTGCTACCGTTGCTTACGGAGCTATCGGAACCAACGGGTCCATGGAATTCTCAACTGGCGGATTGCCATGCCCTATCTTAAAGTGGCTGCCGAAAGTGACGTGCTGCCGGAGACGCTATCACCGACCAGCCAAACCGGAGAAGGACCAGCTTGGGACGAGGCCAGGGCGGAAGGGTGCGATTCTCCTCTTGAACTTCGACTATTGAAAGAAATGCGGACAGCGGGATTGCCTGAGCCGCTCAAGCAGCACGAAGTTTTCTCCGGTGAAGGCCGCCTGATCACACGTGCCGATTTTGCTTACACCACACCACGGCGCATCCTGATCTATGGGGACGGTCTTGAATTCCATTCGCGGCTTGGTCAGAGAATCCACGACGGCTGGCAAACCAACCAGCTTCAAAATGACGGCTGGCTCGTTCTACGCTTCCTTGGCCCCGAGATTCATCGGAAGCCGTCGACTTGCTTGCGTCAGATCAGGCAGGCGTTGGAGCCGCATCCATAAATACGCTGACCACGAGTAATGTTCATCGTTCAGTGCCTCGCTCCTCTGAGGAAGCGGTAGACTTTAGAGATGAAGCCAATCCTCATTCCGAGGTTGGGGAAACTCATAATTGACTGCTGGTTGAATGCCGAGCAAGCAACACGTGACGCCGTAAGGCAGAAACACAGAGACAGCAACGAGGAGTTCATTACTGATCTCTTTCGAGGGGAGCTAAGAGGCGAGGTCGAGACGGCAAGCAGAGAACAGAGAGTTAGGGCCGCTTTCTTAGGTGATCTAAAAGCTGCGTTTCGGCACGCCGACTCCGGCAAACTTGAATCTATCACCGCAGGTCTGGGCGCCGCTGTCTGCTTTCATGATCGCTCTCTAGAAGTAAGAACTGGCGGAGACGTTGGAATTGTGATCGCGCGACCTCATGCACAAACGGATAACTCGAGCGAGCAGTTGCAGATTAGGCGGGATCACAAACAGGGCTTGCTGTGTCAAGCCAAGATGTTTCGGCGTACATCAAAGTGGGGTTCACTAACTCGTGTACAGGAGCGGGTTCTCGCAAATCGGCTGGATTACTTTGCTCTTTTACTGTATCGATATGACGACCAAACGTACGAGCGTCGTAATCTGAGACCGTTCGGTTGGCACCTGTGCCGGAACGCAAGCGTTCCAGAAATTGACCGTTGGCTCAAGAACGACCGGTTCCCCAGCTACGCGGAATCCATGGAAATACTCGATAAATTGATAAACCTCCGAATTGGCACTGATGACGAGGATGTCATCGACAAGGTCATTGCTCCACTCAAAGGCCATAGTTCCTTTGTTATCAGAATCGATTGGCCAGATGGAAAGGGCCCATCTCCGAGGCCAATTTACGTTAGTCACCGCTCCGATGTTTATGACCATGAGCACGTGACGGTCAGAGGCTGACGCATGGTGAGTCGAAAACGTTAGGGTGCCGATTGCGGGTCAACCGTTGAGAACGCTGGCCGTCGGCTCACTTCTCCGGCGGTGTCCGAGTTCTGTTCGCGGCTCTCATAGCCGTGCTGAGCCGGGTGACGATATCACGCCACGAAGGCCTTTCTGCCGCCATACCGGGGCCGCTGAGCGCTCGCTCTAGTTTTGAATTAACCTCACATTTGAGTCGTCCGGGCTGTTCGTCTTTACTGCCACCCCCTGATACCTCGCTGGTAACAGCTAGCCAGGGTATCCCAGGAAAGCATTGCTGGTCGGTAAAGGTGACAAGTCCGCCAACTGAGGGGCTAATCGGGGTGCTTTCCTCCCTCGCAGTGCGAACCATGTTTCCCCTGTGGAAAACAATCGTCAATAAACGGTGACATCAAGCGCAACTGGGAATAAGTCTCCCGGAGCGGGTGGGACGTGCTTCACGAGGTCTGCCCCTCCGGGCTCAAAACCAGCCAGAATTCGGCTGGCGCGGTGCTGACAACATTTCACCTGCGATAGTGGTGCGCAACATGTTCGATAGACCCGTATGCTCACAAATCGGGTTCTGTGCTGTGGTCGTCTCATAACTCAGTTTTATATTTCTGTCTTAGAGTCCTTGGCCGCTCTTACAACCGTCCCGAGACCGACTCCGAGCTGAGTTGCGATCGTCCGCCAGCTAAGTCCCTGCGAGCGCATACGCCCGATTTCTGTGGCGTCAACTTTGACGGATGGCCGGCCAAGACGTTTGCCCTTGGCGCGCGCATTGCGCAACCCGGCCTTGACGCGCTCTTGGATTAGCGACCGCTCAAACTCGGCCATCGCGCCGATAATCTGAAACATCAGGCGGCCCGAGGGCGTACTGAGATCGAGGTTGTCGCGGAAGCTGACAAAGGACACGCCGTAGGCGCCAAGGTCGGCTAGGGCGTTGACCAGATGCTTCAGCGAACGACCGAAGCGATCAATCTTCCAGACCAGCACGGCATCGAACTTCCGCCGGTGAGCGTCGGCCATGAGCTGATTCAGTTGAGGGCGCGATTCTCTTGAGCCGGACACGCCATGATCGACGTACTCGCTGCTGATAGTCCAGCCCCGGCGCGAAGCGTACTCCCGGAGTTCCGAGAGTTGCATCTCTGGATCTTGCCCGTTGAGGGTGGAGACGCGCGCGTAAAGTGCGACGCGAGCAATAGTGATGGGTGGTTCTTGAGTGGGTGAGGATGCGGTGTTACGGTGATGTACAGCCATGGGTGCCTCCTTATTAGGTGCCCTGGTTAGCGTCGTGTCGGTGTTACCAGCACCGGCGCGGCGCGCTTGCTTTTCAGACCTTTTTCTTCCGGCCTCTGCCTTTGCGGTAATTCTGCTCCTTGTACCTGCGCACCCGTTCAATGTCCGACTGGGTCCAGATTCGCACGACCTGACCGCCGACCGTCTGCCTCTTTGGTTCTCGGACCTTTCCCGCATACAGCCAGTCGAGGAGTGTCTGTTTATGAATGCCGATCATGCGCGCGACTTCCACAGTTGAGAGAGCATACATTACGGCATATACCATAAGCGTATTTATCTCGGTTGTCAATACGTTTGTTTCCGCACCGGGGATTCACTTGCTAAACTCTCGAGAAAACCGGTGGCAGTTCTGGTGGCACTTCGTTTCTATTCTGGATGCGGAACGGTGCGTATCAGTGCAGAGGTGGTTGATGTTAATCCCAAGCAGAAAGCCTTGATTTTATTGGATATTTTCATCTCTCTGCAGTTGGTTGCGTCTTCCTGCACGGAGGGAGAATCAGAGCGTCGAAGGGATTATGAGTCCCCTGCTCAACCGCTGAGCTACAGGCCCGTCTTCTCAGGCTCAACCCGCAGTTCACGGCGAGCCGTCTGTATTTTAGCTGATCGTTCCCGGCTGACCGGGTCATGTCGCCGACCCTCCGATACGGACGGCGCTTTCCTTCGCCCACTGAGTGGCGCGACGGAAGGCTTCCGGCAAAGCGCCGAGCAGGTCGGTGGCTACCAGCGAATGCTCGCCCATTTTTTCCGCCGCCACATCGCCGGCCAGTCCATGCATGTAAACCGCGGCGACCACAGCGCGCGCAACATCTTTCTGCATCTGCCCGATGATGCCCGCTGTCATGCCGGTGAGGATGTCACCGGTGCCACCCGTGGCCATCCCCGGATTACCCGTCGGGTTCACCCACGCCGTCCCATCGGGCAGCGCGACGATGGTACGGTTTCCCTTAAGCACGAGAATGAGGGCATGCTCACGCGCGAAATCGCGTGCCACGTTGAGGCGGTCTGCCTGGATGTCCTTGATCGACATCCCCGTCAGCCGCGACATTTCTCCGGGATGGGGCGTGAGCACCAGCGGACGCGTTTGCCCGGCGAGCCTATCGGCGTGGCCTTGAAACGCATTCAGTCCATCGGCATCCAGCACCAACGGAACCTTGGTCCGGGTCACAGCCTGGCCTACGAACTCAGCCGTTTCAGTGTTGCGCCCGATGCCCGGGCCGATGGCCACTACGTCAATGGGCTGCACCAGTTGTCCAAACAGACCGCTCTCGATCGTTTCCACGGCAATGCTGCCCGCGTCTGTCTCAGGCAGCGGCTCAGTCATCAACTCGGCGGCGAAGCCTGCGACGTTGACGAGAGCGCTTCGCGGCGTGGCAACCGTGCTCAATCCGCAACCTGAGCGCAATGCAGCCATGCCGGCCATTGCCGCTGCTCCGGATTTCCCCAGAGAACCACCGACGATCAACACGTGACCGTATATGCCTTTGTTGCTGTCGGCGGGGCGCGGTGCGAACAGCGCCGCGACATCGCGCGCCGTGGTGAGTTCGAGGTCGAGTTTGGATACGATCGCCTCGGGCGGCGAACCGATGGGCGCGATAACGATTGGGCCACGCGTCAGGTTGCCGAAGACGTGCGCCGGACGCGGCGCGGTGAAGGTAACGATGGCATCGGCGCGGGCCATCGCTTCACGCGACTGCTCCGACATTGCATCCGAGTCGGCGCCCGAAGGAATGTCGACCGCGACTACTAATTTTCCACTGCTGTTGATCGCCGCAATCGCGTCCGCGTAAAGCCCTTTGACCGGTGGTTGGAAGCCAGTGCCGAGTATCGCGTCCACGATCAGGTCGCAGTTGGCCAGGCTGCGCGACGACTCAACCTGAAGCTCCTGCTGGGTCCGCAGCACGATGGGCCGAAGCGGAAGCCGCTCGAACATTAACAGAGCGTCGCCGCGCAAGTCGGCGGGCGAGGCGAGCAGCAGGACCTCGACCACGCGTCCGGCGCGGTGCAGCTTGCGCGCGACCACGAAGCCGTCGCCGCCATTGTTGCCCTTACCGCAAACCACGGCCACGCGATTCGCCTCGCCATAGTGTTCCAGGATGAACTGCGCGACGGCCGAGCCGGCGTTTTCCATCAGGGTGAGGGAAGGAACGCCGTAACGCTCGGTGGTCGCACGGTCGATCTCGCGCATCTCGGCGGCGGTAGTGATCTTCATGCGCGCCCCGTGGCCGAGTCTTCCAGCCGCCGCAAGCCCCCAGGTTCGCCCATGACGATGAGGTGGTCGCCAACGTGAATCGCCTCGTCGGGCGCGGGATTGAAGCGCATTTGCGAATCTTCCCCCTTGATGGCGAGGACGATGACGCCCATTTCCTGGCGGATGCGCGAGCCTTCCAGCGTCTGTCCGGCGACGCGCGAGCCCGGCTGCACTTGCACTTCCTCGATCTCCAGCGGCATCTGCTTGTTCATGGCGGTGTCGAAGAAGTCGACCACGTGCGGACGCATGAAGGTTTGCGCGATGCGATAACCGGCAAAGTGGTAGGGCGAGACGATGCGGTCGGCCCCGGCGGTGAGCAAGTGCTTCTCGGCATTATCTTCGCTGGCGCGGGCAATGATTTTGATGGTCGAATTCAGGCTGCGGGCGGTCAGAATAATGTAGATGTTGGTGGCGTCGGTGGTGGTGGCGGCGACCAGTCCGGCGGCGCTGTCGATGTGCGCGTGTTGGAGAACTTGTGCCTGGGTGGCATCGCCAATCACCGTTAGCCAGCCTTCGGCGCTGTAGCGCGCCAACTTGGCTTCGTCGCTGTCGATGACGACGAAAGGCAGAGGCTTGCGCGCCAGCTCGCGCGCCACGCTGCGGCCTACGCGACCGGCGCCGCAGATGATGAAGTGGTTCGACAAACGGCTAATCTCGCGGTCCATGCGCCTCCTGCCGAAGACCGATTGTAGCTCGAACTCCAGCAGGGCCTGGGTCGCGCCCCCGAAGAAGAGCAGCAGCAATCCAACGCCGGTCACAATGATGAAGGTGTTGAAGATGCGGCCGGCGTGCGATAGCGGATGAACTTCTCCGTAGCCGATCGTGGTAATGGTGGTGAGCACCATGTACCAGCCGTCGAACCAGGACCAGCCTTCCAGAAAGTGGAACCCCGCCACGCCGATGACGATCAATGTGATCAGCGCCACGAACAGGATCTTTAGGTTGAAGAGTGCCTTCACAGCAGCCATTCTTTCGCGTCGGGATGGGCAGCGCAACCATGTAATCGCTCTTTTTCCAGTTCTTTAGAATCATTCGATTACGAAAGTTTCGCCGGCAAGCTATAGATTTCAGATGAGTTATACGCATCTTCTTTGTTTGCAGCAGTTAGGGGGGCATATTTTCAAAGAGCCAATAGCCTCGCCCTGAGGCGGGCAAGAAGCCGATTAATGCCCGGCTCAGGCTCGGCAACGGGCCCCGAGTCCGATACGCCGGTGCATCAAAGCAAGCTGCCGGGCACAGACATAACTACACTGGATCCTGTTGACGCCATTCTATGGTTGTGAGCCCATCCCGCAAGTGCTGAGGTCACCGACGTCTCGTGAGGTCGCTGCGGAGGAGCGGACTCCTTCGAAAGATAAACAGTCGGCCTGTCAGTCGTACGGGGTCTGCTTCCTTCCTCGACCTCCTTCGGGATGACAAGGATGGGAAGGCCAAGGGCGTCGTACCTGAAGGTGGGCGATTCAGGGCGCGAAATCACGATTCGCTCGACTCCTCAGTCCCCAGCGGCGTTTACGCTGTCAGGCACCTCGCGCTGCACCTTGCTGTGCTTGCGCCCGTAGCCGAAGTAGATGAACATGCCGATGGCCAGCCAGATGATGAGGCGCCACCACGTGTCTGCGGGAAGGCTGGCCATGATGCCGAACGAAATCAATATTCCGAGAATAGGAACCAAGGGGACCCACGGCGTTTTGAAGGGCCGATGCAGTTCCGGCCGGCGTACACGCAAGACCCAGACGCCAGCGCATACGATGACAAAGGCCAGCAGTGTGCCAATGCTTACCAATTCGCCCAGGATGCCGATGGGGACCAGCGCAGCAAAGATCGCCACGAAGATCCCAACGGTAATGGAAGAGATCCACGGCGTACGGAACCTGGGATGTACGGCACCCGCCCACGGCGGCAGCAATCCATCGCGCGACATCGAGTAGAAGACACGCGATTGCCCCAGCAGCATGACCAGCATCACGCTGCCCAGGCCGGCGATGGCTCCCAGCTTCACCAGAAACGAGCCCCAACGGACCCCTGTCGCGTCGATGCCGACCGCAACCGGATCGGCCACATTCAGCGCCGAGTAGGGAACCATCCCGGTCAGCAGACCGGAAACCAGAATGTAAAGAATGGTACAGATCACCAACGACCCGAGGATGCCTATCGGCATGTCCCTCTGCGGGTTCTTGGCTTCCTGGGCGGCGGTGGACACGGCATCGAACCCGATATAAGCGAAGAAAATGACTCCCGCGGCACGCGCGATTCCCGACCACCCATACTCCCCGAACGCTCCCTGGTTGGGCGGAATGAAGGGATGCCAGTTGGCTGCGGCCAGTGCCGGGTGCTTCAACACGAATGCCGTGGCGATGGCAATGAAGATGAGAACGATGGTGACCTTGGTGATGACGATGGCGGAATTGAAGTTCGCCGACTCTTTGATGCCGATGACCAGGATGAGCGTGATCACTCCAATGATGAGGAATGCAACGAGGTTAAACACTCCCGTTACTTGCGGCAACGTCGCCGCGTCCACTCCATTCTGCTTGAGAATTGGCGCCATGGTCGTCAGCAGCTCCCAGCGCCCCTGATACTGGACGATCACATTGGGGATCCAATCGTGGCCGACGTGGGTATAAGGTGTCGCCGTAAGCTGCGGCGGGATATGTATGCCCCAGTCCTGCAGGAAGCTTACAAAGTATCCGCTCCATCCCGAGGCGACCGTGGCCGCGCCAAAAGCGTATTCCAGAATCAGGTCCCAGCCGATGATCCAGGCGAAGAGTTCGCCGAGGGTGGCGTAGCCGTAGGTGTAAGCCGAACCGGCAATGGGAATGAGCGAGGCGAACTCGGAATAGCAGAGTCCGGCGAAGACGCAGCCTAGTCCGGCGAGAATAAAGGAGAGCACGATGGCCGGGCCCGCGTATTGGGCGGCCGCCGATCCGGTGAGGACGAAGATGCCGGCCCCGATGATGGCCCCGATGCCAAGGGTTATAAGGTTTACGGGCCCCAGCGCCCGTTTCAGACTGTGTTCACCCGTCTCCGCAGCCTCCTGCGTCAGCATGTCAAGGGGCTTGCATTTCAGCAGATTCGCCATTCGGCTCGGCCTCTTCTTCGCGATTATTCTTGCGCACTCAGTTGCGGGTTGTGCCTGGACCAAAGGAAATACACGGGAATTCCCAACAGTACGATGATTAGTCCGGGCCATGTGTACTGTGGCTTGTAACGCAACAAGACTATATCAATAAAGACCGCCATCAAAATGTAGATTGCCGGCAGCACGGGGTATCCGATGGCGCGATAGGAACGCGGTTCGTCGGGGCGCTTGATCCGCAGCACGAACAATCCTGCGATGGTGAGAATGTAAAACACCAACACGGCAAAGATAATGTAGTCGAGCAGTTGTCCGTAGCTGCCGGAAATGCACAGGATGCAGGTCCAGATGCATTGCATCGCGAGCGAATGCACCGGGGTGTGGTACTTGGGATGGAGCCGGGCCGCACTGCGAAAGAACAGTCCGTTCTTCGCCATGGCGTAATAGACGCGTGCGCCGGCTAGAATCAGCCCGTTGTTGCATCCAAACGTGGAGACAAGGATAGCGAAAGCCATGATCTGCGCGCCCATGGGGCCGAAGACCTGTTGCATCACCGCGGTGGCCACGCGCTCCTCTTTTGCGTACTGGATGCCGCGAGCCAGGATGGTGGCGCCGTGGGCATCGCCCGCCAGCGGAAGGACGTTCAGATACACCACGTTGGCGAGCACGTAGAGCAGGGTCACTGCGCCCGTTCCCAACGCCAGAGCCAGTGGCAGGTTCCGCTTCGGATTACGGACTTCACCGGCGGTAAAGGTCACGTTGTTCCATGCGTCCGAGGAAAACAGCGAACCCACCTGCGCCACCGCGACGATGGTGATGGTGCCCACCAGCGCGATCGGCCCGCCGACCCCGACCTGTACCGGGTGCAGCGCCGCCCATCCCGCATTACGCCAGAAGTTGGCGCCGAAGTTGGCGGCGATGGCCTGCGCATTGCGTCCCACGAAGATGCCGAGCAGGACCAGACCGAGCAGCGCCGCGGTCTTGGCAAAGGTAAAAACGTTCTGCACGGCTGCACCGGTCTTCACGCCAAAGATATTCAACACCGAGAGGAAGACCACAATCAGGATGGCCATCAGGTTCTGGGTGTTCAGGCCGACATCCATATTGCCCAGCACCATGGGGCCGATCGGGATGGGTGGCACGTGCGCAATGTGCCAGATCCAGTTGGACGACGAGATGGCAGGGAAGAACACGCCGAGGAACTTGCCAAAAGCCACGCCTACGGCGGCGATGGTTCCGGTCTGAATGACCAGGTACATGGTCCAGCCGTAGAGAAATCCCCAGAGCGGGCCGAGCGATTCCCGCAGGTAAACGTACTGGCCGCCGGCGTGCGGCATCATGGCCGCCAGTTCTCCGTAGGCGAGCGCGCCGGTGATGGTCATGAACCCAGTTACGAGCCAGGCGGCAATCAACAATGCCGGAGAATCGACCAGACGCGCGATTTCGGCGGAGACGATGAAGATGCCGGAGCCGATCATGGAGCCCATGACCAAGGTGGTGGCGCTGGTCAGGCCCAGACCTTTTACAAATTCGCTTTCGCTGGAGACGACGGTTGTGGGTTTCGCTTCAGTAGCCAAGGCGCCTCGAGTTAACTTGAATCTTTCTCATGAGTGGAAAAGCTTTGAAAGGGCACGGCTTCAGCCGTGCTGTGAGAGGTCGCGTCCCGACTCGCTTTAGCCGCCGAGGGGACCTCTTTTTTCTTAGCGCCAAAACCCGAGTTCCCTCAGCGGCTAAAGCCCACTCTTTCCTCATTATTGCGGCACGGCTGAAGCCGTGCCCTTAAAGGAATCGCAGTAACCAATGAAATGACGCTGGCAAGAATTTACACCAAGAGGCGCAGGAATTCCTCTGCAACTTTCGCAGGGGAGCCAAGCAGATCGGAGATGACAGCCACGGAGTCGGCGCCGGCGTCGATGACGGAGCGGACATTGTCGCGGGTGATGCCACCGATGGCGACCAGCGGTTTCCGGGTTGCCGCGCGCGCCGCCCGGATGCCCTTGACTCCGACGGGCGGATCATGGTTCCGCTTGGTTGAGGTGGCAAAGACGGGGCCGTAGGCGATGTAGTCCGCCGGACCTTCATCGGCTTCCTTCAACTGATCGAGATTGTGGGTAGAGACGCCCAGGATGCGATGGTCGCCAATCACAGTGCGCGCGCCCTGTGGCGACAAGTCGTCCTGGCCAACGTGCACACCGTCGTAATCGGCGGCAATACAGATATCGGCGTGATCGTTCATGATGAGGGTCACAGTGTCGCCCACCACACTGCGGACCTCGCGCGCATCGCTCAGCATCTCGCGCGTATTGCCCAACTTGTTGCGATACTGCAACAGAGTCACGCCTCCGCTGCCGAGTTCGCGCGCATAGTTGGAGATGGCAGCCGTAGTACGCAGCGGTGAAGCAAAGCAGGCGACATCGAGAATGGCGTAAAGTTTCGGGAGGCGCAACGGATTGGGCATTTCGATGACTGCTCTGGGGCCTATTTTGCGGGAGCCAGAAATCGCTCCATGAACTTGGTATCGAAGTTGCCCGCTCGGAAGTCGGGATCGGCCATGATCCGGCGGTGCAAGGGGATGCTGGTAAAGATGCCCTCGACCACGAACATTTCAAGCGCGCGGGACATGCGGGAGATGGCTTCGGCGCGGTCGCGGCCGCGCACGATCAGCTTGGCAATGAGGGAATCGTAGTAAGGGGGGACCACGCTCTCGGAGTAGGCGGCGGTGTCGACTCGCACACCCGTTCCGCCGGGAGTGTTGAATGCCGTGATTTTTCCCGCCGAGGGCGTGAAGCGTTCGGGATGCTCGGCATTGATGCGGCACTCGATGGCGTGTCCGCGGAACTGGATTGGGGACGTGATGATGCTGCTGAGCTTTTCGCCAGCGGCTATCAGTATCTGCGACTTGACCAGATCCACGTCGGTAGTCATTTCTGTGACCGGGTGCTCAACCTGGATGCGGGTGTTCATCTCCATAAACGAAAGGTTGCCATTCTCGTCCATGAGGAACTCCACCGTGCCGGCATTCATGTAGCCGATGTTGCTGAGCGTCTTGACCAGAAGATTGCCGGTGCGTTCGCGGAGCTCGGGGGTCATCTTGACCGAAGGTGCCTCTTCCACCAGCTTCTGGTGGCGCCGCTGGATGCTGCAATCGCGCTCGCCCAGGCTCATCACGTTGCCGTGCTCGTCCGCCAGCACCTGGAACTCGATGTGGCGCGGCCGCTCGACGAACCTCTCCATGTAAAGATCGCCGTTACCGAAGGCCGCCGCAGCTTCCGACTGCGCGGCATGAAACGCGTTGGGCAATTCTTCTTCGTTGCGGATGACGCGCATACCGCGTCCGCCGCCTCCGGCCGAGGCCTTCACGATGACGGGAAAACCAACGCTGCGCGCCCATTCCATGGCTTCGCCGGCCGAGGCGACGATTCCCTCCGAGCCGGGAAGGATGGGCACCCCTTCGCGTTTCATGGTGGCGCGGGCTTTCTCCTTTTCGCCCATCAAGCGAGTGACTTCAGGAGGCGGACCGATGAACTTGATACCGCAGTCGCGGCAGACTTCGGCAAAGTTGGCGTTTTCGCTGAGCAGACCGTAGCCGGGGTGGATAGCGTCCACGTTGGCGATTTCCGCAGCGCTGATCACCGCCGGGACATTCAAATAGCTTTCGCTCAGGCGCGGCGGCCCGATGCAGATGGCTTCATCGGCGAAGCGCACGTGCAGCGAATTGCGGTCGGCCTCGCTGTAGATGGCGACCGCCTTGATGCCCAGCTCCTTGCAGGCGCAAATGACGCGCAAGGCAATCTCGCCCCGGTTCGCAACTAGGATTTTCTTAAACATGAAATAGAGACTTGCAATGGCCGGCTATTGCTTGCGGATGCCGAACAGCGGCATGCCGTACTCGACCGGGTTTCCGTTAGAGACGAAGGCTTTGGCGAGCACACCGGAAACTTCCGCCTCGATCTCGTTCATCAGCTTCATAGCTTCGATAATGCAAAGCACCTGTCCTTCCTGGACGGTATCGCCGATCTTAACGAAGGGCGGCGTTCCCGGCGACGGAGCTTCATAGAACGTACCGACGATGGGCGATTTCACGATGTGCAAGTCGGCGTCGGCGGAAGACGCGGGCGTCGGCGTTTGCGCCGCTCCGGCAGCCGCGGTCGCAACCTCAGCCGGCTGGGCTGGCGGGGGGGCGGCGACGGGAGCGGCCGGCACGGAAATAGCGGGAACGGAAGCCAGCTGGACCATGGGGGAAGCACCGCCACGCTTGATATGGAGTTTCATATCGCCGCGTTCGAGCTCGAACTCGGCAATATCTTTCTCCACCAAGAATTCGATCAGTTCCCTGATTTCTTTCTGATTCATTGCATTCCGTCTGGCGCCGCGCTCGGACGACCGCCGCCTAAATTTCGATCAGTTCTTTGCTCACCGGGGTTAGCACCCGATGTCCACTGCCGGTCACGACCACCATGTCTTCAATGCGAATGCCACCCTTACCGGAAAGGTAAATCCCCGGTTCAATCGTGACGACCATCCCCGGTTCGAGCCGTTCCGTCTGCGCCTTGGCGATACGCGGCGGCTCGTGAATTTCCAATCCTACTCCGTGGCCTGTGGAATGGGTAAAATAACTGTCCAGCCCGGCCTTGTGTAGGACCTGACGGGCGGCTTGGTCCACTTCCCCCGCCGTTTTGCCCGGAGCGACGGCCGCAATGCCAGCCAACTGCGCTTCCAGGACGGCTTCGTACCACCGGCGCTCTTCCCGGGTGACGCGGCCCACGTGCACAGTGCGGGTCATGTCGGAACAATAGCCCCGCAGTATAACACCGGAATCCACCACCACGAACCCGCGCCGGGGAATGGTTTGGCTGGTAGCGCGACCGTGGGGCAGCGCGGAGCGTTTGCCCGCCGCTACGATGGTTTCGAACGACATTCCGTCGGCGCCCGCCTGTCGCGCCGCATACTCCAGTCTTCCGGCGACCTCCGACTCGCGGACTCCTGGCCGGATCGACGGCAGGGATTTCTGGTAGACATCTGCGCCCAGCTTGACCGCGTCCGGATGGCGCGAGCTCTTCGGCGTCTTTGATCATGCGCTGGCGCATTACCAGACCCGACGTCGCTTTCCACTTCGTCGGACGGGGGACCAGCTTACGCATCTGCCCGGCTGTGGCGAACGTGGTGTAGTCAGCCTCGAAGCCGACTACAGCGGGGTTGTGCTTGACGATGATTTGGCGGCATCCTGGAGAGCGGCCCTTTGGCGATGACGGACCGCGACGCCTCGGACCTCCTCGCGGGCTTGTTCGGTATAGCGGCCATCCGTGAAAAATATGCGGCGGCCCGCAAGCAATAGCAGGAGCCCATTGCTGCCGGTGTAGCCGCAGAGGTAGCGCAAGTTCGCCGGATGGGTGACCACGAAGCCACCCAGGCCATTCTCGATCAGAGTCCGCTCGAACTTCTTTTGGCGTGAAAGAGTAGGTCCATTCGCTCCTCGACTTGCCCGTCGCGCTAGAACTGAGTTATATGCAATGAATCTGGCGTCTGTTTGCTGACGCGGAAGATGTGATGGCTGTTCTTCCGATGGGCGGCGGCGTCTCCGCGAACGGTATAGGTTCCCTTACCCGGGCTGGAAGCGAAAGGAATGACCGGGCTCTTCGTCTGCGCGGCCAGGACAAAGTGCTGATAGCCAAGAGCGGTCGACCGGCCAATCTGATTGACCGCGACAACAATCACTGTGACATGAAGGGCGTGGCCCGCTTGGTTCGAGAGCACAGCCGATCCCGAGATGGAGTGCCCGCGCACCTCAGGAGGCTGTCTCCAATCGAAGGTCAATCCTTCAATCACGACAATTGTCATTTCGCGCATCACCTGCAAGTGGCGGCTGGCTGGAATCAGTAACTGCGAGGTGGAATCGATACTCACCAGGGGTGGTGGGCGCTCCCAAGATCGTGCCTGCGTGATGTTGCAACTTAAGCCCGGGCGGAAGCTCTCCGTCAACCAGGCTCCAGGTATACGGTGGGATACCACCTTGCGCCGCCAGCGGCAGGTGGAAATGCTCTCCCGCAACCACCGTCTGCGGCGACTGAACGGCAAAGGTAACTGAGTCTGCATCCCCTTGCGAGGCCAATGCGGCTGCACTCAAGAGCGATTGCCAAAAGTAAGAACGAGAACGCCACGAGTGAGAGGATGGAAAGCGCACGGCTCCCACATTATAAGTGCCCGGTCGCGCTAGCCACGCGCCGCGTCCGTTCCACCATCAGCAAGAACTGGAACGCCACCAGCCGGCACCGTCAACCGCACTATTCCAGCTTCGTTTCCGTTCGACGCCAGAGGCTGCGTTGGCTATTCCTGGTTCTACTGCAAGAGTCCGAACTCAGCTACGCCCGTCTGGGTCCCGACGAAAACCTTGCCGTTCACAATGACCGGGGTGATGAACTTGTTCCCAGGACCAAATTGGTCGCGGGAGCCCGCTTGATTGCTGTTGTAAAGCTCGTTGGCCAAATTAGTGGCGTCGTAGGCGTGAAGCACGGCCGGATTGCTGTTCTCGACCGCCCAGACAATGGCGCTAGAAGTTCCATTGGCCGATACCGCAGGCAACGCTCCAGGGAATTCGAATGAAGTAGAGGTCTGGGAACTCGGCGAGGAGGCCAGCATGGCGTTACTGATGGGGAACGCCTTCAGCGAGTGGCCCACCGATCCGTAGTACACCGTCTTGTTGAAATAAGCGGGATTGGACCACACACCGCCCGGCAAAGCTCCCACCAGCTCCTGGTAAATGGCGTTGTTATTGTTGGGGTTGAACTTTCCCATATTGTCGCGGTCAACGACGTAGATGTTAGCGTCCTTACCTGCTCCAACCGCAAATGATGCACCTGGCCATTGTTATCCATCAGGTCGGGCAATAGGATCGCACCCCCGGAGCCCAGGTCCTCGTCGCTGTTGGACTCCTGAATGGTGTTGTACATATTGAAGTAATCGGCGGCCGGAGTTCGGGCGAAGTGGAAAGCTTGATGAAGGCGTTTCCATAGTCTCCGTTTATTGGGAAGCCGTTCGCGTCGAGGGTGGTATCGAAGGTACCGTTGCCATCCAGGAAATAGATATTGCCTTGGGAGTCGCCGGCCAAGCCCGTGCCCGCCATCCAAATGGCGCCCTCGTTGCCATTGGGCGTGACATCAATGACCGAGGTCTGGGCCAGGGTCAGTGCGTTGTAGCCATGATCCATCCCGTGTAAGGACGAATGTCGCAGTGCGAAGTGAATGCCATATAGATGATGCCACCTGATTCAGCAAGCCTGCGCGCTCGGCGAATTGTCCGGGAGCGAAGATGACCTGGCCATTCTGGCTGCCGTCGCCGGTTCCGGGATAGGTCGCCTGAATTTCAACTGGCCCGCCAAACAACTCGGCCCCAGTCTTCAGATCGAGGGCATGAAGCCGCTGGTGGTACTTGCCGGACGAGTCCTTGGACATCGCGACCAGATACATGGCGCCGTTAGGACCTCGCTGGCGGTCGATGACGGGGGTATCTGTGATGCCGATCTCAGGCGAGATCTGGCTGCAGCCGTGGTTGTCGCTCGGGGTCTTCGCCGGACCCCAGGGTAGTCACACTCCAGGACTGCCCGCCGGAGTCCGCGTCGAAGGCATAGGCGCTGCCATGTTCGGTCACCACAAACAAGGTGTTTTGCGTATGAAACTGGCCTGGGAGGCGGTAGGCGTAGAGTGGCTGAGCGTCGACCTTTCCATCCACCGAGAAGGAACCGATTTCCCGAAGGTCGAGGAATTGACGTTGGAGGGTGTCAGCACCGACTCCAGAGTGTTCTGCCCCTGACGGCTGGGAGTGTAGCTGATAGGTCAGAACATCACCCGAGTAACCAATAAACCCTTCTGCTGCACAGGATGATTTTTGCCGTTCGGGTTTGTTGTTGCGAAAGCGTCACGGGCCGGCGATGTGGAATGGGAGGAAGCAGCACACGCTCCCAGCCAGCGATTGCCCCACCCAATGAGGAGAAGAGGGAAAGCGTCGAACGCATCCGGTTACGCATGTATCACCCCGTGAACCATAATCCAGCCCCTGATGTGGGCAAATGCAAAGGCGCTGCCTAAAGTTGTGCGTTTTTTTGGTATTGTCTGGCCAATGATTGGACTGCCTACTTGAGTTCGCGGGCTGACTCGCAAGCTCGCCGCTGCGGATTCGCAAGAGCTATCCGATCATTTAGGATTAGCAGATGGAGGCATCGTGGTCTGTAGCGCTTGCGGATACGAAAACCCGGATGGCAACCGCTTCTGCGGAATGTGTGGCCTTCCGCTGCCCCATCAGCCGCTGACGGCGCCAGGTGCGCAGGGTACGCACAGCTTCATGCGTGCGCCCTTGGGAACGCCTGTTGCCGACCAACACCAGCCCAGCACGACCACCGCCGCGGGGTTGCGAGGGCCCACTTTGCCAGACCGGTCCGGGGTGCTGATCGACTGCCTGGCCCGAGTCCGGCAGTGAAGCTTCCACGCAGCCGGCGAAGTCCGGCACGTCGGACATGGTTCCCGAAGTCCCGCTGGAGGAGTACGTGAAGAATTTCCACTACGTGCCGCCAGCCGAACCTGACGAGGTCACCATGCGGGGAGATGCGAGGATAGCGCGGCCCGAGGCTTCAGCGGTCAGCGATCCGCCGAGTTCCGCTTCTTCTGGCTCCCTCCTCGCTCCGATCGACACCGCTGCAACGCTGCCAAACGCGTCCTCCGAGGATGTCCGTAGTCGGCTGGGACTGGAGGACACGGCGGACGGTGACGAGCCCCACGATCGGCCGCGCTTTCTCGACTTCAGCGACCCCGCTCCAGCGGTTGAAAAACCTGAAGCTCCAGAACCGGCCAACGAGGTTCCGGCATTTCTCAAGTTGAGCGACATACGCCGAGTTTCTGACCAACCCCCCAGCAGCCGAGACGGTGTCAAACTTGCGGAACACCCTCCAGCAGCGCAAGCCACCGAAGGTGACAAGTCGTCCTTTAGGAGTGGTCTGACCTGGCTTGCCGTGGCTGCACTCATCGCATTCGTAGCGCTAGGAGTGCTGGAGTGGCGGTACAGGTCAACCACACCAACGACGGACCAGTGGAAGTTGTCAGGGCGCGGTTCCAGAGCATCATGCGCCGCTACAACCAGCTTCCTCCGGCCCCCAGCCGGCTGACGCCAACGCCGGCAAGCCGCGGGTTCCGGCCGAACCGCCGAGTCGCTTCCTGCGCAAGATCAAAATGCCGCTTCCAACCCGAGCCGAGCAACTGGCAGCGGCGACCAATCCTCCGGCGCCCTTAACGGTGCTGGGAGCAATGCTACTAGCCTGCCGCAGGACACGACGGCGGCGGCCGGAACGACGAAATCGGCAGAGCAGAAAGCCGCTTCCACCTGGGTCAAGCTCCCGCCGAACGAATTGCAACCGGCAACCGGAAAGAAATCCTCTCTCAGCCGCAAGACCTCCTCCGCCAGCGAACACACCCCCAAGGCTATCGCATCCTTCGGAAACTCCCAAGCCGCCTCCGACCGCCGCTGAAAAAGCGAAGCTCAAACTCCAGACCAACGAAGGCAACGAAACCACTGCCGCAGTCAATAAGACCGCCCCCGGCGGCGAGGAGTTAGTTAAGGCGAACAACGCCAGCGACGCGGCTGCCGCTGCCGCGTGGCTGTGGAAGTCGACTGCCAAGGGCGATCCCGTCGCGCCCGTGCGTCTGGCGGATATGTACGTGAAAGGCGACGGTGTACCGCGCAGTTGCGAGCAGGCATTGGTGCTGCTGAAAACGGCGGCCACCAAAGAGAATGTTCAGGCTCGCAGCCATCTGGCGTCCATGTACAACGGCGGCGTGTGCGTGCAACGCAACCGGGTGCAAGCCTATCGCTGGCTGAGTTCCGTGCTGGCCGCCGACCCTGGTAATCATGCTGCGCAGCAGAACCGCGACTTGATCTGGCAGCAGATGACGCCGGCGGAGCGCACCGCAGCGCAGCCGTAACCCGAGCGATGGAACCTCAATTTTTCACCACACAAGCGGCTTTTCGAAGCTGGCTCGCCAAGCACCACCCGGACGTCCGCGAGCTCTGGGTTGGGTTCTACCGCAAGCAATCGGGCAAAGGGGGAATCACCTATCCTGAAGCCTTGGACGAAGCTCTATGCTTTGGCTGGATCGACGGGCTGCGTAAAGCAGTGGACGGCTCCAGCTACGCCATTCGTTTCACGCCGCGAAAACCCGACAGCATCTGGAGCGCGGTAAATATCAAGCGAGTGGACGAACTGACCAAGCTCGGACGGATGCAGCAACCTGGACTTACGGTCTTCCAGTCTCGCGACTTGAAAAAGGCGCAACTATATTCCTACGAGAGAAGCAATGCCAGGCTTGAAGCCGCACACCAGCAGAAGTTCAGGGCAAACTCGAAAGCCTGGAAGTTCTTTCGCGCGCAAGCTCCGTGGTATCAGCGCACAGCGACCTGGTGGGTAGTCAGCGCCAAGCGGGAGGAGACGCGCCTGAAGCGGCTGGAAAAGTTGATTGCTGACTCGGAAAGGGGACGAAAAATCCCGCCGCTCGATTACCCGAAGAACGAAAGGAAAGATGCTGGTCAGAATTAAGCAGCTGCGTTGGTAGCTTCGCGAAGCTCTATAATGCTTCAGGGTCGAGACGTGGCGTCTCGCCCGCGGTTTTGAAACCATCCGTTGTTCCCTCGCATCAACGCCAACTGGAGGAAAGATCAGAATGGCACATGAAGTTCCCGCATTGCCCTACGACTACTCTGCACTTGAACCTTACATCGACACGCAAACGATGCACCTGCATCACGACAAGCACCATCAGGCCTACGTGACCAACTTGAATGCCGCGCTGGAGAAGGCGCCCGAGCTGCAAGAGCTTAGCGCCGAAGAATCTGCTGAAGGGCCTGGAGAACGTGCCCGAAGCGATTCGCGCGGCGGTGCGCAACAATGGCGGCGGCCACGTGAACCACACCATGTTCTGGACGATCATGGGCCCGAACGCCGGCGGCGCGCCGAGCGGCGCCATCGCCGATGCCATCAAGAACACCTTCGGCGACTTCAACGCCTTCAAAGAGAAGTTCAACGACGCCGGCGCTGAAGCAGTTTGGCAGCGGCTGGGCCTGGCTGGTTGCGCGACCGGGCGGCAAACTGCAAGTCGTCAGCTACGGCCGAACCAGGACAGTCCCATGAGCCAGGGCCTCTATCCCGTCATGGGCAACGACGTCTGGGAGCACGCCTACTATTTGAAGTACCAGAACCGCCGCGCGACTATCTGAAAGCATGGTGGAACGTGGTGAACTGGGCGGAAGTGAACAATCGCTTCCAGCACAGCCAGAAGTAGGCCTTCGTTCTCTGTCAAGGATAAAAAGGGGTGCGGCAATCGCACCCTTATTTCTGCTGGCTAATCTGTTTCGTAAACCGATCCTCCGCGCGCACGCGCCAGCTGGATCGCTGCTGGCGTCTCAATTTGAGACGCTGCTGGATCGCTGAGGTCATTGACATCCGCAGGCGGTTTACGGCAAAATCTGGCCAATTTTGTGCCAATCTCTTGGCCGCAATCACCGACGGATAGACTTCAGGCAGGTAGTTCAGACCGACTTGAAGGATTGTCGCGGAGCTGCGCCGCCCGGAGAGCACGACTCTACAAGATAAGGGGAAAGTACGTGAAACCTTCGATCGTCGTAATCGTAGTGGCGGGGATATGCCTCGCCGCAGCATTCAACAGTCGGGCCGCTTCGGGCAATAACACCAGTAAGCAACAGATCGCACGTGGCGAGTATCTGGTGAAAGGCATCGGGCAGTGCGGTGATTGCCATACCCCGATGAACGAGAAGGGCGAGTTCGTTCCGGGCAAGTGGCTGCACGGCACCAAGCTGACTTTCGCGTCCACCGTGCCGGTGCCCAACTGGGCGGATGCATCTCCAACATCGCCGGACTCAGCGGCTGGGACCACGAGAAGGCGGTCAAGTTCTTCATGACCGGCCTCGCGCCTAACGGGCAGCCGGCCCGACCGCCGATGCCGCAATACCAAATGAACCGCGCGGACGCCGAGGCCGTGGTCGCCTACCTGGAATCGCTGAAGCCGTAGCGCAATCTATTGGTTCTACATAGTCTGCGGGAGGGCTATCTTGATCGAAGTCCGAATTACATACGGTACATTGGCTGATAGGGCAGGCTCTTGCCGCTTACGATGGCGGAAGGATTATGTGTGACCAGCGCGTCCGCAATCTCGTCGCCGGCAAGGCTCGCGACCGCCTTGCGCGCTTGCGAAAGCACCGGACTGCGGCGCTCGGGGTCATGCGCATCGCTGGCAACGATGTGCACTGCTTCGCGCTTCAGCAGCCACTCGACCATTTTCTTCGAGCGGCTTCCCCAGAAGCCCGTGACCGCGTTGGCGGTGACCTGCACCAGGCAGCCTTGCTCGACCAAATCAAGTATCGCCTCCGGCTTGCGCAGCAGAATCTGGTTGCGTTCAGGATGAGTGATGATGGGGACCATTCCGCTGCTGGAGAGCGAGAACAGGTCTTGCTTCACGCTGGGCGGAATGCCGTAGTCGCTGAACTCCACCAGCAGGTATCGCGAGTCGCCAATTGTGTATCGTCCGGGATGGGCAAGGGCATCGCGGATGTTGTCATAGGAGAAATGGAAGTCGCAGCCCAGGCTGAAGGTCAACTTGCCATCCGCCACATCGCGGAGTTGGCCGAGCATTTCGGTATAGCGGTCGCGGTCGTAAACGAATTCGTCGTTGGCGTGCGGCGTGGCGACGATATGCGTGGTTCCGTCTTGCGCGGCCACGCAGCACATATCGGCGGTCATCTCCCACGACTTGGATCCGTCGTCGATGCCGGGAAGTATGTGGCAGTGAATATCAACCATGGGGTAGACCGAATGTGAACCACGGATTAACAGGGATCAGACGAATCCAAAAAACTTTCGCTTTGGAAAACACTCCGTGTTCATCCGTGCAAATCCGTGGTTCAGGATTACTTATACCGCTCCTGCATGAACTCCGTGATCGCCTCGTAGGCTGCGCTCAACACCGGTTCCTGCGGGAGAAACACAATTCGAATATGTCGCGTACCGGGCTTCTCGCCGAAACCCGATCCGTGCACCACCAGCACGTGCCTCTGTTTAAGCAGGTCGCTGACAAAGGTGAGATCGTCCTCGGGAATCTCCAGGCTGGGATGGGCGTAAAACGCGCCCTTGGGCGCCACCAGAGTTACCCGCGGCGTTCGTTTTGCCCACTCGATGGTCATGTCAGCGCGACGCCGCAGCTTGTCGCGCACCTCAAAGAGGTGGTCCTGCGGACCTTCCAGCGCTGCACGGATGGCGTGCTGGAACGGATGCGGCGCCGACAGCCGCGCGCGCAGCAGTCGGTGCACGGCTTCCATGTAGGGATGCAATATCTCCCGCGGGCCGGTGGCGATTGCCCATCCAATGCGCCATCCGGGAACCAGATACGCCTTCGACAGTCCGTTAAAGGTCACGATAGGAACGTCGGTTGCGAGTGTCGCGATGGAGACGTGCTTTTCGTGCGGGTCGAAGATCAGCTTTGCGTAAATTTCGTCGGCGAAGATGATCAGGCCGTGCTGTCGTGCCAGCTCCAGAACTCTTTCCAGCGTTTGCCGGAATACACCGCGCCGGTTGGGTTATTGGGATTGATCAGGAGAACGGCCCGAGTGCGCGAGTTGATCTTGCGCTCGATGTCGGCCACGTCGGGCTGCCAGCCATTGGCTTCGTCCAGGTCGTAGTCGTTCACCGGACAGTCCAGCTTGCCCATGATCGCGCCGTAAAGCGGATATTCCGGCCTCGGCGTCAGCACGTTGTCGCCGGGATTCAGCAGCGCGGTGATGCAACTGTCAATGACCTCTCCGCTGCCATAGCCGATGAAGATGCTCTGGATGTCCCGAAATCCATGGCGCTCGGCTTCGTTATAGATGGCGTCAATGGCGGGCTTAATGCCCAGCGAATCGGCATAACCATTGTGGCCATCGCGCATGGCCTTCAGTACGGCTTCGATCATGTGCGGAGGCGTGGGAAAGTCATACTTGCAGGGATCGCCGATGTTTAAATAGAGGATCGTGTGGCCCTGGCGCGCGACCTCGTCGGCAACGACGGCAAGATCACGGATCGCGTAGCGCACATTGGCCATGCGCGTCGCGGGCAGAATCTCAGTGATTTGGTTGATAGCCATGGTTTAGTCCTCAGGGGCAATGAACGTACCATTATGACGCACCGGGGGCTGCGGTGACAGCCGATTCCTAGCTCTTCCTGCCTCCAGTGACGTCACAGAGGTGTGCGCTGAATGACCTTGTAACCGACCTCGCCGGCGGTGCTACACTTGCGCTGTTTGCTATGTCCCTTCCTCAGGTTGTGGAACATCTCCGCAAGATAGCCGGACGCGATGCCGTCCTTGATCGTCCTGAAGACCTCATGCTGTATGAGTACGACGCGGGGATTCGCAAGAGCACGCCGGGCGCGGTAGTTTTTCCGCAGAACGCGCAGCAGGTTTCAGCAGATCATGCGCCTGGCGTCCTCAGCCCGTATGCCCGTGGTGGCGCGCGGTGCAGGCACGGGCTGAGTGGCGGGGCGATCTCGCGGCAGGGTGGCATAGTCGTCGCCTTCTCGCGCATGAACCGTATCCTCGAAATCGATGTCGGAAAATCAACGCGCGGTGGTGCAGCCCGGTGTCGTGAACCTGCAGCTATCCGAGCACGTGTCGCACCTGGGACTTGTACTTCGCTCCCGACCCCTCCAGCCAGAAAGCGTGCACCATCGGCGGCAACGTCGCGGAAAATTCCGGCGGTCCGCATACGCTGATGTATGGCGTCACGGTGAATCACGTTACCGGGGTTGAGGTTGTGCTGCCCAGCGGCGAGATCGTGCAGTTCGGCGGCAAGGCCGCCGAGTCTTACGGCTACGACATGACCGGATTCTTTGTCGGCTCGGAAGGGACCATCGGCATCGCCACGGCGATTACGGTGAAGTTGCTGCGCAAGCCGGAAAAAGTCGCGACCCTGCTGGGCATCTTTGAGTCGGTTGACGATGCCGCCCGAACGGTTTCTGCGATCACTGCTGCCGGCATCACTCCGGCCGCGCTGGAGATGCTGGACGGATGGACGTTGCGCACCATCGAGGCCTACTGCCATGCCGGCTATCCGCTCGATGCCGGCGCGGTGCTGCTGATTGAGCTTGACGGACTGCGCGAGGTGGTGGAAGAGCAGGCGGAAGCGGTGCGGCGAAGTGTGTTTGCGCCAGAAGGCGCGGGAGGTCCGTCGCGCCAAAACGGAGAGGAGCGCGCTTTGCTGTGGAAGGGGCGCAAGACAGCTTTCGGCGCGCTGGGGCGTGTGAGCCCTTCTTATTACACGCAGGATGGGGTGGTGCCTCGCAGCAAGATTCCGGCAACGTTGCGGCACATTGGCGAGGTTGCGAAGAAGTACGACCTGATCATCGGCAACATTTTCCATGCTGGAGACGGCAACCTTCATCCGCTCATCCTGTTCGACATCCGTTATCGCCGACCAACTGGAGCGCGCGCTGGCGGCCAGCAAGGACATACTGGAGTTCTGCATTGCATGTTGGCGGCTCTATCACGGGCGAGCACGGAGTGGGGATGGAGAAGCGCGACCTGATGCCGCTGCTGTTCACGCGAAGAAGATCTGGACGTAATGATCGAGCTTGCGCGACGCTTTCAACCGCGACAACGTGCTGAATCCGCAAAAGTTGTTTCCGACTCCGCGTATGTGCCGCGAGATCACGGGCCCGGCGCAGAATGCCGTGCTGGCGCAGGAGGGCATGTGAGCACGGCCGCGTCGGCCAGCCGCGGTTCAGCAACGAGCTGCGCGCAATTTGCGGGGCCGAGCACGTCGTGGAAGATCGCGGATGCACTGGCCGGCACGAATCCTGGAGTGGCCCTCCCGTGATCGCGATCACGCCCGGCGATCGGCGGACGAAATTGCGGCGGTCCTTCGATTTGCCAATGAGCATGCGCTGAGCGTGAGTTCCAGCCGGAGGCTTCACGCTTTCAACAAACTCGGCAGAATGTCCGCCGCAGGTGGATGTCCTGCTGCAAATGACCCGCCTGACCGGCCTGGAGCATTACGATCCGGGCGATCTCACCATTGGCGATGGGCGCGGGTTGGACGGTTGCGCAACTGTCAGCCATGGTCCGGCGCGGACAGTCTGTTGTTTGCTGGCGACCCTGCCTAGCCCGAGCGCTCCACGGTCGGCGGGCTGCTGGCAACGGGACTGGCATGGCCCCCTGCGCCATGGCTACGGCGGTCTGCGCGATTACTGCATTGGCGTAAGGTTTGTGACCGGAGACGGCGCGCAAGGCCAAAGGTGGCGGGCGCGTGGTGAAGAACGTTGCCGGCTACGACTTGATGAAGCTGCTCATCGGCAGTCAGGGAACGCTGGCGATCATCACGAGCGCCAGTTTCAAGCTGTTTCCCGCGCCCCGGCAAACGCGGACTTTTGTCGCCGAGTTTGCCACTGCCGGCAGAAGCGCTTGGCTTCCGTGATCGGGTGCTGCATTCGCCGTTGTCGATCCGATGTGCCTGGAGATTGGTTTCGCCCGAGCGCCGGTGACGTCCGCTGCATGGCGAAGCCCGACGTCGTGGCCAATCGCTGGTTCGTGCAGCGGCAGCGACGGCGTGCTGGCCCGCTATCGGGCGGAGTTGGGATCGGCGGTTACGCGCGAGCTGGAAGGAAACGGAGGACGATCGTCTGGCGGGCGTCGCTGATTTTCCCCACATCGACTTGCGGAAGGCGCATCACCGCGCTCCTTGCTCATTGCGTCTCGATCCTTCCGCTTGGCCGATGTGCCATCCGGTTCCCGACGGAGTCGTCGTTGATCGCCGTTCGAACGGCTTTGCTCTCGCAGTCAGTGGGCGCGGGTGGTGTCTGGCTCATCCTGCTGGTCGCGCTGTGGCCTGCGCCTGAGGCCGAAGCCACGATGGCTGAACTTCGTCAATGCCGTCATCAAGCTTGCGCAGTCGTTTCGCGGTGACGCAAGTCTGGTGGTCCTCCATTGTCCACCAGAGGCGCGTCATCATCCCACGGGTTTGGGCCCGATGCCGACCGCATCTCGCCAGCATGCGCGCAGTGAAGCATGCGCTCGATCCCAACGACGTTCTGAATCGTGGGAGGTTTCTCTTTTGAGCTTTAGCCACTCGCAGTTGTTGATAAGCCAGTCTCGAATTTCTCTGCCGGGCGAGAAGCCGACGTGGGAGCTGTACTCGAAGTGCGTGCATTGCGGACTGTGTCTTGACCAATGTCCGACGTATCGCGCGCTGGGCACGGAGATGGATTCGCCGCGCGGTCGCATTTACCAGATGGTGCAAGTGGACGCGGGCAGGCTGGCACTAGGCGATTCTTTCGTGACCCACATCGACCGCTGCCTGGGCTGCCTGAATTGCCAGACCGCTTGTCCCTCGGGCGTGCCCTACGGCAGCCTGCTGGAGAGCGCACGCTCGCAGATCGAGGAAAACTACCAGCGTCCATGGCTGCAACGCAAGTGCGGCGACATTTCTACGGGAACGTGCTGCCGTCCTTCAGCCGCTTGGCGCGCATGCGCAGGCTGCTCCGCTTCTATCAGCGCTCTGGATTGCAAAGCCTGGCGCGGGCAAGCGGACTGCTGAAGCTGCTCGGTGTCGCCGAGTTGGATGCTCTTTCGCCGCACATCGAAAGCGACTTCTCCTTCCGCGATCTGGGCACAGTTTTCCCGGCCGAAGGGCGAGCGGCGAGGCCGCGTGGCTTTGCTGATCGGCTGCATCGGCAGCGTGGCCTTTGCGGAACTGAATCGCGCCACCGATTCGCGTGCTGACCAAGAATGGCATCGAAGTCTACATTCCACGCAGGCAGAGCTTGTTGCGGCGCGCTGCACGCTCATGCCGGGTCTCCTGGACAATGGCGCGTGCGCAAGCCCGCACGCAACATCGACGCCATGCTCAGCCCGGAGTTTGACGCCATCGTGAGCAACGCTGCCGGCTGCGGCTCGACGATGAAGGAATATGCCGGACTGCTGGAGCACGATGCCAAGTACGCCGAGCGGGCGCAAGCAGTTTGTGGCCAAGGTCCGCGATATCACCGAGTACCTGGCAGAAGTTGGCCTGCGTCGAGCCGAAGCGCAAGCTTGAGTGCGCGCGTGACCTACTCCGATCCTTGTCACCTGGCGCACGCGCAGGGGTTCGCAAAGCGCCGCGCGAATTGCTGAAGGCATCGGCGCCGAGCTGGTCGAGATGCCGCGCGCCGATTCCTGCTGCGGCAGCGCCGGAGTTTACAACGTTGTGCAGAACGAGATTTCCATGAAGATTCTCGACGAGAAGATGGGGTACATCGCTGGCGTCAAACCGGAGATCGTTGCCACCGCGAACGTCGGCTGCATGTTGCAGTTCGCGGCGGGAGCAAGCGCGAAGGCCTGAAGGCTCGAGTGGCGCACGTGGTCGAGTTGCTGGACGAAGCCTATTGATAAAAAGCGGCGACGCAGGTTCTCGTCGCCCGTTCCGCTTCGCAGCCCTTTGTATCGCCGCGCCGGTCATTGGCGGACAGCCACCGCTACCGATTCCTTCATCGGCAACCTGCCGCGGAACCTTACTTACCGGCGATCGCCGCCCGCAGCAGCGACGACAATTCTTCCGCGTCCGTCCACCGGCGGCAGGCACGCGAAATTCGTGCACAAAATCGCCAACGACTTCTTTTCCTTCAGGGCCGGCAGATTCGGAACCGTCTCCGCCAACACCGGAGGCAGGTTCTGCGCCACCGCCTCGCTGTCGGTAAGGTGCACGACGGACTTGTTGACCGCGAATGGAGCACGTCGCCGCCTTCAACAGCGCTGCGGCCTTCTCGTCTTCGCCGACCACCACTACCTGGGTGTGCGGCCGCGACAGCCAGGTCGCGGCAATGCCGTACGTTCCGGCATAGATGCCGAACTGCTCGGCCGCCCCGGCAAAGACCTCCGAGCGTGTCTTCGGCCTTGTCGCTGATACTTCGCCTCGTTGGTGTAAGCGTAGCAGGCGCAGCAACGCGATTGCGGCACTGGGATTGCCGGCAGGAGTGGGCGAATCCTGAAATGGCTTGCGCCGCGCCGACAGCGCGCCCAGTTGCAGCTTCTCTTCCGAGCGACGCTTCGGTGTCGAAGAAGCCGCCGCCTGCGGCATCGCCGAATCGGCTCGATCATCTGCATCGGCAATTTGCTGCGCAAAATTGAAATAGCTGATCGCGCCGGTGACTTCGTACGCATCCAGGCAGGCCAGCGCGGTGAAAGCATAGTCATCCAGCATGCCGCGCACGTAGCGCTTGCTCGGCCTTGGCGATCGGCGTAGGCGATCACGTGCGCCAGCCCGCGCTCCTCGTCCCATGCCTCCGCCAGAATGCGGTCCAGCGAGCGCAGCGCAAACTTGCGCGCGTCGTCCAGATCCAAGCACCTGCGCCGCCTGCAGGTAGGCCGAGACGCACATCGCATTCCAGCTCACGTAGACCGTCTTGTCCACGAAGGGCGTGGGACGCTTCAGGCGGGCGGCATACAGCTTGGTCTTCGCCGCGGCCAGCAGGTCCAGCGCCTTGGTCGACGGCCGATGCCCATGCGCGAGGCAACTTCCTCCGGCAGGGCGCGCACCCACAACACGTTCTTGGCGGGATTGTGGTGCATCTCGCCGATTTCCTCGATGTCGTAGTGCAAGGCGATGCCGCCTCGAACTCTTCGGCGCGTCGAGCACCGCCTTGGCTTCGTCCACGGTCCAGGTGAAGTAGTCGCCATCATCGTCCAGATCGATGTCGGCATCCTGCGAGGCGTAGAAGCCGCCGTGCTCGCGGTCGCTGAGCCATTCGTCCATCCAGCGGATGATGTCGCGCGCGACGTGAGCGTAGAACTCGAAGCCGAAGACCTGGTAGGCGTGCACGTAGTTCTTCAGCAGCTCCGAGTTGTCGTACGACATCTTTTCGAAGTGCGGCACGGTCCAGTGCTCGTCCACCGAGTAGCGATGGAAGCCGCCGGCCAAGCTGGTCGTAGACGCCGCCGCTGCGCCATTTTGGTCCAGCGTGGTGGTGATGACCGTGGCGCACGCGCTCTTCGCGGGTGCGCACATACCAGTCGATCAGCAGATCGAGCGCGGCGGGATGGGGAAATTTCGGCGCGCTGCCGAAGCCGCCGTTCTTTTCGTCGAAGATGGGCAGCGCCGACTGCACCATGATGCCCACCATGCGCGGCGAAAACTCCGGCTGACGTCCGGCGAAGCCTTCCGGCGTTGGCGAGCACGTTCATGGCTTCATCGGCCGACTTCAGCACTTCGTCGCGGCGCTCGCGATAGGCGTCGGCAATGGCCAGCAGGATCTTCTTGAAGCTGGGACGTCCCCAGCTGATCGACAGGCGGAAAATAAGTTCCTCCGTAAAACGGACGGCCATCGGGCGTGAGAAAGACCGTCAGCGGCCAGCCGCCTTGCCGGTGATGGCCGACACCGCAAGCTGGTAACGGCTGTCCACATCGGGACGCTCGTCGCGATCAACCTTCACGGCGATGAATTCGCGGTTGATGATCTCGGCGATCTCGGCGCTCTCGTAGGACTCGCGGTCCATGACGTGGCACCAGTGGCACCACACCGCGCCGATGTCGAGCAGAATCGGGTTTGTTCTCGCGCTGCGCGGCGGCAAAGGCCTCTTCGCCCCACTCGTGCCAGTGGATGGGCTGATGCATGGCCGAACGCAGGTAAGCGGAAGAGGCGCTGCGCGAGCGAATTGGTCGATTCAGGCATTGCGCTTCAAGTCTAGCAGGGGCGGAAACGCCGCGTTTCGTACCGACCTGTAAACTATTTGTTCGAAGCGCAGACCTTGCAACCGCTTTATTGGATGATAGACACGATGGCAAAAAGTCACGAAGCATTGGCGAGAATCCTGAAAGGAGTTTCGACCTTTCAGACCGAGGTGTATCCTGCTCAGCGCGCCATGTTCGAACGGCTAAGGCACGGCCAGCAACCCTTGGCATTGTTCGTGACCTGCGCGGATTCACGAGTGGCGCCCAATCTCATCACCCAGACCGTCCCGGGCGAAATCTTCATCGAGCGCAATCCCGGAAACCTCGTTCCGCATTACAGCGAATTCGTGGGCGGAGTTTCGGCGGGAGTCGAATACGCCATGCTGGTCTTGAAGGTGCCGTTGGTCATTGTCTGTGGGCATACCGATTGCGGGGTGATGAAAGCGCTGCTGCACGCAGAGCAAGCGCACGCCATGCCCGGCCTGCAGCAGTGGATGCGGCATGCTTCGGAGGCGCGCCACCGCGTCCTGCGCGATCATGCAGGCGAAGATGAAGGAGAAAGACTGCGCCTCCTCGCCGAGTACAACGTGTTGTTGCAGATGGAAAACCTGAAGAGCCATCCCAGCGTGCATTCGCGACTACCTAACCGGGAAGTAGAGATTCGGGGATGGGTGTACGACATCGGGGATGGCTCCATCTGGATGGCGGACCCGGAGAGCGGAATATTTGAGATCAATGGCGGCACGCCTAGCGGCTAACACCAGCCACGCTCACTTGGCCACGAAGATCGCCACGCTGTGTGACTGCAGGCGATAACTTTCCTGCGATAGCAGCGGAAACTCCTGCCCGTCCTCAGCAATGTCCTGTGGGGAGGGCAGGGCGGTATCGGCCAGGCGGAACCACTCATGTTCGCCAATCGGCGGCAGATCAAACTCAAGCTCTCCTGAATAGGCATTGGCGATGAAATGAAGGTCCTCGCGCTGGCCGCGTTCGTATAGTTGGGTCAACTGCATGGCTACCGTGTGCGAAGCCTCGCCCCAGTCCGGCTGGTTGCGCTTGATGCCATGCCAGGTGATGTGGAAGCCGCCTTCTCCGTGGAGTTCGAAGCTCTCACGCCGCAGCAGTTTGCAGCGCCTGCGAAACGCAATCATCAGACGGAAGAAGCGCAACAGACCAGCGTTGCTCTCGGCCAGGCGCCAGTCCAGCCAACTCACGTCATTGTCCTGACAGTAGGCGTTGTTGTTCCCTTGTTGGGTGCGCCCGATTTCATCGCCGGCGAGAATCATAGGAACACCATGTGAAGCCAGCAGGATGGCCGCAAAGTTCTTGCGCTGCCGCAGGCGAAGTTCGTTGATTGCGGAATCCTCCCTCGGGCCTTCGCTACCGCAGTTCCAACTGTAATTGGCATTGCTGCCGTCGGCATTATTTTCGCCGTTGGCGAGATTGTGTTTTTCGTCATAGGAAACCAGGTCGGTGAGCGTGAAACCGTCGTGGCAGGTTACAAAGTTAATGCTGTGGTAGGGTTCGCGAGCGCTACTGAGGTAGAGATCGGGACTCCCCAGCAACCGTGTCGCCAGTGAGGATGTCATGCCCGGGTCGCCCTTGACGAACTTGCGTATATTGTCGCGGAAAACGCCATTCCATTCCGCCCATCGCCCCCAAGATGGAAAGGTGCCAACTTGGTATAGCCCGCCTGCATCCCACGCCTCTGCGATCAGCTTGGTGTTGGCCAGCACGGGATCGTAAGCTAACCGTTCCAGCAGGGGCGGATTTTTCAGCACCTCCCCGTTCTCGCCGCGCCCAAGAATGGAGGCGAGATCAAAGCGGAAACCGTCTACGTGCATCTCCATCACCCAGTAGTGCAGGCAATCGAGGATGAAATCGCGCACCACTGGATTGTTGCAATTCACCGTATCGCCACAACCGCTGTAGTTTAGGTACTTGCCCGTCTCGGGATCGACCATGTAGTAGGTCGAATTGTCGATACCGCGGAACGACCACGTCGGCCCGTGTTCGTCGCCTTCGGCAGTGTGGTTGAAGACCATGTCGAGGATCACTTCGATGCCCGCTTGATGCATCGATTTCACCAGCCGTTTGAACTCGCGCACCTGCTCACCATCGGCGTGGTTCGAAGAGTAGGCGGTGTTGGGGGCAAAGAACCCGACGGTTTGATAGCCCCACAGATTCAGCAGTCGCTCGCCGGTGAGCGGGTTCACGCGGTCGGTATCCGATTCCTCGAATTCGCTCACCGGCAGCAGTTCGACCGCCGTTACCCCGAGTTGCTTGAGATAAGGGACCTTTTCCATCAGGCCGGCAAAGGTTCCGGGATGCGTCACCCCGGAAGAGGGATGCCGCGTAAAACTGCGAACATGCGTCTCGTAAATCACACTGTCAACCAACGGTATATTGAGCGGTTGGTCGTCTTCCCACTCGAAGTGGTTCTCGATCACCACTCCGTTCCGGCGGGACTGACTCTCCGGCGGAGGCTCCCCCCATTCGGCCCCATAAGACAGTACGCGCGCGTACGGATCAAGTAATACCTGCGAGGGATTGAACCGATACACCGCCGGATTGGGATTAGGCTGCATGTCGAAGCGATAGCCGTACTGGACCCCGGCGTCGAGGCCTTCGACAAACGCATGCCACACCTGCCCGGTGCGGTTGGAATGGAGATCGAGGGGAAGCTCGATAAATGGATCTTCGGCGCCCGGCTGGAACAACACCAGAGTGCAGGAAGTAGCGTGTTTCGAGAAGATAGAGAAATTAACGCCCGTGCGACGCAAAGAGGCGCCAAGTGGAAGGGGGTACCCTCGGACAGCGCGACAGTTGGCACCCTCAGTAGCAGCAGACTTTTTCGGCTTGGGTGGAACAGGAGCTTTGGTTGGCATAAGGTGTTCAAAAAAACACCCCGTTACGCGGGGCCCATCGATGGATATCAGAAACCAGCGCTGGCGACAAGAGCGATTCTCCGGCCGGACGTGCCGCCGCTACCCATGATCGAGTAACTCGCGGGCGATTTTCACATACAGGTCAACTGCCTCCAGCAACTGACGCTTCTCGATGTACTCCCCTTCGGTGTGAGCTACATGAATAGAACCGGGGCCAATCAACAGTGGCCGCCCCCAAGCTGCAAGCGCGGGAATGTCGGTGGTGAAAGCGGCGATCATGGCCTCGATACCCGGTACGGTGGTGAATTCCATGTAGGGGATCTCAAGCTTGAACTGGGCCTCGACTTTGCCCGCTACGGCCTGGGTGATCTGCCGGCGTAACTCTTTCGCAGGTCCAACCAGGCGGTAAAGCAGATGCGCGCGCGCGTGGTCGGGGATGACGTTCGGCGCGCGGCCACCTTCGATCAACCCGATATTCAGCGTACATGGCCCGGCTTTGGGATTGGTTGGCAGCGGCATCTTGCGGATACTTTCGAGCGCGTCAAGCAACTTCTCGATCGCGGACTCGCCAAGCTCAGGATAAGCCGAATGCGCCATTTTGCCGCTCGCGACGAGTTCGACGCGCAGTGTGCCTTTGGATGCGAGGGCCAGCTTGTTTTCCGTAGGCTCTCCGTTGATAAGGAAGCTGGTTCCACGAGGCTGCTGGTTTGCCACCTGCGCACCCTGGCTGTCTCGCTCTTCGCCTACTAGGAAGAGCAGGCCAACGTGTACGCCCTCCAACTTTAGCTTTTCGGCGGCTGCGATTTGCGCCACGATGATGCCCTTGGCATCGCAAGAACCGCGACCGTAAATGCGATCAGCCGTCTCCGACGAAGGGATGAACGGCGGCACCGTGTCCATGTGAGTGGAGAGGGCAAGTTGGGGCTGGGCATGCCCGGCATGGGTTGCCCATACATTGAAGCGGTCCCCTTCGACCGGCATACGTTCCACTTCGTAGCCGAGCCCGGTTAACTCGCCGGCGAGCGCCTCTGCAACGGAGGCTTCCTGGCCTGTAGTGGACTCAATGTCGATCAACTGACGAGTGAGGGCAAAAAGGTCCATTAGCGAAGGATAGAGGATTTCCCCCGATATAGCTCAACCCCGGAGTTTTCTCCGGTTTGCCAACGCTACACCCCTAACAACTTTGGTTTCCTCGAAGCCGTTATCCCGGGAGTTGGCCCACGACCGGGCAGATCGGTGAGGTTTGCCGACTATACGTCCAAGTGATTTACCCGCCGACAGGACTGACTCCACGCAGAGTCGTAAACATATGGGCGTTTCCGAGTACCGATCCTGCGAGGGCGTAACTTCAAAGCAGCTTAGAAGGGGTCTCACCTCGGTCAGCCGTCATGCCGGATTGCGCGAAGTAGAAACACGGCGATAATCGCGTGCACCCCGACAGCCGGCCACAAGAGTATCCCTGCCGAACCGCCGAGGCCGACAATAATGAGGTACAACATCGCGAGTACGCTCCACGTGAGCATGCCTAAGAGTGCCCTACGACATTCGCCGCCTGGCCAGCAGGCGATCACCAGGGCGACCAGGCACAAGCCAGTCAATCTCGCGAGGGTTATGGCAAGGCCCGTGGCTACGGCTGCAAATAGAAGGCGGCAAACGATTGGCGGAGCGACGAGCAAGAGCAATCCAAAGCCGCCTTCCGCCAGCGCCGTGAAGATGAGCAGTTTTCTCATAGCAAATAAAACCTGCGGTGCTTAGTTCAGACCGCCGGGCCTCTCACCTAGCAATGCGGGCCCCTATTCGGACCCGCATACGTTGATCGGTGGTACCTTGCCGTTGAGCGCGGCAGCCAGCCCCTGCACTGCGCCGGCAGGCGCCCCGACATAGATCGTCGAACCCGTTCTTGTCGTGGCCACCGAACTCGAGCAATAGTTGAAGAACGACTTGTCGCAGGGGTAAGGCCCCATGATCTGATAGCTGGGTGCGCTGCCGGCGCTGCCCTTCGTCACCGGACAGGAACAGACGATTTGTCCTTTCGGAATCGGCTTATCGAAGCCCGGGAACGTCGTGCCGCCCGTGCTCTCGAAACACAGTCCGCCGTCACATTGGGCGTAGGCCCCGGCCGAGTCTCCGCCCGGGCAGGTGTACGCTGCCGAGTCGCCCTTGCCGGCGATGATCCTGTCGGGCAGACTGTACGTGCTCACCATGTACTTGTTGTTGGCGCCGGCGGCGTTGACCGCGCAGACGTCCCCGCTCTTATTGCCCGCAAACGGCAGGCTGATGCTGTCGCCGTGCTTCACCTCACACTGACAGTAGGCGACGCCGTCGTACACATTGCAACGCGCCGCTGCGCAAAGGGCATATGTCTGGTTCTTGCAAATCTTGAATGACGAACCGGCCATCTTGTCGAGCAGGTCGTCGAGGCAACCCTTGGAAAGCTGGCCCATCTTGCTCTGCACACAGCTTTTGACGCGGTCAACATCGGGCATCACGTCCGAGCAGAGACGCCAGATGTCGCTGGCGCATGCTTTGACGGTTGTAATGTCCTGGCTGAATGCGTCCTGCGCCATCGCAGGCGTTGCTGCGCCCGCCATCGATATCAGCGCAGCGACCAATCCCGCGGCTACCAGCCGCGACTCTGCAACTCTCTTCAAACCGTCTGCCATTGCCTTTTTCATTTGCCGTTCCTTTCCATGTCAAATACGTTGCAGCGAGCTGCGGCGCAAAGTGCCTAGATCTGGCCTTTGCAGATCTTCATCGCCGGTTGCCCGGTTGATTGGGCGCCGGCTCCGGATGATTGGGCGAATGCTGGCATCGCGCCGAACGCACAGAAAAACAGTACCAGCAATGTAATGGTGGTTAATTTGGTGCAGGTCACGAGTCCCAACTCTCCTGTTCTAAGTTCCCGACTTGGAGATTCTGCCTTGGCGGGTCGTGAGCTTCTCGTGCCTCAACACACCGAACCAGGTACGATATAGAATTGTGTCTCGTCGGGTCAACCAGCGCCAAATCTATTTTGGACCGGGTGCCTGGTGCCCCCGGCTATCGGAACCCTATCCGGTCACTGAACAAGAACGCTGGGTCGTATATTAAGTGCGGCGAGAATAGTCCTGTGCCAAGCCTCAAGTAGCGCCAAGGGGAAATCAAAATGGCGGAAGCTACAGGTTCCAACATCGAGGTGGCCCATCACCTCAGCGAGCACAAAGAGCAACGCGAGTACCGAATGCCTCAGGTGGTGGAGATCGCCGAAGGCATCGTGCTCGCCATCGTCGCCATCACCACCGCCTGGAGCGGATACCAGGCTGCACTTTGGACTGGTCATCAGTCGAAGCTCTACGGCCTTGCCAGTAAGCAGCGAGTGCAAGCCGTGCGGGCGGCGGCATCCTCCAACGAAGATCGTTTGTACAACGCCGCCACCGTGGCGCAGTGGCTGCAGGCCGAAACCGAGCAAGCAAACGAAGCTCGCCGACCTGTATGAGCGTCGCTTCCTCCCGGAGTTTCGCCCCGCGTTTGAAGCCTGGAAGAAGACCGATCCGCTCAACAACCCCGATGCTCCTCCTGGACCCTTCCACATGCCTGAATATCGCAGCTCCAAGGCGGATGAGGCAGACAGGCTGACTGAGCAATCCTCAGACACCTTTGAGCAGGGAGACGAGGCGCGCCACCACGCCGACGACTACGTGCGAGAAACCGTGATGCTGGCAACGGTGCTGCTGCTCACAGCGATCAGCCAGCGGTTCAAGATCCGCGGTGTACGGATCGGGCTGATTGTCGTGGCTGGCGCCATACTGTCCCTTTCGATCTACCATATCGCTAACCTTCCACGAATTTAGGGCAAGTACCTCATCGAATTGGAGCGAAAATGTGACCACCATCACAGCGAAATTCTCACACCACAAATATCGTGTTCTTTGGAGGTAGTCCCGGAACATCCTCACATGCCGTCAACAACGAGGAGTCTTATCTGCGCCGTCTGTGCGCTCGCTGTGAGTGCCACGGGCTGTTATCGCCCCATCGGTCCGCAGTCGGTGGCGCGCGATCGTCATCTGTACGCTGCTTCCCTCTCCGATTCCTGGAAGGAGCAAACGCTGTTGAACATCGTCAAGATGCGCTACCTCGACCCCCCGGTTTTTGTGGATGTGGGAAACATTGTGGCCAGCTATTCGCTGACGCAGGGAATTTCTGCAACCGGAAATATAGTTCCGAACAACCAAACGCCTGACGCAACTGTGGGTGGTTTCGGTACCTACAGCAATACTCCCACGATCACCTACACCCCGCTGACCGGCAGCAAGTTCATCCGAGGCCTCGCGACTCCATTTCCACCCGAGGCGGTATTCTCCAGCATTGAGGCCGGAATGCCGGCCGACGTCATCCTGTTTGCGTCGGTGTCGTCAATCAATGGCCTGCGAAATCAAGAGGCAACCTTGCAGGGGATTACGCCTGCCGATCCGGACTTTCATCGCGTGCGCGCCCTGGCTCGTCAGATCCAGCTTTCGGGTGCGGTAAGGATCGAGGTCAAGAAGCAAGCCGGCGAGGAGCTGGTGAGCTTCATGACCTTCCGCACAGAAAAGGTTCCGCCGGAAATCCAGGCGGACATCGTGGAATTGCGGCGACTGTTGAAGCTGAATCCCAGCGCTACCGAGTACAAGGTTCGCTTCGGCGCTGTGCCCAGCAACGATACGGAGATTGCGGTCATTACGCGCTCGATCCTCGGCGTGATGCAAACCATGGCGGCTGAAGTAGCGGTGCCCTCCGAAGACTTGGCGCGAGGGTGGGCATTTCCCGGGTTTGAACATGGCAAGGCTGATCCTGGCGTGGTCCGCCTGATTCATATCCACAGTGGGAAGTCTGTGCCGACTGACGCATTCGTGTCGGTCAAGTACGAGAACAACTGGTTCTGGATCGACAAGGGTGACCTCGAATCCAAGCAGATGTTCTCGCTCATCATGATGCTCTTCACCATGGTCGACACGGGACCAACACAGAACCAGCCCGTACTCACGATTCCCGCACATTGAGTTTATTGCGCCTGAACCACCGTCAAACAGACACACGTGACCCTCAATAATCTCTGGAAGGGCTTTGGTCACAGGCTCCAAGTCTGCGGTCAGGATTCTTTTGCGAAGATGCTTTCCACCGTCTTCTTGCGGTATTCAAACGTCTTGCGCAGCATACCCTGAAACAGCAGCTTCTCCAGCATCTTTCCGATGGCGCCAAACCCAATCTCATACTCCACCAGGTCGTGGATGAGCGTGCCCGGGCGGCCGTCCAGCGTTTTCGCGGCGAAGGAGTGAGTGTGCTGCCAGCGATGAAACGGCCCTTGTTTCTGGGTGTCGATGAAGTATTCGTTTAGCGAGAAGCCGGTGATGAGCGCCACCCATTTCTCGTGCATCGGGAGGTAAGGGATAGCGCGAAACTTGAATACGATCTCGGTTCCGAGCCCCGCCATCTGCCCAGCCTGGGGCGGGATCGCGTCAGCAGAGAATCGTGGCGGAACCAGGTTCAGCTTGATCAGTTTCGCGCCCTGCCGGGACGGCATGATGCGAGGCAGATTGCGGGGATCGGCGAAAAACGCGAACACCCGCGGCAGCGGCGCCGCGATCCACTGTTCGGCTTCAAACCGCTGACTCATGCCTTTTGGTACCGGTTTTCTCCCGAAGTCTTCCGCTAGGAACCCCCAGAGTAAACCCCATTTCTTGTATGAGCCCGGTTCACGAGCTACTAGGAATTGTATTTGGCCGCTATTGAACGGGTCAGGCAAAAAAAAGCGGAATTTCCTCTTGACACACAACTGTTTAGGAGTAGGATACCTCCAACGGAAGTGGTAAGAAGTGGTAGATTGTGGGTCCGAATCTTTCTGTTCCACGTGGAACAAGTGGTTCGAAATGACTTTATGGCTCAACAAGCCTGATCGCCTCTGCCACCTAAAGCCGGTGATGTTTACCTCCGTGCAAGGAATAAGAGCCGAGCAATCACAGCTCAGAAATCATGTTTCGCGGCACGCACTTAACCCGTCTGGACGAAAAAGGGCGCCTCAAGGTGCCGGCGGAATTCAAGCGCCTGTTCGACGAGAACTACAGCGCGCAATTCTACATCACCAGCTGGGATGGCCACAGTGCCAAAGTATATCCCCTTCAGGAGTGGGAGGAGATCGAGCGCAAATTGAGTGCGGTGTCCAATTTCAACAAGTCCAAGCAGAGGTTGCTGAAGCGGACCAGCTACTACGGGCAATCGGTGGAGATGGACGGCCAAGGCCGTTTGCTGCTGCCATCGATCCTGCGCGAATCGGCGGAACTGAAGGGCGAAGTAGCGGTCAGCGGACGGGTGAAGTTTCTGGAAGTTCAGAACGCCGAGACGCTACGCAAGGAAGTGCAGGAGCCGCTCACTTCTGAGGATGAACAAGAGCTGGACCGGATGGGGATTTAGGGCGAGTCAAGTTTCGGGTTCCATTCGCGACGGAATGGGAGTGAATGGACAACGGGTTTTCAGAAACGGAAAGCGCCCCTGGGGGCGGACATGGCAAGAGCGAAGAGTTTGGCCATGTACCAGTTCTTTTAAAACCAGCGATCGAGTTCCTGGCCATACGGCGCGGCGGGACCTATATCGATGCGACCGTGGGCTTGGGCGGACACAGTTTGGAAATCGCAAAACGCCTGGGCGCACAGGGTCATTTGATTGGCTTCGATAAGGACCCGAAGGCGCTGGAGCTGGCACGCGAGCGGCTGAAGCATCCGCCAGCGGAGCTGGCAGATGACTGGCCGAAGTTGACGCTGGTGCACGCTTCGTTCGCGGAGGTGGCGCAGCATGTTGCGGCGGCCGCCGTGGATGGCATGCTGGCGGACTTGGGCGTGAGTTCGATGCAGTTTGAAGATGCGGCGCGCGGATTCAGTTTTCAGGCGGAAGGTCCACTCGACATGCGGATGAATCCGCATGCCGGGCAGACTGCCGATCAAGTGGTAAATCGCATCGACGAGCGAACGCTTGCCGATGTGATTTACGAATTCGGTGAGGAAAGGAGGTCGCGGAGAATCGCCAGAGCCATTTTTCGGGCGCGGCCGATTACACAACCGCACATTTTGCGGCAGTGGTTGCGGCCGCGGCCCGGCCAATGAACCAGGCAGAGAGGCGAATTCATCCGGCGACGCGGACTTTCCAGGCTCTCCGAATTTAGTGAACCGCGAGCTTGACGATCTGAAGGCGCTGCTGAGCAGCGGCGTTGCCCCGCAGGTGCTGAAGCAGGGTGGCGGCTGGTGGTCATCAGCTTCCACTCGCTGGAAGACCGGATCGTGAAAGACGCCATGCGCGAGGGCGCGCGTGACGGCTTGTATGGGTGCTGACGAAGAAGCCGGTGACCGCGGATGAGGAAGAGATCGATCGCAATCCGCGAGCGCGCAGCGCGAAATTGCGGGCTGCGGACCGGATCTAGGTGTGCTGTGGGCAATTGAAGTAAAGCTTTGAAGGTCCACAAGTCGCTTTGTGGTGCGGCGCAGGCAAGCTGCGGAAAAAGCTGTGAAGAATGTGAATAACTTCAGGGTCACGAAAATTCGGCCCGTGTGGGTCAAGGATTCAAACCGGACAACGGCCAACAATTGAGGCGGTTCGGCAGGAGAGAGTAATGGCAGCCGGAGTTCTTTTTCCGAGTATGGCGGAGGCGGTCGTTGGAGCGAGGCGGCGACGGTGACGCAGCCGCGCGGCATGTTCCTCGGCACGCCTGAGATTTACTTCGCTAAGCGCATTGACAACTCGCGAGTGGCGAAGATCAGCGACCCGAAGCGCCGGCGCGAGATGATTTCATTTGGCATCACGCTCAGCGTGTTCTTCCTATTCGTGATGGTCTATCTATGGCAGCATTTCAGCGCCATCGAGTACGGCTATCGCATCGAGCAACTCAAGGCCCAGCGAGACACGATTGTGGAATCGAATCGCGCCTTGAGCCTGGAAGTAGCATCGCTGGAAGACCTATCGCGCATTGAGCGTCTGGCTCTACAGATGGGCATGCGGCGCCCGCTGGACGGAGAGTGGCAGCCGATGGAGCTCCACCTCAGATCCTTCTACATCGGTGGTGGCACAGGCGGGCGGAATCTCGGTGGTTTCGGCTCGAGCCGTAGGAGGAAAGGCAGGCAGAATCCAGTGCAGCAATTCCAAGCGGCGGTCCGCCAGCAACGGACCGCCTTCTCCATGTAAGCAGTTCAGCCACCAGGAACGGAGCAAGCGGGGAATGCGAGCAAGCGCTCCTAAGACGCCGACTCGAAGACTGTACATCCTTGCGGTGCTGCTTTGCCTGTGGATCCTGGCCATCAGTTTTCGTCTGCTGCGATTGCAGGTCGTGAAGTACGGCTTCTTCGTGCAGCTGGCTCATCGCCAGCAAAATCGCACCATCCCGGTCGAGCCTCGCCGCGGAATTATCTTTGACCGCTATGGACATCCGCTGGCCATGTCGATTGACGTCGACTCCGTATTCGCGGTGCCCAGCGAGGTCCACGATCCGGAAAACACCGCCGCCATTCTCGGCAAGGTGCTGAATCTCGATCCGCAGGAAATCGTTGCCAGGATCCAGGCTTCACGCAACTTCGCCTACATCGCCCGCAAAGTGGATGCCGAAACCGCCGATCGCATTCGGGAACTGAACCTGCGGGGAATCTACTTCCGCAAAGAGCCCAAACGCTTTTATCCCGATCGCGAACTGGCGGCGCAAGTGCTCGGTTATGTGGGCATGGATGACGAAGGACTGGGAGGCCTGGAGCGCGGCTTTGACGACGATCTGCGCGGCATTCCCGGCAAGGAGATGATCTCAATCGATGCCCGGCGCAAGTGGTTTAGCCGCGTGGAAAAGCCGCCCGATCCCGGGCAGAACCTGGTACTGACCATCGACCAAACGATCCAGTACATTGCCGAGCGCGAGCTGGCTCGCGGGATGGAAGATACGAAGGCGATCGCCGGGACGGTGATTGTGCAGAATCCGCGGACCGGGGAGATTCTTGCGCTAGCCAACCGGCCCACGTTTAATCCCAATGTCTTCAACGATGTTCCGCAAGAGTCGCTGAAGAATCGCGCCGTCAGCGACATTTATGAGCCTGGTTCCGTATTCAAGATCGTGACCTATTCGGCTGCCTTCGATCAACACCTGGTTAAAGCGGACGACAAGATCGACTGCCAACATGGCTCCATCGATGTATTCGGCATGAAGATCCGCGACCACGAGAGCCTGGGCGTCATCACCATCGCCGAGGCGCTGGCCCATTCCAGCGATGTGGCTGCCATCAAGGTCGGAATGCGGCTCGGGGATGAGCGCCTCTATCACTACATCCGCGATTTCGGATTTGGCGCGCAGACGGGCATTGAGCTTCCCGGCGAAACCCGTGGACTGACCAAACCGGTCAACCGCTGGTCGAAGGTGTCCATCGGCGCCATCTCGATGGGACAGGAAATTGGCGTAAGCCCGATCCAGGTCATCTCGATGATCTCGACCATTGCGAACGACGGAGTTTATACGCCGCCTCGAATCGTGGCCGGCGAACTTGCTCCCGATGGAATGCCGAGGACGGTAGTGTTTCATACAGCGCCACAACACCGTGTAGTGACATCGACGACTGCTGCTGAGATGAAGAAGATGATGGAAGGGGTGGTACTGTTTGGGACGGCAAGAAGGGCCATCCTTAATGGGTATTCCTCGGCCGGCAAGACGGGCACCGCCCAAAAAGTTGATCCCGCCACGGGCGCCTATTCGAAGACCAAATATGTCGCCTCGTTTATTGGATTCGCTCCGGTGAACAACCCGGCGGTGACGATCGCGGTGATTCTTGATTCGCCAATTGGACTGCATCAGGGCGGCCAGGTGTCGGCGCCAGTCTTCAAACGCATCGCGGAGCAGGTGCTTGAGTACATGCACGTGCCGCACGACGTCGACGTAAAGCGCCAGACGGTGGTCGCATCCGCGAAAGACGAGGACACGGAGGAGTCCTCGGACCGGCTTGGTGCGGGCTTGCAGATGGCTGACGCAGACGGGTCCAATGCCGCCAAAGCTCAGGCGGATTCAGCCTCCGCAACGTCGGGGTCGTCGAAGCCCACTACGCCGGCGACTGTGACAACACCGGTACAAACTTCCACTGGAGCCGATCTGGTCCAGGCGGTGGCTCCGCAGCCCACTCCGACGGAGCAGTCTGTCAACGGCAAAGGCACCGTCGTCCTGGATGTGGACAGTGGTGTAGTGGTTCCGTCGTTCCTGGGAAAGCCGTTGCGTGCGGCCGTGGAAACCGCGCAGCAATCGGGACTGGCAATTAATACAGTTGGCAGTGGCGTAGCCCGCGAACAATGGCCCGCTCCCGGAAGCCGCTTACCCTCTGGGGAGAGAATTACGGTGCGTTTTGCGCATTGAAGGCGCTCGGGACGGGTTCGGGCTGTATGAAACGCAGCTATAATGCGGGTAGAAATGAACTTTCTTGAGTTGCTGGATGGCGCTGAGTATCTCGCGCAGCAAGGCAATCCTCCGATCGCTGGACTGGATTACGACAGTCGGCGGGTCAAGCCCGGCTGGTGCTTTGTGGCCATACGTGGCGAGACTACAGACGGAAATCGCCATATCGGGGCCGCACTACAGGCGGGCGCAGTGGCTGTGGTCAGCGACTCCCTGGCGCCGAGGCCAGGCGTTGCATGGGCGCAAGTCGTGCATGGACGACGCGCTCTGGCTAGGTTGAGCGAGAATTTCTATGGCCATCCGGCGGACCGGCTGTTCATAAGCGGAATCACCGGAACCAACGGCAAGACCACGACGGCATTCCTTCTGAACGCGATGCTGCGTGCGGCTGGCCGCAAGTCCGCGCTGTTGGGGACGGTGGAGTATCGCATCGGCGAGGAAGTGCTCCCCGCGCCGCATACTACTCCCGAGGCGTTGGAGTTGAACCAAGTCCTTGCCCGCGCGGCTGAGGCTGGTTGCGCGGAGGCAGTAATGGAGGTGTCTTCGCACGCGCTGGAGCAGCAGAGAGTCTATGGCGTACCGTTCGACGTGGCGGTGTTCACCAACCTCACCCGCGACCACCTCGACTATCACCGCACCATGGAGGATTATTTCGCATCGAAGACCACCCTCTTTCAAGGCTGCGGCACCGAGCCGCCGCGGGTAGCGGTTATCAATCAGGAAGACGAGTACGGACAGCGCCTGCGCAAGCTATGCAAGAAGCAAACCGAATTGATCACCTACGGAATCGATCGTGGCGATTTTCACGCGAAAGACCTGAGCATCGAGAACGCCGGAGTCAAATTCACGCTGATGACACCGCAAGGGGAGATTCCGATCTGGAGTCCTTTGCTGGGGCGGGTCAACGTTTACAACCTGATCGCTGCGTCGGCTTCCGCCTATGCGCGCGGGATCGATCCCCGCGCGATTGCCGAAGGAGCTGCGTTAGCGCGGGTTGCGGGACGCTTTGAGCGCGTCGATGTGGGACAGCCTTTCACGGTAATCGTGGACTATGCTCATACCGATGATGCGTTACGAAATCTCACTGCCGTGGCGCGGGATTTTATCGCCCGGCGCGGGGGCAATGGCCGGGTGATAACACTCTTTGGTTGTGGAGGTGACCGCGACCGCAGCAAACGTCCGCTGATGGGCGAGGCGGCAGGCAGGGGTAGCGATTTTGTGGTGCTGACCAACGACAACCCGCGGAGCGAGAACCCGCTCGACATCATGAACGACGCTCTGCCCGGCCTACAGCGAAGCGGTGTCCACTACACCATGGAGCCCGACCGGCGCAAAGCCATCGCCCTCGCGATTGAGGAAGCGCAGCCCGGCGACATTGTGTTAATCGCTGGAAAAGGCCACGAAAAGGTTCAGGTCACCAGTGCCGGAGCGGCGCCCTTCGATGATATTGAGGTAGCGCGAGACGCCTTGCGGAGTGCCGGCTATGGCGCGCCTGAGCCGGTGCAGTCGGCGAAACCATGAAGCTAACACTGTTTCGTGCGGCAGAGTTCATGCAGGCCACGGGCGGCTTCGATCGCGACGCCGTGGCCACTGGATATTCCATCGACTCGCGCACGTTACAAGCTGGCGATCTGTTCTTTGCCGTCCGCGGAGAGCGGATTGATGGGCACGACTTTGTCGAGGCTGCACTCGCGAAGGGTGCTGTGGGCGCCGTGATCGGCAAAGCTCAGCTAGTGCGATATCCGGTGCGGACCAGGTTGCTCGTCGTGGATGATCCTCTGGTCGCGTTGCAGAATCTGGGCGCGGCGGTGCGCAGGCTCTGGGGCAAACCGGTCATTGCTGTAACAGGGTCGGCGGGAAAAACCACGACCAAGGAAGCCATCGCGCACGTCCTCGCGACTCGACACGCCGTCTTGAAATCGCAGGGCAATCTGAACAATCAGTTCGGAATGCCATTGCAGCTCCTGAAGCTTGAGCCGGAGTACGAACTTGCGGTGATTGAGATGGGCATGTCGCACGCGGGCGAGATCACTGAGCTAGCCAGACTGGCACAACCCAACTGTGGCGTGGTGACATTGGTGGCGCCGGTGCATCTGGAGTTTTTCGATTCCATCGCTGCGATCGCGCGTGCCAAGTATGAACTGATTCAGTCGCTTCCGGTTCGAGGGATCGCAATCCTCAATGCTGACGACGAATATGTCTCGCAGTTTGGCCGTGATTTTCAGGGGAGCGTTGTGACCTTTGGCGTACACCGGCCAGCCGAAGTGGCGGCGCGGAACATCGAGTCGCTCGGGCCAGAGGGATCGGCCTTCGAGATTATCGCCGGCGGCCAGAGGGAGCGCACGCGGCTGCCGTTACTAGGCGAACACAATATCTATAACGCACTTGCGGCGGTCGCCGTCGGGTTGCAATATGACGTTTCCCTGCACGAAGCTGCCGACTCTTTAGCAACCCTAACGGCTGCTGACAAACGCGGAGAAGTCTTCAGCTACGCAGACGCGACCGTTATTAACGATTGTTACAATTCCAATCCGAAGGCCCTGGACAGCATGGTTCGTTCTCTGGAGCAACTTCCGGCGCGACGCCGCGTGGTGGTGGCGGGCGAGATGTTGGAACTGGGCCCCGCGGCGGAAGCCATGCACCGCGAATGTGGCCGGCGGATGGCTAACGGTGGAGTCGATGTTCTGGTAGGAGTTCGGGGGCTGGCCAAGGTCATGGTCGAAGCCGCAAGTCGCGACGGAATGCGCGCGGAATTTGTAGACACCCCCGAAGAGGCCGGGGAATGGCTGAGGCAGCAAATTAAGTCTGGTGATGTGGTTCTACTGAAAGCCTCCCGCGGCGTTCGTCTGGAACGTGCGCTTGAGGTTTGGATGGGGAAAGCAGTGGTTGCTGCGCATTAGAGTTACGATGCAGGACGAGGAAGAAATTTGCTCTATTGGTTGCTTTACCAGAAGGGTTTCGTCGTCTTCCACATCGGCCCGTTCCGAATCTTTCGCTATTTGACATTCCGCACGGCTTTCGCGAGCCTCACTGCTTTGTTTATTGGCCTCATCATCGGACCGGCTGTTGTCCGCCGGTTGCGCGAATTCCAGATCGGGCAATACATCCGCGAAGATGGCCCCAAGGGCCACCAAAGAAAGGCCGGCACGCCAACCATGGGCGGAGTCCTGATCGTGGTTGGCATGTTGTTCCCACGCTGCTGTGGGCTGACCTCAGCAACCGGTTCGTGTGGATTGCCGTGTAACAACTTTGGCCTTTGGCGCGATTGGATTTGCCGACGACTACCTCAAGGTTGTCCACCGGCGGAACCTCGGTCTTACCGCACGGGCCAAACTGGGGTATCAAATCCTGGCGGCGTTGGCCGTTGGCGCAACGTTGAGTGCGTTGGAGACTCACGGCCTGTACTCCACCCGCTTGATCGTGCCGTTTCTGAAGCATTTCCGCCCCGACCTGGTGATCAGCAGCCTGCACCACGGCTATCTGGCTCCGCTGGCGTTTCTGCCCTTCATTGCGTTCGTGGCCCTGGTGATTGTTGGTTCCAGCAACGCAGTAAACCTGACGGATGGCCTTGACGGGCTGGCCATAGGCTGCACGGTCATTGCGGCTGGAGCGCTCACCGTGCTTACCTACGTGAGTGGACACGCCGTTTTTGCCGACTATCTTGAGCTTTCCAAAATGCCGCAGGTCTCCGAGGTGACGATTTTTTGCGGTTCCATGGTCGGGTCGGCGATCGGATTTCTTTGGTACAACGCGCATCCGGCCGAGATCTTCATGGGCGATGTGGGATCGCTGGCGCTGGGAGGAGCGATCGGAACAGTGGCCGTCATCATCAAGCAAGAGCTGCTGCTGCCCTTCATCGGTGGCATCTTTGTGATCGAAGCGCTCTCGGTCATTCTCCAGGTGGGGTCCTACAAGCTCCGTAGGAAGCGCATTTTCAAGATGGCGCCCATCCATCACCACTTCGAATTGCTGGGCTGGAGCGAGTCCAAGGTGATTGTCCGCTTCTGGATCGCCTCTCTGGTGTTTGCACTCTTTGCTCTCACCACCCTGAAGTTGCGGTAGAACGTGGTGAAACGTGGCACAATGGGCGCGGGCGGAATCAGGTGATCGACGTTCAAGGCAAACGCGTGCTGGTGGTAGGACTGGGGAAGTCCGGCGTAGCCAGCGCTCTCTTTCTGGCGGCGCAGGGTGCGCGAGTTGCTGTCTCCGATGCCAAGACGGAAGAGCAGCTCACGCAGGAGATTCCCCTTCTGCTCGATCATGGCATCAGCGTTGAGACTGGACAGCACAGCGAGCGAACGTTTCGGGACCAAGACCTGATCGTCATTAGTCCGGGCGTGCCGGTCGATGTCCCGCAGTTAGTGCAGGCACGAGCGTTGAGCATTCCCGTGATCGGTGAGGTGGAACTGGCGGCGCGCTTCCTCAAGGGTAAGATCGTAGCCATCACCGGCTCCAACGGCAAGACCACGACCACGGCGCTGGCCGGCTCAGTTCATCGCGGCCGGCGGACACAAGACGATGGTAGGCGGAAACATCGGTACGCCGGCGATCAGTCTTGTGGGCATCGCCACCGATGACACTTGGGTCGTGCTCGAGATCAGCAGCTTCCAACTGGAAACGATCCAGAGCTTTCGTCCCAACATAGCCGTAGTGCTCAATGTCACGCCTGACCATCTCGACCGGCACTACACGTTCGACAACTACGTAGCCGCTAAGACCCGCCTCTTCGAGAACCAGACGGCCACCGATTTCGCCGTGTTGAACGCCGATAACCCGCCTTGCGCCGCGATGGCGGCGAAAGCTAAGGCACCGGTGTACTGGTTCAGCCGCGTGAAAGAAGTCGAGCGTGGAGCTTTCGTCCGCGGCGCGCGCATTCTATGGCGCGACGGAACGGCCGAGCGCGAGATCATGCCTCTTAGCGAGATCTCATTGAAAGGAGCGCACAACGTTGAAAACGTGCTGGCGGCGGTCTGTGTGGGGATGCTGGCGAGAATTGAGCCAGCACAGATTCGCAACGCGGTCGGGTGCTTCAAGGCAGTCGAGCACCGGCTGGAGTTTGTCGCAACGGTTGGCGGAGTGGATTACTACAACGATTCGAAGGCGACCAACGTCGATGCCACCATCAAGGCCCTGGAATCGTTTGCCGGCCGAATCCACCTCATTCTCGGAGGCAAGGACAAGGGCAGCGATTACCGCTTGCTAAACCCACTGCTGGAAGGGCGGGTGAAGCGTGTGTATACCATCGGTGCAGCTGCGGCCAAGATCGAATCGCAGATACGGGGCGTGGGAGTTGTAAAGGTTGGAACGCTTGAGGCCGCGGTGAAGAGCGCCAGCGACTGTGCGACTGCGGGGGACGTGGTGCTGTTGGCCCCGGCATGTGCGAGCTTCGACCAATTCACCAGTTACGAGCATCGCGGGCGGATCTTCAAAGAGCAGGTCCGCCAACTGGCTTCCCGCGAAAAGGAGCGCGAGCAGGTGGCCAGCGGCAGACGGGGAGGCGATGCCTAATGGCCAAGCGCGTCAGTGTGGACAAGTGGCTTTTCACCGTCACGCTGTTACTCGTCTTTATTGGCCTGGTGATGGTCTTCAGCGCTTCGGCGGTCATGGCGAAGGAGCGGTTCGGCTCCCCTTACGGCTTCCTGGTGCGGCAGATGGCTTGGGCGGGGGCCGGCATTGTGGCCATGCTCGCCATCATGAACATCGATTACAAGAAGTATCGCAGGCCATCGGTGGTGTTCACCTTTCTCGGCTTCACGTGCCTGTTGCTCATCGCGGTGTTTCTGTTCCGCGATTCGCACAATACCCATCGCTGGATCAAGTTCGGCGGGTTCTCCCTGCAACCGTCGGAATTGGCCAAGCCCGCGCTCATCCTTTATCTCGCCTATTTTCTGGAGTCGCGCTGGCAGCAAATCACCGATTGGAAGCAGGTGCTGATTCCGGCCGCTGCGCCCACGCTTCTTCTGGCCTTTCTCATCGTAAAGGAACCTGACCTGGGCACCGCCATCGCCTGCATGGCCATTTCCGCCTCGATATTGTTCGTCGCAGGAATGAACATGCGCTATCTATGGTATGCGCTGGCTGGCTCGTTGCTGCCGCTTTATTTTCTGGTGGTCCGCGTTCCTTGGCGCTGGGCGCGGGTCCAGGCCTTTCTCGATCCCTTCAAGGACCCGCAGGGTAAGGGTTTCCACATTATTCAGTCGATGATTGCCGTCAGTACCGGAGGCTTGACCGGCCTTGGACTGATGGAGGGCAAGCAAAAGCTCTTCTACCTCCCGGAGCCGCACACCGACTTCATCTTCGCAGTCATGGCGGAAGAGTTAGGCTTGTGGGGTTCGCTGCTGGTGCTCGGGCTATTCGGCATCTTCCTGTATCGTGGCATCCGAACCGCGCTGCGCACCGAGGACATGTTTGGCAAAGTTTCTCGCCACGGGAATAACTGCGATGGTGGTCGTGCAGGCGCTGTTCAATATCAGCGTTGTGCTTGCCATGATGCCGGCCAAGGGTATTCCGCTGCCGTTCATCTCTTACGGTGGTTCGTCCCTGTTTATCACTCTGGCCAGCGTCGGAGTACTCCTCAACATCACGCAACAGACGGACTAGCGATGCGCGTGATCGTTGCTGGAGGCGGCACCGGCGGGCACGTCATCCCCGCGCTGGCGATCGCGCAGGAGTTGCATTCGCGCTATGGCGCTAAGTGCTTTTCGTCGGAACGCAGCGTGGCATCGAGACGCGTCTGATTCCGGCCGCGGGATTTGAACTTCGGCTGATCGACGTGGGTGCGCTGAACCGCGTGGATTTCGCAACCCGCTTGAAGACGTTGCTTACCTTCCGCGGGCAATGATGGCTTCCGCCAGCTTGGTTCGCGAGTTTCGCCCGGACGTGACGATCGGCGTCGGCGGCTACGCTTCCGGGCCAGTGATGCTGGCATCCGGAATGATGGCGTTCCAACCCTCGCCTTCGAGCCCAACGTGATTCCGGGTGTCGCCAATCGCCTGGTCGCTCCCATGGTGAGCGCCGCCGCTGTCCACTTTGAAGCCACTTGCCACTATTTCCGCAACTGTCATGTTACGGGAGTTCCCGTACGAAGCGAGTTCTTCAAATTAACCGCGCGGGGGAAGGATGCGCAGCCCACTTTGCTGGTCTTTGGCGGCAGCCAGGGCGCTCACGCTATCAACCAGGCCATGCTGCAAGCTTTGCCGGGTCTAGCAACAGCGGTGCCGACGCTACACATCATTCACCAGACCGGCGAAAAGGATTACGCAGAAGCCCAGGCAGCTTACCTGGACACCGCGATTTCCGCCGAAGTCTCTGCTTTCATCGATGACATGCCCGACGCTTTCGCGAGGGCGGATTTACTGCTTTGCCGCTCCGGAGCCAGCACCGTCGCAGAGATCACTGCGGCAGGCAAACCGGCCATCTTTATTCCACTGCCGACTGCCGCCGACGACCATCAAACCCGCAACGCTGCGACGCTTGCTCGCGCGAATGCAGCCCGTCTGTTGCCACAAGCCGAGCTTTCTACCGAGCGCCTGGTGAAAGAGATCGCTACGCTCTTAGCCGATCATCCCCTGCTTGCGAAGATGTCGGAGGCGGCACGGCGCTTTGCCCATCCTGACGCGGCCGCCGAGATCGCCGATCTGGCTGCCCGAATTGCTGGCATCCCAAGCCGGCACGCTGTAGCCTAAAGGCTCGTCTCTAGCATGTTTGCCAAAATCCAGCGCGTGCACTTTGTCGGTATCGGCGGCATCGGTATGAGCGGCATCGCGGAGGTGCTGCTCAATCTGGGCTACAAGGTTTCGGGCTCTGATCTTAAGGCCTCGCCGGTTACCAATCGCCTTACCGAAATCGGAGCAGCCGTATTCACGGGCCACAGCCCAGACAATGTGGTCGGCGCCGACGTGGTCATCGTCAGCTCAGCGATCACTCGTGAGAATGTCGAGGTCGCGGCCGCCCACGAATGTCATATCCCTGTAATCCAACGCGCGGAGATGCTCGCAGAACTGATGCGCCTCAAGTATGGCATCGCCATCGGCGGAATGCATGGCAAGACGACAACGACCTCGATGGTGGCGGCCGTTCTGGCCGCCGGCGGACTTGATCCTACGGTAGTCGTTGGCGGCCGGGTAGACGCCATGGGATCGAATGCGCGACTGGGCAAGTCGCAATACCTGGTGGCGGAGGCCGACGAAAGCGATCGCTCCTTCCTGAAGCTCTCGCCGATTCTTGCGGTCGTCACCAACGTGGATCGCGAGCACATGGATTGTTATCGCGACATGAATGACGTGAAGGACACTTTCCGCCAGTTTATGGATCGGGTGCCCTTTTATGGAATGGTTGTCGCCTGCAACGATAACGATGAGTTACGGCGGCTCCTTCCCTTAGTACAGCGGCGGATTCTTACCTACGGGACGCGCGAGGGTTCGGATTTCCATATCATCGATCTCCGTTGCGCTCCAAGGTTGAACAGTGCCGTGCTGAGCAGCTTTCGGATCAGCTACCGAGGCCGTGATTTCGGGGAGTTTCACCTGCGCGTTCCCGGCGAGCACAACGTCAGAAACGCCACCGCGGCGATTGCGGTTGGCGCCGGGTTAGACGTGCCAGTGGACAGAATTCGTGAAGCGCTGGAGAGATTCAACGGTGTCGATCGCAGGTTTCAGCACATCGGCTCTGGCAATGGGGTGACGGTGATCGATGACTACGGCCATCATCCAACCGAAATCCGCGCTACTTTGGCAGCGGCCCGTCAATGCGGTTTCAACAAGGTCCACGTGATCTTTCAACCCCATCGCTACACCCGAACCCAATTGCTTCTGGAGGAGTTCGCCGCCGCGTTCGGCGACGCCGATTCAGTGTTTGTGCTGGACATCTACCCGGCGAGCGAGGCGCCAATCCCGGGTGTCACGGGCGAGCTGTTGGCCAGATGCATTACCAACTCCGGCGGACGGAAAGCGGTTTACGTTTCATCCTTCTCCGAAGCTGTCACGCTTGCGGCCAGTGCTGCCAGTCCCGGCGACATGGTCCTCACTCTAGGGGCAGGCAGCGTTTCGCAACTTGGCCCGCGCTTGCTTCAGGAACTGGAAAGCCGGACCGCAAAGACCTGGAGCGAATGACCTCGGGCCAGCGGTGCCACCGATTTCCGGTCCACATCGCAGGAGGAAGTTTACTCTTCTGGTTCAACTTCGGAGCGGAATCTCACGCTTCCGATTCTTCCCTCCGCAACCCACGCAAAAACGGCTATAGTGGGGCCAATGTCGAAGTTCTAGGCGTTTTTCCCGGTTTTCATGGCACGGAAAAGCTCATCACAACGGCGGAAGCGGACCTCGAAGCAGCCGCGGGCGGGACCTCTGGCTCGTACGCCGCAATACAACGAATCGCCGCTTGATGCCCGCATTCTTGACCTCGAAGACGAGGAAGAATCGCCGTTTTTGCGCGGGCAGAAGCGCGTTCCGGTGCGCCGCGGCGCGCTGCCGCGCAAGGCTGCCAGCCGGCTGAAGACTGATCTTCGTGATCGCGGTGGCCGGCTCCGTCGCCGTATCTGGCTTGCGCTTCACAACTACGCCACGGGCTCCTGGCGCTTTCGCCTCGATTCCAGCGACAATATTGCGATTTCCGGCACGCACAACGTCTCCCGCTCGCAGGTGCTGGACGTGATGGCGGCGACATCGATCGCAACATCTTCTTCGTGCCGCTCGAGCTGCGCAAGAAGCAACTGGAGCAGATTCCCTGGGTGCAGTCGGCCTCGGTGATGCGGCTGCTGCCCGACCGCCTGAAGATCGTGCTCCACGAGCGCACGCCGGTAGCGTTTGTCCAGGTCGACTCGCACATCGAGCTCATTGACGCCAGCGGCGTCATCATGGAACAGCCCGCTCCAGGCCACAAATTTTTCCTTTCCGGTGATTGTCGGCATGTCCGACAGCGAGCCGCTTTCCACTCGCGCCGCGCGCATGAAGATCTACGCGCGGCTGATGCAGGAGCTGGACTCTACCGGCGCGCATTATTCGCGGGATCTCAGCGACATTGATCTCTCCGATCCCGACGACGTGAAGGCCAGGTGACGGACCCGCAGGGCGCGGTGCTGGTGCATCTCGGCTCCGGCAATTTTCTGGAGCGCTTCAAGATCTACGTCGCTCATGTGCAGGAGTGGCGAGCGCAGTTCCATACGCTGAAGTCGATGGACCTGCGCTACGAACATCAGGTGATCGTGAATCCGGATTCGGAAGCGTGCCGAGCCGGAGCCCACGGCAGCGACGGAAAGCAGTCCGCCAGCGCAAGCGGGCGCGCAGCAAGAACGCGAGCACAAGAAGCCGGCGACGCAAAGACCAAGAAGCACACGTAAACGATGGGAAGTCAGACCGAAAACCTGTTGACGGTGATTGACGTTGGCAGCGCCAAGACCTGCGTCATTGTGGCGGAAGTGAATGACTACGCCCTGCGCTATCGCGGGCATGGCATTGCCGACTCGCGCGGCATGCGCAAAGGCGTGATCGCCGATCTCGAAAAGGCCGTGGACTCCATCAAGAAGGCGGTGGAGGAGGCCGAGAACATCGCGCAGGCGCCGGTGGAGCACGCCGTGGTGGGCATTGCCGGCTCGCACATTCGCGGCGTCAACAGCCACGGCGGCATCGCGCTGGGCTCGCGCTCGCGCGAAATCAGCCGCGAAGATGTGCGCCAGGCAGTGGAGAAGGCGCGCAGCATCGCCATGCCGGAAGATCGCCAGCCGCTGCATCTGCTGCCGCAGGAATTCATCCTCGACGGCGAGGGCGGCGTGCACGATCCCGCCGGGCTGATGGGCACGCAAGCTGGAAGTTCGCGTGCACGTGGTAACCGCCGGCACCACCGCGACGCAGAACATCGTCTCGGCGGTGAATCGCGCCGGCATTCACGTGGACGACACCGTCTTCGAAGCGCTGGCCTGCGCCGACGCCGTGCTGCAGACCGACGAGCGCGAATTGGGCGTCTGCCTGATGGATATCGGCGCCGGCTCGACCGACATCATCGTGTACTTCGAAGGCGTGGTGGTGCACACCGGCGTGATTCCCATCGGCGGCGACCACTTCACCAACGACGTCGCGGTCGGCCTGCGCACGCCGATTGCCGATGCCGAGAACATGAAGAAGATGTTCGGCTGCGCCATCGTCACTCGCATTCCGGAAGGCAACGAGATCGAAGTTCCGTCGGTGGGCGACCGTCCGTCGCGCATGGTGCCGCAGCGCGTGCTGGGCGAAATGCTGGAGCCGCGCGCGCGCGAGCTGATGGAGCTGCTGCGCGATCACCTGCGCCAGGCGGGCGTGGATGAATTGCTGGGCGCGGGCATGGTGTTCACCGGCGGCGGCGCGCGCCTGACCGGCCTGCTGGATGTTGCCGAAGACTTTCTGCGCCGTCCGGTGCGGCTGGGCTATCCGGTGCCCATCGCCAAGCTGCCTTCGCATTTGCTGGAACCGGAATTTTCACCGCCATCGGCATGGTGCTGTATGGCCATCGCGCGCGCCAGGCGCGATTGAATCTGGATCGAGGACTGGGGGCCAAGCTGAAGGCCCTGTTTGCCACGGCAGAACGCGTGAACTAATTTCAGAACGGCCAGCGCCGCAGCAGCGGCGCTACACGGGAGCAGACGATGATTGAAGACTTCAACGACAAGAACCAGGCGGAAAGCGATATTCGCATTCATTTCAACGAAGAGCTGCTGAACAGCGCGAAGATCAAGGTCATCGGCGTGGGCGGCGGCGGCGGCAACGCCGTCAACCGCATGATCGAGTCGCGCCTGGAAGGCGTCGAGTTCGTCGTCGCCAACACCGATCTGCAGGCGCTGAAGCTGTCCAAGGCGCCGGTGAAGATCCAGCTCGGCGTCAAGCTGACCAACGGCCTGGGCGCGGGCGCCAATCCCGAAGTCGGCCGCAAGGCCGCGCTGGAAGATGCCGACAAGATCATCGAAGCGCTGGAAGGCGCGGACATGGTGTTCGTCACCACCGGCCTCGGCGGCGGCACCGGAACCGGCGCGGCGCCGATCATCGCGTCGCTGGCCAGCGAAATGGGCGCGCTGACCGTCGCGGTGGTCACCAAGCCCTTCGCCTTCGAAGGCAAGCGCCGCCTGAACCAGGCGGAGCGCGGCTTGCAGGAGCTGATCGATTCGGTCGACACCACCGTCGTCATCCCCAACGAGAAGCTGCTGGCCGTCGCCAAGGACGCCGGCTTCTTCGAGTCGTTCCGCGTGGCCGACGACATTCTGCGCCAGGCGGTGCAGGGCATCTCCGACATCATCACCATCCCCGGCATCATCAACCGCGACTTCGCCGACGTGAAGACCATCATGGCGGGCATGGGTTACGCGGTGATGGGCACGGCCACCGCCAAGGGCGAAGGCCGCGCCACGCAGGCGGCGCAAGCGGCCATCGCCTCGCCGCTGCTGGAAGCCGGCGCCATCGACGGCGCGCGCGGCATCCTCATCAACATCACCGGCTCCAGTTCGCTGCGGCTGGCCGAAGTCAACGAGGCCTCCACCATCATCCAGAGCGCCGCGCACGAGGACGCCAACATCATCTTCGGCGCCGTGCTCGACGAGAAGATGAAGGACGAGGTCAAGATCACGGTGATCGCCACCGGCTTCAAGGAACCGCTCCGCGTTCTCGCGAGCATGTGACTCCGGTTGCCGACGTTGTGCATCACGTTCGCGCCGGGACGCCGAGTGTGCAAGCGACCTACGAAGTTCCGTCGCTGCACGAGCCTCAGAAACCTTCTTCGTACCGACCGGAGCCGGTGCGGGAAGTCGAGCCTGAGCCGTATCGCGCCGCCGAGCGTCCGCAACCGATTTCGTATGTGCCCGACGATCTGGACGACATTTCCGAAATCGTGCGCCACGCCGAGCCGGCGGAAGATGTGCCGACTCAACCCACGCGTGAGGAGTCGCCTGTCATCGAGACTGTCAGCAGCAGCGTGAATATCACCTACGACGCTGACGATCTGGAGGTTCCGGCTTTCATGCGCAAACGGGAGCAGAGCTAAAGCGACTCGCTGTTTTGCGGACGCTCGCTATGCGCCGGCTGCTATGCGGCCTCGGCTTCTCGCTGCGCTCATCGCTCAGGATGACAGCTGTGCAGAGCGGGCTGCGGCTTACGAGCGCGAACAACGCGGGTAGCAGTATGCTCCATTGCTTGGCCCGCGATCTGGAGGTCCGGAGAAACATCGTCACGCAGTCATGTGCCAGCGGTCACCGCGTGAGGGCCCGGTTAGAGCTACATTATCGGCAGAAGTGAAATCACATTCATGTCTGTGGATGCTGCCACAGCCCATAGAAGCCAGGAGGCAGCTCATGTTCGCCGTCCGGTTGGTCCACCTCATTGAAACTCATGCCGATAAACTTTCCGAAGCGTTAATGCAAAAACTCAAGAACTCAGACGAGTGCTGCGAGCTCCTGAGCCAAGTCCCGGCCCACGAACTCAAGCACAGAAGCCACGAAATCTACAGCCACCTCAGCGAATGGTTGCTCTCCAAAACGCTGGCGGACGTAGAGGAGAGATATGTCGGTTTAGGAGCGCGGCGCGCCCGGCAAAGAGTGCCGTTCAGCCAGGTGATGTTCGCCGTCCACACCACAAAACAGGTCCTGTGGGATTACCTGCTGCTGGAAGGACTGCTGGAACCGGAAGACCTGATCGGAGAAATGGAACTGGTACGTTTCCTGGGGATGTTCTTCGACCGCGTGCTTTACTACGCCGCGGTCGGCTATGAGCAGGCCGGGAGCCACGAAATGAGTCACACGCCATCGCCACATCTGGTGACGAGCAAGTGAAGGATCGCCTGCAACGAGAATTGGGCGGGGGACTACCTCCGCCTGGTTGCTGCTGCTCCAGATAAGTCCTTCGGTTGGGCTGACCTGGGGTCGGCCGTGTGGTGGAGATCGAATCGGAGTGGACGGCCCGCGGTCCACTTCCTACTTCTTCTGCTTATTCACCACTGTGAAGTCGAAGACCGGCATCTGGTCTTGCGTCTGGAGGAAGTCGGTGATGCCGATCAGATCGTCCACCGTGGCCGACGACATGATTCCGCTGTCGCACTGCTCCGGTTTGTCAGCGGCATACAGGAAATCTCCTTGCCCCTGCATCAACGCACAGGTGCAGGAGGCCGTGAGTTTGTCCTTCTTCTTGTCGTCTTTGTCGCTCTGGTTGATCACGCAATCGGGAATCCAGGCACATCGCCCAGGGCCGCTGCCTGGTGCAGCGGGCGTAGGTCTTGATGGGGTAATAGCGCGACTTGACCTTTACCCCGTGCGGCTTGTCGGCCTCGCAATCGTTCGCGCCTACCGACCAACTGTCGGTCAACACCGGACATTGACACGTGGTCGTCACCTGGTTTCCCGTCATCTGCACCCCTTCGCAGGGTGCGTAAACGCACAACGCATATGTCATCTTGCAAGCGTAGAACGGCTGTATCGCCGGCGTCAGTCGAGCCGGCTTCGACGGAGTCTGCGCCAGCGCCGTTATGCTGCCGCTCATTCCCATCAGCAGAGCGATCGAGAGCATCCTGGTTGCGTTTCTCAGGGTCAGGTTCATCGCGTCGTTCCCTCTTGCCGCCGAGTGAAAATAGCGGTTCGCACTATGACACAAGCGGGGCGGGATTCCCACTTAAATGTGGCAGATCTCTCGTCAGTTCCTGAGGACTCAGCGCACGGGCAGCATCAAGCAACCTGATGTTGGCCTATAGTTCGGATGGTTTCGGAGTACCCGGTCAACGTCGCCATAGGTACGCACAACTCTTCATCTGGAACAGGCCTACCGTCACAGGGGTGCCCCACCCATGCCGGGTTTGCTTGGGTGGGGATTTTGGTTCTGTTGACAGCGCTTCGACCGATGGGCCGATGGGCCATCCACCGGCCCGTTGGGAACACTACCTGGCGACCAGGCCGCTGGCGGCTGAGGGGACCAGTCCAGCTCCCAGCGACGCGGCTACCGGCTTAAGAGAGCCGTCGAGGCCGATAGCGAACCCCTGCACGTTTCTGGTTCCCGGGGTCAAGATATACAGGAACCTTGAGTCGTTGCTGATGGTGGCGTCTACCGGCGAACTGGTGGGCCCGGTGTTGGCCGACACGCCATTGCCCAGCAGTTGCAACGCGCCGTTGAACCCCACGCTGTAACCGGGAAACATTGCCGCTGCCAGTATTGGTGGTGTAGGCGAACCGGCCGTCGCTGGTGAGCACTACCCAGCAGGGTGCAGTCTGGTTATCAGCCGCGGAACCGGTTATCACTTGCAACGTACCGTTGCGCGCGACGGCATAGGAGGACAGAGCGCCGGCATTGGGACTTCCGCCAACGGCATCGGAAACGATCAACTGGTCGCGCTTGCCAAAAGCAAAACCATAGGGCGTCTGGGCCGCGGAGGCGACAACCATTGGCCCGGTTGCGACGCCGTTGTTATCCACGGTGAACACGTCGATGCTGTTGGTGGCTTTTTCGGTGACGATCAGAAGGTCGCCATCGGTGCTGAATGCAATCTCCGCCGGTCCACCGACGGAGCGCTCAACGGCAGGCTGCTGACGATGGATTGCAGAGTGCCATCCGAGTTGACCGCAAAGCCGGCAATCGTGTCACTACTGCCCACGGCCCCGCCATCGTTGAGGACATATAGAACGTTGTGGCTGACGGTTAAGCTGATCGGCTGCATGCCGCCAGAAGAGACGCGATCGACAAGGCTAAGTCCATTCTCCTGGATGCGGAAGACGGAAATGTCATTACTGCCGGCGTTCACGGCAAACAGGAAGTTATTGGCTGCGTCGATGGCCAACGCACCCTGACTGCCCAACCCGCTGCCAGTGCCCATGCCACCGGTAGAAAACATGCCGCTCGGCATGAGACGGCCGTCCATCGAGCGACTAAAGACCATGACCGCATTCCCACTGCTTGCGTTGGTGATGGTATAAACCGCTCCTGCCTGGGCGTAAGTTGGCAGAACGCTAAATACGACCGCGGCTGCCAACAGCAGGAAGAAACTGATACGCAACTTCATGATGTCCATCCTTTCGGTGATGTGTTGATGTGCCAGGGGAGCTCTGGCCTGCAGGCGTCTTGTGAACCGGAGTCAAGAGAGAGTCCTTCCACATGGAAACGCCGAAGGGTCTGGGCCAAAGCCCAGATCTCCTCGAAGGCGGCTGTTCAGTGCTTCCTTGGCTTCAAAGTTATGAATGAAGAGGTCGGCCGCAGGCGAAATGCGAGCGGGCGCGACCCTGATTCTGCTGCTGACGAATATGTCGCGCGCGAGGGAAGAATCCCCCGTGCGGAAGATTCATGCAAAAAAGAAAAAAGGCAGCATGCGCTGCCGGGATCTGCTGTTGGGCTCGATGTCAGGAGCCTTCCTTACGGCGTGATCTCGTATACGATGCCGCAGCCTTGGTCTCCGCCGGATGGGCAGTTATGGTTTCCTCCTCCTTCGTAGGTCGTACCGTAGAGATTGCCGTTACTGTCGGATACCAGGCTGCTCGGAAATCCGCCATCGTTGCCGCCGGCGAAATCGTGAAGATCGGTGTAGGTCCAACCGCCATCTGTAGGAGTCAGCTTGAATACGGAACCTTCTCCGTATAGGCCATCGGCCTCATTTACCCCGTAGAGATTTCCGGCACTGTCTCTGACCAGAACGTCTTGTGGCCCAAGTGAGCCGCTCAGGTCGTAGAGGAGATTGAACGTCCAGCTTTCTCCCGAGGGCGTCAGCTCGAAGACCGTGCCGCCATTGTTTGCTCCGCCTGGAGCGTCTCCGTACAGATTGCCGGCGCCGTCCATGATCAGGCCAGCTTCAGGCTGACTTCCATCGCTTCCATCTTGAAATTCATAAAGTAGTGTGCTGCGTCCAACCCGATCCCGAAGGCGTCAACTGGTAAACCACGCCGTTGCCGAAGCCGCCACCCAGGCCCCCGGACTCGGTCGTGCCGTAGAGGTTGCCGGCGCCATCGAAGATCACGCCCGCCAGCGGACTGGCCCCATCGTCTCCGCCGGTAAACGCGTAGAGCGTGTTCTCGGTCCAATTGCCGTTGGAGGGCATCAACTCATAGACCACGCCATCACCCGCGCTGCCGCCGTTGACCGCTGCGCCGTAGAGATTGCCCGCTTGATCGAAGATGACCCCAGCCCAGGGATTACGTCCATCGTTGCCTCCGCTGAAGCGATAAATCACAGTTTCGTTCCAGGGGCATAGGACAGTGGCGCAAGCCTTAGGGGGCGGTTTCACGTTGAAAACGGTTCCCCCGTCTCCATTTCCACCGACGTAGGTTGTGCCGTAGAGGCTGCCGTTCGGCCCGATGGTCACGCGTGCGAGAGGAAAGCCTCCGTCGCTGCCTCGGGCAAAACTGTAAAGTGTATTAGAAGTAAAACCGTTTCCCGCGCGCTTCAGTTCGAATACGGTACCGTTGTCCGTGGCGCCGCCCCAGGCGGTCGTGCCATAGAGATTGCCTCCCCGGTCAACCGTCAGGCCAGCAACGGGGTTCGCTCCACCGTGTTGGGTAAAGTTGTAAATTACGCGGTAGGTCTGCGCGTGGGCTGATTGCGTTAACCCGATCCCTGTTGCCAGTGACATTGTCAACGCCAGCACGACCCGCAGGAGTATCCGCAAGTTCGAGCTACAGTGTTTCATTTTGCCTCCAGTGAAATGGGCGTGCTGTCAACCGAGAAGCGGAATTGAGCGCCCCTCAAGCGTCCCCATCCTTTCGCTGATGTGTTAGGCTCGCGTGGGAAATTAAAGCGATCCGATACCAGCACCATGCCACCCGGCGCAACCTCTATAGCCCGTATGTCGCGTACGAATCAAAAATCCCCCTCGTTTGTTTTACGTGGGGACAGTGATGCTCCGACTTTCCTTTTGGGAGGAATATGCAGCCCAAGGTCCTGATGATTGCCATGGTCCTCTGTTTCGTCTGCAACTTCGCCAAACTCGCGCAAGCACAGTTTTATGCAGGGGTGTTAGGAGGAGTTGCGACGCTCTCCGGCGATTCACGATCGGTGCTCAGTCCTGACTCGACCGAGTTCTCCTCATATGGCACGCAGAATGGGCCCGCAGTCGAGGTGGTGTTCGGCCGGCACTTGTCCGACTTCTTCACGGTGCAGGGCGACTATATCTGGAACAGCAACACGCTGACGCTGACCTCTGCGGCGTTCAGCAACGGAATGCAGCAGGGCTACAAGGAAACGAGAAGCTGTTCACAACAGAGCGTACTAGTGGACCTGCTCGTATACTTCCGGCGCCGGAGCAGCCGGTTGAGGCCTTATTTGTCGGTGGGGACCGGCCTCGTGCATCTTTCCAGCTCACAGCAACAGATCGTGGAGGTGCTGGGTATGCCGTCGCGGCCGCCGCACAGCTTTAGCGCCAACGTGATTGCGCTTCATGTTCCGGTGGGCATTGACGTGAGATTGGGAAAGGGCTGGGCCTTCCGCTACACCTTCAGCGAGACTCTGAGCCAGAACCCCATTAGCCAGCGCCTCTCACCCGAGGGGCAGAGCCACCTCAAGAACTTCCAAAACCTTTTTGGATTTGTCTTGCGATTTTGACCACGCCTCGCGTTCAGGACTTCTTCAACTCGACATAAGGGCAGCCGCTCCAAAAAATGGGAGCATTTTCGATGTGCTCAGCCAGCAGGCGGGCATGGCATACCTGACAGATGTTGCGAGACTTTGCGCTCTCGCCGACAGGAGCAATTCGCACCAGCTCTTCAAAAACGCAGAGCTGGCGCCCGCTCGCCCGGCTTTGGTTGAGGCTCATTAAGGGGCCGGTCCTGGCCTGCCGCCGCACCAAAGCCGAGTACACCCTGGCCTTGAGACGAGAGGGCGCCCGCCTGGGTTCCGTAAGGTCGATACGGCCAGCCAACAACTCCATCAATTTGTCGTCAGAAAGGTCGGCCATAGTTCCACCTTTTACGAAACTCCGCTCGGGCACGGGCCAGCAGTCGTTCCATCGCTTTTTCTGTTTTGCCCGTTTTGAGCGCCATTTCGTAAGTTGACACCTTTTCCCAGTACCGCCATATCAACGCCAAACGGTATTTTTCAGGGAGACTCTTCAGAACTCGGCTCGCCTGCTCCCTCATCTGTTCCTGTTCGACTAGTTCATCAAACTGTAACATCTGTCCCGATGTAGCGGGATACTGATCTATATCGTCGATGGACCCGGGCGCGCGTAGACGTCCGCGGTAGTAATCCTCAACTTTGTGCCGTGCAATTCCCATGACCCAGGAATGCAAGGAACCGCTGCCGCGATAGTTTCCCAAGCCTTCCCACGCCGCGAGGAAGACTTCCTGTACCAGGTCGTCCACCTGGTCATATCGCGGCGCCAGGCGAGAGTGAATGTAGCCATAGACGCCGTCAGCATGACGCGCAACAAATTCTGCCGTCGCCTTGCGGTCCTTGCTCAGAACCGCCGCCACCAACTGGGTGTCTTCGGCGCTCGGCGACCCGAGAGGCTGGGTCTGGTTTGGCTGTGGCTGCCCGAAACTTTTCACCCTGATTGCCTTTGCAGAACTAGTCGCAAAATCCCGTGTGTCCCCCCTGAATAATAGAGCCTTGAGGAGACGAGGGATTTGCCAACGGACGCCGACGGTATCGCATATCTTGTGACCCGCGTCACGGAACTTAGTGATTAGTTTGCACCGGCGTTTTCTTGAAGAGATTAAACTAAAATGTCCTAACCGTGAGGAGCCATGACTGCTATCTCTAGCACTAAGCCGTTCGATTCCAAGATTAAAGCCGATCCTTCTTCCGATGTTTACCGCTCGGAAAGCCATCCCCTTGACCCGCTGTTTATGCCCAAAGCGTGGCCGTGATCGGCGCCTCGGAGCGGCCCGGCAGCGTTGGCCGTTCGGTGCTGTGGAACCTGCTGAGCAGCCCGTTCGGCGGGACGGTCTTCCCGGTCAACTCCAAACGCCCCAACGTGCTGGGCATCAAGGCCTATCCCAGCGTCCGAGATCTGCCGGACAAGGTGGACCTGGTGGTGGTCACCACCCCGGCCGATACCGTTCCCGACCTGATCGCGGAGGCGGTGGAGTTGGGCATTCCCGCGGCATCGTCATCTCGGCCGGCTTCAAGGAAGCATGGCGAGCACGGCAAGGAGCTGGAGCGGCAGATCGCGCAGACGATTCGCGGCAAGATGCGGCTGATCGGCCCCAACTGCCTGGGCGTGATGAATCCGGTGCGCGGGCTTGAACGCCACCTTCGCCCACAGCGTGGCGCGGCCGGGCAACGTGGCCTTCATCAGCCAGAGCGGCGCGCTGTGCACGGCGGTGCTCGACTGGAGCTTGCGGGAGAACGTCGGCTTCAGCGCGTTCGTCTCCATCGGCTCCATGCTCGACGTGAACTGGGGCGACCTGATCGACTACTTCGGCAATGACCCCCGCACCCACAGCATCGTGATCTACATGGAATCGATCGGCGATGCGCGCTCGTTCCTTTCGGCCGCGCGCGAGGTCTCGCTGACCAAGCCGATCATCGTGATCAAGGCGGGACGCACGGCGGCCGCCGCCAAAGCCGCGGCTTCGCACACCGGCTCGCTGACCGGCAGCGACGAAGTGCTGGATGCGGCTTTCCGCCGCAGCGGCGTGCTGCGCGTGAACAGCATCGCCGACATCTTCTTCATGTCCGATGTGCTGGCCAAGCAGCCGCGGCCGCGCGGCAAGCGGCTGTGCATCCTGACCAACGCCGGCGGCCCGGGCGTGCTGGCCACCGACGCGCTGATCGCCGGTGGCGGCGAACTGGCCGAGCTTTCGCCGGAGACCATGAAGGCGTTCAACGAGATTCCTTCCCGCGCACTGGAGCCACAACAATCCGGTGGACATCCTGGGCGACGCCGAGCCGGAGCGTTATGCCAAGTCGCTGGAAATCGCCGCCAAAGACCCCAGCATCGACGGCATGCTGGTCATCCTGACCCCGCAGGACATGACCAATCCGACGCAGATTGCCGAGAAGCTGAAGCCCTACGCCAAAGGGCTTGGCAAGCCGGTGCTGGCCAGTTGGATGGGCGGCGCGGAAGTCGCGGCCGGCGAGGAGATCCTGAACCAGGCCGGCATTCCGACCTTCCAGTTCCCCGACAGCGCGGTGCGCGCCTTCAACTACATGTGGCACTACGCCTACAACCTGAAGGGCATCTACGAGACGCCATCGCTGCCGCAGCACGCCGACGCGGCGGTGCAGCGCGGCAAGGCCGAGCGCATCATCCGCGACGCTCGCAGGCTCGGGCCGCACCATCCTGACCGAGTACGAATCGAAGCAGCTGCTGAAGGCCTACGGCATCCCCACGGTCGAGACCCACATCGCCGATAACCGAGCAGGAAGCGCTGCAGGCCGCCGAGGAGATCGGCTATCCCATCGTGCTGAAGCTGTACTCGCTGACCATCACCCACAAGACCGACGTCGGCGGCGTGCAGTTGAACCTGCGCGATGCCGACGCGGTCAAGGCGGCGTTCCAGAGCATCAAGCAGTCGGTCACCGAGAAGGTGGGCGCCGAGCACTTCCAGGGCGTGACCGTGCAGCCCATGGCGAAGCTGGATGGCTACGAGCTGATCATCGGCAGCAGCCTCGATTCGCAGTTCGGCCCGGTGATGCTGTTCGGCACCGGCGGACAGCTGGTCGAGGTTTTCAAGGACCGCGCTCTGGCCCTGCCGCCGCTGAACTCCACGCTGGCCCGGCGCATGATGGAGCAGACCAAGATCTTCAAGGCGCTGAAAGGCGTTCGCGGACGCAAGCCGGTGGATCTGACCGCGCTGGAGAACCTGCTGGTGCGCTTCAGCCAGCTGGTCGTCGAGCAGCCGTGGATCAAGGAGATCGACATCAATCCGCTGCTGGCCTCGCCCGAACGGCTGCTGGCGCTCGATGCCCGCGTGGTGGTGCATGGACCGGAGATGACGGAAGACGAGCTGCCGAAGCCCGCGATCCGGCCCTATCCCGATCCAGCTGGTCGAGGAATGGAAGATGAAGGACGGCAAGCCGGTGCATCATCCGGCCGATCCGCCCGGAAGACGAGCCGGCGATGATCAAGTTCCACGAGAAGCTCTCGGAGCGGAGCGTCTACCTGCGCTACTTCCAGCCGTTGAAGCTGACGCAGCGCACCGCGCACGAGCGCCTGACGCGCATCTGCTTCATCGACTACGACCGCGAGATGGCGCTGGTGGCGGAGCGTCGAGACGATGCCGGGCGAAACGCGAGATCCTGGCGGTCGGCCGGCTGAGCAAGCTGCATGGCCGCGACGAAGCCGAACTGGCTGCCGTGGCCATCGACGAAGCCCAGCACAAGGGCTGGGCACGGAACTCTACCGCCGGCATGATCCAGATCTGCCCGCGACGAGAAGCTGACCAAGGTGATCTCCATCATGCTGCCGGAAAACCGCGAGATGCGCGCGCTGTGCGTGAAGCTTGGCTTCAAGATGTTCTCGACCTGGAAGACAACATGATCCGCGCGGAGCTGGAGCTGTAGGAAGCCGACCAGGACGCTTTAGAGCAGATTCTGAGTTGGTGCATCCGGGTGTGGAGCACCGCTTCAGAGGCTGTTACGAAACTGGGCTCGCCGCTACGCGGCTCGGTGCAATTTCCCACTTGACCAGGGGCTTGAGCCCCTGGCTCACAGCAAAGCCACCGCTGCGCGGCTGATTGGGTGGCCGTATCCTCACTTTGTTCCACTCCAAGAATTGCGATTGTAGTTTCCTGACGGCCTCTTCAGCGGTGCATTGAGAGTTGCCCGTGAATCCGGCTTTTAGCCGCTGAGGTAATGGAAAACATTACCTCAGGCGCTAAGGCGCGATGCAAGAGTTGCAGGCAGTCATGCACGACTGAAAGGCGTGCTCCACCCCGCTGGATACAGCAACTCTGGCACTGCTTGAGTCCTCACTTGCGGAAGTAATACGTCCAGCTCAGGCTGACATACGACTTCAGCGGAACGCCGACCACGCGCTCGAATGGGGCCGGGTCGCTGGGAAGCGCAAGCACCTCCGTCGTCTGGCCGGTATAACCGTTGGCGATGAGAAAATTGGCCGCCAGAGACATGGTTTCCTCGCGGAAGGGCTTTAGCACCGCACCACGAAACTCGGTGACCGGCACGCCGGTGAAGCCGTCGCCCAGTGGCTTGGCACGAACATACTCGATCTCGCCGCGCGCCCACAGACCGAACGGCAGATGCTTGTAAGAAGCGACCGTGTCCCAGATAAACCTTGGCGCCTCTGGAATTGGTTCGCCGGTCTGCGAATCGCGAGCGTCGGCCTGCGCGTACGAAACATAGATAGCGCCGTAGGTGAAGTTTCGCTGCAAAGAGACCGATAGCACTTTGTTCACGGAAGGGCCGACAACTTCCTGCAAGCCGGTATCGGGATCGATCTTGGCCAGATCCTGAGAGTTGGAGATGCGCCGCAGCGTGACATAAAACTGGGTTTGCTTGATGACCTTCGACAGCACAAGCTGATAAGCGCGCGAAGGTGAAAGCAACGTGGGCGTGCCGGCGCCGTTTCCGATGCGGGGGTCTTCGGTGTGGAACGCTTCGCCATAGCTGAAGGCCACGGTTGGCAGGTACCAGCGGTCGGGAGGAAGCACCGTCAGCGTACCCTTGGGCAGGGTCAGGGTGGCCAGCCGGTCGAAGGAATTCCGCAGATTGATGAGGTCCTGATTGTTCATCCGGACTTCTTCCTGCCGGCCCCCAGATTGTAATGAAAGTAGCGCCCGGCCGGTCCGTCGATAGAGAGGAAAGGCTCCACAAAGGACAGCGTCAGGTTGTTGCTGGTATCAGGTTCAAGGACTCCCTGGTCGTCGATGTGCTTTAAGTCGAGATTGCGCGGCGCATCGCGCCGCAGATCGACACCCGCCAGCACTGCCAGCCAACGACGAATGCTTTGTATGTAGGTGACCTCACCGCCGAAGATATTGCGGCTTTCACTCTGCTGAATGAGGCCGTCGCCGAAGTTAGAGCGCAGTGTCAGCGCGTAGTTGCGACAGAAGCCGGAAAAAGAGAACTGCCTCTGCTCGCTGAGCTTCCAATTGTCCGTGGCGACGACAAGGGCAGTGTGTGTGACGTCCAGTTGCCGATTGTCTACGGTGTCGTCGGGAACAGGGACGTTGATGGGAATTAGTCCCGGGACGTAGGAAAAGCCGTAATAACCAATGCCGAACAACGTCAGTTGGTGCTTCCCAAGATTGAATTGGCGCAGACCATTGAGTTTGTACTGCTGGCGGTGCTCCAAGCGCTCGAGGAATCCGTTGCCGAACGATAGCTCGGCCGCGAGCCAGGCATTGGTCCGAGGATTTTTGGGATTCCAGCCGGCCATCAGGTCGGCATCGCGATAGTCTCCGGTGAGTTGCAGGAAGCTGGGGGCCCGTTTGTCTGGGGAGATAAGCGGCGGCGAGGTCAACCGAATTGTTGCCTTCGCGCACATTGAAGGCCCCGCCATCGACGGTCACGGCCTCGATGATTGGCGGAATGAGGAAATTGGGATCGGCATACCCATTTCCGTGGGCGTTGGCTGGCAGATTGTTCGGGTACAGATAATTGCCGACCTGAAAGAACTGCGCGATAGGCTCGCCGTGGTCGCCGGCCACGCCGGGCGCAAAGTATAATTCGGGCCTCATCTGCGGAGGCAGAGAGATTCCAACCGAAAAGCAGAAAGATGCCAAGGAGCAGCTGGAGCGCACGTGGAGCCAGATAGCGCATCGCGATAACTGCAGCCTATAGTAACGAAAAAGGCGGCGGACGCCGGTTTGCGTATCTGTTGGGGTTCGGCGCCCACCGTGGATTTGGGTTACTGGTATAGACGCATGTCGCCGGAAAAAGTTCGTTCGCGCAGCCGAGATTTACATTTCTTCACAAAGGCATAGTGTCACCGCTACGCGGCTCTGCCTCTAGATTGTTACCCTCTCGGGGCTCGTGCCCCGGGTCCCTCTCCTTGTGCCAAGCCATGGGTCCCAGAGTTATACTCGCAAACTGCAAGGATGGAGGCGCCATGAAAGATGACGGTCCGCCCAAGCCCGAGTCCACCTCGGGCGTAACCCGCCGCGACTTCATGAAGATTTCCGGCATTGGTGTTGCCGTGCCGTTGCTGGTCGGTCCCACGGTGATAAGCGCTGCCGGGGAAGATGTCCCAGTCCATGGCCCCGGCAAGGTCCCGGTCGAGCTTGAGGTGAACGGCAAAAAGCTCAATGCACAACTTGAACCACGAGTGACGTTGCTCGATGCCCTGCGCGACAACTTCAACTTGACCGGCGCAAAACGCGTCTGCGATCGCGGGGTCTGCGGCGCGTGCACGGTGCTGATGGAAGGCAAGACGGTTTATGCCTGTTCCATTCTCGCCATCGACGCGCAGGGAAAAAAGATCACCACCATCGAGGGCCTCACGGAAGGCGACGCCCTGACCCCGGTCATGCAGGCTTTTGTCGACCACGACGCGCAACAGTGCGGCTTCTGCACCCCCGGATTCATCGTCGCGCCACCCATTTCCTGGAGCAGCATCCTAAACCTACTGCCGAAGACATTCGCCATGAACTAAGCGGCAACTACTGTCGCTGCGGAACCTACGACGGAATTCGCGCGGTCGCTTTGGCTACCAACGCCGGAAGGGAGGCCGTCATGAGCGATTATCACTGGCCCGATCCTGCAACCCGCCCGCTGCTGGGAAAGAACATTTCACGCGTGGACGGGCCGGTAAAAGTTTCCGGCCGGGCGAAATACACCTACGACTACAATCCCGACGGCCTGCTCGCCGGTAAGATCCTGCGCTGCCCCTACGCCCACGCGCGCATCACCAGCATCGATACCAGCGCCGCCGAGAAGATGCCGGGCGTCAAGGCCGTACAGATCATTCAAAAGCCGGGCACGGAGATCTTCTGGGCCGGTGACGAAATCGTCGCCGTCGCAGCGGTTGACGAACTCACAGCCGAAGACGCGCTTCGCGCCATCAACGTTCACTACAACGTGCTGCCACATTTCATATCCGACGCTGAGCCGCCGAAAAATATTGCCGCCACCGCCGGTCCGATCAGCCACGACGACTTCGAGGACATGGAAGACAACCAGGTCCCCGACGAGCAAGTGATCGCGTCCATCAAGAAGAATGGCATCAGCTTCCATCCCGACGAAAAGTATCTGAAGGACACGCAGGAATCGGGCGTCGATCCCAGCGTGGTAGCGGCGCTGCGAAGCGCCAAAGTATGCGGCGGCGACGGCCACCAAGTCGCCTTACAAGAAAACTGCAGTCCAAACTCAGGGCGAGCCCGACAAGGCTTTCGCCTCGGCGCACCGTCGTCGAAGGTCTGTACGGCGCATCCGTGCATCACGCATTGCTGCCTCGAAACCCACGGCATGGCGGCCGAGTGGACTGGCGACAAGGACATGCTGGTTCAAATCTCAACCCAGAACCTGTCGGGCATCGCGCCGCAGATCGCGGAGCCGCTGGGCATTCCCGCCGGCAACATCCAGGTTATGCAGCAGTACATTGGCGGCGGCTTCGGCAGCAAGTTTGGACCCGATCGCTGGGGCATCGCCGCCGCGCAACTCTCCAAGACGGCCGGCGGCAAGCCGGTGAAGATCATGCTCGACCGCGCCGAGGAGCAGGAGGTCGCCGGCATGCGGCCGTCGGCGTTCGCTCGCGTGAAAGTCGCAGCCGACAAAGAACGGCAAGCTCGTCGCCTGGGAGTCGCGCTCCTGGGGCACTGGCGGCATGGGCGGAGGCGGTACGCCTCCTCTGCCCGTACATCTTCGATATCGCCAATCAGCGCAAGCAGAACATCGCCATCTCAACCAACCAGGGCAGCGCTCGCGCCTGGCGCGCTCCCGAACCATCCGCAGGCCGCGCTGATCACCATGTCGGCAATCGAAGACCTCGCCGCGAAGCTGAACCTCGATCCGGTCGACTTGCTCACGCGGAACCTCGATTTGACGGGCGCGCGTGCCGGCATCTACCGCGACGAATTGCCGATCGCGATGGAGTTGATGGAGTGGAAGAAGAACTGGCATCCCCGCGGTGACAAGACTGCGGGCCACATCAAGCGTGGGCTGGGACTTTCGATCCACACCTGGGGCGGGCGCGGCCATAACAGCGATTGCGATCTCACCATCCATCCCGACGGCTCAGTCGAGATCAAGATGGCCACGCAGGACCTCGGCACCGGAGCCCGCACCATCATCATCATTGTGGCCGCCGATGCGCTCGGCATTCCCATGGACTCGATCAAGCTGCTGATCGGCGACAGCCGCTATCCCGTCTCAGGCGCGAGCGGAGGCAGCACGACCATCGGGCGGCGTGACTCCTCGACCCGTCGCGCCGCCGTCGACGCTCGCAGTGCCCTGTTCGCCAAAGTTGCTCCTGCGCTGAAGGCGCAGCCGGAAGAATTGGAGGCCGTGGACGGCAACGGTTCGGGTGAAGAGCGATCCCAGCCGCAGCCTGGCGTGGAAGGACGCCTGCGCGAAGATTGGCGCAATGCCGCTGACCATCCGCGGCAAGAATCCCGACAAATCCAAGCCACCCGACCTGACCAACAGCGGCGTCGGCGGAGTGCAGATGGCCGATGTCTCCGTCGATATCGAGACCGGAATCGTGCGCGTGAACAAGATGGTCGCGGTGCAGGACTGTGGACTGGTCGTGGATGTCGAAACCGCCGAGAGCCAGGTGCATGGGCGCGCTCATCATGGGCATCAGCTACGCGCTTTATGAGGAGAAGATTCTCGATCCCGTTACCGGGCGCATGTTGAACGCGAACATGGAGTTGTATCGCTTGGCGGGCATCGGCGACATCGGCGAGCTGAAGGTGCACATGATGACCGGCAAAGGCTACGACGAGCGCGGCGTCATCGGACTGGCCGAGCCGCCGGTGGTTTCGCCCGGTGCAGCCATCTCCAATGCGGTGGCCAACGCGATCGGGGTACGCGTGCCCTATTTGCCGCTGTCGCCCGCACGCGTGCTGACGGCGCTGGAAAAAGGAGGAACGAATGCGGCCGTTTGAATACGTCAGCGCTACCAGCAAAGAGCAGGTCGCAACGCTGCTTGGGCCGCACGCTGCCATCCTCGCCGGCGGCACCGATTTGCTGGCGCTGATGAAGGAAGACGCCGTCACGCCGAATCGGCTGGTGAACATCAAGCAGCTCGAACTCTTGCGCGGCATCAACTTCCAGGCGCGTAACGGGTTGCGCCTTGGAGCGCTGACCACCATCGCCGAATTGACATCGGCAAGTGCGCGGCTGGTCAACTACGCGGCGCTCGTCGAAGCCGTTAACGAAGCGGCCAGTCCGCAGATTCGCAATCTCGCCACCATAGGCGGCAACATGTGCCAGCGCCCGCGCTGCTGGTACTTCCGCAGCGGTCTCGGCCTGATGCCGAAAGCCCCGGACGGCAAGTCCATGGTCCTCGAAGGCGACAATCGGTATGCTGCGATCCTCGGCAATGATGGGCCGGCCTACTTTGTCAGCCCTTCGACCATCGCGCCGGTTCTGATCGCCTATGGCGCAAAGATCCGAATCTATTCGGCGAAAGCTCCCGGCAGCGGCGTTCGCGAGATTCCGCTGGAAAAGTTCTTTATCATTCCGAAGTCGGAAGACGAACTGGAACACGATCTGAAACCCGGCGAGATGGTAACGGAACTGATCGTGCCGCCACCAGCGGAGAACACGACGGGTTGGCATTTATGAGGTCCGGCAAAAAGCCGCCTTCGACTGGCCGCTGACCATGGCCGCGGTTGCGCTGGAGATGGATGGCATGCGGGTCAAGAACGCACGCGTGGTCCTCGGACAGGTCGCGCCAATTCCGTGGGTTTCGTCCGAGGCAGCCGCTGCGCTTATCGGCAAAGAGATCACGCCGGAAACTGCGATGACCGCCGCCAACGCGGCGCTTGCCAATGCCAAGCCGCTCAGCCAAAACAAATATAAGATCACGCTCGCCAAAGTCGCGGTGAAGCGCGCCATTCTGAAAACCATGCAGGCAGGTGGAGAAGCCGGAGACGCCGCATGATGCTCAATCTTGATGCCGATCGCTTTGACACTCGCCGCGAAGATATCTGTCCAGCGTTGCGCTGGAAGGGACAGTTCATCGAAGCCGAGCACGATCCCAGCGTGCCTCCCACGAACGACGGCCTGTTCTGGTGCATGCATACACAGACATGCATCGGCCCGGACGGTGAAGTTGCCGAGCCGGGTAATTGCTCCTCGAAGCATCGCAGCTGTCATGGGACGGGAAGGTGCCAACAGGCATGACCCTGGGTTCGCCGAAAATATTTTGGTTAAGTTTTGTTGCGATGCGTTCTAGTTGTCCTTGCGGAAATCAGGCGCGGCGCGGTATCACCGAATAGCGAGGAGCCGTTGTTGTCGTCTCCGCGTTCGCGGCGGCCTTTGTGAGCCCCTGCCAGGAACCGCATGGCGGTAGTTTGGTGGCGGCTGCCCAGCCAGTTATAACCTCGGCCTCGATCAACAGGCCGGCTTGCGGCGGAGGCGAACGAACGGGAAATGAACCGACCTAAGTCACTGGCGGTCAATTGCATACGTATAAACCATTGAAATCAAATGCTTGCATGTGATTTGTACTCTAAGTCATTGATTCCAAATAAGCGGGAGGTGGCTGGAAAAGGGGGATTGCTTCGCGGCATCCGGTGGAGAGCCAGCAGGTGGAGGCGTCGAACACATGAACGTGTATAAGTCATTTGTAATCAAATTCATACCTATAACTCGTTGGGAATCAAATGCTTGCACGCGTTTCATGCTCTAAGCTATTGATTCCAAGGAGGCATGAAGGGGGAGGGTGGCATCATTTCTTTCGTATTCTGGCGGGAAATGGAAGACCGCGAACCGTCGAGCGATCGATATACAGCCTCGGCAACCATCGCGCCCTGAAGCAGGGCAGAATTCTATGCCCGCCACAGGCCAAAGTTCGCGGTTGGGCTGGTTTCGCCATTCGTTGTGCCGGCTGAGCTGCTTACTCTAAACACTGCGATTCCCGGTTCCTTCCGCAGCAGGATCTTCCAATACCCATGCAATTGCGTCGTCATCTGCGTTTCCTGGCTGCCCTGCAACTTTTGCCCGCGCTGGAGAGCGCCGAGGAAACCCTCGTCGGCGGACAGGCCGTGCTGGAAGGCGTGATGATGCGCTCGCCCCACGCCTGGGGCATCGCCGTCCGCAAGCCGTCGGGCGAGATCGCCATCGCACTCCGAGCCGCTGGAGCGGCCCGGACAAGCACAAGTGGATGGCCTGGCCGTTGGTTCGCGGCATCATCACTCTGGGCCAGGCCATGGTGCTCGGCTTCAAGGCCTGCGCTTTTCGGCCAATGTCGCCCTGGATGAAGATCAGCCCGACGCGAAGACGGAGAAGAAAGCTCGAGATGAGTGGCTGGGTGGCGGCCGTCAACATCGCGCTCTCGCTCGGCTTCTTCATCTTCATGTACAAGTTCCTGCCGCTGTTGGCGGCGACGCGAGCTGAAGACCACTATCCCGGCCTTCGGCAACCAGATCGTGTTCAACCTGGTGGAAGGCGTCATCCGCCTCGCTCTGTTCCTTCTGTTCATCTGGGTCACTTCGCTGTGGAGCGATATTCGCCGCGTCTACCAGTATCACGGCGCCGAGCACAAGACGGTGTTCGCCTTTGAGGCGGGCGATCCGCTCACGATCGCGAACGTGCAGCGCTACTCGACCTTTCATCCGCGCTGCGGCACCAGCTTTCTGATGACCGTGATGATCATCTCGATCGTGCGTCTACGCGCTGGTTCCGGTGCACGAATTCTGGGCGCGCTTCGCCTCCGCATCGCTGCTGCTGCCGGTGATCGCCGGGTCTCCTACGAGATCATCCGCTTCGCCGCGCAAGCATCGCGGTCGTCGCTGTTCGCCGTGATGACCGCGCCCGGACTCTGGCTGCAGCGCATCACCACCCAGCCGCCCGACGACGACCAGGTCGAGTGCGCCATCGTCGCCCTGAACCAGGCCATGGAACTGGAGCAGCAGCACGGCGGAGAGCTGGTGATCGCATAGCGGCGCCCGCCGCGACGAACTCGTTCTGCGCATTCATCTCATCAGCCTACCCTAGCGCGCTTACGCGCACGTCGCTGCTCACGTCGCTCTGCGTCTGAATTCACGAATCAATGTCCCGCTCGTGCGCTGTGCTTCCAATCCGATAGCTGCGAGCACCGTCGGAAAGTACAGAATGAATCCCATGTTTGATCGCCTAGAACAAATCGAAGCCAAGCACGAAGAACTCAACGCAGGCCCTGGCCTCGCCCGAGATCATCACCGACTCGGCAGCCTACCAGAAGACCGCCAAGGCGCACAGCGAGCTTGCGCCCATCGTCGAGAAGTATCGCGAGTACAAAGAGCTGACGCAGCGGCATCGCGAGAGCAAGGCGCATGCTCGAGCCGACGAAACCGATCCCGAGATGCGCGCCTACGCGCAGGAGGAGCTGCACGCAGCTGGAAGAGCGGCTTCGCCAGCGTCGAGGAAGAGCTGAAGGTCCTGCTGCTGCCCAAGGATCCCAACGACGAGAAGAACGTCGTCCTGGAAATCCGCGCCGGCACCGGCGGCGACGAGGCCACGCTGTTCGCCGCGGAGATCTTCCGCATGTACACGCGCTACGCCGAATCGCAGCGCTGGAAGGTGGAAGTGCTCTCCACGCTCGGAATCCGGCGTCGGCGGGCTGAAGGAAGTCATCGCCATCATCGAAGGCCAGCGCGTCTTACTCGCAGCTGAAATACGAGAGCGGCGTGCATCGCGTGCAGCGCGTGCCCGCCACCGAGACCGCAGGGCCGCGTCCACACCTCGGCGGTCACCGTCGCCGTGCTGCCCGAAGCCGAAGACGTGGACATCAAGATCGAAGCCAAGGATATCCGCATCGACACCTTCTGCTCGTCCGGGCCCGGCGGCCAGTCGGTGAACACCACCTATTCGGCCGTGCGCATCACCCACCTGCCCACCAACACCGTGGTGAGCTGCCAGGACGAAAAGTCGCAGATCAAGAACCGCGAAAAAGGCATGCGCGTGCTGCGCTCCCGCCTCTACGAAATGGAGCAGCAGAAGCAGCAGGAAGCGCTGGCCAAGGAGCGCAAGGCCAGGTGGGCACCGGCGACCGCAGCGAGAAGATCCGCACCTACAACTTCCCGCAGAACCGCGTCACCGACCACCGCATCGGCTTCACGTCACCAGCTGACCGAGGTCATGGAAGGCAAACTCCAGCCCTTCATCGATGCGCTGATCACGCACTTCCAGGCGGAAAAACTGAAACAGGAGTCGGCGGTCATCGCCTGATGCCGTGCAATTGAAGCAAGCGCTCGCGTCGGCGGTGGAACGTCTCGAAGCCGCAGATGTCGGTTCGCCCGCGCATCAACGCCGAAGTGCTGCTGATGTTCGTCCTCGGCTGCGATCGCGCCTATCTTTACGCCCATCCCGAGCGCGAACTCACCGCCGAAGAGCAATCGCGCTACGACGAAGCGCTTGCCCAGCGCGCGACTGGAGTGCCGTCGCAGTACATCACCGGACATCAGGAATTCTGGGGCCTGGACTTCCTGGTTTCCCCCGCCGTGCTGATTCCGCGCCCGGAGACCGAGCACCTGGTTGAGGCCGTGCTGGATCTTGCCCGCGGCGTGCCGCATCCCAAGTTGATTGACGTCGGCACTGGTTCAGGATGCATGGCCTTGGCACTGGCGCACGAACTGAAGGATGCCGCGGTTTATGCTGTGGACCTTTCTGCCGACGCGCTGGAGATCGCACGCGCCAACGCCGTCGCGGCTGCAACTTGAAAAGCGGGTATGCTTCTTGCGAGCCAATGTTCTTGGCGTTATCCCGAGCAACTCCGCTGTCATCCCGAGCGAGGACTTTAGTCCGAGTCGAGGGACCTGCTTTTCGGGGTTTTGCGACTTCGACTTCGTCGTTAGCAATCCGCCCTACGTTGCCTTCGGCGAGGCCGACAAGGTGCAGAAATCAGTCTTCGAGTTTGAGCCGAGAATGGCGGTGTTTGCGGGCGAGCACGGTCTGGACGTAATCCATCCGCTGATTGAGCAGGCCTACGCAGCCCTGAAATCCGGCGGCCGGCTGGCGATGGAGATTGGTTACTCGATGCGTGATGCTGTCGTCAATCTGCTAAATCCCACAATGTGGGATGACATTCGCGTCGTGCCTGACCTGCAGGGAATTCCACGTGTGGTGGCAGCGAGAAAGCGTCAGGCTTAGTGCCGGAAGTGCCGCACGCCGGTGAACACCATCGCCAGTCCCAGCCGGTTGGCGGCGTCGATCACTTCCTGATCGCGCACCGAGCCGCCGGGCTGGATGATCGCCGTCGCGCCCGCCTTGGCGATCTCCTCCACGCCGTCCGGGAACGGAAAGAACGCGTCCGACGCTGCCACCGTTCCCTTCAGCGGCAGCACCGCCTTTCATCGCGCCGATCTTCGCCGAATCCACCCGGCTCATCTGCCCGGCGCCCACGCCCACGCTCTGGCCGTCGCGCGCATAGAGAATCGCGTTCGACTTCACGTGCTTGCAGACCTTCCAGGCAAACAGCAGAGCGCGCATCTCCTGCTCGGTCGGCTTGCGCTCGGTCACCACCTTCAGCTCGGCGTCGGTCAGCGGACGCACGTCGTTGTCCTGCAGCAGCACGCCGCCGGAGACATTCTTGAGCACCCACTTCTGCTCCACGGGACGACCTCCACCAGCCGCAGGTTCTTCTTCGCGGCGAAGATCTCGCGCGCGGCTTCGTCGAAGCCTGGGGCGGCAATCGCCTCCAGGAACAGCTTCGCCATCTCGGTCGCTGTTTCGCGCATCGATCGGGCGGTTCACGCCGATCACCCCGCCGAAGGCCGAAACCGGATCGCACTCCAGCGCGCGCCGGTAGGCCTCCGCCAGAGTCTTGCCGGTCGCGGTGCCGCAAGGATTGGTGTGCTTGATGATGGCGCACACCGGCTCGTCGAATTCCTGCGCCAGGTCCCAGGCCGCCTGCAAGTCGACTATGTTGTTGTAGGTAAGCTCCTTGCCCTGCAGTTGCTTGCCGTTGGCCACGCCCTTGCCCGAGCCGTCGCGATAGAGCGCCGCCTTCTGGTGCGGATTCTCGCCGTAGCGCAGGTCGAAGGCCTTTCTGAAATGTAGCCGCAGCGTCTGCGGGAAAGCCTTCGTCCTTGGCCGAGTTCGAACTTGGCGTCATCGCTCTCGGGCGCGCCAATCCGCTCCAAGGCCGACGCAATTGCCGAGTCATAGGCCGCCGTGGTGGCAAATGCCTTTTGCGCCAGCCGCCACTTGGTCCTAGCGACAGCGCTCCGCCGCTGGCTGCCCCATCTCCTCCACGATCGCGTCGTAATCGGCCGGGCGAGGTCACGATCGCCACATCGTGAAAGTTCTTCGCCGCCGAGCGCACCATCGACGGCCCGCCGATGTCGATGTTCTCGATCATCTCCTCGAACGCCACGCCAGGCTTGGCCGCGGTCTTCTCAAAGGCGTAGAGGTTCACCACCACCATGTCGATCGGCTCAATGCCATGCTCCGCGCACGGCGGCCACGTGCTCCGCGTTGCCGCGAACGTGCAGAATTCCGCCATGCACCTTGGGGTGAAGGGTCTTTACGCGGCCGTCCAGCATCTCGGGAAAGCCGGTCAGCTCGGAGATGTCTTTCACCGCGATGCCCGCATCGCGCAGCAGCTTGGCTGTGCCTCCGGTGGAGACCAGTTCGACGCCCATGCGCAGCCAGCTTGCGCGCGAACTCCACCAGTCCGGTCTTATCGGTGACGCTTAGAATTGCCCGTTGAATCTTGCTCATCGGTTCCTCTTTATGAATAATCTCGACCACCCGGCGGCGGAACAAATCTGTTGCGGAAAGCGGAATATAGCACAGTGCGGTGCTCGAGTCGGTGACGCTTGCACTCGCCTGCTGGCACAAAAAATCCGCAGCGCCAGGCTGCGGCCATTCCTACTCAAACGCCGCGTTCATTTGCCCGCGTTGGCGGCCATCTTCTTCACCATGGCGACCACCAGCTTGCGGTCGCTCTCGTTGAGGCTTGGCGAATAGCGGCGAATCTGGGTGAGGAAGCGCACCTCGTCTTCTCCCAAATGAGGAGTAGTCTTGTTCCCGTTTTCACCGGCACCGGCAAAAAATTGTGCCAGCGGCAGCTCCATCGCCGAGGCGATCTTCGCCAAGGTATCGAGCGACGGAATTGTATGCCCGTTCTCGACGCGCGACAGATAGCAGCGTAACAGGCCGGTTCGTTTTTCAATGTCGCCTTGCGACATGCCTTTTTGCAAACGGTAATTACGGATGGTTTCGCCAATGTTCATGGAAGGTTCGCGTCCTGGGGAGAGGTGGCCACGGGGTTAACTGCATAGTAATCATAGTGGCGCTCTCTGGCAAGAGAAATCGTGTGCACCATTCGCGATGCTTGCGGAATGCGGGCGGAAAAGGTCAAGGAAGAATTACTTTCAGGTTACTAATACCTGTCAGTCGTTGGCCAAGAGCTCTCGGCCGACCCTAACAAGCCATGGAGCTTACGAGACTAACTGCGACGGGAGCAATCAACGGAAAAAGCTGAGCGACCTGGAACATCAGTTTGCGTGGGCGTCAACAGAAGTTCCATGTACAGCAGACCCTCGATTCGGTCTGCGGGTTCGGGCTCAACCTCCTCGAAGCCGAGCTTGCGGTACATGGCAACTGCTGCTGCCATCGTGGGAGGGTGCGTGTCCAGGCGAAGCCGCAAGTAGCCCAATGCGCGCGCCTGCTGCACGAGCCGGCGTACGAGCGAACCACCCACCACTCCGCCGCGAAACGTGGGGCGCACGTAGAGCCGTTTCATCTCGCAGGCGCCTTCCAGCGGAAACCGACGCAGTCCTACACAACCAACCGGCTGTCCTGCCACCGTCGCCAGAAGCAGCGCGCCCTTAGGCGGCGCGTAGGGCGCGGGCAGCGCCGCCAGTTCGGTCTCAAATAGTGGCGGGCGGTACTCATGGGCCAGTTCTGCATGATACTCGCGAAACAGGTCACGAACCTGCTCGACCAGCTCTGCGGTTTGCGCTTCGACGATCTCACTCACATTTCACCAACACCGGACATCGCGAAAGTTTTCTAGCCCATCAGGATGCCGCCATTCACCTTCAACACTTCACCCGTAATGTAACCCGCTTCCTCTGACGCCAGAAATTTCACGGCGTGCGCCACATCGAGGTCTGTGCCCGAGCGTCCCAGAGGAACGTTCCTCATCATGGCTTCCTTTAGTTCTGCCGGAGAGCAAGTCTCTCATGGCAGTCTGGATAAATCCAGGCGCAACGGCATTTACCGTGATGTTGCGCGATCCCACCTCACGCGCCACCGCCATCGTCAGGCCGATCAGCCCAGCCTTTGAGGAGGAGTAATTCGCTTGTCCTACCTGCCCGATTTGCCCAAAAATACTGGTCACGTTGATGATGCGGCCCCATCGCTGCTTCAGCATCGAGCCGATCACCGCCTGTATTAGCAGGAAGGGTCCGGTCAGGTTGGTGTTGATCACTGTGTCCCAGTCTTCGCGCTTCATGCGCATGACCAGTTGATCGCGGGTCACGCCGGCATTGTTCACCAGAATGTCGATTTTGCCGAAGCACGATTGCGGTTTTTGCTCCGGCCTCGATTTCCTCTTCGCTGGCGACGTCCATTTTGAATACGGCAGCCTCGCCACCTTTGCCATCGATCTCGCCCGCAAGCTGTTCCAGCTTCTCCTGGTTGCGAGCACAGAGCCGACCTCGGCGCCGCTTCAGCGAGCACCAGCGCACATGCACGACCGATTCCTTGCGACGCCCCGGTTATCAGCACCACCCGGCCTTCCACTCCTGCCATGAAGCCTCCCTGCTTGCAAGCAAAGCAGGATTATAAACACCGAAGGCCATATTATCCGTTCGCTGCAGACATGCAAGCTTCGTTGGTCCGCGTTAATCCCCGGTCAGCCTTTTACAACAGCCGCTCCGCAGCGCCCAGAACAGAACCTTTCAATTCACGGGCGAAGTGCGCCAGTTCAGGTAGGGGTGGGAGCGTAATCTTTGCGGTATGTGCCATGGAGTTCTGATCCAGTTCCACCTTCGCCTCTTGCAGCCCCCACGGAAGATGATGGATCTCGGCGCGATAAAGGCGCTTGCGGTTATAGGCGTACAGGCAGTAGCGCTCAGTGAGGAAATGCTCGAGCGAGCCCCGACGCGTATGGAGCTTTGGAGAACTCGGCCCATAAGCACAGCGAAACCTGGCGGGTTTTGATCTGATTTTGCTATTCTAACTCGTTTCCCGCTTGGTTTACCTATAATAGCAGGCATTTCAGCTTTTCTCCACGGCTCAAGGATATTCCTAAATAAAAAGAGGGGCGAGCAGTTACACTTTATCTGTAATTAGATCCAGATTAAATAGATAAATAGATTTTAAGCTGAACTTGCGCATCTTTCTACCCGTCTAAAATACTGTGAGCATTATAAAGAACAGATAATGCGAGGAGTAAAAATATGTCAGAACCTAAATTATTCAGCAGAAAAAGAAAAGTCTATCATCTTTATAATGATCGACATCATTTAAAACACCCAATCCCCTACCCTCTGGAAGTCATTCCTATCGGAAAAGCATCTACACATGAGGAATGGGAAAAATTTTGCGAAAAACACTTAACGCCTAAAGAGCAATTGGATTGTGCACGCAAACGAGATGGCACACTCAATTTTATCGGAGAAGGTGGATTAGATGCATTAGTTCATTTTCAAGAAAAGTTTAAAGATAGCATTTCATTTACGGATGATCTGTGCAAATGAAGCACATGCAGTGGAAGGATTACAACTTGCTAAAGAAAAGGGATTAAAGATCCGTGAGCTGCGTTATAAAGATGAACATGTCGACGTTATGCTAAATGATGAAAAAGCCATTCATCAATTATCAACCAAAAGATCATTCCATTAAAATTTAGCAGGGTGAATACTTATTGAATAGCATTCACCTTTGGCGTAGAACCACATAAGCGAACCCGATCACGATAATCTTCTATGGCTTGGATAGATG